>NZ_JAOVZO020000023.1 GCF_025717065.2 Tahibacter soli | reverse complement strand
GAACATCTACTTTTCGGTAGTGACTTGCTCGAATTTTTCCACGCAGCTTGCCCATCAGCTCTCGCAAATCGGAATACTGTCCAAAAACCCGATGCGCCACGTCGATCACTTCGTCGTCTGTTGCTTGCGGGGTTAATCCAAGCGCTCTCCGAAATTCCGGCTCCAGGGTGACGAGCTTAGCCCTAAGGCGCTCAATGAGCTCAAGCCTATCAGCACGCTGCCTCTCGCGCTCGTTCTGCCTTCTCGCGTGCTTATCAATTTCTTTAGCTTCTTTAATCTGGAGTTGACTCTTAAGTGTGGCGACTTCTTTTTCGTGATCGCTCCTGATTTTCTCGAGCTCGTTAAAGTTATTTTTTCGAATTTCTTCAATGTCATTCTGCAAAGTACGATTGTTCTGAAAATTAACACGAGCGGATCGCATGGCTATTAGGAATGCAAAAAAGCCATTAACCGTAATGCTTGCAAGTGCTGCGATTAATGCAGCGAGTACGTACGGATTTATATGAACAAATCCGAGGTCGACGTCGGTAACGTGCATATGCAAACCTCCGGGGTGTCAAATTGGCGGAAGCCGCGTTGAGTCAATGGTAAATCATGACGATCCCGTCCTTCCCGACAAGGGGCCGCCTCTCACCGACAAAGTTCTTTGCGGTGCATAACGTCAACAGCGACCAACGACGTACGAAGACTCTTGATGAGCTGAGTGAGGTGTGGGCTTTCGTCCATACACGAACACCCCGTTCGCCGCCTGCTGGGTTCGAACGGTGGATATCCTCGTTCGCGGAATACCAACAACGGATTGCTCCGAGCACCAGCGGTAGAGCGTCGTGTCCACTCCGCGACTGACCGGATCCCGGGTACCTAAGTACCCGGTTTTCGGACAGGCTTCGGTGCCGACAGCGTTGGTGTGCGTCCCTCTGCCCTCGATCGAAGCTGGCTAAGAGATTTTCCTTTTTAAAACATATATATAATAAGTCTCGCGCTCGGACCTGCTCTCAAATTGTGAGTGTAGTGACGCCTGCAAGCCAGCGATTCTGAAAAACATTTTTATCTCTTCAGTAAATCCAGAATTTCCGTACGCCAGATATATCTTGCCCCCACTATCCAGCAATAGCGCGGCACCCACAATCATTTTAAATGTGGTTTCAAGGTCAATCAGAAAAATCTTTCTTAGGCCACGCTCGATAACGTGATTATGGCTTTCGGCCGTAAATGGCATGTTAATTAAAATAAAGTCAAATCGTCGAAACGATTGAACATTGTCGTAGATGTTTGCGCCGGCTCGCAAAAAGTGAACTGTCTCGGGATTGAGTTTGTTTTTTGAAACGTTAGCGCGGGCCCTTATCAGCGCATCGTCATCGATATCGATTCCGATGGCCAGTTTGGCGTTTCGCTTGGCCGCACAGATTGCATAGAAGCCACACCCAGTGCCTACATCAAGAACTGTCTTGCCGTTGAGTCGTGGATTTTCATTGATAAATGCGTCGTATAACTTGGTGCTTATGCTACCAGCCCCGGGATGAAAGCCGTCCTGAGATATCTCGAAGGTGCAGCTGTCATGCGAAAAGGTCGTTCCTGCCAGTCGGGAAAGTCTCTTGTTGACGCTCTTGAAAAAATCCGGGGGAAGCAGTCGATCTATATCGGCTCGCTTCTTGAGGTAGCCGCCAATTTTTCCATCTGAGAAGTCTGACAGGCGCGTTAGGTGCCAGTCGGCTCCATTTACTCCCAACTCACGATTTCTTGATGGCCCTAGATATCCGCCTTTGAATCTTGGTGAATGGCCGCTTGTATACAGCCTGAGCATGCAGACGCCCCGGCGGGCGCCGTTGCTGTTGTTCTCCCATGTTCCGGTAAATATTTGATTGTTCTTGTCAATAAGCGTTAGCGAGAAAGAGAAATTGAACTCATCGCTGTGGCAAAAAATTGGTGCCGCGGTGATTCTGTAGTTTCCTTTTGCGCTGACCTCAAATATGTTGATGATCAGGCTTTCTTTATTGTTGTCCGGACTTCTAGCATCGCTGAAATAGTATCCTTCGCACCCGACGAGTTTGCTCCGAACGAATCTAGATGGAATTATGTACTCGACAATTAATTCCTTGGCAATTTGGTAAACGCCGCCCGCGTTAGCTATCCATTCGATGATGTTCTTAATATCCATGGGTTTCCTTAGTCGCAAGCTCGTTTTTTCTAGGCCGAGCAACCGCACTCGCGGCCGCTGTAACCGGGTATAAGTGAGTCGTCTGCTACGAGAGTCGCCTTCCTCCCACCTGAGACGGCCAGTCGACCGGGCCTCGTCTCAAGTCCTGGACCACTCCGTCACGATGCTCGCCCCTGCAGCCACGGAAGGGCTTACCGCATGCACGTCTCACCCGTCTTCGAGCAGTCCTGGCGTGAAGCGACTAACGACGTACAGAGACTACTGATGGGCTGCTGAGTGAGGGTGTGGGCTCCCATCCGCGTGCACGAACGCGCCTTTCGCCAACCGTCAGGGTTCGAAAAGGTGGATGTCCTTCGGGAACGATAAACTTCCCCACACGACTGCTTAAGGGCGCCTCGAAAAACCTCCCACATTGTCGTAGGTTCGTAGCCGCCCCCCTGAGGTAAGCCAGCATGATCAGCCTGTTTGCCGGAGAAGAACGCTCGGCCAAGCGCGATCGACTGGGTGACCCGCTGCAAGTACTGGATCGGCACATCGACTTCGCGGCACTGGCCAAGGCGGTCGATGCGAAGCTGGTGATCGGCGATGCCGGTCGCGGCGGTCGTCCGCCGTATCCGACGGAGCTGATGATCCGGTTGCTGGTTGTGCAGAACTTGTACAACTTGTCGGACGATGCGATGGAATACCAGTTGCTGGATCGGGCGAGCTTCCAGCGCTTCGCCGGTCTTGAGCAAAGTGGTCGAGTGCCGGACGCCAAGACGTTGTCGCTATCGATGCGTTCGACGCTAGCCACGAACGCGGATGGTCGGGTCGCTGGGACGTCAGGAACTCGGAAGGCACCCGCCCCGGATGGGACGGGTGCCGTAGCCGCGCGATCAGCGGCGGGTGAGGACGAGACGGCCGTGGCGGATGCGGACGGTGATGTCGTCGCCCGGCGCAAAGCCGGCGGCGGTGAGCCAGTGACCGCGAAGGCGGATGTACGAAACGTCGCAGGCGGCGACGTTTACGCCGCGGGTGTAGTGGATCTTGCCGACCCGGACTTGGCGGGTGGAGGGGCTGCGGGAGGTACGCTTGCGCTTAGCCATGGGGCTTACTCCAGAGGTGGCCTTGTGGTTAGCGAACGGCGTGGGTCATGACCGCGCCGTTCGCGCTTTTGCCCCTCAGCGTTTGCTCGCTGTGGGCGACCCTCCGGGAGCCCCGCGCGCAGGGCCGTCAAGGATTCGGTTTACCGAACTTGCGCAGTCCTTGACGGCCCGAGCACGGGGGTATGCTGAGACGACCATAGCGAGCAATTGTATTGCGCGGGATGCTGCGAGCTTTTTAGGTGTCCACGAAGCTGGATGTCCACGAAGCTGCTCTCCCGTTCCACTGGGTGCCGCCGCCGGCGTCGGCGTAGCGTCAATGCCTGCTCGCGGTACAAGCGCCGTCTTCGCCTGTGATTGATCACGTGGCCCTCTTGTCGGAGCTGGCGATGCAACTGCGGGCAGCCCCAGGCCGGGCGGGCTTCGGCCAGATCCATCAATCGCTGCGTGATGCGAGCATCCGTCACGGACCTTCCCGATCTGCACTCCTCTGGGTCGAATAGAACCACCTTTTATTAAGGCTTCTAGTTAAGCTTGCGACCACTATTCGAGTATGCGATTTTGTGCTGTTGAGTTAGAGAAATTTCCAGGGTCGATGCGAGCCATTGCATGTCAGATTCCGACGTTCTAAACATATATAGGCGAGTCAAAACAAGCAGTTTGATTATTCGACTTGCAAGTAAGTCACTTTTTTTGTCTTGATAGAGTTCGGCCAGCTTAGCTCGGGGAATGTCTTTAGCCGAGTCAAGAGCTACGGCAAGAGCTAGTAGCCGGTAAGCGTTGGATTTCGCGGGGGCACCGATTTCGAGTGATCGCTTTTTCTCTACGACGTCAGAAATGTCGTCCACCAAAGCTTCTGCGTTTACGCTTGCAGCGGCATGGCTGAGTATGCCCACTGAAATAGACTCGACCATCTCGGCTAGGAATCTACGCGCCAACTTTTCCCTCTTCTGAACATCCATACTGCTTCCGGAATCTTCAATGGCTTTTTTTACGCGCGCGACAAGTTTGTCAGCGCTTTCAAGCATGTCCTGATAAAAGCATCTTAGCGTACGCAACGAACCGTCGAAGAGCGACTCTATAAGTTGAACTTTGTGTGGTCGCCGGATTGTCGAGTACTGGTTCTTTAGGATCTGGCCGAGAATTTCTGTGGTCTTGAAAAGCATAACGACCTGCGATCCTAAACTTCTCTGTTCTGAATTCTCTTCTGTTTCCATTAAACCGTCGTTGTCGCCCTCTTCCTCGTCGATTTTATCCAACTCCTTATTTTTTTCTTCCCGGTGCTGGACCGGAGAGCCTCCTTTATAGACTAGAGCCGGGGCGTCAGAAATCAAATTATCAACTTCCCTGGTGTCACCGTCAAAACTAATTTCTTTGAAGTTATCGAACAGCTTGGACATTGCGGCACTGATGGAGTCTAGAAGCCATCTGCTTGTTGCATGGTGTGCGAGAAATAAAATCGTATTTGCATAATCTCTGACGTACAGGTGCGAGCAACAATGGGCGATGTAAGCCTTAATGTCTTCGTCGTCAATATTTGCACTAAGATACCGCCCCCTCAAGTGGTAGAAAATATAGGGGTACCTGAACTCATACTCGTCTCCGAACGCGACCAGAACCCTTGCGCGCAGAAGAATATCGATTTCTTTGTCCAAGTCGACAGAGAAATAATCATCGGCGAAACGCCGATTAAACTTCCGTAGCCCAGCTCTATCAATTCTTTGAGAAGGCCCATTTTTAAATTCCCAGGCCAAGTTAGTTGCATACTGAAAGTGCTCCCCGAGCCTGGATTTGGGCACACCCGCATTAAGTAGTGCTTCGTACAGAAGAAAACTATAGTAGTGCCCTAGCGAACTCTCCTTCAGGTCGGCGCTTTTTCCTGCAGAAACACTCTGTAGTAGCGTGAGAAGATAAAGCGGCACAGAAGGGATTAGCGATTTTCGCATGGCAACTGCAATAAGGCGCTCGGCTTTGTCGCACTCGCTAATAAGCTCAGCATCTCCGATATTTTTCCCACCAATAGAAATCCACCGCTTGACGAGTTCGGACCGTCTGCTGTAACCAAATGGCTGTATGTCATAGCGTTCGAATTCGACCAGATCGGCTGAATTATTCTCTTCCAGCAGTTCTTCTAGCCCATAATTTCCCGATATAACTATCACCACGTGGTCAGCGATTTTCTTGAGGTGTGACAAGACCTCGGCGCGGCCCTGAGCATCTACGACCTTCGATTCGTCGATGTCGTCAACCAGGAGTATCTTTTCTTTCCTTGATTTCTGGGAGACAAGAACCCTGTCATGCTCATCGTACTGTTCGCGTATTGTTGAATCGATTAGTTCGTCGACATGCTTTGATGTCGCTCGCTGAATGTTGCTACCACGAATAAGAAGCGGCGCGAAGCCTTGGTCCAAGTACGAAAGAAACAGTTGGTATAGAAGACTGCTACTTCCCGTTCGTTCGTCGCATTTTAAAATGACCCCCTTGCGGGTTTCGGCGGGCTGTCGAAGTGCTTTGGAATTAATAAATTCTGAAGTTTTTCCCCGTTCATTGACTTTTCGCAGATCCGGGTACACAAAAATATCTTGGAGAGTTAGCGGCGATGTTGTGTCTGGGTGCGAGATAGCCCCCGCATCTTGCAGTTTTCTGCGGAAGTCCGCCGAAGGTTCAAGCCGGCCGGTTCTCACGCTGGGCAGATCCCAGACCTTGGGTGGAGTTAACGGTCGGTAGGAGTCTCCGGCGTACTCGAACCGCAAATGGCTTAAGTTCATCGAATCTAGATCTAGCTCCAGCAGGAAGAATCCCGTGCCCCGGAGATCTAAGCCTTCTTGCAGAACGCAACCTTCAACATAGACGCTTTTTCCTGACTCAGTCTCGTCTATTGAACCAACATTGCCCTCGTGCTCGTGGCCGCTGATTAAGATGCTTCCGGTTTCTCTGAGAAACTTTCGGAAATCTCGGTAGCCAGCTTGATTGAACCAATTCAACGGATGATGAAATACAATAATTCGCACGTCAGAGCTTTGTGACGACACTGAATCTCGATAGCGATCCACTGGGAAATGAAGATTCTTGTCTTCTTTGATTTTAGAAACCCAAGCGACATTCAATGCGTCAAAAATGATTTTTTTATTTTTTATTTCGATCGATACGGTCCGCCAGAGCCGATCTCCGCTCGGACTTTTCCATGACTCTAAGCTTTCCCTAAATTTAAAGAATTCCTCTTGGATTCTGGTGCAGCTTTTGATAACGGAATCGTCAACGGCCCCCGTCTGCTGTAGTGCTGCTATATTGTTGTTTCGAGATTCATTATTTGCCTGGAAGTTGCAATCATGATTTCCGGGGCAAACTAGAAAATCGACTTCACATCGAGATTCTTTTCTAATTCTATTTCTCAAAGCCCCGAGAAATGATTTGGCCAGTGCGTATTCGCTCTTGGAGCCTGAAAATGCAACATCCCCTGATATTACAATTACGATATGGCTCGCTTTAGGAACATATCCGTTCAGCGAATTCGCAATCGCGTCGGCTTTTTTGAGGATCGGGTCTGACGCGCCTTTTATATGTATGTCCGACAGGTGAATAAGCATCAATGACATTGTTACCCCCTGGGCTGACCAAAACTGCAAGCAACGCTGGCAAGTAGCGTCTTGCTCGGTCTAGGCGACTCGAACTACTAACTACCAGCATAGCTTTATGGAAATTGCATAGTAGCTTTGCACCGCCGAAGTATTGTTGCCAGATGGCAAACCAAGACGATGCTACCTTGGTCGGGCAATTGTCGTACGGATGGTGGCGCAAGCCATTGCAATTGTCGATGCAAGTTTGGCTCGCTATCAGTTCAGCAGAGTTTCGCCATCTCTAGCAGGGTTGAGCTTCCATAGCGGCAACAGGAGATTTGTGTTACCCGATTCGTTCACAACCAATGAGCGCGGTTACGCCCTCTGCTTCGACCCAGCCACTGTCGTCTACGGAGCGGAAGTTTGACGCGAAACTGCCTTAGCTTCATATGCAATCCATTCGTTAGATCTGTTATGGAGACTCCGCTACAGGGGCCTTAGCACTGAATATGAGCGATATTCTTCGGGCCGGGTTTGCCTACATATCTGCTAGATCTTCAGCCCCAACCCCCGCCTCCCCAACGCATTCGCCTCAAAATAAGCCGCATTCAACGGCCGCGGCAGATACCGCCCCGCCCCCCGCTCCGCTCGCAACTCCCCGTCATCCCACACCACCTTCCCGCCCGCAATCGTCCGCCGCGCCACCCCACGCACCTTACTGAGTGACTCCGAGCTAGGTTTCCAGGCAGCCTACTTGGCCCCTCGCATCCTCAACGCATTCGCCTCAAAATAAGCCGCATTCAACGGCCTCGGCAAATACCTCCCCGCCCCCGCTCCGCCCGCAGCACCCCGTCATCCCACACAACCTTGCCCGCGGCAATCGTCCTCCGCGCCACCCCGCGCACCGTCCGCCCTTCGAAGATATTGAAGTCGACGTTCTGGTGATGCGTCTTCGCGGAAATCGTGCGCTCGCCGTTCGGGTCCCATAGCACGAGGTCAGCATCGGCCCCCGCCTCCACCGCGCCTTTGCGCGGGTGCAGGTTGAAGATCCGCGCCGCGTTCGTCGACGTTACCGCCACGAATTCGCTCGGCGTCAGCCGCCCCGTGTTCACGCCGTAGTGCCACAGGATCGACATGCGGTCTTCGATGCCGCCGCAGCCGTTCGGGATCTTCGTGAAATCGTCCTTGCCCGCCGCTTTCTGCGGCGCGCAGAACGTGCAGTGGTCCGTGGCCGTCGTGTGCAGGTGTCCCGCCTGTAGCCCTTTCCACAAGGCGTCCTGGTGTTCTTTCGCGCGGAACGGCGGGCTCATGACGTGCGCGGCGGCGCGGGTGAAGTCGCTGTCCTGGTATACCGAATCGTCGATGACGAGGTGGCCGGCCAGCACTTCGCCGAAGACGCGCTGGCCTTCGCCGCGCGCGCGGGCGATCGCTTCGAGCGCCTGCTTGGCGGAGTTGTGCACGATGTACAGCGGCACGCCGATCACTTCGGCGATGCGGATCGCGCGGTTGGCCGCCTCGCCTTCCACGGCCGGCGGTCGCGACAGCGGATGGGCTTCGGGGCCGGTGATGCCGGCCGCGAGCAGTTCGCGTTGCAGCTGGAACACGAGTTCGCCGTTTTCGGCGTGCACGGTCGGCAGCGCGCCGAGTTCGAGCGCGCGCCGGAAACTGTTCACCAGCACTTCGTCGTCGGCCATGATCGCGTTCTTGTAGGCCATGAAGTGCTTGAAGCTGGCCACGCCGTGCTCGCGCGCGAGGATGCCCATCTCTTCGCGCACGCTCTCGCTCCACCACGTGACGGCCACGTGGAACGCGTAGTCGCCCGCCGCTTTCTCCGCCCAGCCGCGCCACGCGCGGAACGCTTCGAGCAGCGACTGCTGCGGGTTCGGGATGACGAAATCGATGATGCTCGTCGTGCCGCCGGCGAAGCCCGCCGCGGTGCCGGTGTAGAAGTCGTCGCTCGCCACCGTGCCCATGAACGGCAATTCCATGTGCGTGTGCGGGTCGATGCCGCCCGGCATCACGAGCAGGCCGCCGGCGTCGACGACCTCCGCGCCGGGCGGCGCCTCGAGGTCGGGTCCCACCGCGGCGATCTTGCCGTCGACGCACAGCACGTCGGCGCGGTAGCTGTGGGTGGTGTCGACGACGGTGCCGCCGCGGATCAGCAGGGACATGCAATTACTCCGTTGTGATGCGCCTCAGGCGCGCGCGGCGCCGGCCACCGGCGCGCGCTGCGGCGCGAATTTCATCATGAGCCAATAGACGAGCGCCGAGATCGCGAGCCCGGCGAACCACGCGTAGGTGTAGATGACCTTGAACGCGTCCGGCACGCCGGAGAACGTCTGCGGGAACGCGGCGTTGAGGAAGCCCGGCAGGTTCGGCAGCACGCCGAGCGCGAGCGCGATCGCCGCCGCCGGATTCCAGCCGCCGCGATACGCGTATTCGCCGCGCTCGGAGAAGAGCGCCGCCGTGTCGAGCCGCGTGCCGCGCAAGAAGTAGTAGTCCACGAGCATGATGCCGGCCACCGGCCCGAGCAGCGCCGAGTAGCCGATCAGCCAGGTGAAGATGTAGCCATTGGTGCTTTCGAGAATCTTCCACGGCATCGCGAGCAGCGCGATGAACGCCGTGATCAGCCCGCCGGTGCGGTAGCTGATACGCTTCGGCGACAGGCTCGCGAAATCGTACGCCGGTCCGACGAGATTCGCCGCGAGGTTGCAGCACATCGTGTCGAGCGTTAGCACGACGAGCGCGATGCCGACGCCGATGCCGGTGAAGCGGCCGGCGAGATCGACCGGATCCCAGATCGCCTTGCCGTAGATCACGACGGTCGCCGACGTCACGACCACGGACATCAGCGCGAGCAGCCCCATCGGCACCGGAAGGCCGATGGTCTGGCCGACGACCTGGTCTTTCTGCGAGCGCGCGAAGCGCGTGAAGTCCGGGATGTTGAGCGCGAGCGTCGCCCAGAAGCCGACCATCGCCGTGAGCGACGGCCAGAACACGGCCCAGAACTGCCCCGCCTTCGCGCCGCCTTCGACGAACGCCGACGGCTGGCCCATCATCGTGCCGAAGCCGCCCGCGTTGTTCAGCGCCCACGCGACGAGCGCGAGGCACATGACGATTTTCACCGGTGCCGAGATGGTTTCGAGCCAGCGGATCGACTCGGTGCCGTGCAGCACGAAGTACAGCTGCAGCAGCCAGAACGCGAGGAAGCAGACGAGCTGCCAGCCGTTGATGCCGAGCAGCGGCAGCGGATCGGCGTGCAGCGCGTTGCCGGTGATGATGTTGAGCAGCGTGTAGATCGCGAGCCCGCCGAACCAGGTCTGGATGCCGTACCAGCCGCACGCGACGATCGCGCGCAGCAGCGCGGGCAGCCGCGCGCCGCGCGTGCCGAACGACGAGCGCACGAGCACGGCGTACGGGATGCCGTATTTCGCGCCGGCGTGGCCGATCAGCAGCATCGGCACGAGCACGATGGCGTTGCCGAGCAGCACGGTGGTGACGGCCTGCCACGGCGACATGCCCTGGTCGATGAGACCCGCCGCGAGCGTGTACGACGGAATGCACATCACCATGCCGACCCACAGCGCGGCGTAGTGATACCAGGTCCAGGTGCGCTGTTCGGGTGTCGTGGGCGCGAGGTCGTCGTTGTACAGCGCGCCCCGTTCAAGTCCAGCGTGTTCGAGATCGTGGTTCATCAGGCCCCCAAGCCCCTATGATTTAGCCCTCTCCCCCATCTGCGATGGGGGAGAGGGTTGGGTGAGGGGAAACGCCTCGCAGTGCCGAAACGTCGGTGTACGACATGGCCTCGCCCCCTCACCCCAGCCCTCTCCCCTGCGGCAAAGCCGCAGGGGGAGAGGGAGTCGAGCAAGTCTACGCAGGCTCGCCCGTCTTGCGCATCGGGTTGTTCTCGTGCGTCGTCCAGTTCGCGTAGCCGCCGGTGTCGACGCGTTCCATCGTGATGCAGTTGTCGACCGGGCACACGTGCATGCACAGGTTGCAGCCGACGCATTCGTCGTCGATCACCTCGAAGTGCCGCAAGCCGTTTTTCTCTTTCGCGATGGCCTGGTGCGCGGTGTCTTCGCACGCGATGTGGCACAGGCCGCACTTGATGCAAAGGTCCTGGTCGATGCGCGCCTTGATGTCGTACTTGAGGTTGAGGAACTGCCAGTCGGTGACGTTGGGCACGGCCTTCGCGCGGAAATCCTCGATGCTCTTGTAGCCCTTCGAGTCCATCCAGTGCGACAGCCCGTTGATCATGTCGTCGACGATGCGGAAGCCGTAGTGCATCGCCGCGGTGCACACCTGCACCGTGCCGGCGCCGAGCGCCATGAATTCGGCCGCGTCGCGCCAGTCGCCGATGCCGCCGATCGCGGAAATGGGCAGGCCCTTCGTCTGCGGGTCGCGCGCGATCTCGGCGACCATGTTCAGCGCAATGGGCTTCACCGCCGGGCCGCAGTAGCCGCCGTGCGTGCCCTTGCCGTCGACCGTGGGCGTCGGCGCCATGAGGTCGAGGTCGACCGAGACGATCGAGTTGATCGTGTTGATCAGCGACACGGCATCGGCGCCGCCGCGGAACGCCGCGCGCGCCGGATGGCGGATGTCGGTGATGTTCGGCGTGAGCTTCACGATGCACGGCAGCTTCGAGTGCTGCTTGACCCAGCGCGCGACCTGCTCGACGTATTCCGGCACCTGGCCGACGGCCGAGCCCATGCCGCGTTCGGACATGCCGTGCGGGCAGCCGAAGTTGAGTTCGACGGCATCGGCGCCGGTGTCCTCGACCATCGGCAGGATGTATTTCCACGACGCCTCGTCGCAGGGCACCATCAGCGACACGATCATCGCGCGATCGGGCCATGTGCGCTTCACCTCGCGGATCTCGTCGAGGTTTACCTGCAGCGGCCGGTCGGTGATCAGCTCGATGTTATTGAGGCCCGCGATGCGCTGGCCGTTCAACGTCACCGCGCCGTAGCGCGAGCTGACGTTGACGACGTGCGGGTCGAGCCCGAGCGTCTTCCACACGACGCCGCCCCACCCGGCCTCGAACGCGCGGTGCACGTTGTAGGCCTTGTCGGTCGGCGGCGCGGACGCGAGCCAGAACGGGTTCGGCGAGCGGATGCCGACGAAGTTGGTGGTCAGGTCTGCCATGGGGTGTCGCCTCTGATCGTCATTCCAGCCTTCGCACGTTGCTTGCTGGGTTTAATGTGCACAGTGCTGTGGAGTTAACTTTCCTGCAAACGCAACTAAGACCTCGGCGTCGCCCCTCACCCAACCCTCTCCCCCAAGCGAGCTTGGGGGAGAGGGTTAAAACGCGAGGCGCCTGACTTCATTAAATGTGCACAGTGCTGTGTGATTAACTTTTCTGCAAACACAACGAAGACCTCGGCGTTGCCCCCTCACCCAACCCTCTCCCCCAAGCGAGCTTGGGGGAGAGGGCTAAAACGCGAGGCGCCTGACTTCATTAAATGTGCACAGTGCTGTGTGATTAACTTTTCTGCAAACACAACGAAGACCTCGGCGTTGCCCCCTCACCCAACCCTCTCCCCCAAGCGAGCTTGGGGGAGAGGGCTAAAGCGCGGGGCGCCCGACTTCTCCCTCTCCTCCAAGCTCGCTTGGGGAAGAGGGCCGGGGTGAGGGGGCGACGCGCACGATCGCCTCGGGTTCCGGTTCTCGCCACGACGACTACGCCGGCACCGCCGCCGCGACCGCCTTCGTCGCGTTCGCCGACACCACCCGATGGATCGCCTGCGCCGCGCGCTTGCCGTCTTCGACCGACTGCACCGTAAGATCGACCTTGCCGCCGACGCAGTCGCCGCCGGCGTACACGCCCGGCAGCGAGGTTTCGTAATCGGCGTTGACGACGATGCGGCCCTTGTCCACGGCCAGCAGCTCGCCGCCCGCGCCCGCCGCGAGCGGCACCAGCGCCTGGCCCACGGCTTTCAGCACAAGATCGGCCGCCACGACGAAGCGGTCGCCGCTGCCCATCAAGCGGCCGGCCGCATCGAGCTGCGTGTATTCGAATTCCACGCCGGTCGCCGTGCCGTCGACGGCGACGATGCGCTTGGGCTGCGCCCACTTGATGAAGGCCACGCCTTCGGATTGCGCGAATGCCTGCTCGACCGGCGTCGCGCTCATCGACTCGGTGCCGCGCCGGTACACGAGCGTGACGACTTCGGCGCCGAGCTTCTTGCTCTGCACCGCCGCATCGATCGCGGTATTGCCACCGCCGATGACGACGACGCGACGGCCCACCGGCATCTGCGCGAGGTCGGCGGTCTGGCGCAGCTGCGCGATGAAGTCGACGGCGTTGCGCACGCCAGCGACGGCTTCGTCGTCGATGCCGAGCGCGTTGACGCCCGTGAGGCCCAGGCCCAGGAACACCGCGTCGTAGTCGCGCCGCAGATCGGTGAGCGCGAGATCGTCGCCGAGCCTGCGCCCGAGTTTCATCTCGATGCCGCCGATCGACAGCAGCCAGTCGATTTCGCGTTGCGCGAAGCCCGGCACCTTGTACGCGGCGATGCCGTATTCGTTGAGGCCGCCCGCCTTGGGAAGCGCGTCGTAGATCGACACGCGATGGCCGGCGCGCGCGAGCGCGTGCGCACACGAAAGCCCCGCCGGGCCGGCACCGACGACGGCGATCCGGCGGCCGGTATCGGGTGCACGTTGGAACAATGTCGCATTGTCGTCATAGACCCAGTCGGTTGCGTAGCGCTGCAGCGCGCCGATGGCGACGGGCTCGGACTCGCCGGTGTTGCGCACGCAGCTGCCTTCGCAGAGGATTTCGGTCGGGCAGACGCGCGCGCACATGCCGCCGAGAATATTCGCGCCGAGGATGTCCTGCGCGGCGCCGCGCAGGTTGTCGGTCGTGATGCGCTTGATGAAGCTCGGGATGTCGATGCCGGTCGGGCACGCCTGGATGCACGGCGCGTCGTAGCAGTAGTAGCAGCGCTGCGCGGCGATCAGCGCGCGCCGGCGGTCGAGCGGCGGTGCGATGTCGTCGAAGTTGTGCGTCAACGCTTCGGCGCTGAGCCGGCCGGAGGCGATGTCGCCGGTGTCTTTGCGGGGCATTCTTTCTGGCTCCTGGGGTACGCCTGGGAGTGGATTTCTCAAGAAGTATCAGCTTTGCGCGCGCTCGAGCATCGCATGCAGCAACACGTTCGCGCCGGCTTCGATCCATTCCGGCGTCGCGTCTTCGATCTCGTTGTGGCTGATGCCGCCGACGCACGGGACGAACACCATCGAGGTCGGCGCGACCTGCGCGAGATAGCACGCGTCGTGGCCCGCGCCGGAAACGATCTCGCGATGGCTGTAGCCGAAACGCTGCGCCGCCGCGCGCACGCTCGCGACGCAGTCGGCGTCGAACGCGACGGGCTTGTAGTAGAAGATCTGCTCGAGCTTCGTCAGTTCGAGCTTTCCGGATTCGGCGATCTGCGCGACGGCGGCGCGCAGGTCGGCATCCATCTGCGCGAGCACCGCGTCTTCGGGATGGCGGAAGTCGATCGTGAAGAACACGCGGCCGGGAATCACGTTGCGCGAGTTCGGATGCACCTGCACCATGCCGACGGTCGCGCAGGCATACGGCGCGTATTTCAAGCCGATCTCGTTGACGGTCTGGATCACGCGCGCGGTGCCGAGCAGCGCGTCGCGGCGGCGCGGCATCGGCGTCGGGCCCGCGTGCGATTCCTGGCCGGTGAGCACGACTTCGTACCAGCGCTGGCCTTGCGCGGCATGCACGACGCCGATGGTCTTGCCTTCGGCTTCGAGGATCGGGCCCTGTTCGATGTGCAGCTCGAACGCGGCGTGGATCGGCCGTCCGCCGCACGGAATGTCGCCGGCGTAGCCGATGCGCTTCAATTCCTCGCCGACCGTCTTGCCGTCGACGTCGGCGCGCGACAGGCCGTATTCCTCGGTGAACACGCCGGCGAAAACGCCGGAGGCCACCATCGCCGGCGCGAAGCGCGAGCCTTCTTCGTTCGTCCAGATCACGGTTTCGATCGCGCGCCGTGTGCGGATGCCGCGGTCGTTCAAGCTGCGGATCACTTCGAGTCCGCCGAGCACGCCGTAGATGCCGTCGAAGCGGCCGCCGGTCGGCTGCGAGTCGGCGTGCGAGCCGGTGACCACCGGCGGCAGGCTGTCGTCGATGCCGGCGCGCCGCGCGAAGACGTTGCCCATGCGGTCGACGGTGATCGTGCAGCCGGCCTCTTTGGCCCAGCGCACGAACAGATCGCGGCCCTGCTTGTCGAGATCGGTCAGCGCCAGGCGGCACACGCCGCCTTTCGGCGTGGCGCCGATCTTCGCCATTTCCATCAGGCTGTCCCACAGACGCGCGCCGTTCACGCTGAGCGCGTCGGTTTCGGATTGGTATGCGACGTTCATCAGTGCCCTCCCCGTATAGCCCTAAGCCAAGCGCAAAGCGCGCCTGTCACCACTCATCGGTCTGCGCCGCCAAAGGCGCCCGCACTCAACCGCTCGTCGGCATCACGAACTGCGCGCCCGCGCGGATGCTCGCCGGCCAGCGCGTCGTCACGGTCTTCAGGCGCGTGTAGAAGCGCACGCCTTCGGGTCCGTAGATGTGATGGTCGCCGAACAGCGAAGCCTTCCAGCCGCCGAAGCTGTGGAACGCCATCGGCACCGGAATCGGCACGTTGATGCCGACCATGCCGACCTGGATCCGGTGCACGAAATCGCGCGCCGCGTCGCCGTCGCGCGTGAACAGCGCGACGCCGTTGCCGTATTCGTGGTCGTTCACGAGACGCACCGCCTCGTCGTAGTCCTTCGCGCGGACGATCGACAGCACCGGCCCGAAGATTTCCTCTTTATAAATCTTCATTTCGGGACGCACGTGGTCGAACAGGCAGCCGCCGAGGAAGAAACCGTCCTCGCAGTCGGGCACGCGGTGGGCGCGGCCGTCGACGACGAGCGTCGCGCCTTCGGCAACGCCGATGTCGACGTAGCCGCGCACCTTTTCGCGGTGCGCCGCGCTGATCAGCGGGCCCATGTCCATGCCGTCGGCGTCGCCGCGGCCGATCTTCAGGTCGCGCACGCGCTGTGCAAGTTTCGCGACGAGCGTGTCGGCCACGCCGTCGCCCACGGCAACCGCGACCGAGATCGCCATGCAGCGTTCGCCGGCCGAACCGTAGCCGGCGCCCATCAGCGCGTCGGCGGCCTGGTCCAGGTCGGCGTCGGGCAGCACGACCATGTGGTTCTTCGCGCCGCCGAGCGCCTGCACGCGCTTGCCGTGCGCGCAGCCGGTCGCGTAGATGTAGCGCGCGATCGGCGTGGAGCCAACGAAGCTCACGGCCTTCACGTCGGGATGTTCGAGCAGCGCGTCGACGGCCACCTTGTCGCCGTGCACGACGTTGAACACGCCGTCCGGCAGGCCGGCCTCGCGCAGCCATTCGGCGAGCAGCAGGCTCGCCGACGGATCGCGCTCGGACGGTTTCAACACGAACGTGTTGCCGCAGGCGATGGCGATCGGCGCCATCCACAGCGGCACCATCGCCGGGAAGTTGAACGGCGTGATGCCGGCGACGACGCCGAGCGGCTGGCGCAGGTTGTGCGAATCGACCGCTGCGCCGACGTTCTCGGTGACTTCGCCTTTGAGCAGCTGCGGAATGCCGCAGGCGAATTCGATGCATTCGATGCCGCGCGCGACTTCGCCGAGCGCGTCGCTGTGCGTCTTGCCGTGTTCGGCCGTGATCTGCGCGGCGAGCGTTTCCTGCCTCGCCTCCACGAGTTCGCGAAACTTGAACATCACGCGCGCGCGGCGCAGCGGCGGCGTCGACGCCCATGCGCCGAACGCGGCCTTCGCGGCGCGCACGGCGTCGTCGACCTCGGCCGGCGTGGCGAGCGGCAGCGCGGCGGTCTTCTCGCCGGTCGCGGGGTTGTATACGGGGCTCGTGCGTGCGCCTTCCGGGGTCACGCGCTGGCCGCCGATGAAGTGCGGAATCTTGACGGTGGTGAGCATGCGGGTCTCCTCAGGCGACGGCGCGGATGGATGCGCGCACCGCTTCGATCATGCGGTGCAATTCGTCCGGCGTGGTGACGACCGGCGGCGCCATGGCGATGGTGTCGCCGGTGAAGCGCAGCAGCATGCCGCGCTTGAGTCCTTCCTCGAACAGCCGCAGTCCGCGCAGGCCGGGCTGGCCCGGCAGCGGCGACAGTTCGACGGCCGCGGCGGCGCCGCAGTTGCGGATGTCGATCACGTTCGGCTCGCCCTTGAGCGAATGCGCGGCCTCTTCGATCTGCCTGCCCAGCGCGCCGAAGCGCTTCGGCACTTCTTCTTCGTGCAGGATGTCGAGCGTCGCGTGCGCCGCGGCGACGGCGAGCGGATGGGCGGAATACGTATAACCATGGAAGAGTTCCACCATGTGCTCCGGCCCGGTCATGAACGTGTCGTAGATGCCCTGGCGCGCGATGACGCCGCCCATCGGCACGGTGCCGTTATTCACGCATTTGGCGAATGTGATCAGGTCGGGCACGACGCCGAACGCCTGCGCGCCGAACCAGTCGCCCATGCGGCCGAAGCCGCAGATCACCTCGTCGAAGATCAGGAGGATGCCGTGCTTGTCGCAGATCGCGCGCAGACGGTTGAGATAGTCGACCGGGGGTACGACGACGCCGACGGAACCCTGCATCGGCTCGACGATGACGGCGGCGATCGTGGACGCGTCGTGCAGCGCGACGATGCGCTCGAGGTCGTCGGCCAGATGCGCGCCCCACGCCGGCTGGCCGCGCGAGAACGCCATTTCCTTGAGGTTGTGCGTGTGCGGCAGGTGGTCGACGCCGGGGATCATCGCCGGCGCGAACATCTTGCGGTTCGCGACCATGCCGCCGACGGAGATGCCACCGAAGCCGACGCCGTGATAGCCCTTCTCGCGGCCGATGAAGCGCGTGCGCGACGCCTCGCCGCGCAGGCGGTGGTACGCCAGCGCGATCTTCAGCGACGTGTCGACGGCTTCGGAACCCGAGTTGGTGAAGAAGACGCGGTTGAGGTCGGCGGGGGCGACGTCGGCGAGACGTTCGGCGAGACGGAAGCTCTCGGGGCTCGCCACCTGGAACGCCGGCACGTAGTCGGCGATGTCGAGCTGGCGCTTCACCGCTTCGACGATCTTCGGATGCCCGTGTCCGAGCGAGCTGCACCACAGCCCCGACAGACAGTCGAACAGCTGCTGGCCTTCGACCGTCGTGTAGTACGCGCCCTTCGCGGATGCGAGCAGGCGGTCCATCGGCCGCTTCGTCTTGAAGTAGCGGTTGTGCGTGAACGGCATCCAGTACGGATCGAGATTGAGATCGGTAGCGGCGAGCGGCGCCGGCGAGTGGGCTGCGTGATTCATGGATGTCCTGTCTGGATGCGTTACGGCCGTGCGTGTTCGAGCGCCCGCGCCGTGGCGCGGGGAATGGGCGAAAGGCCGCATGCCCGGCAGTGCTCCGCCGTGGAGTACCGCGTGCGTTGGTCCGTTCGCCCGGACCCGCCGCGGCGCGAAGCGTCGGGCGGGTGGTGCATCCTGCGCCGCCGGCGGAACGCCTCGGGCGCATTCGACGAGGCCGTTTCGTCGTGCGGGATCAGGTAACGGCCCAAGGTTGCACTTGTAGATCGGGGTTCGTCAACGGCCTCGGCCGGCCTGCGGTGCTGTTCGGAACAAAGGCATACGAGCGGGGCGCATCGCGTTGCGGATGCGGCGACGAAGACCTTGGCGTCGCCCCCTCACCCCGGCCCTCTCCCCCAAGCAAGCTTGGAGGAGAGGGAGAAGTCAGGCGTCTCGCGCTTTAGCCCTCTCCCCCAAGCAAGCGTGGAGGAGAGGGAGAAGTCAGGCGCCTCGCGCTTTAGCCTCTCCCCCAAGCAAGCTTGGAGGAGAGGGAGAAGTCAGGCGCCTCGCGCTTTAGCCCTCTCCCCCAAGCTCGTCTTGGGGGAGAGGGTTGGGTGAGGGGCGGCGCGCACGATCGCGTCGGGATGCGGTTTTCGCTGCCCGGGCGGACGCTCTTCCCCGCGCGCCCCGACCGCGCTAGCGTCGCGCTTTCCGCCCGCTGACGACGACAAAGCCATGGACCTGATCCTGCGCCACGCCAACCTCCCCGACGGCCGCCGCGACGTCGACGTCGCCGTGCGCGACGGCCGCATCGCCGCCGTCGCGCCGCGGCTCGACGCGACGGGGGCGCAGGAGATCGACGTCGCCGGCCGTCTCGTGTCGCCGCCGTTCGTCGACGCGCACTTCCACATGGACGCGACGCTGTCGCTCGGCCTGCCGCGGCGCAATCGCTCCGGCACGCTGCTCGAAGGCATCGCGCTGTGGGGCGAGCTGAAGCCCGACCTGACGCAACAGGCCGTCGTCGATCGCGCGCTCGCCTACTGCGACATGGCCGTCGCGCAGGGCCTGCTCGCGATCCGCAGTCACGTCGACATCTGCGACGACCGCCTGCTCGCCGTCGACGCGCTCGTCGAAGTGAAGCGCCGCGTCGCGCCGTACCTCGACCTGCAGCTCGTCGCGTTTCCGCAGGACGGCCTGTTCCGCTCGCCGACCGCCGAGGCGAACCTCCTGCGCGCGCTGGAACGCGGCGTCGACGTCGTCGGCGGCATTCCGCATTTCGAGCGCACGATGGCCGACGGCGCGGCGTCGGTGCGGCGCCTGTGCGAGATCGCCGCCGAACAGGGCCGCCTCGTCGACATGCATTGCGACGAGTCCGACGACCCGCATTCGCGTCACATCGAGACGCTGGCCGCGGAAACGCATCGGCTCGGCCTGCACGGCCGCGTCGCCGGGTCGCATCTGACGTCGATGCACTCGATGGACAATTACTACGTGTCCAAATTGCTGCCGCTGATGCGCGAGTCCGGCGTCGCGGCGATCGCGAATCCGCTGATCAACATCACGCTGCAGGGCCGCCACGACACGTATCCGAAACGCCGCGGCATGACGCGCGTGCCGGAGATGATGGCGATGGGCATTCCGGTCGCGTTCGGCCACGACTGCGTGATGGACCCGTGGTACTCGTTCGGTTCCGGCGACATGCTGGAAGTGGCGCACATGGCGATCCACGTCGGCCAGCTGACGTCGCAGGCCGCGATCGACGCGTGTTTCGAATCGGTCACGACGACGCCGGCGAAGATCCTGCACCTGCCCGGCTACGGCCTCGACGCGGGCTGCCGCGCCGACCTTGTCGTGCTGCAGGCCGCCGATCCGTTCGAGGCGATAAGACTCAAGGCGAACCGCCTGCTCGTGCTGCGCGCCGGCAAGGTGATCGCGCGCAGTCCCGAGCGGCTGACGACGCTGACGCTGCCCGGCCGACCGGAGACGATCGGGCTCGAGTTCGCGGCGGGCAGCATCGCGTAACGCGGTCGCGGCGACGCCGGGCCTGCGCCTGCGCGCCCTACCCGCCGCGCACGATCGCTTCGATCATGAGCGCCGTGCGCGCGACCGACGCGACACCGGCGTTCGCGTCCTGGCCGATCACGACGATGCGCTGCCGCGCCACGCCGCTCTGGATCAGCACGCGCGCGAGCGCGAGCGCGCGCCGGTCCGACGGTTGCGACGGCTCGCCGTCGCGCACGAGCACCGAGACGAACGTCGCGCGGTATTCGACGAGAACGCGCGCCAGCGCCTCGAGGCGCTGCCGGCCCGCGGCGTCGACCTGGTCGGCGCCGGACGCGAAGCCGAGCAGACCCGACAGGTCGATCACGATGCGATCGGCCTCGCGCGCGATGTGCGCCGACTTGCCGACCTCCTGGCGCAGGCGTCCGTGCAGCACGTCCAGCGTGTAGCCGACGTCGTCCGGTGCGAGCGTGTTGGCCGCGTTCTTCGCCAGCGCCTGCTTCAGGCGCGTCTTTTCGTTTTCGTAGCCGGCCGGCGGCAACACCTTGACCTCCGGTGCCGCGGACGCCTTCGCGACCGGCGGCTTTTTCGTCGCCGGCGCCACGGCCTGCGCGGGTGCGACCGGTGCCGCGACGGGCGGCTTCGCGGCCGGCGTCGGCGGCGCGGCGGGACGCGGCGCGCGTGTCGCGCACGCGCTCAAAGCGAGCGCGACGGCGAGTAGCCCGCAGCAGTACGGGCGCATGCCGGTACGATGCCTCTTACGCGGTGCGGCGACGACGCAGAAATTCAACGTAGCCCTCCAGGTCCAGCGGTTTGCTGTAGTAGTAGCCTTGCCCGAATGCTACGCGATGTTCCTGCAGCCAGCGTTCCTGTTCCGCCGTTTCGACGCCTTCGGCGACCGTCGCGAGGCCGAGCGACCGCGCCATCTCGATGACGTGCACGATCACCTGGCTGGTCGCCGCCTCCTTGCCGATCGCGTCGACGAACGACTTGTCGATCTTGAGTACGTCGAGCTCGAACGTCTGCAGATACGACAGGCTCGAGTAACCCGTACCGAAATCGTCCACGGCGACCTCGTGGCCGCGACGGCGAAAGTCGCGGATCAGCGCGCGCGAGGTGTTGCTGTTGACCAGCGCGCGCTCGGTGATCTCGAGCTTGATCGCGTCCGGCGGCAGGCCGGCGGCCGCGAGGCTCGACGCCAGCGTCGTGCCGACGCGTTCGTCCTGCAGGTCGGCGGGTGCGAGATTGAGATTGACGGCGATGCCGGGAAATTCGCGGCGCAGCTGCGTGAGGTCGCGCACGGCGATGCGCATCACGGCGAGCGTCACGTCCTGGATGAAGCCGGCTTCTTCGGCGAGCGCGATGAAGACGTCGGGGCGCATGACCTCTCCGTCGTCGCGCGTCCAGCGCGCCAGCACTTCGGCACCGATGCAGTGCCCGGTGGCCAGCTCCACGACCGGCTGGTACTGCACACGGATGTGCTCGCCGGCCACGGCGCGTCGCAGCTCCGTCGCAAGGCTCAGCTGATGCCGCGAGTAGCGCAGGATGAGCAGGAACCACAACGCGACCAGGACCAGCCCGAACGCCGCGCCGGCGATGAGCGTGGACGCATGCCGGTTCCACACGCTGTCGAGCGGCTCGACCGCGATCACGTCGATCGGCAGCAGGTCGTTGCGCGAAAAGCGCGACACCACGACGCCGTTGCCGCGATCGACGGTCACGCCGGCGCTCACCGCGTCGGGCACGGGCAGCTCCGCGTCCCAGGGCGAGGCCGCCAGACGCAGCTTCTCGACCCACAGGCCGGCGCGGCGCTGCTGCAAGGGGCCGAGGTCGAGCAGCAGGCGCGGGTCGATCGCCACGTCGTGGTCGCCGTAGCGCATGAGGAACAATTGCACACCGCCCACTTCGGTACTTTTGTTCGGCCACCAGGCGATGACGCCGGTGTCGTAGATGCGGTCGGCACGCGCGGGCTTGAGTCCTTCCGGCGGCAGGAAGCCGACGCCGCAGCGACGCTCGCTCGCCTGCCAGTAGCCGATGGCGCGGATGTAGGGGCGCGAGACGGCGGCCTGCTGCAGGGTGCGCAGGTGGTCGGCGGAACAGCGCGGAGCGTCCGAGCGGTCGAAGCCGGCCAACAGATCGCGCGTGTCGACGAAGATGCCTTCGGCACGCTGTCCGAGCGACGCGGCGAGGCTGCCGGCATAGGCCGTCTCGGTCGCGACGGATTCGCGCCAGACCACCCAGCCGATCGCCGCGAACAGCAGCACGCCGCCGACGAGGGCGGCGATGGCGGAACCGAAGAGCACCCTGTCGCGACGGCGCATAAGGCGTCGAGGATATCAGAAGACATCGACGCCGCAGGCCGCGCTTTCGACGACAAGCGGACCGGAGCGTGGCTCGAACAAATACGCGAAGCCGCAATGGTTGCTTTCGCGACTCTTCGGCGCTTTGGACTTGTGCCGCCCGGGCCTGCGCGACTTGCGCTACTTGTTGATCACCGTCACCGTCAACACGCCCATCAGCTGCGAAGCGCTGCCGCTGCTGACGTTCGCGGGGCTGGTGCCGGCCGCGCCGTTGACCGCTCTGACCTGAAACGTGTGGTTGCCCGCCGGCAGCGTGTAGGTGCGGTCGATCGACCAGTTCGCGATCAGCTGACTGAGCGCGGCCGTGTTCGCGATCGAGAGCCGGCGCTGCCCGCCCGTGATCGACACCGCACCGTCGACGAACAGACCGATGTCGACGACCGAGTACGACGTCGACGTCGCCCCGGTGCTCTGCACGCCGCCGTCGCTGTGCACGTGCACGACGCTGTTATCGGGCACGTAGACCGTCTGCGTGAGTCCCGGAATCAGCGTGTAGGTCGACGTCGCGGCGGTGACGACGAGCTGTCCGGTGCCGTAGACCTCGTACACGCCCTGGCCTCGCGTGCTGCCGTTCAACACGTACTGCGCGACCGGCGCGGCATTCACCGCCTGACGCGGCAGCACCGGCGTGCCGTTGACCGTGACCTGCAGCCACAGCTGGTTGCCGGTGAATGCGCCCGGAAAATCGAGATCGATCGTGAACACGCCCTGCGCCACCGGGTACTGCGGCTGCGCCAGCGTGGCGCCGACCTGACTGCCGGCCACGGCGTCGTCGAACAGCGAAAACGTCAGGTCGTAGTTCCCGTTCGCCGGCTGCCCGTTGGCGCTGAGGCTGCCCTGGTAGGTGAACGCGGTCGATTGCGGCGTCACCGCGAACACCGCGCCCGATGCGGCGGCCAGGAGCAACACGCAGAACGCCGGCAGAAATTTCATGGGCAGGCCTCGAAACCGCTGAAGAAAAGATCGTCGCCGGATTGACCCGGCGCCATCGCGCGAAAGCCCGCGGACAGCGCATGGCCGGCGTTCGTCGCGTGGCCGGCGGCCGGTTCGCCGACGGTTGCGCGCACGCGATAGCAGCCGTTGCTCGACGCGGCCGACGAACCGTTGGCCACGATGTGCGCGTCGATCGCATAGGCGATCGCGGGCGTTGCCGTCGGCTCGCTCGCGCTGACGATGTCGACGTCGCCTGCGAGGCAACCCATCATGGCGACGGCGACAGCTGGCAGCGCACGCGCAACGATTCCGCGGCTTCCGTGGTTCATGCGCGCCCCGAGAGTGAAACGGCAGCGTAGTCGGCGACCGGTGGAGGGTCAACACGTTCGAGATCTCCGCGCCGGGCAAACGCCGCGGACTTCCGCGACGGCTCAAGGCCGCCGCGCGGCGACGTCGAATCCGTCGGCAAAGATCCGGTCCGCGGACGTGCCGACCAGCACGCCGCCCCGCACCGTCGTCACGGCAAGGCGACCGTCCGGCAGCCGGGCGGACGCGGTGATCCAATCCGCCGAGCCTGACCAGCTCGACGTCCAGGTCCGGCCGTCGGCGGAACGGTATACATTGCCGCCTGTTCCGGTCGCGACGAAGCCGTCGGCGTCGGCCGAGAGCGCGACGATGTCGGTCGCCGCGTCGACCGGCTCCCACGAAAAGCCGTCAGCCGACACGACGAGCGTCGACACGTTGCCCGCCGGCCCGAACGCGAGTCCGAGCGCGACGTAGGTGCCGTCGCGGTAAGCGATGTCGGTGAGATAGCTCGCGGACGTGCCGGTCGCGCGCTCCGACCAGACGGTCGCGTCGGACGAGAAGAACACCGACGACGAGAACCCTGCCGACACCGCCGCGAACTTGTCGCCGGCAAAGACGATTCGGCCGATCGGCTGCGAAAGATTCGTGACCCGCGACTGCCAGGTTGCGCCGTCGTCGTCGGATGTCAGAACCGCCACCGCATCGCCGTTGTACGCGGCGCCGGCAACGAAGACGCCGTTGCCGTACGCGACGCCGTACGACCCGCTGACATCGGCATCGACTGCGGAGAGATCGGCGCTCGTCCATGTGGCGCCGTCGGTCGAGGCGTACGCCACCGGCACGAAAGCACCGGTGACCGAATGGTTCGCCGTGCCCACCGCGACCTTGTGCGTAGCGCCGGCGGCGAGTCCGGCGAATCCGCCGCCTTCGACGGTGCCTTCCACGGTCAGCACCTTCGACCATGTCCCGCCGCCGTCGAACGACGCGATCAGCGCGGCGGTCGAGCCGTGCTTGGTGTCGCCGGCGCCCGTCCCGGCAGCGATCACGACATCGCCATCGGCGAGGATCGACGACAGTCGCCAGACCGGCGACACCGGCGCGATCGCGCTCCAGGTCGACGCTCCGCTCCTCGCGTACATGCCGCCGCCCGCATTCGGCAAGCCGAACACGATGTCGCCCGCCCGCGCCAGCCGGACCAGCGGGATGTCGTTGACGATCCCTTGGCTCGTCCAGTCGAGACCGTCCACGGAGCTCATGACGACCGGATACGCATCGAGCGCCAGCGGCGGATCGTTGAAGCCGGCGAGCGCGACGTAGCGTCCGGCGGCCGGATCGAACGCGCCGGATTTGAAGTACACCGTAGTGCCTTCATGCGTCGCCGTCGTGCCGGCGCGCCAATGCGATCCGTCGGACGACGTCAGGCTGACGCTGTCGAGGGTGTCGCTCGTCGCGAGCGCAACGAAGCGGTCGTCGGCATGGACGAAACCGCGTGCGAACAACACGCCGTCGTGCCCGTCGAACGGACCGAGCGGCACGCGCGCCCACGTCGCGGCATCGACCGACGTCAGCACGGCCGCGGCCGACGTGGCGCCGATCGGATCGATGTCGATCCAGACCGCGTAGACGCCGTTGCCGTATGCGACGCCCTGGAATCTCGGACCGAACACGCCCGGCGTCACGCCGGTATCGATCGGGGTCCATGTCGCGCCGTCGGGAGACGTGATCAGCGTCAGCTCGCCGCATGCGACGAAGCCCGCGCTTCCGTACGTGACGGCGCGCAACGCGGTCGTCGTCGGATTCGTCGAACGCGTCCACTGACGGCCGTCCGCCGATCGCCACACGGCGCCGCCCTGCCCCACGGCGACGAACACGCCGTTGCCGTAGACGACGGCTTCGAGCGCGTCGCCGGCGCCGCCTGCGCGCGCGAGCGACCATGCGCTGCCGTCATCGGAATACAGAATGCTGCCGCCGTTGCCGACGGCAACGTACGCGTTCGCGCCCTGTGCGACCGCGCGCATGGCGTTGCCGGTCGGCACGGGAAGCTTCCAGTCCCAGGTGACGGCCGACGCCGTCGCCGTACAGAGCCACGACACGAGGGCCGCACAGGCGAGCGCAACCGTCGTCCAACGCCGGCCGAACGCCGGGACTTCCCGCAATTTCGAATGCACCACGATCTGTTTCTCCTTCGCATGGACAGCGCGGATGGCGGGCTGCCGTCCGGCTCGCGGGGGAGACGCGTAAAGCGGCGTCGGACGCGATCACGTCGAAGGCGTTCGGTTCAGGCGTGCAGGCGCACGGCGATGTCGATCATCCGGCGCGCTCGCGCCAGTCGTCCGCGTGCGCGTGCAGCGTGCGGGCGAGGCGCGCGAGATCGCCGGCGGGTTTGAGGCCGCGGCGATGGAAGACGTGATAGCGCAGCACGGGCAGCTCCGTGATCGGCAGTCCGCGCAGTCCGCGCGGCAGCCGGCAGTAGCCGTTGACGACGGCCGCACCGGCGCCGAGTTCGACGAACGACAGCATCAAATCCCAGCCCGTCGCTTCCACGGCGACGGTCCACGGCACCCCGGCCGCACCGAGCAGGCGCGCAAGCAGCTGCCGGTGCGGTCGCTCCTCCGGCGGCACGATCAGGGCGCAGTGCGCGAGGTCGCGCAGCTTCAGCCGGCGCCGGCGCGCGAGCGGATGGTCGTTGCGCACCACGAGCATCTGGCCGACGGTCGTCAGCACGCGCGCCTCGACGTCGGACGGCACGCTCTGCAGCGGCGCGACGCCAAGCTGCGCGCGGCCGCTGCGCACGGCGTCGAGCGCGCCGTCGCGGTCGCGCGTCAGCAGCCGCAGGCGCGTGCCACCCTCGGCGAGGAAGCGCCGCAGCGCGGGGCGGAGCAGGTAGAGGTAGGCGCCGTCCCCCGCCGCGAAACTGAGTTCGCTGCCGCCGCCGTCGCGCAGCTGCTCGCCGAACAGGCGCGTCTGCGTGGCGATCTCGCGGCCGAAGCGCGCGACCTCCTCGCCCTGCGCCGTGAGTTCGAGCCTGCGCCCCACGCGCACGTACAGCGGCACGCCGAGCTGCTCGCCGAGCTTGCGCAGCTTCGAATGCAGCGCCGGTTGCGAGATGTGCAGATCGGTAGCGGCCGCACTCAGATTCATGCGGTCGGCGAATGCCGCGAAGGCGAGGACGGCGTCGAGGTTCATTCGCGTAGCTATAACCAAAAACTATAGCGCGTCAATAATCGGTAGTTCTGGTCTAAGACCGGCGAGGTCACGATGCGCTCCGCCAACCAACGGAGAAACATCATGAGACTGGGAATCGACATCGGCCGTGTGCTGATCGCGCCGGACGGCGACGGCGGCGCAGACACTTCCTTTATCGGCGGGACGCTGGCCGCGGCGCTGGCCACGCCGCCCTACGCCGGCATGTTCGAGACGGTGCCGGAACTCGTCCGGCTGTTCGGCGGCGCCGTCTGGCTCGTGTCCAAGTGCGGGCCGTCGGTGCAGGAGAAGACGCGGCATTGGCTCGACCACCACGACTTCTACGGCCGTACCGGCATGCCGCGCGATCACGTGCGTTTCTGCCTGCAGCGCCCGCAGAAAGCCGACCATTGCCGCGAACTGCGCCTGACGCATTTCATCGACGATCGGCCCGACGTGCTGCGGCATCTCGCCGGCCTGGTGCCGCACCGGTACCTCTTCGGGCCGCAGCGCGACGCCGCCATCGACGCGGGCGTGACGCCCTGCCCCGACTGGCCGACGGCGTTGGCGCGCGTGCGCCGCGACCTGCACGTGTAGGGCGGTCGGCTTTTACCGCCCGCCGATCACGGGGACGACTCGGCAGGCAGACGCGCGCGCAGCGCCGTCCAGCGCGTGCCGAACTCGGGGAATCTCGCGGCGCCGGCGACGACCGTGGGCTCGATCGCCGCGAGATCCTCGCTCGCCTCGTCGATGCGGCCGCGCCGGATCTCGACGTCGGCGAGCTCGAGCCCGATCCACGCGGCGCGCGGCCCCTCGTCCCGCGCGCGGCCGGCAGCGCGGCGCAGCGTGGTTTCGGCCGCCTCCCAGCGGCCGGCCCTCGCGTACGCCACTCCGAGGCGGCCGTCGGCCTCGGCGATCTTCGCCCCGTACTCGCCCCAGATCGCGCGCGCCATGGAAGCGGCCTGCTCGAGATGCGCCGTCGCGGCATCGATGCGGCCGTCGGCGAGCTCGTACCGCGCGAGGCTCGTCAAGGCACTGAAGCTGTCGAATTGCGGACGATCGTGCAGCGTCGAAAAGGCGCGCTCGACTTCGCTCGCCACGGCGATCGCGGCGGCGTTCGCGCCGCGGCGGTGAAACGCCGCCGCGATCCATGCCAGCGTCGCCACCGGCACGAACGATCGCGTGCCCAGCAGATCGACCTGCTCGGCATACAGACTTTGAAGGTCGGCGAGCACCGCCGGCGCGGGTTCGGTTGCGGTTTCGTCGCGACAGGCGGCGACCGCGGCGGCGGCCCAGAGCACGTCGGGATGCCGCGCCGGCAATCCGGCACGCAGGCGCGCCGACGCACTCGCCGCGAGATCGCATGCGGCCGGATCGCGCTCGGCGAGCAGCAGCTGCGAAAGCTGGATTTCGATGCGTGCGAGCCGCGATGCATCGGTGCTCGCCTCCTGCACAGACGACAGCAGCGCCCGATAGGCGCCGATCGCGTCCCGCGCCGGCGCAAAATCTTCGAGCGCGCGCACGGCGGTATGTCGCGCGACGATCCGTGCCGACGGCGGACTGCCGAGTCTTTCGTGAAGATCGAGCGCCTCCGCGGCCAGCGCGTAGGCCGCGCGCGTGTTGCCGGATGCGCCTTCGACGCGTGCGCGCGTCTGGAGCACGCTCGCCATCGCGGCGCTGCGCGCGAGGCCCGCGGCATCCAGCGCGGCTGCGCCCTCGTCGAGCAGACGAAGCGCGGCGCGATGATCGCTCAGCGAAAGCTGCACCTCGGCGAGCGCCGTCAGCAGTCCGGCGCGGATATCGCCGGAAAGATCGGTGCGCAGCGTGAGGCCGCGCGCGGCACTCGAAAGCACGTCGCCGATGCGCATGTCGCGCGTCAGCGCCGTACGCGGATCGGCGGTCTTGAACAGGTCGACCAGGAAGCGCGCGGTGGTATCCGCGCGATCGCGATCGTGCCGCGCGGCGTCGCGCTCGCGCGCGAGATCGCGCGCCTGCAGCGCCAGAGCGGCGACGAGCGACACGGCGGTGGCGAGCGCAAGCACCGTTGCCGCGACGGCGATGCGATGGCGGCTGGCGAAACGCCGCACGCGATACCAGGCGTGACCGCGCCGCGCCGACACCGGCCGCCGCGAAAGATAGGCGCGCACGTCCTCGGCAAGACGTTCGACCGATCCGTAGCGCTCGTCCGGTTTCTTGCGCAGGGCCTGCAGCACGATGTTGTCGAGATCGCCGGCGAGGACGGTCGCGAGCGCACGCGGCGTCGCGCAGCCGCGCAGGCGCGCGCAGCCGGCGGCGCCGCGCGCCACGACGAGGCTCGGCGCCACCGGCGGCACGTCGAGGATGTGATGCTCGAGCTGGCTCGGCGTGAGCTGCCGGAAATCGAAGATCGGCTGCCCGCACAGGAGCTCGTAGAGCACGGTCCCCAGTTGATAGACGTCGCAGGTGACGCCCAGCCGCTCGCCCTTGATCTGTTCCGGCGCGGCGTTCACCGGCGAGAAGAACCGCTGCTGCGTGCGCGTCGCGGCATCGCGCTCGAGCGAGCGCGCGATGCCGAAATCGATCAGCTTGGGCACGCCTTCGGGCGTGACGAGAATGTTGTCGCCCTTGATGTCGCGGTGCAGGACGAGGTTCGCGTGCGCGAACTGCACCGCGGCGCAGACGTCGAGGAACAGCGCCAGACGCGCCGCGACCGGCAGCGCGGCGCCGTCGCAGTATTCGCCGAACGCGACGCCGGGAACGTATTCCATCGCGTAGTACGGCGCGCCGCCGTCGGTATCGCCCGCATCGAGAAAGCGCGCGATGCGGGAATGCGCGAGCCCGGCGAGTATCGCCCACTCGCGCTCGAATCGCGGTCGCGTGCCGCTCGCCGCGAGCACCTTGACGGCTGCCGGCGCGCCGTTTTCGTCCTCGGCGAGGTAGACCACGCCCATGCCGCCGCGCCCGAGTTCGCGGCGGATCTCGTAGCGTCCGATGCGGCTGCCGGTCTTGTGCGAAGGAACCGCGGCGAGTTCGGCGACCATGGCGAGCAGCGCGCGGCGCGATCGGCCGGTGTCGGCGCGATCGTGTTCGGCGAAGAGCCGCGACAGCTCGCCGCCGAGCGCGACGTCCTCGTCGACCACGCGCGCGAGAAAGCGCCCGCGATCGCCGGTGGCGAGCAGGCAGCCGGCGTCGAACAGCGCACGCAGCCTCTCGAAGCGCGCGCCGTCGTCGTCGCGCAGCGAGCTCGCCGACGCCGTCACGACACGCCGCCTGCGGAATGAAGCCGCGCCTGCAGCCAGGCACGCGCGAATCGCCAATGGCGCACGACCGTCGCCGTTCCCACGTCGAGGGCGACGGCGATCTCCTCGTTGCTCATGCCGCCGAAATAGCGCGCTTCGACGATCTGCGCAGCCAGCGGATCGTGTTCCGCAAGCGCCTTGAGCGCAGCATCGAGCGCGAGGCCGTCTACGATATCGGCCGTCGAGACGAACGCTGCGTCCTCGCTGTCGCCGTCGGGCAGCGTCATGCGCAGGTCGCGATCGCGCTTCGCCGCGCCGCGGTGCCGCAGGACGTCGACGACGACGCGACGCATGATCCGCGCGAACAGCGCCAGGAAATGCGCGCGGTTTCGGAACGGGGTCGACTGGTCGACGAGCCGCAGGTAGGTCTCGTGCACGAGCTCGGTCGCGCGCAAGGTCATGCGGCCGACCGCGAGCTCGCGCCGGGCCAGCGCGCGCAGCATCGGATAGAGCAGCGCGATCAGGCGCTGCTCGGAACCCGGATCGCCCGCGCGCCAGCGGCCGAGCAGGTGCGTGATTTCATGCGGCGCGTTGCCGGCGGGTGCGTTGAAAATCGGAAGCATCGTTGCTGTCTCGCTCGACAAGGGAGGCTTGCCGGCGCGCAACGTCGCGGATCGCACGACTCGTTCCGCAAGCCGACCATCCGGGACGCGGCAGAGCGGCGAAACGTTTCGCGGTCCCGCCAGGCGATCGTCTTTTGCGCTCGATACGCGCCGATCGATTCGTTCTGCCCCGCACGGGAGCGATAGGTATGTGCTGTTTGCCGTGCGTTGCCTCGCAAGCGGCGGCGCACCGACGCGCACGAGCGCCGCGCGCTGAAGCGACGCAGGTCGACTCGATGGCGCAATGCCGGTGGCGTTCGCGGGGCGCCCGCGATTGACCGGCGACCTCGTCCGGTTGTTCGATGTCGGCGTCCGAGCCGGCGTATCGATGAGGAGAGTCCGTGGCAAACCTGTATACGGTCCGACGCGCCCGCCGGGCGCTGTGGGGTTCCTGCATTCTGCTGACCGCGCTGGGATTCGCATCCGGCGCGCCGGCCCAGCAGACATCCGCGGCGCCCGCGACGCCGGCAGCGCAGGCGCCGACCGAGGACTGGTCGATCCCGTCCGACGACGACCTTCGCGCGTTCCTCAACCGGCGCATGGCGCATAACGGCGTCGGCGTCGTGATCGGCGTGATCGAGCCTGCCGGCCGGCGTGTCGTCGCGTACGGACGTTCCGGCACGCCTGACGAGCGCCCGCTGGACGGCGACACGATCTTCCTTGTTGGCTCGGTCAGCAAGTCGTTCGTCGGTCTGGTGCTCGCCGACATGATTCGCCGCGGCGAAGTGAAGCTCGACGATCCCGCTTCGACGTTCTTGCCGCGAGGCGTGAGGATGCCGCGACGCGGCCGGCCGATCGCGCTGGCCGATCTGTCGACGCATACGTCCGGGCTGCCGGCGTGGCCGACGAACATCAACCTGCTGGCCGAACCCGATCCCATGGAGGCGTACACGGTGCAGGACCTGTATCGCTTCCTCTCGACGTATACGCCGCCGCGCGAACCCGGAGGGGTGCCGCAGTATTCCAACCTCGGCGTGTCGCTGCTCGGGCGTCTTCTCGGTCTGCGTGCGGGCAAAGAGTACGAGGCGCTTCTCAGTGAACGCGTCTTGCAGCCGTTGGGCATGCGCAGCACCGCGATCCGACTGTCGCCGGAACAGTTGAAGCGACTCGCCTTCGGACACGACAAGGATCTTCAGCCCGTCTACACGGCGGAGACGAAGACGCTCTATCCGTCAGGTGCGCTGCGATCCTCGGCAAACGATCTGCTGACGTATCTCGCCGCCAATCTCGGCTATGTCGACACGCCCCTCGCGGAGGCGATGCGCTACCAGCGATCCGCGGTTCGCGTCAGGCGCGGAGCCGACCCTTCGGAATTTGCGCTGGGCTGGATCGTCCGCCGCGTTCGCGGCCACGAGATTTTCTATCACGACGGCGGGAAGCAAGGTTATCGAAGCATCGTCGCGTTCGATCCGGAACGCCGCATCGGTGTCGTCGTGCTGGCGAACGCACGATCGGACGAATCGCTCCCCGCGTGGAGTCGCTATCTGCTCACGGGCGAGCCGTTGCCGCCGCCGCCACCGCCCTATCCGGTCCGGCAGTTCGTCAGTGTCGATCCGTTCGTACTGGACGGCTACGCCGGCCGGTACCGACTCGCGAAGGACGGCACGATGATCGACGTCGTCCGGCGGCGAGACTATCTGCTCGTCGACGACGGTTCCGGCTCGCCGACGGAGGTGTTCTCGGAGACGCTGCAGGACTTCAGCGCGAGAGTGGAACGACTCCAGGTCTCTTTCCGCACCGACGCGAACGGCAACGTCACAGGGCTAACCTGGTATCCGCGCGGCAAGGCCGGCGGGCAGTCGGAAGAGGCGACGCGCGTTCGCTGACGCCGACCGGAGCTCGCCCATGGTCGTCGGGTCATGCCGACGGGAGAAGGCCCGCGCACCGGATGCTCCGGCACGACGAGCCTTCTCTCCGGCCGATTGGTCTACTTCGGTCGCGTGAAGATGTTGGGGTCGACGACGGTGCCTTCGAACGGACTGACGCAACGCGGACAGTCACCGATGTCCTTGTACCAGATGTACTGTTCCGCCTGCTCGAAAGCCGGCGTCCCGGGCTCGAGCTGCGGGAAGAAACTGCCGCCCGGGATGAAGTCGATCGCCGGCCAGCCGGCCTTGAAGGGTCCGGCGAACTGAAGGTCGCTCTCGCCGTTCATGATCGCCTTCAGATTCACGTAGTCGGCCTCCAGTTGCGCCCGGTACGAGAGCGCCGCCTCCCGCACGGCCGGCGTATCCGCACCGTTCTCCGTGAGCAGCTGCATCGCGTCTGACAACGCCTGCACTTCCTGCTCGATCCGCAGCACGGTCATCTGCGCACGAACGTGCTGATTCGGCCTGTGGATGTTGTTGATCAGCGGCGCCGGCATCGAGTCGTACAAGGTCTGCGGCACGTCGTACAGATCCCAGATGCCGCCGGCCTTGCCGATCAGCGACTGCGCATGCATGGCATCGCCGAGCATCGGCGAGTAGAAGGCCAGGCCCGGCACGGCGCCGAGCCCTTCCCATCCGCCGAAGGGATGCGCCGGATCTTCGCCAGCGGGATCGAACGACGGGTGCGTGCTCGGGCTCGGCATGCCGGGATCGGACTCCGTGCTGCCCTCGTCCGCCGCCGCCGGCGGGCCGTCGGTCGCCCACCACAACGCGCCCTGGTTCGACGACCATGACGGCCGCTGCTCGGGACGCGTGCCGCCGGAGTGTGTGTAGGAATCCCCCGCGAACGTGCGCTTCTCGACGGTGACGCCGCCCGACGGGTCCGTTCCATTGTTGAAATTTTGATAAATGGCCGATCCCGGGGTCGGCGCCAGGCCGGTCGGATCGGTAAATCGCATCGGGTTGTTGCGCACATATGAAAAGCGGCTGCGTCCCGCGCCGAACAGGGAATCGCTCACGATCGGATCCGCCGACAGGAACCGGCGCTGCGCCGGGTCGTACATGCGTGCGTTCATGTCGATCCATCCGAGCTCGGTCTCGTGGCGCTGGTCGGTGAAACCGTGCGCGACCTCGTCGAGCAATGCGCCGCCGCCGGTGTGGACGACGCGTTCGCCCCACGGATCGAACACCTGGGCCTCGACCAGACCGTTCTCGTCGAATGCCGCGCTCGAAGAGCCCAGCTGGTCGCGCACGACATAGCGGATGTCCTCGGTGCAGTTGCTGCCCGTGCAGGTTCGCGTCACCTGCGCGGCGATCCCGTCCGCGCCGGGCAGCAGATAGACGTGCTCGACGGTGTTGCCGGCGACGCGCTTTTCATACAGGCCGCCCATGTACACGGTGCGCCGGCCGTCCGAACTCTTCTTCTCGACGCGCGGGCCCGCCGGCACATAGCGGAAGTCGTGCGTCGCGCCGTCCTTGATCACCTGTCGCGGCAGATCCTGATCGGTGTAGGTGACCGTGCGCCGCAGCGGTATCGACTGCCGCCCGGCGGCGTCGTAGATCGGGAAAACCGGCAGCCCCGGCTGGCCGTTGCCCGGCAGGTCGGCATACGACCTGAGCGCATTCGGCTTGCCGTTGACGCCATAGCTCGCCGCGTAGATCGCCGCGCCGTTCCGGGCGATGCCGGTCATGTTGCCGAGCATGTCGTAGTCGTAGACGTATTCGCCGTTGCGCACGGCGTCGGCGCCGTCGAGCTTCCAGGTGCTCAGCCGGTCGAGGATGTCATAAGTGAATTCCTCCACGATGCTGCGATTGCCGAACGCGGTGCCGGACCATCGGCGCGACTTCACGTTGTAGGCCGAATCGTAGCCGTAGCCGACTTCGAACGACGGCGCCGGATCGACCGACAACACGGGCCGCGCGCTGATCTTCTCGACCAGCCCGGTGACCGGATCGCGCGACCAGTGCGCGAGGACGTCGTTGCCGAACTTCGCATCGACCAGGGCCAGATCGGCGTTGCGCGCCAGCGTCTCCCAGACGAGCTGGGAGCCGCCGCCCGGCTTGCTGCGCGCGACGGACTGCGGGTATCCGTGGGCGTTGTAGGTCAGCGTCAACGCCAGCGGCGCCGCGTTCGACGGATAGCCGATGCTCTCCGGGCGGCCGAAGCTGTCGTAGCCTTTGGTCGTCGTGTAGATCTCTTCCGTCGCGCCGTTGTCCGCGGCGCTGAATTTCAACACCGAGAGCTCGGGCTGGCCGAGCGCGTTGTAGGTGTGCTCCGTCGTTATCCGCGGGACGTCCGCAACGCCGTTGGGGACGCCGTTGGGCCCCTGGTCCACGAAGGGACTCGCCGTGGCGCCCAGCCGGCCCAGTCCCGTGGGCGTCAGATCCCACGCATAGACCGTGGTGCCTTGCGAGTCGGTGCGGGCCGTCGGGCGGCCGATCGCATCGTAGTTGCGGGCGATCGTCACGCCGAGCGGTGTCGTCTCGCTGATCGTTTCGTGCAGCCCGTTGTAGCCGAACTCCCTCACGCCGGCATCCGGATCCGTGATGCGGATCTTGCGGCCCAGCACGTCGTAGCGGATCGATATCGCGTTGCTCTGCGGATCGACCGCCGACGTCAGGAGGTCGAACGGACCGTAGGCGAAGCGCGAATGCAGCGTGACCGGCTGCTGGTCGACGACGCCCTGCTCCTCGGTCCAGTCGATGCGCCCCATCCAGTCGGCGTGCATTGTGCGTTTGTGGTGATAGGGAAGCGTTCCCAGCATGCCGGGGTCGTCGCCCGGCTCGCGAGGCGAGTAGACATGCGTGAGGAAGGGCTCGTATTCGTAGTGGACGTCCGCCTCGTTGGGGTCGACCGTCTTGAGCGGCCGGCCCACGGTGTCATACGACATGCGCGTTCGGAAACCCGACGGAGCGCCTTTGCCCGGACGCGAGACGTCGACCAACTGCCCGAGCAGGTTGTAGTGGCGGTCGGCGTGCAGCGCGCTTCCGTCGAAGCCCTGGTGGACGGCGAGCACGTCGCGCCCGAGTTCGTCGCTGTGGATCGTGCGGTCGGCGCCGTCGGTCATCTGCGTCCGCACCTTCAGCCCGCGAATCTGCCCGTCGGCGGAAAGCCACTCCGCGTAGCTCACGTTCTGGACGTCCATCGCGGTCGGCCCGTCGGTCGATCGCAGGCGTCCGAACGTGTCGTACTTGGCCGTCGCGACGTTGCCGAGCAGATCCTCGGTGAGCACCGTCACGCCCAGGCCCGGATGCCGCAGGACGGTGTTCGTGTGCTCCAGCGCGTTCATGCGCTGCGCCGGAAAAACGTCGTCGGCGTCGTAGTACAGGTTGTCGACGCGAACCGGAACGCCGGGCGCCTCTTCAGCAAGCTGGATCAAGAGACCGCGCGTATCGGCGATGCGGGTCGTCGTGCTGCGCACGCTGGGGTCCGGATCGTTCGGCTGTACCTGGATGGTCTGCAGGTGTCCCTGGTCCGTATAGCCGTGGTCGACGACGCGCTGCTGGCCGAGCGACGTGGTCGTCACGACGTCCGGCAGGCCCAGCAGCCACGTCGCCGTGTCGTTGAGATACGTCGTCGTGGTGACGCGTTTTTCGCCGTTGAGCACGTCGACTTCCGACGAAGTCGCGTTGCCCCAATCGTCGTAGGCGGTCGTCGTCGTCGTGTAGTTGAGAATGTCGCCCGGCAGATTGCCGATCTCGACGAGCTTGGGAACGCCGTTCACGAGGTTCAGCTGCATCGGCTTTTCGCGCGTCTCGCCGGCGCTCAGCGACACGTAGCCGAAGTAGCTGCGCGGGTTGTTGTTCGCATCGGGATTGAGCAGCTTGATGCCCGGCAGGTTGTCGACCGTCGTCCGCCACACCTTGACGACGCCGGCGGAAAGGTTCGGCTTGCCGTCGTCGGGCGCCTGGACGATCGGCACGTCCGTCGTCACGTTCGTCGCCGTGCCGGCGTAGGGGAAAAACTCCGCGACCTGCACGGTGTTCAGCTCGTACGTCGACGTCGTCCGGACGCCCGTGTCGAGATCGATCGTCTCGGTACTGTCGAAACCGAGCATGCCCCGCCCGCGCAGGTCCGAGCGCGGACGCCAATAACTGTACTTGTTGCGGCGGTACATCGGCTTGCCGTTCCTGTCGCGACCGACGTCGACGTGATGCTCGTCGACCCGCGAAAGCAGCCGGCCCGGGCATTCGATCGGATAGGCGCAACCGTCGCCCGTGCGCGGGAACGACACGTCGTGGTAGGTGAACACTTCCCGCGGAACGTCCGAGCCTTCGTCGCGAACTTCGGCGATGACCTCGGGCGGCCCCAGGTCGAGATCGACTCTCGAGATCCGCTTGTTCACCGAGCGCAGGTATTCCGGCGCGCCGTCGCCGTCGATCTCGACGGGCCGCGTGTGGCCGAATCCGTACGGCGTGTCCATCGTGGGATCGATGCCGGGGCTGCCGGGATCGAACAAGTCTTCGATCAGTTTGAAATCGTCGCCGGTCGAGAGGTACGCGCGCACCATCGGCCGGAAACTGCACTGGTTCGAATGCAGGTCCGCCGGAACGCAGTTGTCCGGGTTCTGCGAACCGCCGGGATGGTTGGCCAGCACCTGCGGGGCCGTGCCGAAGTCGAGCGTATGCATGCTCTTGACGACGACGTCGTCGCGTCCGTCGCCGTTGAGATCGACCACGTCCACGGCGCTGCCGAACAGCTCCGAGCGCCAGTCGAGATAGGCCTGATCGAGGCTCCATTTGGCGAACATCTCAAGGGGTCGGAACTGGGTCTTCGTCCGCCTGGCCGGCGTAAAGCCGCGCCCCGTATTGAATTGCACGAAGGACCCGAAGCCGCCTTTCTCGTCCTCGCCCTTGTAGGCGATTTCATAGAAGGCGTTGTTGGCGTACACGCCGGGCGCGTCGGCCGACGGATGCCAGTTTTCGTTCAACACCTGCCGGATCAGCAGGCGATCTTTCAGACCGTCGCCGTTGATATCGAGCATCCATGCCTGATAGGGATCGCGCTCGGCTTCCCACACCCAGCTGTCGGCCCAGGTCGGAAAATTGTGCAGCCCTTTCTTGGCCCACATCAGGCTGTCGTTGCCGAGGCCGGGTACCAGAGCCTCCTCGACCGCCCCGGTCGCGTCGAGCCCGCGGCTGCGCATCGTGAACTCGCCCTGGTCCCACAGGTACTGATCGTCGCCGGGCGTGCCCGGTGTCACGCCGACGGGCGATGCCAGCATGAGCTCGGCGCGGCCGTCTCCGTCGAGATCGGAAACGCCGGCGCCGCGGTTGTACACCTTCCACGGGAACGGGAACGGCGGCCCGGCGATGTCGGCGGGCTCGTCGCTCGGTTGAAGCTGCGCCTGTGCCCCGACTGCGCCGAGGTTGAGTCGAACGCGGTCGTTCTCGATCAGGTCGACGCGTCCGTCGCCGTTGAAATCGCCAAAATTCCACAACGGAGCGCTGAACGCCTCCTCCGCGCCGAGGTTCGAATACTCGAGCTTCGTCTCGGGCGCCAGGCACTTCTCGAAATGATCCTGTCCCGGACCGCTCACCCACGTGAGACAGAAATACTTGAACTTCGGATCGGTGTTTTCGTTGGCGAGGCCGCCGACGATCAGGTCGTCGCGGCCGTCGTTGTTGATATCGGCGATCCGGAAGCGCGACGCATTGGCGCGCAGCGTCTGTCCGTCGATGTCGAACGTGTCGCCGCCGACGGGGATGCCCGCCGGCTCGCCCGCCAGCAGGAGCTTCCAGCCGTCGGCGAGCGCCGTTTCCTGGTACAGCACGTCCTGACGGCCGTCGCCGTTGGCGTCCAGAATGACCGGCCCGTGACCGTAGTCGCTGGAGTCGGCATAGGTCTGGACATCGCTCATCGGCCCGCCCGTGACGACCGGCGCGGCGGCCTGCTTCCAGACGAACGTTCTTTCCCAGCCGCAGCGAGGAACGATCTCGCTCGACCCGTCGCACTGTTTCACCATCACCAGCTGCGAGCGGCCCGACTTGGCCGACGTGTCGTGAAGCATGAGGTACTGCGACGTCAACTGCAGGCTGGTGCCGCCGGGAACTGCCGGCGCATAGATCTTGATGGCCCGCAGAAGCTGCGGCTGTGCGATGCGCACACCGTTGACGTACGAAACGGGTCCGACATCGGGGCGCCCGGTGTAGTCGAATACGATCTTTCGGCTGTACGTCGTGTTGTCGGCATTGAACCCGTAGCGGATTTCCTTGAGCACGATACCGTCGTACACGTAGGAGATCCAGTTGCCGAACCGGTCCTCCACTTTTTCAAGTGTCCACATCAGGACCGCCGTGCCGTCCGCGACTTCGCCGACCCGCCACGGCACCATTTTCGGGCTGTCGTTTCCCGGATCCTGATCGAGATTCGGGTCCGCGATCCTCATCCGCGGCAGCGCCTGCGCCTTGTACCAGGAGATGCGTCCGTCCTTGCCGAACACTTTCCACGAATCGCCCACGCGCAGAATGCGATCGAACGGCGACGCTTCGCTGCGGTACTCGCCCCAGCCCTCCGGCGACGCGCCGATCCGGACGAGTCTTTTGCCGTCCATGCAGATCGCGTCGTCGTCCGCGTAGGAAATGCCGTCGACGACGCCGTCCGTGCGCAGGCTCTTGTGGCACCGCCGGATGATCGAGCTGCCGCTCAGCCCCCAGCCGATGCCGAGCACGCCGTCGCCCGCATCGCTGTCGTAGTTGAGGCTCAGCGCCGGCTGCATCCCGCGCACACCGGCAGGAACCGCGATCGGAATGCTGTAGGTGGCCTGGCCGGTACTGCCGACGCCGCCCGCGCCGGCCAGATAGCCCACCTCCTCGGCCGGCAGAAGGTCGCCGCCCGGGAAGTCCGGAAACTTGCGCTTGACGGGGCGCTTGTACGGCAGCTTGCGGCGTTCGAACGTGACCGCCTCGCCGCGGTCGCGCGCCGATGCGGTCGCCGCCGCAGCCTGCGCCTGTGCGCTCGACGGCATGCCGCTCATGAAAGTCGTCGCCGCCATCGCGAGCGTCAGCAGAATTCTGCCGGTCGCTGCGTGGCCGAGGATGCGAGCCCGCCGCGAACCGGCGGGCTGCAAGACATCAATGCCCGCTGCCGTGTCGCGCTGCGCGGCGGGCGTGGAACGGGTTTCCATTGTCGATCTCCTGGTGTCGTGGCTCGGCCGCGGCGCGTCCGACGCGTCGCGCGATCCCGGCCGACAAGCGTTCGCGGCACGGCGATCGATACCCAGTACGACGATTTATGGAGATGTCCGCCAGATTCCCGAAATTTATAGAAGTATCGATTTTGGTTATCGGAGCGCGCCGCCGATCCATCGGGCCCGGCACGCGCCGGACCCGATGGTTCAATGCACAGCGACGCTCAGCGCGCCGGCAGCACCAGCCACGGCACGTCGTTTTCCGTCGCGATCCACAGGTCGGCCAGCGAACCCGGCACGCCGGTGTCGAGGAGGAACGCCGCGTCGCCGTTGATCGTGAGGAACGCGCCGTTTCCGTCGGCCGCCGGCTGCCACGCGAACGACAGCAGGTGCCGGCCGAGATTCACCGGACGCCACGTCGAGCGTTCGTTCGCGCCGCTGCGATCGGTGGTCGACGTGCGCAGCGCGACGTCTTTGCCCAGGCGCGCCAGTTCCAGCGTGAACAGGACGCCGCCGTCGGCCGTCCGACCGCTGGCAATGAAGCGCGGCGCGATATTCAGCGCACCGAGCAACCGCGCATCCACGCGCAGCGCGGCCGCCACGATGTCGCCGCCTTCGCCCGCGACCTTCGCCTGCAGCGACGACGAGCCCTCGAAACCGTTGCGGAAGATCACGACGGCGTCGGTATCGGTGGCCGAATTGTTGCCTGGCGCCGGATCGGTTCCGACCAGCAACCCGACCGTTGCCGTGTTAGCGATCTCTTCGTTCGGCCCGCTCCCCAGCACCGTCGCCGAGTAGAGGTAAGACGCCTGGCTGCCTGCCGGCAGCGTGGCGACATCGCTCAGCGTGTTGCCGCTGCCGCCGGCGCACGAGGCCCCGCCGGTCGGTACGCAGGTCCAGCTGCCGCTGCCCAGCTGCGCGGGCAACGCATCGGTCACCGTCACCGTTGCGTTGCTCGGTCCGGCATTCGCGACGCCGATCACGTAGTTCAGCGTGTTGCCGATCTGCACGAACTGGCGGTTGTCGGTCATCGCGATCGACACGTCGGCCACGGTGATCAGACTGTCCATGTCGGTCGCCGCGTTGTTGCCGGGCACCGGATCGGTCGCGCCGGGCGGCGCGCTCACCGTCGCCGTGTTGCTGATCGTGCCCGACGCCGAAGCGGCGATCGTACAACTTGCCGTATAAGTGACACTGCCGCTAACCGGCAGATTGACGGTGTCGTTGATGTTCCCCGAGCCTGAGGCCGTGCAGGTGCCGCCTCCCGTGCCGACGCAGGTCCAGGTGCAGGTCAGCGCCGCCGGGAACGTATCGGCCACCGTCGAGCCTGGCGCGGGACTCGGCCCGTTGTTGGACGCCGTGACCGTATAGGTCGTGACGCCGCCCGGGTTCACCTGGGTCACACCGTTGGTCACGGTGATCGAAAGATCCGGCGGCGCCATCGCGGTGACCGCGACCGGCGACGACGCGCTCGAACAGCCCGAACTCGCGACCGCGACGCTGTAGTTGCCGCTCGCCGTCGCGACGTACTGCTGGCCGGTCGCGCCGCCGATCGGATTGCCGTTGAGGTACCACTGGTTGCCGCTCGGGCTCGACGACGTCAGCGTGACGCTGCCGCCGGCGTAGAACGTCGTCGGGCCGCCGGGCGTGACCGTCGGCGTGGGCGGCAGCGGGTTGACGGTCACCGTCGTGATCGCCGACGAGGCGCTCGAACACTGGAATTCGTTCGTCGTAGTCGTCGTGTAGTCGCCCGACGCGGTGGCGACGAACGACTGCAGCGTCGCGCCGCCGATCGGATTGCCGTTGAGACTCCACTGGTTGCCGCTCGCGCTCGACGACGTCAGCGAGACGCTGCCGCCGGCGCAGAACGTCGTCGGCCCGCCCGGCGTGACCGTCGGCGTCGGCGGCGGGATGCAGGGATTCGTGTGGCACACCGTGACGTCGTTGAGCGTCGGCGATGCGGCGCTGTCGGTCGTCGCGAGGTACGCGCGATAGCGCAGGTAGCGATTGCCGTCGAACTGGCTCAGCGACGCGCCGCTCGTCGTGAAGAACGTCGCGGCGGTGCCGTCCGGCCCGACGAAGTTGAACGGCCCCGTGAACGCGTTGCTCGCGGCCACCTGGAATCGCAGGCTCGTATTCGCCGGTACCGTCGCGTTCCACGACAGCGTCGGCCAGTTCGGCGCGTGGCCCGGCTCGGGGTTGGCGTCCTTGACCGACGAGATCAGGTCGCCCGCCGCGCGATAGCCGGTATCCATGTATACCTTGAACCCCGTATCGGTCTGTATGCCGCCGGTCAGCGGTATCGACCAGACCGTGCCGCTCGTCGCGCCGGCGACGCGCGAGCCGCCGACATAGACGTCGGCGCCCGCGGTCGACGTGCCGCTGCGTGTCAGCGCATAAGTACCCGGCGACGGGTTGGCCGTCGGACGCACGACGAACGCGTACTGCGTGCCGGCATTGAGCACGATCGGCGTAACGAGGTTCGCGGTGTAGTACGCGCTCGCGCCGCTGTTGAATCCGGCGATCGTTCCGGACGCCAGATCCGCGCCTGTCGGCAGGCCGCTGCTGGCGGCGCGGATGCTCAAGGTCAAGTTCGGTATCGTGCCGGTGCAGCCGCTGCAGAACAGGTTGACGTCGACCCGCGTGATCAGCCCGGTGACCGATGGCGTGAACGTCTGCCCGCCCCAGGTCGTCGTGGTGATGCCGACGCCGCTCGTGCCCAGCGATGCGTTCTGCTGATCGACGTTCGGGCCGCCGGCGAGAATGACGTCGGCGGGGCTCGTGACGAGGTCGACGTTCGTCGGCAGGCCAGCCTGGAAGTCCGATTGCGTCGTGTCGGTCAGGCACGCTGTCTGCGCCGCCGCACCGAGTGCAAAATTCTGCGTTGTGGTAATGGAATCACCGACCGGGATGTTGTTCGCCGTGCCCGTGATGCAGCCGGGAAAGCGCGCGCTGATGCTCGGATACGTGCCGGCCGGAATCGCCGTGAACGTATACGTGCCGGTCGCGTCGGTCGTCGTGGTGCGGCTGCCGAGCGACACGGTCGCGCCGTTCAGCGGCGCGCCGCCGACGGCGGCCGTCACGACGCCGGACACGGTTCCGCCCGCGCCGACCGGCGTGCACGACGGATACGAGAACGATCCGATCCGCGTCTGGTAGTTGAGTCCGTCCGCGGCGTAGTACTCGCCGGTCATCCAGAACGTGCAGCCGTCCGGATCGAGCGTCATCGCGCTGTATTCGCCCCAGCGCGCGCAGGTGCTGCCCGCGCAACTGCCGGTTTGCGTGCCGGCCCCCTGAATCAAGAGCTGCTCGGTCTGGCTGAACGTATTGACCGGGTCGCCGGCGAGCCGCCCGGCGTACTTGAGCGCCGGCTTGGTCGTGCTGCTCGACGTGGTGTAGCCGAGTGCCATGTCGCCCGCGCGATTGACGGCGAGGCTCGGAATGAAACGGTGCATCACGTTCGCGCCGTCCGGATCCCACGTCGTCGCCTGCGGCAGGTTCGCTGCCACCGTGCCGCCGGTGACGTTCACCTGGTACCAGCGCGGCGCGGCGAAGCCGGTCGTGTTGGCGCGCCGGACGGTGTGCGTCGCCCACAGCGATTCGACGCCGCCGAGGTTCGTGTACTGCACCTGCGGCATCGCGCGGATCTGCACGACGTCGAGCGAATTCCCGCCGAGCGACGGCGCGCCGGCGACGCTCGCATTCGGCCAGCTCGTGGCCGCGAGCGGCACGTCGGGGCCGGTGAAGGTCGACAGCGAGATGTGATCCCAATCCACGTGGAATTTATACACGGTCAGACCGTTCAGAAATTGCCATGTGGACACGAAGTAATTGGGCGTGCCGGCCGGCGGCGTGCCGGTCTGCAGCCGCGCGTTGCCCGGCAGCAGCGAGAAGTCCGCCGACGGCGCATCGAACGAGACGATCTGCACCGTCGGCAGTCCGGCGTACATCTGCGCCTTGTTCAGCGCATAAACGCGCGGCGCGACGAACGCGTTCGGGGCCTGAAGGTTGAGCAGATTGCCCGACACGTAGATGCCGTCCGGCCAGATGCCGAGTTTCGGAGAGTCGTTGACGCCGCCCGCGATCGGAATCGCGTAGTAGTTCCAGCCGCCCGAGACCGGATCGCCGGTCTTGGAGACCGCGAAACACTGGAATGCGCCCGGCGGATTGATGACGTTGCCCGAGCCGTCGACCGTGAGCGCGATGTCGGCGATGACCCAGCGGTCCTCGAATGTGTCGTAGAGCACGACCGCGTCGCCGCGATTGTTCGTGTCGCACGGATTGCCGAAGGCACCCTGGCTCATGAACGTATCGAGCGTGAACGCCGCGACGCGAAGGCCGTCCGACTTGCGGAAGATGCCGACCGACGAATTGATGGCCTGGATGAAATAGACCGGACCGACGTCGCCGTTGGCGTCCGGCGGATAGGTCGCACCGAAGGTCGCGAAGTCCAGGCCGTCGAAATTCGCGATCGGCGCGGGCGCCGCCGCGCCGACGACCGGTGCTGCGTTTTCGGACGCGGCGCCGGTCGCGCCGGGCAGCTCGCGCGGCGCGAACTCCGGAGCGGCGGCTCTGAAGGCATCGCGCCTGACCGGCGTTCCCCCGGACAGATTGCGCAGATCGACGTTCGACGTGCCGGCCAGGCGCATGCGCGCCTCCGTCGGGTTGCCCGCCGATGTCGAAACCGGCCGGGCCGAGTCGTGCTCGGACGCCCACGTCGCGCCGGCCGCGATAGCGGACGACAGCCCCAACAACAGTGCTGCGAAAAAGCGTTTCATCGGAATCTTTCCCCCTGAGAAAGAGCGACCGTGCATGCATCAAAGGTGCCACGGAGAAGAAACGCGAGCCGCCCGGTCGGCGCACTCGCATCGATCGCGCCAGCCCCGCGACCGCGACACTCCGACTAGCGCAATCGGGCGCGCCGGCCGATCACGGCGAACGCGAAAACGCCGTCATTGCTTCAACGGCGCTGCCGGTTGCGGCGAATCACGGCGCGCAGCGGCGCGGCAGATCCGACGCGAGGTCGGCCTCGGCGGCCCGCAGATGCGCGTAGACGAACGGCTTGCGCCGCAGCAGCGCGCGGCCGGCCTCGAGGTTTTCGCGGGCCGCTTCGCAGTGCCCTTCGGCGAGCGCGAGCGCGCCGAGCGCAAAGCGCGCGTAGGCCTGACCGTGATGGTTCGCGTCGAGCGCGGCGAGCCGTTCGAGCGCCGGCGTCAGTTGCGCCCTCGCCGCTTGCGCGCGCCGCAGCCGCGCGAGCGCGACGCCGTGCAGGACGCGCGCGTGCAGGCGCGTCGCTTCGCGCGTTTCGGCGGCCGGCGCGTCGAGCAGCGCCGTCGCCTGTTCGATGCTGACGAGCGCGCCGGCGGGATCGCCGGCAATCAGGCGGATCGAACCCTGGTGCAGCCAGGCCTCGGCGAGCGGGCGCTCGGCGCCTGCGCCGGCCTGCCGCAGATCCGCGATCGCGGCATCCACCATCGGCAACGCCTTCGCCGTGTCGCCGCCCGTCGCGAGGATGTCGGCGATGTTCGCACGCAGGTCGGCGACGCTGCGATGGTGCGGGCCGCTGAACGCGACGAAGCGCGCGAGCGCGTCGTTCAGATGCGCGATCGCGCGATCGAACCGGCCGAGCTTGTAATACACGATGCCGACGTTGCGGATGTCCACGGCGAGCGACTGGTCGTTGTCGTCGCTCACCTGTTTCGACACCGCGAGGCTGCGCTCGAACGCGTCGAGCGCTTCGTCGAAGCGGCCGAGATCGTGATACGCGTTCGCAAGACGATGCAGGTGCACGGCACGCCGCCAGTGCAGCGCCGGCGTGCCGACGCGATCGTCGATGTCGAGCACCTCGCGCGCGATGCGCAGCGCGTCGTCGGCACGCCCCATGCGCCGGTACGCGCTCGAAAGGCCGTCGAGCGCGGACGCGCGCTTGGTGTGCACCGGCCCGTACAGCGTCGCGGCGAGCGCCGCGCCCGCCTCGAACGACGCCGCGGCGACGGCGTTGCGGTCGAACGTGCCGTACACGTCGCCCTTGGCGATCAGGAGCTCGAACCGCAGCGGATCGGCGCAATCGGCGCACAGCGCCTCGGCATCGCCGATCAGCCGCGTCGCTTTCGCCGCGTCGCCGCGGCGCGCGGCGACGGTCGCGGCGAGCAGCGCGCGTCTGACGGTGCGGTCGCGATCGAGACGCGCGTGGAGCCCCAGCGCTTCGACCTCTGCGTCGGCGGCGGCGTAGTCGCCGGCGGCGATCGACGCCTCGATCAGCTCGAGGCGCGCGTCGGCCACGAGCGCGTCGTCGGCGCCGAACGCCGCCTCGCCGCGCGCCGCGGCCGCGCGCAGCACCTCGCGGCTGCCTTCGAGCCGGCCTTGTCCGCGCAGCACCGCGCCGAGCCGGGTTTCGAGTTCGAGCCGCGCGCGAGAATCCATGCGCCGGTCGTCCGCGATGCGCGACAGCGCCGCCTCGGTCACGTCGACGACGCTCGGCGGCGCCGCGCGCGCGCCCGCCGGTTCGGCGAGGCGAAACACGTCGATCATGAAGTCGCGCGTGGCTCGGGCTTGCGCGGCCTCGGCGCGCGCGCGCGCCGCGTGCGCGGTCGCGGCGTCGGCCTGCCACAGCGCCGCGGCGACCGCGACGAGCAGCAGCGCGAGAAACACTGCCGCGACGCCGATCGCCGGTCGATGGCGCGCGTAGAATTTTCCGAGCCGGTAGCGCCGCGACGGCGGGTGCGCGCGCACCGGACGCGATTCGAGAAACCGCTCCAGATCGTCGGCAAGCGAACCGGCCGACGCGTAGCGCCGCTGCGGATCGGACGCCGTCGCCATGCGCACGACGTTGGCGAGATCGCCCTGCAGCCGGCGCGGCAGCGGCCGCGTGTCGTCGGCATCGCTTGCGCGGACGTCGCCCGGGCGCCGGCCGGTCGCAAGCTCGGCGAGCAGAACGCCGAGCGCGTAGACGTCGGTCGCGGTGGTCACCGCCTCGCCATGGAATTGTTCGGGCGCGGCATAGGCCGGCGTCAGCGCGCCGTGGCCGGTGACCGTCGCGTCTTCGTCGGCGTTGAGAAACTTCGCGATGCCGAAATCGAGCAGTTTGACGTGGCCCTCGCGCGTGACGAACACGTTCGACGGCTTCAGGTCGCGGTGCACGATCAGCGCGCGGTGCGCGGCTTCCACCGCGCGGCACACGTCGATCATCAATGCGATGCGCGGGCCCGACCCGAGTCCCTCGCGCGTCGCGTAGTCGGTGATGCGCTCGCCGTCGACGTATTCGAGCACGAGATACGCGAGGCCCGCGTCGGTCGTGCCGCCGTCGAAGAGTCGTGCGATGTGCGGATGCGTCAGGCGCGCCATCGCCGCGCGCTCGCGCCGGAAGCGGCGCACGTCGAACTCGGTCAGCAGCACGTGGCGCAGCAGTTTGACCGCGACGGTCTGCGGCACGTCCTGCAGCAGCCTTTCGCCGCGAAAGACGACGGCGGAGCCGCCCTGCCCGATCGCGCCGAGCAGGCGCACGCCGCCAACGGTGCGGCCGGTCCAGTCGGCCGGGTCCATCGCCGGCGCCGCGGCCAACCGGTCGGCGAGCGCTTCGACCGGCAGATTGAGAAGGCCCTCGCCGTCGTGCGCGGCGAGCATGGCCTCGACGCGGCGCCGCGTCGACGGATCGTCGCACCGCTCGCGCAGGAACGCGGCGCGGTCGGCGGCAGGCAACGCCAGCGCGGCCTCGAAATAGTCACGAAGGGATAAATGGACGATGCGCATGATGGGATGCGCCTTGGCATAGCGGCCCGCGCCGCCCGGCTAGGCCTTCTTGAGCTCCGCGTGCAGAAACGCGCGGGCGAAATCCCAGTCGCGCGTGATCGTGCGGCGGTTGACGCCGATGATGTCGGCGATCTCCTCGACCGGCAGCCCCGCGAAATACCGCAGTTCGACGACTTTCGCCGCACGACGGTCTTCCGCTTCGAGCCGTCCCAGCGCGTCGTTCAGCGCGATGACGTCGAGCGCGAGCGCGTCGGCCGCCGATTCGTGGTGATCGGATATCGTCACGCGGATCCAGTCGCCGCCCGACTTCTGCGCGAGCCGGTGGCGCGCCCGGTCGATCAGGATGTTGCGCATCGCATTGGCCGCATAGGCAAAGAAGTTGCGCGGCCCGCCGAGCGCGAGCATCTCCTGTCGCGTCATGCGTTCGTACAGCTCGTGCACGAGTTCGGTGGTGTTGAGCGTCACGCCGCGATCGCGCGCGATCTGCCGGCTCGCGATCGTCTTCAGGCGCTCGTACGCCGCGTGAAACAGGTCGTCGCCGGCCGCCGTGCCGATGGTGCTTCCTGCATCCGGTGAAACGAGAGGTTCGGTCGACATGCGGCAAGGGTCGCATGTCGCCGAGAACGACTGCAATTGTCGCGGCAAGGCAAATGTTCGTGCGACCGCGCCGGGTGACGAACGCCGTTGTTTCGCGACGATGTCGGCGTGATGCATACGGATGGAAATCACGCGAGTCTCCTTGAGAATCCGCGGGCGTCCCGACGGCGACGGCCGACGGCCTTTCGCCGGCGCGCGCCCGGCGTCATTGACGCAGGACGTCCTGGACGCTGCGGGGCACGCAATTGCCGCCGAGCGCGAGGCAGCCGAGTTCGCCGGGCGTAACCGGAAATCCGCCGCCATCGGTGTTTCGCGCGCCGGGACGGGATATCCGGACATCCGGCGGCGGCAAGCCGAGCTTCTTGCGCAGATCGCGGCTCTGCTGTCGCAGATCGAAGATACGCTCGTACAGATCGCGCCGTTCGGCCCCGATGCGGTCCGCGCGCGCGGCAGTGGAAAAAGGTTCGGCGCCGAGATCTTCCACATTTTCCTGCAGCAGTTTCATCAGCGCCTCGGCGATTTTCAGATGCATCTCGTCGGAGGACATGCCGACGATCGGCAACCGGTCTTGCGGGCCGAGCGGTTCGATGGCCGGCTTCGGCGCGCTCGCGGGCGAGCCCTGCCCGTTTCCGCCGCCGCCGGGCGCCGCGAACAGGTTGCCGCCGTTGCCGAGATTGGGCGCGCGGTTGTCCGGCGGATCGCCGCCGCCGCCGGTCGGACTGGCCTGCGGTGTGCGCATGCCGCCGCCCATCGTGTTGCCGGTGCCTGAAGGCTCCGGCGGCGGCGATGTGCCGGTGCCGCCGTGCACCGATTCGTGGCCGCCGGGCGCGGGTCCGCCGGCCGCCGGTGCACTTCGGCCCGAAGAAATCGACGAGAGCGAGGTATTGGCACCGGCGACGCTGCTCATTTCGCGTATCAGCGGCTGCAAACCGGAGTCGGGATCGGCGACCAGCCCCGTCGGATCGGCCTTGTTCAAAGGATCGTTCTCGGCGAACGCATACGGGTTGCTCTTCGACGCCGCGCTCGCAAGCAGCAGCGGATCGCGGCTCAGAAAACGGCCGATGACCGGATCGTACAGGCGCGCGCCGAGCTGCGAGATGCCGAACGCCGCGAGAAAGTCGCCGCCATTCCATTGTTCACTCGTGTAATCTGCAGCACCCGGCAGCGCGCCGGCGGCGGTCCTCACTTCGCCGAACGGCTGGTAATCGACGTCCTGCGCGAACGCGCCGTTCTGGTTCGTGAAGAACCGGTTGCCGCGCGCCTCGCCGAACGCGAACGTCCAGCCCGCGCCGTCGCTACCGCCGTGGCGCGTCGCGCGCAGATCGCCCGGCCCCGGAATCGTGCGCACGATCACCGTCGTGCGCACACCGTCGATCATTTCCTCGCGCCGCTTGATCAGCGGGCCGAAGTGTTTGTCCTGGCGCGTGTCGGTCGTTCCCGGCCCCGTCAGCACGAGGCGCTGCACGTGACCGTCCGCGTCGTAGTCGTAGGTCGCCTGCGCGGCGCCTTGCGCGATCTGCCGTGTCCGTCCGCCGGGAAAGTAGCTCAGCGTGCGCGTGGCACCGTTGCGCGCGGGCATTTCCACGATGTTGCCGACCGCGTCGTACTTGACGTTGCACGCGGAATTCGGCGTCGCCGCATAGCCGATGCTGCATATCCGGTCGCGGTCGGTCGTCTGATAGCTCAACGTCAGATTCGTACCGGCCTGCAACCCCATGCCCGTTTGCGCGCCGGCGCTCCACGGCAGCAGCACCAGCAACATGCCGCCCCAGGCAGGCGCCGTCGTTGCGCGTCGCCTGCCGACTTCGATCCGCTTTTCCATGCTTCGTCTCCGATCGGCCCGCGACGTCGCGGGCTCTGCGCGAACAGGGACGAAATAGCGCGACGCGATGGGACATCGGAATCTCGATCGATACCGGCGCATCGCAAGAACTGCTTGTCCCGGACTTCCGGCTTCGTTGGTCCCGGACGAAGTTCGGCGAGCTTGCGAGCAAAGGCGATCGGGCCATCAAGCGTCAACCACGCGTGGAAATGCAAAGCGCCGGACGCGCCATGAGGCATCGTCCGGCGCAAAACCGCTCGCGGGTTTGCGCGCGGTTTTACCGATATAGCCTGGCGTCTGTGCAAGAACCCGGTTTACTCACGCAAAGCAATTCCCAAATAAAGTTGCCTTCCGGCGATGCCGGATGCAGGGCTCTTTCGGCGCGAGGGTTATCGATCGGGTCCATCCCCATCGCGCTCCTCAGCGCCTCGATTTCGACATAGAGTTCGGTGTGCTGTTTGTTCAGCGCGTCGTTCTCCTTGATCCACTGACGGGCGTATTTCGAGCCGTGACGCCAGATATCCACTTCGTCCCGAAAGCGGTCGGCATCGTCCAGATCCGCGTCGATCAGATCGAAAAGGCTGGTCAGAATGATCAGTCTTCGCTGCGGCGCGATCAGCTCGCGAACGGGCGCCCAGTTCAAGGTCAGCTCGCCCTTGCCCATCTCCGGTGAGGCTTCGAGTCGAACCCGCTTGATGAGCGGCGACATCGGTGCCGCCGCCGTCGATTGACCGCCGCTCCTGGGCGAGGCGAACACATTTGCACCGTTGCCGAGGTTCAACGCGTGGTTGTCCGGTCGAGCGCCGCTGCCGTTCGACGGCGTGGCGAACGGCGTGCGTATGCCGGTTCCCGTCGCCGTATCGACAGGAGGCTCCGGCGGCGGAAATACGCAGATCGTGCCTCCGCCGCCGCGCGTCGGCTCGAAGCCGCCAAGCCCGGGGAGTTCCCCGATCGGCGGGGCGTTTCGGTTCGAGTGGATCGACGAGATCGGCGTATCGTGCCCGGCGATGCCGCTCAATTCGCGCTGCAGCGGCCTGAATCCGAAGTCGGGATCGGTCGAAAGGCCCGTCGGATCGGCCTTGTTCAACGGGTCGTTCTCGGCGAACGCGTACGGATTGCTCGTCGATGCCGTGCTCGCGAGCAGCAGCGGATCGCGGCTCAGGAAACGACCGATCACCGGATCGTACAGGCGCGCGCCGAGCTGCGAGATGCCGAGCGCCGCGAGGAAGTCGCCGCCGTTCCATTGTTCACTGGTGTAATCGGCCGCACCGGGCAGCGCGCCGGCCGATGTCCTCACTTCGCCGAACGGCTGATAGTCGACGTCCTGCACGAACGCGCCGTTCTGATTCGTGAAGAACCGGTTGCCGCGGGTCTCGCCGTACGCGAACGTCCAGCCCGTGCCCTCGCCGCCGCCGTGGCGCGTCGCGCGCAGGTTGCCCGGTCCCGGAATCGTGCGCGTCACGACCGCCGTGCGCGCGCCGCCGACCGTCTCGTCGCGCTGCTTGATCAACGCGCCGAAGTGCTTGTCCTGGCGCGTGTCGGTCGCGTCGGAACTCGTCAGCGCGAGACGCTGCACATGGCCATACGCGTCGTAGTCGTAGGTCGCCTGCGTCGTACCTTGCACGATCTGCCGCGTCTGTCCGCCGGGGAGATAGCTCAGCGTGCGCGTGGCGCCGTTGCGCGCGGGCATTTCCACGACGTTGCCGACCGCGTCGTACTTGACGTTGCACGCGGGGCTCGGCGTCGTCGCATAGCCGACGCTGCAGATCCGGTCGCGATCGGCCGTCTGGTAGCTCAGCGCAAGGTTCGCGCCCGCCGCGCTGTCGATCTGCGCCAACACGTTGCCGAGCGCGTCGTAGCTCATGTCGCGCCGGCTCGTCGCCGGTGCGCCGGCCGGCCGGCGCTCGACCTGCGCTAGACGGCCCAGCGCGTCGTAGCTCGCGCGGATCGTCGGCGCCGCGGCTTGCCCGTCCGTGAGCTCCTGACGCGACAGCTCGCGTCCGACCGCGTCGTACGCGGGCGCCGCGCCGTTGCTGCCGGCGAACACGAATTCGCGCGCGCTTCCGAGCGGCGCCGGAGCGCTCACGCTGACGCGGTCGAGCAGACGGCGGCCGGTCTCCGCATACGTCGCGGCGTAGAGGTTCCGGCCGTAGCGCGCGCTGCGCACGCGGCCGAACAGGTCGAGGTCGGCGCTGCCGCTCGCATCGAACAGCGACTTGACGAGCGACGCGTCCGTATATACGACCGAGCGGCCGCGGCCGACGGAATCGTAGGCATAGTCCGCGGTTTCGTCGCGATAGCCCGTGTCCGGCAACAGCAGGTGCAGCCGCGTCGGCGCGCCGTCGCCGCGATATTCCTGCTTCTGTACATAGACGTTGTTCGCGGTGGACGTGCGATCGGTGTACACCTGCGCCGCCGCGCGGCCGAAGGCGTCGTAGCTGTAGCTGACGGTGCTCGTCGGCGAGCTCGCCTGCGCCAGTCGGCCGAGCACGAAGGTTGCCGGCACCGGCGGCGTCGCGGTGTTCACGCCGATGTCGTAGGCGAACTCGCGCACCGTCGCGGCGATCGCCTTGCCGTTGCTGCGCTCCTCGCCGTGCGTCAGGCGGCCCAGGCCGTCGTAGACGTTGTGCAAGCCGCGGTTCGGCGCGTCTTCGGTGCAGGCGGATACCGCGGTGTCGCACCATTGCGTCGAGACCAGATCGCCCCAGTCGTTGTAACGGCGCCGCTGCGGCGCCGAGCCGCTTTCGGCGAGTCGCGTCACGCGGCCGAGCGAGTCGTAGCGCCAGTTGCTGCTGACCGCGCCGGCGAGGTTCACGACGTCGAGGTAGCGATTCGTCTGTATGCGGTTGCCGAGCTTGTCGTAGCCGTAGTCGGCGATCTCGAGCGTCTCGTCGTTGCCCGAGCGCCGCGTGCGCTGGCGCAGCAGCTGCCCGATCGCGCTATAGCTCGCCTCCTGCTCGACGCCCGCCTGCGGCGAGCCGCTCGTACGCGCGTCGGCGTCGCTGTAGCGCACGCGCTCCTCGTTCGCGTCGAACACGCGGCTCTGGCAGCCGACGTAGCGCTCCGCGCCCGCGTCGCTCTGCGGGTTCGCCGCGAACGCCTGCGGGCCGTAGCCGCGCCAGGTGCACTGCGCGTCGCCGTCGGGCCGGTAGTGATGCGTCGTGCCGTACGCCGTCGCGAAGTTCTGCCCGGTCTCGAACGCATCGGCGACGAACGCGACGCGGCCGAACGCATCGTAGCTGCGCTGGCCGACGCTCAGCGTGCGGTTCGCGTAGTCGGCGCCGAGCGCCACCTCGCTGCGCTGCATGCGGCCCAGGACGTCGACGAACACCGTCGCCGAGCGGCCCGCCGCCGTGTCGGCGCTGCCGGGCGCCACGACGTCGGGAAATACCGTGCGCGTAACGCGGCGACCGCCGCCCTGACCGATCGCGAAGCCGAGATAATTCGTCCGGCTCAGCACACCCTCGCTGCCGCCGGGCGGCGCGACCGTCGTGCGCAGCTCGCGTCCGAAACCGTCGTAGGTGCGGCCGCGCCGCGTGCCGTTGGCGTCGGTCACGCCGAGCACCCGCAAGGTCACCGCATCGAACGTCGAAGTCGTCGCCTGTGCCGGCAGCGCGGTGCCGTCGGCGTCGATGGCGGCCTGCTGCACGCCCGTGGCCACCAGACCGAACGCGTCGTAGTTGATGTTCACCGTGCGGCTCGCGCCGTCTTCGCGCGCCGTCGTCAGGTTCAGGAGCTGCGCGGTCGCCGTGTCGTAAATCGCATCGAACCTGCGCACGTCCGGCCGTGCCGGATCGACCGGCGCGCCGGTCGCGACGTCGAGCCGCGCGCTGATCTGCGCGGTCGCGAGACCGGCCGCCACCTTGCCCGCCGGCAGCTTCACGCCGCTCGCGGGCGTGTCGTACTCGTAGCGCTCGTGGCTCAGCAAGGTCGCGCCGTCGCAGTCGCGCAGCGTCACCGACGCCGGCGCGACCAGCACGCGCGGCACCGCGGTCACCGGCACGGCATACACGGTCTGCGTGCACACGTCGTCGTCTTCGATGTTGAGATCGTTGTCGTCGCGCACCGACGTCGTACGCGCGTAGTCGTCGATCGCGAGCACCTGGCGGCTCGTCTGTACCGTCTGCGTCGAGGCCAGCGCGTCACCACCACCCGGCGTGCCGCGCCAGTCGAAGCGCGTCTGCAGGTAGGCAAAGCCGCGCTGCGTGCACGCGTCGGCGGCCGGCACCTGCGACTTCGACGACGCGTAGTCGTACGGATACACCATGTCCTGGCACCGCTCGTTGTTCGCCGGCGCGACGCCGTCGGCCAGTGCGCGCGTCGACCACACGTACTGCGTGCCGGCGCTGCGGCGCGGATCGCTCGCGAGGTCGACGTTGAGGAGATTCCACGGATTCGTGCCGACGCTGCCCGCGAGACTCACCGTTTCGGCGGGCCGGCCGGCCAGCAGGTAGCGCCGCAGTCGCGCGGCTGCGTCGCTGCCGGCCGTATAGACGTCCAGTCCGCGGCGCTCCTCGATGGTCGCGGTGCCGCTGCCGTCGCCGCCAGCCTGCAGGCTCACGCTGCGCCGGTAGCCGGTGAAGCGGAACGCGTCGGCCAGCGGATCGAAGTGCATCGACGCGCCGCGATACGCGTAGCGCCACGTCGCCAGCAGCGCGTTGTTCGAAGCGTCGCGCGTGCCCACCGACTCGACCACGATTTCCGCGAACGGCACGCGGTGCTCGCCGTTCCATTCCTCCTTGGCCGAGCGGTAGCCGATCGTCGTGGACGCGCCGTAGCCGTTGTCGATACGCGTGAGACGCCCGGCCGCGGGCACGCTCGCGACGCCCGCGCCGACGTCGACCTGCGCGACCGGCGGCTTGAGCTGGAACACGTCCCAGCGGTCGGCCTTCTGGTTGACGAGTTCGGGCTGCCCGTCGCCGTCGAGGTCGTACAGGCCCTGCACGGTGCCGGCGGAAACGTTCGCCGCGGGGCCGGCCGGCAGCTCGCAGCGGTTGCGTTCGACCGACAGCGCGACGTTGTCGTCGAGCGCCGCGCCGACGATCGCGATCGTCGCCGCCGGCGCATACCCGGTGCCGGTGCCGAGCGCCACGGTCTTCGTGAAGCCGGCCTGGTCGAGATAGTCGGCGATGCCGTCGCCGTTGATGTCGCGCAGCGCGGCGAGCGTCTTCGTGTCGTACTGCGTCAGCGTGCCGCACGACTGCGGCCTGGCCTCGCCCGGACGCGATACGTCGGTGACGAGATCGGTCGACGTGCGCGACAGCGGTCCCGGCAGCGTGACGCTTGCGGTTGCGTACGGCCGGCTCATGTCGCCGGTGCCGAGCCGCGCCGAGGCGATGCCGTTCGACGTGGTCACGCGATCGGCGATGCCGTCGCCGTTGACGTCCTGGAACGCGCACGTCTGGGCCATGAGGCCGCCGGGCGCGGCGCTCGCGGGATCGACTTCCCAGCGGTCGACGCCGCAGCCGTCGCTGCCGCCGCTTTCGAGCAGCACCGGCGAGGAAAAGAGCTCCGCGCCGTTTTCAAGGTGCGTGCCGGCGGTGTTGATCAGCGCCTTGACGTCGCGCGAGCCGGACAGGTCGCTCGCGAGCGTGGTCAGCTCGTGGCGGAAGTCCAGCGGCGGCGGTGGCGGATAGTTCGGCGGCGGCGGGCTGTGGCGTGTGCTCAGATTGACGTACGAGCCGTTGTAGACGAAGTCCGGGTAGCCGTCGCCGTTGACGTCTTTGAGTTCGAACTCGGTGATCGTGCGCTTGCGCGGCGTGATCGCCGGCGCGCCCGAACACCCTGCGCCGTTCGTTCCGGCCTGGTTCGGCAGCCAGCGCACCGTGCCGTCGACGAGATGATTGGTCCAGCACGTCGCATACGCGTTCTGCGGCACCGTCGTGCGGCGCGCCAGCGGCACGGCGCCGTCGAACGTCGTGCCGGCGGCCTGCAGCGCCTGGCGCAGGCGCGTCGTGTCGATCCGGTACGCAAGATAGACGCTCTTGTCCGCGTCGGCCGGGTTCGGCGTGTTGAGTTTGACGAGCCATGCGTTCGGGTCGCTCGCCGCATCGATCAGGTCGACGCGGCCGTCGCCGTTCATGTCGAGGTACTGCACGTAGGTGTCGTGCCGGTTGTCGTTCCGGAAGCGGGTGCTGTTGGGGCCGGAGCTGAGCGCCCGGCTTGACGGAAACGCCGGCAGCAGCGTCGGCACCGCGACGAATTGCACGGGTCCGGCCGCGTTGGCGCGGTTGACGTAGACCTGCCGCGCCGCGTCGGTGAAGTCCGGGCGGCCGTCGCCGTTGAGATCGATCAGCGACTGCGTCGTTTCGAGCTGCTGCTCGTCGCGCGGATCGCTCGCGCTGCCCAGGCGCGCCGCGGTGGTGTATCCGATGCCGTTGTCGTAGTGGCCGCCGCCCGACGGCGGTCCGGCGCTCTGCACTTTCTGAAACGTCACGGCGTTGCCGGCGCCGACGATGCCGCCGTAGCCGTAGGCGCCGACCGGCAGCGACACGTTCTGCTCGGGCGTGCCCTGCTGGCCCGACCGCGTCACCGAGGACAGTCGCGGCAGGCGCGTGTCGGCGTCGGGCTGGTAGGCGAACGCGTAGTTCGCGAGCGTCTTTTCGCTGCCGCAGGTTTCGCGGCTCTTGAGCGTGATCGCGGTGAGCTTGCGCTGTCGCGCAAGCACCGCGCCGTTGATCAGCGACATCGACAGCGGCGCGACCGCCGCCGCGTCGTAGCTCAGGATGGCCCGGTGCTTGTAGCAACCGGCCGTGACCGGATGCGCGTTGTACGACACCGACGCAAGATCGATCGACAGCCCCGTGCCGCCGCCCGGCAGCGCCGGCGCGCCGATCGCGTAGCTGAGCTCCAGACGGTTTGCGCTGCCGGGGCCCGCGATCGCGGTCAACAGGTATAGATTGCCGTCGACGAGCCGCGAGCCGGTCGTCGCGCCGCGCGAACTGAACGTGTACGTGCGGCCTTCGCCGTCGTAGGCCAGCAAGATGCCGTCGCCGCCGCTGCGCACCTCGATCGTGCTGTCGCCGCGGATGCCGGTCCAGGCCGTGTTCGCGGCGTTGCGTACGAGATCGACCGAGGCGCCGTCGAGATTGAGGCTCAGCCGTTCCGGCGCCGACAGCGGCGGCGGCGTCAGCGAAAACGCCTGCGGCGCCGGCCGCTGCTGCGACGTGGTCGTGCTGCGCGCGATGAACGAGAGCGGCACGTCCCAGCCGAGGCCGGCGGCGCCGACGCGCCGCCCGCCGTAGACCACCCGCAACGGTACGGGCAGATCGCCGCGCGCAGCCGGCAGATCGAGCGGCACGCTCGCGGCGTAGTCGCCGGCGGCGTTCGCGCCGTGCCGGAATCCGGCGTCCGACGCCGTGTCGTAATGCGCGCCGGCGACCGGCGCCAGCTGCGCGCCGGCACCCAGCGGCAACAGTGCCAGCAACGCGCTTCCCAATGCCGGCGCCGCCCTGCGGCAGCGCCGGCCGATCCTTGTCGACCTTCCCATGCACCCTCTCCATCCGGTACCGCAACCGTGCGGACCTTCTCGGCAGGCGGGGACGGCAAACGGCGTTCCGGTGGGACATCGACGGATTTGGGACACCCGGATTCGCGGATTCGGGACACCCAGGAATTCGGGACACCCACGAATTCGTGACACCCACGAATTCGTGACACCCACGAATTCGGGACACCCACGATTCGAGCACCCGGATTCGGGACACCCACGATTGGGGCGGATCGGGACACTCACGATTCGGATTCGCGCGATCGGATTCGGGACACCCACGATCGATTCGAATTCGCGACACCCACGATTCGAGAAATCGGATTCGCAAACCGGCACCGAACCGAGTCCATGCGTACCGAACCGGCCGGTCATTTGCCGATCGGAAACGCCCGATCGCGCAGCGCCTTGGCAACGGTCGCGGACTGCATCTCGCCGAGTTTCGCCGCTTCCGCCTGCAGCACGGCGGCGAAACGCGCTGCGGTGTCCTGGCGCTTTTTTGGCGCCTCGAACGCCTGCCACGAGGTCGCCAGCAGCTTGTCCGCGACCGCAGCGCCGAGCGCCTCGCGCAGTTGCCAGAACAGTCCGCCCCAGATCGCCATGCCGCCGTACGGCTCGCCGTCGAGGTTCTTCGCGAAGCTCGCGAACGATTCGTCGTGCTTGAGATTGCGGATGTAGGGATTCGCCGTACCGAAAACGCGCGCGAATTTTTCACCGAGCACCGGCGTGTTCAAGAAACTGCAGGCGAAATAGTCCGCGAGACCGCCTTCGATGGCTGCGTGCTGCGTGTGCAGATGTTCGACCCCCTTCGAGCAGCACGTGGTGCATGTACTCGCGGATCGGGACCGACGGGTCGTCCGCGATCTTGTCGTCGATGATGATCTTTTCGCCGTCGTAGGCGGCGTTGTCGAAGCCCGGTTCGATCTGCACGACGATCTTCTTGATCGCCGGCGGAAAACCCGCCTTGTCGAGATACGCGAGGTATCTGGTGAATATCGTTTCGAGGTTGCGCCGCAAGGAGGCGTCGATCGGCGCCGCGTCGTCGAACCCGAGGCGCGTCGATGCCGACGGCAGCAAAGGACCGCTGCCCTTCGGCGTCTTGTCGAGGTACGCGGAGAGTTTCGCGCCGAGGACGGGATCGGCGATCAGGCCGGATTCGAGCAAGAAGCGCAGATTGACGTCGGCACGCTTCGCGGCGTTTTCGCCGCCGCCGGTCTTGATCATCTCCAGGATGCGCTCGGCTTCCTGCTTGGATTTCTCCAGGTCGCGCTGCGAAGCCCCGTTGACGAAGGCCACCACGGCATTGCCGCCCGCGGCCAGCGCGGCGGCCAGCACGGCGACGATCAGCGGGCTGCGCCACTTCGCGCCGCGGCTCTCGGCGTGCTTGATCTCGACCTCGCGGTCGCGGTTCGCCTGATCGCGCTCCCGCAGTGCGTAGTCGAGCCGCTTGAGTTCGATCTCGGCCTCGCGAACCGATTGCTCGCGTGTTCGCAGTTCGAATTCGCGCGCCCGCAGATCGCGCTCGAAGCGCCACTTCTCGGTCGCGAGGTCGGCGTCGTTCGATGCGCGGTCGGTCGGCTTTTCATCCACGGCGAACACCTCGGAGCGGGATCCGACGGCGCGTCGGTCTTCGCGAGATCTGTCGCGACGGGACAATTCATCCCACCGCGCTCGCCGCGAGATTTTCACGACCGCCTGACAACCGCCGCCCCGAAAAAACGAAAGACACGCTGATACCGCCCTTCTCGGCGAATCCGGAGTCTTTCATGCCCAGCCGCCCGACCGTCCCGTGGCGCCGACGCGCCCTTGCCGCCGTCTTCCTGGCAATGCCGTTCGCCGCGTCCGCTGCGACCGCCGCCTGCGCGGACTCGCCGCCGGCGGCGTTCGAACTGTCCATCGCCAGCGGCGCGATGCGCGACGGCAAGGAGAGCCGCATCGAGGTCCGCGCGCACGCGGACGGCTGCGTCGCCGTGCATCGGCCGTGGTTTCTGCGCGACGCGGGCGACTTCGAACTGCGCCTCGACGCGCGGGAATGGGCCGCCCTTCAAAGCGCGGTCGCGCCCCAGGAATTGAACAAGGTCGATCGGCAGCGCCTGCGCGCGCAGACCGGCAACGTGTGGAAAGACGCATCGGCCGATGCCGTCGTGTACGCCGATCCCGATGCCGACCTGTACACGTTGCAATGGCGCGACGGCGACCAGTCGCGTCAGCTGGTCGCGCGCAGTCCGCAGCAGGCGGCGCAGCGCCAACCCAAGGCCGCCGAGGTCAATCGCGTCGCCGAGGCGATCGGCGCCCTGCGCGCCCTTGCGGCGCGCCCGGGCAAGCGCGTCGGCGCGGAGGGAACGCCATGAAGCGCCTGTACCTCACCGCGCTCGTCGCGTTCGGCGTGACGATGCTGCCGCAGCCGGGCGTCGCCGGCGGTTTCGTGACCGTCAACCAGGACGAACCCGACCGCGTCGCGCACCAGAACTACTACGGCGGCGGCGGCGAGCTGTCGTCGATCCGCGTCTGCATCGACAACTCGATCAACCTATCGCTCGCGACCGCGGCGGAACCGGCGGTGCGCAACGTGATCGCCACCTACAACCGCTTCCGCTCGCTCGCCGACAACACGTTCGCCAGCGGCGCCGACACCAGCGCGCCGGCGGACCGGGTCGACTTCGAAACCGTGCTGCTGCACGAATTCATGCACGCGCACGGCCTCGACCATCCCAACCAGGCCAACAATCCCGCGGGCAACGGGACGTACGGCTACTACGACTCGCGCAGCGGCGACGGCGCGAACGGCGTGCTCGATCGGCTGGGCGACGCCGACGGCATTCCCGGCTCGGCCGACGACCAGCGCGGCGACGACGTGAACCTGCTGTGGTACCCGCGCGGATCGAACGACCCCGCGTTCCTGCCCGCGGTCGTGGACACCACCACGATGGCACGGACGCTCGATCACCTGCCGCCGGGCCAGCACTTCGCCGCGAACGGCAACAGCGACGTGATGACCGCGCTCGGCCACCCGAACAGCGAGGCGGTCGCGGTCCAGGGCTACATCCAGGGCCAGGTCGGGCGCCATCTGCACAACGACGATCTGGCGATGCTGCGGCTCGCGCGCGCCGGCATCGACGGCATCGCCGGCACGGCCGACGACTATCGCAGCACCGCCGTCTTCGCCGGCTATTACAACAATCCACAAGGCGGCGAGTGCAACATCGTCGTGCGCTTCAACGACGAGGTCGCCTTCGCCGGCACGTTCGTCGGCCTCGCGCCGCTGGCGCCGAATCACTGGCGGCTGATCTATCCGACGCGCATGCGCTTCAACCCGGCGGTGAACTGGTATTTCACGCCGGGTCCGAACACCGTCATGCAGATCGATCCGGTCACGCCCGCCACCAGCGTCGGTATCGCGCCCTATTCCGTGCAGGCGACCGTCGGCAAGGCCGCCTACAACCTGATGAGCGGCACGCCGCGCGGCACGGTCGTCGTGCGCGACGGCGATCGCGACGATCCGCAGACGGCGACCTGCTCCATCGAACTCGCGCCGGCGTCCGGCGGCACCGGCAGCTGCACGCTGACGCCGCTAACGGCGGGCCAGAAGACGCTGACGGCCGACTACGTCGGCTGGGGCGGCTGGGACGGCAACACCGCGACCGCCGCGCATACGTCGAGCGGCGTCGTCGCGTTCTCGAACGTGACGCACGCGCCGTCGCCGTCGGCCATCGGCGTGGACGTCGCGTTCGACTGGACGCTGGCGCCGCCCGCGAACGGCGCGCCGGTGCAGCCCACCGGCACCGTCGTCGTGAAGGAAGCCGCGAACTGCGCGTCGGCGCCGGTCGATCCTTCGCACCAGTGCACGGCGACGCTGCCGGCGCACGCGTGTTCGATCCGCTTTGCGAGCCCGGGCACGCATACGATGCAGCTGTGCTACGCCGGCGACGGCGCCGTTGCGCCCGCGACCGCGAGCACGACGCACGACGTGCTCGCGGGCCGCGCGACCGCGACCACCATCGTCGGGCATTCGCCGTCGTCGACCAAGCCGTTCGAGCCGTACACCGTGCAGGTGCGCGTGCGCGAAACGCCGGACCTCGGCGGCTTTCCGCAAGGCGCCGTGATCGTGCGCGACGGCCCGGAGAACGATCCGCTCACGACGCGCTGCACCGCGACGCTCGCCGGCACGGCGAACGAAACCGCTTCTTGCCAGCTCGCGTCGAACCGCGCCGGCGTGCGTGCGTTGACGGCGACATTCGCCGACCAGGGCATGTGGACGGGCAGCAGTTCGGCGCAGACCGCGCATTCGGTGCGTCAGTTCGCGATCGTCGCCAACCGTCCGTCCAGCGTGCCGCTCGGGCAGCCGGCGAGCGTGGTCGTGTCGCTCGAGGTCGCGCCGTTCGCCGGCACGCCCGCACCGACGGGAACGATCGTCGTCGGCGACGGCACCGACACCTGCGAGATCGCGCTGCCGGCGAGCCACTGCCTGTGGTACGGCTCGAGCGTCGGGACGCATCCGCTCATCGCGACGTGGGCCGGCGACGCGAACTATCCGGCGATGACCACGGCCGCGGTCGCGCAGACCGTGTCGGCGGCGCCGCCGGCATCGCCGCTGTGGGTTTCGCGACCGCGCAGCGGCTATCCGGACAGCAACGCGGCGTCCACCGGTTCGACGCAGGGCCTGTCGGCCGACGGACGCTTCGTCGCGTTCTCGTCGACGGCGACCGACCTCGTCGGCGACGACACGAACGGCGTCGAGGACGTGTTCGTGCGCGACCAGTCGAGCGGCGCACTGCGCCGCGTCAGCGTCGCCGCCGACGGCACGCAGGGCAACGGCCCGAGCCGCTTCCCGGCGATCAGCGCCGACGGCCGCTACGTGTCGTTCCAGTCGGAAGCGAGCAATTTCTATCCGGGCGACGGCGCCGACAAGGACGTCTTCGTCAAGGATCTCTACACCGGCGCCCTCGTGCGCGCGACGACGCGCGCCGACGGCAGCGCGCCGACGACGCCCGAGATCGCGGCGCCCGCGACGCAGCTGCGCTCGTCGCTGAGCGCGGACGGACGCTTTGTGGCTTTCTCCACGTATCGCGTACTGGCGCCGGGCGATGTCAACGGCCGCATGGACGTCTACGTGCGCGATCTCGTCACCGGCGCGCTCGATCTCGTCAGCAGCAACGGCGCCGACCAGCCCGGCGACAACCACAGCCAGTTTCCGGCGATCAGCGCGAACGGACGCTACGTCGTATACAACTCCACCGCCGGCAATCTCGTGCCGGACTTCACGCCGAACGGCCTCGCCAACCGCGTGTTCTACAAGGACCGCCTGACGCGCGCCTCGTCGCTCGCGAGCGCCGCGGCCGACGGCACGGTCGCGAGCGGCGCGTGCAACGACTGGCCGGCGATCAGCGCCGACGGCCGCTATGTCGCGTTCCAGTGCAGCGCGAGCAACCTGCCGAGCGCCGGCTGGACCGGCGAGCGCGTCTTCGTCAAGGACATGACGACAGGCGCGATCGAGCTCGGCGCGTCGAGCAACGTCTACCGCGACAGCCGCACGCCGGCGCTCAGCGCCGACGGCCGCTATCTGGCGATGCAGCTCGCGTACAACCTCCCGCCGTCGCACGTCGGCGTCTACGTCAAGGACCGCCAGACCGGCCAGATCGTCAACCAGCACGTGAGGCCCGACGGCTCGACCGCGACCGAGGAACAGGTGTCGTGGGAGCCGCGCATGTGGCCGTCGATCAGCGCGGACGGCCGCTTCGTCGCGTTCCAGTCGGTGTCGCCGACGATCGCGCCGCCCGACAACAACGGCGCCGCCGACGTGTTCGTGCGCGATCGCACGGCGGGCGTCACGCGGCGCGCGAGCGGCGCGTACTTCGGCCTGCGCAACGACGGCGACAGCCAGAACGTCGCGATCTCGCGCGACGGCAGTCTCGTGCTGTACGACTCGTGGAGTTCGAGCCTCGTCGACGGCGACGCCGTCGGCACGCGCGACGTGTTCGCCTACCGTACCGGCAACGGCGCGACGACGCGCCTGAGCGCCACCGCGTCGGGCACGGCCGGCAACGGCGACAGCTACGCGCCGGCCTACGCCGAGCGCGCGGGCGACGTGTACTTCCTGTCGGCCGCGAACAATCTCGTCGCGGGCGACACGAACGGCAAGGTCGACCTGTTCCGCAAACGTCTCTCCGACGGCGCGATCGATCGCGTGAACCTGTTCTACGGCCAGCAGGCCACCGCCGACACGCTGGGGCCGATCGCGGTCAGCGCCAATGCCCGGATCATCGCGGTGACGTCGCCCGACGGCAATGCGGTGGCCGACCGCAACGGATTCACCGACATCCTCGTCTACCGGCGCGACGCCGGCGGCAGCATCGCGACCGGCAACCTCCTGACGATCGGCGCGAACGGCAACAGTTCGCAGCCGTCGATCTCCGACGACGGGCGCATCCTCGCGTTCACGTCGGAAGCGACGAATCTCGGCGTCAGCGGCACCGCGGGGCTGCGCAACGTGTACGCGCGAAACATGCGCGAATACTTCAATGTGCCGCAGCCGACGCAGCTCGTCAGCGCCGACGCGGCCGGCGTGCCCGCGAACGGCCACAGCGAGCAGTCGTCGGTGAGCGCCGACGGCCGCTACGTCGCGTTCGTGTCGTGGGCGACCAATCTCGTGCCGGGCGACGACAACGGCGTCGCCGACGTGTTCGTCAAGGATCTGGAGACCGGCGCGATCGAACGCGTCAACACGAGCGCGGCCGGCGCGCAGGGCACCGGCGGCGACTGCGGCTCGCCGTCGTTCAGTTCGGGCGCGCGCTTCGTCGGCTTCGCGTGCGCGCAGGGCAATCTCGTCGCGGGCGGCAACAACACGCTCGCGGTCTACGTGAAGGACCGCACGAGCGGCGCGATCGCGCGCCTGTCGCAGAACGCCGCCGGCATCGCCGCCGACGCCGCGAGCTTCGCCGGTACCCGCGCGTTCGGCGACAACGGTATGGCCGCCTTCGCCTCCGACGCCGGCAATCTCGCCGCGATCGGGACGCCGCTGGTCTCGAGCGTGTTCCTCGCAAACTATTCCGGCCTGTTCCCGGCGAGCGCGGTCGATATCGTCTCGACGTCGCCGGCGCTGCCGGAAGCCGGCCGCGGCTACACGGTCAACATCAGCGTGACCGGCTCCGGCGCGAATCCGCCGTCGGGCCGCGTGCGCGTGTTCGACGGCACCGACGCCTACCCCACCTGCGTGGCGACGCTCACGCCGGGTACGCCGTCGACCGGCAGCTGCGACATGGCCACCGGAATCAGCGGCACCGCGACGCTGACCGCGTACTACGGCGGCGACGACACGAACGGCGCGGCGAGTTCGGCCGGCTACTCGCTGCCGGTGCAGGACCCGGTCGTGCCGGCCAAGCCGACGATCGTTTCCGCGACGCCGGGCAACGGCAGCGTCACGCTGCAGATCGGCATCAGCAACATCGGTTCGCCGTTCACCGGCTACACCGCGACCTGCGGCACGCGCAGCCAGGACAGCCCGGGCGTGCCGATCACGGTGACCGGACTCGACAACGGCGTCACCGTGAACTGCACCATCGTCTCGCGCAACAGCATCGGCACCAGCCCGCCGTCCGACCCGGTCGCCGCGACGCCGATCGGCAGCACGACCACGAGTATCGTCTCGCACGCGCCGAACCCGTCGCGCGTCAACACCGCGTACACGGTGCAGGTGTCGGTGCTCGGCGACGGCACGCCGGCGCCCGGCGGCCAGGTGGTCGTCACCGACGGCGGCGCGTCGTGCATCGCGACGCTTGCGCCCGGCACGCCGTCGACCGGCAGCTGTACGCTCACGTCGCTGACGCGCGGCAACAAGACGCTCACGGCGAGCTACGTCGCCAACGCGGCCTACACCGGCTCGAGCGGCACCGCCGCGCACACCGTCGCCGACGTGCCGGCCGCGCCGGCGCTGACGCAGGCGACGCCGGGCAACGCGCGCGCGACGCTGACCTTCAGCCTCGCCGACGACGGCGGCAGCGCGGTGCTCGACTACACGGCCACCTGCGGCACGCAGTCGACGGTCGGCACGGCCTCGCCGATCGTCGTGACGGGCCTCGCCAACGGCACGCCCGTCAACTGCACCGTGAGCGCGCGCAACGCGTTCGGTACCGGCGCCGCGTCCGGCGCGCTCGCCGTGACGCCGATCGGTCCACCCGGCGCGCCGACGCTCGTCAGCGTGCAGCCGGGCGACGGCAGCGCGACGCTGACGTTCACCGCGCCCGCGAACGACGGCGGCAGCACGATCGACTACTACCGCGCGGTCTGCTCCGGCAAGGTCGTGACGGGCACGGCGTCGCCGATCGTCGTGACCGGCCTGACCAACGGCACCGTCGCGTTCTGCAGCGTGTTCGCGCACAACGCGGCCGGCCTCAGCGGCATCGCGGGACCGTTGCAGGTCACGCCCGCGGCCTCGCCCGGCGCGCCGGTGCTGGCCGCCGCGCAGCCCGGCGACACGCGCGTCACGCTCGTGTTCGATCCGCCGGCGAGCAACGGCGGCAGCGCGATCCTCGATTACACGGCGACCTGCGGCGCGCAGTCGATCACCGGCGCGGCGTCGCCGCTCGCGGTGACCGGCCTCGCGAACGACGTCGAGGTGAGCTGCCGCGTCGTCGCGCGCAACGCGGCGTCGACGGGAGCGGCATCGAACGCGCTGACCGCGACGCCGGCACCGGCGCGCGTCGGCGCGACGGTCGCGCTGACCGCCGGCACCGCGCCGAGCGCCTGGGGCCAGTCGCTGACGTTCACCGTCACCGTCGCACCCGTCGCGCCCGCGACGGCGACGCCGACCGGCACCGTCACGTTCAAGGACGGCGACACGCCGATCGCCGGCTGCGTCGACGTCGCGCTGACGACGGCGGCGCCGATCAGGGCCGCGTGCACGACCGCCGCCCTGAGCGTGGGCAGTCACGCGATCACGGCGCGCTACGGCGGCGACGCGACTTACACGGCGAACCAGCAGCCGGCCTCGAACACGCTGAGCCACACGGTGAACCGCGCGGTCGGCACGGTGGATTTCGGGACATTGGAATTCGTCTACAACGGCAACGTGCGGCCGATCACCGCGACGCTGCATGAAGAGCCGGGCGCGAGCTGCACCGTCGTGCCGGCCGGCGTCGGACCGGGCGCCGGCACCACGCCGGTGTCGGCGACCTGCACCGGCACGAACTACACGGCGAGCGGCGGCGCCACGGCGATCATTCGCAAGGCCGGCACGTTCCTCGCGCTGTCGAGCGACTGCCTGCGCACGTTCGTCGAGGGACAGCCGTTCACGCTCGTCGCGACGCTGACCGGCGGCGTCGGCGCGACCGGCGGCGTCGACTTCGGCGACGGCCAGCGCGCGCTGTGCGGCAGCGTGGCCGTGCAGGGCGGCGCGGCGACGTGCGTCGCGACGCTGACGGCGAACGATCAGCCGTCGGCGAAGCTCGCGCTCGCCGCGGCCTATCCGGGCGACGCGAACCACGAGGCGAGCCAGGCCGCGCCGTTCGACGTCACGGTGCTCGGGCTCGTCGAGGCGATCTTCCGCAACGGCTTCGAACCGGCGGGCGATCCCGACGGCTGCCCGGTCGAATGACGCGGCAGCGAACCCCGCTCGCGCGGAGCGCTGCGCTCCGCGCGAGCCGCCTACCCGCTCGCGCGACTCGCGAGAAACGCGCGCGCGAAACGCCAGTCGCGGTCGGCGGTGCGCCGCGCGATGCCGAGCAGGTCGGCCACTTCGTACAGGTCGCGTCCGGCGAAGTAATGCAGCTCGACGAGGCGCGCCGCGCGCGGGTCTTCGCGCTCGAGCGACGTCAGCGCATCGTCGAGCTGTAGTGCAAGCGCCGGATCGACGTGCACCGCGCCGACGAGCGGATCGCCCAGATCGATCCGCGCAAGATCGCCGCCGCGCTTGTGCTGGCCGCGCCGGCGCGCGGCGTCGGCGAGGATCGAGCGCATCGCGCGCGCGGCGTACGAGAAAAAGCGTTCGGCGTTGTCGAACGCGAAGCGCGCGTCGCCGAGCCGCAGATACGTTTCGTGTACGAGTTCGGTCGTGCACAGCGTGGCGTTCGCGCCGCGCGCGCGCTGGCGGCTCGCCATCGCCTTGAGGCGTGCGTAGAGATCCTCGAACACAGGGTCGATCGAATGCGTCGCAGGCGTTGCCTTCGTCGGGCTCATGAGCGTCCTCAAGGGGGTTGCGCGAGCGTGCGCATGGCGTCGTACGCCGCGGGCTTCGCGCCGGCCGGCAGTTCGAGCGACAGCGCGCGGCGCGCCGCGTCGCGCGCCTCGTCCATGCGCCGGCTGCCCGCGAACGCGCGCGCCTCGAGCGCCAGCATGTCGAAGCGCGACGTGCCCTTCGGCACGAGCCGCGCGTACTCGGGTTCGACCGACCGGATCTCGCCCAGCGCCTCGTCGACGCGCCCGAGTTCGAACAGCGCGCGCGCCCGGTGAAAGCGCACCGTCAGCGTCGACTGGACCATGCCGCCACTGCGCCCGTATGCGGCGAGCACGCGGTCGGCAGTCGCGAGCGCGTCGTCCCACGCCTGCCGCTTCACCGCGATCGCAAGCCGGTTTTCGAGCACGAACGCGAAGGCCGGCGTGTCCTCGCCGCCGCGGCGGCGCTGCAGCTCGAGCGCGCGCTCGATGTCGGCTTCCGCGTCGTCGTAGCGCGCGAGGCCCGCTTGCGCGCGTGCGCGAAACGCGAGCAGGCGCGGACACACCACGTCGTCGACGCGCGCCGCGGCGCAGGCGTCGATGCCTTCGGTGTACCAGCGCACCGCTTCGGCGTAGTCGCGGCGCGCGGCATACAGCTTGCCCATGCCGGCGAGGCCGTTGAGCGTGCGCGGGTCGGCGTCCCCGAACACCTTGCGGCGCAGTTCGAGCCCGCGGCGCAGATGCGGCTCGGCCTCGTCGAGCCGCCCCTGCGCGGTCAGGAACGAGCCGTACATGCCGACGTTCCACGCCGCGGCCGGATTCGGCTTGTCGAAATAACGGTCGCCGAGCGCGATCGCGTCGCGATACGCCCGCTCGGCGCGCGGTACGTCGCCGGCGCCTTCGGCCGCGAGCGCGATCGTCGCGTGCAGCTCGACGATCGCCTGGCTCGGCGGTTCGCCGATGTCGCGCCACGCCGCGAGCGCCGCGTCGACCGCGGCGAGGCCGTCGGCGAAGCGCTGCAGGTCGATCAGCGCGGTGGCCTCGTCGATCCGCGCACGCACGTCGATCGCGCGTTCGGGCTGGCGCTGCGCGAGCCGCACCGCCTGCCGCAGCAGCGCCAGTCCCGCGTCGTGCTCGCCCTGGCGGATGTGCGCCTTGCCGAGCGTGAGCAGCCCGGCGACGCCGGTGCGCGGCGACGCCGCGGCGAGCGCGTCGCGCAGCGGATCGAGCAAGCGGCGCACCTGCGCCGGATGCGCGCGCGCAAGTTCGACGTCCGCGCGCAGCACGGTCGCCTCGAGACGTTGCGGCGATCCCGCGCCGTAGGTCGCGTCGAGCGCGCCGTCGGCGAGATCGAGCAGCGCGACGGCCCGATCGTTCGCGCCGACGCTGTGCGCGACGCGCGCGAGCGTCGGCAAGAGGTCGGCGCGCGCGGCGGCCGACAGCGTCGCGTCGCGCATCACGCGGTCGGTCGCGTCCTCGACGATCTCCTCGACGCCGGGGCGCCGCTCGCGCGGCAGTTCGGCGCCGGCGGCGTTGAACACCGATACGAGCAGGTCGCGCACGGCTTCGGCGCGCTGGGCCTGTTCCTCGGCGCGCTCGGCCTGCCGCTGCGCGCGCTGCGACTGCCAGACGATCGCGACGAGCGCGGCGAATGTCGCCAGCACGAGCGTCGCGGCGACTGCGAGCGCCACGCCGTGGCGCGCGACGAACCGGCCGGCGCGGTAGCGGCGCGTCAGCGGCCGTGCGCGCACCGGCTCGCGCGCGAGGCAGCGCGCGATGTCGTCGCCGAGCGCGGCGGCGCCGGCATAGCGCGCCTTCGGATCGTGCGCGAGCGCCATCGCGAGGATCGCGTCGAGATCGCCGCGCAACAGGCGCGCGAGCGCCGGCACGGCCGGCATGCCCGGCGGCGCGTCGCTGCCCGCGGCGACGGCGCTGCTCGCGCGGCGGTGCGGCGGCAGCCGCCGGCCGGTGAGGAGTTCGCCAAGCACGAGGCCTAGCGCGTATACGTCGGTGGCCGTCGTCGGCGGCGCGCGGCCGAACTGCTCGGGCGCCGCGTATTCGGGGGTCATGGCCAGCGTGCGCGTGGCCGCGGCGCTGTCGTCGTCGAGGAGCTTGGCGATGCCGAAGTCGAGCACCTTCAGGCCGCCGTCGCGCGTGATCAGCACGTTGGACGGCTTGATGTCGCGGTGGACGACCAGCGCCGCATGCGCCGCGGCGATCGCGCGGCACAACGTCGCGAACCACTCGAGCCGCTCGCGCGGGCCGAGCGATCGCGCGTCCGCTGCGCGCGTGATCGGTTGCCCGTCGACGAATTCCATCGCGATGTACGGAATGCCCGCGTCGCTGACGCCGCCTTCGACGAGGCGCGCGATGTGCGGATGTTCCAGCTGCGCGAGGATCGCCTGCTCGCGCCGGAAGCGCCGCTGCGCGTCGGTCGAGAACAGGCCGGTGCGCAGCACCTTGAGCGCGACGGTCTGCACGCCGTCGCCGACGTCGCGCACCGCGCGGAACACCGACGACGAGCCGCCCTCGGCGATCAGCGCGACGAGTTCGAACGCGCCGAAGCGCATGCCGACGAGCGGCGACGCGGTCGCGTCGCGGTCGATGCGACGGATCGCCTCCCCGGCCGCGCCGCGCAGCATATCGGGCCACGCGCCATCGGACGCGAGCATCGGACGCAGCCGCGCGAGCACGTCGTCGTCGGGGGCGAGCGCGCGCAGTACGCGTTCCCGCTCGGCCGCGGGCGCGGCCACGAGCGCGTCGAACGCGAGCATCGCGCGCAGTTCGGCCGACTGGTCGGCGGGCAGCGCGAGCGCGTCGAGGCGCACTGCGCGCGCGGCCGGATCGAGATCGACCAGTTCGTCGAACAGCGCGCGCAGCGTCGAAGGCGGCATCGAAGCACTCATGAAGTCGGCCGCGACGGGCCGGACGGCAAGCATCGTCGGACGCAAAAACGACGGCAAGCCGCAGGTGCGATTTTCATGGACGGATCCTCATTGTGGCCGACGTCGCCGGCGTACAACGCAAAGAAGAACGCTCGTGCGCCATGGACGAAAAAGACGGCGCCCGGGCAGGCCGGGCGCCGTGCGGATGCCGCTAGCGGCCGAAGCCGATGCCTACGCCCACCGAATCGTGCGCGGGACCGCCGCTGAACGCCCACGCGTGGGTGCCGGCGAGTTTCAGGAACACGCCCTCGGCCACGCGAACGTTGAGGCTCGCTTCGCCCGCGACGTGGCTGTTGTTGCCGTTCGCCCAGTAGGCGACGCCGGCCGTCGTGAGGTTGACCGGCCCCACGTCGACGCGCGCCCACGGCCCCGCGCCGACGGCCTTGAACCCCTCGCCGTCGTCGCCGATGCCGAACGCGAACTCGTAGCTCCAGCCGCCGCTTGCGCGGCCGAGCACCGCGCTCGGCCGGCGAATGCCGCCGTGCGCGATGAGGTTGCGTCTCTCGTCCCAGAACGCATCGCCCAGTTCGAGCTCGAACGTCGCGAACACCTCGACCGGCCCGTCGGTATGCGGGCCGGCGTCGTCCGACGGCGGCTGCTTCGTGCGCGCGCGGAACTTGCGGATCGCCTCGACCCAGTCGTCGGCACCGCTCGACCGGTCCGGGACACGCGGCGAAGACAGGTTCGGGCTCGGACGCGGCGCATCGTTCGCACCGGACGTGCCGGCAACATCGGGCACCGACGCCGACCCGGTGCTCACGCTGCCGAACAGCGTCAGCGTGTTGTTCCACGAACCCGGCGCGCCCGACAGCGGCGGCATGAGGATCGCCCCGCCGCCCGTGTCGACGATCGGCGGGACGGACAGGCCCGGCGACGGGAGCGGCGCCGGCGGCGCGGGCGGCGCCACCGGCTGCGACGGCGCGGGGCCGGACGAACCGGACGGACCCGCCGTTTCGGTCGGCTGCGCAATGGAAGCCTCGATGGCCCAGCCCGACACGTTGCCTTCGATGCGGTACAACAAGTCGAGGCCGCCGAACACGATGGTGTTGCCGCCGGGGTCCGAGGCGTTGACCGGATCGTTCGCGGCGAACGCATAAGGGTTCGGGTTGTTCGGATCGAACATCGGGTCGCGGCTCAGGAAACGGCCGATCGCGGGGTCGTACAGGCGCGCGCCGAGTTGAACGAGACCGAGCGCGTTCAACGCATCGCCGCCGTTCCACTGGCGGTTGTCGTACTGCGGCGTGCCGGGCACCGCGCCGGTCGCGTTCGCGGTGCCGAACGCCTGGTAGTCGACGTCCTGCAAGAACGCGCCCGACGCGTCGACCGCGAAACGGTTGCCGCGCGCCTCGCCGAACGTGAACGTCCACGGTCCGGTCGCGCCGTGGCGCGTGGCGGCGGCGCCGGGCAGCGGAATGCGGCGCGTCATGACCGACTTCGTCGCGCCGCCGGCGGTTTCGTTGCGCACGCGCAGCAGCGCGCCGAGGCGGCGGTCGTTGCGCGCGTCGGTCGCGCCGGTCACCGTCAGCGTCTGCAGGTTGCCGGTGCCGTCGTACTTGAACACGGCTTCGCTGCCGTTGGCTTTCGCGGTCTTCACGCGGCCGCTGCCGTAGTACGTGAACGTGCGCTGCCCGGTGCGCGAGGGCTCGGCCAGAACGTTGCCCATGCCGTCGTACTGCACGTTGCAGGCCGCCGGCAGCGGGGCCGCGCCGAACGCGATCGCGCACAGGCGGTCGCGATCGCCGCTCGCGGCATAGCCGAGCGTCACCGCGTTCGCCGACGACGGCTGGCCGGGTTCGGTCTGCGCCGTGAGGTTGCCGAGCGCGTCGTACGAGAACGACAGCGACGGCATCGCCGCGGACGCGACGCTGCGCGTCGACGCGGACAGGCGGCCTTGCGGATCGTAGAGCGCGGCGATGTCGGTCGGCGCGCCGTTGACGCGCTCGGTGCGCAGTCGCTCGCGGCCCACCGGATCGAACGCCGGCACGCCGAAGACGACCGGGAATCCGGTTTCGCGGTAGGCCGAGCCTGCGCCGTCGACACGCACGTAGTCCGGCACGCGGCGGCCGCCGGGCGCGTAAGACGCGCTGTAGGTCGCCGCGCCGTACTGCGCCTGCAGCACGCGGCCGAGCGCGTCGACGCCGTTCGCGGGCGCGGCGTACAGCGGCTGCGGCAACGTGCCGTCGGTGTATACGGCCGAGGCCGGACGTCCGGCCGAGTCGTAGCCGTAGGTCACCTGCTCGGTCTTGAAGCCGTTGTCGTTGAGGATGAGGCGCAGCGCCGCCTCGGTGCCGTCGCCGTGCCAGTCGTGCCGCTCGACGTTGGTATTGCCGTGGCGGTCGTTGTAGCCGCGGCCGTTGATGCGGCCGAGCGCGTCGTAGCTCAGCGACACCTGCGTCGTCGGCGAACTCGCCGACGCGAGACGGCCGAGCACGTACGTCGGCGCGAGGCGGCTGACGAACGTCGCCGGCGCATCGTAGGTGTAGTCGTTCACGGTGTCGGCGTCGAGCGTGCCGTCGGCGTCGCCGCTGCCGCCGCTGCGCTCCTCGCTGTGCAGCACGCGGCCGAGCGCGTCGTGGCGAAACAGCTGGCGGCGGTCGCTCGCCGGGCACGGCGCGACGCTCACGCCGTCGTCGCAGCGCTGCGTGCGCACGAGGGCGCCCCAGCTGTCGTAGCGGCGGTGCTGCGTGGCATTGCCCTGCTCTTCGATGCGCGTCGCGAGCCCGAACGAGTCGTAGTGCCAGGCGGTGTCGACGGGCTCGGTCTCGGCGCCGGGATTGCGGTAGCGCCGCATCTTGACGAGGCGGTCGAGCGCATCGGATGTGAACTGCGTTTTCTCGAGCACGGTCCATAGGCCGCCGGTCGCGCGCGTGACCGTGCGCACCAGCGGACGGCCCGTCGCGCTGACGGTCGTCGCCCAGGTCACGCCGGCCTGCGCGGACCCCGGGAGCAGCGCGTCGGCGGGCTGCACCGCGTCGGTGCGGCGGTACGACTGGTACGTGCGCGTATAGCAGGTCGGATAGATCTGCTGGCTCTCGTCGGTCTGCCACGCGGACTTCGGCTGGCGCATGCCGGCGCCGCGCACGTCGCAGAACGGCGAGCCGTCGGCGTTGAAGAAATGCGTGGTGCCGTAGGCGGTCAGCCCCGGGTCGGTCGACAAGAACGGATCGGCGTCGAAGCGCACGCGGCCCTGCCCGTCGAAGGTGCGGAACCCCACCACGAGCACCTGATTGCCGTAGTCGGCGCCGAGCTGCACCTCGGTACGCTGCGCGCGGCCGAGGCTGTCGACGATCGCGGTGCGCGTGCGGCCCGCCGCGACCGACGCGGTCGCGGCGGGCACCGGATCGGCAAACGATTTTTCCACGATGCGGCGTCCGCCGGTTTCGCCGACCGCATAGCCCTGGTAGGTGGTCGTCGCGAGCACGCCCGCGGTGCCCGACACCGGCACGGCGCCCGACTGCCGCAGGCGGCCGAAGCCGTCGTACGCCGTTTCGGCGCGGCTGCCGTTGGGTTCCGTCGCGGCGAGCACGTCGAGCGTCAGCGGGTCGCGCGCGACGCCGGATGCCTGCAGCGGCAGCGCGGTGCCGTCGGCGTTCGTCGCCGCGACGCTGATGCCCGTGCTCGCGAGGCCGAACGCGTCGAACGTCGTCGTCACGGTGCGCACCGCGCCGTCGTCGCGTACGCGCCGGACGCTGGTGGCGTTGCCGCGTGCGTCGCGCACCGCGTCGAAGCGCCGCACGGCGCTCGCGCCGTCGGCGCCCGGCACCGGCACGCCGTTCTCGTCGAGCCGCGTCGCGATGTGCGCCGTGGCGTAGCCCTTCGTCGCCTGCCCGGCCGGCAGCGCGTCGTATTCCCACTGCTGCTTCGTCAGCGTGACCGGGCTCGCGGCGCAATTGGTCACGGTGCGCTGCGACACGGCGTTGATCACGCGCGGACGCGCCGCCGCCGACGGCGGATTCGCGTAGGCGACCTGCACGCAGCGATCGTCGTCGCCGCGGTTGAGATCGTTGTTCTCGGCGATCGCGGCGACGCGACCGAGATCGTCGACGTCCTGCGCCTTGACCGTGGTATTGGTCGCGACGACGTTGGGGCTCAGCGCGGCCGGCGAGGCGGTGCCGGGGCTGCCGGTCCAGTCGGTGCGGTTCGTTTGAAAAACGAACGCGTTTTTCGTGCACGCATCGTCGGTCGCCGACAGCGCGTCGGCGAGGCTCGCGGCGTAGTCGTACGGATACATCATGTCGACGCACGGCGCGTTCGCGGCCGGCCCCTTGCCCGCCGGCAACAGGCGCAGGTCCCACGCGTAGTGCGTGCCGCCGACGCGACGCGCGTCTCTGCCGGTGTCGGTCATGAGCAGCGCCCACGGATTGGCGAGGTCGCCGAGCGCGCCGGCCAGCCGCGTGACGTCGTGCACGCGGCCGACGTTGGCGTAGCGCGCGAGGCGCAGCGCGGCGTTGGTGCCCGGCACGAACGGTTCGATTTCGTACGCGTCGCTGATGGTGGCCATGCCGAGGTTCGGGCTGCCGTCGACGGTGCGCTGCGCCTGCACGGTACGGGCGTAGCCGGCGAACACGAACGCGTCGGCCGCCGGATCGAAATACTGCGTCGCGTAGCCGTAGGCGTGGCGCACCGTCTCGACCAGTGGCACGCCCGTCGCGTCGGTGACGGCCACCAGCGTCGCCACGATTTCGGCGAACGGCACGTCGTGCCGGCTGTACGTGTCGTCCTTGGCCGACTGGTAGGCGATGCGCGTGTAGGCGCCGTAGCCGTTGTCGATGCTCACGAGACGTCCCGCCTCGGGCGCGCTCGGCGTGGCGGCGAGCTCCCACTGCGGGCGCGGCCGCTTGATCTGGTAGACCTCCCAGTGCGGGCTGCCGGTGCCCACCATGTCGATCACTTCGGGCTGTCCGTCGCCGTCGATGTCGTACAGCCCGCGCGGCGTGCTGCGATACACGGTCGGGCATGCGGTGCGCTCGAGCGACAGTTCGAGGCCCACCGGGCTCGACACCGTCACCGCCGGCGCATAGCCCGCGCCCGTACCCATGGCCACCGTCGCGCCGTTGATGTAGTCGGGAATGCCGTCGCCGTTGACGTCGCGCAGGCCGCGCGTGCGTTGCGTGTCGGAGAACGCCTGATTCGGCGCCCCGCACACGGGTTCCCAGCCGCCGGCCGGCCCCTGGGTCAAATTCGTGCGCGTGGCACCGATCACGCCGGGCAGCGTCACCGCCGCGCCGGCGGCGAACGGCTGCGCCGCGTCGCCGGTACCGAGCATCGCCTTCGACACGAACGTGCCGTTCTGCGTCGAGGTCGTCACGCGGTCGGCCAGGCCGTCGCCGTTGACGTCCGCGAACCCGCAGAGCTGGTTGACCGGCGCGAACGTCGTCGGCGCCGGCACGAACGCCGGATCGGGTTCCCAGCGCTCGATGCCGCAGCCGTTCGTGCCGCCCGCCTCGAGCGTGATCGGCGTCGCCGCGAACAGGGCGCCGTTCGCCGCGAGATGCGTGCCGGCGACGTTCATCAGCACGCGCACGTCGCGCGAGCCCTGCATGTCGGGCGATACCGTCGTGGATGCGCGCTGCAATGGAAAGGGATCGGTCGGGATCGGCGGCTTCGCCACCGGGTCGACGACGTTGACCGGCGAGGCGTTGTACACAAAGTCGGGATAGCCGTCGCCGTTGACGTCCCTGAGCGCGAACTCGGTGATCGTCTTGGGCAGCGACGCGCCGGCCGGTATGTCGCTGCAGCCGGCGAGACTGTCCTCCTTCCAGCGCGACTCCCAGTACCAGCAGTGCGCGAACAGCTGCGGCAGCAGCGTGACCCGCGCGAGCGGCAGCCGCGAGATGTTCGCGCCGGTCGCGGCCAGCGCGTTGCGCGGCGCGTCGATAGACACCACGACGTTGCGCCAGGTGATGGCCTTGGCGTCCCATTCCGACGGCGCGTTCAGATGGATCGTCCAGTGGTCGTCGTCGGGCACGCCGGCTTCCACCACGTCGAGGCGGCCGTCGGCGTTCATGTCGATGACCTGCCGCAGCGTGTCGTTCCCGCCGACGATCTGCGCGGTACCGGGCGGATGCGTCGGCGCGTTCATCTGCCGCGATTCGATGCGCTCGCGCATGTCGACCCACGATTCCCGCGTGCCGGGCAGGAGCTGGCTGATGCCGCCCGCGGCCGGCACGTTGCGGTAGAACCCGGTCTCGTCGTAGAAGTCGGCCCGGCCGTCGCCGTTGAGGTCGATCAGGTTCTGGTCGGTCGTGAGGTCGTACACCACCTCATGGGGGCCGTGCGGCGCGCTCGACGCGTTGGTCGTCGTGTAGCCGATGCCGAAGTCGAACGTGTGCGCGCCGGTGTGGATCGGCGGATTGACGGGCTGCGCCTTCTGGTAGGTGATGACGCGCGTCGCCGGATCGACGACCGAACCGTAGGCGTACGCCGCCACCGGCAGCACGACGTCGGCCTCGGGCGTGCCGGCGCGGCCGGTCATGGTGACCGCGCGCAGGCGCGGCAGGCCGGTGTCGGTGTCGGGCTTGTCCTGATGCGTCTGCGCGTCGGTGTAGTCGAAGCGCCACGTGCGCAGGCGCGTCGGCGTCGCGGCGCAGTCGGCCGCCGCGTTGACCCCGATCGTCGCGAGCTTGCTCGCGCGCGCCAGCACGCTGCCGCCCGCGATCGACAGCGACAGCGGCGCCGCGGCCGGCGCGTCGTACTGCAGCACTACTTCGTTCTTGTAGCAGTCGGGCGTGGTCGGATGCGCGTTGTAGCGCACGCGCGCGAGATCGAGCTGCACGCCGTTGCCCCCGCCAGGCAGCGCGACGTCGGGGGTCGCGTATTCGAGCCGCACCGAACGTCCCGATGCGTCGGCGATGCGCGTGAGCAGATACAGATTGCCGCCGGCGAGCGGGGCGCCGTTCGTGCGGCGATTGTCAAAGGTATACGAGCGGCCGTCGCCGTCGTAGGCGACGAGCGTCTGCGCGTTCACCTCCCGTACTTCCAGCTGCGGATGGTCGCTGGCGGCGATCCACAGCGTGTCGGTCGCGTTGCGCACGAGGTCGATGCGTTCGCCGAGCAAGGTGAGGCTCCAGCGCTCGTGCCCGTGCGCGCTGCCGCCGGAGACTTCCGGGCGACGGCGCGCCATCGTCGTTTCGCGGACGACGAAGGACAGCGGCACGTCCCAGCCGAGGCCGGCCGCGCCGACGTTGCGGCCGCCGTGCACCACGCCGACGGGAATCGGCAACGCCGGGTCGGCCGGCGAAAAGTCGAGCGGCACGTCGACGGCGTAGTCGCCACCGGCCGTCACCGCGCCGGCGAAGCCGGTATCCGTCGGTCGCGCCGCGTAGTGCGAACCGGACACCGGCGCGAGTTGCGCCGGTGCCGTCGACACGCCGAGCAATCCGCCTGCCGCGAGGGCGGCCCTGCAGACGGTACGAGGGAATATTCGATACATGTACGCTCCACGCCGTTGATGTGGAGACGTACAACGAAGCGGCGGCCGCGAATGCGCCACGGCCGCCCCGTGCTCACTGCGTATCGCCGGGAACCTGCAGTCCGTCGCGGAAGATCACCAGCGTGTTGACGTCGCTCGCACTCGCGGGGTTCACGTCGCCGGCGACGTCGATGCGCAGTTCGATCGTCGGATCGTTGCTGGCCGGCACCAGCGGCACGAGCAGCGTCCAGGTCATGCTGGCGTTCGCGGGCAGTGTCGCGTTCGCCGCGAACACGCCCGTGCCGTCGACGCAGCCGCTGCCGCCTCCGTTGCTCGTGCAGAACCACTGCGCACCCGCGAGGTTGATGCCGGTGCCCGGCGAACTCGCGCTCAACACCGGATGCGTGGTCACCGGGCTTGCGTTGGCCAGCGTGACGACATAGCTCGGCACCGCGTCGTAGCGCGTATAGCCGTGGTGATCGTCGATCGTGACGGCAACGGTCGCTCGGTTGACGCTCTGCGTCGCCGTGCCGGCACTCACGGCATTGGCGGCGTCGCCGGCATAGCTCGCCGTCAGCGTGCGTGGGCCCAGGTGCGTCAGCGTCAGCGTGCACTGCCCGGCGCCGTTTGCCAGCGTCGCCGTGCACGATTCGCCGGAATCGGCATTGACGTTGACGCTGCCGGTGGGCACGGGGCCGCCGGTGGTGTCGGCGACGGACACGGACGCCGTCACCGGCTGTCCGAGCACCGACGGATTCGGCGCCGCGCTCAGCGTCGTCGCCGTCGTGTTCGTGCCGACCGTCACGGCAGTCGCGGCGCCGGTAGCCGACGGCAGGAAATTCGCGCTGCCCTCGTACTGCGCCGTCAGCGCGTAGTTTCCCGCCGTGGCGAACGTGATCGCGCACTGCCCCGCCGCGACGCTCGCGGTGCACGTTGCGCCGCCGGGCGTGGCCGTGACGACGACGCCGCTGCCGCCCGGCACGGCCGGCGCGCCGGCGGCACCGGATACCGTGTACGGCACACTCAGCGCAACGCCGACGCGCGCGCCGGCGACGCTGCCGATCGCGACCGTGGTCGAAACGGCGTTGACGATCAGCGTCGTCGTCATGACCGCGCCCGACGTCGCGTAAGTCGCCGTGTCGGCCGGCACGAACGTCGCCGACAACAGTTGGCCCGCACCGGCGTCGAGCATGGTGCCGGCCGGCGGGAAGTACGTGAACGTGCCGGCGACCGGATTGCCGTTCCAGGTGGCCGTCGCGTTCAACTGCGCCGCGCCGAGCGCCGTGCCGTACGTGATCGGCGCGGGTTCGGCCCAGCCGAGGCTCGGCAGGCGTTTGTCGACGACCTGGCTCAGCGATTGCGTCACCGCGAACGCGTTGTTCGCGTCGCCGGGATACCACGCCGCGACCGCATGCGTGCCGGCCGGCAGCGCCGCACTCGTGCACGCGATCGGCGAGGCGTTCGCCGGCACCGTGCACAGCACCGTGCCGCCGATGCAGCCGGACGTGGTAATCGTGGAATTGGCGCAGAACTGCACATTGCCGGTCGGCGCGAACGCCTGCGTCAGCGTCGCCGTGAACGTGACGTCGTCGCCGACGGTCGCCGGATTCGTGCCGCTCGACAGACTCAGCGTCGGCGCCGCGCGCACGACGATGCCGTTGCTCGCGGCCGACGGCGTGCCCGTGCCGGCCGCGTTCACCGCGGCGACGGTGAACGTATACGCGCCGCCGGGCAGCGGATCGAACACGATGCTCGTGCACGGCGCGGTACACGCCGCCGTCGCCCCGCCGGTGGCGGTGGCGACGTAGCCGGTGATCGGCGCGCCGCCGTTGGCGTTCGTCGACGCCGCGAACGTCACGGTCGCCTGCATCGTGCCGGCGGTCGCGGACACCGATGTCGGCTGGCCGGCCGTCGCCGCGATCGTCGTATAGGTCGCCGCGCCGGGCACGCCGTTCACCCACGCGCGCACGAGCACCGGACCCGCCGCGAAACCGGCCAGCGCCGCGGCGCGGCCGGTGAACAATGTGTCGGTCGCGCCGCCGTCGACGTAGCGCTGCTGCTCGTTGTCGAGACGCTGCACCTGGATCACGGGCGAGCCCGTCGCCGAGCTCGCCGTGCCGTTGCCGCTGCTGCCGTCGACCGGCGACGCGAAACCCGTCGTCTGTACGGCGCCGCCGCTGTAAGTGGTGCCGAGTGCGTTCGCGGTGAGCGCCGTCGTGGGCGTCGCGAAACTGCCGGCCGACGCGACGTCGGGACGCCGCGCCGCGACCGGCGCGAGATCGGGGTCGTACAGCTCGGTGCTCGTGACGGCACCGCCGGCGTTGAAGCCGCCGGCAATCAGCACCTTTCCGGTCGGCAGCAGCGTCGCCGTGTGGCCGTAGCGCGGCACCGCGAGCGGCAGGAAGGCGGTGAGCACTTCGGTGACCGGATCGAAGATGGCGACGCGGCGCTGGCCACCGCCGTCGCCGCGGTCGCCGCCGGCGATCAGCACGCGGCCCGACGGCAACAGCGTCGCCGTGTGCGAGAAGGTCAACGTGAACAGGCCGCTGTCGAGTCGCGTCCAGGTGTTCGCCGCCGGGTCGTAGACCACCAATGCGCCGCGGGGGCTCGTACCGCTGCGTCCGCCGATCAGCAGCACCTTGCCCGAGGGCAGCAAGGTGGACGTGTGCAATTCGCGAGTTTGCGAGAATGTGCCTGCCGGGGTCCAGCTGCCGGTCGCCGGATCGTACAGTTCGGCCGAATTGAGCGCCCCGGAGGCGTCGCTCCCGCCGCTCACCAGCACCTTGCCCGACGGCAGCAGCGTGGCCGCGTGCTGGTAGCGCGCCGTGGTCATCGTGCCGGCACCGGTCCACGCGTTGGTCGCCGGATCGTAGCGTTCGGCGCCGTTCAGCGCGGCGCTGCCGAAGCCGCCGGCGACGAGCACCTGCCCGTTCGCGAGCAGCGTGGCCGTGTGCGCGCGGCGTGCCGTCGCGAGCGGGCTTGCGGCGCTCCACGCGTTGCCCGGCGGGTCGTAGCGTTCGACGCTCGCGAGCACGCCGGCGCTGCCGAGCCCGCCGATCGCGAGCACGCGGCCGTCGGGCAGCGTCGTCGCGGTGTGCGCGCGCCGCGCCGTCGTGAATCCGGCCGCGGCGCTCCAGGCGTCCGTCGACGCGTCGTAGCGCTGCGCGGTGCCGATCGGGCCCGATACATCTGCACCGCCCGCGAGCAGCAGCCGGCCGGTCGAGAGCATCGTGGCCGTGTGCCCGCCGCGTGCCGACGGCGCCGCGGCGGCGTTCGACAGCGTGGTCGACTGCGGCTGGTACAGCATCGCGACGGCGTGCGACGTGGTGCCGTCGGTACCGCCGACGATGATCGCCCGGCCCGAGAGCAGCGTCGTCAGCGTATGGCCGTACCGCGGCGTGCCGAACGTGCCGACGGTGGTCCACAGGTTCAGGGCCGGGTCGTACAGTTCGGCCCAGTCGTGAATGTTGTAGTTGAAATACGCGTCGACACCGCCGGCGACGAGCACCTTGCCCGACGGCAGCAGCGCCGCGGTGTGCCAGCGCCGTTGCGTCGACATCCACGCGACGTCGGACCAGCTGTTGGTCGTCGGATCGTATTGCTCCGCGCTGCTCAGGACGGTACCGGCCGCGTTGACGCCGCCGATCACGAGGAACCTGCCTGACGGCAGCATCATGCCCACGGCTTCCTGGCGCGCGCTCGACGTGCGCGGACCGGGGCTCCATGCGTTCGTCGCGGGATCGTAGATCTCGACGCTGTCGAACGCGGACGGACCGTTGTCGCCGCCGGCGATCAGCACCTTGCCCGAGCCGAGCAGGCCGGCGACGTGATGAAAGCGCACGGTCGTGATCGTCCCGGCGGGCGTCCAGCCGTTCGTCGCGGGATCGTAGACCTCGGCCGTATTGGGCATGCCGCCGCCGTCCTCGGTGCCGCCGACGATCAGCACCTTGCCGGATGCCAGCAACGTAGCCGTGTGCAGCGAGCGGCTCTTGCCCATGGTGCCGGCGCCGCTCCAGGTATTGTTGGCCGGGTCGTACAGCACGGCGGTATTGAGCATGTTCGTGCCGTTGTAGCCGCCGACCACGAGCACCTTGCCCGACGGCATCAGCGTCGCGCTGTGGTAGCGGCGCGCGACCGCGAGCGGCGCCGCCGCGGTGAACGCGTTCGCCGCCGGGTCGTACAGCTCGACGCTCGTCAGCGCGCTGTTGCCGTCGCTCGCGAGCCCGCCGCCGACGACGAGCGCCTTGCCCGACGGCAGCGCCGTCGTCGTGTGATTCATGCGTCCGGCCGCGAGCGTGCCGCCCGGAATCCAGGTCGCGTAGTACGGCGTCGTGCGGTCGTAGAGTTCCGCGCTCGCGAGCGGGCCCGACGCATCGGCACCGCCGGCGAGCAGCAACTGGCCGTTCGGCAGCGACGTCAGCGTGGCCTGGCTGCGCGCGACGACGAGGTTGTCGGCGTGCGTCCAGCGGTTCGTCGCGGGGTCGTACCTTTCCGCCGCGCCGAGTCTCGCGCTGCCCGCGGCGTTGCCGGCCGCGCCGCCCACGACGAGCACTTCGCCGGTCGACAGCACCGTCGCGGCGTGCGCCTGGCGCGCGGCACCCATGGGCGCCGCAGCGCTCCAGCCGGTCGTCGCGTCGAAGATTTCCGCGCTCGCGATCGCGTTGCTGCCGTTGAGTCCACCGGCCACCAGCACCTTGCCGTTCGGCATCAGCGTGGCCGTGTGCGCGCTGCGCGGCGTCGCGAGCGTCAGCGCGCCGATCCAGGTATCGGTCGGCGGGTCGTACAGCACGGCGCTGTCGAGCGCGCCGATGCGAAAGCCGCCGACGACGAGCACGCGGCCCGACGGCATCAACGTTGCAGTGTGATTCGTGCGCGCGACGGCGAGCGGCCGGGCGGCGGTCCAGCTGTCGCTCGCCGGATCGTAGATTTCGGCCGTATTGAGCACGCTTTCGTTGTTGCCGCCGACGACGAGCACCTTGCCCGACGACAGCAGCGTGGCGGTGTGGTTCGCGCGCGCACCCGACGGCGCGGCGGCGGCGCTCCAGGCGTTCGCGACCGGGTCGTACAACAGCGCGGTGCCGACGATCGCGGTGCCGTCGAAGCCGCCGACGACGAGCACCTTGCCCGAGCGCAGCCGCGTCGCGGTGTGGTTGGCGCGCGCCGCGGGCATCGCGGGACCCGCGCTCCAGGTGTTCGTCACGGCATCGTACAGCTCGGTGCTGCCGAGCACCGCGCCGCCCGCGCCGGTGCCGCCGGCGACGAGCACCTTGCCCGTCGGCAGCAGCGTGGTCGTATGACCGGTGCGTGCCGCGGCCGGCGTCGCAGCCGGAAGGAATCCCGACGCGAACGCGTTGCCGGCGGCCAGGATCGCTAACAGAACGGACATCCAGACGGCCATCCGCGCGACGCGTCGCGACGACGGCGATACGCGGCCGGCGTTGTGCGACGCCGGGCCAGAGGTAGTGCTGATCATCGAGAATCCCCCGCGGGTCTTCCCGACCACTAGCGCGGAATCGTGGTTTCCCCCCTCATCGACGACGAACCCGGTCGCCGTCACCGGCAAATTGTGGACGGGTTCGAAGAACCGCCGCGCGTTCAGGCACAGCATCGCCCCCCGTCGGAGGGAGGATCGGTCATGAACGCAGTTCTCGTCGGCGCGCGGCGCCTGTCCGCGCGGTGGTTGCTGTGCGCCTGCCTGCTCGCCGCCCCGGCGCTCGCGCGCGCCGAATTCCTGTTCGTCGACGGCTTCGACGCCGGCCCCGCGCCGGTCGTGCGCGTGCTGCGCGACGATCGCGTGGCGACGATCGAGATGGACTACAACGCCGACAACCCCTGGGGCCAGTTCTGGACCATGAGCGGGTCGCCCAAAGACGACGCCGGGTTTCTCGTGAGCTGGTGGCCGCAGACCGCGAACGCGCTCGACGCCGCGCGTGCGATGTCCGGTAACGACAGCGGCGGGATGTGCCTGAACCCCGATCACCTGATCGCCCCGAAGCTCGCGCCGATTCCGTCGGATCTGCCGCCCGGCTACAAATGGCTGGTCACCGCCAACCGCCGCGTGCAGCTGCAGCCGCTGGCGAACAACGCCGCGTACGTCGTGCGCGTGCAGCGCGTGAACGCGCTCGGAGAGGTGACGAGTCTGCCGACGCAGATCAACTTCAACGGCGGCGATCCCGCGCGCGTCGATGCGCTGCGTTCGAGCCTCACGTATTTCGACGACTTCAACCTGCCGCTCGGCGCGGCCGACGAGAAGCTCTGGAACAACGCGACGGTGACGTCGACCGATCCGCGCTTCAACCTGTTCTTCATCAACGACCAGTTCCACGCGCACACGTTGAACGGCACGCGCGTGGACAACACCGGCGACAAGTCGCAGACCTCGCAGCGCTTCCGCAAGAAGATGCGCGTGGAATCGGGCGTGCGACGCCGCGTCGTGTTCGACATGGACGGCCCGTTGAGCCCGCGCTCGGTGTGGTACCTCGATCTCAATCCCGTGAGCACCGACACCACCGCGCACGCGAGCTTCTTCGACGAGGACGGCGCGGCCGGACTGCCGGCCGGCGTGCTGCGCGTGCGCGCGCAGTTCCAGACGCTGAGCGTGAGCCTGATCGACATGCAGGGCGCGTCGCACCAGGTTGCGACGGTCGACATGGAAAACGCCGGGCGGCAGGTGGTCACGAACGTGCGGCGGTTCTTCGACATGCGCGTGGGCACCGACGGCGTGCAGATCTTCGTCGACGGCAAGAGCCTCATCGACGCGCCGTTCGCGCCCGGCGCGTTCGCGACCGGCGACTACGAACTGCTATGGGTCGGCTTCGGCTACAACACGCCGAAGGACGCCGTGCCCTACTACCTCGTGCACTGGGACAACTTCGGCTTCGACGGACCTACGGTCGATGCGCGCACGGTGCACAACTACGTCACGCGCATCGAAGGCACCGACTATCAGAAGTCGCAACGCTGGAACAACACGTTTCCGACGTTCCGCATCAACATCCCCGACGACCTGCGCCCGGTGACCGCGAATGCGACGGCCGAGGCGTGGCTGGTATACACGTATCAAATGGGCGATTATTCCGGCTTGAACGTGCTGCCGACCGACTACGTCAAGGTGAACGGCGCGGGCCAGTTCCCGCTGCCGCAGCCCGTGAACAACAGCGTGCCGTACACCGCGTCGCTCGTGCAGTGGGGCATGCCGCACACGGCGCGCATCAAGCTCGGCAATCTCGTGCAGGGCGGCGGTTCGCCGCTGCTCGTCGGCAACAACACGTTCCAGTTCTTCGTCGACAACGCGGGCCTCCTGAACGCGCACGTCGAAGTGCTCTACCCGCCCGGCAGCGCGCCGGCCTACACGCCGCCGTCGGCGCTGCACCACTTCCCGCTGCACGCCGAACTGCCGCGGATCGGTCCGCCCGCGCGGCTGCAGCGCATCGGCGACACCGACGTCGGCGAGCCGCAGCACCTGTCGGCGAATCCGCCGACGCGCATCACCGTCGGCGGCACGGTGCCGCTCAACGTCGAGGTCGGCAACGCGAGCTGGGCCGGCTGGGCGCCGCAGCTGATGCACATGCCGGTGGTCAGCGGCGAGGTGTGGAGCGCGGGCGGCACGGCGGGCATCGCGACGGTCGAGGTGTTCATCCGTCCGACCGGCGGGGTCGCGCCGGGCACGCGCCTCGCGCTGATCGAGACCGCGCGCCACGTGCCGGCGCCGCAAGGACGCTACGGCCTGCAGTTCGACTCGGCCGCGTTCCCGAACGGCGACTACGACCTGTTCGTACAGGCGACGACGCCGTCGGGTCTGAAAAGCGTGCCGAGCTACGGCGACGAGGTGCACGTGTTCGATGCGGCCGCGCTGTCGGGGGCCTACTACCCGATACCGATTCGCATCCAGAACTGATCGGCGTCGTGAGCGCTATCGCACAGGGCACCCCGGCGTCGCCGCCTCGAAACCGTTGCGCAGCAGCACGTCGGCCGGATCGAACACGGTCACCGTCAGATCCGGCGAGCTGCCGCCGGCGTTGATCGCGTCGCCGCTGTAGCGCGCGCGGATCGCGACAGTGCCCTGGCCTTGCCCGGCCGGCGCGGCGATGTCCGTGGTCGTGCAGCTGGCCGTACCGTCCGTCAGCGCGACCGCGTGGCACAGCGTCGCACCGGTATCGGCGACGAAGTCGACGCTGCCGGCCGGAACGCCGCCGAGGCTCGCCGTCGCGATCGACGCGCGCAGCGTGAACGGCTGGTTCGCGGTGAAGGCGCGCGCGCACGCCGTTTCCACGCTGGTGGTCGTCGGCAGCGCGAGCACCTGTTGCGCGAGGGCGAACGACACCGAAGCGCCGGTATCGTCGTCGCCGCCGTAGCGCGCGGTGATCGCGTGGGTGCCGACGGCGAAATCGGTCACCGTGCAGCTCGCGGTGCCGCCGACGAGATTCACGTTCGCGCACAGCGGCGTCGCGCCGTCGTAGAAGCCGACGTGGCCGCCGAGCAGCTCGGTGGTGATAGTGGCCGTCAGCACGACGGTGTCGCCATAGGTCGACGGGTTCACCGAACTGACCAGCGCCGCGTTCGAATCGACGGTGTTCACCTGCTGTTGCAGCGTCGCCGATTGCGACGCGGTATTGCCCGCGTCGCCGGAATAGCTCGCCGTGATCGCATGCAGGCCGCCGGCGAGCGTCTGCGTGTTGCATTGCGCGACGCCCGCGGTCAGCGCGACGCCGGTGCACAGCGCATTGCCGTCCGCGCGGAACGTCATCGTGCCGCCGGGCGCGAGGCCGCTCGCCGTCGCGGTGAACGTGACGGTGTCGCCGTAGCGGCTGGGATTGACGCCGCTCGCGAGCGTCACGCTGCTGCGCGCCTGCACCACCACGCTGTTGCTCGGCGGCGATGCGGCGGCCGTGCCGGCCGCGTTCACGGCGCTCGCGGCGAATGCGTAGACGCCGGGCGGCAGCGATGCAAATTCCACATTATTACAAGGCGCCAGGCAGCTTTGCTGCGCGCCGCCGGGCGCGGCGGTCACGCGATAGCCGGTGACGGCCGTGCCGCCGTCGTCGCCCGGCGGCGCAAAAGCGACCGTCGCGCGCAGCACGCCGCCCGTCGCCGTCGGTGCCGCGACCGGCGCCGGCACGCTCGCCACGGTGGCATTCACCGCCGCGCTCGGAACGCCGTTGACCCAGGCACGCACCTGCACCGGCCCGGCCGGAAAATCGGCCAGTTCCAGCGGCCTGCCGCTGAACTGCATGCCGCTGAACGGCAGGTCGGCGTCGGCGCGGACGAACCGCATCTGGCCGTTGTCGATACGCTGCACTTGCAACAAGGGGAAATTGCTGCCGGCACCGGCGCCGCTGCTGTTGCCGCCGAAGGCCGGCTGAAAACCGTTGCCGCTCGCGCGCAACGTGCCATGGCCGGCGCTCAGCAGGTCGGCCGAGTACAGGCGCGGCTGGCGCGCCGGATCGGGCGCAAGGCCGGGGTCGTAGTATTCGGCGAACGGCACCCAGTTGGCCGCATAGCCGTAGACGACGAGCATATGACCCGACGGCAGCAGCACCGCCGAATGCGAGTTGCGCGCGAATGCAAGGTCGGCTGCCGGCGACCAGCGATCGACTTCCGGCGTATATATTTCCACACCGCGCGTTCCGCCGCTCGCGCCCGAACGGCCGCCGGCCAGCATCACCTGCCCGGACGGCAGCAGCGTCGTGGTGTGCTGCGCGCGCGGCAGCGCCATGTCCGGCGCGCGGCTCCACGCCGGCTGGCGCGGATCGAACACATCGGCGCGCGCCAGCGGCGTGCCGGCGTTGTCGAGGCCGCCCGCGACCAGCACCGATCCGTTGCGCAGCAGCGTCGCCGACGCGGCGTAGCGCGCGATGCCGGGCGCGGCGAGCGTCGTCCAGCGGTCGGCCGCCGGATCGTAGACCTCCGCGCTGTCGAGCGCCTGCCCCGCCGCATCGCGGCCGCCGCTGACCAGAACCCGCCCGTCGTCGAGCAAGGTGGCCGCGTGTTCGCCGCGCGGCGCGTTCATCGGCGCGCGCGGCGTCCATGTGTCGACGCCCGGCCGGTACAGCTCGGCCGACGCCACCGCCACGCCGCCGCTCGTATATCCGCCGGTGACGAGCGTCGTGCCGTCGGGCATCAGCGTCGCCGCGTGCAGGTAGCGCGGCACGGACATCGACGCCACGCCACTGGACGTCATCGTCGTGCCGTTGACCGTCTCGGCATACGGAATCGGCGTGCCGCCGGAGAGTCCGCCGGCCAGCAGTACCCGGCCGTTGCGCAGCACGGTCTGCGTGTGCCGCGTGTGCCGTGCCGCGAGACCCAGGCTCGACCACGTCGCCGTGGCGACGTCGAACACGTCCGCGAAGGCGTCGTAGTCCGCGTCGAAGCCGCCGCCGACGACCAGCACCTTGCCCGGCGGCAGCCAGGTGGCCGTCGCGCCGGTGCGCAGGCTCGGCAGCGTGCGGTCGAACACGCTGCTGGCCGTCGCGGGATCGAACCATTCCGAACTTGACGATGCCGACGCGTCGCCGGTGCCGCCCGCGAGCAGCACCGAACCGTTCGGCATCGGCACGGCCGAATGGCCGGCCCGCGTCACCGCGAGATTGCCGGCGGCGATCCAGCCGTTGCCGGCGGGGTCGTAGATTTCCGCCGCCGGCACCGCCGTGCCCGGCGCCGATTCGCCGCCGCTGACCAGCACGCGGCCGTCCGGCAGCACCGTCGCCGCATGGCCGGTGCGCGGCGCGTTCATCGCCGCCGCGAACTGCCAGCCGCCGGTGGCGGGGTCGTAGATTTCGCAGCTCGCGAGGCTCACGCCGCCGTCGTCGCCGCCCGCCGCGAGCACCTTCCCGCCCGGCAGCAGCGTGAGCGTAAGGCCGCTGCGCGCGACCAGCATGCTGCCGCTCGAATCGACGGCGCCGAACTGCGGATCGTACAATTCCACATTGGACATCGCCGCCCCGCTGCGGCGCCCGCCGGCGAACAGCACCTTGCCCGACGCCAACTGCACGGCGGCGTGCCGCTGGCGTTCGTAGTCGAGATGGCCCCAGGGCATCCAGGTGTTGGCAACGGGGTCGTACAGCTCCAGGCCGAACGTTTCGCCGAACTGCCGTTCGCCGCCGGCAATCATCACCTGGCCCGTCGCGAGCAGCGTTGCGGTATGCCGGCGCAGCGAGACCGTGGTACCCGGCGCCACCGTCGCCCAGGTGTTGGCCACCGGGTCGAACACCTGCCGGCCCTGCCCCACCAGCAGCACCTTGCCGTTGGGCAGCGTCGTGAGCGTGGCGCCGGCTTCCGCGCGCGAGAGCGGCGGCCCGGCCTGCCAGCGGTTGCGCGCGGGATCGTACAGATCCACCGCCTGCGCCGCCGATGCATTGGTGCTGCCCGCGAGCATCACGCGGCCGTCGTTCAACAGGGCCGCGGCCTGGCCGGCGTGCGCCGCGACGAGGTCGGGTCCGCGGCGAAACGATGCCGCCGATGCGGTCGTGCACAGCGTTGCCAGAAGGCAGGACATGCCAAAGCCGACGGCCGATCGCGTGAGCGCGCGCATGCCGGTTCTCCACTATTCCCCTGATACGACGGCTATCGGAATTCGCACCACCCGACTGTCAACGCCGTTAATGTGCGCACCGTCGAAGAACCGGCCTCGACGGCGGACCAAGATCGCGGCCATGCCGATCGCTGCAGGAAACCGCCGTCATGCGCATCGCTCCGCCGCTTTTCGCGCTGCTGCTCGCCGCCGCGGCACCGGCCGCCGCCTTCGCCGACGCGTGCGGCCTGCCCGCCCCGGCGTTCTGCGAAACATTCGAAAGCGGACCGGCGCCGCTCGCCGATCGCGGGCGCGGCAACGAGCTGAGTCGCACGCGCTTCAGCGCGACGCGCTACGCGCCGTCGCTGTCGACCGGGGACGGCGTGACGTTCTGGGTGTGGGAATCGGAATTCGGCCTGGTGCCCGACGAACCGCCGCCGTGCCGCAGCGACGTCGTCGGGTTTCTGCCGGCGACGCGCGACACGCTGATCTGCGAACCGTCGGCGCATATCGGCAGCCGGTATCTCATGACCGCGGTGGGTTCGCAGAATTACGGCAGCAACGTGTACCGCATCCGCCAGCCGTTCGATTTCGCCGGCCGCACCGGACGCATCGTGTTCGACACCGACCTGACGACGAACTTCCTGCTCGGCTACATGAGCATCGTGATCAGCGAAGATCCGTCGCCGACGCCGACGTGGGATCTCAACGGCCGCGGTCCGAACCCGCGCAACGGACTGATGCTCGTGTTCGTCAGCAACAATGTGGAAGTGTACGACGTGCGCGACTACGCGCTGACGACGATCGCAGGCACGGCGACGACGATCCCGGCGCAGAAAGGCCGCATGAGCCGCGTGGAACTGCGGCTGTCGACGACGCAGTTGGAAGTGCTCACCTCACCGCCGTCGGACGACGGCGTGAACTTCGCGCCGCTCGTCAGCCGTCGCGTGGTGAACTTCGCGCAGCCGCTGGCGTTCTCGCGCGGCTACGTGCACCTGATCGGCCACAACCACGCGACGTGGAAATACGGCATCACGTTCGGCGGACTGCCGCGGCCGTTGCGGTCGTGGAACCTGTACTGGGACAACATCGGTTTCGACGGACCGGCGATCACGTGGACGCGCGAGTACGAGATCCCCGGCGCCGAGGTTCCGTCGACGCGTACGACGACCGACGAGTATCCGCCGGGCACGTTCCACACGACGGTGCACAACGGCATGAGCCTCGGCTACGTGATCCCGAACAGCGCGTCGACGATGAGCGCGCCGCTGACGTTCCGCAACGTCTCGCTTGCGAACGCGACGCGCGCCCGGCTCGTGTTCAACGGGTACTACCAGGGCTACGGCACCGACGGCATCCGGCTCGGCACCGGCAGGCTGCGCTACCAGCTCAACGACGGGCCGATCCACGTGCGCGCGTTCACGCCGGGCGAGACGGCGATGATCGACACGCCGGGACAGACCGGTGGCTACAACCATGCGATCGACGTGCCGCTCGCGGAACTCGTCGACGGGGACAACGTGGTGCGGTTTTCGACGTTGAACATCGAGTCGGGGTATCCGAATGCGGTGTTGAATCTCGATCTCGTGATCGACGCGAATCCGGATCGGGTGTTTGCGGACGGGTTCGAGTAAAGCGCGTCGTCCTGCCCCGCTTTCGCCGACCGTCGAGGCGGGGAATCCCAAGCCGCCGCCCGCGCCGCCTTGCGCGATCGTGTTTCTTTTTATCAAAGTCAAATAGTGCGCGACTCGTGCTCTGCGCGATGCTCGCGCATCGCAACGCCCCGCACCTCGACCAACGTCAATCTTGCGCGCACGCAGTCGTCGACTAAGCTTGCCGGCTGCGCCGCGTGTCGTGGGACATCGGCGTCATGCCTCGTGCGATGAGGCGTGAATGCACCGTTTTGCGCTACGAACGATCTCCGCGAGTGTGCTGATACGGCAAGCATTGAACACGATTTCGCCGCAACGACGTTTGGCGACGAAATGCGACATCGCCGTTCGACTTTTTTCGGATCGCCGCACCGCGAGTGCCACCAACCACTGCCGCCCCTGGCTACGCCGCCGGGCCGGCAACGCCGTTTGCTTTCATGACGAGAAGTACCCGCTGATGAATTGCCCGTTGCGTACCGCGCTTGCCCTCTTGCCGCTGCTCGCGGCGTCGCTGTTGCCGCTCACGTCCGCGCAGGCGGCCAGCAGCTGTCCCGGCTTCATTCCGGCGACGATCACCACGCCGGCCAACCTCGTCACCGCAATCAACCAGGCGCAGAGCGGCAATTGTCCCGGTGCGGACACCATCGATCTCGGCGGCAATACCATCACCTTCACGTCGGCGGGCTTCAGCGATGCCGGCACGGGACTGGCGCTGCCGCCGGTCACGTCGCCGATCACGCTGACCAACGGTACCGTCAGCCGCAGCGCCGCGGCCACCTTCCGCTTTCTGCTGGTCAACAGCGGCAGTTCGCTCGCGCTGAACAACATCACGCTGTCCTCGGGCCGCAGCACCTCCGGCGGCGGGGCGATCCGGGTCGGCGGCGGCTCGCTGATCACCGCCGGCGTCAGCTTCCTGTACAACACCGCCGACAATGGCGGTGGCGCGGTACTGATCGACGGCCCGGGCACGGCACAGTTCACCGACACGCTGTTTCAGGGCAACCAGGCCGGTGATCCCGGCGGCGCCGTCGCGATCACCGCCGACTCGGGCGACGTGGGTGTCAACCGCTCGCGGTTTCTCGGCAATGTCGCCGGCACTCGCGGCGGCGCGCTCGGCGTGACCGGGTTTTCGATGCTGCAGATCAACGACAGCCTGTTCGCCGGCAACGCCGCCGCCGGCGCGGCGCTGTACCAGGCGACGGGCGTCGTCGTCGTGACCGGCACGACCATGGCCGGCAATCTCGGCAGCGCGGTGGAACTGGGTGGCAGCCCGAACACCACCTTTACCAACAGCCTGATCTGGGGCAATAGCGGCGGCAGCTTCATGGGCGCGCCGATGGTGATGTTGTATACCGCCGCCGAAGGCTACGCAGGCGCGACCATCAACACCGGCTACACCGTCCACGATTTCTTCGTCGCTCCGCTGGCCACCCCCGGGACGGCCAGCACGGGTCTGAACTACAACCCGACGCTGTACGACTGGCACCTGCGGCCGTTTGCGCCTGCGATCGATGCGGGCAGCAACAGCAGCACCACGTCGACGCTCGATCTCGACGCCAGCCCGCGCCGCGCCAACGACACGAACGTGAGCGACACGGGCACGGGCACCGCGCCGCTGGCGGACCTGGGCGCGTACGAGCGCCAGTCCGGCAGCTGCGCCAGCTTCAGCTATCCGTATACCTTGAGCGGTTCCGCCGCCGCCGCCACGCGCCGCCTGAACCTGCGCGACGCCGTGCGCTGCGCCAATCTCAACGCCAGCGACGACACTATCGACCTCGCCGGTCAGACCCTCACCTACGACGCACCCTTCGCAACCATCGACGGCACGCCGACGGCGCTGCCGCAGATCACTTCGACGATGACGCTGCGCAATGGCCAGATCGCGCGATCGACGGCCGGCGGCACGCCGAATTTCCGTCTGCTGGCCAATGCCGCCGGCGGCCAGCTGACGCTGTCGGGCATGACGCTGCGCAACGGCAATGCCGGCAATGTGGCGGGCTCGTCGCGCGGCGGTGCCGTGTACAACCTCGGCACGCTGACGATCCAGCAAAGCACGCTGTCCGACAACACGGCCTACAGTGCCGGCGCATTGCACAACGGTGCCGGCGCGAATGCCACCGTCGCGCGCAGCACCCTGTCCAACAACATCGCCACCAGTGGCGCCAGCGCCGCCTACACCGATGGCCGCCTGGTGCTGTCCAACAGCACGGTCGCCGGCAACAGCAGCACCGCGGCCATCAGCGCGGTCACCGGTGCCGCCGGCAGCCAGCTGCGCATCGTCAACAGCACGATCGTGGACAACAGCAACACCTCGACCACCGCCTCGGCCGGACTCGCCAGCAGCGGCGACACGCAGCTGTACAACAGCATCCTCGCGAACAACACGCCGTACGACTGCGCCCGCCCGGCCGGCGCCATCGCCTTCAGCGCCGGCACCAGCAATATCGTCGAGACGCAGCCGGCGGCCGTGCCGTGCGGCGTCGCCGGCACGCACCTGATCGCGGCCGATCCGCAGCTCGGCGCGCCGGCCGGCTCGCCGGCTTTCTATGCGCTGTCGTCGGCGACGAGTCCGGCCGTCGATGCCGGCGACTCGGCCAGCATCGACGGCGCCACGGTCGATCAGCCCGGCAATGCGCGCGTGCAGCAATCCGCCGTGGACCTGGGCAGCGTCGAGTCGCCGTTCGCCGCACAGCAATCCACCGTCGCGTTTGCCGCTGCCACGAGCAGCGCCGCCGAAGCCGCGGGCTTCGGCAATATCGTTCGCGTCACCACCAGCGATGGCGCGGTCACGCAGGCCGCGATCACGGCCACCGTCAACGTGACCGGCGGCTCGGCCACCGCGTCCGACTACACGCGGACCGGCACACTGACGATTCCCGCAGGCACGCCGCACAACGCGCTGGTATCGGTTGCCAGCGCCATCACCGTCGCCAACGACGGCATGGTCGAACCCGACGAGACCTTGCAGCTGACGCTGTCGGCCCCCGCCGGCGCGGTGCTCGGCACGCAGGCCACGACCACCCACACCATCGGCAACGACGACACGGCCACGTTGACCATTGCCAACGTCAGCCAGCCCGAAGGCAATGCCGGCACCAGTGCGATGAGCTTCACGATCGCACTGGACAACCCGGTCCAGGGCGGCTTCGCGGTCGACTACACCACCACCAGCCTGACGGCCACCACGGCCGACAATGATTTCGTCGCCGCATCCGGAACACTCGCGTTTGCCGGCGTATCGGGCGAGACGCAGACGTTCACCGTCACCATCAACGGCGACACCCGGGTGGAGGCGAACGAGACCTTCCAGGTGTCCATGCCGTCTGCCCTGGGCACGATGGCACCGGGCTCGCTGATCATCACCGATACCGCCATCGGCACGATCGCCAACGACGACGCGGCCGCCGTCACCATCGCCAACGCCAGCACGGCCGAAGGCGATGCCGGCACGGTAGCGATGACGTTCACCGCGACGCTGGACAACGCCGTCGCCGGCGGCTTCACCGTCAACTACGCCACCGCCAACGGCACCGCGACCACGGCCGACAACGACTACGTGGCCGCCACCGGCACGCTGACGTTTGCCGGCACGCCCGGCGAAACGCAGACCTTCACCGTGACCGTCAACGGCGACACGCACGTAGAGGCGGACGAAACCTTCGGCGTGGCGATGAACACGGTCTCCAACGCGGCCGTGACCATCACGGATACCGCCACCGGCACGATCACCAACGACGACACCGCCACGCTCACCATCGCCAATGTCAGCGTGACCGAAGGCAATACCGGCACCCGCAACCTGATCTTCACGGCAGCGCTGGACAACGCGGTGAGCGGCGGCTTCACCGTCAGCTACGCGACCGCGGACGGCACGGCCACGACGGCCGACAACGACTACGCCGCCGCCACCGGCACGCTGACCTTCACCGGCGCGGCCGGCCAGACGCGCACCTTCATCGTCACCGTCAACGGCGACGCCAAGCTCGAGGCCGACGAGACCTTCACCGTCGCGCTGAGCAACGTCTCGAATACCGCCGTGGACATCGGCGACACGGCCACCGGCACCATCAACAACGACGATACCGCGGCCGTCACCATCGGTCCTGCCAGCGTGACCGAAGGCAACAGCGGCACCACGACGATGACCTTCACCGCCGCGTTGAACAACGCGGTGCAAGGCGGCTTCACCGTCAACTACGCCACCGCCGACGGCACGGCGACCACCGCTGACAACGACTACGTCGCCGCCACCGGCACGCTGACCTTCGCCGGCAGCGCGGGCGAGACGCGGACCTTCGCCGTGACCATCAACGGCGACACCCGCGTGGAGCCGAACGAGACCTTCACCGTTGCGATGAACACGGTCTCCAACGCCGCCGTGACCATCACCGATACCGCGACTGGCACGATCAACAACGACGACAACGCCACGGTGACCATCGACAGCGTCAGCGTGACCGAAGGCAATGCCGGCACGCGCAACCTCACGTTCACGGCAAGGCTGGACCAGGCCCCGGGCGGCTCCTTCAACTTCAACTACGCGACGGCGGACGGCACTGCCACGACCGCCGACAACGACTATGTCGCCACCACCGGCAACCTGGACTTCATGGGCCTCCCCGGCGAGACGCACACCTTCGTCGTCGTCGTCAACGGCGACACGAAGCTCGAGGCCGATGAGACCTTCACGGTATCGATGGACAACAGCTCCAACCCGAACGTGAACATCACGGATACCGCCACCGGCACGATCGAGAACGACGACTCGGCGGCCGTCACCATTGCCAATGTCTCGATGGCCGAAGGCAACACCGGCACGTCCGCGATGACGTTCACCGCGACGCTGAACAACCCCGTTGCCGGCGGCTTCACGGTGAACTACGCCACCGCCAACGGCACGGCGACCACCGCCGACAACGACTACGTCGCGGCGAGCGGCACGCTGACCTTCGCCGGCAGCGCGGGCGAGACGCGGACCTTCACCGTGACCGTCAACGGCGACACGCGCGTGGAGTCCGACGAGACGTTCACCGTAGCGATGAACACGGTGTCCAACCCCGCCGTGACCATCACCGATACCGCGACCGGCACGATCACCAACGACGATGCTGCCGCCGTCACCATCGCCAACGCCAGCATCGCCGAAGGCAACACCGGCACGTCGACGATGACGTTCACCGCGACGCTGGACAACGCCGTCGCCGGGGGCTTCACCGTGACCTACGCCACGGCCAACGGCACCGCGACCACGGGCGACAACGACTACGTCGCCGCGAACGGCACGCTGACGTTCGCCGGTACGCCCGGCGAGACGCAGACGTTCACGGTGACCGTCAACGGCGATACCCGCGTAGAGCCGAACGAGACCTTCACCGTAGCGATGAACACGGTCTCCAACGCGGCCGTGACCATCACCGACACCGCGACCGGCACGATCGACAACGACGACTCGGCAGCGGTGAGCATCGCCGATGTGAGCATGGCCGAAGGCAACGCGGGCACGTCCACGATGACGTTTACCGCGACGCTGGACAACGCCGTCGCCGGCGGCTTCACGGTGAACTACGCCACCGCCAACGGCACCGCGACCACGACCGACAACGACTACGTCGCCGCGAACGGCACGCTGACGTTCGCCGGTACGCCCGGCGAGACGCAGACCTTCACGGTGACCGTCAACGGCGACACGCGCGTAGAGGCCGACGAAATCTTCAGCGTATCGATGAACACGGTATCCAACGCCGCCGTGACCATCACCGATACCGCGACCGGCACGATCACCAACGACGACACGGCCGCGGTGACCATTGCCGATGTCAGCATCGCCGAAGGCAACACCGGCACCACCGCGATGACGTTCACCGCGACGCTCGGCAACGCCGTCGCCGGCGGCTTCACCGCGAACTACGCGACCGCGAACGGCACGGCGACGACAGCCGACAACGACTACATCGCCGCAAGCGGCACGCTGACCTTCGCCGGCACATCCGGCGAAACGCAGACCTTCACCGTGACCGTCAACGGCGACCTCCGCTTCGAACCCGACGAGACGCTGACGGTCGCCCTGAGCGGCGCTTCCAACGCGGCCGTCGGCATGCCGGGCACGGCGACCGGCACCATCCGCAACGACGACACCGCGCCCGGCTTCGTCGTCACGCCCGGCGCGGTGCAGACCACCGAAGCCGGCGGCAGCGCGACGTTCACCGTCGCGCTCGCGGCGCAGCCCGTCGCGACGGTATCGCTGCCGCTGTCGAGCAGCAACACCGGCGAAGGTAGCGTGTCGCCGGCCACACTGACGTTTACCTATGCCAACTGGGCCACGCCGCAGACCGTGACGGTGACGGGTGTCGACGACGCCATCGTCGACGGCAGCGTCGCCTACACCATCGTGCTCGGTGCGGCCATCAGCAGCGATCCCGCGTTCAACGACGTGGATCCGCCGGATGTCGGCGCGACCAATGCCGACAACGACGTGGCCGGCGTGCGCGTGGCGCCGACCGCGCTCACGGCCACCGAAGGCGGCACCGGCGCGAGCTATACCCTGGTGCTGGACAGCGAACCCGTCGGCGGCAGCGTGACCGTGACCGTGAGCGCCGACAGCCAGGTCACTGCGACACCGGCGACGCGCGTGTTCACGGCGGCAAACTGGAACGTCCCGCAGACCGTCAGCGTCACCGCCGTCGACGACACGCTGGCCGAAGGCACGCACACGGGCACGATCACCCATGCCGTGAGCGGCGCCGACTACGGCAGCGTCACCGCGGCCAGCGTCACCGTCACGATCACCGACAACGACTCGACCGGCATCGTTGTCACGCCGACATCGGGCCTGATCACCACCGAAGCCGGCGGCAGCGCGGCGTTCACCGTCGTGCTGGCCAGCCAGCCGACCGCCGACGTCGGCATCGCGCTATCCAGCAGCGACACGACCGAGGGCACGGTGTCGCCGGCCGCCCTCACCTTCACCGCCGCCAACTGGAACGTCGCGCAGAGCGTGACCGTGACCGGCGTGGACGACGCCGTCGTCGACGGCGACGTGGCCTACACCGTGATCACCGCGCCCGCGACCAGCACCGACGCGGGCTATGCCGGCGTCGATGCGGCGGATGTCGCCGTCAGCAACCGCGACGACGACGACGGCGCCTCGCTGCGCATCGACGACGTGACCCTGGCCGAGGGCGATGCCGGCAGCACCGCGTTCGTATTCACCGTGACCCTGACCGGCACCGTCGCCGGCGGCGTACAAGTGAACTATGCGATGGCCGACGGCACCGCGCAGGCGCCGGGCGACTACACCGCGACCACCGGCGTGCTGAGCTTCGCCGGCACCGACGGCGAAACGCAGGCCATCAGCGTGCCCGTCAGCGGCGATGCCGTGTTCGAAGGCGACGAACAGTTCCGCGTGGTGCTGTCCGGCGCTGATCCGGCCGTGGTCGTGCTGTCGCGTGCCGAGGGCGTGGGCCGCATCACCGACGACGACGCGACCGCGCAGCTCGCGGCGGCCAAGGTCGTGACGCAACCCGGCACGCCGACGCAGCCGGTGATCTACGCCATCGAACTGCGCAACACCGGCACCGGCCCACAGCCAGACGCCGACGGCGACGAACTCGTCGACACGCTACCCGCCGCCCTCGCCCTGCAGTCCGCCAGCGCAACGAGCGGTACCGTCGTCGCCGACACGGCAACCAACACCGTGCGCTGGAACGGCGCGCTGGCGGCCGGCGCGTCGGCCACCGTCGAGATCCGCGCCACCGTCGTCGCCACGACGGCCGGCGCCATCAGCAACCGCGCGCTGGCGAACTACGACAGCGACGGCGACGGCAGCAACGACACCGCCGCGCTATCGGACGACCCGACCACGCCGGGCGCGGATGCGACCGTGTTCTTCTTCACGCCGGCCGGCACCGCCACGCCGGTGGCCGTGCCGCTGTCCGGCCCGTGGACATTGCTGGTGCTGATGTTGGCGCTGGGCCTGGCCGGGCTGGGCGCGCCGGCGATGATGCGGCGGCGGCGCGCGGCGGCATAGCGCGACCGCACGCAGTCGTGACACGGCTGCCCACGTCTCCTGCGGGGACGTGGGTCGCCCGATCGTCGGCTCACGTTCGGCGTGCCTGCCGCGACCGTAAGCGCTCGGCCTCACCACCTTCCCCACAACCACATCAGCCGCGATAGTCAGCCCCAGCGGTGCGGCAGAAGTTCGGCGATGCGCCGATCGGGATGTGTCGGCAGGCGGGTCAGCACATCCTTGAGATACGCGTAAGGCTCATGGCCGTTCTGCCTGGCGGTGGCGATCAGGCTCATGATCGCGGCGGCACGCTCGCCGGCGGCTTTGGAGCCTGCGAACAGCCAGTTCTTGCGACCCACGGCGATGGGCCGGATCGAACGTTCGACCGGGTTGTTGTCGATGGGCAGCGAAGCGTCGTCGACGTAGCGCACGAGCGCCGGCCAGCGCTTGCGGGTATGCGCGAGCGCTTTGGCGAGGCCGCTGTTGGGTGAAGCGGCAGACAACAGGTTGTCGATCCATTGCTCGAACGCATCGAGCACCGGTTGCGCATCGCGTTGTCGTCGGGCAAGCCGTTCGGGCGGATCCAGACCTTTGATCTCGGCTTCGATCCGGTACAGCTCGGCGATCTGGCGCAATGCCGGTTCAGCGTGCGCGCTGGCCTTCGCCGCATGCAACTCGAAGAACAGGCGGCGAATATGCGCCCAGCAGCCCACTTCGGTGATGTTTTCTGCAAAAAGGGCTTTGTAGCCGGCGTAGTCGTCCACGACGAGATGGCCACGGAAGGCGCCGAGGAAGTTCTTGGCATGCTCGCCGCTGCGACTGGTGCAGAAGTCGAAGATCGTGATCGGCGGTCCGTCCGTGGCGCAGTAGGCAAACAGATACGCACGTGCTGTCTTGCCCGCGCCCGGATCGAGCAGCGCAACCGGCGTTTCGTCCGCGTGGATCACCGGGCGCTGCAACAGATCGGCCTTCATCGCAGACACCAGCGGCATCAGCGCGACGCCGGCGGCGCCGGTCCAGTCGGCCAGGGTCGAACGGGCCAGTTCCACGCCGCTGCGCTGGTAGATCTGCTGCTGACGATACAACGGCAGGTGATCGGCGTATTTGCCGACCAGCACGTGTGCCAGAAGGCCCGGCGCCGGTCGGCCACGTTCGATCACACTCGCCTGGCTCGGAGCGGCCGTCACCGTCTCGCACGCGCGACACGCGTACTTCGGATAGACGTGACGGCGCACGAAGAACTCGGCCGGCTTGCAGTCGAGCTGCTCGGTGACGTCTTCGCCCATCGGCGTCAGCGCGTTGCCGCACTGCGTGCACGTGCACGAGGCGGGCTCGTGACGAACCTCCTCGCGCGGCAGGTGTTCCGGCAACGGCAGGCGCTTGGGTTGGCGACGCTGTGCAGACGGCGATTCCTTGAGCGTCTCCAGCTCCGTCTGTATCGCGACGATGTCTTCTTCGAGCGACTCCTCGAACAGCTGCCGCTGGGCCGGGTCGAGTTGTTCGGAACGGCGGCCGTACAGGGCGCGGTTCATCGCCGCCATCTGTGCTTCGAGAACCTTGATGCGCGCGGCGCGGTAAGCGCCGACCGCTGCCATCTCGGTAATCTGTGCATCGCGCTGAGCAATGAGGGCATCGCGGTCAGCCAACGCAGCCAGCGCTTCGCGCAACCGCGTTTGCAGATCGTCGTTGGTCGATACATCAACACTCATGCGCCGATTGTAAAGTTATACCAGCGCGCCGACCAGCGGTTTTGCGCACAACCGATGCCAGTCCACGCCGGTGCACAACCACGCGAACGATTGCGCGTCGATCTCGCAGACGCGATCGCTGCTGCGCGGCCAGACGAAGCGGCCTTCGCGCAAGCGCCGCACGCACATCCACACGCCGCTGCCGTCGGCGCAGATCACCTTGATCCGCGTGGCGCTGCGATTGCGGAACACGTACGCGCCACCGGCGAGTCCGTCGTGACCGAACTGCATCGCAATCGCCGTCAACAAGCCATCCATGCCACGACGCAGATCGATCGGCTCCACCGCGATCCACCACGACGTCGGGCTCAACATGCCGAGGTCTCGCGGATCAATGCAGCGAGCCAGCGTGGATCCGTTCCGACCGGCACGGCGATACGCCAGGCGCCATGCTGCAACTCGATGGTCGCCGGCAGTGTGTTGCCGACCACGCGGACCGGCACCAGAGCCTGCCCAGGCGTGCTCGACTTGCGCTTGAGCAGGTAGCTCCAATGCGCCAACGTCAACGCATTGATACCAAGCTTGGCGCCATATTGCTTCTGCGTCAGGCCGCTTGATCGCCACGCCTCAACGTGACGACGCCAGAATGCTTCGGTCTTCGATGCTTGCACGTTTGGCGCTCTGAGAAGGTGAGCGACAAGCATTGCTCTGATGATCGGGTTCGAGAATGTGGCGGCGCCGGACGCTTACCCGCGACCGCTGCGGTCGTGAAATCTGTCCTGGGACAGCATCGGCTTCGCCGGACCGGCGATCACGGGGACGCGCGAATACGAGATCCCCGGTGCCGAGGTTCCGTCGACGCGCACGACGACCGACGAATATCCGCCGGGCACGTTCCACACGACGGTGCACAACGGGCTGAGCCTCGGCTACGTGATCCCGAACAGCGCCTCGACGCTGAGCGCGCCGCTGACGTTCCGCAACGTCTCGCTCGCGAACGCGACGCGCGCGCGGCTCGTGTTCAACGGTTACTACCAGGGCTGCGGCACGAACGGCATCCGGCTCGGCACCGGGAGGCTGCGCTACCAGCTCAACGACGCGCCGATCCACGTGCGCCCGTTCACACCGGGCGAGACGGCGATGATCGATACGCCCGGGCAGACCGGCGGCTATAGCCATGCGATCGACGTTCCGCTCGCGGAACTCGTCAACGGCGACAACGCAGTGCGGTTCTCGACGTTGAATATCGAATCGGGGTACCCGAATGCGGTGTTGAATCTGGATCTGGTGATTGATTTTGGGGTGAACTTCTTGCGTATGGACGGGCTTGAGTAAGTGCGCTGGCACAACTGGCGGAGCGCCAAGGGTGGAAGCCCTCAACAATGAAGGAATAGATCAGCCGGGATCCTCGATTCCACCAACACAACGAAAACTTCCCAATTCTTGCAAATGCCCACCGCGCACCGAACGGTCTCGAGATAGGCTGGCTCCATCATTGTCGCTAGAAATCAGGGCTTCTCAACAGCCTGCAAAATCGAATTTGGATTCGGACAAAAGAATCTGCACAAAACGGTGCTCTTTCAAGTCAGCGCTATTAAACCAGTCGCTTAATCTTCTTGCCAAATCTAGACAGAAAATCCCCTACAGTAAGCTTGTGAGAGTCGAGCAGACTTTGTACATGCGCCGGAGAAAGGTCAGCTAAGTCAACGCCTTCGAACGATTTGAAGAACCCGGAAATCGCCGCAGTCAAGCTCGATAGTTCCGCCGATCTAACCGCCTCAACTTCGTGAAGAAAAGACGCCGCGCTACCCTCTTTGTAAGATGGATGCACTATCAACTTTCTAGACTGCACTCCTGGGTAGTGCTTTATAAACCACGCCATTGACCTATTCATTTGTTCGGCTTCGCGCTTATTAATTTCACTGCGCGTCAATTCAACTTCATTCTTGCATTCCCAGATGACATAGTGGTTATCGTCAAGTGCCCACAGATTATCGGGCCCCTCTTTCCACTCCTTGTCGGGGCGTTCGCCGCCAAAACCGAGCGCAGAACTTAGCTCATTCAAAGCGTTCTCAAAACGATCTGACGCCACCCCGAACCGCAAATTCGATAAGATATCAGTAATGGCGACATTGAGTTGGTCGTAAGCATTGAATCGGCGAACCCAGGCAATAATTCTTTCAACTCGCCCCTGACTAATAACGTTTAACTTCGTGACCGTTATTCCATGAGCAGGCTTCAGAAGTGACCGATTGCACTTATGCGCCGCCAACTGGAGGCGCTCGGATTCAGGACGATTCGTCTCATAGTTGAAGCGTGCCATCATCTGCAAATACCATCCCTTGTCCTCCGTCGATCCATCAACAGTATCGAGCAATTCTTGGATGAGTTTGGTGGCCACTCCATAGTCACCCTGCGAAAATCCCCGCTCGGCTTGAAGCTCAACGGTGTAAATTTTTAGCACCGTCTCGTTCGGCCCGCGTGGAAGGACATTTGCCATCCGCGATGCGTAATAGTTCTTCCACCCATCATCCCTCCTCAGGGACTGCATGATCAATCCCATAAAACTCTCGAACGGCTCTTTGCCGGACACGATCTCTTGCTGTGCCATTGAGGCGATGTCTAGACCGATTTCAATTTGCATCGCCATTTGCGACGAAAGGAAGCTACGAGAGACCTTTTCTCTTAGCAACCGCGTTACTTCGGCGCCAGTTACAACGATAACTGAGTAGTCCTTCTCACCCCTTACGCTACGCCCCATACCTTGCTCAACGGTTCTTATGGCCCGCATCAGCGTCGTCACACTAGTCGGGCGACAACTTTCTTCGTTTCGGTCAATCAGATTCTCAGAGAAAGGCTTACCATCAAAAATCAAGACGCGACAAGTATCGTCCGGCAAATCAATTCCGTTGTAACGATTAGCGAGAACAACTGTCTCAGCGTAGCTCCCTCTCTTCAGTCGCTCAAGCTCTTGCGTGACGGTTTCCTTCTTGGCAACGCGCGCTCCGTACTTCTCCCAATCGTGCGTCCAGTCAAATCCCGGCACCAGAACAACAACGCCAGACGTTCTATTGGCAACCATTCGACCAAACGTTCTCACAATAGTTGCTCTATCGAGCGCATCGCTAATCAAAGCAGGCAGGAGAACCATCTTTTCGCCAGACCATCGCTCTTTTGAGTACGAGATGGGCTTGGTGATCGTGGATGGATCTAGTTTCAGCCCTTTTACAAGAAAAGCATCATCGGTGACTGTGGCCGACATGAATATACGATGTTCGGCATTTGCATAACTTCCAAAGTCCTCCAGCGGTGCGATGAAAGGCTCTATTTCGGCGGCCACTCCTGAGAACACGCACTGACACGACCTTAGCCTGTCACGCAACAGTGGCCATGCAAACTTGATAGACTTCTTGTCTGAGTGATCCGACAGGATGCGTGCTACATCAGAAACATGAGCGTTCCAAGACCAGTATGGCACTGGCAGGACCGCATCTCTGGAGCCATTTATCAGGTCCGCAAAAGTACCAACACCCTGCTGTTCCAAGTCAGTGGCAAATAGCTCCCGCAATACTGCATAAGCAGGCTCGTTGCTAGAAATTCGAATCTTACATGCTTCTCGTATGGCGTCGGAACATGCGTGCGCGTCATCCATCAAGAGCGCCCCTACCCTAATAGAGTTGCGCTTGAGGCCAAACCTCGTCAAACCATTGAAAAGCTTTTGAATGGACGTAACAAGAATGGTTTTAGAATCGAGGAAGGAATCCGGCAGATCTCCGTCGGTTCGACACGTCTTAATTCCGAACTGTCGCGCCTGATCACAAGTTTGGTCAATAAGTTGATTGTCAGGGCACAGGTATACAGCAGGACCTTCATTCTTATTAAGCTGCACCTGCAAAATAAGCAGCCCCACCAGGGTCTTACCTTGGCCCGTGTGCAGTTTAATAAGAACATCTTTCTCGTTGCGTCGAGAATCATACCACTCTCGAAGCACAGCATCTTGTGCAGGTCTCAGCGGCCCCTTTTCGACGGACCTATCTAGCGTATCATACAGCTGAATTGGGTCGATCGGTTTACCGCCGACGGGACCGGGATTTATTATTTTGAAATCCACCATGGCCTTTCCCCTGGCAAATATTAACGATGACATCTCATTGAGCTGGTAACTGGAAGGCTACTGCTCAACGGAATCGCGTTATTGACGAACCTTCGAAGTCTCGACCGCCCCTTTTTGACAAAGAGTTCCACGACCATTCTCGACCCGTAAGAATCTATACATCGTCCTCTCCTTGTTCGCTCGCCAGACGCTCCCACCACTGGAAATACTGCGTCGTGTCCCCCCATCTGCCACGTTGCAAGTTCAATCGTGGCTCTGAGATCGCGACCGAAACTGCTTCCAGCATATTCAGCGCAGCCTCTACAGTTTGGTGTACAGCGGCTGTATCTGTGGATAGTTCATGACGTTGCGTAACCCACTGTGTACCGAACCATGAGAAGCGATTCCACCTTTCAGAGAGGTGATCCGATCTGTGGCATTTAAGGCGATGGAATAGCCGATCGTTGCCGGCTCCCGTTTGGCCAACATACACCAAATCATAATCGGCGTACAAAGCATAGATGCCACGCTGTTCGCGAAAATCGACTGGTATAGCTCGAGGACTTCGGCTTGCAGCACCGAGCAGTGTCCCTGCGTTATTTGGCCTTCCCCAGAAAACGCGGTCGATGTGCCAGTGAACTCCGTAGCTACGTATCATTTTCTTGTTGCTCCTCCGCGAGCTCTATCACGGCTTTTCCAACAGAAATGGGCGCAACTCGAGGGGATGCGGTACGGCCCAGCCAGATCCATGTCAGGCACTTGGCTGTACTCAGATGCTGACAGCATGTCTTCGATGGCCTGTGCACGTGCTGAGATGACCGCGACGGCCGTTTCGGCCGCCTGGCCTACCGCGTCCTTGAACGAGTGCCGCACAGTGAGTTCGCGTCGCCATCTAGACCCAACAGCGGTCGAGCCACTCGTCGGGCTAGGTAGCCCGATAGGCCTCCCCACTCGCGTCCCCTACTGCCATCAAACACCGCATCCTCCCAGCTGAAGGTGCTGCGTCGCAGCAGAAGCTTGTGCTTCACTAACGTTACAAGCGCGATCCCACAACGACACCTGTCAACAACGATCGTGGGTGATGGACGTGACCTACGTGCCGACCTGGGCGGGGTTCCTGTACCTGGCGGTGGTGATCGACATGCAGAGCAGCCGTGTGATCGGCAGGGCGATGGGAAAAGTGATGACGACAAATCTCGTGCTGCCCGCTTTGAATATGTCGCTAGAGCAAAGGCGTCCGCGGCACGTGATCCACCATCGCGATCAAGGCAACCCGGGCTGATTCAACAGGTCGTTGCAACATCTCAGATCGAGGAGTTGCAATGGGAAGCGTTGGAGATGCCTATGACTTCGAGATGGCCGAAGGCGACTTCGCGAGCCTGGAGTGCGAGTTGTTCGGTCGACGGAGCTTCAAGACCTGTCCGCAGCCTCAACGCGGCCACTCAGACGACGTGACATCGTTCATTTCTAGCAAAAGCCCCCGCTAAGCGGGGGCTTTGTACTGCGGCGCCCTACACCGGCACCAAAACGATGCACCCATCGACAAACCGCACATCGAACTTCGTGCCCGGCACGAAGCCGCCGCGCGTGAGCCAATGGCCTTTCAGGCGGATGTAGGGAACCTGCTGGAAGGGTCTGCTGTACCGGTACGGTTCGACCGGCGGATAGAACGCGGTGCTGACGGTGATCCGCTTGGGGCGCGGCGGTGCGCGATGCTTGGTCTTAGCCATGACGCGCTCCTTGCCGTGCATTTCGGCTTGCTGCTGCGCCGAGGTCGGCAAGCATGCTCGGGGCGCGGGTGCTTCTTTCGAGAATCGAGATCGCGCGTTGAATGGCACGATTGCCTTCGTGTACGGCGGCGTCGGGGGATTGGCGACGCGCGGGTGTCGTATGCTTGGTGGTAGCCATAAGCCATCTCGTGTTAATGGTTTGTGGTTAGCGGGCCATGGGTGTTGGTAGCACCTGTGGTCCGCGCTTCTTTCTACGACTTGCTGCTCTCGTTGGGGGCTGGGAGTGAGAAAGAATATAAGGTATAAGTATAACAATTCGCAACTGTACGGCGATCGATATTGGCGTTGTCGCGCGTATGCGCAGGCCAGCAGCTCATCGTCGCTCGCATCGTGCGCTGCGGAATCGAATCCAACGACAATCTCGGATGGCATCGTTGAATCGCGGAAATTATTTTCGCCACTAAACGTGCCCGGGTCGAGCCGCGTCGCCACGGCGCTACGGACGGCTCACGCCGCCTTCGCGTCCGCGTCGCGCGCGACGACCCCGAACGCCGCAGTATCTGGACGCGTTTCGCCGCCAAAAACCAGCCTTGGGTGGCTGTCAGTTTCCGTTGCGTGAAAATCAGCGATCGTCGACCGGTCGACCACTCACGCTCGGCTGGTTTTCAGTCACTCGCGGGCAATAGCCCATAGATCGTTGCGGATTGCTTCATCAAGCGTCGGCCAGTTTTTGCCCAGGGCCGGGTAACTTTCACTCACGCGTCATTGCCCGACTGCTCGCGCGCCACTGCGCCGCGCTCACGGCCGGGTGATGCGCCATTCAACGCAAAGTGAAAATCGCGCGTCGATGACTGTTGATCAGTCAGCGCACTTTTTCGACGCGAAAACACTTGCCGAGCGACGAAAAAAGGTCCGTTCGGCCGCGGCTGCGGAACGTCCCGGGCGGAAGCCGCTCCGTCGACTTCCGGCGGCACAGTCTGCGACGCACGCAACGCTCTCGAACGGCTCGCCCGTGTTGGCCGCCCGGGACGCGCCACAGAGCGGTGGCGGGCGTACGGAATCTGCCGGCGCGCCTTGCGTCACCGTGAGTCCGCCACGGCTTCGCACCTGCCCTGCCCCGGACTTCATCGCAGCCGGCCCATTGCCCCGTCGTTCGGGACGAATGCCCGATCACTGGTCGCCCGCGAGTTCCGGGCAGTCATCGATGCCTATCCACCATCATCCGTCGAGTAAAAATCAGGGACCGTCGACTGCCGGACACTCGCGCGCGCCTGCCGCGCAGTCACGAGCGAGTGATCGGCACCCGAGGGGTGCGTCGCAACACGCCACCGCTGCATGATTTTTACCCGACGCAGGGTGATTGCCAGTCACGCGTGACTGCCGATCACTCACGGCCCACTGCGCCGCAGTCATCGCCGGCTGACGCGCATCCAGGCGGTCGGTAAAAATCACCCGTCGATGCGTATCGATCAGTCATCGCCGGATGATCTACAGTGACCGGCCCGTCATTTCCATGCGTAGTCGTCTGGAAACTGGTCAATGTTGGGCCATTTTCAATGGCGACCGAGTGAAATTCAGTCGACCGTCCCCCGCCCGGGGGAGTGTAATTTGAACTGTGTAACTGCCTTTGCCAGAAGCGGCGGAGCCGCGGGGAGCGAAGGTGACTGGTGCGGTGCGCTGTCGCACGCGGGCGGCGTTCGCCGCACCGCGCATGACGCGACCCATTCACGATCGGATGCACTACGATCCGCCGAATTCCCAAGTCGGCCCGATGACGCCATGCACTTCGACGACCTGATGTGCTGCCGCTACCACAACGGCCCGTACGACGCGAACAACTGGCGCGTGCCGCTGCTGGCCGTCGGCTGGCTCGAGCATCCCCACGACTACGTGCGCGGCGAGACGCCGCCGGGTCTCGTCGACAAGCTCGACGAACTGGTCGCTGCGGCGCACGAGTCGCAACGCAGCTACAACTTCCGCGGCCTGCATCGCTGCTCGCACTGCGACGCGGCGAACGTCGACAGCGGGTCTCTCGAGCGTTCTCACGTCAACCTGTTCGTTCCCGGACAGGGCGTCGTGTACATCGCACCGTCGGGCATCCGCCATTACATCCATGTGCATTCGTACCTTCCGCCGTCGACGTTCGTCGAGGCCGTCATGCGCTGTACCGACTACGGCTCGCCCGCCTACTTCGACAGCCTGCGGACGGTGAACAACGGAGATCGCCCTCCGATTGAAAGCGCGGAGGACCGCAGGGCGTATTGGCAAGCCAGGAAAGAAGCGATGCAGGCGGAGTGGCTTCGTGCGGGCTTCAAGGTCGGATCGCGATCCCGGCAATAGTCTCGGGCGAGTTCCGAACAGTCATCGAGGGCGTGCCATTCGAACTGCGCCATCGGTGGCCCGAGCCCGCCCGCCTACCCCACCGGCACATTCCGCCGCAGATGCTCCGCCAGTCGCACGATCGGTGTATCGCCCTCGATCTCGCGTCGGTCGTAGCGCGAATCGGCGTACGCCACCATGCTGTCGAAGTTCGGATTGCCGGCGAGCCACGCCAGCACGATCGGCCCTTCGGCGGTCAGGAAGTCGATGCCGTCGATGCGCGTGCGGTCCGCGTTCACGATGCGGTCCAGCTCGCGGACGTCGCCGCAGCGTTCGACCAGCGCCGGCACCTTCTTGCCGAGGAACTTGACGAACGCCTCGATGTGCCGCAGCGACTTGATGTCGAAACCGTCGTGGCCCTCGATCTTCGCCAATCGCAGATTGCACGTCGACGAGCTGCTGTGATGCGGAATGATGCTCGCGATCAGCCGCTCGACGGTGTTCTGGCGTACGGAAATGAAAATGTCACAGGTATAGAAAGGATCGTCGTCGTAACCGACGCCGAAGATCGTCAGCGTCGTGTCGCCGCGGGTTCTGAAGAATTCGTCGCCGCGCGGGTCGCGCCGCACGTCGAAGCCGAGTGGAACCAGTATCGCTTCCAATGCGCGATTCAGCGTGGCGGTCAGGTCACCCCGCTCGTTCGGCCACTCGAAGGTGATCGGCGTGCCGCTCACGTTCACCGTGGCCGTGCGAGGCGCCAGCCGCGTGAAACGCAACCCGCGATCGTCGCCGTAGCGGAAGCCGGTGAGCGAATGCGCGACGGCCGCGGGAACGCCGTACACGGCATCGTGACCCTCCGCGCGATGGCGCGCGACCGCCTGTTTGAGCAATGCCGCCGTTTCCGCGGGCGCGTCGCCGTCGATGGCGAGATGCTCGGCGCCTTCGTCCAGCAGATGCATGACTTGCCAGATCTGCTCGCCGTTGCGCCAGGCAAACGCGGTCGACGCGTTGACGCTCTCGCTTTCGGTGTAGCCGACCACGCTGGCTTCGCGCGACAGGGCCGCGAGCTTCGGCGGGTGGATCGCGGCATGCCAGAACCCGTTCGCCACGATCACATAGCCGCCTCGCGGCAAGGCCGCGCCGGCGATCTCGCATTCGCCCGCGCGCACGGCGGCGCCGGTGTCTTCCAGATGCAATGCCGCGAGTACGTCCGCCGACGACAGCGAGGTCGTCGACAACCATGAAAACGCCATGCCCATCCGCGTCGCCCCCCGATCGATGCGGCACCATGCCGCCGCGAAAGCCTAGCGCATCCGCGTGGCGATTCGCGGGCGGGCGACGCCGACGATCACCGATGACCGTCGAGCGGTTCCGCCAGTCCGACGAGCAGTCCTTCGGGGCCGCGGATGTAGCAGAGCCGGTACGCGTTCTCGTACCGCACCACTTCGCCGACGAGCTGCGCGCCGTGCTTACGCAGTCTCTCGAGCGTGTCGTCGATGTCGCTCACCGCGAACATCGCGCGCAGGTAGCCGAGCGCGTTCACCGGCGCGTTGCGGTGGTCGGCGGCGACGGGCGGGTCGAGAAAGCGCGAGAGTTCGAGCCGGCTGTGGCCGTCGGGTGTCGCCATCATCGCGATCTCGACGCGCTGGCTGGGAAGTCCGGTGACGCGCCCGGCCCACTCGCCTTCGATCATCGCCCGCCCCTCGAAGGTCAGGCCGAGTTCGGTGAAGAAAGCGACGGCATCGTCGAGCGATTCGACGACGATGCCGATATTGTCCATTCGTAGCAATTTGCTCTTGCTCATGGCAGCGATCGTATTCCTGGCGATGATTCGGCTGCAGCACGGTAGCGGAACCGGGTGCGGCACGCGAGCGGTCCGAACCGTCCGACGGTCGCCCTCGTCACAGGAACGGCCGCGATCCCGTGGCAGAATGGCGACCCGATCCGTACCGTGCCGGCTCCGACGCCGGAGTCCCGTCTCATGAGTCAGGCCGCAGGTTCCAGCGATGTCGATACGCTGATCGACCAGTTGTATCTGGAGTTGCGCGCGCTGGCGCGCAGCGTGCGCCGCCGCGGCGGCACGCCCGATACTTTGCACACCACCGCGCTGGTGAACGAGCTGTACCTGAAGCTGGCCGACGCCGAGCGCCTGCGCTTCGGCGAGCCGCGGCAGTTCTTTTCGTACGCGGCGCAGGCCATGCGGCACTTGCTGCTCGATCGCGCCAAGCTGCAGATGCGCCTGAAACGCGAGAACCCGCTCCTGCGCGTCGCATTGACCGATCCGGACGTCGAGTCGATCACGGTCGACCCCGCCCTCGCGCTGGAACTCGACGCCGCGCTCGATCAACTGCTGCTGCGGGACGAACGCGCCGCGGAAGTCGTGAACCTGCATTTCTTCGCGGGCCTGGGCCTGTCGCAGGTCGCCGAGCTGCTGGACATCGCGCCGCGCACCGCGGCGCGCGACTGGCGTTTCGCTTCCGCGTTCCTCAAGGCGCGCCTGTCTTGAGCGACACGGCGCCGAGCCTGCGCGAGTGTTTCGATCGGCTCGTGGATCTTTCGCCCGCGCAACGCGACGCGTGGCTCGCCGCGCACGCGCTCGATCCGGCGCTGCGGCAGGAACTCACGGCCATGCTCGCGTCCGACGCCCGCGACGTGCCGCTGCTCGACGCGCCGGCCGCCGCGCTCGTGCGCCAGTACACGCCGCACGACGACGAAGGGCACGGTCTCGTCGGCAGCCGCATCGGGCCGTATCGGCTCGTCGACGTGCTCGGACACGGCGGCACGTCCGTGGTGTTCCGCGCGCAGCGCGCGAGCGGCAACGGCACGCAGACGGTCGCGCTGAAGCTTTTGCGCACGGGCCTGTTTTCCGCCGACGGCCAGCGGCGCTTCCGCCGCGAGCAGGGCGTGCTCGCGCAGCTGTCGCACCGGCACATCGCGAGCCTCATCGAAGGCGGCATCAGCGATGCGGGCATTCCCTACATCGCGATGGAGTTCGTCGACGGCCTGCCGATCACGCGCTACGCCGACGTCCATGCGCTGGATCTGCGCGCGCGCATCGCGCTGCTCGTGACGGTGTGCCGCGCGATCGACGCGGCGCATCGCGCGCTGGTCGTGCATTGCGACCTCAAGCCGTCGAACGTGCTCGTCGACGGCGACGGCGACATCAAGGTGCTGGACTTCGGCATCGCGCGGCTGCTCGGCGACGATGCGCCCGGCGCGACGCAGACGAGCGCGATCGCGCTGACGCCGGGCTATGCGGCGCCGGAACAGTATCTGCCGGGCATGGTGACCACGGCGAGCGACATCTACGCGCTCGGCATCCTCATGGGCGAGCTGCTGACGGGGCAGCTGCTGCCGGCCGGGCAGACGCGCGTGAACCTGTCGCGCGCCCACCTGTTCGCCGACCGGCCGGCCCTGCCCGGCCTGCCGTCCGGCGCGGCGCTCGCGCGCGTCCTGCGCGGCGACCTCGACGCGATCTGCAACACCGCGCGAGCGCCCGATCCGCAGCGGCGCTATCTGTCGGCGGCGCTGCTCGCCGACGATCTCGAGCGCTGGCTGCGCAACGAACCGGTCGTCGCGCGCACGCCGTCGGCGTGGTATCGCCTGCGCAAGGCGATGCAGCGCCATCGCGCCGCCGCGGGCGCCGTGGCATTCGCGTCGCTCGCGCTCGCCGTCGGCGTGTCGCTGACCGTGTGGCAGGCGCACGTCGCCGGCGAGCAGGCGCAGCGCGCCACGGCGGTGCGCGATTTTCTGATCGAGCTGTTCGACGCGTCGCGCGCGGGACAGTTGCCGGACCGGCGCCCGACGCTCGAACAGCTCGTGCAGCGCGCGAGCACGCGCCTGACGACGCATACCGACCTGTCGCCGGCCACGCGCATCGAAATGCTGCGCACGCTCGGCGAAGTCAGCGCGGGCGCGAGCGACTACGCGCAGGCCGACGCGCTGTACCGCCAGGCGCTCGCGCTCGCGAACGACGCCGACGACGATCCGGCGCTGACGCAGATCCGTCTGCTGCAGGCGCGCCTGCTGATTCTGCAGTCGCGCTACGCGGACGCGAGTCGCGCGTACGAGGCGCTGCTGCCGCAGATGCGCCGCGGCAACGATGCCGCGAGCGTCGAGGGTCTGCAGAACTACGCGAGCGCGCTGATGTATTCGGCGCGCACCGACGCGGCGCTGGCGATTTCCGCCGAGGCCGCACGCCGCGCCGCCGCGTTGTATGCCCCGGCATCGAAGGGCGCGGTGCACGCGGATCTGACGCGCGCGAACCAGCTCATCGGCGGCGGTCGCAACGCCGACGCGGCGCCGCTCCTGGAAGCCGCATTGAAAACCTGGCGCGAAAGCGAACGCGCGCCGACCGACGATTTTCTGCAAGGCCTCACCGACCTGTCGCGCGTGCGCGGCGCTCAAGGCAGGAACGACGAAGCCGAAGCGCTGCTGCGCGAAGCGGTGGCGACGGCCGAGAAGATGTACGCCGGGCCGCACGACCGCCTCGCGCTGGCGCTGCTGAACCTCGGCGACGTGCTGCGCCTGCAGGACCGTCTCGACGAAGCGCTGCCGTTTCTGACGCGCGCGCTCGCGATGATGCGCACGATCTACGGCGACGATCACCTGCGCGTGTCCAATACGCTCGCGAGCCTCGGCGAGCTCGAGCTGCGCCGGCGCCATTTCGACGCCGCCGCCGAGCATGTGCGCAGCGCGATACGCTGGTGCGAGCGCCCCGACCTGCACGCGACGCGCTCGTGCATCGAGATGTACGCGGCCCGGGCCGGTCTCGCGCTCGCGACCGGCGATCTCGACGCCGCGGATGCGAGCAGCGCGCGCGCGCTGGCGATGGCCGAGGAACTCTTTCGCGACGGCAATCGCCGCACCGCGCGGCTGTGGCAGCTGCGTGCCGAATTGCTGCTGCGGCGCAACGATGCGCCCGGCGCGCTCGCGCTGTGCGATCGGGCGCTTGCGCTGCTCGCGCGCCTCGGCGCGTCGGACGGCATGGTCACGCAGGCCGTGCTCGCGCGCCGCGCCGACGCGCTGCAGGCGCTCGGGCGTTCCGCCGAGGCGCTCGCCGATGCCGGCCAGGCGCTCGCGATGTGGCGCCGCCTCGCGCCCGCGGGCACGCTGCGCGAGGTCGAACTGCTCGGCGCGCAGGCGTCGATCGAGGCCAGCCTCGACGACGCGCCGGCCGCGCGCGACACGGCGCGCCGCGCGCTCGCGCTGATCGGCGACCGCACGCGGATCGAGCCGGCGCTGCTCGCGCGGATCGACGCGCTGGCGAAATCCGCGCGATGACTCGGCCGACCGCTGCTCCGCTCAGCGGCTGACCGTTGCCGCCGCGCGAAACCGCGACGGACTCGCGCCGGTGGTCTTGCGCACGAGCCGGCGCAGCGCGGTGGCGTCCTGGTAGCCCACGGCCACGGCGATCTGGTCGATCGTCATGCGGCTGTTTTCGAGCAGCGTGCGCGCGCGCCGCAGCTTCACGCTGCGCACGAGCCCGCTCGTGCTCTTGCCGGTGGCCTTGCGCACGTGCCGCGACAGCGTGCGCTCGGACACGCACAGCTCGCGCGCGAGCTGCGAGATCGGCGGCACGCGCGGCAGCGACGTCTCCAGGCGCGCGGTCAGCTGCGCGACGAGCGCGTGCCCGCTCGCCAGCACTTCGGGCACCATGAACGGCGTCTGCGAATGGCGATGCTCCAGCAGCAGCAGTCGCGACACCGCTTCGCTGAGCGCGGGCCCGAAGCGTTCGCGCAGCAGGTGCAGCATGAGATCGGCGTGCGCGAACGCGGCGCCGGCCGTGATCACCGGGCCGTCGGCGCAGACCATGCGATCGGCGTCGACGGTGCAGTCGGGCGATTGCCGCGCGAGCGCCGGCGCGAGCCACCACGTCGTCGTCGCGCGGCGGCCGGCGAGCAGGCCCGCGGCCTGCAGCACGAACACCGCGGAGCACGACGCCGCGACCTGCCCGCCGCAGGCGACGTGCCGCGCCAGCCGCCGCGCGATCGCCAGCCCCTCGGGCGTGCGCATCTGCGCGAGCAGCGCGTCGGGATCGGCGCCGAGGCCCGGGATCACGCAGACCGAACGCGTGCCGGGCTTGCGCGCCGGCAGGCGCCGCGTCTCGATGCTGATGCCGTCGCGCAGCGGCAGCCGGCCGCCTTCGAGCGAATAGATGCCCCACGTCGGTATCGCGACGCCCTGCTTCGCCGCCACCTGCGCCGCGGCGTCGAGGATGTCGCGGCTCATCGCGACGCTGCTCGGATACGCGCCGCGGAACACCAGCACCTCGAAATCGCGCATGTCCGCTCCGGCCCGAAAGACGTCACATTGGACACTGTGCCGATCGGGCTGTCGAGGGTGTAATCGTCGCATCCGCCGCTACCGACCGCCCGCGATGCCCACCGCGTCGACACTCGTTCTGTTCTCGATCGCCGTGCTGGGCCTCCTCGTGTCGCCGGGGCCGAACATGGCGATGGTCGTGTCGCAAAGCCTCTCGCTCGGCGCGCGCGGCGGCGTCGCGTCGGCGGCCGGCATCTTCGTGGCCGATCTGATCCTCACCCTGCTCGTCTGCGCCGGCATCGCCGCGGCGGCCGCGGCCTGGCCGCCGTCGTTCGACGTGCTGCGCTGGGCCGGCGCCGCGTATCTCGTAGGGCTCGCGTGGAAAACGCTGCGCCGCCGCGACGCCGCGCCGAATGCGGCGCCCGCGCAGGATTCGTCCTGGCGCGCGCTGCGCAGCGCCGTCATCGTGAGCTTGCTCAATCCGAAAGCGCTGCTGTTCTTTCTCGTGTTCCTGCCGCAGTTCGCGGATCCGCGCCGCGGCGGCGTCACGGTGCAGTTGTTGATACTGGGACTCGTGCTGTCGGCGCTCGCGTTCGTCTTTCACGCGCTGCTCGGCGTCTGCGCCGGGCGCGTCGTGGCGGCGCTGCGCACGCGCGCGCACCGGCTGCGCTGGCTCGACCGCGTGCAGGCCGCCGTGCTGCTCGGCCTCGCGCTGCGCCTGGTGCTGCTCCAGCGTCCGTTGCAAGCCTGACCCTTCCCTCGAGAGGCCGATGAACCCGCCATCCGAATCGCTCGACGACGATCTCGCCGACTTCCACGCACGCAGCTATACCTTCGACGGCGTCGACAAGCGCGTCCACGTCTCGGGCATCGGCCCGGCCGTGATCGTGCTGGCCGAAATGCCCGGCATCAGCCCGCACGTCGCGCGATTCGCGCGTTGGGTACGCCGCGCCGGCTTCAGCGTGTACCTGCCGTCGCTGTTCGGCGTCGACGGCGCGTGGCCGCGCGCCGAGGAAGGTCTCGCGGTGCTGCGCCGCGCGTGCGTCAGCGCCGAATTCCATGCGCTGGCCGGCCGCGGCGCGAGCCCGGTCGCCGGCTGGCTGCGTGCGCTCGCGCGCAAGGCGTTGAGCGAATGCGGCGGCCTCGGCGTCGGCGCGGTCGGCATGTGCTTCACCGGCAACTTCGCGCTGTCGATGATGCTGGAGCCCGCGATGCTCGCGCCGGTGCTCGCGCAGCCGTCGCTGCCGCTCGACGATCCCGCCGCGGTCGAAAGCGATACCGAGGAACTCGCGGCCGTCAGGCAGCGCCTCGAACGCGACGACCTGACCGTCCTCGCCTATCGCTTCGACGGCGACCGCCACTGCCGCGCCGAACGCTTCGCCGCGTACCGTGCCGCGCTCGGCGAACGCTTCGTCGGCAAGGTGCTGCCCGACGCGGCGGCGAATCCCGACCCGCCGCCGTTCTTCCGGCACGTCGTCGGGAGTCCGCACAGCGTGCTGACCGCGCATCTCGTCGACGCCGACGGCGAACCGACCGCGCACGCGCGCGACGAGGTGATCGCCTTCCTGCGGCAGCGGTTGTTCGCCGCGCCGCTGTTCGACGCGGAGACCATCCTGTGAATCCCGGCTTCATCGGCATCGGCCACATGGGCGAACCCATGGCCGCCAATCTGTTGCGCGGCGGCATCGCGCTCACGGTCTGGAATCGCACGCCGGGCAGGTGCGACGCGCTCGCGGCGCTCGGCGCGACGGTCGCGCCGTCAGTCGACGCGCTTTTTGCACAATGCGACATCGCGATGCTGATGCTGATCGACAGCGCCGCGATCGACGCCGTGCTCGGCCGCGGCACGCCGGCGTTCGCGCGCCGCGTGGCCGGCCGAACCGTGGTCAATCTCGGCACCACGTCGCCGGCGTATTCGCAGGCGCTCGGCCGTGAGATCGCCGAGGCCGGCGGCCGCTACGCGGAAGCGCCGGTATCGGGCTCGCGCGTTCCGGCCGAACGCGGCGAACTCGTCGGCATGCTGGCCGGCGACGCCGACACGTTCGATGCGATCCGACCGCTGCTGCGCCCGCTGTGTACGCGCGTCTTCGAGTGCGGCGCGGTGCCGGGCGCGCTGCGCATGAAGCTCGCGGCCAATCACTACCTCGTCGGAACGGTGGCGGTGCTCGCCGAAACGGTGCACGCGGCGTCGTGCGCCGGCATCGATCTTGCGCTGCTGCGCGACGTGCTCGACGCCGGACCGATGGCGAGCGCCGTGTCGCGCACGAAACTCGACAAGCTCGTGCGCGGCGACTTCAGCCCGCAGGCCGCGATTCGCGACGTCGCGACCATCGCCGAACTCGTGCTCGCCGAATGCGAACGCGGCGGCGGCGACACGCCGCTGATCCGTCGCAGCGCGGCGCTGTTCCGCCGCGCGGCGCAATCGGGCCACGGCGACGCCGACATGGCCGCGGTGATCCGCGCGTTCGCGCGCGACGAATCCTGATCTTCCTCTCTCGGGCCCCATGCAATGACCTCATCCGCAATCCGCGGCGCGTTCGCGCGTATCGCCTTGCTGCTCGCCACGACGATGACGGCCCAGGCCGCGGACTTGATCCCCGTCGCCGACGTCGCCGCCGACTACGTCAGGCCGCACGATCGCATCGACGTCGGCGGCGGCCGCCGCATGAACCTGTACTGCATCGGCAGCGGCAGTCCGGTCGTCGTGTTCGACGCGGGCCTGAGCGACTGGTCGAGCACCTGGGCGCTGATCCAGCCCGCGGTCGGCACGAAGACGCGCGCGTGTTCGTACGATCGTCCGGGCATGGGCTACAGCGATCCGGCGCCCGGTCGGCGCACGCCGTCGATGGCCGTCGCGGATCTGGCGAAACTGCTCGACGGCGCGGGCATCGACGGCCGCGTCGTGCTGGTCGGGCATTCGCTCGGCGGGTTCCACGCGAAGCTGTTCGCCGCGACGTATCCGCGGCGCGTGGCCGGCCTCGTGCTCGTCGACCCGGCCGAGGATCGTCTGTGGCGGCGCGTGTCGCCGGCGCTCGTACGGCGCTTCGACCGGGCGCTCGTGCGCGGCGCGGCGCGCGAGGACGACGAAGGCATGGCCGCGGCGATCGCGCACTTTCGCCAATGCGCGCGCCAGGCGCGCGACGGCGAGCTGACCGATGCGCGCTACACGGCCTGCACCGATCCGGTGCGCCGGCCGCTCGGCGAGATCATCCTCGCCGAACGCCGCCGCCTGCAGCCGCGGCCCGAGTATCTCGAGGCGCAGGCCGCCGAGATCGCGGGGTCGATGTACGTCGCCGACGCGCAGGCCGACGCGCGCTACGCGCGGCTGTTCGACCGCAGGGCGCCGTTCGGCGATCTGCCGCTCATCGTGCTCACCCACGGCTTCTACGACATGTCGGAAGACAACGGCGAGGTGCATTATCGGTCGTGGCGGATGGCGCATGCGCAAACCGCCGCGCTGTCCACGCGCGGCCGTCAGCGCATGGTGCCGAACTCGATGCACAACCTGCAGATCGACAGTCCCGGCGCGGTCGTCGATGCGGTGCTCGACGTGCTGACGATGGCGCGCGCCGCGCCGGCCGCCGATATCGAGGCCCCAACCGGAGATAGCCGATGAATGTGCCGTTCTACCAGGTCGATGCGTTTGCGAGCCGCCGCTTCGCCGGCAACCCGGCCGCCGTGATGGTGCTCGAAAGCTATCCCGGCGACGACGTGCTGCAGACGATCGCCGCGGAAAACAACCTGTCGGAGACGGCGTTCCTCGTGCCCCACGGCGACGACTATCGGCTGCGCTGGTTCACGCCGACCGTCGAGGTGGCGCTGTGTGGCCACGCGACGCTCGCGAGCGCCGCGGTCGTGCTGACGCGGCTGCGGCCGGCCGGCGCACGCGTCGTGTTCCACACGCTGAGCGGCGCGCTCGCGGTCGAGCGCGCGGGCGACGGCTACGCGATGGACTTCCCGGCGCGCGCGATGACGCCGACGTCGCCGCCGCCGTGGCTCGCCGACGCGCTCGGCGCCGTGCCGCGCGACGTGCTCGCCGACCGCACGAGCTATCTCGTGCGGCTTGACGACGCCGGCATCGTGCGTTCGCTCGATCCGGACCTCGCGGCGATCGCGCGGCTCGATCGCAACGGCGTGATCGTGACCGCGGCCGGCGACGACGGCTGGGATTTCGTCAGCCGCTATTTCGCGTCGCCGATCGGCATTCCCGAAGATCCGGTCACCGGCAGCGCGCACTGCGCGCTCGCGCCGTACTGGGCGAACCGGCTCGGCAGGCGCGAGCTGCGCGCGTTCCAGGCGTCGCGCCGCGGCGGCGAGATCGGCTGCCGCGTGTCGGACGCGCGCGTCGAGCTGCGCGGCCGCTGCGTGTTCTATCTCGAAGGGAGCGCGAGCCTGTGATGCCGCGGATTCTCGGCTATACCGCGTCGATCGACGTGCGCAAGGTGCCGCGGGCGTGCGACGAACTCGGACCGGGCTACGACCGCGAGGACCGGGGCGGCGCGGCGCGGCCGACGTCCGACCCCGCGTTCCTGGCGATCACGGGCTTCCGCACGCACGGCCGGGACGCCGGGCCATGAGCGCCGAACGCCTGATGACGCGCTACAAGGCCTGGGCCGACGCGGTATTCCTGTCGGTCGTCGCCACGCTGCCGGAACGCGAGCTCGTCGCGCCGCGCCCGATCGGCTTCGGCAGCCTCATCCGCACGCTCAACCATTCCTACTGCATGGATGTCGTGTGGCGGTGCCATCTGCTCGGCCGGCCGCACGGGTTCTCGACGCGCAATCCGGTCGAACACCCGCCGATCGGCGAGCTCGTCGAGGCGCAGCGGCGCATCGACGCGTGGTACGTCGACCATGCCGCATCGCTGTCGCCGGCCGCGCTCGACGAGGTCGTCGAGTTCGAATTCATCGGCGGCGGACGCGGCGCGATGACGCGCGGCGCCATCGTGCTGCACGTCGTCAACCACACGACCTACCACCGCGGCCAGGCCGCGGACATCCTCTACCACCTCGGCGTGTTTCCGCCCGCGACCGACCTGCCGGTATTCCTGCGCTCGCCCGGCATCGGCTGAGCAATCGCAACGAAGACAACGATACGACATTCGATTCATCTTTTCATTTTGCTTTAATTATAAAAAAAAACCGCTACCGAAACGGCCGGGCTTCCCTGGCGACAGCGTCTCCTGCGACGATGCGGCGTGAGCCGAGGAAATCCGCGTGACCGTCGACGATACGAAACCCCGCCATTCCGCCCGCATCGCCATGGCCGCGCACGTGACCGCGGCCGCGCTCGCCAGCGTGCTGTTCCTCATCGCCAGCGTGCGCTTCGGCGGCTCGGTGGCCGGCGACGAGCTCGACCCGTCGTGGACGATGGTGCTGCGCTGGGCGAGCATGCACGGCCTGCGCTGGGGCAGCGACATCGTATTCACCTACGGCCCGCTCGGTTATCTCTCGCCGTACAACGCGTGCGACCCGGGTTTCTACGGCGCGTTCGTCGCGGCGCAGATCGCACTCGCCGGCGCGGCGGCGTTTCTGTTCGCGAACGCGTGGTTCGCGCAGCGTTGGCCCGAGCGCATCGTTCTTGCGACGGCCGTCGTCTTCGCCGCGCCGATGCTCGCCGCAGATCCGGTGTGGTTGTCCATGCCGGCCGTCGCGCTCGTCGGCATGTACGCGCACGCCGCCGCCGGGCGCCGGCGCGCGCTGTGGCTGCTGCTCGCCGTCGCGGCGCCGTACCTGTCGACCATCCTGCTGATCAAGATGAGCACGCTGCTGCTCGTCGTGACCTGCTGGCTCGCGGGCATCGTCGTGCTGCTGCGCGCGCGCCTGCGGCGTCACGCGGTCGCCTGGCTGGTGCTCGTTCCGGTCTGCTCGCTCGCGCTGTGGATCGCGAGCGGCCAGCGCCCGGGCGACCTGCCCGCGTTCGTTTCCGTCGTGTTCGAAATCTCGCGCGGCTACACCGCGGCAATGGGCAGTTTTCCGCCGCCGTTCTACGACGGCTACGGCCTGACCGTCGTCGGCGGCAGCGGCCTCGTCGGACTGTGGGCCGCATGGCGCGCGCGCCTCGACGTGGCGCGCCTCGCGTGCATCGCGCTGTGCGGCCTCACGGTCTTCGTCGCGTGGCGCGCCGGCTTCACGCGCGCCGACACGCACGTCGTCATCTTCGTGCTCACGGCCTGGCTCGTGCTGCCGCTGCTGCCGTCGCTGACGCCGGCAGCGACGCCGTGGCTGCGCGCGGCGGCTCTGGCCCTGGCGATCGCGGCCGCGCCGATCGCCGATCGCGCGTTCAATCCCGGCACGGGTCACCGGCGCGGCGAACTGCCGGTCGCGAGCCTGCGCACGCTGCGCAGCAACGTCGACCTGCTCGCGCGTCCGCTCACCTACCGGCCGCTGCTCGTTGCGACCCTGGACCGCGAGCGCCTCCGGCTCGACCTGCCGCAGACGCGCGCCGCCGTCGGCAGGCGCAGCGTCGACCTCGTCGGCACGCAGCAGGGCGTCGTGATGTTCAACGGCCTCGCGTACCGGCCGGCGCCCGTGTTCCAGGGCTACGGCGCGTACACGCCGCGCCTGCAGCGTTTGAACGCCGACGCGTACAGCGGCCCGGACCGCACCGATTTCGTGCTGCTGGCGTATTCGCCGATCGACGGCAATCTGCCGACGGGCGAAAACGCACTCGCGTTCACGACGTTGTACCGGAATTACCATCCGGTACTCGTGGAAAAATCGTATCTGCTGCTCGAGAAGGACGCCGAGTCCGTGCCGCCGCAATCGCCTTCGGAAGACGGCTGGCGCGACGCGACGTGGGGCGAATGGATCGACTTGCCGACGACGCCCGAAACGGTCACGGTGCTCGCGCTGCGTTCCGCGCTTTCCGTCCCCGGCAAAGTCGTGGCGACCCTGCTGCGCGAACCGGGACAGCAGATCGAACTGGAACTCGCCGACGGTTCGACGCGGCGCTTCCGGCTCGTCCGCGGCGCGACGCCGGGCGGGTTTCTGGTATCGCCGCTGGTGCAGTCGCTCGACGACTACGTGCGCCTGTTCGTCGGCGCCGACCTGCCCGTCGTGCGGCGTTTTCGCCTCTTGCCGCAAAGCGAGGCGATGCGCACGCTGTTCGCCGACGGCGTGCAATGGAACGCGACGCAGCTGCCGCGCCGGCCGCGGAGCGAGCTGACGCCGGCGATGCGCGACGCGTTCTATCCCGGCTTCTCGCACCGGCCGCAAAGCGTGACCGACGGTGCGCACACCATCGACGTACAGGGACGCCGCGTGCTGTTCATGCACAGCCCGTGGCAGCTGACCTTCGCGCCCGGTGCCGGCACGTACGTCGTGACCGGCGAAATCGGCATCGTGCCCAACGCGTTCGCGAGCGACGGTTGCGGCGGCGGCGACGGCGTGGACGTGAAGGTTTCGAACGGCGCGGGCGCCATGCTGACGTATCGCTACGACCCGTTCGCCGACGCCGCGCTGCGCCCCGCGCGCCGTTTCGAACTCGGCCCGGTCGATGTCGGTCCCGACGGCGTGCTGCGCCTGGACGTGACGCCCGGACCGGCGAACAACGCCGACTGCGACTGGGCTTGGTTGCGCGACGTCACGATCCGCGCGGCCGAACGCGCCGACTGAGGACGGGTTCGGCGTATTTCCAGGATGCGAGTCGAAGCCGACCACGCAAGCGGAATCGCCGGGGGTTCCAGTCGATCCGCACACGCGTTCTCGCATCGCGCGGCAATCGCCTTCTGACGACGCCTACCGCAGAAACGCGTGCTCGATCCCGAACGTCACCGCATCGGGATCCACATGTGGAACATCTTTCAGGCGCTCGCCGTCTTCGACCCAGCCGGCGCCGGCCAGGGCCGATTCCATGGCGCCGGTCGCCAGCAACGCGACGGCGGGATCGCTCGGAGGCGCGTCGATCAGACAGCGGCACGTCTCCAGAACGCCCAGATACATCGCGCGTTGCCGGTCCGGCGATTCTGCCGCGACACGACGACGGCAGTACTCGACGAAAAACACGAACGGGTTGCGTACGCGCGGATCACGCACGTACAGCGTGAACGGCGTGACCCGATCGCCCGCGCAATCCTCGCCGATGTCCCACAGGTCGTCGCCCCATTGGTTGATGAGGGCGGCGGACAACTGAGCGGACAATCGCTCCGCGGTAACCGGCGTGCCGCAAATCTCCATGGTCGCGATGCGGATGAGCGCGGCCTTGAGCACGCTGTCGGACCACACGGCGTCGATCAGGCCAGCGTCCGTCACGGTCGGCAAGTGTGATAGCCGGCGCTCGGAATCGCGCCTGTGGCTTTCCAGCAGCATCGCCAGCGTTTGCCGTATCGCCGGGAGTCGGGGCGCGGGACACAACGTCAGCACTTCGCGCAGACGCGCGATCGCTTCCAAGGCCAGCGGCGGTGTACCCGGTTCGGCGTCGCCCGCGTCGCCGGAGAACAACCGGGTCAAGCCCGTGACCAGCGCACCGCGCACGTCGGCCGGCGTCGCGGCATCATCCAGAACATTGTCGACGAGGGGATAGGTGGTTCCCCAGCAATACGCGAGCCGCAACGTATCGACGACGAACGTGATCTCGTCGGTATCTGCCGCGGGCCGTGCGGCGATCCTCGACACGACGACACCGAAGAGAATCTTCAACAATTTCGCGATTCCATGATTCAACAAGGAATCGACCGGCAGCAGCTCGCGCAAGGCGTGCAGTCGAGGCGCGAAGTACTCGGCGAGGCGATCCAGCAGCAGCGACCACTGCTCGCCGTCGAGCGTTCTTGCGCTCGGAAACAGGATCAGCAGAAACAACGCCGCGTTGCGGCGTACCGAGCGCGACCGCAGCAGTTCGTCGATCGCGGCGCGCCGGCCGAGGCGGAGCCTGTACGACACCAGGTTGCGAAAACCCGCGTGCAGCAACCACGCCTGCGCGCGGAACAGAAATCGCTGCCGGGTGCGCGCGAACGGCCGATTCGCTCGCTCGCCGTACGTCAGGCAGTCGAGGTAGAGCGCACGGACGTGGCGCAGCGGGTCGAGCCGCAAACGCAAGCGCCGCCCGAACAGCGAAACGCCGACGGAAACGACCGCGCGCCGGCCAACCTGTTGCAGGATCTGTCGCAGCAATAGCGCGTGGTGCGCGAATTCGCCGCCTGCGCCATCCCAGTCGCGACCTTCCTGCAGACTCAGATAGCACAGTACGCTGCGCCGAACCCGCGCCATCGCGAACAGCTCGTACAAGGCGCGTTCGACGGCCGTCCTCGGTCGCAGCAGGCGCTCAAGCGACGACAACCGCAGCGCGTTCAACCTCGGACGCACGTGAGCGAGCGGCACCGGCGCGCCGGCGACCGTGTCGATACGCGCAAACCACGCGAGCGCGATCGCGGAGAGCTCGGCGTAATCGAGGTCGGCCAGCGTGCGGCCGGCCAATGCAGGCGACGGCAATGCGCCGGCGGTCGTCATGCGCGGTCCTTCAGCGGCGACACGCGACGATCACCTGGGTATTGCAACCCGTGCTGCGTGGCGTTTCGCAGGTGACGATCCGCCAGCGCGCATCTGCTTCCAGGCGTCCGGCCAGATCGACCGACCGAGCACCCAGTGCGAGCCATGGATCGATGCGCTGCAGCAGTCGAACGCCGCCGCCGACCATGCGCGCGATCGTGTCGTGCGCGTCGGTAACCGCCAACGCACAAAACAATCCGCCCTCGCCGAGTAGCCGAAATGCGTCGTCCAGCGCGGCGTGGCGCATTTCTTCACTGAGAATTTCCAGGACGAAGCAACAGACGAACCGGTCGAGGGACGCGTCGGGGAACGGCAAGGGCCGGTCGTCGTCCACGACGGTCACGGTCACCCGCGGCTCGTGCGCGAAGCGCCGGCGCAGCGCTGCAGCGAGACGATCGCTGGCTTCGGTCAGCACCAGTTGCTGCAACCGCGGCGGCGAGTCCTTCAGTATCCGCCGCGCGAGCACGCCCCGGCCCGCACCCATGTCGAGAATGCGTCGTGCATCGCGCAGGCGCGCTGCCGCCGCGAGACGCGTATACAGAAACGCATCCATCACATTGGGAATCAGCAACAGTTTGCCGAAGCGATTGAAGTAAGCGCGGATGTCGCCAAGTTCGCCCTCGCGAGGAGGCGATTTCACCAGTCGTGACCCTCGTTGTCGTTCCTGGGATCGCAGCAGTTGATCACTCCGTCGCCGTCTTGGTCGCAACATTGTGCCTCAGCCGCAAACGTGGGGAGGCTGGCTATCGCCTGGCCGATCAGGTCCGAGTCGAATCGCACAAGCGAAGCTTGGCAACGCGCGAACTGCGCATCGATTTCGCCGATCGCCGCTGCGAAAGGCCGCTCGCGAAACGCCTGCAGCGCGACATCCGAGCAACTCGGGCCGCCGGTCACTACGGCATGCGCGCAACGGAAGCCCTTCGCGGGTGAAACCACTGACCGATAGACGTGCATGGCACCTCGCGCCGGCAACGACAGCCAGCGGTCCAGCAAAGGAAATCTGCTGCTGATTCGACCAACTGCGTGGGCCGCCCACTTGACGGGTACGCGCAGTCGTTGCAATGCGGTTCGCCTCCACGAATTCGAGCGCACGTTCACTTCTCCTTCCACAGTTCGAGCTTGCGGCCGAGTAACGGATCGTTCCGGACGTACCAGATCACGCGCTTTTTTTCCGCCGGATCCATTGCGGTGGCAAAGCGCGCATCGAAGAGATCCGGGGGCGAAGAGGCATTGGCGGCTACCGTTCCGCGCCAACGCCATAAGCCATCGGCCGACAACTCGCGGTCGGCGAACTTCAGATCCGACGGCGGATAGTTGTCGTCATGGCGCTGGAACGTCAGCGTCTGCCCGTCGGCTGGGGAAAAAAGCACCAGTTGACGGGCTTCGGAATCGAGCTTGTATCGCAAAGAAACGTCTGGCCTTGTTGCGGAGGTGTCGCGATCGATGCGACCGGTGAGCTGCAAGGCGCCTTCCGGCCCGGTTTGCCAATGTCCGTCAAGGTAGGCGATCGTCTGGCTCGGTTCGAGCCGCACTTGTTGAAACGAACCGTTCGGACCGAACTTGAACATCCGGCGACTATCGGTCGTCAGTATCCACCGGCCGCCTGCCAGCGGATGGTCCGTCAGCTCCTTCAACGCCTGGTCGTGCGACTGCCGCAGTTGCGCAAACTGCGGATCCTTGTAGGCATAACGATCGCGGCGCGGAAACGTGCTGAACGAGTGACGCAGCGCCTGCATCGCCGGTTCGACCTCACCGGCGAGGGCGTAGATGCCGGCCGCGTCGTACAGCCGCGCCGCATGGTCGGCGGAAGTGGGGCCTGTTTGCGCAGCAATCTCGCGCGCTATCTGCGCGGCGGCATCGGCTTGCCCAAGTATCGCCAGCGCGCGTCCGTGCGATACGCGATACGCGTACGGAAATGCGTCGCCATGCGAGTGCTGCGCCGCCGCAGCGTAGCTGTCGAGTGCGCGCCGTGCCGCTGCGCGGTCGATCCCACCCGGACCGTGCAGCGCCTGGAACTCCGACAGATGTCCCGCCAGAAGGTAGTACGGCGCCCGGTAGTGCGTGGCGTAGATCTGCTCGATCCCCCCGCTGCGCACGGGGAACATCTGCGCTGCGCGGACGAACGCGGCGGCGGCGGCGGCCCAGTCTCGCGCGTTGACCTGATCGTAGGCGCGCAACACCTGTCCGAACGGCGAGGGATTCTGTTCGCGCGCTCGGCCGCTCAGCGAATAGTCGGGTACTCGAACCCCCAACCGCTCGCCAAGCAGTGTGCCGAGCGACATCAGATTGCTTTGCCGATCCTCGAACTTCCGCCGATTGCTCTCGACCAGTTCTTTGACATGTGCATCCTTGAGCTGGTCGAGCTTCGCAAATCGCGACGCACGATCAGTCTGATACTCGTATTCGTCGACCGCGGCGCGAATCGCCAGAACGACACCCGCGACCACGGCCGCGGGTGCACCCACTACCGCTCCCACGGCCGCTCCTGCGCTCGCCTCCAGACTGTCGGCCAAGCCGACGTTGTCCATGAAGAAGCCGACTCCGGGCCCCTCGCGATCTGCGTCGACCTTGCCCGCGTCGATGGTGAAATCCGTCGACTTCAAACTGCCGACAAGACTCTTGTAGTCGTCGAGTATCTGCTGCACCACCTCGATCGCGCCGACTACGTTCTGCTCAAGCGTGGCGTCGCGCGCAATGGCTTTGAGATTGTTCAGTCGCGTTTGGGTCGCCGACAGCCAGATCTCCATCAGCTTGTCGCGCGGACCGGCGGCTTTCCAGGTAAGCAGGACGAATTCCAGGTCGTAGAGAATCAGCGCGCTGAGCTCGGTGCGCTCGTCGCTGACCGCCACCGACGGCGATTGGGCCGATGCCCCCATCAACTGCGCCGATGCCGGCAGCGACAACGGCATGCCAAGAATGAACGCGAACAGCGAAAACCGGATGACTGCCGCACTGCGCATCGCCTTCCTCCATCGATCGGTCCCCAGACTTGATAACGAATGGACTTTGCCAATCTGCGACATCGCGGCATTCGGTCATGGGCGACGTTGCCGCGACCGGACATGAGACGCGCAAACGTCGCGCAGGCGAGATCGCCGCGTACGATTGCCGGCACTGTCTCGAAAGGCGAACACCTCTCACCGGAATGTACGAATTTGTGCAGAAAAGCGATATGTCGGGCCGGCCCGCGCATTCGAGCGTGGCGGTCGCGCCACGCCGGGCAGGTCGACGATTCGTCGCCCCGGGGGTCACACGGGCAGAACGCCGGTAACACGAACTACCTCGCCCGATCAACGATGCCGTTGCGAGCGGATCTCCGCGAGCCGCTTCGTCATCGCCGCGACGCTCGCCGCGGCCGACAGCGTGCGGCTCACGCTCGCCTTCGCGTTGTCGCCGACCTGCCGCGCATAGATCGGATCGTCGGCGAGCCGCCGCAGGTACGCGGCGGCCTGGTCGATATCCGGCTCGGCCCAGTGCTGGCCCTCCCAGGCCGGATACTCGCCCTCCTTCACCGGGATCAGCGTGTAGTCGACGAGGCAGCTGTTGTCCGCGTCCATGAACGCGAGGTTGCCGGAATACGCGGTCGCGACCACCGGCTTGCCGAGCAGCATGCATTCGGCCATGCCGAGCCCCAGGCCTTCGGCGCGGTGCAGCGACACGTAGCAGTCGCAGCACGCCTGCAGCGCCCACATGCGGCGGCGGTCGAGATAGCCGTCGCGTATCTCGATGCGATCGTCGCCGGCGGCGGCTTCCATCAGCCCGTGCAACGCATCGGGGAAGCGTTCGCCGTTAGTGGTCTTGATCACGAGCCGTACGTCGCGGCGGCCGTCGTCGAACGCGCGGCGGAACGCGGCGATCGCGCCTTGCGCGTTCTTGCGCACGACGAACGAATTGAAATCGAAGCTGTAGAGGCAGAGGAACACGCCCTCGGCCAGGCCGAACTCGCCGCGCGACCAGCGCTCGGGCAGTTGCGCGTCCAGCGCGATCGGCACGAGGTGCACGGGCTTGTCGGTGCACGCGGCGATCGCGTCGCGCACGAACGGCGACGCCGCCCAGATTTCGTCGACGGTGTCGAGCGCGCCGTGCCACTGCGCGGGAAACTTTTCGAGTTCCCAGAACCAGCAGCCGATGTTGTAGCGCCCGGCGAAGACCGCATCGCCGAGTTGCCGTCGCGCGATCGGCATCATGTCCGCGTTGATGCAGAACAGATTCACGTCGTAACGGCAGTCGGCCGACAGGAAGCGCTGCATGCTGCGATCGCCCAGGCGGCTCGCGCTGCCGGTGTCGAAGTTGCGCACGACGAACGGCACGCCGCCACCGCGCAGCGCATGCGCGAACCGGCGCAGCACCTCGGCGACGCCGAACTCGCCGTGCGCGTAGCCCACGAGGTTGATGCCCGCCCCGCCGTGCGGACTCGACGCCGGAATCGCCTCGGGTCTGCCGGCGATGCGTTCGAGCCGGCGGCGAACGCGCGTTCGCGTCGCCTCCGGCACCCACGCGTAGACGCGCAGCGCCAGGCGAAACCGGCAGCTCCAGTTGATGGCATCGAGGCACAGGGCGGCCGCGCGACGCACCGGTCCCGCCGCCGAACCCCATTGTTCTTCGGCGGCGTCCCGCGCGTCGTAGGCGCTGAGCGCCGTCAACGCGCCGCGCGCGGGTTCCAGATGCCGCTCCGGAACGCCCATCTCGCGCTGCGCAGCGCGGGCGAACCAGCGGATGAATCCGCGCCGGCCTTCCGGCCGCCCGAGGTCGAACGCCTTTTGAAGATCGGCGCGAGTTTTCCACGTCGCGTACATCACGCGCGTCATCGGCGCGTCGTCGCGCGCGGACACCTCGTCGCACGGCAGGTCGTACAGCTGCCGGTCCATCGAGAACGGGTCGCGCTGCGGCTGCGCCGCCCCTTGTCGAAGTAGCGCCGGTAGACGGCGCGCACGGGGTCGCAGATCGGCTCGCCGTCGGCGAACCGGCCGAACGCGTAGGGCTTGGTGCGGTGTTCGGCATGGCCGTTCGCGGCCAGGCGGTCGAGATACTCCGCGTACAGCTCTCGCAGCTTGCCGATCGTCGCCCGGGTATGGCGATTCTGGTGCTTGGAGAACTGCGCCGGGCGATCGAGATCGACGCCGCTGAAATGGACGAACGCGATCCGCCGCTTTCCGGCGTACCAGTGCGCCCCTTGCCGCGACACGGGACGTTGCGACAGATTCCAGTAGGCGACGTTGTACCCTTCGTCGCGCAGCACGAGCACGTCCGGAAACAGGCCCGGCACGAGGTCGACCCACTTCTGGTCGGTGAACAGGCCCGCGGCGACGTCGCTGAGCGCGCCGAATTCGAGGCGATCGGCCCACCAGGCGATCAGACGATCGGCGTCTTCGTGCGCGCCGATCGCGACGAAGCCGCAGTTGTACGTGCCGCTCGCGAGGATCTCGCGCTCGCCGGGCTGCAGATCGTCGTCGACGGGCGCGAGCAGATGCGGCGTCAGCACCGCGAGCGCGCCGTCCGCGAGCGCGGCTTCGACCTCGGTCAGCGGTTCGACCACGAAGATGTCGGGATCGAGGTAGACGATGCCGTCGCCGGGATGCCGCCGACGCAGTTCGGCGAACGCATACGGCTTGATCGCCGTATTGAATTCCATGATGGTGTAGCGAAACGCGAACGCGTCGAAATCCGGCAGCGCGAGCGCTTCGGCGGCAATCGTCGCGAAAGGGGCATCGGCGAGCGCGGCGTCGTCTTCGCCGCGGTCGGCGAGAATCAGGTATCGCGGCGCATCGGGATACTGCGCCGCGACCGACTGCATCAGCGTCGTGGCGTAGGCGAGATAGTTGCGCGACGCGATCGTGAAGAACACCGGCAGGCCGGTGCGCGCGATCAGCGCCGATCGCCGTTCGCGCGTCGCCTCGTCGCGCGCCTGTTCGAGCGTCTGCGCGTAGGCCAGCGCTTCGTCGCGGCTGCGTTTGAGCGATTGCGCGTATTCGGCGGCCTGATCGCGGTCGCGCGCCAGCGCCTGCGCGTAGTCGGCGGCATTGCGGTGCTCGCGCGTGAGGAGATCGACGGTGTCGCCCATCCGCCGGACGTGGTCGGCGGCTTCCGCGATGCGCGCGTCGCGCGCGTCGATCTCGGCGGCGAACCGCGCGTGCATGTCCGCGCTTTCCTGCGCTCGCGTCGCCGCGTCTTCGACGGCGCGGTCGCGGTCGTGCTCCAGCGTTTTCGCGTAGTCGATCGCGCTGTCGCGTTCGCGCTCGAGCGTCTTGGCATAGTCGACCGCATTGTCGCGTTCGCGCTCGAGGACGCGGGCCTGGTCGAGCGCGTCGTCGCGTTCGCGCTCCAGCGATGCGACCGTCGTTTCGAGTCGCCGGGCGTGCTCGGTCGCCTCCGCGATACGCGCATCGCGCGCCTCGATTTCGGCGGCGAACCGGCCGTGCATGGCCGCGCGTTCGGCGTCGTGCGCCTGAGCGGCGGCGTCGGCGCGATCGCGCAGGTCGCCGAAGACGCGTTCGCGCGCGACGATGTGCGGGCCGAGCAGGCTTTCGGCCGCGGCCAGGGTCTGCGCCGCGGCATCGAATGCAGGGAACGTCGCGTCCGGCACCTCGACCGCCTGCGTCAGGGCTGCGTAGACGTTGCGGCTGATCCCCGCGCCGCTCGCGAGATCGTCCGTCGCCGGTTCGCGCGTGCCGTCGAGGAAGTCGTCGATCGCTGCGTCGGCATGCTGCCAGTTCGGCCAGTCGATGCGCAGCTGCCGGCCCATGCGCGAAAATTCCGCGCGCCAGTCGGCGAGCACCGCGTCGAACGCGACGAACGCGCGGGTCTCGCCGCGCGTGAATTTTTCCGCCGCGAGCACGTAGCGCAGCCACACGGCGACACCCTGCGCATGCGGCAGCGCGTTGCCGCTGCCGAGTCGGCGCTCGCGCGATTCCAGCGACGCCGCGACCGCATCGGGGTGCCGGAACGGCAGCACGAATCGCGCCGCGATCGACGCGCGTCGCAGCGCCTGCGACCACAGCGGCAAAAACAGCGCGATGCGCGGGTCTTTCAGTACGAACAGCGTCGACGTCGGGTATTCGCCGGCCAGAAGTTCGCCGATGCGATCGACCCACGGCCGCGCGTCGGCGCCGCCGAACCACCCGGCCGGAAAATTCACCGGCGAATACAGATCGGAGCCGATCTCGTCGAGCAGACGGTTGTGCAGATCCTGCACCGCGCGCGATTCCCAATGACCGCGCTCGTTGCCGATGTCGGCGGGAATCAGGTCGTGCGCGAGATCGGCGCCCAGCAGGTTGGCGATGCGCGTCGTCGCCGACGTGCCGCTGCGATGCATGCCCGCGACGATGATCGCCGTTCGTTGCGCGCGCGCCGTCATGCGGCGAGGTGCGCGCGAAAATAGGCGATCGTTTTCATGAGCCCTTCGTCGAGCGGCACCTTGGGTTCCCAGCCCAGCGCGCGCCGGGCGAGATCGATGTCCGGCCGGCGCACTTTCGGATCGTCCGGCGGCAGCGGGTGATGGACGATCCGCGACCGGCTGCCGCTCGCCCGCAGCACGTGTTCGGCGAGCTCGCGCATGCTCAGTTCGGCGGGGTTGCCGACGTTGACCGGGCCGGTGAACGCGGCCGGCGATTCCATCGCGGCCAGCAGTGCCTCGACCAGATCGTCGACGTAGCAGAACGAGCGCGTCTGACTGCCGTCGCCGTACAGCGTGACGTCGTCGCCGCGCAGCGCCTGCACGATGAAATTGCTGACGACGCGGCCGTCGTCGACGTACATGCGCGGACCGTAGGTATTGAAGATCCGCACGACTTTCGTCTCGAGACCGTATTGCCGGCGATAGTCGAAAAACAGCGTTTCGGCGCAGCGCTTGCCTTCGTTGTAGCAGCTGCGCGGACCGATCGGGTTCACCCTGCCCCAATAGCTTTCGGGCTGCGGATGCACTTCCGGGTCGCCGTAGACCTCGCTCGTCGACGCCTGCAGGATGCGCGCGCGCCGGCGCTGCGCGAGCGCGAGCATGTTCATCGCGCCGTGCACGCAGGTTCGTATCGTGCGCACCGGATCGTGCTGGTAGTGTACCGGCGACGCCGGACAGGCGAGATTGAAGATGCGGTCGACGTCGACGTCGAGCGGCACCGTCACGTCGTGATCGAGCAGTTCGAAGCGCGGATGGCCGACGAGCGATGCGATGTTGTCGCGCGTACCGGTGTGGAAATTGTCGACGCACAGCACGTCGTCGCCGCGCCGGATCAGCGCATCGCACAAGTGGGACCCGAGAAAACCGGCACCGCCCGTCACCAGTGTTCTGCGCCCGCTCGCCCGCATCTAGTGTGCCAACCCGTAAATCTTCGAAATGAAGCAAGCAACATACCAAGGCCACCGGACGCTGTCGATCCGCTAAGCTTGCGCGCCCATGCGCCCTCACCTCCCATGACCGCCGCCGTGCGACATCGCCTGCGATCTCTCGTCGCGCCGCTGATCCTGTTTTTCGCGTGCCTCGCGGTCTACAACGCGAACCTGCGGCAGATCGGCGCCGGGGATACCGTCCCCGCCCGCTATCTGCCGCTGATGCTCTGGCACGACGGCACGCTCGAGGCCGGCAAGCAGGCGCGTCTGTACGCGCACGGTCATCCGACGGCGCTGCCGAGATATCGCCCGGCGAACGACGACGGCAAGGTCGTCTGGTTCGAACCGACGGCCTATTGGCTGATCCGCACGCGCGAGCACGAACTCGCTTCGTTCTATCCGGTGGTGACGCCGCTCCTCGTCGCGCCGCTGTACGCGCCCGCGGCCTCGTGGCTCGACGCGCGCGGCTGGGAGCAGCCGCACGTCGACCGCGTGGCCGAGTGGATGGAAAAGCTCGCGGCATCGATCCTCGCCGCGCTCGCCGGCGTGATCGTCTTCCTGCTGCTGCGCCGCGAGGGCAACCGGTGGGCCATGCCGCTCGCGGTCGCGTTCGCCTTCGGCACGAACACCTGGATGATTTCGAGCCAGGCGCTGTGGCAGCACGGCACCGGCGAGCTGCTGATCGCGCTGGCGCTGCTGCTCGTCGCCGGTCCCGCGCGGGCCGTGCGACTCGCGCTGCTCGGCGCCGTCTGCGTGCTGATGACGGCCAACCGCCCGCCGGACGCGCTGGTGGCCGCGGCGATCGGCGCCGTCGTCGTGTGGCGCGACTGGCGCAGCACGCCGTGGCTGATCGCCGGCGCCGTCGTCCCGATCGCGGCGCTGCTCCGCTACAACGTCGGCTTCATGGGCCATCTCGCCGGCGGCTACGGCGTGGTGAAGCCGCCGGTCAATTTTTTCCAGGGCGACTGGTCGGGACTCGCCGGGTTGCTGGTCAGTCCGGCGCGCGGGCTGCTCGTCTTTTCGCCGTTTCTCGCGTTCGTCGTCGTGGGGTGGATCCGGCGCCTGCGCTCGCCCGACACGCGGGCGCTCGCCGTGGCGCTCGGTCTCGCCGTGATCGGCCAACTGCTGCTCTACGCGCAGGGCGACTGGCGCGCCGGCACGTCGTGGGGGCCGCGCTGGCTGACCGATATCCTGCCGATCCTCGTGTGGATGCTGGCGCCAGCGCCGCTCGTGCTGCGTCCCGCGGCGCGCGGCGTCTTCGTCGCGGCGATCGCCGCATCGATCGGCGTGCAGGCGATCGGCGCGTTCTGGTACACGAAGACGAGCGACGAGGCGATTTTCGCGGGCGATCCCGCCTCGATGCGCGGCGCCTGGCAGTGGGGAAACCTCCCGTTCGTCGCCGAGCTGCGTCATCCGCCTGCGCCGGGCGAGCTGCTGTGCGACGCGATGGGCACGATCGACCGGATCGGCGATGCGCGATTGCCCGCGGCGGAAGCCCCCTTGCTCGAACCCGGCGCCGTGCTCGAAGGGTGGGCGCTCGCCTGCGCGCGTTCGCCGGCGCAGCTGCTGCTGCTCGTCAACGGCGTCGTCGTCGGCGCGACGACGCAGTTCCTGCCGCGCGCGGACGTCGACGCGGCCATGCGCACCAGCGCGCCGTCGGGCTGGCGCATCGCGGCGAACCTGTGGGGCGTCGCGCCGGGCGAGCAGGTGTTGCAGCTCGCGGTGCGCGTCGAACCACGCAGCGATTTCCGCATCGTGCGCGAGCAGCGCGTGATCGTGCGCGCGCAACCGCCCGCGACAGCCGCCGCGGAACCGCCGCAGCCGTTGCCGGCGGCAGCGCGCGATGCGATGGCCGCGCGCGCGACGGCGCTCTTGCGCGAACACCAGACCGAATACGGCGCCTGGCTCACCGCGCATACGAAGGCACCGCGCTACGAAGCGCCGCAGCCGGAACTCAATACGTTTCTGACGGCGACGCTGGTCGATCTCCTCTCCCCGCTCGCGCGCCGGCAGGACCTCGACGCCGCGCTGGAACGCGCACGCGCGCACCTCGCCGCGCAGATCGAAAGCGACGGTCTCGTGCGCTATCACGGACTGCCGGACGGTCCGGCGATCGGCACGCTCGGCTGCGCGATCACGCCCGATGCCGACGACACGGCCCTCGCGTGGCGCATCGCGGGCCCCGGCGCGGCCGATCCGCGGCGGCAACCGATGCTCGACGTGCTCGCTCGCTATCGCGACGCGCGCGGCTTCTACCGCACGTGGCTCGCGCAGCGCAAAGACTATCGCTGCCTCGATCCCGGCAGCGATCCGAACCCGACCGACATCGCGATCCAGCTGCACGTGTACCTGATGCTGCGCGAGCGCGACCCGCCGTCGGGCGAGACGCTGTGCGGCGCGCTGCGGCGCGCGTTTCGCGACGAAGACATCTGGGTGTACTACGCAAAGTCTGCACTTCTCCCCTATCTGCGCGTGGCCGAACTCGCGCAGCGCGGCTGCGCGCTGCCGCTGCCGGTCGAGCGGCTCGCGCTGCCCGTCGCGGGACAGGCGATCTGGAGCGAGGCCGTGCACGCGCTCGTCGAGATCGCGGCGTCGCCCGGGAACGTCGAGGCGCGGCAGACGGCGCGCCGCGTGCTCGCGCAGCTCGGCGCCGACGATTTCGCGTTGCTGCGCGCGGCGCCGCCGCTGCTGTACCACAACGATCTGAGCGCCACGGTGCGCCGGTATTACTGGTCGGAGGACGTCGGCTACGCGCTGTGGCTGCGGCTCCACGAAGCCGCCGGCGTCGACGCCGCACCGCCATCCGCGCCATGAACACGGCGACGATCCGGCAATATGGGCGCATCGCCCGGCATTTCGCGTCGACGCGGGCGGTGGAAGTGCTCGCGCTGCAGGCATCGCCGGCCCTCGGCGTCTTCCTCGGCGGATGGCGCCTGGAACGCGACGGCCTCGTCGCGCCCGCCCTGCTGGCCTTCGGCAGCTGCGCGCTGACGGCGCATATCTTCGTCTTCAACGACTGGGCCGGCCACGCCGGCGACCTGCGCGATCCGCTGCGCGCGCCGCACGTCTTCAGCGGCCGGGGCATCAGCCGGCGCGAGGTCGCGGGAGCCGCGTTGCTGCTGCTCGTCCTCGCGTTCGTCGCGTTCGCGGCCGTCGGCGTGCCGGCGCTGCTGTTCGGCACCGCGATCGCCGCGCTCGGTTTTCTGTACTCGGCCTCGCCGGTGCTCGGCAAGAACACGCCGGTCGCGTCGTCGCTCAATCATCTCGTCGGCGGCACGCTGCACTTCCTGCTCGGCTACACGCTCGCTCACGCGCTCGACGCGCGCGGCGTCGGCATCGGCCTGTTCTTCGGCCTCGTCTTCGCCGCGGGCCATCTCAACCAGGAAGTGCGCGACTACGACGGCGACCGGGTCAACGGCATACGCACGAACGCCGTCGCGTTCGGCCGCAGGACTGCGTTCGTCGCGAGCCTCGTCACGTTCACGGCCGCCTATGCGATGCTCGCCGCATTGGCCGCGGCCGGCGTTCTGCCCCGGCTGCTGCTGTGGAGCCCTCTCGCCTGGCTCGTGCACCTCGCGTGGTCCGTGCAGGCGCTGCGGCGCGGCCTCGATTTCGCGACCGCGGAGTGGATGCAGCGGCGCTATCGATGGCTGTTCGCGCTGGTCGGACTCGTGATGCTTACCGGATGAATACCGATGCCCGGATGCCGATAAAACTGTCGGTCGTGATTCCCTGCTACAACGAGGCGCGCACGATCCGCGCCCTCGTTGACGCGGTGCGCGCATCGCCGTACGCGACCCGGGAAATCATCGTCGTCGACGACTGCTCGCGCGACGGCACGCGCGCGATCCTCGAAACGGAAATCGCGCCGCTCGTGCAGCAGGTGCTCTATCACGACGTCAACCGCGGCAAGGGCGCGGCGCTGCGCACCGGCATCCGCGCGGCGACCGGCGACATCGTGATCGTCCAGGACGCCGATCTCGAATACGATCCGAACGACTATCCGCGGCTGGTGGAACCGATCGTCGCGGACCGCGCCGACGTCGTGTTCGGTTCGCGCTTGCGCGACGGCCGACCGCCCGGCATGCGCCTTGCGCACTGGATCGGCAACCGGGTGCTCACGCGGCTGTCGAACGCGTTCACCGGCCTGCGGCTGACGGATATGGAAACCTGCTACAAAGTATTCCGCCGCGAGATCGTCCAGGGCATCCGGATCGAGGAAGACCGTTTCGGCTTCGAACCGGAGGTCACCGCGAAGATCGCGCGAACCGGCTGCCGCATCGAAGAAGTCGCGATCGCGTACCGCGGCCGCAGCCATGCCGAAGGCAAGAAGATCGGCTGGAGGGACGGCGTGCGCGCGCTGTGGTGCATCGTGCGCTACGGTCCGTCGTTGCGCGAACGGCGGCGCGCGCGAATCGGTTAAAGTGGAAGAATCCCCATCGATCCGGAATCGCACATGTCGTTCATTGATTGGTCCGACCCCGAGGCCTTGTTCTCGCTGCTCGTGGAATACGTCGAGGACGAACGCGCGGACAGCCGCGACGATGCGCGACGGCGGTTTCTCGACAAGCTCGTCGCGCAGCTGTCGGATCTGGAAACGCAGCTGCACCGCCTGTCGGACGAAGAACGTTCGAATGCGCTCAGAGAAATGGCGGCGGCCGTCGACGCCGAATTCGAAGACGATCCGGTCGTCAGTCATCTGTCCGACTGCGCGGACGAACTCGAACGCGCTACCGGGTCGTGATCGCGGCCGCGGACGTTCACAACGAGACAACGCAAACACTCCTCGCGCCTGACCGTACGAGACCGCGACGCCGATGAACACCTCCCTGCGCTGCCTGGAAATCAAGGCCTTCGTCCCCGCCCGCGACTTCGAACGCTCGCTCGCGTTCTATCGCGACCTCGGCTTCACCGCCGAGGTGATGTCCGACGACATGGCATACCTCTACGTCGGTCGTTGCAGCTTTCTGCTGCAGCGTTTCTACGTGCGCGAGCACGCCGAGAATTTCATGATGCACCTGATGGTCGAGAACGCCGACGCGTGGTGGGGCCGCGTCGTCGAGCAGGATCTCGCCGCGCGCTACGGCGTGCACGCGCAGCCGCCGGAGGACCGTCCGTGGGGACTGCGCGACTTCACGCTCGGCGATCCGACCGGCGTGCTCTGGCGCGTCGCGCACGAGATCGTTCCCGGCAACGCCGACGCGAGCGCGCCGTGAGCACGCTCGAGCGCGCGATCGAAATCGCCGCGCGCGCCCACGCCGGACAGACCGACAAGGCCGGCGCGCCGTACATCCTGCATCCGCTGCGCCTGATGCTCGCGCAGCGCGGCACGCACGAACGCATGGCCGCCGTGCTGCACGACGTGGTCGAAGATACGTCGCTGACGTTCGACGATCTCGCGCGCGAAGGCTTTCCGGCCGAGGTGATCGCCGCGGTGCGCGCACTGACCAAGCTGCCCGGCGAAGACCGCATCGCCGCGGCGCACCGCGCCGCGGCCGATCCGGTCGCGCGCGCGGTCAAGCTCGCCGACGTCGCCGACAACATGGACCTCTCGCGCATCGCCGCGCCGACGGACAAGGACCGCGCGCGGCTGCAGCAGTACGCGCAGGTGAAGGCCATCCTGCTCGCGGCGCAGGAGGCGGATCGGGGTCCGACGTAATCGTCCGGTCCATCGCTCCGATCACTTCACCTTCGCGCCCATGCTGCGCACGACGACCCAGCGACCGTCGCGCTTGTTCAAAATGTCCGCATAGACGAGTTCGATATAAGTTTCCTTTCCGTCAATGATCCTTTTTTCGGCGACGTTGCCTTGCGCGATGGCGACATCGCCGAAGACCTGGACGTCGATGGGCCGCAGTTCGAACCACGTGAGCCGCTTCTTGCCGGTCCTGATGTCGCTCAGCAGCGCCTCTTTCGTGAAGACCTTGCCGGACAATCCGATCGTCACCCAGTCGTCGCCGAAGATCCGGTCGACCTTGTCGACATCGAGCGCGACCATCGCATCGCCCATGTCCTGCCCGACCTGCCTGACGGCGGCGACGGCGGACGCGTCCCCGAACGCCCCCCGCGAGGCGTCGGCCCAGGCCGAAGCGGCGAATGCGGAAGCCAATAGAACCGAAGCGATCAGTCGTTTCATCTGCGGTGTCTCCTCGTCGATGGGGCGAAGCCAGCGTAGGCGTCGCGCTCGCCCGGAACCAGACCGCTCGCTGCGTGTCGACCGCCGCTCACTGCATAACGTGTACGGGCCGATTCGGGCTTGCGGTATCGTGCCGCCATGACCGACCTTCGAACCTCCGCGGGCCGCACCCGTTGGCTCTGGATCGCCGCAGCCTGGGGGCCGGCGCACTGTTCGACGCCAGCCAGACCGTGCTCGTGATGCGCGTGGTCGAGGGCCGACAGCACTCCTGGCTGCCGCTCTTCGCGACCGAGCTGGCGCTGTGGCTGCCGTGGGCACTGGCGACGCCGGTCATCATCGGGTTGGCGCGGCGCTACCCGCTCGTTCGCGACACCAGCGTTCGAGCGGTCGTCGTGCATCTGGCCGCGTTCGCCGTCATCAGCGCGATCGTCGAATCGTGGTCCGCGTCGCTGCAGGTGTCGTTCAATCCCTGGGCGAACAACCGCTGGCCCACGTTCGTGAATACGTGGACGACGTCGCTCGTCTTCCAGTTGTTTACATTTTCCATCGCCTACCTGCTGATACTGACGGTGACGTATCTCGTGGACGCGCGAGACCGCATCGCCCGTCAGATGACGGAAGCGGCGCGTCTGAACGAAGAACTGTCGAAAGCGCAGCTCACCGCGTTGCGCAGGCAGCTCGAACCGCACTTCATGTACAACACGCTCAACACGATCGCCGGCCTCGTGCGCGACGAGCGCAATCAGGCCGCCGTCAACATGATCGTCGGGCTGAGCGAATTCCTGCGCCGCGCGACCGAAGATTCGCACCGGGCGCAGGTGACGCTGGCCGAGGAAGTGGAATACCTGCAGCGCTACCTCGACATCCAGACGCTGCGCTTCGGCGATCGCCTGCGCGTGAACCTCGACATCCCGGACGAACTGCTGCACGCGAAGGTGCCGAACCTGCTGCTGCAGCCGCTCGTCGAGAACGCGATCAAGCACGGGATTTCGAAACGGGTGTCCGGCGGCAAAATCCGGATCGCCGGCACGGCCAGCGGGAATACGCTCCGGCTGAGCGTGTCGAACGACGGTCCGTGCACGCAGGAAGATCTCGATGCGACGCACACGGGCGTCGGTCTCGGTAATCTGCGTACGCGTTTGCGGATCCTGCACGGCGATGCGTCCGACCTCGTGCTGAAACACGCCGGCGCCGACGGCGTGGACGTCGTGGTGACGCTGCCGCTGCAGGTGGCGTGAATGACGCCGCTGCGCGTTCTCGTCGTCGACGACGAGGCCATCGCGCGGCGCAACCTCGTCGTCCTGCTGCGCCGCGCCTCGGATATCGGCGCCATCGTCGAATGCGAGTCCGGTCAGGCCGCCATCGACGAGATGAGACGCACGAAGGCGGACATCCTCTTTCTCGACGTTCAAATGCCGGAATGCGACGGCTTTGACGTGCTCGAGCTGATGGGGCCCGACATGCCGGCGGCCGTCATCTTCGTGACGGCCTACGACGAATACGCGCTGCGCGCGTTCGATGCCGGGGCGCTCGACTATCTGCTCAAGCCGTTCGACAACGCGCGGTTCGAGCGCGCGTTGCAGCGGGCCAAAGCCAGGCTCGCCCTCGAACCGACGCAAGGCCGGCGCCGGATCGACCGGCTCGTCGTCAAGAGCCGGGGCCAGACGCTGTTCGTCAATGCCTCGGATGTGGACTGGATAGAAGCGGCGAATTACTACGCCTGCCTGCATGTCGGCGGCGCGACGCACATCCTGCGCCGCAGCCTTCAGGCGCTCGAGAAAGCGCTCGACGAAAGGACGTTCGTCCGCATCCACCGCTCGATCATCGTCAATGTCGACAAGGTCCGCGGACTCGAGCTGCACGGCAGCGGCGAGTACGAGGTCGTGCTGCATTCCCGGGTCCGACTGCCGTTGAGCCGCCGCTTTCGCCGGCAGTTTCAGGATCGGATGTGAGTCGAGCACTCCCTTCGAGATGCGTCGAACGACGAAGGCGAACGGGGCCGCATGTCTTACGGCCTATGTGATCTGGTGTTATAGGTAACTACACTACCAGCACAAGGGACGGATTCAGCACATTGCCGAGCGCCCTTCTCCAAGGGGGCGTGGCATGTCGCAGTGCGAACTTTTCGTAGAATCCGTGGGTTACCGCTATTCCGGCGGGCATGTCGCGGTGTCGGATCTCAGCCTGAAGCTGGGGCCGGGCATCCTCGGCCTGCTCGGCCCCAACGGTGCCGGCAAGTCCACGCTGATGCGAATACTGGCGACGCTGGCGCGCCCGACGTCGGGCAAGGTCACGTGGAACGGCGCCGATATCGCCGCCGACCCGAACCCGCTGCGTGCCGCGCTGGGCTATCTGCCGCAGGACTTCGGCGTCTATGCGGCGCTCAGCGCACGGGAATTCCTCGCCTTCCTCGCGGCGGTCAAGGGGCTGGCCGGCGCCGCGGCGCGCGAGCGCGTCGACGACTGTCTGAGTCTGGTCGGCCTCAACGACGCGGCGGATCGCCGCCTGGGCGAGTTTTCCGGCGGCATGCGCCAGCGGGTCGGCATCGCACAGGCGCTCCTGAACGACCCTGCACTCCTGATCGTGGACGAACCGACCGTCGGGCTGGATCCGGAAGAGCGCATGCGCTTCCGGCATTTGCTGACCGACCTCGCCGGCCGGCGCCTGGTGATTCTTTCCACCCACATCGTCTCGGACGTGGAGGCCAGCGCAACGGCGCTGGCGGTGATGTCGGGCGGGCGCCTGCGTTTCCACGGCACGCCCGAGCAACTGCTCGCTCAGGCCGATGGCCACGTGTGGGAGTGGACGCTGGCGCCGGAACAGCTGGCGCACGTGCGTCAGCAATTCGTCGTCTGCGCTTCGTTGCGCCGACCGGACGGCATCCGCGTGCGCGTGGTCAGCGCCGAGCCGCCGCACGCCGAAGCGCAGGCGGTTGCGCCCACGCTGGAAGATGCCTATACCCGGCTGCTCGGCACCGGCGCAGAGCGCCACTGATGGCCGCCCTGCAGCGTTTCCTCGCCATCCTGCTGGCCGATCTGCGCGAACGCACGCGCAGCGCGCGCTTCTGGGTGATCCTGGTCGGGATGATCCTGGCCATCAGCCAGTGCTTTCCGCCGGTGGATGCCCATTACCTCATCGTCGCGCTGCAAGGCGGCGAACGCGGCTACTACTCCAGCGCCTGGGTCGGCATGGTCGTGGCCATGCTGTTCAATACCTTGTTCAGCCTGGGCGGGTTCTATCTGGTGCGCGGCACGCTGGTGCGCGACATCGATACCCGCGTCTGGCAACTCCTGGTGGCCACGCCGATGACGCGCGGCGGCTACCTGCTGGCGAAATGGGCCAGCCACATGGTGATCTTCGGCATCATCGTCGCCGTCGGGCTCGGCGTGGCCCTGGTCGCGCAATGGATCCGCGCGGAAGACCGTTCGATCGACGTGCTCGAACTGGTCAAGCCGGTGCTGCTCCTGAACCTGCCGGGGCTGGCGATCACGTCGATGCTCGCGATCTGGTTCGATCTGCTGCCGTGGCTGCGGCGCACGGCGGGCAACGTGCTGTTCTTCATCGTGTGGATCGCCATCACGTCGGTATCCGTGGCGCAGCTCGACAATCCCGACAGCCGCGTCGTTCGCGACGGCTGGGTCAGCGACCCCAACGGCATGATCATGGTCGGGCGCGATTTCCATCGGGTACGCGAGCAACAGACCGGCGCGCCGCAAGCGTTCGGTTATACCGTCGGCCACGCGGGGATCAAAAAGGCGCCGGTGCGATTCGAGTGGAAATCGTGGCCGGTGCGGGCAATGGATGTATTCGGCCGCGGGCTGTGGCTGCTGTTCGCGCTGGCCGGCGTGCTCGCGGCCGCGCCGTGGCTCGACTGGGCCGCGGCGCGCGGCGCCGGGTCCGCCAAGGCCCGATCCCTGGCCGGTGCCAGGCTGCGCTGGCTCGACCGGCTGCTCGATCGTTTCGCCCGCGGCCGGGTCGGCATACTCGCGGTGGCGGAACTGAAATCCGCGCTGCGCAGGCGCCGCGTCTGGTGGTGGCTGGCGGCGCTGGTCGCGTTCGGTCTGCAGGCATTCGGCAATGGCATGGCGATGCAGACCGGCATGCTGCTGGCGTGGGTATTGCCGCTGGATATCCTGGCGCGCAGCGTTCTGCAGGAGAAGGAATACGGCACCGGCGGACTCGTGTTCGCCGCACCCGACATCCTGCGCCGCCTGCTGGCCGCGCGCTTCGCGGTCGGGTTTGCGCTGCTTCTGGTGCTGACCTTGCCCGGCGTGCTGCGCCTCCTCGCGACGGCGCCGATCGCGGCGCTGGCGGCGATCGCGGTCAGCGCCTCGATCGTCAGCTGGGGGCTGTGCCTGGGCGCGCTCTGTCGCCATGCCCGGCCGTTCGAACTGGTGCTGATCGTCGCGGCCTATCTCGGGCTGCAGGGCGTGCCGCTGTTCGATCTGGAAATCCGTCCGCAGCTGACGATGTTCTGGCACGCGCTGGCGTTGCTGCCGGCATGGCTGGCGCTGGCCTGGGCTTGGCCGCGGCTGGCGCGTCATTGAGGGCGAAGCGGCATGCGGCTGCATGCCGCTCCGGTTGCCGATATTCCAATAGTATCTTTATTTACAACACGCCATATTCCACAGTTCGTAAAAGGCAGGCGCACTCCTGAAGGCCCGCCGTCTCATCCGCTGCGACAGCCCTTCGACCTCGTCCGGTCGCCTCCCGTTCGAGCCCTGCCTCGCCGCTCGCAGAGTCTGAGACGCCGCTGCGAGATGCTTCCGGTCGTTGCCGCGGTCTGCCGTGAAACGGCGCCGATCGCGCGCAACCCCGAAGCGAAACGCAACCGTTCGACTGACCTGTCCTTATCCGCAATCAGGAGGTGCTTCGCCCGCGCGACGGATCGGCCCCGCTCGTCGGCGGTCATCCGTTTACCCGCTTCTGGGCCGATTGCGGGCATCGCTCTGCAACATCTGCGACAGCCTCGATCCGTACGTTGCCCTTCCGCAGTTCCGTTCAACAACACACACCAGGTGACAACAACCATGCTCCGAACCACACGAACGTTTCTGACGCCGCTGCTTTCGGCGTTGATTCTGATGCCGACCGTCGCTCAGGTCGCGGTTGCGGCCGATCCGACCGGATCGATGTCCGTCCCCCGCGCCGACCACTCGGCGGCAAGGCTGCCCGACGGCCGCGTCCTCGTCATGGGCGGGTACTCGACCGGCGGTCCGAGCACCGCGAGCGCCGAGTTCTACGACGCCGCCACCGGCGCGTTCGCCGCGGCGCCGCCGCTCGTCGTGTCGCGCGGCGAAGCCGGCGTCGCCACGCTCGGCGACGGGCGCATCCTCATCGTGGGCGGCGTCCGCCAGACCGCGTCGGGCGGCGAGTTCCTGCGCAGCGCCGAAATCTACGATCCGGTCAGCGCGAGCTGGAGCGTCACGCCGGGCTCGCTGACCGGCAACACGGTCACGACCTACCCCACCACCGTCACCTTGCAGGACGGCAAGGTGCTCGTCATCGACGGCACGAACTCGCAGGTGTTCGATCCGGCCACCGGCGTGTTCACCGTCGCCATCGCGATGAACACGACGCGCAGCCGCGGCGCCGCCGCGCTGCTGCCGGACGGCCGCGTGCTGCTGGCGGGCGGCCAGAACAACGCGAACGTCGTCCTGACGACCGCCGACATCTGGGACCCGGCGACGAACACCTGGAGCGCCACCGGCGCGATGGCGACGGCACGCCACTCCGCGACCGCGACGCGCCTGGCCGACGGCCGCATCCTGATCGCCGGCGGCAGCAACGGTTCGAGCAAGCAGGCCGGCGCCGAGGTGTTCGACCCCGCGACGCAAACCTTCTCGTCGACCGGCGCGCTCCTGACGGCGCGCGCGGGACACACGGCCGTCGCGCTGACCGACGGCAGCGTGCTCGTCGCAGGCGGCTACACGAACGCGTCCGTCACGAGCAGCCTGGAACGCTGGTACCCGGCCACCGGCACCTGGGCGGACGCCGGTTCGCTGGCCGCTTCGCGCACGCGCATGTTCACGGCCACTTTGTTGAACAATGGAAACGTGCTGTTTGCCGGCGGCTCGGGGCCGCTCGCGACGGCCGAGATCTACGCGGCCGGCAGCGGCAACGTGCCGCCGGTCGCGAACTTCTCGCACACCGCGTCGAACCTGACCGTGACGTTCGCCGACGCGTCGGCCGACGCCGACGGCACGATCGCCTCGCGCAGCTGGAATTTCGGCGACGGCACGACGTCGACGGCGGCGAGCCCGGTAAAGACCTACGCGGCCGGCGGCACGTACAACGTCACGCTGAGCGTCACGGACAATGCCGGCGCGACGAACGCGATCACGAAATCGCTCACCGTCGGCACGCCGCCGAACGCCGCGCCGACCGCGAACTTCAGCTACGTGACGAACGGGCTCGCGGCCACCTTCACGGACGGATCGAGCGACAGCGACGGCACGATCGTGTCGCGCGCCTGGAACTTCGGCGACGGCACGACGTCGACCGCGACGAATCCGGCCAAGACCTACGCCGCGGCCGGCACGTACACGGTGTCGCTCACGGTCACGGACAACGGCGGCGCGACGCAGACGAAGACGTCGTCGGTGACGGTCGTCTCGAGCGGCTGCGGCGGCACGGTGCTGTGCAACGGCGTTGCCGCGACCGGCCTTGCGGCCGCCGCGGGCGGAACGACCGCGACGTACACGCTCGTCGTTCCCGCGGGCGCGACGAACCTCCAGTTCGTCACCGCGGGCGGCACGGGCGACGCCGACCTCTACGTCAAGTTCGGCTCGGCGCCGACGACGTCGAGCTACGACTGCCGCCCCTACGTCGGCGGCAATGCCGAGACGTGCAACATCGCGACCGCGCAGGCCGGCACGTACTACGTGGTGCTGCGCGCGTACTCGGCGTTCTCCGGCGTTTCGCTGACCGGCAGCTACACGACGGGCGGTTCGAACATCGTTCCCACGGCGAACTTCACGTTCGCGACGAGCGGACTGACGGCGACGTTCGCCGATACCTCCACCGACGTCGACGGCACGATCGCCTCGCGCAGCTGGAACTTCGGCGACGGCACGACCTCGACCGCGACGAATCCGGCGAAGACCTACGTCGCGCCCGGCACGTACACCGTGTCGCTGACCGTGACGGACAACGGCGGCGCGTCGCAGACGAAGACCGCGTCGGTCGCGGTCTACTCGGGCGGCTGCGGCGGCACGATCCTGTGCAACGGCGTCGCCGTGACCGGCCTTTCGGCCGGCTCGGGCCTGACGACGTCGACCTATACGCTCGTCGTTCCGGCGGGCGCGACGAATCTTGCGTTCGTCACGTCCGGCGGCACCGGCGACGCCGACCTCTACGTCAAGTTCGGCTCGGCGCCGACGACGTCGAGCTACGACTGCCGTCCGTACATCGGCGGCAACGCCGAGACGTGCAACATCGCGAACCCGCAGGCCGGCACCTACTACGTCGTGCTGCGCGCGTTCTCGACGTTCTCGGGTGTCTCGCTGCAGGGCAGCTACACCTCGCCGTAAGGTCGGCGAGTCGCGGGGCTGCGAAGCGCGCAACGCGTCGCAGCCCCGCTTTCGTCGTGCCCGATTCGATCGGCGCGCGAACGCCCGACGCCCCCGATGGTTCGCCCCGGCGAACCGGTATCGCCGACCGCATCGAAACTGGTTCTGTTCCATTGTCGTCGCAGCGCGCAGATTCATCGACGCAAGGCCGAGGCCGCAGTGCGAGAGCGAGCGACACGATGAAATTCAGCCACATGTGCACAATGATCGCGATTGCCGCCGCCGTGCCGGTCGGAACGGCCGCGCAGACGCGCGACGGCCAGCGCGATTTCGACTGGGAGATCGGGCGCTGGACGAGCGACGTCCGCGTCCTGCGCAATCCGCTGTCGGGCGAGCCTCCGCAATGGGCCGAGTATCGCGGCGAAAGCCTCGTCAAACCGCTGCTCGACGGCCGCGCCAACTTCGTGGAACTGTCGATCGCGGGATCGGCGGGCAAGATCGAGGGCGGTTCGCTGCGTTTGTACAATCCGCAGACCCGCCAGTGGAGCCTGAACTACGCCAGCCTGCGCAACGGCCTGCTCACCGCGCCGGTGTTCGGCGGCTTCGACGCCGCCGGCAAAGGGACGTTCACCGGCGACGACACGCTAGGCGGAAAGGCCATTCTCGTTCGGTTCGTCATCACGCGCCCGACGAAAACCACGGCACGCTTCGAGCAAGCCTATTCGGGCGATGCGGGCGCGACGTGGGAAACCAACTGGGTGGCGACCGACACCTTGGCGAATCCGTGAAGTCCGGACGGGCGCCGGGTCATTACGGCTTGCGCGCCAGAAACGTCAGCCAGCGCTTGTCCACACCGCCGACGTGCGCGTTCTCCCAGTCGATCGTCAGGCCGGCCGCGTCGAGCCGCGCGGCGAAATCGTCACGGCTCCAGTACGTCATGTGACCGTCGTCGTCGTCGGTCTCGCCCGCGCCTTCGCGCAGGGAGACGAGGAAGGCGCCGCCGTTGCGCAGCGCCGCGGCCACCTTTTGCAGCACGCCGTCCGTGCAGTCGCGATCGATGTGGATCAGCACGCACAGGGCGAGAATGCCGTCGTACGGTCCGCCGAGTTCGTCCGTCAGCAAATCCAGCTTGTACGCCTGCTTTCCGCGCTGCCGCTGGATGTCGAGAAAGGCCTCCGTCACATCGGTCCGCCGAACTTGCGCGCCCAGCGATTCGATGAAATCGGCATCGCGGCCGGCGCCGGAACCGACTTCCAGGATCCGGCCGCCCGACTCGACGGCGGCCATCAGCTGCCGCAGCGCCAGTCGTTCGTTCGGCCACGGCGCGGTGGCGACGATCTCGTCGTAGCGAACGGCATAGTCCTCGTACGCCGCGACGGTCCGGCGGCTGCTCTCCAGCGATTTTTTCGAAATGTTCATTCAGGCTCTCGCTCTGCCAAGGCTGCCCGGCCAAGTATGACCTGTTCGCCCCGATCTGCCCGGCCCGTCGCTCGAGCCCGATCGCCATCAGAATTTGTCGACGTCGATGATCGCCTGCGCGAATTCGCGCGGCGCCTCCTGCGGCAGGTTGTGGCCGATGCCGCCGGTCAGCGTGCGGTGCTCGTACTTGCCCGAAAACTTGGCGCGGTAGGCGGCCGGCTGCGGGTGCGGCGCGCCGTTGGCGTCGCCTTCGAGCGTGATCGCGGGCACGCCGATGACCGGGCTCCGCGCGAGGCGCCGCTCCAGTTCGGCGTACCGCGGCTCGCCTTCGGCCAGGCCCTGACGCCAGCGATAGTTGTGGATCACGATGTCGACGTGATCCGGATTGTCGAACGCCGGTGCGCTGCGGTCGAAGGTCGCGTCGTCGAAGCGCCACTGCGGCGATGCGGTGCCCCAGATGAACTTCGCGAAATCGCGGCGGTACTTCTCGTACCCTGCCCGGCCGCGCTCGGTGGCGAAATAGAACTGGTACCACCAGTCGTGCTCCGCCGCGGGCGGCAGCGGGTTCTTGTTGGCCTCGACGTTGGCGACGAGATAGCCGCTCACCGATACCAGCGCCTTGACGCGTTCGGGCCACAGCGCCGCCACGTTGCACGCCGTGCGCGCGCCCCAGTCGCAGCCGGCAACGATCGCCTGCTGAATTTTCAATGCATCCATCAACGAAAGGATATCGGCGGCCAGTGCCGCCTGCTGTCCGTTGCGCGGCGTGTCGGCGGACAGGAAGCGCGTCTGCCCGTAGCCGCGCAGCGAAGGCACGATCACGCGATAGCCGGCCGCCGCGAGAATCGGCGCGACGTCGACGTAGGTGTGGATGTCGTACGGCCAGCCGTGCAGAAGGATGACGGCGGGACCGTCCGCGGGCCCCGCTTCCGCGTAGCTCGTCGAGAGCACGCCGGCCTCGATCCGCCGCAAAGCGCCGAACGATGCGAGCGGGCCCGCGGCGGATGCGGCAGCCTGCGCCGGCGTCGACATCGAAAGGCCCAGTTGCGTGGCGGCAAGCGTCATGGCGGTCATTCCCAGAAAGCGGCGGCGGTCTTGCCGGATATCGTCGGACATGAAGGTTCTCCCGCACGCGGCTTGCCGTGGGCCGGCAAGCCGCGCGTCGTGGTTCAGAGGATATTGATGGCGATGTCGATGTTGCCCGTCAGCGCCTTGGAGTACGGACAGGTCTGATGCGCGGTGTCGGCCAGCGTCCGCGCGACGTCGCGCTCGAGGCCCGGCAGGCTGACGTTGAGGCGCGCCTGCAGGAAGTAGGCGTCGCCGCGCTGGATCAGGTCGACTTCCGCGTCCACCGCGACGTCGTTCGGAATGCGCACTTTCAGCTTGCCGGCGGCCAGGCGCATCGCGCCGATGAAGCAGGCCGACCAGCCCGCCGCGAGCAGCTGCTCCGGGTTGGTGCCGGTACCCGTGCCGGGCGTGGAAAGCTTGATGTCGAGGCGCCCGTCGTCGCTGCGCGACGTGCCGCCGTCGCGGCCGCCGGTCGTGTGGTTGCGGGCGGTGTAGAGAACCTTGGTTTCGGTATTGGCGTTCATGCGTTGTCTCCTGGGTGGATGGATCGTGGGGTGGTGCGTCTTGCGTGGCGGCATTTGAGCGCCCGCACGTATCCCCGATGCATCGGCCGACCCGGCGATTTGTATGCGCGCGCGTCTTCGCGACGGGCGGATACATTGCGATACACGGTCGCCGCCGGCCGGCGGCGGCGGGTCACGGCATCTCGAACCCGTCCCGGAAAATCACCAGCGTGTCGACGTCGGTAGCGGTCGCGGCGCCGGTCGCGCCGACCTGTATCGTCGCCGTCGTTTCGGGCGTGTCCGAACGCAGCGGCGCGCTGACGAGAAAGGTCAGACTGCTGTCGGGCGGCAGGCGGACGGTGTCCGCGAGCGGACCGGTGCCGGACGGCGCGCAGACGGTGCCGATGATCCGGTCGTCGCAGATCCACGTCGCGGCGGCGGCATCGAACGCGGGCGACAGCGTCGCGGCGACGGCGACCCCGTCGGCGGCGCCGCCGGTGTTGGTCAGCAGGACGACGTATTCCGCCACGCCGCCGTACGACGCGTAGTCGCTGCCGTCGCCGACGGCCATCACGATCCGCGGCGGGCGCAGGCAGGCGACGCGCACGTCCGAGATGTTCGTGCCTCCCACCGTGCCCGTGGCGCCCGCGACGACCGTGCACGACTGGCCTTGCGGCTGATGCGCGACCGATACGGCGTACGCGGTACCGCTCGCGACCGGCGCCGCGAACGCGAAGCCCGACTGGCCAGGCGTGACGCTCGCGTTCTGTTCGCCGCCGGCGTCGAGTCGCAACGCGAGATTCGAGCCGGTGTTGGCGAAGCCGGCGACGGTACCGCCGATCGTGTACGCGTTCGTCGCGCAACGAACCGCGACATCGGCGACGTCCGCGCCATCGAGCGTTCCGCTCGCGGTGGCCGCATCGACCGTGCAGGTCTGCCACGGCGAGACCGGCTGCGCGGTCACCGCGACCGTCCACGCGCTGAGATCGGGCAGCGGCGCGAAGACGAACGCCGGAGCCGCGGCCGACACGGCTTGCGCGTCGCCGCCGTTCAATCGCACTTCGAGGCCGCTGCCGGCGAGGCCTTCGGCGCTGCCGCCGACGGTGTGCGTATCGATCGCGAACGCGACCGTGCAGGTCTTGTCGGCGTTCATCGCGACCGTGCCGTCGGCGGCGCAGTCGCCGCCCCAGGTGGCCAGGTGATAGTGCGGGTCCGGCAAGGCGGTCAGCGCCGCGAGCACCGGCACGCCCTCGCCTTCGGCGGCATATTCGCCCGAACAGTCGCCCCCGCCGTTCCTGCAGCCGGCGACGGTGCCGTTCGTGCTCGCCGCCGCGCCGTTCGGCGTGATCACGCTCACCGAAAGCGTATGCAGGCCCACTTCCGTCGCGCCGGCGTCGCAGTGCGCGCCTTGCGGACGAACGCGGCCGCGCTGGTCGACGCCGTTCGTGTTCGATGCGTCGGCGCAGGCGTCGTCGCGGCCGAAGCCGATCGCGACGCTGTCCGGTGCGGGCAGCGCCGTCGGCGTCGGACCGCCGTTGTTCCGCAACGGCCCCAGATCGATCGCGGCGCCGGACGCCGAACCGTTGACGGCGAGAAACCCGCAGCTGCCGTCGTCGTCCAGATTGCCGCCGAGATCCGCCGCAGCGCCCGCACACGCGGAGCCGCCGGACGTTCCGCCGACGATCGTGTTGACGAGGGACGCATCGCCGCTGCCGCCGGCGTTGCGCAAGCCGCCGCCCGAGGCCGCGGCGTTTTCCCACACGGTACTATTGGAAAGTTGGACGGTTCCAGCGTTGTAGATTCCGCCGCCCGAACCGTCCGCGGCGCCGACCGCGTTGCCCGACACGGTGCTGTTGACGAGCCGCAGCGCGCCCCGGCTGTAGATGCCGGCGCCGGCGTATTCGGCGACGTTGCCGGACACCGTGACGCCGGAAAGCGTCAGATCGCCGTCGTTGTGGATACCGCCGCCGCAGCGGCGGCCGGTCGCGCAGGCCTGGCTCGCGTTGCCGTTTCGGATCGTGAGTCGTTCGATCCGCGCCGTCACGCCGGCGTCGATCTTGAACGCCGTCACGCTGCCGCCGCCGTCGATCGTCACGGCATGTTGGCCGGCATCGAGACCGACGCTGCGGTCCAGTACGAGCGGCGCGCCCGCCAGCGCAATCGTGCCGTCGACGGCGAAGCCGATCGCTTCCCCCGCCTGCGCGGCGGCGATCGCATCGCGCAGGCGGCACGTGCCGGCATGTCCCGCCGCGCAGTTCAGCGGCGCGGCGGGCACGCCGTCGGCGAGCGAATCGACGATCGGCGATGCCGTGAAATACGTGAACCCGCCGGCCGCGCTCGTCGCGCTCGTACCGCCCGACGTGGTCACGGTCACGTCGACCGTGCCGTCGGCGTGCGCGGGCGTCGTCGCGGTGATCTGCGTCGCGCTCGCGACGGTCACGTTCGCCGCCGCGCTCGCCCCGAATCGCACCGTCGCGCCGCTCGCAAAGCCCGTGCCGGCGATGACGACGCTCGTGCCGCCCGCCGACGTGCCGACGTCCGGCGAAACGCCGGTCACCGTCGGCGCCGCGACATACGTGTACCGGCTCGGCGCACTCGCCTCGCTCGTGCCGTTCGCGTTCGTCACGCGGACGTCGACCGTGCCCGCCGCGTGCGCGGGCGGAACGGCCGTGAGGGTCGTGTCGTTGGCGACGGTGAACGTCGTCGCATCCGTCGCGCCGAACGTCACTTTCGTCGCGCCGGCGAACAGCAGGCCCGTCAGCGTGACGGTGCCGCCGGGGCCGCCCGCGGTCGTGCCGCCCGCACTCGGGCCGCTGTCGGGCGACACCGCCGTTACGCGTGGCGCGTTGGACGCGAACGCGTCGAGCCCCTGCCCGCCGCGCACGAGCCGGATGCCGTAGCCGACGCCCTTGCCCACGCTGTTGATCTGACCGTTGAGGAAGTAGACGGCCCGGGCGGTCAGCACATTCGCGACGGACGAGGTCGACGACCAGTAGAAGTCCGTTCCGCTGCCGGGAAAGAACGCCGTGTTGATCGCCGGCTCGTAGCAGAACATGTCGGTCAGGCTGTGCAGCTCGATCATGTTCGGCACGCGCCAGTCGGCGTAGCCGGCATGGGACGACGCGAGCGCCGCGGCGAGCCCGCCGGCCCAGCTCATCTTCGTAATCGCGCCCTGGTCGCACACTGCGCCCGTCGCGGCGTTCGAACTCGTCACGCCCTCGGGGCACTGCTTCCACATCAGACCGGTGGCGTTGTCGACGACCACCGTGTCGTTCGGATGACCGGCCGCGTCGGGCGTGCTCGCCGTGTAGTTCGTGAGCGACGGACAGGCCGCGCGCAGCGGGTCGGCCGGTGCCAGCAGCGCGACGAGGACGAGGGCGAGAACGAAGGGACGCCCGTTCACTGCCCGCCCCGCACGACCCGAACCGCGAGCGCGTTGCCGCGATTGGAGCCGATGAAGCCGTCGCTGAAACGGACGTACCAGGCAAACGTCGCGTCGGCGGCGTGCGTCATGCCGCTCCAGTAGAGGCCGTTCGTCGTATTCGGGAAATACGTGCCGTCGATGGCGGGATTGACCGCGTCGGCGTCGATCAGCGACAGCAGTTCGTCCACCGTCGGCAGGCGCCAGTCGGTGTAGCCGCACAGGGCCAGGCCGTTGACCGTGCCGGGATACGTGCCGGCGTTCGCCCACGGGTAGGTCTTGTTGCGATCGCGCACGCCGCCGTCGGCGGTTTTGACTTCCCAGACCAGGCCCGTGACGTTGTCCCGGGTGCAGGCCCAGTCCTCGGCGCCGTTGCCGAGGGCCGCCGCGGCGGCGAGCGACGTACCGTCGTTGGCGACCTTGGTGTAGTCGCGTCCTTCGGTGCCCGAGGCGCCGACCTTGGCCATCCGGCCCATCGCATCGGCCGCGGCGAGGCCGCGCGTGCAGTCCTGCCGTTCGTACCGCGGGTCGGGAAGCGCCCCGTTCGGGCTGGCGACGCCGACCGTGCCCGTCTGCGCGCTGGCGCTGAAGCAATTGACCTGGCCGGTGTCGTTGAGCCTGCCGGCGCAGGCCGGCAGCGGGATCGCACAAGCCAGCAGAATCGCGCCGCAAAGGGCCGCGGGCAAGCCGATCACGTTCATGACGCGCTCCGGGGGCATCGTTCGAGCTAAGCGCGGATTGGCGGCAAAGCTATCGGCCGCCCCCGGGCGCCGGCCGGCGGTTCCGACCGCTTCGGCGCGCCGCCGACGTTGCCGTCGTTGCGCGAATGAGAAAACGGTGACGGCAAATCGCCCGCGCCTGCGTCAGGTAACCGACGGGAACGCGCCGCACGGCAAGTTCGCGGTCCGATGTTGTTCCCGAGTGCCTTTTTGCGTTGTTGTGGATTCGATGGGGCTCGCGAGGCTCCGCGTCCGCGGTCGGGCGCGGATCTGTGCGCGTTCGCGTCGCACGTTCGCACCGGACTTTGAATCGGATAACAAAATTTAAACGTGGGCGCTTCGAACGCGACGACACGCGTTCGCCGCAGTCGCGACGCCGGCGCTGAGAGGTATTCGCTCGTGTGGTCACCTAATGTCGGGGGCTGCGACGGGGTCGATCGCGCGAACCGCGCAGTCGCCGATTTTGAGACGACGCCTGCGCACGATCGCGCTGCGGTTCGGCGCGGCGTCGACCGGTCCGCCTGGAGGCGGAAATCGATACAACCGGAATACGTAGCGATTTCGCGAAGTATCCGGTGGCCCGCCGCGAACTATCGGCCGCATGTTCGGTCTGTCGTTCCGGCAACGTTTCCAACGCGTGCCGCGGAAAGAAGGCGGTCGCATCGGCCGATGCGACGGTTGCAACTCGCGGCAGATGCGCAACGAAAGTCAATGGTATTCGCTGGAAAAAGTACCCGTTTTCACCGTTAGCCTTTCACACTTCCGAGCCGGCGGTCGTTACCGGATTGACGCGGCCCCGCGAGGCGCCGCGCGACACGGACCTGTCGTTCGATCCCTTTCGCCACTTCAAAGTAACGCCGCGCATGAATATCGTTTCCTATCTCGTTCGTGAGTCGTGGAAGCTGGTGCTGTTCGCCGTCGTGGCGGGCGTCGCGAGCGGCCTTGCCGGCGCGAGCCTCGCCAAGGTCATCAGCGACGCGATCCTCGGCGAAGGGCGCGCCTCCCACGCATGGCTGTTCTTCGGCCTGTGCCTGGCCTATCTCGCGGCGAAATCGATCTCGGAACTGTCGCTGATGCACCTCGTGCAGTCGGCGATCCTGCGGCTGCGCGTGGAGCTCAGCCGCAAGCTGCTGGCGACGCCGCTCAAGAAGCAGCAGGCGATCGGCAAGGCCGAGCTGATGGCGATCATGACGAACGACATCAGCGCTTTCGTGCAGGCGTTCCAGGCGCTGCCCGCGGCGCTCGGCAACGGCGTGATCCTCCTGACCTGCTTCGCCTACATGGCATGGCTGTCGTGGCCGTTGTTCCTCCTGTTCGCCGGCATCATCACGGCGTCGCTGTTCGGGTATCTGCGCGCCGAGCGCTACCCGCTGCGCCAGATGGTGAAACTGCGCGCGAAGCTCGACAACCTGTACGTGCATTTCACCGGCCTGATCGAAGGCAGCAAGGAGCTGCAGCTCAACGCCGATCGCGGGCGCGTCTTCGTCGACGACGTCATCGCGCCGGACGCGCGCGACTTCCGCCGCTTCTTTCTCGGCACGATGACGACGTACACGTGGATTTCCAACGTCGGGCTGGTGCTGTTCTACGCGATCATCGGCGTCCTGCTGTTCGTCATTCCGGCGCTGCTGCCGCAGCGCGCGAACGTGCTGACGACGTTCACGCTGATCCTGCTGTTTCTCGTGCGGCCGATCAGCGACCTCGTGTTCTGCCTGCCGGTGCTGCGCCAGGCGAACGTGTCGCTCGACAAGATCCGGCAGCTCGAAGACGCGCTGGCGACGCCGACCGAGGCCGCGGCCGGACCGGACCCGTTCGCGAGCGCGTCGCCGCTGCAACTCGAACTGCGCGGCGTCTGCCACCACTACCCGGGCCTGACCGAAGACGCGCCCTTCATGCTCGGACCGATGGACCTGACCGTCCGCCAGGGCGAAATCCTGTTCATCGCCGGCGGCAACGGCAGCGGCAAGACGACGCTCGCGATGATCCTTCTCGGTTTCTACGAACCCGAGAGCGGCGCGATCCGGCTCAACGGCGTGCCGGTGACGGCCGAAAACCTCGACGCCTACCGCCGGTATTTCTCCGCGGTGTACGCCGACTTCCACCTGTTCGAGCAGCTGCTCGGCACCGACCGCGAAGCGGTGGAACAGCGCGCCACGCACTACATCCGCAAGCTCGAGATGGCGCACAAGGTCACCGTCGACAACGGAAAATTTTCCACTGTCAACTTGTCCACCGGACAGCGCAAGCGCCTGGCCCTGGTGTCGGCGTACCTCGAAGACCGGCAGATCTGCGTGTTCGACGAATGGGCGTCCGACCAGGACCCCGCGTTCAAGCGCGTGTTCTACACCGAACTGCTGCCGGACCTCGCGCAGCGCGGCAAGACCGTCGTCGTCATCACCCACGACGATGCGTACTTCCACTGCGCCGATCGCGTGATCCGGCTCGAAGACGGCCACCTGCGGCCGGCCGCGCCGCACGCGGCGGCGGATACGGGCGCGGTCGAACCGCGCGTCGTCGCCGAAACCGTCTGAGGCCGCGCGATGCACACGTCACCCTGGCTCGTGCGCGATCCGAAGAACGCGAAGCGGCGCCTGCGCCTGTACTGCTTCTGCTACGCCGGCGGCAGCGCGAGCGTGTATGCGCCGTGGCAGGCGCGGCTCGACCCCGCGATCGAAGTGTGCGCGGTGCAGCTGCCCGGCCGCGGCACCCGCATGGCCGAGCGGCCGTTCACGTCGCTGCCCGAACTGATCAGGGCGCTGGCGCCGGTCATCGGCCGCCAGGACGGCCTGCCGTTCGCGTTCTTCGGCCACAGCCTCGGCGGCCTGATCGCGTTCGAACTCGCGCGCTATCAGAAGCTGCATTACATGCGGATGCCCGAACACCTGTTCGTCTCCGGCTGCGACGCGCCGCAGTTCCGCGCACCGTCGCGGCGCCTGCACGCGCTGCCCGATCCCGAACTGATCGACGTGCTGAAGGACTTCAACGGCACGCCGCCCGACGTCCTGGCGCATCGCGAACTGATGGACCTCCTGCTGCCGACGATCCGCGCCGACTTCGCGCTGGTCGACGACTACGTGTACCGGCCGGGCCTGCCACTGACGATGCCGATCACCGTGCTGGCCGGCCGGCGCGAAAACCGCACCGCCGAACAGGTGGAAGGCTGGCGCCGGGAAACCCTTTCCGATTGCCACGTGCATTGGTTCGACGGCGATCACTTTTTCATCCTGCCCGAGCAGCAGGCCGTGCTCGACTGCATCGGCGCCGGCCTCGTCGAGCGCGAGTGCGCCTGACGAACCTGCCGGCGCCATAGAACACCCGAGGAAGCAAGACGTCATGGACCGATCGACGCATTCACACCCCGACACGCTGGTCGACCTTCTGCGCGAGCGCGCGGCGAGCCTGCCGGACGATCTCGCGTTCACGCATCTCGACGACGGCGACAACGCGGGCGGCACGCTCACGTTCGCGCAGCTCGACGGCAAGGCGCGCGCGCTCGCCGCGCACCTGCAGTCGCTGACGCAGGCGCAGGACCGCGTGCTGCTCGTCTATCCGTCGGGCCTCGACTACGTCGTCGCGTTCTTCGCCTGTGCATACGCCGGGCTGATCGCGGTGCCGGCGCTGCCGCCGACCACGTCGCGCACGTTCCCGCGTCTGCAGGGCATCGCGCGCGACGCGAGGGCGAGCATCGCGCTGGCGCCCGCGGCCATCGTCGGACAGATGCGGCAGATGCAGCAGGACGCCGAACTCCGCGACGGCGACGCGCTGCTCGACGGACTCACGTGGCTGTGCGCGACCGAACTCGGCGAAGCCTCCGAGCCGTGGCGCCGTCCGTATCTGCGGTCGACCGACACGCTGTTCCTGCAATACACCTCCGGTTCCACTGGCACGCCGAAGGGGGTGATGGTCAGCCACCGCAACCTCTTCGCGAATCTCGGACAGATGCACGCCGCGCACCCGGTCGCGCCCGGCGAGGCGATGGTGTCGTGGCTGCCGCCGCACCACGACATGGGCCTGATCGGGATGATCCTGTACGCGGTCTACGCGGCCGGCCACTGCGTGCAGTTCGCGCCGTCCGCGTTCCTGATGCGTCCGTACCGATGGCTCAAGGCGATTTCGGACTACCGCGCGGTGTTCACCGCGGCGCCGAATTTCGCCTACGACCAGTGCATCGACCGTGTCACCGACGAGCAGATGCGCGCGCTCGACCTGCGTTCGCTCACGACGTTCCTGAACGGCGCCGAGCCGGTGCGGCCCGAAACGCTGCGCCGCTTCGCCGAGCGCTTCGCGCCGTGCGGCCTGCGCCCCGACGCGATGACGCCGGGCTACGGCATGGCCGAGGCGACGCTGATGATTTCCAGCAGCGGCTGCAGCCGCCTGCCCGGACGTCCGCCGCTGCTGCCGGTGAGCAAGGACGAACTCGCGGCGGGCCGGATCGTGCGGCACGACGTCGACGGCGAATGCATCGAGACGGTGTCGACGGGTCTTGCGGCGCTCAACGGCCACCACGTGCGGATCGTCGATCCCGTCACGTGCGAAGCGCTCGCGGACGACCGCGTCGGCGAGATCTGGGCGCACGGCCCTTCGATCGCCAAGGGCTACTGGAACCGGCCCGAAGAAACGATGCGCACCTTCGGCGCGACGATCGCCGGCGAATCGACGTGCTATCTGCGCACCGGCGATCTCGGCTTCATCCACGACGAAGAATTGTATATTTCTGGCCGCATCAAGGACCTGATGATCTTCAACGGCCGCAACGTCTATCCGCAGGACGTGGAGCGGACGATCGAAGCGGTCGACCCGGCGTTCCGCGCCAACGGATGCGCGGTGTTCTCGGTGCAGGACGGCGCGCGTACGCGCCTCGTCATCGTGCAGGAGCTCGAAGCGCGGCAGAAGGTCGTGCTGGCCCCGGTGATGCCGCGGCTGGCCGCGCAGATCGCCGAGCAGCACGAGATCTTCGACATCGCGGCGATGCTGCTGGTCAAGGCCGGCAAGGTGCCGCGCACGTCGAGCGGCAAGCTGCAGCGCAGCCTGTGCAGGCAGCTGTTCGAGGCCGGCGAACTGGCCGCGATCGACGCGTGGCACAACCCGGTCGCGTCGCCGGGCGACGGCGACGCGGGAAGCGACGACGACTCGGGCAGCGAGACGGAGCGGCAGCTCGTTGGCATCTGGCGCGAACTGCTCGGCGTCGAGCGGATTTCGCCGCGCGACGGTTTCTTTTCGCTCGGCGGCCACTCGCTGCTCGCCGCGCAGTTGATCTCTCGCGTGCGGACACGGTTCGGCGTCGAGCTGTCGCTCGCGACGTTGTTCGAAGCGCCGACGATCGCCGCGATGGCCGAGACGATCGCGCGCAACGGCGAACGCGCGCCCGTCGCCGCGATCGCCCCGGTGCCGCGCACCGCCGCCCTGCCCCTGTCGTTCGCGCAGCAGCGCCTGTGGTTTCTCGACCGGCTCGATCCGGCCGCGAGCCTCGCTTATCACCTGCCGATCAGTGTGCGCTTGCGCGGTCCGCTGGATCGCACCGCGTTGCAGGCGGCGCTCGACGCCGTCGTCGCGCGGCACGAGAGCCTGCGCACGCACGTCGTCACCGTCGACGGCCAGCCGATGCAGTCGATCGCCGCGGACGCGATACTGCCGCTGACCGAGCACGATCTGCGCGCGATGACGCCCACACAGCAGCACGAAGCCGTGACGCGCATCGGCCGCGAGGAAGCCGTCGCGCCGTTCGATCTCGGCACCGGACCGCTGATCCGCGCACGGCTGCTGCGGCTGTCGGACGCCGAGCACGTGCTGCTCGTCACCCAGCACCATATCGTCACCGACGGCTGGTCGATCGGCGTGCTGCTGCGCGATCTGCGCGCGCTGTACGGCGCGTTCGCGCAAGGCCGTGCCGATCCGCTGGCGCCGCTCGCGATCCAGTACGCCGACTATGCCGCCTGGCAGCGCGAAGGCCTGCGCGACGACGTGCAGCGGACGCAGACCGACTTCTGGCGCGCGCAGCTGCAAGGCGCGCCCGCACTGCTGGAACTGCCGTGCGACCGCACGCGTCCCGCCGTGCGCAGCCACCGCGGCGACCGCCTGGCGCTCGCGGTGGACGCACGACTGACGGCCGGCGTGCGGGCGCTGGCGCGGCGGCACGGCGTCACGCCGTTCATGGTGCTGCTCGGCGCCTGGTCGGCGCTGCTGTCGCGCCTCGCCGGCCAGAGCGACCTCGTGATCGGCACGCCGGCGGCCAATCGTCCGCGCGGCGAGTTCGAACCGCTGATCGGCTTCTTCGTCAACACGCTCGCCTTGCGCGTGCGGCTCGATCCCGACACGACCGTGGCGCAGCTCCTGGCGCAGATCAAGGCCACGACGCTGTCCGCGTACGCGCATCAGGACCTGCCGTTCGAGCGCTTAGTCGAGGCGCTGAACCCGGTCCGCGATCTGCGCTACAGCCCGATCTTCCAGGCCATGCTGACGCTCGACAACACGCCCGGCACCGGCGCGTCGGCGTGGCACGGCCTGTCGGCGACCGCGACGGAAATCGACCGCGGCACCACGCCGTTCGACCTGTCGCTGTTTCTCGCCGACGGCGGCGAGTCGCTGGACGGATACCTCGAATACGCGACCGACCTCTTCGACGCCGCGACCGCGGCCCGCTATGCCGGCCACTTCAACACGCTGCTGGCCGCCATGGTCGACCAGGACGCGGAAAGCGTCGACCGGCTGCCGCTGCTCACCGGCGACGAGCAGAGAAAGCTGCTGATCGATTTCAACGACACCGCCGTCGACTATCCGGAAGGCGCGCTGGTCCATGAACTGTTCGAAGCGCAGGCCGCCGCGACGCCGGATGCCGTCGCGCTCGTCTTCGACGGCGAATCGCTCACGTACGACGCGCTGAACCGGCGCGCGAACCGGCTTGCCCACCGGCTGATCGACCTCGGCATCCGTCCCGACGATCGCGTCGCGCTGTGCCTCGAACGCGGCATGGACATGGTCGCGGGCCTGCTCGGCGTACTCAAGGCCGGCGGCGCCTACGTGCCGCTGGACCCGGCCTACCCGTCCGACCGGCTTGCGTACATGCTCGGCGACAGCGCGCCGGTCGCGGTGCTGACGCAGCAGTCGCTGCATGCCCGCCTGCGCGAACTCGACGGCGCCGCCGCGACGCTCGTGCTCGATGCACCCGACACCGTCTCGCTGCTCGCGCGACAGCGCGACGACGATCCCGATCCGCGCGCGCTCGGATTGCATGCCGGAAACCTCGCCTACGTGATCTACACCTCCGGCTCGACCGGCCGGCCCAAGGGCGTGATGAACCAGCACGACGGCGTGCTGAATTTTCTGCATTGGAACCGCGGCGAGTACCGGCTCGACGCGAGCGAGCACGTACTGCAGAAGACGCCTTTCAGCTTCGACGTCTCGGTGTGGGAATTCTTCGTGACGCTGACGAGCGGCGCGCGCCTCGTGATCGCGCGTCCGGACGGCCACCAGGACCCGCGCTATCTCGGCGATATCGTCGGCGACGAAAAAATTACGCTGCTGCACTTCGTGCCGTCGATGCTGCAGATCTTCCTCGATCACGCCGATCTAGCGCGGTGCGCGAGCCTGCGCCGCGTGCTGTGCATCGGCGAGGCGCTGCCGCCGTCGCTGCAGGAACAGTTTCATCGCCTGCTGCCGCACGTCGAGCTGCACAATCTCTACGGCCCGACCGAAGCCGCCGTGCACGTCACGTTCTGGCGGTGCGACGCGTCGCTGCACGACGGCAAGGTGCCGATGGGCCGGCCGATCGCCAACACGCGGTTGTACGTGCTCGACGCGCACGGGCAGCCGGTGCCGATCGGCGTCGCCGGCGAAATCCATATCGGCGGCGCGAACGTCGCGCGCGGCTATCTCCATCGGCCGGAACTGACGGCCGAACGCTTCGCGCCAGACCCGTTCTCGACGCACGCAGACGCGCGGCTGTACCGGACCGGCGATCTCGGGCGCTGGCTGCCCAACGGCACGCTCGAATACCTCGGCCGCAACGATTTCCAGGTGAAAGTGCGCGGTTTTCGCATCGAGCCGGGCGAGATCGAATCGCGGCTCGCCGCGCTGCTCGGCGTGCGCGAAGCGGTGGTCGTCGCGCGCGACGACGCGGCCGGCGGCAAGCAGCTCGTCGCGTACGTGATACCGGCACAGCCCGCGCCATCGGTCGCCGATCTGCGCGCCGCGCTCGCCGAAACCCTGCCCGAATACATGGTGCCCGGCGCGTTCGTCGCGCTCGACGCGTGGCCGCTGACCGCCAACGGCAAGCTCGATCGCAAGGCGCTGCCGGCGCCGGACCTCGACGCGGTCGTCACGCGCGCCTACGCGGAGCCGGTCGGCACGACGGAGCGCGAGATCGCGCGGATCTGGCAGGCCCTGCTCGGCGTGCCGCAGATCGGACGCGACGACAACTTCTTCGAACTCGGCGGCCATTCGCTGCTCGCGATCCAGGCGTCGAGCCGCATCCAGTCGCGCCTGGGCGTCGCGCTGCCGCTGCGCGCGCTGTTCGAGGCGCCGACGGTCGCGCAGCTCGCCCGGCGCGTACCGGCGGCAGGCGTCGTCGCCGGTGGCACCATCGTCGTCGCCGACCGCAGCCGGCCGCTGCCGCTGTCGTTCGCCCAGCAGCGACTGTGGTTCGTGCAGGCGATGGAAGGCGACAGCACGACGTACAACATGCCGGTGAGCCTGCGCCTCGCCGGCCGCCTCGACGTCGACGCGTTCCGCGCGGCCCTGCAGGCGCTCGTCGCGCGACACGAAGTGCTGCGCAGCCGCTTCGTCGCGGAAGACGGCGAGGTTCGCGTGCAGGTGGCGCCGAGCCTCGACGTGCCGATCGACGTCGTCGACCTCGCCCCGTCGCAGGTCGCCGCGCACGAGCGCGCGCACGCCGATCACGTGTTCGATCTCGCCGCAGGCCCATTGCTGATCGCAAAACTCCTGCGCCTCGACGCCGGCGAGCACGTGCTGCTCGTCAACGTGCACCACATCGTCTGCGACGGCTGGTCGATGCGCATCCTCGTCGGCGAATGGCTGGCGCTGTACGACGCGCTGCGGCAGTCGCGGCCGTCGCCGCTGCCGCCGCCGGCGCTGCAGTACGCCGACTACGCGCACTGGCAGCGCGAGACGCTCGAAGCCGAGCGGCTCGACGCGCAGCTCGCCTACTGGACGCGGCAGCTCGCCGGCGCGCCGGAACTGACGAACCTGCCGACCGACCGGCCGCGCCCGGCCGTGCAGCGATTCGACAGCGGTTCGGAAACGCGCACGATCGACACGGCGCTCTCGCAGCGCGTGGCGAAGCTCGGTCACGAGGCGGGCGCCAGCGTGTTCATGACGCTCGTGTCGGCGTTCGCACTGCTGCTGTCGCGCTACAGCGGCGAGACCGATCTGCTGATCGGAACGCCCGTGGTCAACCGCCATCGCGAGGAGCTCGAGAACCTGATCGGCCTGTTTCTCGGCAACCTCGTGCTGCGCGCCGATCTTTCGGGCCGGCCGACGTTCCGCGAGCTGCTCGCGCGCACGCGGCAGACCGCGCTCGACGCCTATTCCAACAGCGACGTGCCGTTCGAGCGCATCGTCGATGCGCTGCCGCTCAAGCGCGACCTGAGCCGCAATCCGCTGTTCCAGGTGTTCTTCAACATGCTCGACCTGCCCGAGCTCGCGTACCGCGCCGAGGAACTGGACGTCGCGCTGATGGACGGCGCGCAGTTCGACGCGAAGTTCGACCTGACGGTCTATGCCGAGCAGACGGCGGCGGGGCTGAAATTGCACCTTGTGTACAACAGCGCCTTGTTCGACGCCGCCCGCATGCAGGAGCTGCTGCGCCAGTACGAACACCTGCTCGAACAGATCGTTGCGGCGCCCGATCGCACGATCGACGACTACGGCCTCCTGACCGCGCACGCAGCGTCAGTGCTGCCCGATCCGTCGATCGCGCTCGATCGCGACTTCGTCGGCTCCGTGCCGCAGCTGTTCGCCGAGCGCTGCGCGGCGACGCCCGACGCGCCGGCCGTGGTATCGCACGAGCGTCGCTGGAGTTATCGCGAACTCGACGCCGCGTCCGAGCGCATCGCATGCTGGCTGCAGGATCGCGACGTGACGCCCGGTGCGGTGGTCGCGATCCACGCGCAGCGCAACGCGACGCTGGTCGCGGCGATACTCGGCGTCCTCAAGACGGGCGCGGCATTCATGATCCTCGACCCGGCGTATCCGGCCGGGCATCTGCGCGCGTGCCTCGAAGTCGCGCCCGCCGCCGCGTGGCTGCAGATCGCCGATGCATCCGCCGCCGATCCGCGCGACGTCGTCGCGCCGGGCACGGCCTGTCTCGACCTGCGCGACATCGACGGCAGCGCCGAACTGCAGCGATTCGACGGCCGGCGCGCACGGCCGGTGGCTATCGGCGCCGACGACATCGCGCTCATCGCGTTCACGTCGGGGTCCACCGGCAAGCCCAAGGCCGTGCAGAGCCGGCACGGGCCGCTGACGCGGTTCTATCCGTGGCTGCGCGAGCACTTCGATCTGCGTGCCGACGATCGCTTCTCGCTGCTCTCGGGTCTCGCGCACGATCCGCTGCAGCGCGACATCTTCAACGCGCTGTACCTCGGCGCGAGCCTGCACGTGCCGGCGCCCGACACGATCGTGCCGGGCCGTCTCGCGCAGTGGATGATCGAGAGCGGCGTGACGGTGTCGCATCTCACGCCCGCGATAACGCAGGTGCTGTGCGACGCGCCGGAATCGATGCGGCTGCCGGCGCTGCGCCACGCGTTCCTGATCGGCGACGTGCTGACGCGGCGCGACGTCGTGCGTCTGCAGTCGCACGCGCCCGACGCGCAGATCGTCAACACGTACGGCGCGACGGAAACGCAGCGCGCGCTGAGCTACTACGACCTCGACCGCGAATCGGCCGCGCAGCGTCTGCGTCAGGTCGTACCGCTCGGCCGCGGCATGCCGGGCGTGCAGCTCGTCGTGCTCAACGCCGCGGGCCGCCGCGCGGGCGTCGGCGAGCTTGGCGAAATCCACATCCGCAGCCATCACCTGGCGCGCGGCTATCTCGACGATCCGGCGCTGACGCGCGAGCGTTTTCTCGTCAATCCGTTCACGGGCGACGCCGGCGACCGCATGTACCGCACCGGCGATCTCGGCCGGTACCTGCCCGACGGCAACGTCGAATGCGTCGGCCGCGCCGACACCCAGGTGAAGCTGCGCGGTTTTCGTATCGAGCCCGGCCACGTCGAAGCGCTGCTCGGCGAACATCCGGACGTTCGCGCCGCCGTCGTCATGGCGCGCGAGGACGACGTGCGCGGTCGCTTCCTCGCCGCCTACGTGACCGTGCGCGAGCGCCGTCCCGAACCGGCCGCGCTGCGCGGCTGGCTGTCGGCGCGCCTGCCCGACTACATGCAGCCGTCGGCCTACGTGTTCCTCGACGCGCTGCCGCTGACGCCGAACGGCAAGATCGACCGGCGCGCGCTGCCGCTGCCCGACGGCGACTGGCGCGGCGCCGCCCATGTGCCGGCGAGCACGCCGACCGAACACGCCGTCGCCGCGATCTGGGCCGATCTGCTCAGGCGCGAGCGCGTCGGCGTCCTCGACGACTTCTTCGCGCTCGGCGGGCATTCGCTGCTGGGCACGCAAGTCATCGCGCGGATCAGGAGCCGGTTCGAAATCGACCTGCCGCTGCGCGCGCTGTTCGAGATACCCACCGTCGCCGCGTTGAGCGCGGCGATCGATCGTGAGCTGGCCGACCTCGAAGAGATCGAACTGTGAATACCCAAGAGATTCTGGCGTTCCTGACCGCCAACGCGATCCAGGCGCGCGTCGTCGACGGCAACCTGAAATTCAAGGGGCCGAAGGGCGTTTTGACCGACGCGGTCCTCGAACACATCCGGCGCCGAAAGGACGAACTCGTCGCCGCGCTCGAACAGGGCGCGCACGACGACCAGGGTCGTCGCGTCGTCGCGCGCAAGGCCGCCGACGGTCCGTGCGCGACGACCTTCGCGCAGCAGCGCCTGTGGTTTCTCGACCAGCTCGACCGCGCCGCGAGCGTCGCGTATCACATTCCGGCCGGGCTTCGGCTCAAGGGCCGGCTCGACCGCGCGGCGCTGCGGCGCACGCTCGATGCGCTCGTGGCGCGGCACGAAAGCCTGCGCACGCGCTTCGTCAGCGTCGACGGCCAGCCCGCGCAGGTGATCGATCCGGCGTCGTGCGGCTTCGCGCTGCGCGACGTCGATCTGTCGACGCTCGACGCGTCGCAACGCGACGAAGCAGTGACGCGCGTGACGCGCGCCGAAGCGATCGCGCCGTTCGATCTGTCTGCCGGTCCGCTGATCCGCGGCCAGTTGCTGCGGCTCGCCGACGACGACCACGTGCTGCTGGTCACGCAGCATCACATCGTCTCGGACGGCTGGTCGATCGCGGTGCTCGTGCGCGAACTGAGCGCGCTGTACGCCGCGTTCTGCGAAGGCCGCGACGATCCGCTGCCGCCACTTTCGATCCAGTACGCCGACTACGCGGCGTGGCAGCGCCAATGGCTGCAGGGCGACGTTCTGCACACACAGACCGATTTCTGGCGCGCGCACCTGGCCGGCGCGCCCGCGCTGCTCGAACTGCCTGCCGATCATCCGCGTCCCGCCGTGCAGAGCTACCGCGGCCGGCGTCTGCCGCTCGCGCTCGATGCCGCGCGCACGAACGGCCTGCGCGCGCTCGCGCGGCGCCACGGCGTCACGCCGTTCATGGTGCTGCTCGGCGCGTGGTCGGCGCTGCTGTCGCGTCTTTCCGGCCAGCGCGATCTCGTGATCGGCACGCCGGTCGCCAATCGCCTGCGCGCCGAAGTCGAGCCGCTGATCGGCCTTTTCGTCAACACGCTCGCCTTGCGGGTGCGGCTCGACGACGACCCGACCGTCGCGCAGCTCCTCGCGCAGATCAAGACGACGATGCTCGCCGCGCAGGCGCATCAGGACCTGCCGTTCGAGCAGGTGGTCGAAGCGTTGAAGCCCGCGCGCAGCCTCGGCCACAGCCCGATCTTCCAGGTCATGCTCTCGCTCGACAACACGCCGGCGAGCGCGCTCGACCTGCCCGGCCTGACGCTGACGCCGCTGCCGACGCCACGCGACACGACGCAGTTCGACCTGTCGCTGTCCTTGACCGACGCCGGCGAGACGATCGCCGGCTATCTCGAATATGCGAGCGACCTGTTCGACGATGCGACGATCGAACGACACGCCGGGCATTTCCTCACGCTGCTCGACGGCCTGTTCGCGGACGATGCGCAGCCGGTCAGCCGGCTGCCGCTGCTGACCGATGCGCAGCGTCGACAACTGCTCGTCGATTTCAACGACACCGCGGTCGACTATCCGCAAGGCCAGCTGATCCACCAGTTGTTCGAGGCACAGGCAGCGATCCGTCCCGACGCGATCGCGCTCGTGCACGGCGACGCGACGCTGAGCTACGACGCGCTCAACCGCCGCGCGAACCGCGTGGCGCACCGGCTGCTCGCGCAAGGCCTGCAGCCCGACGATCGCGTCGCGATCTGCGTCGAACGCGGCCTCGACATGGTCGTCGGCCTACTCGGCATCCTCAAGGCCGGCGGCGCGTACGTGCCGCTCGATCCGACCTATCCCGCCGAACGCCTGAACTACATGCTCGACGACAGCGCGCCGGTCGCGATCGTGACGCAGCGCGGTCTGCAGGAACGCCTCGGTAACACCGTGCGGCCGACGCTCGTGCTCGATGCGATCGATCCGCATGAAAGCGACGACGGCAATCCCGACACGCCCGACCTGCACGAGCGCCACCTCGCCTATCTGATCTACACCTCCGGCTCCACCGGACAGCCCAAGGGCGTCATGGTCGAGCATCGCAACGCGGTCAACCTGATCCGCACGCACGCCGACACCTGCGAATTCACGGCCGACGACCGCGTGCTGCAGTTCGCGTCGTTCTCGTTCGACGCGTCCGTCGCGGAAATCTTCACGACACTTTCAACGGGCGCATGTCTCGTGCTGCGACCGGAAAACCTGCGCGCGCCGGACGCCGCGTTCCTCGCGTTCCTTGCGGCGCAGCGCATCACCGTCGCCGACGTGCCGACCGCGTTCTGGCAGCAATGGGCCGCGCAACCCGCGACGCGTGTGCGGATCGGCGATCTGCGCCTGGTCGTCGTCGGCGGCGAAAAGGCCGAGCGGCGCACGCTCGAGGCGTGGTTCGCCGATCACGCGCCCGCGTCGAGCCGCTGGCTCAACGTCTACGGACCGACCGAGGCGACCGTCCAGGCAACGGCGATGGCCTATGCCGCCGGCGACGCGCTGCCCGCATACGAGATTCCGATCGGCCGCCCGATCGCGAATGTGCAGATCCACATTTGCGATGCGCACGGCGCGCTCGTGCCGATCGGCGTAGCCGGCGAAATCCATATCGGCGGCGTCGGCCTCGCCCGCGGCTATCTCGATCGCGCGGCGCTCACCGCCGAGCGTTTCGCGGCGAATCCGTTCGACGACACGGCCGGCGCACGCCTTTACCGCACCGGCGACCTCGGCCGCCGGCTGCCGGACGGCACGATCGAATACCTCGGACGCAACGACGCGCAGGTGAAAATCCGCGGCTACCGCATCGAACCGGGCGAGATCGAAGCGCGGTTGCTCGACTGCGCCGGCGTACGCGAAGCGGTCGTGCTCGCGCGACAGGACGTGCCCGGCGAAAACCGCCTCGTCGCCTATCTGCGCTGCGACGCCGACTCGCCGGTTTCGCTCGCCGACGTGCGCGCGCAACTGGCCGCGTCGCTGCCCGACCACATGCTGCCGAGTGCATTCGTGCAGCTGTCCACGTTTCCCGTCACCGTCAGCGGCAAGATCGACCGCCGCGCGCTGCCGGCGCCGGACCGCTCGGCCGTCGTCAGCCGCGACTACGAGGCGCCCGCCGGAGCGACCGAAACCGCGGTCGCGCGCGTCTGGGCCGAACTGCTCGGCCTCGAACGCGTCGGACGGCTCGACGATTTCTTCGCGCTCGGCGGCCACTCGCTGCTCGCCGTGCAGCTGGCGTCGCGCCTGCGTGCCGAACTCGGCATCGAAGTCGCGCTGCGCGATCTGTTCTCGCATCCGACGCTGGCGGGTTTCGCGCAAGCCGTGGCGGACGCGGCGAACAGCACGTTGTCGGCGATTCCCGTCGATGACGCCGCGACGAAGGCGCTGTCGTTTTCGCAGCAGCGCCTGTGGTTTCTCGACCAGCTCGACCGCGCCGCGAGCGTCGCGTATCACATTCCGGCCGGGCTTCGCCTCAAGGGCCGGCTCGATCGCGCGGCGCTGCGGCGCACGCTCGATGCGCTCGTGGCGCGGCACGAAAGCCTGCGCACGCGCTTCGTCAGCGTCGACGGCCAGCCCGCGCAGGTGATCGATCCGGCGTCGTGCGGCTTCGCGCTGCGCGACGTCGATCTGTCGACGCTCGACGCGCCCGAACGCGACGCTGAAGTCGTGCGCGTGACGCGCGCCGAGGCGATCGCGCCGTTCGATCTGTCTGCCGGTCCGCTGATCCGCGGCCAGTTGCTGCGGCTCGCCGACGACGACCACGTGCTGCTGGTCACGCAGCATCACATCGTCTCGGACGGCTGGTCGATCGCGGTGCTCGTGCGCGAACTGAGCGCGCTGTACGCCGCGTTCTGCGAAGGCCGCGACGATCCGCTGCCGCCACTTTCGATCCAGTACGCCGACTACGCGGCGTGGCAGCGCCAATGGCTGCAGGGCGACGTTCTGCACACGCAGACCGATTTCTGGCGCGCGCACCTGGCCGGCGCGCCGGCGCTGCTCGAGCTGCCTGCCGATCATCCGCGTCCCGCCGTGCAGAGCTACCGCGGCCGGCGTCTGCCGCTCGCGCTCGATGCCGCGCGCACGAACGGCCTGCGCGCGCTCGCGCGGCGCCACGGCGTCACGCCGTTCATGGTGCTGCTCGGCGCGTGGTCGGCGCTGCTGTCGCGTCTTTCCGGCCAGCGCGATCTCGTGATCGGCACGCCGGTCGCCAATCGCCTGCGCGCCGAAGTCGAGCCGCTGATCGGCCTGTTCGTCAACACGCTCGCCTTGCGGGTGCGGCTCGACGACGACCCGACCGTCGCGCAGCTCCTCGCGCAGATCAAGACGACGATGCTCGCCGCGCAGGCGCATCAGGACCTGCCGTTCGAGCAAGTGGTCGAAGCGTTGAAGCCCGCGCGCAGCCTCGGCCACAGCCCGATCTTCCAGGTCATGCTCTCGCTCGACAACACGCCGGCGAGCGCGCTCGACCTGCCCGGCCTGACCCTGACGCCGTTGCCGACGCCGCGCGACACCACGCAGTTCGACCTGTCGCTGTCCCTGACCGACGCCGGCGAGACGATCGCCGGCTATCTCGAATATGCGAGCGACCTCTTCGACGATGCGACGATCGAACGACACGCCGGGCATTTCCTCACGCTGCTCGACGGCCTGTTCGCGGACGATGCGCAGCCGGTCAGCCGGCTGCCGCTGCTGACCGACGTGCAGCGTCGACAACTGCTCGTCGATTTCAACGACACCGCGGTCGACTATCCGCAAGGCCAACTGATCCATCGGCTGTTCGAAGCACAGGCGGCGGCGCGGCCCGACGCGATCGCGCTCGTACATGGCGACGCGGCGTTGAGCTACGACGCGTTGAACCGCCGTGCCAACCGCGTGGCGCACCGGCTGCTCGCGCAAGGCCTGCAGCCCGACGATCGCGTCGCGATCTGCGTCGAACGCGGTCTCGACATGGTCGTGGGCCTGCTCGGCATCCTCAAGGCCGGCGGCGCGTACGTGCCGCTTGATCCGACCTATCCCGCCGAGCGCCTGAACTACATGCTCGACGACAGCGCGCCGGTCGCGATCGTGACGCAGCGCGATCTGCAGGAACGCCTCGGTAACACCGTGCGGCCGACGCTCGTGCTCGATGCGGTCGACCCGCATGAAGGCGACGACGGCAATCCCGACACGCCCGGCCTGCACGAGCGCCACCTCGCCTATCTGATCTACACCTCCGGCTCCACCGGACAGCCCAAGGGCGTCATGGTCGAGCATCGCAACGTGGTTCGCCTCGCGCTGTGCCGGGAATTCGACGACCTCGACGCGTCGAGCGTCGTCGCGCAGGTGTCGAACGCCTCGTTCGATGCCGCGACGTACGAAATCTGGGGAACGCTGCTCAAGGGCGGCCGGCTCGTGCACGTCGACAAGGACTGTCTGATCGATCCCGTGCGCCTCGCCACGCAACTGCGCGCCGACGGCATCGGCGTGTTCTGGGTGACGACGGCCGTGTTCAACCGGATCGCCGCACAAGCGCCCGACTGCCTGGCCGCGCTCGACGTCGTGGGCTTCGGCGGTGAAGCCGCTTCGCTCGCGGCGGTGGAACGGATCGTCCGCCACGGCATGCCGCGGCGCCTGTTCAACTACTACGGGCCGACCGAGAACACCACGTTCAGCACGCGCTTCGAAATCGACGCCGCGACGTTCGATGCCGGCGCCGTGCTGCCGATCGGCACGTCGATGGCGTGGACGCGCACCTGCGTACTCGACGAGATCGGGCAGCCGGTGCCGATCGGCGTGACCGGCGAGTTGTACGTCGGCGGCCCGGGACTCGCCCGCGGCTATTTCAACCGGCCGCAACTCACCGCCGAACGCTTCGTCGCGAACCCGTTCGCCGACGACGGCGAGGAGCGCTTGTATCGCACCGGCGATCTCGTGTGCCGGCTGCCGGACGGCAACCTCCGGTTCGTCGGCCGCAACGACGGCCAGATCAAGCTGCGCGGCTTCCGCATCGAAACCGGAGAGATCGAAGCGCGGCTGACCGACGACGCCGGCGTGCGCGACGCGGCGGTCGTGCTGCGCGAGGACAGCCCCGGCGACCGGCGCCTCGTCGCGTACTTCGTCGACCACGACGGGCGCGATACGTCGATCGCCGACCTGCGCGCCGCGTTGTCGGCGGCGCTGCCCGACTACATGCTTCCGAGCGCGTTCGTGCGCCTCGCGTCGCTGCCGCTGACGCCGAACGGCAAGGTCGACCGCCGCGCGCTGCCCGCGCCGGACGCGTCGGCGATCGTCGCGCGCGACTACGCGGCGCCGCTGCCCGGCCTCGAATCCACGCTCGCACGGATCTGGCAGGACCTGCTCGGCCTGCCGCGCGTCGGCCGCCACGATCACTTCTTCGAGCTCGGCGGCCATTCGCTGCTCGTGGTGAGTCTGATCGAACGCCTGCGCCTCGAAAACATTGCCGCCGCCGTGCGTTCGGTGTTCGCCGCACCGACGCTGTCGGGACTGGCCGCGGCGATCGCCGACGGCGATGCCGCGACCGCCGTCGACGTGCCGCCGAACCGGATCCCGCCCGGTTGCACCGCGCTGACGCCCGACCTGCTGCCGCTCGCGAACCTGAGCCAGACCGAAATCGACGCGATCGTCGCCGCGACCGACGGCGGCGCGGCGAGCATCCAGGACGTCTATCCGCTGTCGCCGTTGCAGGAAGGCATCCTTTTTCATCACCTGATCGAGAACGAAGGCGACGCGTACCTGCTGCGCTCGGTCGTCGCGTTCGACAGTCGCGCGCGCCTCGACCGTTTCCTGCGCGCCGTGCAGACCGTGATCGACCGGCACGACATCCTGCGCAGCTCGCTGCGCTGGGTCGGCCTCGCGCAGCCGGTGCAGGTCGTGCATCGCGCGGCATCGCTGCCCCTCGTCGAACTCGACGCGCCCGAAGGCGGCGTACTCGACGCGCTGCTGGCGCGCACCGATCCGCGCAAGGTCGCGCTGGATCTGACGCGCGCGCCGCTGATGGCCGCGAGCGTCGCGTTCGACGCGGCGAGCGGCGAATGGCTGCTGTCGCTCGTCCATCACCACGTGGTCTGCGACCACGTCACGCTCGAGCTGATGCTCGCCGAAGTGCGCGCGCTGCTCGACGACCGCGCCGACAGCCTGCCGACGTCGCTGCCGTATCGCGATTTCATCGCGCAGACGGCGTCGGTGCCGATGGCGCGGCACGAGACGTATTTCCGCGACCGGCTCGGCGACGTATCCGAACCGACCGCGCCGTTCGGCGTACTCGACGTGCAGGGCGACGGCAACGACATCGCCGAGGCGCGCGTGCCGCTCGACGACGATCTGGCCGCGCGCGTGCGCGACGTCGCGCGGAGGCGCGGCGTCAGCGCCGCGGTGTTGTTCCATCTCGCGTGGGCGCACGTGCTCGCGCGCTGCAGCGGTCGCGACGACGTGGTGTTCGGCACCGTGCTGTCGGGCCGCCTGCAGGGGTCGGCGGGCGCCGATCGCGTGCTCGGCATGTTCATCAACACGCTGCCGGTGCGCATCGATCTCGCCGATCTCGACCTCGACGCGGCGCTGTCGGAAACGTGGCGCCGGCTCGGCGACCTCGTCGCGCACGAACAGGCGCCGCTGGCGCTGGCGCAGCGCTGCAGCGGCGTCGCCGCGCCGCTGCCGCTGTTCACCACCTTGTTCAACTACCGGCACAGCCACGACGACATCGCGCACGGCGAAGCGACCGGCGCGCCGGTCTGGCCGGGCATGCGCGTGCTGTTCAGCGAGGAACGCACGAACTATCCGCTGACCTTCTCCGTCGACGATCTCGGCCGGCGTTTCATGATGTCGGCGCATTGCCTGCCGGGCATCGATCCGCATCGCATGATCGGCTACGTCGCGACGACGCTCGAAGCGCTGGTGCGCGATCTGGTCGGACAGCCGCGGCGCAAGCTCGGCGACATCGACATCCTGCCCGCCGCCGAGCGTCGAACCGTGCTGGAGGATTTCAACGCGCAGACGCAACCGGACGATGCGCGCCTGATCCATCAGCAGGTGGAAGCGCAGGCGCAGGAACGGCCCGGCGCGGTCGCCGTGCGGCATCGCGATGCCTCGCTGAGCTACGCCGAACTCAACGCACGCGCGAACCGGGTCGCGCATCGGCTGCTGGCGCTCGGCGTCAAGCCGGACGATCGCGTCGCCGTCTGCTTCGATCGCGGCATCGCGATGGTCGTCGCGCTGCTCGGCATCCTCAAGGCCGGCGCGGCCTATGTGCCGCTCGATCCGGCCTATCCCGCCGAACGCCTGGCGCACATGCTCGGCGACAGCGCGCCGGCCGCGTGGCTCACGCAGGCCGACATGCCCGCGCGCCTGCCGGTGCCGGCATCGGCGACGCCGGTGCTGCTGCTCGATGCGGACGGCGCTTGCGACGGTTCCTCGTCGGACGACGCGAACCCGATCGTCGCCGGACGCGACGCCGATCGTCTCGCCTACGTCATCTACACGTCGGGCTCGACCGGAACGCCCAAGGGCGTGGCCATGCCGCAGCGCGGCCTGATGAACCTGTTGCAGTGGCAGCGCGGCAGCGGACTGCACGGCGACGCGGACGCCAGAACGCTGCAGTTCGCCGCGCTCGGCTTCGACGTCGCGTTCCAGGAAATCTTCTCGACGCTGTGCAGCGGCGAATGCCTCGTGCTGGTCGACGAGGCACTGCGGCAGGACCCGGCCGAACTCGTCCGCTTCGTGCAGGCCGAACGAATCCGGAAGGTGTTCCTGCCGTTCATCGCCCTGCAGAACTTCGCCGATGCGGCAGCGCGACTCCAGGCCGGGTTGCCGTACCTCAAGCACGTCGTGACGGCCGGCGAACAACTGCGGATCGGCGCGACGATCGCGCAACTGTTCCGGCAGTCGCCGCACCTGCGATTGCACAACCACTACGGCCCGACCGAAACCCACGTCGTGACCGCGCACACGCTGGCGGCCGACGCGAGCGGCTGGCCCGCGCTGCCGCCGATCGGCCGGCCGGTCGCGAACGCGAAGCTGTACATCCTCGATCGCGCGCGGCAGCCGGTGCCGCTCGGTGCGACCGGCGAGATCTACATCGGCGGGGACGCGGTCGCGCGCGGCTATCTCAACCGGCCCGAACTGACCGCCGAGCGCTTCGTCGCCGATCCGCATGCCGGCGGCGACGCGCGGATGTACAAGACCGGCGACGTCGGCCGCTGGCTGCCGGACGGCACGATCGAATTCCAGGGGCGCAACGACTTCCAGGTCAAGATCCGCGGCTTCCGCGTCGAACCCGGCGACATCGAAAGCCGTCTCGGCCAGTGCCGCGGCGTGCGCGAAGCGACGGTGCTCGCGCGCGAGGACGGCGCCGGCGGCCATCGCCTGGTCGCGTATTTCATCGCGCACGACGCGGCCACGGTGTCGGTCGCCGACCTGCGCGCCGAGATCGCGGCCGCGCTGCCCGAGCACATGGTGCCGGGCGCGTTCGTGCAGCTCGAGCGCTATCCGTTGACGGCGAACGGCAAGCTCGATCGCAACGCGCTGCCGGAACCCGATGCGACGGCGGTCGCGAGCCGCGCGTACGAAGCGCCGCTCGACGGCGTCGAAACGACGCTCGCGACGATCTGGCAAGACCTGCTCGGTCTCGATCGCGTCGGCCGTCGCGATCACTTCTTCGAACTCGGCGGCCATTCGCTGCTCGTGATCGGCCTGATCGAACGGCTGCGGCAGCAAGGCATCGCCGCGAGCGTGCGCAGCGTTTTCAATGCGCCGGTACTGGCGGATCTCGCCGCCGCGCTCTCCGACAACGCCGACGTGCCGGCCGATGCGGTTCCGGCGAACGCGATCCCCGCGGGATGCACGGCGATCGAGCCGCGGATGCTGCCGCTGATCGCGCTCGGACAGGACGAGATCGACGCGATCACGGCGCGCGTCGCCGGCGGCGCGGCGAACGTACAGGACATCTATCCGCTGTCGCCGTTGCAGGAAGGCATACTTTTTCATCACCTGCTGGAAACCGCCGGCGACGCGTATCTGCTGCGCTGGGTGCTGGCGTTCGATACGCGCCCGGGCCTCGACGCGTTTCTCGCGGCGCTGCAGACCGTGATCGACCGCCACGACATTCTGCGCAGCGCCATTGCGTGGGCCGGCCTGTCGCAGCCGGCGCAGGTCGTGCTGCGGCATGCGCCGCTCGCGATCGACGAATTCGAACCGGCGAACGACGCGCTCGACGTGCTGCTCGCGCGTACCGATCCGCGCGGCATCCGCATCGACCTGTCGCGCGCGCCGCTGCTGTCGGCGTCGATCGTCGCCGACGCGCGCTCGGGGCAATGGATGCTCGCCCTGCTCTGCCATCACGTCGTGATCGACCACTACACGATCGACCTGATCATGGACGAGGTGCGGACGATCCTGCACGGCGATCCGGCGGCGCTGCCGGCGCCGCTGCCGTACCGCAATTTCATCGCGCAGACCCGTTCCGTTCCGACGAGCGGACACGAAGCGTATTTCCGCGAGCAGCTCGGCGACATCGACGCGCCGACCGCGCTGTTCGACCGGCTCGACGTGCAGGGCGACGGTCTGGCGATTCGCGAAGTCCAGGTGCCGCTCGACGGCGCGCTCGCGGCGCGCATCCGCACGACGGCGCGGCAGGCGGGCGTCAGCGCCGCCGTGCTGTTCCATGTCGCGTGGGCGCAGGTGCTCGCGCAGTGCACCGGCCGCGACGACGTCGTGTTCGGCACCGTGCTGTCGGGGCGGTTGCAAGGTTCCGAAGGCGCGGACCGCGTGCTCGGCATGTTCATCAACACGCTGCCGGTGCGCGTGGCGCTCGGCGGACGCAGCGTGCACGACGCGGTGACCGAAACCTATCGGCGTCTGACGGAACTGCTCGTGCACGAACAGGCGTCGCTCGCGCTCGCGCAGCGCTGCAGCGGCGTCGCCGCGCCGACGCCGCTGTTCAACAGCCTGCTGAACTATCGCCACAGCACCGCGACCGCCGACGCGGCGGCCAGGTGGCCCGGCATGCACTTCATCCGCGGCGAGGATCGCACCAACTATCCGATCACGCTGTCGGTCGACGACCAGACGACCGGCTTCGAATTCACGACGCAGTGCGTCGGCGATATCGATCCGGTCGCGGTCAGCGCGTATCTGTCGACCGCGCTGGCATCGCTCGTCGACGCCTTGTCGCACTCGCCCACGTCGCCGGTGCGCGCCCTGAACATCCTGCCGGCGGACGAGCGTGCGCGCCTGCTCGCGGGCGGTTCCGCCGATGCGCAGACAACCGGCGAACCGGCGCTGATCCATCGTCTGTTCGAGCAGCAGGCCGCGATTCGGCCCGACGCGATCGCACTGACGTTCGGCGATGCGACGCTCAGCTACGGCGAACTCAATCTCCGCGCGAACCGGCTCGCGCATCGCCTGATCGCGCTCGGCGTGCGGCCCGACGACCGCGTCGCGATCTGCGTCGAACGCGGCTTCGGCATGCTCGTCGGCGTGCTCGGCATCTTGAAGGCCGGTGCGGCCTACGTGCCGCTCGATCCGATCTATCCGTCCGATCGCCTCGCGTTCGTGCTCGACGATTGCAAGCCGGTCGCGGTGCTGGTCGAGTCGGCGCTGCAGGCGCAGTTGTTCGACGGCGGCCTGCCCTCGGCGCCGGTACTCGTGCTCGACGATGCCGATACGCAGCGGCAACTCGCGGCGCAGCCCGAACACGATCCCGACGTTGCGGACCTGCGCGCCGATCACCTCGCCTACGTGATCTACACCTCCGGTTCGACCGGCCAGCCCAAGGGCGTGATGGTCGAACACGGCCACGTGACGCGTCTCTTCGCCGTCACGCAGGGCGAGTTCTACTTCGACGACACCGACGTGTGGACGCTGTTCCACTCGTTCGCGTTCGACTTCTCGGTGTGGGAGATCTGGGGCGCGCTGTTCCATGGCGGTCGCCTCGTGATCGTGCCGGGCGACGTCGCGCGCTCGGCACCGGATTTTTATACCTTGCTGTGCCGCGAACGCGTGACCGTGCTGAACCAGACGCCGAGCGCGTTCCGCCAGCTGATCGCCGCGCAGGCCGCGCAACCGGCGGAACACACGCTGCGCTGCGTGGTGTTCGGCGGCGAGGCGCTGGAGCTGCATACGCTCGCGCCGTGGTTCGCCAGGAACGATGCGCAGCGCACGCAGCTGGTCAATATGTACGGCATCACCGAGATCACGGTGCACGCGACGTTCCGCGCGATCGGTCCGGCCGACGTGCAGGCCGGCCTCGGCAGCGTGATCGGCGCGCCGCTCGGCGATCTTGCGATCTACGTGCTCGACGCGAATCGGCAACCGGTGCCGACCGGCGTGAGCGGCGAGCTGTACGTCGGCGGCGCCGGCGTCGCGCGCGGCTATCTCAATCGACCCGCACTGACCGCCGAGCGCTTCATCGCCGATCCGTTCCGACCGAACGGAAAACTGTACAAGACCGGCGACCTCGGCCGCCGGCTGCCCGACGGCACGCTCGAATACCTCGGCCGCAACGATTTCCAGGTCAAGATCCGCGGCTTCCGCATCGAACTGGGCGAGATCGAGGCCAAGCTCGCCGCCTGCGACGGCGTGCGCGAAGCGGTCGTGATCGCGCGCGAAGACGTGCCGGGGGACAAGCGCCTCGTCGCGTATCTCGTCGCACAGGCAGAACTGTCGCTGGCCGACTTGCGCCACGAACTGGCGCAGTCGCTGCCCGACTACATGCTGCCGAGCGCGTTCGTCACGCTCGACGCGTTGCCGCTCACCGCCAACGGCAAACTCGATCGCAAGGCATTGCCGGCACCGGATCAGACGGCGGTCGTCACGCGCGTCTATCACGCGCCGGTCGGCCGCACCGAAGAAGCCATCGCCGCGATCTGGCAGGACCTGCTCGGCCTCGACCGCATCGGTCGCGACGATCACTTCTTCGAACTCGGCGGCCATTCGCTGCTCGTCGTGAGTCTGATCGAGCGGCTGCGTCAGGCCGGCCTGTCGGCCAGCGTGCGTCAGGTGTTCACCGCGCCGACGCTCGCCGCCCTCGCGGCGGCTATCGGCAACGACACGGGCAGCGCGTTCGTCGTGCCGCCGAACCGCATCGCCGCGGACTGCACGGCGATCACGCCGGACCTGCTGCCGCTCGTGGATCTCACGCAGGCGCAGATCGACGCGATCGTCGCGAGCGTCCCCCAGGGCGTTGCGAACATCCAGGACATCTATCCGCTCGCGCCGTTGCAGGAAGGCATTCTCTTTCACCACCTGCTGCAGCCGCAGGGCGACGCGTACCTCTTGCGCTCGATCGTGTCGTTCGACCGACGCGAACGGCTCGACGCGTTTCTCGTCGCGCTGCAGCGCGTGATCGACCGCCACGACATCCTGCGCAGCGCGATGCGCTGGACCGGATTGCCGCAGCCGGTGCAGGTCGTGCATCGCCACGCGCCGCTGCCGGTCGCGACACTGACGGCGGACACGAGCGACGCGATGGCGCAACTGCTCGCGCACACCAGCCCGGCGCACGCGCGCATGGACCTGACCCGGGCGCCGCTGATGGCCGCGACCTGTATCGCCTCGGGCTCGCAATGGCTGCTCGCGCTGCAAAGCCACCACATCATCGAAGATAACTACTCGCTGCAGCTGATGCTCGGCGAAGTGCACCAGCTGCTCGTCGATGCGAACGCGCCGCTGCCGCCGTCGCTGCCCTATCGCAACTTCATCGCGCAGGCGCGCTCGGTGCCGGCCGACGAACACGAGGCCTACTTCCGCACGCAGCTCGCCGACATCGACGCGCCGACCGCGCCGTTCGGGCTGCTGCAGGCACCGGCGCACGACACCGCGATCCGCGAAGCCGATGTCAGTCTCGACCCCGCCCTCGCCGAACGCGTGCGCCACGTCGCGCGCCGGCAAGGCGTCAGCGCGGCCGTGCTGTTCCATGCCGCGTGGGCGCAGGTGCTCGCCGTCTGCACCGGCCGCGACGCGGTCGTGTTCGGCACCACGCTGTCGGGCCGCCTGCAAGGCTCGGCCGGTGCCGATCGCGTGCTCGGCATGTTCATCAACACCTTGCCGATGCGGCTCGACGTCGGCGCGTGCACCGCGCAGCAGCTCGTCACCGCGACGTATCGGCGCCTCGGCGAACTGCTCGTGCACGAACAGGCCTCGCTCGCGCTCGCGCAGCGCGCAAGCGGCGTGTCCGCGCCGATGCCGCTGTTCACCGCGCTGCTCAATTATCGTCACACCCGCTTGCACGGCACCGCGCCGTGGGACGGCATCCGCCTGATCGGCGGCGAGGAACGCACGAACTATCCGCTGACCGTCTCGATCAACGATCTCGGCGACGGCTTCGGCCTCAGCGTGCAGTGCATCGCCGGCATGGATGCCGGGCGCATCGCCGCGTATCTGACCCGCGCGCTCGACGGCCTCGTCGCGGCGCTGACCGACGCGCCGGATCGTCCGGCGCACACGCTCGACATCCTGCCCGACGACGAACGCGCGCTGCTGCTCGACGGCTTCAACGACACCCGGGTCGACTATCCGACCGGCCTCCTGATCCACCAGCTCGTCGAACGGCAGGCGCGGCAGCAACCGGATGCGACCGCCGTGGTGTTCGCACAGGAAACGCTCGGCTACGCCGAACTCAATCGCCGCGCGAACCGGCTGGCACACCGCCTGATCGCCCTCGGCATCCAACCCGACGACCGCGTCGCGATCTGTATCGAACGCAGCCTCGACATGGTCGTGGGCCTCCTGGGCATCTTGAAGGCCGGCGCCGCCTACGTGCCGATCGATCCGGCGTATCCCGACGAGCGTCTCGCGTACCTGCTCGCCGACAGCGCGCCGGTCGCCGTGCTCACGCAGGCCTCGCTGCAGAACCGAGTGCGCGAACGCGATCCCGCGCACTCGTCGATGCTCGTGCTCGACGATCCGATCGTTCGCACGGAACTGGCCGAACAGCCCGACCACGATCCCGACCCGCAAACGCTCGGCCTCACGCCGCAGCATCTCGCCTACGTCATCTACACCTCGGGCTCGACCGGCAAGCCCAAGGGCGTGGCGATGCCGCAGGCGGGCCTCGTCAACCTGCTGCACTGGCAGCAGCGGCAGGACGATCTGCCAGACGGCGCGCGCACGCTGCAGTTCGCGGCGCTCGGCTTCGACGTCGCGTTCCAGGAAATCTTCGCGACGCTGACATCGGGCGGCTGTCTCGTGCTCATCGACGAGGCGACGCGCCAGGACCCGGCCGAACTGGTCCGCCTCGTGCGCGCGCAGAACGTCGCGCGGCTGTTCCTGCCGTTCATCGCGCTGCAGGCGTTCGCCGAAGCCGCTGTGCGCTCCACGCTGCCGCTGCCCGCGCTGGCGACGGTCATCACCGCGGGCGAGCAGCTGCGTGTCGGTCCCGCGATCCGGCAGTTGTTCGATCGCGCGCCCGGCTGCCGTCTGCACAACCAGTACGGCCCGACGGAAAGCCATGTCGTCACGGCGCAGACGCTCGTCGATCCGCGCGCGGACTGGCCGGAGCTGCCGCCGATCGGCCGCCCGATCGCCAACAACCGCATCCGCATTCTCGATGCGCACCGTCAGCCCGTTCCGATCGGCGTCGCCGGCGAAATCCATATCGGCGGCACCGGTCTCGCACGCGGCTATCTGCATCGCCCGGAACTGACGGCGGAACGCTTCGTCGCCGATCCGCAAGATGCACAATCGCACTTGTACAAAACCGGCGACCTCGGCCGCTGGCTGCCGGACGGCACGATCGAATACCTCGGCCGCAACGACTTCCAGGTGAAGATCCGCGGCTTCCGCATCGAACTCGGCGAGATCGAAGCGCGGCTCGCGGACTGCGACGGCGTGCGCGAAGCCGCTGTTGCGGCGCGCGACGACGGCGCCGGCGGCAAGCGCCTGGTGGCCTACGCGGTCATGCACGACGGCGCCGATTTCTCCGTCGCCGCGTTGCGCGATGCGCTCGCTGCGCGACTGCCCGACTACATGGTGCCCGGCGCGTTCGTCGCGCTGGCCGCGCTGCCGATCGCGCCGAACGGCAAGCTCGACCGCGTGCGCCTGCCGGCGCCCGACGAGACGTCGGTGGCGACGCGGGTCTACGAAGCGCCGGTCGGCGACGTCGAAGTCGCGATCGCGCAGATCTGGCAGGACCTGCTCGCCCTGCCGCGCGTCGGCCGGCACGACGATTTCTTCGCGCTCGGCGGCCATTCGCTGCTGGCGATCCAGATGACGGTGCGGCTGCGCGAGAGCATGGGCGTCGAACTGTCACTGAAATCCCTGTTCGACAGCCCGGTGCTGTCGCAACTGGCCGACGTCGCGGTCGCCGCGCAACTGGACGCCTTTTCGGAAGAGGACATCCGGCGGATGGAAAGCGAACTCGATGCGCTTTCCGAAGCGGACCTCCTCGCACAACTCCATGGAACCCTGGATCATGTCTGACGCGAACGATCTGGCGCAGCTCAAGCGCGCCCTGCTCCTGCAACGCCTGCAACAGCGCGACGGCGCACGCCGCGTCGCCGACCCCGCGCCGTCGACGGCGATCGGCATCGCCGACCGCAATCGGCCGCTGCCGCTGTCGTGGGCGCAGCAGCGCCTGTGGTTTCTCGACCAGTTCGATCCCGCCTCGGGCGTGGCCTACCACATGCCGGCGGCGCTGCGCCTGACCGGCCGGCTCGACCGCGACGCGCTGCGCGCGACGCTCGACCGCGTGGTGGCGCGCCACGAAAACCTGCGCACGACGTTCGCGTGCCACGACGGCACGCCGCATCAGGTGATCGCGCCGCCGGACATCGGCTTTCGGCTCGACGAGTGCGATCTGCGACAGCCGGGCGACAGTCGTGCCGACATCGAACGGACCGCGATGCAACGCATCGAAACCGAAGCGCGCGCGCCGTTCGACCTCGCGGCCGGTCCGCTGATCCGCGGATTGCTGCTGCAGCTTGCGGACGACGAGCACATCCTCGTCGTCACCAAGCACCACATCGTTTCCGACGGCTGGTCGATCGGCGTGCTCGTGGCCGAAGTGACCGCGCTCTACGCCGCGTTCTGCGAGGGCCGGCCCGATCCGCTGCCGCCGCTCGCGATCCAGTACGCCGATTTCGCGGCGTGGCAGCGGCAGCACCTGCAAGGCGACGTGCTCGCGCGACAGGTCGACTTCTGGACCCGGCATCTCGCCGGCGCGCCGGCCCTGCTCGAACTGCCGACCGATCATCCGCGACCGCCGGTGCAGGGTCACGAGGGCGATCTCGTGGCGCTTACGCTGCCCGCCGAGCTGACCGTCGCGCTGCGCGATCTCGCCCGGCGCCACGGCGTTACGCTGTTCATGACGCTGATGGCCGGCTGGTCGGCGCTGCTCGCGCGGCTCAGCGGCCAGGACGACGTCGTGGTCGGCACGCCGTTCGCCAACCGCCAGAACCGCGAAACCGAAGCGCTGATCGGCATGTTCGTCAACGCGCTCGCGGTGCGCGTGCGTCTCGACGACGATCCGACCGTCGCGCAGCTGCTCGCACAGGTGAAGGCCACGCTGCTCGACGCCTACGCGCACCAGGATCTGCCGTTCGAGCACGTGTTCGAAGTGCTGCAGCCGGTGCGCAGCATGAGCCACAGCCCGATCTTCCAGGTGATGCTCGCGCTCGACAACACGCCCGGCGGCAGCCTGGCCCTGCCCGGCCTGACGCTGGACACGGTGATGCTGCCGCGCGCGACGTCGTACTACGATCTGTCGTTGTTTCTCACGGATACCGGCGGCGCCATTACCGGCAATCTGGAATTTTCCACGAATCTGTTCGAGCGCGCGACGATCGAACGCCTCGCCTCGCAGTTCGTCACGCTGCTCGCCGGCATGGTCGCGCACGAAGCCGTGCCGGTCAGCCGGCTGCCGCTGATCGACGATGCCGAGAAGACGCGGCTGCTCGTCGATTTCAACGCGACCGCCGCCGACTATCCGACCGACCTGTTGCTGCACCAGCGCTTCGAGACGCAGGCCGCGCAGCGGCCCGACGCGACCGCCGCGGTGTCCGGCGACGAATCGCTGACCTACGCCGCGTTGAATCGCCGCGCCAACCAGCTCGCGCATCGTCTGCGCGCGCTCGGCGTGCGGCCGGACGATCGCGTGGCGATCTGCCTCGAGCGCAGCCTCGACATGGTCGTCGGCCTCCTCGCCGTGCTCAAGAGCGGCGCCGCCTACGTGCCGCTCGATCCGGTCTATCCCGTCGACCGCCTCGCGTTCATGCTGGCCGACAGCAAGCCCGTGGCGCTGATCGCGCAGGCCAGCGCGCTGGCGCCTCTCGAGCGCGGCGAAGCGATACCGTCCGGCCTGCCGGTGCTCGTGCTCGACGACGCCGACACGCGCGCAACGCTCGCGGCGCTGCCCGCGTCGGACCCCGCGGCCGACGCGATCGGCCTGACGCCGCGCCATCTCGCCTACGTCATCTACACGTCCGGTTCGACCGGCTTGCCCAAGGGCGCGATGCTCGAGCACGCGCAGGTCGTCAATCTCGTGCACGCGCAGATCGACCTGTGCGGCTATACGTCGGCCGATCGCGTGCTGCAGTTCGCGTCGATCAGTTTCGACAATTCGGTCGTCGAGCTGTTTCCGGCGCTGTCGGTCGGCGCGACGGTGGTGCTGCGCGCGGCCGACCTGATGATTCCGGATGCGGCATTCGTTGAATTTTTGTCGGCCAATGCAATCACTGCGACCGATCTGCCGACCGCGTTCTGGCATGCGTGGGCGCAGGAAGTGCAAGCCGGACGCAGCCTGCCCGCGCCCGGCCTGCGCGTGGTGCTGGCCGGCGGCGAAAAAGCCGAGCTGCGGCATCTGCGCGGCTGGTTCGACGCGCCGGGCCTCGCCGAAACGCGCTGGATCAATACCTACGGTCCGACCGAGGCGGCCGTCAATTCGGCCGCGCTGGCGTTCGATCGCACGACGCCGCTGCCGCCGTACGCGATTCCGATCGGCCGGCCGTTCGCCAACGCGCAGATGTACGTGCTCGATGCGAACCGGCAGCCGGTGCCGGTCGGCGTCGCGGGCGAGCTGTACATCGGCGGTGCGGGCGTCGCGCGCGGCTATCTCGATCGTCCCGAACTGACGGCCGAACGGTTTCTGCCCGATCCGTTCCGCGCCGGCGGACGCCTGTACCGCACCGGCGACCTGGGCCGCTGGCTGCCCGACGGTACGCTCGAATATCTCGGCCGCAACGATTTCCAGGTGAAGATCCGCGGCTTCCGCATCGAGCTCGGCGAGATCGAGGCGAAGCTCGCCGCGTGCGACGGCGTGCGCGAAGCGGTCGTGATCGCGCGCGAGGACGTGCCGGGCGACAAGCGCCTCGTCGCGTATCTGATCGCCGGGCCGAGCGCCGAACTGTCGATCGCCGTGCTGCGCGACACCCTCGCGCAGTCGCTGCCCGAATATATGCTGCCGAGTGCGTTCGTCACGCTCGACGCGCTGCCGCTGACGGCCAACGGCAAACTCGACCGCAAGGCGCTGCCGGTGCCGGACGCGTCGTCGCGCGTGGCGCGCGCGTACGAGGCGCCGAGCGGCCCGGTCGAACGCGCCGTCGCCGCGATCTGGCAGGACCTGCTCGGCCTCGAACGCGTCGGCCGCGACGACCACTTCTTCGAACTCGGCGGGCATTCGCTGCTCGTCGTGAGCCTGATCGAACGGCTGCGTCAGGCCGGGCTGTCGGCCAGCGTGCGGCAGGTGTTCGCGACGCCGACGCTCTGCGCGCTCGCGGCGAACATCGGAAACGCCGGCGCCGGCGATGCGTTCGCGGTGCCGCCCAATCGCATTCCTGCCGGCTGCACGGCGATCACGCCGGACCTGCTGCCGCTCGTGGACCTCACCCGGGCGCAGATCGACGCGATCGTCGCCGGCGTGCCGCAAGGTGCGGCCAACGTGCAGGACATCTACCCGCTCGCACCGTTGCAGGAAGGCATTCTTTTTCATCACCTGCTCGACGTGCAGGGCGACGCCTATCTGCTGCGCTCGATCACCGCGTTCGACACGCGCGCCGCGCTCGACGCCTGCCTCGCCGCGCTGCAGCAGGTGATCGACCGTCACGACGTGCTGCGCACCGCCGTGTGCTGGAACGGGCTGCCGCAGCCGGTGCAGGTGGTGTATCGCCAGGCGCGCCTGCCGGTCGAGGAACTCGCGCTGGCCGGCGCCGGCCGCGCGCTCGACCGGCTGCTCGAATACACCGATCCGCGCTGCACGCGCCTGGACCTGTCGCGCGCGCCGGTGATGAGCGCCACGGTGATCCACGACGTCGACGCCGGCGCGCAGTCTGGGCAATGGCTGCTGTCGCTGCTGCAGCATCACATCGTCACCGACCACGTCACGGTCGAACTGACGATGCACGAGATCCAGGCGATCCTCGAAGGCCGCGGCGACGCGCTGCCGCCGTCCGTGCCGTACCGCGAATTCGTCGCGCGCACCCGCGCGCTCGGCACCGCCGAACACGAGGCGTACTTCCGTGAGCAGCTCGGCGACATCGACGCGCCGACCGCGCCGTTCGGGCAGCTCGACGTGCGGGGCGATGGCGGACAGGTTACCGAACTGCGGCAGCCGCTCGACGCCGCGCTCGTCGACGCGGTGCGCGCCGCCGCGCGCGCGAACGGTGTCAGCGCCGCCGTGCTGTTCCACGTCGCGTGGGCGCAGGTGCTGGCGCAGTGCACCGGGCGCGACGACGTCGTGTTCGGCACGACGCTGTCGGGGCGCCTGCACGGCGCCGACGGCGCGACGCGCGCGCTCGGCATGTTCATCAACACGCTGCCAGTGCGCCTGGCGCTCGGCGGTCGCAGCGTGCGCGAGGCGGTCGCACAAACGCACCGGCGCCTCGGCGCGCTGCTGCCGCACGAGCAGGCGTCGCTTGCGCTCGCGCAGCGCTGCAGCGGCGTCGCCGCGCCGCTGCCGCTGTTCACGGCGCTGTTCAACTACCACCACGTGCTGCTCGACACCGCGGCGCGCGACGGCGACGCGACGACGGGTTCCGTCTGGCGCGGCGTGCGGCTGATGCGCGTCGAGGAGCGCACGAATTATCCGATCACGGTATCGGTGGAAGATCTCGGCGACAGCGTCGATCTCGTGACGCAGTGCATCGACGGCATCGACGCGGCGGCGGTGAGCGCGTATCTGTCGACGGCGCTGGAATCGCTCGTCGACGCCTTGTCGCACTCGCCCACGTCGCCGGTGCGCGCCCTGAACATCCTGCCGGCGGACGAACGTGCGCGCCTGCTCGCGGGCGGTTCCGCCGATGCGCAGACAACCGGCGAACCGGCGCTGATCCATCGCCTGTTCGAGCAGCAGGCCGCGATTCGGCCCGATGCGATCGCGCTGACGTTCGGCGATGCGACGCTCAGCTACGGCGAACTCAATCGCCGCGCGAACCGGCTCGCGCATCGCCTGATCGCGCTCGGCGTGCGGCCCGACGACCGCGTCGCGATCTGCGTCGAACGCGGCTTCGGCATGCTCGTCGGCATTCTCGGCATCCTCAAGGCCGGCGCGGCCTACGTGCCGCTCGATCCGGTCTATCCGTCCGATCGCCTCGCGTTCGTGCTCGACGATTGCAAGCCGGTCGCGGTGCTGGTCGAGTCGGCGCTGCAGGCGCAGTTGTTCGACGGCGGCCTGCCCTCGGCGCCGGTACTCGTGCTCGACGATGCCGACACGCAGCGGCAACTCGCGGCGCAGCCCGAACACGATCCCGACGTTGCGGACCTGCGCGCCGATCACCTCGCCTACGTCATCTACACCTCCGGTTCGACCGGCCAGCCCAAGGGCGTGATGGTCGAACACGGCCACGTGACGCGTCTCTTCGCCGTCACGCAGGGCGAGTTCTACTTCGACGACACCGACGTGTGGACGCTGTTCCACTCGTTCGCGTTCGACTTCTCGGTGTGGGAGATCTGGGGCGCGCTGTTCCACGGCGGTCGCCTCCTGATCGTGCCGGGCGACGTCGCGCGCTCGGCGCCGGATTTTTATACCTTGCTGTGCCGCGAACGCGTGACCGTGCTGAACCAGACGCCGAGTGCGTTCCGCCAGCTGATCGCCGCGCAGGCCGCGCAACCGGCGGAACACACGCTGCGCTGCGTGGTGTTCGGCGGCGAGGCGCTGGAGCTGCATACGCTCGCGCCGTGGTTCGCCAGGAACGATGCGCAACGTACACAACTGGTCAATATGTACGGCATCACCGAGATCACGGTGCACGCGACGTTCCGCGCGATCGGTCCGGCCGACGTGCAGGCCGGCCTCGGCAGCGTGATCGGCGCGCCGCTCGGCGATCTTGCGATCTACGTGCTCGACGCGAATCGGCAACCGGTGCCGACCGGCGTGACCGGCGAGCTGTACGTCGGCGGCGCCGGCGTCGCGCGCGGCTATCTCAACCGGCCCGCACTGACCGCCGAGCGCTTCATCGCCGATCCGTTCCGACCGAACGGAAAACTATACAAGACCGGCGACCTCGGCCACCGGCTGCCCGACGGCACGCTCGAATACCTCGGCCGCAACGATTTCCAGGTCAAGATCCGCGGCTTCCGCATCGAACTGGGCGAGATCGAGGCCAAGCTCGCCGCCTGCGACGGCGTGCGCGAAGCGGTCGTGATCGCGCGCGAAGACGTGCCGGGCGACAAGCGCCTCGTCGCGTATCTGATCGCGCAGACCGGGCTGTCGCTGGCCGACCTGCGCCACGAACTGGCGCAGTCGCTGCCCGACTACATGCTGCCGAGCGCGTTCGTCACGCTCGACGCGTTGCCGCTCACCGCCAACGGCAAGCTCGATCGCAAGGCACTGCCGGCGCCGGATCAGACGGCCGTCGTCACGCGTGCGTACGAACCGCCGGTCGGCCGCACCGAAGAAGCCGTCGCCGCGATCTGGCAGGACCTGCTCGGCCTCGACCGCATCGGCCGCGACGACCACTTCTTCGAACTCGGCGGCCATTCGCTGCTGGTCGTGAGTCTGATCGAACGGCTGCGTCAGGCCGGCCTGTCGGCCAGCGTGCGCCAGGTGTTCACCGCGCCGACGCTCGCCGCCCTCGCGGCGAGTATCGGCAACGACGCCGGTAGCGCGTTCGTCGTGCCGCCGAACCGCATCGCACCGGACTGCGCGGCGATCACGCCGGACCTGCTGCCGCTCGTGGATCTCACGCAGGCGCAGATCGACGCGATCGTCGCGAGCGTGCCGCACGGCGTCGCCAACATCCAGGACATCTATCCGCTCGCGCCGTTGCAGGAAGGCATTCTCTTTCACCACCTGCTGCAGCCGCAGGGCGATGCGTACCTCTTGCGCTCGATCGTGTCGTTCGACCGCCGCGACCGGCTCGACGCATTCCTCGTCGCGCTGCAGCGCGTGATCGACCGCCACGACATCCTGCGCAGCGCGATGCGCTGGACCGGATTGCCGCAGCCGGTGCAGGTCGTGCATCGCCACGCGCCGCTGCCGGTCGCGACACTGACCGCGGACACGAGCGACGCGATGACGCAGCTGCTCGCGCACACCAGCCCGGCGCACGCGCGCATGGACCTGACCCGGGCGCCGCTGATGGCCGCGACCTGCATCGCCTCGGGCTCGCAATGGCTGCTCGCGCTGCAAAGCCACCACATCATCGAAGACAACTACTCGCTGCAGCTGATGCTCGGCGAAGTGCACCAGCTGCTCGTCGATGCGAACGCGCCGCTGCCGCCGTCGCTGCCCTATCGCAACTTCATCGCGCAGGCGCGCTCGGTGCCGGCCGACGAACACGAGGCCTACTTCCGCACGCAGCTCGCCGACATCGACGCGCCGACCGCGCCGTTCGGCCTGCTGCAGGCACCGGCGCACGACACGGCGATCCGCGAAGCCGACGTGAGTCTCGACCCCGCCCTCGCCGAACGCGTGCGCCAGGTCGCACGCCGGCAAGGCGTCAGCGCGGCCGTGCTGTTCCATGCCGCGTGGGCGCAGGTGCTCGCCGTCTGCACCGGCCGCGACGCGGTCGTGTTCGGCACCACGCTGTCGGGCCGCCTGCAAGGCTCCGCCGGCGCCGATCGCGTGCTCGGCATGTTCATCAACACCTTGCCGATGCGGCTCGACGTCGGCGCGTGCACCGCGCAGCAGCTCGTCACCGCGACGTATCGGCGCCTCGGCGAACTGCTCGTGCACGAACAGGCCTCGCTCGCGCTCGCGCAGCGCGCAAGCGGCGTGTCCGCGCCGATGCCGCTGTTCACCGCGCTGCTCAATTATCGTCACACCCGCTTGCACGGCACCGCGCCGTGGGACGGCATCCGCCTGATCGGCGGCGAGGAACGCACGAACTATCCGCTGACCGTCTCGATCAACGATCTCGGCGACGGCTTCGGCCTCAGCGTGCAGTGCATCGCCGGCATGGATGCCGGGCGCATCGCCGCGTATCTGACCCGCGCGCTCGACGGCCTCGTCGCGGCGCTGACCGACGCGCCGGATCGTCCGGCGCACACGCTCGACATCCTGCCCGACGACGAACGCGCGCTGCTGCTCGACGGCTTCAACGACACCCGGGTCGACTATCCGACCGACCTGCTGATCCACCAGCTCGTCGAACGGCAGGCGCGGCAGCAACCGGATGCGACCGCCGTGGTGTTCGCACAGGAAACGCTCGGCTACGCCGAACTCAATCGCCGCGCGAACCGACTGGCGCACCGCCTGATCGCTCTCGGCATCCAACCCGACGACCGCGTCGCGATCTGCATCGAGCGCAGCCTCGACATGGTCGTGGGCCTCCTCGGCATCTTGAAGGCCGGCGCCGCCTACGTGCCGATCGATCCGGCCTACCCCGACGAGCGTCTCGCGTACCTGCTCGCCGACAGCGCGCCGGTCGCCGTGCTCACGCAGGCCTCGCTGCAGAACCGATTGCGCGAACGCGATCCCGCGCACGCGCCGACGCTCGTACTCGACGATCCGATCGTTCGCACGGAACTGGCCGAACAGCCCGAGCACGATCCCGACCCGCAAACGCTCGGCCTCACGCCGCAGCATCTCGCCTACGTCATCTACACCTCGGGTTCGACCGGCAAGCCCAAGGGCGCGATGAACCAGCACGACGGCGTCGTCAATCGCCTGCTGTGGGCGCAGGACGAGTACCGGCTGACCGCCGACGATCGCGTGCTGCAGAAAACGCCTTTCAGTTTCGACGTCTCGGTGTGGGAGTTCTTCCTGCCGCTGCTCGCCGGCGCGACGCTGGTGCTCGCGCGGCCCGGCGGTCACCAGGACCCGCAGTACCTCGCGCGCACGATCGCCGACGCGTCGATCACGGTGCTGCATTTCGTGCCGTCGATGCTGCAGGTGTTCCTCGACCAGGCGCCGGCCGACCTGTGCGGCAGCCTGCGCAGCGTGCTGTGCAGCGGCGAGGCCTTGCCGTACGGCCTGCAGGAAAAATTCCACCGCACGTTGCCGCGCGCAGGACTGCACAATCTCTACGGCCCGACCGAAGCGGCCATCGACGTGACCTACTGGCGCTGCGACGGCCGGCTGCATGCGGGCAAGGTGCCGATCGGCCGGCCGATCGCGAACACGCAGATGTACCTGCTCGACGCGCGCCGGCGGCCGGTGCCGCTCGGCGCGGTCGGCGAGCTGTACATCGGCGGCGCCGGCGTCGCTCGCGGCTACCTCAACCGGCCGGAACTGACGGCCGAACGTTTCGTCGCCGATCCGTTCCGCGCGCACGACGGCGCGCGCTTGTATAAAACCGGCGATCTCGGCCGCTGGCTGCCGGACGGCGCGATCGAATACCTCGGACGCAACGACTTCCAGGTGAAGATCCGCGGCTTCCGCATCGAACTCGGCGAGATCGAAGCGAAGCTCGCGGCGTGCGCCGACGTGCGCGAAGCGGTGGTGGTCGCGGCCGACGACGGCGCCGGCGACAAGCGGCTGGTCGCCTATCTCGTCGCGCGCGCGAACCGCGAGATTTCCGTCGCGGCCGTGCGCGCCGAGCTGGCGTCCGGACTGCCCGAATACATGGTGCCCGCCGCGTTCGTCGTGCTCGACGCGTTTCCGCTGTCCGCCAACGGCAAGCTCGACCGCGCCGCGCTGCCGCGCTGGGACGCGAGCGCGAACGCGTCGGCCGACTTCGTCGCGCCGCGAACCGACGCGGAAGCCGCATTGGCGCAGTTGTGGAAAGAGATACTCAATCTCGACACGGTGGGCGTGCGCGACAGTTTCTTCGACCTCGGCGGCCATTCGCTCAAGGCGGCGTCGTTGATGTTCAAGCTGGGCAATACGCCGGGATGCCGGCCGATCACGCTGGTGGATTTCTATGCCAACCCGACGATCGAAGCGATGGCGCGCCTGACGAGCGCTGTCGAACCGCGGCGGCATCGCATACTGCAAAAGCTCGGCGACAGCCGCGGCGAGCGCACGTTGTCGCTGATCTGCTGTCCGTATGCCGGCGCCGCGCCGACCGTGTTCCATCCGCTCGCCCGCGCGTTGAACGCGCGGGCGCCGGACATCGACGTCTACGCCGTCGCGATCGAAGGCAACGAAGTGGGCATCGAAGCGCCCGCGCTGCAGAGCGTCGAGCGCATCGCCGCCGACTGCGTCGCGTACATCCAGGCGAATGTTCCGGGCGAGATCGCGGTCTACGGCCATTGCGTCGGCAGCTATCTCGCGCTCGAAATCGTGCACCGGCTGGAGCTGGCCGGACGCGACGTGCGGTTTTTCGCGGCCGGCGGCGCGTTTCCGTCGCCGCGCGCGTCGCTGCTCGGCCGGCTGTTTCCGATCAAGGATCTGTGGGCCGGCAAGAGCGACGCCGACCTGCACGCGCTGATCCGCTCGTGGGGCGGCTCGGCCGATCCGGTCGACGACGCGGTGCTCGCGTTCATGATCGGCAACTTCCGGAAAGACTCGAAGATGGCGTACGACTACGAGCGCACTCGCAAGCGCTGGAAGATCGCCGCGCCGATCCACAGCATCGTCGGATCGGCCGACAAGCTGACGCCCGACTACGCGCGCGACTACCTGCGCTGGAACGAGATTTCCGATGCCGTGCAACTGACCGTGATCGAGGGCGGCCACCATTACTTCATCGGCGATCAGGCGGACGAGGTGGCGGCGGCGGTCTGCGCGGCGGCGCGCCGCGTCGCGTCGCCGGCCTAGCGGGCCGTCGAGTAGCGGCACGCCGGCGAGGTTCGGGGTGGGTTCGCCCATGCGCAGGACCGGCCTCGTTTCTCGATCGACTTCTCTGCCGGGACGGTCGCGATACCGAACGCCGATGCGACAATGCCGGCGGCCGGGCGCGATCGCGAAGCCTCGGGAGAATCGTTGCCGTGAACGACCAAGCCAACCCCGTCCCGGCGAGCGTGAGCTTCCGGGACGCGCTCCTCGTCTGGGCACGCATCGGCTGCCTGAGCTTCGGCGGCCCGGCCGGGCAGATCGCGCTGATGCACCGGGAACTCGTCGAGCGGCGTCGCTGGATCAGCGAGTCGCGATTCCTGCACGCACTGAACTACTGCATGCTGCTGCCCGGACCCGAAGCGCAGCAGCTGGCGACCTACATCGGCTGGCTGATGCATCGAACCGCGGGCGGCCTCGCCGCCGGGCTGTTCTTCATCGTGCCCGGCTGCCTCGTCATGCTGTCGTTGAGCGTGCTCTACGCGACGGCGGGCGACGTTCCGTTGATCGCGGCGCTCTTCTTCGGTCTCAAGGCGGCCGTACTCGCCATCGTCGTCGAAGCGGTTTTGCGAATCGGACGCCGCGCGTTGCGGAACCGCACGATGGTGCTGGTCGCCGTCGCGGCGTTCGTCGCGATCTACGCGTTTGCCGTCCCGTTCCCGGCGATCGTGCTGGCGGCGGCCTGCGTCGGCGTCGTCGGCCGGCATCTCGCGCCCGCCGCGTTTCCGATCCCTGCCGAGATCCGGGCCGGACCGGATACCGATCACGTCGTCGACGCGGCCCTGGCGCGCGGCGAACTGACGCACACGCAACCGTCGGTGCGCCGTGCGTGCGTCGTCGTCGCGGTCGCGTCGATACTCTGGATCGCGCCCGTTCTCGGCCTGACGGCCTGGCTCGGCGCAGACGCGGTGATTGCCCGGCAGAGCGTCTTCTTCAGCCAGGCCGCGATGGTGACGTTCGGCGGCGCCTATGCCGTGCTGGCCTACGTGGCCCAGCGCGTTGTGGAAGATTTCCATTGGTTGACGCCCGGCCAGATGCTCGACGGCCTGGGCCTGGCCGAGACCACGCCGGGTCCGCTCATCCTCGTCGTGCAGTTCGTCGCGTTCCAGGCCGCCTATCAGCACCAGATCGGCCTGTCGCCGCTGGCGGCCGGCGTTCTCGGATCCTTCGTCACGGTGTGGGTCACGTTCGTGCCGTGCTTTTTGTGGATTTTCTCGGTGCCCCGTGGATCGAAGCGCTGCGGCACCATCGCGGTCTGCAGGCCGCGCTGTCGACCGTCACGGCGGCAGTCGTCGGCGTGATCATGAACCTCGGCATCTGGTTCGCCTTGCACACGGTGTTTCGCCGGACGACGGCCGTCAGCTGGGGATGGCTGCACGCGGACATCCCCGAGATCACGACGTTCGATCCGTTCGCCGGCGTCCTCGTGCTGTTCGCGTTGATGGCCATGTTCGTTCTGCGCCGGGGCATGGCGTGGACGCTGGCGGCGACGGCGTCGATCGGCGCGGCTTGGACGCTGGCGGTCCGCTGAGAGCGCTGCCCCGCGACACCGGCCCTTGACCACGGATTGATGCGCGCGGCGCAACACCGTGCGTCGGTCCGCATGTCTACTCGCCGATATGCGTACCGCCAGCCCTTCTTCGGGCCGCCCCGCCGGTCGAGGTACTTGATACCCTCGACCCGTGAAACGGGCCTGCCGTATTCCGCCGGCGGCACGAATCCAAAACAATACCGCGAGGGTCATGACGGAGAATCGCGAGTGAACCGGAACCTGCGCAACCGCGTGATGGCGGGATTGCTGCTGACCGCCGCGCTGCTGCTGTCGGTCGGCATCTTCGTGATTCGCGGCGCGCGCCAGTTCGTGTCGAGCAGCACGTGGGTCGAGCACACGCACGATGTGATCACCGCGCTCGAACACGTCTACGCGACGGTCAAGGACGTCGAGGCCGACCAGCGCGGCTTTCTGCTGACCGGCCGCGTCGAGCTCGAACAGGAATACCTCGCCAACCTGCCCGCCGCGCGCACGGCCGCGGCGAACGTCGCGCGGCTCGTCGCCGACAATCCCGAGCAGGCCGCTCGCGCGACGCAGCTTCAGGATCTCGTCGAAAAGCGCCTGCAGGCGTCGCTCGAAACCTATACGACCTACAAGACGTCCGGCTTCGATCAGGCGCGCTCGATGGTCGCGGCCGGTGCCGGCATCGACCTCATGGGCCGGATTCGCGAGCTGCACAAGACGATGGCGGCGCAGGAGCGCGATCTGTTGAGCCGGCGCGTGACGCTGTCGGAAACGAACGCGCGCACGCTCGAGCTGTCGACCGTTGCCGGGCTCGGCGTGGGGCTGATCCTGTTCTGGCTCGTCGCGCGGCGTCTCCTGGTCGAAGTGCGCGAGCGCCGGCGCGCCGAAGCGCTGACTGCCGGCGCCAACGCCGAACTGACGAAGAGCGTGCACGAGCTCGCGCTGCGCGAAGACCACACGCGACAGCTCAGCCGCTATGCCGGCATGCTGCAGAGCTGCCGCAGCGTCGGCGAGGCGATCGACGTCTCGCGCCAGGCGATCGACCGCCTGCTGCCGGACTGCGGCAGCGCGGTGTACCTGATCCGCGCATCTCAGGACCTCGCCGAATCCATCGGCACCTGGGGACGTCCCGCGGCGTCCACCGCCGCGTTGTTTCCGCCGCAGGACTGCTGGGCGCTGCGGCGCGGCCAGCCGTTCGAGTCCGAAGACGTCGGGCACGGCGTACGCTGCGCGCACGTGAGCGCGATCGACGACGCGAGCGCGTGGTCGATTTGCATACCGCTCGTGGCGCACGGCGAAATACTCGGGCTGGCGAACTTTTCGTGCGGTCGCGCACCGGCGGCGTCGCAGCGCGACGTCATGGTGGCCGCGGTCGAACAGCTTTCGCTCGCGCTGTCGAACCTGCGTCTGCAGGATTCGCTGCGCACGCAGTCGATCCGCGATCCGCTGACCGGCCTGTACAACCGCCGCTATCTCGAAGAGTCGCTGACGCGCGAACTCGCGCGCTGCGACCGCGTCGGCAAGGCGCTGTCGGTGCTCATGATCGATCTCGATCACTTCAAGCGGTTCAACGACACCCACGGTCACGACGGCGGCGATGCGCTGCTGACGCACGCGGGTCGCCTGCTGCAGGCGCATTGCCGCGCCGAAGACATCGCGTGCCGCTACGGCGGCGAGGAATTCACGATGATCCTGCCGGAAGTCGACGCCGAGCGCGCACGCGCGCGCGCCGAACAGATCCGGGGCGCCGTCGAGACGCTGGACGTCTACCATCGCCGCGAAAAGCTCGGCGCCGTGACCGCCTCGATCGGCGTCGCCACGTTCCCCGAGAGTTCGCGCGAGGCGGCCGAACTGCTGCGCCGCGCCGACGCCGCGCTTTACAACGCGAAACAGCAGGGGCGCAACCGCATCGTCTCCGACTGACAAACGAACACTTCGCCGGAAGCCCGCAATGGACCGAATCGAAGCGATGAAAGTGTTCGTCGCCGCGCTGGACGAGGGCAGCCTCGCCGCGGCCGGACGAAAGCTTGGCCGTTCGCCCGCGGCCGTGAGCCGCGCGATCGCGTTTCTCGAGCACCACGTCGGCGCGGAACTGCTGCATCGCACGACGCGCACGCTGCGGCTGAGCGAAGTCGGCGAACGCTATGCCGCCGCGTGCCGGCGCGTGCTGACCGACCTGGAGGAAGCCGACCTGTCGATCGCGAACGCACGCGTCGCGCCGCGAGGAACATTGACGATCTGCGCGCCGCCGATCAGCGGCGAGGAAATCCTGCGTCCGATCGTCGATGCGTATCTCGAAGCGTTTCCCGCGGTGTCGGCCAACCTCGTGCTGCTCGACCGCCACGCCAACCTGGTCGAGGAGGGCTTCGACGTCGCGCTGCGCGTGGCGCAACTGCCCGACTCGTCGCTCGTCGCCGTGCGCGTGGGCGGCGACGTGCGGCGCGTCGTCGCGGCATCGCCGCGCTATCTCGCCGGCAGCCCGCCGATCGTAGAACCGGCCGACCTCGCGGCGCACCGCATCGTCACGACGACGCATTTCGGCCACGACACCTGGATCTTTCCGCCGTTGCCGGGCGGCACGGTGCCGCGCACGGTGCATTTTCGCGCGCGGCTCGTGGTCAACAGCGTTCGCGCGGCGCTCGCCTCGGCGGTCGACGGCACCGGCGTGACGCGCCTGTACAGCTATCACGTCGCCGAGCGCGTCCGCGACGGATCGCTCGCGGTCGTGCTGCGCGACGCCGAGCCGCCGCCGCTCCCCGTGCATCTCGTCATGCCGCAGGGCCGGCTGGCCGTGCCGAAGGTTCGCGCATTCGTCGACTTCGCGGCCCCGCGGCTGCGCACGGCGTTCGCGCGGCTCTCCGCCGAAGCGGACGAGCTCGACTGAACTCGCTCGCTACGGTCATTTTCCCGCGGCGGCGCGCCGTCGGCGAAACTCGAGCGCCGGCAGTCCGCCCCAGCCCCAGTTGTCGAGATCCACTTCTTCAATGACGACGAAGGTGGAATCGAGCGGCTTGTTGAGGACGTCGAGCAGCACCCGGCTCACGCCTTCGATCACGGCGGCCTTTTCCTCGGCGGTGATCGCGTCGCGCTCGGGGCTCGTGCCCTCGCGCGTCACCTGGATATTGACGATCGGCATGTCGCTCTCCTTCTTCAGTGCCCGGCGCTCTGGCCGCCGTCGATGTGCAGGATCTCGCCGGTCACGAACGCGGCGGATTCGAGATACAGCACGCCGTCGACGACATCGCGGATCTCGCCCATCCGCTTGACCGGATGCAGGCCCGCCAGGAACGCGTGGGTTTCCGGCGCGTGCATCGGCGTTGCGATGATGCCCGGCGAAACCGCGTTCACGCGGATGCCGCTCGCGGCGTATTCGATCGCGAGCGCCTTGGTCGCCGAATTGATGCCGCCCTTGGTCAGGTTCGCGAGCGCCGTCGGCACGCCGGCGATGGCGTGATCGGTCAGGCTGGTCGTGATGCTCACGATGTGGCCCGAGCCCTGCGCGAGCATCTGCGTCGCGGCGCGCTGCGTGACGTGGAAGAAGCCGGCGAGGTTCGTCGCGATCTTCGCGGCAAAGTCGTCGGCGGTGTACTCGGCGAACGGCTTGGCGATGAAGATGCCTGCGTTGTTGACCAGCGTGTCGATACGGCCGAAGCGCGACAGCGCCTCGGCGACGACGCGCTCGGCCGTCGCGGGATCGGCGATGTCGCCCGCGACCGTCGCGATGTCCGGATCGCCGCTCGGGCGGATCGACCGCGACGTCGCGACGATGCGATAGCCGCGCTCGCGAAACGCCTGTACCAGCGCCGCGCCGATGCCCTGCGACGCGCCGGTGACGACGGCGACTTTCTGGGTGTCCACAACTTTCTGGGTGTCCATGATGGCCTCGTAGTTGGATGCGGCGGCGGATGCCTGCCGCGTGCCGTCAATCTAGGCTCTACCGGCTTTCGGCAGAATCCACGCGATTCGGCAGTCAGCCTTTCGACAATCGGAACAATAAAAGCGCGATGTGCGGCACAACGGTGCCTGCGGCGGCCGGCGCCGCGTCGCGTAGAATCGGCCGCGGGCACGGGTGCAAGGCCCGCGAAACTGCCGCTCGATGAAATCGCTCGTCTATCGTTTCAACGGATACCGACTCAACGCATCGGCCCGCGAGCTGCACAAGGGCGGCGAGCGCGTGCCGCTGCCGCCGCGCGCCTTTGCGTGCCTGCTGCTTCTGGTGGAGGCGCGCGAGCGCGCGCTCGGGCGCGACGAGCTGATTCGCGCGCTGTGGCATCACGGCGCCGCGTCCGACGTCCAGCTCGGCCAGCTGATCGTGCAATGCCGCCGCGCGCTCGACGACGACGGCCAGTCGCAATGGGCGATCCGCACGGTGCCGGGTTTCGGCTATCACTGGGTCGCGGCGACGAGCGTCGACGACGGCGACGCGCGCGTCGAAGCCGCCCCCGCGAACCCGATCGACGCCGCTGCGAATCCGCCGAACGCCGCTGCGGCAGCGACCGTCGAAACGACACCGGCGCCCATTCGAACGCGCCGCACCGGCAGGCTTGCCGCCGTCCTCGCCGTCACGGCCGTCGCCGTGCTCGCGTCGTTGCTCATGAACCGCGAAACCGCCGCCCCGGCGCCGCTCTCCGGGCGTGCGATCGTGCTGCCGCTGGCGGCGCAGAACACCGACGAGCGCTGGCTGCGCCTCGGCGGCATGGATCTCGTCGCCGACCGCCTGCGGCGCAGCGGCCTCGTCGTGCAGCCGAGCGAGCAGACCCTGGGCCTGCTGCGCCGGCTGGACGAAGAACATGGGGCGAAACGCGAAGACGGCGCGGCGCTGCGCGAGGCCATGCCGGACACGCTCGTGATCGAAGGCGCGATCGAACCGCGCGGCGCGCGCTGGTACGCGACCGCCGGCGCGGGGACGGCCGCGGGGCCGCGCGTACGCGTCGCGTTCGACGACGCCACGCCGACCGGCGCGCTGCGCGGCGCGGCCGACCGCCTGGCGGCGGCGCTCGGCCGCGTGCCGCCGCCGGCGGCGGATACCGAAAGCGTCGCCGAAACCCTGCAGCGCGCGCAGGCCGCGCTGCTCGCGAACGAACCCGACGCCGCGCGCGAGATCCTGCGCGCCGACGCGCAGCTCGCGCGCGACGAACCGCGCCTGCGTCTGCAGCTCGCCGAGGTCGACATCAGGGCCGGCCGCCTCGACGACGCGCGCACGGCGCTCGACGAACTGCTCGCGCGCGCCGGCGACGACCGCGTGTTTCGCGCGCGGCTCCTCGCGCCGCGCGGCATGATCGCGGTGCGCTCGGGCCAGTACGCGCAGGCCGGCCGCTTCTTCGGCGACGGCATCGCGTCGCTGGACGAGGCCGGCGATGCGCACGGCGACGATCAGCTGGCCGGCCGCCTGCACAACGGCCGTGCCGTCAGCCGCACCTCGCTCGAAGACTACGCCGGCGCCCTGCTCGACTACGGCATCGCGCGGGACCGCTTCGCGCGCGCGGGCGACGAAGGCGGCGTCGCGCGCGTCGACGGCAACATCGGCGCGATGGAACTCCTGCGCGCGCATCCGGCCCAGGCCGAGCCGTACCTCGCCGCGGCCATCGCGCGGTTCGAAGCGCTCGGCCTCGTGCAGGAGCGCATCGGCCAGCTGCAGCTGCTGTCCGTGTCGCGGCGCGCGCAGCTCAAGAACGCCGCGGCGTGGGAAGCGATGGACGCGTCGTGGACGCAGCGCGCGCGCGTGCCGAGCCCGTATTCGCGGCTGTCGCTGCGGCTGTACCGGACCGAGCAGCTGCTGCAGCAGGGCCGCCACAACGAAGCGGCCGAACTGCTCGACGACCCCGGCAACGACGCGCGCCCGGCCGACGTCTCCGAGGTCGAACGCATCCGCCTGCTGCGCGCGGAACTCGACTGGCGCCGCGGCCATGGCGCCGCGGCGCTCGCCGCGCTCGCGCCGACGCCGTTCGCACCGCTCGCGTCGGCCGACAGCGATCTGATCCGCGCCGACATCGAACTCCTGCGATCGCGCATCGCGCGCGACCTCGCCGTCGCCGACGCCGCACCGGACAGCGCGGCCGGCAATGCCGTGGCCGGCGGCCCGTCGCCGAACGCGCGCACGCCGCTGCGCCAGACCGCCGCCGCGAATCGCGCCTGGACCGCCGGCCGCCACGACGATGCCGCACGCCAGTTCGAGGCGGCGTTCGCGCTCGCGCAGGCGCAGGGCGTGCCGCTGACGCTGCTGCGCGTCGCCGACGACTATGTCGCATTCCTGATCGAGCGGCAGCGCGTGGCCGATGCCGCGGCGATTGCGAGCCAGGTGGCGTTGTGGGCCGAAGAGGACTACGACGCGGCGCTGACCGGCCTGCGCGTCGCCCATGCGCAGGGACGCCGCGACGCGTGGCAGGCGGCGCTCGCGACCACGCGCCGCCTCGCCGGCGAACGCGCGATACCGCGCGAGCTCGTCGCGCCGCCGAAAACGGCGCAGGTACGGGCCCCGTAACGCCTCGTCACGATCGCGCCACGCGATTCGAGCGGCATTCGAGCGCGATCCGAATGGCGCCGACGTACGCGTTGCACACCCTCGCAGGACGCGTCCGCGTTGGCGCCGTCCCTTCCATCGCACGAGGCTTCCGATCCATGCACGTTCGTTCCCGCTGCCTGTCCGTCGCCGTTCTCGCCGCGCTCGCGGCCGGCACCGCCGCCGCCGGCCAGGCGCCGCACTACCATCTGGTTCCGATCGAGATTCCCGGCGCGTCGGACGTCTATGTGGCCGACATCAACGACGCGGGCCTCGCCGTCGGCTACTACATCTCGGCCGAAGACGGCGCCACCCAGGCGTTCCTGTTCGACGGCACGCAGGCGACCACGCTGCCGCGTCCGGCCGATCGCGCCGAAGCGCAGGCGACGGCGATCAACGAGATCGGGCAGATCGTCGGCTACGCCTCGACGATCACCGACGACGGCGCGCAGACGACCGCGATGCTGTGGAACGCCGCGAACCTCGCGAACTACACCGTCATCGGCGACGACCAGGCCGTCAAGCTCAATCCGGCCGACATCAACGACAACGGCACGGTCGTGGGCCTCGCCTCGCACGACGGCGCGTTCCGCGCGTTCACGTGGACCCAGGCCGGCGGCCTCGCCGACGGCGTGCCCGATCACGGCGAAGGGACGCAGGCCTACTGGTCGGCCGTCAGCAATGCCGGAAAGCTCGTCGGCGGCTGGAACCTGATCTTCGGCGCGACGCACGCGATGACGGCGCAGGCGGGCATGCCCGGTTTCGCGCCGATCGCCGACGGCGTCGACGACGTGCCGAGCATGGCGCACAACGTCAACGAGACCGGCGTCGCGGTCGGCGAGATGGACGTGGAAGGCAACGGCAAGTCGGTGCCGGTCACGTTCGCCGGCGGCACCGCCACGGCGATTCCCGGCGCGCTGCTCGGGCTTTCGACCGGCGCGGCGTTCGGCATCAACGACACGGGCACGATCGTCGGCCGCGCGCAGAATTTCCTGACGCTGAGCTTCAAGGCGTTCGTCTACGTCGACGGCACGGCCTACGACATCCTCGCGCAGTCGGACGGCGGCAAGACGTTTCCGTACCTGCTCAAGGGCGCGGCCGTGAACAACCACGGCGCGATCGCCGGCCTCGGCCGCGTCGGCGAGTTCAACGTCGGCAGCTTCATCGCGGTGCCGGAACCGGCGCCCGACGCGATCTTCGCGAACGGGTTCGAGCAGGCGATTCCCTAGCGGCGTCCGCGCCGGCCGGATCCTCGCGATCCGGCCGGACGCGCTGCGCAAATTACGAATTATTCAACGCCTTCCGGGCGCCCTGCCGCGCGTACGTAGATCGTCTTCGCGGGGCCGCTGCCGCGATCTTCCATCGCGAAGAACCGGTCCAGCGACCGGAGCAGGTCGCTGAGCTTGCGATGGCCGTAGAGCCGCGGATCGAAGTCCGGACGGACCTTGGTCAGATAGGCGCCGACGGCCGCGAGATTCGCCCAGCCGCGCTCGTCGGACGCCTCTTCGACCGCGCGCCGGATCAGCGCGAGCGGCGCGTCCTGCGGCAGCGGGATCGCCGATGCCTCGCCCGGCTGCGGCGCCGGCGTCTTTGCCGGCGACGCGGGCGTCGCCGCGTCGGCGGGCGCGCTCGCCGTCGGGGGTTTCGCCGGCGGCTTCGGCTTCTTCGCCGGTTTCTTCGCGTCGACGGGTGGCGCTTCGGCCTCGCTGCCGTCGCGCAGCAGTTCGGTATAGATGAATTTGTCGCAGGCCTGGATGAACGCATCCGGCGTCTTCTTCTCGCCGAATCCGTAGACCGTGAGCCCCTCCTCGCGCAGGCGCTGCGCGAGGCGCGTGAAATCGCTGTCGCTCGTGACGAGGCAGAAGCCGTCGAAGCGCCGCGTGTAGAGCAGGTCCATCGCGTCGATGATCAGCGCGCTGTCGGTCGCGTTCTTGCCGCTCGTATACGCGAACTGCTGCACCGGATTGATCGAGAAGCGCAGCAGCGCCTGCTTCCACTGGTTCATGCGCGTGCTGGTGAAGTCGCCGTAGATGCGCTTGACGCTCGCGGTGCCGTACTTGGCCACCTCCTCGAGCAGCGCGCCGATCACGCTCGGCTGCGCGTTGTCGGCATCCACCAGTACGGCAAGGCGACGTTGTTCGTCCATGGCGGGCTCGCTCGTATCGCGGCTGGAATGACCGGAGCGTAGCGGCGTTTCGATGCCCGTTCCACCGGCGAGCGCCGGCCCCTTGGCATCACACCGCCGCCGGCAGTTTCGCCAGCAGCTTGTCGAGCGTGATCGGATAGTCGCGCACGCGTACGCCGGTGGCGTTGCAGATCGCGTTCGCGACGGCCGCGCCGACGCCGCAGATACCGAGCTCGCCGACGCCCTTCGCCTTCATCGGCGACGAGACCGGATCGGTCTCGTCGAGGAAGACGACCTCCTGGTGCGGAATGTCGGCGTGCACCGGCACCTCGTAGCCGGCGAGATCGTGATTGACGAAGAAGCCGCGGCGCACGTCGACCGCGAGGTTTTCCATCAGCGCCGCGCCGACGCCCATCGTCATCGCGCCGATCACCTGGCTGCGCGCCGATTTCGGATTGAGGATGCGCCCGGCCGCGCAGACCGCGAGCATGCGGCGCACGCGCACCTCGCCGGTCGCCGCGTCGACGCCCACTTCGACGAAATGCGCGCCGAACGTCGACTGCTGGAAGCGCTTGTCGAGATCGCCGTATTCGATCGCGTCCTCGGCGACGAGCCCCTGCTCGCCCGCCGCCTGCGAGAGCGGGACGCTGCGATCGCCGGCACTCACGTGGCCGCCGGAGAACTCCGCGTCGGCGCTCATGCCGAGCGCGGCCGCGATCGCCTCGCGCAGCTTGATGCATGCGGCGTAGACGCCCGACGTCGCGTTGTTCGCGCCCCATTGGCCGCCCGAACCGCACGACACCGGAAACGCCGAATCGCCGAGCCGCACGACGACGTTCGCGAGCGGCACGCCGAGCATTTCGGCGGCCGTCTGCGCGATGATCGTGTAGCTGCCGGTGCCGATGTCGGTCATGTCGGTTTCGACGGTCACGACACCTTGCGGATCGAGCCGCACGCGCGCCGCCGACTTCGTCAGCAGGTTGTTGCGAAACGCGGCGGCGACGCCGAGGCCCACGAGCCAGCGCCCGTCGCGCATCTGTCCGGGCTTCTTGCGCGCGCTCCAGCCGAAGCGTTCGGCACCGGTGCGCAGGCATTCGACGAAGCGGCGCTGCGAGAACGGCCGCGACGGCTTTTCCGGATCGACCTGCGTGTCGTTGCGAATGCGGAACTCGACCGGATCGAGGCCGAGCTTTTCGGCCATCTCGTCGACGGCGATCTCCAGCGCCATCAGGCCCGGCGCCTCGCCCGGCGCGCGCATCGCGTTGCCCTCGGGCAGGTCGAGCGTCGCAAGACGCATCGCGGTCATGCGGTTCGCGCCGCCGTACAAGAGCCGCGTCTGCTGCACCGCGACCTCGGGACCGCCGCCCGGCAGGTCGCCCGACCAGCTTTCGTGGCCGATCGCGACGATCCTGCCGTCGCGGTCGGCGCCGATGCGGATGCGCTGGATCGTCGCGGGCCGGTGCGTCGTGTTGTTGAACATCAGCGGCCGCGTCAGCGCGACCTTGACCGGCCGCCCCGCCGCGCGCGCGCCGAGGGCGGCGAGCAGCGCGTCGGCGCGGACGAACAGCTTGCCGCCGAAGCCGCCGCCGACGTACGACGAAACGATGCGCACGTTGTCCTTCGGTATGCCGAGCGTCGCGGCGAGATCGCCGCGGCCCCAGTCGATCATCTGGTTCGACGTCCACAGCGTGAGCTTGTCGCCGTCCCACGCGGCGATCGACGCGTGCGGCTCCATCATCGCGTGCGACTGGTCGGGCGTCGTATACGTGGCGTCAATCCGTACCGGCGCCGCGGCGAACGCGCCGGCGAAATCGCCGACCGCCGTATCGGGCTTTTCTTCCTTCGGCTTGACCGCCGACGATTGCGCGGCGGCGAGGTCGTACGCGCCGCCGGCGCGCACGTAGTCGACGCGCACGAGCTTCGCCGCCGCGCGCGCCTGCTCGAACGTCTCGGCGACGACGAGCGCGACGGCCTGGTGATAGTGCGCGATCGCCGGACCGCCGATCAGCGGCGCGGTGTTGCGCTTGCCCTTGCCGAGCTTGCCGGCGTTCGCCGCTGTGACGATCGCGAGCACGCCGGGCGCGCGCTTCGCCGCACTCGTGTCGATCGACGCGATGCGGCCTTTCGCGATCGCAGCGCCAATGACATAGCCGTAGGCCTGGTTCGGCGCGACGTCGTGGCGTTCGTACGCATATGGCGCGGTACCGGTCGTCTTGAGCGGACCGTCGATGCGGTCGACCGGATGGCCGACCACGGCGAGACGATCGATCGGGTTCGTGGTAGCGGGCTGGTCGAACTTCATGACGCGCTCCTTGCCTGCGCGAGTGCCGCGTCGAGCGCGCGCTGAACCAGCGTCGCCTTGAACGCGTTGTCGCGCGTGGTCTTCGCGTCGGCGAGGAGGCGCCGCGTCGCCGCCGCGGCGCCGTTCGCGAGCTCGGCGTCGGCCGCCTCGACGCGCCACGGTTGCGGCGCGACGCCGCCGAGCGCGACGCGCCCGGTACCGTCGCGCTGCACGATCGCGCCGACCGCAACCAGCGCGAACGCGTACGACGCGCGGTCGCGCACCTTCGTATACACGTGCGTGCCGCCCGGCGGCGGCGGCAGCGTCACCGCCGTGATCAGCTCGCCGCGCACGAGCACGTTTTCGACGTGCGGCGTCTTGCCGGGCAGCCGGTAGAACTCGCCGATCGCGATGCGGCGCGTCGATCCGTCCGGACGCACCGTTTCGATCGTGGCGTCGAGCGCGCGCATGGCGACGGCCATGTCGCTCGGATGCGCCGCGATGCACGCGTCGCTGACGCCGACGATCGCGTGCGGCCGGCTGTAGCCGCCGATCGCCGCGCAGCCGCTGCCCGGCAGGCGTTTGTTGCACGGCTGGTCGGTGTCGTAGAAATACGGACAGCGTGTGCGCTGCAGGAGATTGCCCGCGGTCGTCGCGCGATTGCGCAGCTGTCCCGACGCACCGGCGAGCAGCGCGCGCGACAACAGCGCGTAGTCGCGCCGGATACGCGTATCGGCGGCAAGATCGGTATTGCGCACGAGCGCACCGATGCGCAAGCCGCCGTCGGGCGTCGCCTCGATCTTGTCGAGCGCGAGGCCGTTGACGTCGATGAGGTGCGTGGGCGTTTCGATCTCGAGCTTCATGAGATCGAGGAGGTTCGTGCCGCCCGCGATGAACTTCGCGCCGGCATTGCCGGCGGCGCCGGCCGCGGCTTCGGCGGGTGTGCGCGCGCGTTCGTACGTGAAGGCTTTCATACGCGGCTCCCGGCAGCTTCGGTGATTGCTTCTGCGATGTTCGAGTACGCGCCGCAGCGGCACAGGTTGCCGCTCATGCGTTCGCGCAGTTCGTCGGCGGTCAGTTGCGGCTGCGCCGTCAGTTCGACGCTGACGTGGCTCGGTATGCCCTGTCGCACCTCCTCGAGCATCGCGACGGCCGAGCAGATCTGACCCGGCGTGCAGTAGCCGCATTGATAGCCGTCGTGCCGGACGAACGCGGCCTGCATCGGATGCAGCCGGCCCGGCGCGCCGAGGCCTTCGATCGTCGTGACGTTCGAACCTTCGTGCATCACCGCGAGCGTGAGGCAAGAATTGATGCGGCGGCCGTCGACGATCACGGTGCACGCGCCGCACTGGCCGTGATCGCAGCCTTTCTTCGTGCCGGTCAGACGCAGGTGCTCGCGCAGCGCGTCGAGCAGCGTCGTACGCGTGTCGAGCTCGAGCGTGTGCGCTTTTTCGTTCACCGTGAACGAGACCTTCGATCGCACCGGCGGCTTCGGCAGTTCCGGTGCGGCGAGCGCGGCGGGTGCAGCCATGGCGGTGGCGGGCGCGACGATCATCAGATCGCGACCGAGGATCAGCACGTCGCGGCGTGCCGCGTCGATTCCGTCGTTGGCGTTTTTCATGTCGCCGCTCCTGGCGCTCGAGGTCGCTTGATGGGCTGGGGCTTTCTTATCTTGGGGGTTTTTGTATGAATGGTTGGGGTGTGTTTCGTTCTTTTTTGCGGGCTCTGCGGTGCGCATTGGTGTTTTGATTTTTATCACTTTTTTCACAAATTATTTCGGTTGAACGGAGCGTTTCTTCCGCTGTTGCGAGTCCGCTCGGCGTTCCGGCTTTTGATGTTTTTGTTTTGTCGTTGACGCTTGAGCGTTGAACAAGGGGTTTCGCTCGCTGGCGTGCGTCCCGCTCGTTATCCAGCGAATGCCGGGATCCAGCTCTTGATTGTCGCTTTGTAGTTTTTGCCTGGCGTTGAACAAAGCGTTCCGCTCGCTGCCGCGAGCGGGCAAGGAGAGGTTGCTTGCCCAACCCCTCCCTGCACCCTCCAAGGGCACCCCGACGGCCGCGGTTTGCGGGCATCCGTGCCCGCAAACTCCGCGAGATCGCTCCGGGGTTCGTTGATGGGCCATCCATGGCCCGTCAACGAACTGCGCGCATCCCTGCGCGCACCCGCTGCGCGGGCTGATCCTCCGCAATCTCGCCGCGGCCGACGGGGCCCCGGGTGAAGCAGGCGGCTTCCTGCCGCCAGAAGCGACAGCCCAAGCGCGGCAATTTCTTGGCTCGTCATTCCAGCTTTCGCTTCGCCGTTTCTTTGCTCGTCATACCAGCGAAGGCTGGTATCCAGCTTCTAGATCCGGTTTTCTCGGATATCGAAAAGCTGGATACCGGCCTGCGCCGGTATGACGGCTTTGTAGAAACGCCGCGCTCCGGCCGTTGCCGTTGCCGTTGCCGTTGCCGTTGCATTTGCAGTTGCCGTTGCTTCTGGCGGCAGGAAGCCGCCCGCTTCACCCGGGGCCCCATCTGCCGCGAGCAAGTGCCCGGTGATCAGGCCCGCAGGGGACGCACACGGACGTGCGTCGTCCGCCGCGGTCCAGGATGGACCATCGGCGGACCCCGCCGGGCGCTTGCGGTCCCCGCAGGGCAGGATGCCCGGAGGGGCGCGGCTGTTGGGGTGGCCTTCTTTGGTTACTTTCTTCGGCCAGTCGAAGAAAGTGACTCGCCCGCCGGCAGGCGGGCGAAATGCTTTGTTCAACGCGAGGCAAGTGCGACGAAGCGATCGTCAACGACGACAACAACGTCAAAATGAATCTCAGCGTGCGCCGGGATGACGAGCGAAAGGACGACGCGCCCGATGGGCGCTGCACAGCGCCACCACCCGTCAGGCGCCCCTCCGCTCAGCCTCGCGCGCCTTCGCCTCCGCCCTCCGGCCGAATCGCTCTCATCGAAATTGCATACAAGAACGATTCGCATTTACAAATCGCTGCCGCCTTTTTAACATCGCCCGCTTCGCCACATCGTCACGATTTCCGATGACCCACTTCGCCCTGCCTCGCCCTCGCCGCCTCGCCTTCGCCGTTGCGGTACTGCTTTCGGCGCCCTGCGCCGCGACCGCGGCCGAAACGCCCGACGGTCGCGACACCGTGAAACTCGACGAAGTGCTGACCATCGCCAAAGAAGACACCTATACCGTCGACAGCACCAGCGCCGCGACGAAACTCAACCTGTCGCCGCGCGAAACGCCGCAGTCGATCACCGTGATCACGCGCGAGCGCATCGAGGACCAGAACCTCACATCGCTGCGCGACGTGCTCGACAACACGCCGGGCGTCTATTCCGACGCCTACGACACCGAGCGCGTGCTGTTCTACGCGCGCGGCTTCCTCGTCGACACGCTGCTGTTCGACGGCGTGCCCGCCCTGCCGAACTTCAATACCGGTTCGGTCGACGAAACCATCGATCCCGCGATATACGACCGCATCGAAGTCGTACGCGGCGCCACCGGCCTCATGAGCGGCGCCGGCAATCCCGCGGCGTCGATCAACCTCGTGCGCAAGCACGCCGACAGCCGCACGCCGACGCTGGCGATCGACCTTTCGGCAGGTTCGTGGAGCGACTACCGCACGCAGATCGACGGCAGCGTGCCGCTCAACGCCGACGCGTCGATCCGCGCGCGCGGCGTCGCCGTGTACGAGGAGCGCGATTCGTTCCAGGCGCTTTACCACAAGGATACGAGTGTCCTGTACGGCATCGTCGACGCCGATCTCGGCGAATCGACGCGCCTGTCGTTCGGCATCGACCACCAGAACAACAAGCCGACCGGCAACACCTGGGGCTCGTTCCCGCTGTTCCTCGCCGACGGACGATGGGCCGGCTGGAACCGCTCGGTGACCACCGCCACCGACTGGAGCTTCTGGAACCGCCGCACGGACAGCGCGTTCGCCGAACTGCGCCACGGCTTCGCCAACGACTGGCGTTTGCAGGCGACGGCGAACTGGCGCCGCTACGAAGAAGACGTCGCGCTGTTCTACGTGTCGGGCTTTCCCGATCCGGTCACCGGGGAAGGTCTCGAGCCGTACGCGTATCGCAACAGGGCCAGGATCATCGATCGCTCGGTCGATCTTTACGCGTCCGGCCCGTTCTCGCTGTTCGGCCGCGAGCACGAACTCGTCGCGGGTTTTTCGGCCTCGCGCTCGGCGAATACCGGCACTGAAATGGCCATTGGCGATCTCGCCGGCACCGGCAATTTCTTCCACTGGGACGGCTCGTATCCGCGACCCGTATTCGGCCCGGCGACGCCGCTCACCGACATCGACACCGACCAGGACGGCCTGTACGCCGCCGCGCGCTTCTCGCTCGCCGACCCGCTCAAGTGGATCGTCGGCGCGCGCCGCGCGCGCTGGGAGATCGATTCGTTCTACCTCTACGACGCGACGGTCACCTCGCACTACGACTACGACGAGACGATTCCGTACACCGGCCTCGTCTACGACGTGAGCCGCGAGTTTTCGCTGTTCGCGAGCTTCACCGGCATCTTCAAGCCGCAGAACGGCCGCGATCTCTCCGGGCGCTTCCTCGACCCGATGGACGGCCGCAGCGCCGAGATCGGCATCAAGGGCGAACATCGGGACGGCCGTCTCAACACGTCGCTGACCGTCTTTGAAACGCGCCAAGACAACGTCGCCGCACCGGTGTTCGATCCGGAAACCGGCGAACCGGTGCTGCTGCCGGACGGCACGCAGGCGTCGGCGCCGATCGACGGCACGCGCACGCGCGGCTTCGAAGCCGAAATCAGCGGACGCTTCAGCGAAAACTGGCAGGGTTCGCTCGGCTGGTCGCGCTACGTCATGCACGACGGCGAAGGACGGCCGGTGCGCACGTTCATCCCGGGCACGCTCGTGCGCGGCTTCGTGACGTGGACGCCGAAGCAGTGGGCGGACGGTCTCACGCTCGGCGGCGGCATCGACTGGCAGGGCCGCAGCGCAACCTTCGTCAGCTCGCCGGACGGCGGCACGATCCTCGGCCAGGGCGGTTTCGCACGCCTGCAACTGATGGCGCGCTACGCGCTCTCGCCGGTGTGGTCGGTGCAGTTCAACGCCGACAACGCGCTCGACAAGAACTACTTCGTGCTCGACCAGTACGACAACACGTATTACGGCACGCCGGCGAACTACACGCTGAGTCTGCGCGGCCAGTTCTGAGGCGCGAGCGCCGACCGGCGGTGGCCGGCCGGCGCTCGATCTTCCCGCGACTATTTTTCCTTCGCCGGGCCGCCCGCGGCACCACCGCCGCCGGTCGCCGCCGGCAGATAGCCGCGCACGAATTCCGCGTCGCCGGTCACGGTGACGTCGAACACGCAGTGCGCCCGCTTGACCTCATGATCGACGACCGCGCACACCTGCTGCGCGAGCGCCGGCTGCATCCGCGTCAGCGGTTCGCGCACCGGCGGCATCGTGCTGCGGCACGGCTGTCCCGGCGGCGAAGGCCAGTTGCGGTCGGTGAAGTTCGCGGTCGACGTGCCGGCCGCGTAGTCGAACAGGCTCGTCGACGACGTGACGCGCCACGCGTCGGCGAACGTCTGGTTGAGCACGACGTGACGCGTCGCGAGCGGTCCCGGGATCGGTCCGAACGACGAACCGTCGGGCGCGCGCGGCAGCCAGTCGCCGGCGAGCACGTGACCCGCGATGCCTTCACGCGCCGGCGTGTTCGTGATGTCGATGTCGATGTACCAGTAGCCCTGCGACGTCCAGAAGCGCGGCGTCGCGACGAGGTCGCTGCCGTCGGAGAACACGATGTGCATGCCGCCGCCGGCCGCGGCGAGCGCGACGTACGCGCCGCCGCCGAGCGGAATCGGCGTCGCGGTGAGCGCCGTCACGCGACCGTCGATGCGCATCTGCATTTCTTCCTTGTTCGAGGACGTGCGGATCGGCTGATACGTCACCCGATGCTCGTTGACGCGCGCGGCGACCGCGGTGTTCAGCGCGACGCAGCTCGCAAGGCCCGTGTACGGATTCGGCGGCGGCGTGAACGTCGTCTGCACCGGCGACTGGCGGCTCTGCACTTCGAAGCCGGTGTCGTCGTTGGTCAGCACGACGAATTCGCCGGCGGCCTGGAAGTCGTAGCTGACGCCGTTCGTCGTCGTGATGTGCGGGTCGCCCGCGTCGGCCGTCGTGTTGTTCGGCGGCGCGAAGCAGTACGCGTTGCGGAAAGCGGATGCGGCGGGAACCTGCGTACCCGGCACGCCCGGCGGCATCGTCGTGTTGTATCCGCCCGGCAGGATCGTGCCGCAATAGCCCGGCAGCTGGTTCGACAGGTGCGGGAAGCGGCCCGCGCTGAACTTGACGTGGCAGCCGCTGCACACGGCCGGCACCGTCGCGAACGTCTGCGAGAACTGGTTCTGCGGCCAGGCCGCCGGCACGAGCGGATCGTAGCGGTTCGGCGCGAACGTCGGCAGGTTCTGCACCTGCCACAGGTTCTCCCACAGGTACGCGCCGAGGTTCGCCTTCGGATGCGTGATGTACGGATTCTCGCCGGCATGGCAGTCGGTGCAGACGCCGCCCTGGCCGCCGAGCAGTTCGTTGCCGCCGGCCTGGTAGCGGCCGAGCGGATCGACCATCAGGTTCGGTGCGCCGATCGGTATCTGCGCGCCGGCCGCGAACGAGAACGTCGTGCCGGACATCTGGTTGTCCCAGATGCACACCTTCGACGTCACCTCGCTGATGCAGATCACGCCGTCGAGCGCGACGGTCGTCATCAGATTGTTGGAATAGCGCGGCAGCGCGTAGCACATGCCGAGCGGCGACATGCTGCGGTACGTGCGCAGTTCGGCCGGTGTGTTGACGATGAATTGCAGCGCCTGCGGAATGAAGCCCTGCGACTTCCAGCCCGCGAGGCCTGCCGGGTCCATCACGCCGATCGACGGCGGGATCGGCACGCCGGCGGCGATGCATTCGTTGGTGTAGTTGACGCCCGAGTTGACCGTCGCGGTCTTGACGCCCCCGTCGCCCTGCGCCTGCTGCGCGCGCACCGCAGCGAGCTTCTTGGCGAGCGGCGGTACGAGCACGAAAGGCACGCCCTGCGCGACATCCTTCGACTCGGGGCTTTCGCGCATCTCGAACGTCAGCGCGTAGTCGAGCGCGCGCAGCTTGCCGAGCGTGCGATCGTCGTTTTTCTGCCGCGTGGAATTGACGTACAGCCATTCGAGCGCGCGTTGCTCGAACACGAGGCGCGTCTGGCCATGCGTCGGCACGCCGTCGAACAGTTCGCGTTCGAACTGCGCGAACTCGAACGACTTGCGCTCGTTCAGGCGCGACGACAGATCGGCGCGATACCACGCCTGCGCGTCGGCGACGAACGCCTGCGTCGGCATGACCTGCCGGCCGCTCGCCTCGAAAAACCCGCCATGGCCGATATACGCGATCGGCTCCTCGCCGCCGGCGCGCGCCGGCCCTGCAAACAACGCACCGCAGACGCCGAGACATCCGGCGACGAGCAACGTGCGCAACCACTGCGACTGCGATCCGGCCTGCATGGAGATTCTCCCGTGGGTGATCGGCCCGCGCACGATACGCCCGATTGGGACAATACGAAATATTCCCAAATACTTTTCAATACATTTTTGCAACAAAAGAATTTATTGAGTGATCAAAAAATTTCATAGCGAATGAATGAGCCGCTGTGGACAAATCCTGCGCGACCGCGGCCCGGGCACGCGCCGGCCGCAACCCGCCGCCGTCCGCCGCGGCGGACGATCGGCCCAGCAGCAGAGTTCGCTTCGCCACGGTCCTGGCGCCGGAGCGGCGGCGACCGCGACCCGAGCCGGAAGGTGGCGACGACCGCCGACGGCGACATCGTCGCCGCCGCCGCATGCAGACCATCGCCGGCCTGCGGCACGGCACGGCGTTCGCCGACACGTTCGAGGGAATCGCGGTCGGCCGATCGCGCCCGGCTACGCCCGCCGCAACTCGCGCATCGCGACGAGCGGCGCGGCGTACAGAAACGCGAACACGCCGTCGAGCGCGACGTTCTGCCAGAACCCGAACCACAGCGACACGGCGACGTCGGGTACGAACCACACGATGAGCGACGCGGCGATCGCGATCCACCCTTCGCGCTTGCCGCGGCGGAACAGCCACAGCGTGACGAGCATCAGGATGACGCCCCAGCCGGCGATCGCGGCACCCAGCGCCGCGTGGATGAAGTTCACGTAGCGCGCGGCATCCGGACCGAACGCGTCGAACTGGCCGGGGACGCCGTAGAACAGCAGCGAAAAGCCCTGGCGCGTCCAGTCGGTCGCGAGCATCAGGAACGCGCCGAAGGCGATCGTCAGTACCGTGACGCCGAACAGCCAGCGCCACCAGAACGCGAGCCGCGCGGCGTCGACGGCGCGAGTGCCGGTCGGATTGTCCACGGTGATCTCCCTCTTCGCGAGCGACGCGATGCGCGCCGGCCGCGACCGATATTCGCACGATCGTCCGGCAATGCAAGCCGTGCCGCCGGCACTTGTTGCCTTGTTCACATCAGCGCAGCAGCGTCGGCTTCGTCGCGACCAGGGCCGCAAGATCGCGCAGCACGGCGAGCCGCAGTCCGGCCGCAGCGGCCAGCGGGTGGTCCGCGCCGACGGCGCCGGCGGTCGCCTCGACGCTCGCCGCCTGGATCTCCACGGCCCGGCCGATGTCGCCCTGCGCCGCCGCGAGCTGCGCCTGCGACCACGCGACGTCGGCGAGGAGTTCGGCCTGCTCGAAATACGATCCGCTGGCCGTCATCCGGCGCGCCGCCGCGAACGCCGCTAGCGCGCCGTGGGCGTCCCCTCGCCGCCGGCGCACTTCGCCGAGCGCCGCATGCGCGCGTGCCGCCGCATAGCTCGCGTCGCCGAAAATCCGCACCGACGCCGGCACGGTACGCTGCAGCAGCGACTGCGCCTCGTCGAGGTCGCCGCGCTGCGTCAGCAACTGCGCGAGCAGCGTTTGGGCGCCGACGACGACGGGTCCGTCCGCGGGGAACGTTTTCGTCACCACGTCCATGGCCCGCCGCAGCAGCGCTTCGGCGCGCACCGCGTCTCCCTGCCGCCGGTACAGGTCGGCGAGATGGACCGAATCGGCCGCGCGGTGCGGGCCGAACGCGTGGCCTTCGACGGCCGGCACGTCGTCGAGCGACTGCTCGAACGCCGTCGCGGCTTCGTCGTAGCGGCCCTGGTATTCGAGCGCGAATCCGAGGTGATACCGCGCCGCGTGCCGGCGCCAGGCGACGTCGCCGGCGAGCGATGCGTTGCGTGCGTACAGCGCGCGAAAATACCGCTCCGCCTCGCGCGGGTTGCCGTTCGCCGCCTGCAGATGAGCGAAGAAAATCTGCTCGAAGACGACTGCAGGGTCGTCGCCGCCGGCCGTCGCGGCCAACCGCTCGACGACGAATCGCGCGTCGGGGAGCGCGGCGGATTCCTGTTGCCGGTCGGCGAGCCAATGCGCGCGCACGCGCATCGCGTGCACGTGTTCGCGACTGTGCCGGCCGAACGCGCGTATCGCCGCGTCCATCGCCTCGTTCACCACCGGCTCGGCTTCGGCGTAGCGGCCGGTGCGATCGTACGCGTCGGCGAGACCGACGAGCGCGTGATAGCGCTGCTGCACCGAGGCGCTCCGGTCGCGCGCCAGGAGCGCCTGCGCTTCGTCCGCGGCGGCGTACGAACCGCGCGAGTCGCCGAGGAAATAGCGCAGCCGCGACAGTTCGGTCAGCGACTCGGCGAGACGCAGCCCGCCCGCAGCGTCCGACCGGCGCCGCAGCGTCACGGCTTGGGACACGAGCGCCTGTGCGTCGGCCAGGCGACCGAGCTTGGCGTACGCGGCGCCGAGCGCCTGCAGCAGCGCGCCGGTCGTCGCCGGTGCGGCCTCGCCGTCCTGTTCGGCGAGGCGGCGGCCGCGCTCGAGCATTTCCAGCACCGAATTCCCGGTGCCCGCGTCGGTCCGCGCGCCTTCGAACAACTCGATCAGGAACGTGCTGACCTCGCGCGTCGTCTGCGCCTCGCGCATCGCGACATCGTGTTCGCGCGTGATGCGCTGCGTCGACACGACGGCCACGGCCGCCAGCACCGACGCGACCAGCGCCGTCACGACCAGCGGCAGCCGGCGCCGGCGCGCGAAGAACAGCGCGTGCGCCGGCGGCGACCACTGCCGCGCCGGCACCGGGCGACAGTCGAGCAGCCGCACGAGATCCGCGCTCAGCGCGGCGACGGAGTCGTAGCGCCGCGCGCGATCGGTCGACGTCGCGCGGCGCACGATCGCCGCGAGATTGGCGCGCGCCAGGCGGTCGTCCGGCGACAGCAGCTCGGCGGCGATCACGCCGAGCGAATAGACGTCCGTCGCCGTGTCGGTCGACTCGCCGGCGCATTGCTCGGGGCTGCAGTAGCCGGGCGACATGCCGACGGCGGCGGTATCGCGCTCGGCGTCGAGAAGCAGCGCCACGCCGAAGTCGAGCAGCCGCGGCTTGCCGGCCGCGTCGACGAAAATATTGGCGGGCTTGAGGTCGCGGTGCACGACGAGCTTGCCGTGCGCATAGTGAACAACCGAGCAAATGTCGACCAGCAGCTCCGCGCGCCGCCGCCACGAAGGCCGCGTGCGCTCGCACCAGCGATCGACCGGCTCGCCGTCGACGAGCTCCATCGCGAGCCACGAATGTCCGTCGTCGGTTTCTCCGCCGTCGATGATCCGCGCGATGCCGGGGTGCTCGAGCCGGCTCAGGCTCTCGCGCTCGCGCTGCACGAGCTCGCGCTTGCGCGGGCGTCCGAGCTTGAGCGCCACCGCATGCGCGAACACGCCGTCGCAGCGCTCCGCGCGATAGACGACGCCGCAGCCGCCGCGACCGAGCTCGCCGGTGACGCGGTACCGGCCGACGACCGTCCCCGGCGCCAGCGGCGTATCGCAGGAGGCGCCGACCAGCGCCGGGAACAGTCTTCCCTTGAGCGCGCCGCCGGGCTCGAGCAGGCGCAACGCCATGTCAGCGCATGCGCTCGGCGAGCCACGCGCGCGCGTCGCTCCAGTGCCGCTGCGCGGTGCGCAGCGCGATGCCGAGCGTTTCCGCCGTTTCCTCGTCGCCGAGTCCGGCGAAGTAGCGGCACTCGACGACGCGCGCCCAGGCTTCGTTCTGCGCTTCGAGCTGGGTCAGGAGCTCGTCGATGTAGACGAGATCCTCCGCTTCGCTGCGCGCTTCGGCGTCCCACGCGTCGAGATCCTCGCGCTGCTGCAATCCGCCGCGCTTGACGCGCAGCGACGTGCGCGCGTAGTCGCAAAGCACCTGGCGCATCACGCGGCTGGCGAGACTGAAGAAGTGCCGGCGGTTCTCGATGCGCTCGCGCGCGCCGCCCGCGATCCGCAGATAGCACTCGTGCACGAGTCCTGTCGTGCCGAGCGTCGCCGGCACGGCGTATTCGGATCGCTGCCGATGCGCCAGGCGCACGAGGTCGCCGTAGACCTGCCGCACCAGTTGCGACCAGGCTTCTTCGTCGCCGCAGCGCGATGCATCGAGCAGTCGGGTGAACCCGCGAGGTTCGAGCGCCGCGTCGGCGCTGTAGCGCAGCATTGTCATAACGTATACATCCGGAAATGGAATGTCTGCGGCCGGAGCGCCGGGTGCTGTGCCCTCGCTCCGCGTCGTCTGCAACCTCAACGTCGCGACGCCCGCAAAGCGCACATGAGAAATCGTTTCGACGAATCGCGCTTCTCCCGGCGCGTCGTTGGCGGACCGCGAACGCAAACGTCGTACTTCCCCCTCGAACCGGCCATTGCCGTTCCGCCGCGCAAGCCGCGGCGTCATCCACGAACATCGAGGAAGACGACATGAAAACACAGGGAATCCAACGCGCCCCGCGCCTCGCGTGCCTCGCCCTCGCGGTGCTCGCATCGCTGCCGCTCGCCGCTCAGGCGAACGGCGGATCGTTTACGTTCGCCCCGGGCAAGTACTTCATCAAGAGCGGCCTTGCCAGCATCTACATCGACCCCGTCAACGGCGCGTCGGCCGCCGGCACGCTGACGAACCTGCGCGGCAAGCTCAACATGTCGCGCGAAGTCTGGGAAGTCGTGCCGGCCGGCGGCGGCTGGTTCTACATCAAGTCCGAACTCGGCCGCTATCTCGAGGTGAAGGGCGGCAGCGCCGCCGTCGGCACGCGCACGCAGCTCGCGGACTTCACGGGCGACGATCGCCAGCGGTGGGCGATCGAATACGAGGCCGCCGGTCCCCGCTGGACCGTGCGTTCGCACGTCGGCACTTTCCTCTCGGCGCTGGGCGGGGCGACCGCCTCGGGCACGCCGACGGCGATGGCCGACGGCGGTCGCCGCACCGACCAGCCGCCCGAACAGGAATGGGTGTTCGAATCCGCCGGCACCGGCTTTCCGCTGGCGGGCTTCGTCGACATGCATACGCATCCGATGTCGCACCTCGCGTTCGGCGGCAAGCTGATACACGGCGCGCCGGACATCCAGACGCTGATGCCGGCGTTCAAGAGCGGCAACGACTGCGTCAAATACGACCGGCCGTGGGTCGTCGACGACGCGCTGTCGACCGACAATCCGACGCACGGCGGCGTCGGCATCGACAACCTCTGCGGCGACTCGCTGCGCGAAATCATCGTCGGCGAGCTCGAGAACGAACTCGGCGCCGCGCACCACCACCATTCCGACGGCGCGAGAGGGTATCCCTGGTTCGTCGGCTGGCCGGCGTACAACGACATCACGCACCAGACGATGTGGATCGACTGGATCCGCCGCGCGCACGAAGGCGGCCTCAAGGTGATGGTCGCGCTGGCCGTGAACAACGAGACGCTGGCGGCCGCGGTGATGGGCCCGGGCGACATCAACGGCGACGACAAGAAATCGGCCGACGTGCAGATCCAGGAAATGAAAGACATGGCGCTGCGCCACGGCGACTTCATGCAGATCGCCTACACGCCGGCGCAGCTGCGCGACATCGTGCGGTCGGGCAAGCTCGCGGTGGTGCTCGGCATGGAGGTCGACAACATCGGCAACTTCCACGACGACGGCACGATCGTGAAGACCGGGGGCACGGCGTCCGAAACGAAGGTGCACGCCGAGCTGCAGCGCCTGTGGGACAAGGGCGTGCGCTACCAGTTTCCGATCCATCTGATCGACAACAAGTTCGGCGGCACGGCGCTGTATGAAGACTTTTTCAACCTTTCCAATTTCCACATCAACGGCACATGGTGGGATCTCGTCTGCGCCGGCACCGACATCAAGCACCGCTTCGTGAAGAACGGCTTCGACGCGGCGCTCGCCGCCGCGCGCGCCGTGAAGCTCGGCATCGATCCGTTCGACGAGCCGCCGGCGCCGCCGGTGTGCGCCAGCGGCGTCGGTCATCGCAACGCGAAGGACCTGTCGACGCTCGGCGAGTTCGCGGTGAAGGACATGATGAAGTTCGGCATGCTGATCGACGTCGACCACATGTCGGCCTTCGCCGTCGACGACGTGCTCGACCTCGCCGAAACGTTCGGCTATCCGGTCAACTCCGGCCACAACGGTCTGCGCGAGGGCGCGCAAGCGAGCGAGAACGACCGCTCGATCGACGTCTACAAGCGCATCGTCGATGTCGGCGGCATGATCGGCCTCGGGCACACGGGTTCGGCGACGTCGTTCCAGCAGATGTACGCCAAGGTACTCGACGCGATGAAACTCAAAGTGATCGATCCGGACCGCATCGGCATCGGCCTCGGCACCGACGTCAACGGCCTGTGGCCGCTGCCCGGTCCTCCGACGAGCGCGAGCGCGAAGATCGGCCCGTCGCCGTACACGTTCGGCTTCAGGACGTGGAACTACGATTCCCACGGCGTCGCGCACTACGGCCTGATCGGCGATTTCGTCACGAGCTTCTCGCAGTTGATGACGCCGGAACAGAGCGGCAACTTCCAGCGCTCGGCCGACGACTTCGCGACGATGTGGGAGAACGCCGAACGCGCGCGCATCAACGTGCAGTAGGCCGTGCGGCACGGCGCACCGGCGATCGTCGCCGGTGCGCCGTCGGTCTTTCGCGGCGTCGCTTCAGGTCGCCCAGTCGACCCACTCTCCGGGCGCCAGCGCCCGGACGTCGACCGGCGTGTCGCGCGCCGCCTTGCGCAACCGGCCGATCGGATCGTCGACCTCGACGTATTCCGCCAAGCCGGTTACGCCGTAGTGAATCGGAATCAGGCGGCGCGCGCCCAGGATGGTCGCGGCCGCCACCGCCTGCTCGGGCGTCAGCACCCCGGGCTGGCCGCTGACCGGCTTGCGCCACCCGAAACGCGCGCCGTTGACCGGCAGGAATGCCGCGTCGAACGGACCGTACTGACGGCCGATGCGCCACCAGTAGCCGTGCCAGAGCGTATCGCCGCCGTGGAAGATGCGACGGCCACCCGCCGACACGACCCACGACACCTGCGGATCGCCGTAGCCGTCCGAGGCGGGCACCGGGGTTGCGGTGAAGTCACCGAGCAGGTGCGGTTCCCACAAGGCGGCGGGTCGTACCCGCGCGCCCGGCGGCGCCGTCAATGCGTTCGTTCCCGCCGGATGCACCAGCGTTCCGCCGCGCGCCAGCGCGTCGGCCACGGCCTTCGCGTCGTAGTGGTCGGGATGCGCATGGGTTACGAGAACCGAGGTGTCGCCCGACGCGTCGTCGACGGGGATCAGCGTGTCCTTGAGCGCGGCTCCCCACGCATCGGGATTGATCAGCGGGTCGACGAACAGCGTCGCCTGCGGCAGTTGCAGGCGGACGCCCGCCCAGGCGAGCCGCCGGATGCGCAAGCCGTCCGCGTCCGCGGCGGCGAACGTGCGCGTGCCCGGCAGCAGCGTCGCCATCGACAGGCTGCCGCTGGCGAGCAGGAATCGTCTGCGCGAGAGGTTCATGCGCGGCCCGCCTGCGCCATGAGCGCGGTATCGAGCGCGAACGTCGACTGCGCGACGATGACGTCCAGATTGTGCCGGTGCCACACGCGCTCGAAAGCCACGGGTTCCACCCGTGGCGCGAGGCACGCTTCGATGCGGATCGCGGCGATGCGGGCGTCGGCTTCCTGCGGCGACGCCTCGCGGCGGATCTCGACGACGGCGTCGCGCAGCCGGTCCAGATAGTGGATCGCGTTGTCGAGCGCGGCGGCGGGGAAACGTCCCATGTGACCGCCGACGACGGTGCTTCTGCCGAACTGCCGCATGCGGCCGATCGCGCCGCGCATCAGCGCGGGATCGGCCTTGGAAAGGTAGACGATGTTGCCGACGATGTTGTCGCCGGCGCAGACGAGGTCGGCCGTGGGCACGTCGACACTGACGTGGTCCATGGTCTTGCCGGGATTGTGCACGAGGCAGAGCGTATGCCGTCCCCAGCGCAGGGTCATCGCGCTGTCGAACACGACCCGCGGTTCGCGAAACAGCGCGTCGACGCGCCGATTCTGCGAAAGAAACGCATGGCGATAGTGCCGGTGCGCGATCGTCAGCGCGTCGGGGAACACCGACATGCCGGCGATGTGGTCGCTCATGTAGTGCGTCGCGGCGACGACGCGCACCGTCTTGCCCATGTCGTCGCACAGGACGCCGCGCAACCGGTTCGCGTCTTCGATGCTGCCGAGCGAATCGACGAGCAGCGCGTCGTCGCCGTCGAGGAACGCGGTGGCGACCGACTCGTCGTCGTCGCCGACGAACATCAGCACGTCGGGGTGCAGCGCTTCGAATCTCAAGGTGATCTCCGGCCGTTCTGGAGGCTGCATGGTTGCGAACGCGCGAGGTCGCGACAAACGAGATGTTTTGCCGTACGCATTAGCAAAACTAACTTGATAGGATGCGGACACCCAGGATCCGGGATCCGCAAGATCTGGACACCCAAGAATTCAAGACGCCTGCGAGATCCAAGATCTGGACACCCAAGAATTCACAAGATCTGGACACCCAAGCACAAGATCTGGACACCCAAGAATTCAAGACGCCTGCGAGATCCGGACACCTAAGCGCAAGATCTGGACACCCAAGATTTCAAGGCGCCCATCCGGTACCCAGGACCTGGACACCCATGACCCCGAATCGCCCGTGAAGCCGCGCCACCCCGCCCCGCTCAACGCCCTGCGCGCCTTCGAAGCGGTCGCGCGGCACCTCAGTTTCCAGGCGGCCGCCGGGCAACTGTTTGTCACGCCGGCGGCGGTCAGCCATCAGGTGAAGCACCTGGAGGCCTACCTCGGGGTGAAGCTGTTCCATCGCGGCCATCGCTCGATCGCACTGACGGTCGAGGGCGAGGCGCTAGCCGCGTCGCTGAGCGAATTGTTCGGACAGCTCGACCTGGCGCTGGACCGCGCGACGGCGCCCGCTGCCGCAAACCTGCGCGTCAGCACGGTGGAATCGTTCGCCGCGAAGTGGCTCGCGCCCCGGCTGCATCGGTTCCATCGCGACTGTCCCGATCTGAAGACGCGCATCGAGACCGGCAACGAGCCCGCCGATTTCGGCCGCGGCGGCGTCGACGTGGCGGTCCGTTACGGTCGCGGCGGCTACGCCGGCGTTACCGCCGAGCGGCTGATGGAAGCGCCGGTGTTTCCCGTCTGCGCGCCGTCGCTCGCGACCGGCGGACCGCGGCCGCTCGTGCAACCCGACGATCTGCGGCACCACACGCTGCTCCACGACGAAAGCGCTGCCGGCCGACCCGGCGTACCGGACTGGCCGGCGTGGCTCGCCGCCGCCGGCGCGGCAGACGTCGACGCCACCCGCGGTCCGGTCTTTGCGAGCATCTATCTCGCCCAGGAAGCGGCCGTCGCGGGACATGGCGTCGCGCTGGGCGTCGCGCCGCTCGTCGAGGAAGATCTGCGCCACGGCCGTCTGGTCAGGCCGTTCGATCGCGCCGTGGCCAATGCCTATGCCTTCTGGATCGTCCGCCCGCGCGGCGCCGACGCGAATCCGGCCGTCGACGCGTTCTGCCGGTGGTTGCGCCGGGAAGCGACGTCCGGTTGAAATTCCTGAGCTTCGTTCAGAACGCCAGAATCCCGCGCAACACCACGATGCCGGTTCCCGACAGCTCGGGTTCCGGCGTCAGCCGCACGTGCAGGCAGCTGCGCCGTCCCATCTTCACGCCCTGCTCGACGACGAGCGTCCGCTCGGCGTTCAGCAGCCCTTCCGCGCCCAGCAAGGCGCACAGCGGACCCGCGGCCGTGCCGGTGGCGGCGTCTTCCCACAATCCGACCGTCGGGTTGAAGAATCGCGCGTAGGCCGTGTCCGGCGAGTCCGGATCGAAGGCGTAGACGTAGCAGCCTTCCGCGCCGGCGGCGCGCAGAACCGACAGGAGCGCCGTCGCCGAAGGCGCGGCGCTGTCGACGGCAGCGGCATCGCGCAGACGCACCATGAGATGCGCCGCCCCGGTATCGGCCGCTCGCGGCGCCGGAAAGGGCATGACGTCGGCGCGCGCCAGCCCGAGCGCGTCGGCCAGCGCGTCGGTCGCGTCGAGCGGCGGCGACAGGCGCAACGGTGCCTGTTTCATGCGGCCATGAACCCTTCCGTCCGCGTTGACGAGCGTGATCGGCAGAACGTCCGTGCCGATCTGCTGCCGGAACGTCCGTGGCGTATCGAGCGGCCCCAGCAAACCGTGCTCGCCGAGCCACAGCCAGGCGCCCAGGGCATTGTGGCCCGCGCCGAACACTTCCGAGCCGTTGGCGGTGAACGAGCGCAGCGCGCGGTCGGCCCGGTCGCTGCGCATCAGAAAGGTGGTTTCGGCCTGATTGAACTCGCCGGCGATGCGTCGCATCTGCGCGTCCGACAGCCCGTCGGCATCTTCGACCACCGCCAGGGGATTGCCGCCGAACGGCTCGTCGGCAAAGACGTCGATCAGTCCCGCAGTGAATTTCCGCATTCCTCTTCTCCGTGGCGCATGCGACTATCATGAAGTGCGATCAGCGTAGACCGCCGACTCGTCATGCTCAAACGCGCATTTTTCACCTTGAAGATGAGGACAATTCATCATCGGCACGCAACGTCTTCCCCCGCTGGCATCGCTGCGCGCCTTCGAGGCGACGGCGCGGCGATCGAGTTTCAAGGCCGCGGCCGAGGAACTGTTCGTCACGCCCACGGCGATCAGCCACCACATTCGCCAGCTCGAAACGCACGTGGGCGTTCGCGTGCTCGAGCGTTCGCCGCGCTCGGTCCGCCTGACGGACGAAGGCCGCGTGCTCTACGACGCCGTCGCGTCGGGCTTCGCGGAAATCGCCGGTGCGCTGGAGACGCTGCGCCGGCGGCAGGCGCCGGCCACGCTGACGCTGACCTCGACCACGGCTTTCCTGAGCCACTGGATGGTGCAGCGGCTGGGCGAGCTGCGCCGGCTGCTGCCGGACGTCGACCTGCGCCTGCATGCCTCGAACGAGATCGTCGCGTTGCGCGCGGGCGACGTGGACGTGGCCGTGCGCTACGGCAAGGGTCCGTTCGCCGGGGTCGCCGCGCATCCGCTGCGGGACGACGTATTCGCGCCGGTCTGCAGTCCGCGGCTGGGCGTGACGGCGCTCGACGATCTGCGCCGCGCCGCGTTGATCCACATCGACGGCCGGCGCATACCCGAACCGCCGCCGGACTGGCCGCGCTGGTGTGCGAAAGCGGAGCTGGCCGACCTCGATACGCGCTCCGGCGCGCGATTTCCGGACAGCATGCTGGCGGTACAGGCCGCGATCGCCGGCCAGGGCGTGGCGATCGTCAGTCTGGTGCTGGTGGCCGACGCGCTGGCCGCGGGCCTGCTCGTGGCGCCGTTCGCGCCGGTGCTTCCCGGCGAGACCTATCACTTCGTCTGCGCGCCTGGTCTGGAAGCGCATCGCGACGTGCTCGCCTTGCGGGCATTCCTTGAAAATTCGATGAAAAAATAAACCCGACGACGTCGTCGGCAAGCATTCCCGGAAACGAAAACGCCCCGGCATGACCGGGGCGTCCGCAAACGCATGCGCGACCGGGCGTTACTCGATCACGAATTCCTCGCCGTCGATCGCGCAGATGTCGATGCCGTATTCTTCGAGCGGCTCGCTGCCGTCGACTTCGTAGCGGAAGTCGTACTTGCAGGTCGACGTGCCGCTGATCGTCACTTCGAGCGTCGAGCCCGACGGAATGGAGCCCTGCAGGATGTTGTCGCCCCAGTTGTTGGTCGACGACGGCCCGCCGTACAACTTCTTCATCGTGCTGCCGGTCTTGTTGACGACCGAGAACGAGACGTCGCGCGCGCTCGCGGCCGACGAAAACATGACGAGCGCCGCGGCGGCGGCGAGCATGGTCTTGCGCATGAATGTATCCCCCTGTTTGGTGTAGTGCCGTTCGCGGCCGGTCACGCGCATGCGGCGCATGCGCCGACCGGCGGCCAACAATCAAGCGCAGGCGGCAGCCCGGAACTATCACGCGTTCACGGACCGTCGTTTCCCGCTCGAATCCCGTTCCAGAACGTGGGAGTTCGCGCGCCGCGGGCATGACGCGACGCACGGAGCAAGCCGCCGCTTCGGACCTGTCGTCCACAATCGTTGTTATTGGAAGATGTCGCGCGACGCGGCCGCGGCGATCGCGTCGCGGCGTCGCGAGCGCCCCGCCCCACCTTTCGCCAGGTGACGATCTACCGCACGACGCCCCACCCGCTCGACGACCCTCGTTGCGTATTCACTTAATTTTTCACCGCAAGACCGAATGGGCGCGGCGCCGGCAGCCTGTGCATGAACAGCGGCGTGGATGGCTACGTCTGCTTCACGACCTTCACGTCGACCGGCGGAAAGCTGCCGGACGAAGACTGGGCCGAGCTGTACGTCGTCTACTGCCCCGTGAACGGCTTCGGTTTCATCGACGAAAGGCAGCTCTACCCGAACAAGCGGCTTAACGACGTGCATTTCCGTCGGAGCGCGGGCCTGACGATCGAGTCCGGACTCGGCCTGCAGTTCTACTGCACCGACCGCAACCTGCCGCGGGAATTCAACGTCAACACGTTCGGCGAAGAGTCCGCGCGCCCGTCATCGAGGAACACGAATACTCGACCAGCCCGCCGCCGCGCGTCTTCGCGCCGCGGCGGAAGGACTCGCGTCCATGGACGCCGCGCCCTTTCAGGGGGATCGCGAAGAACGGGTCGTGCGGGATGCCCCCGCGGAGCGAGGCCGATGGCATCCGCTATTGGCCGAGTGAGCAGCAGGTGCTGCGCGGCCGGAACCAGCGAGCTGCTTTCGATTTGTCTGTTGCGGGCCACCAGGTCCGCGGTTCGCGCGTCAGTCGAGCGCGATCCCCGGACGCCAGCCGCTCTTGTCGAGAAACGCCTTCGCGTCGCTCACCTCGAGGATGTCGAGAACGGCCGCCTGCTTGTCCGGCGCGTGGCGGTAATAGGCCTTCGCGATGCGATAGCCGACCCAGTAGCCGAGGTCGCCGGGCCATTCGCGCGTACCGCGTCCGTTGTACAGCCAGATCGAGCCCATGGCCTTCTTGTCCCGATCGGCGACGAACGCTTTCTCCACTTCCGCCTCGCGCCCCTTCGTCGCGGCCTGCAGATGCCCGTAGCCGACCGCGCCCGACGTCAGCTCGGCGATGAACTCGGCGCCGCCTTCGAGCAGCGACGCCTTGAGCACCGTTTCGTCGTCATTTTCCACTTGTGCGCCCGGTTGCAGCACATGGCCGTATTCGTGTGCGATGACGTGCACGAAACGCGCTTCCGGGTCGGGATTGAGAAAGTCCACGGCGCACAGCGCTTCGAGGCCGATCATGACGCCGGACGCGTTGGCCGTGCCGACCGGCTTGCCCCGCCCGATCGCGAGCGTGACCGGCGGAAAGGCCGCTTTCGGATAGAGCCCGGCGAGCTTGTTCAACGCCTGGCCGAGCCGCACCCTGACCGCGGGCAGCACCGCGACGCAGCGTCGGGCCTCGGTGTACAGCGCGGGTTTTTCGGCGATCGCGGCGGCGATCCGCTCGCCGGTGATCCGGCGCAATCGGGCGAACTCGGCGAGGCCGGTGCTGCCCTTGTCCAGATAGTCGCGCTGCAGTTGTTCCTGCGTCGGCTTGCCGCCGGCCGCGTCGTAGATCGCATAGAAGCGGTCGACGTCGTCGACGCGGATTTCCGGCGCGGGCTGCGCCGATGCCGCCATCGCGGGGAGCAGGAACGACACCGCGCAGACGACGCGAATCGCAAGTTTCATGGAACGCCTTGAATGAGGGAAGCGGAAAGCACCGACGCACGGTCGCCGCCGAGAGTGTAAAGCCCGTTGTCGAACGTCGTTCAAACGCGCATTGCGCGATCGCCGTGATACGTTTGCACGCATGACGACCCTGCAGATCGAACGCCACGGCGACGTCGCCGTCGTGCGCCTGAACCGGCCGGACAAGCGCAACGCCGTGAGCTTCCGGATGCTGCGCGACCTCGACGCGGCGGCGCGCGCGCTGCGGCGCGACCGCGCGCTGCGCGCCGTCGTGCTGTGCGGCGCGGGCGAGGCGTTTTCGTCCGGCATCGACCTTGCGGACCTCGCCGAGCCGCGCCATCGGCTGTGGGCGGCGTGGCAGCTGATCAAGCCGGGACGCAGCCTGTTCCAGCAGGCGTTTCTCGTCTGGCACGAACTGCCGGTGCCCGTGCTCGCCGCGGTGCACGGCCATTGCTACGGCGCGGGCCTGCAGCTCGCGCTCGCGGCCGACATCCGCTTCGCCGCGCCCGACAGCCGGCTCTCCGTCATGGAAGCGCGCTGGGGCCTCGTGCCCGACATGGGGCTGACGCGCAGCCTTGCCGGGCTCGTGCGCCCCGACGTGGTCAAGGAGCTGACGTTCACCGCGCGCATCGTGCGCGGCGACGAAGCGCAGCCGCTCGGACTCGTCACGCACGTCGTCGACGATCCGCTCGCCGCGGCGCTCGCGCTGGCCGAAGAAATCGCGGCGCGCTCGCCGGACGCGGTGCTCGCGGCCAAGCGCGTGCTCGACGCGATGCGGCACCGGCCCCAGCGTGCGTTGCGGCTGGAAAAACGCTGGCAACTGCGCCTGCTGCGAGGCCGCAACGCCGCCGTGGCGCGCAAGCGCGCGTCGGCGCCGGACACGCCGTTCGTGCCGCGGGAATACGACTGAGAGGCCTTCTTCACGCGACGAAAACCTGCCAAACGTTACCGGCGACATTCGAAAATAGCGGGTGTAGTATCCAAGTGGTCCAATCCACAACGTCAGGTGTCCCGTGAAAACGATCGCACTTGCTCGTATCGCCGTGGGGTTGCTCGCGTTGGCTTTTGCGCCGTCGAACCCCGTTCAGGCGAAGGAAGACAGCAGCCGCTGCGACTGCTGGTACGACGGCTACGACGCCTTCAAGAGCAACGAAGGCAAATCGTCCTGCACGAATCCCCCGCCGCTTTCCAGCGCGAACGAATGCGACCGCGACCAGAAGCAGAAGCAGCTGTGGTCCGACGGCTGTCTGGCGCATGCCGAGAACGAAGCCAGGAAGTGCCCGTACAAGTCCGCGAGCGACTGAGCCCGCACGGGTCGGCGAACATCCTTCTCGCGCCGCACGGGCACGAACGACGCCCGCGCTGCGCGACGCCTGCGCCCGAAAACCCCGCGCCGACCGTCGCGCCGTACACGGGACCTGCACAAGAGGTGTGCACAATACGTCCCAATGTCGGCATTGTGGCTTTTTGAAGTTCTTGCGGCGCACGGCGAACCTTCCGGCGCAGTGCCGACAGCGACCATCGGTCTTCACCATTGTCTTCCGCCCGTCGCCACGTAGATGACGGGTGTCAGGCTGTCGAGGCGGCTGTAAGGGGCGTGCACTTTCCACCCGTTCGTGCACGGGACGACCCACGTCGGCGCGGTGTCCCCGCGAAAGCCGATCAGCCACGCGACGGCGCGACGGGCGGGAGCAATCCCCGGCCAGCGGATGCCGGCCGCCGACGCTCCGCGCCGCCCGACATTTGTATATTCCAATAGAACGCGTAAAACTTGCGCGCATCGCCGCGCCGCAAGGAGTACGCCATGAAAGCCGCAGTACGCCGCCTGCTGATGTCGCTCGTGCCGATTTTCTTCCTGCTCGGCGCCGCCTCGGCGCAAAACCCGTCCACCTGCACGCAGAACTGCCCCGCGCCCTACGTTCCCAACGCGTTCTGGACGACGCAATACGGTACTGCGTCCGCCAATATCGTGCTGTCGCCCACCAATTTCCTCGCCTGCTCGTCGACGTCGTACGCCCTGTGCTTCTACTCCGGCCCGAATACCGCGCCGAAGAAAAAGCGCGGCTCCCCTGCGCTGCCGGCATTGCCCTGCCGCGTGTCGAACGACGATGAGGGCATCGCGAACTGCGGCTGCTACGCCGAGTCGGGTACGTCGTACGTCGACATCCATGCGATCCGCAACACCGAGGCCTATATCGAGACCGTTCGCGTCTGCGGGCTGGACGGCGCGAAGTGCGCCAACCTGCTCTCGAGCGAGCTGCCCGACAAGGTTTCGTCGGTGACGGGCGGAACGCCGACGGCCCTGCCGACCGCGCCGGTCTGCGGCTATCTCGAGGCCGATGCGGGCGGCAAGGCGCCGATGGCGCCCGATGCCGAGCTGGTGTCGACCTTCAGCTTCGCGCGCGTCAAGAGCTACGGACTCGCGCAGACGAGTTGCACGAGCACGCCCGCGCCGTATGCCGGCTGCATGACGGCGTCGTGCACGTTCGAGCGCGACGCGAAAGGCAAGTCGACCGGATTCGCGACGTGCCGCTGTCCGATCTATACCGGGCCGTTTCAGGTCGGCCAGGCCGACGCCGCCTGCGACCTCGGCGGCGGCAACGTCTGGTCGGCGGGCTATGCGCCGGGGTCGGGCGGCGCCGCGCAGTAGCCGTCTCAGGCCGCGCGCTCGCCCGCCGCGCGCGCGTCGGCCTCGTCGAGCACGCGTTGCAGCCGCGCCGAGAGCGGCGGCAGAAACGCCCGCCACTGCCGCGGCAGCGGCGACGGCGGAAAGTCCGGGAACACCCGCACCACTTCGTCGTGCAGCCGCAGCCCCATCGAACCCATGGCCTGGATCTGCCGTGCGACGAGACCGTCGCACGCCGCGCGCAGGTCGGCGCCGGCCGACGCGTCCACCGCGCCGATCAGCGCGTCGGTCAGCCGCGCGTCGTCGCACGCGAAGAACCAGTCGCGCAGTCCGTTCTCGGTGAAGAGATTGCGGATACGCTCGTCGAGCGCGATGCCGATGGTCGTCACGCCGGCGTTCAGCGACAGCACCGCGGCGTGGAAACGCGACGTGACCACGAGCGACGCGTTGTGCAGCAGCGCGACGATCGACGCGGCCGGCCACTCGCCGCTGACGAACGCCGGCAGCGGTTCGCGCACGATCGCGTTGAGGCGCGCGCAGGTGCGCCCGTCGAGTTTTTCCATCGCGACGAGCACCGGAAACCGGCCGGTCGCGCGCAGATGCGCGATCGTCGCGGCCAGCGTGTCGAGATAGCCGGCAAACGCGGCGTCGGCGGCCTCGGACGTCGTGTGGAACAGCACGCCGTCGTAGTGCAGATCGGCGTGCAGGCCCGCTTCGGCCAGTTCGCGCGCCTTGGCGAAGTCGACGCGGATCGGCCAGCAGAACGGATTCATCGGGCAGACGACGGCGAGCGGCTTGCGACCGTCCCAGCCTTGCGCGCGCAGCGTGTCGCGCGCGCCGGCGAGCGCGTCGTCGCCGGGATCGAACGTCCACGCCGTGTCGGCGCCGAGCCGCGACGGCACGCCGAGCGCACGCAGCTGATCGTGCGTGGTGCGGCTGCGCGCGACGATCAGGCCGCGGTCGCACGCGCGCGCGACGAAGGCCTGCAGGCGCTCGCTCATGCGCCCCGATTCGGCGCCGTAGGCGACCGCGAGGCGGCCCTGCCGCGCCGAAAGGCCGATCGCGCCGGCGAAGGTCGCGCTGAGAATATCGCTGAATTTCGACGTGAACATCGACCCTTCGCAGGCGATCACGCCGTCGAGGCCGGCCAGTCGCGGGGCGATGAAATCGGGAAAGTAGCCGTCGAACGGCGTCTTGGCGAGCGCATCGAGCACCGGATCGAGCGGCACCTTGCCCATCACGACGATGCGCGGATCGAAGCCGGCGTGGCCGAACACCGTCTGCATCTGGCGCACCATTTCGCGCACCCGGATGTCGGCGCCGACGTTGCCTTTGCCGGTGTAGCCGAGCAGCAGCGGTCGCAGCGGCTGCGCGCGCCAGTCGCGACGCGCGCGCGGCGCTGTCGACGCGCGCGCGAGCAGCGCGTCCATCTGCCGGATGAACACGCCGTCGGGATCGGCCGCGGCGGCGAACTGGCGCTCGGATGCGCTTTGTGCATTTTGCGTCATAACGACCCTATCGTTTCGTCCTGCGGTGCAGACGCACCGGCAGGTGCGAATAGCCCTTGATGAACGTCGACGGCGTATACGTGGGCTCGCCGACCGTTTCGACCGCATCGAAGCGGTCGAGCAGTTCCTCCCACAGCACGCGCAGCTGCAGATCGGCCAGGCGCAGGCCGATGCAGCGATGCACGCCGAAGCCGAACGACAGGTGCTTCGCCACGTTCTTGCGGTCGATGCGAAACGCGTGCGGATCGTCGAACACCGACGCGTCACGATTGCCCGACGCGTACCAGATCAGCACTTTCTCGCCCGCGCGGATGCGCTTGCCGCCGAGCTGCGTGTCGAACGCCGCGGTGCGCCGCATGTACGCCACCGGCGACTGCCAGCGGAACGTTTCGGCGACGGCGCCCGCGAGCAGGCTGCGATCGTCGCGCAGGCGGCGGTATTCGTCGGGGAAGCGGTTGAGCGCCACCACGCCGCCGGTGATCGAATTGCGCGTCGTGTCGTTGCCCGCGACGATCATGAGAAGAATATTGCCGAGAAATTCGCTCGGCCGCAGAAACTTCTGCCCGTGCCCGTGCGCGAGCACCGAGACGAGATCGGAGCGGTCGCCGCCGGCGCGTTCGTCCTTGATGCGCGTGAACTCGCGCAGGCACTCCATGAGGTCGGCCTGGCGGTCTTCCCAGCGCAGGCTCGCGCCGTCCTCGCGCGCGTTCTTGAGCACCGCGCGGTCCGACCATTCGATCAGGCGGTGCCGCTCCTCGAACGGAAAGTCGAACAGCGTCGACAGCACGAACGACGTCAGCTCGATCGACACGCGCTCGACCCAGTCGAACGTCTCGCCCACCGGCAGTTCGTCGAGGATCGCCCGGGTGCGGGCACGGATGCCGTCCTCGAGCGTCGCGACGTGGATCGCCGAAAACAGCGGTTTGAGCGCCTCGCGATACGCGGTGTGCCGCGGCGGGTCCATCGCGAGGAACATCGAGATGTCGAACCCCTCGGGCATGTCTTCGACGAGCGAGATGTCGCGGGACGAGAACACCTTGTGGTTCGTGTCGACCGCCATCGCGTCGTCGTAGCGCGTAACGCTCCAGAACGCGCCGCTATCGCTGCCGTGCTGCAGATGCACCGGATCTTCGGCGCGAAGACGGTCGAACACCGCTTCGTGATTGTCGTCGTGGAACAAGCGCGGACAAGTGAGATCGATCGCCTCGATCGGCATCGACGCGACGTCGGCGTAGCGGCCGTCGGCGGGTATCGCGGTGTGGGCGAGCGCGTTCATCGACTGGCTCCGTGGGTCACGCGCGGCCGAACAGGCGGTCGCGCCCGAGCGCGTAGCGATACGCCAGGCGATACAGCGCGAGCGTGAACGCCTGCCCGCGCGCGCCGCCGAACCAGCGCTTGAGCCACGGTTTACGCTGATACGCCGTTTCGTGGTAGATCGCGGCGAGCACGCGGCTGGACGTCGCGACCGTCGCGTGCGCGAACTCGGGGCGCATCACGTCGACGACGAGGATGTAGCGCTTGGCATCGGTGTTGTTCCACGCGGTGTGCTGGTGCGCGTCGCAGAACATCAGGAACCTGCCCTCGTCCCAGCTGCGCGTTTCGGTGCCGACGCGAAACGCGCAGCGCGGTGCCGGCGCGGGCACGACGAGCCCCATGTGGCACCGGATGATCGCATTCGTGTTGCCCATGTGCGGTTTGATCGTCGTATCGCCCTCGAGCAGGTTGAACGACGCCGCGGTCAGGTGCGGAATCTTCCGGATGATCTCCCACGATTTCGGAAACAGCGCGCAATTTTCAACGGAACGCTGCGTCCAGAACATGAGGCCGAGCGTCTTCCACTGGTTCGGCCGCGACGTCATCTTCTCGTTCATGTACGGCGTGAGCTGCGCCTCCTGCGCCGCGAGCACCGCGAGCACCTCGTCGCGAATCACGGTCCATTGCGCCTCCACCTCGCGCACCCACGCGAACTGCGCGGTGTCGTAGAAGAACGGCTCGCTGCCGCGAAACGGCACGGGGTCGTCGGCGAACCACATTTCGGATCGAACGCTGGACATGTCGGGCACCTGGGTTGTGGATACGACGGTCAGGCCGGCAGCGCGCCGCGCAGGCGCGGCAGTGCGACGGCGATGAGCCTTGCGATGCGGCGCGAGGATTCGGGCGGCAGTTCTTCCCTGAGCCTCGCCGCAGCGCATACGACGAGCCAGCGGCGCAGCTCCGGCAGACGCGAACGGTCGCCCGCGAAGTAGCGCCGCACGTACACGGCGCTGCGCAGCAGGCAGTAGATGCGCGCGGCGCGCGAGCCGTAGTCGGCCGACTGCGCGACCGGATAGCGCAGGATGATCGCAGTGCGCGCGACGTCGGCGAGCGGATTGCCGTTGACGGCGTCGCCCCACTCCGTCGCGATCGTCGTGTCGCCGTCGACGAGGACGTGGCTCGGATGCAGATTGCCGTGGCACACGCGCTCGCCGTCCGGCAGCGCTTCGAGCGTGCGATAGAGCGTGCGGCGCGCATCGAGCGACAATCGTCCGGCCGACAGCACGTCCTCGCCGAGCCGCATTTTCTGCGATGGCAAGCCTTCTACGGCCGGCGTTTCGTGGATGTGGCGGTGCAGCTGCGCGATGCGGTCGGTCAGCCCGAACAGGCGGCCCGGATGCCGGCTGTACAGCGCCGAGAGCCGCTCGCCCGGCACGCGTTCGAACACGATGCCGACGCGGCCGTCGCGCCGGCGCACCGGCGCGCGGTCGACGCGCAGGCTCGGCAGCCCCCCGGCATGCACGAGCCGCGACGTCTGCGCCTCGCGTTCGATCCGCTCGATCGGCACGTGTGCTCGAAAGAGCTTCACGAGGCCGTTGCCTTCGATCGGGAACAGCTCGTAGTCCTTCTTGCTGGCGATCGTCTCGCCGTCCGGCGTCAGTCGTTCGTCGTACATTGCGCCCCCTTGCGACCCGATGGCATTGCGACGGACGGGCTCACGGCAGCCGCGCGCGCAGGCGCACCTTGCCGTACCAGATCAGCTTAGACACTTTGTGCAACAAGGTATTGATCCACTTAACCTTGGCATACGGTCGCAGCCACGCCTTGTGCTGGTACATCACCTCGACGTAGATCTTGCCGAGCACCTGGGCCGCGATCCAATGCCGGATTCCGGCGTACTGCGGCAGGATCACGTCGAACGAGATCACGTAGCGGTTCTGGTCGGTGTTGTTCCACGCGGTGTGCTCGCGCGCGTCGTTGAAGATGAATACCTTGCCCTCCTCCCACGACGTCATCTCGTTGCCCACGCGAAAGCCGCAGCGCGGCAGCGGCGCGGGCACGACGAGGCCCATGTGACAGCGCAGCATCGCGTCGGTGTCGCCGATGTGCGGCTTGATCGTCGAGTGCGGTTCGAGAAGATGGATCGAGCACGACGTGAGGTTCGGGATGTCCTTGAAGATTTCCCAGGTTTTCGGAAAGCGCGCGATGTTCTCTTTCGACTTCATCGTCCAGTACATGAGGCCCGCGGTGCGCCACGCGGCCTTCTTGTCGGTCTTGGCGATGTCCTTGTAGGGCTCGAGGCCGCTGTCGGCGATGTTCAGCGCGGCCAGGAGCTCGGCGCGGATCGTCCGCCAGTTCGCCTCCACGTGCGGCACGAACGAATACTGGCTCGGGTCGTACAGGAACGGCATGCCGGCCGGATACGGCACCGAGCTGTCGGACAGCCACGGGCGCGGCCGGCGCCGGAACAGCGACTTGAAGCGCTCGCCCCACGACGGCGACGATGCGGATGCGGCGGGCGCCACCGACGAGGCGGACGCGGTTTCGACGATGCGGTTCATGCGGCGCTCCTCGACAGCGGCAGATAGCTCAGGGCTCGCAGGAGCCCGGTCACGGCGGCCTTGCCGAAACGGCCGCTCGCGTAGCGCTTGAGCCAGGCGAAACGCTGGTAGTAGATTTGTAGCGAAATGGACGCAAGCACGCGGCTCGATACGCGGCGCTTGAGCGCGACGTATTCCGGACGCATCACGTCGACGACGAGGATGTAGCGCCGCCGCTCGGTGTTGTTCCAGGCGGTGTGCTCGTGCGCGTCGCAGAACATCAGAAACTTGCCGTCTTCCCAGCTGCGGATCTCGCTGCCGACGCGAAACGCGCAGCGTGGCGCCGCTGCCGGCACTTCAAGGCCCATGTGGCAGCGGATGATCGCGTTGGTGTCGCCGTTGTGCGGCTTGATCGTGGTGTTTGGCTCCAGCAGATTGAACGAGATCGCGCAGATGTTCGGCACGTTCTTCAGGATCGCCCACGTCTTGGGCGCGCGGCGGCAGTTCGCCTCGTGCTTGACGCTCCAGAACATCAGGCCGAACGTTTTCCACTGGTTCGGCCGCGACGTCATCATGCGGTTGGCGTACGGCGTCAGCGCGGTGTCGTCCTCGACGAGCGCGTACAGCTCGTCGCGAATCGTTTCCCACTGCGACTCGACCTCCTTCACCCACGCGAAGTCGTCGGTGTTGAAATAGAACGGTTCGGTGCCGTTGAACGGCGTGCCGTCTTCGGCGAACCAGGGCTTGCTGACCGCGCTCATCGCTCGTCTCCCCTATGTGGCAGCTTGTTCACAATGATTCATCGTTTCGTCACTCGGCCGCCGCGGCGCGCGGCGTTGCGCGCGCGCGATGCGACGCTGCGAGCCCGTCGCCGATCTGGCGCGCCGCCGGCGTGCGCAGAATCGAATAGTGATCGCCCGGCACCACGTCGATCGCCATGCCGCCGGCCGCGTAGGCGCCCCACGCCTGCGTCGGATTGCGCTTGAGCAGATCGAGCGAATCCATCGCCATCGCCAGATCGACGCGGCCCGCGTACGGCTTCGGCGCGTAGCGCGTCCACGCCTTGTACGCGGCCCTGTACGCGGCGATGCGCGCGGCGAACTCCTCGCGCGAGAAGTCGGCCGGCAGCACGCCCAGCGACTGGAGCGCCGCGAGCGCCTGCATGCGCGGATCGGCGTCGGTGCCGGTGTCGGCATCGAGGAACCAGTCGGGCGCGAGCTTGCCGCCGCTCGACAGCACGAGATCGCGCACGAACGCGTCGAGCACCTGGTTGTCGTCGAGGTCGGCCGAATCGAGCCGCGGATCGAACGGATAGCTGTCGAGCAGCGTGACGCCCGCGACGTCCTCGCCGGCCTCTCGCAGCTGCCGCGCCATCTCGAACGCCACGACGCCGCCGAGCGACCAGCCGCACAGCGCGTACGGCCCCTGCGGCTGCACGCTGCGCATCGCCTGCACGTACAGCCCCGCGAGCGCCTCGACCGTGCCGGGCGCGCGCGCCGCGTCGGCCGCGCGCAGGCCGTACAGCGGCATCTGCCCCTTGAGCTGCCGGGCGAGCTCGGCGTAGCACAGCACGCCGCCGCCGGGCGAATGCGCGAGGAACAGCGCCGGCCCCGTGCCGCCCGGTTCGATGACGCTGACGGTGCGCGCGATTTCCTCGGGCTTGAAGCGCGGCGCGCGCGCCACGTTGCGGAAAATACCGAGCCGCTGCATGAGGCGCGCGAACCAGCTCGGCCCGCTCGCCGGCGGCGCCGCCGCGGCGGCCGGCGCGTCGGCCGTGCCGGCCGCGTCGCGCAGCGCGCGCACGTGCCGCGCGAGGTGCGCGACCGTGCCGTCTTCGAACAGCGCGACGAGGTCGATGCGCACGCCCCACATCGCCTCGATGCGCGAACGCAGCGACAGCGCGTTGAGCGAGTGGCCGCCGTAGCGGAAGAAGTTGTGGTTGATGCCGGCCGGCTTGTAGTCGAGCAGCGCCTCCCACATCGCGACGAGTTCGCGCTCGACGTCGTCGCGCGGCGGCACGAGATCGTCGGTGTCGACATAGCGCTCGATCGCCGGCTTCGGCAGCGCGCGCCGGTCGATCTTGCCGCTCGGCGCGAGCGGCAGCTCGTCGAGCGTCACGATCGCGGCCGGCACCATGTAGTCCGGCAGCTGCGTGCGCAGCGACGCGGCGAGCGTATCGCCGTCGATCGCGCCGGCATCGGCGTCGACGACGACGTAGCCGACGAGGCGCTTGTCGCCCGGCACGTCCTCGCGTGCGACGACCGCGGCCTGCCTGACGCCGTCGAGACGGCGCAGCGCCGATTCCACCTCGCCCAGTTCGATGCGGAAGCCGCGAATCTTGACCTGGTCGTCGGCGCGGCCGACGAAGTCGAGGCTGCCGTCCTGGCGATAGCGCACGCGATCGCCGGTGCGGTACAGCCGCGTGCGCGCGTGCGTGTCGACCGGATCGGCGACGAAGCGTTCGGCGGTCAGCGCCGGCTGGTTGCGATAGCCGCGCGCGATGCCCGCGCCGCCGACGTACAGCTCGCCGACGATGCCGACCGGCACCGGCTGTCCGGCGTCGTCGAGCACGCGCACGAGCATGCCGTCGATCGGACGTCCGATGGTCGGTCGGGCGTCGTTGTCGCCGGCCGGCGCGATCGGCGCGCACGTCGTGACGACGGTCGCCTCGGTCGGGCCGTAGGCGTTGTACAGCGCGAACGGCAGGCCCGCGGGCGGCGCGCGGTACAGCACGTCGCCGCCGGTCAGGAGCGCGCGCAGCGCCGTGTCGGCCGGCCACGCCTCGTCGAACGTCGCTTCGGCGAGCGGCGTCGGCATGAACGCGAGCGTGATGCGCGAGGCCGCGAGCCATGCGACCAGCGCGGTCGGCGACGCGCGCGTCGCATCGTCCGCGATGTGCAGGCTGCCGCCGTTCGCGAGCGCCGCCCACCATTCGAGCTGCGTCGCGTCGAACGCGGCGCCCGCGAGCTGCGAGCAGCGGTCGGCCGCGTCGATGTCGAAGGTCGCCGTCTGCCACGCCACGAGGTTGGCGAGCGCGCCGTGCTCGACCTCCACGCCCTTGGGCCTTCCGGTCGAACCCGACGTGTAGATGACATACGCGAGATCGTTCGCGGCGATGCGGTGCGCCGGCACGGCGCCCGGCGCAGCTTCGTGCGCCGCGTCGACGGCGACGCGCGCGACGCGCGACGCGGCATCGCCGAGATCGACCGTGTCGCCCTCGCGCACGAGCACCATCGACACCTGCGCGTCGCCGAGAATGTAGGCGAGGCGCTCTGGCGGATTGGCGATGTCGAGCGGCAGGAACGCGCCGCCCGCCTTGAGCACCGCGAGCGCCGCCACGGCCGTTTCGATCGAGCGCGGCAGCGCGAGCGCCGCCACCTGGCCCGGCTGCAGTCCCTGCCGAGCGAGTGCGTGCGCGAGACCGTCGGTACGCGCGTCGAGTTCGGCGTACGTCAGGCTGCGCGCGCCGTCGGCGATCGCGAGCGCCTGCGGCGCGCGCGCGGCATGCGCGCGGAAGCGGCCGACCACGTCGTCGGCCTCCGCCGCCGGCATCGCGCCGCGACCCCAGGCGATCAGTTGCTCGCGCTCGTCGACCGTCACGAGCGGCAGCGCCGACAGGCGCGTCCGCGGCGACAGCAGCGCCGCGTCGAGCAGCAGGCGGTAGTGCTCGACCATGCGCTCGATCGTCGCGCGATCGAAGAGATCGGTGCTGTATTCGAAGAGGCCGAGCAGGCGGTCCTGCTGTTCCTGCAGGAACAGGCTCAGGTCGAACTTCGACGCCTTCGGCGTCAGCGCCATCGGTTCGATGTCGATGCCGTCCAGGCGCAGCGGCGAATGCGGCGCGTTCTGCAGCACGAACATCGACCGGAACAGCGGCGAGCGCTGCCAGCGGCGCTCGTGGCCGAGCCGTTCGATCAGGCGCTCGAGCGGCAGGTTCTGGTGCGCGAACGCGCCGATCGCGGTGTCGCGCACGCGCCCCACGGCCTCGTCGAACGACGGGTCGCCCGAAAGGTCGGTACGCATCACCAGCGTGTTGACGAAGAAGCCGACGAGCGGCTCGAGCTCCTGCCGCGTGCGGTTGGCCACCGGCACGCCGAGCACGATGTCGTGCTGGTCGCTGTAGCGCGACAGGAGCGCCTTGAAGCCCGCGAGCAGCACCATGAACGGCGTGGCGCCGGCGCGGTGCGCGAACGCCTTGACCGCGGCGAGCGTCGATGCGTCGAGACCGAACGTCACGACGCCGCCGGACGGGGTCTGCTTGAGGTTCTTCGGCCGGTCGGTCACGAGCGCGAGTTCCGGCGGCGCGTCGCGCAGGCGTTCCTGCCAGTAGAACAGCAGCTCCTCGAGCACGCCGAAGTTCATCCAGTCTTCCTGCCACGCGGCGAAGTCGGCGTACTGCACCGGCAGCGGATCGAGCGCGGCCGGCACGCCGCGCGCGAAGCCGGTGTAGAGCTGCGAGAACTCGCGCAGGAACACCTCCATCGACCACGCGTCGGTGACGATGTGGTGCATGCCGACGACGAGCGCATGCTGGTGCGGGCCGAAGCGCAGCAGATGGACGCGCACGAGCGGCCCCTGCTGCAGGTCGAACGGCAGGTCCATATCGGCGTCGACGAGCGCGCGCGCCTTCTCGCGCGCGACGTCGGCCGGCAGCGATTCGAGATTCGTCAGCGCGATGCCGATCGTGCGGCGGCGGTCGACGATCTGCACGAGGCGTCCGTTCGGCTCCATCGCGAAACGCGTACGCAGAATCTCGTGGCGCTCGACCATCGCGTCGAGGCTGCGCTGCAGCGCGGCCGGATCGAGCGCGCCGCGCAGCGCGTGCAGCGAGTGCACGTTGTACGCGGCCGACGCCGGGTCGAGCTGCTGCAGAAACCACAGGCGCTGCTGCGCGTGCGACTGCACGAACGTGTCGGTGTCGTCGCCGCTGCGCAGCTGCGGCAGCACCGGCGGCGCGACCGACATCTGATCGTTCCAGCGCCGCGCGTCGATGCCGTCGGCGAGCGCGGCGACGCTGCCGGCTTCGAACAGCGCCTGCAGCGGCAGCTCGGCGCCGAGCGCGGCCGACAGCCGCGACACCACGCGCGTGGCGAGCAGCGAATGGCCGCCGAGCCGGAAGAAATTGTCGTTCGCGCCGACCGCGCGGCCGCCGAGCGCGTCGCCGAGCACGTCGGCCCACGTCTGCGCGACGAGCCGCTGCGTCGGCGTCGCCGGTTCCACGTACGGCTCGGCGTCGAACGACGGCTGTGTCGCGCGCAGCGCGGCAAGATCGAGCTTGCCGTTGCGCGTATACGGCAGCTGGTCGAGCACGCGCAGCGCCGCCGGCACCATGTACGACGGCAGCACGCGGCGCGCGCCGGCGAGCACCTGCTCGTGATCGAGGCTCGCGCCGGGCGCCGCCGCGACGTATGCGTCGAGGCGCCGCTCGATGCCCTCGCCGCGCGCGACGACCGCGGCCTGGCGCACGCCCGGCTGCGCGAGCAGCGCGGCCTGCACTTCGCCGAGCTCGATGCGATAGCCGCGAATCTTCACCTGATCGTCGCTGCGGCCGGCGAAGTCGAGCGTGCCGTCGCCGCGCCAGCGCGCGCGGTCGCCGGTGCGATACAGCCGCGCGGCGCCCGCCGCATCGAACGGATCGATGCCGAAGCGCGCAGCGGTCAGTTCGGGATGATTGCGATAGCCGCGCGCGACGCCGGCGCCGCCGATGCACAACTCGCCGATCACGCCGATCGGCGCGGGGTTGCCGGCGGTGTCGAGCACGCGCACGACGGCGCCGTCGATCGGCCGGCCGATCGTGATGTCGGCCGCGGCGTCCGACGGCGCGAACGCCGCGCACGTCGTAACGACCGCGGCTTCGGTCGGACCGTAGTCGTTGTACAGCGTGAACGGCAGCGCGGCCGACGGCGTGCGGTGCAGCGCGTCGCCGCCGACGAACAGCGCGCGCAGCCGCGTCGCGGCGGGCCAGCGTTCGTCGAGCGCGGCATGCGCGAGCGGCGTCGGCATGAACGCGACGGCGATGCCGTGCGTGGCGAGCCACGCGATCAGCGCGCGCGGCGAGGCGCGCGTCGCATCGTCCACAATGTGCAAAGTGGCGCCCGCGGCGAGCGCGCCCCACCATTCGAGCTGCGCGGCATCGAACGCGGCACCCGCGAGCTGCGAACACGCGTCGCCCGCGGCGACGGCGAGCGTGCGCACGTGCCAGTCGACGACGTTGGCGAGCGCGCGCTGCGGCACTTCCACGCCCTTGGGCCGGCCGGTCGAACCCGAGGTGTAGATCACGTAAACGGTGTCCTCCGGCGCGACGTCGCGCTCCGGCGCGCTCGTCGGCAGGTCGGCGTCGAGCGTGTCGAGCGCGATGCGCGGCACGATCGTGCCGTCGAGATCGACCTCGTCGGCCGCGCGCGTGAGCACGAACGCGGCCTTCGCGTCGTCGAGCACGAATGCGAGGCGCTGCGGCGGGCTCGCGGTATCGAGCGGCAGATATGCGCCGCCGGCCTTTAGCGCCGCGAGCATGCCGATCGCCATGTCGACCGACCGCTCCATCGCGAGCGCGACGAGCGCGCCGCGCCCGACGCCCTGGCGGCGCAGCGCGTGCGCGACGCGATTGGCCGCGTGATCGAGTTCGCCGTAGCTGACGCGGCGTGCGCCGTCGACGAGCGCGATCGCGTGCGGATCGCGCGCCGCGTGCGCCTCGAAGCGCGCGCAGACGTCGCGCGCGCGCGGCGCCGGCGCGCCCTCGCCCCAGCGCAGCACCGTCTCGCGTTCGGCGTCCGAGGCAAGCGGCAGCGCCGACAGCACGGTATCGGGCTTGTCGAGCGCGCCTTCGAGCAAGCGCGCGTAGTGGCCGACCAGCCGGTCGATCGTGGCGCGGTCGAAGAGATCGCTGCGGTACTGCAGGTCGAGCCGCAGGCCGTTGTCGTGCTCGACCGCGACGACGGTCAGGTCGAACTTCGCGACGGTCGGCGTTTCGGTCGCGGTTTCGAGAAAGCGCGGGCCGTCGTCGGCCGCGCCCGATTCGCTCGCGAACGAGAACATGCAGCGGATCAGCGGCGTTTCGCCGAATTCGCGCGCGACGCCGACCTCCTCGACGACTTTTTCGAACGGCAGATCCTGATGGTCGAACGCGTCGAGCGCGCTCGCGCGCACGGCGGCGACGATGTCGCGGAAGCTCGGGTCGCCCGAGAGGTCGGTGCGCAGCGCGAGCGTGTTGACGAAGAAGCCGATCAGCGGTTCGAGCTGTTCGCGTCCGCGGTTTTCGACCGGCGTGCCGACGATGATGTCGCTCGCGTCGCCGTAGCGCGCGAGCAGCACCTTGAAGCCGGCGAGGCAGACCATGAACGCGGTCGACCCGGTGTCGGCGGCGAGGCGGCCGATGCCCTCGCGCACGCGCGCCGGCAGCGCGATGCTCGCGTGCGCGCCGTTCGCGCCGGCGGCGGGCCGGCGCGAACGGTCGTACGGCAGTGCCGTCGCGGCCGGGGCGTCGGCGAGCTTGTCCTTCCAGTAGTCGGCCTGCCGCGCGTAAAGCTCGCCGTCGAGGCGGCGGCGCTGCCACGCCGCATAGTCGGCGTATTGGATCGACAGCGGCGCGAGCGGCGATTCGCGGTCGTCGGCGAACGCGCGATACAGCGTTTTGAGCTCGTGCAGGAACACGCGCAGCGACCGCGCGTCGGCCACGATGTGGTGAATGCAGAAAAGGACGATGGCGCCGTCGTCGCCGGCATCGACGATGCAAAGGCGCAGCAGCGGTCCGCGCGCGAGATCGAACAGGCCGGTCGCGTCGGCGGCGGCGAGGCGCGCGATTTCGGCGGCGCGCGCCGTCGCGTCGAGCGTTGAAATATCGATGCGCGGCACGTCGAGGTTCAGCGTCTCGTGCACGATCGCGCACGGCTCGCCGTCGCGCTCGACGAACGTCGTGCGCAGCGCCTCGTGTCGCGCGACGATCGCGTTCAGCGCGCGCGCGAGCACCGCCGCATCGACGGCGCCGCGCGTACGCAGCGCGACCGGTACGTTGTACGCGGGCGACCCGGGATGCAGGCGCTCGAGAAACCACAGCCGCTGCTGCGCATGCGACACGGCCGCCGCCTCGCCCGCCGGCCGCGGCGCGATCGCATCCTGCGCGTCGCGCGCGATGCCCTGCTTGGCCAGCGTCAGCGCGATCAGCCGTTCCTGTTCCGGGGTCAGACCTTGGTTGCGCATGTGCGTATTTCCCTAGAGTTCGAAAGAATCGCTGGACGCGCCAGCGCGGACGTGGTCGGTGTTGCGGGAGCCGGTGTCTTCTTCGGCGAGCAGCGCCTGCACGGTGTCGGCGTCGAGCGCCGCGACGTCGAGATACGCCTGCGCGACGGCGTCGCAGGTCGCGGGCCCGGCCGCGCGGTCGAGGAGCGCGACGAGCCCCGCGACGTTCGGATGCGCGAAGAACGCGCGCAGCGGCAGCGGCACGCGAAACGCCGATTCGAGCCGCGACGCGACGCGCACGGCGAGTAGCGACTGGCCGCCGAGCGCGAAGAAGTCGTCGTCGAGACCGACGCCGTCGACGCCGAGCTGGTCCTGCCACACCTGCGCGACGTAGCGCTCGGCCGCGCGCACCGGGGCGCGGCGCGGCGCGTACCGGCGTTGCGGCGCCGGCAGCGCGGCATGATCGAGCTTGCCGTTCGCGGTGACCGGCAGCGCGTCGAGCGCCACGAGGTGCGAGGGCACCATGTACTCGGGCAGCACGGTGCGCAGCTGCGCGCCGAGCGCGTCGAGCCATTCGTCCGACGCGACCGTCAGCGCGACGACGTAGCCCACGAGGCTGTCGTTGCGCACCGTGACGACGGCGGCCGCCACGCCGTGCAGGCGCCGCAGCTGCTGCGCGACTTCTTCCACTTCGATGCGGTAGCCGCGAATCTTCACCTGCCCGTCGCGGCGGCCGAGATAGTCGAGCTGCCCGTCGATCCAGCGCGCGATGTCGCCGGTGCGGTAGACGCGTTCGGTGCGGCCGGCCACGTCGATCTCGACGAAGCGCTCGGCCGTGAGTTCGGGCCGGTTCAAGTACCCGCGCGCGACGCCGGCACCGGCGATGCACAGCTCGCCCGGCACGCCCTCGGGCTGCACCGCGCCGTGCGCGTCGAGCACGTAGCAGCGCACGTTCGCGAGCGGCCGGCCGATCGTCGGGCGCGTGCCCTCGATGCGCGCGCAGGTCGCATCCACCGTCGTCTCGGTCGGGCCGTAGACGTTCAATGCACCGCGCGGCAGCGCCGCGATGCGCTGCCACAGATCCACGCCGATCGCCTCGCCGCCGATCACGAGCACCGGCAGATCGGTGTCGTCGCCGGCGCGTTGCAGCAGACTCTCGATCTGCAGCGGCGTCGCATCGAGCACGTCGATGCGGTGAGTCTTGAGGTAATCGAGCAGCAGCGCCGGATCGCGACGCGTGTCGGCCGACAGCAGGTGCAGGCACGCGCCGTCACCCCACGCGAGCAGCGCCTGCAGCGACGCGTCGAACGCGAACGACGCGTTCCACGCCCAGCGGCCGTCGTGCGGCACGCCGAGATCGGCCAGCCGCGCGCGCAGATCCTGCGCGAGGTTCACCGCGTGGCGGTGTTCGATCAGCACGCCTTTCGGGCGGCCGGTCGAACCCGACGTGAAGATCACGTACGCGAGGTTCGACGGCGTCACCGTCGCGACGAACGCCTCGCCGTCCGGCAGCGCGTCGAGGTCCTCGAGCGCGAACGTCCGCGCGTCGCCGGCGAACGATTCGATCGATACGCGATCGCCGATCAGCCACGGCGCGCCGGCGTCGTCGAGCAACTGCGCGAGCCGTGCCGGCGGCTGCGCCGGATCAAGCGCGACGTACGCGCCGCCCGCCTTCCATACCGCGAGCAGCGCGACCGCGAGATCGGCCGACCGCGCCGCGCAGACGCCGACCAGCACGTCCGGACCCACGCCGCCGCGGTGCAGGTGCCGCGCGAGCCGTTCGGCACGTGCGTCGAGTTGTGCGTAGGTCAGCACCGTGCCCTCGCAGACGAGCGCCGGCGCGTCGGGCGTCAAGCGCGCCTGCCGTTCGACGCGTGCGTGCAGGCAGATCGCCTCGACCGGCGCGGCGCCGCCGTCGCTCCACGATTCCACAATGCGCTTCGTCTCGCCAGCATCGAGCAGCGCGTAGCGCGACAGCGGCCGCGCGGCATCCGCGGCGATCGCATGCAAGAGCCGCTGCCACTGCGCGAACATCCGCGCGATCGTCCCGGCATCGAAGAGGTCGGCGTCGTACACGACGGCGAACGCCAGTCCGTCCGCGTGTTCCTGTGCGAACAGACTCAGTTCGAACTTCGAAGTCGCGCCCGCATGATCGAGCGGCGTCAGCGTCAGTTCGGTCAGGCGCCGCGGCGTCGCGTCAGCCGGCATACCCATCGCGAACATGATCTGGAACAGCGGCGTGTGCAGCAGGCTGCGCGACGGACGTACGCGCTCGACCACTTGTTCGAACGTCGTTTCCTGGTTCGCCTGCGCGTCGAGATTGACCGCCTTCACTTGGCCCAGCAGCTCGGCGAACGTCTGCGCCGAGCCGCAATCGACGCGCAGCGCCAGCGTGTTGACGAAGCAGCCGATCAGCGGTTCGAGCTCGCGCTCCAGACGGTTCATCACCGGCGTGCCGACGACGATGTCGTCGCTGCCCGAATGCCGCGACAGCAGCCACGCGAACGCGGCGTGCAGCACCATGAACATCGTCGCATTGTGCGCACGCGCCAGGTGCGCGAGGCCCGCGTGCACGTCCGCGCCGACGACGACGTCGCAGCGGCCGGCGCGGCGGCGCAGGCGCTCGATGCGCGGCCGGTCGAGCGGCAGGCCGTGCACGGCCGGCGCGTCGCGCAGCTGATTTTCCCAGTATGCGAGCTGGCGTTCGGCCGCCGGCTCGCGCGCGCGTTCGCGCTGCCAGTGCGCGTAGTCGCCGTACGTGATCGCAAGCGGCGCGAGCGGATCGGTCCGGCCGGCGCGCAGCGCCTCGTACGACGCGCCGAACTCGTCGGCCATCACGCGCAGCGACCATCCGTCGGCCGCGAAATGCGGCAGGCACAGCAGCAGCACGCCGTCGCGCGCCGACAGCCGCAGCCACGCGCCGCGCAGCATCAGGTCGGACGCGAGGTCGAACGACGCGCCCGCGTGGGCGCGCATGGCCTCGCTCACGCGTTCGCGCTGCGCATCGGCCGGCAGATCGGCAAGATCGACGCGCGCGAGCGCGAAGCGCACGTCGCCGAGCGGGCGCAGCGTCACGACGCCGGCATCGGCAACGACGACGCTGTGCAGCGGCGCGTGACGCTCGACGATGCGCTGCAGCGCGCGCTCGGCGACATCCGCATCGAAGTCGCCGCCGATCCGCAACGCGACGGGCATGTTGTACTGCGCGCCGTCGCCGGTCAGCCGGTCGATGAACCAGAAGCGCTCCTGCGCGAGCGACAGCGGCGTCGCCGCCGTATCGCCGCGCGGCGCGAGTTTCAGGCGCCTGCCCTGTTCCGCCGCATCGACGATTCCGGCGCAGGCGCGCAGATCGGCCGCGTCGAACAGCGCCTTGAGCGGCACGTCGACGTCGAGCGCGTGGCGGATCGCGCTGATCATGCGCATCAGCAGCAGCGAATGGCCGCCGAGCGCGAAGAAGTTCGCCGCGGCGCTCACGCTCGATGCGTCGATGTGGAAAAGTTCGGCCCAGATCGCGGCGAGCGCCTTTTCGGTGTCGCTCGCCGGCGCGACGTACGGCCGCCGCGTGTCGCTCGTATCGGGCGCCGGCAGCGCGGCATGATCGAGCTTGCCGTTCGCGGTGACCGGCAGCGCGTCGAGCGCCACGAGATGCGAGGGCACCATGTACTCGGGCAGCACGGTGCGCAGCTGCGCGCCGAGCGCGTCGAGCCATTCGTCCGACGCGACCGTCAGCGCGACGACGTAGCCCACGAGGCTGTCGTTGCGCACCGTGACGACGGCGGCCGCCACGCCGTGCAGGCGCCGCAGCTGCTGCGCGACTTCTTCCACTTCGATGCGGTAGCCGCGAATCTTCACCTGCCCGTCGCGGCGGCCGAGATAGTCGAGCTGCCCGTCGATCCAGCGCGCGATGTCGCCGGTGCGGTAGACGCGTTCGGTACGGCCGGCCACATCGATCTCGACGAAGCGCTCGGCCGTGAGTTCGGGCCGGTTCAAATACCCGCGCGCGACGCCGGCACCGGCGATGTACAGCTCGCCCGGCACGCCTTCGGGCTGCACCGCGCCGTGCGCGTCGAGCACGTAGCAGCGCACGTTCGCGAGCGGCCGGCCGATCGTCGGGCGTGTGCCTTCGATGCGCGCGCAGGTCGCGTCCACCGTCGTCTCGGTCGGGCCGTAGACGTTCAGTGCACCGCGCGGCAATGCCGCGATGCGCTGCCACAGATCCACGCCGATCGCCTCGCCGCCGATCACGAGCACCGGCATATCGGTGTCGTCGCCGGCGCGTTGCAGCAGACTCTCGATCTGCAGCGGCGTCGCATCGAGCACGTCGATGCGGTGAGTCTTGAGGTAATCGAGCAGCAGCGCCGGATCGCGCCGCGTGTCCGCCGACAGCAGGTGCAGGCACGCGCCGTCGCCCCACGCGAGCAGCGCCTGCAGCGACGCGTCGAACGCGAACGAGGCATTCCACGCCCAGCGGCCGTCGGGCGGCACGCCGAGATCGGCCAGCCGCGCGCGCAGGTCCTGCGCGAGGTTCACCGCGTGGCGGTGTTCGATCAGCACGCCTTTCGGGCGGCCCGTCGAACCCGACGTGAAGATCACGTACGCGAGGTTCGACGGCGTCACCGTCGCGACGAACGCCTCGCCGTCCGGCAGCGCGTCGAGGTCTTCGAGCGCGAACGTCCGCGCGTCGCCCGCGAACGATTCGATCGATACGCGATCGCCGATCAGCCACGGCGCGCCGGCATCGTCGAGCAACTGCGCGAGCCGCGCCGGCGGCTGCGCCGGATCGAGCGCGACGTACGCGCCGCCGGCCTTCCACACCGCGAGCAGCGCGACCGCGAGATCGGCCGACCGCGCCGCGCAGACGCCGACCAGCACGTCCGGACCCACGCCGCCGCGATGCAGGTGCCGCGCGAGCCGTTCGGCCCGTGCGTCGAGCTGCGCGTAGGTCAGCACCGTGCCCTCGCAGACGAGCGCCGGCGCGTCGGGCGTCAAGCGCGCCTGCCGTTCGACGCGCGCGTGCAGGCAGATCGGCTCGATCGGCGCGGCGCCGCCGTCGCTCCACTCGTCCACGATGCGCTGCTGCTCATTCGCATCGAGCAGCGCGTAGCGCGACAGCGGCCGCGCGGCATCCGCGGCGATCGCATGCAAGAGCCGCTGCCACTGCGCGAACATCCGCGCGATCGTCCCGGCATCGAAGAGGTCGGCGTCGTATTCGACACCGAACCGCAGATCGTCGCCGGACTCCTGCGCGAACAGGCTCAGTTCGAACTTCGCGCGCGCGTTCGGATGATCGATCGGCGAAAACTCGAGGCCGTCGGGACGCCACGCATCGGCCGGCCGCGACGTCAGACCCATGCTGAACATGATCTGGAACAGCGGCGCGTGCAGCACGTTGCGCTCGGGCCGCAGGCGTTCGACGATCTGTTCGAACGGGGTTTCCTGGTTCGCCTGCGCGTCGAGATTGACCGCCTTCACCTGGCCCAGCAGCTCGGCGAACGTCTGCGCCGCGCCGCAGTCGACGCGCAGCGCCAGCGTGTTGACGAAGCAGCCGATCAGCGGTTCGAGCTCGCGCTCCAGACGGTTCATCACCGGCGTGCCGACGACGATGTCGTCGCTGCCCGAATGCCGCGACAGCAGCCACGCGAACGCGGCGTGCAGCACCATGAACAACGTGCAGCCGTGCTCGAGCGCGAGGCGCCTCAGATCGGCGTACAGCGCGCGGTCGGCGCCGAACTCGTGCCAGCCGGCGCGGTGCGCGCCGCCCTGGGCGCGCGGACGGTCGAGCGGCAGGCCATGCACGGCCGGCAGGCCGCTCAACCGGCGGACCCACTTGTCGAGCCGGCCCTGCGCGTCGGGTTCGCGCTGCCGCTCGCGCTGCCAGTCGACATAGTCGGCGTAGACGACGCGCAGCGGCGCGAGCGGATCGGGCGCGCCGCGGCGCATCGCCTGATACGCCGCGGCGAACTCGTGCTGCATCACGCGCAGCGACCAGCCGTCGGCGGCGATGTGCGGCGTGCACAGGAGCAGCACGCCGTCGCGCGCCGACAGGCGCAGCCATGTGCCGCGCAGCATCAGGTCGCTCGCAAGATCGAACGGCGCGTCGGCGTTCGCACGCAGCGCCGCCTGCACGCGCGCGTGCCGCGCGTCGTCCGGCAGATCGGCAAGATCCTCGCGCGCGAGCGCGAAGCGCGTGTCGCCGCGCGGACGCTGCACCAGTCCGCGTGCGGGATCGTCGACGACGACGCTATGCAGCGGCGCATGCCGCTCGACGATGCGCTGCAGCGCGCGCTCGGCGATGTCGGCATCGAAATCGCCGGCGACCCGCAGCGCGGTCGGAATGTTGTACTGCGCGCCGTCGCCGGTCAGGCGGTCGACGAACCAGAAGCGTTCCTGCGCGAGCGACAGCGCGCACTCGGGTCGCTCGCGCGTCCGCGCGACGAGCCTTGCGCGCGGCGTCGACGCGGCGCCGATCCGATCGACGACCGCGGCGCTCGCGCGCAGGTCGGCCGCGTCGAACAGCGACTTCACCGGCACGTCGACCCCGAGCGCGTGGCGTATCGCGCTGATCATGCGCATCAGCAGCAGCGAATGGCCGCCGAGCGCGAAGAAGTTCGCCGCGGCGCTCACGCTCGATGCGTCGATGTGGAAAAGTTCGGCCCAGATCGCGGCGAGCGCCTTTTCGGTATCGCTCGCCGGCGCGACGTACGGGCAGCGCGCGTCGGTCGTGTCCGGGGCCGGCAGCGCGGCGTGGTCGAGCTTGCCGTTCGCGGTGACCGGCAGCGCATCGAGCGCGACGAGCTGCGACGGCACCATGTATTCGGGCAGCAGCGTGCGCAATTGCGCGCTCAGCCGATCGAGCCACGGCGGCGCCGCCGTCGCCGGCGCGTCCGGCACGACGTAGCCGACCAGGCGCTCGTTGCGCGCGACGACGACCGCGGCGGCGACGCCGCTCATGCCGCGCAGCGGGTGCGCCACTTCTTCGGTTTCGATGCGGAACCCGCGAATCTTCACCTGCCCGTCGCGACGGCCGAGATAGTCGAGCTGCCCGCCGATCCAGCGCGCGATGTCGCCGGTGCGGTAGACGCGTTCGGTACGGCCGGCCACGTCGATCTCGACGAACCGCTCGGCCGTGAGTTCGGGCCGGTTGAGATAGCCGCGTCCGACGCCGGCGCCGGCGATGCACAGCTCGCCCGGCACGCCCTCGGGCTGCACCGCGCCGTGCGCGTCGAGCACGTAGCAGCGCACGTTCACGAGCGGCCGGCCGATCGTCGGGCGCGTGCCCTCGATGCGCGCGCACGTCGCATCGACCGTCGCCTCGGTCGGACCGTAGACGTTGAGCGAAACCCGCGGCAGCGCCGCGATGCGCTGCCACAGATCGACGCCGATCGCCTCGCCGCCGATCACGAGCACCGGCAGATCGGTGTCGTCGCCGGCGCGTTGCAGCAGACTCTCGATCTGCAGCGGCGTCGCATCGAGCACGTCGATGCGGTGAGTCTTGAGGTAGTCGAGCAGCAGCGTCGGATCGCGCCGCGTGTCGGCCGACAGCAGGTGCAGGCACGCGCCGTCGCCCCAGGCGAGCAACGCCTTGAGCGACGCGTCGAATGCGAACGAGGCGTTCCACGCCCAGCGGCAGTCGCCGGGCACGCCGCTGCCGGCCAGCAGCGTGCGCAGGTTCTGCGCGAGATTCACCGCGTGGCGATGTTCGATCAGCACGCCTTTCGGCCGGCCGGTCGAACCCGACGTGAAGATCACGTACGCGAGGTTCGACGGCGTCACCGTCGCGGTGAACGCCTCGCCGTCCGGCAGCGCGTCGAGGTCTTCGAGCGCGAACGTCCGCGCGTCGCCGGCGAACGATTCGATCGCCGCGCGATCGCCGATCAGCCACGGGGCGCCGGCATCGTCGAGCAACTGCGCGAGGCGCGCCGGCGGCTGCGCCGGATCGAGCGCGACGTAAGCGCCGCCGGCCTTCCACACCGCGAGTATCGCGACGCCGAGGCCGATCGAGCGTTCGGCGCAAAGGCCGACGGGCACGTCCGGCCCCACGCCGCCGCGATGCAGGTGCCGCGCGAGCCGCTCGGCGCGCGCGTCGAGTTGCGCATAGGTCAGCACCGTGCCGTCGCAGACGAACGCCGGCGCGTCGGGCGTCAATCGCGCCTGGCGCTCGAAGCGCGCGCCGAGGCAGATCGCCTCGACCGGCGCCGTACCGCCGTCGCACCACGCGTCCACGACGGATTTCTGTTCGGCGGCGTCGAGCAGCGCATAGTGCGACAGCGGCCGTACGGGGTCCGCGGCGATCGCGCGCAAGAGGCGCTGCCACTGCGCGAACATGCGCACGATCGTCGCGGCGTCGAAAAGATCGGCGTCGTATTCCACGCCGAACTGCAGGTCGCCTTCGTGTTCCTGCGCGTAGAAGCTGATCTCGAACTTCGCCGTCGCGCCTTCGTACTTGAGCGGCGTGAGCTGCGGGCCGTCGGCCTTGCGATGGGCCGCCTCCTTCGGCATGCCCATGCTGAACATGATCTGGAACACCGGCGTGTGCAGCAGGCTGCGCGCCGGGCGCACGCGCTCGACCACCTGGCCGAACGTGATTTCCTGGTTCGCCTGCGCGTCGAGATTGACGGCCTTCACCTGTTGCAGCAGCTCGGTGAACGTCTGCGCCGCGTCGCAGTCGACGCGCAGCGCCAGCGTGTTGACGAAGCAGCCGATCAGCGGTTCGAGTTCGCGTTCGAGCCGGTTGAGCACCGGCGTGCCGACGACGATGTCGTCGCTGCCCGAATGCCGCGACAGCAGCAGCGCGAACGCCGCGTGCAGCACCATGAACAGCGTGCTGCCGCGCTCGAGCGCGAGGCGCTTGAGGTCCGCGTACAGCGCGCGTTCGACGCGGAAGTCGTGCCAGCCGGCGCGATGCGGCAGATCGGCGGCGCGCGGCCGGTCGAGCGGCAGGCCGTGCGCGGCCGGCGCGTCGCGCAGCCGGTCTTCCCACCAGGCGAGCTGGCGCTCGACCGACGGTTCGCGCAGGCGCTCGCGCTGCCATTGCGCGTAGTCGGCGTAGGTGACCGCGAGCGGCCCGAACGGCGCGGGCCGGCCGTGTTCGATCGCGCCGTACCACGCGACGAATTCCTTCTCCATGACGAGAAACGACCAGCCGTCGGACGCGATGTGCGGCGTGCACAGCAGCAGCACGCTGTCGCGGTCACCGACGCGGATGAACGTGCCGCGCAACATCAGGTCGCGCGCGAGGTCGAACGCGCGGTGCGCGTTCGCGAGCATGCATTCGCGGATGCGCGCCTCCTGCGCGTCGGGCGCCAGATCGGCGACGTCGACGCGCTCGAGCGCGAAGCGCACGTCGTCGCGCGCGCGCTGCAGCAGGCCCAGCGCCGGGTCGTCGACGATGACGCTGTGCAGCGGGCCGTGCCGCTCGACGATGCGCTGCAGCGCCTGTTCGGCGACATCGGCCTTGAAGTCGCCCCGGATTCGCAGCGCGATCGGCATGTTGTACTGCGCGCCGTCGCCGGTCAGCCGGTCGATGAACCAGAAACGCTCCTGCGCGAGCGACAGCGGATCGCCGGCCGCGCCGCGCGCGCGCGGCGTCGGACCGCGGCGGTGGCCGGCTGCCGCGGTCTGCGCGAGCAGCGCGACGATGCCGGCCTTGTTCGCGCCGATGAACGCGGCGAGTTCGGCGTCGATCGCGCCCTTCGGCGCGCGCGTGCGCAGCGCACCGTCCTCGACGTGGAAGCGGATGCCGCGGTCGGCCGCGGCGCGCAGCGTGGCGGCGATGGCCTCGGTACTCACCACTGCATCTCCTCGAGCGATTCGTCGGCGAGCGCCGATTCGCGGCGCATCGCGTCGACGACATCGGCGCAGGCGCGCAGGTCGGCCGCGTCGAACAGCGCCTTGAGCGGCACGTCGACGTCGAGCGCGTGGCGGATCGCGCTGATCATGCGCATCAGCAGCAGCGAATGGCCGCCGAGCGCGAAGAAGTTCGCCGCGGCGCTCACGCTCGATGCGTCGATGTGGAAAAGTTCGGCCCAGATCGCGGCGAGCGCCTTTTCGGTGTCGCTCGCCGGCGCGACGTACGGCCGCCGCGTGTCGCTCGTATCGGGCGCCGGCAGCGCGGCATGATCGAGCTTGCCGTTCGCGGTGGTCGGCAGCGCGTCGAGCGCCACGAGGTGCGAGGGCACCATGTACTCGGGCAGCACGGTGCGCAGCTGCGCGCCGAGCGCGTCGAGCCATTCGTCCGACGCGACCGTCAGCGCGACGACGTAGCCCACGAGGCTGTCGTTGCGCATCGTGACGACGGCGGCCGCCACGCCGTGCAGGCGCCGCAGCTGCTGCGCGACTTCTTCCACTTCGATGCGGTAGCCGCGAATCTTCACCTGCCCGTCGCGGCGGCCGAGATAGTCGAGCTGCCCGTCGATCCAGCGCGCGATGTCGCCGGTGCGGTAGACGCGTTCGGTGCGGCCGGCCACGTCGATCTCGACGAAGCGCTCGGCCGTGAGTTCGGGCCGGTTCAAATACCCGCGCGCGACGCCGGCACCGGCGATGCACAGCTCGCCCGGCACGCCTTCGGGCTGCACCGCGCCGTGCGCGTCGAGCACGTAGCAGCGCACGTTCGCGAGCGGCCGGCCGATCGTCGGGCGTGTGCCTTCGATGCGCGCGCAGGTCGCGTCCACCGTCGTCTCGGTCGGGCCGTAGACGTTCAGTGCACCGCGCGGCAATGCCGCGATGCGCTGCCACAGATCCACGCCGATCGCCTCGCCGCCGATCACGAGCACCGGCAGATCGGTGTCGTCGCCGGCGCGTTGCAGCAGACTCTCGATCTGCAGCGGCGTCGCATCGAGCACGTCGATGCGGTGAGTCTTGAGGTAATCGAGCAGCAGCGCCGGATCGCGCCGCGTGTCCGCCGACAGCAGGTGCAGGCACGCGCCGTCGCCCCACGCGAGCAGCGCCTGCAGCGACGCGTCGAACGCGAACGAGGCATTCCACGCCCAGCGGCCGTCGGGCGGCACGCCGAGATCGGCCAGCCGCGCGCGCAGATCCTGCGCGAGATTCACCGCGTGGCGGTGTTCGATCAGCACGCCTTTCGGCCGGCCGGTCGAACCCGACGTGAAGATCACGTAGGCGAGGTTCGACGGCGTCACGGTCTCGGCGAACGCCTCGCCGTCCGGCAGCGCGTCGAGGTCTTCGAGCGCGAACGTCCGCGCGTCGCCGGCGAACGATTCGATCGATACGCGATCGCCGATCAGCCACGGCGCGCCGGCATCGTCGAGCAACTGCGCAAGCCGTGCGGGCGGCTGCACCGGATCGAGCGCGACGTACGCGCCGCCCGCCTTCCACACCGCGAGCAGCGCGACCGCGAGATCGGCCGACCGCGCCGCGCAGACGCCGACCAGCACGTCCGGACCCACGCCGCCGCGATGCAGGTGCCGCGCGAGCCGTTCGGCGCGCGCATCGAGCTGTGCGTAGGTCAGCACCGTGCTCTCGCAGACGAGCGCCGGCGCGTCGGGCGTCAAGCGCGCCTGCCGTTCGACGCGCGCGTGCAGGCAGATCGGCTCGATCGGCGCGGCGCCGCCGTCGCTCCACTCGTCCACAATGGTCTTTTGCTCTTCGGCGCTCGTCATCGACGGCACCGCGTCGGCGTCGTGCGCGACGCCGCGCAGCAGCACGGCATACCGGTCGGCGAGTCGCTCGATCGCGTCCGCGTCGTATTCATCGGCGGGGTACTCCCATTCGCAGGCGATGCCGCCGGCGTCTTCGCGCAGGCTCAGCGACAGGCGGAACTTCGCGTCCTGCGCGCCGCGCGGCAGCGCGTCGACACGCGCGCCCGGAAACGCGGCCGGCAGCTCGTCGGCGTTTTCGAGCACGAAGCTGACGTCGAACGCCGACGGTCCGGCGCCGCCGTCGCGCAGGTCGCGCACGACGCGGTCGAACGGCACGTGGCGGTGCGCGTAGGCGCCGAGCGCCGCGGTGCGCACGATCTCGAGCGCGTCGGCGAAGCGCACGGCACCGGCGAGCTCGCAGCGCACGACCACGGTGTTGACGAAGAAGCCGATCAACGGTTCGAGCGCTTCGTGCGAGCGGCCCGAAATCGGCGTGCCGACCGCGATGTCGGTACGGCCGCCGCAGCGCGCGAGGAGCCACTGGAACGCGGCGAGACAGACGATGAACAGCGTCGCGTCGCGACCGCGCGCCACGCGCACGAGGCCGTCGCGCAGCGCCGCGTCGTAGCGGCGCTCGACACGGCCGGCGCGCGCCGTACCGGTACGTGCGCCGTGGCGCCGCGGCGCGAACTCGATCGGTTCGGGCGCGTCGCGCAGCCGCTCGCGCCAGTAGGCCACCGAGTTCTCGTACGCGGCCCCGGCTGCCTGCCGGCGCTGCCAGTGCGCGTAGTCGCCGAACTGGATCGGCAGCGGCGCCGGTGCCGGTTCGCGGCCGGCGGCGAACGCGGCGTAGCCCGCCGACAGCTCGCGCACGAGCACCGTCAACGACCACGCGTCGGTCACGATGTGGTGCCAGTTGAACAGCAGCACGGTGTCGTCATCGGCACAGCGCACGGCGCCGACGCGCAGCACGGGGCCATGGCGCAGGTCGAACGGCTGCGCGGCGTCGTGCGCGATCAGTACGTGCAGTCGTTCCTCGCGCCGCGCGTGATCGAGTTCGCGCAGATCGTGCGCGACGACGCGCACCGGCCGCTGCGCGCACACGATCTGCTGCGGTTCGCCGTCGTCGTCGACGAACGCCGTGCGCAGAATCTCGTGGCGCGCGACGAGCGCGTCGATGCTCGCCTGCAGCGCGTCGAGATCGAACGCACCGGCGATGCGCAGCGCGCTCGGGCTGTTGTACGCCGACGACGCCGGGTCGAGCCGATACAGAAACCACAGCCGCTCCTGCTCGAACGACAGCGGGAAGCGCGCGTCGGCGCCGGCCGGCCGCGGTTGCGCGGCGATCGGCTCGGCGTGCACGCCGCCGTCGGCGTCGCGGATCGACGCGATCGTGCGCGCAAGACGCGCGACCGTCGGCGCGTCGAACGCCTGCGCGAGCGTGACGTCGACGCCGAACACGCGCCGCACGCGCGACAGCAGGCGGATCAAGAGCAGCGAGTGGCCGCCCAGATCGAAGAAATTGTCGTGCGCGCCGACGTTCGGCACGCCGAGCACCTGCGCCCACACGGCCGCGAGCAGCGCCTGCTCCGGATCGAGCGGGGCGGCCGACGACGACGCGGCGCCGTCGTCGCGCGCGGCGAGCGCGGCGCGGTCGATCTTGCCGTTCACCGTCACCGGCAAGTGCGGCAGCAGCGCGACGACCGACGGCTGCATCGGTGCCGGCAGGCGCGTGCGCAGCCACTCTCGCACCGCGGCGGCATCGAGCGACGCGACCGGGCGGGCGACGACGAACGCGGCGAGCCGGCGCGTCGTTTCGTCGCCCTGCACGACGACGGCTGCCTGAGCGACGTCGGCATGGCGCAGCAGCGCGCCTTCGATTTCCGCCAGTTCGATGCGGTGGCCCGCGAGCTTCACCTGCCCGTCGCGACGGCCGGCGAATTCGAGCGAGCCGTCGTCGAGCCAGCGTACGAAGTCGCCGGTGCGATACATGCGCGCGTCGGGCCGGCCGTCGAACGGATCGGCGACGAAGCGCTGCGCGGTGAGTTCGGGCGCGCCGTCGTAGCCGAGCGCGACGCTCGGGCCGCCGATGAAGAGTTCGCCGTACAGACCCGGCGCGACCGGCTGCCCGTGCGCGTCGAGCACGTACGCGCGCACGCCGGGATACGGACGGCCGATCGGCAGCGACAGGCGCCGCTGCGGATCGGGCAGCCGCTCGAGTTCGGCGGCGGTCACGCTGACCGTGGTTTCGGTCGGGCCGTACGTGTTGACGAGGCGTACCGCGTCGCCCGCGGCCTCGTGCCAGCGCGCGAGCGCCGACGGCAGCGCCGCCTCGCCGCCGATGACCACGAGGCGCGCCGCGGTCGGCAGCCGTGCCGCGACGGGCGGCTGCAGCGCGTCGACCACCTCGTGCCACAGCGCGGTCGGCAGGTTCAGCACGCTGATGTCGCGCCGTTCGGCCTCTTCGAGAAAGCGCTGCGCGGATCCCGCGGCGTTCGCGTCGGCGAACGCGAGGCACGCGCCGCTCGCGAGCGCCGGAAAGATTTCCTCGGCGCTCGTGTCGAAACCGATCGATGCGAACTGCAGCACGCGATCGTTGCTGCGCAGGTTGAACACGGTCGATGCGCCGCGGACGAACGCGAGCAGCGCGCCGTGGCTGATCAGCACGCCCTTGGGCCGACCCGACGTGCCCGATGTGTAGACGATGTAGGCGACGTCGCCGGCGCGCGGTGCCGGCGGCATCGCGCCGTCGGTCGCTTCGGCGAGCGCGTCTTCGATCGCGACGAGCGAAACGGGCCGCGCGACCGGCCAGCGCGATGCGAGCGAGCGTGTCGTCAGCACCGTGGCGACCGACGCCGCGTCGACCATGTCGTCGAGGCGCGCGTCGTTGAGCGCGGGATCGAGCGGCACGTAGGTCGCGCCGGCCTTCATCACGCCGATCAGCGCGACGACGTACGCCGCCCCGCGCGAAAAGTACAGGCCCACGCGGTCGCCGCGGCCGATGCCGCGCGCGGCGAGCCGCCGCGCCAGCGCGTCGGTACGCCGCGCGAGCGTCGCGTAGTCGACGCGTTCGCCCGCGTCGTCGAGCGCGCAGTGCCCGGGATGGCTGCGACTGCGCGCGTCGATCAGATCGAGCACGCTCGCGCTCGCACCGGCGCCCTCGACCGCGACGGCCGGCACATTCCACTCGTGGACGATGCGATGTTTCTCGTCGGCGTCGAGCAGATCGAGCGTGTCGAGCGCCTGCGCCGGCCGCTCGACGATGCGCTTGAGCAGCATCTGGTAGCGCGCCTCGATGTTCCTGATCGCGCCTTCGGAAAACAGATCGGTGTCGTATTCGAACGAACCGACGAGGCGGTCCTGTTCCTTGCTGAGGTTGAAGTTGAGGTCGAGCTTGGCCGAGCCCGCGTCGCCGGGCAGCAGCGTCACGAGGTCGAGTACCAGCGCCGGCCACGGCGTGTTCTGGAAATCGAAGCCGGCCTGGAACGGCAGGCCCCGATCGCTGCCGCGCGCGGGACGTACGTGTTCGATGATCGTCGTCAGCGACGTCGCGGAATGCTCGTAGTCGGCCAGGCAGTTTTCGCGCACGTGCCGCAGGAGGTCGACGAAGCTGCCGCCGCGATCGCATCGCGCGCGCATCGGCAGCACGTCGGAGAACAGCCCCAGCATGTTGCGGTAGTCCTTGTCGTCGCGATTGGACGTGCTGACGCCGAGCACGATGTCCGAGGCGTCGCAGATCCGCGCGAGCAGCGCGTAGAACGTCGCGAGCATCGTCATGAAGCCGGTCGCGCCGTGCAGGTTGCCGAGCGCGGTCAGGCGCCGCGACACCTCCAGCGGAATCCGAAAGCCGTGCAGCGCGCCGCGAAACGCGGCATTCGCCGTGCGCCTGAACTGCACCGGCAGGTTCAACGCGGCCGGCGCGCCCTCGAGGCGGCGCTTCCAGTAGTCGACGTGACCGGCCGCCGCGGCGCGCGCCGCGGGCGTGCGCATGCGCTCGACGTAGTCGCGGTAGGTGACGGGCAGCGGGTCGAAGTCGACCGTGCGACCGCGGCCGTGCACGACGAACGACTTCGCGAAATCCTTGAGGAACACGCCGATCGACCAGCCGTCCATGACGATGTGGTGGAACGTCGCGACCAGCACGTGCAGCTCGTCCGAGACGCGCAGCAGGCTGAAGCGAAACAGCGGCCCCGCGGCGAGATCGAACGCGCGCGACGCCTGCTCGCCGCAGCGCGCGAGCGCGACGGCCTGCCAGTTTGCGCCGGCCTCGCCGATGTCGTGCATCGGCAGATCGACGTCGACGGCATCGAGCACGCGCTGCGCCGGTTCGGCGTCGCCGGCCTCGAACACCGTGCGCAGCGCCGGATGGCGCGCGACGACGTCGGCGAGCATACGCGCGATCAGCGCGCGCGCGTCGGGCAGCCGGCCGTGCAGGCAGAACGCGAGCGGCATGTTGTAGGCGGTGTTGTCGGGCGCGAGGTTCTGCTGCAGCCACATGCCGATCTGCGCGGGCGACAGCGGCCACGATCCCGACTTGCGTTCGCGCGCCTTGAGCAGCCCGGCGATGAGCTCGCGCCGGGCGTCTTCGGACAGGCCTTCGAGCGTCCTGCGTGCGTTCATGCGACCTCGCGTCCCTGGCCCAGGCGCGCAAGTTCCGGCCGCATGCAGCCGATGAGCTCGGCCTTGCGCTCGCGCAGGTAGAAATGCCCGCCGTCGAAAACGCGCAGCGAGAACGACAGCGACGCGAGCTGCCGCCACGCTTCCAGGCGATGGCGGTCGACGCGGATGTCGTGGCTGCCGCCGAACACGGTCATCGGGCAGCGGCTCGGTGCGTCGGCGCGAAAGCGATAGGTTTCGCACGCGGTGAAGTCGGCGCGCAGGATCGGCAGCGCGTAGCGCACGAGTTCGGTCTCCTTGAGCACCTCGGCCGGAAACCCGTTGAGGCGCACCAGCGCCTTGAAGAATTCGCGGCTCGGCAGATCGTGGATGCGGCACGGCTCGGGCAGGTGCGGCGCGCCGGCCGCCGACAGAAACAGATGCTGCGGTCGCTGCGCGCGCGGCGCCAGGCGGCGCGCCACTTCGAAGCCGACGTACGCGCCCATGCTGTGTCCGAAGAACGCGAACGGCAGGTCGTCGCGTTCGGCGATCTCGTCGACGAGCGTCTGCGCGAGTTCGCCCAGGTCGCGCGAGAGCGGCTCGCCGGCCCGGCACTCGCGGCCGGGATAGACGACGCCGACGAGCTCGACCGCGTCGGACATCAGCGCCGGCCAGTCGTTGAAGATCGACGGCCCCGAACCCGCGTACGGAAAGCAGAACAGCCGCACGCGCGCGCCGGGAGCGCGACGGATCACGCGCAGCGCGCGCCCTTGCCGATGGATCGACTGCATCTTCCCCTCCCCCGTTGCCCCGCGCTGCGGGCGTTACACCGCGACCGGTTCCGCCGCTTCGGCCGGCAGCCGGACGGACGACGGTGAATTGACGTAACGATCTTCAACCACCTTGCCGTCTTCGAAGCGCACGATGCGGTCGGCCAGTTCGAAGTAGTGGTTGTCGTGGCTGATGACGATCACGGTCTTGCCGCGCGCTTTGAGCTGCGGAACGATCTCGTGATAGAACACGCGCTTGAACGACGGGTCCTGGTCGGCGGCCCATTCGTCGAAGAGATAGATCTCGCGGTTTTCGAGAAATGCGGTCAGCAGCGCCAGGCGCTTGCGCTGGCCCGCCGACAGATCGACCGTCGACAGCTTGCCGTCCTCCACGCCCACCTTCTCGGACAGCCCGAGCTGGCCGAGGATCCGGCCCGCGTGCGTGACGAATTCGGCCGACGTCATGCCGTACAGCGTTCGGAACAAGTGGTAATCGGAAAAAATAACCGAAAAGTTCTGGCGGTAGTCGTCGCGGTTCGCATCGTCGATTTCCACGCCGTTGAAGAGCAGCGCGCCGGCGTCCTGCGGATAGAGGCCGGTGACGACGCGCGCGAAGCTGCTCTTGCCGCTGCCGTTGCCGCCGATCACGTACGTCAGTTCGCCGGCGCGCAGTTTGAGATCGACCGGACCGAGCCGGAACGTCGACCCACCGGCGTCGTCGTACGCGTATTCGAGCGCGCGCAGCTCGAGGTCGCGAAACGCGGGACGACGCGTTTCGACGTCGGCGTCGTACGGTTTCACGTCGCGCCGCGCGGCTTCGGCCAGCGACAGGCCGAGCGACTTGAGCTTCTTGAGCGACACCTCGGCCAGGTTGAACTGCGGTATCGCGCCGACGAGGCTCGAGATCGGCCCGCCCATGTACAGCGACATCAGGATGAATCCCGACAGCACGTGCTTGTCGATCGCGGCGAAGTTCGGCGCGATGAACAGCGCCATGCCGAGCAGCGCGAAGAAGATCATCTGCGTATGCGCGTTGGCGACCGCGAGGATCCAGTTCCAGCGCCACGAGTGGTTCATCATCGCGTTCGCCGTGGGCTCGAGTTCGATGCGCGTGAACGCGTCGCGGCGGCGGCGGTGCAGCTTGAGCTCCTTGTTGCCGTTGACGAGCCCCGTGTAGTGCTCGATCAGCTGGTCCCATGTCTGGCGCGCGGCGTTCATCGACGGCTTGGCGTGGCGCGCGACGAGCTTGTAGACGACGATGCCGACCGCGAAGATGCCGACGTAGACGAGCGCGAGCGGCCACGACAGCCAGAACAGATAGCCGAAGCACGCGAGCGCGATCGTCGCGTTGGCGCACTGCTCGGGCAGCGCGATCAACGCCTCGGCGACGCGGTGCACGTCTTCGGTCAGCGCGCCCATGAGGCCGCCCGACCCTTTCTTCTCGACGTTGCGCAGCGGCGCTTCGAGTATCTGCCGGCACAGCGTCAGGCGCATGTCGCGCACGGTGCGCGTGGACGCGCGCACCAGCATCAGCTTGGCCGCGAGCTTGCACACCATCGCGGTGCCGGCGAGCGCGAGGAAGATCCAGCCGATGCGCGGATCGGGCTTGTCGATCGTGCGCAGCGCCTCGTTCACGAGCGCAAGCACGGCCGAACCCGCCGCGCCCGCGGCGACGCCGGCGAAAATGGACAGCAGCAGCAGCAACGCGGACTTTCTCATCAACAGCAAGATCAGGCGCATGGGCGCATCCTCGAATCGGTCGGAGGCGGCGGCCGCGAAGGGCCGCCGTTCGTGCATCAGGTCGGACGCGGCTCGCGCTCGTCGGCCGTTGCGGCATTCGCCGGCGCGCCGTCGGAGAGTTCGGCGAGCATGGCCTCGATCTCGGCTTGCGACAGGTCGTCGAGCCGTTCGAGGAGTTCCGCGCCCGGCGCTTGCGCCACGGCCGCCGGCGGTGCCGCGGCGGCCGCCGCGTTCGCCGTGAGGTCGTCGAAGAACTGCTGCGCGAGGCTGCGGATGCTCTTGCCGGCGACGAGCGCGTTCGTGCGCACGACGACGTCGATCGTCGACTCGATGCGGTCCTTCAGTTCGAGCGATACGATCGAGTCGAGGCCGATCGCGGTCAGCGGCACGTCGAGATCGACGCCGTCGGCATCGAGCATCAGCGACTGGCACACCGCGCGCAGGATCGCGCCGTGCAGAAGGTCGAGGCTTGCCTGCACCGGTTTTCCGGCGAGCGACGCCGCGGTGATCTTGCCGCCGCCGCCCGCGTGCAGCGACTGCTGCGGCACGAGACCGGCGAAATACGGCGTTTGTCCCGCGTAGCCGCGCGTCTTGCCCCACGCCGCCCAGTTCATCGGCAGCGCGCCGACCGCACCGCCGACGCGGCCGGCGACGAGGTCTTCGAGCAGGTCGAGGCCCGGCTCGGGCAGGATCATGCCCATGCCGTGCTGCGCGAGGCGCTGCAGGTTGTGCACGTCGGCCGCCATGCCCGCTTCGGCCCACGGCCCCCACGCGATCGCGAGACCCGGCTGGCCGCTGCGGCGGCGATGCTCGGCGAGCGCTTCGAGAAACGCGTTCGCCGCGGCGTAGTTCGACTGTCCGGGCGAACCGATGAACGACGCGAGCGAGGAGAACATCACGAAGAAATCGAGCGCGTCGTCGACGGTGTGCGTGTGCAGGTTCCACGCGCCGTCGACCTTCGCCGGCATCACCGACGTCGTCTGGCGCGCGTCCATCTGCACGATCAGTCCGTTGTCGAGGATGCCCGCGGCGTGGATGACGCCGGCGAGCGGCGGCATCGTCGCGCGGATGTCGGCCAGCATCTGCCGCACGGCGTCGGCGTCGGCCATGTCGACCGACTTGACGACGCAGTTCGCGCCGCCTTGCGAGATCTCGGCGATCGTATCGAGCGCGGCGAGGCCCGGCGCGCGCCGGCCGACCAGCACCAGATGCTTCGCGCCGTCGCGCACGAGGCGGCGCGCGATGTACAGGCCCAGGCCGCCGAGGCCGCCGGTGATCAGATACGTCGCATCGTCGCGATACGGACCGCTCGCCGCGCCGTCGTGGGCATCGGCCGCGAACCGCAGCACGACGTCGGCGCCGCTGCCGTAGGCGGCATCGGCGTAGCCGTCGAGATCGACCGTCTCGCGCTCGACCGGCGCGAACGTACCGTCGGCCAGGCGTGTCGCGACTTCGTCGAGCAGCGCGCGGGCCTCCTCCGGCCGCTCGCGCAGGAAGCACGCGACGTCCGGTGCGAGGTACGAGGCGTTGCCGGGCAGCGGCGCGCGCAGCCCGCGCTCGGCCGGATCGGCCGCGGCGGCAAGATCGACGCACCGGCCGAACGCGCGCAGCAGGCTCGCGCAGGCCGACGTATCGAACTCGCCCGCGTAGTTGACGAGCGCATCGACGCCGCGGCCTTCGGTGAGGCTCGCCACGTCGAGCCATGCCGACGGATCGGCTTCGTCGAACGCGTGCGCGATCTTGAGCGCGGCGAGCGACGCGTGCAGCGACGCCGGCGCCGCGACGAACACGCGCGCGCCGAGCCACCGTGCGACGCGCACCGCCGCAAGCTGCGCGGGATCGTCGCCGAGGCGCAGCAGTACGCGATCGCCATGGGCGACGTGGGCCATGTCGCGCAGCGCGAACACGGCTTCGAGATAGGCGCGCGCCGACGCCGCGGCGACTTCCGGCGCGAGCGCGTCGGGCAGCACGGCGACGGACGCCGCGGCGACCACGCGATGCGTGTCGAGCGGGCCCGCGTCGAGACAGATCACGCGCCGGCCGACGTCGATGCCTTCGACGTCGGCGCCCACGCGCAGCACGCGGCCGACGCATTGCGCGGTACGCGGCTCACGGACGGCGAGCGCCGGCAGCGCGGCCACATCGATGCGAATCTCGACTTCGCCCGCGGCCGGGCCGCGGCGGCGGCGGTCGATCGCGACGAGCGACGCCGGCTCGCCGGCGAATTCGTAGCGCAGCGCGCGCGATGCGGCGGCGACGGCGGAACCGTCGCGGGCGGGATCGAGCTGATAGCGCAGGCGCGCGATGTAGCGGCGATCGCCGCGCAGGCCGATCTGGTCGTCGAGCGCGTCGGCCGCCACCTCGCGGCACAGCGCGGCGACTTCGTCGACGCTCGCGAGCGCGCCGAGGTCGATGCGGCAGCAGCGCAGTTCGGCGTGTTCGAGCACGACGCTCTTGGCGCAGCCCCACACGAGCGACTGCGCGACTTCGAGCGGCGCGCCGTCGTCTTCGACCGGCTGCGCGCCGGCCGTGACGAGCCACAGGCGCGGCGCCTTCGCAAGGTCGACCGACGAGAGCGCCCGCACCGTCGCGATCGCGCTGACGACGCCGGCCGCGTAGCCGTCGGCGATCGTCGCCGCCGTGGTCGCGTGCATCGGCGTCGCGTCGAGGCTCCAAAGGTGCACGACGCCGCGGCACGCGATGCCCGGTTCGACGAACGTTTCGCGCAGCAGGCGTTCGATGTCCTCGTGGCCGGCCTGCGGCGACAGTTCGGCCGCGAGCCCGCTGCGGCGATACGCATCGCCGGCGCGCGCGACGACGCATTCGTGGCCCTGCTCGCCGAGGAAGCGCGCGAGCGCGTCGCCGGCGCCGCGGCCGTCGGCGAACACGAGCCAGCGGCCCGCCTCGCTCGACGCGGCCGTCTCGGGCAGCGCCGACGGCACCCATTCGACGTCGTAGCGCCAGCGGTCGATGTCGGTCGGAATACTGTATTCGTCGCTTTGTTCGGTTTGCGCGTCGGCAAAGCACAGGCCCTCGCCGACCGCGACCGCCTCGCCTTCGGCGTCGAGGATCCACACGTCGGCGCGCGCGACATCGCCGGCGTCGGCATCGCGCAGCACCGCGTAGGCGTAGGCCGCGTCGCCGGCGAGGCCGAACACGCGCAGGCGGCGCACGCAGCGCAGCACCGCGTGCGCCGCGCCGCTGCCGGCGGCGAGGCGGCACGCCTGCTCCATCGCTTCGAACACGAGCGGATGCAGGTGGTAGCGGCCGGCGTCAGCGCGCAGCATGTCGGCGACGCGCAAGGCGAGAAGACACGCGCCGTCGGCGATCGACACATCGGTCGCGACCTGCGCGGCCGTGTTGTACTCGATGCCGACCTCGCCGAGCTTGCGGTAGATTTCGGCCCCGCCCCACGTCTGCGCGAAGCGCGCGCGCAACGTGGCGAGCGGCGGGCTTTCGGGCCGGCGCGCGACGCCGGCGGTCAGCGCGACGACGTCGAGCACGGGCTGCCACGATTCGGCACGGCCCTGCGATTCGTCGGCCTGGGCGAGCACGCGCACGCGGCGCCGGCCGCCCTCGGTCGCGACGTTCGTCTGCAGCGCCGGCAGGTTGTTTTCGTCGACGTCGCGCAGCGGCGCGCCGAACGTCAGCCCGAACAGTTCGCGCCGCCCGAACGCGCCGGTGCCGGCGACGCCGGCCACCGCCTCGAACGCGAGTTCGACGAACAGGCCGTTGCCGAGGCGCGTCTGTCCGCGGGCGCGCAGCGCCGCGAGGAACGGATTGGTCGTGATGTCGAGACGCGACACCCACGTCGGCTGCGCGACCGGCATGCGGATGGTCACGAGCGGATGCGTGCTGACGCGCTTGCGCGATTCGTGATGCGGCGCGTCGAGCCAGTAGCGCTGGCGATCCCACGCGTACTTGGGCAGGTTGCGCACGAAGCGGCCGCGCGGCGCGAGCGCGTCGAAATCGACGCGGCTGCCGGCCGCGTGCAGCGCGCCGGCGCAGCGGCGCAGCGCGCGCGCATCGTCGACGTCGCGCACGAGCGACGGCAGCACCGTGCCCTTGACGCTGATGCCCTTGAGCGTACGCGACATCGCCCCGGACAGCACCGGGTTCGCGCCGATTTCGACGAACAGACGAATGCCGCGGCGCCCCATCGCTTCGATCGCGCTGGCGAAGCGCACTTCGTTGCGGATGTTGTCGGCCCAGTAGGCGGCGCCGAGCGTCTCGCCCGCTTCCGTCCAGTCGCCCTTGACGGTCGAGGCCAGCGCGATGCGCGGCTCGCGCGCGACGAGGTCGGACAGCGCGGCCTGGAGATCGAGCGCCGACTGTTCCATCTGCACGCTGTGGAACGCGTAGTCGAGGCCGAGTTCGACCGTCGACACGCCGCGCTGCTTGATGTCGAACAGCAGCTTGTCGAGCGCCTCGTGCGTGCCCGACACGACGGTCGTGCCGGGGCTGTTGGAAGCCGCGATCGACAGCGCGTCGCCGTAGGGCGCGATTTCGGCGGCGAGCGCCGCGCGCGGCATCTCGACGCTGACCATGCGCCCGTTGCCCTTCGCGCGCTGCATCAGGCGCGCGCGGATCGCGATCAGGCGGCACGCGTCCTCGAATTCGAGCGCGCCGGCGACGTACGCCGCTGCGACCTCGCCGAAGCTGTGGCCGACCGCGGCGCGCGGCTTGACGCCCCACGACGCGAGCATCGCCGCGACGCCGCACTGCAGCGCGAAGAACGCGGGCTGCGCGTATTCGGTTTCGCCGAGCAGCGAATCGGCTTCGTCGGCGAGCAGCACGTCGATCAGCGACCAGCCGGTATGCCGGCGCATGGCCGCGTCGCAGCGCTCGACTTCGGCGCGGTAGACGGGTTCGGTCTCGTACAGCTGGCGGCCCATCGCCCACCACTGCGAGCCTTGGCCCGCGAACACGAACGCGGCTTCGATCGGTTCTTCGGGCTGCGGCACGTGGAAGCCCGACGCGACGTCGGCGTGGTAGGTCACGAGCAGGTGCGATTCGATCGCCGCGGCGATTTCGGCCGCGCTCTCGCCGACCGCGGCGAGGCGGTAGTCGAAGTGCATGCGATGGCGTGCGAGCGTATGCGCGACGTCCGTGAGATTCACCGTATCGACGTTCGCGGTGAGATAGTCGGCCAGCGCCTTCGCGTTCGCCTTCAGCGCTTTTTCGTTCTTGCCGCTCAGCACCAGCGTGTGCAGACGCGGCGCGGCTTGCGGCGCGGGCGCGGCGTTTGCGTCGAACTCCTCGAGCACGATGTGCACGTTCGTGCCGCCGATGCCGAAGCTGTTGACCCCGGCGAGCCGCGCGCGGTCGCGCGCCGGCAGCGGCGCCAGTTCGCGCTGCACGTAGACGCCGTAGTCGTGGAACGGAATCAGCGGGTTGGCTTCCTCGAAGTTGAGGCTCGGCGGAATCTGCTTGTGCGACAGCACGAGCGCGGCCTTGATCAGGCTCGCGGTGCCGGCCGCCGATTCGCAGTGGCCGATGTTGGTCTTGACCGAGCCGATCGCGCAGCGGCTTTGATCGTCGCCGCCGATTTTCAACACCTCGCCGAGCGCGTTGACCTCGATCGGATCGCCGAGCGCCGTGCCGGTGCCGTGCGCTTCGACGTAGTCGAGCTGCGCGGGCTGGACGCCGGCGCGCGTGCACGCGGCGAGCACCACGCGCTGCTGCGCCTCGCCGTTCGGGGCGGAAATCGCGCTGCTGCGGCCGTCCTGGTTCGAGGCAGAGCCGCGGATCACGGCGTACACCGGATCGCCGTCGGCGAGCGCCTTCGCCAGTGGCTTGAGCAGCACGAGCCCGGCGCCTTCGGAGCGCACGTAGCCGTCGGCGCTCTTGTCGAACGTCTTGCAGCGGCCGTCCGGCGCCATCATGCCGGCCTTGCTCAGCGACATCGTGACGTTCGGCGCGAGGATGATGTTCACGCCGCCGGCGATCACGAGTTCGCATTCGCCCGACTTGAGCGCCGAGCAGCCGAGGTGCACGGCGCTCAGCGACGACGAGCACGCCGTATCGATCGCCAGCGCCGGACCGCGCAGGTTGTGGAAGTGCGAGATGCGGCTGGCCGAATTCGTCAGCGCGCAGCCGACGCCGGCATACGGATCGGACAACGTATCGTCGCCGAACTGCAGCTGCGCGTAGTCGCTGCCGGAAATGCCGATGTACACGCCGACATTCGCGCCGGACAGCGTCGGCGGCAGGATGCCGGCGTCTTCGAACACTTCCCAGCTCAGCTCCAGCAGCAACCGGTGCGCGGGGTCCATGCGCACGGCTTCGCGCGCCACGATGCCGAAAAAGCGATTATCGAACATTTCTACATTTTTCAGGAATCCGCCGCGCTTGGTGTTCATCTTGCCGAGCGCCAGCGGATTGGGATCGTACAGCGCGTCGCCGTCCCAGCGTTCGGCCGGCACGTCGTCGACCGCGTCGACGCCTTCGCACAGGTTTTTCCAGAATTCGCGCGGCCCGTCCGCAGCCGGGAAGCGGCACGCCATGCCGATGATCGCGATCGGCTCGTCGTTGGCGGCCGGCGCCGCGTCATTGACGTTCGCGAGTTCTTCGGCGCTCAGGCGCCCGCCATGCAGCGGCGCGTCGGCGCGTTCGGGTTCGATCGATTCGTCGATGAGCTCGGCGAGCGCGCGTATCGTCGGATAGTTCATGAACACGGTGAACGGCACGAGCAGGCCGTATTCGGCCTTGATCTCCTGCAGCACCGCGGTCGTCGCCTCGCCGTCGAGCGTGAGCGGCCGCAGCGAATCGTCGAGGCCGAGCCTCTCCTCGCCGATGCCCAGGCGCGCGGCGATGCGGCGCGTCAGCCACAGCTCGCAGTCGAGGCGGCGGCGCATCGCGCGGCTGGCCGGATCGTCGTCGGCCGGCGCCGGCGCGGACGCGTCGGTCTGCAGCAGCGTCGCGAGCGGCTTGAACGCGCCGGCGAGCCAGCGCGCTCGGCATTCGGCCCGGCGCACCTTGCCGCTCGACGTTTTCGGCAGGCCGCCCGCGAGCAGCACCACGGCATACGGCGACACCTGGTGGCGCTGCGTCACGTTGTGGCGGATCGACGCCGCGAGCGCCGCGAGTTCGGCATCGTCCGGCGTTGCGTGTCCGCGCTCGAGTTCGTGGACCACGACGAGGCGCTCTTCGTCGTCGATGTCGACGCCGAACGCCGCGCCGCCCGACGGCGCGAGCGACGGGTGGCTCGCCTCGACGGTCTGTTCGATGTCGGGCGCGTAGTGATTCGCGCCGTGAATGACGATGAGATCTTTCAACCGGCCGCGCACGTACAGCTCGCCGCCGTGCAGAAAGCCGAGATCGCCGGTACGCAGGTACGCGTCGTCGTCGCCGTCGATGCGCGCGCCGAATGCGGCGGCGCGCTCGGCATCGGCGCCCCAGTAGCCGAGGCCGACGCCGTCGCCGGCGACCCAGATTTCGCCGATCTGCCGCTCCGGCAGCGCCGCTAGCGTATCGGGATCGACGATGCGCACGCGGTTGCCGCCGCGCGGCGCGCCGGACGAGACGAGCGCCGTCGCACGTTCGTGCGCCGCGTCGACCGGCACGACGACGCAGCCGCCGGCGAGCGTGTCGCCGTCGTAGTGGCCGACGGCGACGTCGGCGCCGCGGCCCGTGACGAGCAGCGTCGCCTCGGCGAGACCATAGGCGGGATAGAACGCGTCGCGCGCGAAACCCCAGCGCGCGAAGCGCTGCGCGAAGCGGTCGATCGTCGCGGCGCGCACCGGTTCGGCGCCGCTGACCGCGTAGCGCAGCCTCGACAGGTCGACGTCGTCGAGTTCGTCGTCGCCCACCTTGCGCGCGCACAGCTCGTACGCGAAGTTCGGCGACGCGCAGCACGACGCGCCGAATTCGCCGAGCGCGCGCAGCCAGCGCGACGGACGCAGGATGAACGCCTCCGGCGCGAGCATGACGCTATGCAGGTCTTTGGCGAGCGGCGCGACCACGGCGGAGATGAGGCCCATGTCGTGGTACGTCGGCAGCCACGCGGCCCAGACGTCGCCGGGACGCGCGCCGGTTTCGTCGAACAGGAGGTCGGCCTGGTGCAGGAGGTTGCCGTGGCTGATCATCACGCCCTTCGGCGCGCCGGTGGAGCCCGAGCTGTACTGCAGGAGCGCCAGATCGTCGCGGCCGTACGCGCGCGGCGGAAGGCGCGGCCGCGGTTCGGCATCGGGGTCGGCGTCGAGCGCGATCCACGTCAGGTCCGGCGCGCCGATCTGCGCCGAGATCGTGTCAATCGCGGCGCGCGTGGACAGCGCGTAGCGCGCACCGCTGTCGCGCAGGATCGCCTCGACGCGCTCGACGCCCAGGCCCTGGCGCGGCACGGGCACCGGCACCGCGACGACGCCGGCTTCCAGGCACGCGAGAAACGCGACGACGAAGTCGAGGCCGGGCCGCAACGTCAGCAGCATGCGTTCGCCCTGCGCGCCGCGCAGTCGCGACGCGAGCGCGGCGGCGCGTTCGCGCACGTCGCCGATCGAGAGTTTCTTCGACGCGCGGACCGTTGCGCGTCGGAAAGTCGAGCCAGGTGAACGCGATGCGCGCGGGATCCGCGGCGGCGCTGGCGTCGACGAGACGAACGAGATCGATGAAATCGCGGCGGTAGTTCGAGTGCATTGCCAGCCCCCTGCTGTTCACCGTCGCGGCGTCGCCCGGCGCGGGCAACACTTCTCCAGGCCGAGGCGCCGAAAAATTCGGTGCGCCGCGCGGCGGAGTACGACGGATCGTTGATGTCAGGCAGGTGCCCGCCCCCCGGCAGCCACTGCGTTCGACTTGCGTTTGTTGCCTGCGTGCCCGACCCCGCTCGCCTGCTGCGCGAAGGGCGTCGCGAAGAACGCATATTTATTTGCTTCCACTTCGCATCAATTGTCAATGGGTGATTTCTTGATTATTGGCAACCGATACACACCTTCGTCGCGCAGGCTGCGTCACCATGCGCGCCGGGGCGGCAAGGCGGTCCGGCATTTATTTCGATACAAAGAAAATTAATCGAACGGGCGTCGCGACAAAATCGGACAGTTAATCGGACGCCGCATCTCGCGCCGCTGCTCGCTTCGTCGCGAAGGGTCGTTCGGAAGCGGACGCCGTTCGTACGGAAACGGACGCCACGGCGGCGTTCCGGACGTCCGCAACCCGCCGTTACGGGCCTGGGCTTGAGGCACAATGTTTGCTATGAACGGCGCGATGACCACAACGCAAAAATTTCCGACCGGCGGCACCGCCGCCGTCGCGTTCGGCGCGCAACCGCGCGCGACGTCGATCCACGGCATCGCGCGCGCGCCGTCGCGGCGCGTGCGATGCGTCGATTCGTCCACCCTGCAGCGTCCACGGAGCACGCGTTCATGAGCAATATCGCGCAACCGCTGATTCGGCTCGATGCGATCTCCAAGGTGTTCTACACCGAGGAGATCGAAACCCATGCGCTCGAGGGCGTGCACGTCGATATCAACAAGGGCGAGTACGTGTCGATCTCCGGGCCGTCCGGCTGCGGCAAGTCGACGCTGCTCGCGATCCTGGGCCTCCTCGACACGCCCACCGGCGGCACGTACGTCCTGAACGGCCACAAGGTGCACGATCTCGGCGCGACCGAGCGCACGCGCATACGCAACCGCGAGATCGGCTTCGTGTTCCAGGCGTTCAACCTGATCGGCGATCTCACCGTCTTCGACAACGTCGAGCTGCCGCTCACCTACCGCGGCGGCGATCACGTGATGAGTCGCACGCAGCGGCGCGAGCGCGTGCTCGAGGTGCTCGAGCAGGTCGGCATGGCGCACCGGCTCAAGCACTATCCCGCACAGTTGTCGGGCGGCCAGCAGCAGCGCGTCGCCGTGGCGCGCGCGCTCGTCGGCAAGCCGTCGATCCTCCTCGCCGACGAACCGACGGGCAACCTCGATTCGCGCAACGGCGAGGCGGTGATCAGCCTCCTGAACGACCTGCATCGCGCCGGTTCGACGATCTGCATGGTCACGCACGACGCCCGCTACGCGAAGTTCGCGCAGCGCTGCGTCTTCATGTTCGACGGCCGCGTGGTCGACGAGGAAACGCTCGAACGATTGCGCGAGGAAGAAAAGGAGCGCGAAGCCGGCCAGCTCGTGCGCCTGAGCGCATGAACGGCCCGAGCGCACGCCGACAACGCCCGCGCAGCAGCCGCCACGCCGACGGAGATTCCCGCAATGCTTCCGCTTGAACTGCGAAACACCTGGCGCCGGCTTGCGCGCAAGCCCGGCTACAGCCTGCTTTCGATCGCCGTGCTCGGCGTCGGGCTTGGCGCCGTGCTGTTCCTGTTCGGACTCGTCAACGGCCTGGTCCTGGAGCCGATGCCGTTTCCGCATGCCGACCGACTTGTCGCGATCGGCTATGCGCAGCCCAAGAACGTCGGCGTCGACAACATGAGCAGCGACGAGTACGCGGCGATCGACGGCCGGCTCGATACGCTCGAACTCACCGGCATCTACAACGAAACCGGCGTCGATCTCGTCAGCGACCGCGGCGCGCGCCACTATCCGGGCTGCGAGATCTCGCAGAACATGCTGCCGCTCCTGGGCGTGCAGCCGCTGCTCGGCCGCAATTTTTCCGCCGAGGACATGCGCGCCGGCGCGGCGCTGTCGGTGCTCATCGGCGAGCGGCTCTGGCGCGACGTGTTCGGCGCGTCGCAAGACGTGGTGGGACGCGCGATACGCGTGAACGGCGAGCCGGCGAGCGTCGTCGGCGTGCTGCCCGGCGACTTCGCGTTTCCGTCCGACAGCCAGGTGTGGCTGCCGACGCGGCTGCGCACCGGCGATGCGTTCGACGTCGACGTCGTCGCGCGGCTGGCGCCGGGCGCGACGCTGTCGCAGGCGCGCGCGGCGCTCGACAACCTCGCCGAATCGCTCGGCAACGATCTTGCGGGGCAGCGTGCCGGCCGCGAACTGACGATGAAGCCGCTGTCGCTGATCTTCGTCAACGAGCGCACGCGCAGCTACGTCTGGCTGATGTTCGCCGCCGGCGTGCTGGTGCTCCTCCTCGCCTGTTCCAACGTCGCGAACCTGCAGCTCGGCCAGACGCTCGATCGCCAGCGCGAGCTCGCCGTGCGCAGCGCGCTCGGCGCGAGCCGCGGCCGCCTGTTGCGCGAGCAACTGCTCGAAAGCCTGCTGCTGGCGCTCGGCGCGACGGTCGTCGCGCTCGCGATACAGCAGCTCGGCGCGAGCTGGATCCGCGACGTGTTCGCCGCGAACGGCAAGGCGCCGCCCTACTTCGTGCATCTGGGCCTCGACTGGCGCCTGTTCCTGTTCGCGCTCGTCGCGGCGGTATCGAGCACCGCGCTGGTCGGCATGGCGCCCGCGTGGCGCGCGTCGCGCACCGACGTGCACGACGACCTGCGCGACGGTGCGAAAGGCTCGCGCGGCGGTGCGTTCGCGCGGCTCGCCAAGGGCGTCGTCGTCGTCGAAATCGTGCTGACCGTGATCCTCCTGATCGGCGCCGGCACGTTCATCCGGGGCCTCAACCGCATGCTCGCGACGAACGTCGGCTCGCAGGCCGACGCATCGCACATCCTCACCGCCAGCATCACGCTGTTTCCCAGCCAGTATCCCGACGCGGAAAGCCAGGCGCGGCTCGTCGACGGTCTCGGCCAGCGGCTGCGCGCCGAAGCCGACGTCGAGGCGGCGACGATCGGCAACACGATTCCGGGCGCGCGCCTGGGCAGCCACGAGTTCGTCGCGGCGCTCGGCCAGCCGCGACCGCCGAACGGTTACGCGATCGCGCAGATGGGCACCGTCGACGACCACTTCGCATCGACGTACGGCCTGCCTCTGACGGCCGGCCGCTTCTTCGACGCGCGCGACCTGTTCGACGGCGCCGATGTCGTCGTCGTCGAAAAGACGCTCGCCGATCTCCTGTGGCCCGGCCGCGATCCGCTCGGCCAGCAGCTCGTGCTGCATCCGCAAGCGGAGAAACCGCGCACGCTCAACGTCATCGGCGTGATCGCGAGCATGCAGCTCGACGGCGCGATGCAGGCGTCGCTGCCGAGCATGCTCGTGTCGACGCGGCAGTTTCCGCTGCGCTCGGCGACGATCGCCGTGCGCACGCGCGCATCCGCGACGGCGTTCGTGCCGCGCCTGGAATCGCTCGTCGCGGGCGTCGACGCGCAGACGCCGGTCTACGCCACGTTCACGCAGGCGCGCGCGATCGAGATGAGCCGCATCAGCGCGGTCGTGCTGACGCAGGTGTTCACGTTCGTCGGGCTCGTCGCGCTGCTGCTCGCCGCCGCGGGGCTGTACGGCATGCTCTCGTTCTCGGTCGCGCAGCGCACGCGCGAGTTCGGCATCCGGCGCGCCGTCGGCGCGGGCGCGGGCGCGATCACCGCCTGCGTCGCGCGCCAGCTGTTGTGGCAGGTCGTCATCGGCCTCACCATCGGCATCGGCCTGTCGCTGCCGTGGTCGAACGTGCTCGCCGATCCGAAACTGCAGACGCGCGGCCATGAGGGCGGCGTGTTCTTCGTCGTCATCGCGGTGGTCGTGGTGGTCGCTTTCCTGTCGGCCCTCTTGCCGCTGTACCGCGCGCTGCGCGTCGACCCGGTCGTGGCGCTGCGCTACGAGTGATCCGCAAAAGAAGGGCGCGGCGCCTGCGCGCCGCGCCCTTCGCGTTCGCCACCGGCCGACGGTCAGCGCACGCGTATCCGATCGTATTTGTCCCACTGGCTCGCGTCGGAAACGATCGCCTTGTCGCCGGCCTTGAGCCCTTCGAGCACCTGCGCGCGTTCGACCGACAGCGCGCCCAGGCGCACTGGAACGCGCCGCGCGACGTCGCCGGCGTCGACCGCGATCACGAACAGACTGTTCGACGCGTCGGCCAGCGCCTTGGCTGGACGGCGTATCGACAGCACGTTGCGCATCGTCGCGATGCGGATGCGGCCGTCGACCGCGAGATCGGGCCGCGCCCCCGGCGGCAGGTCGCCGACGAGTTCGACGTCGACGCGCACCGCGCCGTCGGCCACGGCCGGATCGATGCGCGACACCTTCCCCTGCGCCACGCCGTTGTAGGTGTCGATCGTCGCCTCCATGCCGAGCGCGACGTCCTTGGCCTGCGTCTCGGGCACCAGGAGGCGCGCGATCAGCACGTCGGGGCGCGCCACGCGCGCGAGGTTCGCGCCGGCGGCCACCTGCTGGCCTTCCTGGACCGGCACTTCCTGCAGCACGCCGTCGATGCCGGCACGCACCTGCAATCCGTCGAACTGGCGCTGGCGCAGGATCAACGTGCTGCGCTGCTGCGCGAGCGCCGCCTCGACGCCGTCCATCTGCGACTTCATGCCCGATTCGAACTGCGCCACGCGCTCGCGCTCGACCGTGACGCGATACTGGTACTGCTCCAGCGCGATCATGCTCTGCTGGTACTGCACGCGCGGGATGATGTTCTTTTCGACCGCCTTGCTGTCGGCTTCGGCGCGAACCTTCGCCGCGGCGTAGTCGGCCTGCGCCTGCGCGAACGCCGAGCGCGCGGTGAGGAGCTGCGAGCGCAGGTCGGTGCGCTTGGCGCCCACCTGCGCCTCGGCTGCCGCCACCTGCGACTGCGCCGCGCGCAGATTGTCTTCGACCTCGGGATTGGCCAGCCGCATGAGCACCGTGTCGGCGGTCACGCGCGTGCCCGGCAGCACTTCGATGCGCTGCACCTGCCCGGTGCTTTCGGCGGCGAGCCAGCGAAAATCGCGCGGCACGAGCTTGCCCGGCGCGCGCGCCTCGCGCACGACGTCGGCGACGGCGGCGGTGTCGACCCAGACGTCATCGCGATCGGCCGTGGGAATCCCGCGGCTCATGCCGGCGATGCCGACGGCGACGGCGACGGCGAGCGCGCCCACGCCGCCCGCGGCCATGATGCGCCGACGCTTCAGGCGCTGCTTCAGTTCAGGGTTTGCAATGTCCATAAGCGCATTTTGCAACCGCCGTGCCATGGATCAAGGGCTGCCGCAGCAAGCTTCCCGCGCGCCCGGGCGGCACGCGATGTCCGTTAACGGACGCCGCGTCCGCTTTCGTACGACGCGATCAGGCCCGCGGCAGCGGAATGCGCAGCCGCGCGATCGTGCCGCCCGGCGCGTGGCGCGCCACGAGCTCGATCGAGCCGTCGTGCGCGTCGGCGATCTGCTTGGTCAGCGCAAGACCGATGCCCGACCCGCCCGGCTTCGTCGTGAAGAACGGCACGAACATGTTTTCGCTGTTCGGCGGGCCGGGGCCGTCGTCCTCGACATCGATCTGCGCGTACTCGCCGTCGAGGCGCCAGCGCAGACGCACCGCGCCGCTCGTCGGCGCCGCTTCGACCGCGTTGCGCACGAGGTTGATCAGCGCCTGCTCGATCTGGTCGGCGTCGGCGTCGATCGCGACCGGCGGGCCCTGCTCGACGAGCACGCAGAGGCGCTGTTCGAGCCGGGCGACTTTTTCCACGATTTGCGGCAGGTCGGCCGCGCGCCGCTGCGGTGCCGGCAGGCGCGCGAGCCGCGAATAGCCGGACAGGAACCGCGCCAGCGCGCCGGCGCGACTGCCGATCACCTCGAGTCCGGCGCGCAGGTCGTCGGCGAGGTCGACCGGTGGCGGGTCGATCTCCACGAGGCTCGCGAGCGTCTCGGCGAGCGAACGGATCGGCGCGAGCGAATTGTTCACTTCGTGACCCAGCACGCGCAAAAGGCGCTGCCAAGCCAGGCGCTCCTCGTCGCGCAGCACGCGCGCGACGTCGTTGACGACGAGCAGCCGGCCCTGGCGGCCGTCATGGCGCAACGCCGAGTGACTCACTTCGTAGCGCCCGGCGCCGGTCGGAAACGTGTGCGCGACCAGGCGCCCGCTCGGCCCGTCGAACAGCGCGGCGAGCCCGAGCTCGTCGGCGCGCCGGCCGAACAGGCGTTCGCGGTCCTCGGCGAACAATCGCTGCGCGGCCGAGTTGCGCAGGCGCAGGCGATCGTCCGCGTCGAAGACGAACACCGCGCAGTCGAGCGCCTCGAGCGTCTTGGCGAGCATGCGCGAGGTCTCTTCGATGCGATGCCGCTCGCGCTGCAGCTCTTCGGCCAGCGCGTTGACGTCGTAGATGATGCTGCCGAACACGCCGTCGCGGCGCGCGCGCAGACTGTAGTCGCCCTCGCGCAGCGCTTCGAGCAGCGCGGCGAGCGAATACAGCGGATACACGACGCGCCGGAACTGCCAGCGCACGAGCGCGAGCGTGGCCGCCGCGAGGAGCGCCAGCGCGATCCACGCGGCCGGCTCGCGCGCGAACGGCGACGCGACGAGCAGCACGACGAGCGCCGTGCCCGCGGGCACGACGACGGCGAGCGTGCCGAGGTAGATGCGCCGCTCGAAAAAGTCGAGCTGCGAGACGGGCGATGCGCCTCGCCGGGCGTCAGTCGCCTTCGCCGACATCGGAGATCTCGCCGCGCAGGCCGTATTTTTCGAGCCGGCGGTACAGCGCCTGCCGGGTGATGCCGAGCGCGTCGGCCGCGCGCTGCAGATTGTTGCCGAAGCGTCCGATCGCGCGCCGCACGAGCCATACCTCGACCTGGTCGAGCGTCATCTGGTCGAGATCGTCGGCGACGGACGCGTTGGTGCCGAACGCGAGCGCGCCGGCGCCGATCTGGTCGTGGTCGGTGAGGAGTACCGCCCGCTCCATCATGTGTTCGAGCTCGCGTACGTTGCCGGGCCACGAATACGCGAGGAGCGCGCGCTCGGCCGACGGCGCCAGCTGCACGTTCGCGCGGCCGTAGCGCTGCGCGTTGCGCTGCAGGAAGCGGCGCGCGAGCAGCAGGATGTCGCCCTCGCGCTCGCGCAGCGGCGGCAGTACGACCTCCAGCGTGTTGAGTCGGTACAGAAGATCGCGCCGGAAGCGTCCGGCCGCGACTTCGGCCGCGAGATCGGCATTCGTCGCGGCGACGAGCCGCGTGTCGACGCGCTGCGTGCGCGACGAGCCCAGGCGCTCGAACTCGCCGTCCTCGATCACGCGCAGAAGCTTCGGCTGTTGCGCCGCGGGCACGTTGCCGACCTCGTCGAGAAACAGCGTGCCGCCGTCGGCGAGTTCGAAGCGGCCGATGCGTTCGCTCTTGGCGTCGGTGTACGCGCCGCGCACGTGGCCGAACATCTCCGATTCGAACACGCTCTCGGCGATGCCGCCCATGTTGACCTTGACGAACGATCGCGACGCGCGATGCGAATTGGCATGCAGGTACTGCGCGACGAGCCCCTTGCCGGTGCCGTTCTCGCCGAGCACGAGCACGTTCGCATCGCTCGGCGCGATGCGCGCCAGGAGCGCCATCACGCGCTGCATCGCCGGCGACTGCGCGATCAGGTCGTCGCTGCCGGCATCGCGCAGCAGCGCGTTCTCGGCCTTGAGCCGGCGCTGCGCGCGCAGCGCCTCGCACAGCTGCACCTGGTTGCGCACGATCGCGAGCAGGCGCGCGTTGTCCCATGGCTTTTCGACGAAGTCGGCGGCACCGCGGCGGATCGCCTGCACCGCGAGCGGCACGTTGCCCCACGCGGTCATCACGACGACCGGCAGGTCGGCGAACTCCTGCCGCAGTTGCTCGAGCAGGCGCAGGCCTTCCTCGCCCGAGGTCGTGTCGCGCATGTAGTTCAGATCGATCAGCGCGCAGTCGAACTCGCGCTTGCGCGCCGCGGCGATCGCGGCGGCGGGACTTTCGGCGCCGACGCAGGCGAGGCCCTCCGACTTGAGCAGCAGGCGCAGCGCTTCGCGCACGTCCGCCTGGTCGTCGACGACCAGCAGCGTGTTGACGCCGTCTCGTGGAACGTCGTCGTTCATGGCGCCGCCCCGGCCACGAGCCGCGCCAGACGCGGTCGCAGATAGGCCAGAACCGGCGCGCGCTCGGCGTCGGCGCGCAGATCGTGCAGACGCACCGCGACGTTGACGAGGCGCCAGCGTTCGAATTCGCCGGAATCGTAGCGATGCCCGCGCAGGGCGTACCGCACGTACAGCGCCGCCAGCACCGCGCAGTACAGACGCAGCGGCTTCGACAGAAACTGATTGAAGCGCAGCATCGTCCAGCTGCGCGCGATATCGCACAACCCGCTGCCGCGCGTGGCGTTCGCCCAGTCGATCAGCATCGGGCGTTCGGCGCCGAGAATGACGTTGTCGACACCGAAGTCGCCATGACAGATGCGATCGCCGTCCGGCAGTGCGTCGAGCAGCCGCCCGAGGGCGGCACGCTGCGCGTCGTCGAACGCGGGCTCCTCGTCGATCTTTTCGCGCAGCCATGGTTTCTGCGCGCGCAGGCCTTCGATCGACGGACTGTCGAGAATCAGGCGATGCTGACCGGCCAGAATGCGGGCGCAGTTGAACAGGCGCAGCGGCTGCCGTTTCAGCGCTTGCGCGAGCGTCGGGCCGCTCGCCCGTTCGTACACCACGCCCAGACGGCCGTCCTCGGCGTTCTTCACGAGGCCGGGCTGTATCTGCGGCATCGGCAGGCCGGAGCGCTGCACGATGGCGGCGATGCCGGCCTGCAGCTCGATCTCGTCGGGATCGAAGCCGCGGCGATACAACTTCACGACTTGCGTTTTGCCAAACGCATAGACCTCGCAGTTTTTCGATTCGCCCACTTTCTCGCGCAACTGCGCGCTACGGATAATCTGCATCGGAGCCGGCCACCCCCTCGGGCGCGTGTCGAGCGTCGAATGTAGCGAGAAACGTTCCGGCGTGCGACTGTGCCGCCACTCGCGACAATGTCGCACACGCACGCGGATGTTCTAGACTGCGCCTTCGACGACGTCTGCGGCGAACCGCGCGAGCCCGTTTGAAATTCGACCTGTGAAATTCGACCTGCGTTTTTTCGCGACCCGGATGCGCCATGCGGGCATCGCCTGCGTCGCGGCGCTGGCCGCCGCCTGCGGTCGCGACACGCCGCCCGACGGTTTCACGGCGATCCCGGCGGCGGGATCGTCGGCCGGCACGTGCCCCGACCTCACCGGCACGTTCGATCTCGCCGGCACGTCGCTCGGCGCGACGATCGCCGGACGCAAGCCGCCGCAGACGCACGGATTGCCGGTCGTGCTGACGTTCGCGCCGGGGCCGTCGCACATCGAAGGCTGGTGGGTCGTGCCGCGCGAGCGCCTTGCCGCGTTCGCCAAAGACGAAAGCAAGGACGCGCCCAAGCGGTATGCGCGCTGGCGCGAACTCGTGCTCAAGGAACATCTGCCCGAAAACCTGCGGCAGAACTTCGACGCCTACCTCGCCGCCGTGGCCGAAGTCGGTCCGCCGGGCCCGACGTACGCGATGATCGTCCCTCGCGGATGCCGCGACCACTGGATGCTCGTGTATTCCGAGCACGAAACGGCCGAAGGAAACAACGGCACGCCGCGCGACGTCGAGCGCGAAATCTGGCTCGCGCGCGACGCGGCCGGCGCGCTGCTCGCACGATACGTCACGTACGCGCTCAAGAGTTATTCGATCTGGGCGCCGGCGACGCAGTACATCCGCACGTCGCGAGACACCGCCTACGAGCGCGTCGCGCAGGCCGATCCGGAAAGCGCGGCGCCGTTGACGGCCGCCGACCTGCCGCCCGATCCGGCGACCGTCGAGCGCCCGCGCATGGCGTGCGCGGACGTACCCGAGCACGCGAACGCGTTTTCGCAACGGCTGAACGCCCTGTTGCCGCCGAAGGCGCAGGTCACGCGCTTCACGTTGAATCCGGTGCGCCAGAGCGACGCCGACGGCCGTTGTCCGTTCGCCGTCGTCGACGTCGAGATCGCCGGCGGCGATGCGTACTTCCTCGCCCGCACCGAAAAGTGGCTGCGCGCCGAACCGGCCGTCGACAGCGTCGAGGCGCTGCGCGACGCATCCGGCCGCAGCGACGGCAAGACGCGGCGCTGGCGGGTGGTGCTGCGCTGAACCGGACGGCCGAGGCCTGTGGCGCGCGCGCCCTCGACCGGCAGCCGCATCAACCGGCCGCTGTCCCCCGCCGCCGCGGATGCACCGTCGCCGTCGCGGTCTCGCCGAGCAGCTGCATCTCGCCGTCCTGGATCAGGCATTGCAGACGCATGGTGCGCGACAGGAGGCCGGCGAGCGCGGCGGTCTCGTCGGCGCCGATGTGCAGCACCGACAGGTTCGCCAGGCGTGCCAGCCCCGCGGCGTTCTTCTCCCACCACAGGTCGGACGCGCGGCCGCCGTAGTTGAACACGACGACCTCGCCGGCACGGCCGCTCGCGCGGCGCAGGCGCGATTCGTCGGGCTGTCCGAGTTCGATCCACTGCGCGATCGTGCCGTCGCGCTCGCGCCGCCACAGGTCGGGTTCGTCGTCGCTCGACAGGCCGCGGCCGAATTCCAGGCGTTCGTCCGCATGCACGGCGAACGCGACGAGGCGCGCCATCAGACGCTCGTCGGTTTCCGACGGATGCTGCGCGAGCGTCAGGTCGTGCGTCGCGTAGTAGTGCCGATCCATGTCGCTGATCTGCAACTGCGCCTTGTAGATCGTTGCCTTGAGAGCCATGCCGGCGTCCGCGGTCGAGGGGGCGCCATTGTATGGGGCGGGCTCGTACGGCGCGCGCGGTCGTCTTCTCGAATCACGCGTCGTCGAGCGCTCTCTCTTCGCGATCGGCCGCCAGTTCCAGCAGCTTGCCCCGCACCTTGTCGGCGAAACGATCGTAGTGCGCGCCGAGCAGGGTGCGCAGTTCGGCGTCCGACACGTAGCCGATCGAACGCCGGTACGCGCGCTTGATCGCCTGGCCGCGGCGCCAGTTCGCCTCGGCGGCGGCGAGATCGGTCGTCGGCACCGGGCGCGCGCGCGGATGCGCCCGGGCGTACGCGTCGACGCGCTGCGCATGACGCGCGACGAGCGCGGCGACGCTCGTGCCGCGCGGCAGCCGTTCGATGTCGATCGCGTCGCCGTAGGTGAACGGCGAGATGTTCTCGTACTGCGTGATCAGGTATCCGCCGTCGTCGAAGTACGTGATGCATTCGGTCATGCGCTGCGTCTTCCACTTGCCGGTGACGAAGAGCCGCAGAAAACCGATCAGACCGGGCCACTTCGGCGCCAGCGCGTAGACGCCGACGCCGGTGCCGCCGCTTGCGTCGGCATGAAGACCGAGCAGCACGCGCTGCCCGAGCGTGCGCGTCATGCCGGCGGCTTCGGCGTCGGCGGCATGGCGCATGCCGGCCGCCTCAAGTGCCTTGCGCTGCCGCGCGACGTACTTGCGCTGGTACGCGGGGTACTCGGCGCTGTCGACGGCGACGAGCTCCGGCGGATTCTCGTACGCGACATTGAGTAGCTGTTCGGCGATGTTCGCGGCCACGAAGTCGTCCGGCGATTCGGGCATTCGCGCCGCGACGGCGGTCTGGAGATTTTTCCCCTGGCGCACGGCGCGCGCGGCGCCCAGCAGCGCCGTGGCCATATTGTCGTCGGCGAGGTTGCGGTCGCCCTGTGCGATCAGGCTTTCGAGCAGGTTCGCCATGTCGTCGCGTTCGCCGGCGCCGTCGTTTTCCGACCGCGCGCGCATCTGCAGCACGTGCTCGCGCTGCGGCGCGTCGGCCGGCATCAGCTGCAGCGCGCGATCGTAGCTCGCGAGCGCTTCGTCGAAGCGGTGCAGATCGTGCAGGATCGATCCCATGCGCAGGAAGTGGCGCGGGTCGGGATCGAGCCGCGCGCAGATCTCGTATTCGCGTAGCGCGGCCTCGAGTTCGGCGAGCAGGTATTTCATGCCGTTGAACGCGACCACGCAGGCGTCGTCGGGCGTGCCGTCGGGCACCTGCAAGGCGCGCAGGCGGTACAGCTCGGCGGCGGCGCGACGAAACTCGGCACGCTCGGGCGCGAGCGCAATGGCGCGTTCGAACAACGTGCGCGCCTCGTCGTGCCGGAACGCGGTTTCGTCGATGGCGCGCCCTCCCGACAGCAGATCGACCGAATCGTCGTACTGCAGTGCCTGCGCCAGCACGAAACAGGCGTCGGCGAGCGTCGGGTCGATCGCCATCGCGCGCCGCAGCTGCGCGATATGGCGCTGCCGCCGTTCGGCGGCGCCGCGCATCAGCGCATCGAACTGCGCCGGCGTCGGCTGACGGTCTTCGTCGTATTCGCCGGCTGACGCATCGTCCGCGCCGTCGAGCTGCACCTGCAGGACCAGCGCCGGCGCGTGATCGGGCTCGAGCGCCAGCACGCGGTTCACGGCGTCCAGCGCTTCGGGATGGCGCTCGAGTTTTCGCAGGCAGTTCGCGCGATACCAGTGCAGCGACGCGACTTGCGGATGTTCGGCGAGGACGGCGTCGATGTGTGCGAGCGCCAGCGCATAGTCGGCCGCCTGCCAGGCCGATTTGAACGATTCGAAACGGGGGGCTGCGCCATGTCTCCTGTTTCCTTGGCTGCGCGCGCGGCGTCGCTCGGGTGCTGCCCCCGTCATCATCGATACGAAGCGGAAAATGCGCAAGCGAGGCGAAGCGCCGTCGGCGTGCCGCACGGATGCACCGCGTCGACGTCGCCGACGCGCGCGATGTCGAATCGATCGCGATCGACCGGCCGGGGGCGCAGTTCGGCTATACGAAGACAAGGTTCAAGGGATGGGCGAAGAACATCGGCCGGCTGCGGGTGGCGCAGCCGCTGCCAGTCGCAGGCGCTTTGCGTCGAAGCCGTCAGCCGCTCTCCGACTCTGCAACGAACCTCCGTCAGTGTTTCTCCGTTCGCGAGCTTGGCGGCTCGCGCGCGGAATCTGGCTGACAGACTTGTGGATTCGTCAACTTCTGCCGCCTGCGGCAGAGCCGGGAGACTCCCGACTTTGCCTAGCCCAGGATCGCCGCAAGCCGCGCGTAGACGCCGGCGTCACCGAGCAGATCGATGTGGCCGACGCCGCGCACGAGGTGCCGACGTTCCTCCGGAATGCGCAGGTCGCGCGACGGATCGCCGTGAACGCCCAACGCGCTGTCGACCGGCACGAGGCCGTCGCCGACCACCGCGTCGACGAGCGTGCCGTCCGCGCCGCCGATGCTCGCGGCGATCGCGTGGAACGCGACGTCCGGCGGCAGCGGCACGTGTGCCGCGGCGTCCGCGTCGTCCTCGAGCACGCGGCCGTGGCGCAGGTCGGCGATGCCGCGGCTGCGCAGCCGGCCGATGCGCGCGAACGGCGCGACGAGCGGGTGCGCCTCGAGCAGCCGGTCGATCGCGTGGCCGCCGCGTTCGAGCGGCGCGCCGTGATGCGGCGTGCCGAGAGACACGACGTCGCGTATCAGCGCCGGCCAGCGCAGCCCGCGCGCCAGCGCGTGGTGCAGCGCGCTGCGCACGACGAGGCCGCCCATGCTGTGCGCGACGATGCAGACGTCGTCGAGCGCGACCGGCCAGGCGTCGACCAGCGCTTCGAGCGATGCCGCAAGCTCGGCGCCGTTGCGCCCGATCGCGCGGCCGGTGTTGTAGCGCAGATGGACGGCCGAACCGTCGAGATCGCGGGCGAGCGCCTGGCCGCGATCGTGCCCGCCGCGCAGCCACGAGCGATCGTCCAGGCACAGGCCGTGCACGAACACGAACAGCCGCCGTCTCGGGGTGCCGAATGCCGTCGCGATTGCCGTCGCGTCAGGCGCCAGCGCGCGGCCGTCGACGCGCCATTGCATCGGCAGCGCGAGCGGATTGCCGGTCGCGTCGAGGTGATCGCCGATCACGCCGTTGAGCGCGGCGAGCACCGCGTCGCGCGCGGGCGAAGATTCCGGACTGCTGCCGAGCATCGATTCCAGTGCGGCCCCCGCGAGCCCGAGGCCGCCGCCGACGAGCCGCGTGACGCCGCGCACGCCGCGATACACGAAGCCGGCGACGCCGCCGGCGCGCCGCGTCTCGGTCGGCGTCGAACCGAGCGTCGTGCGCGCGATGCCGTGATGCACGGCCTCGACGAGGTCGGTCACGCCGAGCGTCGCGTCGACGGCAAGACGCGCCGCGCCGCGCACATCGGCGACCTTGATCCACGGTGAGCCCGCCATGTCGTTCTCCGCTGCGTTTGCCGAGTATGGCGCCGCATCCGGCGAGCAAAGGCTCTACCCCGCCGTTGAGAAACGGGCTCCTGCCCGTTTCTCAATCGAGCGGCGCAAGCGGAGCTTGCGCACCCTCTCCGACAGGCTGTTTCTCGACAACCTGCTATCGGTCCGATCTCAGGCGCAGCGTGAACAGCGCGGCGATCGCGAGGCTGACGCCGCCGATCGCCAGCGCGTCGATCGGCGCGTTGCCGAAGAACGTCTTGAGCAGGAAGCCCAGCACGCTCGCGGCGACGAGCTGCGGAATGACGACGAACAGATTGAACACGCCCATGTAGACGCCCATCTTGCGCGCCGGCACGCTGTCGGACAGCAGCGCGTAAGGCAGCGACAGAATCGACGCCCACGCGAACCCGACACCGACCATCGACAGCAGCAGCCAGTGCGGGTCGCGCACGACGAGGAACGACAAGAGGCCCGCGCCGCCCAGCGCGAGATTGATGGCATGCGCGCTGCGCAGGCCGATCCGGCGCGTCATCCACGGAAAGCCGATCGCCGCGAGCGCCGCGAATCCGTTGTACGCGGCGAACAGCACGCCGACCCAGTTCGCGCCTTCGTTGTAGATCGTCGAATGCGTGTCGGTCGCGCCGAAGTGCGTCTGCGTGACCGCCGCGGTCGTGTAGATCCACATTGCGAACAGCGCGAACCACGAAAACAGCTGCACGGTCGCGAGGCGGCGCATGACCGGCGGCATCCCCTGCGCGTCCGCGACGATCTGCGCGAGCACGCCGTCGCGCCGCCCGTGCGCGGCGGCGAGCAGCGTGGCGCCGTACAGCAGCAGGCCGCACGCGAGCACGTACAGCTGCCGGTCGACGCCGGTCGCGTACACGAGAAGCAGTCCCGCAATACCCGCGACGAGCCATGCCGAACCGGCCCGACGCGCGCGCGACGGTTCGAGCGGCGCATGCGCCTGCGGGATCGCGTCGTCGAACGCGGCGAGCGCGTCCGGCGGGTATTCGCGCGACGCGTACACCGTCCAGCCAATCGCGCCGAACAGCACGACCGCGCCGATGCCGAACGCGAACTTCACCGTGTCGGGCAGCCGTCCCTCCGACGCGACGTTGTCGACGCCGCATTGCGCGAGCGCCCACGGCAGCGCGCTCGCGATCACCGCGCCGGCGCCGATGAAGAACGTCTGCATGGCGTAGCCGCTCGCGCGCTGCGACGACGGCAGGAGGTCGCCGGCGAGCGCGCGCAGCGGGCCGAGCGAGACGTTGATCGACGCATCGAGCAGCCACAGGAGGCACGCGGCGATCCACAGCATCGGCGCGTACGGCATGGCGACGAGCGCGAGCGCCGCGAAGATCGCGCCGGCGAGAAAGAACGGCCGGCGCCGGCCGAGCGCGCCCCACGTGCGGTCGGAATAGTGGCCGACGATCGGTTGCACGAGCAGCCCGGTCAGCGGCGCGGCGATCCACAGCATCGGGATGTCGTCGATGCCGGCACCGAGCGTCTGGAAGATCCGGCTCGCGTTCGAGTTCTGCAGCGCGAAACCGAACTGGATGCCGATGAAGCCGAAACACATATTCCAGATCTGGACAAAGCTCAAACGCGGTCTGGTCGTCATCGAAGCGCTCGCCGCGGGATCAGTGACGCGCCGGCACGACGCCGGCGCGCGTTCAGCGCCGTTTCGTCCGCGCCGGCGCGGGTCCGGTCGACTGCCGCACCATCAGTTCGTACGGCACGCGCACGAGACTGCCGGCGCCGGCGTCGCGGATCGACGCCAGCAGCTGTTCGGCCGCGATCCGCCCCATCTCGCGGCACGGCTGGCGCACCGTGGTGAGGCTCGGCCAGACCTGCCGCGACGTCGGCGTGTCGTCGAAGCCGACGACCGAGAGATCCTGCGGAATGCGCAGGCCGCGTTCGAACGCTTCGTGCATGACGCCGCAGGCGCTGTCGTCGTTTGCCGCGAAGATCGCCGTCGGCGGATCGTCGAGGTCGAGCAATTGCTTGGCGCCCGCGATGCCCGCTTCGAACGAGAAGCCGCCGTCGACGACGAGGCTATCGTCGTACGCGATGCCGGCGCGCCGCAGGCCGTCGCGATAGCCCGAAAGGCGCCACACGCGTCCGCCGTGCGGCGCGGGGCCGGCGACGTGCGCGATGCGGCGATGGCCGAGCGCGGCCAGGTGATCGACGACCTCGCCCGCCGCCTTGCGCTCGTCCAGGCTCGTGCCGACACGCGCATCCTTCGACTTGGCCGAGATCGTCGCGTAGCGCGCGCCGAGTTCGTCGAGGCGATGCAGCAGCTTCGCATCGTCGGCGAACGGCGGCACGAGGATCAGGCCGTCCGGCCGGTACTGCGCGATGGAGTTCTCCACCGACGCGACGTGGTCGGCGCTCGAGAATTCGAGCGGCCGCAGCATCGCGCTGTAGCGCATGCTCTCGCACGCCTGCAGCATGCCGACGATGATCTCCATGATGTACGCCGACCCCGCGAACGGATCGTCGTACACGAGCGAGACGAGGTACGAGCGGTTGCCGGCGAGACTGCGCGCCGACGGGTTCGGCCGGTAGTTGAGCGCCTGCGCCGCCCTCTCGACGCGCAGGCGCGTCTTTTCGCGCACGTTCGGTTCGTGGTTGAACACGCGCGACACGGTTTTCATGGAGACGCCCGCTTTCTCGGCGACGTCCTCGATTCTGGCTCGCATCTTTCCTCGCTTTCTTCGCGTTTTCCACATCGCTCGCGCGCCGGCCTTTCGGGCGGCACGCTCCCGATCCGTTAGACGCTCCGTTCGTCGGCGCGCCGTTCCGGTTTCGGCCGCGCACGATGCTACACGAACGTTCGCCGCCCGGGTTCGCGACCGCCGGAAGCGACAAAATGACAGCGCTGCCATTTCGCAATTGACAGCGCTGCCAATTCGCAGTATTTGTTGCCTCCACCACGCGCACGACGGCTCGCGAAGAAGCCGCGGCGCGACCACACCGATCCTGGGAGGGGTCTCATGAAGTACAGTCATTCCGCGCTCTACTGCGCGATCGTCGCCGTGCTCGTCTCGGGCCCGGCGTCGGCCGCGGACGCCGATGCAGAACCGTCGCAGGCGCTCGACACGATCAACGTCACCGCCACGAAGCGCGAAACGCCGCTGCAGAAGACGCCGGTCGCGATCAGCGCGATCAGCGCCGATACGCTCGACAAGCAGCGCGTCATGACCGTCGCCGACATCACGACGCTGGTGCCGGGCTTCTCGGCGACGACGCAGGGCGACCACGGCGTCATCACGCTGTCGATGCGCGGCATCGGCAACGACAGCGCGAAGACCGAATACGCCGACCCCGAAGTCGCGCTGTTCGTCGACGGCGTCTATACGCCGCGCGCCGAGGCCGCCGCGGGCCTCCTGCTCGACCTCGAGTCGGCCGAAGTGCTGCGCGGCCCGCAGGGCACGCTGTGGGGCCGCAATTCGACGGTCGGCGCGGTCAATTTCCAGACCGCGAAACCGGAACTCGGCAACTTGTACGGTTATGCCAAGCTGGAATTCGGCAACTACGCGCACATCGGCGCGCGCGCCGCGATCAACGTGCCGGTCAGCGAGACGTTCGCGTTCCGCGTGGCGCTGGCGCAGGAACAGCACGACGGCTACGTCGACTTCCAGTCGCCCGACGGCCAGCTGCCGTCGCTCGAGGCGCAGCAGGCGGCCTATCTCGCCTCCGGCGGCACGCTTGCGACGTTCAAGCCGATCGACGTGGGCCTGTTCGTCACGCGCGGCGAAAAATATAACGCGCAGGACCAGTCGGCCGCGCGCATCAGCTCGCTGTGGACGCCGAACGAGAACTTCACCTGGAACCTCTCGTTCGAATACTTCCGCGACCGCGGCACGCCGAACGCGAACCTGATGCAGCAGCCGCGCGCCGGCCAGGAATTCTGGTCGTCGCTGGTCGACACCGCGCCGTACCTCGACCGCAACGCGTACGCATTGCGCAGCCGCATGGACTACGTCGTCAACGACGGCGTCATGCTCAGCTACATCGCCGGCGCGAGCAAATTCGACGGCAGGTCGGACTACGACCAGGACAGCGGCGTGCTCGTGCCGACGAGCTTTGCGACCGGCGCGACCTACCAGAACGACCGCACGAACTATTCGAACTACGAAAGCCAGAGCCACGAACTGAACCTGCGCTCGACCGGCGAGAACGCCGTCGACTGGATCGTGGGCCTGTACTACGCCGGCGAAGACAACAAGATCCGCTTCGACATCCCGCTGTTCAACGGCACGTCGCAAGGCACCGTCGCGTGGCAGGGCTCGTTCATCCAGCCCAAGCAGACCGTCGACTCGTACGCCGGCTTCGGCCAGGCGACGTGGCATCTTTCCGACGCGTGGCGACTGACGGCCGGCGCGCGCTACACGCGCGACAGGAAGGAAAACATCGGCGGCCGCGGCTGGGGCTGGGCGTACAACCCGGACGTGCCGCAGATACCGATCACGCCGGGCGTGCAGCCCGGACCGGAGAACGGCTTCGGCCTCGGCGCCGCGGGCATCAACGACGGCCGCTACAGCGCGAACAAGCCGACGTGGCTGCTGCGCTTCGACGGCGACCTGAGCGAGAAGGCGTTCGTCTACGCGAGCGTGTCGACCGGCTATAAATCCGGCGGCCTGCAGGACGGCGGCGTGCCGTACAAGGGCGAGACGCTGACGAACTACGAAGTCGGCGCAAAGTTCACTTTTCTCGACCGCCGCCTGACCTGGAACAACGCGCTGTACTACGAGGACTTCAAGAACTTCCAGCTCGCGGCGCCGATCACGTTCGTCGACGGCAGCCGCGGCCTCGGCTTCTCGAACGTGCAGGGCAGCACGAAGGTCAGCGGCTTCGAATCGGAGCTGACCGCGAACCTCGGCGATGCCGACCGCGTGTCGCTCGTGTTTTCGACGCTGTTCCAGAAAAAGCTCGGCACGCTGCGCTACGCCGGCAGCAACGACTACGGCGGCCTGCCGCCCTGCCCGCCCGAGTCGGGCATCGGCAACTGCCTCGACGTCTCCGGCAACGATCTGGCGCACGCGCCGGACGTGTCGCTCACGCTCGTCTACGAACACCTGTTCCGCCTGTCGGGCGGCGGCACGTTGACGCCGCGCATCAGCGCGCACTACGAATCGGAAAGCTGGCTGTCGCCCTTCAACCTCGGCGACGGCGACAAGCAGGACGCGTACGCCCGCGGCGATTTCTCGCTGCGCTACTCGCCCGCCGAAGCGCGCTGGTGGTGCGGCCTGTACGTCAACAACGTCAGCGACGAGAAGGTGCGCACGAACGCCGGCCGTACGGCGATCGGCAACGGCGCGTTCCTCTACGTCTCGCAATACCAGGCGCCGCGCACGTTCGGTGTGAACTTCGGCGTCGATTTCTAAGCGTCGGCACTACTGGAGAAAGAAACCATGGAGCGTCGCGACTTCTTGCGCGCAAGTCTCATGCTGGCCGGCGGCTCGATGCTGGTACGCCACGCGGACGGCCTCGCCGACGCGCTCGCCGCGAAGGCGCCGGACGCGCCCCTCGCCGAGGGCGCGTTCCCGGCCGGATTCCTCTGGGGCGCGGCGACGGCCGCGTACCAGGTCGAAGGCGCATGGAACATCGACGGCCGCGGCGAATCGATCTGGGACCGCTTCGCGCACACGCCGGGCAAGATCAAGCGCGACGCGAACGGCGACGTCGCGTGCGACAGCTACCATCGCTATCGCGAAGACATTGCGCTCCTCAAGCGCCTCGGCGTGAAGTCGTACCGCTACTCGATCGCCTGGCCGCGCGTGCAGCCGGGCGGCAAGGGCGCGGCGAACGCGAAGGGCCTCGACTACTACAAGCGCCTGACCGACGCCACGCTCGAAGCGGGCATCCGTCCGTTTCCGACGCTGTACCACTGGGACCTGCCGCAACCGCTCGAAGACGCCGGCGGCTGGCCGAACCGCGACACCGCACAGCGGTTCGCCGACTACGTCCGGCTCGTCGCCGACGCGCTCGGCGACCGCATCGGGCAATGCGCGATCTTCAACGAGCCCAAGACGTTCACGCACGTGGGCTACTGGCAGGGCACGCACGCGCCGGGCCGCAAGGACCCGCTCGCGATGCTGCGCGCGACGCATACGGTCAATCTCGCGCAGGGTCTCGCATACCGCGCGCTGAAGGCGTCCAAGGCGTCGCTCAAGGTCGGCGGCGTGATCGACGTCGCGCCGATGAATCCGGCGACCGATTCGGCCGCCGACCGCGCCGCGGCCGAGCGCTGGTATCGTTTTCTCAATCTGTGGTTTCTATACCCCGCGCTCCGGGGCGCGTATCCCGACGGCGTGCTGCCGTCCGCGCAGCAGGCGTCGCTGCTCGGCTGGCGCGACGGCGACGCCGACATCGTGCGCGCTGATCTCGATTTCGTCGGCCTCAACTACTACTCGCCGTGGATCGTGCGCCACGCGCCCGAAGGCAACGGCGTACCGGGCCTCGACACGCAGGCCGACTGGGCCGCGGGCGGCGGCGCGAAGGCCGACAACGGCTGGGCGATCGACGCGCAAGGCTTCTACGCGATCCTGAAGGACATGGCCGCGCACACCGGCGGCCGGCCGCTCGAGATCGCCGAGAACGGCGCGGCGTACAACGAAGGCCCCGACGCGCAGGGACGCGTGCGCGACGCCCGGCGCATCGACTGGCTGCGGCAGCATCTCAACGCGCTGTCGCGCGCGATCCGCGACGGCGTGCCGGTACGCGCGTATCACTGCTGGAGCCTGCTCGACAACTTCGAGTGGGCCGAAGGCTATACGCAGCGCTTCGGCCTCGTGTACGTCGACTTCGACCGCGGCGACAAGCGCATCGTGAAGGACTCCGGCGAGTGGTACGCGAAGGTCGTCGCGGCCAATCGCGTCGTATGAACAACGAGATCGAGGAGAAACCCATGAACGCCGTCGCCGCCGACCTGTCCGCCGCGCCCCGCGCGTCCGCGTTTTTCGTCTGCGTGCTCGCCGCGCTCGCCGGCCTGATGTTCGGCCTCGACATCGGCGTGATTTCGGGTGCGACGACGTTCATCCAGGCCGAGTTCGGCGTGCCGGACCGCACGATCGAATGGATCGTCAGCGCGATGATGTTCGGCGCGGCGGTCGGCGCCGCCGGCGCGGGCTGGATGTCGGCCGCGCTCGGCCGCAAGCGCACGCTGCTGCTCGGCGCCGTGCTGTTCGTCGCGGGCTCGCTGCTGTGCGGCGCGGCGTGGTCGCCGGAAAGCCTGATCGGCGCGCGCTTCGCGCTGGGTCTCGCGATCGGCCTGTCGGCGTTCACGGCGCCGCTGTACCTCGCCGAGGTGGCGTCGGAAGGCAGCCGCGGCGCGATGATCTCGCTGTATCAGCTGATGATCACGATCGGCATCTTCGTCGCGTTCCTGTCCGACACGGCGTTCAGCTATTCCGGCAGCTGGCGCTGGATGCTCGGCGTCATCGCGATTCCCGGCGTGCTGTTCCTGTTCGGCCTGTTCGTGCTGCCGGACAGCCCGCGCTGGCTGCTGATGCGCGGACGCAGGAACGAGGCCCTCGCCGTGCTGCGACAGTTGCGCGGCGACGAGGCCGTCGTCGCGCGCGAAGCGGCCGACATCGAGGAGCAGCTGCGCACGCCGCAGCACGGCTGGAGTCTCTTTCTGGAAAATGCGGATTTTCGCCGGTCCGTGGCGCTCGGCGTGATGCTGCAGCTGGTGCAGCAGTTCACCGGCATGAACGTCGTGATGTACTACGCGCCGCGCATCTTCCAGGGCATGGGCTACGACACGGCGTCGCAGATGTGGTTCACGGCCGCCGTCGGGCTGACCAACGTGCTGGCGACGTTCATCGCGATCGGCCTGGTCGACCGCTGGGGCCGCAAGCCGATCCTGTACACGGGTTTCGCCGTGATGGCGGTCGGCCTCGGCGTCGTCGGCACGATGATGTACTTCGGCACGACGACGCGCGGCGAGCAGGCGGTCGCGGTATCGATGCTGCTCGTCTTCATCGTCGGCTTCGCGATGTCCGCCGGCCCGCTGATCTGGACGCTGTGCTCCGAGGTGCAGCCGCTCAAGGGCCGGGATTTCGGCGTCGGCTGTTCGACGTTCACGAACTGGATCGCGAACATGGTGGTCGGCGCGACGTTCCTGACGCTGCTCAACAGCATCGGCGCCGCCGCGACGTTCTGGCTGTACGCGGCGCTCAATGCGCTGTTCATCGCGTTCACCTGGGCGTTCGTGCCGGAAACCCGGGGCGTCACGCTCGAACAGATCGAACGCAAACTGATGCAGGGCGTGCGGTTGCGCGACATCGGCCGCTGATCTTCATGGATTGTTGCAAAACGCCAAAACACGAACACATTGTAAATGTTCAGTTTATTTGTTTGGCGCGAAGTTACAGTTGACAGTTATTACCTTATGAGCACAACGTATCGCCGCGACGTTTCCGCACGAGCGGACGATGCGCTCGCGGTCGGTCGCGGGGCGGAGCGGCGCATACGTCGTACGCGTATTCGGCGACGGCGCAAGCCGTCGACATCCCATACGAAGCTCAGGAGAGTAAGCCCATGCAACACACCGACGAAGTCGTATCCGGCTGGCTCAGCGGTTCGGAAGACAGCCCGGCGGGCCCGCTGTTCATCGAGGGCGCCGTGGCCACCGAAGAAGCCCTGACCCGCGCCAGCGCCGCCGCCAACATGGTGACGACGCTCGGCCAGACGACCGGCTCGTGCCGCCCGAGCAGCTGCGCCTGCTGCTGAGCGATACCGCAGCGCGCAACGAACCCTGTGTTGCGCGCTGTTGAATCCCTTCGCCGGAATCCAGAGCGCCGATGACCGAACCGACGCACGACGCTTTCGCGCCCATCGTCGAAGGTTTCACCCTGCAGGCGCGCGCCGCGTTCGCCGCCCGCCTCGGCGCCTGCGCGCTCGACGCCGCCGAAGCGCAGATCGTCCGCGCCGCCGGCGACGAGGCGCTGAACGCCAACGCGCGGCTCAAGATCAGCCGCTTGCTGCTGCTCGAACTGCATGCCGCCAAACGTGCCGGCGAGCTGACGGACGGAGACGACGCGGCGCAGTTCGCACAGTTCGTCGCACGCGCCGCGGCCCCGGAATTCGCCGCGCACCTGGACCGCCGCTATCCGCCGCTGCGCGAACGCCTGCACTGCGCGCTCGACCGGCAACGCGCATCGCTCGACGCATTGCTCGATCGCCTCGTCGCCGATCGCGATGCGCTGTCGGCGCTGCTGCACCGCCCCGCCGGCCGTCTGACGGCGCTCGGTCTCGGCCAGGGCGACCTGCACGACGGCGGCCAGACCGTCGCGCGCGTGACGTTCGAAGGCGGCGACGTGATGTACAAGCCGCGTTCGCTGCGCATCGACGCGGCGCTCGACGCGTTTCTCGCGCACGTGTTCGCCGGCGACGCCGAACGCATTCGCGCGCCGGCCGTGATCGACCGCGGCGCCTACGGCTGGGCCGCGTTCGTCGCGCACCGCTACTGCGACGGCGAGGCCGAATTCGACCGGTTCTATCGCGGCCTCGGCCACTGGCTCGCCGTGCTGCGCCTGCTCGGCGGCACCGACATCCATCACGAAAACCTGATCGCGGCCGGTCCGGTGCCGGTCGTGATCGACGTCGAAAGCCTGTTCTCGGTGATCCCGCCGAGCCCGGTTTCGACCTACGGCGACGCGTACGACGCCGCGCAGGCGCTGATCAGAAGCTCGGTGCTGCGTACCGGCATCGTGCCGTATCGCGCGCCGGCGCTCGGTTTCCACGGCGTCGACGTATCCGCGGCCGGCGCGCTGCCGGGCCAGCAGCCGCAGGTGCACATGCCGGTGATCGCCGATCCCGGCACGACGCGGGCGCGCGTGGCGATCATCGACGTCGACCGCAACGCGGCGCAGAACCATCCGAGCGCGCAACCGAACGTCGCGGCGCACTGGGATCGCATCAGCGACGGCTTCATCGACGCGTCGCGGCGCCTGAAGGACCTCGACGCGAACGGCGAACTCGAACAGCGGCTCGCCGCGTTCGCGGGCTGCCGCATCCGCGATATCCGCCGGCCGACGCAGGCCTACGCCGAAATCGGCCGCATGCTGTGGCACCCGGCGTCGCTGCACGACGAGGCCGCGGCCATCGAACGCGCGCGCGACCTGTTCGTGCGCAACGCCGCGGTCGTGCCGGTGGCGCCGTCGTCGGCGAGCGAGATCGCGGCGGAGATCGACGATCTGCGCCACGGCGACATTCCGATCTTCGTCGCGCCGCTGACGCAGGGGCGCATCGCCGCGACGTTCGCCGACTGGCGCGCGATGCGCATCGACCTCGAAGAACTCACGATCCGCAGCGCGCTCGTCGCGACCGAACTCAATCGCAACCTCGACGTGCCCGACGAGCGCAACCGCCTGCGGCTGTACTACGCGCGCCACCCGCATGCCGAGCGCCTCGAGGCGCGCCGCCGCAAGCTCGCGGCCGACGCCGTCGCGCAGCTGCTGCGCCTCGCCGTGCGCGGCGGCGACGGTTCGGTCACGTGGATCACGCCGGAAACGACGCACGCCGGCTGGCTCGTGCAGCCGGTGCAGCACGACATCTATTTCGGCCTCGGCGGCGTCGTCGTCGCGCTGGCCGGCTATCGCGCCGAAGCCGCACGCGGCCGCGCCGACGCCGTCGCCGGACTCGACGCGGCGATCGACGGCGCGCTCCGGATTCTCAAGGCGCTCGACGCGGGCGAACCGCCGCGCGTGATCGGCGGCTTCAACGGCCACGGCGGACAGATCTGGACGTGGCTCGCGCTGCACGACCTGCTCGACCGGCCCGGACTCGTCGCGCAGGCCGCCGCACGCGCCGAGGCGCTCGAACGCACGGGCTTCGACGACGACCGGCGCTACGACATCCTCGACGGTTCCGCCGGCGTGATCGTGCCGCTCGTCGAACTCGCCGGCGCGACCGGCGACGCGCGCTGGCTCGCGCTCGCGGCGCGCGCCGGGCGCTATCTCGAAGCCACCGCGATCGTCGACGCGCAGGGCGCGCGCTGGCCGTCGACGGTCAGCGACGAACCGGTCGGCGGATTCGCGCACGGCGCCGCCGGCACCGCCTGGGCGCTCGCGCGGCTGGCGCTGTCCGATGCCGGCGACGCCGCCGATCGCGCGCGCTGGCGCGCGCTGTCGGATGCCGCGTTCGCGTTCCAGGATTCGCTCTACGACGCCGCGCTCGGCAACTGGCTCGACCGGCGCCAGTGGACGCGCGACGAAACGTTCCACACCTGGTGCAACGGCAGCGTCGGCATCGGCCTCGCGGCCGGCGACCTGTACGCGCGAACGCGCGATCCGGGCCATCTGCGGATGCTGCGCCGCGCGGCGGCGGCGTCGCGCGACACCTGGGGCGCGAGCCACACGCTGTGCCACGGCGATTTCTCGCTGTGGGAATTCCTCGTGCGCGCCGCCGCGCTCGACCCCGAAGGGTGCGCCGTCGATCGCGACGCGTCGACCGCGCGCGTGATCTCGGCGGTCGAGGAACATCGCGGCGTGATCGTCTCGACGACGCATGCGGCGTTCACGCCGGGCCTCATGACCGGCCTCGCCGGCGCCGTGCACGGCTTCAACCGCATGCATCCGGACTGCCGGCTGCCCTCGCCGCTGCTCCAGGAGCGCCGCGCGCAGGCGGCTTGACGCCGTCGCGCCGACCGAACCAGCCCTCGCTTTCCGGCCCGCCGGCCAGCTGTCGTCCGGGACAACCGACGGCAAACCGCGCAAGCGGCAATGCCGGCTTCGGCCGATTCCAGAATCCTTCAATATCTTATTGATATTAATCAATTTTATATTTTAAATATTGAAAAGCATATTTTTGTTTACTTTTAAGTATACGTGTGCAGTAATTGCAACGAGGCGCCCGAGCCTCGTCCCGCAAACCTACCTGGGAGTCACGTCATGGGTATCGCAACTGTCACGAACGTCGCGCTCGACAGCAGCAAGCTGCACGCCGCCGCCGTCGCGCTGAAGAGCGAAAAAGACATCCTCGGCTCGCTCGAGGCCGACGCCAAGACCTTCCTCGCGCGCTTCGGCGTCAGCGTCGACGACGCCACGGCCAAGGCCATCCAGCAACGCGTGTCGACGCGCGGCGATGCCGCGCCGGCACCGGCCTCGGTCGTGCACATCGACGTCTGAGCCGCCCGAATCGGCGTCGCCATCCGGCGGACGCCGGCGCGATCCACGGACGGATCGCGCAGGACGGCGGCGCGCCGCCGCCCGCCCCCACCTTCCGTCTTCCCGCGAGCCGGAACATGCACAACGAGAGCCGACCCGCGAAACGCGCTCCCCGGGCAACTGCGTCGCGCCGCGCAGCCTGGTGCTGAACCTGACCCTGCAATGTCCGCTGCGCTGCGCGCACTGCTGCTATCGCTCCGACATGGGCCGGCACGGCTGCCTCGACGTCGCCGACGCCTGCCGCGCGATCGACGACGCGGCGCGCCTGGACGGCCTGAACCAGGTGCATTTCGTCGGCGGCGATCCGTTTCTCGTCCCCGACATCATGCGCAAGGCGCTGCTGCATGCCGGCGGCCACGGCATGCACGGCGCGGCGACGACGAGCGCGTTCTGGGCGCGCTCTCCGGCACGCGCGCAGGCGATCCTGAAACCGCTCGTCGAGGCCGGCCTCGCCGAGCTCGTGGTCAGCTACGACGATGCGCACGCGGCGTTCGTGCCGCTGCGCAACGTCGAGAACGCGGTGGCCGCGGCGCGCGCGTTTTCGCTGCGCCTGTACGTCGCCGTCACCGTGGACGCGCAGCCGCGCATCGACGCGGCCTATCTGCGCGAGTTGCTGCGCGTCGCGCCGGACGATCCGCGCGAGAAGGTCTACGAAGTCGTCGTCAACGGCACCGGCCGCGCGGCCGACGGCGACGATGCCGCCGCGAACGAAGCGGCGCGGCGCCGCGACGCGCGCGTCTATCGCGGCGCCTGCCACTCGGTGCTGCAGAACATCCAGGTCACGCATACCGGCAAGCTGCTGCCGTGCTGCGGCGTGCTGCCGCACAACGACGCCATGGCCATCGGCGACCTCGCGCGGGGCGACCGCGTCGATACGGCCCTCGCGGCGGCGTACGCCGATCCGCTGTGGACCTGGATCGCGCTCGAAGGTCCGGTGCAGGTGCTCGTGCAATCCACCGCCGATAGCGCGCAGCCGCTCGCGGAAGGCGATTTCGACGGAATCTGCTCGGCCTGCGAGCGGCTGTTCACGACGCCCGGTCTGCTCGATGCGGCCCGGTCGGCGGTGCAGGACAAGCGCGCCCACCTCGACGCGCATGTCGAGGTGCTGCGCGCGCTCGGCCTGTGGCGCGCGCCGGGCGACGATCCCGCGGCGGGCGCCGCGGACGCCCAAGCGCCGGCCGTATCGCCGGCCCTGGCCGGTTGAGCCTCGCATGACGCCGCAGGTGCTGATCTGCGTCGCGCCGGTGCTGTCGGCGCTGCGTCCGGCGCTCGGACCCGCGACGCTCAAGGCAGGCCTCGCCGCGGCCGGCATCGCGGCCGAAGTCGTCTATCTCAATCTCGATTTCGCCGAATACTGCGGCCTCGCCGACAACGAGTGGCTGGCCGAGGACATCCCCACGCATCTGCTGGCCGGCGACTGGCTGTTCGCGCACCTGCTCGCGCCGGACGCGGCGCCCGCGGCACGCGCGCACGCCGAACGCCTCGCCGAACAGGTCGGCCCGCGGCGCTGGCGCGACCTTGCGCGCCTGCGCGCGCGCTGCGGCGACTTCGTCGAAGCCGCGGCGCGACGCATCGCGGCGCGCGCGGCGCCGCTGGTCGGCTTCTCGACCGTGTTCCAGCAGACGGGCGCGTCGCTCGCGCTCGCGGCGCGGCTCAAGCAGCTCGCGCCCGCCACGCACGTCTGCTTCGGCGGCGCGAACTGCCACGGACCGATGGGCCCCGCGCTGCTCGAGCGCTACGCACAGATCGACAGCGTGTTCACCGGCAACGCCGACGGCGTCTTCACCGAATTCGCGCAGGCGCTCCTGGCGGGCCGTGCGCGCGCCCTGCCCGGCATGGTGCTGCGCGACCACGCGCCGTGCACGCTGCCGCCGCCGTCGCCGCCGCTCGACAGCCTGCCGATACCCGACCACGGCGAATACTTCGAACAGCTCGCCGGGCGGCCGTTCGCCGCGCAGCTGCGTCCGGCCGTGACGTACGAATCGTCGCGCGGCTGCTGGTGGGGCCAGAAGCACCATTGCACGTTCTGCGGCCTCAATTCCGACAGCATGGCCTTCAAGGTGAAGTCGGCGCCGCGCGTGCGCGCCGAACTCGACGCCCAGGCGCGGCGCTACGGCGTGACGCGCTTTTGCGCGGCCGACAACATCCTCGCGCTCGACCACATCGAGGCCGTGTTCGCGCCGCTCGCCGCCGACGCGACCGGCTGGCGGTTCTTCTACGAGATCAAGGCCAATCTCTCCGAGGCGCGCCTGCGCACGCTGGCGCGCGCGGGCGTCACGTGGGTGCAGCCGGGCATCGAAAGCCTCGACGACGACGTGCTGCGCATCATGCGCAAGGGCGTGACGGCGCTGGCGAACGTGCGTCTCCTGCGCAACTGCACCGAGCTCGGCATGGGCGCGGCGTGGAACATCCTGTACGGCTTTCCGGACGAACCGCCGGACGCCTACGCACGCATGACGCACCGGCTGCCGCTGCTCGAACACCTGCGCCCGCCGACGAGCTGCTCGCGCATCCGCATCGACCGCTTCAGCCCGAACTACGAGCAGGCGGCCGCGATGGGTTTCGACGACGTGGCGCCGGCGCCCGCGTACGCCGCGCTGTACGGCGGCGACGCGCAATGGCTCGCGCGCGTGGCGTATTTCTTCGACGGACGGCCGCCGCAGGGCGAGCGGTTCGACTACGTCGACGCGCTGCGCGCCGCCGTCGCGCGCTGGCGAGCGGCCTGGTACGGCGGCGACGCCGCGCCCGAACTGCGCCTGGAGCGCCTCGGGCCGGTGACGCTGCTCAAGGACACGCGCGGCTGCGCGGTCCAGCCGCTGCACCTGCTGGAACCGGCCCAGGTCGCGCTGCTCGACGCCTGCGGCGATCCGACGCCGGTCGCGCGCATGCTGGCGCAGCATGCCGCGGACTGGCCCGGCGACGCCGCCGCGCGCTTCTCGGAACTCGTGGCGCTGCGGCTCGTGCTGGTCGACGGCAACGCCGCGTTGTCGCTGCCGATCGACGGTGCCGGCGCGGTGATCGGCGCCGCCGAGCGCGCCGACTATCCGTGGGGCTACTGGCTTCCCGCGCCCGATCCGATACCGCATCCGGCCGATCGCCCGGCCGCCGCCGTGGAGCTGCCGTCATGAGCGTCGAACTGCGCCCGCTCGGCGATCGCTGCAACATCCAGTGCCGCTACTGCTATCAGGAAGGCACGCGCGCGGCGGCCACCGCGCCGCCGCGTTATTCGCTGCCGCAGATGCTGGCCACGCTCGACGAACTCGGCGAGCCGTTCGTGCTGTTCGGCGGCGAGGCGCTGCTCGTACGCGACGCCGACCTCGAGCGCCTGTTCGCGTACGGCCTCGAGCGCCACGGCGTCAACGCGATACAGACGAACGGCGCGCTGATCGAGCCGCACCACATCGCCCTGTTCCGCCGCTACAACGTGCGGGTCGGCATTTCGCTCGACGGACCCGGCTCGCTCAACGACATGCGCTGGGCCGGTTCGGCCGGCCGCACCCTGCGCGCCAGTGCGCGCGCCGAGGCGGCGCTGGCGCGGCTGTGCCGCGAGGGCCTGGCGCCGAGCGCCATCGTCACGCTGCACGGCGGCAACACCCGCGGCGCGCGGTTGGGCGTGCTGTGCGACTGGATCGCGCACCTGCACGCGCTCGGCGTGCGCCGCATGCGCCTGCACCTCCTGGAAGTCGACCAGCACAACGCGTCGCGCGGCCTGCGGCTTTCCGATGCGCAGAACCTGCGCGTGCTGCGGCGCCTGCGCGCGCTCGAACCGACCCTGCCGGGCCTGCGCTTCGACCTGTTCGACGAGATGCGCCGGATGCTGCTGGCGCGCGACGCGGTCAGCTCGTGCATCTGGCAGGCGTGCGACCCGTACGCGACGCGCGGCGTGCGCGGCGTCGAGGGCGGCGGCGACCGCAGCAACTGCGGCCGCACCCACAAGGACGGCATCGCCTGGCTCGCCACGGAGCGGCGCGGCTACGAGCGCCAGCTGTCGTTGCACGAAACGCCGCACGCCGACGGCGGTTGTCGGGGATGCCGCTTCTTTCTGATGTGCAAGGGCAATTGCCCGGGCACGGCGCTCGAGGGCGACTGGCGTCTGCGCAGCGAACACTGCGCGACGTGGTTCGGCCTGTTCGAGGACATCGAGCGAACGTTGCTGGCCGAAGGCGAAGCGCCGCTGTCGCAATCGCCGCGGCGCGCCGAATGCGAGGCCGAACTCGTCGCCCTGTGGCGCGAAGGCCTGGACGAAAGCCTGCAGTCGCTGACTGCGCGGCTCGGCGTCGGTGTCGCGCCGGCAACGGCCGGGCATGCTGCATGAGCCTCGACGACGCGCCGCGCCTGCTGCGCCTGCCGCTGCCCGTCGAGGCGGACGCGCAGCGCCTGGATTTCTCCGCGCCGCGCCAGGCCTGGGCCGGCGAATCGCAGCGCAGGCTCTGGGCGCCGCGCCTGGCGGCGATCCGCGCCGCGCTGCTCGACATCGAACTCGACGACGTCGCCGCGGGCCGTATCGCGGCCACCGCGCTCGAATGCGCGCCGGCGCAGATCGCGCCGCTGACCGCACGGCTGCGATCGCTGGACCTCGCGGCGATACCGCTTGGCGCACGCGTCGAAACCGGGCCGGCGACGGACGACACGCCGGTGCCGCACTACCGTCTGGCGTTGACCCGGCGCGACGGCATCGACGCGCTCGTCGACGCGCTGGCGTCCGGCGACCTCGCCGCGTCGCTGCGACTGGCCGGCTATCCGGACTGCTGCGGCACCGCGCTGACGACGGCGCTGGCTGACGGCGAACGGCTGCCGCTCGCGATCCACGCGGCCGGTTCGGCGCGGACATCCGCAGGTTCCCGTGCGTGGGAAGCCGGCGGCCTGCTGCAGTCGCTGGGCCTTGCGGCCGTGCCGCATATCGCCTGCAGCGACCGCTGCGACGCGTCGCGTGCGCTCGGCGCCGCGCGGCTGGCGCGCGGGCGCGCCGCCGGACACGACGCCGCGATCGGCTGGCTGACCGAGGTGCTGGCCTGGCCGATGCGCTATTCGCGCCGCAACGGCATCGCCGAACTGCACACGCCCGTGCTGCGCCTGCTCGCCGACGCGGGCGCGCGGCAGCCGAGGCTCGACTACGCGTCGTCTTCAGCAACGCCGCGTGCGTCCGGCGGCGGCGTCGCACACGTCGAAACCGCCGTCGTCGAAACCTCGCTCGACGGCGAGTTCGACAATCCCGCCGCGGCGGACTACGGCTTCGACAGCGTCCACGCGTGGCGCACGCGCCAGGCCGAAGTCGTGTGGGAGCAGTCGCGGCGGCTGCGCGCCGCGGGCGGTTCGCTGCTCGATCTCGCGTGCGGCGACGGCTACCTGCTGCAGCTGGCCGAAGCCGAAACGCGGCGTCTGCAGGTCTTCGGCCTCGATACGCGGCAGGATCAGGTCGTCCGCGCTCGACGGCGCCTGCCGCATCGCGCGGACGCCCTCGCCGTCGGCGGTCCGACGCGGCTGCGCGACGGTCTGGCGGGCTGCCCGGTGCCGGTCGACGTCGCGTTGCTGCGACCCGAAGACGTCGTGGATCTTGCTGCAACCGAACGCGCTGCGCTGCTGGATTCGATATTCGCCGCCGCGCGCTGCGTGATCGCCTACGCCAGCGACCGTGCGCTGCGGCGCCACGGATCGCTGGCGCAGCTGCTCGCCGCCGCCGGACTCGTCGCGGAGACCGTACCGGCCGCGGCGGATATTTCCGTCGCCGCGTACCGCGCCGGATGAGCATCGCCGCCGATACGCTGCGGTACCTCGACGGCGCCGGGCTCTCGCGCGGCCGGCGCGTCGCCGACATCGTTCTGACGCACGGGTACGCGGGCGTCGTTCTCGATACCGGTGCGGCGGGCTGGGCGCTGAACTATGCCGTGGCCGTGGACGGCCTCGAACGGCGCGAGGCGTCGTGGCTGTCGCGGACGTCGCGCGATCCGCTCCTGCGCGACGCGCTGTTCGGCACGGTGCCGGGCGAGCCGGACACCGCCTGTCTGCGCACGGCGCTGCTCGCCGCGCTGTCGGAACCGGCCCTCGCCGCACCGGCCTCGTACGGCCTGCACGTCCAACCCGACCTGCCGGCGTACTGTCTTGTCGGTACGCGAAACGCGGCGGTGGTCGGATTCGGCGGGCTGATGTGGCGGATGCTCGGCGTGCCCGCGCTGCGCTCGCTGTGCGTGCTCGATCTGACCTTGCCGGAACGGCGCAGGGAAATGGAGAGCGTGACCGCGGCGATGCGGATGGCGCGGCCGGACGTCGCCGTGCGGCTGTCCGACGGCGGCGACTGGCGGGCCGTGTTCGACCGCTGCGACACGCTGGCGATCACCGGCTCGGCGCTGTGCAACGACACGCTCGACGCGCTGATCGCGGCGACCGGGCCCGGCCAGACCGTCATCGTGCAGGGCCAGAGCGTCGCGCTGCATCCGCGCGCGCTGTTCGAGCGCGGCGTCGCGGCGGTCATGACCACGCGCAAGCCGCCGCAGCTCGCCGCGCTGGCGCGCGCCGACCGCAGCGGCGTGACGCTGCGGCCGTGGTTCGAAGGCGGCAACGCGCGCCTGTGCCTGCTGCCGGCCGATGGCGACAGCCGGCCGGACGAACGGGTGCGGATCGAGGCAGGCGTCGTCGAATAGCGCGATGCGCGGCGGTACGTGTCAGGGCGGCGCGACGACTTCCGCACTTGGGCGAACGGCGTCGGCTGCCCGACTCGCGGGTGTCCTTGAATTGCAGGTGTCTTTGAACGGCCGAATCGAAATCTTGGGTGTCCAGAATCGATCGGCCGCGAATCTTGGGTGTCCAGAATCGGCCTGAATCAGCCGAATCTTGGGTGTCCAGAATCGGCCGGAATCGTGGGTATCCAGAATCGGCCGCAGGTGTCCTTGAACGGCCGCATCGAAATCTTGGGTGTCCAGAATCGATCGGGTGTCCAGAATCGGCCGGGTCGAATCTTGGGTGTCCAGAATCGGCCCGGCCACCTGGTCGAATCTTGGGTGTCCAGAATCACAGTGTCGCTGCGCGATTCGGGGGCGCGCCCGAATCGTGGGTGTCCCGAATTGCCTTGGGTTCGTGTATGTCCCGGAATCGGATCTCCCGGTTTTTGGGTGTCCCCAATCGGGCTACGTTTTTTGGGTGTCCCGAATCGCGGTTTGTTTCGTGGGTGTCCCGAATCGACACTTCGGCGCCGGTCCACCGACCGGCGCCGAGTGGCGCAGCGCCGTGACGCCTCAGCCGTCCAGGTCGTCCAGGTCGTGCATGCCGCGCAATTCCGCGACGACATGCTCGCCGTACCAGTGCCCCTCGACCAGCACGAGGTCGTATTCGGCCCACACCGGGGCGCCGAACACGGTGACCGTCGTACGCACGCGGGCCTTGTCGCCGTTCCGGTCGAGCACGTCGACCTTGAGCGAATCGGCGATCGCGTCGAGGTCGATGCCGTACGTGCGCGCCGCGTCCTTGGCCGCCGCGAGCATCGGGCTCGCGCGTTCCAGCACGCCTTCGAGCGGCAGCGACTTGAGCTGGTCGATATCGGTGATGCCGGTGCCGCGAGCCGCTTCCGTGAGCCGCGTCAGCGCGCTGCGCATCGATTCGCTGCTGAGGAAGTCGGTACTCGTCGCCCAGCGCTGGAACCCCGGCAGCGCGCTTTCGATCGCCTTGCGCTGCGCGTCGGTCAGTTTGCTGTCGGGCGACTTCAACGCCACCTGTATTCCGCCGAACGCCATCAGCAGCATGCCCGGCAGCTGCGGGCGGGCCTTGCCCAGCTCCGGCTCGATCTTCGCCATCATCCGGTCGACGGCGTCGGGCGACGTCAGTTCGTTGATCTTCTCGGCGAAACGCGCGCGCTCGCTTTCCGTCGTCGGCTTGCGGCGCTTGACCTCGAACGCCGCGCGCGCCGTCTCCCACTTCGAGCGCGGCGTCAGCGCCTGCGCGAGGCCGGCCAGGTCGCCGGCACGGAACAAGCGCGCCAGCTGGCCGATTTCGGCGGCAGGGTCCGGCGCGCCGACGGCGCTGGCCGCGTTCGGGTTCGACGGCACGCCCTGTGCCGGTACGGCCGACGCCGAACCGGCCGCGAGCGCCGCCGTCAGGGCCAGGGACAACCATTTCGTCTTCATGTGCCGCTCCTCTCGTTGGGAGCTTTAGTGTGCTGGTGAACTACAACACCAGTAAGTGACGGAAGTCACTGCGGCACCGAAGCGCTCTTGCGGCCGGCTAACACGGGCAAATGAACGGATAGTCCTTGTCGTCGATGATCGGTTTCATGTCGAAGAAGTCGTCGAGCACCGATTCGGCCGTGCAGTACGCGCCTTCCACCCACGCCTGGTCGTTCGAGAACGCTTCGCCGACGATGAAGATGTTCGCGTCCGCGCCGTCGATCAGCTGCGACGGCTTGCGGATCTTCTGCTGCACCTCGCACACGTTGTAGTGCGCGGCCCATGCGTGGTAGCCCGCGTTGAACGGCGGCAGCGACCAGTCCATGTACGCCGTTTCGAGCGGTTCGGGCACCGCGGTGTAGTCCGACTGCGGGCCGAAATGCACCGCGGCCAGCTGCTTGCGCAGCATCTTCACCATCACCTGCGGCGCCTTGCGCGGGCCGACCAGCGTCTGCAGATTTGCCGAATCCGGTACGCGGCGCTCGCCGTCGACGCCGATCTCCAGTTCGTGCCAGAAGCTCGTGAACGTCTCGTCGTCGTAGCTCGCGAGGATGCCGTAGACCTTCTTCGCCTTCGGGTCGGGCGCGTTGTGACCGAAGTACACGACCTGGCGTATCGGCAGGTCGGTCACGCTCGGGCCGATGGTGTTGCGCTCCGCGGCCTTGAGCAGCTGCCGCTCCCGCACCACGCTCAGCCGCTCCTCGACGCACTGCTCGACTGCCTGCACGAACGACGGCGCGCTGGCGAACGGCTGTTCCATGACCTTCTTGCTGTCCTTGATCCGTTTGATCCACGCGGGCGGGAATTTGTCCTTCGCGAGCGTCTTCAACACGTCGTCGGTGATTTCGTAGCCGGTGATCTGCGGGGCGTACGTCGCCTGCGTGAGCCACCACGGCTCGTCGAAGAACATGCCGACCTTGTACGAGGGCTGCAGCACGGCCGATTCGAGGAACAACTGCACTTTTTCATGATTGAGCACGTCGAGGCCCGCGTGCTCGACGTAGCGCGTGGCCTGCGCGACGAGGTCGAGCGCCGCGGGCGGCATCGCCATCCACGCCGCGTCGGTCGTGCGCCGGTCGCTGGCCTTGTTCGGCTGCGCGCGCGTGGCGAGCGTGTAGTGCACTTTTCCTTCGATCTGCAGGATCGAATGCAGTCGCGTGTTCGGCTGGTAGACGAGGCGCACGCCCTTCGTCTTCGCGAGCTTTTCGATCGCGTCGAACAATGCGTTGAACATGCTCGAATAGCCGTGCGTCAGCGTGCGATATTCGTTGCCCGGCGTGAACTCGTTGTTCGCGTTCATCGCCACCGCGGCGTTCCAGTTGATCACGTTCGACGTGTAGCCGTTGCCGTCGGCCGTGTAGTTGAAGCCCTCGCCGCCGAGCTGGTCGAACATCAGGTTCCAGTAGCCGATGTCGCTCAGGCGGTCGCCTTTCTGGAACACCGACGTGTCGCCGGTATCGGCGGCGATGCGTCCGTCCTGGAAGAACTGGCACCACTGCCGTCGCGTCTGAGGACCGCTCGTACTGGTGACCGCGAGGTTTTCCACGACCGCGAAGCCGTTGTCGGGCTGCGCCGCGGCGCCGTAGTGGTCGACGTCGTACGGCGCGGGATTCGACGACGAGATGTCGTTCAGGAACAGGTTCTTCGCGCGCAGGAAGAAAAGCGGATTGGTGGATTCGTTGAACGGTACCGAGTCCTTGTCGAGCCCGAGTTTTCCGATCACCGTCGTGACGAGCCGGTGCCCCTGCCCTTCGGGCGTGCCGTCCCACTCGGAATAGCGCATGCCGCCGAGTTCGAGATACGAATTCTTCGGATCGTTCTCGTAGTGCCACGTGCACACGCGCGCGCCGGCCGCGCGCGTGCCGGGATGGCGCTTGGAAAAGTCGTACTGGCCCCAGTCGTACAGCTCCAGCGTGTCGCCCTTGCCGAGGAGCTTCCTGCGGCCGGCGGCATTCTTCGCCTCGCCGTCGAGCAGGCGCCATGCGGTGTACAGACCGGCGGCGCCGGCACCGAAGATGGAATAGGTCTTGGCTGTCACGGTGGGATCCTCGTCGGGGGCGGACGGTTCGATGCCCGGTGCGACGGCGCGACTGCCGCTCCGCGTGTTGCGGAATCGGGGCCGCGCGAGGCATCGCGCAAATTGTAATGGTGGACTTTTATCGGTCGCGACCGCGACGAGACAGCTGTCAACTCTTGCAGTTGACGCCGGCAGCCGCATAGAGCTATCGGGCGGCGGCGCCGGTCGGGTTCACCGGCCTGCGCCGATGCGCTCGACCGTCGTCACCCGGTTCGTTTCCCGCGTCGCGCCCATGTCGCGCGAAACCGGACCGCGAACTGACAGTCGCGCCGCCGAAAAACCGATAGACGAATCAGGCGCCCTGCGCGCGGCGTCCGGCCGACCCCGGATGCGCGCGGACGCCATCCATCGTCGAGGGTCCACGTATGCGCCACTCCCCACTGCATCGCCTGCCGCGCGCGTTCTGCGCCGCCGTGCTCGGCATCGCCGCGTCGCCGGCGTCCGCGGCGCCGTTCGTCTACACGGGCAACTACTACACCGGCGACGTATCGGTGTTCGATACGGTCACGCGGCAGCTCGTGGCGACCGTGCCGGTCGGCGCGCGCCCGTTTCCGATCGCGATCAGCGCCGACGGCTCGCGCATGCTCGTCGGCAACAGCGGCAGCAACACCGTCAGCATCGTCGAGACCGGGGGCCACACCGTCGTCGCGACGCTCGGCGTCGGCCAGAATCCGTACGGCATCGCGATCAAGCCCGACGGCACGCGCGCCTACGTCGCGAACTACGCGAGCGCCGACGTCACGGTCATCGACCTGACGACCAACACGGTCGTCAAGACGATCCCCGTCGGCACCGCGCTCGGCGGCGTCGCGGTCAACCCGCAGGGCACGCGCGCCTACGTCACGATCGGCGGCAGCAATGCGATCGCCGTGATCGACACCGCGACCGACACGATCGTCGCGACGATCGCGAACGCCGGCACCAGTCCCTGGGCCGCGGTGTTCAGCGCCGACGGCACGCGCGCGTTCGTGTCGAACTTCTCCGGTGCGAACGTCAGCGTGATCGACACCGCGACGAACACGGTGATCACGCGCTGGAACGTCGGCAACTCGCCGGTCGGCGTGGCGCTCGCCGGCGACGGCGCGCGCCTGTACGTCGCCAACAGCGCATCGGACACGCTGTCGATCGTCGACACCACCGGCGGGATCGTGCTCAACAACCTGCCGGTCGGTCACCGCCCGTTCGGCGTGAGCGTGCATCCGGACGGCCGCACGGTGTACGTCCTGAACGCGGGCGACCCGGTGACGCCCGGAACGATCAGCATCGTCGACGGCCTCGCCAACGTCGTGCTCGCGACGATACCGACGGCGGTCTATTCCGGCTCGGTCGGCAACTACGTGTCGCCGTATACGCCGCCCGGCATCCCCACCGGCGTCTCCGCGGCACCGGGCGTCAACAGGGCCACCGTGTCGTTCATCGCGCCGTTTTCGGACGGCGGCCAGCCGATCAGCGCGTACACCGCGACGTGCGGCACGCAGACGCGCGTCGGCGGCGCGTCGCCGATCGTCGTCGACATGCTCGCGAACGGCGTCACCGTCGCGTGCACCGTCTACGCGACGAACGCGCGCGGCAACGGCGCGCCGTCCGCGCCGGCCGCCGTGACACCGGCCAACCTGCCCGGCGCGCCGGCGATCACCGGCGTCGTCGCCGGCAACGCGAGCGTCGAAGTGAGCTTTACGCCGCCGGGGAGCGACGGCGGCGCGGCGATTTCGGGCTATGTCGCGACGTGCGGCAGCGCGAGCGTGCACGGTTCGGTGCCGACGATCCTCGTGACGGGCCTGTCGAACGGCACGCCGGTGACGTGCACGGTGAGCGCGATCAGCGTCATCGGTACCGGTCCGGCTTCCGCGCCGTCGGCATCGGTCACGCCGATGACCGTACCGGGCGCGCCGACGCTCGTGTCGGCGACCCGTGGCGTCGGCGGCGTGAGCCTCGCGTTCGACGCGCCGGCCGACGACGGCGGCGACGCCGTCAGCGGCTACGTCGCGGCATGCGGTCCCGGCGCGCTCGAAGCGACCGGCATGCAGTCGCCGATCGTCGTGACCGGCCTCGACGAGGATACGGCGTACGACTGCAGCGTCAGCGCGATCAACGCGGTCGGCACCGGCGCGGCGTCGAACGGCGTCGCGGTGCCGCCGCGACCGACCGTCGATCTCGCGGTCGGCGTCGACAACGGCACCGGCTACGTGCAAGGCGGCAGCGACGTCGTCTATACGATCGACGTGAGCAATCTCGGCGCGAACGGCGTCGTCGGCGCGCACGTCGCCGACGCGCTCGGCGCCGACGTCGAATCGCCGCACTGGACCTGCAGCGCGACCGGTGGCGCGCAGTGCCCCGCGAGCGGCAGCGGCGCGATCGACCTCTTCGCCGACATCCCGGCCGGCGCGAGCATCCGCATCACGCTGACCGTGCATGCCCCGCCACTGCCGGAAACGCCGCTGAGCGAGAGCGTGACGGTGACCGTGCCGGTCGCGTGGCGCGACACCGACGCGTCCAACGACACCGCGAGCGACGGGCCGGACCCTCGCGGACTGTTCGGCGACGGATTCGAGTAGGCGCCCCGAACATGGGGTAGCCGGAGCGCCGCGAGGCGCTCTTTGCGTTCGAGGGTGCGCGCGTGCATCCGCGGCGCATACTGCCGACGTAAGGTGCGTAACGATCCGGCTATCCGAACGGGGGCCGTGTTGACTACTATCCTTGTACACGCAGCGAAAGGACGACGCATGACGCAAACGAACGCTCCGCAGCCGGTCGTCGACGCACGCGGCCCGGAACTGCTGCTGTCCCGCGTCGCCGCCGGCGACCGCGACGCGTTCCAGGCGTTGTACCGGGAAACGAGCGCGCTGCTCTTCGGCATCTGCCTGTCGGTGCTGCGCGACCGCGCCGAGGCCGAGGACGCGCTGCAGGAGGCCTACGTCGCCATCTGGCACAAGGCCGCGCAGTTCGACCGCTCTCGCGCGACGGCGATCACCTGGCTCGGTTCGATCGCCCGGCATCGCGCGATCGATCGCCGGCGCGGCGCGGGATCGTCGGCGACGTGGGTCGCGCTCGACGTCATCGAGCAGCATGCCGCCGACGAAGGCCGCGCGGCGCCGTCGCCGGACGACGCGCAATCGGCCGCCCGTCTCGACGGCTGCATGAGCCAGCTCGAGCCGCAGCGGCAGCGCCTGATCCGCGCCGCGTTCGTCGAAGGCGCGACGTACTCGGAACTCGCCGCGCGCTGCGGATCGCCGCTCGGCACCGTCAAAAGCTGGATCCGGCGCAGCCTCCTGCAACTGCGAGCGTGTCTCGAACAATGAACTCGCCGACCGACGACATCGACACCTCCGATCGCTCGCCCCCCGGCGACGACCTGCTCGCAGCCGAGCTGATGCTCGGCCTCCTCGAACCGGACGAGCGCCGCCGCGCCGCCGCGCGTGCCGAAACCGATCCGGCGTTCGCGCGCCTGGTCGACGGCTGGGATCAGCGTTTCGCGCCGTGGCTCGTGCGCGTCGAACCCGTTGCGCCGAGCGCCGCGCTGTGGCCGCGCATCCGCCGCGATCTGGGCTGGGAGGCGCCGCCGCAACGCGCGCGAGCGCCGCTGTGGGGCAGCCTGCTGCTATGGCGCTGCGCGACGGCCGTCGCGGCGGGCGTCGCGCTCGCGGTCGTGCTGCTGCGCCCGGCCGTCGTACCGCCGACCGAAACCGCGGCGGCGCGGCCGGTCACGACGCTTGCGCACGACGACGGCCGCGCCGCGTGGCTCGTCACCGTCGATGCGACGCAGGGCAAGGTGTTCGTGGTGCCGGTGCCGGGTACGGTCAGCCCGGGCGAGCGCATTTGCGAATTGTGGATCATTCCCTCCGGCGGCGCGCCTATTTCGCTCGGCGCCGTGTCCGACCGCAAGGCGCATACGGTCGACATTGCCGAGGCGCTGCGCGCGCGGCTCGCCGCGGGCGCGGTGCTGGCGGTCACGCTCGAAGACCGGCAAGGCGTTCCGCATGCGGCGCCGGCGGGACCGATCGTCGCGAAGGGCGAAATCCTCGATATCTGACGCCGCCGGCAGCGGCGGCGCTACGGTTCGAAGCCGTCGCGAAAAATGAACTCGCTGCCGTACAGCACTTCGACCGCGCCGTCGTCCGCCGTGGCGCCGTCGTCGTAGTACGGCACGCCGATCGCGAGGTCCGGGGCGCCGTCGTCGTTGTAGTCGCCGGTGGTCAGCGCGCTGCCGTAGCGATCGTCGATCGCCGGCGCGCCGATGTTGCGCTGCGCGCTGCGCGTCCAGCGTTCGACGCCGCTCGCGGTCAACCCGCCGGCGTTCGCATGGAAGATCGCGACCGAACCGGACTCGTCGAGCCCGTTCGCCGCTTCGCCCGGCGCGCCGACGACGAGGCTCGTGCGGCCGAAGATGAGGCCGGTCGTGGTGCGGCGCAGACGGCCCGACGCGAGCTTCGAGCCGAAGCGCCCGCCCGTCGACGCGCCCGGCACGTCGGCCGGGGTGAAGCGCTGGTTGCCGGCGGTCGCAAGACCGCCGGTGTCGCCCGCGTAGACGACGTGCACCGCATCGGCGTAGGTGCCGATCGCCAGATCCGACGTCAGCCCGCTGTCGAACGGCGCGGCTTGCAGATCGATGCCGAACAGCGTTCCGCCCGTGCACGTGCCGAGCATTGCGCCGACGCCGGGCCGGAAGATGCGCGAGCGCGTCGTCACGATGCCGCTCGCGCTGCCGTACATGACGATGACCGCGCCGCTCTTCGTCGTGCCGTCGGGGCAGCGCGCGCCGGTCGCGCCGATCGCCAGATCGTCGTAGCCGTCCGCGTCGAAATCGCCGCTCGCGAGCGCGTAGCCGAAGCGGTCGCCTTCGAGCGGATCGAACGTGAGTCCGTCGCTGTTGCGCGTGACGAGCGTGCCGCGCGCCGACGTGATGCCGGCGGCCGTGCCGTATTCGATCATCACCGCGCCGGCCTCGTCGACCGTGCCGACGGCCTCGCCGAGCGCGCCGATCGCGAGATCGTCGTAGCCGTCGTTGTCGAAATCGCCGCTGGCGAGCGCGTTGCCGAAGCTGTCGCCGGCCTCGTGCACGCCGGGGTAGCCGTTATTGCCCTGCTGGATCGTCGTGACGACGTCCCAGACGCCGGCGTTGTCGCGGCGCGCGACATAGGCACGACCGCCGGACGGAAACGACGCGCTGTACGACGGATTGCCGAACGCGATCTCGTCGCGGCCGTCGCCGTCGAAGTCGCCGGTGATCGGCGTGTTCGCGCGAAAGCTGACGCCGGGCTCGAACGTCGATCCGAAAAACTTGATCGGAGTGCCGGTCGTACCGACGTCCCAGGCCTGGCCGCGCAGGATGCGCAGCGCGTTGCCGCCGTTCGGCGAAACGATCAGGTCGTCGGTGCCGTCGCCGTCGACGTCGCCGGTGGTCGTGCCGTAGCCGAACTGACTCGCGCCGGCGATCGGATTCTTCAGGATCGTATTGCCGGTCGGCCCGAGCGCGTACTCGGCCAACGCGGCACCGGCGGGCAACAACGACAGCGCGGCGCAGGCGACAAGACGCGACATGACGACTCTCTCGTGACGGACCCCGTTGGGCGACTGAACGTGGCGCCGCTCGCGGACCGAACATGGCGGGCTCTCGCAAACGACCGGCGCATGCCTCATTTTACACTTGTACCATACGAGATTTCGCTCGAAACGATGAAAACACGCCGGCCGCCCGCCCGCGATAGCCGGCGCCCCGCAACCGCGCTAGCAACGACAGGACGCCGGCAACCGCGCGGGGCGATTGAGCCGTCCTGACTCGCACAGGCCTCCTATGAAGATTCTCGCCCTCGCCGGCTGCATCGCAGCCGTCCTCTTCGGCACGTCCGCGCTCGCCGCTCCCGCCATCGTCGTCACCGCCCGCAGCGGCGACCCCGGTGCGCCGGAACGCCTTGCCGACGGCGTCGCCGACCGCGGCCGGCATACGCTCGCGGTCGATGCCGCCGGCAATACCTACGTCGTCGGCTCGCGCTGGAACGGCACGGACTGGCGCTATCGCACCACCAAATACGCGCCCGACGGCTCGGTGGCCTGGAACGCGATGCAGCCGCCCGAAACCGAAAATCCCGGTCAATTCCCCTACGGCGTCGGTGTGGACGCGGCCGGCAACGTCTACGTGACCGGCACCAACTACGTCCAGTTCGTCACGATCAAGTACGACAGCGCCGGCACGCAGCAGTGGCTGCGGCGCTATTCGTTCCCGGGCGGCGTGTACCAGCAGCCGCGCGCGATGGCGGTCGACGCCGCCGGCAACGTGTACGTCACCGGCCGCTCGCAGGCGGGCGGCGCGGGCATCGATCAGTTCGACTACGGCACGGTGAAATACGACACCGACGGCAACGAGCTGTGGACCGCGCGCTACAACGGCCCGGACGGACTGCAGGACGAAGTGCTGGCCCTTGCCCTCGACCCCGACGGCAACGTCTACGTCACCGGCGGATCGAAGGGTGCGGGCGGCCGCAACGACTACGCCACCGTCAAATACGACGCATCCGGCGTGCAGCAATGGGCGTCGCGCTACGGCAACGGCAGGCACGGCGACCAGGCCAACGCCGTCGTCGTGAACGGCGACAGCGTCGTCGTCACGGGCATCTCGAACACCGGCGACCACTACGACGCGATCACCGTCGGCTACGATCGCGCGACCGGCGTCCAGCAATGGACGGCGACCGTGACGGGGCCGCACAACAACTACGGCAGCGCCCTCGTGCGCGACGGCCAGGGCAACGTCTACCTCGCAGGCGCAGCCTGGAATCCGGGCAACGGCCTCACGACGGCCAAGTTCGACGCCGCCGGAACGCAGCAGTGGCTGCGCAACTATCTGCCTTACTCGGGCATCACCGGATCGAACATCGCCTATGCGGTCGCGCTCGATCCGACCGGCGGCGTCGTCTCGGCCGGCCGCGCGACCGGCTTCGACGGATTCGACTACGGCGTGGTGAAGTACGACGACGCCGGAACCCAGCTGTGGACGCAGCTCTTCAACGGTCCGCCCGGCACCCTCACCGACGAGGCCGGCGCGGTCGCGGTGCGCAACGACGGCGTCGTCGTGGTCGCGGGCACCGAAGGCTATTCGCAAGGCAGCACGGGCAACGATCGCCGCACCACCTTGTTCATCGTCGACGGCGTGCAGGCCACGTCGCCGAGGATCGGCATCGCCCCGAGCGTGACCGGCGAGCCGTACGCGGTGAACGTGTCGGTGCGCGGCAAGGTCGGCTTTCCGGCCGGCAGCGTGCTCGTGAGCGACGGCGACGGCCACAGCTGCGGCATCGCGCTCGCGAACGGCGACGGCGCCTGCACGCTCGCGAACGCGACGGCCGGCGGCAAGACGGTGACCGCGACGTTCTCGTCCGACGCGCCGGCGCTGTTCGCGAGCAGCGCGAACGCGACGACGCACGTCGTGAACAAAGCGACGACGCGACTGACCGTGGCGACGCCGGGCCTGTCGCGCCCCGGCGAGGCGTTCGATGCGAGCGTCGACTTCGGCATCGTGGCGCCCGGCGCGGGCACGACCACCGGCGACATCACGGTCGGCGACGGCGTGGACAGCTGCACGATCGCACCGCCCGCGACGCACTGCGCGCTGACGCTGACGACGGCCGGGGCTCGCACGATCGCCGCGAGCTACGCGGGCGACGCGAACTTTCTCGCCGTCGGCGCGAGCGTGGCGCATCGCGTGAACCGCGTTGCGACGACGACGGCCGACAGCTATTCGCTCGCCGAAGACGGCAGCCTGACGGTCGCCTCGGCGGCCGGCGTGCTCGCGAACGACGACGACGCCGACGGCGACACGCTCGCCGTCGTGCCGGGCACGTTCGCCGCGGGCGGCATCGGCGGCACGGTCGTGCTGCACGCCGACGGCTCGTTCGACTACACGCCGCCGGCCGACGCCAACGGCACGGCGACGTTCGCGTACACGGCCGGCGACGGCGCCGAAAGCGCGACCGGCAGCGTCGAGATTCAGGTGCGCCCGGTGAACGATCCGCCGAGCTTCACGCTCGGCGCGAACCTCACGCACGCCGCCGCGACGAGCGGTGCGCAGTCGGTCGCGGGATTCGCCGGCGGCGTGTCGACGGGGCCGGCCGACGAAGCCGGGCAGTCGATCGACGCGTTCGCGACCACGGTCGACAGCGATCCGAACGACATCGTGAGCACCGTCGGCATCGACGCGAGCGGCAACCTTTCCTACACGCTCACCGGCCGCGGCGGCACGGCAACGATCGGCGTGCGTGCGCGCGACAACGGCGGCACGGGCGACGGCGGCAACGATACCTCGGCCGCGCGGACGTTCACGATCACGGTGGCGTCCGGCGTGGATCTCGCGATCGGCGTCAGCAACGGCCGCTCGTTCATCGTCGGCGGCAGCGAGACGACGTACGCGGTCGACGTGCGCAATCTCGGTCCCGACACGGCGAATCAGGCGCGGGTGTCGGTCGCGCAACCGGGCAACGTCATCGCGTTCGTCTGGACCTGCAGCCGCAGCGACGCGACGCCATGCGCGGTCGCCGCCGGCACCGGCGCGATGGAGCAATTCGTCAACGTGCCGGTCGGCGTGACCGTGACGTTCGCGTTCACGATGACGGTGCTGTCCCAGCCCGAATCGCCGGTGACGCTGCAAGCGTTCGTCGCGCCGGCCGCGAGCCAGACCGAAGTGCAGCCCGCGAACAACAGTGCGAGCGACACCGATCCGGTCGGCATTTTCGCGAGCGGGTTCGAGGGCTGAGGCGAGCCGATGGAACCGCCCGTCGCGCCACGGCGCGCGACGGGCCGTTCGACCTCAGCCGATCCGGTAGACCAGTCCGGCGAGATCGAGCAGCGGCGTGCGCGCGTCGAACGACGAATGCAGCACGAGCGAGAACGCCCACTCGGCGCCGGTCGACGGTGGGTCGGTCGCGGCTTTCCATGCGGCGAGCGCCGCGCCGATCTGCACGGCCGTCGTCGCGGTCGGCGGCAGGTTCGGGTACAGGCCGACCGGCACCGATACCGCCGGTGCGTCGCCCGCATCGGGCGGCGCGCCGAGTCGATAGCCGTAAGCCGCGCCGATCGTCGCGCGCAGCGCGTCGCGATACGCGCCGAACAAGACGGTCAAAGCCGCATCGAGCGCGGCGTCGACGGTTGCGCCGAGGTCGGTGATGTCGATGCGCTGCGGCCAGCGGTTCAGCGGCGCGATGACGCCTGCCGCTTCGGCCGTCGCCGAACGACGTTCGACGTCGACCCCGTCGTCACCGCGCTCGCGGCGCACGGCGGTCAACGACGCACGAGCGCACTGAACGCCGCCGACGTTGAGGCCGTTCCACGTCAGGCCGATGTTGAGCCAGTAATCCAATGACACCGGCGGATCGAACGCGTATGTGCGCTCGATACCGTCGCCCGAACCGTTGCCGAGATCGACGATGTCGCCGTCGGGCGCGCGCCGGTCGATGGTCGGCCAGCGATCCGCCGGCCCCGACGCCGGCTGCTCGCGCGTCAACCGCAACGCTTCGATGCGTTCGCCGTCGTCGCTCCGGACGAGCCGCACGCGATAGCGATCGTCGATGCGTGGCGGCAGGTCGTCCGCAGCCGGCCCGTCCTGCGGCGGCGCGGCATTGAACGAGACGGCGACGATCGCCTCGTCATACGCCGCGAGGTCGTGCAGATAACGCAGGCCGTAGCGCCACAGCGCCGTTTCGGCGAGATGGGCGGCGCCGTGTGGCGTGGCGTCCTGCTGCTCGAGCGTCGGCGGCGGGAGGGTATCCGGGCATTGCGGCGCTGGCGTCGCGGTCGGCATGTATTACTCGGCTGTGTACTTCGGGTGTCCGGGTTTCTGGGGGTTCCGAGCGCGGGGCTTTTCTGGCTTTTGGGTGTCCACGTTGGGTTTTGGGTGTCCACGTTCGCCTCCCACGCTGGCTTTTGGGTGTCCACGTTCGCGTCCCACGTTGGCTTTTGGGTGTCCACGTTCGCGTCCACGGGGCTTTTCTTGAGTGTCCACGTTCGCGCGCTTGCTCGCAGGTCCACGCCTGCGCCTGCGGCGAATCTCGTCCTCGCAAGCGCGTCGCGGCCATCCGGCCTATCACCGGGCCGCGTCGCGGCCCATGCGCTGCCAAGCGACAGAAGACTTTAACTACTTAACCTATCCATTTAATTTTAATGAAGAATTTTTTGAACTCGAACGCCAGGACAGTTTCGTCGGCCGCATTGACAAAATAATCTGTCAATACGAGACTGCCACCGGACATCACGACGCCTCGCAGGAGAACCCGCATGCCGATCAAACACGACGAATCCGGAAAACGCTGGGTCGAAATGGACCTCGTCGTGCCCGGCACACCCGAGGAGGTATGGCGCGCCTTGGCCACCGGCCCCGGCTACACCGCCTGGTTCACGCCCGCCGACATCGAAGAGCGCGTCGGCGGCACGCTGCGCTTCGACCTCGGGCCCTACGGCGTCTCCGTCGGCGAAGTCACGACGTGGCAGCCGCCCGAGCGCTTCGGCTACATCGAACGCGAATGGAGCGCCGGCGCGCCGCCGGTCGCGACCGAAATCACGATCGTCGCGCGCTCGGGCGGCCGTTGCGTCGTGCGCATGGTGCATTCGCTGTTCACGTCCTCCGACGCGTGGGACGACCAGGTCGAAGGTTTCGAGGGCGGCTGGCCGGGCTTCTTCGAAGTGCTGCGCCTGTACCTGACGCACTACGCGGGCCGCAAGGCCGCCGCGTTCATGGCGATGACCGGCGTGCCGGCGGACCAGCCGGCCGTGTGGCAACGCCTGACGAACGCGCTGCACCTTGAGGGTGCGAACGTCGGTGACCGCCGCGCCGCGCCGGCGGACACGCCGGGTCTGGCCGGCGTCGTCGAACACGTGCGCCAGGACGGCAAGCAGCGCCTGCTCGTCATGCGCCTGGACGCGCCCTCGCCCGGCGTCGCACTGATCGGCACCTACGGCATGGCCGATCGCACGAATGCCAGCGTGTGCCTGTTCCTGTACGGCGACCATGCCGACGCGACCGCCGCTTCGATCAAGCCGCGCTGGGAAAGCTGGCTGCGCGATACGCTGGCGCCGTCCGCGTAACCGCGCCGGTACGACTCGCAACGACCGGCACGGGCATCGCGCCGGTCGCCGCGGCGATTCACCCTACTTCACCGGCATCAACCCGAGAATCCACGAGAAATCCTGCGACACCGAGTTCGGTATCACCGGCGTACAGTTGCCCTGCTGGTTCTTGTTGCACGCGTAGCCGACCGCCGGCCAGCCCGCCGGCGGACCGCCGAAGTTCTGCTCCGGCTGCTGCAGCGTGCCGCCGAGATAGGCGTACTTGTGGCAGGTGATGCACGAGGCCTGGCCCGGGTTGACGCCCGCGTTGAACTCGACGAACGAGCTGCCGAGCGGAATCGCCTGGCCTTGCGCGTTGACGAACTGCGTCTGCACGCCGGTCAGGTAGTAGTTGTTGAATGCCTTGTTCAAACCCGCCTGCGCCATCAGCTGCTGCAGCTGCGGGCTCTGCGGCACCGTCGTGCCCTTGCCGTACGGCACTTTCGACGTCGTGCCCCACGGATCGAAGCACGCGTTGTACAGCTTCGGATCGCAGCGGTTCGGGTTCGTGATCGAGCTCGCCGGTTCGAACGTCGCCCAGACCCAGTCCGGCAGCGCCTTCGACGAGATGTGCATGCCGACGAGCGCGTAGCACGTGCCGTTGATGGTCTCGGTGTACAGCTTGTTCGTCGGATCGGGACACTGGAACGTCGGATTGGCGAACGACGACGTCGGCACCCAGTCGGCCTTGATCTCGATCGACGTCCACGGGAACGTGATCGCGCCGCCGTTCTTCGCGCCGTACGCCTGCTGGCCGGTCAGCGTCGTCAGGCCGTTGCCGCGGATGAACGTCGCTTCGTCGGCGTTGACGAACACCTCTTCGCAGAACACCGGTTTCGAACTCAGGTTCGTCGGCGGCGGATAGCCGTTGAGCGGTTTCGTCTGCATCGCGCCGCACTCGATGCCGCCCTGCGTCGCCTCGGACTTGCCGAGCCGGCCGCGCAGCGCCGCGGCGAGCGCGCTGCCGTGCGGCGTACGCGTCTTGCCTTCGGCGGCCGATGCCGACGGACAGCCCAGCAGCTTGGGATTCAGCTGGCACTGCTCGGTCCAGTTCTCGAACGTCAGCGAACCGCCGGCGGGCCGCACGGCGTCGACGAACAGATACCAGACGAACTGCGCTTCGCTGACGGGGTTGCCGATCGCCGGGCGCGCAATGCCGTTGACGGTCTCGGCGGCTTTTTCCGGCGCGGCGGCCTTCTCAGGTTCTTTGGGCGGGTCGGCGCCGTGAACCGGCGTGCCCGACAGGATCGACAGAAGAAGAGCGGCCAATCCGATTCGCTTGCTCATGATGACACCTCGATGGCTGGCGACGTGCGATACGTCGTGGCGTGGGACGTTGATTCGATCGGACTACGTGCGCGGCATCCGCGCGCTGACGCCTTCCACGATCCCTCGGACCCGGCGGCGGTCCGGTACGGCGGCGTTCGATGCCGGCGTTCGCGATCGGCGCGCGGCTGCCCGCGCGTTCGCGCGGAACGCGAGACGGCACTCCCCCTTGGCTTGCGGCGTCGAGCCTTGCGCTCCGGTCCCCATGACCGGCCTCGTCGGCCGGTCGCCCCTGTGCGCGCCGTCGTCGGATCCGGAGCGTCGAATCCGGCGCGAACGGGGGGTGATCCCCACCGTCCGAACGGCGCCCCGCAGCGCCCGACGTTTATACCACCCTGGAACAAGGTAGACAATTACACTAAAAATTATTGGCGCTTTTTCTCTCCGCGGCGACAGGGCCCGCCCCCGATTCGCGCTAGTTGTACGAATACGCGCGGGAAGCCGGCGGCAGGCTTGAGCCCCCCGATGCGGCATGGCACGATCCCGCGGGTGACCAACCGACCCGACCTCACGCAGCACCTGCGCGATCTGGCACGCCTGCGCCGCGTGCGCGACAGGATCGACCGCGAATACGCCCAGCCGCTCGATGTCGAGGCGCTCGCCCGCGCCGCGGGCATGTCGGCCGGGCACCTGAGCCGCCAGTTCCGGCTCGCGTACGGCGAATCCCCCTACTCGTATCTCATGACGCGGCGCATCGAGCGCGCGATGGCGCTCCTGCGCTGCGGCGAGATGAGCGTCACCGACGTGTGCTTCGCGGTCGGCTGCTCGTCGCTCGGCACGTTCAGCACGCGCTTCGCCGAGCTGGTCGGCATGCCGCCGAGCGCCTATCGGCAACGCGAGGCGGACGCGACCGCGGGCATCGTCCCGTGCGTGGCGCAACAGGTCACGCGACCGATCAGGAATCAAGAAGCGCCGGTCGCCGGGCCGCAACTAGACTGATCTCCGTGGACTTCGCCACGCAAACGGACGCAACCCCATGAAGCTCAGCATCCTCCATTCGTTTCTTCCGCACACCGACCCCGAAGCCTCGCTCGCGTTCTATCGCGACGTGCTCGGCTTCGAAGTGCGCAAGGACGTCGGTTACCAGGGCATGCGCTGGATCACCGTCGGACCCGCCGGCCAGCCCGACACCTCGATCGTGCTGCATCCGCCCGGCGCCAATCCCGGCGTGACCGACGACGAGCGCCGCACGATCGCCGAAATGATGGCCAAGGGCACCTACGCCATGGTCGTGCTCACGGCGAAGAACCTCGACGACGCGTTCGACAAGATCCAGGCCAGCGGCGCCGAAGTCGTGCAGGAGCCCACCGACCAGCCGTACGGCGTGCGCGACTGCGCGTTTCGCGATCCCGCCGGCAACCACATCCGCATCAACGAGGTGCGCTGAACGAATCTTCCGTCGACATTCCCGGCTCGAAGCTGCCTGCAACCGCATCGCTGTCCCTGCCCGGCGCCTGCGCCGGGTCCTTGATGTCGCGCCTCGTCAAAGGAGCCCGCAATGCCCTGGAACAAGTGGATTCGGCAATTTCACCGCTGGATGTCCGTGCTCTTCACGCTGAGCGTCATCGCCACGTTCATCGCGCTGGCGCAGAAGGAGCCCGTCGTCTGGATGTCGTACGTGCCGCTCGCGCCGCTCGCGCTCCTGACGCTGACCGGCCTGTATCTGTTCGCGCTGCCGTATGTCGCGCGCCGGCAACGCGCAGGCGCGAACGGGTAGGCTTTCCGATCGAACGCCACGGCGGTCGCGCGACGCGCGACCGCTTCGCACCGTGCATGGAGAAACGATGAGCAAGGCCAAGAAGAGCACGCCGACCGCGCCGCACAATGCCGACAGCCACGACCTGATCCGCGTGCACGGCGCGCGCGAGAACAACCTCAAGGACGTGAACATCGAGATCCCGAAGCGCCGGCTGACCGTGTTCACCGGCGTCTCGGGTTCGGGCAAGAGCTCGCTCGTGTTCGACACGATCGCGGCCGAATCGCAGCGGCTGATCAACGAGACCTACAGCGCGTTCGTGCAGGGCTTCATGCCGACGCTCGCGCGGCCGGACGTCGACGTGCTCGAAGGACTGACGACCGCGATCATCGTCGACCAGGAACGCATGGGCGGCAACGCGCGCTCCACGGTCGGCACCGCGACCGATGCCAACGCGATGCTGCGCATTCTTTTCAGCCGGCTCGGCAAGCCGCACATCGGGCCGCCGAGCGCGTACGCGTTCAACGTGCCGTCGGTCAAGGCGGCCGGCGCGATCACCGTCGAACGCGGCGAAAAGACCAGGACCGTCAAGGAAACCTTCAACCGCACCGGCGGCATGTGCCCGCGCTGCGAGGGCATGGGCTCGGTCACCGACTTCGACCTCGCGCAGCTCTTCGACGAGAACAAGTCGCTCAACGAGGGCGCGATTTCGGTGCCCGGCTACAGCATGGAAGGCTGGTACGGCCGCATCTATCGCGGCTGCGGCTTCTTCGACCCGGACAAACCGATTCGCAAGTTCACCAAGAAAGAACTCGCCGACCTCCTCCACAAGGAACCGACCAAGATCAAGGTCGACGGCATCAACCTCACGTACACGGGGCTGATTCCGCAGATCCAGAAGTCGTTCCTGTCCAAAGACGTCGACGCGATGCAACCGCACGTCCGCGCGTTCGTCGAACGCGTGGTGACGTTTTCGACGTGCCCCGAATGCGGCGGCACGCGGCTCTCCGAAGGCGCGCGTTCGTCGAAGATCGGAAAAATCAGCATCGCCGACGCCTGCGCGATGCAGATCAGCGATCTCGCCCAGTGGGTGGCCGGCCTCGAAGAACCCTCCGTCGCGCCGCTCCTGGCGGCGCTGCGGCACAGTCTCGATTCGTTCGTCGAGATCGGCCTGGGCTACCTCTCGCTCGACCGCCCCTCGGGCACGCTTTCCGGCGGCGAGGCGCAGCGCACCAAGATGATCCGCCACCTCGGCTCGTCGCTCACGGACGTCACCTACGTCTTCGACGAACCGACGATCGGCCTGCATCCGCACGACATCGCGCGCATGAACGACCTGCTGCTCAGGCTGCGCGACAAGGGCAACACCGTGCTCGTCGTCGAGCACAAGCCCGAGACGATCGCGATCGCCGATCACGTCGTCGACCTCGGCCCCGGTGCCGGCACGGCCGGCGGCAAGGTGGTGTTCGAGGGCACCGTCGACGGACTGCGCGCGAGCAAGACGCTCACCGGCCGTCATCTCGACGACCGCGCGGCGCTGAAAAAATCGGTGCGCAAGCCGACCGGCAAGCTGCAGGTTCGCGGCGCGAAGACGCACAACCTGCGCAACGTCGACGTCGACATTCCGCTCGGCGTGCTGGTCGTCGTCACCGGCGTGGCCGGCTCAGGCAAGAGCTCGCTGATCCACGGTTCGGTATCCGGCCGCGACGGCGTCGTGACCGTCGACCAGGGCGCGATCCGCGGCTCGCGGCGCAGCAACCCGGCGACGTATACCGGACTGCTCGATCCGATCCGCAACGCGTTCGCGAAAGCCAACGGGGTGAAGCCCGCACTGTTCAGCGCGAACTCCGAAGGCGCCTGCCCCACCTGCAACGGCGCGGGCGTCGTGTACACCGACCTCGCCATGATGGCGAGCGTCGCCGCGCCGTGCGAGGAATGCGAAGGCAAGCGGTTCCAGGCGTCGGTGCTCAAGTACAAATTCGGCGGGCGCGACATCAGCGAAGTGCTCGCGATGCCGGTCGCCGAGGCCGCGCAGTTCTTCGGCGACGGCAAGGCGCGCACGCCGGCCGCGCACGCGATACTCGATCGCCTCGCCGACGTGGGCCTCGGCTACATCAGTCTCGGCCAGCCGCTGACCACGCTCTCGGGCGGCGAACGGCAGCGGCTCAAGCTCGCAACGCAGATGGCGGAGAAAGGCGGCATCTACGTCCTCGACGAGCCGACCACGGGCCTGCATCTGGCCGATGTCGAACAACTGCTGGGCCTGCTCGACCGGCTCGTCGATTCGGGCAAGTCGGTCATCGTCATCGAGCACCACCAGGCGGTGATGGCGCATGCCGACTGGATCGTCGATCTCGGCCCCGGCGCCGGCCACGACGGCGGGAAGATCGTCTTCGAAGGCACGCCCGCGGATCTCGTCAAGGCCCGTTCGACGCTCACCGGCAAGCATCTGGCGGCCTATGTCGGCGCCTAGAGGCGAAACCCCGGAATCATTGAACTTTTTCCCATAAAATATAATTGAATAAGTTTTTTTATTGCATGAATGCGGAGCGAACAGAGCAATAATGCCGCGAACGCTTTGTCGTTCGCGGCGGCATATCGACGCTACAATGCGGCTTTCGCCGTCGGAACCGCCGTATGACGCGCCCATCGAAATCCGATCGTCCCGGCGCGCCGCCGGCGTCGCGCGTCGAACCGGACTCGGCCGACTCGCCCGAACCGCTTTCGGCGCCGTCGACCGGCGATCTCGACGACCTGCTGCGCGTCGTCGACAATCCGATCCTGATTCTCGATCGCCACCTGCGCATCCGCTGCGTGTCGGCAGCCGCCCAGCGGCAGCTGGAACTCGGGTCCGCCGACGCCGGCCGGTCGATCGGCGACGTCGCGCTGCCGTTCGCCGTACCCGATCTCGGCGCCGCGCTGCGCGTCGTCGTCGACACCGCCGAGCCGTTCGAATGCGAAGTGCAGGATCGCGCGCAGCGCTGGCATGTGTTGCGCGCGACGGCCTGCGTCGGCACCGACGGCGCGACCGGCAGCGTCGTGCTGACGCTGACCGACGTCGACGCGCTCAAGCGCACGCGGCAGGCGCTCGCGGAAACCGAAGCGCGCTTCATCATGCTCGCCGACAGCGCGCCGGTCCTGATCTGGGTGATGGATCTGCATGAAGTGCGTCACGCGAACCGCGCGTACCGCGAATGGATCGGCGTGACCGACGCGACGCTGTCGCGCGAGGAGTGGATGCACTTCATCCACCCGGAAGACCGCGACCAGTATCTGGCGCTCTACCGCGAATGCTACGCGCGGCGCGAGGCGTTCGAAACGCAGTTTCGCCTGCTGCGGCGCGACGGCGCGTATCGCTGGATGAAATCGGCGGCAACGCCGCGCACGACCGAAATCGGCGAACTCCTCGGTTACGCCGGCTGCTCGTTCGACATCGACGACCTCAAGCAGGCCGAGACCGTACTGCGCGAAGCCGACGACACCAAGAATCGCTTCCTCGCCGTGCTCGCGCACGAACTGCGCACGCCGCTGGCGGCGATCGCGAACGCGGTGCACGTCCTGTCGATGCCCGAGCCCGCGGGCGACCTCCATGGCGTCGCGCGCGCGATCCTCGCGCGGCAGACCGCGAACATGTCGCGTCTCGTCGACGACCTCGTCGACTTCAGCCGCGTCACGCACGGCCTCGTGCGGCTCCGGCAGGAACGCATCGACCTCCTGGACGTGATACGGCACGCCGTGGCGGCGACGCATGCCGGCCGCGAGGCGCAGGGCGTCGAGCTCGTGCTGCGGCTGCCCGACGGCCCGGTGTGGATAAACGGCGATGCGATGCGGCTGGAGCAGATCCTGTCGAACCTGCTCGGCAACGCGGCGAAGTTCTCGCACCGCGGCGGGCATATCTGGCTCGAAGTCGCGCACGAAACCGGCACGCTCGACGGCGGCGCGCACCGGCACGTCGTCGCCGTGCGCGTGCGCGACGACGGCACCGGCATCGATCCTGCGATGCTCGAACGCATCTTCGAGCCGTTCACGCAGATCGACCCGCACGGCGCGACCGCCCGGCTCGGCATGGGGCTGGGCCTCGCGTTGACGCGACAGCTCGTCGAACTGCACGGCGGTCGCATCCGCGCCGTCAGCGAAGCGGTCGGACGCGGCAGCCGCTTCACCGTGCGCCTGCCGGCGCTGCCGCCGGACGCGCGGGAGACTGCCTCGGGCGGCGCGATCGAGCGCGTCGACACGATGCGCGTGCTGGTCGTCGACGACAACGCCGACGCGGCCGATTCGCTGCGCCTCGCGCTGGGCCTGTACGCGTTCGACATCGACGTCGCCTACGACGGCCGCAGCGCGCTCGCGTTCGCCGATCGGCACCAGCCGCAGATCGTGCTGCTCGACATCACGCTGCCCGACATCGCCGGCTGGGACGTCGCGCGCACGCTGCGCGAAGACCCGCGGTTCGCGCACACGCTCATCGTCGCGATCAGCGGCCTGGGCAGCGCCGACGACCGGCGCCGCAGCGAAGAGGCCGGCATCGACCGGCACCTCACGAAGCCGGTCAATATCGACGAGCTGAAGGATCTCATCGACGCATGGCGCGCGGCGCGGCGAAGCGCGTAGCGACGCGCTTCGCCGTCGTCGTACCGGTCCGTCAGGGCAGCTTTCCGGCGCCGGCCGCCGCCGGAACGGTTGCGCCCAAGGCCGGCGGATCGGCGCTCACGGCGTAGCCGTACGGCGGCTGCCAGCTGCCGAGCGGCAGGCCGTCGCACCCCGCGAGATAGCTGTCGACGAGCTGCGGCACGAGCGCCGACGCATCGTCGCTGCGGAACCACAGACCCTGGCCGCGGAAGCCGGCGCCGCCGCCGTGGTGCTGCACCAGCTTGCCGCAGATCTCGTTGCTCGCGTTGATCTTCACGCCCAGCACGTGGAAGTAGTTGCCCTGCGCCAGGATGTCGCCCTGCGTGCCCACGGCCATGCCGCTGCCCCACTTCCGGTTCGGCACCGACGCCACGCTGCCCTCGTAGAAATTATTGTACAAATGCACCCGCCCGTAGCGGACGCGCGGCATGCGCGACTGGTTGAAGTACCAGTGATTGCCCGTCATGGTCACCTTGAGCCGGCCCTGATCGCTCCAGGCACGGCCGCTGTCGCCGTTGCCGATCAGGTTGGTCTTGTCGCTCGTCTCGAAGCGGCTGTTCGCCACGGTGACGTAGTTCGACGCGCGCACGATGTCGAGCGAGCCGTCGCGCCGCGTCGCGGTGTACGTGCCGTCGTACTGCCCGGGTCCCACGGTGACGTGGTCGATCCACACCTGCTGCGCCCACGACACCACGATGCCGTCGAACTCGGAATCCGCCGAGCCCGGATTCACGTCCCACGGATTCTCGATCGCGAGATTCCGCACGATCACGTTGCGGGTCCAGCCCGGATACTCCTCGGGCAGGCCGCCGTGGGCAACCCAGGCCTCGTAGTTGGATTTCGGTTCGGGGTTCGCCGGCGAGTTCGCGTGCAACGGCGAGAATTCGCGGCCGATCGCGATCTGCGTTCCGGCGAAGCGCGCGGGCGTTCCGTCGCTGCCGTTGATGCCGACCAGCGTGGTGTTGGACGGAATCACGACCGTGCCGCCCTGGTGCTGGTCGGCGAAACTCGTGTACTCCTCGTACACGCCGTTGGTGAAGCGGAAGTCGATCACGCCGACGACGCGGACGATCTTGGGCTCGTTGCCGGCCTCCTGCAGCGCCGCGATCAACTGCTCCTTCGTGTACACGGTATAGACGCGGTTCGGCGCCGCGGCCGACCCGCCCGTGACGATCACCGGGCCGTATTCCGACCAGGCATGCCATCCGTCCGCCGGGGCGGTCGCGCGCTCGAAGCCGAGCACGCCGCCGGTCGGGTCGGACGGCAGATTCTGGTAATGGTTCACATGTACCGGCACGGGCGGCACCGCCACGAACGACAGGTTCGTCGTCGGCGCCGAGTACGTGCGCACGCCCATCGCGGGCGGCAGCACGTTGCCGACGGGCAGCAGCGCGGCATCGACGGGATTGCCGCTCGACGAACTCGAACTGCTGGAGCTGGACGAACTCGACGAACTGGACGAACTCGACGAGCTGCTGGAACTCGACGACGATCCCGAGCCGCCCGCGCACGACGCGCTGCCGACCGCGCCGTAGTCCACGCGCAGGTTGTCGAGCGTGACGTTGGCACTGCTCTCGGTGCGGATATGGAAGTACGACGTCGCGGTGCCCGTCGTCGAGGTCACCGATTCCACGCTGTCCGCGACGAGGCTGCCGACCGCCTTGCCGTAGATGCGCGACGCCGAGCCCAGCGGCGACGTTGCCGCGCTCGTCGTGGTGTTGTCGACCATCACCTGCAGGTTGCCGCTGCCGGAAGCCGCGCGCACGCAGAACGACACCGTGTACTGCCGGCTCAGGTCGAAGATGCCGGGCGGCGACGTCGTGGTCGTGGACTGCACGCCCGGCTGCGTGCTGCCGATCGAGAACCGCGCGCCGGCGAGACCGAGACTGCCGCCGGCGATCGTGATGCCGCTGGCGCCGCCGAGCGCGTAGTACATCTCGACCGCGGGCAAGCCGGGCAGCGACCGGTAGGCCGCCGTGCGGAAGCTCGCGGTGGTCGCCGCGTCGAAGTCCTCGGCGAACGGAATCGTCGCGCCGGCCGAACTGCTCGAACTCGACGAACTCGACGAGCTGCTCGAACTGGAAGAACTGCTCGAACTGCTGGAACTCGACGAACTGCTCGAACTCGACGAACCGCCGCCGGGCTGCGGCAGGCACGCATCGATCCTGCCGGTACCGGTATTGGCGAGCACGTGCGCGCGCACGTCGGCGCCGGGTATCGTCGTATACGAATACGGCGGCACGTAGCTGACGGTCGAGGCGATCTGCCCGCCGTTCTGCACCGTGCCCGGCGTGTTGCCCCACGCGCACGGATGGGTGGTGCAGTTGGGCTCGGGCAGCGTGGTCCAGGTGACGTTCTGGAACACATTGTCGCCGTTCGTATCCCAGTAGCCGATCTGGCTGCTGTCCTGCGAGATCACCACGTTGGTGGAATCCTCGAAGTGCGAGCTGTCGATGCGGATCTTCGCGCCCATGCGCGAGTTGACCGCCGTGCGCTGGACGTTGTGGTAGTAGTTGTTGAGCACGTGGCCTTCGCCGAAGCGGAACAGCGGCAGGCGCGACATGACGTTGTCCCAGCGATTGCCGATGAAGCTGATGCGGCGGTTGAAACTGTCGGTGTCGCTCGAACCCCAGAGCGAGGTTTTCCAGCTGTCGTGCAGGTAGTTGTACGAAATCGTGATGTTGTCGATGTCGCCCTTGCCGCTGACGAGTTCGTCGTAGAAATCCTGGTCGACCAGCAGCGAGTTGTAGAACTCGTTGTGGTCGATCCAGATGTTGGCCGACGGGCCGTCGATGCTGATCTGGTCCTTGTCGCCGATGTTGACGTAGCGCATCGTCACGTTGCGCACGATCACGTTGTTCGCGCGCCAGATCTTGATGCCGATGCCGTCGAACAGCGAGCCCGGCCGGCCGATGATGGACACGTTGGCCATGTCCTTGACGTCGAACTTGCTGACGCTGCCGCTGTTGGCCGGCGCGATCACGCCGTCGACGAAGATCGTCAGCGGCTGCGGATTGCCGACCTGGGCGGCCAGCGCGTCGACCAGTTGCACGCCCGTGGTGACGGTGACGGCGCGGCCGCCGGCGCCGCCCGTCGTCCCCGGGCCGAGCGACGCGAATCCCGGCACCGTGTTGGCGACCTCGCAGGTGAGCGTGCCCGGCCCGCTGCTGGACGACGACGAACTGGAACTGCTCGACGAACTGCTCGAAGAGCTGCTGCTGGAAGAACTGCTCGACGAACTGGAACTGGACGAACTGCCCGGATCGCCCGCGCCCTCGCAGGTGGCGCCGGCCGCCGTGCCGCGGTCGATGCGCAGGTTGTCGAGCACCAGCGTCGTGCCGCTGTTGGTGCGCAGCTGCAGGAACGACGCGGCCGTGCCGACGTTGCCGGTCACGGCGTACACGGTGCCCGGCACCATGTCCGCGACCGGGAACTCGCCGAGCCGCGACGCCGCGCCGAGCGGCGAGTTAGCCGACGTCGTGGTGTTGTTGTCGACGTAGACGTAGAAGAAGCCGGTGGCCGACCGCGACAGCACGCAGAAGGAAATCGTATACGGCTGGGCGAGATCGAAGACGCCCGGCGGCGCGGCGGTCGCGCTGCTCGTCTGCGTCGGCACGGTATTGCCGATCGTGAATCGCGCGCCGGTCAGCGACAGCGACTTTTCCGGCGTGACCAAGAGACCGCTGCCGCCGCCGGTCATCGTGTACATCGGCGTGTCCGGCTGGCCGGGAATCGCGCGGTAAGCCGCCGACCAGAAGCTGCTGATGCTGCCGCCGCTGCCCGCCCCCGCCGTCGCTTTCGCGAAGTTCTCGGTGAACGGCAGGTGATCGTCGGGCGCGGCCGGCGGATCGAAGCCGTCGGCGAACAGCCGGTCGTCGGGAATGCCGTCGTCGAGCGGATCCCATCCGGCGCCGCCGCCGTACGCGGAGAATATTTGTGTACGCGTGGAGAATTCCGCCGCGACTTCGGCCGGCTGCAAGGTGTAGCCGCCGATGCGGCTCGCAAGGTCGATCGGATTGCCCGACAGATCGGTGCTGCCGTATTCGCGCCAGCCGGCGGTCGCGGTCGGCACCGCCGGATTGGGCGCCGGCTGCCCGTTGACGCCGGCCGAGGCCCAGCCCACGGGAGCGATGTGGCCGTCCATGCGCGTGTTGATGAAGACCACGTTGTCGAAATACGCCGCGCTGCCGCCGCTGCGGGCGAGATACGCGGTGCCCGGCGGAACGTCGCCGGCGAGCGGCCCCGGCCCCGGGCCGTGCGTGAGCGCGCTGTTGAGAAAGACGAAGCCCTTGTCGCTCGCCGCGACCGTGCGCGCCTGCAGGACGTAGCCGCCCTGGCTCGGATTGTTCGTGTCGCCGACCGAACGGATTTCGCTTTCCTCGAACAGGCTGACCTTGTTGGCGCCCCAGATGAAGTCGACGTTGCCCTCGACGAGGCTGCGGTAGATCCACGCGTACGATTTCAACTGCAGCGTGTCCTGCTCGCTCTGGAAGCGCGCGTATTTCGCGATCAGGCGCTGCGTGCCGTCGCCGTTGAAGTAGAGCGTCTCGGCCTGGCTCGCCGCCGCGGAACGCAGCGTCGTGTTGCGCAGCGTGAGGTTTTCGAGCGTCAGGAGGTCGGCGTTCTCGATCAGAAAGACGCTGCGCCCGCCGTTGGCCGCGCCGGGTCCGGGCGCGCGGCTCGCGCCGGTACCGGCGTTGACGGCCTCGGAATTGCGGTAGTGCAGCACCGTGCCGTTGCGCGTCTCGCCGATCAGCGACAGACGGTGCTTGCCGCGCAGGTACAAGAGCTCGCGATAGCTGCCGTTGCCGATGTGGATGGCGACCGGCGCGTCGCCCGGGAACTGCTGCACGGCGAAATCGATGGCCGCCTGCACGGTGCGGAAGTCGGCCGGACCGTCGTCGTCGACGACGAGATGCGCGGACGCGACCGGCGCGCCGCGCGTGGTGAAGCGCCAGTCGGCGTTCGGACCGATGCCGTCGAACGCCGTGCCGTGCAGCGTGGCGCCGACGATCGCGCCGTTGTCGACGAGCACGCGGTACTCGGTGTCGTAGGCGAGCGCATGGCTGTGCGGCGCGATGGTCACGACGTTGCCCGCCACCGCGACGGCCTCGCGGCGGACCACGCGTACGCGGTCCTGGCCCGGATAGCCGAGCGCATCCACGTCGCCGGTCAAGGGGATCGTGTCGACGATCGCGCCGTCGCTGACGCGCTGGATGCGCACGGTGCCCGCGGTACCGAGGGTCGGCGGCGAATCGAACTGCAGGCGCAGGCGCGTATCGGCGTGTATCCCGACGGCCAGCGCCGCGGGCGATGCCACGCCGGTCAGATCGTAGACGGTCGTCGATTCGGCCAGCACGGTGGCCGCGACGGTTTTCTGGACGGCCGGGTCCGAGCCGCTCGTGAACGTGATCGTGGCCGTTCCCGGCGCGATCGGACTCAACGTCACCGCATTGCCGTTCGCGACCGCGCCGACGACGGCGGGATGGCTCGACGCCACGCTGAACGTGTCCGGCCCGCCACCGGCCGTCACGGCGGTGACGGTGACGACGCGGCCGGCCCCGCCGGCGAGCGCGGTCCACGTCGTGTCCGCCGGATCGAGCGTGAGCTGCGCCTGGCCCGGCGGCGGACAGGTCGCGCTGCCGGTCGCGCCGTAGTCGATGCGCAGGTTGTCGATGACGATCTGCGCGCTGCTTTCGGCGCGCAGCTGCAGGAACGCGGTCGGCGTGCCGACGGTCGAGGTCACGGACTGGACGGTTCCCGCGGTCAGCCCCGTTACCGCGAGGTTGGCGATGCGCGAGGCGTTGCCGAGCGGCGAATTGGCGGCGCCCGTGGTGTTGTTGTTGACGTAGATCTGAAAATTGCCGGCGCCCGCGCTCGACACCACGCAGAACGACACGGTGTATTGCTGGCTCAGGTCGAAGATCCCGGGCGGCGCGACGGCGGCGGTCGTCGAGACGCTGGTATCCGTGTTGCCGACGGTGAAGCGGCCGTTGGTCAGACTCAGTTGCCCGCCGGGCGTCACGACGATGTTGCTGCCGCCGCTGACGGCGACGTACATCGGCTTCGCCGGATCGCCCGGCAGCGCACGGTAGCCCGCGGTCAGGAACGTGGCGGTCGTGGCCGAATCGAAGGTTTCGGCGAACGGGACGTTGGCCTGCGCGCATGCGGCAAAGGGCGCGGCGGCCAGCAGGGCGATCGACATCGCGACCGCTCGGGCGGCGCGTCGCAGCGAGTTCACAACAGTCATGAGACCCCCGGAAAGAGCGTGACGGGCCGCGATCGCCGCGAGGCGACCGGCCGACTATCGAATCGATGAACTACCGGCCAGGATCGCGTGGCGATCCGGCCTCACGGCGATCGCCATCGGTGGCGCGCCGTATGCGTGATGACACCGGTGTCACACGCGGACAAAAAATGACGCGCGGTGGCGAGCGCCGCACCCCGGTGCGGCAGCGGCGACAACGGCGGCGCGGGTCGCTCGGTCGGCGCGCGCGAACCGGGTGGCAAGATCCGCCGGAGCGCACCGGTACGCCGGCCGCCACCGTTTCCCGTGGATAGCGATTGGATCATGTCAGCCCTCCCAGACCGCACGAAACCTCCGGCCCAGACGCGCTGGATTCCCGGCGGCGGCGACGTTGACGACTAATGGCACCGGTGTCAATCTGCAGCGCAGCGAAGACGCCGACCACCGTCCTGTCTAGTCCGGAAACAGGCGTCCCCATCGATCAGGTGAAGCGTGACGGCAACGAGCGGCAGCGACGCGAATCTGCGGGAATCGGCAAGTCGAACGAACCGGTACGGCTGGATCGCGCCGGCGCTGCTGCTGGCGCTGTCGGTCGCGACTCTCGGCACGCGCTACTGGCTGCCGACGTCGCTGTTCTGGGACGAGAACTACCACGTCGCGTCGGCGCAGAAAATCATCGACGGCGTGATGTTCATGGAATCGCATCCGCCGCTCGGAAAGATGCTGATCGCCGCGGGCGAAGCCGCGCTCGGCCGCAACGAAGGGCGCGACACCGGCGCCCTCCTCCGCGCCGATCGCGTGCAGCAGGCGCAACTGCCGCCGGACTATTCGTTCGCGGGCGTGCGGCTCGCCTCGGTGCTGTCGATGATCGCCGCCGTGATGCTGCTGTACGCGTCGCTCGCGATGATCACCGGGCATCGGCTGCTCGCCTTCGTCTTCGCCGCGTTTCCCGCGCTCGACAACGCGCTCGTCGTGCACGCGCGCGCCGGCATGCTCGAAGGCATCCAGCTCGCGTTCGCGCTCGGCGCGATCTGCGTGCTCGCCGCGAGCCTGCGTCCCGGCCGCCGGGTGCGCTGGTATCACTATGCCGGGCTCGGCACGCTGGTGGGCCTCGCGATCGCCGTGAAGGTCAACAGCGCCGTGCTGCTGCTCCTGCCCGTCGCGCTGTTTCTCGCCGAACATTGGCCCGCGTCCCGCCCGCTCGCCGCGGCGCGGCGCCTGCCGGCGGCGGTCGCCGCGTTCTGCGTGCCGGCGCTGCTGGTGTTTTTCGGCAGCTTCTACGTGTTCATCGCGACGTCGACCGTCGTGATTCCGGGCCAGACCTACAAGGCATCGCCGGCGTATCTTGCACACCTGCGCGACGGCACCACCTGGACCGCGTCCGGATTCGCCGCCGGGCTGCGCGACCACCTGCGCTACATGGCCGAGTACGCCGACGGCGTGCCGCGCCTGGACGTGTGCAAGCCCGGCGAGAACGGCAGCCACGCCACGCGATGGCCGCTCGGGGGCAAGACCATCAACTACCGCTGGAACCGCGACGTCGTCGACGGCGTCGCCTATGTCGAATACACGTACCTCGTGCCCAATCCCGTCGTGTGGTTCGGCGTGCTCGGCGGCATCGTGCTGTCGGTCAGCCTGGTGCTGGCACGCACGGTCTTCGGTCACGGCGCCGCCGCGTCGCGCGACTTCTACTGGTCGGCACTGTTCACGAGCCTGTACCTCGCCTACTTCGTCGCGATCCTGCAGATCGAACGCGTGATGTACCTCTATCACTACTTCGTGCCGCTGCTGTTCGGCGTCGCCAACCTCGCCGTCGTCTGGAACCTGCTGTTCGGCGAGGGCCTCGCGGCGGGACGCCGGCATCCGCGCATCAACCTGCTGCTGCTCCTGGCGATCGTCGCGCTGGGTTTCGCCTACTTCGCGCCGCTGACCTACGGCATGCCGCTGACCGCGTCGCAGATGGAACAGCGCCAGTGGCTCGACGTCTGGGGCCTGGAACCGGTGCGCTGATGGACCAGGCCCGCCGCGACCGGATCACGACCGCGCTGCTGCTGATCGTCGCCGCCGCGCTCGTGCGCGCGATGTGGCCGGCGCACGTCGAGCCGGTGCTGCGTCTGGTGATCGAGCGCAATGCCGGCCCCATCGCCCATCTCGACCAGGCGCGCCGGATCGTCGAATCGAAAACGGTGTTCGTGGATCGCCTCGATCTGTCGCACGACGGGCGTCTGCGCCATCCGGAACTCGGCGACATCGGCTATCCCGAACATGTCTTCCTGAGTCTGCGCAAACGATTCGCCGTCGCCCGCGACGGCGACTACCGGTTTCTCGTCGGCAGCGACGACGGTTTCTCGCTGCGCATCGACAACCGCCCGGTCTGCGCCGATCCGCGGCCGCGCGCGCTGTCGGTGCAGACCTGCGGCATCCGGTTGAACGCGGGAGAACACGAACTCGCGCTCGACTACTTCCAGGACTCGGGCCCCTCGGGCCTGTCGGTGCAGTACGGGCGGCAGGACAGCGCCCGCAACGACTGGTTCGGCGAAAATTCGGACGACTTTCGCTTCGCGCCGGAAACGCCCGGACCGGCGCCGCAGACGCCGTGAAGCCATCCGTGCGCTGAAAAAAACGAACGGCAAACGGGCGCATCGACGTCCTCTTCACGCCGACTGCGCAGTTCGACGGCTAATCTGCACAACGCCCGCTTCTCCAGACGGCGACAAGGGGAACATCATGCATTTCGTCTTTCGGCGATTCTGATCGTCGCAGGCCTCGTCACGGCCGCGCCGGCGCTGTCCTGCTCGCGCATCCTGTGGAACGACAACGGCTACGGCACGCTCGTGGGCCGCAACATGGACTGGTCCGACGACATGGGAACCAATCTGTGGCTGCTGCCGCGCGGCATGGCGCGCAACGGGCTGGCGCCGACGCAGCCGCTGTCGTGGACCAGCAAATACGGCAGCGTGGCCATCACCGCCTACGACATGGCGACCGCCGACGGCATGAACGAAAAGGGACTCGTCGTCCACATGCTGTACCTGGGTTCGATGCAGCCCGGCCCGCGCGACACGAAGCGGCCCGGCCTGAGCGTCTCGATGTGGACGCAATACTATCTGGACAATTTCCCGACGGTCGCATCGGCCGTCGACGCGTGGAAAACCGTCGACTACCAGCTGCTCGACGCGAACGAGCCTTCCGGCGGCCGCATCACGGTGCATCTGGCGATGGAAGACGCCACGGGCGACTCGGCGATCCTCGAGGTCGTCGACGGGCAGATGAAGATCTACCACGACCGCCGCTACACCGTGATGACGAACGAGCCGACGTACGACAAGCAGCTCGAACTCCTCAAGCAGTACGACTTCAAGGGCGGCAAGTCGCTGCCCGGTTCGTACACCGCGTCCGACCGCTTCATCCGCGGCGCGTACTATCGCCAGCACCTGCCCAGGCCCGAGACCCAGCGCGAAGCCGTCGCGTATCTCATGGCCGCGATGCGCAACGTCGCCGGCCCGTTCGTCGACGATCCCGATCGCGCCGACGAATCGACGACGATCTGGCGCACCGTCACCGATCCGGGCAAGGGCCTCATCTACTTCGACAGCGTCGTGAGCCCGCAGGTGTTCTGGATCGACTTTCGCCGCCTGACGTTCGACGGCGACGAGGTGCGCAGGATCACGGTCGTCGGCAACGACGACCTGCACGGCGACGTATCCGACAAGTTCCGGAAAGCGGCCATGTTCTCGTTTCTGAAACCCAATCCGTAGCGACTCGCGCCTATCGCGCCGTCACGCGCCACACGACGTTGCCGACGTCGTCGGCGACGAGCAGCGCGCCCGCGCGATCGATCGCGACGCCGACCGGCCGGCCGCGCGCGTTGCCCGCCTCGTCGAGAAAACCGGTCAGCACGTCGATCGGCTCGCCGGACGGTTTATTGTTGGAGAATGGTACGAAGATCACCTTGTACCCGCTCGGCGGACGCCGGTTCCACGATCCGTGCAGGCCGGCGAACATGCCGTCGGCGTAGCGTGCCGGCAGGCGCGCGCCGTCCGCGGCGGCAAGGCCGAGCGCCGCGACGTGCGCGCCGAGCGCATAGTCAGGAACCACCGCTCGCGCGACGAGATCGGGCCGCGGCGGCTTCACGCGCTCGTCGACGTGCTGTCCGTAGTAGCTGTACGGCCAGCCGTAGAACGCGCCGTCGCGCACCGACGTGAGATAGTCCGGCACGAGATCCGAACCGATTTCGTCGCGTTCGTTGACGACGGTCCACAGCACGCCGTCGCGCGTCCACGCGATGCCGTTCGGATTGCGCAGGCCGCTCGCGAATACGCGGTACGTCTTCGCCGCCGGATCGACTTCGAGGATCGCCGCGCGCTCGCGTTCGGCCTCGATGCCGTTCTCGGCGACGTTGCTGTTCGAGCCGACCGTCACGTACAGCCGCTTGCCGTCGGGGCTCGCGGCGACGTTCTTGGTCCAGTGGTGGTTCAACGTGCCGCCCGGCAGATCGACGACCTTCTCGCCTCGCGTCGCGATGCGCGTGTCGCCGTCGCGATACGGAAACTTGAGCAGCGCGTCGGTCGCCGCGACGTAGAGCGCGTCGCCGACGAGCGCCATGCCGAACGGCGAGTTCGCGCCTTCGATGAACGCCTCGCGCACTTCGGCGACGCCGTCGCCGTTCGCGTCGCGCAGCAGCGTGATGCGATTCGCGCTCGGCGTCGCCGCGCCGGCCTTCTTCATCGCGCGCGCCTTGAACCAGCCCTTGATGCCGCCGCCGTCGTCCGGGCGCGGCGGCGCGTTCGTCTCGGCGACGAGCACGTCGCCGTTGCGCAACACGGCGAGCCAGCGCGGATGGTCGAGCCCGGTCGCGAACGCGCGCACCGCGAGATCGTCCGCGGGCCTCGGCGCCGTGCCGTCAGGCCAGCCGGTGGCCGGCGCGATCTTCAGCGTGGGAATCAGCGTGGGATTCGGGGGCGGCAGCGTCGGGTTCGGTCCGACGTCCTGCCGCGCCGACAACGTCGCGCGATCGCCGCAACCGGCGAGCGCGGCGAGCACGACGCCCGCGGCAACGATGCGCGACGATGTCGATCTCATGAGTCGCTCCGGCCCGTCACTTGCGCTGCGTATCTTCCTTGGCCTTCTTGTGCGCGTTCCACTCGTCGCGCGAGAGCTTGCCGTCGCCGTTCGCGTCGATCTGCGCGATCGTCATGCCCTTCGCGTTCGCGGGACTGAACTCGGCCGCGCTGATCGTGCCGTCGCCGTTCGTGTCGTACTGTTCGAACGACTTCATCGGCATCGTCGCGGCCGGCGGGGTCATCGTGCGCGGCGTGGTCGCGTCGCGCGGCGGATCGGTCGGCGTCGGAGTGCCGACCGGATTGGTCGCGGGGTTCTTCGCCGACGGCGGCGTTTCCTGCTGTGCCAGAACGGCGGTGCCCGCCGACAACAGCGCGATCGCAAGCAGGCTTTGCAGTGATTTCATCATCGTCTCCTTCAGGGATTGCCGGGTCGGCGCTTGAGGTGCAGCACGATGCATGCCCGCGCGGCGAGGCCGATCGGCTTCGCCGTCAGATGCCGGCGCCGGGTTCACCCTTCGTTTACTTGTTAACAAAATACCAACATCTAAAACGGCGGAATCCCGACGCACGGCTTGCGGTGCGCATGCGAGCGCGATCCGGCACGGTCGGCTCCTCGTGCAGATTGAGCATCGCGGCCCGCGCCTCGTGCGCATTGCCCGCGGTTCGCGGCCACGCTGGTCGTCGTGCCGCATGCGCTCGGCGCGGCACGCATGGCACGAATCCTGATAGCTGCATTCGATGCGGGAAGCGACACGCGAAACCCGCCTGACACTCCCCGCCGCGCAGCGGCGACGCCAAGCGAGAAGCGCCATGAAGATCCGTAGCGTAATGAGCCGCAACGTCCACGTTCTCGACGCGAACGCGTCCTTGCGCGCCGCCGCGCTGATGATGCAGCGCGAAGACATCGGCAGCGTGCCGGTCAGCGAGAACGACAAGCTGATCGGCATGGTCACCGACCGCGACATCGTCGTGCGCGCCGTCGCCGAAGGCTGGCAGATCGACACGCCGTTGCGCGAAGTGATGTCGAGCGGCGTGAAGTACTGCTACGACGACGACGAGGTCGACGACGTCGCGCGCAACATGTCCGATCTGGGCGTGCGGCGCCTGCCGGTCGTCGACCGCGCCAAGAATCTCGTCGGCTTCGTCTCGCTCGCGAACATCTCCAGCGCGGGCGACACGCGGGCCACCGGCGAACTCCTGCAGGGTACGGCGCAGCCGCATTGACCGGTCGCCGAAAGCCGATCGCGCCTTCGCGGCGCGATCGGCGGAATGGCCCGGACGACAGACCGCAAAGGAGCACGACGATGACTGCGACAACGCACGCGGGCGACGGCGCGCATGCCGCCGCGACGCGCCACACCGGCAGCCGGCACGCCGGCATGAATCCTTACGCGCGGCTCGCGGCGATGGTCGCGCTCTCGTTCGTCGCGATGTTCGTGCTGATGTACGCGATGGTCGACCGGTACGCGAACGCGGTGCCGAATCTCAACCAGGTCTGGATGGCCGGTCTCATGGCGGCGCCGATGCTCGTGATCGAACTCGCACTGATGGCCGCGATGTATCCGAACAAAAAGCTCAACGTCGCACTCGCCGTACTCGGCATCGTTCTGGCGGCCGGATTCTGGTTCGCGATCCGCGAACAGACGGGCATCGGCGACCGGCAGTTCCTGAAATCGATGATTCCGCACCACGCCGGCGCGGTACTGATGTGCGAGCGGGCGTCGCTCGCCACGCGCGACGCGCAGCGGCTGTGCGAGTCGATCGTCGAATCGCAGCAGGCGGAAATCGAACTCATGCGCGCGCTGCTCGCGCGCGAGGACGCGATGGCGAACGCAAAACCGAGGCCGTGACGAAGGCGACTACGCCGGCAGCGCCTGCGCAGTCGCCTCGCCCCCTTCCTTGGCTTTCCTAATTGCGACGCGCCGCCGGCGGCAATTCGCCGGACTCCTTGCGATGCTGTTCGAGCGTCGGCAGCGTATCGGTCGCGAAGCCGCGCAGCGCGGACGCATCCGCGTTCTTGGCCGCATCGCGGAACAGCGCGACCGCGGCATCGTGGTCCGCCTTCATGTTCAGCGCGTACTGGCGGTCGAACGCGTCGCCCTGCGTCTGCGCGAGCGCGTCGATCTTCGCCTTGGCATCGGCGTCGGGCGCGCTCGGCAGCATCCAGCCGTTTTCCTGCGCGAGCTTTTCGAGCTTGCGGTTCGCGCCGCCGTGGTCGGTCACCATCTTGTCGGCGTAGCTCTTGATCTTCGGGTTCGCGGAGCGTTCGAGCGCGAGCTTGCTCTGCTCGACTTCCGAGAGACCGGCGACTGCGGCCTTCGTGACGAACTGCGTGTCCTTCGGCGAGAGGTCGCCGGCGTAGGCCGACGATGCGGCGGCGAGCGCGGCGAACGCGAGCGTGCGGGCAATGCGGGTGTTCATGCGGTTCTCCTGTGGCATGCGTGCCCGCGTACCGTCGCAAGCGCCATGCCACCGGTGCGCGCGCCTGCAGCGCGTCGCGACGCGGCTTTCTTCATGCAGAGTGCACCGCGCCGCACGGCGGCGATGCGAAATGCACCGGCCCGCGGCGGCGCTACGCCCCCGCTCGCCGCACGCCCTCGCGGCAGATCGTCTCGATGTCGAGCGGATCGGCCGGCTTGACGAGGTGATAGTCGAAGCCCGCTTCCTGCGAGCGCCGGCGGTCGTCGTCCTGGCCCCAGCCCGTCAGCGCGACGAGGAGCACGTCGCTCCCCGCTTCGCTCGCGCGGATCTTCCCGGCGAGATCCAGGCCGTTGAGTTTCGGCATGCCGACGTCGAGAAACGCGATCTGCGGCCTGAACGCCTCGAGCGTCGCAAGCGCGAGCAGCGGATCGCACAGCGCGCGCACTTCGTGGCCGCCGAGCTTGAGCAGCAGCGCCAGTGTTTCGGCCGCATCGCGGTTGTCGTCGACCACGAGTACGCGGCGCGGCGCGATCGCCGCGTCCGCGGCCGGGGCCGCGACAGCCGGTGCCGGCGTCTGAGCGCTCGCCAGCGGCAGGCGCACCTCGAAGCACGCGCCGCGGCCCGGTCCGTCGCTCTTCGCCGCCACGCTGCCGCCGTGCATCTCGACGAGCCGGCGTACCAGCGTCAGCCCGACGCCGAGTCCGCCCTGCGCGCGTTCGAGCGACGTGTCGATCTGCACGAACAGGTCGAACACGTCGTCGAGCCGCGACGGCGGAATGCCGACGCCGTTGTCGATCACCGCCACGACGAGCGCGTCGCCGTCGACGCCCGCCGTCATCCGGATCGAACCGCCCGCATCGGTATACTTGCACGCATTGTTCAACAGGTTGCCGAACACCTGCGTAAGCCGCTGCGGATCGCCGTCGACGACCGCCGAGTCCGGCGGCAGCGCCAGCGTCAGCCGATGCCCCATCGCCTCGAGCTGCGGCGCGAACGTTTCGGCCGTCGCGGCCAGGAGCGGCGCGAGCGGCATGCGCTGGCGCTTGAGTTCGATGCGTCCGTGCGTGATGCGCGAGACGTCCAGCAGGTCGTCGACGAGGCGCACGAGCTGGCGCACCTGGCGGTCGATGATGTCGATCGCGCGCGCGTCGCCGGTCTGGATGCCGGCGCGCATCACGCCGAGCGCGTTGCGGATCGGTGCCAGCGGATTGCGCAGCTCGTGCGCGAGCGTGGCGAGGAACTCGTCCTTGCGCCGGTCGGCCACGCGCAGCTTTTCGGCCAGCTGCTGCAACTGGGCCTCGGCGCGGCGCCGTTCGGCGACCTCCGCCTCGAGCTGCTCGTTCGCCGCCGACAGCTGCAGGTTCGCCAGCGCCAGCGTGCGCGACAGCGCCTCGAACTCCTGCGCGCGCTCGGTCTGCAGCACGAGATTCGCCTGCATCAGGGTCGCGTTCTCGCCGGCGAGCGAACGCCGCTTCCGGTACAGTTCCACGAGTACCGAAACCTTGCTGCGCAGGATGTCGGGTATGACCGGCACCTGCACGTAGTCGATCGCACCTAGGCGATAACCGTGCAGGCGGTCGAGCTCGTCGACGTGCACGCCGGTCACGAAAATGATCGGCGTATTCTCGAAGCGCGGATGCTGGTGGATCATCTGTGCGGTTTCGAAGCCGTCCATCCCGGGCATGCTCACGTCGAGCAGGATGACCGCGAACTCGTCGTCCATCAGGCGCTTGAGCGCCTCCTCGCCCGACCTTGCCGACACGAGCGTTTCGCCGAGTTCGGCGAGCACCGCCTCGTAGCTGAGCAGTCGCGCCGGCTGATCGTCGACGAGCAGGATATTGACCTTGCCGTTGGTTTCCATGGCGGGCATCTACCGGTGCATCCACTGTCGCAGCACCGACAGCAGCTGGTCGGTGTTGACGGGCTTGGCGAGATAGTCCGACGCGCCGGCCTCCAGGCACTTCTCGCGGTCGCCCTTCATCGCCTTGGCCGTCAGCGCGACGATCGGCAGGCTGCGGAAACGCGCGTCGTCGCGGATCGCGCGCGTGGTTTCGTAGCCGTCCATCTCGGGCATCATGATGTCCATCAGCACCAGCGCGATCTGCGGCGTGTTCTTCAGGCACGTGATCGCCTCCTGCCCGGTCGAGGCCGTCACCACCCGCATGCCGTGGCGTTCGAGCACGCTCGACAGCGCGAAGATGTTGCGCACGTCGTCGTCGACCACGAGCACGCGCCGGCCGATCAGCACCTCGTCGGTATCGTGCAGGTGCTCGAGCATGCGCCGCTTCGCCGGCGGGAGGTCGGCGATCACGCGATGCAGGAACAGCGCCGTTTCGTCGAGCAGGCGTTCCGGCGAGCGCACGTCCTTGAGCACCACGCTCTTGGCGGCCTTCTTGAGCAGCGCGCTCTCGGCGTCGGTCAGCTCCTTGCCGGTGAACACGACGACCGGCACGTCGCGCAGCGCCGGATCGGCGTGGATCTGCGTCAGAAGATCGAAGCCCGATATGTCCGGCAGGCGCAGGTCGAGCACCGCGCAGTCGAAGCGCGCGCCGCGCAGCGCCGCCAGCGCCGCGGCGCCGTTGTCGACGCTGACGATCTCGACGTCGTCGTGCGCGATGAGCTCGACGATGCCCATGCGCTCGGCGTCGTTGTCCTCGATCACGAGCAGGCGCTTTCTGCGCGCGACCGCGAACGACTTGATCTTTTCGAGCGCGGCCGTGAGTTCCTCGGTGGTCACCGGCTTGTTGACGAACGAGAAGGCGCCGCGTTCGAGTCCCTGCTGGCGTTCGTCCTCGATCGTGACGATCTGCACCGGGATGTGCCGCGTCGTCGAGTCCTGCTTGAGGCGGCTCAGGACGGTCCAGCCGAGCATGTCCGGCAGGAAGATGTCGAGCGAAATCGCCGTCGGCGCGTGCTTGCGCGCGAGCGCGATCGCATCGCTGCCGCGCATCGCGACGATGCCCTTGAAGCCGCGCTCGCGCGCGAGGTCGAGCATCACTTTCGCGTAGTGCGGATCGTCCTCGACGATCAGCAGCGCCGGTTCGCCCGGCGCGATGTCGGCGCGATCGTCGGCGATTTCCTCGGCGCGCGGCATCGGCAGCGCAGGCAGCGACGCCGGGGAAAGCACGCCGCGCATCGACTCGTCGCCCGTCGCCGGCCCTTCGTAGCGCAGCGGCAGGTACAGCGTGAACGTGCTGCCGACGCCCACGGTGCTCGCGAGACGGATCTCGCCGCCGAGCAGGTTGGCCAGCTCGCGGCTGATCGCAAGGCCCAGGCCCGTGCCGCCGTATTTGCGCGACGTGCCGGCGTCGGCCTGCTGGAACGCCTCGAAGATGATGCGCTGTTTCTCGGCCGGAATGCCGATGCCCGAATCGGTGACCGAGAACCCGACGACGGTCGGCGCGCGCGACAGCGTCGGATGCTCCGGGGACCAGCCGTCGCGCGCGACGCCGACCGCGAACGTGATGACGCCCTGGTCGGTGAACTTGAACGCGTTCGACAGGAGGTTCTTGAGCACCTGCAGGAGGCGCTTGGGATCGGTCGAGATCAGCGGTCCGAGCGCCGGGTCCAGGCGCGTGACGAAACCGAGCTTGCGCCGCTCGGCCTCGTGCGCGAAGTTGCGTTCGACCGTGTCGCGCAGCTGCACGAAACCGATTTCCTCGCTCTCGACCGTGACCGTGCCCGACTCGATCTTGGACAGATCCAGAATGTCGCTGATCAGGTTCAGAAGGTCGGTGCCGGCGCCGTGGATCGTCGCGGCGAATTCGACCTGCTTCTTCGACAGGTTGCCCTCGGCGTTGTCGGCGAGCTGCTGGCCGAGAATCAGGATGCTGTTGAGCGGCGTGCGCAGCTCGTGCGACATGTTGGCGAGGAACTCGGACTTGTAGCGCGACGTCAGCGCGAGCTCGGCCGCCTTTTCCTCGAGCGCGCGCCGCGCCTGTTCGATCTCGCGGTTCTTGCGCTCGACCTCGGCGTTCTGCTGCGCGAGCAGTTTCGCCTTGAGGCCCAGCTCGTCGTTCGTCTGCTGCAGCTCCTTCTGCTGCGTCTGCAGCTCGCCGGCGAGCTGCTGCGACTGCGCGAGCAGGCCTTCGGTGCGCATCGTCGCCTCGATCGTGTTGAGCACGATGCCGATCGAACCGGTGAGCTGTTCGAGGAACGACAGGTGCGACGGCGTGAAGTCGCCGAGGCTCGCCAGTTCGATGACGGCCTTGACCTGGTCTTCGAACAGCACCGGAATCACGATCACGTTGCGCGGCGCGGCCTCGACGAGCCCGCCGGCGATGCGGATCTGCGCCGCGGGTATGTCGGTGAGCAGGAGCCGCCGGCGCAGCTCCGCGCACTGTCCGACGAGGCTTTCGCCGAGCCGGTAGCGGCGCGGACCGCGCTCGCCGGGACCGTCGGCATAGCCGTAGATCTGCTGCAGGTACGAACCGTCGAGGCCGTCCTCCATGACGTACATGACGCCCTGGTGCGCATCGACGAGCGGCGCGAGTTCCGACAGCAGCATGCGTGCGACCGCGAGCAGGTCGCGCTGGCCCTGCATCATGCCCGAGAAGCGCGCGAGGTTCGTCTTGAGCCAGTCCTGCTCGGTGTTGCGTTCGGTCGTCGCGCGCAGGTTGCCGATCATCGCGTTGATGTTGTCTTTCAGCTCGGCCACCTCGCCGCGCGCGTCGACCTGGATCGAGCGCGTGAGATTGCCCTGCGTCACGGACGTCGCCACCTCGGCGATCGCGCGCACCTGCGTCGTCAGGTTCGCCGCGAGCAGGTTCACGTTCGCGGTGAGATCCTTCCACGTGCCGGCCGCGCCGGGCACGGCCGCCTGACCGCCCAGGCGCCCTTCGACGCCCACTTCGCGCGCGACCGTCGTCACCTGCTCGGCGAAGATCGCGAGCGTGTCGGTCATGCTGTTGATCGTGTCGGCGAGCGCGGCGACCTCGCCTTTCGCTTCCACCGTGAGCTTCTGCCGCAGATCGCCGTTCGCGACCGCGGTGACGACCTTGACGATGCCGCGCACCTGGTTCGTCAGGTTGGCGGCCATGACGTTGACGTTGTCGGTGAGGTCCTTCCAGGTGCCGGCGACGCCGGGCACCGCGGCCTGTCCGCCGAGCTTGCCCTCGGTGCCGACCTCGCGCGCCACGCGCGTGACTTCCGCGGCGAAGCTGTTCAACTGGTCGACCATCGTGTTGATGGTGTTCTTCAGTTCGAGGATCTCGCCCTTCACGTCGACCGCGATCTTGCGCGACAGGTCGCCGCGCGCCACGGCGGTGGCCACTTCGGCGATGTTGCGCACCTGGCCGGTCAGGTTCGACGCCATCGAATTGACGTTGTCGGTGAGATCCTTCCACGTGCCGGCGACGCCGGGCACCTGCGCCTGTCCGCCGAGCTTGCCTTCGGTACCGACCTCGCGCGCCACGCGGGTGACCTCGGCGGCGAAGCTGTTCAACTGGTCGACCATCGTGTTGATGGTGTTCTTGAGTTCGAGGATTTCGCCGCGCACGTCGACCGCGATCTTGCGCGACAGGTCGCCGCGCGCGACCGCCGTGGTCACCTCGGCGATGTTGCGCACCTGGCCGGTCAGGTTCGACGCCATCGAATTGACGTTGTCGGTGAGATCCTTCCACGTGCCGGCGACGCCGGGCACCTGCGCCTGTCCGCCGAGCTTGCCTTCGGTACCGACCTCGCGCGCCACGCGCGTGACCTCCGCGGCGAATCCGTTCAACTGGTCGACCATCGTGTTGATGGTGTTCTTGAGTTCGAGGATCTCGCCCTTCACGCTGACCGCGATCTTGCGCGACAGGTCGCCGCGCGCGACGGCGGTGGTCACTTCGGCGATGTTGCGCACCTGCACGGTCAGGTTCGTCGCCATCGCGTTGACCGAATCGGTGAGGTCCTTCCACGTGCCCGCGACGCCGGGCACCTGCGCCTGGCCGCCGAGCTTGCCCTCGGTGCCGACCTCGCGCGCCACGCGCGTCACTTCGGCCGCGAAGCCGTTCAGCTGATCGACCATCGTGTTGATGGTGTTCTTCAGTTCGAGAATTTCCCCCTGAACGTCCACCGTAATTTTCAACGAAAGGTCGCCGCGCGCGACGGCCGTGGTGACCTCGGCGATGTTGCGCACCTGGCCGGTCAGGTTCGACGCCATCGAATTGACGTTGTCGGTGAGATCCTTCCAGGTGCCGGCGACGCCCGGCACCTGCGCCTGGCCGCCGAGCTTGCCCTCGGTGCCAACCTCGCGCGCCACGCGCGTGACTTCCGACGCGAACGAGCGCAGCTGCTCGATCATCGTGTTCAGCGTTTCCTTCAGGTCGAGGATTTCGCCGCGCACGTCGACGGTGATCTTGCGCGACAGGTCGCCGTTCGCGATCGCCGTGGCCACCTCGGCGATGTTGCGCACCTGGTCGGTCAGGTTCGACGCCATCGAGTTGACGTTGTCCGTGAGATCCTTCCACACGCCCGACACGCCCTTGACCTGCGCCTGTCCGCCGAGCTTGCCCTCGGTGCCGACCTCGCGCGCCACGCGCGTCACCTCGGCCGCGAAGCCGTTCAACTGGTCCACCATCGTGTTGATGGTGTCCTTGAGTTCGAGAATTTCGCCCTTGACGTCGACGGTGATCTTGCGCGACAGGTCGCCGCGCGCGACCGCCGTCGTCACCTCGGCGATGTTGCGCACCTGAGAGGTGAGGTTCGTCGCCATCGCGTTGACCGAGTCGGTCAGATCCTTCCAGGTGCCGGCGACGCCCGGCACGATCGCCTGGCCGCCGAGCTTGCCGTCGGTGCCGACCTCGCGCGCCACGCGCGTGACTTCCGAGGCGAAGCCGCGCAGCTGGTCGACCATCGTGTTGATGGCCTCCTTCAACTGCAGGATCTCGCCGCGCACGTCGACTGTGATCTTGCGCGACAGGTCGCCGCTCGCGACCGCGATCGTCACCTCGGCGATGTTGCGCACCTGCGCCGTCAGGTTCGACGCCATCTGGTTGACCGATTCGGTGAGATCCTTCCACACGCCCGACACGCCCTTGACCTGCGCCTGGCCGCCGAGTTTGCCCGCGGTGCCGACTTCGATCGCCACGCGCGTCACTTCCGAGCTGAACACGCTCATCTGCTCGATCATCGCGTTGACGATCGTCGCCGAGCGCAGGAACTCGCCTTCGAGCGGCCGGCCGTCGACCTGCAGGTCGATCGTGCGACTCAGGTCGCCGCGCGCCACCGCCGAGATCGCGCGCGTCATGCGTTCGGTCGGCCACAACAGATCGTCGACGAGCGTATTGACCGAACGCTCCATCGCGCCCCAGGCCCCTCGCCGGCTCGCGCCGTCGACGCGCTGGCCGGTCTGTCCGCGCTTGCCGACGACGTCGCCGACGCGCGCGAGTTCGTCGGCGAGGCGCCGGTTGTTAAAGATAATTTCATTCAGCGTGTCGGCGATCTTGCCTTCGATGCCGTCCCAGCCGCCCGGCAGCCGCTCGCCGAAGTCGCCGTCGCGAACGGCCTGCATCACACGCAGAATTTCCTGCAGCGGACCGCTCGTCGAGACGGGTGCGGGCGCCCCGTTCGAGACGGCGGCTTCGGATCGATCGAGCTTGCGTCGTACGGCCATGGCGTTATGCTTCTGGGGGTTGGCGTAGTGAACATAGCAGCATGTCGGGAGCGCCACACCGCGCTTCACGGCGGCGGCTGCATCGGGTCATGCACGAAGGGGAATCTCGACGATGTCCGAAGCCGCCCTCACCGGCGCCACCGAAGGCACGCCCGTGCGCCATGCCTGGCTCGATCGGCTGGCTCACGATCTGCGCAGCGCCTATTCGCCGGTTTCCATCGGCATCACGATGCTGCGCAGCGGGCGGCTGGAACCCGCGCAGCAGGCCGAACTCCTCGCGGCGATGCAGCGGCAGTCCGAAACGCTCGTGCAGATGCTCGACGACATCTCCGATCTCGTCGCGAGCCGCCACGGGGCCAAGACCGCGACCTCGATCGCGCATCTGTTCGATACGGTCCGTGCGCGCACGGCCGCACGCCTCGCCGACGCCGGGGTCGCGCTCGACGCGCGCGTGCCGGCGGAACCGGCGACACTGCGCGGCGAATCGCGCGCGCTCGCGCGGCTGCTCGTGCAGATCGTGCTGCACGCGGCGCAGATCGCCGGCCGCGGCAGCCGCGTCGTCGTCGACGCGCAGCCGCGCGACGGCCAGCCCGCGCTGCGCGTGACCGTCGCCGACGCCACCGAAGCCGGAACCGTCGAAGCGTTCGCCGCGTTCGTGGCGCGGCTGGAACATCCCGCCGCGCCGCACCTCGCGGACGCCGCCGCGCACGACATCCTCGCGCGGCACAACGCGCACGTCGTCGCACTGGGCGGCGACGCACCCGGCGTGCTCGTGCGCCTTGCGGCGCGTTCCGACTAGCTCGGCGCGTCTGTTCATTTCCCCCTGACTTGTGTTGCGGGCGGCCGGCTCGCGCCGGGCCGCCGTGCGGCTCAGCGATGCAGCGCGCGGTCGTAGCGCATCGCTCGCCAGCGCACGCAGCCGAAGCGGTACTGCTTGAGCGCATCGGCGTAACGCCGCTGCGACTCGTCCACGAGCGCCGCGTTCGACGTGAGCTTGCCGAGCCAGCGATTCGTGCGCGCCTCGGTACAGCGCGCAAGTCCACTCAAGATGTCGCGATACATGGCGTCTCCTTCATCGGGCTCGTAGTTGCTCCCAGATTCGTGCCAACGCGTTCGGCGGCTAACTGTTTGATTGCGCGCCGGCATAGGCACGCGTCACCGTGCAGCTTGCCGTGCGATGGCGCCCGCGCATGCGATTTGCACGGCACCGCCGGGCCTAAATCGTTGTGGCAGCGGGCGCCGCGGCTTGGCAGACGTTTCGCAGCATGCGACGCCATGACCGCACTCTTCGACCGACTGACGCTCCGGCTACGCAAACTCATCGCCGCTCCCGAAGCGGCGCTGCTCGATCCGATCCGCTCGCCGACGTTCGACGCCGAGCGCTTCCACACGCACGGCGTCAGCCTCGCGCGCAAAGCGCGCGAGGGCGAGGACGCGCAGACCCCGTTGCGCTGGAACTTCTATCCGCGCGTGCGCAGCAACATCGGCACGCTGCGCCACGCCTATCGCTGGATGGTGCGCCAGTCGCGCCGGGGCGGCGCGCTCGGCCAGGATGCACAGTGGATACTGGACAACTTCCACTTGATCGACGAGCAGGTCAAGAGCATCCCGCAGGACCTTCCCCCGGGCTACTACCGCCGGCTGCCGAAACTCGCGAGCGGACCGTTCGCGGGCTTTCCGCGCGTGTTCGAAATCGCATGGGCGTTCGTCGCGCACAGCGACAGCCACTTCCAGGGCGACATGCTCACGCGGTTTCTCGAGGGCTACCAGAGCGAAACGCCGCTGGAAATCGGCGAGCTGTGGGCGCTGCCGACGTCGATCCGCGCGGTGCTGCTGGAAAACCTGCGCCGCCTCGTCGAACGCCTGATCGGCGTGCAGGCCGCGCGCGACTACGCCGACGCGCTGTACGAGCGGCTCAAGGGCGGCCAGGGGCTCGCCGGCTTCTCGGCGGCGCTGCACGATTTCCGCAGCAAGCTGCTGCGCGACGCGTTTCTCGCGCAGTTCGTGCAGCGCCTGCGCGCGACGCAGGCGGCCGACGGCGACCTGACGCCGGGCCTCATCGAAAGCGGCATCGATCCCGATGCCGAGCTGCACGCGGCGCTGCTGGAAGAACAGACGCGCATGGCCACCTCGCAGCTGATCGCCGCGAACACCGTACGCAGCATGAAGGACATCGCGCGCTTCGACTGGAGCGAATTCGTCGAAGCGCACAGCGACCTGCACGCGCGGCTGTCGCGCGCGCCGGGTTATCTGCAATCCGACTTCCGCACGCGCGACGCCTGGCGCCAGTCGATCGAAAACCTCGCGCGGCGCGCGCGCCGGTCCGAACCCGAGGTCGCCGACCACGCCGTGCGGCTGACGTTGAACGCCGCCGACGAACCGGTCGCCGATCTGCGCTGCGCCAATCTCGGCAACGTGCTCGAAGGCGCGGCGCGCGCCGATCTCGAAACGGCGGTGTTCGGCGCACCGCGGCATTGGCGGCGCCGTCTGCGCGACGCAGCGTCAGCGATGTACCTGGGTTCCCTGTGGACCGCGACCGCGGCCCTCGCCGGCGGCACCGGCGCGTGGATCGCGCAGGGCCGCGGCCCGTGGCTTGCCGCGGCGCTCGCGCTCGTCGCCGCGCCGCCGGCGCTGCGCCTGGTGCAGACGGCGCTGAACCGCATCGTCGCGCAGATCAGGCCGCCGCGACGGCTGCCGCGCGCGAGCATCGAGGGCGAGATTCCGCTCGCCTGCAAGACGCTCGTCGCGGTGCCGACGCTGCTGCTCGACCGGCGCCACGCCGAAGCGCTCGCCAACCAGCTCGAACTGCACTATCTGGCAAACCCCGAACCGCACGCGCGCTTCGCGCTCCTGACCGATTTTCCCGACGCGCAAAGCCCCGAGCTGCCGGGCGAGCGGCGCCTGCTCGGCGACCTGGCCGCGCTGGTCGGCGCGCTCAACGCGCGCTACGGGGCCTGCGACGACGGCGAAGCGCGGTTCCTGCTGCTGCACCGCCGGCGCCGCTGGTGCGAAACGCAGGGCTGCTGGATGGGCTGGGAACGCAAACGCGGCAAACTGGAAGAATTGAACAAGGCGCTGTTGTCCGAGTCGGGCATGTTCGTCGCGCTCGACGGCGGCCTGTCGGCGATTCCCACCGGCGTGCGCTACGTGCTCACGCTCGACGCCGATTCGCGCCTGCCGCCGCGCGCGCTGAAGCGGCTCGTCGCGACCGCCGCGCATCCGCTCAACGCCGCGGTGCTCGACGCCGAGGCGCGCCGCGTCGTCGCCGGCTACGCCGTGTTCCAGCCGCGCATCACGATCAGCCTGCCGACGCCGGAACACGCCACCGCATACCGGCGCCTGAACGCCGGCGCGACCGGCATCGATCCGTACGCCGGCCTCGCGTCGGACCCTTACCAGGACATCGCCTCGTCCGGCACGTTCTGGGGCAAGGGCCTGTACGACGTGCGCGCGTTCAGCCGCGCGGTCGACTGGCGCGTGCAGCCCGGCACCCTCCTCAGCCACGATCTCGTCGAAGGTGCGCTGGCGCGCTGCGCATACGTCAGCGATGTCGAGCTGATCGAGGATTTTCCGTCGCACAGCGAAGTCGACGCGCAGCGGCACCATCGCTGGATGCGCGGCGACTGGCAGCTGCTGCCGATGATCGCCGGTCCGAACGCGCTCGAGCTGCCGCCGGTCGAACGCTGGAAGGCGTTCGACAATCTCCTGCGCAGTCTCGCCGCGCCGGGCGCGGTCGCGCTGCTCGTCACCGGCTGGCTGCTGGGCGCCGGCGCCGCGCTCGCGGCAACGACGTTCGTCGTCGCCGCTTTCGCCGCGTTCGCGTTCATCGACGCCGTGCCCGCGCCGGCCGCGTCGCCGACGCGGCGCGCCTGGCTGCCTCTGGTGCGCACGGCCGCGGTGCACGCGGCCGAACACCTGGGCGCCGCGCTGTGGCGGCTTTCGCGCCTCGCGCGCGAGGCGACGCTCTCTCTCGACGCGATCGCGCGGACGCTTGCGCGGCTCGCACGCCGGCGCAATCTGCTCGAATGGGCCACCGCCGAACAGACGGAACGCCGCGCGCGGCACGACCCGGCGTACTTCGTCGCCTCCCACCGGTACGCGCTGATCGTCGTCGCGGCGCTCGCGGCGCTCGTCGTCTTCGTACCCGGCGCGGCATGGCGATTCGCGCTGCCGTGGCTCGTCGCATGGAGCGTCGCGCCGTTCGCGGCGTGGCTGGCCAGCCGCGCGCCGCGCGCGGGCGCGAACGCCGCGACGCCGGCCGAACGCGCGGCGCTGCGCCGCGTCGCGCGGCGCACGTGGCTGTGGTTCGACCGCCACGTCGACGCGACGCAGAACCATCTGCCGCCCGACAACGTGCAGATCGATCCGCGACCGATCGTCGCCACGCGCACGTCGCCGACGAACATCGGCATGTACCTCCTCGCCGCGGCGTGCGCGCAGCGCTTCGGCTGGATCGGCGCCGGCGAGCTCGTCGACCGCCTCGCCGCGACGCTCGCGACGATCGAGTCGCTGCCGAAATATCGTGGACATCTGTACAACTGGTATGAAACGCGCACGCTCGCGATCCTGCCGCCGGGCTACGTGTCGAGCGTCGACAGCGGCAACCTCGCCGCCCACCTCTTCGCCGTGGCGCACGCGTGCCGCTCGCTGCGCGCGACGCCGCTGTTCGCGGCCGGCTGCGACGACTGCGAAGACCAGCGCGCGTTGCTCGGCGACACCGTGTGCCGCCTGCCCGCCGACTGCAGCGAGCTCGCCGCGGCGCTGCAACGTCTCGACCGGCCGTGCGCGGCGGGCTGGCTCGGCGATGCCGGCGCCGAACTCGCACGGGAGACGGCACAGGCGCGCGCGGCGCTCGCGCGCGCGCAGTCGCTGCCGAAATACGCCGACGGCCACGACGCGTTCGCGCTCGCCGGCGAGTACCTGCGCCTGTTCGAAAGCCGCGGCGCCGACTGGGCGCGCTTCGTCGCGCCGCTGCACGACGCGGCACGCGCGTGCGCCGCGCATCCCGCGCTCGAAGCCGCATCGCGCGCCGCGCTCGCGGCGCAGGACGGCGTGCCGATGCACGCACTGGTCGCGCGCTACGACGCACTCGCCAACGCGATCGATACGGCGGGCGCCGGCGCCTTCGAGACGGCGCGCACGCCGCTCGCGTTCGGCCGCGCCGCGCTCGTCGCCGTGCTCGACGCCGCCGACGCGTGCGCCGACACCGCGCACCGCCTCGCGCTGGCGATGGATTTTTCGTTCCTGTACGACCGCGACGCGCAGCTGTTCTCGATCGGCTACCGCGCCGACGACAACGCGCTCGACGAGGGACGCTACGACCTGCTCGCGTCCGAGGCGCGCCTGACGAGCTACTTCGCGATCGCCAAGGGCGACGTGCCGCTCAAGCACTGGTTCCGGCTCGGCCGCAACGTGCTGCCGTCGGGCGGCGAAGGCGTGCTGCGCTCGTGGGCCGGCTCGATGTTCGAATACCTCATGCCCTCGCTCGTGCTCGACACGCCGGGCGGTTCGCTGCTCGAACAGTCGTGCCGCCGCGCCGTCGTCGAGCAGCGCCGCTACGCGCGGCGCCTGCGCCTGCCGTGGGGCGTGTCCGAATCGGGCTACAACGCGCGCGACCGCGAGCTGACGTTCCAGTACCTGTCGTTCGGCATTCCGGCGCTCGCGATCAAACGCAGCGTCGAACACGATCTCGTGGTGGCGCCGTATGCGACGGGCCTCGCCGCGATGGTCGATCCGTCGGCCGCCGTCGCGAACTTCGCCGCGCTCGAAAAAATCGGCGCGCTCGCGCCCGGCGGCTTCTACGAGGCGGTCGACTTCACGCCCGAGCGCGTACCCGAGAACGCGACGTACGCGCTCGTGCGCAGCCACATGGCGCATCACCAGGGCATGCTGCTCGTCGCGCTGTGCGCGGCGACGTGCGATCGCGCGCCGCAGCGCTGGTTTCACGCGGACCCCGCGATCCGCGCGCTCGAACCGCTGCTGCACGAACGCGCGGTCGACGCCGTGCCGCCGCGCTCGGTCGACGCGCGCCAGGCGAGCGAAGCGGCGCCCGACGCGGTCGCGCCGCTCGAACCGCGCCGCTACACCGGCAGCCGCGACGCGCTCGGACCCATCACGCACCTGCTGTCGAACGGCCGCATGTTCAGCCTCGTCACCGCGGCCGGCAGCGGCGGCCTGCGCTGGCGCCAGCTCGCATTGACGCGCTGGCGCGACGACGCGACGCGCGACGACTACGGCTGCTATCTGTATCTGCGCACGCGCGACGGCGCGTTGCAGTCGGCCACGCCGCAGCCGTGCGGTCGCGGCCGCGGCGTCGTGGAATTCTTCGAGGACCGCGCGCGTTTCGTACGCCGCCACGGCGCGCTCGAAACGCGCGTGGAAGTGTTCGTCAGTCCCGAGGACGACGTCGAGCTGCGCCGCGTGCGCCTCGCCAACCGCGGCGACGAACCGCTGCGGCTCGACCTGACCACGTACGCCGAAATCGTGCTCGCGCCGCCCGCCGCCGACGAGGCGCACCCGGCGTTCTCGAACCTCTTCGTCGCCACGATCGCCGATCCCGACCTGCGCGCGCTGCTGTTTCGCCGCCGCTCGCGCGCGCCGGGCGAGGAGTCGCCGTGGCTCGCGCATTTCGCGATCGGCGACGACGGCGAGTTCGACTACGAAACCGACCGCATGGCGTTCGTCGGCCGCGAGCACACCGTCCACCGCCCCGCCGCCTGCGTCGGCCAGGCGCGGCTCGGCCGCGGCGCCGGCCGCGTGCTCGACCCGATCGCCGCGCTGCGCGTGAGCATCGCGCTCGCGCCCGGCGAATCGATCGAGCGCAGCTTCGCGTTCGCCGTCGCGCCCGACCGCGACGCGATCGCCGACATCATCGCCAAGTATCGTTTTCCCGAAGTGATCGAACGCGCCTCGCAGCTGTCGTGGACGTATTCGCAGGTGCAGCTGCGCCAGCTGGCGCTCGGTCCGCGCCGCGCGAACGTCCTGCAGAATCTCGCGCGGCGGCTCGTCTACACGTTCGCGCGCGGCGACGAACGCCTGCGACCGCAGCTCGTCGAGCGCGACCATCTGTGGCGCTTCGGCATCTCCGGCGAGCGTCCGCTGATTCTCGTGCAGCTCGTGACCGACGCCGGCCTCGACCTCGTGCGCGAACTCGCCCGGGCGCGCGAGTACTGGCGCTACAAGGGCCTGGGCGTCGACATCGCGGTGCTGCACAACGAGCCGCCGTCGTATCACCAGCCGCTGCACCGCATGCTCGAAAGCTACGCGCTGACGCCGAGCGGCGACACCGCCGCGGTCGCGTCGGACCTCTTCGTGATCCACGCGCACCGGCTCGACTCGCAATGCCTCGCCTCGCTCAAGCGCTGCGCGCGCGTGACCATCGCGGCCGACGGCAAGAGCCTGCGCGAGCTGTTCGGCACGCTCGCGGCGATACCCGAAACGCCGCGCACGGCGCGCCGCGCGCCGCGCGTGCCGGCAGTCGAGGACACGCGCGAACGCGCGCCGCTCGCGCACAACGGCCTGGGCGGATTCACCGCCGACGGCCGCGAATACCGCATCGACCTGCCGCCGGGCGGCACCACGCCGCTGCCGTGGATCAACGTCATCGCGCAACGCGGCTTCGGCTGCCAGGTGTCCGCCGCGGGCGCCGGCTTCAGCTGGTCGCAGAACAGCCGCGAGCGGCAGCTGACGCCGTGGTCGAACGATCCCGTCTGCGACACGCCGGGCGAGGCAATCTGGCTGCGCGACGTCGCGACCGACGAGCTGTGGAGCCCGACGCCGCTGCCGCATCGTCATCCGGCGGCGTTGTATACGACGCGACACGGCTACGGCTACAGCGTGTTCGAATGCACGACGCCGACGCTCGCCTCGACGCTGACCGTGTTCGTCGAACGCGACGCGACCGCGCGCCACGCGGTGCTGTCGCTGACCAACCGCTCGGCGGTACCGCGCCGCGTCGACGCGACGTTCTACGCGCAGTGGCGGCTCGGCGCGCAGCGCTCGGCCGCGGCGTTCGTCGCGACCGACTACGACGACGCGCTCGCGACCGCATTCGCGACGAACGAACTCGGCGACGAATTCGCCGGCCGCGTCGCCTATGCGACGCTCGACCCGCCGCCGCACGCATGGACGTGCGACCGCGCGGCGTTTCTCGGCGCGCACGGCCAGCTGCGCCGGCCGGCCGCGCTCAAGGCACAGGCGACGCTGTCGGCGCGCGCCGGCCGCGGGCTCGACGCCTGCGTCGCGCTGCAGCGGCACATCGCGCTCGCGCCCGGCGCGACGACGGAGGTGCGCTTCACGCTCGGCGACGCCGACTCGCGCAGCGCCGCGCGCGCGGCCGTCGCGCCGCGCGGCCCGGGTTTCGCGCGCGAAGCGCTCGCCGCCGTGCGCGCGCAGTGGGAAGAACTCACCGGCGCGCTGCGCGTGACGACGCCCGAACCGAGCCTCGACCTGATGCTCAACGGGCGCCTGCTGCATCAGGTGATCGCCTGCCGGCTGTGGTCGCGTGCGGCGTTCTACCAGCTCGGCGGCGCGTACGGCTTTCGCGATCAGCTGCAGGACGTGCTCGCGCTCGTGCAGGTGCAGCCGTCGCTCGCGCGCGAACAGCTGCTGCGTGCGGCGGCGCGGCAGTTCCGCGAAGGCGACGTGCAGCACTGGTGGCATCCGCCGTCGGGCCGCGGCGTGCGTACGCGCATCAGCGACGATCTGTTGTGGCTGCCGTTCGTCGCCGCGCGCTACGTCGCGGCGACGAACGACGCGGCCGTGCTCGACGCCGAAACGCCGTTCCTCGACGGCGAGATGCTGCCGCCCGGCGTCGAGGACCGCTACTTCACGCCGATCGAAAGCGCCGACTGGGGCACGCTGTACGAACATTGCCGGCGCGCGATCGACGCGCGGCTCGACGTCGGCGAACACGGGCTGCCGCCGATCGGTTCGGGCGACTGGAACGACGGCATGAATCGCGTCGGCCTGCACGGTGCCGGCGAAAGCGTGTGGATGGGCTGGTTCCTGATCGGCGTGATCGACGCGTTCGCGCCGCTCGCCGAAGAACGCGGCGACGGCGAAAGCGCGCAGCGCTGGCGCGCGCATCGCACGAAGCTCGCGCAGGCGCTCGACGCGCACGCGTGGGACGGCGCGTGGTATCGCCGCGCGTATTTCGACGACGGCACGCCGCTCGGCTCGGCCGCGAACGACGAATGCCGCATCGACCTCATCGCGCAGGCGTGGGCCGTGCTGTCCGGCGCCGCCCCCGCGCGCGCGGCGCAGGCGCTCGCGTCGGCCGACGCGCATCTCGTCGACCGCGAGGCGAAACTCGTGCGCCTGCTCGCACCGCCGTTCGAACACGCCGAACCGCATCCCGGCTACATCCGCGGCTACCCGCCCGGCGTGCGCGAAAACGGCGGGCAGTACACGCACGCGGCGATGTGGCACGCGATCGCGCATGCGCGGCTCGGCCATGGCGACGAGGCGCTGCGCATGCTGCAGTGCGCGAACCCGATCGCGCGCAGCGGCGACGCCAAGGGGGCCGCGCGCTATCGCATCGAACCCTACGCGGTCGCCGGCGACATCTACGCGGTCGAGCCGCATACCGGCCGCGGCGGCTGGAGCTGGTACACCGGCGCGGCCGCGTGGTTCTACGTCGCGGCGATCGAGGAGATTCTCGGCCTGCGCGTGCGCCACGGACGCCTGCACATCGACCCGTGCGTACCCGCCGCATGGCGCGGCTACAGCGCCGAATATCGCTGGCGCGACGCCGTGTACCGCATCGCGGTGGCGAACCGCGACGGCGTCTGCAAGGGCGTACGCGAACTGCGCCTCGACGGCCGCAGCATCGACGCCGCCGCCGGCGTTCCGCTCGTCGACGCGGGCGCGCACGACGTCGAGGTCGACCTCGGCGCGGTCGATCTCGGCGCGGCGGCCGCGCGCGCCGCGAACGGATGAGCGCGCGGCGCCGCGCGACGCCCGGCTCGCTGCGCTACGTCTGCGACGCCGAAGCGGGCCTGCGCCGGGTACGGCGCGGACGCGCGTTCGGCTATGTCGACGCACGCGGCCGACGCGTCGCCGACGACGCCACGCTCGAACGCATCCGCCGGCTCGCGATACCCCCGGCCTATGTGGACGTGTGGATTTGTCGCGACGCGCGCGGCCACCTGCAGGCGACCGGGCGCGACGCGCGCGGACGCAAGCAGTATCGCTACCATCGCGAGTGGCGCGCGTTCCGAGACCGGCGCAAATACGACGGCCTGCGCGAGTTCGGCGCGGCGCTGCCGGCGCTGCGGCGGCGCGTCGTCACGCTGCTGCGCGCGCATGCGCTGTCGCGCGAAAAAGTGCTCGCCGCGGTCGTCGCGCTGCTCGACGCGACGCTGATCCGCATCGGCAACGAGGAATACGCGCGCACGAACAGCTCGTACGGCCTGACGACGCTGCGCACGCGCCACGCGCAGACCCGCGGCTCGCGCGTCGCGCTCCAATTTCGCGGCAAGACCGGCAAGGCGCACCGCATCGTGCTGTCCGACGCGCGGCTCGCGCGCATCGTCAAGCGCTGCCGCGAACTGCCGGGCCAGCGATTGTTCCAGTATCTCGACGAGAACGGCCGCGTGCGGCCGGTACGTTCGAACGACGTCAACGCGTTTCTGCGCGAGTTGACCGGGCTCGACGTCACCGCACGCACGTTCCGTACCTGGGGCGCCACGACGCTGCTGGTCGAACACTGGCTCGCGTCGCTGAAAGAGAAACCCGAGCTGACCGCTCACGCGCGGCTCGCCGAATGCGTCGCCGGCGTCGCCGCGAAGCTCGGCAACACCGCGACGGTGTGCCGCAACGCGTATCTCGATCCGCGCGTCGTCGCCGCGCTCGAAAGCGGCGCATGGCCGGACGGCGATGCGCCGCGGCGGCGCGGGCTTTCCGCCGCCGAGGCACGCGTGCTCGATCTGCTGCGCCGACGAATTCGATAGCACGCCGCCGCGCCCTCCGGCGCGGCGGGCTCGCCTCGCCGGTTAGGGCTTCGGCGTCAACACGCCTGTCGACAATCCGTTGCACGCGCCCTTGTTCCACTTTTTCAACGCGTTGTCGTTGATGCACGCGTCGAGGATCGAGCACGGGTTGTCGTTGTCGCCGTCCCATAGCCGCGATACGTAGTTGTTCGCGCGCGTCTTCTTGCCGAGACTCGTGCGGCTGCCGCCGGCCTTGATGTTGTAGAACACGAGATACGACGCCGTCGTCGCATTGAACCCCTGCGGCGTGCCTTCGATGTCCTTCGTCTCGTCGGTGTCTACCGCCATGAACAGCGCCGCGTTGTCGCGGCGGTCCTGGACGTACTCGTTCTGCGTCTGGTTGTGCTTGCCGGTCTGCCCGCCCGTCAGCGCGATCAGCACCCTGCCCTTGAGCGCGTCGCGGCTCGGCCATGCGCCGGTCTTCGCCGCCTCGCGCAAGGTCGCGTGCGCACCTTTGAACTCCGCCGGCTTGTACAGTTTTTGTCCCAGCGACGATTCGACCAGCCGGTCGAGATCGGCCGGCCGGCGGCCCTGGCTCGCGGGGCTCCACGCCTGCTTCTTGTCGAGAAACAGCGTGATCGGATAGTGGCCCGGATGCGCGTCGCTCCATGTGCGGATGTCGTCGAGGCACGCGCCGAGATCGTTCGTGCCCTTGCCGTTGCCCGTGCAGTTGTTGTCGTTGCCCGACTGGAACAGCGTGCCGGGATTGTGCCGCACGTACCATTCGCGCGGCACGCCGCCGGTGACGGCATCGCGCGTGTCCCAGATGTCGATCTCGACGTTGAGCACCTGGTCGAGCACCTGCTTGAACGTGTTGGCGCCCATCGCCTTGGCGACGCCGATCTCGTAGCAGTTGTGGCACGTCGGCTGGAACACGGCCTGGTACGTCGACGCGCCGGTCGCGGCCGACTGCGTGCACGACTGCGCGGCGGCGCCGGCCGAAACGGCGAGCGACGCGCTCGCGGCGAGCGTCGCAAGCAACGGCTTGAACGACGAACGCACGCGCGCGAACGCGCCCTCGAAGATTCGAATTCGCATGTGAACCTCGAAACTGGAATGAACCCGCGCAGCGCAACGATAAGTGGACGATGACCATACGTCCACAAAAATCGTCGGCCCGCGAGCAACGATGTCGCTGCGGCGCAGCGCCTGATAGCTGCGCGCGCCGGTCCTCGCCAGCGCTATCCGACAGGTGCGCTACAGCAGTCCGGCCGCCCGTAAACGCTCGCGCCACGCATCCGCGTCGTCGGGCAGATCGTACGTGTCGGTGATTTCGCGCAGCGCCTGATACGCCCAGCCGACCGACTGCCGGTCGGACTTCGCGTCGGCGGCGATCGAGAGCAGGCCCGGCACCGCGTGGTAGCGTTCGGCGACGAGCAGCGTGCCCGATTGCGCGAGTGCGCAGAACGCGCGTTCGCGCACGACGGCCGACGGCTCGTCGCGTGCGACGGCGAGCAGGGGCTCCACGATTTCGACGCCGCCGAACTTCGCGAGCGAATCGACGGCCCATCGGCGCATGCCCTCGTCGTCGGTGCGCAGCCCCGCGGTCAGCTCGGCGAACACGCGTTCGCGCTCGACGCCGCGCGCGCCGAGCACCGCGATGTTCCACAGCACCCAGGCGCTCGCGCCTCGCGGGTCGTTGCGCATGCGCTGCAGCAGGCGGTCGACTTCGGCCGGCGATTTCTCGAAACCGTATTGCGCGAGATAGATCTCGAAACCGGCCATGCGCACTTCGATCAGCGGCGCGTCGCCGGAAAGACGGATCAGCATCGCGAGCTTCTCGCTCGGCTCGAACGTGCCTCGCCAGCGCTGCGCATTCTGGACGATGTAGTCGGTCGCGCCGACGCGGCGGTTGATCGCCAGTTCGAGCGCCTGCTCGACTTTTTGCTGCGGCGGCAGCGATTCGACCATATCCGCGTAGAACGGATCGAAACGCGGCTCGGTCGCCGCGCCGCGATCGAACAGCGGCTCGCCGATCGCGCGCAGCTGCGCGACGACGAGCGTACGCAGATCGGGACTCGCGGCGAACGCCGCGGCCGCGCCGAGCCCGCACAGACCGATCGCCCAACGCATCGCACGCCGCATCGTCGCTCCCCCGTTTCGCCGTTCGCCCGGGATGGCGCCGGCCTGTGTCGACGTCGAAACGCGAATCGGGCGATTCCGGGGCTCGCGAGGCTCGCCGCCGTCCGCCTTCGTCGGACACACCGCGAACGCATGATACGCCGGCAGCGGCGGCGGAGCGTTCGCGCCGTTTGCGGCGACCGCCGCTACTGGAACATTTCGCGCACGAACTCGGCGAACGCGCCGTAGTCGCCGCGCTGCTTCACCGCGATGCGTCCGGTCGGCACGAGTTCGATCAGCGCGTCGACGATCTGACGCGCACGCGCGCGCTCGTTCGCGGCGAGAAACTTCGCGTCGACCGACAGCGACAGCGACCCCTTCTTGCCCGCCGCGGCCGGCGCGGTCGCCGTGAACGCGGTCGCCGCGCCGGACGATATCGCGATCGGCTGGTCGAACAGTCGCTTCAACTCGAGATAGCGATCGTAGACGCCGGCGAGCATCGTCAGGTCGTCGCCGGTCACGTCCTTGCCGCCGAGGATCGGCGGGAAGCGCTTCTTCACCTGCCCGAGGATCTTGTCCAGGCGGTCGGGACTGCCGACGCTCGCGGGCACCGGCTTGCCCTTGAGCGATCGCAGGTCGCGATGCAGGTCCTTCAGGCCCTGCGTCGAAAGCCGCGTCCAGCGCTCGGCGAGCGCGAGCGCGCGCTGCGCCGCCTCGGCGTCGTCCGCCTTGGCGAACCCCGTCGGCGCGGGATCGGCTTCGGGCTGCATGCCCTTGGTGATCGACATCGGCACGCGCTCGGTCATCAGGAACATCGAATAGCTGTCGGAGTTCTTCAGCGCCTGGTCGGGATTGAGCTTGCCGATCCGCGCGATGCCGCGTTCGTGCCGATACGAAAAATCGCTCGTGCCGTCGGCCTTCGACTTGCCGGTCGACACCGCGAGCTTCTTCGTGCTGTGGCCGGCTTCGTGCACGAGATTGCGCGCGCGGTCCTCGGGCGTCATGCCGCCGTAGCTCGCGCAGATCTTCATCGTGCCGCCGGAGTTGGACGCGATCGCGCCGACGCAGCCGGGGTCTTTCGGGTCCGCACAGGCGTGATTGGCCGGATCGGCAAGGCTTTTGACTTCGTCGCGGATCAGGCCGAGGTTGCCGTCGACGCGCGTCACCGTCGCGGCGCCGTGACCGCCGAAGAACGCGTCGAGCGAGCCGTCGATGCCGCCCGCCAACGGAACCTTCTTCAGTTCCGTGCGCGTCACGTCGATCCAGTCGAACGCCATCGTCTTGGCGTCCTGGAAGTTCTGCTCGAGCCCGGGGTCGCACGCCGACGGCGCCTTCGTCGGCGTCGCGGGGCTCAGGCTCACGTCGGTCGGCCGCAGGATCTCGACGCCGCGATTGAAGCGCAGTCTCGCCGTGTCGGCCGTGTTCGCGGCGGTGCCGGCCGTCACTTTGCGCTTGCCGATGTGTTCCATCACGAACGGCACCACGCCTTTCTCCGGCTTGGCGAGTTCGGCGTCCACCGCATCGGCGCGCCGCTTCGGCAGCGTCGGATCGAGGGCCAGTTCGTCGCCGGTCGCAAGACCGAGCAGTTCGAGGTCGACGGTGCGGTCGCGGCCGGACTTGAACCCGTCGATCTTCGCCTGCTCGCTCGCCGGCACGGTCGCGCTGTTGCGCGCGAACGCGACGCGCTCGGGCGCGCCGGGCCGCGTCGGGTCGACTTCCGGTTCGTCGACGACGTATTCCGGCGCCACCTTGCGCCGCACGCGCGCGGGCGTGCCGCCGCCCTGCTGCACGACGTGCGCGAGTTCGTGCGCCAACAGGTGTTCGCCGGCGCGCGTACCCGGCGCGTACTGCCCGGCGCCGAACACGATGTGCGAGCCGAACGTGTACGCGTGCGCCCGCACGCCGCGCGCGGCGTTCGCCGCCTCGCCGTCGGCGTGTACGCGCACGTTGGAAAAATCGTGCCCGAAGCGCGGTTCGAACCGCGCGCGCGCCGCGGCCGGCAGCGGCGCGCCGCCGCGCGACGCCACGTTCGCGGCGGCGTCGACGTCGTGCGCGGACGCGTCGCCGCGTGCCGCGCGCTTCGTCCGCACCGTTTTCTCGTCGTCGCACGCCGCGCAACGACGCGAAATCGCCGGCGGTGCGCTGCCGATCGCGCCGGCGTCGCTCATGCGCGTCACGCGATCGGCGACCGCGTCGGCTTCGCGCTCGTACGCGTCGTCGACCGCACCGAGCGTCGCCTTGCGCTGCACGCGCGGCGACACGAGCGGTCGCGCGGACGCGAACGTCGGCGGCGACGGCGCGGCGACGGCGCGTGCCCGCGCGAACATCGTCAGGGCTTCCCGCGCCGCCCGCGGCCGGCCGCGCCGCGCGTGCCGTCGACCGGCGGCCGCGTCGGGCGCACCGCCTGCTGCTGGCACGGCGTCAGGGGCTTGAGCGTGCACAGGCAGCCGTCGATCTTGATGGTCGACTGTCCGGTCGGCGACCGTAGCCAGCCGATCCAGCCGAGCGGCGCGTAGTGGTGCTCGCTGCGGCGCGGCGGCTGCGGCGCGTCGCCGTCGGGCCATTCGATGCCGCCGTCCGGGCCGCCCGCGACGCGCGCGGGAATCAGCCAGCAGTCGCCGCTGCGATAGTCGCCGGTCGGATCGAAGCGCACCTGCACGCCGTCTTCGAGGTCGAGCCAGTCGACCGGATTCGTCGCGAGCAGCGCCACGCCGTTGCCGAGGCCGTCGCCCTCCTGGTTCCACAGCCGCACCGTCGAACGCTTCGGATCGACCACGACGGTCTTCGCCGCCGCGACGGAATCGGCGTCGACGATCAGCGTATCGTCGTCCACGCGAACGATGCGCACGAGCACGCCGGGATCGCCGCGCAGTTCGCGCGCGGTTTCCGACAGCTCGACCCACGCACCGGCGTAGAAGCCGCTCGCGTCGCTCACCTTGAGTTGACTGCCGCCGTCGTTTTTCAACAACAGCGCCGCGATGCTGCCGTTGTCGCGCGACCATTTGAACGTCGCCTGGCCGGCCGCGCCGCCACGGTGGATCTCGACGCGATACAGCTGGTTCTCGGCGCCGCGATAGCGCGCGTCGGGCGCGATGATGCACGGCGTCTTCGGCTGCAGCGCCTTTTCGAGCCGCGCCGACATGCCGCCGGTGCCGTCGTCGAAATCCTCGAGCGGCGCGGCGCACGCTTCCGCGGGCTTCGTGCGCAACTGCTCGAGCGCGTCCTCGACGCGCGCGAGCCGCGCTTTTTCCGCGCTCGCGTCGCCGCCGGCATCCTCGATTTCCTTGATGCGTTTCTTGAGCGATTCCGCGCGCGCTTCGAGCGACTCGACGATGTCGTCGAACGCGCGCGCCTTGACCTGCCACACCACCTTCGTGCGCGCGCAGGTGTCGGGTCCGCCGAGCGCGACCTCGCGCAGCCGCTCGTCCTCGAGCGCGGTGACGTGCCGCTCCCACACGTCGAGATACGCCCAGTAGCGCTGGTCGTTCGGCGTCTTGGACTTCAGGAACGCGCGCAGTCCGTCGCCGCCGCTGCCGTTCGGATCGGGTTCGGCGGGCACGTAGTCGGGCTGGTCGACGTAATGATGCGTGCCGTCGGATTCGCACAGGATGCCGTGCACGTAGTAGCGCCCCTCGCCGATCATCAGCTTGTCGTCGACGAGTTCGAGCGCGAAGCCGCCTTCGGCGATCGGGCCGCCGTAGTCGCCGAAGATGTCGCGCGCGAGCGTGCGCAGGTAGTACAGGAGGATCTCGTTGCGCTCGTTCGCGTCCGCATCGAGCGCGACGCGGCCCTGCTGCTCGAGCACGCGGCTGAAGCGGTTCGCCGCGTCGAAGCGGATGCGTGAATAATCGCCTTTCATCGGATGTCTCCCTCTCGATGCGCCGCTCGCCGGCTGCGCTCAGGTTGCGTAGAAAATGCCCGCCTCCATGCCGGCCGGCGTGTACTCGGCCAGCCGCGCGCGCAGGTTCGCCGCGCGCTGCGGCCCGAACAGATCGTGGAACGCGCCCATCTCCGACTCGTCGTCGGCGCCGCGCGCGATCTCGATCGCGACGTCCTGCGCGAGCTGCGCGTACGCCGGATGCCCGTAGCGCACGCTCGTGAAGCGCGGCTTGACGCGCAGCGACGCGTTCGCGAGCGCGCGCGCCCGCGTCTCGCCGGTCGCGTCGGGCTCGAGCGCCGCGAGCGCTGCCGCGCGCGCGAGATCGGGCTGGCAGTGAAAACGCCGCGGCGTGCGCGAATCGGGCGGCGCGTAGCAGAACCGCATGCAGCCGATCTGCCGCCGCGCCACTTCGACGCATCCGGTAAAGAGGGAATTCTCGGCCAGGATCAGTGCGTGCACGGTCAGCGCGCCGAGCACGGTCGAGCGCAGCACGGTGAGATTCGCGTGGGCGGGCCGGCCCTCGCCGCCGTGCAACGCGAGCCGGCCGCTGTGCGTGGCGTCGACGATGCTGTCGGCAATGGCGACGCCGTTCGGCGCGACGCGCGCGGTTTCGTGCGTGATCTCGATCGCGCCGACGATGCTGTGCTCGACGGTGAGCTTCGCCGTCGTGCCGGCGAATTCGATGCTCGGTTCGTTCGGGCGCTTGGGCTCGCAGTCGCAGCCGAGGTCCCAGCCCGGCACGAGCGTGCAATGGCGGATCGCAAGCTCGCACAGATCGTCGCCCTCGCCTTCGGCGCAGCCGTCGGGCCGGCGCACCTGGATGCCGCGGCCGCCGACGACGAGGCCGTCGAGCACGAGCCGGCTGCCGGCGTCGCCGGCGACGCGGAACGCGTCGGAACGGTCGGCCATGTAGTCGAGCAGGCGCAGCACCGGCCGCACGCGCTCGGCCGCGCGCAGCTGCAGCGTCTGGCGCGCGTGCAGGCGGATGTTCACCGGCTCGGTCCACACGCCGCTGCGCGTGAACTCGATCACCGCGTAGCGCGGATCGTCGCGGCGCCACTGCGTCAACGCGTCGCCGATGCGCTCGTAGCCGTCGCGGCCGATCGCGTAGTAGCGAAAGCGCAGCGCGATCGCCTCGCCGTAGAACGCTTCGAGCACGAGACGGTTGAAGCGCGCGAGGCTCGCCGGATCGTCCTTGCGCTCGCGCAGCCGGTTCATCTCGTCGCTGAGCACGACGCCGGGAAAGCGCGACGGCACGTACAGGTCGGCGTCGGCGAGCGCGTCGTCGAATGCGTCGGCCAGGCGCTGAACCAGTTCCGCCGGCGGCGCCTCGTCGGGCTTCCAGTCGTCGATCGCCTGCATCAGCGATTCGCCGAAACGTCCGGCGAGATAGATGCTGAGCGGCTCGCCGTCTGGCTTATGCTGCTGGAGGCGCTTGAGCACCGCGGGCGCGTCGACGAAGTCGTGGCGGTCGAACGCCGACGCGTCGCGCGGCGACGGCTCGATGAGCGAACGCGCGTATTCGCCACCGCCCATGTCGGCGCTGAACCCGTAGTGATAGTCCACGCGCACGCCGTGACGCGGCGCCTTGCCCGGCGGAAACGCGATGCGTCCGCGCTCGGGATCGACCGCGACCGTGCCGGGCCGCGCGACGTATGCCCAGTCCGTGAGATCGGCGACGACGATGGCGCTCGCCGGTATCGGCTGCGGCGCGTTCTTCGCCGGCCAGCCCGGCGCGGTGATCGCAAAGCTGCGGCCCGCGCCGCAGTAGAACGCGTCGGTCTCGACGACGGGCGGATGCGCACCGGTGACGCGCTGCAGGCGCGCGCGGCGCAGCGGCAGCGGCACGCCGTCGTTCTCGTGCGCGCACGGCCCGCACGGCGGCGCGGTGGCGTAGAGCGGCGCGTCGTTGCCGAACACGCTGAACGCGAAGCAGTGCGCGCCCTCGTCCTCGACGCAACAGGCCGGCGTGGCCGTCACCGGATACGAGCGCAGGCGGTACACCGCGAGCCCGATGTTCGGAATGTTGTACTTGCCGCGGCGCCGATGCGAATCGATGCGCCGCACGTCGACGGTGTGCGCGCTCGGATCGCAGGCGCAGGCGTCGTCGCCGCGCGCGGGCCGGTCGCTGATGCGCGCGGTGCGCGCGCGTTCGAGGTGCGGGTGATTGAGGTTCTGCGTCCAGCCGAGCGTGCGGTAGTACTCGGTCGCGAGCGCGGGCCAGCCGGCGACGTCGCGCGCGAGATGCTCGAGTACGTGCAGCGCGCCCTTGCGTCGGCGCAGCGCGATCGTGTTGGCCACTTCGCGCCGCGGCGTCAGCCACGCGTTGAGCTTGCGCCCCGCCTCGCTCGCCGGATCGCCGGCCGCGCCGGCTTCGGGCACCGGGCGGAAGCCCACGAGCTCGCCGATGTACGGCACGACCCAGTCCGCGCAGGTTTCGATGAACCAGTCGCTGTAGAGCTGCGAGATGTCGTCTTCGACGACGTCGACCTCCTCGCCGATCGCGCGCAGCAGCGCGCGCAGCGGATAGCCGCGTTCGGCGTCGCGGCGGCGATGCACCGCCGGCAGCCATTCGTACAGACGATCGATCGATGCGGCCGGCACGGTCATGACGCAAGCTCCAGGATCAGGGTGTCGGGAACGTCCGACGGCAGGTATGCGATCTGCGCGGGCTGGTAGTCGTCGATGCCGCGCGCGCGCGCCGCGGCGACGTCGATCCACGGCCGCCGGTCGTCGTTCTGCGCGATGCCGCCCGTCGAGAAACCCGCGACGGCGGGCTTCTCGTTCGTCGGCGACTCGCCGACGGGATCGATGCCCGCGACGAGCGTCTCGTCATCGAGCGCGCGCACCTTGAGCGACTCGACGTGATCGACGCCGCGCACCGCTTCGATCGTCGCGAGCATGCGGCTCACGATCACGGGCTGCGCGAGCTGCGCCGCGGCGAAGCCGAAGCGCTCGAGCAAGGCGGCGCGCACGCGCGGCTGCACGTCGGCCCACTCGTAGTCGGGTTCGATCGCGACGCGCGCCTCGACGAGCAGCGACAGCGCGTCGCGCACCTGCACGCGCACCGGCTGGTGCGGATCGCCGTACGTGCGCAGCGACGTTTGCAGATTGACGAACAGATCCGAGGTCTCGTCGATCGGCTCGTCGTCGATGCCGGCGATCGTCACGTGCACGACCGCGCGGCGGCCGTCGCGCAGCGTCGTCGCCGCGGCCTTGCCGATGCCGGCGTAGGTGCGCGCGAAGTCTTCGTAGTCCCTGACCGACACGAGCCGGTCGAGCGCGGTCACCGCGAGCGGCGCGTTCTCGCGCGCCTGGCGCAAGGTGTCGGGTTCGGCGCCGCCGGACGCGCGCAGCGGATTCGTCACACCCTTGACGCCGAGCGGCTTGTCGGTCGGCAGCGAGATCTGCGACGCGCGCACGTTGCCGGCGCTGCCCAGGCCGGTGCGATATACGGCGGTGACGTTGTCGGACCCGCTCGGCAGCCGCGCGCCGTGCACGCCGTCGCCGAAGCGCACGCTCGTGGCTTCCGCGTCGTCGCGCGACGTGGCGTACGCGCGCGCGTCGGGCGGCGACGTCGGCAGGTCGGCCGTCTCGTGCCATAGCAGACGATTGACGCGTACGGCCAGCGTCGAGGCGACGCCGCTCGTCGTCGGCGCCGAAATACAGGTGAGCGGCGGCGACTTCAGCGTGAAGCGCTGGAACGGCTGCGACGCGTCGCCGCCGCCGAGCGTTTCGCGGCGCGTCTCGCCGTGCGTCGCGCGCACGACGTTGCCGTGCAGCGCGAACGTCGGGCGGCGATAGCTGTACGCGAGCGGCGTGGCGAGCCTGACGAACGTGTGCAGCGTGTCGCCCGGCAGCGGCGAATCGTCGAAGCCGCCCGCGTCGGACGGCACGCGCACGACGTCGTGGCGCACCGACGCGATCATCGCGCGCTCGGCCGCCGGCACCTTCAGTTTCGGATCGGGAATGTCGTCGCGGTCGCCCGCGGCGATCAGCCACATGCCGGGCGCGAAGCTGTCGTAGTAGCCGTCCAGCTCGATCTCGTCGAGCTGTTCGACCGGCTCGACGAGCGGATCGCGCGCGAGCGGCAGCAGTTCGCTCTGCGCGTAGACCTGCGTCAGGCGCAGCAGCGTCGTGAACGCGGGGTCGGTCGCATCGAGCGCGGCGAGCGGCAGCGTGCACCACACGCCGTTCGTCTTGAGCACGCTCGTCTTGGCGCTGATCGCGGCGCCGACGGTCATCGTCGCCGAACGGTTCGCGGCGAGCGAGAACACGAACGGCGACAGGGTCGGATCGGTATTGCTCGCCGGCATGTCGACGAGCACCCAGCTCGGCGCGGCCGCGTCGCCCGGCTTGATCGCGTCGAACGTGCCGTCGAGCGGCAGCTCGGTCAGCGTCGTCTCGGGCGGCGCGTGCCCGCCGTCGACGGCCGCGCGCACTTCCGGCAGGTCGGCCCACGCGTAGCGCGGCTTGAGGTTCTTGTACGTCGGCGTGTTGCCGGCGATGGTCGTGAGCACGAGATTCGGCGCCCCCGAGCCGTACACGCCGGCTTTCGCACGCAACGCGTACACCCGGATCGGGCCGAGCACGGTGCCCGCCGCGTCGAAGCTCGACAGCGCAGGGATCAGCATGTCGCGCAGCGCGGCGGTGCGGTTCGTCAAAATTTTCGAGTAGATTTCACCGCCCGGCCGCAGCGTCGCCGCGACGCTGCGCGGCACGCGCGTCGCGTCGCGCGGCTGGCGGTTCAATGCGCGATTGAGGCCTTTGACGAGTTCCCGGCCGCCCAGGCGCGGCGGCAGACCGCCCTGTGCGAGCGCCGACGGCGCCGCGCTCCAGGCGCGCACGCGCACGTGCGTCGTCTGCGCGACGTCGTCGGTCGTCACGGCCGCGATGCGATACGGCTGCGGCGTGCCGCCGTAGTCGACGAGCAGCGCATCGTTCGGCTTGAGCTGCGTCGCCGTGCCGGCGAACGTCAGTCCGCGTTTGAGCACGCCGTACAGCGCGTGCGCGTCTTCGCTCGAACGCCAGGCGGGCCGGCTCAGACGCACCGTCACGCGGCTCCAGTCGGCGCGCGCGTCGAGCGCTTCGGTCGTCTCGAACGTCTGCATTTTTTCGCCGGCGCCCGGCACGCTCTGCGCGCGCGTGCCGGGCGGAATCGTCACGCGTCCCGCGTTCGCGTCGAGTTCGTACGACAGGTAGACGCTCGCCGACACGCCGGGCCGCAGCGTATAGCCGGTCAGGCGCCCGAGTTCGATCAGCGAGCGGCGTTCGGTCGCCGTGCGCAGATAGCCTTCGTTCGCGATACGGTCCTGATAGAACGACAGCACCTCGGCCGCGACGGCCCACGCGTCGCACAGCGCGATCGACGCGTCGTCGGACGCGCGCGTCGTCAGCGCGGCCAGCTCGGGAAAGCGCGCGCTCGAGAGCTTCGCCTGCATCGAGGCGAGATACGTCGCCCAGTCGCCGGGCCGGTGCGCGATCTGCGACAGGCCCGGCCGGTTCGCGACCAGCGCCGGCGTCGCGGCGTGCACGCCGCTGCAACAACCGCATTCGCAGCTCATCGGCCACCTCCGATCTGCAAGGCCAGCACGCCGTGTTCGGGAAAGTTCGGATCGTCGTCGAGCTGCGCGATTTCCCACGACGCGAGATCGACCTTCGACGGCGCCTCGTTCGCGGCCGGCTCGCCCAGGCGGCGCAGCTCGACGACCATGACCGACTGCACGCCCTCGACGCCGTGCGCCGCGGCGACGAGATCGGACGCTTGAATATCCTTGCCGAACGTCAACGCATCGGGATGGAAGAACGCGCGCCGGCCGTCGCCGCGCCGGCCGACGAGCACCGCGCGCACCGCCGCGGCGACATGGCTGGCGAGGTGCCCCGGCTCGACGCAGATCGCGAGCGTGACCGCGAGCGGCACGTAGCGCGCCGGCCGCACGTGCAGATCGTGGCCGGCGCGGCGGAAGCACTCGAGATAGCGCGCGATGCGTTCGCACAACGCGGACGACGCTTCTTCCGTGCCGTACGGATCGATCGCGACGTCGGCCTCGTACCAGCTGCCCGTCCACACGAGCCGCGCGTTCGCGCGCTGCACGGCGGCATCGTTCTGCGCGAGCTGCGCGTAGTCGTCGGCCGTGATCGCGCGAACGAGCGTCGAGCGGAACGCGCGCGGCGCGGCGAGCTTCGCCGCGGCGAGCGTTTCGGGCGCCGTGCCGCCCAGCGCCGGCAGCGGGTTGCGCGGTTTGAGCCCCGCGCCGCCGACCGCCGATGCGCGGAACACGACGTAGGCGATGGCCTCGCGCGCCACGTTGCCCGCGCGCGCCTCGCCGATGCGATAGTCGGCGCGGAAGCACGCGCCCGGCGTCGCCGGGCGTCCGGCGCTGCCGTCGCCGAAGCGCAGCACGCCGCGGCCGTCGTCGTCGGTTTCGACGACGACGTGGCGTTCGTCGCCGCCGCTGTCGAGAAGATCGGCGCGCGGCTGCCACGCAAAGCGGCCGTCGTCGATCGCGATGCGCGGCAGCGCGCGGCGCGGGTCCTGTTCGAGCGCGCCGCTCGCCGGGCCGTCGCTCGGGGGTGCGACGGCGTAGACGAGCGGCGCTTCGCGCAGCGCCGGTACGAACGGCGCGGGCCGCGCGATGCTTTCGGGCACCGAGCCGTCGCAGCCGCACGGCAGGCTCGCCGCGACGCTGCCGACGCAGCCGAGCGCCTCGCCGCGGATCCAGCGACCGTGGTCGACGAGGATCACGTTGCCGCGCGCGACGCTGATCCCGTCGACGCGCCGGCAGTCGGGCGCCGCGAGCCGCGCCGATACGCACAGCGTGAAGCGCAGCGCGTCGGCCGCCGCCCATTCGATCTCGACGATCGCGACGTCGCACAGCGCGTCTCGCGCGTATTCGACGCGCGTCAGGCGCACGGCCTGCCGATGCGACGGGTCGGCGTCGGCCGGATTGCCGGTTTCCGCGCCGATGACTTCCTCGAAGATCAGCACGTCGCCGGGCTTGAGCCGGTTCGGCGGTTCGCCGCCGTAGCCGCCCTCGGCCGCGGGCGACGGATCGACGAGCGTCGCGCGCGTCGCGCCCTTGCGCAGGCAGCACTCGGCGTCGCCCCAGGTATAGAAATCGATTTTGCCGTGCGCGGCGACGAGCGGCGTCGGCCCGGCCGGCGCGAGCGCCTGCTCGAACACCTCGTAGACGCCCGGCGGGATATACGCCAGATCGCTCTCGCGGCACGTCGCGCCGTTCGCGACCGCCGCGATGTCGTCGTGCGCGGTGACGAAGTACGCGTCGGCCGGCAGCTCGGTGTCGACGTCGCAGCCAAGCGTCAGCCACGCGCGCGCGTTGCACCCTTCGTGCAGGCGGTAGTCGACGAGACGCGCGTGCCGCCGCACCGAAATGCGCGTGCGCGCCGTGTCGAGGTACGCTTCGGTCGCGACGGCGTCCTGGTACGCGGACAGCTGGTCGGCCGCGTGCGCGAGCAGCTCCACGAGCGTCACGCCGAGGTCCGGCACGTGGCGCTCGCGCCAGTCCGGCATCGTCGTGGCCAGGCGATCGAAGATCAGGCGCCGGAAACCGGCGTAGTCCTTGACGAGATAGTCGACGTCCGGCGCCGCGCGCGGCGCGTCGGCGCACGCGGGCGGCGCGGCGCAGTCGTGATCGCTCGGGCAGTCGACCTTGAAGCTGAAATCGACCTGCGCGTAGCGCGGATCGATGTTCGGCGGCGGCCCCTCGCCTTCGTCGGCGACGAGGCGCAGCGTATACGTCGAGAAATCGCCGTAGCGATCGAGCGCGACGCGCAGGCAGTCGGCGCCGCGCGCATCGTCGGCCGGGCCGGGCGTCACGCTCGTGACGACGATGCCGGTAATGCGGCGTCCGCCCTCGACGCGCACGTTGCGCGGCGCGATGCCGTCCGGGCGTCCGCCGAAGAAGTAGACGAACAGCGAGCGCTGGTCGTCGGCGACTTCGAGATAGTCGATGCCGTTCCAGCGTTGGTTCGCGGCGATCGCGTCGCGACGCGATTCGACGCGACAGGTCAGCGTGTCGCTCATGACGCGATCTCCCGCGTGAAGGATTCGCGCTGCGCTTCGCCGGTCGCGCGCAGCACGTAGTCGAGTTCGACGCGCAACGTCGCCTCGCGTGCCTCGACCTCGAGCGTGCGCACGTCGACGACGTCGCCGAGCCATTGCGCGATCGCGCCCTGGATCGTCGCCTGCACGGCGGCGGCGAGTTCGGGGCTGTTCGGCGCGAACACGAGCTGCATCAGGCCGCAGCCGAAGTCGGGCCGGTTGATGCGTTCGCCGGGCGCGGTGAACAGGAGCTGTTCGAGCATGTCGCGCACGTGGTCGGCGTGGCCGGTCGTCGCGGTCGCGCCGCGGCGGTCGAAGCGGAACGGAAAGTCGATATTCATCGCGGCGGCCTCAGGTGGCGATCACGCGCGGCTGCATCGACACGGCGAGCATCGGCGTGCCGTTCGATACGCAGGTGGAAATCCCCGTCGCGATGACGAGCGGCATGCCGTTCGACGTCACGCGCACGGTGCCGGTCGTCCAGGTGCCGGTCACGCACGGGCTGCCGCTCGGCGTCAGCGCGCAGCCGGCGATCGCGTAGGGCGACGGTTGCGTCACCGTCGGCTGGCCCGACACGACGACGCGCGGATTCGGCACGGTCGGCGTCGCGACGCCCGCATGCGAGCAGGTCACGACGGCGCCAAGGTGCAACAGCGGTCCGGGCATTGCGTTCTCCTCAAGTCACGACCAGCGCGGTGCCGTTCAACGTGATCTTCGGTCCGACGATGTCGACGCCGGCCGGCGACACGGAGATCAGCGACGCGCCGCATTTGATGACGATCGCCGTCGGCATCACCGTCACCGAAGGACTCGGCCCGAGCGGCCCGGCCGACAGCGCGACGCCGGCGGCCGGCAGGCCGAACACCGTGACTGAATTTTTTCCCGTCGTTTCAAGCACCATGTTCGGCGTCGGCGGCGGCGAGGCGACGCCCATCAGCGGCACCTCCGCCGTGATGCCCCAGAAGCAGCCGGTCCAGATCGGGTAGTCCGGATCGCCCTGTTCGAACTCGATCCACACGCCGGCGCCGATTTCCGGCACGAAGAACGCGCCGCTCGACTTGCCGGCGACCGGCATGCACGGCAGCGCGAACGTCGACGGGATGAGGCCCAGCACGTCGGGCACGAACGCCTGGATGCGGCCGCGCACTTCCGGGTCGACGTTGTTGAACACCGTGCCGCGGTATTTGCCGTAGTAGCGTCCGGCCTGGTTCATGCGGGTACCCTCGGCAGCGTCGAGATGAGGCCGTTGCGCGACAGCGTGAAGCTCTGCTTGTATTCGCCGCGCCGGATCGTGTGGGTGACGCTCTTGACGTAGTGCAGGCCGTCGTACGCGGGGCCGGCGCCGCGCACGCCGACCAGCGCGCGCGCCTTGAGGAGGCGGCCGTAGCGCACGACGTCGAGCGAGCCTTCGCCGGTCACGGCCTCGGCCCACTTCGCGGCCTTCGCGAGGCCGATCATGATTCCCTGCGGCAGCGAGCGCTTCGACAGATCGTCGCTGACCGGTTCGAGCCGGTTCGGGATCGGCGGTATCAGTCCGAGCGGAGGACTCAGCGGCGTGATCGGCGGCAGCGGAATCGGGATCGAGACCTTCGTGATCTCGTTGTAGTAGAACAGTGTAGGAATCGCATTCTGGTTGTTGTCGAACTTGAAACTCAGCGATTCGACGTTGGTGAAGCCGTCCATGTCGACGTTGAGCGCCGGCTGCGGCACGCCGATCTTGATCTGCGGTCCCCAGTAGCCGATGTTCATGCCCGGCGCGGGGCCGGGCTCGACGTAGAACACGTAGCCGACGCGTTCGGCCAGGCCGCGGATGTAGTTGAGGTCGGTGCCCTTCTGTCCTTCGATCTTCGCCGTCGGCAGCGGCACGTCGACGAGCACGCTCGGGATGATCATCGGCACGATGCCGAACATCGCGTACTTGGCGAGCAGCAGCGCCACGCGCCCTTCGGCCGGCATCGCCGGAAACGGCAGGCCGCTCCAGTCCTGCTGGTCCATCAGCACCGAGATGTCCTCGCCGGTCACCGCGAGCGTCGCGGTCGACGCCTTGCCGCCCGGCACGATCTGCGTATTCGTCACCGCGCCGTCCATGATCACATGCGGCGTGCCGCGCAACGTCGCGATGATCACGACGCGCAGCACCGGCAGCGGCGAGGCGCCGCCCGACAGCAGGAACAGCGTGTGCAGCGGCGAGCGCGTATCGATGCCGAACGTCAGCTGGAAGCCGCTGCGCCCTTCGTCGCTCGTCGTGACCGTGACCTCGCGCAGCGCTTCGAGCACGGCGCGCGGCGCCGGTATCGGCACGACCGGGCCGATCAGCAACGTGAGATTGACGGCGCCGCTAAGCACCGAACGCTCCGGGGAAACCGGCCGGCAAGGTCAGGCGCAGCTGCCGCCCGACCGCCGCGACGAGCTTGCGCGGCAACAGTTCGCGATTGCCGTCGACGAGCCGCCAGAACAGTTCGGGGTCGCCGAACGCGCGCGCGGCGACCGTGTCGAGGCGGTCGCCGCCGTGCACGACGTAGCGGCCGAACTCGGCGAGCGCATCGGGCTGCGACAGGAAGCGCCGCGCGAAATAGTTCACTTCGCGGCCGTCAGGAAAGGTGTACGTCTTGACGGGCGTCTGCGCGTAGCGGCTGTTGGGTTCGACTTGGCTCATGGCGCGATCCTCAGGGAATGCCGGTCAATCCGAGCTGCCCGAGCGTGCCGCCGGGGCCGCGGGCGGCGAGTTGTTCCTTGCGCTGCAGGTAGCTCATGAAGAGGCCCCCGCCCTTGTTCGCGAAACCGAGGTCGTCGACCGACAGCACGCGCAGGCCGAGGCTGACCTTCGCGCGGATCGGGTTGAGCGCCGTGTCGAACGCCTCCTCGGTGATCGACAGCTCGGTCACGCGTACCGGCACGACGCGCGCGCGGCTCCACACGAACAGCGTCAGCGGCGCTTCCATCGGCACGATCTCGAGTTCGCCGCCGCCCTGCCGCGCGTCGTTGGCGAAGAGCTGGCCGCTGGTCGGATAGACGAGCGTTTCGAGCAGCGCCAATTGTGGAAAGATGCCAGATTCGGTCGTCGCCGCGTTCTCGCCGGGCTTTTCGAGCTGGTCGGTCGCGTCGATCTCGGCGTCGAGCTTGAACGTCTCGACCGGCGGGCCCTTAAGGCGCAGCGCTTCGGAGAAGTCGCGCCCGTCGGCGCCGACCGCCTGGATCTGCAAGGTGCGCGAGAGCGTGTCGGGGTTGTACTGCAGCACGATCATGCGCGAGGTCAGCACCGCCGACGTCACGGGATCGAGCGGCACGATGCCGGCTTTGAGTATGCGTGGCGAACCGGGGAAGCCGGTCATGGCAGGTCTCCGCTGATCATGGTGTCTTCGCCTTTGCCGTGGCCGCGCCCGCGCGCACGGCGTTCTCAAGCTTCTTCGCGGGGCTTTCGGTCTGGCCTGCGGCCGGCTTGTCGTCGCAACAGTCGAGGCCGAGCGCCGCGAGCGTCGAGCGCACGCGATCGAGGCTGCGCACGCGGAAATCGGCTTCGCCGACGCCGGCCTCGTCGCTCGAATGCGGCGCCTCGATGTTCACGAAGCGCAGCTTTTCGAGCTGGTCCTTGCGCACCTTGTCGTCGGGCTTCGTGCGCGAACCCAAGGTCAGGAACACGAACAGCGCGTACATCAGTTCCGCCTCGCGGCCCAGCCCCGTCGCGTCGGGCTGCGGGCCGCCGAACATCCAGTTCAACGCGTCGGCGACGACCTTCGCGTCGGCCGCTTCGAGCGCTTCGTACTGCTTCTTGAGCGCATCGTGATGGGCGCCGACGATCTCGCCGAGAAACACGAACAGGCTCGACAGGTCGGTCGACGAATTGCCCTTGGGATCGACCTTCGTCTGCAGCGCGACATTGGCTTTCTTGCCGCGCAATTTCTCGAAGTCGGCCTCGTTGGTCACCCACACGACGTTGTCGGGATGCGTCGGGTCGCCGATCTGGCACTTCGTGTTGTCGTTGGCGTTGCACCAGATGAAGATGTTCGTCTTCTTCGGCTTGAGCACGCCGCTGCGCGTTTTCATCCAGTCCGTGAAATCGTCGAACGGCAGCGTGTCGGCCGGCGCCTTGTCGCCGCGCTTGAGCGATTTGTCGAAGGTCTTGCCCTCGATCTTCGGCAGATCGGCCTTGCCTTCCTTGACCTGCTTGCGATAGTCGGCCGTGTCGGCGATCGTGTTGTTGTGCAGGCCGACGACCGGCAGCGTGAAGCCTTTCGAGCAGCTCTTGATCGCGAGAAAGAACTGCCGCTCGGCATAGGCCTTGACGTCCGCGGCCGCAGTCTTGCCCTCGTTCGCCTTCATGAAGTCGGTACACGGCTTGTCGTCGTTCCAGCACGCCTCGGCGACGTGCCTGGGGAACAGCTCGTTCGGATCGATCAGGCCGTGTCCCGGCAGGTTGATGTCGCGGTCGCCGGCCGGCTCGACGATCGCGAGGTTGTAGTCGCACGACTCGTACATCGATTTGGCGATCAGCCGCGCGTTGCGCTCGCTGTGATGGATGAACACGAGGCACGCGCACGGCGCCTTGTTCTTCGACGCCAGCACATCGAGCTTCGGCGCATCCTTCGCCGTGCCGGCCGCGGGCTTCGGCGCCGGCGCGCGCCGCACCACGCCCGGCGCCTGCTGCAGCACGTGCGTCAGCTCGTGCGCGATCAGACGCCGCCCCGCCGGCGTCGACGGCGCGTAGCGGTCGCGCCCGAACACGACGTGGTGCCCGGCCGTGTAGGCGGCGGCGTCGATCTCGTGCGCCGAACGCTCGGCCGCGGCATCGGTGTGCGTGCGCACGTGCGAGAAATCGTGCCCGAAGCGCGCTTCCATATCGGCACGCAGGCCCGCATCGAGCGGCGCGCCGCCGCGAGCGAGCACCGCGTCGACGCTGGCCGGCGCATCGCTTCCGTCAGTCGCGCGGTCGGCCGCGCGCTGCACCGCCACCGGTGCCGGCGACGCAGGCCCAGTCGCCGCATCGCGCATGACGCGATCGGCCACCGCGTCGGCCTCGCGCTCGAACGCGTCGTTCGCCGCGCCGACCGCGAACTTCGCCTGCACTTTTTCTTTTTGCAGCTGTCGCATTCGCCGCCCATCGGCGTGTGCGTGCCGCACGCGCAGGCCCGGCGCAGCGGTACGCGCGCGGCCGATGCCGCCGGCGTCGCTTTCGCGGTCGCGCGCTGTGCGACGGTCGTCATGGCTTGGCCGCCTTGCCGGCCGGCTTCGCCGCGGGTTTCGTCTTCTGCGACTGCGCCTTGCGCCTTGCCGCGCGGTCGGCCTCGCCTTCCGGGCAGCGCCAGCGCGCGGGCGCGATCGTCGGCAGTTTCTCGATGCCCTGCGCGGTCTTCGCCTGGTCGGTATGGCTGTCGCCGGCTTGCGCCGGCCGATGGTCGATCGAGCCGTCGCCCTTCGTGATCTCGACGTCGTTGCCGTTGTGGCCGGTGATGTGGTCGGCCGGACTGCCCGCGACGAGGCCGGGGTATTCCTTGTCGACGTGCGCCTCGACCTTCTTCTTGTCGACGACCGATTTCGTCGCGCCCTCGGGCCGGTCGCGAAACGCCAGCCAGCCCGGCAGTCCGCGGTCGATGGCCCACGCTTCGGTGCTGGCGTAGGCATCGACCTCGCGCTCGCGCTTGGTCAGGCTCGCGGACTGGCCGTGATGCCGCATCTCGTGCTTGATGTCATGCACGACGTGCGCGCATTCGTGATCGCGCATCAGAATCACCTCGTCGCCGCCGTGCGCCGCGCCACGCACGTTCGTCTTGGCGATCCACGCCTTGCCGTCGTACTGCCAGTAGTGCTCGACGATCTTGTCGGCGACGCGCACCGTGACGGTGCGCAGGGCATCGACGATCGCGCGATCCTCCGAGCACAGGATGCCGAGCACGCACGGCACGTCCCATGCGGTGCTGCCGCCCGGGATGTCCTGCTCGATGTAGTTCGCGTACATCGGCATCTTTTTGGCCGGCGTCGTCGCCGTGCCGGTCGGTTCGATCTTTCCGGCGCGCACGGCCGCAAGCCCGCCGACGAAGCGGCGTTCGAAGAAGTCGAGCAGCACCGCCTCTTCTTCGCCGTGAAAGTCGCCGATCAGCGCGTCGGCGTTCACGCCGCCCTTGCCGAAGATGTACGCGAGCTCGTACGTGTACGAGCGTTCGAGCAGTTCGAGGATCGCCAGTTCGTCGTCGTCGCCGGTCGGGCCGGACTGCATCTCGCGGATCAGGAGCGCCTTGCGCTCGTGCGTCAGCACGTACGGACTGTTTCCCTTTTTCCAGTCTTCCACGATCTGACGCGCCTTGTCGTCGCTGTCGTGGTCGTCTTCGATGTCGCCGGTCTTGTCGAGCACGGCGAGGTATTCCTGCAGCGCGTCGGCGCCGTAGCGCCAGAACCGGAACAGATTGCCGAAGAACCCGCCGATCGACACGCCCTTGCGCCGCACGACGCCCGCGCCCGACGGCGACTGCTGCAGCACGTGCGTCAGCTCGTGCGCGATCAGCCGCCGGCCGCCCGGCGTCGACGGCGCGTAGCGGCCGCGCCCGAACACGACATGGTGCCCGGCCGTGTACGCCGCCGCGTCGATCTCCTGCGCCGAGCGTTCGGCCGCGGGGTCGGTGTGCGTGCGCACGTGCGAGAAATCGTGTCCGAAGCGCGCTTCCATGTCGGCACGCAGATCCGCGTCGAGCGGCGCGCCGCCGCCCGCGAGCGCCGCGTCGACGCTGGCCGGCGCGTCGGCGCCGTCGGTCGCGCGGTCGGCCTGGCGTTGCACCGCGACCGCTGCCGGCGACGCCGTGCCCGGCGCCGCGTCGCGCATCACGCGGTCGGCCACCGCGTCGGCCTCGCGCTCGAACGCGTCGTTCGCCGCGCCGACCGCGAACTTCGCCTGCACTTTTTCTTTTTGCAACTGCCGCATTCGCCGCCGAGCGGCGTGTGCGTGCCGCACGCGCAGGCGCGACGCAACGGCAGCCGCGCGACCGGTTTCGCGGTCGCCGTCGCTGCCGTTGCGCGTTGCGCGGTCGTCGTCATCGTCGTCCTCGCCTACCAGCCGGTGTCGCCGAACCAGGGCTTCGAACCTTGCCGCGGGTTGAAGCCCTTGCCCTTCTTCTTGATTTCGGAGTGGTACAGCTCCCACTCGGTCTTGCGGAACGTGACGTCCACGGTGAGCCGCAAGCCCGCTTGCGAGCGCTTGACGTCGTACGTGTAGGTGTCGGGCTCGGCGACCTTCAGGCGCGTGAGCGCTTCCGCCTCGTCCTTCGTCGGCGGCGTGTCGGCCTCGATCGCGAGATCGCCGTTCTTGAACTTGTCGTTCGCGACAAAGTGAAAAATGGTTTTCGCGCCGACGACTTCGGTGCGGCTGAATGTGAAGTCCTTCACGGCGCCCTTGCCCTGACGCGCGATCAAGAGCGCCTTCTCGTTGCCGGGCGCCGGAAATTCGCCGTCGTAGACGTTCTCGGTTTCGCTGACGTTCGTGCGCTTGAGCGTCGGGCGCATGCGATCCCAGTCGGTGATGAACGCGTACTCGGGCTTCTTCTTGATGATCTCGAACGCCTGCTCGTCCTTGAGCTTGCTCGCGCCCTTCTCCTCGTGAAACGGCCCGGCGAGCGACTGCGTGCCGCCGCCGAAGACCTGCGCGTGCGTCGGCGCGATCACGCGCGCCTGCCCGCCGAACGCGGTCTTGAGCTGGCCCATCGTGTCGGCGCTGCGACCGAGGTTGCAGCCGCGTATCGACACGTTCGTCCAGAACCCGACGAGCTTGGGGTCGGGCCGCGTCAGCGAACCCGCCTCGTTGGCTTCTTTCAGCTCGGAGAACTGCACCTGTCCCGGCGTCTTGTCGGTCGGGTCGAGCGAGAACTGCAGCGTGCCGTCGGGATGTGCGTGCGAGACGACGATGAGGTTCGCGACGGGCTGCCCGTTCGAATTGATGCGCTGGTTGATGCCGTCGAGATCGCGCACGTCCTCGAACATCGTCGCGCCCGGGTGCTGCGTCTTGAAGAACGCGACCGCCTCGGCATAGAAGCGGTTCTTCGACTTCGGCGCGTCGGCGCCCATGATGAACACGAGATCGACCGTGCCGCGCGCGGTGCCGACCGTGCCGATCTGCGCCTCGATTTCCTTGACGACGTCGGCGGCCTTGCCGGCGGCGAGGCGCTGCAGCACTTCCTTGCCGGCGACGATCGTGCCGGTGGTGCGCGGCCCCTTGCCCGAAAGCTCGACGACGATGCCCTTGCGCGCCGCGTCGTAGCGGCTGCCGTTCAATTCGAAGTGTTCGTCGAGGTGATGGTTGTTGATCAGCCGCCAGACGATTTCGTGCACGGCCATCGCCGGGTTTTCGGACGCGAGCGCGCGCTTGGCCTTCGCGACGATCGCGTCGTCCTCCTTCGCCTCGGCCGCCAGTTCGTCCGGGTCGCGCGGTTCGCGCTGCACGCTGCCGGCGCGCGCGGCGCCGCTTTCCTGCTGCGCGACGTGCGCGAGTTCGTGCGCGATCAGCCGGCGCCCGTCCGGCGTCTGCGGCGCGTAGCGTCCTTCGCCGAACACGATGTCGTTGCCGGTCGTGTAGGCGTTCGCGTCGAGTTCGTGCGCGCTCGCCGCTGCGGTTTCGTCGGTGTGCACGCGCACCTGCGAGAAGTCGCGCGCGAAGCCGCGCTCCATCTCGCCGCGGACACCGGCCGGCAAGGCCTGCGCGGCACCGGCGCGACCTGCGGCCGGCGACGCCGTGCCTGTGCCGCTCGCACGCGCCGTGAGCGGCGGCGCCGGTCGACCCGCGAGCACCTGCCCGGCGGCGCGATCGGCCTCGGTTTCGAGCGCGTCCGTCGTCGTCGCGCGGCGCGCCTGGCGCTGCGGCGCGACCGGCGGCGCGAGATCGTGCGGCGCCGGCGCGGCCGGCATTTTCGTACGCGCGCTCATCGCGGCGCATTCCGGCCGCGCGGCGCGGATCCGGCATGCGGGCGATCAGTCCACCGCATCGCCGATCGCTCCGCCGATAAGCGCGCCGATGCCGGCGCCGATCAGTCCGCCGATGACCGCGCCGGCCGGGCCCAGCAGGCTGCCGAGCACCGCACCGCCGACGCCGCCCGCGAGGCCGCCGAGTATCAGGCCCGCCACCAGGCCCGACGAGCCGGACACCTCGCTGTCCGAACCTTCCACGCGCCACGCGCAGCCCGTGGCCAGGCGCATCGGTCCGACGAATGGCGCGTAGTCGGCGACGCGCACGATGTCGCCGGCGCCCATGACGCCGGCACGTTCTTCGCGACCGCGTCCGTAGCAGATGCGCGGCTCCGGATTCGTCGGATCGTCGGCGCGCGCGTCCCGGCATTCGGGCGAATTGCCGGCGACGTGCGGCAGGCCGAGCAGATGGCCGAACTCGTGGTTCGCCGTCGTCTGCGCCTCGCGCATGTCGTCGCCGCGCCGGCGCACGTCGGGTTCGTGCCAGTTCAGCGCGTCGCTGCGGGTTCCGCCGGGCTTGTCGTAGCGCACGTTGACGATGTGATGCTGGCCGCTTTCGACCGGCTGCATGCGCACGAAGACCATGCTGCGCCGGCACGGCTCGGCACTGTCGCACTCGCCGTCCGCGGCCAGCAGGTAGCGCAGGCTCCAGCGTTCGGCGATCACGCGCGACGCCTCGGTCAGCCATGCGGCGAAGCGGCCGGCCGGCCACGCGGCCGGGTCGGTCTGGACGAACTTGATGCGCATGGTCGCGATCAGCTTGCACGGGCGCGCGCCCTTCGACGCGAACGCGTCGTGACGCAGCACCGTCGCGGCGAACCGGCCCGACGAACCGTACGCGACGTCGCCGAGCGCGTGTTCGGCCGGCGGCGGAACGCCCTCGGCGTAGGGGTTCGGCGGCACTTCGAAAGGCTTTTCCGTCGCTTCCTCCGTGTAAGGATTCGGCGGAATATTCAATGGCTGCCGCGCCAGCACCGGCGCCCGCGGCGTTGGCGCCGCCGCTCGCGGCGATGCGCCGAGCACGCTGTCGGCAATGCGATCGGCCTCGTGTTCGGCGGCGTCGCCCGGGTCGCCGATGCGCAGTCGACCGCGCGCCGGCATCGGGCCTGCGCCCTGCTGCGCGACGTGCGCGAGCTCGTGCGCGAGAAGCCGCGTGCCGTCGCGCGTTCCCGGCGCGTAGCGTCCGGCGCCGAAGACGATATTCGAACCGACGGTGTACGCCTGCGCGCCGACGGCGTGCGCCGACGCCGCGGCGTTCGCGTCCGTGTGCACGCGAACGCCGCTGAAATCCCGGCCGATGCGCTGCTGCATGAAACCGCGCGTGGCGGTGTCGAGCGGCCGTCCGGGCGCCGCCAGCGTGTCGAAGACGCTCGCCGGCGCCAGGCCCGCGGTGCCGGCGGCGCGGCGCCGCAGCGTCGCCGGGCGTTTTGCGCAGCCGCTGCACTCGCCGCGTCCCGCGCACGCGCAGCGGCGCCGCAGCACGACCGGATGCGCCGCTTCGACGGCGCCGGCCTTGCCGCGCGCGAGCGTGGACGCGCTCATCGCGGCGTTCTCGCGGGCGGCGCGCCGTCGCCGGCGAGCGCGCCGTACAGCGCCTGCGCGACGCCGCTGCCGAGCGCTTGCGCGGTACCCATCGGCGCGGCCGGCGCGATCGCGCGCAGGCTCGGCACCGCGAAGCCCGCGAGATCGGGCGGCGCGTCCGCGAACCGCTGCGCCAGCTCCCGCGTCAGCGCCGCGCGCACCGCGTCGGCGTCGTGCGCGGCGCCGTCGATCACCAGGCGCTCGATGTGCAGGTCGATCTTCACGCGGCGCCCTCCGCGCGTTCGAGCCAGCGGAAATCGCCGTCGCTGACCGGCTTCTCGAGCTTGCGGAACTCGGTGCGCGCGGCGTCGAGCAAGAGCGGCATCGACAGCGGCGCGTTCGCGCGCGCCGCGAGAAACGCGGCGTTCAGCGCGATCGAATGGATGGACGCGCCGGTGAGGTTGAAACGCGCCAGGCGCGCGTAGTCGATCGCGCCGGTCGCAAGACCGGCCGGCAGCGCGCGGCGCCAGATCGCCTCGCGTTCGGGCAGGCCCGGAAACGGAAACTTGACGATGAAGCGCAGGCGCCGTACGAACGCGCCGTCGAGCGCGCTCTTCATGTTCGTCGCGAGGATCGCCAATCCGCGAAACGCCTCCATGCGCTGCAGGAGATAGTTGACCTCGATGTTCGAATAGCGGTCGTGGCTGTCCTTGACCTCGCCGCGCTTGCCGAACAGCGCGTCGGCTTCGTCGAACAGCAGGATCGCGCCGCCGCATTCGGCCGCGTCGAACAAACGCCGCAGGTTCTTTTCGGTCTCGCCGATGTACTTGTTCACGACCGCGGAAAGATCGATGCGGTACAGCAGGAGGCCGAGCGCGTTCGCGATCACTTCGGCGGCCATCGTCTTGCCGGTGCCGCTTTCGCCCGCGAACAGCACGCTGATGCCCAGACCCCGGTTCATGCGCGCGCGAAAGCCGTAGTCGTCGTACACCGTGCCGCGATGTTCCACCTGGTCGGCGATCTGGCGCAGCAGCGACTTCTCGGCGTCGGGCAGCGCCAGATCGTCCCACGTCGCCTTCGCCTCGACCGGCTGCGCGAGCTGGTCGAGCACCGGGCGCGCGTGCGCGACGCACTGCGCCCACGCAAGCGCGGGCACCTGGTCCGCGTCGCCGTTCGCGAGCGCCAGCGACAGTTCCGCGGCGCGGGCGATCGTCGCGGCGTCGAAATCGAAGTGCACGGCGACGCGCGCGGCGGTCGGCGCGTGTTCGTCGCCGAGCGCGGCGAGCCACAGCGCGCGCTGTTCGGCCGGCAGCGGTTTCGCGACGTCGACCGGCAGCGTTTCGCGCGCGACGCGCGGCCACGGTTCGCGCACGTCGAAGAACACGAGCCCGGAGAACGCGCCGAGCGCGCGCTGCACCGCCGCGCCCGCGCTGCCGGCGCGATCGGCGTCGTACGCGTCGACGTACAGCGCGAGCGGCAGCAGCGCGCATTCGCGCTGCCACAGCCGCGCGAGCGCCTCGAGTTCGGCCGGCGCCTGCGGAATCGCGTCGGCGCCGATGCGGCAGACGCGCAGGTTCAAGGCGTCGGCGACGCGCGCGGCGACGAGCCGCTTGCTCGCCGGATCGCTGCCGACGAGTTCGACGATCGGCGCGTCGGCGGCATGCAGTCGTTCGACGATCGCGTCGACGCACGCCTGCAGCGACGGCGGCGCGTCGCCGTCGTATTCGGGCAGCGCACCGACGAGCGGCGCGATGCGGTCGTCGAGGTAGTTGGCGCCCTTCAGATAGCTCACGATGCGTTCGTCGGCGCGCAGCGCGCTCGCGACGAGCGCCTGCGTCATCGACTGGTGCACGTTGACGATCTGCCAGTAGCGCAACGGCCGCTCGGGCGACAGCGCATCCCACGCGGGCCGGTCGAACAGCGCCAGCGCGAGCGCGAACGTCGGGTACGGTTTGTTCGCGTCGGCCTGCGCCCGCGCGCACAGCGGCGCGATGCGCGTGTCGAGTTCCATCGCGGCGCACAACAGCAGCACGTCGCGCTCGAAATCCGACAGCTGCAGGCGCCGCGCGAGCACGACGAGCGCCGGCGTCGGCGCGTCGTCCGCGTCTTCGCCGGCCTCGACGACGGCCACGGCCGGCGCCGCGGGGCTCGACGCTTCGGCGGGCTTGAGCCAGCGCTGGCGCCACGACGGTTCGGCCGCGTCGCTCGCGGCCGACGCGGCGAGGCGTTCGAGCCGCGCACGCAGGCCGGCGATCTCGTTCGCGAGATAGCGGTTGTTCGCGGCCTGCCAGCGCTCGAACGCGCTCATGGCACGACCACCTGCTGCGCCGGATCGAACGCCGGCAGCGGCGGCGCCCCGGTGACGATCACCGGGATGCTGTCGACGCCGTCGACGCGCAGGCGCACGAGATAGGTCTGGCCGGTCGCCACCTTCTTCACGTCGAAGTTCGGATCGAACGGCGGCGGCGGCGCGGGCCACGGCGGCGGCACCGGCGGCGACACGGCGTCGGCCTGGCGGTCGCCGAACGCGAGCGTCACGCGCTGGCCGGCGATGCAGCGCGGCGCGCCGGCGACGGTCACCGCGACGTCGCGCAGCGCGGGATCGTCGGGGTTGACGCTGATGACCGACGCGAGCGAAATCGTCGGCGCGAGCGCGAACGCCACCTCGTTGCTGACGAGCTTCGGTCCGCCCGGCGCGCCGACGACGGCCGCGAGCGAATACCAGCCCGGCACCCAGTCGGCCGCCGCGGGATCGGCCGCCGCCGGCAGCTCGAACGCCACTTCGTCGGGCGCACCGCCCGCGAGCGGCGGCAGCTCGAGCGGCGCGGCGAGCCGCGTCGACGTGAAGCGCAGCGTCGTCTTCGTGCGGTCGAACGGCGTGCCCTTGAGCACCACCCGCTCGCCGAGGCGCGCCGCCTGCTGCGAGCGCGGATAGACGAGTTCGGCGATCTGCGGCGCGAGGCCCGCGGTCGCTTCGGGACCGCGATCGTCCTTGCCGCGCGTGAGCACGGGCAGCGCCGCGCGCGACGCGGCGAGGCTGTCGATCAGGACGACCGTCACCTCGTAGCCGGCCGAGACGCGATAGTTCGTCTGCAGCGCCGTCCACAATTTCGACATTTCGTCCATCGGCAGCGTCAGCGGCGTGACGCGCAGGCGTTCGAACTGGTCGGCGAGATCGTTGCCGGCGAGCGCGCCGCGGATCTCGTCGCGGCCGAGCAGCGCGTGATCGTGCAGCACGCCCATCGCGCCGCCGAGCACGCGATGGCTGATGCTTTCGTCGTCGGTGTCGTCGCCGTAGGCGGTGAGCAGGTAATGCAGGTTCAGCCCGAGCGGCGGCCGGCCGGTTTCGCCGGGCCGCGTCTGCGTCGGCGCGGCCTGGTTGCGCCACGCGGCGTTGACCGCGGTCTGGTACAGGAACACGTTGAGCTGCGCGCCGACGTCGGCGGCGTTCTTGCGCGCGAGATCGGGCGGCAAGGTGGTGACCTTCAGGCCCGGCAGGCCCGCGTCGCGCAGCGGAATTTCCTTTTCGAGCAGCGCGCGCAGCGTCAGCGTCGTCGCGGCGATGGCGAGGGAGTTGCTCATCGCGCGCGCTCCTTGCGGCCGAGATAGTCGGACAGCGCCGCCGGGCGCGGCTGCGCCGTCGCGCGTGTCGCGGCAGGCGTCGCGGCCGGCGCGCGCACTTCGACGCGACCGATGCTGATCGTGACGACCGGCCCGGGCGACGGCGCCGTGAGCGCCGCGGCTTCGCGCGACGGCACGGGGAGCGACGGCGTCTGCGCGGCGAACGCGGCGACGACGTCGCGGTTCGGCAGCAGTGCGGCCACGCGCGGGCCGGGCGCGTCGATGCGCGGCACGACGGCGTTGTCGCGGCGCGGTTCCGGCGCCGCGTCGTGCACGGCGCGCGGCGCGGTCGCGGCGATGTCGTCATGCGCTGGTGCGATGCGTGGCAGCGTTGCCGTCACCGCGAGTGCCGGGGCAGCGGCGGCGGGCCGCACGTGCGGCGGCGGCATTTCTGCGGCGATGTGGAAATGTTGCGCATGCACGATCTGCGGCATCGCGGGCGGCGGCGAGGTCGCCGGTGCGACGCGCGCGGGATCGGCCGCGTGTGGCGGCGCGATACGCGGCACGGGCTCGCGCGCGATCGGTGCGTCCGCGCGCGGCGACGCGGGCGACGGCGTCTCGGCCGCTGCCGATTCGACCGCCTCGGCGATCGACGTCGCGCCCGGCTCGAACAGGCTCGCCGGCCGCGGCGCGACGAGCGGCGCGTCGGGACGCCCGCGGCCGTGCGCGCGATCGATCACGGTCGAGAGGAAATCGCCGCGCGAACCGGTATCGGTCGTCTTCATGCGCCGCACAGCTCCAGATAGAGTTTGCGCCGCGTCGGCGACAGCGCGAGCACGTCGGCCTCGCGCCACGCGTACGCGCGCGCCAGCGCATGCACTTCGCGCAAGGTGCGCCGTGCCCACGCGTCGATTTCGCGCCACAGGAACGCCGCGATGTCGAGCCCGCCGTGCCAGCGCGCGCCGCAGTCGGGGCAGTCGAGCGCGAGATCGGTCGCGGCGCCGGGGTCGATCTGCGCCAGCGCGTCGGCGATCGCCGCGAGCGACGCCTCGGTCAGCGCATCCGCGTCGAGCGTCGTGTCGCCCGCGTCGATCACGCGCAGCGCCAGCAGGCGTCGAGCGGCGTCGGCATCGCGCGGCAGGTCGGCGAGATCGGCGCTCGTCGCGGCGCGCAGGGTCACGCGGGCGCCGTCGATCTCGATCGATCGCGGATCGGGCGGCGGCGCGTCGAGCGCGAGCGGCGCGGCGTCGAGCGTCGATTCGACGACGCTCGCGCAGTGCGGGCACGTCGCGACGAACGCGAGCTCGGGACCGAACAGCGCGATGCGCAACCGCGCGAGCCACGCGTCGCGCCGGCCGAGCGGCGCGCTCGCGAGCTCGTCGCGCGGCACGTGCGGCCAGCCGTACGCGAGCAGCGCGAGCGCGCGCTGCGGCGGCGGCAGGCCGTAGCCGTGCTCCCACGCGTCGAGCAGCGCGCTCGCGTCGAAGGTGCGCATGCGCGCGTTACGCCAGCACCGGTTCGGACGGCTCGGCGACTTCGACGTCGCGCTGCCAGCCCTCGTTCTCGATCTTGATGTGCTGGATCGCGACCGCGTTCGCGTTCGCGTCGAGATCGGGCAGCGCCTGGTACTCCGACACCCAGCAGCGGAACAGCTTGTACGCGAGCGCGAGCTGCCCCGCCTCGTTGTACACCTCGATGATGATGTCCTTGCGGAAGTCCTTGAGCGACGCTTCCGCACCGAGGCCGCCGCCGAAGCTCCACACCTTGTTCGCCCATTTCTCGAATTCGAGGTCGTGCGTGACGCCGCGCTCGATCGTGACCGCTTCGTACTTGGTGCGGCCGGGCGATTTGCGAGACGTGCTCGGATCGCCGCCCTCGCGGTGCTCCACGACTTCGGTCGTGCGCTTCAGGCCGCCGACCTTGCTGACGCCGGCAACGTAACGACCGTCCCACTTCACGCGAAACTTGAAGTTCTTGTACGGATCGAAACGCTGCGCGTTGACGGTGAACTGCGCCATGGCTGTGTGTCCTCAGGTCTGGATGTCGCCGGCGATCTGCTGCAGCTTGATCACCACGAACTCGGCGGGTTTGAGCGGCGCGAAGCCGACCACGATGTTGACGATGCCGCGATTGATGTCGCTCTGCGTCGTCGTTTCCTTGTCGCATTTGACGAAGTACGCGTCCTTGGGCGATGCGCCCTGGAACGCGCCCTGGCGGAACAGGTCGTGCATGAACGCGCCGATGTTCAGGCGGATCTGCGCCCACAGCGGTTCGTCGTTCGGTTCGAACACGACCCACTTCGTCGCGCGGTACAGCGTTTCCTCGATGAACAGCGCCGTGCGCCGCACCGGGATGTATTTCCACTCCGAGCCGCGCTCGTCGTTGCCTTGGAGCGTGCGCGCGCCCCACGCGACGATGCCGTACACCGGAAAGTTGCGAATGCAGTTGATCGCGAGCGGATTGAGTACGCCGTTCTGGTCGTCGGTGGCGCGCTCTTTCGTGTCGATGGCGCCGGTCAGGCTCGCTTCGCTGCCGGCCGGCGCTTTCCAGACGCCGCGCTGGGTGTCCGTGCGCGCATAGATGCCGGCCATGAAGCCGCTCGGCGGAAACAGGCGCGGCCGGTTTTCTTGCGCCGGGTCGGGCGCGTACAACCACGGGAAGTAGAACGCCGCATTGATGGAGTCGGTGCCCGTGAGATTGCCGTCAGGGCCGTTCTTGAGCGAGTCGGACGTCGCCGTCGACACGCAGTCGGCGATCATGAATGCGCGCCGCTTGCGGCAATAGGCCTGCAGCGACTTGATCGTGCCGGGCGTCGTCGCACCCGGCACGCACAAGAGGTTGAACAGATCGACGCGATCGAGCACGCCGGTCGACGCGAGCGCCGCGGTCTCGAAGTCTGCCGTGTCCGGTTTGAGCTCGTCGCCGTTGCTGCCGCCGCCGAGTTTATGGACTTCTCCCTTCGGAGTGTTCGCGGGCAGGTCCGCGCCGGTCGCGACCGACGTGACGAACAGCGATTCGGCCTTGAGCACGTTGTCGACGAAGCGCGCGTGCGTCGGCGACATCGCCACGTTCTCGAACGTCTCGACGACGACGCCGAGTTTCCAGTTCGACACGACGAGGCGAAAACGCTTCGTGCCGTTGTCGGGATCGACCGCCTTGACCGTCACCGCGTAGTCGTCGCCCCACGATCCGGGACTGCGTGCGGAAACCGTCAGCGCCAGCGCCGCCGCGTCGCTTTTGAGTTCGACCTTCGACGCGAGCGCGCCCTTGGCCAGGCGCACGATGTAGGCGCGCTGTCCGCCGTTGGCGAAAAACTGGCTGACGGCGTAGCCCAGATAGCTGCGCGGATCGAGTTCGCCGTACTTGCGCACGTAGTCGCTCCACGAGAGCACCAGCCCCGCATCGTCGGTCGGTCCCTTCGTTGCCCATCCGACGAACGCGGCGATCGACGTCGCGACGCCGGTGATCGTGCGCACGCCGCTCGGAATTTCTTCGACGTAGACGCCCGGATAAGTGAGTGCGACTGGCATGGAGTTCTCCTGCTCGTGGGGCCGCGCGCGCTCAGGGCGGCGGCGTGGTCGGCGGTTCTTTCAACGCGTACAGCTCGGCCCCGCCGGGCAGGCCGCTCACGCGCAACAGGCCGCGCGCGACGAGCGCCGACAGCACCGCCTCGATGCGCGTGCGCTGCGTTTCGTAGCGCTGCCGCGGCAGCCACCAGCCGACGATGCCGTCGAGCGTGTCGGCGGCGTCGGGGTGGCTGCGCAGATAGCCGATCACGGCGCTTTCGATTTCGCCGGGAGGATCGGACTGCGCGTCGAACGGCTCGTGCATCGCGGGTGCCTGCGGGTCGGACCGGTACGGCAACGCAACACGCGTGCCAGAGATCGCGCGAACACAAGATGTTGTCTTTGCGATTATTTTTACTTGTACGTACGAAGCGACCGGGGCCGTGCCGACCCGCTTCGGGCCGAATGCCGGGGCAAAATCCACCCGCCCGGGAACAGACGCATGCGCGAAGAACGCCGCGACGACGGGGAACTAAGAGGGTTCGCGAAAGGCGGCGCGCGCGATGCCGTGCTTCTTGAGCAGCTTGCCGAGCTGGCGCCGCTCGATGTCCGCGAGCTTCGCCGCGGTCGTGACGTTGCCGCCGGCGTCGCGCAGCAGGTTCGTCAGAAAGGTGCGTTCGAACGACGCGATCGCGCGCGCCTTCGACGCGCTGAAGCTCGCGTCGCGCGGTGCCGCCTGCGCGGGCTCGGCGCTCGCCGCGGCGAACGCCGGATCGGCCGCCGCGAGTTCCGCGACGCCGACCGTGGCGCCGTCGGCGTTCACGTACGCGCGCAGCGCGACGTTTTCGAGTTCGCGCACGTTGCCGGGCCACGCGTGCGCGGCGAGCGCGGCGAACGCGGCGTCGGTCCAGCGTTTCGGCGCCGCCCCGAGCTGCCGCGCCGCGATCTCGAGAAAATGCTGCGCGAGCGGCGCGATGTCGGCGACGCGTTCGCGCAGCGGCTGCACGCGCAGATACAGCGCGTTGAGTCGATAGTACAGGTCGCGGCGAAAGCGGCGTTCGAGCGAAAGCTGCTCGAGCGATGCGTTCGTCGCCGCGACGATGCGCACGTCGGCGACGCGCGCGACGCGACCGCCGACCGGCCGGTACTCGCGATCCTGCAGAAAACGCAGCAGCGTCACCTGCGCTTTCGGCGACAGCGTATCGACTTCGTCGAGAAACAACGTACCGCCGTGCGCGAGTTCGACGAGGCCCGGCTGCTCGCTCTTGGCATCGGTGAACGCGCCGCGCCGGTGACCGAACAGCTCGCTTTCGATGAGACTGTCGGGCAGCGCGCCGCAGTTGACCGGCACGAAGGGCTTTTGCGCACGCGGGCCGGCGTAGTGTATCTCGCGCGCCGCGAGCTCCTTGCCGGTACCGGTTTCGCCTTCGAGCAGCACCGGCACCGCGCACGAAGCGAAGCGCCGCAAGCTCGCGAGCATCGCATGCGACGCAACCGACTGGCCGACGATCATCGCAGCACCTCCGCGTCACTCCTTCGACCGCGGCGGCGGGCGCCTTCCCTGGCGCCCGCCGCCGATACGCTCATGCGTCGTGCAGGAAACGACAGTCGCTGGAACTTCCGAACATTGAGAACTGTGCGCGAACCGCAAAAATTCTCTCAGCGGCCCGCGCCCGCATTCTCCGACCGGAGGCGTTGCAAGGAAGTTTCAGCCGCGGCGCGAACCGCGGCGGCCGCAAGCGGTTCAGCCGCCGCCGGGACAGGTCGCGCCGAGGTTGACGCCGCCGGCGCCCCCTCCGCCGCCGATGCCGCCCGCACCGCCGCCGCCCGCGCCGAAGCCGAAGCCGCTGCCGTCCGTGCACGCGGTCGCGCAGGCGAGGCCGAAGCCGACCGCGGTCGCCGTGGCGTAGCCGTAGCCCTCGGCCCACAGGGTGGTGCCGTCGGGACAGGTCACCCAGGCCGTCGCATGCGCTTCGCACGTTACCGTCGCGACGGCCGCCGCATAGGCGCAGACCGACGCGCAGGCGACCGGACAGCCGGCGGCGTTGCCGCCCGGCACGGCGCCGACGAGGCCGGGACGCACCGCGATCATCGCGGCCTTGATGTCGGCCGCGGCGGCGTCGACGGTCGCCGCGGCGGCGGCCGTTTCCTGTTCGGCGGCGAGCACTTCCTGCGTGAACGTGGGCGTCGGCGGCGGCGGGGTCTGGCCCGTCGCGGCGGCGGCGAATGCACAGGTCACGGCGAGGCAAAACGAACGTGTGGCGCGTTTCATGGGCACGCTCCTTCTATACAAACTAGATTTGTGGAAGAACGAATGCGAGCCGGCGCGAAATAACATTCCGTCAAGTACAGGTCAATACTTTGCCGCTTTTTTCGTCTGCGCCCGGCGAAACCGCGGGTCGGCGACCGGCACGCACGGCCGGGACGGCCGGAGACGCCGACATTTGCGCGGCGTCCGGCCGGGCTGAACGACGATGTCGAAATCGTCCGCCGGCTGCACGACGCGTTGCGTTTGTTCCGGGAACGGCCGGCCGACGACGCCGGTGCCGATGCCATTCTTGAAAGGGTTTCGCGGGGAGAAACCATTCGCAGCCGGATCTCATCCGGCGATTCCGTGCGCACCTCCGTCCAACGCGAGCGCGCGCCGACATCATGAGGATGCATTGCATGCGCACCGTCTTGTATCTGAGTATAAGCCTCGCTTTTTCGCTTTCCGCGCACGCGTCCGACGAACGCTGCCTGGTATCGTTCGCCGGCGCGCAGCAGGACGTCTGCAGCGGCAAGGTGTCGACCGCCGGCAGCGGCCTGAAGGATCTCGCCGACGTCGAAGCGTTCAAGGATTCGCCACTGCGCCTGATCAAGTTCGGCGGTCCGATCGACAACCGGGCACGCGCCGCCGTCGAGGCGCTCGGCGCCACCATCGTCGGCTACGCGCCGCACTACGCGTACATCGTGCGCATGCCCGCGACGACCGATGCGCGCGCCCGCGCGATCGCCGGAGCGGTATGGGCCGGGCCGTTCCTGCCGGCGTTCAAGGTCGACGCGAATATCGCGAACGAGTTCAAGCACGGCAACCTCGTGCGCGACGGCGGCATCGCGGAGCTCGCGATCGGCATCTACGCGAAGGCCGACCGCGACGCCGTTTCGAGCCTCGTGACGCGCACGCCGGGACTGACCCAGGCCAGAACCGAAACCGCGGGCGAAGACACGCGCGTCATCGCGCGCTTCGACCGCGCGCAGCTCGGCGCGACGGTGTCGCGGCTCGCGGCCGATCCGAACGTCGCGTCGATCACGTTCCGCTGGCCCGAGCGCCTCCTGAACTCGCAGGCCGGCTGGCTGCACCAGAGCAACGTCAACACGCCGACCCCGCTGCGCCCGATGTTCGCACAGGGCCTGTACGGCTGCGGCCAGGTGGTCGGCGTGCTCGACTCGGGCCTCTTCATCGGCAACTGCGCGTTCAACGATGCCGCGCAGAACCCCGCGATCAGCGCGTGCACCGATGGTTCCGCCTGTCCGACCATCGCCGCGCCGAACACGGACCATCGCAAGGTGATCGCGCACTACAAGTGGTCGGGCCTGGCCGGCGCGGGTCCGGAGGACAATCACGGGCACGGCACGCACGTGATGGGCTCGGTCGCCGGCAACAACCCGGCCAACGCGGTCGACTGCGCGAACTTCACGAGCGAAGGCGGCAATACCGATCTCGACGGCACCGCGCCGGGCGCCAAGCTCGTGTCGCAGGAAATGGGCGCCAGCCTCGCCTACCTCGCGAGCGGAGGCAATCCGTATCACGCCGCGACCGCCGCGTACGCGAACGGCGCGCGCATCCACAGCAATTCGTGGGGCGGCGGCTGCACCAACTTCCTCGGCCGCTGCATCGCCAACTGCACCGTCACCTACACCGACCGCACGCGCGACGTCGACAACGCGATGCGCGACAACGCCGACCTGCTCGTGCTGTTCGCCGCCGGCAACGACGGCGCGGTCTGCCCGAACGGCAACAACGTCGGCGCGCCGGCGAACGCGAAGAACCTGATCTCGGTCGGCGCGAACGGACGCGGCACGGCCGGCAATACGATGGCCGCGTTCTCGTCGCGCGGACCGACGACCGACGCGCGTCTCAAGCCCGATATCTCGGCGCAGGGCTCGGGCATCGTGTCGGCCGACCGCAACGCCTGCGGCACGCGCACGTCGAGCGGCACGTCGATGGCGACCCCCACCGCGGCCGGCCTCGCCGCGCTCGTGCGCGACTACCTCGCGCGCGGCTTCTTCCCGAGCGGACAGCGTACGCCCGCCGACGCGATCGCCAGTCCGTCGGGCGCGCTCGTCAAGGCGATCCTGATCAACGGGGCGGCGAACGTCGCGACGCCCTCGCCCGACCAGACGCAGGGCTGGGGCCGCGTCCTGCTCGATCAGTCGCTGTACTTCGCCGGCGATACGAGCCGGCTGTTTCTGTACGACGCGCCGAACGGCCTGTACACCGGCGAAGTCGACGCGCACACGCTCGACGTCACCGCCGGCCAGCCGCTCGTCGTCACGCTGACCTGGAGCGACGTCGCCGCCGCCGTGAACGCCGCGCCGGCGCTCGTCAACGCCCTGCGCCTGGAAGTGGTCGCACCCGACGGCGACGTGTGGACGCAGAAGCTGCCGGCCAACGTCGGCGTCAACAACGCCAATCCGCTGCAGGACACCACGACCGCGAACTACGACAACCTCAACAACGTACACCGCATCCGCATCGACGCGCCGGTAACGGGCAGCTACCAGGTTCGCGTGCGCGGCATCAACGTGCCGCAGGGCCGCCAGAAGTACGCGCTCGCCGCGAACGGCAACTTCCAGTTCACTATCTCGCCCGACTTCGCGCTGTCGCCCTCGCCGGCCTCGCGCACGATCTGCGCGGGCAGCCCGGTCACGTACGACGTCGGCCTCCTCGGCATCGCCGGATTCACGGCACCGGTCACGCTTGGCGTCACCGGACTGCCGGGCGCATCGACCGGCACGTTCTCGCCGAATCCGGTCACGCCGGCCTCGCCCGCCGCGAACGGCCTGCTGACGATCGGCAACACCGCCGGCGTCGCGAGCGGCAGCTACGGGCTCGTCATTCAGGCTGCGTCGACGACGCCGGCGGTGTCGCATACGGCCAGCGTCAATCTCGATGTCGAAGCGACCGCGCCGTCGCCGGCCGCACTGACCGCACCGGCCGACAACGCGACCGGCGCGTCGACGACGCCGGCCTTCAGCTGGACCGCGTTCGCCGGCGCGACGTCATACCGCTTCCAGCTGTCGACCGACGAGGGCTTTGCGACGACGATGGTCGATACGACCGTCGCGGCGACGACGTACGCGCCGACCGTCGCGCTCGATCCGAACGCCACATACTACTGGCGCGTATTCGGCATCAACACGTGCGGCGAGAGCGCGGCATCGGCCGTCTTTCGCTTCACGACCGCGATGGAAATCTGCCGCAGCACGGTCACGACGATTCCCGACAACAACCCGCAGGGCGTCACCGACGATTTCGTCGTGACCGATACCGGCACGCTCGCGGGCCTGCGCCTGAAGGTCGACATCGACCACACCTACGTCGGCGACCTGTCGATGACGCTGAGCAAGGGCGCGACGAGCGTCGAGCTCATGACGCGCCCCGGCAACAGCGCCTGCGGCGGCAACGACATCGACGTGATCGTCGACGACGCCGCGACGCAGACGCTCGAGAGCAACTGCAACGCGGCGGCGGCGGCGCAGGCGTATACCGCCGGCGGCGCGTACAAGGGCGACAACCCGCTGGCCGCATTCGCGGGGCAGGACCTGTCGGGCACCTGGAGCCTGAAGCTCGTCGACGGCGCCGCCAGCGATACCGGCCGGATCAACCGCTGGTGCCTCGTGCCGGCATCGGCTGCCGGCACCGACACGATCTTCAAGAACGGGTTCGAGGCGGTGACGCCGTAAGTGGTCCAACGACGCGGCCGGGAGCTTTCCCGGCCGCGTTTCCTCCGCATCCGGGCAATCGTATACGATGCGGCGTTCTGCACAACGCGCCCGCACGCGATCGTTGCGGCCCGATCCGCGCGCTCGTCGACGACGTTCGCAATTTCCGCGATCGCCGGTCAAAATCGACCATCGCATCGATTCGACGTGCAAGGAATCCGGATGGACCATGGCGTTTCCCTGATCAGCACCATCGCCGCGGGCTTCGGCCTCGCGCTCGTCCTGGGCTTCGTCGCGGAACGCCTGCGCCTGCCGGCGCTCGTCGGCTATCTCGTCGCCGGCGTCGTCATCGGCCCGGCCACGCCGGGTTTCGTCGCCAACGTCGCGATCGCCTCGGAGCTGTCGGAAATCGGCGTGATGCTGCTGATGTTCGGCGTCGGCCTGCACTTCTCGCTGGCCGACCTCATGGCCGTCAAGCGCATCGCCCTGCCCGGCGCCGTCGTGCAGATGGCGATGGCGACCGCACTCGGCTTCGGCGTCGCCGTGTGGTGGGGCTGGACGCCGGTCGCGGCGTTCGTGTTCGGCTTCTCGCTGTCGTGCGCGAGCACCGTCGTGCTGTTGAAAGCGCTCGAGGCGCGCGGCGTGCTCGACACGATGAACGGGCGCATCGCCGTGGGCTGGCTCGTCGTCGAAGACCTCGCCACCGTGCTCGCGCTCGTGCTGCTGCCGCCGCTCGCCGGCGTCATGACCGGCAAGCCGGCCGCGGCCGACGCGACGCCCTTGTGGATCACGCTCGCCGGCACCGTGCTGCAGGTCGGCGGCTTCATCGCGCTGATGCTGATCGTCGGACGCCGCCTGCTGCCGTGGCTGCTGCTGCAGGTCGCGCGCACCGGCTCGCGCGAACTGTTCACGCTCGCGGTGATCGCGAGCGCGATCGGCATCGCCTACGGCGCGGCGATGCTGTTCAGCGTGTCGTTCGCGCTCGGCGCGTTCTTCGCCGGCATGGTCATGCGCGAGTCGGAATTCAGCCATCGCGCCGCGAAGGAATCGCTGCCGCTGCGCGATGCGTTCTCGGTGCTGTTCTTCGTCTCGGTCGGCATGTTGTTCGACCCGATGGTCGTCGTGCAGCAGCCGCTCAAGGTGACCGCCGTCGTCGCGATCATCGTCGTCGGCAAATCGATCGCCGCGGCGGGCCTCGTGCTCGCGTTCCGTTATCCGCTCAACACCGCGCTGACGGTCGCGGCGAGCCTCGCGCAGATCGGCGAGTTCTCGTTCGTGCTCGGCGGCCTGGGCGTCACGCTCGGCCTGATGGAACCCGAGGCGCTGAGCCTCGTGCTCGCCGGCGCGCTGATCTCGATCGCGCTCAATCCGCTCGTGTTCGCCGGCGTCGCGCCGCTCGGCCGCTGGGCGACGAAGCATTCGGCGCTCGCGCGGCGTCTGGAAAGCCGCCGCGATCCTTACGCCGAGCTGCCGATGTCGACCGAGCGAAAGTACCTCGAAGGTCAGGTGGTGATCGTCGGCTACGGCCGCGTGGGCCGCCGCATCGGCGATGCGCTCGCCGCGCGCAGCATCCCGTTCGTCGTCGCCGAACAGAACCGCGAACTCGTCGAAGACCTCCGCGCGAGCGGCGTCGCCGCCGTCGTCGGCGACGCGACCGACCCCGCGGTGCTGATCCAGGCGCATATCGCGAACGCGGCGATGCTCGTGATCGCGACGCCCGACACGCTCGGCGTGCGGCGCATGGTCGACGTCGCGCGCACGCTCAATCCCGCGGTCGAAGTGGTGCTGCGCACGCACAGCGAGGACGAATCGGTGCTGCTGCGCGCCGAAGGACTCGGCACGGTGTTCTTCGGCGAAGAGGAACTCGCGCGCGGCATGGCCGGGCATGTGATGACGCGATTCGCGCCGGCGGCGGAGCCGGCGCATGCCTGAAAGGAGTCAGCGCGTCGCGGCGGCTTCGAAGCCGTCGACGAACAGCGTATCGATCTGCGTCGCGGCGATGTCGTCGTGATAGACGATGCGCGTCGCGGGATCGCCGTTCGCCGTGCTGCCGTCGTTGCGGTAGACGCCCCACTTCAGATACCCGAACGTGCCGGTGCCGGGCGTGGGATCGAACGTGGAAATGCCGGTGCGCGTCACCGTATGGCCGTAGTCGGTTTCGCCGGGCAGGCGCATGTCCATCACGAACCAGCCGGTGTCGTCGCTCCTCCAGAGAATACGGAACCGGAAATCGATCCACCGGTTCGACAGCGAGTTGCCCGGAGCCAGGACGTTCTGCACGAGCGCCAGCCGGTTGGCGTTGCCGTTCCAGTGCAGCATCAGCGCGTTGCGCTGCAGCCCGATGGCGATATCGTGCCGCCCTTGGTTGTGCTTGAACTGCCAGAGGATGTCCTCGTCGCCCGACGTGCTCGGCTGCCAGTCGCGCAGCGACAGCGAAAACGTGTAGACCGCCTCGGTATTGTCGTAGTAGATGCCGGCGCTCGACCACACGCGGTTCGTCGAACTCTCGCTGCGCGGCGAACCGTTCGACACGTAGGCCGGATCGTCGAGCGTGACCTTGTGGGCGATCGCGTAGTTGCCGCTGCGCGCATCGGCCACGACATACGCGGCGTCGGGCGCCGTCGCGTGGGTCACGATCACGCCGGAGATACCGGAATTCGCCGTGCCCGTTTCGTAGTCGACGACGAGCGGCGTCTGCACGGCCGCGAAGCAGGCGCCGCACGCGCCAACGAGCAGCGCGGCAACGAACGGCGACTTGGGGACGTACATGGCGGATCCTCTTGCCCGGCATCGGCCGCTCGCGCGGCGACCGAGGCGTCGCGACGAAAATTACGCTGAATATTTGTTCAATCGCGCAATCCGGATTTTCGATGCTCGCCGGAAGTCGCCGAGCGGCTCGGAAAGCGCGCCATCCTAGCGGCTATCGGGAGCCGGACAAAGACCTCTCCTGTGATCAATCGTCAAGTGGCTACCGTATGTCGGCGGCCGGGCGGATGGCCCCGATCGTCGATTTCTGAAATCGAAACGAGCGTTTCGCCTGGAGCGATGACTCGCGCCTTTCGCGCCGAGCGTCATCCGGTCGGCCGCTCGGGATAGCGCTGCCGAAGCTCGCGCACGAGCGACAGCGCCGGTTCGCCGACGCCGAGTTCGAACACGTCGTCGCGGTTGTCGTCGGCGCTGGCCAGGGCGGCGGCAACGGCAAGACTCAGGGCGACTCGCGACATCGGCATGGCTTCATCGTTATGTTATTTCGAATATAGCGAGTGGATGCGGCGAAGGACAATGGCGGCCGGCTGCGAACCGCACGCGCTGCGAGTAGCGCGGCGGTGGGCGACCTTTCGGAGAGCACCGCGCGGGAGGCCGTTGAGGATTCGGTTCTATCGAACTTGTGCAGTTCTTGACGTGCCGAGCACGGTGCCAGGTCGAGACGAGCGCAGCGAGCTTTGTATTGCGCTCGACGTTGCGAGCTTCGGCTTCCTTCTTTTGCTCGTCATACCGGCGAAGGCCGGTATGACGGCTTTGTAGAAATGCCGCGCTTTGGCCGTTGCGGTTGCAATTGCAGTTGCCGTTGCCGTTGCCGTTGCAGTTGCTTCTGGCGGCAGGAAGCCGCCCGCTCTACCCGGGGCCCCGTCGGTCGCGGCGAGATTGCGGAGGAAAAGCCCGCGCAGCGGGTGCGCGCAGGGATGCGCGCAGTTCGTTGACGGGCCATGGATGGCCCATCAACGAACCCCGGAGCAAGCTCGCGGAGTCGGAGGGCATGGATGCCCGCAGACCGCGGCCGTCGGGGTGCCCTTGGAGGGTGCAGGGAGGGATTGGGCAAGCAATCTCTCCCTGCTCGCTCGCGGCAGCGAGCGAAACGCTTTGTTCAAAGCCGAGCTAAAGCTACAAAGCGACAGGAAAAGGCTGGACCCCAGCGTTCGCTGGGGTGACGAGCCCGGAGGTGGACCGGCAGCGAGCGAAACGCTTTGTTCAAAGCCGAGCTAAAGCTACAAAGCGACAAGAAAAGGCTGGACCCCAGCGTTCGCTGGGGTGACGAGCCCGGAGGTGGACCGGCAGCGAGCGAAACGCTTTGTTCAAAGCCGAGCTAAAGCTACAAAGCGACAAGAAAAGGCTGGACCCCAGCGTTCGCTGGGGTGACGAGCCCGGAGGTGGACCGGCAGCGAGCGAAACGCCCTGTCCAAAGCCAGGCAAAAAACTACAAAGCGAAAAGAAAAGGCTGGACCCCAGCGTCCGCTGGGGCGACGAGCCAAGAGGCGGGTGGCAGCGAGCGAAACGCTTCGTTCAACGCCAGGCATTGGGACGACGCAGACAAGCGACAACGATCAAAATCAATCACCGCCGATACCGCACATAAGCCCGCTTCAAGAGATACAGCAACTTCCCGCTGAACCCCCGCTCCTGCGCCTGCAGCAGACTCGCATTCTCGGCATACAGCCGCTTCAACTGCCCGTCGCGCTGCGCGATCAACGTGCGCAGCAGCGCCGCGTCGGCCGCCGTCAGCGTGTGGCCTTCGACGAAGCGATCCGGCAGCTGCGGATCGACGTAGTGCGTGCTGTGCTTGCCGGCGATCTCCTCAGCCGGGCGTTCCTTCGTATAGAAGTACAACGCGACCGAACGTCGCGACAGATCGCGTCGCTCTGCCGGCAGCGCGATCGGATCGAACCCGTGCCAGCTGCGTTCCGTCGTCTCGAACACCACGCAGCGGTTGAACGCCGGCGCGATGCGCGCGGCCGGCTGCGTGTCGCTGTACGGATCGCGGTAGAGATCGAGATTGCCGCCCCAGCCTTCGTCCCATTCGCGGTTGAGGTACACGATGAGGTTGAGGCGGCGGTGCCACTGTTCGCTCGGATGGATGTTGAAGTCGATGTGCGTCTGCAGCCCTTGCCCGTCGCGGTTTTCGTGCGTGCCGCCGCCGAGGTAGTACGGGTCGTACAGCAGATCGTCGATGCCGGTCGCTTCGCCGAGCCACGCGAGGAACTCTCGCGTCTGGATCATCTCGTCGAGTTCGGCGTACGCGGGGCCGAGCGAGCGAATCCGCGCGAGCGTCGACTTGTTGCCCTCGGTGCCATCGTCGCCGACGAAGTTGCCGCGCTCGAACGGCGGGAACGCGTCGAGCAGGCGCTGCGCGTAGTCGGGCTCCAGGAAATCGTCGATCACGACGTAGCGGAACGGCTGCGCGCTCGCGAACGCGTCGCGCCAGGCGGCGACGCGTTCGCGCACGGCGGCGCGGATCGGGGACAGCGGCGTGGTCGGCATTGCGGGCTCGCGAACGGCAAACGCGGCACTGTAAGACCGGCGTCGACAGGCGGCAAGACGCGCGTTCGGCACCGATGCGACACCGCGCCGCGTTCCTGCGCCCTGACGGTGATCGCACCGACCGGGGGAACCGCCAGTGATCCGCCACCTCGCACCGCCGCCGCGACGCACGACGAGCGCGCGCCACGCCGTCGTGCTCGCGCTCGTGTTTCTCGCACTCGCATTCGCCGCGCGCGGACAGGCCGTCCGGCCGCAGCCGAACATCGCCTTCGAGACCAGCGGCATGGTCCGAACGATCGCCGCGCAAGCCGACGGCCGCATCGTCATCGGCGGCGTGTTCAAGACCGTCAACGGCGTCGCGCGCAACAACCTCGCGCGGTTCAACGCCGACGGCTCGCTCGACGCGTGGAATCCGAACGTCGACGGCGACAGCGTCAACGCGCTCGCGGTGATCGGCGGCACCGTCTACATCGGCGGCGTGTTCGACACGGTGGCGGGCAGCGCGCGGCGCAATCTCGCGGCGATCGACGCGGCGACCGGCGCCGCGACGTCGTGGAACCCGTCGCCCGACGGCGAGGTGAACGCGCTCGCGACCGGCAGCGGCGTGCTGTACGCCGGCGGCGCGTTCGCGAACCTCGGCGGCGCGGCGCGCGCACGGCTTGCGGCGATCTCGCTCGGCAGCGGCACGGCGACGTCGTGGAACCCGGCGCCGAACGGCGACGTGTTCGCGCTCGCGACCGGCAACGGCGTCGTCTATCTCGGCGGCCGATTCAGCGCGGCCGGCGGTCAGCCGCGCGACGCGATCGCGGCGATCGATGCGACTACAGGCGTTGTGACCGCGTGGAAACCCGACGCGAACCGCGACGTCTACGCGCTCGCCGTCGACGGTTCGACGGTCTACGCCGGCGGCCTGTTCTTCGGCATCGGCGGCGTGCAGCGCGTCGGCGTCGCGGCGCTCAGCGCATCGACCGGCCTCGCGACCGCGTGGAACCCCGGCGTCAACACGACGGTCAGCGCGATCGCCGTCAGCGGCAACGCGGTCTATCTCGGCGGCAACTTCACATCGACCGGCGGCGCGGCCCGCTCGCGCGTCGCGGCAATCGACAAGACGACCGGCGCCGCCACCTCGTGGAATCCGGATATTTATGGAGAACCCGGCAATTTCAACGAAGTGCTGTCGCTCGCCGTCGCGAACGGCGCGGTGTACGCGGGCGGCTACTACACGCGCGTCGGCAACGCACCGCATCTCGGCGTCGCGGCGATCGATCCCGCGACGGCGCAGGCGCGCGCCCTGCCCGACTACGTCGGCGGACCGCCGAGTGGCCCGGTGGTCTACGCGAGCGGCGTCGACGTCAACGGCCGCCTCGTGATCGGCGGCATGTTCCAGCGCGCGAACGGATCGGCGCACGAAGGCCTCGTGCGGCTCAACGCCGACGGCACGCTCGACGACGCGTGGCGCCCCGGCGTCAGCGGCGCGGTGCTCGGGCTCACGCTGTCGCCGACCACGCTCTACGTCGGCGGCACGTTCCAACGCGCGCAGAACGTCGCGCGCAGCGGCGCGGCGGCGTTCGACCTCACCACCGGCGCGCTGACGGCCTTCGATCCGCAGCTCGACGTCGGCGCGAACACGCTCGTCTACGCCGGCGACCGCGTCTATGCCGGCGGCAACTTTCTTTCCGTCGGCGGCACCGCACAGGGTTTCGTGGCCGCGTTGAATCCCGCGACCGGCGCGCGCATCGACTGGAACCCGCGGCCGAACCGCGAGGTGCGCACGATCCTGCCGGTCGGCGACACCGTGTATCTCGGCGGCGATTTCATTTCGCTCGGCACGTCGCCGCGTTACGGCCTCGGCGCGGCCGATCGCGTCACCGGCGCGGTGACCGCGTGGAATCCGACGGCCGACAGCGGCGTCTATGCGCTCGCGACGTATCGCGGCAACCTCTACGCGCTCGGCGCGTTCCTGACGATGGGCGGGCAGCCGCGCCAGCGCTTCGCGGCGATCGACCGCAACGGACAGGTGCTGCCGCTTGATGTGCCGGTCGGTTTCTACGGCGCGAACGAGCTGTCGCTCGCCGGCTCGACGCTGTACGTCGGCGGCGCGTTCGAATCGATCGGCGGCGTCGGCGCGCGCTATCTCGCGGCGCTCGATCTCACGCGCACGACGAACGCCGTGCAGTCGTGGGCGCCGCTGCCGCAAGGCTACGTGCAGACGATCGCGCCGTCGCCGCTCGGCATCTTCGCCGGCGGCTTCTTCGTCGCGATGGGCGGCGAGCCGCGGCGCGGCAACGCGGTCGTGAGCGGCGCGGATCTGCTGCTGCGCGACGGGTTCGAGTAGGGCGGCACGAGTGCTACGCTCGCGCATCGCAACCTTGAGGAATCTCGATGCCGCAGACGCAAACCGGTACCCCGGCGAGAGCCGAGCTGCCGACGACGTCAAGAATCGCGCTCGCGCTGCTCGCGTTCCTCGCGATCGGTCCGTTCGTCACCGGCCTGGACCTGTGGCTGCGATTCCTGCCGGACTATCCGGCGTTCCGCCACTTCTACGCAGCCGGCGCGCTCGGGCACGCGCTCTGGATCGGCTCCGGCGTGCTCGCCGTCGTAACCATCGCACTGATCCGCCGGCGGCAGTTCGTCGCCGCCGCCGTCGCCAGCGCCGCGTTCACCGCGGCCAACATGACTGGCGCGCCGATGGTCTGGGGCCAGGCGACCTATGGATCGTGGCTTGCCATCGCCGCGTTCGTACTCTGTGTCGCGGGCGCGATCGTCGCTCGCCGCGACGCGACGGCATAGCGACGGCGTGCCGCGTCAGTAGCTGTCGAACAGCAGCTGCAACTCGCGCGTCGACGCGCCACGCGCGAGCGCAAGCATCGTCAGCACGCGCGCCTGCAGCGGCGTGAGGTTGTCGGCGCTGACGAAGCCGTGCGCGTCGTCGTCGATCTCGCCGTTGCGTACCGTGGTGCCGTTCGAGACACGGCTCGCCCGCACGACGGCGACGCCGCGCGCGGCGGCGGCCGAGAGCGCGGCGAGCCAGTCGCCGCGCAGGTTGCCGTTGCCGACGCCGGCGAAGACGAGGCCGTCGGCATCGGCGGTCGCCGCGTCGATCAGGCTCGCGGGCATGTCGAGAAACGCCGTCAGCACGTGCACGCGCGGCAGTCGCTGCGGCACTGCGAAGCCGCCGCGCGCGCGCGTCGGGCGCTGGTAGACGAACACGTCGCGATCTTTCACGAGACCCAGGCGGCCGTACTGGTCGGCGCTGAACGCGCCGGGCACGCTGTCGCGTTTCTGCAGGCCGCGCGCGGCCAGCAGCACGTCGCCGAATACGACGAGCGTGCCGAGGCCGCGACACGCCGGATGCGCCGCCGCGGCGACGGCATGGTAGATGTTCATCGGACCGTCGGCACCGAACGACGTGGCAGGCCGCATCGCGCCGGTGAGCACGACGGGCTTGTCGCTGTCGACCGCGAGGTGCAGAAAAAACGCGGTTTCCTCCAACGTATCGGTGCCGTGCAGCACGACGGCGCCGTCGATGTCGTCGCGCGCGAGTGCGGCGTTGACGCGCTCCGCCAGCGTTTGCCAGTGCGACAACTCGAGCGCGGCACTGTCGAGCGCAAACGGCTGCTGCGTTTCGATCGCCGCGAGGCGATCGAGGCCGGGCACGGAGGCGACGAGCGCATCGACGTCGAGCGCGCCGGCACGGTAGCCGAGTTGCTGCGTCGATGAGTCGGCGGCGCCGGCGACGGTGCCGCCGGTGGCGATGAGGGCGATGCGGGGGACGTGATGTTCGGTCTGGTCGGGCATGGACAGGCGGTATGGTGTTGTCTTCCAAAGCTCGTCATCCCTGCAAAGCCGGGGTCCGGCTTTTGCCTCTGCTCGTCATTCCGGCGCAGGCCGGAATGACGAGCCACAGCAAGCGCGAAAGTCAAAAGCTGGATTCCAGCTTTCGCTGGAATGACGAACGAAAGATGACGAGCAATAAAGAATAGCGAGCGGAAGAAGAACGTCTACGCCACCGGCACCGGTCGCGTCAACGCCTCCGGCGCCAGCACGCGGTCGAGCAGCTCCGGCGACAGCAGTCCGTGCCGCGCCACCACCTCGCGCACGTCGCTCCCGCTCGCGAGCACTTCGGCTGCCAGCTCCGTCGCGCGCGCATAGCCCAGGTAGGGATTGAGCGCCGTGACGATGCCGACCGACCGCCGCACCTGGTCGGCCAGCCGCTCGCGGTTCGCGGTGATGCCTGCGACGCAGCGCGTCGTCAGCGTGTCGATGCCGCGGCGCAGGTGCTCGATGCTCTTGTGCAGGCTGTGCGCGACGATCGGCTCGAACGCGTTGAGCTGCAACTGCCCCGCTTCGGCCGCGAGCGTGATCGTCAGGTCGTTGCCGATCACCTCGAACGCGATCTGGTTGACGACTTCGGGAATCACCGGATTGACCTTGCCCGGCATGATCGACGAACCCGCCTGCCGCACCGGCAGGTTGATCTCGTTGAAGCCCGCGCGCGGCCCCGACGACAGCAGTCGAAGATCGTTGCAGATCTTCGACAGCTTCACCGCGATGCGCTTGAGCACGCCGGACACGAGCACGAACACGCCGCAGTCCTGCGTCGCTTCGATGAGGTCGGGCGCCGTGACGAATTCGACGCCGACGAGCGTGGAGAGTCTTGCACGCACGGCTTCGGCATACGCCGGATGCGCCGTGATGCCCGTGCCGATCGCGGTCGCGCCGAGGTTGGTTTCGCGCAGGAACGCAACGGCTTCGGCGAGCCGTGCCTCGTCCTCGGCGAGCGTCGTCGCGTACGCGCCGAACTCCTGGCCGAGCGTCATCGGCACGGCGTCCTGCAGCTGCGTGCGGCCGATCTTGAGCACGTCGGCGAATTCGACCGCCTTCGCCGCGAACGCGACGCGCAGCGCGGCGAGCGACGCCGCGAGCCGCCGCGCGCCGGCCCATGCGGCGAGCTTCACCGCGGTCGGATACACGTCGTTCGTGCTCTGGCCGAGGTTGACGTGTTCGTTCGGATGCAGCGCGGTGTACTCGCCGCGCGCGCGGCCGATCAGTTCCAGCGCGCGGTTCGCGATCACCTCATTCGCATTCATGTTCGTCGACGTGCCGGCGCCGCCCTGGATCGCGTCGACGACGAACTGGTCGTGCCATTGTCCCGTGCGGATTTCGACGCAGGCGCGCACGATCGCGCCGGCGCGCCGTGCGTCGAGCAGACCGAGCGACCGGTTCGCCTCGGCCGCGGCCTGCTTGATCGTCGCGAGCGCGACGACGAGATCGGCGTTCGCGCCGATCGGCACGCCGCTGATCGGAAAATTCTCGACGGCGCGCAACGTGTGCACGCCCCAGTAGACATCGGCGGGAACCTCGCGGTCGCCCAGGAGATCGTGTTCGCGGCGGGTGGACATCGGCATCTTCGGTGGTGGCGTCGGCGCGCAATCTAGGGACGCGAGGCGCGCAACGCCAATACCGATCGCACATCGCGCGATGCGCGGCCGGCATAGTTGCTATGCCTCGCCCTCGAGAAACGCCCACAGCCGCTGCACGCCCGCGTGCTCGCGCCGGCTGTCCTTGTACACGCGGATGTCGAGTTCGGCGGCGAGGCTCGCGTCGCCGATGGCCGCGAGACGCCCCTTGCGCACGTCGCCGGCGACGGTGCTCTGCGGCAGGAACGCGATGCCGTGGCCTTCGAGCACGAGGTTCTTCAAACCCTCGGCCATCGCCGTTTCGTGCTGCGGCGACAGGTGCAGGCGTACCGGCGACGCTTCGAGGATGCGATCGACCACGCGGCGCAGATACGCCTCGGGGCTGAAGTTCAGAAACGGCACCGGCGCGCTCGCCGTGCCGGGCAGCGTGAACTGCGGTTTGCGCGCGCGGTCGCGGCGCGCGTACGGACGCATGGTTTCGATGCCCAGGCGCAGGAACGGATAGCGCTTCGCGTCGAGTTCGATCGGCTGCGCCGGATGGTAGTAGCACAGCAGCAGATCGCTGTTGCCCTCGACGAAGTTCAGCACCGCGTCGTGCACGTTGCCGGCGACGACGCGGCTGGCGAATACGCCGTAGCGCGCATGCACCTTCGTCAGCCAGTGCGGGAAAAAGCTCAGCGACAGCGTATGCGGCAGCGCGAAGCGAATGGCCTGCCGCGCCGCGGCGGCGTGCCGGCGCACGAGCGCGCGCGCCGCGTTCACGCGCTCGAGAATCGCCGCCGCTTCGACCCGAAAGAGTTCCCCGGCCGGCGTCAAACGCGTGGGATAGCTGCCGCGGTCGATCAGGTCGGCGCCGAGCCAGTGTTCGAGCGCGCGGATACGCCGCGACAGCGCCGGCTGCGTCAGATGCCGCGCATGCGCCGAGCGCGTGAAGCTGCCGGTTTCCGCGACGCTCAGAAAATCCTCGATCCAGTTGAATTCCATCGCCGCTCCGCCGCTCGCTCGAGGCGAGTATCGCGGAACGCGGCGTGCACGACTATTCCTCGACCGCGGGTTCCGGCAGCTTGTCTTCCTTGTACACCGCCACATGCGGCACGCCGTCGGCGCCGATCCAGCCGCGGTACATGCCCTCGGTGTTGAACGGCAGCGCGAAGCTGCCGTCGGACGCCAGCGCGATCGCGCCGCCGTCGCCGCCGGCCTTCGGGATCTCGCGGTTGATCACCGCGTCGGCCGCGTCCTTGATCGACAGGCCGCCGAGCTGTACGCGTGTACAAATATCGTAGGCCGCAACCGCGCGGATGTAGAATTCGCCCCACCCCGTGCCCGACACCGCGCACTGCGCGTTCGCATACGTGCCGGCGCCGACGATCGGCGAATCGCCGACGCGGCCGTAGCGCTTGTTCGTCATGCCGCCGGTCGACGTGCCGGCCGCGAGCTTGCCGTTGGCGTCGAGCGCCACGGCGCCCACGGTGCCGAAGTGCTTCGCCGTCTCGATATCGGCATGCGCCTGCCCGTTCGCGGCTTCCCTGAGCGCTTTCTGCAGCTGCTGCCAGCGCTTTTCGGTGTAGAAATATTTCGGATCGACGAGCGTCACGCCCTGCTCTTTCGCGAACGTCTCGGCACCGGGGCCGACCATCATCACGTGCTTCGATTTTTCCATCACGGCCCGCGCGAGCGCGATCGGGTTCTTCACACGTTCGACGCCGGCCACCGCGCCGGCGCGCAGGCTCGCGCCGTCCATCACGGCCGCGTCGAGCGAGTTCTTGCCGTCGTGCGTGAACACCGCGCCGCGCCCCGCGTTGAACGACGGATCGTCTTCGAGCACCGCGATCGCCGACGTCACCGCGTCGAGCGCCGGCTTGCCGGCCGCGAGCTGCGCGTGGCCCGCGCGCAGGGCCGCTTCGAGCGCGGCGCGCGCGGCTTTTTCTTCGTCCGGCGTCATCGTCGCGCGTTCGACGCCGGCGCCGCCGTGGATCACGAGCACGGTCTTCTTCGGATCGGGCGCCAGCACGCCGCGCTCGCGCCGTACGAGCGTACCGTCGGTCGCGTCGTACACAGCATGAAACGCCGGTCGTTCGACGCGGAAGTCGTCGAGGTGCAGCACGCTGTCGGTGCCGACGCCGACCACCGGCACCGCGCGGAACGTCAGCGGCTTGCCGGGCTCGTACACGTCGGCGCCGCGCTGCGGGCGGAACACCCACGCGTGGCCGCCGCTGCCGCTGAACACGGTGCCGACGCCGGCCGCGTCGATGCACAGCGCCGTGTATTCGTCGATGCCGATGCCGACGAGATCGCTGCGGCCCGTGTCGTGCGCGAGTTTCGCGAGAAACGCGATCAGGCGCCCCTGGCGGTCGCGCTTGCCGAAGTGGCTGTCGGTGATCACGCGCGACAGGTGCGGCATGTGCAGAAAATCGTCGACCAGCGTCAGTTGCGATCCGGTCGGATCTTTCAATGCGTCTTCGGAGACGAGGCTGCCGCCGTCCATCGCGCCGTACGAATACGCGCCGAGAATCGCAAGGCCCGCGCTCGTGCCGCCGATCGGCTTGCCGGCCTTGACGTGTTCGTCGAGCAGCTTGTTGAGCGGCGTGCCTTTCCAGTAGCGCACGTAGTTCGACTGGTCGCCGCCGGCGAGGAAGATGCCGTCGGCCTTGCGCACGATGTCGAGCACCTTGGGATCGCTCGCGGCCTTGCGGTCTTCGAACACGATCGTCTGCGCGCCGGTGACGCCGCCCAGGTTGTTGAAGAACTCGGCCTGGTTCTCCATCGAATCGGACGCGCGCAGGATCACGATACGGCCGTGGCCCGCGCGCTCGATCATCCAGCGGAACGCGTCGTACGGCCATTCGCCGCCGCCGACGAGCATCAGGCCGGCCTGCGTTTTCTGCGGCGCCTTCGCGGCGACGTCGCCGATCTCGTAGTAGCGCCAGCCGTCGCGCGGTTCGGCCGCGGCCGGCAGCGCGGCGATTCCCAGCAGTGAGACGAGTACGAGATGCAGCAGGCGCATGGAGGTCCCCGGCGTTTGGCTCGAAAGGAGAAGACGATCGCCCTCGCCCGCACCGAGCGTCGACCGGGCAGTCGACGCTCGGAGAGATCCTTCCGTGGATCGGGCCGACGAGCGCGCCGGCGGGCAACGAAAACTCAAGACGAGCGAGGCGCCGCGATCCCTACGTGTCGCAAGTCTCGTGCGCGGGATCTTTCATTCGCCGCGCATTCGGCTATTGTCCGCGCATGGAGACCGCCCTCGACGCCTGGTTCGTCACCGAAATCCTCGCGCACGAAGCCGCGCTGGTGCAGTTCCTGCGCCACGCCTGGCCGCATGCCGACGAGGTTTCCGACCTGCGCCAGGAGATCTACGTGCGCGTCTACGAGGCCGCCGGCAAGTCGCGGCCGCTGCAGCCCAAGTCGTTCCTGTTCGCGACCGCGCGGCACCTCATGACCGACCGGCTGCGCCGCGGGCGCATCGTGTCGATCGAGCCTGCGGGTGATTTCGACGCGTCGAACGTCTTGATAGACGAGGTGTCGCCGGAACGGCGGTTCGGCGCGCGGCAGATCGTCAGGCGACTCGCCGACGCGTTCGACCGCCTGCCCGACCGCTGCCGCCAGATCGTCTGGCTGCGGCGCGTCGAGGAGTTGCCGCAGAAAGAAGTCGCGGCGCGCCTGGGCATCACCGAGAAGGCCGTCGAGAAGCAGATCGCCAAGGGCATGCGGCTGCTCGCCGACTACTATCACGACGAAGCGGCGCCGGGCGGCGCGCGCGCGACGGCCAAGGCCGCGGCGACGATGGAGGCAGGAAGAGGACATGGACGGAACGACCCGGATTGAACACGACGCCGCCGCGTGGCTCGCGCGGCGAGACGCCGGCGGCCTTTCGACCGCCGACGAGGCCGCGTTCGCCGCGTGGCTCGACGTCGATACGGCGCACCGCGTCGCGTACCTGCGTCTGGCATCGGCGTGGGCGCAGGCCGATCGCCTCAAGGTGCTGGCCGCGGGCCTTGCGCCCGGCACGCTGCCCGAACGCGGTCGCTGGTCGCGCGGGCCGTTCGAGCGGCCGGTCGACGCGCAGTCGCTCGCAGCACCCGGTCGCGCCGAACGCCGCGCAGGCGAGTACCGCGCACGGCAGCGTCGCGCGCGGGCGTTCGGTGCGTTCGCCGCAGCAGCCGTTCTCGCACTCGCAGGCGTCGTCGGCTGGCAGCGCTACGACGCGGTGAAACCCGAGTCGTATCGCACGACGGTCGGCACGTTGAAGACGCTCGAACTCGCCGACGGCTCCGACGCGACGCTCTCGAGCGACACGGCGATCGACGTCGCGCTGTCGCGGCGCGAGCGCCACATCGCGCTGCGCCGCGGCGAAGCCTATTTCGACGTTGCCAAAGACGCCTCGCGGCCGTTCGCGGTCGAAGCGGGCCGCCAGCGCATCGTCGCCGTCGGCACGCGCTTTTCGGTGCGCCGCGACGGCGACGAAGTGCGCGTCGTCGTCACCGAAGGCACCGTGCGGCTCGAATCGCAGCCGGTCGACGGCAACAGCCAGCCGGTCACGCTGCTGCCGGCCGGCAGCGTCGCCACGGCCAACCGCAACGGCGTGATGGTGCGCGCAGGCTCGATCGAAGACGCCGAGCAGTTCGTCGACTGGCGCCGCGGCTATCTCGTGTTCCGCGACACGCCGCTCGCCCTCGCCGCGGCGGAGTTCAACCGCTACAACGTCAAGCCGATCGTCATCGCCGATTCCGCAGCGGGCACGCAGCGCGTCGGCGGCAGTTTCCGCTGGTCGAACGCCGACGTGTTCGTCAATCTCGTCGAGCAGGCGTTGCCGGTGAAGGCAACGCGCGAAGCCGAACGCATCGTCGTCACGAGCCGGTAACACGTTCGCGCCAGCGACAGGCGGGATTCCGCGCATTCGTTCGTCATGAACACTCGATGGCGCCGCGGGGCGCACGACGAGGGGGAATCGAATGCGGCGTGGCATGCGTGTATTGATGTTGACCTTGGCCTGCAGCGCGGCGCTCGCCGCGCACGCGCAGGGCGCGGCATCCGAAACGATCGACATTCCGGCCGGCGATCTCGTCGGCGCGCTCGACACGCTCGCGCGCCAGTCCGGCGCGCAGTTCGTGTATCCGGCCGATCAGCTCAAGGGCATCACGACCGGCGGCGTGCAAGGCACGATGACGGCCGGCGACGCGCTCGATCGCCTGTTGCGCGGCAGCGGCTACGTCGCGCGCCGCGACGCCTCGGGCGCGATGGTCATCGTCAAGGAAGCCGCCGCCGCGCCGGCACGACCGAACCGCCCCGCCGCCTCGGGCGACGACGGCGGCGCGGAAGATTCGCTGCGGCCGACCGTGGAACTCGAAAGCGTGCAGGTGACCGGCTCGCGCATTCCGCGCGCGCAGATCGAAGGCCCGGCGCCGGTCACCGTGATCACCGCGCAGGAGATCAAGGCGAACGGCTTCACCACGGTGCCCGACGTGCTGCGCGCGATGACGCAGAACGGCGGCGAAACGCAGAGCCAGCAGTCCGCGAGCGGCGCCGACTTCTCGCCCGGCGCGCAGCAGGTCGACCTGCGCGGCCTCGGCCCCAACCACACGCTGGTGCTCGTCAACGGCCGCCGCATCGCCGACTTTCCGATGCCGTTCAAGGGCCGCAGCAACTTTACGGACATCTCCAATATTCCACTCGGCATGGTCGAGCGCATCGAGATCCTGACCGGCAGCGCGTCGGCGATCTACGGATCGGACGCGATCTCGGGCGTCGTCAACTTCATCCTGAAGGACAAGGCCGACGGCACGACGCTCGACTTCCGCTACGGCGACACCGACCGCGGCGGCGGCGAGTCGTATCACTTCAGCCTGTCGTCGGGTTTTTCGACCGACAAGTTCAACGCGGTGTTCGGCGCCGAGGTTTTGTCGCAGCGCCCGCTGTGGGCCTATGAGCGCGAGGTGCAGGATTCAACGCAGGACGCGCCGACCGCGCGCACGCGCGTGGCGCGCCGCGCGTTCCTGCGCACGAACTGGTACGACGAATACCTCGATCCGGGCGACGCGGCGTGCACGAACCTCGCGAGCCTCAACGGCAATTCGACGTACCGCGCGTCGCGTCCGGGCTGGGGCATCGACGGCGAGGACGGCTACTACTGCGGCAGCGACTCCTCGATCGGCTACGGCACGATGATCAGCGAGCGCAAGGGCATCAACAGCTACGCGTCGCTGAGCTACGAGTTCGACAGCGGCATGAAGTGGTTCGCCGACATCCAGGCCGGCTACCACAAGCTCGCGATGTTCCGCGACGTGACGCAGTGGAGCTACATGGCGCCGGACGGCAACGAAGAAGGCTATTTCTACAATCAGGCGACCGACGACGTCGAATACTGGCAGCGCCAGTTTTCGCCCGAGGAGATGGGCGGCCTCGACAACGGCATGATCAGAAACCGCCAGCGCACCTTCAGCGTGACCACGGGTCTGCAAGGACAGTTCGGCGCGGCCTGGTCGTGGGAAGCGGCGCTGTCGCATTCGCAGTACCAGTCGGTGATCAGCTGGCCTCAGATCGTCGCGGAGAAGGCGAACAACCTGTTTCTCGGCCCGCAGCTCGGTGTCGATGAGGACGGCTTTCCGATCTTCAACGCCGACCCGGATCGCCTGTACCGCCCGCTCACGCGCGCCGAATACGATTCGATCGCCGCGCGCACGACGTATCACCCGAAGTCGCGCACCGACGCGCTGAGCGTCACGCTGACGAACACCGAGCTGTTCTCGCTGCCGGCCGGCGACGCCGGTTTCGCCGCGACGCTGGAACTCGGCGACCAGGCGTACGACCTCAAGCCCGATCCGCTCGCGACGCAGTACTACTACTACAGCTGGCGCGACTCCGACGGTTCGGGCAGCCGCGACCGCTGGGCCGCCGCCGGCGAGCTGCGCCTGCCGCTGCACGACACGCTCAACGTCAGCGCCGCGGCGCGCTACGACCAGTACCGCTACGACGGCAACTCGATCGACAAGCTCACCTACAGCACGGGCCTGGAATGGCGGCCGGTGGAATCGCTGCTCGTACGCGGCTCGTACGGCACGGCGTTTCGCGCGCCGGACCTGCACTACGTGTTCTCCGGCGAAGGCAATCTCGAATCGTCCGGCGTCGACTACTACCGCTGCCGCACCGAGGAACCCGACGTCGACATCGCCGACTGCTCGTACGGCGACGAGGGCGTGATCGTCACGCGCAAGGGCAACCGCCGCCTGCAGCCGGAAACGAGCCGCGCGCACACCGTCGGCTTCGTGTGGTCGCCGCTGCCGCAGCTCGATTTCTCGATCGACTACTTCGACATCGACCTCAAGAACCAGGTGCAGGACCTGCGCATCGACGGCGTGCTGCAGGACGAGGCGAGCTGCCGCCTCGGCCGCCGCCTCGACGGCACGCCGGTCGATCCGAACTCGCCGACGTGCGTCGACGCGTTCGCGCGCGTGCGCCGCACGGCCGACGGCAACCTGTACGGCGTCTACGTCAATCCGATCAACATCGCGCGCGAGCGCACGAGCGGCGTCGATTTCTCGACGCACTACCGCTGGGAAACCGCGATCGGCCTGTTCCGCTTCACCGGCAACTACACCTGGGTGCGCAAGCACGAGAGCCAGCAGTACGCGGGCGACGTCGTCGAAGACCAGTTCGCGGTCAACAGCGGCTTCGACATCCCGCGCACGAAGGCGAGCGCCAGCGTGAGCTGGGAACGCAACCGCTGGACCGCGACGCTGCACGGCGAGCGGCTCGGCCGCCTGCCCAATTCCGATTCGTACAGCCAGGTATACGATCCGGAAGACGGCGGCAGTCCGTGGATCGGCGCGACGTACCGCTACAACGCGTCAGTGCAGTACCGCTTCAACGAGTACTCGCAGCTGTCGTTCGCGGTGACGAACCTGTTCGACAAGATGCCGCCGCGCGACGCGACGGCGACCGCCTACCCGTACTACGACATCTCGTGGTTCGACGCGGTCGGCCGGCAGTTCTACATTCAGTACACGCACAAGTTCGGCGGGAAGGCGCTGTAGCCCGATCGCGGGCTCGCCCGGCGCAAGCCGGGCGGGCCTTGCGCCTACCGCCGCACCACCCACGCCCCGAGCGCGCTTTCGACGACGCCGATGACGAACACCGTCGCGAACATCACCGCCGCCTGCAGCGGCTTGTCGTAGAACAGCGATTTCATGCCTTCGAGTTCGGTCAGCTGCGCGGCGACCGACGCGGCCGGCGCACCGCTGGTGCGGATCTTGTGCACGTAGAAATCGTACAGCGCCTGCGGCAGCGCATCGCCGACGAGGCTGTAGAACGCATACGTCGCCACCGCGAAAATCGCTGCGGCGACCGCCGATACGCCCACACCGATGCCGAACACGCGGCTCCAGCCCGGCCGCGCCGGCGACCGCGCCCGCTCGTGCCGCATCGCGAAATACGTGGCCGACAGGCACAGCACCATGCTGGCGTAGCCGACGATCTCGGCGATCTGCATCCATTCGGGCCTGGCGCCGAACAGGAAATACGGCGCGAACATCAGCAAGGTCAACACACCGCCGGCGATCGCGCCGTAACGCAGAAGAACGTTCATCGCGGTAACTCCCTTCGCTATGGAGACGTCGCCGATGCTAGGTTTCGCGCGCCCCGCGGCCCATCGCCCGAAAGGATGAAAAACGGGTGACTCACCCGAAAAGGCCCTGCCGCCGCGCCTCGGCGAGCGCTTCGGTGCGGCGTCCGACGCCGAGTTTCGCGTACAGGTTGGCGAGGTGCGTCTTGATCGTGTTCTCGGAGACGACGAGCTCGCGCGCGATCTCCTTGTTCGTGCGGCCGGCGGCGAGCAGCGCGAGGATCTGCCGCTGCCGCGCGCTCAGCGGTCCGGCGTCGGCGATCGCCGGCGGCGTTTCGGGCGCCGTGTCGTTCGAGGACGGCGCCGACGCGCGGCGCTCGGCCAGGCGCAGGCCTATCACGAGCGCGACGATCGCGATCGCGGCGGCCGTCAGCTCGCGGCCCCAGTCGAGCACGAACGGCGCGAACGCCAGCAGGCGCAGGCACACGAGCAGCGCGGCGGCGAGCGCGCCGTAGCCGAGGATCAACAGCCAGGTCGATCGGCGCATCGGTCGCACCGTGGAGAACGATGCGCCGCATGGTCGCACAGCTGCCGGATCGATCGAAACCGCGGTCCGCGTCGCAGTTCCTGTCCGTTGCACGCCGGGCGCGGCATCCGTCATCGGCCTGCAACACAACCCGGGCAGCGTGCGCGCCTTCGGAGTCGGAGCCGACATGGACAGCATCTTCCGCCGCATCGCCGCGACGCTCGTCGCCGTTCTCGCCGCGACCGGCCCCGCGCCCGCCGCCCTCGCCCAGTCGCTGCGCGGCGCCGGTTCGACCTTCGTGCAGCCCGTGCTCGAACAATGGGCCAAGACGTGGTCGCTGCAGAGCGGCGTCGACGTCGCCTACGACGGCGTCGGCTCGGGCGCCGGCATCGAGCGCCTGAAGGCCGGCTCGGTCGATTTCGCCGCGACCGACGCGCCGCTCAAGGACGAAGAACTCGCCGCCGGCGGCTTCATGCAGTTTCCGATCGTCGCGGGCGGCATCGTACCGGTGACGAACATCCCGCAGGCGCGCGGCAAGCGCGTGCGCCTCGACGGCGAAACGCTCGCCCAGGTGTTCGCCGGCAAGATCACGCGCTGGAACGACGCGCGCATCAAGGCGCTCAACCACGCGTTCGCGCTGCCGGACGAGCCGATCGTCGTCGTGCACCGCGGCGACAGCTCGGGCATCACCTACAACTTCACCGCGTACCTGTCGAAGACGAGCGACGGCTGGCGCGAAACGCTCGGCACCGGCAAGACCGTCAAGTGGCCGGTCGGCCTCGCCGCCGAAGGCAACACCGGCCTCGGTCAGCTCGTCACGGCGACGCCCAATTCGATCGGCTACGTCGAATACGGCTACGCGCTGCAGCACGAAATGCAGATCGTCGGCCTTTACACGAGCGCGAACCGCGCGATCTCGCCGACGCAGACGACGATCCGCAACGCGGTCGAATCCGCGCAGTGGGGAACCGCGCGCAACTTCAACCTGCTGCTCGTCGGCATTCCCGGCGACGACACCTGGCCGATCGCCGCGACGACATGGGTCGTGCTGCCCAAAGGCCGGCGCGCGAGCCTCGACTTTCTGCGCTGGGCGCTGCTGCGCGGCGACCACGCGGCCGACGCGCTCGGCTACACGCCGATTCCGCCGGCGCTCGTCGGCATGATCGAGGCGTCATGGAAGACGAACGGCGCGGCGACCGGTTCGGCGCCGTAGCGTCATCGCTGCGGCGCGATGCTGCCTTTTATCGTGTTCCACAAACCCTGAGCCGTCCACGCGCGCGGTCCGCCCTGTTCCGCGTCGTGCACGAGCTTCTGCAGCCGCGCGTTGACCGGCGCCTGCCGGCCCAGCCGCTGCGCGAGCCGGACTACTTCGCCGTTGAGCCAGTCGACCTCGGTAGGCCGGCCCGCTTCGAGGTCTTCCCACATCGACGAGCGCGCGACGGGGTCGATCGCGAGCATGCGCCGCGCGACGAGACGGAACAAAAGGTCCGGCAGCGCGAGCACGCGCGCGATCGCGCGCGGCGGCAGCGCCGTGATCGTCGCGGGCGCGATGCCGGCGGCGTCGAGCAACGCCAACGCCTCGCGCTGCGCCGCGACGAGGCAGCGCCGGTAGCCGCGCTGCGCGAGCTGCCGCTTGAGCGGAATCCCCGACAGCGCGTTGATCGAATTGTTGAGATTCAAGAGCAGCTTCGACCACTGCACCGCGCGCATGTCGTCGTGCTCGACGAGCGCGAGCCCGGCGTGCGCGAACGCGTCGCGGAACGGCGCGAGCGCGGCGTCGCGCTGCACGTCGAGCTGCCCTTGCGTGCCCTGGTGAAACCAGCCCGGCGCGCGATGCAGCACGTTGAACGGCACCATGCCGGTCAGCACCCGCTGCGCCGGCAATGCCGCCGCGAGCGTCGCGGCGTTGTCGAGGCCGTTCTGGAAGCTCACGACGAGCGCACCGGGTGTGAGCCGCGCGGCGAGTTCGCGCGCCGCCTCGGCCGTGGCGGCGGACTTGACCGTGACGAGCACGAGGTCGGCGCTCCGCACCGCGTCGGGGTCGGTGCCGAACGCGGCATGCGTCAGCGTCGCGTCGTAGCCGAGATAGTCGCTGGTGCGCAGGCCGTGTTCGCCGATCTCGCGCACGATGCGCTCGCGCCCGACGAAGCGCACCGACGCACCGCTGGCGGCCAGCCGGCCGCCGACGTAGCAGCCGATGCTGCCGGCGCCGAATACGGCGATCGCGGGTGCGCTCATGCGGGTCTCCGGCGTCGGGGTCGAAGCCGCATGTAGCGACAACCGGCGCGGCGCCGTCAAGCGTTCAGACGGCCAGCGGCGCGGCACGCTCCGTCTCGCGCCGGAACAGCGCGAGCGCGACGAGGATAGCGACCATCGGCAGCAGCGACACGTAGAACGCGCGCTGGCCGCCGACATGCGCGAATACGAAGCCGGTGAGCAGCGAACCGGTCGTGCCGCCGAGCGCCGAGAAGATCACGATCAGGCCGGTCATCGCCGCGTGCCGCGACGGCGGCAGCGCGCTCAGCATCACCGAGTTCAGCACGGGATAGATCGGCGCCATCAGCAGGCCGATCATCGGCAGCACGTACGCGGCGAGCGGCGCGTTGAACCAGGTGACGTCCGGGTCGTGCGCGACGTTCGCCGCGAGCGGCAGGGTCAGGATCACCAGCACGCCCATGCCGACGACGCACAGGTTCAGCAGCGGATACCACGACAACCGCCGCAGCACGACGCCGGCGCCGAGCCGGCCGAGCGCGAGCGAACCGGCGTAGATGCTCGCGATCTGCACGCTCATCGCGGCGGGCAGCTGCAGGATTTCGCGGTTGAACGTCGGCAGCCACGTGCCGAGGCTCTGCTCGATCAGCACGTACATGAACGCCGACAGCAGGAATACGTAGGCGAGCGGCTTTTTCAACAACGCGACCATGTCCAGAAACGACGGCGCGGCGCCGCTCTCGTCGCGCGCGGCAGACTCGTCGAGCGGACTTGCGGCCAGCAGCGCGAGCGCCGCCGCGCAGATCGCGGCGAGCACGTAGTAGACGTCGATCCACGCGGCATCGGCCGGGTTGTCGTGGTCGATGAACGCGCCGAACAGCCAGTAGCCGCCGAGCACGCCGACCATGAACAGGCCTTCGATCGTGTTGGTGAGGCTCGCGTGCGCGCGGCGGTCGGCGGTGACGAGGCCGATCGACGAATACACGCCGACCTTCACGAGCGCGAACGACACGCCGATCGCGATGAACAGCACGCGCGTCATCGCGAAGCTGTCGAGCAGCGGCATCGCCAGGCACGCGACGCCGACGATCGCGAGGCCGACCATCATCGCGCGGCGATAGCCGAAGCGCGGCAGGTACGCCGCGGTGAGAAACGACACGACGGCGATCGGCAGATCCTTGCAGGCTTCGAGCACGCTCGCGCCCTGCTTGGTGACGCCGAACGTCGCGATCGACTGGAGGATCACGGTGCCGACGCTGTTGAGCAGCACGGCGAAGACCATGTAGGTCAGGATCAGGGCGAGCGTGATCGAGAGGCGGTGCATGGGGTGCCTTGGTGATTTTGCTTTCTGCTTTCGCTTCTTGCTCGTCGCTCTTTCGCTCGTCATCCCAGCGGAAGCTGGGATCCAGCTTTTAAAGCATCAAAATCAACGGCTGGATACCAGCTTACGCGGGTATGACGAGCGGAGAAAGACGAGCAAAGGCAAAGACCAGCAAACCGCGACTAGAAATAATACGCCGCCGAAAACATATACGACCGCGCAAAAATCGCACGTCCGAGGAATACGTTGCCGGTGACGCTCGATCCCTGGATGCGCGCGTTGCCCTCGGTCAGCCCGATCTGGTTCGTGATGTTCGTGCCCGTGAACCGGAAGTTCCAGTGTTCGCCGACGTTCGCCTCCGCGCCGACGTCGATCGTGTAGTACGACGGCAGCGGCTGCGCGTTGGCGAGGTCGCCGACGCGGTCGCCGACGTGCGTATACGTGCCGAACAGCTTCACGTCGCCCCAGCCGGTCGGAATCGTATAGCGCGGCGTGAAGCGATACTGGAACTTCGGCTGGCGCTGCACGCGGTTGCCGGTGTACTGCCCGTAGTCCTTGTACTCGGCGTCGGTCCAGTTGCCGGTGACGGCGAGTTCGAGATTGTCGACCGGCCGCAGCGCCGCCTCGAACTCGATGCCGTGCGCCTTCGCGCCGCCGATCGAGACGATGTTGTTGCCGTTCTGGTCGAACTGCTGGTAAGGCACGCCGTCGAAGCGGTTCGCGAACGCCGTCAGGTACAGGCTGTAGAGCCGGTCCTCGGCCTTGAAGCCGAGTTCGTACTGGTCGACCGTCTGCGTCTGCGTATTGCCGTCGCGCAGGTCGTCGAACGACGGAAACAGCACGCCGGAATTGACGCGCGCGAACATGCTCGCGTGGTCGTTGATCGTGTAGTTCGCGCCGGCGGTCCACGACACGTCGTCGTCTTCGTAGTCGACGTAGCGATACGTGCCGTTCGCGACCGACGCGTTGTTGTTGAACACGGTCAGCGGATTGTTGTCGAGATCGCGGTTCGACGCGTTCTCGATCGTGCCGTCGACGGTCTTGCGCTCGAAGCGCACGCCGGCGTCGAAGCGCCACGCGCCCGTTTCCCATTCGTCGGACACGAACGCCGCGGTGTTGCGGCCGTCCCAGTCGGCGTTGAGCGCGAAGAACGGCGCGCCCGAGAAGCCGCGCTGCGACACGATCGCGCCGTTGTCGAGCGCCACGTCGATCAGCCGCGCGTTGTTCTCCACCGTCATCAGCATATTGTTGCCGAGGTACCAGTGATCTTCGGCGGAGTACGACGCGAAGTACGTGCCGACCGTCAGCGTGTTGCCGGGGAACAGTTCCACGCCGAAGCGCGCCTCGTCGGTGAACGAGCGGATGTGCTTGTCGACGACCCACATGCCCGCTTCGATCACCTGGCGGTCGAGGTCGGTGATCGCCTGGCCGCCGTTCGCGTACGTCGCGGTGCCGCCGGTCGCCTGGCCGCCCGCGCCGACGATCGCGGCGTTGCCGTTCGCGCTCGCCACGGCGCTATTGATGTACGCGCCGAGGCTGGTCGGGTTCGTGCCCGTGAACAGCGCGACGGTCGGCGTGTCGCCGTTGACGAATTGTGCACGATTGGAAAAACTCCAGCCGTCGCGGCGCAGGTCGAGCGTCGAGCCGAACAGGCTGATGTCGGTGCCGCGGCCGTCGGCGACGTCGCGGCTGATCGTGCCCGGCGTCGCGCCCGGCGACACCTGGAAGTTCAGGTGCCGCAGGTCGTTGCCGTACAGCGTGTCGCTGCCGGCGTCGAAGCCCGGAAAGCGTCCGACCTCGTCGCCGCCTTTGGCGACCAGCGGCATCGCGGTGAAGAAGGCGTTGCGGTCGTCGAGCCGGCGGCCGTACAGGCTGAACGTGCCGCCGTCGAACGCGCGGGTCAGGTTCAACGACACCTGCCCGCCGTCGTTCGCCGGATACTGCGTGTCGTGCACGCCGTCGCCGCGGCGATAGAAGCCGCCGACGGAGAGATACCAGTTTTCGCCGACCTGGCCGCCGTAGTGGCCGTCGACGCGATAGAAGCTGTCGGTGCCGGCCGTGAGCCTGCCGCTGCCCTCGCCTTCGGGCGTCTCCATGCCGGTCTTCTGGATGAAGTTCACCGTGATGCCGGGCTGGCCGTTCGAGAAGATGGGGCTCGGGCCGCCGCGCAGCACTTCCACGCGCTGCACCGTGTCGTCGATGCGAAACAGCGTGGAATTTTCCAGAAACGACAACGTGGCCGACGGATACAGCGGCGAGCCGTCGAGTTCCATCGTCACGTACGGCGCGTCGCCGGTGCCCGGAAAGCCGCGCACGTAGATGTTCGCGCCGGTGGAGCCGCCCGACGCCTCGGCCCAGACGCCGGGCACGATCTTCAGGAGATCCGCCGTGCTCGACGGCGCGGCGTCGAGGATCTGCTGCTGCGACGCGGTCGTGATCGAATAGCTCGCGTCGATCTTCTTGACGCCGCCGGCGCTCGCCGAGCCGGTGACGACGACCTCCTCCAGCGAGTTGGCCGGGTCCTGCGTGTTCTTGCCCGTGTTGTCCTGCGCGAACGCGGCGCCGGACGCGAGAGCCGCGGCGATCGCGACGCTCAACGCCAGACGGGTGATGCCGTCGAGTTGCATGGAACTACCCTCCCGAAACGCTCTTTGTGTAATTTTATTGAACGTGGTGATGCGCATCCATGGCGCTCAGCTTCCAGACATCGCGACAAACCGCGCGACGTCGAATTCGGTCAGACCGCCGATCACGGCATCGGCGTGCGCGAGCACCGCGCCGTCGCCGACGCCGAGCGCGCGCATGCCGGCCGCGCGAATCGCGTCGACGCCGGCCACGGCGTCTTCGATGCCGAGGCAGTCGCCCGGCGCGACGCCGAGCGCGCGTGCCGCCGCGAGAAAGATTTCCGGATCGGGCTTCGGCCGCGCGATGGACGCGGCGTCGACGACGTGGTCGAAGAAATCGGCCAGCCCGAAGCGTTCGACCAGCGCGCCGGCGCTGCGGCTCGCCGACGCGAGCGCGATTTTCAGGCCCGCCGCGCGCGCCGCGACCAGCGCTTCGCGCGCGCCCGGCAGCAGGTTTTCGGGACCGAGCTGCGCGATCGCCGCGACGTAGTAGCCGTTCTTGCGTTCGGCGAGCGCGTGCTTCTCGTCGTGCGTGTAGCGCGCGCTCGCGTCGCCGAGCACGATCTCGAGCGAGCCCATGCGATCGACGCCCTTCAGGCGTTCGCCGATCGTCTCGTCGAACGACAGGCCGATCTCGCCGGCCAGCCGCTTCCATGCCGCGTGATGCAGCACGGCGGTGTCGGCGATCACGCCGTCGAGATCGAACACCAGCGCCTTGAACGGCTGCGGAAAGCGCCCCGCTTCGACGTCGGCGCCGACGCGCAGCGTGCGGCTCGCGCCCATGTGCGAGAACGCGAGCGGTTCGCCGTCGACGAGGCGATAGCGCACCGCGTCGCGCGCGACGTCGACGCCGATGCGCCGGCCTTTCCAGACGAGGCCGACGCGGTAGCCGCGCCAGGCGTCGGGCAGCGCCGGCTCGAACGCAAGGCTTCCGCCGACGACACGCAGGCCCGCGTAACCCCACGCGAGCGCGAGCCAGCTGCCGGCCATCGCGGCCATGTGCGCGCCGTGGCTCGCGTTGCCGTGCAGGTCGTCCAGATCCACGCGCAGCGTATCGTTGAAATAGCGCCACGCCTTGTCCGCATGGCCGACTTGCGCCGCGACGATCGCGAACGTCGACGCCGACAAGGTGGAATCGTGGACGGTGACGCCCTCGTAGTAGTCGAAGTCGCGCCGCTTCGTTGCGCGGTCGACGCCGTCGCCGGCCAGTACGAGGCCGAGCAGCACGTCGGCCTGCTTGCACACCTGATGCCGGAAAATCGTCATCGGATGGTGGTGCAGGAGCAGCGGTCGCTGCGTCGCCGACGCCGGCCAGCGCGGCTTGTCGAGAAACCCGTCGTCCTGCGCGTGAATCGCGAGACGCTCGTCGTACGGCAGGTACATCGCCTCGGCGGCGCGGCGCCATTGCGCCGGTTCGTCGGCATCGAGCGCGATGCGCGCGGCGAGTCCGGCGTAGACGTCGGGCCGTTCCTCGGCCAGGAGGCACGCGACGCTCGCGGCGTGGCGCAGGTGTTCGCGCGCCATGAGATTCGTGTACCAGTTGTTGTCGGCGAGCGCCGAGTACTCGTCGGGCCCGGTCACTTCGTGAATGCAGAACGCACCGCCGCGACGCGGATTGAAATGGCCGACGTCGAGCCAGATGCGCGCGGTTTCGAACAAGATCTCGGCGCCGGCATCGGCGAGAAACGCCGTGTCGTCGGTCGCGTCGAGATACAGCCGGATCGCGTACGCGATCGCGGCGTTGATGTGGTACTGCGCCGACCCGCTCGGGTAGTGCGCCGAGCATTCGTCGCCGCCGATCGTGCGCCACGGATACAGCGCGCCGCGCGCATGGTTCATCTCGCGCGCATGCGCCCGCGCGCCGGCGAGCGTCGCGTGGCGGAATTCGAGCAGGCTGCGCGCGAGATGCGGCGCGGTGAACGCGAGCGCCGGCAGCACGAACGTTTCGGCGTCCCAGAACACGTGGCCTTCGTAGCCCTCGCCGGTGAGGCCCTTCGCCGCGATGCTGCCGCGGCCGTGGCGGCCGGCCGACTGGAACACGTGAAACAGATTGAAGCGCAGCGCCTGCTCGCTCGCGGCGTCGCCGTCGATCGCGATGTCGGCGTCGCGCCAGAACGCCGCGAACGCGGCTTCCTGCGCGCTCGCCTGCGCGTCGAACGAACCGGCCGCGGCCAGCGTCGCCAGCGCGCGCGTCGCGAGCGCGTCGACCGGTTCGGGCCGTTCGAACGCGCTGCATGCGTAGGCGACGAACTTCTCGATGACGAGGCTCGCGCCCGGGGCGAGCGTGCCGGCGTAGACCTGATGCGCGCTCGCGGCGCCGGCGTAGGCGCGTTCGAACGCGACGCCGTGGCCCGGCACGTGGCGCTGTTCGGCGACCACCGCGATGCCGCTGCGGTGCGCGTGCTGCGCGACCCGCGCGCGGGCTTCGTCGTTCGCCAGCACCGCGAACGCGAAACCCGCGTCGGCGCCCGCGCCGATGCGCGGATCGTCGCCCTGCGGCGGCGCTTCGCGTTCGCCCGACAGCGCCGAGTCGAACGTCACCGGCCCCGCGTAGTCGACCGAGTGCAATTCGAGACGAATGCACAACAGCGCATCGGCATCGATCGGCACGACGCGCAGCGCGCGCAGCTCGACCGTCGCGCCGCGCGGCGAACGCCAGCGCACGACGCGTTCCAGCCGGCCGCGCGCGAGATCGAGCGCGCGTTCGAACGCGAGCACGATGCCGGTTGCCGTATCGAACGCCTCGTCGCCGAGCCGTACGCGGATCGACGTGCCGTCCGCGACCGGCACGCGCGTATCGGTCGCGCGGGCGAAGCCGGCGAACTTTTCGTGATAGTGGATCGGGCTGCGCTCCCACGCGCCGGCGAGAAAACTGCCCTGCGTCGCGCTCGGCGATTCTTCGAATCCGCCGCGGACGCCGAGCGTGCCGTTCGCGAGCGCGAACAGGCTTTCGTCGCGCGCGGCGTGTGCCGCGTCGAGCGCGCGCTGCGTCAGTCGCCATGGATCGACGGCGCGCGATTGCGCGTCGACGGCTGCGTCCGCCATGCGTATCCCCTCTCCCGCGATGCCGCTCGGCGGCCCGTCGTGTGCGGGCGTTCGACCGGTCGGCATCGATTGCGGGGCGAGTCTGCACCGGATTGGTATCGATATCAAGATACCGATACCAAGATCGGTCTTCGTTCTTTCGATCGCCACGGTTACACTGCGGCGGTTTCTGACGTTTCGGAGCCAACTGCTTGAAACGAAAAGACAAGGAGCAGGCGTCCGGCGGCCGGCTGACGATGTCCGACCTCGCCGGCCTCGCCGGCGTGTCGAAGATCACCGTCTCGCGCGCGCTCGGCGACAGCCCGTACGTCAACGCCGCGACGCGCGAACGCGTGCGCGCGCTCGCGGCCGAGCACGGCTACAAGCTCAACATCAGCGCGCGCAACCTGCGTCTGCGCCAGAGCCACACGATCGCGGTGATCGTCGAGATGACGCCGAGCGCCGGCCGGCCGATGTCCGATCCGTATCCGCTGGAGCTGCTCGGCGGCATCACGCAGGAGCTGACGACGCTCGGCTACAGCCTGCTGCTGACGACGCGGCAGGGCGCGGGCGCGCCGGCCGTGCAGGCCGCCGACGGCGTGATCCTGCTCGGCCAGGGCGCGCACCAGGATGCCGTGCATCTGTTCGATCGCCTGCAGCTGCCGATGGTCGTCTGGGGCGCGGCGCCGACCGACGCCGCGCACGTCGTCGTCGGCAGCGACAACCGCCAGGGCGGCTCGCTCGCGGCCGAACGCTTTCTCGCGCTCGCCCGGCGCCATCCGGTATTTCTCGGCGACCCCGACCATCCGGAACCCGCCGAGCGACTGGCCGGATTCCGTGCGGCGCTTGCCGCGCGGCGCATCGAACCGCGCGTGGCCCGACGCACCGAATGGACGCTCGAAGCGGGCATGCAGACCGTGCAGGCGCTGATTCGCGACAAAATCCACTTCGACGCCATTTTCGCGTGCAACGACCTGTTGGCGATGGGTGCGGTGCGCGCGCTGATCGAACACGGCCTGCGGGTGCCCGAAGACGTTTCGGTGATCGGCTACGACGACACGCCGCTCGCCGCGGCGTTCATTCCGCCGCTGTCGTCGGTGCACCAGAACTGGCGCGAAGGCGGCGCGCTGCTCGCGCGCAAGGTGCTGGCGCTCACGCGCGGTGAGGACGCGGCGTCGGAGACGCTCGCGAGCGCGCTCGTCGTGCGCGGCACCTAAAGTTTCCGGTACGCCCCGCGCGGCAACGCCTTGAGCAGCCAGGCGACGAGGCGCCAGCGCCGCGTGACGTAGGCGTGGGAACGGCGCGCGTCGATCGCCGCGAGAATCTGCCGCGCGGCCTTGTCGACCGGCGCGACCCAGAACCTGCCCTCGCCCTTCGCCATCGCGGTGTCGACGAAGCCGGCCTGGATGTCGGTCACCGCGATCGGGAGTTTCGACTTCGCGAACTTCTGCGCGAGCCCTTCGAGATAGTTCGACGCGAACGCCTTCGACGCGTTGTACGCGGGCGCCGCGCGACCGCCACGCAATGCGGCGATCGACGACAGCCCGACGAGATGGCCGCAGCCGCGCGCGACGAAATGCCTCGCCGCGACGTTCGCGGCGGCGGCGAAGCCGAGCACGTTCGTCGCAACGACGTCGCGTTCGGGTTCCCAGCTCAGGTCGTCGTTGAGATCGCCGACGCCGGCGGCGATCACGACGAGATCGACGCCGCCGAGTTCGGCGATCAGCGCTTCGAGCGCGGGCATCGCGGCATCGGGCTGCGACACGTCGACGACGGCGCTGCGCGCCTCGTTCGGCAAGGCGTCGCGCAGTTGCGCGAGCGGCGCTTCGCGGCGCGCGGCGAGGCCGAGGCGCCAGCCGCGCGCGGCGAGCCGAACGGCGAGTTCGCGGCCGATGCCGGAGCTGGCGCCGACGATGAGGGCGGTTTGCATGCGGATGACGATCGACGGAAAGGTCGCGCGAGTGTCGCGGAGCTACGGAACCGCGGCAACAGGTCAACGCCGTCTCGCGCGCCGCACTTTCCACAAAGCGGCACTACAATTCTCTCGCCCCGATGGTGGACACCCTCTCCCCCGACGTCGTCGGGGGAGAGGGCCGGGGTGAGGGGGCGACGCGTCGGGCTACCGCGCGATTCGCTTATTGCAGTCCGCCACCCGCGACAATCTCACGCATCGAGGTCGGAGGCGCCTCCCCCTCACCCTGCCCTCTCCCCCAAGCAAGCTTGGGGGAGAGGGTTGGTCATTCGAAATCCGTCGCGCGATATCGGCGCTCAGTCGCCGCCGCCGTCCCCACCGCCGTCGCCGCCGTCGTTGTCGTAATCGCGATCGCGCGACGACGAACCGATCCAGTCGCCGCCTTCCTCGCTGCCGCCGTCCGAACGCCGTCTCGCGGGCCGCCGACGGCGCCACGCGGCCATCGCGACAGCCGCGATCACGAACGCAACCGCTGCCAGTAAAACCAACGCGAACACATCGAACGCAACATCGACACTCATGCGAGCCTCGCCCCTTCGTTGCTGCGAACAGGCTACACGGCCGCGTTCGCCGACGGGTTAGGTTTTCGTTCGCGCGCTCATGCCGTCTTCGCGAAGGCCACCGTGTGCGCATCGACCTCGTCGGCCGCGAACGCGAGCAGCCGCCGGCCTTCGTCCGCAAGCGCATCGCGATCCTTCTTCGCGAGCGTCGCGAACGGTTCGACCGAAAGCGTCGCCGCGCGCTTGCCGCGTTCGATGCGCCAGATGCCTTGCACGAAACCGTCGACGAGGATCGCGCCGCGCACGAGCCCGTTGATCGTCATCACCTTCTTCTGATGTTCGGTCGCGACCACGCGCGTGCGGTCCGCGTGCGACAGCAGCAGGTTGTCGAACTCGGCGAGAAACTGCGTCGGTACCGGCGTGCCGGCATCGGGCCGCGGCGCGTCGGGCAGGTCGAACAGTTCCACGCCGTTCTCGTCGCGGAACGTCACGAGCGCGTCGCGCTGCCGTTCGAACGCGGCGGCAAGGCCGGTCAGGCCCGACCACGTCTGCATGTCCTTCACGCTCGCGGGGCCGAACGCGGCGAGATAGCGCGGCACCCAGGCGTCGATCGTCGCCCTTCCGTCGAGCGGCGCGTCGAGCCAGCGCTCGGCGGGTGCGAGCAGCGCCGACTTGTTGTGATTCCAGGTGCCGGCCGGCGGCACGTGGACGAGTGCGCGCCGGCAGCGCAGCACGGCGGCCAGCGACGTCTCGTCGCGGCCGGTCCAGCGCTCGGCGAGCTTCGCGCCGAGCTCCGCGTTCGACAGCGCGCCGCGGCGCAGCAGCGCATCGCCGGCCTTGGCGATCTCGTCCAGATCGAGCCCGGTGAGAAAACGGCCGTGACCGCCCTGCAGGCCGCGTTCGAGCACCGCGTCGACGAGTCCGCGCAGGCCGAGGAAGTCGCGCGCGCCGACGAGATGCAAGGTGCTGCGCTGGCACGCGGCGCGCACGACGCGGCGCTCTTCGATCAGCGCCGTGAGATCGTCGCGGCGAAAATCGGCAAGCCGCGTCCACAGCTGGTAGTACGGCGGATTCGGCGCCTGCGCCTGCAGGCCAGCCAGGTGCTCGATCGCGGCCAGCGGCGTCGCGTTCGCGCGGCCGATCAGCCATTGCCGTGCGAGGGTCGCGCGGTTGAGTTCTCGCGCCGTGAGCGTCCGTGCGGTGTCTTGCCTATTCCTCGCCATTGTTTGTCGACCGATTGAAAACGCGCTGTCGAGTTTGCATGCTTCCGAGGCGCAACTGGTACAAACTCGCCTCACTCCGATTCCACCCGCCGGCAGCATCGGGAGACGCTCATGGTCAGCTTGACGATCAACGGCAAGACGCAGGACTTCGACGTACCGGACGACATGCCCCTGCTCTGGGTCATCCGCGACGTCGCCCACCTCACCGGAACGAAATTCGGCTGCGGCCTGGCGCAATGCGGCGCCTGCACCGTGCACCTCGACGGCGCGCCGCTGCGCGCGTGCGTCACGCCGGTCGGGGCCGCCGCCGGCAAGGCCATCACGACGATCGAAGGCCTGTCGCCGGACGGCACGCACCCCGTGCAGCGCGCGTGGGCCGAACTCGACGTCGTGCAGTGCGGCTATTGCCAGTCGGGCCAGATCATGTCGGCCGTCGCGCTCATCAAGGCCAAGCCCGAACCGACCGACGCCGACATCGACGCGGCGCTCTCGGGCAACATCTGCCGCTGCGGCACCTACCCGCGCATCCGCGCCGCGGTGCATCGCGCCGCGACGCTCGCGAAGGAGACGACGCGATGAACGCCCGCCGCGATTTTCTCAAGACCGCCGCGCTCGCCGGCGGCGGCCTCGTCGTCGCGTTCTTCGTGCCGGCCGCCGCGCGCGCCGCGCAGACCGCGTCGGCCGCGCCGGTGGCGCAGACGTTCGCGCCGAACGCGTTCCTGCGCATCGGCGCCGACGACGGCGTGACCGTGCTGCTCGCGCATTCGGAAATGGGACAAGGCATCTGGACCGCGCTGCCGATGCTGATCGCCGAGGAGCTCGACGCCGACTGGAACAAGATAAAAGTGGAACATGCGCCGGCCGCGCCGGCGTATTTCTCCACGGCGATGCCGATCCAGTTCACCGGCGGCTCGATGAGCACCTGGACCGAATTCGACCGCTACCGCCAGGCCGGCGCCACCGCGCGCGCGCTGCTCGTGCAGGCCGCGGCGAAGCGCTTCGGCGTGAAGGCGGCCGACTGCCGCACCGAAAACGGCGAGGTGATCGCCGGCGACAAGCGCGCGCGCTACGGCGAACTCGTCGACGCGGCCTCGAAGCTGACGCCGCCGAAAACCGTGCCGCTCAAAGACGCGAAGGACTGGAAAGTCATCGGCCATCCGACGAAGCGCCTGGACACGCCCGAGAAGATCACCGGCCGCGCGATCTTCGGCATGGACGTGCACTTCGAAGGCCTCTTGACCGCGCTCGTCGCGCGTTCGCCGGTGTTCGGCGGCACGGTGCGCGGGTTCGACGCGACGCGCGCCAAGACGATACCGGGCGTGCGCGACGTCGTGCAGGTGCCGAGCGGCGTCGCCGTGATCGCCGACCACTACTGGGCCGCCAAGCTCGGCCGCGACGCGCTGCGCGTCGACTGGGACCTCGGCGCGAACGCGAACCTCGACAGCGGTTCGCTGCGCGACGATTTTGCAAAGACCGCGACGAGCGAAGGCGCGGTCGCAGCGCAAGCCGGCGACGCGAACGCCGCGCTCGGCAAGGCCGCGCGCAGGATCGAGGCCGAATACGCCGTGCCGTATCTCGCGCACGCGGCGATGGAGCCGCTCAACTGCACGGTGAAGATCGAGAAGGACAGCTGCGAGGTCTGGACCGGCACGCAGTTCCAGACGCTCGACCAGGCGGCGACCGCGCAGATCACGGGCCTCAAGCCCGAACAGGTGAAGATCCACACCGTGTTTCTCGGCGGCGGTTTCGGCCGCCGCGCGACGCCGACGAGCGACTTCGTGGTCGAGGCCGTGCACGTGGCGAAAGCGGCCGGCAAGCCGGTGAAAACCGTGTGGACGCGCGAAGACGACATGCGCGGCGGCTACTATCGCCCGGCATTCGTGCACAACGTGGCGGTCGGCCTCGCCGACGACGGCAAGCCGGTCGCGTGGAAGCACACGCTCGTGGGCCAGTCGATTCTCGCCGGCACGCCGTTCCAGTCGATGATCAAGAACGGCATCGACGCCGCGTCGGTCGAAGGCGTCGCCGATTCGCCGTATCTGAAGGAGATCGCCGACTACCGCGTCGACCTGCACTCGCCGTCGACGGGCATTCCGGTGCTGTGGCTTCGCTCGGTCGGGCATACGCACACCGGATTCGTCATGGAAAGCCTGATCGACGAACTCGCGCACGCGGCCGGCAAAGACCCGCTCGCGTACCGGCGCGAGCTGCTGAAGGATCACGCGCGGCACCTCGGCACGCTGAATCTCGCGGCCGAAAAAGCCGGCTGGGGTACGCCGCTGCCGCAAGGCCGCGCGCGCGGCCTCGCCGTGCACGAATCGTTCGGCAGCTACGCCGCGCAGGTCGCCGAGGTGTCGATCGAGAACGACGCGATCCGCGTGCACCGCGTGGTCTGCGCGATCGACTGCGGCATCGCGGTGAATCCGCTGTCCATCGCCGCGCAAATGGAATCGGGCATCGTGTTCGGCATTTCCGCGGCGCTGTACGGCCGGCTGACGCTCAAGGACGGCCGCGTGCAGGAGTCGAACTATCACGACTACCGGGTGGTGCGCATGAACCAGGCGCCGGCGATCGAGGTGCACATCGTGCCGAGCACCGCCAAATCGGGCGGCGTCGGCGAGGTCGGCGTGCCGCCGGTCGCGGCGGCCATCGGCAACGCGTTGTTCGCGCTGACCGGCAAGCGCCGGCGCGAACTGCCTTTCGCGACGGCTTGAGGAGACGATCATGCGCCATGAACTACGTGGTCTTGCGATGCTCGCCCCGCTCGCGCTCGCCGCGTGCGGCCCGGCCGGCCCGAGCGCCGAACAGCGTGCCGCGGCCGTCGACGCTTTCGCGACGGTGAAGGAAGTGTTCCAGCACCCGCGCTGCCAGAACTGCCATATCCCGGGCGACGCGCCGCTGCAGTTCGACGCGGGCGTCGCGCACGCGCAGGCGGTGGTGCGCGGGCCCGACGGCCACGGCGCGCCGGGACTGCCGTGCGGTACGTGCCACGGCGAGTCGAACCCGCCGGCGAGCTACGGTCCGCACGCGCCGCCGGGCGCCCCGCACTGGGCGCTGCCGCCGCCGTCGATGCGCATGGTGACGCAGGGCCTGTCGGCGCCGGCGCTGTGCGCGATGATCAAGGACACGAAGGAAAACAACGGCCGCGATTTCGCCGCGCTGATCAAACACGTGAGCGAGGACAAGCTCGTGCTGTGGGGCTGGAATCCCGGCGGCGAGCGCAAGCCGGTGCCGGTGCCGCATGCGCAATTTGTCGAAAAGTTCAAAGTGTGGGCGGATGCGGGGGCCGTGTCCGTCGGCGTGACCGATGCTCGTCGTTCCGGCGAAATGACGAACTTCCCCAGCGAGCGCCCGGCTACGGCGGAAGATCGCGCCGTGCCGGGCCACCGGAAAGGCGACCCGATCCCGGGTCTTGCCGGTTCGGCCGTTGGTTGGAACGCTCGTCGAGAGAACCGCGAAACCCTGCGCGTGTTTGAACCTCGCGCCGGTACGACGCGCAAAGCGTCACTCGTACCTGCCTGACCGCCCGCGCCATCCGCACGCGTTTGGGGGAACCCGCCTCGCCCCCCGTCACACCCATTGCTCATCCCACGCGCGTTGCCCGACACCGGAACCATCGGCACCGCGCAATGCCAACTCCGCGTCTCTACGGAAAGCCGATGCGTCTTCTTCTCCTGTGCACCGCCCTTGTCGCCGGCGCCAGCGCCGCGAACGCACAAGCGCTGCCGCCGCTTGAAGTGTCGATGGTCAAGGACACGAACACCGCGCCCGACGAATACGGCTCCAACCCGGGCGGATTCCGGCGCATCGGCGACCGCGTGTACTTCTACGCGTGGACACCCCAGACCGGCCGCGAACTGTATTCGACGGACGGCACGCCCGGCGGGCTGCGGCTCGAACTCGACCTGGTGCCGGGTCGGGCGAGCGTCGATCCTCCGCCCACCGCGATCGACCGGCTCGGCGATCGACTGATCGTCACCGCCCAAAACCGGCTGTGGGCCTACACCGGCGGAACGGCCGTCGCGCTGACGCCGCCCGACAGTTTCAACATCGGCCTGATGCCCAGGCGCGCCATGACCCAGGTCGGCGGGCGGCTGCTGATCGCATCGGATTCTTTCTTCAGCCAGGCGGTCTGGGTAACGGACGGCACGCCCGAAGGCACGTATCGGCAGGACGCCGCGCACGGCTTCACGCTGCCCGAGCGCATGGGCGTCGACTGCGCGACGGCCGCCGGCACTCTCTACACGGCCGGCCCGTCGTATGCGCTGGTCCGCAACGACGGCACCCTCGCCGGCAGCGCGATCATCGCGACGCTGCCCGGCGCCACCTGGAGCGCCGCCGCCGGCGGCCGTTGCCATTTCCTGGCCGAAGTGCCGGGCGGCGGCTCGGCGCTGTGGGCCAGCGACGGCACCGCGCAGGGTTCGGCCGAGATCGTGCGGTTCGCCGACGAAGCGCCGGTGTCGATCGCCGCCATGAGTGGAAATCTGTACGTGGCTACGCGCGGCGCGAACTTTCGCATTCGCCGCTACGCGCCGACCGACCTTGCCAATCCGTCGGTGGTGCTCGATGTGCCGGCCACCGCGGGGTCGCTCGTGGCAACGCGCAGCGCCGTGCTCGCGCTCGTCGACCACAGCGACCAGTCGTCGTCGGTCTACCTCGGCAACGGCAGCGCGACGCTCGCCGCCATTCATACCGCACCGCCCGGCGACGCCGGCATCCGCGGCGCGTCGTATGTGCAAGGCGATACGGTGATTGTCATGACGTCGCCGCTGGCGACGCGCATCGACGCCACGACCGGTGCGATCGCGACGATTCAATCCGGCGGCGCGCTGACACGCACCCTCACGGCAACGCTCGGCGACAACGCGATCGGCGCCGGCACCGACGATGAGGAAGTGTGGATCAGCGACGGCACCGACGCCGGCACGCACCCGTTGCATGCGCTGTGGCCCGACACGGCGAACGGCTTCGGCCCGCTCGCGGCATCGGCAAGGTCGGTCGCCGTCGGCGACGTGCTCGTCTACAACACCGCATTCGACGATGCGCGCAACACGCTGTGGCGCACCGACGGAACGGCGCAGGGCACGTGGCCGCTGCCGTCGGCAGCGCTGGGCGGCGCGATTCCCTACTCCATTGCCGCAAACGGCGGCAGCATCGTGGTCAAGGCGCGCGACGCGGCCGGCCTGACGCACCTGTATCGCACCGACGCGCAGCTGTCCGGCGCGACGTCCGCCGGCACCACGTACAGCTCGACGAGCGAGTTCGTCACGCACGGCGACGTGACGTTGTTCGACTGCGGCGGCTCGCTCGCGACGATGACGCTGTGCGCGCTGACGCCGCAAGCCGTCGCGCCGTTCGAGATCGGTGGCGTGTCGATCGCCAATCCGTCGCAGCCCGACGACAACGTCGCCGCGATCGGCGATGTCGGCGGCGCGGCGATCCTGTTTCTGCCGTACGCGAACGAAATCTGGCGCAGCGACGGCACCGCGCCCGGCACGTTCCGGCTGTCGTCCGGCGACACCGTGGCCACCTCGGCGACGCACGCGGCGTCGATCGTGCACAAGGGAAAACTCTACTTTGCCGGCTGCAGGGCGCCCGACGGCTGTTCGCTGTATGCCACCGACGGCACGATCGCCGGCACGGCGCCGGTCGTGCCGCTGGACCCGAGCGGTATCTTCGACGCACGATTCGAACGTTTCGGCGACGCGTTCGTCTTCGGTACCTCAAGCGGCTGGTTCGGCGGCGTCTGGCGCAGCGACGGAACGATCGCCGGCACCGAGCGAATTCAGCTCGAACGCATCGAGCGCATCGCGTTGAGCATCGTCGGCGACCGCATCCACTTCAAAACCTGTTGCTATCCCCCGGCCGGATTCTACGTCAGCGACGGCACGCAGGCCGGAACGCACGCGGTATCGTCGCAGCACCCGGGTTTGACGACGACCGACACGCGGTTGTTCGCCAGCGTCGACGACGCGGCGACGATTTTCGGGTGCTCGACGAGCACCGGCTCGATGATCTGCGCGATGGACCGGGAAGGCACGGACATCGCGCCGATCGCGGCGCTCGGTCAGACGGCGCGCGGCGCTTCGATCGAATTCCTCGGCCGCACGAGCGACGCGATCTATGTAATCGCCGACGACTATCTGCACGGTCGCGAGCCGTGGCGCATTCGCGTGCGCGAGGCGATTTTCGCGGACGGGTTCGAGCCGTAGGAACGCATGCCGGCGTTGCGGAGCCTCGCTCCGCAACGCCGTTCGCCGTATCCGTAGCCGGACGAATCGTGTGCCCCCCAGTGATCGCCCTGGAGGTTTCTTCTTTTCCATTTCTTGCGGAAAGTTCGTCCTTGCGCCGGGATGACGATCAAAAAGCGACAACCGCACAACGCCCGTTCCCGGCTTCGACGATCGATGCCGCTGGAGAAACGACGCGTTTCGATCCCACCCTGTCGTTTCTCGCCGGCACCGATCCGCCATGTTCCACTTTTGCGCGGTCCATCGTTTAGCTCCGGAACCCGTCCCGGAGCCGCGCCATCAACCGTTACCCCGCCGCCGTCGCCCTGCGCAGCCTCCTGCCGATCGCCGCCGCGATCTTGCTCGGCTGGGTTCTCGCCGGCATGATCTCGACCCGTCTGTCGTTTCTGCACGGCACGACCGTGGTCGGCCAGTACGATCGCGAGCGCATCGCGCGGCCGGCACGGCGCGGACCGCAGTGGCAGGCCTTCGTGACCTATCGCGTTCCGGACGACTGGCCGGTCGATGCCGGCCAGATGCGGCGTCATGAGATTTTCGTCGGCAGCTCGGCGCAGAGAAACCGCGACGTCGGCTCGGACACGCAGCTCAAGCTCTCGCGCGCCGCGCCGCGCGAAGCCATGGAGTTCTCGTTCAACGGCTTCTGGCTGATACCGCTCGCGGTGGCGTTCTTCGGCTCGGCCGTGCTGCTGTGCTGCGCGGCGATCGTGCCGGTATCCGGAACGCGACCGCGCGAGCGCAAGCGGCGCGTCGAATCCGACGGCAAGCGGCGCGTGAGCCCGTTGGCGCTGCGCATCGGCACCGGCATCGCGGTCGCGGTATTCGCATCGTTCTTCGTCTATCCGCGCGGCATGCTGCTGTTGGTGTCGCCATTGTTCTTCGCGATCACCGTGTTCGGCGTCGTCACGCTGCTGTATCGCATGCTGCTTCGACTCGGGTCCGCGCGCGGTTCCGGCTTCAGCGGCGACGATCCGCGTCCCGGCGTCACGGGCCTCGTCGTCGACCTCTTGCAACAGGCGAGTCTCGCGGTCGTCCTCGCGGGTTTCTGCGCGATCAGCGTCATGGCGTTCGCGCGCGGCCTCGAAGGTTGGGTGAAGGCGAACGACTTCTCGTCGCCCGCGTTCAACACGCTGCGCACGCTGCCGTGGCTGCCGCAGGATTTCGACCAGGCGCTGTGCGACGCCGCCGAACGCCAGGATGCCGTCGCGACCGAATGGCTCGTCGCGCGCGGCGCGCGCGGGCGCGTGGTCTGCGCGGCCGGCACCCCGCCGGTCACGCCGGCCATGCGTTTCGATCATCCGGCGCTGCCGATGACGCAGGCCGAACGCGACGCGGCGCTGTATGCGCAGGCGCAGAGCGTCGAGGCCGACCCCGTTCGCGTGCGCGGCTTGCTCGAACGCGGCGCGAGTCCGAACGCCGAGCGCGACGGCCGGCCCGTGCTGGTTGCGGCTGCCGCCAATTTCCACGACGACATCGTGAAAGTATTGCTCGACGCCGGCGCGGATCCCGATCGCTCGACGCGCGACGGCCATACCGTGCTCACGCAAGTCGCCGATCTGGATCGTCCCGACAAGGCACTGGAATACCTGCCCTGGCTCGTCGCGCGCGGCGGCGATCTCAATCACCGCGTGGAAAATGGCCGCAGCTTCCTGCTGCAGCGCTGCGTCGACTTTCGCACGACGGATCTCGAGTTCCTCGAAGGCCTGATGAAACTCGGCGCCGATCCGAATCTGTCGGACGACACGGGCCGCACCGCGCTCGACTATCTGTACGAGCAGCAGGCCGACGAGGCGATCGCCGTGTTCGAGGCGCACGGTGCGCGCCGGTCACGCACGCGCACTACCGAACCTTGACGACGACCTTGCCTTTCGCGCGCCCCTGATCGACATAGGCCATGGCCTCGCCCGCCGCATCGAGGCCGAAGACCCGGTCCACTACGGGCCGGACGATCCCGGCATCGACCAGCGCGGCGATCTTCCGCAACTGCTCTCCATTCTCCTTCATGAAGAGAAACGAATAGCTCACGCCTCGGCGCATGGCCTGCTTTCGGATGCGCCGGCTCAGCACGCGCATGACCTGGCGCAGAATCCATGACGCACCGATGTCCTTCGCGAAATCCGGATCGGGCGGGCCGGAGATCGAAATCAGTTTTCCGCCGGGCCTGAGCACGCGCAGCGATTTTTCGAGCACGTCCGTGCCGAGGCTGTTCAGCACCACGTCGTAGTCGCGCAGCGACGCCGCGAAATCTTCCTTGCGATAGTCGACGACCACGTCCGCACCGAGGCTTCTCACCCACTCGACGTTGACCGTGCTCGTCGTCGTGGCCACGAACGCGCCGAGATGTTTGGCCAGTTGAATGGCCACGGTGCCGACGCCCCCGGAACCGGCATGGACGAGTACCTTCTGTCCCTTGCTCAGGTTCGCCCGGTCCACCAGCGCCTGCCAGGCCGTCAGCGCGACCAGCGGGAGCGACGCCGCCTGCTCCATGTCGAGCGTCGCCGGCTTGATCGCCACCGCGGACTCGTTCATCGCGATGCGCTCGGCGAACGCGCCCATTCGCGCCGTTTCCGGTCGCGCATAGACCTCGTCGCCTGGCTTGAATCGCCGCACCCGAGATCCGACGCGAGTCACGACGCCCGCCACGTCGTTGCCGAGGACGGCCGGGAGGCGATAGGGCAGCAGGAGCTTGAACTCGCCGTTGCGAATCTTGGAATCCAGCGCGTTGACGCCGGCGGCGTGGACCTGGACGAGGACATCGTCGTCCCCCGGTTCCGGCTCCGGCATTTCGCCGATCCGTGTACTGCCGGTTTTTCCGTAGCGATCGAGGATGAAGGCTTTCATGGCGTCATTGTCCATTTTAAGAAATGATATAAGTGTGTACGTTTGCCGCGCCCGCTTCGGGTGCCGGCCGCGTCGGCCGTGCGGTGCGGCGATGCATCAACGCGGGATGAACCGGGTGGGATCGCGGTTGCATTCGTGCCCGCGCATATGACGATCATCATATTTTCAGTCGGCAAACGGGGAAAGTCGTAGAGATGAACCTCAGTTCGCGGGAACGGACAGTTGCTTCAGCGCCGCTTCGCGCAACGCGTCGGAAAGCCGCGGATCGTCGACGGCGCGCGCGAGAATGAGTGCGCCGACCATCACGGACACGGTCGCAAGCGCACGTTCGTGCGCACTCGGTTGCCCCCAGTCGGGCATCTGCCGGGAAACGAGATCGATCATTTCCTTGATGCGGCGCGTGGCGGCGCGTCGCACCGCGGGCACCTGCCGCGGCATCTCCGAGCCAAGGGCGGCCGTCGCACAGCCGGTCTCAATGCTCTCCAGGTGTTCCTTCGAGAGATACGCCTGCGCCATCCGCTGCAGCGCCTGGTCCGGCGGCGTCACGGCGGCGATGCGCTCCATCAGTTCTACGCTTTCCCGGCCCGCGCGGTCGGCGGCTTCGGCCAGCATCGCTTCGCGCGACTCGAAGTGGGCATAGAAGCCGCCGTGGGTCAGCCCGGCGGCCTTCATGATGTCGGCAACGCCCGTGCCGTTGTAGCCGCTGCGCCGGATGGCGCGCGCGGCGGCCTCGACGATTCGGTCGTGCGTCGCTTCCTTGGCGCCGGGAGACGATCTTTTCATATGACGATCATCATATTCTTGTCCTCGGGAAGACGCAACCCCGCCGGCCTACCCGCCCGTCGCCGCGAACCGCTCCGCGATCCACGCCTGCCACGCCGCCTGCGCGCTCGCCGCCGCGGATGCTGCACCATCGCCATACAGATAGAACCGCGCCGTCAGATACACCTTTCCACTCATGGCATATGCCGTGAGATGCGCCAGCCCCGGCGCCGGCTTGTCGAGCCTCACCAGGAGTTCGCTCTCGCCCGCCGTTTCGACGATCCCCGCCAGCGGCGCCTCGCCGTCGGGCGTCTCGACCGCATCGCCCGCCTCGACGCCGAACAGGCACAGCGGCCCCGCGAACGCCGCCCACGCGTGCTCGGCCGGTTCGTCGGCGACGCCCGTCGCCTGGAACGCCGCGCAGCGCCGCCCCGGCCAATGCCTGAGGTACAGCGCGAGGATCCGGAAGAACAACGGCCAACCGTGCGCATAGCCTTCGAACTGCGCGTCATGGCAATCGTCCGGCGCGCGCCACGTATGCGTCACGCGCACGCAGCTGCGGCCCGCGTCGAGCGCATCGACCCGCCACTCGGTCTCGATCGCGCCGGCTTCCTCGTGCGTTCCCGCGACGAAACGCACCGGCGGTTCCCACACGGCGATCGTCGCGATCGAATCCATGCTGCCGTCCGGCACGAAGTGCGACACGGCCTGGCCGCCCGTGCGCCCGTCGAGGTCGGTCGGCACGAACCACGCCGAAATGCCGGGGCCGGTTGCAACGGCGGCCCATGCGACCTCCGGGGCGGCGTCGACGTCGATCTGCGCGTGGACGCTGCGGCGTCCGTCGGCGGCGGTTTCCACGGGCATGGCGGGTTCCTGGTCTGCTGGCAATAAGTATAGAAAAACACAAATCGCCTGCCCGGAGCAAGCGCCGCCCCGCCCGCACGTTCCGCAACTTTCCCGTGGCTCCGGGCCGGTTTGCGGCGACTTGTTAACTTCCGTCATCGATCGTTGCGCGTGGCTCCGGGACATTTTCTCTCGCTATACTCCGCTGAAATACGCAGCCGTATGTCAGGTGTCGGACCTGCATGCACCTTAGTGAGGAGCCCAACCGCATGCCGGCCGTCGACCGCCTTCCGCCTCGCAGCAACGCGTGCCGGCTACGCCGTGCATTGCGCGCCGCGGCGCTCGGCACAGCGCTCGCGGGCTTGGCCACGACCGCGACAGCGGCGACACCGCTATGGAATGCCGCCACGCTCGCGACCGCCGGCGACGGCACGTTGCAGTTGCGTTTCAACGTCGACCTTCTCGCCCAGCTCGGCCTCGCCGTGCAGTCCGCCGACGGCCGCGCGTTGAACGGCGACACGCTGTCCTCCGATCTCGTCGCACGAACCGGCGTGCGCTACACCGTCGGCGGCGCGAGCGTCGCCGCGTGGCACGACGGCGAGTTCGTCGCCGCTCGCGGCTTCCGGATCGTCGACGCGCAAGGCGCTCCGCGCATCGATCTCGCTTCGCTGCGCCTGCGTCCGCGCGCCGGTTCCACCCTCATCGACTTCGTCGGCGCCGACGGCCGCGTCGCGCTGACCGCCGATGCCGTGATGGCCGCACTGCCGGACGGCGGCGCGACCCTGCGCATCGACGCGATGGACGTTCGCCTGCCCGACGGAACCGCGATCGCCGACGCGCAGGCGCTGCTGCGGGCGACGCCCCCTGCCGTACCGGGCGCGTCGTCGTGCGCCGTGCCGAACTGGCCCGGCAGCGGCGGCGGCGCGTACGTCGCCGACCTCGCGCTCGACGGCATCTCCGTGCAGGCGATGCGCTGCGGCGAACCCGGCTGTGAAGGCGCCGCGTGCACCTGCGACGGCCCCGGCGGCATCGACTCGGCGGTCGTGTTCGCGCCGGGCGCCGAACTGTCGAACGCCGACGACGACAACGGCGGCCTGCCCTGCACCGCCGCCGATCCGTGTTCGGCCGACCTGCCGTGGAACGCGAAGTTTTCGCCCGACCGGCCGCCCTACGGCAACGACCAGCACCCGCTGCTCGTGTGGAACCTGTACCGCCTCGACGCCGACGGCCGCATCGCGCAGATCGGCCGCTCGGGCGTCAAGCACGCGTTCGTCGCGCTGAACATCGACTGCGCCTGCGCCGACTCGCAAGTGCTCGGCCGCGGCTGCGCCGACGTCTACTCGACCAACAACAACGACAACAACAACGTGTTCGGGCCGCGCAGCGAAGTCGTGCCGGCCACGGTGCAATGGGGCCGCTGCGGCGCGATCGACGACGACGAAGTGGTCGCGCCGAACCCCGACCTCGGCGGCTGCGACGGCGTCAAGGACGCCACCGGCAACACGCGCTGGAGCCATCGCCTCGCGGTGCGCGAATCGCAGATCGACGCCGCGGCGCATCCCGGTTCGCGCTGGCTGTTCGAGGCGTGGTATCTCGTTCGCGACGATGTGAACATCGATAATTCGATGGGTTTTATCGAAATGGTGCCGGGCTGGAACGGCGCCTGGACCGCGCAGCCGGCGGCCGGCACGGCGTTCCGCCGCGGCGCCGCGCTCGCCGCCTGGGCCGACCCGGCCGTCGACCCGCTCGCGCGCGTCGCGACCGTCGACGACGCCCTCGGCCGCCTGCGCCTGGCGACGCGCGTGCGGGCGCTCGGCGGCGGCCGGTGGCGCTACGACTACGCGCTGATGAACTTCACGTTCGCGCGGTCGCAGACCGCGGGCGCGGAACCGAACTTGCGCGTCGTGTCGAACGCCGGCATCGCCGGCTTCGCGATACCGCTCGCGGCCGACGTCGCGGCGACGTCGCCCGAATTCGACGACGGCAATCTCGATATCGGCGACGACTGGACCGTTTCTCGCGACGCGGCCGATGCGCGCTGGCTCTCGGGCTCTCGCACGCTCGACTGGGGCACGCTCGCGCGCTACTCGTTCGTGGCCGACGCGGCGCCCGTCGACGGCACGGCGCGAGCCTTGCTCGCCGCATCGGCCGATGCGCCGTCGCTCGCGTTCGCCAGTCTCGTGCCGGGTCCGCGCGACCCCGATCGCGTATTCGGCGACGGCTACGAGCCGCGAATCGTTACACAACATTACACTGATACTTTTTTTAACTAGGAGACAAAAGAAAGTATAAATAGTTAACAAAAATACGGCACGGGTCGACGCTCGCTCGACCTATGCTCGCGGGCGTCCGGTCGGATCGTTTCACGGACGGCTCGCCAACAGGCCCGGGGTCGCCGCGTTGCCGGCGGGGGGAATGCGCGTACCCGGCTTCATGAAATAGGGGATACGACAATGCAGCTACCGATAAGGCGCGGCCGACAAGCCGCGTGCACCCTCTTGTTGCTCGGATTCGGCCTCGCTCCCGCAGCGAATGCGGCCGTGACGGGTACGGTTTTCCACGACTACAACGCGAACGGCACGCGCGACGCGGGCGGACCCGCGGCGGCGGCCGACCGCGGCGTGGCGGGCGTCTCCGTCCGCGCCTACAACGCGGCCGGCGCCTGCGGCGTCGCCGCGACGACCGGCGCGACCGGCGCCTACTCGCTCACGACGACGGGCTGCGGCGCAGGCGCGCTGCGCATCGAGTTCACCGGCTGGCCGGCCGATCTGCAGCCGAGCTTCCACGCGCGCGCGTCGTCCGGCGCCACCGTCGCGACGCAGGCCGGCTCGACGGTGCAGTTCGCGCCCGACGGCACGACGAATCTCGAAGTCGCGCTGACCTCGGCCGCGCAGTACTGCCAGAACGATCCGCCGATCGGCATCGCCGCGCAGGCGTTCGGCGATCCGCAGGCGCCGCAGAACGCGTCGGTCGACGCCGTGATGCGCCTCGCGGCGTCGCTGACCGGTTCGACCGGCACGCCGCAGCCGGCCGGCATGGTCGGCGTCGCGGGCTTCCCGGAAGTCGGCACGGTCTACGGCCTCGCGTTCAATCGCGCGACCGATCGCCTGTACGTCGGCGCGTTCCACAAGCGCCACGCGGGCTTCGGCCCGGCCGGCACCGGCGCGATCTACCGCATCGACGCCGTGTCGAGCGGCGCGCCGGGCACGCCGGCCGTCTACGTCGATCTCAACACCGTGTTCGGCCCGGCGACCGCCGGCACCGACACGGTCCGCGGCAACTACGAAGGCGGCGCCGGCGGCGACCAGACCTGGGACCAGGTCGGCAAGAGCTCGCTCGGCGACATCGAACTGAACGATCTCGGCACGCAGCTCTACGCCGTCAACATGGCCGATCGCCAGCTGTATACGATTCCCACGTCGGGCGCGCTCACCTCGGCGACGATCGCGCGCATCGCGATCCCGCATCCGTGCGCGGACGCGGGCGACGCGCGGCCGTTCGGCCTCGAGTATCGCAACGGCGTGCTCTACGTCGGCGGCGTGTGCTCGGCGCAGTCGACCAACGTCGCTGCGAACCTGCGCGCCTACGTCTACGCGTACGACGTCACGGCCGGCACGTTCGGTGCGACGCCGGCGCTCGAGTTCGCGCTGAACTATCCGCGCGCGGCGGGCAACGACGACGCGATCAACGATCCGACCGGCGACGATATGTGGCGCCCGTGGACGTCGGCGCAGAACGCCGCGTCCGTCTGGCCCGAACCGATGCTGTCCGACCTCGCGTTCGACGGCGCCGACATGGTGCTCGGCTTCCGCGACCGTCACGGCGACCAGACCGGCACCGGCAACGTCGGCACGATCCGCGGCATCACCGGCGGCGAAATCCTGCGCGCGTGCTCCAACGGCGCGGGCGGCTGGAATCTCGAAGCGAACGGCAGCTGCGGCGGCGTCACCGGGGCGGCCGGCACGGCGACGAACCAGGCGCGCGGCCCGGCCTCGGGCGGCAATACGCGCGGCGGCGAGTTCTATCCGCTCGATCACTATTCCAACACCACCCCGCCGTTCTTCATCAACGACACGCCGCCCGACTACAACGGCCGTCACGACGAGAACGCGCAGGGCGCGCTGATCCAGATCCCGGGCTTTCCGCAGATCGCCTCGACGATCATGGACCCGTTCCGCTTCAATTCCGGCGGCCTGCGCTGGTACACCAATCTCGATCCGGCGAATCCGGCCGCCTCGCGCGCGTTCGAAGTGTTCCAGACCGGCGCGGTCGGCTTCTCCAAGGCGAACGGCCTCGGCGACATGAACGCGCTGTGCGCGCAGGCGCCGCTCGAAGTCGGCAACTTCGTCTGGCGCGATTCGAACTTCAACGGCGTGATGGATCCGGGCGAACCGCCGATCGCGAACGTCGTCGTGAACCTGTACGACGCCGGCGGCGCGTCGATCGCGACCGCGACGACGAACGCGGCCGGCGAGTACTATTTCACGTTTGCACAAGGCGCGGCCGACGCGAACCCGAACGACAACGCCGTGACCGGCCCGACCGCGACCACCGGCACGTACACCGTCGGCATCGTCGCGGCGAACTTCAATGCCGGCGGCCCGCTCGCGGGCATGCGCGCGACCGTCGCCGACAACGGCGGCCCGACCGACGGCGACCTGCGCGACTCCGACGGCGTCGCCGTGGCCGTCGCCGGCGTGACCGTCGGTGCGAGCGTCACGCTCGTCGGCCCCGGCGTCAGCAACCACACGATCGACTTCGGCTTCGGCACGGTCGACTACGGCGATCTGCCCGACACGGGTGCGGGCACGGGCCCGGGCAACTACGCGACGCTCGCGGCCGACAACGGCGCGGTGCACGGCATCGTGCCGGGTCTTTTCCTCGGCGCGACGGTCGACGCGGAAGCCGACGGCCAGCCGAACGCCGGCGCGACCGGCGACGACACGAACGGCGCGCCCGACGACGAAGACGGCATCACCGTCGCCGACCTCTCGCTGCGCGTGGGCCGCGCGGCGACGATACGCGCCACCGCGACGAACACCACCGGCACGGCCGCGCAGCTGTGCGGATTCGTCGACTTCAACGGCGACGGCGACTTCGCCGATGCCGGCGAAGCGACGAGCGCGCCGGTGCCGAACGGCACGAACGCGGGCACGATCACGCTGACGTTCGGCGCGCCGCCGGCCGGTTCGGCCGCGAACACGTACGCGCGCTTCCGCCTGTCAACCGACACCGCCGCGTGCAGCGCGAGCGGGCCGTCGACCGACGGCGAAGTCGAGGACTATCCGGTCGGCATCGCCGCGCTCGACTTCGGCGACCTGCCCGACACGGGCGCGGGCGCGGGCCCGGGCAACTACGCGACGCTCGAAAGCGACAACGGCGCGCGCCACACGATCGTCCCGGGCCTGTTCATGGGCGCGGTGGTCGATCCGGAAGCCGACGGCCAGCCGAACGCCGGCGCGAACGGCGACGACAACGCCGGCACGCCGGACGACGAGGACGGCGTCAACACCGCCGCGCTCGCGCTGATTTCCGGCACGCCGGCCAACGTGCCGGTCGTCGCGACGAACACGACCGGCGCCGCCGGCCAGATCTGCGGCTTCGTCGACTTCAACGGCGACGGCGACTTCGCCGATGCCGGCGAAAGCGCGTCGATCGCCGTGCCGAACGGATCGAACGCGGCCACGTTCATGCTGAACTTCGGTACCGTGCCGGCCGGCGCTGCGGCGAGCACCTACGCGCGCTTCCGCCTGTCGACCGACGGCGCGGCCTGCAGCCCGACCGGCGCGTCCACCAGTGGCGAAGTGGAAGATTACCCGGTTGCGATCGGCCAGATGGACTTCGGCGACCTGCCCGACCCGGGCGCCGGCACCGGCAGCCAGAACTACGCGACGCTCGCGGCCGACAACGGTCCGCGCCATCCGATCGTCGCGGGTCTGCGCATCGGCGCCGCGGTCGACGGCGAAGGCGACGGCCAGCCGAACCTCGGCGCGAACGGCGACGACACGACCGGCGCACCGGACGACGAAGACGGCGTGACGATCGCCGACCTCGCGTTCCGCGCCGGCCGTCCGGCGAACGTGCGCGTGGCCGCGACGAACACCACCGGCTCCGCCGCGCAGCTGTGCGGATTCGTCGACTACAACGGCGACGGCGACTTCGCCGATGCCGGCGAAACCGCAAGCATCGCGGTGCCGACCGGCAGCAACAACGCGACGTTCACGCTCGCGTTCGGCGCGGTGCCGTCGAACGTCGCCGCCAGCGGCTACGCGCGCTTCCGTCTGTCGACCGACACCGGCGCGTGCTCGCCCACCGGCCTTGCGCCGAACGGCGAAGTCGAGGACTACACGGTCGCCGGCGAGGCGCTCGACTTCGGCGACCTGCCCGACACGGGCGCGGGCGTCGGCACGGGCAACTACGCGACGCTCGAAGCCGACGACGGCGCGCGCCACACGATCGTGCCGACCCTGTACATGGGCGCCGGCGTCGATGCGGAAGCCGACGGGCAGCCGTCCGTCGCGGCGAGCGCGGACGATGCGAACGGCTCGCCCGACGACGAGGACGGCGTCAACACGGCCGACCTCGCGCTGTCGCGCGGCGTCGCACCGAACGTGCGCGTGAACGCGACGAACGGCGGCACGGGCGGCGCCACGGTGTGCGGCTTCATCGACTACAACGGCGACGGCGACTTCGCCGACGCCGGCGAAAGCGCACAGGCCTCGCTGCCCGCCGGTGCCGCGAACCAGATCGTGACGCTCGCGTTCGGCGCGGTGCCGAACACCGCCGCGTCGTCGAGCTACGCGCGATTCCGCGTGCAGACGTCGGGTACCTGCTCGCCGACCGGCGCGCAGCCGGACGGCGAAGTCGAAGACTATCCGGTCAACCTCGGCGCCGGCGTGCTCTCGCTCGGCAACCTCGTGTGGAACGACCGCAACAACAACGGCACGGTCGATCCGGGCGAGCCGGGCATTCCGTCCGTCGCCGTCGTGCTGTATCGCGACAGCGACGACAACGGTACGCCGGACGGCGCGCCGGTGGCCACGACGAGCACCGATCCGAACGGCAACTACGCGTTCGTCAATCTCGATCCCGACACGTACATCGTCGAGATCACGCCGCCGTTCGGCTGGCTCGGCAGCACGTGCAGCGGTTTCCCGTATGCGCCAAACGGTACGTGTGAACCCGCGGGCGATCCGGACGACGACGTCGACAACAACGACAACGGCACGGGCAACGGCACGACGATCCGCTCGGGCCCGGTCACGCTCACGGTCGGCGGCGAACCGCAGAACGACGGCGACGGCACGAACGGCAACCAGACCGTCGACTTCGGCCTGCTCGGCAACTTCGACCTCGCCCTGACCAAGCGCGTGAGCGCCGGCCAGGCCGGTCCGTTCATCGCGGGCCAGGACGTGTCGTTCGACATCGCCGTGATCAACCAGGGCGGCATCGCGGCGTCGAACATCGTCGTCAACGACTACATCCCGGCCGGCTTCGCGCTGAGCCCGACCGAGACGAACTGGACGAGCGTGTCGCCGACCCTGGCCACGCGCACGATCGCAGGTCCGCTCGCCGCGGGCGCGTCGACGACCGTCACGATCGTGCTGCGCCTCGAGGCCGGCGCGGCCTCGCCGCTCGTCAACCGCGCGGAAATCGGTTCGGCCGACGACGATACCGATCCGTCGAACACGCCGCCGACCGACGTCGACTCGACGCCGGACAACGATCCGGGCAACGACGCGGGCGGCAGTCCGAACACGCCGTCCGACGACGCGACCGGCGGCAACGGCAGCGGCACGCCGGGCGACGGCGATCCGGCCGGCGACGAAGACGACGCCGATCCGGCCGTGATCACGGTCGGCAACGGCGCGGCGGTGCTCGGCGTCGCGAAGGCGGCGCAGGTGCTGTCGGTCTCCGAACCGGGCGGCTACGGCGGCGGCGCCGCGACGGGCCGCGCGGAACTCGCGTACGTCATCCTCGTGCGCAACTACTCGACGCAGGACGTCACGGCACTGCAGGTGACCGAAAACCTCGTCGCCGCGTTCGGCGCGGGCGCCAACTGGAGCGTCACGAGCGTGACGGCGCCGACGCTGACGCTGAACCCGGCGTTCGACGGTCGCGCCGCGACGACGCTGCTCGCGGGCACCGACACGCTCGCGGCCGGCGCGTCGACGACGATCCGCATCGTGCTGTCGGTGCAGTTCCAGCCGGGTACGAGCTACAGCAACCAGGTGACCGGCAGCGGTCTCGTCGGCGGCGTTCCGGTCGGCGACGCGTCGCACGACGGCACCGACCCGGCCCCGAACGGCGACCCGAGCACGAGCGGCGATCCGACCGTGATCACGCTCGGCTCGCAGGCCGTGCCGATGCTCTCGGGCACGGCGCTCGCGCTGATGCTCGGCGGCCTCATGCTGCTCGCGCTGCGTCGCCGTCGCGGCGCCGCGTTCTGACCGACGGCGGTTCCGCGGCGGCGACGCCGCGGAACCGCTCCGCGATGATGCACTGTCCACAAAAAATCATTCTTGCGTCGTTCGGTGCGGCCGTCCGGCCGCACCTTTTTGCGTTCATCACCCTCATTCTCGCCCTGTGCCTGCCGCCGGACGCGGCGGCGCAGAGCGTGCCGCCGCTCGTGTTCGTCGAGCGGCGCATCAACGCCGACGGCAACGACGCATGGCCGGCCGGCGATCTCGCCGGCGCCGGCCCGCATTCGCGCGTGCGTCCCGCGGCGCCGGGCCGCCTGCTCGTGCGCGAGTCGAACGGCACGATCCGCGTGCTCGTCGACGGCAACGCGGCGACGCCGCCGTTCCGGCTGATCGACGTCAACGCGCCGAGCGTGTCTTGGGACGGCGCGCGCGTCGTGTTCGCGGGCCTCGCCGCCGGCGACTGGCCGGGCGCGCCGCGACAGACCGTCGGCGGCTGGCGCCTGTACGTCGTCGACGCGAACGGCGCGAACCTGCGCCAGCTCACCTTCACCGACGTCGCCGCCGACTATTCGCAGTTCGGCGCCGGCAGCGCGCCGTGGCCGTACGACGACTACGACCCGGCATTCCTGCCCGACGGCCGCATCGTGTTCGCCTCGACGCGCTGGCCCGCGTTCGCGCAGTTCGCCGACGTGCGCGCGTCGAACCTTTGGGTCGTCGACGCGAACGGCGGACGCCTGCATCGCATCACCAGCGAACGCGGCGGCGCCGACCGGCCGCAGGTCGATCCGGTCAGCGGCCGCGTGGTCTTCGCGCGCTGGTGGCGCAACGTGCGGCTGCCCAGCGACGCGATGGACAGCCTGCCGGCCGACGCCGCGCAACCGGCGCTCGGCTGGATCAGGCACCTTGGTCTTTCCACACTGCCGGCCGACAACGTCGCCGCGCCCGGCCGCGGCGCGCGCAATACGTGGCAGCTCGCCGGCGTGAATCCCGACGGCGCCGAGCTGACGCTGTTCGGCGGCAAACCCGATTCGGATTCGGACGGCTTCGCCTACGGCGGCGCGTTCGCGGCGAACGGCGTCTACTACGCGAACTACTATCCGAGCCTCGACGCGACGCGCGCGGCCGGCTTCGGCGGCATCCGCGCGTATCGCCGCGGCGCGACGGCGTGGACCGCGCACAGCGGCGTTACGCGGCCCGATCCCGCGCAGCGCGTGGCCGGCACGCCGCAAAATGCCGATTTATACAACGGGCCGTACACGACCGACGCCGAACCGCTGGCCGACGGCCGCGTGGTGTTCGCGCGCGCCGACGACACGTCGCAGGACTACGGCCTGTGGATCGCCGCGACCGGCGCGACGCCGCAGCTCGTCTACGACGCGCCGGGCACGGCCGAGCTGAGGCCGCGTGTGCTCGCGGCGCGCACGGCGCCGCCGCTCGCGCCCGACATCTACCGCGATCAACCGGCGCAGGCGCCCTACCCGCAGTTTCTGCCGCCGGCCGGCGCGACGCCGCTGACGCGCGACGGCACGTTCGCGTTCGACGCGCGCAACGTGTACGCGAATGCCGCGGTCGACATCGACATTCCGAGCGCACCGGCGGTCGGCAGCGCGGCGTCGATCCGCTTCTACGCCGATCATCAGCGCACGTCGCCCGGCAGCTTCGCCACGCTCGACTGGCCGCTCCTCGTCGGCGAGGCACCGGTGTCGCCCGAAGGCCGCGTCACGGCGCAGGCGCCGGCGTTCCTGCCGCTGTTCGAACAACTGCGCGGCGCGCCCGGCGCGCGCTACACGGTGCCGCGCACCGGCGCGCCGGGCCGCAACGGCGCGGCGCACGTCGGCGGCATGAACTACGACCGCGCCGGCGTCGTCGCCGCATGCACCGGCTGCCACGCGGGCCACACGCTGATGCCGGTGCCGGACGACACGCAGGCACCGTGGAGCAATCTCGCGCCCGGCGCGACCGTGACGGCGAGTTCCACGCGCGCCGGCGCGCGCACCGACGGCCTCGTCGACCGCAAGGTGTTTCTCGGCGCGATCCGGCGCTACTGGACGTCCGCGGCAGGCCAGACGACCGGACAATGGGTAGAACTGTACTTTCCGGTGCCCGTGGTCGTACGCAAGGTGCGGCTGTACGCGCCGCGCCCCGGCGACGAGGCGAATGCGTCGCTGACGGTCACCGCGACGCGCGTGAGCCTGCGCGACGACGCGGGCGTCGAACTCGACGCGCGCACGACCGGCGGCATCACGATGTTCGGCACCGACGTCGGCTTTCTCGACGTGACGGCGCGCCGCGTGCGCGTGGAGATCCTCGGCGGCACCGGCACGTTCGACGGACAGGCCGTGGTCGGGCTGGCCGAGGTCGAAGCGATCGCGAAAGGCGCCGGCATCCGCAACGAACCCGACGACGCGATCTTTCGCGACGCGTTCGAAGCCCCGTAGCGCAGCGGCCTGCGTATCGAGCGCTTCGGCGGCGTGCATTTGTTCGAACCGCGACCGCCCGAACGCTACGCGGCGGATCTCGACGACGCCGAACGCCTTGCGCTGCGCGAACGCGACGCGGCCGTCGAAGCGCACGCGATCTGCGGACCTTCCGCGGCGACAGCGCCGCGCGGCTCTTGTTCGAGCTGCGGCCTCCGGCTCGGCCGGCGCGAGCGGCCGGTGGCCTGGCGGTTCGACCGAAGACGCTCGCGCAGCTAGCGCGCGCCGTTCACCGGCAGCAGCACCGCATACAGCGACGTCGTCGCGCAGATGAACAGCCGGTTGCGCTTCGGGCCGCCGAAGCACACGTTCGCGACGCGTTCGGGCACGCGAATCTTGCCGATGAGCGCGCCGTCGGGCGCGTAGCAGTGCACGCCGTCCGCGGCACCGGCCCACAGCCGGCCCGCTTCGTCGAAGCGGAATCCGTCAAAAGATCCACTCGTACAGGTTGCAAAAACGTCGCCGCCGGTCAGGCGCGCGCCGTCGACGTCGAACGCGCGAATGTGGCGCGGGCCGTTTTCCACGTGCGACGCGCCGCTGTCGACGACGAAAAGACGCCGCCCGTCCGGCGAAAACGCGAGGCCGTTCGGCCGCACGAAATCGTCGGCGACGATCTCGACGCGGCCATCCGGGTCGATGCGATAGACGTGGCACGCGCCGATCTCGCTGTCGGCCTGTATGCCTTCGTAGTTCGAATCGATGCCGTAGGCCGGATCGGTGAACCAGATCGCGCCGTCGGCCGCGACGACGAGATCGTTCGGGCTGTTCAGGCGCTTGCCCTGCCAACGGTCGGCGATGACGGTCATCGACCCGTCGTGCTCGGTGCGCGTGATGCGCCGGCCGCCGTGCTCGGCCGTGACGAGACGCCATTCGCGGTCGATCGTGTTGCCGTTCGAATAGTTCGACGGCGCGCGGAATACGCCGACGGCGCCGCTCGTCTCGTCCCAGCGCAGCATGCGGTCGTTCGGGATGTCGCTCCACACGAGCGAGCGGTGCGCCGGAAAATACGCCGGACCTTCGGCCCAGCGGCACTCGCCGTACAGACGTTCGACACGCGCGCTGAGCTTGACGCAGCGGCGAAAGCGTTCGTCGAGGATCTCGAAATCGGTATCGGCCATCGGTCGTTCGCACAGTTTCGGTGGCCGTAAACTACGCGAGTCGCCGCGCCTTTTCGCCGACATTTTCGACGCCCGCACGCCGCAATCCTGCACGGACCGCTCCGATGAAGCCGCTCGACCGCACCGACGCCCGCCTGCTCAATCTTCTGCAGCACGACAACCGCGCCAGCTCCGAGGTGCTCGCGCAGGCCGTGAACCTGTCGCCGACCGCGGTGCAGCGTCGCGTCAGGCGTCTGCGCGCCGACGGCGTGATCGAGGCGGACGTTGCCGTCGTCGCCCCCGCGCGCGTCGGCCGCGGCCTTACGATGCTCGTACTCGTGACGATGGACCGCGAGAACGGGCAGATCGTCGATGCGATCAAGCGCGCGATCCGCGCCGCGCCGGAAGTGCTCAACGGCTGGTTCGTCACCGGCGACGCCGACTTCGTGCTCAACGTCGCCGTGAAGGACATGGCCGACTACGAACGCTTCCAGCGCGAATTCCTGTACGCGAACGCGCACGTGCGCGACCTGCGCACGCTCGTCGTGATCGATCGCGTCAAGACCGGCGGCGCGCTCGCACTCGACGAGAGCGACTTCGCTCAGGCGCAGCCGTAAGGCAGGTTCGGCGACGACACCACGCGATCGCCGACCGTCTCGCCGTCCAAAAAGCGCAGCGCGGCGTCGATCGTCGACGCGTCGTGCGCGATGCGGTTGTGACCCAGGCCCGTCGTCGTGATCAGCCGCGACTCGGGCCAGTAGCGCGCGTAGCGCTCGCCTTCGGCCCACGGCACGTCCGCGTCGTCGAGGTCGTGCACGATCAGCGCCGGCCGCGCGATGAACGGCGCGTTCAAGTGCACCTGCTGGCTGTCGATGCTAATCGCGGTCTCTTCTTCGAGCACGCGGCAGAACCGCTTGCGCAGGTCTTCGGCGATGCCGACGACGCGTGCGAAGCGCCGCGTCGCGTCGATCGGGTCGGCGGCCGGTGCGATCAGCACGACGCGCCGCGCGTCGAGCCCGCGCGCGAGCGCGAGCGCCGACGCCGCGCCGCCGAGCGAATGGCCGATCAGCGCGGCGGCCGGTCCGAAGTGCTGCGCGACGGCCATCAGGTGCCGCGTGAAATCGGGCAAGGTCGCACGCGCGCCGCTGCTGCGGCCGTGGCCCGGCTGGTCGAACGCGACCACCGCATAGCCGGCGCGGCGCAGCGGCTCCACCCACGGCGCGAAGCGCGTGCCGAAGCTCGACCAGCCGTGCGCGAAAAGCACATAGGGCTGCGTCGCCGGATCGCCCCACGCATACGTCGCGATGCGCGTGTCGTCGACCGTGATCTCGCCGACCGTCGCGCCGGCGAGCGGCGCGGCCAGCGCGCGCGAACGCGACGACGAGAACGGCGTGCAGAACAGGCGCGCGCCGCGGCGCGCGGCCGACTCCGGCGCGAACGCGCCTTCGATCGCGAAGCTGACGCGCAGCCAGGCGAGCATGAGGCTTTTTAGAACGGTCGTGCTAATTTTGGGTGCAGTGATCGCGGACATGATCGAACTCCCGGAGTTCAAGGCGAATACGAGGCAACGAGGCGTTCGTACGCGCGTTCGGCACGCGCCAGCGCCGTGTCGTAGCCGAAGAGGCCGGCGTCGTGGTGCAGCACCATCAGGACGCCGTAGATCTCGAACGCGAATTGCTCGGGCTCGGTATCGGCGGCGAGTTCGCCGATCTCGACCGCGATGCGGATCGCGCGCGCCAGCTCCGAACGCCAGCGCGCCTGATACTGCACCACCCGCTCGCGCAGCGGACCGGGGCGGCCGTCGAATTCGCCGACGGCGGCGAGCAGCACGCAATGGCCTTGCGTGTAGCGCGCCCACTCGCACCAGTTCGCCATGATCACGCGCAAACGCGGCAAGCCGCGCCGCGCCTTGAGCGCCGGCGTCATCACGAACCCGACGAAGCGTTCGCACGCCGATTCGAGCACGGCGAACTGCAGGTCCTCGCGCGACCCGAAATGCGCGAACACGCCGCTTTTGGACATGCCGACCGCCTGCGCGACCGTGCCGATCGACAGGCCTTCGAGGCCGTCCTGGCGCGCCATGTCGTAGGCGGCGCCGACGATCAGGTCGCGCGTGGCTTCGCCCTTGGTCTGGGGCGCGCCTCGAGTGCTGGCTAGGGCGAGTGGCATGGCGCATAAATAGTACGGTCGTTCTTTTTTGTCAAGTCATGCCGTTCGCATCGAGCGCCCGGGCGCGCCTGGCCTTGGTCAACGACGCCAGCGCATGCCGATACGACCAATCGATCAGCTCGCGCAGATAGGCAGCGTCCATCGCTGCGACGTCGACGATCGTGACCCAGCGAAAGCGGCCCATGAAGCGCGCGGGCTTCACGCCGGGCATGTCGGTGAGTTCAAGGAAGCGATCCGGCGTCACCTTGACGCTGAAGCGCCAGCGCTCGGGCTCGCTCGTCTTGAAATAGGCGAACCGCTTGTCGCCGACGCTGTAGACGAGCACGTTCCACGGCTCGCCGGAGCGTTGCGACGTCGCGCCGGGTTTGGCCGCGCAGCAGCGTTTGACGGCGGCGACGTTCATGGCGCACCCGTCGCGCGCCATGCGCTTTCGCGCTGCCGAACGCGTATACATGAAGATTCTTGCTCAAACGCAAGTTGTAAAAATGCCGAAGCCATCGATCGATTCCCGCAGCCGGCGCCGTTCGCGGCGCCGGCTGCGATTGTCGCCGATCGGTCTTCGCATGCGCCCGCCCCGCGCTTCGGGCGGGCGCGTCGCGGTCAGTATCCGACCGTGAAGCGTTCGCGCGAATGCGCCGGCTTTTCCAGCTCGTCGATCATCGCGACCGCGTAGTCCTCGACCGAGATGCGGCTGTCGCCGTTCGCGTCGACGATGAGATCGTCCTTGCCGAGCCGGAACTTGCCCGTGCGCTCACCCGGCACGAGATAAGCCGACGGACTGAGCAGTGCCCAGTCGAGCGCGTTCTCGGCGCGCAGGAGATCGAGCGCCGCCCGCGCGCCTTCGGCCGAGCCCTTCCACTGCGGCGGAAATTCGGGCGTGTCGACCAGCTGCACGCCCGGCGCGACGTAGAGGCTGCCGGCGCCGCCGACCACGAGCAGCCGCGGCACGCGCGCCTGCCGCGCCGCGGCGACGATCGAGCGCATGCCGCGCACGTAGTAGTCGTACACGTCGGGTTGCGCGTGGCCGCTGAACGCGCTGACGACGGCGTCGACGCCGGTCAGCTGCGCCGACAGCGCCGCGGTGTCCTGTACGTCGGTCTTGCGTGCATCCAGACCGGCCGCGGGCGTGAGTTTCTGCGGCTGCGACACGAGCGCGCGCACCGTGTGGCCTCGCCGCAGCGCCTCGGCGAGGAGCGCCGAGCCGACGAAGCCGCTGGCGCCGATCAATGCGATGTTCATGGGTTTCTCCAAAGGTTGACGCAACGCATCATGCGCGTGGCCATTGATTCGATAAACGCGCCGAATCAGAATTCACTGTCATCGAAAACCGGACAATCGCCCGCGATGAACGTTGCCGGAAAAATCGACCTCAACGCACTGCCGATCTTCGCCGCCGTCGCCGACTGCGCGAGCTTCACGCTCGCGGCCGAACGGCTCGGCGTCGCCAAGACGAAAGTGAGTCTCGAGATCGGCCGCCTCGAAGAGCGGCTCGGCCGGCGTCTGTTCAACCGCACGACGCGACGTGTCGCGCTGACCGACGCCGGTCGCGCGCTGTACGCGGACTGCGTGCCGCTGGTGCAGCGCATCGAATCGGCGCTGACGCGGCTCGGCGACGACGCCGCGCCGCTCGCCGGCAAGCTGCGCATCAGCGCGACGGTCGACCAGGCCGCGCAGTCGCTCGCCGGCGCGGTCGCGCAGTTCGGCGAGCGGCATCCGGCCGTGCAGATCGAACTCTTGACGAACGATCGCGTGGTCGATCTCGTCAAGGACGGCATCGACCTTGCGTTCCGCATCGGCTGGCTGCGCGATTCGTCCCAGCGCGCGATCAAGCTCGGGGCGTTCCGCCAGTACGTGGTCGCGTCGCCCGCGTATCTCGCGCGCGCCGGCCGCCCCGCGCGGCCCGAGGATCTCGCCGGACACGCGTGGGTCGCGCTGAACCTGTTGCCGAAACCGCTGACGTGGACGTTCGCCGACGCGCGCGGCACGACGCGCACCGTACGCATGCAGGCGCGGCTGCGCGCCGACTCGGCGTCGACCTTGCGCGCGCTCGTCGAAAACGACGCCGGATTTACAGCGCTCGACGAGTTCAGCGCGGCCGAGCCGCTGCGCGCCGGCCGGCTCGTGCGCGTGCTCGCCAACTGGTCGCTGCCGGTCGGCGGCGTCTACGCCGTCAGCCCGCCGGGCAGCCATCGGCCCGCCGTCGTGCGCGCGTTCGTCGACTTCTATCGCGCCGTGCTCGAGCGCCGCGCCGAATGAACCCGACGCCGACGCCGACACCGTATCGCGGTCGCGGCACGCCGCTCGCGTGGATCGCGGGCTTCAAGCTCGTCAAGGCGTCCGTGCTCGTCGCGTTCGCGTTCGCCGCGCACACGCTGACGCACGCCGAAGCGCAGCAGCATTTCGTCTACTGGCTCGGCCACAACGCGATGTCGCCGCATGCGCACCTGCTACAGCGGCTGGCCGAATGGCTCGACGGCGCGAGCCCGCACCGCATCGACCTTGCCGCCGGCGCGGCGCTCGTCTACGCGACGATCTACGCGATCGAGGGCTGGGGCCTGTGGCGCCGCAGGCCCTGGGCGATCTGGATGACGCTCGTCGCGACCAGCCTCTTCGTGCCGTTCGAGGCGTGGGCGCTCGCGTCGCATCCGACGCCGGTCAGCGCCGGCGCGCTAGCCGTCAACCTCGCGATCCTCGCGTATCTCGCCGTCGCGCTGCGCAGGCATCGCTATTCCTGAGCGACGACGACGCGCCGCGCGGCCACGAGCGGCGGAACGCGTTCGACGAAGAAATCGACGAGTGCGCGCACCGACGGCAGCAGACCGCGGCGCGACGGATACACAATGTGGAAAATGCCCTCCGGCCGGCGCCAGCGCGGCAGCACGATCTCCAGTTCGCCGCGCACGATCGCTTCGGCGCAATAGCCTTCGGGCAGATCGGCGACGCCCTGACCGTCGATCGCCGCGCGCAGCAGCACCGCGAATTCGCCGCAGCGCAGGCGCGGCGCGTGTTCGATGCGCACTTGCTCGCCGGCGTCGTCGAGCGCGATCCAGTGTTGTACCGCGTCCTGTTCGAACATCGACAGCGTCGCGTGCCCGGCGAGTTCGGCCGGTGTCCGCGGCCGACCGTGCGCATCGAGATACGCCGGGCTCGCGACGAAGAACGAACGGCTCAGGCCGAGCGGCCGCACGACGAGTTCGGCGTCGGTGTCGATGCGCGTACGCACGCGCAAGGCGATATCGACGCCCTCGCCGATCACGTCTACGCGGCGGTTGTGCGCCAGCAGCTGCACCTGCACGAGCGGGTGCGCGGCGAGAAACAGCGGCAGGAGCGGCGCGAGCAGCGTCTGCGCCGGTTCGACCGCGCAGCTCACGCGCACGAGACCGCGCGGTTCGACGCGTTCGCTTGCGACGACCTCCTCGGCCGCCTGCGCCTCGGTCAGCATCGCGCGGCAGTGCTGCGCGAAGCGCTGGCCGATCTCGGTCACCGCGAAACGCCGCGTCGAACGCTGCAGCAGGCGTACGCCGAGCTGATCTTCGAGCAGCGCGATACGGCGGCTCAGGCGCGACTTGGGAATGCCGAGCGCGCGGCCGGCAGCGGCGAATCCGCCGTGGTCGATCACGGCGACGAAGAAAGCCAGATCGTTCAGGTCGCGCATCGTGATTCCGCCCTTCATCGTTCTATGAATAGGACAATTCGTCCGAATTTTGCCGACTACCGGCCGATTGGTGCGTGAGAGAGCATATCTCCAACGACGGCGCTGTTGCCGCCCGACTGGAGACTTCCATGAAACTGCTGCACATCGATTCGAGCGCCCTGGGTCAGTACTCGGTGACCCGCGAACTGACCGCGGCGGCGGTCGCGCAGTACGTAGAGCGCGAGCCGGGCGTCGAAGTGGCGTATCGCGACCTCGCCGCCGACCCCTTGCCGCACTGGACGCCGATCGGCGGCGACCCGGCCGCGCTCTCGCCGGAATTGCGAGCGCAGGCAGACGCTAACGAGGCGATCATGCAGGAGTTTCTCGCCGCCGACGTGCTGGTGATCGGTGCGCCGATGTACAACTTCGGTATCCCGAGCACGTTGAAGGCGTGGATCGACCGGGTGGCCGTGTCGGGCCGTACGTTCCGCTATACGGCGAACGGGCCCGAAGGTCTGGCGGGCAAGAAGAAGGTGCTGATCGCGTCGGCGCGCGGCGGTTTCTATGCCGGCACGGCGAATGCGGCAGCCGACTTCCAGGAAGCGTATCTGCGCCAGGCGCTGGGCTTCCTCGGCCTGACCGACGTCGAGTTCGTCCGCGCCGAAGGCATCGGCATGGGTCCGGAACAACGCGCGGCGTCGCTGGCCGCGGCGCATACGACGCTCAAGGCGCAGCCGTTGTCGCTGGCGGCGTAAGTTCGGCAGGGTTCGGCGACCGCCCCGGGGCAAACCGGGGCGATCGCCGGTGTTTGCCGATGCGAGCGGGCAATCTACTCCTGAGGTAGTTCCTCGATACGCAGTTCCCGATGGACGAACTTGTCGGCCTCCTCTCGAGAGGGAAAGCGAAGCTCGTAACACCGCCGCGCATCCGCGTCGAGATGGAAGAGATAGGCGCCGCGCCCCGGCACTTCGTCAATTTGAACGAACGCGGAAATATTCGGCACGTCGTAACGCCCGCCCGGATGCGCGGCCGGGTTTCTGCCGAGAACCCTGTAACGAATCGACGTCGCCGGAACGACGCGCTCGAACGCGTCGAACAACGCAAAGAACAGCGCGTTCTCGCTCTCCTTCGATGCGGCATTTCGTTCGATGATCTCGCAGAGCGTGCGCTGCGGCCCTTCGATCGCAAAATACGTCATCGCGAACTTGGCCAGATCGCGCATGTACGCAACATCCATGCCTTTCCTCGCCATGGCAAATCCCAGGATCACACCGTACAGCAGCCTGACACTGTCCTGCGCCCACATCTGATGGCGGCCGCGAAGTCGCCAGATCAGCTCGCGACAATCCATTTCTTCGTCGAACATGCCCATCGTGTTCTCACTTGCAGTTGGAATTCCGGACACCCGGAATTGTCGCGCGGCGGCCAACCGTCACAGCCCGCAAACGTTGACTGTCCTCACCTCGCTTAACGCTCTGCCGCTGGCACTGGACCGACCAGCTTGCGGTCCGCTTTCTGGACACCCTGAGTTCGGTCCGCTTTCTGGACACCCTGAGTTCCGGACACCCTGAGTTCCGGACACCCTGAGTTCCGGACACCCTGAATTCTGGACACCCTGAGTTCCGGACACCCTGAATTCTGGACACCCTGAGTTCCGGACACCTTGAGTTCTGGACACCCTGAGTTGTGAATTCTGGACACCCTGCCCTGAATTCTGGACACCCTGAATTCTGGCCGTTACCGACCGCCAATTTCGGCTGTCCTCATTCACGGTCCAAATCCTGGCTGTCCTCATTTCACAAACCTTGGCTGTCCCCATTTCACACGTGGCTGTCCACATTTCACAGCGTGAAGGACTACGTTGACGATGCCGATCCGCGCCCGGACTGAACGGCCCGTTCAACCCACGCGAAGCAACCCGACGCAATCCGTCCGAACGCATCCCAGCGCGGCAGCAAGCGCCCGCGCGCCGTCGAGCAGCGCCTTGCCGGCGTCGCGATCGTCGGTCGCCGAAAAATCGTTCGCGTAGGCTCGCAGTTCGATCTCGTCCAGCGGCGTCCGGACAATCCTCGCGGCCATTCTGGCGGCCTCGTCGGGCTCGAACACCGCGCAGTAGCCGTCGGCCGTCAGCAATTGCGCGAGCGGATGCCCGTCGACGCGTTCGAAGTCGAACCCGCACTCGTCGCGCAGATATTCGACGAGAACCAGTACCGCATAGCCCGACCACCCGAAGTCCAGCACGTCGGGACCGAACCGATACTCCATCGCCCAGAACGCGGCTTTCGCGGCCTCACGGCTGTGCGGCACGCTCGCCAGCGACACGACGTGCGCGACGACCGCATCGGGTACGCATCTGAACGTTGCGATCTGCGACATCGAATGAAGACCTGTTGAGCCGACGACAGCGGCGGCCGGCGCATCGTATGCGCGCGCGAACCGCCTCGCGGCGACCGTTCCGCACAGGCCGCGATACGTCGCGTGCGAATCGGCGAGGCAGCGCGGCGTCCGAGCGTTCGATCGCATTGCAATCCGATGTCTGATCTTCCGACGCCGTTCGCTTTTCGTCGCGTGGCGAGCCGTTGCAATCCCGCACGCATCGTTTCGTGACGCGCGAGACACCGCTGTCACGTCGACGCCCCGCCGCTGTCATTGAATCGATCCAAGCTCCGCGGCTTTCCCACGCCAGCCCGGAACCCCATGCAAGCCCGTTCGATCACACTCGCCATCCGTTTGGCGCTCACCGCCGGCGCCTGCGCCTTCGGCACGTCGGCGTTCGCCGCCGAGACGGCCGTCACCGCCGACGCGACCACGGCCGCCGACGCCGCCGATCCCGCCGCGCGCCGCGGCACCGCGGACGATCCGTCCGTGCTCGCCGGCGTCGTCGTCACCGCGCGTGCCGGTGTCGATACGCGCACCAAACAGGAAACGAGTTACTCGATCACCACGATCGACGAGGACCGCCTGCGCCTGCAGGCACCGACCAGCGTCACCGAATCGCTCAAGTCGGTGCCCGGCTTCTGGGTCGAAGCGTCGGGCGGCGAAGCGAGCGGCAACGTGCGTGCGCGCGGCATTCCGGTCGACGGCTTCGGCTCGATCACGCTGCTCGACGACGGCATGCCGGTGCAGCACGACCCGGCCCTCGGCTATCTCAACGGCGACCAGGCGTTCCGCCTCGACGAATCGGTCGAGCGCATCGAAGTCGTCCGCGGCGGTCCGTCGTCGATCTTCTATTCGAACGCACCGGCCGGCGCGGTCAACTACATTCCGCGCGTCGCCGGCGACGCGCCGGAAGGTCTCTTCAAGTACACGGTCGGCGACTACGGCCTCAACCGCGCCGACTTCTGGTACGGCACGCCGCTCGGCGACGGCGCGTGGAAGCTGTCGGTCGGCGGCTACTGGCGCGAGTCCGACGGCGTGCGCGATCCCGGCTTCAAGGCCGACGACGGCGGCCAGGTCGACATGCGCGTGTCGCGCGCGTTCGACAACGGCAGCTTCTCGTTCGACGTCAAGCGCCTCGACGACACCGTCGCGCTGTACCTCGGCATTCCGATGCGCACCTACCCCGACGGCAAGATCCGCGCCGTGCCGGGCTTCGACGGCAACTACGGCACGCTCGCCGGCCCGGAAACCGAGCGCGTGAACATGATCACCGGCGACGGCCGCGGCTATTTCTTCGACAACGGCGAAGGCACGCACGTCGATCGCACGCAGGCGACCGCGAAGTTCGAGTACGCGTTCGACGGCGACTGGAAATTCACGAATACCTTTCGCCACAACGATACCGAAACGCAGCGCAACGGCATGTTTCCGAACACGCTGCTATCGGCGCAGGCGTTCATCAACCAGAACGCCTCGCAGCTGCCGAACTACGCGGGAGCGACGGCGCTGCAGCTGCGCTACGCCAACGGCGGCGCCGTGTACGACGCGGCGAACGGCAACGGCAACGGGCTGCTCGTCGTCGGCGGCCTGCGCGGCGTGACGGTGCCCGTCACCGAACTCATGAACGACGCGCACGTCTCGCACAAGTTCGACCTCGGCGCCCAGACGCACGACGTGACGTTCGGGTGGTACTACGCGAAAGTCGACCAGGATTTCGACCGCTATTCGTCGAGCGTGCTGCTCGACGTGCGCGACAACGCGCGCCTGCTCGACCTCGTCGCCGTCGACGCGGCCGGCAACGTCGTCGCCTCGCTGTCGGACAAGGGCGTCTGGCGCTACGGCTACGAGTGGGAAAACGCGAGCGGCACGTCGACGACGCACGCCGCGTACGTGTCCGACGAATGGCAGATCACCGACGCGTTCCGCCTCGATCTCGGCGCGCGCTGGGAAAAAGTCAACGCGCAGGGCTGGGTCGAAAAGCGCAAGCAGGTGAATCTCGGTTCGCTCGCCACGTCGCAGATCTGGACCGGCGCCGGCCAGTACGCGTTCTACGACAACGACTTCGACAAGATCGGCTGGACCGTCGGCGGCAACTGGCAGTTCACGCCGGAAACCGGCGTGTTCGCGCGCTACACGTCCACGTTCCGCCTGCCGAATCTCGGCTCGTACATCACCAACGCCGCGGCGAAGCCGATCGTGCAGACGATGGACCTCGCCGAAGCCGGCTACAAGTATTCGACGCGAGAAGTGGACTTGTTCGCCACCGCGTTCTACACGAAGTACGACAACGTCGGCTTCTCGAACTACGTGTTCGACCCGAACAACGGCTCGTCGACCGTGCAGCAGGGCTACGCCGACACGAAGACGATCGGCCTGGAACTCGAAGCCGCGTACTACCCAACCGAATGGTTCGACGTCTCCGCCACGGCGACGCTGCAGGATCCGCAGTACAAGGGCCTGCGCTACACCGAGATCGTCAACGGCGCGCCGGTGCTGCGCGACTTCGTCGGCAACCAGCTGATCCGCGTGCCGAAGACGAGCTTCCGCATCGTGCCGGGCGTGAACCTGCTCGACAACACGTTGCGCCTGCAGGCCTCGTACGAACACGAGGGCGAGCGCTACGTCGACACCGCCAACTCCGTGCGTCTGCCGAAGTACCGCACGGTGAACCTGTCGGCGCGCTACGCGCTTGACGACAGCTGGACGCTGTTCGCGTACGCCGACAACGTCAACAACTCGCTCGGCCTGACCGAAGGCAATCCGCGCGCGGGCGAATTGTCGAGCGGCGACGCCGGCGCGAACACGTTCCTCGCGCGTCCGCTGCTCGGCCGCTCGTACCGCTTCGCCGTGATGTACCGCTTCTGATGCCGCGCGCGGCATCGATCCTCGTCGCGCTGCTGCCGGTCGGCAGCGCGACGGCCGGCGGCTCCGCCCGGCTCAACGACATCCAGACGCTCGGCACGCGCAACAGCTACAAGCTGCCGATGCCGAGGCGATGCGCAAGCCCGGCCTCACGGTGATGCATCTGGCCGACATCGATTTTCGCAGCAGCTGCGTCACGTTCGTCGCGTGCCGGTCGATCGTGCGGCGCTGGTCCGATGCGCATCCGCGCCACGCGCCGATCCTCGTCACGATCAACGCGAAGGACGGCGCGCTCGGCGCCGGCTCGCCGCAGCCGCTGCCGTTCGATGCGACGTCCTTCGACCGTGTCGACGCTGAAATCCGATCGGTATTTTCTCCGTCGAAACTGATTGAGCCCGACGACGTGCAGGGCACGCACGCGACGCTGCGCGACGCGGTTCGCGCGAACGCGTGGCCGACGCTCGACGCGGCGCGCGGCAACGTGTTCTTCGCGCTGGACGAATCGCCCGCGAAGGTCGCGATCCATCGCGGCGAGCGGCGCTCGCTCGAAGACCGCGCGATGTTCATCAACGCCGACGAGCGTCGCCGGCCGCGGCGTATCTCACGTTGAACGATCCGGTGGCCGACGCCGAACGCATCGCGCGCGCGGTCGACGCCGGCTTCGTCGTACGCACGCGCGCCGACGCCGACACGCGCGAGGCGCGCCGCAACGACACCGCCCGGCGCGACGCCGCGTTCGCGAGCGGCGCGCAATACGTCTCCACCGACTACTTCGAACCCGACGCGCGCCGGAGCGACTATCGCGTGCGCCTCCCCGACGGCGCCGCCGCGCGCTGCAATCCGCGCCGCGCGGCGCATTGCCACGGAACGCCGATCGAACCATGAAAACGCTGTCGTTCGCCCTGCTCCTCGCCGCCGCGTTCGCCGCGTCGGCGGCCGAACCCGATCTCGTGCTCGAAGGCACGCTCGACGGCCGCGATCATCAGACGTATCGCGAAGTGCCGTTCGACGTGCCTTCCGACGTGGAACGCATCACCGTCGAGTTCAGCTACACCGGGCGCGACGAGAAGACGACGATCGATCTGGGCCTGCTCGACGCCGAGCCTGCGCAAGGATTTCGCCGTTTCCGCGGCTGGAGCGGCGGCAACAAGTCGACGTTCACGGTCGCCGCGAGCGACGCGACGCCGTCGTTCCGCGCAGGTCCCCTCCGGCCCGGACGCTGGGCGCTCCTGCTCGGCGTGCCGAACATCCGCAAGACGTCGCACGCGTCGTTCGTCGCCAAAATCCGCTTCGATAAAACCGGCGCCGCCGACGCGCTACCCGATGCGCTGCGCGTCGTCGCGAACGCGCGGCCCGGCTGGTATCGCGGCGACCTGCACATGCACACCGCGCACAGCGACGGCGGCTGCGCGACCCGCGGCGGCGCGAAGGCGCCGTGCCCCGCGTTTCTCACCGCGAGCGCGGCGGCCGAGCGCGGCCTGGATTTCATTGCCGTGAGCGATCACAACACGACGTCGCACTTCGCGGCCCTGCGCGAACTGCAGCCTTACTTCGACCGCACGCTGCTGATGCCCGCGCGCGAGATCACGACGTTTCAGGGCCACGCGAACGTGTTCGGCACGACGGCGCCGATCGACTTTCGCGTCGGCAGCGCGACCGTGCCCGACTGGGACGCGCTGCTGCGCGACGTGGCGGCGAAACACGGCCTCGTCTCGATCAACCATCCGGTGCGGCCCTCCAACGAACTGTGCATGGGCTGCGGCTGGACGCCGACGCCGGCCGCCGACCTCGCTCGCGTGCAGATGGTCGAAGTCGTCAACGGCAACGACGCCGACACGCCGCTGTCGGGCGTGCCGTTCTGGGAAGGGTTGCTCGATCGCGGCCTGCGCGTGATCGCGGTCGGCGGCAGCGACAATCACGACGCCGGCGCGGCGACGCGCCTGGGCTCCGGCGCGGTCGGCACGCCGACGACGGTCGTCTACGCGAAAGAGCTGTCGGAAACCGCGATCCTCGCCGCCCTGCGCGCGGGCCATGCGTTCGTCGACGTGGCGGGCTCGCGCGACCGCCGGCTCGAATTCTCGGCAGCGAGCGGCGATGCGACCGCGACGATGGGCGATACGCTGAAAGTGCCGGCGAACGCGGCGGCGACGTTCACAGTGCGCGTGCGCGGCGCGGCCGGCGCGCGCGTGGAGCTGATCGAAGATGGCCGCGCGGCGTCGATCGCCGGCGAACGCGGGATCGCGTCGAACGATCAGGCGCTCGCGTTCGACTGGCCCGGCGACGGCCGGCGGCACTGGCGGCGCGCGAACGTGCGCGATGCGGGCGGCAGGCTGCTGTTGATCGGCAATCCGGTGTACGTCGAGCCGTAGCCGGCCCTACGCCACCAACCCATGCTCCCGCAGCGCCGCCATCTCGTCCCCCGCCACGAACGCGAAGATCTGCGGCTGATGCGGCCGTAGCGACTGCATCAGATACGTCACCTCGAAATCGATCGTGACGGACTTGCCGTCGCGCGGCCGCACGTATTCGCCGCGCCAGCCGACGCGTGCGATGTCGTGCAGGTCGTCGATGCGGCGCGCGTCCACCCCGCGCAGCGTCAGAACGGTGGCGCCGACCCCGTCGTAGAACGCGTACGCCTTGCGCAGCTGCTCGCCGAACGTCGCGTCGTTGCAGCCGGCGGCGACACCCATCGGCGTCGCCGAGACGAAGTGCGCCGCGTACGCCGAGCGGATGCCGGTTTCGTCGACCTCGCCTTGCAGCGAACGGTTGTACGCCTCGGCGTACGCCTGGAAGAATTCCTCGAAACTGCCGTATTCGCGCGGCACCTTCGCCGGCACGAACGGCGAGATCGGATCGCTCGCCGGAAACGTTTCCGCGAGCGCCTCGTCGACGTTCTCGTCGGCGATCCGCTTGCGCGCCTTGCGGTCGTCCGGCGATTCCGCGGTGACGACGTGCTGCGCCCCGTCCGGATTCAGGTCTTTCGCATCATGGTGGTGCATGGATCGTTCCTTTCGTGTCCGTCGATATTCCTCCCCGGCATGTGCGATTGCAACATGGACGCCCGTGGCGGGCTCGACCGTGAACGGCCATGCCGTACGTCGCTTTTATTCCCTATTTTGTCCACATTGAGATAGAGATATCTCTATCTTATATGGTATTTTGACGAAATCGTCACGGTGCTCCGCGCCGCTCGCCAGATCGCACGAAACTTTAACATTTACGCTTTGTCGCATAAGCCAATCCGGTACTACGCCCGGATGTTCGCATTGTCGTCCGGGACACGTTGACTTCGTCGAGAGCGTCGACGCGCGTTGGCGCGCGCTTTCGCCAGGAACGACGCAGGGGGTCGTCGCACGCCCGCCGGGCGTGTGAAATCACGGAAGTATTCATGGAGAAGTGCAATGAAATCCCTGAGTTATGCACTATCGTTGAAACGCATTCTCGGCTTCGCCGCCGTCTCGGCGGCGGCGGCCCTCGCCGCGCCGCTCGCGCAGGCGCAGAATTTCGAGAGCTATTACGGCGAACGTCCCACGAGCGACGCCGGCCAGGACATCAAGTCGGTGAATTTCTGCCCGACCGGCGGCTCGATCCTCGTCGGCACGCGCCGCAACGGCAACGTCACCGAGGCGCAGGTCACGCGCGTGGACAACAACGGCGTCGCGCTGTGGCAGAACGCGTACCGCGTCGCCGGCAACGCGTTCACGACGGCCAACGCGGTCGTCGAGGTGTTCAACGCCGGCGGATTCGCGATCACCGGCGCGGTCGGCATCGGCGCGCAGTCGATCTACGTGCTGCGCATCCGCTGCGACGGCAGTCCGCTGTGGGCGACCGTGCTGCGCAACCAGTCGACGCTGAACCGCGCGACGGGCTGGGACATCATCGAATCGCGCAATCCGACGTCCCCGACCATCGCGCCGGAACTCGTCGTCGTCGGCGAGGAAGTGCTGCCCAACGCGATCGGCACGACGCACGGCCGCATTGCGCGCCTGAACGCCGCCGGCGGCCTGTTGTGGAGCCGGGCCTATATCCGCGCCGGCACGCTGCCGGGCCTGCGCTTCCGCGCCGTGACCGAAAATCTCAACCTGGCCGGCGCGAACACCGATCTCGTGATCGCCGGTTCCGCCGCCGCCGGCGCGAACTGGGCGAACGACCGCCGCGGCCTGATCTTCCGCACGACCGGCGCCGGCGCGCCCGTGTGCAACAACACGCTCGGCCGCGTCGATCCGGTCAACGAAGACTTCTACGGCATCACCGCGCTGCGTCAGCCGCAATTCAACGGCAACAACGTGCTCGTCGGCTCCACGAGCGTCAACGCCACCGGCGCGATCGGCGAACAGGTCTACATGGCGCGCTTCGCGACCGGCAACTGTCTGGCCCAGCGCCAGTCCGTGTGGCGCGATCCGCAGGACAATTCGGTCGCCTACGACGTCGTCGAAGAAATCCTCACGACGCTGCCGGTGGTCATCGGCGTGCGCGCGACCGGCACGATCAGCGGCGCGGTCACGGCCGGCGACGGCTTCCTGCTCGACGCCGATCCGGGCGCGCTCGGTCCGATCAACGCGCAGTTCCGCTACTCGACGCAGAGCGCGCGCCATGAAAACCTGCAGGCGATCGACAACAAGAAGGATCGTTTCGTGATGCTCGGCGCGACGCAGACCGACTGGGACGGCGTCGGCGATCCGCTCGACTTCTACATGGTGCAGACCGATCCGAACGGCAAGACGCAGTGCGTGCGCGACTGGCAGGTCGACTGGTCGCCGGTCGAGCAGCCGCAGGAACGCTTCGACCAGACGATCAAGGAAATGCCGGCATCGTCGGTCGACGTGCTCGTGACGCCGACCAAGGACGAAGGCTACTGCTGTCAGCTCGATCCGAACTGACACCATCCGTTCGCGTCGCATTGCGTTTCGCGACCGCGTTTCAACGCCCTCCGGTTCGCCGGAGGGCGTATCGTTGTCCCCGATCGTTGCCGGCGTCGAGGCGCAGGCTCGCTAGCATGGCCCTCCGGCAAGCCTGCAAGACCGCTCGACGCGATCGCCGCAATGACGCTTCCGACCGCAAGGCCCCGCGCCCTTTCCGCCGTCGCCGCCACGGCGATGTGTCGCTGTAAGCGCTGAGTCCGATCCGCCGATTCGGCGAACCCGCGCGTTCCGCGCCGCCGCACCGATCGCCCGCCTCCGGCCGCTTCGACGCGGCGCCGTGTGTACGCGACTCGATCTCACGCCGGGCTGTTAGGGCCTGTCGAACGCGACGCTGACGTTTGCGGTGCGGAACCTCGCGGCGCGCAATACCGCTTCTGACGCGGTGCGTCATGCCGGTCCGGCGCCGCCCGCGCCGGGCCGGTTTTCCACAGCTGGAGATTGGGTTTTCGCGACCGAACTCCCAAATGTTTCGTACGAAGGCTTTCCTAATGCAAGTTCCTTCAGCTAGAGTCGGCGCCTCGCGCCCCCGGCACGCCGGTGGCGCCGCAACGATTCCGTCTTGGGGAGGAAGGCATCGTGTCGAAGCTTCGCAGATCGTCGTATACTTTTTCCTTACTCGCGCTCGCCGCCGGCAACGCGCTCGCACAGGGCGCCGGGGACCCCGAAGAGCGCGGCACCGCGCTGCGCGAGATCAGCGTCATCGGCTCGCACATCCGCCGCGTCGACATGGAAACGCAGCATCCGGTGCTGGTGATCGAGCGCGAGGAAATGCTGCGCACGGGCCTCACCGCCATCGCCGACATCCTGCAGACGATCAACGCCGGCGGCCAGTCGCTCAACCGCAACGTCAACAACGGCGGCACCGGCGAGCAGCGCCTGAACCTGCGCAGCCTCGGCGATTCGCGCACGCTGATCCTCGTCGACGGACACCGCTTCGTGTCGGCGCTCGACGGCGGCGTCGATCTTTCGTCGATCCCGCTCGCGATCGTCGAGCGCGTCGAAGTGCTCAAGGACGGCGCGTCGGCGATCTACGGTTCGGACGCGATCGCCGGCGTCGTCAACATCGTGACGCGGCGCGACTATCGCGGCGGCGAAGCGAGCCTCTACTACGGCGAGAATTCGCACGGCGACGGCCGCCGGCGCGCGTACGACGCGACGTGGGGCGACACCGGCGACGGCTGGAGCGTCGCGGCCGGCGTGGGCTACAGCGACGACGATCCGATCTTCGCGCGCGACCGCGACATCTCGCGCGTGCCGTTCTATCGGTTGCCCGTCGAATACACCGGTTCGAGCATCACGACGAATCCGAACGTCATGCGCGAGTCGACGTTCTACAACGAACGCCTGCGGCGCGGCCGCGACGGCACGTCGCCGGACGACTTCCTGCGCGGCGCGCCGTTCGACCGCTACAACTACGCGCTGCGCAACTACCTGCAGACGCCGCAGGAGCGCCGCTCGATCTTCGCGCAGGGCCGCTACGAGATCACGCCGGATCTTGCGCTGTCGGCGAAGGTGTTCCGCAACGAGCGCCGCTCGGCGCAGCAGCTCGCCGAGCCGACCGTCAGCTTCTCGCCGTTCTCCGAAGGCCCCGACGGCGAGCTTTCGATCTCGCCCGACAACGTCTACAACCCGTTCGACGAGCCGGTGATCGGCGTCACGCGCCGCTTCGCCGAAGCCGGCCCGCGGCGATTCGAGCAGAAATCCGCGACCACGCGCGCGCACGTCGGCGTCGACGGGCTCGCGCGGATCGGCTCGCGCGAGTTCACCTGGGGCGTCGACTACACCGCGACGCGCACGACGCAGCGCGCGACCGGCACGCCGTATGCGGACAATTCCAAAATGGCGCTCGCGCTCGGCCCGTCGTTCTTCGACGCGTCGGGCGTCGCGCGCTGCGGCACGCCCGACGCGCCGATCGCCGGCTGCGTGCCGCTGAACCTGTTCGGCCCGCTGGGATCGCTCACGCCCGAGATGCTCGACTACGTCGTCGCCTCGGTGACCAACCGCAAGCGCTCCGAGTCGAAGGACTTCGCCGCGCACGCCGAAGGCGTCGCCTTCGATCTGCCGGCGGGCGGCCTCGGCGTCGCGATCGGCTACGAGCACCGCAAGGAAGACGGCTACGACCATCCCGACGAACTCATCGCGAGCGGCAACGCGAACGGCACGGGTTCGACGTACCGGCCGACCTCGGGCAGCTATTCCGTCGACGAGGCCTGGCTCGAGCTCAACGTGCCGCTGCTCGGGGACGCAGCGTTCGCGCGGCAGCTCGAAGTGTCGCTCGCGTCGCGCTATTCCGACTATTCGGCGTTCGGCGGCACGACCAATTCGCAGGCGGGCCTGCGCTGGAAGCCCGTCGACGACGTGCTCGTGCGCAGCAACATCGCGCAGGGATTTCGCGCGCCGAGCGTGCTCGATCTCTACGCCGGCGCGAGCACGCAGGTCGCCTTCGTCTACGATCCGTGCGCGGCCGAAAACGATCCGTCGTCGTCGACGCTCGCGCGCTGCGCCGCGCTCGGCGTGCCGGTCGACGTGGCGCAGCCCGAAGGCATCGCCAGCACCGTCGGCGGCAATCGCGAGCTGCAGCCCGAACGCGCGCTGTCGCGATCGCTCGGCCTCGTGTGGTCGCCGTCGTGGATCGACGGCCTGACCGCGAACGTCGACTGGTTCCGCGTGCAGATCCGCGACGCGATCAGCAGCCGGTCGGAACAGGCCGTGGTCGACGACTGCTACCAGCGCGGCGACACCGGCGCGTGCGCGCGCGTGCGCCGCAACCCCGACGGCACGATCGCGCACGTGCTCGCGACGCAGCAGAACGTGCCCGGGGGCCTCGAAACCGAAGGGTTCGACTTCGGCCTCAACTACCGCCTCGCCACGCGCGTCGGCGACTTCTCGGCGAGCTGGGACAACACGTACGTCAGCTACGCGGGCGAGCTGCACCAGCCGCGTCGCGGATCGCTCCTGCCCGACGGCTCGCCGGCGCAGGGCAACGTCGTCGGCGACTACAGCAATCCCAATGGCTTCTACGGCATCGTCTGGCGCATCCGCTCGACGCTGAACCTGCATTGGCAGCGCGACGCGTGGGACGCGACGATCGGCGCGCGGTATTTCTCGGCGACCGACGAGGCGTGCTCCGGCGGCGAGACCGCCGCCGCGCTCAGCGGCGACGATTCGTATCTCGACGTGTGCTCGAACCCGACGCGCATGGCCGACCTCGACGGCTCGGGCGTGCTGCAGCCGGCGCCGCAGAACCGCGTGCCGAGCGTGACGTACATCGACCTCGAAGCGGGCTGGGTCGCGCCGTGGAAAGGCCGCTTCGCGTTCGGCATGCGCAACGCGTTCGACCGCGATCCGCCGGTGTCGTACGCGGCGTTCGCGAACTCGTTCTTCTCCGACTACGAGGTGCCGGGGCGCTTCTGGTACGCGAGCTATCGGCAGGCGTTCTGAGGCGTCGTCGACTCAGCTCGCCTCCTCCGCCCGTTTGCCCAGCACGTTCTCGACGACCGTCCACCGGCCGTCGGCGTCGATCGTCGCCGTCATCGCCACGACGTTCGGCGGAAACGTCACTTCGACCGCGCCGAGCGCTTCGACGTCTTCGATGTACTGGCCCTGCTGGTAGTCGCCGAACGCGACCCACAGCGTCGTCGCGCGCGTGTCGATCACGGTCATGAGGTTCGGCGACACGTCGAATACGAGCGTCGCCTTGTTGGCGAGGCCCACGCCGACCGACGCCGAATGCGCGGGAATCGTGGTGTCCTGGCGGATGAACAGCTGACCGCTCTGCGGCCCCTGCCCCTGGTCGTGAAAATAGAACGTGCGGTGTTCGGCGTCGTACGAGAGCGTGATCTGGTTCGTGCCGGAAATCGCCGCCGGTACGAACTGCGCGACGTCGATCACCACGCCCGGTCCGAGCTTGCCGGTGCCGGACCACACGAAGCACAGCGACGACGGATCCCAGAAGAAATCGACCTGCGTGCCGGGATAGGCGTACTTCGACAGCCACGCCAGCGACTGCCGCAGACCGCCGTAGCGTTGAAACGCGAACAGGTTGCCCGGCTTGCCCGAGTTGTTGACCAGCGTCAGTTGCAGCGTCATCGGCGTCTCCGTGAGGTGATCGGTCTACGAGGGGTTCGGTCCATGTGCTTGCGCAAAGCGGACCGCAGACCTATCGCCGCGCACTCGTCCACATGGCCGTGCGGTTCGTCCCTTCGCTAACGAAGTCCGAACGCGCGCAGCGTCACTCGCCGCTAGCGTGGTTTCGCCGCGCCGTCTCGCCGGTCGCGGCGAAACCATGTACATCCCATTCCGGAGTTTTGCATGAAGAAAATTTTCGCCGTCGCGGTCGCGGGCGCCCTGGCCCTGCCGACCGTCGCTTTCGCTTCGATCTTCGGCTGCGACGGCTGCACGCCGCAGCAGATGTACGACGTCGCGTGGAGCGAGCTCTACTCGCCCGGCGTGCAGCCAGGCTACATCGTCAACCTCGCCAACGGCACGGTCGCGAAATACGCGAATATCGCGAACATTCCCGATCCGTACGATCCCGAGCCGCCGCCGTACGAACCCAACATCATCGCCGTGCCGGTCGAGCCGGAAATCGCGACCCTCATCTACGACCTCTCGGTGCTGACGAACGGCAATACGCGCGTCGTCGACGCCCCGGCCGCGCAGCAGGCCCTCGTATCGAAATCGTCGGCGCAGACGACATCGGGAGAACGCCTGCCGGTCAACGCGTACGAAAACGTGATGGACCCGAACCTCGAAGCGCGCGTCGCGGAAATGGTGCGCATGCACGCCCAGGACATCGAAGCGCGCATCGCGTTCTTCGCCGCCCAGAACTATCGATTCACGCACTTCAACGAAAACGGCGTTCCGGTCCAGGTGACGTTCCGCTTTCGCGACGGTTCGACCTCGATCTACTTCTTCGACCTGAACGTCAACCGGTGGAGACGTCTCAAGGACGCGTCGCGCGACGCGCGCGACAATCCGATTCCCGAGCAGAAGGAACAGCTCTACAACAATACGTTTTTCGATTTCGGCGTCGATACCGGCCCGGCCGCCGACATCGACTGGTTCCGCTGGCTCGCGGAATCGTTCGGCGTGCCGGTGATCGACATGCGAGGGGGCCTGGGCGGCGGCGGCATCGTCTGCGTCGACGGCGCCTGCTACATCCAGAACCGGTGACCGCGCGGCGCGGGGGCGTCGAATCGACGACCCCGCGCCCTTGCAAAAGACGCCTCGCGCCCCCACGCGCCGAAACACCGACCAACGTCCCGTGCCAGCCGCGCGCCGATGGCGGATAATGCGCGCCCGTACGCGCCGGCCGTTCCGGTGGAGTCTGCAGCACATGTTGAAGTGGGTGATCCTGGCCGTCTTCGTCGGCAGCACGCTGTACGTGCATTTTCGCGGGCGCGTGCGTCTGAAATTCTTCCGCCAGCTCACCGACCACTCGATGTTCATGGCGCCGGTCAACGTGTTCATGTACGCCTGTTCGCGCGTGCCGACGAAGCCTTACGTCTCGACCGAGTTCTTCGACGATCTCAAACCGCTGACCGCGAGCTGGCAGGAAATCCGCGCCGAGGCGCTCGCGCTGCGCGACGCGCAGCAGATCAAGGCGGCCTCGTCGTACAACGACGTCGGTTTCAATTCGTTCTTCCGCCGCGGCTGGAAGCGCTTCTATCTCAAGTGGTACGACGACGCGCATCCGTCCGCGCGGGAGCTGTGCCCGAAGACCACGGAAATTCTCAACACGATTCCGAGCGTCAAGGCCGCGATGTTCGCCGAGCTGCCGCCCGGCAGCGAACTGCGCAAGCACCGCGATCCGTACGCCGGATCGATCCGCTATCACCTCGGCCTCGTCACGCCGGGCGACGATCGCTGCTACATCGAAGTCGACGGCGAGCGTTACAGCTGGCGCGACGGCGAAGCCGTGATGTTCGACGAAACCTACATCCACCGCGCCGAGAACGGCACCGACCGCGACCGCATCATCCTGTTCTGCGACGTCGAGCGCCCGATGCGCTGGCGCTGGGCCGGCGCGCTCAACCGCTTCATCGCGCGCCATCTCGTCGCGGCGGGCGCGTCGCCGAACCAGGAAGGCGACAAGACCGGCGGCCTCAATCGCGTGTTCGCGTCGTTCTACGCGATCCGCCTCAAGGCCAAGGCGCTGCGCGAATGGAACAAGCCGCTCTACTACGTGCTCAAGTTCGCGATCTTCGGCGGCATTCTCGCGTGGATTTTCTGGCCGTAGCCTGCTGAACCTCAGCTCGCGCGGCGCGCCATCAATCCCTCGCGCCACGCGAAGGCGACCGCCGCCGTGCGGTCCGAGAGCTGCAGCTTCGACATCACGTTACCGAGGTGCGCCTTCACCGTTTTCTCGGTGATGCCGAGGTGCGCCGCGATCTTCGCGTTGCTGCCGCCTTCGGCGAGCCGGCGCAGCACGTCGAGTTCGCGCTCGGTCAGTTCGCCGAACGGATCGGCCGCCGGCTGGTTGCGCTGCTGCACCGCCGACAGGATGCGCCGCGCGATCGACGGATGCATCGTCGATTCGCCGATGCTCGCGTAGTGGATCGCCTGCAGCAGGTTTTCGCCGCGCATCGACTTGAGCAGGAACGACTGCGCGCCGGCTTCGATCGCCGCGAACGCGAGTTCGTCGTCGTTCGACGACGTGAGGATCATGATGTGCGTGCGCGGGCTCGCGGCCTTGATCGCGCGCGTCGCCGCGACGCCGCCGATGCCGGGCATCATCAGATCGAGCAGCACCACGTCGGGCGCATGCTCGCGCGCGATGTCGGTCGCGGTTTCGCCGTCGGCGGCCTCGCCGACGATCACGAAGCGCGGATCGAGGCGCAACAGGCCGCGGATGCCTTCGCGAACGACGGCGTGGTCGTCGGCAATCAGGATCGTCGTGCTCATGCGATCGAGTGTCGTGCGGACGGCGTCAACTTGCATGAGACGAAAGTCGTAGCGACCGTCGCCGTTGCGGCGGCGCTCGTTAAACCCGCTTAACCGCGCGTTCGCAGCCCGCGCATTCGTCAGGGCGCCGTCAGGAAATCCGAATCCGGTCCAGTTTTCCCTTTGTGCAGGCGTGATAGCGTCGACGCCGGCTCCCCGCCCTCCCGGAGACGACCGTGAAACGCAATCTCGTGCAGTGCCTCGCCGGCTGCGCGCTGGCGCTCCTCGCCGCGACCGACGCGCCGGCGCAGGCCGTCGTCGACGCGCCGCTGCCGCTCGAAACCCAGCCGTTCGGCGCGCTGACGCTCGTCGACGAAATCGACACCGCCGTCGCCGCGCCGACCTTCGAAAGCCCGAGCGGCGCATCGGGCGTCGCGTCGCGCCTGGGCCGCAACGCGCGCGTCATGGCGATGTCGCCGGATTCCAAGGCGTTCGGCTATCGCATCGGCGCCGGGCGCGGCCTCGTCGCCGGCCGCGCCTACGTGCTCGACGTCGAATATCCCGACGACGTGCCGCGCACGATCTTCGTCGCCAACCGCGGCGCCGACTTCGTGCGCGGCTTCGCCACCGGCAGGTCGGTCGGCGACGCGCGGCGCCAGTTCACGCGTTCGACGCTCGAATCGCTGAACTATCCGCAGTCGCAAACGTGGACGTCGTATCGCAGCCTGTTCGTCCTGCACGAACGCTTCTCGACGCTCAAGGCCGAACGCAACGCCGTCTGCGCGAACCGCAATCTCGTGCCGGCGAACGGCTTCGACGTCGTGATCTTCCAGAACAAGCAGTGGGACGATCCGGCCGGCAGCGGCGCGGCTATCGGCAAGATCCGTCTGTACGAGGTGACGAACGCCGCCGCGCTGCCCGCGCCGGTCGAATATCCGCCGGCGCCGCTGCCGCGCCGCCATCTGTTCTGGCGCGAGGAAATGGCCGACGAGGCGGTGTCGTCGAACAACGCCGCGCAGCGCGCGTTCGCGCAGCCGATCGACTGGTTCGCCGCGAAGATGACGCTGGCGAAGTTCTACGGCTTCAATACGTTCGGCAAGGACCTCATGGAATGGGGCCACAACCAGGGTTTCGACGGCGGCGACGCGCAGTGGATCTGGAACGCGCAGCCGCCGCTCGTGGACATCTGGACGCAGATCGTCGCGCGCGCCGGCGCGGCGGGCCTCTCCGTGCTGCCCTACTTCGAATACGGCGGCAGCGTCGGCGCCTGCACCGGTGCAAGCTGCGGCTACCGCTCGCTCGGCGCGCAGCGCCGCACGAAAAAGCTGTGGGACGGCGTCTACACGACCTGCGGCAATACGAGCTACTACACGTGCGTGTGGTGGACCGAAAACGTCTCCGCCGACGTGACCGACCCCGACACGCTGGTCGATCTCCAGCACCTCGTCGACAAGACCGTGATCGCGCACCGCGACGTCGCCGATTTCGTCGGCGTGTGGCTGCGCACGCGCCAGACGAAGCTGCCGGTCAGCTTTTCGCCGGCGGCGCTCGCGCGCTACAACGCCGACCGGCCGGCGCAGCCGCGCACGATCGCGCAGCTGCGCAGCGACGAGGCGTCGCGCGCGAGCTACTACGACTGGTGGTACGGCGAGCGTCGCGATCTGCTCGTCAATCTGCGCGACTACGTGCGCGCCGGCCTCGGCGACAACGATGCACAAATCCACTTCACCGCATATCCCGGCGAACCGGTGCCGCCGGCGTACACGACGCCGGGCGAGGCCAACCTGACGAATCTCGTGACCGACGACGTGACGTGGTGGAACACCTACGCCGCGACGCTGAACGGCAATCCCGATCCCGACGTCGCGAACTGGTATCGCTGGCAATGGGGCGGCTTCACGCCGGCGCAGATGCTGTCGCAGCGGCAGCACTACAACGGCGTGTTCAAGACCTGGCCGATCGCCACGACCGGCACCGAACGCGCCGAGGAGACGCACGGCACGCCGCCGCCCGACCCCGCGCGCTATGCGACGACCGACGGCGTCGCGATGACGCTGCCGGTCGGCACGAGTCTGTACACGGTCGACGATGCGCAGCTGTTCGCCGAGTTCTCGAACGCGGACGGCCAGACGCTGACGCACTACTACCCGCTCAACGAAGACAACGGCCAGTCGTTCGAAGACAACGCGTGCACGACGCACTACGCGGTCAGCGCGACCGAACCGTTCCAGGGGCGCGTCGGCTACATCGCGGTCGCGGTCGATCGCGCGGGCCCCTACGTGACCATGGCCGAGGCGCGCGCGCTCGCGAACGGCAATCCGCTCAACATCGGCTACCTCGAATCGTCGAGCTTCTCGCGCGGAGAACCGGCGTACGTGCGCCGCTACAACCGCGCGCTGCTGACGCTGCCGGCGCTCGCCGCGACGACGCGCGCGGGCGCGGCGAGCGACGCCGCGGTCGTCGTGCGCGAGATCGCGACGGCGCAGGGCAACTATTACGCCGCGATCAACACGGCACTGACGACGCGGAGCGCGGTGACCGTGACGCTCGGCGGCACGGGCGCCGTGCGCGACCTGCTCTCGGGCGCGGCGCTCGCGTCGACGCGGCTGCGCTTCGACCTGTATCCGGGCGAAGTGCGCACGTTTCGCGTCGGCGGAGATGTTATTTTCGCGAACGGATTTCAGTGAACCGCGCGAACGGATCGCAACTGAAAAACTGTCGGCGAATTCAAGACCGAGGTCGTATCGGGCGTCGCCCCCTCATCCCAGCCTTCTCCCCCAACACGGTTGAGGGAGAAGGAGCCGAGGATTTCCGCGCTGCGACGCTTTAGCCCTCTCCTCCAGGCTCGCTTGGGGGAGAGGGTTGGCCGCTCGTGCGCATCCAGCGCCCGCGGCATTAGTACATCCATGTACGTCAGGTGAGGGGGCGACGCCACGATCTTCGTCGACACATCGGCGGTCGCGACGACTCAACGCGCCGGCGCTGACGCGTTCGCGCGTATCCACGCCTCCATGTCGACGAGCTCCACCTCGCCGCTTGCGCGCAGCGTCGCGCGGATCAGCGGCAGGTTTTCGACGCCCGCGATCTGCAGCACGCGCTTGCCGGGATTTTCCCTGACCGCCGTGAGCGTCACGCTCGCCGCATGCGTGTCCCAGCGCCGGTTCGAGTCGGCCTCCACCGGCCCGATCATGCGCGCCTCGTAGCGCTTGAGTCCTTCGATCACCGCCTCGCTCGCCGCGCCGTTCGGGTCGGCCGCATCTTTCCACAATGCCGCCAACGCTTCGTATGTCGCCTTGCGGTAGGCCTCCATCGCCGCGGCGCCGGCCGGATTGCGCGCCTTGAGATCCTCGCGCGCCTTGATCACGGCCGCGACGATTTCGCCGAACGTCGGCTCCGGCGGCTCGCCCGCGTAGGCCTTGACGCCGCGCTTGTCGACGTACGGAAAGATCACCTGCGTGTATTCGACCTTGCCGGGAAACACCTTGCGTTCGGCCAGCTCCGTCGGGTTGACGTCGAGCACGACGACGTCCGGCGCGATCGCCTCGATCACGCGCGACAGCGCCGCAAGATCGTAGCTGCCGACCGTCTCGTGCTTCTTGTACAGCGTGCCGAGCACATAGACCTCAGGCTTCGCGGCGTGCGCGGCGAACATGGCCAACGCGAACGCGGCAGCCAGCAGCGGTCGAAAAATCATCATGGCGTTCTCTCGACGGATCGGGGACGCGAGCTTCGACCGGGCGCCGTGCGCGCCTCAAGCGCCGCGCAACGAGCCGTGCCGCGCCCGCGACGAAGCGTTACGCGAGCGCGGCGCAACGGGCTATCCTGCCGCCGTGAACACGCCGACCGCACCGCGAGAGAACCCCGACCGCAGTTTCGCCACGCTGCTCGTCGCCAGCTGGGGCGCGTGCGTGCTCGTTTCCGCGCTCGGCACGCTGCCGAATTTCGCGTACCCGACGTACGTGCTGTATCGCGTAGTGCTGACCATCGCGTGCCTCGCGTGCAGCCTGCCGCTGCTCATCGTCTGCCGCTGGCTGTACGCGCACGCCGCGATCGGCCGCGCGCTCGCCGCGGCGCTGACGTTCGCCTACGTGCTCGCGTACCTGTGCGCCGCCGGCTCCGAGGCGTTCGACCGCTGGCTCGACCCGCCCGGCATGGGCGCGAAATCGCTCTGGTTCGAGAGTCTTTCCGGCGCGATCGGCGCCTGGGCGCTGCTCGGCGGCATCGTCGGCCTGTACTTCGGATTTCGCTACTACACCGCGGCGCAGGAAGCGCGCGAGCGCCTGATCGCCGCGACCGCGCTCGCGCGCGAAGCCGAACTGCGCGCGCTGCGCTACCAGATCCAGCCGCATTTCATCTTCAACACGCTGAACGCGATCTCGACGCTCGTGTATACCCAGCAGACCGCGCACGCGACGCGCATGATCGCGCGCTTCGGCGATTTCCTGCGTCTGACGCTCGACGCCGACGTCACGCGCGAGGTGCGCGTCGCCGAGGAACTGGAACTGACGCTCGGCTATCTCGACATCGAACGCGTACGCCTGGGCGACCGGCTCGACGTGCGCCCGGACGTCGATCCCGCATCGCTCGATCTCGGCATGCCGCCGCTGCTTCTGCAGCCGCTCGTCGAGAACGCGATCCGTCACGGCATCGCGCCGAGCCGGCGCGCGTGCCGGCTCGACATCGCGATACGCCGCGACGGCGAGCGGCTCGTGCTGACCGTCGCGAACGACGGCGTCGATCTCGTCGAACCCGTGCGCTACGGCGTTGGCCTCAGCAACGTCGCGGGCCGGCTGCGGCATCTGTACGACGACGACTTCCGGCTCGTTCTGTCGCGACCGCCCGGCGGCGGCGGCGCGGCGCGCGTCGAACTGCCGGCCCGTCCGATCGCGGCGGAGCGCGACGCATGACGGCCCTGCGCGTCCTCGTGGTCGACGACGAACCGCTCGCGCGCGAAGGCGTCGTCGCGCGCCTGGCCGGCCGCGCCGACTTCATGGTCGTCGGCGAATGCGCGAACGCCGACGACGCCGCGCGCGCGATCGCCGAACTGTCGCCCGACGTCGTGTTTCTCGACGTGCGCATGCCCGGCGTCGACGGCTTCGGCCTGCTCGAACGCCTCGCGCCGGCGCGCCGGCCGCACGTCGTTTTTCTCACCGCATACGACCGCTTCGCGCTGCGCGCGTTCGACGCCGAGGCGGTCGACTATCTGTTGAAGCCGATCGACGACGACCGCTTCGCGCGCGCGCTCGAACGCGTGCGCGCCGCGCGTCGCAGCGCCGAACTCGAGGCGAAGGAATCGGGCGGCGTTGAGTATCCGGCGCGCTTCGCGGTGCGCGTCGGCCGCCGCGTCGTGGTCGCGCACGTGAGCGACATCGACTGGATCGAAGCGATCGGCGACTACTGCGGCCTGCACACGGCGAGCAAGGTGCACCTCTTGCGCGAGCCGCTGCACGCGCTCGAAGGCCGGCTCGACCCGCGCGTGTTCATGCGCGTGCACCGCTCGACGATCGTGCGCATCGATCGCGTGGCCGACCTGCGCGCGGCGACGAACCGCGATGCCGTCGCGCGGTTGCACGACGGGACGGTGCTGAAGGTGAGCCGGACGTATAGCGAGGGGTTGCGGAAGGTGTTGGCGCGCTGAAAGCCCTCTCCCCCAAGCTTGCTTGGGGGAGAGGGTTTGGGTGAGGGGGCGACGCCGGAATCTTCGTCGACGAAGTACGATGCGTCGCCCCCTTGACATACACGGATGTACTAATGCCGCGGGTGCAGGTGAAACTGGAGCGGCCGCCCCGGCCCTCTCCCCCACGGCGTGGGGCGAGAGGGAGCAAGACTAAGCGACCGCCAGAACCTCCGGCTGCCCTGACGTGTCGAGCGGATTGACCCAGTTCGCCGCATCGGGAATCAGCGGCGCCAGTCCGAAGTATTGCGTCAACACGATCTCCGCCGAGCGCAGCGCGCCGTTGACCCAGCCCTGCTGGTCCGAACACGATTCGCCGCAGGTGTACAGATCCAATTTTTCATACGGCTTCGCCAGCGCCGGAATGATCTCGATGTCGTTCGCGCCGCGGCCCCACTGGTGGTAGGCATAGCCGAAGTATTCGCTGTCGCCCCAGCGCCGGTAGCTCGTCAGCACGGGCTTCGGGATCGCGAACGTCGCGAACACGTCGGTGAGCTGACGCGTCATCTCGTCCACCACCGCCTGCGACGCCGCGAACAGCACCTGCGGCGACTGCCGGTTGTAGTGCTCCTGCAGCGGCGAGGTGAACTTCGGTCCGATCTCCTGCAGCTCTTCCCAGAAGTCCGCGTTGTTGAAATCGCAATACAGCGTCAACGCGGCCGGGCCGGTTTCCGATTCGCCCGTGATCGGATCGAACACGTAGAACGAATCGGCCGGCAGGTCGGTGAACGACGGGCCGTCGGCGATCGGCGCGCGGTTCGTGCTGCCGTCGCGCCACCACGCGTTGTGGTAGTACAGGTTCATCTTCGCCAGCACCATGCCGACCGAACCGCCGAGGTTGCGCGTGAAGCGTTCGTACTGCGCGGTGTCCGACGTCAAGAGCGGCGACGCCGCCGCGAGCGTTTCGATCGCGTTCTTCGGCAGCGCGAGGATCACCTTGGCCGCAGTGACCGTGCCGCGTTCGCCGTCGCCCGGGAACACGCCCGGCGTCGACGCCCAGCACGCGCGGATCGCGCCGCCCTCGCCGGCTTCGAGCGACGTCACCGTCGTGCCGATCGTCGTCGTCGCCTTGCCCTTGATCTTCGCGGCGAGCGCGTCGATCAGCGTCGAGAAGCCCTGGTCGAACGCGTGGAACTTCGGGTCGTTCGGAAAATCGAGCAGGATCTGCAGCGCGTCGCCCGCGTTCGACGACGAGTGGAACGGGCCGGCGAAGCCGACGACGTCCGACAGCATCGTGACGCATTCCTGCGAATAGCCGAAGCGCATGAGGAGGCTCCAAAGCCCCCACTCGTTGAGCTTGATGCCGTCGTAGGTGAACGTGTTGCGGAACGTCTGCCAGAACTGCGGCGTCGGATCGGACGGCGCGTCGCAGCGGTTCTCGGCGAGAATCGCGCGATACGCGCTGTCGATGAGATCGCCGGGCGACAGGCCCTGCTCGCGCACGTCGAGGTTGTACAGCTCGCTCCAGATCGCGTTGCCGTCGGCCTTCGACTCGCCGACCGTGAAGGCACGGCCGCGCACGTAGTAGCGGTTGTTGTCGTTGCCCATGCCGAACGGCACGATGCGCTTGTCGAGGCCGAGGTCGTGCGCGGTCTCGATGAGCTCCTGCATGCCGAAGTTGAAGCGCATGCCGCCTTCCTCGTCCTTGACTTCGACCGGCTTGCCGGCGTCGTCGAGGATGATCACGCGATCGGTGTCGAGCCGGCCGCCGATGCGGCCGATCTTCTCCACGATGGCGATCTTGAGGTTCGGATCCCGGTTCAACAGCCGCCAGGCGCAGTACAGGCCGGAAACGCCCGCGCCGACGATGAGGACGTCCGCCGTATCCGGCGGACGGTTCAGCGCCAAGGTATTGGATGATGCCGTGGTGGTCATGAGCGGCTCCTCACTTCGACGCCGTCGCGCCCTGCGTGATGTCCTGCGCGATCGGCAGGCGCTGCGCGAGCAGGAAGTTCACGACGGCCTGCTGGTCTTCCTTGGAGAGCTTGTCGAACGCCTGGATGATCGGCGTCGCCTCGCTGCCCGTGCTGTTGTGAAAGCCGATCGCTTCCTTCAACGTGCGCGCGCGGCCGTCGTGCAGCCACGGACCGGTGTCGGCCACGCCCCACAGCGGACGCGTGAGGAACAGCGGCGGCGGCACCGGCGGCGTGGTCGACACGTCGACGCCCTGCGACACGCTGTCGGCGAGGCCCGAGCCCATGTTGTGCAGGCGCAGGTCGGACAGGATCGGCACCACCACCTGGCCGTCACCCTGCGCCTGAAGGCGCGGATACACATAGGCGGGCGCGTCGCCAGGCTTGGTGAGGTCGACGAGAAGGTCGAGCGGATCGAGCTTCGAGGGCGGCGCGGACGCGAGCACCGCGTCGGACCGCGCCGAAGCCGCGACCGACTCGACCGCCTCGGCCGACACGGCGGACTTCAGGCTCGCCTGCTTGGCGAGGATCGCCGCGACGCGCGCCTTGACCTGCTTCGTCGTCGCATGCTGCTCGGGCGGCACGGCGTTGATCAGCGTCGTCTCGGTCGGACAGCCCGACGGATCGGTCACGTTCGGTACCGGCGGATTCTCGATGACGAGCAGCGGCGCGGCGAGCGTCATCTGCGGCACGTGGCACGTGGCGCACATGCTGCCCGACAGCGTGCCCTTGAGGTCGGCCGCGGTGCCTTCGAAGATCGCCTTGCCGCGCTCGAAACTCTTCTTGCCGGCGGGGTCGGTCGGGATCGCGACGTACGGCGGACGCGTCATCGCGACGAACGAGGCCAGCGCCGTGACGTTGCCGACCGTCATTTCGTCGACCTTGCCGTCGCGGTCGCAGTCGAAGTGCCCGACCTTCTCAACCGCCTGCATACTGAAATGGAAGTCCATCGCGTCGCGCACGAAGTGGCGCACCGACGAGGCGATGCCCTTCCACTGGAACGGACGCACGATGAGGTCGGACTGCACGCCGGTGACCTTGCTCGCGTCGGGCGTGCAATCGCCCTGCGGTATGCAGGTCACCGCGTACGTGCCGAACGACAGGCCCTTCGCCGACAGCGCCCAGGACTGCGTGGACGACTTGCCGCTCTGCTGCGCCTTGGCCTGCGCGACCTGCGTGGCGATCGCCGCCTGCAGGCCGAGCAGCGTCGACATCTCGGCGGCGAGCGACTGGCCGTAGCCCGTGCCGAACACGTGCGGCGGATTGCGCACGAGCTGCGTCAGGTTGGTCGGAAAATTCGGATTGATGAACGCGTTGCTCGCGACGCCGGCCGAACCGCCGACGGGGCTGGGCTTGCGCAGGAGCGCCTTCGAACCCGGCGTGTAGTCGGGCGGCACGTAGCTGCCGATCGTGTTGTGGCACTCGTAGCAGCTCTGCGAGTCGATGCCGTTCAGACGCAGGAACGGAAAGTTCGGAAACGCCTGCGCGTAGAACAGCTGCCGCTGCTTCGACCGCGGTCCGTCCTGGCCTTCGCCGTGGCCGTCCTCCGGCGTGAACGGCGTGGTGTGGAAGTCGCCGCCGGACTCGAGGATCTTCGCGAGCGGATAGTCATGGATCTTGTTCTGATCGATGGTCACGGCCGGCGTGATCGCCGGATCCTGCGCCAGCGCCGCGGACATCGTGAGCGCGAGCGCACAGAACATCGGCGCGCGACGCGCCGTCGAGCGGTTATTGCCGTTCATTCGCCATCCCCTCTACAACCGGCCGCGCGCCGGGCAATTAGCGTGGGTTTGATACGTGTACACATGTACAACGCGACCGGATGGTACGCCGCGACCGGGTCCGCGTGGGCCTGTAAGATTTTACAGGTACGCGCCGCGACCTACCCTGCGCGATCCGACAGGGCGCAGACCGCCGCGCAACTGCAATACTCGGTCCGTACAAATCGCAATGCCCACAAATACACATTCGACCAAGGCAGCTCGCCCGGGGGAACTATGCGTTCTTCGCTCAGGCGCCACCTCGGGGTGCTCGGGCTCGCGCCCGGGAAAACCGCCGCGGCGCGCAAACGCCTGTTCGTCGGCGGCGCAGCCGCGCCGGCGACCGGCCCCTACGAATCGGAATTCTCGCCGCGCGACTACGTGAGCTACCTGCTCCACGTCGACGCCGAAATCGAACACGCGCTGATGGTGCAGTACCTGTACGCCGCGTACTCGCTCGGCGGCCCGCAGGTGCCGGCGCCGCACCGCGCGACGGTGCGCGGCTGGCAGGAAGTGATCCTCGGCATCGCCAAGGAGGAAATGGGCCATCTCATCAGCGTGCAGAACGCGCTGCGCCTGATCGGATCGCCGCTGAACCTCGGGCGCGAAGACTATCCGTGGGACGTGCCGTTCTATCCGTTCCCGTTCACGCTCGAGCCGCTGACGCTCGACTCGCTCGCCAAATACGTCTACGCCGAATCGCCGGCCGACTGGACCGGCCCGCTCGCCGACGAGATCCGCGAGAAGGTGCATCAGGAAGTCGACGACCCGCACCGCGTCGGCGAACTGTTTACGCTGCTGATCTCGCTGCTGCAGGACCCGGACTACGTACCCGACGCCGCGTTCCAGGCCGACACCTATCCGTTCCAGGCGAGCTGGGACGAATGGGGCCGCGGCTACGCCGGCGGCGCGCGCGGCAATTCGACCGGCGCGAACCCGAAGCCGACGCCCGACGTGCTCGTCGTTCCGCTCGCCAGCCGCGACGACGCGGTCAACGCGATGACGCAGATCGCGCAGCAGGGCGAAGCGCCGGTGTCGGCCGATCCCGACGCGCCGTCGCACTTCGCGCGATTTCTCAAGGTGTACGTCGAGATGAAGGCCTGCGCCGGCCAGGGCTGGTCGGCGTCGCGGCCGGTCGCAATCAACCCTTACGTGTCGCTCGATCCGGGGATGGACCCGGCCGAAGGTCTCGCCGAAGACGAGACGACGAGCGCGATCACGCATCCGGAATCGCGGCTGTGGGCGACACTGCACAATCTGCGCTACCGCATGCTGCTGACGTATCTCACGCACAGCTTCACGCTCGCCGGCGGCCTCGCCGCGGCCGGCGCGTATACGCCGCGCGGCGCGATCATCAACGCCACTTTCGGAGAAATGTACAATTTGCGCGCGATCTCGGAAATCCTGATGCAGCTGCCGCTCGGCTCGCGCCCCGGCGTCTGCGCCGGGCCGCCGTTCCAGATGCCCTACACGCTCGATTCGCCGCTCGGCGAGCCGAACCGCTGGCGCCTGCACGTCGACCTGATCGACGCCGCCGACCGGCTGGTCGACGCGCTGCTCGTCGCCTCGCCGCCCGAACGGCACACGTACCTGCTGTCGCTGCACGAAGCCGACCGCGCGATGCGCCAGACCGCGCTGCGCATCCTCGCCGGCGACGTGAACCTTTCACTCACTTAGGACCGTCGACATGCCCATCATCGAGTTGCGTATCCTGCCGCCGCTCGCGGTCGGGCGGCTGGGCGCCGCGAGCGAACCGCTCGAGGCGTTCGACCTCGTCGTCGATCCCGAGCAGCCGCTCGACTACCGCCGCATCGTGCCGCAGACGACGCTCGTCGTGGACGAAAACACCGGCGAGATCACGAACGCCTACGTGCCCGAGACGATCCGCTTCAAGGACGCGAACCGCCGCATACGGCCGGTCGCGCCGTTTCTCGAAGTGTTCGCGCGCACGAGCGAGGCGCCGGACGAGCTCGTGCCGCTCGACCTTGCGCTGCTCGCGCGTGAAGGCCTCGGCGTCGACGCCGTGCAATGGCGCGTCGAGGTCGGCAACATCAAGCTCTATCGCCGCACGAACGACGAGAACGACCAGATTCACGCGTGCGTCGACCCGCTGACCGACCACAAGCGCCGCGCGCTCGTCGGCACCTGTCCGAACTTCGTCGAGAACCGCACGCTGCCGCTCGGCTGGGTGCAGTTCGTCAAGCCGACCGCCGCATTCCCGCAGATTCGCCTGCGCTTCACACCTGCCGGCGGCCACGTCTACGGCTCGGCGCTCGAACGCCATACGAGCCCGACGCAGGTCGAACCCGACCCGATCATCGACGACGACGCGCTGATCCTGTACGACGATAAAAAAGGAAAATGGCGCGGTTATAAAGAAAGCGTCGGCCCGACCCTGACCAATCCCGCGCAGATCTACGCCGGCTACGCCGACGGCGCGTACCAGGTGAGCTGGGGCTATCTCGACGACGAATGCGACGGCTACGCGCGCGTGACGCTCGCGCTCGGCGACGGTTCGACGCTGACCGCGCAGGCGCATATCGGCGCGGGCCCGCCCGCGTTCGCGCCCGATACGCTGCCGGTGCGCGTGATCTCCGACGAACTCGAGCAAATCCTGTATGGCCCGGCGTACGACGACGACGCGCCGGTGCCGATCGACGAAGCGGAGGAACTCGTGCGCCGCGCGCTCGAAACCGTGCGCCTGATGAACACCGCCGTGATGAACGGCAACGCGCTGAACGGCCGCTGGAACGTCGCGAGCACGATGGCGCGCCAGGACACGAACGACTTCGAACGCTACTACGAACCGCTCGCGGCGCCGTCGATCGTCGACAACCTCGCGCTGCGCGCGCTGCACGAACGCGTGTTCAGCGCGCTGTCGGCCGGTTCCGCGCCGTGGTTCTCCGACGTGCTGCGCCGGCCCGAGGAGATCGGCGACCTGTCGGATACCGCGCGGCGCAAGATGCCGGCGCTGATGCGCGGCGCCGACGGCCGCGGCCTGTGCCTGACGCGGCGCCACATCGACATGGTGATCAAGGCCGCGACGCAGGCGATGTTCCGCGGCGGCGCGTACGCCGCACCCGCCGTCGTGCACGGGGAGCGCAAGCCATGACCGAGAAACTCAAACCCGGCAATCTCGCCGCGCAGCTGCACTATCGCGGTACCGGCAATCCCGCGTCGGTGCTGCCGCGCTCGGCGATTTCCAACTGCTTTCCCGGCCTCGAATTCGACTTCCGCAACCTGTGGCGGCGCACGTTCGAAGGCATCGTGCTGGTCGAAAACAACAACTACGTCGTCGCCGCCGAAGATCCGAAGTACGACGATCTCGTCACGCGCCGCCTGCTGCGCGTCGACGGCTTCGACACGAACGTGCTGACGCAGGGCCCGGTGTTTCCCGGCGGCGACAGCGGCACGCTCGGCAGCACGGCCAACCCGAACGCCGTGTCGTTCATGGAGTGGTCGAACTCGCTCGCGCGCATCATGGCCAAGCAGGGCCAGGACGTCGTGTGCGAATTCACGACGCACAAGAACGCGACGACCGAAGTGATCGCGGCCGGCGCCGAAACGCTGCCGGTGACGCTGCGCGTGCGCCGATTCTTCGACGGCGACACCGCCGCGATCGCGAACGATCTTCTCAAGCCCGGCGAACTCACGCAGGGCCTGTGCGCGCCGTGGCAGAACGACTACCGCGAATGCGCGTGCTACTACTGGGCCGCGAGCCGGCCCGACTACGTCAACGTCGAACCGTCGAAGGACGGCCTCTCGCACGGCGACATGTGGCTCGCGAAGAAGCGCACCGGCAGCTACGTGCCGGACAACCGCACCGACACGCGCCTGTACTCGTACGACGACCTGTTCAAGGACTGGCAGGGCCTGCTCAGCTTCATCGTGCGCGGCAAGGACGCGGAAAGCTCATGAGCGCCGCGGCGATCGCCGCTCCGATGACCGCGCAGGTGCGCGCCGGCGCCGTGCCGCGCAGTGCACAGGTGCATTTGTTGAATGCGCCGCACGGCGCGCAGTTGTTCGTCGTCGACGGCAGCCGCCTGTACGACCTGCCCGACGCCGTCGCCGACGCGTTTCGCGCCGCGCTCGATCGCGGCGACGACGCCGTCGCGCGGCTGGTCGCGTCGAGCGGCATCGACGCGCGGCACGCGATCGACGACGCGCCGCTCGCGCCGATGCCGGCGCACGCGCTGTCGCTCGCCATCGCGCAGAAGTGCAACCTCGGCTGCACCTATTGCTACGCGCAGCAGGGCGCGTTCGGCGGACCGCAACGGCAGATGTCGTTCGACGTCGCGAAACAGTCGATCGATCTCCTGGTCGGCGGCGCGGAACCCGGGGCGAAGGTCAATCTCGCGTTTCTCGGCGGCGAACCGCTGCAGAACCGGCACGTGCTGCGCGAGGCGACGGAGTACGCCGTGCGCGCGGCGGCCGGGCGCGGCGTGCGCATCGGGTTTTCGATCACGACGAACGGCACGCTCGTCAAACCGCACGACGCCGATTTCTTCGAAGAGCACGGCTTCGCGGTGACGGTGAGCCTCGACGGCCCGGCCGAACAGCACGATCGCCTGCGCCCGCTCAAGAACGGCCGCGGCTCGTTCGACCTCATCGTCAAGCAGATCGCGCCGCTCGTCGAACGCCAGCGCAAGATGCAGGTGTCGGCGCGCGTCACCGTCACGCCGTCGAACGCGAACCTGCCCGAAACGCTCGATCTCTTCGTCGACATGGGCTTTCACAGCGTCGGCTTCTCGCCGCTGCTGCGCGCGCCGAACGGCCGCGACGAAATGGCGACGTACGATCTCGACGCGATGCTCGAAGCCATGATCGCGTGCGGCCTGGCGTTCGAGGAACACGTGGTCGCCGGCCGGCGCTATCCGTTCCTCAACATGATCAACGCGCTGCGCGAGCTGCATCGCGGCACGCACCGGCCCTACCCCTGCGGCGCCGGCGCGGGTTATTTCGGCGTGTCGGCCGACGGCGAACTCGCCGCGTGCCATCGTTTCGTCGGCGACGAGAAAGCGCAGTTCGGGCATGTGTCGACCGGCATCGACGTCGAGCGGCAGCGCGCGTGGCTCGCCGCGCGCCACGTGCACGCGCAAAGCCCGTGCGGCGGCTGCTGGGCGCGCTATCTGTGCGGCGGCGGCTGTCACCACGAAGTGCTCGCGCGCGGCCGCAGCGCGTGTGACTACATCCGCGGCTGGCTGCACTACACGATCCAGGCGCACGGCCGGCTCGCGCGGCTCGCGCCGCACTGGTTCGGCGACGCGCCGTGAACGCGGCGCTCGCGGTCGACGCGCTGATCGTCGGCGCGGGGCCGGCCGGCCTCACCGCCGCGCTGCGTCTGGCGCAGTTCGGCTATCGCACGGCGGTGGTCGAACGCAACGCGGCGCCGCGCGGCAACGTCGGCGAATCGCTGACGCCGGGCATCGGCAACATCGTCGGCCTGCTCGACGCGAACGACGCGCTCGCGCGCGTACCTCGGCGCGCGGGCCTCGCCGCGCGCGTCGCGTGGACGTCGCGCGACGCCGTCTTCCACGCCGGCGGCAATGCCATCGTCGACCGCGCGGCGTTCGACGGCGCGCTGTTCGATCTCGCGCGCGAACGCGGCGTGCGGTGCTTCGCGTCGGCGCAAGTGGCGGTGCTCGAACGCGACGGCGAACACTGGCGCGCGGTCGTGCAGACCGGCGCCGCGCACGAGCGCATCGTCGCGCACACGGTGTTCGACGCGGGCGGCCGGCCGCCGGCCGGCCGCGACGGCGTCGTCGCGACGGCGCCGCCGCTCGTTGCCCTGTGGCTCGACTACGACGGCGCGCTCGCACCCGCCGAAACACGCATCGAAGCGCTGACCGACGCCTGGCTGTGGGGTTCGCCGCTGCCGGACGGCCGCTATCGCGCGATGGCGCTGTGCGACCCGGACACGCCGCGCCACGCGCAGGCACGGTCGCGCGAGATGTGGCTGCGCACGACGTTCGCGGCGAGCGGGCTCATGACGGCGCTCGCGACGGCGCCGGCCGTGACCGCACTGAACGGGTGCGCGGCCGGCGCGTGTCTCGTGCGCGACGCGTGGCAGCCGGGCCGGGTGCGCCTCGGCGACGCGGCGTTCGCGCTCGATCCGCTGTCGGCGAGCGGTGTCGAAAAGGCGATGCGATTTTCATTGCAGGCCGTAACGGCATTTCATACGTCGATGCGGCATCCGGAACGCGCGGCGCTCGCGCGGACGTTCTACGACGCGCGCCGCGTCGAATCGATCGCCCGGCACGGCCGCTGGGCGCGCGACTACTACGCGCAGGCGTGGCCGGCGCGCGAACACGCGTTCTGGCAGGCGCAGGCCGCACCGTTCGCGTGGCCCGACGCGGAAGCGCCGCCCGCCGACGAGCGCGAACCGGTGCCGGACGCAGCGCTCGCGCCGACCGACGTCGATGCGGCGCTGCGCGCGAAAATCACGCTCGCGCGCGAATCGCGACTCGTCGAACTGCCGTGCGTCGTCGACGATGTGGTGGAGCTGCGCGCCGCGCTCGACCACCCGGCGCTCGCGCGTCCGCTGGCGTGGCTCTCGGGCGTCGAACTCGCGCCGCTGCTGGCCGGCATCGCCGACGCGGCGAACCTCGCGCAGCTGATCGAGCGCTGGTCGCAGCGCATGCCGCGTCGCGAGGCGGCGCGGATTGCGGGGTGGCTGCTGCAGAAAGGCATCGTTCACGCAGGCTAGCGCCTGCACCGCCCCGCCACCACCATCCCGAGCAGCGCCAACGCCACGCTCACCGCATAGCTCGCGACGAACGCCAGCGTCGGCGACGTTTCCAGCAGCGTCGCGAACAGCGAGCCGCCGAGCGCGAGCACCGTCGCCACCGTCAGCGCTTCGGACAGCTGCAACGCCGAGCTGTTGACGCCCTCCTCGCCCGGCGCCGACAGGTCCAGCGCGAGCGCCGCGAGGATCGGGTACGCCAGGCCCATGCCGAGCCCCGCGATCGTCCAGCCGGCGATGCCGACCGCCGCGGGCACGTGCGCCCACGCGGTTGCCGCGACGGTCGCGACACCGCCGCCGATCAACGTCATGCCGAGCCGCAGCACGCTCGGGCGCGGGCCCTTTCTGCTCATCGTGCCCTGGTACCACGAGCCCGCCGACCAGCCGAGCGCGCCGACCGTCAGCGCCAGCCCCGCCCAGACCGGCGACAGCCCGCGTTCGCGCGACAGCATCAGCGGCACGAATACTTCGGTGCTGAAGAACGCTGCCGCGGCGATGCCGCGCAGCGCGATCACGGCCGGCAGGCCGCGCCGCGCGACGAGCACGCCGGCCGGCAGCAACCGCCACGCGCACACGGCGACGGCGACCGTCGCGGCGGCGATCAGCGCGAAGCCGGCCGCGTCGTGACGCTGCCCGGCGTAGTGCAGCGCGCACGCGCCGGCCGCACCGACGAGCGACCAGGCCATGCGCCGGTGCGCGAATCCCACCGACGCGTCGCTCGGTGCCGGCGGCGGCAGCGCGCGCAGGCCCGGCCGCAACATCCACAATGCGGGCAATGCCAAAAAAGGAACCGCGAGGAACACCCAGCGCCAGCCGGCGTGCTCGACGACGAGGCCGCTGATCGTGGGCCCCACGAGCGACGGCACGACCCACGCGGCCGAGAACGCGGCGAACAACCGCGGCCGCAGCGGCGACGGATACACCTTCGCGACGACGACGTACGTCGCGACGAGCAGCAGGCCCTGCCCGAACCCCTGCGCGATGCGGCCGGCGACGAACAACGGCATGTTCGGCGCGAGCCCCGCGAGCGCGAGGCCGACGACGAACGCGACGACGCCGGCCTGCAGCGGCACGGCCGCGCCGCGCACGTCGCACCAGCGCCCGGCGGCCACGAGGCCGACGACGCTCGCGGCGATCACGCCGCCGAACGCGAGCGCGTACAGCGACAGTCCGTCGAGCGCCTGCGCGGCGGTCGGCATCGCGGTGGCCACCGCCAGCGCCTCGAACGCGACGAGCGAGACGAGCGAGACGAGCCCGATCGTCATCGCCCGCCGCTGCGGCGACAGGATGCCGGGCTCGGCCGCGGGCAGCGCGTGTTCGGCGACGCTCAAGCGGCGACCTCCACCATCAGCACGACCTTGCCGCGGCCGTGGCCGTATTCGATGTCGCGATGCGCCTGCGCCGCGTTGTGCAGCGCGTAGCGGGCGCGAATCGGCACGCGCAGCGCGCCGCGTTCCCACAGCGCGACGAGTTCGGCCAGGCGCGCGGCCGAGCGCTCGCTGCGCACGGCGAGCGCGCCGAGTTTTTTCGCGCGGTCGAACTCCACCAGCGTCGCGATGCGGCGCCAGTCGCCGACGAGCTTGAGCGACGCGTCGAACGCGTCGCCGCCGCGCGTGTCGAGCACCGCGCTGACGTCGTGTGCCGCCAACCGGCGCACGCGTTCGACGAGCCCCGGCCCGTAGGCGACCGGCTCGGCGCCGAGTTCGCGCAAATAGTCGTGATTGCCGGGGCTCGCGGTGCCGATCACGCGCGCGCCCCACGTCCGCGCGAGCTGCACGGCGAGGCTGCCGACGCCGCCGGCGGCGCCGTGCACGAGCAGCGTATCGCCGAGTCCGACGCCGAGCGCGCGCAGCGCGGTGTGCGCGGTCTGGCCCGACGCGGAAAGGCCGCCGGCCTCGTCCCACGGCATCGCGCGCGGCTTGCCGGCGATCTGGTTCGCACTCACCGCGACGCGTTCCGCGTAACAGCCCATCACGTTCCATCCGATCAATTCGTCGCCCGGCGCGACGCCGGCGACGCCTTCGCCGACGGCATCGACGATACCCGCAAACTCGTTGCCGGGACACTGCGGAAACGTCACCGGCAGTGCGGGCACGCGGCCCGCGCGCAGCGCCGCGTCGAACGGCCGCACGCCGGCCGCCTTGACGCGCACGCGCACTTCGCCGGCGCCGGGCAGCGGCACGGCGACGCGCACCGCACGCAGGACCTCGGGCGGGCCGAACGCGTCGAACGCGACGGCGCAGGCCGTCGCCTCCGGCGTTCCCGCGGCGGTATCGCTGTTCCAACGAACGATCTTCATGCTTGACCTCCTGGCAAGAGGCCGTCGAGGATAGAACCTCAACTTAACTTGAGGTCAAGCGATGAGCGAGCTGTCGATCGGCGAGGTCGCCTCGCGCAGCGGCGTGGCGGTTTCGGCGCTGCATTTCTACGAGAGCAAGGGCCTGATCGCGAGCCGCCGCAGCGCCGGCAACCAGCGGCGCTACGCGCGCGACGTGTTGCGCCGCATCGCGGTGATCCGCGTCGCGCAGCGCGTGGGCTTGCCGCTCGAGGCGATCGGCGCCGCGCTCGCGGCGCTGCCCGACGGCCGCACGCCGACGCGCGCCGACTGGCAGCGCCTGTCGGCGTCGTGGCGCGCCGAACTCGACGCGCGCATCGCCGCGCTGTCACGCCTGCGCGACGAACTGACCGGCTGCATCGGCTGCGGCTGCCTGTCGCTCAAACGCTGCCGCCTGAGCAATCCCGGCGACGCGCTGGCGCGGTTCGGCGCGGGGCCGCGCAAGCTGCTGCCCGACGAATGACTATTCGTTCGCCGTCCATGCGCCGCGCCGGGGCGGCAGCACTTCCGACCAGCCCGCGTCGAACATCGCGAGCGGTTCGTCGAACCCGTAGTGCGGTCGCCAGCGCAGCTCGCGCATCGCGAGGGCCGCATCGTAGACACGGTCGATCGACGCCGGCAGCGGCCAGTCGCGCAGTTCGAATTCTTCGACGAGCTCGGGGCAGCGTGCGCGCAGCACCGACGGCGCGTCGCGCAGCAGCGCGTCGGCGTCATCGGGCAGGAACGGCGTCGCGCCGGAAATGACGTACGTCGCCTGCGGGCCCGCCGTGTCGGCGAGGGCGAGCGCGTGCGCGTCGGCAACGTCGCGCGCGTCGATGCCGCGATGCAGGCGATACGCCGCCATGAGCGGCGCGGGTTCCGGAAAGCAGCGCGACATGCGCAAGATGCGCACGACCGGCCCGCCGGCGCCGGCCGCGTCGCGCAACAGTGCTTCTGCGGCGAGCTTGGTGCGGTGATAGATCGTGACCGGTTGCGGCGCGAGCGCCTCGTCGACCCAGCCGGCGCGTTCGCGCGGCGTCGCGGCGTCGCCGAACACCGCGGTGGAACTCGTGAACACGAAGCGCGGCACGTTCGCCGCGACGGCCGCGTCGAGCACGCGGCGCGTACCGTCGACGTTGACGCGTTCGAACTGCGCGTCGGCGACGAGGCCGACGTGCGGCGCGTGCAGCGCTGCGGTATGCACGATCGCGTCGGCACCGTCGCAGACGCGGCGCAAGAGCACGGCGTCGTCCAGATCGCCGACGACGTCGGCCGTCGACGACGGCGCGCGATCGAAGCCGACGACGTCGTGCTCGCGCGACAGGCGCACGTGGATCGCGCGGCCGATGCGGCCGCTCGCGCCGGTGACGACGATCTTCATGCGCACGCTCCGCGGCAGGACGATTCGCGGAGTCTAGCGTCCCGACGATACGTCGCGGCAACGGGCAATGCCGGTTGCCGCGACGGCGTTCGGGCGCGTGCGACTACTGCCGCACCGTCGGCGGCGTGAGCGGTGCGCAGCGCCGGATGCCGAATTCTATGTTCGACGAGGCGGACGCGGCATCGGCCAGTTTCCTGCGAAGCTTCATCGTGCCGTCCAGGGGTGCTGCGTCGCGGGACGTCTGCGGCTCAGCGCGCGACGACCGCCGCCGCCGGCGCCGCGAGTTCGACGCCCTGCGCCGCCGCGCGCACGCGCCGTTCGCCGTCGTCGCCGTCGGTGCGCACGAGCCACAGGTCTTCGCCGTCGCGGAACGCGATCGCGGTCGTCGCGGTTTTCTTGCCGGCGTCGACCTTCGTCGCCAGCAGCGCGGGTCGACCGGCGACGCGCAGCGCTTGCATCGGCGCGGCGTAGCCCTTTTCTTTCAGGTACGCGGCCAGACCGTCCTCGCGCAGTTCGACGACCGACGCCGCACCCTGGTGCAGCGTCGTTTCCCTGCCCTGCGCATCGCGCACGCCGACCACCGTCGTGTCGGGATACATCGCGTCGAGCTTGACGAAGCTCGCGTCCGCGCTCTTGCGCACGACGAGGCCGAGCGGCGCGTTGCGATAGACGTCGCCGTCGATCGCATACGCCTTCGCGCCGTCGGCGACGTCGATCGTGCGGCCGTCGATCGCGTAGCTCAGCACGCGGATGCGTTCGTTGCCGAACAGCTGCGCGAGCGCGGCCTGGTCGGTGCCGGCGCCCTGCTTCTCGGCGAGGCGCACGATGGCGAATCGCGCCGCGTCGGCGACGCCCGGCGCGTACATCGCCGCGTCGATCGGCACCCAGTCGTCGCCGATGCGGATCTCGGTCCACGCGTGGCCGCCCCACATGTTCGCGGCATAGACGTAGCCGAACACCATGCGCGACGGAATCTCGAGCGCGCGCGCGAGCGACGTCAGCAGCACCGCGTACGCGACGCACGTGCCGCGGCGATCGCGCACGACTTCCGACGCCGAGACCATCGCGACGCCCGCGTCGAACTGCATGTTCTCGCTGACCCAGTCCTGCAGCACGCGCGCCTGCTGCCAGCGGCTCGCGCCGGGGCGCTTGAGCTGCGCCGCGAGCCGGGCTACATCGGCATGATCCGATTGCAGCACGGCGGTGGGATTGACGTACTGCGCGTCCTCGCGCGGCGACTGCGCGTCGTCCGGCGTATTCGGACGCGTCACTTCGAACACGACGTGCCTGTCCGATTTCTCGATGACCCGCTGGTTCGGGCCCGACAGGTCCGGCAGGCCGGCTTCGGGGTTCTTCAGCTCCAGCCGCAGCACGACGCGTTCGACGTCGCGCGGTCGCGGCAGCCGCACGTTCGAACGCGCGACGGCGTTGCTGTAGGTGTCGTCCGGAAGTTCGGCGCCCGCTTCGACCACCGCGCGCAGCGCGGCGGTGCCGGGCGAAAGTTCCACGAGGCCGAACGGACTGCGCTGCTCCTGCCTGACGACGCGCGCGTCGGCGTCGAGCCACAGCGTCGACGGCACCGGCATCGCACTCGATATTTCGGTGACGACGCGCGCATCGACGTCGCGCGCGCCGACCTTGATCGTCTCGCGCCGGAGCATCGTGCGCGTCACCTGCGCGACCGAACCGGCTTCCGGAACGAAAGTGGAATATTTCAGAACGTCGCCCGGTGCGGCGAGCCGCGCGCGCGACAGCGCGCGTGCGCCGCGCGGCCCGTAGAGCGGCGCCGTCAAAGGCTGCTTCGTCGTATACGATTTGCCGCCGGCCTGCGACTCGAGCGTCAGCTCGTCCTTGCCGACGGTCAACGTCAGCGTGCTCTTGTCGCGCGACGTGCTGGCCTGCGTCGTGAGGCTGCGCAGGCGGCCGTCGGCGTCTTCGTCGAACGTCGTCGCGCTCGAGATCTCGACCTTCGATCCCATGCGGTTGAGCACCATCTTCGATTCGACGTGGGTCTTCGCGCCGTCGGCGCGTTCGAGGATGTAGCCGGCCGGCACGCCGGCCAGGCGCAGCTCGAGCCAGTCCTCGCGCGCCGCGGGCATCGCCGCTTCGCGCGCGTGCAAGGCCGGCGGCACGAACAGCGCGCCGCCGAGCGCGACGCAGGCGACGGCATGCAGCGACAGCGCGAGCGCTTTGCGACGAAGGGAAGTTTGCGATCTTGCGGTCATGGCAGGCTCCGTGAAGCGTCCGACGATCGGACGCGTGTGCCTGCATTAGTCGGCGCCCACCGCGAAACCTTACGCGTCGAGTTCGCGCGCGATCGCTTCGTACGCGGCGAGGCGCCGGCGCACGCGCCGGTGCGCGGCCATCAGCACGATGAGATAGACCGCGGCGACCGCGATCGTCAGGGCGATGCCGTCGCGGCCGTCCGACGGCATCGCCGCGAACGCGCCGCTGAACGTCGCGACGTTGAACGCGACCACGGCGGCGAGCACGACGTAGCTTGCGTGCACCGCGCGCAGCCCGCGCCGGCAGCGCCGCAGCGCGAGTGCGACGAACGCGCGGCCGCTCTCGTCGGTCGCGCGCCACAGGCCGCGCCGGTTCCATATCGCGAAGGCGAGCGTCGGTACGCCGATGCCCCAGAAGCCGGCGAACAGCAGCCGCGCGACGATCGTGTCCGAGTACAGCACGTAGGCCAGCGAGGCGGTGAGCAGCAGCGCCGACAGCGCGTATTCGGCGATCGCGAAGCGCCGGTAGCGGCGATCGTCGGCGATCGCGCGCGCCTCGACGCGCGGCGGCGGCGCGCCGTCCCGCCACTGGCGCTGCCAGGCCTCGAGTTCGTCGTCGCGTTCGTTCATGTCATTCCTCCAGCCATTGCCGCAGTTGCGTGCGCGCACGGTTCGCGCGCACGGCGACGTTGTTCTCGGTCAGTCCGAGCACGGCGGCGATCTGTCCGTGCGACAACCCTTCGAGCACGAGGCTCATGACCTGCCGCTGGGTCAGCGGCAGGCGCCGCAACGCGCGCGCGAGGCGTTCGCGCCGATGCTCGTCGGCGTGCAGCGATTCGGGCGTCGGCCCGGGGTCGGGCCGGTCTTCGATCGCCGCCAGATCGAGCGCGTCGGGCGGTCGCCGCGCCAGCCGGTCGATCGCGACGTTCGTCGCGACGCGATAGACGAACGTGCCGAGCGCGCTGTCGCCGCGATAGCGCGGCAGCGCCTTGAGCAGCGCGAGCGCGACATCCTGCAGCAGGTCCTCGCGGCCCGCCGCGGTCGCCTCGTACGTGCGCGCCACGCGCGCGAGCGACGCGCCGTACTGCGCGAGCACGGCTTCGAGGGTCGGCGCTGGCGTGTGCTGCATCGGGTTCCCGTCGGGCGGCGCAATCGCGCCTTTCGGAAGCTTAGTCGTCGGGCGAAAGGAAAACCTTACAGGGATTTCACCGGCTTTCTCCCCCATCGACGCGAACGCGCAAAAAAAATTTCACGCCGGCGTCAACGACGGGTGAAGACACGCACGCGCCGCAGGCGATCGCGCGACGCCCTTGCGACAACGTACGCGCGATGCGGCACATCTGGGCCTCGCATCGCGCCGCGCCAACGCCGGGCACGGTTTCGCGCACGTTCGCATGCACGTGTCGAAAGACGAGCGCGCGCATCGGCACTCACACGGCTTTCACGTCGCACGCAAAACCCGCGCGCGCGTTCACGAATCGCAGACACTTACCTATATCTTTTTACAGGTAGAGATTTTGTACAATGCCGCTCTACTCTCGGTCGCGCCTGCCGACTCGGCGCGCCGGAGAACGGACGCTCCCGACGTTCCGATGCGAAGCGGCCTTGGACGGAACACACCGATCATCCCGCGATCGACACCTTTAGGGAGCCATCATGAACCGCCTGCACGACCAACGTCCCGTCAAACGGACGAATCTTGAATATCTTTTGCGAACTTCTGCGATGGCCTGCGCGCTCGCGCTCTGCGGCGCGGCGTCGGCCGCGCCCGTCACGGTGCCGAACGCCGATTTCGCGACGGCGGCCAACAACGGCGCGATCGGCGGAGGGCTGATCGGCGGCTCGGGTTCCGGCCCGGTCGGGTCCGGCCCGTGGCAGGGTTCGTATACGGGCGTGCTGGCGCTGCTGGCGCCGCCGACCCTGACGATCGGCATGGGCAGCGGGTCGGTCAGCGGTCTCGCCGGCGTCAACGTGCTGGGCCTCCTCAACAACGGCGCGTACTACAGCCAGACGCTGTCGACGAACTTCCTGCCGAACAAACGCTATCTGATCAGCGCCGACGTCGATACCGGCGGCACGATCGGCCTGTCGCTGCTCGGTACCGGCAACGCGGGTCTCGCGCTGGCGAGCGGCGCGACGCGCGTGGCGTCCACCGTTACCGCGCCCGCGAGCCTCATCACGATCTCGCCGGTCAGCGGCACCGTGTTCCGCGTGACGCTGACCTACACGACCGGCCCGACCGCGAGCGGTCCGATCACGGTGCAGCTCCTGGCCGAGCCGACGAATCTCCTGACCGTCAATCTCGCCAATACGGTGCGCTTCGACAACGTCGCGCTGTCGGCGACCGCGCTCAATCCGGTGCCGGCGAGCATCACGCCGTTCAACAGCTCGCCGCAGGGCGTGCCGATCAACACGCAGTTCCCGGCGCCGCTGCAGGTGCAGGTGCTCGATCCCGACGGCGACCCGGTGCCCGGCGCCGTCGTGACGTTCACCGTCGTCAGCGGCACCGGCGCCGGCGCGACGCTGTCGAGCGTCACCGCGACGACCGATGCGAACGGCATCGCGCAGGTCACCGCGACATCGAACAGCACCGTCGGCTCGTACACCGTGCAGGCGACCGTTTCCGGCGTCGGCGGCGTCGCGAGCTTCCCGCTCAGCAATATCGCCGGCGTACCGGCGTCGCTCGATCCGGGCGGCGGCACGCCGCAGAGCGCAACGGTGGCGCAGCCGTTCTCGTCGCCGCTGTCGGTCATCGTCAGGGATGCCGGCGGCAATCCGGTGCCGGGCGTGACGGTCACGTTCACCGCGCCGTCGAGCGGCCCGAGCGCATCGCTGTCGCCGACCACGGTGACGACCGACGCGAACGGCGTGGCCACGACGAACGCGACGGCGAACACGATCGCCGGCACGTATCCGATCACCGCGAGCGTCAACGGCACCGCCGACACGGCGACCTACAACATGACCAACGCCGCGGGCCCCGCCGCGCAAGTGCTGCCGAGCTCGGGTTCGGGTCAGACGGCCAACGTCTACCAGCCGTTCTCCGGCCCGCTGCAGGTGACGGTCGCCGACGCCTACGGCAATCCGGTGTCCGGCGTGCCGGTGACGTTCGCGCCGCCGCCGGGCTCGGGCCCGAGCGCGACGATCTCGCCGACGACGGTGACGACCGATGCGAACGGCGTGGCCACGACGAACGCGACGGCGAACGGCTATCCGGGCAACTACGCGATCACCGCGACGGCAACGGGCGTCGGCACGCCGACGAGCTTCGCCCTGACCAACTCGGCCGATTCGACGGTGTCGCTCAACCCGGCCAGCGCGAGCGGCGCGTCGAACCAGAGCGCGTATCTCACCCAGCCGTTCCTGTGCGTGCTGCGCGTTCGGGCAACCGAGGCCGGCGGTGCGCCGAGGCAAGGCGTCGCCATCTCGTTCGCCTCGCCGTCCACCGGTGCCTCCGCGGTGCTGGTCGGTCCGACGGGCAGCGGCGGTCCGACGAGCTTCATCGAGTTCACGGATGCGAACGGCTATGTCGAGGTCGCCGCCACGGCGAACGAAAACGCGGGCGACTACGCCGCGACGGCGACGATGGTCGGCAGCGGCAATCCGCCGATCGCGTTCAACCTGCGCAATATCGATCCGATCGAGACGATCTTCCGCGACGGTTTCGGCGACGTGCCGGTCTGCGTGCCGTAACGACGTTCGGCAGTTCAGGGTAAGAGGCGGCGCATCTTCGGGTGCGCCGCTTTTTTTGCGCGACCGGTACGCGAGCCGCACGATCCGGTTGAACGCGCCGGTTTATTTCCAGGTGCGACGATGCGCGCCCGTGCGGAGTCCTGGTCACGCCGCCTTCCCGCGCGTATGGTCGGCGATCGTCCGCACGGCGCGACCGACATCCTATTTGCATGAGTCCAGACAAACTGCGTTTCGGCGACTTCCTGCTCGACCCCGCGCGGCGCGAAATCTCGCGCGCCGGCGAGGCGCTGCGCCTGCCGCCGAAGGCGTTCGACTGCCTCGCCTATCTCGTCGAGCACCGCGCGCGCGCCGTCGGCCGCGACGAGCTGATCGCCGCGGTGTGGGGCCGCACCGAGATCGACGACAACCTGCTCGACCAGGCGATCACGCGCGTGCGGCGCGTGCTGGGCGACAACGACGAAACGCGGCGCATGCTGCGCACCGTGCCGCGCTTCGGCTACGCCTGGGCGGCGCCGACGCAGGTGGTCGACGCACCGCCCGACGATGCCGCGCCGGCAACCGCTCCGGTGCCGGCTGCCCTCGATCCGGAACCCGCATCGCCCGCCGCACCGCCGCGCCGTGCCGCGCGCCTGCCGTGGCGCGTCGCTGTACTCGTCGCCGCAGCGGCGCTCGCCGCGCTCGCGTGGCGCTTCTGGCCCGCGCCGAAACCGGCGGCCGGCGTCGCCGCGACGAGCGGCATCGGCCTCGTGCTGCCGCTGTCGATCGCCGCCGACGAAAGCTACGCGTGGGCGCGCCTGGGCGTCATGGATCTCGTCGCCGAACGCCTGCGCGCCGCGGGCCAGGCGATCGTGCCGAGCGACAACGTCGTGGCGCTCGCGCGCGAGCTCGACGGCCGCGCGCCCGACGCCGCGCAGTTGCGCGCGCTCGCCGACGCCGCCGGCGCGGGGCTCGTGATCGCCGCCAAAGGCGAGCTGACGGCCGGCTACTGGCGCGTGTCGCTGCACGGCGTGCACGGCCGCGATCCCGCGCCGCACGCCGAAGCCGAATCGCAGGACCTGATGGACGCCGCGCGCGCCGCGGCCGACCGGTTCGCGGTGCAGCTCGGCCGCACGCCGCCGCCGCGCAACGATCAGCTGGCGCCGCGCGAGCGCGCGCTCGCCGGCGTGCTCGCGCAGTCGGAGGCGGCGTTGCTCGCCGACCAGCTCGCGGCTTCGCGCGCGCTGCTCGAAAGCCTCGATCCCGACCAGCGCGCGCTGCCCGAGGTGCGCTATCGCCTCGCACGGCTCGACTTTCGCGCGGGCAAGCTCGACGCGTCCGAAACGGCGTATCAGGCGCTGCTCGCCGAGACGAGCACCGAAGAGCCGCAGTTTCGCGCGCGCCTCTACAACGCGCTCGGCAACATCGCGCTGCGACGCGACGACTACGTGCTGTCGGCCAGCCGTTCGGACGCCGCGATCGCCGCGCTCGGCGACGGCGCGCCGAGCCTCGAACTCGGCCGCGCGTACACCGGCCGCGCGATCGCGCGCAGCGCGGCGTCGCAGTTCGACGCGGCGCTGCCGGACTTCGCCCGTGCGCGCGCCGTGCTCGAAAGCGTCGGCGACCGCCTGGGCCTCGCGCGCGTCGACGCGAACCTCGGCATCCTCGACGCGCGCCGCGACCGCTACGCCGAGGCGCTGCCGGTGCTCGACCGCGCCGCCGAGGGTCTGGCGAGCTTCCACGATCTGACCAGCGAAGTGTTCGTGCGCGTCGCCGCGGCGGGCAGCCGCCTGCTGCTGCTGCAGCCGGCCGCCGCGCTCGCCGACGAGCGGCGCCTCGCCGAACTCGTCGAGCGCGAACCGAATCCGCAATGGAAGCGCTACGCCAATCTCGCGCGCAGCGAAGTGCTCGCGGCGAACGGCCGTCTCGCCGACGCGCGGCGCGTACTCGACGAGGCCGTGGCCGACGCGCGCGCGGGCAAGGACGAATCGCTGCTCGCATCGATGCGCGTCGTCGCGGCGCGGCGCGCGCTCGCGGCCGGCCGCTACGACGAGGCGGCGCGCGAAGCGGCGGCGGTGGTCGCCTCGCCGTGGAACGCCGAAAGCCCGCGCGAGTACGCGAGCCTGTGGCTGACGCTCGTACGCGCGCAGGCCGGCACGGGCGACGCGAAGGCCGCCGCCGCCACCGCGAAGGCGGCCGACGCGTGGGCGCGCGGCAACGATTCGCCCGCGGCGCGCCTGTACGCGGGCCTCGTCGCGGCCGAGAGTTCAGCCGCCGCACAGGAAAACCACAGCGCGCGTGCAGCGTTCGAAGATGCGCTGGCCCAGGCCGAGGCCGCGCGCGTGCCCGACGACGTGCTGACCGTCTCGGTCGCGTATACGAACTGGCTGATCGCGCAGGGCGATCTCGCGCGCGCGACGACGGTCGCCGCGCGCACGGCCGGCTGGGCCGAAACGAGCTACGACGCGGCGCTGCTGCAGGTACGCCTGTACGCCGCGCTCGATCAGCGCACGCCGTGGCAGAACGCGCTCGCACGCGCCGGCCGCCTCGCCGGCGAACGCGAACTGCCGCCGGCGCTCGTGCCGACCGACGCGGCGCCGGAGGCGACGGCCGCGAGGCCGTGAACCTGCCGGTCGGGCAACGACCGTAAGCACGAGGCGATCGTTCGCGCAGCCCCCTCTTCCCATCCTTCTCCCCCAACACGGTTGGAGGAGAAGGAGCAGAGGATTCAAACGCCGCGCCGCCTGAGCCCTCTCCCTCAAGCTCGCTTGGGGGAGAGGGTCGGGCGAGGGGGCGACGCCGAAATCCTCGTTGCCGCGACAGCAACAACGGCAACGCCCGGGGCGCCCTCGCAAGTCTTTCACCACCGCATCAGGCGACGCACAGCACGCGATCAGCCCCATCGAATGCACCGCTCGCATTCCGCTTCCAGCATCGGATCGCCAGTCCTCCCGCGGCGCCGTCGCCGCGTGCGGGCGGCCACCACGCACCGCAAAGGAAACGATCATGGTTGTCGCAACTCCACCGCCGCCTCGGCGGCACGCCCGGTTTCCCACCCTGTTGCTGCTGACGGCCGCCGTCGTCGCGAGCGCCGGCATCGCCGGCGCCGCGCCGCCGACGCCCGACTCGCTGCGCATTCCCGGCGCGCCGGTCGGCACCGGCACGTCGCGGCCCGCATCGCCGCGCGCCGCGGCGCTCACCGAATCGACGCTGCTGCAGCGCCTGGAAACCGGCGCCAGGCGCGATTTCTTCGTCGAGTTCGACGAACGCGCCGACCTCAAGCCCGCCTACGCGATGAACTGGCGCGACCGCGGCCGCTACGTCTTCAGAACGCTGCGCGACACGGCCGAGCGCAGCCAGCAAAAACTGCGCGCCGATCTCGCCGCGCGCGGCGCGAGTTTCAAGCCGCACTGGATCGTCAACGGCATCGTCGTGCGCGACGGCGATCTGGCGACGCTCGAACGCGCCGCGGCGACGGCCGGCGTCAAGCGCATCGCGACGCTGCCGGGCATCCGCCCGATCGAACCCGTGCGCCGCGACGCCGCGGCGAACAAGCGCGCCGGCGGCATCGCCGAGAACATCGCGCGCATCGGCGCCGACCGCGTCTGGGCGCAGGGCACGTCGGGCAGCGGCGTGACGGTCGGCATCGTCGACACCGGCGTCGCCGCCGATCATCCGGCGCTGCGCCGCCAGTACCGCGGCGCCCGCGCCGGCGCGCTCGACAACGACTACAACTGGCTCGACCCCGAAGTGCATTCGAGCAATCCGCGCGCGACCGACGAACACGGCAGCCACGTCGCCGGTACCGTGCTCGGCGACGACGCGAACGCCGATCCCGCGCTGCGCGAACGCATCGGCGTCGCGCCCGGCGCGCAATGGGTCGGCTGCCTCGCGCTCGGTACCGAGAGCGGCGCGCCGCACATCATGCTCGACTGCCTCGAATTCATGCTCGCGCCGACGCGCACCGACGGCACGCTGCCCGATCCGGACAAGCGTCCCGACATCGTCAACAACTCGTGGATGTCGTTCGGCAGCTGCAACGGCCAGGCCGAGTCGGCCTATGCCGACGCCGTCGACGCCTGGGTCGCCGCCGGCGTGCTGCCGGTGTTCGCGGCCGGCAACACGTCGAACTGCGAACTGCCCTCGCCGCCGGGCCTCTCGACCGTCGCGGCGCCCGCGTCGCTCGCCGCGTCCTTCGCGGTCGGCTCGACCGGCAACCACGACGGCCTGTACGCGTCGCATTCGCTGTGGGGTCCGACCGTCGCGGTCAGCCCGGGCGGCCCGGCGCTGCCCGATCCGCGCGGCTATCCGCAGCTGAAGCCCCAGGTGGTCGCGCCGGGCGTGTCGATCCGCTCGTCGATGGCGAGCGGCGGCTACGCGACGATGACCGGTACTTCAATGTCCGCGCCGCACGTCGCCGGCGCGTTCGCGCTGATGATCGAGGCCGGCGAATGCCTGCGCGGCGACTACGCGCGACTCGGCACGATCCTCATGCAGACCGCAAAACCGGTGCCGTACGACAGCGGCGGCACGCCCCCGCCCGGTCCCGGCAACGTGCCGAACTACGCCACCGGCTGGGGCGAGATCGACGCGTTCGCCGCGGTGCAGGCCGCGGCCGACGCGTGCGGCCCGCAGGGTTTTCTGCGCGGCAAGGTCGCGGGCGCGAACGGCCAGGCCGTCGCGAATGCAAAAGTTGAAATATTGAAAAATGACGGAACGCCGGTGCACACGGTGACGACCGACGTCGACGGCACGTACGTGCGCCGCGTGCCCGAAGCGCTCTCGGGCGGCTATACCGTGCGCGTGTCGGCCTACGGCTTTCTCGGCGATTCGGAAAGCGGCCTGATGGTCAAGGACGGCGGCACGACGCGGCACGACGTGACGCTCGCCGTGGCGCCGCTGCACAAGATCACCGGCCGCGTGACCGACGGCGCGACCGGCTGGCCGCTGCACGTGCGCGTGACGATCGCGGGCTACCCCGGCGACGCGGTGTGGACCGATCCCGCGACCGGCATGTACGCCGTGCGCCTGCCCGAAGGCACGGCGTACCGCTTCGATCTGACGAGCGCGATCGGCGGCTACGGCCCCGCGTCGCGCGAGGTGCCCGACGCCGCGGTCGCGACGCAGGACTTCACGCTCGACGCCGACCGCACGACGTGCACGGCGCCGGGCTATCGCTACCTGCAGCACTTCGTCGACGAAGGCTTCGAAACGTCGAACGGCCAGCCGCCGCAAGGCTGGACCGCGGCGAGCAACGGCATCGGCTGGCGCTTCGGCACGACGCAGGACATCAGCGGCTCGATCTTCCGCATTCCCGCGCACGGGCGCTTCGCCGCGACGAACGAGGAACACGGCGACAACATGGGCTGGACGAACGACGGCAGCGCCGAGTACCTGACGCTGCCGCCGCTGCCGCTCGCCGGCGCGATCGAACCGACGCTGCGTTTCGCGTATGCGTTTCCGGCGGGATTTCTGTCGACGGCGTCGGTGCAGGGCAGCACCGACGGCGGCGCGACGTGGCAGCCGCTCGGCGCGCTCGCGACGCACGAATTCTGGCCGGCGTGGACCGACGCGACGATCAGCCTCGCGCCGCTCGCCGGCGCCGCGAACGCGCGCGTGCGATTTCACGTCGACGACGGCACCGACGCGGAAAATCCCGAAATCCTCGGCGCCGCGTTCGCGCTCGACGACGTCGCGGTGAACGGCAACTGCGTCGCCCCGACGCAGGGCGGCCTCGTCTACGGCCGCGTGCGCGATGCGAACACCGGCGCGGCGCTCGACGGCGCCGTCGTATCGATCGGCGGTGCGACGACGACGAGCGCGACGAATCCCGACCCGGCGGTCGGCGCCGGCCATTACGTGCTGTATGCCGCGTCGGGCGCGACGACCGTGACCGCGACGCGCGGCAGCCTGCCCGCCGGCTACGGCGACGGCACGGCGAGCGCGAGCGTCGTCGCCCACGAGGTCGTGGCCGCCGACGTCACGCTGCCGGCCGGCCGCCTGCGGCTGTACCCCGGCGGCGGTCCGTCGGCGAACCTCACGCTCGGCACGACCGCGAACGTCGCGTTCACGGCGAGCAACAGCGGTACGCTGCCGCTCGCCTACGCGTTCGAACGCGTCGCGACCGAACAGCATTTCGAAGGCGCGTTTCCGCCGGCCGGCTGGAACGTCACGCACGACGGCGCCTCGTCGTGCACGTGGCGCGCGCTCGACACGAACCGCTTCTCGAACTACGCGGGCGGCGACGGCAAGGCCGCGATCGTCTACGGCTACGACTGTCCCGGCACGCCCGACCCGACCGACACGAGCCTCGTCTCGCCGGCGTTCGACCTGTCGGCGAGCCAGAGCGCGTCGATCGGCTTCTTCCTGTCGTTCGCGATCGGCGGCGAAGACACGCCGCAGCTCGACGCCGACGTGTCGCGCGACGGCGGCGCGACGTGGACGACCGTCTGGTCGCAGACGAGCAACGCGAGCGCGCAGGGTCCCGGCACGCTGATCGAAATCGACCTCACGCCGCACGTCGGTTCGGCGAACACGCGCATGCGCCTGCGCTACCGGTCGATTCCGCCGAACAGCTGGGTCATCGTCGACCAGCTGCACCTGTTCGACGGCGTGTCGATGCACGAGTGGATCGACCTTGCGCCCGCGCGCGGCACGCTCGCGCCGGGCGCGACGCAGACGCTGACCGCGACGCTCGACGCGACGCGCATCGGTCAGCCCGGCACCTACCAGGTGCCGATCCGCGTCGCCGAAAACACGCCGTACGAATGGCCGTTCGACGGCACGCTCAACGCGACGCTCGTCGTCACCGCGCCGGCGAGCTACGGCTCGGTCGGCGGCGTCGTGCGCGGCCTGGGCGCGTGCGACGCCTCGCCCGCGACCCTGCCCGGCGCGACGGTGCGCGTGCGCAACGCGCGCGGCGACACGTTCGAAACGACGAGCGACGCCGACGGCCGCTGGCAGTACTGGGCGTCGCCGGCCGACGGCCCGTTCACGGTGACCGCGAGCGCGGCCGACCACGCCGACGCTGGCGCGCGCACGGTGACGCTGACCGCCGGCACCGCGACCGCCGCCGATTTCGATCTGCGCGCGCGGCTCGCGTGCCTCGCGGCCGATCCGGGCACGCTCGCGGCGAACGTCGCGCCCGGCGGTTCGGCGGCGGTGCCGTTCTCGCTGGTCAATCGCGGCGCCGCCACGACGCTGTGGAGCGCGCGCACCGGCGGCGATCCGGCCGAACGCGTGCCGGTGCCCGTCGCGCAGACGACGCGGCTCGACGTATCGCCGAACATGTGGACCGGCTGCTCGGCCGGCCCCGACGTGACGCTCGAGAACCACTACATGCGCCGCTACGTGCTGCGCGACATCGCGCCCGGCGCGTTGACCGTCGACGTCACCGGCATCGAGTTCGCGATCGACACGGCGCTCGCGCCCGCGGGACAGCAGACGGTGCACGCGCGGCTGTACGCGCTGCGCGGCGACGGCGCGATGCGTTTCGCGAATCTCGAACTGCTGCGCGAAAAGACCCTGACGATCGCCGACACGACCAACGGCCGCGTGCGTGCGACGTTCGACGCGCCGCTGACGCTCGCACGCGACGAAACCGTCGTCGTGTCGGTGCACGCGCCGGACGGCTCGGCCGACGGCAATCTGTTCGCGCTCGGCTTCAATACGTTCGGCGAAACCGCGCCGGGCTATCTCGCGTCGCCGCAGTGCGAGACGAACGAGCCGACGCCGCTCGCGGAGATCGACCCGCGCCTCGGCGGCGTCGCGATGCTCGTCGAACTGACGATGCTCGATTCGGCGCCGTGCCACGCGCGCGCGACGCCGGTGCCGTGGGCCGCGTTCACGCCGGCCGGCGGCACGCTCGCCGCCGACGCCTCGGCACCAGCGACCGCGCAGTTGTCGGGCGCGGGCCTCGCGAACGGCGCGCACGGCGGCACGCTGTGCCTGACGTCGAACGGCGAGGCGCCGGTCGCGGTGCCGGTGCGCCTGAACGTCGGCAACGACGCGATCTTCAGGAACGGGTTCGAGTGAACTCGGGAGCCCGCCGCCGTCCGGCGGCGGGCCCTCTTTCCTGGCGCGGCGCTGAACGCGGCCTGTAGTTCCGCCGAAAACGCCGGGACAGTTCAATGACAGGCGCCGGTCAGCGGCTACGAATGCGCGATGCCCTGCCCGGCACCTAGCCTCGGCGTGCCGACTCGCAGGGAAGCATCACGAGGCCGGCAGCTTCCCTATCGCAAGCGAGGAATCGTCATGGGTGTCACACGCCAACGGCCGGCCGCACGGCCGAGCCGCCGTTTTCCGACCGTCGCCGCGCTCGTCGCGGCGGCGGTCTTCGCCGCCGGCGCTTCCGCCGCGCCGGCGCCGCAGGCCCGGGTGCTCGCGCCCGGGTCGTCCGCACACCCGGTACCGGCGCAGAACGCCGCGCGCGCCGCGGCGATCACCGACGCGTCGCTGCTCGCCACGCTCGGCCGCGGCGAACGCCGCGACTACTACATCGCGCTCGACTCGCAGGCCGATCTGTCGGCGGCCTACGCGATGAACTGGATCGAGCGCGGCCGCTACGTCCACCGCGCGCTGACCGACCACGCCGACCGCACGCAGGCCGCGCTGCGCCGCGCGCTGACCGCGCAGGGCGTCGCGTTCAAGCCGTACTGGATCGCCAACGGCATCGTCGTGAAGAACGGCGATCTTGCGAGCCTCATGCGCGCCGCCGGCTTCGGCGAAGTGCGGCACATCGGCGTGCTGCCGCGCGCGCTGCCCGTGGAACCCGCGCAGCGCGCGCCCGCGGGTCCGACGCCGGCTGCCGGCGTCACGGACAATCTGCGCCAGATCGGCGTCGACCAGGTGTGGGCGCAGGGCACGACCGGCAGCGGCGTGACGGTCGGCATCATCGACACCGGCGTGCTGCCCGATCACGAGGCGCTGCGCCAGCAGTACCGCGGCTGGCGCGGCGGCGCGCGCGACAACGACTACAACTGGCTCGCGCCGGAAGGCCACGCGCCCGACCCGTACATCACCGGCGAACACGGCAGCCACGTCGCGGGCATCGTGCTCGGCGACAACCGCAACGCCGATCCGGCGAAGCGCGAACGCGTCGGCGTCGCGCCCGGCGCGAAGTGGATCGCCTGCGCCGCGCTCGGCACCGAACTCGGCGCCCCCGAGTACATGATCGAGTGCATGCAGTTCATGCTCGCGCCGACGCGCACCGACGGCAGCGAGCCCGATCCCGACCGCCGCCCCGAAATCGTCAACAACTCGTGGATGACCGGCGACACCTGCAACGGCGAGGCCGATCCGACGCACCAGGGCGCGGTCGAAGCCTGGGCCGCGGCCGGCGTCGTGCCGGTGTTCGCGACCGGCAACACGTCGAACTGCGGACTGCCGCCGACGCCGGGCCTTTCAACCGTCGCCGCGCCCGGCTCGCTCGCCGCGTCGTTCACGGTCGGCTCGACCGGCAACCACGACGGCCGGTACGCGCCGCATTCGCTGTGGGGCCCGACGAGCGCCATCAGCGCGGGCCTGCCGGCCCTGCCCGATCCGCGCGGCTGGCCGCAGTTGAAGCCGCAGGTCGTCGCGCCGGGCGTCGCGATCCGCTCCGTCGGTGTCGGCATCGATCCGTACATCACGATGACCGGCACGTCGATGTCGGCGCCGCACGTCGCCGGCGCGTTCGCGCTGATGATCGAAGCCGGACAATGCCTGCGCGGCGACTACGCGCGGCTCGGCACCCTCCTCATGCAGACCGCGCGCGGCGTGCCGTACGACAGCGGCGGCACGCCCACGCCCGGTCCCGGCAACGTGCCGAACTACGCGACCGGCTGGGGCGAGATCGACACCGTCGCCGCGGTGAACGCCGCCGCCGACGCGTGCGGACCGCAAGGCTTCGTGCGCGGCCGCGTGCTCGCGCAGGACGGCCGTCCGGTCGCCGGCGCCATCGTTGACATTTCCACGTCGGTGGGCGAAGTCGCACAGGTGACGAGCGACGTCGACGGCAGCTACGTGCGCCGCCTGCCGCAGCTCACCAGCGGCGGCTACACCGTGCGCGTGTCGGCGTACGGCTACCTGCCGTCGTCCGAGAGCGGCCTGCTCGTCGTCGACGATCAGACCACGCGCCACGACGTGACCCTCGCCGCCGCGGCGATGCACAAGATCAACGGCCGCGTGACCGATGCCGCGACCGGCTGGCCGCTGCACGCGCGCATCGCGATCGCGGGCTATCCGGGCGATGCGATCTGGACCGATCCGCAGAACGGCTTCTACGCGATCCGCCTGCCCGAGGGCACCGCGTTCCGGTTCGACCTCACGACCGACATTCCCGGCTATCGCGCGCTCTCGCGCGACGTGCCGGACGCGTCGGCGATCGAACAGAACTTCGCACTCGCCGCCGACCCGATCGCCTGCTCGGCGCCGGGCTACCGCTACGCGAACCAGCCGCTGTCGCAGGCGTTCGAAACCAACGGCAGCGCGGCGCCGGCCGGCTGGACCGCGACGAGCAACGGCTTCGGCTGGATCTTCGGCACGAGCGCCGACACGAGCAGCCTGAACTATGCGATCCCCGAACACGGCCGCTTCGCCGCGAGCAACGAGGAACGCGCGCCGAACGGCGGCGAGGAGAACGACGGCAGCCGCGACTACCTCACGTTGCCGCCGTTGAATCTCGCAGGCCTCGTTCAACCGGTGCTGCGCTACGACTACGTCTATCCCGGCGGCGGCATGGGCGGCGCGCGCGTCGAAGGCAGCACCGACGGCGGCGCGACCTGGACGCCGCTCGCGCCGGTCGCCGGCACCGACTACGCGGTGGTCTGGACGTCCGCGATCGTCGACCTGACGCCGATCGCGCAGAACGGCGCGCGCGTGCGCTTCCACATCGACGACGGCTCGGCGCTGTTCCCGACGACCGGCCCCGCGTTCGCCGTCGACAACGTCGCCGTGCGCGCCGGCTGCGTCGCGCCGACGCAGGGCGGCCTCGTCGTCGGCCGCGTGCGCGACGCGAACAGCGGCATCGCGCTCGACGGCGCGCAGGTCAGCGTCAACGGCGGCGCGGCGGTCGCGACCGCGACGAGCCGCGACGCGAACGTCGGCGCCGGGTTCTACGTCGCCTACGCGGCGCCGGGCGCCGCGACGATCGCCGCCACGCGCGGCACGCAGCCGGCCGGCTATGCCGACGGCACGGCGACCGCCTCGGTCGCGAACGCCGAAGTCACCGTGACCGACGTCGCGCTGCCGGCCGGCCGCCTGCGGCTGTATCCGTCGGGCGGGCCGACCGCGAATCTCGTCATGGGCCAGAACGCGACGGTGCCATTCGTCGTCAGCAACAGCGGCACCGCGCCGCTGACGTTCGCGTTCGAAGGCACGACGCTCGAAGAACATTTCGAAAGCGCGTTCCCGCCCGACGGCTGGACGCAGGTCAACGCGAGCGGCAGCCCGTGCGAATGGGGCGCGCTGCCGCCGCAGATCGGCAACTACGCCGGCGGCGACGGCGACGCCGCGGCGATCTATCCGTTCCAGTGCTTCGAATCCGACCTGCCGATCGATTCGAGCATCGTGTCGCCCGCGATCGACCTGTCGACGAGCCACAGCGCCTCGATGGGCTTCTTCGTTTCGCTGCTCGACGGCGCCGGCGCGTTTCCGCGTCTGGACGCCGACGTCTCGACCGACGGCGGCGCGACGTGGACGACCGCGTGGTCGCTCACGCACGACGAGAGCGGCGTCGGTCCCGGCACGCTCGTCGAGATCGACCTGTCGCCCTACGTGGGCTCGGCGAACACGCGCGTGCGGCTGCGCTACCGTCAGACGCCGCCGTGGGGCTGGATCGTCGTCGACCAGATCCACGTGTTCAACGGCCTCTCGATGTCGCCCGTCGTCGACCTCGCGCCCGAGCACGGCACGCTCGCGGCCGGCGCGTCGACGGAACTTTCCGCCACGTTCGACGGCACGCGCTACGCGCAGCCCGGCACCTACGTCGAATCGATCCGCGTGGCCGAGAACACACCGTACGAATGGCCGTTCGACGGCACGGTCAACGCGACCGTGCACGTGACCGCGCCGGCGAACTACGGCTGGTTCGCGGGCACGGTGCGCGGCCTCGGCGCCTGCGACGCCGACCCGACGGCGCTGCCGGGCGCGATCGTGCGCATCCGCGACGGCAGCGGCGCCGCGTTCGAGACGACGACCGACGCCGACGGCGCGTACCGCTACTGGCTGCCGGCCGCGAGCGGGCCGTTCACCGTCGAGGCGAGCGCGCCGGATCACGTCGCGTCGACGCCGGCCGCGGCGAACCTCGCCGCCGGCGTGGAGACACGCGCCGACGTCGACCTGCGCGCGCAGCTGCCGTGCCTCCTCGCCGACCCCGCGACGCTCGCGGCGACCGTCGCGCCGGGCCAGACGCTGAACCTGCCGTTCTCGCTGATGAACGGCGGCGCCGCCGCGACGCTGTGGAGCGCGCGCGCCGGCGGCGATCCCGCGGCGCAATTCCCGATGCCGCTGTCGCAGTCGAACGCGCCGGACCCCGAGCAGGACATGTACACCGCGTGCGTCTACAACGACGGCATCACGACCGACAACACGTTCCTGCGCGTGTTCGACCTCGCCGAACGCGACGACCCGGCGCAGATCGCGACGATCACCGGCCTCGAGTTCGCGATCGGCAGCGCCACGTCCGGATCGGGAACGCAGACGGTCTACGCCCGTGTGTACAAGTTGCGCGGCAACGATTTCGTCGCGGCGAACCTCGAGCTGTTGCGCGAGAAGGCGGTGACGGTCGCCGACGGTCAACTCGCGCGCGTGCAGGCGACGTTCGACGAGCCGCTGATCGTCGCGCGCGAGACGACGCTCGTCGCGGCCGTCTATTCCCCCGACGGCATCCGCGACGGCAACAGCTTCTTCCCGGGCTTCAACACGCTCGGACAGTCGGCCGACGGCTATCTCATGGCGGCGACCTGCGGCAGCGACGAACCGACGCCGTTCAGCGCGATCTTCCCGGGCTTGCGCGGGTTCGCCCTGCTGCTCGAACTCGACGTCGTCGGCAGCGACCCGTGCCATCCGCGCGCGACGGCGGCGTCGTGGCTGTCGATGTCGCCGGCATCCGGGTCGCTCGCGGGCGACGCGGCGGCGCCGGTCGCGGCGTCGCTCACGGCATCGGGCGGCACTGCGCAGCGCGGCTCGCTGTGCGTCGCGGCCGACGGCGGCAAGCCGACCGTCGTGCCCGTCTCAGTCAACGACGGCGCGGCCGACGCGATCTTCCGCGACGGGTTCGAGTGAGACGATGCTGTGACCGCGTCGCAACCCTGCGATTGATACTTCACTAAACGTTGACTTTGCACCACGCCCTCTCCCGCAACGGGAGAGGGCCTGCGAGCCGTGCCGTCGGGCGGCGGGCTCTGCCGCCGCGATCCCTTCCGCGGCGGGTTGATGTACCATCGGCCGCGAGATCCCAGCCAGGCAGGTGTTGAACCGGGCGCCACGCCGCGCCCGCTCCGTTCAAATCGCTTCCAGGAGATTGCGATGACCACGAAGCTCGATCGTCCGGTACGCCGCGAAATCACCATCGGCGACGTCGCCTACACGCTCACCATCGACGCCACGGGTTTCAAGATCGTGCAGAAGGGACACCGCAAGGGCGTCGAAAAAACCTGGGCCGAACAGCTCGGCGGCGATCACCCGGGCAGCGAAGGCGCCCCGAAGCCCGGTTAATTCCGCGGCGATTCTTCAACGCGCGGCGAAGCGCCGGCGGTACGCGGCGGGACTCGTCGCGGCCACGCGGCGAAAGTGCCGGCGCAGCGATTCCTCCGAACCGAAGCCGGCGAGCTCGGCCACGCGGCCGATCGATGTCGCGGGCGTTTCGAGCAGATCCTTGGCGAGCGCGACGCGTTCGCGGATCAGCCATTCGTACGGCGCAAGACCCGTGGTTTCGCGAAATCGCCGCTGCAGCGTGCGCACGCTCATCGCGGCGTCCGCCGCCATCGACGCGAGCGTGTGTTCGCGCGCGGGCGCCGCGCGCAGGCGATCGATCAGCTTCGCCACGCGCCCGGCCTCGTCCGGCGCGACCGGCCGCGGCACGAACTGGGCCTGCCCGCCTTCGCGATGCGGCGCCAGCACGAGCCGCTGCGCGACCCGGTTCGCGATGCGCGCGCCGTAGTCGGTGCGCACGAGATGCAGCAGCATGTCCAGACCCGCGGCCGAACCGGCCGACGTCACGACGTTGCCGTCCTCCACGTAGAGTTCGTCGGGCCGCACCGCGATCGCCGGATGGCGGCGTGCGAGCGCGTCGGCGTAGCGCCAGTGCGTGGTCGCCGCGCGGCCGTCGAGCACGCCGGCCGCCGCGAGAACGAACACGCCCGAGCAGATCGAAGCGAGCCGCGCACCGCGCGCGTGTGCGGCGCGCAGCTTGCGCAGCAGCGGCTCCGGCGGCGGCGCGTCGACGCCGCGCCAGCCCGGCACGACGATCGTATCGGCGCGATCGAGCATCGCGAGCGTGTACGGCGCGGTCACGACGACGCCGCCGGCGGCGGCGAGCGGCCCCGGTTCGACCGCGCACACAGCGAAGCGGTACCACGGCACGTCGAGTTCGGGCCGATCGAGCGAAAACAGTTCCACCGTGCAGCCGAATTCGAACGTGCACAGACGATCGTAGGCGAGCGCGCAGACGAGATGGGCAGGCATGGCGCGATATTACCGAAACCTGACGATCACGCCACTACCTTCGCGATCGCGAGCGATCGACAATGACGGCACCTTCACTGCAGGAGTCGCCATGAAATCCGCCGTCACCGCCGTCGCCGCCGCCGAATCGTTCCGCGCGCTGGCGCACTACGAAGCGCTGCTCGCGTTCGAAACCGATTGCGCCGACGTGCACCAGGCGTTCGCGTCGGGCAATGTCGATTTCGTGCTGCTCGACGTGCGCAGCCCTGCGCTGTATGCGCAGGGACATGTGCCGGGTGCGAAGCTTCTGCCGCACGGCAAGATCATCGAATCGAAACTCGCGGCCTACCCGCTGGAGACGGTATTCGTCACCTACTGCGCCGGGCCGCACTGCAACGGCGCGCTGCGCGGGGCGATCCGCCTCTCGCGGCTGGGCCGGCCGGTCAAGATCATGACGGGCGGCGTGACCGGATGGCTCGACGAGGGGTTTGCGCTGGCGAGCGGGGCGTAGCGGCGCGGCGCGACAGGGGCATTTCCTCGTTTTCGGACACCCAAACTCTCCGGTCCACGCTTCCGCTTCCGGACACCCCGCACACTTCTGGACACCCAAACTCCGCGGCACGCTTCTGGACACCCAAACTCCGCGGTCTGCGGAAACATGGGTTCGGGCCGTGCCGGGCGCCCACATCTCTTCTTCTTTTCTGCGGACATCCAAACTCCGCTCAACCTCTGAAAATTCCGATGAAAATTTAAGTATTCGCCTGATCCACAACAGTCCGATCGCCACCAAGCTATACGTATGACGATCGCTCGCATGCACATCGTTTCCGCCGATACCGCCGGCACTTATCACGTCGTATCACGGTGCGTTCGACGCGCGTGGCTCTGCGGCCGGGACCCGTTGACCGGCAACGATTTCTCCCATCGCAAGCATTGGATAGAGACACGCATCTTTGCGCTTGCCGCTCTGTACGCGGTCGCGGTATACGCGTACGCCGTCATGAACAACCACGTCCATCTCGTTGTGCAGGTCGACCCCGACGCGCCACGTCACTGGGCGCCGGAAACCGTATTGCACCGCTGGTTCGCCGTGTCGCCGAGGAGAGGCGAGACGGAAGAAGTCGTCCGGCAGCGCGTCGCGGTTTGCGCAAGCAACGACGCGCTCGTCGCCGAATACCGATCTCGCCTGGGCAGCCTCAGCTGGTTCATGCGGTCGTTGAACGAATCCATCGCGCGCGCGGCAAACGCCGAAGACGGATGCAAAGGGCGATTCTGGGAGGGGCGTTTCTACTGCCAAGCGTTGCTCGACGAATCGGCGATATTGAGCGCGATGACCTACGTCGACTTGAATCCGGTCAGAGCCCGCCTCGTCGTGGCCCCGGAGTCGTCGGACCATGTCTCGTTCCGTCGTCGCATCGACCGGATCAGCACCGAAAAGGCGATCGATCACGCGTTGTTGCCGATCGCAGGCGACGGCCCTTCGCGCAACGTCAGCGAATGGGAATACTTGAAGCTGGTCGACGAAACGGGCCGTTTGATTCGCGCCGACAAGCCCGGATCCATTGATCGCTCATTGCCCGCCCTGGCGCGGCGACTGGGCCTCTCTGAAAACGCGTGGCTGCGCCAAGTGCAAGGCACACAGTCGCGATATCGTCGAGTGATTGGGCAACTCGAATCGTTTATCGACAAGGCGACGGAGCTGCGACAACGCTGGCTGCAGGGAGTCGTCTTTGCAAGGCAAGTCCGAGCTGCGTCGGATCCCGCAATCTGACGCGCTCTGGATACGTCCGCAACCGCCCAAGCAGGGCCATCTGCTGTCTCATTCCGACCGACCACTGCCTCTTGATGCCACGCCAGCCGGCATCGACCTCGGTCGTGCTGCGCGCCGCAGTCGGCTCGGCACGCTCCGGGCCTTGTCGAGATCTTCGCGTATCCATGACCGGATAGCTTGGGTGTCCACGATCAGAAAGTTTGGCTGTCCATATCCACGCGCGACCAGAAAGTTCGGGTGTCCACTATCAGGATCAAGTCCACCGGGAAGTTCGGGTGTCCACGATCAGGGCGATCGCTTCTTGGGCTCCGGAGAGGCGGGGCAGCTTCAGGGAGTCCACTATCAGGGCGTCCGCTATCAGAGGGGTCCCTGACCGGAAAGCTGGGGTGTCCACGATCAGGAAGGACCGCCCACGATCGCACTCCGCCCGGCACCCAAACACCCAGGACCGAACCTGACCGCAAAGACGTGACGCGACCGCCGCCCGGTCGTACGATGCCTTGCCTTCGCCGCGTTTCGGGCCCACATCCTCGCCGTGTCCCTGCAAGCCTTCCATCCCGCCGTCGCCGCCTGGTTTTCCGCGACGTTTCCGGCACCGACGCCGCCGCAGCTGCAAGCGTGGCAGGCGATCCAGTCCGGCCGCGACGCGCTGATCGCCGCCCCTACCGGTTCGGGCAAGACGCTCGCCGCGTTTCTTGCCGCCATCGACGAACTCGTGCGGCGCGGCGTCGAACTGCCGTTGCCGGACGAAACCGCCGTCGTCTACGTCTCGCCGCTCAAGGCACTGTCGAACGATATTCGTATCAATCTGGAAAATCCGCTCGCCGGCATTCGCGCGCAGCTCGAACGTCTCGGCCTGCCCGACGTCGACATCACCACCGCCGTGCGCACCGGCGATACACCGACCGCCGAGCGCGACCGCATGCGCCGGCGACCGCCGCATATCGTCGTCACGACGCCCGAGTCGCTCTACATCCTGCTCGGCTCCGAATCGGGCCGGCGCATGCTTTCGACCACGCGCAGCGTGATCGTCGACGAAATCCACGCGCTCGCGCCGAACAAGCGCGGCAGCCATCTCGCGCTGTCGCTGCAGCGGCTCGACGCGCTGTGTTCGAGGCCGCCGATCCGCATCGGTCTGTCGGCGACGCAGAAGCCCATCGAGGACGTCGCCGCGTTTCTCGTCGGCGCCCACGATCGCACCGCCCCGCGCGACTGCGCGATCGTCGACGTCGGCTACACGCGCGAGCGCGATCTCGCGCTCGAACTGCCGCAAGCGCCGCTCGAAGCGGTGATGTCCGGCGACGCGTGGGAACAGGTCTACGTGCGTCTCACCGAACTCGTCGAAACGCATCGCACGACGCTCGTCTTCGTCAATACCCGCCGCATGGCCGAACGCGCGGCGCGGCATCTCGGGCAGCGTCTCGGCATCGAAGCCGTCGCCGCGCATCACGGCAGCCTGTCGCGCGAAATCCGCCTCGACGCCGAGCGGCGCCTCAAGAACGGCGAGCTGCGCGTACTCGTCGCGACCGCCTCGCTCGAACTCGGCATCGACATCGGCGACGTCGACCTCGTCTGCCAGCTCGGCTCGCCGCGCGCGATCGCCGCGTTCCTGCAGCGCGTCGGCCGCTCCGGCCACGCCGTCGGCGCGACGCCGAAGGGCCGGCTGTTTCCGCAGTCGCGCGACGATCTCGTCGAATGCGCCGCATTGCTCGACGCGGTGCGCCGCGGCGAACTCGACCGCCTCGCCGTGCCGCCCGCCCCGCTCGACGTGCTGGCGCAGCAGATCACGGCCGAGGTCGCGAGCCGCGAATGGAACGAAGATGAACTATTCACATTGTTCACACGCGCACAACCGTACTCGACGCTCGCGCGCGACGAATTCAACGCGGTCGTACGCATGCTCGCCGACGGTTTCACGACGCGGCGCGGCCCGCGCTCGGCCTACCTGCACCGCGACGCCGTCAACGGCGTGCTGCGCGGCCGGCGCGGCGCGCGGCTGACCGCCGTCACGTCGGGCGGCGCGATCCCCGACACCGCCGACTACGACGTGATGCTCGAGCCCGAAGCCGTGCGCATCGGCAGCGTGCACGAAGACTTCGCGGTCGAAAGCCTGCAGGGCGACGTGTTCCAGCTCGGCAATCACGCGTATCGCATCCTGCGCGTCGAACGCGGCCGCCTGCGCGTGGAAGACGCGAAAGGCCAGCCGCCGAACATCCCGTTCTGGCTCGGCGAAGCGCCGGGGCGCAGCGACGAGCTCTCCGTCGCGGTGTCGCGTCTGCGCGCCGACGTCGGGGCGGCGATCCGCGGCGGCGGAGCGCTGCCGTGGCTCGAGCGCGAAGTCGGCCTCGATGCTTCCGGCGCGCGCCAGATCGCCGACTATCTCGGCGCCGCGCAGGCCGCGCTCGGCACCTTGCCGACGCGGCACGAGCTCGTGATGGAACGCTTCTTCGACGAATCGGGCGGCACGCAGCTCGTCATCCATTCGCCGTTCGGCAGCCGCGTGAACCGCGCCTGGGGCCTCGCGCTGCGCAAGCGCTTCTGCCGCAAGTTCAATTTCGAACTGCAGGCCGCGGCGACCGAGGACGCGATCGTGCTGTCGCTGTCGACGAGCCACAGTTTTCCGCTCGACGACGTCGCGCGCTATCTGCATTCGACCAGCGTGCGCGACGTGCTGATCCAGGCGCTGCTCGACGCGCCGCTGTTCGGCGTGCGCTGGCGCTGGAACGCGACGACCGCGCTCGCGCTGCCGCGCACCGTCGGCGGCGTGCGCGTGGCGCCGCAGCTGCAGCGCATGAAGTCGGAAGACCTGCTCGCGAGCGTATTCCCGGATCAGGTGGCCTGCGCCGAAAACCTCGCCGGCGAACGCGAGATTCCCGACCATCCGCTCGTCGCGCAGACGATTCGCGACTGCCTGCACGAGGCGATGGACATCGACGGCCTGGTCGCATTGCTGCAGGCGCTCGAAAGCGGCGACGCGCGCATCGTCGCGAAGGATCTCACCGGCCCTTCCCCGCTCGCGGCCGAAGTGCTGAGCGCGCGGCCGTACGCGTTTCTCGACGACGCGCCGCTCGAAGAACGACGCACACAGGCCGTCATGGCGCGCCGCTACGGCGGCGAGGCCGCCGCGGTCGACGATCTCGGCCGGCTCGATCCCGACGCGATCGCCGCGGTGCGCCTCGAGGCATGGCCCGAGGCGCGCGACGCCGACGAGCTGCACGACGCGCTGATGGGCCTGACGTTTCTTTCCGCCGCCGAAGTCGACGCCGAGCCCGGTTGGAACGATCATCTCGAGCGCCTCGTCGTCGCGCGCCGCGCCGTGCGCATGCCGACGCCGGGCGGCGACGTGTGGACCGCGGCCGAACGCCTGCCGCTGCTGCGCGCGTTGCTGCAAACTGAACAAGTACCGCAAGGGATTTCAATACCGGCCGACTACGACGTCGTCTGGAGCGCCGAAGACGCCGCGGTCGAGATCGTGCGCGGCCGGCTGACCGGCCTCGGCCCCGCGCGCGCGACCGATCTCGCCGCGCCGCTCGGCGCCGATGTCGGCGCGATCGGTCTCGCCCTGCTGCGCCTGGAAGGCGAAGGCTACGTCATGCGCGGCCGTTTCAGCGTGGCCGACGGCGAGGAGGAGTGGTGCGAACGGCACCTGCTCGCGCGCATCCACCGCTACACCGTACATCGCCTGCGTCGCGAGATAGAGCCCGTGCAGCCGCACGACTTCGTGCGCTTCCTCGCCGACTGGCAGCGCGTATCGGCCGCGACGCGGTTGTCCGGCCCCGAGTCGCTGGCGCAGGTGCTCGAACAGCTCGAAGGCTTCGAAGCGCCGGCGAGCGCCTGGGAGTCGGAAATCCTGCCGGCGCGCATCGCCGACTACCGCAGCGACTGGCTCGACGACGCGTGCCGCGCCGGCCGCGTCGTGTGGACGCGTCTGCGCGGCAACGGCGGCGCGGGTCCCGTACGCTCGACGCCCATCGTGCTGCTGCAACGTAAAAATCTGTCTTTGTGGACGCCGCTCGCGGCCGGACGCGAAGCGCCCGCGCTGTCGTCGCGCGCGCAAGCCGTCGCCGACGAACTCGCCGCGCACGGCGCGACGTTCTTCGACGAGCTGGTATCGTCGGCGCGGCTGCTGCCCGCCGAACTCGAAGACGCGCTCGGCGAACTGGTCGCCGCGGGTCTCGCCAACGCCGACAGCTTCGCCGGCCTGCGCGCGCTGCTCGTGCCGTCGTCCAAGCGCGTCACGGCATTCCGCGGTCGCCGCCGGCCGGTGCAGGGCGTCGCCGACGCGGGCCGCTGGGCGCTCGTGCGGCGCGGCGCGGCCGATGCGAAGCCCGCGCCCGAGTCGATCGAACACGTCGCGCGCACCCTGCTCGCGCGCTACGGCGTCGTGTGCTGGCGGCTGATCGAACGCGAAGCGGCGTGGCTGCCGCCGTGGCGCGACATCGTGCGCGTGCTGCACCGGCTCGAAGCGCGCGGCGAAATTCGCGGCGGACGCTTCGTCGCGGGACTCACCGGCGAGCAGTTCGCGCTGCCCGAAGCGGTAGGCCTGCTGCGCAAGATCGCCAAGGGCCCGGACACCGGCGACGTCGTGACGGTGTCGGGCGCCGATCCGCTGAACCTCGTCGGCGGCGTCGTCGCGGGCGCGAAGGTACCCGCCGTGACCGGCACGCGCCTCGCCTACCGCGACGGCGTACCGGTGGCGACGCTGGTCGCCGGCAAGGTGGAAATGCTCGGCGACACGCCCGACACCTGGCCGCTGCGCCAGCAGCTGCTGCGCGATCCGCGCACGGGAACGATTCCCGGCGCGCTCGGAGGCGTCGGTTGATCGCAAGCGCCGGGGAAACGCCTCCGCAGGTGACGACTCTCGCGCCCACGGCCGCGCTGCGCGCGTTCGTACGTCGTTTTATCGTCGTAGAATTTTCAAGCGATCTGCGCGACGCGCACTGGCCCGACACGAGCGCGACCGCCGCGTTCTCGTTCCGCGGCCGCGTGCGGCTCGACGGCGAGCGCTGGGCGCCGGCGTCCGCGTTTACCGCGCTGCGCGGTACCGTGCGCGCACACGAACATCGCGACCGCCACGGCGTCGTGCTCGTCGCGTTCACGCCGATCGGCGCGGCGGCGTTGCTGCGCGCGCCGCTCGCCGGGTTCTCGGGTGCGACGAGCGATCTGGCAGACGTGCTCGACCGTCGCGGCGAACTCGACCGCCTGCACGACGCGCTGAGCGCCGCGGCCGATCGCCGCGAGCGCATCGCGCTCGTCGAACGTTTTCTCGTCGAGCGGCTGCGCGACGCGCGGCCCGATCGCCTGATCGCCGCGGCAACCGCCACGCTCGAACGCACGCATGGCGCATTGCGCATCGCCGATCTCGCACGCGATGCGGGCTTGAGCCAAAGCGCGCTCGAACGCCGCTTCAAGCGCGTCGTCGGCGTTGCGCCGAAAGCGTTCGCGGCGATCGCGCGCCTGCGGCACGCGCGGGCGCTGCACGCGAGCGGCGCCGATGCCGCGACGATCGCGCACGCGGCCGGCTACTACGACCAGTCGCACTACATCAACGATTTTCGCCGCGCGACCGGCAGCGCGCCGGAGACGTACTACCGCGCCGCCGGCTGACGCGCTACGCGCCGCCCAAGACCGACAGCAGCGCGCGCACGCGCGGCGAATCGGCCAGCGCGCGCCGCGTCAGCGCGCCGATGCGTCGGCTCAGCGACATGCCGCCGACCGCGCGCCGCGCGACGCCGTCGGCACTCGGAAAGCGCAGGCCGAGTTCCGGCACGAAGCCCACGCCGAGTCCCGCCGCGACCATGCGCAGCAGCAAGTCGTAATCGTCGACCGTGTGCGCGATCCGCGGCGCGAACCCCGCGGCGGCGCACGCGCGCTCGGCCAGCAGCCGGTCGTCCGTCTGGCGGGAGCCGACGATCCAGTCCTCCTGTGCGAAACGCGCCAGGTCGATCGGCGCGCGCTGCCGGCGCCAACGCTGCGGCAGCGCGAGCAGCACGGGTTCTTCCAGCAGCGGATGCGCCGCGAGGTCGCCCGCGTCCGGCCGCGGCGCGAGGTTGTACGCGAAGGTCACCGCGAGGTGGCAGCGGCCGTCGCGCACCGCCGCGATCGAATCGGCCGGTTCCAGTTCGTGCACGATCACGCGCAGGTCGGGAAAACGGTCGCGCGCGCGCACGATCGCCGGCAGCAGATGCGCCTTCGCATACGTCGCGAACGTCGCGACTTCGAGCGTGCCCTGCGGCCGCTCGCGCCCCGCGCGCAGATCGAGTTCGGCCGCCTCCACCGCCTCGAAAATGCCCTCGGCATGCGACACGAGGCGCGCGCCCTCGGCGGTCAGGCGCACGCGCCGGCCGACGCGTTCGAGCAGCATCGCGCCCGTTTCGCGTTCCAGCGTCGCCAGTTGCTGCGACACCGCGGACGACGTCAGGCCGAGCGCCTCGGCGACCGACGTCATCGTGCCGCGACGGGCCAGTTCCTGCAGCAGGCGCAGACGCGCAAGATCGATCATGAAGCAAATCTAACAATGATCTTCACTTTAATGAAGTGGACCTGCGCAAGGCGACGCAGTACAAAGCCGCCTCGAACCACGCGGAGACGACGATGATCGAACGACGGACCATTCCCGCAGGAGGCGGCACGGGGCTCAGGCTCCGGTGCGGCGAGCGCCTGCGCGTGATCGACCCCGCCGGCGGCCAGAGCGGCGATCTCGTCGCGTTTTCCGCCGACGGCCGCGAGCGCCTGTCGAACGGGCGCACGTTCGACTATTGCGGAAAAATATACCTGTCCACCGGCGACGTGCTGTGGTCGGACCGTAGCACGCCGATGTTGACCGTCGAGGCCGACGACGTCGGCCGGCACGATTTTCTGTACGGCGCCTGCACGCCGGAGATGTATCGGATCCAGTACGGCATCGAGGCCGGTCACGCGAACTGCCACGACAACCTGTCGGCCGCGCTGCGCGAGTGCGGCATCGCGCCCGAGCCGCTGCCGACGCCGTTCAATCTGTTCATGTGCGTTGACGTCGCGGCCGACGGCCGGCTCGTGTTCCGGCCGCCGCAGTCGCGCGCCGGCGACGCGCTCGTGCTGCGCGCGGAGATGGATCTCGTGATCGCGGTGTCGGCGCGTCCCGCGGCGACCTGCAACGGCGGCGCGCCGACGCGGCCGCTCGCGATCGAAATCCTCGGCGCGGCGACGGGGGACGCCGCATGATCCCCGTTTCCCTTCTGGGAATACCGAACGACGAGAATTCGTCGGCGACGCGCGGCGCTGCCGAGGCGCCGGACCTGATCCGCCGCGAGTTTCGCAACGACGCCTACAGCGCATGGAGCGAAACCGGCATCGACCTCGGTGCGCCGGGCCGCATCGTCGACCACGGCGACGTGCGCTTCGACGATGCAACCGACGCGTGGGACGCGATCGAGCGCGGCGTTGCGCGAGCGCTCGACTTCGATGCGCCGCTGGTCGCGCTCGGCGGCGACCACGCGATCACGCACCCTATCCTGCGCGCCTTCCGACGACGCCACGCGCGGCTGACGATACTGCACATCGATGCGCATGCCGACATCTACGACGCGTACCAGGGCAACCCGCGCTCGCACGCGTCGCCGTTCGCGCGGATCATGGAAGAACGACTCGCCGACCGGCTGATCCAGGTCGGCCTGCGCACCGTCAACGACCATCATCGCGCGCAGTTCGCGCGGTTCGGCGTCGAGGTCGTCGAGGCGCGCCATTGCCGCGACGGCCTGCGGTTCGCGTTCGACACGCCGGTCTACGTGTCGCTCGACCTCGACGCGCTCGATCCGGCGCACGCGCCGGGCGTGTCGCACCGCGAGCCGGGCGGCCTGACGGTGCGGCAGGTGCTCGATCTCGTGCAGTCGATCGACCGGCCGATCGTCGGCGCCGACATCGTCGAGTACAACCCGCGCTGCGACATTTCGAACCAGACCGCCATCGTCGCCGCGAAACTCCTCAAGGAAATCGCCGGCATGATGGTCTGCACGCATCGGACGTAGCGCCGCCGCACGACGCCGAATTTTTCCAATACGGCGCGGCGGCGACGCGGCAACATGGCGCATCGACAACCCGCGGGCCGCGCCATGAACACGTTCGTCATCCTGTTTCGCAAGACCGGGCCAGCGCCGACCGACGCCGAGCGCAGGCAGGTCGGCGCGGAAGTCGCACCATGGGCGCAAGCGTTGAACGCCGCCGGTCACGAACTCGTGCCGCATATCCTCGCGGCGCAGAGCGCGCGTTGCGGCGAGCCCATTGCCGACGCGACGCCCGTCACCGCGCTGCTGCTGCTCAAGGCGCGCGACCTCGACGAAGCGGCACGTATCGCCGCGACGCATCCGGGCACGCGCTACGGCTTCGCGCTCGAAGTGCGGCCCTGGTCGCCGCCGGGCGTCGCGGCGGCGGCGACGACGGCGGCGGTCTAGACGCCTGGTGTGGTGATTCGTGAGTACGTTGAAGAAATTACGGTCCGGTGCAAGAGCTGCGCGCCGAGGCGCTTTTCGAGCAGCGACATCTGTTTGCTGACGGCGGCTTTCGACAGATCGAGGCTGCCGAGTTCGGCGACGCGCACGAACGCGATCAGGCCGGCGAGGTCGGGCGCGGGCTTGGCGATCGTTGACATAGGGAAACAGCAATAGGGCGGCGCTTTCGCAGGCGCCCGCCCGAGTCGGCTTTCCGGAAGCCCGCTGCGGCATCATGCGCGTTCCATCCGCATACCGAGGAACGCCATGTCACGCCAAGTCTTCAACGCCGCCGGCGCCGCCACCGTCGGGCCGTATTCGCACGCCTGCGCCGGCGGCGGCCTGCTCTATCTGTCGGGGCAGACGCCGATCGATCCCTCGACCGGCGCGCTCGTCACGGGTTCGATACAGGCGCAGACGCAGCAGTGTCTCGACAACCTGTTCGCGGTGCTCGACGCGGCCGGGCTCGGACCTGACGACGTGATCAACGTGCAGGTGTATCTCGTCGACATGCGCGATTTCACGGCGATGAACGAGGCTTACGCCACGCGCTTCGCGGCGCCGTATCCGGCGCGCACCACGATCGGTGTCGCAAGCCTGCCGCTTGGGGCAAATGTGGAGATCGGGTTGATCGCCAGGACGCGTTGACGCGGTTCGCCGGGACGACGAACCGGCAAAGCCGCGCCGAACGCGGGCCGGTTCGTCGAGATGCCGCGCTGCGCGCGCGGTATCTGTCTTGGATCTCGGGCTTCGCCCACTGCAGTCCGGAATATTTTTGAAGGACAGCGGAAAACCGGTGTCCCGTTTGATTTATCGGCCTATACGACGGGTCGCGACTTGTCCTGCGACCCTCACTGGGCCTCACGGCAGTAGCGACGAAAACCAAGACTCGACGAGATCCTGCGCATCGCCCCCTTGTAAGTTGTTTCGCGGTGATTTTCCCGGTCGCGCCAGATCGTTACCCCCTCATCTCAGCCTTCTCCCCCAACGTGGTTGGGGGAGAAGGAGTCGAAGGTTCATGCGTTGCGCCGCTTGAGCCCTCTCCTCCAAGCTTGCTTGGGGGAGAGGGTTGGGAGAGGGGGCGACGCCGAGGTCTTCGTTGTTCTTGCAGAAAAATACACTAATCGTCACTGTGAACATTTATTCAGGACGGCAGTGAGCTTGCGCCAGGATGACGAACCGGCAAAGCCACGCCGAAGCGCGGGCCGGTTTGTCGAGATGCCGCCCTGCGCGCGCAGTATCTGTCTTGGATCCGGCCTGCGCCGGGATGACGGATTGACAAAGCCGCGGCGAAGCCGCGGGTCAATCCGTCAATTCGGCAGATTGTTCGCGACCGTCGCCGACTGCATCCGGGCTACCGCGCTGTCGGTCAGCGCGATGTAGTACGCGTCGCCGGCGAGGCCGTCGCCCGGCAGCAGGTCGCATTTCACCTGCTCGGGCACGTCGCGCCGATACTGCACCGCGGAGACCGCCGTCAGCCCCGTGATCGCCTGGTACAGCCACTTGTCGAGCACCGGCGTGAGCAGGCGATGACACCAGAACGTCTTGACCTTCAGCACGTTCGCGTCCTGCACCGTCATCTGCACGTTCTGGTTGTCCACGCGCACGGTGCGCACGTCGGCGCTGCGCCACATCAGATTGTCGTTCGGGATCACCTCGATGTTGCGCTCGGTCGACTCGCCGCCGAGCGTCGTGGGCTGCCGCTTTTTGAACTGGTTGAAAACGCTGCGCGACGGGCTGACGATGTCGACAGAACCGATCAGGCCGAGCCGCAGCTTCGCGTAGGTTTCGGCGAACGCCGTCGCCACCGCGCCCGGCGTGCGGCTCTTGACGTACAGCGGCATCATGCCCTGCGCGAATCCCTTGCGGATCGGATCGATCTGCGCGTTGTACAGCGAGCCCGCCTGCGCCGCTTCGAACGTCGCGGCGCTCAGCGTCGCCTTCGTGCGGTACATCAGCGCCATCTCGAACAGCCCGAAAACGAGCACGCCGAACAGCGGTATCACCACGACGAACTCGAACAACGCGGCGCCGCGTTCGCGGCCTGCACTACGCAACTTCGGACGGTTCATGGGGCCTCCGATTTCTCGCGGTTGAGGCTCTCGACGACGCGGCGACGCATCGCTTCGAGCTGTTCCTTTTTCACCGGATCGCTGACTTCCTCGCCGCCCTGCTCGAGCGTCGAGGCCGCCATCTGGATGTACGTGACCGACAGGTTGTTCCAGCAGCGCACTTCGTTGCGGTCGAACGTGAGGCACTGCCGGTACGCGTGCACCGCGGCCTCGAGACGATCGCGCCGCAGGTTGATGTTGCCCAGGCGCAGCCACGCCTGCGGCGTCGACGGCGCCTGTTCGATGATCTTCTGATAGCCCTGCTCGGCGTCGAGCAGGCGGCCTTCGTCGTAGGCGGTGTCGGCCTTCTGCTTGATCGACAGCAGCTCGCTGCCGCCGCCGTCGCGGCGCGACGCGGCCTGGCAGGCGCCGAGACAGAACGCGAGCGCGGCGGCCGTGACACGGGCGAGAACGACGGTCATGCGGCACTCCGGAATTCGAGTTTGAGCGAGGGTTCGAGGCGCAGCCGTTCGATGCTGCCGCCGGCGAGTTCGAGCGCGGCGTTCGCGCGGCGGCACCAGCGCGCCTGGAACGGGCGCACGCGCGGACACAGCCGCTCGATCGCGCCGTCGCGCAGGAACACGACATCGATGGAAAACAACATGCCGAACATGTGGATACTGTCGCAACGGTCGATCCACAGGCCTTCGTGTTCGGCGAGGCCGCGGCGGCCGAGCAGGCCGCGCGCGCGGCCGAAGAAGCCGCGCGGACGCCCCACCGCGCTCGCGATCGTGCGTCCGTCGTGCGTCACCACCTGGCCGTGATCAGACTTCATGCAGGAACTTCATCAGGATCGGAAAGCCGAGCACGAGGAACGTGGTCGGAAAGATGAAAGCGACGAGCGGAAAGATCAGCTTCACCGGCGCTTCGAGCGCGAGTTTTTCGGCGCGCTGGAAGCGTTCGGAACGGCGCTGGTCGGCCTGGATCTTGAGCGTGGGACCCAGGCGCGCGCCGCTCTTCTCGGCCTGCGCGAGCGCGGACGTCAGCGAGGTGATCTCGCGCACGTTGAGACGGTCGGACATCGCGCGGATCGCGTCCATGCGGCCCATGCCGGCCTTGATGTCGCGCATCACGCGCTGCAGTTCCATGCGCAGCGGGCCGTCCGGGCCCTTCTCGACGCCCTGCGCGATCGCGCCCGAGAGGTTCATGCCCGCCTCGACCGCCATCGTGATGAAGTCGAGATAGGTCGGCAGGAAGCGCACGATCTGCTTTTCGCGGCCGCGGCGCAGGTCGTTGACCTTCATCAGCGGAAACACCGAACCGAGCAGCGCGGCGCCGAGCGGAATCAGGATCGTGCCCTTCTCCTTGAGCATCAGCATGACGAGAAGGCCGACGAGCCCGAAGATCACCGCGGCGACGAAGCGCGTCGCGATGAACTGTACCGGCGTCATCAGGTATTCGACGCCCGCCTTGCGCAGCTGCAGACGCACCGATTCGACCTGCTCCACCGGCAGGAAGTCGCCGAAGTGCTGCACGAGCAGGTTGACCAGCGGCCATATCTTGCGCAGCGGACCGGGCAGCGGGTCCATGTACGTGCGGTCGTCTTCGCGGATCTCGCTCTTGATGTTGCCGAGCGACACGAACAGCGCGCCGACGGCGAACGCGACGAGCCCCGAGATCAGCAGCGTGGGAATGAGGGTCGAGAGGCTAGACATCGATGTTCACGATTTTACGAATGAAGAAGTATCCGATCGATTCCATGATGATGATCGCCGCGACGAAGGCCCAGCCGATGTAGTCGGTGAACAGCATGCGCATGTACTTCGGTTCCATCTGGAACAGCACGAGCGCGAGGAACCCCGGCAGCGCGGTCATGACGATGCCCTGCAGGCGGCCCTGCGACGTCAGCGCCTTGATCTTGCCTTCCATCTCGATCTTCTTGCGCAGCGTTTCGGACAGGCGTTCGAGAATTTCCGCGAGGTTGCCGCCGATCTCTCGCGAAATGCGCATGCCGGCGACGACGAGGCGCAGTTCCTCGCCCGGCATGCGCGTGATGAGGTTCTGCAGCGCGTCGTCGTACAGCACGCCGACGCGCAGCTCGCGCAGCAGCAGGCCGAACTCCTGGCCGATCGGTCCCTTCGTTTCGGCGACGACGGTTTCCATCGCCTGCACGAGGCTCGAACCCGCCTTCATCGCGCCGGACATCGACAGCAGCGCGTCGGGCAGGCCCTGCGTGAACTGCTGCTGGCGCCGGTTGCGCATGAACGCGTAGACGAAGCGCGGCATCAGCATGACCGCGACCGCGACGAGTCCGACGACGAACAGGTTTTCGGTGAACACCCACGTCAGCAGCGCCATCAGCAGCATGATGACGATGTTCATGCGGAACAGGCGTTCGAGGTCGACGAACAGGAACATGTCCGCGAGCGACGCGCTCGCCTCGGCCGTGAAGCGGCTGTGGTAGTCCTGCGTCGCGCGCGAGAGCATGCGCTGCGCGACGACCGCGAGGAAGCCGACGCAGACGGCGAACAGCAGGCTGACGATAAGGATGGCCGCGTTCATGCCGCCTGCCCGAAGATCGTGAGGTCGACGCGTTCGCCGCGCGCGCGCAGCTTTTCGTAGAACTCGGGCACGAGGCCGGTCGGCTCGAACTTGCCCTGCACGCGGCCTTCCTCGTTGTAGCCGGTCTGCACGAACTTGAAGATTTCCGCGAGCTGCACGCGACCGCCTTCGATGCCGGTCACCTCGCAGATCGACGTCACCTTGCGCGCGCCGCACGAGAAGCGCGTCTGCTGCACGATGATGTTGACGGCCGACGCGATCTGTTCGCGAATCGCGATCGACGGCAGGTCCATGCCGGCCATCATCACCATCACTTCGAGGCGCGACACGCAGTCGCGCGGCGAGTTCGAGTGCGCCGTCGTGAGCGAACCGTCGTGGCCCGTGTTCATCGCCTGCAGCATGTCGAGCGCTTCGCCGCCGCGGCACTCGCCGACGACGATGCGGTCGGGTCGCATACGCAGGCAGTTCTTGACGAGGTCGCGGATCTTCACTTCGCCGCGGCCTTCCTGGTTCGGCGGGCGCGCTTCGAGCGCGACGAGGTTGGGCTGCGGCAGCTGCAGTTCGGCGGCGTCTTCCACCGTCACGACGCGTTCGTTGAACGGAATGAAGCCCGACAGCACGTTGAGCAGCGTCGTCTTGCCCGAACCGGTACCGCCGGAGATCACGACGTTGCGCTTGCAGGTCACGGCGATCTGCAGGAACGTCGCCATCTGCGGGCTCATCGACCCGAAGCCGACGAGGTGGCTCGCGTTCAGGCGTTCCTTCATGAACTTACGAATCGTGATGCACGGCCCGCGCAACGCGAGCGGCGGGATCACGGCGTTGACGCGCGAACCGTCCTTCAGGCGCGCGTCGACCATCGGCGAGCTTTCGTCGATGCGGCGGCCGATCGGCGTGACGATGCGTTCGATCGCGGCGATCACGGCCTGGTCGTCGGTGAACGTGATGGTCGACTTGGTCAGCCGGCCCTTGCGTTCGAAGAAGATCATGTCGGCCGCGTTGACCATGATTTCGCTGACGTCCGAGTCGGCGATCAGTTCTTCGAGCGGCCCCAGGCCCACCGCTTCGTCGAGCAGCTGTTTCTTGATCGCCTCTTTCGACAGCTCGGCCGGAAAGTCGTTGACGTTCGCGATGATCTGGTCGAGCGCCTCGCTCGTCGTCTGGCGCAGCTGCTCGTCGCTCATCTTGTTGACGGCGATGCGGCGCAGGTCCATGTGCATGATCAGCGCCTTGTGCAGGCGCTTGCGCCACTCGAGCGTCAGCGCCAGCAGCTCGGCGTTGACCGGTTCCTCGGGCGCGGCCGCCGCATGCGCGCTCGCGGCGGCAGGCGCCGGCGCAGCGGCGGGCGCGGCGGCTACGGGTGCGGCTGCCGGCGGCGCCGCGGCGACGGGCGCGACGGGCGGCGCGATCGGCGCGGGTTTCGCCGGCGGCACCAGCGCGGCGTTCGCCGCGACGTCGGCCGCGCTCGGCTGCGCCGCGATCGCGCGGTTCGTCGGCGGCTTGATGCGCACGCGATAGCCCTGGATCTCGATCACGTCGTCGGCCGAGAGCGGACCGTAGCGGTCGATGCGCTTGCCGTTGACCTGCGTGCCGCTGCCGGCGCCGAGGTCCTCGACGAACACGTCGGCGCCTTCGAGCTTCAACTGCGCGTGACGCTGGCCGATCTGCCAGCCGTGCAGCACGATGTTGTTGTCGTTCGTCTTGCCGATGCGGCAGACGAGCTCGCTGACCATCTCGCTCGCGATGACGGTGCCCTTGGTCGTCGTTACGTGTACGTGATACATGGGTACTCCTGCTATTCCGCGATCGCGCCGTCGAGAATCTTCTGGTGGATCGAATGGCGCATGCGTTCGATTTCGTCCGCAGTCTCCTTGTCGATCGCGCGCGGCTCGCTGATGAGGTCGGGCGTCACCAGCACGATCAGTTCGGTCTTGCGATTCTGGAAATTGCGCGATTTGAACAATTCCCCAAGGATCGGAATCTTCGACAGGCCCGGCACGCCCTGGATGTTGCGCAGTTCCTCGGCGCTGACGAGGCCGGACAGGATGATCGTTTCGCCCGGCCGCACGGTGATCGCCGACTCGGTGCGGCGGATCAGCAGGCCCGGCACGTTGTCGATCGCGTTGGCGCGGTCGATCGTCGAGACGTCGACGAGAATCTGCGTCTGGATGTTGTTGTCGTAGTCGACGCTCGGCGCGATCTCGAACTTGATGCCGTATTCCTTGAAGGCGACGCCCGGCTGGCCGAACTGGCCGATCACCGGATACGGCAGTTCGCCGCCGGCGAGGAATTTCGCCGGAGAACCGCTGCGCGTGGACAGGTTCGGCTCGGCGAGCACGGTCGCCTTGTTTTCCTGCTCCAGCAGCTCGACGATCGAGAACACCTCGGTCGTCCAGCCCGCGTACGCGTGCCAGCGGTAGTCGGTAACGGGAATCGTGTCGGCGATGCGATTGGTCAGGTTCTGCGGCACGACGCGATAGAACGGATTCGTGCGGAACGCGCCGGTGCTGCCGACCGACGGGCCGGCGAACGCGTCGTCCCAGTTGATGCCGTAGCGCTGCGTCGCCTCGCGGTTCACTTCGAGCAGGCGCATCGACACGCGCACCATCGGCGCGAGCTTCACGTTCGTCTGCCGCACGAGCGACAGCACGTTCGGAAACGCCTCGAGCGCCTTCTTGTAGCGTTCGAAATCCTCGGCCGACACTTCGCCTTCGATCACCGGCGTGCCGCCTTCGTCGTGCCAGCGCGTGCCGGGAAAGTTCTTCACCAGCGTCTCGATGGTCACCGACTTGGCCACCAGCAGCGACACCACGCCGGGCACCTTGCCGATCAGCGCGTTGACCGACTGCAGGCGATCGGGCGGCACGTCGCCTTCGACGACGACGATGCCGTTGATCGCGCGCACCTGCAGCTTCGGAAACTCGGCGAGCAGCGACGAGAGCGTCGCGACCGTCGCCGGAATGTTCTTGTCGGTCACCGTCACCTGCCAAACGCGCGACGTGCCGTCTTTGAGCCACACGCGCAGATCGGTTTCGCCGGGCGCGAGGCCGATCAGCAGCAATTGTCCCTTCTCCAGCGCACTCGTGCCGAGCACGGTGTCGCGACCGACCGCGACGCGCTCGATCGGGCCGGTGTCGATCACGCGCACGGCGCCGGCGTGGAGATCGAGCGTCTCCACCGACTGCGCCTGTACCGTCGCGATCATCGCCAGCATCGTCATTACCGCACCTGCCAACCAACCACCCAACGATCGAAACATCCGAAACCCCTGCTGCGTTATTTACACTTGTTGTTGTTTTTGTCTTACGGCGCGCCGGTCGGCGGCGCCGGCGGCGCTACCGCCGCGGTCGGCGCCGGTACCGGCGGCCCGCTCGTCTCGCCGTTCGCGGGCGCCGTGCCGGACTCCGGCGCGGGCGCACGCGCACGCACGTACGGGCGGATCTGCGCGCGCAGGGTTCCGCTTTCCAATTGCGAGCCGCTGAAGAATTCGAAGCCGCCGCGACGCCCGCTCGATCCGCCGGCGAGGAGGCCCGCGCGATCGAGCAGACGGCCGTCGAGCGCCTTGGTGTCGGCGCGATTGCGCATCATCACGACGATCGTGCCGAGGTCGCGGCCGAGCAGGAGGCGCGATGCGTCGTCGACCGTTACGCCGACCGTCAGCGTGCTGTAGGCCAGGCCATCGAGGCTCTGCGCACTGGCGAGGTCCGCGTCGCGCGTCGCCAGCGCATGGCGGCCCACCGCGAGCACGCGCACGTTCTCGACGAGCGGGTTGAGCACCTTGTTCTTCTTCAGCGAATCGTTTTCGTCGGCCTGCTCGGTCAACAGCAGCAGGTCGACGCGATCGCCGAAGATCAGCATGTTCTCGTTCGACTTGACCTCGTCGACCTGGATCGTGACCGCGCGCTCGCCTTCGGTCAGAAGGTCGGAGAAACGCTCGGCGCCGATGCCGGAGACGAAATGATTGAGCAGGATTTCGCCCTCGCTCATCGCCGAGGTGAGCACCTTGCCGTCGAACATCTTGAATTCTTCGGGCGTCACCGCGGCCGCCGACAGGTGCTTGACCGGCACTTCGCCGACCGCCATGTTCTGCGAGCTGATGACGACGCCGGGCTTGAGGTCGGTCAGCGCGACGACCACCTGGCGGCGCTCGCCCTGCTGCCCCATCAGCTCGTTCTCGATCGCGACCTGCCGCCGCTGCAGATACCAGGCGCTCATCGCGAACGCCATGAGGCCGAGCACGAGCGCGCCGGCCAGAAGACCCCAACTGCGCGCGCCCGCGCGGACTTTATCGACCAAACCGCTCATACCGACCTCGACACGTTCCGGCGCGCGCTCGTGCGCGCACCGCATTGCACTTCACATCGACGCGACGCCTTCCGAAGAATCGCGTACGACCCCCTCGCCCGCGCCGCGCCCGTCGGGCGCGGCGTTGACGGCATCACCAGAAATTCACCGGCAGGCGCGACAGGCTCACCGCGTAGCTGAAGCTGGCGTAGACCTCCTTGATCGCTTCCATCAGCAGCACCGGCGCGGTCTTGTTGTCGTACACCGGCGTCAGCACCGCAATGACCACGAACGCGGCGAGCACGTAGTACTCGAACATCACCGCGCCTCTCTGCGTGCGCCTGTTCATCGTTCCTCCAGCACCGCGACCATCGCCGTCGACCGCTCGGACGGCGAAAACGTCAGCTGCCAGCGATCGGAGCCGCGCGAGGCGATCACCACGCCGACGTCGCCGTCGACGATGCGCGCGCCTTCCTCGATCACCCAGCCGTTGCGTTCGAAGTAGTCGATGTAGAACTGGATGTTCTGTTTGACCGACGTCGGGTTCTGCAACAGGATCGTGCGGCTTTGCACGCCCTGGTCCTGCGCGACGAGATCGTTCTGCACCGTGCTGCCGGCGGGCTTGGGAAAGTCTTCGCCGAGTTTCTTGCCAGCGACGTCGGCGCGCTTGAGCAGGTTGCTGATGCCGAGCAGCCCGACCGCGCCCTTGCCGGCTTCGTCGGCCTGCACCTGCGCGGTATACACGTTGCCGCCTTCCACATGGGTAATGATGGTCCAGTTGCCGAGCTTGTTCTCGACATAGGCCTTGCCGCCGTCGGGACCGCCCTTGGCCCAGTAGCGCCGGTAGAACTCCAGCACTTCGTTCGGCGGGTTCTCGCTGCGCAGTTCCCACGCCGACATCGTGACGCCGTTGAGTTCCATGTTGTCGCCGACCGACGTCAGCACCGCGTCGTCAGGTGCGGGAAACGTGGTCTTCGCGCCGGCGACCGACGCGAACAGGGCCAGCGCGGCGCCGAGCAGTCTTGCCATCGTGCGCGTATTCATCGCGGAAAATTCCCCAGTCGATGGCTCGGTACGACGTCGGGATCGACCTTGCCGAGTTCGAGATAGCTCGGACCGAGCTCCTTGGCGAACGGAATCCAGCCGGCGATCGACTGCGCCGTGCGGATCGCGGCGTTGTCGAGCAGCGAGGTCAGCACGAGCGACTTGACCTGCGACTTCGTCGATTCGCGGCCGCCCATGTTCCAGCCGTCGGCCAGCAGCATCAGCTGGCGTTCCTTGTTCGACACGTTGTTCTGTACCGAGCGGTCGACGCGCAGATCGAGCGCCTGGTTGTTCTGGCCCTTGAATTCCTTGATCCAGTCGATGTCGGTCAGGTCCATCGTCACCTTGGAGCGGTACAGGCCGTTGGTCTGCACGCTGAAGCCGGTGAGTCCCTTGAGCACGTCGATCGTCGCGTCGACGCCGTTGCCGGCGACGCCGGGCACCTTCTCGTTGTTCTCGGTGTTCTTGACGTACTCGGCGTTGTTCGCCTGCGAAAGCTTCGTCAGGCGCGGCTTGTAGGTCTGCGACTGGTAGTCCTTCCAGTACAGGATCGGGTCCATCTTCTCGGCGACCTGCCCGGTGCGATGGTTCGACTTGATCAGCGCATTGCGGTCCGACAGCATGCGCGCCTGGATCTCGCGGCCGATCTCCACGTCGCTCTTGACCGGCACGGTCACGCCCGGCGGACGGTGCTTGGGCTGCTGCGCGAACCACACCGTGCGCTCGAACGCGGCGTAGCGCAGCGCCTGCTCGTAGTGGTGCTTGGCCTGGATCTGCTTGCCCATCAGCATCGTGAGCACGATCATCGGCACGAACACGAAGCTTGCGACCATCGCGAACTCGGTCAGCGTAGCGCCGTCCTGTCGTGAAAATCCCTGCTGAATTTTCATCGGCGGTCTCCTAGAACTGCGCCACGGCCAGCGCCGCGGTGCGCTCGGCGTTCGACGTCGGCATCAGGCGCACCTGCCAGTACGGGTTGTACAGGTTGCCGTATTCGCGTTTGCGGTCCGGGCGGATGAAGTCGCCTTCGTTCGGCCGGTAGAAGTACACGCCGGCTTTGGCGAGCGCACCCATCGTATTGCCCGCCATGCCGCCCTTCTCCTCGACGTTGAGGCCCGGCGCGACGACGTAGTTCGGATTGTTCGCCGCCACGGTCGCCATCGTGCGCATCTTGTCGCCGCGCTTGAACAGCAGCACCTGCAGATTGAGGTAGTCGTCGGCTACGCGTCCCTTGTCCTTCAGGTCGTAGAACGGACGCAGGCCGTCGGTCTTGCGCAGGTTGTTGTTGCCCTCTTCGGCGGCGCCGAGCGAGCTCGTGATCGGCAGGCGCCAGGTGCCCTGGCCCCACAGGTTGCGGTCGCGGCGATACTGCTGATAGTTGAAGTAGCTGCTGTTGGTGACCAGCGCATGCGCGGCGCCCCAGCCGATCGGCAGCACTTCGTCATAACTTCTGAATCCGCAGCCGGAGAAGCCGCAGCGCCACGTGCCGATCTCGATGCCAACCGAATCCATCGCGGTCCACTGATAGTTGTTGCGGTTGCTCGGCGTGCGGCCCGGCATCATTTCGGAACCGCCGTACTTCTCCATGCGGATCTTGAGCAGGAACGGAATCGTGATCGCCGGCAGCCACGAGTACGTGCGGCCGTTGACGAAGCGGTCGCCGCTCGCCTTGGTCACGTCGCGGAACTCGGCGGTGCGCTCGCGGTTGTCGATGCCGGTGCGCGAGTTGTCGCCGACGCGCTGCGCCTCGTAGCGTTCCTGCCGTCCTTCCCACGTGCGCACGAACGCACCCCAGAAGATCGCGTTCGACCACAGCGCGCCGGTGTCGATGTCGCTGTCGGACTGCTCGACGACGGTGCTGAGCGTGTCCTTCGCCATCGCGACGGTGACGACGTGGAACGCGCGCTGCGCCTCGGCGAGCGCGGTGATCAGCACTTCCTCGGCCATGACCAGCGCGGGCGCGGCGCGGTCGATCGCGTTGTTGACGATCGCCGATCCCCGCTCGAGCGCGCGCGAGATCGTCAGGATGATCTGGCCCGCGACCGGAATCCACGACAGCGCCGTGGCGACGTAGGAAAGATTCGTCGCGGCGCGGTTGAACATCTGCGCCCACGACGCGAGCCCGACGATCTGCGCGATCGCGATCTGGTTCGCGACCATCGCGCGGTTGGTGTAGGCCTTGAAGTTGAGGTCGCGAGCGACCACGGTGCCGACGCTGTAGGCCGCGGCGTCGGATACGGTTTGCAGGCGCACCTTGCCGGTGGTCTGCTGGCCGACGTTGAACAAGCCGAACACGGCCAGTCCCGCGACCGCGAAGACGAACAACGTCAGCAGCGTGGCGTTGCCGCGCTGAAATTTATAAAACTTCACGATGGCACCCCGTCAATCCTTGGGATGCGGGTTAGCCGCGCCGATGCGCGTTGTTTGTCAGCGGCTAGCTTCGCATCGAAGATTCAAAGGGCACCGGACGCGCCATGCGACGTGTCCGGCGACCCGATCTGGACTCTGCGAGCCGATTACTGGCCGCCGACGACCTTGCTGCCGGCCTTGTCGAAGTTGCCAAGGTTGGTGCTGTCCTTGGTGTCGTTCGCGTTCTGCGCAGCCTTCTGAGCCGCGGCCTTCGCGTTGCCGATCTGGGCGTTCGCGGAGGTACCGGACATTTCCTGCGCCATACCGGCCATCTGGCTGCGGATCGTGCCGCCGAACAGACTGGTGACGGCGATCGCGGCAATGGCGATCAACGCGACGATGATGATGTACTCGGTCATGCCCTGACCACGGATGCGCTTGGGCAGACGGACGTTGTGCTGCATGACGATCTCTCCTTTAACGAAGGCGCTCGCCGCGCCTATTCCACGGGGGAGGTGAACCAAAGAGTTCCCCTGGGTTGAGAAGGGATCTGGCGCGTCGCCGCGCTTGCACATGTATACATTCACTGCGACCCACCTGTGCTACGAGCCTCGCCCCTGTTTCACGATCGTCGAACTTCGAGACTCGCGGTTGCCGGACCCCGGTGCGGCAACCTGAACACGGCTTCAATCGTACTGTGTATTTCGTTGCAATTGCAAAACAGTTTGCAATAGAAAGTGTTGCCTCCATCACAATACGCGCTTGACGATTTTCAACGGACGCGACGTTGCATCCGTGTGACGAAAGTGTGCGCGCAGTGCGTCTCATAGCGTGGGACGACCTACACGAAAAAGCAGAAGCGACCGGCTCACTGCGCGAGAGTTTATTTTGTGAAACGTGCTCCGGTGCGCATTGACACCGTGCGACATGCCCGCGTTTCAAACGCCATGCGTTTGAAACGATTTCACCGCTTCGTCACGGCCGACTTCACGCTCGAACGGATGCGCCCGCTCGTTTCTTGTTGAATATTTCTCATTTTATTCACCAATTGCCACGATCTAATCGTGAGCCACGTCACGGTCGTTCGTGCTGGCGGCCGAGGCGGCTACGCCGTCGAGCACCCGCGACACGAACCTCAGGCGGAACGTCTCGCGCTCGGAAATTTTCAGGCGCGCGACGCCGGCTGCCAGCCATTGATCGCGTGCCGAAGCGTCGCGGTTCAAAAAGGCCGCGAACAATCCCGCATAAACGATGTCGATGCGGCGGTCGGCTTCGAGCGCGTCGAGATGCCGGTCGAAGTACGCCTGCGCGCGCGCGGCGAGCGCGGGTCCGTCCTTGCGCACGAGCGCGTCGAACACGCCGAAGAGGTCGGCGATCGGCGCCGGCGCGTTCGCGTCGCACGCAAGCCAGTCGCGCGCGCTCCACAGCGCCACGAGATCGCGCTCGGCAAGATACGGCGCGCTCTGCTGAAACGCGCGCACGACGAGGCGCGTCGCGGTCGGCGTATCGACGCCGGCGAAGCACGTCGCGCCGAGTTCGCGCAGGCGCAGGCCGATGCCGTGCCAGACCATGTCGACATCGCCGCCGCCGACCGCGGGCTTGCCGCGCAGGCCGGCGGCCACGCCCTCGGCATAGCGGCGCTCGTCGACGACCGGCTGCGCGATCGTCGGCGTGCGCCACGCGTCGGGCCGGTTGCGCGTGTACAGGCCCGCATAGCTCAGCACGCCGAGCGGCGAGTCGTAGACGCTGGTGACGAACGCGGGCTGCTGCTTCATGAAGCGGTCGCGCGGCGCCCAGTGCGCGAGCACCGGCCGAAAATCGGAATTCGCCGGACCGCCGTCCTGCGCGAGCAGCGCCGACAGCACGCGACGATCGGCGATGCGGCGATCTTCGAGATCGACCGCGCTGCGGATGCCGGCCTTCTCCGCGAGCGCGCGCGTGCGCGGCTCGTCGAGAAAACGCACCGACGGCGCCGCCAGCGGCCGGTCGGGCGACGCGACCACGACCATGTCGCCCGAATGGGAAAGGTATACCGCATAGTCGGCGAACGACGCATCGAGTGCGCGCAACAACGACAACAGCGTCGCGTCGCTCATCTCGTAGGTCTGCACCCATTGCACGAACACGCCGCCGGGCTTGAGGTGCCGCTGCGCGAAACGGTAGAACTCGGTCGAGAACAGCCGCGCGACGCCGCTGACCCACGGGTTCGACGGTTCCGACGCGATGATGTCGTACTGCGCGTGGCGGCCGGAGAAGTATGCGCGCGCGTCGTCGATGACGATGCGCGAGCGCGGATCGTCGAACGCGAGCGCGACGCGCTCGCCGAACCCGCGCGCGGCCTTGACCATCACCGGCTCGATCTCGACCGTCGTGATCGAGCGCGGCGCGCTGCTCGACGCGAACGTGTGCGTCGTCAGGCCCGAGCCGAAGCCGATGTTCGCGATGTCCGGCGCCTCGTCGCCGTAGGCGAGGCCGAGGAGGCCGATCAGGATCATCGTCGGCTCGTCGCGCGACATCGGCTCGCCGGGCGCGAGCGCCATCGACGCGTCGGGCTTGCCGTTCGTCGACAGCGTCGCGTTCTTGCCGGGTACGCCGAACAGCGCGACCGAAGCGGTCTTGCCGTCGGCCGCGAACAGGATCTGCCGCGCGGCGTCGATCTCGACGACGCCGCTGCGGAACACGCCGGCGTTCATGCGGCGCGGATCGAAATCGGCCAGCACGAGCGCGCCGACGATCGCGACCGCCGACAGCGCGATCGCCGGCACGAAGCGACCGCGAGGCCGCGCGATCGCGAACACCGCGAGGCCGACCGCGATGTCGATCGCCGCGGCGAGCACCATCGAGAATTTCAGGCCGAGCGCGGGCAGCGCCCAGTGCATCATCAGCATGACGCCGCCGATCGCACCGAGCGTGTTGGCGCTGTACACCTGCCCCATCACGCGCTCGCCGGCCCCGTTGCGCAGCAGCACGTAGGTCATCGCCGGCAGCGTGGTGCCGGCGAAGAACGCCGCGGGCAGCATGATCGCGATCGAGATCGCCGCGCTCGCGACGTTGTAGAGCGCATAGCCCGCCGCGCTCGGCGCGAGCGCCCCGACGATCGCGCCGACCCACGCGAACGCGTAGTCGTACAGCGGCAAGGTCGCAAGCGCCGCGCATCCCATCAGCACCTGCACCCAGCCGACGAAACGCAGCGCGTCGCCGATGCCGTCGAGCTTCTTGCGCACGTACAGCGCGCCGAGCGCCAGGCCGCCGATGAACGCGGCGAGCATCAGCTCGAACGCGTGCAGGCTCGAGCCGAGCGCGAGCGACAGCATGCGCACCCAGCCGATTTCGTACATGAAGGACGACAGCCCCGTCAGCGCCGCGCCGACGAGCATCACGCGCGTCAGTCGCGGCAGCTCGGGATTCGCCTGCCCGTGCGCCGCCGCGGCGGCGACGCCGTCGGCCTGCGCCGCGCGCGGGGAAAGCGCGCGAGGATCACGCATGCGAAGATCAGAAGGTTCAGGAGGCCGGCGAATACGAGCGTGCCCGGCAGTCCCAGCGCCGGCACGAGCACGAACGTCGCGGCGAGCGCGCCGAACGCGGCGCCGGCGGAATTGAGAAAGTACAGCCCGCCGAGAATCGCGCCGGCGCGTTCGGGCAGCCAGCGCATCAGGCCCGCGCTCATGATCGGAAACGTCATGCCGAGCAGGATCGTCTGCGGCAGGATCATCAGCACGGCGAAGCCCCAGCGCACGAGGTCGATCGCGAGCGGGCTTTCCAGTTGCGGTATCGCACGCTCGTACAACAGCGCGGTGCCGGCGAGAAACAGCGGATGGAACGCGAGCGCGAACAGGCCGACCGCGCCTTCGATCGCGCCGTAGCCGAACAACAGGTTGGTCAGGCGTTCGGCGCGGCGCGACGCGATCCACGAGCCGATCGCCATGCCGCCCATGAAGATGGCGAGCACGAGCGACTGCGCGTACGCGGCGCTGCCGAGCACGAGCCCGAGGTATTGCGTCCAGACCGATTGATAGACGAGGCCGGTGAGGCCGGACAAGACGAAAAACGCGACGATCCACGATAGGCGCGCGGGCGACCCGCCGCCGGCTGCTGCGGCGACGCGCGCGTCGGAACTCTCGAACATCACTACCCCCGGCGATCACCGTTCGCGGACGGCGCGCTCAGGGCGTCGCGTCGTAAGCGGACGGCCAGCCGATGATAAACGTGGATTGCGGCACTCTTGCAAGTTTCAAAACGATGACGCGAGGGCGAAGTGCGGACTGCGTCACACGATGCCGCGGTCGGGCTCGCTGCGGATGCGGCGGTTCTTTGCTCGTCGGCTTCTCATGCTCGTCATCGCGGCGTTCGCCGCGATGACGAGCAAGGCGCAACGGACGCGCGCCGTCGCGCCCGGGGCGCCTCACCGATAAACCGCAAACTCCGCCCGGCACCCGTCCGACACCCAGATCGCGCGGCGGTCGTAGCCCCAGCTCGAACCGAAGCGGCACGGCGCCTGCGACAGCTGCCGCTCGATCTCGACGCGGCCGCGCCCGATGTAGGCCGGGCAGTCGGTCGTGCGGTTGTCCTGCGATTCGCACTGCACGACGTCGTCGGGACGACTCGAGTAGTGATCGTAGTCGTCGCGGTCGTAGTCGCGGCGGTCCTTGTCCTTCTGCGACGCGATGACCGCGGCGCCGATGATGCCGATCGCGAGCGCGGCCGCGGCGGCCGAGTCGCGGTTGCCGCCGCGCGAACGGCGGTAGTCGCCGAGCTCGAACTCGGCGCGGCAGCCGTTCGACACCCACACGCCGCGGCCGTCGTAGCCCCAGGTGCTGCCCTGGTAGCAGCCCGCGCCGCTGTACTGCGTCGACAGCCGCACGCCGCCCGAGGTGTCGGCACGGCAGAACTGGGTCTGGTGCGAGTTCGATTCGCACACGATCGTGTTGGCGCCCGCGGCGAACGCGGCAAGCGCCAGCGCGGCGGCGAGCGTTAATTTTTTCATATTCGTCTTTGTGGACACGTCGGCGCTCCTCACTGTTTGGCCGGCTTCTTGCCGGGCTTCGGGACGTTCGACCATTCCTCGATGCCCAGATACCCGTCCTTGTTCGCGTCGGCCGCTTCGAAATGATCGAGCAGCGAATCGCTGAACGCCTCGATCGTCACCGTGCCGCGCACGGCCGGATTGCCCTTCGCGTCTTTCGCCGGCGGCTGCTCGTCGGTGGTCAGGCGGCCGTCGCCGTTCGCGTCGAGGTCGTTGAAGACCCTGACCGAACGATTGCGGTATTCCTCGAAGCTGATCTTGCCGTCCGCGTTGAAGTCGGTGCGTTCGAACGCGCCCTTCGCCTCGTCGTTCGCCAGGGCGGCGAGCGGCGTGACCGCCGCGCAAAGGCCGAACACGGCCATCCATCGGATCGCTCTCATCGTTTCGCTCCGTTCCCGTTGTGACTCAAGCTGCCGCGCCCGCTCTCCCCTGCGCGAGCCGCGTCCGGCGCGATGGTCGCGCCGAAACGCCGCCGCTGCAAACACACGGCATGATCCGGCGCGCTATCGCCGCACGAGGAACTCGGCGCGGCAGCCGTCGGCGACCCAGATCGCGCGGCGGTCGTAGCCCCAGCTCGAACCGAAGCGGCACGGCGCACGCGACAGCTGCTCGTCGATGTCGATGCGCGCGCCGCCGCGTCCGCCCGGGATCGGGCAGCGTTCCACGCGCTGGTCGACCGACTCGCAGCGCACGCGATCGACGTACGGGCTTTCGTAGCCGTTGCCGCGGTATGCATGGCGACCGGCATCGCGTTCGAATTCGGCCCGGCAGCCGGCCGACACCCAGACGCCGCGCCGATCGTAGCCCCAGGTACGCCCTTCGATGCACGGCGCGCGGCTGTGCTGCTTGACGAGCCGCACGCCGCCGCGCGTGTCGACGTCGCAGTAGCGCGTGCGCTGCGAGTCCGATTCGCACAGGACGATCTGGGCGCTCGCGACGGGAGCCGCGAGCGCGAGCGCCGATGCAAAGATTGCTTTATCCAATAATGACTTTACACGCATCGCATCCTCGGGCATGACGGCTCGGGCGGCCGATGCGCGGATGCTCTCGCCGGAGCGCGGCGTATGTAAACTGTGCGCAAGCGTTTGGCACAGTGGAAATTCGACGCGACTACGGCCTGGTGTAGCCGATGAGCACGACGAGGTCGTCGTCGCCGAGCTGGCTCAGCGCATGTACGCTGCCGGGCCGCGTCAGCATCGCGTCGCCCGGCCCGACCTCGCGCTCGACGCCGTCGAGCACGTACGCGCCGCGACCGCTGACGACGTAGTAGATCTCGTCCTTGTCGTGCCGGTGCAGGCCGATGCCGGCGTCGCGATGCAGCACGCGCTTGCGCAGGACGAACTTGAGATCCTGTGCGTCGGCGAAGAACGGATAGGCCGTGGTCGGTCCGGCCCCGCCGTGCGGTCCGGGCTGCGTGCGCCCGACGTCGGCTTCGCGCACGATCGCCGAGCCGGTGTCGACGGCCGGCGCCGCGCCGACCGCGCAGTCGGCGTCACGCACGTAGCGCGCCGGCGCGATCAGCCCTTCCCGCCTGAGCTCGCCCGCGACGAGGCAGGCGATCGCCAATGCGCCGCGCCGATGGAAATGCGTGTTGTCGGCGAGATTCTGTTCGGGCACGTGCAGGTAGTAGCGCTTCGATGCGTCGGGGCCGAGCGCCGCGAGCCAGTCGAGCGACAGGCGCGCCAGGTCGATCGATGCGACGCCCTCGCGCCGCGCAAGCGCGCGCACCGCTTCGGCGTACGGCCCGTGCGCGTCGACCGCGCGATCGCCGGCGAAGCGCCGCCGCGCGACCGGCGTGATCAGCACCGGCGTCGCGCCGACCGCGCGCGCCATTTCCACATATTGCATCAGCCACAATGGAAACGCGGCGACCGGATCGTTGTAGCGCGCCGGGTCGTCGATCTTCTCGTCGTTGTGGCCGAACTGGATCAGGAGCAGGTCGCCCGGCCCGATCTCGCGCGCGACGCCGTACAGCCAGCCCTGCTCGATGAAGCTGCGCGCGCTGCGTCCGTTCTGCGCGCGGTTGCGCACGTCGACGCCGCGGTCGAACCACTCGCCGAACACCTGCCCCCAGCCGGTGCGCGGCGCGCGCGCCGGCTCGTAGTCGCACGCGGTCGAATCGCCGACGACGAACACGCGCTGCACCGGCGGCGCGAGCGCCTGCGCGCCCGCGCCGCCCGCAACGAGCGCCAGCAACCCGGCCGCGATGCGGCGCATCAGCGCGCGAGCCAGCCGCCGTCGACCGGCAGCACGGTGCCGTGCACGTAGTCGGACGCGCGCGACGCGAGAAACACCGCGGCGCCGCCGAGATCGTCGGGCTCGCCCCAGCGGCCGGCCGGAATCCGCGCGAGGATGTCGCGGTTGCGCGTCTCGTCGGCGCGCAGCGCCTGCGTGTTGTTCGTCGCGAAGTAGCCCGGCGCGATCGCGTTGACGTTGATGCCCTTGGACGCCCACTCGTTGGCGAGGAGGCGCGTGATGCCGGCGAGCGCGCTCTTGCTCGCGGTGTACGACGCGACGCGGATGCCGCCCTGGAACGACAGCATCGACGCGATGTTGATGACCTTGCCGCGCCGCCCGTTCGCGATGATCCAGCGCCCCGCCGCCTGCGTCAGGAAGAACGCCGACTTCAGATTGACGTTCATCACCGCGTCCCAGTCTTCTTCGCTGAAGTCGACCGCGTCGCTGCGCCGGATCGTGCCCGCGTTGTTGACCAGCACGTCGATCGCGCCGTGCTCGCGCACGATCGCCGCGACGATGCCGGCCGACGCGCCGGTTTCGGCGAGATCGGCGGCGTGCCAATGCAGCGCGCCGCCCGCTTCGCGCACGCGCGCGGCCGTGTCGGCCGGATCGCTGCGGCCGACCGCGACGATCGTCGCGCCGGCCCGCGCGAGCGCCGCCGCGATGGCCTGGCCGAGTCCGGTGTTCGCGCCGGTGACGACGGCGACTTTGCCCGCAAGATCGAACATCGCGTTCATGCAAGTATCTCGGTTTCGTTGAAATCCACAGCCCGATTTTGGAGCCCCCTTAAGTCAAGGGGCGGCCGGATGCTTGCGTCGCAAGCGTCCGGCCAGGGTTGTGGGGACGCGCGAACTCCGTAGGAACTCAAGCTCGACGCTACCGTCATTTCAACTGACAGATGTCGAGGACATGCATGTCCGTGTAGTCGACGTTCTCGCCGCCCATCGCCCAGATGAAGCTGTAGTTGGCAGTGCCCGAACCCATGTGGATCGACCACGGCGGCGACACGACGGCCTCGCCGTTCGCCACGACGATGTGGCGCGCAGCGTCGGGTTCGCCCATGAAATGAAAGACGCGGTCGTTCTCGCCGAGGCCGAAGTAGAAATACACTTCCGAGCGCCGGTCGTGCAGATGCGGCGGCATCGTGTTCCACACGCTGCCGGTGTTGAGCGTCGTGAGGCCGAGCAGGAGCTGGCACGACTTGCACGTGGCCGGCACGATGTACTGGTAGATCGTGCGCTCGTTCGACGTCGCGAGCGCGCCGCGCGCGAGCGGCACCGCGTTGGCGATCGAGATGTGCACGGTCTCGTAGCGCGCGTGCGCCGGCGTCGACGCGAGGTAGTAGCGCGCGGGCTTGCCCGCGTCGACCGACGCGAAGCGTATGTCGGCGCTGCCCATCGGAACGTACAGGCCGTCCTTCGGCGCGAGCGCGTACTCGACGCCGTCGACCGTCACGCGGCCGTCACCGTCGCCGACGTTGACGATGCCGAGCTCGCGGCGTTCGAGGAAAGGCTTGCCGGCGGCGGACGCCGGTTCGGTCTGCGCCGGGAGCGCCAGCGGCGTCGCCACGGGCGCGGCGCCGCCGATCACGAAGCGTTCGTAGTGCGTGTAGTTCAGAACGATCTGGCCCGGCACGAACAGGCCGTCGATCAGAAAGTGCCGGCGCAGGTCGTCGTTCGCCGCACCGTCGATCATCGACGGATGCGTCGCGTGATACGTCTTTTTATACATGAATAGAACTCCGCTTCGCTCGGGACGGGCGCGTCTGCGGCGCCCGCGGGTCGCCGCATCATACCTGCTTCGAGGGGTTTTTGGTAACCGGTGTCACCACTTATTTTTCAATGACTTGCGATACCCGGCAACAGCGGCTTCAAGCATCCGCGCGGGTCGCGGGATCTGAGATGCCGTTGCGGTCCAATGAGGTTCCCCCGCGGCGCAACCCCGATCCGGCGTCCGCGCCGATACATGCCGTCGCCGCATCGTCCGGCGAGCCGGGGGCTCGCCGCCACTCCAGGAGACCCGCATGCCGAAACATTCCCGTTCGTTCGTCGCGCTCGGCCTCGCCCTCGCAAGCGCCGCGTCGTCCGCCGCCGTCTACGTCGACCTGCCGATCGCCGACGCACGCGATCACGCGTTCGTCGGCGACACGCTGTACGTCACGGCCGACACGCGGCTGCATCGCTACGATCTCAAAGGCTGCACCCCGCTTCCGCCGATCGCGCTCGACTCGCCGCCGGCCGGCATCGACGCGTCGGCGAACGGCCGCTGGATCGCCGTCGCCGGCCAGGGCGTATCGGCGGGCAAGGCGCACTTCTATCTGGTCGACCGCGACGACGGCGGCACGCCGCGAAAGATCGAGTTTCCGGCCGAGTTCTACGAGAGCGGCACGTACATGGTCGCGTGGACGGCCGGCGACGTGCTGTCGATAACCAGCTCGTTCGCGGGGTCCGGTTGGGTGCCGCTGCGGCGCTACGACCCGCATACCGGCGCGATCGACCAAGTGCGCGGCGTCCGCCAGGATTCGATGATCGCCGCGAGCGGCGACGGCGCCCTGCTCGCGCTCGCCGAGTCGAACATCAGCAGCGGTCCGGCCTTCCTGTGGAATCCCGGCACGGCGCAGTACGCCGGCGGCATCGATCTCTACTGGTTCGTCTTCGAGATCGCGGCCGACGACACGGCGAACCGCGTCGTCGTGCCCACGTACGGCGGCGCGCACGTGCTGTCGCGCGAAGGCAGGAACGGCGCGCTCGCACAGGTCGGAACGATCGGGCAGTACGCGTCGTGGGGACCGCTTTCGGTCGTCGCTCCGCCCGGCGGCACGCAGTTCGTCACGGCCGACTGGGACTGGAACGGCACGCGCCAGGGCGTGAACATCTACAGCGCGCGAACGCTGGCACTGCAAAAACGCGTCGACAACTACCCGTTTCCCTGGAGCGGCAACGGCGCGCTGTCGCAGGGCCGCCTCACGCTCTCGCGCGACGCGCGCTGGCTCGCCGCGACGATTGCCGGCGGCGTGCGCCTGTACGATCTCGCGAACGAACCGATCGACCGTATCCTCGAACCCGGCACGCCGCCGGTCACGACGAGCTGCGGCACGCCGCACGCGCTCGACGCCGCGCCCCCGCCGCAGGACGCCCGCCGGTTCGACGCGGACGGCTGGGAAGTCGGCAAGCGGCCGGGCGACACGCCCGGCGCGCCGTTGAATGATTTCGACTGATTGCTACGCGAACCGCGCGCATCCCGGCATCGCGCCGGGATGCGCCGCCTACACCCTGCCCGGCGAGCTGCACGATTCGCGCACGACGAGATGCGGCGCGATCAGCGGCCCTTCGCGCGGCGATTCTTCCGGCGACAGCAGCATGGCCGCGGCATGCAGGCCCATGTCCCAGATCGGCAGGCGCACCGACGTCAGCGACGGCCACAGCCGCGTGGCCAGCGGGCTGTCGTCGAAGCCGACGATCGACAGCTGCTCGGGCAGCGACAGCCCGAGCCGGTGCGCGGCCTTGTACACGCCGGCGGCCATTTCGTCGTTCAGCGCGAAGATCGCGGTCGGTCGCTCCGGCAGGGCCAGCAGCCGTTCGGCACCGGCGACGCCCGATTCGAACGTGTAGCCGCCCTCGATGACATATTCGGGCGCAAGCTCGATGCCGCGCTTGGCCAGCGCCGCGATGAAGCCGCCGCCGCGTTCGCGCGCGGACAGATACCGCTGCGGGCCGGTGATGAGGCCGATGCGCCGGTGACCGAGCGATTCGAGATAGTTCGCGGCCTCGATCGCGCCGAGCCGGTCGTTCGTCGCGATCATGCGGCGCGGCTGGTCGAGCGACACCGCGGCGATGCGCGCGTAGCGCACGCCGACTTCGTTGAGCATGTCGACCAGCGCCGAGTCTTCCGACACGCGCGGCACGAGAATCACGCCGTGCAGGCGCTGCTGCACGACGAAATGGCGCACGCCGGCGATGTAGTCGTCGCTCTTGCTGTCGCACGGATGCACGACGAGCTCGAATCCCGAGCCGCGCAGGCTTTCCAGCGCGCCGCCCTGCATGTTGACGATGTACTGCGCGTTGGGGTTGTCGTACACCATGCCGATCAGGAACGACTTGCGGAACGCGAGGCCCCGCGCCATCGGATCGGGCACGTAGCCGACCTCGCGGATCAGCGCCTCGACGCGTTCGCGCGTCTGGACCTGCACGAGCGGCGAGCGGTTGATCACGCGCGAAACGGTTTTCTTGGAAACGCCGGCCAGGCGCGCGATGTCGTTGATGGTCGCGCCGCCGGATTTGGCGTTCGCCTTGTCCTGGGCGATGTCGGCGGCCGGGCGTTCGATGCGTCGTGCGGTCATACGGGTTCGATATCCTGCGAGGTTGCCGCGCCTGCCTCCCCCGACCGGGGCGATGCTGACAAGCGCGCATACCCGGGCGAACAGACGTTTGTAGGCCGATCTAATGACACCGGTACCCAGCACTGTCAAGTCCGACTTAGGTGCAGCACGCCCGCAGCGGCACCGCCGGCGCGCCCGGCCCGGCGGCGACGGCGCAAACATAGTGGACAATTATGAATTTCCACAAGCCGCGCGCGGCGACGCGTTCGTGCCGCCCGCCGCGACAGCGCGCCGTCGCGCGACCGCCGGCCGCCGCGACATCGACGATCGTCGATGTCGAATGCGCAAACGCACGGCATCGTGCAACGAACGGCCGGTATCGCACGTACAGTGTGCACGATCGCCATGGCGCCTGCCGCTGGTAGTACCAAACCAGTATGTACGCAACGACTAGCGGCAGAAGAGCCTGCCTCGCTAGACTCCGGATCCGGGCCGCCGGCCGGCCCGCCGCCCCAGGGCGAACGCAATCACCGCAGCACCAGCAGGAGTCGCTTTGTGAGTGTCGTCGCCGACGCGGTGGTTGCCGGAAAGTTTCTCGACCCGCAGGCGCTGGGCCACCTGCGCGCCGCGATCCGCCAGCCGGCGTATCCGGTGCAGGCCAGCCGCATCGGCGTCGTGCATTTCGGTCCCGGCGCGTTCCACCGCGCGCATCAGGCGTGGTGCTTCGACGACATCCTCGCGCGCGACTTCGACTGGGCCGTCAGCGCCGTTTCGCTCAAGACGAGCGCCGTGCACGACGCGCTCGAGCCGCAGCACGGCCTGTACTGCGTCGCCGTGCAGGACGAACCGCGGCAGCTGCGCGTGATCGGCGCGCTGCGCGAACTCATCGTCGCGCCGCAGGACCCCGCCCGCGTGCTCTCGCGGCTGACCTCGAAACATACGCGCCTCGTCACGCTCACGGTGACCGAGGCCGGCTACTGCCTCGGCGCCGACGGGCGCCTGGACCTCAACCATCCCGACATCCGCCGCGACCTCGCGCAGCCCGACGCGCCGACGAGCGCGGTCGGCTATCTCGTCGAGGCGCTGCGCCGCCGGCGCGCCGAATCGATCAAGCCTTTCACGACGATCTCGTGCGACAGCCTGCCGGACAACGGCCGGCGTCTGATGCGCGCCGCGGTCGATCTGGCGATGGCGCAGCGGCAGCACGATCTGGCGCGCTGGATCGTCGGCGAAGCGGCGTTTCCGTGTTCGGCGGTCGACTGCATCGTGCCGCCGACGGACGATGCGCTCCGCCAGCAGGTCGCCCAGACGCTCGGCTGCCGCGACCGCTGGCCGGTGCAGCGCGAAAGCTACGCGCAATGGGTGATCGAGGATCGCTTCTGCAACCGCGTGCCGGACTGGGCGAGCGTCGGCGTGACGGTGACGCGCGACGTCGCCGCGGTCGACCGCATGAAAGTGCGCGTGCTGTACGCGGCGCAGACCGCGATCGCCTATCTCGGCCTCGCCTGCGGACACGCGACGGTCGCCGACGCGATGGCCGACGCGCCGCTCGCGGCGCTCGTCGAACGCCTGCTGCGCCGCGACGTGCTGCCGGTGCTGAACGTGCCGCGCGAACTCGGCGCCGACGCCTACGTGACGGCGACGCTCAAGCGCCTGCGCAACCCCGCGATACGGCACGACCTCAACGATCTCGCGCGCGACGGTTCGCTGCATGTCTCGACGCGGCTGATCGCGACGCTGGCCGACCGGCTCGCGCAGGGCGAAGCGGTCGATCGCCTGTGCCTGCCGATCGCGGCGTGGCTCGACTACCTGCGGCGCGAGGCGCGCGACGGTCGCGCGATCGTCGATCCGCTGACCGAATCGCTGACGGAATCGGCGCGCAACTGCGTCGGCAACGCGGCGAGCGACCTGCCCGAATTCCTCGCGCTCGATGCGATCTTTCCGCTGTGGCTGTCGAGCAACCCGCGCTTCGTCGAACCGCTGACGCGCGCGTACGACCGCATCGCGAGCGTCGGCGAGCCGAACGCGGCGAAGGTGCATGCGGCGTTGGCGGGGATGGCGTAGCGCTCGAGTGCCACTTGGAACGACGACCTCCGCGGTTCAAACGGCCCCCCATAATAAAACCCTAGTCAAGCGAAGACCGAGGCGCCAAAAAAAGCGATTGAGCTCGACAGATTTCAGCGCACGCAGTAATTGGTAGTAAGACCGATCGGTATAGATCTGGTCGTGAGGTATGTAGAACGAGTCACAGACCACCCAATTGGCGAGAACACCTACACGTTCTTTGTGCGTCACACACTTCTGAGCAGAATCGAAACCGCACTAAGCCAAAGCTCTTACAAGATGACCAATGGTTCCCGGAGCCAAGTTCGGCACTCGCCTAAAACCCGACCCATAGTCGCGAAATGCTTCGAATGTGCCAGTACGCGACGGCCGCAACTCAATACGTACAGCCCCCATTTGCAGTGTTGCGACGCCACCGTTCCATCGCCAATCGCGCAGTCGCGCGCGCATCGCTGTTAACTCTGCGGCAACATCTGCTGTTGAACCTAAGCGGTCGCCCGGCACGGAACTAGTCATTCGTCGCAGCGCGCGCCTCGTTTGATTGTCGATCCAATCTGGCAATGAAGAAAGATCCATCAATTGCTGAGCGATAGCATGTCTGCGTATTACACTATCGACGAAGCGAGAGCGATCGAAATCCGAAACAAGTTTTACGTAGTTCCTTCGATCGCGAACATTGAAGTAGCTAAAGCCATCATAAGAAAGCCGCCCACCCAACAGCTGGTACGTGACGAGCCCAATTTGATAGACATCTCCTCTAATAGAATACCTTCCGGTAACAAAGGATTCCGGAGGGCGATATATAACGCTATGCGCTGAAGCATCAACCTCATTCGATTCGGCATCGAGCAGACGCACGCTGCCAAAATCTGCAATTTGTGGTATGCCAGCAGCGAGGACGATGTTTGCCGGCTTTAAATCTCTATGTACGATACGCAACGCATGAAGTGCACTTACACCAGCACATATTCCGAGCGCCACGTCAATAGATCTGTGCAGGCTTGGAGACGTCGAAATAAAATCATCTACATCGCCCTCCGCACATAACGGCGTTATGAAATATGCCCAGTCTGTGGAGACCTGCCTAGCCTCAAGAATCTGTAAAATATTCGCTGATCTCACCGCCGACAAGAGTCGTGGTTCGTCGTGCTGATGAGCGCCAGGCTGACCGAAATAGAATTTGATCGCAACATCGGCCCTAGATACTCGATTCCTTCCAAAAATCACGTATCCATTAGCCCCACGATCATTACTACTCAAATATTCGTAATGCTCAGCCAACGCCAGCAGTGCACGTGAAATGTCAGCGGGAAACTCTGCTAGATCGATCATCGCTGTGAAGTAAGCGTCACGACCGCCGCCTTATAAGCGGGCTGTAAATATTTTTGAAGTCCCCCGCACTCCACTTCACATTGGTTAATCCTAAGGCCCGACACAAAAACTACCTTGCATGGAGCGTTAGCCAGAACTACGCCCTCCATTTTTAGAGCTGCGGCGCCCGCCCTCATTTGCCCGGCCTCTGGCTTAGCTTTAATGCTTAAAATATCGGGGACGGTTGCATTGTAAAGCGTTCGAATTGCGTCTTGAAAAGCGACCAATGAATCGCGGGATCTGGTTTCAGCAAGCTCTAGTCGATTCTTTTGCAATACCTCGTGAATATCGAAATCGCCCTCAATTAGAACATAGTGCATTTTGTTTGAATCAAACTCTACGCCAAGTATTTTCATACTACCTCGCGAGCTTGCATGAGCCGCGTAAGCTCAAATTGTATTCAACGATTGATTTGTCCGAATGCATAAAACTCGCGCACGCCCCGCCTTGATTCGTCGGCACCGCGACATTGGTGAGAGGCTCTTTAGCATCCTACTGCCATCACCGCGAACAGCCTCTCACCTAAAAGAAGTCACGCTACCGCGGCAAGACGCTGTACTTTCTGATCAAGTCGAGCGAAGTGGTCTGGCCGGAAACTTGTAAGCGCAGACCATTTGTAGGTGCGACAATAATTTAGCTCACCGACCTCCAGTATTCCCTATACGCTTTGGCTCGGTCCAAGCTTTGCCGCCGCTGCGCCATCCGGACCGATCGGTCGCACTCGTCGACCGATCGGTCCGCGCCACACCGTGAATGTGCTTACTAGCTCACCGGCGTCCACTGCGGAATATTGCCCTTCTGCCAGACCGCCGTCACGTCGCCCATCAGCGACGTCATCGACCAGATGTTGCCCGACGACACCGTGCCCGCCCAGATGCCGTTGAGCGTCGTGATCAGCGCGGCGAAGTTCTTCTGCAGCGTGAGGTTTTCGGCCGAGTTCGGCGCCGCCGTGCCGCTGTAGACCTCGGCGCTGGTCAGGTTCAGCGACTGCACCGTCAGGAAACGGCCGAAATGGCTGTAGGTGTTGAGCGGCGACGCATCGGAACCCGCGCCCGCCAGCTGGTCGCTCGCGTCGGGAATCATGAACTCGCTCGCGGTATACGGAGCGCTCGGCGGCGGCGACTGCGCCTTGCCTTCGCCCTGTTCGCAGATCACGTCGACGGCGCTCGTCAGATCGCTGAAGCTGCCGATCGTCTGCGTGAACGGCTGCGCCGCGAACACGTTCGACACCTGGTTCGTCAGCGTCCACGGCGCGACGCTGCGGCACAGGCGCGCAAGGCCCACGAGCGCGTCGTACATCTGGCCGATCGAATGATACGGCGGCAGCAGCGCGCCGGATTCGAATTCGGTCGGCACTTCGATATCGAGCATCACCGGCAGGATGTCGATGATGTTGCCGATCGTGGCGTTGAGGACGCCCGAGTCGCCGGTCGCCGGATCGTCCGGATCGAGAATCGGCGTGCCGTCGGGGTACGCCGGCGCCACGCCGTACACCGGCGCGGTGAAGTTCGGCGTCGTGCCGAGCGCCAGGCACATGTTGGCGGCCAGCTGCAGATGCATCATTTCTTCGGTGCATACGCTGAGCACGTTCGAATACGCGGTCGCCGCGTTCGGGCTCGCGCTCTTGTTGATCGACGCGCACGCCGAGAGGTACAGCGGGATCGTATACAGTTCCACGGCTACCGCGATCTGCGCCTGGAGCTGCGCGGCCGCGAGGGCCAGTTGAGGTGCGCTGGGCGTCGCGCGGGCGCGAACGGTGAACTTCGGCGAAAGCGGGAATGCGGCTTTGATCGTCATGGCTGACTCCGGAAAGGTGGTTCGCGAGGAACCGGGGAGCGGCTGTGTGTATGGCGGCGCCGGCCCGCGATCGCGACCCGCCGCGACCACAGGTATAACTTTTCACCGGAACTGCCGGTCGCGAGCATACACAATACATTGCGCAAAAAAACACTAGTTCCTATCACGCGAAGATCATCTTCTCTCCACAAACCGATTGGTATACCCTGGGCTCGCGCGGGCGTTACGGATCACCGGGAAGCATCAAGGTTCCGGATAGGGGGATCGATGACGTTCTGTCGACGGGCGGCATTGGCGGCAGTGGTTCTGTGCTCGGCTTGCAGCGCGCCCGAGCCGCGTCCGGCGGCGCCGAAACGCAGCGCCGCCCAGGCCGCCGCGCCTTGCCGGCTCGACGGCGCCGACGGCAGCCGCCTCGCGCTCGACGTGCCCGCGAATGCGAGCAACTGCGACCTGCAGCGCTTCGTGTTCAACAATTTCCTGTACCTCGCCGGCGACGACGCGACCGGACACCCGCGCTTCATGTCGTACGCGCCGTGGTACGAGGCGATACCGCAGGACGGCTCGGCGCCGGTCTGGCGCGACGGCTACAAGCCGCTGTCGACCACGGCGCTGCGCAAGACCTCGCGCGAAGGCCAGCCCGGCGACGGCTACGCGCTGATCGACGTCGACCGCCGCCGCGTCGGCTACGACATCCGCGTGAACCGAACGTTCGTCGACTATCTCGTCGCCTCGGGCACCTGGCAGGAAGCCGTGCTGCAGGCCGCGTCGGCGTCGTTCGCGCAGAACCCGGCCACGGGCGGCGTGTGGCTGCCGTCGGGATCGGCGACGAGCGAGGGCGCGATCACGGTCAAGACGTCGTGGCGCAAGTTTCCGCAGGGCTGTCCGGCCGAGCGCATGCATTGCGAGCGCGACGGCGACGGCGTCTGGCGCGGCCTCGTCGGCCTGCATCTCGTGCAGAAGACGCCGACGCTCGGCGAGATGACCTGGGCGTCGTTCGAACATGTCGCGAACGCGCCGGACTGCGCGCCCGGCGGCACGCGTCCGATCGCCGCCGCGCCGGCCGACCCGGCCGATCCCGGCAAGACGCTGCCGGGCGGCTGGAGCCTGTTCGACTACGCCGCGTACAAGCGCCGCGGCGGCGACGGCGAGCGCTGCCCGGTGCCCGACGGCGCGTACCAGTACACGGTCGCGTCCGACGGCACGACGATCGAGAACCAGACCTGCGGCGCACCGTCGCTGACGCCGCTGTGCAACACCGATCCGCGGCTGTCGACGGCCGACAACGAAACGGTCGAGGGCTATCACCGCATCGACGTCTGCCGCACGGTCGCGGCGAAGCCGTGCGTCGGCGACGGCGGCCCCGACGACGACGTCGCGTGCCTCAACGCCGATTTCGCGCGGCGCTTTCCGAAGGGCGTCGCATCGAAGTGGCGCTACTACTTCCTCGTGGGGTCGGAATACGTCGCCGGCCACGCGCCCGGCGTCGGCTGCTTCCGCTACGACGACGGACCGACCCTCACCACCACGCCGCCGCGCTCGCGCTTTCCGAGCACGTGCCAGAACGACGCGTCGACGCCCAAGCTCGCGCTCGCCGGCACGCTCAAGCTCGCCAACACGACGATGGAAACCTGGATGCAGGACGGCACGTGCATGGTCATCACGCCCGGCTCGACGCCGCTGATGGGCCGCGACTGCATGGCGTGCCACACGCCCTCGACGAATCCGCCGGGCTTTCCGTTCGGCATGGGCGACATGAGCTTTTTGTTCGACCGCGTTCCCACGGTCTCCGAGCGCGCGGCGGCCAAGAGCGCGGCAGCCAAGAGCGGAGGCGCGCCGTGACGGCGCCGCGCGACTGCCTCGTCACGATCGCCGACGACGGTTTCGCCGCCGGCGCGCAGATGCTGCTTTTTAGCTTTTTTCGCTACAACCCGTGGTTTCGCGGCGACGTCGTCGTCGTTCTGGGCGGCGCGCTCGCCGCGCACCGGCGCGAGCGTCTGCAAGCGCTCGCGCCGGTGCGTTTCGTCGAACCCGGCGCCGACCTGGCAGCGCGCGTGTCGGCGCTCGCGCAGGCGATACCGGAACTGCGCCTGGCCGGGCCGCGCTTCGCGTCGCTCGACGCGTTCGGCCTCGCCGACTACGACCGCGTCGTCTATGTCGACAGCGACGCGTTCGTCGTCGGCGACGTCTCGGCGCTGTTTCGCACCGACGCGCCGCTCGTCGCGTGCGGCGACGGCAGCCGCTACGACGAAGCGCTCGGCGACGCCGCGGCGGCACGCGCGGCGAACCGCGCACGCTACGGCGCGGCGCTCGGCGACTGCTTCAACACCGGCGTGCTGTCGATCGGCCGGCCGCTGCTCGATCGCGCGGTGCGCGACGAACTCGTCGCGACGATCGATCCGGCGACGTGGCGCGACGTCGAAACGCTCGGCTGGACCGACCAGCTGATCCTGAATCGCCGCTTCGCGGGCACGGCGACGCTGTTCGACGGCCGCTACAACTATATGCCGATCCTCGAGGCGAAGATCCGCCGCGTCGACGGTCTCGCGTTCAACGACGCGCGCATCGTGCACATGGCCGGCCGCGACAAGCCGTGGCTGCCCGCGCCGCCCGGACGCCCGCCGTCGCTCGAAAAATTCCACGAACTGTGGCGTCAGCTGGCCGAGCTGATGCCCGACCACGACGACACCGATGCCGCAGCGCACCTCGCCGCCGAAGCGCGCGCGATGCAGGGCGTGATGCGGCCGCGCACCGAACTTGAGGCTTCGCCATGAAGATACCCACTGCCGCCGCCGCCCGCCTGCCCGTCGATGCCGGCGATTTCCAGATGACCGTGTTCGACGCGTACGACGGCAAGGAGCACGTCGCGCTGACGATGGGCGACGTCGGCGGCGCGCCGCCGCTCGTGCGCATCCACTCCGAATGCTTCACCGGCGACGTGCTCGGTTCGCGCCGCTGCGACTGCGGCGAGCAGCTGACCGAATCGCTGCGCCGCATCGCGCGCGAAGGCCGCGGCGTGCTCTTGTATCTGCGCCAGGAGGGACGCGGCATCGGCCTGGCCGAAAAGCTGCGCGCGTACAACCTGCAGGACCGCGGCTTCGACACGGTCGACGCGAATCTCGAACTCGGCCACGCGGCCGACGCGCGCGACTACGGCGTCGCCGCACGCATGCTGCGCGAGCTCGGCGTGTCGGCCGTCAAACTGATGACGAACAATCCGGACAAAGTTTCCGCGCTGACGCGCCTGGGCATCCAGGTGACCGCGCGCGTGCCGCTCGTCGTGCCTGCGCGGCCCGAGAACCGCAGCTATCTGCACGCGAAGGCCAAGCGCATGGGGCATCTGTTCGATGCGCCCGACGTCGTCGACGCGAAGCCCGCCGTGCTGACGGCGCTGCGCCGCGCGCCGGCGCCGCCCGACCCCGCTGCCGAATTGTTCGACCTCGTCGGACGCGTGACCGCGCGCCACGACCGTCCGTTCGTCACGCTGTCGTACGCGCAGAGCCTCGACGGCAGTTCGGCCGCCGCGGGCAACCGGCCGCTCGCGATCAGCTGCGGCTCGTCGCGACGCTTCACGCATCGCCTGCGCGCCGCGCACGACGCGATCCTCGTCGGCATCGGCACCGTGCTCGCCGACGATCCGCGACTGACCGTGCGCGAGGTCGACGGCGACGATCCGCAACCGATCGTCGTCGACAGCCGCCTGCGCTTTCCGCTCGACGCGGCACTCCTTTCGCACCCCACGCGCAAGGTGTGGATCGCGACGACGCCGCTCGCGAACCCCGCGCGCATCCGCAAGCTCGAAGCGCTCGGCGCGCAGGTGTTCGTCGTGCCGACCGACGCGTCCGAGCGCGTCGACCTCGCCGCGCTGTTCGCGGTGCTGCATGTGCGCGGCCTGCGCAATCTCATGATCGAAGGCGGCGGCCGCGTGCTCACGCACGTCGTCGACCAGCGCCTGTTCGATCTGCTCGTGCTCACCGTCGCACCGATGATGGTCGGCGGCACGCCGGCGTTCGCGCCGCACCAGTGCGCGAAGAATCGCGCGCACACGCGGCTGGAGCGTCCGAACTACCTGCCGGTCGGCGACGACATCGTGATCTGGGGTTCGCCGCAGGCCGCGCCGTGCGACGACGGAGCGCGCGACGCATGAGCGCGCGCTTCGTCTATGCCGTGCTCGACGTGCGCGACCGCCTCGCCGATCGCGATCTCGCCGACCGCTGCCGCGAACTGACGTTCGCGTGGTCGCGCTGGTCGTACCCCGGCGCGATCGTCGAGCACGCCGACCCGAACGCGCTGCTCGTGCTCGCCGCGATGCGCGGCGCTCGCTACGTCTTCGTGCAGGCGAGCGGCCATCTCGTCGTCGAAACGCTGCGCCCGAAGGACGCGCAGGCGCCCGAACTCGTGGAACTGCTGATTCGCGCGCTCGGCGAGCGCGACTGGCTGGTCGGCCGCATCGACGCGCCCGGCGCCGTCCGCGACGGCTGCTGGCTCGTTGATCTCGATCGCTGGCACGCGCGCGGACGCCCTCGCCTGTCGCGCGACGCGACGCGTCCGCTCGTCGCCTGCGACGACGCCAGCGGCATCGCGGCTTTCCCCGAAGCCGCGCTCAAGCTCGGCCGCGAGCTCGAGCCCGAACGCGCCGCGCACGCCGACGCGCTGCGCGCCGAACCCGACCGCGTCGACACGAGCGCGCTCGCGCCGGACCTCGGCACGTTCGTCGCGTCGCTCGCGCGCACGCTCGACCGCAGCCGCCGCGGCGTGTTCGTGTGGAACCTCGAACGCTACGACGACCTCGTCTTCGCCGTCGACGAACCGCTCGACGCGCTGTACACGGTCGCCGCCGGCTTCAAGCCCGACGCGATCCTGCGCGCCTGCGGCTTTCACGACCGCACGCGCGTCGTGTTCTTCGACTACTCGGAAAGCGCGCTCGCGTTCCGCCGGCAGCTCGTCGAAGAATGGGACGGCCGCGACCTGCCGGCGTATCTGTGGCCGCGCCTCGCGCCCGGCGACGTGCACTACTGGCTGCGCTCGACCGTGCACGGCGGCGCGCCGACGCGCGACGAGCTCGACACGCTGTGGGCGCGCGAACTCGACGACTGGGGCGGCGCCGACGCGTTCGCCGGACACTGGGCCGCGACGCGCCGGCTCGAGCACCGCTACGTGTCGGTCGATCTGCTCAACGCGCCCGAGCACGCGGTCGAAACGATGACGCACGAAGCGACCGCCGTGTGGTGGAGCAACGCGTTCTCGTCGGTCTACTCGCTGTGGAACTGGCGCTACGCCGAACGCACGCAGGCCTACGCGCGCTGGATACGCGCGGTGGCGCACAAGAGCCCGAACGCGCTCCTGATCGGCGCCGACGCCGACAACACCGCTATCGCCGGCGCACGCGCGGCCGACTATGCGGCCAGGCTCGCCGCATGGCGCGGCGGCATGCACGAACCGTTGCGCGCCTCGGCGGCGACGCTGCGTTTTTGAACTTTGGGAAGATTGCCATGAACGACATCCGTTTCGAACGCCATCGCGGCCCGGTCACGTCCGCGGCATGGATACCCGGCACGCGGCACGTCATCACGTCGGCCTACGACGGCGCGGTCGCGCGCTTCGACGTCGACACCGGCGAGGCCGCGCTGGTCGGCTACCACGATCATCTCGCCAATCGCGTCGTCGTCGAAGACGGCGGGCGGCGCGCGGCGTCGGTGTCGTCCGACTACAGCGTGATCGTCTGGAACCTCGACACCGGCACGCGCGAACGCACGCTGCTCGGCCACAGCGACGACGTCGAAGATTTCTGCTTCCTCGAGGGCAACCTCGGCGCGTCTGTCTCGCGCGACCGGCGCATCCTCCTGTGGGACCTGTCCACCGGCGCGATCGTGCGCGTGATCGAGGGCCACGCGCGCGACGTGCTGTCGATCTGCGCGCACGGCGGTCGGCTGTACAGCTCCGGCGACGATTCGACGCTGCGCGTGTGGAATCTCGACGACGGCGCGCCGCTGCGCGTGTGGGGTCCGTTCGACACCGAAACCGACACCTGCGCGATCGATCCGGCGCGCCGCCGCGTCGTGCTCGGCTGCGACGACGGCTGCATCCGCGTGTTCGACGTCGAGACCGGCGAAGCGCTCGCGACGATCGAAGCGCACGCGTCGGGCGTCAAGAAAGTGGCCTGCTCGCCGCGCGACGGCGCGATTCTGTCGGCGGCGTACGACCAGCAGATCCGCGTCTGGGACGGCCGCGACTACACGCACCGGCTGACGCTCGAAAACCGCGCGTCGAAATGGGAGCGCTCGTTCAACTGGTCGCCCGACGGCGAGCACGTCGTCGCCGGCACGTTCGACGGCACCGTGCTCGTCTGGCGCGCCGACGACGGCCGCTGCGTCGGAGAGCTCGGCACGGGCGCCGCGACAACGTCGGGCAATGCCTGCTTCAACGATGTCGCGACGAACGGCCGTGGCGACGTCGCGCTCGTCTGCGACGAAGGCACGCTGCGCACCGGCCGGCTGACCGCGTCCGAGGCGCGCTGGATCGATGCGTGCGCGCCGGCGTCGGGCCGCATGCTGATGAACGCCGTGACGATGGACGCGCACGGCGACGTCGTCGTCGGCGGCGCGCACGACCAGCGTCTGCACGTGTTCGCGCGCGATGCGGACGGCCTGCGCGTGGCCGCGTCGACGCCGCTCGGCGAAGGCCCGATCAACTGCGTGCGCATCGCCTCGCAGCCCGAGTGGCACGGCGCCGTCTTCGTCGCGTGCTATTCCGGCGCGATCGTGCGCGCCGATCTCGCCGACAACGTGCAGCATCGCTTTCGCCTGCACGACAACGCCGTCAAGGCACTGCGCCTGCACCCGACGCTGCCGGTCGGCGTGAGCTGCAGCGCAGACGGCGTGCTCGCGTCGTGGACGTTCGACGGCGAGCTGCTGCGCCGTTTTCCGGGGCACACCGCGATCATCGACGACGTCGATCTCGATCCGACCGGCACGTACCTCGCGAGCACCGGCCGCGATTTTCATCTCAAGGTGTACCGCCTCGACGACGGCACGCTGACGCATTCGATCGAGCTCGGCCGGCGCTCGCCGAAGGCGCTGTGTTTTCTCGACGCGGGCAACGTCATCGTGTCGAACTACTGGGGCGAACTCTTGCGCGTCGATCTCGACGCCGCGCGCGTCACGCGCCGCACGATCGCGCGCAACGGCATCAGCGCGGTGACGCGCGCCGACGCCGCCGGCGAGTACCTGTACGCGTCGTCGTACGACGGCGCGGCGTATCTCGTGCGCGCATCCGACCTCGCCGTCGTCAACGAACTGCGCGCGATGCACCAGCGCCCCGCGGCCCATGCCTGACGCGCGCCGCTTCATCGTGCTGTCGGCGCGCCGCAGCGGCAGCAACATGCTGTGCACGATCCTCGGCGCGCATCCGGCCGTGGTCTGCCATCACGAGCTGTTCAATCCGCGCGGCGTGTTCGTCGCGCTCGAACACCGCGGCGAAGCCGAGCCGTTCGGCGGCGTCGCCGCGCGCGAACGCGATCCGTACGCGTTTCTCGAGACGATGTGGAACGCGCCCGGCGCGCACGCGTGCGTCGGCTTCAAGATCACGCCGCAACAGATGCCGCTCGACGTGTTCGACGCGCTGCTCGCCGATCGCGACGTCGGCAAGATCGTCCTGCGCCGCGACAACGTCGTGCGCGCGTTCGTGTCCGAGCGCATCGCCGAATGCATCGACCAGTGGGAGGTGTACGACACCGCGGCGCTGGCGCACGACAAGCCGCGCGTGCACGTCGCGCCGGACGATCTCAAGCGCTACGCCCGCGCGGTCGACGCGTACTACGCCGAGATCGCGCGGCGCCTGCGCGACCAGGAATGGCTCGACCTGCGCTACGAATCGCTCGCCGGCATCGACGCGCAGAACCGCGCGTTCGATTTTCTGGGGGTCGCGCGCGTGACGGCGCCGATCGCCGCGCGCAGCGTGCGGCAGAACCCCGAACCGCTCGCGACGCTGATCGACAACCATGCCGAACTCGCCGACGCGCTGCGCGGCCATTCTCTCGCCGAAGCCCTGAGACATTGAAACATGCGCATCCTGTTCTATCCCGATTTTCCGACAATGGACGGCTACACGCTCGTCGCGATGTGCCACGAACTCGGCTACGAAGGCGTGACGTCGCCCGACGCGCCGTTCGACATCGCGGTCGCGTGGGCCGACGTGACGTGGATGCAACCCGACGAGACGCTGGCCGCGATCGCGAACCGCATGCCCGTGTGGAACATCGACTGCCGCGACATCTCCAAGCGGACGGTCGACGCGACGATGCGCGACGTCTTCGGCTACGGCGCCGAGGTCGACCCGGCGACGTATCGCGGCAAGGTCGCCGTGAAGACCGACGAGAATGCGCGCGGTCGCGGCGCCGTCGTCACGGCGCCGGTCGACGCGCCGGAACCCGGCCACGTGTACCAGCGCTACGTCGAATGCACCGAGAACGGCCGCACCGTGAACTATCGCGTGCCGGTGGTCGCCGGAACGATTCCGCTGTGCTACGTGCTCGGCCGCGAGCCGGCGATCACGCACCTGAAGACGCACGCGACCGACTGCCGGCTCGTCGAGCCCGACGTGCTGTTCTCGCGCGACGAACAACGGAAAATTCTGGAACTTTGCGACCGCATGGGGCTCGACTTCGGCGAACTCGACGTGCTGCGCGACGACGGCGACGGCCGCATCTACGTCATCGACGTGAACAAGACACCCGCCGGCATGGGCATCGCGTATCGCCACCGCTGGAGCGTCGCGCAGCGCCGCGAGGCGCTGCAGCGATTGTCCGCCGCGTTCGGCGCGGCCGTCGACGCGGGCCTGCCGCGTCGACGCGCCGTCGTCATTTCAGCAAGGCCGGCAGCCACAGCGACAACGCCGGAATGAACGTCACGAGCATCAGCACCGCGAGCGACGCGAGGTAGAACGGCCAGATCGTCTTCAACGCCTCGCCGATCGTGATACCGCCGATCGCGGTGCCGACGAACAGCACCGAGCCGAGCGGCGGCGTGATCAGGCCGATGCCGCCCTTGAGGATCAAAATCACGCCGAAGTGAATCGGGTCGACGCCGATCGCTTTCGCCACCGGCAGGAAGATCGGCGTACAGATGATGATGAGCGGCGCGAGGTCCATGAACGTGCCGAGCGCGAGCAGGATCAGGATCATCACGAGCAGCAGCACGTTCTTGTCGGCGTCGATGTGCGTGAGCAGGTCGACCGCCGCGGCGGGCACCTGCAGGTACGCGAGCAGCCAGCCGAAGCACGCGGCCGAGGCGATGACGAACAGGATCGCGCCGGTCGTGCGCGCGGCGCCCGCGAGCGTGTCGACGAAGTCGGTCCAGCGCAGCTTGCGGTAGACGAACACGGTGACGAGCAGCGCGTAGCACACGGCGATCGCCGCGCTTTCCACCGCCGTGAAGATGCCGGCGCGGATGCCGACGAAGATCAGCGCGACGAGCGCGAGGCCTGGCAGCGCCGCGACGAAGGCGCGCAGCACCGCGACGAAACCCGGGAACGCCTCGACCGCGTAGCCGCGCCGCTTCGCGATCAGCCAGCCGGTGATCATCAGCGTCAGCGTCAGGAGCAGCGCCGGTACGATGCCGGCCGCGAACAGGTCGGCGATCGACAGGCCGCCGCCGGCCGCCGCGGAGTACAGAATGAGATTGTGCGACGGAGGCACGAGCAGCGCGACGAGCGCCGCGGTCATCGTGACGTTCACGGCGAAGTCGCGATCGAAGCCGCGCTTGACCATCTGCGGAATCATCGCGCCGCCGATCGCCGAGACGTCGGCGATCGCCGAGCCCGACACGCCGCCGAAGAACAGCGACGAGAGGACGCTCACCTGCCCCAGGCCGCCGCGCAGATGCCCGACGAGCGAACTGGCGAGCGCGATCAATCGTTCGGAAATGCCGCCGCGCATCATGATTTCGCCGGCGAAGATGAACAGCGGAATCGCGATCAGCGATGCCGTGCCCGCGCCCGATACGGTCTGCTGCACGAGCACGATCGGCGGCTGGCCGAGATAGACGAGCGTTGCGAGCGACGACGACAGCAGCGCGTACGCGACGGGCACGCCGAGCAGCAGCAGCACGAGAAAAACGCCGAACAGGATAGCGACGGCCATGCTCAGTGCGCCTCCGTGGCGGTCGGACGCAGCGCGAGCACGAGCCGCTCGATCGCGAACACGCACATCAGCGCGCCGCCGACGCTCATCGGCAGGAACGCCGCGCTCTGCGGCAACCGCGTACCGGCCATCGCGATGCTCCAGCCGTCGACGAGGAGTTCGACGCCCCACGCCGCGATCACGGCGCCCAGTGCGGCGATCACGAGGATCGCGAACACCTCGAGCGCCCGCGCGACCGGCGGCGGCGCCGCGTGCGCGAGCATGAAGAAACCGAAATGCGATTTGAGGCGCACGCCGGCCGCGGCGCCGAGGCTCATCGCGGTGTTGAGCAGAAACAGTGCGACCGGCTCGGTCCAGCCCGGCGAATCGTTCAGCACGTAGCGCGCGAACACCTGCCAGGCCTCGACCGCGGCCATCGCGACGAGCGCGGCGCCCGCCGTGAGCAAGGCTGAACGCGCGAGCGCGGCGAGCGCCGGGTGACCCGGCATCGGATTGTCTGTCTGCATGTCGCCCCTCAAGCCAGGTCGCGGATGCCGCGATAGAGTTTGTCGACGAGCGCGTCGCCGCGGCGCCGTTCGAGTACCGGCTGCGCCGCGCGGACGAACGCGTCGCGATCGACCTCGTTCGCGGTCACGCCGTGTTCGAGCACGAAGCGGCGCGACGCCTCTTCCGACGTATCCCACAGCCCGCGCATGTACCCGACCGAGCGGTTAGCGACGTCGACGAGGCGGTCGCGGTCGTCCGGCGCGAGCGCGTCGTACGTGCGGCGCGACAGCAACAGCGCGTCGGGCGCGAACGAGTGGCCGGTCTGCGACCAGTGGCGCGCGACTTCGAACTGGCGCGTCGTGTGGAAACTTTGCCAATTGTTTTCCGCGCCGTCGATCAGATGCGTCTGCAGCGCCGAATACGCCTCGCCGTAGGGCAGCGGCGTCGGGTTCGCGCCGAGCGTGCGCACGAGGTCCATGAAGATGTCCGACGGCGGCACGCGGATCTTGAGGCCGTGCAGGTCGGCGGGTTCGCGAATTGCACGCTTCGTGTTGTAGAAGCAGCGCTGGCCGGCGTCGTAGATGGCAAGGCCCACGAGATCGCGCTTGGCGAATGCATCGAGGATTTCGCGGCCGACCGCGCCGTCGATCGCGCGGCGCATGTGCGCGGTCGAGTCGAACACGTAAGGCAGCGCGAGCACCTGCGTCGCCGGAAACGGATTGTTCAGCGCGCCGATGTTCACGCGCACGATGTCGAGCGCGCCGAAGCGCGCGAGATCGACCGCGTCGGATTCGCGGCCGAGCTGGCCGGAGTGATAGAGCTTTACCGACAGCCGTCCGTCGGTCTCGCGCGCGAGCGTCTCGCCGATGAAGCGCAGCGCCTCGACCGTGGGATAGCCCGGCGTGTGCACGTCGGTCGCGGTCAGCGCGCGCGCCGCGGGCGCGCCGAACGCGGCGCCGCCGGCGGCGGCGAGTGTGGCGCCGATGAAGGCGCGGCGCGTCAGCATGCGGTATCTCTCCGGTCGGTCATGGCCTCGCTCGCGGCGGCGGGAACGGCGCGGCACGCGATGCGGCCGTGCGCGCCGAAGTCGATCAGTGCGGCTTCGCCCGCCACGATATCGTGGATGCCGGTCGCCGCGCCCGTGGTGACGAGATCGCCCGCCCGCAGCGGCCGCCCGCGGCGCGCGTTGCGCGACAGCGCGAACGCGAGCGCCGCGAGCGGCCCGCCGGCGATGCTCGCCGCGCCGCCGCGACCGACTTCGCGGCCTTCGACGGCGACGCTGCAAACGAGTTCGGCCGCATCGCGTCGACGCCAGTCGGCGATCGCAGCGCCGAGGATCAGACCCGCGTTGTTGCCGAAATCGCTGACGACCACCGCCGGCCCCAGCTCGTTGATCGTCGCGAGCGGACTGCCGGCGAGTTCGACGCCGACGTGCAGCGCGTCGGCGAGCGCGGCGGCCTCGTCGGGCGTCCAGTCGGTCTTGCCGGCCGGCGCGTCGGCACCGAGGCGGAACACGTATTCGGCTTCGACGGCCGCGAAACCGCCGACGAACACCGGCACGTCGAGCACGTCGCCGCTCGCGGCGTACACCGCGCTCGCGAAGATCGGCCCGACCAGGCGTTCGTCGCCGCCGGGCTCGCGCCGCTCGGGCGCGATGTAGCCGACTTTCCAGCCGGCGACACGGTCGGGCCACAAGGCGATCGCCGCGTCCTGACACCGGTAGCCAAAATCGATGCCCGGCGGCAGCGCGCCGGGAAAGCCCGGCAGCGCGACGCCGGCGCGACGCGCCGCGACGAAGCGCGTTGCGATCGAAACGTGAGTATCGGCGCCGTTTTCGGCGGATGGCTGCATACCGGAACCTCGTATCGGGTGGCGTTCGCGGGGTGCCGGCACAGCTTGCGGCCGATTGCGAACGACGTCGGTTGCGGTATAAAGGAAACCGGTGTCATACGCAATCTGCGGGTGCAGCAATCGGGGAGGCTCCGTTGCGTACGACGCCGCTTATGCTCTGCCCGACCGCCGCCCTGGAGAACTTGCAGTGATCCGTACGAAATCGTTGCCGTCCGTCGTCCGACTGCTGGGAATCGCCGCGCTCTGCCTCGTCGCGAACGCTGCCGGCGCCGCGCCGCCGCTCGCGTTTCCCGGCGCGCAGGGCTGGGCCGCGCACACGCCGGGCGGCCGCGGCGGCAAGCTGCTGCGCGTGACGACGCTCGCCGCGAGCGGACCGGGTTCGCTGCGAGAGGCGATCGAAACGAAGGGTCCGCGCACGATCGTGTTCGAAGTCGGCGGCGTGTTCGACCTCGAGCGCAGCGAGATCAACATCCAGGAGCCGTTCGTGACGATCGCCGGGCAGACCGCGCCGTCGCCGGGCGTGACGCTGATCCGCGGCGGCATCGACATCTCGACGCACGACGTCGTGATCCGTCACATCCGCGTGCGCGTCGGCGAGGCCGGCGCGGCCAAGCACAGCGGCTGGGGCGTCGATGCGATTTCGACGGTGACGGGCGCGCGCGACGTGATCGTCGATCACTGCTCGCTGACGTGGGCGACCGACGAAAACCTCTCGGCGTCGGGCAAGCGCTTCGTCGGCAAGACGCCGGACGACTGGCGCGAGGCGGTGTCGCACCGCATCACGTTCACGCACAACATCATCGCCGAGGGGCTGGCCGAGTCGACGCACGACAAGGGCGAACATTCCAAGGGTTCGCTGATCCACGACAACGTCACCGACATTCTCATCGCGAACAATCTGTACGCGCACAATTTCGAGCGCAGCCCGCTGTTCAAGGGCGGCGCGCGCGGCCTGCTGATCAACAATCTGATCTACGACCCGGGCCAGCGCGCGGTGCACTACAACCTGATCGACGAGGAATGGGGCGAGCATCCGCGCCAGACCGGTCGCATCGTGATGATCGGCAACGTGATGCGCGCGGGCCCGTCGACGCGCGACCCGCTCGCGCTGGTGATGCTCGGCGGTTCGGGCGATCTCGAGCTCTACGACGAGGACAATCTCGCGCTCGACCGCATCGGCCGGCCGCTGCCGATGCAGGGGCGCTACACGACCGCGCCGGCGAAGATCGTGGCGCTGACGGCGCGGCCGGAACTGCCGTTCGGCGTGAACGTTCTCGGTTCTGGCGCGGTGCAGGACGCGGTGATCGCCGACGTCGGTGCGCGTCCGTGGGATCGCGACCTGCACGATGCGCGCATCGTGGCCGATACGATCGAAGGGCGCGGCAGGATCATCGACAGCGAGAACGAGGTCGGCGGGTATCCGAAATACCCCAAGACGCGGGCGGCGTTCGATCCGCGCGAATGGGATATGGATACGATGCTGCCGAAGAAGGGGTGGCCGGAAAAGAAGCGACCGAAATAGCCGTAGCCCTCTCCCCCGACACCGTCGGGGGAGAGGGTTGGGTGAGGGGGCTACGCATGAAGCTGCATCGACGAACACCATGGCGTCGCCCCCTCACCCCAGCCCTCTCCCCCAAGCAAGCTTGAGGGAGAGGGAGTTACAACACCCAATCGCCCAACACCGACCGCGTTGAAAACAGCGGCACATCTTCTTCGCGCAACCAAGGTCTGCCCTCGCCCCTCGCCGCCCCGGGCCCGCGACTGCCGATCTCCCCCAGCCTCGCCTCCCCCGGCGCGAACATCACGCGACTCCCGTCGCGCGCCGTATACGCCATCGCGTCCCAGCCGGCCGGATCGACGTGCTCGTCCATCCAGCAGTCGACGAATACCGCGCTGCCGCGTACGTTCGGATCGCCGTAACGTCCGTCCACGAACGCGCGCGTCGGCCGCCACGGCCGTCCTAGCGCGACGCTCGCGCGCGGCACCTCGGACTCGCGCTGCAGCCGGCATTCGCGGAACACGAGGCCGTGCGCCTGCGACGCCGGCGTGCTCGGCACCGCGATGTAACCTTGCCGCTCCTTGCCCGGCCGGAATCGCGACACGATCTCGCAGCGCTCGAGCACGCACGTGCCGCCGCCGAACACGAAATCGACGCTGCCGCTGACGCGGCAATCGCGCAGCAGGCTGCGCCCGGCGTCGACGAACAGCGTGTCCTGGTGCCCCGCGAGATCGACGCGCTCGAGCCGCGTGCGATCCGATCCTGCGTCGAGCATCAACGCCACCGCCTGCGCGCCGTTCGAGCCGATCTGCTCGAGCGTCGGCGCGCGCAGATGCGCGAGGTAGTCGAACGCGTTCTCGATCGTGAGGTTCGTCGCGGCGAAACCCGGCGCGCGCACAATCACGCTCGCGCAGCCCCACGTGCCCCAGGGTTCGCCGTCGGGCCGCCGGTGACCCGCCGCCGCGTCATAGCCGATGACGCACGCACGGCGATCGTCGCCGACGAGATGCACGTTCGGCTTGTCGATGACGAGTTTTTCGCGCCAGTAGCCGCGCGCGACACGGATGCGATACGGCCGCGCGCCGTCGGACGGCGCGGCGACGATCGCTGCGGCGATCGTCGCGTACGCCGGGCCTTCGACCGCGTCCGGCGTACGCGTGACGAACGCGTCGAAAACGTCGCGCCGCGTCGCGCGGGCACACGCGCCGAGCGCGAGCGCGGCGGCGGTGCCCGCGACGAATGCGCGGCGGTTCATGCGGTGCGGCGACTGCACATGAGCGGGGTCAGTTTCTGATGCGCACCCCGACGAAGAACTCGCGCCCCGTGTGGTCGTACACCGACGAGCGGTCGCCGAACGCGGAGACCCACTGGTCGTTGTACTCGTCGGTGAGGTTCACGCCCTCGAAGGTGAACTCGACATGGTCGTTCCACTTCCACGTGGCCATGAAGTCGACGTTGGTCGTGCCCTTCGTGCCTTCGACGTCGTTGTTGTTGCGGCCCGGCACCGTCGTGAGATAGCCGCTGCGGTACGCCGTCGAGATGCGCGCGCTGAAGCGTTCCTTTTCGTAATACAGCGTCGCGTTGTACGCGTTCTTCGACAGGCCCGTGAGATCGGTCTTGAGCGACGAGGCGCCGGTCGACGTGACGTACTGGATCTTCGAATCGACCCACGTGTAGTTGACGATCGCGCCGAAGTCGCTCCAGAAACCCGGCAGGAACGTGAACGGCTGCTGCCACGACAGCTCGACGCCGCGCAGCGTGCCGCCCGGCGTGTTCACCGGGATGTTGAACTGGAAGTCGTCGTTCACCGTCGCGCCGGTGCCGTCGAGCAGGCTCGCCGGCAGGCCCGACGTGCTGTAGGGCCGCGTCTCGCGCGACGTCTGCACGAACGATTCGATGTCCTTCTGGAACACCGCCGCGCCGAGCACCGACTCGGGCGCGTAGTACCACTCGAGGCCGAGGTCGTACGTCTTGGCGCGGAACGGATCGAGGAACGGATCGCCGCCGGTCACGACGCGGTTGCCGCCGCTGACCGACACGGTCACGCCGGGCGTGAGATTGCCCAGGCCCGGCCGCGCCATCACCTTCGCGGCGCCGAAGCGCAGCACGAGATCGTCGTTGAGATCCCACGCGAGGTTCAGCGACGGCAGCGTGTCGGTGTAGTCGCGCTCGACGTGCGTGAGCATCGGCGCGCTGTTGATCACGGCGAAGCCGAGCGAGCTCTGCTCGGTCTTGATGCGGCGCACGCCGAAGTTGCCGCGCATCGGGATGCCGAACGTTTCGGCCGTGAAATCGCCCTGCACCCACAGCGCCTTGTCCTGCTCCTTCACGCTGCGGTTGTTGCCGAGCGCGCCGGCCGACGACGGCGACAGGCGGAACGTGCCGTCGTTGCTGTAGATGTTGAAGAGGTTCGCGAACGCGTCGATGTTGGGAATCAGGAACGTCGTGTCGGTGCCGGCCGGCACGTCGAGGTTGTTGCCGAACGTGAGGAGGCGCGTGAGGTCGGCGAGCGTCGTGCCCGCCGGCAGGTTCGGCACGCTCACCTCCGAGGCGCGGCGCATTTCGGTCGTCGCGAACTTGTACGCCTTCCAGTCGAGGCCGCCCTTGAGGCGGAAGCCGTCGGTGATGTCCCAGCCGAAGTCGATCTGCTGCGTCGTGAACAGATTCGCCGTCGTGTTCGGGCGCAGGCGGATTTCCGACAGGCCGTTGGCGAACGTCCACTGGCTCGGATCGCGCACGTCGAAGCCGTAGTCGAAGCGCGGCAGGCGGCTCGATCCGCGGTAGTCCCACACGTAGCCGTCGGCGTTCGCGTGGTCGAGCGTGATCGTCGTCTGGATCGGATTTTCGAAGTCCGAACGCGAATGGCCGACCAGCGCGTTGACGCGGAACGTGTCGGAGAACTCGTGCGTGCCGGTGAGGTTGATCTGCTGGAACTTCGTCGCGAGTTCGTCGTAGCGCGATTCGGAACGCACATCGACGTTGTCGAACACGCCGTAGACGAGGTTGCCGCGAGAGTCGATCTCGCCGTCGCGCACGACCGTCTCGGGCTTGCCGCTCGCGCCGGTGCGGCTGAACGAAATGGCTTCGAGGAAGTTTTCGCTGCGGGTCGCGTCGAATTTCGCGTACATCGCGTCGAGCGAGAACACGGTCTTGTCGGTCGCCTGGAACTGCAGCGAGCCGGTCATGCCGAGACGTTCCTGATCGTGCTCGAGTACGCCGTAGCGCGGGATGCGCGGATGGAACGTCGTCGCGGCGCGGGCGCCGGCGAACGGCGACGACGCGTTGAAGCCGCCGCTGCTCGTGCCGTTGTCCCAGCGCACGCTGCTGGCGCCTTCCTGCGTGAGCTTGCGGTCGCTGTAGGCGATCGAGAACAGCGCGCCGAAACGGCCGTCGAACCAGGTGTTGGTGACGAGCGCCGAGGCGCGCGGATTCGTCTTTTCCGACAGGTCGTTGTAGCCGGCCTGGGCGGAGCTGACGAACGTGAAGCGGTCGAAGTCGAACGGCCGCGGCGTGTGCAGGTCGACGGTCGCGCCGAGCGAGCCTTCCTGGATGTCGGCCGATGCGGTCTTGTGCACTTCGATCTTGTTGAACAATTCCGACGCGAACACGTTGAAGTCGAAGCCGCGGCCGCGGTTGTTGCCGCCGGAGCTGTCGGTGCCGCCGGTCGTCGAGAGACCTTCCATCCCGTTGATGCGCACGCGCGTGAAGTCGGGGCCGAGGCCGCGCACCGAGATGTTGCGGCCTTCGCCGGCGTCGCGCGCGATCGAGATGCCGGGAATGCGCTGCAGCGATTCGGCGAGATTCAGGTCTGGGAACTTGCCGATGTCCTCGGCCATGATGACGTCGGTCTGGCCGGTCGCTTCGCGCTTGGCGTCGAGCGCCTGCACGAGGCTTTGCCGATACGTAACGACCACCTCCTCGAGCCGGTTCTCGGTCGATGCGCCGCCGGCCTGGTCGGCGGGCTGCGCTTGCGCGTCGGTTTCGGCCGCGCCCTGGTCGGGTTGCTGCGGCGCCTGCGCTGCGGCGCGCGGACTCGCGCCGTACAGCGCGAGCAGGATGGCTGTCGAGAGCACGGTCGCGATCGGACCGCCGTTACCGCTGCTGCGAATTCCCACGTTCCCCTCCGTTCTTGGCGCGTAGTGTCGACGGCAAAGCCGTCGCAGGTCATGATGACACCGGTAGCATCTTGAGATATTTATAGGTACTGACACCGGTGGACAAAGAGCCTAGCAAACACCGCGCTGCAGCAACAAGACACATCGAAACCGACCCGAAGAACCGTTTGTGGACACCCAGGATTCGCCACCGACCCACCTGACCGCAACGCCAATCTCCTTTTTCCATCAACCAGTTGCCGACTCAAGCGAAAAAGCGCCGCAACGACTGTCCCGCACCGCGAAAGGGACAATGCGGCGCAACACGGCCGCCGCAAGCGGCGACGCGCGCCGCTCGCGCCCGCGCCTACACTCCCGACATACGAGAGGTCACCCATGCCAAAACGCGTACTCTGCTTCGGCGAACTGCTGCTAAGGCTCGGCGCGCCGCACCGCGAGCTCTTGCTGCAGTCGCCGCAACTCGCCGTGCACGTCGGCGGCGCCGAGGCGAACGTCGCGGTCGCGCTGGCCGCGTTCGGCCATGCGACCGCCGTCGCCGGCACGGTCGCCGACAACGCGCTCGGCCGCCATGCGGCCGGCGAACTGCGCCGCCACGGCGTCGACACGTCGCGACTCGTCCATGCGCCCGGGCGCATGGGCCTGTACTTTCTCGAAACCGGCGCGCTGCAGCGGCCGAGCGAGGTGCTGTACGACCGCGCCGATTCCGCGTTCGCCCGCGCGCGCGCCGCGAGCTACGACTGGCCCGCGCTGCTCGACGGCATCGACCTCCTGCACCTGTCCGGCGTGACGCCGGCGCTCGGCGCCGAGTCGGCACAGGCCGCGATCGATGCGGCCCGCTGCGCCCGCGAGCGCGGCGTCACCGTCGTGTTCGACGGCAACTATCGCGGCAAGCTGTGGCAGGCATGGAACGGCGACGCGCCGGCACTGCTCGGCGAGCTGTTCGCCTGCGCGAACGTCGCGTTCGCCGACCATCGCGACATCGCGATCGTGCTCGGCCGCGCGTTCGACGGCGACGATGCCGACCGCAGGGCTGCCGACGCCGCATTCGCCGCGTTTTCCGGCTTGCACGCCGTCGCGTCGACGCGGCGCACGCAGCACAGCGTCGACCGGCACGAACTGTCGGCGCAGCTGTTCACGCGCGACGCGCGGTTCCACGCGCCGGCCGTGACGCTCGAGGCGATCGTGGATCGCATCGGCGGCGGCGACGCGTTCGCGGCCGGCGTGCTGCACGGACGGCTGTCGGGCTGGAACGACGCGGACAGTCTCGCGTTCGGTCTCGCCGCCGGTTGCCTCAAGCATTCGGTGCCGGGCGATTTTCTCGCACTCGACGCCGCGCGCGTGCAGGCTCTCGTCGGCGAGGCGCGCTACGACGTGCGGCGCTGACGCGCGGCGCCAAGCGCCGCTACCACTCGACGAAGCTGAAGTAGTGCCCGTCGGGATCGCTCACGACGAGCGCGAAACCGCCCGGATAGTCGTGCGGACCCCAGTACGTGCCGGGCGGCATCGCCTCGATGTCGCCCTCGTACGCCGGTATCGCGTCGCCGATGCGCTCGACGAGCGCGTCGACGTTGCAGCGGCCGAACGCGAACTCCTGCGGCGCGATCGGCGCCGGCCGTTCGACGAGCTTCAAGTACACGCCGTCGTCGACGGCGATCTCGGCGACGCTGTCGCGCACGTCCGGCGCACTCGTGAACAGATACGAGTAGAAGTCCGCCGACAGCGCGGCGTTCGTGCAGGGCACGGTGACGGTGATCGGCACGGGCGGTCCGGCGGTGGGTGGGTCGGGGCCGATCGTAGCGGGTCGGCCGCGCACGGCCAATCGGCGTCGCGCCCTTGACGATCGCGCGCTGCGCCCTCATCGCGGCCGATACCCGCCCCCTGCCCGCCCGCGCGTTTGCAACGCGGGCGGCGGCGGGGGACCATTGCGCAACGCCCCGACCGGAAGCCCGCGCCGCATGCCCCGCGTTCTGACCATCGAAGACGACACCGTGACCGCGCGCGAAATCGTCGCGGAACTGACGCGCCGCGGCCTCGCCGTCGACTGGGCCGACAACGGCCGCGTCGGCTTCGAGCGCGCGCGCGACGGCGACTACGACGCGATCACCCTCGACCGCATGCTGCCCGAACTCGACGGCCTCGTGCTCGTCACGCGCCTGCGCGAGGCCGGCGTGCAGACGCCGGTGCTGATGATCAGCGCGCTGTCGGACGTCGACGAGCGCGTGCGCGGCCTGCGCGCGGGCGGCGACGATTACCTCACCAAGCCGTTCAGCCCGGACGAGATGGCCGCGCGCGTCGAGGTGCTGCTGCGCCGCCACGCGCGCACCGAGCGCGACACGATGCTGCGCGTCGCCGACCTCGAACTCGACCTGATCGGCCGCATCGCGCGCCGCGGCGGCGTCGCGCTGGAGCTGCTGCCCACCGAATTCCGTCTGCTCGAATTCCTCGTGCGCCAAGTGGGCCAGGTCGTCACCCGCACGATGATCTTCGAGGCCGTCTGGGGCTATCACTTCGACCCCGGCACGAACGTCATCGAAGTCCACATCGGCCGCCTGCGCAAGAAGATCGACGCGCCCGGCGCCGCCCCGTTGATACGCACCGTTCGCGGATCCGGATATGTCCTTGAAGCCGGCTGACCTCTGGCGCACGAATTCGTCGCGCCTGCTCCTCATCTTCGGCGCGCTGTTCGCGCTGTGGTGCGCCGCGCTGATCGGCGTGATCCAGTGGAACACGACGCGCTATCTGTCGAACATCGTCGATCTGAAACTCGACAACCTGCAGCGCTATTTCACGACGCTCGACCGCGAGCGTCTGCGCGAAGCGATCAAGGCGACCGAAGCGTTCGACCTGCGCGACGTGCTCTCGCACGGCGTGTTCGACCGCAACGGCAAGCTGCTCATGGGCAATCTCGCGAGCATTCCGCCCGAGCTGCCGCTCGACGGCGCCGTGCATCTGCTGACCGACGGCGTGCAGCGCACCTCGGGCTACCACGCGCAGCGCGCGCGCGGCATCGCGGTGTACCTGACCAGCGGCGAGCTGCTCGTACTCGTGCGCGACACGAGCGTGATCGACGCCGTCGGCGCGATCATCTGGCGCGCGATGCTGTTCGGCCTGCCGCTGATCGTCGTGCCGGGCCTGATCGGCGCGCTGCTGCTCAGCCGCGGGCCGCGGCGGCGCGTGCAGGCGATCGAGGCCGCGGTGCAGCCGATCATGCGCGGCGACCTGCGCCGGCGCCTGCCGGTGTCGGGCCACGGCGACGAGCTCGACCTGCTCGCCGGCATCGTCAATACGATGCTCGTGGAAATCGAACGGCTGATGGGCGAGGTCAAGGGCGTGTGCGACAACATCGCGCACGACCTGCGCACGCCGCTGACGCGCCTGCGCGCGCAGCTGCACCGCCTGCAGCTCGAAACGCCGGCCGACGACACGCGCGCCGCGCTGATCGAGCGTACGATCGGCGACGCCGACGCGCTGCTCGACCGCTTCCGCGCGCTGCTGCGCATTTCGGAACTCGAAGACATGCATCGCCGCGCGGGCTTCGCCGAAGTCGACCTCGTCGCGACGCTCAAGCACGTGCGCGAAATCTACGCGCCGCTCGCCGAAGACAAGCAGATCGAATTCGCGCTGGAAACGCCCACCAAGGTACCGGCCGTGCGCGGCGACCCGCATCTCGTGTTCGAGGCGTTGTCGAACCTTGTGGACAATGCGATCAAGTTCACGCCGCCGCAGGGTACGGTGCGCGTGCACACGACGCTCGACGCGAACGGCCCGCGCATCGACGTGATCGACAACGGCCCGGGCATCCGCGCCTGCGACCGCGGCGCGGTCGTGCAGCGCTTCTACCGCGGCGGCACGCAGCCGGCCGAACACGGCCAGGGTCTGGGCCTCGCCATCGTCGCGGCGATCGTGAAGCTGCACAGCTTCGGCCTCGAGATCGGCGAAGGCGACGGCGCCGGCGCGAAGGTGTCGCTGATGTGCTGGCCGCCGGTGGACAAGGCGGCATGACGGACGGCGGCGCGCGCGAACCGCGCGCGCATTCGCAATCGCCGGTTGACAGTGAATTCACCGCAACGCAACAACGCGCCGGCGACCGCGAAAGGCTCGCCGCATTGCGTCGGCTCGACGCGTGCATTCAACGCTTCGGCGCGGTTTTGCGGGCGCTGCAAGTTTAAATAAAACTTCATCGCTCAACCGGGTTGCGAACGCGCGGTGCGACGCATACTAGTGCGACGCACAACAACAGCTACCGGCCTTCAAGCATGCTCGGCATCGTCCGCGTCGCCCTACGGCGCCCCTATACTTTCGTCGTACTCGCGCTGCTGCTGCTCATCGTCGGGCCGCTCGCGGCGCTGCGCACGCCGACGGATATTTTTCCAGAAATCCGCATTCCGGTGATCAGCGTCGTATGGCAGTACACCGGCCTTCCGCCCGATTCGATGGCCGGCCGCATCGTCACGCCGTTCCAGCGCGCGCTGACGACGACGGTCAACGACATCGAACACATCGAGGCGAATTCGTATACCGGCTTCGGCGTCGTGAAGATCTTTTTCCAGCCGACCGTCGACATCAACATGGCGAACGCGCAGGTCACCGCGATTTCGCAGACGCTGCTGCGGCAGATGCCGCCCGGCGTCAATCCGCCGCTGATCCTCAACTACAACGCCTCGACCGTACCGATCCTGCAGCTCGCGCTGTCGGGCAAGGGCCTGTCGGAACAGACGCTCGGCGATCTCGGCACCAACGTCGTGCGCACGCGCCTCGTCGCCGTGCCGGGCGCGGCGATTCCGTTCCCGTTCGGCGGCAAGTCGCGCCAGGTGCAGATCGACCTCGATCCCGCCGCGCTGCAGTCGCGCGGGCTGTCGGGCCAGGACGTCGCCACCGCGCTCGCGTCGCAGAACCTCATCACGCCGGTCGGCACCCAGAAGATCGGCGAGTTCGAATACACGATCCAGCTCAACAACGCGCCGTCCGACCTTGGCGCGATCGCCGCGATGCCGGTCAAGCTCGTCAACGGCGCGATGGTGACGATCGGCGACGTCGCCAACGTGCGCGACGGCAATCCGCCGCAGACGAACGTCGTGCACGTCGACGGCAGCCGCTCGGTGCTGCTCACCGTGTTCAAGAACGGCTCGGCGTCGACGCTCGCGATCATCGCCGGCATCAAGGACATGGTCGAGGCGGTCAAGCCCGGCCTGCCCGACAGTCTCGAGATCAAGCCGATCGGCGACCAGTCGATGTTCGTCAGCGGCGCGATCGGCGGCGTCGCGAAGGAAGGCGTCATCGCCGCGGCGCTGACGAGCCTCATGATCCTGCTGTTTCTCGGCAGCTGGCGCTCGACCACGATCATTGCCGTGTCGATTCCGCTGTCGGTGCTCGGCGCGATCGCGACGCTCGCGGCGTTCGGCGAAACGCTCAACATCATGACGCTCGGCGGCCTCGCGCTCGCGGTCGGCATCCTCGTCGACGACGCGACCGTGACGATCGAGAACATCAACTGGCATCTCGAACAAGGCAAGGACGTCGAGACCGCGATTCTCGACGGCGCGAACCAGATCGTCACGCCGGCGTTCGTCTCGCTGCTGTGCATCTGCATCGTGTTCGTGCCGATGTTCTTCCTCGACGGCGTCGCGCGCTTCCTGTTCGTGCCGATGGCGCTCGCGGTGATGTTCGCGATGGCATGGTCGTTCATCCTGTCGCGCACGCTCGTGCCGACGATGGCGAAGTACCTCCTGAAGCCGCACGCGCCGCACACCGACCTGCACGGCACCGAAGAAGCCGCGGGCGCGTCGCGCAACCCGCTCGTGCGGTTCCAGCGCCGCTTCGAGCAGCGCTTCGAACGCTTCCGCGACGGCTACCGCGACCTGCTCGCGCTCGCGCTCGTGCGTCGCCGCGGCTTCGTGGCCGGCTTCATGGGCTTCGTGCTCGCCTCGTTCCTACTGCTGCCGTTTCTCGGCCGCAATTTCTTTCCGAGCGTCGACGGCGGCCAGATCCTGATGCACGCGCGCCTGCAGGTCGGCACGCGCGTCGAGGAGACGGCGAATAAATTCGCCGACATTCAAAAGGTCATCCGCGAGGTGATCCCGTCGCACGACATCGCGGCCGTCGTCGACAACGTCGGCATGCCGATCTCGGGCATCAACCTGGCGTACAACAACACCGGCGTGATCGGCTCGCAGGACGGCGACATCCAGATTTCGCTCGCCGAGGGCCACGCGCCGACCGCCGGCTACGTGCAGCGCCTGCGCGAAGAACTGCCGCGCCGCTTCCCCGGCGTGACGTTCTCGTTCCTGCCGGCCGACATCGTCAGCCAGATCCTGAACTTCGGCGCGCCGGCGCCGATCGACCTGCAGGTGCGCGGCCCGAACGCCGCGGCGAACTACGCGCACGCGGAAAAACTGCTGCGCGACATCCGTCGCATTCCCGGCGTCGCCGACGCGCGCATCCAGCAGTCGGCCGACAGCCCCGTGTTCTACGTCGACGTCGACCGCACGCGCTCGCAGTACGTCGGCATGACCGAGCGCGACGTGACGAACAGCCTCGTCGTGAACCTCGCCGGGTCGAGCCAGGTCGCGCCGACGTTCTGGCTCAATCCGCAGAACGGCGTGCAGTACCCGATCGTCATGCAGACGCCGCAATACGACCTCGATTCGCTCGACGCGCTGCGCAACGTGCCGCTGACGGCGGCCGGTACGCGACAGCCGCAGCTGCTCGGCGGCGTCGCCGACATCCGCCGCGGCACCGCGAGCGCGGTCGTGTCGCAGTACGACATCCAGTCGATGGTGCAGATCTACGCGACGCCGCAAGGCCGCGACCTCGGCGCGCTGTCGACGGACATCCAGAAAGTGGTCGACGCGCACGCGCAGGCGCAGCCGAAAGGCGCGACGGTGCGCCTGCTCGGCCAGGTGCGCACGATGAACTCGGCGTTCTCGGGCCTGTCGTTCGGCCTCGTCGGCGCGATCGTGCTGATCTATCTCCTGATCGTCGTGAACTTCCAGTCGTGGAGCGATCCGTTCGTGATCATCTGCGCGCTGCCGGCCGCGCTCGCGGGCATCGTGTGGATGCTGTTCGCGACGTTCACCACGTTGTCGGTTCCGGCGCTGACCGGCGCGATCATGTGCATGGGCGTCGCGACCGCGAACAGCGTGCTCGTGATCAGCTTCGCGCGCGAACGGCTCGAACAGCTGGGCGATCCGGTCGCCGCGGCGCTCGATGCCGGCTTCGTGCGTTTCCGCCCGGTGCTGATGACCGCGCTCGCGATGGTCATCGGCATGGCGCCGATGGCGCTGGGCCTCGGCGAAGGCGGCGAGCAGAACGCGCCGCTCGGCCGCGCCGTCGTCGGCGGCCTCATCTTCGCGACCATCGCCACGCTCGTCTTCGTTCCTGTCGTTTTCAGCATCGTGCACGCGCGCTACGGCCGCAAACACGGTGCGACGCCCGCCCTTGGAGCTCCCCATGTCGCCTGATAGCACCGTCACCGCCTCCGCCGCATCGCACCGCGGCCTCAAGGTCACCGGCATCGCGGCCGCCGTCGTCGCCGCGCTCGTGGTCTTCGCCGGCGTCTCGTCGCGCGCGAGCGGCAACGCGCGCCTGAAGGAATGGACCGACGCGCAGGCCGTGCCGAGCGTCAGCGTGGTCGCGCCGGTATCGGGCGGCGACGCCTCGACGCTCGCCCTGCCCGGCCGCATCGAAGCCTATGCGCGCGCGCCGATCCACGCGCGCGTGTCCGGTTATCTCAAATCGTGGAAAGTGGATATCGGTACGCCGGTGAAAGCCGGCCAGCTGCTCGCCGAAATCGAAGCGCCGGACGTCGAACAGCAGCTGCTGCAGGCCAAGGCCGATCTCGCGAGCGCCGAAGCGAACGCCGCGCTCGCCGCGACGACGGCCAAACGCTGGCAGTCGATGCTCGGCAGCGATTCGGTGTCGCAGCAGGAAGTCGACGAGAAGAACGGCGATCTCGACGCCAAGCGCGCGCTCGCCAAGGCCGCGCGCGCGAACGTCGAGCGCCTGCAGGCGACGGAAAATTTCACGCGCATCGTCGCGCCGTTCGACGGCGTGATCACCGCGCGCGAAACCGACGTCGGCGCGCTGATCAACGGCGCCGGTACCGGCGCCGAACTGTTCGTCGTCTCCGACACGTCGCGCCTGCGCGTGTACGTCAACCTGCCGCAAAGCTACGCCGCGAGCATCCGTCCGGGCGCGACCGCGTCGATCGACGTGCCCGAACGCGCCGGCACGCGCTACGAGGCGAAGGTCGAAGCGTTCTCGCAGGCCGTCAACGCGGCCACCGGCACGACGCTCGTGCAGCTGTCGGTCGACAACCCCAACGGCGAGCTGATGCCGGGCGGCTATGCGAACGTCAGCTTCGCGCTGCCCCACGACGGCGACGCGCTGCGCATTCCCGCGAGCGCGCTGATCTTCGACCAGGGCGGCCTGCGCGTCGCGACGGTCGACGGCGACAAGAAAGTGGTGTTCAAGCCGATCACGATCGCGCGCGACATGGGCAAGACGATCGAGGTCGCGACCGGCCTCGCCGCCGCCGACCGCATCATCGAAACGCCGCCCGACGGCGTCGCCGCGGGCGACGTCGTGCACATCGTCGAGGCCGCGGCGCCCAAGGCCGCGCCGCAGAAGCCGGCCGTCGCGGAGGCCAACAAGTGAACAACGTCGCATTGCGTGCGGCAGCCGTGGCCGCGTTCGTTGCGGCGCTCGCCGGCTGCTCGCTCGCGCCGCCGCTCGCGCTGCCCGACGTGCCGGTCGCCGGCACCTACAAGGAACAGGCGCCGTGGACGCCGGCCGAACCGGCCGACCGTCTGCCGCGCGACGCGTGGTGGTCGCTGTACCGCGATGCCGAACTCGACCGCCTGCAGCGGCAGCTGATCGACGGCAGCCCCGACCTCGCCGCCGCGCTCGCGCGCTACGAACAGGCGAAAGCCTACGGCGACCAGCAGCGTTCGGGCCTGTTTCCGAGCCTGGGCCTCGCCGGCGACGCGTCGCGCGAACGGCAGTCGGAAACGCGCCCGCCGACCGGTTCGGCGTCGCCGCGCTTTTTCGAATCGTACAATCTGGGACTTTCTGCGAGCTACGAGCTGGACCTGTGGGGCCGCGTGCGCAACAGCGTGTCGGCCGGCGACTATTCGACGCAGGCCGCCGCGGCCGACCTCGAATCGGCGCGGCTGTCGCTGCAGGCGCAGCTCGCCGACGGCTACATCGTGCTGCGCGGACTCGACCGCCAGGCGAAACTCCTCGACGACACGGTCGCCGCGTACGACAAGGCGCTCGCGCTGACGAGCAAGCGCCGCGGCGCCGGCATCGCATCGGGTCTCGACGTCGCCCGCGCGCAGACGCAGCTCGACACGGCGCGCTCGCAGGCCGCGCAAAACCGCGCGCAGCGCGCGGTCGCCGAGCACGCGCTCGCGGCGCTCGTCGGCGTGTCGCCGTCGGAATTCTCGCTCGCGCCGGTCGACGGCGAGATCGCCTTGCCGGCGGTGCCGACCGACGTGCCGTCGACGCTGCTGCAGCGTCGTCCCGACATCGCCGCGGCGCAGCGGCGCGCGGCCGCGGCGAACGCGAACGTCGGCGTCGCGCGCGCCGCGTGGTTTCCGTCGATCACGCTCGGCGCGAACTACGGCTACCAGAGCAACCAGGCCGGCGGCTGGCTCGCGGCGCCGAACGCGGCCTGGGCGATCGGCCCGTCGCTGCTGCTGAACCTGTTCGACGCCGGCAAGCGCAAGGCGCAGGTCGCGCAGGCGCGCGCGGCGCTGGACGAGGCCGGCGCGACCTACCGCGGCGTCGTGCTCGGCGCGTTCGTGCAGGTCGAGGACAATCTCGCGCTGCTGTACCACTACAAGGAAGCCGCGCAAGCCGAAGATTCGGCGGTCGCGTCGGCGCAGAAATCGCTCGATTTCGCGATGAGCCGCTATCGCGAAGGCGCCGTGAGCTATCTCGAAGTCGTGCAGTCGCAGACCGTCGCGCTGACGGCGCAGCGCGAGGCGCTCGATCTCGATACGCGGCAGCTGCGCGCGAGCGTCGCGCTGATCCGCGCGCTCGGCGGCGGCTGGGAAGCGCCGGCGGCGCCGGAAGTCGCCGCGCGCTGAGGCTCGCGCGGGTCGCCCCGCACTTTTACGATCGTGTACATTGTATCGCCGGTCCGCCGCAGCGGCGTCCGGCGATACCCCCACGATCCACGGAGCGGCCATGAAGAACATCCGGTTGTCGAAAGAGACCTTGCGCGTCCTCGTGCCCGCCGAAACGGACGCCGTCGCCGGCGGCACCGCGTCGCGGCCGGTCACCTGCATCACGGGCTGGGCGCCGTGCGTGCCGCCGCCGAGCCACCAGCCGCCGTGCCCGGTCAGCGTCGGCGGTACCGCGTGCCCGCCTTGACGGCGCGCGCCCCGGCTCGTCAGGTTCACTAAAGGTTTTCGTACACTCCGCGCACTAAAAATCAAATGCACTTCTTCTGCGTCCGGGGCACGATGCCGCCGAGCCGGCGTTCGCGCCGCGAACCGCCGCTCGCCGGAACTCCTCGAACACGGAGCAAATATGAAGAAGATCACCTTGTCCAAAGAGACAATGCGCGTACTGACCGCGCAGGAAACCGCCGGCGTCGGCGGCGGCGACCTGTATCCGCCGCCGCCGGTGCTGTCGCGCCAGCCCGACTTCTGCCCGATCTCGGGCACCGGCCCGCAATGCGTGCTGCCGACGGACCGCTGCCTGACGCGGCCGGTTACGGCGTGCATCACGCAGCAGCCCGGCTGCGCGATCGGGCCGTAGTCCGGAAGCCCCGCCCTGGTCCAAGCTCTTTGTCGATTTCTGCACAAACGGCTTAGGAAACTTTTCCCGTCCGGTGCATTATGGCGGGCGGGCGCCGAGGCGTCCGTCCGCTTTCGCATTGTCCAGAACGGAGCGCTCATGAAGAAGATCACGCTGTCGAAACAAACGCTGCGCGAACTCACCGGCATCGAAGCCGCGGCCGTCGCCGGCGGCGCGCGCGACACGCTGTCGCAGATCGGTTGCCCGCCGTCGGCCGGCGGCGGCTGCGAAACGCGCGACAACCCGCCGTTCTACTGCGTCACGAACCAGCCGACCTGCACCTTGCCGACGAACTGAGCGGTCGCGCGCGCCGTCGCGACCGGCGGCGCGCGCCCTCGTCACGCCGCCGCGGCGCGCGCCCGGGAGCGCTCGCGCACGATGTACGCCCTCGCCGTCCGCAGCACCGTCGCGTGCCGATAGTTCAGCGACGTCAGCATCACCGGCCACTCGTCGCCGGCACTCAGGATGCGCCGGGCGAGTCCGGCCGGCAGCCCGAGCGCGTCGACATGCGACAGCGCGGCGTTGCGGTCGCGGAACCGCACCATCAGGCAGGTGCCGCCGCGCGCGCGGGCGATGCGCACCTGCGAGATGTCCTCCCACGGCACGACGGCTTCGCTGCGTCGCAGGTCGGCGATGCCGTCGTCGTCGATCCTGACGATCGCGCGGCGGTCGAAGACGTCCCGCAACCGGCGCCACGCCTGCACGAGGAAGAACACGCCCCAGGGCAGGAACATCAGTGCCGCGATCGGCCACGTGACGAGCGATTGCAGCGCCAGGCACACGTACGCGAGGTACGCGGTCCATGCCGCGACGAGCGCGAACACGAACAGCGGCCAGCGCCAGGAACGGCCGATCGCCAGCGCCTGCGGCTCGCGCGTCATGGCGACAGCACCCGCGGACACGCATCGCGTCGCGCCGGCGGACGAGCGTATTCGCCGTCATTCTCAAACGCGCGGATTATTCGATAATGCCTGCGCCGCCGCATTGAAAATCCGCCGACACTCGAACGCCGAGCATTCGCAACCGCATTCAAAATCTCGGCTCCGGCACGACAATACGCATAAGTCTTGTTGAACATACGCCACGGGATTAACAGAGTTACAAACGATGTGACAGTTAGTCACTGTAATTTCACGCACTTAGCGAAGATCCGGACGGTATAGTTTTTCCCACCAAACCGCCGGAGACGTACAGCCTCAGACTATCGCCCACAACCGATAATCCCTCTCGATAATCGGATTATCGAAACCCTCTTTGTCGCGGCCGACCGCGCCGACCCGGCGCATGCCGCCCCCCCAATTCCTTTCACGTATCGGCTCGCGCTCCGAGGATCCGTCGTGCCCGCAAGAGGACATGCACGAAAACCGCGGCGTCGCGCCTCAACCGGAAAACCCGTCACCATGAACATGAAATCCATCGTCGTCGCCTGCGCCTCCGCCGTTCTCCTCGTGGCCGTCGCCAGTTCGTACGGCCAGGCCATCGAAATTCCGACCGGCGTCGAAACCGCGTCGGGCGTGCCAGGCGTCTCGATCGCCGGGCAAACGTATCAGGTCTATATCGATCCGACGCAGCTGGCCGTTTTCACGTCGCCGCAGACGATCTACGGACTGCGCCTGCGCGCGTCGATCGACCCGCGCAACGACGGCTACGCGCCGGCGTGGCCGGCGGGCGATCTCACGCTCGCGCAGTACGACATCGAGCTGAGCCGGGCGAGCGCCGCGATCCGGACCGGCGCCGAAATCGCGTCGACCGCGACGAGTTTCGCGCAGAACCAGGCGCCGCCGATCGTGCTCGTGCGCAGCGGGCCGCTGACGATTCCGGCGCTGTCCTATCCGATCGACGCGAACGCGACGCCCGCGTCGCCCAATCCGTTCGGCGCCTATATCGGTTTCAACACGCCGTACGTCTACAACCCCGGCGAAGAGATCCTGGTGACCGTTCGCGCTTCCGGCTCCGGCAATACGTCGCGTCCGTTCTATTTCGCGACGCGGCCGGCCGGCAAGGAACTCGCCGACGCCGTGACCGCGAACGCTTCGCACGCGAAGATGCCGGCACGCAAGAGCGACGTTGTCGTACTGGAGTTGGTAACGACGCCGTCACAGCGCATCGGCACCGACAAGGCGCGGCGCCCTTGATGTTCTGAGTATCGATGGCGATCCGGCGGCGCGGGCCGGGTCGCGATCACCAGCCGGGTTTGAACGTCACGCCTTCGCGCTTCCTGTCCCATGCGCGCAGTTCGTCGCGGATGTGCGCGATGCGCTGGCGGCCGAGCGCGTTGCGCTCTTCGTCGAGCACGATCGCATCGAGCAGTTCGGCGAGGCGCTGCGCGGTCGGCAGCATCGTGTCCCACGCGTCGAGCGCCGACAGCGGCCCCGGCAGCGCCATGAAGAACGACAGGCCCGGCGTCGACAGCTGGTCGATGCGGCTCATGTCGAAATGGCCGGGCTTGACCATGTTCGCGGCGCTGAAGATCGGGCCCTGGTCCGACTTGCCGTCGACCATGCGGTGAAAAATGCCCATGTCGCCGAATTCCAGCCCGCATTTTTCCGCGGCGACGACGAGATCGCTGCCGCGAATTTCCGCGTCGCCGCGCGCCGCGACGAACAGCGTCACGATGCGTTCGACCGGCAGGTCGGGCCGCTGGCCGACCGCGGAGCGCGGCGCCTGCGCGAACATGTCGCCCGTCTCGACGTCGCCGTGCGCGCTGAACGCGTCGTCGAAACCCGCGTCGCGCGGCGCGTCGTCGTCGGTCGCGCGCATCGACGGCAGGTCGTCGTCTTTTTCGTCGCCGAGCGTCGGCTCGCGGCGTCCGCCGCCGGCCGGCTTGGCGCCGACGCGCTTGCCCTGCGGGCGGCGCGGCATGCCGAGAAAATAGATCGCCGCGAGAACCAGCGCGCCGATCACCGCGATGATCACGCGCAATTCGTTCGGGCTGATCGCCTGCTGTTCCATCGAACGCCTCCGTGTCAGGCCGCGCCGACCAGTTTGGCGGCCTCTGCCAGGTCCACTTGTACCAGACGCGACACGCCCGGCTCGCGCATCGTCACGCCGCACAGCTGGTGCGACGCTTCCATAGTCGTCTTGTTGTGCGTGACGAACAAGAACTGCACGCGCTCGGACATTTCGTTGACCATGTTCGAGAAGCGTCCCACGTTCGCCTCGTCGAGCGGCGCGTCGACTTCGTCGAGCAGGCAGAACGGCGCCGGGTTCAGACGGAAGATCGAGAACACGAGCGCGACCGCGGTCAGCGCCTTCTCGCCGCCGGACAACAGCGAAATCGAGACGACGCGCTTGCCCGGCGGGCGCGCCATGATCGACACGCCGGTGTCGAGCAGGTCTTCGCCGGTGAGTTCGAGGTAGGCGTGGCCGCCGCCGAACAGGCGCGGAAACAGTTCCTGCAGGCCCGCGTTGACCTTGTCGAACGTTTCCTTGAAGCGCTGGCGCGTTTCGCGGTCGATCTTCTTGATCGCGCCTTCGAGCGTTTCGAGCGCGGTCGTAAGGTCGGTCAGCTGCGCGTCGAGATACGTCTTGCGCTGCGACTGCTCTTCGTATTCCTGGATCGCCGCGAGATTGACCGGTTCGAGGCGGCGGATCTTGCCTTCGAGTTCGGTCAGGTGCTGCTGCCACTCGGCCGCGTCCGCGCGCTCGGGCAGCGTCGCGAGCACGGCGTCGAGTTCGAGGCCGGCCTCGACGATCGCCTCGGCGAGGTTCTGCGCGCGCAGCTTGAGGCTGTGCTCGGACAGGCGCTGCTCCGACAACGCTTCGCGGCGCTGGTTGAGCACGTGCTCGACGCGGTGGCGTTCCTGCTCGAGCCGGCGGAATTCCGCGTCGCAGTCTTCGAGCGCGCGGCGCGCTTCGACGAGCTGCTTGTCGACGAGCAGGCGCTGGTTGAGGTAAGTCTGGCGTTCGCCGTCGAGTTCGGTCAGCGGATCTTCGTCGGCGACGAGCTGGCTCGCGATCTCGGCGCGGCGCGAATCGAGCTGCGCGAGCTGCGCATGCATGCGGCCGAGCGCCTGTTCGAGCGAGGCGATCGACGAGCGCTTGGATTCGAGCGACAACGCCAGCTGGTGCGCGGTGTCGCGCGCCTCGCGCGCGTTCATGCGCGCTTCCTCGCGCGCCTCGAGCGTCTTTCGGCGCTGGCCGTCGAGCTCCTGGCGGCGCTGTTCGAGATCGCCGAGGCTGCCGATCGCGGCATCGAGACGTCCGCGCGCTTCTTTCGCCTGCGCCTCGTCTTCGTCGAGCTTGGCCGCGAGCTGGCCGATTTCGCCCTCGACCTTTTCCAGCCGCGCGGTCGCGGTTTCGACCTTGCCGCGGTGGCTCTGCATCTGTCCCGCGATTTCCGCGAGGCGGCGATGCGCCATGTACAGCTCGCGCTGCGCGTCGTCGCGCTCGCGCTCGCTTTCCACCTTCGTCGATTTCAGCTCGTCGAGCTGCGCGGCGAGTTCGTGCGCGCGCTCGTCGAGCGATTCGACCTGCGCCTGCACCGCATGGATTTCGCGTTCCCGCGCGAGCACGCCGGCCTGCGCGCCGCCGCGGCGCAGCACGCGTACGTAGCCGGCGCCAAACCACTCGCCGCCGCGCGTGACGACCGATTCGTGCGGCGCGAGCGTCTGCGCGATGCGCCGCGCGTCGTCGAGCGATTCGGCGATGCGGATCTGCGCGAGCAGGCCGACGACCGCGGCCGGGCCGCGCGCGTGCGCCGCGAGCGTGCCGGGCACGGCGTCGCCGCCGTAGGCCTGCGCGATCAGCACCATGTCGGCTTCGCGGAGGTCTGCCAGCTCGTTCGCGTAGGCGGCCGGCGCGTCGACGAGCACGCCTTCGAGCAGGCCCGACAGCACGGTTTCGGTCGCCGTCTCGAAACCCGCGTCGACGTCGAGCGATTCGCCGAGGCGCCTGGCCGAGCCGAGGCCGGCGGCGTCGAGCCACGCGCTGGCGGCGCCTTTCTCCTGGCCGAGCGCGGCGTGCTGCAACGCTTCGAGCGACGACAGGCGGCCGCGCAGCGACTGCAGCTGCTGGCGCGTGTCGTTCAGGCGCGCCTGCGTCTGGCGCTCGGTTTCGAGCACGCGCTCGTAGCCGGTCTTGCGCTCGTCGAGCAGGCCCGTCAGCGTTTCGACGCGCTCGCGCTGCGTGTCCTGCTCGTCGCCGAGCGTGTCGGCCGCGGCCGTGAGCGCGACGAGGTCGGCGGCCTTCTTTTCCGCTTCGAGCGCTTCGAGGCGGCGCGACACGTCCAGGCACTGGCGGTCGAGATAGTCCAGGCGCGTGCGCTCGACTTCGGCCGCCTGCATCGATTCGGAACTCGACTTCGAATAGGCGTCCCACGCGGTCTGCCATTCGGCGAGCTGCGCTTCGGCGAGGCGCAGCGCCTCGCCGGTGGTCTCGTCGACGTCGCGCAGCGCTTCGAGCTTGGGCTCGCCGTCGGCGAGCGCGCCGCGCAGCGTTTCGATCTGTTCGTTGTCGGCGGCGATGTGTTCGGCGAGTTCGCGGTACGCGCGCTCGGTTTCCTCGCGGCTCTTGTCGAGGCGTTCGCGCAGTTCGCGGTTGTGCGAGATCTGCTGTTCGACGCGCGCGATGTCGGCGCCCACTTTGTACACTTCGCCTTGTACCGCGCCCAGGTGTTCGCTCGCGGCGTGGTGGCGTTCGCGGCTCGCTTCGAGCTGCGCTTCGATCTGGCGCTGGTCGGCGAGGAAGCGCTCGATTTCGACTTCGGCCTGGCGCAGCGCGCCGCTGTGGCCTTCCACCTCGCTCGCGATCGCGCGGTAGTTCAGCGCGCGCAGTTCGGCTTCTTTTTGCTTCTGCTCGGCTTTGAGCTCCTGCCAGCGCGCGGCGGCCTTGGCCTGGCGGTTCAGGTGTTCGAGCTGCTTGTCGACTTCGTCGCGCACGTCGCGCACGCGGTCGAGGTTTTCGCGCGTCGACTTGATGCGGCTTTCGGTTTCCTTGCGCCGCTCCTTGTACTTGGAGATGCCGGCGGCTTCTTCCAGATGGTGGCGCAGCGCCTCGGGGTCGGATTCGACGACCTGCGAGATCATGCCCTGCTCGATGATCGAGTAGCTGCGCGCGCCCAGGCCCGTGCCGAGGAACAGATCGGTGATGTCGCGCCGGCGGCAGCGTCCGCCGTTGAGCAGGTATTGCGAGTTGCCGTCGCGCGTAACGACGCGCTTGACCGAGATTTCGTTGAATTTCGCGTATTCGCCGACGATCGTGCCGTCGGAGTTGTCGAAGATCAGCTCGACCGACGCCTGGCTCACGGGCTTGCGCGAACTCGATCCGGAAAAGATCACGTCGGTCAGCGAATCGCCGCGCAGGCGGCTCGCGGCGCTTTCGCCCATGACCCAGCGGATCGCGTCGATGATGTTGGACTTGCCGCAGCCGTTCGGACCGACGATGCCGGTCATGTTGGTCGGAAGCTGCAGCGTGGTCGGGTCGACGAACGACTTGAATCCGGCCAGTTTGATCGTGGTCAGGCGCATCGGTATCCCTGGACGCACCGCCGGTCGCGCGGCGCAGGGGCGTCGAGCGCGAACGTCGGGGTCCGCCTGGTGTGGTTGAATGCCCGGCCTGACGGGCGTTCAGTCTACCCGGGCTCCTCCCTGCGCGGGCCGGCCGGCTCGCGCAGGGCGGCAGTATATCAGCCCTGCTTCGCCGGCTCGGCCGGCGCCGGCGCGGCCGGGGCCGCGGGCGCCGCGGCCGGTTGCGGCGTCTGCAGGTCGAGAATCAGCGATTCGCCGCGCATCTTCTCCATCCACACGTCGCCCTGGCGCTTGATCATCACGCGGCGCAGCTCGTTCTTGACCTGCTCGAACGGCGGCGGCGCGACGTCGTTGACGGCCTGCAGCAGAATCAGATGCCAGCCGAAACTCGTCTTGAGCGGCACCTTGGTCGCCTCGCCGGGCTTGAGCGACTTGAGCGTGTCGGCGATTTCCGGCGCGGGCAGCTGCGCGAGGCGCACGCCCTTGTAGGCCTTGCTCTGGCGCGTCTTGGGCGCCCATTCGTCGTAGACGGCCTGGAAGGCCTTGCCGCCGAGAATTTCCGCGGACGCCGTCATCGCGTCGGCTTCGTTGTCGAGAATCAGCTGCGTGAAGTCGTAGCTCTGCGTGCCGGCCTTCTGGATCTGCTGGTCGTACTCGGCCTTGACCATCTCGTCGGCGATCGGATGCGTCTTGGCGTAGTGCGTGAGCGTCGCGTTGGCGAGGCCCTGCAGGCGCGCCGCCTCGATCGTCGCGAGCGCCTCGGGATCGACCGCGAGGCCGCTCTTTTCGGCCGCGCGCGCCAGGATCACGTAGTCGGACAGCTCCTTGATCGCGCGCTGCCGCTGCTCGGGCTTGGTCAGATCGAGGTTGCGGCCCTTGGCGACGTTCGCCAGCAGCGCCTCGGAAATCGGCTGGTCGTTGACGCGGATGGCCGGATTGCCGGCGGTGTACTGGACGGCGGTGACGAGCGGCGCCTTCTCGGACGAACAGGCGGCGAGCAGGACGGCGGTGGAGCAGACGAGCAGGTGGCGCATGGGAATCCTCGGGCAGTGCGTACGATCGGTCGGCCTCCCCTGTGGCCGCAGCGCGACGTTATACCGCATCCTCCGGCGCCCGCGCTTCGATCGCGAGCGCATGGATGTCGGTCTGCATGAGGTCGCCGACCGCCTCGTACACCATGCGATGGCGCGCGAGCGGCGCCTTGCCGCGAAACGCCTCGGCGACGACGCGCACGCGAAAATGCCCGCGGCCGTCGCGCGCGCCCTCGTGACCGACGTGCTTGTGGCTTTCGTCGATCACGTCGAGCGCCTGCGGCGTCAGCGCGTCTGCGATGCGCGCACGGATGCGCTCGAGCCGCTCGCTCATGACGGATACACCTGACGGAACGGCTTGACCGACACCTGCGCGTAGACGCCGGCCGCGACGTACGGATCGGCGTCGGCCCAGGCCTGCGCGGCGGCGAGATCGTCGAACTCGGCGACGATCAGGCTGCCGGTGAAGCCGGCCGGGCCCGGATCGGCCGCGTCGACCGCCGGAAACGGGCCGGCCAGCCGCAGACGGCCTTCGTTCTGCAGCGCGTCGAGGCGCGCCAGGTGCGCCGGGCGCGCGGCTTTGCGGGCTTCGAGCGAATTCGGGACGTCGGTGCCGACGATGGCGTACCACATGGTGCAGACCTCTACGGGTTCGAAGATGGCGAGATGGGCTCGAAGTCGTCGCGGAACAAGGTCGTGTCGAACCATGCATTGACCGTGTTGTCGATGTAGTTCGCTTCCTGTTCGATCGAATAGGTGTTCCCGGACAGATTCACTACCGGGTAACCGACCGGAGGCGGCAGAATTTCAGCGCGCACGCGCAACACGTCGCCAGTTTCGATCGACGTCGGCGTGAACGCATAGCTCGTCGAGAATTGCGTACCTGCCGGACACTGGCCCGGCCGCGGCGCAACGCACGACCAGTACGCATTGCCCGGATACGAGACGAAGAAACTGACTATCGGCGACAGTGCCGTCGCCGGACCCGCGTTGTCGATCTCGAAATCGCAGAAGATGCGCGAGGTCGGGCTCGGGAATGCGGCCGAACTGCACCGCGTGGAAGTCCGCAGATCGACTGATGTAGCGATCGGCGCCTTGAACAACGCCACTTCGTCACCCGGCGCGATCTCATCGTCGTCCGACGTCGCGCTGACCGACAGCACCATATTGCCGCGCGCCCCCGGAGGCACCTTCATGCGCAACAGATAATCGCCGCTCGCACCGGCCGCCAGCGGCGACGGCAGCGCGCATTGCGGATAGCCGAGCGGATCGGCCGCGCAGCCGTTCGTTTCGAGCACGTGCAGGTTCTGCGCGCCGGCGATCGTGCGCACGCGGTTCGCGGCGTCCGGTCCGTCGTTGCGCACCGTGACGAGAAAATCGACCGCTTCGCCGGCGCGCGGCGTCTGCGACGGCGTCAGCGTCACACCGAGATCGACGCTGCCGTAATAGCCCTGCGCCTTGAGCGCCGACGCCCAGTCCGGCGACAGCGCCAGCAAGCCTGCCGCGACGAGCGAGGCGGCGAACGCGCCGCGGACCCACGCCGGGCGGCGCGGCGCACCCTGAAAATTATCCATGTTTTCTCTTTTCCCTTGAGCAGTACGCGATCAGCCCGAGGAGCGCGGCGCCGAAGAGCCACGTCCACATGCGCAACAGGCTGGTTTCGCTGATCGCGAGCGCCGCGAAGCCGGCGAGGCTCGCGACGAGCGCGGATTCTACCCGGTCGAAACGACCGTCCGGCGCATTCCTCCGCATAGATCGCAAAACGGCCCGAAGCAGGGTCACGACGAGCGCGAGCGCCGCGAGGCCGAGCCAGCCGAGTTCCGCGCCGATTTCCAGCGGCAGGTTGTGCGGCCACGGCGTGCGGCGCGGATCGACGAGCATCGAGGCATCCGGCGACGCGCCGCGATACGCGAGCACGTAGTTGTGCAGGCCGACACCGAGCGGATGCTCGCGCAGCACGACGAGCGCCGCCTGCCACAGTTGCAGCCGTGCCTGCATCGACGGCCGCACGAACGCGGCTGCGGCAATCGTGACGGCTAGCGCGGCATAGCCGGCGGCGACGGCGGCGCCGCACGGCAGACGCCGGCCCGCACCGAACCACAGCGCCGCGAGCGTCGTCACCAGCGCGGTGCCGGCCAGCGTAACGGACGGCACGACCCACGCGAGCGCCAGCGCGCCGGCGCCGGCCGCGACGACCGCACGGCGCGGCCGGGGCAGCAGCAGCGCGAACGGCACGAGGCAGGCGATCCACGCCAGATCGTTCGGCACGACGAGCCAGAGCGCGCCGGCGCGCGCGACGCGCTCGCCGGGCGCCGCATCGGGCAGCGCGGCGGCGGCGATCAGCACGAGCACGATCTGCGTCAGCGCGGCGGCGAGAAGCCCGGCGGCGATCCACGCGGCGCGGCGCGGCTCCGGGCGACCGCGCGCAACGAGCGTCCACACGATCGCGGCGGCGAGCACCGGCTGGCTCAGCGACAGCGAGCGCCGCGGGTCGAGACCGCAGGCGGACGCGAACGCCGCGACGGCCACGAACGCGGCGAGGCTCCATTCCAGTCGATCGGGCGGGCGTACGAAATCGATCTCGTCGCGCCACAGCGCGAGCGCGCCGCCGAGCACGAGCGCGAGCCACGCGAGCGGCAGCATCGCGTCGGCGCCCTGCAGCGCGAGAAAACCGGCGGCGCCGAGCGTGGCCGCTCCGGGCCAGGCGCGCGGCGCGTGCATCGACCGGTTACGCCTCGGGGCGCATGTACGGGAACAGGAGCACGTCGCGAATCGACGGTACGTCGGCCAGCAGCATCACGAGGCGGTCGATGCCGACGCCGAGGCCGCCGGTCGGCGGCAGGCCGTATTCGAGCGCGCGGATGTAGTCGTGGTCGAAATGCATCGCCTCGTCGTCGCCCGAATCCTTCGCGGCCACTTGCGCGAGAAAGCGCGCGGCCTGGTCTTCCGGATCGTTCAACTCGGAAAAACCATTGGCGATTTCCTTCGCGCCGATGAACAGCTCGAAGCGGTCGGTGATGCCCGGATCGGCGTCGTTCGCGCGCGCGAGCGGCGACACTTCGGTCGGATACTGCGTGATGAAGGTCGGCTGGATCAGCGAGGCTTCGACGGTCGCCTCGAAGAGTTCCGTCAGGAGCTTGCCCCGGCCGTAGCCCGGCTTGACGTGAATGCCGAGGCGCGCGCAATGCCGCGCGAGCGCGTCGCGGTCGCGCAGTTCGTGCTCGCCGATCTCCGGATTCATCTCGCGCACCGCCTGCTCCATCGGCCAGCGCTTGAACGGCGCGCCGACGTCGATGTCGCGGCCTTCCCACGTGAGCGCCGTGCGGCCGAGCGCGGCCTGCGCGGTTTCGCGGATCATGCCTTCGGTGATGTCCATGATTTCGTTGTACGTGGCGTAGGCCTGGTACAGCTCCAGCATGGTGAATTCCGGATTGTGCCGCGTCGACACGCCTTCGTTGCGGAAGTTGCGGTTGATCTCGTAGACGCGGTCGAAGCCGCCGACGACGAGGCGCTTCAGATACAGCTCCGGCGCCACGCGCAGGTACAGGTCGATGTCGAGCGCGTTGTGATGCGTGACGAACGGGCGCGCGGTCGCGCCGCCCGGAATCGCGTGCATCATCGGCGTTTCCACTTCCATGAAGCGGCGCGGCGCGGCTTCGAGCCACTGTCGGATGAAGCCGATCACGCGCGAACGCAGCTTGAACACGCGGCGCGCGTCCTCGGTGACCACGAGATCGACGTAGCGCTGGCGATAGCGCTGCTCGACGTCCGCAAGGCCGTGCCACTTGTCCGGCAGCGGGCGCAGCGCCTTGGTCAGAAGCCGCAGCGCGTCGACCTTGACCGACAGCTCGCCGGTCTTCGTGCGCGTGAGCACGCCCTCGGCGCCGACGATGTCGCCGATGTCGTAGCCCTTGAACGCGTCGTAGGCGGCTTCGCCGAGCGCGGCCTGCTGCAGGAACAGCTGGATGCGGTCGGTCACGTCCTGCAGCTGCGCGAAGCTCGCCTTGCCCATCTGTCGCTTGGCGAGCATGCGGCCGGCGACGCGCACGCGGCGGCCGAGCGCTTCGAGGGCTTCGGCGCCCCAGCGTTCCTTGTCGGCGAACTCGGCCTGCAGGTCGCCGGCGAAGGCGTCGGGCACGAAATCGTTCGGAAACGCGACGCCGCCGGCGCGCAGCGCCTTGAGCTTTTCGCGGCGCTCGGCGATCAGCTTGTTCTCGTCGGGCGGCTGTTGGGTTTCGTCGGTCATGTCGGTCGTTTCGTGAGTCGATTCTTGAGCCCTCTCCCCCAAGCGCGCTTGGGGGAGAGGGTTGGGTGAGGGGGATACGCGTCAGTGTTCCACGGCGTGCGGTCGTCGCCCTATGAAAAATCGCGACAACCCGTCGCAACGCAAACGGAAGCGCCGCCCCCTCACCCCCGCCCTCTCCCCCAAGCGAGCTTGGGGGAGAGGGAGTTGAGGCGCTACGCGTCGACGCGTTTCGCGCCGGCTTCGAGGCCGAGTTTCAGGCTCGCCTCGACGTATTCGTCGAGATCGCCGTCGAGCACCTTCTGCGTATCGGTGCGTTCGACGCCGGTACGCAGGTCCTTGATGCGCGACTGGTCGAGCACGTACGAGCGGATCTGGCTGCCCCAGCCGATGTCGGACTTCGTCGCTTCGAGCGCGTCCTTCTCGGCGTTGCGTTTCATGATCTCGATTTCGTACAGCTTCGCCTTGAGCATCTTCATCGCGCGATCGCGGTTCGCGTGCTGCGAGCGTTCGGTCTGGCACGCGACGACCACGCCGCTCGGCACGTGCGTGATGCGCACCGCCGACTCGGTCTTGTTGACGTGCTGGCCGCCGGCGCCGGACGAGCGGTAGACGTCGGTCTTGAGGTCGGCCGGATTGATCTCGATGTCGATGTCGTCGTCGACTTCCGGCGCCACGAAGATCGACGAAAACGACGTATGGCGGCGGTTGTCCGAATCGAACGGCGACTTGCGCACGAGGCGGTGCACGCCGATCTCGGTCTTGAGCCAGCCGTAGGCGTAGTCGCCCTCGACGCGGAACGTCGCGCTCTTGATGCCCGCGACGTCGCCGGCGGAAACTTCCAGAAGTTCGGTTTTCCAACCCTTGTTTTCGCACCAGCGCAGATACATGCGCAGCAGGATTTCGGCCCAGTCCTGCGCCTCGGTGCCGCCGGCGCCGGCCTGCACGTCGACGAACGCGTTGGCCGAGTCCATCTTGCCGGAGAACATGCGCTGGAATTCGAGCTTCTCGACGTCGGCGGCGAGCTTGCCGACGTCCGCGTCGACCGCCAGCGCGGTGTCGTCGTCGCTTTCGGCGATCGCCATCTCGAGGAGTTCGGCGGCGCCGTCGAGGGTTTCGGTCAAACGGCGGATGCCGCCGACGATCTTGTCGAGCTGGGCGCGTTCGCGGCCGAGGTCCTGGGCGCGCTGGGGGTTGTCCCAGATCGTCGGGCTTTCGAGCTCGCGGGTTACTTCCTCGAGCCGTTCGGCCTTGAGGTCGTAGTCAAAGATACCCCCTAAGCGACAGCACGCGACCCTTGAGGTCGTCGATGCGCGCGGAGATCGGATTCGTTTCAATCATGACTTGGGGTTTGTTGCGTTGCAAAAGGGGGGCAGGATAACTCGTGGGGTTGTTGTTCGTCACGGGGGCACTTTTTGCTCGTCGTTCCGGCTTTCAATACGGCCGTTGTCGTTGACGGTCGCTTCGTCGTTTTCGCTTGGCGTTGAACAAAGCGTTTCGCCCGCCTGCCGGCGGCCGAGTCACTTTCTTCGACTGGCCGAAGAAAGTAACCAAAGAAGGCCACCCCAACTGCCGCGCCCCTCCGGGCATCCTGCCCTCCGGGGACCGCAAGCGCCCGGCGGGGTCCGCCGATGGTCCATCCTGGACCGCGGCGGACGACGCACATCCGTGTGCGTCCCCTGTCGGGCCTGATCACCGGGCACTTGCTCGCGGCAGATGGGGCCCCGGGGAAAGCGGGCGGCTTCCTGCCGCCAGAAGCAACAGCGACGGCAACGGCAAAAAGCGGCGATCCCCACGCTCGTCATCCCAGCTAAAGCTGGGATCCAGCCTTTGCTGTTGTTCTTGACGCCCGAAAAGCTGGATTCCAGCTTGCGCTGGAATGACGAGCCAAGGAGTTGCCGCGCTTCGCGTCGTTGCCGTTGCCGTTGCCGTTGCTTCTGGCGGCAGGAAGCCGCCCGCTCTACCCGGGGCCCCGTCGGTCGCGGCGAGATTGCGGAGGATCAGCCCGCGCAGCGGGTGCGCACAGGATGTGCGCAGTTCGTTGACGGGCCATGGATGGCCCATCAACGAACCCCGGAGCAAGCTCGCGGAGTCGGAGGGCAGGATGCCCGGAGGCCGCGGCCGTCGGGGTGTCCTTTGGGGATGCAAGGGGAATTTGGACAAGCAAATTCCCCTTGCTCGCTCGCGGCAGCGAGCGAAACGCCTTGTTTAAAGCCAAGCGAAAAATACAAAGCGACAATCAAGAACTGGATCCCAGCCTGCGCCGGGATGACGAGCAAAAAGGAAAAAGCAGCGCGCGCGCTCAGCGCGCCAACCACAGCGAAAGCGCGGGCCAATACGTAATCACGAGCGTAGCCGCCAACATGATCAAGAAGAACGGCACCGACGCGCGCACCAGCGTCATCACCGGCTGCCGAAACCGCGCACTCGCGATGTACAGATTGATCCCCAGCGGCGGCAGAAAAATCCCCAACTGCAAATTGGCCAAAAAAATGATGCCGAGATGTACCGGGTCGATCCCGTACTTCACCGCCACCGGCAGCACGAGCGGCACCAGCAGGATGATCGCCGGAAACCCCTCAAGCAGCATGCCGAACACCAGCAGGAACACGTTCAGCGCAAGCAGGAACAGGAACGGCTGGTCCTGCGGGATGTGCGTGCGCAGGAACTCGAACAGCTTGTCCGGCACTTCCGCGTCAATCAGCCAGTTCGTCAGCGCGAGCGAAAAGCCCAGGATCATGAGGATGCCGCCGACCAGCACCATCGCATGACGGATCACGCGTG
>NZ_JAOVZO020000022.1 GCF_025717065.2 Tahibacter soli | reverse complement strand
GCTCGGTAGAGCAAAACAAATCCTTTAGCTGATCCCGCACTGTTTGGACGAGCTTCTCATCGTACATGACAACATGGACTGTCGAGTGTTCGCCTGCTTTCAACAAAGAATCAAATGTTAGGCGATCGCCCTGCGAAACTACTGAAACAATGTCACCGTAGCTAACGCCCTGGGCGTAGAAAGGAACGTTGGCGATTTCGTAGCGCCCATCCTTGAGATCGATTGCCCATACATCCTCCCAATCGACGGGCGGAAATCCGTCCTCGTCTACTTCCAGTTTAATCGAAATCTTCACGTAATTCCTGGACGGGTCCATTTTATCGTTCACCTGTATTTTGGCGGAACCCAATCAATCTTTGGGCCTTTATCTAGATTGCATTCACTACAAAGAACCTGCCCATTTGAAGGGGCCCCATCTCCACCTTCTTTCTTCGGAAAGATGTGGTCAATTCGGGTTTCATCCTTTGGCGTTGGCGTACCGGGCTTGCTCTGTTTTGCCGGACTAGTCTCTCTGTTGCACCCTTCACACTTGGTTACGCCATTGTTCTTCTCTTCGTTCCGCCTTATTACTTCTTTTTTCCCCGCCTTTGTAAACGGCTTGCCCGCCCTCGGGCCGCCGGAAGTGCCTTTGTTAATCGCCTCCCGATTCAGCCCTTTAATTAAGCTGACCGCGCGTGGAGCCAGGGGGCCGGCCATAATAGTAGCTTCTATTTCCAAGGCCAATAACGCAACATCAGGCGGAAGATTTGGCGTTGGAACTGCGTACCGGGGCTCCGTGTAGTACATCCCGGCATCGCGTCCGTCGGGATCGATGTTCTTGTATGGATTGTTGTTCGCGTACCAGTAGCGATTAAACGTCTCCGCCTCTGCGGATACCGGGTCAATCGCCAGGAACCGCCCCGCAAACGGATCGTAGTACCGCGCCTGCATGTAGCTCAGGCCGGTCTCAGCATCGGCAACATGTCCGGTGAACCCCGGTGTCGACGTTACTGCCGGCCCCCATCCGTACGGCTGGTAGTCGTTGCGCGCCGTAGCGACGCCGCTCGTGTTCGTCGTCAGTGCCGGCGAGCCGAGCCCGTCCGTGTGGATGTATCGCCTTCCGGCCGTTCCGTCTTCGGCGATCAGATGCCGCCCGAGATACACGTAGCGCTTGTTGCCACCCGTCTGCGGCGGATAGGTCGTATCGCCTTGCTGGAAGCCGTTCTTGAAGATGCCGTCGTTCGTCGATGTCGGCGCGCTTTGATACAGCAACTGTCCCGCCTGGCTGTAAATCTGCACCGTCGCGACGCCGTTCTTCGTCACCATCGTGCGGCGGCCGTGGCCGTCGTAGCGGTAGCTCGCGACGTTCGGGCCGACCTGCCTCACGCGATCGGCGAGATCGATCGCGAACGTCTGTGTCGGCTGCCCTCTCACGGTTCGCGAAGTAACGCGTCCCCGCGCGTCGTAGCCGTACGCGATCAATGCGCTCGGACCGTCGTCGACGCTCGTCAGGCGCAGGGTTTGCGCGTCGTAGCGGTTCGTCCAGGTGCGTCCCGGCGCGACGGTCGTGCGCAGGTTGTCGAGCGCGTCGTAGCCGAACGTCTGCGTACCGCCCCAGCGCGGATCGTTGCGCGCGGTCTTGAGACGATCCAGATCGTCGTACGTCATCGTGCGCGTGAACGCGCCGCCGTTCTCGTCGGTGATGCTCGCGACGTTCGCGTTCGCGTCGTACGTGTACCGGTCGCTGAGTACCGATCCGTCAACGCTGCGGCTCGGCAAGCCCCGTTCGTTCTGCTCGGTCGTATGCGCGATGCCGTTGCCGTAGGTGAAGCCGGCCAGCGCGCCGTTCGGGTGCGTGACGATCTGCGTCGCGTAGCTGCCGACCCGCGTCGCTTCGCCCAACGCATTCGGCGCGTAGTCGATGGCAGTGCCGTCGGGATACGTCATGCCGCTGACGTGGCCGTTGCGGCTGTGTGCGTAGCCGATCGCGTAGTCGACGCCGTCCAGCTGTAACGTTTCATTCGTCGACAACCGGCGCTTGTTGTACGTCGTCGTCCAACGGCTGTTGTCGGATGTGATCGTTTCGAGCAGCCCGTCGAACGTGTACGTGCGCACGACGTTCGGGCTGCCGTCGCCATAGCTCGTCGTGAGCAGCCGGTTTCTGGCGTCGTACGTGTAGCCGATCTTCTGGTTGCTCGCGACGCTGGCCTGTTGGCAATTCGTCGTGCTCGTCAGGCTCTGTCCAGTGGCCTTCCATTCGACAAGATTGGCGCTGTTGTACGCCTGCACCGTCGCGCCGCTTTCCGGCTCGATCGTCTTGCACAGGCGCTGATGCT
>NZ_JAOVZO020000021.1 GCF_025717065.2 Tahibacter soli | reverse complement strand
CCACCGTGTTCGTGCAGCGCGTGCACGCGCCGAGCTGGAACACGTAGCGCCAGGTGCTCGACGTGTCGGCCGTATCGGAGATCGTTTTCGACGTCAGGCTGTACGTGTCGACGTACGGTGTCTTGAGGAACTGGCCGCCGCCGGTCGGGCAGTTCGGCTGCGGTACCGTGCGCTGCTGGCGCCCCATCCCGAACCGGAAGTCGCCGTTCGCGCCGGACGGGTGCGTGATGCGCAACGAGAACCGGGCCGGCTGGAACGTGGCCGCCGCGCATTCGTTGTTCGACGGCTTCGGCGGCAGATACTGAACGTACAGATACGTGTCGGGCGCCGGGTCGGGATCGCCCGGCGCGTTGTAGTGGTAGTCGAATGCCCACTGCGACACGGCATCGGGGAGGGTGACGGTTTTCAGGCGCGACAGGCCGTCGGCACCGTCCTCGTAGGCGTAACGCCACGTGCGCGTCTGCGTCGACTGGCCCGGAATCGCGACGGTGACCGATGCGCTCGTGAGCAGGCGGCTGCTCGTCGCGTCGTAGGTCAGCCGGATCTCGCGACCGTCGCCGTTGTCGCGAATCGACGTCGGGCGGCCGACGTCGTCGTACGTGTACGTCACGGTGTTGCCGTAGCGATCCGCGACGGAACTCGCGAGCAGGTACACCACCTTGCGCAGGTTCGTGTTGCCGCCGGCCTCGACCGACGCATAGGCGCGTTCGCGGTACACGTCGAACGTGTAGGTGATGCCCGCCGGCGTCGTCATGACGAAGCCTTCGCCGTTCGACGACACGGCATGCGGCGTGCAGGCGAACGCGTCGAACTCGCTCGTCGACCACGTCGGCGCACGGCCGTCGGTCGGGTACTGCAGCGGCGGGTAGCTCGCGTCGAGCCGCAGGATTTCCTTATCGCCGCGACCAGGAATATGCACCTTGTTGCCCGACCACACGTCCCGGATCGTGACGTTCGGCGCGGTCTTCCGAGGCGCGAAATTCTGCGAGCAGCGCGGTTGCTGGACGTTCGAGCCGAGCGGAATGTTCCAGCCGTAGTGGCTGTCGAACGTGCCGTAGACGTACGGCACCTCGACATCCCAGTTCGCCAGTCCGCCGAATGCGTTACCGGGACCGCCTCTCGGGTCGTGCGCCTGATCGGGCACGAGTGCGCTGACGACGAAGCGGCGGCGCAGCTGCACCGGCAATGCGTTGTTGCCGGGGATGTCGATGTCGACGTGGCTGAACTCGGTCGCGCCGGTATACAACGAGATATCTTCGCCGAACAGCTCGCCGCCGAGCGGCGAGAGTTGTTCGGACGCGCGCACCTTTTTGTCGTACTCGACATAGGCCGGCACGCTCGCATTGCCGCGCAGCACGAGTGGGTCGGGTGGGGATTGGGCGTGTGCGGTGGCGACCGAAAAGAGCGCCGCGCCGATTGCCACCATCAACGGTAAGCTTCGAACGGGCATCGAGACATCCCTGTCACGGCGCTGTACGCCGCCTCTGGCCGAACGTAGAGGACGACGGTCGCGTATGGGAATCGGACTTTTCCGAGTGCGCGTGCGAATGCCATCGCGGGGCGAAATCGGCGATCGACGACAGGGCCTCCGCCAGGGCCGGATCTTGTCCGTCATGCGCCTTGGCGACTTTGGTCGTAGCGACGCTCAGGAGCGCCGCTGCGCGATGTAGCGACCGGGCGACGTGCCGAGCGCCTTGCGGAACATCGTCACGAAGCTGCCGGCGCTCTCGTAGCCGAGGTCGTTCGCCACCCGCTGCACCGACGCGCCGGTCGCGAGCCAGCGCACCGCCAGCATCAGGTGCAGCTGCTGGCGCCAGCGCCCGAAGCTCATGCCGGTTTCCCGCGCGAGCAGCCGCGCGAGCGTGCGTTCGCTCAGCCCCGTGCGCCGGGCCCACGTCCGCATCGTTCCGCGGTCGGCGGGCTCGGCCATGATCGTCTCGACGATGCGGCGCAGCCGCGTGTCGGCCGGCATCGGCAGGTGCAGATTGCCGATCGGCGCCAGCGCGAGTTCGTCGAGCAGCAGCGCGACCAGGTTCGACGCCATGCCGCCCTCGGCGTACAGCATCGGAAGGCCGGCCGAACGGATCAGAAGCTCGCGCAGCAGCGGCGTCGCGGAAACCGTGCAGCAATACGCCGGCAGGTTCGACGCGACGCTCGAGTCGATGTAGGCGATGTAGCACTCGATCGCGCCGGCCGCCTTGATCTTGTGCAACACGCCGCCCGGCACCCAGATCGCGCTTTGCGGCGGCACGATCCAGAAGCCGCCTTCGATCTCGCCGGTCAGTACGCCGTTCAGCGCGAGCATCAGCTGGCCCTTGCGATGGCTGTGGAAATCGAGTTCCTGCCGGTCGTCGAAATTCGCGTCGTGCGGGCCGCCGCGCGCGATCACGAAGCCCGTCGCGCCGATCGTCACGACCGGGCGCGGCACGAGGTCGGGGTCGATCCATTCGGCGATGTCCGAATCGGCAGTAAGGACGGGCATGGTCGTTCGGTCGCCGGGCGGAGCGAAGCGTGGCTGAAATTCCGAATATCTTGGCGAAGTTGCCCAATGCTGCCAAGACCGTCCGTACCTACGATGCGGCAAAGGCGCCGGGATCTTCCGCCGCCATCGATTCGGAGCGCACGAAACCATGGATTCCCTGAGCACCGGGCGCGTCGCCCGGACCTTGCAGCGACTGTTCGACGAAGCCGCCCACGCCGATCGGCCGCTGATGGAACGGTTCGCGGGTGCCGAGGCGTCCGAACAGGCGCTCGGCGAGGCGATCGCGGGACACATCGCCGAGGAACGCCGCGACCTGCGCGCGTTCTATCGCGGCTACGCCGACAACTTTCTCAACGTGACGCCGGAATACGGCCGGTTTCTGTACCAGTGCGCCCGTGCGCGCAAGGCGACGCGCATCGTCGAGTTCGGCACGTCGATGGGAATCTCGACGATCTATCTCGCCGCCGCGCTGCGCGACATGGGCGGCGGACACCTGATCGGCACCGAACTGGAACCCTCCAAGGCGCTGCGCGCGCACGCCAATCTCGAAGCGGCGGGGCTCGCCGACCTCGTCGAAATCCGCGTCGGCGACGCGCGCGATACGCTCGCCGACATCGGCGGCGAAATCGATTTCGTCCTGCTCGACGGCGCCTTCAGCCTCTATCTGCCGGTGCTCGAGCTGCTGGCGCCGCATCTGAAATCCGGCACGCCGATCCTCGCGGAAAACGCGTTCGAGCACGGCAACGAATACCTCGCCCATGTGCGCGATCCCGCGAACGGCTATCTGTCGCAGCCGATTCCGATCAACGCGGGTCGGGGCAACGAGCTGAGCGTGGTGACGCGATGACGCCCATGCACGCCGAAGCCCCGCCCGCGCGTCGACCGGGGCCGCTCAACCGCGCGCTGATTCGCCTGCTGATGAAACACGCACGCATCGTCGAGGCCGAAACGGTTGCCGAAGGTTTTCGACTGATCACGCTGGAAAGCACCGAATTCAAAGGGCTTGCCTGGGTGCCCGGACAGAAAGTGCAGGTCGCGATGGGATCGGCCTTCGTCGCACGAACCTTCACGCCGATCGACTGGGACGCGGCGGCCGGACTAACCCGCATCCTGGGCTATGCGCACGGCAACGGGCCGGGCAGTGCCTGGATCGCTCGTGCGAAAGCGGGCGACGACTGCGACGTCTTCGGTCCGCGCGCGTCGCTCGACGTCGGACGGGCCGCAAGTCTGCGCCTGGTGTTCGGCGACGAAACCTCGATCGGGCTGGCTCGCGCCGCGGCGACCGCGAGCGGAGCGCTGCGGTGCCTGTTCGAAACGAACGCCGCCACCGAGGCGCGTGCGGCGCTCGCGCGACTCGATCTCGGCGCCGCCGAGGTGTTCGAGCGGACGGACGACGACGCGCATCTCGCGGACGTCGAGCGCCGTCTGCCGCCGCTCGCCGCCGCCGGCGCGACGTTCGTCCTGACGGGCAAGGCCGCCTCGATCCAGCGGCTGCGCCGTGCGCTGAAAGCGCTCGATGTGCCGTCTTCGCGGATTCTCGCGAAGCCGTACTGGGCACCGGGCAGGACGGGACTGGACTGAAAGGCCGGCTGTCGCCGGCATCGGACGAACGGCCGCGCTGTAGGGCGCCGCATGGTTTGCGAAGTCCAGCCACATCCATTGCGCAGCGGAGCACCCGCTGGAAGCCTCTGCGCACCGGCTATGATCGACACCTGCGTCGACGACCTCGTCGCCGCCGGCCGGCTGGTCCGCGTTCTCGACGACGGGTGCCCGCGCTTTCCGGGTTTCATGCCGTGCTACCCGCGCCAGCGCCGCATGTCGTCCGCGCTGCGCGCGTTCATCGATCTGGCGCGCCATCCCGCGATGGCGCTTCCGGCGAGAGACCGCGAATCGGCCGGCCGCTAGTTGGCGACGCCGAGGTCCAGCGGACACGCCGTTGCCGGCACAATCGTCTGCGTGAACGGCGGCTCCGGAAAATACTGCGTCGTCATCTGCACGCTTTTCGCGATGTCGTCGCCGGCCAGCAGCGCCACGACCGCCAGCGCTTCGTCGAGTCCCGACGAAATACCGCCGCCGGTCACGCGGTTGCGATCGATCACGTAGCGCGGAAAACCTTCCGCGACACGGATTTCCGGGAACGCGGCGAAGCACGGAATGAACGCCCAGTGGGTGGTCGCGCAATAGCCGTCCAGAAGGCCCGCCGCCGCCAGCAGCATCGCGCCCTCGCAGACCGAGCAGACGTAGTCGGCCCTGTCGGCCTGCGCCACGAGGAAGTCGAGGTAGGGCCCGCCTTCCATCAGCCGGTTCAACGCGGAAACGTTTCCGCCGGGCACCCAGATCAGCTGCGCCTGTCGTCCGCATTCGCGGAAGTCGTCGAACGTGGCATCGGGCGTCAGCGTCAGGCCGTCGCGCGTCTTGATCGGATGCGGGCTTTCGGCGGCGAGCACGACCTTCGCCTTGCGCGCCTCCCACAGTTCGGCCATCCAGCTGAACATCTCGACCGGTGCGGCAACGTCCATGAGATCCACTTCCCGGTAGATCGGGATGACGATCTCGAACAGCGGCGCTTCTTTCACGATCGTCTCCTCGCGGGCACGGTTCGGCGAATACTTATACCTTTTGCATAGCGCGAATCGTATCGGCCGCCCATCACGCGCCGCGCCCTCGCCTACTCGAAGCCGTCCGCGAAGATGCCGACCGCGTCGGGGCCGTCCGTCGCGGTATCGTTCGACGCGACCGGATCGTCGACGCTGTTCGGCGCCGCGATCGTCGCGGTGCCGCTCACCGGCGCCTCGGGTTGCGCGGCGACCGTCGCCGTCACGAGGAACGTCACGCCCGACTGGCCGGCCATATCGACGAGCGCGTCGATCTCGCCGCTGCCGCTCGCCGGGCACTGCGAGCCGGCCTGCGCGCTGCACGCCCACGCGAGATCGACGAACCCCTGCCCGAACGCGGTGCGCACGCGCACGCCGGCGACGCCGGCCGCGGCGCCGTTCGCCACGTCGATCAGATAGGTCGTCGTGGCGCCGCCCGCGATGAACGACGTGCCGTTGTCGATCGCGACCGAAAGGTCCGCGACGCGTCGCGGCACGACCGCAAGGCCGGCCGATGCGACGCCCGTGCCGATCTCGTTGGTCGCGACGACGGAACAGGTATACGTCTGTCCGTTCGTCAGGCCTTCCACGACGAGCGGCGACGCCGTGCCGTTCGCCGCATGCGCGCCCGGCGCGCACGAGGCGCGGTAGCCCGAGACGTCCGCGCCGCCGTCCTGCGCCGGCGCGGCGAACACGAGCTGCGCGGAGCCGTCGCCGCTCGCGACCGACGTCAGCGTCGGCGCGTCCGGCACGGTCGCCGGCGTCACGCTTTCCGACGGTGCCGACGGCGCGCCGTCGCCGACGTCGTTGCGCGCGAGCACCGTGCACGTCACCGGCACGCCGTTCGCGAGCCCGGAAACCGGCAGCGACAGATTGCCGCCGAACACCGCCTGCGTGCCGCAGCGGACGATGTAGCCGGTCACCGGCATGCCGCCGTTGTACGCGGGCGGCACGAACGACACGGTGACCATGCCGTTGCCGCGCGCGACGCCGACGATCTCCGGCGCATCCGGCACCGTGGCCGGCGCCACGGCCGCCGACGGTTCGGACGGCGGACTGTCGCCGCGCGCGTTTCTCGCGACGACCGTGCACGTCTGCGGCACGCCGTTGGTCAGGCCGGTGACGACGAGCGGCGACGATGCGCCGGACACCTGCCGCGAACCGCAGGTCAGCGTCCAGCTCGTGATCGCGCTGTAGCCGTTGGGCGCTGCGACCGGCGCGAACGCGACGGTGAGCTGTCCGTTGCCGCGCACCGGCGTCTGGATGGTCGGCCGCGGCGGCGCGGCGTCCGGCATGGCGGCAGCCGACGGCGCCGATGCCGCGCCGTCGCCGATCGCGTTCGTCGCAAAAACCGTACACGTATACGAATGCGCATTCGGCGTCCCGATCACGGTGATCGGCGACGTCGGGCCGACGGCGGTGAACGGGCTTGCGATATCGGGCGTCGCACACGTCGCCGTGTACTGCGTGATCGCCGAATGGCCGTCGTACGGCGTCGCGAACGCGACGGCGATCGCGTAGTCGCCGGCCGTCGCGACGACGCCGGCCGGCGCCGCCGGCACGATCGCGTAAGGCGTCGCCGCGTTCGACGGCGCCGACGCCGCGCCGTCGCCGAGCGCGTTCGTCGCGACGACCGTGCACGTCACCGGCGTGCCGATCGCGAGGTTCGAAACGACGATCGGCGATGCCATGCCGGTCTGCGACTGCGTGCCGCAGGTGGCCGTGTAGCGCAGGATCGGTCCTCCGCCGTCGCCGCCCGCCGAGAACGCGACCGAAACCTGCGCGACGCCGGCCGTCGCGACGACGTTCGACGGCACTTCGGGCACCGAGTCGGGCGGCAGAAAGCCTTTCGCGACGAAGCGGCCGTGCGAACGCGGCTTCGATCCGACCGGAATCGTCGCGACGATCGCGTTCGTCGCCGTGTCGAGCACCGTGACGTAGCCGTTCTCGTTCGCGACGTAGAGGCGGCTGCCGTCGGCGCTGCGGTCGATGCCCATCGGCGTGCCGCCGACGTTGATCGTCGACTGCCCGAACGTGGACGGGTTGAACCGCGAGACGAGGCCCGCCGAGGGCAGCGTCACGTAGATCCGCGCGCCGTCCGGATGGATCGTCAGGCTGAACGGCGGCGCGCTGAACCACTGCGTGCGGTCCGTGCGGTTCGTCGCCAGATCGATGTTGGTGATGCGCGACTCGCCGCTCGACAGCACCCACGCGAAGACGCCGGAAGGCTCGATCTGCACGTCGGTCGGCGCGATGCCGCTCGGCACCTGCTTGAGCTCCCACAGCACGTCGGCGCGGTGCACGCGCACCGTCGCGTTGCCGAAGCTCGCGACATAGACGCGCGAGCCGTCCGCGTTGAACGTGATGCCGTGTGGCTGGGTCTGGAACACCAGCCAGCGCGTGACCGTGTGCGTCGCGCGATTGACGACGACGACGCGCGTTTCGCCGAGGCAGCTGACCCACATCTCGGTGCCGTCCGGCGTCGGTTCGACGAATGCCGGGTTCGCGCAGACGTTCGCGACGGTCGCCGTGACGGTGTTCGTCTTCGCATCGATCACCGAGAGCGAGTTGCCCAGGTGGTTCGCGACGTAGACGTAGCGATTGTCGGGCGTGATGCCGACGCCGTAGGGCTCGTCGCCGACCGGCACCGTCGCAACGACGGCGTTCGTCGCGATGTCGATCACCGAGACGTCGTCCGAATCGGCGTTGGCGACGTACGCGAACGGCGCGGCGGACGCGGGCAATGCCCAGAACGCGGCGCACAGCACGGCGAATCGGCAAAGAATGGCCGGCGATAGCATGACGTGACCCCTGTTCGTGGCCCTCGGCGCGGGGGCTCTGTCGAGGCTTACGTTTTTCGGCACTCGCGATCGTCATGCCCGAATGCGCCAGAATGGCGGACCCGCCTCGCGCAACACCGGAGCTTCGCCCGCATGAAACGCTTTGCCGCCCTGCTGCTGTGCCTGTGCATCTGCGCCGTCGCGGCCGCGCAACCGAAACCGCCCGGCCCGTACGAGCGCGCGATCGCCGCCGGCTACAAGGCGCTCACGCTCTGCAGCGGAATCTTCAATGCGGGCCGCAGCGAGGCGCAGATGTCCGCGCTGGAACTCAAGGGCATCTATCCAGAGTACGACGCGATCGTGCCCACGCTCGCCGCGAACGTCGACGCGCAGCGCAAGATCGTCTCGGTCGCGTTCGACGACGCGGCGCCGCCGCGCATCGCCGCGTGGCGCCCCAATCTCGGCTGCGCGCAGCTGCCGGCCGGCGCGACGATCGACGCCGTGGCGACGCTGCCGCGCTTCGACGCACCGGCGCCGAATCTCGACGGCAAGCCGTGGCCCCTGGGCGACAAGCAAGCCACGGGACGCGCGCGCGGCGACCGGCGCGCGCTGGCGCGCGGCGTCGACCTCGCGTTCGACGGCAGGCACTACGGCGACGGCAGTGAAACCACGGCCGTCGTCGTCGTCCAGCGCGGTCGCATCGTCGCCGAGAAGTACCGCGAAGGTTTCGGACCGCACGTGTCGCAGCGGACGTGGTCGGTCGCCAAGAGCCTGGCCGGCACGCTGATCGGCGTCGCGCGCAAGGAGGGACGGATCGACCCGGCCAAGCCCGTGTCGATCGCGCAGTGGCAGCAGCCGGGCGATCCGCGACCGGTCATCACCACCGACAACCTTTTGCGCATGGCGAGCGGCCTGTCCGGCGCCACCGCCGGCAACCGCACCGACGCGCTGTACTTCGGCGGCGCGACGGTCGACCAGGACTCGGCCGCCGCGCCGCTCTTGATGCCGCCGGGCTCGACGTTCCGCTACGCCAACAACGACATCGTGCTCGCCGTGCGCGGCCTGCGCGAACGCATCGGCGACGACGGCGAGGCGCTGGCGTTTCCGTTCGCCCGGCTGCTGTGGAAGATCGGCATGACGCGCACCGTTCCGGAAACCGACTGGCACGGCAACTACGTGTTGTCGAGCCAGGTGTGGTCGACGGCGCGCGACCTCGCGCGGTTCGGCCTGCTCTACCAGAACGACGGCGTGTTCCTCGGCGAGCGCGTGCTGCCCGAGGGCTGGCGGCAGTACGTCGCGACGCCGTCGGGACCGCAGCCGCCGACCGGCGACTTCGGCTACGGCGCGACGTTCTGGCTGCTCAACCGCTCGCCCGGCGTTCCGGCCGACACGCTCGTCGCGATCGGCAACCGCGGGCAGTACGTCGTCGTCGTGCCGAGCCGCAGCGTGGTGCTCGTGCGGCGCGGCGAGGATCCCGCGGGCGCGAAGTTCGACATCGCGAAATTCGCGGCGCAGGTGCTCGCCGCGCTCGACTGAGCGCGGCGGATACGCGGATCAGCCGCCGCCCTTGCCGACGCGGCTCGCCTCGAACAGAAACCACGTGCGGCGTTCGGTCTCGTCGATCCAGTTCTCGATGAGGCTGGCCGACGCGATGTCGCGGTGCTCGTCGCAGACGTCATGGACTTCGCGCAGACGCCCGGCCAGCGACTTGTTGTCTTCGCGCAGCTCGGCCAGCATGTCGAGCGGTTCGACGTAGTCCGCGTCGTTGTCGGACACGCGCGCGAGGCGCGCGATGTGGCCGATCGAACGCAGCGTCGTGCCGCCCACCTTGCGAATGCGTTCGGCGATCGGGTCGGTCATCGCGTAGAGCTGGTCGGCCTGCTCGTCGAGCAGCAGGTGATAGTCGCGAAAATGCGGGCCGCTCATGTGCCAGTGAAAATTCTTCGTCTTCAGGTACAGCGCGAACACGTCGGCGAGTATGCCGTTCAGTCCGCCGGCGATGTCGCGCGTCGCGCCCGTTTTCAGGTCGGTCGGCGTGATCAGCGGCGCCTGACGGCGACGTTTTAGATCGGCTTCGTTCGATACTTTCTTCTTCGCCATTTGCGTTCCTCTTTGGCAACAATGTGGATGGTTCTACGATATTGATCGCCGGCGCTCACGACGGGCCTGCCGGCTTCTTCAACGCATCGAGCAGCGCCTGCGGACGCATCGGAATATGCCGGAGCCGCACGCCCGTCGCCGCGAAAATCGCGTTGCCGACGGCCGGCGCGACCACCGTCGTCGCCGGTTCGCCCAGGCCCACGGCCGCTTCGGTGCTGGCGACGAATTCGATCTGCAGGTCGGGCACGTCGCCGATGCGCAGCGGCGTGTACGTGTTGAGGTTGGTATCGCGCACCTGGCCGTCCTCGAACTGCGTGCCCTCGTGCAGCGCCATGCTCAGCCCCCACAGCGCCGCGCCTTCCATCTGCGCCAGCGCGCCGTCGGGGTGCACGATGGTACCGGCGTCGGCGACGAGAAAGAGTTTTTCCACTTTTACCACGCCGGTGGTCCGATTCGCCCTGACGCGCGCGACGCACGTCACCCACGTCGGCATGTCGCGTTCCTGGCCGAACGACGTCGCGATGCCGAGCCCCGTATCCTGCGGCAGCGCATTGCCCCAGCCGGCCATTTCGGCGACGCGGCGAAGCACCGCGGCCTGGCGTTTCGCGCCGCCGACGGCATTGGGGGCGCTGCCGGCGTTGCCGCCCGACGCGTCGAGCAGGTTCAGCCGGAACGTCAGCGGATCGACGCCCTGCTTGTGCGCGGCTTCGTCGATGAAGCACTCCAGCGCCCAGTTGGTCCAGCCCGGGCCTACCGACCGCAGCCAGCCCGGCCGGAACGCACGATTGGCGAGGTCGTTCGAAATCGCGCGCACCCGGTGCGCGCCGACGTTGTACCAGTGGTCCGCGCCGGCGATGGCGAACGGATCGTAGGGCCGGTCGTTCTTTCCTTTCGGCATGAAGCTCGGAACCATGACCTGCGTCGGCCAGCCCGCGCACGCGTCGTGCTGCATCGCGACGACCTTGCCCGCCGCGTCGAAGCCCATGCGCAGGCGCTGCAGCGACGGCGAACGAAACGAATCGAAGCGCACGTCGTCGGCGCGCGTGCAGATCATCTTGACCGGCTTGCCGAGCGCCTTCGACGCCAGCGCCGCCGGCACCGCGTAGTCGCCGTTCAGGCGGCGGCCGAAACCGCCGCCTAGCAGGTACGTGCGCATCACCACCTTGTCTTCGCCGACGCCCAGCGCCTTGGCCAGCGTCGGCAGGATCAGCGACTGCCACTGGTTGCCGGTGTGGATTTCCCAGATGCCGTTCTTCTGCAGCGCCGTCGCATTGACCGGCTCGAGCTGGAAGTGCAGCACGCTCGCGGTGGTGTAGTCCTGCTGCAGCGTGGACGCCGCCTTGGCGAAAGCCTCGTCGACGCCGGCGTCGTTCACGACGGTCGCGCCGGCGCTCGCGTCGCCGATGAGCTTCGCGGCGTGATCGAGCAGGTTACGTTCGGAAACGCCGGCGGTATCGTCGTTCTGCCAGGTCACTTTCACGCGATCGGCGGCCTTGATCGCGGCATGCGTGGAATCGGCGAACACCATCACCCAGCCGGGCACGGTACCCGACGGATCGTCCAGCGTCGCGCAGCTCAAATATCCCTTGACCGTCTTGGCGGCCGAGTCGTCGACGGAAACGACTTTCGAACCGTTGCGCGTCGGCGGAATCTTCGGCCGCGCGTACACCATGCCGTCGACGTGCGCGTCGATGCCGTAGACCGCCGTGCCGTCGGTCTTGCCGGGAATGTCGATCGCCTGCGTGTCGACGCCGATCAGCCGGCGCTCCGACACCGGCTTGACCGGCATCGCCTTCAAGGCCTCGGCCGAATAGCTGCGGCTGAGATTGCCGCGCTTGACGATGTCGGCATAGGAGATCGAACGCGCACCCGCGCGCACCACGCTGTCGCGCGCCACGCACGCGTCCGGCGCCACGCCCAGCAGCTTCGCGCCTTCCTCGACCAGCGCGATGCGCCCCGCCGCGCCGGCCTGGCTCAGCAGCGGAAAACTCTGCCATACCGACCAGCTGCCGCCGGTGACCATCAGGCCCCACTTCGGATCGGTGTCGACGTGCTCGATGCGCACGTCGGCCCAGTTCGCCTCGAGTTCGTCGGCGACGATGCGCGCCAGCGCCGTGCCGACGTGCTGCCCCATTTCCGCGCGGATGACGTTGACGGTGACGACGCCGTTGGAATCGATGCGGAACCACAATGCAGGATCGTATACCTTTTCCGCTATCGCCTGTTCCGGCGTGCCGGGCAGGATCTGCGAGGCATCGGCGAACGCCATGACGAAGCCGGTGCCGACCGCGCCGATCAGGAAACGGCGGCGCGCCGGCGACGGCAGGCGGTCGTCCTTCCCGTCCGGCCGAATCGACGCGTTCACGGCCGCGCTCCTTCCGTCGCCGGCTGTGCGGCCGCGCGCATTTCCGCCGCCGCCAGCCGGATCGCCTTGCGGATGCGCACGTAGGCCATGCACCGGCACAGGCTTCCGGCCATCACCGCGTCGATCTGCGCATCGGTGGGATTCGGAAAATCCGCGAGCAGCGTCGCCGCCTGCATGATCTGCCCGGGCTGGCAGTAGCCGCATTGCGGCGCCTGCGCCGCGACCCATGCCTTCTGCAGCGGATGCTGCCCGGCCGGCTGCAGTCCTTCGATGGTGGTCACGTGCTGTCCGGCGACCGCGCCCACCGGCGTGATGCACGAACGTATCGCGCGGCCGTTGAGATGCACGGTGCAGGCGCCGCAGAAGCCGATGCCGCAGCCGAACTTGGTGCCCGTCAACTTGAGGTCGTCGCGAATCGCCCACAGGAGCGGCGTGTCGTCCTCGGCTTCCACGCTGACCGGACGTCCGTTGAGTTGGAACTGGCTCATGGGCTGGACTCCGGCGTCAGTGCGTGGAACGGGAGGATTCGGATTGCGTGCGCAGCACGGCGACCTGCCGGTCGAGATCCGGCCACGGCGGCTGGTCGGTGCGGCTGCGGCGCAGCCATGACGCGAGCTGCGCGATGTCGGTATCGCTCAGCGATTGCGCGAACCCCGGCATCATCGCGCCGGGCAGCCCTTCGTCGACGGCGACGCCGTGCAGGATCACCTGGATCAGGCTGGACGGATCGGCCGCGGTCAGGGCGCTGTTGAGGCCGAGCTCCGGCCGCACGAGCAACGGCATCGGCCCGCTGTTGTAGTGACAGGACGCGCATGCCGCGTCGTAGAGATTCGCGCCGTGGTCGACCGGCCCGCCGCCGCCCGCCGACGCCGCCAGCACCTTGGCCAGCGCCGCGTCCGGCGCGGCGCGCTCGCCCGCGGCGCCGAAGCGGTCGGCGAAATACGTCGCGATGGCCATCACGTCGGCATCGGGAAGCTTCGACAGGCCGTCGTGGACCACCGGCGACATCGGCCCGGCGGCGACGCCGTGCAGCGCGGTGGCGCCGGTGCGCAGGTACGCGAACAGTTCGTCCTTCGTCCACGCGACCGGCGCGCGGTTCGCGGCGTTCAACGGCGGCGCGTACCAGTCGTCGATCGCCGCGCCGGCATAGCGTTCGTCCGCGCCGGTTTTCTCCGCGCCGAGTCCGTTGCGCGGGCTATGGCATGCCGAGCAATGGCTCAAGCCTTCGGCCAGATACGCGCCGCGATTCCACTCGGGCGTCCCGCCGGTGATCGGGCCGTAGGCGTCGTTGCGGAAAAACAGCAATTTCCAACCCGCCTGCAGCACGCGTCGATTCAGCGGAAAAGGAATATCGGGTTCGCGCGGCGGCGCGGCGACCGGCTCGCGCGTCATGAGATACGCGTAGAGCGCCTTGAGGTCGTCGTCGCCGACCTGGTTGAAGTGCTGGTACGGAAACGCGGGAAACAGATGCGAGCCGTCGCGCGCGACGCCTTGCCGCATCGCGCGGCGGAAGGCTTCTTCCGACCACCGGCCGATGCCGGTCGCGGCGTCGGGCGTGATGTTGGTCGAATAGATCGTGCCGAAACCGGTCTTCATCGCGTAGCCGCCGGCGTAGGCCGCGCCGCCCTTGGCCGTGTGGCAGGTGGCACAGTAGCCGGCGCCGGCGAGCACTTCTCCCTGCGCGACGAGCGCCGGCGAAAACGTCGTGGCGGACGGGGGCTCGATCGGATCGATAGCGGGCCGGTAGGCGAGGATCAGCAAGCCGACGACGGCTGCCGCGATCAGGCCCAGCAGTCCCAGCACCATGCGCTTGATCACGTCGACCTCCATCGCCTCGGTCGGCAACGCGGTCGTTGCCCTGCCTGGGTTGCGGGAATCCATACCGGCGTCGCAGGCGCCACTTTACTCCTGTCGGGCGTTTGCGCGACGTCCGACCGGCTTCGACCAACGTCGAGCATGCACGCAGGCGAGCGCCGCCCCTTCGCGGGGCGGATGCGATCGTCCGCCGACTGCCGGCGCTGCGGCTTCGCCGAACGTGACCGACGCCTCATATGCCACAACGGAATTTGCCAGCGAAATATAAAACGCGCGCTCCTAACGGTGATTTGACAACGATGTCATTCATGACTTCACGGAAGACTGTCGCGCACGGTCGAGGACGCCGCGCAAGCGCCGCCGCCCGGCGATCCACGGCCCCCTGAGCCGTCGTCGCCGCACCGGCGCGGCTGCGGCGATCCCGGCCGCCACTTCGAAAAACCGGGAGGAAGATCACCGTGAAAACCGTACGATCGACACTTTTGCGCACCACCCTCGGCGTCGCGCTGCTCGCAGGCGCCGCGTCGGCGGGCGCGGCGCAGCTCGCGCCGTATTTCTACACCTGGGGCTACGGCAATACGACCTACGCCGTCACCAGCCTCGTGGACGCGCGCAACAAGATGGGGCTCAACGCCGCCACCCTCGCCTTCGTCGTCAGCGCCGGCGGGTGCACGGTCGACAATTCCGTTTCGAACATGCAGAGCGACATCGTCGCGTTCCAGAACGCCGGCGGCCGCGTGATCATCTCGTTCGGCGGCGCCAACGGCACCTATCTCGAATCGACCTGCAGCGCCACGCAGCTGACCAATCTCATCGACGGCATGCTGCAGACGACCGGCGTGCGCGCGATCGACTTCGACGTCGAAGGCGGCCAGCTCGGCAACCCCGCGCTCAACACCACGCGCAACGCCGCGATCAAGGCGCTGCGGTTGAAATATCCCAATCTGTACGTTTCGCTGACCTTGCCGTCGGTGCCGGTGCATCCGAGCTGGGGCGGCGGCGGTCTCGATCATTTCGGCGTGGCCGCCGTGCAGAGCGCGGCCACGGCCGGCGCGACGCTCGACATCGTCAACCTCATGACGATGGATTTCGGCGGCTCGTACCACAACGGTTCGACGATGGCGCAGCTCACGCAGTCGGCCGCGACGGCGGCCGTCGCGCAGCTCGCGCCGATCTATCCCGGCAAGACCAACGCGCAGTTGTGGGCGATGCTCGGCATCACGCCGATGATCGGCGTGAACGACGTGGCCGGCGAAACGTTCACCACGGCCGACGCGACGACGATCACGCAGTTCGCGCAGGCCAAGGGCGTGGGCCATCTGTCGTACTGGGCGCTGCAGCGCGACCGTCCCGGCAGCGGATCGCTCGGCGAGTATTCGCAGGTGTCGCAGTCGCTGTTCCAGTTCTACAACACGTTCAAGGCGGCCACCGGCCCCGTGACGCCCGGCCCGGCTTCGATCGCGGTCACGGCCGTGTATTCGGGCGACGCGACGAAGATCACGACGCAGCCGAACATCACCGTGCAGGCGGTGTGCGGTACCTCGGGCACGAAGTCGACGACGTTCAAGCCGCCGGCCGGCGGATCGATCGCGGGCCTCGTCGGCGGCGAGTCGTGCACGCTCTCCGAGACGGCGTTGTCCGGCGCGGTGCTCGCCTCGGGCTATTCGCTGTCGGCGCCGAATGCCGCGACGTTCACGCCGGCGAGCCCGGTGTTCCTGTTCAACGGCGCGAACGCCGTGAACGTGCGCAATCAGGTGCTCGGCGGCGGCACCGGCGGCACGTGCCAGCCCGCGTGGAGCGCGACGCAGGTCTATGTGGGCGGCAACAAGGCGAGCCGTAACAACGTCAACTACACCGCGAACTGGTGGACGCAGGGCAACGATCCGGCGACGAACAACGGCGGCCCGGGCACCGGCCAGCCGTGGACGAGCAACGGTCCGTGCCAGTGACCGCGCATCGCGTCTGAACTGCATCGACCGCGGCGCCTTGCGCCGCGGTCGATGCCCGCGTCACGCGTAAGCGATCCAGCCGCGAAACGTGAACGCGGTATAGAAAACTTCCACATCGCTGAAACCGGCGGCGCGCAGCAGCGCTTCGTCGTGCGCAGGCGACAACGTCTGCAGGTGCGCGGTCACCGCGGCATGCGCGTCGCGCACCTGTTCCGGATCGGCGCCGGACGCCAGCGCGTACGCCGCGTAGCGCGACAGCCAGACCGTTCGCGCGTCGGCCTCTTGCGGAAAACTCGCGTGCATCGCGACGAACGGCGCGCCGGGCGCAAGGCGCCGATGCACCTGCGCGAGCGTTCGAAGCCGCTCGTCCGGCGCGAGAAAGTGCAAGGTCAAGAGGCACACGCCCGCGTCGAACGGACCGTCGGGCGCGACGTCGATCAACCCTTCGTGCAGACGCGCGCGCGGCGCGTGCGCGCCGAGCGTGCGGCGGGCCAGCGCGAGCATCTCGCGCGCGGGATCGACGCCGTCGAACGTCCAGCCGGGGTACGCGTCGGCGAACGCCTTGAGCTCGAGACCGCCGCCGGCGCCGAGCACGAGCACCGACGCGTCCGCGCCGACGCGTTCGGCGATCAGGATGCCGGCCATGCGATGCACGGCCTCGACGCCGGGCACGAACCGCCGCGGACCTTCCGCGTAGCGCGCGACGGCGGTCGCGTCGTTGAAATGGGTGAGGAGGTCGTCGCTGTGGGATCGTTGATCGATTTTCATGCAACTAATAATGTTGCATGTGTTTGACCACGTCAACCGCCGCACCATGACGTTCGACCCGTTGCATATCGATTATCGATACGACTAGCATCGATTAACGATACAACCGGAGACAGCGCCATGACCCGCACCAGCGTCCACGCCCTTGCCGTCGCGAGGCCCGTCATCCGCGGCCTGATCGTCCTCAACGTCGTATACGCGCTCGGCCTCGCGGCCTTGCTGATCTGGAGCTTCTTCATCGACCAGTGGCCGCACCGGCCGCTCGGCTTCGACATGGTGAACGCGCATCCGCTGCTGGGAACCGGACTGCGCGCCATCGTCGTCGTTGGCATCGCCGGCGCGGCGATCGTGCACACGATCCTGCGGCGGCTGGGAGCGATCGTCGACACGGTACGCGTCGGCGATCCGTTCATTGACGAAAACGCGCAGCGCCTCGACGCGATCGCGTGGCGCGTCGCGGCGCTCGAAGGCTTGCGACTCGTCGTCGCGGCAATCGCGGCCGTCGTGTGGGAACCCGGCAAGATCGACGCGTTCTCGTTCGCGCCGTGGCTCGCGGTGCTGCTGCTCTTCGTGCTCGCCGGCGTGTTCGCGCGCGGCGCGCAGATGCGCGACGACCTCGAAGGCACGGTGTGACATGGCGATCCTGGTCCGCCTTGACGAAAAACTGTACGAACGCCGCATGACGCTGACCGAGCTTGCGGCGCGCGTCGACATCACCGTCGCCAACCTGTCGATCCTCAAGACCGGCAAGGCCAAGGCGATCCGCTTCTCCACGCTCGAGGCGATCTGCGTCGCGCTCGACTGTCAGCCCGGCGATCTGCTCGAGGTGCGCCGGGACGATCCGGCGGACGGCGCGGTCGCGCACGACGACGACGAATCCGACGCCTGACTTCACAGGCTGCGCACACCGAGGAACGACCATGAACTTCGCCGACGCCTTCCGCTCCGACCCGCAACGCCACGATGGCGTGCGCCCGATCCACATCTGGGGCTTGCGCCTCTTCTATCTCCTGATGCTGGTGTTCGTCGCGCCAACCGCGTGGCGCGTGCTGCTGACGCACGAGGGTCCGTGGGTGCCGCTGGCGGCCGTCGCGTGGGCCGTGTGGGCGACCTATCCGGTCCTCGCGCTGTTCGGCCTGCTGCAGCCGCTGCGCTGGCTGCCGATCCTGTTCTTCGCGATCGGCTACAAGACGGTCTGGCTGGCCTTCGTCGCCGTGCCGCTGTGGCGCGCCGGGACGATGGAAGGCTCGTCCGCGCAGCCGGTCGCCGAATCGTTTCTCGCGCTGCCGCTGCTGGCGCTCGTGATTCCGTGGGGCTATGCGTGGCGCACGTACGTCGTCGGCGCAAAAAGCGCCGCGATCGATCGCGCGCCCGCGGCGTCGACGGCCGCAGGCACCTGACCGCGCCTCGACCGACCTTCGCGGATAGTGCCGAAACGACGGAACTCGGCTACCCTCGACCGATCGCTGTCTTCCCGATCGGTGCTGCGGCCCGTCCATGCACGGCCTGGATACTCATCGTCTGCGTCAGATCTACGAGCCGAAGCTGCTGACGGTGCTGCGCGGCGGCTATCGCGCGCACGACCTGCGCCGCGACCTCGTCGCGGGCCTCACCGTCGCGATCGTCGCGCTGCCGCTCGCGGTCAGCATCTTCTCCAGCCAGATCAAGGATCTGTTCGGGCTGCACATGGGCGCGGTACCCGCCGAGTTCTTCGACCGCTGGCGCGCCTACGCCGAACACGCCGGCACCTTCACGCCGACGACGGTCCTCTTGGCGGCGGCCTCTCTCGCGCTGAATCTTGCGATCCGCCGCTGGCGTCCCGCATGGCCCGGTTTTCTGATCGCCGTGATCGCCGCCGCCGTCGCCGCTCCGGCGGCCGCACGCCCGTCGCTGGCATCGCGCATGCCGCGTTCCTGCTGATTTTCATGCTCGTGCTGGCGCCGCTGATGGGCTACGTGCCGCTGGCCGTGCTCGCGGCGGTGCTGCTGGTCGTGGCGTGGCAGATGTCCGACCTCGAGAGCTTCCGCCATCTGCTGCACGGCCCGATCGGCGACCGCGCGGTGCTGCTCGTCACGTTCGCGCTGACCGTCATGTTCGACCTCACCGTCGCCATCGAAGTCGGCCTCGTGCTCGCGGCGTTCCTGTTCATGCATCGCATGAGCGAAGTCGTCGAACTGGGGTCGCAGATTTCGTTGATCGAAGACGACGGCGACGGCGACGGCGCCGACGACGGCGACCAGCGCGCGCAGCTGCCGCCGGCGGTCGAAGCGTTCCGGATTTCGGGTCCGCTGTTCTTCGCCGTCGCCAATCGCCTCGACGGCGTGCTCGACCGCCTGCCGCAACCGCCGGCCGTCTTCATTCTGCGCATGCGCCTCGTGCCGCTGATCGACGCCAGCGGCGTCACCGCGCTGCGCCAGTTTCTCGACCGGTGCGAACGTCTCGGCACGCGCGTGATCCTGTCGGGTCTGCGCGAACAGCCTCGCCGCATCCTCGCGCAGATGCGCGTCGTGCCCGACGGGCGCCAGCTGCGCTTCGCCGACCATTTCGCGCAGGCCGTCGAATGGGCGCGCGCCGAGGCGACGCTGCGGGCGTGACGCCGCGCGCTGTCGAATCGCACGATGCCGACGCAACCTCGAACGAGAAATCCGATCCGCGGCGGCGCGCTGCGCCTGATCCGCTACGACGTCGGCGTGCGGTTCCTGCGTTTCCTGCGCCGGCTGCGCGAGCGTCTCTCACGCCGCCGAACCGCCGTCGCGCCCGACGCATCGAGCGAAAACTACGTTCCGTTCGTTCGCGAAACCCTGCGCCACAAGTCGCTGCATTTTTCGTCGAGCGAAACACAGAGCCTCATGCTCAAGGCGTTTCCGTTTTCGCTGGCGGAGGAATACACGCGCGCGATGACGGGATTCCTCGTGTTCCAGCCGCGCCCCCGCCGCATCGCGATGATCGGTCTGGGCGGCGGTTCTCTGGCGAAGTTCTGCTATCGCGAACTGCCGGACGCGCGCATCGACGTCGTCGAAATCAACCCGCACGTCGTCGCGCTGCGCGACGAATTCCACGTGCCGCCGGACGACGCGCGGTTTCGCGTCGTTCCCGGCGACGGCGCCGACTTCGTCAAACGCGCGCGCCGTCGCTACGACGTGCTGCTCGTGGACGCCTATACGCGCGACGGCGTTCCGCCGAATCTCTCGACGCCGGCGTTTCTCGACGACTGCCGGCGCGCGCTGCGCGACGGCGGCGTGCTCGTGATGAACCTCTCCGGCGCCCGCGCGCATCCGATCGCCGATCGCCTCGCCGACGTCTTCGCCGTCACGTTCGCGCTCAGCGAGAATCGCGGCGCCAACCGGATCGTCTACGCGTTCCGGTCGGAGCCCGCGATCGCCGCACCCGAACACGCCAGACCGCCGCACGTGCTGCCGCAACTGCCGGTTTCGCAGATGTACCTGATGCCGGTGATCGTGCGCGTGCACGCGGCGCTGCACCGGCCGCGGGCGTAGCACGCCCGCTACCCGCGCGCGACCTTCGCCGGCACGCGCAGTTCCACGAGCGTCGTGCCGGCGCGGCTGCGGATCGCGAGCGTCGCGCCGATGCGCGCGGCGCGCTCGCGCATGCCGGGCAGGCCCCACTGCCCCGCCTTGGCGCCGGCCGCGAGTATCGCCGGATCGATGCCGCAGCCGTCGTCGCGAACGCGCACGGCGAGGCCGCGGCGGCGGTCGACCTCCACGTCGATGCGCGCCGCGCGCGCATGCTTGAGCGCGTTGATCAGCGCCTCCCGCGCGATGTAGTACGCCTCGTCGGCGACGAGCGGATCGAGCGCGAACGCCTCGCCGATCTCGATCACGCGCACGCGGCAGCCGTCGGGCGCGAGTTCCGCGGCGACTTCGTCGAGCGCTTGCGCGAGATCGCGATCGGCCCCGGACGCGCGCAGCGCCATCACGCGGTCGCGCCCCTCGACGACGACTTCGCGCGCGCGGTCGAGCACCTTGCCGAGCCGCTCCTTCGCGCCGCCGTCCGGCAGCGAATGAACCGCGGCGTCGAATTTCAACAGCAGCCCCTGCACGCCCTGCAGCAGCGTGTCGTGCAGTTCGCGCGCGATGCGTTCGCGTTCGAGATGGCGTTCCTCGGCGCGCGCGCGCACGCGCTCGGCGACGCGGCGCAGACGTGCAAGGTACAGACCGTACAGCACGCCGAGCACGGCCGCGGCGGCGAGCGCGCGAAACCACGCCGTTTCGAAGAACGCCGGCGCGACGACGAAGTCGATCGCCGCGCCCGCCTCGTTCCAGACGCCCGCGTCGTTCGCCGCGATCACCCGGAACCGGTACGCGCCGGGCGCGAGATTCGTGTACGACGCCTCGCGCCGCGTGCCGGCGTTCTGCCAGTCGGCGTCCTGGCCTTCGAGCCGGTAGCGAAAGCGCACGCGCTCGGGAATCGCAAGGCTCGTCGCGGTGTAGCCGATGCGCAGCTGCGACGGACGCGGCGGCAGCCGCGGCACGCCGGCGAGCGGATATTCGACGTCGCCGACGTGCAGCGACCGCACGCTCACCGGCGGCGGCAGCGGATTGCGCACGAGGCGCGCGGGATCGAGCGCGACGACGCCGCCGGTCGTCGCGAACCACAGCCGGCCGTCGCTCGCCTCGACCGCCGACGGCAGCGGCCGGAACTGCGGCGGAATGCCGGGCCGGCCGTCGAGCGTATCGAACACGTCGACCGCGACGCGGCGCGACGCATCGGCGAGAAACGCGGCGGTCGCGACCGCGTCGATGCGCACGACGCCGGCGCCGGCGTTGATCCACAGCTCGCCGTTCGCACGCTCGACGATGCCGGTCGCGCCCTCGAACGGCGCACCCGCTTCGGCGGCGACGCTCGCGAAGCGCGCGCCGTCGAACAGCGCGAGGCCGCGCGCGCCGCCGATCCAGGCGCGGCCGTCGCGACGCTCGTGCAGCGCTGTCACGTTGCCGATGTCGAGCCCGTCCTTGTCGTCGAACAGGCGCGACGTCGCGCCGTCGAACCGCACGATGCGGTTGTGCGAAAACCCGAGCCAGACCGCGCCGCGCGCATCGGCCATCAGCGTCAGCGGCGACGCGCGCGTCAGGAGTTCGGCCTGCTCGCGCCAGTGCACCCAGCGGCCGTCGCGATACAGAAAAACGCCGGGAGCATTCAACGACACCCAGAGCGTGCCCGCCGCGTCGCGCGCGATCGCCTGCACGCTCGACGCCTTGGCCTCGGCCGGCAGTTCGGCGATGCGCTCGATCGATTCGCCGCGGCGGCGCCAGATGCCGCCCGAACCGCCGAACCACAGGCCGCCGTCGCGATCGCGATAGGCGCAGGTGATCGTGCGATCGAGCGCGACGTGCGACGTGCCGTCCGCGGCGAGGCGCAGCAGCGGCCGGTTGCGCGTGCCGACCCAGACCTCGCCGCGCTCGCCGGCCGCGAGCGCGAAATCGTGCGCGCCGTTCGGCAGCGCGGCCGGAACCAGATTCGCGCGGCGCAGGCGGTCCAGGCCGCGGCTCGTGCCGACCCACAAGCTGCCTTCGCGGTCTTCGACGAGCGGACCGGCGAAATCGGCCGACAGGCCGTCGCGTTCCTCGAACGCCTGCACCGCGCCGCTCGCGGGGCGCGGCATTCGCCGCAATCCCTGCCCCGCGCTCGCGATCCACAAGCCGCCGTCGCGATCGAACAGCAGACCGCTCGCGGCGGTCGAGAGCGCGGCCGGCGCGAGCGCGGCGCCGGCCGCGTCGACGCGGCGCACGCCGCCGCCGGTCTCGGCGATCCAGATAGCGCCGTCGGGCCCTTGCGCGAAGCGGCTCGCGAGCGCCGCGCGCCCGGCGACGCGTTCGAAACGTGCCGCGCCGCGCGGCAGCCGGGCGATCGCGTCTTCCGACGCGGCCCAGACCGTGCCGTCGCGATCGACGAACACGGCGCGCGCCTGCGTGCCGGGAAAGTCGCGGTCGCCGCCAGCCCAGCGCCAGCGCGTGCCGTCGAACCGCTGCAGGCCGCGGAACGTCGCGGCCCAGATCGTGCCGTCGCGTTCGGCCGCGAAGCCGAACACCGAGCCGGTCGAAAAGCCGCCGTCGAGCGCGCTGTAGTTCGTCAGCCGGTCGCCGTCGAGCAAGGTTGCGTCACCGTAGCGATAGCCGATCCACAGCCCGCCGCGCGGCGCCGCGTACAGCGCCGACACGCTCTGCGACGGAAACGCCGTGCCGTGCGGCGCGACGACGCGCTCGAAGCGCACGCCGTCGAAGCGATAGAGGCCGGCGTGCGTGCCGATCCACAGCCAGCCGTCGGCGGTCTGCGCGAGCGCGGTGACCTCGCCGGGCGCGCCTTCCTTGACGGTCCAGGCCGTGTGGTAGAACTGCGTAATCGCAAGGTCGGCGTCGAGCGCGCGCGCGTGCGGCGCCGCGAACGCGCCGGCGAGCGCTGCGAGCGTGCGCAGCGCGAGGGTTAGGCGCGAGTCTCGCGCCACGCGAGCGCGGCGACCAGCACGAAGCCGCCGACGAGGCCGATGTGTTCGAGAAAGGCGTTGAGATCGCGGAAGCGGTCGATGCCGGTTTCGCGCCAGAACGCGTGCGCGATCAGCGTGGCCGCGATCGTGAACGCCGCGAGCGCGAGCGCGCCGAGCGCGCGAGCGCGGCCGCGCGCGAACAGCACGAGCGCCGAGCCGCCGAGCTGCACCGCGATCGTCGCGGCGGCGAACAGCGCCGCCGGTTCGAGACCGAAATGCGCCTGCTCGGCGAGCGCGCCGGGCCAGTCGAGGATCTTGGCGACGCCGCTGTAGACGAACGCGAGGCACAGCGCCGCGCGCGCGAACCAGCCGGCCGGGGTGGACAGCGACGACGACATGAGCGCGCGGTTCCGACGGAAGATGCGCGCAGCATCGCGTGCGGCGGCGCGCCGGTCGAACCCGTGTCGGGCAGGTTTTTCTACCCGAACGGGTAGAAGTCAGAGCGCGGCGCGGTGCAACTCGGCGTAAGCCTCGACGAGATCGTCGAGCGTCATGCGGTTCAAACCGCTCGGATTCGGCAGCAGCCAGGCGATCGCGCCGCCGACGCGCTCGCGCTGCTCGCCCCACGCGGCATGGCGCGGCGCGAACGGGCGATACGCGTCGCGGCCGAGGAACGCGACGAAGCGCGGGCAATACTTTTCCAGTTTTTCGATCAGCGCCGGCGCGTCACGACGGAACTCCGCCGCGTCGAGGTCGGCGGCCGACGCGCTCGCGCGCGCGACGGTCGTCGTCAGACCGCAACCGTGGTCGAGGAGGCGCGCGTCGTCTTCCGGCGCGAACACGGTCGGCGTGAAGCCCGCGCGATGCAGCACGGTCCAGAAGCGGTTGTTGCGGCCGGCGAAGTGATGGCCGATTTCGGCCGCGCGCAGGCCCGGGTTGATGCCGCAGAAAACGACGGCGAGGTTCGGGGCGAGGAGGTCGGGCAAAGGATTCATCGTGTTGCTCGCAACTTCAAGAATCCGCATATCGATCCCGATATGTCGCGATAGGCAACGCTTGGCGACAAGACCGAAAAAGACTATATTCAGTCCACCCCTTGCTGCGACAGACACCTATGCGTTACTCCTCGCAGATCAAACCCATCAGTTATCTCAAGGCCAACGCGGCAGACGTGTTGACCGATCTCGCCGACAGCCGTCAGCCGTTGATCATCACGCAGAACGGCGAAGCGAAGGCCGTACTGCAAGACATCGCGTCGTTCGAAGAGACGCAGGAAACGTTAGCACTTTTGAAGATTCTCGCGCTCGGCAGACAGCAGGTTGCGGCCGGAAAAACGACGCCGATCGGTGACGTCATCGCGCAACTGCGCGTGAAGCGCTCGGACAACACATGAGTCGCTTCGCCGTCGTCGTCACAGACGATGCAAAGCAAGACCTCCTCGAGATCTACGACTACATCGAAACATACGACTGCATTGAGCATGCCGATCACGTGGTCGACAGGCTCGTCAAAGTCATCGAGTCGCTATCGCAGACGCCCGAACGCGGCAGTCATCCGCGGGAATTGCTCGCGCTTGGCATCCGTGACTACCGCCAGGCGACTTTCAAACCGTATCGCGCCATCTATGGAATCGACGACCGTCGTGTCGTGGTCTACCTGATCGCCGACGGTCGACGCAATCTTCAAACGCTGTTGGCGCGGCGCCTGCTCGGCGCCTGAATTCGCCCTTGTCGCGCTAGTCCGCAACGTGGGCAGCGCGTCGTGCTGTCGGGGAGAAGGCAACAATCTCGCCGTACGCTTCGGCAACATCCGCGCGCCATGCGACACTACGCCGCGCTTTGCCGCCCTGACGCCGACAACGACGCCGGGAGCCGCCATGATTCGTCGATTCGCCACGGCCGCGTTCGCGCTGGCCGCTTCCGCCGCGCACGCGCAGGTGACCTTCACCGTCGACTTCGACGCGTCGGCGAACGTGCTGACGGCCGACGAGCGCGGCAACGTCGAAACCCATCTGCGCGAAGCCGGCCGGCGCTGGATGCAGGCGCTCGGCATCACGGCCACACGCGCGATCGAGCTGCGCGTCGCCGTGAGCAACGTGCCGACCGCGAACGGCACGAGCAATGCGTCGTCGCCGATCGGCACGATCGCCGGCCGCACGACCTACGAGCAAGGCGTCGCGTACGAGCTGCGCACCGGCACCGACCCGAACGGCGCGGCGCCCGACGGCACCGTGACGTTCGGTCTTGCGTATCTGCGCAACGAGCTGTGGTTCGATCCCGCGCCGGCCGCGCGCACGGCGCCGGTGCCGGCGAACCGCACCGACGCGATGAGCGTGGCGCTGCACGAGATCGGCCACGTGCTCGCGTACAACGGCTGGGCCGATCTGACGACCGGCGTGCCGCCGGCGACGTACTGGTCGACGTTCGACCGCTGGATGCAGCCCGGCGCACCGAGCGTGATCACCGGTCCCTACGCCGTCGCGGCCTGGGGCTACGCACCCGACGTCACGACCGGCAACAACAAGCACTGGGGTAATGCGGCACTGCTCGCGGCGCACCCGGCGCGGCAATCGCTCGCGCCGGTCGAATGGGCGTACGGCGCACCGGTACCGCAGGCGACGTGCGAACTGCCGCCGTCGATCGACGCGCCGCCATCGTTCGCGCGCGAAGCCGCCGCGCCCGACGCGACGCTTATCGATGAGCTGATGAACGGTGTCGTGTTCTACCGCGGCACGCGCTACGACATCGGCGCGCTCGACCGCGCGCTGATGAGCGATGTCGGGCTGATGGTCGATGCGATCTTCGGCAACGGGTTCCAGTGATCGGCAGCGGAGCGGCGTGCTCGCGCGCCGGCATCGTGCCGCGGTTCGGTCAACCTTTCCGCGCCCGCTGAGCAGGCCCTGACCCGGCCTTGGCAGTCCCCCGCGCGATCAGCGTCCGCCGGACAACTGGCAAACCCCCACCAGCGACCTCACGAGCGCCGTCTGCTGCAGCGGCGTCGACGCCTTCTCCTGCGCGTAGGCCATGACTGCCGCGTCGCGGCGTGTTTCGCAGTCGCTGGCGCCGCGCAGGCTGCCGACATTGCGCAAGCCTTCGAGCACGGCGCGCTGCAGCCGGTCGAGCCGCGGTCGGACGGTCGCCGCCAGATCCGGCGGCGCCGTGGCCGGCAGCGTGCCGGTCGCACGCCACTGCGCGATCAGCGCGTACTGCACGAGCTTGTTCGCTTCGATCTGATCGCCGACGACCTGGCGCACGTACGCGTCAGGCAGACCGATCGTCGCGCCCTCCTGCGCCGCCGCGTCGAGCACCTGGCGTTCGCGCGCCGCGTCGAGCACCGGCGCCGCGCGCGCGAACTTGCTCTGCGCGACCGCCTCGGCCAACGCGAGACGCTCGGCGCTCGCTTCGATCAACGGCCGGAACGACGCGGCGTCGTCGGCATGCGACGGCGTCGCCGCAAAGGCGATCGATGCGAAGCACGCGAAGGCCAGCGATTTACCGAACGTCGGCATGACCGTTTCCGCAGACGAAGGACGCCGGATTCTCGCGTACTGCGCGCGTGTTGCCTATGCGTCGCGGGCAACGTCGGGGACGCCCGTGATGGCCGTCTGGAACGGCGCTCATGGCTGTCCGTCCGGAACTCGAGGGGCACCCGCCCCGGGCGGGACGGGTGCCGTGCCGTCGATCAGCGGCGGGTGAGAACGAGGCAGCCGTCGCGGATGCGGACGGTGACTTCGTCGTCCGGCATGAAGCCGGCGTCGGCGAGCCAGTGGCCGAGGAGGCGGATGTGCGGGACGTCGCAGGCGGCGAAGTTCACGCCTTCGGCGTAGCAGATCTTGCCGACGCGGATTTGGCGGGTGGAGGCGTTGCGGGAGGTAGGATTGCGCTTGGCCATGAGTCACTCCAATAAGTGGCTTGTGGAAAGCGAACGGCGCGGCTGTCACCGCGCCGTTCGCGCTTGGCCCTCAAGCGATTGGTCGCTGTGGGCGACCTTTCAGGAGCCCCGCGCGGAGGCCGGTCAAGGATTCGCGCAGCGAACTTGCGCAGTCCTTGACCGGCCGAGCACGGGGCTACACTGCGACGACCGCAGCGAGCAATGTGTATTGCGCTAAATGCGGCGAGATTTGCGGCTGCCGCGACACGTCGTTAGGGACTTCCGGACTTGGAACTCCGGAACTGCGCTCCTATAGCTCTGTCTCGCCATCACCAGACCGACGCGCAAGGCCAGAACGGACAGATCAAGTGAAGTGGTGGACTGCGGTGGCGTGTGCTTGCGACACATCACCGCCGAATTAAGTGCCGCTAGTGTGGGTATCGTCCACGCACAGGAAGATCCCGGGAAGCATCCCGATACCAGCCGACGTGACCAACGCATCGCGGGTCGAGAACCAGTTTTGTACGAGCTGCTTGACCGAGATCGACGTGAAATCCAGAACACGGCTTGCGTCACCGACCGTGCGGGAAAAGTCAGTTCCAAACATGAAGCGCAATCGCTCCCAGTTGCTCCATGATGCAGTCAGATTCACAACGTCCGTGTAGTCGAAAAGGTCGATCTCGGTCATCGCAGATTCGAGCGCTGGCAGCGAAATCATCTTAAGCTTGTCAAGCGCGTCTTCGACCGCATTGCGTGGATTGGTACCGTTCCTAGCGAGCGCATCACGAGCCCCCTTTAGCCGAAACAGCGCCGCGTCCAGTTCCCTCGCGACCGAGAGGGCGTGAGCAATTCTGCGACGCTTTCGCTTGCCTTCCATGTCTGCGGCGACGCGCTCTGAAGTTTGCGCTGCTCGTTCAGCAACGTCCGCCGATCTCCGAGCAACAGCCAGCGTTCGTTGACCGATACGGAACGTGATCCAGGCCGTGATGAGGGCGGCAATCGCCGCGGCGGCACTGGCTACGCTACCGATCGCCGTCCAGTCCCATGGCACAATGAAGGTATACATCGCTACTCCTTAATCACGGAGCGATTCGCTCCGAAACTCTCAGAATCCGATTGTCTTGAAGTCAACTGCGAAATTCGACGGTCCTGATGTGGGTTCGGTCGTGGACGCCGCTGGACACTGTCTCAAAACATCCCTGCAGACGCCCCGCAATTCTTCGAAAACCTCGGATGGGCCAAGTTGCCGCTTCCAGAATAGGACTAGAATTTGCGTTCGGCCCCAACAAGGGACTGGAAATGCCGACCGCATCCGAAAAAGTCCTCGCGAAACTCTGTTCACGTAGTTTCCTGTCGCTATGGTCATATCCCAGCCCGTACCAAGACAAAGGATTCGCGCAGCGTGGCGAAGGCAAGGAACTCTGCGATCTGCTCGTCGTTTTTGGCAACGACGTCATTATCTTCTCGGACAAGTCGTGTGCTTACCCGGACACCGGGAAGGAAGACCTGGATTGGAAGCGATGGTGGAAGCGAGCGGTCGCAGAGTCCGTCAAGCAGATATCCGGCGCAGAGCGTTGGTTGCGACAGCATCCAGGACGCGTATTCGCGGATAGCCGCTGTTCGAAGCGACTGGATGTCGAGATTCCTGACCACGCTTCTATCCGCATACATAGAGTAGTTGTTGCTCTGAACGCACGTAAACGGTGTCAACGCTTCTTCGGTGGTGGATCGGGAAGCCTAATGGTTTGCGGGTCCGCTCACGATGGTGATGCCCCCCACCAGCAGTTTCGAATCGATGGAGCGCCTCTCAATGCGCCATTCGTGCATGTGCTTGATGATGTCGCACTGCATGTGCTCATGTCTGAGCGCGACACGATTGGCGATTTTATTGAGTATCTGGCAAGGAAGGAGGAGGCCATGTCGCTCACACAAGTCTTGGCGACCGGCGAGGAAGACCTTCTAGCCCACTATCTAACGACACTGGATGCGAATGGTAAATACACCTTCATTCCACCAAGTGCGGGCAGACCCGACGGAATCTTGGTCGATGAAAGTAACTACAAGTTTTTCCGAGGCCTGCCGCAATATCGGAGTGCGAAAGCAGCAAACAAGATTAGCTACCTATGGGACGAAACGATCGAGTACTTTACTGAGATTTGGCGCGACGGAAATGTGGTTGGAGGCGCCTCGCGCTTGGATACCGAGCGTGCGCTCCGCAGCATGGCCCTTGCACGACGCGCTGAGCGACGCGCTCTGGGAGAAATGGTTTCACAACTCGTAACTTACCAAGCCGGGGAAGTGATGACAGCATGTCGAACGTTGCTGGACAAAGACGCGCTAGCCTATGCAGGCGTCGCCTTGGCTCAGCCCGCCAGCGCTCCAGACGATGAATACAGGAACGTTCGGGCCGAGGTCATGCTCGCGTATGCGCGCTCACTCAAAATTCGGCTACCAAACATAGAGCAAGCACTTGTCCTCGGCTTTCATGCACCTCACCGGGGGCATGTATCCGAGGCCTTGCTTCTCGTCGACTTCGAAGACTGGAACGAAGAAATCGAACGGCAGACTAGAGGGGATATGGAACGCTTCGGCTGGACGGCTACAGGTGAGAAAAGGACAGCTCATGAGTTTCCACTGCCGGTCACACGCGAGCAAGCAAGACGGCAGAGGCAGATGGCAAGGCAGGCGGAGAAGCGGAAGAAGTCGCCATAGTTTACCGATACATCCAACACTCACTTTGCGGCACTCGTAGTGTTCAAACTATGTCGATGGCAATGGCATTTAATATACATTTTTCCTAAGAGATAAATATGATTGATTTGACCTTCGACTCATTCGCTGCTCGACTGCTCGTTTCAGCAACCGAGCCGGCGTAATCCGGCCTCCGCCGGGACGAAGGTAGAGAGAAGCAAAGTCAGAAGATAGAAGATTCGCCAAATCTGCGGCTACTCTTCGAAGCTATCCCCTACGCGTCCGTGCCCATCTCAAACGCCACCGGCTGCCGCCCATCGACATCGGTAAACCCATACTCGCGCGCCAGCTCCCCCACCGTCACCACCCTCCCCGTCTTCGCGATCACCTCCACATCCCCCGCCAACGCCGCAACCGCCCGCCCGAGATACCGCGGCGACTCGGTCCGCGCCAGCGCCGGCACCTCGTGCCAATGCGCCTCGTCCGTCTTGAAGCCCGCCAGAATGAACTCCGTCCGCATCCACCCCGGCGACACCGCGACCGACGCCACGCCGTGCGGCTTCAGTTCCTGCGCCATCCCGAACGCGAGCCGCGTCATCGCCGCCTTCGCCAGGTCGTACATCAGGTTGCCGTCGAGGTAGCGGTCGCGGTCCCAGAACGTTGTCGTGACGATCAAGCCGCGCTTCGCGGCGACCATCAGCGGCGCCGCATGCCGGCTCGCGAGCCAGTGGTTGCGCACGCCGCGGTCGATCATCGCGTCCCACTGATCGAGCGGTCGCTCCCAGAACGGCGCGACGAACACGCCGTCGAATACCTCGTGCCCGCCCCACGCGTTGTTTACGAGCAGGTCCACGCGGCCGTGGTCGCGGCGCACGCGGTCGAACAGCGCGGCGACGTCGTCGTCGCGCGTGTGGTCGCAGCGCACCGCGATGCCGCGACCGCCGGCGCGCGTCACTTCGTCGGCGGTGTCGTCGATGCTGCCGGGCAGCGTCGTCTCTCCCGACAGCGCGAGGATCCGCGCGTACGTGTCGGCCGGCCGCTCGCGCGTGCTGCGGCCGGTGACGTAGACCGTCGCGCCGGCCGCGCCGAGTTCGTGCGCGATGCCGCGTCCGCCGCCGCGGCTCGCACCGGTGACCACGACCACGCAGTCCTTCAGGGGTTTGTCGTTGCCGTCTTGCATCGTGCGTTCTCCCGTCGAGTCGTGCGACGACGGTAGCGCGGCGGCGGCGCTACGTATTGGAAGAACCCGCAACGCTGCCGAGATATTCGGTCGGCGTCATGCCGCACAGCGCGCGGAATTCGTTGACGAGGTGCGACTGGTCGTAGAAGCCGCCATCGACGGCGACGTCGGCCCAGCGCGGCGCCGGCGACTCGCGCAGCGCACGCAGGCACGCGCGCAGCCGCGCGAGGCGGCTCCACGCGCGCGGCGAAAGGCCGACCTGCGCATGGAACAGCTGCTGCAGGCGACGCTCGCCGACGCCGAGCGTCGCGGCGACCTCGCGCACCGTCATGCGACCCCGCGAGGCGGCGATCAGCCGCGCCGCGTGCGCGGCGACCGGCGGCGCGACGGCGCCGGCATGCGCGAGACGCCGTTCGAGCTCGGCCATGACGAGCGCCGCGCGCGCCGCGTCGTCGCGCGCGGCGGCGAGACGTTCGAGCAGCGCGGAACCGGCACGTCCCCAGACGTCGTCGAGATGCACCGCGCCGCCGGCGATTTCGCCGGCGGGCAGACCGAGCAGCGCCGCGGCGGCGCCGGGTTGCAGTGTTACGGTGAGTCCGTGGATGCGACCGCGCAGCCGCACGAGCGCCGGCGCGGTCGACGCGCCGATCGCTTCGATCGCATGGCCGACGTCGTCGCCGACACCCGGCGCGTCGCCGAGATTGAACGCGAGGCGCACCGCGCCGTCCGGCAGCACGCGTTCGCAGACCTCGTGCCCGGCCGCGAACGCTTCGCGATACGCCATGACGCTCGCGACGTGCCCGCGCAATGCCGGCGCGAAGGCGAACGCGCGGAACGCGCCGCCCGTGCCGGACTGCGGGCCGGCGGTCGGGTCGTCGTCGAGCTGGACGAACAGGCGTTCGGGCATGCGGCGATCATACGACGGCGCCCGCGCGCGTCGTTGCCGAGGTCACTGCGAATGCTGTTGCGACGGCACGTACTCGCGTCGTTCGTACCACCCGTCGCCGATGTCGACGTACTGGTTGAACGCATCGAGCGCCCGCGCGTAGATGTGCAGCGAAATCGTCGCGTTGCGATGCGACGGATTGCGGCACAGATGCAGGCCCTGCTCCGGCGTGAAGCCGAGCGAGCGGCCCGTCGACAGGCGCGAGACGTTGCTCGGTTCGAGCCGCACGAGATCGCCGGCCGATCCTTTCACGGCAAAGTCGACGACGTCGAGTTCGCCCTGCCACACCGATTCGATGCCCCACTGGTCGCGATGGTCGTGCACCGGCGTGCCCTGCCCCGGTCCCCAGACCATCGCGAGAATCTGGAATCCGTGCAGCGGGCAGTGATGCAGTTCGATGCGCCGGTACGACGCGGCGTGCGTGTCGACGCCATTCGCCCAGCCCGGCAGCTGCGGCCGGTAGCGTTCGATCAGCGCCGGCATGCGCGCGTTGAGCGCGCGGACGACTTCGGTCGTCTCGCGCAGTCCCCAGGCCGTTTCGACTTCGCGCACGATCTGGCGCAGACCGGGAAACTCGCGCGGCGCCGAAGCCGATACGGTGCGCGTGGCGTAGACGGAGGAAGGTTCGTGCAGCGTCGAGGTGAGCATCGCGAATCTCCGAACGAAGGATGGCTGTCGGCTTCGATCATTGGCGGCGCGCCGTTAGGCACCGGTTAAGTCCCGCGCGCCTCGAGGGCGGGCCCGGCATGACGCGTCGCGCGTCGTGTCGCGTGACATTCGGCGTGGCGGCGCGGCTTCGGCGCGGATCGGCGAAAGCGCGCGCGAGCGTCGTCGCGCTAAGCACATTCCGTTTCTTCATGAGTGCGCGGCGCGAGCGTCGTCACGTCCGGCTCGCTAGTATCGGGCGATGACCGACGAAAACTATCCGATGACACGCGTCGCGGCGAACGCACTGGTGCTTGCGACGCTCGTGCTCGCGGCACGTCTGTTCGCCTATGCCGTCGCCTTCGTCGCCGGCTGGCGGTTCGACGGCGATCTGATGCTGCTGTTCGTCGTCGCCGCCTTCGCGATCGCCGTCGGTACGCTCGGCACGATCGTGTTCGGGCTGGCGCTCGTCGTACGCACCGTGCAACGCCGCGTGCATCCGCGCTATGTCATCGCGCTCACGGTACTCGTCGCGCTGTGGTTCGTCCCGTTCGCGCTGCCGCCGCCGTATCTGTGGGGCATGACGCAGTCGCTGCGGGCCGCGGACATCGAAGAAGCCGCCCTCGTCGAGTTCGCCTCGGCGGCGCGCGCACAGGTCGCCGCGGCGCCGCCGCGCGTCACGCACGAGTTGCGTCGCGAACTGCGCGCGCTGCGGAATTCGCAGCCGCGCATCGTCGATCGTCTGCCGCCCGACACGCGCGTGGTCGTCGACGAGAACGACGTCTACGTCTGGTGGGGCAATCGCGCGGCCGGCGCCTACGGCATCCGCGTGTTCGATCGCGGCGAACCGCCGGCCGGCGCGCCCGACACGATGTCGACACGCGAGCGCCGCTACACGCCGCGCGTGCTGCTGACGCAGTACTACGACTGACGCGTCACTCGAACCCGTCCGCGAAGATCGCATCGCTGTCGTCGAGACGGAACACCGCGTAGTCGGTGTCTTCGATCCCCGTCGACCGCGCCCAAAGCCGCGAGCCGGCGCCGACGATGCGCTGCTCGGTATCGATCGCGAGCGATGCCGGATACGTCTCCACCGGCTGCGCGGCGTTCTGGCGCGGAAACTCGATGAGCTGGTACGCCGACGGCAGCGGCGGGCCGCCGAGGCTCGACATCGTGAAGCTCGTATCCGCCTCGACGTTCGCGTCGAAGTAGCCGGCGAAGCCGACCATGGCAGGCGACGCGCCGAGGTAGCCCGCGACGATCCAGTGCGCGTCGCCGAACCGGTGCACGACCGACGTCGGCACCGTCGGGTTGCCGAGGTCGATCAGCGCACGGCCGAACCGCGGGTCGCCGGCGCGCGGCAGCAGCAGGCCGCTCTGCGTCATCACGCCGATCGCGCCGCGCACCGCAACCGATCCCGTCGTCGTCGAGGTGCCGACGACCGCGAAGCCGCCGCCCGTACCGGTCTGCAGCGCGCCGCCGGTGACGAAGTCGGTGCTCGCGACCGTCGGGTCGAACTTGAAGGTGCGCTTGCCCGGCCCCGCCACGAGCGATCCCTGTACGCCCTGGCACGACGTGTCGCTGCAGAACGCCGGCGTCAGGATGCCGGTGCTCGTGAGGAACGACGCGACCGCGACGACGCGCGTGCCGTCGGCGCGCAGCGCGGTGCCGGCCACGCGCATGGTGTTGGGGTTCCATTCGCTGAGCGCGAGCGCGTCGTCGGGCGCGGCCGCGCCGTCGAGGTCGAACGCGATCGTGAGCAGTCCGTCGTCGCTGAAGCTCGTGTCGAGCGCACCGTTGACGTCGAAGTTCGCGACGCCGAAGTCGACGTCGGCCGCCGCGCCGATCTTGACGCTGCCGACGGCGAACACCTCGCCGCCGAAGCTCACGCGAATCGCCGACAGCGCGTCGTTGTTGTTGCCGCCGCGTTCGAAGCCGGCAACCGCGAGGCCGAAGAAGCCGTAGCCGAGGTCCGGCTGGCCCGCGGCGGTGTAGCGCATGACGCCGAATTCGAGATCGCCGCCGTTCGGGTCGCGAAACTGCCCGCCGACGAAGATGCGGCCGTCGTTGTCGACGCCCGCGTCGACGATGCGCTCGAACACCGTTTCCTGCACGACCTTGCCGTCGGTGCCGAACGTCGTATCGCGCTGGCCGTTCGGCAACAGGCGCGCGAAGCCGACGATGTCGTGCGCGTTGACGCGCGGCTCGACGCTGCCGACGACGAGCAGCCCGCCGCCGGCCAGCGGAATCGTCGCGATCGCGCGGTCGGCGCGGTTGCCGCCCGGCTGGTCGAACGCGACGGCGGTCTTGCCGTTCGCGCCGAACGCCGGGTCAAAATCGCCGGGACCGGCACGGACCGCGGTCGCGGCGGCCAGCGCGGCGAGCGCCGGCAGGAGGTGGATGCGCATGATGACTCCCTTCGTTTTCCGCCTGTGATGCGACCGGTTACGCAGCATCGCGGCGAAAGCGGCAATCGCGTCAGCCGACGAGCTCGGCGACGCGTTCGCGCAATCGCGGCAGGAGGTCGGCCGCGAACCACGGATTGCGCTTGAGCCACGCCTGGTTGCGCGGACTCGGATGCGGCAGCGGCACGACGGCCGGCCAGTGCGCGCGCCAGCCGGTCACCGCGGCGGTCACGTCGCCGGCTTCGGGCAGATGCCACGCCTGCGCGTAGCGGCCGATCACGAGCGTCAGTTGAATCTCCGGCATCAGATTCAGCAATCGCGTGCGCCACAGCGGCGCGCACGCGGCGAGCGGCGGCAGGTCGCCGCCTTTCGCGGTGCCGGGAAAGCACAGGCCCATCGGCACGATCGCGATGCGCCGCGCGTCGTAGAACGTGTCGCGATCGACGCCGAGCCAGGCGCGCAGGCGATCGCCGCTCGCATCGTCGAACGGAATGCCGGCATCGTGCGCGCGCCGGCCCGGCGCTTGTCCCGCGATGAGGATGCGCGCGTGCGGATCGACCTGCAGGATCGGCTTCGGTTCGAGCGGCAGCACGGACGCGCAGTGCGTGCACGCGCGGGCCTCGGCCAGCGCGCGTCGCCAGTCGCCCGCGCCGGCCGCCATCGCTACGCCTTTTTCAGCAGCAGACGCCGCAGCGGCAGCGCGATCGCGAGCACCGCGAGAAACATGCCGTAGGCGGTCAACGTCGCGAGTATTTGTTTCCACATGTTGCCGGCGTTCGCGTCGGCGTTGAGGTAGCCCCAGCGCATCGCCCAGATCGACAGCGCCGCCGCCGCGGCGAGCGTGGCGACGTCGAACACGCGCCGCGCCGGTCCGCGCGGCGTGCGCGGAAAGAACGCGAACAGGCCGCCCAAGATCGCGAACCACGGAAAGAACAGGATGAAAGCAAGGCTGATCGAGACGTCGGCGTTCATGAGTTTACGCGGTCATTCAATCGAGGACGATGCCGTGCAGCCGCTGCACGTCGTCGGAGGATACCGGAATCGGCTGGCTGCCCCAGGCGGCGCGCGCGTAGCTCACGACCGCGGCGATGTCGGCGCTGGCGAGCTTCTGCGCGAACGGCGGCATCGAATGCGGTCGCGGGTTCCGTGCGGTCGTCGGCGGCACCGCGCCGTACAGCACGATGCGCACGGCATTGATCGGATCGGGCGCCGTCAGCGACACCGCGCGGTCGAGCGGCGGATGGTCGAGGCCGCGCCCGCGGCCGTCGCGGCCGTGGCAGTCGGCGCAGTGTTCCTCGTACAGCCGGCGGCCGTTGCCGGCGGCGGTCGCGCCGAGCGGCGCGGCGAGCGTGTTCGCGCGCGGCAGCGGATGCGCCGGGATCGATTTGAGATACGTCGCCATCGCGGTCGCGTCGGCGTCGGTCAGGTGCTTCAGGCTCGAATACACCACTTCGGCCATCGGCCCGTACGCGGCGCCGCGTTCGGATACGCCCGAGCGCAGATAGCCGGCGAGCTGTTCGACGTCGAAGCGCGCGAGCTGGCGCTCGTCGAGCGGCGGCGCATACCAGCCGAGGCCCGGAATGCGTCCGCCGGCAAGATAGCCCTCGCGCGGCAGCGAGCCGAGCATGCCGCGTTCGCCGTGACACATCGCGCAGTGGCCGAGACCGTCGACGAGATAACGGCCGCGGTTCCACTGCGGCGACTGCTTCGGATCGTCCGCGAACGGCGCGGGCCGGTACGTCAGCATGCGCCAGCCGACGAGCGCGCCGCGCCAGCTCGCGGGAAACTCGAGGCGGTTCGGCGGCGCCGCGGCGACCGCCGGCGCGAGCGAGCGCAGGTACGCGAACAGCGCGTCGAGGTCGACGTCGGTCAATGCGGCAAAGTTCGCATACGGAAAAACGGGATAAAGCACGCCATGCCGGCTGACGCCGTGGCGCATCGCGTGGCGGAATTCGTCGCGCGACCATTCGCCGAGGCCGGTCGCGACATCGGGCGTCAGGTTCGTGCTGTGGATCGTGCCGTAGTCGGTGACGAACGCGCGCCCGCCGGCGAGCGGCGTGCCGCCGCGCGTCGTGTGGCACGTCGCGCAGTTGCCGAGGCGCGCGAGGTATTCGCCGCGCGCGATCGTCGCGGCGTCGGCGTCGACGCGTTCGCCGCCGGTTCCGGCCGGCGGCACCGCGTACGGCGCGAAGCCGCCCTGCAGGCCGAACAGCGCGCCGCCGACGGCGAGCGCGAGCAGTACGAACGGCGTCGCGACGAACGCGCGCGTGATCCAGCGCGACGCGCGGCTCACGGCGTCACCGCCGCGTGCGCAAGGCCGCCGCAGGCCACCGGCGATACCACGCTGCCGGCGGGTGCCGGACGCCGGCCGTCGTCGTGCGACTGCTGCGACAGCCAGACGGCCACCGCGCGGATGTGATCGGGCGTCAGTTTGTTCGCGACGTCGGCCATGCAGTCGGGCGCGACGCCGCGGCGCACGCCTTCGCGCCAGCCGCCGAGCTGCGCGATGACGTAGTCGGCCGGCAGGCCGACGAGCGCCGGTACGCCGGGCTCGACGCCCGCGAGATCGGCGCCGTGGCACGCGGCGCAGGCGGGCACGCCGGCGGCCTTGTCGCCGTCGCGCACGAGCGTTTCGGCGCGCGCGCGCAGGTCGGCGGTCAACGCGGCGGCGCCGGTATCGGCGGCGCGCGTGCGCGGCGGCTGCGCGGCGTAGAACGCGGCGATTTCCCGCATCCACGCGTCGTCCATGAACTGCACGAGCCACGTCATCTGCGGGCTCTGGCGGCGCCCGTCGCGAAAACCCTGCAATTGTTCGAGCAGGTAGCCGGCGGGCTTGCCGGCCAGATGCGGGTAGTACTCGGCACCGGGCGCGCCTTCGCCGCGCGCGCCGTGGCAGGCGGCGCACGCGGCGAGGCGTTCGATCATGTCGTCGTCGGCGCGCGCCTTGGCTGCCGGCAAAAGCACTGCGACGGCGAAGGCGAAACCGGCAAACGACCAACGCGAAACTGGCGGCATGGCTCGACGATTCTTGTCTGGCATGCCCGCCATGGTAGTGGGCGCGGCGCCATGCTCAACCTTTCTGCGTCGACTTGCCGCAGGCCCGTCACGCTGCGGCCAGCAGTTGATCCTCCGCCTTCGCGATCGCCTCGCGCGCATTCTCTTCGCCATGCGCGACGCCTTCGGCCGCGACGAATTCCACGTCGGCGATGCCGATGAATCCGAGCACGCCGCGCAGGTAGCCGGTCTGGAAATCCATCGCCTGCGCGGGTCCGTCGGAGTACACGCCGCCGCGCGACAGGATCACCACGACGCGCTTGCCCCGGACGAGACCCTGCGGGCCGCCGGCGCCGTAGGAAAACGTGCGGCCGACGCGCACGACGTGATCGATCCAGGCCTTGAGCGACGACGGCAGCGCGAAGTTGTACATCGGCGCGCCGATCACGATCGTGTCGGCGGCGAGCAGTTCGTCGACGAGCGCGTCGGACTGCGCGAGCGTCGCGCGCTGCGCGTCGCTGCGCGCGTCGTCCGGCGTGAAGTACGCGCCGATGATCGCCTCGTCGACGTGCGGCGGCGCGTCGAGCGCAAGATCGCGCTCGATCACGCGGCCGTCCGGATGGCGGCGGCGCCATTCCTCGACGAAGCGCGCGGTCAGGCGGCGCGACACGGAACCGGTGCGGCGCGCGCTCGAATCGATATGCAGCAAAGTGCTCATGGAATCCTCGGGCAATGGAAACCGTGCCGCGCGAAACGCGGCCGGTGGGGTTCGAAGAAAGCCATGGCGCCGGCGCCGAGGCGGTGTGCCGCCAAGATAGGCACTGGCCGATTGCGGCGGTAGCTGGAAGAATCGGATTTCAGTCGTCCATGAATGGCAGCAATCGATGATCGATCTCAACGGCGTCGCGGTTTTCGTCCACACCGTGCGCGCGGGCAGTTTCGCCGGCGCGGCGCGGCGGCTCGGGTTGCCGTCCAATACGGTCAGCCGGCGCGTGCAGCAGCTCGAATCGGAACTCGGCACGCGCCTGTTGCAGCGCTCGACGCGCAAGCTGTCGCTGACGACGGCGGGCCGCGAGTTTTTCGACCGCAGCGCGGCCGGCGTCGAGGAAATCGAACTCGCGCGGCGCGATCTCGCCGAATCGAGCCACGAACCGCGCGGCACGCTGCGCGTCGCGGCGCCGGCCGACTTCCTCGAGCACTTCTCGCCCGACTTCATCGCCGAATTCCTCGCGCCGTATCCGCGCCTGTCGCTCGAATTCAAGCTCGACGACGACCCGGTGGATCTCGTCGGCGAAGGCTACGACCTCGCGTTCCGCGCCGGCGCGATGCCCGATTCGAGCCTCGTCGCGCGCAAGCTCGCCGACGCGCAGAAGGTGCTCGTCGCGAGCCCGGCGTATCTCGCCGCGCGCGGCACGCCGGTGCGCGTCGCCGATCTCGCCGCGCACGACTGCATCAATATGCCGACCGGCGGCACCCGTACGACATGGCGGCTCGACGGGCCGCACGGCACCGAGGAGGTGCGCGTCGCCGGCCGTTTCGCCGCGAACGCGGCCCGCGCGCTCGCCGCCGGCGCGCGCGCGGGCCTCGGCATCGCGCTGGTGCCGACGATGCTCGTCGAGCGCGATCTCGAAACCGGACGGCTCGTGCACGTCATGCCGGAATATCGCCGCACGGTCGGCGGCGTCTACGCGGTGTATCCGAGCCGCCGCCAGCTGTCGCCGGCGATCGGCGCGCTGGTCGATTTCGTCACCGCGCGGTTCGTGCGTGACGGGGCGTGCACGCGAGGCTAGTGTCCGTGGTCGGTGATCTGGTGCGACTCGGGCTTGCCTGACGGATCCATGACGTCGCGCAGCGTCGTCTGCAGCCGCGCGTGCACCTGCACGAAGCTGCGCCACAGGAACGCCGCGAGCGCGAGCGCGCCGGCGAGCAGGAGTATCAGCACGCCGGCCGACGGCAGGATCGCCGAACCGAGCGCCATCACGAGCAGCGCGAGAATCACCAGCATCGCGAGCGGAATCATCTTGCCCAGCACGCGCCGCAGCGCGTAAGTGCGCGCGCCGGCCGCGCCTTCGCGGATGCCGAGTTCGGCGAGCACCATGCCGAGCGCGTCGGCCTTGCGATAGGCCGCGATCAGCATCGGCATCGACACGACGAGCGCGGCCGACCACAAGAGGCTCCTGCGCAGCGTTTCGCTCGCGGCCCATTGCGGCAGCCAGACGAGGATGCGCGGCTTGAGCCACGCGGCGCCGAGAAACACCGCCGCGACGAGCGCCATGTTGATGACGATATGCACGACGAGGCGGCGCAGCATCGCGGCGATCGCCGCGTTCTCCTCGACGGGCTTCAGGCCCGCGATCCAGTTCGCGTAGGCGCTCATCAGCGCGTTGACCTTGCCCGGCATCGCCGCGCGCACGCCGTCGGCGATGCGGTCGGACGCGCGCGACAGGTACGGCGTGACGAACGCGGTGAGCACCGACGCGGCCACGGCGATCGGATAGAGAAATTCGCTCGTCACGCCGGTGGAAACGCCCAGCGCCGCGATGACGAACGAGAACTCGCCGATCTGCGCGAGCCCGAGCCCCGCGCGCAGCGACGTGTGGCCGTCGTTGCCGGCGATGACGCCGCCGAACGTGCAGGCGAGCGTCTTGCCGACGATCACCGCGAGCGCGACGAGGATCACCGGCACCGCGTAGTCGACGAGCATGCGCGGATCGATCAGGAGGCCGATCGCGACGAAGAACAGCGCGCCGAACATGTCGCGCAGCGGTTCGATCAGTTTCTCCACGCGGCGCGCCGACTTCGCCTCGGCGACGATCGCGCCGCCAATGAACGCGCCGAGCGCGACCGAAAAGCCGGTTTCGGCCGCGAGCAGGCTGACGCCGAAACAGATGCCGAGCGATGTGACGAGCAGCATCTCCGAACGCCCGAACGACGCGACGTGATCGACGAGGCGCGGCAGCAGCAGCAATCCCAGAACGAGGCCGACCACGATGAAGAGACTCAGCTTGCCGATCGTCGCGAGCGCGTGGCCCGGTTCGATCGCGCCGCTGATCGCGATGCCCGACAGCACCGCGATCAGCACGATCGCGAACACGTCTTCGACGAGCAGAATGCCGATGGTCAGGCGCGCGAAGCGTTCGCGCTGGCGCCGCGCGTCCTCGATGCTGCGCAGGACGAGCATCGTCGACGAGATGGCCATCAGCGAGCCGAGAAACAGCGCGTCCATCGTGCGCCAGCCGAACCAGCGTCCGAGTTCGTAGCCGATCCACAGCATCAGCATCACTTCGACGCCGGTCGCCACGAGCGCGGCGACGCCGACTTCGCGCAGCCGCCGCAGGCTGAATTCGAGGCCCAGCGAGAACATCAGCAGCACGACGCCGAGATCGGCGATGCTCTTGATCGTTTCCTCGTTCGTGATCAGCGCGAAAGGCGGCGTGTGCGGGCCGATCAGCACGCCCGCGAGGATGTAGCCGAGCACCACCGGCTGACGCAGCCGATGGAAAACGATGGTCGTCAGACCCGCGACGACCATGATGACCGCGAGGTCCTGGAGGAATCCGATGCCGTGCATGACACGTTAATAGCGTGCGCGCGGTGAAACGCACAAGCACATCGCTCGCGCGGCCGGCCGCGGCGCGTGATGTCAAAAATATTTCGCGAAAGGTATTGACGACCTCGTATGCCCTCCCTAGAATTCCGCCTCTCTCGCGAGGGGGCCATAGCTCAGCTGGGAGAGCGCTACAATGGCATTGTAGAGGTCGTCGGTTCGATCCCGACTGGCTCCACCAAGATCAACGAACAAGTATAAAGAGGTTCAACGTCCCCATCGTCTAGAGGCCTAGGACATTACCCTTTCACGGTAGCGACCGGGGTTCGAATCCCCGTGGGGACGCCAAATAAAGCTGCACAGCAGCCGCTCTGAGTGAAAGACGGAGCAACGTTTCATGGAGTGGTAGTTCAGTCGGTTAGAATATCGGCCTGTCACGCCGAGGGTCGCGGGTTCGAGTCCCGTCCACTCCGCCAATTAGAAACCCGCCGCAAGGCGGGTTTTTTTATCCGGTACGTTGAAGCCCGCCGCAAGGCGGGCTTTTTCTTTATCCGGTACGTCGAAGCCCGCCGCAAGGCGGGTTTTTTTATCCGGTATGTCGAAGCCCGCCGCAAGGCGGGCTTTTTGTTTTCCGTATCCCGAACCGAAAAACTTTGTCTCTTTCTGCACTTCTCGCTTTATCCGCAAACCCGGCGCAAGCCGGGTTTGCGCAATCCCTCAAGGCACCAGCAATATCTTGCCGTCGCGCTCGCCCGCCGCCGCGGCGGCAACCGCTTCCTTGATCCGTTCGATCGGATAGGTCGCCTGCACTTTCGCCGACAGCTCGCCGCTCGCGATCAGCTGCGCGATCTTGCCGAGCACTTCGATCTTGCGCTGCGGCGTCGCCGCGCCGTACCACGCGCTGACCCAGAATCCGCGCAGGCGAACGTCGCGGAAGATGATGTCCGCCGGCGACGCATGGCACGCCTCGCCGCTCATCGCGCCGTAGTTGACGACCGTCGCGCCGCGGCCGACGCAGTGCGCGAGACGCTCGGTCGCGGCGCCGCCGACCGCGTCGATGCCGAGCGCGACCTTCGCGCCGCCGGTGATTTCCTTGACGCGCCTGGGCAGGTCTTCGCCGTCGACGAGCACGTATTCGGCGCCGAGCTCCTTCACCGCCGCTACCGCCGATTCGCGCCGCACGACGTTGATGAGCTTGAGTCCGCGGTGCTTCGCGATCTGCACGAGATAGCCGCCGACCGCGGAATTCGCGGCGTTCTGGATGACCCAGTCGCCGGGTTCGAGATCGACGATTTCGGTGAGCAGCAGCCACGCCGTCGGCGGATTGACCGTGAGCATCGACAGCTGCCGCGGATCGGCCTCGGACGGCAGCGGCAAAAGGCTCGCCGCGTCGGCGATCATCTGCGTCGTCCACGTGCCCGATCCCGCCGGCAACAGCACGACCTGGCCGACGTGCACATTTTCCACATGGGGACCGAGCGCGAGGACGCGCCCGACGCCTTCGTTGCCGGGCGTCGCCGGCAGCGGCGGCAGGATGCCGTATTGACCGGTCAGCTGCAGCAGGTCCGAAGGATTGATCGGCGCCGCGAGCACCGCGACGAGCGCCTGCCCGGGCCCGGGCGGCGGCAGTTCGGCATCGACGGCTTCGACCACGTCCTGCGGCACCGGGCCGCGTTCTGCGTATTGCGCGCGTTTCATCGGTACTCCCCCAAGCGAAGGTGAATCAAGCCTTTGGGGGCGCGCCGGCGCGAAACAAGGCTCAGGCGTTGGCGCGCAGATCCGAATGCACGCGCCGCAAGGTGCCGACCGAATGTCCCTGCTCGCCGAGATATTCGAGCCAGCGCGTCAGGAACGTATTCATCTGCAGGCGGTGCGCGAACACGGTCTGGGTCGGCGGATACGGGCCGAGCACGTCGATGAGGTGGCGCCCCGGGTGGCAGTGCGTGGCCTCGGCCAGGTGCGCATCCTGGTACAGGCGCAGCCACGCCGACGGCGACAGCTCGCCGGTGTCGGGATCGGTCATGCAGTAGTTCAGGCGCAGCTCGACGGTGTAGCGATGCTGCTCGATCAGGTCGAGCCGCACGTCGAGGCCGTCGTCGATCGAGGAAAGATACGTGCCGGGCGCGAGGCGGTGCGGCCTGAACAGCCGCACGAGGCGTTGATAGTTCTCCGCGTACAGGCCCATGAGGTAGGCGAAGCGGGTCGGCGCAAGCAGGTGCAGCGGGCGTTCGAAAGCGGTCGTCATGCGGCCGATCATAGCAGCGGGGTATTTCACGACCAGACTGCACGGGCGGGCATGGGACTGGTACGATGGAGGCCCATTCGTTCTCGCGCCGGGCGATTTTTTTCCGCCTCCCGCAATTCCCGACGAAGCCGTCGATCTTCTACGAAGCCGTCATCCCAGCGAAAGCTGGGATCCAGCCGTTGCCTTCAGGCCCGAAAAGCTGGATTCCAGCTTTCGCTGGGATGACGCACTAATCCTAAATAGTTATTTTTAAACGTATTTTTCTGCTACAATCCCCTACACAAGTCCAACACAGCAACGGCCGATCAAGAACTTACGACGCCGCTCTGCACGGAATCTGCACAGAAAGGGGAACAAATGGCCTTCGTCATCGACAAACAGGAGGTTCACTCGGGCCTCGTGATCTTCCGCCGCTCGGATGTGCAGCACCGGAAGTGGTACTGCCGGGTGAAGCTCCCGAAGGAAGATCGCTACAAGATCTTTTCCCTTAGAACCGAGAGCATTGAAGCCGCGCGCGACAAGGCGATGGAGCACTATTCCGAGGTGAGGTTTAGCCTCAAGCATGGCGTTCCCGTGTTCAACCGACCGTTTTCGGCTGTCGCTAAAGAGTTCCTGGCGGAGCAGGAAGTGAAGGCTTTGCGTGGTGAGATCAGTAAAGACCGCCCTCGCAAGCTACGCACAGTGATCGACCGGCCGCTGCAAGCCTATGTTGGGTCGACGCAAATTCACCTGATTGGCCAGGAAACCTGGGAGAATTATCCCGGCTGGCGTCGCGAGAACGGCGTTGGCCGCCTCCGCGACAAGCGCATCAGCGACTCCACGATCCGCTTTGAAATGTCCGTGTTCCTCGGGGTCATGACGTTTGCCATCAAGAAGCGTTACGTCCCGGCAAACCTGAGCTTCGAGAAGAAGCCGAAGCTCAAGACCATGCGGCGCGACGAGTTCACGCTTGAGGAGTACCGGAAACTGCATACGGTAGGCCGGGCTTGGGTCGCCAAGGCGAGCAAGCCATCGAGCACTTGGTATCGCACAGTCGCCTACAACTTCATTCTGATCATGTGCAATACCGGCATGAGGCCGTCAGAGGCGAAGAACCTGCGCTGGCGCGACGTCAAACCCGCGAAGGACCGTGAAGGCCGCGAGATTGTCGTGCTGTTCGTTCAGGGCAAGGGCAAGTCCCGGAACCTTGTCGCACCGAAGAGCGTGCTCGACTACCTCGAACGCATCCGCGCCCTTTCCAAGGCGGCTGAGCCGGACAACCGGGTGTTCACCACGATCACCGGCAAACCGGCAACGACTATCTACAAGAACATGATTGAGAGCGTCTTGGTTGAAGCGGGCCTTCGTGATGGCACGAACGGCGTTCCACGCTCAACCTACTGCTTCCGCCATACCTATGCGACGTTCCGCCTTAGCGAAGGGGTGGACGTATATTTCCTCGCCGAACAGATGGGCACATCGGTCAAGATGATTGAAGACCACTACGGCCACGTAAACACCGTGAAACACGCCGACCGCGTGTTGATGGGCATGGGCGGCTGGGAGCCTGTCGAGCGAACCGACGCCGACAAGGAAGGCGACGCCAAGGCAGCGGGTGCCGCTGGCGCGCGCCAGCGTACGGCTACCCGCAGCAAGACAAAGCACTAGATCGGCAATAGAGCGCGCCGAGCTTCGGCGCGCTGGCGATCTTCCTTCTGCTGCCGCCGATGCGCGCCGCTGGCGCATGTTGTCATCGGAGGCTGCAGGGGGCGCAGAGGGCTTAACGCACCGAGACTCGGTGCGTTTCTGCGCCACTTCTTCTAAGTCGATTGCGCCGCTGGCGCAGAAGAATCGACTGCTCTTGATTGTACTTGTCGGGTTCTCGGAGGATGTATGCGCCGAGCCTCGGCGCGTTCAATACTTTCGGCTCTATCAGACAGTTGACGACGATTCAGAGAGAAAAAGGAGGGGTTGTCTCTGGCCAAGACGGAGCTATTGAAGTGACGCCCCCTGCTGGCCGGGGCTGCGGTGCCGACGTCGATGCCAATTTTAAGCTAGGCTTGTCGGAGCCATATTTGCGAGCGGGTAACGAAATGCAAGATATGCGCGGCCGAGTCAACACGAGGGGGGCACGGGTCGGTCACTGCAATATTTGCGACGAGTTCGGGCCACTCACTGAGGATCACGTTCCTCCCAAGGGTACGTTGTTAGTTAAGCAGGTTGAACTCATGCGGATTGTTGAGCTGTTGGGCGCAGGGCCTATCCGTAAAAACCGCAATCGACGCTACATGCCGGGAGGCGTTCACTTTCGAACTCTTTGTGCAAAATGTAATAACGACCTACTTGGCCGACGCTACGACAAAGAGCTGATTCGTTTTTCAAATGCAGTTTCAGAGACCCTTAAATCATCGCTCGCGCTGCCCACAACAGTTCAAATACCTGCCAACCCCGGACGTTTGGTAAGAGCAGTAGTAGGCCACCTGCTAGCCATCGGCGTTGCACGACGCCCCCATTCTCCGATATGGCAGGTAGCGTCTAGGTACTTTCTGGATCCAGCTGAACCGATACCTGATGAGATCGACGTATACGTCTGGGCTTATCCGCACCGAACACAGGTGCAGTTGCGACTCGCGAGCTTACAACCCGACTTTTTCCGCACTAAGCCGATTCTGTTTTCGTGCTTGAAGTATTTTCCTGTGGGCTTCATGGTCACATGGTCTATAGATGACCGAAGCAGAGTTCCCTTGCCCAACCTCCGCGACTACATGATCCACACTGGAGATCATGAGGTGTCTATTCCGATTCAACTGCGCCCCTTGGTGAAAGAACGCTGGCCGGAGGCCCCGGGCAGCGAGGCAGCCGTTTTTCATACAGAAGACGATGGTTTTGGCGCAATTCCTTCTGGACAAAAGAACTAGGATGCGGATAGCCACTTCATAGCGGCGGTCGGCGGCAGCTAGTCGTAGTCCAGCGCGTCAAGGTCGATAGTCCGATTCAACTGCGCCCCTTGGTGAAAGAACGCTGGCCGGAGGCCCCGGGCAGCGAGGCAGCCGTTTTTCATATAGAAGACGATGGTTTTGGCGCAATTCCTTCTGGACAAAAAGAACTAGGATGCGGATAGCCACTTCATAGCGGCGGTCGGCGGCAGCTAGTCGTAGTCCAGCGCGTCAAGGTCGATAGTTGTCAATGCGACGCTGAGGCAGCCGCAAGTATCCTGAGGGCGCAGGTATATTCTTCCGTGTGCCAAGTGCCCTTCCGCACCTGGCGCAATCTGTTGTCATACTGCGTCGGCAGTTCCAGCGAAGTTCTATCAAGCTCGGGCTCCACTTCATTTCCTAACCCGCAAACCATTGCCACAGGCGTATGAACCCCACAGCCGCGAGCAGCAAGGGTGAGGCGAAAGCCAAGCCGATGCACAGGGCGGCGACGGTGGCTGCGAAGGGGCCGACATCGCCGGCCTGCCCGTAGCTGCGGTATGACTTCCGAGCCATCGCCTTACCGCCCCAGGTATACAGTGGTGATTTGTTCGCGGCCGTGGCCGAGTTCGGCGGAGATTTGCAAGCGTGCGCGCCGATCGACGACGCGTTGTTCGGGCGAAAGCTGCCGCACGCCCGGCCCCCCGGCTGCTGGTGCGTTCCAGCCCGTCAGGTTGCGATACCGCCACTGCGCATAGTGATGTCGCAAGCCGTGGGTCTTGGAGATCCCGGCCTTGCTAGTTGCGAATTTGAACCGCTGGAGCTGGTCGACGTAGCGCAGATGCGAGGGAATTAGCGATCCATCGCCAACAACGCGCTGCGTTTCGGCTAGCAGTGCACGTTGCCTCGGCGTCCGCACAGGTACAGTGCGGGCGCGACCGCCCTTGCACCAGCTTCCACGCAGCCGGATATGGTCGCCCTGGTCGGCGTAGACGACACGGAATTTCAGTGCCTCTTCGCGACGTAGGCCGAAAGCGGCCTGTAGACGTAGTGCGAGGCGGATATGGGTGTCTTCGACACTGGCGAGGGCATCCCGCGTTGCCTCGATAGCCTTTGAGCCCTTGGCGACGAACTCGCGAGCCTCAATGCCATAGACGGCATTATCGCGGGCGATGACGGCTGGCTTGCCGACCCTTTCAGCCCACCAGCGCAGGGTCGCCATGCGGTTCTTGCGTGTGCCAGCGGCAAGACCTTCGATCTGCCATTGATGCACCAGGGCATCGACGTGCTTGGGCTTCAGCGACCGTGCGCCCATCCGCCCGAACCCCAAAGCCTTCAATTCATCCGCGACCTGGCGCAGCATCTGCAAGCGGCCGGCTTGCGTCGCCTTGCTGCCATCCCGGTTTCGTCGGCACAGCTTGGTCAGCTCGAACTTCAAACACGTGGCCACGAGGTGGCCCTTTCTGTTTAGTGTTGATGCCGGGGACAAGCCTCTTGGGCCTGACCGCCGCCCCGAAGGGGCGCAAGGGCAGTTTCTATGCCTCTGACGAGGCAACAACCGCCGTGCCTGTAGGCACTGCGCGAGTCGTTTTTCTGGATATTACGTAGTAGCTCTGCACGTCCAGGTGTGCAACGCCTGCCGCCGATGCGGCCCGATATTGTGTCCTGGTAGACCTCCGATGGGATGTGAAACGGCAAAACTAAAGTACCAATGAAATACCGTGTTGAAGCGAAGTCCGCAACTGCGCAAAGGTGATAGTTCGCGCATGTTTATTACAGCTGAGCAGCAGCCAATCGAGAGAATCAGGGGAGGTATCGTTTAGCGACGACTTGATCGATTTTTGACGCTTATTCCTCGGTCGGAGTGTCCACAATTGCGGTGGCAATTGGAATTTCTTCTTTTTCCAATGGCATGGTTACCCCAACGCGCTCGAATACGATTGAAATCAGCGTATGAGGCACGAGCGGAATCTCGAACTTAATCGTTCTCTTCGCCAATCCATGCGGTGCGAGCAGCGGATCGTTCTCGTCTCGATTCGACGGCACCGGCAAGTACGGAGGCGGCGCAACGCATCGTGCGTCTACGTCAGCGGGTAGCGTTATAATAAAAGTAAACTTCCTCGTAAGAAATTTTGGCGAGAACCTAATAGTAAGAGGAAGGTTGCCCACATAATTCGGATGGACGGACTTGATATTTGAGCGGCCACCAGCCGTCATGTCAACATTGACTGGAGATTCGTCATCACCATCGGGGACTCCAATCTCGTTTATTGAGGTCGCTACGCCATCAATGGGTTGGGCATACTGGAGAGTTAGCGGCTTAAGCTTGTCTAGGTTTTCAATTGCAATCTTTTCTATGGTGGTGGCTGTGGCCGCTTCCCCATCTAGAGAGAGGCCGATTTCGGCGACGTGTTCAACATCTAGGTGATACAAAGCATGAAGGCCTTTCAGGGCCTCGATAGCTGTATCTGGAACCACAGCTTTAACGATTTTATCGGCTGCGCTATCACTAAAACGAGTTATGGCGTCTTTGGCTGTGTCAGCTATCGACCCGCCAACTTGCTGATTGAAGGAGAAGCGAGCATGATGATGCAAGGGAATCTCGATGGTCAATGCAATCGCTCCAACAAGCCACGCCTTTGACATGAACTCCGTTATGTAGTGGCCAATCTGACTGTTGAAAAAAAGGTCAGGTCGAGTCTAGTCATAAGGAAAGGCCATTCGCTAATGGCCAACAAAAACCAATAGAAGAACGGCACAAGCAGCCACGCCCATGCGATAACTTTCGCTCTTCGATCTGCCGTGGCACCGGGGTTAGTTTGTAGATCCATGTTCCTGCCCCTATAAAAAAAGAGGTCCGTTTTTTAACGGACCTCTGGGTCGAAAGCATAAGAAAAAATATTAAGCGGCTGAGTCTGGCGGATTTTTACTAACAGGAATAATTCTGTCAAGGGCGGGCATAGACATTTCGATGTAGGTCTTTGAGTCATGCTCACCCACCATAATTACGCGGCCGAGTTCACGCTGCTTAATTGCCCATTCAAGTAAGCCAACCGCGTAATTGAAAAGTTCTTTTCGAGTAGACAAATCGAGCTTCCTCTGTGCTTCCTCAAGAGCCAAAATTCGGCTATCAGAAAGCTCCAGAACGACCCTGTTTTTCAGGTTCGCAGCGGTGCTCATGGGGACCTCCAGGGCTACGTTTCTAGAATGAAAAGGCCCGGCACTCGCATCAGCGGGGCCGGGCCGTTGGGTGAAATTGGTGGTATTTGCCAACGGCAATCTCCCACAATATGCGACGATGGTGCGCACCGTCCGAATTATCCCGCAGTCAGGGAGCCGGCTCTTGATCAATATCATTTGAGCTATTCAACTCATGCTCCCAAACACATTCTGAGACACAATCGATGGAATCCACTACTTCAATTGTCGGTACAAGAGGTTCGTCGGATTGAATGACTTTGCTCTCGACCACTTGAAATTCAGAAGAATCGTTGTTCATACACGCTCCACAAGTGGTGGTTAAACCGTCACTAGGCGGGGCGATCCGAAGAAACCCACTAGCTGACTTTCGACAGCGAATGAGCGTCTCAAAGCGCTGGTAGCTTCTTGCTACCGACCACGGGTTAAAAAAACATTACAACTTTGATGCTTGGTTCCAGCATGGCATACTGAACCAATCGTGTCAAGAAGCTGTTCGCGAAGCTGAATGGAGGATGGACATAGAATGTACATTCGGGCTTGCCGCCTCACGCATGACCGTCTGTTTCCAGAGGCCAAAGGGAATGCCCGGTTCGGAAAACAGCGCGCCGTTGTCTACGAAATTTCTGACTTTCTGCCCGGCATTCACCATGTCTCATGCGAGTGTCACGACTTGAGACAGAGCGAGCCGCGCAGCTCCAAGCGCCCAATTGAGCAGAATGTGACAGCGTGACGAGCTGGCCCGTTATAGCGTGACAAGCATGCTCCAGAAGCATCCGTGATGACGCCGGTGGTCACGGGGTTGGCATTGTTCCGTGTCCTGGGAAAGCGGCGGCTGGCGTAGCTGAGGGCTGGCCGTCACTGTCAGCTATCGCCGCCAGTGACGGCCTCTAAGACGACCGGTCAATACGCTCACTCCTTCTTGCCTGCTGCGGCGTCGAGCAGCATGCGTCGAATGGCCGGGTCTTCGGCGTAGTCGATGATCTGGCGCATCGAGCCGGTATCGATGCCGTTGACGTCAGCTCCCTTTTCGATGAGTAACCTCACGACTTCCCCATGGCCGTTTTGGGCGGCAAGCAGTATCGCCGGCCCAATCCCGCGCCGGCCTTGCATGTTTGTGTAGGCGTAGACGCCAGTACCAGGGTCAAAACCATGTTCGACGGCGTGTCGTACAACCTCGATACTTCCGACTGCGGCGGCGATCGCAAGGGCGTTGCCGTTGATTTTGCCCCGGCCTCGCTCGCCACGAATCGTCGCGTTCATCTGGTGCAGGGCAGTATCTGGCGGCCCCTCCTCGATGACGAAGCAACTGCTAGCGGGCGTAAAGAGACCCTCATCAATCAGCTGTTTCATCAAAGATACGGTCTGGGGGTGATTGGGCGTCGAGCGCATCGCTTCCGATGCGTCTGCACACAGCTTGTCGTACTTAGCCTTGGCAATCGCGTCCAACCGCCGCAACGGCTCGAACGGTGACTTTGCAATGCCCGCCGACTGCGCCTCCAGCCACGAAGCAACATCGAGCTTTCCTTGCGCCTTGGCGCAATCCTGCGGCTTCAGCGCCAAGTCGTTGGGCCGGGCTACGTCGGCGCCGCGACTCACCAACAACTTGACCGTTTCCAAGCGTCCCGCACAGGCCGCAAGGAACAACGGCGTCGAGTCATGCTCAGCGAGTACATCGACTGGTGTGCCGAGGCCGATGAGCTCGGACGCACTGTCGGTCGCTCCCTGGAGTGCCGCGAAGTGCAGCAGCGTCATTTGGCGCGGCCCGGCCAAGAGATGCCAGGGCGTTCTGTTGCCCATGCGCCGCTCGAACTCGATTCGGTTCAGAAGGTCTTTCGGGTGATTGTTCGCAATGCTTTCGGCCACGCCGTTGAACGTCATCTCAGTGGCAGGGTCGGTGATGCGCTCGCCCCGGCTTTCGGATGCCTGTTTACCTTGGCTGCCAGCGGTCGCTTCCGGTTCCATAATGGCAAGGCCGGTGATTCGATACGGCGCGCTCAAGGACACCCACAAGAGTTCATGAGCAGTCAGGTTCCCGTACTCAACCATGATCCCGTTTTCCGGGCTCCAGGATTGAATATCGGCACGCTTAAATCCCCCTGCTGCAGCCTCGAATTCCTTCATTGCGGCTATCCAGGACTCCTTGCCGCGAAGGGCCTTGTAAGCCGGGATCATCATTTCGTATGCGGCGGCGTAGTCGCCCTTCGCGCGGTGCGCGTAGAACTGTTCGATCGTTGATCGCCCCTCGTCCGGTTTTTCCTTGTCGGCCGTTGCTTTCGACGCCTCGCTGACGGCGGCCGGACTTGTTGTCTGATCACCGCCTTTCGAGCAACTGGCAGCTGATGCCGCCAGAGCCAAGACGCCCAGGACGCTGAAGATCTTCATATGCCCTCTCAGTTCGTCGGATATCGGACAGCCGCTCGATGGCGCGGTCGCGCCGGCGGTCTGTAACGGCAGCAGTGCCGATGAGGGCCGCGCGCCTCAGCGCCATTGGCCGGGCCGTCCGGTTCGGCCCTTCCGCCCCAGCGAAGTCTTGTTTAGCCGTACCTCAGTGTCAAGCTATGCCGAACGACAGCAGTGCGGAAGTTCCATACCTTTCGGGCAGGCAGGTCGCGCAGGGTGTGGCATGAAGCGGTTTGGAGATCGGCTGAGGGAGGCACGGACGGCAGCCGGCATGACGCAGGAGCAGCTCGGCTTCGAGCTGGGCGTCACCAAATCGTCGGTCTCGGCCTGGGAGAACGGGCGCGAGACGCCCGGCTTCAGGCTTCTTGAAGCACTGCGTCAAGCACTCGGCCGCTCGTTGGATGAGCTGATATGCGATGCGCCGGCCGCCGCCGAAACGGGCGTGTCGAAGGACACCACGGACACAGACGCTGCCTCTGTTGCCCGCAACCCGGATGAGCGTGCCTTGCTGGCTCGCTATCGCCGTCTCCCAGCGCGCAAACGCGGCGCCCTCCTGGAACTAATCCGGCGAGAGTAGCGTCGGAACGAGAAGGGCGCGTTGTTGCTTCGGCTTCCGTCAAAATGACGACAGGGCACGCCTTGGCGTGCCCTGTTGTTACCGCAATCTCTAGATGAGTCCTCGCTCGGCCATGCTGACGGCAGCGTTGCCGCCAATCACGAAGTGATCGATCAGGCGAACCTCCATAAGGTTCAACGCCTCCCGAACCTTCCCGGTAATCGCCACGTCCGCCTCGGACGGTTCGGCGATACCGCTTGGATGATTGTGCACAAGGATGACGGCAGCGGCATTGTTGGCCAATGCACGCTTGGCGACGACTCTCTCGTGCACGCTGCAGCCGGTTAACGTGCCCCGGAACAGGATCTCGAATGCGATGACCTGGTGGCGGGTCGTCATGAACAGGCAAGCGAACACTTCTTCGCTGTAGCTTGCCAGACGAATGGCCAAATACTCCCGCGCTGTCCTTGGCAATGCCAGGACGTCCATACCCGAGAATCGCCGCTGGACGATCGCTCGAGCTTCCTGCAACACCCGTTCTTCGTAGTCCGCCTCGAACTCGCTGGGGAAGAGGATGCGTCGCCGAAAATCGTCCGTGTCAGCTTCAAACATTGTCGCGCTCCTGCCCCGGCTTGCGGGGCGTCTGATGACACCCCGCGCCGGGATGGTGCGGAATAAACGGAATACAACCGTGGATAGGTGTAACAGTGGATGACGCAGCCGGCAAAGGGAAACTTGCGGTTACCCCGAAATTTCCAGTTACTGACGCTGCTGGGCGGGGGCGCGAACCATTCCGAAAAATGAGAGCTATATCGACTCAGTTCACACTATTTGCTGCCATCCACCTCCATGCTGGTGTGAGATCGACCCAGTCGAACTCATCGCCAAGGCTGCCATCATCGTTAACGATTCGAAGGCGCGTGTCTTCCCGTGTGACGAATAAAACCTTGCCGTAGATTTTCGCCGTGCGCTGTGCCTTACGGCTGGCATCCTTGGTGCTCTCCTTGGTTTCCACCATGCGCGTTTCTGGTTCCTGCCCTAAGGGGTATTCCAAGCACACGATGAAGTCGGGATAGAAGTAGTTGCGGTGCTCGCTTCGCACCAGGCGCACGGACCATGGCTTTTTGGGAGGGTTTCGGTGCCACCACACGACATGTTCGTCGCGCTCCAGCGACTGGATAAACTCACGTTCTTCCAGGTTCACGCCAGCCGACCCATCAATACCAAACACCGATACCGTGCCGCCGGCAAATACCAGGGTATCCTTGAACATCGTTGTCTGGCCTTCGATGTCCAAGCTGTCGCGGTCGCTCGTAATCGTGCCATCCAGCGGCGGCATCACCCCGTAAAGGTTCTTGGCAGCGCCGCTAAGCGCCTTGCTAAGTGGATACAGCAGCAGGGTTGGCAATGGCGCCGCATCTCCGACGGTGGCGAACTCTGCGATGGTGTCCTGCACCATTTCACCGATCCTCTGAGCGTCCCGCCTCACGACCCAACAGGCCGCATCCCTTGCCAAGCGATCGAGCTGCTTGTCATCGAGAACGGATGCACCTGCTGCATCACTGGGGGCACCGCAACATCCTCGCGCAGGCGTGCTGCCAGCGTTCCAACAATGATACGCACATCGGCTTCTTCCACCTGCGGGATTTTCCTTAGACTGGCGGCCGCCTCTCTGGCCAAGGATATCCGGTCAGTGATGATCGTGACCTCTTCGATGTGCGTGTTGTCCTCGTCTTTCGTGAGCTCGGTATGGATCTCTTTGTCGCGCAGCAGGTTGTAGGCTGCCCTAACTGCGAAATCTATCTTGTCTTCGTTCAGCGGGAGATCGGCGGCGACCCGTGCCGACACCTTGGCCATGTCAGCCATTGCCGGCCGAGTCTCCTGCTTGAACAAGGCGGGAGCCGCTCGCAGCCTTGTGTTTAGTCGATAGGCCTTGAGTCCCTGATCCTTCAGGCGGTCTAGGATTTCGTGCAAGTCCGCCGGAATACCACCTGACTTAGGCGTGGATTCGACAATCCAATCGGTGTCCATCATTGCCGTGCCAGGATCAACGGTGCGCTGATCGCCAAACAGGCCGGGCTGGAAGGTGCCCCCACGAGGCTGCGTCTCGTCTTCTTCGGGCTCGTCGATGGGCACCAGAGGCTCAAACTTGTGGTCGTAGAAGGCCGGGAGTTGGGGCGAGGCCTTGTTGGTGATGACCGTTGCGCCACTCCTGGTCTGCTTGACCACCATCTGCTCAGTCTGACCCTCAAGTTGGCTCTTGACCGCGCCCACGGTGTTCACCGCGGACTGAAAACCCGCCTGAGCCTCACCATCCGCCAAGTAGACGTAGGCAGTATCCAGCGCGTCGGGGATCTCGTGGGGTTTGGGGAAGGCGCCGCGCACCTGGGGCGCCACGCGCATGACCCGGCCAATGAACTGCATCGCAAAGTCGGCATCGTTGACCAGCTTGGTGGACGCCAGGACGAATGCGCGAGGAGCGTCGAACCCCGTGCCGGCCGACTGTTTGAAGATCAGTACTTCCTTGCTGTGATCGTTGGCGATGGCAGCCATCAGCACTGGGTCGGGCTCATTGGCCGAATGGACGCCGATCGCGCCCATGGGGACGCGACACAGACGGATCAGGTCTTCGCGCGCCTCCTCGACTGTCTTGTCACCGTTTGCGACCTGCACGAGCAGCAGCGGTGCCAAATCGATCCCGGCGGCCTTCAGTGATTTCTTAAGCCACAGGTGTTTTTTCCAGGACTGGCGCAGCACCGTGCGCTTGAGGTCTGCGACGGTGGAGATGGTCCGCTGGAGGTCGTACTTCACTGCCTCGATGTACTTCTTATTCAGCCGGGCCTCAACAACCTGAGCCCTGCTGACCACGAATGAGGTGCGTGCCTCCTTGCCTGCCTGCGCGATGAACTGGTCCAGCACCGCGTCTTTTGGCGTCGCAGACGCCATGACCAAGTAGTCCGGCTTGACCCAGAGGGCGAACGCGCCAAACTCGGTGCCTGTCTTCAGCCCGATATGCGCTTCGTCCACGACCAAGCCAATCTTTAATTTCCTGGCTCGCGCCAGCTCCACGAATTCATTAAGCGCCCGTTGATCGTCGTCCGCTCCGCTGGAGTAACCTGTCTTGCGATCCTTGGCGCTGGCTACACCCGCAGCCGTGGATAGCAGCACCATACCCTTCGTCGGCTCCTGGTTACGCCCTCGGGAAAGCATGACCGGGAACAGCTGCCCATCTGCATTACCCAAGATGGCGTCCTCGGTCTGCTGGACCAAGTTTACGTACGGGACGAACCATAGCCATACGGTGTCTTGTGCCGCCGACACTTTCGATAGAGCCCGAACCAGCATGAAGGTCTTGCCTGAGCCAGTCGGTGAGCGTAGCAAGACGGGGGGCGAGGGATGGGCGAGCAGTGCCGCCGATAGGTTGCTGATGATGTCCTTCTGAAAGCCAATGGGTTCATGGCCGGCCGTCTGCGCAACGATAAAGTCAATGCTCATACGCGGCCTCCGGCCTGTCCACTGAGCAGTGCTTCGGCCAAGCTATGGCAGTTGGCATCTATACCATGCGCCTCTAGCGCTTCCTGGAGCGCAAGTGGACGGTCGCAGTACACGGCCAGACGCTGCACACCATTTTGCTGCGGCCATATCGCCAATTCTTTAACGACCTGATCATTGATCTCCATGCATAGCAAAATGTCGTAATCGTCTGCCCTGGCGATGTACTGGACGTGTCCTCCGCGGGAATTCCGTATAGCATGAGCCAGACGCAAACTCAGCAACGCAGCGGCAGTCTCCGCCTTAACGTCGTAGAGCAGATCGGCGGGAGCAACTTTGTCGAGTTGAAGGTACGCAAATTCGCCCCCCGCTTCCGCACTGAAACCAGCGTTTCCATTGAATCCAGCAATAACTCGACGCATGCGGGCAGCGCACACGTCGCGACAGATATTCCGGGTTGGTTCGTCGTCATTCGCTTCTGTGCTGGAGCACAGAATGAAATGACGCTGCCCCCCGTCTTCAGCGTTCAACTGCAAAAGCGCTTGGCCAGTCGTTCCAGACCCGGCAAAGAAATCAAGCACGATGTCGTTCTTCTTTGTCGCTTGCTCTAGCAGTCCTCTCAATAGACTCAATGGCTTGGGGTATGGGAAGGCCTTGCCGCCAAGAATTGATTTCACCTCTTCCGTGGCCACGCCACCTCGCGTGCTACGCAGGGTTACAATGGCTTCAATGAAGTCGTCGTCATCATCGACTTCCTCATTGATACCGGCAATCCAACTGCTTACGGGAGCAAGTCGCTCTTCTTCTGGACGTGCTGTCCAATGCTCTTTGCGCGACGGCCGACCTGGCGCGATTGGCTTACCGACCCAGAAATCTAAGTCGGGCAAATTCTCACGTAGGAGAGCCGTCTTTTTCTTAGGCAGGATTGGTCCCCGTCCTTCGCGGATGGCAGCAATGAGATCGTCACGCGTATCGAACTGCATGACATCCCTAGGCTTGCATGGGGGGAAGTAGATAAGTTGCTTTTCAATCAACATCTCGATCGTATCGCTGCGCAAGCCGTCTAGAGCTGCAGCAATTGCATTCTTGTCGCCCTCCAGGCGCGTTCGAATCGCTTTTTCAGAGGCGAATCGCCATGTGCTATCTGGATCACACGGGTACCAATACCCAGTCTCTGGATTCTGAATTGGGTAGTATGCATTGGGCCTCTCAAACAGCGTCTTATTGGCTGTAAGTGGTTGCGGCGACCAATCGCCCCTCGCATCGTCATCTGGATTGCGGAACTTGCGGCGATCGGTAGGTCGTCCATTGAATTTGAAGCCGGGATTCGCATACACAAGCACATGTTCGTGAACATGGCTGAATCGCTGCGACAAATCGTTGCCGGTGTCCTTGGTTCGCCAAACCAAACTGCCAAGTCGGCGACCAGGAAATACCTCGTCCATCAACATTTCTAGCCTGGACCGGTTCTCGTCGTTTATTGACACGAGGATAACGCCATCAGGCGAGATCAGATCGCGCGCCAATACTAGGCGTCGATACAGAAACTCAAGCCATTGAGAGTGCCGCCAGCGGTCCGTCTTGCCCACATAACGGTCGTTATAGACCCAATCCTTGTTCCCGGTGTTGTAGGGCGGATCGATGTAGATCACCCGCACCCGGCCGGCATGGGTAGCCTTGAGTAGTCGCAACGAATCGAAATTGTCGCCTTCGATGATCAGGTTGCGGTGGATGAATCTCTCTCCGCGTCCATGGGTTTGTGGCTTAGTTCCGGTACTAACCGAGGCAGCACGATGTCGACATTCAACGCCTCGTCGTGTTCGATGGCGTTGCGCTCCCAAGTCAGTCCCAGCTTTCGCTTGGTGAGGTGTTCGACGAGCAGTCGTCGCAGTTCAGGGGCGCCCAGTTGGCTTAGGCGAGCGAGGAGATTCGATGGGCTTTCGGGTTGAGTCATGAGTTCGATCTTGGAGTGGTTCTCGGCCGCGCATGCGCTGGCCGAAATGTTAGAGGCGATGCATATGGCGCTATAACAGTGCTTGATGGCCGCTGGCAGATAGGCCATGAACCCCCAGGACGCGCGTCCTATGTGGTCGGCGTTACCGTCGCTATTGCGTCTGCCGCAGACCGAGTGAACTCAAGCTGGCCTTGTGGCGGCTCAGGTGGCAACGGAAGATCCTGCATCCGCACGGTCTTCAGGCCGTTAGCCGTCGCTCTGGCGATCAGCTTCTTGTCATCCGTGTACAGCGTATGGGCTCCGGCCACCTTCGCGATTGCGAGGATCTGTCGGTCGAACTTCACCTTGGCTTTGGTGTCCTTGGGGCCTAGCTTCCTGCTCATCGTGGGATCTTTGAGGCAGGCGCACTCGACGGCGGCGATCTGGTCGAACGAGACGACGGAAAAGGCCGCGGAGTGACTAATTTCCCCCAATAGCTGAAGCTTCCCCGGCCCTACGCTGACCATCAGCTCGGCGAGCACAGGGGTGGGCACGACAACGCGAACCCCGGCGTCACTCAGGTTGTTGAGGAGCAGTTCAACACGCTCCCGACACTTCGGAATGGGCTCGCCATCGTCACCGAGTGGAGCACTGGCATCAGGCTGCAGGACGAAAAGAAGGGTTGCGGTATCAGCGACGACCATCAGTCTTCATCCCTGTCTTGAACGAGCCGCTGCCATGCGTCTGGCAGCCAGGTCTCGGCGACCGGCAGGGCTCGTATTCGACCGAGCGCCTCCATCAAGGTCTCCGCCTTAAGCTCCTCAAACTGGTGAGCCTTCAGCGCGTCGTACAACCATTCGCCGCTATCGTTCCGGGTTGCGCGCACGGTACCGGTCAGACGGATTACCCCCTCGAATAGGTGGGGCGCAAGCTCGCGCGCCAATCCCCTGGACACCTCAAAGTTCCACGTCTGCCCATCCGCATCCTGGATGGAAGCATGCGCGGTCTTGTCCTTCCCTCCGATGCGCACGAGCTGCCCGTCGCGGGAGAATGCTTGAGTGAACGGCCCGAGCTTTGGAGGACGAGGCTCCTTGCGGCCCGGAAATGCAAGGATGTTGCTGTTGTTGAGCTTGAGCGTGCCCTCTGCGTTGTCACTGCGGAGCATCTCATTGAGCTTGCGGTAGCGGTCGCCTCTGGTACCACGAACACCCATCCGGGCTTCGTTGACGTTGTTGCGAACCTTGGCGACGGCCGGCCGCTCAACTTTCACGGCCAGCTTGGCGCTGCCCGTTGTGATCTTCTCGAAGTGTACGTTGTCCTCCTCGCCCAGCATGGCTGCCAGCTCTGCCATGTACGCCGCCAACCGAGCCATCGGGATGGTCTCGGGGGTGAAGGCATCTATACGGAAAACGTAGCGGTCATCATCCAGCATGGGCGTCTCTTGCGGGGCTGCGGCGGGGCTATACAGAAGCACCGGGGCATCGCACCGACCGAGAACCAAGTCTTCCACATTCCGCTTCGGCCTGCACCACCTCGTTCTGTGCGGGGCATTCGTCCGCCGTGGCTGTAGCTGCCCGCACCGACTCCTTTCTCATGTCGCGCCTCTCTCACCCCGCTGCAGGTGAGAGGTCTGGCCCGCTCACGGCAGGCATTTCCTTTACGCGCGCCTGTCAGGGGCACGCCACGGGGAAATCGCAATGTGGAAACGCCCGCGAACCTGGGTCACGCTTGCGCTGCTGGTCTTGCTGAACGTCGTCGCGTGGGACATACGCCCCCAGGCATTGGAGATACCAGGGGTTATTCCGCTCTATTCCCACCAGACCGAGACCGGGATCGAGGTGCTGTCGATTCCGTTTGTAGTCGTCTGTTTAACC
>NZ_JAOVZO020000020.1 GCF_025717065.2 Tahibacter soli | reverse complement strand
GAGCGCGGATGATGATCGCGTTGAAGGTGATCACGCACAACGTGATGCATCTGGCGAGGTTGCAGCACCGCGGAATCGTGCCCGTGTGAGGGGCCGCCGCCGCCGCGATGCGGCGAGTGAGCGGCAATGATCTATGTAGCCGCACCCGGTCCAGCCTCATGAATCGTCGCTTCAGCGAGTTTGTGCTGTCGCGAAGGGGTTATTCGAGGTGCCCTTCGGTGGAGTCCGGATGTCGTGCTGCGTCGCTGGTTCGCCGTGTCGCGTCGCAAGGATGATACCGAGGAAACGTTGCGGCAGCGAATCGACGTCTCGGCGGGCAACGAAGCGCTCGTTGCAGAGTATCGACGGCGCCTGGGCAGCGTGAGCTGGTTCATGCGTGCGCTGAACGAGTCGATCGCGCGTGTGGCGAATGCCGAGGACGGCTGCAAAGGACGTTTCTGGGAAGGCCGCTTTCGCTGTCAGGCATTGCTCGATGACGCTGCGGTTTTGAGCGCTATGACCTACGTCGACCTGAATCCCGTCAGGGCGCGAATGGTCGATGTTCCGGAGGCGGCCGAGCAGGTTTCTTTTTCGCGCCGGTTCAGCGCGATGGCACGAGCGGCAGCGCCGGATCATCCGTTGCTGCCCGTCGCCGGCGAGGGAGCGGCGCTTGCCGTCAGCGAAGTGGAATATTTAAAACTGGTAGACGGATTTCTGGGCTGTGGTGACCGGTCGCGTCGCTGAAGGTGTCTCGTCTACTCGGACGAAAAATAAGTGTCGATGAAGAGCGGCACGCCGAAATCGCCGAGCTGTTTCAGCAGTTCGGCCGAAAAGGTCGGGCCGCCGTCGAAGCTGGTCTGAAAATGTCCGCACCACCAGATCACGCTGTAGCGATCGAGGTAGGCCGCCAGTTGGGATCGTATCGGATGCAACTCGCGCATCACGGATAGAAGGCCGTCTTCAAGAGAGTCCCATTCTCCGGGTTCGGCATTGGGGATCGAATTGCCGCAGTAGGACCAGCGCCCGGGTATTTGCCGGCCGTCGTTGCGCGACGTTGGCGCCTGACTTCGAGTGGGATTCAATCCCAGCTCGCGAGTGATCCGGTCCGGATCCAGGTCTTCCGACGCGATTCGCAGTTCGACCGTGTATCGATGATTCGTTCTCGGGTTTGTCATGTCGTTACCGGGAGTGTTTCCTCGTGGTTTGTGACGAGTCGGGCTGCGCATATCATCGCAAGAAGGATCGCTGTGCGGCACGACGATGCAACGCCGAGCACGTTGAAGCCATCACATCGGCGCGAGGCCGCGAGCGGGCGACAGGATGACGTTGCTACGTCCGCGCGCTCGGCGGGGCAAGGGGTTGCGGGGATTTCGAGGGGGCTGGTGAGTGCGGCGTTCAGCCAGCTCTTTTCAGCGGCGCAAATCTCACCATCGAATACATCGCCGCCGCCGTAAACAGCAAGAACGCGACAAAGAGAAAATTTCCCCGGTTCATCGCGTATTCGGCCGCCCAGAAGAAGAGCAGGGCGATCTGAACGAGCGCCACCGCGGAATTCAGCCACGGAGCCACGCGGCATCGGACGCCGCACCAGCCACAGGTCGCGCGCGTGCCCAGCAGCACCGTCGCGAGCTTCGCGCGCGTCGGCAGGAGATGTCCGCACGCCGGGCAGGCCGACGCCGTCATCGGACCCGTTTTTCGGTCGCCAGCGCGAGATACCGCGCATGCAGCGCGCCGACGCGCGCGGTGAGTTCGTCGAGAGAACCCGAGTTTTCGACCACGTCGTCGGCAATCGCGAGCCGCGCCTCGCGCGTCGCCTGCGCGTCGATCATGCGCTGCGCGAGCGCAGCGTCTATCGCATCGCGCCTGACCAGGCGTTCGAACTGCACCGCGGGATCGACGTCGACGATCAGCACGCGGTCGACCCAGTCGTACGCCGGCCACGTTTCGGCGAGCAGCGGAATCGCGAGCAGGCAGTAGGCGCCGGTGTCGGCGGCCACGCGCTCGCGCAGCCACGTGCGCACGCGCGGGTGCACTATCGCTTCGAGCGCTTTGCGTGCCGCGTCGTCGCCGAACACGCGGCGGCGCATCGCGGCGCGGTCGAGCGTGCCGTCGGCGGCGATCACGTGGGGGCCGAACTGTGCGGCGATTTCCGCGAGCGCCGGCGTGCCGGCCGCGACGACCGCGCGGGCGGCGACGTCGGCGTCGTAGCACGCGATGCCCAGCGCGCCGAACGCGTTCGCGACGGCGCTCTTGCCCGACGCGATGCCGCCGCCGAGCGCGACGACGTAGCGCGCGTTTTCAGCCGACCTGGAGGAAGCGTTCATACCACAGCGCGAGCGTCGCGCCCCAGACGAACTGCACCCAGCCGGCGACGGCGATGAACGGTCCGAACGGAATCGGCGTCGAGCGATCCTGCCTGCGCGCGGCGAGCGCGATGCTGCCGACGATCGCGCCGACGAGCGACGAAATCAGGATGATCGGCAGCAGGCTGCGCGGGCCCATCCATGCGCCGAGCGCCGCGAGCAGCTTGAAGTCGCCGTGGCCCATGCCTTCCTTGCCGGTCGCGAGTTTGAACACCCAGTAGACCGACCACAGACTCAGGTATCCGAGCGCGCCGCCCATGATCGCGCCGACGGGATCGACGAAGAGCGGCACGGTCGAGAGGCCGAGGCCGATCCACAACAGCGGCAGCGTGATGTTGTCGGGCAACAGCTGCGTGTGGAAGTCGATGCCGGCGAGAGCTATCAGGCAGAAGCCCAGCACGAGGCCGGCCGCGGCCTGCCAGGTGAAGCCGAACTGCGCGACCACGACGATCGCGGCGAGCGCGGTCAGCGCTTCGACGAGCGGATACTGGATCGAGATCGGCGTCTTGCAGTAGCGACAGCGGCCGCCGAGCGCGAGCCAGCTGACGAGCGGGATGTTGTCGAGCGGCGACAGCGCGTGCTTGCAGTGCGGACAGTGCGAGCCGACGAAGACGATGTCGGGCGGCGGCGCATCGGCGTTCGGTTCGGCCGCGACCTGGGCTTCGTCGACGATCGGCGCGGCCTCGACGAGCGACGCATCGGCCTGCAGCGCGGGCTGCGGCGGCGCATCATCGACGGGCGCGGCGCGAGCGCCGCTCTTGGCTTCGTCCTCGGCCAGCAGTTCGCGGCACTGGCAGCGCCAGTCGTGCATCAGCCGCGCCGGCAGGCGCAGGATCACGACGTTGAGAAAGCTGCCGACGATGAGTCCGAACAGGCCGGCCGCTGCGAGCAGCGGCCAGCCGGATGTGAAAAGTTCCATTCTGGGTTCGACGCGATCAGCCCACGACGGCGGCGAGTTTGAAGATCGGCAGATACATGCCGATGACCATGCCGCCGACGAGCGTGCCGATGATGACCATGATGAACGGTTCCAACAGGCTCGACAGGGCGTCGACCGCGTTGTTGACTTCTTCTTCGTAGAAGTCGGCGATCTTGAACAGCATCTTGTCGAGGGCGCCGGATTCTTCGCCGATCGCGACCATCTGCACGACCATGTTCGGGAACAGGTTCACCTGCCGCATCGCGAGCTGCAGCTGGTGACCGACCGAGACGTCGTCGCGAATGCGCTTGACCGCTTCGTTGTACACCGGACTGCCGGTCGCGCCGGCGACGGAGTCGAGCGCTTCGACCAGCGGTACGCCCGCGCGGAACGTCACGCCGAGCGTGCGCGCGAAACGCGCGATCGCCGACTGGTGCAGGATCTGGCCCACGACCGGCAGTTTCAGCACGGCGCGCGCCATGAACGCGGCGAATTTCGGCGATCGCTTGTAGATGAAGATCAGTGCGAAGACGGCGGCTACGGTGGCGCCGAGCACGATGTACCAGTAGGCCGTCAAAAACCGCGACGCGCTCACGATCATCTGCGTGAACGCCGGCAGCTCGGCGCCGAAGTTCTCGAACACGGCCTCGAACTGCGGCACCACGAAGATCAGGAGGATCGCCGACACGAGCAGGGCGACGGCGAACACCATCGCCGGATAGAACATCGCCTTCTTGATCTTGCCCTTCAGCGATTCGATGTTTTCCTTGTAGGACGCGACCGTGTCGAGCACGGTGTCGAGCACGCCCGCCGATTCGCCGGCCTTGACGAGGTTGCAGTACAGCTGGTCGAACTGCACCGGGAACTTTCCGAGCGCTTCGTACAGCGTCGAGCCGCCTTCGATGTCGGTCTTGACCGACGTCAGCATGTTCTTCATGCGCGGGTTGGTCTGGCCCGAGGCGATGATGTCGAAACCCTGCACGAGCGGCACGCCGGCCGACATCATGACCGAGATCTGGCGGCTGAACACCGCGATCTCGCGCGGCTTGATCGGCTTGCCGGCCGCACCGAACAGCGGCTTCGGCTTCGTCTTGACCGTCGTCGGATTGATGCCCTGCCGGCGCAGCTCGGCTTTCACCATGCTGACGTTCTTGGCCGCGTACTCGCCCTTGATCTTCGATCCGCGCTTGTCCGTGCCGACCCAGATGAAGGTCTGCAGCTGATTGACTTCCGCTCGGGCGCGGCCTCGTTGCGCGGCAGCCTTGCTCGCGGTTGCAGTTGCAGTGGCCATCGTTAGTCCTTGGTGACGCGGTTGATTTCGGCGAGGCTGGTGACGCCCTGTTTGACCTTCCAGAGCGCCGACGCGCGCAGATCGCGGATGCCTGCGGTGCGAGCGGCGTCCGCGATCTGGATGGCGTTGCCGCCGGCAAGAATGATTTTCGCGATCTCTTCGGCCAGGGGCATGACCTGGTAGAGACCGACGCGACCTTTATACCCTTCGTTGCAGGCCGAACAGCCGACTGCATCAAAAATCTGCAAGCCGGCGAGTTCTTCCTGCCTGAAGCCTTCGGCGAGCAGCGCCGCCGCCGGCAGTACCAGCGGCGTCTTGCAGTCGTGCAGGCGTCGCGCGAGGCGCTGCGCGATGACGAGCGTGACCGACGAGGTGATGTTGTACGGCGCGATGCCCATGTTCATCAGGCGCGAGATCGTCTGCGGGGCGTCGTTCGTATGCAGCGTCGAGAGCACCATGTGGCCGGTCTGCGCGGCCTTCACGGCGATTTCGGCGGTTTCGAGGTCGCGGATCTCGCCCACCATGATGACGTCGGGGTCCTGGCGCAGGAACGAGCGCAGCGCCGCGGCGAACGTCATGCCGCGCTTCTGGTTCTGCTGCACCTGGTTGATGCCCGGCACGCGGATTTCCACCGGGTCTTCGACCGTGGAAATGTTGCGTCCTTCGGTATTGAGAATATTGAGCGCCGTATACAGCGAGACCGTCTTGCCCGAGCCGGTGGGGCCGGTCACCAGCACCATGCCGTATGGCTTTTCGATCGCGTCGAGGAACAGCTTGCGCTGGTCGTCCTCGTAGCCGAGCTTTTCGATGCCCAGGCGCGCGGCCGAGCCGTCGAGAATACGCAGGACGACTTTTTCGCCGAACAGCGTGGGGCAGGTGCTGACGCGAAAGTCGATCGACTTGCCCTTGGACAGGTTGAGCTTGATGCGGCCGTCCTGCGGCACGCGGCGCTCGGCGATATCGAGGCCGGACATGACCTTGAGGCGCGAGGAGATGCGCGGGCTGAGCTTGGCCGGCGGCGCGGCCACCTTGCGCAGCATGCCGTCCATGCGCAGTCGCACGCGGTATTCGGATTCGTATGGCTCGAAATGGATGTCGGATGCGCCGCGCTTGATCGCGTCGACGAGCACCTTGTTGACGAAGCGCACGATCGGCGTGTCGTCGCCGCCGGCTTCGACGCCGGCGTTGCCGTCGCCGGCATTGTCGTCGTCGGCGCCCATGTCGAGGTTTTCCAGGCCTTCGCCTTCCTCGATGTCGACGCTGCCGCCGCCCTGGTTGAACGCCTGTTCGATTGCGCGCTGGAGCTGACGCTCGTCGATCAGGATCGGTTCGACGATGTGGTTCGACTGGAACTTGATCTCGTCGAGCGCGCGCAGGTTGGTCGGATCGGCAAGGCCGACGAACAGGCGGTTGCCGCGTTTGAACAGCGGCAGCGCCTTGTGCTTGGTGACGAGTTCTTCGCTGACGAGTTTCATCGGCAGCTGCGCGAAGTCGATGGCGACGGTGTCGTACAGCGGGATGCCGAATTCGGCCGATGTCGCCATCGCGACGACGCGGCTGTCGGCCACGCCGTGGTCGATCAGGTAGGTCGCGACGGGAATTTTCTGTTTCGACGCCGCTTCGGTCGCGCGACGGGCTTCCGCTTCGGGCACGGAACCATCGGCGACCAGGCGCCGCACGATGCCGGTCAAGCCGGACAATGCGGCAGGACTTATCTGCGTTGCCATAGGAATTCCACCTAAACCCCCGAAACTACGGCAGAATGTACTCCAATTTCGGACATGTATGAACACTTGTCCCGAATTTGGTCACGAATCTTTGAACGGCTTGGCAAACCGCCGGCTGTCGCGGCCCGCGAGCCGTCCGGACGGCGCGAAGCTTGCAGTATCATCCCGCGAAACGTCGCGTCGAGGAATTCATGGTCGGTGTCAGCATAGTTCTTCCCGCCAAGAACGAATCGGCGGCGCTGCGCGACCTCCTGCCGCGACTCAAACAGGCCTGGCCCGACGCCGAAATCATCGTCGTCGACGACGGCTCCACCGACGATACCCGCGACGTCTGCGCCGCGAACGGCGTGCGGGCGCTGTCGAGTCCGTATTCGATGGGCAACGGCGCGGCGATCAAGCGCGGCGCGCGCGCGGCGACCGGCGAGGTCATCGTGTTCATGGACGCGGACGGCCAGCACGATCCCACGCCGATCGCGCGGCTCCTCGAACGGCTCGACGCCGGCTACGACATGGCCGTCGGCGCGCGCGACTGGAGCGGTCAGGCCGGCGTGGGCCGCGGCGTGGCCAACGGGTTGTACAACCGCATCGCTAGCTGGATGACCGGTCATGCGATCGCCGACCTGACATCGGGTTTCCGCGCGGTGCGCGCGGCGAAGTTCCGCGAGTTCCTGCATTTGTTGCCGAATGGATTTTCGTATCCGACGACGATCACGATGGCGTTCTTCCGCAGCGCGTATCCGGTCTGCTACGTGCCGATCGCGGTCGCGCGGCGCGTCGGCCGCAGCCACATCCGGCCGCTGCGCGACGGCGTGCGCTTCCTCCTGATCATCTTCAAGATCGCGACGCTGTATTCGCCGATGAAGCTGTTCGTGCCGGCGAGCGTGCTGTTCTTCCTGCTCGGCCTCGGCAACTACGCCTACACGTACCTCAACTTCGGCCGGCTCACGAACATGAGTACGCTCCTGTGGAGCGCCGGCGTCGTCGTTTTCCTGATCGGCCTCGTCTCGGAACAGATCACCTCGCTCACGTATCGCCGAGATGACTGAGGCGGCCGACCGCAAGCCGCTCCTGCTCGTGCTCGCGTCGACTTACCCGCGCTGGAAGGACGACCCCGAACCGGGTTTCGTGCACGAACTGTCGCGGCGGCTGACCGCGACGTTCGACGTCGTCGTGGTCTGCCCGCACGCGCGCGGCGCCAAACGGCGAGAAACGTTCGACGGCGTCGAGGTCGTCCGGTACCGCTACGCGCCGGACGCGCTGGAAACGCTCGTCAACGACGGCGGCGTGGTCACCAATCTGCGCCGCGCGCGCTGGAAGTGGCTGCTCGTGCCGGGCTTCGTCGTCGCGCAGTGGTGGGCCGCGTCGCGCGCGCTGCGGCGGCGCCGGCCGGCGGCGGTGCACGCGCACTGGCTCGTGCCGCAGGGCGCCGTCGCGGCGGCGATCGGCGGCGCGCGCGTGCCGTTCGTGGTGACGTCGCACGGCGCCGACCTGTTCGCGCTGCGCGGCCCTGTGCCGACGGCGATCAAGCGCTGGGTGGTGCGCCGCGCGCGCGCGATGACGGTCGTCAGCGAGGCGATGCTCGGCGAGGCGCGCAGTCTCGGCGCGGCCGACGGCGCGGTGCGCGTGCGGCCGATGAGCGTCGACCTCGACGAGCGGTTCACGCCGGATGCGCGCGTCGAGCGGTCGCCGGACGAAATCCTGTTCGTGGGGCGCCTCGTCGAAAAGAAGGGACTGCGCCATCTGATCGCCGCGATGCCGGCGATCCGCGCGGCGCGGCCCACGGCCTTTCTGACCGTCGCCGGATTCGGCCCCGAAGAAGAGGCCTGCCGGCGTCTCGTCGCGGCGCTCGATCTGGGCGACGCGGTGCGCTTTCTCGGCGCGGTGCGCCAGCCCGATCTGCCGGCGCTGTACCGCCGCGCCGCGCTGCTCGTCGCGCCGTTCGTGCGCGCGGGGTCGGGCGACCAGGAAGGCCTCGGCCTCGTGATGGTCGAGGCGCTCGGCTGCGCGTGCCCGGTGCTGGCCGGCGACGTGCCGGCGGTGCGCGACCTGCCGGTACCGACCGTTGCCGCGGAAGACACGAACGCGCTCGCCGGCAATGTGCTGGCGCTGCTGTCCGCCGACCCCGACGCGCGCGCGCAACGCACGGCCGTGCAGCGCGAACAGGTGCTCGCGCGCTTCGGCTGGAGCGCCGCGACGAGCGACTACGCGGCGATCCTGTCCGCCGCCGCGCGCGGCGAGCCGTGAACGGCGCGGCCGGCGAACGCGAAATCGCCGACGCGGATCGGCTCGCGCGCGATCCGCTCGTCAGCGTCGTCGTGCTGACCTACAACCACGCCGACTATCTGGCCGAGGCGCTGTCGAGCATCGCCGCGCAGCGATGTCCGTTCGCGTTCGAGATCGTCGTCGGCGAAGACTGCTCGACCGATGCGACGCGCGAGATCGCGTTCGACTTCCAGCGGCGCTTTCCGGATCGGATCCGGGTCGTGGTGTCGGACGCGAACGTCGGCACGATCGCCAATCTGCGGCGCGTCGTCGCGCGGCTGCGCGGTCGCTACGTCGCATTCTGCGAGGGCGACGACTATTGGCACGGCGAGGGCCGGCTGGCCGCGCAGGTCGCGCTGCTCGAAGCGCGGCCCGACGCGACGCTCGTGCACACCGACTGGGTGCGCAGCCGCCGCGGCGAGCACGGCTGGCAGGTCGACTGGCGGCGCGGCATGCACTACGGCATGCGGCCGTCGCTGCTCGTCGGTCCCGCGTTCGCGACGTTCTACTCGGGCCGCGCGTTCCGCACGTGCACGATCCTGCATCGCCGCGAAATCGTCGACGACTGCTTCGCCTCGCCGCTGTGCCGCGACACCTACGCGTTCATGGACACGATCCTCGCGGCCTACGCGCTGTCGCGCGGATCCGCGGCGTACTTGCCCGGCATCGGCGCGGTCTATCGCGAAAGCCCGGGATCGATCATGCGTTCCGGACGGCGCGCGCGCCTGCGCTATCTGCGCTCGTGCCTCGCGTTCGACACCGTCGCGCGCGGCTACTTCGCCGAACGCGGCGACTATCCGGACGGCTATCGGTGGGAGCAGGCGTTCGGCCTGCTCGTAAAAGCGCTCGCGATCGCCGATCTGCGCACCGCGGCGTTCGCGTTCGCCGACTTGTGGCGGCACTACGGCATCGCTTCGTTCGTGCGCTGCGGCTGGCGCGCGGTGACGCTGCGCCGGCGCCGCGACGCGTGGGAAGCGCAGCGACTCGCGCTCGGCGACGAGACCGGCGATGTCGCACGCTGACTCGCGCGGATTGCTGCCGATCGGCCGGCTCGGCCGCAACACGATTGCCGGCGCGGCGGGCCTCGTCGCGCGCGCGTGCCTGCAGGCGGCGTACCTGATCGTGCTGACGCGCGCGCTCGGCGCCGACGCGTTCGGCGCGTTCGCCGGCGCCGTCGCGACGGCGACGGTCGTCGCGCCGCTTGCCGGCTGGGGCGCCGCGCAGTTGTTCGTGCAGCACGTGTCGGCCGATCGCGACGCCGCGCCGGCGTGGTGGGCCGGCGCGCTCGCGCAGACGGCGGCGAGCGGCGTCGTCGTCGCGCTGTTCGTCGTCGTCGTGGGCGCGGCGTTCGGCGGTTCGGGCCTCGGCATCGGTGCGCTCGCGATGATCGCCGGCGCCGAACTGGTCGCGCTGCCGTTCGCGTGGGCGACCGCGTCGGCGCTGCTGACGATGGAACGCGCCGGCCTGTCGGCGCTGTCGCTGTCGCTGCTGCCGGCCTGCCGCGTGATCGCCGTGCTCGCGCTGGTGCTGACTGGCGACGCCGACGTCGGCACGGTCGTCGTCGCGCATTGCCTGGCGTCTTTTGCCGGCGCCGTGTGCGTCGTCGCGCTGTCGGCCGCGGCCGGCATCCGGCCGGCGTGGTCGCTGCGGCCGCCGCTCGCCGATTCGCTCGCGCAAGGCACGCCGTACGCGGCTGGTAGTCTCGCGTCGACGAGTTATACCGAAGTGGACAAAGTGATCATGTTGCATCAGCTCGGCGCGCCGGCAGTCGGCCAGTACACGCCGGCGTTCCGCGTGGCGTCGGTCATGGTCCTGCCGATCGCGGCGCTCGCGACCGCGGCGCTGCCGCGCCTGTTCGCGCTGCCCGACGGCGCGGCGCGAACGCGCATCGAGCGCGCGATCGTCGCGGCGGCGTTCGTCTACGGGCTGCTCGCGGCGGCGGCGATGGCCGCTGCCGCGCCGTGGCTGCCGTACGTGTTCGGCGACGGGTTCGCCGGCACGAGCGGTTTTGCCGTGTCGCTCGCCGCGTGGATTCCGCTGGTCGCGCTGCACCAGTCGCACGCGGCGATGCTGACGGCCGCCGGCGCGCAGGCGCGGCGCGCGAGGATCGAAGCGGCCGGCCTCGGCGCGATCGTCGTGCTGAACCTCGCGCTGCTGCCGCGATTCGGCGCGGCCGGCGCGGTCTACGCGCTGCTGCTCGCCGAAGCCGGTCTGGCCGCCGCGTGCGTATTCGCGGCGCGACGGCTCAGGCGAGCTGCCTGAGCACGTCGACGATCGTTGCTATCGTCTGCGGTCCGACCGCGGTGCCGGTCGGGAGCACGATCACGCGCCCGGCGACCGCTTCGGTGTTCGGCAGCAGCAGGCGCGCGTGCGGAAACAGGTCGCGGTACGGCTTCATCGCGTGGCAGCCGGGCCAGAAATAGCGCCGTGCGAGCACGTTCTCGGCGTGCAGCGCCGCGACGATGTCGTCGCGCCGCGTCGCGAACGCATCGCCGACTTCGACGACGACGTACTGGTGGTTCGCGCGTTCGTCCGGGTCGTAGCGCAGCAGCGACAGGCCGTCGATCGACGCGAGCGCGTCGCGATACGCCGCGTAGTTCGCGCGATTGACCGCGAGCACATCGTCGATGCCGGCGAGGTTCGTCAGGCCCATCGCCGCGCAGGCTTCGATCATCTTGCCGTTCGTGCCGGGGTGGATCGCGTTGTCGTAGCCGGCGAAGCCGAAGTTGCGCATCAGGCGCATCTTGTCGGCGAGCGCGTCGTCGTTCGTCGTGACCGCGCCGCCTTCGAACGTGTTGTAGAACTTCGTCGCGTGAAAGCTCAGCACTTCGCACGCGCCGAATCCGCCGATCATCCGGCCGCCGAGCGTGCAGTCGAACGCGTGCGCGGCGTCGTACATCAGCTTGAGGCCGTGTTCGTCCGCGATCGCCTGCAGCGCGTCGTGCGGCGCGCCGCGGCCCCACAGGTGCACGCCGATGATGCCGGTCGTGCGCGGCGTGATCATGCGGCGCACGGCGTCGGGATCGAGGTTGTGCGTGGCAGGGTCGATGTCGGCGAAGACCGGCGTGATTTCCTGCCACTGCAGCGCGTGCGCGGTCGCGATAAACGTATACGAAGGCACGATGACTTCGCCGGCGAGCCCGAGCGCGCGTATCGCGATCTCGAGCGCGACGGTGCCGTTGCACATCGCGACGCAGTGCGCGACGCCGAGCCGCGCGGCGATCGCGGCCTCGAGCTCGCGCACGAGCGGGCCGTCGTTCGTCAGCCAGCGCCGGTCGAACATCGCGTCGATGCGGCGCAGGAAGTCGGCGCGGTCGCCGATGTTCGGCCGGCCGACGTGGATCGGTTCGGGAAACGCCGGCGGCGCTCCGTGGATCGCAAGGTCGGCGGGGCTGGCGATGCGCTTGCTCATGGGGCGGGGCTGTGTCGTCGGTCGAGGGCGGAGATCGTCGCAGCGGCGAGCGCCATCAGCGCGTCGCCGGCGACGGTGGCGATGCGGAATCCTATCGCGATGTCGATCGCCGCGGGTTCGCCGATCGACGGCTTGAGCAGCAGCACGAGCACCGCTTCGCGCACGCCGATGCCGCCCGGCGCGCCGATGACGACATAGCCCGCGATCCACGCCGCGGCGAACGCGGGCAGCAGTTGCGCGTAGCCGAGCGGCGTCTGCGCGGCGACGATCGCGCAGACGGCCGCGCCGCCGGCGAAAAAAGCGACATGTGCACCGAGCGACGCGAGCAGCAGGACGGGCAGCGCGCGGCGTTGCCGCGCCGCGTCGGGCGCGCGGCCGGACCACGCCCAGACTGCCGCGGCGAGCGCCGTCAGCGCGAGCGGCGCGTAGCGCAGATGGTCGAGCCAGGGCAGGCCGCTCGCGGCGAGCGCCTCGCCGAACGCGAGCATCGTCGCCGACGCGGCGACGAGCAGCGACAGCGTCTCGATCACGCTCGCCGCCGCGAGTTGCGCGTGCGTCGCGCCGTAGCGTCGGCCGTGCAGGTGGCGCGACACGAACTGGAACACGCCGCCCGGCAGGTATTTGGCGATCTGCGTCGCGAGATAGCCGACGGCCGCGGCGCGTGCCGGCACGGACCGGTCGCCGGCCAGCCGCAGCGCGGCGATCCACCCGAGCGCGAGCGGCACGCCGCAGAGCGCGTAGAGCGCCGCCGCCGCCGCGATGTTCGCCAGGTCGAACGACGCGCCCAGCGCGCCGCCGTGATCGTGCCAGCGCCATGCGACGAATGCGGCGCACGCGAGCGCGACGAGAAAACCGACGACGCGCGCGGCGCGGATCAGCGCACTTCGCACAGCGCCATCGTCCACGGCAGCGGCGAGCGCCGTTCGACGACGCGGAACCGGCGCTCGAGGAACTTCACGAACGCGCCCCGGCTCCAGTGCTGCAGGTGTCCGGGCGTGTTGCCCAGATCGGACCAGTACTTGCCGCGCGCCATGTTCAGCGCGCGCCAGATCGGTTCGCGCGGCACGCTCGCGATGAGATACGGCCGCGCGAGTCCGGCGAGCACGTCGAGGCCGGCTTCGGGATCGTCGAGATGTTCGAGCACTTCGCAGCACACGATGAGCGGCGCGCCCGGCGCGCCGGCGAGCGCTTCGATCGGCGCGGTCTCGAACGCGATGTCGACGCCGGCGTGTGCGGCGCGCCGGCGCGCTTCGTCGACGATGTCGGCCGAGATGTCGCAGGCGCGCAGCGCGAATCCGCGCCGCGCGAGCCGGATGCTCAATTCGCCTTCGCCGCAGCCGATCTCGAACGCATCGCCCGGCGGCACGCGCGCGACGAGATCGTCGAACGCGCGCAGGAAGTTGCCCATGAGGTAGCGCGCGATCGGATTGCGCGTCTGGTATTTGTCGTAGTAGTTGCCGGCCGGCCGCGCGTCGGTCATGGCGCGGCGTCCTTGCGCTCGCGCGGCGGCGGATTTTCGAGGCGGCGCAGGCGCCAGTCGATCTTTTCCAGCAGGCGGCGGTTGACTGCGATGAGATCGGCGAGGAAGCCGATGATGAACAGCATCAGCGACAGCGTGATGCACGTCGTCGCGAGAATCACCGACTGCACGTGGCCCGCGCCCTGGCCCATCGCCTTGAGAATCAGGTAGCGCACGCCGGCGGTCATGCCGACCGCGCCGAGCACGAAGCTCAGCAGCCAGAAGAACGCGAGCGGCCGGTACGTCGCGAAGATGCGCACGATCGTGCCGAGCGAACGCGTGACGTAGTTGAAGATGCCCTTGACGAGCCGCGACGGACGCATGTCGGGGTTCGTGCGGATCGGCACCGACAGCACGCGGATGTTGCTGCGCCCGGCCTGGATGATCGTCTCGAGCGTATACGTATACGAGTTGAAAACGTTGAGCCGTTGCGCGACGTCGCGCGTGATCGCGCGAAAGCCGCTCGGCGCGTCGGCGACGCGCGTGTTCGACGCCCAGCGCACGGCGGCGCTGCCGAGGTGCTGCAGGCGCTTCTTGACCCACGAGAAATGCTCGGTGTCTTCGATCGGCCGCGCGCCGATCACCATTTCCGCGCGGCCCTCGAGGATCGGCCGCACGAGGTTTTCGATGTCGCGCGCGTCGTACTGGTTGTCGGCGTCGGTGTTGACGATGATGTCGGCGCCGAGCTGCACGCAGGTTTCCAGGCCGGTCATGAACGCGGCGGCGAGGCCGCGATTGACCGCGTGGCGCACGACGTGATGCACGCCGTGCGCGCGCGCGACGTCCGCGGTGCCGTCGCTCGAACCGTCGTCGACGATCATGAACTCGACGGCATCGCAGCCGGCGATCTCGCGCGGCAGGTCGGCGAGCGTGATCGGCAGCGATTCGGCTTCGTTGTAGCAGGGAATCTGGATGATCAGCTTCATCGGCGGCGTCGGACGCAGGTTCGATCGTTGGGGTGAGGCACCGTATCAGTTTTGCGGCTCGGACGACGCGGCATCGGGGCCCAGTTCGATCAGGCGGCCGAGCGGCTCGATCATGTACGCGAGCGATCCGAGCTGGTCGAGCCCGCGCAGTTCTTCGAGCGCCGCTTTCGCCGCGTCGATCTGGTTCGTCGCGACCAGCAGTTCGATCAGGTAGGCGCGGTAGGCCGGCTCCGTCGGCTCTTCGCCGATCGCCTTGCGGATCAGGCGTTCGGCGCCGGCGCCGTCGGCATTCATTTTCCAGATGTAGCCCGCCTGGATCATTTCCAGCCGCGGCTGCCGCGTCGCGATCGCGCGCGCGGCGTCGAACACCTGGTTCAACGTGGGGTCGGCCGCGCACGGGCCGATGGTCTGGCAGTTGGCCAGTTCGGTCAGCGCGCCGATGTCCGATTCGGTCGGCGGCGTGCGCGCGAGCTTGTCGAGCATGCTCTGCCACCACGCCGGATCGATCGGCTGTTGCACGCGCGCGGCGAGTATGACCTGCCCCTGTTCGCACAGGATGCCCGAGCGCGGCAGGCGCGAGCAGGTCGACAGGCCTTCCATCGCGCGACGCACGAACTCCGGGTTCGCGGTCAGCGTCGGCGACGCGATCAGCGTGCGCGCGAATTCGTAGTGCGCGCGCGGGGAGCGCGGATTGTTCGACACCTCGGTCAGCGCAAGCTTCAGCGGATGCGCCCACTCGCGCGCGCGCAGACCGGTCTGCAGCGCGTAGAAGCCGAACAGCGCGACGGCGACGAGCGCCAGCAGGCGCGGCTTGACCGGTGCGACGGGTTCGAGCGCGAGCAGCGACGCGACGGCGAGCAGCAGCCCGCACGACGCGAAATAGTTGCGGTGCTCGAACACGAGCTCGAGCGGGATGATCGTGCCGGTCAGCGTATGCGCGGCGAAGAACCACGCGATGCCGAGCGCGAGCAGCGGACGGCTGCGGCGCAGCCACAGCGCCGCGGCGCCGAGCGCGGCGAGAAACGCAATGGCCGCGAGCGTCGTCGGCGGCGACAACAGGCCCGTCGAAACGGCGATGTCGTCGTGGTACAGCGACGCGACCTTGCCGGTCGGCAGCACGGTCCACTGCATGTAGTCGACGAGCACGCGCGCCTCGGTCATCAGGCGCTGCCAGGTCGTGAACGCGCGCACGTAGGTCGTCGGCGTCGCGATCCACGTCGAGAGCCAGTACAGGCCGCCCAGGAGCGGCACGACGAGGAGCGCGGCGTACAGGCCGACGATCGGCTTGCGCCAGCGGCCCTGCGCGTCGTGCAGCCGCGCGACGAACAGCTCGACGCAGGCGGCGTACAGCGGCAGCAGGATCGCCGATTCCTTCGCGAGCAGACCCAGGCCCGTGCAGACGACGAGCGCCGCCGCCATCGAACCGATGCCGCGATTTTCAACGGCCAGGCGCAGCCGGGCGCGCAGGTACCAGCCGAGGCCGAGCAGCACGAACAACGTCGACAGCGATTCGAGCCGCTGCACGGCGTAGAGCACGCCCGTGAGATTGATCGGCAGCACGAGCCAGCACGCCGTGATCGCGAGCGCGGCCGCGTCCTGCAGGTGCGTGTCGCCGCCGCCGTGCAGCGCGTTGCGCAGCCGCATCAGCGCGCGCAGCGCGAAGTAGAGCAGGGCTCCGTTGACGAGATGGATCGCAAGGTTCGTCAGCTTGAGCCAGAACGGGTCGAGACCGGTCGCCCAGTAGTTGGCGGCGAGCGTGAACATCGTGAGCCAGCGGCCCTGGTGCGCCGCCGGGAACGACGTGATCGCGCGGATCCAGTCGCCGGCGACGAGCGTCTTCACGTGCACGTCGGGGTTGTTCACGAAGAACACGAAGTCGTCGAAGATGTAGGCGCCGTACAGGCCCGGCCAGTAGACCAGCGCGCACAGCGCGAGCACGGCGAGGAGCCGCCAGGGCGATGCCTTGCCGGCAAGCGTCGTCGGTGCGTTCATGGCGTCGATTCCTTGGCGGCGGCGTCGGCGGCGAGGCTCGCGCGCAGCGCGTCGATTTCGCGATCCCAGTATTTGAGTTTCTGCATCAGCCACGCGTGGACTTTCGGCATGTCGGGCCACGGCCGATAGGCGCGCGAGTACAGCTGCCGGAACAGGTCGAGATGCGCGAGCCCGAGCGACGCGAAGCCGGCGTTGCCGAGCATCGCCGCCTGGTTCAGCGCGACTTCGGGACGCGTCAGCAGGCGCAGGTTGCGATCGAACGCGGCCGCCGCCGCCGCGCCGTCGCCGCGCTCGAGCGCGAGGCGGCCTTCGAGGTACGCGATGTCCTGTTTGCGGCCCGCGCTCGCGGTCAGCTTCGCGTTCGACCGCAGCGCCTGGAGCATGCGTTCGACGCCGTCGGCGTCGAGGCCCGGGCAGTTGCCGGTGCGCGGACTGTCGATCGAACTCGACAGCCAGTCGAAACTCAGCCGGTTGCCGTTGCCGGCGGTGGCGAGCGCGGTCTTCACCATGGCCTCGGCCTCGGGACCGTAGCGGTCGGTGTCACAGTACAGGTCGGCCAGCGCGAACGCGACCTGGATCTCGTCGGGCCGCGCGGCCAGCGTGCGCGCGAGGCGGCGCTCGGCGCCGGCGTAGTCGCCGCGTCCCATCTCCAGGCGCGCGGCGAACGTCTGCGCGCGCGGCGAGTCGGGCGCGAGCAGCGCCCAGGTCTGCGCGAGGCGATACGTGTCGCCCCAGGTGCGTGCGCCCAGGTGCGTCGTCACGGCGAGCACGGCGACGATCGCCGCGCCGACGACCGGTTTGATGCGCGCATATGGTTCGCCGCCGGCGAGCCAGCGCGCGAGCGGCCAGAACAGCAGCATCGCCGGCACGTAGTTGCGATGTTCGAAGTACAGCTCGAGCGGAACCACGGTCGATTCGAGCAGGTGACCCGCCATGAAGAACAGCACGGCGACGGACGCGAGCGGCCAGCGGCGGCGCAGGCGCACCGCGGCGACGGCCAGCGCGATCCAGAAGGCGATCGCCGCGAGCGTCGCCAAGTCGAGCGCGCCGCGCACGGCCATGCCGTCCTGGAACAGCCCCGCGGTCAGCGCGCGCGGCAGCGCGAGCAGGCGTACGTAGTCGAGCACGATCAGCGGTTGCGCGAGCACGCGCTCGCCGAGCGTCCACGGCCGGAACTCCGCCGCGGCGCGCATGGCCGACGGAATCAGCCAGACGAGATAGGCCACGAGCAGCGCGGCAGGCAGCATCAGCAGCACGACGCGCGCTCGCGAGAGCGGGCGCGGCGTCGTCACGTCGCCGCGGCGCAGTACGACGGCGTCGACGACGAGAATCAGCAGCGGCAGCAAGGCGCCGTTCGCCTTGCACAGCGTCGCCAGCAGCGTGCAGCCGCCGGCGGCGGCGAGCGCGAAGATCCAGCCGCCGCGCGGATTTCCGGTCTCGAAGCGCGCACGCGCGCCGAGCCACAGGTGCAGGCCCGCGAGCATGAAGGTGCCGGCGAGCATCGTTTCGCGCTGCACGACGTACAGCGTCGTCGACAGCATCAAGGGGTGCACGGCCCAGAGCGCGGCGGCGAAGGCGGCGACCCGGGCGGGATTCGTGTTCGCCGGCGCGATGCGCCGTTCGATGCGCTGCACGAGGCCGAACAGCAGCACGGCGTTGAGCGCATGGATCGCGATGTTCGTGACCTTGAACGAGAACGCGCTCGCCGGCGGCCAGTTGCGCGCATCGATCAGGAAAGTCAGCAGCGCCAGCGGTCGTCCGGTCGGATCGGCCTTGCCGGACGTCAGGTACAAAAGCAGGGTGCGCAGATTGTCGACCGGGCCGTAGGCGCCGAGGTCCGGCAGGTTCGCGAAATCGTCGAAAAGAAAGCCGCCGTGGACGCCGGGCCAGAACGCCGCGCCTGTCAGGCAGACGAGCGCCGCAGCGAGGAGGGATGTGCGCATTGATCCTTCTTCACGAAGCCAAAAAAACAATGGGCCGCATGCGGCCCATTGTCGACTTGCTAGGTAACGCGGTGTATCAGTTTTCGTTCGTGCGGCAGATCAGCGGCAGATGCTTCTGCAGGATCGTGGCGCTCGAGCAGGTCCAGGAGATCGAACCGGCGCTGACGCCCGTCGCCGTCGGCGAGAAGATCAGGCTCTTGGTGTCGATCGCCTTGTTGGCGCGGAACGTGCCGGTGGCGGAGTAGACGGTCGTGATCTTGCCGGTCGCAACGGTCAGGCCGCTGACGAACTTGCCCTTGATGCTCGCCGGGGTGGCAAGGCCAGCCATCGTGTTGTCGGTCGGCCACACGCCCTTGTTCACGTAGTACTCGGCGACCGCGGTCTTCGCGCCGTCGGCCAGCACCGAACCTTCCGAAACTTGCGAACGGATGGTGTAGTCCTGATAAGCCGGGAGAGCGATGGCGGCCAGGATGGCGATGATCGCGACGACGATCATCAGTTCGATCAGCGTAAAGCCCTGCATCTTCTTCATAGTAAGTCCTCGTTCGTTTAGCTAGCTTCGAAGGTTTGCCCCAGAGTTCCCGCCCATCGAGGTGGAGTCTTCATCCTCGACCCTTGGCCTGATCTCGCGGAATCCCGTTGCCGAATTCTGCATGTTGCGTGCCAGACTTGAAAGTGAACCGTACGGCGGCGCGTGCAGAATTTGTCCGTGACCGAGTTCTCCGTATCGCCCTGCCGATGACCGCGATTTGCGAAAAGAACCCGGGGTTTTTCCGGTGCTGGAGCCTTTCTATCCGGCCCCGACGACGTGGAAAGTCAGCATGTGACGTATCGCGTCATGTCGTCACTCGCGGCAGCTGACCGGGACGTAGCGATCCTTGAGCCCCGCGCTGCCGGGCTTGCAGGTCCAGTTGAGGCCACCGTCGAGCTGGGTCGGCGACAGCAACAAAAGATTGTCCGCGATCGCCGCGTTCGCGCGATTGCCGAACGTGACCTGGACCAGTCCGTCGACCACGGTGACGTCCCGGACGAACTTGCCGTTGATGTCCGCGCCCGGGGGAGGCCGGCCGAGACGTTGTCGGTCGGCATGCGACCGCGGGCCGAGACGAAATCCCACACGGCGACGCGCGCGCCCGAGGCGAGCACGATGCCCTCGGACACCTGCGAGCGGATCACGTAGTCCTGATAGGCGGGCATCGCGATCGCGGCGAGGATGGCGATGATGGCAACGACTATCATCAGTTCGATCAGCGTAAAGCCGGCGACGTCGCGGGGGGCGCGCATGGGGAGATCCCGGTTGCGGTGGAAGATGGGCACGCACTCTGCATAGCTCGTGCCATCCTGTATTGTGACGGCCGATCCGGTCCCTGCCTCGCGCTGCCGGATACGATCCCCCTTTAGGCCATGAGCAAGATTCGATGACGATGAAGACCGATTGGATCGGACGCGCGCTGCTGTTCGTTTTCGTGGTTTCCGGCTTCGCCGGCCTGATATACCAATCGATCTGGTCGCATTACCTCGGTCTCGTGCTCGGCCATGCGGCCTATGCGCAGTCGCTGGTGCTGGCGATCTTCATGGGCGGCATGTCGCTCGGCGCCTGGCTCGCCGCGCGCTGGAGCACCGGCTGGCGCGAACTGATCCGTGCGTACGCCGCGATCGAACTCCTGATCGGCCTGATCGGCGTCGCGTTCCACCCGATCTTCGTCGGCTACGTGGACGTCTCGCAGAACACGATCCTGCCGGCGCTCGGCGCGGACTGGGTCGCCCACGCCTATCAATGGTCGACCGCCGCGCTGCTGATCGCGCCGCAGTGCATCCTGCTCGGCATGACGTTCCCGCTGCTGAGCGCGGGCTATCTGCGACTCGCGCCGAACGACGACGGGCGCGTGCTCGGCGGGCTATATTTCAGCAACAGCATCGGCGCGGCCGCCGGCGCGCTCGCGTGCACGTTCGTGCTGCTGCCGCTCGTCGGCATGCCCGGTTCGACGCTGGCCGCGGGCCTCCTCAACATCTTCGTCGCGCTGGTCGCGTGGCCGCTCGGCCGCATGGCCGAATCGGTCGAGCAGCGTCCGGTTGCGACGACGCACGAACGCGTCTCGCCCGGCGTGTCGAGCGGTTCGCCGGCGCTGACGGCACGCTTCGTGTTCGCGGCGGCGGCCATCACCGGCGCGACCTCTTTCATCTACGAGATCGGCTGGGTGCGCCTTTTGAACCAGGCGCTCGGCACCACCGTGCATTCGTTCGAACTGATGCTCGCCGCGTTCATCGCGGGTCTCGCGTTCGGCGGCAACTGGATCCGCCGTCGCGGCGCCGAGATCGCCGATCCGGCGAGCTATGCCGGCGTCGCGCAGATCCTCATGGGCCTCGCGGCGCTGCTGTCGCTGCCGGTGTTCGCGCATTCGTTCGGCATGGTCGAATGGTTGCTTAGCGCGCTCGCCCGCACCGGCGAAGGCTATACGGTGTTCAGCGCCGGCAGCGCCGTCGTCGCGCTGCTCGTCATGTTTCCGGCCGCGTTCTTCGCCGGCATGACGCTGCCGCTGTTCACGATGAGCCTGTTGCGCGCCGGTGCCGGCGAGTCGAGCATCGGCCGGATATATGCGTTCAATACGCTCGGCTCGATCGCCGGCGTGTTCCTGACGGTGCACGTGCTGATTCCGTCGATCGGCGTGAGTCTGAGCGTGGCGCTGTCGGCACTGATCGACATCGCGCTCGGCCTGTTCCTGCTGAGCGGCTCGACGCTCGGCTGGCGCCGCCTCGCGATCATCGGCGTGTGCGGCGTGATCGCCGCGGCGAGCCTCGTCGCGGGCCGCATCGATCCGCGCTCGCAGGTCGCCGGCGTGTTTCGCACCGGCGTCACGCGGCTGCAGTCGGTGACGGGGATTCCGTATCTGCGCGACGGCAAGACGGCGACCGTCTCCGTCAGCACGATGGCGCGCGGCGCAGGCATGATCGCGACGAACGGCAAGCCGGACGCCGCGCTCGCGCTGCGTCTGAAGGACCCGCCCGAGCAGGACGAGGCGACGATGATCATGGCCGGCATCCTGCCGATCTACCTGCGGCCGTCGGCGAAGACGGTCGGCGTGATCGGGTGGGGGTCGGGCCTCACGACGCATACGCTGCTCGGCTTCCCGCAGCTGACGGCCGTCGAGACGGTCGAGATCGAGCGCGCGATGATCGACGGCTCGCGTCATTTCGGCGAACGCGTCGAGCGCGCGTTCAACGATCCGCGTTCGCGTGCGGTCATCGACGACGCGCGCACGTATTTTTCCACGAAGGGAAAAAGTACGACGTCATCGTTTCCGAGCCGTCCAACCCGTGGGTCAGCGGCGTGGCGAGCCTGTTCACGAAGGAGTTCTACGGCTTCCTGCGCGGGCATCTCAACCAGGGCGGCCTGCTCGTGCAGTGGATCCAGACGTACGAGCTCAGCGACGCGCTGCTGGCCACGATGGGCGCCGCGATCGTCGAGCAGTTTCCGCACGTGCAGATCTACATCACGAACACGGCCGACATGCTGTTCGTCGCGTCGCCCGACAAACTCGGCGACGCCGACTGGGGCGTGATGCAGCACGAGCCGCTGCTCAGCGAGATCCGGCGCATCGGTTTTCGCAGCGCCGACGAAATCCGCCTGCGCTACGTCGGCGACGAGCGCCTGCTCAAGAACCTCGCGCGCCTGTACGGCATCGAGGCGCATTCGGACTTCTACCCGACCGTTTCGCTGCGCGCGCCGAAGAGCCGCTTCATCGACGACCGTGCGACGCTGCTGCTGCGCTCGGCGATCAACGGAATGCCGCTGCTTGATTTCCTGATCGGCCGCACGCCGCTGCGCGCCGATGCCGACGTCGAAGTGTCGGCGTTCAGTGTCTTCTCGGTGCGTCATCGCATCGCGAGCGAAGTGGTCGCATCGGCCAGGGCCGGCAGCATCTCGCCGCTCCTGGTCGAGCACTCGCCGGCCGATGCGAAGAGTCTGGAGGCGTTGCTGGAGTTGTCGGCGCAGCCCGGCGACGACGACGCATGGCTGCGAGCCTGGTCGACTGCGGCGTCCGAGGTCGCGTCGGCGACGCTCGGTCTGCTGCCGAGCGAGGATCTGCAGGAGTTGTGGATACAGCCGCGCTGGGCCGGCGCGCTGACCGGTTTCCCGGCGCAGGCCATGCTCGCGTACCAGGCGGCCGCGCGGCGCGACGCGCCCGAGACGCGGCGCAATGCGCTGCTGGCGCTCGATCAGGCCACCGACGCGGTGCTCGGCGTGCAGAAGGAGCAGATGCTCATGCTCGCGATGGCGGCATCGATCGGCGAGGGACGCAAGCACGGCGCGGAAGAGATCGAGCGCCAGTACGGCAAGGCGATCCCGCCCTCGGCGGTCTACGGGCAGCTGCGTTCTTTCCTGCTGGCCTGGGAATAGCGTTCCGCGAGCGCGCCGCCGCACGGCGGCGGCGCGCTCAGTCGACGGATTTGAGTTCGAGCGGCCCGACCGTCTTGCCCGTGTCGAGATCGACCAGCATGACGAGCTCGCCGCGTGCGGTAACCAGCGGCATATAGCCGGTGCGCTCGAGCGCACGCCCGAACTTCTTCAGGCCCGCTTCGACGACCGGCCGGTTGGCTTCCGGGTTCTGGTCGATCAGCCGGGTCAGCGGCTTGGCGCGCCGCTTGAGCTGTTCCTCGATTGCTTCGATCGGCGCGTAGTACTTCGGCAGGCGGTCGATGTCCTTGCCCGCGAGCGTCGCCTGCATGATCTCGTTGCGCGCCTGGGCATCTTCGGGCACCTGCGCCGAAATCAGCTTCGGGCCGAGCCACGGCAGGCGGCGCAGATCCGGCGTCGGGGCCTGCGCGAGATCGTTCTCGTCGAGCGCATTGGCCGGAACGACGATGAAGCGACGGATCGTCGCGACGACGAACGCCGGGCGCGACGCCGTGATGATCGACAGGCCGTAGACGAGCGCCGCGACCTGCACGAGCCCGATGCAGGCAAGGTCGAAGCGCAGTCCGCGCTTGCCGGATCGGAAGATGATCAGCGTCAGGAGCGGGCCGACGACGAGATCGACGCCGATCAGGATCAGCACGAGGCGATCGCCGCCCGCGGCGTGGAAATACGGCGGCGGAAACCACAGTCCGAAAACGAGCGCGCCGGCCAGAACGGCCAGCGCGACGCTGCACAGCAGGTGGATCGACGCGGCTTTCCACCGCGACATCGGAGAGCGGGTCGTCGTCATGTGACACGTGTCCGTGAGTGTTGTCGTTATTCGATGCCGAGCCGCTCGAGGCGATAGCGCAGCTGGCGCAGCGTGAGACCCAGCTGCTTGGCCGCGGCGGTGCGGTTCCAGCGTGTCGCTTCGAGCGCTTTCATGATCGCGGCGCGTTCGGTTTCGGCGACCGCGGCGGCAAGGTCGCTGCGCGGTTCGTCGCGTTCCTCGACGGGCACCGGCGCGGGCGGCGGCGCGACGACGCGCGCGATTTCCGGCGGCGGCACCGCGGCTGCGGCCTGGCGTCCGGCGGAAAGGTCGAGGCGCAGGTCGTCGATGTCGATCGAGTTGTCCTCGCACAGTGCGACCGAGCGTTCGAGGATGTTTTCGAGCTCGCGCACGTTGCCGGGGAAGTCGTACGCGAGCAGCGCCTGCAGCGCTTCGGGGCGCAGCTTCGCCGGTACGCCGCCGCCGTCGCGAGCGAGGCGTTCGAGCACGCGGCCGATCAGCTTGGGCAGGTCTTCCTTGCGCTCGCGCAGCGGCGGCACGCGCAGTTCGATCACGTTGATGCGGTAGTAGAGATCCTGTCGGAACTGGCCGGCGTCAACGAGCTTGGCGAGGTTCTTGTGCGTCGCCGACAGGATGCGTACGTCGACCGCGAGCTCGCCGCGACCGCCGATCGCGCGTACGGATTTCTCCTGGATCACGCGCAGGAGCTTCACCTGCATGTGCAGCGGCAGTTCGGCCACCTCGTCGAGAAACAGCGTGCCGCCCTGCGCGGCCTGGAACAGGCCGTCCTTGTCCGCGTGCGCACCGGTGAAGCTGCCCTTCTTGTGGCCGAAGAACTCGCTTTCCATCAGTTCGGACGGAATCGCGCCGCAGTTGACCGGCACGAACGCGCCGGACGCGCGCGGACCCTGTTCGTGGATCTGGCGCGCGACGAGTTCCTTGCCGACGCCCGATTCGCCGCTGATGTACACCGGCGCCTGGCTGCGCGCGAGCTTGGCGATCGTCGCGCGCACCTGCTGCATCGCCAGCGAATCGCCGACGAGCTTGCTTTCGTTCGCGGTGGATTCGGCCCGGCGCTCCTCGCCGAGCCGCAGCGCCGTCTGCACGAGCCGCCGCAGCATCGCCAGATCGACCGGCTTGGACACGAAATCGAACGCGCCCGCCTTGAGCGCGGTGACGGCGGCGTCGACGTTGCCGTAGGCCGTGATCATCGCGACCGGCGTATCCGGATACTGGCGCGCGATCAGTTCGATGATCTCCTGGCCCGAACCGTCGGGCAGGCGCATGTCGGTGAAGCACAGGTCGAACTTGCGCTGGGCGAGCCTTTCGCGGGCGTCGGTCACGCTGCCGACCGTTTCGACGTCGAGATTCATGCGCCCGAGCGTGATCGTCAGAAGTTCGCGAATGTCGCGCTCGTCGTCGATCACCAGGGCGGTCTGCTTGCTCATCGTTCCTGCTTTCCGCTTGCGGCTGCGGTGCGCAGGTTAATGCGCCACCGTGTGGCGGTAAAGCTCGCGGTCAGCCGCGCGCCGCGTGCGGCGTGATTTGCGTCACGAGCGTGATGCGAAAACAGCTGCCGCCGCCGGCGACCGGCACGTATTCGAGCGCGGCCTGGTTCGCTTCGCACAACTGGCGGGCGAGATAAAGGCCGAGCCCGGTGCCGTATTCGTGCGTCGTGAAGAACGGTTCGAAGATCTGCGCCGCCACCTTCGGCGGGATGCCCGGGCCGCGATCGACGACTTCGACGACCGGCGGACCCTTTTCGCCGAGCAGCCGCGCGATCACCGCGACGCGCGCGGGTTCGGCCGGCAGGCGTCCGTAGCGCAGGGCGTTCTGCACGAGATTCCACACCACCTGCTGCAGCTGCTGCGGATCGACCAGCCCGTCGACGAGCCGCGGCTGCGTCACCGGGCGCAGGTGATCCTGGCCCAGATCGTTGCTGGCCTTGTATTCGTCGACGAAGTTGACCACCCACGCGTTGATGTCGACGAGTTCCGGCCGCGAGCGCTCGCGCCGCGACAGCTGCAGGATGTTTTCGACCACGTCGTTGGCGCGGCCGCAGTGGTTGTTGATGATCTCGACCATGCGCTGGTCGGCCTGCGACAGCTCCTCCGATTCGGCCAGGAGCTGCGCCGAATAGCTGATCGCCGCGAGCGGATTGCGGATTTCGTGCGCGATCGACGCCGACAGGCGGCCGAGCGAGCTCAGCGTCAGCTCCTCGGCGCGGCGCGAAACGAGCGAGGTGTCGTCGAGGAAGATCAGGACGTTCGTCGCCTCGTTCGGCGACAGGCGGGTGAAGCGCGGCAGCACCTCGGGCACGTCCTCGGCGAGCGCGACGGCTTTCGTGTCGGTGCGGCCGGTCGTGCGCCAGTGGTACAGGCGGCGCGACAGTTCGGGCGCGACGGTGCCGAGATCGCGCAGGTCCGGCTTCGGGCTGCCGATCAGCATCCACGCCGACTCGTTCATCTGGTGGATGCGGTTGGCGTCGTCGACCACGAGCACGCCGGTCTTCATGCGCCGGATGATCATCTCGTTGACCTGCGACAGGTTCGCAAGGTCGGTGCCGCGCTGTTCGGCCAGCGCCTCGGTCGCGCGCATCTGCTTGCGCAGCACGCTGAACAACCCGTACGACGCGACGTAGGCCATCGCGAACAGCACGGGCTCGAGCAGCGAGCCGTCGTAGCGCTCGTCGTACAGGCGCAGCACCAGCACCTGCACCGTCAGCGCGATGCCGCCGAACACCGCGAGCGCGCCGGCCAGGCGCGGCGGCAGGAGCAGCGCGGCCGCGCCGATGTTGAACATCAGGAGGATGGCGATGCCGCCGCTGGCCTCCTGCATGCTGGCGATCGCGAACACCGCCGCGAGCACGTCGAACACGAGCGCGATCGCGACGTTCGGCGTCAGGCGGCGCAGCCACAGGTCGGTCTGCACGAACGCGATCAGCGCGAACAGCAGGTAGACGATGCTCGACACCCGCGCAAACAGCGGATAGCGCAGATCGACCCACGCGACCGCGAGCGGGCTGTAGGCGAGGCCGGTGTAGATGCACGCCTGCAGCACGCGAAACAAATTGAAAAAATACAATTCGCGGCGGGTCGTTTCGCCGCCGACCGCCGAGCCGACGGAGAACAGGCTGCGCGGACGCGCGACGTTGCTCATGCGGCGTGGGGCCGGCCTGCGGCCGGTGCGGTTCGTGGGAGCGGCGTGACGGGCGATTTCATGGCCGCGAGCCTCGCGAGTTTGCGCGCGCTTGGCAAGCCCGCGACCGACCTTGGTCGCTCCGGACTTTCCTTTGCGCCGCCCTTTCCCCCAAAATACGCGCCGTTTCCGCCCGGGGCGCCGTTCGCGCGCCCCGACCGCGCTCCCGAAAGTTTTTCTCTCTCAAGGTGTTCGCATGAACTTCCACGAGTACCAGGCCAAAGAACTGTTCGCCGAATACGGCATCGCCGTGCCGGCCGGACGCATCGCCGCAACGCCGGAAGCCGCCGTGGAAGCGGCCAAGGCGCTCGGCGGCGAGCAATGGATGGTCAAGGCGCAGATCCACGCCGGCGGCCGCGGCAAGGCCGGCGGCGTCAAATTCTGCAAGTCGCTCGACGACGTGAAGGCCGCCGCGGCCGGCATGCTCGGCAAGAACATGACCACGTACCAGTCGGCCGGCCGCGCGCTGCCGGTCAACGTGGTGCTCGTTTCCGAAGCGAACGACATCGTCAAGGAACTGTACCTGTCGGTGCTCGTCGACCGCTCCACCAAGAGCGTGACGTTCATCGCGTCGGCCGAAGGCGGCGTGGAAATCGAGAAGGTCGCCGAGGAAAACCCCGAAGCGATCCAGACGCTCGACGTGAACTACGTGCAGGGCCTGCAGCCGTACCAGTGCCGCAAGCTCGGCTTCGCGCTGGGCCTGTCGGCCAAGCACGTCAACCAGCTCACCAAGATGATGCTGGGCCTGTACAAGCTGTTCAACGAGCAGGACCTGGCCCTCGTCGAGCTCAACCCGCTCGCGATCGTCGGTTCCGGCGATCTCATGGCTCTCGACGGCAAGGTCAACTCCGACGACAACGCCGAATTCCGCCACCCGCGCCTCGCGCAGATGCGCGACGAATCGCAGGAAGACCCGGCCGAGGCGATCGCGGTCAAGCACAACCTCAACTACGTGACCATGGACGGCGACATCGGCTGCATGGTCAACGGCGCAGGCCTCGCGATGGCCACGATGGACGTGATCAAGCTCGCCGGCAGCGAACCGGCGAACTTCCTCGACGTCGGCGGCGGCGCGACGAAGGAGCGCGTGTCCGAGGCGTTCAAGCTGATCCTGTCGTCGGACAAGGTCAAGGCGATCCTGGTCAACATCTTCGGCGGCATCGTCCGCTGCGACATGATCGCCGAAGGCATCATCGCGGCGGTCAAGGAAGTCGGCGTGAAGATTCCGGTCATCGTGCGACTGGAAGGCACCAATGTGGAGAAAGGCCGCGAGCTGCTCGCGTCGAGCGGCTTGAAGATCACCCCGGCGATCGACCTCAACGACGCGGCCCAGAAGGCCGTCGCCGCCGTCGCCTGATCCTCCAAACCCGCATTCGACACCGCGGGCCCAGGTCCGCGCTACGCAAAGGTTCTCCACATGAGCGTCTTGGTTAACAAGAATACAAAGGTAATCTGTCAGGGCTTCACCGGCCAGCAGGGCACCTTCCACTCGGAACAGGCCATCGACTACGGCACCAAGCTGGTCGGCGGCGTCACGCCGGGCAAGGGCGGCACGCAGCACGTCGGCCTGCCGGTGTTCAACACCGTGCAGGACGCGGTCGACGAGACCGGCGCCGACGCGTCGATGATCTTCGTGCCGCCGCCGTTCGCGGCCGACGCGATCCTCGAAGCGGCCGACGCCGGCATCCGCGTGATCGTCGCGATCACCGAAGGCATTCCGGTGCTCGACATGCTGCGCGTCAAGAACGCGCTCAAGAGCTATCCCGAAGCCGTGCTGGTCGGTCCGAACTGCCCGGGCGTCATCACGCCGGGCGAGTGCAAGATCGGCATCATGCCGGGCCACATCCACAAGCCGGGCAAGGTCGGCATCGTCTCGCGCTCGGGCACGCTGACGTACGAAGCGGTGTTCCAGACGACCAACGAAGGCCTCGGCCAGTCGACCTGCATCGGCATCGGCGGCGATCCGATCCAGGGCATGAACTTCATCGACTCGCTGCGCCTGTTCCAGGACGATCCGCAGACGGAAGGCATCATCATGGTCGGCGAAATCGGCGGCAGCGCCGAGGAAGAAGCGGCCGAGTTCATCGCCGAATACGTGACCAAGCCGGTCGTCGCGTTCATCGCGGGCGCCTCGGCGCCGGCCGGCAAGCGCATGGGCCACGCCGGCGCGATCATCTCCGGCGGCAAGGGCACCGCCGCGGCGAAGTTCGCGGCGCTGGAAAAGGCCGGCGTGACGACGGTGAAGTCGCCGGCCGATCTCGGCAAGGCGATCGCGGCGCGTCTGCGCGGCTGATCGCGACCGTTCGCAGTGTCGCCACGAAGGCCGCGGAGCGATCCGCGGCCTTCGCGTTTTCGGACGCTGAGCTATGATTGCGCCTCTGCGCATTCGCCGGTAAGTCATGGCCGCACTCCGTATCGCTCTCGCCCAGTTCGATTTCCCGGTCGGCGCCGTGCTGCGCAACGAGCGGCGCATCGTCGAGATGATCGTCGAGGCGCGCGATGTGCATCGCGCCGACGTCGTTCTGTTTCCCGAGCTGGCGCTGAGCGGTTATCCGCCGGAAGACCTGCTCTATCGCCCCGGCTTCCTCGCCGAATGCAACGCCGCGATCGCGCGCATCGCCGCGACGGTGAGCGGCATCGTCGCCGTCGTGGGCTGGCCGGAAACCGCGGGCTCGGTGGTCTACAACGCGGCCAGCGTGCTGCGCGACGGCGTCGTCGAGCGCACCTACCGCAAGCGCGAACTGCCGAACTACGCGGTGTTCGACGAGCGCCGCTATTTCGAGGTCGACCCGGACGGCGAGCCTTGCGTGGTCGACGTCGCCGGCGTGCGGGTCGGCCTCGTCATCTGCGAAGACCTGTGGTTCGCCGAGCCACTGGCGGCAACCGTCGCCGCCGGCGCGCAAGTCGTGCTGGTGCCGAACGCCTCGCCGTTCGAGCGCGACAAGCACGCGCAGCGCGACGCGCTGCTGGCGACGCGCGTCGCCGAGGCGAAGGTCGCGCTCGCGTATCTCAACGTCGTTGGCGGGCAGGACGCGCTGGTTTTCGACGGCGCCTCGGTGCTGGCAGACGCCGACGGCCGCATCCATCCGGCGGCCCGCGCGTTCGAAGATCACTGGCTGCTGACCGAGTTCGACGCGGCGACCGGCCGTTTCCGGCCGCAGGCGTGGGAGAAGGACGACGACGACGGCCGCGATGCACTGGCCTGGCGCGCGATCGTGCGCGGCACGCGCGACTACTGCGGCAAGAACGGTTTCGACAAGGTCTGGCTGGGCCTGTCCGGCGGCATCGACTCGGCGCTGGTGCTGAGCGTCGCGGTGGATGCGCTCGGGGCGGAAAACGTCACCGGCGTGCGCATGCCGTCGCGCTATACGTCGGGCCTGAGCAACGATCTCGCCGACGAACAGGCGCGGGCCTTGGGCGTGAAGGTGATCGAAGTGCCGATCGAGGCGCCGTTCCGCGGCTTCCTCGACGCGCTGGCGCCGATCTTCGCCGGGGCCGCGGTCGATACGACCGAGGAAAACCTGCAGTCGCGCAGCCGCGGCGCGATCCTCATGGCGCTCGCCAACAAGTTCGGCGGCCTCGTGCTGACCACCGGCAACAAGAGCGAATACGCGGTCGGTTACGCCACGATCTACGGCGACATGTGCGGCGGCTACGCGCCGATCAAGGATTTGTACAAGACGGAAGTTTTTGCGCTCGCGCGCTGGCGCAACGCCGTCGCCGGCAAGGTGGTGATTCCGCCGGCCGTGATCGAGCGGCCGCCGTCGGCCGAGCTGCGCGACAACCAGACCGACCAGGATTCGCTGCCGCCGTACGAGGTGCTCGATGCGATCCTGCTGCGCCATGTCGATCAGGAGCAGTCGCGCGACGAAATCGTCGCGGCCGGCTTCGATGCGGCGACGGTCGATCGCGTGCTGCGCCTCGTGCGCATCAGCGAGTGGAAGCGGCATCAGGCGGCGCCGGGGCCGAAGGTGTCGCGGCGCGCGTTCGGGCGCGAGAGGCGGTATCCCATTACCTCGGGCTGGCGCTGACTTATTGTGCACTCGTCATTCCAGCGACCGCCGGGGTCCGGCTTTTTCTTTGTCGCTTTGTAGCTAACGTTCGGCTTTGAACAAAGCGTTCCGCTCGCTGCCGCGAGCGGGCAGGGAGAGATTGCTTGCCCAATCCCTCCCTGCACCCTCCAAGGGCACCCCGACGGCCGCGGTCTCCGGGCATCCTGCCCTCCGACTCCGCGAGATCGCTCCGGGGTTCGTTGAAGGGCCATCCATGGCCCTGCAACGAACTCGCACGCATCCTGCGCGCGACCCTTCGGGCTCTCCTCCGCAATCTCGCCGCGACCGACGGGGCCCCGGGTAAAACGGGCGGCTTCCTGCCGCCAGAAGCAACGGCAACGACCAAAAAGCGCGGCGCTCCACACGCTCGTCATTCCAGCGAAAGCTGGAATCCAGCTCTTAGCCGTCAAGAGCAAGAGCAACGGCTGGATTCCAGCTTTCGCTGGAATGACGATCAAAAGAGAGGAGCAAAAGCTCGCAGTTTTGCGCGCAATACACATTGCTCGCTGCGGTCGTCTCAGCCTAGCACCGTGCTCAGGCCGTCAAGGACTGCGCAAGTTCGATGAAACCGAATCCTTGACGGCCTTCCGCGCGGTGCTCTCTGAAAGTCGCCCGCAGCGACCAATCGCTTGAAGGGCGAAAGCGCGAACGGCGCGGTTGGCTCCACGCCGTTCGCTAACCACAAACCACCTCTGGAGTGGATCATGGCTAAGCGAAATGATACGTCACGCGAATCTTCCACAAAGCGCATCCGCGTCGGTACGGCTTACTACCCGGCCGTAGATCAGGCGCATCTCCCACGGGAGATCCCCCAGATACGCCTCTGCGGCATCTGGCTCATCAACGCCGGCTTCCTCCCCGGCGACGCCGTCACCATCCGCGTCACCTCCGGCCGTCTCGTGATCACCCGCGCCTGACGCCGTCACCGCGGAAGCCTCGCCCGTCGAGGCTTCCGCCTTTGGTCTCGCCGCACCCCATGGCGGGATTCCTCGCCCAACCGTGTTCCTGACTACGGACGCCGCCACCGACGGGGAGGGGCGCGTCCTGCGACCGTCATTCGACCCATCATCGTAGGGAGCGGACATGATCATCCACTGTTGTACATCGCTACTTTTGCTGCTCGCAGGCGGCGCGGCCTTTGCCGCGCCGCCTCAGGCCGCCGAGGCCGATTTCGCGCAGGCTTCGGCACGCGTCGATACGCCCGCCCGCGCCGGTGCCGATCGCGCGCTGCGCGACTTCGCGGCGCAGTGGCAGGCCGAGGCCGGTACCTTGCCGCAGGGCTTTCCGTTCGACGTCGCCGACGTCGCCGATCTCGCCGGCGCCAAGGTCGGCTACGGTTTTCGCGTGTACGAGGCCGATCCGGCGACGCTGCTCGCCGGATCGAGTCTCGACGCGAGCCTGCGCGCCACCGGTACGTGGCGCTTCAACGTGACGCTCGACGGCCGCCCGATCGGCCTCATGACACTGGTCGAAGACGCAGGCGGCTGGCAGGCCGTGTCGTTCGGCGGCGCGGGGCTCGCCAAGGAGATCGACGCGGTGGTCGACGCCCGCGCGGGCCAGGCGCTGCGCTACGTGCGCGTCAATGCCGCAACCTCCGACTTCATCGCGGTCGGCGACGGCGGCAAGGCGCGCTATGCGCCGCTCAGGGCCGCGCGCGAATCGCTGCGGCTCGCGGCCGTCGGCAAGCACGGGGGCGACGGTCTGTACGCAGACGCCGAACTCGCCGCGCAGCTGCGCGATGGCGTCGGTCGCGGTCTCGCCGGTCAACAAGGGGAATAATCATGAAATCGCTTTTGCGCTTTGTGATCTTCGGTCTGCTCGCCGCGCAGGCGACCGGCGCGGTCGCCGCGAGCGGCTATCGCTATCTCAACGTGCCCGAGGTGATCCAGGAGCACAGCAACTGGTGCTGGGCCGCGGTGTCGGTCGACGTGCTGCGCTGGTACAACGCCAATCCGAGCCAGTGCGCGGTCGCCAACTGGGCGCTCGGCCGCCGCGACGCGTGCGGCAGCACGGTGTTCAACTGGAACTCGTACGCGAACGTCACCAACGGCATCTACGGCGGCGGCGGCACGATCCAGGGCATCCTGTCGAACTGGGGCGTGCCGAGCAGCGGTTCGGCTTACGCGCTGAGCTGGAACGCGGTGGTCGGCGACGTCAACAACAACCGCCCGTTCGTCATGCGCTTCGGTTGGTACTCGGGCGGCGGGCATTTCCTCGTCGGCTACGGCTACGACGACCGCAGCGGCACGCAGCGCGTCGGCTACATGAATCCGTGGCCCGGCGAAGGCTACACGTGGTCGAACTACAACTGGACCGTGTCGGCCGCGTACGACCACAGCTGGACGCATACGCTGCGCATGAATCGCTAGCGTACCGCCGCAACCTGCCGCGCCTGGGCGATGCGCCCGGCGCGGCAATCGGGCTTGTCGCCCAGCCGCGCGAGCGCGTCGACGACGAGCACGCGGCCCGCGTCGGGATCGGTGCCGCGCGAGAGCGCCAGGCCGCGTCCGAGTTCGAGCATCGTCAGGCGCTGATGGCCGGGCGGATAGATCGCCGCCGCGTCGGCGAGTGCCCGCGCGAACAGGCGCGCGGCATCGTCGTTGCGGCCGGCGGCGAGCGCGAGGTCGGCGCGGTTGTGCAGCGTCGCCAGGCGCGCGAGCGCATTGCCGCCCGGGTGCGCGGCGAGCGCTGTGTCGGCCGCGTCGAGCGCGCCGGCCGCGGCGTCGAGATCGCCGCTGCCGATCAGCGCCATCGCGAGCACGGCCTGGCTCATCGCGAACCACGGATGGTCGCGGCCCATTACGCGGCCGCGATCGTCGGCCGCGCGCCGCAGCCACTGCGCGCCTTCGACGGGATTGCCGGCGCACGTCAGCGTGAAGCCGAGGTCGTGCACGGCGGTCAGCGTCGTCGGATGTTCCTCGCCGTAGCGCCGGCCCAGGCGCGCGACGATGTCGCGCAGCTCGGCCACGGCTTCGTCGTAGCGGCCGAGCGCGGTCAGCGCGGTTTCGATCGCGATGCCGGTTTCGAGCGTGAGCGGGTGGTCGGCGCCGCTTTCGAGCGCCGACAGCGCGTGCGCCTGGCGCGCGTGCGCGAGCGCGGGCACGGCGTCGCCGAGGCGCGCCTCGCATACCGACAGCCCGAGGTAGATATCGGCCAGCACCGCGCGCGGTATCGATTCGTGGCGTGTGAGCAACGCATCGAAACGCGTGCGGCACAGCGTGAAGTCGTCGCGCAGGAACGCGGCGCGCGCGAGCTGGCTGTCGATCTCGGCGACGAGCGGGGCGTCCGCGCCTATCGCGGCGACGGCGTCGTGCCGCAGCGCGAGCGTATCGGCCTCCATCGCTTTCATCTGCCGGTCGCCGATGCGGATCTGGATGCGCGCGAGCCGCGCGCGCAGCACGCTGTCGTGTCCGGCGCCGCGCGTCGCGGCCAGCTGCGCCGCGGCGCGGCCGAGCGCGAGGTCGGCCGCGTCGTAGCGGCCGAGGCCAGCGAGCGAACGGCCGAGGCCGAGGTTGATCTCGCCGGCGACCTCGGGCATGTCGGCGAGCCGGCGCTCGACCTTGTCGAGCGCGCCGGCCAAGAGTTCCACGACGCGGATGTCGCCCGACCCGGGCCGCACCGGATCGGTGCCGGGCAGGAGGTCGTCGTTGATGAAACGGTTGACCGCGACCGCGACGTTGCGCGCGCGTTCCGCCGCGTCGCGCTGCCGTGCGAGGTTGAGCATGAAACCGGCGACGACGGCGACGAACGCGACGAGCGTCAGCGCGCCGCCGAGCGCGACGAGCGGATGCGCGCGCACGCGCAGTTCGACCCGGTGAGCGAGGCTCGCCGGCCACGCCGCGACCGGCCGGTACGCGAGCACGCGGGCGAGATCGGCACGCAGCGCCGACGCGCTCGGATAGCGCTCGGCCGGCGTCGGCGCACGCGCCTTGGCGACCACCGCGGCGAGATCGGCCGGCACGCGCGCATCGCCCAGAACGACTTCGAACAGCCGCCCGAGCTGCCAGATGTCGCCGGCGACGTCGGGCGGTGCGCCGGCGCGCTGTTCCGGGCTGGCGTAGCCCGGCGTGAAGGCCGCGCGCGCCGCGTCGTCGGCCGTGCACGCGGCGATGCCGAAGTCGAGCAGCTTGGCGCGTCCTTCGGCGTCGACGAGCACGTTCGACGGCTTGATGTCGCGATGCACGACGAGCCGTCCGTGCGCGAACTGCACCGCTTCGACGATCGGCAGCAGCAGGTTCACGCGTTCGCGCCACGACAGCGCGCAGACGTCGGCGTGGCGATCGACGGCAAGGCCGTCGACGTGCTCCATCGCGAACCACAGATGACCGTCGTCGCTGCGACCGCCGTCGACGAGCCGGGCGATGTGCGGATGCGACAGGCCCGCGAGAATCTGGCGCTCGCGCCGGAACTGCGCGAGGCGTTCGTCGCCCTGCGCGCCGCACGGCAGCCATTTGACCGCGACGGTCTGCTCGTACTCGCCGTCGGCGCGCCGCGCGAGGTAGACGATGCCCATGCCGCCGCGCGCGAGTTCGCGCACGACGCGAAACGGGCCGACCGCCTGGCCCGGATGCAGCTCGCGCGTCGGCCAGCGCTCGCGCAGCAGGCTCTGCACCAGCGCGCCCTGGAACAGGCGGCCGGGTTCGAGCAGCCGGTCGAGCGGGCTCACTACGCTTCGACGAGCGCGGTGAGGCGTGCGCGCGCCTGCGCCCACAGGCGTTGCACGGTGCGCAGCGACAGGCCGAGCGCGTCGGCGGTCTCCGCTTCGCTCAGGCCTCCGAAGACGCGGCAGTCGACCACGCGCACGAGCCGTTCGTCGTCGCGCGCGAGCTGCGTCAGCAGCGCGTCGAGCCGGACGAGTTCGTCGGCTTCGCGATCGGCCGCGATGTCGACGTCGTCGAGCGTCGTGCGGCGCGCGCCGCCGCCGCGCTTGAGCGCGAGACGGTCGCGGGCGTGGTTGGCGAGTATCTGGCGCATCGCGCGCGAGGCGACGGCGAAGAAGTGCGCCCGGTCGGCGATGCCGCGCGCGCCGCCGTCTGCGAAGCGCAGCCAGCATTCATGCACGAGGGCGGTGGCGTCGAGGGAGTGGGCGCCGGCCTTCACGCGTTGCGCGAGGCGGCGCAGATCGTCGTAGAGCAGCGCGACGACGCGGTTCCACGCGTCGCCGTCGCCGGCGCGAACCTCGCCCAACAGCTGCGTGATCTCGCTCATGCTCGTCCCCGGATCGGGTAGAGCCCTGACTATAGCGGCGGCGCCGGCGGCGGGCGACGCTGCCGGCGGTTATAAGCGGCGGGTTACTTGTCGCGGTTGGTGAACGGGATCATGCGCTTCCAGCTCTTGCGCTTGGGCGGGAAGTGGCCCTTGAAGTACGGGTGATCCGGGTCGTTCGCTTCGAGCACGCGGCGCGCGTCGGCGCTGAGTTTTTCCTGGCCGAGCTTGCCGTAGCTTTCGACCATCACCGCGAGCGCGTCGACGGCCTGCGGCGTGCGCTGGTAGTTTTCGACGATCTTCTCGGCGCGGTTCGCCGCGGCGACGTAGGCCTTGATGCGCAGGTAGTACAGCGCGACATTCAGTTCCGCGCGGGCCATGTTGTTGCGCAGGTAGATCATGCGCTGGCGCGCGTCCGGCACGTATTTGCTTTCCGGGTAGCGCTTGAGCAGCTCGCCGAAGTCTTCGAACGCCTGCGAGGAGAAGCCCTGGTCGCGCTTGGCCTGGTCGCGGCCGATGTAGCGCTCAAGGAGGCCGTTGGTGCGGTCGAAATTGATCAGGCCGCGCAGGTAGTAGGCGTAATCGATGTGCTTGTGCGTCGGATACGTCTTGATGAAGCGGTTGACCGACGAGTAGGCCTCTTCTTCCTTGTGGTCCTTGTACTGCGCGTAGCCCAGTTCGAGCTGGGCCTGCTCGGTGTACGGGCCGAACGGGAAGCGGGCGATCAGGCGCTCGTACGACTTGGCGGCGCGGTCGTAGTTGCTGTTTTCCATCGACTGCTTGGCGAGGGCGTAGACCTGGTCCACCGGCAGCGTTTCGATCGGGTCGCCTTTTTTGTTGCCACGCGAACAGCCGGCGACGGCAATGACGAGGACGATCAGGACAAGGCGGATCAGCGAAGAAACTCGCATGGGGAGGCCACGCTCTGCGAAAATGCGGGCCGCGATCATAGCCGAAAAGTATTGTGCCCCGCCCCGGCGAGGCCGAATCCCCGATGAATGAACGAATTGCGTTGACCCAAGAAATCCCCGTGGCCCTGGCCGGACGCCGGTTCGACCAGGTGCTGGCCGAGCTGTTTCCCGATTATTCGCGCTCGCGCCTCACCGCGTGGATCAAATCCGGCGACGCCCAGCTCAACGGGGAAACCGTGCCCCCGCGCCAGCTCGTCAAGGGCGGCGAGCGCGTGAGCCTCGCCGCCGTGGCCTCGCAGGAGGTGCCGCTCGCGCCCGAAGACATCGCGCTCGACATCCGCTACGAAGACGCCGACGTGCTGGTGATCAACAAGCCGGTCGGCCTCGTCGTGCATCCGGGCGCCGGCAACCCGGCCGGCACGTTGCAGAACGCACTGCTGCACTTCGATCCGTCGCTGGTCGAGATTCCGCGGGCCGGCATCGTGCACCGGCTCGACAAGGACACCTCCGGCCTCATGGTGGTCGCGCGCACGCTGCGCGCACACACGAGCCTCGTCGAGCAGCTTTCGGAGCGCGCGATGCACCGGCAGTACGAGGCGCTGGTGATCGGGCCGATGATTTCCGGCGGCACGGTCGACGCGCCGATCGGCCGGCATCCGCGCGACCGCGTCAAGCAGGCGATCGTCGACGAACCGGCCGGCCGGCCGGCGGTCACGCACTATCGCGTGCGCGAGCGCTTCCGCGCACACACGCTGCTGCAGTGCAATCTCGAAACGGGCCGCACGCACCAGATTCGCGTGCACATGTCGCATATCCGCCATCCGCTGGTCGGCGACACGCTGTACGGCGGCGGCATGAAGCTGCCGAAGGCCGCGACGGCCGACCTCGGCGAGGCGCTGCGCGCCTTCAAGCGCCAGGCGCTGCACGCCGAGCGCCTGGAATTTTCGCATCCGGCCGGCGGCAAGACCGTCGCGGTCGAAGCCGAGCGGCCGGACGATCTCGCGACGCTGGTCAAGGCGCTGCGCGCCGACACGAAAGAACACCTCGACGCCGAGAACGGCCGCCGCCGATGAGCGACGCGCGCGCGCTGACGCCGGACTGGGACGCGCCGCGCGGCGTCCGTGCCGCGGTGACGACGCGCGATCTGCCGGGGCATTCGCCGCCGCCGCACGAATCGTTCAATCTCGGCTCGCGCTGCGGCGACCGGCCCGAATTCGTGCTCGCGAACCGCGCGGCGCTGGTGGAACTGCTGCGACTGCCCGGCGAACCGGTCTGGCTGCGTCAGGTGCACGGCATCGACGTGCACGCGCCGCACGAAGCGCCGCCGGCGGGTCTTGCGCATACCGACGAGCCGGTGGCCGACGCGGTCTATACGCGCGAACCCGGCGTCGTCTGCGCGGTGCTGACGGCCGATTGCCTGCCGCTGCTCGTCGCGAGCGACGACGGCCGCGAAGTCGCCGCGATCCACGCCGGCTGGCGCGGCCTGGCCGCCGGCGTCATCGAGGCGGCGCTGCGAAGGTTCGAAGCGCCGCCGTCGCGGTTGCGCGTGTGGCTCGGCCCCGCGATCGGCGCGGCGAGCTACGAGGTCGGCGACGAGGTGCGAGACGCGTTCGTCGCGCACGATCCCGACGCGGCGCGGGCGTTCGCGCCGACGCGGCCGGGGCACTGGCTGTGCGACCTGTATGCGCTCGCGCGCCAGCGGCTCGCGGCCGCGGGCGTGGCGTCGGTTGCCGGCGGCGGTTTCGATACGCTGGTCGACGAGCGTTTCTATTCGCACCGGCGCGGCCGGCCGACGGGCCGGTTCGCGAGCCTGGTCTGGATCGAGCCCCCGCCGACGGATTCGACATCGCCGCTCGTGTTTCCGCGCCTGCTCGGCGCCGCGTTCGCGCAGCTGCCGCCGCGCGTGCGTTCGCTGCATCTGGCCGAAGGCAAGCGGCGCTATCGGGGCGCGGCGACGATCACGCGCGGCAAGGGCCTGCTCTCGCGCCTGTGCGGCTGGGCAACCGGCCTGCCGCCGGCGCTGACCGACGCGCCGCTGACCGTCGATATCGACGCGCAGCCGGCCGGCGAAACGTGGACGCGGCAGTTCGGCCGCTATCCGATGACGTCGCGGCTGTGGGAGCAGGCGGGTCTGCTCAACGAGCGGCTCGGCCTCGTCACGTTCGGCTTCGCGGTCGCGGTCGAAGACGGTGCGCTGACGTGGCGCGTTCGCCGCGTGCGCGCGCTCGGGCTGCCGCTGCCGGCGGCGTGGTTTTCGGGCGTCTGGGCGCGCGAATCCGAGTCCGGCGGGCGCTACCGATTCGAAGTGGCCGCCGCGCTGCCGCTCGCGGGCGAACTCGTGCACTACGCCGGCTGGCTCGATGTCGACTGAGCCGCCTGTGATCGTGTTCGACGGCGTGTGTCTGTTGTGCAGCCGCTGGGTCGGTTTCGTGCTGCGGCACGACCGCACGGCGCGCATCCGCTTCGCGGCGATGCAGTCGGCGAGCGGTCGCGCGCTGCTCGCGCGGCACGGGCTCGACGCCGACGATCCGCTGTCGTTCCTGTACGTCGCCGACGGCCGCAGCTGGCAGGACAGCGACGCGATACTGCGCGTGCTGACGGGTTTCGGCGGCGCGTGGCGGCTGGCCGGCGCCGCGCGCGTGATTCCGCGCGCGCTGCGCGACGCCGGCTATCGGCTGATCGCGCGCAATCGCTATCGATGGTTCGGCCGGCGCGACGTGTGTCTCGTGCCGGATGCGGCGGTCGCGGCGCGGTTTCTGGATTAGCTTCACTCCCTCTCCTCCGAGCTTGCTCGGGGAGAGGGCCTTGCACCATCTTCGTATCGATCGCGAACTCCGTCAGCGAGGCGAGGCATTCTTCCAACGTGAACAAATCTACGCACGGCCGCGCGCCGCAGGCCGCGATTTCTCCGCGCGCGAGTTTCAGGGCGATCACGACCGCGGCCGTCGCCGGAATCTCCGGTCCGTCGCCGCCGCGCGCGACGATTTCCCAGGTCAGCCGCTTCGCCGCGCCGTGCGCGTCGTCGCCGGTCAGCGTCACGTGCATCGCGCCGGCGTCGCTGCCGGCGGCGAGAAACCATTCGCTCGCGCGCTTGAGCGCCGGCGCGTACCGCGCAAGATCGCGCACGAAACCTGTGCGCACGAGCCACGACAGCAGCCACACGCCGAAGTGGAGGCGCTTCAGTTCGAGCCCGGCGCGAAACCGTAGCGTATCGAGCGGCGCGTAGCGGTCGGGGAACAGCGCGAGATCCGGCACGTCGCATGCGGCGTGCCAGCGTGCCCCGACCGGCGGCGCATAGACGTGCCGTTCGAGCCGCTGCCAGCCGCGCACGGCGACGCGCCGGCCTCGTTCGCGCCAGGGCAGCGCGCGGCCGACGGTCGAAAGGATCGCCGCGACCGTCGCCAGGCCGCGCTCGGTGCGGTTGCCGGGGCTGATGCCGATATCGATGCCGCGCAGTCGCGCGAATTCGCCGCGATACCGGTCGACGACGGCGGCGGAAACGCCCGGCACCGTGCTCGCGCCGGCGACGGCGAGCAGCCCGCGTTCGCGCGCATCGGCGTCGAGCGCGTCGAAGCCGGCGACGTACTCGCGCGCGTCGGCGAGGTCGACGTAGTGCGCGCCGGCGGCGAGCACCCTGCGCGCGACGGCGTAGTCGCTGCCCTGGAACGGTCCGGCCGTGTTGACGACGAGCTGCGGCCGTTCGCGTGCGAGCGCGTCCGCGAACGCGGGCGAGGCCGCATCGCAGGCGAGCGCGTCGGCGCCGACATCGGCCGCGAGCGCGCGCGCCGCCGCGCCGTCGCGGCCGGCGACGACGACGCGCAACGCCGGCTCGCGCGCGAGCCGGCGGACGATGCGGCGGCCGAACAGACCGTAGCCGCCGAGGACGATCGTGCGGAATTCCATCGCCGGCAGTGTGCCGGCGACTGGGGCGACGACGCTACTGCGTGCCGGCGCCGGTTTCCGCGTATGCGCGGCTCGCCGAGCGATACGCGACGAAACGGATGGGTTGCTTCGCCGCGACGCAGGTGTCGGCGTTCGTGTACTCGCGCGCGCAGTCGTACGCGTCGCCATCGAACGAGCGCGTCAGCGCGCCGCTGGCGACGGCGCGGCGAAAGTCGTAGACGCGCGCGATCTTGCCGTCGGGGGCTTTCACCGCGATGCGAAAGTGCTGCTGGCCCGATTCGACGACCGAACTGCCGTCGACGGCGAGCGTCGAGCAGTCGCGCCGGCCTTCGGCGAACGTCACGCAGCCCGAATACGTGTGTACCTCGCCGCGGCCGGAAATCGTGAAGCGGTCGAACGCACGGATCTGCAGCTTCTCGCCGAGAAAGTACACGCCCTGCGCCGGCGCCTGATCGACGAGCGCGTCCCACTCGCCGAGCAGCGATTCGCCGATCGTGCCGGTGCTCTGGCGCACGAGATCGAACGCGATCACGCCGTCGGCCTGCGTCTGCGCGAGGACGCGCACGACGTTCGGCGCGGTGAAGTCGAGCGAGATCTGGCCGACGATCGCCGCCGTCGGCGCGCGGTACGGACAGTTCGTCGTGTTGCCGAGGCACTGGCCGTTCTCGGTGCGCACGAGATCGCCGGTCACGCGCCAGCCGCCGGGTATCGCCTGCAGCGGTCCGCCGAACGTGACGAACACCGGCTGGCCCGCGCGCGTATACAAGTAACCCGCGCCGAAGACGCGTTCGATGCCGAGCACGTCGAGCGCGAAGCCGGTGCCGGATTTGTCAGGTTGCCAGTAGAACCCGTCTTCGGGCGTGTTCGGGCGCCCGTCGTCGTAGGCGACGGCGCAGATCGACCACAGCAGCGACACGAGCATCGGCGTCCAGCGTTTCATTACGATCTCCTGTGCGGGGAATCCGCCATCAGGGGTACGCAAAAACGCGGCGAAATATGAAGCGCGGCTTGAAACGAGGGGGCCGGGCCGCATCTGCCAGTCATCGCCGCTTCCGGCAACTCTTTCATTTTTGGGGTATTTCGATGCGCATGGACAAACTGACCTCGCGTTTCTCGCAGGCGCTGGCCGACGCTCAGAGCCTTGCGGTAGGGCGCGACAACAACATGCTCGAACCGCTGCACCTGATGGCCGCGCTGCTCGACCAGCAGGGCGGTTCGACCGTGCCGCTCCTGTCGCAGGCGCAGGTCAACGTCGCGGCGCTGCGCGCGCGCGTCGCCGAGGCGCTCGACCGCCTGCCGTCCGTACGCGGACAGGAAGGCAACATCAACATCTCAAGCGATCTCAATCGCCTGTTGAACCTCACCGACAAGCTCGCGCAGCAGCGCGGCGACGCGTTCGTCGCGAGCGAGCTGTTCGTACTCGCCGCGCTCGACGACAAGGGCGAACTCGGCCAGGCGCTCAAGGCCGCCGGCGCGAACAAGGCCGCGCTCGAGGCGGCGATCGAGAAAATGCGCGGCGGCGACAAGGTGCAGTCGGAAAACGCCGAGGACCAGCGCCAGGCGCTGGAGAAATACTGCATCGACCTCACCGCGCGCGCCGAGGCGGGCAAGCTCGATCCGGTGGTGGGCCGCGACGAGGAAATCCGCCGCACGATCCAGGTGCTGCAGCGGCGCACGAAGAACAATCCCGTGCTGATCGGCGAGCCCGGCGTCGGCAAGACCGCGATCGTCGAAGGCCTCGCGCAGCGCATCATCAACAACGAGGTGCCCGAAGGCCTGCGCGACCGTCGCGTGCTGTCGCTCGACATGGGCGCGCTGATCGCCGGCGCGAAGTTCCGCGGCGAATTCGAAGAGCGCCTGAAGGCCGTGCTCAAGGATCTGGGCAAGGAAGAGGGCCGCGTGATCCTCTTCATCGACGAGCTGCACACGATGGTCGGCGCGGGCAAGGCCGAAGGCTCGATGGACGCCGGCAACATGCTGAAGCCGGCGCTCGCGCGCGGCGAACTGCACTGCATCGGCGCGACGACGCTCGACGAATACCGCAAGTACGTCGAGAAGGATGCCGCGCTCGAGCGGCGCTTCCAGAAGGTGTTCGTCGGCGAGCCGTCGGTCGAGGACACGATCGCGATCCTGCGCGGCCTCAAGGAGCGCTACGCCGTGCACCACGGCGTCGAGATCACCGACCCCGCGATCGTCGCCGCCGCGACGCTGTCGCATCGCTACATCGCCGACCGGCAGCTGCCGGACAAGGCGATCGACCTCATGGACGAGGCCGCGTCGCGCATCCGCATGGAAATCGACTCCAAGCCCGAGGAGATGGATCGCAAGGAGCGCCGTCTGATTCAGCTGAAGATCCAGCGCGAAGCGTTGAAAAAGGAGAAGGATTCCGAGTCGCGCCAGCGTCTGGCCGACCTCGAAAAGGACATCGCCGTGCTCGAGCGCGAGTTCTCCGATCTCGAGGAGGTGTGGAAGTCCGAGAAGGCGATACTGCAGGGCGCGACGAAGATCAAGGAGCAGATCGAAGCGACCCGTCTGGAACTCGAAGCGGCGCAGCGCCGGCAGGATTTCGCGAAGATGAGCGAAATCCAGTACGGCCGTCTGCCGGAACTCGAAAAGCAGCTCAAGGCCGCGCAAGAGGTCGAATCGAAGGGCTTCACGCTGCTGCAGGACAAGGTCACGGCCGAGGAGATCGCCGAGGTCGTCGCGCGCTGGACCGGCATTCCGGTGTCGAAGATGCTCGAAGGCGAGCGCGACAAGCTCCTGCGCATGGAAGATGCGCTGCACCACCGCGTCGTCGGCCAGGACGAAGCGGTGCGCGCCGTCTCCGACGCGATTCGCCGCGCGCGCGCGGGCCTGTCCGATCCGAACCGGCCGAGCGGCTCGTTCCTGTTCCTGGGGCCTACGGGCGTCGGCAAGACCGAGCTGTGCAAGGCGCTCGCCGAATTCCTGTTCGACTCGACCGACGCGATGGTGCGCATCGACATGTCCGAGTTCATGGAAAAGCACGCGGTGTCGCGGCTGATCGGCGCGCCGCCCGGCTACGTCGGCTACGAGGAAGGCGGCTATCTGACCGAGGCGGTTCGGCGCCGGCCGTACAGCGTGATCCTGCTCGACGAGGTCGAGAAGGCGCACCACGACGTCTTCAACATCCTGCTGCAGGTGCTCGACGACGGGCGTCTGACCGACGGCCAGGGCCGCACGGTCGACTTCCGCAACACGGTGATCGTGATGACGTCGAACCTCGGCTCGCAGCTGATCCAGGAGGCGGCGGGCGAGGGCGGCGAGGAAGGCTATACGCAGATCAAGGCGGCGGTGCTCGGCGTCGTGCAGGCGCATTTCCGGCCGGAGTTCATCAACCGGCTCGACGAGCTCGTCGTGTTCCGTCCGCTCGAGCGCGCGCAGATCCGGCGCATCGCGGCGATCCAGACGGAATATCTGGCCAAGCGTCTGGCCGAGCGCCAGCTGAAGCTGTCGCTGAGCGAGGCGGCGCTCGACCTCCTCGGCAGCGTGGGCTTCGATCCGGTCTACGGCGCGCGGCCGCTCAAGCGCGCGATCCAGCAGCAGCTGGAAAACCCGCTCGCGCGGCAGATCCTCGAAGGCCGGTTCGTGGCCGGCGATACGGTGTCGGTCGACGCCGACGGCGCGCGGCTGGTGTTCTCGGGCGCTTCGGGCTGACCGCGTTTCGACGCCGCGGCACAAAAAAACGGCCCCTTTCGGGGCCGTTTTTTTTGAAGCCACACCGATACCGGTGCTTCTTAGAACGTCTGCTGGTAGCGGACGTAGTAGAAGCGGCCGATGTCGTAGCCGGAGTAGTACGCGAACTGGCTGTTCGGCGTGCGGTACATGACCGGACCGAGGTGGTCGAACACGTTGTTCGCGCCGAGCGTTACGCGGCCCTTCCACGGCGTGTTCCAACGCACCGCGAGGTCGTGGAACGTGTTGGCGCCGAAGCGGTTGACCGGGTAGAAGCCGCCGTTCGGCGTATCCGCCGGCGAGCCGTAGTTCGGATCGTTACATTCCGGACCGCCCGACAGGTTGTACGTGCAGCGTTCACGCAGACCGGAGAAGTAGCGCGTACCCCAGTTCACGCCGAAGTCGCCGAACGTCCAGTCGACGTTGAGGTTCGACTTGATACGGAACACGGCGCCCGTGGTCGCGGCTTCGCCGATCGACGGGTTGACCGGGGAATCCGGATCGCGCGGGTCGGCGTTCGACTCGTACTTGGTCAGGTAGGTGGTGTCCCAACGCACGACAATGTCGCCGAACGAGAACTCCGGCAGACGGTAGTTCAGGCCGATGTCGAAGCCCTGCGTCTTGAGCCAGCCGAGGTTCTGGCCGCCGTACTGCAGCTGGTTGACCATGCCGGTCGCGGCGTCACGACGGAAGAGCGAGCAACGCGCCGCGATACCGCGGACGTAGCAGTCTTCCATGATGCCGTCGACGCTGTCGGCGGTGATCAGGTTGTCGATCTTGAAGTCGAACCAGTCGAGGTTGATGTCCAGGCCGTCGATGAAGCGCGGGCTGTACACGATGCCGACCGTCTTGGACTTCGAGGTTTCCGGCGTCAGGTTCGGGTTGGAACCCGAGACGAACGGAACCGGCGACTGGCCGTCCGGACCGGTACACGGGGCACCGCCCTGGCACGGCTGCTGGAAGTTGACCGGCACGCCCGGCTGACCGCCGAAGCCGTTCAAGCAGGCCGACGAACCGCGCGCGCCGCCGTAGCGGCTGTCGCACGGGTCGGTGAAGTATTCGAACGACTGCGACGTGCCGCCGTACAGGTCGGCGATGGTCGGCGCGCGGAAGCCTTCGGCCCACGTACCGCGGACCAGGACGTCTTCCAGCGGCTTCCAGCGGAAACCGTACTTGTTGTTGGTCGTGTCGCCGAAGGTCGACGTGTCGGTGTAGCGGCTCGCGACGTTGAACGACAGTTCGCGGGCGAACGGCAGTTCCTTGAACACCGGGATGTCAAGTTCGACGTAGTATTCGTCGAGCGAGTAGCCGCCCTTCGTCGGGCCGTTGGCCAGGTCGGTCGACGCGCCGGTCTGCGCGAACGCGTCCGGCGAGAAGAAGCCGCTTTCCTGACGGTGTTCCCAGCCGCCCGCGATCGCGAGGTCGCCGGCGGGCAGTTCGAACAGCGTACCGGTCAGGTTGGCCGCGTAGTCGATCATGCGGCTCTGGTACATCGCCTGGCCGACCGTGTAGACGCTGTTGCGGACGTCCGGATTCGCGGCGCTGCCCGGCACGTTGCTGCCGAACGGCGAGAACGGGTTGAACGGCGTGCACAGGCCCGGACCGGCGCCCAGCGGGATCGGGTTGTCCGGCGTGCCGCACTGCACGACGCCCTGCGAGTTCAGGAACGACGGACCGATCGCCTGCGAGAGGTTGATCAGGTTGAAGTTGCCGGTCTGGCGCTGCGTACCGTCGTTGCGGTTGTACGTGTAGCCGACGTCCCAGTTCCACTCGCGGCCGAACACTTCGAAGTGACCGTCGAAGCCGGCGGTGAAGCGGTAGGTCTGCAGCGAGTTCGTCGACACGCGCGGCACTTCCCAGCCGCGGCGTTCGAAGCGGACTTCCTGCGGGTTGGTCGGGTTGTGCCAGCGGCCGAACGGGTTGTAGTAGCTGTCGACCGACATCGCGCCGAGTTCGCCGGTCGGGCTGAAGCCGTAGCTCGCGCCCGAGGACAGCGGATAGCCGGCGACCTGCACTTCCGACTCACGCTTGTTGTACAGCGCGTCGGCGCGGAACGTGATGGAGTCGGTCAGGTTGTAGCTGCCGTTCACGAACAGCGAGGTACGCTCCATGCCCGACAGCAGCATCATCTGCTCGTTCGAGTTGGCGCGGTCGGCAACCGACGTCGTCTGGGGGCGGTACGAGGCGATGTCGTACGGATCGGCACCCGGGATCAGCGTCAGGCGGCGGCCGTCGCGCGGATCGATCAGCACGCCGTGCTGGCTCGTCGGGCTCATGCCGTCGCTGCCGTGGCCCGGACGCGGAACGGCCGAGAACGGACGATCCTTCGCGAAGACCGGATCTTCCTTCACGTACTGCGCCGTCATCGACAGCGTGCTGCGGTCGCTGACCGAGCCCAGCGTGAAGTCGTACGACTCCTGCTGGCCGTCGTCTTCGTCGTACTGACCGAGGTAGACGTTGGCTTCGGCGCCGTCGAAGCGCGTGCGCGTGATGATGTTGACCACGCCCGCGATCGCGTCCGAACCGTAGATCGACGAGGCGCCGTCCTTGAGCACTTCAATGCGCTCGACCGCACCGGTCGGGATCGACGCGACGTCCTGCAGACCGTCGTTGCCCGAACCCAGACGCTTGCCGTTGAGCAGGATCAGGGTGCGGTTGACGCCGAGGTTGCGCAGGTCGAGGTAGGAACCGCCGGCGCCTTCGCCGCTGGACAGCGGACGCGAACGGCTGAACGCCGGGTCACCCGAAGAGGTGATCTTGTTCAGGATATCGGCGACGGAGTTGAAGCCCTGCTTCTGGATCTGTTCGCGATCGATCGCGAGCACCGGCTGGGCGGTTTCCCAGTCGACGTGGCGGATGCGCGAGCCGGTAACGACGATGCTTTCCAGCTTGGTTTCTTCACCAGCCGGGGCGGCATCCTGCGCGAAGGCCTGCTGCGCGAGCACGAGACTGATCGCCGTCGCCAGCAGCTGCCGGCGGCGTCGAGCGGAGGTAAACGCTGTATTCATACGTGATCCTCTTCGGGATGAATCCGATCGCCCGCCGTGAGGCAGGCGTCGGAGCTTCGGTAATGCGGGGAAAACGTGACGCGCCGTGACGACTCCGTGACAGTCGCCCGGCGCCGGCCAAACTAGCCAATTCACCCCGGATCGCTGCAGCGAACGATGGGTATTGGTGTCGCGGATCTAGCGGTCTTTGTTCAGGCGGCGTTGGCCAAAAGGTTCTGGCGATACAGCTGGGCACTGGTGCCGTAGTGCTCGCGGAACAGCCGCGCGAACGTGCAGCGATGCTCGAAACCGGCCGCCAGCGCGACTTCCCGAATCGCGAGCGAGCTCGTATGCAGCAGCCGGCGCGCGTGGTTGAGCCGGTGGCGCACGAGGAAGTCGTGCGGCGTTTCGCCGAAGACGTCGCAAAAAATGCGAATGAAATGCCATGGCGAATAGTTCGCCATCGCAGCGAGGTCGCTCGTGCGCAGTTCTTCGGTGCTGTTGGCGAGCACGTGGTTGCGCACGCGCTGCAGCCGGAAATACACATTGCGGCGCTGTTGCAATGTGCGTCCCGGGCAGGCCTGCACCTGGCGGTGCCACGGCGCCTGTAGTTCGTGCACGCCGACGAGGAACGTCAGCTCGGCCGAGTTGACGGCCGTCATCGGCCGGCGGTGCAGGCGTGCACGCTGCGCGGCGATCAGGCCGTGGCGCAGTTCCGGCGGGCACACCGCGACGCCGGGCAAGAGGAATGCGGCGGTCGGATCGGAGCTGCCGTGGCGCAGCGCCTGGCTCCAGCTGCGATCGGCACCGTTGACGACCGACCAGTTGCCGCAGCCGGCCATGGCCGGATAGACCTCGACCGGGCCGTGAAATACGCCAACGTCGCCGCCGAACAGCGAAATGCGGCCTTCGACGGTGTTGACGAGCAATTCGCCGCGGCTGACCGAAACCAGGCTCTGGCCGGTACCCACGAACGAGCGGCGCGCGCCGAGGCTGGTCACGAATTCCAGTTCGTGCCGCGGGCCGGGCGCGCGAAGGTGCGCTGTGAGATCAGCCTGCATAGAGGCGGTGTTGTCAGTTGCGTTCATGACGTCTCCCTGAGCGACTCAATGGCGCCGGACTGCGTGGAACAGGCATCGCGCGTGCGCGAAGCCCCGGGAAACGGCGCCGTTTTCCCGTCGATGCATGGGGCGAATCGATTGCGGCGATGCCGAACGCGAGGCGCACGGCACCGTGCCGCGGTCCTGCGGCATCCGGCTGGCTGGCTGTTGGAGACGTTGCGTACGCCCGGACAGGGGCGGGCGTTGGTGAGGCGGAGGTACTTGCATTCGACCGCCGCGGCCCCATCAAGGGCGCGAATCGGTCGACAAGACACACGCCGCTACTCTGGCGTCCCAAACTACGGGCTTGCATGGAAAACACCGTCAGCCGCTACAATCGACGATTTCAACGGCTTCCGACGGTGCCTTCACCGACGCGCCGATCGCCATCTAGACTATCTTTCGTACGAAAGATACCGTAAATCGCAACGGCCGCCTACCCAACTTTAGTCATGCGAACTTTCGCGGCGTATGGATCGAACGGCATGGTCGTTCGGATGCACGGAAGGATCGCAAGGTTGCGTTAATGTGGTGCTCAGTTTTCCGTTCAGTTTGCTTGCTCAGAGTCCCGTCATGCCGATTTACGAATTTGAATGCGCCGATTGCGGCAATCGTTTCGACCGCTTGCAGAAGCTGTCCGACGCCGATCCGACGGATTGTCCGAGCTGCGGCAAGCCGTCGGTGCGCCGTCGCGTGACCGCGCCGTCGTTCCGCCTTGCCGGCGGCGGCTGGTATGAAACCGACTTCAAGAAGGACGGCGACAAGAAGCGCAATCTCGCCGGCGGCGACCAGGCGCCCGGTGCTGCCGCCAAGAGCGAGAGCGCGCCGGCATCCGCGGCCGAGGCCAAGCCGGCGAGCACGCCGAACGCAACCTGAGCATAAAAGTTCCCGATCTCTCTCCATTCAGGTTCGCCCGACGTAAACTACGTCCGCGTATTGCCAAAGGAGAGGTGCAATGATTGCGCGAGTGCTTGCGGTAACCGTGGTCGTATTGGGTTCTTTCTTCGCCGCACCGAACGCCGACGCCCAGCGCGGTCGCGATTCGGTCGAATGCAGCAGCAATGACTATCGCTATGCGCGCTGCGACGTGCCGTGGCGCGACGCGCGCCTGGCCCGCCAGATTTCCGGCAGCCAGTGCGTGCGCGGCCAGACCTGGGGCATCGATCGCCGCGGCATCTGGGTCGACCGCGGCTGCGCCGGCGTCTTCGTCGAAGCCGGTCGCGGCGACGGCGGCTGGGGCGGCGGCGGTGGCGGGCATGGCGGTGGCGGTGGCGGCTGGCGTCCCGGCAACGACTGGGATCAGGACATCCGTTTCCGCTGCGACAGCGACGATTTCCGCTATCGCCTGTGTCAGGTCGACGTCGGTCGCGGCGGTCGCGTCTACGTCGAGCGCCAGATTTCCGGTACGCGCTGCCAGGAAGGCCGCAACTGGGGCTGGAACCGCGCGGGCGTCTGGGTCGACCAGGGCTGCGCGGCGGTGTTCGTGGTCGAGCGCCGCTGGCGCGACTGATCACCCGCGCGACGCGCTCGCAATCGTTCGGAAAGGCCCGCCGCAAGGCGGGCTTTTTCGTTTCCGGTGCACGCGCGGCATATCGTTGCAGCGCAGCAACTTACTCCGTACGATTCGTCGCTTCATGCCGGCCCGACGCGGCCCGCCGACCCGGCGGCGCGCGGCCTCGGCCTCACGCCTTTGTCGGAGTTGCCACCACATGCGCAGTCACTACTGCGGTCTCGTCGACGAGACCCTGATCGGTCAGACCGTCACTCTTTGCGGATGGGCGGACACCCGCCGAGACCACGGTGGTGTGATCTTCATCGACCTGCGCGATCACGAAGGCATCGTCCAGACCGTCGTCGAGCCCGACAACGCCGCCGCGTTCAAGGTGGCCGAAAGCGTACGTTACGAGTTCTGCCTGCGCATCATCGGCAAGGTGCGTGCGCGCCCGGACAAGCAAGTGAATGACCGCGTGCGCACCGGCAAGATCGAAGTGCTGGTCGACACCATCGAAGTGCTCAACGCCGCCGCGCCGCTGCCGTTCATGCTCGACGACAACGTCGGCGAAGACGCGCGCCTGCGCTACCGCTATCTCGACATCCGCCGGCCGGACATGCAGCGCAAGATGCGCATGCGCACGCGCCTCGTCTCGACGCTGCGCCGCTATCTCGACACGCGCGGCTTCCAGGACATCGAAACGCCGATCCTGACCAAGGCGACGCCCGAAGGCGCGCGCGACTATCTCGTGCCGAGCCGCGTGCATCCCGGCGAGTTCTACGCGCTGCCGCAGTCGCCGCAGCTGTTCAAGCAGATCCTGATGATGGCGGGCATGGACCGCTACTACCAGATCGCGCGCTGCTTCCGCGACGAAGACCTGCGCGCCGACCGCCAGCCCGAGTTCACGCAGCTCGACATGGAGTTCGCGTTCGTCGGCGAGCGCGACGTGCAGGACTTCGTCGAAGCGATGATCCGCGAGGTGTTCAAGGACGTCGTCGGCGTGTCGCTCGACGAGACGTTCCCGCGCCTGACCTACGCCGAAGCGATGCGCCGCTACGGTTCGGACAAGCCCGACCTGCGCATCGATCTCGAACTCGTCGACGTCGCCGACGCCGTAAAAACCTGCGACTTCAAGGTGTTCACCGGTCCCGCGAACGATCCGGGCGGTCGCGTCGCGGCGCTGCGCGTGCCGGGCGGCGCCGAACTCACGCGCAAGCAGCTCGACGACTACGGCCTGTACGTGCAGAAGTACGGCGCGAAGGGCCTGGCGTGGATCCGCATCGACGATCTCGACAAGGGCCGCGAAGGGCTCACGTCGCCGATCGTGAAATTCCTCGGCGAAGACGCCGTCAAGGGCATCTTCGACCTCGTCGGCGCGCAGACCGGCGACGTGATCTTCTTCGGCGCGGGTCCCTACAAGACCGTCAGCGACTTCCTCGGCGCGCTGCGCCTGAAGGTCGCGCGCGACCTCGGCCGCGTGGCCGAAGGCTGGAAGCCGCTATGGGTCGTCGACTTCCCGATGTTCGAGTACGACTTCGACGCCAAGCGCTACGTCGCGCTGCATCACCCGTTCACGGCGCCGAAGGTCGACGACGTGTCCGATCTCGTCGCGAACGCGGCGATCAGCGTGTCGCGCGGCTACGACATGGTGCTCAACGGCAACGAGATCGGCGGCGGTTCGATCCGCATCCACCGTCCGGAAATGCAGAGCACCGTGTTCGATCTGCTCGGCATCGGCAAGGAAGAAGCCGAGGCGAAATTCGGCTTCCTGCTCGACGCGCTCAAGTACGGCGCGCCGCCGCACGGCGGCATCGCGTTCGGCATCGACCGCATCGCCGCGCTGATGGCCGGCACCGAATCGATCCGCGACGTGATCGCGTTCCCGAAGACCGCGAGCGCGCAGGACCTCATGACCGCGGCACCGTCGCAGGTGCCCGAACCGCAACTGCAGGAACTGCACGTGCGCGTCGTCAAGCCGAAGGCCGATTGAGCGTCGCCGCGGTGACCGCCGAGCGCGTGATCCTGCTGCACGGCGTGTGGATGCGCGGCTTCTCGCTGCTGGCGCTGCGCCGGCGGCTCGAAGCCGCGGGCTACGCGACGGACCTGTTCGAGTACGCCAGCGTCGTCGGCGGGCCGGAACCCGGCATCGAGCGGCTGCTCAAGCGCATGCGCGCGGCGCAGGCGCCGCAGGTGCATCTCGTCGGGCACAGTCTCGGCGGCCTCGTCGCGCTGCAGGCGATACGGCAGGGCGGCGGCGACCTGCCGCCGGGCAAGATCGTGTGCCTCGGCTCTCCGCTCAAAGGCAGCGGCGCGGCGCGGGGCGTCGCGAAGCTGCCGGGCGGCTCGTATCTGCTCGGACGCAGCCTCGACATCCTGCGCAACGGCCTCGAGCGCTGGGACGGCGCGCGACCGGTCGGCGTCGTCGCCGGCAGCCTGCCGATCGGACTCGGCCGCGTCATCGGCGGCCTGACGCCGCCGCACGACGGCACCGTCAGCGTCGACGAGACGCGGCTCGACGGCATCGCCGATCACTGCGAAGTGCCGGTGACGCATACGGGCCTGCTGTTTTCGGCCGCGGTCGCGCAGCAGGCCGCCGCATTTCTGCGTGACGGCCGTTTCGCCGCACAAATCTAGAAAAGCACTTGTCGCTAAATGGTTGCGGCGCGTTCGAGCGCCGCGCGCAGCGGCGCGAACAGTTCGCCGTAGCGCGCGCCGCGTGCCGTGTCGCGCTGCAGCGGCGCGCGCGCCTGCGCCGCGCTCGCGGTGCGCGTGACGCGCCGCGCACGGCCGGTTTCCAGGCACGCCGGATCGAACGGCAGATCGAGAAAATCGAGCAGCGCGGCGATTTCGCGCGCGGGATCGGCGGTGAGTTCCTCATGTACGAGCGTGCGGCAGCGCGCCGGATCGCGCGCCTGCCACCACGCCCACAGCCGGCGGCTGTCGTGCGCGTACGCGGCGAGGTCGTCGAGCGCGTAGCTCCACGCGACGCGGTTCGGCGCGAACAGCTGCTTGAAGCACGACCAGCACGTTTCGACGAGATCGCGCTCGCAGCCGACGACGCGCGCGCCCGGCAGCATCGCCAGCGCCGCGCCGACGTACGGCCAGTTCTCCGGCAGCTTGTCGGTGAAGCGGCGCGCGGTCTGCCAGCGCGCGGTGCGCTCGAGATAGCGGTGGCCCAGGCGCTCCCAGTCGTTCGCGGTCGCGTTGCCGACCCAGTGGGGAAAGGCCCTGCCGCGCCGCGTCGATTCCTCGTGCAGCACGGCTTCCAGATGCGGCAGTTCGCTCGCCGCGACGATGTCCGGGTGCGCGCCGAGCATCTGCTCGACGAGCGTCGTGCCCGAGCGCGGCATGCCGACGATGAAGATCACTTCGGCGCCGAGCGCGCCCGGCGCCGACGCGACCGGCGCGGCGAACGCGTCGCGGATCGCGTCGATCGTGCGGCGATGCGCGGCGGCATCCCAGCGTGTGTGCCGGCGGCGCGCGGCGTTCGCGCGTTCGACGCTCGCGTACGCCTCGGCCGCGCGACCGCGCTTTTCGTACGCGGTGCCGAGTGCGAAATCGACGAGCATGCGCGCCTCGTCGCCGATGCGCGCATCCGCCAAGATCGAGGCCATCGTCGCAAGCTCGGCGTCGGAGAAGTCGACGGTCTTCAGGTCGGCGAGCGCGAACCATGCCTTCGGCGCCTGAGCGCCGATCGCGGTCAGCGCCCGGTACGTCGTGATCGCGTCGTCGATACGGCCAAGCCCGGTCAGGCTGCGGCCGATCAAAAAGCGTGCGGCGGCGTTCGTCGGGTCGAGTTCGAGCGCGCGCTCGGCGGCGGCGAGCGCGTCGGCGCAATCGCCGTTGCGGTCGAGTGCGAGGCCGAGTTCGAACCAGGCCGCGGCGTCGCCGCGCAGCGCGACGATGCGTCTCGTCGCGTCGACGGCGCCGGCGAAATCGGCGAACGCGGTCTGCGCGGCGGCGAGGTCGCGCAGCGCGTCGAGATCGTTCGGGTGTTGCGCGAGCACGCGCTGCAGATCGCCGATCGCCTGATCGGGACGGCCCCGGGCGATCTGGACGCGCGCAGCGATGCGCAGCAGCGCGGCGTCGTCCGGCGCCAGCGCGAGCGCACACAGCACGGCGTTTTCGGCGCCGGCAAAATCTCCGGCGGCATAGCGGCGCCCGGCGTCCTGCGCATAGCGGCGCACGGTGCCGGCTTTGCCGGGCGGGGCGGAGCGAGATTTCATGCGACAGCCGGCGCGCTCAAGCGAATGAGCGCGCCAGCGTGGTGCCGGGACGAGCGACTGTCAATCAGTCGATCGAGAAGTTCTGCAGCGAGACCGGCGTGGTGCCGGCGTTGATCGCGGCGCCCGTGTTCTCGTAGCAGTACGCCGTGACGTTCGCCGGAAAACCGTTCGGGCCGGTGGTCGTGATCTGCAGCCAGCCGAAGTTGATCGCGCCCGTGGCTTCGTTGTCGAAGCGGATGCCGAGATAGCCGCCGGCGACGCCCGTGTTCCAGTTCGTCATCGCGCCGGACTCGGACGTCCAGCTGACCGAACCGTCGATCGGCTGGCCGTTCGTCATCACGAAATACAGATCGTTGTTGCTGCCGGCGACGACAGTGCCCGCGAGCGCGTTGTTTTCGCTGACGTCGGCGCCCGAGTAGGCCTGCAGCCGGGTGGTGCCGTACAGGTTGAGGTCGAAGCCGTCGACGGCGCCGCCCGTCGTACCGGACGCGCCGGTGACGAGATTGAAGTAGATGCCGTCGCCGGTCTGCGGAATCGCAAAGCCGGTGTTGTTGCACACCACGGCCGCGACGGCCGACGACGAGGCGAGCGAAAGCGCCGAGGCGGCGAGGACGGCGGCAAGCGGGGATGCGTACTTCTTGTTGCGGAACATGCGAAGGAACTCCGGACGATGGCACGCATGACCGCTCTCGCGGGCGGCAGGCGTTGCGAGGTAATGAAGGGGGCGTTACGAAGACGTTAGTGCGAGGTGACGCTAGGTTTACCGTCATTTGCGTACGAGCAGGTAGGTACGGATAGCCTCGTTTGTACCAACGCGTCGCGAAAACACCGCAGCCGGCGCCTCGAATCGTGCGGTCGCGATTGGGAACCGGGCGCGACTCTGCTAGCATCGCGCGCCCCGAAAACACCGTGTTGTCGAGCCATGGCCGGACATTCCAAATGGGCGAACATCCAGCACCGCAAGGGCGCGCAGGACGCCAAGCGCGGCAAGATCTTCACCAAGGTCATCCGTGAAATCGGCATCGCGGCGCGCGCGAGCGGCGGCGATCCGAACAGCAATCCGCGCCTGCGGCTGGCGATCGACCGCGGCCTCGCCGCGAACATGTCCAAGGACGTGATCGATCGCGCGATCAAGAAGGCGACGGGCGAACTCGAAGGCGTCAGCTACGAGGAAATCCGTTACGAAGGCTATGCGCCGGGCGGCGTCGCGGTGATCGTCGACTGCACGACCGACAACCGCAACCGCACCGTCGCGGACGTGCGTCTGGCGTTCAACAAGTTCGGCGGCAACCTCGGCACCGAAGGCTCGGTCGCCTTCATGTTCAAGAAGGTCGGCGTGCTCTCGTACGCGCCCGGCGCGAACGAGGACCGCATCATGGAAGCGGCGCTCGACGCCGGCGCCGACGACGTGGTCGTGTATCCCGAAGACGGCTCGATCGACGTCGTGACGTCGCCGGACGCGTTCGAAGCGGTCCGCGCGGCGATGGACAAGGCCGGCCTCAAGCCGGACCGGACCGAAGTCACGCTGCGCGCCGACAACGACGTGGCGGTCAGCGGCGACGCGGCCAAGGCCGTCGCGAAGATCATCGACTGGCTCGAAGACATCGACGACGTGCAGCATGTTTACACGAACGCCGATCTGTCCGCGGACGCCTACGAGTAAGATGTCGCCGTTCGACTACGGCAGCACGCAGTGACCACCCGCATTCTCGGCATCGACCCCGGTTCGCAGCGTACCGGCATCGGCATCGTCGACGCCGACGCGACGGGCAGGTCGGTGTACGTGTTCCACACCGCGATCAAGCTGACCGACAACGAGAACTTCGCGTTGCGGCTCAAGCAGATCTTCGACGATATCGGTGCCATCGTCGACGAACACCGGCCCGACGAGGTTGCGATCGAGCGCGTGTTCATGGCCAAGAACGCCGATTCGGCGCTCAAGCTCGGCCAGGCGCGCGGCGCGGCGATTTGCGCGGTTGTGCACAAAGGCCTGTCGATGCAGGAGTACGCGCCGAAGGAAATCAAGCAGGCCGTCGTCGGCGGCGGTGCGGCGGACAAGACGCAGATCCAGCACATGGTGGGCGTACTGCTGCAATTGCCGGGTAAACTACAGGCCGATGCCGCCGACGCGCTGGCGATTGCGCTGACCCACGCGCACACGCGCTCGACGATGCAGCGTATCGGCATACCGCGCACCGCATGGAGGCGCAGGCGATGATCGGAAGATTGAAAGGCGTACTGGTGTCGAAGCAGCCGCCGTGGCTGATGCTCGACGTCAACGGCGTCGGCTACGAACTCGAAGCGCCGATGTCGACCGTATTCGACCTGCCCGAGCTCGGCCGCGAAGTCACGCTGTGCGTGCACTACGCGGTGAAGGAAGACACCGTCGCGCTGTACGGCTTCTTGCGCGAGGCCGAGCGCAGTCTGTTTCGCACCGTGCAGAAAGTGTCGGGCATCGGCGCGCGCATTGCGCTGGCGATCCTGTCCGGCGCGTCGACCGACGAATTCGCGCGGCTGGTGCAGACCGGCGACGTCGCCGCGCTGACGCGCATTCCCGGCATCGGCAAGAAAACCGCAGAACGCATCATTGTGGAATTGCGCGATCGCGTCGACGGTATCGCCGGCGCGGTGCCGGGCCTTGGCGCGAACGGCGCGGTGCCGGCCGATCCGGTCGCGGAGGCGAGCGTCGCGCTGCAGCAGCTCGGCTACAAGCCGGCCGAGGTCGCGCGGCTCGTCAAGGACGCTTCGGCGCCGGGCGACGACGCCGAAGCGATCATCCGCAAAGCGTTGCGCGCCGCGTTGCGCTGACGGATTGCTCCAACTCGCGCGCGTACGCTGCGCCGCTTCCCTTGCAGGTCGACAGTCGATGACGGCTCACGCGGAAAACCCCAACAAACTCTATGCGCTGGCGCTCGGCGCGGTGGGTGTCGTCTACGGCGACATCGGCACGAGCCCGCTGTACACGCTCAAAGAAGCGTTCGGCGTGCACGGCGTGCCGCCGACGCCGGACAACGTGCTCGGCGTGCTGTCGCTGATCTTCTGGGCGCTGATCCTCGTCGTGTCGATCAAGTACGCGACGTTCATCATGGCCGCGGACAACAAGGGCGAGGGCGGCATCATGGCGCTGACCTCGCTCGCGCACCGCGGCGTGCGCTCGAGCGCGCGCGCGCGCTGGGCGATCATGGTGTTCGGTCTGTTCGGCGCGGCGCTGTTCTTCGGCGACAGCGTGATCACGCCGGCCATTTCGGTGCTCGGCGCGGTCGAGGGCCTCAAGATCGCCGCGCCCGGCCTCGAACGCTACGTCGTGCCGATCGCGGTCGTCGTGCTCCTGATCCTGTTCTCGTTCCAGAGCCGAGGCACCGCGAAGGTCGGCAACGTGTTCGGCCCGATCATGGTGTTGTGGTTCGTCGCGCTCGCCACGCTCGGCGTCATGGAAATCATGGTGGCGCCGCAGGTGCTCAAGGCGTTGAGCCCGCACTACGCGATCGCGTTCTTCGCCGAAAACGGCCGCGCCGGATTCTTCACGCTGTCGTCGGTGATTCTCGCGTTGACGGGTGCCGAGGCGCTGTACGCCGACATGGGCCATTTCGGCAAGAAGCCGATCCGCCGCGCCTGGTTCGCCTTCGTGCTGCCGGCGCTGATGCTCAACTATCTCGGGCAGGGCGCGCTGCTCCTGACGAGTCCCGAGGCGGCCGCCAATCCGTTCTATCTGCTCGTGCCGCAGCCGCTGCTGTATCCGATGATCGCGCTCGCGACGCTCGCCGCGGTGATCGCGTCACAGGCCGTGATTTCCGGCGCGTTCTCGGTCACGCGCCAGGCGATCCAGCTCGGCTACCTGCCGCGCATGCAGGTCAAGCACACGTCGCGCGAAACGATCGGACAGATCTACCTGCCGTGGATCAACCGGCTGCTGCTCGTGCTGACGCTCGCGGTCGTCGTGGGCTTCCGCTCGTCGACCAATCTCGCCGCGGCCTACGGCATCGCGGTGATCGGCACGATGGCGATCGACTCGGTGCTCGTGATGATCGTCGCGCGCCGCATCTGGGGCTGGCAGCGCCACAACGTCGCGCTGCTCGGCGCGCTGTTCTGCACCGTCGACGCGGCGTTCCTCATCGCCAATCTCGACAAGGTCGAGCACGGCGGCTGGTTCCCGCTCGTGCTGGGCCTGATCGTGTTCACCGTGATGACCACCTGGCGGCGCGGTCGCGAACTCGTGATGCGCGAGCTCAAGCAGGCCGGTCTCGCGCTCAAGCCCTTCATCGAATCGATCGCGGAGCACCCGCCGCTGCGCGTGCCGGGTACGGCCGTGTTTCTCACCGCGCAGATCGACTCGGTGCCGCACGCGCTGCTGCACAATCTCAAGCACAACAAGGTGCTGCACGAGCAGAACGTGATGCTCACGGTCGAATGGCTCGAAACGCCGACGGCCGAACCCGAGGAACGCATCGAGGTCGTCTCGCTCGGCCACGAGTTCCACAAGCTGATCCTGCGCTACGGTTTCGCCGAAGACCCCGACGTGCCGGACATGCTCGGCCGCTGCGAAAAGGCCGGTCTCACGTTCGACATGATGGACACGACGTTCTTCCTGAGCCGCGAGAGCATCGTGCCGACCGACCGCCAGGGCATGCCGCTGTGGCGCGACCGCCTGTTCGCGTTCATGGCGCGCAACGCGCTGCCGGCGACGGCGTTCTTCCAGATTCCGGGCAATCGCCTGATCGAACTCGGCACGCAGGTCGAGATATGAGCGACCTGCGCGTCACTTCGACCGCGTCGACGCGCGAGGACGAACTGCTCGAAGCGTCGATCCGTCCGCAGCGGCTCAACGAATACCTCGGCCAGCAGGCCGCGCGCGAGCAGCTCGGCATCTACATCGAAGCGGCCAAGCGCCGCGGCGAGGCGCTCGATCACGTGCTGATCTTCGGCCCGCCCGGCCTCGGCAAGACGACGCTGTCGCACGTCATCGCGAACGAACTGGGCGTGAACCTGCGCACGACGTCGGGACCGGTGATCGAGCGCGCCGGCGATCTCGCCGCGCTCCTGACGAACCTGCAGCCGCGCGACGTGTTGTTCGTCGACGAAATCCACCGCCTGTCGCCGGTCGTCGAGGAAGTGCTGTATCCGGCGATGGAAGATTTCCAGATCGACATCATGATCGGCGAAGGCCCGGCCGCGCGTTCGATCAAGCTCGACCTGCCGCCGTTCACGCTGATCGGCGCGACGACGCGCGCGGGACTCCTCACCGGTCCCTTGCGCGACCGCTTCGGCATCGTGCAGCGGCTGGAGTTCTACACGCCCGAAGAACTCACGGCGATCGTGCGGCGCTCGGCGAAGATTCTCGACATCGCCTGCGACCCGGCCGGCGCGGCCGAGATCGCTCGGCGCTCGCGCGGCACGCCGCGCATCGCCAACCGGCTGCTGCGCCGCGCGCGCGACTACGCGCAGGTGCGCGCCGACGGCGTCATCACGGTCGACGTCGCGCGCGCGGCGATGGAAATGCTCAAAGTGGACGCGGAAGGCTTCGATGCGCTCGACCGGCGCCTCCTGCGCACGATCATGGACAACTTCGACGGCGGGCCGGTCGGTGCCGAGTCGCTCGCCGCGGCGCTGTCGGAAGAGCGCGGCACGATCGAGGACGTGCTCGAGCCGTACCTGATCCAGCAGGGCTACCTCGTGCGCACGGCGCGCGGCCGCATGGTCACGTCGAAAGCCTACGGCCATTTCGGGCTCAAGCCGCCGCGGCGCGAGACGCCGCAGGCCGGGCTGCCGTTCGACGACGGCGAGGCGTCCGGAAGCTGAACGAACGCGCAAGGTCGTTAAAACCGAGTCGCATTCGCACGGTATGATCCGCGCGTTCAGTTCGGACCAGAGGAAACCACGAATGCAGGGCGGGCCACAGCCGGACTCCGCACGACCGCCCATGACGCAAGGACTCGACAGCGCGTTCTCCTGGACCGTCCGGGTCTATTGGGAGGACACCGACGCCGGCGGTGTCGTCTACCACGCCAGCTACCTGCGGTTTCTCGAACGCGCGCGCAGCGAACAATTGCGTGCGATGGGGATTGAGCAGGAGCGCCTGCGCACGGAAAATAGCGTCGCTTTCGTCGTGCGCGACATGACGATCGGCTTCGTCAAGCCGGCCCGGCTCGACGACGTGCTGGCGGTGACCGTGGCCCTGGTCGAACGTCGCAACGCCAGCCTCGTGTTCGAACAGCAAATTCTGCACGCGGCCGACCGCTCCGTGCTGGTGCAGGCGCGCGTGCGCGCGGCCTGCATCGACGCGGCGAGCTTCCGGCCGCGCCCCATTCCCGAAGGATTGTTCGCAAAGAGCCCATGAACGCCGATCTCAACCTCATCCACCTCGTGCTCGGCGCGAGCTTGTTCGTCAAGCTCGTGATGGCCGTGCTGCTCCTGTTCTCGTTCCTGTCGTGGATGATCATTTTCCGCAAGCACGCGATGCTCAAGGGCGCGCTCGGCAGCGCCAACGAGTTCGAGGAGCGCTTCTGGTCCGGCGCCGACCTCGCCGCGCTGTTCCGCGAAGTCAGCGGACGCGGCGACCAGATCAGCGGCATCGAAGGCATCTTCGAAGCGGGCTTTCGCGAGTTCGCCCGGCTGCGCCAGCGCCGCGGCGTCGACCAGCGCACGATGCTCGAAGGCGCGCAGCGCGCGATGCGCGTGGCGCAGACGCGCGAGATCGACCGGCTCGAAGGGAATCTCGAATTTCTCGCCAACGTCGGCTCGATCAGCCCGTACGTGGGCCTGCTCGGCACGGTGTGGGGCATCATGTCGGCGTTCCAGGGCCTGGCCACCGTCAAGGAGGCCACGATCGCGATGGTCGCGCCCGGCATCTCCGAAGCGCTGGTGGCCACCGCGATGGGCCTGATCGCCGCGATTCCCGCGTCGTGGGCGTACAACCGCTACTCGAACAAGGTCGAGCGCGTCGCATCGCGCTACGAGACCTTCACCGAGGAGTTCTCCTCGATCCTGCAACGCCAGGCGCACGTCGACGAATAAGCGCGACCCTGCGCCCATTCGTCCCGCGTTGGAGGCCCCATGCATCACCCCACATACCGCCGCAAGCGCAAGAAGCTCAAGGCCGACATCAACGTTGTGCCGTACATCGACGTGATGCTCGTGCTGCTGATCATCTTCATGGTGACCGCGCCGCTCCTGAATCTCGGCGTCGACATCGAGCTGCCGGCGTCGCAGGCCAAGTCGATCCAGGTCGACAAGGACCCGGCCGTGGTCAGCGTCGACCGCGACGGCAAGCTGTACCTGACCCTGCCCAAGGCGCCGCGCGAAGCGATCGACGAGACGAAGCTCAAGGCGATGGTGACGGCGTTCGTCAACCAGAACCCGAAGGTGCCGGTGTACGTCGCCGGCGACGGCAAAGTGGAATACCAGAAAATTTACGACGCGATGGTGCTGCTGCAGCAGGCCGGCGTGCCCAAGGTCGGGCTGATGAGCCAGCCGCCGCCGGAACCCGCGCGCTGAGACGATGGAAACGACATCCGACAAACTGCGCGCCTTCGGCTTCTCGATCGCGGTTCACCTCGCGGTGATCGCCGTCGCGACGCTCGGCATGTTCTGGAGCCAGTCGACGGTCGTGGTGACGCTGCCCGGCCCCGTGATCGAGGCGACGCTCGTCGGTCCGCCGAGGACAGTGAAGCCGCAGAACACGAAGCCGAGGAAGCCCGAGCCGCCCAAGCCTCAGGAACAGGCCAAGCCCGAGCCGCCCGCGCCCGAGCCGCCGAAAGAAGACAAGAAAGACCAGGAACGCGTGACCGAGATGATGGCCGCGCAGGCCGCCGAGGAAAAACGCGTCCAGGAAGAACAGCGCAAGAAGGAACAGCAACTGCTCGAAGAAGAGCAGAAAAAGGCGGCCGACGCCGAGAAGAAGAAAAAACTGGAAGAAGAGAAAAAACAGCAGGAACGCGACCGCAAGCTCAAGGAGATCGCGGCGCAGCAGAAGAAGCTCGAGGAGCAGTACAACAAGGATCTGATGGAAGGCGACGAAGCCGTCACCGGCCAGGAAGGCAAGGACGACAGCCTCGAAGCGCAGTATTTCGCGGCGATCCAGAACGCGGTCGAAAACGCGTGGCTGCGCCCGGAAACGACGCAGCCGGGTCTGCAGTGCGTGCTCGACATCGTGCAGCTGCCGAGCGGCGACGTCATGACCGCGAACGTTTCGACGCCGTGCAACGCCGATCCGCTGACGCGCCAGTCGCTCGAACAGGCGGTCATGCGGGCGGCGCCGTTGCCGGTGAAAGGCTTCGAATCGGTATTCCGGCGCCGGATTAAGCTGAACTTCAAGTTCGACGGTTAACGTCGTGCGTGCCCGGCGGAACGAAGGCACGCGGCTTTGATCCACGCGTCACATGCAGTGCGAACACAACAACGGACAAAAGGCGAACCCCCAATGCCAGCAAACCTCATCGCCCGATTCGCCGCAGGCCTCGCGCTGTCGCTGGCCGCACTCGCGGCCTTCGCGCAGGCGCCGACGAGCGGCCTCTCCAGCGACACGCCGGTGATCGACATCACCAAGGGCACGTCGACGGCGGTACCGATCGCGGTCGTGCCGTTCGCGTTCGAAGGCGCCGGTACGCCGGCCGAGACCGACGTTTCCGACGTCGTGCGCATGGACCTTGCGCGCTCGGGTCAATTCAAGACGCTCGCCAAGGGCGACGTCGTCGAGTTCCCCTCGCGCCAGGGCGACATCAAGTTTCCGACCTGGAACATGCTCAAGCAGTCGCATATCGTCATCGGCCGCGTCGCCGATGCCGAAGGCGGCGCGCTGCGCGTCGAGTTCGAGCTGTACGACGTCGCCAAGCAGGAACGCCTGCTCGGCCTTGCGATCACCGGCCAGCGCAGCGACCTGCGCGGCGTCGCGCACCAGATCGCCGACCTCATCTACGAGAAGATCCTCAACGTGCGCGGTGCGTTCTGGACGCGCGTGGCCTACGTCACAGCGGCCGGCGTGGCGCCGAACATCAACTACGCGCTGATGGTGGCCGACTCCGACGGCTACAACCCGCAGGTGGTCGTGCGTTCGCGCGAGCCGCTCCTGTCGCCGGCCTGGTCGCCGGACGGCCGCAAGCTCGCGTACGTCTCGTTCGAGCGCGGCGACTCGGCGATCTACATCCAGGAGATCTCGACCGGCTCGCGCCAGGTGGTTTCGAACCGCAAGGGCATCAACGGCGCGCCGTCGTTCTCGCCGGACGGCTCGAAGCTCGCGCTGACGCTGTCATACCTCGGCAACCCCGATATCTTCATCATGGACCTGGCCAGTCGCGAGATCACGCGCGTGACGAACCACTTCGCGATCGACACCGAAGCGACGTGGTCGCCGGACGGCCAGAGCCTCGTCTTCATCTCCGACCGTTCGGGCAAGCCGCAGATCTACCAGGTGGCGGCGAGCGGCGGCGATGCGACCCGTCTTACGTTCCAGGGCGAGTACAACGCAAGCCCGTCCGTGTCGTACGACGGCAAGAAGATCGCTGTGGCACAGGGCAACGGAAATGTGTATCGTATTGCGGTTTTGGACCGGAGCGTCGGCTCCGGGCAGATGAGTTTCATCTCGCCCGGCAGCGTGGACGAATCGCCGAGCTTCGCGCCGAACGCAAGCATGCTGCTGTACGCCGCGACCGAAGGACCGAAAGGGGTGTTGTATGCGGTCTCGGCCAACGGCCAGGTTCGCCAGCGGTTGGTGCTGGCCGACGGCGACGTTCGCGAACCGGCCTGGGGCCCTTTCCGACAGCGATAAAACAGACGCCGGGCGACCGGCGCAAAGCTACTGACTCGTACCTGACCTGACCTCCGAAGGAATAAGACCATGAACAACACGATTCGCGTTGCCATCGCTTCGCTGCTGTGCGTTACGGCTGTGGGCTGCGCCAAGAAGAAGACCGTCGCTCCGGACACGCAGCCGCGCGACACGACGACGGCCCAGACCGAACGTCCCGACACCTCGGGCAAGTACACGGAATCGAGCCTCGAAACCGACGCCTGCCTGCGTCAGCGCGTCGTCTACTTCGACCTCGACAAGACCGAGATCAAGGGCGAATTCCAGGCCCAGATCCGCTGCCACGCCGAGTTCCTGCGCCAGTTCCCGAACTACGCCGTGACCCTCGAAGGCAACGCCGACGAGCGCGGTTCGCGCGAATACAACCTCGGCCTCGGCGAGCGCCGCGGCAACGCCGTGCAGAGCGCGCTGTCCTCGGCCGGTGCGTCGGGCTCGCAGCTCAACGTCGTGTCGTACGGCGAAGAGCGCGGCGTGTGCAAAGAGCACAACGAAGGCTGCTGGTCGAAGAACCGCCGCGTCGAACTCGTCTACAGCAAGAAGTAAGCAGACTTGACACCGATGCGAACGCTCATCGCGACCAAGCTCGGTGCCAGCATCATGGCCGCGGCGGCTTTTGCCGCCGCGGTCCTGCCCATGCCGGCCGCCGCCCAACGCTTGAGTCTGGCCGAACGCGTGGCCAAGCTCGAAGCCCAGGCCCAGGCGGGCCAAGGCAACGTCGATCTCGTCAACCAGCTGCAGGCGCTGCAGACCGAAGTGCAGCAGCTGCACGGCCAGGTCGAACAGCTGCGCCACCAGCTCGACGAGCTCAAGGAACGCAACAAGCAGCAGTACATCGATATCGATTCCCGTCTGGGTCGCCTCGAAGGCGGCGCGGGCGCGGCCGGCGGCGCCCGACCGGGTGCGGCGGCCAACGACGGTCATCTCGAAGACATCCAGCTCGGCGCGCCGGGCGATGCGCCGCAGGGCGGTGCCGGCGACCTGGGCACCGACCCGTCGCTCGAGCGCCCCGAACTCGCACCGCCGCCGCGCGCGACCGAACTCGAACCGCCCGCGCCGACGCACCGCGTCGATCCGGCCGCCGAGAAGGCGACGTACGACGAGGCCTACGGCGCGCTCAAGGAAGGCCGCTACGCCGAATCGGCGCGCAAGTTCCAGGCGTTCATCGACACCTATCCGAACAGCGAGCTGACGTCGAACGCGTACTACTGGCTCGGCGAGTCGTACTACGTGACGCAGAACTATCGCGTCTCGCTCGACACGTTCCAGACGCTGCTGCGCAACTATCCGGACAGCCAGAAGGCGCCCGACGCGCTGCTCAAGGTCGGCTATTGCCAGTACGAGCTCAAGCAGTGGGGACCGGCCGAGTCGACCTTGAACAAGGTCGTGCAGAAATATCCCGACACGGTCGTCGCGCGTCTCGCGCAAGGCCGTCTGCGCGCGCTCAAGCTCGAAGGCGCGCGCTGAGCTCCATCGTGTCGAGAGGGCTAGGCCATGCCGGCTGAAGCCGCAGTCGTGTCGCAAGAACCGGTCGCAGGCGCTCCGCATCCGGAGCGCCTGCGCATCACCGAGATCTTCCATTCGATCCAGGGCGAAGCCGACGCGGTGGGCTGGCCGACCGTGTTCGTGCGGCTGACCGGCTGTCCGCTGCGCTGCACCTGGTGCGACACCACGTATTCGTTTCACGGCGGCGCGTGGCGCACGATCGACGACATCGTCGCCGAAGTCGCGACCTACGGCGCGCGGCATGTCTGCGTGACCGGCGGCGAACCGCTGTCGCAGAAACGCTGCCTGATCCTGCTGAAGCGGTTGTGCGATGCCGGCTACGAAGTGTCGCTCGAAACGAGCGGCGCGCTCGACGTGGCGCCGGTCGACGCGCGCGTGCGCAAGGTCGTCGACCTCAAGGCGCCGGGCTCTGGCGAGTTCAAGCGCAACCGCTGGGCGAACCTCGATCACCTGCGCCCGCACGACCAGGTGAAGTTCGTGCTGGCCGACCGCGCCGATTACGAATGGGCGCGCGGCGTCGTTGCCGAGCACCGGCTGGCGGCGCGCTGCCAGGTGCTGTTCTCGCCGGTGCACGGCAGCGTCGGCCCGCGCGAACTGGCCGAGTGGATACTCGCCGACCGCCTGCCGGTACGCCTGCAGATGCAGCTGCACAAGCTGCTGTGGGGCGAAGAGCCCGGACACTGATTCACGGTAGAAGTACAAAGTGAACATAATGACAAAACGCGCGGTGGTACTCGTCTCGGGCGGCATGGACTCGGCGGTCGCGCTCGCGATCGCGCGCGCGCAGGGTTTCGAGTGTTATGCGCTCTCCGTGGCCTACGGACAGCGGCACGCTTCGGAACTCGCCGCGTCCGACCGCGTCTGCGCGATGCTCGGCGTCGCCGCGCACAAAACCGTCACGATCGACCTGCGCAGCATCGGCGGCTCGGCGCTGACGGCCGACATCGACGTGCCGGAAGAAGGCGGCGCGGGCATCCCGATCACGTACGTGCCGGCGCGCAACACGATCATGCTGTCGATCGCGCTCGGGTGGGCCGAAGTGCTCGGTGCGAACGACATCTGGTGCGGCGTCAACGCGGTCGACTATTCGGGCTATCCCGACTGCCGCCCGGCGTTCATCGAAAGCTTCGAGAAGCTCGCGAACGTCGCGACGAAAGCCGGCGTCGAAGGCGCGCAGATCCGCGTGCACGCGCCGCTGATGCGCATGAGCAAGGCCGACATCGCACGCGAAGGCGTGCGCCTTGGCGTCGACTTCGGCGCGACCGTGTCCTGCTACCAGGCCGACGACGAAGGCCGTGCCTGCGCGCATTGCGACGCCTGCCGGCTGCGCGCGGAAGGATTCCGCGACGCGGGGCTGACCGATCCGACGCGATACCGGTAAGAAAACCTCGGTTATGCGGCTTGTGCGACGCAGTCTCAGGCCCTAAACTTCGCGTCCCTCGCGCGCCTGCCGTTCCCGGCAAGCGCCGCCAGTCTCCTGGGCCGTTAGCTCAGTGGTAGAGCATCGGACTTTTAATCCGTTGGTCGATGGTTCGAGTCCATCACGGCCCACCACTCAAAGGCGCGCCGGCGCTAGTGTTTTCGCCGGCCCCTGAAATGTCTCGCGGTCCACAATTCTGCGCCGGGTCCGCTAAAACCCTGCTCGCAGGCTTCACTGCGTCGCCACGCTGCGCTCCGACGTAGTGCTCGGTTCGACCGTCGGCACTGTTGATTCTTACAGGTGCCGGCACAACGACGCATCGTCCACTATGTACGAACGTCTGTCGTCGAGACGCCGCAAGCTCGTGTTCGCTGCGAGCCTTTGCGCACTCCATCGACATCTGCGACCAGGAGCGCAAAGCGACGCGCAGGATGGGAAGCGACGACATGGCCAACGGCAACGGTACGCCACCTTCGATCGCGAACCTGCGCGACAGGCGCCGTCGCGATGCGCCGGCAACCGGGCTCGACGCCGAACTGCTTGCGCAGATCGTCACGACGCAGAGCGAGATCGCGGGCGCAGGCCTCGATCCGAAGAAGGTCGTCGACATCGTCACGCGCCGGATGCAGGAGATGACTCGCTCCGCCGGCGCGGTCGTCGAGATCGCGATCGACGATGAGATGACGTACTGGTCCGCGGGCGGTTCGGCCAAGCCGCATGAAGGACTGCGACTGCCGATCGACGGCAGTCTCTCCGGCCTGTGCGTCAAGCTCGGCACCGTTCTGCGCTGCGACGACAGCGATACCGATCCGCGCGTCAATCGCGCCGCATGCCGCAAGGTCGGTCTGCGCTCGGCGATCGTCGTGCCGTTGCAGTGCGCGGGAACGACGGTCGGCGTGCTCAAGGTGCTGTCGCCGCAGCCGGCAGCCTACGATTCGCGCGACGTCGCCATTCTGGAAATGTTCTCCGCGTTCATCGGTGCGTCGCTGCATCACGCGCTCGAGCACGCGCGTCTGCGCGCGCAGCTCGACGCGAACGACGTTGCGCGCAACCTCAGGACACGCGCCCATGAAGCGCTGCGCGAACGCGTTAGCGCGCTCATCGACGGCGAGCACTTCGTCAACCGGTTTCAGCCGATCGTCGATCTGCGCACGCGAAAGATCGTCGGCGTCGAAGGCCTGACGCGTTTTGACGCCGCCGCCGGCGAGACGCGCGCCGACGTGTTCGAGGAAGCCGCGCGCGCGGGTCTCGGCACGGAACTCGAGCTTGCCTGCGTGCGGCGAATCCTGCTCGCGCTGCCGCGAATCCCGCCGAACGCGTATCTGTCGATCAACGTTTCGCCAGCGACCGTCGTACTCGCGGCGTTCGAAGAAGTCGTCGCGTCGAATGCGTGCGAGCGCATCGTCGTGGAGCTGACCGAACACGCGGAAGTCCTCGACTACGCCGCGCTGATCGATCGCGTCGCCGCATTGCGCGGGCTCGGGCTGCGCTTTGCGATCGACGATGCCGGCGCGGGCTTCGCTAGCCTGCGCCATGTGCTGCGCCTCGTGCCCGAAATCATCAAGATGGACGTTTCGCTGACGCACGAGATCGACGTCATCGCGCGCAAGCGGCAGCTCGCCGCGGCGATCGCGATGTTCGCGCGCGACAGCGGCGCGACGCTCGTCGCCGAAGGCGTCGAGACCGCGGGCGAGCTCGAAACGCTCGTTGCGCTGGGCGTTCCGTGCGGACAAGGCTATCTGCTCGGCCGGCCGGTGCCGCTCGACGCTCTGTCCGAGTATCTGCGCTAGCGATCGACAGGCGCCTCGTCCGGCGGCGCCGGATTCGCGTAGGCGGCCGCGGCGGCCAGCAACCGCCGCAGATCGGCCATGCGCAGCGGCTTGGTCACGTAATCGTCCATGCTCGCCGCCAGGCGGTTCTCGCGTTCGCCCGGCTGCGCGTTCGCGGTGACGGCGACGATGCGCACGTTGCTGCCGTTCGGCAGCGCGCGCATGCGCTCGGCCGTTTCCAGCCCGTCGATGCCGGGCATCTGCACGTCGAGCAGCACGAGATCGACGCGTTCGCGCGCGAGCACGGTCAGCGCCTCGAAGCCGTCCGCGGCACGCAGCACCTGAGCGCCCAGGCGCTCGATCTGCGTGCCGAGCAGCATGCGGTTGATCGGTACGTCGTCGACCACGAGCACGCGCATGCCGGCGGCGTTGCCGAGCGGCGCCGGCGCGTCGTCGTCGTCGCTGCGCTCGGCGACGCCGGGCGGCAGCGGCAGATCGACGGTGAACGTCGAACCCTTGCCGAGCTGCGAGGCCACGCCGACGCTGCCGCCCATCGCCGACACCAGCTTGTCGACGATCGCAAGACCGAGGCCCGAGCCCTGGAAGCGGCGCCGCATCGACGCGTCGGCCTGCTCGAACGGCTTGAAGATGCGGTCGAGATCGTCGGGCGCGATGCCGACGCCGGTGTCCGCGACGACGAAGCGCACGCGCTCGTCGTCGCCGTCGAGATCGACGGTCACTTCGCCGCGCTCGGTGAATTTCACGGCGTTGCCGACGAGATTGAGCAGCACCTGGCGAACGCGCAGCGCGTCGCCGCGGCGCGTCGAAGCGGCGAGCCGGTTCGACAGCCGCACCGCGATGCCGCGTTTCGTCGCCAGCGGCTGCACCGTCGCCGCGACATCGCGCGCGACGTCCGCGAGCGAGAACGGACGCGTGTCGAGTTCGAGCGCGCCGGCGTTGATGCGGCTGAAGTCGAGCAGGTCGTTGATCAGCTGCATCAGGCTTTCGGCCGACTGCATGATCGCGTCGAGATTGTTGAGGTCGTGCGCGTCGGTCAGGCTCGGCCGCACCAGTTCGACGCCGCCGATGATGCCGTACAGCGGCGTGCGAATCTCGTGGCTCGTGTTGGCCAGGAGCGCGTCGCGCGCGCGGATCGCGTCGTTCGCGGTTTCGAGTGCGCGGCGCAATTCTTCCGTGCGCGTTTCGACCTGCGCCTCGCGCTGGCGCACGAGCGCGGCGAGTTCGCGATTGGCGCGGTCGAGATCGTCGTGCGCGCGGCGCTGGACGTCGCGCACCGCGACGAGGCGGGCGCACATCGCGCGCACCGCTGCCGCGATGTCCTGCGTTTCGCGGAACGCCGAGCGGCGCAGGGCCTCGCTCATCGACGTCTCGTCGAGACGGTCGAGGTCGAGCTCGCGCATCGCATGCGCGAGCCCTTCTAGCGCACGCGACAGCGCGCGGGAAATCCAGACGCTGGCGGCGGCCGTGAGCGCGAGACCGGCGAGCAGCGCGAGACCCGCCGCGCCCGCGAGCGCCGTGCGCGCCGGCGCGATGCGCGTGCGCGAAATCGTCGCGACGACGCGCCAGTCCGCCGCGTCGATCGTTTCGGCGCGCAGCAGCATCGCCTCGCCGTCGACCCGCGCCTCGTCCGCGCCGTCGCGCACCGCGTCGAGCAGCGCCCGCGGCGCGTGCTGCGACGCGGCGTAGCGGTTCGTCGAGCCGTACAGCACGTTGCCGGCCGCGTCGAGCAGAAGCAGTTCGCGGCCCGCGTCCGCGCGCTCGTCGCGCGACGTCGAAAACAGGCGTTCGACCGGTACGCGCAGCACGCCTTCGATGCCGGCCGTGCCGCCGCCGGCGCGCGTGCGAGGCACGGTCAAGCTGACGAAGAGGGCAATATCGTCCTCGTCGATGCGCTGCGTCGACGAAAGCCACGTCGTGGCGCTCGCGACCGATTCGCTCTCGACGACCGACTCGAACGCCGGAAAGCGTTGGCGCAGCTGCGCGATCCGCCGTGCGCGACACGCGGTGTCGGTGCAGTTCGCCGCGTCGAAATCGGTCGCGACCATCTCGATCGCCGCGAGGTGCAGCGCGAGGAACTGGTCGAACGACGCCGCGACGCGCCGCGCCGAGGCGTCCAGCAGGCTCCGGTGCACGGCGGTCTGGCGAGCGGACTCGGCGCCGACGAGCGCGAAGCCGCCCAGAGCGACCGCGACCGTGGCGCAGGCGACCAGCGCCAGCATGATCGCCGAACGCATGCGCAACGACCTGCGCGGTTGCTCGCTCATGAATCCGCGCTCCTGCCGAAAACGGGCGACGGATGTCGCCGGGTCAAAGTTTACAATGCACGTAGATTCACAATGCAAGATGCTATAGTCGGGCCGTGTCGTCGCGGCATCGGCGGCGCCGAGCAGGAACGTACGCGATGAGCGGGCTCTACCATGCGAGGGACACGGACACGGCGAAGCTGCTCGATCTCGGCGGCGCGCTCGACTTTCTCGACGGCGATCGCGATCTGCTGGAGCCGCTGCTGCCGGCCCTGCTCGCCATGCTCGACCGCGCGGCGGGCGCGCTGCCCGGGCTCGTGGCGCGCAACGACTGGGGCGCGGTGTGCGATCTCGCGCATGAGCTCGTTCCGTCGCTGAGCCTGTTCAGCCCGACGGTCGCCGAGCCGGTGGGCGCGCTCGGCGTCGCGGCGCGCCGCGACGAACGGCAACGCGGCGTCATGCTCGCCGCGCGGGCGCAGCCACTGCTCGAGCGTTTGCGCGACGAGGTGCGTGCGGTCGTGGAGGCGGGCGGGGCGGTGCCGCGGCGGCGTTAGTCCGGTGCGCCGGGTTTTTCCGATCTGAAGTAGAGGTCGGCGTCGAGGCCCAAATCCATTGTCGCCATCAGCGCAACGGACTCGCGCGGTAGGTAGAGGAGATGTTCGGCGGTGATGCGCAAGTATGCGTAGGGCATCGGGCTCTTTCTGCGAAAGATCGCGCGGTCGTGCGTTGAGTCACGGGTTGCGTCGTTGCCGCAATGCTTCCAGTCTCGACGGCGTCCCCACATCCGTCCACGCGCCCCGATGGTACGTGCCGTCGACTTGCCCGTGCCGCATCGCCGCGATCAGCAGCGGCGCGAGCTTGAACCGCGGCGGCTCGCTCGCCGCCCCCGGCGCATCGCCGATCGTCTCGCGCCAGCCGTCGAGCATGGCCGGCCGATATACGCCGATCCCCGCGTACGTCAGTTTTTCCGCGCCGTCGCCGGTCAGGAATCCGTCCGCGGCCAGCGCGAAGTCGCCGCGCGGATGTTCCGTCGGGTTGTCCACGAGCACGAGGTGCGCAAGGCCGCGCGGCTCTCGCGGCAATCGCGACAAATCCATATCGCAAAAGATATCGCCGTTGACGACGATGAACGGTGCATCGCCGAGCAGCGGCAGGGCGTGCAGCATGCCGCCGCCCGTTTCCAGCGGTTCGGCGCCTTCGACGCTGTAGCGGATGCGCACGCCGTAGCGCGATCCGTCGCCGAGCGCGACCGGAAACTGCTCGGCGAGCCACGAGGTGTTGATCACGACGTCTTCGACGCCGATCTTCGCCAGTGCTCGCAGATGCCGCTCGATCAATCGTTCGCCGCCGACGTCGAGCAGCGGCTTCGGCGTGCGTTCGGTCAACGGCCGCATGCGCTCGCCCTTGCCGGCGGCGAAAATCAGCGCCCTCATGCGTCGCGGCGCCGCGTGAGGTCGTGCCCCGCCGTCGCGCGTTCGATCAGGCGCACGAAGCCGGCGAATTCGTCGTATTGCCGCGCGATGCCCAGCGCGTAGTCGAGCACGAGCGGCAGGTCGCGCAGGTACTGCGTCTTGCCGTCGCGGTAGCACAGGCGGCAGAACAGGCCGAGCACCTTGAAGTGCCGCTGCAGGCCGGTGAAGTCGAACCAGCGGCGGAAGCGGCGCGCGTCGGCGTCGGTGATGCCGGCCGCGACGAGGCGTTGCCGGTAGCCTTCCGCCCATGCGTCGACGCGTTCGGCCGGCCAAGCGATGTAGCAGTCGCGCAGCAGCGAAACGAGGTCGTACGTCAGCGGACCGTGCATCGCGCCCTGAAAGTCGATGACGCCCGGTGAGTCGCGCTCGGTCAGCATCAGGTTGCGGCTGTGGAAATCGCGGTGCATGAACACGTACGGCTGCGACGCCGCGACGTTCGCGACCGCGCCGAACGCGAGCTCGATCTCGTCCCAGTCGTGGCAGCCGGGCAGCACGCCGAGGTGGCGCTGCAAAAACCACTCCGGCAAATATTCCATTTCCGCGATCATGCGCTCGCAGTCGAAACGCGGCAGGCCGTCGGAAGGCACGCGCGTCTGCATCGCGTGCAGCGCTTCGAGCGCGTCGGCGTACAGCGCGTCGGCGGTCGCGTCGGAGAGTGCCGGCAGGTACATGCGCGTACCGAAATCCTCGATGATCAAAAATCCCTGCGCCGCATCGACCGCGTACACCTCGGGGGCGTGCAGGCCGGCCGCGCGCAGGCGCGCGCCGATGTCGAGCCACGGCTCGACCGGCTCCTTGTCGGGCGGCGAGTCCATGACGATGCGCGAACCTTGCGGCGTCGCCACGCGCCAGTAGCTGCGGAAGCTCGCATCGGCCGAAGCCGGTTCGATCTGCGTGGCATCGATGCCGAGCGTGTCGCCGACGAAGCGCTCAAGCACCGCGCGGCGATCGGAAAGTTCCTGTGTCATTGTCTACTTTTGCCTGGGGCGGTTTCGTCTGCCGGTTCGCCGAGGTAGAGGTCGATCGACACGCGGTCGGTGCGGGCGTAGACGAACGTCTTGCCGTCGGGCGAGAGGCTCGTCGCCGGCGCGAGCGTGGTCGGTCCGTCGGGAAACGCCTCGGACACCTTGCCGTTGCCGAGGTCGAGCCTGAACGTGACGATGCTCGAGTCGTCGCGGCGACCCGAGAACAGGATCTTGCCGTCGCGCAGCAGCCAGTAGCCGGGATCGACGAGGAACGGGCGCTCGGCGACGGTCTGCGTCAGCTCGCGGCGGCATTCGTGCGCGTCGAGACCGCAGACGCGCAGACCTGCTTCGCCCTGCACGCTCGCGACGAGATGGCCCGCGTCGAGTTCGTACGCTTCCACGTTCGCGTCGATCACGAGATGCGGCGTCGTGCCGCGCGCCGGTGCCGTGCGCCAGAGGCGATTGCGCTCGCCCTCGCGGCGCAGGTAGTAGAGCCACGTGCCGTCCGTGCTCCACAGCGCGTAACGCGCGTCGTCGCCGAGGCCGTCGATGCGGCGCGCGGCGTGGGCGGCGAGGTCGTAGTCGTACAGTGCGCTGTGTTCGGTCGAGCACGCGTACGGCAGGCAGGTGGTGCCGTCGCTGCTGTTCAAGATCGCCGTGACCGTGAGCTTGCCGCCGTCGGCATGCCAGGCCGGACGCACCCAGCGCTGCGCGGTGTCGAGCGCGAGCCGTTCGGCGCCGCCGCCGGCGGCGTCGGCGAGGTAGACGGCTTCGAGGCCGTCGCGGTTCGACACGAACGCGAGCCGCTTGCCGTCGGGCGAATGCGCCGGCTGGTTGTTGTATCGCCGCGACGTGGTGACCGGCTCGGGCGGTTTGAGCGGATCGGCGAGATCGCCGCGATACAGATTGGCCTGGTAGTCGGCGATCTCGAACACGAGCGTGCCGTCGGGCGCGACGTCGGGATAGCGCGCGCCGCGCGCGCCGAGAAATTCCAGCGCGCCGGTGCCGGCGTCGACGCGGTACAGCGCGCGGTAGCCGAACAGATCGCCGGCGAGCACGAGCCCGGTATCGCCGGGCAGCCACGCCGCGCCGTACAGCAGGCCGTTCGTCGGCACGAGATTGCGCGCGCGCGCCGGCGTGTCGGTCGGCATGATCCACAGGCGCTGTTCGCTCTGGCGTCCGCGGAAGAACGCGATCTGGCGGCCGTCGCCGGCGAAGCGCGGGTTGAAATCGACGTACGCGTCGGCGCCGGGATCGGTCAGGTTCGACACCTTGCCGCCGTCGAGGTCGAGCAGCGCGAGGCCGCTGCGACCGTCGTCGCCGACGCGTTGCGAGAACACCACGTAGCGGCCGTCGGCGCTCGCGTCGAGGCGGCTCGTCGCGGGCGGCGGCGCGCAGTCGGTCAGGCGCACCGATTCCTGCGCGAGCAGCGACTGTTTGCGCACCTCGCACGTCGCCGCGGTGTAGCGCGCGAACACGACCGCGGTATCGCCGTCGACGAACGCGGGCGAGAAATCCCACGCGTCGGCGTCGGTCAGGCGCCGTCGCGTGCCGCCGTCGCGCGAGCCGACCCAGATGCCGGCGCGCGTCAGCTTTTCGTCCGACGCCGACCACGCGACGAGCCGCCCGTCGCGCGAAAAGCGCGCGCTCTGGTCGTAGCCGGGCTCGGTCGCGAACGGCCGCGCTCGGTCGACGCGCAGGCGCAGATCGCCGGCGTCCTGGAACGCGCCGGGCGCCGGCGGCAGCATCGTGGCGAGAAACACCGCGAGCGCGAGGGCGACGCCGATCGAGATCGCGATCGCGAGCCCCAGGCGCCGCTTCGCGCCCGGATCGGCGACCGGCAGGCCGCTGGCGTCGAGAACCGGCCCTGCGCGCAATGTCTCGGCGCGTGGCGTGTCGGCGCGCGGCGCATCGACCGGCGCCGCGTCGGCCGGTTCGACCGCCGCCACGAGCCGATAGCCGAGCTTCGGCAGCGTTTCGATGTAGCGCGGCGTGCGCGGATCGTCTTCCAGCAACTGGCGCAGCTCGGCGATCGCGCGCGACAGCACTTCGTCGTTGACGTCGCGGCCTTCCCACACGTCGTCGAGCAGTTGCTCGCGGCGCACGACGGAGCCCGGCTCGCGCGCCAGGCGCAGCAGGAGCTGCATCAGCTTGGGCTGCAGGCGCACGCGGCGTTCGGACGCGACGAGTTCGTGGCTCGTCGGGTCGATGCGCCAGGCGCCGAGCCGGAATGCCGCCGCGTTGATGACGCTCATTGCAACACGCAACCGACTGATTCTGCGGCCCGGAGAGAAAACGTAGCGTTTGCGAAGAAATTTTTCAGGCGCCCGGCTGGCGCATGGAGCGACGCTGTCGCGACGTTGCGCAACCGGGAGTGATTCGATGTGTTTCTTACGTTCTGCATGCCGCTGGCTGTTCCTGGCTTTCTGCTGTTGGGTCGTTCCGAGCGTCGCGGCGGCCGATTGCGAGTACCGGCTGCTGGTGAGCGGCTATTACAGCAATGTCCACATCTACGATGCCTGTTCCGGGGCGCACCTGCGCAAGCTCGACGAAGCCGGCCGCATCAACGGCGCCCAGGCCGTTAAGATCGGCCCCGACGGCCTCCTCTGGGTCGTCAGCGAAGAAGCCGGCAAGATCCTGCGCTACCGCGCCGACACCTACGACTTCGTCGACACGTTCGCCGACGTCGGTCTCGGCTGGGGCGCCACCGGCATCGCGTTCGGCGGCGACGGCGACGTCTACGTGTCGAGCTACGCGACGAACGTGCTGCGGCGCTACGCGATCGCGACCGGCGCGCGCATCGGCGCCGACCTCGTCGCCGGCGCGATACTGCGCGGCCCCGACAACGGCCTTCTGACCGGCCCCGACGGCAAGCTCTACATCCCCGGATACGATACGAGCAATATCGTACGCTACGACCCGGCGGCCGGCACGTTCGGCGTCTTCGTGCCGTCGCAGGCGAACGGCATCCGGCGCACGCGCGGCCTGCTCGTGTCGCCGGACGGCGCGAAGCTGTACGTGAGTTCCGAACGTTCCGGCCAGATCCTGCGCTACGTCCTGGCGACCGGCGCGTTCGACCGCGAAATCGCGCGCGGCCTCGGCATCGTCACCGGTCTTGCGTGGCATCCCGACGGCAGCCTGCTCGCCGCGGTCGGCGACGCGGCCACCGGACGCGTCGTCAAGCTCGATCCGGAAACCGGCACGGAACGCGCGGTGCTCGTGCAGCCGCTCAGCGGCGGACTGTCGGGGCCGACCTACGTCGCGGTGATACCGGCGCCGGCCGCGGTGGCGACGCCCGATCCGGCGACGATCGGCTCGCAATACTGGATCACCGGCCTCGCCACGCTCGCCGGCAACACGCTCGACATTCCCGACGCCTACACGACGCTCGGCACGGGCTTCGGTCCCGCGTTCGATCCGGCGCAGGTGCGGCGGTTGCCGTGGGGGCGCATCAAACTGACGTTCACGAACTGCACGGAAGCGATGTTCGAATGGCAGTCGAGCGCCGCCGGCACGGCGGGCTTCGGCAGCGGCAGCTATCGCGTGCAGCGCATCTTGCGCAACCAGGCGACGACGGCGTGCGAGGCCGCCGGATTCGCCAACGCGCCGAACAAGCTGTGGATCGGCGGCGCTTGGTACGGCGGCGAGGCGCGCAGCGGCGAGGGGCTGATGCTCGACGTGACGGCGGAGGGCATGGTGTTCGTGGCTTGGTTTACGCATCGGCCGGCGGGGATGTAGGGGCCCGACTTCTTTTGCTCGCCCTTGTTTTTCGTCATTGTTTTTGCTCGTCATTCCAGCGCAAGCTGGAATCCAGCCTTTGACTTTTCGGACGTCCGAAGAGCTGGATCCCAGCTTGCGCTGGGATGACGAGCCAAAGCGGTTTGACCCGCCCGCCCCAAAACCGTACCATTTCGGTACGCTTTTGCCCCGGCCGCCCTCCGCTCCCATGCTCCGCGTCGCCAAACTCACCGATTACGCCACCGTCGTCATGACCGTGCTCGCGGAAGCCGGCGGCGACGTGCTGAGCGCGCAGGCGCTCGCCGAGCGCGCGCGGCTGGAAATGCCGACCGTGTCGAAACTCCTGAAGCAGCTCGGCCACGCCGGGCTCGTCGAGTCGTTTCGCGGCGTCAACGGCGGCTATCGCATCGCGCGCGCGCCCGAAACGATCTCGGTCGCCGAAATCGTGATCGCGATGGAAGGCCCGATCGGCATGACCGAATGCAGCGCGCACGCCGGCCTGTGCGGGCACGAAAGCCATTGCGGCGTGCGCGGCAACTGGCAGCGCATCAACCAGGCGATCGAGGGCGCGCTGCAAAGCGTCACACTCGCCGACATGCTCAAGCCGCCGGGCGGCAAACGGCCGATACCGACGCCGCTGCGCGTCGCGCTGGCATGAACGAATCGAAGACTCAGGCAGCCTGATGGCCACCGAACGCACAGAAATCGAACGACCCGAAATCGACCAGGCGCTCAACCGCCGCTACGACGCCGGTTTCGTCACCGACATCGAAACCGAGAGCTTCGCGCCGGGCTTGTCGGAAGACGTCGTCCGCGCGCTGTCCGCGAAAAAGGACGAGCCCGAGTGGATGACCGACTGGCGCCTCAAGGCCTATCGCCACTGGCTGACGATGACGCCGCCGGAATGGGCGAAGCTCGACATCGGCCCGATCGACTTCCAGGCGATCAGCTACTTCGCCGCGCCCAAGGCGCGTCCGAAGTCGCTCGCCGACGTCGATCCGAAACTGCTCGAAACCTACGACAAGCTCGGCGTGCCGCTGCACGAGCGCGCGCGCCTCGCCGGCGTCGCCGTCGACGCGGTGTTCGACTCCGTCTCGGTCGGCACCACGTTCCGCAAGGAGCTCGCCGATGCCGGCGTGATCTTCTGCTCCATGTCCGAGGCGATCCGCGAACATCCGGAACTCGTGCAGAAGTATCTCGGCACGGTCGTGCCGATCGGCGACAACTATTTCGCGGCGCTGAACTCGGCGGTGTTCTCGGACGGATCGTTCGTGTTCATTCCCGCGGGCGTGCGCTGTCCGATGGAGCTGTCGACGTATTTCCGCATCAACGCGATGAACACCGGCCAGTTCGAGCGCACGCTGATCGTCGCCGAAGAACGCAGCCACGTGAGCTACCTTGAAGGCTGCACCGCGCCGCAGCGCGACGAAAACCAGCTGCACGCGGCGGTGGTCGAACTCGTCGCGCTCGACGATGCGCAGATCAAGTATTCGACCGTGCAGAACTGGTATCCGGGCGACGAGAACGGCGTCGGCGGCATCTACAATTTCGTGACCAAGCGCGGCGACTGCCGCGGCGCGCACTCGAAGATCTCGTGGACGCAGGTCGAAACCGGTTCGGCGATCACCTGGAAATATCCGAGCTGCGTGCTGCGCGGCGACGATTCGACCGGCGAGTTCTATTCGGTCGCGCTGACGCACCATCGCCAGCAGGCCGACACCGGCACGAAGATGATCCACATCGGCCGCAACACGAAGTCGAAGATCATCGCCAAGGGCATCAGCGCCGGGCGCGGGCAGAACACGTACCGCGGCCAGGTAAAAGTGGAAAAGACCGCCGAAGGCGCGCGCAACTACACGCAGTGCGATTCGCTGCTGATCGGCAAGAAGTGCGGCGCGCACACGTTCCCCTACATCGAAGTGAAGAACCCCGGCGCGATCGTCGAGCACGAAGCGACGACGTCGAAGATCTCCGACGACCAGCTGTTCTACTGCCGCTCGCGCGGCCTCGGCGAAGAAGACGCCGTATCGATGATCGTCGACGGCTTCTGCAAGCAGGTGTTCAAGGAGCTGCCGATGGAGTTCGCGGTGGAGGCCAAGAAGCTGCTCGAGGTGTCGCTCGAGGGCGCGGTGGGCTAGCCATTCATGCTCCCTCTCCCCCGCAGGCTTGCGGGGAGAGGGCTGGGGTGAGGGGGCGGCGCGTCGCGCTTCGTCGAGATCGAGGAAGAACCCGGCGTCGCCCCCTCACCCAACCCTCTCCCCCAAGGCGAGCTTGGGGGAGAGGGCTTTGAGAAAAACGGAAACCCGATACATGTTGAAGATTGAAAACCTCCACGTCAGCGTCGCCGGCAAGCCGATCCTGAAAGGCTTGAGCCTCACCGTGAACGCCGGCGAAGTGCACGCGATCATGGGACCCAACGGCGCCGGCAAGTCGACGCTCGGCAACGTGCTGGCCGGCCGCGACGGCTACGAAGTGACCGACGGCACCGTCGAATACCTCGGCCGGAATCTGCTCGAGCTCGAGCCCGAAGCGCGCGCCGCCGAAGGCGTGTTCCTCGCGTTCCAGTACCCGGTCGAAATTCCCGGCGTCAACAACACGTATTTCCTCAAGGCCGCGCTGAACGCGCAGCGCAAGCACCGCGGCGAGCCCGAACTCGACGCGATGCAGTTCCTGAAGCTCGTGCGCGAAAAGCTGCGCGTGCTGCACATCTCCGACGAGCTTTTGCACCGCGCGGTCAACGAGGGCTTCTCCGGCGGCGAAAAGAAGCGCAACGAAATCTTCCAGATGGCGCTGCTCGAACCGCGCCTGGCGGTGCTCGACGAAACCGACTCGGGCCTCGACATCGACGCGCTCAAGATGGTCGCCGAAGGCGTCAACCACATGCGCAGCGCCGAGCGTGCGTTCGTCGTCGTGACGCATTACCAGCGCCTGCTCGACTACATCGTGCCCGACTACGTGCACGTGCTCGCCGACGGCCGCATCGTCGAGAGCGGCGACAAGAACCTCGCGCTCAAGCTCGAAGAACACGGCTACGCGTGGCTGCGCGACCGTCAGTTGCCGCAGGCGCGCGCATGAGCGCACCGCTGCTCGACGCGTTGCGCGAAACGTTCGATGCGCTGCCGGCGTCGCGGCTCGCCGCGGGCGGGCTCGGCGCCGCGCGCCGCGCGCAGTTCGACGCCGCGCTCGCCGACGGCCTGCCCGGCGCGCGCGCCGAACGCTGGCGCTACACGCCGCTGCGCGCGCTCGAACGCCGCCGCTTCGGCCGTGCCGACGCGCTGCCCGACATCGATCCGGCGAGCGTGCCGGCCGCGAACCTGCCGCGCCTCGTCTTCGTCAACGGCGTGTACGCGCCGGCGCTGTCGCGCGTCGACGGTCTGCCCGACGGCGTCGCTTTGTATCCGTTGTCGCAATTGCTCGAAACCGGCGATGCGCGCGACGCCGAATTCCTCGCGCGGCGCTTCCCGGCGCGCGACGAAACGTTCGCGCGCCTGAACGCCGCGCTCGCGCTCGACGGCCTCGTCGTGCGCGTCGCCGCGGGCGTACGCGTCGCGACGCCGCTCGCGCTCGTGATGCTCGGCGCACCGGCCGGCGGCGACGTCGCCGTGCATCTGCGCCATCTCGTCGAACTCGGCGACGGCGCGGAGCTGACGCTCGTCGAATACCAGGCCGCCGCGGCGCCGCAGGCGCATCTCGTCAACTCGCTCGTGCAGGCGCACCTGCGAACCGGCGCGCGCCTGTCGCACGTGCGCGTGCAGCGCGAAGACGCCGGCGCGAGCGTGTTCGCGCGCACCGACGCCGCGCTCGCGTCCGAGGCGCACTACGCGCGCGTCGATCTCGAACTCGGCGCGGCGCTGTCGCGCCACGAACTCAATATCGCGCTGCAGGGCCGCGGCGCGCGCGCCGCGTCGAACGGCGTGCTGCTCGCCGACGGCAAGCGTCACGTCGATACGCGTCTGGCGATCGATCACGCGGCGCCCGACACGCGCTGCGATCTCGTCTGGCGCGGTCTCGCCGCCGATCGCGGACGCGGCGTGTTCCACGGCGGAATTCTCATCCGCGCGGGCGCCGACGGCGCCGCGGCGCATCTGTCGAACAAGAACCTGCTGCTGTCGCCGCACGCCGAAATCGACACGCAGCCCGTGCTCGAAATCCACGCCGACGAAGTGCAGGCGAGCCACGGCGCGACGGTCGGCCAGCTCGACGAGCGCGCGCTGTTCTATCTGCGTTCGCGCGGCGTGCCGGAAGGCGAGGCGAGGGCGCTCCTGACCGCCGCGTTCTGCGCGGTCGTGCTCGAGGCGATCGCCGACGCCGACCTGCGCGCGTCGCTCGATGCCGAACTTTCCGCCCGACTGCCGCAGGTGGCCGCATGAGTGCGGCGATCAATCCGGTTCCGTTCAACCAAGCTGCGCGCCGCGCCGACTTTCCGCTGCTGTCGCGAGAAGTCAACGGCAAGCCGCTGGTCTACTTCGACAATGCGAACACCGCGCAGAAGCCGCAGCGCGTGATCGGGACGGTCGACGATTTCTACCGCCGCCACAACGCGAACGTGTCGCGCTCGGTGCATACGCTCGGCGAGGAGGCGACCGCCGCGTACGAAGGCACGCGCGACAAGCTCGCGCAGTTCATCAACGCGCCGTCGCGCGAGGAAGTCGTGTTCACGAGCGGCACGACGAACGCGATCAACCTCGTCGCGTACAGCTACGCGCAGCCGCGGCTGAAACCCGGCGACACGATCCTCGTCACGCAGATGGAGCACCACGCGAACATCGTGCCGTGGCAGCTCGTGTGCGAACGCACCGGCGCGAAGCTCAAGGTCGCCCCGATCACGCCGGAAGGCGAACTGATCGTCGAGCGCTTCGTCGAACTCCTGACGCCCGACGTGAAACTCGCCGCCGTCGTGCACGTGTCGAACGTGATCGGCACGGTCAATCCGGTCGCCGAGCTCGCGCGCGCCTGCAAGTCGCGCGGCATCCCGTTGCTCGTCGACGGCTCGCAGGCCGCGCCGCATCTGGCGATCGACGTGCAGGCGCTCGGCTGCGACTTCTACGCGATCACCGGCCACAAGATGTTCGGTCCGACCGGTACCGGCGCGCTGTGGGCGAAGCGCGAGCATCTCGAAGCGATGCCGCCGTTCTTCGGCGGCGGCGAGATGATTCGCGCGGTGAGCTTCGAGCGCACGGTGTTCGCCGACCCGCCGCACAAGTTCGAAGCGGGCACGCCGAACATCGCCGGTTTCGTCGGCCTCGGCGCCGCGATCGACTACATCGGCGAGGTCGGCATCGACAACATCCGGAAATACGAAAGCGAACTTCTGGCGTACGCGACCGACGCGCTGCGTTCGGTCGCGGGCCTGCGGCTGTTCGGACAGGCGCGCGAGAAGGCCGCGGTGCTGTCGTTCCTGATCGACGGCGTGCACGCGCACGATCTGGCGACGCTGCTCGACCAGGAAGGCGTGGCCGTGCGCTCGGGACATCACTGCGCGCATCCGCTGATGCAGTTCTACGGCGTGCCGGCGACGGCGCGCGCGTCGCTCGCGTTCTACAACACGCGCGACGAAGTCGATCGTTTCGTCGCGGCGCTGGAAAAAGTGCGCCGTCTGTTGATGTAGGCATGTGATGTAGGCATGAGCGCCGCAGACCTGTATCGCGAGAACGTCCTCGCGCACAACCGCGAACCGCGCAACCACGGCGCGCTCGACGCGCACACGCACGCCGCGGACGGCGCCAACCCGCTGTGCGGCGACGCGTTGCGCTTCGAGCTGCGCGTGGCCGACGGACATATAGCCGCGCTGCGTTTCTCCGGCGAATCGTGCGCGATTACGATCGCCGCGGCGTCGATGCTGAGCGAACGCGTGACCGGCCTCGACGCCGCCGCGATCGCCGCGCTGCGTGCGCAGTTCGACGCGCTGCTGCGCGGCGATCCGTGCGATCGCGACGCGCTCGGCGAACTTGCCGCGTTCGGCGAACTCGTACGCTATCCGGCTCGGCGCCAGTGCGCGCAGCTGCCGTGGGCCACGCTGACCGCAGCCTTGAACGGCGCCGCGAGCGCCACGACCGAAAAGGACAGTCCATGAGTGTTGCCGCAGATTCCGCCGTTCTCACCTTCCGTGCCGCCGGCGACGCCGACGTGCCGGCGATCGTCGCTCTCGTCGAATCGGCGTATCGCGGCGACGTCAGCAAAAAGGGGTGGACCACCGAGGCCGACATGCTCGAAGGCCAGCGCACCGATCCCGACGGCGTCGCCGATCTGATCGCTCGTGCGTACAGCCGCATCGTGCTGGCCGAGCGCGCCGGCGAACTCGTGTGCTGCTGCCATGTGGAGAAGCAGGGCGATGCCGGCTACTTCGGCATGTTCGCCGTGTCGCCGACGCTGCAAGGCGGGGGCGTCGGCAAGGCCGTGCTCGCGCAAGCCGAGCGCGTGGCGCGCGACGAATGGGGCTGCGCGCGCATGGAGATGACGGTGATCACGATCCGCGATTCGCTGATCGCGTGGTACGAACGGCGCGGCTACGTACGCACCGGCGTGAAGAAGCCGTTCCCCTACGGCGACGAGCGTTTCGGCATTCCCAAACGCGACGATCTGGAATTCGAGATTTTGTCGAAAGATCTGCGCTGACATTGAAACTCCCTCTCCCTCAAGCTCGCTTGGGGGAGAGGGCCGGGGTGAGGGGGCGACGTCGGGTTCTTCTTCTATCTCGACGAAGTGCGAAGCGTCGCCCCCTCACCCGACCCTCTCCCCGACGCCGTCGGGGGAGAGGGCTCAAGCAAGACAGGCGACCCCTGCGATGGCCGAAACCTGGATCCGCGTCTGCGCCACGAGCGAACTGTTGCCCGGCGAATACCGCAACGCGTGGGACGGCGACGTGCCGATCGCGGTGTTCAACATCGACGGCGAGCTGTACGCGATCGAAGACGTCTGCACGCACGACGGCGGCGAGCTGACCGGCGGCGTCGTCGAAGGCTACGAGGTGGAATGCCCGCGCCACGGCGCGCGTTTCGACGTGCGCACCGGCGCGGTGCTGTGTCCGCCCGCGTACGAGCCGACCGCGAAGTTTCCGGTGAAAGTGGAAGACGGCGCGGTGTATACGCGCGACGATCGTTGGGATCGGTAGCCGACGAAAGCGGAGCGCGCGAATCGCGCGCCCCGCCCGATATCACGGCGTACGCACGATCGACAGCCTCGCGGCCTGCGGCACCACGTTGCCGGCTCCCGCGGCGCCGTAGATGCGTACCTTCCACGTGCCGGCACCGGCGTGGCCGTTGAACGCCGACAACAGGCCTCCGCCAAGCGGCGCGGTCGTCGCATCGTCGAGCTTGAGCACCGACATCGGCACGACGCCGTTGTCGTAGTAGATCGTCTCGTTCGCGACGTAGGCTGAAGTGGAATTGTTGCGATCCCACAGCACGGCGGTCGTGTTGTCCGGCGCGACGAGTTCGAGCTTGACGATCGTGTCGGCGAGGTCGGCGCCGTAGAACAGGCCGCTTTCGTTGTAGAAGCCGACGTCGAGATTCACGTCGGCGACGGTGAACGCGGGCATCGTGCCCGCGTCGATCGACAGTTCGGTCGGTGCGCCGAACGTCTGGCCCGCGGCCGGCGCTGCGAGCGTGTTGACGAACGCCGGCACGGCGCTGAAGACCATCGGGCTCGTCGCCGCGGCGCGCCGAACGACCAGCTGTGCCGACGCGGGAATCGCGTACTGCGTGCCGGCCATGCCGTACAGACGCACCTTCCAGACGCCCTTGCCGGCGCGGCCGTTGAACACGGCAAGGCGCTGAGGCGCGATCGGTGGCGTCGTCGCGTCGTCGAGCTTCAGACGCGAGATCGGCGTCGGCGTGTTGTCGACGAGCACCGTGCTCGAGTCGACGTAGCCGGCCGGCGCGTCTGCGCGATCCCACAGCATCGCCGATGTACCGTCCGGCGCGACGAGCACGACGCGCAGCAGCGTATCGATCTGGTCGGCGGGCACGCCCATGGGGCCCTCGCGATAGAAGCCGAGGTTGAGATCGACGTCGGCGACGTTGAACGGCGCTTCGCCGGACAGGTCGACCGGCAGTTCGACGACCGCGCCGAACGTCTGACCGGACGTCGGCTGCGGGAATGCAGCAAATGTCGTCGACAGACCGTAGAACGGCTGGATGCCGTTGGTGAAGCTGACGGGCATCGTCTGCGCCTGGCGCAGGCTGCAGCCCGCGTTCGTCGGCGTGATCGTCACCTGCGCGGTCGCCGTGGCGCCGAGCGCGATGTGCGTGTCGGCGTTCGCGATCGCGAGCGTGACGTTCGCGGTCGAACCGGTAGTACCGACCGCCGCGAGCGAAACCGTCGTCGACGCGCCGCCGTTGACCGTGACCCACGGCTTGGACGACGCTACGTCGAGCGTGACCGCGACCGGATTCGGATTCGACAGCGCGAGCGTGCGCGTGGGGTGCGGCGCGGTCAGCTTCGACAGTGTCCACGCGTCGCTCGGCGTCGCGGCGAAGTCGGTCATGCCGAGTTCGAAGCGATGCGGGATCACGTCGACGGTTTCGCCGGTGTCGGCGCGCACGATGCGCAGGTCGCTCTGATACGAACCGCAGTTGGCGGTGCCGGCGGAGGCGTCGACCGTGAATGTCTTGGGCGCGTCGCTGGCCGCGACCGTGAACGCGCCCGACGGTATGACGATCGTCTGCGGTCCCTCCACGTGCCCGAACGACTGGACGCGGAACGACTGCGGCGTCGAACCGGCGTTCGGCGACGGCGAAACGGTGAATGTCGTGGTCGCGTTCGTCAGCGTGCCGTTGGGCAGCTTGACGTGGTTGACCGTCGCGCGCGGCGATACGAGGATTTCGTGCGCGGCGGGCGGCACGTGGTCGACGAAGCGCGAGATAGGGCCGTTGTTGAGCTGCGACAGGATCTCGGCGCCGATATCGGGGCCGGTACGCCAACAGTTCGCCGTCGTGTCGAGCGTCAGGCCCACGCCGGTGATCGGGCCGGCCGCGACGCTCTCGACCACCTTTTTGCGCACGTTGTAGATCGGCGAACCGGAGTTGCCGTTCCACGCCGGCGCGTGGCCGACGTCCAGGCCGTTGGGCGTGATCGCGTTGACGTAGCCGCCGATGCCGATCTTCAGCGGCAGGCGAGCGGGATGGCCGACGAGGATCAGCGGATCGCCGAGGTCCGGCGCGCCGGAACGGCGCAGCGTCAGCGGCTTGACGCCCGGCACGGGGCGGTCGAGCTTGAAGTAGAGGTAGTCCGGCGTGTTCATCTCGCCGCTGACGAAACTCGTATACAAGTGAGAGTCGACCGGCGGCGAGTAGACGTTCGCCGCCGGGATCGCGTCGAAGTTCACGGCGCCGCACGACCCGTTCGGCAGGCGTTCGCGGCGCAGGCCGAACACGACGCGGAAGTCCTTCGGATCGAACGTCGATTTCGGGCCATGCGGCGCGGTGACCATGCGGTCGGGGCCGACGAGGAAGGCCGTGCGGCCCCAGTAAGCGTAGATCTGGCCGTACAGCGGCTCGTCGGTGCAGATCGGCATTGACGGGGTGTCGTTGTTGTAGTTGAACGGGCGCGCGTGGATCGAGTAGGTGTTCGTCAACGAGTTGAAGGTCATCTCGCCGACCTGCGCCATGAAGCCGACGGCATCGGCGACCTTGCGCTCCTCCGGCGTTGCTTCGCAGTATTCGCGCATCTGCGGTGTCTGCGCGTGCGCGACGCACGCACAGGCCGAGAGGCAGAGAAATAGGGATTTTTTCATGGGTGCTCCTTGGTTTGTGTGCTTTGCTCGACCGTGCCCCCGGTCGATGCCTGTGACCCACTGCTGCGGTGCTCGCGATGCACAGACGGGCCGCTTCCGGGCGCGGCTACGATCATCCGGACCCGTCTCGGAACCTGCGATGCGCGTCAGTACGTTGCACAAACCGAAAGTTGGCGGCGAACGTGGCCACTCGCACGCCGGCGCTCGTTTTAATTGAGATTCATTCTCATTTCTGCTGTAATCGCCGGCCCGTACGCCCGTGTTCGCGCCAGCCCGATATGCATCTCGACCCGCAACGCCGAGCCTGGTGGCTGAAGACGCTCGTGCAGTGGCACTGGATCAGTTCGGCCGTGTGTCTGGTGGGTCTGGCGCTGTTCGCGGTCACCGGCATCACGTTGAACCACGCGTCGCAGATCGGCGCCGAGCCGGTCGTGACGAACCGCCAGGCGCAGTTGCCCGACGCGCTGAAGGCGCGTCTTGCCGCCGAAGCCGAAGGCAAAACCGGCAAGTCGCCGGTGCCGGACGAACTCGCGCGCTGGCTCGCGACGGACCTCGGCGTCGCGGCGGCGGGCAAGACCGCCGAATGGAACGACGGCGAGATCTATCTCTCGCTGCCGCGTCCGGGCGGCGACGCGTGGGCGAGCGTCGATTTCGCCGACGGCAAAGTGGAATATGAGAAAACCGACCGCGGTTGGGTGTCGTGGTTGAACGACCTGCACAAGGGGCGCAATACCGGCCCGGTGTGGACGTGGTTCATCGACGTGTTCGCGGTGGCGTGCTTCGTGTTCGCGGTCACCGGCCTGCTGCTGCTGCAGTTCCATGCGCAGCGCCGGCCGTCGACCTGGCCGCTGGTCGGCCTGGGGCTGCTCGTGCCCGTGCTGCTCGCACTTCTGTTCATTCACTGACGAGGTTTCTATGCGTGCCCGTTTTTCGATTGCGCTGACCGGCCTCCTCGCCGGCCCCGTGTTCGCCGCCGATCTCAATGTCGGTGTCGAAGTGCCCAACCTGAAAGTCGCCGAATACCATCGCCCCTATGTCGCGGTGTGGGTGGAGCGCGACGACCAGACCGTCGCGGCGAATCTCGCGGTGTGGTACCAGCAGAAGGAAGGCAAGGGCGAAGGCGGCAAGATGGAGCAGGGCACGAAGTGGCTCGCCGACCTGCGCCAGTGGTGGCGCCGAGCCGGCCGCTCGGCCACGCTGCCGATCGACGGCGTCAGCGGCGCGACGCGCCCGGCCGGCGTGCACAAGCTCGAATTCGACGACGCGAAGGCGCCGCTCGCGGGCCTGCCGGCCGGCAGCTACAAGCTCGTGGTCGAAGCCGCGCGCGAAGTCGGCGGCCGCGAAATCGTGCGCATTCCGTTCCAGTGGCCGCCGGCCAAGCCGGCGCACTTCGACACCAAGGGCGACGTCGAACTCGGCGCCGTCACGCTCGACGTTTCGCCCTAAGTGTTCACCCAGACCGATACCGGAGGCGTCATGAAGTTTTCCGCCAAGCTCGCCGTCGCGCTCGCGGCATTTGTTCCGTTTTCCGCTTTTGCGCACAAAGCCTGGTTGCTGCCGTCGACGACGGTGACGACGCAGGACCAGTGGGTCACCGTCGACGCGGCCGTGTCGAACGACCTGTTCTACTTCAACCACGTGCCGGTCAAGCTCGACAATCTCGCGATCACCGCGCCGGACGGCAAGCCGGCGCAGGCCGAAAATCCGTTCACCGGCAAGTTCCGCAGCGTGTTCGACCTGCACCTGACGCAGGCCGGCACGTACAAGATCGCCGTCGTCAACGCCGGCCTGTTCGCGAGCTACGAACTGAACGGCGAGAAGAAGCGCTGGCGCGGCACCGCCGAGGCGTTCGCGAAGGAGATTCCGGCCGACGCGAAGAATCTCGAAGTGAACCAGTCGGCCGGCCGCAACGAAACCTTCGTGACCGCCGGCGCGCCGAACGACACGGCGCTCAAGCCCACCGGCGCGGGCCTGGAACTCGCGCCCGTCACGCACCCGAACGACCTGTTCGCCGGCGAAACGGCGAAGTTCAGGCTGCTGCTCGACGGCAAGCCGGCCGCCGATCTCGACGTCGAGATCGTGCCGGGCGGCAGCCGCTGGCGCGACAAGCAGAACGAAATCAAGGTGAAGACCGACAAGAGCGGCGAGTTTTCGGTGACGTGGCCTGCGCCCGGCATGTACTGGCTCGAAGCGTCGCTCGAAGACGCGAACACGAGCGTCAAGCAGGCCAAGAAGCGCCGCGTGAACTACGTCGCGACGTTCGAAGTGCTGCAGCAGTAACGCGATGCGCGGCGGCGTTCGCCGCCGCCGCGCCGCGTATCGATCGCCGTGATGCCGCTCGCACTTTTGCCTTCCTCCGCGCGCCGCTGGCTCGCGCGCCGCCGCGCGCGCCTCGCCGCGTTCGGCGGCGAGACGATGGGCACGACCTGGTCGGTGAAAATGGCGACGACGCAAGAGGCGAACGAAGCGCGGCCGGCGATCGACGCCGCGCTCGCCGGCGTGATCGGGCAGATGAGCACGTGGCAGGCCGACGCCGACCTCGCGCGCTACAACCGCGCGCCGGCCGGCAGCCGGCACGTCGTGCCCGAAGGCTTCGCGCAGGTGCTCGCCTGCGCGCTCGACGTCGCGCGCGACAGCGGCGGCGCGTACGACCCGACCGTCGGCCCGCTCGTGAACCTCTGGGGTTTCGGCCCCGACGGCGCGCGCACCGAGCCGCCGGACGCCGCCGCGCTCGCGGCGGCGCGCACGCGCTGCGGGTGGCGCCTCGTCGCGTTCGATCGCGATACGCGCACGCTCGACCAGCCGGGTGGCCTCTCGCTCGATTTCAGCGCGATCGCGAAAGGCTATGCCGTCGACGCAGTCGCGCGCGCGCTCGATCAACTCGGCGCGAGCGACTATCTCGTGGAAATCGGCGGCGAACTGCGCGCTCGCGGTCGCAGGCCCGACGGCCATCGCTGGCGCGTCGCGCTCGAACGGCCGGACGGCGCGGCCGGCGACGTCATCGCGCTCGACGACCGCGCGATCGCGACGTCGGGCGACTATCACCGCTACTACGAACGCGGCGTGCGGCGCTACTCGCACACGATCGACCCGCGCACGGGCGAGCCCGTGGCGGACGCCCCCGCTTCCGTGTCGGTCGTGCATGCGCAGGCGATGGTCGCCGACGCGTACGCGACGGCGCTGACCGTGCTCGGCGTGGACGCCGGCCTCGCGTTCGCGCGCGAACGCGGCATCGCGGCGCGTTTCGTGACGCGGTCGGCGCACGGTTTCGAAAGCGCCGACACGCCGGCCTTCACAGCGATTCTGCAAGAATGAAAAGATCCCGTTTCTCCATGCCGGACGCCGCGACGTTCGGCAATGCCGCGGTGCTCGTTGCGCTGGCCGCCGCGTTCGCCTGGCTCGCGCTGGTGCAGCGCGAGGTGATCGTGTGGACCGATCCCGGCGCGCGACGGCTCGTCGGCGCGGCGCTGTGCGTCGCGATCTACGCCGGCCTGTGCTGGCGCGGCGCGCGCCGCCGCGCGCGGCGCGAAGCGCAGGCGGCGCTCGCGAACGCGCCGGCCGGGGCGAATCCGATACTCGTCGCGTTCGCGAGCCAGACCGGCTTCGCCGAACAGCTCGCGGTGCGCACCGCGCAGTCTCTGCGCGCCGCCGGCGCGGCCGTGCGGCTCGAATCGCTGGCGGCGCTGAATGCCGAAGATCTCGCCGGCGTCGAGCGCGCGCTGTTCGTCGTCAGCACGTACGGCGAGGGCGATCCGCCGGATCTCGCGTCCGCGTTCGCGCGGCGCAGCATGAGCCGCGACGTGCCGTTGCCGAACCTGCACTACGGCCTGCTCGCGCTCGGCGATCGCGACTATGTGCACTTCTGCGGTTTTGGACACGCGCTCGACCGCTGGCTGCGGCACCAGGGCGCACGGCCGCTGTTCGATCTCGTCGAGGTCGACAACGGCGACGCGGGTGCGCTGCGCCACTGGCAGCATCAGGTCGGCGTGCTGTCCGGCGCGACCGACGAAGCCGACTGGGCGGCGCCGCGCTACGCGTCCTGGCGGCTCGCCGAGCGGCGGCTGCTCAACGCGGGCAGCCGCGGCGGCCCGTGCTTCCACGTCGCGCTGGTGCCGCCGGATTCGGCTGATCTGCAATGGGACGCCGGCGACGTCGCCGAGATCGGCCCGCGCAACGCGCCGGCCGACGTCGACGCGCTCCTCGCCGCGATCGGCGTCGCGGGTTCGACGCTCGTCGAAGGCGAAACGCTGCGCGCGCGGCTGATGCGCAGCCGCCTGCCCGAAACGGCGCCGACGGCGCGCGACTGGCGCGAGCGGGTGAGCGCGCTCGAACCGCTCGCGCACCGCGAATACTCGATCGCCTCGCTGCCGGCCGACGGCGCGCTGCATCTCGTCGTGCGGCAGTGGCGCCGGCCCGACGGCCGCCTCGGCATCGGCGCCGGATGGCTGACCGAGCACGTGCCGGTCGGCGGCGTCGTCGACGTGCGTCTGCGAAAAAATACTAATTTCCACGCGCCGCCCGATGCGCGGCCGATGATTCTCGTCGGCAACGGCACCGGGCTTGCCGGCCTGCGCGCGCTGATCAAGGCGCGCGTCGCGGCCGGCCGCCGGCGCAACTGGCTGCTGTTCGGCGAACGCGAGGCGGCGGTCGATTTTCTCTACGGCGACGAGTTGCGCGCATGGCACGCGCAAGGCGATCTCGAACGTCTGGATCTTGCGTTCTCGCGCGACCAGGCCGAACGCGTGTACGTGCAGCACAAGCTCGCGCAGGCGGGCGACGCGCTGCGCGCCTGGGTCGACGACGGCGCCGCGATCTACGTCTGCGGCAGCCTCGAAGGCATGGCGCCGGGCGTGCACGCGGTGCTGGTCGACACGCTCGGCGCCGAACGCGTGGAGCAGCTGGTCGCGCAAGGCCGCTATCGGCGCGACGTGTACTAGTGACCTGTAAAAGACAAAATCGAAAGTAGCCCGCTCGTCCTGGCCGCGCTGTGCTTGCTGCTAACTCGGCCGATAGCGGGTTCTATCGGCTTCGCTCCGCAGCGGCGTCCTGCACGACCATTCCTTCGCGATCCTTCTTCCGATTCATCTGTTACAGGCCACCAGGAAGGTCCGAACGCGTTTCGCGTCGACTTTCGCGGCGCTCCGACTGCGACTCACTCTCGTATTGCGAATCATTCTCATTGATTGTTAAAATGGCGTCTTCGCGGCGCGAGACTCGCCGCGAGTCGCATGGGGCCCCGGTTTCGGGGCCAGGGGAATGGCGCCGTTCCGGCTCGATCGTCGAGCGTTCGCAGCACTGCGCGACGCGCCGTTTGCGGCCGGTCTTGTATTCGCAGAACCAAGGAAAACCTCGCATGTCCAGCAACCCGTACATCCGTTCCAGCCAGGCGGCGCCGAAGCGCCTGCTGGCGTCCGCGCTCGGCCTCGCGCTCGTTTCCGGCGCCGCCCACGCCGAAGTCGCCGCCGACCCGGCGCCGGCCGACACCGCGGTGCAGACGCCCGACGCGGCCGACAAGCGCCGGAAGGAAGAGACGGAACTCGACGCGGTCGACGTGCAGGGCCTCGCCAACAAAACCGAGCCCGTGTCGCCGAAGTACACCGCGCCGCTGCGCGACACGCCGCAGACGATCTCGGTCGTGCCGCAGAAGATCATGCGCGAGCAGAACCTGTTGTCGCTGCGCGACGTGCTGTCGACGCTGCCGGGCATCACGTTCGGCGCCGGCGAAGGCGGCGGCGGTTTCGGCGACTCGATCAACCTGCGCGGCTTCTCGGCGAACAACGACATCCAGCTCGACGGCGTGCGCGACAGCGCGCAGTACTCGCGCTCGGACACGTTCAACCTCGAACAGATCGAAGTGACGAACGGCGCGAACTCGGTGTTCTCGGGCGCGGGCTCGGTCGGCGGCACGATCAACCTCGTGTCCAAGGCGGCGCGCTCCGGCGAGTTCACGAACGTCACCGGCGCGGTCGGCACCGACAGCTACGGCCGCATGACGCTCGACACGAACCAGATGATCGGCGACACGACCGCCGTGCGCGTGAACCTCATGGGCCACCGCAACGACGCGCCGGGCCGCGACGTCGAAGAGTTCAAGCGCTGGGGCTTCGCGCCGTCGATCGCGTTCGGCGTGGGCACCGACACGACGTTCACGCTGAGCTATCTGCACCAGAAGGACGACAACATTCCGCAGTACGGCGTGCCGTTCTACAACGGCCGCCCGCTGCCGGGCGTCGATCCGTCGACCTACTACGGCTATCGCAACGTCGACACGCAGGAAATAGAAGTCGACGCGTTCACCGCGATCCTGCAGCACAATTTCAGCGACGACATGTCGGTGCGCAACTTCACGCGCGCGCAGCGCGTCACGCAGTTCACGATCGTCGATCCGCCGCAGGGCACGTACTGCATGCCGAACGTCCTGACGCCGATCGGCGGCAGCTGCACGGTCAACGTCGGCACGCCGGCGGGCCCGGTCACCGTTCCGGCCGGCCTCTACATGCCGACCGGTCCGCGCGGCAACGTGCGCGACACGACGAACCGCATGCTGATCAACCAGACCGACCTGACGTCGTCGTTCGAAACCGGCGCGCTGCAGCACCAGCTCGTCACCGGCTTTTCGCTGATGCACGAAAGCTACGCGTTCGACGGCAGCACCGAGTTCCGCAACCCGGACGGCTCGAACCCGTACGGCGGCCCGGGCCAGCACCTGCCGTTCATGGACATCTTCAACCCGGACAACTACTACACCGGCCCGCGCAACCGCACCCGCACCGGCAAAGCCGACGGCGAACTGGATAACGCGGCGTTGTACGCTTTTGACAATATCAAGTTCAACGAGCGGTGGTCGGTGAACCTCGGCACGCGCTTCGAGCACAACGAAGGCAGCACGACGAACTACACGGTCAACACGGCGGCCGGCGCCGCGGGTCCCATCGGCACGATCACCGGCGCCGCGCCGCCGGCCAAGAACGACAACGATCTCTTCTCGTACCGCGCCGGCCTCGTCTACAAGCCGGTCGAAAACGCGAGCATCTACGTCGCGTACGGCAACTCCAAGACGCCGTCGAAGGCGTCGGTCAACGGCTCGTGCACGGCGCCCGGCCTGCCGGGCGGCCCGGTCGTCGCGGCGAACAACTGCGGCGTCGACCCGGAAACCGCGGTCAACATCGAGATCGGCACGAAGTGGGACGTCTACGACAACCGCCTGTCGCTGACCGCGTCGATCTTCCGCAACGATCGCGAGAACTACCGCGTCTCCGACGCGCTGAACCCGGCCAACCCGTCGCAGGAGCAGCAGCTCGACGGGCAGGCGCGCGTCGACGGCGTGACGCTCGGCGCGACCGGCCTTCTGACCGACCACTGGGCGGTCTACGCGAACTACACCTACCTCGACAGCGAAGTGCTGCAGGGCGCGTCGAACTTCGAAGCGGGCAACAATCGCGACTACACGAAGGGCGATCCGCTCCTGAACGTGCCCGAACACTCGCTGAGCCTGTGGACGACCTACGACTGGAACCAGTGGCAGTTCGGCTACGGCCTCACCTACCAGGGCGACTACTACGTCACGCAGCACAGCGCGACGAATATCAACGGCCCGCTGGTCAAGGCCGAAGGCTATTCGGTGCATCGCGCGATGGTGGCCTACAACGTCAACCGCGACCTGCGCCTGCAGCTCAATGCGAACAACCTGTTCGACAAGGAGTACTACTCGCGCGTGCGCAACAACGGCTGGTCGACGCCGGGTGATGCGCGTCAAGTCGTGCTGTCGGCGACGTATTCGTTCTGAGCGCGGATCGGTCTAAGCTCGCGACGTTCGAACTCCCTCTCCCCCAAGCTCGCTTGGGGGAGAGGGTCGGGGTGAGGGGGCGACGCCAGGTCGTTCGTCGATGCGTATTCCAGCGTCGCCCCCTCACCCAACCCTCTCCCCGGCGGCGCCGGGGGAGAGGGCTTGAGCGTCGCGGAGTCGGATTCATGCTGCTGCACATCCAGAACATCCTCACCGCCGAGCAGGTCGCGCACTGCCGCGGCAAGCTCGACGCCGCCGGGTGGGCCGACGGCCGCCTGACGGCCGGCTATCAGTCGGCCAAGGCGAAGAACAATCTGCAGTTGCCGGACGATCATCCGGTCGCGCGCGAGCTCGGCGCGATCGTGCTCGAAGGCCTGCAGCGCAACGCGATGTTCATGGCCGGTGCGCTGCCGCGCCGAATCTTTCCGCCGCTGTTCAACTGCTATCGCGAAGGGCAGTCGTTCGGCTATCACGTCGACAACGCCGTGCGCTATCCGCGTACCGGCGACGACCGCTCGCCGGTGCGCACCGACCTGTCGGCGACGCTGTTCCTGTCGAACCCCGACGAATACGACGGCGGCGAGCTGACGATCGAAGACACGTTCGGCACGCACGCCGTGAAACTGCCGGCGGGCGACCTGATCCTGTATCCGGCGTCGAGCCTGCACCGCGTCGAACCGATCGCGCGCGGCGCGCGCGTCGCGTCGTTCTTCTGGATCCAGAGCCTCGTGCGCGACGACGGCGAACGGCGCCTGCTGTTCGACCTCGACGTGTCGATCCAGAGCCTGAACCAGGCCGCCGCCGATCATCCGGCGCTCGTGCAGCTGGTCGGCGTGTACCACAACCTGCTGCGCCGCTGGACCGAGACTTAAGGAAACTCTGAACAAGTTCAGAGTTTCCGCGAGCCATGGATGGCTCGCTCGCGCATCAAGCACGCCAGTGCTTGATGCGGCGTGAGTCGAGTCCGGACCTGAGCCGGACTCGGCGCGGGCTGGCAAGTCCAGGATGGACTTGTCCAGACCATCCCTAAATCCTCTCGAGCTTCACCAGCACGAGTTCGCCGTGTCCCGTGAGGACGAGCCCGCGCGATTCGCCAGGCGCGATCGCGAGGATCAGCGTATCGCCGGCGTCGGCCTGCGGCGCTTCGGGCCGGTCCTTGAATTCGACATGGCCGTTCGCGACGTGGATCAGCCACGTGACGGCGGCGTCGCCGGCGAAAAACACCATTGAGCCGACGATCGTGCGTGCGATCAGTTCGGCGCGCACGGCGCCGCGGCGCGTCATGACGTTGAAGTCGCTCGTCGGTCCGTCGAGCAGGCGGCACGAGACCGGCGCCTCGCCGGGAAACGCGTGCTTCTGGTAGCGCCGCGTCAGCGCGACGGGTTCGTCGATGCCGATCACGAGTTCGACGCCGCCGCCGTCGAGCAGCATCAGCTCGCGGTCGACGCCGGGGAACATCGAGAAGTCGCCGTCCTGCCCGATCTGCGCGATCGAGATTCGCCAGTCGAACGCGTCGCCGTCGGCTGGCTCGCGCGCGATTTCGGTGGTGATGCCGCCGCCGTTCTTCCATGCCATGCGGCGATAGTCGGCGGGGCGCAGGCGTCGCACGTCCGTCATGGCGCGAGAATCGCCCGCAGCTGTTCGGTCGACGACGACACGCTTTCGTGCCACGTGTAGCCGACGATGGCCTCGCCGGTCGCCGAGTCGCGGAAATCCTCTTCCTGGCCCGGCGCGAGCAGGTGGCGGTAGTCGACCGTGATCTCGGTGCCGGCGGGAAGATCGGCGAGCGCGAACACGAAGCCCAGGTGCCACAGGCCGGTCGGCGCGAACGCGTGGTTGATGTAGCACTCGTCCGGCCATTCCGGCGTGACGGTGTAGCGGTCCTCGAACCAGCGCACCGTCGCGGGCAGGAGTTCCTGCGCGTTCGGCATCGCGGCGATTTCGTCGAAGCGGTAGACCTGCGGAATCGCGTCGGGCGCGGTGATCAGCTTGCCGCGCGCGACGGGTTCGTCGAGAAACAGGCCTTGCCCCGCGCCGGGGATGCGCGACGGCGCGACGTGGTATTTGGGAAGAATCATTTTGTTCCTTTTGCTTGAACCCTCTCCCCAGGCTTTGCCTGGGGAGAGGGCAGGGTGAGGGGGTGACGCCTGGGTCATCCTCGATCTCGACGAAGTTCCCGGCGCCGCCCACTCACCCCCAGCCCTCTCCCCCAAGGCTGTGCCTTGGAGGAGAGGGAGTTTTCGATCAGTGCGAGCGGTCGACCGAATACAGCGCCAGCGTTTCGAGCGCGTCGCGCGCCGTCGACGGCGGCAGCAGCGACAGGCTCGCGCGCGCCGAGTCGGCGTAGGCGAGCGCGCGGTCGCGCGTGCGCTCGAGCGCGCCCGAATCGCGGATCGCCGCGACGATGTTGTCGAGCGAATCGAGCCCGCCCGATTCCAGCGCGCGGCGCAGGCTCGCGGCCTGTTCGGGCGAGCTGCGCTCGATCGCGTAGATCAGGGGCAGCGTCGGCTTGCCTTCGGCGAGGTCGTCGCCGATGTTCTTGCCGAGCGTGTCGGCGTCCGATACGTAGTCGAGCAGATCGTCGGCGATCTGGAATGCATGGCCCAGATCCATGCCGTAGCGGAACAGCGCTTCCTCCTGCGCCGGCGGCAGGCCGGCGAGCACGGCGCCCAGGCGCGTGGCGGCGCCGAACAGCACCGCGGTCTTGCGCTCGATCACGCGCAGGTACGCCGCCTCGTCGACGTCGGCGTTGCCGATGTTGAGCAGCTGCAGCACTTCGCCTTCGGCGATCGCGTTCGTGGTGTCGGCGAGAATCTGCATCACGCGCATGCGCTCGAGTTCGACCATGAGCTGGAACGAGCGCGAATACAGAAAATCGCCGACGAGCACGCTCGCGGCGTTGCCCCACAGCGCGTTCGCGGTGCGGCGGCCGCGCCGCAGGTCCGATTCGTCGACGACGTCGTCGTGCAGCAGCGTCGCCGTGTGGATGAACTCGATCGTCGCGGCGAGCTGCACGTGATCCTTGCCGGCGTAGCCCGCCGCGCGCGCGGCGAGCAGGTGCAGCATCGGCCGCAGCCGCTTGCCGCCGCCGCCGACGATATGGGCCGAAATCTGGTTGATCAGCACGACGTCGGACGCGAGCCGCGTGCGGATCAGCTGATCGACCGCTTCCATGTCGGGCCGGGCGAGCGCCTGGACCGATGCGAAATCCCTGGGACCTTGCGGCTTTGCCGCGGCGACGCTGGACATCGGATAACCGAACCTGGTTAAGAACTCGTTCGCCGATTATAGCCGTGCAGCGCCGTCCGGCGATTTCAGCCTTTCGTCTCCCGGTTGAACGGCGTCAGCGCGAGCGTCAGCAGCGCAAGCACGCCGTAGGCCGCGGCGAACTGCCCCGCGAGCGTCGCGCCGAGCCCGGAGAGGTTCCACGGCAGGTACAGCGCCCCGTTCGGATCGACCGAGTGGATCAGCCCGAACAGGGTCAGCACGCCGCCGGCCGCGAGAAATACCGCGGCGCGCGGCAGCCTGCCGTCGATCAGCGCCGCGGCGTAGCCGGCCCAGATCATCGACGTGATGATGAAACCGTTGCCGAGCACGACGATGGTCGCGAGTTCCGGCAGGCCGTGGTCGGCCCTGGCGAACAGCTCGGCGAAACGGTCGGGCGGAACCACGCCGGGGTCGCCGAGCTTGATCGCGACCATGCGCGCGACCGCCGGAAAGAACGCGAATACGACGGCCGCGTAGTGGCGCTGCGGCGTCGCCTCGAACGCCTGCGTGGTGATCGTGATCGCGACGTAGACGAGGATCGGTGCGAGCACCGGCAGCGGCAGGAGCTCGATCAGGTTCGACAGATAGCCGAACACGCCGCCAAGGCCGATGACGACGCCGGTGAGCCACGTATACGCGGTGCGCGCGCCCATCGCCTTGTAGGCGGGCTGGCCGATGTACGGCGTGGTCTGCACCACGCCGCCGCAGACGCCCGCGACGAGCGTCGAAAACGCTTCTGTCAGCAGAATGTCGCGCGTGGAATAGTCGTCGCCGGCCGCGCGCGCGCTTTCGGTCACGTTGATGCCGCCGATCACCATCAGCAGGCCGAACGGCAGCACGAGCGGCAGATACGGCACCACGAGCGGCAGGCCGTCGACGAAGCCGAGGTTCGGCCAGGGCAGCGCGAAGCGCCACGTCGGCGCGGCCGGCGCGTGGAAGCCCGGCGCACCGAGGCCCGCGGCGCCGAGCCCGTAGTACAGCGCGGCACCCACGACGATCGCGACGAGCACGCCGGGCAGGTTCCCCGGCAGACGTCCGCGCGCGATCAGCGCATAGAACACGATGCCGAGGCCGGCGAGACCGACGATCGGGTGGCGCAGGATTTCCACGAGCGGAAAGAAGCCCATCAGTACGAGCGCGATGCCGGCGATCGAGCCGAGCAGGCCCGCGCGCGGCACGGCGCGCTGCACCGCGTCGCCGAAAAACGACAGCACGAATTTCAACACGCCCATGACGACGAGCGCGGCCATGCCGAGGTGCCACGTGGCGATCGCGGCGGCGTGTTCGTCCATGCCGCCCTGCTTGAACTTCACGAACGCGGGGCCGAGCACGAGCAGCGCCATGCCGATGGACGTCGGCGCGTCGAGGCCGAGCGGCATCGCGGTGACGTCGTCGCGGCCGGTGCGCCGCGCGAGCGAGCGCGCCATGCGCGTGTAGATGAGATTGCCGACGAGCACGCCGAGCGCGCTGCCGGGAAACATGTGCGTGAACAGCACTTCGGCCGGAAAGCCGAAGAAGCCGACGAGCGCGGTGGCGACAAAAGCGAGAATGGAAAGATTGTCGACGACGAGGCCGAACAGGCCGTTGACGTCGCCGGCGACGATGCGGCGCGGGTGTGCTGTCGTGGTCATCGTGCGCGGCCTAGAACGACACGTCGGCCGGCTGCGTCACGCGCAGCACCGAGTCGTCGCCCGAACGCTTTTTCCACGCGGCGCGGATCGCGTCGATCGCGGCGCGTTGCTCGGGCTTGTCGGGGTAGAGCAGGATCAGCACCTTCGAGCGCAGGCGCTCGGGTTTGACGGCCCCTTTGTCGCGCCACTGGCCGTAGATGTCGCTGACCGAAAGACCGTCGGGGAAGCGTGTGGAGACTTCGGCATCGAGAAATTCGCGCCACTGCGCTTCGCCGACGCCGGCGTTCGCGTCGTCCGCGGGGCCGGTGCCGAAGTACAGCTCGGTGCGGACCCAGCCGGCGGTCTCGGCGGGGTGGGCTGGGTCGCCGGAGAAGGTGGCGGTGGTGGCTGGGCGTTGCGCGTTTGTCGTACATGCGGTCAGCACGGCGACGAACATCAATGCGGCGACGCTCTTGCTCGTCATTCCAGCGAAAGCTGGACTGCGGAGGCAGGACGCCGAAGCGAACATTCGCGTAGCGAATGGCCCGAAGGGCGAGCTGCGGAAGCAGCGAGTCATCCAGCCGGTGCTTCCGACGCCCGAAAGGCTGGATCCCAGCTTTCGCTGGGATGGCGAGCAAAAGAACGCGCTTATAAGCGACAACCGAATCGTCATGAGCAAACCCCTGCCTTCCGTATGGACGTCCAAACCGTTCGCCCCGATCCTAATCGAAAGCGCCGCCGTTCGAGCGGCCGGCATCGTCGCGGGCAAGGAGTTCGCGCCATGTCGATATTTCCGAACTCATGACCCGGGGGCCATCATGCACCGCTTTTCGCTTGCCGCGGCCATTGCCGCATCTCTCGCCGCGCCGGCCTTCGCCGCCGACACGCCCGAGTCGACGCTCGACCAGGTCATCGTCACCGGCACGCGCGCGAAAGACCGCACAGTGCTCGATTCGCCGGTGCCGGTCGACGTGCTCACGGCCGACGATCTGCGCGCCGCCGGCGCGATCAACGGCGAACTCGGCCAGGCGCTGGCCGTGCTGCTGCCGTCGTTCAACTTTCCGCGCCAGTCCAATTCCGGCGGCTCGGACCACGTGCGCGCGGCGCAACTGCGCGGCATGAGCCCCGACCAGGTGCTCGTACTCGTCAACGGCAAGCGCCGCCACACCACCGCGCTCGTCAACACCGATACCAAGATCGGCAAGGGCACGACGCCGGTCGATTTCAATTCGATACCGATCAGCGCGATCAAGCGCATCGAAGTGCTGCGCGACGGCGCCGGTGCGCAGTACGGCTCGGACGCGATCGCCGGCGTGATCAACATCATTCTCGACGACGCCGACCACGGCGGCGAAGTGACCGCGAACTACGGCGCGTACCACACCGATTTCGATCCGACCGGCGACACGCTGACCGACGGGCAGGGCGCGTTCGCGAGCGCGAAGTTCGGCACGAAGCTCGGCGACGGCGGCTTCGCGCGCTTCGGCGTCGAACTCGACCGCCGCGCCGCGACCCATCGCGCCGGCTACGACGAACTGCCGCCGTGGGAAAACGACTCGCCGGAAAACGTCGCGCTGCGCGGCAAACGCAACTACCGCGCCGGCGATCCGGAAACCGAAAACTACAACGCGTGGATCAACGCCGAAGTGCCGTTCTCGCCGGCGTGGACCGGCTACGCGTTCGCGACGCTCAACGCGCGGCACTCGATCGGCGCGAACTATTTTCGCTATCCCGACTCGAGCGCGAACGTACCGGCGATCTACCCGAACGGCTATCGGCCCGATTCGCTCGGCAGCAACCGCGATCTTTCGGCGACCGGCGGCGTGCGCGGGCGCGCGGGCGAATGGGACGTCGACGCGAGCCTCACGCACGGCCGCAACGATTTCGAGTATCGCCTGCGCAACTCGCTCAACGTGTCGCTCGGCGCGGCGAGCCCCACGCGGTTCAAGGTCGGCGAATACGGCAACCGGCAGACGCTCGCGAATCTCGATTTCATTCGTGGAATCGGCAACAGTTTCACATTGGCGCTCGGCGGCGAGGCGCGCCGCGAATCGTTCGAGACGCAGCCCGGCGACCCGGCGTCGTACGCGGTCGGTCCGGTGATCGGCGCGCCGACCGGCGCGCAGGCCGGCGGCGGGCTGACGCCGCAGGACGCGGCCGATCTCGCGCGCGACGTGTTCGGCGCGTATGCGGACTTCGCCGGCAACCTCGGCGCGCAGGTGTTCGTCGACGTCGCCGCGCGCTACGAACACTACGACGACTTCGGCGGCGAGCTGACCGGCAAGGCCAGTGCGCGCTGGGAGTTCGCGCCGGGCTACGCGTTCCGCGGCGCGGTATCGAACAGCTTCCGCGCGCCGTCGCTGTCGCAGGTCGGCTTCGAATCGACGACGACGGGCTACGGCGCCGACGGCGTGCTGACGACAGGGCGCCTGCTGTCGGTCAACAACCCGATCGCGCGTGCGCTCGGCGCGAAACCGCTCGATGCGGAGAAGTCGACGAACGTCAGTTTCGGATTCACGGCGCAGGTCACCGACGCATTCGACGTGTCGCTCGACCTGTTCCGCATCGACGTCGACGATCGCGTGACGTTGTCCGAACGCATCACGGGCGATGCGCTCGAAGCGTTCATCGAGCAGCGCTTCGGCGTGGCGGGCGTGCAGAGCGCGAGCTTCTTCACGAACGCGGTCGACACGCGCACGCGCGGCGCCGAACTCGTGACGAACTGGCGCGCGCCGCTCGCGGGCGGCACGTTCACGGCGACCGGCGCGTACAGCTATGCCGACACGAAGATCCGCAAAGTGAGGCCGACGCCGCGCGAGCTGACCGAACTCGGCGCCGACAACGTGCTGTTCGGCGTCGAGGAGCGCAACACGCTGACCGACGCGGCGCCGCGGCAGCGCGCGTTCGTCACGACGAAGTGGGACGGCGAGGACTTCTCGCTGCTCGGCCGCGTGACGCGACAGGGCTCGACGACGCGCGTGTTCAACTTCGGCGGCGGTTTCGAACCGCGCCAGACGTACGCGGCGAAGTGGCAGCTCGACGCCGAAGTCGAACGCCGCCTGACGCCGTCGCTGTCGCTCGCGCTCGGCGGCTACAACCTCACCGACCAGTATCCGGACCGCTCGATTCCGGACATCAGCTACGCGGGCAATTTTCCGTATGACGTGATTTCGCCGATCGGGCTCAACGGCGCGTACTACTACGGGCGGGTGCGGTATCGGTTCGATTGACGCTGTCAAACTCAAGCGTGCGTACCAGGATCCACGGAAAATATTTGTAGCAATAGGTAATTTGGGTGGACAGCGCAGTGGCGCTCCACGATCGATCTTCTGCACGATCGAAGAAGGTCAATGGAGGGTCGTGTCATGTCGAAGCTGCGAGGGAAGAAGATCGTTCTTGATAAGTCGGTACTCAGAGAATTGACTTCGCCGGAAGCGGCACAGGTTGGCGGCGCCAGTGTCGGCTGCCAGTCGGCGAACCCGGGAGATTTCTTTACTTGCGTTACGAGGCGATGCAACCCAGGTTCGGAGGCGTGTAATTTCCCGACGAATCGCTGTGCCGGCGAAACCGTTCGATGCAGGCCGAGCGAGCGTTGCGCGTGGACAACCGGCTGCCCTACGCTCACCGACACGACGGGAACGGCGACAACGACGCCTTGAGTTCGGCAACGTATCAGCGTCCCTCACGCGCAGCCAGCGCCAATGCGCGCTCGAGCGCAAGGTCTCGACCTTCACGCCATGCCTGTGCCGTTTGCTCGACCGCGATGTCCGGCGCGATACCGATGCCGTGCAGACTGCCGATGCCATCGTGCCACGTTACCCGCATGCCCGTGAATCGAACGGTGAATCCGCCGGGTGTGGTGAACATGTTTACATTGCCATTGGCGCCGGCGCTGGCGGCGCCGATGGTCGTCGCAAGCTTGAGGTCGGTGAAATAACCGAGCACCGATTCGGCGTAGCTCAAGGCGCGGCCGTCCTGCAATACGTAGCGCCTGCCGGCGAAATGCGGCGGTTTCGGGTCGAGATCCCAGCCGTATCGCTCGAACGCGACCGGTTCGTCGTACGGCGCAATGCGGATCGGCGTCCGCATCCAGCGGTCGCGCTCCGGCGCGTCGATCAGATGAGGCAATACACCGAACCCCGCATCCGTCGGATAGCCGCGCAGGTCGAAAATCGTCGCCTTCGCCTGCGCCAGAGCGGTCAGCTTCGGGGTTACGTCGGACATCGATGCGCGTTCGAGATCGACATACCAGACGCCGGACGCGATTTCGGCGATCGGGGGCGGTCGCTTTTCCGCGGCCGGCGAGGGACGGTCGAAGGCGAGAACGACTTCATGCTCGCCGTGCACGCCGTCGAGTTGCAGCGTCACGCTCGCGTTCTCCTCGCCCGTCGCGAACGTGTCGGCGGCCATCCATGCTTTCCATTGCGCGGAGCCGGAAATCTGCGCTCGCGTGTCGGCGAACCAGCGGTGCGCATCGATGCCGTCGATACGCCTCACCACGTCGCCGACGGCGACACGCTCGGGAATCCCGCTTGCATTGACGACGAAGTCGCCGCCGGCCGGCGCAACGCCGATCGGCAGCCAGCGTCGCCGGCCGCGCAGCACGGTGTCGTCGACCTGGCCGTGTCCGTCGACGATCCGTGCGACGAGTCGTTTGAGTGTCTTCTTGTGCGCTGCGCGCTCGCCATCGGTGAAGGCTTCGGCGATGGCCGGTTCCAGGACCGCGTCCCAGTCGACGCGGGTTTCTTGCCAGTACGGATAGAAGTGCCGCAATACGTTCCAGATGACCACGACATCGGCGGCTCGTACGGCCGTCAGCGAAGCGTCGAGATCCGTCGCTCGCAGCCGCTCGCGCAACGCGTCGACGGCCTCGGCGTCTTCTGGTGTTGCCGCCTCGGTGGCGGACAGCGACAACGGCACGCGTGCCTTGAGTCCCTCACCCAGCTCGAACGCGGCAACGCGATCGGGTTGCGTCGCGGCGGCGACGGCTTGCGGGAACCGTTCGATCAGGTCGCGAGCCTGCGCCGCCGCGTCGTCCGGTGGCGCGCGGCCGATGCGCAGGCTCAGATAGGTGGCTTCAGGCTGGCGGTAGACGTCCACGCCGAGTCCGCGGTGCAGCCACGCGACACGTTGTTCGCCGCGATCGGGAGTGCCGTCCGCGAACGCGTCTTCGATCGCGAGAATCTGTACGTGAGGAGCGATGGGTGCGAACAACGTACGCAGCGCTCGCAGGAGTTCGTCGGACGATTTCGACGCACTCGCCTGCGCAACGCCGGCGACGGCGAAGCGCTCCCAGTCGATCGTCCGGGCCGCGTCGCCGGGGTAGAAATAGCGCACGACGCCGTAGAGTTTCGCGAACGCGGCGACGTTGCGCGCGGGGGCGCGATCTGCCGTCGTCGAGACTGTCGCACAGCCTTGCAGCAGAGCGAGCGTAGCCGCGGCGAAAAGCAGCGCGTACCGCCGTCGACGAGGTTTTTCGCAGCGATACGGGGTCATGCGTTCGACGCGTCGCGGGATCGCGCCGACGATACTCGAACCGACCCTCCCGATGCGACGCAACGGTCGCGTATGTCGATACGCACGCCGAATCGTACTTTCCTCCACACGATCGTGCCGTTCGCCCTCGTTCGCCGATTCGCCAATCCCGTCCCCGGACGCGCGGTGTTACGGTCGTGCGGCTCCTTTTGGAGTGCCTGACGGTTGACGGGACCGGCAGGCAGTCGCGCCGGTCGCAGCGCCCTGCGGCCGGCGCGGCGCCCTGCATCGTCCGCCGCTGCAGTTTCCGGTCCGGCGCCATGCCGCCGTATTCCGCGCCGGCTTCCGGCAGCCGCGATTTCGACGTGGCTGCATCTCACGATTTGAGACCGCCGGCCGCCATTCTCGCCGCCCGGGCTGCGACGGTCCGGGCGGCGTGCGTCCGCGAATGGCCGTTTGCGCGGCCGCCGCGGTCGGCTGGCTGCGGAGCCGGTCCGTCGCGGTATGATGCGAGGCCTTGCCGGCGCCCTTGCGGGGTTCCGGCCGACCCATACGAAGCAGGGCCGCGATAGACGCGCCCGCCCGCCAAAAGGAGCAGCCATGGCACGCGGCATCAACAAAGTCATCCTCGTCGGCAATCTCGGCGCCGATCCCGAAACCCGCTACACGCCGGGCGGTGCGGCGATCACGAGCATTCGCATCGCGACGTCGGAAGCCTGGAAGGACAAGCAGACCGGCGAGCAGCAGGAGCGCACCGAGTGGCATCGCGTGAAGTTCTTCGGCCGCCTTGCCGAAATCGCTGGCGAATACCTCAAGAAGGGTTCGCAGGTGTACATCGAAGGCAAGCTGCGCACCGAGGAATGGGAAAAAGACGGCGTCAAGCGCTATTCGACCGACGTGATCGCCGACGAGATGCAGATGCTCGGCGGACGCGGCGGCGGGGGTGAAGGTGGCGGCGAGGGCCGCAGCGGCGGTGGCGGTTACGGCGGCGGCGAAGGCCGCGGCGGTGGGGGCGGCTATGGCGGCGGAGGCGGCGGTCGTCAGGAACGCGGTCCGGCGCGCGGACCGCAGCAGGCGCCGCAGCGCAGCGCGCCGCCGCCGGTGCAGAACACCGGGTTTGATGATGACGATATTCCGTTCTGAGGTCGCTTTTTTGTTTCGATGAAAAGCCCGCTGTTGCGGGCTTTTTGTTGTCTTTCGATGGGGCCTGCGGTTCTTGTGAATGTTTTTCCTTGTATCTTTTTTTGATCGTCATCCCGGCGAAAGCTGCGATCCAGCCTTTGACGTTGCTCCCGCTTTAAAGCTCGTCATCCCGGCGGAGGCCGGGATCCAGCTTGTCCGTTCGGTGTTCGCTTGAGCACGGACGACACTGGTTCCATAGCTCGTCATCCCAGCGAAAGCTGGGGTGGTCTCAACCGGTCGATGCAACATAGGCATGTTGTTTCGATCGGAGAGAAGGCATGGAGAGGTCGCGGTCACGCACCTTGAGTCAAGCGGAGCGACAGGAGGTTTGGCGCCGATTTCGCGCCGGTGAGTCGTTGCGGCAGATTGCCCGAGGACTGTCGCGCAACGCCTCGTCGGTGACGGATCTGGTCAAAGCACGCGGTGGCGTGGCGCCGATGGCGTCGCGCCGCTCGGCCCGTACGCTGACATTGCATGATCGCGAACACATTTCGCGAGGGCTTGTTGCCGGTGACTCATTCCGACAGATCGCGTGCGAGTTGGGCCGGCCAACGAGCACGATCAGTCGCGAAGTGGGTCGTCACGGCGGACGCCAGGGTTATCGCGCGGTGCTGGCCGACGAGCGAGCGTGGCAGCGGGCTCGTCGTCCGAAGGTGTGCCGTCTGGCGCGCTCACATCGACTACGGCATCAGGTTGCCTCAAAGCTGCGACAGGATTGGTCGCCGAACCAGATTGCCCAATGGCTTAAGCTTGAGCATCCGCATGAGCCGGAGCAGCGTGTGTCGCACGAGACGATCTACCGATCCTTGTTCATTCAGGCGCGGGGCGCGCTGAAAAAGGAGTTGATGACGCATCTGCGATCACAGCGACAACTGCGCCGCTCACGCAACGCCGAGCGTGTGCCGCAAGGTCGAGGACAGATTCCCGATGCGGTTTCGATCAGCGAGCGTCCCGCACAGATCGAAGATCGGGCAGTACCAGGACACTGGGAAGGCGATTTGATCTGCGGGGCGAACAACAGCTATGTCGGTACCCTGGTGGAGCGCCACTCTCGTTTTGTGATGCTGGTCAAGCTGGCCGGCAAGGACACGCAGACCGTGGTGCGTGCCCTTGCTCGTCGCATGAAGCGCTTGCCGGCAACCCTCAGAGGTTCGCTGACTTGGGACCGTGGTGCGGAAATGACCGCCCATGCCCGCTTCACTCTCGCCACCGACATGGCGGTATACTTTTGCGATCCCCGCAGTCCGTGGCAACGCGGATCCAACGAAAACACCAATGGGCTATTGCGCCAATACTTGCCGCGCAAGGCCGATTTATCGCTCTTTACACAGACTCAACTCGACGCGATTTCGCGACGACTGAACCAACGTCCACGAGAGACGCTGGCATTCAGAACGCCTGCTTTTAAACTCGCACAGGCGTTGCAATGACCGGTTGAGACCACCGGGATCCAGCTCTTGATCTGGCTGTTGTCGTTGACGGTCGCTTCGTTGGTTACGCCTGGCCTTAGACAAAGCGTTCCGCCCGCCTGCCGGCGGCCGTCTTACTTTCTTTGTAGTGGACAAAGAAAGTAAGCAAAGAAAACCACCCCAACTGCCACGCCCTCCGGGCATCCTGCCCTCCGGGACCGCAAGCGCCCGGCGGGGTCCGCCGAAGGTCCATCCATGGACCACGGCGGACGGCGCACATCCTGTGCGCCCCCTTACGGGCCTTATCGCCGGCCACTTGCTCGCGGCAGATGGGGCCCCGGGGAGAGCGGGCGGCTTCCTGCCGCCAGAAGCAACGGCCACGGCACGGGCAACAGCCAAAGCGTGGCGGTCCTACGCAGCCGTCATCCCGACGCAGGCCGGCCTCTAGCTTTTTTTGCAAAGTAAACACGGATACATCGCGCCACGCCACGCATAGCCCTCTCCCCCAAACGCCTTTGGGGGAGAGGGTTGGGTGAGGGGGCGACGCTTCGGTCTTCGTTGCCGTTTCGTCCAGCGAGAAGCCAAAGCTCGCCGCGTGCAGCGCAATACTTCTTGCTCGCTGCGGTCGTCTCAGCCTAGCACCGTGCTCGGCACGTCAAGGACTGCGCAAGTTCGATAAAACCGAATCCTTGACGTGCCTGCGCGCGGCGCTCTGAAAGGTCGCCCGCAGCGACCAATCGCTCAAGGGCAAAGCGCGAACGGCGTGGTTGGCCCCACACCGTTCGCTAACCACAACCCACTGCATAGAGGTGGATCATGCTAAGCACCAGCATAAATCATCCGCATCTTCCACAAAGCGCATCCGCGTCAGTACGGCCTACTACCCACCCGTCGACATCGCACATCTTCCCCGCGAAGTCCCCTACATCCGTCTTCGCGGCATCTGGCTCATCTACGCCGGCTTCGCCCCCGGCGACACCCTCGCCATCCGCGTCACCGCCGGCCGCCTCGTCATCACCCGCGCATAGGCCAACATCGCGGAAGCCTCGCCTGTCGAGGCTTCCGCACCGCGTCGGGCACTCATTCCCGCATCGTGGCTCGGCCCTCCGCTGCGGGTCGATCCTGCTAGAGTGACCGCGATCCCGAACCGGCTCGACGATGCCTTGGCACTTGCGCTTGCGACCGGTTGCACCCCTGCCGGAGACGCATCCATGACCGCCGATCACACGCCGATCAACCGCCACGGCCGCCTCGCCGGCGGCTTGCTCGGCCTCCTCATCGGCGACGCCGTCGGCGTGCCGTACGAGTTCAATCCGCCCGGGCGCCTGCCGCCGCTCGCGCAGATCGACCTCGTGCCGCCGCCGGATTTCGCGCGCAGCCACCCGCAGGTGCCGCCCGGCACCTGGTCCGACGACGGCGCGCAGGCGCTGTGCCTCCTCGCGTCGCTGCAGCACGCCGGCGGCCTGGACCTGGACGACTTCGCGCATCGCCTCGTCAACTGGCGCGACGTGGGTTATCTCGCGGTCGACTACGACGTGTTCGACGTCGGCATCCAGACGAGCCGCGCGATCGCGAACCTGCGCAACGGCGTGCCGCCGCACCTGGCCGGCCCGAGCGGTGAACGCGACAACGGCAACGGTTCGCTGATGCGCGTGTTGCCGCTCGCGCTGTGGCATCGCGGCGGCGATCGCGAACTCGTCGAACTCGCCGCGCGGCAGTCGCTGCCCACGCACGGTCACGCGCGCTCGCAGGCCGCTTGCGCGTTCGCGTGCCTGTGGGCGCGCGCGGAACTCGACGGCGCGGCCGACGCCTGGTCCGCCGCCGCGACACGGCTGCGCGAGCACGCGCCGGCCGCCGGCCTGCCGGCCGCTGAAATCGATATCGTTCTCGACACGCGCAACGCCGATCGCGTCGCGGGCTCGGGCTACGTCGTCGATACGTTGTGGTCGGCGCGCCACGCGCTGGCCGCCGGCGCGTCGTTCGACGCGGTGGTGCGCGCCGCGATCGCGTTCGGCAACGACACGGACACCACCGCCGCCGTGGCCGGCGGCATCGCCGGCATCCGTCACGGCGAGGCCGGTATTCCGCGTGCTTGGCGCGAGGCGTTGCGCGGCCGCGAACTCGTCGCGCCGCTGCTTTCTCGACTTTCCTAAGGCACGAGCTCGATCGCAAACACCCGCCCGGTCGCGCCGAACCGCGAGCCGGCACTCGTCGAGCCGCTGATCGCGTAGAAGCGTCCATTCGCTGCGGCGCCGGCGACGCCGTGCACCGGCACCGGCAGGTTCGGCGCGAACGCCCAGCGGTCGCCGCCGGCGACGATCACCTCGACCGTCGGTTCGAGCCGGAACGGCGTGATGTTGATCAGCTCCCCGCCGCCGACGACGATCTGGTCGCCGACGACCGCCGCGGCGAAGCCGCCGCGCGTATTGCCCATGCGCGGACCGGCGCGCCAGCGCTGCGCGGCCGGGTCGTAGATCGCGACCGTGTCGGTTTCCGGACTGCGACCGCCGATCACCCACAGCTCGCCCAGAAACGCGACGACCTGCGCATGATCGCGCTCCGTGAGGTTCGGCGCCTCGATGCGCCGCTTGCTGCGCGCGCGCGGGTCGTATTCCTCGACGCTGCCGTCGCCGGCGCCGACGTACGCGCGGCCGTGCATCACCGCGGCCTGGCTGCCGAACGTGAACGACATCTCCGGGCGCGGCTCCCACGCGTTCGTCGCGACATCGTAGCGGTACGCCGATACGTCCTGACCGGCGCTGCCGATCGCGTCGCCGCCGACGAAGTACACGCCGCCGTCGATCGCGAACGCGGCGAGGTGATGGCGCCCCGACGGCAGGTCGGGCAGTTCGGTCCACTGGTTCGCGGCCGGGTCGTAGCGCTTGAAGCCGTTGCCGTCGCCGTAGCCGCCGAGCGCGTAGATCTTGCCGTCGAGCACGGTCGCGGCGTGTTCGGACTGCCCCGGCGCCGGCGTCGCCGCGACTTCGGTCCAGGTGCCGCTTCGCCGCAGCTGCGGCGTGCCGTCGATGCACGGCGCCGACGCGAGCATGCCCAGGCGCGTCGCCGTGCGTGCGTTCGCATCGTACCCCGGCAGCACCGATGCGTAGCGAAAGTCCGCTTTGTTGCATTCGGTAAACGTGAACTCGATCGAACCCCAGCGCGTGCGCTGCACGGCGGCGGGATCGAAGCCGCTGCCGAAGCGCGTGCCGCGCGTGATGGTCTGCTGGTCGACGACGAGACGCTCGCCGTCGCGCACGCCGGCGCCGACGGTCCACGCCTGATTGCCCTGCGGATCGTAGGTGAACCAGTACACGACGGTGACGCCGCCGGCGAGTTCCTCGACGAACCAGCCTTCGCCCGAACGCGTGGCGACGAACCACGGCCCGCTCTTGCTGCGCAGGCCGGCGAGCGAGCGCGCGCCGTTCGGCGTCGTCGCGCGCGCGCCGTCGCAGCGCAGTTCGTCGAGTTCGGTCAGCCGCGACAGTTCGAACGTGCCGCTGCCGTAGGCGGGCGTGCCGGCGTAGCGCACCGTCGCGCTCGTACAACTGTGGAATTCGAATTCGAGCGTGCCCCACGGCACGTTTTCGATGCGGGCGGGGTCGAACGCATCGCCCCAGACGCCGCCGCGCGTACGCGTGACGAGGTCGAAGCGGATGCGGTTGCCGGCGAGGCGTCCGCCCTGACCGATCAGCCAGGCCTGTTCGCCCGGTTCGCCGGCGGCGGGGTAGGTGAACCACACGACGACGGCGCTGCCGTCGGCGAGCACTTCGAGCACGAAACCCTCGCCGTTGCGCGCCGGATCGAACCACGAACCGCTGAGCGCGGGGCCGGCCCAGTATTCCCCGCCGGCCGGCACGGGATCGGAGTCTTCGCGATCGTGCAGCGCGGTGTGATGCGCGTGCGCGAGGAACGACGCGAGACAGAACAGAAGTACGACGCAGCGGCGGATCATGCGCGTTCTCCGCAGTCATACGAACGGGCTCGTAGTTTAGACCCGCGCTGAAGCGGTGCAAAGCAGACTCGACCTTCGCCTGTTGCAAGCCTCGTTTTTTCGGACTACTCTCCGCGCCTTCTTTCCCTTCCACCCTCGACCGCAAAGGAGCACGCGCCATGAAACTGGTCACTTGCCTTTGCAGGCTCAGCCTGGGTTGATTCGCCCGCGGCGTCGTCCGACGCCGCTTTCGCGTGTTGCCCCTGGCCTTGCGCCTGCCGTTCCAAGGCTTTCTTCCCTTTTGGAAAGGTACAATGGGCAACTCCATTCGGATTCCGTCCGACGGCGTCAGCGTCATCGCCGTGGACGACACGTGGATCGAAGGCAAAGCGATCCAGCAGCTTGAAACCACCGCCCGGCTGCCGGGCATGCATCGCGTCGTCGGCATGCCCGACCTGCATCCGGGCCGCGGCTATCCGGTCGGCGCCGCGTTCTTCTCGACCAACCGCCTGTATCCCGCGCTGGTCGGCAACGACATCGGCTGCGGCATGGCGCTGTGGCGCACCGACATCGCCGCGGCGAAGCTCAACATCGACAAGCTCGAAAAACGCCTGGGCTCGATCGACGCGCCGCTCGATCCGGCGTGGAACGACGTCGTCGCCGCGCTCGACCTGCCGCCGACCGGACACGAGCGCGCGCTCGGCACGATCGGCGGCGGCAACCACTTCGCCGAACTGCAGGCGCTCGACGAGTGCTACGACGACGATGCCGTGGCGCGCATGGGCATCGACCGCCGGCATCTGCTGCTGCTCGTGCACAGCGGCTCGCGCGGACTCGGCGAGGCGATCCTGCGCGACCACGTCGCCCGTCACGGACATGCCGGCCTCGAACGCGGCGGCGCCGACTGCGCGCAGTACCTCGACCGCCACGCGCAGGCGTTGCGTTTCGCGCGGGCGAACCGCAGCCTGATCGCGCAGCGCATGCTCATGCGCCTGCGCGCGAGCGGCTCGACCGCGATCGACGTCGACCACAACCTGGTGGCGCCGGCGATCGTCGACGGTCTCGCCGGCTGGCTGCACCGCAAGGGCGCCACGCCGTCGGACGCGGGGCCGGTCGTCATTCCCGGTTCGCGCGGCGACTACAGCTATCTCGTCGAACCGGTCGCCGACGCGCGCAGCCTTTACTCGCTCGCGCACGGCGCGGGTCGCAAGTGGATGCGCACCGAGTGCAAGGATCGCCTCTCGGCGCGCTACAGCGTCGCGCAGCTCGCGCGCACGGCGCTCGGCAGCCGCGTCGTCTGCGACGACCGCGCGCTGATCTACGAGGAAGCGCCCGAGGCGTACAAGAGCATCGACTCGGTCGTCGCGGCGCTGCGCGCGGCCGGCCTCGTGCGCCTGCTCGCGCGGCTGCGACCGGTGCTCACGTACAAGACGCGGGAGTGTTGCGAATGATCCTTTTGCAACTTTCCGCGGCGCAGGGGCCGGACGAATGCTGCCTTGCCGTCGCCAAGGCGCTCGCGCGCGTCGAGGCCGAAGCGCACGAGGCCGGCGTCGCGCTCGACGTGATCGAGCGCGACGCCGGTGCGCGCGCCGGCACGTGGCGATCGGTGCTCGTCGCGCTCGACGGCGACGGCGCCGAAGGGCTCGCGGCGCGCTGGAACGGCACGGTGCAATGGATCTGCGCCAGCCCCTACCGCCCGCAGCACGGCCGCAAGAACTGGTTCATCGGCGGCCGCCGCTACGCGCCGCCGCCGGCCGCGCTCGAAAGCGAAATCCGCTTCGAGACCGCGCGCGCGTCCGGCGCCGGCGGCCAGCACGTCAACAAGACCGAATCGGCGGTGCGCGCGACGCATGTCGCGAGCGGCATCGTCGTGCGCGTGCAGTCCGAGCGCAGCCAGCACGCGAACAAGCGCGTCGCGGTCGCGCTGATCGCGCAGAAACTCGCGCAGGCCGCGCAGCGCAACGAGGACGACCTGCGCGCGCAGCGGCGCCTCGCGCATCACGCGCTCGAACGCGGCGCCGCGGTGCTCGTGTTTCGCGGGGAGCGGTTCGAGGCGGCATAGCTTTCCTGACGGCGTGCGGTAATCGGACCGTGCGCGTGTTACTCAAGCGCGCGGCATCCGATTGCCGTGCGTGCTCCCATCACCGGAACAAGGCATCGACATGCGCCTCGCCCTATTTGCACAACCGCCCGGACCGAATGCGTTGCGCGCGATCGACATCCGTAGCGACGACGAAAGGGACTACGCCGCGTTCGATTGGAACGACGGCGCGCCGATCCACGACAGCTGGTATTACCGCGCCGTCGGGCGAGCGGAGCCGCATCTGCTCGAAATCGAAATCGCGGGCGGGCGCCTGCGCTCCGTCGATTGCCTGATCGGCCGCGCGACGCCGGGATTGTTCGACGCCGCGCGGTCGATCACCCGCGTCGCGCTCGACGCGCATCCGCTGCTGGCGCTCGAAGCGCTCGACACCGCGTCGGTCGCGCGCGTGATACCGCGCGGCGTCGATGTCAGAAGGGACGTGCAGGTGTGGCGTAGCCCCGGCCGGTTGATGGTCGGCTTCGGTTTCGACGAGGCGCGGCGGGCGTTCGGCGTCGGCTCCGATGTCACGTATTTCACAACCGAAGAAATGCATCTGGTCGGCCTGGATCTGCGCACGTAGCGGGCCGGGCCGCCTCAACCGCGATTCGCCGCACGGCGCCGATGCAACGCCCACAACAATCCCACCGCCAGCGCCGCGCTCGCGATCCGCAGCGAATTGCCGTACCAGCCCGTCGCCGCCGATTCCGACACCGCGAACGCGTTCCAGGCCGCGTTGAGCGAAACGTGAAATATCCAGCCGCTCCAGATCGTATAGCCGTCGAGCGCGTCGAGTATCGCGAATACGACGCCGCCGAACGCCGTGATTGCCAGCACCTGCAGCGCGATGCCGCTGCCGCCGCCCATGCCGTACCAGTGTACGAACCCGAACGCGAGCGCCTGCACCAGCACCGCCGCCACGATGCGCCAGCCGAGCGTACGCCGCGCGAACACGAAGCCGAATCCGCGGAAAACGATTTCCTCGGCGAACGGAAACACGACGGCGAGCATCAGGAGTGACAGCGCGGAACCTTCCGTCGACAGCGCGCTCGTCGCGCCGAGGCCGATCCAGAACGGCAGCGTCGCCGCGAGTGTCAGCGCCGGGCCTTTCCAGCCCGGCCAATGCAGTCCGAGGCCGCGTACGAGCGACGCGCCGCGACCCGACAGCACGAACGCCGCGATCAGCGCGAGCGCGACGGCGATCGCGTTGTCGAGAATCGCGCCGCCGTACGGCATCGGCAGGCCCGGTATGCGCAGGCCCAGCGCCTTGCCGATGTCCCGTACCTGCAAACCGATGCCGAGTACCGCGACGACGACGATCGCATTGATCCACGCCGGAAATTTCGTCGAATGATGCATTGCACGTACCTCAAGGTATGACGTCGGGACTGTCGATCCGGATCGACGCGTCGACGGGCCGCGCGTGTCGCGAATCTTGCGTGCGCGTCGGGCGAACGCCGACGCAGCCGATGCTTGATGCGCGCCGCGACGAAAGGGTTGAAAGAAACGTCTTCGTTGCGACGCCGATCAATCGTGCATCCCGCGCGTCGGGACGCCGCGCGATTGAGCGCTCCGTCATGGTTTGTCGCGACGGTCACAAATACAGTGTGCGCAGTTCGGCGCCGGGGATGGCCATGCAGCGGTCGTTTTTTGCGGGTGCGCTCGCGCGTGTCGCGTGCGCGTTGGGCGTATGCGCCGCGGGTGCGGCGAATGCGCAGCTCAGTCATCGCCCCGATGCGATGCTGCAGCACGGTTTCGAAGCGGCAAGCGCGGGTCCGGTCGGCGACGCCGCCGCCGCGCGGTTTCTCGCGCAGGCGACGTTCGGTCCGACGCTCGCCGACATCGCGCATCTGCGCGCCATCGGCTACCAGGCGTGGCTCGACGAGCAGTTCGCCGCGTCGACCACCACGAGCGAGCCGTATCTCGACTGGGTCGCCGGCCTGCCGGACGAACCCGACGGCAACAACTACGTCACCGACGATACGCGGCTGGAAAGCTGGGCGATCAACGTCGTCGGTTCGCCCGATCCGAGCCGCGGCAACCGCGTCGCGACCGACCAGCTGCGTCAGCGTGTCGCGTTCGCGCTGTCGGAAATCTTCGTCGTGTCGAGCGAGAACGGCACGCTCGCCTACAGCCCGTGGTCGCTCGCGAGCTATCACGACATGCTCGCCGCGAACGCGTTCGGCAACTACCGCACGCTGCTCGAACAGGTGACGCGCCATCCGGCGATGGGCATCTATCTCAATTCGATCCAGAACCAGAAGGCCGACGAAGCGCAGAACATCCATCCGGACGAGAACTACGCGCGCGAAGTGCTGCAGCTGTTCTCGGTGGGCCTCGTGCAGCTCAATCCGGACGGCACGGTGCTGCTGTCGGACGGCCAGCCGGTGGCGACATATACGCAGACGACGGTGCGCGGCTTCGCCGCGGTATTCACCGGCTGGAACTGGAGCAACGTCGGCTGCGGCGAGAACACGTATACGTGCTGCGACGAGGAAACGTTCCACTGGTGCGGGCCGAGCAATCCCGACGAGGCCCCGTGGCAGCGGCCGATGGAACCGGTCGACGCGTATCACGACACGACGACCGACAAGCAGCTGCTCGTCTACGACAACGTGGTGCTGCCGAACGGCCTGCTCGTGCACGGCGGCAATGCGCAGGTCGAACTCGGCAAGGCGCTCGACAACATCGCAAAGCACCCGAACGTCGGACCGTTCATGGCGCGGCGCCTGATCCAGCGTCTCGTCACGAGCAATCCGACGCCGGCCTACGTGCAGCGCGTCGCGGGCGCGTTCGACGACAACGGGCAGGGCGTGCGCGGCGATCTCAAGGCCGTGATTCGCGCGATTCTGCTCGATCCGGAAGCGCGCTACGGCCAGTGGTCGCGGCAGGACACGTTCGGCAAGCTGCGCGAACCGCTCCTGAAACTCACGCACCTGTGGCGCGCGATGGAAGGCCGTTCGACGGGCGGGCGCATCGGCAGCCTTGCGCCGTGGCCGCCGATCGAGGACTGGTACGGCCAGGCGCCGCTGCGCTCGCCGACGGTGTTCAATTTCTTCAAGCCGGATTTTCGCTATCCCGGCGAAGTGCGCACGCTCGGCCTCGTGAGTCCGGAATTTCAGATCCTGTCGGACACGATGGTCGTTTCGACGCCGAACAATCTCTACTACAACGTCTTTTGCTACTACACCGGCAGCGACCGCTGCTGGGACAGCGAAGACGCCGACACGATCCAGATGAACCTCGCGCGCGACGCGCCGCTCGCGGCGAGCAATCCCGCGCAGCTGATCGAAAAATACAATGTGCTGTTCATGTCGGGGCAGATGTCGCCGTTCATGCGCAACGTGCTGGCGACGCAGCTCGCGACGATCACGCAGTCGACGCACGGCTCGGCCTACGGCCGCGTGCGCGTGCAGAACGCGCTGTACCTCATCGTCAATTCGCCCGAATACTCGATCCAGAAGTGAGGCCGCGGCCATGCGCGTGAACCGACGTGATTTCATCAAGCGCAGCATCGCCGCGGCGCTCGGCGGCGCCAGCCTGTATTCGGCGTTCGGCAGCCTCTCGGCGATCGCCGCTGCCGCGACGCAGAAACGCTACGCGTTCGGCGACTACAAGGCGCTCGTCTGCATTTTTCTCTACGGCGGCAACGACAGCTTCAACACGATCGTGCCGTACGACACGACGAACTACGCGCGCTACCGGCAGTCGCGCAACGGCCTCGTCTCGGCCGGCGGCCTCGCGCTCGAGCAGGCCGCGATCCAGGCGCAGAGCCTGAACCCGCTCGCCGCGTCCGGCGGCCTGCCCGGCGGCCTGCCGGGCGACGGCAGCACGTACGGCCTGCATCCGTCGCTGGCGCCGCTGCGCGGATTGTTCAACGGCGAAAAAATGGCGGTCGTCGCGAACGTCGGCACGCTGCTGCATCCGATCACGCAGTCGCAGTACCAGAACGGCACCGTGCCGACGCCGCCGCAGCTGTTCTCGCACGACGACCAGACCACGTACTGGCAGACGTCGCGCCCCGACGATCCGAACGCGAACGGGTGGGGCGGACGCATCGCCGACCTGCTGTACGGCGCGAACACCGGCCTGATGCCGATGAGCATTTCGCTGTCGGGCGAAAACCGTTTCCAGCGCGGCGCGGTGATCAACCAGTATTCGATGTCGCCGGGCGGCGTCGACAAGATGAGCTATCTCGGCGACGGATCGGAGTCGTGGATCCAGGGCGACAACCCGAGCGGCAAGACCGCGTACGAAGCGCTGATCGCGCACGGCACGCAGACGCACGTGCTCGAACGCGCGTTCGCGAACGCGGCCGGCAGCGCGATCGACAACTACGAGATCCTCAGTGCCGCGCTCGACGGCTCGCCGCCGCTCGCGACGGCGTTTCCCGACACCGATCTCGGCAACCAGCTGAAGATGGTCGCGCGCCTGATCAAGATCCGCGCGGCGCTCGGCATGAGCCGGCAGGTGTTCTTCGTGTCGGCCGGCGCGTACGACACGCACGGCAGCCAGATCGCCGACCACGCCTACAACCTCACGGAGTTCGCGAACGCGACGAAGGCGTTCTACGACGCGACCGTCGAGCTCGGCCTCGCCAACAACGTCACGGCGTTCACGTCGTCGGACTTCGGCCGTTCGCTCGCGGTCAACGGCGACGGCACGGACCACGGCTGGGGCGGCCACCACTTCGTCGTCGGCGGCGCCGTGCGCGGCCGGCGTTTCTACGGCACGATGCCGTCGCTGGCGCAGAATACGAACGCGAACCCCCATGCGAACCCCGACGACACCGGCTATGGCCAGATCATTCCGACGACCGCGGTCGACCAGTACGCCGCCACGCTCGCGAGCTGGTTCGGCGTCGACGCCGGCGGCATCGCCGACATCCTGCCGAACCTCGGCCGCTTCGCCGCGCCGAACCTGCGGTTTCTCGGCTAGCGCGATCGCGCTCGTCGCGTGCATGGCGCTTGCCGGCGCCGCGCACGCGCGCACGCACATCGTGATCGCCAACCCCGATCTGACGTTCACGCCGACGCACCTGACGATCTACCAGTACGACGTGGTGAATTTTCGCAATGGCGGCGGAGTGCACAATGTCGTCGCCGACGACCGGCGCTTCAAGTGCTCGGTCAACTGCAATACGAACAACACGCCGAGCGCGCTCGCGTGGAGCGCGAACGTGCAGTTCACGCGCCTGGGCACGTTCGGGTATTTCTGCGAGCAGCACGGCGACACGATGATCGGCATGCGCGGGTCGATCACGGTGCTCGATCGGGTGTTCGTCGACGGGTTCGAGGGCGAGACGCCGACCGCTCCGTAGCTTTCGACAGTCGACAGTGTGCCGCGCGAACTCAGATCGTCGCGTCGCGCGGCCCGCCCGCCGCGCCTCGCGAGCCGCCTTCGATGACATTGATGCCGGCGCGGCGGCGTAGCGCGGCGCGCTCGCGCTTCTGCGCGTACATCGCCACGTCGGCGCGGCGCACGGCGTCGAGCAACTGGTCGGCGCGCGTGAACTCGGCATAGCCGTGCGACACCTGCACCGACGGGTCGCCGCCACGCAGCTTCGCGTTCAGCGACTCCAGCCGCGAGCGGAATTCGACGCCGTCGAGCGCGATCGTGATCAGCAGGAACTCGTCTCCGCCCCAGCGAAACAGGTGATCGTCGCGGCGCACGAGGCCGCGCAGCGTGTTCGCCACGCGCACGAGCGCGGCGTCGCCGGCGGCATGGCCGAAGCGGTCGTTGATCGTCTTCATGTCGTCGACGTCGATCACCGCGACGCAGCCGTGCGCGGTGTGCTGCTGCACCGCCAGCTCGTCGAGCAGATGGAAGAACGCGTGGCGGTTGCACGCGTCGGTCAGCGCGTCCTGCTCGGCTTCGATGCGGAAGCGGCGATTGTCGGCGAGCAGGTCGCGGTTGCGCACCGCGAGCGAACGGTGGCTCTGTTCGAGCACCAGCACCGCGCCGCCGAAACCGAGCACGAATTCGAACACGAGGTGCGCGGCGGAACTGAGCTTGAGCGCCGTCATCGGCAGCGGTTCGTTGAACAGGAGGTTCGCGCCGAAGATCGGGATGTAGTACAGGAAATTGACGATCAGGAGCGCGAGCGCAATGCGCATCGCGAGCAGGCCGGGGCTCGACGGATAGCGCTTCACGGCCGGCCGCAGCGCGAGCAACGCGACGATGAAGAAGCCCGACAGGAGCGTCGCCTGCACGAGAAACACGTTGCGGAATTCGTAGCCGATCAGCTGCGGCATCGCGATCGCGACGACCGCGGCGGGTGTCAGGAGCGGCTGCAGCAGTCCGGCCGGCCAGCGCCGTCCGGCAAAGTGCGCGCACCCGGCGATCAGGAAATAGCCGTAAAGGTATTCGCCGAACATGTACATCGGCAGCGTGAACGCCGACGTCTTCGGCGCCGCCTGCTGCACGAGCATCGCGATGAGCGCGAACGCGAGGCTCAGCCAGCCGGCGCTCCAGGCCGACAGCGCGGGCCGCTGCACGACGCGGTTGAGCATCAGACACAGCATGCCGATGAGTCCCGCGCCCATCGCCTGAATCGTCAGACCCAGCACATGCACGTTGTCGAATAGAGAGGCCATTCCGGCTCCCCCTCCCTGTTTGACATCGACTATACGCGCAGGTAAGGACAATGGCCAGTTTTGGACCCCCGCGAACCGAGGGGCTGTAAGTCACTGAACTTTGGCGTTTTTGTCCCGTAGACAGCGACGTGTTTCCGTCGACGCGGTTTCCGGACGCGCTGCCCGGGTCGCCATGGGAATACGGCGAGGTCCGGCGGCAGGTGCGGCGACCTTCTGGTAACCTTTCGCATTTCCTGGGCCGCTTCCGGCACGGGAGCGGATGTCAACGGAGCGACGCGAAACGCATGAAAACCGTACTCGTGACTGGCGGCGCCGGCTTCATCGGCGGCAACTTCGTGCTCGACACGCTCGGCCAAGGCGGCTGGCGCGTCGTCAATCTCGACAAACTCACCTACGCGGGCAACCTCGACACGCTCGCGCCGCTGCGTGCGAACGCCGATCACGTCTTCGTGCAGGGCGACATCGGCGATGCCGCGCTGCTCGAAAAAATCCTCGACGAACACAAGCCCGACGCGATCGTGAACTTCGCGGCCGAGTCGCACGTCGACCGCTCGATCGACGCGCCGGGCGACTTCGTACAGACGAACGTCGTCGGCACGCTGAACCTCCTGCAGCGCGCGACGGGCTACTGGCGCGGTCTGCCGCTCGACCGTCAGGACGGCTTCCGCTTCCTGCACGTCTCGACCGACGAGGTCTACGGCTCGCTCGGCCCGGTCGGCTACTTCACCGAAGAAACCGCGTACGCGCCGAATTCGCCGTATTCGGCGTCGAAGGCCTCGTCCGATCATCTCGTGCGCGCGTTCCATCACACGTACGGCCTGCCGACGCTGACGACGAACTGCTCGAACAACTACGGCCCGTACCAGTTTCCGGAAAAGCTCATTCCGCTGATGATCCAGAAGGCGATCGAAGGCAAGCCGCTGCCGGTCTACGGCGACGGACGCAACGTGCGCGACTGGCTGTACGTGCGCGACCACTGCCGCGCGATCGCGCGCGTGCTCGAAGCGGGGCGGCCGGGCGAGGTGTACAACGTCGGCGGCGATTCCGAGCGCGAAAATATTCATGTGGTGAAAACCATCTGTGCACTTCTGGACCAGCGCCGGCCGCTGGCCGACGGGCGCCGGCACGAAGCGCTGATCACGTACGTGAAGGATCGCCCCGGACACGACCGCCGCTATGCGATCGACGCGTCGAAGCTCAAGCGCGAGCTGGGATGGGCGCCGCAGGAGACGTTCGAAACCGGCATCGCGCGCACGGTCGACTGGTACCTCGCGAACCAGGAATGGTGCGGGCGCGTGCTCGACGGGTCGTACCGGATGGAGCGGTTGGGGGGCGTTTGAGCGTCCGCGCCGATTCGGCGCGAACGAAAACGGCGGCTGTCGTCTTTTGCTCGTCATTCCAGCGAAAGCTGGAATCCAGCTCTTGAGGTCGAACGGCAAAGGCTGGATCCCGGCTTTCGCCGGGATGACGGCCAGGGGCAGACGTTGCGCGAACAACCGTCCTTGCAAATAGAAGGGCAAAACATGTCCAGCAAGAAAGGCATCATCCTCGCCGGCGGTTCCGGCACGCGGCTGTACCCGCTGACGCAGGTCGTCAGCAAGCAGCTGCTGCCCGTGTACGACAAGCCGATGATCTACTACCCGCTGTCGGTGCTGATGCTCGCGGGCATCCGCGAAGTGCTCGTCATCAACACGCCGCACGAGCAGGCGCTGTTCAAGCAGCTGCTCGGCGACGGCTCGCAGTGGGGCATCTCGATCAGCTACGCCGTGCAGCCGTCGCCCGACGGTCTGGCGCAGGCGTACCTCATCGGCCGCGACTTCGTCGCCGGCGATCCGTCGTGCCTGATCCTCGGCGACAACATCTTCTACGGCCACGGCCTGACCGACGTGCTCAAGCGCGCGGCCGGACGCGAGCACGGCGCGACCGTGTTCGGCTACTACGTGCACGATCCCGAGCGCTACGGCGTCGCGGAGTTCGACGCCGCCGGCAAGGTGATCGGCCTCGAGGAAAAGCCGCCGCAGCCGAAGTCGAACTACGCGGTCACCGGCCTGTACTTCTACGACGGCCGCGCGTGCGACTACGCCGCGCAGTTGAAGCCCTCGTCGCGCGGCGAGCTCGAGATCACCGATCTCAACCGCTGCTATCTCGACGACGGCTCGCTGATGCTCGAAAAACTCGGCCGCGGCTATGCATGGCTCGACACGGGCACGCACGAATCGCTGGTCGAAGCGTCCAACTACATCGAGACGATCGAGAACCGCCAGGGCCTGAAAGTCTGCTGCCCGGAGGAGATCGCGTTCTCGCAGGGCTGGATCGACGCCGACCAGCTGCGCGCGCTGGCCAAGCCGCTCGCCAAGAACGGCTACGGCCGTTATCTGCTGCAGATCGCGGAACACGGGGTGATCGCGTGAAGTTCGTCGAAACCCGGCTGCCGGGCTGCGTCGTGATCGAACCCGCCGTGTTCGGCGACGCGCGCGGCTTTTTCTACGAAGGCTACAACGCGGCGAAGTTCAAAGAGGCGGGGCTCGATCTTTCATTCGTGCAGTCGAACGTGTCGCGTTCGGCGCGCGGCGTGCTGCGCGGGCTGCACTACCAGTGGCCCAATCCGCAAGGCAAGCTCGTCAGCGTGCTCGAAGGCGAGGTGTACGACGTCGGCGTCGACATCCGCCGCGGCTCGCCGACGTTCGGCCAGTGGGCCGGCGTCGTTCTTTCGGCCGAGAACAAACGCCACTTCTACGTGCCCGAAGGCTTCGCGCACGGCTTCGTCGTACTCAGCGACTACGCGACCTTCTGCTACCAGTGCACCGCGCTGTACGACGGCAAGGCCGACGCCGGCGTGCGCTGGAACGACGCGGACATCGGCGTCGACTGGCCGGTGAGCGCGCCGCTGTTGTCCGACAAGGATACGAAGGCGCCGTTCCTCGCCGACATCGCGCCCGAACGCCTGCCCGAGTATCGCGGCCGATGAAGATCCTGCTGCTCGGCGCGAACGGCCAGGTCGGTTTCGAACTGCAGCGCAGCCTTGCGCCGCTCGGCGAACTCGTCGCGGCGACGCGCAGCGGCGCGCTGCCCGGCGGCGCGCCGTGCGAAGTCGCCGATCTCGCCGACGCGCACGCGTTGACAGCGCTGCTCGATCGCGTCGCGCCGGATCTGATCGTCAACGCGGCCGCGTACACCGCGGTCGACCGCGCCGAGGACGAAGAAGCGCAGGCGACGCGCGCCAACGGCGACGCCGTCGGCGACATCGGCCGCTGGGCCGCCGACCGCGGCGCGAGCGTCGTGCATTACTCGACCGACTACGTGTTCGACGGCGCCGGCATGCGCCCGTATCGCGAAGACGACGCAACCGCGCCGCTCGGCGCGTACGGCCGCTCCAAGCTCGCCGGCGAAGACGCGCTGCGCGCGAGCGGCGCGATGCATCTGAACTTCCGCACCGCGTGGGTGTACGGCGCGCGCGGCGCCAACTTCCTGCGCACGATGCTGCGTCTGGCGCGCGAGCGCGATCGCCTGACGATCGTCGCCGACCAGCGCGGCGCGCCGACGCCGGCGCGGCTGATCGCGAACGTCACGGCCGCCGCGCTCGTGCGGTGGCTCGGATGGGACGACGCGCGCCGCCGCGCCACGAGCGGCACGTATCACCTCGTCAGCGCGGGCGAATGCTCGTGGCACGACTTCGCGAGCGCGATCGTCGCGCGCGCGCACGCCGCGGGGCTCGTCGAACGCGCGCCGGAAGTCGCCGCGATCACGACCGCGCAATTTCCGACGAAGGCGCGTCGGCCCGCCTACTCGGTACTCGATACCGCGCGCCTCGCCGCAACGTTCGGACTGCGTTTGCCGTCCTGGGAAGAGGGCCTGGCCTGCGTGATCGGCGAGATGGCCTGAGCCGCTCGCCGCACGTCGGTCCGCATCTGGTGGAAAAGTACCCATGTTGATTCCTGTCATTCTTTCCGGCGGCGCCGGAACCCGTCTCTGGCCCGTCTCGCGCAGCGCGTATCCGAAGCCGTTCATGCGCATGGGCGACGGCGAAACGCTGCTGTACAAGACGCTCGATCGCGCGCTCGCCGTCGCCGACGACGGCCACGTGCTGACCGTGACCGGCCGCGACTACTATTTTCTGACGCGCGACGAATACGCGACGCACCCGCGCGCGAACCTCGACCGACTGCCGTTTCTGCTCGAGCCGGCCGGGCGCAACACCGCGCCGGCGATCCTGCTCGCGGCGCTGCACGCGCACGCGCACATCAGCGCCGACGCCGTGCTGCTCGTGCTGCCGGCCGACCATCTAATTCGCGATCTCGACGCGTTCGCGGCCGACGTCGTGCGCGCCCGCGCGCTCGCGCAGGACGGCTGGCTCGCGACGTTCGGCATCGTGCCCTCGCACGCGGAAACCGGCTTCGGCTACATCCGCATGGCCGATGCGATCGCCGGGCGCGACGGACGGCAAATCGACGCGTTCGTCGAGAAGCCCAGGCGCGAGGTCGCCGAAGGCTACGTCGCGTCGGGCGACTACGTGTGGAATTCCGGCATGTTCTGTTTTCGCGCCGACGCGCTGATCGCCGCCGCGCAGGCCGCGTGCCCGGACGTGCTCGCCGCCGCGCGCGCATGCCACGATGCGGCGACGAGCCACGAAAGCCCGGTCGAGTACGCGCGCGAGGCGTTTCTCACGCAGCCCGATATCTCGATCGACTACGCGGTGATGGAGCGCGCTGCGCGGCGCGCCGTCGTCGCGGCCGGCTTCGACTGGAGCGACATCGGTTCGTGGAAGGCGATCAGCGATCTCGAGGCCGAGTCGGACGAGCACGGCAACCGCGTGCGCGGCCACGCGATCCTGATCGAAAGCGAGAACTGCTACATCCAGAGCGACAAGCGCATGGTCGCGGCCGTCGGCGTGAGGGATCTCGTGATCGTCGACACCGACGACGCCGTGCTCGTGGCCGACCGCGAACGCGCGCAGCAGGTCAAGCTCGTCGTCGACCGCCTGCGCGCCGACAAGCACGACGCCGCCGCGTTCCACCAGACCGTGCACCGGCCGTGGGGCAGTTTTACCGTTCTGGAAGATGCGGCGGATTGCAAAGTGAAGCGTCTGGTCGTGAAGCCCGGCCATGTGCTGAGCCTGCAGCTGCATCACCGGCGCAGCGAGCACTGGACCGTGGTCAAGGGCACGGCGAAGGTGCGCGTCGGCGACGACGAGAAGTTCCTGCACGCGAACCAGTCGACGTACATCCCGATGAACACGCTGCACCGGCTCGAAAATCCGACGACCGAGGACATCCACCTCATCGAGGTGCAGTGCGGCGAATACTTCGGCGAGGACGACATCGTGCGCCTCGAGGACCGCTACGGGCGCAAGTAGGGTCCTGGTGGCCCGTAGCGGACAAATCGAAAGCAGCTCGCTCGTCCTGGCCGCGCAGGACTTGCTGCTCACTCGGCCGATAGCGAGTGCTATCGGCGTCGCTCCGCAGCGGCGTCCTGCACGACCGGTCCTTCGCGATCCCTCTTCGCGGGCTTGATGTCGCGAGGCACGACGAGGTGCCGGTGCGCGTAGTCGACCGCCTCGCACGCGCCCGGGAACAATGCGAGCCGCGCGTCGAGGTCGAGCCTGTGCGCGTCGCACCACGCGTCGATCGGTTCGCCGTCGACGTGTTCCATCGCCAGGTACGGCGTGCCGGTATCGGCGTGCCCGGTGTCGATGAAGCGCGCGACGCCGGAGTGTTCGAGCCGCGCCAGCAGGTTCTGCTCGCGCAGAAATCACTCGGCGAAGCGCGTGCGGCTCACGCGCAGGAACTTGATCGCGACGCGCTGCTCCACCTTGCCGTCGTCGCGTTCGGCGAGCCACACCTCGCCCATACCGCCGGTGCCGAGCGGGCGCACCAGCACGAACGCGCCGACGCGTTCGCCCGCTTGGCGCCGCCCGGTCTGCGCCGCGCTCGTTGCGCAACGCTTCGAAGCCGGTGAACACGCGCTCGATCGCATTCAGATGCGCCGCCTCGACGGGCGACAAGCAGGTCAGCTCGCTCGCTTCCTCCGCCGTCGCGACGACCGGTTCGTCGCCGAGCATGCGCGCGACCAGTCGCTCGATCGTCGGTTTTTCGTCCGGCATTACGGCGGTCCGGGTTCGGCCATCGCGACCACCATCTTCTTAAGTGCGCGATTGAAGCGGCATCGCGATCGGCGGCTTCACGCACGCAGGCGGCGATCGGCATCGAAGCCGGTGCCGGCTCGTCGATCGTCGGCAACGACATCCGCGCGCCGGCCGCCTGTGTTTTCCGTGCGCCTGCGACTGGAAAATTTCCACGAATCGTTCCGGTCCGAAGTGCAAATTTGGCGAGGAATCTCGCTAGAATCCGCGCGGGGGTCCGGCTCTGGGCGCTGGACGTAGTCCACCATCCGCATTGGAGCCGCGCATGTTGCTGCGTAGTAACGTCTTGCGTCCGCGTTTTCTCGTTCAATCTCTCATGGCCGTCTGCGGCCTCGCCGCCGTCGCGCAGGCGCAGGCCGCGCAGCCGCTGCCCGTCGCCGATTTCGCCAAGCATCTGCAATACCGCACGGTGAAGATTTCGCCGGACGGCAACCACATCGCCACCGACAGCATGATCGACGGCAAGCGTCATCTGACGATGATCGATCTGGCCAATTCCAAAGGCATCAATATCCGTCCGCGCGGCGACGACGAAGTCGACGATTTCTGGTGGGTCGGGCCCAACCGCGTCGTGTACACGCTCTCGACGCTAGACGGCGGCCTCGAACAGCCGCTCGGCACCGGCGAACTGCTCGCGGTCGACGCCGACGGCAGCGCGAACGACATCCTGTTCGGCCGGCGCGTCGACGGCCAGGAAGCCGGCTCGCACATCAAGAAGAAAAAGAGCGAGCTCGCGTCGGCGACACTGATCGATACGCTGCGCGACGACGACGAGCACGTGCTGATCTCGACGATCCCGTTCGACAGCGGCTACGAGGGCGCGATGCCCGAAGTGTTCAAGCTCGACGTGAAGGACGGTTCGAAGTCGAAGCTGTTCTCCGCGCCGCTGCGCAACGCGCGGTTTCTCACCGACCACAAGGGCGTCGTGCGCTTCGCGTACGCGCCGGGCGCCGACAATTTCATGCGCGTGATGTATCGCGACGGCGACGGCAAGAACTGGGAAGAGGTATACAAGGCAAAAGATCGCACCGGCGCCGAGCGGCCGCTCGCGTTCGACCGCACGAACGAAATCGTCTACTGGCGCTGCGAGAAGGAAGGCGCGGTCGCGGCCGTGTGCACCTGGAACGTCAAGGAGCGTACGTTCAAGCCGGTGTGGAGCAGCAAGGACGTCGATCTGACGGATCTCGTGACGAGCCTGGACGAGCAGGACGTCGTCGCGATCACGTCGATGCCGGGCCGCGCCGCGGTCAACCCGCTCGACAAGAATTCCGACACGATCAAGACGCTGATCGAGCTGATGAAGCAGTTCCCGGGCGAGCAGGTGACGATCACGTCGTGCGACAAGGCCGGCAACCGCTGCATCGTCAAGGTGGCCAGCGACATCAATCCGGCCGAGTTCTTCCTCGTCGACAGCAAGGCGAAGAAGATGCAGCCCGTGCTCAAGTCGGCGCCGTGGATCGATCCGGAGAAGATGGCATCGAAGGAGCCGTTTGCGATCAAGTCGCGCGACGGCCTGCCGCTGCACGGATACCTGACGAAGCCGCTCGGCAAGGAAGCCGAAAAGAACCTGCCGCTCGTCGTCTACGTGCACGGCGGCCCGTACGGCATTCGCGACCTGTGGGAATACGATCCCGACGTGCAGCTCATGGCGAGCCGCGGCTACGCGGTACTGCAGGTGAACTTCCGCGGCTCGGGCGGCTACGGCGCGAGCTTCGAAGCCGCCGGCTACCGCGAGTGGGGCGCCAAGATGCAGGACGACGTGACCGACGCGACGAAGTGGGCGATCGAGCAGGGCGCGGCCGATCCCAAGCGCATCTGCATCTACGGCGCGAGCTACGGCGGCTATGCGGCGCTCAACGGCGCGGTGCGCGAACCGGACCTGTACCGCTGCACGATCGGCTACGTCGGCGTGTACAGCCTGCCGCTGATGTTCTCGCGCGGCGACATCCAGCAGTCGCTGTACGGCGAAAACTATCTGAAGACGGTGCTCGGCGAGGATCAGACCGTGCTCGCGCAGCGTTCGCCGGTGAACTACGTCGACAGGATCAAGGCGAAGATCATGATCGTCGCCGCCGGCATGGACAAGCGCGTGCCGCCGGTACATTCGCAGGACCTGCGCATCGCGCTCGAAAAGAAGGGCATCGCGCACGAATGGCTGTATCAGCGCAACGAAGCGCACGGCTACTACGACGAGAAGAACCGCGAAGACATGTATACGAAGCTCGTCGCGTTTCTCGATGCGAACATCGGGGCGAACGCGGGGGCGGCGACGGCCGCGCCGGCGGCGGCGAAGTCGGAGTAAGGTTTTCGGCTCGGAGTGCTTTGTCGCTTTCGTGCTCTTTGCTCGTCATTCCAGCGAAAGCTGGAATCCAGCCTTTGATGTTGCTTTTTGCTCGTCATTCCGGTGCGCCGGAATGACGAGCCGGGCTGAGACGAAAAAAGCGCAGAAAGCAAAAAAACTGGATCCCAGCTTGACTCGCGACTATGTCGCTCGCCCTTCGGGCCGGCTGCGCCGTTGTCGCTTCGCTCCTCGCTGGGATGACGAGCCAAAGCGACCGGCAAAAGATCAGCCCCCGAACCCCTCCAGCACGATCTTCCCCTTCGCCTTCCCGCTCTCGATCAACGCATGTGCGCGGCGCAGGTTTTCAGCGTCGATCGTGCCGTAGTGTTCGCCGAACGTCGTCTTCAACGTGCCGTCGTCGATCAGCGCGGCCACTTCGTCGAGCAGCTTGTGCTGCTCGATCATGTCGGGCGTTTCGAACACCGGTCGCGCGAACATCATTTCCCAGTGCAGCGACAGCGCCTTGCGCTTGAGTTTCATCACGTCGAGCGGCGTCGCCGGATCGTCGATCAGGCCGAGCCGGCCCTGCGGCTTCAGCGCTTCGACGATCGCGTCGTAGTGCTCGTGCGTATGCGTGAGACTTGCGACATAGTCCACTTGTTGCAAGCCGATGCGCGCAAGCTCGTCGCCGAGCGGGCGCGAATGGTCGATCACGTGATGCGCGCCGAGCGCTTCGACCCACGCGCGCGTTTCGGCGCGCGACGCGGTGCCGATCACGGTGAGCCGCGTCAGCTGGCGCGCGAGCTGTACGAGGATCGAGCCGACGCCGCCGGCGGCGCCGGTCACGAGCAGCGTCTGTCCGGCGCCGCCCTCCTGCGCGACGCCGAGACGGTCGAACAGCAGTTCCCACGCGGTGATCGCCGTCAGGGGCAGCGCCGCGGCATGCGCATGGTCGAGAGACGCCGGCTTGCGCCCGACGATGCGTTCGTCGACCGCCTGATACTGCGCGTTCGAACCTTGCCGCGCGATGGAGCCGGCGTAGTAGACGGCGTCGCCGGGCTTGAACAGCGTGACATCGGCGCCGATCGCGCGGACGACGCCCGACGCGTCGAAGCCGAGCACGCGGGCCTCGCCCGGTGGCGGCGCGGCATGGCGGCGCACCTTCGTGTCGACGGGGTTGACCGACACCGCGCGCACTTCGACGAGCAGATCGCGTGCGCCGGGCACGGGTTCGGGCAGTTCGAGGTCGACGAGCGCCTGCGCGTCGTCGACGGGAAGGTTCCGGTAGTAGCCGATCGCTTTCATGGGGGGTTCCTGTGGTGAGAAGAATGGCTCTAAATCGGCGCGACGGCGCTTATGTTGCCGCAGCTTCGCGGCGCGTCTTCGTATCGCTCAGCGCCCAGCGCGCGATCTGGTCCTTGCGTGCGCAGACGACGCCCGGCCTTGCGAGCGCGTAGGTCAGAAAGTCGTCGAGCGCGCGTGCGATAGCGGGACGCCCGCCGATGCGGTCGTGCGTGCTGATCGACATCATGCGCCGGCGCTTGCCGCCCTCGGCGTACAACTGGTCGAACTCGTCCTTGAGCTGCTCGAAGAACTGCCGGCTGGAAAAATGCCGTCCCTCGACCAGGACGATGTCGTTGCAGTGCAGCGTATACGGTACGACCGCGAAATCCTTTCCGTCGACCGGCACGACGAAGGGCTCGTCGCGGCTCAGATCGTCGATGTGGTAGAGAAAGCCGAGTTCTTGCAAGATGGACAAGGTATTGACGCTGCGACGCAGCCAGTTGCAGTTGTAGCCGACCGGGCGCACGCCGGTGGTCTTCTCGACGGCCTCGACGCCGGCGCGCACGAACGCGGTTTCCTCGGCCCGGCTCATTCCGAACTGCGACTTCCAGTCCATGCCGTGCGCGGCGGCTTCGTGGCCGCGCCTGACGATTTCTCGCGCGAGTTCGGGCGACTTGAGCACGGCCGAGCCGACCATGTGCGACGTGACCTTGACGCCGTGCTTGTCCCACAGATCGAGGAGGCGCGTCACGCCTTCGCGATACCCGTACTGGAACCAGGTGCGCGCCGGCAGGTCGGGCACGCCGGCCGGCAGCGGCTGGCCGGAGAACGGGCTGTCGGCGCCGGTGTCCGGCTCGCCGCCCGCTTCGAACTGCATCGAGATCGACAGCACCAGCCGCGCGTCGATCGGCCAGCGGCCGGCATCGACCGGCGCGGAGGGTTTCGGCGCGGCAACGAGCGAGCCCGCGGCGCCGGCGGCGGCGATCGCGCCGCTCGCGGCGAGGAAGTCACGGCGGGACAATCGGCTTGACGGGTTCATGCGGCGCTCCGTTTCGGGGTGAGGCATGCTCGCCTGTCGACGCCGCGAGAAAAACCGGGCCGGGCTAGAATCAGTTTCAACGATCGGTTGAAACCGACGCGCCGCCGGAGCGGTTATGAAAGCGTTGCTGGAACTCGAATTCTTCGTGCGCGCCGCCGATCACGGCAGCCTGTCGGCCGCGGCGCGGACGCTCGATCTCAGCCCCGCCGCGGCGAGCGCGGCGATCAAGCGGCTCGAGGCCGAACTCGGCGCGCCGCTGTTCGTGCGCTCGACGCGCAGCCTGCGCCTGACGCCGCAGGGCGAGCGTTTTCTCGCGCACTGCCGCATCGCGCTGCAGGCGCTCGACGAGGGCGAGCAGGCGCTGCGCGGCGATGCGACCGAACTGCGGGGCGCCGTGCAGCTGTCGGTGCCGTCGGATTTCGGCCGGCACGTGCTGGCGCCGTGGCTCGACGAATTCCTCGCGCGGCATCCGGCGCTGCTCCTGCGCCTGCAGGCGTCCGACCGCGTCGCCGACGTGTATCGCCAGCCGGTCGATCTCGCGGTGCGCTACGGCGCGCCGGCCGATTCGTCGCTGGTCGCGCTGCCGCTCCTGCCGCACAACCGGCGCGTGGTCGTCGCCTCCCCGGCGTGGATCGCCGCGCACGGCCGGCCGTCGCATCCGAACGATCTGAAAAAGCTCAACTGCCTGCGCTTTCTGCTCAGCGACGACGTGCACGCGCGCTGGCGCTTTGCCGGCGACGGCGGCGAGATCGCCGTGACCGTGCACGGCGACCGCGTCAGCGACGACGGCGACGTGGTGCGGCAATGGGCGCTGGCCGGACGCGGCGTGGCGTACAAGTCGTGGGCCGACGTCGCGGCCGACGTCGGCGCGGGCCGGCTCGAAGTATTGCTGCCGCACTGGCGCGGCGAGGCGGCACCGCTCCACTTCGTCTGCGCCGACCGGCGCCTGCTCAGTCCCGCGCTGCAGAAGCTGCGCGAGTTCGTCAGCGAGCGTTGCGCGCACCTGCCGCCGGTGCCGGAGCCTATTTGACCCCGTGCATCCACCGCCTGAGCCACGGCGCGACCAGAAACGCGGCGACGCCGCAGCCGACGCCGATCCACAGCATCACGGTGAAGAGGTGCGCGTACTTCGGCGCGGCGTCGGCGAACGACAGCGCCGTGCCCTCGGGAATCTCGATCGCCGCGAGCTTGCCGAACTGCGCGGCGAGCGTTTCGGAGAACGCCGTGGCGAGAAACCACGTGCCCATCATGAGGCTCACCACGCGCGGCACCGACAACTGCGTCACCGCCGACAAGCCGACCGGCGACAGGCACATCTCGCCGAGTTCGAGGATGAGATACGCCAGCACGATCCACCACACGCTCGCCATCGCGCCGCTTGCGCCCGCGATGTCGGCGGCGAAGATCAGCGGCACGAACGACACGCCCGCGAGCATCAGGCCGAGCGCCGACTTGGCAGGCTTGGACGGGTCCATGCCGCGCCGGTCGAGCCAGCCCCACAGGCCGCTGAACAGCGGCGCGAGCAGCACGAGGAAGAACGCGCCGAGATAGGTCAGCGAGCTTGCGGTCTGCGGCAGCACGACGAGATCGCGGATCAGCACCGCGAGCATCAGCGCGAACGACACGGCGAACATCAGCTGCGGCGCGCGCGACGCCGGATCGCGGTCGGACAGCTTCGCCGCGACGACGAAGATCAGCGGCGCGAGCAGCACCGACGCGCTCGACCACGGTGCCGTGCGCGCGAACAGCGCGAGGTTCGCGAGCCAGTCCGAACCCCACACGACGGGCGGCGTTTCCTGCACGAGCGACGGGAACACGTTCTTCGTCAGGAGGCGGTCGTTGAACGTCACCCACGAGCCGTACGTCTGCTCGTACAGCGTGAAGAACACGAGGCACATCGCGATGAGGCAGATCAGCGCGATCATCTGGTCGCGCTGCACCTTCGTGCACTGCGTGACGACGAACCAGACGAACCAGCCGAGCACGACCAGCATCATGAGGATCATCAGCGCGAGCGCCGGCGTGATCTCGTCGCCGAGCTTGAACGCGCCGTTCGCGACGGACCACATGAGCGCGGCGACCGGTACGAGGCCCGCGACCGCGGCGATGTAGATCCATGCTTCGCGCGGCAGGCCGGCGACGTGTTCGCGCAGGCGCTCGGGCGCCGGCGCCTCGGCGTGGCCGCGCAGGTACTTCTGGCCCCACAGGAACTGCGCGAGGCCGAGCAGCATGCCGATGCCGGCGACGCCGAAGCCCCAGCTCCAGCCGAGCGTTTCGCCGAGATAGCCGCAGATGATCGCCGAGAACAGCGAGCCGAGATTGATGCCGGCGTAGAACAGCGCGAAGCCCGAATCGCGGCGCGGATCGTTCGGTGCGTACAGCTTGCCGACGATCGTGGAAATGTTCGGTTTGAGAAAACCGACGCCCATGATGATCAGCGACAGCGAGAAGTAGAACGCGAGCAGCGCGCCGCCGTCGCGCACGACGACGCCGTCGACGACCGTCGCCGCGTGTCCCTCGATCGCCATGCCGATATGGCCGAACACGAGTAGGAGGCCGCCGAACACGACGGCCTTGCGCATGCCGAGCCAGCGGTCGGCGAGCATGCCGCCGATCACCGGCATGCAGTAGACGAGGCCGCCGTAGGCGCCGATGAGGTCGTAGCCGGTCTTGTCGCCGAACTTGTGGTGCTGCAGCAGATACAGCAGCAGGAGCGCCTTCATGCCGTAGAACGAGAAGCGCTCCCACATCTCGGTGAAGAAGCAGACGTAGACGCCTTTGGGGTGGCCCAGGAAGGTGTCGGTCTCGTCGTAGCGTTCGGCGAGCGGGAGGGCGGCGGACATGCGCGGTTCCGGCACTTGGGCGGGGCGGGGAGTATAGGGCGGGACCGCTCCGAGGCTTGCGCTTTTTGGCTCGCCGTTCCAGCTTTTGGAGGCGCGAAAACGAAGAGTAAAGGCCGGATCCCGGCTTTCGCCGGGATGACGAGCAAAGATCCGCGCAGGAAACGCAACCCCTGCGCCGCGGACGACTGTCCCGGAACCATTCAGGGACAATCAGGGCGGATTCGTCAGGTATGCTTGGCGCCCCCGCGTCAGCCGCGCGGGCCTAGACCTTCGGAGTCCGCATGAGCCAACCTGCCGCCGTCCCGCAGCTGACCGTACGCGCCGTCGTACTGTCGGTAGTGCTGGCGATGATTCTCGCCGCCGCCAATACCTATCTGGGCCTGTTCGCCGGCCTGACCATCGCGACCGCGATTCCGGCCGCCGTCGTTTCGATGGCCGTGCTGCGCCTGCTCGGCGGCGGCAGCATTCTCGAGAACAACATCGTGCAGACCGGCGCGTCGGCCGGCTCGTCGATCGCCGCCGGCGTGATCTTCACGATCCCGGCGCTGATCATCCTCGAATACTGGCAGGACTTCCGCTACTCCTGGGTGCTCGCGATCGCCGGCCTCGGCGGCCTGCTCGGCGTGCTGTTCTCGGTGCCGCTGCGCCGCACGATGATCGTCGAAGAACCGCTCGCGTTCCCCGAAGGCAAGGCCGCGGCCGAAGTGCTCAAGGCCGGCGAAAACCCGGGTCCTGGCGTGAAGATCCTCGCGATGGCCGGCGCGCTCGGCGCGTTCGTCAAGCTCGCCGCCGAAAGCGGCATGCGCCTGATTCCCGACACCGCCGCCGGCGGCGCGTTCTTCGGCAAGTGGATCGGCTACATCGGCACGAACCTGTCGCCGGCGCTGCTCGGCGTCGGCTACATCGTCGGCCTCAACGTCGGCATCGTCGTGCTGTCGGGTTCGATCCTGTCCTGGCACATCGCGATTCCGGCCTACTACGCGTGGTTCCAGGATTCCGATCCGACGTTCGCCGCGCGTCTGGCGACCATGACCGACGCCACGCCGATCGCGTTCGCGATCTGGTCGGCGAAAGTGCGCTACCTCGGTGTCGGCGCCATGCTGATCGGCGGCGTGTGGACGCTGTTCTCGCTGCGCAAGTCGCTGCTGTCGGGCATTCGCAGCGGCATCGCCGCGGCGCGCAAGGGCACCAATGCCGACGTGCCGGAAACCGAACGCGACCTGCCGATGAAGTGGATGCTGATCGCGCTCGTGATTTTCGTGCTGCCGCTCGGCGCGCTGTACCAGGCCATCGTCGGCAACTGGGCCGTGAGCATTCCGATGACGATCATCATGATCGTCGCGGGCTTCCTGTTCGTGTCCGTGTCGGGCTATCTCGCCGGCCTCGTCGGATCGAGCAACAACCCGGTGTCGGGCATCACGATCGCGACGATCCTGTTCGCCTCGCTGGTGCTGATGCTGCTGCTCGGCAAGGCGTCGACGATCGGCCCGGTCGCCGCGATCATGATCGGCGCGGTCGTGTGCTGCGCGGCCGCGGTCGGCGGCGACAACCTGCAGGATCTCAAGGCCGGCTATCTCGTCGGCGCGACGCCGTGGAAACAGCAGGTGATGCTCGCGATCGGCGCGTTCTCGTGCGCGCTCGTGATGGCGCCGGTGCTGAACCTGCTCGCGGCCGCCTACGGCATCGGCGCGCCGACGCCGGAACATCCGAACTCGCTCGCGGCACCGCAGGCGATGCTGATGGCGTCGGTCGCGCGCGGCCTGTTCGGCGGTGATCTGCCGTGGACGATGATCGGCCTCGGCGCCGTCGTCGGGGCGTTCGTGATCGCGCTCGACGAATGGCTCAAGTCGCGCAAGTCGTCGTTCCGCGTGCCGGTGCTCGGCGCGGCGATCGGCATCTACCTGCCGCTCGAACTGATGGTGCCGATCTTCCTCGGCGGTCTGCTCGCGCACGTCGTCGAGCGCTACCACGGCGTCGTCAACGGCAGCGAAGAAGACAAGGACCGCGTGCACCGTCCCGGCACGCTGTTCTCGGCCGGCCTCATCACCGGCGAGGCGCTGACGGGCATCCTCATCGCGATTCCGATCGTCGTGTCGCAGCGCGCCGACGTGCTGTCGGTCGGCCTGCACCTCGGCATGTGGGTGGGCCTCGGCGTGCTCGCGTTCACCGGCTGGCTCCTGTACCGCGTGGCGACGAAGCCGCATTCCGAAGGCACGCCGCCGCTCGCCACGCCGAACCGCCACTGATCAACTCAGCGAGAAAACCGCATGAAATCGACCGCAACACTGACGCTCGCGCTGCTCGCCGCCACCGGTGCGTCCGCGCACGCCGCGACGCGCGGCTTCAACGCCAGCGATCTCGTCAATCTCGACCGCGTTTCCGATCCGCAGGTGTCGCCGGACGGCCGCTACGTCGCGTTCCAGCTGCGCGAAACGAACTTCGACGCGAACAAGGGCGTCAACGGCATCTGGCTGCAGAAGCTCGACGGCAAGTCGACGCCGGTGAAGATCAGCGCGACCGGTGCGAGCAGCACCACGCCGCGCTGGGCGCCGAACGGCCGCAGCGTGTTCTACACCGCCGCGAAGGACGGACAGAGCCATCTGTGGCGCGTCGACATCGCGCCGGCGCTCGCCTCGCAGGACAAGGCGCGCGTCATGAGCGCCACGTTCGAGGCGTCGCCGCAGGCGCCGGTGCAGATCAGCGAAGGGCTGCCGCTCGACATCGGCTCTTTCAAGCTGTCGCCGGACGGCAGACACGTGCTGCTGTCGCTCGAAGTGTTCACCGACTGCGCCGATCTCGACTGCACGAAGAAGCGCCTCGACGACGCCGCGGCGAGCAAGGTCACCGGCAAGGTGTACGACCAGCTGTTCGTGCGCCACTGGGACACGTGGGCCGACGGCCGCCGCAACCAGCTGTACCTCGCCTCGCTGACCGACGACGGCCGGCTCGACCGCAAGCTCACGCTGATGTCGCGCGGCATCGACGGCGACGTGCCGTCCAAGCCGTTCGGCGACGACAGCGAATACGCGTTCTCGCCCGACGGCAAGACCGTGTACTTCGGCGCGCGCATCGCCGGCCGCACCGAGGCGTGGTCGACGAACTTCGATCTGTATTCCGTCGCGACCGAAGGCAAGGCGACGCCGAAGAACCTGACGCCCGGCAATCAGGCCTGGGACTCGTATCCGGTGCCGTCGCACGACGGCAAGACGCTGTATTACCTCGCGATGAAGCGTCCGACGTTCGAGGCCGACCGCTTCGGCGTGATGGCGCTCGATCTCGCCACCGGCGCCACGCGCGAGATCAACGCGGCGTGGGATCGCTCGGCCGGTTCGATCAAGCTGTCGCCGGACGGAAAAACGATTTACGCGACCGCCGACGACAACGGCAACCACGGCCTGTTCGGCATCGACGTCGCGAGCGGCAAGGCCGCGGCGATCGTCGGCACCGGCCACGTCGAAGGTTACGACGTCGCCGGCAAGACGCTCGTCTACGCGCGCGACACGCTGAAGGCGCCGGCCGATCTCTACCTCGCGGACGCCAAGAGCGGCAAGGGCAGGAAGATCACGAACTACAACGCCGACAAGCTCAAAGACGTCGCGTTCGGCGACGTCGAGTTCTTCGACTTCAAGGGTGCGAACGACGAGCGCGTGCAGGGCTACGTCGTCAAGCCGTGGAACTATGAAAAAGGCAAGAAGTACCCGGTCGCCTTCATCATTCACGGCGGGCCGCAGGGCGCGATGACCGACGATTTCCATTACCGCTGGAACCCGCAGACGTACACGGGCCAGGGCTACGCGGTGGTGACGATCAACTTCCACGGTTCGACCGGCTACGGTCAGGCGTTCACCGACGCGATCTCGGGCGACTGGGGCGGCAAGCCGCTCGAAGACCTGCAGAAGGGCTGGACGGCGGCGCTGGCGAAGTACGACTTCCTCGACGGCACTCGCGCGTGCGCGCTCGGCGCGTCGTACGGCGGCTACATGATCAACTGGATCGCCGGCAACTGGCAGCAGCCGTGGAAGTGCCTCGTCAACCACGACGGCGTGTTCGATGCGCGCATGATGGGCTATTCGACCGAAGAGCTGTGGTTCGACGAGTGGGAACACGGCGGCACGCCGTACGACAAGCCCGAGAGCTACGAGAAGTTCAACCCGGTGAACCATGTGGCGAAGTGGAAAGTGCCGATGCTCGTGGTGCAGGGCGGCCTCGACTTCCGCATTCCGCTGGAGCAGGGCCTGGGCGCGTTCACGGCGCTGCAGCGCCGCGGCATCGAGAGCCAGTTCCTGTATTTCCCCGACGAAAACCACTGGGTGCTCAAGCCGCAGAACAGCGTGAAGTGGCATGACACCGTCAATGCGTGGTTGAAGAAGCATATCGGGCAGTGAGGCTTTGCTCCCTCTCCCGACGGCCGTTGGCGAGAGAGAGAGTCCCTCGTTTCTGCTTTGCTCCCTCTCCCCCAAGCTCGCTTGGGGGAGAGGGCTGGGGTGAGGGGGAGGACGCGTCGTACTTCGTCGATGTCGAGGAAGTGCCGAGCGTCGCCCCCTCTCCCCTGACGGTTGTCGGGGGAGAGGGAGTCTTGTGTCACGGGTTGCGCCCCTTCACCCAGGCATCCCGCGCCGCGACACCCTTGTCCGGATTGTCGGTAAAGAACCCGTCCACGCCGCCGTCGAGCAGCGCGCGCACTTCCTCGTCGTACGACAGCCCGCGCGTGCGGTACTGCGTCTCGGTGCGCAGCGTGTACGCATGCACGCGCAGCCCCTGCGCCTTCGCCGCCGCGACGATGCCGTGCACCGTGGCCTCGCGCAGCAGGTCGTCCTTCCACGGCGCGATGCCGGTCGCATACGACTGCCGCATCCACCGGAGCGTTGCGGGCGACGCAAGGTCGGCATAGCGCGAGGGCCGCGACGTCAGCCCGGGATAGAGCGCCGCGAAATCGCCGCCGTGCGCGGCGTTCCAGCGCAGGTCGTAAGGCATCGCGAAATCGGCGTCGCCGCCGCTGCGCGACAGATCGCCCATGAGCTGCATCAGCGGAAAATCGACGCCGGCCTGCGGCATGATCTCGCGCTTGAGTTCGACGAGGTTCGCGATCTCGAACGACTGGATGTACACGCGTTCGCGCTCGACGAACTTCGCCTTGACGAGCGCGTCGATCAGCAGCCGCCCGAGCGAACGCCCGATCGGCTTGCCGTCGAGATAGCGGCCTTCGACCGCGAAGTACGTCGGATGCTTGGTTTCCGGATAGATCGCGACCTTGCGCGGCGACGCCTGCGCCAGCGCGATCACTTCGTCGAACGTAGGCACGTCGAACTGTCCGTCGTATGCCGTGCCGCGCAGTTGCGGCAGGCGTTCGCGCGCACGCAGCGATTTGATCTCGGCGAGCGTGAAGTCTTCGGCGAACCAGCCGGTCACGGCGACGCCGTCGACCGTCTTGGTCGTGTGGCGTGAAGCGAATTCGGCGTGCTGCGCGACGTCGGTCGTGCCGCCGATCTCGTTCTCGTGGCGCGCGATCAGCACGCCGTCGCGCGTGACGACGAGATCGGGTTCGATGACGTCGGCGCCCTGTTCGATCGCGAGCCGGTACGACGCGAGCGTGTGCTCGGGCCGATAGCCGCTCGCGCCGCGATGTCCGATCACGATCGGATCGGGATGGCGGTGCGCGTCGGCGGGCGAATCGGCCATCGGTAGCGTCGCGGTGAGAACGGTCGTCGCGACTATCGCAAGGCAGGTGGGCAGGAACAAGTTCATGGCCGCGGCGTTCGCAGGGAAAACGCGTACGGTGCGCGCGCAACGTTGCAGCGTCGCGACGCCTCGTTCGAGGCGTCGCGACCTTCCGTCAGCAGCAGCGCGAACGGCCCTTGCCGTAACGCGCTTCGAGCCGGTTTTCGAAGAACTGCTCGTACGTCATCGGCGTCGCGTCGGGATGCTGCGCGCGCATATGCGTCACGTACGCCTCGTAGCTCGGCACGCCGACGATCAGGCGGCCGAGCTCGCGCAGCCAGCGCCAGGCGGAACGCACCGACGCCGCCGCGCTCATGACGACGGCGCCAGCGCCACGAACGGCGTTTCCTGCGCGGTCGGCTGGTCGGTGCGGCGCGCCTTGAGCGCCGCGAGCAGGCCGAACACGACGACCGACAGGACCACCAGCAGGAACAGCGCGCACAACACCGCGTCGACGTACTGGTTGAACACGATGCGTTCCATCTCGGCGACCGATTTGGCCGGCGCGAGCAGCTCGCCCTTCGCGAGCGAATCGGAGAAGCGCTTCGCGTTCGACAGGAAACCGATCTTCGGGTTCTCGTGGAACAGTTTCTGCCAGCCCGCGGTAACCGTGCAGATGACGAGCCACGCGGTCGGCAGCGCCGGAATCCACAGGTATTTTTCGCGCTTCATCTTGATCAGCACGACGCACGCGAACACGAGCGCGATCGCCGCGAGCATCTGGTTGGCGATGCCGAACAGCGGCCACAGCGTGTTGACGCCGCCGAGCGGATCGACCACGCCCTGGTACAGGAAGTAGCCCCAGCCGGCGACGCACAGCGCGGTCGCGACGAGGTTGCCGGTCCACGATTCGGTGTGGCGCATCGGCGGATACACGGTGCCGAGCAGGTCCTGGATCATGAAGCGGCCGACGCGCGTGCCGGCGTCGATCGTCGTCAGGATGAACAGCGCTTCGAACAGGATCGCGTAGTGGTACCAGAACGCCATCATGCCGTTGCCGGAGACGAGCCCGTGGAGAATCTGCGCCATGCCGACCGCGAGCGTCGGCGCGCCGCCGGCACGTCCCAGGATGCTCGGCTCGCCGATTTCCTTCGCGGTCTGCGTCAGCATTTCGGGCGTGATCACGAACCCCCAGCTGCTGATCACCTGAGCCGCCGACTCGACCGTCGTGCCGACGATTCCCGCCGGCGCGTTCATCGCGAAGTACACGCCCGGCTGCAGCGCGCACGCGGCGATCAGCGCCATGATCGCGACGAACGCTTCCATCAGCATGCCGCCGTAGCCGATGAAGCGCGCCTCGGTTTCGTTCGCGACGAGCTTCGGCGTGGTGCCCGACGAGATCAGCGCATGGAAGCCCGACACCGCGCCGCATGCGATCGTGATGAACAGGAACGGGAACAGGCTGCCGGACCAGACCGGGCCCGAACCGTCGATGAACTTCGTCACCGCGGGCATCTGCAGGTTCGGCGCGGCGACGAAGATCGCGAGCGCGAGCAGGAGGATCGTGCCGATCTTCAGGAACGTCGACAGATAGTCGCGCGGCGCGAGCAGCAGCCACACCGGAATCACCGACGCGACGAAGCCGTAGGCGATCATCATCCACGCGAGCGCCTTGCCGTCGAACGAGAAGCGCGGACCCCACACCGGATCTTCGGCCACGACGCCGCCGAGCCAGATCGACAGCATCAAGAGCACGAAGCCGATGATCGACATCTCGAGCACGCGGCCCGGGCGCAGAAACTTCAGATAAAGGCCCATCAACAGCGCGATCGGTATCGTCATCGCGACCGTGAACGTGCCCCACGGGCTGCCCGGTTGCGTGCCGGTCGAGGCGAGCGCCTTGACCACGACGAGGCCGAGCACGGCGAGCAGGATGATCATGATCATCAGGATGCCGACCATCGCGATGGCGCCGGCGACGGGCCCCAGTTCGCTGCGGATCATGTCGCCGAGCGAGCGGCCGTCGCGGCGCAGCGAGCAGAACAGGATGATGAAATCCTGCACCGCGCCGGCGAGCACGACGCCGAATAAAATCCACAAAGTGCCAGGCAGATAGCCCATCTGCGCGGCGAGCACGGGACCGACCAGCGGACCCGCACCGGCGATCGCGGCGAAATGGTGGCCGTAGACGACCCACTTGTTCGTCGGCACGAAATCGAGGCCGTCGTTGCGGCGCACGGCCGGTGTCGCGCGATTCGCGTCGAGACCGAGCGCGGTCACCGCGATGTAGCGGCTGTAGAAGCGATAGGCGATCGTCAGCACGGCGATCGCCGCCGACACCAGCCAGATCGCGTTGATCGATTCGCCGCGTTCCAGCGCGACCACGCCGAGGCAGGCCGCCCCGAAGATCGCGAAGGCTCCCCAGCCCAGTTTGCTCACCATGCCGTTCATGCGCCGACCCCGTTGGACTCCGGCCGCAAGCGTCGTTCCGCGACCGCGCGCCGGTCAAGCCGCAGTGCGGGAAAAACGGATGGACATTGGTCGAACTGGCCGGATGTTTGAGTTTCTCAATCGAACGGCGCAAGCAAAGCTTGCGCACCTTCTGACGAGATTCAATCGCTTGCGCGATCGATTCTCGGGCGATCCATCCCTGGATCGCGTTGGCGCTCGGTTTCTCAGCAGTCTGCTACGCGTTCAATCCGGCCCGATGGAACGCCGCGGCCCACTGCGACTGCGCATCGGTGTCCGGCACGAGCGTGCCGCGCGCCCGCGCGAGCATCGCGAACGCGGACGGCGGCGCATGGCCGAGCCGCGACAGCACGCACGCGGCGATCAGGCCGGATCGCCCGATGCCGGCGCGGCAGTGCAGGACGACGCCGCGCCCCGCGCGCAGCTCGGCGACGAGCGCGTCGGCGAGATCGCGCACGGCGTCGTGGCGCTCGGGCACGCCGCGGTCGGGGATCGGAAACCCGATGTAGTCGATATCGTACCGCGCGCACAGCCGCGCCTCGTCGGCGAGATCGAGATCGCGCGCCTCGTGCGCTTCCAGCAGCGATACGACGACGTCGACGCCGTCGCGGCGCCAGCCGGCGAATTCGTCTTCCAGCCACTCGCCGGCGCGCGGGCGCGGCGCGATCGCCAGCCGCAGCGGGGCGACGTCGCTGACCCAGTAGACGTCCGGTCTCATGCCGCCGGCTCGTGCACGAGTTCGAGCTTGAGCCCGTCCGGGTCGGCGAAGAACACGGCGTAGTAGCCGGGCGAGTAGTCGTATTCGGCCGGCGCGTCGAGCACGGTCACGTCGTGCGTGACGAGAAATTTGTGGAATTCGTCGATTTGTTCGCGGCTGCGCGCGGCGAGCGCGAGGTGATGCAGGCCGGGCGCGTAGCGGTCGTGCGGCGTCGCGCTGCGCGCCTGGTGCAGCCCGAGGCTCCAGCGCCACGGGCCATCGGCGGGCGGCGCCCAGCACGGCACGTCGCCTTCGTAGTCGCCGATCCGAGCGTAGCCGAGGCGGCCGAGCACGAGGTCGTACCACCGCGTCGAACGTTCGCGGTCGGCGACGGTGAGATCGAGGTGGTGAATCACCGCGCGCCGCCGGCGAGCTGCTGCGCGATCTGCGCGCGCGTGCCGCCGTCGAGGCCGAGCGCGAAGCCGAGCTGTTCGAGCCAGTCGCTCTCTTCGAGCGTGTCGACGCGCACGGCGAGCAGCGCCGCCGCGTACACCTGCGGCGCGAAGCCCGGACGCGTGGCAGCGGCGATCTGCGCGGGCGTGCGCGGCGACGCGAGCTCCGTCTCGAGCAGGCGGCGCTCGTCCGCGTCGATGCCGGCCGCGCGCGAAAGAATCGCCTGGCGTTCGTCGTCGTCGATGCGGCCGTCGGCGGCGGCCGCGGCGATCATCGTACGTACGAGCAGGAGTGCATCGTCCTTTGCCTGCGTGGTCGGCGTCGCCGCGCGTGTCGGCGGCGGGGGCGGCGGCGGTCCTGCCGAGGGCGGCGGCGGAGGCGGCGGTCCGCCGGACGCCGGCTGCTTCTGGCTTTCGGTGTAATGCTCGTACGCGGCGATCGCGACGCCGAGCGCGCCCATTCCGAGCGCGGTCTTGCCGCCGAGATCGCCGCCGAGCAGCGAGCGGCCGCGACCGCCGAAAATATTGCCGAGCGAGCCCGAGAGCATCTGGCCGAGCAGGCGTTCCGGATCGAACATGCGTTGCACTCCGTGATCGTGTGGCTTGTCGTTTACGGCAGGCGCGCGCACGCCGTCAGTGCGCAAGGTCACTGCGCTGACGACGTGGGGATCGGTCGGCCCTCATCAAGGCGGGCGCGAGCGCAATGCACGTCGGAACGGTGGCCCGGTTTGCGAGCCACCGTTCCGGCCGTGCGGCGGGGCGGTCAGCCCGGTATCGACGGTTCCACGATGCGTTCGAGGAGCGTCAGGGATTCCTGCCAGCCGAGGTAGCACGATTCGGCGGGAATCACGTCCGGAATGCCGTCCTGGACGATGTGGATTTCGGTACCGCACGTCACTTCGCGAAACGTGATCGTGGTGACCATGACGCCGGGCAGGTTGGGATCGTCGAAGCGGTCGTCGTGGACGATGCGCTCGTTCGGCACGAGTTCGAGATAGGTGCCGCCGAAGCTGTGGCTGCCGCCGGCGGAGAAATTGGTGAAGCTCATGCGATAGCGGCCGCCGACGCGCGCGTCGAGCTCGTGCACGGTGCAGGTGAAGCCGTCGGGCGGGAGCCACTTGGCGAGCGCGGCGGCGTCGAGAAACGCGCGATAGGCGCGCTCGGGCGGGCAGGTGAATACGCGGTGCAGGCGGACGGTGCCGGGCATGGTGAAGCTCCTTGGGTTGGGAGGCGAATGTGCCTCATTGACTCCGACGAATGGGGGTGGTGGGGATCGACATCTTCTCCGAAGAAATTTTCCGTCTACGACTGAGGAGGGGCTTGCCGGTCTTTTGATCGACGGCCTTGCCGCTGCGATCGGCGCGCAGCACGTCAGTACTTCTTCGCACGTCCGTGCTGTAAGCGGCGTCGTTACGATGTCCTGGCGCCGACGTAGAAAAGACTACGCCGCATGCAAAAAAACGTTCTAGGATCGCCCCAGACTCCGGAGCACCCCCATGGCCGACCCGTTCAAGCAAGAAGCTCATAAATTGATCGATCAACTGCCGGACGATGCTTCATGGAGCGATCTCGCCGAACGCGTTCGCTTCCTTGCCGAAGTCGAGGACGGTGTCAAAGAGGCTGATCGGCGCGAATTTGCGAGCGCAGAAGAAATCCGTGCAATGTTCGCCGAATGGGGCGTCGATGTTGAAGCTTGAGTGGACGGCCAAGGCGGCTGTCCAGTTCAAGAAGAATCAGCGCTACTACAACCACATCGATCGTCAGGTCGCGCGCCTGCTTGCCATGCGTGTGAACTCCGCGCTGCTCCGTCTGCGTGTATTGCCCGACAGCGGGCGCAAAGGCATTTACTCCGGCACTCGCGAATGCGTCGTACAGCGCAGCCCTTACATCATCGTCTATCGTGTCGTTGACGACACGCTGCAGGTAGTCAGAGTCTGGCACGGGCGCCAGGACTGGACGAACGTTGTCGAGTGACATGCCCAATCCGGGCATCGAGTTCTTGCCAAAGCGGCGCATTCGCCTCCACGGATAGAAACCTTCCTGCTGTACCGCAGCATGACATTCCCCCACTCAGCAGACAGAATGAAAACGTTTACATCACCGTGAACGGGCAACGCATGCGTCGTCAGAGGTCGCCATGACCGTCACCATCAAGGATGTCGCGCGCGCCGCCGGCGTTTCGGTCGCGTCGGTCTCGCGCGCGCTCAACGGTCACGACAACGTCACGCCCGAAACGCGCGAGCGCATCGAAGGCGTCGCGCGCGAACTGCGCTACATGCCGCACGGCGCGGCGCGCAGCCTGATCACGAAACGCACGCAGACGATCGGCGCCGTGCTGCCCGATCTCTACGGCGAGTTCTTTTCGGAACTGATCCGCGGCATGGACGTCGCGGCCCGGCGCAACAACCTGCATCTGCTCGTGTCGAGCTCGCACGGCTCGGCATCGGAAACGGCGCAGGCGCTGCGCATGCTGCAGGGCCGCGTCGACGGTCTGCTCGTGATGTCGCCGCATGCCGACGCCGATCTCCTCGCCGAAAACCTGCCGACGCGACTGCCGGCCGTGCTGATGAACACGCGCGTGCGCGGCAACGGCTATCCGTCGCTGATCATCGACAACTACGCCGGCGCCTACGCGATGGTGCGGCATCTCGTCGAGCGCGGCTTTCGGCGCATCGCGCTGATCGCCGGTCCGGAACAGAACTTCGATGCGCAGGAGCGCCGTCGCGGCTATGCCACGGCGCTCGCGCAGCTCTTGCCCGGCGCGGCGGAAATCGTGCTGGCGGGCGACTTCACCGAAGGCGCCGGCTACCGCGCCGCGCAGGCCGTACAGGCCCGGCGCGAGCGGCCCGACGCGATCTTCGCGGCGAACGACACGATGGCGCTCGGCTGCCTGTTCGCGCTCAACGAAGCCGGCGTGCGCGTGCCGCAGGACATCGCCGTCGTCGGCTTCGACGACATTCCGATCGCGCGCTACGTCACGCCCGGGCTGACGACGGTGCGCGTGCGCATCGCCGAACTCGGCGAGCGCGCGATGGCGCGTCTGATTTCCTTGGTCGAGCAGCCGGACAGCGCGCAGACGCACGCCGAGACGCTCGGCTGCGACCTGATCGTGCGCCAGTCCTGCGCACGCACCGCCTGATTCGCGCAGTCGCGCGGCATTCGAATCGCAGGGAGCGTCCACCGAAAACCGAGCAACAGACAGCCACGTTGGGGAGGGGCCAGAAAATGAAACGTTTACATCGCAGCGCTCGCAAGCTGCTCATCACCGCCGTCGCCGCGGCCTTGGCGACGTTCGCCGCGGGCGGCGCATTGGCGCAGAACGTCAACGCGACGATCCGCGGCAAGGTCGAATCGGCGACGACCGGCGCCGAAGTCGTCGCGCGCGAGACGTCGACCGGCTACACCACGCGCGTCGCCGTCGGCGCCGACGGCCGCTATGTGCTGACCAGCCTGCGGCCGGGCACCTACGAGATCAGCGCGAGCGCCGGGGGAACGTCGCTCGGGTCGAGCGTCGTGACGGTGCTCGTCGGTCAGCAGCTGACGATCGATCTCGGCGCCGGCAAGCCGACGACCGAACTCGAAACGGTCAACGTGACCGCCGCCGCGCCGATCGAGCTGCGCACGTCGGAAGTCGCCACCAATATCACGCAGCAGCAGATGCGCACGCTGCCGCAGAGCGATCGCAACTTTCTCGCGTTCGCGGCGCTCGCGCCGGGCGTGGTCGTGTCGAACGAGAAATACAACAAGACGATCTCGGCCGCGGGCCAGCCGGCGAACCAGACCAACGTCTTCATCGACGGCGCGAACCTCAAGAACAACATCCTGCAGGGCGGCCTCGTCGGCCAGGATTCGAGCCGCGGCAATCCGTTCTCGCAGGAGGCGGTGCAGGAATTCCGCGTGCTGACGCAGAACTACAAGGCCGAGTACGAGCAGGCCGGCACCGCGATCATCACCGCCGTGACGAAGTCGGGCACGAACGAGTTTCACGGCACCGCGTACGGCTACTACCAGAACAAGGACATGGTCGCCCTCGACAAGATCAGCGAGGACAACGGCCTGGAGAAACCCGAGTATTCGCGCAAGCAGTACGGCGCGACGCTCGGCGGACCGATCGTCAAGGACGTGCTGCACTTCTTCGTCAGCTACGAGGTGAAGGAGGAGACCGGCAACCAGACAGTGCTGTTCCGCAACCCGACGAATCCCGCGTACACCGGCACGCCCGACTTCACGCAGTTCAACGGCAATTTCAATATCCCGTTCGAGCAGAAGGTCGGCTTCGGCAAGCTGTCGTGGCAGCCCAACGACGACAACAGCGTCGACCTGTCGTTCTCGCGCCGCAAGGACACCGAGGTGATCGGCGTGACGAACACGACCGCGTACACCGCGCGCCAGGACCGCGACAACAAGGTCGACGACACGCTGCTCAAGTGGCAGTACCGCGGCAACGGCTTCGTCAACGACATGCTGATCGACCACGGCTACTACCAGTATTCGCCGCGGCCGGCGCAGTCGGACATCGTCTCGTCCGACTACGAGGGCGCCGGCGTGATCGGCGGCGGCTCGAGCCTGCAGGACAAGGAACAGAAATCGACGACGTTCCGCAACGACGTGACGCTCGATCCGCTCGACTGGCACGGCGAGCACGTGGTCAAGTTCGGCGTCAAGTTCGCCAAGTACAATCTGAGACTTCTGGAAAACAACACGTCGAACCCGCGCTACTCGTACAGCTTCCGCTTCCCGACCGGCTACGAGATTCCGTACCGCGCGTCGTACTCGCCGAGCGGCAAGTTCGCCGACATCGACAACAAGCAGACCGGCCTCTTCATCCAGGACGACTGGGACGTCACGCAGCGCCTGCAGGTAAATCTCGGCCTGCGCTGGGACTACGAATCGGACGCGTACAACAACGGCTACGTCACGCCGCAGGCCCAGCTCGCGGTGATCGACCTGCTCGGCATCTCGCACGACTACGTCTCGACCGGCAGCGAGCGCAAAGCCTTCAAGAACGCGTACCAGCCGCGCCTGGGCTTCTCGTGGGACGTCAGCAAGGATGCCGACCAGTCGACGACGATCACCGGCGGCGCCGGCCGCTACTACGACCGCACGCCGCTCGACAATCCGATTCAGGAGTCGTTCCACTCGCAGTATCCGTATTACAATATCTACTTTTCTCGCGACGGATCACCGGTCGACGGCAATCCGTCGGTCGCGTGGGACCCGCGCTATCTCACGGCCGCGGGTCTGCAGGAACTGATCCAGAGCGGCAACGCCGGCAGCGGCGAGATCAACCTGCTCAACAACAAGCAGAAGCCGCCGTACAGCGACGCGTTCAGCCTCGGCGTCAAGCAGGTGCTCGGCGACTGGATCACGTCGGTGACGCTCTCGCGCGTGCTCGGCTACCGGCAGTTCACGTGGATCTGGGGCAATCGCCGCGAGAACGGCGACTTCATCGCGCCGCTGCCGAACGGCTACGGTCCGGTGCTGCTGTCGTCGACGAAGAAGTACTCGTCCAAGGGCGTGTTCTGGACTTTGGAAAAGCCCTACACCGACGAGTCGGGCTGGGGCTTCGGACTCAACTGGACGTTCCAGCTCGCCAAGAAGCAGGGCGGCGACGCGTATTCGCTCGACTACTCGACGCCGGCGATGTACCTCGGCAACAACGTCGGCGCCAAGCACAACGTCGTCATCAACGGTACCGTGAAGATGCCGTGGGACATGCGCCTGACCGGTCTCATCACGTTGAATTCGGGCGATCCGTATCCGCTCGCGACCGACTACCGCTACAACGGCGGCATCATCCTCGGCGGGTCGTATCCGAAGCGCTACGACTTCATCCTGCCGAACTTCTGGGCGTACCGCCAGGTCGATCTCGCGCTGTCGAAGGAGTTCCGGTTCGGCAAGGAACAGGCGCTCGAAGTGCGCGCCGACGCGTTCAATATTTTCAACTTCACCAACTACGACTGCTACAACCAGAACTTCAACGAGCCGACCTACGGCAAGGGCTTCTGCACGAAGGGCCCGACCCGCAGCTTCCAGGTCAGCGCGCGCTACCGGTTCTGAGCTGACGCCGGGGAACGGGCTGCAACCCGTTTCCCGGCTTTGTCGAAGGCCGGGCGGGGCGACGGCGCTCCCCCTCCTCAAGCAGGTCGACGTCGACCGCCCGGCCGCTTTTTGAAGTCCGCAACAACGACGCTGGAATCGCATGCGCAAGTTCGATCGCTTCCTCGCCACCATCGCCTTCGTCTTCACCGTCGCGTTCGCCGCTTGCGCCGGCGCCGATACGCGCGTCGCGCCGACACCCGCCGCGCAACCGGCGCTGTCGGGACAGGCGCTCGTCGACGACGTGCAGAAACGCGCCTTTCTGTATTTCTGGGAAACGGGCAACCGGCCGCACGGCCTCGTGCCCGACCGCTATCCGTACCAGGAGGCGTTCTCGAGCATCGCCGCGATCGGCTTCGGCCTCACGGCGTACGGCATCGGCGTCGAGCGCGGCTGGATCACGCGCGAGGCGGCGCGCGAGCGCACGCTGACGACGCTGCGTTTCTTCGCGAACGCAAAGCAGGGGCCGGAGGAAAAAGGCGTTACCGGCTACAAGGGATTTTTCCACCATTTCCTGAAGCTCGAGGACGGCACGCGCTATTCGGACTGGGTCGAGCTGTCGTCGGTCGATACCTCGCTGCTGCTCGGTGGCGTGCTGTTCGCGCAGAGCTACTACGATCGCGACGAGCCCGGGGAAAAAGAAATCCGCGCGCTCGCCGAAACGATCTACGGCCGTGTCGAATGGCCGTGGCTGCAGGTGCGCCCGCCGCTGATCTCGATGGGCTGGTATCCGTTTCGCGGCTTCATCCAGCACGACTGGAAAGGCTACAACGAGGCGATGCTCGTCTACGTGCTCGCGCTCGGCTCGCCGACGCATCCGATCGGCGCCGAGGCGTGGAGCGCCTGGACGAGCGGCTACGCGCGTTCGTGGGGCACGTTCTACGGTCAGGAACACTTGGGCTTCGGGCCGCTGTTCGGCCATCAGTATTCCCACGTGTGGATCGACTTTCGCGGCATCCGCGACGTCTACATGCGCGGCAAGGGCATCGACTATTTCGAGAACAGCCGCCGCGCGACGCTGTCGCAGCGCGCGTACGCGATCGAGAATCCGATGGGCTGGGCGGGCTACGGCGCCGACGTCTGGGGACTCACCGCGAGCGACGGCCCGCAAGGCGTCAAGCAGCCGTACAACGGACAGATCCGCGAATTTCGCCACTACTCGGCGCGCGGCGCGGGCCTCGTCGACGCGTACGACGACGGTACGATCGCGCCGACCGCGGCCGTCTCGTCGCTGCCGTTCGCGCCGGAGATCGTCAAGCCCGCGATCCAGGCGATGTACGATCGCTACGGCAAGACGATCTATTCCACCTATGGATTTCTCGACGCGTTCAATCCGAGCTACACGTATGCCTCGCCGCCGCTCAAGTACGGCAAGCAGGTCGAAGGCTTCGGCTGGGTGGCCGACGACTGGCTCGGCATCGACCAGGGGCCGATCGTCGCGATGATCGAAAATCACCGCAACGGCTTCGTCTGGCGCGTGATGCGCAAGAATCCGCATATCCGGCGCGGGCTCGAACGCGCGGGCTTCGCGGGCGGCTGGCTCGACGCCGACACCGCGGGCAAGCCGTGATCGCCGCGTTCGCGCGCCGCTTCGCCGTCGCGTGCCTGGTCACGTTGGGCCTTGCCGGTTGCGGGCGTTCCGACGATGCGACCGTCGTTCGCTTCTGGGCGATGGGCCGCGAGGCGGAAGTCGTCGGCGAGCTGATCGCCGACTTCGAACGCACGCATCCCGGCGTCCGCATCGATCTGCAGAAACTGCCGTGGACCGCCGCGCACGAGAAACTCCTGACTGCGTTCGCCGGCGATTCGCTGCCGGACCTGTGCCAACTCGGCAATACCTGGCTGCCGGAATTCGCCGCGCTCGGCGCGCTCGAACCGCTCGATGCCTACGTCGCGAAATCCGGCGTCGTCGACGCGTCGGACTACTTCCCGGGCATCTGGGATACGAACGTCGTCGACGAGCGTCTGCTCGGCGTGCCGTGGTACGTCGACACGCGATTGTTGTTCTACCGGCGCGACCTGCTCGCCGCGGCCGGCTTCGATGCGCCGCCGCGAACCTGGGACGAGTGGCGCCGCATGCTCGCCGCGATCAAGCGCAATGCCGGCGCCGACAAGTACGCGGTTCTGCTGCCGCTCGACGAATTCGAGCCGCTGCTGGGCCTTGCGATACAGCAGTCCGATCCGCTGCTCGCCGAACACGGCACGCGCGGCAATTTCGACAGCACCGGCTTTCGCCGTGCGCTCGCGTTCTACGTCGAGATGTTCCGCGAGACGTGGGCGCCGCCGATGAGCGACACGCAGATCGCCAACGTGTGGTTCGAGCTCGGGCGGGGTTTTTATACCTTTTACATTTCGGGGCCGTGGAACATCGTCGAGTTCAAGAAGCGACTGCCGCCGGAGGCGCTGGCCGAATTGCGCACCGCGCCGCTGCCTGGGCCGGACGGCGCTGGCGTCGGGGTCGGCGGCGGCACGAGCCTCGTGCTGTTCGCGCAGTCGAAACGCAAGGCGGCTGCGTGGCAGTTCGTCGAATACCTGTCGCGGCGCGAGGCGCAGCTGCGCCTGCACGCGCTGACCGGCGACCTGCCGCCGCGCCGCAGCGTGTGGGCCGATCCGCAGCTCGCCGGCGACACGCTCGCGCACGCGTTTCGCGAACAGCTCGAAAGCGTGCGACCGGCGCCGAAAGTGCCGGAGTGGGAGCGCATCGCGAACACGATGCAGCTGACCGCCGAGCGCGTCGTGCGCGGCGGCCTGCCGTTCGACGAAGGCGTCGCCGCGCTCGACGCGCAGGTCGACGCGATCCTCGAAAAGCGCCGCTGGATGCTCGCGCGGCAGGCGCCCAAGCCGTGAAGGTCGAGCGCGTCGCCTGGACGTTCGTAGCGCCGGCGCTCGCCGTGATCGGCCTGTTCTTCGTGCTGCCGGTGATCGCGGCGCTGCTGCTGAGCCTGACCGACTTCGACCTGTACGCGCTCGCCGACACGTCGAACCTGCGCTTCACGGGTTTGCGCAACTACATCGACACGTTGCACACGCCGCTGTTCTGGGAAGCGCTCGCCAACACGCTGTACTTCGTCGGCGTCGGCGTGCCGCTGTCGATGCTCGTTTCGCTCGGCACGGCGCTGCTGCTCGATTCGAAGCTCGCGCGGTTCAAGGGCTTCTTCCGTACCGCGCTGTTCGCGCCGGTCGTGACGACCGTCGTCGCGGTCGCGGTGATCTGGCGCTATCTCTTCAACACGCAATATGGGCTCGTGAACTACGCGCTCACGTCGCTCGGCTTCGGCGCGATCGACTGGCTCGGCGACGCGAACTGGTCGATGCCGACGATCATCCTGTTCGCCGTGTGGAAGAACTTCGGCTACAACATGATCATCCTGCTGGCCGGTCTGCAGGCGATACCGGGCGAGCTGTACGAGGCCGCGCGCATCGACGGCGCGTCGGCGTGGCAGCGCCTGCGCCACGTCACGTTGCCGATGCTGGCGCCGACCTTGCTGCTGGTCGCGATCATCACGGTCGCGGGCTATTTCCAATTGTTCGCCGAACCGTACGTGATGACGCGCGGCGGGCCGCTACGCAGCACGACGAGCGTGCTGTACTACATGTACGAGGAAGGCTTCCGCTGGTGGAATCTCGGACGCGCCTCCGCCATCGCGTTCCTGCTGTTCGCGCTGATACTCGCGGTCACCGCGGGGCTGCTGCGCTTCGCGCGCGGGAGTCGCGCCGCATGAGTTGGCGCCAATCAAGTCAAGGCGCGTCGCGCTGGCTCGTCAACGGCGCGCTGATCGGCGCGACCGCGCTGACGCTCGCACCGCTCGCGTGGATGCTGTCGGTGTCGTTCATGACGCGCGGAGAAGCGGCCGCTTTTCCGCCGCCGCTCGTGCCCACGCGGCCGACGCTTGCGAACTATGTGGAACTCTTCACCGTGCTCGGCGTCGGCCGACATCTCGTCAACAGCCTGCTGCTCGCGGGTGCCGTCACCGCACTGTCGCTGCTGTTCAACCTCGCGGCCGGCTACGCGTTCGCGAAGCTGCGCTTCGCCGGCCGCGACGCCCTGTTCCGCGGTCTGCTCGGCGCGCTCGTGATTCCGCTGCAGGTCGCGATGATGCCGCTGTTTCTCATGATGAAGAGCCTCGGCCTCGTCAACACGTACTGGGGCGTGATCGTGCCGTCGCTCGCGTCGGTGTTCGGCGTTTTTCTCGTGCGGCAGTACGCGCGCTCGATACCGGACGAACTCATCGAAGCCGCGCGCATCGACGGCGCCGGCGAATGGCGCATCTTCTTCTCGATCGTGCTGCCGCTCTTGCGGCCCATTATCGCGACGCTCGCGATCCTCACGTTTCTCACGTGCTGGAACGATTTCATGTGGCCGCTGATCGTGCTGAGCGGCGATGCGCAGCAGACGATGCCGGTCGCGCTCGCGTCGCTGTCGCGCGAGCACGTGCAGGACAACGAACTCATGATGGCCGGCGCGGTCGTCACGGTGCTGCCGGTGCTCCTTCTGTTCCTCGCGCTGCAGCGGCACTACCTGCAAGGCCTGATGCTCGGCGGCGTGAAAGGATGAAGGGCGTGCTTGCCGCGCTCGCGCTTCTCGTTGCCGGCGCCGCGGGCGCGCACGAGGCGCGCGTGCTCGACGATTTCGCCGATACGTCGGCGTGGCAGGCCGTCGCGTCGGACCAGGTGAGCGCGACGCTGCGTCGCGCCGACGGCGCGTTGTGCCTCGCGTACGACTTCAACGGCGTTTCGGGTTACGCCGGCATCCGGCGCGCGCTCGCGATCGACTATCCGCACGACTACGAATTCGACTTCCGCGTGCGCGGCAAAGGCCCGCCGAACGCGTTCCAGTTCAAGCTCGCCGATGCGAGCGGCGAGAACGTCTGGTGGGTCGAGCGGCCGAACACGACGTTTGCGGCCGACTGGCAGCCGGTGCGCTACAAGCGGCGGCAGATCGCGTTCGCGTGGGGGCCGGCGAAGGACAAGACGCTCGTGCGCAGCGACAGCGTCGAATTCACGATCTACGCGAATCAGGGCGGCGCGGGCGAGTTCTGCGTCGATGCGCTGACCTTGCGCGAGCGCGATCCGCCGCTGCCGTTCGGCACGCCGACGGCGAGCGCGTCGTCGTCGCTGCGCGGCGCGCCGGCGACGTTCGCGGTCGACGGCGATACGGCCTCGGCCTGGCGTGCCGTTACGAGCCGCGAGGTGCAGCTCCTGCTCGACTTCGGCCGCGTGCGCGAATTCGGCGGGCTCACTTTGCGCTGGGCGCCGGACCAGGCGGCGACGCGCTACGCGGTCGAGGTCTCGGACGATGCGAAAACGTGGAGAACGCTGCGAGAAGTGAAAGGCGGCGACGGCGGCGACGACGCGCTGCTGCTGACCGAGTCGGAAGCGCGGCTCGTCCGATTGCGGCTGCTGGCCGGGCAGGGCGCGACGTTCGGCCTGCGCGACGTCGCGGTCGAAGACCTCGCGTTCGGCGCGAACCCGAACGCGTTCTTCCAGGCGCTCGCCAAGCGCGAGCCGCGCGGCCGCTATCCGCGCGGATTTTCCGGCGAGCAGTCGTACTGGACGCTCGTCGGCGTCGACGGCGGTCGCGATTCTGGCCTGTTCGGCGAAGACGGCGCGATCGAACTTTCGCGCGGCGGCCTCTCGGTAGAGCCGTTCGTGCTCGACGGCGCGCACGTCGCGAGCTGGGCCGACGTGCGCATCGCGCACACGCTCGACGACGGCTATCTGCCTTTGCCGCACGCGATCTGGCGCGGCGACGGCTTCGACCTCGACGTCGGCGCTTTCGCGAGCGGCGACGCGAACGCCGCGAACCTCGTCGCGAGCTACACGTTGCGCAATTCGTCCGAACGCCCTCGGCGCCTGACGCTCGCGCTCGCGGTGCGGCCGTTCCAGGTCAATCCGCCGGCGCAGTTCCTGTCGACGCCGGGCGGCGTCGCGCCGATCCGCTCGCTCGCGTGGGACGGACGCGCGCTGGCCGTCGACGGCCGCGAGCGCCTGCGACCGCTCGTGGCGCCGGACGCGTTCTTCGCGAGCGGCTACGACGCCGGCATGGCGACGTCGCGGCTCGCCGAAACGCCGCGACCGGCGGCGCAACGCGTCGACGATCCCACCGGCTTCGCCTCGGGCGCATTTCTCCACACGTTCGAACTCGCGCCGGGCGAATCGCGCACGGTCGGCTTCGCCGCGCCGCTGATCGGCGCGCCGCCGCGTATCGAAACGACCGACGCGCCCGCGTGGCTCGCCGCCGAACGCGAACGCGTCGCGGCGCGGTGGCGCGCGACGCTCGATCGCGTGCGCATCGCGGTGCCGCCGGCCGGGCGCGCGCTGGCCGACAGCGTACGCACGGCGCTCGCGCACATCCTGATCTCGCGCGACGGCCCGATGCTGCGGCCCGGTACGCGCTCGTACGCGCGCTCGTGGATACGCGACGGCGCGATGATCGCCGAAGGCCTGCTGCGACTCGGCGATACGCAGGTCGCGCGCGAATACCTCGACTGGTACGCGCCGTACCAGTTCAGGAACGGCAAGGTGCCGTGCTGCGTCGACGCGCGCGGCGCCGATCCCGTGCCCGAGAACGACAGTCACGGCGAACTCGTCCACCTGGCCTGGCTCGTCTACCGCTACGGCGGCGACAAGGCGCTGCTCGCGGCGACGTGGCCGCGCATCGAAGCCGCCGTCGCGTATATGGATACGTTGCGGCGCAGTGAACAAGGCGAACAAAACCGCACGCCCGAACGCCGCGCGCTGTACGGCCTGATGCCGGCGTCGATCAGCCACGAAGGCTATTCGGCGAAGCCGATGCATTCGTACTGGGACGACTTCTGGGCGCTGACCGGCTACAAGGACGCCGCGAACGCGGCGCTCGCGCTCGGCCGCGACGCCGCGGCGATCGCGCGTTCGCGCGACGAATTTCGCGACGACCTGCACGCGTCGATCCGTGCGGCGACGGCGCGGCACGGCATCGATTTCATCCCCGGCGCGGCCGAACTCGGCGATTTCGACGCGACCTCGACGACGATCGCGCTCGCGCCGGCCGGCGAACAGCGCGCATTGCCGCAGGACCTGCTGCGCAACACGTTCGAGCGCTACTGGCGCGAATTCGTCGCGCGCCGCGACGGCGCGAAAGCCTGGAACGACTACACGCCGTACGAGTGGCGAACAGTGGGCACGTTCGTGCGACTGGGCTGGCGCAAGCGCGCGACGGAAGCCATCGACTTCTTCATGCGCGACCGCCGGCCGACGGCGTGGAATCAGTGGGCCGAAGTCGTCGGCCGCGATCCGCGCGAAGTGCGCTTCATCGGCGACATGCCGCACGCGTGGGTCGCGTCGGATTTCCTGCGCGCGGCGCTCGACCTGTTCGCGTACGAGCGCAGCGAGGACCAGGCGATGGTGATCGCCGCCGGCGTGCCGGCCGACTGGCTCGACGGCGACGGCGTCGCGATCGACGGGTTGCGCACGCCGTACGGCATTCTCAGTTACGCACTCGAGCGAGACGCCGACGCGATCGTCCTCGTCGTGCGTGACACCGGATTTTCGGCGCCCGGTGGAATACGCCTCGTGTGGCCGGAAGACGGTGCGCCGGGCCGCACCACGATCGACGGACGCGTCGCGCGGTGGCGCGACGGGGAACTCGCGATTCCCCGCGTGCCGGCGACAGTGACCGTCGAGCGCCGCTAGCCGTCCAGCGCGATCGCCGCCGCGCCGAGCAGCCCCGTGTGCGGGTGCGTGATCGCGAGCGTCGGGATCTTCGCCATCGTCGGCGAAAAACGGCCCTTGTCTTCAAAGCGACGGCGGAAGCCGCCGCGGCGTATCCACGGCAGCATCGGTTCGAGCAGTCCGCCGGTGAGATACACGCCGTCCCACGCGCCGAACGCGAACACGAGGTCGCCGCAGATCGCGCCGAAGATTTCGCAGAAGAGTTCCACCGCGCGTACCGCGTGCGCGTCGCCGCCGTCGGTCGCGGCGAGGCTCACGGCTTCCTGGTTCTGCGCGCGCGGTGTCTCGCCGGCGATTTCGCACAACGCGACGTAAAGGTTGTACAGCCCGTTGCCGCAGACGACGCGCTCGTTCGACACGCGGCCGAAGCGCGCACGTAGCCGCGCGAGCACGGCCACTTCCTCGTCGGAACCCGGTGCGAAGCTCAGGTGCCCGCCTTCGGTTTCGAGTTCGATCGCGCGGCCGTCGCGCATCAGCAGCGCGCCGACGCCGAGCCCCGTGCCGGGGCCGGCCACGGCGACCGTGCGTGCCGCGCCGCCGGCGAGCGACGGCGCCGGTACGCTGCCGATGACTTCGAGATCGTCGGACGTCAGCAGCGGCAGGCAGCGGCTTTGCGCGGCGAAGTCGTTGACGAGACGCACCGACGCGAGCGACAGCTGCTTCGCGACGGCCTGCGCCGACACGGTCCACGGCAGGTTCGTGATCTTCACCTCGCCGGCGTCGACGCGCCCGGCTACCGCGAACACGCCGGCGTGCGGCTGCACGGCGAGTTCGTCGACGTAGCGTGCCGCCGCTTCACCGAGCGAGCCGTGATCGGCGGCGCGGTAGCGGCGGATGCTGTCGGCGCGCAGCGGCTGCGACGGTCCTTCGCCGAGGGCGAAGCGCAGGTTCGTTCCGCCGATGTCGGCGAGGAGCACGGGCCTGATCGAATCAGGCTTGATCAACTCGGGCAAGGCGCGATCCATGAATCCCCCGATCGGCAAAGCGCCTAGGATAGCCGGCTATTGACCGTCGAGCACCGCGCCGTGCGAGGCGATGACTTCGGCGTAGAGTTTTCCGCTGGCCTTGATCGTGCGTTGCTGTGTCGCGTAGTCGACGTGCACGATGCCGAAGCGCTTGGAATAGCCGAGCGACCACTCGAAATTGTCGAGCAGCGACCACGCGTAGTAGCCGCGCAGATTGCAGCCGGCCTCGATCGCGGCGTGCACGGCGCGCAGGTGCTTCTTGAGGTAGCTCACGCGTAGGGGATCGTCGATCGCGCCGTCCTCGGCGACCGGCGGATCGTAGAACGCAGAACCGTTCTCGGTGACGTAGATTTCCGGATTGCCGTAGCGGTCGCGGATCCACGCGAGCGTGTCGGTGAGCCCTTGCGCGTACACCTCCCAGCCGGTTTCGCTGTAGGTGGCGCCCGCCTGCTTCACGCCGCTCGCGCGCAGCGGCCAGTTCGCCTCGTCGTGCCGCGTGACGTTGCGGGTGTAGTAGTTCAAACCGATGAAGTCGAGCGGCTGTTTGATCAGCGCGAAATCTTCCGCCGGCCAGTCGGGCCAGGCTTCGCCGAAGATGTCTTTCAGTTCCGGCGGATAGCTGCCGAGCAGCGCGGGGTCGAGGTACTGGCGGTTCATGTACGCGTCGGCGCGCTGCGTGGCGGCGAGGTCTTCGGGCGACTGCGACGCCGGGTACTTCGGTTCGATGTTCACGACGAGGCCGATCTTGTGCTTGCCCTCGGCGCGATACGCCTGCACGGCCTTGCCGTGCGCGCGCATGAGGTGATGCGAGGCGAGCGGCGCTTCGTAGAAATTCTTGTGGCCCGGTGCGAGCGCGCCGTGCAGATAGCCGCCGTCGGTGACGACCCAGGGTTCGTTCAACGTGGCCCACATCTTCACGCGATCGTCGAGCTTGCGGTAGACGACCTGTGCGTAGTCGGCGAACCAGTCGGCGATGTCGGGGGTGAGCCAGCCGCCGCGGTCGTCGAGCGCGGCGGGCAGGTCCCAGTGATACAGCGTGACGTTCGGCGCGATGCCGGCGGCGAGCAGTTCGTCGACGAGGCGATCGTAGAACGCGAGGCCGGCCGGATTGACGCGGCCCTTGCCCTCCGGCAGCACGCGAGCCCAGGCGATCGAAAAACGATACGAGTTCAAGCCGAGGCGACGCATCAATGCGACGTCGTCCTTGTAGCGGCGGTAGTGATCGCTGGCGATGTCGCCGTTCTCGCCGTCGCGGGTGAGGCCGGGAGTGCGGGTGAAGCGGTGCCAGATCGAGGGGCCGGCGCCGTCGGCGAGGGGCGAGCCTTCGATCTGATAAGCCGAGGTCGCACAACCCCAGAGGAAATCGCTCGGAAACCGGATCGGTGCGCTCATTGCGGTGCTGGCCTTGGGGCGATGAAAACGATTACATTGAGCATATCGCAGCGGTTGGCGGAAGGGAACGCGAAGAAGTGTGAAGGGCGGGCGGCGTGCGAAAGCGATGAAAATTGCGGGCGCAGGCTCCGGCTCCGGCTCCGGCTCCGGCTCGGGCTCGGGCTTTGGCTCCGGCTTTGGCTTTGGCGGTTGCGGTTGTTTCTGGCGGCAGGAAGCCGCCCGCTTTCCCCGGGGCCCCATCTGCCGCGAGCAAGTGACCGGCGATCAGGCCCGCAGGGGACGCACACGGATGTGCGTCGTCCGTCGTGGTCCATGGATGGACCATCGGCGGACCCCGCCGGGCGCTTGCGGTCCCTGGAGGGCAGGATGCCCGGAGGGGCGCGGCAGTTGGGGTGGCCTTCTTTGGTTACTTTCTTCGGCCAGTCGAAGAAAGTGACTCGGCCGCCGGCAGGCGGGCGAAACGCTTTGTCGAAGGCCTTGTGCAAAAGACGAAGCGGCCGTCAACGACGAGAGCGACGCGGGTTGGAGTAACGGCGAAAAACCAGCGTCGAGAGCTGGATCCCGGCCTTCGCCGGGATGACGAGCAAAAGCGAGTCAAAAGCTGGATCCCAGCTTTCGCTGGGATGACGGCAAAAAGCAACGAACAACGAGCGAGAGCCGACGAGGATCACACCCCGTGTCAAACGTCAGTTTGCACAACGTGCGCAAAGTATACGAAAACGGCCGAGTAGCCGTCGCGAGTGCGAGTTTCGAGATCGCCGCCGGGGAACTCGTCGTGCTCGTCGGCCCGTCAGGGTGCGGCAAGTCGACGCTGCTGCGCATGATCGCCGGCCTCGAATCGATTACCGCCGGCGACCTCGCGATCGCGGGCACCCGCGTCAACGATCTCGCGCCGCGCGATCGCGACATCGCGATGGTGTTTCAGAACTACGCGCTGTATCCGCATATGACCGTCGCCGAAAACCTCGCGTTCGGCATGAAGTTGCGCCGTACTCCGCGTGCCGAGATCGACCGCCGCGTCGGCGACGCCGCGCGCATGCTCGGCATCGAGGCGCTGCTGAAGCTGCGTCCCGCCGAGCTGTCGGGCGGGCAGCGCCAGCGCGTCGCGGTCGGCCGTGCGCTCGTGCGCCAGCCGAAGGTGTTTCTGCTCGACGAGCCGCTGTCGAACCTCGACGCGAAGCTGCGTCTGGCGATGCGCGTCGAGATCGCGCGGCTGCACCGCACGCTCGGCGCCACGATGGTCTACGTCACGCACGACCAGGTCGAAGCGATGACGCTCGGCCATCGCATCGTCGTCATGAGCGACGGGCACGTGCAGCAGATCGACACGCCGATGCGCATCTACGAAAAACCGGCGAACCTGTTCGTCGCGGGTTTTCTCGGCAGCCCCGCGATGAACCTCCTGCGCGGACGCGTCGTGCGCAACGGCGCCGCGCGCGTCGATCTGCGCACCGCATCGTTGCCGCTCGCCGATGTGCCGTTGCCGGACGGCGCCGACGTGGTCGTCGGCGTGCGCCCGGAAGACCTCGAACCGACCGAAGGCGCACCGCCCGGCGCGCGCATCGCCGCGACGCTCGAACTCGTCGAGCCGGTCGGCAACGAGTGCTTTCTGAATCTCGATCTCGACGGCCAGCCGCTCGTCGCGCGCGTGCCGCCGCGGTTCGCGCCCGAGGTCGGCAGCCGCGTGGAGTTCGCGATCGATCCAGCGCGCCTGCATTACTTCGATCCGCGCGACGGCAAGCGCATCGATGCGTAGCTTCCTCGCCGCGTTCGTGTTCGCGCTCGCGAGCATGGCGGCGTTCGCCGACGCGCCGGTCGAATCGTTCGCCGACGACATCGCGCGCTTCGTCGCGGCCGATCGCGCGGCAATGCCGGCGCCGGGCGGCGTCGTGTTCGTCGGTTCGTCGTCGATCCGCTTCTGGGACACGCTCGAGCGCGATTTTCCATTCGTCCACATCGTCAAACGCGGCTTCGGCGGTTCGACGCTCGCCGACGCGACGCGCTACGCCGACCGCATCGTCATACCGTACGTGCCGTCGCTCGTCGTGCTCTACGCGGGCGACAACGATCTCGCGGCCGGGCACACCGCGCGGCAGGTGTTCGACGATTACGTCGCGTTCGTCGCGCGCGTGCGGCGCGATCGGCCGGCGCAGAAGATCGCGTTCGTCGCGATCAAGCCGAGCCCCGCGCGCGCGGCGCTGACGGGCGCCGCGCGCGACGCGAACGAACGGATACGCCGCTACGCCGAACGCGACGCGGGGCTTTTTTTCGTCGACGTGTTCGCGCCGATGCTCGGGGCCGACGGCACGCCGCGCACTGAACTCTTCGGCCCTGACGGCCTGCACCTGAACGCCGACGGCTACGCGCTGTGGCGCGCGCTGCTCGAACCGGTGCTGCGCCGGCCGGCGAAGTAGGGCGGGATTTGCCGGCGAAGGCCGCCGCGACGCGGCTTTATGCCCTGATCGCGGCCAGGGCTTTGTGGCATCATACGGCGCTTTCCCGCCCCAACCTGGCGTCAGTCATGCTGATTTTCGAGCTTTCGCAGCCGGGCCGCGTCGCGGCCGCCCAGATTCCCGCCGAACGCGCCGTTCCTTCCGATCTTCCCGATTCGCTGCGCCGCAAGACGCCGATCGGCCTGCCGGAAGTGTCCGAGCTGCAGGCGCTGCGGCACTACACGAACCTGTCGCGCAAGAACTTCTCGATCGACACGCAGTTCTATCCGCTCGGCTCGTGCACGATGAAATACAACCCGCGCGCGTGCAATACGCTGGCTATGCTCGATCCGTTCGCGGGCCGCCATCCGTACGCGCCGGAAAGCCTGAGCCAGGGCTTCCTCGCGTGCATGTACGAGCTGCAGGAAATGCTCGCCGACGTCACCGGCATGAAGGGCGGCGTATCGCTCTCGCCGATGGCCGGCGCGCAGGGCGAATTCGCCGGCATCGCGATGATCATGGCGTACCACCGCCACCGCGGCGACAACGAGCGCACCGAAATCATCGTGCCCGACGCCGCGCACGGCACGAATCCGGCCACCGCGACGATGTGCGGCTGCAGCGTGCGCGAAATCCCGACGCTCGCCAACGGCGACGTCGACATCGAGGCGCTGAAGAAGGTGCTCGGCCCGAAGACCGCCGGCATCATGCTGACCAACCCGTCGACGATCGGCGTGTTCGAGCGCCGCATTGTGGAAATTGCCAAGCTGGTGCACGAGGCCGGCGGCCTGCTGTATTACGACGGCGCGAACCTCAACGCGATTCTCGGCAAGGTGCGTCCGGGCGACATGGGCTTCGACGCGATCCACATGAACCTGCACAAGACGTTCTCGACGCCGCACGGCGGCGGCGGTCCGGGCGCCGGTGCGGTCGGCGTGTCCGAGCGCCTGAAGCCGTTCCTGCCGATTCCGATGATCGAAAAGCGCGACGACGGCCGCTACGGCTGGGTGCGCAAGAAGGATCGTCCGCTGTCGATCGGCCGTCTGACGAGCTTCGCCGGCAACGCGGGCGTGCTGATCCGCGCCTACGTCTACGCGCGCATGCTCGGCCGCGAAGGCATGCGCCGCGTCGCCGAGTACGCGACGCTGAACGCGAACTACCTCGCCAAGCGTCTGGCCGCGGCCGGCTACGACCTTGCGTATCCCGAGCGCCGCGCGAGCCACGAGTTCATCGTGACGGTGGCGCGGCAGAAGAAGGAAAACGGCGTCACGGCGCTCGATTTCTCCAAATCGCTGCTCGATCGCAACATCCACGCGCCGACGAACTACTTCCCGCTGCTCGTGCCCGAGTGCCTGCTGATCGAGCCGACCGAAACCGAGAGCAAGGAAACGCTCGACGACTTCGTCGACGTGATGACCGACCTGATCAAGCTGGCCGCGTCGAATCCGCAGGCGATGAAGGATGCGCCGCTGACGATGCCGGTGCGGCGCCTCGACGACGTCAAGGCGGCGAAGGAACTCGATCTGGCTTACGGTGCGAATTTGCAGGAAGGCAAGCGCGAGGCGGCATAACGCCCCCCGCGTCGCGGAACACTCCCTCTCCCTCGCGCTTGCGCGAGGGAGAGGGTCGGGGTGAGGGGGCGGTGCGTCGGCTGCGTCGAGCGCAACGAGTGGCCTGGCGTCGCCCCCTCACCCAACCCTCTCCCCCAAGTGCGCTTGAGGGAGAGGGCTTCGAACCAGGCGACAAGAACAAGGCACCCCGATGCCCAGCACCGAACCGCGCGGTCCGCGCCAGATCTACAAAGCGTTTCTCTGGTCGATGAAAGGCCTGCGCGCCGGCTGGACCTTCGAGGCGTCGTTTCGCCTCGAGGTGTACCTCCTCGTGATCTTCGCGCCGCTCGGCCTGTACCTCGGCCGCGGCGCGATCGAGAAGGCGATCCTCGTCGGCAGTCTCCTTCTCGTCCTGTCCGCCGAACTGCTCAATTCCGCCGTCGAGGCCGTCGTCGACAAGGTCAGCCCCGAGTTCCACGAGCTCGCCGGGCGCGCCAAGGACATGGGGTCGGCCGCCGTGTTCCTGCTCATGATGAACGTCGTCATGTGCTGGGGCCTGATTCTCTGGTCGCACCGGTAGCATTCGCCGGCACTGTCTCTATATCCAAGGAAGGCTGACGCGAGAACCCGATGGACTGGATGCTCGACCCGCAGATCTGGATTGCGCTGGCGACGCTCTCGACGCTCGAGATCGTGCTCGGCGTCGACAATCTCGTGTTCATCTCGATCGCCGTCGCGCGCCTGCCGGCCGAACGCCGGCCCGCCGCGCGCCGCATCGGCCTTGCGCTCGCGTGCATCACCCGCATCGGGCTGCTCGTGTCGCTCGCGTACCTCTCGCGCATGAACGACACGCTGTTCAGCGTGCTCGGCAACGAAATCTCGATACGCGACCTCGTGCTCGTCGGCGGCGGCCTGTTCCTGCTCGTCAAGGGCACGATGGAAATCCACAACGCGGTCGAGTCCGCCGGCGAAGAAGCCGCGCCCGCCGCGAGCCTCGTGCCCGCCGCGTTCGGCTGGATCGTGGTGCAGATCGCCGTCATCGACATCGTGTTTTCGCTCGACTCGGTCATCACCGCGGTCGGCATGGTCGACAACATCGGCGTGATGATCGCCGCGATCGTGCTCGCGGTCGTCGTGATGATCTTCGCGTCGACGCCGATCGGCGAGTTCATCGAGCGCCATCGCACGGTGAAGATGCTGGCGCTTTCGTTCCTGATCCTCGTCGGCGTCGCGCTCGTCGGCGACGGCCTCGGCATGCACATCCCGCGCGGCTACCTGTACTTCGCGATGGCGTTCTCGGGGCTCGTCGAAACGCTCAACACGCTCGCCAATCCGCGCTGGCGCGCCAAGCGCATCGAGCGCAAGCGCCTGCGGCGCGAGCAGGCACAAGCTCAGGATTAACCCGGCAGTTCGTCGCGCAGCGCGTTCGCGGTGTAGATCGGCGGCCCGCAGGTCAGCCCGCGACACAGATACGCGACGCCGCCGAGCGGCGCCGCCTGCGCGCCGAGCACGCCGGGCAGACCGGTCGCACCGCTCGGAATCGGATACATCAGCACGTCGCGCCCCTCGACGGCGTCGCGCCAAGGGCCCTCGTCGCCGGGCTCGCAGCGCACGACGACATGCGCGCGCGGTGCGAGGTATTCGTCGAGCGCGAGCAGCAGCGTCGCGCACGCGTGCGGAAACGCATCGAGCGTGCCGGACGCCGCGCGCAGCGTGCGTTCAGCCGCGTCGAGCCAGCGCGTCTCGCCGACTAGATGGCCCAGGCGCAGCAACGCGCGCGCCGCGACGCCGTTGCCCGACGGCGTCGACTCGTCGACCCACGGTTTAGGCCGTTGTATGAGCGCCTCGTGGTCGTGCGCGGTGAAGAAGAAGCCGCCGTGTTCAACGTCCTCGAAGCGTTCGAGCAGGGCATCGGCGAGCTGCATCGCCCAGGCGAGGTCGCCCGCGTCGTAGCGGCTCTGCAGCGATTCGACGAGCGCGTCGAGCGCAAACGCGTAGTCGTCGAGATACGCCGGAAACTGCGCGCGGCCGCCGGCGTGACAGGCGTACAGGCGTCCGTCGATCCATAAGTGGCGATGGATAAAACGCAGCGTGTCGTCGGCGTACCGTTGCCATTCCGCCGCGAAGAACCGGAATCGACGCGCCGCGCGCGCGAGCGCGGCGCAGAGCAGCGCGTTCCAGCTCGTGAGAATCTTGTCGTCGAGGCCGGGCCGAACGCGTTTCTGTCGCTCGTCGAAAAGCGCGTGGCGCGCGCGTTCGATGCGTTCGTCGACTTCATCGCGCGTCAGCGACAATGCCGCGGCGATGTCGTCGAGGGTTTCCTCGGCCGTCAGGTGCCAGGCGTGATGCTCGAAGTTCGGCGCGCGGTCGAGGCCGTAGTGCCGTTCGGCGACGGCCCACGCGTCGGGGTCGAGCAGCGCGCGCACGTCCTCGCGCTGCCAGACGTAGTAGCGGCCTTCCTCGCCTTCGGAATCGGCGTCGAGCGTCGAGAAGAACGCGCCGCCCGGCGCCCGCATTTCGCGGACGAGCCAGCCGACGATGCCGTCGGCTGCGCCCGAGAACGTCCGGCGCGCCTCGTCGCTCGCGCCGTCGAGTCCCTCGTGCGCGTAGACCGACAGCAACTGCGCGTTGTCGTACAGCATCTTCTCGAAATGCGGGATCTCCCAGCGCGCATCGACCGCGTAGCGGAAGAATCCGCCGCCGAGATGGTCGTACAGGCCGCGCGTCGCCATCGCCTGCAGGGTCGCGATCGCGTGGCCCGCCTGCGGCTGCGCGGGCAGATCGGGGTGTTTGCGAACGGCCGGCGACAGCGCGAGTTCGAGCTCGCCGGCATGCGGAAACTTCGGTGCGCCGCGCCGCCCGCCGTTGACGGCGTCGAACTCGTGCGCCCAGTGCGCCAGCGCGCGGCGGATCGGCTCGGCGTCGAGCGCGTCGCCGTTCGCCGTGGCGCGGCCCTGTTCGTCGAGAAACTGCGCGAGCGAACGGTTCTGCTCTCGTACCTGGTCGCGCCGGCCGTCCCAGAAGCCGCGCACCTGCTGCAGAACGTAGGCGAACGGCGGCAGGCCGTGCTTGGCTTCGCGCGGAAAATACGTGCCGGCGTAGAACGGCAGGTGGTCGTCGGGCGTCAGGAACACCGTCAGCGGCCAGCCGCCGCCGCGGCCGGCGAGCGCCTGATGCGCGAGCTGGTACACCTTGTCGAGGTCCGGCCGCTCTTCGCGGTCGACCTTGATGTTGACGAACAGGTCGTTCATGACCCGCGCGGTCGCGGCGTCCTCGAAGCATTCGTGCGCCATCACATGGCACCAGTGGCACGCGGCGTAGCCGATCGACAGCAGGATCGGGCGGTCGGTTTGCCGCGCGAGCGCGAGCGCCGCGTCGTCCCACGGGTGCCAGTCGACCGGGTTTTCGGCGTGCTGGCGCAGGTACGGGCTGGTCGCGGCGGCGAGGCGGTTGGTCATGGCGGTGCTCCTTTCGCCCCATTTTGCCTGCGTTACGGTCCGCGCAGGCCGCTTGCGACTAAACTACGCGGCCGCTGCCCGAGGAATCGCCATGACCGACGCCGTCGACTATCCCGCCCTGTTTCTCAAACGCGGCGAGGACGCGCGCCTGCGCGCCGGGCATCTGTGGGTGTTTTCCAACGAAATCGACGTCAAGCGGTCGCCGCTGTCGGGTTTTCAGCCGGGTGAACTTTGCGCGATTGTGGATTCTGCCGGCAAGGCGATCGGCATCGGCTACGTCAATCCCAATTCGCTGATCGCCGCGCGCCTGGTCGTGCGCGGACTCGAACACGCGCTCGACCGCTCGCTCGTCGTGCATCGTCTGAACGTGGCGCTGGGCCTGCGCGAGCGCCTGTACGACGAGCCGTACTACCGCCTCGTGTTCGGCGAATCCGACGGTCTGCCGGGCCTGACGATTGACCGCTTCGGCGACGTCATCGTCGGCCAGACGACCACGGCCGGCATGGAGCGGTTGAAGGACGAAATCAGCGAGGCGATCGTCAAGGTGCTCAAGCCCGCCGCGATCGTGTGGAAGAACGACGCGTCAATCCGCGCGCTCGAACACCTGCCGGACTATGCCGACGTCGGCTACGGCGAACTCCCGACGCCGGTCGTGGTGCGCGAGGGCGGCCTCGAATTCGAATGCGATCCTATCGGCGGCCAGAAGACCGGCTGGTTCTACGACCAACACGCGAACCGCGACCGCCTCGCGCGCTACGTCGCCGGCAAGCGCGTGCTCGACGTGTGCAGCTACCTCGGCGGCTGGGGCCTGCGCGCCGCGGCGCAAGGGGCCAGCGAAGTGGTCTGCGTCGACGTGTCGGGCGGTGCGGTCGACGCGATCCGCCGCAACATCGAACGCAACGGCATGACCGACAAGGTGACGGCGGTCAAGGCTGACGCGTTCGACGAGTTGAAGCGCCTGCGCGAAGAACGCCAGCGCTTCGACGTCGTGATTCTCGACCCGCCCGCGTTCGTCAAGCGCAAGAAGGATTTCGCCGAAGGCCGCATCGCGTATCGCCGTCTCAACGAAATGGCGATGCAGATTCTCTCGCGCGAGGGAATTCTCGTGACCTGTTCGTGTTCCTACCACATGCCGCGCGCCGCGCTCCTCGAAAGCGTGCAGCAGGCCGCGCGGCACATCGACCGGCAGGTACAGGTGCTCGAGCAGCTGCAGCAGTCGCCCGACCATCCGGTGCATCCGGCGATCGTCGAAACCGAGTACCTGAAGGGTTTCATCTGCCGCGTGCTGCCGGCGTAACGCAACGTCCGTCGCGTATGGTGCGCGACGGCTCCTGAAAGAGTGAACGCCTTGCCTTATTTCCACGACATCGATCCGCTGGCTTTTTCGTTCGGCAACGTATCGGTCTTCGGACTGTTCACGCTGCCGGTCGCGGTGCACTGGTACGGCCTCATGTACCTCGGCGGCTTTCTCGGCGGCTGGTGGCTCGGCAAGCGCCGGCTGGCGGCCGGGCGGCTGCCGGTCAGCGTCGAGAAGTATTCCGACCTGATCTTCTACGTGATGCTCGGCGTCGTCGTCGGCGGGCGCCTCGGCTACATGCTGTTCTACGGCACTTCGCAGATCGTCGCCGATCCCGCGTCGATCCTGCGCGTGTGGGAAGGCGGCATGTCGTTCCACGGCGGCCTGCTCGGCGTGCTGTTCGCGGGCTGGTGGTGGTCGCGCAGCAACGATATCCATTTTTTCGATACGGTCGATTTCGTCGCGCCGCTCGTGCCGATCGGCCTCGGACTCGGGCGCCTCGGCAACTTCGTCGGCGGCGAGCTGTGGGGCAAGCAGACCGACCTGTCGTGGGGCGTGATTTTCCCGAAGGCGCTCGAACACCTCGGCAAGACGCCCGAAGAATTGAAGGCGATGTATCAGGCGGGCCTGCTGAACGGACAAGCGCGGCATCCGACGCAGCTCTACGAAATGCTGCTCGAAGGCGTCGTGCTGTTCGTCGTGTTGTGGCTGTATTCGGCGAAGCCGCGCCGCCGCTATGCGGTGTCCGGCGTGTTCGCGCTGCTGTACGGGGTGTTCCGCTTCGCGGTGGAATTCGTGCGCGAGCCCGATGCGCAGCTCGGGTATCTCGCGTTCGGGTGGGTCACGATGGGGCAGGTGTTGTCTGCGCCGCTGATCGTTCTCGGCATCGTGTTGCTCGTTCTGTCGCGCAGGCAGCCTGCGCCGCAGGCTTAGTCTTTTTTAGGCTTGTCATCCCGGCGAAGGCCGGGATCCAGCTCTTGATCTTGCCATTGCTCGTCATCCCAGCGAACGCTGGGATCCAGCTTTTTCTTGTCGCTTTGTAGTTTTTGTCTGGCTTTAGACAGAGCGTTCCGCTCGCTGCCGCGAGCGGGCAAGGAGAGGTTGCTTGCCCAACCCCTCCCTGCACCCTCCAAGAGCGCCTTTGACGTTGCTTTTGGCTCGTCATCCCAGCGAACGCTGGGATCCAGCTTTTTCATGTCGCTTTGTAGTTTTTGTCTGACTTTAGACAAAGCGTTCCGCTCGCTGCCGCGAGCGGGCAAGGAGAGGTTGCTTGCCCAACCCCTCCCTGCACCCTCCAAGAGCGCCTTTGACGTTGCTTTTGGCTCGTCATCCCAGCGAACGCTGGGATCCAGCTTTTTCTTGTCGCTTTGTAGCTTTTGTCTGGCTTTAGACAAAGCGTTCCGCTCGCTGCCGCGAGCGGGCAAGGAGAGGTTGCTTGCCCAACCCCTCCCTGCACCCTCCAAGAGCGCCTTTGACGTTGCTTTTGGCTCGTCATCCCAGCGAACGCTGGGATCCAGCTTTTTCTTGTCGCTTTGTAGTTTTTGTCTGGCTTTAGACAAAGCGTTCCGCTCGCTGCCGCGAGCGGGCAAGGGAATTTGCTTGTCCAAATTCCCCTTGCATCCCCAAAGGACACCCCGACGGCCGCGGTCTCCGGGCATCCTGCCCTCCGACTCCGCGAGCTTGCTCCGGGGTTCGTTGATGGGCCATCCATGGCCCGTCAACGAACTGCGCACATCCTGTGCGCACCCGCTGCGCGGGCTGATCCTCCGCAATCTCGCCGCGGCCGACGGGGCCCCGGGTAGAGCGGGCGGCTTCCTGCCGCCAGAAGCAACGGCAACGGCAACCGCAACGGCAACCGCAACGGCAACCGCAACGGCAACCGCAACGGCAACCGCAACGGCAACCGCAACGGCAACCGCAACCGCAACCGCAACCGCAACGGCAACCGCAACGGCAACCGCAACCGCAACCGCCGTCGCTTCTTCGTCGTCGTCGACGTTCGCTTGAATTATCTTTTGCTACAAGATTACTTTTCTTCCAGCAGGTTCTTGTAGATCGCCCCGCCGATCGCCGCGCCCACCAGCGGCGCCAGCCAGAACAGCCACAGCTGCGCGATCGCCGGGCCGCCCGCGTACAGCGCCACGCCCGTGCTGCGCGCCGGGTTCACCGACGTGTTCGTCACCGGAATGCTGATGAGATGGATCAGCGTCAGGGCGAGGCCGATCGCGATCGGCGCGAAGCCCGCCGGCGCGCGGCGGTCGGTCGCGCCCATGATCACGATCACGAAGAACGCCGTCAGAACGATTTCCGCGACCGCCGCGGCCTGCAGCGAATAGCCGCCCGGCGAGCGGTCGCCGAATCCGTTCGACGCGAAACCGGCGCTGACGTCGAAGCCCGCCTTGCCGCTCGCGATCAGGTACAGCACGCCGCCGGCCGCGAGACCGCCCAGCACCTGTGCGACGACGTACGGTACGAAATCCTTCGCCGGAAAACGTCCGCCGACCAGAAGACCCAGCGACACCGCCGGATTGAAGTGGCCGCCAGAGATGTGTCCGACCGCATAGGCCATCGTCAGCACCGTGAGGCCGAACGCGAGCGATACGCCAGCGAATCCGATGCCGAGCGACGGAAAGGCGGCGGCGAGTACCGCGCTGCCGCAACCGCCGAATACCAACCAGAACGTGCCGAGAAATTCCGCGGTGAGACGCTTGCTCATGCTCATCGTGACGCTCCTCAAAGTATGGACGGACTTGGGTGTGCCGGCACGAGCCGCGAGAACGACAACGCGCTCGCACCGGCAGCATACGCTCGTCGATCATCGCGGAAAACGCCGTACCGAAAACGTGAAAACGCAACAATCAACAGTTTGTTGCGTATGTGGCAATGTGTGACATGACGTGCGGCGACGTGTGTTGCGATGCAGCAGCCTCCGCCTCGCGACGGGGGGTTGCCGCGCGGTAACGGTGCGCATACGCTCGGCGGCGGCGTTGCGCTCGCGACGCCCGCCGCTGGGGGGCGGCGTCATCCATCGTGAGGACATGACATGCAAAAGCTCTTTGCAGGGTTTGCTGTGGCTATGTTGGGATTGGGTGGAGCAAGTGCGGTTTCGGCGGCGGGCCTGGAGTTGAGGCTCGACGCGCCGGTGGCCAAGGATTACGGCAGCGGCAAGATCAGTTACGCATTGACGAATACCAGCGGCGCGACGCTGCACGTGCTGCGCTGGCAGACGCCGGTCGGCGGCATGACCGGCCGGCTGTTCGAAGTGACGCGCAACGGCGAGAAGGTCGACTACGTCGGCCCGATGTTCAAGCGCGCCGAGCCGACCGCGGCGGACTATGTCGAGCTCAAGGCCGGCGAAACGCTGGCGACCGAGATCGACCTGACCGCGTACTACGACATGCGGGCCGGCGGCCAGTTCGAAGTGCGCTACGCGCGCGACGCACGCGACGTCGTCAAGGAAGTCAACGCGACGGCCAAGTCGGGCGTCTCGGCCGGCTATCTCGACTTCGATCGCAAGGGCGTGGCGACGATCTACGTCGATGCCGCGGTCGACGCGTTCGACGACGTCGACTTCAAGGCCGGCGCGGGCGTGCGCGCCGCGACGAACAGCTTCGTCGGCTGCACGACGACGCGCCAGAACCAGATCGCGAGCGCCCGCACCGGCGCGACGAGCTACGCGAACAACTCCAAGAGCTATCTGACGGCCGGTACGCAGGGCAGCCGCTATACGTGGTGGTTCGGCGCGTACAACAGCTCGCGCTATACGACCGCGCGCAATCACTTCAACAGCATCCACAGCGCGCTTTCTTCGCAGCCTTTCACGTTCCGCTGCGACTGCAACGACAGCGCCTACGCGTACGTGTATCCGAACCAGCCGTACACGGTGTACCTGTGCAACGCGTTCTGGTCGGCGCCGGCCACCGGCACCGATTCGAAGGCCGGCACGATCGTGCACGAGACGAGCCACTTCAACGTCGTGGCCGGCACCGACGACTGGGCATACGGCCAGTCCGCCGCGCATAGTCTGGCGACGAGCAATCCGTCGCGCGCCGTCGACAACGCCGACAGCCACGAGTACTTCGCCGAGAACACGCCGGCACGCAACTGATCGTCGGGCGTCGCAGCACAGCCTTTCGCCGGCGACGGCGAAAGGCTGTTTCCCGGCTGCGGTTCTTCGCCTCGGACGTCTTGAAGATTCAGCAAATTGTTCGAAACGGGGGTTTCGTACCTATCGTCGATGCGCTTCGCGGACATAGCCTTCGACCGCGTCGCGACAACGGCGCACGCCGGCCGGGCGGCGTCCATCGACAAGAGGAAACCCCATGAAGAAAATCACTGCGGCACTCGTCTTGCTGGCACTGGGTGCCGGCACGGCCGCCGCCGCCGGACTCGACGTCGCGCTGTCGGGGCCATCGGCCAAGAACGACGTCGGCAGCGGCAAGATCGCCTATACGTTGACGAACAACAGCGCCGCGACGCTGCACGTGCTGCGCCGGCAAACGCCGCTCGGCGGCTTGAGCAACCCGTTGTTCGAGGTGACGCGCAACGGCGAGACCATTGCGTATGTCGGTCCGACGACGCTTCATCTTCCGCCGACGACGGCCGACTACGTCGAGCTCAAGCCGGGTGAAACCCTTTCCACGCAGATCGACCTCACGGCGTACTACGACATGAAGGCCGGCGGCCGGTTCGAAGTGCGCTATCTGCAAGATGCGCGCGATGTCGTCAAGGAAGCCGGCGACGTCGCGAAGGCCGGCGTCTCGGCCGGTTACCTCGGTTTCGATCGGGAGGGCGCGGCGTCGATCTGGGTCGACGCGGCCGTCGACGCGTTCGACGCGTCCGAAAGCCCCGATCATCTCGACGGCGGCCGCTTCAAGGCCGGTGCCGCCGTGCTCGCCGCGAGCAACACGTTCAAGCAATGCACCGCGACCAGAAAGGCGCAGATCAAGGAAGCCCGTGCGGCGGCGACGCGATACGCGAAAGACGCCAAGGACTATCTGAATGCCGGCAGGCAGGGCGCGCGGTTTACGGCGTGGTTCGGTGGATATGACAGTGCGAAGTACACAAAAGTCAACGGCAGGTTCGACAAGATATACACGAAGCTGTCGTCTCGGCCGATGGCGTTCGATTGCGGCTGCCGCGACGCCGATGCCATCGCGTATGTTACGGGCGCAAGCCAGGACATCTACCTGTGTCCGCCGTTCTGGGAACTCGCGTTGGCGGGCGTCTATTCGAAAGCCGACACGCTTGTTCACGAGGTGAGCCACCTCTTCGGCACTGCCAACGAGGGGCCGCCGGAGAGCAACGCCTACGCCTATGAAGGCTTTGCCGTCAACGACGCACGACTCGACTGACGCGCACGTTCTGCGCCGACACCTTCCGTCGGCAACGGCGGAAGGTGAACGCGAGGTCCGATGCTCCATCCGACGACGTTTGTAGAATCAGGGAACTGTTCAAAACGGGTCGTTCGTAGCTACTCCGGACGCATTCTGTCGGCATAGCCTTCGAGAGCGCCGCAACGCGGCGTGCGCCGGCCGGGCGGCGTTCATCGATCGGAGGAAGCCTATGAAGAAAATCATCGCGGGACTCGTCGTTCTGGTACTCGGCACCGGCATGTCCGCTGCCGCCGGCCTCGACGTCTCACTGTCGGGCCCGCAGGCCAAGAACGACTACGGCAGCGGCAAGATTGCGTACGCGTTGACGAACAGCAGCGGCACGACGCTGCATGTGCTGCGCCGCCAGACGCCGCTCGGCGGCCTGACCGGCAAGTTGTTCGACGTGACGAAAAACGGCGTGAAAGTCGATTACGTCGGGCCGATCTACCTGTATCTTCCGCCCACCGCCGCCGACTACGTCGAACTCAAGCCCGGCGAAACGCTGGCGACCGAAATCGATCTCACCGCCTACTACGACATGAAGGGCGGCGGCCAGTTCGAAGTGCGCTACGCGCGCGACGCGCGCGACGTCGTCAAGGAGGCCGGCGAGGCCGCGAAGGCCGGCGTGACGGCCGGCTACCTCGATTTCGACCGCAAGGGCGCGGCGTCGATCTGGGTCGATGCGGCGGTCGATGCCCTCGATGTATCCGAGAATGCCTCGTACCGGGGCGACGCGGGCTTCAAGGCCGGCGCCGGCGTGCTCGCTGCGAGCAATACTTTCGAGATGTGCACCACGACGCAGAAGGCCGAGATCGCGAGCGCCCGCATCGTGGCGACGAACTATGCGAGGGATGCCAAGGCGTACATGGACGCCGGCAAGCGCGGCAGCCGATACACGGCCTCGTTCGGCGGATACAATGAAAATAAATATAAAACAATCAAGGGGAAGTTTCAAAAAATATACACGAAGCTGTCGTCGAAGAGCATGATCTTCAACTGCGGCTGCAACGGGTCGGATGCCGTCGCCTACGTCATCAACAGCGCCCCGCAAATCTTTTTGTGCTCGCCGTTCTGGGAGATGGGGATCGAAGGCTACTATGCGAAGGCCGGCGTGCTGGTGCACGAGACGAGCCACCTCAAGGACGGCGGAAATACCGACGACGTCAACCCGCTCTGGAACAACGCCTACAGCTACCATGGCTTCGCCGTGAACGAGGCGCGGCTCGACTGACACGGCCCCTCGGGCCGCAACCGGTCGCTGCCGGCGCCTGAAGTTTTCCGCGGGTCTGCGCGTATTTTTTCGGCAACGCGCAGCCCGCCGGTACCGCGTGCCGCAGGGGCCCGCCGCCCGGAACATCGGGCGGCGGGTTTTTCAACGCCGTCGAAACCAGCCCGCGATACTCAACCGCTCGCGCGACGCCGGCAGCACTTCGTGTTCGATCTCGGCCGACAGGAACAGCGCGAGCGTGCCGCCGCGCGGAACGACGTCGTGCGGGCCGTCGGGCAGGTGCAGCCGCAGATGCCCGCCGTCGGTGTCGTGCCACTCACCGTTGAGATAGGCCACAGCCGACATCACGCGTGCGTCGTCGTCGCGGAAGCGGTCGAGATGCCGCATGTAGCCGGCGCCGGGCGGGTAGAGCGCGTAGTGCGCTTCGAGGTCTTCCAGTCCGAGCAGCAGGCGCCGATTCAGCGCGACGCGCACGGCGTCCATGCGCGAGAAAAAGTCCGCCTGCGCCGCCGTGGGGCAGTCCGGCTCGAACCAGCGCGTGCGGTCGCCGCGCAGCGCGGAACGCTGCCTGCCCGCACCGCGGCCCGTCGAGGCGGGCACGAGGCTCGCGCCGGCGTCGAACGCGCGGCACTCTTCGGCGAGCGCCGTCGTCAGCCGCTTATCGAGGAAATCCGGCACGACGCACCACGAGTGCGCCTCGAGCGCCTGTGCGATCGCGTCGATGTCCATCAGTAGTCCGGGCGCAGGCGCACTTGCTCGAGTTCCTTGCGCAGCGCGCGCTGGAACAGCATCGGGGCGAACCACGTGTAGACGCAGAACCCTAGCCAGATGAAATTGACCGCGTTCGCCGCGCCGGGCTGCCCGAAATCGCCCAGAGCCATCGAGGCGACGCGCACGGCGAGGTACATGCCGACGAGCAGCAGCACCATGCGCGTGCTGCTGCCGCTGCCGATGAACGTCGCGAAGCGGAACCACAGGCCGGTCAGTGGATTTTTGCGCATTTTCACCGCGACGAGCAGCGACAGCGTCGCGCGGTCGGACGGATCGTTCTGCACGGCCCAGGCGGCATGTTCGAGGGCCTCGTCGACGCGGCCCTGGCGCAGCACCGCGTAGCCGAGCACGACGAGCGCCTCGCTCTCGTGCGGATCGATGCGGAGCGCTTCGCGCGCGATCGCCTCGGCACGCGCGGCATCGCCCGATTCGAGATGCCAGTGGGCCAGCGTCGCGAGGTTCGCGGCGTCCTCGGGATCGGCCTCGCACGCGGCGTCGAGCCAGGGTTTGGCATCGCGCAGGCGGCCCCAGACGAGATAGAGGCGGCCGAGCCCGCGGCGCGTCCAGTCGGCCTCCGGTGCCAGCTCGATCGCGGTCTGATAGTGCTGCTCGGCCTGGCGCCATTCGCGGCGCGCCTCGTGCACGGCGCCGGCCGCATAGTGCGAAAACGGATCCTGCGGCGCGCCGGCGAGCGCGGCGCCGGCTTCGAGCGCCGCGGCCGTGAGCCGGTTGCGGTCGCGCAGGCAGACGGCGAGCAGCGCATGCGCGCGCGCGACGTTCGGATCGAGTCCGAGCGCCTCGGTCAGCGTCGCGATGGCCATGTCGACCTGGCCGCGGCCCATCTGCTGCTGCGCCTGTTCGACGAGATACGTCACCCGGGCGGCGGTCATTGCAGGAGCACTCCGAGCACGCCGCCCGACAGCATCTTGGCGACGGGCGCCTTGAGCATGACGAAGCCGAGCACCAGCACGACGGCGCCGTTCTTCGCCTGTCCGCCGAAATAAGTGAACAATTCAAAAACGCGCGACTGCATGACGTGCAGGCCGTACGCGCACGCGAGCTTGATCGCGATTACGCCGAGCAGCGCGTACTTGAGCGAGCCGGGGTCGAGCCAGCCCGATTCGTACGCGCCGGCGAGGCCGAAGAACGCGAGCGCGGAGCCTGCGAGCGCGACGCCGATGAGGCCGAGTTCGCGCTGTTTCGTCGGGCTGCCGAGCGCGAACGCGTTCAGCGCGAACCACAGATAACCCATCCACGCGCCGACGAGGATGAACGCGAACATCGGCCACATCGGGTCGACCGCGGCCTGCGTCAGCGCGCCGGGGCGCGGCTCGTCGGGCAATTGATAGCGTTGCGTGCTCATCGGGCGTTGCGCTTGATGAAGTCGAGCACGTCGTCGTACTGGCCGCCTTCGTTCGCGTAGCGCGCGTAGTTGCGCGCGGTGGTCAGCCATTCGAGCGTGGTCGGCTTGAGATCGTCGAGCGCGAGCTTGAGATGTTCCTGCGTCAGCGGCACTTCGCGGCCGGCATCGAGCGACGCGTCGATCGCCTCGTCGATCGCGCTCTCGACGAGATGACGCAGATCGGCGCCGGAGAACGACGACGTCGCGCGCGCGAGGCCCGCGACGTCGATCTGGCCGTGCGTCGGCCGGTCGCGCAGCAGGCCTTTGAGAATGTCCTCGCGCGCGGCCTGGTCCGGCGGCGGCACGAACAGCACGCGGTCGAAGCGGCCGGGCCGGCGGAACGCCGGGTCGACCGCCCACGGCACGTTCGTCGCGCCGAGGATCAGCACGCCCTGGTTGTTCTGTCCGAAGCCGTCGAGTTCGGCGAGAAACTGGCTGATGAGCTTGGACGAGGTGGCCTCGCGCGTGTGCTCGCGCTTGCCGCCGAGCGCTTCGATCTCGTCGAAGAACAGCACCGACGGCGCGGTGCGGCGCGCCTCGTCGAAGATCGCGTGCAGCTTGCGCTCCGACTCGCCGATATACATGTCCAGAATGTCTTCGAGCGCGACGTTGTAGAACTTCGCGCCGCATTCGCCGGCGGTCGCGCGCGCGAGCAGCGTCTTGCCGCAGCCGGGCGGGCCGTACATCAGAATGCCGCCGCCGGCGCGGCGCCGGAAGCGCTCGAACAGCGACGGCTTCTGAAACGGCGTGATGATGCGGCGGCGGATCTGCTGCTTGATCTCGTCGAGCCCGCCGACGTCGGCGAACGTGACGCGCTGCACTTCGGGCTTGAGCAGGCGCGGAATCTCGGTGCGATCGGTGTCGTCGTTCGCGACCGTGCGTTCGGCGCCGGCCGGCGCGACGCGCGCCTTGAGTTCGGCCGTCAGGCGCGGATCTTCGAGCGTCGGATTCGCGGCGATCGCCGCGCGGTATTCGGCGAGGGCTTCGTCGCGGCGCCCGAGATCGAGCAGCGCGCGCGCGCGGACCAGGCGCGCGGCCGGATCGTCGCCGAGCGCGTATTCGAGCGCGCGCTCGTTCGCGCCCCAGTCGGCCGCGAGCGAGGCGATGCGCAGCTTGAGCGCCGGCCCGAGCGCGTCGCGCGCGGCGGGTGCGGCACGGGCGAGCAGGCGTTCGGCGCGCGGCCATTCGCTCGCGTCGGCGCAGGCGCCCAGGGCGAGCGCCAGGAGCGGCGCGTTGTCGGGCGAGGCGGCGAGTGCCTGTTCCAGGGCGTCGAGTTGATCCGATTGCATGGGGTTTCTTCGATCCTTGAGCGCGGCAAGCTTGCCACGATCACGCCGCGACGTGTACCTGCGCCGACTTGTTCCGCCGCGACGAGGCCCTATGTCGACGCGATGAATCTGCCGCCCGTCACGCTGTGGCTCGTGATCGCGAACCTCGCGATCTATCTGCTGCAGCAGCTTTTCGATGCGTTTCTGACGCTGCATTTCGCGTTGTGGCCGTTCGGCGAGCGGCTCGTGCGCGACGCTTCCGACGTGTACACGGTCGGCTTCGAACCGTTCCAGCTCGTCACCTACGGCTTCATGCACGCCGATATCGCGCATATCGCGCTGAACATGCTCGGTCTCGTGTCGTTCGGGCCGATCGTCGAGAACATCCTCGGCACGCGCCGTTTCGCGATCTACTGGTTCGTCTGTCTCGTCGTGGCGGGCCTGGCGCAGATCGCGGTCGTCGCGTTCGGCGGCGGCGACTTCTACCCGACCGTCGGCGCGTCGGGCGCGGTCTACGGCCTGCTCGCGGCCGGCGCGATGCTGTTTCCGCGCGAGCCTTTGTACCTGATGTTTCTGCCGATGCCGATCCAGGCCCGCACGCTCGCGCTCGTGATGGGCGGTGCCGAGCTGTTTCACGGCGTGTTCGGCACGCTCGCCGGCGTCGCGCACTTCGCGCATCTGGGCGGCATGGCCGGCGGCGTCGCGCTGATCGCGTACTGGCGCATCGGGGCGCAGACGCCGCGACCGCCGCGCCGCCGGCCGTCGAACCGCGATCGCTGGTAATGGCCTGCAACGGACAAATCGAAAGCAGCTCGCTCGTCCTGGCCGCGCAGTACTTGCTGCTCACTCAGCCAATAGCTTCGGCTATTGGCTTCGCTCCGCAGCAGCGTCCTGCACGGCCAGTCCTTCGCGATCCCTCTTCCGATTCGCCTGCTACAGGCCGGTAGACATCCGTCGCGGCGGGCCGCTCGTGTACGATGCGCGCCTCAACCCACGCGTTGCGAGCGGCGTCGATGCCCGATCGATCCCATTTTTCCATGATTCGCGGTTTCCACCTGGCCGACTGGTTCACGCTGGCCAATGCGGCGTGCGGCATGGCCGCCGTGTTCGCGGCGATGGCGAGCCTCGCCGGCGATTCGCACCTGCTGCTGGCCACCGCGTTCATTCCGTGCGCGTTCGTGTTCGACGTGCTCGACGGCCGCATCGCGCGGTGGCGCCAGCAGCAGTCGGCGCTCGGACGCGAACTCGACTCGCTCGCCGACGTCATCTCGTTCGGCGTCGCGCCCGCGGCGATCGGTTTCGCGGCCGGCATGAACGGCGTCTGGGACGCGATCGTGCTCGGCTATTTCGTCTGCTGCGGCGTCAGCCGGCTCGCGCGCTACAACATCACGGCCGAGGCGCTGTCGCGCGAGTCCGACGTCGGCAAGGTGAAATATTTCGAAGGCACGCCGATTCCCACGAGCATCCTCCTCGTCGGCGTGGTTGCGATCGCCGCGTGGACCGGCCGCACCGGCGGCGCGCTGTGGTTCGGCGCGATCGAGATCGGACCGTGGACGCTGCATCCGCTCGTCGCGATGTTCGCGCTGTCCGGATCGCTCATGATCAGCAAGACGCTGCGCATACCGAAGCTTTGAGCGACGGCTACCGCCGGTCGCGCAGCCGGTCGGCGAGCCACGCGCGGGCGAAGCGCCATTGCCGCACGACCGTCGCGCGCGAGACCGACTGCGTCTGCGCGATTTCGTCGGTCGTCAGGCCGGAGAAGAATTTCAGTTCGACCACCTGCGCGCAGGCGGGGTCGAGCGCTTCGAGATCGCCGAGCGCGTCGTGCACGGCGAGCCAGTCGATGCGCAGGTCGATCATGTCGTGATGCGCCGCTTCGTCGGCGACGTCGTCGAGCGACGCGAACGGCAGGTCGCCGCCGCGTTTTTCCGTGCCGCGTGCGCGCAGGTAGTCGACGATGAAGTTGCGGATCGCATGCGCCGCGACCGCGAAGAAGTGCATGCGGTTCTGCCACTGCGCGCCGCTCGCTCGCACGAGCTTCGCATACGCTTCGTTGACGAGTTCCGTCGCGCGCAGCGTGGGCTCGCCCGGCGACTGACGCAGGCGCGCGCGCGCCATGTCGCGCAGCACCGGGTACACGACGCGCATCAGCATGTCGTGCGCGGCGCGGTCGCCGTCGCGCCATTGCGCGAGCAGGGCGGTGATGTCGGGGCTGTCTGCGTCGGTCGGCACGGCGGCGATGATAGCTGGGCGGTGCGGGCGCACCTAGGTTGACGGGCGCGTTTTGCACAGTGTCGGTCGATGTCCGGCGACAGAGTGCCGCGCTAGAGCAAAACCTCTCGCCGTCTTGCGCACCATGGACAACCGCCGGACACTCGGCCATCGCTGGACATCGGAGCGCCGTCATGAGCATCTCTTCCGAACAAGCCGCCGCGCAAGCCGCGCCTGCCGACACGCTGCAGCGCGACCAGAGCGTCGCCAAGCACCTGTTCTTCGGCGACATCCTCGAACAGAACCTGTTTCCGTATCCGAGCCTGCGCGAGCGCGACCGCGACATGCTCGGCTCGATGATCGACGCGATCGACGACTTTCTCGCGCCGCAGCACGCCGCGCTCAAGCACTACGACCGCACCGCCGAACAGCCGCCCGAGTTCATCCAGGCGCTGCGCGACATGGGCCTGTTCGGCCTGATCATTCCCGAGGAATTCGGTGGATTGGAACTGTCCAACGCGGCCTACGCGCGCGTGCTGTCGCAGACGAGCAGCCACGACAGCTCCACGTCGCTGACGATCGGCGCGCACAGTTCGATCGGCATGAAGGGCCTGTTGCTGTTCGGCACGCCCGAGCAGAAGACGCGCTATCTGCCGAAGCTCGCGAGCGGCGAAACGATCGCCGCGTTCTGCCTGACCGAAGCCGGCGCGGGTTCCGACGCCGCGTCGATCCGCACGAAGGCGACGCGCAACGACGACGGCAGCTGGATACTCAACGGCGAGAAGATCTGGATCACGAACGGCGGCATCGCGGGCTTCTACACCGTGTTCGCGCGCACCGACACGCCCGAGGGCAAGATCACGGCGTTCATCGTCGAGGCGGGCCAGCCGGGCGTCAGCCACGGGCCGCACGAAGACAAGATGGGCATCCGCGCGTCGTCGACGACGACCGTCGCGTTCGCGGACGTGCGCGTGGAGCCGCAGAACGTGCTCGGCGACGTCGGCAAGGGCTTCAAGGTCGCGATGGCGATCTTGAACAACGGCCGCACGGGCCTCGGCGGCGGCGCGGTCGGCGGCATGAAGACGCTGATCAAGGCGGCGACCGCGCAGGCGCAGGAGCGCAAGCAGTTCGGCAAGTCGATCGCCGAATTCGGCCTCGTGCGCGAGAAGATCGCGCAGATGACGGTCGACTGCTTCGCGGCCGAAAGCGCCGTGTGGATGGTCGCGCACTACATCGATTCGGGCTGCACCGACTATTCCACCGAAGCGGCGATGAGCAAGGTGTTCGCGAGCGAGGCCGTGCAGCGCTGCGCGCAGGAGGCGCTGCAGATCGCCGGCGGCAACGGCTTCATGCGCGAGTTTCCGTACGAGCAGATCGTGCGCGACACGCGCATCCTGTCGATCTTCGAAGGCACGAACGAAATACTGCGGCTGTACGTCGCGCTGTCGGGCCTCAAGGAAGTCGGCACGACGCTGTCGAACCTGAAGTCGGCGGTCGGCAACATCTTCAACGATCCGATCAAGGGCTTCGGCGTGCTCGGCGGCTATGCGAGCCGGCGCGTGCGCGAAACGACCGGCGTCGGCACCGACAAGATCTTGCGTCAGCTCGACCCGCGCCTGCGCAAGGCCGCCGCGACGTACGAAAAATACGTCGTGGAACTTTCCAAATGTGCCGATGCGCTGCTGCGCAGGCACGGCAAGGCGATCGCCGACGCGCAGCATGCGCAGAAGCGCGTGGCGGATCTCGCGATCGACCTGTTCGTCGGCTGCTGCGTGCTGTCGCGCGCCGACCGTCTGTTGCGCGACGGGCATGCGCAGGCGGAGCAGGCGGTATCGATCGCGGAAATCTTCACGCGCCAGGCGCGCCGGCGCATGGCGCGCAACGTGCGCGGCATGGTGCGCAATGAGGACGAGCCGATGGAAGCGCTGGCGCAGGCGGTGCTGGCGAAGGGCGCTTATGGGTTCGATGTGATCTGACGAGAGTTGACGACATCCGTCCTCGGTTTGGTCGAAGACGGCTCGTCGTCGCTTACGCGGCTTCGAATTTCGCTACCAGACCTGCACGCTACATTGAGTCGCTGTCAGCTCGCCGTTGCTGTAGTAGTCGTAGCAGACCTGGTAGGTTCCGTGCAGTTGATTCGCCTGGTTCTGGTTGAACTGACGAAGATAGACGCTCGTGTTCTCGACCGCCATTCCATCGCCGGGCGCGTCGCGCCGGGTGCCGGGAATCGGGACGGCGGCCACGGAGCCGGTAAGGCCGGTCACAACGCCGCATTCCTTGGTGCGATTCTTGTAGGTAATTTTGAACGTCTTGCCGGGATCGATGCTCCTCGGACCATGTTCGATCCTGTATCTGGCAACTACCGCCGTCATGACATTGGTGCGAAGTACGTCCTCGTCATAAGCGCCGACGTTCTGATTCTGTACTGCGGGCAACACATTGTAAGGCGCCTGATTTACATTAATTGATGGCCCATTGCAGTTCAGTGTGGCAAGGGCCGAGGGGCTCGCCAGGGCGATGAACAACAGTGCAAGCAGTTGAGATAGTCCATTAAACAAGGTGCGCACAAGAATCTCCTTGTTGTCGGCTAAGGGAAAAGTCGATCGAAATTTCCATCGATTATTTCTTGCAAGATCTTCCTCTCCTCTGCGGCCGCTAATTCGAACTCCCACGGTGAAAGAAAGAAAAACCTGACTACTTCCCTGTAGTCGCCTCGTATGCAATTCCCGAAAACCATGCACGCTTGGCGTGTCTGCGCGCTGTCGGGTCCGCACGGCATTCCGAGGTCGCACGCGACCAGACGCCAAGCCATCGCATGCACCTTGCTGCCCGAGTACGGGCCGAAAAGTTCTCGATCGTCCGAACTCTCCGCCATTGCATCCGCGATACTTGCAATCGCCTCTCCGTTGCGCGACTGCACAATGCGACGTAGCGAATCTTTCACTTCGGACGCGCTCATCGATGCCGAAGAAGCCGTCAGCCGCCGCCCTTGGTCGACAAGGTCGTTGCCGTGTGACGCCGCCTCGTGCGCACTTCGGATTCGTTCTGGCGTAATTTTCTCGGCGCCTGCCAGATCTCCGCATCGCTCCTGAAACCGTGTGAGGTGCGCCAGCGCTGCATCTCGTCTGTTCGCCGGCATCGCCTCGGCGGACTTACGAATGCCCTCGACGAAGTTCGGAAAGACACTCAGGTGCGCACACTCGTCGAGTGCTTGGGCGACGACTCGCGCGGCTTCCGTGTCGCCAGCGGCTACGCGCGGTGCCAGCTCGCTCACCAGCCGGGCCAGGTTGTCCGATTTTTCGAAGGTCTGCGTCAGCGTTGAAATCGGGCCGGGCTGGAGCCCCGGAGGAAATGCCGGCGAATCGATGTTCGGATGGTTTGCCGCGCTGGTGACTGGCGGTCGCGATACCGGCGCTGTCGGCGAAGTTCTTGATGTATCCACGTCGGGAGTGACGGCAGTTGACCCTGTTTCCGGAGCGCGGGCGCGCCAAACTCCGAACAGGACGATCGTCGCTCCGGCAAGAAACAATGTTATTAGTGTGCGTTTGGACATTCAGCAGACTCTTTTTCGCGAGCGCGCCAAATTACGAGCGGCAAAGGCGTTCGGTAAACGAAATAGTGACAATCGGACTTCTCATACTCGCAATGCCATTGGTCGAAGGCTCGCGAGTTTGCTGAACCACGGCATGCCAACGCCAGTCATCGTGCATTCGCTTCGGTACTGATGGCTCGTGCGATGAATTTCCGATGATGATGGCCGTATCAGCGCGATTTCGCTTCAGGTTGACGTTCCGCCGGCGGCGCTCGACGCCGCCGGCGGACGCTATGCCGTCGCGGACGCGAACGGCATCACCGTGCTGCGGTTCAACCCCGCGTCAACGATCGCGACGTAGACGCTTTTCGGCCATTACGCGATCGGCCATGTGCCCGAACGCGCGGTCGCGCGCGCGGCGTTGCGCGAGGCTTTCGTTGTTGCGCGCTTCTTCGGCGACGAGCTTGCGCCAGCGCCCGACGCGTGCGGCGTCGATGTCGCCCGACGCGATCGCCGCGGCGATCGCGCAGCCCGGTTCCGTGTCGTGTCCGCAGTCGGCGAAGCGGCAGCGCTGCGCGAGCGCGGCCACGTCGTCGAATACCTCGTCGATGCCGGCGCGCACATCGGTCAGCTGCAGCTCACGCATGCCCGGCGTGTCGATCAGCCAGCCGCCGTCCGGCAATCGGTGCAGCGCGCGGCCGGTCGTCGTGTGGCGGCCTTTCGCGTCGTCTTCGCGGATGCCTTGCGTGTCGGCGCGATGCTCGCCGGCGAGCGCGTTCGTCAGCGTCGACTTGCCGACGCCGGACGAGCCGACCAGCGCGACGGTCTGTCCGTGTCCGCACCATGCCAAGAGCGGCGCGATGCCCGCGGCATCGCGCGCATCGAGCGTTTCGACGACGAGGCCGGGCATCAGCTTCGCCGCCGCGCGCGTGTAGTCGCCGGGTTCGTCGGCGAGGTCGGCCTTCGTCAGCACGACGACCGGCGTGACCTGCGCTTCGCGCGCAAGCGCGAGATAGCGTTCGAGGCGCGCGACGTTGAAGTCGGCGTTGCACGACGAGACGACGAGGAGCGTGTCGACGTTCGCGGCGATCAGTTGCACGCGTACGTCGGTCCCAGCCGCGCGGCGCTTGAAGACGCTCTTGCGATCGAGCCGGCGCAGCGGGCGCTGCGTATGCGCGTCGAGCAGCAGCCAGTCGCCGACGGTCGCGGCCTGTTCGCCGTCGCCGAACGGCGCGACGGACGTGTCGATGCCGGGCGCCGCGACGTGCAGGCGGTCGCGATGCACGGCGACGACGCGCGCGGGCAGCGTCGTATCGGTTTCGTCAGCGTGGATCTGCGTGGAGAAAAACGTCGCCCAGCCGTAGTCGGCGAGCGTGGAGGCTTCGGATGTCATGGGTCTCGTACCGGCGGTGCGCGCTTTTTTGCGCGCGCGAACGATGAGCACTCCTGCGAACAGGAGCGTCCTTGAGTTCACGGCTGGCCGGTGCTGCGGAGGACGAAGCGCGGTGGTTCGACGCGCGCTCGTGCGATGGGTTATCGCAGCGCCGCCAGCGGACGGGTGGCAAGATCCTGCATGAAGCCTCTCCCTGGGTGGACGAGTGGGGCGCAGCTTAGTCGCGATGCGGCGCGGTTTCAACGAAACGGCGGTCAGCAGGCGGTGATCGTGACGTCGAGAATATCGTCGGGACGCAGTACGAAATCGAAATCCTGGCCGATCTCGAACGACGCTTCGCCGTCGCGTTCGACGGCGAGCACGCAGTACCACATTTCGTTACCGTCGCGGCGCCGATAGATGACGAACCGTGACGACTGGTCCGGCACATCCTGTGGTTGCGGCGGCTGTGGCGTGACCTTGACGCCCAGATGCGCTTCGTACTCGCGCAACGCATCGCGAACGACCAGCGCATCGGTGCGAAACGCGCGGCTGTCGTCGATGTGACCGGTTTCGATATTGGTCATGACGCGGCGATTGTCCCATCCAAAGATCGTCGGCATTGTCGGCTCTCGTGCGGGTTCCCGATTTTACCGCCGGTTCGCTTCGCCGACACTTCGCAACTACGCGCCTTCGGTCGGCAACCCCGCCGCCAGCCACCCCGCGATACCCGCCGACATCACCGAGGCATTCGCGTACCCGAAGCGCTTCGCGCGCTGCGCCGCCTGCGGCCCCTTGCGGCACAGCGTGCTGGAGCAATAGAACACGAGCGTCGCGTCTTTCGCGGCGGGCAGATCGTCGGCCGTGAATGCCAGCGGGTCGAGGTTGCTTGCCCGCGGTACGTGCGCCGCGCGAAAGTGTTGCGGCGCGTTCACGTCGAAAACGTGCACGTCCGGATTTTGCAGCATCGCGTGCAGCGCGCGCGGCGCGACGTTCGGCACGCCCATCAGCAGCGCGTAGATCATGGCCCGCCCTCGCGCCGGCGCCGGCCGATGATGCGCATGCGGCTCCACGCCAGCGCGAAGATCCCGAGCGAGAACGCGACCGCCGCGCCGAGCAGTTCTTCGCGCTCCCAGGCCGCGTCGGACGCGCGCCACAGCACGACCATGTAGGTGGCCATCAGCGCGCCGTAGACATAGCCGTTGCGGCGCATCGCGCGGCGGTCGTCCGGGTCGCGCAGCTTCCGCAGATGACTGCGCGTTTCGAAGTACACCGCGCCGACGACGAGGCCGATCGACGCGAAGAGGCCGCCGAAGGCGCCGAGCAGCGCCTTCGGACCGAATTTCGCGAGCAGGCCGGCGCCCGCCGCCGCGGCCGGCGACGGTTGCAGCGAGAGCCCGGCGACCACGGCGCCCGTAAACGCGACGCCGGGTGCGCTGCGTTCGGCCGCGAGCCCCGCGCGCTGCAGGAATTCCGCGTTGAGGCTCGCCCGCGCGCGCTGCAGGCGCTTGCGCACCGCGGCTTCCGTCAGCCCCAGCAAGGCGGCGACGCTGCGGCCGTCCTGTCCTTCGCGATAGAACAGCAGCAGCACTTCGCGGCTGTCGGCCGGTATCTCGTCGAGCGCCTGCGCGAGCAGCGCGGCGTCCTCGCGCGCGCTCAGCGCTTCGGCCGGGCCGGGCCGCGATTCGGCGAGCTGCGCGACGAGTTCGTCCCAGTGGTCGGACGTGTCTTCGCGATAGCGCCCGGTGCGCACGTGATCGAGCGCACGGCGCCGCGCCACCTGGCGCAGCCACGGCAGAAAGCTCGCGGGATTGCGCATCAGCGCGAGGCGCCGCCACGCGGCGAAGAAGGTTTCCTGCGCGACGTCTTCGCTCTGCGCGACGTCGGCCGTCACCGCCAGCGCGATGCCGGTCACCATGCGTTGCGTGGCGGCGACGAGGCGCGCGAAGGCGGCGCGGTCGCCGCGTTGCGCGGCGCAGAAATCGCGATCGATCGCGGCGTCGATATCGAGGTTCATCGGGGAACGTCCGGTCAGGGTTCCCATACTAAGACGAGCGAGCGCGAGCGATGTGACGCGGTGCGGCAGTGTTGCGCGCAGCGCGGGTTTCGCCGCGGCGTGCGCGCGACCGCTGGCGCGGGAACGCGGCGCCGGTATGCTCTGCGCACCTTCGGCACCGGGGCGAACGCGATGCGCACAATTCGATGTGTTCCATTGGCCGCATTGGGACTGGCGGCGACGGCCGGCGCCGCGACGCTCGAATGGATCGGCGAGCCGCAGCTGTACGCCCCCGATGCCGTGTCGGGCGCGTCCGCCGACGTGCGCCTGGCGGTGAGTCCCGACGGCCGCCGCGAGCTGTGGGGCGCGATCGGCGCGATCGCCGGCAAGTCCGACTTCGACGTCTTCGAGCGCGTGCGCACCGGCGACGGCTGGAGCCGGCCGGCGCCCGTACCGTTCAACAGCGGCGCGAACGATTTCGACCCCGCGTTCGCGCCCGACGGTTCCGGCGCGTACTTCTTCTCGAACCGCGACGGCGGCCTCGGCGGCGACGACATCTGGTTCGTGGCGCTGAAGAACGGCGCGTGGGGTACGCCCGTCAACGTCGGCGCGCCGGTCAACACGCCGCATAACGAATGGGCGCCGACGCCGCTCGCGCGCGGCTGCCTGATGTTTTCGAGCGACGGCCACGGCGGCGCGGGCGGACAGGAGCTGCTGCAGTCGTGCCGCGGCGCGAACGGCTGGAGCGCGCCGCGCGGCTACGACGGCATCAACACGGCCGAATCGGAGTACGACGCGACATCGCTCGACGGCGGGCGCTTCGTGGTCTTCACGCGCAGCGCGAACCCCGACGAGGGCGGCACGCTGTACCTCGGCACGCGCGGTCGCGACGGCACGTATCGCAGCGAACGCCTGCCCGATGCGATCAACAGCGCGTCGGGCTGGAATTTCGGACCGAGCGTGTCGTCGGCGCATCCGGGCATGCTGTTCTATTCGAGCCACTGGCCGGACAAGACGAAGGGGCGCGCCGATATCTACGTCCTGCGCTATCGCGTGAAGTAGCGAGCGCGGAACGGACCGCACACGGCGGAGGTCGCCGGCATCGACGTGCCGGCCGAGCCGCCGCGTTGACGCGCTCGCGACACGGGCGGCGCAAAGATCGACGAATCGTCGCACCGGACGCTTCAGCTCGCCTGCGATTCTCGGCGGCCGGGCGGACGTCCGTTCGTTCCGTCGCCGCAGCGGCGTTTGAGTCAGAAGACCCGGGCGTCGCGCGTCGCATGATCTGCGACCGCCCGGATTGACGCTAACTCCGTACATGGGGGTGAACACCGCGCCGACCCCGGGCCCATCGAGGGTCTTGCACGGCCGGTATCAACGGGAGGGAATCATGACTATGCACGTTATGCATCGGCGTTCGATGGTCGCGGCAGTGCTGTTGGCGCTGACGCTCGGCGGCTCGGCCGCACTCGCAGCGCACGTCGCGCCCGCCGCTGCCGGCGTTCGCCTGACGCCGGCCGCATCGGCCGCGTCGTATCAGGTTCGCGTGTCCGGCCCGAACGGCTTTCTGTTCGAGCGCACGTTCGCAGGCAGTGCCGCGATCGACGTCGCGGCGCCCGCGGGCGGCTGGGCCGACGGCGCCTACCAGTACGAAATCACGGCACAGTCCGGCGCCGCGCGCGTGCGCGGCGACAACGATGCGATCGCCGCCGCCGACGCGAAGAACGCGATCGATTCGGGCACGTTCCGCGTCGCCGCCGGCGTCGTGTACACGGCCGATCCGTTCGCCGCGCGCAACGACAACGGCACGAACGCCGCGCCGGTGCCGAACGATCAGGTCATTCCGGACGATCTCATCGTGCAGGGCAGCACCTGCGTCGGCCTCGACTGCGTCAACAACGAGTCGTTCGGTTTCGACACGATCCGCCTCAAGGAAAACAACACGCGCATCAAGTTCGACGACACGTCGGCGTCGGCCGGCTTCCCGGCGACCGACTGGCAGCTCACCGCGAACGACAGCGCGTCGGGCGGCGCGAACAAGTTCTCGATCGAGGACATCACCGCCGCGACCGTGCCGTTCACCGTGACCGGCGCCGCGCCGACGAACTCGATCTTCGTCAGTTCGGTCGGCCGCGTCGGCTTCGGCACGTCGACGCCGGTGCTGAAGATGCACATGAACCAGAGCGACACGCCGGCCGTGCGCTTCGAGCAGAACAACTCGGGCGGCTTCACCGCGCAGACGTGGGACATCGGCGCCAACGAGGCGAACTTCTTCGTGCGCGACGTGACCGGCGGCAGCCGCCTGTCGTTCCGCATCCGGCCCGGCGCGCCGACGAGTTCGCTCGACATTGCCTCGACCGGCAACGTCGGCGTCGGCACGGCCTCGCCGAGTGCGAAGTTGCACGTGACCAATTCCGACGGCACGACGCAGGTGCTCGTCGCGGAGACCAGCGGCACGGCGACGGGGCGCGATCTGATGCGCCTGGAAAACAACGGCCCGTCGCGCATGCGCATGAAGAACACGGCGACCGGCAACGAGTGGAGCCTGAATGCGCACGACAGCGATTTCCGCCTGACGCTCGCCGGTGCGGCGGTGCCGTCGATGACGATCTTCCAGAACGGCAACGTCACGATCGCCGGCACGCTGACGCAGAACTCCGACCGCAACAGCAAGGAGAACTTCAAGCCGCTCGATCACAAGGCGCTACTCGACAAGATCGCCAAGCTCGACATCACCGAGTGGAACTTCAAGTCCGAAGCGGCCAATGTGCGCCACATCGGCCCGATGGCGCAGGACTTCCACAGCGTGTTCGGCCTGGGCGAGCGCGAAGACCGCATCGCGCCGCTCGATACGTCCGGCGTCGCGTTGGCGGCGGTGCAGGGCCTGCAGCGCGAGATCGCGACGCGCGACGCGCGCATCGCCGAACTCGAGGCGCGCATCGCGCGCCTCGACGTGGTGACGCAGCGCCTGGCGCGCCTGCAGGAAGAACAGGCGGTGCAGTCGCTGCCGACGGCGATGGCGCCGGAGTGCGCGGCGCCGACGAAGGTGGCCGCGTCGGGGTTGTAGTCCGGTCACGTCCCCGGCGCAAAGCCGGGGACGTTCGCTCGTCATCCTTTGCTCGTCATTCCAGCGAAAGCTGGAATCCAGCCTTTCGCTGTTGCTTCAAGTTCGAAAAGCTGGATCCCAGCTTGACTCGCGACTGCGTCGCTCACCCTCCGGGCCGGCGACGCCGTTGTCGCTTCGCTCCTCGCAGGGATGACGAGCAAAAAAACTACTTCACCACCTTTACCGATTGCACAAACGGCGCCACCCCCAACTCCCGATAGATCTCATCCGGGTAATACGCCGTCCCGCCCTTCATCACGAACGCGATCTTGCGCAGGCTCGTGATGTCCTGCGTCGGATCGCCGTCGACCAGCACGAGGTCGGCGTTCTTGCCCGTTGCGATTCCGCCGCCCTTGTCCGACGTGCGCGTGTACTTCGCGCCGTTGACCGTCGCGATCGCGAGCGCCTGCGCGGGCGTCATCCCCGCGCCTTCGACGTAGATCTGCAGTTCGCGATGCAGCGTGAAGCCCGGTATCGCGTCGGTGCCTGCGACCACGGGAATGCCCGCGCGGTACATCGCGCCGACGAACTGCGCCATCTTCTTCACCGAGCCGCGGTACGCGACGGCCTTGTCGTCGGGCACGCTGAAGAAGCCCGAGCGCAGCGAGCGTTGCAGCGACACCGGAAAATGATCGGCCACCGCGCGGTACGTCTGCATCGTTTCGCCGGCCTTGTCGCCCATGAATTCGAACACCGCGAGCGTCGGGTCGATCACGGTGCCGCGTTCCTTGAGCAGCGCGACGAAATCCTTCACCGGCTGGCTGTCGAGATCGAGCGCGTGCGCGTTTTCCGCGACGAGGTAGAAGCGCGCGAGCGTGCGCGTGTCGGTGTCGGGCTTGACGAAGAAGTTCAGCATCAGCTGGTTGATGTGCTGCACTTCGTCGTAGCCGAGCCGCACCACTTCTTCGGCGCGCATGAACGCCGGCACGTGGCCGCTGACGCGCAAGCCCTTCTCGTGCGCGTAGGCCGCCGTTTCCTTGACGAGATCCTTCGGAAACGAGTTGTAGATCTTGATCTGCGGATAGCGATGCTCGGCGTACCAGTCGACCGCCTTTTTCGCGCCGGCCAGATCCTTGATGACGAAGCCGTAGTGCGCCGAATACGGGCTTTCGCCCTCGATGAAGCCCGCCGGCACGATGCGCGCGCCGAGCCGCGTGCCGGCGTCGATCTGCGCCGAGAGGTCGGCGAGCATCGCGTTGTCGTTGCCGAGGTCGCGCACGGTCGTGACGCCGCCGGCGATCTGCAGCGGCGCGCCCCAGGCGGTTTCGTGGCCGTGCATGTCGTACAGGCCCGGCAGCAGCGCGCGGCCCTGCGCGTCGACCGTGTTCGCGGCCTTGCGCGCGCTCTTGCCGGTCGCGGCGATCTCGACGATGCGACCCGCCTCGACGTAGACGTCGGACGCCGCGCCGAGCGCGCCGCGTTCGGCGTCGAACACGCGCGCGTTGCGCACGACCGTGACGCCGGGCAGCGCATGCGAATGCTTTTTCGCGAACGCCGCCAGCATCTCGCTTTCGGCGTCGACCTGCCGGCGCTTGAGCGTCGCGACCTGGTCTTCCCAGCCGGCGAGTATCGTCGCGGAGTCGTCGAAGCCGGTCGAGATCGACGCGAACAGCGCCATGCCCGCGTCGTCGTCGAGCCAGACGAACGCCGGCTGCAGGCCGACGCCGCCGATCGCATGCAGCGCGACCTTGCGCCGCGCCTCGCCGCGCGCGACGTCGACCGACGCGAGCTTGCGCGCCGTCAGTTCGCCGGACGGCACGGCTTCGAGGCGACCGCCGGCCTTGCCGATCGCGCGCACGAGCGCGGCGAGATTCTCGACCGACGACTCGGCCGCCGGCAGGTAGATCGTCGGACCCTTGACGGATTTTTCGCCGTTGTCGGCGGTCGAACGCCACGTCGCGGTGTCGCCGTCGCGCGTATAGGTCTCGTTGATTTCCGAGCCGATCGTCGATTTGCCGGTGAGGCGGAAACTCGTGAGCGTGCCGTCGCGCGACCAGGAATATTCCTCTTTCACGTCGGGGCCGCGGCCGTTGTTGCGGAAGCTGAAATCGACCGTGACGCGGCCGTCGACGTCGGTCGTCGTCTGCGCGCCGCCGGGCTTGCCCTGGAACAGCACGCTGTAGCGCGAGGTGGTCTGCGCCGACGCGGCGGCGGCGCAGCCGAGCGCGGCGAGCGCGAGCGTTGCGGCGAATCGAATGCGTTTCATGCGGGGGCTCCGTCAGGGGGTGAGCGCGCGCAGCTTAGTGCGCTGCGGCCGGCGCGCCGGCGCGCAAACTCAAAAAAGCGAAAACGGATACATCGCAACGCGATCGGCCGGCGCGCGCATCGTCGAACAACACGCAACGCGCGGTCGGCGCGGCTCATTCTTTGCCGCGCCGGTTCTATCGATAGTCCGTTGCGGGCGCATCGCGGGGGTTTGTCGGCGCGCGCCGCCGCGCGTAAGCTCGCCAGCGGCGTTAAACAATCGTTAGGGTGGGGGCGGCCGGTCGGGGGACGGTCGCGTCCGGGTCAAGGAACAACCTAAGAGGATGGCTCGATGCGCGTCGCGACGAATCGCAGGCGGGGAACGGTGTTGTATCGGAGCGGCCTCGCGGCCGCGTTGGCGTATGCGCTCGCGGCCGGCGCCGCGACCGCGGAAACGGCGGCCGACCAGGCCGACGGCGGCGAAAAGGCGACGTCGCAGCTCGAAGCCGTGACGGTGACGGCGCAGCGGCGCGAGGAAGACGTGCAGAAGGTGCCGATCTCGATCACCACGGTCGAGGCGGAAAAACTGCAGAACATCGGCGCGGCCGGCGCCGACGTGCGCGCGCTCGCGGGCCGGCTGCCGAGTCTCAACATCGAATCGTCGTTCGGGCGAACGTTTCCCCGTTTCTACATTCGCGGCCTCGGCAACGCCGACTTCGACCTCAACGCGTCGCAGCCGGTGTCGCTGATCTTCGACGACGTCGTGCTCGAAAATCCGATCCTCAAGGGCTATCCGATCTTCGACATCGACCACGTCGAAATGCTGCGCGGCCCGCAGGGCACGCTGTTCGGCCGCAATACGCCGGCCGGCGTCGTGAAGTTCGATTCGGTGCGCCCGTCGCCGGACAACGAAGGCTATGCGCGCATCAACTACGGCCGCTACGGCACCGCGAATCTCGAAGCGGCGGCCGGCGGCGGCCTGTCCGACTCGGTGTCGGCGCGCGCGTCGATCCTGTACCAGCACCGCGACAACTGGGTCGACAACACGTTCGCCGGCGGCAAGAACCGCGAGCTGGAGGGCTACAACGAATTCGCCGGCCGCGTGCAGCTGCTCTACGGCGGCGACGATTTCGAAGCGCTGTTCAACCTGCACGCGCGCAATTTGAACGGCACGGCGCGGCTGTTCCGCGCGAACATCATCCAGCCCGGCACGAACAACATCGTCTCGGGATTCAAGCCCGACCAGGTGTCAATCGACGGCTACAACTCGCAGCACCTGGAAGGCTGGGGCGGCAGCGCGCGCCTGAAGTGGGACTTCGGCTCGGTGTCGCTGTTCTCGATCACCGGCTACGAAACGGTAGAAGTGTACAGCCGCGGCGACATCGACGGCGGCTACGGCGCGGTGTTCGCCCCGCCGTCGGGTCCGGGCGTCATCGCGTTTCCGTCCGAGTCGGCCGACGGCCTGCCGGACCACGGCCAGTTCACGCAGGAATTCCGCCTGCAGTCGAACGACTGGGGCCGCTTCGACTGGCAGGCCGGCCTGTACTACTTCGACGAGTCGATCACGATCGACAGTTTCAGCTACGACACGCTCGCCGGCGGCGGTCAGAACGGCTACGCGCAGCAGAAGCAGGACAACACGGCGTGGGCGGCGTACGCGTCGGGCGAATACGACCTCACCGACGCGTGGAAGCTGCGCGCCGGTCTGCGCTACACGCGCGACGAGAAAGATTTTCAGGCCACGCGCTACCAGTCGCCGGTCGGCGGCACGCCGATAGGGCCGCTGTACGCGAACCCGAGCGCCTCGGACGTCAGCGGCGACCTGAGCCTCGCCTATGCCGCGTCGGAGAACACGAACGTGTTCTTCCGCGTCGCGCGCGGCTTCCGCGCGCCGAGCATTCAGGGCCGCATCCTGTTCGGCGACACGCTGTCGGTCGCGAAGGAAGAAACGCTGACGTCGTTCGAGGCCGGCATCAAGGCCGACCTGTTCGACCGCCGCGCGCGCCTGGGCTTCACCGTGTTCGACTACACCGTGCACGACCAGCAGCTCACGGCGGTCGGCGGCGCGGCGAACTTCAACCGGCTGGTCAACGCGGATCGCAGCACGGGCCGCGGTTTCGAACTCGACCTCGAGGCGTATCTCGCCGACAACCTGCTGGTCACGACGGGCCTGAGCTACAACGACACGAAGATCGACGATCCGACGCTCGCGATCCAGCCGTGCGGCGCGCCCTGCACGGTGCTCGATCCGGCCGGCCCGGTCGCGGGCACGGTGCGCATTGACGGCAACCCGCTGCCGCAGGCGCCCAAGTGGATCGCCAACGTCACCGCGCGCTATTCGATTCCGGTCGACAACGGCGAGTGGTACGTATTCACCGACTGGTCGTACCGCGGCTCGGTGAATTTCTTCCTGTACGAGTCGAAGGAATTCAAGGGCAAGTCGCTGACCGAAGGCGGCCTGCGCGTCGGCTACAACTGGGACAACGCGCGCTACGACCTGTCGGTGTACGGCCGCAACATCACGAACCAGATCCGCGTGGTCGGCGGCATCGACTTCAACAACCTCACGGGCTTCATCAACGATCCGCGCGTGTGGGGTGTGGAGTTCGCGGTGCGGTATTGAGGCGACACGCTTGAACGCTCTCCCTCGAGTTCGCTTGGGGGAGAGCGCACAGAGGGGGCGAGGCCTCGCACTTCGTCGAGGTTGAGGAAGACCCCTGCGTTGCCCCCTCACCCCGACCCTCTCCCCCAAGCAAGCTTGGGGGAGAGGGAGTTCGCGATTTTCGCGTGTTCGTGAACTTGAACGATACTGTCTTATTTCAACGACTCGCGCCCCGCGAGATCGCATGCAGCACGATCGCGGCGGCCGTCAGACCCAGCGCGACGACGTCGGCGATGACGACCGTGCGCAGCGCCGCGTTGTAGCCGCCGGCCGACAGCGCGATCCATAGAAACGCGCCGATGGCGACCGACGCCGCGACGAACGCGGGCACGCGCAGCGCGGGCCTGAACGCCGCGCAGATGACGAATGCGCCGATGAGGCCGAGCAGCACCGCGCGATGACGCATCAGGATCACGAGATCGGGATCGTCGAACGCGATGCCGTAGAGGCGCGTGAGCGCCGCGGCGTCGACGACGCCGGCGACGGGCAGCGCGAGGATCGCGCCGACGAGGGTCAGAAGAACGGCGATGGCGAGGTTCATCGCCGCAGCGTAGCGCAGTTCGCGAGCGGCGGAGGTAACGAATGCGCGTCGGGGCGCGAGCTTTCGCCCGCGCCCCGGATCGAGGTAACGAAACCCGTTACAGGTCGGTCGACAGGCGGCTCAGCACCATGTCGTACCAGCTGCCGCCGTGCGTCGGTCGCGCACCGCCCGCGGTCATCGGGAACGTCGTCGAGCGCGTGTCGCCGGCAACCACGAGTTCGCCGTTGAACGGGTTGACGATCGCGCAATAGAGCCGGTCTTCCGATGCGCCGCCCAGGTACGTCGAGCGTTCGAGCGTCGTCAGCGACGCGTCGAGACGGCTGACGAAAGCGTCGTAGTCGCCACCGCCGTACGCGGCCTGCGCCGGCGCCGGCGTCACGAAGCGGCCCGGGAAGTCGGTCGATGCCGTGCGCCCGACGACGAACACGTCGCCGTTCGCCGGATCGATCGCAAGGCCGCGCGCCTCGTCGTAGTTGCGCCCGCCGAGGAACGTCGCCTGCCGCAGCGTCGCGAGATCGTCCGAGATGCGCGCGACGTACGCGTTGCCGCTCGCGATCGGATTCGCCGCGGGCGCCGGCTGTGCGCCGCCGGCGGTGCCTGCGAGCGTCGTCGCCGACGTGGTGCCGGCGATCAGCACGTCGCCGCCGGCCGGGTCGATCGCGAGCGCCGACACGGTCTCGCTCGCGTTGCCGCCGAACCACGCGGTCGCGACGAACGTCGACAGCTGCGGATTGATCCGCGTGACGAACGCGCCGGTCCAGGTGTCGGTGTCGAAGATGCCGGCGATCGCCGGAAAGTCCCACGACGACGTCGCGCCGGCGAGGTACAGATCGCCGTTGACCGGATGAAACGCGAGATTGCGCGTCGCGCCGAACTGCTGGTTGCCGCCGACGTTGTCGCCGCGCGTGCCGCCGACGTAGGTCGACTGTACGAGCGTCGTCAGCGCCGGGTTGAGCCTCGTGACGAACGCGTCGCCGTATTCCTGCGCGTTGACGACGTACGTCGGCTTGGCGCCGCCGGCCGCGCCGGGCAGGTTGGCCGAATACGTGTCGCCCGCGAGATAGACGTCGCCGGTGTCCGGCGCGATCGCGAGCAGGAAGCCGTAGTCGTTGCGGCTGCCGCCGACGAACGTCGACTGGTACACGGTCGTCAGATCGGCCGACAGGCGCGAGACCACCGCGTCGCGACCGCCGCCGTTGGCCGGCCGGGCGCCGCCTGCGGCATACGGGAAGTACGTGTCGAGCGTCGTGCCGGCCACGTAGACGTCGCCGGTCTGCGGATGGATGACCATCGCCGACAAGTCGTCCGACTGCCACGAACGGCCGAGGTATGTCGCCTGCAGCAGCGTCGTGAGATCGCTCGAGAGTCGCGCGATCACGAAGTCGCTGCCGTTAACGCCGAAGTAGCGCTGCGCGCCGCCGACGGTGCCGGGAAAGTTCGCCGACTGCGTGGTGCCGGCGACGTAGATCTGGCCGTTGACCGGATGCACCGCGAGCGCGGCCGTGTTGTCGAACTCGCCGCCGCCGAGAAACGTCGACTGCAGTACCGGATCGATGACGACCGCGCGGCTCGTATCGTGGTCGCCGAGCGCGAAGCCGTACTCGTTGCCGTGCACGGTGTACGCCACGTCGACCGCGCGGCGTTCGCCGCCGATCTCCTGGTACGCGACCGGCTTCGAGAAGGCCAGTTCGCCGGCGTCGGTGCGCGCGACGAGGCGGCCGTCCGATGCGGCGGCGAGCGACTGCGCGCCGCGCACGGCGACGCGGATCGCCGCGGCGCTGGCGCCCGGTTCTACCGAAAAGAACTTTTCCACGTTGTTGTTGCCGGCCTGCAGCCACACGTCGACGCCGTTCCAGGCGCGGCCGAGCGCGACGCGGCGATACGTCGCGGCGTCGTCGGCGCGGTCGCCGTCGATGCGCGTCACGCGTGCCGATGCGATGTCCGCGGCGCGCGGCGCGAGCGGCATCGCGCCGGCCAGCGATTCGACGAGCGTGTAGCGCGCGGGCTCGGCGCGGCCCGGCGCCGCGTAGGCGAGGTCGTGCACGATCTCGCCGGCGCGCGTGACGAACACCGTGCCGGCGAACGTCGTCGCGCTGTACGCGACGGCGTCGTCGTAGCGGCCGGTATTGGCGACGAACGGCACCTGCAACGTACCGGGATCGGCCGCGACCGGCGCGGGACGCGCGAGTACGGTGGGCGATACGAAGCCCGACACGACGCCCGCGATCGCGAGCGCCAGTGCGGCGCGGCTGCCTGATTTCCTGTTCGGCATAAATCCTCCGTTGATGGGATGCGCGTCGGTCGACGCGCAAGTCCAAATTAACGAAGGCGCGGCTCCGGCTCCTGCCGGATCTGTCAGGCGCCGCGTCGCGCGGCGCTTGCCGTCATGTCAGGTGTCTCAGATCTTCGGATTCACTGCTTGCCGCTGTGCTGGCGTTCCCAACGATCGAGATTGGCCTTGGCTTCCTGCAGCTCTGGCGTCAGCGGCGCGAGAAACAGGATCAGCCGGTTGAGCCACTTGACCCAGCCGCGCAGCGGGCGGTCGAAGTCGACGAACAGCACGACGCGGCGGCCGTCGGTATCGTTGTGCACTTCGTGCGGGTACATGTCGTCGATGACGAGCGCCTTGCCCTCGCTCCAGTTGCACAGCGTGTCGTCGACGCGTATCCAGCAGCGTTCGCGCGGCTCGGGCACGATGAGGCCCAGATGCAGCCGCAGCACGCCGTTGTACGGGCCGCGGTGGCGCGGGATGCGCTTGCCGGGCGAAAGGATCGAGAACATGCCCGTGCGCAGCCCGGGAATTCTTTTCAACGCGGCGGCCGTGCGCGGGCAGCGCCGCATATTGATGTCCGAGCGCAGGCCGTAGCCTAAGAACATGAATGTCTTCCACTGATCGTCGGTCGTGATCGTGCGCACTTCCGGCGTGATCTCGTGGAACGCGGGAATCACGGTCTCGGCGCCGAGCACCTCGTCGAGTTCGGCGCGGATCGCGCGCCAGTCGGCTTCGATCGCCTCGATCCACGGAAACGCGGCGTTGTCGAAGACCGGGTGATCGCCGACCAGCGAACCGGCGACGATCTTGCGTTGCGCCCATTCGACGAAGCGGTCGAACTGGCGTGCAGTGAACGAGCGCGGGGCGCTCGACTTGTCGTAAAGAATCGGATCGGTCGAGTTCATTGCGGAATTTTGCCGCGCCGCCCCGGGGTGGCGCCAGTCACGGTTTTCGGTGTAGGGCCGCGCATGGTGCGACAGGACGCGGCGCCCCGCGACACGGCCGTACGCCGGCGTAAACCCGCGGTTCATCTTTGCGGCGTCAGGCCGGCTCGTCGGCGAATTCGATCGCCAGCACCTCGACCGCGAGATCGCCGGCCGGCCGCTTCCACACGACGCTGTCGCCGACGCGCGCGCGGTCGAGCGCGCGGGCGAGCGGTGAGATCCAGCTGATGCGGCCGTGTTCGGGATCGGCCTCGTCTTCGCCGACGATGCGATAGACGAGTTCGCGGCCGTCGTCGTCGACCACGCGCACGATCGCGCCGAACGACACGCGATCGTGCGGCTTGCCGGCCGACGTCACCGGCATCGCCGCGCCGATGCGCGCGTCGAGCCAGCGGATTTCGCGGTCGATCTGTGCGCGCTCGAGCCGCGCGTCGACCGCGTCGGGATCGATCGCGGCGCGGCGCTGCGCGGCGTCGGCGCGTCTGGCCTCGAGCAGCGCGAGGCCGCGCGGCGTCACGTAGTTCGGATGCGGCGACAGCGGCAGCTCGGGCAGGTCGAACGCTTCGTCGCCGTCGCCGTCCTTGACGAACGCGCGGCTCATGGCGAATGCGGAAAGGTTGAAACGTCCATCAGCGCATAGTAGCGCCGCCGCGCGCGCATTGCGTAAGGTCGGCCTGGCGGTATTGGGTTTCGGGACACCCGACGAATCACGATGGGGTTTCGGGACACCCAACGAATCACGATGGGGTTTCGGGACACCCGACGCGGGTTTAGGGACACCCGAGGGGTTTCGGGACACCCAACGAATCATCATGCGGGGCCGCTATGCGGGCTTCGGGTCCGCTCCGGGACATCCAACGAATCAAGACGCGGGGTCAGACATGCAACGACGCTACCTCGCCGCGCTCGTCGCGGCATTCGCGGCCACGACGGCGCACGCCGACACGCCGGCGTTCGACCGGCCCGGCATCGCGTTCTCGACGACGACGCTGCCGCGCGGCGGCGTGTCGTGGGAGCAGGGGCTGCCGGATTTTCAACGCGACGACGACGGCGGCACGCGCGCCACGCAGTATGCCGCGAACACGAACCTGCGCATCGGGCTCGCCGACGGCGTCGAAGTGCAGGTGTCCGGCTCGCCGTTCAACGTCGCGCACGTGCGCGGCGCGCCGACCGAGCGTGGCGGCGGCGACAGCGGCGTGGCGGTGAAGATCGCACTGCCCTCGCGTGCCGAAAAATTCTCGTGGGCCGTGCTCGCCGGCGCGACGTTCGACACCGGCTCGCGCGCGTTCACGAACGGCGACACCGAATATAGCCTCGCGACGACGTTCGGCTACGACCTTTCCGATGTCGTGTCGTCGTCGCTGTATCTCGCCGCCAGCCGTTCGGGCGGCGAAAGCACGCGTGCCTGGTCGCCGGGCCTCGGCTTTACGGTCAGCGAGCGTTTCGGCGCATTCTTCGAAGCGGGCTTCGAGTATCCCGAACACGGCCCGGCAACGCGCGTCGCCGGCGGCGGCGTCACGTGGATGGCCACACCGCGGCTGCAACTGGACTTCTCGATGGACTTCGGCGTCAACGACGCTGCGCCCGACGTCCAGGGCGGCATCGGCTTTTCGCTGTATTTCGAATAGTCCCGCGCCGGATCGCGACCATACGTTGGAATAAATTGAGGAATTGCCACAGTCGCCGCCGCTCCCGGGCGGCTACACTCGGCCTGTTACGACTACTGCGCGGACCGTTCATGTTGACAGCGATTCCCCTGATGCTGAGCCTGCCCGTGGCAGCAGCCGCGGCGGGCGACGACGTGCTCGTCGTCGACATCGGCACCGCCGACAACGCGCGCGTCGAAGCGCTCAAGCACGGCGACGGCGTGCGCTGGTGGCTCGAACTCGGCGACCGCCTCGTCGTCGGCGGCGACCGCGAACCGATGCTGAGCCTTGCCGGCAAGCGCGACCTGCTCGGCGAACTGTCGGCCGTCGCGCCCGGCGACCTTGCACTGCGCGCGCGCGGCTGCGCCGAACATGCGGGCGACGCCGGTACGCTGATCGCGCGCGGCGGACGCTGGGAACTGCGCCGCTTTGCCGCGGGCGAAGCCAAGCCCGCGTTCGTCACCGACGCGCACGGCGGCTGGCGCGCGTTCACGCCCAACACGGTGATCTCGCGACAGTACCGGCTCGAAGGCATCGCGCCGGCCGCGGCCGATCCGACGATCCAGCCGATCGTCGACGCGATCGACACGCAGCGCTGGTTCGCCGACGTCACGACGCTCGCGAGCTGGGATCGATCGAGCTACGGCACGACGTCGCTGACCGCCGCGCGCGACTGGATCGGCACGCAGTTCGCCGGTCTCGGCCTTGCGGTGACGAAGCCGACGTTCTCGATGCCCGGCACGAGCGGCACGATCACGCGCAGCAACGTCGTCGGCACGTGGACCGGCACCGATCTGCCGAACGAATGGGTCGTCGTCGGCGGGCACTACGACTCGCGCAATCAGACCGCGTCGAGCACGACGAACACACCGGGCGCCGAGGACAACGCGACCGGCTGCGCGGGCGTCATCGAAATGGCGCGCGCGCTCGTGCCGAACCGGCCGCGGCGCAGCGTGGTGTTCATGTGCTACGCCGGCGAGGAGCAGAGTCTTTACGGCAGCAAGGCGCACGTCGCCGAACTGCAGGCGAACGGCGACCTCGCGAAGGTGAGGTCGGTCGTCATCATGGACATGATCGGCTACAGCGCGAACAACGTGCTCAACGCCGACTACGAAACGTATGCGACGCATTCTGCCTATATGAACAAGTTCGCCGCCGCCGCGGCGACGTACGTGCCGGCGCTGCAGGTGACGCTGAGCACGAATCCGTTCGGTTCCGACCACATGCCGTACCTGGGCGCCGGCAAGCCGACCGTGCTCGCGATCGAATCGGACTACGACGTCTATCCGCACTACCACAAGAGCACCGACCTGCCGGCCAACATCGGCCCGAACGCGCAGGCGATGGGCGGCGCGATCCTGAAGACGAACGTCGCGGTGCTCGCGGACGAAACCGGCACGACCGCGCAGCCTGCGGTCACCGATCGGATCTTCGAGGACGGCTTCGAATAAGCGCGTCGCGCCGCGCGATCGGGCGGCGACGTATTCTATTTTTGCGAAATGTATCATACCGTACGGTGTTCACATCGGTAGACTCGGCGGCTCCAGCCACGCAACAGGAGTTCGCATGCTTGCCGCTCTTGCCTTGATGTTGAGCATTCCCGCCGCCGCGAAGGGCGATCACGCCGCCGTCGTGGACATCAGTACCGCCGATATCGCCCAGGTCGAAGCGCTCAAGCACGGCGCGGGCGTGCGCTGGTGGCTCGAACTCGGCGACCGCCTCCTGATCGCCGGCGACCGCGAACCGATGCTGCGCCTGGCGCGCAAGCGCGACGTGCTCGGCGAAATCGCCGACGTCGCGCCGTCGCAGTTCGCGCTGCGCGCGCGCGGCTGCAAGGAGCACGCGGTCGAAGCCGGCAAGCTGATCGCGCGCGGCGGCCGGTGGGAGCTGCGCCGGCTCGGCGCGAACGAGAAGATGCCGTCGTTCGCCGGCGACGCCGAAAACGAGTGGCGCGCGATCGAACCGAACACCGTCGTCGCGCAGCAGTTTCGGCTTTCGGGCATCGCGCCGGCGCCGCGCGTCGCATCGGTGCAGGCGGTGGTCGACGCGATCGACGCGCAGCGCTGGTTCGGCGACGTGACGACGCTCGCCGGCTGGAGCCGTTCGAGCTATGGCACGACGTCGCTGACGCAGGCGCGCGACTGGATCGGCAACCGCTTCTCGTCGCTGGGCCTGACCGTGACCAAGCCCGCGTTCTCGATGCCGGGCTCGGGCGGCGGCACGATCTCGCGCACGAACGTCGTCGGCACGTGGACCGGCACGACGCTGCCGAACGAATGGATCGTCGTCGGCGGCCACTACGACTCGCGCAATACGAATCTTTCCAGCACGACGAACGCGCCGGGCGCCGAGGACAACGCGACCGGCTGCGCCGGCGTGATCGAGCTCGCGCGCGTGCTGGTGGCGAACCGGCCGCAGCGCAGCGTGCTGTTCATGTGCTACGCGGGCGAAGAGCAGAACCTCTACGGCAGCGCCGCGCACGTATCGCAGTTGCGGCAGAGTGGAAATCTGGCGAAAGTGAAGTCGGTCGTGATCATGGACATGATCGGCTACAGCGCCGACAACCGCCTGAATGCGGACGTCGAAACCTACAGTCGCTACAACACGTACCTGCAGAAGTTCGGCGCGGCGGCGGCCACCTACGTGCCGGCGCTGAACGTGACGCTGAGCACCAATCCGTTCGGCTCCGACCACATGCCGTACCTGCAGGCGAACAAGCAGGCGGTGCTCGCGATCGAGTCGGACTACGACATCTATCCGCACTACCACAAGAGCACCGATCTGCCGGCGAACATCGGCCCGAACGCACACGCGATGGGCTCGGCGATCCTCAAGATGAACGCGGCGGTCATCGCCGGCGAGGCGGGGTTGAACTGAAAGCCCCGCGCCTGCCGCGCCGTCGGGCGCGGCAGGCGCGATGGGTTACTGGACGAGCGTCCAGTTCAGCGTGATCTCGGCGTTGAACAGTTTCGAGACCGGGCAGCCTTTCTTTGCGCCGTCGGCGATCGGGCCGAACGCCGCGTCGTCGAGGCCCGGCACTTTCGCGGTCAAGGTCAGCGCCGAGCGGCTGATCTTGAAGCCGTCGCCGTCCTTTTCGAGCGACACGACCGCTTCGGTCTTGAGTTCATCGGCCGTATGCCCCGCGCGTTCGAGCGCGAACGCGAGCGCCATCGTGAAGCAGCCGGCGTGCGCGGCGGCGAGCAGTTCCTCGGGATTCGTGCCGGGGCCGTCCTCGAAACGGCTGCCGAAGCCGTAGTTCGCGTTCGACAGCACGGTCGACTGCGACGTCAGCGCGCCTTTGCCGTTCTTGCCGTTGCCGTGCCATACGGCCTGAGCCTTGCGATTCATGCTGCATCTCCTGCGGCGGGTGGGGAGTCCAAGCCTAGCCGTTCAAGATGAAAAGTACACACCCGTTCGGGTCAGGCTGCGCCGGTCGCTGCGGTAGCGGTCGCTTCGGCGAGCGGCGCACTCTCCGATATTGGACACCCAAAATCTGCCGATATCGGACACCCGATATTGGACACCCGGATCTGCGTGCTCGAACACCAATCAATCACGGACACCCAACATGCTGATTGTGCAAGACCCGCACCCCGTAAGTCCGATGTCGGTGGCGTCGCAATCGGAGGAATCCCAGCCCCGCACCAGCCGTTCGCCGATGCTTTCGGCGCGACGCGAGTCGACACTGCTGCGCATGACGATCGCTCGCCGATACATCGTGGACGCGCAGGCTTCCGGTACCTATCACGTCGTCTCGCGCTGTGTGCGCCGCGCCTTGCTTTGCGGGCGCGACCCATTGACGGGCCGCGATTTCTCGCATCGCAAGAATTGGATAGAAAAGCGAATCTTCGCGCTCGCCGCACGTTTCGCGATCGGCATCTACGCGTATGCCGTGATGAGCAACCACGTTCATCTGGTCATTCAGACGAATCCGGCCTCCGCGGACGCGCGGGACGCGGTGGATGTTTTGCGTCGCTGGTTCTCGGTGTCGCGTCGCGCCGGTGATACCGAGGCAACGATCGAAGCGCGTGCGCAGGCATCGGCAGGCAACGAAGCGCGCATTGCCGAGTATCGCGCGCGCCTCGCGAGCCTGAGCTGGTTCATGCGATTTCTCAACGAATCGATTGCACGGGCCGCGAATGTCGAGGATGGCTGCACGGGACGCTTCTGGGAGGGCCGGTTTCGCTGTCAGGCGCTGCTCGACGAAGCGGCCGTACTGAGCGCGATGACGTATGTCGATTTGAATCCTGTCCGGGCCGGGAACGTTGCAACACCCGAAGCGGCGGAGCACGTTTCGTTTCGGCGAAGAAGTGACGACATGCGGCGGCGCGCACCGGACGAGCCGTTGTCGACCGTTGCGGGAGCCGGTCCCGCGCTTGGCGTAAGTGCACGCGAATACCTGCTGCTCGTCGACGAAACCGGGCGGTTGTTGCATGCGGGGAAGCCCGGTGCCATCGATCGATCGCTGCCTTCCGTCGTCAAACGCCTCGGCCTTTCCGAGAACGCGTGGTTGCTGCAAGTGCGAGGAACGCAGTCGCACTACTGGCGCGCGATCGGGCTCGTCGACGCGATGGTCGACAAAGCTGCCGAACTCGGCCAGCGATGGTTGAAGGGACTGGCGTTCGCACGTCGGCTCGAGACGATCTGAACCGGATTCCGTGACGTTCGGCCAGTGAATTCGCCCTCGTCGGCGCGCTCGCGCTGGCCACGATATCGGTCGAGGCAATGGTGTCACCCTTCGCGAGAAAATGCCGGGCGCCACGATGCCGGCTGTCTGAGATATGGCTTTCGTCAGCGACGAAAGTCGGGTTGCCCGGTCTCCGCCTCCCGGTTTTCAGGTGTCCAGTTTCCGCGCGGTCTCCGTGCGGTTTCCGGGGGCCAGTTTTCCGGTGTCCAGTCCCCGGTCTCCGCACAGTTTCTGGGTGTCCAGTCTCCGCAGTTTCTGGGTGTCCAGTCTCCGCAGCCTCCGGCTTTCCCTGGAAAGACGAGTCCGGGCGAGGGCACGGCGATGGTTAAATACGTTCGACAGTATTGGCCCGATCCGTCCCCTCCGCGTCCCCTGCAGTGCTCGCGGCGCCAACCTCAGGGCGGTATCGTGGCCGCACTGTCCCACACTGGAGCGCACCGTGAGCCGCAACACCGCCTTGATCGTGATCGACGTACAACAGTCGTTCGAACAACGTCCGTACTGGTCCGAAACCGACCTGCCGGCATTCCGCGACAAGCTCACCGCGCTGATCGATGGCGCCGTCGCGGCCGGCATTCCGGTCGTGCGCGTGCTGCACGTCGACGCCGACGGCTCGTTTCGCAAGGAGTCCGGATTCGTCCGCCCGATGGACTGGGTGCCGCCCGCGCACGACGTCGTGTTCGAAAAAACCGTGCACAACGCATTCACCGACACCGGCCTCGACCGCTGGTTGCGCACGCGCGGCGTGACGCGCGTGATCGTCTGCGGCATCCGCACCGAGCAGTGCTGCGAGACGACGACGCGCGTCGCGTCCGATCTCGGCTACGACGTCGACTTCGTCACCGAAGCGACGCTGACCTTCCCGATGACGCACGCGCGCACCGGCCGGGTTTACGATAGCGCCGACATCAAGGCGCGCACCGAACTCGTCCTCGCCGGCCGGTTCGCGCGCATCGCCACCGTGGAGGAAGCGCTTGCCGCGTGACGTCTGGTTCGTCGTTCCGCCCGACCTCGTGCTGCTCGACTTCGCCGGCGCGGCGGAGGCGTTTCGCCTCGCCGCGCAAGACGGCGTGCCGCTGCAGCTGCGCTATGCCGCGACGGGCGAGGGCGCGGCGAGCACGTCGCTCGGCATCGGATTGACCGGCTTCGGCGCACTGCCGCCGACGCTCGCGGCCGACGACATCGTTATCGTCTGCGGCGCCCGCGGCAACGGCGAGGTGCTCGGCACGCGCGGCGGCAGGCAGATCGTCGCCTGGCTGCGGGATGTGGTCGCGCCGTCGGGCTGTCTGCTCGCCTGCATCTGCGCGGGCGCGCTGCTCGCCGGCCGCGCGGGCCTGCTCGCCGGCCGGCGCTGCACCACGCACCACAGCCTCGTGAATCTCCTGCGCGAGGTCGCGCCCGACGCCGACGTGCTCGACAGTCGCGTCTTTGTGGAAGATGATGGATTGTTCACCAGCGCCGGCATCACGGCCGGCATCGACCTCGCGCTGCACCTGATCGCCTCGCTCGCGTCGCCGCGACTGTCGGCCGAAGTGGCGCGCGAACTCGTCGTCTACCTGCGCCGCGCGCCGGACGATCCGGCGCTGTCGCCGTGGATCGAAGGCCGCAATCACATGGACGCGCGCGTGCATGCGGTGCAGGACCAGCTGATCCGCGAACCCGAGCGCAACTGGACGCTCGACGAACTCGCGCGTGCCGGCCATATGAGCGTACGCACGCTGACGCGCCGCTTTCGCGAGATGGCCGGCGCGTCGGTGCACGACTACCACGCGCGGCTGCGCGTCGCGCTCGCACGGCAGGCGCTCGCGGCCGGCGCGAGCGTCGAAGCCGCCGCGATGCAGGCGGGCGTCGGCTCCGCGCGGCAGTTGCGGCGCCTGTGGAGCGCGCACGCGGCCGGCACGCCGGGGGAGGCGTCAGCGCGGCGCTGACGCGGCGTCCAGCGCTTTGCGCACCGCGTCCATTTCCACGTCGCGGCCGCTCGCGATGTCGGCCGGCGTGGGCTGCGTGGCGATGTCGGGCTCGATGCCGGCGTCGGGCTGCGGCGTCAGCGGAAACTGCCCGACCAGCGGCAGGTCGAGTTCGATGCCGGTGTTGGGCAGCCGTACGAAGAAAAACCCGCTGCCGTTGATGCCGCGCCGGTTGCCGCCGGTCGTCTGCCCGACCAGTCGCGCGAGGCCGCTGCGCTTGACGCTGTCGGCGAATTCGAACGTCGCCGAGCTGTTGGTCGCGCCGACCAGCGCGAACACGCGGCCGGCATAGCGCGGCGCAATCGGCGCGATCGTGCGGTTGCCGGCGTTGCGGTCGTTGTCCGCGAATTGGTACCAGCCGCCTTCGACCGGCTGCACGCGCTCGCCCCAGTCCTTGAATGATTTGTCCCACGTCGAAAGATACGGCAGAAATTCATCGGCAACGCGGCGATAGCGCACGCGGTGCAGATATCCGGGCAGCGCCAGTTCGCGCTCGACGAGGTGCGCGATCAGCACCTGGCCGACATCGAGGCCGCCTTCGTTGCCGCGCACGTCGACGACGAGCGCGCGCACGTCGCGCCGCACGAGTTCGGCGAAGGTGTCGCGCAGCCACGCGCGCCAGTCCCACGTGCTTTCGTACAGCGCCCAGGTGGGCATGCGCAGCACGGCGATGCCGTCGTCGCCGATGCGCAGCGTCCACGGCTGCGCGCCCTCGGCCGGCGCGAGCGCCTTGTGCGCGGCCAGGCGCTGCGCGTAGGTAAGCGCGGTCACGGTCACGCGGCGCTCGCCGCTCGCGTCGCGCACGCGCAGCGCGTACGTCGTCGCCTGCGCGAACTTCGGATAGACCAGCGGCAGGAAAATGTCGAACGCCTCGTATTCGTCGTCGCCCTGGACGCCGAGGTAGGCGATGCGCTTGGCATCGTTGTGGCCGTCGGCGCGCGCGAGCGGCATGAGCCGCGCGAGGATTTTCTTCGCCGGCACGCCGCCGATCGCCAGCACTTCGGTGCCGGGCGGCAGGGCCGCCTCGCGCGAGAAGTCGCGCGTGACGATCATGCGGCCGTCGATCCACCGGAAATAGAACGGCACACGCGGCGGGGCGTCGAGCAGCGCCTGCCGGACCGCGTCGGACTGATTGTAGAAGTTCGCGTAGGTGTGCCCGCAGCGCACGGTGGCGGCGAAACGCGAGAACGCCAGGTACGCCGAGGCCAGCGACTGCGGCTTGTCCAGGTCGCGCCGCAGCGTGGCGAAGCGCGCGGCCATTTCGTCGGGCGTGTTGTAGCGGTACAGGCCGGGGTGCAGGGTTTCGTAGATGCGCTGCAGCAGCGCGGCGTCGGCCTGCAGCGCGGCGGGTTCGAACGGCGGCGGGGCGGCGGGCACGGGGCAGGCGATGAACAGCAAGATCAGGCAGAACAGGGTGCGCAGGAACATCGGTCGTCTCGTCGATGAGGTGCGCGCAGGCTGCCGCGGGACGGCCGGTGCGTCGTCGCAGAATCGACGAACGCCGCGAAAATTCACGCGTTGCGACGCGCCGCCGCGAGTTTTTGCCGGTATTCGCTCGGCGTGCCGCCGGCGTGCGCACGAAACGCGCGGTTGAAGCTCGCCTTCGACCCGAATCCGACGGCGAGCGCGATCGCGAGGATGTCGCCGTCGCCGGCCAGCAGCCCCTGCGCGGCTTCCACGCGCTGCCGGTTGATGAAGTCGCTATAGCGTTCGCCGAGCCCCTCGTTCAGCGCGCGCGACAGGTACTGCGTATTCGTGCCGAGCCGGCGCGCGAGATCGGCGAGGTCCAGGTCGGACTCGCGCCACCAGCCCTCGGCGGCCACGCGGCCGGCCCAACGCCGGCCGAGCGCGGCCCAGTCGTGCGCGGGGGCTTTGTCTGCCGCGGCGTGGTCGGCCGCCGGTTCGCGCACGGCGGGTTCGGGCGCGCGCATCGGCGGATACGTCACGCCCGCGTGGCGCCAGCCTTCGATGCCGAGGTAGTACACGAGCAGCGCGAGGCCCACGTACAGCGGAAAATCGTCGAAGTACGAAAGGCCGATCGTGACCTCGAACCCCTGGTGCACGATCAGCGCGACGGTGACCAGCGCCATCGCGCCGAGAAATCCGCGCAGCCAGAACAAGTGGAAATCTTCGCGCGCCGCGCTGTTGTCGACCAGCCAGCGCTGGTACGTGCGCGCGTGCCGCCACGCAGCGATCCAGTAGGCGATCAGCGATACGTCGAGCGCGAGCTTTTCGATCTTGTCGACGATCGGAACGTGGATGTCGTCGTCCCACTGCGACTTGTCTGCCGTCGACAGCGTGAACACCGCCGTGTAGTAGGCGCCCTGCACCAGCACCGGGATGAAATGCCGCCACCAGCCCGGCGCGGCCTGCGCGGCGCCGAGGTAGCGCACATAGCCGTACATCAGCGGGCCGAACGCAAGCGTCCAGCGCAGCGGCGCGAACGACAGCCACGGATACGCATCGTAGAAGCCGGCGTAGCCGATCGTATACGGCGTGATCAGCAGCACCACGGCGACGAGCAGCAGCGCCAGGCACCGGTTCGCCACGCGGTTGCGCGGTGCGCGCGCCAGCAGCCCCGCCACGACGAGGCCGTGCGCGCTCGCCAGCAGCAGCAACAGGCTCCACACGCCGATCTTGATCATGGGTGCGGTTTTATCATGCGCCGGTGTCCTGGCGGCACGTGGCGATTAGCTTTGCTCATGCGGTGGATCAGATAACCTCGCTCGCCGCATCGGTGCCGCGCATCGATACTCCTCGCCCCCAACGGAGGCCATCATGATCGACAGACGACACTTCTTGCGCATTGCCGGCGGCACGCTGGCGCTGGTCGGCGGCGGCATCGCGGCGGGTGCCGCGTGGGCGAAGCCGGCGGCGGTAAAAAAGGGAATATTGTCGACCGAAAGCATCGCGCAGATCGAACGCGCGAGCGGCGGCCGACTCGGCGTTGCGGTGCTCGACACGCAGACCGGCGAACGCTTCGCGTATCGCGACGGCGAGCGCTTCGCGATGTGCAGCACGTTCAAGTTCCTGCTCGCGACCGCGGTGTTGAAGCAGGTCGATCTCGGCCATGAACGGCTCGAACGCCTGATCCCGATCGCGCAGAGCGACCTCGTGCCGCATGCGCCGCTCGCGGAAAAACGCGTCGGGCAGGGCGCGACGGTGCAGGAGTTGTGCGAAGCGACGATGATCTTCAGCGACAACGCTGCGGCGAACCTGCTGCTGCCGATCGTCGGCGGTCCGGCGGGCCTGACGCGCTTCGCGCGCGACATCGGCGATACGGTGACGCGCCTGGACCGCGACGAACCGGAACTCGGCTCGGCGATACCGGGCGACGATCGCGACACGACGTCGCCGCGCGCGATGGTCGACAACCTCGAACGCATCGTGCTCGGCAAGATCGTCGACGCCGCGTCGCGCGAACGCGTGACGGGCTGGCTCAAGGACAACCGCACCGGCGACAAGCGCTTGCGTGCCGGCTTGCCGAAGGGCTGGGCGGTCGGCGACAAGACCGGCGCCGGCGCGAACGGCACGACGAACGACATCGCGGTGATCTGGCCGACCGGCCGCAAGCCGGTGCTGATCGCGGCGTATCTCACCGAAACGAAGCTCGATGACGACGGGCGCAACGGGGTGCATGTATCGGTCGCGCAGGAGTTGGCGAAGGCGCTGGCGGGTTGAGCGCTGTCGCGACGGGAACGCGGCACATGTCGCGTCCCCGCTGAACGGTCACTGCGGCTTGCAGACCGTCGCCGGATCGGCCTTGGCCGCGTCGGCGCCCCACAGGCAGACGATGCGATCGAGCGCCAGGCCGCTGCGCGAGTTGCTCAGGAACACGATGCCGTCGCGCGACTGCGGTCGCATCAGGAACCTGGCGCGGAATCCCGCCTGGTTGCGCCCGTCGTGGCCGACCGCGACGCTGCCGTCGGCCAGTCGTTCGATGAAATGTCCGAGTCCGTAGACCGCTTCGCCGGGCGCGCGTTCGGCGTCGAGCGGTGCGGGTGTGTACATATCCACCAGTTGCTCTTTGGACAGAACGCCGCCGCCGCCGTTCATGCCGGCGGCCATCCACTTCGCGAGATCGTTCACCGTCGTCGTCAACGTCGACGGCGCCCGTTCGACGTAGTAGCGCATCGGAACCGGGAGATGAAGACCGTATCGGGCGTCACCGGTATCGAACCCGCGTGATCGGCGTAGCCGAAGCCTTTCGCGTACACGAGCCTGCCGTCGACGATCAGGCCGACCGCGGCGCCCTTGATGTTGGCCGTTTTCATGATCGCGGGCACTTCGGTCTCTACGACGGCGGCGAACGGCGGCGGCGCGGCCGGCGGCTTGGCCGCGGCGGTGAGGCTGCCCGCGAGTGCGAGTGCGACGAAGGTTCGCATCGGCGGGACGATGCCAAGCGTGTTGCGGGTGATGCGTAGGGCGCTCGTCATGGGCTGGCTGGCTTCCGATCGGTAGAGGGCGCACGGCGCAACCTCGCGGTTGCGCGAATGCGGGAAAGAGAGTCCGCCGTGTCGCGGATGAGGAGCGGCGTTCGGGCCGGCTTGGGATGCGGCGTGCGGAAGAAGGGTTGAAGCGGCATGCGCGGAAGCCTCGACGCGCGAGGCTTCCGCGGCGTGGGCGTCAGGCGAGGGTGATGACGAGACGGCCGGGTGCGGCGTGGATCGTGACGAGGGCGTTCGGAGAGAAACCGGCTGCGGCGAGCCAGTGGCCGCGAAGCCGAAGGTAGGGGACTTCGCATTCGGCGGTGCGGTAGCCGGCGGGGTAGTGGGCCGTACCGATGCGAATTTGCTTTGTGGAAGGTTTGCGTGAGGTAGGATTGCGCTTAGCCATATGCCACCTGTATGTAAGTGGGGTGTGGTTAGCGAACGGCGTGGCTCGAACCCGCGCCGTTCGCGCTCTGCCTTCCAGCGATTGGTCGCTGTGGGCGACCTTTCAGAGCGCCGCGCGCAAGGCGGTCAAGGATTCGGTTTTGTCGAACTCGCGCAGTCCTTGACCGCCTTGTGCGCGGTGCTAGTCTGAGACGACTGCAGCGAGCTTTGTATTGCGCTCAATGCGGCGAGCTTTGGCTTCTAGCCGGACGAAACGGCAACGAAGACCGATGCGTCGCCCCCTCACCCAACCCTCTCCCCCAAAAGCGTTTGGGGGAGAGGGCTAGGCGTGGCGTGACTTGGTGTCCATGTGTTTACTTTGCGTAAAAGCTGGATGACTCGCCGCATCCGCGGCTCGGCCTTCGGCCCATTCGCTACGCGAATGTTCGCTTCGGCATCCATGCCTACGCAGTCCGGCCTCCGCCGGTATGGCGAGCGAAAGATCGCGACGGCGTTGCTTCTGGCGGCAGGAAGCCGCCCGCTCTACCCGGGGCCCCGTCGGTCGCGGCGAGATTGCGGAGGAAAAGCCCGAGCAGCGGGTGCGCGCAGTTCGTTGACGGGCCATGGATGGCCCATCAACGAACCCCGGAGCGATCTCGCGGAGTCGGAGGGCATGGATGCCCGGAGACCGCGGCCGTCGGGGTGCCCTTGGAGGGTGCAGGGAGGGGTTGGGCAAGCAACCTCTCCTTGCTCGCTCGCGGCAGCGAGCGAAACGCTTTGTTTAAAGCCGGGCAAAAACTACAAAGCGACAATCAAGGGCTGGATCCCAGCGTTCGCTGGATGACGAGCCAAAGACGACGAGCGGAAAGCGTCAACCCGCATTCTCACCGGAGCGATGCGCGATCCAGGCGCCAATGAGCGCCGACACGTACGGAATCGCCTGCGCCGCGAGCACGATCATCCACAACTCGCCCTCGACGTACTGGAACCCGTAGAACACGGCCATGCCGGCGATCGCCAGCATCAGCGCGACGAACATCAAGAGTTCCTCGCGCACCGACGAGAACGCGCTCGGGCGCTTGCCGATGCGCCGGCTCTTGGCCGTGCGCACGAACTCGCCCTTCTTCTTGGCGAGCCCCATGAAGATGCCGCGCGCGATCGCGTGCGACAGCGCCATGCTCGCGATCGACGCCATGATCGTGTCCTTCCACGAGCACGGCACGCGCACGCGGTACAGCGCGATGCCGAACACGGCTTTCGAAATGAAGAAGCCCATGATCGGCACGAGGAACAGCTGCAGCGGCAGGTTGAAATACTTCGGCAGGCCGAGCATCAGCGCCGTCCAGAACAGCGCCATCGTCGTGAACACGAGGTGCAGCGCGTCGGCGAACCAGCTGAACCAGCCCGTCAGGAAGTGGAAGCGCTGGCCCGCGCTGAGCGGTCCCTTGCGCGTGAGCCAGCTCCAGCGCGCCTTCAGAATCTGCATCGCGCCGAACGCCCAGCGGTAGCGCTGCGACTTGTACGCGGTGAAGTCGGCCGGCGTCAGGCCGCGGCCCATCACCTCGTCGACGTAGACGAGATCCATGCCTTCCTGCATCAGCCGCAGGCCGAGCTCGGCGTCTTCGCAGATCGTCCATTCCGACCAGCTGCCGGTGCGCTCGAGCGCTTCGCGGCGCACCATCGTCATCGTGCCGTGCTGGATGATCGCGTTGCGTTCGTTGCGATGGTGCATGCCGATGCGGAAGAAGCCGTCGTACTCCCAGTTCGTCATGCGGCGGAAGCTGTTGTGCTCCCAGTCGCGGTGCGCCTGCGGGCACTGCACCACGGCCACTTTCGGATCGTGGAAATAGCCGGTCAGCGCTTTGAGCCAGTCGGCGCGCACCGCGTAGTCGGCGTCGACCGCGGCGATGACTTCGGCGCGCGGATCGGTTTCCTTCAAGCCGAAGTTCAGCGCGCCGGCCTTGAAGCCGGGCCACGGATTCAGGTGGAAGAAGCGGAACTTCGGGCCGAGCTTTTCGCAGTGTTCCTCGACCGGTTTCCACACCGCTTCGTTCTTCGTGTTGTTGTCGATCACGAGCACTTCGAAGTTCTCGTAGTCGAGCGCGGCGAGCGAATCGAGCGTCAGGATGACCATCTCGGGCGGCTCGTTGCAGCACGCGAGATGGATCGACACGAACGGCTGGCGTTCGTCCGGCGCCGGCGTGAGCAGGCCGAACTTGCGCAGCCACGTGCGCAGCCAGATCACCTCGGTGAACTCGAACGCGTTGATCAGGAGGATGCCGATGATCGCCAGCTGCGCGGGCAGGAGCACGATCAGCATCGCCCAGTCGACCGGGTCGAGATAGAAGGTGTACGGCACCGTGATCGACCAGACGAGCACGCCGGCCGACAGCTGGATCAGCGCGAGCATGAACAGTTTGCCCGCGGTGCGGAAGCGCGCGAACTGCCAGGCGAACCACAGCATCGGCAGGAACGCGAGCGCGGACGCCGCAAACGCCTTCCACGGCCAGTTCGAATCTTCGATGACCGGACCGATCATCTTGAACTTCGGCAGGCGGTCGGCGCCGAAGATGCCCCAGTACGCGCCGGCGCGCCCCTCGGCCTCTTCCTTCCAGGGCTGGTCGAACGCCTCCATCAGGTAGTAGTCGAGATTCAGGTCGCGCGCGACGTTGAGCCAGTCGCGGATGAAATGCGCTTCCTCCGACAGCGTCGGCACGGCGAACATCTTGCGGTCGCCGTAGCTCGGCCAGCCCACTTCGCCGATGACCACCTTCTTGTTCGGGTACAGCGTCTGCAGTTCGCGGTAGTTGAACAGCGCGGCGTTGATGGCGTCCTTGCGCGCGACGCCTTCCCAGTACGGCAGAAGGTGCACGGTGATGAAGTCGACGTGCTCGACGAGTTCGGGATATTTCTTCCAGATGTGCGCGGGCTCCGCGGTCGACACCGGCTGGCGGATCGCCGCGCGCGCGCGATCGAGGTAGTCGATCATCTGCGCGACCGTGAGATCGTCGCGCAGCATCGTCTCGTTGCCGATCATCACGCGGTCGATGTTCGGCCAGCGCGCCGCCGCGCTGATCGCCGCGGCGAGTTCGAGCTCGTTGTGTTCGAGGCGGCGGTCGAGCCATGCGCCGGCCATCACGTTGAGGCCGAGATCGCGCGCCAGGCGCGGGATCGCGGCGCTCTCGAGCGACGAGTAGGTGCGCACGCGCTTGCCGTGGTCGGCGATGATGCGCAGGTCGGCGGCGAGCTCGTCGTCGCTCGGGTAGTTGTCGCGCAGCGGGCTCTGGTAGCGCTGGAACGCGGAGAACGCGAAACCCTCGACCTTGCCCTCCCAGTTCGCGATGTTCACCGGGCGGTTGATGAACGCCCACAGGCCGACGTTCAGGGCCGCCACGACGAGCGCCAGGAAGAAGGCGCCCCACAGCGACCGTTTCGGCGCAGCGGGCGGGGTCGGGCTGGCTTCGATAATTCGCGGCTCTTCCATTAGAACTCGTGCGGGGTTCGATCGGCGCGGATCGGGATGCGGGTGGTTCCGGTCAGTGCCGTCGACCCGTCGCGCGGACCGCGGCTCTCGTTATTTGCGCATCGCGAGCACGGACGCAGCGGCGAGCAAGGAAACGGCGCGCAGCATAGCCCATGCGCGAACGGGCTCACAACGCGAAAACGCGCCGGAGCGGGGCCGGACGATCAGCTGCCGCCGCGGCCGCGCAAGCGCTTGATCGCGATCGGCGCCAGCGACAGCGCGGCGAGCGCGAGCACGGGCACGAGGACGTGCGGGTCGGTCAGGAGTTTCGCGCCGATTTCGCCGTGCGCGGCGATGTTCTTGACGAGCCCGGCGCCGAGCGTGGTTTCGATCGCGGTGGTCAGGCTGCCGCCCACGCCGGTCGCGAGCGCGAACAGCCAGGCCGGGCAGCGCAGCCACGCGAGCGCCATGGTCACGGCGCCGAACGGGAAGAACGGCACCAGGCGCAGAAAGAAGGTGTAGCTGACGGGGTGCGCGGCGTAGCCGGCGCGCAGGCGTTCGACCAGTGCCGGCGGCGCCTCGCCGTGGCTGTGGTCGCCGAACGCGTAGCGGCTGGCGAAGAACAGGATCAGGGCGCCGAGCGTCACCGCGAAGCTCGACAGCAACGTGCCCCAGACGATGCCGAACAGCATGCCGCCGAGGAAGATCAGCACGACGGCACCGGGAATGCCGGTGGAAATCGCGAGCGTCAGCACCGCGACGTGGATCAGCCGCGACAGCACCGGATGCTCGACGACGTAGATTTCCAGCAGCGCCTCCTGCTGCGGCAGGGCGTCCGGCCGGAAGCGGTCGAGCGCGCCGGAAAAGAACAGGGCGACGCCGACCCCGACGAGCAGGATCAGCGGCAACAGCGAACGCAATCGTTTCATTCGCGGGTTATTCCGGCGTGTCGCATCAGTGGCGGTACAAAAAGCTTGGGGCCGGTTTCCCGGCCCCAAGGTGCACGCGGCCGTTGGCCGGCCGCCTAGGATAGTCGACTTTCGCCGACTACTGGGCTTCGAACCCGTTCGCGAAGATCTGATCCGTCGCGAGCTTGAACACGAAGCCGTCGTGGTCGGAGACGCCGATCGCCGGATGCGGGCACAGCGGCGGAGCCGGGGTCGGCACGATGTTGCACTGGCGCTCGACCTCGGCCGGTGCGTCCTCGTCGGCGCGGCCGTAGTCGAAGCCGGTGAACATGCGCTTGGCCGCCGTGCTCAGCAGCGCGTGGTCGAGCACCTGCTGCGTCGGCACGTCGCGGGTGTTGAAGCCCTGGATCTGGCCGAAGTTCTCGGTGAACAGGAACGAGTACTGCTCGTTCAGCGGCAGCGACGTGACGGCGTTCCACAGGCTCGGCGCGACGATGTTCGCGCCGAGATCGAGGAGGTTCGCCGCGTCGTCGTACGTGCCGGCCATGAGGCCCACGACGTCGGTCCAGCCGTCGGTGAACTGGTACGCGTTGAAGTCGCCGACGATCGCGAACGGCACGTTCGGATGCGCCGTCTGATACGCCTGGATCTGCTGCGCGTGGTACTTGCCCTGTTCGAAGCGCTTCAGGCGATTGCGGTCGACGTCGGCCTGCACGCAGGTCGCGCCGCCGGTCTGGTCGGTGCAGCTGCGCGCCTTCGGATGCACGACCATCACCATGAACGGCCGGCTGCCGCCGCCGCCGGTGAAGTTCGCCTCGAGCATCAGCGGCGGACGGTCGTGCAGCAGCGCGGTGGGGCTGCCGGTCGGGTCGTTCCACGTCTGCGTCTTGCCGAGCTGCGTCACGACGATGTTGCTGACGCGGTCGGTGCGGATCAGGAAGCCGACGTCGATGCCGCCGATGTCGTTGCCTTCTTCCAGGCGCGCGGTGTACGGCACGCCGCCGTCGGTCGTGAGCTTCGCGGCGAGCGCGTTGAGCACCGTGATGTTTTCGACTTCTTCGACGCCGAGCACGTCCGGCAGCTTGAGCACGTCCTTCACGTACGCCGACAGGCGCGCGACCTTGGCGTCGAGCCCGGCCTGCGTCGGCGTCGGGTTGAGGCACGGGTCCTGGCCGCTGCCGGCCGAGTTCACCGTGTCGCAGAAGCGCAGCATGTTGTACGCGCCGATCCGCAGGTCGGTCGAACCTTCGCTGTCGCGCACCGGACGCGGGTACGTCGGCGCCTGCGTGACGCTGAACTCGGTCGCCCACAGCTCGTAGTCGCCGAAGTCGTAGCCGAGCACGCCGGTCGCGCTGAACGTCGTGCCGCCGTAGATCGGCGAATCGACCGGCAGCGCGCCGAAGTAGTCGGCGTCGAGTTCGAACATGTCCGGGTTGCCGTCCCACTGGCCCGCGGCCATGTTGCCGGCGGTCGGCACGATCGGGAACAGGATGCCCGGTTCGCGCACGCCGCGGCGGCCGTTCGCGGTCACGAACACTTCGGCGAACGTTTCCGTCGCCGGGCTGCCGAAGCGCTGGTTGCCGGTGTTGACGAGGCCGTTGGCGATGCGAACGCGCATGAACTCGAAGCATTCGTAGTTCGAGCCGCTGGTGACGCAGGTCGGGTTGTTCGGATCCTGCGACGGCACGGTCTCGTTGAATTCGACGGGCGTCGGCAGCGGGTTTGCGACGCTCGTCGTCGCGATCGTCGCGTTCGTGATTTCGGTCAGGCCGTTGAACTCGGTGATCGTTCCGGTGACGTCGACCATGTCGCCGACGGCGACGGTCGGCGCCGTGCTCGTGAACACGTAGATGCCTTCGGACGTGTTGATGTCGGCGTCGGCGCGCACGTCCGGCGCCTGCATCGTAAAGCCCTGCGGACCCTTGCCCGTGACGATGTTGCCGCGCGTGACGACCGTGCCCGAGCGCGTCGTCGCGAGGCCGCTGCCCTGCAGGTCGTGGATTTCGAGGAAGTCGTCGTTGGTGATCGTGCCGGTGGCCGTGCCGTCCGTGACGTTCGCCTGCGTGACGTTCGAGAGCGTGACGGTGAGGGTTTCGTCCGGCTCGTACGTCGTGTCGCCGTTGACCGCGATCCGGACCGAAGCGCTGGTCGCGCCTTCCGGTATCGAGCTCAGGGCGTTCGTGGCGCCGGCGTAGTCGCCGTCGGCGATCGTGGCGGTGCCGTCAGCCGTCGAGAACGCGAAGTCGATGCCGCCGGCCGGCGCGGGGCCCGACAGCGTGATCGGGAACGTCAGCATCGCCGTGCCGCTGTTGCCTTCGACGACGCTCGCGTCGCCGATCGCAAGATCGGGTGCCACATCGTCGTTGGTGATCGTGCCGACGCCCTGGGCGTCGTCGATCGTCGCGCCGACCGCGTTGGTCAGGTTCACGAAGAACGTCTCGTTCGATTCGATCTTCGTGTCGCCGTTGACCTGCACGGCGACGCTCGTCGTCGTCATGCCCGGCAGGATCGTGGCGTTGAGGGCGATCGGCGAATAGTCGCCGTCGGCCGTCGTCGCGGTGTCGTCGGCACTCGCGACGTCGACGGTGATGCCGCCCGCCGGCGCCGGCAGCGTCGAGGTGATCGTGAACGTCGCGCTGGCCGTGCCGCTGTCGCCTTCGGTCACCGTCGCGTTGCTGATCGACAGCGTCGGGCTGATCGCGACGTCGTCGTTCGTGATCGTGCCGACGGCCTGCGCATCGGCGATCGACGCGTTCACGGCGTTCGTCAGATTGACGAAATAGGTTTCGTCCGGTTCGGCGGTCGTGTCGCCATTGATCGTGACGTCGAACGTCGCGGTGAGGGCGCCCGGCGCGATCGTCACGCCGCTCGCGCTCGCGGCGGCGAAGTCGTTGTCGGCGGTCGTCGCGGTGTCTTCGACGGTCGCGAGATCGAACGTCGTCGGCAGGCCGGAGACGGCCGACTGCGTGACCGTGAACGTCGCGGTCGTCGTGCCGGCGTTGCCTTCGGTCGTCGACACGTCGGCGATCGACAGCGACGGCTGCGCATCGTCGTTCGCGATCGTGCCGGTCGCGACGAGGTCGCCCGCGGTCGCGTTGGACAGGCCGCTCAGCGTCACCGTCAGCGTTTCGTCGGCCTCGAACTTCGCGTCGCCGATGACGGTGACGGTGATCGTCGTCGACGTCGCGCCGGCCGCGATGCTGCCGGTGCCGCTGTTGGCCGCGTAGTCGCCGTCGGCCGTCGTCGCGGTGCCGTCGCTCGTGGCGAAGCTGAAGCCGACGCCGCCGGCCGGCGCCGCGCCCGACAGCGTGACGTTGAACGTCAGCGTCGCGGTGCCGCCGTTGCCTTCGGTCACGGTCGCGTCGGCGATCGAGATCGACGGGGTCAGCGAGACGCAGGCCGAAGACAGGTTCTGCGGATTGCTCGGCGTCGTCAGCGCGAAGTCGCTCGCGTTGTTGTCGGTGTCGGTGCCGTTGCCCGAAGCGCCGCCCGGCTTGCGCTCGTAGCTCTGGTTCGCCGTGCCCGCGAGCGGCGTCAGCGTCGTGCCTTCCTTGAAAGCCGAACCGGCGCTCAGGCCCGCCGCGTCGATGATGGTGTTGGACGCGTTCGTCAGCGCGATGCCGCCGTCGTCGGTCACGCCGGTCGAGAACGTCTGGTTGCCCGCGACGCTGCCCGAATAGCCGGTGCCCGCGGTGCCGTTCGTCATCAGATAGTGGCAGCCGGGATTCAACGTGGTTCCCGCCGTGATCGTCACGCGGTCGCTGATCGTGCCCGATGCGTTGGACCCGCGAATCTTGAACCCGCCGATCGACTGCGCCGTGCCGCCGGCGTTGTAGATCTCGATGAATTCGTCGTTGCCGCCGTTCGGGCCGCGCGTACGGAATTCGCTGATGACCAGCGTCGCCGCGTTCGCGGAACCGACGCACGCCAACGCGAGTCCGGCAATCAGAGCTCGGTGCTTGCGAAGCATTAGTGTTCCCCACGTCAAAAGAATGCCCGGCCGCGAGCTGCCCGGCGTTTGAATTCAAGGATTGAGATCTTGCGATTCGTCGCGCGCTGCGCCCCGCGGCACGCTTCCCGGCTGTCCGGCTCACGCCGGTTCAGTGCGGCTCGCCCGCCGCACCGGGGCAGACGCGGGCACTCGGCCGCACGCCTGTCGAAAGGCCCCGCAGGCTAACATGCCTATTTGACGTTTTCATGTACCGCAACACCGGGTGGGAACGTGCTGCGGGTCGCCGGTACGGCGCCTTGCGCGCCGCCTGCGGCAAAGGCGCCGCGGATCGTTCGCCGATCCGCGGCGCCCGAGACTTACGCGAGCAGCGAACGCAACATCCAGGCGGTCTTCTCGTGCGCCTGCATGCGCTGAGTCGCCAGATCGGCCGTCGGCTGGTCGTCGGCCTTGTCGGCGAGCTTGAACAGTTCGCGCGCCGTGCGCGCGGCGGTCTCGTGGCCGTCGACGAGCTGGCCGACCATGCCCTTCCAGTCCGGCACCCCGGCTTCTTCCTTGATCGACGAGAGCTTGGCGAACTGGCCGCCCGAGCCCGGTGCGATCACGTCGAGCGAGCGGATGCGCTCGGCGACCTGGTCCATCGACAGCCACAGCTCGTTGTACTGCGTCTCGAACATCAGGTGCAGCGTGTTGAACATCGTGCCGGTGACGTTCCAGTGGAAGCCGTGCGTCTTCAGATACAGCGTGTAGGTGTCGGCAAGAAGGCGCGACAGGCCCTTGGCGATGGCTTCGCGATCCTTCTTGGCAATGCCGATGTCGATACCCATGAATGACTCTCCTTAGCGTGACGAAACGGGTCTACCTTACCGCCAAAGCGGACGGGTCGGCATGAATTCTCGCGATTGCGGCGATAATCGCGGGCTATCATTGACGGTTCATTGAGGCCGGTACCCGGCCGCTCAAGCAGACGAATGTCGGATATCCAACAACTTCGCGGCGCGCTCGACGCCGTCATGACGCGCGACCACGCGCGCCTGACCGGCCGCTGGCGCCGCCTCAAGGAAGCCGGCGCGAACGCGCCGGCGGCCGAAGTCGCAAGGCTCGCGGCCGATATCGAAACCTCGCGCGCGCGCCGCGCGGCGAGGGCCGCGCGCGTGCCCGAGATTCGCGTCGACGAAACGCTGCCGATCGCCGCGCGCGCCGACGAGATCGTCGAACTGATCAAAAAGCATCAGGTGATCGTGCTGGCCGGCGAAACCGGCTCGGGCAAGACGACGCAGCTGCCGAAGCTGTGTCTCGCGGCCGGTCGCGGCGTCGCCGGCCTCGTCGGCTGCACGCAGCCGCGCCGCATCGCCGCACGCAGCGTGGCGCGGCGCGTGGCCGAGGAGCTCGGCAGCGCGGTCGGCGATCTCGTCGGCTTCCAGGTGCGCTTCAACGACCAGGTGTCGGACGCCTCGCTCGTGAAGTTCATGACCGACGGCATCCTGCTCGCCGAAACGCAGGGCGACGGCTGGCTCAACGCCTACGACACGATCATTCTCGACGAGGCGCACGAGCGCAGCCTCAACATCGATTTCCTGCTCGGGTATCTGAAGCGCCTGCTCGCGAAGCGGCGCGACCTCAAGCTCATCGTCACGTCGGCGACGATCGACACGGCGCGCTTCGCGCAGCATTTCGGCGACGCGCCGGTCGTCAGCGTCGAGGGCCGCAGCTATCCGGTCGAGGTGCGCTGGCGCCCGCCGCCGGAGCGCGGCGAGACGAGCCTGACCGAACAGATCGTCGCGGCGGTCGACGAGATCACCTCGGAAGATCCGCGCGGCGACGTGCTCGTGTTCCTGCCCGGCGAACGCGAAATCCGCGACGCGCATCTCGCGCTTGCGCGCCGGCAGTACCGCGCGACCGAAGTGCTGCCGCTGTACGCGCGCCTCTCGGCGAACGACCAGGACCGCGTGTTCAAGCCCGGCTCGCTGCGGCGCATCGTGCTGGCGACGAACGTCGCCGAAACGTCGCTGACGGTGCCGCGCATCCGCTACGTCGTCGACACCGGCACCGCGCGCGTCAAGCGCTACACGCCGCGCTCGCAGCTCGAGCGCCTGCACATCGAGCCGATCTCGCAGGCCGCCGCCGAACAGCGCAAGGGCCGCTGCGGCCGCGTCGGTCCGGGCGTATGCCTGCGCCTGTACGGCGAGGACGACTTCTCGCAGCGCGCGCGCTACACCGATCCGGAAATCCTGCGCACGTCGCTCGCCGGCGTCATTTTGCGCATGCTCAATCTGCGCCTGGGCGAAGTGGACGAATTCCCGTTCGTCGAAGCGCCGCCCGAACGCGCGATCGGCGACGGCTACCGGCGCCTGTCCGAACTCGGCGCGATCGACGAGCGCAAGCGCCTGACGGCGATCGGCCGCACGCTCGCGCAGCTGCCGATCGACGTGTCGCTCGGCCGCATGCTGATCGAGTCGCGCGAACGCGGCGCGCTCGACGAGCTGTTGATCCTCACGTCGTTCCTGAGCGTGCAGGACCCGCGCGAACGGCCGGCCGACGCGCGGCAGGCGGCCGACCAGGCGCATGCGGCGTTCGCCGATCCGAAGTCCGATTTCGTGTCGGCGCTGAAGCTCTGGCGCGCGCACGCGCAGGCGCACGAGGATCTGTCGCAGTCGAAGCTGCGCGACTGGTGTCATGCGCGGTTCCTGTCGTACCTGCGCATGCGCGAGTGGCGCGAGCTGCATCGGCAGCTGCTGCTGATCGCCGACGAACTCGGCTGGCGCAGCGCGCCCGCGGCGCCGGCGGATAAAAAAGGCAAAAGCGCAAAAGTGCAGGAGGCGCCGGCCGACGGCGCGCTCCCGGCGGCGGAATTCGAAGCGGTGCATCGCTGTCTGCTGTCGGGCTGGCCGACGCAGGTGGGCCACAAGGACGAACGCGGCCAGTACCGCGCGACGCGCGAGCGGCGCTTCCAGATTTTCCCGGGTTCGTCGGTCGCCAAGGCGCCGCCGCCGTGGGTGCTCGCCGGGCAGATTCTCGATTTGCAAAAAGTATACGGCATGCTGTGCGCGCGCGTCGAACCGGAATGGATCGAGCAGCAGGCCGCGCATCTGGTCAAGCGCAGCTGGCGCGACGAGCACTGGTCGAAGAAGCGCGGCGCGGTGCTCGCTTACGAGCAGGTGAGCCTGTTCGGCCTGATTCTCGTCGAGAAGCGCGCCGTGCAGTTCGGCGAGCAGAATCCCGCACTCGCGCATGAGGTGTTCGTGCGCGAAGCGCTCGCGCGCGGAGACATCGACGCGAAGGCCGACTTCGTGCGCGCGAATGCGCGCGTGCTCGCCGAGGCGCACGAACTCGAAGCCAAGCAGCGTCGCGCGGGACTCGTGAAAGACGACGTCGCGCTCGCCGCCTGGTATGCCGGCAAGCTGCCGGCCGACATCAGCACGAGCGCCGCGCTCGACGCGTGGTACCGCCGTGCGAGCGGCGCCGAGCAGGCGGCGCTGCGCTGGTCGCTCGCGGACGTGCTCGGCGCGACGCCCGGCATCGCCGTGCAGGATTTTCCGACGCGGCTGGAATTCGCCGGCCACAAGCTCAAGCTCGAGTATCGCTTCGTGCCGGGCGACGCGGCCGACGGCGTCAGCTTGCAGGTGCCGCTCGCGTTCGTGAACGCCGTGAGCGCCGCGCGCTGCGACTGGCTCGTGCCGGGCCTGCTGCCGGAAAAAGTGGCCGAGCTGATCCGAGGGCTGCCCAAGGCGCTGCGCCGCAACTTCGTGCCCGCGCCGGATTTCGCGCGCGCGTTCGCCGAAAGCGAACGGCCGCGCGACGCGCCGGTCGCCGCGGTGCTCGCGGCGTATCTCAAGCGCGTGACGGGCGTCGACGTCGGCGCGGCCGACTTCGCCGGCGTCGAACTGCCGCCGCATCTGTCGATGCACTATCGCGTCTACGACGAGCACGGACGCACGCTCGCCGACGGCCGCGATCTCGCGCTGATCCAGTCGAACTGGGGCGGCGCCGCGCGCGCCGCGTTCTCGCGCCAGGCCGACGCGGAACTCACGCGCGAGGACGTCGACGGCTTCGACTTCGCCGAGATTCCCGATTCGATCGTCGGCGACGGCGGGCTGACCGCGTTTCCGGCGCTGGTCGATCTCGGCGACAGCGTGGCGCTGCGCGTGTTCGAGCGGCGCGACGAGGCGCGCACGGAGCATCGCGCCGGCGTCGTGCGGCTGTTGCGCCGCGCGCTCGCCGAAAAGCTCAAGCAGGCGCGCCGGCAGCTGCCGATCAATCATGCGCTGGCGCTCAAATACGCCGGCATCGCGAGCGTCGATTCGTTGCGCGAGGATCTCGTGGAAGCCGCGTTCGGCGAGCTGATCGCCGCGCGCACGCTCGACGTGCGGCGGCGCGACGACTTCGCGCACGTCGAGGCCGAACTGTCGCGGCAGCTGTTTCCGACGGCGGTCGAGTGGCTGCGCCTGATCGAGGAAGTGCTCGCCGCCTACGCCGAACTCGGACCGTGGATGACGCCGCCGCTGATGGGCTACGGACGCGCGAACTACGACGACCTGCGCGAGCAGCTCGACTCGCTGGTGCATCCGGGATTCGCGCGCGAAGTGGACAAGGCGCGCCTGACGCACTACCCGCGCTATCTCAAGGCGATGCGGCTGCGCGCCGAGCGGCTGCGCCAGGACGCCACGCGCGACCAGGCGCGCATGCTGACGGTGCAAGGCTACTGGCGCGAGTATTTGAAGCGCCGCGCGAGCGGCGGCACTGACGCCTCGCTCGACGAACTGCGCTGGCTGATCGAGGAACTGCGCGTATCGCTGTTCGCGCAGGAGCTGCGTACGCCCGAGCCGGTGTCGGCGAAGCGGCTGCAGAAGGCGCTCGAAGCGCTGCCGGATCGCTGAGCGTTCAGAGCCCCAGCGAGAAGCACACGAGACAGACGATCAGCCCGAGCGTCGGCACGGCCATCGTCATCGCCGCCATCGGCCAGTACGCGGCCTTGTGCGTTTCGCCGCAGATCGCGCGGATCGTCGTCACGATGTAGCCGTTGTGCGGCATCGCGTCGAGCGCGCCCGACGCGAGCGCGACGCTGCGGTGCAACTGGTCGGCACTGACGCCCTGCCCGAGATACAGCGGCGCGAGGATCGGCAGCGCGATGGCCTGTCCGCCTGACGCGCTGCCGGTCATCGCGGCGATGAGGCTCACCGCGATCGCCGCGTTGACGATGCCGCCGCCCGGCAGGTGCGTGATCCACGCGACCGTATCGGCGAACGCCGGCGCCGCCTTCGCGACCGCGCCGAAACCCACGACCGCCGCCGTGTTGCCGATCGCCACGAGCGCACCGGTGCTGCCGTCGGCGAGTGCCTTGCCCGGCATGCGCAGATGCCGCCAGCCGAGCGCCGCGGTCGCGACGCAGCCGGCGAACAGCGCGACGATCAGCGCGCCGGTGTGCAGCGTCTCGTGCAGCGCGAAGCTCAGCGCCAGCACCAGCGCGAGCGGCACGAGCGACAGGAGCGGCGAGGGCAGGTCGGTGCGCGAAACCTGCGGATCGTCCTCGCGCGCCTCGAAACGCTCTCCGCGCGCCTTGGCGTTGGCGAGCATGCGGTTGAGCCACCAGTGGCCGAGCAAGGCCATCACGATCGCCGCGACGAGGCTCGCCTCCCAGGCGGCCCACGGCGAAGTTTTGAGAAATTTGATCGGAATCCAGTTCTGGATTTCCGGCGATCCGGCCGCCGTCATCGTGATCGTGATCGAACCGAACCCGAGTGCAGCGGGTATGAAGCGTCGCGGCAGATCGGCCGCACGGAACAGCGACAGCGCCGTGGGATACACCGAAAACGCGACGACGAACAGGCTCACGCCGCCGTAGGTGAGCACGACGCAGGCGAGCACGACCGCCAGCGCCGCATGGCGCACGCCGATGCGGTCGATCACCCAGCGCGCGACGCTTTCCGCCGCGCCGCTGTCTTCCATCAGCTTGCCGAAGATCGAACCGAGCAGGAACATGAAGAACCAGCTCGCGATGAAGCCGGAGAAACCCGACATATAGGTGCCGACCAGATCGTTCGTCGCCACCGCGTCGCCCGCGGGCAAGAGCGGCAGGCCGCTCGTCAGCGCCACGACCGCGGCGCACAGCGGCGTCGCGATGAACAGGTTCACGCCGCGCATGGCCAGTGCGATCAACAGCGCGAGGCCTCCGGCCAGGCCGATAAAACTCAACATGCACGACTCCTGCGACGATTGGGCGGAGTATCGGCAGCGGCCTTTCGGCGTCCCATCGGACCAAGGTACAAGTGTCTCGCCGCCCACACGGATTTAACGTTTCGCCGTCCGCGGCCCGCCGGTCGCCCGTCGCATGCATGAGGGGAACATGAAACGTACACATTGGCTGGCTGGCGATTCCCGCGCTTCGACGCGCCTTGCGCGCACGTCGCTGAGCCTTGCGATCGCGAGCCTTCTCGCCGTTGCCGGCGCGGCGCACGCGGCCGACGCGGCGAACGCGGACGCGGCGGTCGAAGCCGAAGCGCTCGCGCAGAACGAGAGCGAGAGTCGCGACGCGTCGAAGCTCGACACCGTGACGGTGACCGCGCGCAAGCGCGAGGAGACGCTGCAGGACGTGCCGATCTCGGTCACCGCGTTCACCGCCGATTCGCTCGACAAACTCAACGTCACCGACATCAGCGACCTGCAAGGCAAGGTGCCGAACCTCACGATCTACGCCGCGCGCGGTTCGAACACCACGCTGACCGCGTACATTCGCGGCATCGGCCAGTCCGATCCGCTGTGGGGCTTCGAGCCCGGCGTCGGCATCTATCTCGACGACGTCTACGTCGCACGTCCGCAGGGCGCGCTGCTCGACGTGTTCGACGTCGAACGCATCGAAGTGCTGCGCGGACCGCAAGGCACGCTGTACGGCAAGAACACCGTCGGCGGCGCGTTGAAATACATCTCGCGCGCGCTGCCGACCGAAACCGAAGGCTTCGCGCAGGTCACGCTCGGCAACTACGCCGAACGCGACTTCAAGGCCGCCGTCGGCGGGGCCAACAGCGACGGCACGTGGCGCGGTCGCGTCGCGTTCGCGTCGATGAACCACGACGGCTTCGGCGAAAACCTCGTCACCGGCGAGGATGTCAGCGACAAGGACACGACCGCCGTGCGCGGCAGCCTCGGCTTCTTCCCGAACGACCATTTCAACGCGACGCTCTCGTTCGACGCGATCAACGACCATTCGAACGTCCGCGGCGCCAAGCGCCTCGCGCTCAATCCGTTCGATCCGACGCACACGCCGCCGAACGACAACGACTACGACGTGCAGAACGGCATGCCGAACGTCAACGAAACCGAGATGCGCGGCGAGTCGTTCGTGATGAATTTCCTGCCGGGCGGCGACTTCAGCTTCAAGTCGGTCACCGCGTACCGCAAGTCCGATACCGCGACGAACATCGACTTCGACACGCTGCAGGCGAAGATCACCGACGTGCGCGCGTTCTACGGCGACAACCAGTTCTCGCAGGAAGTGCAGGCGAACTACGACGGCGGCGGCGCGTTCCACGCGGTCGGCGGCATCTACTATTTCCGCGGCGAAGCCAGCGGCACCATTCTGAACAATTTCTTGAATGCGTCGTTCGGCACGACGACCGGCACCGTCGACACCGACAGCATCGCCGCGTACGCCGACGGCACGTACCAGTTCAACGAGAAGTTCAGCCTGTCGGCCGGCATCCGCTACACGAACGAGGAAAAGAAGGCCGACGTGCTCAACCGCGCGTTCAGCGACGCGACGTTCACGACGCCCGTCGCGACGACGGCCGACTTCGACGGCAAGCTCAGCACGAGCAATTTCTCGCCGCGCTTCTCGCTCGACTACCACGTGACGCCCGACGCCCTGCTGTACGCGTCGGCGTCGCGCGGCTTCAAGTCCGGCGGCTTCAACATCCGCGCGAACGTGGCCGCCGCACCCGATTCGGCCAAGCCGTTCAAGGACGAGCAGGTCGACGCGTTCGAAATCGGCAACAAGCTCGCGCTGTTCGACGGCCGCTTCTTCATCAATACGGCGCTGTTCTACAACAAGTACCGCGACATCCAGCTGTCGGTGTTCACCTCGTACACGTTGCCGAACGGCACGCAGGGCTTCTTCGGCGACTTCACGAACGCCGGCCGCGCACACGTCAGCGGCGCCGAGGTCGAGTTCGCGTGGAAGCCCGACGAATTCTGGACGATCAACGGCAACATCGCGTTCCTCGATCCGAAGTACGACGAGTACATCGATCGCGGCGTCGACGTTTCCGCGCGCCAGCGCTTCACGAACGCGCCGGCGTTCCAGGGCGGCCTCAACATCGAGTACACGACGCCGGTCGGCGAAGGCAGCGTGACCGGCCGCGTCGGCTACCGCTACCAGACCAAGACCGTACCGACGACCGACCTCAGCACCGCGATCGCGCAGGACAAGTACGGCCTGCTCGACGCCGCGCTGATCTGGGATACCGGTGCGGCCTGGAGCTTCGCGCTGCGCGGCACGAACCTGACCGACAAGTCGTACCGTACGACCGGCTACAACATTCCGGCGCTCGGCATTCTCACCGGGTTCTACGGTGCGCCGCGGCAGGTGACGGCGAGCGCGACGTACAAGTTCTGATTGCGCGACGCGGTCCGCCGGCAGACGTCGGCGGACGGTCGTATCTCGCCCGCCGCGTGACGTGACGCACGCGGCGGGCGATGCTTTTCGCGCGTCGTCGCCTGACGGATGGTGCGGTGGCGCGGCCGAGTCTTGGCCTTGGCCGGTCCACTGCACCGCGCATCCCGAATCGGGACACCCGGATTTTCGATCGCGCCCGTCCCGGCCTGGGCATCCGGGCTTTGCACGAATCTGCTCGAACGAATCTGGCGAATCTGGACACCCAGATTCGAGATTCGACGTACCGACGCAAATTGAATCAGATTGAATCTGGACACCCGAACGAATCTGGACACCCGAATTCTCGACGGCGCGTGTCCCGAATCGGGACACCCGACTCTCCGTTCCGTGTGTCCGGAATCTGGAACATCCCGGGTGTCCCGAATCCGGGTGTCCCGAATCCGCAGTTCGAACCCGGACACTCAAGACCCCCGCCCAAGATTCCCGGCGACCGTCTCGATCTCAACTCCGATGCCCGGTTTTCCACGCGCACCGAACTGCTCAAGACCGCTCGTAAGGCGTGGTTCACCGTTGCCGTTCGTCGGACGATGAACGTATGCGTATGTTTCTCGTCGCGTGAGCGACATTCATTCCTGTCGTGCGGGGCTTTAATTCGAGGGGATACCTTCAGGTAGGTTTTGCCCCCGATGCAGTTCAAAAAATATCAACGATCGAAAATTGAGGCGTTGAAGATACGTTGAGTCGTGCAACTGTTGCACCGTCTTGGCCAGGTCGCCTTCCATCACGGGCGGTCGACCGACGAACGTCCGGCCGTACGGACGACGCTGCCCGAGACGCATGCCGATGATCGATCGCCAACCATCGTATTCCCGCATCCCGTACCGCCCGACCGGATTTACGCTGCTCGAACTCATCGCCGCGCTCGCGGTCGTCGCGATCTCGCTGACGCTCGCGGTGCCGAGCTTCCGCGAAATCATGGCGCGGTCGACGACGACGACGATCGCGAACGACCTCGTCGGGGCGTTTGCGCAGGCCCGCGCCGAGGCGGCCAAGCGCGGCGTACAGGTCGCGGTGCTGGGCGCCGGCGGCGGTGCCGACTGGTCGAGCGGCTGGGGCGTCTACGCCGACAGCGGCCGCGACGGCGCCTTCGCCACGAGGGTCGCCGCACACGGCGCGGTCGCCGACGGCTACGCCGTTCGTGCGGGTGGCGGCGCATCGGCGAACCGCGTGGTGTTCGGCGTGCAGGGCGAGCTCGTCGGCGCGGCGAGCGTCGACGTCAACGTCTGCCGGTCCGACCGCAATGCGGCGAAGTCGCGATTCATCCAGGTGCGCGCGAGCGGCATCGTCGTCGCACGCCGCGATACGAGAACGTCGGCCGCACCGTCATGCTAGGGACCTTCTTTTCGTCATCGACCGCCGTTCGTCGGCCGCGTGCCACGCGTGCGCAATCCCGTGCGCGCATCGCCGGTTTCAGCCTGATCGAGGTCATGGTCGCGTTGCTCGTGCTCTCGATCGGCCTGCTCGGCATGGCCGGCTTGCTCGTCGTCGCGGTCAAGACGAATCACAGCGCCTACCTGCGCACGCAGGCCTCGTTCGTCGCGCAGTCGATGGCCGATCGCATGCGCGCGAACTCACGCGCGGTGTGGTCGGGCGCCTACGCGAAGACGTGGCCGCTCGGCGGCGCGGGCAGCGCCGGTGCGTGCATCGCGGCGGCGCCGTGTGATTTCGCGGCGCTCGCCGATCGCGACAACCGCGCGTTCGGCCGCGACCTCGCGCAGTTTCTGCCGAACGCCGACGCGACGATCCGTTGCGTGCGCGGCACCGCGCCCGCGCCGGCCGACACGTCGGGCCGTCCGCCGTATGACGGCCTGTGCACGATCGTCGTCAACTGGAGCGAGGGCAGCCTCGCGCGCCAACAGCCGCAGCCGGACAAGCAGACCTTCGCGTGGAAGTTCCAGCCGTGAAAATCCGACCCGCGTCCCTCCCGCGCCGCAAGACCGGCTTCAGCCTGATCGAACTCATGGTCGCGATGATACTGGGCCTGCTCGTGTCGGCCGGCATCGTCGCGCTGTTCACGACGACGTCGCGGACGAATCTCGTGCAGAACGGTCTCGCACGGATGCAGGAAAACGGCCGCTACGTGATTTCGCGCATCGCGAGCGATCTGCGCATGACGTCGGCGCAGTACTGCAGCAACACGTCGGTCGGCGATGCCGTGTCGACGCCGAACGGTGTGCAGGCGCCGTTGCGTGCGCCGATGCTGCACATTCGCAACTTCACGTTTCCCGACTGGAGCGGCGGCAATCTTTCGGGCGGCGCGTCGGTCGCATTGAGCCCGCGGTATTTCATGCAGGGTTACGACTGCGACGGCTCCGGCTGCCGCCCCGCGACGCCATCGGTGCCGACCACGATACCGGTACCCGGCACCGCCGACGGCAATCGCGTTCGCGGCAGCGACGTCCTCACGGTGCGCTATCTGCGCAACCCGGGCTGGTTCGTCAGCCGGTGCGACTTCGCGAGCAAGGCGATGACCGTCGCACCGGACGCGCTGTCGACGCCGCTATCGGTGCGAAACGGCGACGCCGTGCTCGTCAGCGATTGCTCGAACGCGAACGTTTTCACCGCTCAGGTGGCCGGCAACGTCATCACGCCGTCGTCGCTCGCGACAGGCGCGGAAATCCGCTGCCCGGCGAGCGCGAGCATCAACGATCCGCGCGTCGTCGACGGCGATCCGCGCCTGTTCAATTTCACGAAGGATTTCGTCTCGGTCACGTACTACCTCAAGGTTCGCACCGACGGCGATCCGGACCATCCCGGGCGCGTGGTGCCGGTGCTGATGCGCCGCGAATCCGACGGCGAAGGCGGCATGCGCGAGCAGGAAATCGCCGAGGGCGTCGAGCGGCTCGATTTTCTCTACGGCGTCGAAGACGCCGCAGGACGCATCGCCTTTCTCAATGCCGGCGAGGTGCAGGGCTTTACGAACTGCCCGGCGGCGCCGTCCGGCGTTGCCGTGGAAGCCGGTTGCGGGTGGCGTTCGGTAAAAAGCATCGAAGTGCACTTGTTGTTGAACACGGTCGGCGACGTCGGCGTTGCCGAGGTCGACACGTCTTACCGCTACGGCATCGACGGTCCGGAGATTCGCACGCCGCCCGCGACGTTGCCGTCCGGCCTTCCCGCGGGGCGCATGATGCGGCGCGAATTCGTCGCGCAGGTCACGGCCCGCAACTTCCGCTGACGCGAGGCACGCATGCACCATCACGTCCCGCCCGTTCCGTATCGCCGCCGGCGCCAATCCGGTGCCGCGCTGTTCGTCGCACTGGTTTTTCTGCTGCTGCTGACGCTGCTCGCGCTGACCGCTGCCGGCACGTCGGTATTGCAGGAGCGCATGACCGGCGGTCTGCGCAACGCGCAGCTCGGGCTCATGGGCAGCGAAAGCGCGCTGCGCTACGGCGAATCGTATCTGTGGGGTCTCGCCGGTCGCACCAATGCGGCGAAACGGCTGCTGTTCTACTGCGGCGCCGGCGGCAAGGTCGGCGAAGACGGCGTCGGCTGCTTCGCGCGGGTCTACGGAGGCATCGATCCGCGCGTCGACCGCTTTCGCAGCCGGCCCGGCTATCGGCCGGGCGGCGGCGAGGCGAACGTCGCGAAAATCGATGTCACCGGCCTTTCCGGCGACGAGCAGACCGCGAACCTCGCGTCGCGACCGGTCTACATCGTCGAAGACGTCGGCGAGTTTCGGCCGCCGAACGATCCGGTCGGCGACCGCACCGGCGCGCAGGCCGGCATGACGCAAGGCAAGGGCGGAGCGAGCGATCCGCAGGCGCTGCGCATCTATCGCATCACCGCGCGGTCCGACGGCGGCAATACGAGCGTGCAGCGCGTGTCCGAGAGCACGTTCGTCGCATTGATTCCGAAGGGCTTCAGCCCGGGGGCGCCATGAAGATTCGCCGATACCGCCTTGGCGTCGCGTTTGCGACGAGCGTTTGCGCCGCGGGTGCATCGCACGCCGTCGGCGTCGATCTCGATCCCGCGCCGCCGGATCTCCTCACCGCCGTGAAGCCGAACATCGCGCTGACGTTCGACGACTCGCCCTCGATGTCGCGTGCCTACATGCCGGACGAAGTGGGAGACGGCAGCGCGTCCAACAGCAACGCGACCGGCCCCGGCACGCGGTTTTCCCGCCAGTACTATCACTCCGGCGACAACACGATCTACTACAACCCGTCGATCACGTATCTGCCGCCGCTCAAGCCGGACGGCGTCTCGCGCTTTCCCGACGCGAGCTACAACGCCGCATGGCGCGACGGCATCTGCGCGAACGTTCCGGCCGACGGTTCGCTCGGCGAGTCGTGCACGGCCAACATCGTCAACCTGTCCCGTGCGTTCTATGCGAAGTTCGACTCGTTCGCGGGCGGCCTCGACTACCCGCAACAGAGCAACCAGCTCGCCGCGCGCGACATCCCCGACAGCGTGCGCACCGCGGGCAGGGTGGTTCACGACGGGGGCTTCTACTACGAGCGCTCGGCGAACGGGACGTTGACTCTCGTCGCGATGAACGCGCAGGGCCCCGACCAGAAAAAACTTTGCCAACTGGTATTCGTACTATCGAACGCGCAGCCTGATGGCGCGCTCGTCGCTCGCGACGGCGTTCGCCGGCAGCGGAGATGCGTTCCGCATCGCCTACCAGAACCTGACGAGAAGCCCGTTCGGCGACGACTCGACCATCGAAGCGTTCACCGGGACGGCTCGCGACGCGTTCTTCAAGTGGCTGCTGACCGACCGTGTGAACGGCAGCGGGACGCCCAACCGCCAGGCGATGGGACGCGCGATGACGTTTTTCTCGAGCGGTTTCTCCAATGGCAGGGGAACCGGCGCGAACGGCAGGTTCAATCCCTATTGGGAAAACATCCCGGGGCAACCCAACGGCGGGCGGGAATTGACCTGCCGCCAGAATTTTCACCTGTTCGTGACCGACGGCTACTGGAACCTAGGCACTCCCGCCGACGCCAGCCCCAGGGTATCGGAAGCCTTCGCGTTGCCCGACGGTCGCCAGTACCGGCCGTCCTCGCCGCACACCCGCGTATACGCGAACGAAACCCGGCCGTCCGACAACGCGGCCGCGCCGTCGCTCGCCGACCTCGGCTTTCGCTCGTGGGCGAACGACCTGAGGCCGGACCTTGCGAACCATGTTCCCCAGTACCTCGCCGATTCGCGTACCGGGGTGACCGATCCGGGCACGCGACCGGTCACGCGGCCATTCGACGACGATGAAATCTACTTCAATCCGGCCAACGATCCGGCCACATGGCAGCACATGGTGAACTACACGGTGGGCCTCGGCATCGCCGGTACCTTGCCAAGTTCGACGCCGGAGGAGATGGCCGGAACGATCCGCTCGCTGCGCACCGGCGGCCTGCGCTGGCCGGTGCCGCAGACCAACGAAAGCGACCGGCGCAAGCTCGACGACACGTGGCGCGCGGCGGTCAACAGCCGCGGCGGATTCCTGTCGGCGGGCGATCCGGAAGCGCTGATCCACGGCATCGAAAATCTGCTGCGTTCGGCGACCGCGGATCGCCAGGGCGCAACGACGACGGCGTCGGCGACGTCGGCAATCCTGACGGCGGGCAATCTCGCCTTCGGTACTTCGTACAGCTCCACGACCTGGAGCGGCGACTTGTTCGCGCGGTCGATGGGCGCCGACGGCAAGCCGTCGACGGCGAACCAGTGGAGCGCGGCCACCCAGCTGGCCGCCCGTTCGCCGGCAACGCGCGTGATCGTCACGCACGACGGCAACACCGGCAAGCCGTTCCAGTACGCCTCTTTGTCGGCCGCGCAGAAAAACGTGCTGGATCGGAATCCGGCGCTCGTGACCGGCGACCGCACGCGCCGCGAAAATCCCGCGCACTGGAGCAGCGACGGACTCGGGAGCCGCCGTGTCGACTACCTGCGCGGCGACCGCGCGGCCGAAACCGCAGCGCCGAATTTTCGCGCGCGCACCGGCCTTCTGGGCGCCATCATCGATTCGCAGCCGCTGTACGTCTCATCCGCCGGCGGATTGCGCGATGCGTTCCCGTTCGGTTCGCCCGAACATCGTGCTTATGCTGCCGGCAATTCCTACGAAAACTATGTGCTGGCGAAGCGCGATCGCGCGCCGACGCTCTACGTCGGCTCGAACGACGGCATGCTGCACGCGTTCGATGCGACGAACGGCGCCGAACGCTGGGCGTATGTTCCCGGCACGCTGATCGCGAACGGCCGCATGACGCGCATGACGCAGCCGAGCGGCGGCCTGGTGCCCGGCGCGGACGATTCGCCGATCTCCAACGACGCCTTCATCAACGGGCAGTGGCGGACGGTGCTCGTCGGCACGCTGCGTCTGGGCGGTCGCGGCGTCTACGCGCTGGACATCAGCGACGCGGCGGTCGGCAACGAGACGGCCGTCGCGCGCAAGGTGCTGTGGGAATTCAACAGCGGCGGCGCCGGGGGAGGCAACCTCGGCTACACCTACGGTTCGGCCAACATCGTGCGTCTCAACACGGGCAAGTGGGCCGTCGTGGTCGCGAGCGGCTACTTCCCCGTCGACGGCCTGGACAGCGACGCACCGGCGGCGGCGGCCAACCGCACGTCGCTGTTCGTCCTCGACCTTGAGACCGGCAACGTGATCCGCGAACTGCAGACGCCGGCCAACGTCACGAGCTACGGCCTGTCGCGTCCCGGCGCCTACGACGCCGACGAAAACCTGACGACCGACGTGCTGATGGCCGGCGACCTGGCCGGCAATCTCTGGCGGTTCGACATCGGCGCGGCCGATCCGGGTCAATGGACGGTCAAGCATTTCTTCAAGACCTACGCGCAGGACGGCGATGTCGGCAAGCTGCCGATCACGGTGATGCCGCTCGTCATGGGCGATCGCATCGCGCAGGCGCCGATCTGGATTTTCGGGACCGGCAAGTTCATCGGCGAGCCCGATCGTGAGACGACGGGCGTCGCGACGCAGTCCTTCTTCGGGGTTCGCGATTTCACTTACTCGAACGGTGCCGCGAGCGTGACGTATCCGATCCTGCCGGGTTCGCTCGTCGCGCAGACGCTGAGCGCGGCGGGCGGGAACAACGGTTTGCGCAACCTGACCGCCGCCGACGTGCCGAAAGCGAGCCCCGGCTGGCGCATCGCGTTGCCGCTGGCGGCCGGCGAGCGCAATACCGTAACCGCCACGGCGCTCGACGCGAGCCAGCTCGTCGTGTTGACGTCGCTGATTCCGCTCAGCGGCGGCGATCCGTGTTCGTCGGCGCGTTCGGGCGCGACGATGGTCGTCGATGCGAGCACGGGCGGGGTCGCGTTCAAGGACGCCGAGCGGATGCAGCCGAAAGTGACGATCCCGGGCGGCGACAGGATGACGGTCGGTCGCGTCGTCAGCAACCCGCCGGCATCGGGCAGCGCGACCGTCGGCGTCGGGCAGGGCGGCGGGTCGCTGCAGGTCCTGATCGGCGATACGCCGGCCGACACGCCGCCGATCCGGGTGGATTCGCCGTACTGGACGCGCCAGAGCTGGCGCGAGCTGTTCAACGTCTACGAATCGAACCCCTGATTCGGCCGCGCCGCGGCGGCCGTCCCGCCGCGGCGCTTCTTCGCGAGGTCTGATCGATGCGCATGCCCGGCCGTGGTTTCACCTTGATCGAACTCGTCACCGTCGTCGCGATCGTCGCGGTGCTCGCGGCGATGGCGATGTCGTCGTATTCGAACTATGCGTTTCGCGCGCGTCGCGCCGAGGGGCGCGAAATGCTGATGCGCGTGGCGAGCGCGCAGGAGCGCTACTTCACGAATTTCAACCGCTACGGCACGCTCGTCGAGCTGCGCTTCGGCAACGCCGTCGCGTCCGAGCGCGGCCACTACACGATCGCGGCGACGCTCGGCGCGAACGATCAGACCTTCACGCTGTCGGCGACGCCGACGAGAGCGCAGCTGAAGGACAAGTGCGGCACGCTGACGATCGACAACGCCGGTGCGAAAGGCCCCGCGCCCGCGCCGTCGCACACGAACGGCGCGTGCTGGTAGCGCCTCGTGTCGTGTTCCGTGGATACGTCGGAGAATTCCGACGTCTTTCGCCGTAATCCTGCGTTGCCGTTCGTCGCCGTACTACCGCTACGACTCCTCGCAGCGCCTCGTCTTGCGACGTTGCCATCCGAACGTCAATCCAACGTATTTGCGACAAGCAACATCAGCGCACCGCGAGTGCGATGCCGGCCATCGCGGTGTCGACGACGAGGTCGATCTCGTCGGTCGTGATCGCGTACGGCGGCATGATGTAGACGACGTTGCCGAGCGGCCGCAGCACGACGCCCTCGTCGAGCGCGTAGCGATAGCAGGCGAGGCCGCGGCGCTCGTGGGCGGGAAACGGCTCTCGCGTGGCGCGGTCGCGTACGAGTTCCACCGCCGCGATCATCCCGGTCTGGCGCACGTCGGCGACGTTCGGATGATCGCGCAGCGGCGCGAGGCGTTGTGCCAGGTGCGCCGCGAGCGCGCGGTTGTTCGCGAGCACCGGCTCGTCGCGAAATACCTGCAGCGTCGCGAGCGCCGCGCGGCACGCGAGCGGATTGCCGGTGAAGCTGTGCGAATGCAGAAACGCCTTGCCCGCACGATATTCGGCGTAGAACGCGTCGTACACGGCGTTCGTCGTCAGCACGGCCGACAGTGCCAGCGTGCCGCCGGTCAGCCCCTTCGACAGGCACAGAAAATCGGGCGTGACCCGTGCCTGCTCGCACGCGAACAACGTGCCGGTGCGGCCGAAGCCGACCGCGATCTCGTCGGCGATGAAATGCACGTCGAACTCGTCGCACAGCCGGCGCAGGCCGGCGAGATAGCTCGCGTCGTACATGCGCATGCCCGCCGCGCACTGTACGAGCGGCTCGACGATCACCGCGCAGGTTTCGTGCGCGTGGCGCTCGAGCAGCGCGCGCAGCTCGCCGAGCCGCCGCGCGGCGGTGCCGGCCGGCGTCTCGCCGGGCGCGCCCTCGTAGGCGTCGGGCGAGGGCGCGAGGATCGGTTTCGTGAGCAGCGGCGCATACGTCGCGCTGTACAACGGCACGTCGGTGACCGACAGCGCGCCGAGCGTCTCGCCGTGATAGCTGCCGGTCAGTGCGATGAAACGCGTCTTGCCGGCGCGTCCGAGGTTGAGCCAATAGTGGAAGCTCATCTTCAGCGCGACTTCGATCGCGCTCGACCCGTTGTCGGCGTAGAACACGCGGGCAAGTCCGGGGGGCGCGACGCGCACGAGTTCCTCGGCGAGTTCGAGCGCCGGTTCGTGCGTGAACCCGGCGAGCATCACATGATCGAGGCGGTCGAGCTGGTCTTTCAGCGCCGCGACGATGCACGGATGGCGATGGCCGAGCACGTTCGTCCACCATGAGCTGACGGCGTCGACGTAGCGCTTGCCGTCGGCGTCGGTCAGCCACACGCCTTGCGCCTCCACGATCGGCAGCATGGGCTGGGTTTCGTGGTCGTGCATCTGCGTGCAGGGATGCCAGACGACGGCGAGATCGCGCGCGGCCAGCGCCGCGTTGGAACGGGGGAGGATACGGACATGGCTTTGCTATGATCGGCGGGTTCTTCCCCTGCAGCAAGCGCAAGGTCACGCATGAACATCGCAATGCCGCGCCGCCGCCGTGCCGGCGGCTTCACGCTCATCGAAGTCCTGGTCGTCGTCGTGATCCTCGCGATCCTCGCCGCCGTCGTCGTGCCGCAGGTCATGCAGCATCCCGGCGAGGCGCGCGTCGCACGGTCGAAAGCCGACATCCAGGCGATCGTGACCGCGCTCAATACGTACAAACTGGACAATTTCAACTATCCCGCTTCCGAGCAGGGCCTCGAAGCGCTCGTGACGCGGCCGGCCGGCACGCCGGAAGCGCCGAACTGGCGCAAGGGCGGCTATCTCGACCGCGTGCCGAAAGATCCCTGGGGCCGCGCCTATCTGTACCTGGCGCCGGGCGCGCACGGCGAAATCGACGTCTACACGCTCGGCGCCGACGGCAAGAGCGGCGGCGACGGCGAGAACGGCGATATCGGCAATTGGGCGCAGTGATCGGACCACGGTGATGACGCCGCGTCGTGCGCGAGGCGAAATTCAGCGTCGCCCCCTCACCCGACCCTCTCCCCCAAAAGCATTTGGGGGAGAGGGCTGCGATCTCCCTCTCCCCCAAACTTGCTCGGGGGAGAGGGGCGGGGTGAGGGGGCGGCGTCTGCGTCCGTCTCGCACGAAGGTTTTTGCGACCGGCTTCACCTTGATAGAAGTCCTCGTCGTCGTCGTGATCCTCGCGATCCTCGCCGCCGCGGTCAGCATCGCGATCGCGGGGAGCGGCGGCGAACGGCAGCTCGAACGCGAAGGCGAGCGCCTCGAAGCGCTGATCGCCTATGCCTGCGAACGCGCCGAACTCGGCGGCCGCCCGATCGGCCTCACGTTCAAGCCCGACGGCTACTTCTTCAGCGAAACGAACGAGGAACGCTGGGCACCGATCGCGATCGGCGAATTGCGCGACCGCCGCTGGACCGGCGCGTTCGCGCCGACGCTCTCGCGCGACGGCGTGCGCATCGAACTGACCGGCGAGACGCCCGTCGAGCCGCATGCCGTGTGTTTCGCGTCCGGCGAACTGACGCCGTTCCGCCTCGAACTCGCCACGGCCGACCTGCCGTACCGCTGGCGCATCGACGGCGAACCCGACGGCACGATCACGCGCGAGCGACGCGATGTCGTCCGCTAGACGCCCGCGCGGCTTCACGCTGCTCGAAGTGCTGATCGCTCTCGTCGTGCTCGGCGTGAGCCTGACCGCGCTGATTCACGCCGCGAGCGTCAGCACGCGCGATTTCGCCGGTATGCGCGAACGCACGCTCGCGGGCTGGATCGCCGCGAACGTGCTGACCGAAACGCGGCTCAAGTCGAACAACCCCGCGCCGGGGCGCAGCGACGGACGCCTGCGCTACGCCGGGCGCGACTGGGCCTGGACGCTCGACGTCGAGCCGACGACGGAAGAAGGAATAAGTCGCCTTGATGTACAAGTGTACGCCGACGCCGAGCGCACCGATCCGGTCGCGCGGCTGACCGGTTTCACCAGCCGGTATCTGACGCCGTGAACGCGCGCCGCCGGGGCTTCACACTCGTCGAGGTGCTCGTGGCCACGGCCGTGTTCGCGGCGATGTCGGCGCTCGCGTGGGGCGGTCTGAACGCCGTGATCCGCGCGCGCGCCGCGCTGGTCGACGAGCAGCAGGCGTTCGCGCAGATCCAGCGCGCGGTCGGCGCGTTCGAACGCGACGTGCAGGCCGTCGTGGCGCGTCCCGTGCGCGGCAACTACGGCGAGGTGTTGCCGGCGCTCGTCGGCGACGGCGACAGCCTCGAATTCACGCGCCTGGGCTATGGCGGACCGAATGCGGCGCGTTCGGCGCTCGAACGCGTGCTGTACCAGCAGGACGGCAAGAAGCTCCGGCGCGGTCGCTATCCGGTGCTCGACCGCGCGGCCGGAACGCTGCCCGTGTTCAACGACGTGCGCGACGGCGTGCGCAGCCTGCGTCTGCGCTATCTCGACCCGCGCGGGCGCTGGCTCGACGCGTGGCCGCCGCGCGACGTCGAACCCGACGCGCTGCCGCGCGCGGTCGAGCTGCGCGTCGACGTCGAAGGCCTCGGCGAAATCACGCGGCTGGTCGAAACGCCCGGCCGCGCGACGCCGGGCGGAGCGGCGCCATGAGCCGCGGCACGCGCCAGCGCGGCGTCGCGCTGCTGATCGCGCTGCTCGTGGTCGCGCTCGCGACCGTGCTGATCGCGGGTCTCGTCGACCGCGGCGAACTGTCGGCCGCGCGCACGCGCAACGCGCTGCGCGCCGAACAGGCCGACGCCTACGCGCGCGGCCTCGAAGCGTTCGCGGCCAAAGTGCTCGCGAAGGATCTCGAGCAGAACACGTACGACGCGGCCGGCGACCTGTGGAGCCTGCCGATGCCGCCGACGCCGGTGCCGGGCGGCACGATCGGCGCCGTGATGCGCGACATGAACGGCTGCTTCAACCTCAACAACCTGCGGCCGGGCAGCGTTACCGTGCCGCAGACGTTGTGGGTCGAGCGTTTCCGCCGCCTGCTGACCGCGCTGCAGATCGATCCGTCGCTGACCGAAGTGGTCGTCGACTGGCTCGACGACGACGGCGAGCCCGGCGGCGGCACGCAGGGCAACGGCGCCGAGGACAGCGCCTACGCCGCGCTCGAACCGCCGTATCGCGCCGCGAACCGCGTGTTCGCCCACGTCACGGAGCTGCGGCTCGTGCAAGGCGTGACGCCGGCGATCTACGCCAAGCTCGCGCCGCACGTGTGCGCGCTGCCGGCGGGCAGTCTGCTCAACATCAACACCGCGACGCCGGCCGTGCTGCGATCGATCAACGAGCGCATCACCGACGAGGTCGCCAAGCGCCTGTGGAACGAAGGCCAGGCGCGGTGGATGTCGGTCGACCAGTTGTTCGACGAACTGGCGAAGCAGAATATCTTCCTCGATCCGGGCGCACGTCCGGGCCTCGACATCAAAAGCCGCTATTTCCTCGCGCGCGGCACCCTCGTGCTCGACGGCCTGACCTTCTACCCGACGAGCCTCGTCGACCGCGATGCCGGCATGCGCGTGCTGCAGCGCAGTCGCGGCTCGGACTGATGCGCTACACTCCGGCGGCCTCGTCTTTCAGCTTCCTATGCCGCATCGCCTGTTGATCCGCCTTCATGCCGACGGTCGCAGCACCTGGCTCGCCCAGGGCGCCGACGGCCGCGCGCTCGCCGGCGCGACGCACGGCCTGCCGCCGGCCCAGGCCGTCGCTCAGGCGGCCGGCGTCGTCGTGTTCGTGCCGGCATCCGAAGTGCTGCTGCTCGAAACCGCGGCGGTCGCCAAAAACCGCGCGCAGCTCGTCAAGGCCGTGCCTTACGCGCTCGAAGACCAGATCGCGCAGCCGGTCGAGGAGCTGCATTTTGCACTTGCGCCGAAAGTGGAAGACGGCCGCGTCGGCGTCGCCGCCGTCGCGCACGCGCGCCTGAAGGCCTGGCTCGCCGTACTGACCGAAGCCGGCGTGCATCCGGACGCGATCGTCCCGGAAGTGCTGGCGCTGCCGGTCGGCGGCCTGCTGATCGAACAGGACAAGGCCGAGCTGCGCCTCGCTGCCTGGCGCGCCGCCAGCATCGACGTCGATTTCCTGAGCGACTGGCTCGAGTTCGCGAACGACGGCAGCCTGCCGCAGATCGACGTGTACGACGCGCGCGTCGCGCCGCCGCTGGCGCTGCCGGTGAAGCCGCGCGCGTACCACGAGCGTCAGCGCGACCCGCTTGCGCTGCTCGCCTCGGGCATGCCGGGCGAGCCGGCGCTGAACCTGCTGCAGGGCGACTACGCGCCGCGCCACCGCAGCGCGCCGGTCGCGCGGTTGTGGCGCATGGCCTCGATGCTGGCCGGCTTCGCGCTCGTGCTCGCGTTCGCGCAGGCCGCGATGGAGCGCTATGCGCTCGCGCGCCAGTCCGACCGCCTCGACGCCGCGATGCGCGGCATTCTTCTGGAACATTTTCCGGAAATGGAAAAAGTGGCCGGCGAACCGGCGGCGCTGATGAAAAGCGCGCTGGCGCGCCTGGGCGGGTCCGACGCTAGCGGCGGCGCGATGTACGCGCTCGGCCGCATCGCGCCGATCGTCGGTTCGACGACGCGCGTAACCACGCGCGGCATCGAGTTTCGCAACGGCGTGCTCGAACTGTCGCTGACCGCGCCCGACGTGCCGACGCTCGACACGATCCGCGAACGCCTGACCACCGTGCCGGGCCTGAAGGTCGAAGTGACCGCGGCCAACCCCGGTGCGAACGGCGTCGACGGCCGCCTGCGCATCACCGGAGGCACGCCGTGACCGCGCGCGACTGGTGGAATTCGCGCGAACCGCGCGAACGCCGGATGCTCGCGATCGGCGGCACGCTCGCGGCGGTGATGCTCGTGTGGGGCCTCGCGTGGAATCCGCTCAGCCGCGCGCGCGCCGACCTGCGCGTGCGCGTCGCCGCGCAGGAGGCCGATCTCGCCACGATGCGCGAACAGGCCGCGCGCGCGCAGACGCTGCGCGGGCAGGGCGCGCGCGCAAAGGTCGAACGGCAGGGCAAGTCGCTGCTCGCGCTGGCCGATGCCACCGCGCGCGGCGCGCTGCTCGCGAACGCGTTGAAGCGCGTGGAGCCGACCGGTCCCAAATCGGTGCGCGTGAGCCTCGAAGCGGCCGATTTCGACGCGATCGCCGACTGGCTCGACGGCCTCGGCCGCGATTTCGGCGTGATCGCGACCGACTTCTCGGCCGACCGCGCCGAAGGCAGCGGGCGCGTCAACGCACGCGTCACGCTCGAAGAGCCGTAGGGTTTTCCTGCGACAATGAACCATTGCACAAAGTAAATTCCGATGAGAGCCATACGTCTGCTGGTGATGCTGCTGTTCGTGCTCGTCGTGATCGTCGCCGTCGTCGCACTGACGCTGCCGGCCGATCTCGCGCTGCGCTGGTTCAGGCCGAACCTCGGCCCCCTGCAGCTGTCGGGCGTCGCCGGCACCGTCTGGGAAGGCCGCGCCGGCACGGTGTCGGCGTTCGGCAAACCGCTCGGCGCGCTCGAATGGCATGTCGAGAAGACGCCGATCGTCTTCGGTCGCGTCGTGGCCAACGCGTCGCTCGGCGGCGCGTCGATCAGCGCGAGCGGCGACGCGACGCGCGATTCCGACGGCAGCGTGCTCGTACGCAACGCGAAGTTCTCGTTCCCGGCCGAACTCGCCGCGCCCGCGCTCGACATTCCGGCGTTGAAGCTGCTCGGCACCGTCGACGGCTCGCTCTCCGAAGGGCGCATCGTCGGGGGCTGGATCGCCGGCGCCCGCGGCAGCGCGCGCTGGCGCGAAGCGGGCGTCGTCGGCGAGGCCGAGGCGCGCTTCGGCGACGTGCTCGCGGAATTCGCGTCGGCGCCGGACGGCAGCATCGCCGGCACGGTCAAGGACGACGGCACGTCGAGCCTCGTCGTCGACGGCCAGTTCGTCGTGCGGTCGGGCGAGTTCGACTCGACCGTGAAGCTCGGCGTGCGCGCCGAAGACAATCAGCTGCGCGAAGCGCTGCGCTACATCGGCGAGCCGCAGGCCGACGGCACGTCGCTGCTCAAGATCCACGGCCAGCTGCTGAAACTGTTCTGATGGCGGCGCTCGACGATGCCTTCCTCGACCGCGCGCTCGCCGTGGCGCGCGACGCCGCCGCGGCGGCGGCCGAGGTGATCGCGCACTATTACCGCGCCGGCTTCGACGTCGAAACGAAGGCCGACGAAACGCCGGTGACGATCGCCGACCGCGAAGCCGAAGCGGCGATCAAGCGCGTGCTGCGCGCGTCGTTCGCCGATCACGCTTACTACGGTGAAGAAGAAGGCCGCGAAGGCGACGGCGATTTTCTCTGGCTGATCGATCCGATCGACGGCACCAAGAGTTTCGTGCGGCGCTATCCGATGTTCTCGACGCAGATCGCGCTGATGCATCGCGGCGAACTCGTCGCCGGCGTGTCGCACGCGCCGGCGTTCGGCGAAACCGCGTGGGCGCGGCGCGGCGGCGGCGCGTGGCTCGACGGCGAGCGCGTGCGCGTTTCGGCGGCCGGCGATTTCGACGCGCGCACCGCGATCTCGTTCGGCAACGTCAAGACGCTGTCGCGCGACGCGCGGTGGCAGGCGCTCGCGTCGATGGTGCAGCGCTGCGGCCGCACGCGCGGCTACGGCGATTTCTACCACTACCATCTGCTCGCGCGCGGCGCGATCGATCTCGTGATCGAGTCCGACCTCAACATCCTCGACGCCGCGCCGCTGGTGGTGATCCTGCGCGAAGCCGGCGCGGTCGTGACCGACCTTGCCGGCGCCGCGCCTGACCTCGCGACGACGAGCATCCTCGCCGGGCCGCCGGCCTTGCACGCGAAGGCGCTGGCCGAGTTCCGCGCCGCAACGCCTTGAAGTGCCAACGGTCACGCGGGCCGGTTAGAATCGGCGGATGCGCGAACGACCGAAAATCCATGCCACCCGACTCGCCGACGCGAGCCACTTCCTGCGCGTCGAGCAGATCGACCTCGAATTCTCCAACGGCGAACGCCGCACGTACGAACGCCTGAAAGGCTCGGGCCTCGGCGCCGTCATCATCGTGCCGATGCGGGACGACGACACGGTGCTGCTCGTACGCGAATACGGCGTCGGCGTCGATCGCTACGAGCTGGGACTGCCGAAAGGCCGGCTCGACCAGGACGAAACGGTCGAACAGGGCGCGAACCGCGAACTGAAGGAAGAAATCGGTTTCGGCGCGCGGCATCTGAAGATACTCACGACGCTGTCGCTGTCGCCGGCCTATATGACGAGCATGACGCACGTCGTGCTCGCGCAGGAGCTGTATCCCGAGCGTCTGCAGGGCGACGAGCCGGAAGAACTCGAAGTGGTGCCGTGGAAGCTGTCGCAGCTGCACGAACTCCTCGGCCACGAGGAAGTCAGCGAGGGCCGCTCGATCGCGGCGTTGTTCATCGCGCGCGAATATCTCGCCGGCCGTTTCAGGCCCGGCGCATGATCGGGGCGGATCTCGATCTCGCCGCGCTCGCGCGCGCCGCGTGCGCGCTCGCGCACGCCGCCGGCGAAGAAATTATCAAGGTATACGAAGCGGATTTCGCGGTCGAACACAAGGACGACCGCTCGCCGCTGACCGAGGCCGATCTCGCGTCGCACCGAACGATCGTCGCGGGCCTCGAAGCGCTCGAACCGCACCTGCCGGTGCTGTCGGAAGAATCCGCGCAGATCGAAGCGGCCGAACGCGCGGCGTGGACGCGCTACTGGCTCGTCGACCCGCTCGACGGCACGCGCGAATTCGTCAAGCGCAACGGCGAATTCACCGTGAACATCGCGCTGATCGACGCGGGCCGCCCGGTGCTCGGCGTCGTGCAGGCGCCGGTGACCGGCGAGCTGTGGTTCGCGTGGGACCGCGGCGGCGCGTGGGCGCAGTCGCGCGGCGGCGAGGTGCGTGCGATCGCCGCGCGCGCGCGCGCGACACCGCTCGTCGTCGCCGGCAGCCGCTCGCACGCGAGCGCGCGCGAGGCCGACCTGCTCGCGCGCGTCGCGCCGGTCGAAAAACTCTCGCTCGGCTCTTCGCTGAAATTCTGCCGCATCGCCGAAGGCGCGGCCGACCTGTACCTGCGCCTCGGGCCGACGTCGGAATGGGATACGGCCGCGGCGCAGTGCGTGCTCGAGCAGGCGGGCGGCGCGGTGACCGATCTTGCGGGCCGGCCGTTCCGCTACAACGTCCGCGACACCTTGCTCAACGGCGATTTCATCGCCTACGGCGACCGTTCGGTCGACTGGGTCGGCCTGTTCCGCGAATAGGATCCGCTGCATGCACACGATCGACGACCTGCTGCGCATCATGACGACGCTGCGCGATCCCGAGCGCGGCTGTCCGTGGGACGTCGAGCAGAATTTCGCGACGATCGCGCCCTACACGATCGAGGAAGCGTACGAGGTCGCCGACGCGATCGACCGGCGCGACTACCCGGGCCTGTGCGAAGAACTCGGCGACCTGCTGCTGCAGGTCGTATTCCATGCGCAGATGGCGAAAGAAGCCGGACACTTCGATTTCGGCGACGTCGTCGAGGCGATCTCGACGAAGATGGTCCGCCGTCACCCGCACGTGTTCGCCGACGCCGAAGTGGCCGACGCGCAGGCGCAGACGCAGGCGTGGGAAGAACACAAGCGCGCCGAGCGCGCGGCAAAAGGCGAGGCCGACGACAGCGCGCTCGCCGGCGTCTCGCGCGGGCTGCCCGAATGGCAGCGCGCGCTCAAGCTGCAGAAGCGCGCCGCGACGGTGGGTTTCGACTGGCCGTCGATCGAGCCCGTGATCGACAAGCTGCACGAGGAAATCGACGAGGTGCGCGCCGAGTTCGCGAGCGGCGACGCGGCGCGGCTGACCGACGAGATCGGCGACCTGTTGTTCGTCTGCGTCAACGTCGCGCGGCACGGCAAGGTCGATTTTTCGCAGGCGCTGCGCGGCGCGAACGCGAAGTTCGAGCGCCGCTTCCGGCGCATGGAACAGCTCGCCGCCGCCGGCGGCGGGCTCGCCGGCCTGACGCTCGCGCAGCAGGACGCGCTGTGGGATCGCGCCAAGACCGAAGAAAAAGCCGCGCAGTCCGGTCTGCCGTAGGTCACGGTCGCGGACGGCGCGCACCGGTCCGCGGCGAGCCCGATTTTGCGATTCCTGCGCGTTTGCGCGTACCGCTTGTCATTCCTTGCGATTGATACTTATCGCGTTTGCAAAAAACGCCGCCCGCGCGCGCCCGGTTTGCGCCGGGATGCGGCCGGCGCCTTCCTCGACCGCCGGCGCGGCGCTTTCTACGGTCGGCGCGACTCGCGCGCAAAGCATGCCGGCGCGCGAGTCGCGCATCACGGCATGCCGCAAGGAAGGAGTCGAATCGTGAAAAAGATCTCGTTGTCGAAAGAAACGCTGCGCGTGTTGACCGCGCAGGAAGCCGCGGACGTCGCGGGCGGCGCGCTCGTGACGCGCCGTGACGACTGCAATCCGACCGAAACCCGCCCGGCGACGGGCTGCGGCACGGCGACCGGCGCGTGTCCGAGCGCGGCCTGTCCGACCAATACGTGTCCGACCAACGGCTGTCCCACCACGACGTCGGTGCCGTGCCCGCCGACGCTCACGTCGCAATGCCCGGAACCGACGCAGGTCTGTCCGGAAACCCGCAACTGTCCGGTCTGAGGTCGTAGCCGCGTCCGCCGCCGGGTTCGGCGGCGGGCGTTGTTTGCGGCATCGTACTTATGTGAACGCCGTAACCTTGACACAATGCAACATGTACGAACCGATGGGGGCGAACAAGTCCATCCTGCACTTGTCGCCCCGCGTCGAGTCCGGCGCAGGTCCGGACTCGACTCACGCCGCGTCAAGCACTTGCGTGCTTGACGCGCGAGCGAGCCATCCATGGCTCGCGGAAACTCTGAACTTGTTCAGAGTTTCCTTATTGCTGTCTGCGTCGGGGTGGCATAGGCTGCGCGCTGCACGGCGCCGGGGGCGGGTCGTGAACCTTGCGATCGCCTGCCCCTCGCGCGGACGAGAGGTGCGTTCGCGTTTGTCATCAGCCAGATGCGAAGGATTTCCGATGAAAAAGATCTCGTTGTCGAAGGAAACGCTGCGTGTGCTGACCGCGCAGGAAGCCGAGCAGGTTGCCGGCGGCCTGCCGCCGTCGACGATCCCGGAAGCGCGCTGCCCCGCGCCGATCTCCAATCCGGAGCCGTGCAACCCGCCGACGTACGCGTGCCCGACGAACGGCTGCCCGCCGTACACGACCAACTGCCCGGCGACGACGAACTGCCCGCCGCCGCAGACGTCGCCGACGCGTCCGCAGGCGCGCTGTCCGGCCTGCCCGCTGTAACAAACCGCGTTTCGCGCGCGGCCCTTTCACCGAAGAGCCGCGCGTCCGGTTTGGCAACCGCTGCGGTTCGGCGGCGTTTGCGCAAATCTCAACAGGTTGTTTTGTAGCGGGTTTCCCGAAATATCGTCCCGCTCGCGCCGCGCCGCCTCCCGCGCGCGCCGCACTTCGCTCTCGATCGATGCGCGCCCCGTCACTAGCGTGGCCGTTGCGCCGGTAAGGCACGGGGCCGACCGCGCGCAGCCATTGCGGCAACGAAAACGAGAGGGCGAACCATGAAAAAGATCCATTTGTCGAAAGAAACCCTGCGCGTCCTGACCGCCGAGGAGGCACGCGCGGTCGGCGGCGGCAGCCTGCGCGACGACTGCAATCCGACGGAAACGCGGCCCGCCACCGGCTGCGGCGGTACGACCGGCACCGGCACCACCGGTCCGACGCCGACCTCGCCGCAGGCGACGTGCCCGTCGCCGACGTCGCCGGCCGCCACCTGCCCGACGCCGACCACGCCGGCCGCCGGCTGCCCCGGCACCGGTACCGGCACCGTCACGACGACCGAGACGGTCCGTCGCTGCCCGCCGTGACACCGGTAGAACGCTCTCCGCCTGCGGGCGGGGAGCGTTCGCTTGCATCGCGCTCGCGGATTTCGACAGCGGAAACGCGCGCGATCGCGAATCGGCGCCTCGTCGCGGTAATTCTCAAAAACGTGACGAGTAGCACTCTGGAATATCTAAACAAGTTTGCGCTATGCCGTACGCCGGGCTAGGCTGCCGGCTCCACGACGCCGGGGGGCGGGTGGTGGAGACGAGCGCGGGGAATGAGCATCCGAATGTCGGATCGATTCGTCGCGTCCATGCAACCGACCAGGAGGGAGCCATGAAAAAGATCCAGCTGTCGAAAGAAACCCTGCGCGTGCTGACCGCCAACGAATCCGAGCTCGTCGCCGGCGGCGTGAGCAATACGTGCATTCCGAAGCAGGGCCCGTGCGGTACTGAAAGCGTCCCCGTCGCGGCTTGCGCGACGAACAACTGTCCGCCGCCGACGGACGGCTGCGCGACCGCCGCGTGCACCGTCGGATGCCCGCCGCAGACGAACAACTGCACCGCGGCGTGCCCGACGAACGGCTGCCCGCCGACCGAAACGCAGCGTCGTCCGCGCTGCGTCATTCCCTGATCGGCACTTTGCACGACGGGCCGGCTTCGCGAGCGAAGCCGGCCTTCGATTTCGAGTAATGCCATGACGCAAGGAATGATCATGAAAAAAATCGTCCTCTCGAAAGAAACGCTGCGCACGCTGACCGCGCAGGAGTCCGAGGCGGTCGCGGGCGGTCGCGACGTCCAGGCGGACGACGCCGACGACGGCAGGATCGGCATCGGTCCGAAGCGCGACACGCAGTCGCCGTGCCAGACGTTCCCGGTGCGCATCTGCGTGACCGGCCGCTGCTGATGTACCGCCCGCGCCGATCGCGGCGCGGGCACCACCGGTACGGTTCGCGTACCGATCGTCGTTCCGCTGGGTGAAGACTTTCCGGATAACGCATGAACTCGATGCTCGCCAACGAACCCGCAACGACGGCGAACGCCGCCGCTCAAGCCATGCATGCCGCGCCGCTCGCGCCGGCGAACTCGCCGCTGCACGGCGAACTGCGCAAGGCCGTCTGGGACTATTGCCGCGAACTGGCGGCGGTGTGCCGCTCCGACGCGCACGAATTCGAAGGCACCGGCCTTGCGCGCGGGCGCATCGGGCCGGCGCAGTTTCTCGCCGCGTGGCATCGCGCGACCGGCGACGCGGATGCGCGCGACGCGGCGCTCGCGCACGCGCAGGCCACGCTCGAGACGATGGGCGGCGACCCGCTGCGCTTCGACTGGATCGGCGGCCTCACCGGCACGACCTGGGCGCTGCGCCGCATCGCCTGGCTCGACGACGAACCGCTCGATCCCGATTTCAGCGACGAGATCGACCGCACGCTGACGCTGCGCCTGGGTGTCGCGCAGTGGACGGGCGACTACGACCTCATCAGCGGCGTCGTCGGCGACGGCCTGTACGCGCTCGACCATCCGGACCGTGCGTGGCGCGACCGGCTCGTCGGCGCGGCGCTCGCGCACCTCGTCAAGCTCGCACGCACGAACGAAAACGGCACGACCTGGTTCACCGAGCCGCACCTGTTGCCCGAACATCAGCGCGTGCTGTTTCCGAACGGCTACCACAATCTCGGTCTCGCGCACGGCGTGCCCGGCGTGATCGGGTTGCTCGCGCGCTGCATCGAATCGGACTGCCACGCGCAAACCGCGCGGCCGCTGCTCGACGGCGCGATGCGATGGCTGCAGGCGCAGAGCCTGCGCCTGCCGGGGCGCGAACCGTCGACCGGCGAAAAAGGCTACTTCGCGTCGTTTGCGGAAAGCGACCGGCCGACGCGCCTGGCGTGGTGCTACGGCGATCTGGGCGTGTGCGCGGCGGTCCTGCGCGCCGCCGACGCCGCGGGCCGCGACGACTGGCGCGCGTTCGCGCTCGAGATCGCGCGCGACTGCGCGTCGCGCAGCGCCGACGAATGCTTCGTCAACGACATGGGCATCTGCCACGGCAGCGCGGGCGCCGCGCTCGTGTTCCTGCGCCTGTGGCAGCAGCTGGGCGACGAATCCCTCGCGCAGGCCGCGCGCTTCTGGGCGCAGCGCACGCTCGACATGCGCCTGGCGCAGTTTCCGCACACGGCCGGCGTGTTTCGCGCCGAGTGGGAAGACGGGCAGTATTTTCCGGTCGCGTGCGTGAGCTGGATCACCGGCGCGGCCGGCGTGGGCCTTGCGCTGCTGTCTTGCCTGACCGGCGATCCCGACGCGTGGGATGCGCCGTACCTCACAGACCTGCCGCGCGGGGCGCAGCAGGGCACCGACCTGCCGCGCGGAGCGCAGCCGTGAGCCTCGCGACGCCGGAACTCGCCGCCAAGCCGGCCGCGTCGCCCGCGCGCAAGGCGGTACCGGGCCTGTTCGCGGCCGAAGACTATTTCGCGCTGCGCGCGCCGCTCATGCCCGTCTCGCGCTGGCTCGCCGGCGGCGCGAGCGCGGCCGATCGCGCCGCGTCGCTCGCGTCGCTGCGCGCGCTGTGGGACGACGCGCGCGTACGCGAAGCGGTGCTGCTGGCGTCGTCGTCGCTGCACGAGCGGTTGTCCGGCTGGGACTGGAACGCCTCGAACGAAAAAGGCGCGAAGCTCGCGCAGGCTTTGTACCGCTACGTCGCGCGCATGTGCACGCGGCCCACGCCGTTCGGCCTGTTCGCGTCGCTGAGCCTCGGTCGCGAAGGCGCGGTCGGCGGTCTCGATCTCGACGCCGCATCGCGCCTGCGCCGGCACACGCGGCTCGACACGTCGACCGTCGCGGCGCTCGGCGAAAAGCTCGCGCGCGATCCGGCGCTGCGCCCGCGCCTGCGCGTGCGCCGCAACGACTGCGGCCACGCGGTCGGCGACCGCTGGCACTACGTCGAGTGGGAACTCAAAAGCGAAGTGCGCCGCTATACGCTGAGTTCGGTCGCCGCGAGCGAATATCTCGACGTCGCGCTGCGATGCGCCGACGGCGACGGCTGCGACATCGAGGCGATCGTCGCGGCGCTCTGCGCCGCCGACGCCGAGATCGAACGCGCCGACGCGCTCGAATTCATCGACAGCCTGATCGACAGCCGCCTGCTCGTGCCGACGCTCGAGCCGTGCGTCACCGGCCGCGAATGCCTGCCGGTGCTGATCGACGAACTCTTAGCGCTCGCGCCCGACGCGCCGGGCCTGCCCGAACTCGGCGCCGCGCGCGACCGGCTCGCGGCGCTCGACGCGGCCGATCTCGGCCAGCCCGCCGCGACCTACGACGCGGTCGCCGACGCGCTCGCGCCGCTCGACGCGAACCTGCGCCGCGATCGCCTGTTCCAGGTCGATCTTTATCGCGATGTGGAAGGTTTGCGTCTGCCGCACGAAGTGCTCGCCGAAGTCGCGCGCGCCGCCGAGGCGTTCGTGTCGCTCGGCGCGTGGCGCAACGGCCCGCTCGACGACTTCGCGCGCCGCTTCGCGCAGCGCTACGAGGAGCGCCGCGTGCCGCTGCTCGACGTGCTCGACGAGGAAACCGGCATCGGCAGCGGTCGCGCCGCGGCGGTGCCGAGCGCGCTGCTCGACGGCGTCGCCTGGAGCGGCGGCGGCGAGGCGGCCGCGGGCGGCGTGCGCGGCGACGCGCTGATGCTCGCGCGCTGGCACGACGCCATCGCGCGCGGCGTCGACGAAATCGTGCTCGACGCGAAAGATCTGCCGACGCTGTCCGACACCGAACGCGCAGGCGTGCCGCATTCGCTCGCGGCGATGGCCACGCTGCTGGCGCCCGACGCCGCCGCGCTCGCGCAGGGCGACTACGCGATCGTCATGCACAGCGTGTGGGGACCGAGCGCGATCAACCTGCTCGGCCGCTTCTGCTTCGGCGACGGAGAGCTGGCCGAATGCGCGCGCGCGTCGCTGCGCGCCGAAAGCGCGAGCGAACCCGACGCCGTGTTCGCCGAAATCGTGCACCTGCCGCAGGAGCGCCTGGGCAACGTCGTGTGCCGGCCGCTGCTGCGCGACTACGAGATCCCCGTGCTCGGCCGCTCCGGCGCGCCGGCCGACCGGCGCATCGCGCTCGACGATCTCGACGTCGAAGTGCAGGGGCGCAGCGTGCGACTGTATTCGCGCCGCCTCGGCAAGCGCGTGATTCCGCGCATGAGCAACGCGCACAACTACGGCGCCGACACGCTCGGCGTCTACCGCTTCCTGTGCCAGGTGCAGTACCAGGAATCGGTGATGGGCGGCTTCTCGTGGGGCAGCCAGCTCGGCAACCTGCCGCGCCTGCCGCGGCTGCGTCACGGCCGCGTCGTGCTCGCGCCGGCGCAGTGGCAGGTCAAGGCCGACGGCGCCAAGGCGCTCGTCGACGCCGACGACGCGGCGCGCGGCGCCGCCGCCGCCGCGTGGCGGCAATCGCTGGGTCTGCCGCGCCTCGTCGGCATCGTCGAGTTCGACAACGTGCTCGCGATCGACTTCGACAATCCGGTGGCCGTCGACACGCTCGTCGACGCGTTGAAGCAGAAGCGCGCGCTCACGCTCATCGAACTCAACGCCGATCCGGCGCAGTTGTGCGTCGGCCGCGACGGCGACCGCTACGCGCACGAGATCGTGCTGCCGCTCAAGCGCGCGTCCGCGCCGGCCGGCGCGAGCGCCGACGAGAGCAATCCGCGCCAGCGCGAACTGCGCAAACGCTACGAGGCCAAGACCGGCGCACTCGCCGTCGACGCCGCGCAGCGGTGCCGCCTGCCGGGTTCGGACTGGCTGTACTACCGCGTGTACGGCGGCGCGAGCGTGCTCGACCGCGTGCTCGTCGACCGCCTCGCGCCGCTCGCCGACGCGCTGCGAGCCTCCGGCGCGTGCGCCGACTGGTTCTACATCCGCTACGCCGATCCCGACTGGCACCTGCGCCTGCGCCTGACCGGCGATCCCGCGCGGCTCGCCGGCGAGGCGATGCCGCGACTCGCCGACGCGCTCGCGCAACTGCGCGGCGAAGGCTCGATCGTGCGCGTGGACATCGGCAGCTACGACCGCGAGATCGAACGCTACGGCGGCCTCGACGGCATGGCGCTGTGCGAGCGCTGGTTCGCGCAGGACAGCAGGCTCGTCGCGAATCTGCTGCGCGAACTGCGCGGCGCGCCGCCGGCCGCGCGCTGGCAGCTCGCGGCCGCGGCGCTCGTGCGCGGCCTCGGCGATTTCGGGCTCGACGCCGAAGCGCGCGCCGACCTGTTCGCGTATCAGGCCGGGCGCTTCCTCGACGAATTCTCGATGCGCAAGCAGCGTCTGGCGACGCTCGGCAACAAGTACCGCGAGTTCTCCGGCAGCCTGCAGGCGATCTGCGCCGGCGCGCTGCCCGAAGGCCTGCCCGACCCCGCGGCCGTCGCGGCCGCGCTCGACGCGGACGCGCTCGAGCGCCGGCGCATCGGCGATGCGCTGCGCGAAACCGAAGCGGCCGGAAAGCTGCACGGCACGGTCGCCTCGGTCTTGCCGAGCCTTGTGCACATGAGCTGCAACCGCTGGTTCACCGACAACGGCCGCGCGCACGAAATGGTACTGTACGAGCTGATCCGGCGCGGCTGCGAAGCGGTGCGCGCCCGGGCCAGGAGCGGCGCATGAGCGACGAGGGCGAATCGAAAATTCTGCCGTTGTTTCGACCGGAAGCCGTGCAGGCGCAGACCGGCACGGGCCTCGGCGAGATCATCCTGTCGCAGCCGCTGTCGGCGCGCCTGCTGTCGGCGATATCGCTTTTCATCGCGCTGTCGGCGATCGTTTTCCTGTTCGTGGGGCAGTACACGCGGCGCGTGCGCGTCGAGGGCTTTCTGCTGCCCGAGCAGGGCGTGCTGCGCATCGTGCCGCCGCAGACCGGCATCGTGCGCGAACTGCGCGTGCGCGAAGGCGACGTCGTGAACAAAGGCGACGTTCTGTACGTGTTGTCGTCCGAGCGCTCGGTCGCCGACGCGCCGTCGACCGAGGCGCGCATCGTCGAGCGCCAGCGCGAGCGGCTCGCGAGCCTGACCGCCGACGTGAAGGATCTGGACACGCGCCAGCGCGGACAGCTCAGGTCCGCGCGCGAGCGTGCGGAAGGCCTCGCGCTCGAACTCAAGTCGATCGACGCGAACGTCGCGGTCGCCGAGCAGCAGCTGCAGCTCGCGGTCGACAGCTATCGCCGCTACGAAAAGCTGCGTGCGTCGAAGGTGGTGTCCGAGCTCGACATGGAGCGTCTGAAGCAGTCCGAACTCGACCGCAAGGCGGGCCTCGAGTCGCTGCGGCGCGAAAAGCTGTCGGCGCAGAACGGTCTGCGCGCGGCACAAGTGGAAATCGACGAGCTGCCGCTGCGCCAGCGCGCCGAGCGCGGCGCGCTCGACCGCGACATCGCGGCGCTCGAACAGAGCCTCGTCGAAAGCGAGGCGCGGCGCGAAGTGCAGGTGATCGCGCCGGAAGCCGGCCGCGTCGCGGCGGTGATCGCGGTCGCGGGGCAGGGCGTGTCGCCGGGCCAGACGATGCTGCACCTGCTCCCGTCCGAGTCGTCGCTGCAGGCGTCGCTGTACGTCACGAGCGCGGCGATCGGGCTGATCCGCAACGGGCAGCGCGTCAAGCTGCGCTATCCGGCGTTTCCGTTCGAGCGCTACGGGCATCAGGAAGGCGAGGTGGCGTCGGTCGCGACCAGCGCGGTGCGCGCCGAAGAGCTGCCGTTTCCGCTCGCGACGACCGAGCCGGTGTATCGCGTGCAGGTGAAGCTCGACGCGCAGACCGTCGGCCCGGAAGGGCGCCGGCATGCGCTGCAGGCGGGCATGAAGGCCGAGGCCGACGTGATGCTCGACCGGCGGCGGCTGATCGACTGGATGTTCGAACCGCTGCGCGCGATGGCGGAGTCGTAGAAAGCAACTCCCTCTCCCCCAAGCGAGCTTGGGGGAGAGGGCTTGAGCAGTGCGCCGCAAAGGTGCGGCAGGGGTTTTGCTCCCTCTCCCCCGCAGGCTTGCGGGGGAGAGGGCTGGGGTGAGGGGGCATGCGCGGCGCACTTCGTCGAGGTTGAAGAAGCGCACGGCGTCGCCCCCTCACCCAACCCTCTCCCCCAAGCGAGCTTGGGGGAGAGGGCTTGAGCAGTGCGCCGCAAAGGTGCGGCAGGGGTTTTGCTCCCTCTCCCCCGCAGGCTTGCGGGGGAGAGGGCTGGGGTGAGGGGGCATGCGCGGTGCACTTCGTCGAGGTTGAAGAAGTGCACGGCGTCACCCCCTCACCCAACCCTCTCCCCCAAGCGAGCTTGGGGGAAAGGGCTTGAGCAGTACGCCGCAAAGGTGCGGCAGGGGTTTTGCTCCCTCTCCCCCGCAGGCTTGCGGGGGAGAGGGCTGGGGTGAGGGGGCATGCGCGGCGCACTTCGTCGAGGTTGAAGAAGTGCACGGCGTCACCCCCTCACCCAACCCCCTCCCCCAAGCGAGCTTGGGGGAGGGGGCTTAAGCAGTACGCCGCAAAGGTGCGGCAGGGGTTTTGCTCCCTCTCCCCCGCAGGCTTGCGGGGGAGAGGGCTGGGGTGAGGGGGCATGCGCTGCGCACTTCGTCGAGGTTGAAGAAGCGCACGGCGTCGCCCCCTCGCCCAACCCTCTCCCCAGGCGAGCTTGGGGTAGAGGGCTTCGAGAGCAACGAGAGACCGGATGTCACGCATACTCGAACAACTCGAACTCGGCCTGCGCAGGCGCCGCCGCGTGCCGGTCATGATGCAGACCGAAGCCGCCGAATGCGGCCTTGCGTGTCTGGCGATGATCGCCGCGCACCACGGCCACGAGGTCGATCTCGCCGGCCTGCGTGCGAAATTTTCCATTTCGCTGAAAGGTTCGACGCTGTCGGACCTCATGAGCATCGCCGCCTCGCTCGATTTCGCCGCGCGACCGCTGCGCCTGGAGCTCGATCACCTGAGCGCGCTGCAGCTGCCGTGCGTGCTGCACTGGGATCTGAACCACTTCGTCGTGCTCGTCGCCGCCGACGACAAGCGCATCACGTTCAACGACCCGGGCTTCGGCCGCCGCACGATGTCGCTCGAGGAAGCCTCGAAGCATTTCACCGGCGTCGCGCTGGAACTCACGCCCACGCCGGGCTTCTCGCCGCGCGAAGCCAAGCGCGACGTCAGCCTGCGCCAGCTGATCGGCAAGACGATCGGCTTCCGCGGCGCGGTCGCGCAGCTGCTGTGCCTCGCGCTCGCGCTCGAAACGTTCGCGCTGCTCGCGCCGCTCCTGATGCAGTGGGTCGTCGACCAGGCGATCGTCTCGGGCGACCGCAGCCTGCTGGCGACGCTCGCGATCGGTTTTCTGCTGCTCGGGCTGGTCCAGGCGTCGGTCAGCATCTTCCGCGGCTGGGCCGTCATCCGCCTCGGCACGTCGCTCAACGTGCAGTGGATGTCGAACGTGTTCGCGCACATGATCCGGCTGCCGATCGCGTACTTCGAAAAGCGCCACCTCGGCGACGTCGTGTCGCGCTTCGGTTCGATCGAATCGATCCAGCGCACGCTGACCGGCACGTTCGTCGAGGCGATCCTCGACGGCATCATGGCGGTGATCACGCTCACGATGATGCTGATGTACAGCCCGCGCCTGGCCGTGATCACGATCTGCGCGGTGGTCGCATACGGCGCGTTGCGCGTGGGCCTGTACCGGCTCATGCGTGAACTGGCCGAAGAACAGATCGTGCTCGGCGCCAAGCAGGAGAGCACGCTGCTCGAGACGATCCGCGGAATCCAGTCGATCAAGCTGTTCAGCCGCGAAAACGATCGCCAGGCGCGCTGGATGAATCTCATGGTCGAGACGACCAACCGCTCGCTGCGCACGCAGAAGCTGAGCCTGTTGTCGCGATTCCTCAACAGCCTGTTGTTCATGGTCGAGAACGTGCTGATCGTGTTTCTCGGCGCGCAGCTCGTGCTCGACAAGTCGCTGACGCTCGGCATGCTGTTCGCGTTCATGGCGTACAAGGCGACGTTCGCCACGCGCGTATCGACGCTGATCGACCGCGGCGTTGAGCTGTCCATGCTGCGGCTGCAGGCCGAGCGTCTGGCCGACATCGTGCTGACCGAGCGCGAGAACACCTCGCCGAGCTACGCGTCCGAAGCGGTCGAGGGCGCCGCGGCGCTCGAAGTGCGCGACCTCACGTTCCGCTACGCCGACAACGATCCGCTCGTGCTCGATCGCGTGAGCTTCGAGATCCGGCCGGGCGAATCGGTCGCGATCACCGGGCCGTCCGGCTGCGGCAAGACGACGCTCGTGAAGCTGATGCTGGGGCTGATCCAGCCGACGTCGGGCGACATCCTCGTCGACGGCGTGTCGATCTTCTCGCTCGGCCCGGCGGCATACCGGCGGCGCGTCGCCGCGGTCATGCAGGAAGACCAGTTGTTCGCCGGTTCCATCGCCGAGAACATCGCCTTTTTCGATCCGCAGCCCGACACCGCCGCGATCGAACGCTGCGCGCGGCTCGCGGCGATCCACGACGACGTGCTCGCGATGCCGATGCGCTACCAGACGCTCGTCGGCGACATGGGCACGGCGCTGTCCGGCGGACAGAAGCAGCGCCTGCTGCTGGCGCGCGCGCTGTACAAGGAGCCGCGCCTGCTGTTTCTCGACGAGGCGACGAGCCATCTCGACGTCGACAACGAGCGGCTCGTCGGCGACGCGGTGCGTCGGCTGGCGCTGACGCGCGTGATCGTCGCGCACCGCCCCGAAACCATCCGATCGGCCGATCGCCAGATCATGCTCGAACGCCTGCAGGGCGATCGCGCGGTGCCGACCGGCAAGGGGCGTATCGGCGCCGCGTAGCTTGCTGCGCCGCAGCAGGTACTGCGTCACGGTTTTGTTGCAATGTGGCCGTCGCGGTAAAAAAGATATGTGAAAAAATCATGATTCGGGCGTATGCTCGCGCAGCTTCTTTGGGCCGCGCGGCGACGCGCGGCCTGCCGGCATCCCGCCGTGGGATCGCGACTCCCCCTGAAACAGGAGAACCCGATGAAGAAGATCTCGTTGTCGAAGCAGACGCTGCGCGTGTTGACGGCGCAGGAAACCGGCATGATCGCCGGCGGCGCGATCACGATGCCGCGCACGCGGTGTCCGACGTCGCAGATGCCCGAGTGCGAAGACACGGCAACCTGCTATACCGCGAACTGCACGAACACGTGCGCCTGCACCGGCACCTGCGCCTGCGGCACGGCCGATTGCCCGCCGGCGACGACGAACAATCCGCGCGCGCGCTGCGCGTGCCCGGACGTCTGACGCAAGGCACAGGCGGGCTCGTCCGGGAGACGGCGCACCGCGAAATACACGGCGGTGCGTTTCGTCCCGGCGCGCTGCCGCGTATTGAAAGTGTGGAAGTTCGAGCATCTATTCTCGTATCCGCCTCGCCGCGACCGCGGCGAGGCGCGGCGTTCCGCGACGGCGCGCCGCTCGTCCACGGACACGGGGATAACGATGAAGAAAATCGCATTGTCCAAAGAAACGCTGCGCGTGCTGACCGCGCAGGAGACCCGGCATGTCGGCGGTGGCGCCGATTCGCGCGCCGCCTGCGAAACCGCGTGGGATCAAATGTGCCTGACGCGCTATTTCTCGTGCGCCGACGATTGCAACACGGGGACCGAAAGCGTCGGCTGTCCGCCGCCGCAGACGCAGGGTTGCCCGACCGGCGCCTGTACCGGCACGGGAACGGGGACCGGTGGGACGGGCACCGGCGGCACCGGTACGAATCCGCCGACGCATACGGTCTGACGCATGTTGGTCGCGTTCTCCGGCGCGAGCCGGAGAACGCTACGGCTGGCGTTCGCCGCCGCCGAACGCGCGCCGCCGCGCGAGCGTGCGTACTTTTTCCTCGGCGGCGAGTACGCGCGAGCGGTCGTCGTCGGCCAGCGGCGCGTGCGACAACACGTAGTGCGCGCTGCGCACGACGTCGCGCCAGCGCGGCTGTTTGGGCAGGCGCGCGAGGCTCAGGTATCGCTCCATCGAACGCACGCGCAGGCGGCCGTCGTCGCAGGTGACGTGCCAGATGCCGCTGCGTTCGGCGAGCGTGATGCGCGTGCCGCCGCTGCGTTCCCAGCATTCGAGCGCGTCGAACATCAGGACGACGAGCGCATGGCGGAACTCCGCGTCGCGCGACGGCTCGCGGCGCGCGGAAGCGACGTTCGGCGCCGGCGCGGCTTCGACCGCCGAGCGGCGCGGCGTGCGCGTTTCGTATTCTTCGTGCGAGCCGCCGATGGCGAGCGCGGCGACGCGATGCTCGCCGCCGGCGGTACGCCGGCGCGAACGCAGCTTGCCCGTGCGCAGCAGGCGGCGGCCGGTGGATATCCGCCGACGGCGAGGCGGCCGCTGCGCGCGCAGCAGGCGATGCAGAAACAGCGCGCAGACGAGCGCCGGCAGGCAGACCGAGGCGATGAACAGCAACGACAGCATGGCGGAATCCGATACGGGCATGGAACGGCGAGGCTCCGTGACGGCCGGAACGGCATACAACACTGGACCGGCGACAGAGGACTCGCCGCGAACGCCATGGCGCCCCCGCGAGGCCACGTCGTACGAAGACGAGTCTAGTCAAAATCCAGGATGCAAGGTTGCTCAATATGCGCTTTGATGCAAGCTCGCGTATTGAACAAGTGCACGAACCGTTGCCGATGCTGCGCGCGAAGTCGCACGACCGCGCGTTGGAACGATAAAACCCGCCCGTAAATCAAACCCGCACCGACGAACGAAGCGGCAAACAATCGCATGAAGTCCGAACAGCGAAAAAGATCGCGACGACGGTGCCTTCGGAGCCCCCTTAAGTTAAGGGGGCGGCTGACGCGGCAGCGTCAGCAGGGGCTGTGGGGGTCCGCGGAATCGACGAAGCCCGTGCACGGATACACAAGGCGCCGCAAAGACGAGGCGGGTACCAGGGGTTTGGTACCCGCCTCGAGCCGGGGCGCCGATGGGGGCGGCTCCCCGTGGGGTGGAGCGCGGTAGGAGATCCGCGTCCGGTTACTAAGATGCAGCGAAGGCCGGTTTGGTTGCTTGTGCCGAAAGGTGCGGTGCTGCTCGTTTCGGCGCGCCGCGGCCACGATTCGGCGCGGCGGTTACTGCACGCGCGACAGGTTCTCGTCGAGCGCCTGCTTGACGGTCGCGATCACCTGCGACGGATTGGTCGGCCGCGCCTGCTGCCGGGCGATGCGCGCGTAGGCGAAGCTGCGCAGATCGGCGTTCTGCGTGCGCGAGAGCAGATCCTGGTACAGCGCCGGCACGTCCTTGGCGCGGCCGTCGAGCAGGTACAGGCGTTCGAGCTGGATCATGTTGCGCTTGACCGCGTGCACCGGGTCGTTCGCCATCGCCGCGTTGCGCGCGAAACGGCTGCGGTGCGGGCGCATCGTGCCGGCGCCGGGGTCGGTGGCGGTCGTCGTCGGGTCGGTCGCGGTCGATTGCGCCGTGGCATAGCCGCCGGCGGTGGCGGCGCCGATCAGGGCGACGGCGAGGAACATCAGAGTCTTGCTGCGCATGAGAGGAACTCCTCGGTGGGTGTGCATGCAAGAACGCGGCGTGCCGCGGCGCGTTGACGCGGGTGCCGCAGCGTTGCCGCGCGTTCACTTGTTCCGACCGGCGCCGCGTCGCAGAATCGAGGCGGCAACGACACCAGCGAGCGCGTCATGTCCAAACCCTACGCGACCTTCCGCGAGTTCTATCCGTACTACCTGTCCGAGCACGCGAATCCGACGTGCCGCCGGCTGCACTACGTCGGCAGCGCGTTCGCGCTGGCGTTTCTCGCGCTCGCGATCGTGCGCGGCAACGCGTGGTGGCTGCTCGGCGCGCTGTTCTCCGGCTACGGCTTCGCCTGGGTCGGACATTTCTTCTTCGAGAAGAACCGGCCCGCGACCTTCCAGCATCCGTTCTACAGCTTTCTCGGCGACTGGGTGATGCTCAAGGACATGCTGACGGGCCGCATCCGCTTTTGACGGCGGTCCGTCGATGAGCGGCTACGCGTACATCTGGGAGTTCCACGTCCCGGCCGAACGCCGCGACGAATTCGAGCGCCACTACGCCGACGGCGGCACCTGGGTGCGGCTGTTCCGCCGTGCGCCGGGCTACGTGCAGACGCTGCTGCTGCGCGACCGCGACATGTCCGAACGCTACGTCACGATCGACCGCTGGATCGACGAGTCGGCGTACAAGGCGTTTCGCCTGAACTTCGGCGACGAATACCGTGCTCTCGATGCGCTGTGCGAAGGATTCGCGAAGCGCGAAGTCGCGCTCGGCACGTTCGACGAGATCGGCGTCGATTAGTCCATAAAGATAAAAAACGACGCGGCGACGATCAGGCCGAATCCGACCATGTGGTTCCACTTGATCGGCGCGTCGAGATACCACACCGAAAACGCGACGAACACGACGAGCGTGATGATCTCCTGGATCGTCTTCAGCTGCGCCGGGTTGTAGACGGCGATGCCCGCGCGGTTAGCCGGCACCTGCAGGCAGTATTCGAAGAACGCGATGCCCCAGCTGACGAGGATGACGATCCACAGCGGCCGGCCGGTGAATTTCAGATGGCCGTACCAGGCGAACGTCATGAAGACGTTCGAGGCGATCAGCAGCAGGATCGGCGTGAGGTAGGCGTTCATGCGGAGTGCTCTTCAGGCCCTCTCCCCCAAGCTTGCTTGGGGGAGAGGGTGGGGTGAGGGGGATGCGTCCGGCAATGCCGCGAGCGTAACGCAGATCCTGGCGCCGCCCCCTCACCCCGACCCTCTCCCCCAAGCGAGCTTGGGGGAGAGGGAGTCTGAAGTTCGGGCGGCAGCGCGCGGCTATTCCTGATCCTGAAACCGCGACTCGTACAACAGCTGCGCGACGCGCGCTTCCTGCCCCTGCATGAATTCGAGGCCGAGGTCTTCCTTGCCGACGCGCACGACGCGCACGCGCAGGCCGATCACCGTTTCCTGGTCGAAGATCAGGAACAGCTTGCACTCCGTTCCGCCCGGCGCGTGCCAGTTGCGCGGCATCGCCACGCGCGCGCCGCCTTGCGACAGATCCTGCACTTCGCTCAGGAAGCCGTCGTCCTCGACGACGATCATCGCCGCCGAGAAAACGGACAGGCGCGGGTGGCGGCGTTTCTCGGCGTAGCTCATGCGTAGTCCCTGACGTGCGTTCGTTCCGACCTGAGCCGCACCTTATGAGCGTCGCCCGGGCTTGGCAAGACGCATGCACGGGCGTTGCGAACCGCCGCTCACTCCTTGCGCAGGACCAGGAGCGGCGACGTGCGCGCGATCGCGCGCGTGCCGAGCCAGCCGGCGAGCGTGACCAGCGCGATGGCGAGCGCGACACCGAGCGCGAACGGCGCCGCGTCGGGCGTCCAGGCGATGCGGAACACGCCGCGACCGAGCGAAATGCCGGCCGCGATCGCGCCGCCCGCGGCGATGAGGCCCGCGACGAGGCCGAGCAGCGCGAACTCGCCGAGCACCGTCGCCGCGAGCTGTCCGCGACCCGCGCCGAGCGTGCGCAGCAGCGCCGTTTCGAACCGCCGTTCCTCGGCGCTGACGTTGAGCGCGGCGATCAGCACGAGGAGGCCCGCGACGAGGCTGAAACCGAGCACGGCGGTCACGGCGCGGGTCACCTGGTCGATGATGTCGCGCACGCGATCGAGGATCGCGTCGATGTCGATCAGCGACAGGTTCGTGTATTGCCGCGACAGCGCCTGCATCGCCGTCGCGCGCTCGGACGGCAGCCAGAAGCTCGCGATGTGGCTGTGCGGCAGGCTCGCGGCGGTGGCGGGGTCGAGCAGCACGAAGAAGTTCACGCGGAACGACGTCCAGTCGGCTTCGCGCACGTTTGAAATCGTCGCGACGATTTCGCGCTCGCCCACGCGCATCGTCATCGTGTCGCCGATCTTCAGATGGAACATGTCCACCCAGACGCGCTCGACCGACGCCTGCGGCGTCGTGGCCGTGCCGTCGAACCACTTTCCTTCGCGCAGCTTGTTCGACTCGGGCAGCGTATCGCTCCACGACAGCCGCATTTCTCCGTTGATCCAGCCGGCCGCGCGGCGGTCTTCGTAGTCTTCCGCGCGCGGCGGCTGCCCGTTGATCGCGACGAGCTTGCCGACCGCGAGCGGCAGCAGGTTCAGGTTCCGCGCCCCCGCTTCGGCGAGCCGGCGCGTCACGTCGTCGCGCTGATCGCTCTGCAGGTTCAACAGGAAATGGTTCGGCGTCTCCGGCGGCAGGTCGGCGCGCCACGCGGCGAGGAGGCCCGGGCCGACGATCGCGAGCACGAGCAGCGACGTGAACGACAGCGCGAGCGCGGTGGCCTGGATCAGGCTCAGCGTGCGGCGCCGCGCGAGATTGGCGAGGCCGAAGCGCAGCGCGCCGGGCAGGCGCTGGCCGAGCCGGCGCATGAGGAAGATCAGCGCGAAGCCGGCGGCGAGCGTGATCGCGGCGACGCCGACGAGACTGCCGCCGAGCGCCGACGCGATGCGCGCGCTGCCGCTCTGCGTCGCGATCAGGCCGAACGCGACGAGCGGCGGCACGAGATACAGCACGTCGAAGCGGCGCGGGCGCAGCGCGACGGCGCGCTGGAACACGCGCACCGGCGGCACGTCGCGCAGGCGCGCGAGCGGCGGCAGCGCGAAGCCGGCGAGCACGGCGAGGCCGATCGCGATGGCCGCGAGCGCGGGCAGAAGGCTCAGCGGCGGCGGCGCGCCGGGCAACAGATCGCCCGCGTAGCGCAGCACCGATTCCTGCAGCGCGAGGCCGACGCCGGCGCCGATCAGGCACGCGGGCAGGCCGAGAAACAGCAAGGTGAGCGACAGCGTGGCGAGCACGTCGCGCTTGCCGAGGCCGAGCGCGCGCAGGAGCGCCACCTCGTCGATCTTGCGTCGCGCGTAGCGCTGCGCGGCGAGCGCGACCGCGATGCCCGACAGCAGCGCCGACAAGAGCGCCGCGAGGCGCAGAAACGCCTCACCGCGCTCGAACGCCGTGCGCAGGTTCTGCTGCGCCTCGCCGACCGTGACGAGCTGCGCGCCGTCGGCGAGCTTCGGCTTGGCGAACGACTGGAACTGCTCCAGCGCGTCGGGCGTACCCGCGACCATCAGCTTGTGCCGCGCGCGGCTGCCGACCGCGAGCAGGCCGCCGCTTTCGGCGTCGGCGATCGCGGCGATCAGGCGCGGCGCGAGCGAGAACATCTGCCCGCCGTCGGGCTGGCGCACGATTTCGCCGTCCACTCTGAGCGGCCTGCCGGCGAGTTCGAGCGTATCGCCGACGCCGATGCCGAGCGCGGCGAGCACCAGCCGGTCGGCATAGACCGAACCGGCCGGCGGCGCGCCGGCCGTGCGGTCGGCGCCCGCGGCGTCGCGCACGGTGAGCGTACCGCGCAGCGGATAGTGCGGATCGGTCGCGAACACCTGCGCGAGCTGGCTCTTGCCGCCGGCGAACACGACGCTCGGAAACTCGGCGCTGCGATTGGTCGCCAGGCCGAGCTGCGCGGCGCGGTCGGCGAACTCCGGCGCGATCGCGCGGCGCGCCGCGACGCCGAGATCGCCGCCGATGAGTTCGGCCGCGCTCGCGACGATCGCGCGCTCGACGCGCTGACCGAGCGTGGTCACCGCCGTGAGCGCGGCGACCGCGAGCACGAGCGCCGCGGCGAGCGTGCGCAGCTCGCCGTGGCGAAACTCGCGCCGGAGCGCGCGCGCGGCGAAGGCGAAGACGTTCATGCGGCGGCTCCGCGCGCGATGTCGACGCGGCGTCCGCCGTCCAGGCGCACCACGTGGTGGCAGCGTTCGGCGAGCGTCAGGTCGTGCGTGACCATGACGAGCGTCGTGCCGTTCGCGCGGTTGAGTTCGAACAGAAGGTCGCTGACGGTATGACCGGTGCGCTGGTCGAGGTTGCCGGTGGGCTCGTCGGCGAACAGCACCGACGGGCGATGCACGAACGCGCGCGCGATCGCGACGCGCTGCTGTTCGCCGCCGGAGAGCTGATGCGGATAGTGGTGCAGGCGGCGCGCGAGGCCGACCGCGACCAGCGCTTCCTGCGCGGCCTTGCGCGCGTCGCTGCCGCCGCCGTCGAGTTCGAGCGGCAGCATCACGTTTTCTTCGGCGGACAGCGCGGGCAGCAGGTGAAAGCTCTGAAACACGAAGCCGACGAGGCGCCGGCGCAGGCGCGCGCGACCTTCCTCGTCGAGCGAGTCGAGCGGCGTGCCGGCGAGGCTGATCTGTCCGCGGCTCGGCGTGTCCAGGCCCGCGAGCAGGCCCAGGAGCGTCGTCTTGCCCGAGCCGGACGCGCCGACGATGGCGAGGCTGTCGCCGCGCGTCACGTCGAGGCTGACGCCGTCGAGAATCTCGATGCGTCCGTCGGGGCCTTCGACCGCTTTGCTAACATCGCGGGCGCTCAAGATCGTTTCGGCGGATTCGTGCATGCGTAGATTCCTGGCTGTCCTGTTGTTCTGTTGTGTTCCGCTGGCCGCTTTAGCGGCACCGGCCGCGCCGGTGCTCGTGCTCGGCGATTCGCTGTCCGCCGCGCACGGCATTCCGATCGAAACCGGCTGGGTGACCCTGCTCTCCAAACGGCTCGACACCGGCGAACCCGTCGCGCGCCGCGCCGTCGTCAACGCGTCGATCAGCGGCGAAACCACCTCCGGCGGCCTCGCGCGCCTGCCGGCGCTGCTGTCGACGCACAAGCCCGGCATCGTCGTCGTCGAACTCGGCGCCAACGACGGCCTGCGCGGCCTGCCGCTGCCCGATATCCGCAAGAACGTAGCGAGCCTCGTGAAACTGTCGCGCGACGCCGGCGCCAGGGTGGTGCTCGTCGGCATCGAGCTTCCGATCAACTACGGGCCGCAGTATCGCGACGGCCTGCGGGCGATGTATCGGGATGTGGCCGCCGAATTCAATGTGCCCTTGGTCCCGTTCCTGCTCGAAGGCGTGGCACTCGACCCGGCGCTGATGCAGGACGACGGCCTCCACCCGGTCGCCGCCGCGCAGCCGAAGGTGCTCGAAACGGTGTGGGCGGTGCTCAAGGACGTCCTCGCGGCGCCGTAGATTTTTTCACGCCGGCGTCACCCCCTCGCGCCCAACCTTCACAAATGTGAAGATACCGGCGCAAGCCGTTTCGGCGCCGTTCGCGGCGCAAGCGGAGGGGGCAATGAAGCAGCGCGAAGAGCAGGCGGGTCTGATCCTCCTGATCGAGGACAATCGCGGCATCGCCGAGATGGTCGGCGAGTATCTGGAACGCCGCGGCTACGGCGTCGACTACGCGACCGACGGCATCACGGGTCTGCGGCTCGCCATCAACAACAGCTACGACGTGGTCGTGCTCGACCTGATGCTGCCCGGCATGGACGGCATCGAGCTGTGCCGGCGCCTGCGCGGCGAGGCGAAGAAGTCGACGCCGGTGCTGATGCTGACCGCGCGCGACACGCTCGACGACAAGCTCGTGGGCCTGGAAGCCGGCGCCGACGACTACCTCGTCAAGCCGTTCGAAATCCGCGAACTCGAAGCGCGCGTGCGCGCGCTGATCCGCCGCGACCGCCGCCTCGTCAGCGCCGAGGTGCTGCGCGTGGGCGATCTGATTCTCGACACCGCCACCTTGCGTCTGACGCGCGGCGAGAACGAGCTCATCGCCTCGCCGATCGGCATCAAGCTCTTGACCATCCTGATGCGCGAATCGCCGCGTGTCGTCAGCCGGCGCGACATCGAGCGCGAGATCTGGGGCGACACGCTGCCCGATTCCGACACGCTGCGTTCGCACTTGTACAATTTGAGGAAAATTATCGACAAGCCGTTCCAGCGGCCGCTGCTGCACACGATCCACAGCGCGGGCTACCGCCTGGCCGATCTCGATGCCGAGGTTGCCGCGAGCCACGCGGTCTGACGCGCCTGCATGCGCAAAGCGTCGGGCATACGCCGCAAGATATGGGTCGTCTTCGTCCTGCAGCTTGCGGCGATCAGCTTCGCCACGGTCGTCGGCGTCTACGGCGCCGCGACGATTCTTGAAGACCTCCTGATCAAGCAGGCGCTGCGCGACGAGGCCGGCCACTACTTCGGCCGGCTCGCGACCCACCCCGGCGCGGAACTGCCCGACACCTACAACATGCACGGCTACTTCGCCGCGCACGGCAAGCCGGACGCCGATGTCCCGGCCGAGCTGCGCGGCCTCGAACCCGGCTTTCACCACGTCGGCCGCGAAGCCGGGCGCGACGAACTCGTCCACGTCAGCGACGGCACGCGGGGCCGGCTGTTTCTCGTGTTCCGGCAGGAACAAGTACACAAGCTCGCTTTCTTGTTCGGCTTCGTGCCGCTGACCGTCGTGCTGCTGATCATCTACACGACGACCTGGCTCACGTACCGCGCGTCGCGCCGCGCGCTGTCGCCGATCGTCGCGCTCGCGAACGCCGTGCGCGCGTGGGATCCGAAGAAGCCCGACCTCGAAGCGCTCGACGTCGAGCAGCTGCCGGGCGAGGTCGATCACGACGTCGAGGCGCTGTCGCGCGCGCTGCACGGCTTCGCGACGCGCATCGAGGAGTTCGTCGAACGCGAGCGCAACTTCACGCGCGACGCGAGCCACGAGCTGCGCAGCCCGCTGACCGTGATCAAGGTCGCCGCCGACGTGCTGGCCGACGAGGAAAACCTCGACGACTTCGCACGCCGTTCGGTCGGCCGCATCCGCACGGCCGGGCGCGACATGGAAGCGCTGATCGAGGCGTTTCTGATCCTCGCGCGCGAAGCCGACACCGGGTTGCCGGAGGAGGACTTCCACGTCAACGACCTCGCGCGCGAAGAAATCGAACGGGCCAAGCCCTACGTCGAACGCAAGCCCGTCGCGCTCGAACTCGTCGAGGAGGGGGCGTTCGATCTGCACGCGTCGCCGCGCGTGCTGTCGGTGATGCTCGGCAATCTCATCCGCAACGCCTGCCTGTACACCGAGCACGGCCGCGTCGTCGTCACCGTCGGCTTCGATTTCCTGCGTGTCGAGGACACCGGCATCGGCATGAGCCACGACGATCTCGCGCACGTGTTCCAGCCGTTCTTTCGCGCCGGACGCAGCCAGCGCGGCGGCCACGGCGTGGGGCTGACCATCGTCAAGCGGTTGTCCGACCGCTTTCGCTGGCCGATCGAAATCCACAGCGAACTCGGCGTCGGCACGACCGCGGTGATCCGCTTTCCCGACGCGCGGCCGCCGGTCTGACGCGACGTATACTCGGCGCTTCGTTCGCGCGAGGAGCGCCAGCCATGTTTCGTCTCGCCATCGGCGCCGTCGCCGGAGTATTCGCCATGAACGCGCAAGCCGCCGACGTCAGACCCGTGCTCGTGATTCACGGCGGCGCGGGCGTGATCGCCAAAGACCTGACGCCCGAGCGCCGCGCCGGCGTCGAAGCGGCGCTGCGCGACGCGCTCACGCAGGGCTACGCCGTGCTCACGGGCGGCGGCAGCAGTCTCGACGCGGTCGGCCGCGCGGTCGTCGTGCTCGAAGACTCGCCGTATTTCAACGCCGGCAAGGGCGCGGTGTTCACGCACGACGGCAAGAACGAACTCGACGCCGCGATCATGGACGGAACGACGCGCAAGGCCGGCAGCATCGCCGGCGTGCATCGCGTGAAGAATCCGGTGCTGCTCGCGCGCGCGGTGATGGAAAAATCGCCGCACGTCATGCTGACGGGCGAGGGCGCCGAAGCGTTCGCGCAGTCGATCGGCATGGAACTCGTCGACCCGTCGTACTTTCGCACCGACGAGCGCTGGGAGCAGCTGCAGAACGCACTGAAGAAAGAGGCGCAGGCGAGCGTCGACACCGATCGCACGCGCCACTACGGCACGGTCGGCGCGGTGGCGCTCGACAAGGCGGGGCATCTGGCCGCCGCGACGTCGACCGGCGGCATGACGAACAAGCGCTGGGGCCGCGTCGGCGACGCGCCGATCATCGGCGCCGGCACGTATGCGAACGCCGGCTGCGCGGTATCGGCGACGGGCTGGGGCGAGTTCTACATCCGCACCGTGGCGGCGCATTCGATCTGCGCGCGCGTGGCGTGGAAAAAAGAAACGATAGACAAAGCGGCCAAGGCTGTCGTGCTCGAGGACGTGCCGTCGCTCGGCGGCGACGGTGGGGTGATCGCGCTCGATGCGCGGGGCAACTTTTCGTTGCCGTTCAATACCGACGGGATGTATCGGGGGTGGGTCGATCGGGATGGGAAGGTGCATGTCGCGATGTTGAAGGGGGAATGACTTGGGTTGGTGTTTGCGCATCTGCGCTCGTCATCTTTTGCTCGTCATCCCAGCGAACGCTGGACTGCGCAGGCATGGATGCCGGAGCGAACATTCGCGCAGCGAATGGCCCGAAGGGGTGAGCCGCGGACGCGGCGAATCATCCAGCTTTTGATTGTCGCTTTGTAGCTTTCGCTTGGCTTTAAACAAAGCGTTCCGCTCGCTGCCGCGAGCGGGCAGGGAGAGGTTGCTTGCCCAACCCCTCCCTGCACCCTCCAAGGGCACCCCGACGGCCGCGGTTTGCGGGCATCCATGCCCGCAAACTTCGCGAGATCGCTCCGGGGTTCGTTGAAGGGCCATCCATGGCCCGTCAACGAACTGCGCGCATCCCTGCGCGCACCCGCTGCGCGGGCTCTCCTCCGCAATCTCGCCGCGACCGACGGGGCCCCGGGTAGAGCGGGCGGCTTCCTGCCGCCAGAAGCAACGGCAACAGCGACGGCCAAAGCGCGGCATTTCTACAACGCCGTCATACCGGCGAAGGCCGGTATCCAGTTTTTTGCGCAAAGTAAACACATGGACGCCAGGTCACGCCACGCATAGCCCTCTCCCCAAGCTCCGCTTGGGGGAGAGGGTTGGGTGAGGGGGCGACGCTCAGTTTTTCGTTGCGATTCTGTTTCGGCGAGAAGCCAAAGCTCGCAGCGTGTAGCGCAATACAAAGCTCGCTGCGGTCGTCTCAGCCTAGCACCGTGCTCAGGCCGTCAAGGACTGCGCAAGTTCGATAAAACCGAATCCTTGACGGCCTTCCGCGCGGCGCTGTGAAAGGTCGCCCGCAGCGACCAATCGCTGGAAGGGCGAAAGCGCGAACGGCGCGGTTGGCTCCACGCCGTTCGCTAACCACAAACCACTTAGTAAGGAGTGGATCATGGCTGAGCGAAATCATACTTCACGCGAATCTTCCACAAAGCAAATCCGCATCGGTACGGCTTACTACCCGGCCGTAGATCAGGCGCATCTTCCACGAGAGATCCCCCAGATCCGACTCTGCGGCATCTGGCTCATCAACGCCGGCTTCCTCCCGGGCGATCTCGTCACCATCCGCGTCACCGCCGGCCGTCTCGTGATCACCCGCGCCTGACGCCCCTATCGCGGAAGCCTCGCTCGTCGAGGCTTCCGCAAAGCGCGCGCTTGCCCGGAGGCCGCGCTGAAAACCGGGCCGATGCGTCACTTTTCCCATCGGTAATTCAGGCCCGCCCGATTCTCCGTCGTCGCATTCTGCGCCTCGAGCTCCCACCGCTTCGACAGCTTGTAGCGCAGCGTGATCACTTCGCCCGGCGTGAAGATGCCGACGCCGTAGCTCAGGTACAGTTTTGGCGAAAGATACTTGCCGACCGTGAACGCGCTGCCGCCGAGCGCCGCGTTGTCGCTCACCGCCGCGTCCACGCCCAGTCGCGCGCCGACGCTTTTCGCGAGCAGGTCGCCCGTCGCCGAACCGAGCGCCTGCGCCGCCGCGCCGACCATGTCGCCGTCGCCGCTCTTGAGCGCCGACAGCGGTCGACCCGTGACGAGGTACGACAGCGCTTCGGACTGCTCCATCGTCGGTTCGGAGAACACCGTCAGCACCGGCACCTGCGCCGTGCCCTGCACGCGCAGCCCGGCCGTCACGTCCTTGAGTTCGCGCACCGCCTGGATGTCGAGCCCCGGATTGTCGATCGCCGTGCCGGCGAACAGCAGGCGGCCCGTGCGCACTTTCAGATCCTGGCCGTAGGCCTTGTATGTGCCGCCGACGCGGATTTCGCCGCGCCCCGTCGTCTGCTTGCCGGGCCGCTCGACGATCACGAGCTGCCCGTCGAGCTTGCCGTCGAGGCCGAATCCCTTGAGCCGCACGTCGTCGCCGAGCTTCAACGTGATGTCGGCCGTCAGCGGCAGCGACTTGCCCGCTTCGGCCTGTTCGGCGTCGGTGACGACGACGTCGGGCGACGTCTTCGCCGCGCCGCCGCCCGGCAGCTTGGTCAGGTCGACGTTCGCGTACGGCAAGTCGACGTCGCCGCCGATCACCATCTTCTCGGCGCTGCGCTCGATCGTGAGCTTCGGCCCGATCAGCACCTTCGCCGCGGGGATGTCGGCCGCGAGGAAATCCTTGCCTTCGATCGCGATCGACAGCGGCGCGTCGGCCGCCATGCCGCCGCTGCCGCGCACGTCGACCTTGCCGCCGCCCGACGCGAGGCTGCCGGCGATCGCGAAGCGCTGCCCTTCGAGCAGGTCGACGCGCAGGTTGCCGTCGTGCAGCTTCAGGCCCGCGGCCGGCACTTCGGTCGCGAACTCCGACACCGATACGTTGCCGCCGATCTGCGGCGCGGCGACGGTACCGGCGAACGCGAGCGTGCCGGCGACCTTGCCCTTGACCGATCCGAGTTCGGTTGTGAACAACTCCACAAACGACAAGCTGTTCAACGCGAGCGCGATCTGCCCCGACAGCGCCTGTTCGGCGCCGGCGACGCCGATCTGTCCGTTGATGCTGCCGCCGTCGGACAGTTCGGCACGGATCAGCACCTGCTGCGACGACGGCGACAGCGTCGCGTCGATCGCGAAGTTCTTGTAGTCGAGCAGCGGTTTGCCCGCCTCGGTGTCGGGATACGCGACGCGGCCCGTGTCCGATCCGATCTGCGCCGTGCCGTTCAGCGCGCCGTCGGCGCCGCGCTTCACGTCGCCCTGGCCTTCGATGTCGCCGGTCAGCGTGAACGGCGCGCCGGGCGCGGCGATCGCCGCGATCATCGCCAGCGGCAGGCGTTCGATGCGGTAGCGCGCGTTCGCGGCGCCGTCGGCGGTCTGGTTCGCCGAGAAGCACAGCCGCGGACCGTTCGCGGCGAGACACACGTCGCCGACGGTGGCCGCGCCGTCCTTGAGCGCGATCGCTGCCGGCTGTTCGAGCTTCCACTCGGGCTGGTCCTTCACCGCGAGCGTGAGTTCGGCGAGCGTGCCGGCCCAGTTCGCGCCCTCGCTGCGGCCGCGCAGCGTCGTGTGCGCGGTCAGCGGCGTGCCGTTCGCGGCGAGCTTCACCTCGTGCGAATCGCGGTCGCCCTTGCCGTCGAGGCTGACGCGCTCGAACGTGAGACCGCCCGCCGTCACGCCGGTCGCGAGCACGTCGAACGCGCCGCGCGGCGCGTTCGTGTCGGCGATGTCGGCGTTGAGTTCGAGCGATGCGACGCGGTTTTCGCCGACGCCGATCGTCTGGCCTTCCAGGCGTCCGGCCACCGCGAGCGACGGCCACTTGCCGCGGATCGTGAATTCGCCACGCACGCGGCCCTGCGCGTCGGGCAGCACGTCGCCGAGCGACGCGAGCGTGAAGCCGACCGTCGCATTGGTGTCGTTGCCGCCGCGACCGCGCACGGCGACCGTCGACTGCCCCGACGCGATCGCTGCGGTGCCGTCGACGACGAAGCCCGGCGTGATCGACAGGTCGGCGGTGCCGGTGACCGGCCGGTCGCGCAGCTTGCCGTCGAGCTTGTCGAGTTTGATCTTCGCAGCAATTCCCTTGTCGCCGCTCGTGCCCTCGGTCGCGAGCGCGAAGCTCAGCGAACCGGGCCACTCCGCGGCGAACGCGCCGGGATCGAGACGGTTGGCCTTGGCATCGAGTTTCCAGCCGATGCCGGGTTTCAACGTCACCAAGCCTGCGGCGTCGAGTCCGCCCTTGGCCTGTACGAGTGCGAGGCGGTTGAGCGTGATCGCGTCGGGCGTGCCGGCGAGGTCGAGTTCGACGTCGGACAGTTTGCCCGGCGGTCCTGCCGACAATTTGCCTTTGGCCACAAATTGCTCGGCGCCGCCGTCGAACGTCACGGTGCCGTGCGTCGCGAGCGCTTGGCCGGCGAGGTCCGGCGGAATCTCGACGCCGTCCCAGGTCACGTCGAGCTTGGCGGTCGGCTTGTCGGCACCGAGGTTCACCGTGCCTTTGAGGTCGAGCTTGCCGGGCGCTTCGGGCGTGCGCAGGCTCAGCGCTTCGATGGTCAGCAGCTTGCCGTCGGCGAGCGCGTAGCGCAGCGGCTGGATCGCGACGCGATGGCCGTTGACGTCGACGGTGCCGTCGACCGCGCCCTTGCCTTTGTCGCCGGCGCCCTTGAGCGACAGCGCGAGCGACGCGAGGCCCGAATCCTTCGCGACGACGTTCGGGTCGAACGCCGGCACGTCGAGCGCGACCGTCCACGCGTAGTCGCCGCTCGTCGCGACGGTGGCGTCGAGCTTCGTCGCCATCGGCTGCGCGAGCGCGACGTTGAGGTTGGCCTTGCCGTCGCGACTGACGAGTTCGAGCGTGCCGCCGTACGTCGCGTCGCCGGCCTTCCAGCGGAACGCGCCTTTCGCGCCGCCGGCATAGCCCGTCAGCGACGTCAGCGACGCGTCGAGATCGACCTCGCCGTCGGGTGCGCGCAGCTTGAGCTTGTCGATCCTGACGCCCTCGTTCGTCCAGCCGGCGGCAAGATCGAGCGTGTCGAGCGCGAATGCCGGCTTGCCGTCGGCGACGACCGACGCCTTCGCCAGATGCAGGCGGTCGAGCACGATCGCGACCGGCGGCGTCAGCGACACTTCGGACGTGCCGGGTTCTTTCGGCGGCGCCTGCGTCGTCGTCGCGACGGCCACGTCGGCGATGTCGAGATTCTGGATATGTACGACTTTACCCAACGCCGCCATCAGCGCGACGTCGACGGTCACGCGACCGACCTTGGCGTCGACGCCGGCATCGTTCCAGCGCACGCCCGTCAGCGTCAGCGGTCCGGCGAGCGTGCCTTCGCTGGAGGCGATCGCGAGCTTGCCGTCCATCGCGCCGACCACGCGCCCGAGCGCGAAGCGCGCGCCGCTCGTCGTGTTGACGAGCCACACGATCGCAAGCGCGGCGACGACGACGAGCGCCAGCACGGCGCCGAGGAGAATTTTCAGCCAGCGTTTCATAGGTCGGGCCCGATGACGAGGTGGATCTGCAGCCCGCGATCGAGCACGTTCGGCGCGAGCGCCGCATCCTGCTTGCTTTCCTTTTTCACCGGGAATCCGAGATCGAAGCGCACCATGCCGACCGGCGAGCGCCAGCGCACGCCGAGGCCGGCGCCGATCTTGAGGTTGTATTTGGTGCCGGAAAACGCGTCGCCGGCGTCGACGAACGCGGCCGCGCCCCAGTTGCGCGTGAAGTAGTACTCGTACTCGGCGCTGGCGACGACGAGGTTCTTGCCGCCGATCACGACGCCGACCGGCGCCAGCGGCGCCGTGCGCGGCACCACTTCGATCGGTCCGACCGTCTGGTAGCCGAAGCCGCGGATCGAACGGTCGCCGCCGGCGAAGAAGCGCAGGTCGGGCGGCAGCGCGTCGAAGTCGCTCGCCCAGGTCGAGGCGATCGTGCCGCGCAGAATCAGGCGCTGGCGCGGCGCCGGCGAGCGGATGTATTTCGCGTCGGCGCGCATCTGCACGAAGTCGCTGTCGGACAGCACGTCCTTCTTGCCGGCGCGCGCGGTTACGTTGAACGAATAGCCCCTGCGCACGAACAGCGGATCGTCGCCGTTCTTCTTCGTCAGGCCCACCTCGGGGTACAGCACGGTCGAATTGCCGCGGATCACGGCGAGCTTGCGGTCGCCGATTTCGAAGTCGCCCGTCTGCAGCTTCAGGCCCAGCGTGCGGGTGAAGCCCATCCACTGGCGCGTTTCGTTGGCGACGATCGTGGTCGTCTTCGAGCGCGTGGTCTTCGTATCCTCGTCGCGGAAGTTCGCGCCGAAATTGAAGCTGCGGTTGTCGGTGCCGGGCATCGGGATCGTGTATAGCGTCGACAGCGTTTTCAGGCGCTGCGCGACGATCGCTTCGCTCTTCATCTTGTGGCCGCGGCGGTTCATCCAGCGCCGTTCGAGGCCGCCGCGCACGCCGAAGCCGGTGTCGGTGCCGACGAAGATGCCGCCGGTGTAGATGCTGCGCTTGGCCGGCGCGAGCTTGACCAGGATGTTGACGACGCCGTCCTGCGCGTTCTCGATGTCGGGATTGACGTCGACCATCGAGAAATAGTCGGCCTCGGTCAGCCGCTGCTGCAGCGAGAGCAGTTGTTCCTGTGTGTAGAAGTCGCCTTGTTTCCACGGCACGTAGCGGTCGAGGAAACCGTCGTCGAACTGCGCGCCTTCGAAGATCGTCTCGCCGACGCGGTAGCGCTGGCCCGGCTCCCACGCGAGGTCGATCACGGCCGTGCGCGTGCCGCGCGTGACGCTCACCTTGTGCGTGACGAGCTGCGCGTCGAGAAAGCCGGAGGCGAACAGCGCGGCCTGGATCGCGGTCTTGCCGCGCTCGTAGGCGGCGTGGCTCATCGCGTCGCCGACCTGCGGCGCGAACGCGCGCAGCGCCTGGCGCACCGGACGCAGCTGGCGCGCCTCGCCGTCGAGTTTCAGGTTCAGCGTGCCGACCTTCACCGCTTCGCCGGGCACGACGTTGAGAACGGCGGTCCAGCCTTCCGGCGATTCCTTGAGCTCGCCCTTCACCTGCGCGTCGTAGTAGCCGTACGGCACGAGCGCCGCGGCGACCTGATCCTGCGCGCGGTCGTACAGGCGCCGCACCTGCGCGGCGCTGACGTCGCGACCGTCGTACTGGTTGAGTTCGAGCCCGGCGAGCACGGCGAGCTTGAGCTCGCCTTCGACGCCGCCGACGGTCGTCGTGACCTTCGCCGCCGCGGCGATGCCGAGCGAAGCGACGTACAGCGCCACCGCGACCGACAGGCGACGCCAGCCGCTCCTTGTCCGAGGTCGGATCATTCCGTCTATCCAGTTTCAGGGGCTTGATTTATAGCAGGCGAGGGGTGAAGCCGATAGCTTGTCAAAGCCGGCCGGAACCGCATGGGGAAGCCGTTTCGTGCGTTTCGTCGCAACGTTTTGCAGTTTGCGGCGCGCGAACGCCGGCTGCGCGTTTACGCGAACTTTACGCGGCGCGCCGCGAGTGCGTCTGTCGCCTTTACGCGTTCAGGTTCGACACTGCGCCTGCTCCGCCCCGGAGCGAGAACAGAGCAGAAGTGGCGATGAACGCCCGCAACAGGTCAGTACAGGTACTTGCCGCGATCGTGACGGTCGCGGCCGTTTTGCCGGCGCATGCCGTCGATTTCAGCGGCTCGGCCGCCGTCACCAGCGACTACGTCTTTCGCGGCATCTCGCAGACGCGCGGCGACGCCGCCCCGCAGCTGGGCCTCAAGGCCGCGCTCGATTCGGGTTTCTACGGTTCGGTGTGGACGTCGACGGTCGACTACGGCCCCGACCTCGGCACCGATGCCGAAGTCGATCTCGTCGCCGGCTGGAACCGCACGTTCGCGCAGCGCTGGAACCTCGACGTCAACCTCACGCGCTTTACGTACCCGGGCACGCGGGAGCCTGCCAACCTCGACTACAACGAAGTGATCGCGACGCTGACGCTCGACTCGCGCTGGTGGGCGATGGTCGGCTGGTCCGAAAACGCGCTCGCGTCGCGCGGTCGCGGCGTGTACGTCGAGCTCGGCGCGAAATTCCCGGTGACCGACGCGTTCCGCTTCGAAACCGTCGCGGCGCACTACGACCTCGACGAGGGTCTGGGCAAGAGCTACGGCCGCGCGCAGCTGTCGGCGGTCTACACGTTGAACAAAGTGGATTTGCGCGCATCGGGCCACTGGACGAGCGACAGCGCCAAAACGCTGTTCCCCGGTGTCGCCGGCAGCCGCTTCGAAGCATCGGCCACCTGGAATTTCTGACATGAGCGCCTTGACCGTATTCCTTCTCGCCCTGAGCGGTGCGCTCGGGGCCTACCTCCTGGTCGCATTGCTGCGGCCGGAAAAGTTCTAAGCGGAGCGTAACGTGGAAATCTTCGTGACTTTGGCACTCGCGCTTGCGCTGGCCTGGCCGCTCGGGCGCTATCTCGCGCACGTGCTGACGGCGCGCGAGAGCCCGATCGACCGCGTATTCGATCCGATCGAGCGCGCCTTGTATCGCCTCGCGCGCGTCGATCCGCGCCGCGGCATGACGTGGCGCGGCTACGCGATGGCGTTTCTCGCGAGCAATCTCGTGCTCGGCGTGTTCGCGTGGCTCGTGTTCATGTTCCAGGACCACCTGCCGGGCAATCCCGACGGCGTGCCGGGCATGCGCTGGGACCTCGCGCTGCACACGTCGATCTCGTTCCTGACGAACACGAACCAGCAGCACTACTCGGGTCAGGCGCAGCTGTCGTACCTGTCGCAGATGATCGGCATCGTGAGCCTCCAGGTGCTCACGCCGATGATGGGCCTGGGCATCGCCGCGGCGATGCTGCGCGGCCTGTTCGGCGGCCGCAACGCCGACACCGCGAAGGAAGGCGAGGCGCGCGATCTCGGCAACTACTGGGTCGACGTCACGCGCCTGACGCTGCGCGTGTTCGTGCCGTTGTCGCTCGTCGTGTCGCTCGCGCTCGTCTCGCAGGGCGTGCCGAGCACTTTCGCCGGCGCGCGTACCGCGCAGCCGATCGACGCGAGCGCCGGCATGGCCGAGCAGACGATTCCGGTCGGGCCGGTCGCGTCGATGGTCGCGACGAAGCAGCTCGGCACCAACGGCGGCGGCTGGTACGGCCCGAACAGCGCCGTGCCGCTGGAGAATCCGACGCCGCTCGCGAACGCGATCGAAACGATATCGATCGTCGTGCTGCCGTTCGCGGTCGTGTTCATGGTCGGGCCGTTCACCGGCCGGCGTAAACTCACCGCGCTCGTGTTCGGCGTGATGGCGGCGCTGTCGGTGGTCTCCACCGCCGCGACCTGGTGGTCCGAGCAGCAGCCGAACGCCGCGACCGCGAGCCTCGCCGCGCCGGGTCCGAACCTCGAAGGCAAGGAAGTGCGCTTCGGCGCGACCGCGTCGGCGCTGTGGACCGCGGTGACGACGCAGACGTCGAACGGCTCGGTCAACGCGATGCACGACTCGGTCAATCCGCTCGCCGGCACGGTCGCGCTGGTGAACATGTTGATCAATTCCATTTGGGGCGGCATCGGCTGCGGCCTCGTCGGGCATCTCGTGTTCCTGCTGCTGTCGATCTTCATCGCCGGCCTCATGATCGGACGCACGCCCGAAGTGTTCGGCCGCAAGCTCGAAACCGGCGAAGTGCGACTGCTGTCGTTCCTGATCGTGCTGCAGACCGTGACGATACTCGGCTTTACCGCGCTCGCGTTGACGATACCGGACGTCGCCGGCATGTCGAACCCGGGTCTGCACGGCATCGCGCAGGTGTTCTACGAGTACACGTCGGCCTACGCCAACAACGGGTCGGGCTTCGAAGGCCTCGGCGATGCCACGTACTGGTGGAACCTGTCGGCGTCGGTCGTGCTGCTCCTGGGCCGCTATCCGTGCCTGCTGATTCCGCTGATGGTCGCCGGCCGCCTCGCGGCGAAGCGCCGGGCGCCGGAAACGGCCGGCACGCTCAATATCGAGAGCGCGACGTTCGGCGCGACGATGATCGCGGTGATCGTGCTCATCACGGTTCTTTCGTACCTGCCAGCGCTCGTGCTCGGCACGGTCGGCGAGCAGCTGATGCTCGCGGCACACTGAACACATAGAGAAACACCATGGAAACCGCATCCAGACATGGCATGAAGGCGCACGCGACGCGGATCACCGCGCAGGCGCTCAAGGAAGCCGCGCGCGACGCGTTCGGCAAGCTCGCGCCGCGCACGGCGATGAAAAACCCGGTGATGTTCGTCGTGCTCGTCGGCACGGCGCTCACCGCAGCGCTGTCGCTGCACGCGCTATCCAAGGGGCACGCGTGGGGCTATCCGATGGTCGTCGCGGCCATCCTGTTCGCGACGGTGTTGTTCGCGAACTTCGCCGAGGCCGTGGCCGAAGCGCGCGGCCGCGGCCAGGCCGCGAGCCTGCGGGCGGCGCGCTCGCAGCTCGTCGGCCGGCGCTGGCGCAACGGCCAGTACGAGTATCTGCCGGCGGCCGAACTGCGTCCGGACGACATCGTCGTCGTTTCGGCCGGCGAGCAGATTCCGGCCGACGGCGAGATCGTCGAAGGCGTCGCCTCGATCAACGAGGCGGCGGTGACCGGCGAATCGGCGCCGGTGCTGCGCGAGGCCGGCACGGACCGCTCCGGCGTCATCGCCGGCACGACGGTGCTGTCGGACGAGATCAAGGTGCGCGTGACCGCGCAGCCCGGCGCGAGCTTCCTCGACCGCATGATCGCGCTCGTCGAAGGCGCGCAGCGCCAGAAGACGCCGAACGAGCTCGCGCTGACCGTGCTGCTCGCGGCGCTGACGCTCGTGTTTCTCGCCGTCGTCGTGACCTTGCCGGCGCTCGGCCGGTCGGCCGGCGTGCACATCGACGTCGTCGTGCTCGTGGCGCTGCTCGTGTGTCTGATTCCGACGACGATCGGCGGCCTGTTGCCCGCGATCGGCATCGCCGGCATGAACCGCGCGCTCGAGGCGAACGTGATCGCCAAATCGGGCAAGGCGGTCGAACTCGCCGGCGACATCGATACGCTGCTGCTCGACAAGACCGGCACGATCACGCTCGGCGACCGTCGCGCGACCGAGTTCATCGCCGTCGGCGGCGCGCGCGCGCCGGACCTGCGCGAAGCCGCGCTGCTCGCCTCGCTCGCCGACCCGACGCCGGAAGGCAAGTCGATCGTCGCGCTCGCACAGGCGCAGGGCGCGAGCGCCGGCGACGTCGCCGAGTCGACGTTCATTCCCTTCAGTGCCGAGTCGCGTATGTCCGGCGTCGATCTCGCCAACGGCCGGCGCATCCGCAAGGGCGCGCGCAGCGCGATCGTCGCGTGGGCGCGCGGCGGCAACGTCGCGCTGCCCGGCGATCTCGACGCCGCGGTCGACCGCGTGGCGAGGAGCGGCGCGACGCCGCTGGTCGTCGCCGACCAGAGCCGCATCCTGGGCGTCGTGGCGCTCGCCGACATCGTCAAGCACGGCGTGCGCGAACGCTTCGCGCGGCTGCGCGCGATGGGCGTGCGCACGGTGATGATCACCGGCGACAATCCGCTGACCGCCGCGGCGATCGCGGCCGAGGCCGGCGTCGACGATTTTCTCGCCGAGGCCAAGCCCGAGGACAAGCTCGCGCGCATCCGTCACGAACAGGCGCAGGGCCGGCTCGTCGCGATGGTCGGCGACGGCACGAACGACGCGCCGGCGCTCGCGCAGGCCGACATCGGCCTGGCGATGAATTCCGGCACGCAGGCCGCGAAAGAGGCCGGCAACATGGTCGATCTCGATTCCGATCCGACCAAGCTGCTGTCGGTCGTGGAGATCGGCAAGCAGCTCCTGATCACGCGCGGCGCGTTGACGACGTTTTCGCTCGCCAACGACGTGTCGAAGTATTTCGCGATCATCCCGGCGATCTTCGTCGCGGCGATACCGGGCATGGCGGCGCTCGACATCATGCGGCTGTCGGGGCCGGTCAACGCGGTGCTGGCGGCGCTGATCTTCAACGCGTTGATCATTCCGGCGCTGATCCCGCTCGCGCTGCGCGGCGTGTCGTTCAAGCCAGGCGGTGCCGAAGCGCTGCTGCGCAGGAACTTGCTGGTGTTCGGCGTGGGCGGCGTGATGCTGCCGTTCGTCGCGATCAAGCTGATCGATATGGTGCTGGCGGCGGTGACCGGCGCGCGGTGAACAACTCCCTCTCCCCTAAGCTCGCTTGGGGGAGAGGGTCGGGGTGAGGGGGCCGCGCCGGAGTCTTCGTCGATCTCGACGCAGCGCGACGCGTCACCCCCTCACCCAACCCTCTCCCCCGCAGGCATGCGGGGGAGAGGGCTACGACAAGGTGACAACATGAACACTATTGACAATTCCACAATCCTCGACGACCGCGGCGGCGGCTACGCCCCCGCGCTGATCTGGTGCGCCGTCCTCGTCGTCTTCTGCGGCCTCTTCTATCCGGTCGTTTCGACCGTGCTCGGCGGCGCGCTGTTTCCGCATCAGGCGACCGGCAGCCTGATCGAGCGCGACGGACGCGTCGTCGGCTCGCGCCTCGTCGCGCAGCCGTTCGCCGACGCGCGCTATTTCCAGCCGCGGCCGTCGGCGGCCGGCTACGATCCGAAGGCCGCGTCGGGCAGCAACCTCGCGAGCAGCAATCCGGCGCTGCGCGAACGCATCGCGAAGGATTCCGCGGCCGTCGCCGCGCGCGACGGCGTCGCGCCGCTGCAGATACCGAGCGATCTCGTGACCGCGTCGGGTTCGGGCCTCGATCCGGATATCTCGCCGGCGGCGGCGCACGTGCAGGCGGCACGCGTCGCGCAGGCGCGCGGCCTGACCTACGCCCACGTCGAAGCGGCGATCAAGGCGCATACGCGCAAGCCGACGCTCGGCGTGTTCGGCGCGGCGCGCGTGAACGTGCTCGAACTCAATCTTGCGCTCGACGCGTCGCAGGGCACAAAGTAGCAACGTCTCCCTCTCCCCCAAGCTTGCTTGGGGGAGAGGGCTGGGGTGAGGGGGCGACGCTGCGGTTTTCCTCGACCTCGACGAAGTGCGATACGCCACCCCCTCACCCAACCCTCTCCCCCAACGGCAGTTGGGGGAGATGGCTTTGACCGATCGGTGACAATTTCAACATGGCAGAAAGCACCGACACCGACCGCGAACGCCACGCCAAAGCCGACGCGCTGCTCGGCCAGCTCGATCACGACGGCGCCGGCCGGCTCAAGGTGTTTCTCGGCGCCGCGCCCGGCGTCGGCAAGACCTACGCGATGCTGTCGGCCGCGCGCGATCTCGCGCGCCAGGGCGTCGACGTCGTCGTCGGCCTCGTCGAAACGCACGGCCGCGCCGATACCGCGAGCCTGCTCGACGGTCTGGAAATACTGCCGCGCCGCGCGATGACGCACGCCGGTCGCACGCACGACGAGTTCGACGTCGACGCCGCGCTCGCGCGCCGTCCGCGCGTGGTGCTCGTCGACGAACTCGCGCACCGCAACGTGCCGGGCAGCCGCCACGAGCGCCGCTACCAGGACATCGAAGACCTGCTCGCGGCCGGCATCGACGTCTACACCACCGTCAACATCCAGCATCTGGAAAGCCTGAACGACGTCGTGCAGCAGATCACCGGCGTGCGCGTGCGCGAAACCGTGCCCGACGCGTTCGTCGACCGTGCGCGCGACGTGGTGCTGATCGACCTGCCGCCGCGCGAGCTGATCGCGCGGCTGCGCCAGGGCAAGGTGTACCTGCCCGAACTCGCGGCGAGCGCGCTCGAACGCTTCTTCACCGCGTCGAACCTGACCGCGCTGCGCGAGCTTGCGGTACAGGCCGTTGCCGATCGCGTCGATGCCGACCTGCGCGAATACCAGACCGCGCTCGGCGGCGGCGCGGTGCCGGTGCGGCGCCGCGTGCTCGCGGCGATCGACGGCAGCGAGAATAGCGAATACCTCGTGCGCATCGCGCGTCGCGTCGCCGAACGCCGGCAGGCGCCGTGGACGATCGTGCACGTCGAAACGGGCCGCGAGGCCGCCGACCCGGAGCGTCGCTCGCGCCTGGACGCATCGCTGCGCCTGGCGCAACGGCTCGGCGGCGACGTCGAGACGCTGCGCGGCGTCGACGTCGCCGACGAACTGCTCGGCTACGCATCGCGCAACGGCGTCGCGACGATCGTGATCGGCCGCACGCGCGATCGGCCGTTCGCGCGATTGTTCAACCGCACGCTGACGCAGCAGCTGCTCGCGCGCGGCGCGCACGTGGAACTGACGATCGTCGCCACGCCCATCGCGCGCGCGAAGTCGCGCCGCGCGCTGCAGACGCCGCGCGGGCCGTGGCGCGACTACGGCTTCGCGCTCGCGGTGTCGCTCGCCGCGCTCGCGCTCGCGCATCTGGCCGACCGCTATCTGTCGGTGTCGAACCTGTCGCAGATCTTCACCGTCGCGGTGCTGATCGTCGCGGTGCGCTCGCGCATGAGCGTGGCGGTGTTCAGCGCGGTGGTGTGCTTTCTCGGCTACAACTTTTTCTTCGCGCCGCCGCGCTACACGCTCGCGATCGCCAACGGCAACGACGCGCTGACCGTGATCCTGTTTCTCGCCACGGCGCTGATCTGTTCGCGGCTCGCCACGCGTCTTGCCGCGCAGGTGCAGATGCTGCGCGACTCGAACGCGCACGCGAGCCTGCTCGGACGTCTCGGCCGCGATCTCGCCGCCGCGGCCGATGCGGGGCAGGTCGCCGCGATCGGCGCGCGCACGCTCGCGCGCGCGTTCGACGCCGAGGCGGCCGTGCTGACGCCGGCCGCCGCGAACGAGCCGCTCGCGATCGCCGCGGCGATGCCGGCCGCGTTCGCGCTCGGCGCGACCGACCGCGCGGCCGCCGACTGGGCGCTCAACCACGACCAGCCGGCCGGCCGCTACACCGACACGCTGAACGCGTCGGGCTGCTGGCTGCTGCCGATGACGGGCGACGGCCGCAAGCTCGGCGTCATCGCGCTGCGCCTGCCGCGCGAGGAAACCGTGCTGACGCCGCAGCGGCGCGATCTCGTGCAGGCGATCGTGCAGGACATCGCGCAGGCGCTCGCGCGCACGCTGCTGGCCGACGAGCTGGAGAACGCGCGCGTGCAGGGCGAAACCGAGCGCCTGCGCGCGGCGCTGCTGTCGTCGGTGTCGCACGACCTGCGCTCGCCGCTCGCGGCGATGCTCGGCTCGGCCGAGAGCCTGCAGCGCTACGGCGAGCGCATGGCCGGCACCGAGCGCGACGAACTGCTCGGCGGCATCGTCGCCGAAGGCCAGCGGCTCGACCGCTACATCCAGAACCTGCTCGACATGACGCGACTGGGTCACGGCACGCTCAAGCTCGCGCGCGACTGGGTCGCGCTCGACGAGATCGTCGGCGCGTGCGCGCTGCGTCTGCGCAAGGCGTTTCCCGAAACGCCGCTCGAACGCGACATCGAGCCCGGGCTGCCGCTGATGTACGTGCATCCGGCGCTGATCGAGCAGGCGCTGTTCAATATTATGGAAAACGCGGCAAAATTTTCACCGGCGGGCGCGCCGGTGCGCGTGCGCGCGACGCGTTCGGGCGGCGAGCTGACGATCGACGTGACCGACGCCGGGCCGGGCATTCCCGAAGACGAGCGCGCGCGCATCTTCGACATGTTCTATTCGGTCGAGCGCGGCGATCGCGGCAAGCACGGCACCGGCCTGGGCCTGTCGATCTGCCAGGGCATGATCGGCGCGCACGGCGGAGCGGTGCAGGCGTTGCCGGGCGACGACGGCGTGGGCACGACGATACGCGTGGTGCTGCCGCTGACGGCCGAACCGCAGCCCGACGTGGACGCCGACACCTGAGCGTCGACACGCGCGCGCGCCGCTGACACACTCCGCGCATGAACGACGCCGCCCTGCCGTGCGTGCTCGTCGTCGACGACGAGCCGCAGATCCGCAAGTTTCTCGACATCAGCCTGCGCGCGCAGGGCTACGCGACGCTGCTCGCGGCGACCGGGCACGAAGCCCTCGAACGCGCCGCGACGCGCAGCATCGACCTCGTCGTGCTCGACCTCGGCCTGCCCGACATCGAGGGTCACGATGTACTGCGCCAGTTGCGCGAATGGAGCGCGGTACCGGTGCTCGTGCTGTCGGTGCGCGCGAGCGAGTCGGAGAAGGTGCGCGCGCTCGACGCCGGCGCGAACGACTACGTGACCAAGCCGTTCGGCGTCGAGGAACTGGCCGCGCGCATTCGCGTGCTGCTGCGCGGGCGGCCCGGCGAAACGGCCGCGCCGGTGTACGACGACGGGCGTTTGCGCATCGATCTCGCGCGGCGCGAAGTGACGCTCGACGGCGCGGCGGTGCATCTGACGCGCAAGGAATACGCGATCGTCGCACTGCTCGTGCGGCATGCCGGACGCGTGGTCACGCAGCAGCAGCTGCTGCGCGAACTGTGGGGACCGACGCATGTGGAAGATACGCACTATTTGCGTATTGCCGTCGGCAAGCTGCGTCAGAAGCTCGGCGACGACGCCGCCGCGCCGCGCTGGCTCGAAACCGAGCCGGGCGTCGGCTACCGCTGGCGCGGCGTCTGAGCGACGCTACAGTCGCAGGTTCGGAAACAGCCCGATCACGCCGATGATGATGAGATACAGCGCGACGATGTAGTTGAGGAGTCGCGGGCTGATCAGAATCAGAATGCCGGCGATCAGGGCGATCAGCGGTGCAAGCGCGAAGTGGATGGTCATGGCGGCGTCGCTCGTCGTGGTGCTCGAACGCTAGCGGTTGCGCCGTGTCGATGGCAAGCGCGACGGCCCCGGCGGAGCCGTCGCGCCGGCAGTCACAACCCGAGCGCGGCTTTTACCTTCGCGCCGTATTCGCCGTCGGCCTTGGCGAAGTGCGCGATCGCGCGCAGCTTGATGTCGTCGGGCACGCTCGCGATATGGCGTGCGATATTGCCGACGAGCGCGTCGCGCTGCGCCGGCGTCATCAGTCGATACAGCGCGCCGGGCTGACTGTAATAGTCGGCGTCTTCGCGATGCTCGTAGCGCGCGACCGTGCCGCCGAACGCGGCATGCAGCGGCGGTTCGGCGTAGGCGGCGTCGTCGGTCGGACCGCCGCGCCCGTTCGGCTGATAGTTCGGATCCGAGCCGCCGTTGTCGTCGAATCGCATCGCGCCGTCGCGGTGCGCGCTGTGGTACGGGCAGCGCGGCTTGTTCACGGGCAACAGGCCGTGATTGACGCCGAGGCGGTAGCGCTGCGTGTCGCCGTACGAAAACAAACGGCCCTGCAGCATGCGGTCGGGCGAGAAGCCGATGCCCGGCACGACGTTCGCGGGATTGAACGCGGCCTGCTCGACCTCGGCGTGATAGTTCGCCGCGTTGCGATTGAGTTCGAGCACGCCGACGTCGATCAGCGGGTAGTCGGCGTGCGGCCACACCTTCGTGAGGTCGAACGGATTGATGCGATACGCCGCGGCGTCGGCCTCGGTCATCACCTGCACCTTGACCGACCAGCGCGGAAAGTCGCCGCGTTCGATCGATTCGTACAGGTCGCGCTGCGCGCTTTCGCGGTCTCGTCCGACGAGATCGGCGGCCTCTGCGTCGGTGTAGTTTTCGACGCCCTGCTGCGACTTGAAGTGGAACTTGACCCAGAACCGCTCGGTCGCGGCGTTGACGAAGCTGTACGTGTGCGAGCCGAAGCCGTGCATCTGGCGATAGTTCTTCGGCAGGCCGCGGTCGCTCATGAGGATCGTGACCTGGTGCAGCGATTCGGGGTGGCGCGTCCAGAAATCCCACGCGGCGGTCGCGTTGCGCAGGTTCGTCGCCGGATCGCGCTTTTGGGTGTGAATGAAGTCCGGAAATTTCAGCGGATCGCGGATGAAGAACACTGGCGTGTTGTTGCCGACGAGGTCCCAGTTGCCCTCGTCGGTGTAGAACTTCAGCGCGAAGCCGCGCACGTCGCGTTCGGCGTCGGCCGCGCCGCGTTCGCCGGCGACGGTGGAAAAGCGCAGAAAGACCGGCGTTTCCTTGCCGATCGCCTCGAACACCTTTGCGCGAGTGAAGCGCGTGATGTCGTGCGTGACGCGCAAGGTGCCGTAGGCGGCGGAGCCCTTCGCGTGCACGACGCGTTCGGGAATGCGTTCGCGGTCGAAATGCGCCAGCTTCTCGATCAGCCAGAAATCCTGCAGCGTCACCGGGCCGCGCGGGCCGGCGGTTTCGCTGTTCTGGTTGTCGGCGATCGGGCGGCCCGCGGCCGTGGTCAGGGTCTTGTCGGTCATGGCTTGCGGCTCCGTAGGGGACGAACGAACCTTAGCGGCCGCGTGACGATAGGGAAAATCGAATGATCGAATCGTATCGATAGCGGTTCGCTATCGGCTTGGCGCGGCAGCCGTGGCGCATTCGACGCGAAGCCGCCGGACGATCTTGTGAAAGGCGTAGGGACGCGAGACGTCGACCGCGCGGCGCATCGCCGGTCGACCGGGCGTTTTTAGTGCTGCGCGAGCCGCCGCCGACGCCGCGCCTTCGCGATGTACGGCTCGACGAACAGCCAGATGCCGCTCAATGTCGCGAGCAACAATCCGATCGCGCTCGTCGCGAACCAGCCGAACTTCACGGTGCCGCCGAACCACGAGCCGTCGTGCAGCGCTTCGATCGTGTCGGACCGTCGCGGCAGCACCTGCAGCAGTTCGCCGGTGTGCGCGTCGAACTGCGCCTCAAAGCCGGATTTCGCGATCAGCTTGATCAGGCCCTTCGACGGACGCAGCTCCACGCGTTCGACGTCGCGCCATTCGTCGACCGCGAGATCGGGATGCTCTTGCGCCGCGGCCAGCAGCACGGTCCAGTCGGCGATCGGCAGCGCGAGTTCGCGCTTCTGCTCGGGCGGCTGCACCCACGGCAGCGATTTCTTGAACTGCAGCAGCAGCCCGGTGACGGCGATCAGCGCCATCGGCAGCGCGAGCCATACGGACAGCCAATAGTGGATTTTGCGGTTGAGAAGTCCGGCGCGCATGGCGTTCACGATTCGTTCCAGCGGCGGACTATCTCACGGCTGCCGGCGCCGAATATTCCGTCTTGAGACCCAGTGCTGCCGGTTCCTCTGCTTGCCGGGCGGTGCGGCGGTGCCCCGCGAGAATCGATTGGTACAAGCCGTTCGTTTTGTATAGCGTGGCCCGCACGAGCGGCGGGAAAATCCGCCACCCGTGCGGTTCGAGGCGATCAGTCTTCTTCATGCCTCGGCTTGTACGCGTCGACGAGCTGTTTCTGCACCTGCGGCGGCACCGGCTCGTAGTGGCTGAACTCGATCGCATAGCGACCGCGACCGCCGGTCATCGACTTGAGTTCGGTCTGGTAGTCGGAGACTTCCGCGAGCGGCACCTGCGCCTTGATGATGATTTCGCCGCCGCGCGCCGAATCGGTGCCGCTGATGCGCGCGCGCTTGCTCGCAAGGCCGCCGGTCACGTCGCCCATCTGCGCGTCGGGTACGAACACCTCGAGATTCACCACGGGTTCGAGCAGGGTCGGCCGCGCCTTGCTGATCGCGTCGAGAAACGCTTTCTTGCCGGCCGTCATGAACGCGATTTCCTTCGAGTCGACCGGGTGATATTTCCCGTCGTACACAATGACGCGTACGTCCTGCATCTGGTAGCCGGCCACCGCGCCGTGTTCGAGCACCTGGCGCACGCCTTTTTCGACCGCCGGCAGGAACTGGCCCGGGATCGTGCCGCCCTTGACCGCGTCGACGAATTCGAAGCCGGCGCCGCGTTCGAGCGGTTCGATGCGCAGGAACACTTCGCCGAACTGGCCCGCGCCGCCGGTCTGCTTCTTGTGGCGGTGATGGCCTTCGGCGTTCGCGCCGACCGTTTCGCGGTACGCGATGCGCGGCGGGCGCGACTTCACTTCGACGCCGTAGCGCTCCTTCATGCGTTCGAGCGTCAGTTTCAGGTGCAGGTCCGAAAGGCCGCGGATGACGGTTTCGTTGAGCTCCTTGTTGTGCTCGACGCGGAAGCACGGATCTTCCTCACCGAGCTTGCCGAGCGCGGTCGCGAGCTTCTGCTCCTGTCCCTTGTGCGCCGGTTCCACCGCGAGTCCGAACATCGGGACGGGGAAGTCGAGCGGCTTCAGGTGGATCTGGTCCTCGTCGTGCGAGTCGTGCAGGACGGCGTCGAAGTGGATTTCTTCAATTTTTGCCACGGCGGCGATGTCGCCGGGGATCGCCTGGTCGATCTCGGTGTGATCCTTGCCCTTGAGTTTGAACAGGTGGCCGACCTTGAACGGCTTCTTGCCGTCGTCGATGAACAGCTGCGTGTCTTTCTTCACCGTGCCCTGGTAGACGCGGAACACGCTGAGCTTGCCGACGAACGGGTCGTTGACGATCTTGAACACGTCGGCGATGACGTGCCCCTTCGCGTCGTTCGTGGCCTCGATCTGCACCGCGTCGGCGCCGCTGCCCTTGACGAACGGCGGCGGGTTGCCTTCCTTCGGGTTCGGCAGCAGCCGGTCGATGAGGTCCAGGAGTTCCTTCACGCCGGCGCCGGTGCGCGCCGAGACGAAGCAGATCGGCACGAGGTGCCCTTCGCGCAGGCATTGCTCGAACGCGTCGTGCAGTTCCTGCCCGGACAGGCCCGACTCGCCCTCGTCGAGATAATGGCCCATCACGGTTTCGTTGATCTCGACCACCTGGTCGATGATGCGCTGGTGCGCGTCGGCCACCTTGTCGAAATCGGCGACGCCGTCGGGCTTGAAGAAACAGTCGACGACCGACTTGCCGTCCTGCGCGGGCAGGTTGATCGGCAGGCATTCCGGGCCGAACGCCTCGCGCAGCTGTTCCACGACCTTGCGGCAGTTCGCGCCGTCGATCTTGTTCACGATGAGCATTCGGCACAAATCGCGCGATTTGGCATATTCCATCATGCGATGCGTGCTGTGCTCGACGCCGTTGTGCGCGTTGACGACGATCGCGCAGGTTTCCACCGCGGCGAGCGCCGACAGCGTCGGGCCGCGAAACTCCGGATGTCCCGGCGTGTCGACGAGATTGATGTGGCAGTTGCCGACGTCGATCGACGCGATGGCCGCCGCAACCGAATGGCCGCGCTCCTTTTCCATCGGATCGAAGTCGGAAACCGTCGTGCCGCGCTCGACCGAGCCTTGCGTCTGAATGACGCCGCCGGCCTGCAGCAGCGCTTCGAACAGCGTGGTCTTGCCCGCGCTCGCGTGGCCCACGAGCGCGATGTTTCGGATGCCGTCTGTGGCGTAAGGCATGACGTGACCCTCCCAGCGGATGCATGGTTTCAAGGGCCGTCATGGTCGTCCGCTCTTGTCGAGCGCGACCGCAGCGAGCGAAAGCGCTCGGGCGGGCGGTCATGGCGGGTACGGCCGCACCCGCTTCGGGGCTGCCGTGGGTCATAGCCTTGCCGCTTGTCACACAAGCGTCAAGTTGCGATGCGCAACAGGATGCGGTGTAGGAACGGAAAATGGAAAACGCCCCGCGCCGGGGATACGGCGCGGGGCGGCGAAACGGCGGCGCGCGGGCCGGTGGTGGAGGTTCGGCCCACCCCTGTCGGGCCGAACGCTCGCACGCCGCGCTTTCGTCAATCTTCGAAGCGGCCGCAGAAGATCGCGCACTCGTCTTCGATCGTGACCGATTCGAGCATCATCGACATCGAGAACTGCCCGCCCTGGCCCTGGAACACCGACCAGCCGACCTTCTCGAACAGTTCCGGTCCCATCGTGCGGTTGACGTTGTTGATGTCGGTCGAGTCGAACAGGTTGCCGCCCGGGTTGAACAGTTCGAACTCCATGCTCGTGCCGGCGGTCGCGAGCGGCGATTCGAAAATGTGGATGCCGTCGGACAGCGGATAGTCGTTGGCGATGCCGAGCAGCGGACCGGCCTGCGTCTCGACCAGCGTATCGCTGCCGTTGCCGGCTTCGAGCTTGAACGTTGCGACGTCGATCGGGTAGCGCACGAAGCTGCCCGGATCGATCTCGATGCCTTCCGGGTTCGTCTTGAAGCTCATCGTGACCGGCGTTTCGAGCGGCAGGCCGGCGAACGGGCCGGCGGTCAGGTCGTTCCACACGACCGTGCCCTTGGCCTCGACGACGGCGCGCTGCGCCGGCACGCGATCGAGTTCGACGATGAACGAGTTGAACTGGTTGGTCGCGTCGAACCCCCAGCCGCCGAGCACCTTGCCGTCGCCGGAAACGGCCGTGACCGAGTTCAGCGTCCAGCCGTCGGGCACCGCGATGTTGCGCGCGGCGAGGAAGTCGGTCAGCAGCTGCATGCCGCCGGCCGGCGTCCATACGACCGCCTTGCGGTCGAAGCCGAAGCCGCTCGCGCCGCCGATGAGGTTGCCGTCGTCGCTGACGCCGAACGCGTACGCGCGATCGAAGAAGCTGCCGCTGCCGATGATGCCGATCGCCTGCACGCCCGTGGCGGCGGTCCAGCGCCATGCTTCGTCGCCCATCTTGCCGGCGCCTTCGCCGACGACCACGCTGCCGTCGCGGTTCGTCGCGAGCGCTTCGCCGACCTGCAGGCCGTCCGCGTCGAGAAACTCGGTGATGTTGCCGTCGACCCATTTCACCGCGCGGCGAAAGCCTTCGGCCGTGTCGTTCCAGCCGACGATCACCTTGCCGTCGCGACTGATCGCGTTGGCGCGCGACGCGCCGTCGGTGTCGATGCGCGGCAGCTCGACCATGCCGGTCGGACCCTGCCAGCGGAACGCGACGGCGTTGTCGGCGGTGAAGGCGAGGCCCACGGCGGTGCCGTCGTCGGCGACGTCGTACGCCGAGCTGAGCGTGCCGTCGAGCGCCACGCCGCCGGGCAGGCCGCCGAGCAGCGTCGGTTCGACGAGGTTGGAATTGCTGTAGGCGAGCGCCGCGACGAGCACGCCGTTCGCGTCCTCGTGCTGGCCGGCCTGCGGCTGGCCCCAGCTGTTCATCCCGTTCATGCCGGAGTAGCCGTCGAAGTCCTGCGCGCCGCGTGCCGCGGTCCAGCGCCAGGCGCCGCCGCCCATGTAGCTGCCGCCGGCGACGCGGCCGTGCTCGGACAGCGTGACGAGCTGGCTGTTCGGCAGATTGAGCGACGTGAAGGTACCTGCCGCGCCGGCGGCGCCGCACAAGGTCAGGCTGATCAGCCCGGCGATAACGCGAATGCGCATGAACGAAATCCTCGATGGCCCCGAAAGAGTTCCCGCCGCGGGGTCGCCGGGCCGGTCGCGGCTGGAGCGATCGACCCGGAGCGGCGGGCCGTTCGAGTATTCGCCACCGACCATCGGGCGCTTTCGCGCTCGATGCCGGCAGGTTTCACGTTGCCTTACTTTTCCATCACTTCGTTGATTCGACGGTGTTTTTTGTCGAGGCCGAAGCGGAACTCCGTCACATTCGAGTGCTACGGCGACGACAGAGGCCGTGGCGGTTCGGCCAGTGCGGTCGGAATCGGGCGCTCGCCGGCGAGCCGGCGCGCCTTTTCCAGCGCCTCCTGCCAGCCGCGCTCGTCGCCTTGCGCCCAGTACGACCACACCTGCAGCATCGAACAGCCGTAGTCGGCGTCGGCCCAGCGCGCCACGCGCGCGATCACCGGCGCCGCCGCCGCGCGGTCGCCGGCTTCGAGCAGCGCGCCGCCGTAGCTCTGCACGACGGCGGCGAGGTCGATCGGGATGTTCGCGGCCTCCGCGTCGCTCAAGACCTTTTCGTACGCGGCGCGCGCCTCGTCGCGCCGGCCCGCGTGCCAGGCGAGCTCGGCCGCGGCGAGTTGCGCGTAGATCCGTGCCGACGGGTTGCCGTTCGCCTCGGCCCATTGCGTGAACTCGACGACGAGCGCGCGCGCCTCGTCCGCGCGTTCGAGCAGCAGCAGCGCGCGCAGTCGCAGCCGGCGCAGCTCGGCGAGTTCGCGCTCGAACTGTTCGCCCGGCAGCGTTTCGATGGCCGCGCTCGTCAACCGCAGCGCTTCGACCGTATCGCCGTCGGCGAACGCGAGCCGGGCGAGCACGGCCTGCGCGCGCGCCAGCGTGTCGGCTTCGGCGGTCGGATCGATTTCCTTCATCAGGCCGCCGAGCAGCGCGCGGGCTTCCATCAGACGGCCGCAGTGCGCGAGCACGTCGGCGCGCACGACCGCCATCTGGTGCCGCAGCGGCGGACTCGCGCTGCGGCCGGCCAGCGACCAGAACGCGTCGGCCGTCTGCATCGCGTCGGCGGGCGCGAGCGATTCGAGCTGCGCGCGGGCGAGGCCGATCAGCGTCGTGAGCTGTTCGTTGACCGCGCCGAACGCGGCGAAGCGCGCCGCGGCGCGGCGCAGCGCGGCGATCGCTTCGGGATAGCGCGCGCGCTCGACGTCGACGATGCCGAGGTTGGCGTCGACGCGCGCGACCCCGAGCGCGTCGCCGGCCGTCTCGAGCGTGACGCGCGCCTGCGCGAACGTCGCGAGCGCGGCGTCGAACTGACGCTGCGCGGCCTGCGTGATGCCGAGGCCGGTATAGGCCTGGCCCAGCGCGCGCGTTTCGTTCAGCGGTTTCAAGCGTTCCACCGCTTCGCCGTACCAGCGCTGCGCGTCGGCCATGCGGTTGCGCCGCACCGCGGCGGAGCCGAGGCCGTTCAGCACGAAGCCCCGCAGGCGCGGTTCGCGCGCGGGGTCGAGCCGGTCGAGCAGCGGCAGCAGGCGCCGGTCGAGCGATTCGTAGTCGCCGGCGCGAAAATCGATCTGCGCGCGGCGGTAGATCAGTTCCGCGTCGTCGTCGGGTGCCGCGATCGCAGCGATTTCGCGGCGCGCGGCGTCGACGTTGTCGGCGAGCATCGCCGCCTCGGCGCGCTGCAGGCGTTCGGCGCGCTGGTCGGGGGCGGCTTCGCCGTGCGCGGGCCCGACGATCTGGTCGAGCGCGAGCCGCGTCGCGTCGAGCACGTTTGCCGCATTCGCCTCGACGCGCTGCAGCGGCGCGTCGCCGGCGTGCGCGTCGATCCGCACCTGCCAGCGGCCGTCGATCAGGCGCGCGCGTGGCGCCAGCACGAGCGGCGCGCCGCTGTCCTGCGCGAGCCTGAGCGCGTCGCCGGTACCGTCGCGCCGCGCCAGCAGCACGAGCGTCGTTTCGCTCGGCAGCACCGCGCGGCCGCGCGCGCGCAGGCGCGATGCGGCGAAATCCATCACGCCCAGGCGCACCCACGCCCACTCCGGACCTTCCTCGACGTCGACAGGCAGCACGATCGCCGCGCCCTGTGCGTTCGCCCTGGCCGCGGCGGCGGGCGGCGGCGCGGCCGACGGCCACAGCGCGATGCCGAGCGAGGTCGCCGCGATCAGCGCGACGGCGGCGAGGGCCGGCCAGATGCGGCGCGGTCGCGGCGGCGCCGCGATCGCCGGCGGTTCGGCGGCGACGGGTGTCGCGGGCGCGACCGGTGCCGTCGTCTCCGCGACCGGTGCGGTGTCGTTCGTCAGCGTTTCGGTCGGCATCACCCAGCGATAGCCGAAGCGCGGCACGGTGCGGATCGCGTGCTGTTCGTTGCCGGTGTCGCCGACGGCACGGCGCGCGCGCAGGATCGTCTGTGCGAGCAGCGTGTCGGAAACGTCGGCCTTGCCCCACACCGCGGCGATCAGTTCGTCGCGGCCGACCGCGCGCTCGCGCTGTTCGATGAGATAGGCGAGGCATTCGAACGCGCGCGGCGGCAAAGCGACGAACGCGCCCGCGCAGCGCAGTTCGCGCGCCGCGGGATCGAGTTGGTAGTCGCCGAAATGATGGACGCGCGAGCGCATAACCGCGGCAGGGTAGCGTGCGCGTCCGATCCGCGCCATCGCATGAGGCGTTCGCGCCGCCGATAATCGCGCGATGCGAACGATCGAACGAGCGCCCGTACGCGATGCACTGCTGATCCACGGCGCGGGCGGCGGCGGCTGGGAGTGGAACGTGTGGCGCCATGCGCTCGGCGTCGCCGGCTGGCGCACGCAGGCGCCCGATCTGATGCCGACGCCGGCAGGAATCGCACGAACGCATCTGGCCGACTACGTCGATGCGATGCGCGCGTGCGCGTCTTCGCTGACGCGTCCGGTGCTGATCGGCGCGAGTCTCGGCGGTCTCGTCGCGGCGATGGTCGCGCGCGACATCGATGCCTCGGCGCTCGTGCTCGTCAATCCCGTGCCGCCGCTCGGCTTCGCCGCCGCGCCGACCGCGCCCGACGCGCGCGCGGTCGTGCCGTGGGGCACGGCGCGGTCGTGGCGCGGCACCGTGCGTGCGATGCCCGATGCGGACGAACCCGCCCGGCTGTACGCGTTCCGGCGCTGGCGCGACGAGTCGGGCGCGGTACTGCGCGAGGCGCGCGCGGGCGTCGCGGTCGCGCCGCCGGCGTGTCCGGTGCTCGTGATCGCGAGCGGTCGCGACGACGACGTGCCGGTCGGCGCGAGCGTCGCGCTCGCGCATGCCTGGGGCGCGACGCTCGTCGAATTGCCCGAGGCGAGCCATGTCGGGCCGTTGCTGGGGCGTTGTGCGTACGACGTCGCACTCAGAGCTGCCGACTGGTTGGCAAAATCCACTTTGCAGTTAGTTACAAGCGCAACCCGCAGCTGAATGAACGCGCGGCAACCGCCGGAATTAACTGGTAATTCAGTCCGCGGAGCCTACTTTGATCGCCACGCAAGCGGGCATTGGGCTCGCAGGAGGCGTCAGTATGAAGCGTATCCACACCACCCTGGCTTTGGCGGCGGGCCTTGCGTTCGCCGGCTCCGCGATGGCGTGGCAGGACGGCTACTACAGCCGCGGCCGCGACGTCGGGTACGACTGGGCGACCGTCGTCGACGTCGATCCCATCGTCGAGAGCAATCGCCGTCCGGTCAGCCGCGACGTGTGCTATGACGAACCGGTCGATCGCTACGTTCCGGGCTATACCGCGCGCCGCGACTCCACCGGTTCGACGCTGCTCGGCGCCGTGATCGGCGGCGCGCTCGGCAACCAGGTCGGCAAGGGCGACGGCCGCAAGGCCGCGACGATCGCCGGCGCGCTGATCGGCGGTTCGATCGGCCACGACCGCGCGCGTCGCGACGGCGGCTACTACGAGACGAGCGGCTACTACGAGACCGACTACCGCACGCGCTGCCGCACGCAGACCGAATATCGCGGCAGCGACGAAGTGGTCGGCTACGACGTCACGTACCGCTACGAGGGCCGCACCTACCACACGACGATGGACCACCATCCGGGCAACCGCCTGCGGGTTCGCGTCGACAGCGATGTGACACCGGCCGAGTAACGTCGGCCGCACTACGGCGGCACTCCAACGGCCGCCGGCCCGGTATCGGGATGATGCCGGCTTCGGGACTACGGGCACCTTCGGGTGCCCGTATTTTTTTCGAGTGTGGAATATTCGTGGAAATATTCATTCGCGGCGCCGGTTAGCCGCGATTTAGCCGCGCTCGGCTAAGCTCCCCCGACTTCCCGCGGTCGCCCTCCATGTCCTCGCAGCCGGTTTCGTCTCTCCGCGACAGCGAGCCTGCGGGCGCGCCGGGCGATCCTGCGCGGACCGCGGCGCTGGCGCTGCCGTTCGACTATGAAGGCCGCGCCTGGCTGCGCAGCGTGCGCTGGCGCCGGCCGCCGTACGACCGCCGCGGCATTGCCGTCGCGTTCGTCGTCGCATTGCTGCTGCATCTGATCGGGCTGTGGTTCGTGCGCGACTGGATGCGGCTCAGGGTCGCGCCGGAAGACCGCAGCGACGTGATCGTCGTGAGCCTCGTCGAGCCGGTCGAGCCGGTGCTGTCGCCGCCGCCGCCGATCGACGAAGTCGAACCGCTTCAAGTATCCGCGCCGACGCCGGCACGGCCGTCGGCGCGCCGCGCGCCGCCGCGCACGAATCGCGCACCGGCGACGCCGGCCGCGCCCGTTGCCGATTCGACGCCGCAAGTGCGGCTGTACGCGCCCGACGGCCGGCTCGACCTGCCCAAGCTCGAGGCCGAACCCGCGATGGGGCCGTTCTTCGAGTTCCGCGCGCCGAAGGTCGTGGCCTCGCCGATCCTGCGTCACGACTCGCCGTTGCCGTATACGGCGACGAAGTTCGAAGAATACTGGCCGTCCGACGACGAAACGCTGCTCGACGAATTCATCCGGCGCAACATCGTCAGCAAGACCATGCGCACGAAGGACGGCGGCCAGATCACGTGCACGTGGGTGCTGTTCATTGGCGGCTGCGGGTTCGGTTACGCACCGCCGAACCCGGAGGGTCTGAAGAAGCTGCGGTTCGAGGCGCCGCTGAAGGCCGTGACCGTGCGGCGTGCGGAGCAGGCGGCTGCTGCGGCTGCGGCGGCGGAAGAGACGCCGCCGGTGTTGAATCTCAACCTGCCGGTGCCGGAAGAGAAACCCGTCGAGGGTGACGGGTTTCGTTAAATATTCAACGAAATATCAAAACGTAAGGAGGATGGCTCCTCTCCCCCAACTGCGGTTGGGGGAGAGGTCGGGTGAGGGGGATGACGCCGGAATTTGCGTCGAGTTCGACGAATTGCGACGCGTCGCCCCCTCACCCAACCCTCTCCCCCAGGCAAGCCTGGGGGAGAGGGCTCTCGTCACTTCCGCTGCGCCGCCGTCGCATCGCGCGCCGCGCGGAACTCCGAGTTCGCATCCCAATTCGGCCAGCGCGTGGAATTGGCGAGATCGGCGCCCACCGCGTGCAGCACCTGCAGGTCGCGCACGAGGCCCGTGAACGGCCAGCTCGCCTCCCATTCGTCGGCCGGCTGGTGATAGCGGTCGGCCGTGTACGCGTCTTCGGCCTTCTTGCCCGCTTCGACACCGCCGTCGATCCAGTCGTCGCCCGAGCCGTACGAAATCGCCGGCACGCCGCGCTTGGCGAACGGGAAGTGATCGGAGCGGAAGAAATGGCCCGCCTCCGGCTTCGGGTCCGTTTCGTAGGCGAGATTCCACTTTTTCGCCGTTTCCACGAGTTGGTCGAGCAGTTCCTGCTTGGCGCTGCCCGACGTCGTGAAGTTGCGCGTCGGGCCGTACGGGCTCAGCGCGTCGACGTTGAGCACCGCCACGGTGCTGGCGAGCGGGTAGAGCGGATTGGCCGAGTAGTATTCCGAACCGAGCAGGCCCTTTTCTTCGGCCGTCACCGCGAGGAACACGATCGAGCGTTCCGGCTTCGGGCCCTTTGCGAACGCGCGGCCGAGTTCGATCAGCGACGCGATGCCGGTCGCGTTGTCGACCGCGCCGTTGTAGATCTTGTCGCCCTTCGCGTCGGGCGCGCCGACGCCCAGATGATCCCAGTGGCCGCTGTAGACGATCGTTTCGTCCGGACGCTTCGTGCCCTCGAGCCGGCCCACGACGTTGTGCGACGTGATGACTTCGCGGTTGACCGCGTAGTTCGCCGACAGCGTCGCGTCCTTGAGCACCACGGGTTTGAACTCGCGCGTCTGCGCCTGCTTCTTGAGCGCGTCGAAATCCAGGCCGCTCTTTTTGAACAGGTCGACCGCGAAGTCGCGCTGGATCCAGCCTTCGAACGCCGGATGCGCCGCGGCGGGCTTGTCGCGCACGATGTCGAACATCGTGTTCGTGTTCGAGTTTTTCACCGTCGCCCACCCGTACGAGGCCGGCGCGGTTTCGTGCACGATCAGGAGGCCCTTGGCGCCCTGGCGCGCGGCTTCCTCGTACTTGTACGTCCACCGGCCGTAGTACGTCATCGCCTTGCCGCCGAAGTCGCCCTTGCCGGTCTCGAAATCGGGATCGTTGATCAGCACGATCGCGATCTTGCCCTTGAGGTCGACGCCCTTGAAGTCGTCCCAGTTGCGCTCCGGCGCCTTGACGCCGTAGCCCGCGAACACGAGCGGCACGTCTTCGAACGACACTTGCGCCGAGCCGTCCTGCGCCGCGCGCACGGCGATCTCTTCGCCCTGCTTGAGCAGCTGCTCCATGCCGCCGGCTTTCAGTTCGAGCTTGATCGGACCCTGGATCTCCGAGCGCGCGAGCGGCACGGCCTGCGTCCATTCGCGCTTGCCGTTCTTGAGATCGCCGCCGGGCGCGAGACCCACTGCCTTGAACTGGGCGCTCAGGTATTCGACGGTCTTGGTTTCGCCCGCGGTCGCCGGGCCGCGGCCCTCGAACGCGTCGGACGACAGGGTTTTGACTTCTTCGGACAACAGCTTCGGATCGATCGCGGGGCCGTCCGCGGCCTGAGCGCACGGAACCAGCGATACGAGCAGCAATGGCGCGAGATAAGACTTCACGACGAATCGCCTCACGGGGTGGGGACGGCCATGGTAGACCGCCGTCGCGCCGCGCGCGACGCCCTCTCGCGGCACTTGACCTTCGCGCGATCGGCGCAACACCGCTGGCTTCGCTGTCTCGTTCGTGACCGCGCGAACGGCGTGCGGCTATTTCATGCAACGGTGCCGACTACACTTGGCGGCGCATGTCCTCGAATTCGACCGCCAGCGCCGCCGCGCGTCACGCCGACCCGCACCATGCCGACCCCGCCGTCGCGGCCGGTCGCGTGCTGCCGGCGCGGCGCCAGTTGCTGCACGAGATCCGCTGGCGCCCGCCCGAGATCGATCGCCGGCGCATGCGCATCGCGCTCGCGATCGCGCTCGTCGCGCAGATCGTGCTGATGCTGCTCACGCGCGAGTGGATGCGACCGCCCGCGTTCGGCGATCGTCATGCGAGCGGCGTCGTGCAGGTGCGCCTGATCGAACTGCCGCCGCCGCCCGATGTCGCCGAAACCGCCGTACACGAATTGCCGCCGCTCGCCGTGACCGCGCCGCCGGCCGGCACCGCGCGCAACGCGCCGGCGCCGCCGAGGCCCGAACGCGCCGCGCGGCCGGTCGCGCCGCCCGCACCGGGCGAGGGTGCCGAGGCGGTCGTCGAAACGCCAGCGGCGCCGACGCTGTACAACGCCGACGGCTCGCTGAAGATCGCGCCGCGGCTGGCCCTGCCCGCGCCGCCGCGCGATCCGATCGAGCGCGGCAAGCTCGCGGCGCGCGAGTTGTCGCAGCGCGGCCACAACGTCGTGCGCTGCAAGCCGACGCGCTTTGCGCGCGCCTACAGCCCGGACGAAAGCGCCGGTGCGGAATTCGCGCGCAAATACGGCGCGTACGTGGGCCTGTACAACGCGCATACGGCGAAGGAAACGGCCGATCGCGCGATGGAGGCGGTCGAGAACTGCGACGCGGAATAGTCGCGGCTCCCGACCGGTGCGTCGTCAAAGTTTGCGCCGCAGCTCCGGCAGAATCGGCAGCTCGCGCACGCGCACGGTCGTCGCCGCGTAGATCGCGTTGGCAAGCGCAGGCGCCACGGTCGGCACGCCCATTTCGCCGGCGCCGGCCGGCTCGCGCTCGCTCGGCACGACGATCACTTCGACGTCGTTCGGCATCTGCGCCATGCGGCCGATGGGATAGTCGGCAAAACTGGATTGTTGTACCTGACCGTCCTTGACCGTGATCGCAAGGTTCAGCGCGGTCGAGATGCCGTCGATCGTGCCGCCGATCATCATCGCCTCGACGCCGAGCGGATTGACCACGCGGCCGACGTCGGTGACGCACACCGCGCGATGGATCTTCAGGTCGCTGCCGTCGACCGACACTTCGAACGCATGCGCCGTGTAGCCGCCGAACGTGAAGTGGCAGGCGATACCGACGCCGCGGCCGTCGGTGCGCCTGCGCTTCCAGTCGATCGCGTCGGCGCAGCGGCGCAGCACTTCGGCCAGACGGCCGGTGTCGAACTTCGGGCCGCCATGGCCGCGGTAGTCGATCTCGCGCGGCTCGCCGAGCAGCGCCAGGCGCAGCGCGACGGCGTCCTGCTTCGTTTCTATCGCGATCTCGTCGATGAAGCTTTCGGTCGCGAACGCCTGGAACGTGTGCGACGGCGCGCGCCACCAGCCGCGCGGCATGCCCGACTCGAGCGTGAAGAAGCGCTTGTCGAAATTCGCGACGAGGCCGGCCGGAAACGCGTCGGCGTCGAGGACGCTCGTGTTCGCCGGGCGTTCCCTGAGCGAGGCGTTGCGGTAGGCGACGGGCGTCGCCGCGCACAGGTGGGTGAAACCGATCACCTGGTTCTTGCGGTCGAGGTTGGCTTCGAGCCGGTGCACGCCGAACGGACGGTAGAAGTCGTGGCGCAGGTCGTCGTCGCGCGACCACATGAGCTTGACCGGCTTGCCGACCTTCTTCGCCACCATCACCGCTTCGGCGACGTAGTCGTTCTTGAGCCGCCGGCCGAAACCGCCGCCGGCGCGCGTCATGCGGATCTCGATGTTCTCGCGCGCAAGGCCGGTGAGATCGGCGATCGTCGTCGACGCGTCGTCGGGGTCCTGCAGCGACGCGACGAGCAGTGCGCGGTCGGGTTCGAGCTTGATCAGCGCGTGCGGCGGTTCCATCGTCGCGTGAGCGAGAAATGGAACCGTATACTTTGCGTTCAGCGTGCGCCTGGCCGCCTTGCGCGTCTTGGCCATGTCGCCGTCGGCGCGCAGCGAGAGGCCTTCGCCCTTGAGCGCCTCTTCGGCCGCCGCGGCGAGCCGCGCGGTCGATTCCTCGGCCCACGGGCCGGGCTTCCATTCGATCTTGAGTTTGCTGCGCGCCTTGAGCGCGGCCCAGGTGTTCGCCGCGACGACGACGACGCCGGCCGCGAGATTCGTATTGAACGCCGAGCCCGGCACCGGGCCTTCGATGGCAAACACGTCGACGACGCCGTCGACCTTGCGCGCCTGCGCGTCGTCGAACGACGCGAGCGAGCCGTCCAGGTGCGGGCAGCGCACGATCGCGGCGACGAGCGCGCCGCCGACGTACGCGTCGATGCCGTACTGCGCCTTGCCGGTGACGATCGCGCGCGCGTCGACGGTCTTGGCCGGCTTGCCGATGATGCGGAATTCTTCGGGCTTCTTGAGCGGCACGGCCTCGGCCGGCGGCAGGATCGCCGCGGCGCGTTCGACCAGTTCGGCGTACGGCATGCGCGAGCCGTCGGGGTGGATCACGTGACTGGCTTCGGTCGTGATGCGCTCGCGCGGCAGCTGCCACTGCTGCGCGGCCGCCTCGATCAGCAGCCAGCGCGCGACCGCGCCGACCTGGCGCAGGTCCTTCCAGCCGTTCGGTATGCTCGTGGAACCGCCTGCGCCTTGTTCGCCGTAGCGGTTGCGCGGTCCGTCGACGCCGATTTCGTAGCCGTACGGCAGTTGTTCGACGCGCACGCGATTCCAGTCGGCGTCGAGTTCCTCGGCGATCAGCATCGGCAGCGACGTCATGACGCCCTGGCCGATTTCGCAGCCGCGCGCGCCGACGACGATGCGGTTGTTGCGTTCGATGCGCACGAACGCGCCGAGCGATGTGAGCGCTTCGCCGAGCATGTCCATCGGCACCTTCGGCGGCGGGCCGGCGAGCGCCGGGCGCAGGCCGACGACGAGCGCGCCGCTCGCGGTGAGCATGACGCTGACGAATTGGCGCCGCGACAGTTTCGCGCTCACGACTTGGCTCCGGCGATGAGTTCGGCCGCGCGCTTGACCGCCTTGCGGATGCGCGGGTACGTGCCGCAGCGGCACAGGTTGGTCAGGCTCGCGATGTCGGCGTCGGACGGCTGCGCCTTGCGCTTCAAAAGATCGACCGCCGCCATGATCTGGCCAGCCTGGCAATAGCCGCACTGCGGCACGTCGTGTTCGATCCACGCCTGCTGCACGGCGTGCAGGTCGTCGGGTCCGGCGATGCCTTCGATCGTCGTGATCGACTGGTTGGCGAGCGCCGCCATCGGGATCAGGCACGCGCGCGTGGCCTTGCCGTCGAGGTGCACGGTGCAGGCGCCGCACTGGCCGACGCCGCAGCCGTACTTCGTGCCGGTCAGGCGCAGTACGTCGCGCAGGTACCACAGGAGCGGCATTTCAGGATCGCCCGTGTGGCGGAATTTCTCGCCGTTGATGGTGAGTTCGATCGGGCCGGTCGCCGCCGCGGGGGCGGCCGGCGCCGGCTCCTTGCCGGCTTTGTTCTGGGGGTCGCGCATGGGCTTGCTCCGCGGGTCAGAAGCGGATTGTCGCACGGCGCCGCGGCCGCTGTGGACCGGGGCGACGGTGCCGCGGCGGCGTCCGCGCGACGCGGCTTTGTTTACAAAGTGCTATGCGCGAACGCCGAAGCGGCGCCACGCGTAGTACACCGGCACGCCGGCCGCGATGATGGCGAGGCCGATCAGCGTGTCGCGCGGCTTGGCGATCGCGCTGGAGGCCACGACCCACCCGACCGCGGCGATGAAGGCGACCGGCAGCAGCGGAAACCCCGGCGCCCGGAACACGCCGTCGGCGCCTTCGCGGCGGCGGTAGTAGAACAGCGTCGCGCCGACCATCGCCGCGCCGATCCAGTCGCCGACGGTCGCGTAGTCGAGGAGCTGCCCGTATGTGCCCGACAGCGTCAGGATCACGGCCCAGCCGGCGAGTCCGAACAGCGCGATATCGGGCGAGCGGTGCTTTTCGTGAATGTGCGCGGCGCCGCGGAAGAACACGCCGTCGGCACCCATCACCTGGAACACGCGCGCGCCGGACAGGAGCGCGATATTGCAGAACCCGAACGTCGAGATCGCGATGCCCGCGGCGATGAGGTTCGCGCCGGTCGGGCCGAACGCGCGCTGCATGAGTTCGGCGGCCGGCGCCGTGCTCGCGGCGAGGCCGGCGTGGCCGAGCGCGTGCAGGTAGGCGAAGTTCGCGACGAGATAGCACGCGGTGCACGCGAGCATGCCGAGCACGAGCGCGCGCGGGATGCTGCGCTGCGGATCGCGGATCTCGCCGGCGATGTTGTTGATATACGACCAGCCGCTGTACGCGAACAGCACCGGCAGCATCGCGTTGCCGAAGTTCGCCTGCGTGTCGAGCGCGCGCCCGACGTTCGCGCCGTCGCCGACGCCGGTGAGCGCGAGGCCCGCGACGACGACCGCGACCACCGCCGCGAGCTTGAGCACCGTGAACACGTTCTGCACGAGCGCGCCGGCGCGGATGCCGTAGTAGTTGATGCCGGCCAGCAGCACGATCGCGCCGACCGCGACCGGCGGCACGAGGTTGGTATTGTCCGGCAGGCCCGCGAGGCGGCATGCGTACGTCGCGAACATCGTCGCCACCGCGGCGATCGAACCGGAATAGTTGACCAGCAGCATGATCCAGCCGAACAGGAACGCGACGAGCGGCCCGAACGCTTCGCGCAGGTAGACGTAGCCGCCGCCGGCCTGCGGGCGCCGCGCGCCGAGTTCGGCGAAGATGAACGCGCCGGCCAGCGCGAACAGGCCGCCGACGCCCCACGCGAGCGTGGTCATGCCGGCCGATTCGGTGCGCGACGCGACCGCCGCGGGATTCAGAAAGATGCCCGCGCCGATGATGCCGCCGACCACGACCATCGTCGCGTCGAACACGCCCAGCCGGCGCGCATAGCCGGTCTTGCCCGTTTCGCTCATCGTTACCCCCTGTTGATGCGGCGGAGCATGGCCGAGCGGTCGCGCGTTTGGCAATCTCGCCGCGTCGACCGGTTCGAAGCGCTGTCGTCGCGCGGATCGGGGCTTGGCGCAAGGGCCCTGGCCGAGCCACGAAACGCAGTCGGCACGAACGGACGGTCAGTCTGCGCCGGCCGATGCGGCCTTTCGAGGCAATACGCCGATTTCATGCAGCCAGGCTTCCAGCAGAGCAGGCCAGCTGGCGCCGACAGGGTGTTCCATGCGGCGCAGTCCAAAGGCATGGCCGCCTTTCGCAAAGAGATGAACCTCGCTGGGAACGCCGGCGGCGTTGAGCGCCCGCGCGTATATCGTGCTGTTGCAGACAGGGTCGACACCGTCATCCCAGGCCTGCAGCAGGAAGGTGGGGGGTGTGTTCTTCGAAACCTTGATCGAAGATTCCAGCACATCGCCGTCTCGGCAGAGGTGGCCCGGATAGAACGCGACGGCGAAATCGGGGCGACTGCTGAGTTTGTCCGCCGAATCGACCTCGGTGTAGGCGGGCTCGACGATGTTGCTGGTTTGCGCGACCAGAAATCCGCCTGCCGAGAATCCCATGACGCCGATCTTGGTCGGGTCGAGGCCAAGGTCGTGCGCCCTGGATCGAACGAGTTTGATCGTTCGCTGCGCATCTTGAAGCGGATAGCACGGGCATTCGTCGGGCCAATGATGGTTTTCCCGGGCCGGAACGCGATACTTCAGAAGTACGCAGGTAATGCCTTTCGCGGCGATCCAGTTGCAGATCTCCGTGCCTTGCTTCGTAACGACCACGGCCCTGAATCCCCCGCCCGGGAACACGATGATTGCCGCGCCGGTGTTGCGTCCCTTGGGCGGAAATACGGTCATTGTCGGAACCGAAACATCCCAGGCCGCCTCGGACGTCGATCCTTCCAGCGCATCCGGCGTCCGAGCGATCTCGACTCTCTCTTGCGCGGTCGCGCGAGCATCGTTGTCGGGCGCGGCGCCCGGCCAGATCGGAGACTGTTTCAAGCCGTGAGGCGGTTGCCAGGGCCCTTGCGCCCAGGTGCTTTCGTCGTTCGCTTTGCTCGGGTCGACAACGGCGCCATCGGCGGGTCGAGATTGTCCGGCGACGGCCATTCCCCCGGCCGTTGCGGCAAGAACGAAAGCAAGCGCTATGGCTTTGTTCAACATGCATGGCTTCCCGGGTGGCTCGCCGCGGTCCCATTGCGCTTGCCTTCGGGTGGAGTATGACCCGGATTCGACAAAGCGATGCCGCACCGGCGGGTTGCCGTTCGCCGATCATCCGTCGCGCGACTTTTTCGGGATCCGTGCCATGCCGCGCGCGGCTCCGTCGGAATCTTGCGCGGCGGCGCGCAGCGGGCCACAGTGCGGCCTTTCGCCTGCCGGAGTCCGCTCATGCCGCATCGATTGCTGTACGCCGCGCTGTTGTCCTTGGGCTGGGCCGGCGCCGCGAACGCGGCCGGCGTGCTGGTCAACGCGAAAATCCACACGATGGACGCGACCAGGCCCGCCGCGACGGCGCTCGCGTGGGATGACGCCGGCCGGGTCGTTGCCGTCGGTTCACGCGAGGAAGTCGTCGCGAAATATCCTGACGCCACGCCGATCGACGCCGACGGCGCGACGGTCGTGCCCGGCCTCATCGACGCGCATGCGCACGTGCTCGGCCTCGGTCTTTCGCTGCTCAACGCCGACCTGCGCGGCACGCGCTCGAAGGCGCAGATCATCGAGCGCCTGCAGGCGCATGCGAAGCAGTTGCCGCCGCAGGCGTGGATCGTCGGCCGCGGCTGGGACCAGAACGCGTGGGAGCGCAAGGAATTTCCGACCGCGCTCGATCTTGACGCCGCGTTTCCCGACCGCCCGGTGTCGCTCGAACGCATCGACGGCCATGCGACGTGGATCAATACGGCCGCGATGCACAAGATCGGCCGGTCGCTCGACGGCGACTGGCAGCCCGACGGCGGACGCATCGTGCGCGCCGACGGCAAGGCCACCGGCGTGCTGATCGACGGCGCGTCGGCGCTCGCCGACGGCGCGATGCCGGCGCCCGACGCCGAGCTCAAGCGCAAGGCCTACCGCCTCGCGTTCGCCGATCTCGTCGCCAACGGCATCACCGGCGTGCACGACGCCGGCGTGAGCCTCGACGATCTCGACGTGCTGCGCGGCCTCGCCGACGCCGGCGAGCTGCCGCTGCGCATCTACACGATGGCCGACGCCGACCACGCCGCGCTCGGCGCCCTGTGCAGGAACGGCCTGTACGCGCACGCGTCGGGACGTCTGTCGATGCGCGCGGTGAAGCTCTACATCGACGGCGCGCTCGGCAGCCGCGGCGCCGCGCTGCTCGCCGACTACAGCGACGATCCCGGCAACCGCGGCATTCTCGTCACGTCGCCGGAGGAACTCGCCCGCATCGTGCGCAAGGCCAAGGGCTGCGGCGTGCAGGTGGCCACGCACGCGATCGGCGACCGCGGCAACCGCCTCGTGCTCGACGCCTATGCCGCCGCGCTCGGCGACGACGCGAAAACCGATCACCGCTGGCGCATCGAACACGCGCAGGTCGTCGATCTCGCCGACATTCCGCGCTTCGCGCAACTGAAGCTCACCGCGTCGATGCAGCCGACCCACGCGACGAGCGACATGCCGTGGGCGCAGGCCCGGCTCGGCGAGAAGCGCCTCGCCGGCGCGTACGCGTGGCAGCGTTTCGTCAAGGCCGGCGTACCGCTCGCGCTCGGCTCCGATTTTCCGGTCGAAAAGGTGAGCCCGCTGCTCGGCCTGTACGCGGCGATCACGCGCGAAGATCTCGACGGCAAGCCGGCCGGCGGCTGGCTGCCGCAGCAACGGCTCACGCGCGAGCAGGCGCTGGCCGGCTTCACGCGCGATGCGGCAAAAGCGCAATTTGCGGAAAAGGAACTCGGTGCTCTGGCGCCCGGAATGCGCGCCGACTTCGTGCTGCTCGACGCCGATCCGCTGACCGCGCCGGAGGCGAAGCTGCCGGCGCTGAAAATCGTCGCCACCTATGTCGACGGACGCGTCGCCGGGCGCGGGACACCCTGAAAAAAGCTGCCGGAATCGCGCCTCGGACCAGGGGACTCCGGCAGTTGGGGGAGTCAGATCGGATCGTTGAAACCGTCGTCGAAAATCGCGTCGGTGCGGCAGTCGACCTTGGCCGACGCGCTCGACACCACGAGGCTCACATGCGTCGGCTGGCCGAGCAGATCGAGCAGGTCCAGTTCAACATGCGCGGCGTTGACGTCCAGTGAAGTCACGATCGCGCCGTCGCCGCTCGCGAGCTGTTCGTTGAGGCGGATCATCGCCGACGCGATGCCGGCGGTCGGCGGCACGGTGACGTTGAAGTTCGGCGGAATCGGATTCGGCAGCGCGCCGAGCGGTACGGGCAGGCCGAGTACGCTGAGCGTCAGGCTGCCGATCGACGTCGTGCCGGTGTCGAGCAGGCCGCCGGCCGGGCAGCCGCCGGCGACGCTTGCGCTCGCGTCGACATCGGTGAGCGCGAGCGACACGAGACCTGCGACGCTGACGCCCGCATTGTCCGTCTGCGCGGTCGACGTGTTGTTCACCGCGCCGCCGACGTTCGACCAGCTCGTCGTCACGGTCAGCGCGCCGGCGCTGATGCCGCCCGTGTTGACGAGCGGCAGCGCGTCGTTGTGCGAGAAGCCGGCCGACGCGTGCGCCGATACGTACGGCATCGGCGCGACGTCGGCGACCGGCGTGCCGAGCAGCGTGATCGTCGAGTCGACGCCCGCCGCGGCCGATCGCGCGCGCGGCGTTCCCGCGACGGCGCTCGCGCTCGCGACGACGAGAACGGTTGCGATCGCCAGACGATAGTGGATTGCTTTCATGACGGCTCCCCCGAAGCGGCGTTTTCACATCTGTGAAAACGTTATGCGACTGAATTTGTGCGCAAAGTAGCTGCCAGAACTGACAGGATAGGAAATGACGCGGGCTTCACGCGGTGCGCTCCACAGTGCCGACGTTGCGTCGCCGGTGCGTGAAATTCCGCCCGCGATTGCAAATCGGACAGGTCTCTTCGTCGCGTATTGAATGAAAATTCATAGCAATTTTCATTGTGCGGCGTGTTCCTCGCGCCCGCGTTTCGCCAGATTTCGGCCCCTGGCCCGGCCCGCCGGCCGGCGAGGCTTATGCACCGGCGCTCGTTGCGTTCTGCTGCAGTGCAAGAAAGAATGCGCCGGCGCCGATCCGGCGCCACCGCACGATCGAGGAGTCCCGTGAATCCCGTTGATCCGGCGCTTAACGCGCACGCCGGCTGGATCGTCGTCAAGTTTGGCGGCACCAGCGTTTCCACGCGTCCCCGCTGGGACACCATCCGCCGCATCGCCGCCGACTGGCGCGCGCGCGGAAAACGCGTGCTGATCGTGGTTTCGGCGCTGTCGGGCATCACGGACAAACTCAAAGCCATCGCCGAGTCGAAAGGCGACGCGGCGCGCCGCGCGAGCGTGCGCGACGAGATCGTCGCGCGGCACGAAGCGATGTTCGCCGAACTCGGCCTCGTCGACCGCGCGACATTGCAGTACTGGCTCGACCGCCTCGCCGCGCTCGCGGCCGACCCGCGCGCCGAAAACGGCGCACTGCCGTGGCAGGCCGAAGTGCTCGCGCTCGGCGAGCAGTTGTCGAGCACGCTCGGCGTCGCGTACCTCACCGCGCAGGGTCTGGCCACGCGCTGGCTCGACGCGCGCGAACACCTGCTCGCGCAGGCGCTGCCGAATCAGACCGAGTGGGGCCGCTATCTCTCGGCATCGGTGCCGACCGCGCCCGATCCGGCGATGGCCGCGCGCCTCGCCGCGCTCGGCGACGTGTTCATCTCGCAGGGTTTCATGGCGCGCAACGCGGCCGGCGAAACGGCGATCCTCGGCCGCGGCGGCTCCGATACGTCGGCGGCGTACTTCGGCGCGCTGCTCAAAGCCGAAAAAGTAGAAATCTGGACCGACGTCGCCGGCATGTTTTCGGCCAATCCGCGCATCGTGCCGGCCGCGCGCCTGCTGTCGCGGCTCGACTACGAGGAAGCGCAGGAAATCGCGACGACCGGCGCCAAGGTATTGCATCCGCGATGCCTGAATCCCGTGCGCGAGGCGCACGTGCCGCTCGCGGTGCGCGATACGAACCGGCCCGAATTGCCCGGCACCGAAATCGGCGCGACGGTCGGCGCCGCGGCGCCGAGCGTCAAGGCGATCAGCGAACGGCGCGGCATCACCCTGATCTCGATGGAGTCGATCGGCATGTGGCAGCAGGTCGGCTTTCTCGCCGACGTGTTCGAGCGCTTCAAGCGCCACGGCCTGTCCATCGATCTGATCAGTTCGGCCGAAACGAACGTCACCGTGTCGCTCGACCCGTCGGAAAACCTCGTCACGACCGACGTGCTGGCCGCGCTCGCGGCGGATCTCGCCGAAGTGTGCCGCGTCAAGGTGATCGCGCCGTGCGCGGCGATCACGCTCGTCGGCCGCGGCATGCGCTCGCTGCTGCCGCGCCTGGCCGGCGTGCTCGCCGAATTCGACATGCTGCGCGTGCATCTGGTGACGCAGTCGTCGAACAATCTCAACCTCACGATCGTCGTCGACGAAGCGGCGGCCGACGGCCTCGTGCCGACGCTGCACGCGGGGCTCGTCAAGGCCGAGGCGCTGCGCGCCGAAGACCCGGCGGTGTTCGGCCCGGCGTGGAGCGAGCTGTACGCCGCCGCGCAGGCGCCGCGCGCGACGCCGTGGTGGCGCGCGCGCCGCGACGAACTCGTCGCGCTCGGATCGAGCGGCGGTCCGCGCTACGTCTACGATCTGGCGACCGTGCGCGAACGCGCACGCGCGCTGCGCGCGTTCGCGGCGCCCGACCGCTGGTTCTACGCGCTCAAGGCGAACAGCCATCCGGCCGTGCTGCGCGCGATCGCCGACGAAGGCTTCGGGCTCGAGTGCGTGTCGCTGCCCGAGCTCGAGCGCGCCGGCGACATCGTCGGCGGCGAGCGCCTGTTGTTCACGCCGAACTTCGCCGCGCGCGACGAATACGAAGCGGCGCTCGCGCGCGGCGCGTTCGTCACGCTCGACAACCTGCATCCGCTGGAACACTGGGGCGAGTCGTTCGCGGGCCGCGACGTGATCCTGCGCGTGGACCTCGGCGTCGGCCGCGGCCATCACGACAAGGTGCGCACCGGCGGCGCCGGTTCCAAGTTCGGCCTCGATCTGTCGCAGGTCGACACGTTCCGCGAGCTGGCGCGGCGCCACGGCGCGCGCGTGACCGGCCTGCACGCCCACCTCGGCTCCGGCATTCTCGACGCGGCGCACTGGCGCGAGGTGTACGCGCAGCTCGCCGCGCTCGCGCAGCGCTTTTCGCGCATCGAATCGATCAATATCGGCGGCGGCCTGGGCGTGCCGGCGCGGCATGACGAAGCGCCGCTCGATCTCGCCGCGCTCGACGCGGCGCTGGCCGAGATCAAGCGCGCGTACCCGCAGTTCGCGCTGTGGCTCGAACCGGGACGCTATCTCGTCGCCGACGCCGGCGTGCTGCTCGCGCGCGTGACGCAGACCAAGCGCAAGGGCGACTATCGCTACGTCGGGCTCGACGCCGGCATGAACGCGCTGATCCGCCCCGCGCTGTACGAGGCGTGGCACGACATCGCGAACCTCAGCCGCCTCGACGATCCGGCCGACACGCTGTACCAGGTCGTTGGACCGATCTGCGAATCGGGCGACGTGCTCGGCACGAACCGGCGCCTGCCGGAATGCCGCGAAGGCGACGTCGTCGTCGTCGCTCAGGCTGGCGCCTACGGCGCGGTGATGGCGTCGCACTACAATCTGCGCGAACCGGCGCAGGAGATCGTATGGTGACGCCGCGCCGTGCGCATCCGGCGTCCGCGCGCGCTACGGGACGATGCCGTGACCGCTAGAATTCCCACTTCCGCGTCGCAAGGAGCTTCGTGATGTCGTTCGACCCGCGCCAGTCGCGGCATTTCCGTTTCGTCCGCGCCGACTACGCCGACGGGCAGGCGCAACTCGTCTACGCGTTCGACGGCGGCGTCGAACTCGTCGAGCGTGTGATCTTTCCCGGCGCGCCGGCGATCGCGCCCGCGCGCCGCGCGGCGTTCGACGCCGCGCTGAAGCTGCTGCATCTCGTCGCCGGCGTCAGCTACTACAAGGCCGGCGTGCCGGAAGCGATCGTCGTCGACGCCGGATCGCTCGACGATGCGACGGCCGATCTCCTCGACGAGCTGTACTTCCACGGCCTCGGCGAATTCGCGTACCACAACAAGCTCGATCTCGCCGGCCGCATCCGCTTTCCGCGCGGCGCGTCGGCGCCCGCGCCGGCCGCGGCGATCGGCTTGCCGCCGCGCAGCCTCGTGCCGGTCGGCGGCGGCAAGGATTCGCTGGTCAGTGTGGAACTGTTGAAAACGCTGCATGAAGACGCGACCGCCGCGTGGGTCGGCCTGTCGCCGCTGATCGCCGCGTGCGTCGAGCGCACGGGCCTGCCGGGGTTGAACGTCGAGCGGCGGCTCGCGCCGGAATTGTTCGAGTACAACAAGCTCGGCGCATGGAACGGGCACATCCCGGTCACCGCGATCAATTCGGCGATCCTCGCGCTCGCCGCCGTGCTGTACGGCTACGACGCCGTGGTGTTTTCGAACGAGCGCTCGGCGTCGAGCGCGACGCTCGAATACGCGGGGCAGGCGGTCAACCACCAGTGGAGCAAGGGCTGGGAATTCGAGCGCCGCTTCGCCGCGTACCTGCGCTCGCACGTCGCGGCCGACCTTGCGTACTGCTCGCTGCTGCGACCGCTGTCGGAACTGGCGGTGACGAAGCTGTTCGCGCGGCAGACGCGCTACGACGACGTGTTTTCCAGCTGCAACCGCAACTTCAAGATCCTCGGGCCCAAGCCGGCCGACCGCTGGTGCGGACAATGTCCGAAATGCCATTTCGTGTTTCTGGCGCTCGCGCCGTTCGTGACCAAGCCGCGCCTGCTCGCGATCTTCGGGCGCAATCTGCTCGACGACGAAACGCAGACGGCCGGTTTCGACGCGCTGATGGAGTTTCGCGAACACAAGCCGTTCGAATGCGTCGGCGAAGGCCGCGAGTCGCGCGCCGCGATGCACGCGCTGTCGCTGCGCGCCGAGTGGCGCGAGGACGCGATCGTCGCGCGGTTCGTCGACGAGGTATTGCCGCAGCTCGACGCGGGCGAGATCGACCTCGCGTCGCAGCTCGCGCCGTCCGACGAGCACGGCATCGCGCCTCGCCTCGCCGGTGTCGTCGATGCGTATCGCTGATCTCGCCGGCCGGCGGGTCGCGATCTGGGGCTACGGCCGCGAGGGCAGGGCGGTGCTCGCCGCGTTGCGTCTGCGCCTGCCCGCGCTCAGGCCCACGCTGCTGTGCAGCGCCGCCGAGGCGAGCACCGCGCAGGCGCTGTACGGCGACACGATCGAATGCATCACCGCCGAGCCGTATGCGGGCCTTCTGTGGACCTTCGACGTCGTCGTCAAATCGCCGGGCGTCAGCGCGTACGCGCCGGCGCTCATTGACGCGGTCGCCGCCGGCGTCGCGGTCTCGTCGGGCACCGCGCTGTGGTTCGCCGAAAACCCCGACGCGCGCGTGATCGCCGTCACCGGCACGAAGGGCAAGAGCACGACGTCGGCGCTCGTCGCGCACCTCCTGCGCGGACTCGGGCAGCGCGTCGCGCTCGCCGGCAACATCGGCCTGCCGCTGCTCGAACTGATCGACACCGACGCGATCGTCGATCGCTGGGTTGTGGAATTGTCCAGTTTCCAGACGCGCGAGGCGGGCCCGCTCGACGTCGGCGTGATCAACAACGTCTACGAGGAACATCTCGACTGGCACGGCTCGCGCGAGCGCTACGTCGGCGACAAGCTCGCGCTCGCCGAACGCGCGCGCACGCTGGTCGTCAACGGCCTGCAGCCCGAACTCGCCGCGCGCACCGCGGCGCATCCGGATCGCCGCTGGTTCGGCACGCCGGACGGCTGGCACGTGGCCGACGGCCACGTCTGCCATGGCGGCGAACGCGCGCTGCCGCTCGCAGACCTTCCGCTGCCGGGCGAACACAACGCGCTGAACCTGTGTGCCGCGCTGACGGCGATCGAGGCCGCCGGCGGCGAGGCGCGCGCGGCGATCGCCCACGCGCGCACGTTCCGGCCGCTGCCGCATCGCCTGCAGCGCCTGGGCGAAGCGGGCGGCGTCGCGTTCGTCAACGACAGTATCTCCACGACACCGCAGGCGACGATCGAGGCGCTGCGCAGTCTCGAGGGCCGCGCGGTCAGCGTGCTCGTCGGCGGCTTCGACCGCGGACTCGACTGGCGCGAGTTCGCACGTTACGCCCGGGCGCATCCGCCGCACGCGGTGATCGCGCTCGGCGCGAACGGCGCGCGCATCGCGGCGCTCCTGGCCGAAGAAGCGCCTGCGCTGCGCGTCGAACGCTGCGCGACGCTCGGCGAAGCCGTGGCCGCGGCGCGTGCGGCGACGCCGGCCGGCGGCGTCGTGCTGCTGTCGCCCGGCGCGCCGAGTTTCGACCAGTTTCGCGACTACGCCGACCGCGGCCGTGCGTTCGCGCAACTCGCCGGATTCGATCCGCAGACGATCGCGGGCATCGACGGCATCGGAATCGCGTAACACGGCAAAGGTCGCGCTTGTGCGCGTCGCGGACCACGCGCGACACTTCGGGTTCCGTCAGTCCCTGGAGACGCCCGATGAAATCCGCCGCCTTCCTGTTTGCGTTCGCCGCGCTCGCGCTCGCCGGCAACGCACACGCCGCCGTCGTCACGAATAAGATCGAGTACGACGTCGACGGCGCGAAGATGCAGAGCGTGCTCGTCTACGACGACGCCGGCGCCAAGCGTCCGGGTCTCGTCATGGCGCCGAACTGGATGGGCCTGGGCGAAGACCAGGTGTCGAAAGCCGCGACGATCGCGGGCAAGGACTACGTGATCCTCGTGGCCGACGTCTACGGCGTCGGCAACTGGCCGAAGAATCCCGACGAGGCCGGCAAGGCGACCGAAAAGATGTACAAGGAGCGCAATGTGCTGCGCAAGCGCATCAACGCCGCGCTCGACCAGCTGAAAAAGCAGGCCGGCGGCGCGCCGCTCGACGGCAAGAACTGGGGCGCGATCGGCTTCTGCTTCGGCGGCGCCACGGCGCTCGATCTCGCGCGCAGCGGCGCCGACGTCGCCGGCGTCGCGACGTTCCATGCGAACCTCGCGAGCGACGACGTGACGATGGCGAAGAACATCAAGGGCAAGGTGCTCGTGATGAACGGCGGCGACGACAAGTTCGTGTCGCCCGAGTCGATCCAGACGTTCGAAAAGGAAATGCGCGACGCGAAGGTCGACTGGCAGTTCATCAACTACGGCGGCGCCGTGCACTGCTTCGCCGAGCCGGACGAGCAGGGCCGCATCCCCGGCTGCCTGTACAACGAACGCGCCGCGAAACGCTCGTTCGCGCAGATGCGCGCGTTCTTCGCCGACGTGTTCAAACCGTAAAGCGCGAAGCCCGCGGCGCGGCGCGTTTCGCGCGCCGCGCCGCATCGGGCTTGGCGATCGAAAACACCCACGGACGCGTCGCGAGCACCAGGCCGGTATTGCGCCGCGCGGCCGGCGGCAGCGACGCGTCGAGTTCGGCGAGTTCGAGAAATTCCTGCGCCAGCCGTTCGAGTCGGCGCCGGATCAGCGCCTGCGACGCGGCGCCCAGTTCGCGCGTTTCGAGAAACAGCATTTCGTCGGCGCCGTCGAAGCCGGCGTCGATGAACTCGCGCAGCGCCGCGTCGCCGTAGCGGCGCTGCACCGGTCCGTGCCGGCGCCAGGTGACGTTGCGCGGTACGGCGAGCCGCGCACGGTCGCCCGGTTCGAGCACGATCAGGCGCAGACGGTCGAGCCGCGCGAGCGCGCGGACCGACGCCGGCGCCGACAGGCCGTAGTGCGCGCGGATATCGGCCGTCTTCCAGCCCGCGAGCAACAAGTGGAAAACGAGCATCAGCGTCTCGTCGCCGGCGAGCGCCTGTTCCTGCGCGAGCGACAGCTGCGTCGCGCGTTCGCTGCGTTGCCGCGCGAGCTTGGCGAGGTCGAAGAAATCGAGATCGGCGAGCGCGCACACCTGCGCGAGCCGCTCGACCGAAAACCCGCCGCGCGAGAACAGTCGCTTGACCGACGGTTCGGACAATTCCAGCGCCTGCGCAACGGCGCGATAGGTGACCCCGCGGGCGCGCAGCGCGCGCTTCAGGGCATCGATGAGGAGGCGCGACGAATCGAGGGGCGGCATCGGCAGGCTCCGGACTTCGAGTATCGCCAGACGATACTTTCGTCGGAAGTGTTGCACGGCGAGCGGGCGCTGCGCATCGTCGCCGCGAACACCAGGAGCCGATCCATGACCATGCGACCGCCGTCCGTCGTTCTCAACGACCGCCACAGCGCGCTCAACGCCTCCGTGCCGCTCGCGCTGGAGCATCCCGCCGGCCTGCCGGCGATCCGGGAAGCCGTCGCGCGCGCCGCACGCGCCGGCGTGCCGCTCGCGATCGCCGGCGCGCGGCACGCGATGGGCGGGCAGCAGTTTTGCCACGGCGGCGTCGTGCTCGATCTCGAACGCCACGCGGCGGTGCGCGATTTCGATGCGGCGCGCGGTCTCGTCACCGTCGACGCCGGCATCCGCTGGCCGGCGCTGCAGGCGTGGCTCGCGCAGCGGCGCGACGCCGAGGGCCGCGGCTGGAGCATTCGCCAGAAGCAAAGCGGCGCGGACGACTTCAGCATCGGCGGCTCTCTCGCGGCGAACGCGCACGGACGCGGTCTCGACTTCGCGCCGCTCGTCGCCGACATCGAGCGGTTCCGGCTCGTGCTCGCGTCGGGCGACGCGATCGACGTCGACCGCGCGAGCGCGCCGGAACTCTTCGCCGCGGCGATCGGCGGCTACGGCCTGCTCGGCGTGGTCGATACCGCAACGTTGCGGCTCGTGCCGCGGTGCAAGCTCGAACGGCGTGTGCGCCTCGTCGACGTCGCCGACGTCGCGGTCGCGTTCGACGCCGAGATCGCGCAGGGCAGTCTGTACGGCGACTTCCAGTTCGCGGTCGATCCGCGCGACGGCGACTTCCTGCGCCGCGGCGTGTTCGCCTGCTACCGGCCGTTGCCGGACGACGCCGCGATGCCGCCGGTCGCGCACGCGCTCGACGAGGAACGCTGGCGCGCGCTGATGCGGCTCGCGCACGTGGACAAGCGCGAGGCGTTCGCGCGCTACGCGGCGTTCTATCTCGCCAGCGACGGCCAGCGCTACGCGTCGGACGATCATCAGTTCGGCCTGTATCCCGACGGCTATCACGCGGCGCTCGACGACGAGCTCGGCCATCGCGGTTCGGAGATGATCGGCGAGATGTACGTGCCGGCCGCGCAGCTGGCGACGTTCATGCATCGCGCCGCGGACGATCTGCGCGTGCACGGCGCCGACGTCGTCTACGGCACCGTGCGCCGCATCCGCGCCGACCGCGAAACGCTGCTGCCGTGGGCGCGCGACGACTTCCTGTGCGTCGTGTTCAACCTGCACGTGCGTCACGACGCCGCCGGCATCGCCGCCGCGCGCGACGATTTCCGGCGCCTGATCGACAACGCGCTGTCGCTGGGCGGCAGCTATTACCTGACCTACCACGGGTATGCGCGCGCCGACCAGGTGCGGCACGCCTATCCGCGGATCGACGAATTCTTCGCGTTGAAAAACCGCGTCGATCCGCAAGGCGTGTTCGCGAGCGACTGGTATCGGCGGCTGCGGGCGACGCTGGCGGGCGCGCCGTGAGCTTCAGCGCGACCGCGCGGCTCGTGGCGCTCGGCGTGCACGGCGAAGCGCGCGCCGGCCGCGCCCGCGACGTACCCGCGGCGACGCGCCGGCTGGCCGCGCGCGCGACGCCGGCGTGGCTGCGTTCGCGCACGGTCGAGGCGCTGCTGCGGCGATTCGAGGCGTGGCTGCTGCCCGGTATCGCGGCGCACTACGTCGCGCGCAAGAGCGTGTTGTGGCAGGCCGCGCAGCAGGCGGTCGCGGGCGGCGTCGAGCGCGTCGTCGTGCTCGCGCCGGGTTGCGACGGCATCGGACCTGCGCTGCGCGAGCTCGGCGTCGACGTCGTCGAGGTGGTGCATCCGCGCGAGGCGAGGGCGCGCGCGCAACTGGCGGCGCCGGAAGCGCCGGTCGCGCGCGTCATCGCCGATCTCGGCGCCGAAGCGGATGTCGTGCGACGCCTGGCCGACGATCCGCGACCGACGTTGTGGATCGCCGAGGCGGTGCTGATGTATCTCGCGCCGGCCGCGGCGCGCGCGCTGCTGCGCGGCGCGCGGTCGGCAACCGCGCCGCAAACCCTGCTGTTCACCGCGATGGCACCGCGCGCGGACGGCAGCGCGGGATTCGGCGATGCGTCGCCGTGGGTCGCGCGCTGGCTCGCGTCGGTGCGCGAGCCGTTCCGCTGGGCGCTCGCGCCGGACGCGCTGCGGCGCGTGCTGGCGCGCGCGGGGTTCGACGTGATCGACAGCGCGAACGAAACGGCGAGCCCCGAGTTTTGCGCCGGCGAGGCGATCTACGTCGCGCGTCGCAACCGCTGAGACGCGCCTGCGCAGAATGATCGGCGGGGCGCAGAAGCGCGCGCTCCCACTCCGTGTTTTGGGGCCGGCGTCGCCGGCCCTTTTTTCGCGATTTGGCGGCCCCGATACGATTCGAACGTACGACCTTCCCCTTAGGAGGGGGACGCTCTATCCAGCTGAGCTACGGGGCCTTGCGATGGCGCGCGAGATTCTACCCGGCGCCGCGCGGGGAAGCGACACGCGCCGCACGGCTTGAAATGCGCCGCGCACGCCTCATTGGCTGTTTCGCCACCGGTCGCCTCGCGTCCGTCGTGGCACAGTCCCCGCGCCTTCGCCTCGGAGTATCCCCATGTCGCTGTCGATTCACGCCACCGTCGTCAACACGATCACGCATATGTTCGACAGCCTGTCGGCGCTGCTCGACAGGGCCGAGGCCGACGCCGTCGCGCGCGGCTACGACGTTTCGGTGCTGCTCGGCTCGCGCCTGGCGCCCGACATGTTCCCGCTGTCGCGCCAGATCCAGTCGGCCAGCGATACCGCCAAGGCCACGGTCGGTCGCTTGGCCGGCGTCGAGATTCCGAGCTTTCCCGATACGGAGACGACGCTGCCGGAACTGCGCGAACGCATCCGCAAGACGGTGGATTTCGTCCGGAGCGTGCCCGCCTCGAGCTTCGAGGGGGCCGATGCGCGCGAGGTGATCGTCAAGGCGCGCGACCGCACCTTCACGTTCACGGGCGCCGACTATCTCGTGACCTGGGGGCTGCCGAATTTCTATTTCCACATTACTACCGCCTACGCGATCCTGCGCCACAACGGCGTGTCGATCGGCAAGCGCGACTATCTCGGCCTGAGCTGAGCGCCCGTCGACCTCCCCGGGACGCGTGACGCGCCCGGGGTTACACCCGATTCACGCGCCCGGCCGATAATAGGCGCCGGTGCCGGGACGACCCGGCGCGCACCATTAACCCCGTGAGGACGACCTCACTTCGCAAGAAGGAGCATCGTCATGGCGTGGTTCTATCTCATTCTGGCCGGCCTGTTCGAAATCGGCTGGGCGATCGGCCTCAAGCACACCTGCGGCTGGTCCCGTCTCGTTCCGTCGCTGCTGACGCTCGCGGCGATGGGGATCAGCTTCTGGCTGCTGTCGCTCGCGCTCAAGGAACTGCCGATCGGCACCGCCTACGCGATCTGGACCGGCATCGGCGCGGCCGGTACGGCGATTCTCGGCATCGTGTGGTTCGGCGAAGCCGCCACGGCGATTCGTCTGGCGTCGCTGGCGCTGATCGTGCTCGGCGTGCTCGGCCTCAAGTTCGCGTCCAACGGGTAGGCGATCCGGCCGGCTTCCGGAACCCGGACAAAAAAAAGCCCCGGCAATCCTGTCGGGGCTTAGAGTACGTTGGAGTGTTCCGAACTGGCAGCAAGATTAACGCTGCGGGGGTTATTACTCGGTTAACGAAGCGTGTTGGGATCGTTCACGCGCGTATTCGACGTTAGTCGCGCTCCGGCAGGCTCACCCGGCCGCCGACGTCGTTGTGCGAGATGCCGTTCTTGCCGCCGGACTTGTGCTTCACCGTGAAATCGCCCTTTACGCCGTCGGCGTAGATGCCGCCGCTCGAGTCGGAGCCGACGTCGGCGTTGCCGCCGATGCGGGAAAAGCGGATGTCGCCGGAGCTGTCGTGGCCGACGCGCGCGTTGCCGTCGACGTTTTCGATGACGATGTCGCCGGAGCTGTCGTCCTCGATGTCGACGTTGCGGCGCACGCCGTCGATCTCGATGTCGCCGGAGCTGTCGTTGACGATCGTGACGTTGCCGCCGATGCGGTCGAGGTTGATGTCGCCCGAGCTGTCGGTGAGGCGCAGGTCGCCGAGCGCGTTGCGGATGCGGATGTCGCCGGAGCTGTCGGTCAGTTCGATCGCCCCGACGTCGGCGATTTCGATGTCGCCGGACGAATCGGTGAGTTCGAGGTTGAACGATTCGGGCACGCGCACCTCGAGATCGATATACGCGTAGGTCGAACCGAACAGCTTGAAGCCGCTCTGCGATTCGGGCGAGGTCGTCTCGACGCTCAGCGTCGAGCCGTTGCGGTTGTGCCGAAGCTGCAGCTGTTCGAGCGATTCGGCGGAGCTCGCGCAGGCGTTGCCGCGCAGTTCGACCTGTTTGAGGCCGGCGACGCCGCTGATGCGCAGGTCGCCGGCGCGCGTCTGCAGGCGCAGCAGGTTCAGGCTTTCGACCGGCAGGTCGAGATTGCGCTGCGCGTGGAATTCGCAGTCGTCGGCAAGCGCGGCGCCGGCGCCTGCGGCGAGGAGGACGGCCAGGAGGATTCGGGTCATGTCGGGCTCGCTGTGGTCGTGGACAAGGGTATGGATACGCTGACAGGGGATTCGGATGCACCGACCGCGCGCAGGGTTTAACGCCCGCCGGTATCATCGCGGCCCGCCTCGCCCGTACCGCCGCCGATGACCCAGCGCATGACCCTGATCGACACCGCCCCGATTCCCGGCGGCGGCGAGCTGCGGCTGTTCCAGGAGGGCGCGCACTACTCGATCAAGATCGCCGGCACCGGCGATCTCATGTCCACGCGCATGCACGGTTCGGAAGACGCGCTCGCCGATCTCGCCTGCCGGCGCATCGCCGCTCGCGCGCAGCCTTGCGTGCTGATCGGCGGCCTCGGACTCGGCTTTACGCTCGCAGCCGCCCTGAAGCACCTCGCTCCCGACGCGCGCGTCGTCGTCGCCGAACTGGTCGCCGGCGTCGTCGAATGGAATCGCGGGCCGCTCGGCGCGCACGCGGGCCATCCGCTGGGCGATCCGCGCGTCGACGTGCGGGTCGCCGACGTCGCGAGCGTGCTTCGCGCGGCGACGCAGCAGTACGACGCGGTGATGCTCGACGTCGACAACGGTCCGGACGGCCTGACGCATGCGAGCAACGCCTGGATCTACGGCGCCGGCGGTCTCAACGCGCTGTACGCGGCGCTGAAGCCCGGCGGTGTCGCGACGGTGTGGTCGGCCGGGCCCGACCGGCGCTTCACGGAACGGCTGCGCAAGAGCGGCTTCGCGGTCGAGGAGGTCACGGTGCGGGCGCACGGCAACAAGGGCGCGCGGCATCTCGTGTGGGTGGCCTCGCGGCGCTAGCGCACCGCTCGAAAGCCGATCGCGCAAGCGATGGATTTTCGGAGGGAGCACAAGCTTGGCTTGCGCCGCTCGATCGAGAAACGGGCAGGAGCCCGTTTCTCGACGATCCGCTACTTTTCCGTCAGATCCTTGCCGAGCCGCACCGCGTCTTCCTGGCCGCGGTAGTAGCCGCGCAGTACGGTCAGTTCGCGGTAGCCCCGGCTGCGGTAGAACTCGCGCGCGGCGACGTTGCCGGCGCGCGCTTCGAGAAACACGAGTTCGATGCCGGCGGTGACGGCCGATGCTTCGAGCCAGGCCAGCAGCGCCGCGCCGATGCCGCGGCGGCGTTGGGCCGGCGCGACGCCGAACAGCAGCAGGTGCGCGTCGGTGACGCCGTACTTCATGATGCCGAAGCCGGCCGGCGCGCCGTCGACGTCGCGTGCGACGGCGACGTTCGTCGCGCGATCGCGCACGCAGCGCTGCACCGCCCCCGGACCCCAGCGCCAACCGAGGCCCTGCTCGATGAATTCGCGCGACATCGCCGCGATGCGCGGTATGTCGCGTGCCTGGGCCAGTTCGATCGTGTAGGTGCGATGCATCGTGGTCGCGATATCGGGTGCGCTGGGGCAAGGTCAAGGCAGGTGCGCCCGTCTGCGGTCCTGCCAAAACGTTTCAAACGCCCTTAGCGACTGAATGCCTGTCGGCGCAATGGACGATGGTCTCGATGTTCGTTCTGCAACCCACAAGAATTGTTTCGCGAGTGCGCATTGTCTCCGGGGTGGACAAAGAAGGCGTTAAATCTTCTCAGTTGTTTACAAGTGTGCGTGAGCCGTTTCGCGTTTCATCCGCAACAATGCTTGTGTCCTGTGCCGCATGGATCGGCCGGATTTCCGCGTGAAGCGCTCCCCGCCGGTACGCGCTTCGCATCGCCGCAGGTTTTCATCTCGATCGGGTCCGGGCGCCGCTGGGTGCCTGTCATCCGTGCGGGTGAAACCACGTATCCGGGGTTGTCGCTCGCAATGGTTCGAACCATGACCAACACGCAAAGCGCAGTGCCGTTCTCGATTGCCGTCGATCTTCCGGCGTATCGCAAGTCGCTCGTCGAGCGGATGCTGCAGGGCTTGCAGCCGCACGCATCCGGCCTGTCGTGGACGTTCACCGACGCGGCAAGCGCCGATGTCGTGCTGCGTGCGGCCGACGCGCACGATATCTCGCCGAACCTGGTCGCCGACGTCCGGCGTCAGGACGGCCGCGTGGACGCGGTGCGCATCGACACGCCGTGGCGCGCCGGTGCGCTGCTCGATGCCATGCGGCAGATCGCGCTCTGGCTGCGACCCGAGCCGGTCGAGAGACGGGCGCTCGACGTGCTCGCCTGGCAGTGGCTCGCGCGCTGGTGCGAACTCGCCGCGTCGGACGCCCGGACGATCGAGTGGCGCGTCGGCCACCGCACGATCGCGCTCGCCGATCCGCGTGCGAGCACATGGACGCACTACGGCACGGTCGACGCCGATCCCGAAACGCTGCTCGCCGAGATGGCGCGAGAAGGTTTTGCGCTCGTCGCGTCCAGCGCCACGATTCCGGCGACGGCGCGCCAGGTTCCCCTGAAACCGCTGCTGTGGCAGTTCGGCGTGCGCGCCGGCGGCCGCGGCCCGCTGCCGGCGCTCGCGTCTCTCCGTGTGCTCAAGCTCAAGGGCTGGCCGTATCTGGCGGCCGGCGGACCGCGCGCGTTCGCCGAACTCATCGCGCAGACGCGCGCCGGCACGCACGACGCGGCATCGCTGTGCGCGCTGGCGATCGCGCCGCCCGCGCTCGTGTACGGCTTTCTCAATGCGTGCCGCGTCTGCGACTTCTTTCACGACGAATTGGTGGCCGTGGCGTTGCCGGCCCAGGTTGCCGCGGTACCCGCCGGCGCCGTGCGGCTCGGCGCGATGGTCGCGCACAGCAAGGAACGCCAGGCGATCTCGTCGATCCGCCGCGTGCTGCAGGCCGACCGCTCATGAGCGACGTGAAGCTGTTGTTCGCGGGGCCCATGGGCGCGGGCAAGACGACGGCGATCCGCGCGATCAGCGAGATCGACCCGATCAGCACCGAAGTGGAGAACACCGACTTCGCCGAGTCGAGCAAGGCCGAAACGACGGTCGCGATGGACTACGGCGAGATCACGCTCGACACGGGCGACATGCTGCGGCTGTACGGCTCGCCCGGGCAGAAGCGCTTCGAATTCATGTGGCCGCTGCTCGCGCAGGGCGCGCTCGGCGTCGTCGTGCTGATCGACAACTCCCGGCCCGCGCCGCTGGCCGATCTCGACGAGTACCTGTCGGCGTTCGCGCCGCAGATCGGCGCGGGACGCCTCGTCGTCGCGGTCGGCCGCCTCGACACCCATCCGAGTCCGACGCTCGACGATTACGTCGAGGCCGTCGCCCGTCACGGCAGCTTCCTGCCGGTCATCGGCGCCGACGTGCGCCGGCGCGACGATGTCGTCGGCATCCTCGAAGTGCTGTTCGAGCAGATCGAAACGCTGGCGGCCGACGATTCCCAAGCCGACGCGCCCGACGCCTGGCTCGACTACGTACAGACAGCGAGAGCCCGATGAGCCAGATTTCGCGCAACCTGCCCGCAACGCTCAAAACGGCCATCGACGACGCCGTGCGCGACCTGCACGGCCGCATTCCCGCCGCGATCGGCTGCGTCATCGCGACGGTCGACGGGCGGCTCGTGTCGCACGTCGTCGACAACGACGCCGATCCGCAGCGCATCGCCGCGATGATCGGTTCGATGGTCGCGCTCGGCGAAACGATCGGGCGCGAGGTGCGCATCGATCGTTCGCAGTACGTCGTCGTCAACGCGCTGAACGGCACGTTCTTCGCGCAGCGCGTGCCGAGCAGGAAGGAGCTTTTCGTCGTTTCCACATTGGCAAGGCCGAGCACGAACCTCGGCATCATCCTGCACGAGACGCGCACGACGGCCGCCACGATCGGCCGCGCGGTCGACGCGTGGATCGAACAACACCAGGCGTCGCAGACCGCGCAGGCCTGAACACCGTCGCCCGCCGGTTGCGGGCAGCTCAGACAGCGGGAAACATCATGGCCAAGCTCGACCTCAGTGCTCTCTCCTCGATCGACGGATTCGTCGGCGCCGCGCTCGTCGATTCCGACAGCGGCATGGCGCTCGCCAAGCTCGGCGGCGGCAACGTCGATCTCGATCTCGCCGCGAGCGGCAACGCCGAAGTCGTCAAGGCCAAGCGCCGCGTGGCCTCGTCGCTCAAGCTCGACGATTCGATCGAGGACATCCTCATCAGTCTGAGCCGCCAGTACCACCTGATCCGCCCGCTCGAGCGCAATGCGGCGCTGTTTCTGTACGTCGTGCTCGACCGCGCCAAGTCGAACCTCGCGCTGTCGCGCCACGAGCTCAAGAGCTTCGAGCAGCAGCTGGAATTCGCGTAGGCGGCAATCGTCCGTGCGTGCGGCTACGTACGTTCGGCGAACCTGAAGGAAGGCTGGCCGGGCACGGCCCGCGGATTGAAGCGGGCCGTGTTTTATTCAACGCAACCTTTATGATCGCGCCGACCGGACGCGACTTCGTACAGGCCGGCGGCGCCGGCCCGGGGCGCGTCCGCCTTCGGAGCCGCTCCATGAAACGTCTCGTTCTCGCCGCCGCCGCCCTCGTCGCACTCGACGCGCATGCCGGCGACACCGTCCGCATCGGGTCGAAGGTGATCAGCGTCGGCGACGGCGTCGGCAAGGTCGTGCAGATCGCCGGCAATCCCGACCGTACCGAACCGGTCGAGAACAAGTACGGCGCGAAACAGGCCGAGCGCTACGAGTATTTCCGCGACAACAAGACGATTCAGATCACGATCGAGCAGGGCAAGGTCGTGGCGATCCAGGAAATCCGCTGACGCGTCCGCGCGGCTGGCCTGTCAGTCGCCGCTGATGTACTTCGGGCCCTTGCCGGCCGTTTTTTCGTAGACGCCGCCGCCGGCGCGGCGGTATTGCGTGAAGCCGTGCTTGCCTGCGTGCTTTTCGGTCGTCAGGTGCGCACCGCCGATCGCGACGCTGGGCGCCGACAGCTTGCGGTGGACCTGCCCGCCGCAGCGCGGACACTGCGTCAGCGGCGCGTCGGCGAGTTTCTGCAGCGCGTCGAAACCGGTCGCGCAGTGCGCGCATCCGTCGGTGTCGGCGATGTATTCGTAGATCGGCATGGCGTCGAACTGTAGGCGGCCGTGCGCGCGTTCAAGCCGCGGCCGACGCGTTGGCACGCCAGGCGTCTTCCATCGCCTTCCAGCGGTTGACGATCGCGCAGAACAGCCGGGCCGTCTGCTCGCTGTCGTAGACGGCCGAATGCGCCTCGTTGCTGTTCCACTCGAAACCGGCCGCGGATACGGCTTTCGACAGCACCGTCTGGCCGTACGCGAGGCCGCCGAGCGTCGCGGTGTCGAAACAGCTGAACAAGTGGAAAGGGCTGCGCTTGTGGCCGGTGCGACGAATCGCGGCGTTGAGGAAGTTGAGGTCGAACGACGCGTTGTGGCCGACCAGGATCGCGCGCTGGCAGTCGTTCGCGCGCATCGCGCGGCGGACCGGCTTGAACACGTGGTCGAGGGCTTCTTTCTCGTCGAGCGCCGCGCGAAACGGGTGGGTCGGATCGATGCCCGTGATTTCCAGCGCACGCGGATCGATGTTGGCGCCCGGAAACGGCACGACGTGCGAAGACACGGCGGGTTCCGGATGCACCCAGCCGTCGGCGTCCATGCGGATGACAACGGCGGAGATTTCCAGCAGCGCGTCGCGTTCGCAGTCGAAACCGCCGGTTTCGACATCGACGACGACCGGCAGGAATCCGCGAAAACGGTTCGCCAGCTGGATGGCGACGGGCAGGGGCTCTGACATGGGCGGGAAGGATACCGGATGCGCCGCCCCGGCCAAAGCGCGGCGGCGACCCGTGGGTAGCGTGCGGTTCATACGCGACGCGTTTTTAACCGATTCGCAACGAATGCGCCGCGATCGCTGCGCATTCGTCAATGGCGCAGGTAGCGGCCGATCAGCGCGAGTACGGCCGCGAGCGCGAGGAGCGCGGCGCCGGACAGCGGCGTGAGCATCAGGAACGGCAGGCCGACGACCGCGGCGGCGATCGCCCAGGTGTAGAAATCGTTGGTGGCCGCCGGATAGGTCGTGGCGCCGACGAGGCGCGCAATGACGTAGTCGACGCTCAGTTTGCCGGGGCCGTTGAAGATCAGCGGCAGCAGCATCACGACGAACAGCAATGGCAGCTTGAAGTTGCCGTGGCCGGCGTCGGTGATCGCATAGCCTTTCAGAAGATCGCTCCACATCGTCCACATGTCGGGCCAGTGCACGGCGGCGGTCGCGACGAAGGTCAGGAACAGCAGCGAGAACGCGAAGAAGCGCGTTCCGAAGCCGAGCCACAGCGCGAGGCCGCCGGCGATCTCGAACCAGGTCGCGACGCTCCACGACAGGTCGGCCGGAATGACGTTGAACGGCCACGGAAACTTGGCCTGGATATCGGCGAACCAGTTTTCGCCGTGCAGCTTTTCCAGGCCCGATTCCCAGAATTCCCAGCCCATGACGAGGCGCAGGACGAAACGCGGCAGCACTTCGCCGGCGCCGCGCAGGCGCGCGTTCAAGCCTTCCCAGGCGTTCAGGACGCCGGTTGCGAGGGTACTCATCGGTTGTTCTCTTGTGGTGTTGTGGAAGAGGTTGCAACCCTCTCCGCCAGGCTCGCTTGGGGGAGAGGGCAGGGCGAGGGGTTACGTCGCCGTCTTCCTCGTCGTCGACGAAGTGCGACGCGTCGCCCCCTCACCCCGGCCCTCTCCCCCGACAGCCGTCGGGGGAGAGGGAGAATTACGCGGCCGTCGTACCCAGAATCGCGTCACGACGCCTCAGTTCGCGCAGCATTGCAATGCCGCCGTCCCGCAGCTTTTCGACGTGATCGGGCGCGACTTCCGCCAGCAGTGCATCGAGCACTTCAAGACCGGTGCTCCGCGTGTTTTCTTGCAGACGCTCGATCAGCATCGCGGTGATCGCGTTGATTTCCATGAACCCGACCTCGTCGGCGCGATCGCGCACGAGCAGGAGCAGCGTCGGCTCGTCCGGCGCGGCGTCGGGCTGATAGTCGGGACGGATCCGATGCACCGGGTAGCGATAGCCGAGCGGCCACGCGAGCGGCGAAACCACCGGCACGCCGGCGACCGGGTCGCCGTCGGGATCGTGTGCGGCATCGGCGATTTCATGCTCGTCGAGCGACAGCGCGAGTTCGGCCCACTCGTAGTGGGCCAGTTCCAGCAGAAACGGCGGATCGCCGCGGTCTTCGCCCTGCCGCCGTTCGAGATAGCGCAGAAATTCGCGCGCGAATTCCGGAAACAGCGGCGTCTGTGCGCGGTGTTCGCGCAGAAAGTCGCGCGCCAGGGCATACCACGCGTCATCGCCGCGCAGCGAACGGATGACCGGAAAATTCGCACTGAGCAAACCTTCCACATTGTTGAAGAACAGCTCGCGGTACACGGCCATGCGTTCGGGCGCGACGCCGTCGGGCAGGTCGGCCGACTCCGGCGCGCGGATGCACGCCGCGAAATGCCGCTGCAGATCCTGGGTGCGCGACGGTTCAGCCGGCGGCGACATGGCGTGCCCGCGCGGGTTGTTCGTGCCGCGCCTGCGCGGCGCGGATGCGATCGAGCTCGCCGACGAGTTCGGCGAGCGGCGGAAAATTGAAGTCGCGTTCGAGCAGCGTCGGACGTACCCCGAACCGCGCATAGGCGTGTTCGAGCAGCGACCAGACCGGATCGATCACGGGCGCGCCGTGCGTATCGACCTTCAGATCTGGCGCTTCGTCGTAGTGCCCGGCGACGTGGTAGTACGCGATGCGTTCGCCCGGCATCGCCGCGAGAAACGCGTCCGGGTCGTAGCCGTGGTTGATGCTGTTGACGTAGACGTTGTTGACGTCGAGCAGGAGGTCGCAGTCGGCGGCGTCGAGTACGGCGCGGACGAACGTCGCCTCGTCGAGCTCGCGGCCCGGCGCGGCGTAGTACGACACGTTTTCGATCGCGATGCGGCGCCCGAGCACGTCCTGCGCGCGGCGAACGCGCGCGGCGACGTAGTCGACCGCTTCTGCCGTGAACGGTATCGGCATCAGATCGTACAGATGGCCGTCGTCGGAGCAGTACGACAGGTGCTCGCTGTAGAGCGCGATGCCGTGCGCGTCGATCAGGCGGCGGATTTTGACGAGCAGCGTTTCGTCGAGCGGTTCGGGACCGCCGAGCGACAGCGACAGCCCGTGGCAGACGAACGCGTGGCGTTCGGTAAAGGCGCGCAGTTCGCGCCCGAGCGCGCCGCCGACGTTGATCCAGTTTTCCGGCGCGATTTCGAAGAAGTCGATCGCAGCGTCGGGCGCATCCCGCAGCGAGCCCATCAGGGCTCGCCGCAGGCCGAGGCCCGCGCCGTGAAACGCGGTACGCGGGCTCATCGCGGACTCCTTACATGCTGCCGCCGCACTTGCCTTCGCCGCACTTGCCTTCACCGGCCTTCTTCTTGGCGCCGGCGGCGGCTTCGGTTGCCTTCTTGTCGCCCTTGTCGCCGCCGCAGGAACCTTCGGCCGACTTCTTGGCGCCGCCGCACTTGCCTTCGCCGCACTTGCCTTCGTGCGCCTTCATGTGGGCGGCGAACTCGGCTTCGCTGATCGAGCCGTTCTTGTCGGTGTCGATGGCGTCGAACTTCTTGCCGCCGGCTGCGTCGAACTCGGCCTTCGACACCGAGCCGTCCTTGTTCGTATCCATCTTGGCGACGCCGCACTTGCCTTCGCCGCACTTGCCCTCGCCGAAGCCGGTGGTCATGTAGCCGCCGGCGAGCTGGTTGAGCTGGAACGCGGTGTCGGCGTGCGCGAGCGACGCGACGGACAGGCTGCCGATGAAGGCGAGGGTCAGCGGTTTCGCGATCTTCGTGGACATTGCAAGTTCTCCGTGGTGGGCGAGCGCGAGCTCGCAGGGGTATCGGCTGCGGTTGCAGCTGCACCGCCTCGCGCGTGGGAGAACCTGCCTTGAGGTCTGCCCTCCGTCCGCGCGGGACGATAACGTTATGCCTTACGTATTGCGGCTCACAAGCGGATGCGATGCTGCAGTGCAAGGCGCCGGATCGTGAGTGGCAATCAACGGGCGACGCGGTTGTCGTCCGTCGCGCATTCAAGACCCGGGCTGATCGCAAAAGCTTTCATACGCGCCGCACCGTTAAGAAGTCGTTCGTGGAAAAAGGCGCATCTTGCCATTGTTCCGGCGCGGTGCGGGCGGATGCGCAATCTTCGCTTGGCCGATCAATCGCTTGCGTGCGCGACGATCCGCGTGAATCGTCGCCGACCCGCGACGTCCGGCGCGACGGATGGTCGCAAAAGCAAAGGGCGCGGATTGCTCCGCGCCCCTTGTCGGCAGTTTTCGCAAACTCGTGCCGATGAGACGTGCACGCGTTGCGACGAGGCGCCGGCCGTGCGGCGCCCTAGATGACGGTCAGAAGTAGACCTGCGCGCGCACTTCGGTGATGTTCGGATCGACCGAGAGATTGCCGCGCTCGCTGGTCGCGCGAATGTAGTTCGCCTGCAGCTTCAGGTGCGTGCCGAGGTACCAGTTCGCGCCGAACGTCCAGTCGTGCTGCTTGCCGCCCTTGACCAGGCCGTCGTTGAGGTCGAGCTGCGAATAGCGCAGCGCGAGTTCGACGGCGCCCCACGGATTGGCCGGCTTGACGTTGCCGAACGCGCCGCTCTTGTACGCGCGCGACTCCCCGGTGACGACCCAGCTGCCGTACACGTAGTAGCCGTCGCCGACGTAGTCCGGACGGTTGTCGCGGTTCGCGCTGATCTGCAGCCATTCGCCGACGACCGAGAACGGACCTTCGGCCCACGCGCCTTCGACGCCGAAGCGGTTGATGCGGTCGGTGCCGGCGAGATTGCCGGTGTCGACGAAGCGCAGCGCCGTGAGGTTGGCCTCGGGGCGCGCGCGGAAGCGGGCGACCTCGTCGTCGCGCTCTTCGACCGAGCCTGCGAGGCCCAGGTGCACGACGCTCTTGTCGGTCTTGACCGGATTCCACACGACGTGGCCGGCCCAGGTGTTGCCGTCGTTGTCGCCGTTCAAGTCGCCGCCGGAGTAGTAGCCGGCCTGCAGGATCACGCCCGGCACTTTTTCGTAGGTCCAGTCGAGGCCGATGCGGCGGCCCTGGTTGACCGCCTGCACCGGCAGCGGGCGTTCCAGGAACGTCGTGGCGCCCGAGCCGACGGTGCCTTCGTCGTAGCCGACCCAGGTCTTGGACTGGCCGATGCGGAAGTCGCCGGCGTTCTTCGTGAAGATGCGGAAGAACGCGTCGACCCACAGGCGGCTCTGGAAATCGTAGCCGGCGGTCAGTTCCCACACGCCGTTCTTCTTCGCGTAGAGATAGGTCTCCTTGCGGCGCCACGTCTGGATGTTCGGATTCGACACCTCGTCGCTGAACGCGTTGAGGTCGTACTGGAAATTGCCCTTAACGCCGAATTCGACGCCGTCGTCGGTCTTGAACTTCGTCGGCCAGTCGTTGAGCCAGTCGTAGGCCTGGGCCGGGCCGGCGAGGGCGAGCGCAAGGGCGCCCGCGAGTACGGGTTTCGTGAACATGGTTTTGCCTTGTTATGGGAACTGGAGCGGATCTGCCGCGACTAACGCAATTTTAATGCCGCGGCGGCGATGGGGCAAAGCACGAATCGCGCCATGTTGTGTTTCGACACGATCTTTCACCCGACCTCCCGTTGGTCCGGCGCGCGTTCGGGCGTACGGCTGCATTGCAACATCGCGTCCGGGATGCGTCGAATGGTGCTCGGTTGAAAGCTTATGCCGGTTTGGGGGAGCCGCACGTCGTGCTGCCCCGCATCCCGGCGCCGGGGATCCCGGGCACTTCTTTTCGAACGAGCTGTCGATTGTCGGGCGGTATTGCCGGGCGGTATCCCCGCGCCGGAACTCTCGCCGAACCCGATCGGAATCGACGTCATGAATGAAGCCGACTACGCGGCGTTGGGCGAGCATCTGCACGAGGTGCGGCCGATTTTTGACGCGTACTGCCAGCGTTACGGCTTTCGCCCCGTCGATCCGATGACGCTAGGACGCTATCCGAGAATTCGCATCGAGCGGCCGGGCCCGGTCAAGATCTGGTTCGACCTGTGGATGGAACTGGACGGCGACGGCCGCCGCTACGAAACTTTCTGGCGCGGTGCCCCGTACGAACTGTCGACAGGCGCGCACTTCGATGTTTCGGACGGATCGCGTTACGGGGTGCGATTTCAGAAAGCGCTGGCATGCTTCTCGGCCATGCCTTTCGAACGGGTCGGTGCGGTCCTGATGGCGGAAATGGAAACATACCTTGTTGTGGTTCAGCGCTGGGACGAGGCGTATTTGCGGCGCGACGGCATCCAGGTGCAGCTCGGAACGGGCGTGCTGCTTTGACGCCGCCGTGGTGCGGGAAAGTGATCGAGTGAATCCGCTTTGAACGCAAACACGGTCGCCATGGACAAAAAACGCGCTGATCTTCTCAAGAGGCACGTCATCGAGTGGCTGGCGCTGGTTGCCGTCGGGCTCGTCTTCTGTGCTTTCTTCGCATACCGCGCCGAGATATGGACGGGCGTCAAATGCTTGCTTCTGTTTGTGTTCTTAAGTAGTTCGTTCTTTGTATACTGGTATTTTTCAGTATTCAAAAAGTCGTAACGATGCGCGATCGCGTGTCGAGGCGACCCGGCGCGCGGTTGAGTTGTTTGCGCTCCGTATGGTGGGGCGCCTCGCCCGGAACGTCCGCCGGCGTGTCTTTGAAGTCGGAGGGGAGAAATGCTGACGAGATATTGGATCCGATTCCGGGAACCTATACCGATCGATGCGCTGCGGCTCGGCTGCGGCGTCACCGCCCGCTCTGCGGATGATGCGATGAGCCTGTTGCGTGAGAAGGTGTTCCGAGGAGTCGCCTTCACCGTAGCCGATATGGAAGCGGACATCGATGTTTCGAGGATCGAGGACCTGCGCATTCGTCCAAACATGGGCGTCGTCGTATGGAGAGGCATCTGGTTTCCGTTGGGCTACGACTGATCGACCAACCATGAGCCAAATCAACGAAAATCTATTTTGAAACCAACATCACATTGGTCGACGGTACGATCGTACGAAGGACTGGGCCGTTCCATCGCACTCTGATTGAGCTTGCACAAGTCCAGCGTGTGGTTGCGGTGTCACGAGATGCCGTGACTCACGATGAAGTTGTGCTTGTCTTTATTGGCAGCAATGGCGAGGAGTCCTGGGTTTCGGGGTTCGACAAGAATTTTGCCGAACTGGTCGAAGGTCTGAAGTCCACGCTCCCTGGGTTTGGGAGTCTCGACGACCTCTCGAGGGCCCCAGCTTTTTCCGGGGCCAGAAGTGAACTCTGGAAAAGGAACGGCCGCGGCGACGGCGCGCCTTCGTAGCCGCCCTTCGAAACGACGAGATTGTCCATTTGTCGTTTCAGACGGAACAGTCGACCGGACCGGGACATCCGGTTCGGTCGACATCCCGCGTATCGACGAAGCAGGTTGCTCGCCGACGCCTGTCCGAGCTTAGCTCGGCGTCTTGTCCTTGTACTCGCACAAATCCCGAATCACACACTCCGGACACGCCGGTTTGCGCGCCTTGCACACGTAACGCCCGTGCAGGATCAGCCAGTGGTGCGCGTCGCGCTTGAATTCTTGCGGTGTGGTTTTTTCCAGTTTGTCTTCCACCGCGCGAACGGTTTTGCCCGGCGCAAGGCCCGTGCGGTTCGCGACGCGAAAGATATGCGTGTCGACCGCGATCGTCGCCTCGCCGAATGCGGTGTTCAGCACGACGTTCGCCGTCTTGCGCCCGACGCCCGGCAGCGCTTCGAGCGCTTCGCGCGTGCGCGGCACTTCGCCGTCGTACTGTTCGACGAGGATGCGGCTCGTCGCGACCACGTTCTTCGCCTTCGCGTTGTACAGCCCGATCGTCGAGATGTAGCGCTTGAGCCCTTCTTCGCCGAGATCGGCGATCGCCTGCGGCGTGTTCGCCACCGGGAACAGCTTCTTCGTCGCCTTGTTGACGCCGACGTCGGTCGCCTGCGCCGACAGCGTGACGGCGACGAGCAGCTCGAACGGCGTCGAGTAGTCGAGCTCCGTCGTCGGGTGCGGGTTGATCTCGCGCAGGCGGCTGAAGATTTCGGTGCGCTTCGCGGCGTTCATGCGGCGGCGGATTCTCGAGTGAGCGCCTGACGCGCGGCCAGGCCGAGCGCAAGCAGGATGAAGATGCCGGCCGGCGTCGCGGCGAGCGTCGCGAGCGCGGCCGGCAACGGCGCGTCGCGCAGCACGCCGACGACGAGTACGAGCAGTGCGACCAGCACCGGCCCTCGCCACGCGGCGAGCGGCGCGTCGCGGCACCGCGCGAGCCACGCGACGTTCGCGACGACGAGCGGCAGCGCCGCGGCGATCGGCCGGTACAGCGGATAGCGCCACGCCGCGAGCGCGAGCCCCGCGACGCCGACCGCGGTCGCGAGGACGAGCGCGAACGCCGGCATGCCGATCGCGCCGCGCGCGGCGACACGCGTTGCGGCGGCGAGCGCCATCGCGATCAACGACGCGACGACGACGGCGGCCGCAAGCCCCGCGGCACGGCCGGCGTCGGTCGCGACGGCGGCGAGCGGCAGGGCGCCGAGCAACAAGGCATGGTCGCGATGGATCTCGTTCATCGCGCGATTCTACTTTTCCGGCGCGGCGAACAACGCGTCGCGGTTCGCCGTGCAGTATTCGCGCGCCTTGCGCACGGCCGCGACGATCGCGCGGGGCGTGATCGTCGCGCCGGCGAACTGGTCGAAGTCGCCGTCGTCCTTCTTCACGGCCCAGCGCGCGTCGGCGCCGCGATCGCGAAAGCGCGCGAGCCACGCGCCGCCGTCGGTGGCGAACGCGTCGCCGAGTCCCGGCGTTTCGGCATGTTCCACAATGCGCACACCGGCGACGCCGCCGTCGTAGCGCACGCCGACGACGAGGCGTATCGGCCCGGCATAGCCCTGTGCGACCGCGTCGACGACGACCGCGCTCGGCTTGCCGCCGAGCCGGCCGCGCAGCACGTTCGCCGGCTCGCGCGTGCCGAACGCGTCGGGTTGCGTCACGGCCGTACGGTCGGCGAGCGGATCGTTGTCGTACGCGTCGGGCGGCAGCACGCTCGCGAGCAGCGCGAGCGCGTGGCGATGCGCTTCGCGCTCGATGCGCGCGTGCGTCGCCCAGGTCGCAATCGCGAGCAGCGCGGCGCAGGCGGGCAGCGCGACGGCGAGCGCGCGTACGCCGCTACGCATGGCGGCCGTGCCCGAACACGCGCGGTCGCGTGTAGCGATCGATCAGCGGCGCGGCGCAGTTCATGATCAGCACGGCGAACGCGACGCCGTCGGGATACGCGCCCCAGCGCCGGATCACGAGCGTCAGCACGCCGACGCCGGCACCGAACGCGAGCCGTCCGCGCGGCGTCGCGCAGCCGGTGACGGGGTCGGTCGCGATGAAGAACGCCGCGAGCACGAGGCCGCCGGAAAACACGTGCTGCAGCGGAAACGGATGACGGTCGGCGTCGGCGAGCCAGAACGGCACCGACAGTGCGACGACGCTGCCGATCACCGCGACCGGCACCTGCCAGTGGATCACGCGGCGCCACAGGAGGTAGAAGCCGCCGAGCGCGTACGCGTTGGCGATCCACTCCCAGCCCTTGCCGCCGAAATCGCCGAACGCGGGGTTCGCGCGAATCTCGCCGATCATGAGGTCTTTCGACGCGAGCGTGCGCACGATGTCGAGCGGCGTCGCCGAAGCGACCGTGTCCCACGCGAGCGGCGCGGGCAGGGCGCCGGTGAAGATCGCGTGCAGCGCGTCGAGGAACGCGACCGGCGCGACGTCGAGCGGCGCCGGCGCGAGCCAGCGCGTCATGTCGAGCGGAAACGCGACGAGCACGATCGCATAGCCGGCCATCGCCGGGTTGAACAAGTTGCGGCCGAGGCCGCCGTACGCGTGCTTGGCCAGCGCGATCGCGACGGTCATGCCGGCGAGCGCGATCCACCACGGACTCAGCGGAGGAATGCACAACGCAAAAAGTACCGCCGTGACCGGTGCCGAAAGGTCGCCGAGAAACGGCCGCAGCGGCGCGCCGCGCGCGCGCAGCATCGCCGCTTCGAGCGCGACGGCGAACCCGGTCGCGAGTGCGATCTGCACGAGGATCGCCGGGCCGAAGAAGAAGACGTGCAGGGCGACGCCGGGCACGAGCGCGATCAGCACGTCGAGCATCACCCGGCGCACGCTGGTCGGCGCGGGCCAGTGCGGGGCGGGGGCGGTGGCGAAGGTTTTCACAATGGGAATCCCTCTCCCCCAAGCTTGCTTGGGGGAGAGGGCTGGCCGCTCGTGCGCATCCTGCGCCCGCGGCATTGGCACATCCCTGTGCGGCAGGTGAGGGGCGGCGCTGCGCACTTCCTCGACCTCGATGCAGCGCAATGCGCCGCCCCCTCACCCCAACCCTCTCCCCCACAGGCTTGTGGGGGAGAGGGAGCACAAAGCTCCCGCTGCTCATTCCGTGTCGCCCTCCGGCGGCTTCCCTTGCGCCGCCTTCTTCGCCTTCGCGCGCGCGATCGCCGCGAGCACGTCGGACTTGCCCATCGTCTTCGGCGGTTCGGGTTCCGGCGCGGCTTCGGCCGCGGCCTTCGCGGCCTGTTCCTGCGCCAGCGCCTCGCGCCGCGCCGCCACGCGTTCGACGCGCTCGGCCGCCTCGCGTTCGAGCCGCGCGGTGCGCGCGTGGAAACGTTCGCGCGCGTGGTCGGCGCGCGCACGGTCGGCGCGCTGCTCGGCGAACGCGCGCTTGGCCTGCCGGTACGCGTCGACGAGCGGAATCTGCGACGGGCACACATACGCGCAGCAGCCGCATTCGATGCACGCGTCGAGCGACAGCGCGCGCACTTCGGTGTCGTCGCCCGCGCGAATCGCCGCGTACAGCTCCTGCGGCATCAACTGCGCCGGACATACGCGCGAACATTCGCCGCAGCGGATGCACGGAAGCTCCGGCGCCTGCGCGCGGATGTCGTCGGCGCCGAGCACGAGCACCGCGTTCGCGCCTTTGACGATCGGCACGGCGTCGTGCGGCAGCGCCGCGCCCATCATCGGCCCGCCGACGACGAGCCGTGCCGCATCGCCGGTGTAGCCGCCGGCCGCGCCGACGAGAAACCCGATCGGCGTGCCGAGCCGTGTTTCGACGTTGCGCGGCGCGCGCACGCCGGCGCCGGTGACCGAGACGATGCGCGACGTCAGCGCCTCGCCGTGCGCGACCGCGCGCCACGCCGCGTACGCCGTCGCCACGTTGTGGCACAGCACGCCGATGTCGCGCGGCAGGCCGCCGGCGGGTACTTCGCGGCCGGTGAGCACGCGGATCAGCTGGCGTTCGCCGCCTTCGGGATAGATCGTCGGCACGGGCACGATTTCTATCGGTTCGAGGCCGGATTCGCGCAGCGCCGTCGCAAGCGCGGCGCGGGCTTCGAGCATGCGTTCTTCGATCGCGACGACCACGCGCCCGGCGCCGACGATGCGTGCGAGCAGCGCCGCACCGTGCAGCACGTCGCCCGCGCGCTCGCGCATGAGGCCTTCGTCGCAGGCGATATGCGGCTCGCATTCGGCACCGTTGACGATCAGCGTCGCGACGGACGCGGCGAGCTTGGCGGGGCTCGGAAACGCGGCGCCGCCGAGGCCCACGATGCCGGCCTCGCGCACGCGCTCGCGCAACGCCGCGGGTTCGGCGTCGCGCCAGGCGAGCGGCGGCAGGCGGTTCCATGTGTCGCGGCCGTCCGGCTCGATGACGATGCACGGTCCGTCGCCGCCGGCGAGCGGCCGCGATTCGATGGCGCGCACGACGCCGGAACTCGACGCGTGCACCGGTGCACTAAGGCCGGCTGCGGCGCGTGCGACGGTGTCGCCGCGCAGCACGACCTGTCCGGGCACGACGCACGGTTCGGCCGCGAGGCCGGCGTGCTGCGCGAGCGGCAGCACGAGTTCGGGCGGCAGGGGGCAGGGAACGACGGCGGCGGCCGCGGCCGGTTTTTGCGGCGGCAGGCGCAGGCCGCCGTGGAATCGCGAAAGGGCCATGCGTCCATTGTAGCGGCGCGGCGCGGCGGCAATGCGCCCTTGCGATGCGCCCCGACCGGCCGCATGGCATAATCCCGGGCCTTTTTGCGGGTCCGGCACGTTCGACGACGACCGCAAGACCCTTTACAACCAGCGAGAGAACACCATGGACTTCTTCATTTCCAGCGCTTTTGCGCAGGCGGCGCCGGCGCAACCGGCTCCGGGCGGCGGCCTCATGAGCCTCCTGCCGATGCTCGCGATCTTCGCGATCTTCTACTTCATGCTGATCCGCCCGCAGATGAAGCGCGCCAAGGAGCAGCGCTCGATGATCGCCGCGCTCGTCAAGGGCGACGAAGTCGTCACCGCGGCGGGCATGCTCGGCCGCATCGAAGAAATCACCGATTCGTACGTCACGGTGGAAATTGCGCCGAATGTACAGATCAAGCTGCAGAAGCAGGCGATCACCGCCGTGCTGCCGAAAGGCACGTTGAAATCGGCGTAAACCGCGACGCGGAACGCAACGTCGCCGCGCGAGGGGCGCGGCCAATCCTGGGATTTACGGCATGAACGAGTTTCCCCGCTGGAAATACGCGCTGGTGGTGCTGGCGCTGCTGTTCGGATTTCTGTACGCGCTGCCCAATATGTATCCGAAGCAGCCCGCCGTGCAGATTTCGGCGAACCGCGGCTTCACCGTCGACGGCGCGCTGAAGGAAAAGGTCCAGGGCATCCTGGAGACGCAGAAGATCGCCTTCACCGCGGTCGAGCTCGAAGGCGACCGCCTGCTCGTGCGCGTGCCCGACCTCGAAACGCAGACCAAGGCGTCCGACGCGGTCAAGACCGGCATCGATTCGGCCGGCTACGTCGTCGCGCTGAACCTCGCGTCGACCGTGCCGGGCTGGCTCACGTCGATCGGCGCGCACGGCATGGCGTGGGGCCTGGATCTGCAGGGCGGCGTGCACTTCCTGATGGAAGTCGATCAGAAGAGCGTCGTCGACAAGCAGGAGCAGCACTACACCGACGAACTGCGCAGCCTCTTGCGCGAGAACAAGATCGGCAACAGCCGCGCCGAGCGCGGCGCTCAGGGCGTCGTCGTCACGCTGCGCTCGGCCGAAGACCGCACGAAGTTCGCCGGCATCGCGGGCAAGGCGTTCCCCGAGCTGATCATCACCGAGGGCGCCACGACCGGCGATGCGTTCGCGCTCGTCGCGAAGGTGCGTCCGGAGAAGCTCAAGGAGCTCGCGCTCAACACGATCCGCCAGAACGTCGGCACGCTGCGCAACCGCATCAACGCGCTCGGCGTCGCCGAACCGATCATCCAGCAGCAGGGCGACACGCGCATCGTCGTGGAGCTGCCGGGCCTGCAGGACACCGCAGCGGCGAAGAAGGTGCTCGGCGCGACCGCGACGCTCGAATATCGCGCGGTCGACATGACCAACGACCCGGCCACCGCCGAACGCACCGGCAACATCCCGCCCGACTCGCGCCTGTACCGCATGCGCGAAGACGGCCGCCCCGTGCTGCTCAAGAAGAAAGTGATCGTCAGCGGCGACGAGCTCGTCGACGCGTCGGCGCAGCCCGACCAGCGCACCGGCACGCCGGCCGTGCACGTCACGCTGAACGCGAACGGCGGCAAGAAGATGCTCGACTTCACGATGAACAACGTCGGCAAGAACATGGCCGTCGTCTACATCGAGCGCATTCCGGAAGTGAAGATCGTCGACGGCAAGGAAGTGCGCACGGCCACCGTCAAGGAGGAAGTGGTCTCCAACGCGGTGATCCAGGGCGTGTTCTCCAAGCAGTTCCAGACCACGGGCCTCGGCAGCATGAAGGAGGCGTCGGAAACCGCGCTGTTCCTGCGTGCCGGTTCGCTCGCCGCGCCCGTCGACATCGTCGAGGAACGCGTGATCGGTCCGAGCCTCGGCCAGGACAACATCGCCAAGGGCCTGTTGTCGGTCGTCATCGGCGTGACGCTGGTCGTATTGTTCGTCGGCCTGTACTACAAGCTGTTCGGCCTGATCGCCGACGTCGCGCTGCTGCTCAACCTCGTGCTGCTCGTGGCGATCCTGTCGCTGGTGCAGGCGACGCTCACCCTGCCGGCGATCGCGGGCATCGTGCTCACGCTCGGCATGGCGATCGACGCGAACGTGCTGATCTGCGAACGCATCCGCGAAGAATCGCGCAACGGCTCCACGCCGATGGCGAGTATCAAGGGCGGCTATGAAAAGGCGTGGGCGACGATTCTCGACGCGAACGTCACGCACCTCATTGCCGCGTTCGGCCTGATGGCGTTCGGCTCGGGCCCGATCCGCGGCTTCGCCATCACGCTCGCCATCGGCATCATCACGTCGATGTTCACGTCGGTCACCGTCACTCACGTTCTGGTCGGCCTGATCTTCGGCGGCCGCCGCGTGAAGACGTTGTCGGTCTGACGGGAGAAAGGGAACATGGAACTTTTCAAGGCCAATACCAACATCGACTTCATGGCGGTGCGCAAGCCCGCCCTGGCGATTTCGCTGATCCTCATGGTGCTGTCCGTGGCGATCATCTTCGTGCGCGGTCTCGACTACGGTCTCGACTTCCAGGGCGGCGCGATGATCGAGGTCGCGTACGAGACGCCGGCCGACGACTCCGCCGTGCGCGCTTCGCTCGAAAAGGGCGGCTTCCACCAGGCCGTCGTGCAGTCGCTCGGCAGCTCGCGCGAATACGCGATCCGCATCAAGCCGCAGCAGGGCGAAGCGCAGGCGGCCGCCATGCCGCCGGCCGATGCGAAGCCGGCCGACGACAAGGCCGCGGCCGAAGCCGCGCCGCCGGCCGATCACGCGGCGAACAACAAGATCGCCGACGAAGTGCTGAAGGCGCTCAAGGCCGATCGCGCCGACGTCGTCGTCAAGCGCAGCGAATTCGTCGGCCCGCAGGTCGGCGAGGAACTGCGCAGCGACGGTCTCGTCGCGGTGCTGTTCGTCATCATCGGCATCATGGTGTACCTGTGGATGCGCTTCGAATGGCGCTTCGCGGTGTCGGCGGTCGCGAGCGAAATCCACGACACGCTGCTCACCGTGGGCGTCTTCGCGCTGACCGGCCGCGAGTTCGACCTGCCGGCGCTCGCCGCGGTGCTGTCGGTGGTCGGCTACTCGATCAACGACAAGGTCGTCGTGTTCGACCGCGTGCGCGAAATCTTCCGCAGCTCGCGCAAGGGCGAGCCGTACGAGATCCTCAACCGTTCGATCAACTCGACGATGTCGCGCACGATCATGACGGGCCTGACGACGTCGCTCGCGGTCGGCACGCTGTTCTTCGTCGGCGGTCCGGCGCTCGAAAACTTCGGCCTGATCATGCTGATCGGCATCTTCATCGGCACGCTGTCGTCGATCTTCTTCGCCAACCCGATCCTCCTGTGGCTCGGCGTGTCGAAGCAGGATCTGATGCCGCAGACGAAGGAAGATCCGGAGCTGGCGCGGATGCCGTAAGGCGTCGCGTCGAAGCCGCAAAAACAAAACGGCCCGGGAAACCGGGCCGTTTTTTTGGCTTGAACCCTCTCCCCCAAGCTTGCTTGGGGGAGAGGGCAGGGTGGCCGCTCCTGTGCATCCTGCACTCGCGGCATTAGTACATCCATGTACGTCAAGGGGGCGACGTCTAGTACTTCTTCAAGCTCGACGAAGTGCGAAGCGCCGCCCCCTCACCCCAACCCTCTCCCCCACAAGCGTGTGGGGGAGAGGGAGTCGTACGTCCGATCGCCGTGCGGCGTTCGAAGCGAACGCGTCGCACCTCACCCCGCCAGCAACACCGGCGTCAGCGCCGGCGCCATCGTCTCGACCATGCCGAAAGCGACCTTGTGGCTGCCCGCGACGAGGTTGCCCGATTCGGGCAGGCCTTCGCGGCCGGCGAAATCGCAGTAGCGGCCGCCGGCTTCGCGCACGAGCAGGCAGCCCGCCGCCATGTCCCACGGCTTCAGGCCGGTTTCGTAGTAGCCGTCGAGACGGCCGCAGGCGACGTAGGCCAGATCGAGCGCTGCCGAACCGGTGCGCCGGATGTCCTCGGCGCTGCCGAGCAGCAGCTTCGTCGCTTCGAGCTGCGCGTCGAGATGGCGGCGCTGGCGATAGGGGAAACCCGTCGCGAGCAGCGCGCCGGGCAGGCCTTCGCGCTGGCTCACGCGGATGCGGCGGTCGTTGAGGAACGCGCCGTCGCCCTTGCTCGCGGTGAAGGTTTCGTCGCGCAGCGGATCGAAGATCACGCCGTACACCGGCTCGCCGTCTTCGAGCATCGCGATCGACACGCAGAAATGCGGAAAGCCGCGCAGGAAGTTGTGCGTGCCGTCGAGCGGGTCGATCACCCACTGCTGGCGCGCCCTGCCGTGCTCGCCCGATTCCTCGGCGAGAAACGAGTGGCGCGGATACGCGCGCTTGAGCTCGCGCATGATCAGCGCCTCGGCCGCGCGGTCGACTTCGCTGGCGAAGTCCATGCGCTCTTTTTCCATCACGACCAGGCCTTCCACGCGATTGAGGTTGCGCAGGATCAGGGTTCCGGCTGCGCGCGCGGCGCGCACCGCGACGTTGACGGCGGGTCTGGGCATGAAGGCTCCGGGAAGGCGGCTTGGAAAGAGCGTCGCCGGCGTCTGGGCCGGCGCGAGGGCGCGAAGGGTACCAGAACCGAGGTTCTGCGCCAAAAAGCCGGCAAAAAAAAGCCCGGCATCAATGCCGGGCCCCGAGGATGAGCGCCGCCGCGTACATTGCGCGGCGGCGCTTCTTGCGTTCTAACCGTACCGCCGGCGGCGCGCGCCGGCAAATGCCAGGCCGATCGCGAGCAGCGCAAGGCCGAACGGCGTCAGGCCCGGCACCGGCACGATCTGCACCGGGCCGCCGACGACGAAGTCGGTCGAGTCCGCCGGGCCGCCGACGCCCGGATCGTCGGTCGTCACCGTCGCGTTGTTGGTGCCGTTCGCGTCGTTGTCGAAGAAGATCTGACCCTGGTTGCTGACGGTGCCGGTCGCGCCGGCGTTGATCGTCGCCGTGATCGCGATCGTGACCGTGCCGGCCGGCGCGATCGTGCCGTTCCACGTCACCGTGTTCGTGCCGACGTTCGCCACGGCCGTGCCGCTCGTCGCGGTCGCCGATACGAGCGTCAGCTGCGAGGGCAGCACGTCGCTGAACTCGTCGCCCGGATTGTCGGCCTGCGCGCCGAGGCCGGCGTTCGTGAGCACGATCGTGTAGGTCACGGTGCCGCCGGCGACGAACGCGCCGGCCGCCGTCTTCGTGCCGGACACGCTCGCGGACGGACCCGCGCTGACGGTCGTCGTGTCGGTCGCGCTGTTGTTGGCCGGATTCGGATCGCTCGCGCCGACCGGCACCGCCGCGGTCGCGGTGTTCGTGATCACCGTGCCCGTCGGGACGGCCGCGCCGACCGGGCAGGTCGCCGTGAACGTCGCCATCGCGCTGACCGGAAGATCGACGCTCGCCGCGATCGCGCCGCTGCCGCCCGGCGGGCAGGTGCCGCCGCCGGTAGCCGTGCAGGTCCAGGTCGGCGCCGTGCATTCGGCCGGGAACGTATCGGTGACCGTCGCCCCGGTGATCGCGCTCGGACCGAGGTTGCCGACCGTGATCGTGTAGGTCGAACTCGTCCCGGCCACGACGGCGGTGAGACCGTCGGTCTTGGTGACGACGAGGTCGGCCGCCGCACCGAGCGCGAACGACGTCGGATCGCCCGCGACGCCCGTGCCCGGATCGTCGGTGACGCCGTTCGACTCGTTCGTGCCGTTGTTGTCCGCGTCGTAGGCGATCGTGCCCTGGTTGCTGATCGTGCCGGTCGCGCTTGCGTTCACGGTTGCCGTGATCGTGATCGTCACGCTGCCGCCGGCCGGAACCGGGCCGTTCCAGGTGACCGTGTTCGTCGCGACGCTCGCCACGGCCGTGCCGCTCGTCGCGTTCGCCGACACGAGCGTCAGCGACGCCGGGAGCACGTCCGAGAATTCGTTGCCCGGGTTGTCGCCCTGCGCGGCGCCGCCGGCGTTGTTCAACACGATCGTGTACGTCACCGTGCCGTTCGGCAGGAACGTGCCGGATACCGTCTTCGTACCCGTGACGGCCGCCGGCACGACGATCGTGTCGGTGTCGGTCGCGCTGTTGTTGCCCGGCGTCGGATCGATCGCGCCGGCCGGTACGGCAACGGTCGCGGTATTCGAGAGCGTGCCCGTCGCCGAGCCGTTGATCGCGCACACGGCAGTATACGTGACGGCCGCGCCGAACGGCAGGTTCACCGTGTCGGCGATGTTGCCCGAGCCGCTGCCCGTGCAGGTGCCGCCGTCGCTGCCCGCGCAGGTCCACGTGCAGGTGAGGCTGGCCGGGAACGTGTCGGCAACGGTCGCACCGGTAATCGAATTCGGGCCGGTGTTGGTCGCGACGATCGTGTACGTCGTCGAACCGCCCGCGGTCACGCTCGTCACGCCGTCGGTCTTGGTGATCGACAGGTCGGCCGTCGGCGTGATGCCGAAGGTCGTCGGGTCGTTCGCGGCGCCGGTGCCCGGATCGTCGGTCGTCGCGGTCGCGTCGTTCGTGCCGTCGCCGTTCGAGTCGTAGCTGATCGTGCCTTGATTCGAGACGCTGCCGCTCGCGCCGGCGTTGATGGTCGCCGTGATCGTTATCGTCACGCTGCCGCCCGAAGGAATCGTGCCGTTCCACGTCGCGGTGTTGCCGGCGGTGCTCGCGGTGCCGCTCGTCGCGGTCGCCGATACGAGCGTCAACTGCGCCGGCAGCACGTCGGTGAACTCGTTGCCGGGGTTGTCGGCCTGTGCGCCGCCCGTATTGCTGAGCGTCACCGTATAAGTGACCGTGCCGCCCGACGAGAACGTGCCGGACACCGTCTTCGTGCCCGAGACCGCGGCCGGCACGAGGATCGTGTCGGTGTCGGTCGCGCTGTTGTTCGCCGGATTCGGATCGGTGACGCCGCCCGGCGCCGCGACCGTCGCGGTGTTCGACAGCGAGCCCGTCGCCCCCGCACTGACGGTGCACGACGCGGTATAGGTGGCGCTGCCGCCGGCCGGCAGGTTCGCCGTGCTGTTGATGTTGCCGCTGCCGGATGCCGTGCAGGTGCCGCCGCCGGCGCCCACGCACGTCCACGTGCACGTGAGCGACGCCGGGAACGTATCGGCGACCGTTGCGCCGGTCGCGTTGCTCGGTCCCGCGTTCGCCGCGGTGATCGTGTACGTCGTCGAGCCGCCCGCCGTCACGCTCGCGACGCCGTCGGTCTTGGTGATCGACAGGTCGGCCTGCGGCGTCAGCGTGTCGGTGTCGGTCGCGCTGTTGTTGCCCGGCGTCGGATCGGTGACGCCGGCCGGCGCCGCGACGGTCGCGGTGTTGGAGAGCGTGCCGCTCGCGGCCGCGCTGACGGCGCAGGTCGCAGTGTAGGTGACGCTGCCGCCCGCCGGCAGATTCGCCGTGTCGCTGATATTGCCGCTGCCCGCGGCCGTGCACGTGCCGCCGCCGGCGCCGACGCACGTCCACGTGCACGTGAGCGACGCCGGGAACGTATCGGCGATCGTCGAACCCGGCGCGTTGCTCAGGCCGGCGTTCGACGCGGTGATCGTGTACGTCACGCTGCCGCCGGGCGTCGCGGTCGTCACGCCGTCGGTCTTCGTGATCGCGAGGTCGGCGTTCGGCGTCAGCGTGTCGGTATCGGTCGCCGAGTTGTTCGCCGGATTCGGATCGCTGATCGTAGACGACACCGTCGCGGTGTTCGACAGCGTGCCGGTCGCGCTCGCGTTGACGGCGCAGGTGGCCGTATACGTGACGCTGCCGCCGACCGGCAGGTTCGTCGCGTCGCTGATGTTGCCCGAGCCCGCCGCCGTGCACGTGCCGCCGCCCGCGCCGACGCACGTCCAGGTGCAGGTTTCGACGGCCGGGAACGTATCGGCGACGGTCGCGCCGGTCACGGGATCGGGGCCGGCGTTCGACGCGGTGATCGTGTAGGTCGCACTGCCGCCCGGCGTCACGGTCGTCACGCCGTCGGTCTTGGTGATCGAGAGGTCGGCGACGAGCGCGCGGCACGCGGTGACGGTGACGTCGTCGATGGCGGCTCCGCCGTAGTTGACCGTCCCGTTCGAGTCGAGATGGAACACGAGTTCCGAGTTCAGGCCCGCGAGCGCGTCGGCGCGCGCGCTGACGCGGCCCCAACCGGCGCTGGCGCCGATGTTCACGGCCGGGTTGCCCACCGCGTCGATCATCGTGCCGTCGAGCCACTCGAACATGCGCACGGGCGTCGCGCCGCCGACCTGGCGGAAGTCGACGCTGTAGTGGTCGTTCGACGCGGTCTCCATCTGGTAGCGCTGCGACCAGCTCACGACCACCGGCGCGGACAACCCGGCGAGATTGATCGCGGGCGAGACGAGATCCTGCGAACTCGTCGCGTCGTAGGTGTTGTCGAGATCGGTCTTCCAGCAGTTCACGCCGCTCGCGCAGGTGTTGAACGCCGCGACCGGCGTCGCCGTCGTCGTCGCGACGGTCGCCGGCAGGCCGAGCTCCCATTCGTCGGCCGTGCCGCTGTGCGTGAAGCCCGCGGCGCCGGATTCGAAATCGGTCGAGTACACGGTCTGCGGGCCGAAACCCGGCGGGCAGGCCGGCGGCGGCGGCGCCTCGCAGATGCGCAGGCTCCACGACGTCAGCGTGCCGCCGTTGGCGCCGGCGACGTCGTCGCGCAGGTCGAGCGTCCACGTGCCGCCGGCGTTTTCGCCGTCGAGCCAGGAGAGGCGGTAGGGCGATTCGGGCTTGAGCCGCGTGCCCTTGAATGCGGTGAACGTCGGCGTTATCGCCGCTTCGTCGTCGTAGACGACATCCATCTGCTGCTGACCGCCCGTCGCCGCGGCGCCGATGTCGGTGAACAGGCCGATGTCGTTGCCGGCCGGCGAACGCAGGTGCGCGTCGATGTCCTGCATCAGCGCGTGGTTGAGCACGATGTCGACGTCGACATCCGAAATGACCGGATTGCCGGGCACCGTGATCACCGAGCTGACGAGGCCGGTGCCCGGCCCGATCGTCTTCGGCACGTCGGTGCTGGTGTAGGTCGTGCAGGTCGGTTCCGGCGTCGGCGGCGGGGCCACGCTGACGCTGAGCGTATACGTCGCCGTCGGACCGCCGACCGCGGCGGAAGCGGAGTCGACGAACGCGAAATACGTGCCGCTCGTCTTGACCGTCATGAACATCGCTTCGGACAGCGGGTTCGTCGCCGAACCGGTCGAGGCGTCGTTGACCACGAGAATCTGGTTGCCCGCGTCGCCGAACAAGGCGATGCCGAGGCGGCCGTCCCATTGCACGTTGTCGCGCTCGGGGTCGACGTCGAGGCTGAGGAACACCGTGTCGCCGGCATTCGCCGTGAAGCTGTACCAGTCCTGCTCGGTCGCCGCGGCCGGATTGCGCGTGCCGCTGACCCAGCCGTTCGCCGGCAGCGGATTGGCGGTCGCCGGCGTGTCGTTGGCCTCGACTTCGGGCGTCGGCGCGCCCGACTGCAGGCGCGCATGCAGGAAATACGGACGTATCGTGTTGGTGTCGTCGAACTGCTTGACCTGCAGGTAGTACGTGCCTGCGGTCGGCAGCGTCGCGTTGGCGATGGACGGCGCCAGCGTGCCGAACGAGCCGTCGTCGTCGTCGAACTCGATCAGCGTCGTGCCGTCGGACGCGAACACCCGCAGTTGCGCGTCCGTGCTGGTGCTCGCCGTGGCGCTGGTCATCGCGGCGGCGTAGATGCGGTCGCCGGCCTGCGCGGTGAAGCTGTACCAGTCGACGTCGGCGACCGGGAAGACGTTGCCCTGGATCTGCACGTAGCCGCCGGCGTTGAACGTCAGCGGCGTCGCGGTGGCTGGGACTCCGTTCGGCTCGACTTCGGCCGGAAACTCGCGCGAGAACACGTTCGGCGCGCTCGATCGCGGATTGGCGGCCGGGCGCGGCTGCGGCGTCGGCTTGACGCCGCCCGAGGTTTCGCCGGCCGCGGCGACGAGCGGCGACAGCTCCAGATCGGCCGGGCCGGGCAGCGACGGCGCGGGCGCCTGCGCCTGCACGGTGGCGCCGAGACTGCCGGCGACGGCGACGACGAGCATGACGCAGAACGTCAGGCCGCCGCGAAGAATGCGGTTCCTGGTGAGCACGTAGTTTTCCCCTTGGTCCGGCCGCGCCGCGCCGCGCCGCCGATGCCTCTGTTCGATCGAATCGCGACAGCCCCCTGTGGCTCTCGTGCGCGTGTGGAAAATACGCCACCGTTTGGTCGAGTGCCACCGTTATTTCCCCCAGGCCTCGCGCGTACTAGCGCAAATCGGCATACCGGACCGTCAGGCGGCCGTACGGCGTATGCTTGCGCCCCCGCCGCCAATGCTTCCGCCATGCCCGACGCCGTGCTCGCCGACCGCTTTCGTTTCGTCCTGGTGCGCACCTCGCACCCCGGCAACATCGGCTCGGCCGCGCGCGCGATCCGCACGATGGGCTTTGCGCGGCTCGTGCTCGTCGCGCCGCAGCGCTATCCGCACGACGACGTCACGGCGATGGCCGCGGGCGCCGACGACGTGCTGTCGCGAATCGTCGTGGTGCCCGACCTTGCGAGCGCGATCGCCGACTGCCGGCTCGTGCTCGGCGCCACGGCGCGGCAGCGCAACGTCGCGCTGACCGAGCACACGCCGCGGCAGGCGGCGCCGGTCGCGCTCGATGCGGCGAAGGCCGACGGCGAAGTCGCGTTCGTGTTCGGCAACGAACGCACGGGACTGGAAAACGACGAGCTCGCGCTATGCCACGGCGCCGTGCATATTCCGGCCGCGCCGGATTTTTCGTCGCTCAATCTCGCGCAGGCGGTGCAGCTGCTCGCCTACGAGGCGCGCATGGCGCTCCTGGACAATCCGGTGGCGCCGCCGCCGAAGAAAAGCGATCCGCCGGCCGATGCCGCGGCGATGGAGGGCTTCTTCGCGCATCTGGCGGCGACGCTCGACGATATCGAATTCCACAAAGGCCGTTCGCCGCAGACGATACTTCTGCGCTTGCGCAAATTGTTCCTGCGGGCGCAGCCGGACGAGCGCGAGCTGCGGGTGCTGCGGGGGATCCTGAGCGATGCGCAGCGGATGGCGAAGTTGGCCAAAGAGCGCTGAGGGCTTTGCTCCCTCTCCCCCAAGCTTGCCTGGGGGAGAGGGCTATGGAGTCGCGCGGGTACGTCTACCCCAGAAAATGCCTCACCGCCAGAATCATCGCATTGCTGATGCTCGCGGCGAACACGAGCGAGGCGACGATCGACGCCCACATGATCGCCATGAGCCCGCCGTCGTGCTCGATCAGCGCGACCCCGCACAAGAGCGCGAGCATGCCGAACGGGTAGTTCGTGAACGGAATCGGCAGCGCGAGCAGCACGCCGAGCACGATCAGCAAAAAACCGCTGACGCGGCTGTACGGGTTGTGCGTCAGGCGTTCGAGCCGCGGCTTGCAGACACGCTCGAGCCGGTTGAACAGCGGCGCCATGTGCTCGACGAAATGCTCGACCGAACTGCGCTTGAAGCCGTAGTTGCGCGCGAATTTCGGCAGCCACGGGCGCTCGAAGCCCCACAGCAGCTGCACGCCGATCAGTACGACCAGCGACCCCGTGGCGCCGCCGGCGCCCATCGGAATCGGAATGAAGTTCGGCAGCGCCAGCAGCACGAGCAGAAAGCCGAAGGCGCGCGTTTCCAGCGGCGCCAGAAACTGCTCGAGCGTGATCGTGTCGCCGGTGTTGTGCGCCAGCGCGTCGCGGATCAGGTCGGTCGTTCGCGGTTCGTGGGGACGGGTCATCCGTGGTCCGAAGTGGCGCGCGTCACGCGACGGGGCTGTCGGCGTCGTGGCTGACCTGCGCGTCGACGCGCCCGATCAGCAGCTTGTCGATGCGCGGCCCGTCGAGATCGACCACCTCGAAACGGAATCCGCGCCATCGGAACGATTCGCCGACCTGCGGTATGCGGCCGAATTGCGCCATTACCATGCCCGCGGCCGTGCGAAAATCGTGGTCTTCCTCATTCGGCAGCTGCGAGATGTCCAGGAGCTCGCGCAAGTCGTCGGTATTGAGTCCGCCGTCGACGAGGTAGCTGCCGTCCTCGCGCTTGACGATCGGCGCGCCGCCGACGTCGTCGCTCGACGCCGCCACGGTGCCCAGCACCGCCGCGAGCACGTCGTTGACCGTCACGAGGCCCTCGACGTCGCCGTATTCGTCGACCACGAGCGCCATCGTGGCTTCCCCTTCGCGCAGTTCTTCGAGCACGTCGAGCGCGCGCGCCGTGGACGGCACGAAGATCGCCTTGACCAGCTTCTTGAACAGATCGACCGTCGGCGCGCCGAGCGAATCGAGCAGCGACTTGGTTTCCAGGATGCCGACGACGTCCTTCTGGCTGCCGCGGTACACCGGATAGCGCGAATACGGCGTGTCGCGCATGACGCCGAGGTTTTCCGCGAGCGGCGCCGACACGTCGAGCCATGCGATGCGGGTGCGCGGCGTCATCAGGCTCGCCACCGAACGATCGCCCAGGCGCAGCACGCGGTTGACCATGTTGTGCTCGTCCGAATCGATCACGCCCTGCTCGGCGCTTTCGGCCACGAGCAGGCGGATTTCCTCTTCGGTCACCGGATCGCGTGTGCCGCGGTCGAGCCGCAGCACGCGCAGGAAAACGCGCGTGGAATGCACCAGCACCGCGATGAACGGCGTCGCGATCGCCGCGAAGATGCGCATGGGCACGGCGATGAATCCGGCGATGCGCTCGGGCGCGACGAGCGCGAGGCGCTTGGGAATCAGCTCGCTGAAGATGATCTGCACATAGGTGATGACCGACAGGCTCACGGCCATGCCGACCCAGCCGGCCACTTCGGGCTTCATGCCGTAGCCCTGGAACGCGACGCCCAGGCGATCGCCGATCGCCGCGCCGCCGTACAGGCCGGTGACCAGCGTGATCAGCGTGATGCCGACCTGGACCGTGGAGAGGAACCGTTCGGGATCCTGCGCCAGCTTCAGGGCGTTCTGGGCACGCGTACTGGTTTCCGCCATCTGCTTGAGGCGCGATTTGCGCGCCGTGACGACCGCCATCTCCGACAGGACGAAGAAGCCGTTGAAGAGGGTGAGGAGCAGAACGACCAGTATTTCGGTGGACATCGTGCGGCAGGCAGCCAAGGGAGGGTCAGTGTAGCAGCCCGGCATGACCGGTTTCCGTCCGGTGCCGGGCGTGCGGTAACATGAATGAAATACAACTGACACAAAGCGACCCTCGCATGTTCTCGCTCCAGACGATTTTCGGCAAAGGCGACAAGTTCTACGGTCTGCTCGAGGCGAGCGCCGCCGCGGCGCGCAACAGCGCGACCGCGCTGCGCGACTACCTCGACCGCAAGGGCGCCAACAACTCGCTCGAAGAGTTCCGCCTGGCGCGCCAGCGCGAAAAGGAAATCTCCGCGGAAATCAGCCAGTCGCTCGTCAATACGTTCGTCACCGCGCTCGAGCGCGAAGACATCGAAGCGCTCGCGAGCGCGCTGTACAAGATCCCGAAGGTCATCGAGAAATTCGCCGAGCGCTATTCGCTGATCGGCGACCGCCTGGGCGACGTCGACTTCGCCTCGCGCGCGGCGATGCTCGAGAAGGCGTGCGAAGTGCTGCAACAGATGGTGGGCCAGCTGCGCTCGATGAAGCTCGAGTCGATGAAGGATCTCAACGACCGCCTGCAGATCATCGAAAGCGAGGCCGACCGCCTGATCCTCGAGCTGTACCGCGACATGTACCGCAACGAGGCCGATCCGGTGCGCTTCCTGCTGCGCAAGGATTTGTTCGAAATCCTCGAAAAAGCCATCGACCGCTGCCGCGACGCCGGCAACGTCGTCTACGCGATCGTGCTCAAGAACTCGTAAGGGGCGCCGCGTGGAACTGTCCCTCGTTATCGCGGTGGTACTCATCGCGCTCCTGTTCGAATACATCAACGGCTTTCACGACACCGCCAATTCGATCGCGACCGTCGTCGCGACGAAGGTGTTGAGTCCGGGACAGGCCGTCATCCTGGCCGCCGGCATGAACCTCCTCGGCGCGCTGTGGGGCACGGCGGTGGCCAAGACGATCGCGTCGGGGCTGATCGACACCGGCGTCGTCAACGTCGGATCGATGATCATCATCTGCGCGCTGCTCGGCGGCGTGATCTGGAACCTCATCACCTGGTGGTGGGGCCTGCCGTCGTCGTCGTCGCACGCGCTCGTGGGCGGCCTCGTCGGCGCGGCGTTCGCCGCGGCCGGCGACAACTGGGATGCGATCATCTGGAACATCCCAGGCGGCGAGCACTGGTGGCAGGGCAAGGGCCTGCTGCCGAAAGTGGTGATACCGATGATCCTCTCGCCGCTCGCGGGGTTCATTCTCGGCATCGCGATCATGGGTACGCTGTTTGCGATCTTCTCGTTCCTGGCCGACCGCCAGGGATTTCTGCAGCAGATCGGCAAGCCGCGCTTCGCCAACGCGCTGTTCGGCAAGCTGCAGATCGTTTCGGCGAGCGCGATGGGCTGGGCGCACGGCTCGAACGACGCGCAGAAGACGATGGGCATCATCGCGCTGGCGCTTGCGTCGGCGACGGCGGCGGGTCAGCTCGACGGCATGCCTCAGTGGCTCAACTTCCTGCGCATCGAATCCGAAGCCGGCAAGCAGTTCGAAATCGCGCTGTGGATCAAGCTCACCTGCGCGATCGTCATGGCGGCCGGCACGGCGGCGGGCGGCTGGCGCATCATCAAGACGCTGGGTCACAAGCTCGTAAAGCTGCACCCGGTGCACGGTTTCGCGGCGGAGTCGGCGTCGGCGACGATGATCCTCACCGCCTCGTCGATGGGCATTCCGGTTTCCACGACGCACAACATCTCGGCGGCGATCATGGGCGTGGGCGCGGCCAAGCGCCTGAACGCCATCAAGTGGACGGTCGTCGAGCGCATGGTGTGGGCGTGGATACTGACGATTCCGATTTCGGGGATATTGGCTTATGCGCTGGTGAGGCTGGCGCACAACGTGGGGTTGCCAATTTGATATTTGTCGCTTTGTAGCTAGCGTTCGACTTTGAGCAGGCGTTTCGCTCGCTGCCGCGAGCGAGCACTTGCTCGTCATCCCAGCGAAAGCTGGGATCCGGCTCTTGATTGTCGCTTTTTCACTGCTTCAGACAAAGCGTTCCGCTCGCTGCCGCGAGCGAGCACTTGCTCGTCATCCCAGCGAAAGCTGGGATCCAGCTCTTGATTGTCGCTTTGTCGCTTTTGCCCGGCTTTAGACAAAGCGTTCCGCTCGCTGCCGCGAGCGGGCAAGGAGAGGTTGCTTGCCCAACCCCTCCCTGCACCCTCCAAGGGCACCCCGACGGCCGCGGTTTGCGGGCATCCGTGCCCGCAAACTCCGCGAGATCGCTCCGGGGTTCGTTGATGGGCCATCCATGGCCCGTCAACGAACTGCGCACATCCTGTGCGCACCCGCTGCGCGGGCTTTTCCTCCGCAATCTCGCCGCGACCGACGGGGCCCCGGGTAGAGCGGGCGGCTTCCTGCCGCCAGAAGCAACGGCAACACCAACAGCAACGGCAACAGCAACGGCAACGGCAACGGGTGGCGCTTCTACGGAGCCGTCATACCGGCGAAGGCCGGTATCCAGCCTTTTTGCGCGACGTAACCACGTAGACGTCAAGTTACGCCATGCATAGCCCTCTCCCCCAAACGCTGTTTGGGGGAGAGGGTTGGGTGAGGGGGCGACGTGTCCGCCTTCGTTGTTGTGTGATCGGGCGAGAGGCTACGAGTTCGCTACGCCGTCACTCGAACCCATTCGCGAAAATCGCATCCGGCGGCGGCGCGCCGCAGCCCTGCACCTTGATGTCGTCGACGTACCAGCCGTGCGGCATCCGGCCCTGCGAGCCGTCCGTCGTCATGCGGAAGCGCAGCTTCACCGACTGCCCGGCGTACGCGTCGAGCGCCACCACCGAGCGCAGATACGCCTGCGGGTCGCCGCACCAAGCCGGTTTCCCCTCCGCCGGGTTGCCGCTGCCGAGCGTGCCGTCGTACGGGTCGGTCTGCATCGCCGCACTCGGTATCGCGGTGAACGTCGTGCCGTCGGTCGAGATTTCGAGGAACCCGCCGTCCCAGCATCCGCCGGTGCGCGTTTCCATCGTCTGGTCGCTCTGGAACTGCAGCGTCAGCGGGCTCTGGCCCGTCGGCAGCGCGATCGTCGGCGAGGTCAGGCGCTGGTCGGACGTCGTCGTCACGTCCTGCGCGAGCCACGCGCTGCCCGTGCCCCCGTACGGCCGCGCCGTGCTGATCGCCCATTGCGCCGAACCCGTGCCGGCCGTCGTGGTCCAGCCGCCGACGCCGTTGTCGACATTGTCCGAGAACACCGTCGTCGCGACCGTGCCGAGGCCGCAGTCGCCGGGCGCCGCGAGCGTGTTGAACGTGCGCACGGCCGACGGCGCGCCCGCGCCGCAGACGTTGCTCGGCCGGACGCGCCACCAGTACGTCGTGCTGCTCGCAAGGTCGGTCGTCGGCGTCGCGCTCGTCGCCGTGCCGGTATACGTGTAGACGATTTGCGCGAACGCCGCGTCGGTCGCGACTTCGAGCACGTATTCGTCGTCCTGTGCCGAGGCCGTCCACGTGAACGTCGGCTTCAGCGCGACGTTCGGCGCGTTGTCGGCCGGCGCCGTCAGCGGCGTCGCCGCCGGCACGGCGTTCGCGAGCGTCAGCGCGAGATCGCGCGAACGGATGCCGGACGTCGAGTTCGCCTTCAGTGCGAACGTGTAGCTGCCCGGCGCCACGCTGCCGAGCTGGCTCAGCGCGATCGCGGCGGCGCCCGGCGGCACGACCGAGTTCGGCGTGACGGAGCCCGCCGCACCGGCCGGCAGGTTTTCCAGCGACAGCGCGACCGGATCGCTGTAGCCCATCAGCGCACCGACCTGCACCGGATAGTTCGCCGTCGTCGTCGTGGTCGTGCAGACCTCTTGCGCGAGCGTCGGCGTCGTCACCGTGTAGTCGGGCTGCGAGACGCAGTTGACGCAGACCAGCGCGAAATCCTGGTCGGTCGCGCCGGTGCGGTTCGGCAGCGCGTCGGACGTCAGGTTCTTGGCGACCACGCGCACCGTCAGCGCGCCGGCCGCGGACGATACCGCCGGATCGAAGACCACCGACTCGATGTTGTTGCGGTCGTCGGCGGTGCCGCCGCTCGCGCTGTAGCCGCTCGCGGCGAACACGTTGCCGCGATACACCGCCGCGCCGGCCGTCACTTCGAGATCGAGATCGTTGTTCCACGCCGGCGTCGTGCCGCCGAGACCGTGGCCCGGCGCATCGCTGTACGTCAGCACGAGCTGCACGGGCTTGGCCGGATCGGACGGCGCGACCGTGGTGGTCCAGTCCTCGCCGGTGTTGTCGAACGTGCGCGTGTCCTGGTCGAAGTACAGCACCGGCGCCGACGGATTGATCAGCCAGTCGCTGCGCAGGCGGCCCCAGCCCTGCTTGCTGTCGGGGCGATGGCCGAGCGTGCCGCCGTCGGCGTCGAGCTTGCCCGACAGGTCCTTCGTCGATGCGACGAGCGCCGCCTTGGTCAGCGCCGCGCTCGGCGTCGCGCCGGCGTGCGTCGTGCGGTAGTACTGCACGAACAGCGCGACCGCGCCGCTGACCTGCGGCGACGCCATGCTCGTGCCACACATCGTCTGGTAGCCCGTCGCGCTCGCGGCCGAGTCGACCGAGCACCCGGGCGCGACGAGATGCGGAATGCGGCGGCCGTCGAGCGCCGGGCCGTGCGCGCTGTTCGAGGAAATATCGTCGAACGCGGCGATGGCCGCGCCGGCCGAGGTCTGCGCCTTGGTCGAGCCGACCGTGATCACGTTCTTGGCTTCGTCCGGCGTGCCTTGCGAACTCGTGCCGCCGTTGCCGTTCATGATCGACAGCACGTAGGTGAGCGGCTGGTCGCCGGCGATGTCGGGCTTGGTGTCGCGCGAGCCGACGTCGACCTGGCGCGTATCGGCGTCGTAGCCGCGCGGCGTCGCCGCCGGACCCCAGCTGTTGCCCGAGAGATACGCGCCGTTGTCCTGCGACTGGCGCATCAGCTTGAGCATGCCGCCGGCCTGGGTAAATGTGGGACTGTATACCTGTTCGATCAGACTCGCGCCCGGCGCCATGCCGAGACCGCGGCGGAAGCCGTTCGCGTCGTTGACGCCCGAACTGCCGTCGCCGGCCATGATCGCGGCGGTATGCGTGCCGTGCGCGTCGGTCGCCGCGTTGCCGCAGGTATCGCCGACGCAGGGCAGCATGCGGCCGACGAGGTCGGGATGCGTGTCGAAGATGCCGCCGTCGACGTTCGCGATCTTCACGCCCGCGCCGTTGATGCCGACGGTCGTCAGCCACGCGAGATAGCCCGGCACCGGCAGGTTCGTGGGCCCGAGGTTGTTCGCGGTGATCTGCTGCGCCAGCTCGCCGCGCAGGCCGCCGTCGCGCGGCACCGGTTCGATCGCATAGATCCCCGGCATCTGCGCGAGGCTCGCGATGGCCGCGGCGTTCGCCTGCAGCATGACGATGTCGAACTGCGCGTCGATCTGCGCGCGCGCGGTGACGCTCGCACCGCTCGCGCGCAGCGCCGTCGCGTCGAGCCCCGCGCCGCGATAGACCATCGCGTGCCATTCGGTCTCGTTGCGGCTGACGCCGTCGGCGACGTTCGCGGTCTTGTATTCGGGCAGGAAATCGCCGGTCCAGCGCACGGCGCTCGTGCGTTGCGCGCGCTGCAGCGATGCGGCGTCGGCCCACACCACGTAGGTGAACGGCGCGATGTACTGCACCGGCGCCGCGCCGTCGGCCGCGAGCGCGGCCAGCCACTCGGCGCGGATCGGCCCGTCGAACTGCACCATGCGCAACGCGCGGTCCTTGCCGTACACGCTTGCGCGCGCCGTGGCGTCGGTCAGCGGGTCGAAGACGCGACCGCCGAGGTCTAGCGAAAAAGCGGCGGCCTCGTCGACGCCGGCGCCGCTGTTGCGGATCCACGCGAACGTGCCGTAGTCGTGCACGACGGTGGCGCCGCGCGCGACGGCGGCGGCCACGTCGCCGCGCGGCAAGGAAGCGAGGTCTGCGGCGGATGCGGCATTGGAGAGAAGTGCAAGAACGGCCAGGGCGAGCGTGTTGCGATGCGGTAGCGGCATGTCAGGAACCTTCGGTCGGCAAGATCGGCGGGCGTCCCCTGAACGAATGACCGCGCGCACCCACACCGCACGGTCAAGATCGCCGATCATGCGCTGCCCGCGACCGAAGTCAACGGACCTGGGGCATGACGACGCCTCGGTCTCGCGTCGCAGCCGATCGCGCACGCGTCATTCCATTGTGTCTGAACTGGACAAGTGAACAGTTGCGCCCGTCGGCGTCAGGCCGGCCTGTGCATCACTGTCTGGCCGCGATTGTGCTGCCGACGGAAACAGCGTTTTCCCAAGGCATCCGTCGCTCATGGAATCGAGCCGGCGTACATTGGACGCCGGTGCTTCAACGCCTGCGCCGCGTGACGCCCTTCTTGAGGAGTTCCCGTCCGTGCAACCCCGAGTCGACCATCCGCCGCCATTGCCCGAGAACGTGCTGAGCCTTTCGCTCATGCAGCGCGCGTGGAACGGCGTCGGCGTCGACGCCTGCGAATACCGCTGCGCTGGCCGCGTGCTCCATCACATGGGTTACGAGACGCACGCGCGCCTCAACGTCGTGCTGGAAGAGGTCGGCAGTCCCTGCGAACCGCGGCTGCGCGAAAACCTGCCTTGCGCGGTCGATCACAAGCCCCGGCACATGTTCGTCGCGCCGGCAGGCCTGGAGTTGTGGGGCTACAGCGCCGACGCGCGCTTCGTCAAGGACGCCACGCTGCTCTTCGACCTCGCGACGCTGCGCGAACGGCTGGCCGCCGAACTCGACGCCGACGCGATCGCAACGCCGCGCATGCGCTTTGCCGACGATCGCCTGTGGACCCTCGTGCGCCTGCTCGCCGATGCCGTGAACGATCCCGACCCGTCGACGCAGCTCTACGGCGACGGCCTGACCGCCGCCATCGTCGCGCGCCTGTTCGCCGCCACGCCGGAGTCGACGGCGGTCGTCCAGGGCCTCGCCGCGTGGCAACTGCGGCGCGTGGTCGAATATCTCGACGCGCACCTGCCCGGACGCGTCGAACTCGCGCGGCTGGCCGAACTGGCGGGGCTGTCGCAGTCGCACTTCAGCCGCGCGTTCAAGGCGTCGACCGGCATGGCGCCGTATCGCTGGCAGCTCGACGCGCGCATCCGGCGCGCGCAGGCGCTGCTGGTCGACACGCAGGCTTCGCTCGAAGAGGTGGCCGAACGGACCGGCTTTGCCGACGCGGTGCACTTCGGCCGAACGTTCCGCAGGCTCGTCGGCGCGACGCCCGCCGCATGGCGGCGCGATCGAAAAAGCTGAGCGATCGCGCAGCGGATTCGAACTGCCGAACGCAGGATCGAACAGTGCCTTGTGTCGAATGGGGGCGCATATTCGTTCGACCGGAACGGCCAGCGAATACAGCGAGCATCGATGCGCGGCCCGTCCGGAATCCGATCCCGGAAGGCGCACGATGATCGACTACGACGGCCCGATGCAGGCGAATCTCACCAAAGTGTTCGGCGAGCGCGACGCCGCGCGGCGTATCGCGGCGATCCGCGAGTTGTACGCACAAGACGCCGTGCTGCACGAGCCGCATGCCTCCGCCGTCGGCCATGCCGCGATCAGCGCGGCCGTTACCGAACTACTCGCGAGCCTGCCGCCCGGATTCGTCTTCCGTGCGGCCGGTCCGGCCGTCGGTCACCACGGCGCTGCGCGTCTGCAATGGCGAGCCGGACCGCCCGACGGTCCGGTTGCCGTCACCGGCACCGACGTCGCGCAGTTCGAAGGCGACCGCATCCGCGTCCTCCACGTTTTCCTCGACCCCACCGGCGCCTGACGCGCCGCCATCCAAGGAGCGTTCCCATGTCCAAGACCCCCAAGACCGGTCTTGATGCGCTGCTTCGCCCGGAAGACAGCGTCCTCGTGCTGATCGACCATCAGCCGTACCAGTTCACGAACCTCAACAGCCACGAACCGGCGATGATCGTGAACAACGTCGTCGGCCTCGCCAAGACCGCGAAAGTGTTCGGCGTGCCGACGATCCTCACTACGGTGATCGAAGAACGCGGCGGCTATCTGATCAAGGGACTGCAGGACGTGTTTCCCGAGCAGAAGCCGATCGACCGCACGTTCATCAACACGTGGCAGGACGAACGCGTGGTCGCGGCGGTGAAGAAGACCGGGCGCAGGCAGCTCGTGCTCGCCGCGCTGTGGACCGAGATCTGCCTCGCGATGCCGGCGATCCAGGCGCTGGGCGAGGGCTACGACGTGTTCGTCGTCACCGACGCGTCGGGCGGCGTCTCGGCCGAAGCGCACGACATGGCGGTGCGCCGCATGGCGGCGGCCGGCGCCGTGCCGATCACCTGGATGGCCGTGATGGGCGAATGGCAGCGCGACTGGGCGCGCGAGGAAACGGCGGCCGGCCTGGCCGACGTGCTCGGCGCGCACGGCGGCGCTAGTGGCGTCGCTTTCGCGTGGGAGATGCAGCTGCTCGCGGCGCGCGCAGGGAAGGGTGTCTGACGCGCTTTGTGGCTTTTGAAACGCGTGGATTTCGCCCGCTGTCGGCAGATCGGCAGAACCGACGGCGGTTTTCTCGCGATGGCTCGAGGTCCGCCTTCCGTCGGGCGGACCTGCTGCGTCACGCGTGCACCGGGTGTCTGTGAAAAGCCGGGCGATTCGGGCAAGAGAAGGGCTTCAGGCGCCTTTGTTCTTGGCATCCCACAGCATCGGTTCCCAAAGTTCCACTTTGTTGCCGTCCGGATCCATGATCCACGCGAACTTGCCGTTCTCGTGCGACTCCGCGCCGCCGACGACGGTCACGCCGTCCGCGCGCAGTTGCGCGATCAGCGCGTCGAGGTCGTCGACGCGATAGTTGATCATGAACGACGAATCGCTCGGGCTGAACCACTGGCTGTCGCTGCCGGCGACGTGCCACACGGTGAGGCCGCCGTCTTCGGCCTTGTCGTCGGGCCAGCGCAGCACGGCGCCGCCGAAGTCCGACAGTTCCATGCCGAGATGCTTGCGATACCACTGTGCGAGCGCGGCGCGGTCGCCCCTGCTCTTGAAGAACACGCCGCCGATTCCGGTGATCTTTGCCATCGTCGTCTCCTGCGTGGAGCCTGCGCGCCGGCGGGATTGCCGGGCTGCCGGAGTCTGCGAGCGCGGGTGAGGGCGAGTCAACGCGGTCTATGCCGCCTTCAGACGCTCGGTAGACAGCTTCGCGATCGTCCAGAACAGCGAGGCGTCGCCGGCGGCGCGGGCGGACAGCATCGCGCCGTGTATCGACGCCATGAAGACGGCAGCGTCGGCCGACGCATCGTCGGTCAGTCGCAGGCTGCCGGTCGAGTGCCCCTGTTCCAGCGTCGAGGCGATCCACGCATGGAGATCCTCGAAATGCCCCCGCACTTCGCTCGCGACCTCGGCCGGAACGGCCGGCAGTTCCGCCGCGAGCAGCGCACAGATGCAAATGGGAGGACTGGATTTTTCGATGCATTCCGCCCAGTAGCGGCAATAGGCAACGAGGCGTTCGAAAGGATCGGCCTTGGCCGCGTCGAGCGACGCAAGGCCGCGCCGCGTCGCATCGCGGTGCAGGGCGACCGTTGCCTTCACCAGATCCGCCTTCGCCGGAAAGTGATGATGGATGCTCGCCTTCCTGACATCGACCAGCTCGGCGATATCGGCGTAACTGAAGCCGTTGTAGCCGCCCGATGCGAGCAGCTCGTTCGTTCGCGCGATGATCTCCTGCGCCTTCGGCGAATACGGCGCCTGCGGATCGGATCGGGATGTCGCCATCAACTGCCTGCCTCGCCGGGAATGGCTTTGCGCCGGTACAGCGCCCGCATCTGCAAAGGGATGCCGACGATCAGCGCCAAAAATAGCGCGCCCTGCGCGCCGAGCAAAAGCGGGTCCTTCAGGTCGGTCACCAGCGGGTTGCCGACGGGCAGCCGGCGCAGGCTCTCGGTGACGGTGGGCACCATCAGCAGGAAGACGCTGATGCTCAGGCAGATCGTTTCGACGTACTTCGCCCATCCCTTCGCCGCGAACCCTCGCGAGATACCGTATCCCAGCAGCAGCACGACGAGCGTGACGGTCGCGACGATTGAGCTTACGGGCTGATGCGCGATCGGATAGATCGTGAGCACGCCCAGCAGCATGAACCAGAAGTACGCACGTCCGGCGTTGGTTTGCGGCGCGATGCGCCCGTGCTTGACCAGCATGTACGCGGCGAGCGGAATGGCGGGAAGGCTGCCCAGCGTGTGCAGCCAGCCCAGCGGAGAGATGCCCATGGGGATTTGTCCGGTAGAGGGAAGTTTAGTCTGCCTACCAGTAGGTAGGTTGTCAATCGGGCAGCCGCGCGCGTTGCCGGGCTTGCGCCGGACGGGATGCGAGGCGGGGTGATGCGATGGAAGCGGCGAGGCGACGCGACGATCGTCTCGCTCGGGTTGTGCGGGATGACTCGGGCGAGCGCGGATCAGGAACGCCCGGCGTCGAACTCGCCGGACGTCGAACGAGAATCACGCGTGCCGCGCTACGGATACCGGCGTTTGACCTCGGCGACCGACCCGGCGATCAGCGCTTCCAACACCTTGACGTCGATGTCCGCGAGGCGTTTGAAGTACAGGCACGCCTTGCCCATCTTGTGCTTCCCGAGCCTGGCGAGGAGGGCGGCCTGTTCGGGGGTATCCGACACGATGTAGACGACGAGTTCCCTGCCGCGCACGGCGAAGCCGATGATGCACATCTCGCCCGAGTGGCCGCTGTCGTAGCGGTAAGAGTACGAGCCGTAGCCGACGATGCTCGGCCCCCACATCTTCGGCGACTGCTTCGTCACGCGCTTGCAGATGGCCATGAGGGCCTTGCAGTCCGCCAGTTGTTCGGCACTGGCGCGGGACGCGAGATAGTCGTCGACGCTCACGGCCGTGGGTTTGGTTTTGGTCTCGGCCATTGGAGACTCCGGGCGAGGGCAAGGCGGGGTGTATTCGGCAGCGGAAAGCGCCGACATCGGACGCGACGGAGTTATACCGCATCCGCTACAGGCCGGCGCACCGGCACGGGACGAATCGCGGCCTTGATCGTGGAGCGATACAGAGCCGGTTACTTCGGCAGATTCGACCGAATGCGATTCGCGGTTTCAGCCAGCTGCCTGGCAGAGACCTGAACCCGCTCGCGACGCTGCACATCTCCGCCGGGATCGTGCGGCGTACCTCTTTGGCGTCCGGCGCCGTCGAACGTCGCGAGTTGCGGCGGGCCTATGCCCCAATCGCTCCCCTTCTGCCGGGGCACGACATGGAAATGGAAGTGCGGGGTTTCCTGTCCGCTGTAGACCCCGTTGTTCTGAAAGGTCAGTATTCCGAGGGGCTCGTAAGTCTTGACGAGCGCTTCCGCGACTCGCTTGGCCGAGGCCAGCACCGTCGCGCATTCCTCGCGAGAAAGATCGAGCAGCGTCGCGACATGCCGGCGCGTGATGACGCAGCATTGGCCGACTTCGAATTGCCACGGATTGATCACGGTGAGCGTATGTTCGCTTTCATCGATGATCGCCCAGCGTTCTTCGCGACCGGCCATTCCTTCGCACAGGTCGCACGGGTCTCTGACGGGAAGCTCGATCAATGGCCTTCTCCGATTCAGCCGGCGGGGCGGCGGGAAGACGCTTGCAGGTCCGCGCCGGCCGCGTTGACAGGTTCAAACGTACGACGTCCCCGGCGTTTGCCGCAACCCGTGTCGCGTGGCACTCCCGTCCGCGGGCCAGGTCTTCGTCGCGGCCACTGGCGCCATTCCGACATCGCACCATCGCTCCGCATTCCCCGCGATCCGCCGGCCCGACCTCCGCTGAATCCGATCCCGCTGATCGACGCATCCAATGTCCGAACGCCGCAAGCGCTGCGAGCCCGCAGCCCTTCCGGTTCCGCCGTCCATCTGCCTCCGGGCGGATGCACCGGGTTGCCACAAGGACGCACCGATGAATGCTTCGATTCCGTTTCGCACGCGCATACGCAGAACCCCGCTGATTTGCGCCCTCTTGGCCACGGGCGCATGGCTATGCCCTGTACCGGGCATCGCAGCGGCCAAAGCCGTTGCCTTCCCGGATACGCCCGTGGGCCAGCTGGGCGCGCAGGTGATTCGTCACATCAACGCCGACAGTCCCGCCGACATTCGGCAGTGGGCGACCGGGATTCTGTCGTCTGCGATCCCGTCGGAGGAAAACGCCGATTTCGTCGCGAACCTCGGTTCCGCGGCGAAAGACAGCGGCGGCGTCGATCTGTTCGACGTGCGCACCGATCCGCGCCGGCCCGGGGTGCTTCAAATGGTGGTCAAGGCGCGCCGCTCCGGGCAGTTGGGCGTGCTGTTTCTGACGGCCGATCCCGAGCGTCCGACGCAGCTGGCGCAGGCGGGTATCGCGCCGATGGACGATCCCGCGCTGTACGCCGACTGGCCGAAAGCCGCGGTATCGCATACCGAAATGGCGCGGCTCATCCGCGGCACGCTCGACCGCCTCGTGCGCACGTCCGATTTCTCCGGTTGCGTCACGGTCGCCGTTCGCGCCGAAACCGTGTTCGACGAATGCCGCGGCATGGCCGACCGCCGTTTTGCCGTGCCGATCGACGGGCAGACTAAATTCCACATTGCATCGATCGGGAAGATGTTCACGGCGGTGGCGATCGCCCAGCTCGTCGAAGCCGGCAAGCTGTCGTGGGACGCGACGCTGGCGCAGCTCGTGCCCGAATACCCGGACCGCGGGGCCGCGAAGGCGATCACGGTGTGGCAGCTGCTGCATCACACGGCGGGCCTGGGCGACTTCATGGTTCCGGAATATTTCCAGCGCCGCGACGATTTCGTCGATCCGGTCGACTACCTGGATCTCATCGCCCGGCAGCCGAAGGCGGGCGAGCCCGGCAAGGAATGGAGCTACAGCAATGCCGGCTACGTGCTGCTCGGCCGCATCATCGAAAACGTCTCGCACGAGAACTACTTCGACTACATCCGGCGCCGCGTATTCGCGCCGGCCGGCATGCAGGCCAGCGGCTTCGACCGTCTGGACGACGTCACCCCCAAGCTGGCCGTGGGATATTTCCACGACGGGATTTTTTCCAGCGAATGGAAGGCCGACTGGTTGAAACTGGGCGTCAAGGGCAGCCCGGCGGGCGGCGGCTATTCCAACAACGCCGACCTGCTGCGTTTCGCCGCCGCGCTGCGCGACGGCAGGCTGGTCAAACCGGCAACGCTCGACAAGATGTTCGAAGACCAGGTGCCTGCCGGCCCCGGCGGCTATGCCGCCGGATTCGGCGATCGCCTCTCGCACGGCAGTCCCATTCGCGGCCACAGCGGCGGTATCGAGGGCACGACGGCGAACCTGCAGATGGTCTGGAACGCCAACGCCGCCGTCGCGCTGACGAGCAATCAAGGCCCCTCGCAGACGTGGATGCTGGCCGAGCGCATCGCCGACCTGCTTGCCGTGCAAGGCGCGAAACCCTAAACAGTCGGCATGCGTCCGATCCGCGACGCCGGATCGGACGCGCCACAAACCTCTTCCGGAGCACGCTGATGGAATCCCTTTTCTTTTTGATCCCGCTGGTCGTGATGGCGGCCCCGGTGCTGATCGTCCTGACGGTTTTGCGCTACCGCTACCGGCAAACGCAGGCGCGCTACCAGGCGCTGATGCAACTGGCCGACAAAGGCGTGGAGCTGCCGCCGCAGTTGCTGGTCGAGCCGCAGATCGCCTATTCCGAACGCCGCCGCGCGCTGGTGCTCATCGGCGGCGGCATCGGCGTGATGCTGACGCTGCTCGTCCTGCCGGGCGAGTTCGACAACGGCCACAGCGTGCGCGAACTGTGGGGCCTCGGCCTGCTGCCGCTGACGACGGGCCTGGGCTATCTCGCCAGCTGGTGGTTGAACCGCCGCGGTGACGGGCGTGGCTGACAGCGCCGCCGAGGCGCGCATCGACCAGGCGCTGGTCGCGCGCGCCCTGCTGGGTGACGACCGCCGCGCGTTCGAACAACTCGTGCGTCGACATCAAGGCATGGTGCGCGCGCAGTTGTGCCGTCTCCTGCACGGCGACCACGCGGCGGCCGACGACCTGGCGCAGGAGACGTTCCTGCTGGCATGGCGCAAGCTCGACCAGTTCCGCAGCGAGGCACGTTTTTCCACATGGCTGCATCGCATCGCCTACGCCTGTTTTCTGCAGATGTGCCGCACGAAATCGTGGGCGGCCCGCGATGCGCAGGACGAGGGGATGGAACTGCTGCCGGCGCCCGCCCATGCGATGGATCTGCGCATGGACCTGGCGCGGGCCATGCGGCACCTGTCGGCGGCGGAACAAACGGTATTGTTGCATTGTGTGCAATTGGGGCTGAGCCACGACGAAGCGGCGTATGTGCTCGCAATGCCGCTCGGCACCGTAAAGACCCATGCGACGCGCGGCAAGGCGAAACTCAAGACATGGCTGTCGGCGTGGCAACATGCCGCCGGCGAGGAGAGCGTTCCATGAACCCGATCGACGATGACGACATCGAGGCACTGCTCAGACAGTCGTTCGACGGCCCCGCACCGGACGCCGGCTTCAGCGACCGCGTGATGCGGCAACTGCCGCCCCGCCGCCGCCGCTCCGCGTGGCCGCTGGTGGCGGGCGTAGTTGCCGGCGCCGTCCTGTGCGCGCTCAGCCTGTTCGCCTCGCCGCTGTGGAGCGCGGCGTGGCAGGCGTGGCTCGCCGGTGAATGGTCTACGTCGACCCTCGTCACGCTGGGGGCGATGGGCGCGATGTCGCTGCTTGCGCTCGGATGGTCGCTGGCGGAAGCCGACGATCATTGAGCCGGGCTGTTCGCTTCGGGTCGAAAGCGGTCCTTCCGACGCCGATAGCGCGATGTCGAATCAGAGCACGAGCCAATAGAACATCAACGCGCCAACCAGTCCCGCTCCGACGAGATAGGCGTATCCGGCGAAATGGCCTGACCAGGTCCGAGGGAGTTGCGGTAGCTCCGACGAAGCGCCATCGGCGTCCGGCCAACGCCGGCAGGCGTCGCCGATGCGCACGAACACCGACACCAGATATCCGCATGCCAGTGCGACGAAGGCCCCCGCGCGCGCCGCCTGCGCTGCCGATGCGGATACCGCCAGCAGGGAGACCACGAACGCCATCGCAGCGCATGCAATGCAAAACGCCTCGACCCAATACGCATCTCGCCGACTCAACCCCGCCCCGCCGAACCGCCGCGTGTCATCGAGCAGCCGCACCCATCTCGGCATCTCGACGAAATCGTCGGTCGGCTTGTTCACGGCGTAAAGCTCCCGCTCCAGCGCATCGACGTCGCCGTCGAACGCCGCCGCCAGCGCCCGCAGCGACGCATAGCTCACGCGGTGCCCCGCATCGAGGCGCTGCACCGTTCTCAGGCTCAACCCGCTGATGTCCGCGACGCGTTCCTGCGACAGTTGCCTATGCGCTCTCCACGCTCTGAACGACATGCTCGTCTCCTGTTGCCGTCGCGAGCACCGTAGCGGCGATCGGGCTTTGTCGGTGACGCCAAATACCCGCCAAAACCCGCCAGCCGCGTTGCTGACTACCCATCGCGACCCGACGCCGCCCGCCATTCCCCCGGCGCCACGCCCAGCCACCGTTTCGCCGCGCGGCTCAGACTGCTCGCATCGTGATAACCCATCCGCTGCGCCGCTTCTTCGAGCGACGCGCCTTCGCGCAGCAGCGTCTTCAGCGCGTCCTGCCGCGCCGCGTCGACCAGCGCCGTCCAGCTCGCGCCTTCGTGATGCAACTGCCGCTGCAGCGCGCGCACGCTCATGCCGATCGCGCTCGCGAGATCGTCCACGCGCATCGCGCCGCTGACGCGCGCCGTCAGCCATTGCCGTGCGAACGCCGCGACCGATCCTGCCTGCGGCAAGCCGGCGAGCTGCCGGTCGAGCAGTTCGCGATGCACGCGATGCAGTTCGGCGTCGGCCTGCGGCAGTCGCCGCGCCATTTCGGCTGCCGGCAGTCGCAGCACGTTCGCCGGCGCGTCGAACCGCACGTCGCAGTCGAAGAATCGCCGATAGGTTTTCGCATCGCCCTGCGGCGCATGCGCGAACGCGACGTGCGTCGGCGCGAACGTGCGTTCGGCGAGGCCGCGCGCCATCACGAGGATGCCGCCGACGATCGCTTCCACCTGTTGCGGCAGCAGCCGCACGCGCCGCAGTTGTTCGGTGTAGACGATCGCGGTGTCGCCGTTCGCGTCGCGCTGCGCCGTGAGCGCGCCCGATTCGCTGACGAGGCGGTAGTAGCGCAGCATCAATGCGAGCGCGGCCTGCAACGATGCGCTGGTCGCGGCCGCGAGGCCGAGCGCGCGGAACGTCGACGGTCGCGCCGCCGCGGCCACCTTGAGGCCGAGCAGCGGATCGCAGGTTACGGCGAGACCGCGTTCCCAGATGCGGTGCACGAGTTCCGGCGCGATGCGGCCGTTCGGATCGTCGAGCGCCGCGTCGTCGAGCCGCAGCGACGCGCGCAACGCGGGCACGTCGACGCCTTGCGCGTCGAGTACGCCGAGCAGCGTGCGGACGTACGGATTCGAGACGGTGCGTGCTTCCAGCATGTCCGCAAGAACAATCCCGTTGGCGCGAAATGTCAATGCCGCGATGCGCGACGGTCAATGCGACCGGCGCCGGCGCGGCGCATCATCGACGCCGCACGCAACACGGAAATCCGCGATGACTCACGACACCGAAGCGTTCCGCACGCGCTACCGCGCCGGCATCAGCCGCTGGTACAACGCGTGGCTGCACGGCGGCTTCGTGCTGGCGTTCGGCGTTGCGGCGCTCGCGGTGCTGATCGGCAGCCTCGACGACGTGCGCGTGTGGGAATGGCTCGCGATTCCCGTCGGCATCGTCGTGTTCAACTGGGGCGAGTACACGGTGCATCGCGCGTTCGGGCACCACAAGCAGCGCGGCATCGGCGGGCTGTTCTACAAGCGCCACACCGGCGACCACCACAGCTTCTTCGACGCCGCACGGATGCCGTACGAACAGGCGCGCGACTGGCGCGTGATCTTCTTTCCGGCGTGGCTGATCGTGCTGTTCTGCGCGGGGCTCGTGCCGGCGTACTACGCGATCGCGTGGTTCGATGCCGACGTCGCTGCGCTGTTCTGCGCGACGCTGCTCGGCGGGTATCTCACGTACGAGATTTTCCACGCCTGCGAGCACCTGCCGAACGAACATCCGGTCGCGCGACTGCCGTGGTTGCGGCAAATGCGGCGTTTGCACCAATTGCATCATCGACGCGACCTGATGCAGGCGCGCAATTTCAATCTCGTGTTTCCGCTGACCGACTGGCTGCGCGGCACGCTGCACTGGGAACCCGAAGAACCGCGCAAGCCCTGAACGCGCACACACGGAGCCGAATCATGCCGTCGCACACGTCTCATACGCCGCTCGCGGCGACGCCGCAGGACGCCTACGACTACCTCACCGTGCCCGCCTGCTGGCACGAGTGGCACGCCGCGTCGCTCGGCACGGTGCCCGACGCGCGCGTGTCGCAGCCGAAGGATGCGACGTTCGACGAGAACATCCGCACGGCCGGATTCCGGCGCCGCCTGCACTGGCGCGTCGTCGACGCGCGGCGGCCGGACTACTGGGAAGCCGCCGCGACGATGGACGACGGCAGCCGCGTACGCCTGCGCTACGACTTCGCCGCGAGCGGCGAGGGCACGGTGTTCACGCGCACGCTCGACTACACGGTGCGGCCGTGGTGGCTGCGCGTGGTCGATGGGGTGTTCGGGCGGCTGCGCATCCGCCGCGAATCGGCCGTCGCGCTGGCGAAGCTGCAGCGGCGTTTCGAGCGGCCGGCGGGGAATGACGCGCCGCGCCGGTAGCCGGGCGAGTACCGGAGTCTGCGCATCGATCGACAATTGCCGGCATCTACTCGCCGCGTCAGCGCTCCACGAAGCCGTAAAAGACGAACGTGCCGAGCAGCCCCGGCGCCACGTCGAGCCCGCGCTCGCCGAGCGCCGTCGGGTCGACGCTCCAGCGTTCGGCCAGGCGCATGACGTCGTCCTCGTTCGGCACCGGGACGTCGTCTTCCCATGACGGGTCGCCCGACATGCGCTCGTCGTAGAAATCGAAGCCGAGTTCGCGTTCGGCGGTCGTGGGTTCGCCGTAATTTTCCAGCGTTCGTCCCGATTCGCCGACGAACCCGTAGGCGCGCAGCGTCTTGCCGTTCTTCGCGCATCCCCACGCATGCTGCTCGACGATGCGATGCGTCGCGAAGTACTGCACTTCGGCGCCGTCGAGCGCGGCCGACAGCGTGGCGAGGAACCCGCGCAGCGGCGGCCCCGATCCTTCGATCGCCTCGCTCAGGCGAAAGCTCGCCGCGAGCGTCCAGCCGTCGACCGGACCCATGACGAACAGCGGGGCCGCGGCCTCGTCGCCGAGTTCGTCGGCGGCGTCGAGTCCTTCGTCCCAGCCGGTTTCCACGACGTCGGCCAGGCGCAGCGCCGCGGCGAGCGCACGGGGCGGCGTGTCGCGTACCGCGATCCACGAGGTTTTGTAGCCGAAGCCGATAGCTTGCATGCGGGATTCCTTGGGATGGGACGGTCGTGGACGGCCGATGGCGCAACTCGCCGCGCTTCGTCGTTCGAACGGAACACTGAAACGTCCGCAGCGCCGCCGTCCGAACGCGGCGCGGGCCGGTCCGCAGCCTACAAGGAGCATCATGACATTTTCCACATATTCGGCGAGCGTCGGCGCACGCCGCTTTCGCGGCCTTGCGGCTTGCGGTTTCCTCGTCGCCTCAACCGCCCACGCCGCGATCGTCGTGACCGACACCGGCGCGTCGTCGGCGAGCACCTGCACGCTCGCGCAGGCGATCTACGCGGCGAACCGCGCGAACAATCCGACCAATGCCACGCCCGCGGGGGCGACCACCGCGGAGCCGCTGTCGCTGTCCGCGGCGACGGCGATTGGCGTCGGCACCTGCACCGGCGCGATCGCCGGCGCGAACACGATCGCGCTGCCGGCCGGCGCCGCGATCGCGTTCAACACCGATGCGCCCGACAATTTCTGGTACGGCCCGAACGCGCTGCCGCCGATCGCCAGCGCCATCACGATCGACGGCAACGGCGCGACGTTGTCGGTGACGCTCGGTGCATCGCCGCGACTGCGCTTTTTCTTCGTCGGCGCCGACGCGGCGAGCAGTGCGACGCCCGGCTACAACACGCCGGGTCGCGGTGCGCTCACGTTGCGCCATCTCACGCTGACAGGCGGACGCCAGCGCGGCGGCGACGGCGCGGGCGGCGGTGGCGGCGCCGGTCTCGGCGGCGCGATCTACAGCCAGGGCGCGCTGACGCTCGACGGCGTCACGCTGACCGACAACCGCGCCACGGGCGGCAGCACGGCGTCCGGCGTCAGCAGCAGCGGCGGCGGCATGGGCGGCGATGCGGGCATGGGCGGCGCAGTGCCGCTCGGCACGAGCGACCGCGGCGAAGACGGCATTCTCGCCACCGGCGACGGCGGCGCGGGCGGCGGCATCGCCAACGGCATGGCCGGCGCGGGCAGCTACAACACGCCGAGCAGCGCGCCCGGCCTCGCCGGCAACGGCGGCGGCGGTGGCGGCGGCAGCGGCGACGATTCGATCTACTACAACGCCGGCGGCGGTGGCGGCTTCGGCGGCGGCGCCGGCGGGATGAGCGCCCGTGCCGGCGCGTCCCTCCAGCCCGGCGGCGGTGCGTTCGGCAGAAGCGCGGTGTACGGCGGCGGCGGTGGCGGCGGCGTTGGCGGCGGCGGTGCGGGCTCCGGATCGTCGGTCGCGGCCGGCGGCGGCGGTTTTGGCGGCGGCGGCGGCAACGCGTTTCGCGGCGGCAAGGGTGGCTTCGGCGGTGGCGGCGGTGCCGGCGCCAATTCGGCCGGCGGCGTCGGCGGCGGCGCGGGGCACGGCCAAGAGGGCGCGGTCGGCGGCGGCGGTGGCGGCATGGGCGGCGCGATCTTCAACCACGGCGGCGACCTCGTCATCGTCAACAGCACGCTGACCGGCAACACGGCCGCCGGCGGTCGTTCGGGCAACGGAACCACACCGTCGAACGAAGGCAAGGGCGGCGCCGGTTTCGGCGGCGCGGTGTTCAATCTCAACGGCGCGCTGACGGTTCGCTACTCGACGCTCGCCGGCAACGTCGCCACGGGCGGTGGAGGCGGGGGCGGCAGCGGCACCGGCGCCGGCGGCGCGATTTACTCGTTCGCGTACAACGGCGCGGCGAGCACCGGCAGCACCAGCGCGGCGCTCGCGATCGAGAACAGCATCGTGTCGAACTCGACCGGCCTGTACGACCTCGTCGTCGACAAGCCCGATGCCGCGATCGGCCCGCTGCCGAACGTGTCTACGGCGACGACCGTGGCGTCCGGCGGCAACATCGTGATGACGTCGTTCGCGGCCGGACTCGCACCGGCGCTGCCGGCGTTCACGTCGACGGCCGATCCGCAGCTCGCCCCGCTCGCCGACAACGGCGGGCCGACGCCGACGAGGGCGCTCGGCGCGGCGAGTCCCGCGATCGATGCGGCGTCCGGCGCGTGTACGCCCGCGACCGACCAGCGCGGCTACGGGCGCGTGGCCGGCGCGGCGGCGGATCTCGGCGCGTACGAGTTCAACGCAGTGGAGAGCGACGTGCTGTTTGCGAGCGGGTTCGAAAGCGGCGCGGGTTGTCCCTGAGGGCGATGCGGCGGCCGCGCGCGGCGTTGCCGCGTGCGGTGGTCGCGCGAGCGACGGCCTACGCCAGCAGCGGATACGCGAGCGCGGCGGCGGTCATCAGAACGTAGCTCACGATGTTTGCCGTGCGAACGCCGGAACGCATGGCGGCGCGATCGCTGAACGGCAGCGAGATCGAGAGCCACCAGCGCTCGACGACGATCGAGGCGATGCACATCGGAATCGCAAGCACGACGAACGCTGCGTAGACGTTCCATGTGCTGACGTCGACGAGCCATGCGACTGTGAAAGGAAACAGCGGAAGCGGGATTCTCGATGTCTGGAGCGTTTCGGGCGAGAGCACGAACACGCCATAGACGACGAGAAACTGCAACGCGAGCATCGCCAGCCACGCGACCGGAACGCCGACGAGTGACGACCACAGATTGGCTTTCGCGACCGGCCAGACGAGTTCGCGATACGGCAGGCCGATCGCGCGCGCGACGAGCGCCGCTTCGAGCGCCACGATCGGGAGCAGCGCAAGCCAGTGCACCGGCCACGCGAACGCGAGCAGGGGAACGCCGACGTTCGCCGATGCGATGCCCGGTATCGGAATCAGCAGTGCGAACGTGGCGAGGTTGCGGCGGCGTTGTGTCATTGTGGAATCTGATCATTGAAACGCATGCGTCGAGCTTAGCTCAAGGCGTCAGGCACGCGTATCGTCGTCAGCGTTCCGACATCCGACACATCGTCGCTCAGATCGACGAACCGGCGTAGTAGCCCGCCTGATCCAGATCGGCCAGCAGATCCGGCCCGACCGGCTCCCAGCGCAGGCGTGCGCGCGTCTTCGCACTTGACGCCCACATGTCCGCGCCGGCGAAGTTCGCGAACCAGCCGAAGTGTTCCGGCGCGCGCGATTCGACCGGCAGGCCGAGCCGGCGGCCGATCGTTTCGGCGATGGCCTTGAACGCGACGCCTTCGTCCGCGACCGCGTGATAGACCGGATCGGCCACGCCGTGCTCGAGCGCGAGCCGGTAGACGCGCGCGGCGTCCGACCGGTGCACGCCGGCCCAGCGGTTCGTACCGTCGCCGATGTAAGCCGACACGCCCTTCTCGCGCGCCAGACGAATCAGCAGCGGCACGAACCCGTAGTCGCCGACGCCGTGCACCGACGGTGCGAGCCGGATCGTCGCGACGCGTACACCGCGCTCGGCCAGTAGTTGCGCCGCGGTTTCGGATTGCCGCGGCGATGCCGGGCCGGGCACGTCGTGCTCGGTCGCGGCGCGGCCCTGTGCGATGCGCGCGAGGCCCGACGTGACCAGCAGCGGACGTTGCGAGCCTTCGAGCGCGTTGCCGAGCGTTTCGATCGCGAGGCGATCCTGCGCGGCGTTCGCGGCGAACTTCGAGAAATCGTGGTTGAACGCGGTGTGGACCACGGCATCGGCCGCCGACGCGGCGTTCCGCAACACGTCGAGATCGTCGAGCGTGCCGCGGACGACGCGCGCGCCGGTCGCCGCAAGCGCGGCGGCCTTGTCGTCGCTGCGCGCAAGGCCCGTGACGGCGTGGCCCGCCCGCAGCAGATCTTCGACGACGGCCGAGCCGACCCAGCCGGTGGCGCCGGTAACGAATACGTGCATGGTTGAAACCTCTGTTGAATATTCAGGGATGAGAGCCGTTCGGCAGCGGCGGCGGGCGCGTCAGGCGAGCCGCATCGACAGCTCGACGTCTTCGGCGAACGGCACGGACAGGTAGCCGTTCGCGGGATCGCGCACGTGCGCGAGGTAGTCGGGACTATAGTCGGCGTTGTCGGCGACGACGAGCGCGCCGGGGCGCAGACGGCTTTCCACGAGACCGAGGATTTCCGGATACAGCGCCTTGGCGCCGTCGAGCAGCAAGAGGTCGATCGTATCGGGCAGGCCGTTGCGCAGCGTCTGCAGCGCTTCGCCTTCGCGGATGTCCACGAGGTCCATGACGCCGCCGGCGGTCAGGTTCTCGTGCGCCCGGGCGATCTTGGACGGTTCGAATTCCGTCGTGATCACGCGCCCGCCGCCGTTGTCGCGCAGCGCGGCGGCGAGGTACAGCGTGGAAACGCCGAACGACGTGCCGAACTCGACGATCGAACGCGCACGGCTGTTGCGCGCGAGCATGTAGAGCAAGAGGCCGGTTTCGCGCGAGACGGGCAGCGGCAGATCCTTCATGCGCGCGTAGTAGTCGAGATACTCGGTCTTGCTGCGCATCAGGCGCTCGCGTTCGTCGCGCGACAGCGCGGCGACGGCGGGATTCGACATCGGCGACGCGGCGGCGGCTTCGTCGAACAATCGGTCGAGCAAGGGGGCGATCGGGGCGGCGGTGAGGGTGGTCATGCGGGTCTCCGGTGCGCGGGTTTTGCGTCCGGCGTAGAATGCGACGAATTCGTCACATTCGCTATTCGCATTCGGGAACGCTCATGAACGACCGCCGCAAACCCGCGATTTCGCTACGGAAACAACCGAAGCAGGCCCGCTCGAACGAGCTGATGGCCGTGATCCTCGAAGCCGCGGCTCAGGTTCTGGCGAAGGAAGGCGCGCAACGCTTCACGACGGCGCGCGTGGCCGAGAAAGCCGGCGTCAGCGTGGGGTCGCTGTACCAGTACTTTCCGAACAAGGCGGCGATCCTGTTCCGGCTGCAGAGCGATGAATGGCGCCAGACGTCGGAACTCTTGAGCGACATTCTTGAAGATGTGGAAAAACCACCATTGGAACGATTGCGCGTGCTGGTGCACGCGTTCGTCCGGTCCGAATGCGACGAAGCGCAGATGCGCGTGGCGCTCGACGACGCCGCGCCGCTGTACCGCGACGCGCCCGAAGCGCAGGAGGCCAAATCGTCGGCGGATCGGGCGTTCGTGGCGTTTCTCGAAGAGGTGCTGCCCGAGGCGTCGGAAGCGACGCGCGAACTGGTCGGCGATCTGATCACGACGACGCTGGCGTCGGTGGGGAAAAGTTTTTCGGAGAGTCCGCGGACGGCCGCCGAAATCGCGGCTTACTCGGATGCCATGGCGGATATGTTTTGTGCGTATCTCGATAGCCTCGGGACGGGTTGACGAAAAGCCGATCGACACCGCCGTCACTCCAGCTTGCGCTCGCTGCTGTTCGGAATAGATGTTCGCAGTGCCGGCGAGTGTATGTTTCTGCAAGAACAACGAAGACCTCGGCGTCGCCCCCTCTCCCGACCCTCTCCCCCAAGCAAGCTTGGAGGAGAGGGCTCAAGCGCCGCGACGCTTGAATCCTCGGCTCCTTCTCCCCCAACCGCGTTGGGGGAGAAGGTCGGGATGGGGGCGACGCGCAGGATCTCGTCGAGTTTTGGTTTTCGTCGTTGCCGTGAGGCCCAGCGAGGATCGCAGGACAAGTCGCGCCCCGTCGTGCAGGCCGATAAATCAAACAGGATGCCGGTTTTCCGCTGTCCTTCAAAAATATTCCGGATAGCAGTGAGCTTGCGCTGGAACGACGGGCAAAGAGAGAAGCCAAAGCTCAGCATTGAAGGCGACATCTTGCTCGCCGGGTTCCACGCAACACTCCGAATTTTCGCAGCAAACATCGCGACGAAATCCAATATCGCAGGGCTCGGGTCGTCGATAGATTCGACCACGCAGCCCGCGCTCGATCGCCGACCGACGCCCGAAACGGGAACGCGTCTCCGCTCGATCAACGGCCAAAGAAAACCTCGTCTGCCCCGCGCCGCGCCGCCGTTCCGACCGTCCGGTCGAGTGCCGCCCGGCAAGGCGTTTCTTTGCCTGTTGGCAAGTATGCCCGTTTCGGGTATGGTTCGGAGAAAGAGCAATGCGCATCATCAAACGAAAGGACTTCGCACGGTGGCAGGCGGGCGAGCGATTGCCCGATGCCGCATTGTGCAAAGCGGTCACGGACATGGAGCGCGGCCTGATCGACGCGGATCTCGGCGGGTTTCTCTACAAGATGCGGATCGCCAGACCCGGCGGCGGAAAAAGCGGCGGCTATCGCACGCTGCTGTCGGCCCGAATCGGCAACCGCTACGTGTTCCTGCACGGGTTCGCAAAAAACGACCAGGCGGACATCACGCAGAACGAAACGAAGGCACTGCAGTTCGCCGGCAAGGTGTTCCTGGAACTGTCCGGAGATGCCTTGGCGAAAGCCCTGCAGTCAGGCGTGCTATTGGAGGTGTGTTGTGAGCAAGATTATCGATTCTTTGCGTGACGATCTGGCCGCGCTTCACGAAGCCGGCGCGATCGGCAAGGTGACGATGCGCGAGTTCGACACGATCTGCCCGCCGCCGGTGCGGGCGTTCAGCGCCGCCGACATCCGGCGCCTGCGCGAAACCTTGAAGTTCAGCCAGCCGGTGTTCGCGCTGCACCTGCACACCACGGCTTCGACGGTGCGCAAGTGGGAGCAGGGCGAAACTCACCCCACGGGGCCGGCGCTCAAACTGCTCAACATCATCGCCGACAAGGGCTTGCAGGCTATCCTCTGACGCCGGCGCGATATTTTCCCGTCGCCGGTCTGCCCGCCGCTCGAGAATACCGATGCACCTGCTTTGCGAAGACATGCGTATCGCCGCGCCGGACGGCCGGCTCTTCGTGCGCCGCTGGCGCGATCCCGATGCTGATGACACCGCCGACGTCCCGATCGTGCTGCTGCACGACTCGCTCGGCTGCGTCGAGCTGTGGCGCGACTTTCCCGAGCAGCTCGCGCGCGCGACCGGTCGTACGGTCGTCGCCTACGACCGCCTCGGCTTCGGTCAGTCCGATCCGCATCCGGGCACGCTCGACGCCGGGTTCGTCCGCAACGAGGCGCGCACGTCGTTCGCGGCGCTGCGCGACGCGTTGCGGCTCGATCGTTTCGTGCTGTTCGGCCACAGCGTCGGCGGCGGCATGGCCGTCGCGTGCGCCGCGCACTTCGCCGACGCGTGCGACGCGCTGATCACCGAATCGGCGCAGGCGTTCGTCGAAGACCGCACGGTGCGCGGCATTCTCGATGCGAAGCAGGCGTTTGCGCGAGAAGGGCAGGTCGACCGCTTGCGCAAGTATCACGACGACAAGGCGCCGTGGGTGCTGAGCGCGTGGATCGACACATGGCTCGCGCCCGACTTCGCGCAGTGGAACCTCGACGACGACCTGCGCCGCGTGCGATGCCGCGTACTCGCGCTGCACGGCGATCTCGACGAGTACGGCTCGGTCGAACATCCGCGGCGCATCGCGTCGCTCGCGGCGGGGCCGGCGCGAGCGGTCGTTCTCGAGGGCTGCGGTCACGTGCCGCATCGCGAGCGGGCGGGCGTCGTTTTCGAAACCGTTGCGGAATGGCTTGCCGGCGCGTAGCCGATTGAACGTCGCCTGTTGGGCTCGGATCGCAAACGCGGCCGCGTCGGCCATTGCCGTTGTTTTCGCGCGGCGCCCATCGGTGCGCTGGCGAACAGACGCGAGAGCCGCGCGGGAGCAGTCTCCTCGCCGGCATGCGACTTTCTCCGCGAATCGGAGCGACGCAGCTTGCGGCATTCGAGGAGTCCGTCATGATGAAGAGCTATTGGAAGCGCCCCCCGACGAGGCGGCGAACGCGCCCGGTCTCACGCCGTTGGATCATGTGAACGACAGCGGCGAGCCGCCGAAGAGCGCCGTCGAACTGTCGAGTGAAAACAACAAGCCCGAAGTCGAGACGCTCCAGGGCAAGCGTATCGACGTGACGAGGGAAGATCAGCTGCAATACTGGTCGACGTATTTCGGCGTAACGCCGGCGGAACTTCGACAGGCGGTGCGTGTTGTCGGTCCCTGGGCGCGCGCGGTCAGCGCCCATCTGAAATAGTCGCCGTTGCCGATGCGAATGCGCTCCTTCGCAAGCCGGAGGGCGCCATCGCCCATGCGGAATTGACGCCGGGTCGCAGAAGCCAGGCGCGATCGGGGGGCGTTGCGACAGCATTGGAATTGTGCGACGTATTTCTAACATTAGGCCGAAGCCGTCTGCAGCCCGATGGGCTGGCTAGCCCAGGGCGCGCTCATACAAGGTCTTGGCGGCGACATAGCAGCCGCAGGAGCCGGCTTCCAGGGCGGACCGGTCGAGAATCCAGATGTGTCCGCGGCTGTAGTGAATGACCGATCGCCGCTGCAGCGACGTCGCGGCCTTGGTGATCCCGACGCGACGCGCCCCCAGCATATGGGCGAGAAACACATGTGTCGCGCAGAAGTCGTCGGAATGCGCGCGATCGTGAGTCGTCAACAGCCAGCGCGCCAGCCGCTCTTCCACCCGATGGAACCGCGCACAGGCCGCCGCTTGCGCCATCTGGTGCATCTTCACGTACAGATAGCGATTGAGCCGGCGTCGCACCGCGGGGCCGCGATCCAGCTCGCGCTGCAACGACAGCGCGTCAATGCGCAAGGCGCGGCCCGAGGCTTGAACCAGATGGCGCAGAGGCGATTCGGAAACGCCGAGCAGCGACGACACGCCCACCATGCCTTCATCGCCGACCAGCGCCACCTCCAGACCGAAGCTGTGTTCCAGCGGCGTCACGAGCGAGATCAGCGCGTCGATCGGGAAATAGACGTGACGCAACGGGTCTCCGGCCGTGTGCAGAACGTGTTCGGACGAAAGCTCGACCTCGTCGCAGCAGGCCAGCATCCGGCGTCGATCTCTTCCCGGTAGTCCGTCCAGCAAACGATTGGTCGATGTCGGAGACCGGGTGCCGGGCACTTGGACCTCCTGCGAGCGGTGAAATCGAGCCGCGGGAGCCGGCCGCGATTTTCCCGAAGCCGGCTCGCTCGCGTCGGCGCTTGCCGACGGCTACACGCGACCCAGCGCCACCAGCACGATCACGAGCAGCAACACGACGCTCAGACCTGTGCTGGGTCCGTAACCCCAGTTCTTGCTATGGGGCCAGTTGGGGATCGCTCCGATCAGGAGCGCCACCACGACGATCAGTAACAATGTTCCCAATGTAATTTCAATACTCCTTTCGCTCAAGCGCTTTCGCTCCGTGCGCAATGCCGAACCTTGCAGGTTCGGCATTGCGGATGGTGCGATGTTCGATATGACGTTAGCGCAAGCGGATACCGCGCTCCGTTCGGTAACGAACACTGTGCGGACAATCAAGCCGGTGCGCCGAGGCCGGCTGTCGGGCAACCTGCCTCGAGGGATCCGCGCGGGTCTAGCCGACCGTCAGACCGCGGGCTTCCACCTTCTTGACCCCGCGCACGTCCTGGGTGACGCGGACGGCGAGTTCGCGTTCGGCCGTGCTGTCGACGACGCCGTTGAGCGACACCACGCCGTCGAGCGTCGTCACGGTGATGTGAAAGCTCTCGACGCCGCGCGTGAACATCAGCGACATGTTGACCTTGGAAGTGATCCACGAGTCCGACAGCGGCTGTTCGGCTCTCGCGTTCGCCGCCTTGGCGCGCGTCGCCGCGTCCATCCGACCGGTGAGCGCGATCTTGTTGATCACGCCGACGACGCCCTGCGTGCTCACGGCGACGCGCCCGGCCAGATCCTTCTCGGCGGCGGTGCCTGCCGTTCCTGTCAGCGTCACCTTGCCGTTGACCACGTCGACGAAGATGTCGAGGCCGTCGGTATGCGTATTCCACAGGAGCCTGGACTTCACCGATGCGGAGATCGTGGAATCGCTCGCTTTTTCGCCGAAGGAACGTTCGCCGGTGCCGTTCACCGGACGCCGGTAGTCGGCATCGACGACGATGCGGTTGTCGACGTGCTTGATGCCGTCCGCGCCCTGGGCGATCTGCTCGGCCAGATCCTTGGCGATGCCGTCTTCCACGCTGCCGCTGAGTACGGCCTTGTTGCCGTCGACGGCGACGGCGAGATCGAAGTTTCGAAGATGCGGGTTCATGCTCAAACCCGTCTGGATCTGGGCTTCACGACGCGCGTCGGAATACTTCTCGCTCCTGGCCTCGTGCGAGGTCGGATCGGCCGCGGCGCCGATGTTGAAACTGCCGAGCGCCAATGCGACGGCGCCAGTGAGTATCGTGGTGCGGAGAGTCTTGTTCATTTGTATATCCATGATCGAGGGGGAAGGCGGCAAAGCTGCGCGGATGAAAGCCGCGTCGATGCCGTAGCACGCAAAGCCAGGGAGTTGACGCGGCGTTCCGCGCCGGCGATGCCGTCGAAATCGTTCTTCGTGCGAGGCGCGACCGCACCGCGAGCACGCGTGCACCGCTCGTTCGCGGGACGCACGGACATGCGGTGCTGTTGCGGCACCCGGTCGTTGCAATGAGGGTGTGGCGCAGGCCGTTCCGCCGGCGATGCCGACGGAATTTCTAGGCCGGCACCTTGGGCTTGGCGACGCGCGGCCTGCCGAGGCTGAGCGAGGCAAAGAAGAAGACGAGGGTAACGACGAAAAGCGCCTTGGCCGCGCCGCCGACGACGGCACCGAAATCGCTCAGGCCGAGTATCGTCGCGATGAGCGAGATGATCAGCAGTACCAGGCTCTTGTGCAGCATGACGTTGTCGTCTCGCCAGGCGGTCGCGTGGAACGCGCCGTGTAGAACCGCACCATACACGTACCCGGGACCTTCCTCGGTACGCTGACGCACATAGCAACCGCGCGGCACATCGATCGTACGCACGATCACGACCGGTTCGTGTCGCGCTCGCGCCGTGCGTGGTACCGGCGCATCAACGGCTGCGCCGTCAGGCCGTGCGTGACGATCGACGCAGCCACGGTCCACGTCGTCAGCGATACGATCGTCTCGGCGATGTCGCTGGCGACGCCGTACCGCGGGGCCAGCAGCAGGTAGAAGATCGAACCGATCCCGCGAATGCCGAACCAGCCGATCAGCAGGCTGAAACCCTGGCGATCGGACTTCGCGCCGAGATCGGACTGAATGTCGGTCGCGAGTACCGGATCGGTCGACGCAAGAATGAGCGACTTCCGCGATCCGCTCCAGGACGATCACATTCGTTGTCGGGTCGGGGTGCGGGACATTGGCACCCCAGGGAACCGAGCAGGCATCCGAGCACGAGGTAGACCATCGCGCTGCTCAGCGGCAGGCGGCCCAGCAGCGTGCCGGCGAGCGCCATGAGGATCAGCAGCAAGCCGACGACCACTGACCGTTCAGCGACGGACATCGGTCGCAAGCATCCGGGTTGCGTCACTGCGGACCAGTGGAAACACGGGCGCGCTCCGTGGCGGATTCCAAATCATGCGAATCCACCGGTCGCCGCAGCGCCGGAGCCGCGTTTGGGGTGGGTCGAAGTGAAAGGGCCGTATACCGGCTAGCTTTTCGGCGCGGTGTCGAGCCGTTTTTCCAGCGCCTCGATACGCGCCTTGAGCTTGTCGATCTCGTCGGCCGCGCCGTCGGCGTCGAAGTACGTGACGTCTTCGGCCGGCAGGTCGAGCCGGTTCGAATACTCGCGCCAGCTGCCGTCGTACATGCGCACGTTGCGGAAGCCGAGGTCGCGCAGCACGACGTACGTCGCGGCCGAACGTCCGCCGGACTGGCAGTAGACCACCGTTTCCTTGCGCGGGTCGAGACCCGCGAACAGCGCCTCGAGTTGGGCGCGCGGCCGCAGCGCGAGCGACGCCGTCTTCGCGTCGGCGTCGGGTTCCGTCTCGCGCAGCGACTGGAACGGGATGTTCACCGCGCCCGGCAGATGTCCGCCGCGCCAGCCGCCGCGCGACTCGCCGCGGAATTCCGCCGGCGAACGCGCATCGACGAGCTGCACGTCGTGCTTGCGACGGCGCGCCTGCAGCTGCCGCAGGTCGATCAGCATCTCGTCGCGCACGTCGCGAATCTTCACGGCGGTGCGCTCGGGCGTGGCGACTTCGGTCGACACCGGCAGCGCCGCGGCGTTCCACGCCTCGATGCCGTCGGCGAACACGGCGACGTCGCGCGCGCCGTAGTACGCCAGCGCGAACGCGACGTAGTACGGCGTCGACGATCCGCGCGCGCCGTAGACGACGAGCGGCGCGCCGTCGAGCGCGACGCCGAGCGCCGAGATCGTTTCGGCTGCGGCGGCCGGCGCGAGCAGGTTGTCGGTCGCGCGATCGGTGAACGCGGCGTAGCCGGCAACGAGCGATCGCGCGCGCGGCACGTGCCCGGCGTCGTAGGCGTTGGCCTTGCGCACGTCGACGAAGACGGCGCCGCGATCGAACAGCGCGTGCGCCTGCCGCGCGTCGACGATGGCCGGTTCGCGGCCGTGCGCGGGCAGGACGAAGACGAGGAGGACGAAGGCGAGACGGCGCATGACGTGGCTCGTGAAGGTCGGCGGTTCACTATAGCCACGCCGTGCGCCCTGTCGCCGACGATGCGGCGAATCGTATCGCCGATGCGCCGCCCGGTTGGCGCAAGGCCGCGAATTCCTCGACCGGGGCGCGCCCGCGCCCGCTTTATGCCTGTCGTGTGCTGCGTTGCCAAAAAAGGTCGCTGGACATATAGACGTTGCTTCCTTAACTATCCGAAATAAGCAAACAATCCGCTGGGGCCGCGCCGTGTCGAAGCCGCGAAGCCATGCCACAGGAAGCCGCCTTGTATGACCCACACGCTTGCCGCGAAAGAGTCGCGATGGAGTTGCTGGCCGAACAGCAGGCTGCTGAAAATGCGCCTATCTTCGAACTCGTGAGCGCCAAGCACAGCCTGCAGGCAACGGCGCGGGAGATCGGTCGGCAGTTCGTCGTGCTCAAGGGCTCAAAGGCGAGGCCGGTTTGGATCGGCGAGGACCACAGCTATCGGAATCTTCGACAAGCGCTGATCGAATCGGGCGTGCTCCGGCCGGACAGTGCCGGAAACTTCGAATTCGCGCATAACGCCCCGATGGGTAGTCCGAGCGCGGCGTCGGCCGTCGTACTGGGGCGGCCCGACAACGGGCGACTCTCGTGGCAACTCAAAGGTACCGCGCAAACCTATGCCGATTGGCAGAAAGGATTGCCTGCCGATACGCCGGTGAGCGGCGATCAGGAATCCTAGCGGCAGCTTGTTGACCGCCGCAGGACGGCAGTCCGCATTCCCGGAATAGCCGAGCCGCTACGCATGTGCCGGCGGCATGCGTCTCGCGAATTGTTCGCGGGTCACCAGATCGCGTGCTGCGCCGTCATCGAGCAGCACCACTTCCTGCGCGAGCGCGATCACTTCCTCGGGCTGATGGCTCACGAGCAGCGTCGGAATCGCAAGCTCGGCGTTGAGGCGCGTGAGGTACGCGAGCACCTGCGCACGCGCCTCGCGGTGCAGGCCGACCAGCGGTTCGTCGAGCAGGAGCGCGCGCGGTCGGGCGAGCAGCGCGCGGCCGATCGCGACGCGACGCGCTTCGCCGCCGGACAGCGACGCCGGCCAGCGACCGAGCAGGTCGGCGAGCCCGAGCAGCTGCACCGCGGTGTCGACGTCGATGGCGTCGCTGCCGGTGCGGGCGCGGCGGCCGTAGGCGAGATTGTCGCGGACGCGCAGATGTGGAAAAAGGCGGCCGTCCTGGAAGACGACGCCGAGCCCGCGTTCGGCGGCCGGCACGTCGATGCCGGCGGCGGTGTCGAACAGCACGCGGCCGTCGAGCGCGATGCGTCCGCGGTCGGGGCGGCGCAGGCCGGCGATGGCGAGCAGGCAACTGGTCTTGCCGCTGCCCGACGGGCCGAACAGCGCCAGATGCCGCGCGGTCGACGCGATCGTCACGTCGAGATCGAAGTCGCGCGTGCGCCAGGCGATCGCAAGATCAAGCATCGCGTTCTCCGGCGCCGTTGCGAGGCCGCAGCAGCGCGGCGGCGAGCGACGCCGCCACGGCGACGCCAAACGCGGCCCAGACGAGCCGGCCGAGACCGGCTTCGCCGCCGGGCTGGTTGAGCAGCTCCCAGATCGCGATCGACAGCGTGCGCGTTTCGCCGGGGATGCTGCCGACGAAGCTGATGGTCGCGCCGAATTCGCCGAACGCGCGCGCGAACGCGAGCACGCACCCGGCCAGAACGCTGCGCAGCGACAGCGGCAGCGTGACCGTGGCGAAGCGCCGCCAGGCGCCCGCGCCGAGCGATTCCGCGGCGGCTTCGAGGCGCCGGTCGACCGCGTCGAAGCCGGCGCGCACCGAGATCACGAGCAGCGGAAAGCTCATCACGGCGGCGGCGAGCGCCGCACCGGTCCAGCGGAACGAGAACACGATGCCGAATTCGGCGAGCCAGCGCCCGGCGGTGCCGCGCGCGCCGAACGTCACGAGCAGCGCGTAGCCGGTGACGACGGGCGGCAGGATCAGCGGCAGGTTCAGGAACGCCTCGACGAGCGACTTGCCCGGAAACCGCGCGCGCGACATCGCATAGCCCAGCGCCAGCGCGAAGGGCAGGGCCACGGCGACGCTGATCAGCGCGATGCGCAGGCTGAGCGCCAAGGCTTGCCATTCGGCGGGGGTGAGCATGCGGAGCGCGATAGCCGGTCGGGAATAACGCCCGAAGTGTAACCGAAGGCGACTCCCTCTCCCCCGCGGGCCTGCGGGGGAGAGCGAGAAGTCCGGTGCCTCGCACGTCCGCGGTGCGGCGGAGGGAGAAGTCCGGCGCCCGGCACGATAGGCGTTCGCCCCGTTCTCCGCTTTGCAATTCGTGCACTATTTCTTTTGTGAGTTATGCTCGCGTCTATCGATCCCGGACCGGGATCGCGCACAGGGGAGTCGGGCCATGAACGAGGAAAGCAAGCCAGTCACACGCCGGCAGTTTCTGGAAATGGTCGGTGCCGCGGGCGGGGCCGCGGCGGTGTATGAGACGATGGTCGTGCTGGGCATGCTCGCGGTGCCCGACGCGTTCGCCGGGCCGCCCGACACGTCGGGCAATCCCGGCAAGGGCAAGACGGTGGTCGTGCTCGGCGCCGGCGTCGCGGGCCTCACCGCCGCGCTGCGGCTTCGGGAAGCCGGCTATTCGGTCGTCGTGTGCGAAGCGAGCGATCGCGTCGGCGGTCGCAACTTCACGGTCAGCACGGCGAAGGTCGACTCGCGCAACGTCATTCGCCAGAAGGGTCGCGCCGACCAGGAATGCAAGTTCGACGGCAGCCCCGATACGCAGTATTTCGAGGCCGGCTGCGGCCGCATTCCGTATCACCACATCGCGCTCCTTGAGCTGTGCCACGAACTCAAGGTGCCGCTGCAGCCGTACATCATGGAAACGCGCGCGAATCACTTCCAGACGAAGGACGCGTTCGGCGGCAAATACGTCAAGAACCGCCAGCTCGCGAACGACACGCGCGGCTACATCGCGGAACTGCTCGCCAAGGCCGTCAACAAGCACTGTCTCGACGACACGCTGAGCGAAGCCGATCGCACCGCGCTCCTGAGCCTCCTCGAGACGTTCGGCAACGTGAGCAAGGACAGCGGCTACGTCTACAACGGCTCGTCGCGCAGCGGGTACATCGAAGATCCGGGCGTCGAAAGCCCCGGCAAGGTGATGCCGAAGCTCGCGCTCGACCAGCTGCTGAAGTCGACCTTCTGGAAGCACCGCTTCTATCAGGCCGAAGACTATCTCTGGCAGACGACGCTGTTTCATCCGGTCGGCGGCATGCGCAAGATCGTCGATGCGCTGCACGCGAAACTCGGCGGCATCGTCAGAACGAGGATCGAGGCGAGGCGCATCGTCAACAGCGACCAGGGCGTGACCGTGACGTTCGCGAGCGGCGCGCCGATCACGGCGGACTACTGCATCTCGACGATTCCGCTGCCGATCCTCAAGACGCTGATCGACGCCGGAACGTTCAGCCCGGCCTACGTCAAGGCCGTCGGCGCGGTGGAGTTCGCCAAGACGTGCAAGGTGGGCTGGCAGGCGAAGTCGCGGTTCTGGGAAGCGCTGCGCGGCCCGAACAACACGAACGGCCCGCAGATCTTCGGCGGCATCAGCTGGATCGATCATCCGATCACGCAGATGTGGTATCCGTCGGCCGACTATTTCGCGCCCGGTCCGGCCATTCTCACCGGCGCGTACAACTACGATGCGAAGGACAATCCGGTCGCGACGAAATTCGGCAACGAAGATCTGTCGAAGCGGCTCGACATCGGTCTTGAAGGCGGCACGCTGCTGCATCCGGAGTTCAAGCAGTTCGTGCCGAAGGACAAGGGCCTGTCGATCGCGTGGCAGGAAGTGCCGTTCATCGGCGGCGGCTGGGCCGAGTGGGATCGCGCCAATCGCGACCAGGCCGAGGCGTACAAGCTGCTGCTCAAGCCCGACAAGCGTTTCATCGTCGCGGGCGACCAGGTGTCGTATCTGCCGGGCTGGATGGAAGGCGCGGTGCTGTCGGCGTATCACGTCGTCGACGTCGTCACGGGTCGCGTAAAGGTGCGCGCGGTCGAAGGCGTCGAGGAAGTCGTGGCGCCGGATTCGGCGTCGGTTACGGGCGCGGGCTGATCGGGTTGAAGCCCTCTCCCCCAAATGCTTTTGGGGGAGAGGGTTGGGTGAGGGGGCGACGCTTGGTATCGCTTCGGCCTCGACGAAATACGCGGCGCCGCCCCCTCACCCCGGCCCTCTCCCCCAAGCAAGCTTGGGGAGAGGGAGTCAGGCCATCTCCGGCCGCATCATCTGCCGATACTGCCGCGGCGCGAAGCCGGTCACCTGGCGGAACTGCCGCGACAGCGCGCTCTGGTCCGAAAAGCCCGCGTGCTGCGCGACTTCGGCGATCGCCATCTCGGTGGCCGCGAGCAGCCTTGCCGCGTGATCGATGCGCGTCTTGATCAGGTACTGTCCGGCGGAAAGGTGGAAAATTTTCTTCATGCGCCGCTCGAACTGCGCCTGCGACAGTCCCGCGCGCTGCGCGAGGTCTTCCATGCGCAGCGGCTGGTCGTAGTGCTCGAGCATGTAGTCGACCGTGTCGGCGAAGCCCGCGTCGATGAGGCCCGCGCGGCTCGGTTCGATCAGATCCTTCGAGATGCACGCAAGGCCGATCACGCGGCCCTGCGCGTCGTACAGCGGCTCCTTCGTCGACAGGCACCAGCCGGCGCTGCCGTCGCGATAGACCGTCAGGTCGAGGTTGTCGACGATCGGCTTGGACGTGCGGAACAGCCGCTCGTCCTGCTTGGCGTAGCGCTCGGCCATCGGCCGCGGGAACAGTTCGAACGCGGTCTTGCCGATCGCGTCCTGCTTGCGCTTGAGTCCGCAGCGCACGACCGCCGCTTCGCTCATCGAGACGTAGCGGCCCTGACGGTCCTTGATCGAGAACACGATGTCGGGCAGCCGGTCGAACAGCGCCTCGACGTACCAGGGCGTGGCGACGCGCGCCACGAACGCTTCGCGCCAGCGCGCGAGTTCGCCGTTCATGCCGACCGTCCGCGAAGACGGATTGCAGGGCGACGATAAATATCGATCGATCTCATTGGGCCCACCCTTGCGCGCGCCGCGCGCCGCTGCCGCCAGCGCATCCTGCGCTTTGTGCGGATTGTTTCGCCGTGATGACGGAAACCTGCAAGACCATTCTGCCGGGTACTGACAGGCTTGTGTCGGCTGTTCGGAAGGGAGGCGGATGCGTTGCAGCGCACCCGCCTCGAGTCCCCGAACAGATGCGGCACACAACCACATAAGCACGACGTTCGGGGAGTAAAGAATGTATTCGATCAACCGGCTTTTGCAAGCCGGCGCGGGACTGGCTTTGTGCCTGTTCGGCGCCGCGTCGACCGTTTGCGCGGCGGACGACCACTTCAACCAGGCGCGGCCGATTCCGGCACCTGCGAGCACGCACGACATCGCACGTGTCGAACACGTGCAGCATCGTGCCCTGACGTGGGACGAGCGCGCGCCGCTGCCGTCCTCGCGCGATCATCTGTATCGCGACTACGACCGGCCGCAGCGCGCCGACGCCGCGCGCCTGGCGTGCGACGACAACCTGTTCGCCGGCGTCAGCGGCGCCGCGCTCGTTGCGGCGGTGAAAGCTTCGACGACGACGTGCGTCAACGCGCTGTTCTCGATCGACGGCGCGCTCGGCGCACAGGTGTTTCCCGAAGCGAAGATGACGACGATCGCGAACGCGATCCTCGCCGACGCGCCGGGCTACACCGGCGACAACACCGGCAGCATGCTGCAGCTCGTCCTGTTCCTGCGCGCCGGCTACTACGTGCAGTACGGCTATCCGGCGCAGGTCGGTTCGTACGGTGCGACGCTGCGCGCCGCGATTCGCCCGGCGCTGAACGCGTTCGTCGCCAACGGCCACTTTCAGGACGTCAACGATGCGCACGGCGCGGTGCTGTCCGAATTCGTCACGCTGATCGACAGCTCGGGCGAAAACGCCGAGCAGCTCGGTACCGTGCGCGGCATTCTCGATCGCTACGGTCCGTCGTATCACGCGTCGTGGAACATGAAGGCGTCGGTCAACAACGTGTTCACCGTGCTGTTCCGCGGCCACTACCTGCCGGAGTTCCGCACGCTCGTGCAGGGGCCGGGCGCCGGCGTGCTCGACACGCTCGTCGACTTCATCGCGCGCAACAAGGCCGCCGACATCGGCAGCAACCGCGAGTACATGCTGCAGAACGCCGCCGGCGAACTCGGCCGCTTCCTGCAGTATTCCGGTTCGTTCCACACCGTGGCGCATCCGAAGGTCAAGGCGGTGCTCGATTCGCTGACGCTGGGCGGCCCGGGCGGCGGCATCTACGTGCGCATCGCGAGCGTCGCCGACTACTACGACAATGCGCATTGTGCGTATTTCAACCTGTGCACGTTTGCGCAGGATCTGGAAGGGGCGATCCTGCCGGCCGCGAACGCGCGCGACTGCAGCGCGACGCTGCGCGTGCGCAGCCAGGCGCTGACGGCGGCGCAGCTCGACACGGTGTGCAGCATCGTCGGCAACGAGGAAGGCTATTTCCACACGCAGGCGCAGACGAACAACGTGCCGGTCGCCGACGACAACAACACGAAGCTCGAGATGGTGATCTTTCACTCGAGCACCGACTACGAAACGTATTCGGGCGTGATCTTCGGCAACGACACGAACAACGGCGGCATCTATCTCGAAGGCGATCCGTCGGTGGTCGGCAACCAGGCGCGCTTCCTCGCGTACGAGGCCGAGTGGGTGCGTCCGACGTTCGAGGTGTGGAACCTGACGCACGAATACATCCACTATCTCGACGGCCGCTTCAACTGGCACGGCCGCTTCGCCGACTACCCGATGGACGCGCCGGCCTCGGCGATCTGGTACATCGAAGGTTTCGCCGAATACATCTCGTACTCGTACCGCAACCTCGTCAACGCCGACGCGGTGGACGAAGCCGGCAATCCCGACACGTTCACGCTGGCGCAGCTGTTCGACACCGAATACAGCACCGACTACACGCGCACGTACCAGTGGGGCTATCTCGCCACGCGCTTCATGTTCGAACGCCATCGCGACAAGATCGCGAGCCTGTACGCGCTGACGCGCGTCGGCAGCTACGACCCCGGCTACGCGAACTGGCTCAATCCGATCCGCACGACGTACAACGCCGAGTTCCGCGCATGGCTCGTGTGCTTTTCGACCAACGACGGCGACACGTCGAGCTGCGGCGGTCCGGCGGGCGACAAGATCTTCGCGGACAATTTCGGCGATACCCCGGCGCCGCCGGAAACACCCGAATGCACGCAGGCGGACGTGCGCCAGCTCGACAACGGCTGCAAGCGCAGCAACCTTGCGATCGCCGTGGCGAACCAGCGCCTGTACCTGCTGATTCTCGTGCCGGCCGGCAAGACGAGCCTGACGTTCACGATGTCCGGCGGCACGGGCGACGCCGATCTGTACTACCGCGGTGGCGCGTGGCCGAACGACACCACGTACGACCAGGCACCGCAGCTCGCCGGCAACGCCGAAACGGTGACCGTATCCAATCCCGCGCAGGGCTGGCACTACCTGATGCTGCGTCCGAAGACGGCGTCGTTCGAGGGGGTGCAGGTTTCGGCGGCTTGGCAGTAGTGCTCAAGAACCCTCTCCCCCGAGCTTGCTCGGGGAGAGCGCAGGGTGAGGGGGCGACGCCTCGCACGCGTTGACCTCGACGCGTTGCCGAGCGCCGCCCCCTCACCCCGGCCCTCTCCCCCGCAAGCCTGCGGGGGAGAGGGTGTCGTCAATGTCCACGCGTCATTGCCGACGGTTAGACCATCGCGATCCAAAATTTGCGAATCGCCCCGCCCGGGCAGCGCCAGGCGCCAAGCCTCGCCGCGCGCCGAGGCCTAGCATTTGTACATTCCTTCCCGCAGTCCCGTTCAATGACCCCCATTCGCGTTATCGATTCGCATACCGGCGGAGAGCCTACTCGCGTCGTGATTTCCGGCGGTCCGGACCTCGCCGGCCTCGATCCGGCCGCCGCGCGCGAACGCCTCGCGCGCGACGACGATCGTTGGCGTCGCGCGATCGTGTGCGAGCCGCGCGGCTCCGACGTCATGGTCGGCGCGTACCTCCTGGCGCCCACGCGCGCCGACTGCGTCGCCGGCGTCGTGTTTTTCAACAACGTCGGCTACCTCGGCATGTGCGGACACGGCACCATCGGCGTGATCGAAACGCTGCGCCACCTCGGCCGCATCGCGCCGGGCGAATTCAAGCTCGAAACGCCGGTCGGCGCGGTCGACGTCGAACTCGCGGACGACGGGCGCGTCGCGATCGACAACGTCGCAAGCTACCGCCACGCCGCGAACGTCGCGGTCGACGTCGACGGCTACGGCCGCCTGCACGGCGACATCGCCTGGGGCGGCAACTGGTTCTTTCTCGTCGACGACCACGGCCTCGCGCTCGATCTTTCCAACCTCGAACGCCTGACCGACTGCACCGTGAAGATCCGCCGCGCGCTCGAACGCGACGGCATCGCCGGCGCGGACGGCGCGGTGATCGACCACATCGAACTCGTGGGACCGTCGTCGACGCCCGGCGTCGATGCGCGCAACTTCGTGCTGTGCCCCGGCCTCGCATACGACCGCTCGCCGTGCGGCACCGGCACGAGCGCGAAGCTCGCATGCCTCGCCGCCGACGGCACGCTCGCGCCGGGCGCGCGCTGGCGCCAGGAAAGCGTGGTCGGCAGCGAGTTCGAAGGCAGCTGGCGTCGCGGCGCCGACGGCGCGGTGCTGCCGCGCATCGTCGGCCGCGCGCACGTCTGCGCCGACGCGACACTGCTGTTCGATCCGGCCGATCCGTTCGCCTGGGGCTTCGCGTGAATTACGACGCGATCATCGTCGGCGCCGGCATCGTCGGCTGCGCGATCGCCGACGCGCTCGCGCGCGCGGGGCTCGCGGTCTGCGTCGTCGAGCGCGACACGATCGGCGGCGCCGCGACGGCCGCGTCGATGGGCCATCTCGTGGTGCTCGACGACGATCCGGCGGAACTGGCGCTGTCGGCCTATTCGTGCGAACGCTGGCGCGCACTCGCGGCCGAACTGCCGGCGGCGTCCGACTTCCGCGCGACCGGCACGCTGTGGATCGCGCGCGACGCCGAAGAACTCGACGAAGCGCGGCGCAAGCAGGTGCGCCTCGCGCAGGCCGGCATCGCGAGCGAGATCGTCGGCGGCGCCGCGCTCGCCGCGCTGGAACCGGCGCTGCGCGCGGGTCTTGCCGGCGGCCTGCGCGTGCCGGGCGACGCGATCGTGTATCCGCCGGCCGCCGCCGCGTATCTCGCACGCCGCGCCGCGGCGCGCGGCGCGCGATTCGTCACGGGCGTCGCCGTCGATGCGCTGACCGGCGACGGCGTCGCGCTCGCCGACGGCCGCACGCTGCGCGCGCCGGCGGTCATCGTCGCCAACGGTTGCGCCGCGCCCGAACTCGTACGTTGCGTTCCTATACGAAAGCGCAAAGGTCACTTGTTGATAACCACGCGTCCGCCCGCGGGCACGGCGCCGCTCGCGAACCATCAGCTGATCGAGCTCGGTTACGTCAAGAGCGCGCACGGTGCCGACGGCGAATCGGTCGCGTTCAACGTGCAGCCTCGGCCGACCGGCCAGATCCTGCTCGGTTCGACGCGCCAGTTCGACGACACCGGCAGCGAAGTGACGCCGCGCCTGATCGCCCGGCTGCTCGAACGCGGCATCGAATTTCTGCCGGACCTCGCGCGCCTGTCCGCGTTGCGCGCGTGGACCGGCTTCCGTCCGACGACGCCGGATCACCGGCCGCTGATCGGCCGCTGGCCGCCGCGCGATGGCGTGTGGCTCGCGTGCGGACACGAAGGCCTCGGCGTGACGACCGCGCTCGGCACCGCCGATCTCCTCGCCGCGCAGTTGCTCGGCAGGCCGCTGCCGTTCGACGCCGCGCCGTTCGACCCCGCGCGCTACGCGCCCGAGGCCGCGACGGCATGAGCGCGACGATCGCGATCCGCATCGACGGCCGCGACGTGCGCGTCGCCGCCGGCATCAGCGTCGCCGCGGCGATCGCGCAGGCCGGCGTCGTCGCGACGCGCCGCGACGTCGCGGGCGAACCGCGTGCCGCGTGCTGCGGCATGGGCGTGTGCTTCGAATGCCGCGTGCGCGTCGACGGCGAAGAAGCGCTCGGCTGCATGGCGCGCGTCGCGCCGGGAATGGAGATCGTCACGGATGGCTGAGATCAGTACCGAAGTGCTCGTGGTCGGCGCGGGCCCGGCCGGCGTCGCCGCCGCCGTCTGCGCCGAGCGCGCCGGCGCGCGCGCGCTCGTGGCCGACATGCAGGCCGAGCCGGGCGGGCAGATCTGGCGTGGACAATGGAACAACGCGACGAACCGCGATGCCGCGCGCTGGCTCGGCGCGCTCGCGTCGTCGCCGGCCGCAACGCTGTTCGGCGCGCGCCTCGTTGCGCTGCCGCGCGCCGGCCACGCGCTGTTCGACACGTCTCGCGGCGCCGTGCACGTGCGCTACGAACGCGCCGTGATCGCCACCGGCGCGCGCGAACTGCTGCTGCCGTTTCCCGGCTGGACGCTGCCCGGCGTGTTCGGCGCCGGCGGCCTGCAGGTGCTCGCGAAGAACGGCTGGCCGGTGGCCGGCAAGCGCGTCGTGGTCGCAGGCTCGGGACCGCTGCTGCTCGCCGCGGCCGACACGCTGCGTGCGCGCGGCGCGCGCGTCGCACTGGTCGCCGAGCAATGTTCTCGCGGTGCGCTCGCCGCGTTCGGTGCCAGGCTCGCGCGCACGCCGCGCAAGCTCGCGCAGGCCGCGGGCCTGTTCGCGCGGCTCGCGGGCGTGCCGTATCGCACGAACGCCTGGGTCGTGCGCGTCGAGGACGACGGCACAAGTCGCCGCGCGCTCGTGCGCGTGGGAGCGCACGAGCGGCGCATCGACTGCGATCTCGTCGCGGTCGGCTACGGACTCGTGCCGAATCTCGACGTCGCGGCCGGCTTCGGCTGCGACGTCGCCGGCGGCAGGGTCGTCGTCGACGGCCATCAGCACACGAGCGTGCCGGGCGTGTACTGCGCCGGCGAAGGTACCGGCATCGGCGGCGTCGACCAGGCGTTGGCGCAGGGCGAGATCGCGGGCTACGCCGCGGCCGGCCGCGCCGAACGCGCTGCCGGCGCGCTCGCGCGCCGGGACGCCGCCGCGCGCTTCGGCGCGCTGCTGGCGCGCACGTTCGCGCTGCGCGACGAACTGCGCGATCTCGCGGCCGACGACACGCTGCTGTGCCGCTGCGAAAACGTCGCGTTCGGCGACGCGGCCGCCTGCGCGGAGGCGCGCGAGGCGCGCCTCATGACGCGCCTGGGCATGGGCCACTGCCAGGGCCGCGTCTGCGGCGCCGCCGCGCAGTGGCTGTTCGGCTGGAACGCGGGCACGCCGCGGCCGCCGTTCGCGCCGGTGCGCATCGACAAACTGGATTTTTCCGCTTATTCCCCTTCCGACGGCGTCTGACCGTCGGCTCCGCTCCCATCCGTTCGAGGAAACGACTCATGAGCACCCTCTGGCAAGGCGTCCTGCCGGCAATCACCACGCCGTTCGACGAGAACTACGCGATCGACCACGCGTTTGTCGCGAAGCACGTCGACTGGCTGATCGGCCACGGCTGCCGCGGCATCATTCCGTGCGGTTCGCTCGGCGAAGGCGCGACGCTCACGTTCGACGAGAAGGTGGCGCTGATCAAAACCTGCGTCGCCGCGACGGGCGGTCGCGTGCCGGTGATTCCCGGCATCGCCGCGCTCTCGACCGACGAGGCGGTGGCGCTCGCCAAGGCCGCGCACGCGGCCGGCTGCGGCGGCCTCATGGTGCTGCCGCCGTACGTGTATTCGAGCGACTGGCGCGAGATGAAGGCGCACGTCGCGGCCGTGATCGCCGCGACGCCGCTGCCGTGCATGCTCTACAACAACCCGCCGGCATACAAGACCGATTTCGTCGCCGAACAGGTGGCCGAGCTCGCGGCCGAGTACGCGAATCTCGAAGCGGTGAAGGAATCGTCCGGCGATTCGCGCCGCGTCACGGCGCTCGTCGCGCTCGTGGGCAGCCGCCTGCGCGTCGGGGTGGGCCTCGACGACATGGTCTGCGAAGGCGTCGCCGCGGGCGCGACGTTCTGGGTTGCCGGCACGGTGAACGCGCTGCCGGCCGAATCGGTCGCGCAGTTCGAACTCGCGTCCGCCGGCCGCTGGGACGAGGCGCGCGCGCTGTACCGCTGGCACCTGCCGCTGCTGCGGCTGGACACCGTCGTCAAATTCGTGCAATTGATCAAGCTCATACAGCAGGAAGCCGGCATGGGCTCCGAACGCGTGCGCGCGCCGCGCCTGGAAGTGGTCGGCGCCGAACGCGACGCCGCGCTCGCGATCATCCGCCGTGCGCTGGCCGAGCGGCCCGCGGTGTAACCACGCAAGAGAGACCTGATGTCCAACTACGAACTCGAAGGAACCTCGCTGATCGGCGCCGAGCGCGGACTCGGCGCCGGCGCGAGCTTTCGCGGCGTCGACCCGGCGACCGGCGAAGCGCTCGCGCCGGTCTACTGCGGCGCGACGCAGAACGAACTCGAACGCGCGGCCGAACTCGCCGCCGGCGCGGCACCGGTGCTCGCGCGACTCCCGGGCCGCGAGCGCGCGGCGCTGCTCAAGGCGATCGCCGAGGAAATGGAAGCCGCGCGCGCCGATTTCGAAACGCTGGTGCCGCGCGAAACCGGCCTGGCGGCCGCGCGCGCGAACGGCGAACTCGGCCGTACGATCGGCCAGTTGCGCGCGTTCGCCGCACTGGTCGAGGACGGCAGCTGGGTCGATGCGCGCATCGACCACGCCGATCCCGCGCGCGCGCCGCTGCCCAAGCCGGACGTGCGCTCGATGCTGCGGCCGATCGGACCCGTCGCGGTGTTCGGCGCGAGCAATTTTCCGCTGGCGTTTTCGGTCGCCGGCGGCGACACGGCCGCGGCGCTGGCGGCCGGCTGTCCCGTGATCGTCAAGGCGCACCCGTCGCATCCGGCGACGAGCGAGCGTGCGGGCCTCGCCGTGCGCGCGGCGGTCCGCCGCTGCGGGCTGCCGCCCGGCACGTTCTCGCTGCTGTTCGACGCGGGTCACGCGATCGGCGCGGCGCTCGCGCGGCATCCCGTCGTGCGCGCCGTCGCGTTCACCGGTTCGACCGCCGGCGGACGCGCGCTGATGGACATCGCCGCGGCGCGCCCCGATCCGATTCCCGTGTACGCGGAAATGGGATCCATCAATCCCGTGTTCGTGCTGCCGGCCGCGCTCGCCGCGCGCGGCGACGCGATCGCCGACGCGCTGCATGCGTCGGTGCTGCAGGGCGTCGGGCAGTTCTGCACGAGTCCCGGCGTCGTCGTCGTGCCGCAGGGCGCGGCGGGCGACGCGTTGCGCGACCGTCTCGCCGCGCTGTTCGCCGCGGCGCAGCCGGCGCCGATGCTCAACGCCGGCATCGCCGCGCGCTACGCCTCGGGCGTGCGCGCGCTGGCGGCCGTCCCGGGCGTCGACGTGCTGCACGCGGCGAGCGCCGGCGAGCGCGATGCCGCGCCGTCGCTGCTCGAAGTGGATTCCTTGCGTTTTAGAAACAATCCACGTTTGCACGAAGAGGTGTTCGGCCCCGCGAGTCTCGTCGTGCGCACGCGCGATGCCGACGACATGCGCGCGATCGTCGAATCGCTGCACGGGCAGCTCACGGCGACGCTGATCGCCGACGACGCCGATGCGACGGCCGCGGCGTCGCTGCTCGAGCCGCTGGCGCAGCTGGCCGGCCGCGTGCTGATGAACGGCGTGCCGACCGGCGTCGAGGTGTGCGCGGCGATGGTGCACGGCGGGCCGTATCCGGCGACGTCGGACGGACGTTCCACGTCGGTCGGCACGGCGGCGATCGAACGTTTCGTGCGGCGCGTGGCGTGGCAGAACGTGCCGGACGCGCTGCTGCCCGAGGCGTTGCGCGAGGGCAATCCGCTGGGGATTGCGCGGTTGGTGGATGGAGTGCGGGTGTAGCGGCGTTTCTGGTGGACTCCCTCTCCCCCGACGCCGTCGGGGGAGAGGGTTGGGGTGAGGGGGCGGCGCGCCGCACTTCGTCGAGGCCAAGGAAGTGCGCGGCCTCGCCCCCTCACCCAACCCTCTCCCCCAAGCGAGCTTGGGGGAGAGGGCTACAGATCAGAACGCATCGCCCCCCGCCGAAATCGCCTTCTCCATGCGATCCCCGAGCGGACCCATCTCGGCGATCAGAAGGTCGATCTCCTCGACCGTCAGATGCTCGTACGGGCGGTTTTCGCACAGCTGCAGGTACGGCGAGCCGTCGAGGTCGCTGACGGCGAGAAAGCCGATGCGCTGCTCCCAGTTGAAGCGCAGGCAGCGCTTGGCGTCCATGCCGGTCAGCGGGCCGATCGGCGTGGAAATGCGCAGGTATTTGCGGCCGTCTTCGTGCTCGAGCTCCGACAGATACACGCCCTGGTGGCGCTTGCCGCCGTCGAGCAGCATGTCGAAGCTCACGAGATACGGATCGTTGATGCGCAGCTGGTGGCGCGCGCTGATGTGCGAGCGGATCTGCTCGAAGCTGTGCATGGGGAACTCTCCGGGGAATGGCTGGCGCGTATGCTACCGTCTGGGAGCCCTGGCATGAACCTTGACATGAGCGACGAAATTCCGGACGCCCATCGCGCGATCTTCGACGTCGTCGCGCGCATCCCGCGCGGCCGCGTCGCCAGCTACGGCGAAATCGCCGCGCGCGCCGGCCTTCCGGGCCGGGCGCGCATGGTCGGCAAGGTGCTGGGCCTCGCGCCCGACGACCGCCCGCTCCCGTGGTTTCGCGTACTGCGCTCGGACGGCCGCATCGCGTTTCCGCCGCGCTCGGCGCCGTATCGCGAGCAGCGCGCGCGCCTGATCGAGGAGGGCGTGCGCGTCGTCGCCGGTCGCGTGGATATCAAGGCGTTCGGCTGGGAGCGCGATCTGGACCGCGAGCTCTGGGGCCATCCGTAACCCGTCGCCGTTCGTCGGGTCGCGAACGGTCGAGACGGCTTTTCTGCGGAGCCCGTCGCAAGCCGCCCCGATGTTCGGAATTAGGCTGCCCGCGCATTTTGTACCGGGACAGACGCGGCGGCGACGCAGGAGCGGGCGATGGCAATGTTGAGGAGCGCGGCTCGGCTGCGCGTTGTTCTGTGGGCGGCGCTGTCGTGCTGCGCCGGCGTCGCGGTTGCGCAGGGCGTCGACCGGCGCGCCGACGAGATGCTGCGCAACGGCTTCGAGTCGATCGCGGCCGGGCCGTTCACCGATACGGAAGCCGCGCGCTTTCTCGCGCAGGCGACCTACGGTCCGACGCTCGACGACATCGCGCATCTGCGCAGCATCGGCTACGACGCGTGGTTCGACGAGCAATTCGCCGCGCCGCCGTCGTACGAGCAGCCGTTCCTCGACTGGGTGCCGACCCAGCCGCCGGGCCAGAGCGGCGTGTATCAGCAGCAGCGCCTGGAAGCGTGGCTGATCAATTCGGTCGGTTTGTACGATCCGTCGAATCCGCCGCGCGTGCCGGGCGACGATCTGCGCCAGCGCGTGGCGATGGCGCTGTCCGAAATCTTCGTCGTCTCCGACCGCAACGCGACGCTCACGCTGCAGGCGTGGTCGGTCGCGAGCTGGTACGACATGCTCGTGCGCAACGCGTTCGGCAGCTACCGCACGCTGCTCGAAGACGCGACGAAACATCCGGCGATGGGCGTGTATCTGTCGATGTACGGCAACCGCAAGCCGGACGCGACACTGAACATCCGCCCCGACGAAAACTACGCGCGTGAAATCCTGCAGCTTTTTTCGATCGGCCTGTACCAGCTGAACCTCGACGGCACGCGCGCGCTCGTCGGCGGCCAGCCGGTCGCGACGTACCAGCAGCCGACCGTGCGCGGCTTCGCGCACGTGTTCACGGGCTGGCACTTCAACGGCTGCCCGGCCGCGTCGTACCCGACCTGCGCGACACGCTGGTACGACCCCGATTCGGCATCGTGGCGACAGCCGATGATCGCGTTCGAGGCGTATCACGACACGACGACCGACAAGCAACTGCTCGTGTACGACAACGTCGCGCTGCCGAACGGCCTGCTCGTGCACGGCGGCAACGCGCAGGCCGAACTGACGCAGGCGCTCGACAACATCTTCGCCCATCCGAACGTCGGTCCGTTCGTGAGCAAGCAGCTGATCCAGCGGCTCGTGACGAGCAATCCGAGCCCGGCCTACGTCGCGCGGGTCGCGGCGAAGTTCAACGACAACGGGCAGGGCGCGCGCGGGGATCTCAAGGCCGTGGTCAAGGCGATCCTGCTCGACACGGAGGCGCGCTACGGCCATCTTGGCGCGTACGACGCGCGCCACTTCGGCAGGCTGCGCGAACCATTCCTGAAACTCGTGCAGCTGTGGCGCATCACCGCGCCGCGCTCGACGAACGGCCGCATCAATCTGAGCGCCGATCCGGCCGAGGAGTACGGCCAGGCGCCGCTGCGTTCGCCGTCGGTGTTCAACTTCTTCCGGCCCGATTTCGCGCAGCCGGGCGAAGTGCGCGACCTCGGCCTCGTCAGTCCCGAATTCCAGATCGCGACCGATACGATGCTCGTGTCGACGCCGAACGACCTGCATTGGCGCATTTTCTACTTTTACGTCGGCAGCACGTACAGCTACGCGCTCGAACCCGACGCGCTCCTGATGGACTACGCGCCGTACAACGCGCTCGCGGCGACACCGGCCGCACTCGTCGACCGGTTGAACCTGCTGCTGATGTCCGGGCAGATGTCGCCGTTCATGCGGCAGACGCTGATGACGCGGCTCACGGCGCTGCCGAACGGCAACGGCGGCCGCGATCGGGTGCAGCACGCGCTGTTTCTCGTGCTGAACTCGCCCGAATACTCGATCCAGAAATGAGGCCGACCATGATCGTCGATCGACGCGAATTTCTGCGCCGCTGCATCTGCGGCGCGCTCGGCGGCGCGAGCCTGTACTCGGCGCTCGGCACGCTCAACCTCGTCAACGCGGCCGTGGCGAACACGAACGGCGGCATCTTTCCGGACTACAAGGCGCTCGTCTGCATCTTCCTGCTCGGCGGCAACGACAGCTTCAACACGATCGTTCCGCGCAGCGCGCCGCACTACGCGACGTATGCGACGTCGCGCGGCGGCCTCGCCGTGCCGCAGGGCCAGCTCGTCGCGATCGATCCGCTCGCCGGCGGACTGCCCGGCGACGGCGCGAGCTACGGGCTGCATCCGTCGATGCCGCATCTGGCGACGCTGTTCAACGACGGCCACGCGGCCGTCGTCGGCAACGTCGGCACGCTCCTGTGGCCGACCACGCAGCAGCAGTACCAGGGCAATCTCGTGCCCTTGCCGCCGCAGCTGTTTTCGCACGACGACCAGGCGAACATCTGGCAGACCTCGCGCGCCGACGACGCGAACGCCGCGGGCTGGGGCGGCCGCGTCGCCGACCTGCTGCACGGCGGCAATCCGAACCAGAACCTGTCGATGCTGATCTCGCTCGCGGGCGAGGCGCTGTTCCAGCGCGGCGATACCGTGCATCAGTACGTGATGAATCCCTACGGCGTCGAGCCGATCGAATACCTGGACATGTGGCAGAACGAAGGCGGCGTCGCCGCGTTCAATGCGATGAACCAGTCCGGCGCGCAGGCGAACGTGTTCGAGCGCGGCTACGCGCGCGCGGTGAACAGCGCGATCGCCAACTACGGCGTCATCGGCGACGCGCTCGATGCGGTCGGCGGCGTGACCACGGCGTTTCCGTCGTCGAACCTCGGCCGGCAGCTGCAGATGGTCGCGCGGCTGATCAAGGCGCGCGCGCAGTCGACGATCAACATGCGCCGGCAGATATTCTATGTGCAGCTCGGCGGCTTCGACACGCACGGCAGCCAGCTCACGGTGCACCCTGAAATTCTCGGCGATCTTTCAGGCAGCCTCAAGGCGTTCTACGACGCGACGGTCGAACTCGGCGTCGCGGACAACGTCACGGCGTTCACCGCGTCGGACTTCGGCCGCACCGTGTCGATCAACGGCGACGGCACCGATCACGGCTGGGGCGGCCATCATTTCGTCGTCGGCGGCGCGGTGCGCGGCAAGCGCTTCTACGGCCGCATGCCGTCGCTCGCGCAGAACGGCAACCCGGACGACGCGGGCTACGGCCAGCTGATTCCGACGACGTCGGTCGATCAGTATTCGGCGACGCTCGCGCGCTGGTTCGGCCTCACCGAGACCGGCATCGACGACGTGTTTCCGAATCTCGGCCGGTTCGCGTCGCGCGATCTCGGGTTTTTCAGTCCGTAGTTCTCGTACTCCCTCTCCCCCAAGCTTGATTGGGGGAGAGGGCTGGGGTGAGGGGGCGGCGCGTCGCGCTTCGTCGACGTTGAGGAAGTACCTGACCCCGCCCCCTCACCCAACCCTCTCCCCCGACCGCAGTCGGGGGAGAGGGCTCTGGTGGCGTTGGAATTTACTTCAGCGTTTCACCGCGAACGGCGCGTTCGCGTACTCCGTCTCGCCGCCCTGCGGCGAACGCGCGACGATTCGCGCGACGTAGTCGCCGGCGCCGAGCCGGTCGGCCGATACGTCGATGCGCAGAAGGTCGGCGTCGGGTTTCAACGCGTGTTCGCGATGGACGATCGCGTCGCCGCGACGCAGTTCGATCGTGAATTCGTCCGTCCCGGTCACCGAGAGCGCGCCGAACTCCAGCACCACGCGATCGACGCCCGCATCGATGGCGTAGGTCGGCGCGACCGGCTGTTCGGGGCCGCTGCGAAACGTTTCGACCGAGACGATCTGCACCTTGCCGCCGGAAGTCGACGTCGCGAAGCGCCACAGCAGCGCGCCTGGCAGGGCGGCGCCGAGCAGGAACGCAGCCGCCGCCATCGGCAGCAGGCGCTGCGCGGGCGCCGGCTTCGGCGCGACCTGGCCGATCACCGGTTGCGTGGCGAGTTCGCGCAGACCGCGTTGCAGCGCGCGCGTGGCTTCGACGTCGTCGAGCAGCACCGGGTCGTGGAACAGCGCCATTTCGAACGCTTCGAGTTCGTCGCCGCTCAATCGGCCGTCGATATAGTCGCGAATGCGAGTTTCGCGCTCGGAAGGATTACCGCTCATGGTCGTAGTCGCTTTCAGGGAGTGCTGTGCTTTTCGACGAGTTCGCGCAGCCGCAACCGCGCGCGATGCATGACGCGGTCGAAGTGCTCGACGCTGAGCGAATACTCGTCGCACAGCATCTGCTTGTCGTGATCGAGCACGTAGTGGCGCCAGAGCAGTTCGCGATCGCGCTCGACCGGAAGCTCGGCGATGAGCTGCCGTACGAGTTCGGCGGTCTGCAGCCGTTCGAGCAGCGCCATCGGGCCGGCCGCGTCGTCGACGACTTCGGCGATGCCGTCGCTGTCGGCTTCGGTGCGCCGGCGCGCCACCTTGCGCTTCTCGCCGATCGCGAGGTTGACCGCGGTCTGGCGCAGAAAACCGGCGAGCTTGCCCGGATCGTCGAGTCCGTCGCGGCGCAGCCGCTCGAACGCGATGATGAAGGTTTCCTGCACGAGATCGCGCGCAAGCTCGGGCTGGCGCAGGCGGTGCGTGAGCACGGCGACGAGCGGGCGCGTGAAACGCTGCACCAGCTCGATCTCCGCATCGCGGTCGCCCGCCGCGACCCGCCCCACCAGATCGACAGGGTCTGGAGGCTCGGACGCGGAATCGAAACCGTTTTCCATGGAATGGCGGCTGGCAGCGCGGGGGAGGTCCCCGATGCTATCCAAACCGGCAAATTGTGCAAAGCATGGGCCATTCGTACACCTGTACGTCTGCGCCCCCCGTAGCCGCGGATCTGTCGCTTCGGCGAACATCCTCGCAGCAATACGTACGGATTCGAATGCCGGTTCAGGTTTCAGTCAGGCAACGGCGAGAATGTGTGACTTGGATCACATCCACTTCGCACGCTTGAGCGCGAGGTACAGCGCGCCGCACAGCGCGCCGGTGAACACGATCATGCCGGGGTAGGCCCACGTCTGGTCGAGTTCGGGCATGTGGCGGAAGTTCATGCCGTACCAGCTCGTGATCAGCGTCGGCGCCGCCAGCAGCGCGGCCCAGCCGGCGAGGCGCTTGACCACTTCGTTCTGCGCGACGGAGACGAGCGACATGTTCACCGTCATCGCGGCCGTGAGCATTTCGCGCATCGTGTCGGTGGCCTCGTTGATGCGCGCGGCGTGGTCGGAAACGTCGCGGAAGTACACGCGCACGTCGTCGCGAATCAGGCTCGGGTGAAAGCGCATCAGCTGGTTCAGGATGTCCTGCAGCGGCGCCACGGCGAGGCGCAGCGTAACGAGTTCTTTTTTAACTCGTACAGATTGCGTATCGTTTCGCGGTTGAACGTGTCCTCGAAGATGTCTTTTTCGAGTTCCTGCAGCTCTTCGCGGAACTCGCGCACGATCGGGAAGAAGTTGTCGACGATGAAGTCGAGCACCGCATACAGGCCGTAGCTCGGCCCCAGCGCGAGGAGTTCGGGCGTCTGCTCGCAGCTGCGGCGCGCCGGCTGGTACGACAGCGACGCGCCGTGGCGCACGGTGACGAGGTAGTTCTTGCCGAGAAAGATGTGCGTCTCGCCGAATTCGATCTTGCCGCCGACGGCCTGCGCGGTGTGCGCGACGATGAACAGCGAGTCGCCGTAGACCTCGATCTTGGGGCGCTGGTGCGCGGTGTGCGCGTCCTCGATCGCGAGCTCGTGCAGGTCGAATTCTTCCTGCAGGCGTTCGAGCAGCGACTCGTCGGGCTCGTGCAGGCCGACCCAGACGAAGTTGTTGCGGTCCTTGAGCACGTCGCTGATCTCGGCGATCGTGATGTCGCGCAGTCGCTGCCCCGTCACGGTCGAGTACGCGACGCAGTTGACCACCATCGGATCGCCGTTGGCGGCGGTCGGGCAGCTGGCGACGGCGGTGCTGGCAGTCAGGTTCATCGGCGGCTCGGGCAATTCGGCGCGGCAATGATGCCCCAAGCCGGCGACTACCGAAACCGCGCGGCGGCGGATACCACGCGGGTTTTACGGCGAGCGCGTCGACGGCCGCCCGGGCTCGCAGCGCAGCGCCGCGAGCGCCGCCTTGCCGTGCTGCGCGACGAGTTCGCGATAGCGCTCGCGCGCCAGACGCCGCGCGTCGGGCGCGAGTGCGGCGTCGGCCGCGGCCACGCCGCGCAGGCCTCGCGCGAGTTCCGCCTCGCCGTAGGTGCCGCGCGCGGCGCCGCAGCCGTTGGCGCTGAGCCACAGCGCGTAGGCATGCCAGGCCCAGGCGCCGGCGGGGTCGTCGGCCGCGCCGGCGCGGTCGGCGCGATCGCGCAGCCATTGCGGCGCGCCGGCCTGCGCCGCGCGCTGCGCCCAGGTTTCGGCCTTGCCGGCGTCGTACGGCGCGCGGCCGTCGAGCGCCCGATAGGCGTCCGCGACCGCGCCGGCGTAGCGCGCGTCGCGTTCGGCGAGCGCCGCGAGCAGCGCGAGGCCGCGCGTGCGGGCCGCTTCGTCGTCGAGCGTGAGCATGTACTCGGCCAGCCGTCGTGCGAGCTCGTCGTCGGGCTCGCGCGCCCAGAGCTTGTCGATCGCCTTGAGCAGCGCGTCGAGCAGCGACGGCTGGCTCGTCAGCGCGTCGCGATCGTAGGTCTGCTGCAGGCGTTCGAACTGCGCGTTCGGGCCGCGGCCCTCGCGATACTTGAGCGTGACGGCGCGCCAGGCTTCGTTCTGCGCGTCCCACGCGTCGCAGCGCGGCCGGATCGACTGCCAGCGCTTGCGGCCCGCGTCGTACACCCCGCGCAGCAGCGCGGCGTCGGCCGGTGCGACGCCGTCGAGCTGCCGCTCGATCGGCGGCGCGCTCTGCGGGTCGTCGTAGAACGTATGGCCGTTCGCGCATTCCCACGCGACGGCGAAACGCACCTTGTCGGCGCGGTCGTCGCCGTCGGCATAGCGCCGGCGCAGCGTGTCGAGCGCGCGCGCCGGCTCGGCCGACAGCGCGGCGGCGAGATCGCCGTACGTCGTCTGCGCCTGCTCGCGCGCGACGCGCTCGTTGTTCGCGATCCACGCTTCGACATCGAACTCGCGGCGCGGATCGTCGGCCGGCGTCTCGGCGGGCATCGCGGCGGCACGGGGCGGCGCGGGCCGCTGTGCGGGCGGCGATCCCTTGCCCTGCATCGCCGCGTGCGCGCCGGCCGGCGCGATGCGATCGCGCACGACGCCGAAGAGGCCGGGCCGCAGCGCGTACGTCAGCGCGAGCGCGTGGGCCGCGATTACGGCCAGGAGCAGCGGGTAGTTCGGTTTCGACACGTAGGGTTCGCGCATGGGCGAGTGATAGCAGGAATCGTCGCGCCCGTGTAGCGGCTACCCGCGTCGCGCATACCGCATCGCGACCGCGAGCCCCAGGTGCAGCGGCACGAGCAGCGCGAGCCACACCGTGTTGTCCTGCTTGAACCACGGCAGCACTTTCGCGAACGCGGCGAACACCGCGAGCGCGACGACGAGCGCGGCGACCGCGCGCGCGAACGGCGTGATCGTCCAGTCGGCCTTGCGCGCGCGCCAGAACGTCGGCACGAGCAGCAGCAGCAACGGATCGAGCAGCAGGATGTTCTCGTTGTGCCACGCCGAAATGTGCTCGGTGCCGAGCCACAGGCCGACGAGCACGAGCCCGGCGAGCGACAGCTTGATCGCGGTCCACGACGCGAGGATCGCGAACGCGTAGCGTGCGGTCTTGTTCGTGCGCCGCGCCGCGAGCGCGATCAGCGCGAGGCCGATCGCCGCGCCGAGAATGCCGGCCGGCCACGCGAATCCGAACGGATACGGGCCGCGCGCGAACAGGCCCCGCGCGTCCGCGGCGAGTTCGGCGTCGGCTTCGTGCAGCCGCCGCGTCGCGCCGATCAGCGGCACGCTGGCGCCCGTGTCGTCGACGACGCTGACGAGCTTCAGGTGCTCCATCAGCGACATCGGAATGAAGCTTTCGTCCCAGAACGACAGGCGCTTGTCGGCGAACGGCCCGAGGCCGAGGTCCATCGGCAGCATCAGTTCGGGATCGGGCGAAATCAGGCGGTCGGCGTACAGGCGATACGTGTAGCCGCGCGACGACCCGACGAGCGCCTTGTGAATCGCGCCGCCCAGCACGCGGTCGAACGCGTCGCGCACGCGCGTGGAGCAGTTCGACGTGAAGTACTCGTAGCGGTACCTCGCGTTCTCGGGCTTCAGGTTCCACGCGAGATGGGCGGCCAGCGCGAGACGCTGCGCCGGCGAGAAGTTCAGTTCCTGCTCGACGACCCAGCGGCCTTCGTGCGCGTACATCGCGACGTCGTCTTCGTAGCGGTTCGCCGCCATCGAATACATCATGTAGCCGCGCAGGAAATTCCAGAAGAAATCGTCTTCTTCGAAATCGAAGATGCCGTAGTTGTAGCTGACGGCCTCGCCGCTCGCGGCATCGCGCACGACGATCGCGTTATGGCCGAAGCGTTCCCAGTAGATCTTGCCGGGGCCGAACGTGACGAGTGAAATCGACAGCTGCTCGCCCGGCTGGCCGGCGTTCCACCGCGCGGTCTGCGCCGTCGCGCCGAACGCCGCGGCGAGCAGCAGGACGACGGCGGCGAGGCGTGCGAGAAGCCGACTACGACGCGTCATGCACGCGCACGGCGAACTGGTGCACGCGACGGTCGTCCGATTTCGTCACTTCGAATTCGAAGCCGCCGATCGCGACGGCTTCGCCGGCTTCCGGCAGGTGGCCGAATTCCGACGTGACGAGGCCGCCGACGGTGTCGAAATCCTCGTCGGGAAAATCGCAGCCGAAACGGTCGTTGAACTCGGCGATCGGCGTGAGCGCGTTGACGAGATAGCGGCCGTCGAGCTGCGGCAGGATCGGCGCGCTCTCGGCGTCGCCGTCGTCGGCGTCGTGCTCGTCGCCGATGTCGCCGACGATCTGCTCGAGCACGTCCTCGATCGTGATGAGGCCGGCGACGCCGCCGTACTCGTCGACGACGATCGCCATGTGGTTGCGCGACAGCCGGAATTCCTTGAGCAGAATATTGAGCTTTTTGGATTCCGGGATAAGTGCGACCGGGCGCAGCAGCAGGCGGATGTCGCAGTCGCCGTTTTCGGCGAGACAGCGCAGCAGATCTTTGGCGAGGAGGATGCCGAGGATCTCGTCTTTCTCCTCGCCATGGACCGGAAAGCGCGAGTGACCCGATTCGATCACGACCGCGAGATTGTCCTTGAACGAGGCGTCGGCGGGCAGCGAGACGACCTGTCCGCGCGGAACCATGACGTCGGCGACGGTGAGGTCGGCGACTTCGATGGCGCCTTCCACCATCGAGAGCGTGTCGTTGGACAGCAGGCCGTTGGCCTGCGCCTGGCGCAATTCCTCGAGCAGTTCCTCGATATTGCGCGGTTCGCCCGACAGGGCCTGGCTGATGCGTTCGAACCAGCTTCGGTGTACGGGCGGACTAGGGTGGTCCTCGCTCATCGTGGGTGGCGACATGCCCGATAGGGGCGGGGGCGTGAGTGTAGCAGACGTGAACGGACGGCTTTGTTGCGGTCGCAAAGCCCTCTCCCCGGCGAGCCGGGGAGGGAAGTCAGGCCGCCTCGAACCCGTTCTTGAAGAGCTGGTCGTAGGCGCTCGGCGTCAGGTCCGGTCCCTGGAAAATGCCGAGCGGGCTGTAGCCGCCGTAGCCCGGGAACGCGTAGTACACGTTCGGATTGCCGAGCCGGCGGATCATCGCCTCGGACAGCACGCGCCGGTAGTCGGTCGTCACCGCGACGTCGGCACCCTCGAACAGCGCGCCGCTGGAAAGACCTGCGAACGTGCCGAACGTGCGGCCGCCGTTGACCGCGCCGCCGAGCGCGAACATGACGTTGCCGTAGCCGTGGTCGGTGCCGCCCGAATCGTTCTCGTTGACGCGGCGGCCGAACTCGCTCATCACGACGACGCTGACCTTGTTCATGTAGTTCGTCGCGCCGGCCGACAGGTCGGTGTAGAACGCGCCGAGCGCGTCCGACAGTTCCTGCACCTTGTTGCCGAAGTAGTCGTAGCTGTTCGCCGGGTTGCCCTGGCCGTCGTGCGTGTCCCAGCCGCCGAGGTCGACGGCGGCGACGCGCAGGCCGAAGCCCGCTTTTACCATTTGCGCAATATTGCGCATCTGCGTGCCGAGCTGGCCGGTGCCGTAGTTCGCGCCGCCTGCCGGCTGATAGCCGCTCGGGTTGGAGCTTGCGTTGTAGATGCCGTAGTTGATCGGGCGCATCAGCTTGAGCGATTCGAGCGTCTGGGCGCCGGCGCGTTCGAGCGGATCGCCGCTCGCGTTCCACAGCCACGGCAGCACGTCGACGAAACCGGCGAAGCCGGCCGGCGGCGTCGGCGTGTAGTTGTCGGCGGAGTTCCAGCCCCACGCGGCGGTGTCGAGGCGGAAGTCCGAGCCGCTGCCGAGCGTGATCGTCTCGGTGCTCGACAAAAGGCTCGTCGACGTGATCGAACCCATGCACACCGACGGAATCGGCACGTTCGCCGGCAGGCCGGCCGACAGGAGGTGGCGCGTGAGCCAGCCGACGCCGGAACCCTGCTGGCCGCCCATGCCGACTTCCATGTTCGCCTGCGAGTCGAAATGGCTGCGCGTGACCGGCTGGTTCACCTGGCCCGCACCGAGTATCACCGCCAGATGGTTCGATTGATACAGCGAGTACAGGGCGCTCGCGCGCGGATGCAGGCCCCAGGCGCCGCCGCTGTTGGCGAGCGGCAGCGCGGCGCCCGTGCCGCTGGTCGGAATCTTCAGCGTCGGGCGCGCCTGCTCGTACGGCGCGCGGTCGGCGCCGCCGACGGGCGGCACCAGCGAAAGGCCGTCGGCACCGCCGCGCAGGAACAGCACGACGAGCGTGTCGTCGGTCGCCGCCTGCACGTCGAAGCCCGCGGCGAACGCGGTCGGAGCGAGGCCGCTCGTCGCGGCGGCCGCGCAGCAGCCCTTGAGAAAATCGCGTCGGTTGATCGTGGTCATGTCGGTTCTCGGCTCAGCGACGCATGAATTCGGGGCTGCACAGAATCAGCGCGACCATCGTGCGCAGACGCGACTGCGTGTAGTGGCGCGACAGGTTCGGGCCGTTCCAGTTTTCGTCGATCGTGAGCTGCGCGTTCGCCGCGGCGTTCTGGCGCAGGAAGTTCATCGCCACCGTGTAGACCTGTTCCGGACGGTAGCCCAGCAGGCGGTCGCACCACAGGCCCGCGATGTTCTGCGCCGTGGCGGTCGTGCCGCCGTACACGGCGTTCGTCTGCGCGACGACGTCGGCGAGGAACGGCGACGATGCCTGGCCGTTCACCGCGCGCATTTCCGGCAGGCGCGCGAGCAGGCGGAACGTCATGCCGAGCGCGCCGCTCGATGCCCAGGCCACCTGCTTGTCCGGATAGCCGTTCGGCGCGGGCCAGAAAAACAGGCGGTTGCCGGTCTGCTGCAGGCGGCTCAGGAATTCTTCGGTCGTCGTCCAGGCCGACGTGTTGTCCGGCACCGGCGTGAAATCGGCGCCGAGCGAGCGCAGCGCGGCGACCGTCGCGACGGCCGGACGGCGCATGCGCGTACCCCACGCCGACTTGAACTCGGCCGAGTTCAGGATCACGCGTACGACGCGCGCGATCTGGTCGGGCGCCTGCCAGTTGTCCATGAACGCCTGCACGGCGCTCGCGACGAGCGACGGCGGCGGGGCATCGGACACGAAGCGCCGCACGAGCTTGCCGCAGACGTAGTGCGCGGTGCCCGGATGCGCGGCGAGGATGTCGAAGAGCTTGGTGCCGTCGGCCTGGTGTCCGTAGGCCGGGAAATAGCGGTTCAGCACGTACTTCTGGTACTGATCGTGCCAGTCGTCGCGGTAGATGAACGTACCGTCGTTTTCGGCCGGAAACTGCCAGTGGCCGTTCTTGAGCGTCCAGCCGGTCAGCGCGCTCGTTGCCTCGTAGACGTCGTTGTCCACGTATTTGAGGCGGATCGAACTGCCGTCGGCGAGCTGGCCGATGCCGAGCGACGGATCGTCGGGAAACAGCACGCCGCCGTAGTTTTCGGCGCCGAGCGTGTGCAGCTCGAACAGCTCGCGCGCGAAGTTTTCGTTCGGGCCGGCGCGCGTGGACGAGTACAGATCGAGGTAGTACATCATCGTGGTCGACTTGGCGACCGACTCGAGCATCGTGCGGAAGTTGCCGAGCGACTGCGGGCGGATCACGTCGCGGTCGAACTGCACGAACACCGGACCGCCGTCGTAGTCGGTGCCGAACACGCTGAAATGGTCGTGCCAGAAGTCGACCATCGTCTCGAACAGTTGGCGCTGGCTGTACGTCTGCCGGATCAGCGTCATGCACTCGATCTCGGAGAACGGCAGCATGCGCAGGTAGTAGTTGGCAGTCTGGCTGCGGTGGTCGGCCCACAGCTGCTGCAGCGTCTTGGCGAGCGTCGTGAAACCGGCGCCGGCGATGCGCGCGTCGCAGGCGCCGTCGCCGATCGCGGCGGGATTGAGCTGCTGCTCGACCCACGCGGTCCAGCGCGCGTCGTCGGTGGCGCCGAGCGCGTTGAACGCCGCGATGTCGGTCGGCGCGACGCCGAACGTCGCCTTCGTCAGCCAGCGCACGGCGGCCGGCGGCGTCGTCAGATTCGGCTGCGCGGCCGCTTTCGAGGCGGTCTCGTCGGCCGACGCGGCGTCGGCGAGAGCGGTGTCGAGCGGCGCCTTGCCGGGCCGACGCATGCTCGGAGGTACGGCCTCGTCGGGCAGGCCGATCGCACCGGCGAGCGCGGCGAGGAGATTGCGGCGAGGAGCGAAAAAACCAGGCGTGGCGCTGGCGTGAGCCATGGCGGCGTCCAGACTAACGGGAGGATGCCTAGGCTATTGGATACTCATTGGAATGGTGTGACGCGCGGCACAGTTCGCTGCCGTGTGCGTCAATCGCCGACGAGCGGTCAGACGACGCGCGGCTCCGCTTCGAGCGCCACGCCGAAACGTTCCCGCACCTCAAGCTGCACGCGCTGCGCGAACGCCCACAGGTCGGCACCGGTCGCGCGGCCGTGATTGACGAGCACGAGCGCGTGGCGCTCGGAAATGCCGGCGTCGCCGTCGCGCGCGCCCTTCAGGCCCGACTGTTCGATCAGCCACGCGGCGGACAGCTTCGTCGCGTCGCCCGCGGGCCAGCGCGGCAGGCCCGCGTGTTCGGACGCCAGCGCGTCGGCCTGCGCATTCGATACGATGGGATTTTTAAAGAAACTGCCGGCGTTGCCGATCGCCGCCGGGTCGGGCAGCTTGCGCCGGCGCAGGCGCGACACGGCTTCGGCGACGAGCGACGGGGTCGGCTCGGCAACGCCCATCGATGCGAGTTCTTCGCGCACGCCGGCGTAGTCGAGCCGCAGCGCGCGACGGCGCGGCAGGCGCAGTTCCAGCGCCGTGACGACGTAGCGGTCGGGCTCGCGCTTGAAGCGCGAATCGCGATAGCCGAACGCGCAGTCGGCGTTGGCAAAGCGCACCGGTATGCCGTTCATGCGGTCGTACGCGTCGACCGCGTGTACGAATTCGGCGAGCTCGACCCCGTACGCGCCGATGTTCTGGATCGGCGCGGCGCCGACCGCGCCGGGAATCAGCACGAGGTTTTCGAGGCCCGCATAGCCGCGGCCGAGCGTCCACAGCACGAGATCGTTCCAGCTTTCGCCGGCCTGCGCGCGCACGATGCCGTGTTCGCCGTCGTCGTCGATCGCGGCGATGCCGCGCATCGACGGCGCCAGCACGACGCCGGGGAAGTCGCGCGTCAAGAGCAGGTTGCTGCCTTCGCCGACGACGAGCAGCGGCGCGTTGCGTATCCACGGAAAGGCGAGCGCTTCGGGCAGCGCGGCGGCGTCGCGCACGTCGACGAGCAGCGCCGCGCGCGCGTCGACGCGCAGTGTGTTGCGACCGGCGAGCGAGGCGTCCTCGAGGATGCTGTAGCCGGGGCCGTCGATGCGCGCGGCGTTGACCGTCATGCCGACGTCTTCTCGCGCTGCCGGCGGATCGCCTCGACGCACTCGGCGACGAGCGCGGGACCGCGATAGATCAGGCCGCTGTAGATCTGCACGAGCGTCGCGCCCGCGTCGATCTTCGCGACCGCGCCTGCGCCGTCCAGGATGCCGCCGACGCCGACGATCGGCACGCGGCCGTCGAGGCGCTGCGCCATCGCCGAAAGCACCTTCGTCGACTTCGTGAACACCGGCCGGCCCGACAGGCCACCCGCTTCGTTCGCGTAGCGGTGTCCCGCGACGGCGTCGCGATCGATCGTGGTGTTGGTGGCGACGAGGCCGTCGATGCCGGTCGCGATCAGCACGTCGGCGATCGCGTCGAGTTCGGCGTCGGCGAGATCGGGCGCGATCTTGAGCAGCATCGGTTTGCGCGCGCCGTGCTGCGCGGCGAGTTTTTCCTGGCGCTCGCGCAGCGTGCCGATGAAGCGCTTGAGCGTTTCTTCTTCCTGCAGGTCGCGCAGGCCTTGCGTGTTCGGCGACGAGATGTTGACGGTGACGTAGCTCGCACGCGCGTAGACGCGATCGAGGCAGTACAGGTAGTCGTCGACCGCACGCTCGTTCGGGGTGTCCTTGTTCTTGCCGATGTTGATGCCGAGCACGCCGCCGAATTTCGCGCATTCGGCGTTCTTCACCAGCGCGTCGACGCCGTCGTTGTTGAAGCCGAGGCGATTGATGATCGCGTCGTGCTCGGGCAGGCGGAACATGCGCGGCTTCGGATTGCCGGCCTGCGCGCGCGGCGTGGTCGTGCCGACTTCGACGAAGCCGAAGCCGAGCGCGGCGAGCGCATCGACGTGCGCGGCGTTCTTGTCGAGGCCGGCGGCGAGGCCGACGGGGTTCGGCACGGCGATGCCGCAGAACGCCGTCGGCAGCGGCGCGGGTTTCGACGCGAGCAGCGGGTTCATGCCCGTGCGGTACGCGGCCTCCATCGCCGCGAGGCCGAGGTGATGCGCCTTCTCAGCGTCGAGTGCGAACAGGAACGGGCGGGCTAGGGAGTACATGCTTTACGGCGGCCTCGCTATTGCCGTCATCCCAGCGAAAGCTGGGATCCAGCCTTTGCCGTTGCTCGTCATCCCGGCGGAGGCCGGGATCCAGCTTGTCGGACGACAAGAGCGAGAAGCTGGATCCCGGCTTTCGCTGGGATGACGAGCGGAGATAACCCCGGCTGAGCCGGAGTTCCTTAAAACTCGAACTTGATCCCCTGCGCCAGCGGCAGCGCGTCGGAGTAATTGATCGTATTCGTCTGGCGGCGCATGTACGCCTTCCACGAATCGGAGCCCGACTCGCGACCGCCGCCGGTTTCCTTTTCGCCGCCGAACGCGCCGCCGATTTCCGCGCCGGACGTGCCGATGTTCACGTTGGCGATGCCGCAGTCGGAACCCGCCGCCGACAGGAACGCTTCGGCCGCCTTGACGTTCTGCGTGAAGATCGCCGACGACAGGCCCTGCGGCACGCCGTTCTGCAGCGCGAGCGCTTCGTCGAGCGTCTTGAACGGCATCACGTAGAGGATCGGCGCGAACGTTTCGGTCTGCACCACGTCGTCGGAATTTTTGACGCCGGTGATGATCGTCGGCAGCACGAAGTTGCCCGGACGGTCGGTCAGCGCCGCGCCGCCGGTGCGCACGGTGCCGCCGGCCGCCTTCGCCTTCTCGATCGCGGCGAGGTAGCGCTGCACCGACGCCTTGTCGGTCAGCGGACCCATCAGCGTCGTGGGCAGCGTCGGGTCGCCGATCTTCGCTTCGACCTGCTTGTACGCGCCGACGAGCGTCGCGACCACGTCGTCGATAATCGCCTCGTGCACGAACACGCGGCGCGTCGACGTGCAGCGCTGGCCGGCCGTGCCGACCGCGCCGAACACGATCGCCGGAATCGCGAGCTTCAGATCGGCGGTCGCATCGACGATGATCGCGTTGTTGCCGCCGAGTTCGAGCAGCGAACGGCCCATGCGCTGGGCGACGCGCTCGCCGACGAGGCGGCCGACCTGCGTCGAGCCCGTGAAGCTGATCAGCGGAATGCGGTGGTCGTCGACGAAGCGCTGCGCCAGTTCCGTGCGCGCGTCGTTGAACAGGAAGAAGATGTTCGGGAAGCCCGCGGCGATGAGCGCCTCGTTGCAGATCTTCATCGCGGCGACGGCCGACAGCGGCGTCTTCGGCGACGGCTTCCAGATCGTGATGTCGCCGCAGATCGCCGCGAGGAACGCATTCCACGCCCACACGGCGACCGGGAAGTTGAACGCGCTGATCACGCCGACGAGGCCGATCGGGTGCCACTGCTCGTACATGCGGTGGCCCGGGCGCTCCGAATGCATCGTGTAGCCGTAGAGCATGCGGCTCTGGCCGACCGCGAAGTCGGCGATGTCGATCATCTCCTGCACTTCGCCGTCGCCTTCGGGCTTGATCTTGCCCATTTCGAGCGCGACCAGCGAACCCAGCGCGTCCTTGTGCTTGCGCAGCGCTTCGCCGCACAGGCGGATGGCTTCGCCGCGCTTGGGCGCCGGCGTCGTGCGCCACACCGCGAACGCGGCCTGCGCGCGCGCGATCAGCGTTTCGTAGTCGGCTTCCGAACTGGCATGCACGCGCGCGATGACTTCGTTGTTGCTCGGATTGATCGACTCGAGCACGCCGGCATCGGCGGTCTTCGACCACTCGCCGTTGCCGAGATAGGTGCCGGAATTCATCTCGGCGAGGCTGAGCGCGGAAAGGATCTTGGCGGACATGGAAGCTCCGAAGGCGTAGAAAAACCGGGCGCGGGTTGCGCAAAGTCGGCAATTATAGCCGTTAAGTTGGAGCCTCATCAGGGCCGGACAAGGCCGGGGCGACGGAGCCAATCCGGCGCCGTCGCGCAGTGCCAAACCCCCGGCCGCTATCCCTTCTGCCGCTTCGTCGCGAACAGCACGTAGCCGGCGACGGCGAACAACGCCGCGTAGCCCAGCGCGTACGGCGCGGTGCCGATCGCCGGTACGGTCACCTTGCCGGCCGGCTCGCCGCCGAGGTAGTCGAGCATCGTGTAGGTATACGGAAATACAAAAGCATATTTCCACTGCAGCAGGCCGAGCGCGCCGATCCAGGCGACGAAACCGGCGCCGAGCGGCACGAGATAGTTGCGGCTGTGCAGCGCGATCGCGTACTGCGCCGCGACGATCGGCAGGCAGTCGACGAAGTAGCGCGCGTTTTGAGCGAACACGAACGATGGCGAGAGCATGTCGGACGGCCACGGCACGCCGGCGACGAAGAGCCACGGCACCGCTGCGGCGAGCCAGATGCCGACGCTGAACAGTGCGAGCAGCTGCCCGATCAGCACGAGGATCACCGCGAGCTTCGCGGCGTAGATCGTGGCCGGATGCAGCGGCAGCGTGCGCACCTGCTTCCACGCGTTGTTGCGAAACTCGATCTGCGCGACGAGGCTGGTCGCGAGAATCGCGGCGATCGGCAACAGCAGCATCGCCATCGATTCCCACGCGCTGCGCCACAGCGACGGCCAGAACGCGGGGTTCGCGTACAGCGCCGGCAGCTTCGCGTGCTGGACGAGCCGCACGGCAATGATGATCGCCGGCGTGAACAGTGCGCCGCCGAGCACGAGCCAGCCGGCGAAGCTGCGGCGGCGCTTGAGCCATTCGCAGCGCAATACCATCGGAAAGTCGAGCGTCATGTCAGTTACTCACGAGGTTCATGAAGATGGCTTCGAGATCGTCGCCGGCCGTGTGCAGCTCGTGCACGTCGAGACCCGCGTCGACGAGGCGGCGATTGACTTGCGCGATGGCCGTATTCGGCATCGCCGGCATCACGATGCGGCCGTCGGCTATCGTCGCGGCGATCGACTGCCGCGCGAGCAGCGCGATCGCGCGCTCGTCGTCGTTCGTCGCGAGCGCCACGTGCGTGCGGCGGCGGCGCTGCAGTTCGTCGAGCGTGCCTTCGAACAGCACGCGGCCGCGATGGATGATGCCGACGTGCGTCGCGAGTCGTTCGATTTCGGCCAGCAGATGGCTCGAAATCACGATCGTCAGGCCGCGCTCGCGGTTGAGCCGCGTCAGCAGCGCGCGCATCTCGACGATGCCGTTCGGGTCGAGTCCGTTCGTCGGCTCGTCGAGGATCAGAAGTTCCGGTTCGTGCAGCAGCGCCACGGCGATCGCGAGCCGCTGCTTCATACCGAGCGAAAACTCGCCGACCTTCTTGCGATGCGTGCCGGCGAGGCCGACGAGGTCGAGCACGTCGCCGATCTTCGCCTCGTCGACGCGATGGACGGCCTGCAGCAGCGCGAGGTTTTCGGTCGCGGTGAGATGGTCGTACAGCGACGGACTTTCGATCAGCGAACCGACGCGGCGCAGGATGTCGATGCGGTGCGCGGCCAGCTGCAGACCGAAGATCGAGATCGCGCCGTGCTGCAGGGCGATCAGTCCGAGGATCAGCCGCAGCGTCGTCGTCTTGCCGGCGCCGTTCGGGCCGAGAAAGCCGTAGATGCTGCCGGCGGGGATGCGCAAGGTGACGCCGTCGAGCACGACGTCGCCGTTGCGATAGCGATGAACCAGATCGTTCACTTCGAGACAGTGCATGGCGTGCCTTGCGGGAATTTAACTTGAAGTTAAACTATCACGGCACAAATTTAAGTCAACGTTAAAGTTCTGGAGATTTCATGACGACGAATGCCTCGGTGCGGGAAATCCGCGGGCGCAGCGCGCGGGCGCGGCGGATCCTGACGGTCCTGTCGTTCGCGCTGGCCGGCACGTTCGTGCTCGAGCGCTTCGGCCTGATCGCGATGCGTCTATCGACCGACGGCGACGGCTGGCGGCGCCTCGCGCTGCAGGCGGTCGCGACGAGCCCCGAGGTGTTCTACCTGTGCGCGCTGTGGTGGGTGCGGCAGGCGCTGGCCGCGTTCGCGCGCGGCGACATCTTCGCGCCGACGATCGCGCGCATGCTCGACCGCGTCGGCGTGACGCTCGCCGCCGGCGCGCTCGCCGGCACGTTCGTCGTGCCGCCGCTCGAGCGCGCGCTCGGGGCCGATCCCGGCTACTGGATCGCGTTCGACGTCGCCGGCGTCGTGCTCGGCGCGCTCGGGCTGTCGCTGACCGTCATCGCGCATGTGCTGCGCCGCGCATCGGCCGTGCAGGCCGAACTCGACGAGATGTTCTGATGCCGATCCGGATCACGCTCGACGAAGTGCTGGCCGCCAGGGGCCTCAAGGCGAAGCAGGTGGCCGCGACCATCGGCGTCAGCGAAACGCATCTGTCGCTGTTCCGCTCGGGCAAGGTGCGCGGCGTGCGTTTCGGCACGCTCGCGAAGCTGTGCGCTGCGCTCGGCTGCCAGCCCGGCGATCTCGTCGCCTACGACTACGACGAATCCGATCTTGCGGCCGACGAGGACGATGCCGGCTGACAGTCGCTGCGGCATACTCGCGCTTCGCTACGCATCGGAAGAATCAGGGGCCGCCATGCAGCGGGAAGCGTTCGCGCGCGTCAAAGCGCTGTTCGATGAATTGTCCGACCTGCCCGACGCCGAGCGCGAAGCGCGCCTGGCCGCGCTCGAGGACGATCCGGCGATCGTCGACGAAGTGCGCGCGCTGCTCGCGCAGACCGCGCTCGGCACGAACCGCATCGCCCAGCCCGTGCTGCTCGCGCTGGCACGGGTCGCCGGCGACGAGCTGAAGGTCGGCGACAGCCTCGGCGTGTGGACGCTCGTCGGCGAAATCGGCCACGGCGGCATGGGCACGGTCTACCGCGCGCAGCGCAACGACGGGCATTTCGAACAGGTCGCGGCGATCAAGCTGCTGCGCGGCATTCCCGACGCCGCCGCGCTCACGCTGCTCGCGCGCGAACGGCAGATTCTCGCGCGGCTGTCGCATCCGAACATCGCGCGGCTGATCGACGGCGGCGCGACGCCGGCCGGCCAGCCGTACCTCGTGCTCGAATACGTCGAAGGCGAACCGATCGACGCGTACGCCAGGCGCCTCGCGCTCGACGTGCCGGCGATCGTGCGGCTCGTGCTCGCGGTCGTCGACGCGGTCGGCTTCGCGCACCAGCGACTCGTCGTGCACTGCGACCTCAAGCCCGGCAACATCCTGGTCGGTGCCGACGGTCGTCCTATACTTCTGGATTTCGGTATTTCGCAACTGTTGAACGAAAGCGTCGCGGCCGAAGCGGCACTGATGCAGCAGGCGTACACGCCGGGCTACGCGAGTCCGGAACAGCGCGCCGGCGCGAGCCTGTCGACCGCGACCGACGTCTATGGCCTGGGGCGCGTGCTCGACGAGCTCGTGCGCGGCGACGACGCCACGGCGTTGCCGGCGCCGCTGCGCGCGATCGTCGCGCGTGCGACCGCGGACGATCCGGCGCGGCGCTACGTCAGCGCCGTCGCGCTCGCCGACGACCTGCGGCGCTGGCTCGACGGCCGCGCGGTCGACGCGATGGGCGCCAACCGCTGGTATCGCGCGCGCTGCTACCTGCGGCGCAACGCGCTCGCGTTCGGGCTGGGCGCCGCGGCCGTCGTCGCGCTCGTCGGCGGCCTCGTCGGCACGCTCGCGAGCCTGCAGGAAGCGCGTGCCGAACGCGCGCGCGCGCAGACCGCCGCGGCACGCGCCGAGCGCACGGCCGACTTTCTGGGCAACCTGCTGGGCGCGGTCGACCCCGACCGCGCGCGCGATCTCGACAAGACGCTGCTGTACGAAATTCTCGATCGCGCCGCGAGCGATGCGGCGCGCGAGCTGGCCGCCGAACCGACGGTGCTCGCGCAGATCGAGGGCGTGATCGGCACGACGTATCACCAGCTCGGCGAATACGACAAGGCGCGCGCGCATCTGACGCATGCGCTCGAACTCGCGCCCGCCGACGCGCTGCGCGAACGGCTCACGCTGCGCGAGAAACTCGCGAACGTCGACGGCGCGCAGCATCGCGACGCCGACACGGCGCGCGAGTACGAAGCGGTGTGGGCCGAGCGCGTCGCCGCGTTCGGGCCGGACGACCGCGACTCGCTGCGCAGCGAACAGCTCGCGATCTACCAGTGGACGATCAACGGCGAACTGCGCCGCGCGGGCGACGCCGGCGCGGCGCTGCAGCCGCGGCTCGAACGGGTGCTCGGCGCCGACGACCCGACGACGCTGGAAAACCTGCAGACGCTCGCGATCGTGCACGGCGAGCTGCGCGAGTTCGACGCGGCGGAGAAAATCCTGACCGACATCATCGGGCGCTATCGGCGGCTGGGCTCGGCCGGCGAGTTCGCGTCGCAGAACAGCCTCGCGATCGTCTACCTGCGCGCGCAGCGCTACGCCGACGCCGAAGCGCTGCTGCGCACGATGTATCCGGCCGCGCGCAAGCGTTTCGGCGACAACACGTTCAAGACGATCAACGTGACCGCGCTCCTCGCCTCGGCGCTGCGCAAGGGCGGAAAGCTCGACGAAAGCGCGCAGTACTACAAGCTCGCGCTCGATCGCTCGACCGCGGTCTACGGCGAAGACGCGGTGGTGACGCTCAACTACGCCGCCAACTACGCGGCGTTCCTGGTCGAGAAGGGCGACGCGGCCGAGGCGCTGACGCGCGTCGACGCGGTGCTGCCGAAGCTCGAAAAGGCGCTCGGCGCCGAGCACGCGGCGCTGGCCGAAACGCAGCGCATCCGCGGTCGCGCGCTGACGGCGCTCGGCCGCAAGGCGGACGCGCGCGCGGCGTGGGAGCGTGCGCTGGCGATCGACCGGCGCGTGTTCGGGGCCGATACGCATCCGCAGATCGTCGAGGATCTGGCGGGGGTGAAGGCGTTGGAGTAGATGGCGATGGGCGGTTTGCGCTGCAGCGCCCTTGATCGTCATCCCAGCGCAAGCTGGGATCCAGCCTTTGCCGTTAAGGCCCAGAAAGCTGGATTCCAGCTTGCGCTGGAATGACGGGCAAAAAGCGAGAGCAAAAACGCCGGATGTCTCGCCACATCCGCAAATCATCCGTCAATGACAAGCACCCAACGCCAACCGCCCGGCCTTAGAGCGGCTGCTCCAACTCCCGACTCAACCAAGCCCGCGCGAATTTCAGCTCCCGGTCGACCGTCGACAGCGACACGCCGAGCACGTCGACGATCTGCTGCCGGTCGAGCCCCGCGAAATACGTCAGATGCAGCACTTCGCTCGAACGCGCGTCGAGCCCCTCGAGCTTCGTCAGCGCCTGGTCGAGCGACAGCACGTCGGCCACGATCGACTCTTCGCCCGGATCGGCATGCGTGAGCGTGACGCGCACCGCGTGGCCGCCGCGCTTGACCGCGACGCGCGCGCGCGCGTGGTCGACCAGCGCCGAGCGCACGAGCAGCGACATCGTCGCGAAGAAATGCGCGCGGTTCTTCCAGTCCATCGGCGAGTCGACGACGCGCAGCACCGCCTCGTGCAGCAGTTCGGTCGGCGTCAGCGTCGAGACGCCGTTCATCTCGCGCAGTCGCTGCGCGGCGATGTCCTTGAGCTGCGTGTAGACGCGCTCGAACAGCCGCGCGAACGCGCGGCCGTCGCCGCGCTGCCACGACTGCAGCAGTTCGGTCAGCCCGGAATGACTGGCCTGTTCCTGATCGGCGCGCATCGTTTACCACCCCCGTTTGCGCGCGACTTTGCCGCCCCGCCGGGACAGCGTCAATGCACGATCACTTGCCGGCCGCGCGCCAGTCGGCCGAAATCGTGACGCGCCGCTGCGCGAGCGCGTCGTCCTGCGCGTCGATGCGATCGACATCGATCTCGACGCAGACGCGTTCGCCGTCGCGCGACGGCGGCAGCACGGACGCCAGATCGATCAGGAAGTGTTGCGGCACCGGGCCGCTTTCGCCGACGTTGTCGACGCCGAGCGTCAGCGTTTCGATGTCGCGCCGCGATCCGGCGTCGCCGGCCAGACGCACCGTCAGCGTCGGGCTGTAGCGCGCCGACGGCGTGTGATGGCGCACGTGCAGCGCCAGCCGCCTGGCGCCGCTGCGCAGCGCCTGCCAGGTTGCCGCGTCGGCATCCAGACACAGTTGCACCGGCAGTTGCGCGTAGGTCGTTTCGATACTCGCCATGGCCGGCTCGCCCGGCGCGGCGCCGGCGTGCGCGCAGGCCGCGGCGAGCGACGCGAGCAGGCCGACGAAAAAGCCGCGGATTGCGCGATCGTAAGTCATTGTTGCCTCGGTCCGGGCTTGGCGACCGCCGCCGTGACAGCGGCCGCCAAGTTTTCCGGGTGCTTGGGGTCACCCAAGCGATAGAGCACCGCGCCGGAAATGAAGTTCAATCGACGCACACGTTCGTTACAGCACCGCGATCTCGACGACGGCCGGCACGACCTCGGTCGGACCGTCCGTGCCGGCGCGCGGCACGGCGATGATCTGCAGCGAAATCGTGTCGTCCTTGAGTTCGCCGGCTTTTTCCAGCGCGCGCAGCGTCGGCGTGAGATCGACCAGCGCCGACGGATCTTCCTTTTCGCCGTGCTCGTCGTGTTCGCCGTGACCGCCGTCGTGGCGCAGGAAGCTGATCTGCGTGACGTAGTGCGGATCGGTATCCGGGGTCGCGGCCGTGAGGTTGGCCGCGTTGACGAACACGCGCACCGCCTCGACGGATGCCGGCACCTTGATGTGCTTGATCAGCGCGTAGACCTCGGGCGTGCGCTTGGCCTGATCTTCCGCCATCACGAGGTTGCGCACCGACTTGCGCAGCTGCGCGCGCTTGACCAGCGGCTTCTCGGCGGTCGCGGCGTCGGTGTTGGGTTCGGCGAGCACCTGCACGTTCTCGACGCTGCGCACGCCTTCGCCCGATGCGAAGAACGACAGCAGCCGCTTGGCGCGCTCGCCGTCGTACACGATCTTCGAGGCGGGCGGCAGGCCGGCATAGGTGTAGCCGAGCGCGATGGTCGACTGCAGCTCCTTCACGGCCTTGCTGTACGGCGTGCCGTCGGGCGTGAGGTAGTTGTCCTTGAAGTTCATTTCCAGCCACAGGCGCTGGGTGTTGGCGTCCATCCCGGCCGTGTTCTTGTTGCCCATCGCGTTCCAGAACGCCCAGATGCGATCGATGTTGCCGTGATGCATCATGAAGATCGGATCGCGCGGCGAGCCCGGCGACGGCATGAAGCCGCCGGTGTAGTTGTGCACCGTATTGTGCGGCGTGCGCTCGAGCGTGCCCTGCACGCCGCCGCCGGCGACGACCCAGCGCATGTCGAGATCGTTCTGGTTCGGGTTCTTCGACGTGCCGAACAGCTGGAAGTCGGTTTCCGAATAGATCTTCTTGATCACTTCGGGGCCGACGATCGAATCGCGCAGCGGCCAGCGCGCCGGATCCTTCAGCGTGCGCGTGCTCACGTAGAGCGGATTGGGCTTGCCGTCGTACGTGGGATCGGTGAACGCGGCCGGGATCGTGCGGTCCTGCGTCCAGTCCCAGTACGGCATCGCGAAGTTCGGCGTCTTCGTCAGCACGCGCACGGCGCGCTCGTACATCACGACGTATTCGCGGTGCCACGGCAGGAAATACCAGTCGCCGTGCGGGCAGTACTTGTAGCGGCCGGTGTCCTGGTTGCCGTGCTGCAGCGAGTAGCCGAGCCACGACAGCGGCTTGGACTGATCGTATCCCTGCATGATGCGGACGAAGTCGCGGTACGCGGACAGGTCGGGATCGTTGAGCGGCATGCCGTTCAAGGTCTTGCGGGTCGGCACCGCGCCGGCCGCGACGGCCGCACGCAGGCCGCCGAGCGAGCCGGAGAAAGCCGCGACCGCGCCGCCGGCGATGGCGGCCTGTAGAACCGTTCTGCGTGTCGGCATTTCGAGTCTCCGTTGCGTTTTTGTGGGGAGCCCGCGCCGGACGCGCCGCTGTCGCGTTAGCGAAGTGAAGAAAGTGAAAAGCGCTACATTGTGCTGTCCCCGGGCGAGCGGAGTTTCGTCGCCCGCAAGCGACCGCGTAACCTGTATGAAATGACAGTTGAGTTCGCCGGTAGCGGGGTGTAGCCGCGCTCAACCCTCGGCGGCGGCGTGAATCGCGGCACGGATGCGCGGATAGGTGCCGCAGCGGCACAGGTTGCCGCTCATCGCCGCGTCGATGTCGGCATCGGTCGGCCGCGGGTTCTGCGCGAGCAGCGCGCAGGCCGACATCAGCTGGCCGCTCTGGCAGTAGCCGCATTGCACCACGTCGACATCGAGCCACGCGCGGCGCAGCGCATCGGCCTGGCGACCGGCGAGGCCTTCGATGGTCGTGATCCGGCGGCCCGCGGCGGCCGCGACCGGCAGCACGCACGAGCGCACGGCGGCGCCGTCGAGGTGCACCGTGCACGCGCCGCACAGCGCCTTGCCGCAGCCGAACTTCGTGCCGACGAGCGCAAGTTCCGCGCGCAGCACCCACAGCAGCGGGGTATCGGGTTCGGCCGTCACGTCGACGTCGCGGCCGTTGATGTTCAGGGTCGTCATCGCGGATTCCTCAGGTCAGTCGCAGCGGCAGCGTGCGCAGGCGTCGGCCGGTCAGCGCGAAGACGGCGTTCGCGACGGCCGGCGCGATCGGCGGCGTGCCGGGTTCGCCGACGCCGCCGGGCGCTTCGCCGCTCGCGACGATGTCGGTCTCGATCGCCGGGCATTCGTTCATGCGCAGCGGCGCGTAGTCGTGGAAGTTGCTCTGTTTGACGCGGCCGTTCTCGATCGTGATTTCGCCGTGCAGGGCGGCCGACAGGCCGAACACGATGCCGCTTTCCATCTGCTGCTTCACATGATTGGGGTTCACCGCGACGCCGCAGTCGACGACGCAGACGACGCGATGCACGCGGATGCGGTCGGCGTCGACGGACACCTCGGCCACCTGCGCGACGATGCTCCCGAACGCGCGGTGCAGGGCGATGCCGTGCGCGCGGCCGGGCGCGGCCGGCGTGCCCCAGCCGGCGAGTTCGGCGGCGCGATGCAGCACGGCCAGATGTCGCGCGTTGCCCGCGAGCAGTGAGGCGCGGAACGCGACGGGATCCTGCCCGGCTGCGTGGGCGGCTTCGTCGACGAAGCTTTCGACGAAGAACGCGTTCTGCGAATGCGCGACGGAGCGCCAGATGCCGACCGACACCGGCGTTTCGACGGGAAGGTGCGCCACGCGCGCGGCGGGAAACGCATAGGCCTGGTTCGACGCACCGTCGGTCGACATGTCGATCATCGCCGGCGCGCCCATGCTCGAACCGGCCGAGGTCGTCTTCCACGCGACGAGGCTGCCTTGCGCGTCGAAGCCCGCCTCGCAGCGGCAGACGAACGCGGGGCGGTAGTAGTCATGCTGCATGTCGGCCTCGCGCGACCAGATCAGCTGCACCGGCGCGCCGTTCGCCGCGCGTGCGAGCGTCGCGGCCTGCACGACGAAATCGGTGAAGTAGCGCCGGCCGAAGCCGCCGCCGAGGAGGGTCTGCACGACCTCGACGTTTTCGGCGTCGATGCCGAGCGTCTGCGCCACGGCGTCGCGCGCGAAGCCCGGCGCCTGCGTCGGTATCCACGCCGTCGCCTTGCCGTCCTTGAATCGCACCGTGCAGTTCATCGGCTCCATCGTGGCGTGCGCGAGAAACGGCACGCGATATTCGGCCGTGATGCGCCTGGCCGCTGCGGCAAGCGCCGCGTCGACGTCGCCGCGTTCCAGATGCGTGTTGCCGGCCTGCGTGTCGAGGGCGCGCGAGAGATCGTCGAGCAGCGTCGCGCTGTCGACGCTTGCCGCGGCGCCGTGTTCCCATTCGATGGCGATCTTTTCGAGCGCGCGCGTCGCATGGAACGGCGTGTCGGCGATCACCGCGACGCCGCCCGACGTCGCGCCGCCCATGCCGCCGATGCCGCCGGCGACCGGTTCGAGCGCGACGATCGCGCGCACGCCGGGCAGCGTCCGCGCGGCGCTCGCGTCGTAGCCTTTCGCTTTGCCGCCGAGCGTGGGACACATCGCGACGCTCGCGTAGACGAGGCCGTCGGGCAGCGCGTCGATGCCGAAGCGCGCCGAGCCGTCGAGCTTCGACGGCGCCTCGATGCGGCGTGCCGGCTTGCCGATCAATTGGAACTGGGACGGCTTCTTCAACGGCGCGTCGTACGGCACCGGCAGCGTGGCGGCGGCGAGCGCGAGTTCGCCGAACGTCGCGCTGCGGCCCGACGCGTGCGCGATGCGGCCGGCCTCGACGCGAAGTTCCGAGGCCGACACCTTCCATTGCGCGGCGGCAGCGGCGACGAGCATCGCGCGCGCCGACGCGCCGGCCTGGCGCAGCGGCAGCCACAGATCCTTGATGCTGGCCGAACCGCCGGTGCCGGCGAGGCCCGGAAACTCGCGCACGATCCGGCCGGCGACGTGGCGCGTCATGCGTTTGACGTAGCCGTCGTCGTCGGGCTGGAACGGCAAAGCGTCGAGCAGCGCGGCCTGGTTGTTGTAGATCGCGTCGTACGACGCCTGCTCGACGCGGATGCGCGAAAAGTCGGCGTCCATCTCGTCGGCGACGAGCATCGCGAGGCCGGTGTGCGTGCCCTGGCCCATTTCGGCGTGCGGAACCATGACGGTGACGGCGTCGTCGGTTGAAACCTTGACCCATCCGTTCAAAGCGGCCTGATTCGGCGCGGCGGCGAGCGGAGCGGCACCGACGAGGCGCTGGCGCGCGGGCAGGGCGGCCCAGCCGACGACGAGCGCGCCGGCGGCGCCGAGCGTGCCGAGGATGAACGTGCGGCGCTTGAGCTTGGGCATGGCGGGGCCTTGGCGATGGCGGGGCGGCTGTGGCTAGGCTAGTCGAGGTGAGCAATGAAATACAACCAACTGGTTGGTTTTTTTGCTCGAATCGAGGTGGGCAGCGGGTTAGGGCGATGTCAAAAGCTGGATACCGGCCTCCGCCGGTATGACGGCTTTGTAGACGCGCCGCGCTTTGGCCTTTGATGTTGATGTTGACGTTGCTTTTGCCCTTGCCGTTGTCTCTGGCGGCAGGAAGCCGCCCGCTCTACCCGGGGCCCCGTCGGTCGCGGCGAGATTGCGGAGGAAAGGCCCGCGCAGCGGGTGCGCGCAGGGATGCGCGCAGTTCGTTGACGGGCCATGGATGGCCCATCAACGAACCCCGGAGCGATCTCGCGGAGTCGGAGGGCAGGATGCCCGGAGACCGCGGCCGTCGGGGTGTCCTTGGGGGATGCAAGGGGAGATTGGACAAGCAATCTCCCCTTGCTCGCTCGCGGCAGCGAGCGAAACGCTTTGTCCAAAGCCGGGCGTTAGCTACAAAGCGACAAGAAAAAAGCTGGACCCCGGCGTCCGCTGGGGTGACGAGCAAAGAGGGATTGGACAAGCAATCCCTCTCTGCTCGCTCGCGGCAGCGAGCGAAACGCTTTGTTTAAAGCCAGGCGAAAACTACAAAGCTACGTGGCAAAGGCTGGGCCCCAGCGTCCGCTGAGGGTGACGAGCGGAGAGCGGAGCGACAGCCAGAGCGGGAGCTAAACGCCACCCACCGAGCGCAACGCGCAGAGCAACGACTCGATATAAGTCCGACTGGCGCGCACCGGCGTCCCGTCCTTCAATCTCAGAAGCGCATCCCGATTCGACAACGGCTGCAAGTCGGCGACACAGTCCACGCGCACGATCGTCGAGCGATGCACGCGTACGAATTTCGAAGGATCGAGCACCAGCGCCAGCCGGGCCAGCGACTCGCGCAACAGATACGTGTGCTCGTCGCCATGCAGCGCCGCGTAGTCACCGTCGGCTTCGATCCACGTCACGTCGTGCGCATCCACGAACGCGACGCGACGTCCCACGCGCACCTCGAACCGCGTCTGCCACGTCTTCGGTGGGTCGGGCGCATCGATCGGCGCGTTGGCTTCGCGCCGCCGATACGGCAGCGCCGTGCGCGCACGATCGAGCGCCTCGGCGAAGCGATCGTCGTCGACGGGTTTCAACAGATAGTCGATCGCGTTGAACTCGAACGCGCGCACCGCGAACTGATCGTGCGCGGTCAGCAGGATCGCCATCGGCCGCTCGTGCGGCGCGAGCGCGGCGAGCACGTCGATGCCGCTCATGTCGGGCATCTGCACGTCGACGAACACGACGTCGGGCGCGAGCGCGCGGATGCCCGCGAGCGCCGACGCGCCGTCGCCGTACTCGCCGACGATGTCGACATCGGCGTATGCCGCCAGCCGCGTGGCGACACCGCTGCGCGCGAGCGGTTCGTCGTCGACGATCGCGATGCGCATCATGCGCCGGCCGCCGGCATCGGCGCTTCGCGATACGGCAGATCGACGCGTACGTCGAAGCCGCCGTCGGCGCGCGCGTTCGCGACGAACGCGTGATCGCCGGGATAGAGCTTTTCCAGGCGCTCGGCTGTGTTGCGCAGGCCGATCGCGGACGATCGCTCGGCCGCCTGCGCGCTCGTGCTGCCGGGCGCCGCGCCGTCGTTGCCGACACTGACCGCCAGTCGCTCGCCGTCGCGCGCGATGCGAATGTCGAGCCGCCCCGGAACGCTCCGCTGCGCGATGCCGTGACGAATCGCGTTCTCTACCAGCGGCTGCAGCAACAGATGCGGTACGAGCGCGCGCAGCACGTGCGGGCCGACGTCCCACTTGAGTTTCAGCTTGTCGCCGAGGCGCGCCTTCTCGATCGCTAGGTAGGTTTCGGTCAGCGCGAGTTCCTCGGCGAGCGCGGCCTCGTGATCGTCGTTCGCCTCGAGCGTCGCGCGCAGAAATTCGCCGAGCCGCGCGATCGTCTGCTGCGCATCGCGGTTGCGCTCGGCCGCAACGAGCGACGAGATCGCGTTGAGCGTGTTGAACAGAAAGTGCGGCTGCAACTGATAGCGCAGCGCGCGCAGTTCGGCGTCGCGCGCGAGCGCGAGCGCCGTCGCACGCTGCGCTTCGGCGTGATTGAACGCGGCGTAGTACGCGACCACCGCGTGGATCGCGCAGAACGCGATCAGCGCGAGCCAGCAGCTGTCGATGCCGGCGAACAGGTCGGTCCAGGCGAACGGCCGCGTCGACGGCCAGCCTGCGAGCCACGCCATCGCGTCGCCGAGCGCGTTGTTCGCGACCGACATCGTGTACGTCGTCGCGAGCAGCGCGAGCGAGGCGATCCACCACGACGTGCGGGAACGCCACAGCGCCCGCTGCAGCGCCGTGAGCGGCACCGCCCACAAGGCGAACAGCGCGAGATACAGCAGGCGATACGCGGTGGCGTGCCCGTGGCCGAGCACCGGCAGCGCCATGACGATCATGCACGCGCCGATCGGCAGGCCCGCGGCGAGCGCGAGCCAGAACGGGGGCATCGCGGCGCGGCGATCGACGGTCGTGGTCATGTCGCGATCGTAGTGGCGCGGCCGCGCCGGCGATAGCGCGAACCGCCGCCGCGCTCCGCCGAGCCGGTAGTGCGGTGCGCCGATCCGGTGGTCGCGAGGAACCCGGCGATTCGACGGCTACCGCCGGTCGGCCCGAACGGGAGGTGCGGCGCTGCGCCGGCGCGCCCCTCTGAACACGTCGCGAGGTATGCGTATCGGATAGCCGTGCCGGTGGTCGCTGCGATCCGTTGAGGTACGTGCGTGCCGCACAGATCCGATACCCGGCAGCCCGACCGTTGCGGCAACTGGCGCTCGGAGCGCTGTCGCTGCACATCGTGCGCGCGCCGATATGTCGATACCCAGCAATCTGTACAAATTCTGGACTTTGTACGGCGTGAAGGCGGTTAGCTCCAGCCGTGTTGCTGATCGAAAGGTACGGACGCTGAGCGATGGGAAAGCGTCGGAAAAAAACAAAAAAACGCGACGTGATGGAGAACTGTCTCGTTCGAGGACACTCCTGCGTCGCGAATCTCCGGCGGGATGACATATTTTTTTCTGCAAACCGTAGCGGATGCCACATGTCGAATTGTAAGTTTCACGCCGTTCGCGGTTGCAGCCAAGACGGCCGCTGCCGCAGGTCGGTGAATTCCCAAGTTGCGTGGTCACGCCGATCGCCGCGCGAAATCGAGAGGAGAGGGGTTTATGACGAACTGGGTGAAATCCGTGATTCCGACGGCCATTGTCGCGCTGGGCGCGATTTTCTCCGCGCCGCCAAGCTACGCGGGCACCCTGTGTGAAAAGGGGCAAATCCGAGCCATAAGCTCCGATTACAACAGAACCCAGCTCACCGTATCGACGGGCGGAACGACCGAGACTCTGAGTAAGCAGCGAATTCTGAAGCTGTATGGAACCGTTATCTGGCAGGCCACGAGCAGCGACAGGTGGTTGGAAAAATACACGTTGTTGAAGCTCGCGTACGCGACAGGCTCGTACATCTACGTGTGGAGCAACGACGACAACTGCCAGGGCTTCCAGGACGAATTCCGGGTGATCATTTGCCAGACGAAAGAAGACTGCACGGAATAATCGGCCGGTGCGTCAACGGTCTGCGGACGAATCGACTGCAAGGCCGCTTGGGCCGCCAAAATCCTGAAATCTCGTGGGTAAAGAGAAAGGCCATGGGTTACCGCTCTCGCTTAGCCGTGTATTTATTTTCGCTGTCAACGATTTTTGTCGTCGCGCCGAGCTCCGCCGATGTCGTCTGCGAAAAAGGGCAGATCAGGGCGTTGAGTATCGAGCCTGTTCCTGCTCCGCGAAGTACCACTCTAATGATGGTGTCGACGGGTATGCCGCAAACCCCAGACAAAGACAAAATTCTCAATCTGGCTGCCACGTCAATCCAGATGAGCAGCAGCGGCGACTACAAAAAGTGGCGCGAAAAGTACGCCATGCTGAAGACCGCGTTCGCGGACGGATCGTACATCGTTATCGTGCGCAAGGGCCCTACGTGCGCAGCGTGGGAGAATTCCTTCACGATTACCGTTTGTCCTACGAGCGAGGATTGTACGGAATGACGATGCTTGCCTGACCGAATTGAGCGTGGCGGGCGGAAAGGGCCAGATCGAAAGCGCCGGCCGGTTTTAGTCTGTCGGTCGAACCCCGATTCTTAATGCGGCTATCGCAGTCCGCGCGTGTCTGGAGCGTTTTGTGAGAAACATTGCAGCGTCAATCGCCATCGCAGGGCTCGCGTTTCACGGCAGCGCCACGGCGGACGATCCCGTGAAAATCGACGGGCGAATTCTTTGCGGGTACGGTTATATAAAAATGATTGCCGTCGGAGGGCACCGGTGGCTGGGCTACCACGACAATCCGTACCTGTGGCTCGCGGTAGAGTTGGAACAAATGCCGAATTACAGGCAAATGCCGTACCTGTACGAGCAGTTCGCCGGCAAAACGGTAGTGTCGTTTATCGGCACCACCGGCCGCTACTACGACAGGCGGCTGCTTCTGGAGAAGGCTTACCACTCGTCGGTTCCCGTTCAAATAACCGTGCGGGAAACCGGCAACTGCTCCGGAGAATACGCGCAGTCGTTCGACATCAAAGTTTGCGGCAATTCGAGCGAATGCTATCCACGTTGAAAAAATGCATACGCATTCTTAGCCCGTGCGCCGCGCGCAACAGGCATGCGCGAGGTATTGGCTTCGGGTCGGACGGCGAAGGGCCGGGAATGTCGCGAAACGTGCCGACAGAGAGATTGCAATGGCAAATATGATGTACAAGACAAGGCGCATGCTGCTGGTTCTGCTGCTGGCGTCCGGCGCGCTTCACGCCGGCGAACTGGACAGGCTTGCGTTCTCGGGCGCCAAGGTTTGCGGTCACGGCCGGGTCAGCTTTCTCGCCACGGGCAATGCGAGGCGGTACGACGAGATCGCAACCTACAATCCCGTCTCCAGCGGCGATCTGGTCGTCATGCTCGATGACATGTCGTTCGCGAACAAGGAGCTGTCAAGGGACGGATACCCCGCGCCGACAATCGCGAGCGATTTTGCGACGTACGAGGTATCGATTCCGCGCCGCGTGATAAATCTCAAGCGCCGATATGCCAACGATCAGGCTTTCGACGCCCAGAGAGAGACACTGCTCCTGGCTTTTATCGCCGGCGAACGCATCAGGATTACCAGCGAGCAAATCGCAGGCGCCGCTTGCAGCGGCTATGCCGACAGCTTTCAGATCAACGTGTGCGGACTGAGCGACGATTGTTTCGGTACGTCGCCCGTGCCGCGCTATTGAACAGGGATTCCCGAAACAGGTATTCGCCGTCATGCGTGGAGCCACGTTGTGCGCGACTTCGACATTCGCGCGGTGGCGGGCGCAACGTCATTCCCGCGGAGAGGGTAGTAGCCCGCTCCGTACCAACGAGATCGAACAATGAAATTTGCGCTCGCGACGCTGACTGTGGCTGCCGCGCTGGTCTGCCACAAATTTGCCTGGGCCCAGCAGTACACAAGAATGGTTTCAAAAGAAGAGTTTACGCAGCACGCCGGCGACTACATATGCGGCAGGGGCGACGTCTTGAATATCGTGCATTGGACAAGCGCCGATGGGCAGCCGGCTTCATATATACGGTTGCGTCACGACAATTCGGCATCGTGGCGAAAGGACGTTTACTATTCCTATTATCAGGACGACCTGAATTTCCGGAGTGAAATGATGATCGTGCTGAAGCCCGTCGACTCCGACGGTGCCGAAAAGCTGAATGTATACAATCAAAAAATCGAACTGATGAATCTCGCCTACAGGCTCAAGTTGCCGGTCCGAATCGTCGCACCGCTGGGCGGTATGTCCGAAACCCTGATAGCCACCGAAAACGTATGCGGCGAATCGCAGAAGCGCGGCCTCGACGTGAAGCTGTGCCGGGAGCTGTTCCGGGACGTTTGCGAGGACGGAGGGCGAATGAGAGTGGTCAGGCGACCGCCTTCCGAGGACGTCTACAACTACTAGAAGGCGCCGCGAGCGCGTGCCCCGTCTTCCGTTGCCGCATGCAAACGAGCGCCGGACGACGAGTGGATTTTTTCAATTGCGGGCCGAGAATCGTTCGTCGCGAGTGGACTCGAATGACGAAAGGCGACATCGGCAGACGTTGCGTTGTTGCGTGCACGAACGCTGCTGCGTGTAAGGCCGAACCCCGCAGGTTTGCCCAACCATCATTTTTCGACGCCAGGCGCGAGTACCGGTTATGAAACAGGCGATCGTTCGTTGCTTCTTGATTTTTGTGGTCTCTTGTCTGGCCGTTGGCCGGGCTCCAGACGCGAAGGCTTTTACCCACCCCTGTGGCTGGGGGAGAGTGATCTTTCTGAACTTCGGGACCGGCGGCGACGACCGCTTGACGCCCGAAATGTATATCGCCATGCAGAACATGCACGACCCCTCGGATGCGTCGTCGCCTTTCTACGATCGCAATTTTCCGTCGTTTTACCATGATTATCATGGTAAAAGTCGGGTGATAAAAATATTTGCGGAAAAGCAGGATCTGGATACATACCGAAGACAGGTCGACATTATCGCAAAGGCGTTTCGGCTCGGAAATCCCCTCGTCATCTTGGCGCGCCACGACATCGAGGTTCTGGACTGCTCGATTCTCGCCAGGAATGTGGTGATCGAAATGTGCGTCATCGGCAATTCCCAATGCAATTGACTGCCGGCGATCGGCGCGGTGTTCCAACAGGCGCGAGGAGTATGCGGTGAGGAATTTGAGACTCAACCTGATCGTCGTTGCGCTTCTGACTGCCGGCCATGCGGGCATAGTCGCGGCTGACAGCGATCGAACCTACGACGGATCGGATATTTGCGGCTACGGAAAAATAGAGTACGTGGCAATTACCGATTCCGGACTACAAGATCGATTTCTTCTGAGATTGGATTCGATGCCGAGCTCTGGGGAATACCTGAAGTTTCAGAATCAGGACGTCGTGTCGGTTCGGGAAAGTCTTGGAGTGGATGTGATCTACGACGAGACTCAGGCAGCCGCGATCGACGGTCTGTTCGGCGCGTTGTGGAACGACAAGGCGGTGCGCATTTTGGGAAAGGCAACGTCGGGAACCCGGTGCGACCAGACTTTCGACTACTTCGACATCAAATTGTGCAGCTCGTGGAGATCTTGCTGGGATGACACCTACAGCTTGAGCGTCGACTCGGTAGATCCCGTGAAGGAATGATCTTCTTCGCTTTACGGCACGTAGCGTATCGCGGAGCGGCGCTCATCCGGCTTTTACGTCTGCGTATTGGTGCGCGAACGCGGAATGTCGTGCGCGGCTCGCGAAAGATGCGGGTAATTTTGCGCCGCTTGCGTCCCCTGATTGCATAGGAGAAATGCGGTGTTTGTCAGTCGAGCAGGTATTGCCATCGTTTTGTTGTCGCTGTTGATGCCCGAAGGCGCGGCCTTCGCGCAACCGTCGGGCCAGCCGGGATGCAGCGGCGCGTCGGGCGGTCGCAGCGGTTGTGTGCGCTTGGCTTTCACGGCCAGCCATGCGATTGCTACGGCGCTGGAGTTGGGCATAAGACACGCACTCACCGGTACGAGTTGGACGGACCAGGCGAGGCCGAGAGTCGAAGTGCCTGTGGTCGTGTATTACCCCGGAGGCAATGCTTCGGATTCCTATTACTACATGTTCACAGATCCGACGACAAATACGTCGGAAGGTTATACGCTTGAAGTCTATAGCCGGCTTGGCGCCGCGGTTTCGTCGTGGTCCAGCATTCCTTTCACCGGCCGACCGGCGCGGCATGATCTGGCTAACGAGAGCGAAGGCAGGCCGGTCAACGGCGTTGTCGTGAGGATGCTGAACCAGGCGGGTGCCGGCTCATCCGCAGGGGCGCTTGCCGATACCTCGATAGACCTCGAGCCGAGAGTCATCAACGTGTATTTGCCGACGCTCTATGCGCGCGCGCGCAGCCAGCTGCAGAGCCTTCGGGATGCGACGGTCGTATCGGCTGACACGTCGTTCGAGCAGCTGGTTTCGCTTTTTTTGTCGTTCACGCTGACGCACGAGCTGGGGCATGCATTCGGGCTGGCGCATTCAGACCAGCCGGTGGACGATCACGTGGTCGAGTTGCTCCCGCCGGTTGGTGAAGGAAGGCAAATTCAGTCTGCCGGTCAGACGTTCACCGTCGTCTATGACGAAAGGCCGTCGATCATGGCGGCCAACGTGGTCGACTACCTGATCGAGCTGCGACGCTATCAGCGAAGGCCTGTCGTTCTGTCCGACATCGTTCCGTCTCGCAGGGACATCGAAGGCGTAACCCGGCTCTACAACGTCGGGTACATATCGCCGGAGTTCAGAAGATCATGGTGGCAAAAGCTGTTGAATATTCATCCGCGCGACGAGACGTGACCTTGTGCGCCCGTCTGTAGCGCGCGGGAACCGGGCGGCCTGCGTCGAGAGGTGACCGCGCGGACCGTCACGTCATCGTCATCAGATGATGATGACATCGTCGCCAGACCACCGGCGACGAGTCATCGATGGATGCACGCAAGCTGTTGGCCCCGTTGCTCGGGGCGGTTCTTCTGGCCGCGGTCGGCGCCGGCGTCTGGTTTTCCAATCGCCGGCTGACGCACGACCAGGTACAGCAGATTGAGCAGGCGAGGCACGTTTCCGCGCGCGGCCTGATCGGATCGGAGAAGGAAAGCTACTTCTCCGATCCGAAGGTGCAGCAGGCGCTGGCGGGGCTCGGGATCACCGTTGCGACCGAGAAGGCCGGCTCGCGCACCATCGCGACGCGCTACGACGCCAAGCAGTACGATTTCGGCTTTCCCTCCGGCGCGCCGGCCGCGGCGTCGCTCAAGCAGCAGGCGAAGGCCGCGGCGGTGTACACGCCGTTCTATACGCCGATCGTGTTCGCGAGCTGGCGGCCGATCGCCGACATTCTCGTGGCCAACGGCATCGCGCAGCGCGACGGCGACTTCTACTACGTCGTCGACATGCCCAAGCTGATGGCGCTCGTCGAAAGCGGCGCGCGCTGGAAAGATCTCAAGGACAGCGCCGCGTTCCAGACGAACAAGGCGGTGCTGCTCAATTCCACCGACGTGCGCACGTCCAACAGCGCCGCGATGTACCTCGCGCTCGCGAGCTACATCGCGAACGACCAGCAGGTGGTGCAAAGCCAGGCCGATCTCGCGCGCGTGCTGCCGGTGGTGTCGCCGCTCTTTCTGCGCCAGGGCTTTCAGGAATCGTCGTCGGCCGGGCCGTTCGAGGACTACCTCGCGCTCGGCATGGGCAAGGCGCCGCTGCTCGTGGCGTACGAATCGCAGCTGATCGAGTTCTGGCTGAAGCATCCCGATCGCGTCAACAGCGACATGGTCGTGCTGTATCCGCGCCCCACCGTGTTTTCCAAGCACGTGCTCGTGCCGTACACGCCGGCCGGCGAACGCGTCGGCCAGGCGTTGGAAACCAACGCGGAATTGCAAAGCCTCGCGCACGACTACGGCTATCGCACCGGCGGCGCCGTGAAAGGCCCCGAGGTCTGGGCGAAGGCCGGCGTGAAGGTGCCCGAGGTGCTCGTCGACGTGATCGATCCGCCGAGCTACGAATGGCTCGAACGCATGATCCGGGACATCGAATCCCACTATCCGTGAGGCCCGCAGACTCCATGAACACGACCGACACTTCTCTGCCGAATGAGCTGGCCCCACCACAGTCGTTCACGCTCGACGCGCCGGTCGCGGTCGCGCCGGTGCCGATCGAATCGGCGAGCGGCAAGATTCGCCTGAAGCCCGAAGACGTGACGCAGCTCGACGCGCAGGTCCGCGCCTTCGTCGACGACGTCGCCGTACTCGACGTCGCCGACCCGAAGTTCCGCGATACCGTGGATCGCCTGCACGCCATGGGCAACAAGGACATCGAAGCGTCGGCGTCGGTCTCGAACCGCATGCTCGACAAGCCGGTCGCGAGCCTGTCGCAGGGCCTGTTCGACAGCGGTTCGGACATCGGCCGCGGCCTGATCGACCTGCGCCGCACGATCGAAGATCTCGATCCGTCGCGGCAGGGCGAATTGTTCGCGCCGCGCAAGCTGCTCGGACTCATTCCGTTCGGCAACCGTCTCGTCGACTACTTCGACCGCTACCAGAGTTCGCAAAGCCATCTCAATGCGATCATCGAGGCGCTCAAGCACGGCAAGGACGAGCTGATGCGCGACAACGCCGCCGTCGAACAGGAAAAGGTCAACCTGTGGACGCTGATGGAGCGGCTCGAGAAATACATCTACATCGGCAAGAAGCTCGACGCCGAACTCGACGCCAAGGCGCGCTCGCTCGACGCGGGCGAGCCGGAAAAGGCGCGGGTGGTTCGCGAGGAACTGCTGTTCTACGCACGCCAGAAGGTCGCCGATCTCCTGACGCAGATGAGCGTCAACGTGCAGGGCTATCTCGCGCTCGATCTCGTGCGCAAGAACAACCTGGAACTGATCAAGGGCGTCGACCGCGCGACCACGACGACGGTCGCCGCGCTGCGCACGGCGGTGATCGTGGCGCAAGCGCTCGGCAACCAGAAGCTCGTGCTCGACCAGATCGGCGCGCTCAACACGACGACCGGCAATCTCATCGCCTCGACCAGCGAGCTGCTGCGCGACCAGAGCGCGGCGATCCACCGGCAGGCCGCGTCGAGCACGATCGAGATCGCCAAGCTGCAGCAGGCGTTCGCGAACGTCTACCAGACGATGGACGCGATCTCCGACTACAAGGTGAAGGCGCTCGACGCGATGCAGCGCACCGTGGACGCGCTGACCGGCGAAGTGGCGAAGTCGAAGACCTATCTCGACCGCGTGCGCCGGCAGGAGTCGGCCGCCGCGCTCGCGTCGGACGGCGAGGTCGCGTTGTGAACTTTGCCGCGCTGCGCCGCCTTGCCGCGCTGGCGCTGCTCGCGCTCGTCGCCGGCTGCGGGCGCGAGCCGGACACCGGCGGCAATGCCGCATCGCAGCCGCCGGCGGCACCGGCAGCGTCGTTTCGCGTGCTCGCGGGTTCCGAACTGCGCGACATCGAGCCCGCGATCGTCGCGGCGGCGCGCAAGGCCGGCGTAGCGGTGACGTTCGACTACGCGGGCACGCTCGATATCGTCGAGCGCATCAATGCCGGCGAGCGCTTCGATGCGATCCTACCGCCGAACGGCGCGTATCCGATGCTCGCGCTGCATGAGAAACCCGTGGCGCGCGAGAAGCTGTTCTATTCGCGCGTCGCGCTCGGCGTGAAGACGGCGAAGGCCGACGCGCTCGGCTGGACCGCCAAGGCGCCGTCGTGGTCGGACATCGCGCGCGCCGCGAAGGACGGCCGCTTTCGCTACGCGATGACGAACCCGACGAGTTCCAACACCGGCATGAGCGCGCTGTTCGCCGTCGCCTCGGCCGCCGCGCACAAGACCGAAGATCTCACCGTCGCCGAAGTCGACGCCTCGGTGCTCAAGGATTTTCTGACGGGGCAGGCGATCGCCGCCGGCAGTTCGGGCTGGCTCGCCGACGCGTTCGCGAAGGATCCCGCGGCCGTCGACGGCATCGTCAACTACGAGGCGGTGCTGCTGCGCTTGAACGAGAAGCTCGCTGCCGCCGATCGGCTCTCTCTCGTCTATCCGGTCGACGGCGTGATCTCGGCCGACTATCCGCTGATGCTGCTCGACGCGGGCCGTCGCGACGCGTGGCAGCGCATCGTCGATGCCGTGAAGGCACTCGACTTCCAGCGCGACGCGGTGCGCGCGGCGTTCCTGCGTCCGGCCAATCCGGATGCGCCGCTCGCGCCGGCGTTGCCGACGGCGGCGGTCGCGGAGCTGTCGTTTCCGAACAGCCTCGACGTGATCGAGCAGGTGCTCGCGGCGTTCCAGGGCGAGTGGCGGCGGCCGGCGACGTCGATCTTCGTGCTCGACGTGAGCGGGTCGATGCAGGGCGAGCGGCTTGCGGCGATGCGCGAAGCGCTGAAAATTCTTTCCGGCGTCGACGCGAGTGCCGGCACCGCGCGCTACACGCGCTTCCAGAATCGCGAACGCGTCGTGCTGATTTCGTTCGCGTCGACCGTATCGACGCCGCAGCGCATCGCTTTCGAGCGCGACACGCTCGACCAGTCGGCCGCGCAGGTGCGCGCGTATGCCGATGCACTCGTCGCCGACGGCGGCACCGGCATCTACGCCGCGCTCGCCAAGGCGCAGGACATCGCGAAGATCGAAGCCGCCGACCCGCAGCGCTACGTCAGCATCGTGCTGTTGACCGACGGCGAGAACAACGCGGGCATGTCGGCCGACCAGTTTCGCCGCCGCTACGGTTCGGCGCGCGTGCGCATTTTTCCCATTCTGTTCGGCGAGGCCGACGCCGACGAGCTGCGCGACATCGCGGAGCTGAGCGGCGGTCGCACGTTCGATGCGCGCAAGGCGAAGCTCGCCGGCGTGTTCAAGGAAATCCGGGGTTATCAATGAAGTGCTATCAATGACGTGCCATCCATGACGAGGCATCGATGACGCGGCGGCCGTTTCGACTGCGCGCACTCTTGTGGCTGTACGGCAACGCGAACATCGCCGGCTGCCTCCTCGCGCTGGCCGGCCCCGCGCTGTTGTTCGCCGGCGTGATCGATCGCGGTTGGCTGGCGATCACCGCGGGGCTGTACTACGCCGGCTATCTGATGGCGCGCCGCGCGCCGGACATCGAACGGCGCATCGAGGAAAGCCTGTCGGCGAAAGAGACGATCGAGCGCCTCGACGAAATCATCCGCCGTGCGCGCCCGCATCTGACGCCCGAGATGACGACGCACCTGACGAGCGTGCGCGAATCGGTGGTCGAAGTACTGCCGCGCCTGGGAGGTGCGACGATGCACGACGGCGACGGCTACACCGTGCGCGAAACCGTGCTGCGCTACCTGCCCGAGACGCTCGCGAACTACGTCGCGCTGCCGCCGGCGTTTCGTGTGACGCAGCCGCTGCAGAACGGCCGCACCGCGCGGCAGCTGCTCGGCGACCAGCTCGCGCTGCTCGACACGAAGCTGCGCGAGGTGGTCGCGAACGTCGCCGCAAGCGACGCGCAGGCACTGCTCGCGAACGGCAAGTTTCTCGAGGCGAAGTTCCGCCAGTCCGATTTTCTGGTGCAGTGAGGGCCGTCATGCCGCGCACGATCGTCGACATCCCCGAGGCGCAGCTGCGCGAAGTCGACCGCCTGTGCGCGCGGCTCGACATCTCGCGCGCCGAGGCGGTGCGGCGCGGTCTGCAGGCGTTCGTCGACGCGCATGCCGACGTCGCCACGCACGGCTTCGGGCTGTGGAAGGACGCGGCGCTGCAGCGCGTGGAACTCGTGCCGACGACGCGCGGCCGGCGATGAGCGTGCTGATCGACACGAGCGTGCTGCTCGACTATCTGCTCGGCGACGCGCGTGCCGCACGCGCGCTCGACGCGCACGCGCACCGTTCGATCAGCGCGATCACGTGGCTCGAGGCGATGGCCGTGGCGCCGGACGAGCGACGCGAATCCACACGCGCGTTCCTGCGCTCGTTCGAGCGGCTGTCGATCAACGAGGCGATCGCCGACGAAGCGCTGCGTCTGATGCAGACGCATGCGGGCCTGGGTTTCCACCGCGCGCTGAACTGGGCGACCGCGAGGTCGAACCAGCTCGTCTACGTCACGGCGGAAGCCGAGCACCTGCCGGCGGGCGACGCGGGCGTGGCGGTGCCTTACCGCCGCGCCGCGCGGTGACGTGCGCGGCGCCTCGACGCAGGCACGCGCATTGCCGATACTGCCCGGCGACTTCACGAGCCGGAGCACGCGCATGTATCGATCGCTGATCGCCGCCGTCACGCTGGGCGCGATGCTCGCCTGCGCAACGGCGCGGGCCGACGAGAAAGACTACGTCGCCTACGCGCAGCCCGTGATCGCGTTCCGTCACGCGACGGTCGTCGACGGCACCGGCGCGGCGGCGAAGCGCGACCAGACGCTGGTGATCGACCGCGGCCGCATCGTCGCGCTCGGCGCCGATCGCCGGACGAAGGTGCCGCGCGACGCGGTCGTGATCGACGCGAAGGGCAAGACGCTCCTGCCCGGCTTCGTGATGATGCACGAGCACATGTTCTATCCGACGGGCCACCGCGCCTACACGCAGATGGTCTACAGCTTTCCGCGCCTGTACCTCGCCGGCGGCACGACGACGCTGCGCACGGCCGGTACGATGATGCCGTATGCCGACCTGAACCTGCGCGCGGAGATCGACAAGGGCGCGATCGCGGGGCCGGACATCGACGTCACGGCGCCGTACCTCAACGGGCCGGGCCTGCCGATACTCGGCGTCAACGCGCTGGGCGGCGTGGACGACGCCGAACGCATGACGACGTACTGGGCCGACGAGGGCGTGACCTCGTACAAGGCCTATATGAACATCCGGCGCGACGAACTCGGACGCATCATCGAGGTGGCGCACCGGCGCGGACACAAGGTCACCGCGCACCTGTGCTCGGTGACGTATCGCGAGGCGGTGGAACTCGGCATTGACAATCTCGAGCACGGCTTCTTCGTGGCTTCCGACTTCGTCAAGGACAAGCAGCCGGACGTGTGCCCCGGCGCGGCCGTCGGCCGGTCGCTGGCCGACCTCGACGTCGGCGCGCCGGAAGTCGGCGCGCTGATCAAGCTGCTCGTGGACCGGCGTGTCGCGGTGACGTCGACACTGACGGTGTTCGAGACGTTCGCCGCCGGGTGCCCGAAAGCGCCGGCCGCGGCGCTGGATCTGCTGATTCCGCAGGTGCGAGGGCAGTACGAGACGGCGTGGGCGGCGGCGCAGCGGAAAACCGATTCCGACGCGACGAAGTCGTTCGCGAAGCTCGGCAGGCTGGAAAAGCGTTTCGTCGACGCGGGCGGCATGTTGCTCGCCGGCACCGATCCCACCGGGTTCGGCGGCGTCGTGCCGGGCCATTCGGGCAAGCGCCAGATCGAACTCCTGGTGGAGAACGGGTTTTCCTTTGAACAGGCGATCAAGGTTTCAACGCTCAACGGCGCGGCGTTTCTCGGGCGCGAGAAAGACGTCGGCACGCTCGCCATAGGCAAGCGTGCCGACGTCGTCGTGATCGACGGCGATCCGACGCGCGAAACGGCGGCGATCGAGCGCATGCCGCTCGTGTTCAAGAACGGCGTGGGCTACAAGACCGACGCGATCTTCGCCGCGATGAAGGAGACGGTCGGGCTCAACTGACCGCTCGCCGGGCGGCGGCTCACAGCGCGCTGCGCATGTACGCGACGAAGCGCGCGTCGGCGCCGAGCCGTTCGAGCAGCGGCAGCAGGAGGTTCAGGCCGTTGTCGCTGTTGGTGAAGAGGATCGTGGCGTCGCCGCGCGTGACGTCGGCGACGACGTAGGTCGCGACGCCTTCGTCGCGTCCGCCGTGGTGGAGGATCGTCGTGTCGCCGAACCGGTTCACTTCCCAGCCGAGACCGAAGCCGACATCGTCCGCGCAGGCGGCGCGGCGTTTTTCCGTCTTGCATTCCTGTTCTTTCGTGTTGCCCTGGACGCGACGGCGTTCCGCGGCGATTGCTTTTGTCAGGCCTTCGTCGCGCATCACGCCAACGACGAATTTCGCGTAGTCGGTCGGCGTCGTGTGGATGAGATCGGACGCGAAATACTTCGTGTTCGCCGTGTACGCGATCGCCCTGCCGTCGGCGCTCGTCGGTGTCGCGATGCGGCCGGCGAACCAGGGGCGGTCGGTGTATGCCGTCTGCGCCATGTGCAGCGGCTTGAACACGAGCCGTTCGGCGAGCGCCTCGAAACCCACGCCGGTTTTCTTCTCGGCGAAGCGCGCGACGTATTCGTAGCCTTCGCCGGAATAGCTCACCGCGGTGCCGGGCGTGAACGTGAAGGCCAACGGCTGCTTGCGCCGCCAGTTCGGAAAGCCGGTCTGATGCGAAAGGCCGATGCGCGGCGTCAGCAGCTTGCGGCGCTCGTCGCCGGCGAGATCGGGGTCGCTCCAGACCGCATCGAGCGGATCGTCGAGCGTGAACGTGCCTTCCGATACGAGACGCAAAACGACTTCCGCGGAGATCGGTTTCGTCAGCGACGCGATGTTGTAGAGCGTCTTCGTCGTCGCGGGGACGCCGTCGCTCTGCGTGCCGTACGCGACGGCGAACGCGAGGCGGCCGTTTTCGATCTGCGCGATCGACACGCCGGGAATCTTGTATTCCGCGAGCAGGCCGGGCACGTCGCGATCGAGCACGGCGCGCTCTTGCGCCGCGCGATCCGTCGGCGCGGCGGACGACGGCAACGACAAGGCCAGCAACGACAAGACCCGGCAGGCGACACGATTCATCGAGCGATCCTCAAGGCGCGGTAGCGCGCAAGGCGATGGATACGTGCTTCGTGCGATCGGTTGCAGCGGCGGGACGTGCGTGAACTGGCGGTGATCAGGGATCCGTATCGAAGCCGTTCGCGAACAAGGCATCGGAACGGGGCAGGGCGGCAACGCCGTCGCGCGACCAGTTGCCATACGCCTGGAAGGATCCGCCGACGAGCAGCGTTCCGTCGGTCGCGAGTCGCAGGTCGTTGACAGTTGCGTTCGGCAGTGGGTTCCAGGTTGGATCCGCGGCACCGCTGCCGTTGACGAAATAGCGCTCCAGGCTTTTCCCGCCTATCGCATTGGTGCTGTCGAACAGGCCTCCGACATAGATGCCGCCGTCGTCGTCAAGGAGTAGCGCTCTGACGTAGCTGGATGAGTATGGGCTGTCGACGAACGGTTTCCAGGCAGCGTCGGGTTCGCCGTTCGGCCGGAGACGCGCGAACGACGAGAACGGCAGCCCGTCGATGATCGAGAAATTTCCACCGATATACAATGATCCGTCTTCCGCGGGGGCGAGTGCGCCGACGTAGCCGGTGATCGACGGATTCCATTCGACATCGAGTGCGCCGGTAGTCGTCGATATCTTCGCCACACCTGTGCGCGTCACGCCGCCGATGCTGCCGAATCCGCCTGCCGCATACAGTGCGCCTTCGCCGAGCGCGATCGTCGAGACGTCGCCGACGACGACCGGATTCCACGCATCGGCCGGGCCGGTGCCGTCCGGCGACAAGCGCGCCAGCCCTTGGCGTTCCATGGTTCCGGCGTGTCTGAATTGTCCGCCGACGTACAGCCGGCGGTCGGCGTCGAGGGTCAACGCCGTCACCGGGCCGTCGAGTCCGGCATTCCACGCGGCATCGGCGTCGCCGTTTCCGCTGGTTGCGAGCTTGGCGACGTACGCACGCGACAGCCCGCCGACTTGCCGGAACACGCCGCCCGCAAATACCGTGCCGTCGCCATCGACGTCGAGCGCATATACGTAGCCGTCCGCCATCGGATTCCAGTCGAGGTCGAGCGTCCCATCGGCGGCGATACGCAAAAGGTTGCGCCGCACGACTCCATTGGCGCGATGGAAGCGACCCCCGACGATGATGCCGCCGTCCGGTTGTCCGGCGACGGCATAGACCTCCGCGGAATGCTCGAGGTCCACGGCTGGCAGGAGTGTTCCGTTCACGTTCAAAGCGGCTAGCGACAACCGTTGTTCGTCGCCGATACCGTCGAAAGTGCCACCGAGAACTACCGTATTGCCGCCGCCGGCGGCGATGGTCGTGACCGCTCCTCCCGAAACCGGCGGATTCCAGGCGGCATCGGGTGTGCCGTTTGCCAAAGTCGCCTTGACGGTCTGGCGAAAGTCGCCTTCAGGAGACAGGCTGCCGCTCGCGTAGATCCATCCGGTGCCATCGATCGCCAGCGTCCACACGATGCTGCGGGTGCCGACCGGCGGATTCCAGTTTGCATCGATGTCGCCGGAACCGGTACTCGACAGTTTGACGAGACCGTCTACGGGATTTCCGCCGATCTCGGTGAAGGCGCCGCCGACGTAGACCGAGCCGCTGATCGCCGCGAGTGCGAAGACGCCGTAGTCAGGCTCCGGGCGCCAATCCGAATCCAACTCGCCGGTGCTGGAGAGCTTGGCGAGGTTGAGCCGCGCCCGGCCGCCGATTTCGGTGAACTGCCCGCCGACGTATACCGCGTTCGCGTTCGCCGCAATCGTTCTGACGAATCCGGCGGGCCGGCCGCCCGGATTCCAGTTTGGATCTGCCGCACCGCCCCCGTTTGTCGAAAGTTTCGCGATACCGGCATTCGGCAAGCCGCCTGCATGAGACAAGTCGCGACCGACCGCGTAAATCGACCCCGCACCGTCGAGTGCAAGGCATTCGATGATCGCGTCGGCCTCCGGTGCCCACGCGGCATCGAACACGCCGTCGGCCGACAGCTTTGCAAGCGTCAATCTGCGCAAGTCGGGTGGAGGGCCCTGCAGCGCGCCGCCGACATAGAGATTGCCGGCCGCATCCGCGACGATGGTCGAAACGTACCCCTGAATCTGCGCGTTCCAGTCGGGATCGAGCGCTCCGTCGGGACGCAGCCGTACGAGATCGCGGCGTGCGATTCCGTTCACCGAAGCGAACAGGCCGGCGACGATCGTTCCACCGTCCGGCTGTCGCGCCGCAGCGTAGAAGATGCCTTGCTCCACGAGATCGACATCGGGCAGCGCCAGGGGCGCCGGACTCTGCGCCATCGCCTGCACGGTGAAACCCAACAAGCATACAAACGCCGCGCGACGCAGCGCCGCGGCCGAAAACCTTACTGCCGTATTCATTCGTACTGCTCCCTGATACGGCGATGCTAGCCAATTGCGACGGCGCGGCCTACGGGGGCGACGGGATCGTCACGAACGGGATGTCGCCAACGGGTTCGTCGCTCGTCTACGCCGAATCGCTCCGTTCCGTCGCGCGTCGACCGCGCTCGGCGCCGACGCTATGCTCGCGCGAGCCGCCTCGGAGCCGATCGAAATGCCCGCCGACTACAACGCCGAAACGATCTGCCGTGCGCTCGGCCTTGCCGGGTTCGCCGACGTCCCCGCGCCGGCCGATACCTTGCGCGTCGTGCTGCGGCCGTCGTTCCACCCGGAGGTGTTTCTCGCATTGACGCCAGCGGGCGATCGAGTAGATGTCGAGGTCGTTGCGGGGCAGTGGATGTACCGGCAGGTTTTCGACGCGCCGATCGGCCGGCTCTGGTGCTTCCCGCCGCGCTGCGCCGACGGCAGGCCGGTACCGAGGCACAGGATTCGAACGACGCACGTCGACACGTTTCGCACGGCGGCGACGCTGCCCGCCGACGTCTTTCGCGAACTGCGCGCCGCGCTGCGTGCGGGAATGTCGCAGCCGGCGCGGCCGGTCGTGCAGATCGACGGCGTGTCGTTCGACGTGTTCGACGTCGAAGCGGGCGAGCGACGGCTCCACGAAGCGACGCCCGGAAGACCTCCGGCGGCCGAGGGCGCCGTCTCGCGTCTCGTCGAACGGATCTGGCACGCGGTCGACGATCCCGATTGCCGCAACGCGCTGGCGGATGTCGCCGGCTATTTTTCGGTGCGGCTCGAACGAACCGTGCCGCCGGCCGTCGCGCCGCGCATGCCGATACTGGTCCTCGGCGACGAAGCGGAGCGGACGGAACTGGCCCGGGCGCTGACGGCGGCGAGCGGCGGAAAGTTCGACTGACGCGATCGGTTGCGTCGCCGCTTGCGTCGCCGGATACCGGCGCCATGTGGAAATGTGAAGTGTTCGCGGTGCGGCGCGACGCGTTGCCGTCGCGGTCGACCCTGCGCCGCGTATATCGATACCCGGTCGCGCTCGGCTTGCAAACTGCAATAGCAATCTCCGCATTCCGGGATGCCTGCCATGTCGCGGCATCGATCGCGTCCGTAATTTCTCTTGTAAATCAGTGCCTTGGTGGGCGGTTCGCTGTTGGCACGAACCCTGAAACAACCGGTATCGAGCAAGCCATGGGTTTGCGAACGGGAGTCCATCATGAAAACCAATAACGCGATCCTGACCTTTTGCATTGCGGCCGCGCTGGGCCTCGCGGCGTGCGACAAGCCGGAAGACCCGATCCAGAACCGTGCCGATGTGGCCAAGGCCGAAGCCGACGCCGCGCGCAAGATGACCGACGCACGCGCCGACGCGGCGCGCACCAACGCCGACGCACAGGCCGATCTTGCGAAGACGCGTGCGGAGGCGAACAAGGATGTCGGCGAAGTGCGCCGCGAAGCGGGCGGCGCGATCAACGATGCCGAAGGCAAGGTGGCCGAAGCGGCGCACGACGCGAACGTGAAGGTCGGCAAGGAAGAGGCCGATGCGATGCGCGTCCGCGCGAAGACCGACTACGACGTCGCCAAGGCCGATGCCGAAGCCGTCTACAAAGTGGCCAAGGAACGCTGCGACGCGGTCGCCGGCGATACGCGCGACGCGTGCCAGAACCAGGCGAAGACGGCCTACGAGAACGCGCTGGCTGCCGCCGATCAACGCCTGCAGCAGCGCCGTGACGAAGCCGACACGCTCGCCAAGGCGAACGGCGGCTGATCGCCCTCGCATCGATTGACGGATACCGATAACCACAACGGAGCACACCATGAAGACGACCGTTCGACTGTTCGCCGCGCTCTTGGCCCTGATGTTCACCGCGGGCTCGCTCAGCGCGTGTCACACCGTGAAGGGCGCGGGCAAGGACATCGAAAGCGCCGGCAAGGAAATCCAGAAGGCGTCGGACGACGTGCGCAAGTAGTCGCCATGCGCGCTGCGCGGGCGAGCGATGCGCTCGTCCGCGTCGTCCAGGGCTGTACGCCGCGCACGGACGCGCGGCGAGGAGCGGTTTTGACACGGATCGGTTGACACAGAAAGGCCGCCTCGCTGCGGCCTTTCTGCCGTCTGCGGTTTCGATGGCGGCGCTCGGATGAACTGCGCTCATGCGACGAGTGCGCAATCTCGTTCGACAGCGCGGTCGCGCGAGGCAACCATCGCGCACCGATCAACGAAACGGAAAGCGTGATGACGACCACGACGAACACGACGGGAGGCAGGCGGTTCCTGTTCCTGCTGGCGAGCGCAAGGCGCGACGGCAATGCCGAACGCCTCGCGCGACGCGCGGCGCAAGCGCTGCCGCCGCAAGCCGATCAGCGCTGGCTGCGCCTTTCCGATCTGCCGTTGCCGGCGTTCGACGACCATCGGCACGAGGGATCGGGCATCTACGCCTATCCGGAAGGCCACGGCCGCACGCTGCTCGAAGCGACGCTCGAGGCGACCGACATCGTCTTCGTGGTGCCGGTCTACTGGTACAGCGTGCCGGCGGCGGCGAAGCTCTACCTCGATCACTGGAGCGGCTGGATGCGTGCGCCCGGCGTCGACTTCAAGGCGCGCATGGCCGGCAAGACGATGTGGGCGGTGAGCATTCTTTCCGACGACGACGAGCGCTTCGCCGATCCGCTGCTCGGCACGCTGGGGTTGACGGCGCAATACCTCTCGATGCGCTGGGGCGGATCGCTGTTGCGCTTCGGCAATCGGCCGGGAGACGTGTTCGACGATCCCGCGGCATCGACCGGCGCCGATCTTTTTTCGCGTCGATCGATCAGCCGGTCGCGGCGACGGCCTGAGCGGCGGCACTGCGCAGCCACTGCGCGAACGCGTGGATGCGCGCGGCATCGGCGGCGCTCTTGCGATACAGCAGCCAGTAGCGGTTCGCGTCGTCGAGCGCGAGCGGATGCGCCCGCACGAGGCGTCCGCTCGCAAGGTCGGACTGCACGAGCATCGCCGGCACGAGCGCGATGCCGTGTCCCGCGATCGCCGCCTCGATCGCGAGCTGGCTGTTGCTGAACAGCGGACCGGTGCGCGTGGCGCGTTCGATCGCCGCGTTCGTCGCACCCGCCGCGGCAAACCACGCGAGCCAGTCGGCATCGCCGCGACCGTCGCTGCGCCACGACGCGGGCGGCACGGTGCGCAGCAGCGTCTGCTGCGCGAGCGTGGCGGGGTCTGCAAGGTCGGCGCCGGCCGCCAGTTGCGGTGCGCACACCGGTACGACGGTTCCGCGCGGCCACAGCGGTTCGGCATGCAGGCTTTCGTCGTACGGACCGGGGCCGTAGCGGACGGCGATGTCGACGCTCGCGTCGGTGCGGAAATCGACGAGCACGTCGCTCGCGACGAGGCGCAGTTCGATATCCGAGCGCGTCGACTGGAACGCGGGCAGGCGCGGTGCGAGCCATTTCAGCGCGAACGACGTGACCGCGCTGATCGTCAGCGTGCCGGGGCCGCACGCGGCGCCGCGCCGGACGAGATCGTCGAGCGTGGTTTCGAGCGCGCCGAACGCGACGGCCGACGCTTCGGCGAGGCGCTCGCCGGCCGGGGTCAGCGCGAGCGAGCGATGGCGGCGCTCGAACAACACGACGCCGAGATGCGTTTCGAGATTGCGGATCTGGTGACTGATCGCGGTCGGCGTGACGTGCAACTCGTCGGCCGCTTGCTTGAAGCTCCTCAGGCGTGCGGCCGCCTCGAACGCGCGCACGGCGGTCCAGGGCAGGCGCGAGAGGTGGCGGTGGGGCGTCATGCGCGCAAGATCTGCGCCCGGAGGCTGGATTGCAATGGTGCGAGGCCCGGCGCCCGAAGAACGAGTTCGGGCGCGGCTTGCAACGGCCCATCGCCATCAATGGGATTTGTGAAATAAGTGCATGGCGGCAATCGCTGTCCAGGATGGCAGCATCCCGCCTGGAAAGAAGAAGGCCATGATTTTCGATACGCTGCCGATCCTGAGGAGCCGGTTCGAGCGACTTGCCGTTTCAACGGCATGTCGTCCGCCGGTCGACGCGGCACGAGCGCGGTCGTTCCCGCTCGGCGTCGCGGCGGGCGTCGGGTGGCTGGAGCGGTCGTGCAAATTGTAAAAATGAAAAAGCTGCGAAGGGCGCGACAATGCGCCGGAGCGATCGGCGGCGCGGAAACGAAAAAGCCGGCACGAGGCCGGCTTCGTCGTACTGGATCTTGGTGGAGCGGAGGAGGATCGAACTCCCGACCTTCGCATTGCGAACGCGACGCTCTCCCAGCTGAGCTACCGCCCCACACTTTCAACATCGTGCGGCACGCCGCGCGAGGGGCGCATATTACCTCGCGACCCCGGCAATGCCAACCCCCGGCGAAGATTTCTTCGATTTGCCGCCGATGGCCTATTGCAGCCCCCGCAGCGCCGTGTCGAGCGCCGCGTCGTCGGCCGCCAGCGGCTGCGCGTGCGCCGGGCGTTCGAGCAGCGCCGCGAGCGACGGCGGTATCTCGACGCCGCGGCCGATCAGCGGCTCGACCACGCTGTCGAACTTCGCCGGATGCGCCGTCGATACGACCGCCCAGTCGCCCTGTACGCCCTCGGCCCGCAACCCTTCGAGCACGCGCACCGCGGTCGCCGTATGCGGGCAGAACACTTCGCCGTGGTCGCGGTACCGCCGCGCGATCGTTGCGCGTATTGCGTCGTCGTCGACGCCGATTGCGCGGAATTCGCGCCGCAGTCGCCCGTCGTCGGGGTAGAGCCAGCGCAGGCGTTCGAAGTTGCTCGGCGCGCCGACGTCCATCGCGTTCGCGAGCGTCGCGACGCTCGCGCGCGGCGCGTAGTCGCCGCCGTCGAAGAACTGCGGCAGCACGTCGTTCGCGTTCGTCGCGAGCACGATGCGCCCGAGCGGCAGGCCGCACGCACGCGCGAGAATCGCCGCGAGCGCGTTGCCGAGGTTGCCGGTCGGAATCACGACGTCGAGTACGCCGCGGTCCTTGCGCCAGTGCGCGAGCGACGCCGCGGCGTAGTAGCTCATCTGCGGCAGCAGGCGGCCGAGGCTGATGCTGTTGGCGGAACTCAACGGCACCGCGGACTGCAGCGACGCGTCGCCCAGCGCGTGCTTGACCATGCGCTGGCAGTCGTCGAACGCGCCGGCTACTTTGTACGTGTGCACATTGTCGCCGAAGCAGCCGAGCTGGTGCGCCTGCCGCGGCGACACGCGGCCGTCGGGATACAGCACGACGACGCGCAGGCCCGGCTGCCGGTGGAACGCCGCGGCGACCGCGGCGCCGGTATCGCCCGACGTCGCCACGAGGATCGTCAGCGGCCGTCGCGCGTCGCGCTGCAGGCGCGCCAGGCACGCGGCGAGAAAGCGCGCGCCGAAGTCCTTGAACGCGGCGGTGGGGCCGTGGAACAGCTCCAGCACGTAGTCGCGCGGCGTCGCGAGCGCGACGAGCGGTGCGGGGAAGTCGAACGCTTCGGCGCAGATCGCCGGCAGCGCCGCGGCGAGCGCGTCGCCGGCGAAGAACGGTTCGAGGAGGCGCGTCGCGATGGCGGGCAGCGTCGTGCAGTCGTCGAAGTCGGCGGGGGCGAGGCGCGGCAGCGCGTCGGGCACGTACAGGCCGCCGTCGGGCGCGAGGCCGGCGGCAATCGCCGCGGAAAGGCCGGTCGCCGATACGGGATTGCGGGTGCTGACGTAGTTCATGCGATCACCTGCGCGGCCGGGCCGGCGATCGGCGAGACGTACGCCTCGCTGGCGAAACCTGCCGCCGCGAACGCGGCCTGCATCGCCGCGCCGGCCGCCTGTGCGCCGTCGCGCGTTTCGAACCACGCGAAGACGCTGGGACCCGCGCCGGAAATGCTCGCGCCCATCGCGCCATGGTCGAGCGCGGCCTGCTTGACGGCGCCGAACCCCGCGATCAGCGGCGCGCGGCGCGGCTCGACCAGCACGTCGGCGAGGCCTGCGCGCACGAGCGCGGCGTCGCCGCGCCAGCAGCCGGCCAGCACGAGCGCGAGGTTCGCGCTCTGCGCGACGAAGTCTTTCAGCTCGTATGCGCCCTTGAGCGCTTCGCGCGCGCGGCGCGTTTCGAGCACGGCGTCGGGATGCACGAGCACGCAATGCCATTCGCGCGGCACGGGCACCGGCACGCAGCGGTCGGCCGTGGCGAGCACGATGCCGCCGAGCAGCATCGGTCCGACGTTGTCGCCGTGGCGGCCGCCGCTCGCGACCGCTTCGCCGGTGACGGCGTGCGGGTACAGCGCGAGCGCGTCGAGCGGCGCGTCGAGCAGGGCGTTCGCGGCGACGAGCGCGGCGACGCACGAGGCGGCCGAGCCGCCCATGCCGGAACCGAGCGGGATGCCCTTGTCGAGTTCGATCTCGAAGCCGTAGGGCAGGGCGAGCGCGTCGCGCAGCGCGATCAGCGCGGCGCCGGCGGTGTTGCGTTCGGCCTGCGTCGGCAGTTCGACGGTGGCGCCGCGGATCGCGGCGATGCGCACTTCGGGCGCGTCGATGCGGCGCACGGTGGCGCGATCGCCGGCACCGGCGAAGGTGTGGCCGAGGATGTCGAAGCCCACGCCGATGTTGCCGACGGAAGCGGGGGCGAAGGCGGTGATGGAATGTGGCATGCGGAAGATGGTTTTATATTTATGGAATGGTGAGCTTTCAGACCCGGGCGCCCAGCGCCGCCGAGACCCGCAGAATATCCGCGAACACCCCGGCCGCCGTCACTTCCGGCCCCGCGCCGGGCCCCTGCACGACGAGCGGGTTGTCGCAGTAGCGGCGCGTGGAGAACAGCACGATGTTGTCGGTCAGGCGCAGGTGCGCGAACGCGTGGTCGTCCGGCAGGTCGACGAGCCCGACGCTCGCGCGCCCGTCGCGGTCGAGCTTCGCGACGTAGCGCAGCACCTTGCCCTGCGCCTTCGCGCGCGCGTGGCGCTGCGCGAAGGCGTCGTCGAGTTCCTCGAGCCGCTGCATGAACGCGTCGGCCGGCGCGGCGCGCAGCGCCTCGGGTACGAGACTTTCGACCGTGACGTCGGCGAGCGCGAGTTCGCGCCCCGATTCGCGCGCGAGAATCACGAGCTTGCGTGCGACGTCGGTGCCGGAAAGATCGTCGCGCGGATCGGGCTCGGTGTAGCCGAGCGCGTGCGCCTTGCGCACGAGCGCCGAAAACGGCGTCGCGCCGTCGTAGCTGTTGAACAGCCACGCGAGCGTGCCCGAGAAGATGCCTTCGATCGAATGCAGCTCGTCGCCGGTGTCGATGAGATCGCGCAGCGTGGTGACGACCGGCAGGCCCGCGCCGACCGTCGCCTCGTAGCGGAAGCGCGCGCCGCTTTGCGCGGCGGCCGCGCGGATCGCGCGGTAGCGCTCCAGTGGACCGGCGCCGGCCTGCTTGTTCGGCGTGATCACGTGGATACCCGCCGCGAGCCATGCGGGATAGCGTTCGGCGACGCGGTCGCTCGCGCTGCAGTCGACGATCACGGTATGCGGCAGGTGCGCGGCCTGCAGGTGCGCAGTGAACGCGTCGAGGTCGCAGTCGTCGGGCGACGCGGCCAGGCGTTCGCGCCAGCCGTCGGTCGCGCCGAGGTCGTCGCGCCACATCTTCGAACGCGACGCGACGGCGCGCAGGCGCAGGTCGAGGTTCGCGTCGCGCTTCAGACGCGGCTGCGCCGCGTGCAGCTGGTCGAGCAACGCGGCGCCGACCTTGCCGGGGCCGATCACGCCGAGCGAAATCGTCTGCGGCGACAGCCAGAAACCGGCGTGCGCGGCGCGCAGCGCCTTGTCGGCGTCGGCGCTGGCGACGGCCACGGAGATGTTGCGCTCCGACGCGCCCTGCGCGATCGCGCGGATGTTCACGCGCGCGCGGGCGAGGGTGTCGAACAGCCGCGCCGCGACGCCCGGCGTGCCGGCCATGCCGTCGCCGACCGCGGCGAGCACGCTGATCGCGCGCGTCACCTGCACGCTCTGCACCTGCGCGTTGTCGAGCTCGCGCGCGAACGCCTGCTGCAGCGCGCGGCGCGCGGTGTCGGCTTCGCTTTCGCGCACGACGCAGCAGATCGAATGTTCGGACGAACCCTGCGAAATCATGACGACCGAAACGCGCGCGTCGCGCAGCGCGGCGAACACGCGCTCGGCGGTGCCCGGCACGCCGATCATGCCGGCGCCTTCGAGGTTCACGAGCGCAAGGTCCGGGCTCAGCGTCAGGCCCTTGACCGGCCCGGCCCGGTCGCCGACGGCGGCGATGCGCGTGCCCGGATGGTCCGGTCGGAAGCTGTTGCGGATCAGGATCGGCAGGCCGCGCGAGATCGCCGGCGTCATCGTCTGCGGATGCACGACTTTCGCGCCGAAGTACGCCAGCTCGCACGCTTCGTGATAGCTCAGCGCCGCGAGCGGCACGGCTTCGGGCACGAGCCGCGGATCGGCCGACAGCACGCCGTCGACGTCGGTCCATATGTGTAGTTCTTGCGCATTGAACAATGCCGCGAAAATGGCGCCGGAGTAGTCGCTGCCGTTGCGGCCGAGTATCGTGATGCGGCCTTCCTCGTTGCGCGCGACGAAGCCGGTGACGACGACGCGTCGTGCCGCGTTCGCCGCGCGCCAGTCGGCGAGCTTGCGCTGGCTCGTCGGCCAGTCGACGTCGACGCCGAGGTCGCCGTGGCGTACGACGAGCACGTCGCGCGCGTCGAGCGTCGCGGCGTCTTCGCCGATCGCGGCGAGGTGCGCGCCGAGCAGCCGCGCCGAATACACCTCGCCCAGGCCTTGCACGAGTTCGAGCGCTTCGCGCGGCGGCGAGCCGAGCACCGACAGGGCATGCAGCAGTTCGGCGAGTTCGGTGAAGCGCAGTTCGAGCCAGTCGAGCGTCGGCTGCGCATGGTCGCCGAGGAGGTCGCGCGCGGCGACGACGTGACGTTCGCGCAAGGCGTGCCAGCGCGCGCGCCAGTCGGCCGCGCCGGCCGCGGCGGCGGTCGCGAGGGCGATCAATGCGTCGGTGACGCCTTTCATCGCCGAAACGACCGTCACCTGCACGGTGTCGTCGCGCGAGATCAAGAGTTGCGCGACGTGACGGTAGCGGTTCGCGTCGGCGACGGACGTGCCGCCGAACTTGTGCGCGATGCAGCCGGGCTGCGGCGCGGGCGACGCGGCGGGTTTCGGGTGTTCGGTCGGTGTTGCGACAGCGAGCGGTTTCATTGGGCCTCCGGTCGGGGCCTCGCGCTCGTCAGGGTGGGGTTTGAAGCTCGGCCCGCATCCCTGTTCGAGGTGCGGGGCCGTTTGCGTTGAATTACTCGCGCACGACTCGCCGCACCACCGTAGTGGTCGTCGTCGTAATCGTCGTACCGGAGCCGATGCGAACGCGCGCCGCCGTACGGGCGGAAGCGGGAACGCGAAGGCGGCGGGGAGCGCGGATCATGGGCCGAGTGAAGCGGATGTTGCGCTTGGCTGTCAAGCACCGGTGGGGCATAAGGGGCTCGCGCCGGGTGTTGTCGTTGGTTTTCGCTTCGCCGTTTTCGTCTGGCGTTGAACAGCGCGTTTTGCTCGCCTGTCGGTGGGCTTCTTGCTTTCTTCGACTGGCCGATCGGACGTTGCTGTCGTCGTTGACGGTCGCGTCGTTGTTTGTGCCCGGCGTTGAACAGAGCGTTCCGCTCGCCTGCCGGCGAGCGTCTTACTTTCTTTGTGTGGACAAAGAAAGTAAGCAAAGAAAACCACCCCAACAGCCGCGCCCCTCCGGGCATCCTGCCCTGCGGGGACCGCAAGCGCCCGGCGGGGTCCGCCGATGGTCCATCCATGGACCACGGCGGACGACGCACATCCGTGTGCGTCCCCTGCGGGCCTGATCACCGGTCGCTTGCTCGCGGCAGATGGGGCCCCGGGTAGAGCGGGCGGCTTCCTGCCGCCAGAGGCAACGGCAACAGCAACGGCTACAGCAACGGCGACGGCAACAGCGACGGCAACTGCAACTGCAACTGCAACTGCAACGGCAACCGCCAGGGCCTGGCATTTCTACAACGCCGTCATACCGGCGCAGGCCGGTGGTATCCAGCTTCTCGGTGTCCGCGAGAACCGGGCCTAGAAGCTGGATACCAGCCTTCGCTGGTATGACGAGCAGAGAAAAAGCGAAGGCAGAAGCAGAGATGAGCTAACCAACCGCCGCGCTTCGGCCGTTGCCTTTGCAGTTGCCGTCGCGGTTGCCGTCGCTGTTGCTGTGGCCGTTGCGGTTGCTTCTGGCGGCAGGAAGCCGCCCGCTTCACCCGGGGCCCCGTCGGTCGCGGCGAGATTGCGTAGGAAAAGCCCGCGCAGCGGGTGCGCACAGGACGTGCGCAGTTCGTTGACGGGCCATGGATGGCCCATCAACGAACCCCGGAGCGATCTCGCGGAGTCGGAGGGCAGGATGCCCGGAGACCGCGGCCGTCGGGGTGTCCTTGGGGGATGCAAGGGGAGATTGGACAAGCAATCTCCCCTTGCTCGCTCGCGGCAGCGAGCGAAACGCTTTGTTCAACAAGGTGCGTTAGCTACAAAGCGACAAAAAACAGCGTGCGCTGAAATGACGAACATTCACGCCGCGCCGCCGGCAGCCCGGCACAGCCCGGTACTTCCCCAGACACGCCGTCGGCCGCCTCGTGTCAATCGTCCAATTTGGACACCAGCGCATCGTACAAAAGTACCTTCCGCCACCCTTCGAGCGCGTCAGGCCAGCGGCGGTCGAAGTACAGCGTTTCGAGGTGTCGTCGCGCGCACAGCAGGCCGTCGGGCAGGTTCAGTTCGGTCGCGGTCGCGTTGACCACGTCCTTCATCGCGGCCAGCGCGCGCTTCTGCTTCGGCGTCGGCAGCGGAAAGATCGGCGCGAAATCGAGTTCGGCCGGATCGAGCGGCGCGGTCAGCACGTCGAACAGTTCGGCGCGCAGCACGCCGCGCAGCGCGCGCAGGCCCTTCGTGCGCGCGAACAGGTCGTCGGCGTCGTGCGGCGGTTTCTGCACGAAGTCGAGCGCGTGCGCGTCGTCGATCAGCCACGGCCGCGGCTTGTCGGCGCGCCGCGCCGCCGCCTCGCGCCACAGCAGCACGCGGCGCAGCCGCGCCTGCTGTTCGCGCGGCCATTCCGCCGCGCCCTTGAAGCCGCGCTGCGGTTCGGCGTCGCCGTCGCGATGGCGGCGCGCCTTGTCGAGCAGGCGGCGGCAGTCTTCGGCGTGCCACGCGCGGCGGCCGAGGGCATCCAGGCGCGCGCCGAGTTCGTCGTGCAGCGCCGACAGGTGCACGACGTCCTGCGCCGCGTAGTCGAGCTGCTGCGCCGACAGCGGCCGGCGCAGCCAGTCCGAGCGCGTCTCGGTTTTCGGCAGGTCGACGCCGGCGATCGCGGCGACGAGCTTCTGGTACGAAAGTCCGAGTCCGAGGCCCGTCATCGCCGCGGCGATCTGCGTGTCGAACAGTTCGCCGATGCCGTCGGGCACCGCCGGCGCGAGCGCTTCGAGGTCTTCGCTCGCGCTGTGCATGACGACCGTGACGGCGGGATCGGCGAGCACCGGCGCGATGCCGCCGAGGCCCCTGAGCGCGACCGGGTCGATCAGCGCGATTTCGCCGCCGAGGTTCACCTGGGCGAGCGCGAGCTGCGGGTAGAAGCTGTCGACGCGCATGAACTCGGTGTCGAGTCCGACGAGACGCTGGCCGGGATGGCGGGCGAGCAGGGCTTGCAACGGGTCGATGCTGTCGATCCAAACGTACACGCAGTTCTCCATGAAGGCGCGCGCAACGGGCATACCAGGCACAAGCGTTCGAACGCGACGGAGACTCTCATGACGAAAGCCGCGCGGAATCCGCGTTCGACCGCTCGCGCCGGCGCGCTCGGCGACACGCGGTTGTCAGGCGGGACACGGTAGCCTAAGGTGAGTTTCCGCCGAAGTCAGCAGCCGCGGCGGCGCGTTGCGCGCCCCGTTGCGCGCTCCGGAATCCACAACGTCCGCCAACCGCTTGTTGCGCAAGCGTTTGTCGACCCCTTGACTCGCCGAGCCCGGAGCGGCCCAATCGGGGCCGCGCAACGCTTAAGAGACGCAACGACGCATGCCTGGTACCGAGACCGTCCGCAAGCAGACCACCTGGGGTGGCGCCGCGGGTATCGCCTTGCTCGGCTTCGCGCTCGTATACCGCTTCTTTCCCGACGTGATCCACGTGCAGCCCGGCCGCCGCGTCGCGGCGCCGCCGACGGCCGCCGCGAGCGCGCCCGAAGCGCCGATCGGCTGGCGCGCGCCTGAGTTCGTGCCGGAATTCGTCGGTCCGCCGCGCGAACTCGCCGGCGCCGCGCCGTCGCTGCTGCCGCCCGCGCCGGTCGAGCCCGAGAAGCCGGCGACGGCGAACGTCGCGGCGTGGCTCAAGGACGCCGACAAGGCGCTGGCCGCCGAAAACTACGTCGAGCCCGAAAAGACGAGCGCGCTCGCGCTGTATACGCAGGTGCTCCAAGAGGACAGGAACAACCGCCGCGCCATGGCCGGCGTGGCGAAGATTCGCGAGGCGCTGCTGGCCGCCGCGATGGCCGCGCTCGACCAGGGCGACGCGCCCGAGTCGGAGGCGCGCCTGGCCGATCTCGAACGCGTGCCGCACGAGCGCGACGAGTTCGCGCCGCTGCGCAACCGCCTCAAGGTGCTGCACCAGACCGCGCCGCTGCTCGCCAACGCGGCCGACCTGCTGCGCCAGGGCAAGGTGATGGAGCCGGCCGGTTCGAGCGCGCTCGACGTGTACCGGCGCGTGCGCGACCTCGACCCCGAGAACGCGCTCGCGCGGCAGGGCCTGGAACAGATCCAGCGCGGCGTGCTCGACCGCGCGCTCGCCGCCGTCGCGAAGGACGACTTCGCCGAAGCCGACGCGATTCTCGCGCAGGCCGCGACGATCGCGCCGGGGTCGCAGCAACTGCTCGACACGCGCACGCGCACCGAAGGCGTGCGCCGGCAGCGTGCCGAAACCGTGCTGGCGCAGGCGCAGTCGGCGCTCGATTCGGGCAACGCCGACCTCGCCGAGCAGCTCGTGCGGCAGGCCCAGCGCATCAGCGCCGACCTGCCGGCGCTCGACGAATTTCAGGAAAAGTTGCGAAATGCGCGTTTGTACGCGAGCTTCCGCCCGGGCGAGGTGATCACCGATCCGTTCCGCGACCGCAGCGGCAACGCGCCGGCGCTGCTCGTCATTCCCACCGGCAAGTTCGAGATGGGGTCGCCCGACGACGAGGAAGGCCATCGCAGTACCGAGGGGCCGCAGCGCGAGGTGATCATCTCGATCGGCTACGCGCTCGGACGCACCGAGGTGACGGTCGGCGAGTTTCGCGAGTTCGTGCGCGCGACGGGCTATCGCACGACGGCCGAGCGCGAAGGCACGTCGAGCACCTACGACGAGGTCAGCGGACGCGTCTCGGACCAGCCCGGCGTGACGTGGCAGGACGACTACGCCGGCAAGCGCGCGGCCGACAACCTGCCGGTCGTGCACGTGTCGTGGGAAGACGCGAACGCGTACGTCGAGTGGCTCGGTGCGCGTACCGGCAAGCGCTACCGGCTGCCGTCGGAAGCCGAATTCGAGTACGCGCTGCGCGCCGGATCGTCGACGCGCTTCTGGTGGGGCGACGGCGATCCGCCGCGCGTGGTGGCGAACGTCACCGGCGCCGGCGACCGCTCGCCGCAGCACCGCACGTGGCGCAAGGGCTTCGCGCGCTACAACGACGGCCACTGGGGGCCGGCGCCGGTGCGAAGCTATGCGGCGAACCCGGTCGGTGCGTTCGATATCGACGGCAACGTGTCGGAATGGGTCGACGACTGCTGGCACGAAAACTACATCCGCGCGCCGCGCGACAGCCGTGCGTGGGTCAATCCCGGCTGCGAGCGGCACGTGGTGCGCGGCGGCTCGTGGGGCAGCGATCCGGATCAGGTGCGCTCGGCGTTTCGCCTGTCGGCGCTGACGGTCACGCGCAGCGCGCGCGTGGGATTTCGGGTCGCGCGAGATCTGTAGACGCGTCGCTCAGTCGTCGCGCGCCTGCCAGCGCCCCAGTCCGACCAGCGCCGCGGCGATCACGAACAGGCCCACGAGCACGCACAGCGCGTTGATCACGGCCTGCGCGACGCCGAGCGCGGCGGCGTCGACGAACGGATACGGGTACAGGCCGGTCAGCGCGCCGCGCGCGAGCGTCAGCGCAAAGTACACGACCGGAAAAATCAACCAGTACGGAATGTCCGACCAGATGACGTCGCGCTTGCGCACGGCGAACCACCAGTACGCGAGAAACGCGAGCGGCATCGCGTCGTGCAGCAGATGATCGACGACGAGCTGCAGCCCCTGCGGGTTCCAGATGCGCCGCAGCAGCAGCGAATAGGCGATGCCGACGAGCGCGAGATACGCGGCGATCGCGGTGTTGACGCCGGGGCGCGCGAAGAAGCGTCCGGCCGGCGACGCGGGACGCAGGCGCGGCAACGTCAGCGCGAGCGCGGCGAGCCCGTTCGACAGGATCGTGAAGAAGCCGAAATAGATCACGACGCCCATCGCCATCCCGCGTCCGTTGTCGGCGGCCAGGCGCAGCGACAGCGCGAGCTGCAGCGCGAGCGTGGCCCAGGCCAGTACGGCGAGTCCCGCGGACAGTCGCGCCGTCAATACGTTCGGGGCCATCGAACCTCTCCTCGGGAACGATGTCGAGTGACGGCTATCTTCATACAATCGCGGGCACGACGAGGAGAATTATGCGACGCAAGGCCGCAATGGGTGCCGCGATCGGACTGGCCGTGCTGCTGCCGGTCGGCGGCTGGGTCTGGGCGACGAGCGGAAGGACGTTGATGGCACGCATCGAATCGACGCCCGCCGGGCGGGCGCAAGCCGCCGCGGCGCGCGTGCGGCCGGCGCTCGAACGCGACCTGGCGAAGCAGAATCTCGCGTTCGGCGCGCCGGTGTTCATGCGCGTGTTCAAGCGCGAGGCCGAACTGGAACTGTGGCTGCGCGCGAAGGACGGCGCGTACCGGCTGTTTCGCACGTATCCGATTTGCACGTTCTCGGGCGTGCTCGGACCGAAGCGGCAACAAGGCGACAACCAGGCGCCCGAAGGCTTCTACCGCGTCGCGCTCGGGCAGTTGAACCCGGCGAGCAAGTTTCACCTGTCGTTCAATCTCGGCTACCCGAACGCCTACGACCGCGCGCACGGCTATACCGGCGACTTTCTGATGGTGCACGGCTCGTGCGTGTCGATCGGCTGCTACGCGATGGGCGACGCGGCGATCGAAGAGATCTACACGCTCGCCGAAGCCGCGTTGCGCGGCGGCCAGCGCGCGTTCGAGGTGCACGCGTTGCCGTTTCGTCTCGACGCCGCCGCGCTCGCCGCCGAGCGCGCTTCGCCGTGGCACGATTTCTGGTCGGAGCTCAAGCCCGGTTACGATGCGTTCGAGCGCACGCGCAGGCCGCCGTCGATCGGCGTCGCGGCGAAGCGCTATGTCGTCGATGAAGGATAGGGGGCGTCACGCATGAAACCGCTGGAACCGGAAGACCTCGAAAAGATCTGCGGGCGATGGCCCGGCGTCACGCAGTCGATCAAGTGGGAAGTCGATCTCGTGTACAGCGTCGCGAACAAGATGTTCGCCGTGTACTGCACGCTCGGCCCCGAGCGCGGGCGCATCTCGTTCAAGGTCGACAACGAACGCTTTCTCGAACTCACCGACCAGCCCGGCTTCATGCCCGCGCCGTACATGGCGCGCGCGTTCTGGGTGACGCTGACCGACTACGGCGTGCTCGACCGCAAGCAGCTCGAGGCGTTTCTGCATCGCTCGTACGAGCTCGTGGTCGAGAAATTGCCTAAGAAGACGCAGGCAGCGCTCGCCTCGTAGCGACATTGCCGGGCGAGCGGGATGTCGTGGTGCTGCGGTTGCCGCAACGCAGGATTCCGACGTCGCCCCCTCACCCCGGCCCTCTCCCCCAAGTGAACTTGGGGGAGAGGGAGAGAGCGTCGCGTCGCTTGAAGCCCTCTCCCCCGCAAGCCTGCGGGGGAGAGGGTTGGGTGAGGGGGCGACGCATCCGGCCTCGTCGGTCCGCGGTTTTCGCCGGACAGGAAAACTGCAAGGATATCGAATGCAAAAAGTTTACGACCGCGCGTATTTCGACAAGTGGTACCGCGACGAAAAACACCGCGTCGGCTCGCGCGACGCGCTGCGGCGCAAGGTGGCGATGGCCGTCGCGATGGCCGAGTTCTATCTCGGCCGCGAGATCCGCAACGTGCTCGACGCCGGCTGCGGCGAGGGCGCGTGGCACGCGCCTCTCAAGGCGTTGCGGCCCAAGGCGCGCTATCTCGGCCTCGATTCGAGCGAATACGCGGTCGCGCGCTGGGGCCGTTCGCGCAACCTGCGCCTGGCGACGTTCGGGCAGATCGGACAGCAGCGTTTCGACGAGCGTTTCGATCTCGTCGTCTGCGCCGACGTGCTGCACTACGTGCCGACCGCCGAACTCAAGCGCGGCCTCGACGGCCTGACCGACCAGCTCGAAGGCCTCGCGTTCATCGAGGTGTACACGACCGCCGATCACCTCGTCGGCGACATGATCGGCTTCAAGCGCCGCACGCCCGCGTGGTACCGGCAGACGTTCGCGGAAGCCGGGCTGATGCCGGTGGGTTCGCACGGATGGGTCGGCGCGCGGCAGGCGCCGTGGGTCACGTCGATGGAATCGCCGCAGGCCTGATCGATCCGCCAAAGCGAATCGACCGCCCGCCGCCGGTCCGGGGATACGGCGCGGCGGCGGGCGGTCGCGGTGCGCGGCCGCGAGGGTGGGGAGGAACGGCGGCGCACCGGAACCGTGAGACGACGCTCGGCGCCCGAGCGTCGCAGGAGCGTTACGGCGTTTCGAGACCGTCCGCGAACAGGCCGTCCGGCGTGAACACGTACAGGCCGGAGAGGCCGTGCGCGACGTACACGCGGCCGTCGGCCGGCGCCTGGATGCGGCGCGGCGTATCCGGCGTGTCGTGGTGCGTGACGAGCGTCGGCGCCGCGCGGTTCGTGATGTCGATTTCGTCGACGCCGGTCGCGAGACCCACGTACGCGCGGTTGCCGCGCAGCGCCACCGAGTACGCTTCGCCCGCATACGTGCCGAGCAGGGCCGGCGCCGCGGGATTGCTCACGTCGACGAGCCGCGTGCCGTCCATGCACGCGACGAGCGCGAGCCGGCCCGTGGGATCGAGCGCGATGTCGCTCGGCGTGCTGCAGTCGCCGAACAGCGCGACGCCGGCCGGCGACGTCGGGTTGGAAACGTCGACCACGCGCAGCCCGCCGTCCGTACCGCCGCCCGACGGCTGGTCGGCGATGTACAGATAATTGCCGTGCAGCGCGAAGCGCATGTACTTGTCGTCGATCGGCGGATCGGACACATAGCTGCCGACGATGCTCGGCGCCGCCGGATTGCTGACGTCGACCACCGCGAGGATGCCGCCGTTCGTCGACGTGCCGACGTAGGCGTAGTTGCCCTTCGCGGCGATCGCGGTGGCGAACGGAAACTCGAGGAAGCCGTGCTCGACCGGTGCGCGCGCATTGGTGACGTCGGCGATGACGAGGCCGCTGCCCCAGCTCGTGAGGTAGGCGCGGTTGCCGTCGACGGCGACCTGCTCGAACGCGCGGCCCTGCAGCGACTGCGGCAGGCTCGTCACGTAACGGCCGAGCGGCGCGAGCGTGCCCGGCTGCGCGATCTGCAGGCCGTAGGCGTTGCCCAGAACGAACACCGTGTCGTCCTTCACCGCGACGTCCATCGGCGCGGTGCCGCCGGGCAGCAGCGCTGCGCCCGCGAGCGTCGGCTGCGCCGGGTTCGTCCCGTCGATGCGCAGCACGCGGTCGTCGCGCGTGGCGAGCCAGCCTTCGCTGCCGGCCGTCGCGGTCACGTCGGTCGAGAACGTGTCGATCGGCGCGGTGCCGGCGTGGATCGGCTTGTCGACATTGGACACGTCGAACACTTCCACGCCGTCGAAACCGCCGACGCCCCAGGCGTAGTTGCCGACGAGCACGCCGTTGTACGACACCGGCGAATCGATGCGCCCGCGCGGCACGCTGTTGGCCGGGTCGGTGAGGTCGGTGACGGCCGCCGCGAGGCCGAAGCCGAACGCGTAGGGCGGACGGAAGCGCACGCGGAAATAGTCGTAGCCGTCGAGGTTCGCCGAGCCGAGTTCGACCAGCGCGGCCGGATTGGACACGTCGAACACCGTGGCCACGCTGTTGCCGAGAAAGCTGCGGCCCGAGACGTACAGCCGGTCGCCCGCGACGTGCGCCTGCGCGTAAGCGCCGAAGCCGGCGTAGCTCTGCGTGAACACCGGATGCGACGGATCGCCGAGATTGCCGGTGAAGATGCCGTTCTCCGAATCGAGCAGCAGCAGCTTGTCGCCGACGATCGCGACGCTCGCGGCCATGCGGATCGACGACGTCGTGTAGTCGTACTGGCCGAGCAGCACCGGGTTCGCGCGATCGGCGATCGAGTACACCGCGACGCCCGCCACGAGGCTGTCGTAGCCGCGGAAGCTCGCGTACAGATAGTCGCCGCGGCGCGCGAGGCCGGTCAGCCAGCCCTTGGCGGGCGTGGCGCGCGTGTCGCCGGCCGCGACCGGCGCGCCGGCCTGGGCGCGGCTCCAGGCGCTCAACGTCGCGCCGTTCGGCACGTAGACGTAGTCGTCGACCGCGACCGGATCGGCGAGCGTGCCGCCGAGCGCGGCGGTGAAGGCGGCGGGGGCCGGCGGCGCGGCCCGGGCGGGCGCATGGGCAATACAGAGAACGGCGGCAACGGCGACGGCTAGCGCTTTCATTCAAATCTCCGCAACGAGTGTTCGGGCAATCCCGTCGGCCATGCTTGCGTCAGGGCCGCGTCGACGCATTCGTTGCATCGTCGTTGCTCGTTCGTTCGGCGTGTGTTGCGTCGTCGTTGCGCGTGCGTCAGCGCACCGGGCGTTCGCCGGCGAGCGTCTGCGCGCGCGACTGCGCCTGTTGCAGCGCGTCCGCCTGGTTCAAGGCCGCGTTCAGCGCGACGAACACGCTCGCGGCGCGCAGGTCGCTGTCGGCCCAGCGCGAAATGCGCGACGACAGCGCACGCGCCTGCCCGAACCGGCCGGCCTCGATCAGCGCGAGGCTGTACGGCCGGATCACCTCGACGAGATCGGCCGGCGTCACCGCGAGCTCGTCCGCACGCGCCAGCGCGCGGGCGTAGACGTCGAGCGCCTCGTCGACGCGGCCTTCGGTACGCAGCTGCTCGGCCGCGGCGACGTCGCCGTAGACGCGGCGCCAGTCCGGCGGCTGCTGCGTCTCCAGCCACGCGCGAAAGCGCGCGGTTTCGCTTGCCGCGAGCGCGCGATCGCCGAGCGCGCGCAGCGCCGCGAGCCGCGTCGTCCACGCGCGCAGGTAGCGCGCCACGTCGGTCTGTTCGAGCAGCGGCGTCAGCGTCGCGGCCGCGAGCGTCGCCGCGGCGTTCGCGTCGCCGCGCGCGAGCGCCAGGCGCGCGCCGAGCGCGGCGACCTGCGCGCGCACCGCGGCGTCGGCCTCCGGATCGGCCTCGTGCGCCACGCGGTCGACCAGCGTCTGCGCGTCGCGCAGCCGGCCGTTTTCGGCGAGCGCCTCGCCGCGCACGAGCGTGAGCTTCCAGCGCAGCCGCGGATTCGGCGTCTGCGTCTCGGGCGGCCAGAACGCCTCGGTCGTCGCGAGCGCGGCGGCGGGTTCGAGCAGATCCTGCTGCAACTCGGCGATCGCGACGACCGCCGCGAGATATTCGGCGCGCGCGCCGAGCCGCTTGAGTCGCGCCGCGGCTTCCTCGAGCGCCGCCACCGCCTGCGCCGGGCGCTGCCGCCGCGCCTCGATGACGCCGAGGTTGAGATCGACCTGCGCGACGCCGAGCGCGTCGCCGGCCGCGTCCATTTCGGTGCGCGCGAGGCCGAGATCGGCGAGCGCCGCCTGGTAGTCGTCGCGCAGGATCGCCACGATGCCGCGGCCGAGATAGGCCGCGCCGAGCGCTTCGGGATCGCCGCGGTCGGTCAGCAGCGTAATGGCTTCGGCATAGCGCGGCGCGGCGTCGGCCGGGCGGCCGCGGCGCACGTCGCTCGTGGCGAGCGTGGTCAGCGCGCGACCGCGCAGCACGGCGTCGCGCTCGCGCGAAAGGCGGTCGAGCAATGCCGAGACGCGCGCGTCGACCGCGTCGTAGGCGCCGGCGCGCAGTTCGATCTGCGCCTGGCGCAGCGCGATTTCCGGGCGGTCGCGCAGCGCCGGGTCGGCGTCGCGGATCAGGTCGCCGGCCAGGTCGAGCCGGTCGGCGAGCATCGCCGCGCGCGTACGCTGCAGCAGTTCGTCGAGGCCCTGCGGCCGGTTCGCGTCGGCCGGCGGCCGGTGGCCGAGGCGCAACAACAAGGTGTCGACCGCTTCGCGCGCCGCGGCGATCGCGTCGGCCGCGCGCGCCTCGACGACGAGGTCGTTGCCGCCGCCGCGCGCGGTCAGCTTGACCGTCCAGCGGCCGTCGGCGAGATCGACGCTCGGCAGGATGCGCAGCGTGTCGGCGCCGGCGATGTCGCTGGCGTCGAGCAGCGATTCGGCGTGCGAGACGGGCCGGTCGCGCACGAGCGCGACGACGCTTTCGCTCGCGGCGGTCGCGAGATCGCCGCGGCGCAGGCGCGCGGCGACGAGATCCATCAGGCCCAGGCGCAGCCAGGCCCAGTCTTCGCCGGCCTCGACGACGGCCGGCAGCACGAGCGCGGCGGTGGTCAATGCCGGCGGCGGCGCGGCGGTCGCCTGTGTCGCTGGCGGCGCACGCCACAGCCACGCGGCGAGCGTGATCGCCGCGACAACCGCGAGCGCGGCGACGGCCGGCCAGATCGCGCGGCGGGGCGCGGCGGCGGGTGATGCGGCGGCGGGGGCGGGCGCTTCGAGGGCCGGCGCGGGTTCCGCGTCGGGCGCGACAGGGGCGGGTGCGGTGTCCGCCGGGCCGGCCGCCGTTTCCTCGTCGACCGGCGCCACCCAGCGATAGCCGAAGCGCGGCACGGTGCGAATCGTGTGCTGTTCGTTGCCGGTGTCGCCGAGCACGCGGCGCACGCGCACGAGCGTCTGGCCGAGCAGGCCGTCGGCGACGTCGGCGCGGCCCCAGATCGCGGCCATCAGTTCGTCGCGGCCGACGGCGCGCTCGCGGCGTTCGATCAGATACACGAGGCAGTCGAACGCACTGGTCGGCAGCTCGATCGGCTCGGCGCCCTGGCGCAGTTCGCGCGCCGCGGGGTCGAGCGTGAAGTCGCGGAATCGGTACAGCGGGTGATTCATCGGCGGCGATCGGGGAAAGCAGGCGAGACGGCCAAGTATGCGGTGGCGTCGCAGTTGGCGCTAATGGGGCGGGGGAGGGCTTCGCCTGCGGGCGATGGGCGGGGCGACAACAGCGCTGATTGCCCGGAGGGCGGGCGCGAGTCGGTCCCGCACCGGCTCCTGCTGGTCATCCCAGCGAATGCTCACTGCTGTCTGGAATATTTTTCTTGACTTGCTCGCAAGCGCGCGCGGTTGTGCGGCGGCCTGATATCGCGCGTGAATGAAGACTCGAGAATCGAGTCTGCCGGGTGCGACCGTGGTGTCGAAAACCCGAACGCGACGCGATCCTTCGCGCAGCCCCCATCCCAACCTTCTCCCCCAACGCTGTTGGGGGAGAAGGAGCGGCAAACTCAAGCGCCGCGCGGCTTTAGCCCTCTCCCCCAACCTTGTTGGGGGAGAGGGTTGGGTGAGGGGGTGACGCCAAGGTCTTCGTTGCCCTTACAGAAAATCCGCTCGCCGGCGCTGTGCACATTTATTCCGGACAACAGTGGGCCTCCGCCGAGCTGACGAGCAAGAGCCGGAGCAAGAGCCAAGGCTCGCAACTCGTAACGCAATACACATTGCTCGCTGCGGTCGTCTCAGCGTAGCCCCGTGCTCGGTCGGTCAAGGACTGACGCAAGTTCGCTGCGCGAATCCTTGACCGACCTGCGCGCGGGGCTCCTTTAAAGGTCGCCCACAGCGATCAATCGCTTCAGGGCCAAGCGCGAACGGCGCGGTTGCTCCCGCGCCGTTCGCTGATCACGACCCACCTCTAAGGAGTGCATCATGACCAAGCACAATCGTACCTCCCGCAACCCTTCCACCCGCCAAATCCGCGTCGGCACCATCCGCTACGCCGAAGGCGTGAACTTCGCCGCCTGCGACGTCCCGCATATCCGCCTCCTCGGCCACTGGCTCGCCGACGCCGGCTTCCTGCCGAACGACGACGTCACCGTCCGCATCCGCCAAGGCCGTCTCGTCCTCACCCGCCGCTGATCGCGGCCACGACACCCGCCCCGCCCGGGGCGGGTGCTTTCCGTACTCCTTCGGATCGCTCCCGACGACTCGGGCCTCGGATATTCATCGGCGGGTGTCCCTGAAGCGGCTGAAACCGCCGGACGTACGGCGTCGTCCGTTGCGCCGGGCGCGGATCCACCCGCGTTCCGGCCCGCTTGCGGTCCGAAACCGCGCTTTTTTCGGGCATTCCGCACGCTTTTTCCGTCGTTTGAGTGTCCACTACTCACGCGTGACTGACGAACACTCAGCGTTGACTGTCCATCACTCACGCGTGAGCAAAAATCACTCGCGCGCGAGTACCCGCATACCCACGCGAGACCGGCCGGCACTCACGCGAGAGTGCCCGCCACTCACGCGTGAGCAAAAATCACTCACGCGCGAGTATCCGCCACTCGACGGTGACTGCCGGGCACTCACGCGCGAGTAAAAATCACTCACACGTGAGTACTCGACTACTCACGCGTGAGTGCTGGCCACTCACCGCGCCTTCGCGCGCGATGAAGTGTTCGAGCGCGGAAAAAAGCCCTCCTTGCCACGCGCGCGCGCAGGAAAAACGAGTGCTGACGACAGCGGCGACGGCGCGCGCGGAAGCCGATCGGGGAAAGCGGGGCGAGCGGCGGAAAGGCGAGAGCCCCGCGGCAGCGGAGCCCTCGCCGGTTGGGCTAGCGGCGTGTGACGACGATGCGGCCTTTCGAGACGGCGACCTTGAGGTCATCGGCGGGTTCGAAGCCGGCGGCGGCGAGCCAGAAGCCGCGGAGGCGGATGTAGGGGATTTCGCGTTCGTCGAAGACGACGGCCTGGGAATACGGCGACGGATTCGAACGCGTGCGCTTGGCGGACGGTGTGGCGGAGGTACTCTTGCGCTTAGCCATGGGGCTTACTCCAGAAAGTGGCCTTGTGGTTAGCGAACGGCGTGGCCGAGAACCGCGCCGTTCGCGCCTTGCCCCAGGAGCGTTTGCTCGCTGTGGGCGACCCTTCAGGAGCGCCGTGCGCAGCGCCGTCAAGGATTCGGTTCTATCGAACTTGCGCAGTCCTTGACGGCGCTGCGCGCGGGGCTACGCTGAGACGACCATAGCGAGCAACTGTATTGCGCTCGATGCTGCGAGCTTTTTGGGTGTCCACGAAGCCGGGTGTCCACGAAGCCGGGTGTCCACGAAGCCGGGTGTCCACGAAGCCGGGTGTCCACGAAGCCGGGTGTCCACGAAGCCGGGTGTCCACGAAGCCGGGTGTCCACGAAGCCGGGTGTCCACGAAGCCGGGTGTCCACGAAGCCGGGTGTCCACGAAGCCGGGTGTCCACGAAGCCGGGTGTCCACGAAGCCGGGTGTCCACGAAGCCGGGTGTCCACGAAGCCGGGTGTCCACGAAGCCGGGTGTCCACGAAGCCGGGTGTCCACGAAGCCGGGTGTCCACGAAGCCGCCCGGCAGCGACCTTCAATGACCGTATTATTGGGCGACGGCGTTTTGGCGCATTGTGAAACCCGCCAAGCGTCCAATGCCCGGAAAGCACCGCACTCACGGCCGACGACCTGGAAGCATTCTCCCGCAGGGTCGGCGGCCGGGAAATTCTCAGCGACCTACCGCCCGACGACGCGCTACTCGCGACGGCCGGCGACCCGATCATGATCAAGACCCGATGACCACAGAAATCACGACGTTTTCGAACAGCCGCGACATCGACGAATGCGTGGCGCACGGGGTCGGGCTTGGCATCGTCCGAAGCGGCGAAGCCTGCTATGACATGACGCTGACGTCCTCCGCATCGGACATCACCGTGCTGCGCCTGTGGACGAGCCGCAAAGGGTCGATCGATGTCACCGTGGACGGCGAGGATTCGACGGGCATCGATCTTCGGCGAGAAGCCGACGGCGGCCTCGCGTCGTTGCACACGCATTGCCGCGAGCTGCACCTGGAACACCTTGCGCGCGGCGCGTATGCCTTGTCGTTCGCAACGACAGGCGGAGCTGATGGCTTGATGCGCTTCTCGACGCGCGGCTATCTGCGGTGCGCCGTCGTCGATCCTGCGCGGCATGCGGGCCATGCGCCGGTCTCGGTTTGAGTCCCTGATCGGGCGCTGTGCCGTGCGATGCGGGAACTGAAAATCCCAACGGTTTGACCCCGCGAGCGGCGGAAAGGCGAGAGCCCCGCGGCAGCGGAGCCCTCGCCGGTTGGGCTAGCGGCGAGTGACGACGATGCGGCCTTTCGAGACGGCGACCTTGAGGTCATCGGCGGGTTCGAACCCGGCGGCGGCGAGCCAGAAGCCGCGGAGGCGGATGTAGGGGATTTCGCGTTCGTCGAAAACGACGGCCTGGGAATACGGCGACGGATTCGAACGCGTGCGCTTGGCGGACGGTGTGGCGTGCGTTGCAGCGGAGGTACTCTTGCGCTTAGCCATGGGGACTTACTCCAGTAAGTGGCCTTGTGGTTAGCGAACGGCGTGGCAGCAACCGCGCCGTTCGCGCCTTTGCCCCAGGAGCGTTTGCTCGCTGTGGGCGACCTTCCAGGAGCGCCGCGTGCAGCGCCGTCAAGGATTCGGTTTTATCGAACTTGCGCAGTCCTTGACGGCGCTGCGCGCGGGGCTACGCTGAGACGACCACAGCGAGCAACTGTATTGCGCGGGATGCTGCGAGCTTTTTGGGTGTCCAGGACGCCCTATATACTTGGAGTGCGCACCGTTAAACGCCCTTCGGATTTCGCCCCCATCGGTTTTGAATGCCAAAAGAATTTGCGCATGAATACGAAAACCTCGATGAGCGACGCCCCCGTTCACAAGCCCTCGTACAGCGAATTCTTGCGCGCACGACGTCCCGAGCTTTACTCGGACACACTAACCATCGAAGTAAGCGAGATGGACCGACGCCAGTTCGAGTTCCATCTCGACACTCTTACCCAGCGTAAAGAAGAAGTCGCTTTTGAGCACTTCGCTCGCGCTCTGGCCGAAAAGGAGCTATGCCCGAACCTTATTCCGCAAACGGGACCTACAGGGGGCGGGGATAGCAAAGTCGACACGGAAACCTACCCTGTTGCCGCCTCCATTGCGACATTATGGTATGAGGGCGAACCGGGGAAGGCGTCTTCCGAGCGATGGGGCTTCGCGATAAGCGCCAAAAAAAATGGAAGCAGAAAGCCGAGGACGACGTCAAGAAAATTGCCGAGACGGCACGCCCATACGCACTTATATACTTCATCTCAAACCAAGCAATTCGCGACAAGGATCGTGCCGATACTGAAGATTCGCTCAAGGTGAAGTACGGGATAGCGGTTCGCATTTTGGACAGAACCTGGATCGTCGATAAAGTCGTCAAGCACAAACGATGGCAGCTTGTAGCGGACATCCTTCAATTCGAACTACAACACCTCACAAAAGTTGTTCCGGGACCGCTGGACACAGAACGCCTGAATGATCTAGATGCGCTGGACAAGAAAATCGAACAAGCGGCAGACGGCGAAGTCAGCCTTGAAGTGGTCGAGGAAAGTTTGCAAACAGCCCTGCTCGCAAGAGGATTGGGGCGTGCACGAACCGAAGTTGACGGTCGATTCGACAGAGCGGAACGTCTTGCGCGCAGCATCGACGGCGACAGGCAGTTGCAGCGCATCTGGTACCAACGCGCCTTGACGGCGATATGGTGGTTTGACGATGCGAAGGAAGCGATTCGTCTCTGCGATGCGTTATCCACCGCAACCCTCGAGTCCGAGTGGATCTGGGATTTGGATAAGTTAGTCAACTTGTGGCTCGCGCTGGTACCAACGCAAGGCCCCGATCCACAGCGAACCTCTGCGTTGCGAAAGGCGCTGCAACAGCATGCCGAAGACACAACGAAGGAAACAAGCTCGCTTTGGGCGCGTACGCAACTATTGTTGATGGATCTGGTAATTGCGTTCCAAACGAAGCAGGACCTTGAGCCAGTACTCAGCAGTCTGCGCGACGTGCTCGGTGATATACGTAGGCTGATAGAGTTTCCAGTAGGGCCCATTGTGAAACTGCTACGAGAAATAGGTGGCACGATCGGCGAATTTTCCGGGTACGACGCTCTGCTAGATCGAATCATCGAAATCGAAACAGAACGGCACGGCGAGCTAGCGGCAGGGGAGCTTCGTCTGGAACGTGGACTCCAGAAGCTCGACCGAAAGAAATTCTACGGCGCGATTGACGATTTGGCCAAGGCTCAGTTCCTGCTGGCCAAAGACGAGGTGCGGGACGAGTTCATCGTTGCGCAAGCTGCAGTCGGTGTCGCGTACGAGTCTGTCGGTTTGTTGTTTGCTGCACGCGCGAACCTCGTTTTCGCCTTGGATCGATGTTTGTATGCACATTTTAAGCAAGGAAAAATTGACCCGCGGGCACTGCCGATCGTCAGAAAACTGGCTTGGCTTGAACTCCAACTGGGTCGCGCCCCCTACGTTATGGCATGGGTGAAATGGTTGCCGCTATTGTTCAGAGCGTTGAGTATAGATGAATCAAAGAGGGAAAAAATTGAAGACGAGGTTCGCGCTCTCGATCGCGTTCTTGGCATTTTAGTTCTAAAAACACCCTACGAGAGTTGGGCTCAACTGACGCGCCTTCCCGATGTGTTGCACTCGCTTGATCTCCAGATGTCCCGAGCTGCAGCTTTGTTTATGTTGGGCCATGACGAGTTGATTCGCACGCAGTACAGCGCCGAAGACGATTTGGAAGATTTCTTTAACGCTTGGATATACGCTCAGGCAGCAGATGATTTGCCCGAGTCTCCTTCATGGCATATCGGCGTCGCGACGATGACGACCGTCGTTCTTGGTTGTCGCGTCGACGTGATTGTGAGAGGCGGGACTACCTCTGCCCTATTGGGGGAAAGTATTATTTCCTTCCTAGAGGCTTTTTACTCAACGGCAGTGAGGTCGCGAGAGCTGATTTCACCTCGAGCAGAACTCACCATTGAGGTGCGACAGTCTGATACCGCAAAGCTACCGTTCTCGTTGCGCGCAATCGAGGACGAGTTTGGCGAGACAAAACTCTTGTTAGCGCATCCAATAGTGCCCGCCACTGCCCTGGTGGGCAATGGCTTCCAGGACGCCATGTTCGATCTTCTTGCGCAGGTCACCGCCCATTTACAGTTGAACATTGAGCGAAAAGTATTTGAAGAGCTCTTTTCCGAACACCAGGCGCAAGATCGGGCCTTCCATGCGGCCAGATCCATCCTTGCCGTAAGCAACATTTTTGACCAGTCTCCGCCGGGACGTGCGGAGGACTGGGTCAATGATCCGGCGTTCGCCGAATACCCGCTCTTGCGACAAGTTTCCTGGCAACCACGACCTGTTGCTGCAGACGTTTCAGCACCATCGGCAACAGAGCTTACTTTCGCTGACGAAAAACCGCCGGAAACCCTGTTCGGCGCCGACGCGCTGAAACATCGGGACATTGAAGCGATATCACCGATCAATATTCCACTTTGGAGTCGTGCCGGCTGGACGGGTGTCGGCATCGCAACGGTGAGCGGAGAACGCCCCTTTCCTATCATGGTTCTTGCGTTTCAAGACATAGATGCGGGTCGAAAAATTTTCCGCGGCTGGCGGAAGTACATCGGTCCATTCGACCGAGAAGGATGGATTGGAGTCACCGTCATTACTGGCATCAGCCGCGAACGCCCGCTGGACTATCGAGTAGCCATTGGCGTCGGCGAAAAGTTCTTACTCGCCAAAGCGGCACGCTCCCGTCGGCTGGTCACGACAGTTTATCGAATGCATGACATGACTCCGGCGTCTGCTCAGAACCTGGGGACGTTGCTCAAGCTATACAAGCAAGCCGGTCGAATCGTGCTGCAGCCTGGCAACTTCAAAATGGCTCAACCAGGCATTCCACTAGAGCAAGAGGATATTGACCTAGAAATCGAGTTGTCGGATCTGTCCGTAGTACCCGCCTGGGAGGTGGACGCCAGTTCTCCATTGGTCAGTGCGATGTTCGGAATCGATGATCCTTTTGTTCCCGCGGGCGTGATTGATCCTCCGTTTGCGGAAGTGCGTCGCCGCCTTCGCGAGTCGAAGCATCGCGCCACTTGAGGCCAGCCAGCCCTCCGCCCCAACGCCCCGCCGAACCCCCGTCACTCACTCTCCACCCGATCCCGCCCATTCCGCTTCGCCCGATACAGCGCCGCGTCCGCACGCGCGAGCCTCTGCGCCGCCGTTTCGCCGCCGTCGCCCGTCGCCACGCCGATACTGATCGTGACGCCGGGGCATTGTTCGGCGACGACGCGGCACAGCCGCCGCCCGAGTTCCGTTGCCGCCGCCGCGTCGCAGTGCGGCACCACGAGGCAGAACTCCTCGCCGCCGAAGCGCGCCACCAGCGTGTTGTCGCGCACGTGCGCGCACAGCGTCGCGGCCACGCGCTTGAGCACCTCGTCGCCGGCCAGGTGGCCGTGCGTGTCGTTGTACGTTTTGAAATGGTCGACGTCGACGAGCAGCACGGCGTACGGCCGGTGCGTCTGCTGCGCCGCCGCGATCGTCGCGGCGAGAAACGCGTCGCTGCGTCGCCGGTTGGCCACGCCCGTCAGGCCGTCGCGTTCGGCGAGGTCGCGTAGCTGGCTGTTGGCCAGTTCGAGTTCCGACGTGTGCGCGTGCACGAGCGCGTCGAGTTCGCGATTGCGTTGCGCGAGCCGACGGATGCGCGTGCGGTGCGACGCGCCCAGCGCGAGCGCGACGAGCGCCGCGAGCGCGAGCGCCGCGGCGAGCTGCATGCCGCCGTGCTGGTACCAGCGCGGTTCGACGCGAAACGCGAACGCCGGCACGTCGAGCTCTCGGCCGCCGGCCGTGCGCGCCTGCGCTTCGAAACGGTAGTCGCCCGGCGGAATCTGCGCGTAGCTGAATTCGGCACGCGGATTCCACGCCGACCAGCGCGCGTCGAGCCCCGCCAGCCGCACGCGAAATTGCGGCGCCGCGCCGTGCGCGAGGTCGGCCAGGCCTAGCTGGAACGCGAGCGTGCCGCCGCCGTAGGGCAGCGTCGCCGTGGCGGCCAGCGGCAATGCGCGCGGCTCGCCCTCGCGCGGCGTCAGGCGCACCGACGCCAGGTGCGCGACCGGTTCGCGCTGCGCGCCGCCCGATGTCGCGGCGTCGTAGTGCAGGAGGCGCCCGGTCGTGCCGACGACGACGTCGCCGCCGGGCAGCGGGCGCAGCGCTTCGATCACGCCGTTCGTGGCGCCGAGTTCGTCGATGCGTCGCCACGTTCCGTTCGCGTCGCGCCGGTACACCGCGCGCCAGCTCCACGCCCACGCCGTGCCGTCGGTGCCGGCACGCAGCCGCACGGTTTCGTCGCGCGCGAGCAGCGGCGCGAGGCCGCCGAGGTCGTCGCGCGCGAAGCGTTCGCCGTTCCACGCGAACAGGCCCGTCGCCGCGCTCGCGACGAGCGTGCCGTCGAGCGTCGATACCGTCGTTTCGATGTCGGCTTCGGCGCCGATTTCCTTGCGGTAGTCGACGAGCGATTCGAGTGCGCCGTTCGCCGCGACGTGCGCGCGCAACAGGCCGCGACCCTCGGTGCCGAGCCACACGTCGCCGCGTGCGGTTTCGACGAGACTCATCACCCGCGTGCGCAGGTCGGTGTGCCGCGCGACGAGCCGCCAGCCGTCGGCGTCGCGGTCGAGCACGGCGAAGCCCGATTCCGTGCCGACCCACACGCGCGCCGGATCGAACGGCGAGCGTTCGAACACGCGCGCGTACAGATCGTCCGGGCCGAGCGCGGCGCCGCCGGCGTCGAGGCGGCGCAGGCCGTGCGATTCGGCGAGAATGCGCGCATCGCCGTCGACGAAGAGCGCCCAGGCTTCGTTCGTCGTCGTGCGCTGCGGCGCGAACGCGGTCGCGGCGCCGCGGTCGCCCCACGGCGCGGCCACTTCGCCGGCGCCGGTCTGCAGGCGCAGCACGCCGTCGACGAGCGTCGCATCGTGGATCGAACCGGTGACGCCGTCGGCGACGCCGTAGGCGCTCCAGGCCGGCGGCCACGGCACGCGCACGGCGCCTTCGCTGTCGCCGACGACGATCGCGCCGTCGCGGTCGCGCGCCATGCCGCTCTGAAAGCTGATGCCGAGCGGAATTTCGCGCAGGCTGCCGTCGGCGATGTCGACGATGCGCAGCTTGCCGTCGTCGCCTCCGAACGCGGCGCGGTTCGCATCGAGCGCGAGCGCGGCGCTCACGTGCGACATCGCCTCGTCGTCGCGCAGCACCGTCACGCGGCCGTCTTCGACGAGCGCCAGGCGCGGCGTCGCGTCTTGCACCAGCAGCCGCTTGTCGTCGAGCGACATCAGAAAGAACGCCGCCTTCGCCGCGAACGCTTCGCCGCCGGGGAACGGCTCGAACGCGTCGCCGGCCAGGCGCTTCAAGCCTTCGCCGCGGAAATTCACGACGAGCTGCCCGGCATGGTCGACGATGCCGCCGAACCGGTTCGGCGCGTGCCATGCGTGCACGCGGCGGCACTGCGCGTCGGCGTGAAACAGATGGCGCAGCGCGCGGAAATAGATGCCGTCGTCGCGCGCGACGACGTCCCAGATGTCGGCGAAGCCGGCATCGCCGATGTCGGCGGCGAAGGCCGGCGCGCAGTCGACGAAACGCTCGCCGCCGTCGGCCGCGCGTTCGATGCGGCCGAACCATTCCGTGCCGCCGGCCCAGAGCCGGCCGGTGCGGTCGAGCGCGAGCGCGCGCACGGGGCCGGGCTTGGGCGTCGCGAACGATTCCCAGCGCACGCCGTCGTAGCGCAGCACGCGGTCGACGCCGCCGAGATAGAGAAGGCCGTCGGCGCTGCGGGCGACCGAGAAATATTGCGGGTAGACGTCGATGTCGGGCTTGAACCGCGCGGTCAGCGGCGTGCCCGCGAACGCGAACGACGCGGCGAGCAGCGCAACGCCGCAGATCCCCGTACGCCAGGCGTGCCACCGCATTGCCGACCCCCTGTCGAGCGCGAACGCACGGCTCGATCCTAGCCGAAAACCGCGCTTTCAGAATTCTTCATTCGCGCTTCATGCACTTTTTTCGGCTCGCCGCGACCGTTGCGCCTCCCTCGACATCGTTTCCTTCGACACCCGGAGTCTTCATGCAACGCCTGATCGCCGCTTTTGTCTTCACCGCCTGCGCCGGCACCGCCGCCGCCTACACCGCCCCGGCCGCGCGCGACGACGGCTGGGCCGTCGCCGACGCGAAAGCGCTCGGCTGGGACGTCTCGCGCTTCGACGCCGTCGCCGCGAAAGTGGCCGACAAGACGTATCCCGACATCACGAGCCTCGTCGTCGCGCAGCGCGGCAAGCTCGTTTACGAGGCGTATTTCGGCGCCGGCGGTGCGGATGTCCTCAACGACATGCGCTCGGCGACGAAGTCGGTCACGGCGCTGCTCGTCGGCCTTGCGATCGACCGCGGGCTGATTCCCGGCGTCGACGCGAAGGTCTATGCGTATTTCGCCGACAAGGCACCGGCCGCCGGGCTCGATCCGCGCAAGGCCGCGATCACGCTCGAAGACCTTTTGACGATGAGTTCGATCTGGCAGTGCGACGACGAAAACCCGGCCACGGCGGGCAACGAAGAACGCATGTACGTCAGCGAGGACTGGGTGCAATTCGCGCTCGACCTGCCGGTGCGCGGCTACGCGCCGTGGGACAAGCGGCCGAAGGACAGCCCGTACGGGCGCACGTTCGCGTACTGCACGGCCGGCTCGTTCATGCTCGGCGCCGTGGTCGAGCGCGCGACGAAGCAGCCCCTCGCGAAGTTCGCGCACGACGCGCTCGAAGCGCCGCTCGGCATCGACAAGGTGCAGTGGAACGTCTCGTCCGAAGGCGTCGGCATGGGCGGCGGCGGCACGCGCTACCGCTCGCGCGACGTCGCCAAGATCGGCGAAACGGTGCGCACGGCCGGACAGTGGAACGGCAGGCGCGTGATCTCGAAAGCCTGGATCGACGCGGCGCTGACGCCGCGCGCCGTGCCGCGCGACGACGTCGAGTACGGCTACCAGTTCTGGCGCTTCAAGTTTCCGGTGCGCGGCAAGGACACGTGGATCTGGGCGATGTCCGGCAACGGCGGCAACTACGTGTTCGTCTCGCCGGAACTCGAACTCGTCGCGGTGGTGACGTCGACCGGCTACAACAAGCGCGACTCGCATCCGCGCTCGCAGGAAGTGCTGCGCGAATACCTGCTCAAGGCGTTGCCGGCGAAACCGTAGACGGAAGATCGCGGCTAGCCGCCGCCGGCGGACTCGGCCGCGGCGAGCGGCGCGGCGCGCACGCGCTCGGCGTTCACGCGTTCGGCGATGGTATCGACGAGCGTGGCGAACGCCGGGTCGTCGGCGAGCGGCCGGAACAGCGGCGACGCCTGCAGGTAGGCGCGGTCGAGAAAGCCCGCCGCGATCGCGCCGCGCAGCGCGGCGACGGCGGCGGGCTTGTCGCCGCGCGCGAGTTCGAGCAGCGCGATGTCGATGCGGTCCTCCGGCCAGCCGCCGGCGCCGCTCGCGACATAGGTCGACAATCCCTCGATGCGTTCGGCGATCCACGCGGGATCGGGCGGCGCGGCGGCATACAGCGTCGCGAGCGTGCGCGGCAGGCTCGTATGCGGGCGCAGCGCCGACGCGCGTGCGAACGCCGCCGCCGCCGCCGCGCGGTCGCCGCGCAGCAGCGCGAGTTCACCTTGCAACATGTGCATGTCCGGATGCGCGCCGCGCGCGAGCGCCGCGTCGAGCGCGGCCTGCGCCTCGCCGTAGCGGCCCTGGCGGAACAGAAACTTCGGCCACGCGGCGTTCGAATACGTGTTGTCGGGATACAGCCGGAAGCTGCGCCGGTAGCGCGCCTCGGCCGCGGCGGCGTAGCCGAGCAGCTCGAGCGTGCGCGCGATCTGCAGGTCGAGATAACGCGGCTTCGCGCCGCGGCGCTCGACCGCGACATTCGCTTCGAGCGCGTCGGCGAGACGGCCCTGCACCATGTACAGATAGGCGAGCGACGCCGCGCTGTCGGTGCGCGCGGCCGGATCGAGCTTCACCGCGCGCTCGTAGTGGGCCATCGCGTCGCGCAGTTCGCCGCGGCAGTCGTGCGCGTAGCCGATCGCCGCTTCGGCGAGGCTGTTGTCCGGTTCGGCCGCGAGCACGGTCTGCGCCAGCGCCAGCGCGCGCTCGGTCCATTCGGGTTCGCGGTTGTGCACGCAGACGCGCGTGTTGTACGCGAACGCGAGGCCGAGCTGCGCGGCGCGATCGTTCGGGTCGCGGCGCAGCAGGTCGTCGTACAGCGCGACGGCGCGATCGATGTCGTCCGGCTGGCCGATGCCGGCGTAGTAGCGTGCGCGCTGCAGTATCTCGTCGCGTTCGGTCGGCGCGGCCGTCTTCGTCGGCACCGCGAACCACGCGACGGCGCCCGCGACGAACGCGGCGGCGATCGCCGCGCGCGCGAGCCGGCGACGTGCGCGTGTCGGCGCGGGCTGTGCGGCGGCCGGTGCCGGCGTGCCGTCGACCGGCCTGACGTTGACCGGAATGTGGTCGACCGGAATGTCGTCGACCCGCTGCGGCGCGACGCACAGCGCATAGCCCTTGCCGCGCACCGATCGCAGGTAGCGCGGATTGCGGCCGTCGTCGCCGAGCGACTGGCGCAACAGCTTCACGCGCTGCGTGACGGTTTCTTCGCCGACGACGGCGGGCGCCCAGACGCGGGCGATCAGCTCGTCGAAGCCGACGACGCGATCGCCCTGTGCGACGAGATACGCGAGCAGGTCGAACGACAGGCCGCCGACGTCGAGCGCGACGCCGTCGCGTTCGACGCGGCGGCGGGCGAGATCGATCGTGAGATCGTCGAGACGGTGAAGCGGGGCGGGCATCCGCCGAGTTTATCCGACGCGCGCTATTCCACCGGCGCCCTGGCGGGATCGGCGAGTTCCAGCGACCGCAGCAGCACGCCCGCCTGCGTGCGATTGCGCACGCCGAGGCGTTCGAAGATCGCGGTCATATGCGCCTTGACGGTGCGCTCCTGGATGCCGAGCGCGTCGGCGATCTGCTTGTTCAGACGCCCCTCGGCGACGAGCCCGAGCACGCGGAACTGCTGCGGCGACAGGCTCGCGAGCCGGGCCGCGAGTTCGCCGTCCGACGGCGACGCGCTGGCGCGCGCGACGGCTTCGCGCAGCGGCTCGGGCACGAAGTCCTCGCAGGCGAGCACCGCGCGCAGGCCGGCCTTCAGTTCGGCCGGCGACGCGCGCTTGGGAATGAACCCGGCCGCGCCGAACGCGAGCGCGCGGCGGATCACCGCGGGGTCGTCGTGCGCCGAAATCATCACGACGGCGACCGCCGGAAACTCGCCGCGGATCGACGCGAGACCCATCAGGCCGTAGCTGCCGGGCAGGTGCAGGTCGAGCAACACGAGATCGGTGTCGGGCGCGGACGCGAGATGCACGCGCGCGTCGTCGAGCGTTTCGGCCTCGGCGACGTCGGCGTCGGGCACGAGTTCGCGCACCGTGTGCGCGAGCGCCAGGCGGTACAGCGGGTGGTCGTCGACGATCAGCAGCCTTGGCATCGGCGCTAGCGTAGCAGCGCCCGCCCGGCACCGGGTCGTACTTTCGTACGATGGTCGCGCGCACCGCGCCTGCTACCGTGGCCGCATGATCACGACCTCGCGTTGCCTCATACTCGCGACCGCGCTCGCGCTGTCCGCCTGCGCCGACCAGAAGCCCGCCGCGCCGCCCGCGGCGACGCCCGCACCGAAGGCCGCTGCCGCGATGCCCGATTTTCTCGTTTCCGCGGTGGCGCAGACGCGCCACGAAGGCGCCGACGACCTGCTCTCCGCCGGCCTCGGCCTCGACGGCCTGCGCGCGGCCGTGCCGCAGCCGTTCGCCAATCCCGACGCGCCGACGCGCGAGGAACTGCGCCGCCGGGCGATCTGGAGCAACTGGCGCGGCATCGCCGATCTCATGGTCGGCGGCGGCTACGGCGACGTCTACGGCGCGGTGCCGAGCGTGCCGGGACGCGAGTTCCAGGCGTTCGCGAAAGTGCCCGGCGCGTCGCAGCCGCATCGCGTGCTCGTGCAGGTGCCCGACGCGTTCGACCGCAAGAACCGCTGCGTCGTCGTCGCGGTGGCTTCGGGTTCGCGCGGCGTGTACGGCGCGATCGCGCTCGGCGGCGCGTGGGGCCTGCCGCGCGGCTGCGCGGTGGCCTACACCGACAAGGGCGCGGGCACCGGCTACTACGACGCCGACAGCGACACGGGCGCCGCGCTCGACGGCACGCGCGCCGCGCGCGGCGCCGGGCTCGATTTCGAACCCGCGCAAAAAGCGACGGTTCCACACACGATCGCGGTCAAGCACGTGCACTCGGGCGACAACCCCGAAGCCGACTGGGGCCGGCACGCGGTGCAGGCCGCGCAGTTCGCGCTCGCGGCGCTGAGCGATGCGTTTCCGAACGAACCGCGCTTCGAATTTTCGAACACGCGCGTGATCGCGGCGGGTCTTTCCAACGGCGGCGGCGCGGTGCTGCGCGCGGCCGAAATCGACGGCGCGGGCTTCGCCGGCGTCGTGGCGATCGCGCCGAACGTGTGGCCCGGCGCCGACGGCGCGCAGCCGATTTACAGCTATACGACGCAGGCGGCGATTTTCCAGGCGTGCGCGCTCGCGCATCCGCGCTTCGACGCGGTACTGCTGGCGCGGCCCGGCGGCAAACCGTCGCCGGCCGCGCTCGCGCGCTGCGCGGCGCTGCACGAGCGCGGGCTGCTCAAGGCGGGCGACGCCGCGGCGCAGGCGCAGGAAGCGTACGACCTGATGCGCGCGTCGGGCTGGACCGATGCCGCGCTCGAAGCCGGCGCGCTGAGCACGGCTTTCGACCTGTGGCGCATGGTGGCCGTCGCGTACGCGTCGACCTACGGCCGCTACGGCGCCGACGCGATGCCGTGTGGCTATCGCTACGCGCCGATGGGCAAGGACGGCGTGCCGCGCGCGGCGACCGCGGCCGAGCGCGCCGCGTGGATCGCCGACGGCAGCGGCATTCCGCCGGGCGCGGGCGTCGGCCTCGTCGACACGCAGGCCGCCGGTGCCGATCCGACGCTGCCGGGCCTGCTATGCCTGCGCGAGCTGTGGACCGGCGAGGGCGCCGACGCGAAGCGCGTGAAGGACGGCATCGCCGCGACGCAGGCGAAGCTGCCGCGCAAGGACCTGCCGCTCTTCGTCGTGCACGGCACGGACGACGGCCTGATTCCGAGCGCGTTCACCGGCGGCGCGTACGCGCGCTGGGTCGAGGCATCGGGGCAAAAGATTACCCATTGGGACATTGCCAACGCGCAGCATTTCGACGCGTTCCTCGGCCTGCCGCCGCTCGCGGCGCGCTACGTGCCGCTGCTGCCGTACGCGTACCGCGCGCTCGATGCGATGTGGGCGCACGTCGCCGATGGCAAGCCGCTGCCGGCGTCGGGCGAGATCGCGACGAAGCCGCGCGGCATGGGCGCGGTGCTGACGAAGGACAATCTCGGCGTGGTGCCGTAGCGTCCTGTCCGACGGGTTCGCGCGAATTCTCGCGGCGTCTTCGGCCGCCGACGGCATCGAGACGTTCCACGACCCGAAGCGCCGGCACGGTTCCGTCGGAGACACGTGAAGCCCGGCGATTCACCCGCGCCGTTCGTATCGACGTCGATCAGGCTTCCTCAACGTCGGTTCGCTCCAAACGGCTTTGGACGATAGCCTGCGCAAAGTTGTCGGCGAATTGCAGCTGCTTGCCGTCCGGTACTACCTGCATCTGCGCCAGGACGCGACGCGGCTGTTCGCGCAATCCCGACAAGATGACGCGCGTGCCCTTGCGCTCGCAGCGACTGAGGAACTGCCGCAGCGCAGAGACGCCGCTCGCGTCGATCAGCGGTACGAGACGCATGCGCAGAATGAAGACCGCCGGCGGAACGGGGAATTGATCGAGCACTTCGTCGAGCCGGCTCGCAACGGCGAAGAACAGCGGGCCGGAGATCTGGAACGCCTCGACCCCGGGCGGCAGCTGCGCGCGCTGGTCCGGTTCGTCGGCGGTGTCGCGATCCTCTTCGAGTAGCGACACCCTCGACTGCAGTTCGACGACTTCGCTCATGCGATGCATGAACAGGAACGATGCGAGCACGAGGCCGACCTCGATCGCGACGGTGAGGTCGAACATCACGGTCAGCACGAACGTGGTCAAGAGGACGGCGCGATCGCCGATCGGTCCTTTCCAAAGATGCCGAAAGCTCTCGATGTCCGACATCTGCCACGCCACGACCAGCAGGACCGCCGCGAGCGCTCCGAGCGGCACGTAGCCCATCAACGGTGCGACGACCAGCATGAACAGCAGCAGGAATACGGCGTGCGCGATTCCCGCGATGGGCGAGCGGCCGCCGGACCGGATGTTCACCGCGGTACGCGCGATGGCGCCGGTCGCCGGCAGTCCGCCGAATAGTGCCGCGCCGATGTTCGCTATGCCTTGCGCAACCAGCTCGCCGTTGGAGCGGTGCCTGCCGCCGGTCATGCCGTCCGCCACGACGGCAGAGAGCAGCGACTCGACGCCGGCGAGGAAGGCGATCGTGAACGCACTCGGAAACAATTCCAGCGTGCGTTCGAACGGAATATGCGGAATCTCGAACTGCGGCAACGCGGCCGGAATGCCACCGAAGCGCGAGGCAATCGTATCGGTCGGCAGCGCGAACAGCGTCGTGGCGAGCGCGCCGGCTACGACTGCGAACAGGAAGCCCGGCCAGGTCGGACGCCAGCGCCGCAGCACGATGATCAATGCCAGGCACGCTGCGGCAACGCCGACGGTCGCGGGGGTGAACTTGTCGAGGTTGTGGAAATAGGCATTCCAGCGTGCGAAGAACTCGGCCGGCACGGCGTCCATGCGAAGGCCAAGTACATCTTTGATCTGGCTTGAGAAGATGCTGACGGCGATGCCCGCCGTGAACCCCGTGACGACCGGCTGCGGGATGTACTTCATCAGTACGCCGAGTCGCAGTACGCCGGCGCCGATCAGCATGAACCCGGCCAGGAGCGTGCACAGAATCAATCCGCCGTAGCCGAACTTCTCGATCACGACGAAGACGACTGGAATGAAGGCCGCGGTGGGCCCGCCGATCTGCACGCGCGAACCGCCGAAGAACGAGATCAGAAAACCCGCGACGATCGCCGTATGCAGTCCCTTTTCGGGCGCGGTGCCCGACGCGATCGCGAGCGCCATCGCCAACGGCAACGCGACAATCGCAACCGTCAGGCCTGCGACGAGATCGCGGCGAAGATCGGGCAAGGAATAGCCGTCACGCAACACCGTGAACAGCTTCGGCTCATAGATCTGCCGCAGACGACGCGTATCCAAGGTTTTCATGGGTCACTTTGTTCGACTGAGTCGGTGATGCGCAAGAAAAGATGCGAAATGACCGGAGTCGTCCTCGCCCGGCGGACGAGCGAGATTGTTCGGTATGCGCCGCGTCATCAAGACACGGCGACGGGCTGCACTACCGGACGTGGCGACTTCCGCTCGGCGCGCCATGTGGCCAGGCTCTGCCGATAGGCCGCGAGATCGTGGATCGGGCGCGTCGCCACGCCGCTCGCCATGGCCGCTTGAGCCACCGCGCCGGCAACGTTGGGGAGCAGCCGGCGGTCGAACGGTTCGGGCAATAGCGCCGGTCGGGACCGTCCAGCCTGGCTTATCGCCGTCGAAGCCGCCTGCGGCACTCCTGAGAGGCGAGCAAGCGCCGACACGGCAGCCAATTCCATTTCGCGCGTGATGCGCGTAGCGCCGACATCCAGGGCGCCTCGGAAGATATAGGGGAAGCAGAGCGCGTTGTTGACCTGGTTCGGATAGTCGGAGCGTCCTGTCGCAACGATCGCGTCGGGTCTTGCGGCGTAAACGTCGGCCGGGTGCATTTCCGGCTCCGGGTTCGCCAGCGCGAACACGATCGGCTGCGTGGCCATGCTGGCGATCATCGTCGACGTCAGCACCCCTCCCGTGGAAAGGCCCAGGAAAACATCGGCGTTCTCGATGGCTTCGGCGAGCGTCCGATGGTCGGTCGCTCTCGCATAGCGTGCCTTGAACGGATCCATTCCGTTGCACCGGCCGTCGTACACCACGCCGTCGATGTCGCAGACGGTAATCTGATCTCGGGACAGACCCAGATCTTCAAGCAAGTTCAAGCAGGCCAACGCCGCGGCACCCGCGCCGCACGTCACGAGCCGACTGTTGCGCAGGCTTTTTCCGACCTGAGTCAACGCATTCAGGAGCGCGGCAGCGACAACGATCGCCGTTCCGTGCTGATCGTCGTGGAACACCGGAATTCGAAGCCTTTCCCGCAACCGCTCCTCGACATAGAAGCACTCCGGTGCCTTGATGTCTTCGAGGTTGACTCCGCCAAAGGTGGGCTCCAGGGCGGCGATCAGATCGACGAGTCTGTCCGGATCCTTCTCGTCGACTTCCAGATCGAAGACATCAATGCCCGCGAACTCCTTGAACAGCACCGCTTTGCCTTCCATGACCGGTTTCGCGGCGAGCGGCCCGATCGCTCCCAATCCCAGCACGGCCGTTCCGTTGGTAATGACGCCCACGAGATTGGCCCGCGCGGTCAGTTCGGCGACCTCCGCGGGCGCTGCGACGATTCGCTCGCAAGCCGCGGCCACGCCGGGCGAATAGGCCAGCGCCAAGTCGTCCGGGCCCGCGAGCGCCTTCGTCGATGTCGTCGCGATCTTGCCCGGTGTCGGGAAGCGGTGGTAGGCGAGTGCCGGTAAACGATAGCTCATGGCATTTCCTTGGGCGGCTTGGGTCCGACGCTTGGGACGGGCAGTGCGCGAACAGCAGCGGCAGCGACCGTTTGTCTGCCGCGCAGAACCCTCGACAGGACGAGGCCGATACCGATCGCGATCGCGGGATCAACCAGTACTGTCGAGACGAACGTCGCGAACAGCAGAAGCCGATCCGCTGCCGGTGCGCCCATGAACTGCCGAAAACGGCGCGCGTCGCCTGTTCTGCAAACGACGATCATCAGTACGGCGACGACGCTGGCGAGCGGTACGTAGGCGATCAGCGGAGCCGCTGCCAGTGCCAGCGCTCCCGTCGCGACAACGCTTCGAGTTCCGGCCAGCGGTGCTCGCGCATCGAGATGCATGCCGGCACCGGGTTGACGAGAGGATGTCGGGCGCAATTCTTCGAGAGGCGAGGTTGCGTTCGCCCGACGCCCGGCGGCCTGTTCGTGACGCGGCTCGTGCGGGAGCCGTCGAGGCGGTCGCACCGCAACGAGCAACGCGAGCGTGACGGCGATCGACAGCACGGGCGAGAGATGCGCCCACGCAGCCGTCGGCTCGTACAGCGACGGGTGCGATGTTGACATCGCGCCGAGTCGATCGCCGACGGTTTCGGCCGGCATGGCAGGCATCCCCGCGATGAGCGAGGCACCGACGAAAACGAGCAGAACGCCGGGCCAGGCGGACCTGACGAGGTGCAAAAAAAGGAGCGTTGCCAATGACCATCCGGCCACGGCAATGCTTGCCAGCGGTATCGCGTCGGGGTGCTTCCAGAGCGCGACCCATCGGTGGAAGCGATTCGAAGCGTCGGCCTTCGGATCGAGACCGAGCAGAACCTCGATCAGGCCGAACAGGAGGATCAACGCGACTCCGAACGCCAGACCGACGACAACGGGTTCGGGAATGCGCGCTATCCACGCTTCAAAGCGGCCGGCGCCGAAAACCAGCAGCGTGATGCCGATCGCCGACACCGCCGCGATCGTTTCGCGCGGCCCCTGACTGAAAACGATCCCGTACACGACGGCGCCGAAAACGAGAACGGCACCGTTGATTCGGAAGCAGCAAGCACCGCCGCGCGTAGAAGCCGGTAGTCCGACTACGGCAGCGGCGGTCAAAGCAATCTCCGGTTCCCGACCGAACGCGAGGGCAACGAACCAGACGAGCGACAACAGCATCGTCGCGGCAACTGCCCCGGCGACGGCGTCGCTCGGGAATTCGACCCACTTGCTCGTTCGCTGAAATGCGGCAGTGAATTTCGATACGAAAGTCTGCCTGGACGACGAGCGATCGCGGGGGGATGCAGACGGCGTACGCAAGGATCCCCCAAGCGGACTGGCGAGATCCCGAGGGGAAAACTCTCGCGCACCCAAGTTATCCCTTGGCGTTGGTGCTCAAGGGGGCTTCGGAGTCTTCAACCGCACGCCTCGACCCGTACCGTGGCTGGGCATGTTCTCGCCGATCAATTCGACACCCGCAAGGTCCAGCGCGGCGATGATCTTGGTCAGTGTTTCGACCACACCGCGCACGTTTCCCGTGCTCGCTTCCATGCGCTGAATGGTCGGCAGCGACACTCCCGCCTTCTGCGCCAACGACTTTTGGTCCAGTCCCGCCAGGGCGCGCGCCGCACGAAGTTGAGCCGCGGTAATCATCTACAAGACTCCGGAAGGAACTTTAACAAAGAGAGATTGAACATCTCAAGTGATGTTTTGAACATCATTCGCGATTCGGGGCAACGGCATTCGCCGGAAGCGAACCGCGGATCATCGGACAAGTCGATACCGGAAAGCCAACGACGCAGATCGACGATCAGCAATTATTATTGATGCTTAAGACATCTAGTGAAGCATAAAAAACATCATCTATAATGCATGGAACCTTGACGCCGGGCGTGTGCGTCGTCTTCGCCGGCGCGCCTTCTACAGGGAATCGACGGCGTCGTTGGCTTGACCACCACGGAATTCTGAGTATGAGCAGCCCCCGTCGCTCGTCGGCGACCTCCGGAACGCTTCGCCGCGCACCCGATACTTCGCGCCAACGCCCGATGCTCCCTTCGTCGGGTCAGCCGGCCGTCGTCGCCAGCGCAACCGCCGTCCTGCCAAACGCAACAAGCGCTCACGTCTACGCACTGTGCTGGCCGACCATCCCGACGGCATGGCAAGCGCTTGGTCAGGCCTGGGATACGGTTCGCGCCAACCGACAGTCGCTTGCCAGGATTTCGTCCGTATCCGCGCCGGGCGGATCGTGGGTGAGCGATAGCGCCCCTCAGCTGGGCGAACCGTTTCGCGATACTCCCGCCGAGGAAAGCTCGGTTGCCGCGCTTCTGGTGCGCACGCCGGTACAAATCGCGCTATCCATCCTGCGAACGCCCCAGACGCCCGAAGCCGACTCGACGAAGCTCGAGGCGATGCAGCGACAAGGCCTGGCGGAATGCCTTGCCGTCTACGATGCGCACCTGCGCCTGCCCGGTCGCTCGCCCTGCAGCTTGCTGATCGCACGTGGGCTCGATGCCGACACGGATCGCCGATGTCTGGATGCGTTCAACCGGACGCGTATCCGGCTTCCCGAGGCTGCCTGGCTTCGGGAAATGCAACTGCGGTTCTGGCGCGACGAGACCGCCCCGCTGTCGCTGGAACTGGCGCAAGTCGTGGCACGCGCGGTCGCGGAACACCTTCGCAACGAAGCGCTGCCGAATCCGATCGTCGAGGCCGTTCTGTCGAAGCTCTCGCAGACGCCGGATTTGCTGAAGCGTTCCGTCAAAGACAAGCGCCGTTGAGCACGACCTGCACGCGGAGACCCGAAGATGCGCAGCCAAGTCTCAGAAGATCCGTTCGCCGGCGAAGCCCAATGGGGCATTGACGTCGCACGAGCGCGATTGCCTGCCGCGCTCGATATTGCGGCCTGGTACGAAACGCAGCCGATCCCTTCCCTCGGCGACCAAACGGCGGCCGCACTGGTCCGGTCGGGCAAGGACCGGATGGTCGTGACCTTTCTGGAATCGCTCGTCGACGCACATTCGAACGCCGAGCCGGGCGCTCGCTGATGCTTTCGGTCAAGCCGGTCTGTCGCATCGCGCCGGCGTTTTCGTCGGGCGATGCGCGCGTCGCGGAAACTCGCGGCCGCGTGCTCGGACAAGACTCCGTCGCGTTCGCACAGGGCTGCGCGCGGACGACGATGAGGTTGAAAAACGGCCGGTCGCCGGCGTGCACCGACGAGAGCTAGCAACGTGTTGGACGACGCCTCCGAGATGTGCCGACCCTTCGTGCACGAGACACTTCACTACAAGACGCTCCATTTCTCGCTCCACGAAGCACAGAGCCGCATGTTGAAACGCGAGCCCTGTACGCTCGTCGTCGACTACACGCGCACGATGATGGGGTTCCTGCTCTTCAACGGCCAGCCGCAACGCGTCGCCATGATCGGACTTGGCGGCGGTTCGCTCGCGAAATTCTGCTACCGGGAGTTGCCCCGGACACGGATCGACGTAGTAGAGATCAATCCCCACGTTCTCGCACTGCGCGACGAGTTTCATGTGCCGCCGGACGACGAGCGGTTTCGCGTCCATCTGGACGATGGCGCCCACTTTGTTCGCCGCGCTCATCGGCAGTTCAATGTGCTGCTTGTGGACGGGTACACCCGCGAAGGGGTTCCGGCAAAGCTTGCTTCACAAGCGTTCTACGATCAGTGCCGGCAGGCGCTGTGCGACAACGGCATCATGGTCCTGAACTTGTATTGCGACGACCTGAACGCGCACCTTGAGCGTATCCGGCGCAGCTTCGGCCGCGGGGTGTTCACTGTTTGCGAAGCCGATGGAACGAACAACGTGGTTTTCGCGCATGCCGGTGATGACCCTTTCCCGCGCCTGTCGTCGTCGATCGGCGACCCGGGCCATCTGCGCCGAGCGGCGGGAGCATTGTTGAAACCGGCATTTTCCCGCGTAGCGGCGGCAATGCATGCGCAATGCGACAGCGCGGCACGGTGCGACTGACCGGCCGGGACGCCGGCGCTACTTCGGCTGAGATTCGGCCCATGCGCTCCGCAGCGCGTTGGCGCAGCCGGCGTCCATTTCCTCGGGCGTCTTGCCGGACATGTCGTTGCGCAGGTCGGCGAGCGACTGCGCGATCATCGCTTCGAGCTGCATGCCTTGCGCCTGAGCCTGCGCGCGCGACACTTTTTCGCCGTAGGCGACGACCTTCTTGTTCGCCTTGTTCCAGCGTTCGAGCGCCTGCTCGTATTCGGGCGCGCGCAGCGGCGCGTGCTGCTTGCACGCGTCGAAGATCACCGGCAGATAGTTCGATTGGATGTACGCCGCCGCGGCGTTCATTTCTTCGCTCGGCGGTTCGGCCGCGAAAGCGGCGGCAATGAGCAGCGATGCCAGCATGGTTTTCCTCGAAGGTTGTGCCGCACAGACCGCGGCAACGACGTCGAGCTCCAGAGGTTAGCGCCGAACTCAGCCCGGCGCGACCACGAGCACGTCGTACGTCAGCGCGCGAGAGCGCCGGAACACGAACACGCTCGCCACGCCGAGCGTGAAGATCATCGGCCGGAACGGCGGCGCGTACGCGATCGCGAACGGCGCTACCGCAAGCTCAGAAAATCCTGGCTGCAGACGAAGCGCACGGCGTCGAGCCGCGGCCGTGCGCGCGGCAGCGCATCGAGGATGGCGGCGAGTTCGGTCGCGAGCGACGCGATTTCGTCCTCGCGCACGCCGGGGTTCACGGCGCGCAGCGCGGTCAGGCGCGCGATGTCGGCGCCGAGCTGCGCGCTCACCTCGCCGATCGCCGCTGCGATCTCGCGTTCGGCGAGTTCGTACGCGCCTTTCTCGCACGCCTCCAGCATCGGCGGCACGAGCTGCGCGATGAACTTGCGGTAGCGGTTGAAATCGAGCGCGCGGTCGCCGGCCTTCTGCAGCGATACGCTGTTGGGCTTGTACGCGTCGCGGCGCTGCAGTTTCGTGTCGACGACGGTGCGCAGCGGCAGCGCCGGCAGGAAGCGCTCGACGCCGAGGCTACGCTGCGCGACGCATTCGAGCACGAACACGGCTTCGAGCAGCACCGTGCGCGGCGGCAGCGCGTCGTCGACGAGGATCGCCGCATTGCCTTGCTCACCCTCGACCAGCACGTCGATCGCGCTCGCGACCATCGGATGATCGGCGCGCAACAGCGGCAGTTCTTCGCGCGCGAGCGCGGTGGCGCGGTCGAACGTGATCTGCTGCGGACCGTCCTTGAGACCCGCAAGCCCTTCGGTGCTGACGTATTCGGGATCGAGCACGTAGGTGCGCGTGCCGGTTTCGTCGTGCTCGACGCCGAATTGTTCGAACAGGCGCAGGATGAAGTCGTCGCCGTCGAGGTCGGCGTCGGCGGCGGTCAGCGCCGCGCGCAGCGTTTCGTCGCGCGCTTCGCGGGCGCTCGCCAGTTCCAGCAGCCGGTCGCGGCCGGCGTGCACGAGTCGCGACAGCTCTTCGTGCACGGCGCGCGTTTCGGCGATCAGCGAATCGATTTCCTGATCCGGTTCGGTGCCTTCGAGCGCATGCGTCGCGGCGCGCTCGGCGAGATCGGGCCCGAAACGCTTGTACAGCTCGCGGCCGTCGGCCGGGCTCACGCGCAGCGCGTCGAGCGCTTCGGCGTACCAGCGCAGCAGCACGTACTGCGCGGTGCCGCGGTACGCGACGGCGTGCAGCTGGATGTCGTGCTTCTGCCCGATGCGGTCGAGGCGGCCGATGCGCTGTTCGAGCAGATCGGGATCGAGCGGCACGTCCCACAGGATCAAATGATGCGCAAACTGGAAATTGCGGCCTTCCGAACCGATTTCCGAGCAGATGAGGATGCGCGCGCCTTCCGGGTCGGCGAAGTACGCCGCGTTGCGGTCGCGGTGCACGATCGACAGGCCTTCGTGGAACCGCGCGATTGCGATGCCGCTCTTCGTGCGCAGCGCTTCTTCGAGCGCGAGCACCTTCGCCTGGCTGCGGCAGATGAGCAGGAACTTGTCGCGCGGGAATTCGTCGATGAGGCCGATCAGCCACGACAGGCGCGGGTCGGCCGAATAGTCGTATTCGTGCAGCGTCGGCGGCTGCTGGATGTCCGACAGAAACTCGGTCAGCAGGCGCTGGCGCTCGTCTTCGCTCAGCGCGTCGCCGTCGCGCACGTCGACGTTCGGGATGCGCTGCGGAAAACCGCCGACGACGGCGCGGCGGTTGCGGAACATCACGCGGCCGGTGCCGTGGCGGTCGATCAGCGCGTCGAGCAGCTGCGAGGCGACCGTCGCGTCGTTCTCGCCGAGGCGCGCGAGCAGCGCCTGGCTCGCATCGTCGCCCGTCAGGCGCGCGCGCAGTTCGGCGACGTCGCCGGCATCGAGCGCGACGCCGTCGGTCAGCTTCGCGGCGATGCGCGACAGCGCGAGATAGCCGTCGGCTTCCTCGGTGTAGCGTTCGAGATCGTGATAGCGCGCGGGATCGAGCAGGCGCAGCCGCGCGAAGTGGCCGGTGCGGCCGAGCTGCTCGGGCGTCGCGGTGAGAAGGATCACGCCCGGCGTCGCCGCGGCGAGGCGTTCGACCAGCGCGTACTGCGGGCTCGCCGCTTCCGGCGTCCACGCGAGGTGATGCGCCTCGTCGACGACGAGAAGATCCCAGCCGGCGTCGATCGCCTGCTGCGCGCGCCTGGCGTTGCCCGACAGAAAGCCGATGTCGGTGATGACGAACTGCTCGTCCTCGAACGGATTGCGGCCGTCGCCGGCGAGTTCGATCGCCTCGCAGCGTTCTTCGTCGAAAATGGAAAATTGCAGATTGAAACGGCGCAGCAGTTCGACGAACCACTGGTAGACGAGCGGCTCGGGCAGCAGCACGAGCACGCGCTCGACGCGGCCGGCGGCGATCAGGCGCGACAGCACCATGCCCGCTTCGATCGTCTTGCCGAGGCCGACCTCGTCGGCGAGCAGCACGCGCGGCGGGCGGCGCGACGCGGCGATCTGCGCGACGCGCAGCTGGTGCGGCACGAGATCGATGCGCGCGGCGGCGAGGCCGTAGTCCGGCGCGCGGCGCGCGTTCGCGCGGCGGTTCAGCGCCTCGACGCGGAAATCGAAGCGGTCGGCGCGGTCGACGCGGCCCGACAGCAGGCGCTCGTCGGCCTGCGACAGGCTTTGCACGTCGTCGAGTTCGCCTTCGACGAGCGCGTCGGCGCCGTGGTAGTAGTGCAGGAGGCCCTGATGCGTCTCGACGCGCTCGATCGTGAACGCGAGGCCCTTGCCGCTGACTTTCTGACCGACGCGAAACTCGGCGCGAACGAGCGGCGCGGCGTGCGCGGCGTAGTGGCGTAGTACGCCGGACTTCGCGAACAGCACCTGGATGCTGCGCCCTTCGATGCGCAGGATCGTGCCCAGACCGAGTTCCGGTTCGGCGTTGGAGACCCAGCGTTGTCCGGGAACGAAAACCATCAGCGCATCCTGTCGATCGGGGGCGCGATTATCCGCCCCTTGAGGCGCGCGGGGAACCTTTGCTTCGTTCGGCGATTTTGCTAGCACACTTGGAGGCGCGCGATCCAGGGATGGATCGCTCGAGAATCGATCGCGCAAGCGATTGATTCTCGGAGAAGGTGCGCAAGCTTTGCTTGCGCCGTTCGATTGAGCAACAGGCAGGACGCCTGTTGCTCAACAAGTGTGATAGGAGCGGATGCGTTTTTGCGCAGCCTTCGGCATGCGGGGCTTGCCGCAGCCAACGGAGCCAGGGCCATGTCGGTGAAACCGGATACGGACGCGCACTACTACATCGTTCCGCGCCACAGCAAGCTGGTGCTCGAAGTGAAGGATGCGTCGACGGCGCTCGACGCGCCGATCCGCCAGAACGCCGCGCAGGCGAACAAGCCGCATCAGCGCTTCAAGTTCAATCCGACCCGCGACGGCATGTATGCGATCCGCTGCGAAGCGTCGCAGCACGTGTTCGATGTCTACGGCATTTCCAAGGACGACGGCGCGAAGGTGATCCAGGTGTCGTGGCACAGCGGGCCGAACCAGCAGTTTCGTCTGCTCGACGCGGGCGAGGGCTGCGTGTTCATCGAGGCGACGCACAGCGGCAAGTTCGTTGCCGTGAAGAACGGCTCGAGCGACGGCGGCGCCGAACTCGTGCAGCGCGACAAGCCCGGCAAGGCCGACGCGCACGAATACCAGTTCCGCCTCGTGCTCGCGACGCGCGACGTCAAGCCCGCGGCGCTGCCGACGTTCAAGAAGCCCACCGACATGCTGCGCGACATCGGCCTCGGCGCGATCGGCCTGATTCCGAAGGCCGGCGGCGCGTTCAAATTCATCGCCGGCGCGTTCTGGCCCGACCAGTCGCAGCAGATGTTCTGGGACCAGATGACGTATTACGTCGAGCGCTACGTCGACGAAAAGTTGACCGCCAAGCGCCTGGAGGACCTCGGCGTCGCGCTCGACGGGGCACGCAAGAATCTCTCCGACATGTCCGACATGGTGCCGAGCGCCGAGAAGCTCGGGTTCTTCAACTCGGCCTATGCGGCGATCAACCAGGTCGACCGCGCGTTCTTCAAGGCCGACAAGGCCGAAAAGACGCTCGCCTACCTCATCGCGATGGGCACGCTCAAGATCGGCATGCTGCACGAGATGACGACGGCGTTCGCGACGATCTCCGACGAGGCCGACAGGAACGCAGCGTCGCACCGGCGCTGGCTGAGCGAGGCGGTCGCCGAATACGCCGCGGCGGCGCGCGCCTATCGCCAGGGCATCTTCGACCGGCGCATGGCGAAAGTGGACCAGCGCGCGCGCGTCGACCACAGCCATCACACGAGCTCGTACTGGATACGCGTGGTCGACGCGCACAGCGGCGCCGACTATCGCCGCCGGCTCGACATCGACACCGACCAGCGCACGGTCGACCGCGTGGCGAACGATCTCGTCGCGACCGCGAAGCGCACGGCGCAGGCGCTGTTCGACGCCGAACTCGACGCGCTGTTCGCGCCGACGCTGCTGTGGAATTCGTACGGGGCCGAGCGGCCGCCGGCGCCGCGCGAAAATATCTTCGTCGAGGCCGGCGCGTTCGGGTCCGATCTCGAAGCGAGCCGGACGCTCGCCGACCGCAACGCCGCGATTCAGGGCGTGCGCGTCTACGGCGGCGGCGCGCTGACCGGCATCGCGATCAAGTCGAACGGCGTGTGGCAGTCGGTCGGCAGCACGGCCGGCACGCCGAGCGAAATCGAACTCAAGGACAAGGAGCGCATCGTGTCGGTATACGGCACGGCCGACCATCGCCTGATGTCGATCCGCTTCGAGACGAATTTCGGCCGCCGCGCCGGCGCCGGCGACGACATCAGCGCACCGAACTGGAGCGCCGACGTGCCGGCCGATCTCGAGCCGACGCTGGTCGGCGTGAAGGCGTCGGCGCGGCCCGGCGGCGTCGAAGGCGTGACGCTGACGTGGCGCTACGAGCGCCTGGGCGGCTATCCGGCGCTGCCGGCGGCGAAGCGGCGCGGGGCCGTGAAGAAGGCGGCTGCGAAGAAGGCCGCCGCGAAGAAATCTACAACGAAAAAAGTGGCCGCGAAGAAGGTCGCGAAAAAGCCGGCCGCGAAGAAAGCGGTCGCAAAGAAAGTGGCCGCAAAGAAAGTGGCCGCAAAGAAAACCGTCGCGAAGAAGACGCCCGCGAAGCGGGCCGCGGCGCGCCGGAGCCGCTAGGCGCGGGCGGCTCGTCGGTTGCCCGCCGGAGCGGCGCGCGGCACGGGCCGTGGCGATTGCGCCGGGACGCAAAGCGCGACGTTCCGCACGAAGGACGCCTTCCCCAAGGCATCCGTCCTCCGGGATCACCCGCGTGTCACGGCGCGTGTGCGAGCCCGCGCGCCGTCCGACGGGAACCGACCTTCCCGGCCGCCGCGCCGTTTCCGCGGCACGCGGCCCGCCGCGCGGACCCGACCGCACGACGCGGCGCCCGTCGCGCATGCGCTGCGCGGGCGGGCGCATCACGGCCTCCGTGCCATGAGCGTTACGAAAGTGGTGCGCAATGTACAAAGTGCGGTCGCCCGCGATGTGCCGGCAGGCCCCCGGCCGCCGGCGCGAGAGCCGACCGTAAGTGCGGGGTCCATGGTTGTCAACGACGGCCGCGCCGCGCTGTGACCGCGGTCGCGTCTTAAGCGGGCTTTAATGCCCGCGGGTATAATCGCCGGTCGTTTTTGGCGTCGGCGCAAGGCAATGGACCAGGCTCTGTTCGATTTCGATCACATCGTGATCACGCCGTGGAAGCTGATCGGCTACCTCGGCACGCTGCTGTTCACCGCGCGCTGGTTCGTGCAGGCGTGGGCGACGAAGAGAAAGCGGCGCACGCATCTGCCGATGGCGTTCTGGTGGCTCTCGATCGTCGGCAGCCTCCTGACGCTGTCGTATTTCATCTGGGGCAAGAACGATTCGGTCGGCATCCTGCAGAACGCGTTTCCGGCGTTCGTCGCGGTCTACAACATCATCGTGGAAATGCGGCACCGCAAGGAACGCGCCGCCGAGGAAGCCGCCGCGCGGCAGACGCCGGCGGCGTAGCGCGCCTCGCAAAACGCGCTCCCCGGGGCGATCCCCGGGGGAGCGGCGGTTCAGTTGCAGACGTTCTGGAAGATGCACGCCGCCCATTCCGGGTGATCGACGAACGGATTGCGGTTGCCCTGGTAGCTCTCGACGATGTCGTTGCGCAGGCGTTCGCGCGCGTCGACCGGATCGTCGCGATGCCAGGCGAGGATCGTCGACAACAGGCCCATGTACGCGACCGACGCGTTGCCGCTCGTCTGCGCGATCAGCGACAGGCTGTCGGTGAGGCGCAGGTCGGGCTCGGGCGTGCCGGTGCCGGGATGCGTGCCGCCGTCGTAGCGCACGTCCATGTACAGCATCGCGCGCGCGACGTTGCCCTTCATGCCGTCCCACACCTGCCAGTAACCGTTGCAGCGGTAGTTGCCGTGGCCGCTGCCGCCCTGGCCGAAATACGCGAGCGTCGCGTACAGCGTGGAGCCCGACGTGCAGGTGCCGAACGGCAGGTTGCCGCGCGCCTCGTTGTAGGCGATGTCCGACGCCATCAGCATATGCGTGTCCGTGTGCGGATAGTTCGCGTCGCCGTCGTCCGGAAAGCCGAGCGACTTCGGCCACGTGTGCTCGCGGTTGTAGAAGTCGTTGCCGGCCGCGGCTTTCGCGTAGCTCGCGTTTTTGTAAATGTCGAGAATATTGCCCGGTACGAGCGGATCTTCGTCCGCGTCGTCGAGCACGTTCCACACGTCGGTCGCGCTCGCGGTGTACGGAATCTTCACGCTGTGCGCGATGATCGCGTGCAGCGTGCTGCGCAGCCGCGCCGCGCTCGTCGTGTCGACGCCGTCGTAGTACGGATCGTCGCCGCCGCCGCCGGACATCGACACCGTCGCCGTCAGCGTGACGTTCGCCGCGGTCGCGTACATGCGCACCAGCACATGCCACGTGCCGGCGGCCGGTGTCGCGACGGTGCAGTTCTCGGCGTTGCCGGAACGGTTCGAGCGGCAGTCGTAGCTCGACGTCGTCGGCGCCGCGCCGAACCGGACGTAGAGATCGGCGTCGCCGCTGCCGCCGCTCGTGACGACGGCGAGGCTGCTCGCGCTCGCGGGCACCGCGATCGTGTAGCGCTTTTCGGTGCCGGTCGCGCCGCCGATGCCGGCCACCGGCACGCCGCTCTGCAGCGCCGTCGAACCGCCGCCGCCGCCGCCGGTGAACGTCTGGCCGCTGTTGCACGCGCCGAACGAGGCCGCCGACGCGGTCGCCCAGGCGAAATCGGCATAGCGCGTGCCGGTGCCGCGCAGCTGCAACGACTGCGACGCCGTGACGTCCGTGCCTTCGCTGCGGCCGATGTCGCTCGCGACGCGGCCGGCGGCCGGGCCGTCACTCGCCGTGAACGCGCCCTCGTAGCTCAGGAACTGCACGACGGCGCCGGCGGCGTCGACGAGCGCGAGGCCGTCGGGCGAGCCGTTCTGCAGGCCGGCCGCGTTGAACGCGAGCGTGCCGTGGCCGCCGCACTGGCTCGGCACGGTGCCGGCGAGATTGATCGTCGCGTACACCTTGCCATCGCCGCCGTTGTACAGCGCGAGCTTCCAGCCGGCGAGCGAAGTGCCGGCCGGCGCGGCGATTTCGACGCGTTCGTTCGCGTCGGTGCCGTCGTTGTCGTAGTGGATTTCGTTGACGAACACGTCGGCGAACGCCGGCGCGGCGAACAGTGAAAACAGTGCGGCAAGCCGCACAAATGCACGATGCGACATCTCTCCCTCTCCCGTGTGAACGGCCCCCCGGCCGCTGGACCGCGCAGTGTCGTGCGCGAATGTGTGCGGATGATGACGATTGCCGCGGCGTATTCCGTGACGCGGATCAATGTCGGCGACCGCGGCGCGCGTGATCAACTTTTTCGCTCTTTTCCGGTATGTACTAGTTGTGAGCGGACTTAAATTTGAAAAAGTTGTTGAAATTCAATTTTGGAAGAAGTCGTCGTGGCGCGCGGGTCGGCGGTTGCCGCTTGCGCGGCGCTTCGGGTAATCGCGTTTCTACCGATGGAGAACCGGAAATGGCAATTGGCATCAAGCGAGGCATCGCCGCGGCACTGGTCGCGCTCTGTGCGACCGGCACGGCGCACGCGATCAACCTCGATCTCGTGCAATTGTTCGAATCGCACAATCCCGTGTCGCGCGACACGTTCCTGACGACCGACATCGGCCAGGACACCGCCGCCGTCGACATCCACGGCGGAGTTCGGCGCGGCGTCGCGGCGTGGCTGCCGTGCGCGCCGCCGACGACGCTCGGGCCCAACGGCGAGTCGCCGCTGCCCGGAACGTCGAATCCCAACATGGGATTCGATGCGGGCACGCCGATGAACTTCACGTGCGCGAAGCCGCCTCTCTCGCACCCGTTCTATCGTCTGTACAAGGGGGCGCCCGATACGGATCATTTCTATACGCGCAGCGTCGCCGAAGCGAACAGCGCCATTGCGAACGGCTACGTGTTCGAGCGCGTCGAAGGCTATATCTTCCAGACGCCGCCGATCGGCTCGACGGCGCTGTATCAGCTCGCGAAGTGCTGGCCGGTCGCCGGCGGCTGCGACTTCGAGCATCGCTACACGATCAGCTCGTACGCGCGCGACCAGCTGATCGCCGACGGCTGGGGCTATGCGGGCATCGCCGGCTACGTCTACGACAGCTACGCGAACGACACGGTGCCGGCGAAATTCAACGGCACCTACAACGGCATCACCGTCAACAGCGTTTCGCCGACCGCGGTCGCGATACAGAACGTCACGCCGACGAAGTCGCCGCTGGTGGTGAAGGGCACCGAGCGCAATCCGCTGCACGGCTACCGGCAGTCGAACTCGACGCCGCGGCCGGCCGGCGCCGCGAAGATGCGCGCGAAGTTCTCGTTCTATACCGGCGACCTGTTCGGCGCGTCGTCGAACATCAACCATATCCCGATCGTGCTCTACGGCCATGCGCAGGCGGCGACGGACGGCATTTCGGCGGCGCCGGTCGACGGTATCGGCATCTTCTTCGCCAAGGCGAGTTCGACGTGGAGCACGTCCTGCCCCGGAACGCCGGTCGCCGGCGGCCAGATCTGGGTCGAGCTGTACGGCGCGCGCGCGCGGGTCGAATGCGAAACGAATCTCGACACGCCGCTCGCCGCGAGCACCTGGTACGACCTCGTGCTGACGGTCGACGACAACGCGGTGCTCGATCTGGAAGTGCGTTTCAGCAGCGCCGGCGGCACCGGCCCGCGACTGCCGTTCAAGACCGGCCATGTGCATCCGCCGGTGAGCTACGCCTCGCGCTATCCGTGCCCGCTGTATCCGACGGCGGTGACGCTGACGGCCGCGAACGCGCACTGCGCCAATCCGTTCGCGCAGGATCGCATGCCGAACCAGCGCACGGGCTATCTCGTGATTCCCGTGTTCGAAGCGTCGGCGACGCCGGCGACCGGCGGCACCATCACGAACTTCACGATCCAGTGGCTCGATGCGAGCGACAACGTGCTGACCTCGCTGTAATCCGACCCGTTCCTTCCCGGCCTTCGGGCCGGGAAGGAACGCCGGCGCCGAGCCGCCGGGCGACGCAAGGTCGCGGCATTCGCAGCGATGCAAGGATCAGCCCGGCATCGGCACGCCGAGGCGCGGCGAGCCGCGATTGTTCTGATGTATCCTTTAACGATTAGTTGAAAATTAGTTACGGGTTTCTTCAGCTTTTCGCCGCTATGGTGCGCGGGCCGGTCGGTCCGACGGTCGTTCCATGTCGACGGAGGTACGCATGAAACCTCGCAGCATCGCCGCAGTCGCCGCACTGCTGTTCGGCTCGCCGGGCGCGCACGCGTACGATCTCGTGCAGCTCATCGAAACGCACTATGCCGGCGAGACCGCGCCCGGCGTGCCCGAGAGCGACACGTTCCTGACGACCGACCTCAAGCAGAGCGACGACTCGGCGAACATCGACGGCGCCGTGCGCCGCGGCGTCGTCGGCTGGCTGCCGTGCTCGCCGCCGGACTTGCCCGGCCCGGGCGGCCAGCCGCCGCTGCCGGGCACGTCGAATCCCGACATGGGCTTTCCGATGCCGATGGCGTTCGCCTGCGCGCAGCCGCCGTCGTCGCTGCCGTTCTATCGTCTGTACAAGGGCGCGCCGGAAACCGAACACTTCTATACCGCGAGCGCCGTCGAGGCGAACGCCGCGATCGCGAGCGGCTACGTGTTCGAACGCGTCGAAGGCTACATCTTCAAACAGCCGCCGCCCGGCGCGACGGCGCTGTACCGGCTGTCGGACTGCCGCTCGACCGGACGCGACTGCAACCGCGAGCACCGCTACACGATCAGCATCGCCGCGAAGGACGCGCTCGTCGACGCCGGCTGGACGTTCGACGGCATCGCCGGCTACGTGTTCGACGGCTACGTCAACGACACCGTGCAGGCGCGATTCGACGGCCGCTACAACGGCATCGCGGTCACCGATGCGGCGCCGACGACGATTCCGATACAAAACGTGCGACCGCCGAAATCGCGCGAGGCGCTCAAGGGCACCGAACGCGATCCGCTGTACGGCTACCTGCAGTCGAACTCGACGCCGCGGCCGGCGAACGCGGCGAAAATGCGCGCGAAGTTCTCTTTCTATACCGGCGACCTGTTCGACGACGACTCGAACGTCAGCCATATCCCGATCGTGCTGTACGGCCACGCGCAGGGCGCCTCGGACGGCATCTCGGCCGGACCGGTCGACGGCATCGGCATTTTCTTCGCGAAGGCGAACGTCGGCTTCGCCGCGCGCGCGAACTGTCCGCCCGACACCAGCGAGGGCGGGCAGATCTGGGTCGAGCTGTACGGGCGCGACGCGCGCATCGAGTGCGAGACGCAGCTGCGCAATCCGCTGCTGCCGTATACGTGGTACGACGTCGTGCTGACGGTCGACGATGCAGCGGTGCTCGATCTCGAAGTGCGCTTCACGCTGTTCGGCGGCTTCGGTCCGCCGCTGCCGTTCAAGCCCGGCCTTGCGCATCCGCCGGTGAGCTACGCGTCGCGCTATCCGTGTCCGCTCGATCCGCAGAGCGCGGCCCTGACGCCCGAGAACGCCTACTGCGCCAACCCGTTCGCGCAGGATCGCGTGCCCAACCATCGCACGGGCTATCTCGTGATTCCGGTGTTCCTCGCGTCGGCGGCGCCGGCGAGCGGCGGCGCGATTCGCGGCTTCACGATCCAGTGGCTCGACGCGAACGGCAACGTGCTGACGTCGCTGTGATGCCGCGTCTCAGGCGAGATCGAGCAGCGCCTCGTCGATCAGGCTGAGCCGCTTCGCCACGTCCGGCGCCTGGTCGAGCAGCGCGAAGCCGCGGAATTCGTAGCCTGGCGCGACGGTGCAGCCGACGAGCGTATACGCGCCGAGCGGCCTCGCGCACTGCCACATGCCGGCCGGGACGACGCAGACCGGCGCGGACTCGCGCGACGCCGGACCTAGCACGTGCCGCGTCAGCACACCCTCGACCGGATCGAAGCGCAGGTGTTCGAGCGGCTGGCCTTCGTAGAAGTGCCACACCTCGTCGGTGTCGAGACGGTGCCAGCGGCTCAGGTCGCCCGCCGCGAGCAGGAAGTAAATCGACGTCGCGACCGCGCGCTGCGCCGCGTCGCCGTAGGCCACGCGCGTGGCCGATTCGTAGATGCGGCGATAGTGGCCGCCTTCGATGTGCGGTTCGAGGTGCAGCGCGCGGATCAGTTCTTCGGCTCGGGTATGCATCGTTGTGTACCGGTGGTTTCTTGTTTTTTCTTACGCGGCCTTGCGGCGGCCGAGCGCGACGATGAGTTCCTGCGCGCTGCGCAGGCGCTCGGCGGTGCCGGGCATTTCCAGGCGGACCTTGAGCTTGTCCGGGCCGTCGAGCGCGTAGACGCGCGGCAGCATCTGCAGCAGCTTGATGATCGTCGCGGGCTCGACGTTCGGCGACGAGGTGAACACCACGCGTCCGCCGTGCGCGCCGAGATCGATCTTGCGGATGCCGAGGTCGGTCGCGGCGAGTTTGAGTTCGGTCACCGCGAACAGGTTCTTGACCGGTTCGGGGAGCAGGCCGAAGCGATCGACCATTTCCACCTGCAGTTCGCGCAGGCGCTCGGCGTCGCGCGCGCTCGCGATGCGCTTGTACAGCGTCAGGCGCGTGTGCACGTCGGGCAGGTAGTCGTCGGGAATCAGCGCGGCCAGATGCAGCTCGACCTCGGCCTCGTGTTCGCTGACGAGATCGAAGTCGGGCACCTTGCCGCTCTTGAGCGCCCGCACGGCGCGCTCGAGGAGCTCGGTGTACATCGAGAAGCCGACCTCCTGGATCTGGCCGCTCTGTTCTTCGCCGAGCAGTTCGCCGGCGCCGCGGATTTCCAGGTCGTGCGTCGCGAGCGTGAAACCGGCGCCGAGTTCTTCCATCGATGCGAGTGCTTCGAGGCGCTTTTCGGCGTCGGCGGTGATCGAGCGCCGGTCGGGCAGCACGAGGTACGCGTAGGCGCGATGGTGCGAACGGCCGACGCGGCCGCGCAGCTGATGCAGCTGTGCCAGGCCGAAGCGGTCGGCGCGGTTGACGATGATGGTGTTCGCGGTCGGGATGTCGATGCCCGATTCGATGATCGTCGTGCACAAGAGCACGTTGAAGCGCTGGCGGTGGAAGTCGAGCATCACCTGCTCGAGCTCCTTCTCCGGCATCTGGCCGTGCGCGATGCGGATGCGCGCCTCGGGCACGAGTTCGGCGAGTTCGCGACCGGTCTTCTCGATCGTGTCGACTTCGTTGTGCAAAAAGTACACCTGGCCGCCGCGCTGCAGCTCGCGCTGGAACGCCTCGCGCAGCAGCGCCGGATCCCACTGGCTGATGAACGTCTTCACCGCGAGGCGGTGCGCCGGCGGCGTCGCGATGATCGACAGGTCGCGCGTGCCCGACATCGCCATGTTCAGCGTGCGCGGGATCGGCGTCGCGGTCAGCGTGAGGATGTCGACTTCGGCGCGCAGTTTTTTCAGTTGTTCCTTCTGCCGCACGCCGAAACGGTGTTCCTCGTCGACGATGACGAGGCCCAGATCCTTGAACTTCACGTCCTGCTGCAGCAGCCGGTGCGTGCCGATGATCACGTCGATGCGGCCGTCGGCGAGCCTGCGCATGGCCTCTTCGACTTCCTTCTTCGACTTGAAGCGCGAAAGCACGTCGACCTTGATCGGCCAGTCGGCGTAGCGGTCGCGGAAGTTCTGGTAATGCTGCTGCGCCAGCAGCGTCGTCGGCACGAGCACGGCCACCTGTTTGCCGGCGGTGGCGGTGACGAACGCGGCGCGCAGCGCGACTTCGGTCTTGCCGAAGCCGACGTCGCCGCAGACGACGCGGTCCATCGGCTTGCCCGATTCAATGTCGGCGATCACGGCGTCGATCGCGCCGAGCTGGTCCGGCGTTTCCTCGAACGGAAACGCCGCGGCGAACTGCTCGTACATCTGGCGGTCGACCGGCACCGCGACGCCCTGGCGCGCTTCGCGCTGCGCGTAGATCGCGAGCAGCTCGGCCGCGACGTCGCGCACCTTTTCGGCGGCCTTGCGCTTGGCGCGTTCCCACGCGTCGCCGCCGAGCGAATGCAGCGGCGCCAGTTCCGGCGACGCGCCGGAATAGCGCGACACGAGATGCAGCTGCGCGACCGGCACGTAGAGCTTGTCGCCCTTGGCGTATTCGATCGCGAGAAACTCGTTCGCGGCGCCGCCGACGTCGAGCTTGATCAGGCCCTGGTAGCGGCCGACGCCGTGATCCATGTGCACGATCGGCGCGCCGAGCGCGAGCTCGGTCAGGTCGCGGATGATCGTTTCGGGATCGCGCGCGGCGCGCTTGCGTCGGCGCTGCTGCTGCACGCGTTCGCCGAGCAGTTCGCGCTCGGTCAGCAGCGTGATGCCGGCCGCGGTCAGCGCGAATCCGGCGTCGAGTGTCGCGACGCCGATCGCGAAGCGCGCCGAACCCTGCGCGAACTCGGTCCAGTCGCCGACCGTCGCAGGCTTCAGGCCCGCGACGGCGATCTGTTCGATCATCGCCTCGCGGCGGCCGGCCGAGTCGGTCGCGATCATCACGCGGCCGGGGTACGCCGCGACGAAGCGCGCGAGCTCCGCGCCGGTTTCCTCGCCCTTGCGGCTGATCGGCAGCGACGGGGCCGGCTGCGTGCCGAGCGAGACCACATGTTCATTCGTACCCTTCGGTACGACGTCGACGCGCAGTTCGCGGTTCAGGCGCTCGCGCAGCTGCTCGGGCGACAGGTACAGCTCCAGCGGCGGCAGGATCGGCCGTTCGATGTCGTGCGCGCGCTGGTCGTAGCGGTCGGCGGCCTGCTTCCAGAACTGCTCGGCCGCGTCGAGCGCGCCGTCGGCGAGCACGAACAGCGCGCTGTCGGCGAGATAGTCGAACAGCGTCGCGGTGCCCTGGAAGAAGAGCGGCAGGTAGTACTCGATGCCGGCCGGCGTCGCGCCTTCCTTCAGGTCCTGGTAGATCGGGCAGCGCCGGATGTCGATCGGAAAACGTTCGCGCAGGCGCGTGCGGAACGCCTTCGCCGATTCGTCGGTCAGCGGAAACTCGCGCGCGGGCAGGAGGCGCACGGCGTCCACTTTCTGCGCCGAGCGCTGCGTTTCCGGATCGAAGCTGCGGATCGAGTCGATTTCCTCGTCGAAGAGTTCGACGCGATACGGTTCGGCGGCGCCCATCGGAAAGATGTCGATCAGCGCGCCGCGCACGGCGAAGTCGCCCGGTTCGAGCACCTGCGGCACGTTGCGGTAGCCGGCCGCTTCCAGGCGGCGCTGCTCGGCGGCGAGGTCGAGCTTCTGGCCGGTCGCGAGCGCAAGGCTCGTGCCGCCGATGTAGCTCTGCGGCGCCAGGCGCTGCATCAGCGTGCCGACCGGCACGATCAGTACGCCGCGCCGCGTCGTCGGCAGGCGGTACAGCGTCGCGACGCGCTGCGAGACGATTTCCGGATGCGGCGCGAACAGGTCGTACGGCAGCGTTTCCCAATCGGGAAAATGCAAGACTTCCACGGAGTCGCCGGCGAACACGGCCAGCTCGGTTTCGAGCGCGTGCGCCGAATGCGTGTCGCGCGCGACGGCGACGACGAGTCCGGCGTGCGCGCGGCCGGTTTCGGCGAGCGCGAGCGCCAGCGCGGAGCCGTGCGGCGTCTCCCAATAACGGCGAACCTTGGGCGACGTGGGAAGAACGGGGAGAGCAGGGTCGGGGTCATCACGGCTGCGAATCGGGTCGGCCCGGCGCCCGACGGGCACCGAGGGAACCGCGCAGTCTACTCCGATCGGCCCGGCCGCGCGCAGCGCGACCGGGCCGATCGGTCAGCCGAGGGCCAATCTGACCCGCGTCAGCGTCGGATCGTGGAACACCGAGTCGCGCTTGAAGCGCAGGCGGTCGCACAACCGCAGCATCGCGTGGTTTTCCGTCAGCACGTCGCCCCAGATCTCGTGCACGCCGCGCGCGCGGCAGGCGTCGATCAGGCGGCGCATCAGGAGGAGGCCGAGGCCCTGGCCGGTCAGCGCCTTCTGCACGACCAGCGCGTACTCGGCGCTGTCGGTGGTCGGATCGATATAGGCGCGCGCGACCGCGTGAATCTCCGGATCGGGCGTGCCCGGCGGATCGGCCAGCACGAACGCGATTTCCTGGTCGGGATCGAGGTTGCACAGGCGCGTGGCGAGCGCGTCGGGCAGTTCGGTCAGCATGTGCAGGAAGCGCATGCGGATTTCCTCGGGGCTCAGTCGCGAAAATCCGCGCTGCAGCGCAACAACGTCGTCCGGATGGATCGCGCGCAGGCGCAGGACGCGTCCGTCGCGCGTGCGAACCTCTTCGCCGAGCGCAGTCGGCGCGTCGTTCGCGGCGCGGTAACGCAGGCGTTCGGGCGGACGGATACGGGAGCGATAAATACGCATCTCGGCGGTTCGTTCGGCAGCGTTTTTCATGCACTGCAACATACGCCGCGACAATGGAGCAGGCCATCTAAATCGGCCGCGGGACTGAATACCGGCTGACCTCCGGTGTCAACAAGGCGGCGCCTGGCTCAGCCCAGCGACGAAAGCTCGCGATTGAGCAGCGCCGGATCGCCCAGATTCAGCTCCACCAGGCGCTTCAACTGCGCGAAGCTGTCGAGGTCGATCTTGTCCCAGCGAAAGCCGAGGCGGTGCGGCATGATGTGCGCGCACGTCACGCCCATGCTGATGATCACGCTGTTGTTGATGCGCAGATCCATGCGATAGCCGCCGCCGGCCTTGCCGTTCCAGTCGACCGGCCGCTCGATCAGCACGCCCTTGAGCGAGACATCGACGAGCTTGGTTTCCCACATCGCCGTGCCCGAATACAGGCGCACCGTGCCTTCGAAGTTGAATCGCTGGAAGCGGCGTCGTTCGGCGGCGCTGGGGTCGGGCTTCATGGATTGCGAATCAGGCTGAGATCAAGCACGTAAGTTCCCCCGCTGACGAAGGATTCTGCCCCCTGACCGACGCCCCGGCAAGGGGCGCGCAGCGTCGCGAGTGTGAACGAGTGCCGGTTTTTGCAGCGGAGGCTATGGCGTGCGGCGCAACAGGAGTTCGAGTACGAATTTGCTGCCGAAGAACGCGAGCAGCAGCACGACCATGCCGATCAGCAGCAGCCGCACCGCGCGGCGGCCGCGCCAGCCGAAGCGCCAGCGGCCGAACAGGAGCGCGCCGAACACGAACCACGCGACGATCGACAGCACCGTCTTGTGGACGAGGTGCTGCGCGAAGAGATTGTCGACGAACAGCACGCCGGTCACGAGCGTCAGCGTCAGGAGCACGAAGCCGGCGCCGACGAGACGGAACATCAGCGCTTCGGTCAGGGTCAGCGGCGGCAGCACGCGCACGAGGCCGGCCGACAGCCGGTGATTGCGCAGCGCGCGATCCTGCGCCGCGAGCAGGAGGCCCAGCAGCGCCGACAGGCTCAGTACGGCATAACCGAGCAGCGCGACGATCACGTGCAGCTGGATCTGCCAGTCGCGGTCGGCCGGATGCGTCGGCGGCGCGAGCCACGTATCGATGCCGAGCAGCACCGCGGCGAGCGGAAACACGATGACGCCGAGGCCGGCGACCGGCCGCGCGGCGTTCACGACGAGCGTCATCGCGGCGGTGAGCAATGCCACGACCGACAGCGCCGCGAAGAAGTGCAGGTCGAGTCCGCCGCTGTGCGCGCCGAACACGACGGCGCCGTGCGCGATCACGCCGATGCCGGCGACGCCGAGGCTGGCCCCGCGCGGCAGCGACGCGCGATTGACGAGCGGCAGCGCGAGCGCCAGCGCCGCGGCGATGTACAGAGCGACGGCGAGCGCGGAAAGAACGGAAATCGGCATGCGTCGAGTGTGGCATAGAGCCCGCGACCGATGTTAGTGAGAAGCGTTAGCTTCGGGCGCCCGGACGGATTCGTCGGCAGCGGCTGCTATACTCGCCGTCCTTTTGTTTCCCTGCGATACGCGTCCATGTTCGAGTCCCTGAGCCAGCGACTGTCGTCCACCATCGAGCGCCTGCGCGGTCGCGCGCGCCTGACCGAGGAAAACATCCGCGAATCCCTGCGCGAAGTGCGCATCGCGCTGCTCGAGGCCGACGTGGCGCTGCCGGTCGTGCAGGCGCTGATCGAGCGCATCAAGGTGCGCGCGGTCGGACAGGACGTGCTCAAGAGCCTCACGCCCGGCCAGTCGCTGATCAAGGTCGTGCGCGACGAGCTGACCGCGGTCATGGGCACGGTCAACACCGACCTCAACCTGGCCGCGCAGCCGCCGGCCGTCGTGCTGATGGCGGGCCTGCAGGGCGCCGGCAAGACCACCACCGCGGCGAAGCTCGCGCGCTTCCTGAAAGAACGCAAGAAGAAAAAAGTGATGGTCGTGTCGGCCGACGTGTACCGTCCCGCCGCGATCGAACAGCTGCGCGTGCTCGCCGAGCAGGTCGAGGTGCTGTTCCACCCTAGCGAAGGCAGCCAGGATCCGGTCGCCATCGCGCGCGGCGCGCTCGACGCGGCGAAGAAGAACTTCGCCGACGTGCTGATCGTCGACACCGCCGGCCGCCTGCACGTCGACGCCGACATGATGGCCGAGATCAAGGCGCTGCACGCGGCGCTCACGCCGATCGAAACGCTGTTCGTCGTCGACTCGATGACCGGCCAGGACGCCGCGAACACCGCCAAGGCGTTCGCCGAAGCGCTGCCGCTGACCGGCGTCGTGCTGACCAAGACCGACGGCGACGCGCGCGGCGGCGCCGCGCTGTCGGTGCGCTACGTCACCGGCCGTCCGATCAAGTTCATCGGCGCGGGCGAGAAGACCGACGCGCTCGAACCGTTCCACCCCGACCGCGTCGCGCAGCGCATCCTCGGCATGGGCGACGTGCTGTCGCTGGTCGAGCAGGTCGAACAGAAGGTCGACCAGGAGAAAGCCCAGAAACTCGCCGAAAAGGTGATGAAGGGCAAGCGCTTCGACCTCAACGACATGCGCGAACAGCTGCAGCAGATGCTCAACATGGGCGGCCTCGCGTCGCTGATGGACAAGCTGCCGGGCGTCGGCGCGCTGCCCGAGCACGTCAAGTCGAAGGCCAACGACCGCGAAGTGCACCGCATGATCGCGATCATCAATTCGATGACCAAAAAAGAACGCCGCCATCCGGACCTGCTCAACGGCTCGCGCAAGCAGCGCATCGCGCGCGGCTCGGGCATGCAGCCGGCCGACATCAACAAGCTGCTCAAGCAGTACCAGCAGATGGAAAAGATGATGTCCAAGCTCGCCGGCGGCGGCGTCAAGGGCCTCATGCGCCAGATGAAGGGCGCGATGCGCAACATGGGCGGCGGGGGCGGTTTTCCCGGCGGCGGCATGATGCGCTGAGTACGAAGGAAGCCGGGCGCGACACGGCAAGCGCTTGGCGGGAGATGGATTTTTCGGCATTTGCGCTTGCAGCGCGTGCCGACCTTCCCTACAATGCCGCGTTTCCCGGGGCTGCATGCGTCCGCCTGACGGCCCGATCACCTGAAGAGAAGTGACCAATGGTCAAGATTCGCCTGTCCCGCGGCGGCGCCAAGGGGCGTCCGTTCTATCACATCGTGGTTGCCGACGAGCGCTATGCGCGTGACGGCCGCAGCATCGAGCGCCTGGGTTTCTTCAATCCGATCGCCGCCGGCAAGGAAGTTCCTCTGGAACTGAACGTCGCGCGTGCGCAGGAATGGATCTCCAAGGGCGCGCAGCCGACCGAGAAGGTGCGTTCGCTGATCAAGCAGGCCGCCAAGCGCGCCGCTGCCGCCGCCTAAGGCGTCGGCATGACGGCGAGTGGCGACCGGCGCATCCTCGTAGGCAGGATCGTCGGCGTGCACGGGGTCCAGGGCGCGGTCAAGATCGAATCCTGGACCGATCCCCGCATGCAGATCTTCAAGTACCAGCCATGGATCTTGAAGTCTTCGTCGGGGAAAGAGACTGAAATCCGCGACTGCCGCGGGCGCGAGCAGGGCAAGGGCATGATTGCCGAACTGCCCGGCCACGGCGACCGCGACCAGGCCGCGGCATTGATCGGAACGGAAATCTGGGTGTCGCGTTCGGCGCTGCCGAAAGCGAAACCCGGCGAGTTCTACTGGACCGATCTGGAAGGGCTGGACGTGTTCACGGTCGACGGCGTGCCCCTGGGCCGCGTCTCGCACCTGTTCTCGACCGGCGCCAACGACGTGCTCGTCGCGCGCGACGGCGAACGCGAACGGCTGATCCCGTTCGTCGTGGACCAATACGTACGCGAGGTCGATTTCGATGCGAACCGCATCGTCGTCGACTGGGATCCGGAGTTTTAGCGAAGGCAGGCGGCGCGATGCGCATCGACGTCATCACGCTGTTTCCCGATTTCGTGCGCTCCTGCGCGGCGGTCGGCGTCGTCGGACGCGCGCAGGAACGCGAACTGCTGTCGGTCACCGCCTGGAATCCGCGCGATTTCGCGACCGACAGCTACCGTACCGTGGACGGCCGCACCTGCGGCGGCGGGCCCGGCATGGTGATGCTGATCGCACCGACGCGCGAGGCGATCGTCGCGGCGCGCAAGGCGGGATCGGGCTCGAAGAGCCGAACGATTTATCTGAGTCCGCAGGGATCGCGGCTCACGCAGGCCAAGGTGGCCGAACTCGCGCGGGAGGATCATCTGATTCTTCTGTGCGGGCGCTACGAAGGCGTGGACGAACGCCTGATCGCGGCGGAAGTCGATGAAGAAATCTCCATCGGCGACTACGTGCTGTCAGGGGGCGAGCTCGGCGCGGCGGTGCTGATCGATGCGATCGGGCGGCTGCAGGACGGCGCGCTGAACGACGCGGCTTCGGCAGAGCAGGATTCGTTTTCGGACGGTCTGCTCGATTGCCCGCACTACGCGAGGCCGATGGTCGACGAACTCGGCGCGGTACCGGACGTGTTGCAATCGGGCAACCATGCGATGATCCGGCGCTGGCGTCTGAAGCAGTCGCTGGGGCGCACCTGGTTGCGCCGGCCCGACCTCCTCGCGAGGCGCGAGCTCGGCAGTCAAGCGCGAACGCTGTTGGAAGAATTCCGCCGCGAATGGCTCGCGGCAAGGGCCGGCGACAAGCCGGAAGCATAATCAACGAGTGGTGAGTGTCATGAGCAACCTCCTTCAACAGTTCGAAGCCGCCCAGATCAAGCGCAGCCTGCCGGATTTCGGCCCGGGCGATACGGTCGTCGTCAACGTCAAGGTCAAGGAAGGCAACCGCGAGCGCGTGCAGGCGTATGAAGGTGTTTGCATCGCGCGCAAGAACGCCGGCCTGAATTCGGCCTTCACGGTGCGCAAGATTTCGCACGGCACGGGCGTCGAGCGCGTGTTCCAGACGCACAGCCCGGTGATCGACTCCGTGTCGGTCAAGCGTCGCGGCAAGGTGCGCGGCGCGAAGCTGTACTACCTGCGCGGCCTGGAAGGCAAGAAGGCGCGCATCCAGGAAGATCTGTCGAAGAGCGCCAAGTCGGCCGACTAATCGACTTTTCAGCGTTTTCCAAAACGGCTGCCGCGAGGCGGCCGTTTTGCGTTGCGGACGCCGCGTTGAAAGCGCAACCGGCGGCCCGCATGAACAGGACCGTTCACAACACTTGCCGAGGGCATCGACCATGACCGAAACCGCAGCGCAGACGCGCAAGTTCGAAGCCGAAGTCGCCCAGGTGCTGCACCTGGTGACGCATTCGCTGTACTCGCACAAGGAAATCTTCCTGCGCGAGCTCGTTTCCAACGCCTCCGACGCCTGCGACAAGCTGCGCTTCGAAGCGCTGGCGAATCCATCGCTCGTCGAGGGCGACGCCGAACTGCGCATCGAAATCAGCATCGACGCCGACGCGCGCACGCTCACCCTGCGCGACAACGGCGTCGGCATGAGTCGCGACGAAGTCATCGAGAACATCGGCACGATCGCACGCTCGGGCACGCGCAAGTTTCTCGAAGCGCTGTCCGGCGACGCGCGCAAGGACACGCAGCTGATCGGCCAGTTCGGCGTGGGCTTCTATTCCGCGTTCATCGTCGCCGACAAGGTGACGCTGACGACGCGCCGCGCCGGCTCGGCCGCCGACGCCGGCGTGCGCTGGGAATCGGATGGCACCGGCGAATACACGATCGCCGACGCGGCCGACCTGCCGCGCGGCACCAGCGTCACGCTGCACCTGAAGGAAGAGGAAAGCGAATTCCTGAACGCGTGGCAGCTGCGCTCGCTAATCGGCAAATACTCCGACCACATCGCGTTCCCGATCCGCATGCCGAAGGAAGCGGAAGACGGCAAGCCGGGCGGCGAATGGGAAACCGTCAACCACGCGGCGGCGCTGTGGACGCGGCCGAAGTCGGAACTGAAAGACGACGACTACCAGGGTTTCTACAAATCGCTCGCGCACGACTACAACGACGCGGCGAGCTGGACGCACAATCGCGTCGAAGGCAGCCAGAGCTATACGCTGCTGTTGTTCCTGCCGTCCAAGCCGCCGTTCGACGCGATGTGGAGCGGTCGCGACGAGCGCAAGGGCCTGAAGCTCTACATCCGCCGCGTGTTCATCATGGACGCGAGCGAACAGCTGCTGCCGTCGTACCTGCGCTTCATGCGCGGCGTCGTCGACTCCGACGACCTGCCGTTGAACGTCAGCCGCGAAATTCTGCAGGACAATCGCCTGGTGCAGCAGATCCGTTCGGCCTGCGTCAAGCGCAGCCTCGACCTGCTCGAAAAGCTCGCGAACGACGACAAGGAAAAGTTCCAGGCGTTCGTCGACAACTTCGGCAACGTGCTCAAGGAAGGCATCGCCGAGGACACCGCGAACCGCGAGCGCATCGCCAAGCTCCTGCGCTTCGCGTCGACGAAGTCCGACGGCGCCGGCCGCACGGTGTCGCTCGACGACTACATCGGCCGCATGGCCGTGGGCCAGGACGCCATCTACTACGTCAGCGCCGACGGCTACGCCGCGGCGGCCGGCAGTCCGCAGATCGAAGCGCTGCGCGCGCGCGGCGTCGAAGTGCTGCTGATGTTCGACCGCATCGACGAATGGATGCTCGGCTACCTGCACGAATACGCGGGCAAGAAGCTGCGCAACGCCGCGAAGGGCGAACTCGACCTCGACGCGCTCGGCGGCGCGGCCGACAAGGAAGCGCGCGAAGCGGCGAACAAGGCGGCCGAGCCGCTGGTCGCCAAGCTCAAGGAACTGCTCGGCGAGCGCGTGCGCGACGTGCGCGTGGGCCAGCGCCTGACCGACTCGCCGTCGTGCCTCGTGCTCGACGAATACGACATGGCGCTGCACCTGCAGCGGCTGATGCGCGAGGCGGGGCAGGACGTTCCCGCGTCCAAGCCGATTCTCGAGATCAATCCGCAGCATCCGCTGGTCAGGCGCATCGAGAGCGAAGCCGACGCGGCGCGTGCGGGCGACCTCGGCCTCCTGCTGTTCGAACAGGCGCAGTTGCTCGAAGGCGCGCGCCTGGACGATCCGGCGGCGTTCGTGCGGCGGATGAATGCGCTGGTGGGTTGATTCTCTTTGGCTCGTCATCCCGGCGCAGGCCGGGGTGACGAGCCAAAGCACAAGCGTCATCATTCGCCCATGACCCACGCAGTCCCTGAAAAACCCGCCCTCGACGCAGTTCGCCTCGACGTCTGGCTCTGGGCCGCGCGCTTCTTCAAGACGCGCACGCTCGCCAAGCACGCGATCGACGGCGGCAAGATCGACGTCAACGCGCAGCCGTGCAAACCCGGCAAGGCCGTGCGCGTCGGCGACGTATTGCACATTTCGCGCGGCGAGGAACGTTTCGAAGTCGCCGTGCTGGGTCTCGCCGAACTGCGCGGTCCCGCGCCGGTCGCGCAGGCGCTGTATCGCGAAAGCGACGCGAGCCGGCAGGCGCGCGCGCAGGCCGCCGAGCAGCGCCGTCTCGAAGCGACCGGCTACGCCAGGCCGCCGACGAAGCCGGACAAGCGCGCGCGCCGCCTGATCAAGGCGCTCGGCGACATCGATTCGCTCTGATGTCCGCGAACCCGCAAGCGCTCGCGCTGTTCGCGAAAGGCCAGAAGCATCACCAGGCCGGCGAGCTGGGCCTCGCCGAAAGCCACTACCAGCGCGTGACGAAGCTCGACGCCGCGAACGCCGACGCGTGGCATCTGCTCGGCATCGTCGCGTATCAGCAGGGCAAGGTCGACAAGGCGATACGCCACTATCGCCGCGCCGTCGAACTGCGCCCGCGCGCCGCGGAAATGCTCAACAACCTCGCGCTCGCCCTGCGCGCGCACGGCGAATTCGACGCGGCCGCCGAGGCATTTGCGCAAGCCATTAAAATACGCCCGGAATATTCGACGGCTGCGTACAACCTCGGCCTGCTGCACGAGCAGCGCGGCGACGCCGCGGCGGCCGAGCGCGCGTATCGCCAGGCGCTCGCGACGCAGCCGAACGCCGCGAACACGCTGACGAATCTCGGCAATCTGCTGCGCCGCCTCGGCCGACTCGACGAAGCCGAAAAGTTTCTGTACCGCGCGCATGCGGCGAGTCCACGGGACGCCGCCGCGAACGGCAACCTCGCGATGCTGCGTGTCGACCAGCAGCGCTACGCCGATGCGCGCGCGCTTGCCGAAACCGCGACGCGCGCGGACCCTGACAACGCCGCGTGGTGGGAAACGCTCGGCGCCGCCGCGCGCATGGCGAACGACGCCGACGCGGCTGTCGGCGCGCTGCGACGCGCCTGCGAACTCGCGCCCGACGTCGCCGCGAACCATCTGCAGTTCGGCCTCGCGTGCGACGAGACCGGCGACCGCGCGGCGGCCGCCGACGCGCTGCGCCGCGCGTGCGAACTCGCGCCGGCGTGGACGCGCGCGCGTTGGAACGCGGCGCTCGCCTTGCCGTGGCTGCCGCACGACTACGCCGAAGCGAATGCGGCGGTCGCGCGCGTCGCGGCAAATCTCGATGCGCTGCACGCCGAACTCGATCGCGCCGACGCCGCCGACGCGGCAGGCTGGTTCGAAGCGGCCGAAGCGGTCGGCCTGTTCCAGCTCGCGTACCTGCCCGGCGATCACACGGCGACGCTCGCGCGCTACGGCGATCTCGTCGAGCGCGTCGTGCGCCTGGCGCATCCGACGCTCGCGATGCCGATCGAACCGCGTGTGCGCGAAGGGCGCGTGCGCGTCGGCTTCGTCAGCGCGTATCTGCATGCGCACGTCGTCGAACGGTATTTCGGCGGCTGGATACGCGAACTCGATCCGGCGCGATTCGAACGCCACGTCTGGTACACCGGCGCGACGCCGGACGACAGGCTCGCCGCGATCGTCGCGTCCGCCGATCACAGCGAAGCGCCGCCGGCGGAGCTGCCGGCGCTGGCCGAGCGCATCCGCACCGCGCAGCTCGACGTGCTGATCTATCTCGACGTCGGCATGGACGTGCGCCAAGCGGTGCTCGCGGCGATGCGGCTCGCGCCGGTGCAATGCGCGGCCTACGGCCATCCCGCGACGACCGGGCTCGCGAGCGTCGACTACTACTTGAGCGCCGATGCGCTCGAACCGCCCGGCGGCGAGGCGCACTACCGCGAACGACTCGTGCGATTGCCGGGCCTCGGCTGCGCGCCGCGCGCGCCGGTCGCGCCCGGCGACGGCGCGTGGTTCGACGCGCTGCGCGACGGCGCGCGACCGCTCGTTGCGTGCTTGCAGAATCTCACGAAGCTCCCGCCGGCGTTCGACGCGACGCTCGCGCGCGTGCTCGCCGCGAGCGACGGCAGGCTCGTCGTGTTCCATCGCGGCGAGGCGCTCGCGCGCCGTTTCCGCGCACGCATCGAGCCGGTGCTGCGCGCGCACGGGCTCGATCCCGCACGACATCTGGTCATCGAATCGCCGCGGCCGTACGCCGAGTTTCTCGGCGGCGTCGCGCGCGCCGACCTCGTGCTCGACACGCCGGGCTTTTCCGGCGGCGGCACGAGCCTCGACGCGCTCGCGATGGCGGCGCCGGTCGTCTGCTACGACGGACGCTTTGCGCGCGGCCGGCAGACGGCGGGCATGCTGCGGATGCTCGGTGTCGACGCGACGATCGCGCGCGACGACGATCACTACGTGACGCTCGCCACGACGCTGCTGGCCGACGCGGCGCGGCGCGATGCGTTGCGCGCGACGCTGCGCGAGCGCGCACAGCGGCTGTTCGCGGCGCCCGACGCCGTGAAAGCGCTCGAATCGTTCCTGCTCGAAGCGACGCGAGCGCCGCTCAGAACGTGATGCGCACCGACGGCGCGCTGCGTTTCGCCTCGCCGTGGTACACCGCTTCGATGTTGTTGCCGTCCGGGTCGAGCACGAACGCGGCGTAGTAGCCCGGGTGGTACGCGCGCTCGCCGGGCGAGCCGTTGTCCTCGCCGCCGTTGGCGAGCGCGGCCCGGTGGAACGCGTCGACCGTTGCGCGGTCCTTCGCCTGGAACGCCAGATGGTGCCGGCCGGTCAGCTGGCCCTGGGCGGCTTTGCTGCCGGGCGTCGAGACGAACAACTCGTCGGCCCAGAAGAAGTCGCCGCCCTTGCCGCCGATCGGAATGTCCAGGACTGCAAAAATGGCGGTGTAGAATTTTTGCGAAGCGGGCAGATCGGCGACGACGAGCTGGACGTGATCGATCAGCCGCCCGCGATGCAGTTCGTGCGTTTCCATGTGCGTTTCCTCCGGCGCGTTGCGTGGATCGCAAGCGACTGTAATCGCTCGCGACCCGCGCCCGCCTGAACGCACCGGTCGCGTCCGGTCGCTCGCGCCTACGGCCCGCGCGCACCCTTCGGCACGAACAGAAAATCGCCGCCGACGTGCCCCGCGTGCCGCAGCTGTCCGTATTGCGGCTCCTGCTGCTCGCCGAATCCGCGCGCGGCGTCTTCGACGCGCGGTGCGATTTCGCGGTAGATCTCCTGCGCCTCGAACGGCTCGCCGCGCTTCTCCAGCGCCGCGATGAACGCCGCGGCGAAGATCGAATGCCGCCCCGCGCCGCCGTCGAGCACTTCGCGGATATTGCCCGAGCTCATCACCTTGCGGCTCGTTACCCCCGCGCGCTGCTTGAGCCACTGCGTGCGCGCGTTCGCCGGCGGCCCGGTCAGCGAATCGGCGACCGAGCGCACCATGACGCCCGCGTAGCACGCGTCGGCGACGACGAGCACCTGCGTCGCGCGCATCACGCCGATCTGGTCGGTGATGTCGCTCGACGAGATGTGGTTGGCGATCGAATCCTTTTCGCCGTCCACGGGCACCCAGTACGCCTGCAGGTTCGCCTTGTCCCACGTGCCGTGGCCGGAGTAGTAGACGAGCAGGTTGTCGTTGTCGCCGAGCTTTTCGCGCAACGCGGACAATGCGCGCAGCGTGTCGGCGCGCGTCGCGTCTTTGAGCAGGGTCACGTCGAAACCGTAGCGTTCGCGCAGCACCGTCGCTACGCGCGTGGCGTCCTCGTGCGGCGTCGCCAGAGAGTCCCAGTGCCGGTAGGCGGCGTTGCCGATCACCAGCGCGAAGTAGCGGCCGGGCTTCTTCGCCGCATCGGACGCCTGCGTCGCCTGCGGCAGCGCGTTTTCGCGCAGCACGAGAAACGGCATCCTGCCGTTGCGGCCGTTCTTGTCGACCACGACGATCTCGACGGGCGTCGTCGGCCCGGTCAGCGCGAGATCGAGCCGCACGTAGCCGTCGGCGTCGGCGGCGACGGGCGTCGCGTTGATCGTCGCCGACGCGATCGGCGACGACGCGCGGATGCGCGCGACGATCGTCTGGTGTGCGTCGTCGCCGCGCACGCGAACCGTCATCAGGCCGCGCACCGCGATCGGCGCGGGCTCGACGAGCTCGATGCTCGGCTGCGCGCCTTCGGCAACCGGCGGCGTCGCCGCCGCGAGATTGTCGATGCCGAGCGCGTAGCGTTCGAGCTGCGCCTGATTCGCGGCGAGTTCCTGCGCGCTCGCGTCGCGCTGCGCCGCGTTCGCGTCGAGCGCGGCTTGCGCGGCGGCCACCGCGGCGGCGTCCGAGCGCGCACGCGCGGCGTCGAGCTCGCCCTGCAGCGTCTCGATACGACGATCGAACGAGCGATGCTGCAGCTGCAATCGTTCGCGTTCGCGACGCAACTCGTCGCGCGCCTGTTCGAGTTCGGCGCGCAGCCGCGCGATTTCGCGCTCGCGCCGTTCCACTTCGCTCGCGTAGACCAGCGGCTGCTCGAGTCCGCCCGCCTTGCGATACAGCGCGAGCGCCGCCGCCGGATCGGCCGGTTTCGCGCCGTAGCCGCGTTCGGTCAGCATCGCGAGCGCCGCCTGCGCCGCTTTGTAGTCCTGCGCCGCCGCGCGCTCGTACCAGCTCGCGGCCTTCGCGCCGTCGGGCTGGCGGCCAAGGCCTTTCTCGTAGATCTGCCCGACGAAGAACTGCGCCTGCGCGTCGCCGTCTTCGGCCGGCGGCAGCCACACGCGCAGCGCGGTCTCGTAGTTCGCGCGATTGGCTTCTTCGTAGTAGCCGCCGCGCAACGCGCAGTCGTGCGCGCTCGTGCGCAGCGCGCGCGCGCGGCCGGTGGTTGCGTATTCGCGGCCGATGCGGATGACCGCGCCGGGCAGTTCGCAGTCGACGACGTCGTAGGCGTCGAGCCGTCCGCCGCCGGCCGGCTGCGTCGCGCAGCCGGCCAGGAACACGAGTAACGCGGTCGCGAGAATGCGCATCATGGCGTTTTCTTCAGAAAGGAATTTTTACGCCGAGCGTGTACCGCGTCGCCCGGTAGTCGGCGCGGCCGAAACTGCGCTCGATGCCGATGAAGCTCGAGATCGGCTGTCCGCGCGTGCCGGTGAGCCACTGCAGGTTGAAGCCGACGCTGCCGTAGCGCTCGTCCGCGTCGTCCTCGGGCACGGCGAACGCGCCGGCGTCGCCCGCGAGGAGGCGTGCGACCATTTCTTCCTGGTCGCGGTCTTCGCCGAAGAATTCGACGCGCAGGCTCGGTATCCACACGCCGCTCCGGCCGCTGAACGCGTATTCGAAGTACGCACCGGTGCTCAGCGTGTCGCTCGAAACGCCGGTGTCGCTCAGGTACAGCGCGTCGATACTGTCGCCGCGTTCGCGGATCGCGTCGATGTCGGCGCGCACGATCTCGTAGCGCAGGAACGGCGTGAACTTGAACGCGTTGCGCGCGAACGCGTAGCCGGCCTCGAACTGCAGCGCGCGCTGGCGGCTGTCCGTGTCGCTGAACAATGCCGAGCCGTCGTACAGTCGGCGCTCGATGTCGTAGCTGTTGCGGCCGACGTTGAAAACGCCGTTCAAATACCAACGGTCGGTCGGCAGCCACTGCCCGAACAGCGAGAAGCTCGTGCCGCTGGCGTCCTGCGCGCCGCCGTTGGCGAGATCGGTCGACGCGCGCATCGCGCCGAGCGCCGCGCCCGCGACGAAGGCCGACGAAAAGCGATAGTCGACGCCGGCCGTGATGCCGCGCGTGGTCACCTTGAAGCCGTTGCGCAGGCCGCCGCGCGAGTCGCGTTCGCCGACGTCGACGTCGCCCGCGACGAAGAAGCCGAACGGCTGCGTGTCGGCACCGGCGCCGTCTTCGCCGTCCTTGCTCTGCGCCGATCCCGCGGCCGGCACGCTCGCGCCGCCGACGCGCACGTTCAGGCCGTTGGCAAAACCGTGGCCGTTGCCGGAACGCGACATCGCGAGATGCGAGCGGATTTGGCTCAACTGCACGCGCGCGGTTTCCACGCTCTGTCGCAGCACGGGCGCGACGAGTTCGGCGGCGGGCCGGATCACCGCGAGCGTCGCGCTGCGCACCGGAATGTCGGTGCACAGGTCGGGCCGGCCGCGCACGCAGACCCGCACGCTCGCCGCGGTCGTGCCGTCGCCGAGCACGAGGCTCGCCGATGCATGGCCTTGCGCGTCGGAGGTAGCGGTCGCGCTGATCGTGCCGGCGTTCGCCGGCTGCAGCGCGAACTCGAGCGTCGCGCCGACGATCGGCTGGCCGTTCGTCGCGGCGACCGTCACCGGCACCGGCGTCGCCGTGCCGGGCATCGCGACGATCGCCTGCGCGTCGATGCCCGAACCGAGCGCGTTCGCGTTCGCGTCGGGGCCGCGCAGCACGACGCTCGCCTGCACCGATGGATCTGTCGCCGACGCGATCGTCACGCGCCGCGAGTTCGATGCGCAGCCCGGCACGAATTCGATCAGCGCCTCGCCGTTCGCGTCGGTGACGACGCTGCCCTGCGACGGCGTGTCGGCCGGCGCGCACGCGGCCTTCGCCGCTGCGGCATCGCCGATCGCGAAGGTCAGACGCTCGTTCGCGGCCGGGCCGCCCTGCGCGCTCGTGGCGCGCACGCGCAGCCGCACCGGTTCGCCGGGCACGAAGACGAGGTCGGTGCCGGTCGTCAGCACGGTCAGCGCACCGGCTCGGCGCGTGATCTGGATCGTCACGGCGTCGCCGTCGATGATCGCGCCGGTGCGTTCGATCGCGCGCACGGCAATGCGATACGTGCCCGGCGGCTGGTTCGCGGGCCAGCGGATCGCGTGCGGCGCCGCGCTCGCCGAACCGACCGGCGTGCCGTTCGCGGTGAACTCGACCGACGCGACGCGATCGTCGGGGTCGGTCAGCGTCGCACGCAGTTCGAACGCGTCGGCCTCGTCGTACGTCGCCCCGTCGCGCGGCGCGGTCAGTACGAGTTCGATGTCGCGCGGCCCGCGCAGGCGCACGACGGTGCTGATCGCCGGCGTCGTGCCGGCCGCGGTCGCGACGGTGAGATTGCGCGCGGTCGTGGCGCAGCTCGGCACGAAGCGGATCGCGATTTCGCCGTTCGCGTCGGTGCGCAGGCTGCCGGTGCGCGGCGTGTCGGACGCCGGACAGACGCCGGGCTGCGCGGTCGAGCCGCCGCCGGCGACGGTCCAGTCGAGATCCTGGTTCGCGACCGGACCCAGGCCGCCGCTCGCGCGGATGCGCACTTCGATTTCGCGGCCCGGCGTGAAGCGCAGGTCGGCGTACGGCGTGACGACGTCGAGCCGCTGCACGCGGCGCAAGACCACGACGCGCACCGGCACGCTCTCGCCGGTTGCGCCGGCGTTGTCGGTGGCACGGGCGACGAGCGTGTAAGTACCGGCCGGCTTGTTCGCGGGAAACGCGATCGAATACGGCGGCGCGGCGTCGGTGCCGATCGACGCGCCGTCGAGCAGAAACTGCACCGACGCGATCGTGCCGTCGGTATCGGCCGCGTTCGCCGAGATCGCGAACGACGCCGGTTCGTCGAACGTCTGGTTGTCGGCGGGCGAGGTGATCTGCGCGGTCGGCGCCTGGTTCGTCGCGGTCGTCACCTGCAGCGGCAGCGTGACGGGCGTCGCGGGCACCGGGTTGTTCGTCGCCGGCTGCGTGTCGTTGAAGACGACGGTGCGCGTGATGGAAAAATTCAACGTCGGCGCGATGCGCGCGTTGTAGTTGCCGGGCGTCGTCAGCGTGAACGTCGCGGTCGACGGACCGCCGACGGCCGGCGGCGGCGTGACGCCGGCGCCGGGCGGCAGCGTCCAGTTGTACGCGCCGTTGTCGAGGCGCACGTTCGCGCCGGTCGTGACCGTGCAGTTCGCCGTCGCGTTCACGGCGAGCGGTGCCGGGCCGCTCGTCTGCGGCGCGGTCAGCGTGCAGTTCGCCGTGACGGCGCCGAGGTGGATGATGTTGTTGCCGGCGGTCGGATCGCACGTCGTCGTCGCGGTGTCGTAGCAGAACCGGATGACGCGGACGCCGGGTGCCGCGCCGACGCTGATGCTGTTCTCGAACTGGCCCGCGGTGAGCGGCGCGGTCGGCGATGCGAGCGCGTCGCCGCCGGGCGACGCGACGATGGCCAGGCGCACCAGCGTCGCGTCGGCCGGAAAATTGCGGGCGCCGAACGGATACGTGGTTCCGGTCGTCGTCACTTGTACACCACTATACGTTTGGGCAAAGCCCACAACGGGCAGCGCGGCCAGCAGCGGCAGGACGCAGCCTGCCAGGCGGCGCAGCGCCGCGCTCCAGCGCCGCTTCTCGTCGCGTTTCATGGTCGAATCCTTGTCAGGGCAGGGGCGCATCGCGCGGCGAGGGGCGAGCGTCGCCGCGCGAGCTTTACACTTATCGCGTCGCGAATCGTCAAACCGTGAACGATTCGGCAGGCCTCACCCGAGCCGGAACGCGACGCGGCGATTGCGCGCGGCATTCGGCGGCGTATCCGCGAGCGGCTCGGTCTTGCCCTTGCCGATCGTGGCCAGTCGCAGTTCGGCGATGCCGTGACGCTCGACGAGATAGCGCTTGACCGCCGCCGCGCGCCGGTCCGACAGCGCGAGATTGTAGGCGTCCGGACCGACCGAATCGGTGTGGCCTTCGATCACGACGGCCGCGTCCGCCTTGAGCAGCTTCAGGCCTTCGGCGATCGAATCGAGCTGCGCGCGCGCGGGCGGCGTCAGGTCGGCCGAGCCGAAGGCGAAAGCGACGGCAACCGCGAGCGTGCCGGGCGCAGCAGCCGGCGCGGGAGCCGGCGCGGTCGACGGCGCCGCGGTCGCGGCGACCTTGACGGGTTTCGGCGACGTTGAAGCGACGGGCCTGGTTTCTACGCCGCCGCCGATGCGCTGGGCCGGTGCATCGGATTCGAGCGACAGGCCGCGCTTCTTGACGGCCGGCTGGAAATCGGCGCCGGCGAGCGCGCGTGCGACGTCGATCGGACGCGGCACCTGGTCGGCGTCGACGTAAACGGTGTCCGCCGCCGCGGCGCCGGACAGCGCGGCGAGTACGGCGAACGCGATCGAGTTCAGGGGGAGCGCATGATCGTGATCCTGTGCGGCAGCCCGCGAGCCGGGCACTCATGGATCGCAGGCTTTCCGCCGACGGTTCACGCGAATTTCGAGACGTTCCGCACACTCCGCGATCGCATGGCGGACGCGACGGCGCGCACGGGACTATTGCGGCGCGGGCGCCTGTGTCGTCGTCGCGGCCACGCGCACGAGGCCGCTGGCGCGCAGCGCTTCGAGCGCGGCGTCGGCGTGTTCGGGCGCGACCGAGAGCCAGTATTCGCCGGACTCGCCGGGACCTCCGACGTACCACGCGTTCGCCGCGGCGAGCGCGACGCGCAGCTGGCCTTCGGTCGCCGACGGATCGAACACGACGCGCAGCGTGACGCGCGAGGCGAGCGCGGCGTCGGTCGCCGGCGACACGGGCGGCGCGGCGCCGCGGTATTTCGTGCGTTCGATGCCGACGAGGAGGCCGGACTGTACGACGATCACGGCGAGCGCCGCGGCGAACGCGGGCTTGAGCCACGTGCCGCCGAACCAGCGCTGCCACAGCGACGGTGCCGGCGTGGCCGGACGCGACGCGGCGGCCGGCGCCGACTCGGCGCGGATGCGCGCGAGCGTGCGAGCCAGGCCCACGTCTTCGGCGACGGGCGCCGCGCTCGTGCGCTGCGCCTGCGCGGCCTGTTGCCAGAACGCGAGTGCGCCGCGCAGCGACGCATCGCGCGCGAGTTCGCGTTCGACGCGCTCGCGCTCGGCGGCGGCAAGCGTGCCGTTGACGTACCACGGCAGTAGGCATTCGACATCGTCACGCATGGTCGCCGACTCCTTCGAGATCGCCCTCGCGCTCGAGCAGGCGGCGCAGGCAGTGCTCGATGTTCTTGCGCGCGTGGAACAGGCGCGTCTTGACCGTGTTTTCCGGACAGTGCTGGATGCCGGCGACGTCGGCGAGCGCGAGACCTTCGTAGAACACGAGGTGCATGCATTCGCGATGCGGCGCCGAGAGTTTTTCCATGCACTGCTTCACGCCGGCCTCGCGCTGCACTTCGGCGATCGCCTCGAACGCGCCGGGATCGCCGCTCGCGAGCGTTTCGGCGAGGTCGTCCGACAGCGGTTCGTTCGCGCGCAGTCCGCGCGCGAGCGTCAGCGTCTTGTTGCGCGCGATGCCGAGCACCCAGGTGCTGACGAGGCAGCTGCCGTCGTAGCGCTCGGGATGTTTCCAGACTTCGAACAGCGTGTCGACGACCACTTCCTCGGCGCGCCCTTCGTCGCGCAGGCCGCGCATCGCGAACGCGAACACGCGGCGCGCGAGCGCGCGGTGCAAGGTCGCGAACGCGGCCTCGTCGCGTGCGACGACGCGGCGCAGCAGTTCACGAGCGATGTCGTTGTCCATGGACGCGTCTGCAGGGTCCGTTGCGGTCCCCGGCAGTATAAGCGTGCCGAACTCGACGGAGTACGACGGCCGCCATGCGACGGCGCACGTGTCCGCTTCGGTCGCGCCGCGCGCCGCGCGCGTCATTCGATGAGACATGTGGAATTCCGCAGGTCGTAGAGGCGCATCGCTTCGCGCCCGTCGCCGAGCTGTACCGCGCGCAGGCTTTCGGGCGGCACCGACCGCACCGGGCGTTCGACGATCAGGCGGCCTTCCTGCCAGCAGCGCAGCACGCGCGAGGTCTGCCCGTGCGAGCGCGCCGCGCGGTCGATCTCGTCGGCGTCGCCTTCGCCGGCATCGGCGAGCAGCGCCGGCGGCGGCTCGGCCGGCGTCGTCCGCTCGGCGGCGATCGCGCAGGCGCCGAACGCGGCGAGCGCAAGACCGAGGTATCGCGGCGATGTCATCGTCAGTTCTCCAGGCGGTTGGCGACGAGGCCGGCGCCGCGGCCGTGGAAGTCGATAGCGATGCGCGCGAGCGGCGCGCCGAGCGCGGCGAACCGCGCGTCGAGCGCATCGATGCTGTCCACGCCGCGGATCGGCGTCAGATCGGGCCCGGCGAGCGCGCGCGGCAGCTTGCCGGCGAGCGAGTCGGGGCTCGTGTAGCAGCGCAGCACCTGCGGCGCCTGCGCGTGCGGCGTGATGCGGAACGTGCCGGGCGGCGGCAGGTCGAGCGCCGTGCCGGGCGCGACGGCGGCGTCGCGCTGCCAGCGGTTCGGGTAGACGCGCGCGATGGCGCCGCCCTCGTCGCGCAGGAAGCAGTACAGATGCGTCTTCGCGGTCGGGTCGATGCGAAAGCCGACCTGCTCGCCGCCGTCGCGCGGCACGACGGTGATCGCGAGGCCCAGCTGCGTCGCGGCGAGGCCCTGCATGCGCGCGGCGGCGAGTTCGCCGACCTTCGCCTGGTCGGCGTCGAAATGCGCGCGCAGCACGTCGAGGGAAAATTGTCCGGAATATTCAATTCCGAGCGCTTCGACGTACGCCTGGTAGGCGAGCTTGAAGCGCGCGGGATCGGTCGGCTTGCCGTCGTCGGGAATCAGGCCCAGCGTCGTCAGGTGGCGCACGAAGAACGCGAGTTTCTCCGCGCCGCCCATGCCGTTGTGCCAGTCCTCGATTTCGGCCGCGACGTCGGCCTGTTTCGAATCGATGCCGAGGCAGCGCCAGTACGGCACCTTGTTGAGCTTGCCTATGAGCTCGATCGCCGACAGCTCGACGAGATTGCGCACGGCCACGCTCTTGCCGTCGGACTTGGAGAAGCTCGTCATGAAATTGACGCCGAGCTTCGACACCGCGGCTTCGCCGTCGAGTCCCTTGCCTTCCTGCAGCACGGCCGCGGTATTGCGCGCGTTGACGCCGGGCACGACCGAGAAGTCGCTCGTGCGCAGCGCCGCGAGATCGAGGCCGATGAGGTTCACCGACGAGCTCTTCGACGCGCCGAAGCCGAAAAAATTCTTGCTCGCGATGCCGAGCGTCGCGCCGGCGTCGGCGGTCTTCTTCGCGAGATTGTCGTCGAACTGCGTGATCGAGCCGCGCACCGCGTAGGTCGGAATCAGCTCGGGCTGGAACGCCGCGAGCGAGTTCGACTGCAGCATGTACGACGACAGGTTCTTCGTGTCGTCGCCGAAAGCGACGGTGCGGATCGCACGGCTGCGGCGCGTCATCTGGCTCATCGCCGTGATGAACATGTCGGTCGTGCCGGCCGGCACTTTCTGCGTCTTGTCGTCGATGTTCTCGACGAGGATCGACGCCTGCGCGCCGTAGGTTTCGAGCAGGCCGTCCATGCAGCGCAGCGCGTCGTCGAAGTTCGTGACGGTGCGCTCGACCGGCAGCATCGGGCCGCGCCGCAGGTCCTGGTAGGCGCCGACGACCGGCGCGCGCGTGTTCGCGGTCGAGCAGCCGGCCAGAGCGGTCACGAGGAGGCTCGTGCATAGCGGGATCGCGCGTCGGGCGTTCATGGCGGTCACTGATTGCACAGCTGCACGACGTTGCCGGTGACGACCGTCACCACGCGGCGCGGCGTCGGGCCGTTCGCGCGCGTCGGGCTCTTGGTCGAGCCGATGTCCATATTGCAGCCGCTCTGCTGCTCGTCCTCGCCGCCGGCGCCGTTGTTGCGGCGCCTGCCGCCGTCGTCGTAGCGTTTCATCTTGGACATTTCCTTGACGACGCTGGCGCGGATGTCGTCGTTGAGATCCTTGATGCCCAGGCCGGTGCTGCCGGCGAGCGACGTCGCGGAAAACGCGCACAGGATCAGGGCTGCGGCGATACGCATGGCGTACTCCTCGTGCTGGCATGAGGGCGAGGGTCCCGGTGCGGCGGCGCGCGCTGCATCGCGCTGCGCGAGCGATCCTTGCGTGGATCGTGTCGACCGCTCCCCGGCGCAACCCGCCGGGACCCTCGCGAAGGCGCCGTCTTACTCGGCGTTGCCGAGCTTGACGTTCTGGTCGGACTTCGAACCGAGCACGGCCGCGTTCGTGACGATGATGTTCTTCGCCGTCACCGTCGCCTGGCCGCCGTTCGCCGAGTTGCCGATCTCGAGGTTCTGCTTGGCGCTGGAACCGAGCACCGCGGCGTTCGTTTGAATGAGGTTGTCGAATTTCACCGTCGACGTGCCGCCGCCGGTCGCGTTGCCGACGCGCGTGGACTGTTCGGCGGTCGAGCCGAGCACCGCGGCGTTCGTCACGATCATGTTCTTGCCGGTGACCGACGAGGTGCCGCCGTCTTTCGCGTTGCCGACTTCGATGTTCTGCTTGGCGGTGGAGCCGAGCACGGCGGCGTTGGTGGCGATGACGTTGTCGATCTTGACGTCGGACTTGCTCTTCTGCGCGAACGCGGCGGGCGAGCAGGCGAGGGCGAAAGCGAGCGCGGCGATGATGCGAGCATTCATGGTGGATCTCCTTGGAAGAGGCACTGTCAGGCCCGCATCAGGTCGCGGGCGTTGCCGATGCGCCGCGCGTTCCGTCGTCCGGCAACGCGCCTTGCATTCGTGCCGTCTATCGCGCGGAGGCCGCGAGAGGTTCACTCGATTGTGCGACGGGGTTCACTCTTCGGAACATTGCGTCACAGCAGCGCGCGGATGCGGTACAGCGCCTCGAGCGCGGCCTTGGGCGTCAGCTCGTCGGGATCGATCTCGCGCAGCGCGCGTTCGACCGCCGACGGCGCGGCGAACAGGCCCATCTGCCGCGGCGCCTCGAGCGCGGCCTGCGTCGTCGCCGGGGCAGCGGCGGCCGTTGCCGGCTGCTGTTCGAGCGCGGCGAGATAGCGCCGCGCCGCGCCGATCACGGGCTTGGGCAGACCCGCGAGCGCGGCCACCTGCAGGCCGAAGCTGCGGTTCGCCGGGCCTTCCTTGACCGCGTGCATGAACACGAGGCTGTCGCCGTATTCGATCGCGTCGAGGTGCACGTTGGCGATGCCGGAATACTGCGCGGAGAGTTCGGTCAGCTCGAAGTAGTGCGTCGCGAACAGCGTGTACGCACGGTTCGCGGTCGCGAGCTGCACCGCGCACGCCTTGGCGAGCGCGAGGCCGTCGTAGGTCGACGTGCCGCGGCCGACCTCGTCCATCAGCACGAGGCTGTGCTGCGTCGCATTGTGCAGAATGTTCGCCGTTTCGGACATCTCGACCATGAACGTCGACTGCCCGCGCGACAGGTCGTCGCCCGCGCCGATGCGCGTGAAGATGCGGTCGATCGTGCCGATCGTCGCGGCGTCGGCCGGCACGTAGCTGCCGATGTGCGCGAGCAGCACGATCAGCGCGGCCTGGCGCATGTACGTCGACTTGCCGCCCATGTTCGGCCCGGTGATCACGAGCATGCGGCGCGATTCGTCGAGCGCGAGGTCGTTCGGTTCGAACGGATCGTCGCGCACCTGTTCGACGACCGGATGGCGGCCGCGCACGATGCGGATGCCGGCGCCCGCGTCGAATTCCGGCGCGACCCAGTTCAGCGCGTCGGCGCGTTCGGCGAGCGTCGCCAGCACGTCGAGTTCGGCGATCGCGCCGGCGGCGTCCTTCAGCGCGCGCAGGTTGACGTTGAGATCGTCGAGGATCTGCTCGTACAGCGCGCGTTCGCGCATCAGCGAGCGTTCGCGCGCCGACAGCACCTTGTCCTCGAAGCCCTTGAGTTCTTCGGTGATGTAGCGTTCGGCGCCCTTGATCGTCTGGCGGCGCGTGTAGTGCGTCGGCGCGCGCGCCGCGTTCGCGTGGCTGATTTCGATGTAGTAGCCGTGCACGCGGTTGTAGCCGACCTTGAGCGTCGGAATGCCGCTGGCTTCGCGCTCGCGCGCTTCGAGGTCGATCAGGAACTGGTCGGCGTTCGTCGACAGCGTGCGCAGCTCGTCGAGTTCGGCGTCGAAGCCGGTGCGCATCACGCCGCCGTCGCGCAGCAGGGCCGGCGGCTGGTCGACGAGCGCGGCGGCGAGATATTGCGCCGTGTCGCCGTGTTCGCCGATGCGCGCGAGCAGCGAGGCCAGCAGCGGACTGTCGGCGCCGTCGACGTCGGCACGCAGGCGCGGCAGCTGCGCGAGGCCGTCGCGCAAGGTGGAAAGGTCGCGCGGGCGCGCCGAACGCAGCGCGACGCGCGCGAGGATGCGTTCGAGATCGCCGACGCCGCGCAGCGTCTCGCGCAGCGCTTCGAGGCGGCGCGCTTCGATCAGCGCGGCGATCGCGCGATAGCGCTGGCGCAGCGTGGCGTGGTCGCGCAGCGGGCGATGCAGCCAGCGCTTCAATGCGCGCGCGCCCATCGGCGTCACGCTGCGGTCGATCACGCCGAGCAGCGTGTGCTCGTTGCGGCCGCTCGCGTGGGTGTCGAGCTCGAGATTGCGGCGCGTCGCGGCGTCGAGCGCCACGGTGTCGGCGGCGTTTTCGACCGCGAGGCCGGACAGGTGCGGCAGCGCGCTCTTCTGCGTTTCCTCGACGTAGCCGAGCAGGCCGCCGGCCGCGGCGACGGCGAGCGGCAGGCCTTCGCAGCCGAAGCCGGACAGATCCTTCGTGCCGAAAAAGCGGCAGAGTTGCCTTGTGGCGGTTTCCAGATCGAAATGCCACGGCGCGCGCTTGCGCAGGCCCGGCAGTTCGGTGACGAAGCGCGGCCAGGCGACGTCTTCGCCGACGAGCGTCTCTGCGGGCGCGAGGCGCGCGAGTTCGGACGCGAGCGCTTCGGCGGTCGCCGCTTCGGTCAACAGGAAGCGGCCGCTGGCGAGATCGACCCAGGCGAGGCCGTAGCTCGTCTTGCCGGCGGTGATGGCGAGCAGGAAGTTGTCGCGGCGTTCTTCGAGCAGCGCCTCGTCGGTGACGGTGCCCGGTGTCACGACGCGCACGACCTTGCGTTCGACGATGCCCTTGGCGAGCGCGGGATCGCCGATCTGCTCGCAGATGGCAACCGACTCGCCGAGTTTGATCAGACGCGCCAGATACCCTTCGGCCGAATGATGCGGCACGCCGGCCATCGGAATCGGCGCGCCGGCCGAGTTGCCGCGCTGGGTCAGCGTGATGTCGAGAAGGCGCGCGGCCTTGCGCGCGTCGTCGTAGAACAGCTCGTAGAAATCGCCCATGCGGAAGAACACGAGCGTGTCGGGGTAGTCGGCTTTCGCGGCGAAGTACTGCCGCATGAGCGGGGTGTGTTCCGGGGTAGCCTTGCTGCCATTGGAATCGTTCACATCGTTACCTGGTTTCGCTGAATTCTTGTCGCCGTGCGTCATTCAACGGCCGATGTACGCATCGGGGCACGTCCGTTGCATTCCGGGTTGCAGTCGACCTTCCCCCGACGTTTCCGTTTTCCGGGCCCCGGGGAGGGAATCTCCCGGCGTCGCGCTGCCTCGGACTTTGGATATCGAGCGGCGTGCCGAGTCCCGCAGGACGCAAACGACGCATTGTCCATGTCCGAAGGCTCACCCGCATGCCCGCTTTTTTGACACCATCGCGTCGCACCCACGGGTTCGTCATGGCCGTCGGCGCGAGGGGGAGGATCGGAGCTTGCGACCGACGTCAGCACGATCCGGCACGACGCGTCGCCGGCTTGCCGTGCGAGGACGTTGCCTATCGTGACAGTAGGGTTTTTGCGGCGCGTAGCGCGAAGCCTTCGGCAACCGAGGCATGCAGTCGCCATCCCTTGCCACTGCTGTCCTGGATGGGAAAACGGTCGGACGGTGTTACCTACTGACAACATGGGAGACGGATGATGAGCAGCGAGTCCGAATACTACGCAGAAGGTCTGGTGCCGTCGATCTTGCGGTGGTTCAAGGAAACGGGGGCGGGCAACTGGCCGACGTTTCACATGCAACTGGATGGCGGGCTTCCGGACGAGTATCGGCTTTTGCCGGTAGCCCGGCTCGTCGGTCCGTCCGACATGATGTTGGGTAGCGCCACGGTAATCAACAAAGATTGGGCGCTCGCAGTTTCGCATTGCCTGTCGAGCGACCCGGAGGATCTGCAGCTTTACACTATTTCCGGAAAGCGTGACGACGTGCCGGTCTACAACAGAGTGGACACGGTGCACTGGCAGGACGGTTTTTGCGCTCGCGTCGGCGACAACTGTTGGCATCCGCGCGCGTCCGAGTTCACCGGTCTGCGCGATCAGATCGTGCTTCTGCATCTCGCCGAACCGATGGACGAGTTCAATCTGGACTATGCACAGCTCCCGGGAGAAGCTTGTCCGGAAGCCGACGACCATGTGCTGGTTGCGGGCTACGGTGAAGATCGGGACGGCAACTACCCGACGTATCCTCAGATGGCGTTCGCCCGCTATCTGGAGCCTCGCACGCAATGGAGAGGCGCGATCTACCGGGATCGCCATGTGCTCCTGAACGGCATGGTGCGCAAGTACGACAGCGGCGCACCGTTGTTCCTCCCGGATTTTTCGATCTTGAAGCATTGGACCCGTCTGCTGGGTCTGCATACGACGCGCAGCGACATGAACGCGCGGAGGAGCGGCATGTCCGAGGAAGGCATTGCGACGTTTCTACCATTGTCGCCGGCAGTCCAGGCATGGATCTACAAGGCTTCCGGGATGGCGCCTCCGCCGTTGGACGTCAAGGTCTCTGAAGAATTTGTCCTGCGCAATGCGCACAATTGCCTTCGCGTCCGCAGCGACGATGCATTGTGCAACGAGATCGACTCGCTGGGGCGGCGGGCCGCCTGGGCACTCAACTCGGTGGCCTCGGCGAACGGTATCTTCAAGAAGTGCGAACGGGTCGAAATATACGAAGCGAAAGACAGGTTGCCCTACATGAGGTTCGTAGACCGCAGCGGATTGCGCGGACAGCCTATTCTGCTGAACCGGGATCCGACGGACCACTGGTTCTACGGCATTGATGCCAATCGCACGGAATTTTACGTGTTTGCCAGACCCGATGGCAGCACGTTTCAGGACGTGGTCTGTCGGCGCATTCGAATCGAAGCATTCGTGGCGGGTAGCGAACGTATCCGGCCCGGACCGCACAATATCCAGGATGCGAAAAAACTAAACCTGGATACTCGCGAGAAGGTGATCTGCGATGGGACCTTGTCGCCAGACGGCGCGCCGGTCGCGCGCGGCGCCGAAAATCCGGATCAGGACGACCAGACGAACGGCTATGAAAAGCCACGCTGACCACTGCAGGTTCTCCGTATCGAGGCGATAGATTCGATGGCGACCAGGCCATTCCACCGCGTTGCGTGGGCGCTCTTGTGCGGTTGCTTCGTCGGTGTTGCCGGCGACAGCGCGGTGGCAGCCGGCGTCGTCGATTCGACGCCGCCTGACCGCATATCCTGCAGTGGCGATGTCCGCGAGATGACGCTGCCGCCGGCTCCCGCGAGTCTGGTCTTCGTGCTCGACCCGGCAAGCGACGAACGCCCAGGCGCTGCGCCTGCGCTGCGAATTCTCGTCCTGAAAGAAAACGGTCGCGACCTTGAGTGGTCGTCGGCACCATCCGCTTCCGAATCGGCTTCGTTCACTGGAATGGAGTCTCGCCCGCCGCGGTTGGGAATGGCAGCGCTGGCGGTTGAAAAGGGGCAGCGTATTGAAGTCAGGGCCGTGCACGGCGATGCCGGTGCCCCCCTGTTGCTGCAACTGCATTGCGCGCCGACGAAACAAATTCAGGAACTGCCGGGGTGCATTGCGCGCGCCGAAAAACTTCTCAACGGCGAAAATGTCGAGGTCGACGCCAAAGCGTCGCCATACTGCCAGGCATTGCAGCTGCATGCGGCGGCGACACGCGCTTCGCGCCAGGCCAAGCCGATCGAGTCGTTGGAACTCTATCGCGTCGCACGTACGCGCTGGCTGGAGGCCGGCGACGCCGTTCGCGAAGCGGCCGCCATGCTCGGTGCCGTCGAGCAGCTGACCCGGCTTGGGCAGTTTGCGCAGGCTCGCGATCTTGCGCGCGAGGCGCAGTTGCTCAACCGCAAAGCGGGCAATCGCTATTTCATGGTGCGTGCGCAGATCGAGGGTTGTCTGGCGATGCGCAATCTTGGCCTTGCGCAACCGGCGCACCGATGCCTGGAACCGTTACCCGCAGAACTAGAGAAGTTGGGCGAGTGGAACGATGCTGCGAACAACTATGTCAACTTGGCGCAGTTCGCCCTGGACGACGGCCGGTTCGAGGCAGCACGCGAGGTGTTGCACCGGGCAACACGGATTTCCGGAACGCAGATCACGCCGTTGACGGCCGGGCGCCTCGCGCGACTACGCGCCGCGCTTGCGGCCGGAGAGGGGCGTATCGCCGATGCCCTCACCGCGTCGAACGATGCGCTGTCGGAGTTCGAGCGAGCGAAAGATACGCGCTGGCAGGCCAATGTCTATCTCGATGTGGCGGAACTCTATCGCGCCGTCGGCGCTACGGCCGAGGCCCGCATTTACGTGGACGCTGCTTTGCAGTTCCTTGAAACCGCACAGGCGAAGGCGCGCAGGGCTTCGGCTTTGTGGTTGCGGGCGCGGATAGAACGCGATACCGGAAATACCTTGGCCGCCCTGGTCGATCTGAGAACCGCAAAAGCGTTGTTCGTGGCGCTCGACATGCCGTTGGCGGCCTATGAAGCGGAACTTGACGAGAAAGAATGGGACGACGGCAACGCCACGCCGTTCGCGCTCCCGAACCCGGCTGTTGAATTGCCGGTTCGCCTGCGCTGGCGGCGCGATCTTCTGGCGGCGACACGCGCATTGCATCAAGGCGACTTGCACGCCGTTGATGCGTTCCTTGCGGCGAAGCAGGGAGATGCGAGTCTGGACATGCGACTGGCCGTCGAACTGTTGCAAGCGCGTCGGGATGCGGCGCTGGGACAGGTCGTGCAAGCGCTGTCGCGGCTTGGAGCCAGCGCGGATCGCATCGTCGAGTTGGCATGGCGTGCGCAGGAGCCCGGTCTGCGGCAGATGGCGGCGCAGCGACTGGTCGGCGTACGCCGAACCTTCATTGATATTGCGCTGGGCGCGGCCGACGGAGCGCGGCCGGACATCGAATCGCTGTGGAAAATGCTGGCGCTTACACAACCGCGTTCGCTGCTCGTTTTGCCGGGGCACGCCCGGTCCGGCACCCGATCTGCCGATTTCGAGCGCGCGTTGGCCAGCGAATTGTTGATGCCTCAGGGTTCTTCCAAGGTCACGCCCTTGGCGGCCCAGCGCGCGTTGTTGCGAGTCTGGTCGCGTGCGTCCGGCGAGCCGCGACCCCGATCGCTCGTACCTTTGCTGGCCGATATTCGCCGTCACCTTCCGGACGATGCGCTGGTTCTGATTCCCCTGATCGGCGAGAAGCAAGCGGCCGTTCTCGCGGTGTCGGCGAAGAGTGCGACGCTGGGGCCGGGCGTCGACGCGGCGACGCTACTGAAAACGTCGGCCGATTTGACCCTACTCACGGCCGACCGTACGAGTTCGGTCAACGCGATCAAGACGGCAGGTATCGCGACGGGCCGTTTGTTGCTTCCGGCGGCGGCACAGGCTCCCGCCGAGCTGCTCGTTGTCGAGGATCCGTCGTTGTCCGGCGTGCCCTATGCGGCGGTCGTCTGGCCCACGACAGACGAGCCTTTGGTCACGACAACGAAAACCAGCGTCGTGACGTTGGCACGATGGCGCGATCAGGAAGCGCCTCCCACTGCAGCGAGCGTGTTTGTCGCTTTACCTCGCGTGGAGAGCAGTACGCTTTCGCCCATGGCGTTCGCGCAAGGCGAGGCAGAGATTGTTCGCGCAGCGTTGCCGAGCCAGGCCGCGACGCTCGTCCAAACGCATGAATTGTCCGCGCGCGGGTTGATGGCGGCGCTGGAAAAGAAACACGCCTGGGTGCATGTCGCTGCGCATGGACAAACCCGAGCAGGTTTGCAGGGCTATTCGGGATTGTGGCTGCCGTCGTCGCGAGACGGCGAACCGGATCAGTTTCTGAGTTGGATGAGTCTTGTCTCTCAACCCGTGGGGGCCGACTTGCTGGTCTTGAATGCGTGCGAAACGGCGAGCACCGACCTTGCGCGCACCGGCGTTGCGACGAACTTCGCCGAGGCGTTGTCCGCTGCGGGCGTCGACGACGTCGTGGCGTCGCGCTGGTCTTTGAGCGAGTCCGCAAGCCGGGTCTGGTTGCCGCCGTTCTACGCCGAGATAGGAAAGCACGGTATCGCCGGCACGTCTGCATCGCTTCGAGACGCACAGCTTGCGCTGCGCGAGAGCCGGCATTTCCGGCATCCGTTCTACTGGGCTTCGATTACGCATTTCAGTCGAGGGTTTCCGAAGCACCATCGGCAAAGTCAAGTTGCACCGACTACCGCGCGGTAGCGAGGCGTCAACCGTACCGGCGAATAAGTACTGCTCGGTTGCGCGCGCGTTCCACCGTCCAGGACTCGGTGCGCCTGTACGACGGCGGTTTCGCGGAGCTGGCCCGTGCTGTGCACTCTTGCGACACTGCGAACTCTCGCCAAGGAAGCGCCATGACTCCGCCGCAGATCCTGTGCCTCGCGATACTCGCCCTGACGTTGCTCCTGCTCGTCACCGAGTGGCTGCGTTCGGACATCGTCGCGATGCTCGCCCTCGTCGCGTTCGTCGTCACCGGCGTGCTGCGGCCCGAGGCCGCGCTCAGGGGTTTCGGCAGCGAGCCGGTGATCGCCGTCGTCGGCGCGTTCGTGCTGTCGGCCGCCGTCGTCAATACCGGCCTTGCCGAACAATTCGGTCGGGGCGTGTCGCGCATCGCGGGCACGCGCGTCGTCTGGGCGCTCGCGGTGCTGATGCTCGCCGCGGCGCTGCTGTCGGCGCTGACGCATCACCTGCTCATCACCGCGCTGATGGTGCCGATCGCGACCGGCGTCGCGCAGCGCGGCGAATTTCCGGCGTCGCGCCTCCTGATGCCGGTGTCGCTCGCAGCCTCCATCGGCACCACGCTCACGCTGATCGGCGCGCCGGCGTTTCTCGTCGCCGATCATGTGCTGCAGGAAGCCGGCCGCGAAGGCTACGGCATCTTTTCGCTGACGCCTATCGGCGTCGCGCTCGTCGCGTTCAGTCTCGTCTACATGATGCTGCCGGGCCGCTGGCTGCTGCCCGATCGCACGGCCGGCGGCGGCGCGAACGGCCGTCGCTTCGCGCTCGACGACTACTACACCGAACTCCTGATTCTCGACGGTGCGCCGCAGGCCGGGCTCGCGTATCCCGCGTTCGTCGAGCGCTATCGCGACCGCTTCGAAGTGGTCGACTGGCTGCGCCGCGGCGATCCGATCCGCCACGCGCTCGCGTCGCGCACGCTCGAAGCCGGCGACGTGCTGCTCGTGCGTTCGACGCCGCAGGGCCTCGCCGACATCGCCGACGAAAAGGGCCTTGCGCTGCACGCCGTCGCGAAATACGGCGAGCCCGGCGACGCGAACGCCACCGACCGTTTCGGCGAGGAACGGCTCACGCAGGTCGTGATCGCGCCGCATTCGTGGCTCGTCGGGCGCGCGGTGTCGGCGATCGATTTCCGGCGCCGCTTCGGCGTGATCGTCGTCGGCCTGTGGCGCCGTGACGGCTGGGTGCGCGGTGAACTCGCGAGCGCGCAGCTGCGCGCCGGCGACACGCTGGTGGTGTGGGGCGAACCCGAGCAGATCGCCGCGCTCGGCGCGCAGCGCGAATTTCTGATGGCGCTGCCGTTCGGCGCGCAGCGCCTGCGCCGCTCGCGCGCGTGGTGGGCCCTCGGCGTGCTCGCGGCGAGCGTCGTCGCGGCGGCGACCGAACTCCTGCCGGTGCACATCGCGTTTCTCGCCGGCGCGATCGGTGTCGTGCTCGCGCGCTGCCTGTCGGCCGAAGAGGCGTACGCGGCGCTCGAGCTGCGCGTCGTGGTGTTCATCGCCGGCGCGCTCGCGCTCGGCGCGGCGCTCGAACAGACCGGCCTGACGACGCTCGCGGCCGAAGCATTCGCGCCGCTGCTCGACCAGTTTTCTCCCTTCTGGATTTTAGTACTCGTATTCGGCGCCGGCGCGATCGTGACGCAGGTGCTGTCGGATGCGGCGACCGTCGTGCTGCTCGCGCCGATCGCCGCGCGCATGGCGCAGCCGCTCGGCGTTGCGCCCGAAGCGCTGGTCGCAAGCCTCGCGATCGGCGCGGTCGCGGCGTTCCTGACGCCGCTCGGGCACCACGGCAACCTGCTCGTGTACGGACCGGGCGGCTATCGCTTCGGCGACTTCTTCCGCGTCGGCGCGCCGCTGACGGCCGCCTTCGCGGCGATCACGGCGTTCGTCGCGCTGCGGCTCTGGCCCGGCGCGTAAGCGGCGTGCTCACGGCGTCCACGTGTCGGCGTCGCATTCCGCCGCCGTGCGCTCCTTGCTCGGCGGCACGCCGTCCGGCAGGCGATCGATCAGCGGCTGCACGGCGGCGCGGAACGCGTCCTCGTCTCGCGGATCGGTCGTCCCCTTCCAGGACACCTCGATCAGCGCGCGGTGCGCGCCGCTCGCCGTCGCGAACGTCCACGTTTCGATCTTGAGGTCTTCGCGGCCGTTCGTCTCGTCGTCCGGCCGCGCCGCTTTCCACGGCAGCTTGTAGCGCGTCATCGCGATCGTGCACGGGCGCTTGCCCGACATCGTCGCGAACGGCTCGGGCACGATGTCGACCTTCTTCGGTTTGATCGAACAGCTGATCGATGCGTTGCGCACGGACCGGTCGCGCGCGGCGACGACCGTGACATCGGTTTCCTCCTGCCGGTCGACATTCGCCAGGCCGCTGCCGGGCACCGTCGGAAACGGCGAAGGCAGCGGCGCGGGGCCGCGCACCTTGTACGTCAGCTCGACGTCTTCCTTGCCGTTCTTTTTCTCCACGCGTTCGCGCAGGCTCGCCGCGTAGCCGTCGGGCCACGCGGCCGGCGCCACGTCGTAGTACGCGATCGAGAAATTTTTCGCCGGCGGCAGCGTCGCCGCCGCGGCGTCGTCGCGGCGCAGGCGCGCGATCGTGTCCGCAAGTTCGGCCGCGATGTCGCCGCCGGGCCGCCAGCGCACCGCGTATTCGGCGTCGCCGTGCACGGCGGGCGCGGGCGGCGATTGCGCCGGCCCCGGATGGTTGAGCAGTGCGGGCGACAGCATCGCGCCGAGCAGCGTTGCATGATTCATGGCGGTCCCCTGTCCATGCGTTGCGGCGATACGTTCGAGGTGCCGCGAGCGAACGGTTCCTCTCACATGCGGGTCAGACACCGGCGCTGCGCCGCCCGCGCTTCAGCGCTGTTCGAGCCGCGCCAGTTCGCCGAGCAAAAAGTCGCGTACCGTCGCGGTGCGGCCGTCGGCGTAGCGGATTTCGTACGGCTTGCCGCTCGTCGACGACGTGGACGCGAGCTCGTCGACGAAGCGCCGCGCGTCGTCCGCACGGCCCGCCGCCGCCTTCCACTTGCGCCTGAGGTGCGCGACGGCTTCCTGCGGCGAATGGTCGTTGCCGTTGCGCACGAAGCGCGCATCCGGCAGCGCTTCGATCGCGCCGAGCAGGCGTTCGATCTTCTCGGTTTCCGACAGCGCCGCCGCGGCGGCGACCGTGAACGTCGCGTAGTCCTCGCCGACGAGCGCGTTGTCGAGCGCGACCAGCGTCAGCGTGAGCTTGCGGCCGGCGGCGTCGAATGATGCGCGCTCGCCGGCACGCATGATGCGCGGGCCGAACACGTCGACGCCGTCGGTCGTCGCGACGCGCGTGAGCACTTCGCCGCCGGTGACGTCGCCGATCGACAGCGCGAGCGGCAGGCCCATCGCCGCGAGCGGCGTGGTCGAGCGCTGCGCGACGGTGATCGACTGCGGCAGCCGCGCCTCCGACGCGAGCGGCGGTGCAGCCGCGTGCGACGTCGCGGCGAAACCGACCAGCGCGGCGAACGCCGCGCGCAAGACCCTGCACATATCGAACGTCTCCGCGATCGGACCTGCGTGCAGTCAACACGTCCGCGACGAAGGTCGCAAGCCTCTTGGTTTTCCGGCGGCGGCGCCGATGTCCGCCGGCAGACTGTTGCGCGATATCGTGCTAGAAAGGGAGTTCGATGGAACACGCAATGCACAATCCCCTGGCGCCGGACGACGCGGAACTCGTGCGTCTCGGCGAAATCGTCGCGCAGACCTTGCAGCAGCGCGGCCAGATGATGGTGACCGCCGAATCGTGCACCGGCGGCTGGATCGCCAAGGTGCTGACCGACATTCCGGGCAGCTCGGCATGGTTCGAGGCGGGTCTCGTCGCCTACAGCTACGAGGCGAAGGAGGCGCTGCTCGGCGTCAACCCGCATACGCTCGAACGCACCGGTGCGGTGAGCCAGGAGACCGTCGTCGAGATGGTGTCCGGCGCGCTGGCGCGCTATGGTGCGTCGGTTGCGGTCGCCGTCACCGGCATCGCCGGACCCGGCGGAGCGACGCCGGGCAAGCCGGTCGGCACCGTGTGGATAGGCTGGAAGCGGCGCGGCGGCTACGCGCATGCGCAAATGTTCCATTTTGACGGCGACCGCGAGGCGGTGCGGCGCCAGACCGTTGCCGCCGCGCTCGTCGGCATTCAGAAGATTCTGAGCGTTTGACGCGGCGATTCGCCCATGCGGCGCCAGGGCCGCTATGAAATAATTCGTTTCGTTCCCGCGGCGAACTCCGCCGATTCCCGCCGATCCGTCTCGATCCGTGAGAATCGCGGACGCGATACTTCGCGGCGCTATGCACACAGACGAGGATGCAACAATGGATGAGAACAAGCGCAAGGCGCTCGTTTCGGCACTGAGCCAGATCGAAAAGCAGTTCGGCAAAGGTACCGTGATGCGCATGGGTGATCGCGTCAACGAGCCCGTCGACGTGGTTTCGACCGGTTCCTTCGCGCTTGACATCGCGCTCGGCATCGGCGGCCTGCCGCGCGGGCGCGTCGTCGAAATCTACGGGCCCGAATCGTCCGGCAAGACGACGCTGACCCTTCAGGCGATCGCGAGCTGCCAGCGCGCCGGCGGCACCGCCGCGTTCGTCGACGCCGAGCACGCGCTCGATCCGACCTACGCCGAAAAACTCGGCGTCAACGTCGACGATCTGCTGGTGTCACAGCCCGACACGGGCGAGCAGGCGCTGGAAATCACCGACATGCTCGTGCGTTCGTCCGCGGTCGACATGGTCGTGATCGACTCGGTCGCGGCGTTGACGCCGAAGGCCGAAATCGAAGGCGAAATGGGCGAGATGCAGGTCGGCCTGCAGGCCCGCCTGATGAGCCAGGCGCTGCGCAAGCTCACCGGCACGATCAAGAAGTCCGGCTGCCTCGTGATCTTCATCAACCAGCTGCGCATGAAGATCGGCATGATGATGCCGGGCCAGAATCCGGAAACGACGACCGGCGGCAACGCGCTCAAGTTCTACGCGTCGGTGCGCCTGGACATCCGTCGCATCGGTTCGGTCAAGAAGGGCGACGAGATCATCGGCAACGAGACGAAGATCAAGGTCGTCAAGAACAAGATGGCGCCGCCGTTCAAACAGGTGTTCACCGAAATCCTGTACGGCGAGGGCATCAGCCGCGAGGGCGAGCTGATCGACATGGGCGTCGACGCGAAGCTCGTCGAAAAATCCGGCGCATGGTACAGCTACAACGGCGAGCGCATCGGCCAGGGCAAGGACAATGCGCGCAATTTCCTCAAGGAACACCGCCAGACCGCGGCGCTGCTCGAAGAACAGCTGCGCGCGAAGCTGATTCCCGAGCGCAAGCCGGGCCCGGCGAAGGTCGTCGAAGCCGAAGAAGAGGCGTGATCGCGTAGGACACGGCCATGCGACGCCGTTCCGACGACGACGACTCACCGAAAAAACCGCAGCCCAGCGCCTTCAACAAGGCGCTGGGCCTGCTCGCGCGCCGCGAGCAGTCGGCGAAGGAACTGAAGCGCAAGCTCGACCGGCAGGGCTACGAGTCGGACGAAACCGGCGCGGCGCTCGACCGGCTGCAGGAACTGTCGTTCCAGAACGACGAGCGCTTCGCCGGCAGCCTCGCGCGGACGCGCTACATGCAGGGGCACGGACCCCGGCGCATCCTTGCCGAACTGCGCACGCACGGCCTCGACGACGACGCCTGCCGCGCCGCGCTCGACGAGGTCGATGCCGACTGGACCGGTTCCGCGCGCCGCCAATACCAGCGCCGCTACGGCGCCAAACCCGCGGCCGACCGCCAGGAAACGGCGCGCAGAGCCGCCTTCCTCTTGCGCCGCGGCTTTGATGCCGCCACAGTAAGAGCCATTACCCACGCCGCAGACGTGGACGACTCCGCCGACGATTTCGATTGAGCTTTCCGATCGGATCGGCCGCAGTTCGTCGTCGCGTCGGCGTGTCCGCCGTTTTCGCACCGATGTGACGACTTATGAAGACCAGCGCCGAAATCCGCCAGAGTTTTCTGGACTTCTTCAAGAGCAAGGGCCACGAAATCGTGCCTTCGAGCTCGCTCGTGCCGGGCAACGACCCGACGCTCTTGTTCACCAACGCCGGCATGGTCCAGTTCAAGGACGTGTTTCTCGGCTCGGAGAAGCGCAGCTACACGCGCGCCGTGTCGTCGCAGCGCTGCGTGCGCGCGGGCGGCAAGCACAACGATCTCGACCAGGTGGGCTACACCGCGCGCCACCACACGTTCTTCGAGATGCTCGGCAATTTCAGCTTCGGCGACTATTTCAAGCGCGACGCGATCACCTACGCGTGGGAACTGCTGACCGGCGTGTGGGGACTGCCGAAGGACCGCCTGCTCGTCACGATCTACCACACCGACGACGAAGCGTTCGACATCTGGCATCGCGAGGTGGGGTTGCCGGCCGACCGCATCATCCGCATCGGCGACAACAAGGGCGCGCCGTACGCGTCGGACAATTTCTGGCAGATGGCCGACACCGGCCCGTGCGGTCCCTGTACGGAAATCTTCTACGACCACGGCGCGCACATTCCGGGCGGCCCGCCGGGATCGCCGGACGAAGACGGCGATCGCTTTATTGAAATCTGGAACAATGTATTCATGCAGTTCGACCGCGCGGCCGACGGCACGCTGACGCCGCTGCCCGCGCCGTGCGTCGACACGGGCATGGGCCTTGAGCGCGTCTCGGCCGTGCTGCAGCACGTGCATTCGAACTACGAGATCGACCTGTTCCAGCACCTGATTCGCGCGGCCGGCGCGCTGACGAACACGAGCGACCTCGAAAACAAGTCGCTGCGCGTGATCGCCGACCATATCCGGGCGTGCAGCTTCCTCGTCGTCGACGGCGTGCTGCCGTCGAACGAAGGCCGCGGCTACGTCCTGCGCCGCATCATTCGGCGCGCGCTGCGCCACGGCTACATCCTCGGCGTGCGCGGCGCGTTCTTCCACAAGATGGTCGCCGCGCTGATCGCCGTGATGGGCGATGCGTATCCCGAGCTCGTCGCCAAGCGCGAGCTCGTCGAGCGCGCGCTCGCGACCGAAGAAGAGCGCTTCGGCGAAACGCTCGGCAAGGGCATGAAGCTGTTCGAGGAAGTGGCGGCGAAGAGCACGGCGACGATTCCCGGTGCCGACGCGTTCCGCCTGTACGACACGTACGGCTTCCCGGTCGACCTCACCGCCGACATCGCCCGCGAACGCGGCCTCACCGTCGACATGGACGGCTACGACCGCGCGATGCGCAAGCAGCAGGAAGACGCGCGCGGCGCGAGCCAGTTCGAAACGAAGGCGATGCTGTCGGCCGAGGCGATCCAGCAGCTGCCGGCGACCGCTTTTCTCGGCTACGACTCGCTCGTGGCGGACGATCTCAAGCTCGTCGGCATCGTGCGCGGATCGCGCCTCGTCGACGAACTCGGCGACGGCGAGGAGGCGGGCCTGATTTTCGATCGCACGCCATTCTACGCCGAGTCCGGCGGCCAGGTCGGCGATACCGGCGTGCTGCGCGCGAACGGCGGCACGTTCACGGTGCGCGACACGATCAAGCTCGCGGGCGCGTTCCATTCGCACGTGGGGCGCTGGAACGGCCCGACGCTGCGCGTCGGCGCGACGATGCAGGGCGCGGTCGACGCGGCGCGCCGTCAGGCGACCGTGCTCAATCACTCGGCGACGCACCTCTTGCACGCGGCGCTGCGCAAGGTGCTCGGCGAGCACGTCACGCAGAAGGGCTCGCTCGTCGCGCCCGACCGCCTGCGCTTCGACTTCTCGCATTTCCAGCCGATGACGGCGGACGAATTGCGCACGATCGAGGACATGGTCAATGCCGAGGTTCGTCGCAACGCCGCGGCCGACGTGCGCAACATGGCGTACAAGGACGCGATCGACTTCGGCGCGATGGCGCTGTTCGGCGAGAAATACGGCGAGCACGTGCGCGTTCTGAAGTTCGGCGAGTTCTCGACCGAACTGTGCGGCGGCACGCACGTGTCGCGCACGGGCGACATCGGCCTGTTCAAGATTCTGTCCGAAGGCGGCGTCGCCGCCGGCATCCGCCGTATCGAAGCGACGACCGGCGCCGGTGCGCTCGCGTTCGTGCGCGACGAAGAGCAGCGGCTGGGCGAAGTGGCCGGCCTGTTGTCGGCGAGCGGCGGCGAAGTGACCGACAAGCTGCGTCAACTGTTCGACAAGTACAAAAAGCTCGAACGCGAACTCGAGTCGTACAAGGCGAAGGCGGCCGGCGCCGCGACGGCGGAGCTGGCCGGCACGGCCGACGATGTCGGCGGCGTCAAGCTCGTCGCCGCGCGCATCGACGGACTCGACGCGAAGGGACTGCGCGAAGGCGTGGACCAGATCAAGGCGAAGCTCGCCGACTGCATCGTCCTGCTCGCATCGGGCGCCGAGGGCAAGATCGCGCTCGTCGCCGGCGTACAGGGCGCGGCGCAGGGCAAGGTGAAAGCTGGAGACCTCGTCGGCTACATCGCCAGGCAGATCGGCGGCAAGGGCGGCGGACGTCCGGACATGGCGCAGGGCGGCGGCGAAGACACGCCGGAGTTCCCGCGCATTCTCGCGGGCGTGCGCGGCTGGGTCGAGCAGCAGCTGCATTGACCGGTGGACATCGCAGCCGCGATGCGTCGCGGCTGCGCGTCCGGTCGCTCGTCCCGGGCGCGTCTTTCGATGGCGGCGGACGTTCGCGGGACGAGCGCGTCGCGAGCTGTCTGCCGGAACATGACGATTTCGATACTTTTCGGCGCGATTTCGGATGCGGTGCCGAATCGTTCCGTACTTATCGGTACGGAAGCCCGCGGACAGGGGCTTCGCCCTGCCGAAAGTCATGCGCGGCTTCAATTGCGTGACCCGGAGTGCTCCGTTAGTATCGGGTGCTCATGTCGACCCGACACCTGCGATTACACCGGTGGACATGATGTCGTGCGACGCGATTGCACGATACAAAAAAGAAAACAGGGGAGGGCCGCGAGACCAGCCGTGCGAAGCTGTCCGAAGGTCCGAAAGTTAGCATCCGCTGAAGCGGCTGCCAGGATGTAGGCCGGGACAGAGGCGAAAGGAGAAGAAGATGCTGATTCTGACTCGCCGGGTCGGAGAGACCCTGATGATCGGAGACGAAGTAACGGTCACCGTACTTGGCGTAAAGGGCAACCAAGTGCGTATCGGCATCAACGCGCCGAAAGATGTGGCAGTCCATCGCGAAGAAATCTACCAGCGCATCAAGCGCGAGCAGGAACCCGGCGCCGGTTCGTCGGGCACGGAATCCTGATTCGGGCTTTACCGATCGTCGGCGAGCCGCTATTCTTCCGCGCCTTGCCGACGCCGCCCCCGCTTCAACGCGCGACGGCCGCGCAAGCCAGATACCCGGAGAGATGCCCGAGAGGCCGAAGGGGCTCCCCTGCTAAGGGAGTATAGGGTCAAAAGCTCTATCGAGGGTTCGAATCCCTCTCTCTCCGCCACTGCTGCAGCCCAAAAAAGGACCCGTCGGGTCCTTTTTTGTTTTCGGCTGCAGCAGTGGCGCAGAGAGGGTGGAGAACCGTTCGTTCGGCACGAACGAACGGTTCGACGGATTCGTCGGGAACGAATCCGGACGGCCGAATGGCCGGCCCGGCGTGCTCCGCACGCCGGGTGAAGCCCAGGGATGGGCTTCACAATCCCGGAGTTTCAGGTTGCGTCGAGCGACCGGACCGCGGCTTTCAAACGCGTCAATCCTCGTTGTCCTTTCGGAAGCGAAGCGGATCCTCGACGCTCCGGCTTTTCGAGCGATCCGATACCGCCTACTTCAACCCCATGTAATCCTTCTTCCCAATTTCCACACCGTTGTGGCGCAGCAACGCATACGCCGTCGTAACGTGAAAGAAGAACTGCGGCAGCCCGTAGGTGAGCAGGTAGGCGCTGCCGGTGAAGCGCTTCTCCTTCGGCGTGCCGGGGCGGGTAACGATCTCGCGGGCTTCGCCGCCTTCGAACTGCGCCGGCGCAAGACTGCCGATGAACGCGCGGGTCTGGGCGATCAGCGCCTGCAGTTCTTCGAACGACGTTTCCTTGTCTTCGGTCTTCGGTACGTCGACGCCGGCCAGGCGTGCCGAGACGCCGCGCGCGAAATCGCAGGCGATCTGCACCTGGCGCGTCAGCGCGAACATGTCCGGAAACAGTCGTGCCTGCAGTAACGCCGCCGGTTCGATTTTCTTCTCGGCGGCATGGGCCTGCGATTTGCCGAGCAGGTCGCCGAGGCTGCCGAGCATCTGGTCGAACACGGGGACGCTGGCGGTATAGAGGGATACGGTCACGAGAGTTCCTGACGGTGGTTGTGGAAAGAATGCAGCGACCGCGGCTCGCGATCGCAATGCCGTTGCGTGGCGCCCGAAGCCGGCGATTTCAATGCCCCGCGGCTTTTGAAAACACGTTGATCACCAGTACGCCGGCCACGATCAGCGCCATGCCGGCGATTGCCGCGGCATCGAGCCGCTGTCCGAGAAAGAGCCAGCCGATCGTCGCGATCAGCACGATGCCGGCACCGGACCACACGGCATAGGCGACGCCGACCGGTATCCAGCGCAGCGTCAGCGACAGGAAGTAGAACGCGACGCCGTAGCAGGCAATGACGATCGCCGAGGGCGCCAGCCGAGTGAATCCTTCGCTCGATTTGAGCGCCGCGGTGCCGACGACTTCGGCGACGATCGATACCGCGAGAAACAGCCAGGCCTTCATCGTCGTCTCCACGCACGGCGCAACCGCCGACGACGCGATTGTAGATTTGCGTTCGTTGCATCGCGCATCGCGTGGTAACGTGCGGCGATGCGCACGACCCGCCTCACGCAGCACGTCGACGCGCCCCGCACGGCGGTGTATCGCGCGCTCGTCGACGCGCGCGCCGTCGCGATCTGGATGGTTCCCGACGGCATGACCAGCACCGTGCACGCGTTCGACGCGCGCGAAGGTGGTGTGATTTGCATCTCGCTGACGTACGACGCGGCTGACGCCGCTGGCAAGACGCAGGCGAACACCGACACCTTTCACGGCCGTTTCGTCGCGCTCGTGCCGGGCGAGCGCGTCGTCCAGACGCTCGAATTCGAAACGGACGATCCGGCGATGCGCGGCGAGATGACGGTGGTCTACGCGCTCGCCGACGCGCGCGGCGGCGGCACCGACCTGCACGCCGAGCATCGCGGGCTGCCGCCCGGCGTTTCGCCGGCCGACAACGACGCGGGCTGGCGCATGTCGCTCGGCAAACTCGCGGCGCTGGTCGAAGCGGAGCGGGCCGGGCGGCGGTGAGAATTCACTTGTGAACCTGTAAACAAGAAGCGGCCGGTGGCCGGTCGGCGGCCCGCGTCGACCGCGTCTGACAAAAAAATTTCACGAAACCGTCCCAAACGTATTGACGACCCCGGTCCAAATCCGAATAATTCCGCTTCTCGTCGCGGCGGCAACGCCACGGCGGACGATGCGAGAACGGATGCATCGTTGCGGCAAGGAAGCAAGGTTCAGTGCGCGCCCGTAGCTCAGTTGGATAGAGTACCAGGCTACGAACTTGGTGGTCGGAGGTTCGAATCCTTCCGGGCGCGCCATTTTTTTGAAGCAGATGCTTTTTGCATCATCCGATGTTGTGGCGAGATTTACGGTCTTAGCATCGCGTTGGGTCTGCTGCTGTTTTGCCGCGTGTCGTGTCGGATTGACGGGTCACCGATTGACGATCCCCGAGCGCACTCGTAACATCCCCCGTTCTTTGGGAATGCCGCGAGTGGTCGAGGTCCGAAACGAGCGGGGTATAGCTCAGCCTGGTAGAGCGCCAGCTTTGGGAGCTGGATGTCGAGAGTTCGAATCCCTCTACCCCGACCAGCGTGCAAGCCAGTGACTGCGCCTGTAGCTCAACCGGATAGAGCATCGGCCTTCTAAGCCGACGGTTGCAGGTTCGAGTCCTGTCGGGCGCGCCAATGCGATCGTTAGTTTGTGGTGGATGTAGCTCAGCCGGTTAGAGCATCGGATTGTGATTCCGAGGGTCGCGGGTTCGAATCCCGTCTTCCACCCCAGTTTCAGTGTGGGCCGTTAGCTCAATTGGTAGAGCAGCGGACTCTTAATCCGTAGGTTCGGGGTTCGAGTCCCTGACGGCCCACCACTCTTCGATCCTCACCTCACGTGGCCTTCCGCAAAGCAGACGAAACCGGGTTCGGTAGGATCATGGTTACGGGCGAATGTGGCGGAATTGGTAGACGCGCTGGATTTAGGTTCCAGTGGGGCAACCCGTGAGAGTTCGAGTCTCTCCTTTCGCACCAGACGATTTCTCGACCGCGTAGCCGCCGTAAGGGCCGGTGCGTGGTCTATCGCCGTTCGAGGAGCAAGCATGCAAGTTTCCGTAGAAAACGTCAGCAAACTCGAGCGCAAGCTCACCGTGAAGTTTCCGGCCGAGCAGCTGGACACCCAGGTGCGTTCGCGTATCGCCGAGATGGGCCGCAGCGTCCGCCTGAACGGCTTCCGTCCGGGCAAGGTGCCGAGCAAGGTGATCGAGCAGCGCTTCGGCGCGCAGATTCGCGGCGAGGCGCTGTCGGAGATCATCCGCGCGACGCTGTCCGACGCGCTCGACAGCCAGAAGCTGCGTCCGGCGATGGCGCCGTCGGTCGATACGACCGGCGTGCCGAGCAACGGCGAGATCGAATACACCGCGACGTTCGAAGTGATGCCGGACATCGGCAAGATCGACGTCTCGGCGCTGAACGTCACGCGCGCGACGGCCTCGGTCGCCGACGCCGACGTCGACCACATGATCGAAACGCTGCGCCAGCAGCGCCGCACCTGGCAGCCGGTCGAGCGCGAAGCGGCCGCCGGCGACATGGCGCTGTTCGAATACTCCGCGCAGACCGACGGCTATCGCTTCCCCGAGGAAGGCGTCGACCGCGTCGGCACCGTGATCGGGTCGGGCGCGCTGTTCAAGGAACTCGAAGACAACCTCGTCGGCATGAAGACCGGCGACGAGAAGACGGTCAAGGTCACGTTCCCGGCCGATTTCCGTAACGAAAAGCTGGCCGGCCAGGCCGCCGACGTCGCGCTCAAGATCGTGCGCGTGCAGGCGCCGGAACTGCCGCCGCTCGACGAAACCTTCTACGCGAGCTTCGGCATCGGCGACGGCGGCCTCGACAAGTTCCGCGCCGACGTCAAGGCGAACCTCGAGCGCGAGCTCAAGGGCACGCTGCTGGCGCGTCTGAAGAACGAAGTCGTCGAAAAGCTCGTCGCCGCCTACGCCGACATCGAACTGCCGCGCGGCATGGTCGACGGCGAAGCCGGTGCGCTGGCGCGTCAGGCCGAAGCGCAGGCCCGCCAGCAGGGCCAGAGCGTCAACATCGCGCCGGAAGCCTACGTCGAAATCGCCCGCCGCCGCGTCGCCGCCGGCGTGCTGCTCGGCGAGATCGCGCGCCAGAACGACCTGCGCCTCGATTCGCGCCGCGTTGCCGAAACGCTGAGCACGATCGCCTCGACCTACGAGGAGCCGGAGCAGGTGGTTGAACTGTACAACCGCGATCCCCAGTTGATGAGCGCGCTGCAGAGCCGTGTCATCGAAGACCAGGTCGCGGAGTGGATCGCGTCGAACGCGAAGGTCACCGAGCAGAACCTGTCGTTCAACGAAGTGATGCGGCCGGTCGCCTGATCGATCGCGCGGCGAGAGCGGCTCGATGCCGCTCCCGCCGCTACGCTTTCCGGACAGGCGCGGGCTAAGCTCGGCAGCCGGCCGTTATCTCGCCCCCGGCCGGGGCAAAGGCGCCCTTCGGAGTCAGTCATGCCGCACGAACCGATCCGCAATCTGAACCTCGTACCGATGGTGGTCGAACAGACCTCCCGCGGCGAACGCGCCTACGACATTTACTCGCGTCTCCTGAAGGAACGCGTCGTGTTCATGGTCGGTCCGGTCGACGACTACATGGCCAATGTCGTCGTCGCGCAGCTCTTGTTCCTCGAGTCCGAAAACCCGGACAAGGACATCAATCTTTACATCAACAGCCCGGGCGGCTCGGTCACGGCCGGCATGGCGATCTACGACACCATGCAGTTCCTGAAGCCCGACGTCAGCACCATGTGCATCGGCCAGGCCGCGAGCATGGGCGCGCTGCTCCTGACCGCCGGCACGAAGGGCAAGCGCTTCGCGCTGCCGAATTCGCGCGTCATGATCCACCAGCCGCTCGGCGGCTTCTCGGGCCAGGCGTCGGATATCGACATCCACGCGCGCGAAATCCTGACGATCCGCCAGCGCCTGAACGAAATCATGGCCAAGCACACCGGCCAGCCGATCGAAAACGTCGCTCGCGACACCGATCGCGACAATTTCATGAGCGCCGTGGACGCGCAGAAATACGGCCTGATCGACGCCGTGCTGGAAAAGCGTCCGGTCGAGAGCATCAAGGGCTGACCGCGTCGCAGCGTACTTTCGCACGATTCAAGGAACCCGTTCACGTCCGTTTGCTTGCGCAGCGGGCGTCGCGGGTTCTATTCTCCATTACGAATATGTTATCCCGGGTTTTTGAGGCACAGCAGCATGACTGAGGACCGGCAAGGCCGTTCGGGCGACAGTGGCAAGATTCTCTACTGTTCGTTCTGCGGCAAGAGTCAGCATGAGGTCCGCAAGCTTATCGCCGGTCCGTCGGTGTTCATTTGCGACGAGTGCGTAGAGCTGTGCAACGACATCATCCGCGAAGAGCTTGAGGAAAAGGCCGCCAGCGCGCGCAGCCGCCTGCCCAAGCCGCGCGAGATCATGGACGTGCTCGACCAGTACGTGATCGGCCAGACGCGCGCGAAAAAGACGCTCGCGGTCGCCGTGTACAACCACTACAAGCGCCTGGAAACGCGGCAGAAGAGCGACGAGGTCGAACTGGCCAAGTCGAACATCCTGCTGGTCGGTCCGACCGGCTCGGGCAAGACGCTGCTGGCCGAAACGCTGGCGCGCCTTCTCAACGTGCCGTTCACGATCGCCGATGCGACGACGCTGACCGAAGCCGGCTACGTCGGCGAAGACGTCGAGAACATCATCCAGAAGCTCTTGCAGAAGTGCGACTACGACGTCGAAAAGGCGCAGACGGGCATCGTCTACATCGATGAAATCGACAAGATTTCGCGCAAGAGCGAAAACCCGTCGATCACCCGCGACGTATCCGGCGAAGGCGTGCAGCAGGCGCTGCTCAAGCTGATCGAAGGCACGGTCGCGTCGGTGCCGCCGCAGGGCGGTCGCAAGCATCCGCAGCAGGAATTCCTGCAGGTCGACACGAAAAACATCCTTTTCATCTGCGGCGGCGCGTTCGCGGGCCTGGAAAAGATCATCCAGCAGCGCGGCGAATCGACCGGCATCGGCTTCTCGGCCGACGTGCGCAGCAAGAAGTCGACGAATTCGGTCGGCAAGGTGCTCGCCGACGTCGAGCCGGAAGACCTGGTCAAGTTCGGCCTGATTCCGGAGTTCGTCGGCCGCCTGCCTGTGTTCGCGACGCTCGAGGAGCTCGACGAAGCCGCGCTGGTCAAGATCCTGACCGAGCCGAAGAACGCCATCGTCAAGCAGTTCAAGAAGCTGTTCGAGATGGAAGGCGCGGAACTCGAATTCCGCCCCGAAGCGCTCACCGCGGTTTCGCGCAAGGCGCTCAAGCGCAAAACCGGCGCGCGCGGCCTGCGCACGATCCTCGAGCAGGTGCTGCTCGACACGATGTACGAGCTGCCGTCGCTCGAGCACGTCAGCAAGGTCGTCGTCGACGAGGCCGTCATCAACGGCCAGGCCGAGCCGTATCTGATCTACCGCGGCAATCTGCAATCGCGCGCCGCCGGCGCCGCCGAGTAACTCTCCTGCGCGTCTGAAGACAACGGCGTGTGCGTCCCGACCGGGACGCGCACGTCTCTTGCATTCGTTCACCTCGGCCGCACTTGACGTTGCCATGGCCTGACTTCAGGCTGCCTACACTCCCTCGGCCCGCGCAGGGCCGTAGCCAGGAAGCCGCTTCATGGAAAAATCCGACAAGCCCTCCGTCGCCGACATCGCCGCATTGCCGGTACTGCCGCTGCGCGACGTCGTGGTCTACCCGCACATGGTCATTCCGTTGTTCGTGGGCCGCGAGAAATCGATACGCGCGCTCGACGTGGCGATGGAAGGCGACAAGCAGATCCTGCTCGTCGCCCAGCGCAGCCCGGACGTGGACGACCCGCGCGACGCCGACCTGTATTCGGTCGGCACGGTCGCCTCGGTGCTGCAACTGCTCAAACTGCCCGACGGCACGATCAAGGTGCTGGTCGAGGGCGCCGCGCGCGCCGAAATCATCAAGTTCGGCGAACGCGACGAGGTGATGGTCGGCCACGTGCGCCAGCTGGATGCCGCGTATACGCGCACCGAGCGTGAAATCGAGGTCGTGTCGCGCTCGCTCGTGCAGACCTTCGAGCAGTTCGTCAAGCTCAACCGCAAGGTGCCGCCGGAGCTCCTGACGACGCTTGCCGGCATCGACGATCCGAGCCGCCTGGCCGACACCGTCGCCGCGCACCTGTCCATCCGTCTCGCCGACAAGCAGCGCCTGCTCGAAACGACCGACGTCGGCGACCGCTTCGAGGCGCTGATGGGCTTCGTCGACGGCGAAATCGACGTGCAGCAGATCGAAAAGCGCATCCGCGGCCGCGTCAAGTCGCAGATGGAGAAGAGCCAGCGCGAGTACTACCTCAACGAACAGATGAAGGCGATCCAGAAGGAGCTCGGCGATCTCGAAGACGCGCCGAACGAGCTGGAAGACCTCGCGCGCAAGATCGCCGACGCGGGCATGCCCAAGCCGGTCGAGACCAAGGCGCGCACCGAACTGAACAAGCTCAAGCAGATGTCGCCGATGTCCGCCGAGGCGACCGTCGTGCGCAACTACATCGACGTGCTGGTCGGCGCGCCGTGGAAGAAGCGCACGAAGGTGCGCAAGGACCTCAAGGGTGCGCAGGACGTGCTCGACGCCGACCACTTCGGCCTCGAGAAGGTGAAGGAACGCATCCTCGAATACCTTGCCGTGCAGCAGCGCGTGAACAAGATGAAGGGGCCGATCCTGTGCCTCGTCGGGCCGCCGGGCGTGGGCAAGACGTCGCTCGGCCAGTCGATCGCGAAGGCGACGAACCGCAAGTTCGTGCGCATGTCGCTCGGCGGCGTGCGCGACGAAGCCGAGATTCGCGGCCATCGCCGCACGTACATCGGTTCGATGCCGGGCCGCATCATCCAGAACATGACCAAGGCCGGCACGCGCAATCCGCTGTTCGTGCTCGACGAGATCGACAAGATGTCGATGGACTTCCGCGGCGATCCGTCGTCGGCGCTGCTCGAAGTGCTCGATCCGGAGCAGAATTCGGCGTTCAACGACCACTACCTCGAAGTCGACTTCGACCTGTCCGAGGTGATGTGGATCGCGACGGCGAACTCGCTGAACATTCCGGCGCCGCTGCTCGATCGCATGGAAGTGATCCGCATCCCGGGTTACACCGAGGAAGAAAAGATCAACATCGCCGAGCGCTATCTGCTGCCCAAGCAGATCAAGGCGAACGGCCTGAAACCCGAGGAAGTCTCGGTCGACGAATCGGCCGTGCGCGACATGATCCGCTACTACACGCGCGAATCGGGCGTGCGCAATCTCGAGCGCGAAATCTCGAAGGTCTGCCGCAAGGTCGTCAAGGAGCTCTCGTTGAAGGAGAGCGAGAAGGCGCCGGCGAAGGCCAAGGCGGCCAAGCGCAAGCCGGCGCCGGCCGTCGTGAACGCCGAGAACCTCGACCAGTATCTGGGCGTGCAGAAGTTCACTTTCGGGCGCGCCGAGCAGCAGAACGAAGTCGGCCTCGTGACCGGGCTCGCCTGGACGCAGGTCGGCGGCGATCTGCTGTCGATCGAAGGCACGGTGGTGCCGGGCAAGGGCAAGCTGATTCACACCGGCCAGCTCGGCGACGTGATGCAGGAGTCGATCCACGCCGCGCTGTCGGTCGTGCGCGCGCGGGCCGATCGCCTCGGCGTCGATCCTGAGTTCCACCAGAAGTTCGACATACACGTGCACGTGCCGGAAGGCGCGACGCCCAAGGACGGCCCGAGCGCGGGCATCGCCATGTGCACGGCGCTGGTGTCGGCGCTGACGAAGGTGCCGGTGCGTTCGGACGTCGCCATGACCGGCGAAATCACGTTGCGCGGCCGCGTGCTGCCGATCGGCGGTCTCAAGGAAAAACTGCTCGCGGCGCATCGCGGCGGCATCACGACGGTGATCATCCCGGAAGAAAACAAGAAAGATCTTGTGGACATTCCGAAAAATGTCACTTCTTCGCTCGAAATACACGCCGTGCGCTGGATCGACGAGGTGCTCGACATCGCGCTCGAACGGCCGCTAGGCCCCGCGCGCAAGGAAGACGAGCCGGTTGCCGCCGGCGAGGTCAAGCGCGACGAGAAGCCCGATCCGTCGCCGGCCCGGCCGCACTGACCGGCGTCTGCGGCGCGGGGCAGCCTCGGCGCCGCAAGCCCTGCAAACCGTCGAAAATACGAAAAGCGCCGCAGCGATGCGGCGCTTTTTTGATGCAAGTTTGCAGCGTGGTGTCAAGGTTCGGCGCCGCATTCGGACAGCTCCGTCACAACGTGTAAATCCCCGGAAAAGCGCGCCACGCCTTATATTGCGTGGCCCAAAGGCCGCTGGTATAAAGGCTGCGACGTGGTCCGAGTGACTGCACAGGTCCGGGCGATCACGGGGTTCGCGAAGCGCGCTTTCCCGGTGGAACCCGGTGTTCCAGGGACAGAGTCGTTTCGCCGAAGAACGCGCGTTGCGGGTCGCAGTTTCCGAGAGGGATTAATAAATGAATAAAGCAGAATTCGTGGGTGCGGTTGCCGATGCCGCCGAGCTGACCAAGGTCGATGCTGCCAAGGCCGTCGAAGCCGTGGTCGAGGTGATCAAGAAAGCGCTGAAGAAGGGCGACACCGTTTCGCTCGTCGGCTTCGGCACCTTCGCCGTGCGCAAGCGCGCCGCGCGCACGGGCCGCAATCCGCGCACCGGCCAGACGATCAAGATCAAGGCCTCCAAGAACCCGTCGTTCAAGGCTGGCAAAGCCCTGAAGGATGCCCTAAACTAATCGGCTCGCGCTGAGACGTTCCTTCCGAGTATCCGGCAGGGATGCTCAGCAAGGGGTGCTTAGCTCAGCGGTAGAGCGTCGCCCTTACAAGGCGAGGGTCGGGGGTTCGAAACCCTCAGCACCCACCAACGCCGTGGAGTGGTAGTTCAGTCGGTTAGAATATCGGCCTGTCACGCCGAGGGTCGCGGGTTCGAGTCCCGTCCACTCCGCCAGTTTTTCCAAGGGCGCCCGCGTAGGCGCCCTTGTTTTTTGTGGTAATGGAGCGCCCGCGTAGGCGCCCTTGTTTTTTGTGGTGAGGGAACGTCGTGCAGGCGTTCCGAAGTATTGCGGTTACAGCGCGCCGCGTAGGCGTCCCGTTCGTGGTGACGCAGTCTCACGCCGGCGCCGGGTGCAGCGAACGATTGATCGCGCTGCGGGTCCACGTTTCGAGTTCAGGCAAGCATCATGCTGCAAGCATTGCGAGAAAAGACGTCCGGATTGATCGCGAAGATCGTGCTCGGCGCGCTGATCTTCGTGTTCTCGTTCTTCGGCATCGAATCGTATTTCCAGGCGCAGAACCAGACCTGGCTTGCGAAGGTGGGCAAGAACGAGATCACGCAGGAGGCGTTCACCGAGCGTCTCAATCGCGAACGTCAGAACATGCTTAGCCGCATGGGCGGCCAGGGCGACGTGTCGATCTTCGAGCGGCCCGAGACGAAGCGCGCGATTCTGCGTCAGATGATCGACGAAGAACTCTGGGTGGTCGCGAACGAGAAGTACGGCATCAACGTCACGGACAAGCAGCTGCGCGACACGATCGCCGCGGTGCCGCAGTTCCAGACCGACGGCAAGTTCGACCCCGCGGTGTACAAGTCGCTCCTCATCGCGATCCGCAAGACGGCCGACCAGTACGAATCCGAAACGCGCCGCGACATGGCCTGGCGCGTGTTGCCGATCCAGCTCAATTCGCTCGGCACGGTGACGCCGCGCGACATCGACGCGTTCATCAAGCTGCGCGACCAGACGCGCGACCTGCGCCAGCTGACGCTGGCCAAGCCGGCGGCCGAGAGCGTCAAGATCGAAGACGCCGCGATCGAGACGTACTACAAGCAGAACAGCGCGCAGTACATGACGCCCGAACTCGTGTCGCTCGACTACGTCGAGATCGACGGCGCGGCGCTCAAGCTCGACGTCGCGCCGGACGAAGCGACGCTGCGTGCGCGCTACGAGAAGGAAAAAGCGCGGTTCGTCACGCCGGAACAGCGTCTGGCCTCGCACATTCTCGTGCAGGCTAAGGGTTCGGACGCCGACGCGCAGAAGAAGGCGCTGGCCAAGGCGCAGGAGCTCGCGGCGCAGATCAAGGGCGGCAAGGCGTTCGCCGACGTCGCCAAGCAGAATTCGGAAGACCTCGGCTCCAAGGCGCAGGGCGGCGATCTCGGCTGGCTCGAAAAGGGCGTGACCGATCCCGCGTTCGAACAGGTGCTGTTCTCGCTGAAAAAAGGCGATATTTCCGATCCTATACTTTCCGGCGAAGGCTACCACCTGGTCGAGCTGCGCGACGTGCGCGAGCAGAAGGAAAAGTCGTTCGACGAGGTCAAGGAAGAACTCGGCAAGGACCTGCTCGAATCCGAGCGCGAGCGCCGCGTCAGCGAAGAAACCGGCAAGGCGATCGACGCCGCGCAGTCCGATCTGACGTCGCTCGAACCCGCCGCGAAGGCGATCGGTTCGACGGTCAAGAAGACCGAACTGTTCTCTCGCCAGGGCGGCGCCGGCATCGCCGCGAACCCGGACGTGCTCAAGGCCGCGTTCTCCGACTCGGTGCGCGTCGAAGGCGCCAATTCCGACGCGATCGACATCGGCGGCGACAAGAAGGTGCTGATCCGTCTCGCCGAGCACAAGCCGTCGGAAGCCCGGCCGCTCGACAGCGTGCGCGAGGAAATTCGCGCGAAGCTCGTCGCCGAAAGCCTTGCCAAGCAGGCGAAGGAGCAGGCCGACGCGCTGCTCGATCGTCTGAACAAGGGCGAGACGCTCGATGCGATCGCGACCGAACTCAAGCTCAAGGCGAGCGAATCGAAGGGCACCGGCCGCCGTGCGGCAAACCTCGATTCGGCGCTCGTCACGGCCGCGTTCAAGCTGCCGCGTCCGGCCGAAGGCAAGCCGGCGTACGCCTCGGTCGCGCTGGCCGACGGTGCGTACGCGCTCGTCGCGGTCGACGCGGTGCACGAGGGCGACGTGTCGAAGGTCGACGAGGCGGGCCGCACCGCGGTGCTCTCGCAACTGCAGAACGAGGCGGGTCTGTCCGGCGTGCTGCAGTTCCTTGAATCGATGCGCCAGGAAATCCGCGTCGAAATCGCCGACGAGCGCCTGACGAGTCAGTAAGCCCGGTCGATGCGAACACGAAAACCCCGCGGCGAGCGACGCTTGCCGCGGGGTTTTTCTTTGTCGGCGACGAGAAAAAAGCGATCGCTCGCGGGGTTTCCCGGCAGCGATCGCAGCCTTGCGTCAGATGCCGGTCATGCCGAGCGTGTTGTAACCCGCGTCGACGTAGGTGATTTCGCCGGTGACGCCCGAGGCGAGATCGGAGCACAGGAACGCGGCGACGTTGCCGACTTCGTCGATCGTCACGCTGCGGCGCAGCGGCGCGTGTTCTTCGACGTGATCGAGCATCTTGCGGAAGTTGGCGATGCCGGCCGCCGCCAGCGTCTTGATCGGGCCGGCCGAAATCGCGTTGACGCGCGTGCCTTCCGGACCGAGGTTGAACGCGAGATAGCGCACGCACGCTTCGAGGCTCGCCTTGGCAAGACCCATGACGTTGTAGCTCGTCAGCGCGCGCTCGGCGCCGAGATAGCTCAGCGTCAGCACCGAACCGCCGCGGCCCTGCATCATCGGCCGGCCGGCCTTGGCGAGCGCGGCGAGGCTGTAGCTCGAGATATCGTGCGCGATCGCGAAGTTCTCGCGCGTGAGTCCGTCGAGAAAGCCGCCCTGCAGCGCCTCGCGCGGCGCGAAGCCGACCGAGTGGACGAGTACGTCGAAGCCGTCCCAGTGCCTGGCGAGGTCGACGAACAGGTTGTCGATCTGCTCGTCGTCGGCGACGTCGCACGGCAGCACGATATTGCTGCCGAACGTCGCGGCGGCTTCGTCGACGCGGTCGCGCAGCCGTTCGTTCTGATAGGTGAACGCGAGCTGCGCGCCTTCGCGATGCATCGCGTTCGCGATGCCCCAGGCGATCGACCGTTGACTGGCGATGCCGACGATCAGCGCGCGTTTGCCGTGCAGAAATCCCATTGCAAAACCTCCGGTGGAAACCCCAGCAAAGGCGGGAGTCTAGCGATTCGTCCGGCGACGCATCCCAACGCACGTTCGTTTCGGCGGCGCTATTGCACGCCCGTCGAGCGCAGCTTCAGGCGCTGCCCCGGCTTGAGCGGCGACTTGTCGGTGAGGCCGTTCAGCCGCTTGAGCTCGGCGATGCTGACGCTGTGGCGCTTGGACAGCGACCACAGGCTGTCGCCGCTCTTGACGGTGATGGTCGTCGCAGCCGCGTCGGACGTCTTCTCGACGGCGCCCGGCATGATCGGCACCGGCGGCGGCGTGCCGATCGAGCGGCCGAGCGCTGACGGCAGGAACACCGTCGCGCCGGCCGAAAACTCGCGATCGTTGGCGACGCCGTTCGCGGCGCCGACGAGGTCGATCGGCACCGCGGCGCTGCCGGCGAGATCGGAGACGCCGCGCCGTTCGCGCAGCTTCACCGCTTCCCAGGTGCTCCACTGCGACGGCGCGAGCTGCGCGTAGCGTTCGCGAAACAGCGCCACCGCGGTGCGCGGCAGCATCAGGTGCAGCGGTGCGTCGCTGGCCATGCGCGTCTGGCGGTGGCCCGCGTTGTAGCGTTTGACCGTTTCTTCCGGCACGTCGGCGAGGCGCGCGGCGACGCGGATGTCGAGCGGCGCGGTCAGCGGCACGCGCTCGAGGTAGTCGTTCGCGTCGGGCTCGGGCAGCGTGACGCCGAAGCGCGCCGGATCGTCGATGACGCAGCCGAGCGCGAGCAGCTTGGCCAGATGCTCGTGCGTGATCGGCGACAGCTTGAGCTTGGCGAGATCGGCAGGGCTCAGCGCGCCGCGCGTCTGGCGCAGCAGCTGTTTGACGCGGTACTCGCCGGCGTTGAACGCCATGTTGACGAGGCGCCAGTCGCCGAATTCGTCCTGGTAGCGCTTGAGCATGCCGACGGCCGCGGTGCTCGACTCCCAGGCATCGAGGCGGCCGTCGTAACCGGCGGACACGGGAATGCCGAGGTGGCGCGCGGTGTCGGGCATGATCTGCCACATGCCGGCGGGCGCGTTGCCGCGGCTCGGTACGGGTTCGTAGTGGCTTTCAAGGTACGGCAGCAGCGCGAACTCGCCAGGCAGGTCCTTGCGCTCGAGCTCGTCGAGCACGAGCAGCAGAAACGGCAGCGAGCGCTTGAGCGTCGCGGCGAAGCGGTCGGGGCCTTGCGTGTACGTACGCGCCCAGCGCTGCACCTGCGGGCTGTATTCGCAGCCCGGCATCGCAAAGCGCGTGCGCAGGCGATCCCACGGCGACGCGACGGGCGCCGCGATGGCCGCCGGCGGTGCGAGATCGGGCACCGGCGCGAGCGGAATCTGGACGGCCTCGTGCGGCGTGGGCGCGAGATCGATCGGCAGCGACGGCGTCGCGTCGGCCGCGCGATCGCGCGGCGGCGTGCTCGCGCAGGCGCCGAGCAGCAGCGCCAGAGTGCCGGCGAGCGCGGTGCGTGCACATCTCGCGTGACGGCGGCCTACCATGACGCCGGCGTCCGGAACTGATCCTTGCCGCTGCGCAGCGCCGCGAATCGCGCGACGCGGTCGGCGGCTGCGATGCCGTGCGTGCGCATGCCCCAGTCGACGACGTCGGGTGCGTCGACGCGCAGAAACGGATTCGTTGCGGCTTCCAGCGCCAGCGTGCTCGGCAGGCTTGGCCGCACCTGCGCCCGCAGCGTGCGCACATTGGCGATGCGCTGCCTCAGCGCGGCATTGCCCGGTTCGATCGTGTCGGCGTACGCGCAGTTGGACAGCGTGTATTCGTGCGCGCAGCACACGGCCGTTTCCGGCGGCAGCGCCGCGAGGCGTTCGAGCGAGGCGAGCATCTGACCCGGCGTGCCTTCGAACAGACGGCCGCAGCCCACGCTGAACAGCGTATCGCCGCAGAACAGCGCGCCGTCGCCGACGTACGAAACGTGGCTGCGCGTATGGCCCGGCGTCGCGATGACGTCGAACGACGCGGCGAAGCCGTCGATGCCGACCCGGTCGCCGTCGTGTACGCGCGCGGTCGCGAGCGCGATGCGCTCGTCGTCGGGTGCGTACACCGGTACGCGATGGCGCGCGACGATGTCGGCGACGCCGCCGATGTGGTCGTTGTGGTGATGCGTCACGAGGATCGCGCGCAGCGTCAGCGCATGGGCGTCGAGCGCGGCCAGCACGGGTTCGGCGGCGCCCGGATCGACGGCCACGGCGGCGCCGTCGCCGTCGACGGCGAGCCACAGATAATTGTCGTCGAACGCGGGTACGGGGATCAGTCGCACGGCGCGGCACCGGCTGGGGAGCGGAGCGGGACTATACTGACCGGCTCGCCGACCGTCGTTAACCGGACTTAACGAACGGCCGGCGCGGACAAGCGCCGGGGTTTTGGCGCAAAATCGCAAGATCACCGCAGCCGGTTCGCGCATGTCGAACAATGCTCCCAATCTGTTTGCCGCCGACGCCGTGCGGCGCCTGCTCGGCGACGAGCTGCGTTCGCTCGCGCCGGAACTCGCCGGCGTCTTCGGCCGCCAGGGGCTCGTCGTGCGCGCGCACGCCGCGGCCCCGGAAGCGCCTTCGGCTCCGATGCTCGGCGGGCTCGTTCGGTTGCACGTCGCGGCGCCGTCGCGGCTGGCCGGCGACGTCGACTGCGAGCCGTCGAGCCTGCCGTTCGTCGATGCGAGCTTCCGCCTCGTGCTGGCGCAGCACGCGGCCGAGGCGGTCGCCGAGCCCGAGGCGTTCCGCAGCGAAATCGCACGCGTCGTGGAACCCGGCGGCATCCTCATGGTGCTCGGCTTCCAGCCGTTCGGCGCATGGCGGCCGTGGATCGCCTGGCAGCAGTTTCGCGGCGCCGCGGCGCTCAAGTCCGATCCCGCCTGGATCTGGCGCGAAGCGCTCGCCGACGCCGGCGTCGACACCTACGCGTGCCGGCGTCTGGGCCCTTTGTGGCCGCGTGTGGACGCGAGCGGTCGCGTGCCGCCGCCGCTCGTGAAGAAGGCGCTGGCGCCGCTGCGGCCGAGCTGGTTGCTGCTCGCGCGCAAGCGCTCGCTCGGGCCGACGTTGATCGCGCGCAAGGCCGCGCAGCGCGCGCGCGCCGTCGGCGCGCTCGCGTCGGGCACGCAAAGAACGTCCGCATGAGCGAGCGGCAGACGGTCGACGTATTCACCGACGGCGCGTGCCTGGGCAATCCCGGTCCCGGCGGCTGGGCGGCGCTGCTGCGTTACGGAAAAATCGAAAAACTGATTTCCGGCGCCGACGCCGACACGACGAACAACCGCATGGAGCTCATGGGCGCGATCGCCGCGCTCGAGGCGCTGACGCGGCCGTGCCTCGTGCGCATCACCACCGATTCGCAGTACGTCAAGCAGGGCATCCAGCAATGGGTCGCGCGCTGGCAGGCGAACGGCTGGCGCACGTCGGACAAGAAACCGGTCAAGAACCAGGACCTGTGGGAACGGCTGATCCGGGCGACCGCGCCGCATCAGGTGGAATGGTTCTGGACGCGCGGCCACTCCGGTCACGAAGACAACGAACGCGTCGACGAAGCGGCCCGCATCGCGGCCGCCACGCAGACCGGTGTAACCCAGACAGGAAACGCATAGTGCGGCAGATCATCCTCGACACCGAAACCACCGGCCTGGACGCCGTGCGCGGCCACCGCCTGATCGAACTCGGCTGCGTCGAACTGCTGTCGCGCCGCGTCAGCGGCGGGCAGTTTCATCGCTATCTCAATCCCGATCGCGAGATCGACGCCGGCGCGCAGGCGGTGCACGGCATCAGCGCGGAGTTCCTGGCCGACAAGCCGCGCTTCGCCGACGTCGTCGACGAGTTCATCGAATTCGTCCGCGGCGCGGAACTCATTATCCACAATGCCGCATTCGATCTCGGCTTTCTGAACGCCGAGCTCGCGCGGCTGGGGCCGCAGTACGGCCGCATCACCGACTACGTGACCGTGCTCGACACGCTCGCGCTGGCGCGCGAGATGTTCCCCGGCCAGCGCAACAGCCTCGACGCGCTGTGCAAGCGCCTGGACATCGACAACAGCCATCGCGAGCTGCACGGCGCGCTGCTCGACGCGCAGATCCTCGCCGACGTCTATCTCGCGATGACGGCCGGGCAGGGCGCGCTCGACTTCGCGTCCGAGCCGGTCGCGGTCGAGACGCGCAGCGACGTCGTCGGCCTGCGTCCGGCGCAGCGCCCGGCGCTGGCCGTTCGCTGCGCGAATGCCGACGAACTCGCCGCGCACGACGCGCGCATCGCCGCGATCGACAAGGCGAGCAAGGGCGCCGCGGTGTGGCGCCGGCTCGAACCGCGCAGCGACGCGGCGTAGTCGCGCGCGGCCGGCGCGTCGATCGTCAAGCCGGTTGCATCGATTTCCAGTAGCATAAGGGGGCCGCACGCCTAGCCGCCGCCGGGCGTTCGCCGAACTGGGGAGATTTGGCGATGAGACTGCGTACCTGGATCGTTGCAGTATTCATGCTTTGCTGGTCCGCGTTTGCCGCCGCCACGGCGGTCGACGCGATCTATGCGCACAAGCACCTGGGCGTCGCGAGCTGTTCCAACAGCGTCTGCCACGGTGCATCGCAGGTATTTCGCGACTCGCACGTGCAGCAGAACGAGTTTGCGATCTGGCAGGAAACCGATCCGCACGCGAAGGCCTACGCGACGCTGTCGAACGCGGCGTCGAAGGACATCGCGCGCAAACTCGGCATCGGCGAGGCGACGCAGGCGAAGGTCTGCCTCGACTGCCACGCCGACAACATCGCGGCCGACCGACGGGGCGAGCGGTTCCAGCTCAGCGACGGCGTCGGCTGCGAGGCGTGCCACGGCGGCGCCGAGAACTGGCTCAACTCGCACGCGGACAAGTCGGTCAAGCACGCCGACAGCGTCGACAAGGGGCTGTACCCGACCGAAGATCCGGTCAGGCGCGCCGAACTGTGCCTGTCGTGCCACATGGGCACGCGCGACCGGATGATCACGCACCGGATCATGGGCGCGGGGCATCCGCGGCTCGCGTTCGAACTCGACACGTTCACCTGGCTCGGTCGCCCGCACTACGCGATCGACAAGGACTGGATCGAGCGCAAGGGCGAATGGAACGGCGTGCGCGACTGGGCGGTCGGTCAGGGCGTCGCCGCGACCAACCTGATCGACCAGCTGACCGATCCCAAGGCCGGCTGGCAGGGGATTTTTCCCGAACTGGTATTGTTCAATTGTTATGCCTGCCACAAGCGCATGTCGGACAAGAGCTGGGGGCCGCGCCAGGGTACCGGCCTGGGACCCGGCGTGGTGCGCCTGTACGACGCGAATCTCGTGATGTTCCGCCACGTGCTGGCCGCGGTCGACAAGACGGCGGCCAAACGCGTGCTCGACGAAACGCGCGCGCTGCACCGGGCCACCACGGAAAGCCGCGACGCGACGCTCGCGGCCGCGCGCCGCCTGCGTGCGACGCTGGACGAACTCGTGCCTCGCGTCGCCGCGGCATCGTTCGACGCGGCGAGCCTGACGACGATCCTCGCCGACATCGAAGCGGACGCCGCACGCGGCGAATACCGCGACTACGACGCGGCCGAGCAGGCGGTGATGGCGGCGCAGTCGGTGGTCGTCGCCTACGAGAATTCCGGCGCGATCGACAAGGGCAAGGCCGATGCGCTCAAGGCGAAGCTCGACGCGGCGTACGCGACGCTCAAGAACGAGAACAGCTATTCCATGGCGAGCTTCCAGAGCGCGCTCAAGGCGGTGAGGGCCGCGGCGCCGTAGCGCTTTGCACCCTCTCCCCCAAGCTTGCTTGGGGGAGAGGGCTGGGGTGAGGGGGGCGACGTATCGTGCTTCGTTTAGATCGAGGCAGCACTCGGCGTCGCCCCCTCACCCAACCCTCTCCCCCGACGGGGTCGGGAGAGAGGGCTCGAGCCGCTATCGCCGCCGGATCAGAATCACCGTGACGTTGTCCGACCCGCCGCCGTCGAGCGCCGCGAGTATCAGGTGATCGACGCATTCCTGCGCCGACAGGTCGGCGCGTGCCAGCACCTTGTCGATTCTCGCGTCTTCCACTTCTTCGGTCAGGCCGTCGCTGCACAAGAGAATCTGCATGCCGGGCTTCAACGTGCCCTTGATCGTTTCGACGCGCAGGCTTTGCGGATCGGTCACGCCCAGCGCCTGCGTCACGACATTGCGATGCGGATGCGTGCGCGCCTGCTCGGCCGTGATCGCGCCCTGTTCGATCAGTTCCTGCACGTACGAGTGATCCTGCGACAGCTGGCGCAGTTCGCCGTTCCACACGTATACGCGGCTGTCGCCGACCCAGGCCATGTCGAAGTCGTCGCCGTGCATGCGCACCGCCGCGACCGTCGTGCCCATCGGCAGCGCTTCGGCGCGCCGGCTCGAATGGCGGATGATTTCCTCGTCCGCGAGCTGGATCGCGCGGCCGATCGGCGTGCCTTTGCGCACCTCGTCGACGAGCGTGTCGCGCGCGATCGCGCTGGCGACCTCGCCGTGTTCGTGTCCGCCCATGCCGTCGGCCACCAGCCACAGGCCGAGTTCCGGATCGGCGTAGTAGGTGTCTTCGTTGTGCTCGCGCCGGAGGCCGACGTGCGAGCTGTGTCCGAATTCGATCATGCGCGAAGCCTGTCCAGGTCCTTAGGTGGCCATCGCCAACGCATCGCGAAGGCGTCAATGTGAACGCCGGCGCATGCGAAAAACGAACCTGACCATAGGATGCCGCCGCGCGCGGTCGCAAGGCAAGCCGCAACGCGGACTTGCCGCACGTTCTTCTCGCGGCGGCTCGCAAGTACGGGGCCGCGGATACGTTCGTTGCATCGATTCGCCCGGACCCGTTGTATCCGGACGCGGCTACCCGTATTATTCGCGGCCCTCGCCGACGACCCGGCGAGACGAATCCGACGCAGCGGCTTTACCGCCGTTGCGGCAACGGTTCGGAGAGGTGTCAGAGTGGTCGAATGAGCCAGACTCGAAATCTGGTGTAGGCGTAAGTCTACCGTGGGTTCGAATCCCACCCTCTCCGCCAGCAGTACCGGACGCCCCCGCCAGACGGGGGCGTTCGTTTTTCCGCGTCCCGCGCTCGGCTACACTGCGCGCCCGTCACGACGAGGCCGTCATGTCCCTCATCACCACACCGATCTCTCACGGCGAACTGATCGACAAGATCACGATCCTGGAGATCAAGTCCGAACGGATCGCCGACCCCGCCAAGCTCGCGAACGTGCGCAAGGAGCTCGATCTCCTCAACGCGATCTGGGCCGCCGACCCGATCTGCGCCGTCGACATCGCCGACGAGCGCGCGCGCTTGAAGCACGTCAACCAGACGCTGTGGGACATCGAAGACCGCATCCGTCTCAAGGAAAAAGCACAGGCGTTCGACGCCGAATTCATCGAACTGGCGCGCGCGGTGTATTTCCAGAACGACGACCGCGCCGCGGTCAAGCGCGAGATCAACGTCAAGCTCGGCTCGCAGCTGATCGAAGAGAAGTCGTATCAGAACTACAAGGCCTGACGGCTACCGCAACTGAGCGGCGAACGCGTCCAGCCGCTCGACGACGTCGTCGAGCGCGACGAGATCCATCACGCCGTCGTGTTCGATCTTCGTGCCCCAGGGCAGTTCCGCGGCCGGCTTGCCGCGGAACTTGCGTGCCGCGTCGTCGTAGCGGTCGACGCACCAGCGCCGGTCCGAATACGGTCCCGAGCGCGCGGGATTGCTCGCCGCATGCAGGCCGAGCACCGGCGTGCCGACCGCGTTGGCGATGTGCATCGGACCCGAATCGGGCGTCAGCACCAGGCTCGCGCGGCGCAGCAGCGCGAGCAGCTGCTTGAGCGTGTCCTTGCCGATCAGATCGATCGGCGCGCATTGCTTCACGCGCGCGAGGATCTCGTCGCCGAACTGCCGCTCGTAGGCGCTCGGCCCGCCGCACAGTGCGATGCGCATGCCGTGCCGCGTCGCCGCGTGATCCATCGCGGCGGCGTAGCGCTCCGGTCGCCAGTTGCGCAGGCGATGGCTCGAACACGGACTCACGAGCAGCGTCGGCGTATCGCCCGGCAGGTGCGTCTGCGCGAATTCGTGCGCGGCCGGCGGTATCGGAATGTCCCAGCGCACGTCGGTCTGTTTCAGTCCCAGCGGTTCGACGAAGCTGCCGATCGCGTCGAGCACGTGTTCGCCGCCGCGCGCCGGAATGCGCCGGTTGACGAACAGGCCGTGCAGGTCCTTCGCGCGCGCGGCGTCGTAGCCGATGCGGACGGGCGCACGTACGAGCGCGCTGACGAGGTTCGATCGCAGCGCGACCTGCATGTGCAGCAGCGCGTCGAAGCGCCGGCCGGCGAGACGGCGGCGCAGTTCGGCATAGCCGGCGAAGCCTTTGGCCTTGTCGAAAATCACGAATTCGACGCCTTCGAGGTCGCCCACGAGCCGCGCCTCGAGCTTGCCGACGATCCAGGTGACGCGCGTTTGCGGCCACGCGCGCGCGATCGTGCGCACGAGCGGCACGACGTGCGTGACGTCGCCCAGCGCGGACGTACGCAGCAGGCACAGGGATTCGGGCGCGGGCGGTGCCGGTGGGGACATGACGAATGCCTGGAATTCGGTTGAAATGCGCGCTGTGGACGCGATGTAAGACCCGATGAGCAAGGCGCAACGACAAATCACGGCGCAAGGCGCGATTCTCTTCGACGCGTCGCTGGCCGCACAAGCGCAGGAAGGCTGGTTCGAGCCGTCCTGGTGGCGTGCCGGCGGCGACACGTCGACGCCCGCGGGCGGTCGCGGCTCGGCGTTCATCGTCAGCGCGCCGTTCGGCGAATGCGTACTGCGCCACTATCGCCGCGGCGGCCTCGTCGCGCGCGCGCTCGGCGACCGATACCTGTGGACCGGCGAGGCGCGCACGCGCGCGTTTGCCGAGTTCGCGCTGCTGCAGACGCTCGCCGAGCGCGGACTGCCGGTGCCGGTGCCGGTTGCCGCGCGCTACGTGCGCAGCGGGCCGTTCTATCGCGCCGATCTGCTGATGCGGCGTATTCCACAAAGCGAAACGCTCGCGCAGCGGCTCGCCGCCGAGCGCGCCGACGCCGCGGCCTTCGGGCGCGTCGGTACGGCGATCGCGCAGTTTCACACGGCCGGCGCGTATCATGCCGACCTCAATGCGCACAACATCATGCTGACCGACGAGCGCGTGTATCTGATCGACTTCGATCGCGGCGAGCTGCGCGCGCCCGAACGCGGCTGGCAGCGCGAAAACCTCGAGCGCCTGAAGCGTTCGCTCGCCAAGATCGGCACGCGCGATCTCGACGCGCGTTGGAGTGCGCTCGAACGCGGCTACGGCGAGCGCATGGGCCGCGCCGACGCCGCAAGGGCGCCGGAGCGGGGTGTGCGCACATGAACCTCGCGCTGCGCTTTCTCGGTGTCGGCTCGTCGCAGGCGGTCGAGCTCGGCTCGTCCGGCGCCGTGATCGAGCGCGACGGCGAACCGATGCTCCTCATCGACTGCGGCCCTGAGACGTTGAGCCGCTATCTCGACGCGTACGGCCTGCCGCCCGCGGCGATCTACGTGACGCATACGCATCTGGATCACGTCGGCGGCTTCGAGCGGCTGTTCACCAAACTGTATTTCGATACCGTACGGCGCGGCGCCACCCGCGTGTTCGCGCACGCGGCGCTCGTGCCGCTGCTCCACGCGCGCGTCGCGGACTATCCGAACGTGCTCGCCGAAGGCGGCGCGAATTTCTGGGACGCGTTCCGGCTTGTGCCGGTGTCGCGCGGCTTCTGGCTCGACGATCTGTGGTTCGACGTGTTCGCGGCGCGCCACCACGCGCCCGACACCGCGTTCGCGCTCGCGCTGCGCGGCAGCTTCGTGTGGACCGGCGATACGCGGCCGATACCGGAAATGCTCAGCCGCTACGCCGCCGCCGGCGAACTCGTCGCGCACGACTGCGGCCTCGTCGGCAATCCGTCGCACAGCGGGCTCGACGATATCGAGCGCGAGTATCCGCTCGACCTGCGCTCGCGGCTCGTGCTGTATCACTACGGCAGCGCCGCCGACGGCGCGACGATGGCCGGTCGCGGCTATCGCGTCGCGAAGCCCGGCGAGCGCGTTGCGCTCAAGCGCGCGAGCGAGCCGATGCCGGCCGATGCGGCGCGCACGCCGTGAGTCGCGCGATTCCGCTGCAGATGGTCGATGCGCCGCCGCGCGACGCGTTCGGTCGTGTGCTGACCGATCTGCGCATTTCGGTCGTCGACCGCTGCAATTTCCGCTGTCCGTACTGCCTGCCCGAAGACCAGTATCCCGAGCACCATCCGTTTCTCGACAAGCGCGAACGCCTGTCGTTCGAGGAAATCGTGCGTCTCACCGGCATCTTCGCGGGCCTCGGCGTGACCAAGCTGCGCCTGACCGGCGGCGAGCCGCTGCTGCGCCGGGAGCTGCCGAAGCTCGTGTCGTGGCTCGCCAACGTGCCGGGCATCGCCGACATCGCGATGACGACGAACGGCACCTTGCTGCCGCGCAGCGTCGAGGCGTTGCGCGAGGCCGGTTTGTCGCGCATCACGTTGAGCCTCGACAGCCTGGATCCGGCGATCTACCGGCAGCTGTCGGGCCGCCGCGGCGAGGTCGATGAGGCGCTCGCGGCGATCGATGCCGCCGAACGCGCGGGCTACGCGTCGCTCAAGATCAACTGCGTCGTCATGCGCGGCATCAACGACGACGGCGTGCTCGATCTCGTCGCGCGCTTTCGCGGCACGCCGCACGTCGTGCGCTTCATCGAATACATGGACGTCGGCACGCTCAACGGCTGGGAGCGCGGCAAGGTCGTGCCGAGCGCCGAACTCGTCGCGCGCATCGGCGAACGCTGGCCGCTGCACGCGATCGACCGCGCGCAGCGCCACGACGTGGCCGAGCGCTACGCGTTCGACGACGGCGCCGGCGAAGTCGGTTTCATCAGTTCCGTGACGGCGCCGTTCTGCGGCGACTGCACGCGCGCGCGCCTGTCGGCCGACGGAAAACTGTATACCTGCCTGTTCGCGAACGAAGGCTTCGATTTGCGCGCGCTGTTGCGCGACGGCGCCGGCGACGACGCGATCGGCGCGGCCGTCGCGGGTCTGTGGGCCGCGCGCGACGACCGCTATAGCGAGCGCCGCGCGATCGAACGCGCGCGCGGCAACGATCATCGCGTCGAAATGTTCGCGATCGGAGGATAGATGAGCCTTACGCACCTCGATGCCGAAGGTCGGCCGCGCATGGTCGACGTCGGCGACAAGGCCGTCACCGCGCGCCGCGCGGTGGCACAAGCGCGCGTGCGGTTTCCGCCCGACGTCGCCGCGGAACTGTTGCGCACCGGCATGCGCGGCAAGAAGGGCGCGATCGTCGATACCGCGATCGTCGCCGGCACGATGGCGGCCAAGCGCACGCACGAACTGATTCCTTTCTGCCATCCGCTCGCGATCGAGCGTTGCGATTTCACCGTCGAATTCGTGTCGGAAACCGAGCTGGCGATTCGCTGCGAGGTCGCGCTGACGCACAAGACCGGCGTCGAGATGGAAGCGCTGACGGGCGCGAGCGTCGCGGCGCTGACCGTGTACGACATGTGCAAGGCGCTGTCGCACGAGATCGTGATCGCCGAGGTGCGCCTCATCGAGAAAAGCGGCGGACGGCGCGACGTCGGAGCGAAGTCATGAAATTTAAACTCCTGTATTTTGCATCATTGCGCGACCGCGCCGGCCGCGACGCCGAAGCGGTGGAATCGCAGGCGGCCGATCCGCGCGCGTTGTACGCGGAAGTCGACGCGCGCCATGGTCTGGGGCTTGCGCCCGAACGTCTGCGCGTGGCCGTGAACGGGCAGTTCGCGACGTGGGACCGGGCGCTCGCCGACGGCGACGAAGTGGTGTTCCTGCCGCCGGTGTCGGGCGGATGAGCGGCGCCTTCGACCTGAGCGACGCGCCGCTCGACCTTGCGGCGCTCGCGGGCGCGCTCGACAGCGCGAGCGCGGGCGCCTGCGTGACGTTCGAAGGCCGCGTGCGCAATCACAACGAGGGCAAGCCCGTCGTGCGGCTCGCGTATCAGGCGTACGCGGCGCTCGCGCGTGCCGAGGGCGAGCGCATCGTCGCCGAAGCGCATGAACGCTACGCGATCGAGCATGCGGCCTGCGTGCATCGCGTCGGCACGCTCGCGATCGGCGACGTCGCGGTGTGGGTGGGCGCGAGCGCGGCGCATCGCGACGCGGCGTTCGCGGCGTGCCGCTACGTGATCGACGAAATCAAGCGGCGCGTGCCGATCTGGAAGAACGAGTTCTACGCCGACGGCGAGTCGGGCTGGCTGCATCCGGACGGCACGCCGGTCGACGACGGCGCGGCCCGATAGACTTCGCCGGGGCTTGATAGTATTCTCCGCGCCCCTCGGTCTGCTCGCATGGAAGCGCCTGCGTGCCGGGAACGGAGCGATGTCCGAGCGGTTGAAGGAGCACGCCTGGAAAGTGTGTATACGGCTTAACACCGTATCGAGGGTTCGAATCCCTCTCGCTCCGCCAGATTTGCGGTAACGGCTTGAAGCGTCCGCGTCAGGCCTCAAGGTTTATGGTGGTTCCGTCGGTCCCCTCGCGACGATAGCTTGCAAACCCCGCCAGGCCCGGAAGGGAGCAACGGTAGTGAGTGATTCGGGTGCCGGGGTGTGGCTGGCGGAACCGCCGCTTGTTTCGAATGTCCGGCCGATGCAACGCGAGCGGCTCCGATGCTCTCGTCGCCAAAGCGCGGTCCGCGATTTCCCCTCGTTCCGATCGACCGTGTCCGGTGCTGCGAGCGCGCGGCACGCGTCGGTCGCGTGGATGCGCCACGTTCCGGCGCCAGGCCCGGTCGTTGCGTGGCGCCGGGACTTCGCCGTCTGACAGCGCCCGGACGGCATTGACCGACCCGCACCGGATCGCGTTCGGCGAAATGCGCAAGAACCGCGGAAACCCGCTTTCCAACGCCGTCGCAAGAGCGCGTGCACGTCGACGAAGCGGCGAGTTCCGGCATTCGCTCGCTGAACACAAGTCGATGCGGGACCATGGCACAATCGTCGCTTGGTTCGAAGGATCGCGCGATGTCTTATCAGGTTCTTGCGCGCAAGTGGCGCCCGAAGAAATTCAGTGAACTCGTCGGTCAGGAGCACGTCGTGCGGGCGCTCAGCAACGCGCTCGACGGCGGGCGACTGCACCACGCGTTTCTGTTCACCGGCACGCGCGGCGTCGGCAAGACGACGATCGCGCGCATCTTCGCCAAATCGCTCAACTGCGAACGCGGCCAGTCGTCTCAGCCGTGCGGCGAATGCCGCGCGTGCCTGGACATCGACGCCGGCCGCTTCGTCGATCTTCTGGAAATCGACGCCGCGAGCCACACGGGCGTCGACGACGTGCGCGAGATGATCGAAAACGCGCAGTACGCGCCGGCGCGCGGACGCCAGAAGGTCTATCTCATCGACGAAGTGCACATGTTGTCGCGCAACGCGTTCAACGCGCTGCTCAAGACGCTCGAAGAGCCGCCCGAACACGTCAAGTTCCTGCTCGCCACGACCGATCCGCAGAAGCTTCCGGTCACCGTGCTGTCGCGCTGCCTGAAGTTCAATCTCAAGCGCCTGTTGCCCGACCAGATCGGCGGCCAGATGCGCCACATCCTCGATGCCGAAGGCATCGCCTTCGACGCTCCCGCCATCGCGATGCTCGCCAAGGGCGCCGACGGTTCGCTGCGCGACGGCCTGTCGCTGCTCGACCAGGCGATCGCGTACTCCGGCGGCGCCGTGCGCGCCGACGACGTGCGCGCGATGCTCGGCACGATCGAACGCGCGCAGGTCGCGCGTCTCGCCGACGCGATCGTCGCCGGCGACGGCGGCGCGCTGATGGGCGAGGTCGCCAAACTCGCTGAATTCTCGCCGGACTTCGGCATGGTGCTCGACGATCTGGCCGCGCTGCTGCACCGCGTGCAGTTGAAGCAGCTCGTACCGGACTACGCGAGCGACGACGGCGCCGAATCGGCCGATGTCGCGCGCCTGGCGGCCGCGCTCGGCGCCGAAGACGTCGCGTTGTACTACCAGCTGTGCGTCAGCGGCCGGCGCGATCTGCCGCTCGCGCCCACGCCGCGCGCCGGTTTCGAAATGGCGCTGTTGCGCCTGCTCGCGTTCGCGCCGGCAGCCGGCGGCGGTGCCGCGCCGCCCGCGCCGCGCTCGCCGTCCAGGCCGGTCGACATGCCGCCGCCGCCGACGGCGACCCCGACGACGCGCGCAGCGCCAATTGCGGCGCCCGCGCAGGCCGCCGCGACGGCGCCGACGCGCGGGTCGGGCATGCTCGGCGAGGCGCCGGCGCCGTACGGTGCGACGAGCTCGCTGCCGCCCTCGCGCGGGTCGGGCCTGCTGGCCGAAGCGCCCGCGCCGTATCACGCGGCACCGGAGCCTCCGGCGACCGTCGCGGCGCCACTGGAGGCGGCGACCGGTCCGCTCGTCGTCGACGACTGGATGCGCCTGATCGAGCAGGCCGGCCTCAAGGGACCGGTCGGTCAGCTGGCGCAGCATTCGGCGCTGCTCGGCGTCGAAGGCAACGCGCTCAGGCTTGGGTTGAAGCCCGAGCATGACCATCTCAACTCGGCGCCGATGGTGTCGATGCTCGAAGAGCGCATCGGCGCCGCGCTCGGGCGCCCGATCCGCGTGACGTTCGAGAAGACGCGCGCGGGTCTGCAAACGCCGGCCGATCTTGCCGCGCGCGCGCGCAGCGAACAGCAGCAGGAAGCCGAGCGCGCGCTCGAGGCCGATCCGTTCGTGCAGGCGGTCGTGCGCGATCTCGGCGGGCGCATCGTGCCGAATTCGGTGCGGCCGCCGGACGTCTGATTCCACTTTTGAGGGAGTTTTTTTATGCGTGGTCCGTTGGGCAACCTGATGCAGCAAGCGCAGAAGATGCAGGAAAATCTCAAGCGCGCGCAGGAAGAAATCGCGAAGCTCGAAGTCACCGGCAGCGCCGGCGGCGGCCTCGTCAGCGTCACGATGAACGGCCGCCACGAAGTGCGCCGCGTGCAGATCGACCGCAAGCTGATCGCCGACGACGCGGAAATGGCCGAAGACCTCGTCGCCGCCGCATTCAACGACGCGGCGAACAAGCTCGCGGCGCTGACGCAGGAGCGCATGGCCGGCGTCGCCGGCGGTCTGAACCTGCCGCCCGGAATGAATCTGCCGTTCTGACATGTCGACGTCGCCGCTGTTGGCAGAACTGATCGAAGCGCTGCGCTGCCTGCCCGGCGTCGGCGCGAAAAGCGCGCAGCGCATGGCGTTTCATGTGCTCGAACGCGATCGCGCGGGCGCGCGGCGGCTCGCCGAGCGGCTCGCCGCCGCGGTTGAGCGCATCGGCAACTGCCGGCGCTGCCGCGGCTTTTCGGAAACCGAGATCTGCACGTTCTGCGCGAGCGCGGCGCGCGATCGCGGTCTCCTGTGCGTCGTCGAAAGCCCGGTCGACCAGACGGCGGTGGAGCAGGCGACCGGCTACCGGGGGCTGTATTTCGTGCTGCTCGGACGCCTGAGCCCGCTCGACGGCCTCGGCCCGAAGGAACTCGGCATCGACCTTCTGACCGAGCGACTGGCCGAAGGCGAAGTGCGCGAGCTGATCGTCGCGACGAATCCGACGGTCGAGGGCGAGGCGACAGCGCACCTCTTGTCGCAGCTCGCGCGCGATGCCGGCGTTCGCGCGACGCGCCTCGCGCACGGCGTGCCGCTCGGCGGCGAACTCGAATTCATCGACCGCGGCACGCTCGCGCATGCGTTCGGCACGCGGCAGACGCTGCTGTAGATTCCGACGAGATCCCAAGGAACCGCGATGACCGATACGATTTTCGACAAGATCATCCGCCGCGAGATTCCCGCCGACGTCGTGTACGAAGACGACGACGTGCTCGCGTTCAAGGACATCGCGCCGCAGGCGCCGATCCACGTGCTGTTCATTCCCAAGCACGGCGCCGTGCCGACGCTCAACGACCTGACGCCGCAGAACGCCGGCATGGTCGCCAGGCTGTTTCTCGCGGCGTCGTCGTGGGCGCGTGCGCAGGGCTTCGCCGACGACGGCTACCGCTGCGTCATCAACTGCAACGCGCACGGCGGGCAGACGGTATTCCATCTGCACCTGCATCTGCTTGCCGGCAAGCCGCTCAAGTCCGGCTTCGCGTAGCCGATCGAGAATCCGCAACCCGGCATCTGCCGGGTTGTGGAGAACGCTACTTCGTGCGCGGCGGCGGTGCCGGATGCGGATGGTGCGGCCGCACCACGATGATCGGCGGGCCGAACGGGCGATACCAGAACGGATCCCAGCCGAAACCGTAGCCGTAGCCGAAACCGAAGCCCGGATACGGGTCGCTGTAGTAGGCGCGTGCGACGCGTTTTTCCCACAGATAGATCACGTCGGCGTCGACGCGCGGGTAGCGGTAGTCGTATTCGCCGACCTTGCGTTCTTCGGACCCGTCGAGCGTACCGGTGACGGTGACCTCGCGGCCCTTGGTGAACACTTCCGGATCGTAGAAGCCGCTGCGACAGGCCAGGAAGCGTCCGGCGCTCTCGTCGCGGCGGCGCGGCCTCGCGCTGTCGTCGAGTTCGCGGCCGAGAATTTCGAAGCAGCTGCGGTCGGCCGTGGTTTCGACGCGGATGATCTCGCCGCCCCAGCGTACGCGCTCGCCGCCGTTGCTCGCGGCGGCCGGCTTCGTGCTCGCGTATTCGCCTTGCAGCGGCTTGGGAACGGTCGCACACGCGCCCAGCGCGAGCGTGGACGCGGCGACGAGAACGGAAAGCGGACGCATAGGATTACCTCGCAGACTGACCTGAGTGACGTCCCGCAACGGTGTCGATCGCGTGGCGGTCGATCGCCGCTGCACTCGGAGCCATCACGCTCGTACGACGTTGGGGATTATCGGCGCGTCGCGCAAGTCCGGCCAGCCGATGCCGTTCGTTCAGCCGACCCTGAGCGTGGCGACGGCAACGGCGAACGCGCGCGCCGCGGCCGGATCGGGCTGTGCGCTCGCGTAGCGCAGCGCGACGTAGCGCGCGAACACCGCCTCGATCTCGCGCGCCGCCTGCGGAAAGCGCTGACGCAGGCGCTGCAGGTAGGCCTCCGGCCCTTCGGCCTCGTCGCGCGGCGCGCCGGCGCGCGCCAGACGCCGATTGAGCCTGCGATACGCGCGATCGACGGCATCGCCCGGGTCCCGGTCGCGCCGCAGCGCCCACAGCATCGCGAGCGTCACCAGCACGATCGAACCCGCGCCCAGCGCGATCGCCAGACTGCGCCACTGCGCGTGGTCGACGCCGAACTGCGCCAGCAGGTTCTGCTGATGCAGCGCGTTGAACTGCACGACGACCTTGTTCCACAGTTGATTGACGATGTCCCACTGATTGCGCAACGCGAGCAGCCATTCCGGACCGTGCCACGGCGCGTCGGCCGCGTTCGCGGCGCGGCTGCCGAGATTGACGCGCTCGGGGCTGACCGCGGCGGTCGGATCGACGCGCACCCAGCCCTGGCCGTCCTGCCAGATTTCCGACCAGGCGTGCGCGTCGGACTGGCGCACGACCATGTAGCCGCCGAGCGCGTTCCAGTAGCCGCCCTGGTAGCCGACGACGACACGCGCGGGAATGCCCGCCGCGCGCATCAGGAACGTGAACGACGACGAGAAGTGCTCGCAGTAGCCCGAGCGCGTCTCGAACATGAAATCGTCCATCGAGTCGCGGCCGAGCGGCGGCGGGTTGAGCGTGTACGAAAACCGCGCGTTGTACAGCGCGAGCGCGGCCTGCACGATCTCGCGGTCTTCGCCGTAGCGCGAGCGCCACTCGGCGGCGAGCGCGCGCAGGCGCGGGTTGTAGCCGGCGGGCAGCGACAGCGCGAGCTGGCGTTCATGCCGTGCCAGCGTGTCGTGGCGATACCGCAGCGCGGACGACACGCGGTACGGCGTCACGTCCATGACCGGCTTTTCGTTGACCAGCGTGAATTCGGCGTTGCGGTACGCGCCGTTCGGCGCGGCGAGCGGCAGGTCGAGCGCGAACAGCCAGCGCTGCTGCGTCGGTTCGAGCACGATTTCGTACGACAGCGGCGCCGAAAGCGCTTCGAAGCGCGGCGACGCGTCGCGCACCGGCGGCGACGGCATATGCGTCCACTCGGTGCCGTCGAAGTGGTACATCACGAGTCCGCGCCAATAGCGCTGCGTCGGCGGCGGCGGCGCGGGAGCGTCGAACGTGACGCGAAACGCCGGGCTGTCGTCGGCGATCAGTTCGGCGAGGCCGCCGGGCGTCATGGTGTCGCTGATGCCGGTGCGTCCCTGGTCGGGTGAGGGCGCGCCCCACAGCGGTTCGCCCAGGCGCGGCAGAAACAGGAACGCGACGAGCGCGAGCGGCGCGGCGCCGAGCACCGCGAACGCGGCCTGCGGCACGCCGCGGCGCAGGTCGGCGAGCGTCGCCGCCGCCGGCTTGAGCGCAAGGTCGTCGCGCGGTTCGAGCGCGCGCAGCAGGATGATCTGCGGCAGCAGCGCCAGCGCGACGAAGCCGCTCATCACGAGGCTCTGGTCGAACAGCAGCGCGGCCATCAGCACGAAGCACGCGAACGTCACGGCGGCGCGCGCGTCGCGCGGTTTTTCGCTCTCGGTGAACTTGAGCACCAGCATGCCGACCGCGAGCACGCTGCCGGGTTCGCGTCCGAACAGGTTGCCGTACTGCGCGACCACCGCGGCCGGCAGCGCGAGCGTCAACGGCAGCCGCACCCAGATCGGCACCGCGCCGAGATCGGCGCGCCGTGCGCGCTGCAGCCAGCGCGCGCCGAGCACGAACGCCATTGCCGCAATGATCCACAACGGCAGATGCGGCGCGTGCGCGGCGAGCGCGACCAGTATCGCGATCGCGAGCAGATTGAACTGGCGTGCGTCGAGCCTCACGGCAGCAGCGCCAGCGCTTCGAGACAGCGGTGCCGGTGCGCGGTGCCGACGTCGGGCCCGAGCCGTTCGTTCGGCGTCGCCAGCGTATACGGCCGGTGCTGTTCTTCGGCCGCGAGCACCCAGCGCGCGAGCCGCGCGATGCGCGCCTCGTGGTCGAGCCCTTCGAGCGCGGCGAAGTCGAACACGAGTTCGCGGCCGGCGATCTGCTCGGGCTCGCGCACGACCAGGCGGTCCAGACGCGCGCTCGCCTTCCACGCGATCATGCGGCGCGCGTCGGTTTCGCGGTACTCGCGCAGGCTGCCGTACTCGTCGCCGCTTTCGCGCAGATGACGGGGGCCGGCGTCGCGCGCGCTTTCCGGCGGCGGCGGTCCGAACGTTTCCGGACGCGGATACACCAGCAGCCGCACCTGCGGATTGAGCCAGCTCCACGGCCGGAACAGACCGTAGGGCCAGCTCGTCCACAGGCGCACGCGCGGCAGCGCGACGAGGCCGCGGCGCTGTGTCGGCAGACCCACCACGACGCGCGTCGGCGTCGCGCGCGCGGTCGCGAACGCGACGGTCGCGTCTTCCAGTTGCGCGCGCAGCGCTTCGCGCGCGCGGTTGCCGGGATCGAAATGCAGTTCCACCTGCAGCGCGTCGCCGGCGAAAACGGGCGCCGCGTGCACGCCGCGCAGCGTCAAGCCGTCGAGCGCGCGATAGCCGCCGAGCACCGAGAGAAACGCGATCGACCCGAGCAGGCACGTCAGCAGCAGCGCCGGATTGTTGCCGTAGTTCAGCGCGCCGAGCGCCATCACCGAGAGCATCGCGCCGAACACGCCGCCGAACAGCGTCGGCAGCACGTAGATGCGCCGCTGGTGCAGGCGGATCGGCAGCGCTTCGGGCCGGCGCAGGTGCGTCAGCGCCGGCAGCCGGCGTTCGGCGAACGCGACGAGCCGCAGCCGGCGCGCGCGCCACGCGGCGGCGAGCGCCATCAACGCACCGCGACGTCGGTCAGGAGCGCCCGCGCCAGCGTCTCGCGATCGCGGCTGCCGTGGCCCGCCGGCGTCAGGCGATGGCCGGCGACCGGCACGAACACGGCCTGCACGTCTTCGGGCAGGCAGTAGCCGCGTCCCGACAGCACCGCGTGCGCGCGCGCCGCGGCGAGCAGCGCGATGCCGGCGCGCGGCGACAGGCCGACGCGGATTTCCGGATGCGCGCGCGTCGCGCCGATCAGCGCCTGCAGATAGTCGATCAGCGCCGGGCTCGCCAGCACGCTCGCGCTGTGCTTGCGCAGCGCGACGATCTGGTTCGCGTCCATGCACGGCGCGAGCGTCGAGATGAGCTGCTGGCGGTCGGGCGCGGTCAGGAGCGCGCGTTCGGCCTCGCGGCTCGGATAGTCGAGGCTGATGCGCAACATGAAGCGGTCGAGCTGCGAATCGGGCAGCGGGTACGTGCCGGCGAGATCGAGCGGATTCTGCGTCGCGACGACGAAGAACGGCGCCGGCAGCGTGTGGCTGCGGCCGTCGACGGTGACCTGCTGCTCGGCCATGGCCTCGAGCAGCGCGCTCTGCGTCTTCGGCGTCGCGCGGTTGATTTCGTCGGCGAGCAGCAGCTGCGCGAACAGCGGCCCCGGGTGGAATTCGAAGCGGTTGCGGTCGCGTTCGAAGATGCTCACGCCGATAATGTCCGACGGCAGCAGGTCGCTCGTGAACTGGATGCGCTGGAACGAAAGGTCCAGCGTCGCGGCCAGCGCGTGCGCGAGCGTGGTCTTGCCGACGCCGGGCAGGTCTTCGATCAGGAGGTGCCCGCCGGCGAGAATGCTCGCGAACGCGAGCCGGATCTGCGCCGGTTTGCCGAGCACGACGCTGTTGACCTGCGCGACCGCGCGGTCGAGGCTGGTGGAGAGGGCCGCGTCGAGCGTGACGGCGGTGTCGGGCGAGGCATGGGTCATAGGCGAAGGATGCGGCGTGCAGGGTGATCCGAGTGTAGAGCGCAACGATGACGCGCGGCGAGACGCGGCGTTCTCGTTTTGGACGATTTGGGCGGCGTCGCTCGCGATCAAGGTGTGGATCGCCGCGACGCTCGCGCCGTTCGGCGACGAGGCGTTCTACTGGCAGGAGAGCCGCGCGCTCGCGTGGTCGTACACCGACCTGCCGCCGCTGACCGCGTGGCTGATCCGCTTCGGCGAAGCGGTCTGCGGCCACGGCGAGTTCGGCATGCGCAGCGCGTTCCTCGCGCTGGGCGCGGCGATACCGGTGCTCGTGTACCGCCTCGGCGCGCGCACGTTCGGCGAGCGCGCCGGCGCGCTCGCCGGCATCGCGTGGATGCTGCTGCCGCTCGGCGCCACGCTCGGCGCGCTCGCGCTGCCCGACGTGCCGCTGACGTTCGCGACCGTGCTCGCGCTCGGCGCACTCGTGCGCGCGCTGGGACGCGACGGGATCGGACGCGACCGGCCGGCCGACTGGCTGGTGCTGGGCGTCGCGCTCGCACTCGCGTGGCTCAGCCACTACCGCGCCGCGATGTTGCTGCCGGCCGGCCTCGCGGTGCTCGCGGCGAGCGCGTTCGGCCGTCCCGCCTGGCGCCGGCCCGGCCTGTGGCTCGCGCTCGCGCTCGGCGTGGTGGGGCTGGTTCCGCTCGTCGTGTTCAACGCGCGGCACCACTGGTCGGGTGCGACGTTCCAGCTCGTCGACCGGCATCCCTGGCGGTTCCAGCCCGACGCGCTCGTGCAGCCGCTCGAACAGGCGATCGTGTCGACGCCGCTGCTGTACGCGCTGATGCTTTACGCGCTGTGGCGGTGCTGGCGGCGGCGCGGCGAGGCCGCGCACTGGGCCGTGTTCGCGTGGACCGGCATCGTGCTCGTCGGCGGCTACTTCGCGTTCGGCCTGTTCGCCGACGACGTGCGCTTTCGCGTGCACTGGCCGCTGCCGGGCTACGTGCCGGCGCTCGTCGCGCTGCCGGTCGTGCTCGATTTGCGGCGTCGTGGAAACCGGTATTTGTTCGCCGCGGCGCTCGCGCTCGCGGCGGTCGGCAGCGCGGTCGCGCTCGGCTATCTCGCCGCCGCGGCGCAGCCGTCGCTCGCGGGGAAGCTCGCCGACGTCAAGGCGTTTCCGGAAAACTTCGTCGGCTGGCGCGAAGCCGCCGCGCGCACGCGCGTGCATCTCGACGCGCTGCGCGCCGAACACGGCGATGCCGCGCTCGTCGCCGACAATTTCCTGCTCGCGGCGGAACTCGACTTCCGCTACGACGGCGGCGAAACCGTCTACGCGCTCGACCACAAGCTCAACACGAAGCACGGTCGCGCGCCGCAGCTCGCGCTGTGGCGTCGCGACGAGGCGGCGCTCGCCGATGCGCCGGGCCGCGCGGTGCTGCTCGTGGTCGAGGAGTCGGCCGGCCGCGAACGCGACAAGCCGGCGTGGCTCGCGAGCCTGTGCCGCCGCGTCGCCGGACTGACGCCGGTCGAGCGGCTGACGATGTACGGCGGGCGCAAGGTGTTCGCGTGGTATCGCGGGCGGGTGCCGCGGGCAGGCGAGGCATCGTGCGGTACGGAAGTCGACCGGTCTGCGACGCAAACCGGTTCGCCGGAGCCTTAGCCGCCGAGATCCCCGATCGCCTGGTCGACGACAGCCTTGAGCTGCCGTGGCGTCAGATCGGCGCCGCGTGTGCCGCCCTTGAGCGGTTCGTTCGGGTCCGCGTTCGCGAGATCGGCCTGCAGCTGTCGCAGCGCCGTCAGCGCGGACTTGTCGCGCAGTTCGACCAGCGCGTAGACGATCGCAAACTGGATGCCTCGTCGGCTCGTCGGCAGCCGCTGGATCAGCGGCTCGAGCGCACGGGGCGAGCCCGAGGTACCGAGCGATTCGATCGCGCTGAGCTTGACGAGGTCGTCCGGGTCGTCGAGAAGGGCGATGAGTTTGTCGATCGTCGAAGACGGCAGGGGCGCCCCGATGCGGCCAATCGACAGCGCGGCGAAGTTGCGAATCTTCGGCGAAGCGTGTCCCAGCATCGCGTCGAGTTCCGGAAGCGCCTGGGCTGCCCGAAGTTCGCCGAGCGTGGAGGCGATGAGCGCGGCGTCCTCGTCTTTTGCCGTCCGCAACCGCTCGATCAGCACGGGTACCGCACGCGCGTCGCCAAGTTCTTGCGCATTTTGCAGGAACATCGAAAGCCGCCCGCCGCTGGCGTTGCGCAATCCGAGTTCGAGCTGGTGCCAGGCCACCTCCGCGGCGCGCCGTTCGCCGTCGAGCGCGTAGCGGTCGAACGCTTGCTTGACCAGGGTCGGCGATGCGTCGAGATGGCGTCCGTTGTAGCGGTAGCCGCCGTTGTCGTAGGCGGCGAGCGTTACCGCGAGCAGATGGCCGATTCCGCGATAGCGTATCGATCGATCGCCGTCCTCGGAAAAGTACCGCGCGATCGTCTGCGATCCGCCGCAATCGAGCAGGAGGTATTCCTTGGCGTCGAGCATCCCCAGCGGCAGGTGCGTGCGCAACCAACCGTCCTTGGACACCTTGTCCGCGTAGCGTCGCAGTCGCTTCGATTCCTGGACGACCTGATCGAGCGGCAGCCAGTCGTAGCCGGGAACGAAGTGTTCGATACCGTCACGCCATCCGTACATTGCGCGCAACGGCGTCGGAAGCGGGCATGGCAGTTCGCGTTCCAGCGCGTCGATGCGTTCCGGCGACAAGGCTTCGGCGCGTTTGCCGCGCGGATCGAAATGCCGGTCGAGTGCCGCAAGCGTCGCGGCGATGTCGATGACGGTGTCGGAACCGTTGACGTCGAGGGTCGGCTGCACTTGCGGGAACTCCACGGTCGAACCGTCGCACGCCTGCAGCAGCAGCGCGACAACGAGAATCAGGTTTCGCGCGTGCCTCACAGCACCTCCACACCCGCCTCGCGCAACAACCGCGCGAGCGCTATCAGCGGCAATCCCACGAGCGCGCTCGGATCGTCGTTCTCGATGCGTTCGAACAGCGCGATGCCGAGCCCTTCCGACTTGAAGCTGCCGGCGCAGTCGAGCGGGTTTTCGCGTTCGACGTAGCGTTCGATCTCGTGGGCCGTCAGCGCCCGAAACGCCACGCGCGTGACATCGAGCGCTTCGAACACGCGAGCCTCGCTGCCGCGCGCATCGACGAGCGCGAGCGCCGTGAAGAATTCGACGCTCCGGCCGCCGCACGCGGCGAGCTGCGCGCGCGCGTTTTCGACCGTGCCCGGCTTGCCGAGCACGCGATCGTCGAACGCCGCGACCTGGTCCGAGCCGATCACGAGCGCGCCGGGGCTCGTCTGCGCGACGGCATGCGCCTTCGCGCGCGCCAGCCGCGTCGCGAGCGCGCGCGGCGCTTCGCCGTCGAGGCGCGTCTCGTCGACGTGCGGCGCGACCTGGCGAAACCGCGGCGTCAGCCTGCGCAGCAGGTCGGCGCGATAGCGCGACGTCGAACCGAGCACGAGATCGACGTTGTCGAGCGATACCGGCGTCGTCATCGCCCCTGCGCCTCCTGCAGCGCCTGCGTGATGTCGGCCAGCCGGTCGAGCTGCTCGTCCATCGCGCGGTGCGACTGGCGCAGCGCGGCCACCGCGTTGTCGAGTTCGGGCTGGGCCGCGTCGACGGCGTGCTGCTTGATCCACAGCCGGTGCTGCAACAGGTCGCGCAGCGCGGCCTGGACCTTGTCGTCGGCGGTCAGCGCCTCGTCGGCGTCGACGATCATTTCCTCGGGCAGGTCCTGCAGCATGCCGCGCAGCGTCTGCATGCGTTCGCGGCAGGTCAGGAGCTGGCGTTCCAGCGCGTCGGCGCCGTCGAGCAGCGCGCGGATCGCCGTTTCGCGGCGGCGCCAGCGGCGCTCGCGCAGCGCGAACGCGATACCGCCCAGCGACAGCACCGCAGCGATTACAATGAAATACGTCATTCGTTCAGCCTGTACAATGCGCGCAGTCTGCCCGAACGCCCGACCGGGCGTAAACCGCCGCAATACGCGGCAAAACCGCCTAAGTTACGGGCCGGGCGCTGTTTTCGGTTGACTTCCGGGCGCGCGGAACCTATTCTCGCGCGCCCACTCTGCGCTACCGGCCGCGATCGTCACGCGTCCGCGCCCGCTGTTTGGCCGAGAGCGAGGTTGTAGCAATGCAAGCGATTCCTGACACGGTGGACGCCTGGCGCATGGTTACCGCGCGGCGCACGTTCCAGGGCAGCCTGCCGGTCGCCGGCCTCTCGCGTCTCGTCGAAGCCCTCGCGGACCCGACCGGAACGGTCGACTACGACGTGGAATTCGGCCGCGACGAGCTCGGTGTGGCGTTCTTCGCGATCCGTGCGCGAACCGAGTTGCGTTTGACGTGCCAGCGCTCGCTGGAGCCGTTTGCATTGCCCGTCGCGATCGACACCCGTCTGGGGCTGATCGTGCGGGAAGAGGAAGAGGCGGGACTGCCGCCGGGTTACGAGCCGCTGCTGCTCGAATCCGCCGAGTTCAATCCTGCCGACGTGATCGAGGACGAATTGCTGCTGGCCTTGCCGCTGATTGCGGTCAAGCCCGGTCTCGAAGAGTCCGAGGCAAGCTGGTCGACCGGGCCTGACGAAGCGCCCGAACCGGAGCGGGGCAATCCGTTCGCCGTTCTGGATCGACTGAAGAAAAGCGGGTAGGCGCGGCATCGGCCGCTCCGGACGCCCGGACCGAGCAACAGCGTTTTTGGAGAGTTCCCATGGCAGTTCAGAAATCCCGCAAGACCCCGTCGACCCGCGGCATGCGCCGTTCGCACGATGCGCTGACGGCCAAGCAGCTGTCGACCGACCCGACGTCGGGCGAGGTCCACATTCGTCATCACATCACGAAGGACGGCTACTACCGCGGCCGCAAGGTCATCGACACGAAGTCGACGGTTCCGTCCGAAGATTGATCGTTCGGGCCACACGGCCTGACCGATAAGATTCCGGCGCTGCGGCGCCGGAATTCGTTTGCGCCCGCGTGAAGGCGCGGCGCTTGCCCGGCACTCCGCTCGCGCGGAAATTTCCGAGGACACGGCTCTGATCCACTCACGCATCGCGGGCACCGGCAGCTATCTGCCGGAAAAGATCCTGACCAACGCCGATCTGGAAAAACTCGTCGACACGAGCGACGAATGGATCCAGACGCGCACCGGCATCCGCCAGCGCCACGTCGCCGCGGAAGGCCAGACCACGTGCGACCTCGCCGAGCAGGCGGCGCTCGCCGCGCTCGAGGCCGCCGGCGTCAAGGCGTCCGAGATCGATCTTCTGATCGTCGGCACGACCACGCCCGATCTCATCTTTCCGTCGACAGCGTGTCTCCTGCAGCATCGCCTGGGCGCGAACGGCTGCGCCGCGTTCGACGTCAACGCCGCGTGCTCGGGCTTCGTCTACGCGCTGTCCGTCGCCGACAAGTTCATCCGCTCCGGCGCCGCGCGCAAGGCGCTCGTCGTCGGCGCCGAAACGCTCACGCGCATGCTCGACTGGTCCGACCGCGCCACCTGCGTGCTGTTCGGCGACGGCGCCGGCGCCGTGGTGCTCACGGCCGACACCGAGCCCGGCATCATCTCCACGCACCTGCACGCCGACGGCGCGTACAAGGAGCTGTTGTGGAACCCCGTCGGCGTCTCGGTCGGTTTCAAGCCGGAAGAGAAGAACGCCGGCGTGCGCGTGCTGATGGCCGGCAGCGACGTGTTCAAGGTCGCGGTCAAGACGCTCGATGCGGTCGTCGAGGAAACGCTCGCGGCGAACGATCTTTCGAAGTCCGCGATCGACTGGCTGATTCCGCATCAGGCGAACCTGCGCATCATCCAGGCCACCGCCAAGCGCCTCGACATGCCGATGGATCGCGTCATCGTCACGGTCGACAAGCACGGCAACACGTCGTCCGGCTCGGTGCCGCTCGCGCTCGACTACGCGGTGCGCTCGGGCAAGGTGCAGCGCGGCCAGCTTCTGCTGATCGAAGCGTTCGGCGGCGGCTTCACCTGGGGCTCGGCGCTCGTTCGCTACTGAGCCGCGTCGGGTTTCGACAAAAACCAAAAGAATACTATGTCCGATAGTTCACTCGCGTTCGTTTTTCCGGGGCAGGGCTCGCAGTCGGTCGGCATGCTGGCCGAACTCGCGGCGGCCGAACCGCTCGTCGCGCAGACGTTCGAAGAGGCTTCCGCCGGCGTCGGCAAGGATCTGTGGGCGCTCGCGCAGGGCGGTCCCGACGACGAACTCAACCGCACCGAAAACACGCAGCCGGCACTCCTGGCCGCGTCGGTCGCCGTGTGGCGCATCTGGCGCGCGCGCGGCGGCGCCGCGCCGGCGCAGTTCGCCGGCCACAGCCTCGGCGAATATTCCGCGCTCGTGTGCGCCGGCGCGCTGTCGCTGGCCGACGCCGCGGCGCTCGTCGCCGAACGCGGCCGCCTGATGCAGGCCGCGGTGCCGGCCGGCGTCGGCGCGATGGCGGCGATCCTCGGCGGCGACGACGCGACGATCGCGGAAGTCTGCGCCGAAGTCGCCGGCGACGAGATCGTTTCCGCGGCGAACTACAACTCGCCGGGCCAGCTCGTCATTGCCGGCCATGCCGCGGCGGTCGATCGCGCGATCGCGCGCCTCGCCGAACTCGGCGTGAAGAAGGCCGTGAAACTCGCCGTGAGCGTGCCGTCGCATTGCGCGCTGATGACCGATGCGGCCGATCGACTCGCCGAACGCATGGCCTCGCTCGCGTGGTCGCTGCCGGCCATTCCAGTCGTGCAGAACGCCGACGCCGTCGCGCACGACACGCTCGACGCGATCCGCGATGCGCTGAAGCGCCAGCTGTTCCTGCCGGTGCGCTGGACGCAGTGCGTGCAGCGCCTCGCGGCGAACGGCGCGACGCGCGCGGCCGAATGCGGTCCGGGCAAGGTGCTCGGCGGTCTGATCAAACGCATCGACAAGAGCGTCGAATCGCGCGCGCTCGGTGCGCCCGCCGACCTCGAACAAGCGCTCGCCGACTGGCGCCAAGGAGACAACGGATGACCCAGCAGCAACTGCAAGGCGAAATCGCGCTCGTGACCGGCGCCAGCCGCGGCATCGGCGCGGCGATCGCGCAGCGTCTCGCGGCCGAAGGCGCGAAAGTGATCGGCACGGCGACGAGCGCCGCGGGCGCGGCCGCGATCGGCGAGGCGCTCGCCGCGCACGGCGGCGCGGGCCGCGTGCTCGACGTCACCGACGGCGCCGCCGTCGACGCGCTGATCGACGCGATCGGCAAGGAATTCGGCGCGGTCTCGATCCTCGTCAACAACGCCGGCATCACGCGCGACCAGCTGCTGATGCGCATGAAGGACGACGACTGGAACGCGATCCTCGACACCAACCTGAGCTCGGTCTACCGCACGTCCAAAGCGGTGATGCGCGGCATGATGAAGGCGCGCAAGGGGCGCATCGTCAACATCGCCTCGGTGATCGGCGTGACCGGCAATCCCGGTCAGGCGAACTACGCGGCGGCGAAGGCCGGCATCATCGCGTTCTCGAAATCGCTCGCGCGCGAAATCGGTTCGCGCGGCGTGACCGTCAACGTCGTCGCGCCGGGCTTCATCGATACCGACATGACGCGCGCGCTGCCGGAAGAACAGCGCACGGCGCTGCTCGGCCAGATCGCGCTCGGCCGCCTCGGCCAGCCCGACGACATCGCCAACGCGGTGGCGTTCCTGGCGTCGCCGGGCGCGGCGTGGATCACCGGCGAAACCCTGCACGTCAACGGCGGCATGTACATGGCGTGACGGATTCGCGGCGTTCAGGCGGCCGATCGCGGCGTTGAGCCGCGCTGGCGCGGCCTGACGAAACAACAAGTTGCGACAATGCAGGCTTCAAACGCCCGTACCTAGCTGCACCGTCCCGATTCCTCTACAATCCGCGCGGTTTCATGACGCCATGGAAGCGCGGCCGCAGTCAGACGCGGCGCGCCCCGGGGGTGAAGACCGGAGCGGTAATGCGCCACACGCCGGGCGCGAAGATACATTGGCAGGAAGCCACTTCTTTCCTTTTGGATCAATTCCCTGTCGGGAGGTAGTCGCACACATGAGCAGCATCGAAGAACGCGTCAAGAAGATCGTCGTCGAACAACTCGGCGTCAAAGAAGACGAAGTCACCCAGAACGCCTCGTTCGTGGACGATCTCGGCGCCGACTCCCTCGATACCGTAGAGCTGGTGATGGCTCTGGAAGAAGAGTTCGAGTGCGAGATTCCGGACGAAGAGGCCGAGAAGATCACGACCGTGCAGCAGGCGGTCGACTACATCAAGGCGCACGTCAAGGCCTGATGTCGAGTACAACTCGAACGACAAGCTGCGCCGCCACGGCGCAGCTTGCGTTTTGGGATTCCATAGCGTTGCGGCCGCCGCGCGGTTGACGCGGCAACGCCACGCCATCTGCAGATCCGACCACGCCGACCGGCCGCGCGAGCGCGCGCCGCATCGCCATACCAGGGCAGCGCCGGGACGGCCACGCCCGATCCGCCGCGGCGTGCGCGAACGTTCAATTGGAAGTTCACGATGAGCAAGCGACGCGTCGTCATTACCGGTCTTGGCATTTTGAGTCCCGTCGGCAACGACCTCGTCACGGCATGGAACAACGTCGTGTCGGGCGTCAGCGGCATCGGTCCGATCACGCATTTCGACGCCGCGGGCTATTCCACGCGCATCGCCGGCGAAGTGCGCGATTTCGACCCGACGCGCTGGATCGCGCCGAAGGACGTCAAGAAAATGGACCCGTTCATCCACTACGGCGTCGCCGCGTCGCTCGAAGCGATGAAGGATTCGGGCCTCGAAGTCACCGAAGCGAACGCCGAGCGCATCGGCGTTTCCGTCGGCGCCGGCATCGGCGGCATCACGACGATCGAACGCACGAGCCAGCAGCTCGCCGAAGGCGGACCGCGCAAGATTTCGCCGTTCTTCGTGCCGTCGACGATCATCAACATGATTTCCGGCCATCTGTCGATCATGACCGGCATCAAGGGCCCGAACCTCGCGACCGTCACTGCGTGCACGACCGCGACGCACAACATCGGCCTGGCCGCGCGCCTGATCGCGTACGGCGACGCCGACGTGATGGTGGCCGGCGGCGCCGAGTACGCGACGACGGGCACGGCGATCGGCGGCTTCTGCTCGGCGCGCGCGATGTCGCATCGCAACGATGAACCGACGCGCGCGAGCCGTCCGTGGGACAAGGATCGCGACGGCTTCGTGCTGGCCGACGGCGCCGGCGTCGTCGTGCTCGAAGAATACGAACACGCCAAGGCGCGCGGCGCGCGCATCTACGCCGAACTCGCCGGTTTCGGCATGAGCGGCGACGCGTACCACATGACGTCGCCGAGCGAGAACGGCGAGGGCGCGGCGCGCTGCATGGCCAACGCGCTCAAGGATGCCGGCCTCAACCCGACCGACGTGCAGTACATCAACGCGCACGGCACCTCGACGCCGGCCGGCGATCTCGCCGAGACGCAGGCGACGAAGACGTGCTTCGGCGACTACGCGCACAAGGTGATGGTGTCGTCGACGAAGTCGATGACGGGCCATCTGCTCGGCGCCGCGGGCGGCGTGGAAGCGATCTTCAGCGTGCTGGCGATGCATCACGGCGTCGTGCCGCCGACGATCAACCTCGACGAACCGGGCGAGGGCTGCGACCTCGACTACGTGCCGAACACGGCGCGCGACGCGCAGCTCGACATCGTGCTGTCGAACTCGTTCGGGTTCGGCGGGACGAACGGGACGCTGGTGTTCCGGCGGGTTTGACGCTCGTCTGAAGCCCTCTCCCCGAGCCTGCTCGGGGAGAGGGTGGGGTGGCCGCTCCTGTGCATCCTGCACCCGCGGCATTCGTACGTCCATGTACGTCAAGGGGGCGACGCATCGCACTTCCTCGACGTTGACGCAGCACGATGCGCCGCCCCCCTCACCCCGGCCCTCTCCCCCAACGGGGTTGGGGGAGAGGGAGCAACAGGTTCTATGCCCTCGACCCACGTCACCCGCGAACTGCCCGGCAAGCACGACCTTCTCGCGCTCGCCGCGCTCGACCCCGCGCGCTACCCGTGCCTGTTCGAGAGCGTCGCGCACGGCCCGGCGCAGGCGCGCTGGGATATTTTGTGCGCTTTTCCACAAGCGTCGCTCGCGCTCGGGCACGACGGCCGCGTGCGCGATGGCGCGGGCGTCGAACGCGGCGCCGACTTCCTTGCCGCGCTCGATACGCGCTGGAGCGGCGAGCGCGTCGAACCCGAAGCGTCGGAGCTGCCGTTTCGCGGCGGCTGGGCGTTTTTTCTCGCCTACGAACTCGCCGCGCAAGTCGAACCGGTGCTGCGCCTGCCCGACGCGCCCGACACCGCGCTGCCGCGCGCCGTGGCGCTGCGCTGCCCCGTCGCCGTGCTCGTCGATCATGCGCGCGCCGTGACGCTGCTCGTCGCCGAACCCGGCCACGAAGACCTGCTCGACACGGTCGCCGCCGACCTCGCGCGAGCCTGCGCACCGGCGCCGCACGCCGTCGCGCTCGAGCGCATCGACGAGGACGAGCCGCAGCGCTTTCTCGACGGCGTCGCGCGCGTGCTCGAGTACCTCTCCGCGGGCGACGTGTTCCAGGTGAACCTGTCGCGCGAATGGCGCGCGCACCTCGCCGCCGACACCGCGCCCGCGGCGCTGTACGCGAACCTGCGCCGCGCGAATCCGTCGCCGTTTGCCGGACTATTCCAGTGGCGCGACGGCGCGGTGCTGTCGTCGTCGCCCGAACGCCTCGTCGAAGTGCGCGGCGAGCGCGTGCAGACGCGACCGATCGCCGGTACGCGCGCGCGCTTCGCCGGCGACGACGACGCGTCGCTGATGCGCGAACTCGTCGGCCACCCGAAAGAACGCGCAGAGCACGTCATGCTGATCGACCTCGAACGCAACGACCTCGGCCGCATCGCGGTGCCGGGGTCGGTCGAGGTCGACGAACTGATGAGCGTCGAAACCTATGCGCACGTGCACCACATCGTGTCGAACGTACGCGCGCGGCTGCGCGCGGGCGTCACGCCCGGCGCCGTGATCCGCGCGGTGTTTCCGGGCGGCACGATCACCGGCTGCCCGAAGGTGCGCTGCATGCAGATCATCGCCGAGCTTGAACGCTGCGGTCGCGGCGCCTATACCGGTGCGATGGGCTATCTCAATCGCGACGGCGACATGGACTGCAATATTCTGATCCGCACGATCGCGCAGCACGGACGCGACCTGCGCCTGCGCGCCGGCGCCGGCATCGTCGTCGACTCCGACGCGTCGCGCGAACTCGACGAAACGCGCGCGAAGGCCAGGGGCCTGTTGCGCGCGCTCGGGATCGACGCGTGACGACGCGCACGTCCGTCGACGGCCGGCCCGACGGCATGCTGTCGCCGCACGACCGCGGCGTGCTGTACGGCGACGCGCTGTTCGAGACGATGCTGTTCGTCGGCGGCAGCGCGCCGCTGTGGCCGCGCCATCTCACGCGGCTCGCCGACGGCTGCGCGCGCCTGCGCCTGCCGCTGCCGGACCTGGCCGCGCTCGCCGCGGAGTGCGCCGCGCGCAGCGACGGCATCGCGCGTGCGGTGGTACGCGTGACGGTCACGCGCGGCGTCGGCGAGCGCGGCTACGCGCCGCCGCGCGAACCGCGGCCGACCCTGATCGTGACGGCTGCGCCCGCGCCGGTCGTGTCGCCGTCCTGGTACGCCGACGGCGTGCGCCTGTACGAATGCGAGACGCGCTATGCGACGCCGTCGGCGCTCGCGGGCATCAAGCACGCGAACCGGCTCGAACAGGTAATCGCGCGCGCCGAATGGGACGACGCCGACTTCGCCGAAGGCCTGATGTGCGACGCGCACGGCCGTGCGATTTCCGCGACCTCGGCCAATCTTTTTGCGCGCATCGATGGCATGCTCGCGACGCCGTCGGTCGAGCGCTGCGGCGTCGCCGGCGTGGCGCGCGCGCAAGTGCTCTCGGGCGGCGACGTCGTCGTACGCGATATCGGCATCGAAGAATTGCGGAGCGCCGACGAGGTGTTTCTGACGTCGAGCCTGCGCGGCATCGTGCCGGTCGCGGCGATCGGCGCGACGACGTACGCGATCGGGACAACGACGCGTTCGCTGCAGGCGCAGTGGCGCGCACAAGGCTGGATGATCTGATGGGCAAAGCGAAGAAAAAGAACGACAAACCGCGCCGCCGCGGCTGGGGCGCGCTGATCTTCGTACTGCTGCTCGCGGCGTTCGTCGCGGGCCTGTGGTTCTATTCCGAATGGGACCGCTTCACGAACGCGCCGCTCGCGCAGACCGGGGAAGTCACGATCGACGTGCCGCCCGGTTCGTCGTTCAACGCGATCGTGCGCACGGTCAAGCAGGCCGGCCTGTCGCAGGCGCCCGACCTGTACTGGCGCGCGCTGTCCGAGCGCATGCGCGTGACGGGCAAGCTGCACGCCGGCGAATACGCGGTGCCGCCCGGCACGACGCCGCGCACGCTGCTGCAGCGCATGGCCGACGGCGACGTGCTGCAGCATCGCGTTACCATCGTGGAAGGGTGGACATTCAAACAAATGCGCGCGGCGGTCGCGCAGCGCGCCGATCTCGCGCAGACGGTCACCACGCTGTCCGACGACGAACTGATGCAGCGCCTGGGCGCCGGCGGGCAGATGCCGGAAGGCCTCTTCCTGCCCGAGACCTACACGTTCACGCGCGGCGACAGCGACCTCGACATCTACCGGCGCGCGCACGCGGCGATGGCCAAGACGCTCGACGAAGTCTGGGCGACGCGCGCGCCCGACCTGCCGATCGACACGCCGTACGAAGCGCTGACGCTGGCGTCGATCATCGAACGCGAAACCGGCAAGGCGAGCGAGCGGCCGGAGATCGCCGGCGTGTTCGTGCGGCGCCTGAAGATCGGCATGCGTCTGGCCACCGATCCGACCGTGATCTACGGCCTCGGCGCGAGCTTCGACGGCAACCTGCGCCGGCGCGATCTCGAAACCGACACGCCGTACAACACCTACACGCGCGCCGGCCTGCCGCCGACGCCGATCGCGCTGCCGGGCAAGGCCGCGCTCGTCGCCGCGGTGCACCCGAACGAAGGCAAGAGCCTGTACTTCGTCGCGCGCGGCGACGGCTCGCACGAATTCACCGACAATCTCGAAGCGCACAATCGCGCGGTCGCGAAGTTTCAGCTGAGGCGCAATCAATGACGGGATCGGCGCCATGACAGGCAGGTTCATCACGCTCGAAGGCGGCGAAGGCGCGGGCAAGAGCACCGTGCTCGCGACCTTGCGCGAGGCGCTCGAACAGGCCGGCGTCGACGTCGTCGTCACGCGCGAGCCCGGCGCGACGAAGGCCGGCGAAGCGATCCGCCATATCGTGCTGCATCCGGATTTTCACGGCCTGAGCGGCGAAACCGAGCTGCTGCTGATGTTCGCCGCGCGGGCGCAGCTCGTGCACGAGCGCATCCGGCCGGCGCTCGCGGCGGGGCAGTGGGTGCTGTCCGACCGCTACACCGACGCGAGCTACGCGTACCAGGGCGGCGGCCGCGGCCAGCCGGTCGAACGCATCGCCGACCTCGAACGCTGGGCAACCGGCGGCCTGCGGCCCGATCTGACCCTGCTGCTCGACGTGCCGGTCGAGCAGGGCCTCGCGCGCATCGGTACGCGCAGCGACGGCGCCGACCGCATCGAACGCGAGCGCGTCGACTTCTTCGAGCGCGTGCGCGCCGCCTACCGCGCGCGTGCCGAGGGCGATCCCGCGCGCTTTCGCATCGTCGACGCCAGCCGCCCGCTGGCCGACGTGCTCGCCGACGTGCGCCGCATCGCGGCCGAATTCGTCGCCGACCGCACGGAGCGCGCGCGATGACCGACTGGAACAAGTCGCTTTGGCAAAATGTGGTCGAACGCCAGCGCCGCGGCGCGATGCCGCACGCGCTGCTGCTGTCGGGTCCCGCCGGTCTCGGCAAGCGCGCGTTCGCCGCGCGGCTCGCCGCGTTCCTGCTGTGCGAGCAGCGCGGCGACGACGCGTGCGGCCGCTGCCGCGGCTGCCTCCTGGTCAAGGCCGGCAGCCACCCCGACCGCACCGGCGTCGGCATCGAGCTGCGCGACGACGGCAAGCCGCGCACCGAAATCGTCGTCGAACAGATTCGCGTGCTGTCGGGCCGCCTTTCGATGACCGCGCAGTTCGGCGGCTTCCAGGTCGCGACGATCGATCCGGCCGACCTCATGAACACGGCCGCGGCGAACGCGCTGCTCAAGACGCTCGAGGAGCCCGGCGCCGGCACCGTGATGATCCTCGTGAGCGACCAGTCGTCGCGGCTGCCCGCGACGATCCGTTCGCGCTGCCAGCGGCTCGATTTCGCGCTGCCCGACCGTTCTGCCGCGATCGCTTGGCTCAAGAGCGAAGGGCTCAACGACGCCGACACCGCGCTCGACGCCGCGGCCGGCAATCCCGGCGTCGCGCTCGAACTCGCGCGCGGCGACGGCCTGGCGCTGCGCGCCGAAGTCGCCAAGGATCTCGCCGCGCTGTGGGCCGGTCGCGGCAGCTGCGCCGAGGTCGCCAATCGCTGGGCGAAGACCGAGGGCGAACGGCGCCTGTGGTTCGCCGCGCAGCTCGCGTCGGCCGAAGGCGCGGCGAGCGCCGTCGCCGCGCGCGGGCCGCTCGCCTTGACCGCACCGGTCGATTTCAACAAGCTTGCTCCGTGGTTCCGCGAGGCCGGGCGCGTGCGCGAGTTGCTGCGCACGCCGGTCCGCTCGGAACTCCTGATACTCGAACTGTTGCTCAGCTGGCGCGAGCTGGCGCCTCGGAGGTCGTAACGCCATGGTCACTCCCGCAACGGGCGGCGGCATGCCGCGGCAGGGCATCCTCTCGCTCGCGATCAAGGATCGCGGCGCGCTGTACAACGCGTACATGCCGTTCGTACGCGGCGGCGGATTGTTCGTGCCGACCGCCAAGCGCTACACGCTCGGCGACGAGGTGTTCATCCTCCTGACGCTGATGGACGAGAAAGACCGCCTGCCGGTCGCCGGAAAAGTCGTCTGGATCACGCCCGCGGGCGCGCAGGGCAATCGCACGGCCGGCATCGGCGTGCAGTTCAACGAATCGGCCGACGGCGAAACGGCGCGCACGAAGATCGAATCGATTCTCGCCGGCATTCTCGGTTCCGACCGCCCGACGCACACGATGTAATGAAAATCCTCGTACTCGGCGCCGGCGCGACCGGCGCCTACTTCGGCGCCCGCCTGATCGAGTCGGGCAGCGACGTGACGTTTCTGGTGCGGCCCGCGCGCGCCGAACGCCTGCGCGCCGAAGGCCTGCGCGTGGTCAGCGAACACGGCGACTTCGCCGCCCCCGTGTCGACGCTCGTGACGATTCCGCCCGGCGCGTCGTTCGACGTCGTGCTGCTCGCGTGCAAGGCGTACGACCTCGACAGCGCGATCGCCGCGATCGCGCCGGCGATCGGCGCGCGCACGCGCGTCGTGCCGCTGCTCAACGGCATGCGTCATCTCGACGCGCTCGATCTCGCGTTCGGCGCCGAGCGCGTCTGGGGCGGCCTGTGTCACATTCCGGTCACGCTGCAGGACGACGGCGTCGTGCGGCATCTGGGCAAGGTGCATCGCCTGACGTTCGGTGCGCGCCGTGAAGATCCGCGCACCGCCGAGATCGCGCCGGCGCTGCTCGCGATGCCGGTATCGGTGACGCACAGCGAACGCATCGTCGCCGCGATGTGGGAAAAATGGGCATTTCTTTCAACGCTCGCCGCGATGACCTGCGTCATGCGCGGCAGCATCGGGCAGATCGTCGCGACGCCCGACGGCACTGCGCTGATGCGCCGCTGCTACGCCGAAGCACGCAGCGTGGCGCAGGCGTGCGGGCACCCGGTGGGCGACGCGTCGGCCGCCGATTCCGATACGAGCCTCACGGCGGCCAACTCGCCGCTGACGGCGTCGATGCTGCGCGATCTCGAGCGCGGCGCGCGCACCGAGTGCGAGCACATCCTGGGCGATCTCGTCGCGCGCGGCGCGCGCGCCGGGCTCGACCTGCCGCTGCTCGCGACTGCCTGCGCGCATCTGCGCGTGTACGAAGGCGCGCGAACGCTTTAGCCGGGATCGTTCTCTAGACGCAATCCTCGCGCGGCCCCACGCGGCGGCGCAGATCCTCGCAGACGCGCGTCGCCGCCTCGGCACGGCCGGTCGCGCGCAACAGGCCCGCGAGTTTCGCGGTTGCGTCTGGGTTGAGCGGCGCGTCGTCGAGCGCGCGGCGATACCACGATTCCGCGTTGCGCGTATCGCCGCCGTCGCGATAGCGGTCGCCGATCGCGACGCCGAGCGGCGCGAGCCACGGCTGCACGCGCGCGGCCTGCGCCGGATACGCGCGCACCATCGCCGCGTACGCCGCTTCGAAGTACGGCACGGCCTGCGCCGCGTCGCCGGCGATTTCCAGCACGTCGCCGACGTTGATCATGACGCCCCACGACTCGGGATCGCGCGCGAGCGCGTGCCGGTAGGCCGCGAGCGCGGCCGGAAAATCGCGCCGCGCGCTGGCGACGAAGCCGAGCGCCTTGAGCGCCGCCGCGTCGTTCGGCGCGAGCCGCAGAGCGCGCTCGGCGAGCATGGCCGCGCGTTCGAGCTGCGCCTGCGCGAACGGCGAGGCCAGCGCATCGGCGCGCAGCGCGTCGCGCAGCTGCGTGAACTCGACCGAGCCGGGCGGGCCGGGCCAGCGGATCGCGCGCTGCACGAGCGCGTTGGCGAGGCCCGCGTACGCCGGCGCGTATTCGGAATCGCGGCCGATGATGCGTTCGTACAGCTCGATCGCGGCTTCGTTGTCGGTGCGCGTGTACTGCCCGTAGAAATCGTCGGCGCGTGCGACGGTCGCCTTCGCGTCGGCGTGCGGCGCGTAGCCGCCGAGCGCGAGCGGCACGAGCGCGACCGCCGCGACGCCGAGCGCGGCGGCGATGCCCGCCCATACGCCCGCTCGGCGCTTCGGCGCGCGCGCGACGGCCGCGCCGACCGGCGCGATCAGCCGATAGCCGCGCTTGGGAATCGTTTCGACGTAGCGCGGCGATTTCGCATCGTCGCCGAGCGCGCGGCGCAGGCGCGACACGGCGCGGGCGAGGGCGTCGTCGTCGACGACCACGCCGGGCCACACGTCGGCGAGGATCGCTTCGCGCGACACCACGGTGCCGGGTTCGCGCGCGAGCCGCAGCAGGAGGTCCATCAGGCGCGGCTCGATGCGTTCGACGCGGCCGTCGTCGCGGACGAGTTCGCCGGTCGAGCGGCGGGCGCTCCAGGCGCCGATTTTCAGGTCGTCATGCATCGCCATGCCCGTCTGGAGGAAAAAGGAGGATTCCGTCCTTGCCTGTCGTCGCCGTTGAGAGGCCAACTGGCGCCGAACCGTCGGCTCCGACTTTTTCTCAGGGATCATCATGAAAGCCCGAATCCTCGCCGCGCTGTGCGGCACGCTGCTGTCGTTCGCCGCGACCGCCGATACGCCGAAGTCTACGCCGCAAACCTGGCCGGCCGAAGCGATCCGCGCCGATTTCGACGCGCTGTACGACGGCCTCAAGGCGTCGCACTACGACCTGTACGCGCGGCGCGAAAAAGCCGACTACGACGCGCTGTTCGCGAAGATGCGCCGCGGCTTCGACAAACCGCTCGCGCGCGGCGAGATCGAATCGCGGTTCCAGACGTTCGTCGCCTACGGCCGAGTCGCGCATGCGCGCATCGACGCGACCGACGACGCCTACGGCGCGTTTCGCGAAGCCGGCGGCAAGGCGTTTCCGATCGGTATCCGCGTTGTCGGCGGCGTCGTGCGCGTGGCGCAGAACGGCAGCGGCGAGGCGATCGCGATCGGCGACGAGATCGTATCGCTCGACGGCAAGCCGATGCGCGAGTGGATCGCGCGGCTCGGCGCGCACGTCTCGGCCGACAACGACTACATGCTCGGCACCCTGCTCGAAGGGCAGTTCGGGGCGGCGCTGTGGCGCGAGCGCGGCGAGACGGCGCGCTACACGCTCACGATCCGCAAGGCCGACGGCGCGACGCGCACCGTGCGCGTGCCGGCACGGTCGCGCGCGCAGTTCCTCGCGGCGGTCGGGAAGGCGCCGAAGCAACTGGATCTGTCGTGGACCGCGCGCGAGTCGCGCATGCTCGACGGCGGCGTCGCCTATCTGCGCCCCGGGCCGTTCTACAACGCGGTCGAAGGTGCGACGGACATGTGGGACGCCACCGCATTCACGGCCTTCATCGACAGCGCGTTCGAACGGTTCGTCGCGGCCGATGCGAAGAGTCTCGTGATCGACCTGCGCGACAACCCCGGTGGCGACAACTCGTTCAGCGACCGCATGATCGCGTGGTTCGCCGACCGGCCGTGGCGGTTCTGCGGGTCGTTCCGCGTCAAGGTGAGCCAGGGCGCGATCGACACGAACGCGAAACGCGTGCCGCTCGAGAAAGACCCGAACGGCATGTCGCACCGCTACGCCGCGGAATACGGCAGGCGCAAGCTCGGCGACGTGTTCGAATTCGACCTGCCGCAGGCGCACCCGCGCGAGGGCAGGCGGTTTTCGGGAAAGGTATACCTGTTGATCAATCGCCATTCGTACTCGAACACGGCGAACGTGGCGGCGCTCGCGCAGGATTTGAAATTCGCGACGATCCTCGGCGAAGAAACCTCCGATCTCGCCACGACGTACGGCGCGATGGAGCAGTTCGCGCTGCCGCGCACGGGCATCGCCGTCGGCTTTCCGAAGGCGTACATCGTGCGTATCAGCGGCGACGCGACGCCGCGCGGCGTCGTGCCGGACATCGCGATCGCGACGCCGTTGCCGGAGCCGGCAGACGACGTCGTGTTGAAGAAGGCGGTCGCGATCGCGTCAGGCAAGGCTCCGTGACGGCTGCGGCGCGCGAAGGAGTGGCCCGCGCCTGCGTCGGCGACTTTCGCGGATTTCCAGCGTGCATCATTGTACGACAACGCCGCGGCACTGCCGGTGAACCACGTTTTGCCGGTTGCGGTTTTCGGCGCGTCGCGGCTGCTACTGTGCGCGCCGGCCGATCGGGGCCGGTTGAGCGGAGCGAAGCGATGAGCGAGACGACGGATGCCGATATCGCCGGCACGTGGCACGGCAAGGTCGAGATCGGCGATACGGCGGTGCCGATCGTGCTGCGCGTTTCGCACGGCGACGCGGGCCTCGCGGTGCTCGCCGATCTGCTGCAGCTCGGCCGCAGCGGCATCGTCTACGACGGCGCGGCCTACGCGAACGGCACGTTGACGTTCGTCAGCAATTCGCTGGGCGAATACGCCGGCCGCTTCGACGGCGATCGCATCGCCGGCGCGTTCGCGAAGAACGGCAACCGCTATGCGATGACGCTCGCGCGCGGCGAACCCGCGTTCGCCGCGCCGAATCGTCCGCAGTTGCCGAAGCCGCCGTTCGACTACGCGATAGAAGACGCGATCGTCGACGCCGACGGCTGCCGCCTCGCCGGTACGCTCACGATGCCGCGCACGCGACCGCGCGCGGTCGCGCTGCTCGTGACGGGTTCCGGCGCGATGGATCGCGACGAAACGGTGTTCGGCCACAAGCCGTTCTTCGTGCTCGCCGACTATCTGACCCGACGCGGCTACGCGGTGCTGCGCCTCGACGATCGCGGCGTCGGCGCGTCGACCGGCGACCGTTCGACGCTCACTATCGCCGACGAGGCCGACGACATGTCGGCCGCGCTCGACTGGCTCAAGCACCGCGACGATCTGCGCGGCCTGCCGATCGGCCTGATCGGCCACAGCGCCGGCAGCGGCATCGCGCGCATCGTCGCCGCGCGCCGCGCCGATGTCGCGTTCGTCGTGTCGCTCGCGGGCCCCGGCATCGCGTTCGATGCGGCGCTCGCCGACCGCGAATGCCGCCTGATCGCGCAGCGCGGCTGGGCCGACGCGGCCGGCATCGAGCGCCACCGCGCATTCACGCTCGCGATCTACGCCGACCTCGCGGCACGCGCCGACGGTGCGCCGCTCGATGCGGCACAGGTCGACGCGATCGCCGGACGCTTCGACGCGGCGAAAACGGCCGCATCGTTCTTCGTGCCGGCGTGGATCGACCGCTGCAACACGCCGTGGCTGCGCTCGCTGCTGCGCTTCGATCCGGTCGCCACGACGGCACGCGTGGCGGCGCCGGTGCTGGCGGCGAACGGCGAGCGCGACACGCAGGTGCCGGCGGCGCCGAATCTCGCGGCGATCGCGCAGGCGCTCGCGGCCGGCGGCAATGCCGACGTCGAGATCGCGTCGCTGCCGGACCTCAATCACCTTTTCCAGACGTGTACGACCGGCGAAGCGTACGAGTACCCGCAGATCGAGGAGACGTTCGCGCCGCGCGCGCTCGATGTGATCGGCGACTGGCTCGACCGGCGGTTCGGCTTCGCGTGAGCGTCGCGGTTACGGCGCGACCGCGCGGTCGAAGATCCGCGCTGGCGTGTCGAGCGGCGCGGCGTGTCCCGCGGCTTCGAACGCCGACGGCAGCGTGTAGCCCCAGCCGACCGGAACGAAATCGGCGCCGACTGCGCGTGCCGCGTCGGCGTCGCGCAGTTCGTCGCCGACGCACAGCGTGCGCGCTGGCGCGACGCCGGTCGCGCGCATCGCCGCGCGCGTGTGCCGCTTCTTGCCGAACATCGCCGCGCCGCAACCGAAATGGTCGATGCACGCGGCGGCGTCGCCGAGAATGCGCAGGACGTTCGCTTCGCTGTTGGTCGTCACCACGGCGAGCCGCACGCCGGCGTCGCGCAGACGCGAGAGCATCGCGGGCACGCCGTCGAACAGCGCGATCGTGGCGGCCTCGGCGCTCATGCGCCGCCGCGCGTAGCGCGCGATGCCCGGCAGCTGCCACCAGCGCACGCCCATCTTCGCGATCAGCGCGCGCGCCGGCATCGACCGGTGCGCGTCGAACTGCGCGGGATCGAGCGGCCGCAGACCGAACGTCGCTTCGACATCGGGCAGGATGCGCCGGAACCAGCCGAGGGAATCGGCCAGCGTTCCGTCGAAATCGAAGACGACGAGATCGTAGCGCCTCATCGCGATCTCATTCTCCGCCCAGCTCGATTTCCTCGATGCCGAGATAGCGGTTGATCGCGTGCACCGCGTCGGCCAGCAGCGCCTGCGCGGGCGCCGCGTACAGCGCGCCGCGGTCGAGCTGTTCCATCCAGCCGAACAGCGACAGGCGCAGCTGCTCGTCGGTGCGCACGCGCTGGTGCACGTCGTCGAGGATGCGCGCGTACTCGTTCGGCGTGGGGCTCGCGCCGATCGTCGCGAACAGCGCGCCGAGCGCGGCCATGAATTCGCCGGCGCTCGCGTCGAGCCCGAAGTCTTCCGGGCGGAATTCCTGGTAGGCGCGGCTCGCGTCGGCATGCACGCGGAAGCTGACTTTCGCGAGCGAGTGGTACAGCGCGTCCTCGGAGATCAGCACGAGCAGCAGGTGGTTCGGATTCGCAACGACCGTACCCTGCGCGGACGTCCATTCGCCGGTCTGCACGAAGTGGTACAGGCGGATGTGGTCGGCGAAGCCGGCGGCCTGCAACTGGTCGAGGATGAGAATCGTGCGTGCGCCCTCGGAGTAGGCGCAGGCTTCGGTCATCGCGCGTTCGAACACCGGCAGCGGCGCTTCGAGCGCCTGGTCGGGCGGCGCGTCGGGCGCGACCATGACCGGCGCCTGCGGCGGTTCGGGCGAGGTGAAGTCGTGGTAGAGGATGTGCGGATAGTCGAGCGCGTGCGCCAGCGCGTTGGCGAGCGCGGTCTTGCGCCGGCCGGCCGTGCCCGCGACGTTGAGGCAGCGCAGATGATCGAGCGGCGCTTCGAACAGGCAGCGCAGCGGATAGTCGTAGTCGTCGTTCGATTCGAAGCCGAAGTCGGCGAGTTTTTTGCGGAGGGTCATGCGGTGCCCTGTCCCGGGAGTATGTCGAACAAAATTCCGGATGGATTTCGTCGCGAGACAAGGCGCGGCGAGGAGTCGTACTGGTAGTACGGCGACGAGCCGCAACGCAGTATCGCGGCGAAAGACGCCGGAATTGTTCGATGATACTTCCGGGACAGGGTACCCACGTAGCGCAAAGACGGCCGGCGTTGCGCCGGCCGTCCGGATGCATCGCGATTACGCCGCGGCTTTCGCGTCGTCGCTCTTGCGCGGACCGTCGACGAGCGCCTGGCGCACGCCGGCGATCACGAGGTCGACTTCCGCGCTCGTGATGTTGAAGTGCGGGGTGAAGCGCAGCGAGTTGGCGCCGCCGTGGATCACGCCGTAGCCGTGCTCGCGCATGTATTCCTCGGTGCTGTTCGCGCCGTAGCACTTGAACGCGTTCGACAGCTCGCACGAGAACAGCAGGCCCGTGCCCTGCACCTTGGTGATGTAGCCCGGCAGCTCGGCCTTGAGCGCTTCGAGCTTGGCGAGGAACTCCTTGCCGCGCACCGCGATGTTCTCGCGCACGGCCGGCGTGAGCAGGTTCAGCACCGCGCAGGCGACGTCCATCGCGCGCGGGTTCGTCGTCATCGTGTTGCCGTAGATGCCGCGCTTGTACAGCGCCGAGGCGCGCTCGCTCACCGCGAGCACCGACAGCGGATACTGGCCGGCGTTGAGCGCCTTCGAATAGGTTTCCATGTCCGGCGGCGCGAGCTTCTCGAAGCCCGGATAGTCGACGATCGACAGTACGCCGTGCGCGCGCAGGCCGGCCTGGATCGAGTCGACGAGGAACAGCGAGCCGTGGGCCTGCGTCAGCTCGCGCGCGGCGGCGTAGAACTCCGGCGTCACCGCGCGGCCCGGATCGCCTTCGCCCATGACGGGTTCGAGGAACATCGCCTCGATGAACCAGCCGTGGCGGTCGGCGTCGGCGAACGCCTGGCGCAACTGTTCCACATTGTACGGCTCGACCGTGATCAGGCTCGTTTCGTCGCGGAAGCTCGCGAGGTGCTGCGTGTAGGTCTTGCGCGAAGAATCGGAATAGACGGCCGGACGCTCGGTGCGGCCGTGGAACGCGCCCTTGACCGCGAGGCGCTTGATCGTGCGGCCCGCGTAGCGGCCGCCGGCGTCGGTCATGAGCTTGGCGTTGACGTCGGCGATGCGGCAGGCGAGCGACACCGATTCCGAACCGGAGTTGAGGCACAGGAAATGCGTGTACGGGCAACCGCCGCGGCCGGCGCCGATCGCCGCGCGCAGCGCCGTGGAAAACTTCAGCTGCGCGACGTTCGGCGTCATCACGTTCGCCATCACCTGCGGACGGCTCATCGCTTCGATCACGGCCGGCGGCGCGTGGCCGAAGCCGAGCATGCCGTAGCCGCCCGAATCGTGCAGCACGGCGCCCTTGAGCGTGACGACCCACGGGCCGCTCGCGGCGAGCGCGACGTACGGGTTCACGGCGTCTTCGGCGTAGAAGTTCACGTAGTCGGCCTGCACGCGGCGCATCTGCTCGGCTTCGTCGAGCGCGAGGAGATCCGGAAACGCGGCGCGGATTTCGGCGAAGCGTTCGTGCGCGAGGTCGATCGCGGCGACGAGTTCGGGAGAGGTCGCGGCATGGCGCGCGATCGTGGCATCGTCGAGGCCGACGGTGCGGGCGGCGCCGCCGGCGTTGCGCAGAAGCGCGAGTTTGTCGATCAGCTGCATGGCGTCTCCGCGAAGCTTGGGCGGCGCGCGGTTGCGCGCACCGGAGGAAAGGTGTGGTGCGCCATTTTAGCCCGTCGATTGGTCGCGCCCTGGGGCCGCTCGCGGTTCGGGCGATGGGGCCAATCGCGTCTGTCGGTGACGAATGTCAGATGCCAGTGCTGACGGCGGCGACTGTGGCCGCCGCGACGGCGCGCCTAACGTAGCGTCACGTTCAAACGGGAGGGGCCGATGTCCACCGATACTGTTGCGCAACTGGCCGGCGTGAGCAAGCGCCTGGGCGCCGTGCAGGCCCTCGACGGGGTCGATCTGTCGATCCGCCGCGGCGAGGTCTACGCGCTGCTCGGCCCGAACGGCGCGGGCAAGACCACCGCGATCTCCACGATGCTGGGCCTCGTCGCGCCGGACGCGGGGCTGGCGCGGCTGTTCGGCGCCGATCCGGCCGATCTTGCGGCGCGCCGCCGCATCGGCGTGATGCTGCAGACCGCGAAGCTGCCCGACACGCTGACCGTCGGCGAACTGCTCGCGCTCGTGCGCAGCTACTACCCGGAACCGCGCAGCGTCGCCGATGTCGCCGCCCTCGCGGGGCTCTCGGACCTGCTCGATCGCCGCTACGGCAAGCTCTCGGGCGGGCAGCAGCGGCGCGCGCAGTTCGCGCTCGCGCTGTGCGGCCGGCCCGAGCTCTTGTTTCTCGACGAGCCGACCGTCGGCATGGACACGCAATCGCGCGAGCATTTCTGGAAAGCGGTACGCGACCTCGTCGCGCACGGTTGCGCGGTAGTGCTGACGACGCACTATCTCGAAGAGGCCGAAGCGCTCGCCGACCGCATCGGCGTGCTCGCGCGCGGCCGGCTCGTCGCCGAAGGCGGCATCGAGGCGATCCGCGCGCGCGTCGGCCAGCGCCAGATTCGCTGCATCACGCGGCTGACCGAAGCCTGCGTGCAGGCGTGGCCCGACGTGCGCGCAGTCGAGCGCCAGGGCGAGTGGCTGCACATCTTCACGGCGAAGCCCGAGCCGGTGCTGCGCGAATTGTTGTGGGCCGACACCGACGTGCGCGAACTCGAAGTGCGCCGTGCGGGGCTGGCCGAAGCCTTGAACGAAATCACCCGGGAGGCTGCGTGATGACGACCGCGACGTTCGACGCGATCGCGCGCCGCAGCCTCGCTTTCGAGGCGCGCGCCGAATTCCTGCGCATGCTGCGTTCGCCAAGCTTCGTGCTGCCGACGCTGCTGTTTCCGCCGATGTTCTATCTGCTGTTCGGCGTCATCATGAACATCGGCCGCGGCAGCTTCCAGGCGCCGCACTACCTCATGGCCACGTACTGCGTCTTCGGCGTGATCTCGCCGGGCCTGTTCGGCTTCGGCGTCACCGTCGCGATGGAGCGCGAGCAGGGGCTGCTCATGCTCAAGCGCGCGCTGCCGATGCCGTCGCACAACTATCTCGCGGCGAAGCTCGCGATGGCGCTCGTCTTCGCCGCGACGATCGTCACGACTCTCGCCGTGCTCGGCTACTTCGCCGGCGGCGTGCGTCTGGAAGCGGGGCAGTGGATACAACTCGCCCTGGTCGCGATTCTCGGCGTCGCGCCGTTCTGCGCGCTCGGCCTCCTCGTCGGCACGCTCACGAGCGGACAGGGATCGACCGCGGTCGCCAATCTCATCTACCTGCCGATGGCGCTCCTGTCCGGTCTGTGGCTGCCGCTGTTCCTGCTGCCCAAGGTGATCCAGGCGATCGCCCCGGTGTGGCCCGCCTGGCATCTGGGCCAGCTCGCGCTCGCGGCGATCGGGCAACCCTCGGCCGGAAGCGCGCTCGGACACGTCGCCTATCTCGCGGCGTTCACGGCGGTCGTGTTCGCGATCGCGTCGCGGCGGCTCGCGCGCGGATGACGCCGGGCACGCATCCGCGGCTCTTCGCCTGGCGCGCGCGGCTCGTGCCGGACGATCTCGGCCTCGGCTGGATGCCGTTCTGGACGCTCGGCTACCTGTGTTTTCTCGCGATGCCGCTGTTCGTGCCGGGGCTCGGACGCCCCGGCTGGTTGTGGCCGACACTGCTCGCGGCCGTCGTCTTCCTGCCCGTGTATTTTCGCAGCTACCGGGCCAGCGGCCGCGAGCTCGTGCTGCTGCTCGTCGCGATGTGGACGCTCGCGGTGCTGCTCGCGCCCTACAACCTGCTCGCGAACACGTTCGTCGTCTACGCGTGCGGTACCGCGCCGTGGCTCGGATCGCTGCGCCGCGGCGCGATCGTCGCCGCCGTGCTCGTGCTCGGCTACGGGCTGTACGCGCTCGATCGCGGCGGCGGCGCGATCGCCGCGGCGATCACGCTGTTCGTCGGCGCGGCGAGCTTCGCCAGCAACTGGCTGGTGCGCGAAAACCTGCGCAAGCAGACCGCGCTGCGCCTGTCGCACGACGAAGTGCGCCGTCTCGCCGCGACCGCCGAGCGCGAACGCATCGGGCGCGACCTGCACGATCTTCTCGGCCACACGCTGTCGCTGATCGCGATCAAGACGGAACTGGCCACACGCGTGTGGGATCGCGACGGCGGCGCCGCGCGGCGCGAAGTGGAAGAAGTCGAACGCATCGCGCGCGACGCGCTCGCGCAGGTGCGCCGCGCGGTGTCGGGCATCCGCGCGGCCGGCGTCGCGGCCGAACTCGCGTCGGCGCGGCTGCTGCTCGAATCGTCGGCGATCGTATTTCGCTACGACGCGGACCTTGCCGGGCTGCCGCCGAACATCGAGACGACGATCGCGCTCGCCGTACGCGAGGCGGTGACGAACATCCAGCGGCATGCGCGCGCGAGCCGCGCGAGCGTGTCGGTGCGGCGCGAAGCCGGCGAGCTCGTCGTCGTCGTGGCCGACGACGGCCGCGGCGGCGACATCGTGCCGGGCAACGGTCTTGCCGGCATGCGCGAACGCCTCGTCGGCATCGGCGCGATGCTCGCGATCGACTCGGTGCGCGGGCGCGGCACGACGCTGACGATCCGCGTGCCGCTGCCCGGCGACGGAGCGCCCGGCACTGCGACGGAGGTAGCAAAGTGAACGTATGCACAAATGGGCGGCGCGGCCGTGCGCTGCGCCTGTCTCCGGGACAGCGCGTCGCGACACGCTTTCGCTCAAGCCTCGCCTTGAGCAACGGCGCCGCGCCCGATACCCTGCGCGCACCGATCCATGGCGTAACGGGATAGCGATGATTCGAGTGCTGCTGGCGGAAGATCAGGCGATGGTGCGCGGGGCGCTCTCCGCGCTGCTCAAACTCGAGTCGGATATCGATGTCATCGCCACCGCCGCGGACGGCGCCGAAGCCTGGCGCCTCGTGCAGAGCAACGTTCCCGACGTCGTCGTCACCGACATCGAAATGCCGGGCCTGACCGGACTGGAACTCGCGCAGCGCATTCGCGAGCACGAGATCGCGTGCAAGGTCGTCATCGTCACGACGTTCGCGCGCCCCGGCTATCTGCGCCGCGCGCTCGAAGCCGGCGTGGTCGGCTATCTGCTCAAGGACGCGCCGGCCGAACAACTCGCCGAAGCGCTGCGCAAGGTGCATCGCGGCGGCCGCGTGATCGATCCGCAGCTCGCCGTCGATGCGTGGAGCGAAGCCGATCCGCTGAACGACCGAGAACGCCAGGTGCTGCGTCTCGCGGGCGAGGGGCAGTCCGCCGGCGAGATCGCGCAGGCACTGCATCTGTCGCAGGGGACGGTGCGCAACTATCTGTCCGAGGCGATCGGCAAGCTCGGCGTCGGCAATCGCATCGAGGCGTATCGCCTCGCGCGCCAGAAGGGCTGGCTGTAGCCGCGCCGATTTCACGCCTCTCGCTGCGCGCGTTCGCCGCACTGACGATCGCGTTCGCGCTGGCTGCGTGCGCCGGCGAGCGCCGCGCGCTGCCCCACGAGGCGTACGTCTGGCAGCGCGTCTGGGATGCGCCGCTCGTGCGATCGATCGCCGATTCGCGCGACGTCGTCGCCGGTCTGCGCGTGCTCGCGCTGCAGCGCGACGCGCACGGCCGCGGCATCGAACCGCAGGCGGATCTCGCGGCGCTCGCGGCCGACGCACGGCCGGTCGTCGCCGTCGTGCGCATCGACGGCCGCATCGATCTGCACGACGACGCGGCGGACGTCGCGCGCGTCGTCGAACTCGCGCGGCGCTGGCGCGATGCGGGCGTCGCGGTCGCCGGCATCGAGATCGACCACGACTGCGCGACCGCGCGGCTCGACGCCTACGCCGGCTGGCTCGCGCGGCTGCGCGCGGCGTTGCCCGCGGCGACGCGAGTGTCGATCACGGCGCTGCCGGCGTGGCGCGCCGCGCCGGCGCTCGCGCGCGTGATCGGCGCGGTCGACGAAACGGTGCTGCAGGTGCATGCCGTCGCCGATCCGTCGCGCGGCCTGTTCGATCGCACGCAGGCGCGCGGCTGGATCGATGCCTGGGCAAAACGCAGTGCGGACAAACCGTTCCGCGTCGCGCTGCCCGCCTACGGCGCGGCGCTGCGCCTGGACGCCGACGGCGGCGTGCTCGCGGTCGAAAGCGAACAGCCGCTCGCGACGGCGGCTGCCGAGGTGCGCGAGATCGCGGTCGATCCGCGCGACGTCGCCTCGCTCGTGCGCGAACTCGAAGTGCGGCGGCCGGCGACGCTCGCGGGCATCGTCTGGTTTCGGCTGCCGCGCGACGGCGACCGCCGCGCGTGGAGAATGTCGACATTGCGCGCCGTGATCGCGGGAGCGCCGCTCGCGGCGAACCTGCGCATCGCGCTGCGTCCGAGCGGCGGCGCGTTCGACGTCGTCGCGACGAACGACGGCACGCTCGACGCCGAACTGCCGCCGGCGCTGCGCGTCGCCGCGGCGTGCACGGGCGACGGCATTGCCGGCTATCGGTACGAACCGGGCGCGCGCGTGCAGTTCTTTCGCCGCGACACGCATGCGACACTGCGGGCCGGCGGCGAGCGCGTGCTCGGCTGGTTGCGATGCGGATCGACGGAGGCAGGGGATGTCGGGATCGAAGTGCAATAACGAACGTCGCCGCGTGCGGCCCGTGCTGCTCGCTGCAGCGCTCGCGTTCGCGGCGCTGCCGGCGTTCGCGTGCGGCCCCGACTTTCCGCCGGAACTGTTGAGCGATCGCAACGCGACGATGCTCGGCCTCGCCGACGGCACGTTCGACTTCGAAGCGTCGCGCCTCGGCGCGAAACCCGCGTTCGCGTTCAAGCCCGCCGAGAATCCGTGGGAAGCGCCTGGCGCGTCTCGCATCGATCTCGAAACGAAGGAACTGGGCGAAACCGGCTACGCGAAGGTCGAAGCGATGCGGCTGTCGATGGACGACGCGGCGGCGTGGGCCGCCGGCGAAGGCCTGCCGGCCGACGTGCGCCTGTACGCGGCCGGCGCGCGCGCTTTCCATGCGGGCGACGAGGCGATCGCGTACAAGCGCTTCGGCGCGGTGCTCGCGTTGCCCGACGCCGAACGCGCGCGGCGCGGCGTGTGGGCGCAGTTCATGCTCGGCCGTCTCGATCGTGCATCGATCGGCGGTGCGGGATCGAGTCGCGAACAATCGGCGCAGCGTGCCGCGTCGGCGGAAAAGGCGTTCCAGGCGGTGCGCACCGCGGTGCTGGCCGGCGCCGCCGATCCGCTCGGCCTCGCTGTCGCGAGCTACGGCGAAGAAGCCGCGATCCATCTTGGCGCCGGCGACACCGCCGCCGCCGTGTCGCTGTACGCGCAGCAGGCCGCGCTCGGCTCGCCGTCGGGGCGCGCGTCGCTGCTCTTCGTCGCGCGCGACGTGTTCGCCGACGAGGTAAAACTCGCGCAGGCGCTGCAAAATCCCGTTCTGCAATCGTTGCTTGCGGCCTATGTGTACACGCGCAGCGATGAATTCGGCTCGGAGTTCCGGCCGCCCGCGAGCGCGCTCGAGCGCTACTACGCGGCGGTCGAGGCGGCCGATCCGACGACGCTCGCGGGCGCCGACCGCATCGCCGCGGCGGCGTATCGCGCCGGACGCTTCGATCTCGCCGGCAAGCTCGCCGCGCGCAGCGAATCGCCGCTCGCGCTATGGGTGCGCGCGAAGCTCGCGCTGCGCGGCGGCGACACGAAAACCGCGGCCGACGCCTATGCGCAGGCGTCGCGCGCGTTCCCGCGCGACGAAAACTGGGACGCGAGCGAGTATGGCTTCGCGTTTCGCCCGGGCTGCCGCGTCGACGGCGAACGCGCGGTGCTCGCGCTCAATCGCGGCGACTACGTCGAGGCGCTGCGCCTGCTGCACGGCGCCGGCGACTACTGGGCCGACGCCGCCTACGTCGCCGAGCGCGTGCTGTCGCTCGACGAGCTGAAAACCTTCGTCGACGCCGAAGTGCCGGAGCCCGCGACCGAGCCGAAGCCCGACGAGTACGGCTATGTCGCGTCGCCGCCGAATCGCCTGCTGCGCCAGCTGCTCGGCCGGCGCCTGATGCGCGAGGGGCGTTATCCGGATGCGATCGGCTACTTCCGGCCCGACCTGCGGGACGCCGCGACGAAGTACGCGAACGCGCGCGTCGAAGCGGGCAAGCGCCGCGGCATCGAGCGCGCGGAGCAGCTGTTCGCCGCGGCCGTGCTCGCGCGCCGTTCGGGCATGGAACTGATCGGCGCCGAACTCGCACCCGACGGCGCGATCTACGGCGGCGCGTACGAGTGGCCGTCGATCGACTACGCGAAAGCCGACCGCGCGTTCGTCACCGACGCGGAAGTCGCGCGCTATGCGTCGACCGCGATCGTGCCGGACGTGCGCTATCACTACCGGCGCGTCGCGGCCGACTTGGCGAACCAGGCGGCCGATCTGGTGCCGCCGCGTTCGCAGGCGTTCGCCGCGATGCTGTGCAGCGCGACCGGCTGGCTGATCAATCGCGACTACGACCTTGCCCGCACGTACTACCTGCGCTACGTGAAGCAGGGGCCGTACGTGGCCTGGGCCGCGCGTTTCGGCAACGACTGCCCGGCGCCCGATTTTCCCGGCGCGACGAAGCGCGAACGCGCCGAGCAGATCGCCTGGGCGAAGAAACAGGTGCGCAAGGCCGCGCCGTGGGCGGCGCTCGTGATGCTCGCGGCGGGGATCGGGATCATCGTGTGGCGGCGGCGCAGACGCGCCGCGGCGTAGCGATCGGCTGTCAGGTCAGACAAACGACGAGTCCGGCACGTTGTTCGACCGCTGCGGCGATAAACGCCTTGGTCGATTGGAAATACTCGAGGCAGTAGCCGAGCGCGTCGTCCTCGTTCGGATCGCGGTTCCAGATCACGCTGGGATAGATATCGAGCGCGGTCATTTCCGCAGGATTGAACCGGCTGCGCAGCACAGCGTCGTCAACGGAGCGTAGTGCGGCGTCGATCGCGCCAACCTGTTCAGGCGTGAATACGCGAGCGCCGTCATAACCGACGCGCGAATGGTTGACTTCGGTACCTCCGGCAAGAATGAAGTTCAACGGCTCGTCGCCGCCGTCCGCGGTTCCGGTCAGCAGGTAGTGAATGCCGTGCCATGCTTTGTCCATGTCGGTCTCACGGACCTCGTCGGAGCCGAGTTCGAAGTCGACCGGTGCACGCGCCTCGATTTTTCGGCCGAACAGACGTGCGAAGAAGCCTACCTTGGCGCCGCGAGCCGCCTCGTACGCGTCGGGGTCGTGCCGAGCGATGACTTTCAGGATCAGCGGCGGGTCGGCAAGTACCTTGCGAATATTTTCCGCGCCCAGCGTAAACATAGCGACACAAAGTCCCACAGCGTTCTCCTGGCTTGCGCCTGCATGACGAGCGCTCAAGCGCCGAATCAAGGATAATCGCAGACCCGCCGGACCGTAGCAGGCCGCGCCGGACTTCTCCCTCTCCCCCGCGCTCGCGCGGGGAGAGGGCCGGGGTGAGGGGGTGACGCTGACGTCTGCGTCGAGCACAACGAAGCGCGACGCGTCGCCCCCTCACCCAACCCTCTCCCCCAAGCGCGCTTGGGGGAGAGGGCTAAAGATGCCCCTTGTCCCTCTGTGAAAAAATCCGATTTTAGCTTCGACCTCCCGACCGACCTCATCGCGCAGACGCCGCTGCCCGAACGTTCGGCCAGCCGCCTGCTCGTCGTCGACGCGGTGCGCGATACGCTCGCCGACCGCCGTTTCGCCGATCTGGCCGACCTCGTCGATCCCGGCGACCTGCTCGTGTTCAACGATACGCGCGTGCTGCCGGCGCGCCTGCACGGCCGCAAGGAAACCGGCGGCGCCGTCGAGATCCTGATCGAGCGCGTCACCGGTCCGCACGACGCACGCGCGCAGCTCGGCGTCAGCAAGAAACCGCGTCCCGGCGCGCGCATCGAACTCGCCGACGGCAGCCACGCGATCGTGCGCGGCCGGGACGGCCAGTTCTTCGACCTGCATTTCGACACGGCCGAACCGCTCGAAAAACTGCTCGCGCGTCTCGGGCACATGCCGCTGCCGCCGTACATCGCGCGCGATGCCGAGGCCGCCGACGACGAACGCTACCAGACCGTGTTCGCCGCGCGGCCCGGCGCGGTCGCCGCGCCGACCGCGGGCCTGCACTTCGACCAGCCGCTGCTCGACCGCCTCGCCGCCCGCGGCGTCGATTTCGGCTACGTCACGCTGCACGTCGGCGCCGGCACGTTCCAGCCGATACGCAGCGAAAGCCTGCGCGATCACGTGATGCATCGCGAATGGCTCAACGTCGGCGCCGAACTCGTCGAGAAGATGCGCCGCGCACGCGCGGCCGGCAAGCGCGTGATCGCGGTCGGCACGACCGTCGTGCGCGCGCTCGAAAGCGCCAAGCGCGACGGCGTCGTGCAGCCGTTCGCCGGCGAGACGCAGATCTTCATCTTCCCGGGCTACCGCATCGACAGCGTCGATGCGCTCGTGACGAATTTCCACCTGCCCGAATCGACGCTGCTGATGCTCGTGTCGGCGTACGCCGGCCGCGAACGCATGCTCGGCGCGTACCGTCACGCGGTCGCGCAGCGCTACCGGTTCTTCTCCTACGGCGACGCGATGCTGATCGTGCCGCCGCTCGCGAACGCGACGATGTGACGACGATGCAATTTGAACTTATCCGCAACGACGGTGCCGCGCGCCGCGGCCGCCTGACGTTCGCGCGCGGCGCGATCGAAACGCCGGCGTTCATGCCGGTCGGCACCTACGGCTCGGTCAAGGCGATGCTGCCGCGCGATCTCAAGGAGATCGGCGCGCAGATCATCCTCGGCAATACGTTTCATCTGTTCCTGCGGCCCGGCCTCGACGTGATCGGCGAGTTCGGCGGCCTGCACGGCTTCATCGGCTGGGACAGGCCCATCCTCACCGACTCGGGCGGCTTCCAGGTGTTCTCGCTCGCGCACAAGCGCAAGATCACCGAGGACGGCGTGACGTTCGCCTCGCCGATCGACGGCTCGAAGGTGTTCCTGAGCCCCGAGGAGTCGATGCGCATCCAGCGCGTGCTGAACTCCGACATCGTCATGATCTTCGACGAATGCACGCCGTATCCGGCGACGCCGAAGCAGGCGAGCGATTCGATGGAACTCTCCCTGCGCTGGGCCGAGCGTTCGAAGCGCGCGCACGAGGGCAATGCCAACGCGTTGTTCGGCATCGTGCAGGGCGGCGTCTATCCGGACCTGCGCGCGCGCTCGGCGCAAGGCCTGCAGCAGATCAGTTTCGACGGCTACGCGGTCGGCGGCCTCGCGGTCGGCGAACCGGAGGCCGAACGCAATCACACGCTCGAGGCGACCGTGCCGCTCTTGCCGGCCGACCGGCCGCGCTATCTGATGGGCGTCGGGCGGCCGGAAGACATCGTCGAGGCGGTGCGCCGCGGCATCGACATGTTCGACTGCGTGATGCCGACGCGCAACGCGCGCAACGGCCACATCTTCACGCGCTCGGGCGTGCTGCGCGTGCGCAACGCGCAGTACCAGCGCGATACGCGGCCGCTCGACGAAGCCTGCGGCTGCTACACGTGCGCCAACGGTTTTTCGCGCGCGTACCTGCGGCATCTCGACAAGTGCAACGAGATCCTCGCCTCGCAGCTCGCGACGATCCACAACCTCTACTACTACCAGTGGCTGATGGCCGGTCTGCGCGACGCGATCGCGGCCGGCACGCTCGAGAGCTACGTGCACGAGTTTTACGCGATGCGCGCGTGACGGCATCGACGGCGCGCGGATCGCGCCGTCGCATAAACTACGCGTTCCACAACGGACGGGGGGCGTCCATGAGTTATGTGCTGCAGATCTGGGAGCTGCCGCAAGGCAGCGGCTGGCCGACGACCGTGCGCGAAGCGAGCGCGCTCGTCATGGGACTGCACGGTCCGACGCCGGGCCAGAACCCGAAGTTTCTCGAATTCGCGCGGCGGCTGACCGCGCGCTATCCGTGCATCACGACGCCGGACGAAGACCTTCCCGAAGGCGCGGAACTCGTCTGGACCGACGGACCGCTCGACGGCATCACCGACGAAGCGGTCTACGGCATCGGCATCGACACCGACACGCTCGTCGACGTGCGACCGTTCGTGATCACGACCGCGCTGTCGCTCGGCCTCAACGTCGAGGACGATCAGGCCGGCGAATACTTTCTCGCGAACGGCGGCGTGCTCAGCGTCGACATCGAGATCCGCCGCCGCGACGCGGCCGCCGCGGCGGCGGCCGGGCAGCCCGCCGCGCCGGCGCTGCCGAGCCGCGAGGAACTGTCCGAGCGCATCGTCGCCGACATCGGGCCGCTGCTCGAACGGCACGGCCTCGCGCGCGCGCCGCAGGACGACGCGATCGGCGGCATCTACGTCGCGCGCGGCTACGAGAAGTCGACGCCGGCCGGCCGTCACAAGATCTCGCTCAACGCGATCAGCGACGGCAAGAAGACCTGCAGGATCACGCTCGACTGGACCTGTTGGCACTACGCGACGTCGGCGCTGCGCAAGCACATCAAGTTCGACGGCGTCGTGCCCGCCGACGCGCCGGACTTCGGCGCCGGCGTCGTGCGCCTGCATCGCTGGATCGACGACCGCGACGGCGTGCTGACGCCGGACGGCCCGGACGGCAAGGACCGCGTCTATGCCGTGCCGCACCGCGACGACATCGGGCGCTGCACGTCGCATCTCGCGCGGCAGATCGAAAAGCGTCTGCTGCCGATGATCGCGCAGTTCGAAACCGTCGAGGACTTCGACCGGCTCGCCAATCCCGACCCGGTGACCGACTCGCCGTTCTTCGACCGCTACTACGACGGCGGCGCGATCCACATCGCCGCCGCATACCTTGCCGGCAATCCGCGGCTCGCCGCGCTGTGCGACGAGTTCTGGAACAACACGCAGCAGGAGGCGATGTTCATGGAAGGCCAGCGCCTGCACCTGCGCAAGTGCATCGCGTGGGTGCGCGCGAACCCGAAACGCTGATCAGCGCGACGGTTCGATCAGTGCGATGCAGTCGACCGGGCAAGGCACGAGACAAAGGCCGCAACCGGTGCATTCGTCGGAAAGTACCGAATGCATCGTTTGCGGCGCGCCGAGGATCGCGTCGGTCGGGCACACCTGGATGCATTTCGTGCAGCCGATGCACACGGCCTCGTCGATCAGCGCGACCGTGCGCGGCGCTTCGACGCCGTGCGCGGGATCGAGCGGCTTTTCGGCGCGCCCGAGCAGCGCGGCCAGCGCGCGAATGCCGGCGGCGCCGCCGGGCGGACATTGGTTGATGTCGGCGTCGCCCGCGGCGATCGCGTCCGCGTAGGGGCGGCAGCCGGCGTAGCGGCACTGGCCGCACTGCGTCTGCGGCAAGAGCGCGTCGATGCGTTCGGCGAGCGGCCGCGGATCGGGCGCGGGCACGCGCGCGGCGGCTCGGCGCAACGCGAATCCGAATACGGCGGCCAAGCCCGCGAGCAGCGCGACGATCTCGATCATGGCGCGGGCGCGACGCCGGCGAAGCCCATGAACGCGAGCGCCATGAAGCCGGCGGTCAACAGATCGAGCGGCGCGCCGCGGAACGCGTGCGGCACGTCGTCGTGCGCGAAGCGCCGGCGCATCGCCGCGAGCATCGTCAGGACGAGCGCGTAGCCCGCGCCGCTGCCGAATGCGACGACGAGCGTCGCCGCGTAGCCTCGGCCGGGACGCAGCGCGATCAGCGCACCGCCGATCACCGCGGCATTGCCGGCGACGGCGAGCCAGCGTCCCCGCATGATCGCTTCGAGCGGCGCGAACGCGCGCGCGACGAGTTGCGCGACGAGCGCCACGGCCGCCGCGACGACGAGCACGAGCGCCGCGCCCTGCAGCGCCACGAGTTCGCCGAACGGCAACACGCGCGCGAGCGGCTGGTACAGCGCCGCGACGAGCGTGACGGCGAGCGCGCACAGCGTGCCGAACACGGACGCGCCGCCGACGTCGTCGACGCGCGCGCGGTCGAATCCGAGCATCGCGATCAGCGCCGCGTTGTTGACCAGCGCGGCGCCGACGAGCAGAGCGACGATGTCGCTCACGTCGTTTACTTGACCGGCATGCCGGCCGCGGCGCCGGCGTCGACGTCGAGCAGGAACAGGTCCGCGCCGCCGGAGCCTGCCGACAGGACCATGCCCTGCGACACGCCGAAGCGCATCTTGCGCGGCGCGAGATTCGCGATGAACACGACGTGGCGGCCGACGAGCTTTTCGGGCTCGCCGTATGCGGCGCGGATGCCCGAGAAGATCTGGCGCGTGCCGAGATCGCCGGCGTCGAGTTCGAAGCGCAGCAGCTTGTCCGAGCCGTCGACGAATTCGCACGCGAGCACCTTGCCGATGCGCAGGTCGAGTTTCGCGAAGTCGTCGATCGCGATGTCGGGCAGCGCGTTCGTGGCAGCCGGGGCGGCGACCGGCGAGGCGGCGGCCGGTGCGGCCGGTTTCGCGGCCGGCGTCGCGGCGGCGGCGTCGGTCGGTTGCAGGCTTTCCTTGGAGGCTTCGATCATGGCTTCGATGTGCTTGGGGTCCACGCGCGTCATGAGCGGCGTGAACGCGTTGATGGTGTGGGAGACGAGCGGCGCTTCGATGTCGGTCCAGCGCGCGATCGGCGCGCCGAGAAACGCTTCGGCATCGACGGCGGTGCGCGCGAGCACGGGCTTCAGGCACGCCGCGAGCACGCGGAACAGGTTCAGGCCCTGGCTGCACACGGCGAGCAGTTCGGCGTCGGCGCCTTCCTGCTTGGCGATCACCCACGGTTTCCTGTCGTCGATGTAGCGGTTCGCTTCGTCGGCGAGCGCCATCGTCTGGCGGATCGCGCGGCTGAACTCGCCTTCGTCGAACGATGCCTGCACTTCGCGCGCGCCGTCGACGAAACGCGCGTACATCGCCGGTTCCGGCAGTTCGGCCGCGAGCTTGCCGTCGAAGCGCTTCGTCACGAAGCCGGCGCAGCGGCTGGCGATGTTGACGAACTTGCCGACGAGATCGGCGTTCACGCGCGCGACGAAGTCGTCGAAGTTGAGGTCGAGGTCGTCGACGCCCGCGCCGGTCTTCGCGGCGTAGTAGTAGCGCAGGCAGTCGGGATCGAGGCCCGCGTCGAGATAAGCGCGCGCCTGGATGAACGTGCCGCGCGACTTGGACATCTTCGCGCCGTTGACCGTGAGATAGCCGTTGACGTGCAGCGCGGTCGGCGCGCGCAGGCCGGCGCCGTGCAGCACCGCGGGCCAGAACAGGCCGTGGAAATTGATGATGTCCTTGCCGATGAAGTGATGCAGCTCGGTCGTCGAGTCGGACTTCAGGTATTCGTCGAAGTCGATGCCGCGGCGGTCGCACAGCGTCTTGAAGCTCGCGAGGTAGCCGATCGGCGCGTCGAGCCACACGTAGAAGAACTTGCCCGGCGCGTCGGGAATCTCGAAGCCGAAATACGGCGCGTCGCGCGAAATGTCCCAGTCGCGCAGGCCGCCCTCGGCGTCGAGCCATTCCGCGAGCTTCGCCTTGACGCCCGAATGCGCGACCGGTCCCGCCAGCCACTGCCGCAGGAAATCAGTAAATTTACCGAGTTGGAAAAAGTAATGTTCCGACTCGCGCAGCACCGGCGGCGCGCCGGAGACGACCGAGCGCGGATTTTTCAGGTCGGTCGGCGCGTACGTCGCGCCGCAGTTCTCGCAGTTGTCGCCGTACTGGTCGGGCGTGCCGCAGTTCGGGCACGTGCCCTGGATGTAGCGGTCGGGCAGGAACATGTCCTTGACCGGGTCGTACAGCTGCTGGATCGAGCGGCGCGCGATCGCGCCGTTGTCGCGCAGGCGGCGGTAGATCATTTCGGTCAGCAGGCGATTGTTCTCGCCGTGCGTGGAGTCGTAGTTGTCCCACGCGACGCCGAAGTCGGCGAAGTCGCGCTCGTGGCTCTCCTGCATCTGCGCGATGAACGCTTCGGCGCTGAGGCCCTTCTTCTCGGCGGCGAGCATGATCGGCGTGCCGTGCGTGTCGTCGGCGCAGACCATCACGACCTCGTTGCCGGCCATGCGCTGCGCGCGGCACCACATGTCGGTCTGCAGATAGCCGACGAGGTGTCCGAGGTGCAGGTGTCCGTTCGCGTAGGGCAGGGCGCAGGTGACGAGAAGGCGACGCGTCGAGGTCATCCGGGAGCTTTCCGATTCGGCTGTTGCGGCGCCGCATTATGGCATGCGGCACCGCGTTGCCGGATCGGCCGCCGCGCGTTCGCCCGTGCGCGCGGAGCCCGTCGAGGCGGCGTTACAGGTTCTGGCAGCCGCCGCTGATCAGGCCCGGCTGCACCTGGGCCTGCAGATTGAGACAGGCTTCGACGCGTTCCGGGCCGGTCAGCCGCATCGACGCGCGAATGCCTTCCTCGATGCCGCGGATCGCGGCCTTGCGCACGTCGTGCGAAACCGCGCCGCTGTTCAGGCACTGGCGCGCCTTCTCGGCGAACACGTCGCATTCGGGCGTGCCGAGGCGGCGGAACGGCTGCACGTCGCCTTGCCTGGGTTCCGGCGCGGCGGCCTGCACGGCTTCGAGCGGGCCGACGGGCGCCGCGGGCCTCGGCGCCGTGAGGGGCTGCGCCGGTTGCGCGGGCTTCGGCGCTTCGGCGACCTTCGCCGTTTCCGGCGGCGCATTGCTGCCGCAGGCGGCGAGCAGCGCGAGAAAGGCGAACGGTGCAATGCGAGCGATGTATCGGGTCATGAATCCGGTCCTGTGAGCGGGGGCGGAGAAGGGCGCGAAGCATGCCGGCGGTGCGGGGTGCTTGCAACGCGTCTTGCCGTGGATGCAGCCCGGCCGGGCTGCGGTGACGGGCCTTTGACTCTACAATCCGCGGCGAAAGTTCCGCGTGCCGTCGTTAAGTTGATGTTTTTGCGGAACGCTTGCGATCGCCCGCGCTTGCGGTACCGGTTGGCCCCCTTGACTTCACCGGGTTCGAACGGCGACAAGTCCCGCTTGACCAACGAGCTTACGCATCCAACCAGGAAGCAAGATGTCCCAGGAAATTGAAGGCCTGGCGCGGGCGGCATTGTCCCGCATCCAGGATCCGCACACCGGCGCCGACCTCGTCGCATCGGGCGCGGTGCGCGGCGTCGGCGTCGACGGCGCGCGCGTGTCGGTCGACATCCAGCTCGGCTATCCCGCGCAGTCGTGGCGCGAAACGCTCGCCGCCGAGGTCAAGCGCGTGCTCGAAGCCGAACCGGCGATCGAAGCGGCTGCCGTCAGCGTCGGCTTTCGCGTGTTTTCGCACCAGGTGCAGAAAGAGCTGTCGCCGCTGCGCGAAGTGCGCAACGTCATCGCCGTGGCGTCGGGCAAGGGCGGCGTCGGCAAATCGACGACCGCGGTCAATCTCGCGCTCGCGCTCGTCGCCGAAGGCGCGAAGGTCGGCGTGCTCGACGCCGACGTCTACGGACCGTCGCTGCCGCTCCTGACCGCCACGAGCGGCAAGCCCGAAAGCCCGGACGGCCAGAATTTCCTGCCCAAGCGCAACCACGGCCTGCAGGTCATGAGCATCGGCTACATGATCGAAGACGACACGCCGGTGATCTGGCGCGGCCCGATGGTCACGCAGGCGCTGATGCAGCTCGCCACGAACACGCTGTGGGAGGACCTCGACTATCTCGTGATCGACTTTCCGCCCGGCACCGGCGACATCGCGCTGACGCTCGCGCAGCGCATTCCGATGACCGGCGCGGTAATCGTCACGACGCCGCAGGACGTCGCGCTGATCGACGCGCGCAAGGCGCTGCGCATGTTCGAGAAAGTCGAAGTGCCGCTGCTCGGCATCGTCGAGAACATGTCGACGCACGTGTGCACGAACTGCGGCCACGAGGAGCCCATCTTCGGCAGCGGCGGCGGCGAGCGCATGGCGCAGCAGTACGGCGTCGCGCTGCTCGGCTCGCTGCCGCTCGACATCCGCGTGCGGCGCGAGTCGGACGCCGGCACGCCGATCGTCGTCGCCGAACCCGATTCCGACCTCGCCGCGCGCTACCGGCAGATCGCGCGCAACGCGGCCGGCCGGCTGTCGCTGCAGGCGAAGAACAAAGCCATCCAGTTTCCGAAAATCGTGATCCAGAGCAGCTGACCTCATGAGCATCAAAGCCGACAAGTGGATTCGCCGCATGGCCGAAAGCCACGGCATGATCGAACCGTTCGAACCCGGCCAGATCAGGCAGAACGCCTCGGGCGGGCGCCTGATCTCGTACGGCACGTCGAGCTACGGCTACGACGTGCGCTGCGCCGACGAGTTCAAGGTGTTCACGAATATCAATTCCACCATTGTGGACCCGAAGGCGTTCGACCCGAAAAGCTTCGTCGACATCAAGAGCGAGGTGTGCATCATCCCGCCCAATTCGTTCGCGCTCGCGCGCACGGTCGAATACTTCCGCATCCCGCGGAAGGTGCTGACGGTGTGCCTGGGCAAGTCGACGTACGCGCGCTGCGGCATCATCGTCAACGTCACGCCGCTCGAACCCGAATGGGAAGGGCACGTCACGCTCGAGTTCTCGAACACGACGCCGCTGCCGGCGCGCATCTACGCGAACGAAGGCGTCGCGCAGATGCTGTTCTTCGAATCCGACGAGGAATGCGACGTCAGCTACGCCGATCGCGGCGGAAAATACCAGGGCCAGCGCGGCGTTACCCTGCCTCGCACATAGCCGATTCATGCCGGCGCCAAGCGACAGTGATACGCTTCGCGGCCTTCCGACTTCAACTCAACGCGGAACTGACACCGATGCAACGACTCGACCTGCGCCGTGCGGCGCGCGCCATCGCCTTTGCCGTTTTCGCCGCCGTCGTCGTCGCCGCGTGCGGCGGACGCGCCCGCCCCGACACCGTTGCCGCGCCCGACGTGCCGGCCGCGTACGACATGACGGTCATCGCCGACAAGGACGGGCAGTTCGAAGTCCAGGGCGCCACGCTCTCGGAAGAAGATTTCAAGGGTGCGCTGCGCTATCGCCGCGACCGCAACGACCCCGTCAAGACGATCCTGCTCAAGCGCGGCGAAAAGCAGAAGGTCACCGACGCGCATATTGCAGGACTTGCGCGTATCGGCCTCGAACTTCGCGTGCGCACGTTTCTGCAGGAAAAAGAAGGTAAGGAAATCCAGGAAATCCGCACGACCGCGGTGCAGTAAACGACCGGCCCGCAGGCTTCGCCGAGCGGCTACTCCATTCAGGGATCCACCACCATGAAACGCATTCTTTTCGCGCTGTTCGCCGTGCTGTTCAGTCTGAGCGCGTTCGCCGCGCGCGACATCAAGGACGGCAACGCCTACGTCAAGCCGTCGGGTGAAGACAAGTTCCTGTTCGACGGCAATCCGCTCGGCAAGAACATGCTGATGAGCTCCCTGCAGGAACTCAAGGACGCCGGCAAGGTGACCGGCGTCGTGCTGCGCAACGCCGACAAGGCGAACGGCGAACAGCGCCGCCTGCTCAAGGTCATCGCCGACTATCTGAAGATCAACGCGTTCGTCGAGGACGGCAAGGAACTGAAGCCGCTCGGCGAGTGACGCCGCGTCGTGCCGTCGCCGGTCGCCGAGGGTTCCGGGCGATGCGGCGGCGGCACGAGCGGCGCCGTATTCGCCGTCAACGTTTGCAACTTTTTGCCGGTGCGCCTGTCGCACCCCTGGTATGACCGCTCGACTCTCGCTTTCGCTGACTGCCTGCGGCCTTGCCGCGTTCGCCGCCACGGCCGTCGCCGGTCCGATCGACTGGGTGAGCCGCAAGCTCGGCCGCGACCCCGCACCGCCGAAAACCGGCGTCGTCAAAGTCCGCGATCCGGGGCCCATCGCCCTCCTGCCCGAACAGCCGATGCGCTTTCCGATCGACGATGCGTCGCCGGAGGCCGAGCTGCCGCGCGGACGCAGCTACTACCGCCGTGTGGAACTGCCCAAGCCGGTCGAAAACGCGATGGTCGACGTGCGCGTCGTGGCGCAGGACGCGCCGGACGGCCGCGGCCGCACCGTGTTCAAGCCGCTGTTCTACGTGCTCGACGACGAAGGCAACGTGCGCGAGACGGTCAGCGTCGACAAGCTCGCGCTCGACATCCGCCCGTTCCAGCCGACCGAGCTGCAAGGGTGCGCGAAAGTGAAGAATCTGCAGCGATTTCTCGTCGCCACGACCGAGAAGGACGTCGGTGCCGCGTTCGAGTCCGGCGCGCGCGACAAGGTCAGTGCGCCGACAAAGGGCGGCTTCTACTACTCGACCGACGCGGTCAAGGTGAAGCTGCCGTACGCCGCGACCGGCGAACTGGTGCTGACGGTCAGTGCCAAACCGTCCGAGCGCACCTGCGGCGAAAAACCGAAAGCCTGAGCGCGCGAAACCCCCGCAACGCAAGCTGGGCCGCGTTGTGACGCGGTTCCGGCTTTTTGCTGCGCTGCAAAAAGGGCGGCTTGATTCGTTTTGTAAAAGAATGTTTATACTTCCGACCGCGTGGTTCTGGCCGGGGGAGGCTCGGCGGGCGACGCACTTGGTCCACCAGCAGTGAGGGGAAACAATGCGTACCGGTACAGTGAAGTGGTTCAACGATGCCAAGGGCTTCGGGTTTATCGCGCCGGAAGACGGCGGCGAGGACGTGTTCGTGCACTACTCGGCCATCAACTCCAAGGGCTTTCGCAGCCTGCAGGAAGGTCAGCGCGTAGTCTTCGAAGTCACGCAGGGTCCGAAGGGCTCGCAGGCGTCCGGCGTTCAGCCGGCACAGTAAGCGCAAGACCGAGCCGGGGGTTCGAGAAAGGCCTCGCGAAAGCGGGGCCTTTTTTTGTCCGGCGATTCGCCGCGAAGCGTTGCAAAAAGTGCGATTTCAGTCCGATGCGCGCAGCACCGACAACGCGAACGGCGCCGCGTGCGCGAGCGGCACGCAGCGACGCGCCTGCACGGCCAGCGGTCCGGCCGACTCGGCGCACAGCGCGATCAGATGTCCCGGCGCCGCGAACTGCGAAAAACGCCAGCGTTGCGGCGCGTCGTCGACATCGGCGTGCGTCCACAGGCTTACGCCCGCCGCGTGCGGAAAACGAAAGCCGAAGCGGTCGAGCGGCAGCGACAGACCCATGCCGCGCGCCTTGATGTACGACTCCTTGAGCGTCCAGTACTCGAAGAAGCGCCGCTGCCGCCGCTCGACAGGCTGCGTGCGCAACTCGTCGGCTTCCTCGCGCGCGAAGTAGCGATCGGCGAGATCGTCGACCGCGACGCGCGATTCGACGCCTTCGGTGTCGACGCCGAGCGCGCCGCCGCGTGCGACCGCGAGCACGACGAGGTTGCCGGCGTGCGATACGTTGAACGCCAGATCGGGCGGCGCGTCGGCGAGCGCGGGCTTGCCGTAGGCGTTCGCGACGAACGCGAGCCGCGCGGCCGGCACCGACGCGTACTGCGACAGCGCCGTGCGCACGAGCGCGCGCGTGACGAGATAGCGATGGCGATCCTTCTCGAACACGAAGCGCTGCTGCTGCTCGCGTTCGGTCGGGCTCATCAGCGTGCGGTAGGCGTCGAGCAGCGACGGATCGTGCGCGTCGTCGAGAAACGTCAGCCAGATGTCGATCGATGCGTGGTCGATCGATGCGGGGTCGATCGATGCGGCAGGGTCGGGCTGAGCGTCGTCGCGTATCGTCGTCATCGTGGGCGGGAACCCGTAAGTTGCCCATAGTGTCGCATGTCGTGATCCCTGCGCCCCTCGTTTCGCGTATGCACATCGCCGGCCCCGGCGACTTTGTGGAGACGTCATGTTTGCAGCATTTTTCATCGCCGCGGCGCTTGCCGCGCAGCCGGCCGAGCCGGCCGACTGCGCCGCGCTGTTCGCGCAGCGCTTTCCGGCCGACCTCGCGTTGTCGTACGAGGCGTTCGACCAGACGCAGGACAGCGGCTTTCGCGTACTCGCGGCGCGGCGCTGCGATCGCGAGGCGGCCGATCTCATCGTCGAATACATCGTCGCGAACAAGGCGGAGCAGCGTTCGCTGCGCTGGCACGTCGCGCAGTTGCGCGCGACGCACGGCGACGCGCCGCGCGCGATCGCGTACGCGAGAAGCGTGCTCGTCGACAAGGAAGATTTTGCGGCCTCGCCGCTGCGCTGGAACGACTACGTGCTCGCGACGATCGCGTTTCTCGAACGCGACCGGGCCGCGCTCGTGCGGCATCGCGACAAGGTGGCCGAAGGCGCTGCGGCGCATGCGGGCAACGCCTTGAACCTGAAACTGCTCGACAAGCTCGTGGCGGGCTTCGGGTCGAGCTATGCGCAAGCCACGGCGGCGCCGGACTGACTCGCGGCCTGTGCGAAAGCGAATTGTTGCAGCTGCAACAATGAGACGAACGCGGCAGGTGAGAGGATGCGTACTCTTGTGGCAGCATCGGCCGGACTGCCGCCGGCGAGCGTGTCGTTCGCCGGCGCTCACGGCAAGGAGGCGTTCGTGCGTTCGACGCGATCGGCTTGCGCATTCGCTGGTGGCTGGCTGCTGTGCGCGTGGCTCGCGGGCGCGCTGTCGGCCGCCGCCGCGCAGGAATCGCCGGACCCTGTCTACGGCTCCGGTTTCGAGCCGTGCGAAACGACCGGCATTCCGACCGCCGATGCCGGCGACGATCGCGTTTCGGGGCTCGGACAAGAGGTCGTGCTCGACGGACGGCGCTCGTGCAGCCCGCGGCGCGAACCGCTGACGTTCCACTGGTTTCTCGCCGAAAAGCCCGACGGCAGCGTCGTGGCGATCGACGATGCGACGGCTGCGACCGCACGGTTGCGGCCCGACCTGCACGGCCGCTACGGCGTGCGCCTGATCGTCGACGACGGCACGAGCGCGAGCGAACCCGACGAGGCGGCGGTACGCGCGTTCCGCAACTTCGGCGTCGACAGCGACGAGGACGAACTGTCCGACGCGCTCGAACGCTCGCTTGGACTCGACCCGTACGAAGCCGACAGCTTCGGCGACGGCGTGCGCGATGGCAACCGCGATCTCGACGCCGACGGTTTGTCGATCCTGCAGGAACTGCTGCTCGCGACCGATCCGATCAACCCCGACAGCGATGGCGACGGCATCAACGACGGCAGCGAGGACTTCGACCGCGACGGCCTGAACAACGTCGACGAGTTCGCGCTCGGCACGGGACCGATGTTGCGCGACAGCGACGGTGACGGGTGGATCGACGGGTACGAACGTGACGGCGGCGGCAATCCGCTCGATCCGGCGGTCGTGCCGCGACTGTTCGTCGCGTCGGCGCCCGTCGCGTCGCACGAAGTAAAGCTGCCGCTCACGGCGCACGCGAGCGGCCTGCCGTACAACACGATCGCCGCGACGCCGATCGCGCCGCACGAGGCGAAGCTGCCGCTGACGGCACATGCGAGCGGCCTGCCGTTCAACACGATCGTCGCGAGCCCGATCGCGCCGCACGAGGTGAAGCTGCCGCTGACGGGACATGCGAGCGGCCTGCCGTTCAACACGATCGTCGCGACGCCGATCGCACCGCACGAGGTGAAGCTGCCGCTGACGGGGCATGCGAGCGGCTTGCCGTTCAACACCATCGGTGCCGAACCGCCGTCGGGCCACAGCGTGACGCGACCGAGCGCCGAGAAACGCAAACCGCCTGCGAAGGAGTAGCGCAATGTTTACACGTATCTTTTTGCTGATCGCCGTGCTGGCATCGACGGGGACGGGCGCGCAGACGTTCAACTCAGGGAGCACAGGGGCAGACGGGCCGATCGACGTCCCGTACGGGCAGACGATCACTTATACGGTGCCCCCCGACGGGATCATCAATGCCACGACGGTCACCGTTGGCGGCACGTTGCGGTTTACCTGCAACGCAAAAAACACACCGGTCTACCTGTTGGCGACAGGCGACGTCAAAGTAGATGCAACACTGTCAGGCCCTAGCACGATCTCGGTGTCTCCAACGGGCGTTGCCAGTGGTCTGCAAGGCCAGCCGGGCGGTTGCGGCGGCTTTGCCGGTGGCGAGCCGGGAGTGGGCGGCGTAGCGGCAGGTGACGGCTATGGCCCGGGCGCCGGAAAGGGCAAGACGCTCGCGGGACTCGGTGGCGGCAACGGCGCGTATGGAACCGCAAGCGGCGTATCTCCTCCTGCTCAACAAGGTTTGGCTTACGGCACGAACTTGCTTATCCCTCTCGTCGGGGGCTCCGGCGGCGGCGGCGGTGCTTTCTCGGGCGGCGGCGGCGGCGGTGGCGCCATTCTCATTGCAAGCAGTACGCGGATCGTTCTGGGCAATTCTTCCAGACGAATCGAAGCTGGCGGTGGATCGCGCGTAGACAACGACGCCGGGTCCGGTAGCGGTGGCGCCATCAGGTTGGTTGCACCGAGAATCGAAGGCATGGGAACTCTGAGTGTCGGTGGCGGTTCGCCCGGCGGCGGTCTGGGGCGCATTCGTATCGATACGCTCGATCGCTCAGGCTTCTTCCTTCAAGGACTGAATGCGGGAACCTATTCCATCGGTTCGTTTATGGAGGTATTCCCGGCAAATTCGCGGGCGCTCGATTTCACCGAAATCGCCGGCACGCCCATTTCCGACGGCAGCAACCCGGTCCCGGTCCTGCTGTCGCCAAGCGCTTCGCCGAATCAGTCGCTGACGCTGCGCGCGCGCAATTTCGAAACGACCGCGATCGTCCCCGTCCGCGTCGTCATCACGCCTCCGAGCGGCCCGCGCATCGTCCTCGACGACACCGTCGACATGGCCGGGCAGACCACCGCGACGAAGATGTTCAACTTCACGATGCAGCCCGACACGCTCTACCGCGTCCACGCGTGGACGCGCTGACCGTTTGCGCAAAGTAGCCGTATCCATATCGGGAAATCCGGGCAGGGACGTGTCATGAACCGACGTCGCTACGCGTGGCTCGCCGCCGCGCTTCTCGTTTCCGCCGCGATCGTCGCGGCCGGTTCGGGCTACCCGCTCGATCGCCTGTTCAAGAGCGGTTTCAACAACGCGCGGCCCGTCGCGGACGCGGGCGTCGACCGCTACGCCACGATCGGCGTGCCGACGGCGCTCAGCGGCGTCGGCGTCGATCTCGACAACGAACCGCTGCTGCTGCGCTGGCAGATCGTCGCGCAGCCGGCCGGCAGCGCGGTCGCATTGAGCGACGTCAACTCGCCGACGCCGTCGTTCACGCCGAGCCATCTCGGCGAGTACCGCTTCGGCCTCGTCGCGACCGACGGCGAAATGCCGAGCGCGCTCGACGAACAACTCGTCACCGTCATCGCGCAGGTGCTGCCGCCGGTCGCCGATGCCGGCGATGCGCTGACGGTGCGGCGTGGCAAACCCGTGTCTCTCGACGGCAGCGGGTCGAGCGATCCGCAGGCGCGACCGCTCGGCTACGCATGGACGCTCGTGCTTCAACCCGACGGCAGCGCCGCGGCGCTGACCGGTGCGAACACCGCGACGCCGCAGTTCGCACCCGAAGTCGCGGGCCTGTATCGCGCGCAGCTCGTCGTCAACAACGGCAGCCACGACAGCGAGCCGTCGCTCGTCGACGTCGTCGCGCTGGCGCCGCCGCCGAGCGAAACGGCGAGCGCGATCGACCCGACCGAGGTCACGCCGGTCGGCGCGTCGACGCAGTTCCTGTACACCGGCCCCGACGCGGTGCAGACCGGCGTCGCGCCCGACGCGATCGACGCCGAACGCGCCGCCGTGCTGCGCGGTCGCGCGGTCGACCGCGACGGCTTCGCCATCGCCGGCGCGACGGTGCGCGTGCTCGGCCGGCCCGAGTTCGGCGAAACGTTGACGCAGGAAGACGGCCAGTTCGATCTCGCTGTCGACGGCGGCGCGCGGCTCGTCGTGGAATTTTCGCGCGACGGGCTCCTGACGGTGCAGCGGCGCGTCGGCGCCGAGTGGAACGGCGCGCGGCGACTGGACGACGTGATGATGCTCGCGCCCGATCCGGCCGCGACGCGCGTCAACCTCGATCGCGCGAGCGGCATCAGCGTCGTGCGGGGCAGCGCGGTCGACGACGGCGACGGCCTGCGCCGCGGCACGCTGCTGGTACCGCCGTCGCTGCGCGCGCATATGCGCACGCGCGACGGCCAGCGCAGGGCGCTGTCCGGCACCGCGACGTTCCGCATCACCGACTACACCGACAAGCGCTACGGCACGCGCGCGATGCCGGGCGAACTGCCGCCAACGACGTCGTTCACGTATGCCGCGGAACTGAGTCTCGACGAAGCGCTCGCCGCGCGCGCGACGCGCGTCGACTTCGATCAGCCGATCCCGTTCTATATTGAAAATTTTCGGGAATTTCCGGTCGGCGGTGTCGTGCCGTTCGCGTACTACGATCGCGAAACCGCCGAATGGGTGCCGGCGGCGAACGGCCGCGTCGTCAAGATACTCTCGATAGCCGCGGGCCAGGCGACGCTCGACGTGACCGGCGCGGGCACGCCTGCGACGCCGGCGCAGCTCGCGGAACTCGGCATCGACGAGGCGGAGCTGACGCAGCTCGCGACGCTGTATCCCGCCGGCAGGAGCTTGTGGCGCACGCGCGTGGATCATTTTACGCCGTGGGACTGCAACTGGCCGCGCGTGCCGCCGGCAGGCGCGGCGCCGCCGCGACTGCCGGCGCCGGTCGTCGGCGCGAATCCGGCGCGCACGTCGCCGGACCGGCCGGCCGGACAGGAAGCGCCGGGCGAATGCGCGAGCGCGCCGGGCTCGGTGATCCAGTGCCAGAAGCAGACGATGCAGAAGGCGCTGCCGGTCGCCGGCACGCCGTACGCGTTGCACTACAGCACCGAGCGCACGGCGGGCTGGCAGGCGAACAACACGATCGAGATTCCGCTGACCGGCGCCGTCGTTCCGCCGGGCCTCAAGGGCGTCGAACTCGAGATCCGCATCGCCGGTCGCGCGATGGCGCAGGCGTTCGGAACCGCGCCGAATCAGACGCACACGTTCCCCTGGGACGGTCTGGACGCCTACGGACGCCGGCTCAGCGGCAGCCAGGAAGCGCAGGTGCGCGTCGGCTACACGTACGACGCGCTGTACTCGCAGCCAGGCGCGTTCGCGCAGGCGTTCTCGACGCTGAGCGGCGTGCCGATTACCGGCAACCGCGCGCGCAACGACATCACGCTGTGGCAGGAGTTTCGCTTCACCGTCGGCGCGCCGCTCGTCGCGCAGGTGTTCGGCATCGGCGGCTGGAGCCTGACGCCGCACCATTTCTACGATCCGAACCGCCGCACGCTGTTCCAGGGCGACGGCGAACTGCGCGAGGCGGCGGCGCTGGTCACCGATTTCTCGGTCAGCCGCTACGCCGGCGCCGCGGGCGGTTTCGGCGGCGACGGCGGCCCGGCGCTCGCCGCCGCGCTCGACAATCCGCGCGGCATCGCGATCGGCGCCGACGGCAGCGTATACGTTGCCGATTCGTACAATCATCGCATTCGCCGCATCTCGCGCGACGGCACGATCGCGACCGTCGCCGGCGGCGGCGCGACGCTCGGCGACGGCGGCCCGGCCGTCGCGGCGCGCCTGTATGCGCCGACCGACGTCGCGGTCGCGCGCGACGGCAGCCTGTACATCGCCGACTCGTACCAGCACCGCGTGCGCAAGGTCGCGCCGGACGGCACGATCGCGACGATCGCCGGCGACGGCATCGAAGGCTACGCCGGCGACGGCGGGCCGGCCACGGCCGCGCGCCTGGCATATCCGTCGGGTGTCGCGCTCGGGCCCTACGGCGACGTCTACGTCGCCGACACGTTCAACCATCGCATCCGGCGCATCGGCGCCGACGGCATTGTCACGACGACCGCCGGCACCGGCGTCGCCGGCTACAACGGCGACGCGCAGCCGGCGATCCAGGCGCAGCTGCAGTATCCGCTCGATCTCGACGTTTCCGCCGACGGCGAGCAGTACATCGTCGACAACGTCAACCATCGCATTCGCAAGGTGGACACCGGCGGCGTCATCGCCACCGCGGTCGGCAACGGCACGCAGGGATCGGCCGGCGACGGCGGCGCCGCGACCGCCGCGCAGCTCGCGTTTCCGCGCGGCGTCGCGCTGCTGGCCGACGGCACGCTGCTCGTCGTCGACGGTTCGAACCGGCGCGTGCGCCGCGTCGACGGCGAAGGCACGATCTCGACGCTGATCGGCGGCGGCACCGGCGTCGACGACGGCAGCCTCGGTTTGCAGTACCGCCTGCAGTTTCCGAGCGGCGTCGCGGTGGGGCCGGACGGGCGCGTCGTCGTCAGCGACACCGGCGCGCAGCGGCTCGTCGTCGGCGCGCGCTTCCTGCCGCAATACTCGTCGGACGAACTCGTCGTCGCGTCGAACGACGGCCTCGAGCTGTACCGCTTCGGCGCGACGGGCCGGCATCTGGCGACGATCGACACGCTGACGCGCGCGACTGTGTTCCGCTTCGAATACGACGAGGCCGGCCGCCTCGTCGCCATCGTCGACGCCGACGGCGATCGCACGACGATCGAGCGCAACGCGGCGGGCGTCGCGCTCGCCATCGTCGGTCCGTTCGGCCATCGTACGGCGCTCGGCATCGTCGCGGGGCAGCTCGCGAGCGTCACGAATCCGAACGACGAGACCGACACGTTCGTCTACGGCGCGGGCGGTCTGATCACGACGGCGACCGACGCGCGGCTGCACGCGTCGACGTACGCGTACGACGCGCGCGGTCGGCTGCTGACCGCGGCCGACGCCGCGCTCGGCGGCGTGACGCTCGCGCGTACCGCGTCCGCCGGCAGTTATACGGTCACGCGTACGTCGGCGCTCAATCGCGCGACGCGCTACGACGTGACGACGAACGCCGACGGCAGCCAGACGCGCAAGAGCACGTTCCCGGACGGGACGTACACGCAAAGCCTCGCGGCGCGCGACGGCAAGTACGCAAGCACGTTGCCGGACAATACCGAGCAGACGCATCGCGTCGCCGGCGATCCGCGCTTCGGATTGCAGTCGGCCTACGCCGCATCGAGCGAAACGAAGACCGGCGGCCGCACGCTGCGGATCGCCACGCGGCGGCAGGCGACGCTCGCCACGGCGAACGATCCGCTGAGCCTGACGTCGCTCGTCGAAACCGCGACCGTCAACGGCCGCACCGGCACCAACACGTACGACGCCGCGGCGCGCACTTGGACACAGCGCACGCCGCTGGCGCGCACCTCGACGACGACGCTCGACGCGCTCGGCAGGCCGGTGCGCGTCGCGACGCCGGGCCTTGCCGACACGGTGATGACGTACGACGCGCACGGCCGCCTCGACACCGTCGTCGCCGGCAGCGGCGCGGACGAGCGCCGTGTGCGCTACGGCTACGGGGCTGACGGTCATCTCGCCTCGGTGACGAACGCCGTCGACGAAACCGTGACGTTCGCGCGCGACGCGGTCGGCCGCGTCAAGTCGATCACGCGGCCCGATCTCGCGGTCACACTGTTCGACTACGACGCCGCCGGCAACCTCGTCGGCGTCACGCCGCCGGGCCGGCCGGCGCACACGTTCGAGCACACGCCGGTCGATCTCGTCGCGCGCTATCGGCCGCCCGTCGTTGCCGGCAGCGGCGCGAACGACACGGTTTACGGCTACAACCGCGACCGCCAGGCGACGACGGTGACGCGCGCCGACAATCGCCAGCCGATCTACGGCTACGACGCGTTCGGGCGCCTGGACACGCTCACGATCGCGCGCGGCACGTTCACGCTGTCGTATCTGCCGGCGACAGGGCAGGTGTCGCGCATCGTGGCGCCGGGCGGTTTGAACCTCGATTACGGCTACAGCGGCGCACTGACCACGAGCGTGGCGTGGACCGGCGGCGCTCGCGTCGACTACGGCTACGACGACGACCTGCGCGTCGCCTCGATCGGCGTGAAAGGCAACAGCGGCGCGACACAGACGATCTCGCTCGGCTACGACGACGACGGACTCGTCGTGACCGCCGGCGCGCTGTCGCTCGACTACGACGACGCGAACGCGCAGCTTACGTCCACGACGCTCGGCGCGACGAGCGACGCATACACGTACAACGCGTTCGGCGAGGTTGCTTCGTACACCGCGAAGCACGGCACGACGACGCTGTTTGCGGAAACGTATACGCGCGACAGGCTCGGGCGCATCGCCGCGAAGACGACGACGATCGGCGCCGTCTCGCACGCGTACGACTACGCGTACGACGCGGCCGGCCGGCTGCGCGAAGTAAAGACCGACGGCGTCGTCACGGCGACGTACGCGTACGACGCGAACGGCAATCGCCAGCCCGGCACGTACGACGCGCAGGACCGCATGCTCGCCTACGGCGGCGCGACGTACACGTACACGGCCGACGGCGAACTCGCGACGCGCGTCGTCGCCGGCCAGACGACGACCTACGATTACGACGAACTCGGCAACCTGCTGTCGGTGGTCAAGCCGGGCAGCCCGACGATCGCCTATCGTGTCGACGCGCAGAACCGGCGCATCGGCAGGCTCGTCAACGGCGTGCTGTCGCAGGGTTTCGTGTATCAGGACCAGCTGCGGCCGGCGGCGGAGCTGACGTCGTCGGGGACGATCGCCGCGCGGTTCGTGTACGCGGAGAAAGTGTCGACGCCGAGCTACATGGTCAAGAGCGGGCAGACGTACCGCTTCGTGACGGACCAGATCGGCAGCGTGCGGCTCGTGGTCGACACGACGAGCGGTGCGGTCGCGCAGCAGCTCGACTACGACGCGTTCGGCAACGTCACGCTGGACACGAACCCGGGGTTTCAGCCGTTCGGGTTCGCCGGCGGGTTGTACGACCGCGATACGGGGCTGGTGCGGTTCGGGGCGCGGGATTATGACGCGGGGGTGGGGAGGTGGACTTCCAAAGATCCGCAGGGATTTTCTGGCGGAACGAACTTGTACAGCTACGCGGAAGAGGATCCACAGAACGTCGTCGACCCGACGGGCAACTGCCCAGCGTGCGTCGGGGCTGTTGTTGGATTCGTTGTTGATCTCACAATTCAGCTGGCAACGACCGGCTGTATCGACGGTCGTCAACTGTTGCTGGCGACCGCTCTCGGGGCCGTTGGCAGCCTTGCCGGTGGGCCAGGTCTTGTGTACTTCATGAAGGGGTTGCCGAATTCTGTAAAGGGAAAAATAGGGGAAACTTTGTCATATGCAAAAAACCGCATGATTGGCAGCCGGATTAAAGACCCGAGCGCTCTTATCAAGAAGAAGAGGCTCACGACCATCGTCGACAGTGCTTGGAAGACCAAGTCCGGAACGTACTTCGTTGAGTCGAAATTTGGGAGCGCCAAATTGACAGGGCCACAGCGAGCGGCGGCAAAAAAACTGAAGGACGCATATCACGTCGAGCGTTGGGGATATCCGTTCTTTGAACGATTGGGGAACTACGGTGGTGGCGTGGCAGGAGCTGAAGCTGCTGATCATCCGTGACGTAAGGCGGAACGACATCGTTCGGGCGGCGGGTTTGGCGTGATCTTGGTTGGTGTCACTTGGTTCAGCTGCGCCAAATCAATGCCGAAACGAACAGAACACACGCTCCACCCGAAGCCACCGTCCGCACATGATTCCAAAACGTCCAGTCGACGAGATATTTCGACCATAGCGGCAACGCCGCCGGATCGTTCGCATCGAACGCCGCGAGCCCGTCGTTCAGCGGCACGTTGAACGCCATCGTGCAGCCGAACGAGCCGACGACGTAGACGATCGCGCCGGCGAGCATCGCAAGACTCGCGGCGCCGTTCCACGGCAGGAACGCGAGCACCGCGAGCGCGACGCCGGCGACGGCCGTGCCGACGAATACCGGAATGAAGGCCGAGCCGAGAATCGTCGTGTTGATCGCGTTCATCGCGGCGATGCCCTGCGCCGGTTCGATGCGCGCGAACGAGGTCATGACGAACGTCGAGAATGCGAAGAACGTGCCGGCGATCAGCGCGGAGCCGATCGTCGCCAGCCAAAGCAGGATCGTCGTCGCGGTGTCGGTCATGGCGGCTCCGTCGCATCGCAGATCGCGCAAGCATAGGACGGAGGCCTGAAACGACAAAGGCCCGCACGAGGCGGGCCTTTGTGGACCAAGATTGGTCGGGGAGACAGGATTTGAACCTGCGACTTCTACGTCCCGAACGTAGCGCTCTACCAGGCTGAGCTACACCCCGAAGGAGCTGCGCATGATAGCGGCGGTTTTTCGGGTTGGCAACAGGTTTGTCACGTTTCGTCCGACGGCTGCGCTCTCGTTCGCGCCCCCTCGACGAATGGCCGCGAGCCCGGGCGGCCACAGCGCGCGCGAAAGCCGCTAGCATCGCCGGATGTCCGATTCCCGCTCTCCCGACGTACTCGTTCTCGGCGCCGGCGTCGTCGGCCTTGCGTGCGCCTGGTATCTGCTCAAGGCCGGCCGCAGCGTCGTCGTGCTCGATCACGGTCGCGTCGGCGGCGGCGCGTCGCACGGCAACTGCGGCACGCTGACGCCGAGCCACGCCGCGCCGCTCGCGATGCCCGGCATGGTCGGCAAGGCGCTGCGCTGGATGCTGCGCAAGGACGCGCCGTTCCGCGTCGCGCCGCGCTTCGATCCCGAACTCCTCGGCTGGATGCTGCGTTTTGCACAACGCTGCAACTGGACCGACTTCGACGCCGCCAACCGCGCGAAGGCCGCGATCCTCACGCATTCGCGCGCGCTCATCGCGGGGCTCGTGCGCGACGAGGGGCTCGACTGCGACTACGCCGAACACGGCACGATCTACGCGTTTCGCGATTCCGCCGCGCTCGGCGCGTTCGGCTGGCACGCGCGCTCGCTGCGCGACGTCGGCATCGACGTCGTCGAGAAGACCGGCGACGAATTGCGCGCGCTGGAGCCGTGCCTCAACGACGAGATCGTCGGCGGCGTATTCCATCCCGGCGACGCGCAGGTGCGGCCGGACCGCTACGTCGCGGAACTCGCGCGCATCGTGCGCGCGGCCGGCGGCACGATCGTCGAGGATTGCGCGGTCGAAGGCTTCGCGGTCGATGCCGGTCGCGTCGCCGCGGTGCGCACGTCGCGCGGCGAGTATCGCGGTCGCGACGTCGTGTTCGCGCTCGGCGCGTGGTCGCCGGCGCTCGGCCGGCAGCTGGGCCTGCGCATTCCGGTGCAGCCGGGCAAGGGCTACTCGATCACCTACACGCGGCCGGCGTCGTGTCCGCGTACGCCGATCGTGTGCAAGGAGGCGAGCGTGTGCGTCACCGCGTGGGCCGACGGCTATCGCCTTGGCAGCACGATGGAGTTCGCCGGCTACGACACGAGCTTGAATCGCGTGCGCCTGGACGCCCTGAAGCGCGGCGCCGCGCTGTACCTGCGCGAGCCCGAAGGCGCTCATGTGCGAGAGGAGTGGTACGGTTGGCGGCCGATGACCTATGACGACCTGCCTATCCTCGGACGCGCGGCGTCTGCCGATAATCTGGTGCTGGCGACGGGTCACGGCATGCTCGGGGTAAGCATGTCGGCTGCGACGGGGCACCTCGTCGCCGCGCTCGTCGCAGGTTTGCAACCTGCTATCGATCCCGCGCCCTACGGTCCGACGCGTTTTCGGCTTTGAGGAGAAAGGCATGAGCAAGGCGATAGGGTGCGCGGCGCTTCTTGCGCTCGCGGCGGGCGCGACGACGACGGTTCGCGCCGCGGACGAGGCGGAAGCGACGCCGGTCGATTTCCAGTGGGGCGTGAAGATTCCGCTGCGCGACGGCGTCAAGCTGAACGCGACGCTGTATCGTCCACAAGGACAAAAAGACGCGCTGCCGTGCGTGTTCACGCTGACGCCGTACATCTCGCAGAGCTATCACGACCGCGGCATGTATTTCGCCGCGCACGGCTACGTGTATCTGACGGTCGACGTGCGCGGCCGCGGCAATTCCGACGGCGAGTTCACGCCGCTCCTGCAGGAAGCGCGCGACGGTCACGACATCGTCGAATGGCTCGCCGGGCAGCCGTACTGCAACGGCAAGACGAGCATGTGGGGCGGCTCGTACGCGGGCTACAACCAGTGGGCGACCGCGAAGGAGTTTCCGTCGCACCTGACCTCGATCGTGCCGGTGGCGTCGCCGATGCCCGGCGTCGATTATCCGATGCGCAACAACATTTTCTATCCGTACGACATGATGTGGCTGACGTTCGTCAGCGGACGCGCTTCGCAGGACAAGATCTTCGGCGATCGCGCTTTCTGGGCGAAGAAGTTCCGCGACGGCTACGAGGCGTACGAATCGTTCGCGACGCTCGACGCGCGCGTGGGCAATCCGTCGACACATTTCCAGACGTGGATTTCGCATCCCGCGCAGGACGCGTACTGGGACAGCTTCAGTCCGACGCCGGAGCAGTACGCGAAGCTGAATCTGCCGATCCTGACCGTCACCGGCCAGTACGACGGCGACCAGCCCGGCGCGTTCGCGTTCTACGACGCGCACATGAAATACGGCAACGCCGCGGCGAAGGCGCAGCACTATCTCGTCATCGGGCCGTGGGACCACGCGGGCACGCGCACGCCGCAGGCGGAAGTCGACGGCGTGAAGTTCGGACCGGCGAGCCTCGTCGACATGAACGCGCTGCACAAGGCGTGGTACGACTGGACGTTGAAGGGCGGCACGAAACCGGAGTTTCTCAAGGCGCGCGTCGCGTACTACGTCGCCGGCGAGGAAGCGTGGCGCTACGCGCCGACGCTCGAGGCGATCACCGCGGAAAAACGGCCGTACTACGTGGGCTCCAACGGCAACGCCGCGAACGACGTGTACGCGTCGGGCGCGTTGACGCCGGACAAGGGCGCCGCGCGCGCGGGCAAGTCGCGCTATGTCTACGATCCGCTCGACGTGTCGAGCGCCGACGCCGACACGGCCGACAACGGCGGCAAGGACCTGATCGACCAGCGCGCGCTGATCGCGCGCAACGGCAAGCAACTCGTGTTCCACACCGCGCCGTTCGAGAAGGACACTGAAATTTCGGGCTTCTTTTCGTTCAAGGGCTGGATCTCGCTCGATGCGCCGGACACCGACATCGGCATCGACGTCTACGCGATCGACGACGCCGGCGGCAGCCTGTTCCTGTCGAGCGATCTGATGCGCACGCGCTACCGCAACAGCCTGCGCGAGCCGAAGCTCGCCGTGCCGGGCAAGGTCGAGGAGTACACGTTCGACCGCTTCACGTTCGTCTCGCGCCTCGTCAAGAAGGGTTCGCGCCTGCGCGTCGTGATCCATCCGATCAACAGCCTGTACTCGGAAAAGAACTACAACTCGGGCGGCGTCGTGGCGCAGGAAACCAAGAAGGACGCACGCGCCGTGACGGTGACGCTGCACCACGACGGCGGCAAGCCGAGCGCGCTGTACGTGCCTATCGGCAAGACCGCGAAGGAATAATGTTGAACGTCTGCACCTTGCATCGCGGCACCGCGCCGCTCCTGGTCTCGCTGCCGCACGACGGCAGCGAGATTCCCGATGCGATCGCGCAGCGGCTCGTTCCGTACGCGCGGCGCGCGCCGGACACCGACTGGCACGTCAGCCGCCTGTATGCGTTCGCGCGCGACCTCGGCGCGTCGATCCTCGTACCGCGGTTCTCGCGCTACGTCGTCGATCTCAACCGCCCGCCGGACGACGTGTCGCTGTACCCGGGCCAGAACACGACGGGGCTGTGTCCGATCGTGCAGTTCAGCGGCGAGCCGGTGTATCTCGACGGACAGAACCCGGCGCACGAGGAAGTGCTGGCACGCGTCGAGACGTATTGGCGTCCATATCACGAGACGTTGCAGGCGGAGCTCGCGCGTATTCGCGCCGAGCACGGCCGCGTCGTGCTGTGGGAAGGGCATTCGATCCGCGCGGTCGTGCCGTTCCTGTTCGAGGGGCGATTGCCGGATTTCAATCTCGGCACGGCCGCGGGCGCGAGTTGCGGCGCGGAACTGCAGGCGCGGCTCGCGGCGATCCTCGCCGCGCAGAACGAATTCACGCACGTCGTCAACGGCCGCTTCAAGGGCGGCTACATCACGCGCCAATACGGCAAGCCGGACGAGGGCGTCGACGCGGTGCAACTGGAGCTGGCGCAGCTCAACTACATGGACGAGGACAGTTTCGACTACGTCGAGGAACGCGCGGTGCGCGTGCAGGCGCTGATCCGGCGGCTGCTCGAAAGCACGCTGCCGTCGGCGATGCGGTGATCGCGACGATGTAGCCGGCCGGCCGGACGGGCGTGTTCTCGTCGATCCGTTCGTGGCAAAGTGAACAACTCCGGTTTGCAGGAAAGCTTGTGACGGACGAACTCGTCCAGCGGCGTCCGCGGTCGTTCGCTTTCGGGCCGTTCGTTCTCGTTCCCGAGCGGCAGCTGCTGCTCAAAGACGAAGCGCCGGTCAGGATCGGCGGCCGTGCGCTCGACCTTCTGACCGTGCTCGTCGAACGTCCCGGCGAGCTCGTGAGCAAGCGCGAGCTGCTGTCGCGCGCCTGGCCGAGCACGGTCGTCGAGGAGGCGAACCTCAAGGTCAACATGGCCGCCTTGCGTCGCGTGCTCGGCGAGGGGTCGGGCGCGGAGCCGTACATCGCGACCGTGGTCGGCAGGGGCTATCGTTTCGTCGCGCCGGTGCAATTTTCCTACGCGGCGGGACCGCTCGCGGATACCGCTGCCGCGTCTTCGCCCGGGCACAATCTTCCGGTCGGCATCGTGCGCATCGTCGGCCGGGCGGACGCGATCGACGCCGTCGGCCGGGAGCTTGCGGAATCGCGCCTCGTCTCGATCGTCGGACCCGGCGGCATCGGCAAGACGACCGTCGCGCTCGCCGTTGCCGAACGGGCCGTCGGTTCGTGCAGGAACGGCGTCTGGCTCGTCGATCTGGCGCCGCTGAAAGATCCCTCGCTCGTCCCCAACGCCGTCGCGACCGCGGTCGGCCTCGCCGCGCACTCGGCGAACATGCTCGCCACACTGTGCGCGTTCCTGCGCGGTCGCGAGATGCTGCTCGTGCTCGACAGCTGCGAGCACCTCGTCGAGAGCGCCGCCGTGTGCGCGAGCCGGATACTCGCGGATGTCGAAGGCGTGAAGATACTGGCAACGAGCCGCGAGCCGCTGCGCGTCAAGGGCGAGCGCGTGCGCCGGCTGGCGGCGCTGGGCACGCCGCCGCAGACCCGCGGTCTCACGGCGGACGAGGCGCTGCGGTTTCCGGCGATCGAACTCTTCGTCGACCGGGCGACGCAGCGGCTCGAATCGTTTCGCCTCGACGATGCCGGCGCACCGGTGGTCGCGCAGATCTGTCGACGGCTGGACGGGCTCGCGCTGGCGATCGAACTCGCCGCCACGCGCGTCGACGCGTTCGACGTCGTCGAACTGCTGGCGCAGCTCGACGACCGGCTCGGGCTGCTCGCGGGGCATCGCGGCGGCGTCGAGCGACATCGTACGCTGGCGGCGACGATCGACTGGAGCTATGCGCTGCTCTCGGACAGCGAGCGCACGATCATGCGCCGTCTCGCGATCTTCGCCGGCGGATTCAGCCTCGCGTCGGCCTGCGCGGTCGCCGACGGCGAAGGCCTTTCGCGGGCGCAGGTCGTCGAGGACGTGGCGAGTCTCGTGGCGAAGTCGCTGCTCGCGACCGAACCGCGCGACGTCGGGATGGAATACCGGTTGCTGGATACGACGCGCGCCTATGTGCTCGAACGGCTGGCGGTCGCCGGCGAGACCGCGGACGCCCGGCTGCGGCACGCGCGGCATCTGCTCGACCTTGCGAGGCAGGCGGGCGCCGATGCGGGCGCGCTGCCGAGGGACGAGTGGCTCGGCCGCTACGCGGCGAGGATCGACGATCTGCGCAGCGCGCTGGCCTGGACGTTCGACGGCATGGCCGACGTCGCACTCGGACTGGCGCTCACGGTCGCGGCGATTCCTTTCTGGGAACAGCTGTCGTTGCTGGAGGAATGCAGGGTCGCGGTGGCGCTGGCGCTCAAGCGCCGTTTCGACGCGCATCGCGACGAGCGCCAGGCGCGCGCCCTGTGGCTCGCCCTGGGCGCGTCGCTGCTCTACACCCGCGGTCCGCTGCCGGAAGTGAAATCGGCGCTGACGAAGGCGCTCGAGATCGCCGAACGCACGAATGACGCCGGCAGCCAGCTCGAATGCCTGCGCGGACTTTCCGAATACGAGCTGTGGAGCGGCAACACGCGCGCGGCGCTTTCCGCGTCCGACGCGATGCGTTCGATCGCCGCGGCCAGCGGCGATGCGAAGGCCGTCGAGAACGCCGATGCGCAGGCGGGATCGGCGCTGCGCTACCTCGGCGATCTCGCCGCGTCGCAGCGGCATCTGGAGCGCATCGTCGAGCACCCGCCGTGCCGCGGCTGGCGCTCGGCCGCGTCGCGCTTCGAGTTCGACCAGCATCTGGCGGCGCGCGGCTCGCTCGCGTCGGTGCTCTGGCTGCGCGGATTTCCCGACCAGGCCGTGGCGATGGCGGCGCGCCAGCGCGAGGAAGCCGAGGCGTCGCATCACGCGGTGCCGCTGTGCTCGGCCATCATCCACACGACCGTCGGCATCGCGCTGTTCGTCGGCGATCTCGACGACGCGGACCGGCTGCTGCGCTTCATCGAGCACTACGCGACCGAGCACCGGCTGACCGTCTGGCGCGCGATGGCGACGTGCATGCGCGGGCGCTGGCTGCTCGACCGCGGCGAACCTTTTCAACTCGTGCCGTTTCGCGAAGCCGTCGCAGAACTCTACGATCACGGCCTGCGCATGCGCTATCCGTCGTACCTCGCCAATCTCGGCGAAGGACTCGCGCAGCTCGGCGACATCGACGGCGCGCATGCGAGCATCGACCGCGCGCTCGCGCTGTCGCAGAGCAGCGGCCAGGTCTGGGGCATGTCGGAGATCCTGCGCATGAAGGGGAACCTGCTGCGCCTCGAAGGGAAGCCCGGGTCGCTCCACGACGCCGCCGATCGCTACGCCGAATCGCTGCGCTGGGCGCGCGAACAGGGCGCGCTGTCGTGGGAGCTGCGCACCGCGGTGAGCCTTGTGGAATTGTGGCGCGAAGCCGGCGGCAACGCGCAGGCCGAAGCGATACTGTCCGATGCCTGGCGGCGTTTCGAAGAAGGTTACGAAACGCGCGACCTACGGCGCGCACGGACACTGCTGACCGATATCGGGAGCGGCCCGTGAGCGATGCCGCCGCGACCGGCGCGTCGGCGCGCCGGCGCTGGTGGACCCTTGCGGTGCTGGCCCTCGTCGCGTTCATCGCCACGGTCGACCGCCAGGCGTTCGTCGTGCTGCTCGTACCGATCCAGAAGCAGCTGCAGGTCGGCGATGCGGCGATGGGGTTTCTCATGGGCAGCGCGTTCGCGCTCGCGCAGGCGGCGTTCAGCCTGCCGATGGGACGGCTGGTCGACCGCACGAACCGGCGCAACCTGCTCGCGCTCGCACTGGCGGCGTGGAGCCTCGCGACCGCGCTCGGCGGCCTTGCGAGCACGTTCGCCGCGCTCGTCGTCGCGCGGCTCGTCGTCGGCGCCGCCGAGGCCGCGCAGACGCCCGCGACCGCGAGCCTCGTCGGCGATCTGTTCGATGCGAACCGGCGCGGCGCCGCCTTCACGTTCTGCTCGGTCGGCATGGGCCTGGGCGTTTCGTTCGGCGCGTACGCCGGCGGCAAGCTGAGCGATCTGTACGGCTGGAACGCCGCGCTGTTCGCGGTCGGCGCTCCGGGCCTCGTCGTCGCGCTGATGCTCTACCTGACCGTTCCCGAGCCGCGCCGTGCCGGGGCGCTCGATACACGTCCGGCCGTCGCGTTGTCGCAGATGCTGCGGGCGTGCCTGGCGATCCGCACGCTGCCGCCGTTCGTCGTCGCGTTCGCGGCGCTGCAGGGCGCCGTGTTCGCGTGGTTCGTCTGGTTTCCGGTGCTCCTGATGCGCGTGCATGGCTTGAGCGCCGCGCAGATGGGTTCGATCTTCGGCACGGTCGTGTTGTGCGGCGTCGCGTCGGCGTTGTGGATCGGGCCGGTCAGCGACGTCTTCGCGCGCCGCGGCGCGCGTCGGCGCGTGCAGTTCCTCGTCGCGATCGCGGCGCTGTCGGCGCCGCTGATGCTCGCCTCGGCGCTCGCGCCGTCGCTGCAGGCCGCGACGTGGTGCGCGATCGGCTTCACGTTGATTGCCGGCGGACATCATCCCGTCGCCATGGCGACGTATGCGTCGCTGTCGCCGCCGCGCGTGCGCGGCTCCGTCGCGGCGGTCGTGTATCTCGTCGTGACGCTCGCCGGCGGCGCCGGCGCGCCGTTCGTCTTCGGCCTCGTCAACGACGCGCTGAGCGCGCGCTACGCGGAGCAGACGGTGCGCTACACGCTGCTGCTCGCGCCCGTGCTGCTGGCCGTCGCGGCCGTCTTCTTCCGCATCGCCGCGCGCACGGTGGACGACGACACGGCCGCCGCTGAGAGACCGGAGCCCGGGCGGATTCAGTTGCTGTAGCTCAGCAGGATTCCGTACGTCGCCGGCCTTGCCGCGTAGGCGTTGAACGTATCGCCGACCCGCATCGCGGTGGTCGCGTAGTACGCGTCGGTGACGTTGTTTCCCCACAGCGTGACCTGCCAGCGGTCGTCGCCGGATCCGATGCCCGCGCGAAGATCGAGCGTCGCCCAGGCGTCGATGTCCGCGGGCCGGTCGCGGCCGAGAAAACCGGACGTGCGGCTGCGCCACGCGATATCCGCGCCGGCGAACGCCTTGAGGCCGCCGCGCAGGTTCCATTCGTAGCGGCCCGCGACGTTCGCGGACCAGGGCGGGCTGAACGGCAGCGTCTGACCGGCGAAGTCCTCGGTCCGGCCGTAGAGGTTCACGCCGACGAATTCTTTCACTTCGGTATCGAGCCACGCGACGGCCGACTGCAGCGTCAGGCCCGGCAGCGGCGATGTTTCGAGATTGAATTCCGCGCCCGTGACGACCGAGCGCGGAATGTTCACGAGCTTCGACAGGTTGCCGACGACGGGATCGAGCACCCGACCGCGAAACTGCTTGTCGCGATAGTCGTAGCGGAAGAACGCGCCGTGCACGCGCAGACGCCGGTCGAACGCCGCGGCGTTGAAGCCGGTTTCGACGGCGTCGACGCGCTCCTGCGTCGCGGGGTCGTATCCCGGCGCGAATACGGTCGACAGCGTCGGGAACGAACCGGCCTTGTAGCCGCGCGAGAAGCTTGCGTAGACGAGCGAACGATCGGTCGCCTTCACGTTGAGCTGGCCGCGGAACGCGACGTTGTCCTCGACGAGGCGGCCTTCGACGATGCCCGGCGTGAACGTGTCGGTCGACAGCGTGACGCATTCGCCGGCACCGATCGGCGGCAGCGGCGGCAGTCCGAACTGCGCGCGGTACGTGTTCGACAGATAGGTGTAGACCGCGGACGTCTCGCCGTCGCCGTCGTCGCAGGTCGATCCGGAAAAATCGCGTTGGTCCTTTGTATACCGGACGCCGGCCAGCGCCGACAAGCGCGGCGTCAGGCGCAGTTCCGCGTCCGCGAATGCGGCGTGGGTCTTCACGTTCTGCGCCGACCAGAAGTCGACCGTATTGAGCTTCATGCCCGCGATGAACGTGTTGGTCGCGCGGCTCACGTCGGCCGACTGGAAATCGCGGGTGCGGTCGCGGCGGAAGTTGCCGCCGGCGCTCCACGCCATCGCGGCGGTGTCGTCCGACACGCGCAGTTCCTGATACGTCGATTCGATGCGTCCGGTCGTCGCGAATTCGAAGTTCGCGGGCGCCATGCCGTCGCGATCGTTGAACGCGCGCGTGTCGTAGTCGGAATAGGCCGTGATCGACGTCAGGGTCGTGCCGGCGCGCAGGTCGTAGGCGACCTTCAGCGACATCTGACGGAAACGGTCGTCGCGTGCGTAGTCGCGGTCCGGATTCCAGTTCGCGGCTCCTGCGTCGGCGGGCGGGATCGGCGACGAAAACACGTCGGGCACGCGCGGCGCGTTGGCGGCCACCTGCGGGCGAAACGCGACGATCTGCGTGGCCTGCGTGTCGGAGCGATCGACCCATCCGTTGATGGCGAGATCGACGTCGAGCCGGTCGTCGGGCCGCCAGTTCAGCAGCGCGCGCGTCGCGCCTTTGTCGACGCGGCCGAGCGCATCGTCGCGCGTGAAGTTCTTCTGCCACGCGCCGCCCTGCGTCGCGCCGACCGCGACGCGCGCCGTGAGCGTGTCGCCGACCGGAACGTCGACGTAGCCTTCGCCGGCGACGCCGTCGAAACGCGCAAGGCCGAGGCTGCCGCCGAACGACGCGGCGTCGCCCGGCCGGTTGGCGACGTAGTTGATCGCGCCGCCGGTCGCGTTCTGCCCGTAGAGCGTGCCCTGCGGCCCCTTGAGCACTTCGATGCGCCGCATGTCGAGGATCCGTCCCTGCGACATCGCCGCGTACGGCAGCGGCACCTCGTCGACCGATATCGCGACGGTCGAATTCGACGCGAGGCTCGGATCGTTGAGCCCGATGCCGCGGATCGAGTACGCCGGCACGTTCACGCCGGTGTCGGCAGCGGTGAGTCCCGGCACGAGCTTGTGCAGGTCGGCCGTCGACGTCACGCCGCGCGCCTTGAGCGACGCGCCGTCGAGAACGTCGACGGAAGCGCCGACGTCGTCGGCCGGCTGCGCGCGGCGGTTCGCCGTCACGACGATCTCGTCGAGCTGCGCCGCGCCGCGCTCGCCGTCCGCATCCGCCGCATCGGCGGCATTGTGCGCGTTTGCCGCAAATGTCGCGGAGACGACGAGCGATGCGCAGCGGATGAAACGACCGGCAGTGGCTCGCATCGGGTGCCTCTCGAGGTGATCGCTTTCGCCCGGCGGCGGTACGGCACGCGGCGGGCGCCCTACCGTTTTTTACCACGCTTGACTCGCGCCGCCGACCGCCCGCGCGGAATCTATGCCGCACGGTCGCAGACCCGCATTCGCTCGCACGGCGCCAGGCAACGGACATGAGATTCCTCCGAAAACTCGTCGGCATCGCGGCACTGGTCCTCGCCGGCATCGTCGCCTGGCTGTGCTTCTGGCCCGTGCCCGCCGAGCCCGTGGCATGGCCCGCGCCGACACCGCCCGGCTACGTCGGCGCGCATGCGCCGAACACGCGGCTGGCCGACCTGCGCACGATCGACCTCGGCGGCGACTTCGGCCCCGAGCACATCGCGTTCGGACCGGACGGCAAGCTGTACGCGGCGATGACGAGCGGCAACGTGCTGCGCATGGATGCCGACGGTACGAACCGCGAGATCTTCGCGAAGACGGGCGGTCGCGTGCTCGGCTTCGATTTCGACGCGGAGGGCCGCATGGTCGCCGCGGACGCGATGATCGGACTGCTCGTCATTTCAGCCGAAGGGCGCATGCGCGTTCTCGCCGATCGCGTCGGCGCCGACGATCCGGTTCGCTACGCCAATTCCGTCGTCGTGGCGGCGGACGGGACGATCTACTTCACCGACGCGTCCGCGCGCTTCTCGCCCGCGCAATGGGGCGGCACCTACGAAGCGAGCGTGCTCGACATCCTCGAGCAGGCGGCGACCGGCCGCGTGCTCGCCTGCGACCCGGCGACCGGTAACACGCGCGTCGTCGCGCACGGCCTGTCGTTCGCCAACGGCATCGCGCTGTCGTCCGACGGGCGAGCGCTGTTCGTGGCCGAGACGGGGCGCTACCGCATCTGGAAGATCGACGCGGCGGCGCGCGACGTCGACGTGCGCGGCGGCTCGCCGCAGGCGCGCGCGCTCATCGAGAATCTGCCGGGTTATCCCGACAATCTGATGCGCGGGCGCGACGGCCGCGTGTGGGTCGGGTTGTTCCGTCCGCGCAACCCGGCCGCGGACGCGCTCGCGCAACGGCCGTTCCTGCGCAAGGTCCTGCTGCGGCTGCCGCGCGCGATGCTCCCGACCGGCGCGCCTTACGGCCACGTCTTCGCGATCGACGAAGACGGCCGCGTCGTCGAAGACCTGCAGGACCCGCGCGGCGCCTATCCCGAGACGACCGGCGCGACCGAGACCGCGGACCGCCTTTACATCCACAGCCTGCATGCGCGCGTCATCGGCTGGCTGCCGCGATGACGCCGCGTGCCCACGACCACGATCCAGGGCGAACGCCATGAAAAACGCCACGCCGGCGCAGAAGCAACTCGGGTTCCGGATTCACGCGATCGCGTTCGTGCCGACGCTCGTCGTGCTGGCGATCGTCAATCGCCTGACCGGGCCGCCGTACTGGGTGCTGTGGGTGCTGCTCGGCTGGGGCGTCGGCCTGTTCTGCCACTGGTTCTTCGTGCTCGGCCCCGGCGCACGCACGAGCGAGACGTCGTGACGCGACCGCCGGTCGCAGCGACACGCGGCACTTTGTGTTCATTCCAGGAGACGCGATGTGAGCAACCACAGAAATATCGACGGTACGGATCTCGATCGGCGCGGCGCGCTGCAGCTCGGCGGGCTCGCGCTGGTCGCCGGGCTGGCAGTGCCGGCGCTGGCCGGTACCGCCGCCGCGCAACCCGCGACGCGCAGCGGCGCATCGCTCGGCGCGCGGCTGCAGGGCGTGCAGCATTTCGGACTGACCGTGCAGAACATGGATCGCGCGTTCGCGTTCTACACCGAGGTGCTGGGCGGCACCGAAGTGATGCGCGACGGCGACTTCCAGGGCGAGCGCATCCACAACACGCTCTTGACCGACCAGGAGATCGTCGCGCGCGAACGCCGCGTCAATCCGCGCACGCTCGGCGTTCCCGATCTCAAGGGCGGTGCGCAGCGCCTCGACGTGCGCTTCATCCAGTTCGACAACGTCGTGATCGAGCTTCTGCAGTATCGCGACGCCGAGCAGCCGATGGGCAGCGGCGCCGCATTCGCCGAGCCGCTCGATCACATGAGTCCCGCGTTCCCGCGGATGATGCATATCTGCTTCCACATTCGCGACGACGTCGATTTCAACCGGTTCATCGCCGATCTCGAAGCCGAGTCCGCACGGCGCGGCATGACGCAGGTGCGCGCCAATCGCGTGCTCACGGTGACGACGGAGAAGGACCGCCTGGCCGCGCCGCTCGATGCGAACAGCAACGGGATCACCGAGGGCAAGTCGAACGGCTGGCGGCTGATCTACTGCAAGGGCCCGGAAGGCGAGCAGCTCGAATTCGTGCAGGCGCTGGGGCCGGTGAAGCGGACGTTCGACGACGCGCGCGAAGCGCGCCGCCGCGCGGTAGCCGCGAAGACTTCCTGAGTGACAAAGCCGAGGAGACGAGTCATGCGTCGTTCGTTGTCGTTCCTTTTTGCCAGTGTTCTCGCCGGCGCGGGGCCGGCCGTGGCGCGCGATGCCGCCGGCGTCGCGTATCGCGACATTCCCGCCGACGCGTATGCGGTGGTCGCCGAAGTTCGCGCGAAGGCGGGCAAGGCGCAGGCGCTGCGCGAAGCGACGCTGCCGCTGGTCGCGCAGGTGCGCGCCGAGCCGAACAATCTTGCGTACTTCCTGCACGAAGATCGCGAAGCGCCGGGCCACTTCGTGTTCTACGAGATCTTCGCGAGCCAGGCCGACTTCGAGGCGCACAACGCGACGCCGCACGTACAGGCGTGGTTCGCGAAACTGCCGGAACTGGCCGACGGCGGAGTCAAGGTGATGCGGATGGGGATACTCGGCAATCGGGCGCCGTCGCGGCCTTGAGTCGCGAACCTCGGTTCCTCGTCGGGCCGGTTCGAAGCGTGGCGCATCGACAGGCGTTCGATCCGCCGTAAACGTTTCGCGTATGCGCTCGCATCGGACGTCGAGCGGGATGCCGATCTGCGCCGATACGATGCGCGTGGATCGCGAGCATCCCGCTCGCCTCCCGACCGTAGCGCAACCCGAGGTCCCAACGATGAGCTTGCCGCGCCTGTGCATCGCGTTGTTCCTGTTTCTCGCTTCGGCCGCGTTCGCCGAAGAGACGCTCGCCCCGATCGAGGTCAGGATCGACGTCGCCGTCCCGCTGCGCGACGGCGTCGAACTCAAGGCGACGGTGCACCGCCCGCAGCGCCAGGCGCAGCCGCTGCCTTGCCTGCTCACGATGACGCCGTACAACGCGCAGGACCTGCACGACGTCGGCGCGTACTTCGCCGCGCGCGGCTACGTGTTCGCCACGGTCGACGTGCGCGGTCGCGGCAATTCCGGCGGCACGTTCACGCCGTTCGCGCAGGAGGCCGACGACGGCTACGACGTCGTCGAGTGGCTCGCGCGTCAGCCGTGGTGCAACGGTCGCGTCGGCATGTGGGGCGCCTCGTACCTCGGCTACGCGCAGTGGGCCGCGGCGAGCCGCGCGCCGCCGCATCTGGCGGCGATGGCGCCGTCGGCGTCGCCGATGCCGGGCCTCGACTTTCCGATGCGCCACAACATCTGGCGGCCGTACGTCGTGCGCTGGCTGATGCTCGTGGCCGAACGCACGGCGCAGGTGCGGCTCTTCTCCGATCACGCGTACTGGAATCCGCGTCTCGCGGAAGCGTTCACGGCGCACGCCCCGTACGCCTCGCTCGACACGCTGTTCGGCAGCGCGAATGCGACGTTTCAGGAATGGATTGCGCACCCGCTGCTCGATGCGTACTGGCGCGGTTTTCGTCCGAGCGACGCGCAGTACGCGCGCATCGACCTGCCGGTGCTGACGATCACCGGGCAGTACGACGCCGACCAGCCCGGCGCGCTGACGGCGTATCGCGAACATCTGGCGAACGCGACGCCGCCCGCACGCGCGAAGCACTGGCTCGTGATCGGCCCGTGGGATCACGCGGGCGTCGCCGAGCCGCAGGCGAAGGTGCGCGGCGTCGACGTCGGCCCGGCCGGCGTCGTCGACATGAACGCGCTGCATCGCGCGTGGTACGACTTCACGCTGAAGGACGGCCCGAAGCCGGAATTGCTCAAGGCGCCGGTCGCGTACTACGTCGGCGGACTGGAACAGTGGAAATATGCAGAGTCGCTGGCGGCGATCGGCGACGAGCCGCAGGCATGGTATCTGTCGTCGGCGAACGGCCGCGCGAACGACATCTACGCGTCGGGCGATCTCGTCGGCGAACGCGCGAAGCGCTCGGGCGCCGACTGCTACGTCTACGATCCGCTCGACGTTTCCGACGCGGCGCTCGATCCGCTCAATACGCCCGAGCGCGAATTCGTCGACCAGCGGCGCGTCGCGTTGCGGGGCGGCAAACAGCTCGTCTATCACACGGCGCCGTTCGACGCGGACACGGAAATCGCGGGGTTCTTCCGTCTGAGTGCCTGGATCGCGATCGACCAGCCGGATACCGATATCGAAGCGGCGGTGTACGCGATCGCGCCGGACGGCGGCAGCATCCTGCTGAGCTTCGACCGCGTACGCGCGCGGCATCGCGGCGGTTTGCACCAGGCGACGCTCGCGACGCCGGGGAAGGTCGAGCGGTACGATTTCGAGCGCTTCGCCTTCGCGGCGCGCGTGGTGCCGAAGGGCGCGCGGCTGAGACTGGTCGTGGGGCCGGTGAATTCGCCGCACGTGCAGAAGAACTACAACAGCGGCGGGGAAGTGTCGCGCGAGACGGCGAAGGATGCGCGGAAGGTGCGGGTGACGGTGTATCACGACGCGCGGCGTGCGAGTGCTTTGTATGTGCCGGTTGCGGCGAGGCCGTGATTGGGGGCACGAGAGGGTGCAGACCGAGCCGGTGCGGCGTTGCGCTCGTCTCGCGACGAAAACCGGAACTCGACGTGCCGTGGTCGCCGCCCCCTCATCCCGGCCTTCTCCCCCAACGCGGTTGGGGGAGAAGGAGCCGAGGGTTCCGGCGTTGCGGCGCGTGCTTTGGAGAACGGAGCGACATTTCAACGTCGGCACGCAATTTCTTTAGCCCTCTCCCCCAAGCTCGCTTGGGGGAGAGGGTTGGGTGAGGGGGCGACACCGAGGTTTTCGTTGCGCCCGCAGCGGAAGACCGCGCGGTCGTTGCGCGCCACGCAGCCGCAACCGCTCAAACCTCCAAAGAAGCCAGGTCGCCCTTCTCTTCGAGCCAGCTCATCCCGGCCTTCTCCCCCAACGCGGTTGGGGGAGAAGGAGCCGAGGGTTTCGACGTTGCGGCGCGTGCTTTGGAGAACGGGGCGACATTTCAACGTCGGCACGCAATTTCTTTAGCCCTCTCCCCCAAGCTCGCTTGGGGGAGAGGGTTGGGTGAGGGGGCGACACCGAGGTTTTCGTTGCGCCCGCAGCGGAAGACCGCGCGGTCGTTGCGCGCCACGCAGCCGCAACCGCTCAAACCTCCAAAGACGCCAGGTCGCCCTTCTCTTCGAGCCAGCTCTTGCGATCCGAAGCGCGCTTCTTCGACAGCAGCATGTCCATCACCTTGTTCGTGCCGTCGTCGTGCTCGACCGTCAGCTGCACGAGCCGGCGCGTATCGGGATGCACGGCCGATTCGCGCAGCTGGCTCGGGTTCATTTCGCCCAGGCCCTTGAAGCGCGTGACCGACACCTGTCCCTTGATCTTCTCGCGCTCGATCTTTTCGAGCATCGCGCGCTTTTCGTCCTCGTCGAGGCAGTAGAACACCTGCTTGCCCACGTCGACGCGGAACAGCGGCGGCATCGCGACGAACACGTGGCCCTGCCGCACGAGCGACGGGAAGTGCTTGAGGAACAGCGCGCACAGCAAAGTGGCGATGTGCAGTCCGTCGGAGTCGGCGTCGGCGAGCACGATGACCTTGCCGTAGCGCAGGCCGTCGATGCGATCGACGCCGGGATCGCAGCCGATCGCCACGGCGAGATCGTGCACTTCCTGCGAGCCGAGCACCGAGCCCGATTCGACTTCCCAGGTGTTCAGGATCTTGCCGCGCAGCGGCAGGATCGCCTGGAAATCCTTGTCGCGCGCCTGCTTGGCCGAACCGCCGGCCGAGTCGCCTTCGACGAGAAACAGTTCGGTGCGCGACAGGTCGCTCGACGCGCAGTCGGCGAGCTTGCCCGGCAGCGCGGGGCCTTGCGTGATCTTCTTGCGGACGATCTGCTTTTCGGCTTTCAGGCGCGCCGACGCGCGCTCGATCGCGAGCTGCGCGATGCGCTCGCCGAGTTCGACGTGCTGGTTGAGCCACAGCGAAAAGCCGTCGTGCGCGATGCCTTCGACGAAGCCGGCGGCGTTGCGCGACGACAGGCGTTCCTTCGTCTGACCCGAGAACTGCGGGTCCTGCATCTTGAGCGACAGCACGAACGAGAGGCGGTCCCACACGTCTTCCGGCGCGAGCTTCACGCCGCGCGGCAGGAGGTTGCGGAAGTCGCAGAACTCGCGCAGCGATTCGGTGAGACCCGAGCGCAGGCCGTTGCAGTGCGTGCCGCCTTGCGCCGTCGGAATGAGGTTGACGTAGCTTTCCTGGACCAGCTCCCCCTCGGGCACCCACGCGATCGCGAATTCGAGGCCTTCGGTTTCGCGCTGCACCGAATGCACGTACAGATCCGGCGGCAGGCATTCGTTGCCGGCGAGCATCGAGCGCAGATAGTCGGAAAGACCGTCTTCGTAGTACCACTGATCGGTTTCGCCGCTCGCCTCGTCGGTGAGGCGCACCGTGAGGCCCGAGCACAGCACGGCTTTGGCCTGCAGGAGGTGCTTCAACTTCGACAGCAGAATCTTCGGCGTGTCGAAGTATTTCGGGTCGGGCCAGAAGCGCACGGTCGTGCCGGTCTGCTTCTTCGGCACGGTGCCGATCGATTCGAGCTTCGTCGCGCGATCGCCGTTCTTGAACGTCATGCGCCAGATCTGCGCGTCGCGGCGGATCGTCACTTCCACCTTCGTGGACAGCGCGTTGACCACCGACACGCCGACGCCGTGCAGGCCGCCGGAGAACTGGTAGTTCTTGTTCGAGAACTTGCCGCCCGCGTGCAGGCGCGTGAGGATCAGCTCGACGCCGGGGATGCCTTCCTCGGGATGGATGTCGACCGGCATGCCGCGGCCGTCGTCGGTGACCGTGACCGAACCGTCGCCGTGCACGATCACTTCGACGGTTTTCGCGTGGCCCGCGAGCGCCTCGTCGACCGAGTTGTCGATGACTTCCTGCGCCAGATGGTTCGGACGCGAGGTATCGGTGTACATGCCGGGCCGGCGTTTGACCGGGTCGAGGCCGGACAGAACTTCGATATCGGCGGCGTTGTAGCGACTGCTCATGGACGGATCACGCGATGAAGTAGCCGCCCATGGTGGCCGGAACGGCCGCGGCAATCAAGCCGCGGCCGTTCCGGCCGCGGTCAACCCCGGCCCGCGCCGAATCGGTAGTTGAACTGCACCCAGTACTGCCGCCCGAACGCGTCGTACCACGCGCTCGAATAGTTCGGCCAGCCCGCGCTCTTGTCGACCGGCGACGAGTTGCGCAGGTTGTTGACGCTGACCAGCACGTCGGCGCGCTCGTTCAGGCGGTAGCCGACCGAGCCGTTGACCAGCGTGTACGGACGCCGGCGGCGATCGCCGCTGTTGTCCGGAATGCCGGCGTAGCGCGTGCCGTCGAGCGTCGCGCTCCAGTCGCCGTTCTGCCATGACACGGACGCGTTGATCTTCTTGCCCCAGTCCGACTGGTACGCGGTGTCGTTGAGATAGTCGTAGACCGGGTCGCCCGGAAACTGCTGGTACTTGTGTTCGAGCACGTGCGTGTACGCGCCGCGCACCGAGAACCGGCCGATGCCCTCGAGCGCGAAGCGGTAGCTCGCGCTCAAGTCGATGCCCGACGTGACTTCGGTCGCGGCGTTGACCGGATTGACGCGGATCAGCGTCACGTCGTTCGGATTGACCGGCGCGTTCGCCGCGTTGCGCACGACGCGCGCGAACGCGTCGCGGCAGATCGACGAGTTCGCGTCGACCGGCGAACCCGAGAGCGTCTGGCCGATGCGGCAGTCGGCTTCGGTGCGCAGGATCTGCTGCTCGTCGAGGCTCGTCACCTGGTCGGTGATGCGGATGCGGTAGTAGTCGGCCTGCACGTCGAAGTCGGCGCTCGGCGACCAGACGAAGCCGTAGGTGAACGAGCGGCCGCGCTCGGGCTTGAGCTGCGTATTGCCGCCGCGCGTGAAGTCCATGTTGTAGAACTCGTCGCAGCTCGAATACGGCTGGCCGGTGAGGCGGCACTGGTAGTAGTCGGTCACGCCCGGGTAGTAGCCGCGCGTGTTCTTCGCGAACAGGTACGTCATGTCCGGCGCGCGGAACGACGTCGCGAGCGTGCCGCGCAGCAAGAGGCTGTCGACCGGGCGGTATTCGAGACCGAGGTTGTACGTGCTCTTGCCGAGCGATTCGCCGGCGTAGCTGTAGCGATCGTAGCGGCCGGCGCCGGTCGCGGTGAGGCTCGAGAGGATCGGCACGTTGAGTTCGAAACCGGCGGCGTAGCGATCGCGTTCGCCGTTCTCGACGTTCGCCTGCGCGGTGTTCCAGTACGCGCCTTCGTTGATGCGCGGGTCGGGCGTGTTGGAGAAGCCCTGGCTGCCCGCCTCGACGACGCCCGCGAAGCCGACCGTGCCGGCCGGCAGTTCGAACAGATCGCCATTGACGCTGGCGCTCACATCCTGCGTCCAGGCCTTGTCGTGCTTGACCGACTTTGCGGTCAGACGGCGGAAGTCTTCGGGCGTCAGCGCCGTTGCCAGGCGCGCAGGATCGGCGCTGTACGACGGAAACAGCGTGCCCTGGTAGTCGTGCGTGCCGGTGCGCTGGCCGAGGAAGAACGCGTCGACGCCGGTGAGGAAACGGATGCGGCCCTGGTCGCTTTCGTAGTCGGAGCGGTTCGCGACCACTTCGTAGCGCCAGCCGTGCGTGCCGAGATCGCCGCGCACGCCGACCGTCGCGGTCGTCGAGCGCTGCAGATAGGTGCTGTTGTCGGCGTCCTTCCCGCCGGTTTCTTCGGGCGTCAGCACGCGCGTCCAGTTTTCGAGGCGGCCGGTCGCGTCGTTCCAGAACGCGCCGCCGGGCGCCGACCACGTCGTCGAGCGCACGTTGTTCTCGATGTCGGAGAAGCCGAACATGAAATCGCCGAACAGCTCGGTGGTGTCGTTCAGCGCGTAGGTGAGGTTCGCGTAGCCGGTCGCGAGTTTCTTCGCGGTCTGGATAGTGCGGTTGTTGTAGTAGCCGTCGCTGCTGCAATACGTGCCGTCGTACGCGGGATTGCGATACGCGCGCAGCGTGCCGCCCAGGAGATGCGACAGCGCGTCGCAGCCGCCGGGCAGGTCGTAGTAGTCGCCCGACGCCGGATCGCGCAGCGCGACGATCGCGCCGGGCCGGCGGTTCGGCGCGTACTGCGAAAAGCTGTTGGTCAGGCGCCGGTCGCCGTAGCGGATCGGATCGCGCTGCGTGAGTTCGAGGCCGAACACGCCGGAGAAGTCGCCGCGCGTCGTGCCGCCGATCAGCTGCACGCGCTGGTTCGCGCCGCCGCCCTGCTGCGTCGTGCCGACCTTCACCGACAGGTCGACGCCTTCGTGTTTTTTCTTGAGCACGATGTTGACGACGCCGGCGATCGCGTCCGAGCCGTACACGGCCGACGCGCTGCCGGAGAGAATTTCGATGCGGTCGATCATCACGCTCGGGATGTTCGCGAGGTCCACCGCGCCGACCGAGCCGTTGTAGGCGACCGGATAGTCGGCGACGCGATGGCCGTTGACGAGAACGAGCGTGTGATTGGGGCCCAGGCCGCGCAGGTTGATGACGTTGGCGGCCGGCGTGAACGTGCTGCCGAAGTCCTCGCCCTGCACGAGGCCGACGTTCTGCGAGATCGAACTGACGATGTCGAACACGCTGCGGAAGCCGCCGGTGTCGATTTCTTCGGCCTTGATCACGGTGACCGGCGCGGCCGTTTCGATGTCGGCGCGCGGGATGCGCGATCCGGTGACGGTGATCGCTTCGAGTTTGGCGGCTTCTTCGTCGCCGTCGGCGGTCGACGCGGGCGTCTGTGCGAAGGCGGAACTGTGGAGCGCGAATGCGACGGCAAGAAACAGCGGTGATGCGGTACGGCGACGAACGTGAGCTTTCATGCGGACTACCGGGAGGAGGAGGGCGCGAACCTTCGCATCGCGGGGCCGGCGCCGACAATGGCGCGGCCATGACGATTCGGTTCGTACTTATGCCTACTCGGAAGTTCGCGTGCGTACGCGCTGTGTAGAAAGGTCGGAATGTTCAGCGCGTTGTGTGACCCGTGTTGCGGTTACTGATCGATGATTTCGGCGCGCATCGGCGCGAAGTGCTTGAGCATGCGGTTCTGCGTGCGCGTCGGCAGGTCGAGCGCTTCCATCGCGTCGACGAGATCTTCGACGAACGCGTCGAACTCCTTCGCCTTGATCGCAAGGCCGCTGTGCGTGTCGGTCATGCTGCGGCCGGTGTATTCGCACGGTCCGCCGGTCTCGTGGCAGAAATGCTCGCCGACGAGCCGCGCCAGGTCGGGCCGGTCGACGTGCTTGAACAGGTCGTTGATGCGCGGGTCGGCGTAGACGCGATCGAGCAGCGCGTCGACGAGCCGCGCGATGCCTTGCTTCTCGCCGAGCGCGCGGTACAGCGAGTCGTCGGGCGAGGGCGCTGCGGCCGCGAGCGCGAGCAGCATCGCGAAGATCGTGCGCATCAGAACGCTCCTTGCACCGAGAGGTACCAGCCGGTCTGGTCGGGCAGCGTCGCGACGGTGCCGAGATCGGCGTACGCGACGACGACCGACACGTGCCGGTTCGGAAACCATGCGACGAACAGGTCGCGCCACGCGCTTTCGCGCACCGCGTCGAGGCTGCCGGACTTGCCGCGATACTCCGCGCCGATCGCGAAGCGGCGCGACAGCAGCACGCCGCCCGACGCTTCGAGCGCGACGCGCCGGCCGTTGCGGCCCTCGCCGCCGAAGCCGAGCAGCCCGGTTTCGTTCGCGCGCGTCAGCCGCGCGGTGCCCGACAGAAACGCGTTGTAGCCGCCGACGCCCGCGAGAAACACCTTCGTGGCGGAGAGGTAAACGTCGACGTCGGCGTCGTCGCGCGCGCCGAGCGCGCGTGCCAGCGCGAAATCCTGCTGCTTCTTGTACTGCACGCCGAGCGCGATCTGCGGCATGCGCGTGTACAGCACGTCGCCGGCGAGGCGCACCTTGGCGCCGATCACGTGCTGGCGCAGATGCGCGCCCGGCAGTCCGAGCGCGGGGCCGAGCGCGACGAGGTCGAGTTCCTGTCGCGACGCCGACAGTTCGATGCGGTTGAACAGGCCGACCGCGGCGCCCTGCACGTCGAGGCGGTAGTCGCCGGTGTTGATGCGCGTGGCGAATGCCGTCGCGCCGATTTCCTCGCGTGCCCCGTAGCCCGTGATCGCCGCCCACGGCACGAGCCCGCCGCCGGCGCCGCCTTCGATCGTGCTCGCGCCGCCGGTCGCGAGCTGGCGCGAGCCGGCCGCGTGCGCCGCCCCGCCGGCGGCGAGCGCCAGCGCCAAAGTGAATCCTTGGATTTGTCGAAACGATCGCATCGCGGCTCTTCCCCTCGATCGACGCATACGCGTGCACGGCGGCGCGCGGATGCGGTGCGGCGAGTGTAGCGCGCGTCAGCGCAGCACGAAGCTTGCGAACTTCGCGTTCGTGCGGTCGGCGCTCGCGCCGTAGTCCCACGCCGTCGCGTGCACGCGCCAGCCGGCGGCTAGCGCCAGTTCGACCAGCGCCTCGGGCGCGTACGGCCGCACGGTTTCGTCGGTCAGGAATTCGTCGACCGGCGTGCCGGCGGCGTCGAGCACGCGGTAGCGCCGCTCGATGCGGTTCGTGCCGTCGGCGTTCGCCGCGATGCGCTTGGAACGTTCGAGCGTGCCGTCGCCGTGCGCGCGGCGGTAGTCGAGGCGGAAGTCGGCGAAGCTCGCGACCGGCTGCGGCACGAACGCGTCGAGCACGAGCGAGGCGTCGGCGGCCGCGAGCGCGCGCAGCTGCGCGAGCACGCGCACGGCGACGGCGGGGTCGACGAGGTAGGTGATCAGCGAATACGGCAGCAGCATCACGTCGAACCGCGCATCGAGCGCCAGCGCGGCGAGGTCCATCTGCGCGAGCGGCGCGGCGAGCCCGCGCGCGGCCGCGTCGGTCTTCAGGCGCTTCAACATCGGCAGCGAGCGGTCGACGCCGAACGCGTCGACGCCGGCCGCGACGAGTTCGATCAGGATGCGCCCGGTGCCGCAGCCGAGTTCGAGCGCACGGCCGCCGTGCGCGAGACAGACGCCGCGATACCAGCCGACATCGTCGAACGGCATGCTGCGGCCCATGTCGGTCGCATAGACGTCGGCGATCGCGTCGTACGACCAGGTGCCGCTCACGACGCGGCCTCGACGTGGGTGCGCGGCGCCTGCGGCGCGGGCGACGCGCCGTTGCCGTTCGGGCCGAGCAGCTGGCGGTACAGCGCGAGCTGGCGGTCGGCCATCGCGTCCCAGGTGTAGCGGTCCAGGCGTTCGTCGTCGGCGCGTTCGCGGCGGTGCCGCTCGGCGTCGTCGAGCACGAGCCTTGCGATCGGTTCGGCCATCGCGGCGATGTCCGGCGCGGTCGCGAGGCCTTCGAAGCAGGCGTTGGCGAAGCCGCGCGCGCCGTCGGCCGTGCTGACGCAGACGCGGCCGGCGAGCAGCGATTCGATCAGCTTGATCGACGAGCCGCGGATGTCGATCTGCGGATTGATCGTCAGCGTCGCGCCGGCGAGCCACGGTTCGGGATCGACGAATTCGCTGACCACCGTGACGCCGGGCTGCGCGAAGCGCGCGTCGTCGCGCGCGATCGCGGCCGATTCGGCGCCGCCCAGTATCGTCAGCCGCAGGTCGGGAATGCGCGCTTTGAGCGCGGGCCATGCGCGGTCGAGAAACTCGCGGATGCCGGCGAGGTTCTGCGCGTAGCGGAACGGTCCCATGAACAACAGGTGCGCATGCGACGGCGACGGCGTGCGGCGCGCGCGGCGGTCGACCGCGCCGTTGCCGATCAGCGCGACGTGCGGATGCGTCAGCAATGCCGCGTCCTCGGCCGAGCAGGCGGTGACCGCGTCGTAGCGCGCGATCGCCGCATGCTGGATCGCGTCGGTCCACGCGTAGTCGGGCGTGCCCGTGAGGTACACGTCGTGCAGCGCGAGCAGGCGCCGCGCGCGGCCGGTGTCGACTTCCGCGAGGCGCGCCAGTTCCATGAATTCGACCTGCACGATGTCGATGTCGTACAGCGCGGCGAGGCGCGCGACTTCGCCGCGCAGGCGCGGCCACGCGTGGCTGTCCATGCGCTGCACGAGGCCGCTCGGCGTCGCGTCGCCGCCGCAGCGGCCGCGGCCTTCGATCAGATGCGTCGCGTACAGCTTCTCGAACCACGGCTCGGACGCCGCCGAGTACAGCGAGCGTTCGTCGCCGAGCAGCACGAAATCCACTTGTGGCGAAAGCCGCTGCACGAGTTCGGCGATGCGCCGCGCGCCGCCGTGCGCGGGCGGGAACAGCGCGAACGGCGACACGAGCAGCACGCGCGGCCGGCGTGCGGCCGGCGCCGGCGGGGGCGCGTAGTACTTGTCGGTGGCGATATGCGCGAACGCGAAACCGCGGCGCTGCGCGCGCCGCGTCGACAGGCGCGCCCTGAACGCGCGCCAGGCGAGGCCCGGGCCGCGCAGTTCGGCCTGCGTCGCGGCGTCGCACTGCGCGATGCGCGTGAGCAGCGCGCGCGCGCCGCGGCCGGTCCAGCCGTGGCGCAGGTCGAACAGCAGCGCGTTGCGATGGATCACGCGCTCGACTTCGCCGGGTTCGTAGTAGCGGTTGACCGTGCCGCGATGGCGATGCCACGCGTGCGATGCCGGGCAGAACAGCACTTCGTAGCCGTCGCTCCAGGCGCGGATGCCCCAGTCGGCGTCTTCCCAGTAGAACGGCGCGTAGTCGCGCGAACCTTTGACGTAGCGGCGCAGCGGCGCGGTGCGGCACAGCGACGAGCCGCCGCCGGGATACAGATTGCCGCGCGCGAGCGTGCCCGGCTCGGGCGTGCGTTCGTAGACTTCCGGCGCGTAGGCGTTCGCATGGAAGTCGGACCAGCCGGTTTCCTCGCGCCGCCGCGCGGGATCGGCGAAGAAGATCTGCGAGGTGATCGCGAACACGTGCGCGCGGCGGTAGCGCATCGCTTCGGCGAGCGCGTCGGGGTCCAGGCGCATATCGCTGTTAAGGAGGTACGTCCAGTCGTGGCGTACCGCCTTCAAGCCGTCGTCGATCGCGCCGTTGTAGCCCAGAGGCCGGTCGTGGAAGCGCCATTCGACGGCCGGATGGCGCGCGGCGAGTTCGCGGTAGTCGTCCCGCGGCGCGCCGTTGACGACGACGATCGTCTGGTGCGGCTCGTCGATGCGGGCGAGCGCCGCGGCGAGCGCGGCGAGCGTTTCGTCGAGGAGATCGGGCGTGCCGCGTTCGGGCACGATCACCGAAATGCCCGGCTGCGCGCCGTCGTCGCGCGGCCGCGCGCGCCAGCGGCCCGGAAAAAACCGTGCGATCACGCTTGCCGCATTCGTCGCAAAGTACAGCGGTGCAAAAGGCAGCAGTTTCGCGAGCATCGCGAGGCGGCTCATACGAGGCCCTCGGCAGCCGGCAGCGGCAGTCCGCGGCGCGCGCGCGCATGCCACCGCAGCGCCTGTTCGGCGAACATCGCGCACCAGGCGTTCGGCTGCGGGTCGGGCACGTCGGGGCGGAACGGCAGCGTGCCGTCGGCGCGCACGCGCGCGACGAGCGCCGCGGCGAGGCGATCGAGCGTCGCCTCGTCCGGTGCGCCGTCGACGCCGCGCAGCAGCAGGCCCACGCGCAGCGCCTGCGCGATGATGTCGCTGCGCGGCACGTCGGAATCCTCGGCTTCGGGCAGGCTGCCGTCGACGCGCGCGAGCCGCAGCAGCCGCGCGAGCAGCGCGGCGATCGCGGGCGCCGCGTCGGGCTCCGCCACGAGCATGCCTTCGGCGAAGTACAGCGTCGGATGCAGCATGTCGAGCGGTATCGCCGCGGCGGTGTCGACGTAGCCGGCGGCCAGATTTCGGCAGGCCTCGGCCAATGCGGCCGGCAGCGCGACGTGGCGCGCCGCGAGCGCGGCGCGCGAACTCGCCTTGACCTCGAACGGACCGCCGAGCGTCGACCAGCGCCGCGGCAGACGCGCGTCCGCCGCGAGCGACCGCGCCGCGACGATGCCGCCGTCGGCGTCGACGAAGCGCGCCAGCTCCTCGACGAGCCGCGCGATCGCGCGCGAGGGCGTCGCCACGACGCCGGCTTCGGCCACGGCGCACAAGCCGCGCACGAGCATCGCGAGGTCGAAGAAGAACACGGCGTCGTTGCGCCAGTCGCGTTCTTCGTCGGCGACGAGATACGCGCGCGTCGCCGGCACGCGGCCGTCCGCGAGCACGCGGTCGGCCCAGTCGGCGGCGGCCTGCGCCGGCGCGCGGACGCGTTCGACGCCGGTCTCGTCCGAGACTTCGGCGAGCCAGTGCAGGTAATAGCCGGTGATTTCGGGATAGACGTAGCGCGCGCGGCCGTCGGCGGCGATCGCGCCGACGATGCCGCCGGCATGTTCGCCGCCGGCGCATTGCACGGCGCCGCCGAGCAGCCAGTCGCGCAGGCGTTGCGCGGCGGCGGCGGTGTCGTCGGCCGTCACGGGGGCGGGATTCATTCCGGTGGATTCCTTGGTGGGAGCCGCGGCGAACGCGATCAGGCGGACACAGGCGACGGCCGGCCGGCGCGCATCGTCGCAGGGGCGCACAGGCGTTCGACGAGAATCGATGCGATGCGCTCGCCGCTGCGCCCGTCGCCGTACGGCGCCTCGGGCGTGAACGGCAGGCGTCGCGGCGCCGGCAGCGCGAACAGGCGCTGCGCTTCGGCGACGATGCGGTCGGCCTTGAGCGGCACGAGCGTCGCCGCGCCGATCGCGACGCTTTCGGGCCTTTCGGTGTTTTCGCGCACGACGAGCACGGGCGTGCCGAGGTACGGCGCTTCTTCCTGGATGCCGCCCGAATCGGTGATCGTCAGGCGCGACTGCGCGAGCAGCGCGATGAACGGCCGGTAGTCGAGCGGATCGACGAGCGCGATGCGCGCGCGGCGGGCGAGGTGCCGGCGGATGCGGCTGCCGACCGCCGGATTCGGATGCACCGGACAGACGACGCCCAGGCGCGGCCGCTGCCGCACGAGTTCGAGCACGGCCTCGCACACGACGTCGAGGCCGCGGCCGTAGTTTTCGCGGCGATGCAGCGTCAGCGTCACCAGCTCGTCGGTGTCGGGCAGGCCGTCGTTGGCGAGAAACGGCAGCAGCAGCGGGCGCGTGTCCTCGAGCTGCGCGCGCAGGAGGTCGACGACGGTGTTGCCGGTGCGGTGGATCGCCTCGGGCGCGATCCCTTCGCGCAGCAGGTTGCGTTCGGCGCTCGCCGTCGGCGCGAAATGCAGCTGCGCGATCGGCGCGATGCGGCGGCGGAACAGTTCTTCCGGAAACGGCCGGTACGGATGGTCGGTGCGCAGGCCCGCCTCGACGTGCGCGAGCGGCAGGGCGAGATCGCGCGCGGCGAGCGACGCGGCGTAGGCGCTCGAGGTATCGCCCTGCGCGACGATCAGGGACGCGCGGCGTTCGGTCGCGATCGCGCGCAGGCGTTCGCGCAGGCTCGTCAGCGCGTGCGACAGCGATGCCGGATCGATCGGGCCGGGCGCGACGTCGGTCGTCATCTCCAGATGCGCGAACGTGCGCTCGACCATCGCGTGATGCTGGCCGCTGTTGACGAGCAGGGTTTCGACTTCGCCGCGCGCGCGCAGCGCCGCGACGAGACTGGCGAGCTTCAGGCACTCCGGCCGTGTCCCCGCGACGATGAGGATGCGAGGACGTTGGGAAACTGGAAACATGGATACGCCGCCCCGGACGGCGTCTGACGTGAATGGAAGCGCGAACGGAGACGGCCGGAAGCCGTCGGGCGTTGCAACGACGGCGCAGCTTACAGCGGCGCGCAGCGCCGGGCCAGCCATTCGCGCTCGTGGTCGTCAAGGAGCGGCGAGAGCCGTTCGCGCACGGTCGCGTGGTACGCGTTCAGCCAGCCGCGCTCGGCCGCATCGAGCGCGTCGGCGACGATCGGCCGCCCGTCGATCGGGCACAGCGTCAGCGTCTCGAAGCGCAGGAACTGCCCGAACTCGCCGTGCGCCGCGGGCGTCGCGACGATCAGGTTTTCGATGCGGATGCCGTGGCGGCCCGGCCGGTACAGGCCCGGCTCGTTCGACACGATCATGCCCGGCGCGAGCGGTTCGGCCGTTTCGCCGGCGAGCGGCGGCCGGATCGCCTGCGGACCTTCGTGCACATTGAGAAAAAAGCCGACGCCGTGACCGGTGCCGTGGCCGTAGTTCAGGCCGTGCGCCCACAGCGGCGCGCGCGCGAGCGCGTCGAGCTGCTGGCCGGTCGTGCCGGCCGGAAACCACGCGCGCGACAGCGCGATCATGCCCTTGAGCACCAGCGTGTAGTCCAGGCGCTGCTGCGCCGTCGTTTCGCCGAGCGCGATCGTGCGCGTGACGTCGGTCGTGCCGCCCTCGTACTGGCCGCCGGAATCGACCAGCAGCAGGCCCTCGGGCGCGAGCGCCGCGTGGTGGTCCCCGGTCGCGCGGTAGTGCGGCAGCGCGCCGTTGGCCTGGTAGCCGGCGATCGTCGCGAAGCTCGCACCGGCGTAGTCGGGCTGCGCGCCGCGCAGTTCTTCAAGTTTCGCGGCGACGTCGAGTTCGGTCAGTCGCCGCGTACCGACGGTCTCTTCGAGCCAGATCAGAAACCGCACGAGCGCCGCGCCGTCCTTGCGCATCGTCCCGCGCACGTGGGCGAGTTCCGCGTCGGTCTTGGCCGCCTTGAAGCGCTGGCTCGGGTTCGGCGCGCGCACGAGCGCGACGCCGGCCGGCACGGCGTCGGCGAGCGCCTTGACCGTGCGCTGCGGATCGACGAGCAGCCGCGCGCCGGCCGGCAATGCCGCGAGCGCGGCGCCGGCCTCGGCGTAGCCGGCGAGGTCGATGCCGTCGGCGGCGAGGCGCGCGGCGAGTTCCGCGCCGATCTTGTCGGTACCGATCTTGTCGGCACCGACGAAGAGCGTCGCGCGTTCCGGCGACAGCAGCAGATGCGCGACGAACACCGGGTTGTACGGCACGTCGGTGCCGCGCAGCGACGCGATCCAGGCGATGTCGTCGAGCGACGAGACGAGGTGATGTGTCGCGCCGGCCTGCGCGATCGCCCGGCGCACGCGCGCCAGACGCTCGCCGCGATCGCCGGCGAATTCCGGCCGGTGCTCGCGCACCGGCGAGTCGGGCAGCGGCGGCCGGTCGGTCCAGACGCAGCCGGCGAGGTCGAGATCGGTGCGCAGGACGATGCCGGCCGGTCCGAACCGCTGTTCCAGCGCCGCCTGCTGGGCGAGCGACAGCACGTCGCCGGCGACCGCGACGACGTCGCCGCGCGCGAGCGTCGCGGCGAGCCGGTCGTAGTGCTCGGGCACGCCGGGGCGCGCCAGCTTGAAAAGGTCGATCCCGCTGCCGGCCAGTTCGCGCTCGGCCTGCTCGAAATAGCGCGAATCGGTGGCGAGGAACGCGGTTTCGTGCGTCACCACGAGCGTGCCGGCCGAGCCGGTGAACCCGGACAGGCGCTCGCGCGTCTTCCAGCGCGCCGGCAGGTATTCGGACGAATGCGGGTCGGCCGACGGCACGACGACGGCGGCGACGCCGTGTTCGCGCATCGCCGTGCGCACGGCGTTCAGGATGGCGCAAATCGGCATGGCGTCTGGGCTTGCATCGCGAAAGGACCATCCAAAATACCAGCGGCGGCCCGCCGGCCGCCACCGCGCCGCGGCTTTTCGCTCGCCGAACACGGGTCGCATGCGTAAAATGCCGGCTTTACCAGCATAGGCAATGCTGCGCACACCATGACTCCCTTGATTTTCGTTACCGGCGGCGTCGTCTCTTCCCTCGGAAAAGGCATCGCGGCCGCTTCGCTCGCGTCCATCCTCGAAGCGCGCGGTCTGCGCGTGACGATGATGAAGCTCGACCCCTACATCAACGTCGATCCGGGCACGATGAGCCCGTTCCAGCACGGCGAGGTGTACGTCACCGACGACGGCGCGGAAACCGACCTCGACCTCGGCCACTACGAGCGCTTCGTGCGCACGCGCCTGACCGGCCGCAACTCGGTCACCACGGGCAAGATCTACGAGGCCGTGATCCGCAAGGAACGCCGCGGCGACTATCTCGGCGCGACCGTGCAGGTGATTCCGCACATCACCGACGAGATCAAGCACACGATCTACGAGGCCACGCGCGGCTACGACGTCGCGCTGGTGGAGATCGGCGGCACGGTCGGCGACATCGAATCGCTGCCGTTCCTCGAGGCGATCCGTCAGATCCGCATCGAACACGGCGCCGAGAAGGTGATGTTCATGCACCTGACGCTCGTGCCGTACATCAAGGCCGCCGGCGAAATCAAAACCAAGCCGACGCAGCATTCGGTCAAGGAGCTGCGCACGATCGGCATCCAGCCCGACGTGCTGCTGTGCCGCTGCGAGCAGCCGCTGCCGGAAGCCGAGCGCCGCAAGATCGCGCTGTTCACGAACGTGCCCGAGCGCGCGGTCATCAGCGCGATGGACGTCGACACGATCTACCAGCTGCCGCTGTGGCTGCACCAGCAGGGCCTCGATCGCCTCGTGATCGACCACCTGCGCCTGGACGCCGGCCCCGCCGACCTGTCGTCGTGGGAGCGCACCGTCGCCGCGGTCGAAAATCCGAAAGACGAAGTCACGATCGCGATCATCGGCAAGTACGTCGAGCACAAAGATGCCTACAAGTCGCTCGGCGAAGCGCTGCGGCACGGCGGCATCAAGCAGTCGACGCGCGTGAACCTCGAGTGGATGGAGTCCGAGCAGATCGAAGCCGAAGGCGGCGACGTGCTCGCCGGCGTCGACGCGATCCTTGTCCCGGGCGGCTTCGGCAAGCGCGGCTTCGAAGGCAAGATCGCGGCGGCGAAGTGGGCGCGCGAGAACAAGGTGCCGTATTTCGGCATCTGCTACGGCATGCACGCGGCGGTCGTCGATTTCGCGCGGCACATCGCGGGCCTGGAAGGCGCCAATTCGAGCGAGAACGAAAAGAACTGCGCGCATCCGGTGATCGCGCTGATCACCGAGTGGACCACCTCGGCCGGCGACGTCGAAAAGCGCACCGAGGAATCCGACCTCGGCGGCACGATGCGTCTGGGCGCGCAGGAGTGCCGCCTGAAGGCCGGCACGCTCGCGCGGCAGCTGTACGCGCAGGACGTGATCCGCGAGCGCCATCGCCACCGCTACGAGTTCAACAATCTTTATCGCCAGCAGTTCGAGGACCTCGGCCTCACGATCGCCGGCAAGTCGATGGACGACCTCCTGGTCGAAATGGTCGAACTGCCGAACCATCCGTGGTTTCTCGCGTGCCAGTTCCACCCCGAGTTCACGTCGACGCCGCGCGACGGCCATCCGCTGTTCATCGGCTTCGTGCAGGCCGCGCGCGAATACAAGGCCGTGCGGACGGCGCCGCGCCTCGCGGCCGCCGGTTGATGTTTGTCCCGGAAAGCGCCCCCATCTGGGGCGCTTTCCCGATGGAAGGATTGCGTGATGAAACTCTGCGGTTTTGAAGTGGGGCTCGACCGGCCGCTGTTCCTGATCGCCGGACCGTGCGTGATCGAGTCGGAACAGCTCGCGCTCGATACGGCCGGGCAGCTCAAGGAAATCACCGGCAGGCTCGGCGTGCCGTTCATCTACAAGTCGAGCTTCGACAAGGCGAACCGCACGTCGGTGTCGGGCCATCGCGGCCCCGGCATGGAAGAAGGCCTGCGCATCCTGGCCGAGGTGAAGCGCCAGATCGGCGTGCCGGTGCTCACCGACGTGCACGAATACACGCCGATGCACGAAGTGGCGGCGGTGGTCGACGTGCTGCAGACGCCGGCGTTCCTGTGCCGCCAGACCGATTTCATCCAGAACGTGGCGAGGGCCGGCAAGCCGGTCAACATCAAGAAGGGCCAGTTCCTCGCGCCGTGGGACATGAAGCACGTCGTCGACAAGGCCAAGGCCACCGGCAACGACGACATCATGGTGTGCGAGCGCGGCGCGAGCTTCGGCTACAACAACCTCGTTTCCGACATGCGCTCGCTCGCGGTGATGCGCGAGACGCACTGCCCGGTCGTGTTCGACGCGACGCATTCGGTGCAGCTGCCGGGCGGGCAGGGCGGCAAGTCGGGCGGCCAGCGCGAATTCGTGCCGGTGCTCGCGCGCGCGGCCGTCGCGGTCGGCATCGCCGGTCTCTTCGCCGAGACGCATCCCGATCCGGACAAGGCGCTCAGCGACGGGCCGAACGCGTGGCCGCTCGGCAAGATGGCGGCGCTGCTCGAGGCGCTGGTCGAACTCGATCGCGTTGCCAAAAGACACGGTTTCGAATAGCCGTTGAAGATTTCATTCTGTCTACAATTGCCCATCGGCCCGGAAAACTCATGACCACGATCACCAAGATCCACGCCCGCGAAATCCTCGACTCCCGCGGCAATCCCACGCTCGAAGCCGAAGTGACGCTCGACAGCGGCCACACGGGCCGCGCCGCCGTGCCGTCGGGCGCGTCGACCGGTTCGCGCGAGGCCGTGGAACTGCGTGACGGCGACAAGACGCGCTATCTCGGCAAGGGCGTGACGCGCGCCGTCGGCAACGTCAACACGACGATCGCCGATGCGCTGAAGGGCTTCGACGCCGCCGACCAGGCCGGGCTCGACCGCAAGCTGATCGCGCTCGACGGTTCGCCGAACAAGAACCACCTCGGCGCGAACGCGCTGCTCGGCGTGTCGCTCGCGAACGCGCACGCGGTCGCGGCGGCCAAGGGGCTGCCGCTGTGGAAGCACTTGGCCGGATCGCGCGCCGCGCGCCTGCCGGTGCCGATGATGAACATCGTCAACGGCGGCGCGCACGCCGACAACAACGTCGACATGCAGGAATTCATGGTGCTGCCGATCGGCTGCGCGAGCTTCTCCGAAGCGCTGCGCTGCGGCACCGAAATCTTCCATGCGTTGAAGAGCGTGCTCAAGGGCCGCGGCCTGTCGACGGCGGTCGGCGACGAGGGCGGCTTCGCGCCGGATCTGAAGTCGAACGAGGAAGCGATCGAAACGATCCTCGAAGCGATCGGCAAGGCCGGCTACAAGGCCGGCGAGGACGTATGGCTCGGCCTCGACGTCGCGAGCTCGGAATTCTTCGAGAACGGCAAGTACAACCTCTCGGGCGAAGGCAAGCGCCTGACCTCCGAACAGTTCGCCGACTTCCTCGCCGACTGGAGCGCGCGCTACCCGATCGTCACGATCGAGGACGGCATGGCCGAGGGCGACTGGGACGGCTGGAAGTACCTCACCGACAAGCTCGGCAAGAAGGTGCAACTCGTCGGCGACGACCTGTTCGTGACGAACACGGCGATCTTCAAGGAAGGCATCGCCAAGGGCATCGCGAACTCGATCCTGATCAAGGTCAACCAGATCGGCACGCTGACCGAAACGCTCGAAGCGATCGCGATGGCGGACGCGGCGAAGTATTCGTCCGTCGTTTCGCACCGTTCCGGCGAAACGGAAGACACGACGATCGCCGACATCTCGGTGGCCACCACCGCGACGCAGATCAAGACCGGCTCCCTGTGCCGCAGCGACCGCGTGGCGAAGTACAACCAGCTGCTGCGCATCGAAGAAGCGCTCGGCGCGCAGGCGGTCTACGCCGGCAAGCACGCGTTCCCGAACCTGCCGGGCATGTTCGCCTAAGCCCGTGCCGACGTGCTGCGCTACGCCGCCCTGATTCTCCTGATCCTGCTGATCGGTCTGCAGCTCAAGCTATGGACCGGCGCCGGCGGCGTGCGGGAGGTCGAGCGGCTGCGCGCGACCGTGGCCGAGCAGAAGCACGAGAACGAAACCCTGCGCGCGCGCAACGAAGCGCTCGCGGCGGAAGTGCGCGACCTGAAGGAAGGCCGCGAGGCGATCGAAGGCCGCGCGCGTTCGGAGCTCGGCCTCGTCAAGCCCGGCGAGACGTTCTACCAGGTGGTCGAGCCGACGCCGGGCGCGGGCGCGAAGCCGGCCGCGGCCGACAAGGAAAAAGTGAGCGGGCACTGGTGCGTCGTGCCGGCCGCCGGCCGCGGGCGCCGTTTCGGCGGCGACACGCCGAAACAGTACCTGCGCATCGGCGACAAGCCGCTCGTGACGCATACGCTCGAACGGCTCGCGGCGCATTCGCGCGTCGCGGGCTTCGTGCTCGTGCTCGCGCCCGACGACGCGACGTGGACGCGCGGACTGATCGAAGTGCTCGGCAAGCCGCTGCTCATCGCGAACGGCGGTGCCGAGCGTGCCGATTCCGTGTTGGCCGGACTGCGCGCGCTGCCTGCGTCGGTCGCGATGGAGCATTTTGTACTCGTGCACGACGCGGCAAGGCCGTGCGTGCGCGCCGAAGACGTGACGCGGCTGATCGAGCGTGCGGTGCCGGCAGGCGGCGGGCTGCTCGCCGCGCCGCTGCGCGACACGTTGAAGCGCGCCGACGGGCAGGGACGGTCGAACGGCACCGAGCCGCGCGAGTCGCGCTGGCGCGCGCTGACGCCGCAGTTGTTCCGGCGCGGCGAACTCGATGCGGCGCTCGCCGCCGCGCTCGCGGCCGGCGTCGCGATCACCGACGAGGCGATGGCGATGGAACGCGCGGGACACGCGCCGCTCCTGGTCGAAGGCGCGGAAGACAATATCAAGGTGACGACGCCGGCGGATCTGGCGTTGGCGGAGTTTTTGTTGAGTCGTTGATTTTCTCCCTCTCCCCCAACGTCGTTGGGGGAGAGGGTAGGGGTGAGGGGGCGACGCCGGATTCTGCCTCGACCTCGACGCAGCGCGTGCGTCGCCCCCTCACCCAACCCTCTCCCCCAAGCGCGCTTGGGGGAGAGGGCTTGAACCAAAGGAACTTATGCGCATCGGCCAAGGCTACGACGTCCACGCATTCGGCCCCGGCGACCACGTCGTGCTCGGCGGCGTGTCGATTCCGCACGACCATGGCGTCGTCGCGCATTCCGACGGCGACGTCGCGATTCACGCGCTGTGCGACGCGATTCTCGGCGCGCTCGCGCTCGGCGACATCGGCAAGCATTTTCCGCCGAGCGACGAGCGCTGGCGCGGCGCCGACAGCCGCGTCTTTTTGCGTCACTGCCGAATACTGATGCGCGAACGCGGCTATGCGCTCGGCAACGCCGACGTCACCGTCGTGTGCGAACGTCCGAAGGTCGGTCCGCACGCCGAGCGCATGCGGGCGCTGCTCGCCGACGATCTCGGCGTCGAAGCCGACGCGATCAGCGTCAAGGCGACGACGAGCGAAAAGCTCGGATTCACCGGCCGCGGCGAAGGCATCGCCGCGATGGCCGTCGTCTTGCTGGTGCGCGCATGAGCGACGCGCCCTACGCCCACGGCGGCCCGCCGCTGACCGCGCGCCTGCGCGCCACGCCCGAAGACTTCGTTGTCGACGAGGACCTCGGCTTCGCGCCCGACGGCGCCGGCGAGCACGTATTCGTGCGCGTCGAGAAGCGCGGCGCGAACACCGACTTCGTCGCGCGCGAACTCGCCAGATATGCCGGCGTGACGACGGACGCGGTCAGCTACGCCGGCATCAAGGATCGCCACGCGCTCGCGCGGCAGACGTTCTCGGTCGCCGTGCCGATCAAGCGCGAGGTCGACTGGCCGGCGCTGACGCACGCCGAATTCCGCGTGATCGAGGCGCGCCGGCACGGCCGCAAACTCAAGCGCGGCGCGCTCAAGGGCAATGCGTTCGTCATCGTGCTGACCGACGTCGTCGGCGATCGCGACGCGGCCGGGCGCGTGCTCGCGCGGATCGCCGCGCACGGCGTGCCGAACTACTACGGCGAGCAGCGGTTCGGCCGCGATGCCGGCAACGTCGAACGCGCCCGCGCGATGTTCGCGGGACGACGCGTGCAGCGCCACGAGCGCAGCCTGCTGCTGTCGTCGGCGCGCTCGCACCTGTTCAACGAAGTGCTCGCGCGCCGCGTCGCCGACGGCGACTGGAATCGCGCGCGCGACGGCGACGTATTCATGCTCGAGGGCAGTCACAGCATCTTCGGACCGGAGCCGGCCACGCCCGAACTCGTCGCGCGCATCGACGGCCGCGACGTGCATCCGACCGGCCCGCTGTGGGGCCGCGGCGCATTGCGCACGCAGGGCAACGCGGAAGCGCTCGAACGGTCCGTCGCCGACGCCGGACGCGAACTCGCCGACGGTCTCGAACGCGCCGGGCTCGATCAGGAGCGGCGCAGTTTGCGACTGTGTGCACAACGCCTCGAATGGGAATGGGTTGCCGAATCGGCGTTGCGCATCGCGTTCGCGCTGCCGGCCGGCTGCTATGCCACGACGATCCTGCGCGAACTGGCGCGCCACGACCTCGGCGAGGCGATCGCGGCTATGCAGGAATAGCCGCCAGCGGGCGGCGCTGTGGCGGAAATCGCGAGTTGGCGCGTCCGGCGTTCCGCGGTTGGCGGGGCTTCCTATACTGAATTCGTGGGCCGCGCGGCGAGCGCGTGACGCCCGCACTCAACCATAGGAGTCCGCCATGAAACGTGTTCTCGTAACGGCTGCCGTGCTGATCGCCGGGGTTGCGCTGGGCGGTTGTGCCGCGTCCGGTGGCGCGCGCACCCATACCGCGGCGTCGGTAACGAAGTACGACAGCGACGTCGACTACAGCAAGGTCGTCTCGGTCAACCGCTGGGCCACGATGCGCGGTTACGGCGTCGAATGGGTCAATCTGCCGCGCAAGTCGAAGGCGCAGAAGACCAAGGACGACTGAGCGCGCGGCGCCGGACGGCAGCGGTGGCGAACCCGGGGGACGCCACCTCGCCGGCATTTCTCCCCGGTTCCCGCGCCACGCTAGCCCCGATAGCGCAGCAGCACCACGGTCGCGCCGGTTCCGCCGTGTTCCGAACGCGCCGACGCGAAACCGACCACGTCGTCGCGCTGGCGCAGCATCCTGTCCACCAGCCGCTTGATCACCGGACCGCCCGCGCGCGAGCGCAGGCCCTTGCCGTGGATCAGCTTGATGCAATGCAGGCCGCGCCGTTTGGCCTCGCCCATGAATTCGACGATCGCCGAGCGCGCGACCTCGGCGTTCATCTGGTGCAGGTCGATCTCGTCCTCGATGCTGAAATGGCCGCGCTTGAGGCGCTTGAGCAGGTCGGGCCGATAACCGTCGCGCAAGTACGACAGTTCTTCGCCGACTTCCATCTCGCCCGGGTCGATCGGCATGTCGAGCAGTTCGTCGCGCACGCGCGCCTCGTCGAGCAGAAACTGCCGCGGCTCCGGCGCGGGCTTGTCGATCGTATTGGCCGGCGCCGTATCGTCGACATGCCGGCGCACCGGGCCGATCGCCTCGTGAAACAGGCGGATATCGTCGTCGCTGACGGGATCTGGCGGTCGGGCGGGGCGCTTGCGCATCGGGCGTCATCGTAACCGACGATCGCGTCATGCAGCGGTGCGCCGGCGGATTCCGCTAAACTTGCGGCTTGCCTCGCGTTTCTCCGCGCGACCCTGCAAGGATTCATACGTTCGATGCGCGTTCTGGTTTCCAATGACGACGGCGTGGACGCGCCGGGCATCCGTGTTCTCGCCGACCGCCTCGCCGCGGTCGGCTCCGTGACGATCGTCGCGCCCGACCGCGACCGCTCCGGCGCCAGCAATTCGCTGACGCTCGACGCGCCGATCCGCGTCGCGCGGCTCGACGACGGCCGCTACCGCGTCGCCGGCACGCCGACCGACTGCGTGCACCTCGCGCTCGCGGGCCTGCTCGACTTCCAGCCCGACATCGTCGTCTCCGGCATCAACAACGCCGCGAACCTCGGCGACGACGTGATCTATTCGGGCACCGTGTCGGCCGCGATGGAAGGCCGCTTTCTCGGCCTGCCGGCGATCGCCGTGTCGCTCGTGAGCCGCGATCACGATCCGCAGCATTTCGAGACGGCCGCGAACGCCGCGCTCGTGATCATGCAGCGGCTGCTCGTCGACCCGCTGCCGGCCGACACGATCCTCAACGTCAACGTGCCCGACCGCCCGTGGCACGAATTGCGCGGCTTCGCGGTCACGCGCCTGGGCCGCCGCCATCGCTCGGCGCCGTGCATCCGGCAGCACGATCCGCGCGGCCGACCGATCTACTGGATCGGCCCGCCCGGCGAAGCCGAGGACGACGGCCCCGGTACCGATTTCCACGCCGTGCGCGAAGGCTCGATCTCGATCACGCCGATCCAGGTCGACCTCACGCGCTACCAGGCGCTCGAGAAGGTGGCCGGCTGGGTCGAAACCCTGCCCATCATCGGCGGCGAACCCGCATGACGGCGTATTCGCGCCTGACGCCCGAAGCGCGCGGCCTCGGCATGACGTCGCAGCGCGCGCGCGACCGTCTGATCGAGCGCTTGAAGGCCGACGGCATCGCCGACCGGCGCGTGCTCGACGTGGTGCGGCAGCTGCCGCGGCATCTGTTCGTCGAGGAAGCGCTGGCCACGCGCGCCTACGAAGACACGGCGCTGCCGATCGGGCAGGGCCAGACGATCTCGCAGCCGTGGGTCGTCGCGCGCATGACCGAGGCGCTGCTCGAACACGGCGTGCCGGCGCGCGTGCTCGAAATCGGCACCGGGTCGGGCTATCAGGCCGCGGTACTCGCGGCGCTGGTCGAAAACGTCTACACCGTCGAGCGCATCGAGGAACTGCTGCGCAACGCGCGCCGCCGCTTCCGCAAGCTCGGCATCGACAACGTCCGTTCGCGCCACGACGACGGCCGCCTCGGCTGGCCCGACGAAGCGCCGTTCGACGCGATCGTGCTGACCGCCGCGGGCGCCGAACTCGAGCAGGCATTGCTCGCGCAGCTCGCGCCCCACGGCGTGCTCGTCGCGCCGGTCGGCCCGGCGGGACGCCAGCAGCTCGTGCGCATCCGTCCGGGCGCCGACGGCGCGCGCATCCGCGAAGTTCTGTGTCCGGTGAGTTTCGTGCCGCTGCTCGGAGGTACGCTGTGACCGGCTGCACCGTGCGTTTCCAGGGAAGGACCATTCCGTGAAGCTGTTCAAGCCGCTGTACGAAAAAGCGCTCGCCTGGGCCGCGCATCCGAAGGCCGAAGCGCTGCTCGGGGGCCTGTCGTTCATCGAGGCGATCATCTTTCCGGTCATGCCCGAGGTGATGCTCGCGCCGATGACGCTGGCGAAACCGCACCACTGGTTCCGCTACGCGACGATCAGCATGGTCTGCTCGGTGATCGGCGCGGTGGTCGGCTACGCGCTCGGCCACTACGCGTTCGACGCCCTGCGGCCGCTCCTCGAGGCGCTCGGCTGGCTGCCGCGCATCGACGCGCTCGTGGCCGAACTGCGCGCGACGGTCGCCAACAGCGCGTGGACCGCTTTCTGGCTGCTGGTTCTGGCCGGGTTCATGCCGGTTCCTCTCAAGATCTTCACGTGGGCATCGGGCATCGTCGGCGTGCCGATGCTGGCGTTCGTCGCGAGCATGGTGGTCGGGCGCGGCAAGCGCGTGTACCTCCTCACCGGCCTGATCCGCCTCGGCGGCCCGAAGGCCGAAGCGGCGCTGCACAAGTACATCGAGTGGGTCGGCTGGATCGCAGTCGTGCTGGTGCTGGGCCTGATCGCCTGGCTGAAATTCAGACATTGAGGTCGAACGGCGTGGAGTACGGACGAGGCAAGGCGAAGGAACGGACGGGTCGGCGCGCAAGGCGCGCGTGGCCGCTGCTCGCCGTCCTTGCCGTCCTCGCCGGCTGCGCATCGACGCCGCCGGCGCCGGTCGAAGACATCGCGATCGACGATCGCGCGCCGCCGCCGCGCGTCGTCGAACGCGTACCCGCGCCGTCCGCCGCGACGCATCGCGTCGTCGCCGGCGACACGCTGTACTCGATCGCGTTCAAGAACGGCCTCGACTTCCGCGAGATCGCGCGCATCAACCGCATCGAGCCGCCGTACCGCATCTATGTCGGGCAGGAACTCGCGCTCGCCGATGCGCGTGTCGAGCGCGAACCGGTCGCGAGCGCGCCGCCGCCGGTGGCGCCGCCTGCCGCACCGTCGCCGGTCGCGTCGTCGCCGCCTGACGCGAATCCGCGCTTTCGGGTCGAAGAACTGCCGCCCGATTCGAGCCGGCCGGTGGCGAGCGCGTCGCCGTCGCCCGGCAAACTGCTGCCGCCGGCGCCGCCCGCACCGGACAAAGGCACGCCGATCGCGAAACCGCCGCAGCAGAGCGCGAGCGTCGCGCCGGTACCCGGTGCGGTGCCGCCCGCGCCGCCGCCGGCCGTGCCGCCGCCGTCCGCCGCCACGGTCGAACCGAAGACGCCGGCGCTCGCGCCGGGCGCGAACACCGCGGCCGTCGCCGCGCCGGGACCGAGCGCGCCGACGCTCACGAGCGGCGGCATCACCTGGCGCTGGCCCGCGTCGGGCAAGGTCGTCGGCACGTTCGTCGGCGGCGACCAGACGCGCCAGGGCGTCGACATCGCGGGCAACGCCGGCGCGCCGGTGCTCGCCGCGGCCGACGGTTCGGTCGTGTACAGCGGCAACGGCCTGCTCGGCTACGGCGAACTCATCATCGTCAAGCATTCGTCGGCGTTCCTGTCCGCGTACGGCCGCAACCGCAAGCGGCTGGTCAAGGAAGGCGACACGGTCAAGGCCGGCCAGCCGATCGCCGAGATGGGCTCGTCGGGCACAAACCGCGACATGTTGCATTTTGAAATTCGCCGCAACGGCAAACCCGTCAACCCGCTCGAATTCCTGCCTGCGCGCTGACCCTGCCGCGGCCACACAGTTTTACGATGCGGGTTTGACGCGTCGTTGCCGCGCGTGCAGCATGCACGCGCACGATCCCGCGCCGAACCACCGGCAATGACCCAGCCTCGCGAAGACTCGCCGCTCGACACCGACGACATGCTGGCGCTGCTCGATGCGATCGAGCCGCCGCAGGGCGACGACGCGCGCAATTCGACCAGTGCGTACTTGAACGAGATCGGCCTGATCCCGCTGCTCGACGCGCCCGGCGAACGCGATCTCGGCGAGCGCGTCGCGCACGGCGATGCCGACGCGCGCCGGCAGATGATCGAGGCGAACCTGCGGCTCGTCGTGGCGGTCGCGCGCAACTACGTCGGCCGCGGCGTGCCGCTGCTCGACCTGATCGCCGAAGGCAACCTCGGCCTCATCCGCGCGGTGGAAAAGTTCGACCCCGCGCGCGGCCTGCGCTTTTCGACGTACGCGAGCTGGTGGATCCGCGAATCGGTGCAGCGCGCGCTGATGCAGCAGGGCCGCACCGTGCGCGTGCCCGTGCACGTGCTGCGCGAACTCGCGCACGTGCTGCGCGCGCGGCGCGAACTCGTGATGGGCCTGGGGCGCTATCCGACGCAGGAAGAACTCGCGCACGCGGTGCACAAACCGGTGACCGACGTCTCGGCGCTGTTCTGCGTCACCGAGGAAATCCGCTCGCTCGACGCGCCGATGTCCGACGACGACGACCGCGCGCTGGTCGAACAGATTTCCGCCGAGACCGACGCGTCCGGCGTCGGCGGCGGCTTCGCCGAACTCGCCGGCGGACGCCTGCCCGACTGGCTCGCCAAGCTCACGCCGCGCCAGCGCATGGTGGTGGAGCGGCGCTACGGTCTGGCCGGCCACGCCGTGCAGACGCTGGCCGAGATCGCGGCAGAACTGGGCCTCACGCGCGAGCGCGTGCGCCAGATCCAGGTCGAGGCGCTGGCGCGCCTGCGCCGGATCGGCGAATCCGAAGGCGTGGGGCGGAAGAACTAGGCCGGAGTCAGGCAGCCAGCGGCAGCACGAACGCGGCGACCACGCGCCGGCCTTCGCTGACGAGCACGTTGTACGTGCGCGCCGCGGCGGCGTTGTCCATCACTTCGATGCCGATGCCGCGCTTCAGGAATTCCGCGAGCACGGCCTGCGACGGAAACACGATGCGCGGGCCGCTGCCGAGGATCACGACGGCCGGCGCGAGTTCGAGGATCGGCGCGATCGCCGCCGCGTCGATCGCCGCGACATCGTTGACCGGCCAGTTTTCGATCGCGCGGTCGGGCGCGAGCACGAAGCTGCGGTCGAGCGGACGGTCGACGACGGTGATCGCGTTCGCGCCGACGGCGCGTACGAACAGGTATTCGCCGGGTCGGTTGAGCGTGAGCTGCATATCGGTGTTCCGGACGGCGCTACTTCGGCAGCGCGATCTTCGGCTCGTCGGCGTTGCGGCGGAAGAACACCGCGGTGCGGCCGATCGTCTGTACGGTTTCGGCCTTGGCGGCCTCGCCGAGCTGGCCGGCCTGCGCGGCGAAATCCTCGCGGTCTTCGGCCGGAATGCGCACCTTGACTAGCTCGTGCTGGTCGAGCGCGTTGCCGAATTCGGCGATCAGGGCTTCGGTGACGCCCTTGGCGCCGACGAGGATGACGGGTTTCAAATCGTGCGCGAGGCCGCGCAGGTAACGGCGCTGGCTATTGGTCAGAGGCATCGGATTTTTTCGCTGGACGGAACGTCGCGGGGCGGCCTTGAGCCGCAAGACAAGCCGACAGGGTATCATGCGGCCATGAATCCGACGATTTTATCGGCTGCCGAGCCGGGCCGCGAGTAAGCCATGGCCCGCAGCAAAAGCAGTACGCGCTGGTTGCAGGAGCATTTCAGCGATCCCTACGTCAAGCGCGCCCAGGCCGAGGGGTATCGCTCGCGCGCGGCGTTCAAGCTCGACGAGCTGATCGAGCGCGACCATTTGCTCAAGCCGGGCATGGCCGTGGTCGATCTCGGCGCGGCGCCGGGCGGATGGTCACAATTGGTGAACGAGCGGCTGCGCGGCAACGGCCGGGTCGTGGCGCTCGATATCCTGCCGATGCAGGGCATCAGCGGCGTGACGTTCATTCTCGGCGATTTCCGTGAAGAAAGCGTTTTAAAGCAACTGGAAGAGCAACTTTCCGGTGCCGAAGTGGATCTTGTTCTGTCGGACATGGCCCCCAACATGAGCGGAGTCGACCTCGTCGATCAGACGAGGGCGATGCACCTGGCGGAGCTGGCGCTCGATTTTTCGAAGAACTGGTTGAAACCCGGCGGCAATTTCCTGATCAAGCTGTTCCAGGGCGTCGGATTCGACGAGTATGTGCGGAGCTTGCGGGCGGCCTTCACGCGCGTGAGCATCCGTAAACCCAAGGCTTCGCGGGCGCGGTCCAACGAAGTCTATGCGCTGGCCCAGGGCAAGCGCGCGTGAGGAGTGATTGAATGAACGACATGGCCAAGAACCTGCTGCTCTGGCTGATCATCGCGGTCGTGCTGCTGACCGTGTTCCAGAGCTTCAACCCGCGCAGCGGTGGGCCGCAGGATCTCGCCTTCTCCGATTTCATGGACAAGGTGCGTCGCAACAGCGTCTCGGAAGTGCTGGTGCGCAACGACCGTCCGCCGACGATCGAGGCGAAGCTCAAGGACGGCACGAAGGTCCGCACGACCTCGCTCCTGACCGACTCGAACATCGCCGAGATCGAAAAGAACGTCGAGAAGCTCAGCGTCGAGCCGTCGGACAACGGCGTGTCGGTGATCGGCATACTCGTCAACTGGCTGCCGTTCCTGATCTTCATCGGATTTCTGATCTACGTCATGCGCCAGATGCAGTCCGGCGGCGGCGGTCGCGGCGCGATGAGCTTCGGCCGTTCGCGCGCGCGCCTGCAGGGCGAAGACCAGGTGAAGGTCACGTTCGCCGACGTCGCCGGCTGCGACGAGGCGAAGGAAGAAGTGAAGGAACTCGTCGACTTCCTGCGCGACCCGGGCAAGTTCCAGAAGCTCGGCGGCAAGATTCCGCGCGGCGTGCTGATGGTGGGTTCGCCGGGTACCGGCAAGACGCTGCTCGCGAAGGCGATCGCCGGCGAGGCGAAGGTGCCGTTCTTCACGATTTCCGGTTCCGACTTCGTCGAAATGTTCGTCGGCGTGGGCGCCGCCCGCGTGCGCGACATGTTCGAGCAGGCGAAGAAGCACGCGCCGTGCATCATCTTCATCGACGAAATCGACGCGGTCGGCCGTCATCGCGGCGCCGGCCTCGGCGGCGGTCATGACGAGCGCGAGCAGACGCTCAACCAGCTGCTCGTCGAGATGGACGGCTTCGAAGGCAACGAAGGCATCATCGTGATCGCCGCGACGAACCGTCCGGACGTGCTCGATCCGGCGCTGCTGCGCCCGGGCCGCTTCGACCGCCAGGTGGTCGTGCCGCTGCCGGACGTGCGCGGTCGCGAGCAGATCCTGAAGGTGCACATGCGCAAGGTGCCGGTCGCGGCCGACGTCGAGCCGATGGTCATCGCACGCGGCACGCCGGGCTTTTCGGGTGCGGATCTGGCGAACCTCGTCAACGAGGCGGCGCTGTTCGCCGCGCGCGAGAACACGCGCGAAGTGACGATGAGCCACTTCGACCGCGCCAAGGACAAGATCATGATGGGCGCCGAGCGCCGCTCGATGGCCATGAGCGAGGACGAGAAGCGCAACACGGCGTATCACGAAGCCGGTCACGCGATCGTCGGCCGCCTGATGCCCGAGCACGATCCGGTGCACAAGGTGACGATCATCCCGCGCGGCCGTGCGCTCGGCGTGACGATGTTCCTGCCCGAAGGCGACCGCTACAGCTACAACCGCACGTACATCCACAGCAACCTGTGCTCGCTGTACGGCGGGCGCGTCGCCGAGGAGCTGATCTTCGGCATCGAGAAGGTGACGACGGGCGCGTCGAACGACATCAAGCGCGCGACCGAAATGGCGCGCAACATGGTCACGAAGTGGGGCCTGTCGGACGAGCTCGGCCCGATCGCGTACGGCGAGCAGGACGAGGAAGTGTTCCTCGGTCGTTCGGTCACGCAGCACAAGAGCGTGTCGGACGAAACGGCACGCAAGATCGACGAGGTGGTGCGCTCGATCCTGGACAAGGCGTACGCGCAGGCGACGCAGATCCTGACCGACAACCTCGACAAGCTGCACACGATGGCGAAGCTGCTGCTCACGTACGAAACGATCGACGCGCAGCAGATCGACGCGATCATGGAAGGCCGCGAACCGCCGCCGCCGCGCGACTGGACGTCGAACGGCAAGAGCAGCGGCGGCGGCGCGCCGACCGGCGGCCGCGGCGAAAGCCCGATCGGCGGCCCGGCCGTGACGCGCGATTCGCTGGATTGAGCCGACCGCAATGCGTTACAAACGAAGCCGCCGCGAGGCGGCTTTGTTTTTTCTCTTCAAGCCCTCTCCCCCACAGGCTTGTGGGGAGAGGGAGCGGGCCAAGGAGTAGCCGATGATCCATCCCGTCCTCAACTGCAACGGCCGCGAACTCGTCCTCGACCGCCCGCGCGTCTGCGGCATCGTCAACGTCACGCCCGATTCGTTCTCCGACGGCGGCGCCTACGTCGACCCGCAGGCCGCCATCGCGCACGGCCTCGCGCTCGTCGCGCAGGGCGCCGACCTGATCGACGTCGGCGGCGAATCGACGCGCCCCGGCGCGCAGGCCGTCGGCGCCGAGGAAGAATGCGCGCGCGTCGTGCCGATCATCGAGGCGCTCGCGCAGCGCACGAACGTGCCGATCTCGATCGATACGTCGAAGCCGGCCGTCATGCGCGCCGCGGTCGCGGCCGGCGCGGGCCTCATCAACGACGTGCGTGCCCTGCGCGAACCCGGCGCGCTTGACGCCGCGGCCGAGCTGACCGACGCCGCGATCGTGCTGATGCACATGCAGGGCGAGCCGCGCTCGATGCAGGATGCGCCGCACTACGACGAAGTCGTCGCGGACGTGAAACGGTTTCTCGCCGATCGCGTGTTTTCGTGCGAGCTCGCCGGCATCGCGAAGAAACGCCTCGCGGTCGATCCCGGCTTCGGCTTCGGCAAGACGCTCGAGCACAATCTCGCGATCTTCAAGGCGCTCGAAGAATTCGCCGGACTCGGCGTGCCGCTGCTCGTCGGACTCTCGCGCAAATCGATGCTGGGCGCGCTGACCGGCCGCGACAAACCCGCCGACCGCGTGCACGCGTCCGTCGCCGCCGCGCTCGTCGCGGTGCAGCGCGGCGCGCAGATCGTGCGCGTGCACGACGTCGCCGCGACGGTCGATGCGCTCAAGGTCTGGGCCGCGGTCGGCGATCGCAAGCCCGCGAAAAGCCGTCGCCGCCCGGCTTGCGCTGGGGCGACGACGACTGAATCGCGTTCGTTGAAGAACGCGCGATTATTACAGCGGGAAGAAAATGCTCGGGAAGCCGATGCTCCACGAGTCGATGTTGACGTTGGCGGCCGAACCGCTGTTCGTCACGCGCAGCTTCCACAGGCCGTCGGCGATTTCGCCGCTCGCGTTGACGGTCTGCGTCGTCACGAATGACGCCGTGTTGTTGTGCAGCACCTTGACGACGGAGCCGTCGGCGGCGATCAGTTCGATCTTGAACTTCGTCGCGTCGACGAGGCCGCCGCCGCGCACGAGCAGCTTGTATTTCACGGTCGTGCTCGACGCCGCATTCGCGCCGTACTGGCCCCAGACCGTATTCGGCGACGTGACGTTGCCGTTGGCCGGAACCGCGTAGTTGTTCGTGTTCTCGAAGAACGTCGGCTTGACGTAGTTCGCCGGGCTCGGACTCACCGCGACGTTGCCGTTGTAGCCGCTGCCGACCGCGCGCAGCGTGTGCAGCGCGTCGATCAGGCCCCAGCCGCACGATTTGACCGCGTCGAACGCGCAGTCGAGCGCCGCGGTGCCGTTGTACTTCATGAGGTTCTCGACCTGCGCCGGCGTGAACGGACCTTCGGCGAGGATCATCGCCGCGAGGCCGGCGACCTGCGGCGCGGCCATCGACGTGCCCTGATAGCTCGCATAGCCTTCGGCGACCTGCACCGTCGTGCCGGTGTTAACCGTCGAGACGATCGTGCCGGGCGCGGCGACGTCGATCTTGTCGCCGAAGTTGGAATAGCTCGCGAGCGAGCCGGTGCTCGAAAGCGCGGCGACCGCGACGACGTTGTTGCAGCGCGCGGGCGTCGCGGTCGCGACGTTGACGGCGTCGTTGCCGGCCGCGACGACGACGACCGCGCCGTTGCCGACCGCCGTATTGATCGCCGTCTGCATCGAAGAGGCCGCGGTGCACGTGCCGGGGCCGCCGAGCGAGAGGTTGATCACCTTCGCCGGATTCGGATTCGCCGGCACGCCCGCAACCGCGCCGCCGGACGCCCAGATGATAGCCTCGGCGACGTCGGACAACGTGCCGCCGCATTTGCCGAGCACGCGCACCGGCACGACCTTCGCGTCGTACGCGACGCCGGCCGAGCCCTTCTTGCTGTTGTTCGTGACGGCCGCCGCGATGCCGGCGACGTGCGAGCCGTGCCAGCTCGACGGCGCGCCGGTCGGGTCGCCGCACTCGCCGTCGTCGTACCAGTCGCCTTCGTCGTTCGGGTTCGCGTCGCGGCCGTCGCCGTCGCGCGCCGTCGTGGCGCTCGAGATGAAGTCGTAGCCGCCGACGATGTTCGCGTCGAGATCGCCGTGCGGCGTGATGCCGGTGTCGATCACCGCGATCTTGACGCCGGCGCCGGTCGAGTAGTGCCACGCGCCGGCCGTGTTCGTGCCGAAGCGCGACTTGTAGTACGCCCACTGATCGGGATATTTCGCGTCGTTCGGCGTGAACGTGTGCTTGAGCAGGCGATCGGGTTCGACCGAACGCACCGCCGGATTGCGCGCGATCTCGAGCATTGCCAGCTCGGCCTCGTCGCGCGACAGGGCGGCTTCTCGCTTCGCGTCGCCGCGCGATTCGACCAGCCAGCCGCCGGTCGCGAGCCGGCGCACGGTTTCGAGGCGGCGGCCGACCGCCGAGCCTGCGCGATCGAGGTCCGCGCGCAGCGCCGATTCGTTCGAGGCGTCGTCGAGCGTGACGATCAAGCGCGTGACGTTCGCGTCGAGCGCGCTCGTGTCGACGCGGTCCGACGCGTCGCTCGCGGCGTGCGCCGCGGCGCCGAGCGCAAGGACGACGGCTTGCGCGAGCGCAAGTTTCAACAGCGACTTCTTCATTGAAAAACCCTCCGATTGGACAACGCCGGTTCCTGCCGCGGAATGCGGCGGCTTCCTTTGCCGATGCGGTGCGTTGCGATCGGAAATAACGCCGGTTTCGGAAAAAAGCGAACAATGTGCGCTTCTTGCCGTGTCGGTCGTTTGGCCTGCTCGCTGGCGACGGAAAACCCGGAAAGTGGCCGGCGCGGCCGTAATCTGGCAACCTGCGCGGCCCGGTTTCCGCGCGCCGGCGCGCGCGGGCCGCACGAAACGGCAGACGCAATGAGCGAACGCAAGTATTTCGGTACCGACGGCATCCGCGGCCGCGTCGGCGAATGGCCGATCACGGCCGAATTCATGTTGAAGCTGGGCCGCGCGGCCGGCGCGGTGCTCAAGGACGCCAGCGGCGTCGCGACCGTGCTGATCGGCAAGGACACGCGCATTTCGGGCTACATGTTCGAATCGGCGCTCGAAGCCGGGCTCGTCGCCGCCGGCGCGAACGTGCGCCTGCTCGGACCGATGCCGACGCCGGCCGTCGCGTACTTGACGCGCAGCCTGCGCGCGAGCGCCGGCATCGTGATCAGCGCGTCGCACAATCCGCACCAGGACAACGGCATCAAATTCTTCTCGGCCGCGGGCGAAAAGCTCGACGACGCCGTCGAGCTCGCGATCGAGGCCGAACTCGAAGCGCCGTTCACGACGGTCGCGTCCGAGCACATCGGCAAGGCCGCGCGCATCGCCGACGCGCCGGCGCGCTATGCGGAATTCTGCAAATCTACCATCGCGGAAGATCTGAACCTCAAGCGCCTGAAGATCGTCGTCGACTGCGCGCACGGCGCGACGTACCAGATCGCCCCGACGCTGTTCGAAGAACTCGGCGCGACCGTCGTCGGCATCGGCACGCAGCCCGACGGTCTCAACATCAATCGCGACGTCGGCTCGACGCGACCGGCGGCGCTGCAGCGCGCCGTGCTCGAACACGGCGCCGACCTCGGCATCGCGTTCGACGGCGACGGCGACCGCGTGCAGATGGTCGACCACACCGGCAGGCTCGTCGACGGCGACGACATCCTGCACGTGCTGGCGAGCGACTGGCATGCGAGCGGCCGTCTGCAAGGCCCGGTCGTCGGCACGCTGATGACGAACTACGGGCTGGAGCAGGCGTTCGCCGCGGCCGGCGTCGGCTTCATCCGTGCCAGGGTCGGCGACCGCTACGTCATGCAGCAGCTGAAGCAGCACGACGGCATCCTTGGCGGCGAAGCGTCGGGCCATATCCTGTGTCTCGACCAGGCGAGTACCGGCGACGGCATCGTCAGCGCGCTGCAGGTGCTCGAAGTCGTGGTGCGCCGCGCGCGACCGCTCGCCGATCTCGTCGCGGGCTGGATGCGCCTGCCGCAGAAGACCGTCAACGTGCGTGTGTCCGGCGGCGCGAAGCTGCTCGAACATGCGTCGGTCGTGGCCGAGCGTGCCGCGGTCGAACGCGAACTCGACGGGCGAGGGCGCCTCGTGCTGCGCGCGTCGGGCACCGAGCCGCTCGTGCGCGTGACGATCGAGTCGGCCGACGCGGCGCTCGTCGACGCGCTGGCCGCGCGGCTCGCGCGGGTCGTAGAATCCGCCGCGAACTCCTGAACGATCTCTGGCCGCCGGCGCGCGGTCGTCTCTCATCACCGGAAAACGCCATGTCAGCCATTCCGACCCTCGACATCCGCCGCTACGACACCGACCGCGACGCCTTCGTGCGCGAGCTCGGCGCCGCGTATCGCGAATGGGGTTTCGCGGGCATCCGCGGCCACGGCATCAGCAACGAACTGATCGACGGCGCGTACGAGCGCTTCCGGCAGTTCTTCGCGCTGCCGGCCGAAACGAAGATGAAGTACCACTTGAAGGGCACCGGCGGCGCGCGCGGCTACACGCCGTTCGGCGTCGAGACCGCGAAGGATTCGCGCTATCCGGACCTCAAGGAGTTCTGGCACGTCGGCCGCGAACTGCCGGAGGGTTCGAAGTTCGCCGACGTGATGGCGCCGAACCTGTGGCCGGTCGAAGTGCCGGGTTTTCGCGACTACGCGTACGGGTTGTATACCGCACTCGATGCGCTCGGTTCGCGCGTGCTGCGCGCGCTCGCGCTGCACATCGGGCTGCCCGAGACGTTCTTCGAAGACAAGACGAACCTCGGCAATTCGATCCTGCGTCCGATCCACTATCCGCCGATCACGTCGCCCGACGTTCCGAACGTGCGCGCCGGCGCGCACGAGGACATCAACTTCATCACGCTGCTGGTCGGCGCGAGCGCCGCGGGTCTCGAAGTGAAGTCGCGCGCGGGCGAGTGGGTGCCGTTCACGGCCGACGCCGACACGATCGTGGTGAACATCGGCGACATGCTGCAGCGGCTGACGAACCACGTGTATCCGTCGACGACGCACCGCGTGACGAATCCGCCGGGCGAAGCGGCGCGCAAGCCGCGCTACTCGGTGCCGTTCTTCCTGCATCCGAATCCCGACGTCGTGCTCGACCCGCTCGATTCGTGCGTGACCGCCGACAATCCGAGGCGCTACGACACCTCGATCACCGCGCACGAGTATCTGCTGGAGCGGCTGCGCGAGATCAAGCTGGTATAGCACTCTTCGGCTGCGAGCGTTTGATTTGCTCCCTCTCCTCCAAGCTCGCTTGGGGGAGAGGGGCGGGGTGAGGGGGCGACGCCGAAATCTGCATCGACCTCGACGAAGTGCGTGGCGTCGCCCCCTCACCCAACCCTCTCCCCCAAACGCTGAGCGTTTGGGGGAGAGGGCTTTAATGCGGATCCTGCACACGAAAATCCTTCGAGCGCTTCTGCACGAGCGCGAGCCCGACCTTGTCGGGCAGCACCTTGATCAGCCCCTTGATGAAGCGGTTCACGCGTCCGGTCACGCGCACGATCTCGCCGCGCTCGGTCGCGTCCCAACCTTCGCGCGCCACTTCCTCCGACGTCATCCACATCCACTTCGGCATCTTCGACACGAGCGGCCGCGAGCCGGTGACATCGTGGAATTCGGAATAAGTGAAGCCGGGGCAGACCGCGCAGACGTTCACGCCGAATTGGCGATTCTCGAGCGCGAGCGACTGCGAGAACTTGATCAGGTACGCCTTCGACGCCGCATACATCGTATGACCGGCCGAACCGGGCACGTGCCCCGCGAGCGACGCGATGTTCGCGATGCGGCCGTAGCGGCGCTGCTGCATGCCGGGCAGCAGGCGATACGCAAGCTCGCACGGCGCGGTCATCAGCACCTGGATGAAGTCGGCGTGGCGCTGCCACGGCTGCGAAAGATAGTGGCCGGGCACGCCGTAGCCGGCGTTGTTGATCAGGATGTCGATCGCGATGCCGCGGCGTTCGATGTCCGCGCACAGCGCCTCGGGCGCCTTCGGGTCGGCGAGGTCGGCCGCGATCGTCTCGACGCGCAGGCCGGGGTGCTTGCCGGCCAGTTCCGCAGCGAGCTTCGCCAGGCGCTCCTCGCGCCGCGCGGTCACCACGAGCGACGCGCCGCGCGCGGCGAGTTCGCGCGCGAACGCCTCGCCGATACCGGCCGACGCGCCGGTCACCAGGGCCCAGCGCGAACTCGTCGTGGTCATGCGATCGTCTCCTCGGATGGCGGGATGCCGAGCATAGCCGCGCGGCCGGCCGCGATGCATTGCGGCAGGGCGTCCGCATCGCTATCCTTCGCGCCCTCTCAACCGCAGCCCGCGAACATGCGCCGTCAATTCGTCGCCGGAAACTGGAAGATGCACGGAACGCTCGCCAGCGCCGACGCGCTCGTGCGCGCCGTCGTCGCCGGTTGCCCGCAGGGCGTCGACGTCGCGGTGTTCCCGCCGGCCGTGCAGGCCGCGCCGCTCGCGGCGTTGCTGGCCGGCAGTCCGGTCGCGGTCGGCGTGCAGGACGTCAGCGAGCATGCGCAGGGCGCCTATACCGGCGACGTCGCGGCATCGATGGCGCGCGACGTCGGCTGCACGCACACGCTGGTCGGCCATTCGGAACGCCGGCAGTATCATGCCGAGTCGAACGAGCAGGTCGCGGCGAAGTTCGCGCAGGCGCAGGCGGCCGGTCTCGTGCCGGTGCTGTGCGTCGGCGAAACGCTGGCCGAGCGCGAAGAAGGGCGGACGAACGCCGTCGTCGCGGCGCAGATCGAAGCGGTCCGCACGCGTTGCGGCATCGGCGCGTTCGCGCAGGCCGTGGTGGCGTATGAACCGGTCTGGGCGATCGGTACCGGACGCACCGCGAGCGCCGCGCAGGCACAGGAAGTTCATGCGTTCATCCGTAGCCAACTTGCGAAAGACGATGCTACAATCGCAAACTCGCTACGGATTGTTTACGGTGGTAGCGTTAAGCCCTCGAATGCGGTCGAGCTCTTCGCTCAGCCGGATGTCGACGGCGGATTGATCGGCGGCGCCTCTCTGGTAGCGGCCGATTTCCTGGCGATTTGTGAGGCGGCGCGCTGAGCGCGATGCCTGGTTGAGTCGAGATGCTGCTGACGATCTTCAACGTTTTCTACATTCTCATCGCAGTCGCGATGGTTGCGCTGATTCTCTTGCAGCGCGGCGCTGGCGCGGACGCGGGCTCCGGTTTCGGAGCTGGCGCCTCGGCGACGGTGTTCGGCGCGCGGGGCTCGGCCAACTTCCTGTCGCGCGCCACTGCGGTGCTTGCCGGATTGTTCTTCCTGCTCAGTCTGGGCATGGGCATGTACTTGAGTCGCGGCGGCGGCGCCGGCATCCGGCCGCAGACCGATTTGGGCGTCATGTCCGGTGTTGAAGTGCCTTCCGCCACCGAGAAAGCTCCTGCTTCCGCGACGCCGCCGGCCGGCGACGTTCCGCAGGCGGCGACCCCGGCTCCGGCGGCATCCGCTTCGGACAAGCCTGCTTCGGACACCACCGAAGTGCCCAAGCCAGTTCCTGCCGAGGCCGCTCCGGCCAAAGACGGCAAGACCGATGCCAAGGCGGACGAGTCGAAGAAGAACTAGTTGGAACGCAATGCCCAGATGGCGGAATTGGTAGACGCACTACCTTGAGGTGGTAGCGACTTCGGTCGTGGGGGTTCGAGTCCCCCTTTGGGCACCAATCTAGTTTACGGTCGTACGCAGCTGCAGGGCTCATACGGCCGCTGATGCATCGAAGTCTGATGCGGAGGTTCGCTGACCCGTGCTTGCCGAATACTGGCCCATCCTGCTTTTCATCACCGTCGCTACCGGCCTGGGCCTAGTGCTGCTCGCCGTCGGTACGCTGCTCGGTCCCAAGACCCCCACGCTCAAGAAGCGATCCGCGTACGAATGCGGCTTCGAAGCCTTCGAAGACGCGCGCATGAAGTTCGACGTGCGCTACTACCTGATCGCGATCCTCTTCATCATCTTCGATCTGGAAATCGCGTTCCTGTTTCCCTGGGCCGTGGTGTTCAAGCAGATCGGCATCGTCGCACTGATCGAAATGGGCCTGTTCCTGGCGCTGCTCGTCGTCGGCTTCGTCTACGTCTGGAAGAAGGGAGCGCTGGAATGGGAGTGATCGACAGCGTAAGCCGGGTGATGCACAACCCGGTTCCGGTTTCCACGGTCGACGACATCCTGCGCCCCGGCGACGACAATCCGCTGATCGAACGCGGTTTCGCCACGGCGCGCATGGACGATCTGATCAACTGGGCGCGCACCGGCTCGATGTGGCCGATGACGTTCGGTCTCGCCTGCTGCGCGGTCGAAATGATGCACGCGGGCGCCGCGCGCCTCGACCTCGACCGCTACGGCGTCGTGTTCCGTCCGTCGCCGCGCCAGTCCGACGTCATGATCGTCGCGGGTACGCTGGTCAACAAGATGGCGCCGGCGCTGCGCAAGGTCTACGACCAGATGCCCGATCCCAAGTGGGTCATTTCGATGGGCTCGTGCGCGAACGGCGGCGGCTACTACCACTATTCGTACGCGGTCGTCCGCGGCTGCGATCGCATCGTGCCGGTCGACGTGTACGTGCCGGGCTGCCCGCCGACGGCCGAAGCCCTGGTCTACGGCATTCTGCAATTGCAGAAAAAGATACGCCGCACCAACACCATCGCGCGCTGACGGGAACCCCGCATGAGCGAGAACACGCCCAACCCGCTGGCGCAGCGCCTCTCCGCGCGTCTTGGCGCCAGCCTCGTCGCCCTGACCGAACGTCGCGGCGAACTGACCCTCGAAGTGCTGCCGGAAAACTGGCTGGCCGTCGCCAAAATGATGCGCGACGACGCCGACCTGTCGTTCGAGCAGCTGATCGATCTCGCCGGCGTCGACTACCTCGGCTACGGCCAGACCGAGTGGGACACCACCGACGTTTCGAACCAGGGCTTCTCGCGCGGCGTCGAAGGCGAAGGCCCCGGGCGCTTCCGCTGGAGCGACCGGCCGAAGGCCGGCAAGCAGGAGCGCCGCTACGCGGTCGTCGTGCATCTGCGTTCGATCGCGCACAACGGCCTCGTGCGCCTGCGCGCCTACTGCACCGACGACGCGCTGCCGCTGATCCCGTCGCTGACCGGCGTCTACCCGGTCGCGAACTGGTTCGAGCGCGAGGCGTTCGACCTCTACGGCATCGTGTTCGAAGGCCATCCGGACCTGCGCCGCATCCTGACCGACTACGGTTTCGTCGGCCATCCGTTCCGCAAGGATTTCCCGCTGATCGGCAACGTCGAAGTGCGCTACGACGCGCAGGCCGAGCGCGTGATCTACGAACCGGTGTCGATCGACCCGCGCGTGCTCGTGCCGCGCGTGATCCGCGACGATTCGCGCTACGACCAGGCGAAAGCCGAAGCGGCTGCCGCACAGCCGGCGGGGAAGTGACATGCAGGAAATCCGCAACTACACGATCAACTTCGGCCCGCAGCATCCGGCCGCCCACGGCGTGCTGCGCCTCGTGCTGGAAATGGACGGCGAGACGATCATGCGCGCCGATCCGCACGTCGGCCTCCTGCATCGCGGGACCGAGAAGCTCGCCGAGTCCAAGCCGTTCAACCAGTCGATCGGCTACATGGACCGTCTCGACTACGTGTCGATGATGTGCAACGAGCACGCCTACGTGCGTGCGATCGAAAACCTCATGGGTATCGAGGCGCCGATCCGCGCGCAGTACATCCGCACGATGTTCGACGAGATCACGCGCATCCTGAACCACCTGATGTGGATCGGATCGAACGGCCTCGATCTCGGCGCGATGGCGGTGTTCCTGTATGCGTTCCGCGAGCGCGAAGAGCTGATGGACTGCTACGAAGCGGTGTCCGGCGCGCGCATGCACGCGACGTACTACCGCCCGGGCGGCGTCTACCGCGACCTGCCCGAGCAGATGCCCAAGTACAAGGAATCGCGCTGGCACAAGGGCCGCGACCTGACGCGCATGAACGAATGGCGCGAAGGCTCGATGCTCGATTTCCTCGACGCGTTCTGCAAGGACTTCTACGGCAAGGTCGACGAATACGAAACGCTCCTGACCGACAACCGCATCTGGAAGCAGCGCACGGTCGGCATCGGCGTCGTGTCGCCGGAAGAGGCGCACGCGTGGGGCATGACCGGTCCGATGCTGCGCGGTTCGGGCATCGCCTGGGATCTGCGCAAGAAGCGGCCGTACGCGGCATACGACAAGATGGACTTCGACATCCCGGTCGGCGTCAAGGGCGACTGCTACGACCGCTACCTCGTGCGCATCGAAGAAATGCGCCAGTCGAACCGCATCATCGAGCAGTGCGTGAAGTGGCTGCGCGCCAATCCCGGCCCGGTCATGGTGCAGAACTTCAAGGTCGCTCCGCCGTCTCGCGAAGAGATGAAGGACGACATGGAAGCGCTGATCCACCACTTCAAACTGTTCACCGAAGGCTATTGCGTGCCGGCGGGCGAGACGTACAGCGCGGTGGAGGCGCCGAAAGGCGAATTCGGCGTGTACATGATCTCCGACGGCGCGAACAAGCCGTTCCGCCTCAAACTGCGCGCGCCGGGCTTCGCGCATCTGTCATCGATGGACGCGATCGTGCGCGGCCACATGCTGTCCGACGTCGTCGCGATGATCGGCACCTACGACATCGTGTTCGGCGAAGTCGACCGCTGAGCGCGACGGGAGCGAGAGAATGAAAGCAACCGGCAACTACGACAAGGTCAAGGACGTCGATCCGCTCGTCGTACTCACCGAACACACGCGTCACCACATCGAAGAGTGGGTCGCGCGCTTCCCGCCCGACCGCAAGCGCTCGGCGCTGATCCAGTCGCTGTTCGCGGCGCAGGAGCAGAACGGCGGATTCCTCACCGACGAGCTGATCACCGCGGTGGCGAAGTATCTCGAGCTGCCGCCGGTGTGGGCGTACGAAGTGGCGAGCTTCTATTCGATGTTCGAGACGTCGCCGGTCGGCCGCAACAACGTGGCGATCTGCACCAACATCTCGTGCTGGTTGAACGGCGCCGAGGACATCGTGCGCCGCTGCGAAAAGAAGCTCGGCATCAAGCTCGGCGAAAGCACGGCGGACGGCCGCATCTATTTGAAGCGCGAAGAAGAATGCCTCGCGGCATGCTGCGGCGCGCCGATGATGGTGGTCAACGGCCACTATCACGAAAACCTGACCGACGAGAAAGTGGACCAGATTCTCGACGGCCTGAAGTAAGGCAGGGCGGGGCGGACATCCAACGCGGCGAACGCCGCGCCTGCATCAAGAGCGAAGCGCTATGGCATTCGGACCGGCACCACAAGAACATCAGGTCGTCTACACCACGCTGCATTTCGATCAGCCGTGGACGTACGACAACTACGTCAAGGTCGACGGCTACAAGGCCTGGCGCAAGATTCTCGCCGAAAAGCCCGACCCGGCGACGCTGATCGAAGAGGTCAAGAAGAGCGCGCTGCGCGGTCGCGGCGGCGCCGGCTTTCCGACCGGCCTGAAGTGGTCGTTCATGCCGCGCACGGCGCCGGGCCAGAAGTATATTCTTTGCAATTCCGACGAGTCGGAACCGGGCACCGCGAAGGACCGCGACATCCTGCGCTTCAATCCGCATTCCGTCGTCGAGGGTCTTGCGATCGCGTGCTACTGCACCGGTTCGACCGTGGCGTACAACTACCTGCGCGGCGAGTTCCATCACGAGCCGTTCGAGCATTTCGAAGCGGCGCTGAAGGAAGCCTACGCGCAGGGCCTGCTCGGCAGGAACATCCAGGGTTCGGGCATCGACGTCGACATCTTCTCGGCGCTCGGCGCCGGCGCCTACATCTGCGGCGAAGAAACCGCGCTGATGGAATCGCTCGAAGGCAAGAAGGGCCAGCCGCGCTTCAAGCCGCCGTTCCCGGCGAACTTCGGCCTGTACGGCCGGCCGACTACGATCAACAACACCGAAACCTACGCGTCGGTGCCGGCGATCCTGCGCAACGGCGCCGACTGGTTCCTCAATCTCGGCAAGCCGAACAACGGCGGCCCGAAGATTTTTTCCGTTTCCGGACATGTGAACAAACCCGGCAACTACGAAATCCGCCTCGGCACGTCGTTCAAGGACCTCCTGGCCATGGCCGGCGGCGTCAAGGGCGGTCGCCAGCTCAAGGCCGTGATTCCGGGCGGCTCGTCGATGCCGGTGCTGCCGGCCGCGACGATGCTCGAATGCACGATGGACTACGACTCGCTGCAGAAGGCGGGTTCGGGCCTGGGTTCCGGCGCGGTCATCGTGATGGACGAAACCACCTGCATGGTGCGTGCGTGCCAGCGCATCTCGCGCTTCTACTACGCCGAATCGTGCGGCCAGTGCACGCCGTGCCGCGAAGGCACCGGCTGGATGTACCGCATGCTCACGCGCATCGTCGAAGGCAAGGCGGAGCTCAACGATCTCAACGTGCTCAAGCAGGCCGCGGGCCAGATCGAAGGCCATACGATCTGCGCGTTCGGCGAAGCCGCCGCGTGGCCGGTACAGGGCATGCTGCGCCACTTCTGGCACGAATTCGAATACTTCATCGTCAACAAGCGCTCGCTCGTGGACGACCAGCTCGGCAAGGCCGCTTGAGGACGACGCAACGATGAGCGCCCAGCCCGTCAATCCGAACACGCCGCCCGATCACGTCAACATCGAGATCGACGGCAAGCCGATGTTCGCGCCGAAAGGCTCGATGATCATTCATGCCGCCGACAAGGCCGGCATCCCGATTCCGCGCTTCTGCTACCACGACAAGCTGGCGATCGCGGCCAACTGCCGCATGTGCCTCGTGGAAGTGGAGAAGTCGCCCAAGCCGATGCCGGCGTGCGCGACGCCGGTCATGGAAGGCATGAAGGTCCAGACGAAATCGGCGAAGGCGCTGAACTCGCAGCGCAACGTCATGGAGTTCCTGCTGATCAACCATCCGCTCGACTGTCCGATCTGCGATCAGGGCGGCGAGTGCGAGCTGCAGGACGTCTCGATGGGCTACGGCCGCTCCGTCAGCCGGTTCGTCGAGCGCAAGCGTTCGGTCGCCGACGAGGACATCGGCCCGCTGATCGCCACCGAGATGACGCGCTGCATCCAGTGCACGCGCTGCGTGCGCTTCGTCGGCGAAGTGGCCGGCACGTACGAACTCGGCGGCCTGAGCCGCGGCGAAAACCTCGAGATCGGCACGTACATCGGCAAGACGATCGAGAGCGAAATCGGCGGCAACATCATCGACGTGTGCCCGGTCGGCGCGCTGACGAACAAGGTGTTCCGCTTCCGCGCCCGCGCGTGGGAGCTGGTCGCCCGCGACGGCATCGGCTGGCACGACGCGCTCGGCTCGAACCTGTGGCTGCATACGCGCCGCGGCGAAGTGCTGCGCACGGTGCCGCGCGACAACGAAGCGATCAACGAGTGCTGGCTGTCGGACCGCGACCGCTACAGCCACCAGGGCCTCTACGCCGACGACCGCGCGCAGCAGCCGATGGTCAAGCGCAACGGCGGCTGGGTCGAAATCACGTGGGACCAGGCGCTCGCGCTGGTCGCCGAAAAATTGAAGGGCGTGCCGGGCGACCAGATCGGCGTGCTCGTGCACCCGGCGACGTCTACCGAGGAAGGCCATCTCGTCGCGCAGATCGCCAAGGGCCTGGGTTCGCGCAACCTCGATCATCGCCTGCGCCAGCTCGACTTCGCGGACGACGCGTCGGGCTTCGGCTTCGCAACGCCGGTCGCCGACATCGAGAAGGTCGGCGCGGCATGGCTCGTCGGCGCGAACCTGCGCCACGAACTGCCGCTCGTCAATCACCGCCTGCGCAAGGCCGCCAAGCGCGGCGCGAAGGTGTATGCGCTCGGCGCCGTCGACGTCGATTCGAACTACGACTTCGCCGGCAGCATCGTCGCGGCGCCGCATGCGCTCGTCGACGCCGCGCTCAAGCTCGCGAAGGCCGCCGGCGACCTGCCGGCCGAACTCGCGGCGCTCGCGAACGGCATCGACGTCGACGACGCCGCGCGCGCGACGATCAAGGCGCTGTCCGACGCGTCCGCGTCGATCGTCGTGTTCGGCGAAGCGGCCGCGATGCATCCGCAGGCGTCGATCCTGCGCGCCGCCGCGCGCTTCGTCGCCAAGGCCACCGACAGCGGCTACAACGAAGTGCCGCTCGGCGCGAACGCGCTGGGTCTCGCCGCGGTCGGCGTGCTGCCGCAGGGCGGACTCGACGCGCAGGCGATGCTGCGCGATCCGCGCAAGGCGTATGTCGTGTACGGCGCCGAAGCGCCGTTCGACTTCGCCGACGGCGGTCTCGCGATGACGAGCCTCGCGCGCGCCGAGACCGTGATCGCGTTCGACGCCTACGCCAGCGAGCAGCTGCGCGCGATCGCGACGCTGATCCTGCCGATCGCCGCGCTGCCGGAAACCGACGCGACGCTGACCAATCTCAACGGCATCGTGCAGACGGTCGCCGCCGGCGCGAAGGCGCCGGGCGAAGCGCGGCCGGGCTGGAAGGTGCTGCGCGCGGTCGGTGCGAAGCTCGGCGTCGCCGGCTTCGAGTTCACCGAAATCGCCGAGGTGCGTGCGCAGTTTGCGGGCAAGTCCACGAATGCACACGCGAACGGCAAGGTCGCCGGGCGCGGCAAGGCCGAGGGCCTTGCGCGCATCGTGACGGTGCCGATCTACCGCAGCGACGCGACGCTGCGCCGCAGCGCCGCGCTGCAGGCGCATCCGCTGACGCAGGGCGGTCGCGTCGCGCTGCACCCGGAAGACGCGCTCGCGCTCGGCCTCGCCGACGGCGCGGTGGCGAAGGTGTCCGGTCCGGCCGGCACCGCGACGCTGCCGGTCGCCGTTACGCGCGCCGTGCCGCGCGGCGGCGCGTGGATCGAGGCGGCCTATACCGAAACCGCAGCGCTGCCGGCTTACGGCGCCGCGCTCAGCATCAGCAAGGCTTGACGACATGTCCAACGATCTGATCCTCGTCGCCTGGACCCTCTTCAAGATCCTGGCCATCGCCGTTCCGCTGATCCTCGCGGTCGCGATGTACGTGTACTGGGAACGCAAGGTCATCGGCTGGATGCACGTGCGCAACGGACCGAACCAGGTCGGTCCGCTCGGCCTGCTGCAGGCGTTCGCCGACGTGTTCAAGCTGCTGTTCAAGGAAATCACCGTCCCCGACCAGGCCGGCAAGTTCCTGTTCTACCTCGCACCGGTCGCCGCGCTCGCGCCGGCGTTCGCCGCGTGGGCCGTGATCCCGTTCGACCAGGGCATGGCGCTCGCGAACGTCAACGCGGGCCTCTTGTACCTGCTCGCGATGACCTCGCTCGGCGTGTACGGCATCATCCTCGCGGGTTGGGCGTCGAACTCGAAGTACGCGTTCCTCGGCGCGATGCGCGCGGCGGCGCAGGTCGTCAGCTACGAAATCTCGATGGGCATGGCGCTGGTGTCGGTGCTGATCCTCGTCGGCAGCCTCAACATGAGCGACATCGTCAACGCGCAGGCCGGCAGCAAGGGCCTGTTCGACTGGTTCTGGCTGCCGCTGCTGCCGATGTTCGTCATCTACTTCGTGTCGGGCGTGGCCGAAACCAATCGCGCGCCGTTCGACGTCGCCGAAGGCGAGTCGGAAATCGTCGCCGGCTTCCACGTCGAATACTCGGGTTCCGCGTTCGCGATCTTCTTCCTCGCCGAATACGCGAACATGATCCTGATCTCGTTCCTGTCGTCGGTGCTGTTCCTCGGCGGCTGGCTCTCGCCGTTCCAGGGCTGGGGGCTCGGGTTCCTGTCCGTCGGCGGCTGGTGGTGGCTCTTCGTCAAGGCCTTCGTCATGGCGTTCCTGTTCCTGTGGTTCCGCGCGACGTTCCCGCGCTACCGCTACGACCAGATCATGCGCCTGGGCTGGAAGGTCTTCATTCCCATCGCGATCGCGTGGATTTTCGCCACGGGCCTCATGGCCTACTACGGCGTCGTCACCGTCGGTTCGGAAGTTCGCCCATGAATCGCATCGTCTCGTACATCAAGAGCCTGTTCCTGCTCGAACTGCTGGCCGGCCTGTGGCTGACCGCGAAGTACTTCGTCAAGCCGAAGTACACGATGCAGTACCCGATGGAAAAAATTCCGAAGTCCAATCGCTTCCGCGGCCTGCACGCGCTGCGCCGCTACGCGAACGGCGAAGAGCGCTGCATCGCCTGCAAGCTGTGCGAAGCGGTGTGCCCGGCGCTTGCGATCACGATCGATTCGGAGCCGCGCGCCGACGGCCAGCGCCGCACCACGCGCTACGACATCGACCTCTTCAAGTGCATCTTCTGCGGCTTCTGCGAGGAAAGCTGCCCGGTCGACTCGATCGTCGAGACGGACATCCACGAATACCATTTTGAAAAACGCGGCGAAAACATCCTGACCAAACAGAAGTTGCTCGCGCTCGGCGACCGCTACGAAGCGGAAATCGCCAAGTCGCGCGAGCAGGATGCGGCCTTCCGCTGAGCGCCCGGAGAACGTGATGACGCTACAGCTGATCTGCTTCTACGCCTTCGCCGCCGTCATGGTCGCCTCCGCGCTCGCGGTCGTGACCGTGCGCAACACGGTGCACGCGGTGCTGTTCCTCGTGCTGACCTTCTTCACCGCCGCCGCGACGTGGATCCTCGCCGAGGCCGAGTTTCTCGGCATCGCGCTGATCGTCGTCTACGTCGGCGCGGTGATGGTGCTGTTCCTGTTCGTCGTGATGATGCTCGACATCAAGCCCGAGTCGATGCGCGAAGGCTTCATCCGGTTCCTGCCGGTCGGCGTCGTCGTCGCGGCGGTGATGCTGGTGGAAATGCTCGGCCTCATCGGCGTCAAGGCGATGGCCGCGAAACAGATGCCGGCCGATCCGGCCGTCGCCGACGGCGTCGCGCAGAACACCGCGTGGCTCGGCAAGGCGCTGTACACGCAGTTTTTGCTGCCGTTCGAGATCGCCGCGCTGATCCTGACCGTCGCGCTGGTCGCCGCCGTCGCGCTGACGCATCGCAAGCGCACCGGCGTCAAGACGCAGAAGCCGGGCGAGCAGGTGCGGGTCATGCGCGAAGACCGCATCCGCATCGTCAAGATGGCGGCCGAAACGCCCACGAATCCGACGACGGGAGAGTCCGCATGATCACGCTCGCGCATTACATCGTGCTCGGCGCGATCCTGTTCTGCATCTCGGTCGCCGGCATCTTCATCAACCGCAAGAACGTCGTCGTGCTGCTGATGGCGATCGAGCTGATGCTGCTCGCCGTGAACATGAACTTCGTCGCGTTCTCGCGCTTCCTGGGCGATCCGTCGGGCCAGGTGTTCGTGTTCTTCATCCTCACCGTCGCCGCGGCGGAAACCGCGATCGGCCTTGCGATCCTGGTCGTGCTGTTCCGCAACCGCAGCACCATCAACGTGGCCGAAATCGATTCGATGAAGGGTTAAGCCGACATGATCACGCCCAAGCTCATCCTCATCGTCATCGCGCTCGCGCCGCTCTTCGGCGCGATCGTCGCGGGCCTCTTCGGCAGTCGCGTCGGCCGGGCCGGCGCGCACAGCGTCACCATCGCCGGCGTCGGCGTATCGTTCCTGCTGTCCTGCTACGTGCTCTACCAGCTCGCCACGGGCGGGTGGGGCGTGTTCAACGAAAACCTCTACACGTGGTTCCAGGTCGGTCCGCTGAGCGCGAACGTCGGCTTCCTCGTCGATCGCCTGACGGCGGTCATGATGGTGGTCGTCACGTCGGTGTCGCTGCTCGTGCACGTCTACACGATCGGCTACATGGCCGAAGATCCGGGCTACCAGCGCTTCTTCAGCTACATTTCGCTGTTCACGTTCTCGATGCTGATGCTCGTCATGAGCAACAACTTCATGCAGCTGTTCTTCGGCTGGGAAGCGGTCGGCCTCGTGTCGTATCTGCTCATCGGTTTCTGGTTCAAGCGCCCGAGCGCGATCTTCGCGAACATGAAGGCGTTCATCGTCAACCGCGTGGGCGACTTCGGGTTCCTGCTCGGCATCGCGGCGGTGCTTTACTGGTTCGGCTCGCTCGACTACACGCAGGTGTTCAACGCCGCGCCGACGACGCTGCCGGGCAAGAGCCTGGAGCTGATCGCCGGCCATCCGTGGGCCGCGGCGACCGTCATCGGCGTGCTGCTGTTCATCGGTGCGATGGGCAAGTCGGCGCAGGTGCCGCTGCACGTGTGGCTGCCCGACTCGATGGAAGGCCCGACGCCGATCTCCGCGCTGATCCACGCCGCGACGATGGTGACGGCGGGCATCTTCATGGTCGCGCGCATGTCGCCGCTGTACGAGCTGTCGGACGCCGCGCTGTCGTTCGTCATGGTCATCGGCGCGACGACCGCGCTGTTCACCGGCCTCATCGGCATCGTGCAGAACGACGTCAAGCGCGTCGTGGCGTATTCCACGTTGTCGCAATTGGGATACATGACCGTCGCGCTCGGCGTGTCGGCGTATTCCGCGGCGATCTTCCATCTCATGACGCACGCGTTCTTCAAGGCGCTGCTGTTCCTCGGCGCGGGCTCGGTCATCATCGCGATGCACCACGAGCAGGACATGCGCCACATGGGCGGCCTGAAGAAGTACCTGCCGATCACGTTCGCGACGGCCTGGATCGGCACGCTCGCGCTGACCGGCTTCCCCGGCTTCTCGGGCTTCTTCTCGAAGGACGCGATCATCGAGGCGGCGCACGAATCGCATCGCTGGGGTTCGGGCTACGCGTACTTCTGCGTGCTCGTGGGCGTATTCGTCACCGCGCTGTACAGCTTCCGCCTGATCTACCTGACGTACCACGGCAAGGAGCGCTTCGTCGTCGAGGACAAGCACCACGGCCATGGTCACGACGCGCACCACGGCGACGCGCACGACGATCACCATGGCCATCACGAGCCGGGTCATCTCGAACACGCGCCGCACGAGCCGGGCTGGGTCGTCTGGCTGCCGCTGGTGCTGCTGGCGATTCCGTCGATCGTCGCGGGCTGGTGGATCGGCCCGATGGTCTACGGCGACTTCTTCGCCGGTGCGATCGCGAATGTGCATCCGGCCGGCGCGGAAGCCGCGCACGGCGCGCACGAATGGCACGGTCCGCTCGCGATGCTGGTGCACGGCCTGACGGCCGCGCCGTTCTGGTTCGCGGTCGCGGGTTTCGCGACGGCCACCTACGTGTACCTGTTCAATCCGTCGATCGCCGACAAGGCGGCCAAGGCGTTCGCGCCGCTGTACCGGCTGCTGCAGAACAAGTACGGCATCGACGATCTGTATTTCGCGATCTTCGCGCGCGGCGGCGTCGGCCTCGGCCGCGGGCTGTGGCGCGGCGGCGACGTCGCGGTGATCGACGACGGCATCGTCAACGGCTCGGCTTCGCTCGTCGCGCGCGTCGCGGCGACGGTGCGCCGCGTGCAGTCGGGCTACCTGTACCACTATGCGTTCGCGATGATCGTCGGTTTGATCGTCCTCCTCGGCGGCTTCTGGCTGGCGGCGCGGTAAACCTCGGGACCAAGGGAAAATAACGATGTTTGCGAACTGGCCCCTCCTGAGTCTCATCATCTGGCTGCCGATCGTGGCCGCCGTGCCGACGCTGCTCGCCGGCGACAAGCGTCCGGATTCGGCGCGCTGGATCGCGCTCGCTGCCACCGTGCTCACGTTCCTTCTGAGCCTTGCGATCCTGCCGAACTTCGACGCGTCGTCGGCGGCGATGCAGCTGCAGGAAAAGCACCTGTGGATTTCAGTCCTCAACGTGCACTACCACCTCGGCGTCGACGGCATCTCGGTCGCGCTGGTGCTGCTCACGACGTTCACGAGCGTGCTCGTGATCGTCGGCGCGTGGGGTTCGATCGACGAGAAGGTGAGCCAGTACATGGCCGCGATGCTCGTGCTCGAAGGCCTCATGATCGGCGTGTTCTGCGCGATGGACGCGCTGGTGTTCTACGTCTTCTTCGAAGGCATGCTGATCCCGATGTTCATCCTGATCGGCGTGTGGGGCGGCGCGCGGCGCGTCTACGCGACGTTGAAGTTCTTCATCTACACGTTCTTCGGCTCGATCTTCATGCTGGTCGGCCTGATCTACCTGTACTTCAAGGCCGGTTCGTTCGACCTTGCGACGCTTGCGCAGGTGGGCCTGAACGCGAAGGAGCAGATGTGGCTGTTCTTCGCGTTCCTGATCGCGTTCGCGGTGAAGGTGCCGATGTGGCCGGTGCATACGTGGCTGCCGGACGCGCACGTCGAAGCGCCGACCGGCGGCTCGGTGGTGCTGGCCGCGATCATGCTCAAGATCGGCGGATACGGCTTCATCCGCTTCTCGCTGCCGATCACGCCGGACGCGAGCTTCGAGTACGCGTGGGTCGTCATTGCGATGTCGCTCGTCGCGGTCGTCTACGTCGGCTACGTCGCGCTCGTGCAGGAGGACATGAAAAAGCTGATCGCGTACTCGTCGATCGCGCACATGGGCTTCGTCACGCTCGGCATCTTCATCTCGCTCGCGCTCGTGCGCTCGCAGAACAACGAACTGGCGGCGCGCCTGGGCATGCAGGGCGCGATGGTGCAGATGATCTCGCACGGCTTCATTTCCGGCGCGATGTTCTCGTGCGTCGGCGTGCTGTACGACCGGCTGCACACGCGCATGATCCGCGACTACGGCGGCGTCGTTAACGTGATGCCGAAGTTCGCGACGATGTTCGTGCTGTTTGCGATGGCGAACTGCGGCCTGCCCGGCACGAGCGGCTTCGTCGGCGAGTTCTGGGTCATCCTCGCGGCGTTCCAGACGAACCCGTGGATCGCCGCGCTCGCCGCGTTCACGCTGATCATCGGCGCGGCGTACACGCTGTGGCTGGTCAAGCGCGTGATCTTCGGCGAAGTCGGCAACGACAAGGTCGCCAAGCTCGAAGACATGAACGGCCGCGAGACCTTCGTGCTCGCGTCGTTCGCCGCCGCCGTGCTGTTGTTCGGCCTGTGGCCGAAGCCGTTGTCGGATCTGATGGATGCGCCGATCGCCCATCTCGTGCAGCAGATACTCGTGAGCAAGGGCGCGTGAGGGAACGACCATGACCACCATCAGCCTGACCGACCTCTACACCCTGATTCCCGAGTCGTTCCTGACGCTCGCGATCTGCTTCATCCTGCTGTTCGACCAGTTTCTGAAGCCGGCGCAGCGCAACGTCACGCACTATCTGTCCATTGCGACGCTCGCGGTCACCGCATGGCTCGTGACGCGACACTACGGCGACGCGACCGCGTTCGGCGGCATGTTCGTGCACGACGGCATCGCCGACGCGCTGAAGCTGTTCGTGCTGCTGACGACCGCGCTGGTGTTCGTCTATGCACGCTCGTACCTCGCCGATCGCGGCCTCTACGTCGGCGAGTACTACGTGCTGTGCCTGTTCGCGGTGCTCGGCATGATGTTCCTCGTGTCGGCCGGCAGCCTCGTGATCGTGTACCTCGGCCTCGAGCTGCTGGCGCTGTCGTCGTATGCGCTCGTCGCGCTCAATCGCGATTCGCCGCTCTCGTCCGAAGGCGCGATGAAATACTTCGTGCTCGGCGCGCTCGCGTCGGGCATGCTGCTGTACGGCATGTCGATGGTCTACGGCGCGACCGGCACGCTCGACCTGAACAAGATCCACGCCGCCTCGGTCGCGGCGACGCAGCCCACGCTGCTGCTGTTCGGCGTGGTGTTCATCGTCGTCGGCATCGCGTTCAAGTTCGGCGCGGCGCCGTTCCACATGTGGCTACCGGACGTCTACCAGGGCGCGCCGACCGCGGTCACCGTGTTCATCGGTTCGGCGCCGAAGCTCGCCGCGTTCGGCATGGCGTACCGCCTGCTCGAATCGGGCCTGGGCGGTGCCGGTCCGCACTGGCAGCAGATGCTCGCCGCGCTCGCGGTCGCTTCGCTCGCGATCGGCAACATCGCGGCGATCATGCAGTCGAACCTGAAGCGCATGCTCGCGTACTCGACGATCTCGCATGTCGGCTTCCTGTTCCTCGGGCTCGTCAACGGCGCGCCGTCGGGCTATGCCGCCGCGATGTTCTACGCGATCAGCTATGCGCTGATGGCGGCGGTCGCGTTCGGCATGATCCTGCTGCTTTCGCGCGCCGGCTTCGAAGCCGAGGAGATCGAAGACTTCAAGGGCCTCAACCAGCGCGCGCCGTGGTATGCGTTCCTGATGTCGCTCACGATGTTCTCGCTCGCCGGCGTACCGCCGCTGTTCGGCTTCTTCGGCAAGCTGCTGGTGCTCAAGGCCGCCGTTGACTCGGGCCACGTGTGGCTCGCGATCGTCGGCGCGGTGTTCGCGATCGTCGGCATCTACTACTACCTGCGCGTGGTCAAGGTGATGTACTTCGACGACGCCGACGATGCGACGCCGCTCGCCGCGCCTTCCGATGCGCCGATGCGCTGGGTGATTTCGGTCAACGCCCTTGCATTGCTCGTGCTCGGCCTCACCTGGGGTCCTCTGTATGCCTGGTGCGCGCGTTCGTTCGGTATTTCGTAAGACTTCGTTGTGACAAAGGCTTGCGCGATTCCGTAACGCCACGTACAATTCCGTTTCTGATGCGGGGTGGAGCAGTCTGGCAGCTCGTCGGGCTCATAACCCGAAGGTCGCAGGTTCAAATCCTGCCCCCGCTACCAGTTTCAAGCGAAAGGCCACCACGTGTGGCCTTTTTGCTAGAACGACGACGGCTTGGCTCCACAGGCCCGTCCGAGCGCAGGATGCGCGCGTTGCCGATGTTGGGAAGCAAGACAACGGCGGACTACGGAATGGGCCTTAGTGCCCATTTTTTGTTTGTGTAAAACGGATCTGCGTGAAAGACGACGAACTGATACAACTGATCAACCCGATAGTCGCTGACCTCGGCCTCGAATGCCTCGGCATCGAGTACGCGCCGAGCCGCGGCAACAGCCTGCTGCGCGTCTACATCGACGTCGCCGACCGTCCCGTCACCATCGAAGACTGCGAAGCGGTCAGCCGCGAACTGTCGGCCCAGCTCGACGTCAACGATCCGATCGCCGGGCGCTACACGCTGGAAGTTTCGTCGCCGGGCATCGACCGGCCGCTGTTCACGCCGGCGCAGTTCGCGCGCTTCATCGGCGAAACCGCGAAGATCGCGCTGAACCTGCCGATGGACGGACGCAAGCGCCTGCAGGGGCCGATCCGCGCCGTCGAGGACGATCGCATCACGATCGAGCAGGACGGCACACCGGTCGTCGTGACGCACGACAATATCCAGAAAGCGAAACTGGTTCCCGATTACGCGGCGCTCGGCCTCGCGCCGGAAAAACCCAGACCGGGCGCGCCGAAGCGCAAACCGAACAAGTGAAAAAATCCGGACAACCAAGCGGTGCCGGGCGGAGTGACAAGCCGATGAGCAAAGAACTGTTGCTGGTAGTGGACGCCGTCGCGAACGAGAAGGGCGTCGACAAGGGCGTGATCTTCGACGCGATGGAGGCGGCGCTCGCGTCCGCCGCGAAGAAGCGCTACGTCGACCAGGACGTTGCGATCCGCGTCTCGATCAATCGCACCAACGGCGACTACGAAACCTTCCGCCGCTGGGAAGTCGTGGCCGACGACATCGTCATGGAATCGCCGGACCGCATGATCCGCATGATGGACGCCGAGGACGAAAAGCCCGGCAGCGAGATCGGCGACTTCGTCGAGCAGCCGATCGAGAATCCGGAATTCGGCCGCATCGCGGCGCAGGCGGCCAAGCAGGTGATCGTGCAGCGCGTGCGCGAAGCCGAGCGCGCGCAGGTGGTCGACGCGTTCCGCGACCGCGTGGGCGAGCTCATCACCGGCGTGGTCAAGCGCGTCGAGCGCGGCGCGGTGTACCTCGACCTCGGCGGCAACGCCGAAGCGTTCATCGCGCGCGACAAGACCATTCCGCGCGAAACCGTGCGCACCGGCGACCGCGTGCGCGGCTACCTGTACGACGTACGCGCCGAAGCGCGCGGTCCGCAGCTGTTCGTCTCGCGCACGGCGCCCGAGTTCATGATGGAGCTGTTCAAGCTCGAAGTGCCGGAAGTCGGCCAGGGCCTCGTCGAGATCAAGGCGTGCGCGCGCGACCCGGGCGACCGCGCGAAGATCGCGGTGCTCGCGACCGATACGCGCACCGACCCGATCGGCGCGTGCATCGGCATGCGCGGCTCGCGCGTGCAGGCCGTGTCGAACGAACTGAACGGCGAGCGCATCGACATCGTGCTGTGGAACGAAAACCCGGCGCAGTTCGTGATCAACGCGATGGCGCCGGCGGAAGTGCAGTCGATCATCGTCGACGAAGACAAGCACTCGATGGACATCGCGGTCGCCGAGGACAAGCTGTCGCAGGCGATCGGCCGCGGCGGCCAGAACGTGCGCCTGGCGAGCAAGCTGTCGGGCTGGCAGTTGAACGTCATGACCGAAGCGCAGGTGCGCACGAAGAGCGAGTCGGAGCAGGAATCGGCGCGCGAGTTGTTCATGCAGCGCCTGGAAGTGGACGCCGAGATCGCCGCGATCCTCGTGCAGGAAGGCTTCTCGACGGTCGAGGAAATCGCGTACGTGCCCACCGGCGAACTGCTGGCGGTCGAAGGTTTCGACGAGGACATCGTCGAGGAGCTGCGCGCGCGTGCGCGCGATGCGCTCCTGACCGAAGCGCTCGCCGTCGAGGAAGACATCGACGACCACAAGCCCGCCGACGACCTGCTGGCGGTCGAAGGCATGGAAGAATCGCTGGCCTATACGCTCGCGCAGCACGGTGTCGTGACGCGCGAGAACCTGGCCGACCTTGCGACCGACGAGCTGATGGAATTCGGCATCGACGGCGTCGACGAGGATCGCGCCCGAGCTTTGATCGTGGCGGCGCGTACCACCGAGACGTAATCCGATCGCGGAATACGTAGGGCGGTACCACGCGGTCGGATCACGGAGTAACCAAAAATGTCGGACGTCACCATCAAACAGCTCGCCCAGGTTCTGGGCACCCCGGTCGAGAAGCTTCTGTCGCAGCTCGCCGAAGCCGGCATGAGTTTCAACAACGCCGACCAGGTCATCAGCAGCACCGAAAAGGTGAAGCTGCTCGGCTTCCTGCGTCGCACCCACGGCAAGACCGAGCCGGTCGCCGAGGATTCCGCGCCGCGCCAGATCACGTTGAAGCGCAAGACGGTCAGCGAGATCACCGTCAACCAGGGCGCCGCGCGCGGCAAGACGGTCAACGTCGAAGTGCGCCAGAAGCGCACCTACGTCAAGCGCAGCGAAATGGACGACAAGGCGCCGAAGGTCGATTCCGACCGCGAAGAGGCGCTGCGCAAGCTGTCCGAATCGACGCTGCGCCGCGAAGGCGAGGAACTCGAGCGCCAGGCGCAGGAAAAGCGCCGCGCCGACGAGGAAGCGCGCGCCGCCGCGGTGGCCGCCGAAGAGCAGCGCAAGCGCGACGAAGAAGCGCGCCAGCGCGCCGTCGATGCACCGGGCGAAGCGCCCGCGGCAGCGACGGCGGCGCCCGAGGCGCCTGCCGTGCAGCCGCCTGTCGCGCAGCCGCCGGTCGCACCGGCGCAGCCGTCGTATCCTGCGCAGACGCAGTCGCCGCGTCCGTCGTATCCGCCGCGTCCTTCGGGTCCGGGCACGGGTCCGCGGACGGGTCCGGGCGCGCCGCGTCCGGGCGGTCCCGGTGCGCCGCGTCCGGGTGGACCGGGCGCGCCGCGTCCGGCGGGTCCGGGCGCCCCGCGTCCCGCGGCCGGTGCGAGCGATGCCCGCCCGCCGCGCCGCGACGAAGCGCCGCGCCATCACACCCCGCACCGGCCGCCGGCGCCCGCCGCCAAGCGTCCGGACGAACCGCGCAACGCCGCGGCCAAGGTCAAGCACGGTTCGCACCGCATGCAGGAAACCGATGCCGGCGATCACGCGCATCGCTTCGCCGGCGGCGAGCTGCATCTGACCGCCGACGAGCGCGCGCGCCGTTCCAACCGCAAGAAGCCGCGCGGCAAGCCGGACCTGAGCCGCTTCACCGACAAGCACGCGTTCTCGAAGCCGACCGCGCCGGTCGTGCGCGATGTCGCGATCGGCGACGCCATCATCGTGGCCGATCTCGCCGCGAAGATGGCGGTGAAGGGTTCCGACGTCGTCAAGGCGCTGTTCAAGATGGGCGTCATGGCGACGATCAACCAGGTCATCGACTACGACACCGCGTCGCTCGTCATCGAAGAGCTCGGCCACAAGGTGGTGCGTGCCGACGCCAACGATGCCGAGACCGCGCTGATCGCGCACTCGGAAGAAGGCCAGGGCGAGCGCGAATCGCGTCCGCCGGTCGTCACGATCATGGGTCACGTCGACCACGGCAAGACGTCGCTGCTCGACTACATCCGCCGCACGAAGGTGGCCGCGGGCGAAGCCGGCGGCATCACGCAGCACATCGGCGCGTACCACGTCACGACCGACAAGGGCGTGATCACGTTCCTCGACACGCCGGGCCACGCGGCGTTCACGCAGATGCGTGCGCGCGGCGCGAAGCTGACCGACATCGTCGTGCTGGTGGTCGCGGCCGACGACGGCGTCATGCCGCAGACGGTCGAGGCGGTCAAGCACGCGCGCGCCGCGAACGTGCCGCTGATCGTCGCGGTGAACAAGATGGACAAGCCGGAGAGCAACCCGGAGAACGTCAAGCAGGGCCTCGTGCAGCACGAAGTCGTGCCGGAAGAGTGGGGCGGCGACGTGCAGTTCGTGCCGGTGTCGGCGAAGACCGGCATGGGCGTCGACGCGCTGCTCGACGCGATTCTCGTGCAGTCCGAAGTGCTCGAACTCGGTGCCGTCGTCGACGGCCGCGCGAGCGGCGTGGTGATCGAATCGAGCCTCGACAAGGGCCGCGGCCCGGTCGCGACGGTGCTCGTGCAGTCCGGCACGCTCAAGAAGGGCGACTTCCTCGTCTGCGGCGTCGAGTACGGCCGCGTGCGTGCGATGTTCGACGAAACCGGCCGTCAGGTCGGCGAAGCCGGCCCGTCGATTCCGGTGCAGGTGCTCGGCCTCTCGGGCGTGCCCGACGCCGGCGACGACTTCGTCTCGGTCGACGACGAGCGCCTGGCGAAGGACGTCGCCCAGCAACGCCACCAGAAGCGTCGCGAAACGCGCCTGGTCAAGCAGAGCACGAAGCTCGAAGACATCATGGCGACGATGACGCAGGGCGGCGATCAGCAGACGCTGAACCTCGTCGTCAAGGCGGACGTGCAGGGTTCGGCCGAAGCGCTGCGCGAAGCGCTGACGAAGCTCACCAACGACCTCGTCAAGGTCAACGTGATCGTCTCGGGCGTCGGCGGCATCACCGAATCGGACGCGACGCTCGCGGCCGCGTCGAAGGCCACGATCATCGGCTTCAACGTCCGCGCCGACGCGTCGGCGCGCAAGCTGATCGAAGGCAACGGCCTCGACCTGCGCTACTTCTCGATCATCTACGACGTCATCGACCAGGTGAAGCAGGTCGCGTCGGGTCTCCTCGGCATGGAAGTGCGCGAAGAGATCATCGGCGTGGCGCAGGTGCGCGAAGTGTTCCGCAGCTCGAAGTTCGGCGCGGTGGCCGGCTGCATGGTCATCGAGGGTTTCGTCAAGCGCAACAAGCCGATCCGCGTGCTGCGCGACAACACGGTCGTGTTCCAGGGCGAACTCGAATCGCTGCGCCGCTTCAAGGATATCGTCGACGAAGTGCGCAACGGCATGGAATGCGGCATCGCGGTCAAGCAGTACAACGACGTGAAGGCCGGCGACCAGATCGAGTGCTTCGAACGCATCGAAGTGCAGCGCACGTTCTGATTCCGTCGAGGCCAGGCGTTCGGGGAGGCCGCGTGCCTCCCTACGTTCCCGCCGAACGCTTGCGGCGCAAGCGTTCGGCCGCTCCTTTGATTCGAAGGGAGCTCCAAAGCGGCGTGCTCGACGCAACGTCGCCCAGAGGTCGCCACCATGCCTAATTCTTTCAACCGCTCCGACCGCATCTCCGCGGAACTGCGCCGTCTCGTCGGCACGATGGTGCACGAGGTCGTGCGCGATCACGCACTGCCGTCGGTCAGCGTCTCCGACGTCGAAGCGTCGCGCGAACTCGATGTCGCGATCGTCTACGTGACCGCGCTGATCCCCGAGCAGGGCCGCCCGGCGGTGAAACTGCTCAACGAAATGGCGAAGGGTTTTCGCCGCGAACTGTCGCGCATCATGAAGCTGCGCCGCGTACCGGAACTGCGCTTCAAGTACGACGACTCGGTCGACAAGGGCGAGCGCATCGAAGCGCTGCTGCGCGCCGACAAGGAACGCGGTCCGGCGCCGGAGTGACGCGGCGCCGCGTCGCTCACGCGGTGCCGGCGATCTGGTCGCGCAGCCACGCGCGCGCGAACTGCCAGTCGCGCTTGGCGGTCGTCACCGAATAGCCGGCCGCGTCGGCCGCCTCGTCGATCGACAGGCCGCCGAAGAACCGCAGCTCGACGAGCTTCGCCGCGCGGCCGTCGATACGCGCCAGGCGCGTGAGCAGCCGGTCGAGATCGAGCAGGTCGACACCGGCCTCGGGCGTCGGCAGGTCTTCGATCGCATCCAGCGTGATCCGCTCGAATCCGCCGCCGCGTTTCTGCGCGAGGCGTTCGCGGCACGCGTCGACGAGCACGCTGCGGATCACGAGCGAGGCTACGGCGTAGAAATGCCGGCGGTCGTTGTAGTTCGCGGCCTGACGGCCGAACAGGCGCAGATAGCCTTCATGCACGAGTTCGGTCGGGCTGAGCGTGACGGCCGCGCCGCCGCGCAGGCTGCGCTGGGCCACGATGCGCAGCACCGGATAGACGGCCCGGATCAGCTCGGCCTCGGCATCGCCGTCGCCGGCGAGCCTGCGAGCGAGCAATTGGGTGATGGCCGCGGCGTCGGTGTCGTCCGGCAGGCGGTCCGGGATCAGTGAATCGTCCATGCGTAGGTATACGTCGCGTAAAGGGTACGGGGGTCGAATGCCGCCGCCACGCCGCAAGCATAGCGTTGCGCGGGCGTCGATTTTCGCGCGGGTCGGCCGGTTGTGGCCCGTTCGTGTCAAAATTCCCGGTTGTCGTTTACTTCTTGACGCATGAGCAGACCCAAAGACCCAACGATCTGGCGCGACGTGCACGGCATCGTGCTCGTGGACAAACCGCGAGGACTCAGCTCGAACCAGGCGCTGCAGAAGGTGCGCCGCCTGTTTCGCGCGGCGAAAGGCGGGCATACCGGCAGCCTGGACCCGCTCGCGACCGGTCTTTTGCCGGTCTGCCTGGGCGAGGCGACGAAGATCGCAGGCCACCTGCTCGGCGCGTCCAAGGCCTACGTCGCCGACGTGCGGCTCGGCGTGACGACGGCCACGGCCGACGCCGAGGGCGAAATCCTCGAAACGCGTCCGGTGCCGCCGCTCGACGCCGCGTCGATCGAACGCGCGCTCGCGCCGCTGCGCGGGCGCATCCGCCAGGTGCCGCCGATCTATTCGGCGTTGAAGCAGGACGGCGTGCCGCTGTACCGGCTCGCGCGCGAAGGCGTGCCGGTGCAGGTCGAGGCGCGCGAGGTCGAGGTGTTCCGGCTCGATCTCGTGCACCATGACGGCGCCGATCTGCGGCTGGCGGTCGAATGCGGCTCGGGCACCTACGTGCGCAGCCTCGCGCGCGATCTCGGCGAGGCGCTCGGGTGCGGTGCGCACCTGACCGCGCTGCGCCGCACCTGGGTCGAGCCGTTCCGCACGCCGGCGATGCGCACGCTCGCCGAACTCGAAGCGATCCGCGCCGCACACGGCGAGGCCGGGCTCGACGCGCTCGTGCTGTCGACCGACGCGGGCCTCGCCGCGCTGCCGCTCGTGGCGCTCGACGCCGCGCAGGCGTCGAAGCTGCGCCAGGGCCAGCCGGTAAAGCTGGGCGCGCCCGCGACGGCGCTGTGCCGCGTGCACGATGCCGGCGGCGTACTGGCCGCGCTCGGCGAAATCGACGCGAACGGCGTCCTGCGCGTGGTTCGCGGGCTCAATCTGCCCGGCTGAACGCGCCTCGCCGAACGTTGCAGACTTGTTGCGGCGCAACCGATGACGCTAAAATACCGCGCTTAATCGACTTTCATTTCCACGCGGGGCTTGTGCAACGCCATCGGTCGGTGTCGTTTCGCAAGCCTCGCCTCGCTCTCAAGGTTCACCAAGATGCTCAACGTAGAACAGACCCAGAAGATCCTCGCGGACTTCGGCCGCGTGCCGAACGACACCGGTTCGCCGGAAGTCCAGGTCGCGCTGCTGTCGGCGCGCATCGAAGCGCTGTCGGGCCACTTCTCCAAGCACGCCAAGGATCACCACTCGCGCCGCGGCCTGCTCAAGATGGTCAACCAGCGCCGCCGCCTCCTGGCCTATCTCAAGGCCAAGGACGCCACCCGTTACAAAACCCTGATCGAACGCCTCGGCATCCGCCGCTAAGCGAACAGCACCGAGGAGATGGCAGTGGCGAAAGTTTCGAAGTCGTTCCAGTACGGTAGTCACGAAGTCACACTGGAGACGGGCGAAATCGCCCGCCAGGCTGGCGGTGCGGTCATGGTCAGCATGGGGGGTACGGTCGTGCTCGTCGCGGCCGTCGCTGCTTCCAAGGCGCGCGAGGGGCAGGATTTCTTCCCCCTCACCGTCGACTATCAGGAAAAGTTCTATTCCGCCGGCCGCATTCCCGGCGGTTTCTTCAAGCGCGAAGGCCGTCCGACCGAAAAGGAAACGCTGACCTCGCGCCTGATCGATCGTCCGATCCGTCCGCTGTTTCCGGAAGAGTTCAAGAACGAAGTGCAGGTCATCGCGACCGTGCTGTCGCTGAACCCTGAAGTCGACGGCGACATCCCCGCGCTGATCGGCGCGTCGGCCGCCCTGGTTCTGTCGGGCGTGCCGTTCAAGGGCCCGATCGCGGCTGCCAAGGTCGGCTACGTCAACGGTCAGTACGTGCTGAACCCGTCGGTCTCCGAGCTCAAGACGTCCGATCTCGAACTCGTCGTCGCCGGCACCGCCAACGCCGTGCTGATGGTCGAATCCGAGGCCAAGCTGCTGTCCGAAGACGTCATGCTCGGCGCGGTCACGTTCGGCCACCGGCAAATGCAGATCGCGATCAACGCGATCAACGAATTCGCCGCCGAAGCCGGCCGCAAGAACTTCACCTGGTCGGCCCCGGCCCGTAACGACGCGCTGTACGGCGCGCTCGAAGCGGCCATCGGCACGCGCTTCGCCGAGGCGTTCCAGATCCGCGACAAGCTCGCCCGCCGCGACGCCGTTTCGGCGCTCAAGGCCGACGTCAAGGCCGCCTTGGCCGAACAGGCCGCCGCCAACGGCTGGACCGACGGCGAAATCGGCGCCGCGTTCGGCGACGTCGAATACCGCACGCTGCGCGACGGCGTGCTGAAGACGAAGGTCCGCATCGACGGCCGCGCGCTCGACACGGTGCGTCCGATCGCGATCCGCGTCGGCGTCCTGCCGCGCACGCACGGCTCGGCGCTGTTCACGCGCGGCGAAACGCAGGCGCTCGTGACGGTCACGCTCGGCACGACGAAGGATTCGCAGATCATCGACGCGCCGGAAGGCGAATCGAAGGATCCGTTCCTGTTCCACTACAACTTCCCGCCGTACTCGGTCGGCGAAACCGGCCGCATGGCCGGCCCGAAGCGCCGCGAAATCGGCCACGGCCGTCTCGCCAAGCGCGGCGTGCAGGCCGTCAAGCCGACGATGGAATCGTTCCCGTACGTGCTGCGCGTGGTCTCGGAAATCACCGAGTCGAACGGCTCGTCGTCGATGGCCTCGGTCTGCGGTTCGTCGCTCGCGATGATGGACGCCGGCGTGCCGCTGACGGCGCCGGTCGCCGGTATCGCGATGGGCCTCGTCAAGGAAGGCGACGACTTCGTGGTCCTGTCGGACATCCTCGGCGACGAAGATCATCTCGGCGACATGGATTTCAAGGTGGCCGGTACCGATTCGGGCGTCTCGGCGCTGCAGATGGACATCAAGATCGACGGCATCACCGAAGAAATCATGCGCGTGGCGCTCGACCAGGCCAAGCGCGGCCGTCTGCACATCCTCGGCGAAATGAACAAGGTCATCACCTCGGCGCGCTCGGAAATGAGCGAATACGCGCCGCGCCTGCTGACCATGCGCATCCACCCGGACAAGATCCGCGAAGTCATCGGCAAGGGCGGTTCGGTCATCCGCTCGATCACCGAAGAAACCGGCACGACGATCGACATCCAGGACGACGGCACGATCGTCATCGCCTCGGTCAACCGCGCCGCCGCCGACGAGGCGAAGAAGCGCATCGACATGATCGTTTCCGACGTCGAGCCGGGCCGCATCTACGAAGGCAAGGTCGCCAAGCTGATGGACTTCGGCGCTTTCGTGACCATCCTGCCCGGCAAGGACGGCCTCGTGCACGTCTCGCAGATTTCCAACGAGCGCGTCGAGAAGGTTTCGGACAAGCTCAAGGAAGGCGACATCGTGAAGGTCAAGGTGCTCGAAGTCGACAAGCAGGGCCGCATTCGCCTGTCGATGAAGGCCGTGACCGAAGAAGAGCAAGGCGCCGCTTGATTCTCGCGCCGATGCATGCAAAGAAGCCGGCTTCGTGCCGGCTTTTTTGTGGACGAATATTGTTGCGATGCAACATCGCGCCGATGTAGCATGCCGCGCCACCGTGGAGGGTGTATGACGACGACGCCGCAAGACTGGTTCAAGCAGTGGGAGGCGCTCTCGCAGCGCTACTGGGACGGTTGGAAGAATCAGGGCGTGAGTCCCCCGGGCTTCGACGCGAACGCGCCGTGGCAGGCGGGTCTGGAACAGTGGGCGAAGCTGTTCGCGCCGGCCGTGCCGGCGCAGGGCGACGTCGTCGAGCGCGTCACCGCGAACGCGAAGGCTTACATGGCGCTGATGCAGTCGATGATCGGCGCCGCCGCCGGCCAGCAGCACGCCGGCGCGAATCCCGCCGCCGCGTGGACCGAGGCGCTCAAGAGCGGCTTCAACATGCCCGGACTCGATGCCGCATTGTTGAACAATCCACTGGCCGGCAATCTGCGCGATATCGCCGGGCAGGGCGCCCAGGGCTTCGAGCAGATGATGGCGCAGTTCGCCAAGAACGCCGGCGGCTCGCTGCGCAATGAGGCGCTCGCCGCGCTCGGCACGCCGACGTTCGGCCTCGCGCGCGAACACCAGGAGCGCTGGCAGCAGCTCGGCGCCGCGTGGATCGACTATCACGAGCAGACGAACCGCTACAACGCGCTGATCTTCAAGGCGAGCCAGAACGGATTCGAGCTCTTCCAGGGCAAGCTCGCCGAACGCGAAGAGCCGGGCCGCCAGCTCGACTCGGTCAAAGCCGTCTACGACCTGTGGGTCGACGCGGCCGAAGAGGCGTACGCGCAGATCGCGCTGTCCGACGAATTCCGCAAGGCGTACGGCGCGATGGTCAACGCGCAGATGCGCGTGCGCTCGCTCGTGCAGACCGAAATCGAACAGCAGACGCGCCAGCTCGGCATGCCGACGCGCACCGAGCTGAAGGGTGTCGAGAAATCGCTGCACGAAGTACGCCGCACGATCAAGGCGAACCGCGAGGCGCACGACGCCGGCCTTGCCGCCGAAGTCGCCGCGCTGCGTGCCGAACTCGCCGCGCTCAAGCGCGAGATCGGTGCCAAGCCCGCCGCACCGGCCGCCGAAAAGTCCGACGGCGGCGCCGCCAAGCCTTCCAAGAACAAGCGCTGAGGATGTCATGGGCCCGATCCGCATCGAACCGCAAAAGGCGCTCGACGAGGCGCTGAAACTGCAGCAGAAACTGTCGGCCGCGACGCAGACGCTGCGCTCGCTCGATCCGGTGACGTTCGGCGTGACGCCGAAGGAAGCCGTGTTCAAAGACGACAAAGTGACTTTGTACCGTTTCAAGGGCGCCAAGGCGCCGACCGCGAAGACGCCGCTCTTGATCTGCTACGCGCTGGTCAACACGCCGTACATGGTCGATCTGCAGGACGACCGCTCGCTGGTCAAGAACCTGCTGGCGCTCGGCGAGGACGTGTATCTGATCGACTGGGGCTATCCCGACGGTTCGGACAAGTACCTGTCGCTCGACGACTACATCAACGGCTACCTGCGCCGCTGCGTCGACTTCCTGCGCGCCTCGCACGGCGTGGACGCGATCAACCTGCTCGGCATCTGCCAGGGCGGCGCGTTCTCGCTGTGCTTCACGTCGATCTATCCCGACAAGGTGAAGAACCTGGTCACGATGGTGACGCCGGTCGACTTCCACACGCCGGACAACATGCTGTCGCACTGGACGCGCGAGCTCGACGTGGATCTCTTCGTCGATACGCTCGGCAACGTGCCGGCCGATCTGATGAACTACTGCTATCTCACGCTCAAGCCGGTGCGGCTGAACCAGCAGAAGTACATCGGCCTCATCGACATCCTCGACAACAAGGCCGAGCTGGAGAACTTCCTGCGGATGGAAAAGTGGATCTTCGACTCGCCCGACCAGGCCGGCGAAGCGTTCCGCCAGTTCATCAAGGATTTCTATCAGGGCAACAAGCTCGTCAACGGCGGGCTGTCGATCGGCGACAAGCCGGTGGACCTCAAAAACATCCGCCAGCCGGTGCTGAACATTTTCGCCGAGCAGGATCATCTGGTGCCGCCTGCCGCGTCGCGCGCGCTCGAAAAAGTGGTCGGGACGACCGACTACTCGCAGATCGCGTTCAAGGGCGGGCATATCGGCATCTATGTTTCCGGGCGCGCGCAGCGGGATGTGCCGCCGGCGATTCATGAGTGGCTCGCTAAGCGGTCTTGAGGTTTTTGCTCTGGCTCGTCATCCCAGTGGACGCTGGGATCCAGCCTTTTCTTGTCGCTTTGTAGTTTTTGCCTGGCTTTGTACAAAGCGTTTCGCTCGCTGCCGCGAGCGAGCAGAGAGGGATTGCTTGTCCAATCCCTCTCTGCACTCTCCAAGGACACCCCGACGGCCGCGGTTTGCGGGCATCCGTGCCCGCAAACTTCGCGAGATCGCTCCGGGGTTCGTTGATGGGCCATCCATGGCCCGTCAACGAACTGCGCACATCCTGTGCGCACCCGCTGCGCGGGCTGATCCTCCGCAATCTCGCCGCGTCCGACGGGGCCCCGGGTAGAGCGGGCGGCTTCCTGCCGCCAGAAGCAACGGCAACAGCAACGGCCGAAGTTTGGCGCTTCTACAGAGCCGCCATACCGGCGAAGGCCGGTATCCAGCTTTTTGCGCAAAGTAAACACGTAAACACCAATTCACGCCGCGTATAGCCCTCTCCCCCAAGCTCCGCTTGGGGGAGAGGGTTGGGTGAGGGGGCGACGCTCGGGTCTTCGTTGCGATTCTGTCCCGGCGACATGCACGCTCACCGCATCCAGCGCACCGCTCCGTGGTCTGTGTCACGACCCTATTGCGAGAACGACATCGCATTGTCCGCGGACATCGTTTCGAGCCTTGCAACGGCAACGCATACCATCGGCACTCAAGGATCGACGAGACCGCGCTCGTCGAGCATCCGGTGAATCAAGTGAGAAATCTTCGATGAATGCGTCTCGATGCGCGACGACCGCGCTGGCTCTCGGCCTCGCCGCAACGGCGCCGGTCATGCATGCGGCGACGACCTATGCCGGAGCGGTCACCGGCGTGCAGGCGCACGACGCCCCGGGCGGTTCGGGCGGCTATTCGCCGGGCTATGCGATCCAGGCCGCCGCCGATCGACTGACCTACGTGCTCGGCGACGCCGACCGTATCGCGCCGGCCGCGGTCGCCGCCGGCGACGTCTTCGCGGTGAAGCTGCTCGCGTCGGCCGGATCGCTGCCGACGACCCTCGACGTGGCGGCCGGCACGGGCCTGCTCGACGTGGCGGCCGTGCGACCCGTGGCAGGCACGTGGGGCGTCGCGATCGGCATGGAGGTCGACGGCGGCAGCGTCACCGTCAACGGCCGCGCGAACGTCTACGCGCAGTCGGACGATCCCGTTCCGACGAGCGCGGCGCTCGGCGTTCGCGTCCGTTCGGGCTCGGCGACGTTCCAGGGCGCGGCCGACATCAGGACGTATACGCCGGGCTATTCCCAGGGCCTGTGGGTTTACCAGGGCGCCGTGAGCTTCAACGGTCCGGCGACCGTGCTGGCGCAGGCGCGCGGCGAGTCGACGACCGGCGTCTACAACGCCGGCGGCGGCGCGAGCCGGATCGATTTCAATCAAGGCGCGTCGATCGCCGCTCGTGCGATTTATCCGAGCGACAACGTACACGGCGTTTACAACGACAACCAGAACAGCCGGATCCGCGTCGTCGGCGCGCTGGATATCACGGCCGTCTCGCAAGGCTCGACGGCATTCGGCGTGCGCAACCAGGGGCTGCTGGAGGTCGCGGGCAACACCGTTGTCGCGGTCACCGGCCCGCGTTCGACGCACGGCATCGCGAATACGCATCGCACTGCGCGCATGAATTTCGGCGGCGACGTCGACATCGCGGTGACCAACACCGGCGGCTACGTGCCGTTCGGCAATCCGACCGCCGTCGGCAACGGCTATCCCGGAACATCGTACGTACGTTTCGACGGTGCCGTGACGGCCACCGTCGCCGCGACGACCGAAACCTATGCGATCGACAACGCGAGCACGCTGCAATTCACGTCGGCGACGAAGCGCGTGTCGCTTGCCGCCGCGTCGAGCTGCGGCACGTGCGACGTCTACGGAATCCGCAACCAGGGCGGCTCCGTGCAAGCGACGGGCGGCCTGATCGTGTCCGCGTCGGCCGCGAGCGCCGGCAAGGCGCATGCGATTCGCAACGTCGCGGCCGGCGGGCGCGGCGCCACGGTCGTCGTCAACGAAACGGCCGGTCAGCTCGTCCAGCTGGACGGCGACGTCGTGACGGGCGCGCTGCCCGGCGAAACCGGCACGGCCGCCACGCGTATCGTCCTGGCGGCGCCAGGCTCGTTCCTGCACGGCGGAATCGCGGGATACGCCAGTGCCGACGGGTACTACCACGCGGGCGATACCGAGCTGACGATCGGCCCCGGCGCGACGTGGCGGCATGACGGCGTCGACCATCGCGCGGATTTCGGCGGCGGCAAGCTGGCCGTTGCGGGGAGCGGCGTCGTCGACGCGACACGCCTGCTCGGCAACGTGCTTACGATCGACGGCGCGAGCGGGCAAGGCGCCGATGTCGCATTGTCGGATCGTGCGGTTTTGCGGATGTATACCGACGTGACGGGCGTCGCCGGGGCGCCCGCTGCGGGGCGTATCGTGTTTGGCGGCGGCGTCGGCCAGTTCGCGGCGCCGGGGACGGTGCGGATCGCCATAGTGCGCGATCCGCTGTTCGACAGCGGCGCGCTGGCGGATAACGATGCGCCGGTTCTCTATCCGATCGCCGCGTCGGTCGTCGTGGATGCGACGCCGGCGGCGGGCGGCGTCGCGGCGTTCGCTGCCGTTTCCGGACGCACGGAAGCGGTGGCCGTCACGGTCGGCGGCGCTGCGCGAACGGCATTGGTGCAACCTGCCGTTGCGCTCTCGGCGGATCGTCGGCAGATTCTTTTGAAGGGACTGCGAGTTCGCGTGTTGCCGCGCGACACGATTTTTCTGGGCGGGTTCGACGATTGATTGTCGGTCGAAACGCCGCGCGTTGGCGGTTGCCGTTGCAGTTGCTTCTGGCGGCAGGAAGCCGCCCGCTTCACCCGGGGCCCCATCTGCCGCGAGCAAGCGCCCGGTGATCAGGCCCGCAGGGGACGCACAGGGATGTGCGTCGTCCGCCGCGGTCCAGGATGGACCATCGGCGGACCCCGCCGGGCGCTTGCGGTACCCGCAGGGCAGGATGCCCGGAGGGGCGTGGTAGTTGGGGTGGCCTTCTTTGGTTACTTTCTTCGGCCAGTCGAAGAAAGTGACTCGGCCGCCGGCAGGCGGGCGAAACGCTCTGTTAAACGCCAGGCAAAATCTACAACGCGACAACCAATTGCCGGATCGGCGTCTGCCAAGACGACGAGCAAAGCGCGAGCGAGGCTAAATGGCCAGGACCCGTTCCATCACCCCATCCCCAAACGAGGCCGAAACCGAAACGTCGCGCCTGTGCGCATACCCGATAAAACAATCGCAGCGCGCGTTCGGGCAGCGCCGCTCGCCGCGCGTGTGAAAAAAACTGCCATCGTACAAATTGCCAAGATCGCGGCGCACGAAGTGACAAGGGCGGACGTTGCCGTCTCCGTCGACCGAGATCGAAGAGCCCCCCGCGCGGCAGTCCGCGCCGAGGCTCGCCGGCGGCGCGAGATTGAACGGGAAATGCGGATCGATCGCCGCCAGCCGCGCCACGTCGGCCGTGTCGTAGTAGTCGTCCGGCCGCGGATCGAGCGCGTTGATCCACAGATACTCGCCTTCGCGCAGCGCCGCACGTACCGCGTCGATCTCGGCGTAGTGCTCGCGCGCGCCGACCACGCCGACGCTGAAGCGCACGCCCGCGTCGCGCAGTCGCGCGATGCGCGCGAGAAACGCGTCGCGCGCCATCTGTGTCGGGTGATACGTGCACCACAGCGCGAGCGCGTCGCGGTTCGCGCGATCGATCCAGGCGAGGTTGCTTGACAGGTTCGTCTGTATCGCCACGCGCCGCACGTTCGGCGCATGGCTCAGCGTCACCAGCGCTTCGACGTACGGCTTGCGCACGAGGCCTTCGCCCCACGGCGTGAACAGAATCGCCAACGGCTCGGACCATGCGACGGCCCAGTCGACGAAGCGCGCGAGATCGTCCGCGTCGCGGCGCAGCGTTTCGCGCGTGTCGCGGCGCTTGGCGAACGGGCAGTACGCGCAGTCGTAGTTGCAGCTCGCCAGCCGGCCGCGATACAGGATGCGCAGCGTCGCCTCGTCAAGCGGCCGCATAGGCGTCCATGCGCTCCTGCACCGCGTTCGAGACGAGCCACGGCCCGATCGTGTCGGCGTGCGCCATGCCTTCGGGCGTCAGCGCGACGACGCCGCCGTCGCGCCGCGCGAGGTCGAGCTCGAACAGTTCGGCCAGTTGGGGCAGGTCGTCCGGCGCCGTGCCGCCGAACCGCATCCGGTACGCATGCTCGTCGAGCCCCGGCCATGTCAGCAGCGACTGGATCACGTAGCGGCGGCGCTGCTCGTCCGCGTCGAGCGCATAGCCGTAGCGCGCCTGCGCGAAGCTCGTGGCAGGCGCGCCGACGTAGCGCTCGAGGATCTGCGAAACGCTCGCGCGCGCGACGCCGTAGTGGTCGGAATAGTGCAGCGTGCGCGTGTACGAACGCGCGCCGCAGCCGACGCCCACCATGCCGTCGTTCTGGCAGCAGTAGGCGGGGCCGTCCTGCGCGGGGGCGTGCGGCGCGCGAAACATGCGCATCGACACCTGCGTGTAGCCGGCGCCGAGCAAAGCGTCGCGCGCGACGGCGTACAGCGCGCCGCGCGTGTCCGTCGCGGCGCCGCGGCGCTCTTCGAGGCGGCCGAGCCCGGTCTTGGCGCGCACGTACAGCGGATACAAGTACAGTTCTTCGGGCGCGAACGCGAGCGCGCTGCCGATCGAATCGACGAGGCTCGCGGCCGACTGGCCCGGGATGCCGTAGATCAGGTCGAGATTGAGCGTGGGAAAGCGCAGCGCCCGGATGTCGCCGATCGCGCGCACGACTTCGTCGCGCTGCGCCGGCCGCACGAGCGAGGCGAGTTCGGCGTCGACGAAGCTCTGCACGCCCATGCTGACGCGGTCGATGCCGGCGTCGCGGCAGACCGCGAGTCTGTCGCGCGTCGCGGTTTCCGGACTCACCTCGATGCCGGCCGGCACGTGCGCCACGTCGACGTTCAGATGCCGCTGCGCCGCGTCGAACACGCGCGCGAGCTGCGCCGGCGCGAGATAGCTCGGCGTGCCGCCGCCGATCGCGAAGCGTACGACGCGATGCGTGCCTAGCGCATCGCCGACGACGGCGAGCTGGCGTTCGAGCTGCGCGACGTACGCCTCGACGAGACCGTCGGCCGGACGCCCGAGCGCGAACAGGTTGCAGAAGCCGCAGCGATACGTGCAGAACGGTACATGGAGATAAGCGAACAGGTTGTCGCGATCTTCGCCGGCCCACAGCGCGGCCAGGTCGACCGGTGCGGGCAGGTCGCGGTACGCGGTCTTGTGGGGATACGCGTAGGCGTAGGCCTGATAGGCGCCGGCGCGCAGACGGTCGGCGAGCCGGGTCATGCGTCGATCTCGAAATGCGCGTAGGGCACGTGCGTAACGGTCGGATGCGCGTGGCGGTGACCCTCGTAGCCGTCTTCGCCGTAGGCCGTGCCGTGGTCGGAACAGACGATCGCGAACGCCGGGCCGCGGCGGCGCAGCGCGGCCCACAGTGGTGCCAGCGCCGTGTCGACGTACGCGAGCGCCGCCGCGTGCGAGGCGAGCGTGTCGTGCGCGGCGCCCGGCACGTAGTGGCGGTTCGGCTGGTGCAGCGCCGATACGTTGAGAAACAGAAAAACGCGCCGCGCCGCGAGCGCCGGGTCGGCGAGCCGCTCGCACGCGAGCGCGACCTGCGCGTCGGTCGAGCGCGACGCGGCGACCGAGAATTCGGGCCGCCAGTACTTTTCGTCGAACGGCGCGGCGAGCGCGCATCCGAGCGGGCCTTGCAGGTTGAAGAATCCGACGCCGCCGATGCAGATCGTGCGGTAGCCGCGCCCGGCGAAGCCTTCGACGATCGTCGCGGCGTCGTCGAACACGCAAGTGCGTTCGCCGGTCGTCTCGCTGCCGGGAAAGCGCAGCGCGAACAGACGCGGATGCAGGCCCGGCGCGACCGGCGTCGGCAGAAAGCCCGCAAAGAAAGCCGCGTGCGCCGCGTAGGTGAAGGTGCCGGGCGTGTGGCGCGGCTCCCATCCCGTCGGGGGCAGCAGGCGAGCGAGGTGGGGCAGCGCGCCGGCGCGCCACTGCGCCTGCGCGACGTCGTAGCGCAGCGTGTCGAGCGTTACGAATGCGACGTCGCGTGCGCCGACGATGCGGCGCATGTCGGGTATCGCGTCAGCGTTCATCGGCGGCGGCGAGCCATGCCTGGTCGTCGTAGGTCGTGCGGCCTTCGTGCACGAGGCCGGGCAGGAGGTCGCCGAAAGCGTTCGCTTCGATGACGATCGCTTCGCGGCCGCGCACGATCATGTCGAGTCCGATCGAGTGGCTGCGCGCGAACGCGCTTGCCGCCGCGGCGCTCGCGCCGTCGAGCGCCGCGTTTTCGGCGTCGCCGTGCCAGTCGGGCGCCGCGCGGCGGTTGCCCAGATGCAGGTTCGTCAGCGGCGTGGCGCTCATGCGCGCGATGCGCTGGCGCGGCCGGCCGCCGAACGCGACGACGCGCAGGTCGTGCGACAGACCCGCGCCGGCCGGCGTGCGCGGCTTGGCGACCCAGCGCTCGGCGTACGCACCCTGCGCCGCAAGCCGGTCGACGAGCCGTGCGATCGTCGCGCGGTCGGTGTGACGCGCGACACGCAGATGGTTGTACACGCGGCCGTCGTCGCCGATGCGCGCCGAGGTCGTGGCGACGAGACGGCCGTCGCGATGGCGCTGCAGCGCGATCACGCCGGCCGCCGACGATCCGTAGCGCGCCTTGACGAACACGCGCGGTGCGGCGTCGGGCGGATGACGCGCGTCGAACGCGCCGAATCCCTCTATCGTGCCGAGCGGCTCGGGTACCGCGACGCCGGCCGCGCCCAGGCGTTGTTGACAAATCCATTTGTCGGTCATGTCGAGAATGTCGGCGGCCGGATTGACGAGCCGCAGCGACGCGACGCCCGCGAGCCGTTCGCCGGCGCGGCGCAGCAGGTCGGCGAAGCCGAGAAACCACCAGTGTCCGTATGCGAGCTCGCCGTGCCGCAGCGGTTCGGGCGGCGGCCCGCGCTCGCCGTCGAGCCGCCAGCCGCGCCGGATCAGCGCGTCGGTCAGCGTCGCGTCCTCGCCCGGCGAATCGAACTTGCACCAGCGATGCGCCGCGGCGGCGCCCGCGAGCCGGTCGAGGCCCGCGTCGGTCAGGAGTTCCTTCCAGTCGATCGCCGCAAACCGCCCGCCGCGCGCGGCGACGGCGCCGGCGAGCAGCGCGATGCGGCGATTGGCGACGACGCCGACGGCGAGCATCACTCGCTTACTTGCACGTAGCGTTCGCCGTCGTCTTCTTCCTCCGCGCCGTCGATGATGAGTTCGAGCGGCAGCGCGCGCAGCTTCGCGATCGCCGCGTCGCCGATGTAGTGATGGCGCACGTCCAGGCGCTTCAGGCCCGCGATATGCGGACTGGCCGCGAGCGCGAGCGCGCCGCGGTCGCCGAGCGTGCCCATGGAAAGATCGAGCGTATGCAGACGGCCGAGCCATGGCTGCCGCGCGACGTGTTCGGCGATCTCGTCGCTGATCGTCGCGTTGCGCAGGCCGAGATACGTGAGGCGCGAGGGGTCGATGCGCGCCAGCAGGTCGGCGTACGGCGCAATCGATCCGCCGAAGCCGTAGTTTTCGTCGCCGAGCCACAGTTCGAGGTGTTCGAGCTGCGGCAGAGTCGACTGCGCAATGCCGGCGACGACCGCGTCGGGCAGGCCGCCGGTTTCGATCGCGAGCTCCTTCAGCGACGCGTGCGCGAACGGCGGTACGACGAGTTGCTCGGCGCCGCGGATGCGCAGGGTTTCGAGCTGCGGGAACGCGGCCAGGAGCGGCGCGTAGTTGGTCTGGATGATCCACGAGATTTCGCAGTCCTCGCAGGTCATGTCGCCGACGAACAGCGCGCGCAGCGCGGGCAGTTCGGCGCGGCGCGCGATCAGCGCCTCGAGATAGCCGGCCGGCGATTCCTCGGGTCCGTTCGCCCAGCTGCCGATCACGAGCGCGTCGAGCGTTGCGAGGTTCGTCTGCCCGAGAAATTCGGCGAGCAGTTCTTCCTGCGTCTCGTCGGCTTCGTATTCCTGCATCAGGCGGTAGACCGCGCGCGGATCGCCGACGCGGTCGCCGTGGCTGAAGTCGCGCACGGGCTTGCCGAAAAACGTGTCGAGCGTTGCGTTGACCGTCATGACTGTCCTTCCCTGGAACGGGCGCGGCGACTCTAGCACGCGTCCCTTGCGGCTATTCCTTGGCGCGTTTCGCGGTTTTCTTCGTCGCCGCCGCCTTGTTCGCGGTCGCCTTTTTCGTGGCGTTCTTCGCCGCGGCCTTCTTCGCTGCCGGTTTCTTCGCCGCCGGTTTCTTCGTGGCGGTCGTCTTCGCGGCGGCCTTCTTCGCGGCGCGACGCGGCTTCTCCAGCGCCGGCGCGTCGTCGGCTTCGCCCTCGACGGTTTTCTCGGCGAACGGATTGAGCGCGGCGACGCGCGAGAGCACGCTGCCGATGCTGCCGAGCGCTTCCTTCGTCGCGGCGACCGACCAGTCCCACACCTTGCGCTCGTCGACGCCGGTGAACGCGCGGAACGCATCGGCGAGACCGTCGGTCCGCACTTCGCCGATCTTCGCGAACGCCTGCGCGCGGCGCCCGATCGCGTACGTCGTCGACGCGTTGCCGAGCGCACTGGTCAGCACGGCGGCGATGGGCGCCACGCGGCCGAGCACGCCGCCGCCGATCGTGCCGCCGTAGCGCGCGAACAGACGGCGGCCGAGCGCGTCGACGCTGACGCTCGCGCCGACGCCGAGCGCGCTGATCTGCGCGATCAGCGGCTTGCGCAGCGCGTCGGGCAGCGGCAGGTCGTAGAGTTTGAGCGTGTCTTCGATCAGCGACTCCTGAATGGCGCTGACCGCGGCCATGTCGGCGATTTCGCCGAGCGTGAAACGCAAGAGGATGCCCGCGCCGGGAATCGCGCCGGCCAGCGCCGACAGCGCGCCGACGCCGGCGGCCTTCAGGCACGCGGTGCGCAGCAGCGCCTGGAACTCCGCGTCGCGATCGCGCTCGGCCGGCGGCGGCGACACGCGTTTTGCGGGGATCTCCGTGCTAGGCTTTCTCGATGCCATCTTCCACCTCGTCGTTCGCTGCGTTGTGGCAGCTTATACGTTATGCGCGTCCCCATCGCGCGCGCCTCGTCGCCGCGACCCTGTGCTCGGTCGCGAACAAACTGTTCGACGTCGCGCCCGAGATACTCATCGGCATCGCGATCGACGTCGTCGTGCGCGGCCAGGGCTCGTTCGTCGCCGGGTTCGGGGTCACCGACCCGCTGCACCAAGTCTACCTGCTCGGCGCGCTGACGCTCGCGATCTGGGTGTTCGAGTCGGTGTTCGAGTTCGCCTATCTCGTCTTGTGGCGCAATCTCGCGCAGACGCTGCAGCACGAGCTGCGCACGAGCGCCTATGCGCACGTGCAGAACCTCGACCTGGCCTATTTCGAAGACCGCTCCAGCGGCGGCCTCGTCGCCGTGCTCAACGACGACGTGAACCAGCTCGAGCGGTTTCTGAACGGCGGCGCGAGCGAACTGATCCAGGTGGTCGTCACGGTGATCGCCTGCGGCGCGGTGTTCTTCGCGATCTCGCCGCAGATCGCGGTGCTCGCGTTCACGCCGATTCCGGTGATCCTGTGGGGCGCGTTCTATTTCCAGCGCAAAGCCGGTCCGCGCTACGACGTCGTGCGCGAGAAGGTGGCCGTACTGTCCGGGCGCCTGGCGAACAATCTCGCCGGCATCGCGACGATCAAGAGCTTCGCGGCCGAGTCGCGCGAATCGGCGCGGCTCGACGTCGAAAGCCGCGCCTACGTCGACGCGAACCGCCGCGCGATCCGCTTGAGTTCCGCGTTCGTGCCGCTGATTCGCATGGCGATCCTGTTCGGCTTTCTGTGCACGTTCGTGCGCGGCGGCCAGCTCGTGCTCGAAGGCCATCTGCAGGCCGGCTTCTACGCGGTACTCGTGTTCCTGACGCAGCGCCTGCTGTGGCCGCTCACGAGGCTCGCCGACACGGTCGACCTGTACGAGCGCGCGATGGCGTCGACGCGGCGCATCCTCGCGCTGCTCGGCACGCCCGTGCAGATCCGCGACACCGGCACGCTCGCGCCCGCGCAGCCTGCGCGCGGCGCGGTTTCGTTGCGCAATGTGCATTTTGCGTACGCGAACGGCGCGGCGGTGCTGCACGGCGTCGATCTCGACGTGCCGGCCGGCACGACCGTCGCGCTGGTCGGCGCCACGGGCGGCGGCAAAAGCTCGCTGATCAAGCTGCTGCTGCGCTTCTACGAGCCGACGGTCGGCGAGATCCTGCTCGACGGCGAACCGCTCGCGCGCTACCGGCTCGCGTGGCTGCGCGCGCAGATCGGCTGGGTCGCGCAGGACGTGTTCCTGTTCGACGGCAGCGTGCGCGACAACATCGCCTACGGCCGTGCCGGCGCGAGCGACGACGACATCGTCGCCGCGGCGAAGGCGGCCGAAGCGCACGACTTCATCATGCGGCTGCCGCAAGGCTACGACACGCCGGTCGGCGAGCGCGGCGTGAAGCTGTCGGGCGGCCAGCGCCAGCGCCTGTCGATCGCGCGCGCGCTGCTCAAGGACCCGCCGATCCTCCTGCTCGACGAGGCGACGAGCGCGGTCGACAACGACACCGAAGCGGCGATCCAGCGCTCGCTCGCGCGCCTGGCGCACCAGCGCACGGTGATCGTGATCGCGCATCGGTTGTCGACCATCGTGTACGCCGACCAGATCGTCGTCGTCGAGAACGGCCGCATCGTCGAGCGCGGGCGCCACGGCGATCTCGTGCGCCACGGCGGCGTGTACGCGGCGCTGTGGAACGTGCAGACCGGCGAGGCCGCGGCCGTGCGCGAGTGAGCGCGACGCGGCCCTGCGGTATCCTTTGCCATTGCGAATGAGGGAACGCCCATGAACGACCTGGACCGCTACGACACCGTGCGGGCCGTGCACTGGCACGGCGATCATCTGCGCCTGCTCGACCAGCGCCGGCTGCCGTTCGAGACCGTGTTCGTCGACTGCCGCAGCGCGGCCGACGTCGCGCAGGCGATCAGGGATCTCGTCGTGCGCGGCGCGCCCGCGATCGGCATCGCCGCGGCGTGGGGCGTCGTGCTCGCGGCGCAGCAGGCGCCCGAGCTTCTCGCCGAGGCGATCACGCAGCTGCGCGCGTCGCGGCCGACGGCGGTCAATCTCATGTGGGCGCTCGAACGCATGCAGCGCGCGATCGACGCGGGCGCCGACGCCGGCAGGCTCGCCGACGAGGCCCGTGCGATCCAGGACGAAGACCTCGCCGCGAACCGGCACATGGGCCAGCTCGGCGCGGCGCTGCTGTCGGGCGGCGGCGTGCTGACGCATTGCAATACCGGTTCGCTCGCGACCGCGGGCTTCGGCACGGCGCTGGGCGTCATTCGTGCCGGCGTCGCCGGCGGAAAGATTTCCAAGGTGTACGCCGGCGAAACGCGGCCGTGGCTGCAGGGCGCGCGACTGACGATGTGGGAACTCGTGCAGGACGGCATACCGGCGCAGCTGATCGCCGATTCGGCCGCCGCGTATCTCATGCGTTCGGGCGCCGTGCAGTGGGTGATCGTCGGCGCCGACCGCATCGCCGCGAACGGCGACACCGCGAACAAGATCGGCACGTACCAGCTCGCGATCGCCGCGAAGCACCACGGCGTGAAGTTCATGGTCGTCGCGCCGTCGTCGACGGTCGACATGGCGACGCCGGATGGCGCCGGCATCGAGATCGAACTGCGCGATCCGGCCGAACTCCTGGGCGTTGCGGGCACGCGCACCGTCGTCGAAGGCGCGAACGCGTGGAATCCCGTGTTCGACGTGACGCCGGCCTCGCTGATCGACGCGATCGTCACCGAGCGCGGCGTGATCGAGCGCCCGAACCGCAAGGCGATGACGGCGCTGTTCGGGGCGTGACGATGACCGCGGGCGCCGTGCGTGTCGCGGTTCTGATTCCCTGCTTTAACGAGGCTATCGCGATCGGCGCGGTAGTCGCGGCGTTCCGCGCGGCGCTGCCTGGCGCGCAGGTCTTCGTGTTCGACAACAACTCGCGCGACGCGACGGCCGCCGTGGCCGCGCAGGCCGGCGCGATCGTGCGGCGCGTCGAGCTGCAGGGCAAGGGTCACGTCGTGCGGCGCATGTTCGCCGACGTCGACGCCGATGCGTACGTGATGGTGGACGGCGACGACACGTACGACGCGGCGAGCGCGCCGCGGCTCGTCGGAACTTTGCTCGAACGACGTCTGGACATGGTCGTCGGTGTGCGCGAGCCGATCCACACCGGCGTGCACCGGCCCGGCCACGCGTTCGGCAATCGCCTGCTCAGCGGCTTCCTGTCGCGGCTGTTCGGTCGCAACTGCTCGGACATCCTCACCGGCTACCGCGTGTTCTCGCGCCGCTTCGCCAAGTCGTTTCCGGTGCTGTCGTCGGGCTTCGAGATCGAAACCGAGCTGACCGTGCACGCGCTAGAGCTGCGGATGGCAGTGGGCGAGATGTCCACGCCGTTCAAGGAGCGGCCGGAAGGCTCGCACAGCAAGCTGTCGACCGTACGCGACGGCGTGCGCATCGTCTCGACGATGGTGCGATTGTTCGCGGCCGAACGGCCGCTGGCGTGCTATTCGATCATCGCCGCGCTGCTCGCGCTTACGTCGGTCGCGCTCGCGATTCCGCTGTTCGTGACCTACGCGCACACCGGCCTCGTGCCGCGTTTTCCGACCGCGATCCTGTCGACCGGCCTGATGCTCTCGGCCGCGCTGTCGCTGTTCGCCGGGCTCGTGCTCGACACGGTCACGCGCGGCCGGCGCGAGACGAAGATGCTCGCGTATCTGGCGCAGCCGACGCCGGGCGGGGAGTAGCGCCGTGCCGCAGTTTCTTCTGTTCTGCATCGGCGGCGTGATCGGCTTTCTCGTCGACGCCGGCGTGCTGCGCCTCCTGATTTCCGCGTTCGCCGCAAACGCGTACCTCGCGCGCGTGTTCTCGTTCCTGTGCGCGGCGACCGCGACCTGGCTGTTCAATCGCCACAACACGTTTCGCGGCGTGCGCCGCTACGGGCTTCTCGGCGAATGGGCGCGCTATCTCGCCGCGATGACCGGCGGCTTCGTCGTGAACTACGGCACGTATGCGTTGTTGTATACGTTTGTCGAAATCGTGCGCACGTACCCCGAACTCGGCGTCGCGGCCGGGTCGGTTGCCGGTCTCGTCGTCAATTACGCATCGTCGCGCTGGTGGATCTATCGCCGCGACGCGTGAATGCGGCCGCGATCGCGACGAGCGCGAGCGGCGCGAACGGATGCAGGTAGCGGAACGACACGATGTGCGAAAACAGAAAGTGTCCGGCCACGAGGCCGCACGTGGCGAGCGCGAACGCCAGCGACGCGGCCCGGTATTCGCGCGGGCTGCGTACGAGCGCCGCGACGGCGAGCGGTGCGAGCGCAAACAGACAGAACGTCAGCCACGGCGGCGCCGCGGCGATGAAGTACCGCGCGACCGGGTTGAACGTCGCGTGCGTGCGGCTCGCGTCGTGGCCGAGCCTTTCGCGGACGGCATTGCGAATGTCGTCGGAAAGCGGTCGCGTGCCGACGTCGTCTTCCAGACGCGGCGCCGTGACGGTGCGCACGAAATAGTCGGTCATGCTGCCGGCCTGCATCGCGAGAAAGCCCGGAATGTTCTCGCGCAGCGCGCGCGCCGCGATCTTGCGCGCGACGACTTCGGCGCGCTCGTCGCCGAGTTCGCGCTTGAGCGTGTGGATCAGGCCGTCGGGCAGCCACAGCTGCTGTTCGCGCAGCAGCGGGTTGCGCAGGTCCGGCCCGAGCGTTGCGAGAACGTCGCGCGAGACGCCGTAGCGTTCGAGGTGTTCGGGTTTGACCAGCGGTGCGACGAGGCCGAGGCGGAACGTGCCGCTCGCGCGCAGATACGTCGGCTCGGTTTGCGCGACATGGCCGTACAGGCGCTGATAGCCGGCATGCGCGAACGCGGTCGCCACGAGCGCTACAGCCGCATGCAGCGCGAGGCGGGGCCATGACGGGCGTTTGCGCGCGAACAGCGCCGCGAACGGCGGTACGAGCGCGAAGCCGAGCACGACCGGCAGCAGGCTCATGCGCAGCGCGACGGTTGCCGCACCCGCGACCGCCATCGGCACGAGCCAGCGCCAGTCGCACCGGCGCGCGTACGCGATGCCGCAGGCGATCGTGGTCACGAGGCACAGCGTGCCGGGGCTTTCGGCCATGACCATGCGTTCGTAGAACAACTGCGCCGGTTCGAGCGCGATGATCGCCGCCGCCAGCGCCGCGTAGCGGAACGCGACGCCGAGGTCGACGGCGATGCGCGCGCACAGGAGCGCGGTCGCGACGCCGCACAGCGACTGCGCGGCGACGAGCGCCGTCAGCGATCCGAACGCGACTGCCCCGACGCGCACAAACATCGGATAGAGGAACGAGCGGTCCGGCGGAACCCAGCCGGTCAGCGCCGCGTGCAGATAGCTTTCCGAATCGCCGAGAAAGAAGCGGACCGTGGGATCGGCAATGCCGGCGACGAGCTTGATCGCGATCAGCGCGGCGGCGAGCGCCAGCCACGGGTGCGGTGTCGGTCGGAACGTGTCGGCGGTCGGATTCGGCATCGATCGGTGCATTGAACCAAAGGCCGACTTTAGCGCGTATCGGGGCCGGCTCCCGGGACGCGCCCGGCGAGAAGCCGGATCGATTTAAAGCAAGTGAGAAGCATTACTATTTGAGATAACCTGCCGCCGTCAACCGCCGCGGTCCGACGTGCGGGAAAGCCGCGCACGAACCGCCATTGCCAGAGGCCCTCCGATGTTCCGACGCCGAACCGCGCGCGCCGCGCTCTTTCGATCCGGTGTACGGCACGCCGGTGACGATACCCGCGTACACGAGCCACACCGACCAGGTGCAGAAGCAGCTCGGCGTCTACGCGCAGGATCAGCTTTCGATCGATCGCCGGATCGTGATGCTCGGCGTGCGCAAGGACCGGGTCGATACCGACACCGACGATCTCATCGCGCGCACGAGCGCGTCGCAGTCCGACGACGAGGCCTCCGGCCGCGTCGGCGTGAGCTATCTGTTCGACAGCGGTTTCGCGCCGTACGCGTCGTACTCGCAGTCGTTCCAGCCGACCGTCGGCAGCGACTTCGCCGGCCGGCCGTTCGAACCGGCGACGGGCGACCGGGTCGAGGCCGGCGTCAAGTTCCAGCCGGCCGGCGCCGACGGGCTCGTCACACTCGCGGCGTTTGAAATCACGCAGAAAAATTCCAAGACGATCGACCCGAGCCACACGCTGCACCAGGTGCAGCGGGGCGAGACGAAGCTGTCGGGCATCGAGCTCGAAGGGCGCTGGAACCTGGGGCCGGGCCTGTCGGTCTACGGCGCGTACACGTACACCGATTCGGAAGTGACCCGCACCACCGACCTGCCGTCGCTCGGCAAGAAGGTGGCGCTGGTGCCGCGGCAGCAGGCGTCGGCCGGCTTCGACTACACGTTGACGCAAGGCGCGCTCGCCGGATTCGGCTTCGGCGGCGGCGTGCGCTACGTCGGTCGCCATTTCGGCGACATCTACAACCAGTGGGAGACGCCGGGCTACACGCTCTTCGACGCCGCGCTGCACTACGACCTCGAACGCTGGCGCCTGCAGCTCAACGCGAGCAACCTGCTCGACAAGGAATTACGTGTCGGTCTGCAACAGCAATACGTGGTGCTACTACGGCTACGAGCGCCAGGTCAGCGCGACCGCGCGCTATCGCTGGTGATCGTGCGGACGAGCCGCGGACCTCCGGCAGTTACCTGTCTTGCCGCGTTCGCGTCGCGGCGCGCGGTCGTCGCTGGCGCGAGCGACCGCGCGCCGCATGCGCGACAGCGAAGCCTGCAGCGTGTGGTCGGTGGTGCCGGACGGTCGCGGGATTCAGACGACCAGCGACGCCTCGGCGTCCTGACAGTTGCGCCGCGCGAGCGCGAGATTCGATTTCGCCTTGTCCAGAACGAGATAAAGGAACAATCCCGGCTTGGCGGCGATCGGGCGAATGATGTGATATTGCTTGCCGAGCGTGATGAGGATGTCTTCGATGCTGTCGGCGAGCCCGAGGCTCTTCATCGTCTTCATCTTCGCGCGTACGACCTCGGTATTGCCGGCCGCCGCGAGATCGAGATCCAGACCGCTGCCGATGCGTCCGAGCGTCATGCCGCTGTTCGCGTCGACGAGCGCCGCGCACAGCGCGCCGTCGGCCTGCAGCAGGTTCGCAAGGCTTTCGTTGATATTGGCCACGGGACTTCTCCTTCGTAGGAAACGGCGCACCGGTCGATGCTGCGCGAACCCGGGCGCGGTGCGACGCCCGGGCTCGTTCTATTCGCGAAAGGCACGTCCGATTGCGCTGCAGCAGTTGCGCGCGGCCCACAGGAGCTGCCCGAGCACCGACGCGCCGTTCGCGACGATTGCGAGCGACATCGGCGGTTTCGCGTCGGGCACGTGCATGATCACGACCGTGCCGCTGTCGGCCTCGATGATCATGCGATTGCATTCGACGATGCCGGCTTCCTTGGCGATAGCAGAGCCGATCGCGCCGAGCGAGCTGCCCATCGCCGCGAGCCGTTCGGCGCCGCTCTTGCCGACCTGCAGCGAAGCGACTTCGAACCCGTCGGCGGACAGCAGCACCGCCGAGACGACGCCGGGCGTCGACTGGCCGAAGGCTTCGAGCTGCTTCTGCGCCACTCCGGTGGCGACTTTTCCGAAACGCGGCGCTGCGCTCATGCGGTGAGTCTCGTCGGGTCGGCGGTTTCGATGAGGCACAGGAGGGTGTCGACCAGCAGCAGCACGTCGGGCCGGCGGCGCACGTCGACGCCGAACACCGGCAGCGTCAGGCCGCGCGTTTCCAGCCGCTGCGAGAACGCGTCGAGCGGCGGCGCGCCGGCGTGATCGAGACGGCCGACGCCGATCACGATCGGCGTACGTTTGCCGCTGCCGAACGCGTCGACGAAGTGATCGAGCTGGACGAGCGCGTCCGACTGCGACGCATCGATCAATACGATCACCCCGGCCGCGTTCAGGCCCAGGATGTCCCACATGAAGCGGAAGCGCGCCTGGCCCGGCGTTCCGTACAGGCGCACCGCGGTGCCGTCGTCGAGTGCGATGTGGCCGTAGTCGAGACCGGCGGTCGTGAGCGCCTTGTCGAAGGCTTCGCGGTCGGTGTTGAACACGTCGGTCGACACCGGCGCTTCGTCGCTGATTGCCGCGATCGCGGTCGTCTTGCCGACGCCCATCGGCCCGGTGAAGACGATTTTGAATTCGCTGTCGGCGCCGCTCATTCGGACAATCCCAGGCGCTGGCGCAGTCCGCGTATCAGATTGCCGAAACGCGACGGCGGCGGAGCGACCGGCGCCGGCGCCGTCGCGTCGATCGCGCTCGCGAGGATGCCCGCCATGGAGCAGGCGTTGAGAAACCGCTCGACCTGCGCTTGCGGCTGTCGCGTCGTCTGCGCGAGCTGTTCGAGCGTGAGTGCGTTTTGCGACAACGCCGCCGACAGCGCCAACTGGTCGCGCGTGCCGCGCACGAGGCCGAAATCCGGCCAACGGCGCAGGCGGTGGCCGGCGCGGCGATCGAGCCACGGTGCGAGGCCGGCAGGCCCGTTCAGGCCGCTGAACCACGCCAGTTCCAGTACCGGCCGGCGCGCGTGGCCTTCCGGCGCCCGCTCGGCCGTGCCTTCCAGCGCCGACAGTTCGACGTGGCGCTGCGTGAACTGCGGCCATAGATCCGCGCCGATGAAGTAGGCCGAGAGGTCGTCCTTGACGAACAGCGTTCCGAACGCGCTGGCGCTCGCGTACAGCCGGCCCGTCGCGGTGCAGCGCGTGAGGCGTCGCAGCGATTCGGCGAATGCCCAGCCCGGGTGCAACTGCTCGACCGGCGGCGCTGTGCGCACAGGCGTCACGAGCGCGCGTTCGATGTCGTCGAGCACGCCGAGCAGTTGCATCACGCGAAACGGATGACACAGCGTATGCGTGCCGACGGGTCGGACCGAGCCGCCCTCGTAGACGGCGATCATCGGCTTGTCGGTGCGCGCCCAATGCGCGATTGCCGGTTCGTTGGAATGGGCGCCGGCCATCAGCACTTCGGCCCGTTCCGGTGTAGACAGTTCCCACGCAGCGGCGGCTCGTCCGTCGAGGATTTTGAGCATCGACTGGAACGCGTGAGTTGCATCGTCGCCGAGGCCGACCACGGCGATTTTCCGTTTTTGCATCAGTGCCCCCCGTCTGGTCGGTGACGCCGACTCAAGGCACGGGTCGAAAGCGTCTCGAACCGCTCCGCATCGCCGTGCGCGGCGATGCAAAGTTCCTTCGTCTGCGGCGTTGAACCAGCTCCGAGATGTGCATCGAATCTATCATCGCAAAAAAAACTTGTACAGGAGTGTACGTTACAGCTGTAAGGACTGTATGAAGTTACAGCTGTAATCGGCGCATCGACCTAGCGACGTTTCGCGGACGCGGCGCGTTCAGTCCCGCTTTTCGGCGTAGCGGTCGTGCGCCTCTCGGGCGATAAACGCGGCCAGTCCGCGTCCGGCCGCCGCCAGGCGTTTCATTGCGGCGACGCGGTGTGCGCCGGCACTCGCGCGGGTATAGCGGTAGACGCCGGCATCGCGAAACGCGACGTCGATGTAGTCGGCGCCGCAGCGGTAGGCGACGATCGGCGAATCGCCGGAGAGGTTCGCGTAGGCGATCATGGCAAATACATGACGGCGGCTCGGCGAAACCGAAGCGTCGACGTACGCGCCAGGCGAACGCGGGCGGGCGAACCGTCATGTGTAGAAATTGTCAGCTATTTATCAATAAAAAAAGCGCTGCCGAGTCCGTTCGTGCAAGCGACCCGCATGGCAAGACCGTCGCGCGATGCAGCGCCGGTCGCATGAGCCCTTGCAATTTCGATTTCATGCAACATAATTAGTTCCATGAAACGCGACAGCAAACTTTCAGGCGTCCTGCACGTCCTGCTGCACATGCTCGGCATGAAGGCGCCGGCGACCTCCGAGCAGCTCGCGCGGGTGATGGGAACCAATCCCGTCGTCGTGCGGCGAGTGATGGCCGGCCTGCGCGACCAGGGCTTCGTCACGTCGGCGAAGGGTCACGGCGGCGGCTGGGCGGTCGCCTGCGATCCGGCGACGGTCACGCTGGCCGATATCTACAAGGCGGTCGGCGAGCCGACGCTCGTGGCGATGAGTCATCGCACGCAGATGCCGCATTGCCTCGTCGAACAATCGGTCAACCGCGCGCTCGACGGCGCTTTTCGCGAGGCCGAGACGATTTTCCAGTCCCACCTCGCGGCCGTGACGCTGGCCGCGTTGTCCGCCGACTTCAATCGCCGCCTCGCCGAGCGCGGCCAGACGATCGAGGAACAGACGCATGCGCTATGACGCAATCGTGGTCGGCGGCAGCTATGCCGGCCTCTCGGCGGCAATGCAGCTCGCGCGTGCGAACCGCTCGGTGTGCGTGCTCGATACCGGCACGCCGCGCAACCGGTTTGCCGCGGCGTCGCACGGCTTCTTCGGCCAGGACGGCATGCCACCCCGCGAGATGATCGCGAACGCGCGCGAGAAGGTCGCCGCGTATCCGAGCGTGCGGTTCGTCGACGCCGAGGCGACAGCCGCGAGCGCCGACCGCGACGGCTTCGTCGTCGCGACGGCCGGCGGCGATGCGTTGCCGGCGAAGAAACTCGTGCTCGCGTTCGGCCTCGACGACGGCTTGCCCGATATCCCCGGCATCCGGGAGCGCTGGGGCAAATCGGTGCTGCATTGCCCGTATTGCCACGGCTACGAGTTTCTCGATCGTCCGCTCGGCGTGCTGAGCGTTCTGGCGGCCTCGGCGCATCAGGCCGCGCTGATTCCCGAATGGGGACCGACGACATTCTTTCTCCACGGCGGTGCGCTGCCGGACGACGAGACGCGCGCACGGCTGGCTGCGCGCAAGGTAGCGATCGAAGCGGCGCCGATCGTCGGCCTTGAAGGCGAGGCGCCGGATCTGGCGGGCGTGCGACTCGCCGACGGACGCTTCGTCGAGATCGCGGCGTTGTATCTCGCGCCGCGCACGCGCCTGCGCAGTGCGATTGCCGGGCAGCTCGGCTGCGAGCTCGAGGACGGGCCGTTCGGCCCGGTGATCCGCACAGACGCGATGCGGATGACGAGCGTCGCGGGCGTGTACGCGGCGGGCGACATCGCGCGGCCGATGCACAATGCGACGTTCGCCTCGGCCGACGGGGTGCTGGCCGGGGCGGCGGTGCATCAGGCGTTGGTGTTCGGGGAAGCGGGCGGGAGGTAGGGCGCCCGACTCTCAAGGCCGAAAGCGTGGTAGCGCAGGTGCACGACCACGCACGGGATTCAAGCCGTGCGAACGAGGGTCGATCATTGCGCGAGCCCGATGGCTTTGATCGTGGGATGAAGCGACTTCATCGATGCGCCGCCCGCATCGCTCAGCGGTGGTATCGGGGCGGCTCGGTTCAGAAAGCGCCGCATTAACGGCTGCCGGTCGGCCGGGATGGCAGCAGCGTCAACAGCGTGATGACCGTCGGAAAAATGAAGCCTTTCAGGTAGGACAGCGGATGACGCCCTGCGGTAAAGGCGACGGGGATGTCGCCAAAATGCGCCCAGTAGTGGGTTGCAACCAGTGCGCCGATGCCCGCCCACATCACCCATAGGGCGCGGCGGATGCCGCACGCGACCAGCGTCAGGCCGGCGATGATGACGAAGCGGAGCGCCGACTGGATGTACTCGTAGGATTTTGGCGTGCCGTTCGCTGTCCTGTCGTACAGCCCGTCATGGTTGCCGACGCCCAGATAAAGATCGTAGAGGACGGTGCAGTGATAGACGATCAGCAGTCCGGCAAGGACGCAGACGATCGTCCGGCGGAGCAGCAGGAAGCGGTTTGCGCTGAGGACAGTCAGGATTGTCATGGGTCCTTGAGCTTGCCTTTTCGCGAGGTTGCTCTAGAGCAAAAATCGGGGCTTTGGAATCGCCCGTGCCCCTGGACTTCTCAAGCTCTTCGGGGACTTGGGCTGCACTCAAACAAGGTGGCGGAGAGAGTGGGATTCGAACCCACGGTGGGCATGAACCCACGGCAGTTTTCAAGACTGCTGCCTTAAACCGCTCGGCCATCTCTCCGTTGTAACCGCATCCGCTTTCGAACTCGACGCAACCGTTGCCGGTGGGATTGTTCGGCCCATCCCTGGGCCTCACCCCTCGCTGCGCGAGGGGCCGGCCCTGCGGCCGTCTTGATTCGTTCCCGACGAATCAATCGAACCCACGGTGGGCATGAACCCACGGCAGTTTTCAAGACTGCTGCCTTAAACCGCTCGGCCATCTCTCCGTTGTAACCGCATCCGCTTTCGAACTCGACGCAACCGTTGCCGGTGGGATTGTTCGGCCCATCCCTGGGCCTCACCCCTCGCTGCGCGAGGGGCCGGCCCTGCGGCCGTCTTGATTCTTTCCCGACGAATCAATCGAACCCACGGTGGGCATGAACCCACGGCAGTCCCAAGACTGCTGCCTTAAACCGCTCGGCCATCTCTCCGTTGCAACCGCATCTGCACGCGTCGCGCTCGACCAATGCTAGCGAATCGCACGACTACAGCGAGTTGGCATTCGCCGGAACCTGAATCTGCGCTCCGCAGCAGCTGGCAAGGATAACGCAGTGATCGTCGCCGCTCCATGCGCGCCCTATGCGACCGTGGATTTGGTTGAGGACTGCGCCGTACCGTACGCTCGCTCCTGGCAAATCTTGTTGCCTTCGTAACACCTGTTACGTAGCGTGGCGCGAGGGGTCTGGAGGTAACGACGTGATTTCGGTGGCACTGATCGACGACCACGCGATGATGCGTACGGGTCTGCGCCTGATTCTGGAGAAGGCCGGCGGCTTCGAGATCGTCGGCGAAGCGGGCGACGGCGAGGCGGGGCTCGCGCTGCTCAAGAAGCTCGAACCCGACGTTGCGCTGCTCGACCTGCACATGCCGTGCCTCACTGGCATCGAGGTGACCGAGCGCGCGCGCAAGGCCGACCTGCGTACGCGCATCGTCATCGTGACCGTCGCCGGCGATTCGCCGTTTCCGCGCCGTCTGCTCGAAGCCGGAGCGGCAGGCTACGTGACCAAGGCCTGTTCCGACGACGAACTGTTGCAGGGGATACGGCAGGTCGCCGACGGCCGGCGCTATCTCGCCGCGTCGATCGCGCAGCAGCTGGCGATGGAGGCGGTTACCGGCACCGGCGGTTCGCCGTTCGATGCGTTGAGCAAGCGCGAGCTCGAGGTCGCGATACGCTTCGCACAGGGCGACGACGCGCTGACGACCGGACGCCACCTGCGCATCAGCAACAAGACGATTTCGACGCACAAGGCGAACATCTTCGCGAAGCTCGATATCGACAACGTCGTTGCATTGGCACATCTTGCACAATTACACGGACTGCTCGACCCGGGCAGCGCATGCGAAACCGCGAACGGTACGCAGCGCAAGCCGCGCGATTGAATGGCTAGTGGTCTGCAACCGACAAATCGGAAGAGGGATCGCGAAGGACGCATCGTGCAGGACGCCGCTGCGGAGCGAAGCCGAGCACAAGCTATTGGCTGAGTGAGCAGCAAGTCATGCGCGGCCAGGACGAGCGAGCTACTTTCGATTTGTCTGTTGCAGGCCACCAGTCGGCGCGTCGCAAACGAAGCCCCTGAAACGACGAACGCGGCGCATACGGCGCCGCGTTCGGTCAGAACTTTCCGGAATCTCAAGACGCGACGACCGGCTCGGTTCGAAGCCGGTCGCGGTCGCGTCTTACTTCGGCTCGCCGTCGGTCGGTGCCGGCGGCGCGTCGGCCTCGGGCTTCGCTGCCGGCTTCTCGGCCGGCACCGGCGTTGCGGGCGGCGTGTGCAGCGCCGAATGCACGGCCTGGCGGATGCTCGTGCCGTGCGGCGGCGCCTCGAAGTTTTCGATCGGCGCGGACACCGGCTTGGCGGCCGGCGTCGGCGCGGCGGCCGGCGCCTGGACCGTCGGAGACGGCGCAGCGGCCGGCGCGGGCTTCGGTTCCGGCATCGTCAACGAGAGCTGACTTGCGGTCGGACCGCGCGATTCGGCGGCGTCGGACGGCTTCGGTTCCGGCGTCGCGGCTTCGACCGGCTTCGGCGCGATCGGCGCAGCGACCGGCGTCGCGGCTTCGACGGGCTTCGGCGCAGCGACCGGCGTCGCGGCTTCGACCGGCTTCGGCGCGATTGGCGCAGCGACCGGCGTCACGGCTTCGACCGGCTTCGGCGCGATTGGCGCAGCGACCGGCGTCGCGGCTTCGACCGGCTTCGGTGCGATCGGCGCAGCGGCCGGCGTCGCGGCTTCGACCGGCTTCGGGGCGATCGGCGCGGCGGCCGGCGTCGCGGCTTCGGCCGGCTTCGGCGCGATCGGCGCGGCGGCCGGCGTCGCGGCTTCGACCGGCTTCGAGGCGACCGGCGCAGCGACCGGCGTCACGGCTTCGACCGGCTTCGGCGCGATCGGCGCGGCGGCCGGCGTCGCGGCTTCGACCGGCTTCGGGGCGATCGGCGCGGCGGCCGGCGTCGCGGCTTCGACCGGCTTCGGCGCGACCGGCGTCGCGGCCTCGACCGGCTTCGGTGCGACCGGCGCAGCGGCCGGCGTCGCGGTCTCGACCGGCTTCGGCGCGATCGGCGCGGCGACCGGCGTCGCGGCCTCGACCGGCTTCGGTGCGACCGGCGCGGCGACCGGCGTCGCGGCTTCAACCGGCTTCGGCGCGATCGGCGCGGCGACCGGCGTAGCGGCTTCAACCGGCTTCGGCGCGATCGGCGCAGCGGCCGGCGTCACGGCCTCGACCGGCTTCGGTGCGACCGGCGCAGCGGCCGGCGTCGCGGCCTCGACCGGCTTCGGCGCGGCCGGCGTCACGGCTTCAACCGGCTTCGGCGCTGCGGCCGTCTGCGCGGGCTTGCCGCCGCTCGCCGCGTCGTTGTCGCCTTCGCCTTCCTCGTCGTCGAAATCGATATCGAGATCGGCGTTCACGCCGTCGGCGGATTCGACACCGCCCTCGTTGCGGCGACGGCGGCGGCCGCCGCGACGACCGCGGCGACGACGGCTGCCTTCGCGCGCCTCATCGGTGACCGGCGCACCGTCGGTGCTCGTTGCCGGCACGGCCGGCTTCGCGGCGGCGACGCTCGCATCGGCGGCTGCGGCGATGGCACCGGCATCGGTGCCCGGAATCTTTGCGACCGGTGCCGTTTCGGCGGCGGCCGCCGGTGCGACCGGCGCGGCGGACGGCGGTACCGGCGTCGGCTTCGCCGGACGTTCGGCGGACGGCGGCGGCGGGGTCGTCATGCGCTGGTCGCCGCGCGGCTCGCCCTGGCGATCCGGACGCGGCTGGCGCTGCTCGCCCTGCGGCTTGTCGGTCTGCGGCTTGTCGCCTTGCGGGCGACGCTCGGACTGCGGGCGTTCGGGCTTCGGCGGACGCGGTTCCTGCGGCGGGCGCTGTTGCTGCTGCGGCTTGCCCTGCTGCTGCGCGCCGTCGCGCGGTTTCTGCGCATCGTCGCGCGGCTTGCCGTCGCGACCGCCGCGCTGCTGGTCGCGGCCACGGTTGTCGCGATCGCCGCGGCCGTCGCGGCCCGGACGACCGCGCTGGTCGCGCTGTTCGTTGCGGCCACCGCCGGCCGGGCGGGGCTCGGGCTTGGCGGGCTGCGGCGCCGCGACCGGCGGGTGCGCCGGCTTGCGGAACCACGACAACATGCGTTCGAAGAAGCCCGGCGCAGGAGCGCGCGGCGCCGTCGCCGCGGCCTTGCGCGGCGCCGCTGCCGGCTTCGGCGCTTCGTCGTCGTCCTGCTCGGATTCGGGACGCAGCGGCGCCGGGCTCGCCGGCACGACGCGGCTCACGGCCGGCCGTTCCGGTTCGGCGCTCGGCTGCGCCACCTGCGGCGGCGGCGTCGTGACGATCGGCGTCAGGCGGTCGTAGCTCGGCCGCTGGTTGTCGCCGATGTCGGCGGCCTTCAGGCGCTGGATTTCAAGATGCGGCGTTTCGAGCTTCTCGTCGGCGACGATGATCACCGCCACGTCGTGACGCTGTTCGATCTCGCTGACCTGGCGGCGCTTTTCGTTGAGCAGGTAGTTGGCGACCGTCGAGGGCGCCTGCACCAGCACCTGGCCGGTGTTGTCCTTCATCGCGTGTTCTTCGACGAGGCGCAGCGCGGACAGCGACAGCGACTCGACGCTGCGGATGCGGCCGTGGCCGGTGCAGCGCGGGCAGACGATCTGGGTCGATTCGCCCAGGCTCGGGCGCAGGCGCTGGCGCGACATTTCCATGAGGCCGAAGCGCGAAATGCGGCCGAGCTGCACGCGCGCGCGGTCGAGCTTGAGCGCGTCCTTGAGCGTTTCCTCGACTTCGCGCTGGTGCTTGGGGCTGTCCATGTCGATGAAGTCGATGACGATCAGGCCGCCGGCGTCGCGAATGCGCAGCTGGCGCGCGATCTCGATCGCCGCCTCGCGGTTCGTGTTGAACGCGGTTTCCTCGATGTCGCCGCCCTTCGTCGCTTTCGCCGAGTTGATGTCGATCGCGGTCAGCGCTTCGGTCTGGTCGATCACGATCGAGCCGCCCGACGGCAGACGCACGTTGCGCTCGAACGCGTTTTCGATCTGCGTTTCGATCTGGAAGCGCGAGAACAGCGGCGTCGTGTCGCGGTAGAGCTTGAGCTTGCGCAGGTTGTTCGGCATCACCTGCTGCATGAAGTCGCGCGCGTCGGAGTAGAGATCCTCGTGGTCGATGAGGATTTCGCCGATGTCGTTGCGCAGGTAGTCGCGCAGCGCGCGGATGATGAGTTTCGATTCCTGGTAGATCAGGAACGGTCCCGGGCGCGAGGTCGCGGCTTCCGAGATCGCCTTCCACAGCTGCAGGAGATAGTCGAGGTCCCACTGCAGTTCTTCCGCGTCGCGGCCCATGCCGGCGGTGCGGATGATGAGGCCCATGTCGTCCGGGCACTTCAGGTGGTCGAGCACCTCTTTGAGGTTCGCGCGGTCTTCGCCTTCGATGCGGCGCGACACGCCGCCGGCGCGCGGGTTGTTCGGCATCAGCACCATGTAGCGGCCGGCGAGCGAGATGAACGTCGTCAGCGCCGCGCCCTTGTTGCCGCGCTCTTCTTTTTCGACCTGGACGATGACGTCCTGGCCTTCCTTGAGCAGTTCGCGGATGCCGGCGCGATTGTGGTCGACGCCCGGGGTGAAGAATTCGCGCGCGATTTCCTTGAGCGGGAGGAAGCCGTGGCGCTCGCCGCCGTATTCGACGAAGCAGGCTTCCAGCGAAGGTTCGACGCGGGTGATGCGGCCCTTGTAGATGTTGGCCTTTTTCTGTTCCTTCGACGGAATCTCGATATCGAGGTCGAACAGCGACTGGCCGTCGACGATGGCCACACGCAACTCCTCACGCTGAGTTGCGTTGATCAACATACGCTTCATTTCGTAGTCCTTGATGCGCTCTACCGCGGACGGCGCGACAGGCGCATACCTCGCAGGTGACCCTGCGGCACGCGGCGAAGAGCTGCGTGCGGAAAGACCGGAAAAATCCGATCGGCGGACGACGGTGGCGCGATGCGCCGGTCCGGCGCCGTCCTGGTTGCGCGTCTCTCACGACGAAGCGGGAGCGCTTTTTGTCTCTATGAACCGGGAAGACTTGCGGTCTCCCCAGCGGTTGTTTGTTGCCGTGCGCGACCGGAAACCCTCGCGGCGCTTGCTGCGCTGCGGGCAATTTCCGACCCGATCCGCTACGATGCCTCAAGGCGCCTTGCGCGGCTCCGGTCAGGATTACCGACGGGGCCTTCAAGGCACGAAGCGGACGAATGCGCCGCCGCTCGAACGTGTTTTCTCCGATCCGGTGTTCCGAAAGCCGGGTTTTTCACGTTTCAGTTGGCGCGAAGCGCGTCGCCAGTCTACCAGTTGACAGCAGATTTTTTCAATCGTGGCGCGAACTTCTGGCGTTTCCCCAGACGCGGGCTCCGGTGTGCGCATCGTCCGTGTCCCGGAAGATCGCGACGGGCAGCGTATCGACAATTTCCTTTCCGGCCAGCTCAAGGGCGTGCCGAAGAGCCTGATCTATCGGATCGTGCGTACCGGGCAGGTGCGCGTGAACGGCAAGCGCGCCAAACCCGACACCCGCCTTGCCGCCGACGACGAGGTGCGCATCCCGCCGGTGCGTGTCGCCGACAAGGAGGAAACCGGTGCGCCGGCCAAGGGGCTCGTCGAGCGCGTCGGCGAAGCGATCCTGTTCGAGGACAAGGAATTTCTCGTGCTCAACAAGCCGGCCGGCATCGCCGCGCACGGCGGCAGCGGCGTCAGCCACGGCGCGATCGAGCTGTTGCGCGCGCTGCGCCCGAACGACACGCTCGAACTCGTGCACCGGCTCGACCGCGATACGAGCGGCGTGCTCGTGCTCGCGCGCAAGCGCTCGGCGCTGACCGGGCTGCAGGAACTGATCCGCGAAAACCGCACGACCAAGCAGTACCTCGCGCTGCTGCAGGGGCGCATGGCGCGTGCGACGAAGAGCGTCAACGCGCCGCTGCGCAAGTCGATCCTGCAGGGCGGCGAACGCATGGTGCGCGTCGACGACACGGGCAAGCCGTCGCTGACGCATTTCAAGGTGATCGAACTGTACGGCCCGGCGAGTCTCGTCGAGGCGACGCTCGAAACCGGCCGCACGCATCAGATCCGCGTGCATTCCGAGCACATGGGCCATCCGATCGCCGGCGACGACAAGTACGGCGACGCCGCGTTCAACAAGGCGATGAAGGTGTACGGCTTGAAGCGTCTGTTTCTGCACGCCAAGCGGTTCGAGTTCGAACTCGGCGGCAAGACGCGCAGCTTCTCCGCGCCGCTCGCGGACGATCTGTCCGCCGTGCTCGACAAGCTGCCGGCGCCGTAGACCGCCTGTAACGGCTACAGAAAGAAACGCGCGCTGACTTCGGCCGACCGCAGGATCTCGGGCGGCAGGCAGGCGAGCAGGATCGTCGCGCTGGCCACATGGGCCGCGACGATCGGCAGCAACGCGCGGTGCCGCACCCAGGTCGCGCTCCAGATCAGCCCGCCGGCGAACGTCGCGAGCATGAGCGCGGCGTTGGGCGTGTGCAGCAGCGCGAACACGAGCGCCGCCGCGAACGCGATCCAGCGCTGCGGCAGGCCGACGAGGCTCAGCCGGTCGGCGAGCACGACGCAGATCAGGTACTGCTGCAGCGCCGCCCAGGCGAGATAGCGCACGAGCATGATTTCGTCGGGCCAGTGAAAGCCGTCCTCGGCGCGATGTCCCCAGGCGGCGACGCCGATCGCGAGAACGACCGTGGCCAGCGGCGCGAAGCCCGCGGCCGGCGGACCGAACCAGCGCCACGGCGGCAGATTGTCGACCGGTCGCAGACTCAGCGCGAACGCGAGCGCGGCCGTCGCGACGAGCGCGGTCCAGGCGTCCGGGTTGTCGCCGACGAACCCGCCGATGACGAGGCCGAACGGCGCCGCGAGCGCGCCGGCGGCTTCGAGCGCGCCGCGCAGGCGCGCATGACGCGGCGGTCGCAGGCGCAGCGCAACGAGCGCCGCCACGTAGAGCGCGAGCGCCGGCCAGCGCAGGTCGAGCGGACGCGCATCCGCGTCGCGCAGAGCGAGCGCACTCGCGGCGGCATCGACGCGTTCGGCGGCGTCGACGCCCGCTGCGAACAGCGCGGCCGGCGCCTGCAGCAGCAGACGGTCGCGCTGCGCCATCGCCGCTTCGAGCGGCTGGCCGTCGTCGAGCGCATAGCGCGGCACGGCGTCGGCGGACGGTTCGGCGACGTTGATCGGGCCGGGCGCGACGGGCATCCACGGTGCGTAGTAGACCCTTTCGTGCATCGGCACCATGCGCGCGGCGGTCAGCCGGAACGCGTCGCCCCGCGGCGGTCGCGCCTGGACGCGCAGCATCGCCAGACGCTTCGGCGTTGAAACGGCGGAACCGAATTCATCGGTCCACGGCAGCGACGCCAGATCGATCATGCGCGCGCCGGTCGCGAGACGCGCAAACCGCATCGGGCCGCTCAACGCCTCGCGCACGACCAGCGTCGTCTGCGCGTCCGGCGTGTCGACGGCATCGAGTTCGAGCCGTCCGTAGACTGCAAGGTCGATCGCGCCGGCGAACGGGAGACCGACCTGGAACGTCTCGCCGTTGCCTTCCACGCGCAGGCCGCGCTCGTCGAACTCGTAGGCGCTGCTCCCGAACAGGCGGCCGGCGACGAGATCGCGTTCGCGGCGGGGCGCCCAGCGATACGGCGTGTCGCCGCGATCGAGCAGGAGGATCGTGCGCGCGGCGTCGCGCGCGAGGTGCGCGCGCCACGCCTGCCAGGCGAGCGCATCGAGGCACGCCGCCGCGGCGACGATCGCCAGCGCATAGGCGATCCAGCCGGCGACGTCGCGGCCGCGCTCGGGAAGGCGCATCACGCGGCGATGACGTCGACCTTCGCGGCGCAGATGAAATCGTTCAGCGACAGCCCGCCGACGTCGTGCGTCGAGTAGCGCATGCGGCAGTAGTTGTAGCCGACTTCGAGATCCGGGTGATGGTCTTCGCGGTTCGCCATCCAGGCAACGGCGTTGACGAAACCCATGGTGTGGTGGAAATCGCGGAAACGGAACTCATGTTGCAGCTCGCGGCCGTTCGCGGCGAGCGACCAGCCCGGCAGCTGCGCGAGCAGTTGCGCGACCGACTCGCTCGACAGCGCATGGTCGGGGCCTTTGAGCGGCTGGCAATGCGCGGCGGCGAGTTCGGCGTGGTTCATGGCGGGCTCCGTGAAGAATCTTGAGATTATAGACGCCGCATACGCGGCCGCGTTGGCGGTCGTGCAAATCAGGACTACAATGGTCCACATTCATTCGGAACCGACATGATCAACATCTCCGAACGCGCGCAGAAGCATTTCCACAAGCTGATCGAGCAGCAGGGCATCGACGGTCTCGGCATCCGCCTGCGCGCGGTCAAGGCCGGCACGCCGTCGGCCGACTGTCAGCTCGAATTCTGCGAACCGGCCGATCTTGCCGGCGACGAATGGCAGATCGAATGCACCGGCTTCATGCTGTACGTGGAGGCGGCGAGCGCGCCGTTTCTCGACGCGGCCGACATCGACTACGAGACGAGCGCGACCGGCGGACAGCTGACGATTCGCGCGCCGCGCATCAAGGGCGACGCGCCGGGCGAGGGCGCGAGCCTCGTCGAGCGCGTGCGCTACGTCATCGAGACCGAGATCAATCCGCGCGTCGCCTCGCACGGCGGCCGCGTCAGCCTCGAAGAAATCACCGCCGACGGCGTCGTGCTGCTGCGTTTCGGCGGCGGCTGCCACGGCTGCGGCATGGCCGACGTGACGTTGAAGCACGGCGTCGAAAAGACGCTGCGCGAGCGCATTCCCGAAATCACCGCGGTACGCGACGCGACCGATCACGCGACCGGCGAGCAACCGTATTTCAAGCGCGAGCAGGAAGGCAAGTCGGCACTGGTGTGACGCAGCGGCAGAACTTGCGCAAGTAAAACGCCGCTTTCGCGGCGTGGTCGTGCCTGATGTAAAAAACGCCGCTTTCGCGGCGTTTTTTTGGAAGAAACGTCGAGCGCTCAGCGACCCTGGACGTGATGGTCGAGGTCGGAAAGATCGCTCGGCAGGCCGGCGAAGTACGCGGCGAAGTCCTTGATGTCCTGATCCGACAGCGGCGTGGCGAAGCCGGTCATGATCGGGTTCTTGCGCTTGCCGGACTTGTATTCCTTGAGCGCCTGTTCGAGGTAGTCGCGGTACTGGCCGGCGAGCTTGGCATACTGCGGATCGGTCGGAACGCCCTGCGCGCCGTGACAGGCGGCGCACGGCTTGACGCGATCTTCGACGGTCGCGGCGGTAGCGATGCTCGACAGCGCGGCCAGGGCACCGAAAGCGATCAGCGAAAACGTACGGTTCATCGGTGGCTTCCTTTCGATCACTTGGCCGGAGCGGTAGCGAGGCTGGCGAGGTAGGCGGAGATGTCTTCGATGTCCTGCTGCGACAGGCTCTCGCCCTGCGCGCGCATCGTCGGGTGTTCGCGCTCGCCCTTCTTGTAGCCGGCGAGGGCGGAGACGAGATATTCGTAGTTCTGGCCGGCGATGCGCGGCACGTGATAGTTCGGATACGCGTTCTTGTAGCCCGGCACGCCGTGGCAGCCGGCGCAGGTGTAGACCTTGGTCCGGCCCGCTTCCTTGTCGCCGGCGGCGTGTACGGTGCTGGCGAAGGCGGTGGCGGCAAGGAGGGAAGCAAGCAGTAGCGGTCGGGTCATCGTTGTCGTTTCCGGCGGTGGCATGAAGCCTGGCTGGTACAAAGCGGCGAGTATAGCGTGCGCGAGCGCCGGCGCTCCACCTCCGCCGTCGCTGAACCGGACGCTACCGCCGAAAGGGGCTGTGACTACCGGCTCAAGATTCCGGCTAAACGGAATTTCATACTTCGCATCGAATGCGGAGGGCAACCGCATCCTTTCCCGGTGGATCTGCATCCATGGTGGCCATGGATGCGCTTGCGGTCTATGGTGATGTAGTTTAGTATAACACCATCATACCAGCACACAGGGCGCTCCGTGCCCTCCGGTCGCAGTCGGCTTCAAATGGGGAAAGTGAGATGTCGCGCATAGCAGCATTGATTCTTGTCGTGGCCGTGGGGCTGGCCGCGTGCGGTAAAGGGGGCCCGGACAAGGGCAAGGAAGCAGAAGCGGTCGCGACCGTACCGGTCGAAGCGTCCGTCGCGGCGCGCAGGCCGATCAATGCGAGCTATTCGGGCACGGCGACGCTCGAAGCCGACCGCGAGGCCGACGTCGTCGCCAAGACGAACGGCGTCCTGCTCAAGCTGATGGTCGAGGAAGGCGACGTGGTCAAGGAAGGCCAGGTGCTCGCGCGGCTCGACGATTCGAGCCCGAAGCTCAACCTCGCCAAGACCGAGGCGACGCTGCGCAAGCTCGAGGCCGACTATCGCCGCGCCGACGAGATGTTCGCCAAGAAGCTCCTGTCGATCGAGGAGCACGACAAGATCAAGTTCGATCTCGACAACCAGCGCGCCGCGCACGACCTCATGCGCCTGGAGCTGTCGTACACCTCGGTCGTCGCGCCGATCGACGGCGTCATCGGCAAGCGCATGGTCAAGGAAGGCAATCTGATCCAGCTCAACCAGGCGCTGTTCCACATCGTCGACTTCGATCCGCTGCTCGGCGTGCTCAACGTGCCCGAGCGCGAACTCAACACGCTGAAGCCGGGCCAGTCGGTCAGCATGGTCGTCGATGCGCTGCCGGGCCGGCCGTTCGCCGGTACGATCGATCGCATCAGTCCGGTCGTGGAAGCCGCCAGCGGCACGTTCCGCGTCACCTGCCGCTTCAAGCCCGAACCGAATTCGCTCAAGCCCGGCATGTTCGGCCGCATCGACGTCGTCTACGACCGCAAGCAGGACGCGCTGACGATCCCGCGCGCCGCGCTGATCGAAGAAGACGGTCAGACGGCCGTCTATCTCGTCGTCGACGCGCCGCCGCCGGCCGCGCCGGCCGACGCGAAGAAGGCCGCGCCCGGCGATGCGGTCGCCGCGACGCCGCCCGAACCGGCCAAGCCCGACGCGAAGATCGACGCCGGCAAGACCGACGCGCCGAAAGGCCCGGCCAAGCAGGCGCAGCGCCATATCGTGCAGGTCGGTTTCGCCGACGGCGAATACATCGAAGTTCGCGACGGCCTCAAGGAAGGCGATCAGGTCATCACGGTCGGCCGCAACGCCGTGCGCGACGGCACCCTCGTGCAGGTGCTGGAGGCCGGCAAATGAGCATTGTGGAACTGGCTACCCGCCGCCGCGTGACCGTCGGCATGGTCACGGTGACCTTCGTGCTGTTCGGCATCATCGCGCTCGCCGGGCTCAAGGTGAACCTGCTGCCCGATCTTTCGTATCCGACGCTGACCGTCCGCACCGAATACGAAGGCGCCGCGCCGCTCGAAATCGAAAACCTCATCACCAAGCCGGTCGAGGAATCGCTCGGCGTCGTCAAGAACGTGCGCAAGCTGCATTCCGTGTCGCGCACCGGCCAGTCCGACGTGATCCTGGAATTCACCTGGGGCACCGACATGGACATGGCGAGCCTCGAGGTTCGCGACAAGCTCGAAACGCTGCAGCTGCCGCTCGAAGCGAAAAAGCCGCTGCTCTTGCGCTTCAATCCGTCGACCGACCCGATCATCCGCTACGGCCTGGGCGCGGCGAAGCCGACCGCGACGTTCAACGAAGCGCAGTTGAAGCAGCTGCGCCGCTTCGCCGACGACGAGCTCAAGAAGCGCCTCGAACCGATCGGCGGCGTCGCCGCGGTCAAGGTCGGCGGCGGCCTCGAAGACGAGGTCGCGGTCGAGATCGACCAGCAGAAGCTGTCGCAGCTGTCGCTGACCGTCAGCGACGTCGTGCAGCGCCTCAAGGACGAAAACGTCAACATCTCCGGCGGGCGCATCGAAGAAGGCTCGCAGCGCTACCTCGTGCGCACGATCAACCAGTTCGCGAACCTCGAGGAAATGCGCGAGCTGCTGGTCAAGATCGACAACGGCGTGCCGATCCGGTTGAAAGACGTCGCCAAGGTTCACCAGAGCTACAAGGAACGCGAAGGCATCGTGCGCATCGACGGCGCCGAGGCGATCGAGCTTGCGATCTACAAGGAAGGCGACGGCAATACGGTCAGCGTCGCGCAGGGCGTGAAGAAGGCCGTCGAAAAGCTCAAGACGACGCTGCCGCCCGACGCGAAGCTGTCCGTCATCGACGACCAGTCGATCTTCATCGAGCACGCGCTGCACGAGGTGAAGATCGACGCGCTGATCGGCGGCCTGCTCGCGATTCTCGTGATCTTCTTCTTCCTGCAGGACAGCTGGAGCACGTTCATCATCTCGCTGTCGCTGCCGGTATCGCTCGTCACGACGTTCTTCTTCATGGGCCGCGCCGACCTGTCGCTCAACGTGATGTCGCTCGGCGGCCTCGCGCTCGCCACCGGCATGGTCGTCGACGACTCGATCGTCGTGCTCGAAAACATCGCGCGACTGCGCGAGAAGGGAATGTCGTACGTCGAAGCGGCGATCCAGGGCACGAAGGAAGTCGGCATGGCGGTGACCGCGTCGACGCTGACGACGGTCGCCGTGTTCTTCCCGCTCGTGTTCGTGCAGGGCGTCGCCGGCCAGCTGTTCCGCGACCAGGCGCTGACGATCACGTTCGCGATGCTGATTTCGCTGATCGTCGCGATGACGCTGATTCCGATGCTCGCGTCGCTCAAGGGTCAGAAGCCGCTCGCGTTCGTCGAAGAAGACGAGAACAAGGCGCGCGTCCGCACGAAGCCCGAGCGCCGCCCCGGCGTGTTCGGCTGGCCGGGCTGGCTGTTGCGCATGCTCGGCTACGGCATCGGCGTGGCGATTCGCGCGATCGTGTGGCTTGCGGCGATCGTGATCGGTTTCGTCGCCCGCATCGTCGGCGCCGTGCTGCGCTTCGTCGGCAAGGGCGTGCTGCTGCCGTACAACGCGATCGCCGCCGGCTATACGCGCATGCTGCCCGGCGCGCTCAAGCACCCGTGGCTCGTGCTCGCGTTTTCGGCCGCGTCGTTCGTCGGCTCCGTGATGCTCGTACCGACGCTCGGCATGGACCTCATTCCGCAGCTCGCCCAGGGCCGCTTCGAAATGACGGTGAAGCTCGCGCCGGGCACGCCGCTCGCCGACACCGACGCGCTCGCGCGCGAACTGCAGTTGAAGCACGCGGACGATCCGAACATCGAGTCGATCTACGGCGTGTCGGGCGTCGGTACGCGCCTCGACGCCAACCCGACCGAATCGGGCGAGAACATCGCCAAGCTCCTGATCGCGCTCAAGCCCGGCGTCGGCGAAAAGGGCGAGCGCGCGGCGATCGAAGCGCTGCGCAAGACGATGACCACGCACCCGGGCGGCGACACGAAGTTCTCGCGACCGCAGCTGTTGTCGTTCTCGACGCCGCTCGAAATCGAGATCCGCGGCTACGACCTCGACGTACTGGAAAAGGCCGGCAAGAAGCTGGCGGGCCTGTTGCGCGGATCGCCGCGCTTCGCCGACGTCAAGTCGACCGTCGAGGGCGGCTATCCCGAAGTGCAGATCCGGTTCGACCAGGATCGCGCCGCCGCGCTCGGCCTCACCACGCGCACGATCGCCGACCAGGTGGTGCGCAAGGTGCGCGGCGAAGTCGCCACGCGCTACAACTTCCGCGACCGCAAGATCGACGTGCTGGTGCGGGCGCGCGAAGACGACCGCGCGAGCGTCGACGACATCCGCAACCTCATCGTCAATCCCGGCGCCGAAAAACCGATCCGCCTGTCGGCCGTCGCCGATGTCATCGCGACCGAAGGCCCGAGCGAAATCCATCGCGTGAGCCAGGAGCGCGTCGCGATCGTGTCGTCGAATCTCGCCTACGGCGATCTCGGCACCGCGGTCGAGGACGTGCGCTCGATCCTGGCGAAGAATCCGCTCGCGGCCGGCGTCGCGGTCAATATCGGCGGCCAGAGCGAAGAGCTCGACCAGTCGACGAATTCGCTGATCTTCGCGCTGGGTCTTGCGATCTTCCTCGTCTATCTCGTCATGGCCTCGCAGTTCGAATCGCTCTTGCATCCGTTCGTGATCATGTTCTCGATCCCGCTCGCGGCGGTCGGCGCGGTGCTGGCGCTGAAGCTCACCGGCAACGCGATCAGCGTCGTCGTGTTCATCGGCCTCATCATGCTCGTCGGCATCGTGGTGAAGAACGCGATCGTGCTGATCGACCGCGTCAACCAGCTGCGCGAGGCCGGCGTGGAGCGGCGCGAGGCGATCGTGCAGGGCGCCGAGTCGCGCCTGCGTCCGATCGTCATGACGACGCTGTGCACCCTGATCGGCTTCCTGCCGCTCGCGATCGGCCTGGGCGACGGCGCCGAAGTGCGCGCGCCGATGGCGATCACGGTGATCGGCGGCCTCGCGGTGTCGACGCTCCTGACGCTCATCGTGATTCCGATCGTCTACGACCGCCTCGATTTCCGCGGCGACGCCTGGTACCGCGCGCGCGCCGAGCGCCACGCGGCGAAGCAGGCTTCCGCGACGCTGGAGCATGCGTCGTGACGCTCGCGGAGCTGAGCCTCAAACGGCCCGTCACCATCATCATGTTCTTCGTGTCGATGATGGTGATCGGCCTGATCGCCGCGGTCCGGCTGCCGCTGGAGAAATTCCCCGACATCGAAGTGCCGTTTCTGTTCGTCGACGTGCCGTATCCGGGCTCGACGCCGGCCGAGGTCGAGCGCGTGCTCGCGCGGCCGATCGAGGAGGCGCTCGCGACGATCCCGGGCATCCAGCGCATGCAGTCGACCTCGCGCGCCGACGGCGCGCAGATCTTCCTGCAGTTCAAATGGGGCAACAGCGTCGCGGTCAAGGCCGTCGAGGCGCGCGAGAAGATCGACGCGATCCGCAAGGACCTGCCGTCCGATCTGCAGCGCTACCAGGTGCTGAAGTTCTCGACGTCCGACGAGGCGATCCTGCAGCTGCGCGTGTCGAGCGACATGGACATGTCGAACTCGTACGAACTGCTCGACCGCAAGGTCAAGCGTCCGCTCGAGCGCATTCCGGGCGTGGCGCGCGTGCAGATCCAGGGCGTCTCGCCGCCCGAGCTGCAGATCGAGCTGTCGTCCGATCGCATCGCCGCGACCGGCGTGAGCCTCAACGAGCTGTACGAAAAACTGCAGAAGGCGAATTTTTCCGTCTCCGCCGGCCAGATCCTCGACGGCCAGACGCGCTATCGCGTTCAGCCGCAGGGCGAGTGGAAAAATCTCGACGACGTGCGCAGCCTCGTCATCAACGACCGCGGCCTGAAGCTCGGCGACGTCGCCGACGTGAGCCTGAAGCCCGCGCGCCTGGACTACATGCGCCGCCTCGACACGCGACCGGCGATCGGCATCGACATCTTCAAGGAGCGCAACGCGAACCTCGTGGAAGTCGGGAAGCTGGTCAACGAGGAGGTCGACCGCATCAAGCAGTCGCCGGAAATGCGCGGCATCGACGTCTACGCGCTCGAAGACCAGGCCGACGCGGTCACCTCGTCGCTGTACGAGCTGTCCGAGGCCGGCATCATCGGCACGCTGCTGTCGGTGTTCGTGCTGTTCTACTTCCTGCGCGACATCAACTCGACGCTGATGGTGTCGCTCGCGATTCCGATCTGCTTCGTGATGACGCTCGGCTGCATGTACTTCTTCGGCATCACGCTCAACATCCTGTCGATGATGGGGCTGCTGCTCGCGGTCGGCATGCTCGTCGACAACGCCGTCGTCGTCGTCGAAAGCATCTACCAGTACCGCGAGAAGTACCCGGAAAAGCCGTGGTACTGCGCGGTGCAGGGCACGCAGGCCGTGGGCGTGGCCATTGCCGCGGGCACGTTCGCGAGCATCGTTGTGTTCCTGCCGAACATCTTCGGCACGAAGAACCAGATCAGCATCTTCCTGACCCAGGTGGCGGTCGCGATGTCGATCGCGCATCTCGCCTCGTGGCTCGTCGCGGTCACGATCGTGCCGATGCTGTCGGCGCGCCTGCCGACGCCGAAGTTCGTCGGCAAGAAGACGTTCGTGACGCGCCTGCAGGACAGCTACGCGCGCCTGATCGACTGGACGCTCGCGCATCGCAAGATCACGACGTTCTGCGTGCTGCTGCTGACCGTGGTCAGCATCGCGCTGCCGATGACGAAGACGAAGTTCGACATGTTTCCGTCCGGCGAAGGCTCCACGCTGCGCCTGCAGTACGACCTCAACGGCCTGTACCGCCTCGACGAGCTGAAGAAGTCGATCGCGAAGGTGGAAGAGTACCTTCTGTCAAAAAAGAAAGAGTTCCAGATCAAGTCGGTGTACAGCTACGCCGACGAGCGCGGCAACGCGATGACCAACGTCATCCTGATCGACGCGAAGGAGATGACGCGCACGTCGCAGGCGGTCATGGAGGACATCCGCAAGGAGCTGCCGAAGATTCCGATCGGCAAGGTGACGTTCGACCGCAACGGCGGCGGCAACAGCGAGGGCCTGCGCATTTCGCTCAGCGGCGACTCGATGGAGCAGCTGCACGAGCTGTCGGAGGCCGTGATGCCGGTGCTCGCGCGCGTGCCGGGCCTGCGCGACGTGCGCACGGCCGAACGTACCGGCGACCGCGAAGTGGCCGTGCGCGTCGACCGCGAACGCGCCAAGTCGTACGGCTTCTCGGCGACCGAGGTGGCGAGCTACGTCGGCATCGCGCTGCGCGGCGCGCCGCTGCGCGAGTTCCGCAACGGCGACACCGAGATCCCGGTGTGGCTGCGCTTCCAGGGCGCCGACGCGCAGAGCGTCAACGACATGGCCGACTTCAAGCTGCGCCGCGCCGACGGCACGCTCGTGCCGCTCCTGGCGATGGTCGACGTGCGCACGCAGGAGGCCGCGTCGGCGATCCAGCGCGACGGCCGCCAGACCTCGCTGCCGATCGCCGCGAACCTCGCGCCGGGCACGACGATGGACGATGCGAAGAAGGCGATCGAGGCGGCGATGAAGTCGGTCAGCCTGCCGGCCGGCTATCGCTGGAGCTTCGGCCGCAGCTTCGACGAGGAAGACGAGGCGGGCCAGCAGATGGCGAACAACACGCTGCTCGCGCTCGTGCTCGTCTATGTGGTGATGTGCATCATGTTCGAGTCGCTGATTTTTCCGGCCGCGATCATGACGACGTTCGTGTTCTCGGTGTTCGGCGTGTTCTGGCTGTTCTGGCTGACCGGCACGGTGTTCTCGATCATGGCGTCGATCGGGATACTGATCCTCATGGGCGTCGTCGTGAACAACGGCATCGTCATGATCGTGCACGTGAACCAGCTGCGGCACGAAGGGCTGAGGCGCACCGAGGCGCTGGTCGCCGGCGCGCGCGACCGCCTGCGGCCGATCCTGATGACGATGGGCACGGCGATCCTCGGCATGGTGCCTCTGTGCATCAGCAGCACGGAAATGGGCGGCGACGGCCCGCCGTACTATCCGATGGCGCGTGCGATCGCCGGCGGCCTCGTCTTCTCGACGGCGGTGACGCTGCTCGCGCTGCCGGTGATCTACGCGCAGCTCGACGACATGCGCATGTGGGTGCGGCGCGTCTGGCGCGACGCCATGCGCGGCTGGATTTCGCGCAAGAGCGAGCCGGCGGCGTAACCGCAACCCTTTCCCTCGAGCTTGCTCGGGGAGAGGGCAGGGTGGGGCGACGCACGGGTGTCGTCGACCTCGACGCAGCGCGCCGCGTCGCCCCCTCACCCCGGCCCTCTCCCCCGACGGCGTCGGGGGAGGGGAGAAGTCCGACGTCTCGCATGTCTCGAAGTCCTGCGCCGCGCATCCGCGCCGTGAGCACTCCCGCACAAGCACCCCCGTTTTCGCTGGTATGATCGCCCTGATTGCGCGGCCGTCGGCCGCAACCCACGGCTTTTCGTAGCGGAGTGATCGCACGTGCTTGAAATCCTGATGGCGGGCGGCTGGGCGCTGGCGCCCATTCTGGTCTGTTCGGCGATGGCCCTGGCCATCATCCTGGAGCGCTTCTGGACCTTGCGCCGCAAGGCCGTGATTCCGCCCGAACTCGGCGAGCAGGTGCGCGCGTGGGCGCGTACGCGCAAGCTCGACCCGTCGCACATCGATACGTTGAGCAAAAATTCCCCGCTCGGCGAATTGCTCGCCGCCGCGCTGAACGTGCGCAATCGCCCGCGCGAAATCATCAAGGAACGCATCGAGGACACGGGCCGCCACGTCGTGCACCGCCTCGAGCGCTTTCTGAACACCCTCGGCACGATCGCGCTGATTTCGCCGCTGCTGGGCCTGCTCGGCACCGTCATCGGCCTGATCCGCATGTTCCTCGCGGTGATGGTGCACGGCATCGGCGACGCGCAGCAGATGGCCGGCGGCATCGGCGAGGCGCTCGTGTGCACGGCGCTCGGCCTCGTCGTCGCGGTGCCGGCGTACGTGTTCCACCGCTTCTTCCGCTCCAAGGTCGCCGGCCTCGTCGTCGGCATGGAGAAAGAGGCTACCTCGCTGCTCGACGAACTCGCCGCGCAGTCGGCCGCGGAAACCGCGGCCGCGCCAGGCGGTACCGTGCGCGCGGTGCGCTGAGGACGACGCATGAAGCTCGGCGCCGCCCGGCGTGAAGACGATTTCGAGATCAACGTGATTCCGTTGATCGACGTCATGCTCACGCTGCTGATGTTTTTCGTACTCACCGCCACCTTCGAGCAGCGCGCGCGGCTCAAGGTGAATCTGCCGCAGGCCAGCGAAACCGCGGAATCGTCGCCCGACCAGTCGCTGACCGTGCAGATCGACAGCGACGGCCGTTATTTCATCGATTCCAACGAAGTGTTGAATCCGAGCGTCGACACGCTCAAGGAAGCGCTCGTGCAGACCGCCGGCGACGACCGCACGCGACCGGTGACGATCCGCGCCGACGCGAAGACGCCGCACCAGGCCGTCGTCACCGCGATGGACGCGCTCGGCCAGGTCGGCTTCACGCGGCTGTCGATCGCCACTACGCCGTCGAAGGAAGCACCGAAAAAGTGAGCGCCGCGAAGCCGGCGTCGGCCGCCGTCACCTACCGACGCCTGCTCGGCTACAGCGCGCGGCACTGGCCCATCGCCTCGCTCGCGCTCGCCGGCATGGCGCTCGACGCCGGCATCGCGTCGCTGTTCGCGTGGCTGATCAAGCCGATGCTCGACGACCTCTTCGGCGCGCGCAATCCGACGACGATCTTCTGGATGCCGATCGTCATCGTGTCGCTGTTCGTCGTGCGCGGCATCGCGACGTGGTTCACCGACTACGGCGTCGCGCGCATCGGCCGCGGCGTGGTGCACCGGCTGCGCGAGGAAATCTTCGGCCGCTACCTTGCGATGCCCGCAAGCTTCTTCGATCGCGAGCCGAGCGGACAGCTGCTGTCGCGCGTGACGTTCACGGTGGAGCAGGTGGCCAACGCCAGCACCGAGGCGGTCAAGGTGATCGTGCTCGACAGTCTGATGGTCGCCGGCATGATCTGCGTGATGCTGTATCACAGCTGGCAGCTGACGCTGACGCTTTTCATCATGGCGCCGCTGATCGCGCTCGTCGTGTGGTTCGTCGGGCGGCGCTACCGGCGCATCGCGCGGCGCATCCAGGATTCCGTCGGCTCGGTCACCGGCATCGTCGAGGAAGTGGTCGGCGGCCAGCGCGAAGTGAAGGTGTTCGGCGGCAGGCGCTACGAGACCGGGCGATTCGCCGAGGTCAACGAGCAGAACCGCGTGCTCAATCTGAAAGTGGCGTCGACCAATGCGCTGTCGACGTCGCTCGTGCAGATCGTCGCGGCGTCGGCGCTCGCGATCATCATCTTTTTCGCCACGCGGCCGGCCACGCTCGAAACGATGAGCTCCGGCGCGTTCATGTCGCTCATCACCGCGATGCTGACGATGCTGCCGTCGCTCAAGCGGCTGACCACGGTGCAGGCGATGATGCAGCGCGGCGTCGCGGCGGCGCAGGACCTGTTCGCGATCGTCGACCTGCCGTCGGAGCCCGATCACGGCACGCACGAGCTCGACCGCAGCCGCGGCGAAATCGACCTGAAGCGCGTCACGCTGAAGTATCCGGACAGCCACGTCGACGCGCTGCGCGACGTGAGCCTCTATTGCGCGCCCGGCAGCGTCACGGCGCTGGTCGGGCGTTCGGGCGGCGGCAAGTCGAGCCTCGTGAGTCTCATTCCGCGGTTCTACGAACCGAGCGACGGCGAGATCGTCGTCGACGGGCGGCCGATCGGCGACTGGACGCTCGAGAGCCTGCGCCGCCAGATCGCGCTGGTGAGCCAGCATGTCGTGCTGTTCAACGACACGGTCGCGCGCAACATCGCCTACGGCGCGCTCGGCGGCGCGAGCGAAGCCGACATCGTCGCGGCCGCGCGCGCGGCGAACGCGATGGAATTCATCGAACGCATGCCGCACGGCATCCACAGCATGGTGGGCGAGGGCGGCGCGCTGTTGTCGGGCGGCCAGCGCCAGCGCATCGCGATCGCGCGCGCGATCCTGAAGAACGCGCCGATCCTGATCCTCGACGAAGCGACGAGCGCGCTCGACACCGAATCGGAACGGCTGATCCAGGATGCGCTCTCGCGACTGATGAAGGAGCGCACGACGCTCGTCATCGCGCACCGGCTCTCGACGATCGAACACGCCGACCAGATCGTCGTGCTCGACCACGGCCGCATCGTCGAGGCGGGCAGTCACGCCGAACTCCTCGCGCGCGACGGCCACTACGCGGCGCTGCACAAGATGCAGTTTCACGACGCGGTGTCTTAGGCGATGGAACGCCTCGGCACGGCATCGCTGCTGCGACAGGGAAAACTTTGGCGTCGCCCCCTCATCCCGACCTTCTCCCCCAACGCGGTTGGGGGAGAAGGCGTCGAGGATTCCGGCGCTGCGCCGCTTGAGCCCTCTCCCCCAAGCTCGCTTGGGGGAGAGGGTTGGGTGAGGGGGCTACGCGAACGATCGCCCCGAATTCCGATTCTCGCGATTGCGGCCCGCGGCAGTGTCTGACGCATCCCGCCACGAAGCCGTTTGGTACGGCAACACCGCACCGCCCCTTTCCTGGCGTCTCGCCGCCTCGCTCTACGCCGGCATCACCGCGCTGCGCCGGCGCCTCTATCGCGCGGGCATCCTGCGCACGCACCGCATCGACAAGCCCGTCGTCGTCGTCGGCAACGTCACCGTCGGCGGCACCGGCAAGACGCCGCTGACGATCGCGCTGATCGAGGCTCTGCGCGCGCGCGGCATCGCCGCCGGCGTCGTCAGCCGCGGCTACGGCGGCACCGAACGCGGTCCGCTCTGCGTCGATCACGCGACGAGCGCCGCGCAAGTGGGCGACGAACCGTTGCTGATCCATCAGCGCACGCACGCGCCGGTCGCGATCGGCCGCGACCGCGTCGCCGCCGCGCAGCTGCTGCTGCGTTCGGCCGAGGTCGATGTCGTGATCGCCGACGACGGCCTGCAGCATTATCGACTTGGCCGCGATGTGGAAATCTGCGTCGTCGACGGCGCGCGCCGCTTCGGCAACGAACGGCTGCTGCCGGCCGGCCCGCTGCGCGAACCGCTCGAACGTCTGGAACGCGTCGACTTTCGCGTGTGCAACGGCGGCGAGCCGCAGGGCGGCGAGATCGCGATGCGGCTCGTCAACGACGGCGCGTATCGCGTCGACGATGCGCTGTTTCGCGCCGAGATCGCCGCGTTCGCCGGACAGCGCGTGCACGCCGTCGCCGGCATCGGCAACCCGACGCGCTTCTTCGACGCGCTGCGCGCTTTCGGCATCGAACCGGTCGAGCATCCGTTTGCCGACCATCACGCCTACGCGGCGAGCGATCTCGCGTTCGGCGACGACGCGCCGGTGCTGATGACCGAGAAGGACGCCGTCAAATGCCGCGCGTTCGCGCCGACGCACTGGTGGGCGCTGCCGGTGGTCGCGCAGCTGCCCGACGCGTTCTTCGACGCGCTCGCCGAACGCCTCAAAGCGCGACCCTGATCTGCACCTGCGCGTAGCCGCCGCTCGCGGTCAGCGCCGTGATCGACTGCTCGCCCGCCTGCGCGAACTCGTGCACGAACGCGCGCGCCGCGTCGGTTTCGCCTTCGAGCCGGCCGTTGACGAGCCATTGCACGCGGCCCTGCGCGCCGAGCGCGCGCAGCGACAGGCGCGGCGCGCGTTCGCCGCCGGGCGCGCGGACGAGGGTCGCGCCCGGCGCCACGCCTTCGATGCGCAGGTTCGTCGCGGCGTCGAGTCCGTCGTCGGCGCAGCCGGCGCGTAGCGGCGGCAGGCGCGACGCGCGGCGCTGCGCCGCGCCGAGCCACGGCTGCGCGAGCGACGGCCAGCGCGCGATTTCGACGCTGCGCTCGACCGGCGCGCCGCACGCGGCCGAGAGGCGCCGGCCGTCGGCATCGACGCGCAGCCGCACGCGATGATCGTTCCACGCGAGCGCGTCGCGCTCGGGCAGCGTCGGCGGCACGACGCCCGCGAGCGTCCACGCGGTGTGCTTTTCGTGGCACAGCTCGGGATGCGCCGTATCGAACGCGACGCCGAGCGGCCAGCAGATGTCCGCTTCCGCCACCGTGGACGGCGGCGGCGACGGCGTCGCGTCGACCGGCGACCGCGGCAGGCTGTCGACCGCCTGGAACAACAGCGGCAGCGCGGTCATCGCGCCGTACTGGCCCGGCACCGGCGTGCCGTCCGGGCGGCCGACCCACACGCCGACCGTGTAGCGCCGCGTCGTGCCGATCGCCCACGCGTCGCGAAAACCGTAGCTCGTGCCGGTCTTCCACGCGAGGCGCGCGCGCGAACCGGGGTCGAACGTGTCGCGGCTCTGGCCCGGCCGCGGATTCGCCTCGAGCATGTCGCGCACGATCCACGCGGCGCCTTCGCTGAACGCGCGGCGCTCGACGAGCGGCGCGTCCGGCGTCAGGCGCACGTGCGCCGCGACGCCGCCGCGATTGAACGCGACGTAGGCGCCGACGAGTTCCTCGAGCCGCGCGCCCGTGCCGCCGAGGATCATCGCGAGGTTCGGCTGCGCGCCGCGCGGCCATTCGAGTTCGAGTCCCGCGTTCGCGAGCCGCGCGGCGAAGCGCGCGGGGCCGACGCGGTCGAGCAGGTCGACCGCCGGCACGTTCAGCGACAGCCGCAGCGCCTGCGCCGCCGACACCGGACCGTTGAACGCGAGGTCGAAATTGCCGGGACGATAGCTGCCGAACGACTGCGGCGCGTCGACGAGCAGGCTTTCGGAGTGGATCAGGCCGTCGTCGAGCGCGAGCGCGTACAGGAACGGCTTCAACGTCGATCCCGGCGACCGCGGCGCGCGCACCATGTCGACGTGGCCGAGGCGCGCCGCGTCGCCGAACGCGCCGGAGCCGACGTAGGCGAGCGTATCCAAAGTAACGTTGTCCACCAGCAGCAGCGCCGCCGACGTGCGTTCGGGCAGCCGCGCGAGATAGTTGCCGACGCGCGCTTCCATCGCGGCCTGCAGTTCGCGGTCGATCGTCGTCGCGACGACGCGTTCGCCGGCTTTTTCGCCGCGCAGGCGTTCGGCGAGCAGCGCGGCCGACAGCGGCGGATCGAGCGTGCGCGCCGAGACGGTTTCGATGCGCGCGTCGGCGATCGTGTCGGCGCTCCAGCGCGCGAGCGCGGCCATGCGATCGAGCACCTTGTCGCGCGCGCGCCGCGCGCCGTCGGCGTTGCGGTCGGGCCGCAGCCGGCTCGGCGCCTGCGGCAGCACGGCGAGCAGCGCGGCTTCGGCGTGGCTCAGGCGCTTCGCCGGCTTGCCCAGGTACGCCCACGACGCCGCCTCGACGCCTTCGATCGTGCCGCCGAACGGCGCGTAGTTGAGATACAACGTCAGAATTTCATTTTTGCTCAAATGCGCTTCGAGCTGCAGCGCGCGCAACACCTGTTTGCACTTGCCCCACGCCGTGCGCGAATGCGGATCGAGGATGCGCGCCACCTGCATCGTCAGCGTCGAGCCGCCCGACACCGCGCGGCCGTGCCGCGCCATCTGCGCCACCGCGCGCGCGATGGCCACCGGATTGACGCCCGGATGCGCGTAGAACCAGCGGTCCTCGTACGTCAGCAGCGCATCGAGATACAGCGGCGACACGTCGTCCGGCGTCACCGGATAGCGCCAGATGCCGCGATCGTCGGCGAACGCGCGCAGCGGCGTGCCGTCGCGCGCGAGCACCACGGTGCTGCCGGCGCCGGGCGCCGGCAGCGGCAGCGGAAACGCGAGATCGAGCGCGAACGCGGCGACGGCGAGCGCGAGCGCCGCGCCGCCGGCGATCTTCGCGGCGCGCCGCGCGCGTTCGCGCCACGTTCGCTTCATCGCGGCTCGACCACCTTGATGCGCGCCGGCTCGCTCTTGCCGACGCCGCGAATCTCCGGCCGGTACATGTCTTCGACCTGCGTCGGCGGCACGACGTACGTGCCGGGCGACACCGCGCGCACGAGATAGAACACGTGCGCCTGCTGGCCCTGCGACAGCGCGAGCGCGGCGACGTAGCGGTCGTCGCGGAACTCCTCGTGCTTCACGTCGGCCGCATACGCGCGTTCGGTCACCGTCACGCCGTCGACGACGACGCCGGCCCACTGCTTGGCGTCGGTGAGGTTGAAGTTCTCGATTTCCAGGCCGCCCGGCAAGAGGTCGGTGAGGATCGCGTCGGGCATCGCCTCGCGCGCCTCGAGCTTGATGCCGACGATCAGGCCTTCGCCTTCCTTGAGATCGCCGCCGTCCCACGGCTCGCCCGCGAGCGTGTACCAGCGCCGTTCGATCGAGACTGCCTTGTCGTTCGCCGCCGGCGGCGTGCGCGGCACGCCGGCCACGTCCTCGCTGACGTACAGCGCGCCTGACGACAGCGGCGCGACACGCACGCCGCCGCGCAGTTCGTCGGCACCGAAGCCGCGGCTCCACAGCGTGACCGGATCGATCGGCGTCGTCGTGCCGGCAACGGTCACGTCGCCGGCCACCTTCGCGTCGCCGTCGCCGACCAGAGCCTTGCCGAGCCGCGCGAGCGCGCTCTGTTCCTGCGTCGAGTACCAGCGCCACTGCGAACTCTTGCGCGCGACCAGATCGCGGCCGAGCGCGATCACGCGTTCGTCGTACTCGGGCTTGTCGAGGTCGAACTGGTGCGTCAGCGCGACCATCAGCGCGTCGTCGCGCAGGTCGCTGCCGTAGTCGCCGAGATAGCGCGGCCGTTCGAATTTCTTCGCGAACGCTTCGGCCAGCGCCTTCTCGCCGCGCGCCTTGTCGCCCTGCAGCGCAAGCGCGATGCCGAGGTGCACGAGCGGCAGCGCCGTGAGCGACTTGCCGCGCTCGTTGTCGTACAGCGCGCGCAGCGTGCCGAGCGGCGCGCGCTGTACGCGCGCCAGCACGTACGCCGACCACGCCTGATCGGCGAAGCGCAGGTGGTCGGGGTTTTCGTAGCTGTAGTACGGATGGCCGCCCGACAACAGATCGTCGTTGAGGCGCTTCAACGCCTTCTGCAGCACCGCGTCGGGCACCGCGAAGCCGGCGTCGCGCGCGTCGAGCAGAAACTCGGTCACGTACGGCGTCAGCATCTCGTTGACGTAGCTTTCGCCGCCCCACATCGAGAAGTGGCCCGACGGAATCTGCATCGCCGTGATGCGGTTGAGCGCGGTCGCGATGCGCTCGCCGCGCACCGCGTCGGGCAGCGGCTTCACGCCGAGGTTCTTCGCGTTCGCGGCGTCGAGCAGCAGCAGGCCGTAGCCCCGGCTCGTCGTCTGTTCGACGCAGCCATACGGATAGTCGATCAGGCCCTTGATCGAACTTGCGAACGGCAGCGGCGGCAGTGCCGAAATCGTCAGGCGCGCGTCGACCGAATCGGGCAGGAAGCCTTCCATCGCGTCGACGCCGAGCGCGACCGACGCACCGCCCTTGTCCAATACCTGCGGATTGCTGCGCAGCACCGACGGCCAGGCCGGCCGCACGGCGATTTCGTATTCGCGACGGATCTTCACGTCGCCGCCGTCGGCGACGAGGCGGAACTTGCCGACGCCAAGGCCGTCCTCGGCGGACAGCGGAAATTGCAATGTGGATTTCGCGCCATCCGCCAGCTTCACCGAACGCTGCGCGTCGCCGATGCGCAGCGGGCGATCGGCCTCGAAGCGCACGGCGAACTCGCGTTCCGCACCGGAGAAGTTCGTCACGTCGAGCGTCAGCACGCCCGTGTCCCCGGGCGCGAGCACGCGCGGCGTCGACACCTCGGCGACGAGCGGCGCGCGCACGATCGTTTCGACGTCGGCGCCGCCGTAGCGGTCGTCGCCGAACACCTGCGCCGACACGCGCAGCGTGCCGTTGAAGTCGGGCACCGGCAGCGAGAGCTTCGCGTTGCCCTGCGCGTCGAGCGCCACGACGCCGGAGAACAGATCGACCGTCTGCACCTTCGCCGTCGGCCGTCGCGACTGCGGCAGACCCGCCAGCATCAGGTCGCCGCCGTAGCGCAGTTTCGCCGTCGCGCCGTCGTAGCTTTCGATCACGCGGCCGTAGAGGTCGTACGAATCCACGCCGAGGCGGCGCTGGCCGAAGAACCACGCGTTCGCGTCGGGCCGCGCGAAGCGCGTGATGTTGAGGATGCCGACGTCGACCGCCGACACCGTGACGTACGCCGTCTTGCCCGCGAGCGCCGGCGCCTTCACCTCGACCGGCAGCGCGGTCTCCGGCTTCATCTGCGGCGGCGCGGTCACTTCGACCGCGATCTTGCGGTCGCGCCGGTCCATCGTCACGTGCGCGACGCCGACCGCGCGCGCCGGCGTGATCTTGCTCGCGGCCGAACCGCCGCGCAGCACCAGCGCGCTGACGTAGACGTCGTGGCGTTCCCAGTCGGCCGTCACCGGTATCTCGAACGTCGCGCTGTCCTTCACGTCGACGCGTTGTGTAAACAGCAACTTGTCGCTTTCGACGACGAGGATGCCCGAGCCCGCGTGCGGCGGCGTGACCGTCACCTTCACGGTGTCGCCGGCCTTGTACTGTTCCTTGTCGAGCGCGAGCTTGATCTTGTCCGGGCGTGCTTCCTTGCCGCGGTTTTCGTCGTCCCAGCTCCAGCCCGCGACGAACGGGTAGCGCATCGTCAGGCCCGTGGCCGGGTCGAGAATCTCGACGCGGTAGTTGCCCCATTCGACCGGCACGTCGAACTTCGCCGACTGGCCCGCGGCCACGTCGAGCGTGCGCGTCTCGCCGTTCTCGTAGCTCTGTGTGTAGTCGAAGCGCCAGCCGGAATCGCGGTCGTAGCTCCAGTGATACGCGCGGCGTTCGCGCACGAGCGTCATCTTCAGGCCCTGCGCCGCGACGAGTTCGCCGCCGCCGCTCGCGCGGATCACTTCGAAGCCGGCGCGCGCGTTCGCGGTTGCGCCGTCCTTCGGGTCGAACAGCGGGCGCACGCCGACGAGCGCGTCGGCCGGCCACACCGTGCGTTTCATCGTGCGCGTCACGGTACGGCCGCCGCTTTCGTACACGCTGCCCGACACGATCGCTGCGATCGGCGCCGTAGCCTTCACGTCGCCGAGCACGTCGATCGTTGCGCTGAGCTTGCCCGTGTCGTCGAGCGCCTCGTCGACGACGTCTTTCGCGTCCTTCGGCAGTTCGAGCGTCGGGTCGCCGAAGAAATAATCCTTGTGCGCATCGAGCGGATGCGCGTCGTTCGCGATCGTCAGCCGCGCGGTGAAGCGATTGCCCGCGGCCGGTGCGCCGTAGAGGTAGTCGCCCTGCACGTCGAGCTTGAGCGGCTCGCCGGGCTTGATGCGCGGCTGCGCGGTGGCGAGATCGAGCTTCAGGCGCTCGGGCAGGAATTCCTCGATGCGGAACGTCAGCGCCTGGCTCGCCTCCTTGGCGGCCGGGTCGGTGCGGAATTCCACCTGCCAGCGGCCCGTGGGCGCGTCGGCCGGCACGGTGTGCGTCCACTCGACGTAGCCGAGTTCCTTCGGTTCGAGCTTCGCCTGCGTCCAGTTGCGGCCGTCGGGCTGCTTCAGCGTGAGAAACAGCGTCTGCGGCTTGACCGGCTTGCCGTCGCTGTCGCGCAGCAGCGCGGACAGGCGCAGCGTTTCGCCGGGGCGGTACAGGTCGCGGCCCGACCAGGCGAACACGTCGAACCATTGCTGCGCGCGGCCGGCCACCGCGAAGTCCGACAGATCGAGCGCCGGCTGGTTGAACGGCAGCATCGACACGTCGCGGCCGTTTTTCGCCACCAGCACCTGATCGGCCTTGAGCGCGTAGTTGAGCAGCGCGTTGCCGTCGGCGTCGGTGCGGCCGGCGAGGATGGTGTCGCCGCGCGCGTCGAGGATCGCCAGTTCGATGTCCTTCAACGCTTCGCCCGACTTGAGCGACGCGGCGTGAACGAACAGCTGCTCCTTGTAGGCGCGCGTATGCAGGCCGATGTCGCTGACGAAGAAATAGCTCGTTTCCCACTCGCCGCGAAAACTGTTCGCGCGCTTCATCACGGCGAAGTAGAGACCGGGCTCGGACAGCTCCGGCAGCTCCTGGATCGGCAGGTACGACAGCGTGCGCTCGTTCTCCTTGCCGGCGAGCGCGAAGCGGTTCGCGTAGACCGAATCGGCCATCGCGTTGATCGGCCACTTGCCTTTCTGCCACCAGCCCGAATCGCCGTCGAGGTCGTAGCCCGAACGGCGGCCGTTGTTCTGGTAGCTCGCGAAGAACTTCGACAGTTCCTTGTCGCGCACGCGCAGGAATTCGACGTCGACTTCCTTGACGTTGACCGACACGACCGGCACGCCGCGCGTCTCGCGCGCCGGCAGCACGTTGCCCTGCGACGCGAAACCGACGGCGGGCTGCAGCGGACCGGTGTAGACCTCCTTGCGCACCTCGCTCGCGACCGTCTTGCCGTCGGCGGCGGCGAGCTCGGGCTTGATCGTGACGGTGTAGTTCCGGTTCGCCTCCACATAGGGAAAACGCAGCGTCTTGCCGTCGTCGTCGAGCGCCCAGCTGCCCTTGACGTCTTCGCCCTTCGGGCCTTTCACGGCGATGAGGCCGTCGAACGCCTGCGAACCGGCGAGCGGCTGCGTGAATTCCAGGCTCAGCGCGAGTTGGCCCTGGTATTGCGCGGCGACGGCGCCGGCCAGCGCGAAGCCTTGCGGCGCGGCTTGAGCGGCTGCCGCGACCGGCGGCTTTTCGCCCTGGGCTTGCGGCAGTTGCGAAGAGGAGCGGTCGCAGGCGGCGAGCGCGGCGGTGAGCGCGAAGAGCGCAACGGTGCGCCATCCGGCGCGACGGACAGAGGCGGGCAGAGCCATCGTCGGTTTCCCTACGGTTGAAGGCACGAGGAGTATAAGGGCCGGCGCAGGGCAAACTGCGGCGCGGTTCGGGGCGCGAGGCGGGCATACGTCTCGCTGTGCGGCGCGCGAGCGTTTACCCTCGCGACATTCCGACGACAGGATCGCCCCATGTTCGAACGTCGTTTCCCGCGATGAGCACCGCTATCGTCTGGTTCCGCCGCGATCTGCGCCTGGCCGACAATCCCGCGCTCGATGCCGCGCTCGCCGCGCACGCGCGCGTGCTGCCGCTCTACATCCACGCGCCCGACGAAGAAGCGCCTTGGGAGCCCGGCGCCGCGAGCCGGTGGTGGCTGCATCACTCGCTCGCCGCGCTCGCCGACGATCTGGCGCGGCGCGGCGCGCGCCTGCACATCGCGCGCGGCGCGAGCCTCGACGTGCTGCAGGCGCTCGCGCACGCGACCGGCGCCGACGCGGTGTACTGGAACCGCCTGTACGAACCGGCGATCGTCGCGCGCGACAAGCGCGTAAAGCACGAACTGCGCGCGCAAGGCACCGCGGCGCACAGCCACAACGGCGCGATGTTCGCCGAACCGTGGGAGATCGAAACGGGGCAGGGCGGCCCGTATCGCGTGTTCACGCCGTACTGGCGCAAGCTGCGTGCGACGCTGGAGCCGCGGACGCCGCTGCCGGCGCCGGCGCGCATCGATGCGCCGGCGCTCGCCGGATCGCTCGCGCTCGACGCATTGGGCCTGCTGCCGCGCATTCCGTGGGACACCGGCTTCCACGAAAACTGGACGCCCGGCGAGGCCGGCGCGCACGCGGCGCTCGCGGATTTCTGCGGCGACGGCCTCGTGGACTACGCCACCGACCGCGACCGGCCCGACCTGCCCGGCACGTCGCGCCTTTCACCACATCTGCACTTTGGTGAAATTTCGCCGCGGCAGATCCACTGGCAGCTCGACGCGTATGCGCGCGACGCGGGCGGGCGCACGCAGGGGCTGCGCGCGGCGGCCGAGCCTTACCTGCGCGAACTCGGCTGGCGCGACTTTTCGTTGCACCTGCTGTACCACTTTCCGCACACGCCCGAGCGCAATCTCAACCCCGCGTTCGACGCCTTCCCGTGGGCGCCGCGCGACGACGACGCACTCGCGGCGTGGCGGCGCGGACGCACGGGCGTGCCGATCGTCGACGCGGGCATGCGCGAGCTGTGGCACACGGGCTGGATGCACAACCGCGTACGCATGGTCGTGGCAAGTTTTCTGACGAAGAACCTGCGCCAGCACTGGAGCCACGGCGCGCGCTGGTTCTGGGACACGCTCGTCGACGCCGATCTCGCGAACAACACGCAGGGCTGGCAGTGGACGGCGGGAACGGGCGCGGACGCGTCGCCGTATTTCCGCATCTTCAACCCGGTGTCGCAGGGCGAACGGTTCGACCCGGACGGCAGCTACGTGCGGCGGTGGGTGCCGGAGCTGGCGCGGTTTCCGGCGAAGCTCGTGCATGAGCCATGGAAGGATGCGACGCTGCTCGCGCGCAGCGGGTATCCGGAGCCGGTGGTCGATCTCAAGGAATCGCGCGAGGCGGCGCTGGAGGCGTATCAGGCGATGAAGGGCTGATCGCGGCGCCGTCGCCGTTCGCGTTCGCTGCTGCGCGTCGTTATCACCGAGATGCAGCAGCCCGGCATGCATCTCGTCCGCCGCTGCCGAATCGCCGATGCGTACTCATCGCCCCTGCCGGACCTTCCCATGACGACCGCAACCGCCGACGCCGCCGACATCGAATACCTGCTCGACGGCCTAAGGAACGGGCGCGCCGACGCATCGGATCGCCTGTTCGCGCTGCTCTACGACGACCTGCGCTCGCGCGCGCAGTCGGTGCTGCGCATCGGCCCGCGCCAGACGCTGTGCACGACCGAACTCGTCAACGAAACCTGGCTGCGCCTCAACGGCCGCGCGCTGCCCGCCGAGAGCCGCCTGCATTTTTTCAACCTCGTCGCGCGCGCGATGCGCCAGCTGCTGATCGACCGCGCGCGCCTGCGCAACGCCGACAAGCGCGACGGCGGCGAGCCGCTGACGCTCGGTGCCGCATCCGACGTTGCCGCCGACGAACCGTTCGACGTGCTCGCGCTCGACCGCGTCATGACGTCGCTGACGGCGACCGACCCCGCGCTCGCGGAACTCGCACAGATGCATCTCTTCGCCGGCCTCGGCTTCGCCGAGATCGCGCAATTGCGAGGCGTCAGCGAACGCACGGTGTTTCGCGACTGGCGCGCCGCGCGCATGTTCCTCTTGCGCTTCATCGCCGACACCGACTGAGCGGTTCAGCCGGCGGCATCGCCGCTGCTGTCAGTCGCACCCTTTCGGATTCGTAAGGCTCTTTCGAACCCGTTGCGCGGGCCGTCCGTCCGCGCCGACCGATCGAGGACCTTCGAACCATGTTATTGCGCCACTTCGCGATCGCGCTCGCGATCGTCGCCTGCGTGCCCGTGCCGTCGGCACGCGCCGCAAGCTTCTGCGTCGGCAGCGTCGCCGAACTCGCCAACGCGCTGACCTACTACGACCTCGTCGCCCAGGACGGCGAAACCGTCACGATCCGCGTCCGCCAGGGCACCTACGCCGTCGGCGGCGCGCTGGCGCACTTCTACGGCGCGCACGCGAACGACGACGTGACGCTCAAGCTGCTCGGCGGCTATACGGCCGGCTGCGCGAGCCGCCAGCCCGATCCGCGCAACACCGTGCTCGACGGCACCGACGCGCCGGGTTCGGGCATCGGCCTCATGATGCAGGGCACGGGCGGGCTCGTCGTCGAAGGATTGACGTTCACGCGCTTCACCGGCGCGACGACGCTCGCGAACGCGAACGGCATCGTGCTGTCGGACGGCGAAACGCTGCTGATCGACAACGACGCGCCGACCGCCAGCGACGAGGCGGTCTACGAGGTGCGCCAGAACCGTTTCGTGCGCAACGCCGGACAGACCGTCGTCCGCATGGGCGGTGCGCAGATGCGCTTCGTCAACAACGTGATCGCGCAGAGCACGCTCGCGCCGGCGCAGCCGGGCAGCCTGCTCCTCGGCGCGTTGACCGTGACGCTCGATGCCGACGTCGACGCCGCGATCACGGCGACGAACAACACGATCACCGGCACGACCGGCGGGCCGGCGCTGCGCGTCAACACGCTCATCACCGGCGACAGCGCGCGGCTGAGCGAGGTTGCCGACAATATCGTCTGGGGCAACGCCGGCACCGATATCGTGTTCTCGGGCACGCCCGAGCACGTCTACCCGCTGGTCTCGAACTTCAATCTGTACGCCTCTTCAAACAGCAACTATCCGCAGGGCGCGACCGACCTGCACGTAGATCCGCGCTTCGTCGACGCGGCGAACGGCAACTACCGGCTCGCGGCGAACTCGCCGGCGGTCAATCGCGGCGCATTCGTGCAGTTGCAGGGCTTTCCGCCGCGCGACGCCGACGGCGCGGCGCGCATCGTCGGCAGCCGCGTGGACATCGGCGCGTACGAATCGACGATCGACGACGCGACCACCGCGATCGTCACGACGACGGCCGACAACGGCAGCAACACGGCGCCGACTGCAGGTTCGCTGCGCGCGGCGATCCGCTTCGCGCTCGCGGCCGGCTGTCCGAGCCTGCTGTCGCTCGCCGGGCCGATGCTCGACATCACCGGCGACGTGACGATCGACGGCACGACGCAGCCGGGCTGGACGCCGAACGAACACTTCGGACAGTTCGACGGCACCGTGTGCCTGTACCTCAACGGCGGCGGCGCGGCGTGGGGGCTGCACGTGCCGTCGACCGCGCCGTCGAGCGCGCGGCTCGTCGTGCGCGGCATGGGCTTCGCCGGCTTCAGCGACGCGGCGATCAAACTCGAAGGCGGCCGCAACCACCGCGTCTGGGGCAGCCAGTTCGGCGCGGTGCCGCTGACCGTGGCCAATCGCAACGCGATCCGCGTGACCGGCAATTCGGGCGGCGCGTTCGTCGGCGGCTACGACGACGAGGGCGCCGTGAATCTGTTCGCCGGCAGCACCGCCGATGCGATCTACCTCGACAACGCGGCCGGCGGCTCGACGCTCGCGAACAACGTGATCGGCTTCCAGGCCGACGGTGCCGGCAACGGCGGCAACGCCAGCGGCGTCACCGCGTTCAACGCGAAAAACAACGTGCTGCAGTACAACTACATCGGCAACAGCACGTCGAACGCGGTCACGCTGTCGGGCAGCGCGACGAGCGGCAACGTCGTGCAGTACAACACGATCGGCCGCAGCTACACGGGCGCGCTCGCGGCCAACGGCGGCGCCGGCGTGCTCGTCAACTTCGCCGCGAACGGCAACACGATCGGCGCGCCGCTGACGGCGACGTGGGGCGGCAACTTCATCGCCGGCAGCGGCGGGCCCGGTGTGTGGATCTCCTCGAGCGGCGGCGCCGGCAACCGCGTGCTCGACAATTCGATCAGCGGCAGCGGCGGGCTCGACATCGACCTTGCGCAGGCCGGCCCGAACGCGAACCAGCCGACGAATCCGGCCACCGGCCCGAACCTCCTGCAGAACTGGCCGGTGCTCGCGAGCGCCGTGCGCGATACCGCTGCCGGCGGCGTCGAAATCGTCAGCGGCACGCTGACGAGCGCGCCGTCGACGACGTACCGGCTCGATCTCTACTACGGCATCGAATGCAGCACGCCGGCGCCGGGGCGCGGCCTCGCGCTGTTTCCGATGATGAAGACGACGGTCACGACCGGGGCACAGGGCGTCGCGTCGTTCACGGTCGCCGTGCCGTTCCAGGCCGCGAAGCTGCTGCCCGGCGGCATCAGCGCAACCGTGACCGACCCCGCCGGCAACACGTCCGAACTCGGCAACTGCGTGCCCGAAACCCTCGACGACACGATCTTCAAAAACGGATTCGATCCATGAGCACGATAAAATCGATAAAAGTGACTTTGTTAACCGCCTTCGCGCTGTGGGCGAACGGGACGTCCGCCGCGACGTTCTGCGTCGGCACGGTGAGCGAGCTTGCGAGCGCGCTCGACTACTACGACACCGGCGCTCAGTCTGACGAGGTCGTGACGATCCGCGTGCGGCAGGGCAGCTACAACGTCGGCAATGCGTTGACGCGGTTGTTCGGCGCGAACGCGGCCGACGGCGTGTCGCTGAAGCTGCTCGGCGGCTACACGGCGAACTGCGCGAGCCGCCAGCCGGACCCGCGCAACACGACGATCGACGCGGGCAACGCGTTCGGGTCGGGCATCGGCATCATGCTCAAGGGCAAGGGCGCGGCGACGATCGAAGCGCTGACGTTCTCGCGGTTCGACGGCGCGACGTCGTTCGTCAGCGCCGACGGCGTGAAAATGTCGCGCGGCGAGGTTCTGCTCGTGACGCGCGATTTCTCGGGCGACAGCGACGAGACGTTCTGCGAGCTGCGCCAGAACCGCTTCGTACGCAATCGCGGCAACAGCGTCGTGAGCCTGTGGGCGGCGCAAATGCGCTTCGTCAACAACCTGGTCGCCGACAACGCGCTGGTGCCGGCGATCGGCACGCAGAGCGACGGCGCGGCGATGTTCACGCTCGAATCCGATACCGACGCGCAGGTGACGGCGACGAACAACACGATCGTCGACAACACGCTCGGCCCCGGCATGCTGATCAACGGCCGGGCCGATTCCGGCGGGTCGGGCGAGAGCGATCGCCTGAGCGAGATCGTCGACAACATCGTGTGGAACAACCCGACGGACATCGTGTTCGTCAAGCCTTCGGGCTACGTCTATCCGCTGGTCGCGAGCCACAACCTCTACCGTTCGGCGAGCGTCGGTTTTCCGCAAAGTCCTTCTACGGACGTCCGCACCGATCCGCGCTTCGACGACGCGCTGGTGGCGACGTACCGGCTCGCGTCGAACTCGCCGGCGATCAACCGCGGATCGTTCATCCAGCTGCAGGGCTTTCCGCCGCGCGACGCGGAAGGCAAGGCGCGCATCGTCGGCAGCCGCGTCGACATCGGCGCGTACGAATCGCCGATCGACGATGCGACGACCGCGATCGTCACGAACACCGGCGACAACGGCAGCAACGCATCGCCGACGCCGGGCTCGCTGCGCGCGGCGCTGAAGGCCGCGAGCGCCGCGAGCGGGCCGTTCTCGATTCGCTTCAACATGGCGGCGGCGTGTCCGGCCATCGTCTCGCTCGCGGCGCCCTTGCCCGACGTCACCGGCGACGTGACGATCGACGGCACGACGCAGCCGGGCTGGTCGCCGACGCTGTTGTTCTCGCAGTTCAACGGCCGGCACTGCGTGTTTCTCAACGGTCTGGGAAAACCCTGGGCGCTGCACGTGCCGCCGACCGCGCCGTCGACCGCGCGCCTCGTCGTGCGCGGCATGGTGTTCTCGGGGTTCAGCGACGCCGCGATCAAGCTCGAGGGCGGCCGCAACCATCGCATCTCGGGCAGCCAGTTCGGCCTCGTGCCGCTGACCGTGCCGAACCGCAACGCGATCCGCGTGACCGGCAATTCCGGCGGCGCGTTCATCGGCGGCTACGACGATCCGGCCGAGCAGAATTTCATCGCCGGCAGCTCGGCCGAGGGCATCCTGCTCGACAACGCCGCGGGCGGCTCGACGCTCGCCAACAACGTGATCGGCTTCCAGGCCGACGGCTACGGCTATGCCGGCAACGCGACCGGCGTCGCGATCCTCAACGCGAAAAACAACCTCCTGCAACGCAACAGCATCGGCCACAGCACGGGCAGCGGCGTGCTGCTGTCGGGCGCCGCTTCGACCGGCAACCTTCTGCAGGACAACGGGATCGGCGTCGGCACCAACCACGGTTCGCCCAACACCGGCGCCGGCGTGCTGGTGAACTTCGGCGCGCACCACAACACGATCGGCTCGCCGCTCGACGCATCGTGGGGCGGCAACTATTTCGTGGCCGACACGTCGCCCGGCGTGTGGATTTCGCCGAGCGGCGGCAACGGCAACAGCGTGCTCGGCAACCGGGTCTACGGAAAGGGTCTCGACATCGACATCGGCCAGGCCGGACCGAGCGCGAACGTGCCCGTCAATCCCGCATCGGGCCCGAACAACCTGCAGAACTGGCCGGTGCTCGCGAGCCTCACGTACGACGCGGCCCACGGCATCTCGTACCTCGCCGGCACGCTCAACGGCGCGGTGAAAACGGCGTATCGCATCGACGTGTACTACAGCTACGGCTGCAGCGCCGGCGCGCCCGGCCGCGGCGCGGCGCAGGTTTCGCTGGCGCATACGCAGATCACCACCGGCCCGCTCGGCGTCACGCCGTTCACGATCGGCGTACCCGACGGGCCGGTAGGGCCGGGCGGGTTTCTCAGCGCAACCGCGACCGACCCCGACGGCAACACGTCGGAAATCGGCAATTGCGTGGCGCCGACGCCGTGATGCGCGTTCGCGGACGAACGAGATGTGCCGTCCGCTTTGCGCGCGCTACGATCGCGGTTCGACAGGGGACATCATGGACATCGACTCCGACCGCACCGAGCGCGTGCGCCGCGCGCTCGCGCTCGTACGCGCCGCGCTCGACCATCCCACCGGCGAACGCGAAGGCTGGATCGCCGCGCGCAGCGCGAACGATCCGGCATTGCGCGCCGAAGCGCTCGCGCTGCTCGCACGCGACGCCGCGCCGACGCATGGCTTCGACCGCGCGGGCGAGGCCCCGGCCGACGATCCGCTGCACGGTACGCAGATCGGCCCGTATCGCATCGTGCGGCGGCTCGGCAGCGGCGGCATGGGCACCGTGTATCGCGCCGAGCCGGTGGAAGGCGTCACGCGGCTGCCGGTGGCGGTCAAGCGCATCAAGCGCGGCATGGACTCGGAAGAGGTGCTCGCGCGCTTCGTGCGCGAGCGCGAGATTCTCGCGCGGCTCGAACATCCCAATATCGCGCGGCTGATCGACGGCGGCATCGACGGCGACGGCCGACCATGGTTCGCGATGGAACTCGTCGACGGCGAACCGCTGGCGGCGTGGTGCGACGCGCGCCGGCTCGACGTCGACGCGCGCGTCGCGCTGTTCCTGCGCGTGTGCGACGCGGTGGCCTACGCGCATCGCAACCTCGTCGTGCACCGCGACCTGAAGCCCGCGAACGTGCTCGTCGCAAGCGACGGCGCGGTCAAGCTCCTCGACTTCGGCATCGCCAAGTTGCTCGATCCCGGCGACGACGCCGCGACGCGCGGCACGCGCCCGCTGTTCACGCCCGAGTACGCGGCGCCCGAACAGTTCGAGCGCGGGCCGATCACGACGCAGACCGACGTGTTCCAACTTGGCGTGCTGCTGTACGAACTCTTGTGCGGCCTGCGCCCGCCGGCGCGGTTTGCCGGCGAGGCGCCGCGCATGGAATCGCGGCTGCGCGACGGCGACGCCGCGCTCGTGCAGGCGATCGCGCAGGCACGCGCGACCACGCCTTCCGGCCTGCGGCGCAGCCTGCGCGGCGATCTCGACCGCATCGTCAAGCGCGCGATGCACGCCGACCCCGACCGTCGCTACGCGAGCGTCGGCGCCCTCGCCGACGACCTCGCGCGCTGGCGCCGCGGCGAGCCGGTCAGCGCGACCGACGGCACGCTCGGCTATCGGCTGCGGCGATTTCTGCGGCGGCATCGCGTGGCGGTGGGCGCAGGCGCGGCGATCGTGCTGTCGCTCGCTGCGGGGCTCGGTCTCGCGCTGCGCGAAGCCGAGCGCCTGCGCCGTGCCGAACGCGCGACAGAGAGCGCGCTGGCGTTGCTCGAAGACGTGTTCTTCGGCGCCGATCCGTATCGCGCGAAAGGCGTCGACACGCGCGCGAGCGATCTTCTGTCGCGCGCGACGCTGCGCGTCGAGGCCGAAGCCGCCCGGCAGCCGGCGATCGCCGCGCGCCTGCTCGGCGGCATCGGCGCGACATACGTGTCGCTCGGCGACCGCACGGCGGCGCAGGCGGTGCTGCGCGCGACGGTCGACGCCGGCGAGCGCGCGGGCGGCGCGGCCGTCGCGCCGACCGAAGCGGCGCGCTCGCGCCTCGCGCACTACGCGCTCGTGCTCGACGGCGACGAGACGGCGCTGGCCGATCTCGACACGGCGATCGCGCGCCTGCGCGCGGCGGGCCCGCCGGCGCGCCAGGTGCTCGCGCAGGCGATCGAGTTCAAGACCGACTATTTTTTCAACGCCGGCGACTACGCGGCGATACCGGCGGCAGCGGCCGAAGCGCTCGAACTGCATCGCCTCGCGAACGGCGAGGCGTCGGGCGAATACGCGATGGCGCTCGGCAACTACGCGTCGCTCCTGCGCGCGATCGGCCGCGAAGGCGACGCGCTCGCGCCGGCGGAACGCGCATGGCGCATCGTCGAGGCGCAGGGCGCCGCGTCGTCGCCGGGCACGCGGCTGTACGTCGAGCAGCAGTACGCCGGCGCGCTCGGCGCGAACGGCCGCGGCGTCGAGGCCGAGCCGCTGCTGCGGCACGCGCTGGCGCAAGTGGAAGCGACGCCGGGATTCGACCGCAACCTCGCCGACGGCATCGCCTGGGAGCTGGCCGCCACGCAGAGCGCGATCGGGCTGTTCGACGCGGCCGCCGAAGGCCTGCGCGCGCTGCTCGGACGCATCGATACAAAAAGTGCCAATGTGGCCGCCATCCACAATGCGCTGGGCGACGCCGAACTCTCGCGCGGCCGTGCGGAGGAGGCCGAGGCGGCGTTCGCGAACGCCGTGGCGATCGTCTGCGCCGGCGCGGCGGCGTCGACACCGTGCCTCGCGGTGCGGCTCAATCGTGCCGAAGCGCTGCTGGCGCTCGCGCGGGCGGACGACGCGCGCGCGGCGCTCGCATCGCTCGATCGCGACATCGGTGCCGACGCAACGCGCGCACGGCAGCGCTGGTCGCGGCTCGAGGCGCAGTGGCGGTTCGCCGCGGGCGACGCGGCCGGTGCCGAGACGCTGATCGCCCCGCTCGCGACGGCCGCGCGAACGGCCTCGCCGGCATCGCTCGAAGACGCGAAAGTGCTCGCGCAGGCCGCCGCGATCGCCGCACAACGCGGTGATGCTGCGGCGGCGCTCGCCGACGCCCGCGCGGCCGAACGCATCCTCGGCGGCACATGGCGCGGCGAGCCGGCACCCGCGCCGCTCGCGGCGGTGCGCGCGCTGATCGCGCGGCTCGAAGGGGCGGCGGCGTAACCGTGGTCCGGCCAAACCCCGCCACGATCGTGTCGACCGTTGCACGTACCGGCGCCCGCTCGCGCGCTGCGGCCCGCAACGACGATGACGGAGCGTTCGCATGACATCGAATTCGATATTCCTGATCGCGGCGCTGGCGCTGTCGGGCGAGGAAGCTTCGCTGCCGACGATCGGCGACCTCGACGCGGAAGCCAGGGAATTCGCGAAAGCGGCGCATCTGAAACCGCTGGCGAAGTCGCGCAACGCACGCGAAGTACGCGTCTGGCAAACGATCTCGCTCGCGGACCTGGCTTACGGCTGGGTCGTTACCGAAGGCGAGATTCGCCGCTATTCGAACGAACGGATCGTCAACGGCGTGACGTTCGGCGGCACCCGGCTGCGTCTCGTCGAAACCCGGCGAGTACCTGACGCTTCGTCGATCCTGCAGCGGTTCGACGCGCTCGCGCCGCTGGCCGGAACGTCGATCGACTGCCACATTTTCGATGGCGCGCCGAAGCTCGTCGAGGTGAAGCATGGCGAGACGACGTTCGTTCTCAAGGCGATGAATCCGCGGGTCTGCAAGACCGATCGCGAGCGGACGGTCGATGTGGCGATCGGCGCGCTGTTCGACACGCTACGCGACTGACCGCGCCGCACCCCTCACGGCGCCTCGAAATCGTCGGTAAAAATCAGATCACCCGGCAGCCCGCAATACGCGAGCTTCACCGTGCCCGACGACAGTGGCCGGAACGCGACGACCGCTACGCCGTCGCCGCGCATCGCAAGGTCGTGGCCGACTTCGACGTTCGGCAGCGTGGTCGCGACGCGGCCGGTGGTGCAGTCGCGGTTCGCGCATTGGTACAGGTACAGCGACGCCGCGCCGCCGGTTTCGCCCCAGGTCGCTACGGCGCGACCGTTCGGCCGCAGCGCCATGCGCACGAGGCGCAGGTCGCGCTCGGTCGCATCCAGGGTGCGCGAAGCACCGGCCGTGCAATTGGCGTCGACGCAGTCGATCAATATCGGAAGGCCGTATTGCGGCGCCGAAGGCGGGTTGTAGAAGAGGCCGTAGACGACCAGCGGGAGCCCGTTCATGCGCCTGACCATCGCCGAATACGAGGCGCCGGTCGCGCCGGCCGGCGTTGTGTGCACCGGGTGGTCGAGTCCCGCCGAGCAATCGCTGTTGGCGCATTGATACACGAAGGCACCGTCGTAGCCTACGTGGCTGATCAGTGCCGTATCGTCGGTTCCGGGACCGGTGCGCCAGACCGTCGACGGATACAGACCCTTGGCGCCGACGCCGTCCAATGTGCGGCAAACGGTACTCGTGCACATTGCGTCAGCGCATCGGCACGCCGCGAGATCGTCCCGGCGCGAAACGGCGCCTTCGGGTCGCCGATCCCCGAACGCGACGAACGGTCGCTCTTCGGGCGACAGCGATACGCTCGTCGTAATGCCGTACTCGGGCTCGTTCGTCTGCATCCGGAGTGCACCGCTCGAACACGCCGCGTCGGCGCAGACGTAGATTCTGACGCCCGGCGAAGCGGGATTGCGGCTGTAGTACGACAGTACCGGCGCGCCGTCGCCGGGCCGCAGCGCGATCGACAGATCGACGCTTGCAGCCGCTGTCGACGTCTCGATCGTATGCGTCGTGCCGGTCGTGCACTCTGCATCGCTGCACAGGCGCAGGTACAGCGCCGCGTCAGGCGGATACGTCTGCGGCGTTCCCGGCGGCGGCAGGTTGTAGTACGCGACCACGGGATTGCCGTTCGGTCGCAACGCGACCACCTCGTTCGCGCCGCCGGTGCGCAGACCCGTCGCGATGTCGGGCGTGCCGACGCGACACGCGAACGGCGGCTCCGCCGCGACGGCGGCGCAAGACAGCAACAGCGCGGCGGTCGCGACGAACGGCGACTGCCAAGAACGAATTCCGATACGTTCCATCGCAAGACTCCGGGCTCGCCGCCGACGTCGGATGACGGCGTTCGCGGCAACGGAAGCGGAAATGTCGCTTGCGTCGCGAACCTCTCACAGGCGCCAGTGCCTGTTGTCGTCGCAAAGGGCCGCTACGGCGGATGCTGGTGGCCTGTAACAGACAAATCGGAACAGGGATCGCGAAGGACTGGTCGTGCAGGACGCCGCTGCGGAGCGAGGTCAATAGCACCCGCTATTGGCCGAGTGAGCAGCAAGTACTGCGCGGCCAGGACGAGCGAGCTACTTTTGATTTGTCTGTTACAGGCCACTAGAGTGCGTCCCCCGACTCTCCCGCACGATGCGACGACGAACCGCCGATGAAGACCAGGCCACGGAAGCCATACGCAACAATATTGCTGTTTTGTCTATGTACACAGATTTACGCGCAAGAACCGTCGGTGCCGGTGCAGGAAGCATCGTCCGCGGTCGAAGCGAGGATCGCCCGCGTCGAGCGAGGGCTTTCCGCGCCGGTCGTCGTCAAGGGCGCGCCGTCGCAGAAGATGACGCTCGTCGAGCGCATGGCGGTCCATCAGGTTCCCGCGGTCGGCATCGCCGTCATCGACAAGGGGCGCATCCAATGGGCTCGCGCCTACGGCGTGCTCGACAAGACTGGCAACAAGCCCGCGACGACGAAGACGCTGTTTCAGGCGGCGTCGGTCAGCAAGGCGATCAGCGCGATCGGCGCGTTGCACCTGGTCGAGCAGGGCAGGCTCTCGCTCGACGGCAGTGCGAACGGCCAGCTCGCCGCCTGGAAGATTCCGGACAACGCGCTCACGAAAGATCACGAAATCACGCTGCGCATGCTGCTCAATCACGGCGCCGGCCTGACCGTTCACGGCTACGACGGATATCCGGCCGGTCGGAAAATACCGACGCTGCTGCAGGTACTGGACGGCACGCCGCCGGCGAGCTCCGAAGCCGTTCGCGTCGATATCGTTCCCGGCACGACGTGGCGCTATTCGGGCGGCGGCTACAGCGTCGTCCAGTTGATGATGACCGAGGCGAGCCAACAGCCGTTCGCGCAGTACATGCAGGCGACGGTACTCGATCCGCTGGGAATGACCGACAGCACGTTCGCGCAGACGCTGCCGCCGCAATGGCGCGACCGCGCGGCGACGGCGCATGACGGCAACGGCAAGGCGATCGACGGGCGATGGCATGTCTACCCGGAATCCGCGGCGGCGGGTCTGTGGACGACGCCGACGGACCTGGCGCGCGTCATCGTCGAAGTGCAGCAGGCGCAAGCCGGACGATCGGACAAGGTTCTGTCGCGTGCGACGACCTCGACCATGCTTACGCGCGGCCTCGGCGAATACGGCCTCGGTTTTTTCGTCGAAAAACTCAAAGACACGACGAGTTTCAGCCACAGCGGCGGCAACGCTGGGTTCCGCGCGCAGATCTACGGGTACACGACGACGGGGCAGGGCGCCGTCGTGCTGACGAACGGCGACAACGGCACGGCGTTGATCGACGAGATACTGCGCAGCGTCGCCGCCGAATACGGCTGGCCCGAATTCGCCGTGATCGAAAAGACGGCGATGGCCGCAGACGCAGCCGCGAACCGGCGCGTGGCGGGCGACTATCGGCTGGCGAACAAGCCGGCGCGCGTCGTCGCCGAGGGCGAGCGCCTGTACTTTCAGAGCGACCTGTTCGGACCGAAACGCCTGGAGCTGTTCGCCGAATCGAAGAACGCGTTCTTCATGACGGCGCAGGACATGTCGATTCGCTTCGAGCAGAACGACGGCGGCGACGTCGTCGGTTTCTCCCTGATTCGCGGATCGAATACGTATCCGGCGACGAGGCAGTAGGGGAATCGGGCCGGCGCGCGGCGCGCATTTTTGCGCCGCTCGCGCGGTTATGGCACAGGCCCGTCCTTCTGCCTGAGCAGCGCCGCCAGCACCGGCGGCGTCACCATCGCGGTCAATAGCGACATCGCGACGATCACCGCATACGTCTTGTCGGTGAACACGCCGGCCGTAAGGCCCAGGCTGGCGATCACCACGCCGACTTCGCCGCGCGGCACCATGCCGACGCCGACGATCGTCGCGCCGCGCCGGCCGAGCGACAGCGCGCCGAGAAACCCGCCCGCGAGCTTCGACACGATCGCGATCAGCGTCACTACGATCAGCATGATCAGCGCGTCGGCGTTCGCGAGCTGCGCGAGATCGATCTTGCTGCCGGTGATCACGAAGAAGAACGGCGTCAGCAGCGCCAGCAGCGGCTGCGTCTGGTGCTCCAGCGATTCGCGCTGCGTCGTTTCCGAGGCGATCATGCCGGCGAGAAACGCGCCGATGATCGCCGCGAGCCCGAACTTCGTCGACAGAAACGCGAGGCCCAGACACAGCGCGAGCACGATCGTCAGCGGCGACAGCGGGTTCACCGGTCCTTCGAGCCAGTGCGACTTCCTGCGCATCACGCGCGTGCCGACCCAGCCGATCACGAGCAGAAAGCCCACGGCTTCGACGAGCACGACGGCGAGCGACCCGATGTTGACCGAGTCGCCGGCCTGCAGCGCCACGACCACGCCGAGCAGCAGCATCGCGAGTATGTCGTCGATCACGGCGGCGCCGAGAATCACGCGGCTCTCCACGCGCTGCAGCGCGCCGAGTTCCTGCAGCACGCGCGCGGTGATGCCGGCGGAGGTCGCCACGAACGCGGCGGCGATAAAAAGCGATTTGTTCCACGGAAACCCGCTCAGGTGCGCCCAGGCCGAGCCCATGACGAACGGAATGATCACGCCGAGCACGCCGACGAGAAACGCGCTGCGGCCGACGCGCTTCAAATCGTCGAGGCGCGTTTCGAGGCCCACGGAGAACAGCAGCAGCACGACGCCGATTTCCGCGAGCACCTCGAGCGGCTCGTTCGGCACGACCCAGCCGAGCACGGACGGGCCGACGATGCAGCCTGCGGCGATTTCGCCGACCACGCCGGGCAGTTTCAGCCTTTGCGCGAGTTCCGCGCCCAGTTGCGCGGCCACGAAGATGATGAACAGGCTGAGGAGGATGTCGCTGGCGTGGTGCATGGGGTTTCCTTGTCGGCGGGTCGGCCTCGCGCGGCGTTGCCTTTTTCGTTTGTTGCCGGGATGCTACACGGCACGGACAGATCGCGGCCAGACCGCGGCGGGGAGACACCGATGTTTGAAGTGCTGCGCGGCAAGCGCGACGCCATGTCGAAAGTCGATACGGCGTGGCTGCGCATGGAAAGCCCGACGAACCTCATGATGATCACCGGCGTTCTGATGTTCGACGACCGGCTCGAACTTCCCGCGCTCAAGAAGCTGCTCGCCGAGCGCTTTCTCGCGTACCGACGCTTTCGGCAGAAGGCCGTCGACAGCGGCAGCTCGGCGGCCTGGGAAACCGACGGCGACTTCGACCTCGACTGGCACGTGCGCCTCACCGCGCTGCCCGGCGCCGCCGGCAAGGAAGAACTCGAGCGGCTCGTGAGCCATCTCGCGTCGACGCCGCTCGATCATTCCAAACCGTTGTGGCAGTTCCATGTCGTCGAAAACTACCGCGGCGGCAGCGTGCTGATTTCGCGCATCCATCACTGCTATGCCGACGGCCTGGCGCTGGTGCAGGTGCTGCTGTCGCTGACCGACGCGAACCCGAACCCCGAGCAGCACGCCGAACTCGCGCGCGTGTGGCTCAAGAAAGACCAGGGCAGCGTGATCGATCGTCTGCTCGAACCCACGCGCGCCGGCATCGCCAAGGCCGTGGCGGCCGGCGGCAAGGCGTGGGACAAAACCTTGGAGATGTGGAAAGATCCGGAAGTGGCCGCGACGCTCGCGCGCGAGGGTTCCGAGATCACGCGAGAACTCGCCGTTGCGCTGGCGCTGCCGGACGATCCGCCGACCGCCTTCAAAGGCCCGCTCGGCGTGAGCAAACGCGTGGCGTGGGCCGATCCGCTGCCGCTCGAAGACGTGAAAACGCTCGGCAAGGCGCTCGGCTGCACGGTCAACGACGTGCTGCTCGCCTGCGCCGCCGGCGCGCTGCGCGGACATCTGCGCGAGCGCGGCGAGGCGGTCGACGGCATTACGATTCGCGCCACGGTACCGGTGAACCTGCGTCCGCTCGAACACGCCAAGAAGCTCGGCAATCATTTCGGCCTCGTGTTTCTCGACCTGCCGATCGGCGAGGCGAACCCGCTGCGCAGGCTCGAGCGCGTGGCGGCGAACATGCGCGAACTCAAACGCTCGCGGCAGGCGGCGCTGACGTTCGGCCTGCTCGCGGCGGTCGGCATGGCGCCGGTCGCGGTACAGCGCATGGCGCTCGAACTCTTCAGCCGCAAGGCGACGGCGGTCGCGACGAACGTGCCGGGGCCGCAGATGCCGCTGTACCTGGCCGGCAGCCGCGTGCGCGAGCTGATGTTCTGGGTGCCGCAGAACGGCTCGATCGGCATGGGGCTGTCGATCCTGAGCTACAACGGCAACGTGCATTTCGGGCTGATCGTGGACGCGAAGCTCGTGGCCGACCCGGAAGACGTCGTGCGGCGCTTCGCGCAGGAATTCGAACGGCTGGTGCTGGTGTCGCTGATGGAGGACTGGGAAGGCGATCTTTCCGCCGCCGATGCCGAGGCGACGATACGGCACTTTGCGGGGGAGGCGGCGCCGAACGTGCCCGCCCCGGAGGCGAAGGCGAAGGCGAAGGCCAAACTCAAGCGCGCGGCGAGCGAGGTGGCGAAGCCGGTGAAGAACGCTGTGCCGGAATCGACGCCGGACGTGGGATTCGCAGCGGAATTGGCGAAGTTCAAAAAGAAAAAAGTAAAGGCTAGTCCTTCGGCCAGTTCTGCGGCGCCGACAGCAGCGCGACGGCCTGCTGAAATTCGTGCGGCCGATCGAGAAACGCGTAGTGCTGTGCGCCGGGCAGTCGAACCACGCGCTTGACCGGCGCGTCGAGCTTCGCGGCGTAGTCGAGCACGAGCGATTCGGGCGTCACCCAGTCGTCGCTGCCGATGATGGCCAGATACGGCACGGCCAGACGCGGCACGTCGCGTGTCGCGTCGAAAGCGACGATGCCGCGCAGGGCCAGATTCCAGTTGTACCACCAGTTCGGCGAATCGGCGATGAGCTTGCACGGCCCGCGGTAGACGAGACGGCACGACTCTTTGAGCGAATGGCCCGGCGCGGTCAGGTACTCGACCCAATGCGCCTTCGCCGTGTGCTGCCGGAAGATGTTCATGATGCCGTAGTGCTCCTGCCAGCGCCGCAGCACTTGCACAGCGTTGAAGTCGACCAGCGTCGGATCGCTCGGCTTGACGAGGTCTGGCGGAATTTTCGCGAGTTCGTCGAGCGCGCGCCGATTGCTTTCGGCGTTCGCGCGGCGCAACAGTTCGGCGTGCGCGAGCCGGTTGCCGGCGCGCCAGTCGACGGTCTGGCCGACGGTGGCAACGGCGCGGACTTTTTCCGGCCAGGCCTGTGCCGCGCGCAGCGCGAGTGCCGAGCCGAACGAGTGGCCGACGAGATAGACCGCGTCGCGGTCGTAGCGCGAGCGCAATGCGTCGATGACTCTGCCGGTGTCGGCGACGAGGTCGTCGAACGACGGCGTCGCCGCGTAGTCGGGACTGATGCCGACGCCGCCCATTTCGATGTGGACGACGACGAAGTCGCGTTCGAGTTCGCGGTGAAGACCTGCGCGAGCGGTAGGAAACTTTCACCGGGACCGCCGGGCAGGAACAAGAGTATCGGTTTGGTGCGATCGAGCCCGCGAACGAACAGATACTGATCGCGATGCCGGATGTCGACCCAAACGATTTCCGCGATGCCGCCGAGCGGCACATCGTAGAACGCCTGTTGGCGTTGTGCGCGCCACAGATGCAATGCGGCGATCGCCGCGGCCATACAGACCGCGAAGGCAAGGGTCAGGCGCTGCCGGCGTTTCACGAGCGTTTCCTCGTAGGACGTGAAGAAGGCAGTCTAGGTCGTGTGCTGGCCGGAACCGTACCTATGCGGCGAAATGCCGCGGCAAACGCACGTTGTGCTGCTGCACAAATCGCGAAGTCAGGGAAGCGAGCAGTTCCAACGCGCGATGGCCGAGTCGATCGTGTTTGACGAACGCTTGCAGGCGGCTAAGGCGTTGATTGACGAATGCCTGCGCGACTGGACCGAAGGCGCGCGCAGCGAGTTGCGCACGCTCATCAGCGACGCGTTCCGTGTCGATCAGGCGGGCAACATCCGAACGGGCAGCGTGCTTGCGCTGCGGCGCATGGACATCACGGACGAACGTTGGCTGCGCGCGATGCAGGCGATCGGCGATGCGGTGCAGGTCGTCGGCTTGAAAGCGTACGTGCGTGTGTACGAGCGCGACGCGAACGGCCAGTACCAGCCGATCGGCCTCGATATCACGGCGGTCTGACCATGGGAAAAGCCGTCTACAGCCGCACGCACGAGCAACGCCGCCGGGAAATCGCGGCGATCCATGCCGGCCGTCGGCAACTCCGTATGGACGACGCGACTTATCGCGCGATGCTCGCGCGCGTGTCGGCCGAACACGGCCCGGCGCTGCGCAGCAGCGGCGAGATGAACGCGCGGCAGCGCCGCGCGGTGCTCGACGAACTGCGCCGGCTCGGCGCCGGCCGAAAGCACGCCGGCAAGCCGCACAACTTCGACGCGCCGCAGATGCCCGACGGTATCGCGAAGGTTGAAGCGCTGCTGGCCGACATGAAGCTGGCTTGGGCCTACGCCGACGCGATTACGCTGCGCATGCACGGCATTGCGAAGCTCGCGTGGGTGCGGGACGAAAAGCAGCTTGCGACGATCATCGCCGCGCTGCATGCGGAGAAGGAAAAGCGCGATCTGAACGCCGCGATCAACGCCTCGTTGCGTGCGGTCGATTGGGCGCCGGAACGCATCGTCGAACTGTTGTCGCCTCTACGCCCGAACTGGCGCCGGCACCGACCGTCGCTGCGGCTGGTCGCCGAATACCTCGCGGCGCAGGTAGTCGCTCACGGCGGCGCAGGAGCGCAGCAATGCGCGTGACGTGTCCATGTTGCGACAACGAGTTCCCGATCGAAGCCGGCTTCATTGAAGGCGATGGCAAGCGCTTCGCAGCTCTCGTCGCCGAGTTGGAGCTGGCATTGGGGCGGGCGGTGCTGTCGTACCTGCGTCTGTTCAAGCCGGCGAAAACCGCGCTGCGCCTTGCTCGCGCGGCGCGGATCGTCGATGACCTCGTGAGCTTGGTTCGGTCCGGCACCGTCTGCAAGGACGAGCGCGTCGGCGTCCGGCGGCCGGCGAATCAGGCGTTATGGGCCGCCGGCATCGAACAGATGTTGTCGAGCCGCGACGCGCTGTCACTGCCGTTGGACAACCACAACTATTTGCGCGCCGTCGTGTTCGGGTTGGCCGACAAGATCGACGCGAAAGCCGAACAGGCTCGCGAGACCGTCGCGCGCTCGCGCTCGGCTGTCGGCCCAAGTCCGGAGCGGCGCGGCGAAAGCCCGACAGAGGCGCACCTGCATTGGCTGCGGCAGTTGTTCGAACACGGGCGGATGAGCGACGCCGAGTGTCAGAAGGCCGTCGCCGAGGCAAAATCCAAGGTGGGACAAGACGTATGAGCGGACAAGGTGAAATGTTCGACGCGTTGACCGTAAGCGTCCGGCGCCGCCACATTCTCGAACCCGATCATCAGAGCAATGCTTGTCGCTCACCTTCTCGGAGCGCCAAACGTGCAAGCATCGAAGACCGAAGCATTCTGGCGTCGTCACGTTGAAGCGTGGCGATCGAGCGGCCTGACGCAGAAGCAATATGGCGCCAAGCTTGGTATCAATGCGTTGACGTTGGCGCATTGGAGCTACCTGCTCAAGCGCAAGTCGAGCACGCCTGGGCAAGCTCTGGTGCCGGTCCGCGTGGTCGGCAACACACTGCCGGCGACCATCGAGTTGCAGCATGGCGCCTGGCGTATCGCCGTGCCGGTCGGAACGGATCCACGCTGGCTCGCTGCATTGATCCGCGAGACCTTGGCATGTTGAGCCCGACGTCATGGTGGATCGCGGTGGAGCCGATCGATCTGCGTCGTGGCATGGATGGCTTGTTGACGGCGATTGCGATGCAGTTCGGTCACGACGGACTCGCCGGTGGCGCGTACGTGTTCCGCAATCGCAGCGCCACGCGGATCAAGGTGATCTGCGCCGACGGCAGCGGCGTGTGGATGTGCGTGCGGCGCTTGCGCGAAGGCCGCTTCATCTGGCCGCGCAGCAGCGATCGCGTCTGCGAGATCGACGCGCAGTCGTTCGCGTGGTTATGCACGGGTGTGGACTGGCATCGATTGTGCGCAAAACCGCTGGCCGGCGCGCTGGTATAACTTTACAATCGGCGCATGAGTGTTGATGCATCGACCAACGACGATCTGCAAACGCGGTTGCGCGAAGCGCTGGCTGCGTTGGCTGACCGCGATGCCCTCATTGCCCAGCGCGATGCACAGATTACCGAGATGGCAGCGGTCGGCGCTTACCGCGCCGCGCGCATCAAGGTTCTCGAAGCACAGATGGCGGCGATGAACCGCGCCCTGTACGGCCGCCGTTCCGAACAACTCGACCCGGCCCAGCGGCAGCTGTTCGAGGAGTCGCTCGAAGAAGACATCGTCGCGATACAGACGGAGCTGGAGACGCTCAAGGAATCGCCGTCTGCACCGCGGCGCCAGCCCAAGCGCCTGCCGTTGCCGGAACACCTGCCGCGCGAGGAGGTTCGTCACGAGCCCGCCTCGTGCACGTGCACGCAGTGCGGCAACGCGCTGACGCCGATGGGCGAAGACGTCACCGAGCAGCTCGACTGCAAGCCGGCCGAGTTCTTCGTGCGCCGCCACATCTATCCGAAGTACGCGTGTCGCGCGTGCGAGACGGTGACGGCCGCTCCGAGCCAGGCGAGCGTGATCGAACGTGGCCGACCGGCGCCGGGCCTTCTGGCACACGTGCTGATCAGCAAGTACGCCGATCACCTGCCGCTGTATCGCCAGCAGCAGATCTACCAGCGCAGCGGCGTGGAACTGGCCCGTTCGACCCTGGCCGACTGGACCGGTGCCGCCGGCGTCGCGCTGATGCCGCTGGTGTCTGCGATGAAGGCCGATCTGTTGCAGCGCCCGGTGATCCACGCGGACGAAACGCCGGTTGCGCTGCTCGATCCGGGCGCGGGCAAGACAGCACGTGCGTATCTGTTTGCCTACTGCGCCACGGACGGACCGCCGATCACGATCTTCGACTTCTGCACCAGTCGCAGCGGCGAACATGCCAAGAACTTCCTCGGCGCCTTCCGTGGCCATCTCGTCGTGGACGACTACGCGGGTTACAAAGCCCTTTTTGCAGAAAACATCACCGAAGTGGGCTGCTGGGCGCATATTCGCCGCCTGTTCTTCGAGTTGCATGCGGCGAAGGCCAGCGCGCACGCTGAACCGGCATTGCGCTACATCGCCGAGCTGTACCGGATCGAAGCCGAGATCAAAGGTCTGGATCCGCCCGAACGGCTTGCCCGACGACAACGCGATGCGCAACCGGTGCTCGATGCGTTCAAGCAATGGATCGACAACCTGTTGTCTGCCGCTTCACCCAACAGCGGCCTCGCCAAAGCGCTCGCGCATACCCGCAAGCGCTGGCCGGCGCTCGTGCGCTACGTCGACAACGCTTCGCTGCCCATCGACAACAACCCGGTCGAGCGTTCGATCCGGCCCATCGCCGTGGGCCGCAAGAACTGGTTGTTCGCAGGCTCCAAAGCCGCCGGCGAGCGTGCCGCCGGCATCATGAGCCTGATCGCCACCGCCAGGCAGAACGGCCATGAGCCTTACGCCTATCTCAAGGATGTGCTGACCCGCCTGCCGACACATCCCGATCGTCGCATCACCGAACTTCTGCCGCACCGCTGGGGCTGACTATCGCGGCTGATGGGGTTGTGGGGAAGGTGGTGAGGCCGAGCGCTTACCGTTGACCTGCGATCCGCTGGACCTGATCGAGCGTGGCGGCGAAGTGCTCGCGGACAAAGCGCGTTGGCCGCAGCGCTTGGTCGAGTTGTATGACGTGCTGTTCGCTTACGCGCGAAAGATCGGCTTCGACGACGAAAAAGCAGCGCGCGACGCGAGCGAGCGCGCTGTGCTTATCGCCGACTATCTCGGTGGTTCTGTGATCTACCTGCCGCGCGGCGACGCGCTGCGCAAGGCCGTTCGCGACAGTGAGGCATACCGTCGGCACGACGGTCGGAATACAGACGCGCTCGCGCGCGAATACGGGATGAAAACAACTAAATTCTACGAGCTTCTGGCTCGCGAGCGAAAACGACGCCTCCGAACGCTGCAAGGCGAGCTATTCAAGTGAGAAATCATTGTGCTCATTTTCGCCTACGCTATTTGCGCTCGTTCAGCTTTTTGCCAGAATCCAAACGCTTCTTCGGAACTCCTGCCTGCCTAGTGGTTTCCTCTAGTCGCTCGCGCTCAGCCGAGTCTGCTTTTTCTGACTGAGTCTCCGTTGCCTCTGGCCTCAAAAATTCGTCGACCGCTTCAAGCGAATCCGCAATTTGTGCCTGTAAGACCAGCAGCCGGCAAGAGCTTTTATTCAATGGCCGAACCCACTTATTCGAACTCTCACCTACGGCATTCGACAATAATATTGGGGGGCTCGCTGGAGACATATCCCAGCTATTGACGCCCACCAAAGAGGATTTAACTACGTTGGCGTTACGATAGGAAGACTTTTGAGGAATCAAATAAGTAATTTCTGCTTGGCTCAAGTCGGACCATTGAAACTGCGATCTGCCGCTCGTCGTAACCTTGGCACCTCTAAGGTCCGCGCATCTAAACGAGACATCCCATTCGTAATCGATGTAGTCTGGAGCCGGCTCGTAGTCAATAGTTGAGTTGCGAAGATCGGCGAGAGTGAAGTCAGTCCCGCCGACCTTGATGTCAGCTACTATACTATTTTGTAGATTTGCGCCGACAAAAATTGCACCTGTTAGGTCTGACCCAGAGAAGTCCACAAAAGCAAGATCCTGCCCCGATAGGTCGACGCTCTTCAAGTTTGCCCTCTTGAGATCAATATATCTTGAGGGAAATGGATCGCCTGCCGCCATTATAAGATGCTCTACCTCCGACATGACTCGTGTAACAATGGTTCCAGCGCCCAATTTATTTGGCACTTCGCGCTTTGCTTCACCTGAATTTTCGAAAGTGGCCCGAGCTGTTTGAGGTGCCAATGACTCGCGCCTCACCTCTTTTTCTTTATTTTTCTTTCTTTCCCTTTCTATCGCTAAATATTCGACCACGGCCTCAGTTCTTGCTTTCCAGTTTGATCTTTCAGTGCTTTCACCTCCAAAGATCTGCGCTATTACGTCGGCGCGACGCCTAGCCAGCTCGGTTTGACGCTGCATTTCAATCTGACTTTGAATTTTTCCGTTCTGCTCACGGAAGGCCTCGTTCTGCTCCCGAAGCAGAGCCGTTTGCGCATACATCATTAAGAGTGTTCCTACTGCAAGCGCGCCGCCGGCCGTTGCTGCGGATGCTGGCGAGAAGACCCACCACAATAGTGCGCTCCGTACCGCAGCTCGACGAGGGTCATCTATCGTCCATTGCTTGCGCTGCAAATAGTTTTGGATTACTCGAATAGATCGATGCTCTTGCTCAAGCAGCTTTGTCTCTAGTTCGATGTCCATACGACCCTTCGAAGAAGAACAGTTGAATCCCACGATCTACTGACGGATTGTCGTTCGCTCTAGGGAAAGTCTGAATAAGCGTCGAGTTTTGGGTTCTGAGGATTCCGCATATCCCCACAACCCTGGCCAAACCCCTGCTTTTCAAGAGTTTGGCCGCCCCCTAGAGTCAATGGGGCTCCAACGGCAAAGCAGACTCCGACTTTTTCAGACGTTCCCTAGATATTAAAAGATATGCACCTTGTCGACTGTTGACGCCACGCCGCGTTTTTTGCGACGTGAATGTCATGTGGCACTAAAGTGAAACTCCTCCCATAGTCCACACCGCGCACTCTATCACTGCCGGGTAGCTCCCCGTCCCGGCGTCGCGCGGGCGGCGGCCCTCCCCAAGACTCCTACGCCGCCCGCGCCTTTTTGGAGGCGCGATGAATCCCAAGACCCCGTTACCGGCGACGCTGCGCGACAAGCTGCGCGCAAGTCCGCTGCTTGTTCTATTCGCCGTCGCGTTCGCGATCACCGCGTTTCTCAAACCCGCTAAGGTCGGCTTGACCGTGTGGGGAATCGCCAAGCTCGGCATGGGCGGCTACGTCGGTTACTGGATTGACCGGCTGATCTTTCCCTACGCTCGGCCGCACGACCTGATTGGCATCGAAGCCGGCACCTCGTGGAAGCGCCGCGCCGCGATCGCGTCGGCGACGATCCTCGCTGCGGCGTTCACGCCGTGAAGCGCCTGATCGTCGCTATCACGCTCGTCGCAGCGAGCACCCTTGCTGCCGCCGCGTCGCCGGTGCGCATCCCCGAAGCATCGACGCGCTACCGCCTCGCACTGGAACGCGAGGCCGTGGCGCGATTCGGCCTCGACGCCCCAATCGCGCGCATCGCCGCCCAGATTCACGCCGAAAGCACCTGGGAGCCGACCGCCGAAAGCCCCTACGCGCAGGGACTGTCGCAGGTCACGCCGCCGACGGCCGCGTGGCTGCCGACGGTATGCCCCGAAGTTGGCCCACCCGATCCGTGGGATGCCGGCCGGTCGCTGCGCGCAATCACCTGTTACGACGCATGTCCATGAAGCTCCCGACGCTTTCACAACCTCTCGTTTCCTACGCGCTGGCGGCGGCGGTCGTCGCTGCAGGCTTCGCAGGCGGTTGGACCGCGCGCGGCTGGCGTGAAGCCAAAGCCGATTTGAAGGCCGTCCGCGCCGATGCCGCCGCGATCGAGAAGGAAACCGCCCGCCGCCAAATCATCGGAGCCCGCTATGAGCAAGAGCGCGAAGCCGTCGACCAGTTCTACCGCTCGCTGCCGGATTGGTGGCCTCGCGTCGTGGCTGATCGTCCTGATCTTGAGCCTGTCGATATCGGCCCTGTCCGGTTGTGCGTCTGGAACCAATAGAACGCGAGACCGGGCAGCGTCTACACCTGCGCTGCTGGTGAAGCGTTGACGACGTTGCGGCATAGAGCGCTGTGGACAGCGGCAGCATCGCATGTACCGCGCGCGGACATGCCGATTGCGCATATCGACGCCCTCGCGCTTGTCATGAGTCGTGCTCAGTATGTACTGTTGTACCGGTACATGGATCAGGGCTTTCCGATGACGCTCTTTCATGCGACGACACGGTCGTTGCAACTACCGCCCGACGGCCTGCTCGAACGCGGCTTCCCGATCTACCGCGCGCTGCTCGACGGCCGCGACGCTGCGCGCATCGCGCTGTTCGAATCGCTCGGCCGCCACTCGATCGACGCTCGCTCGTCGCTGATCGCGCTCGATCCCGTGCTCGACGTGAACGTGTACGGTACACGCGTGGCGATTTCCGGCCATGCCGTTCCGCTCGCCGCCGTTGCGGCGACACTACGAGACTATGCGTCGACGCGGAGCGACGCCGGCATCGACTACACGCTCGCCGAACGCGCGCAGATCTGGGATTTCCTGCGCGCACTCGAATCGGCGTTTCGCGTCGAACGGTCCGACGGCGCCGCACCGCTCGCGCTGTTCGGTTATTTCGGCTACGACACGATCCGCTATATCGAATCGGTGCCGCGTACGCGGCAGGTCGTTGAAGGAACGCCTGAAGTTTCGTTGTCGCTGTATCGCACGCTGATCGCGATCGACGCGCATTCGGCGACGCTCACGCACTACCGCTACGACGGCGACGCGCCGGTCGATCTCGGCGCGATCGGGCGCACCTGCGAAACCGCGCGCGGCCTGCCGGGCGACGGCGACGAGCCGACGCCGCGCTATGCCGTGCGCTTCGAAACGCGCGAGGCGGACTACCTCGCCAAGTGCGAGCGCGCGCTCGAACACATCCGCGTCGGCGACGTCTATCAGATCCAGATCGGCCAGAAGGTGCGCGTCGAAACCGCGCTGACGCCGCTCGCGCTGTACGCGCGGCTGCGCCGCCAGAACCCGTCGCCGTACATGTATCTGTTCGCCGCCGGCGGCGCGACGATCGTCGGCGCGAGTCCCGAACTCTTCATTCGCACCGACGGCCGCGATCTCGTCATGCGGCCGATCGCCGGCACCGTCGGCAAGGCCGGCGGTCGCACGCGCACCGACGCCGAGCGCGAGCTGCACGGCAGCGAGAAGGAAACGGCCGAGCATCTGATGCTGGTCGACCTGTGCCGCAACGACATCTGCCGCGTGTGCGAGCCCGATTCGCTGCGCGTCGACGATCTGATGCAGATCGAAGAGTACTCGCACGTGTTCCACATGGTGTCGAACACGACCGGCCGCCTGAAGCCCGGCTGCGACAAGTACGACGCGATCCGCGCGACGTTTCCGGCCGGCACGATGACCGGCACGCCGAAGGTGCGCGCGGTCGAACTGATCGAGGCCATCGAAGACAGCGCGCGCGGCCAGTACGCGGGCCTCGTCGGCATGCTCGGCATCGGCACCGACTGGCTCAACACCGCGCTGTGCATCCGCAGCGCCGTGCACACGGACGGCGAGTACACGCTGCGCGCGTCGGCCGGCGTCGTCGCCGATTCCGTGCCGCAGAACGAATACCGCGAAACGCTGCTGAAGCTCGGCTCGGTGTTCCGGGCCATCACCGGAGAGGAACTGTCATGCGCTGCCGCGTAACCATCGTCGACGCTTACGACAGCTTCGTGCACATCCTCGTCGACTACGTGCGCCGCCTCGGCTGCGACGTGCGCGTGCTGCGCAAGGACGAACCCGGCCTCGTCGACGCGATCGACCCTTCGCGCTGCGACGTGCTGCTGCTGGGGCCCGGGCCGGGGCATCCGCGCGACTCGGGCTATCTCGCCTTGCTCGAACGCAACGCGGGCCGCGTGCCGGTGTTCGGCGTGTGTCTCGGCCATCAGGCGATCGGCCTGTACTACGGCGCGACGCTGGCTTATGCGCAGCGCCTGATGCACGGCAAGACGAGCCGCGTCGAGCACGACGGCAAGGGCTGCTTCCGCAACGTGCCGCGCGGCTTTCGCGCGATGCGCTATCACTCGATCGTCGTCGATGCGGCAACGCTCGGCAACGAACTCGTCGCCACGGCGACATCGGATACCGACGGTTATCTGATGGGCCTGCGCCACGCAAGCCTGCCGATCGAAGGCGTGCAGTTCCACCCCGAAAGCATCGGCACGGAATACGGGCTCGAGATCATCCGCAACTTCATCGAAGTCCACGCGCGCGGCGGCGGCGCGACCGCGTCGCTTGCCGCGTAGCGCCCGAACGGGGCGTGCTTCCTATCGCCGCACCGCGGTGTTGGGTATGCTCGAACGCAGACCGGCGCGGCGCCGGCTTGCGAGACCTCATGCGCGATCCGCTGTACACGAAACTCGCCGAACACATCGCGTCGCTCAAATCGGCCGACGAGGTGGTCTGGCTGCTCGATCAGCTGCTGACCGACGGCGAAATCCGCGACGTGCGCGACCGCGTGCGCATCTACAGCCTGCTCGCGGCCGGCACGCACAGCCAGCGCGACGTGGCGCGCCTCGCCAACGTCAGCATCAGCAAGGTCATTCGCGGTGCGGCGAATACGCATTCGCCGAAGGTGCGCGCGTATTTCCGCAAGCATTTTCCGGACGACAGCGGCGATTGAGCGGCCGTTTCCGGAACGTCACGCGTTGCCGGTTTCGACGCTGCGCTCGTCCCACGCGTCGGGCCTCGGCCGCCAGTGGCCCTCGCCGAGAATCGCCGTGGCGAGCTGCGTGAGATCGAAGCCGTACGCGTGCAACAGCGCCGCGTCGCCGGCGTCCTCGGCATCGGCCGTATTGAGCAGCGTGCGATAGCGCGGGTAGTCCTCGGCGAGCAGCTTCACCATGCGCTCGGCGAGGTCGTACGACAGCTCCGCGCCTTCGTCGGGCCGGCGGAACGACGTGCCGGCCCAGTATTCCTGGATCGTGCGCGCGTTCCAGAATTTCGCGTGGCGTCGTTCCATTTCGCGCGGCGTATACAGTGCGTTGCGCGGCGACGCCAGATGCGGCACGAGATGCTTCTCGGTGTTCACCGCCGTGCCTTCGTTGAGCCACAGCGGAATCGGCAGGTGCGACACCAGTGCATGCGTCAGCTCGTGCGCAACGATCGGCTCCATGCGATCGAGGTCCGACTTGACGAAGATGTAGTGACCGTAGCCGCGATTGATGAACATGCCGGCCGACATCGCTTTGTCGTCCTCGTCGGGCACGTAGTGCAGCAAGTATTCGTGGTATTGCTCGATGTCGTCGAACACGATGACGACGTGCGGGCGATGGCCGGCCGCGCGAGCGACGCCGTCGAGCGTCTTGAGAATTCTCCGGTGCGCGCGTTCGCTGAAGTCGATCGCGAGTCTGCGCTGGCGTGCCGACAGTGACGACAGCAGCAAGAAGTGTTCGGATCCGGCGATCGCGAACCCTTCGCCGAGGTTGAACGACAGCGCCTGCAGCCACGCGTCGGCGGCGTCGCGCCAGAACGCACCGAGCGCGACGGCGTCGTCTGGCGCGGTGCGCTCGACGAGATCCCAGTTCGGGATCGGCATCGTCGTATCGGGCGTCCAGCACCAGTCTGGCAGCGTCTTTACCGGCGGCGCCGAAACGACGAGCGTTTCGTGCGCGGAGGTCTTGCGGCCGAACAGCGATTTCAGGAACTTCAAGACTTTCCCTCGCACGACGACGCCGGAGCCCGCGCGCGGCGGACTCCGGCATGCAACGTCATAAGCCCCGGCCGTTACCAACCCATGTAATGCCCGCCGTTGATCGACAGGTTCGCGCCGGTGATCCACGCCGCTTCGTCGGGCATGAAGAACGCGACCGCGTAGGCGATTTCCTCGGGCGAGCCCAGGCGGCCGACCGGAATCTGCGCCGCGATCTTCGCGCGCACTTCTTCGGGCACGGCCATGACCATTTCCGTGCCGACGTAGCCCGGCGACACCGTGTTGACCGTGATGCCGAACTTCGCGTTCTCCTGCGCGAGCGAGATCGTGAAGCCGTGCATGCCGGCCTTCGACGCGGCGTAGTTCGCCTGGCCGTACTGGCCCTTCTGGCCGTTGATCGAGCTGATCTGGATGATGCGGCCCCACTTGCGCTCGCGCATGCCGTCGATCACCTGGCGCGTCACGTTGAAGCAGGAGTTGAGGTTGGTGTTGATCACCTCCTGCCACTGCACCGCGCTCATTTTGTGGAAAGTGGTGTCTCGTGTAATACCGGCATTGTTGACGAGAATATCGACCGGGCCGAGCGTGTCTTTCAGCTCGTTGATCATGATCTCGGCCGATTCGGGGCTCGCCACGTCGCCGGCGACGAGCGTCACGTCGATGCCGCTCTTTTTCAGCGCTTCCTGCCACGCGGTCGCTCTCGCGTGATCGCGATAGTTGGTCGCGACCTTGTGGCCCATCGACGCCAATTTCTTGACGATCGCCGAGCCGATGCCGCCCGTGCCTCCGGTAACCAGTGCTACGCGTGACGTCATGATCCACTCCCGTTGATTGGTTCGTGCTTTTGTGCAGCCATGCTTGGCCTCGTTTTTGAGCGGCCGGCGATGCCGGCCGCCATCCCTGTACGACGGTTCCCCCGCAAACCTTTCTCGATTCTACACAACGCGCATGTCGCGTCATCGGTGGTCGGCGCGTGCGTCAGCGTCCGGATTCCGATACGGGCAGCACGGGTCGCGGTACGTTCGCGAGATCGAAGCGGTCGACCGCCGTGCGCAGCAATCGCGGCGGCGACGACGCGGCGGCGAGCAGCGGCGCGGGCAGGCCGAGAAACGCGAGCGCGGCGCGCAGCGCCGGCAGCGGATCGTCGCCGTCGACCGGCCGCGCGCTGTCGGTCTTGCTGAGCTTGCGGCCGTCCGGGCCGAGCGCGAGCGGCAGGTGCAGATAGGCCGGCGTCGGTACGCCCAGCGCGCGCTGCAGCCAGATCTGCCGCGGCGTCGAATCGAGCAGATCGGCGCCGCGCACGACTTCGGTGATGCCCTGGTACGCATCGTCGACGACGACCGCGAGCTGGTACGCGTAGAAGCCCTCCACGCGCCGCACCACGAAATCGCCGGCCTCGTTCGCCAGGTGCTGCGCGTAGTCGCCGGCCAGCGCGTCGCGAAACGCGACGACCTGCGCCGGCGCGCGTACGCGCCAGGCCGGCGCGCGCGACGCGTCGGGCGCGGCGACGCAGGCGCCGTGGTGGAGGCCGCCGTGCGCGGCGAGGTCGGCGCGGCTGCACCAGCAGGCGAACGCGAGATCGTTCTCGCGCAAGCTCGCCAGCGCCGCGTCGTAGGCGTCGGTCCGCGCGTGCTGCCAGAGCACGGGTTCGTCCGGGTCGAGGCCGAACGCGGCGAGCGTCGCCAGGATGTCGTCGGCCGCGCCGGGCACTTCGCGCGGCGGGTCGATGTCTTCAATGCGCACCAGCCACGTGCCGCCCGCCGCGCGCGCGCGCAGCCAGCTGCCGAGCGCGGCAATCAGCGATCCGAAGTGCAGGCGGCCGGTCGGCGACGGTGCGAAGCGGCCGCGGTACGGCGGGGACGGTGAACTCATGTCGCAAGCCTGCCACGGTTCACGGGCTTGATGTAAAGCTGTGCCGACCCAAATACTCCGGTTCGTGCGACCGAGCCAGAACCCGACCGAGGACGGAGTCCAGCCCATGCGTATTTTTCTACTGATCGCCACCAACCTTGCCGTCGTCTTGCTGCTCAGCATCGTCATGAGCGTGCTGGGCCTCAATCCCGGCCGCAACGGCGACATGCAGAGCCTCCTCATCATGTCGGCCGTCATCGGCATGGGCGGCGCGTTCATTTCGCTCGCGATGTCGAAGTGGCTGGCCAAGCGTTCGACCGGTGCGCACGTCATCACGCAGCCGCAGAACGAAGTGGAGCAGTGGCTGTACACCACCGTGCGCCGCCAGGCCGAAAAGGCGGGCATCGGCATGCCCGAGGTCGCGATCTACGACGCGCCGGAGATGAACGCGTTCGCCACCGGCATGAACAAGAACAGCGCGCTCGTCGCGGTCAGCACGGGCCTGCTGCAGCAGATGGACCGCCAGCAGGTCGAGGCCGTGCTCGGCCACGAGGTCAGCCACGTCGCGAACGGCGACATGGTGACGATGACGCTGCTGCAGGGCGTGCTCAATACGTTCGTCGTGTTCATCGCGCGCATCGTCGGTTCGGTCGTCGACGGCTATCTGCGCGGCAACAGCCGCGAAGGCGGCCCCGGCATCGGCTATTTCGTCGCGACGTTCGCGGCGCAGATCCTGCTCGGCCTCGGCGCGTCGATCATCGTCGCGTGGTTCTCGCGCCGCCGCGAATTTCGCGCGGACGCGGGCGGCGCGAATCTCGCCGGCCGCGGCTCGATGATCTCGGCGCTGCAGCGCCTCGGCGGCGAACAGGGCGCCAACACGCTGCCGAAGGAAATCGCCGCGTTCGGCATCTCCGGCGCGTGGGGCAAGCTCTTCGCCAGCCACCCGCCGATCGACGAGCGCATCGCGGCGCTGCGCGGCGGCGGCGCGTAACGTCGACGTTGCATACCTGCCGCGCGCCTCGGGCGCGCGGCAGGCGTCTTACGGGCTGACCGACGCCGAATCGCCGGCGACGACGATGTCCGACCAGCGCCGGCGATTCACCTCGAACTTGCCGGCGCGGATCGCCTCGCGGACCCGGTGACTCTTGTTGCCGTAGGTCTGCCACCGCAGATTGCCGACCGACTGCCAGCGGCCGTCGCCGAGCGTCCAGACGCCGCAGGTGACGTTGTATTCCTCGCGCAGATCGCACAGCAGGCGTTCGGACTTGCCGTCGGCGTCGAGGTCGGGGCTCAGCGCGATGCATTCGCCGGGTCCGCCGACGCAGTTGTACGGCGGCGTCTCCTGCGCGTCGATCAGCGCCTGCAGCCACGCATCGTCGAGCGGTTCGGTGCCCGGTGCGAGCGTGACGTTCGCGCGCGCCTCGGCGAGCGTCGCGGCCTTCTTGCGCGATTGCGCGTCGACGCCCCAGCGGTTCTTGCGTGCGAGCTTCTCGTCGATCTGCTGCGCGACCGACGTGTCGTTCGCGATCGCGGGTTCCGCGCGCAGCGCCTTGAGCGAATCAACGCCGCGCCGGCCCGCGTCGAAGCGCAGATACGTGATGTCCTGCAGGTTCGGCTTCGCGCCGGGCGTGTGCAGCCGCGCCATCTGGCTCGAAACGCCGATGCGATGCGGATCGAGCGGCGGCGTGTTCATCAGCACGACGAGGCCGATCACGCCGAGCGACAGCGCGACGTTGATGCGCCCGAACGCCGGCTGCCACGTCTGCCGCCGCACGACCGACCACGCGTAGCCGACCGCGTACGCGGCGAGCACGATCGCGACCAGCAGCGCCATGAAGCGGTCGCCGGTCCAGCCGTACTGGCCGTAGCGCAGCCACAGCGCGTAGATCGCGAGCGCGGCGTAGACCGGCAGCGTGACGAGCGCGGCTTCCACCGCGAGGCGCAGCGGCCGCGGATACGGCGCGGCCTTGCCGCCTTCCTGGTACACCGCGTTGACGAAGCCGATCATCAGCACGATCAGCCACAGGAGGATCGCGGTCGCGCGCTTCGTTTTCCACAACGCCTCGAGGCCGGTGAACGGCAGCGCGACGACGAACAGCAGCGCGATGAGCGCGAGGAGCGGCAAGAGGCCCTTGCCGATGGCGAGCAGGATCTGCCGCGCGATCTGCACCGCGCGATGCTGCGTGCGGCCGATGAGGATGCCGAGGCCGACCATGCAGCCGGTCGCGAGATAGGCGAACGGGCGTTCCTTGAACAGGTCGGCGAAAAAGTGGATGCCGATCAATTTGAACAATTCGCCCCAGAGTGCGAGCACGCCCCAGACGATGCCGACGAAGAGACCGGTCAGCGCGAGCGTGATCGCGTTCTGCCACGCGTTTTCGAACAGGTCGCCGTAGGGCGCGCACCAGCGGCCGTGTTCCAGGCGCGCCTGCAGATACGGCAGCGCGACGAACAGCGCGATGCAGGCGGTGACGCCGAACGGGCCGAGCACCTCGCCCGAATCGATGGCGGGATCGCCGGTCGCCGACCACGCGACGTACGCGGCGAGCGTGCCGAAGCCGATCGCGACGAGCGCGGCGTGCTGCCAGAAGCGCCGGTCGGCGAGATCGCGCACCGACAGCAGCATCGCGCCGGGCACCGCGAGAACGAGCGTGTACCAGCACACGCGGCCGCCGAGTTCGTTGAACGGCCACCAGTCGTTGCGGGTGCCGTAGTCGGCGATGTAGAGCAGCAGGCCCTGGAGCAGGGCGAGCAGAACGATGAACTGGCGCACGGGGCGCGGCAGCGGTGCGTCGGTCGACATGAGGCTCCCCCTCGGGTTCTGCGCGGAGTATGCCGGAGCGGTGGGGCGGGGCGAGGGCGGGAGGTGGCGTTTGAGAGGCGGCGCGTCGCGATCGGTGATTTTCATGCGACGGAATGCGATAGCCGCGCGCCGCTGGTTTTTGGTGGAGAAACGCGCCGAGATGCGGCGACGCTCGGTGTCGCGGCAAGCGAAAGACGCGCGAAGGCAGCCCCGCGAACGGGGCTGCCGGGCCGCAGGCGCTAGACGCGGGTGATGACGATGCGGCCGGGAGAGACCTCGATGTCGAGGGTGTCGGCGGGCGAGAAGCCGGCGGTGGCGAGCCATATGCCGCCGAGCCGGATCTGGGGAACGAAACGGGAACCGGCGCACGGCGGCGCGTTGGCGAGCCGGGGGTAGGGCATGGCGCCGACGTGCAGGCTCATGCGGATGGGGTAGGTTGGGGTAGGCTTGGGATTAGCCATGTCCACTGTTCCTTGTACAAGAGTGGATTTGGTCAGCGAACGGCGTGGTGCCAGCCGCGCCGTTCGCGCTTACCCAAGCGACCTGCTTTCGAGCTTTTGCCTCTTGCTTACGCCTTCCGGCGTTGGTTGCTGTGGGCGACCTTTCACAGCTCCGCGCGCAGGGCGATCAAGGATTCGCGCAGCGAACTTGCGTAGTCCTTGATCGCCCGAGCACGGGGCTACACTGAGACGACCGCAGCGAACAATCTGTATTGCGCGACACGTTGCGAGCTTTTCGCTTTCGCGAGAGACGCCCAGTCGTGACCTACGGCGCCGTGAAGTAGACATCCATCTCAAACAGGAATTTGGTCTAGACCACTACGAAGGCCGCGGATGGCGCGGCTTTCATCACCACGCCACCTTGTGCATCGCGATCCCGTGCCGTGTTGCCACAAAGTGCGCAAATGCGCAAAAGTGACAGCGCACCGAACTACGGTATTGCTCCCGAGAAAGCATCGCCCGGCGAGGCTGGGTGCTGGCCGTCACTGTCAGCGGACGCCGCCAGTGACGGCCCACATCATGGCCTCAACACCCGAAGGTGCTCTGAAAGCTCGTCTATCAACACTGCGGTGATACGCTCGGCACGCAACAATCGTTGCATCGACGTTTGAAGTCCCTCTATCCCAGCCTTCATCTTCGGATCGCTTGGGAGTTCGTCGTACCAACGCTGCGCTTCCTTCCCGCTTCCGGGGTTCAGGCGATCAAGTTGGGCTAGGCACAGCGTTGTTTTGATTGGCTCCAACGCGTATTCGATCGCCTCTGCTGACACAGTTGTGTCTCCCATCGCGTATCGAATTGCCATGTCGGCAAAGATTGCAGTGTCTTGCTGATAGGTGCTATCCGGCGCATCGAGGTCATCGCCATGCGGTGTAGCTACAGCTATCTGCTCAATCATGCCGTCCCAATCTGCGACCGAACCGTCAACGGCGAACGTGCGCGCTGCTGCGATGGCGTTTTCGATGGATTCGAGACTCCCGATCCCCGTCCGTTCTTGAACTTCGCGATAGAGCGGCAGAAGCGCGCCAGCAATCGACGAAAACAGCGCAATTTTTTGACTCACAGAAAGCCGTTCGACCTCATGCACTAGTTGGTCGATCGTACGATCATAGGTCGTTGTCAATTCCGCACCCTCAGCAGATAGTGCGCATAACGCCGATCAAGTCGAGCGCGGAACGTCCAGAAGCCGAACCGATCGCCAGCTACGTCCCCATCTATAGCGCATCATCGAGAGCACCATTCCGGGGAGATCCACAGCCCTCCATCGGTAGAACGAGAAGCCGTCCGGGATGGCCTCCGGCGGCTCTTGATACTCATTGAACGCTTCGATCCAACAAGTCGATCGCAAAAACCTACCGCTCCTGACTTTTACGTTGTTGTTGGACAATCTCGCTGCCAGCTCTCTTTCAAGTTTATTTCGGACGATGTTCTCATTCTCAGCGAAGATCGCAAAGGTTGTAAAAAAGCCAAGATTCTCAGACTCACCTTCGATCCCCACATCAAAAAAAACGCCTTGAAGCCGAAGATAGAAGCATTTCACGCAACCCCCTTAAGCGGAGTCATCTTCCCGCTCCTTTTTTCGCCGCCGTTCGATTTCTTCCTGTACTTTCTCGGTTGAATCTTTTCTCATTCTCTCAATAAAATCAGGTTCAGATATTTGCGCATCTCCGCCCTCGTTAGGCAGGAGAATCGCAGGCAGGATGACCGTAGGGTCACTCATATCCGCAGCAAACGCTGCGGCGTCTAACGCATCGCCAGCAATCGCCGCAATTATCGCTATTGTCCCCCAAAAAGAGTGCCCCTGGACGCCTTCTGTTTGGAAGTGCGGTAGCCCTTTTGAGCCGTCAGGCAAAGGGTGCCCCCCATGCTCCATCTGTTTCTGACTGCCATGAGCAGCGGTTTCAACTTGGCTGCTAACTTGCTTGCGATCGGCAACTATGTTCTTTTCTGCTTTTCTTGCGCGAACTGCCTGCTCTTTGCTCAATCTTGCGATCTTCTTCATCCGTAAGCGCTCGGCCTCACCACCTTCCCCACAACCACATCAGCCGCGATAGTCAGCCCCAGCGGTGCGGCAGAAGTTCGGCGATGCGACGATCGGGATGTGTCGGCAGGCGGGTCAGCACATCCTTGAGATACGCGTAAGGCTCATGGCCGTTCTGCCTGGCGGTGGCGATCAGGCTCATGATCGCGGCGGCACGCTCGCCGGCGGCTTTGGAGCCTGCGAACAACCAGTTCTTGCGGCCCACGGCGATAGGCCGGATCGAACGTTCGACCGGGTTGTTGTCGATGGGCAGCGAAGCGTTGTCGACGTAGCGCACGAGCGCCGGCCAGCGCTTGCGGGTATGCGCGAGCGCTTTGGCGAGGCCGCTGTTGGGTGAAGCGGCAGGCAACAGGTTGTCGATCCATTGCTCGAACGCATCGAGCACCGGGCGCGCCTGGCGTTGTCGTCGGGCAAGCCGTTCGGGCGGATCCAGACCTTTAATCTCGGCTTCGATCCGGTACAGCTCGGCGATCTGGCGCAATGCCGGTTCAGCGTGCGCGCTGGCCTTCGCCGCATGCAACTCGAAGAACAGGCGGCGGATATGCGCCCAGCAGCCCACTTCGGTGATGTTTTCTGCAAAAAGGGCTTTGTAGCCGGCGTAGTCGTCCACGACGAGATGGCCACGGAAGGCGCCGAGGAAGTTCTTGGCATGCTCGCCGCTGCGACTGGTGCAGAAGTCGAAGATCGTGATCGGCGGTCCGTCCGTGGCGCAGTAGGCAAACAGATACGCACGTGCTGTCTTGCCCGCGCCCGGATCGAGCAGCGCAACCGGCGTTTCGTCCGCGTGGATCACCGGGCGCTGCAACAGATCGGCCTTCATCGCAGACACCAGCGGCATCAGCGCGACGCCGGCGGCGCCGGTCCAGTCGGCCAGGGTCGAACGGGCCAGTTCCACGCCGCTGCGCTGGTAGATCTGCTGCTGGCGATACAGCGGCAGGTGATCGGCGTATTTGCCGACCAGCACGTGCGCGAGCAGACCCGGCGCCGGTCGGCCACGCTCGATCACGCTCGCCTGGCTCGGAGCGGCCGTCACCGTCTCGCACGCGCGACACGCGTACTTCGGATAGATGTGGCGGCGCACGAAGAACTCGGCCGGCTTGCAGTCGAGCTGCTCGGTGACGTCTTCGCCCATCGGCGTCAGCGCGTTGCCGCACTGCGTGCACGTGCACGAGGCGGGCTCGTGACGAACCTCCTCGCGCGGCAGGTGTTCCGGCAACGGCAGGCGCTTGGGCTGGCGCCGCGGTGCAGACGGCGATTCCTTGAGCGTCTCCAGCTCCGTCTGTATCGCGACGATGTCTTCTTCGAGCGACTCCTCGAACAGCTGCCGCTGGGCCGGGTCGAGTTGTTCGGAACGGCGGCCGTACAGGGCGCGGTTCATCGCCGCCATCTGTGCTTCGAGAACCTTGATGCGCGCGGCGCGGTAAGCGCCGACCGCTGCCATCTCGGTAATCTGTGCATCGCGCTGGGCAATGAGGGCATCGCGGTCAGCCAACGCAGCCAGCGCTTCGCGCAACCGCGTTTGCAGATCGTCGTTGGTCGATGCATCAACACTCATGCGCCGATTGTAAAGTTATACCAGCGCGCCGGCCAGCGGTTTTGCGCACAATCGATGCCAGTCCACACCCGTGCATAACCACGCGAACGACTGCGCGTCGATCTCGCAGACGCGATCGCTGCTGCGCGGCCAGATGAAGCGGCCTTCGCGCAAGCGCCGCACGCACATCCACACGCCGCTGCCGTCGGCGCAGATCACCTTGATCCGCGTGGCGCTGCGATTGCGGAACACGTACGCGCCACCGGCGAGTCCGTCGTGACCGAACTGCATCGCAATCGCCGTCAACAAGCCATCCATGCCACGACGCAGATCGATCGGCTCCACCGCGATCCACCATGACGTCGGGCTCAACATGCCAAGGTCTCGCGGATCAATGCAGCGAGCCAGCGTGGATCCGTTCCGACCGGCACGGCGATACGCCAGGCGCCATGCTGCAACTCGATGGTCGCCGGCAGTGTGTTGCCGACCACGCGGACCGGCACCAGAGCTTGCCCAGGCGTGCTCGACTTGCGCTTGAGCAGGTAGCTCCAATGCGCCAACGTCAACGCATTGATACCAAGCTTGGCGCCATATTGCTTCTGCGTCAGGCCGCTCGATCGCCACGCTTCAACGTGACGACGCCAGAATGCTTCGGTCTTCGATGCTTGCACGTTTGGCGCTCCGAGAAGGTGAGCGACAAGCATTGCTCTGATGATCGGGTTCGAGAATGTGGCGGCGCCGGACGCTTACCTTCATCCCACTTGATGTCAGCTCCACCAGCCAAGCAACTTTGCCGGCTCGTCCGTCGGGATCAACGTTCTTGTAGGGATTGTTGTTTGCATACCAGTAACGATTGAACGACGCACCGTCCGCCACGACGGGATCGACAGCCAAGAAGCGGCCGGCGAATGGGTCATAGTACCGCGCGAGCATGTAGCTCAGCCCCGTCTCCGCGTCGGCGACGTGGCCGGTGAATCCCGGCACCGATTGTGCCGGCGGCCCCCATCCGTAAGGTTGGTAGTCGTTGCGTGCCGACGGCGTGCCGCTGGTGTCGGTCGTTCGTGCCGGTGAACCGAGCCCGTCGGTATGTACGTACCTGCGGCCGGCCGAGCCGTCTTCCGCAATCAGATGACGGCCGAGATAGATGTAGCGCTTGCTGCCGCCGCTGGCTGGCGGATACGGCGTGTCAGTCGACTGAAAGCCGCTGCGAAAAATGCTGTCGCTCGCGTTCGGCGCACTCTGGTACAGAAGCTGGCCGGCCTGGCCGTAGATCTGTACCGTCGTCGTGCCGGCCTTCGTCACGCTCGTGCGGCGACCGTGGCCATCGTAGCGGTACGTCGCCGGATTCTTGCCGCTGACCGCCTTGACGCGATTCGCAAGGTCGATCGTGAACGTCTGATTGTTGCGCGTCGTTGTGCGACCGCGCGCGTCGTACACATAGTTAATGATGGTGCTGTTGTTGTTCGCGTCGGCGAGTCGGTTGAGCCGTTGGGAGGTCGCGTTGTATTCGTGCCGCCAATTGACGGCGGGCGTTACGGTCGTACGCAGATTGTCGAGCGCGTCGTAGCTGAATGTCGCGGTGCCACCCCAGGATGCACCGGTCGCCGTCTCCAGCCGATCGAGGTCGTCGTACGCCATCGTGCGCGTGAACGTGCTCGTCAGCGCGTCGGTGATCGCCGTGACGTTGGCGTTTTCGTCGTACGCGTAGACGTCGTTGAGCACGCCGGCGTCAGTGCTGACGCTCGGCAGGCCACGCGTGTTCTGCTGCGTCGTGTGCTGGATGTTGTTGCCATAACGGAAGCCCTCCAGGGCGCCATTCGGATGCGTCGTGACCTGCGTCGCGTAGATTCCTACCGTGGTTGCCTCGCCGAGCGCGTTTGGCGCATAGCCAACGACCGCGCCGTCGGGATACCTCAGGCTCGCGGCATGCCCGTTCGGGGTATATGTGTAATCGATCGCATAGTTGTCCGTGCCATTCAGCGTCAGCGTTTCGTTCTTCGGAAGGCGACGAAAGTTGTAGGTCGTCGTCCAAGAACTGTTGTCCGACGCGATCGATTCGAGCAGTCCATCCGGCGTATACGTGCGCGTGATCGGCAGCGTCGCGCCGCTGTCGTTGTACGTCGTGTCCTTCAACCGATTCAGCGCGTCGTAGCTGTACGATTCTTTCTGATTCGCGCTCACGCTCGCCTGTTCGCAGTTCGTCGTGTTCGTCAGGTTCTGGCCTGTCGCCCGCCACGCAACGAGATTCGCGCTGTTGTAAGCCTGTACCATCGAGCCGCTTTCCGGCTCGATCGTCTTGCACAGGCGTTGATTCGGATCGTAGACGTAGCGGCGCGTCGCGCTGATCGGAGAGCCCTGGTAGAAGCCGCTGCGCGTCAAGCTCGTCGGCTTGCCGAAAACGTCCCGCCCGTACGTCGTCGTGATACCGAGCGGTGCGCTGATCGCGAGCGGCGACGACTCGTCGGGTTCGTCGAACGCTTGGAATGTCGTCGTGATGTATTTGCCGCGCGGGTTCTTGATTTGCTTGACGAATCCGTCGAGGTAGCGGATTTCCGTTGTGTACGGCGTACCACCTTCCCAATCTGCCGCGATGTCGCTGACACGCCCCACGGCGTCGTACTGCGTTGCAGTACCGGACACGGTGTTCGTGATCGACGTGATATTGCGCGCCGGATACGACGCGAAGGTTTCGCGGCCGTCGCTGTTGAAGCGCCGCAACGTCACACGCCGCGTCGCAGCCTCGTTGCCGCTGTCGTAGACGCGCGTGAGCACCGGGCGCCACAGCGCATCGAAGTATTTCTCGGCGTAGCCGTTGCCGGTGCGAACCGTCTGCTTCCAGTGCATGCACGCGCTGCCGACACAGGCGAGGCCGTATTCCGGCGTGAATATGCGCTCGAACGTTGCGACGGTATCGGTCCAGTCCGGCGTATCGCCGTCCGGATAGTCAATGCGTGCGACGCGGCCTCCGGCATCGTATTCGTAGCGGGTCGTGTAGCCGGCCGAATTCTTGAACGACGCGATTTCTCCGTATGTGTTGACGTCCGCTTCGAGCGTGCTGTTGTCTGCCAGCAGCACGTTCTCCGCGACGCCCCGAACATAGTTGCTGAACGTCGTCGTGCGCGACGCACCGTCGGTCTGCCGCCACAGCGTGCCGTCGCCGTAGTACTGCATCGTGGTCGCGGGCTGGCCGAATTCACTCGTGCTCGTCAGTACCGCCGTCGTCAGGTCATATCCGTTTGAAACCCTGGTCGCCCCCGTGCTGCCTTCCGTGATAGTCGCGACCTGACTCAGCACCCATTTTGCGGTGTTGTCGTGATAGACGGTCGTTTCGGTGCGACTGTGGCCGAGCGTGCTCGATCGAGTGACGATCGTCGGCTGGCCGTAGACGTCGAAGCCCGTCGCCTCCCAGGTAAACGTCGTGTCGCGCTCGGTGATCTGCCGTCGATCCTGCGGGTACAGGCGCGTCGCCATGTAGGCATCGCCCGATTCGCGAAACGACGTGCCGATCTGCGCGGGATACGGCGTGCCGGTCGGCTGACGATGACGGTACGTCGTCGTGCGAACGACGTTGCCGGATCGACCGCTTTCGACCTTGAGCAACTGGCCTTCGTCCTCCTGGAACTTCGTGCCGAACGTGCTCGCCGTCGTGTTGCCTTCGGGATCGGTGACGGTGACGGTCTTCGTGCGCGAGCAACTCGCGCCGCAGGCGTCGCCGATCGCGTTGTTCTGCGCAGTCGGATACGCGTAGTTCCACGTCAGCGTGCCAATGCCGGGGCCGCTCAGTGCCTTCGATGTCAGCGCCCAGGTATCGAACACCTCGGGGTCGCGCTCGAAGCCGTGTTGTCCACCGCCCGGCAGGTTGTAGACGATGCAGTTGTTCGCGCGCGACGGCATGAACGAGCGGCCGTGATGACGCGCCTCGACGGTAAACGTGCCGACCGCGCCGGACGGGTGCGTTACGGTGCCGTTGCGCGTGGTCGTGCCGACGAAGGTGCCGGCCGTGTAGCTGCCTGCGCCGGTGTTCGTACACGTTACGGAATTCGAGGAATAGCTGATGTTGGCCGAGGTCAGCGTTGCGAGTGCATAAGTCCATTTCGCGCCATCGGGACGTTCGACCTGCGTCAGGCCGCCGCCGTTGTATGTATAAGTCCACGTGCGCGTGCCGACCGTCGCGGTCGCGATGCGGCGGCTTGTGCCGTCATAGGTGAGCGTGATCTGGCGGCCGTCGCTCGCCGTGATGCTCTGGAGACGCCAACGATCGGCACCAGCTGCCATGTCGTACGCGTAGTCGACTGTGTTGCCAAATCGATCGGTGATGCGCGTCGGCAGCATCCAGTATTCGTAACGCGTCAGCGAGTACGTCCCAGGAACTGGCGCGCGGGGAGATTCCGGCGCGATAGGGCTCGGTTCGGCGTAACTCTTGGCCACGAGTGGCGCGTCGCGCCGCACGAGCCAGTCGAACCGGTATTGCGTGCCGTCCGGAGAAACCGCGACGAACGCTTCGCCGGGTTCGCCCGATGCGGTCGCGGCAAGACAGCGCAGGGCCCAGCGGTCGGTCGTGACGAGCGGATAGGTCTGCCCGTCGCTCGGATACCACGACGTGCCGGGATTACGTAGCAGCACCTCGCGGCTGTTGCCGTCGGGCGAGGTCAGGTTCACGCCATGCCAGAACTCATAAGTTGCGAACACGCCGCCGTTGAGCGTGCTGCCGAGAACCGGCGGCGGCGCGTCGAAAAAGCTGCAGCGCTTGAGCTTGTCCGGGCTGTTCGGGTCGGTGACGATCCAGCCATCGCGCGTGCTGTAGGTCGCCGACAGGTGCGGGATATCGAGTTCCCAGTCGCCGAAGTGACCGTCGATCGACTGCGAACCGACGGTGTAGCGGCGGCCGATCGACACCGGCAAGGCAAAGTTGCCGGGAATCGCGATGTCGGTGGTCGAGAACGACAGCGTGCCGTTGTACAGGCTCACGCGGTCGCCCATCAGGTCTTCGCCGAGAACGTCGATGTCCTCGTTCGCCTTGATGCGTTTGCTGAATTCGGCTTCGACTGTCGTCGGGCCGGTCGTGCCTGCCGGAATAGGGGGATCGTCCGCATAGGCCGACGAAAAGCAACCACAGGTCAATACCGCAGATAGACATAGGCGCAGCAGCGAACGCGCAGCCATGAGGAAGCTCCGGCAGTCGGGTTTCGAAGATGAGGGAGAAAGGCCTTGGGGCTGGCGGGCCGTTCGCCCGAGTCTATCGGCCTGTCGTTCAATCCGGTACAGAAGCTTCCTACAGCAGCATCAGAATTTCTCCCTTTATTCACTAGGAAATTTCTGAGATACGTGCGCGTATCCACACGTGGCAGGCGCACACTGAATCGGACAACGTCCGCCGAACAGCGTCGGGGTTGTAGCTGACGAAACGCGGTGTACAGGGAAGCGACGCCAATAGGCATATCAGACAACCGGCGCGTCTCACCAGACGAGAGCACGGCCAATACCGCCCTTCTTCCGGGCGCAGGTCCGGGTAAGAAGTGCGTTCGTCGGCAACTGCGTGAAAGTGATCGCGTGACGACCGCTCTTCCGTAGCTGACGTGATGACGCAGGTGGTCACGGGGGCCGGCACTTTTCCTTATCCCGAGAAAGCCGCGCAGGGGGCGGGCATCGGCCGTCATTGTCGGCTTGCGTCGCCAGTGACGGCGAGGGGATCACGTTGTGCAACGAGATAGCACCTTGTCACCTTTCGATGACTCGTCCCTTCTTATCATTTGCGGCGTCAAGCAGCATTCGCCTGATCCGGGTCCTCGGCGTATTCGATGATCCCGCACATCGTGCCGGTAGCGACGAGGCAATGTCGGCACTCTTGCCGATCAACAGGTGTACGACTTCTGCATGGCCATTCTGAGCCGCGAGCAATTTGATGTAGGCTTCAATGATCGAATCCGTTCTGCTTCGTCGACGCGGAACCTCTCACTGCCTGAGGTGGCAGGCAGGAGTCGGCTGGCTTATAGGGAGAGCGTTCGCTGCGAGGATTACTGCTGTCCCTGTCGTCTTCGTCAGAGTTCGCTGAGGGACCAGGCGAAGCAGTGAGGGGGAAAGCAACGGCTGGATCCCCGGCTTTCGCCGGGATGACGAGCAAAAGTAAAAAAGTCAAAAGCTGGATCCCAGCTTGACTCGCGCCTGCGTCGCTCACCCTTCGGGCCGGCTACGCCGTTGTCGCTTCGCTTCTCGTCGGGATGACGGGCAAAAGCGAAAAGCGAGCAAAGTCCAAGGCTGGATCCCAGCGTTCGCTGGGATGACGAGCATAAGTGCAGAAGGCAAGGACGAAACGCACCTCGCCTCACCTCACCTCGTAAGCCATCACCTTCTCAGGCTCCTGCAGGAAGTTGCCCTGCACGAAGTTCACGCCGCAGCTGAACAGGATCGACATGCTCGCCGCGTCTTCCACGAATTCGGCCACCGTGAGCTTGCCCGCGTGCATCGCCTGGTCGCACAGTTCCTTGAGCTTTTCCTGGTTCTCTTTGTGCTTTGGCAGTTCGGCCATGTAGCTGCGGTCGAGCTTCAAGTAGTTCGCGTCTACATGCTTCAACAGCTGGAACGAGTTCAGCCCCGAGCCGAACTGTTCGAGCGCGAAGCCGCAGTGGATCTGCTTGAGCCCCGCGACGAACGCGCGTGCGGGCTTCAGGCTCGTCACCACCTTGCTTTCCGGCATCTCGAACACCAGCGCGTCGCCGCGAAGGCGCGCGTTCTTGAGCTGCTGCGCGATCCACGGCAGCAGCGTCTGGTCTTCGAGCGACTGCGGCGTGAGCTTGATGAAGTACGTGGTCTTGTTGCCGGCCTTCTCGCGTTCGACCAGCGCCTTGATCGCGTGCGCGATGACCCAGCGGTCGATCTGCGGCATCAGGCCGTACTGCTCGGCGATCGGCAGGAAGAAGTTCGGCGTGATCTCGCCCTTCGGTCCGCCCTGCATGCGCAGGAGGATTTCGAAGAATTCGCCCTCGGCGCCGTGCAGGCTGATGATCGGCTGGTTGAACAGCACGAAGCCGTTGTTCGCGAGCGCGTCCTGCACGAGCTTGAGCCAGTGCCGCTGCTTTTCTTCGGCGGCCTTGTCCTGCGCCGCCGGGTCGAACACGTTGACGCGGTTGCCGCCTTCGCTCTGCGCGCCGCGCAGCGTCGCGTTGGCCTGCCCGAGGATCGTCTGCGCGTTCGCGTTCTTCTCGCCGATCAGCGAGCCGCCGATCGACATCGTCAGCGTGATCGACTGCTTGCCGACCTCGAAGATGCGGTCGCTGAACGCCTTGCGCAGCAGCTCGGCCACTTTTTTCGATTCTTCCGGTTCGCGGCCGACCAGCAGCACCGCGAACGTGTGGTCGGCGAAGCGCGCCGCGACGTCGACTTCCTTCAGGTGCCGGCGCATCAGGTTGGCGAGGTCGCCGAGCAGCAGGTCGGCGTTGCCGATGCCGATCGTGTCGAGCACCTGCTTGAAGTTGTCGGGTTCGAGCAGGATCAGCGTGCGGTCGTTGCGACCGCTCGCCGCGAGCGCGACGGTGCGGTCGAGTTCGACCAGCAGGTGCTGGCGGTTGTAGAGGTCGGTGACGAGATCCTTCGAGCGCAGCGCGTCGAGTTCCTTCTCGAGCTCGGGATTCGCCGTCTGCTGGCGGAAGATCACCTGCTGGCACGGTTCGCCGTCGTAGCTCGCCTCGGCGAATTCCATCGTCGCGTCGAACGTCGAGCCGTCGCTGCGCTGCGCCTTGAGGTTGAGCTTCTGCGGCGGCTTTTCGCCCTTCGAGAGCTTTTTCAGCAGCGATTTGAAGTCGTCGGCGTCGTCCGGCGCGATCATGTCGAGGATCGACATGCTTTCGATGTCTTCGAAGTCCTCGAAGCCGAACATTTCGAGATACGCCTTGTTCGCGCGCACGTGCATGCCTTCGTGCACGTAGGCGATGGGGTCGCGCGACGAATCGAGCAGCGAGTCGCAGCGGCGTTCGATTTCGCGCAGGGCCGCTTCGAGCTTGCGCACGTTGCGGCGCATCAGCAGGCTTTCGAATTCGCGCCGCACGATCATCTGGATGTGATCGGGCCGGCCGCGCAGCGCCAGCGCGCGCGCGCCTTCGCGGAACGCGTTGACGATCTGGTCTTCGCTCGGGCCCGAGGCGGTCGCGACGATCGCGATGTCCTTGCCGCCGCGGTTGGCCGCTTCGGCCACCTGGTCGAGCCGCAGCGATTTGGCGGCGAGGTTGACGAGGATGAGGTCGGGCGTGGCCTGGGCGATCTGGTCTTCGAGTTCGGCTTCGTTGGTCGCCCGGGTCGGGCGGACGGCGATGCCGCCGTTGCGCAATACGCTGATCTGCTGCTCGGCATCCTCGACCGAATCCTCGATCAGCAGCAGCTTGATGACACTGTCCTGTTTACTCATTGGGCTCGGAGCACAAATCGATGGTACGCGGGCGATCGACGACGCCGGATAGGTACCCATCGGGGTGGTGCCGCGTCCGGCGCGGACAGATCCTGGGGAGGTTCGACTCGGAGCACCGCGTGCGAGCAGTACCGTCTGTCGCCGTTTTTACCGGATTCGTCCCCCGTTTACCAGACGAAGCGCCCCGAATAGCGTAGGGCGTCACAGCGGCGTCTTGGCCGGCGCGCCCGCGATTTCGCGCACGAGTTTGGGCACGAGATAGCCCGGCAGCCGGTTGCGCAGCGCTTCGACGAGCGCCAACGCGACCGTATCGTCGACTTCGAAGTGCGCGGCGCCCTGCACGCGGTCGAGCTGGTGCAGGTAGTACGGCAGCACGCCGCAGTCGAACAGGCGTTCGGACAGCGCGGCGAGCGCGGCCTCGTCGTCGTTGATCCCGGCGAGCAGCACCGACTGGTTCAGGAGCGTCGCACCGGCGTCGCGCAGGCGCCGGCAGGCGTCGGCGACGCCGGCATCGAGTTCGTTCGCGTGGTTCGCGTGCAGCACGACCGCGACGCGCTGCGGCAGCGCGGCCAGGAGATCGGCGAGGCCGGCGTCGATGCGCTCGGGCAGCACGACCGGCAGGCGGGTATGCAGCCGGACGCGGCGGATGTGCGGCATGCCGGCGACCGCGGTGAGGAATTCCGCGAGTTTCGCGTTCGACAGCGACAGCGGATCGCCGCCGGAGAGAATCGCCTCGTCGACGCCCGGGTCGGCGGCGAGCGCCGCGATCGCGGCCTGCCAGCGGTTGGCCGCGGCGGTTTCGTCGGCGTACGGGAAGTGGCGGCGAAAGCAGTAGCGGCAGTTGATCGCGCACGAGCCGGTGGCGATCAGCAGCGCGCGGCCGTGGTACTTCTGCAGCACGCCGTGCGCCGAACGGGCGGCCATGTCGCCGACGGCGTCGAGCGCGAAGCCGGGCGCGGCGTCGAGTTCGGCGGCGAGCGGCAGCACCTGGCGCAGCAGCGGGTCGTTCGGGTCGCCGTGGCGCATGCGCGCGACGAACCCGCGCGGCACGCGCAACGGAAAGCCGGTGTCGCGGGCGGGCAGGAGGTCGGCTGCGCGATCGGCGAGGCCGACGAGCGCGAGGAGTTCGGCCGGGTCGGTGACGGCGTCGCGCCACAGCTGCTGCCAGCTCGGCCGGACGGCGTCGGATGCCGGCTGCGCACGGTGGCGGTTAGCGGTTATCATGGCGGGCTTCTACAAATTCCGGGCAACCCGGCAACCGTCTATTGTAGCCGTCGAACGCGCGGCGACCACCAGTTTCAGGAGTGAATCATGGCCAGCTATGGCATGAATGACGTCAAGAACGGCATGAAGATCATCGTCAACAACGAGCCGTGCGTCATCACCGACACCGAATACGTCAAGCCGGGCAAGGGCCAGGCGTTCACGCGCGTGAAGTACCGCTTCATCAAGTCGGGCCGCGTCGTGGAACTGACGATGAAGGCCACCGATTCGCTCGAATCGGCGGACGTGATGGATACCGACATGGAATACCTCTACTCCGACGGCGAGTTCTGGCATTTCATGCACCCGGAAACCCACGAGCAGGTGCCGGCCGACGCCGCCGCGATGGCCGATGCGGCGAAGTGGCTCAAGGGCAACGAAACCTGCGTGGTGACGCTGTGGAACGGCACGCCGCTGATCGTCGCGGCGCCGAACTTCGTCGAACTCGACATCACGGAAACCGATCCGGGCGTCCGCGGCGACACGTCGGGCGGCGGCGGCAAGCCGGCGAAGCTCGAAACGGGCGCGGTGGTCCGCGTGCCGCTGTTCGTGGGGCAGGGCGAGAAGATCAAGGTGGATACGCGCACCGGCGAATACGTGTCGCGCGTCAAATAAGCGACTGCTATCTGGTACGAATGCGTTGCGTGCCTTGAAGCGGCTTTTCCGTCGCGCAACGAAGACCTCGACGTCGCCCCCTCACCCAACCCTCTCCCCCAAGCGAGCTTGGGGGAGAGGGCTCAAGCGGCGCAGCGCAGGAACCCTCGACTCCACCCAACCCTCTCCCCCAGGCGAACTTTGGCGAGAGGGCTCAAGCGGCGCAGCGCGGGAACCCTCGACTCCTTCTCCCCCAACCGCGTTGGGGGAGAAGGGTGGGATGAGGGGGCGCGGCGCACGATCGCGTCGCGCTTGATGGTCGCCGCGACGTCGGGACTTCCCGATACGACGAATATCCTGCACGACACCGAACGATCGGGATGACGAGCAAAGAAAAAGGGAAACTCCTCAACGGGTTTCCCTTTTTCATATCAACCCCCATCATGCGCCACCGTAGCCGAACAAGGAGCACCGCGTGAGTTCCACGCCCAAGCGCGAAGTCGATATCGTCATCGAGGCTCGCTGGGTGGTGCCGGTCGAGCCGCATGCCGTCGTCCTGGAGCACCATGCCGTTGCCGTCGACGACGGCCTCATCGTCGACTTGCTGCCGATCGCCGACGCGCGCGAACGCTACGCGCCGCGCGAGACCGTCGACCTTTCCGAGCACGCGCTGATTCCCGGCCTCATCAACGCGCATACGCACAACCCGATGACGCTGATGCGCGGCATCGCCGACGACCTGCCGCTGATGACCTGGCTCAAGGACCATATCTGGCCGGCCGAAGCCAAGGCGATCGGCCCGGAATTCGTCCGCGACGGCATCGAGATCGCCATCGCCGAAATGCTGCGCGGCGGCACCACCGCGTGCAGCGAAAACTATTTCTTTCCCGACGTGCAGGCCGCGACGTACCGCCGCCACGGCTTTCGCGCGATGGTCGGCCTGCCGCTGATCGAATTTCCGAGCGCGTGGGCGAAGACGCGCGACGAATACTTCGACAAGGCGCTCGCCGTGCACGACGAACTGCGCGACGTCGCGCTGATCGGCACCGCGTTCGCGCCGCACGCGCCGTACACGGTCAGCGACGAGGCGTTCGAACGCACGCGCCTTCTGTCCGACCAGCTCGATATTCCGGTGCACCTGCACCTGCACGAAACCGCGCAGGAGGTCGACGATTCGCGCCGCGACCACGGCGTGCGGCCGATGCAGCGCCTGCAGGGCCTCGGCATCGTCAACGATCACCTGATCGCCGTGCACATGACGCAGCTGACCGACGCCGAAATCGCGCTGTGCGCCGAGGCCGGCGTCAGCGTCATTCACTGTCCCGAATCGAATCTCAAGCTCGCGAGCGGTTTCTGCCGCGCCGAGGACCTGCGCCGCGCCGGCGTCAACGTCGCGCTCGGCACGGACGGCTGCGCGAGCAACAACGATCTCGACATGTTCGGCGAGATGCGCACGGCGGCGCTGCTCGCCAAGGCCGTCGCGAACGACGCGCGCGCGCTCGACGCCGCGTCGACGCTGCGTGCCGCGACGCTGAACGCCGCACGCGCGCTCGGCTGGTCCGAACGCGTCGGTTCGATCGAGGCGGGCAAGGAAGCCGATCTCGCGGCGGTGCGGCTGGACGCGATCGAGATGCACCCGATCTACAACGTCGTCTCGCAGCTCATCTACACGGCCGGCCGCCATCAGGTGAGCGACGTGTGGATCGCCGGCGTGCGCAAGCTCGCGCACGGGCGGCTGACCGGCATCGACGTCGCCGAGCTGCGCGAACGCGCGCAACGCTGGCGCGAACGGCTGCAGTAGGCGACGGCATGAAGCTCAAGCTTTGGTTGCGGCTGGTCGGCGTGCTGCAAATCGCGGGCAGCGGCATCGGGATCGCGCTGCTGGTTCTGGCGACCGGCAGCGACGACAGCCTCGCCGCAAGCATCGCGTTCGGCGTGCTGTTCGTCGCCGCGCTCGTCGCCGGCATCGGCCTTTGGCGATCCGTTCCGCACCGCCAGGCCTTGGTCGCGAGCGGCCTTTTCTGGCTGGCGCAGGTTCCGCATCTGGCGACCACGTCGTTCGTGTACCGGCTGTGGACCGGGCCCGCCTGCGAAATCTTCGTCAAGGGCAGCGGCGAGTCGCTGAACCGTGGCATCTTCTACGCGTTCGGCTTCAGCTTCGACTTCGATTTCGCCGTCCGGCCGGAACGCCCGTTCGTTTTCGGCATCAATCTGTTCGCCATCGCGGTACTGCTGCTGTTGTGGCGCGCCTCGCGCGCCGCGAAGCCGGCCATCGCGCATTCCGAGGTCAGCAACGATGACAGATCACACGTCCCGCGCGCTTAACGTCGACCGCGCCGAAACCGCGAAATTCGACCGCCTCGCCAGCCGCTGGTGGGACCCCGACGGCGAGTCGCGACCGCTGCACGACCTCAATCCCGTGCGCCTCGCCTACATCGCCGAACGCGCGAGCCTCGGCGGCGCGCGCGTGCTCGACGTCGGTTGCGGCGGGGGGCTGTTGAGCGAAGCGCTCGCACGCGCGGGCGCGAACGTCACCGCGATCGACCTGTCGCCCGGCGTGCTCGACGTCGCGCGCCTGCACCTGTTCGAATCGAACCTCAAGGTCGACTATCGCGAGGTCAGCGTCGAGGCGCTCGCCGACGACGAGGCCGGCACGTACGACGCGATCGCCTGCATGGAAATGCTCGAACACGTGCCCGATCCCGGCAGCGTCGTCGGCGCGTGCGCGCGATTGCTCAAGCCGGGCGGCAAAGTCTTCTTTTCCACATTGAACCGCACGCCGGCCGCGTTCGCGCTCGCGATCGTCGGCGCGGAATACGTGATGCGCCTGTTGCCGCGCGGCACGCATCGCTACGCGCAGTTCATCCGGCCGAGCGAACTCGCGACGGCGCTGCGCGCGGCCAGCCTCGAACTGGCCGACCTGCGCGGCCTCGACTACAACCCGTTCACGCGCAAGGCGGCGACGAAGCCGTCGGTCGCGGTGAACTACCTGCTCGCCGCGGAGAAGCCCCGATGAAACTGTTCGGCCACGACCTCGACGCGGTGCTGTTCGACCTCGACGGTACGCTCGTCGACAGCGCGCCCGATCTCGTCGACGCGGTGCGCCGCCTGTGCGTGGAAATCGGCGCGCCGCCGCCGGACGCCGACGGCATTCGCCACGTCGTTTCCAAGGGCGGCCGCGCGATGCTGCGCCGAGGACTGCCGCACCTCGACGACGACGCGCGCGACGCGCTGCTGCAGCGGTTTCTCGATCTGTACGCGACGAACATCCTCGTGCATTCCCGGCCGTTCGCCGGCGTCGAGCGCCTGCTCAACGCGATCGAGGGGCGCGGCGGTCGCTGGGGCATCGTCACGAACAAACCGGGCTGGCTCGCGCGCCCGCTCGTCGAACAGATCGGCTGGGGCGCGCGCTGCGTCGCGCTCGTGAGCGGCGACACGCTCGCCGTGAAGAAGCCCGATCCGGCACCGGTGCTGCACGCCTGTGCGATCGCGGGCCTCGATCCCGCGCGCTGCGCCTATGTCGGCGACGATCTGCGCGACATCGAAGCGGGTCGCGGCGCCGGCATGCTGACGGTCGCGGCGGCGTGGGGTTACCTCGACGGCGAAGATCCGGCCGCGTGGGCCGCCGATCTCGTCGTCCATTCGGCCGCCGAGCTCACGACGGCGCTCAGCCTCGCCGCATGAACGCCGGCGACACCGCGTTCGCGAGCTTCGTCGCGAAGCTAGTGCAGGCGCGCCCCGAGTTTCCGATCGTGCGCGCGTTCGTCGCGCCCGATCGCCGCGATGCGCTGACCGCGTTCGAATGCCTCGCGCACGAACTGGCGCAGACCGCGTTCCACCTGCCCGAGGCGCAGGTCGCCGCGGTCAAGCTGCAATGGTGGCGCGACGAAATCGAACGCGCGGCGCGCGGCGAGGGCCGGCATCCGATCAGCCAGGCATTGGGTGAAACCGCGCAGGCGTTCGACGCGCGCGCCGTCGACGCGCTGCTCGCCGCGACGCTCGCGCTGCGCGAGGCCGGACCGCCGTCCGACTACGCGGCGCAGCGCGCGCAGGCCGCGCGCGTGTTCGCGCCGATCGCGCGGCTCGAACGCGCGGCGTTCGGCGCGACCGACGACGGCGAGGCCGCGAGCGCGCGGGCGCGCACCGTGCACCATCTGCTGCGAGAAACCGCACGCACGCCGTTCGACGACGAGGACATGCGCGCGACGCTGCCGCTGAACCGCCTCGCGCGGCACCAGCTGTCGCGCGACGATCTCGCGCGGCCCGGCGCGGCGCGCGACGCGGCGATGCACGACCAGCTTGCCGACATCGCCGCCGATCTCGCCGCCGTCGGCGACGCGGCGACGCTCGCCGCGCGCGCGCGCGCGCGGCTCGACCGCCGGCTCGTTGCGGCAGCACGGCGCGCCGCCGACCCGCTGCCGGTGCTGTGGCACGGCCTGGCGCGGGCGCCGGCGACGACGTTCTGGCACGCGTGGCGCGAGGCGCGGCGCGGCTGAGCCGGGTTTTCGACCCTTGCTGATAAGCTATTGATCCCCGAATCGAGCGGCCCCACCTCCCCGGTTCACCACGCGCCATTCCTTCCGGCGCGAAGGAAAGTTCCATGCGCAACACCGACAACGCGCTCCGCGCCATGCCCGACATCGCCAAGGAGGCGCGTCCCGACGTCGCCGGCGCGCTCGACTGGGTCGGCATGGGCGAGATCGAAGTCCCGGTAGAAATCGCGGGCCACGACGGCCGCACCGTGCAGTCGGGCGCGCGCGTCACCGCGTACGTCAACCTCGCCAAGCCCGACGTGCGCGGCATCCACATGTCGCGGCTGTATCTGCACGTCGACAAATCGCTGTCGGCTGAGCCGCTCACGCCGTGTTCGCTGCGCCGGCTGCTCAAGGATTTTCTCGACTCGCACGCCGACCTGTCCGATCGCGCGATGGTGCGCATCGCGTTCGACCATCTCGTACGCCGCAAGGCGCTCGTCAGCGACAACAGCGGCTGGAAGTCGTATCCGATCGTGCTGACCGCGCTGATGGACCGCGGCCAGTTTTCGCTCGAGCTCGGTTTCGAAGTGGTCTATTCGAGCACCTGTCCGTGTTCGGCCGCGCTCGCGCGGCAGCTGATCCAGGAGCGCTTCAACGACGACTTCGCGCGCGGCAAACCGCTCGACTACGACGCCGTCGTCGCGTGGCTCGGCAGCGAGGAAGGCATCAACGCGACGCCGCACAGCCAGCGCAGTTCGGCCGAGGTGCGCGTCAAGCTCGGCCAGGGCTTCGAGTTTCCGATCATCGACCTGATCGATCGCGTCGAAGCGTCGCTCAAGACGCCGGTGCAGACCGCGGTCAAGCGCGTCGACGAGCAGGCGTTCGCGCGGCTCAACGGCGAAAACCTGATGTTCTGCGAAGATGCCGCGAGGCGCGTGCAGCACGCGCTCGACGGCGCCGAACACGTCACCGACTTCTGGCTGCGCGTGTCGCACTACGAAAGCCTGCATCCGCACAACGCGGTCGCGGTCGCCACGAAGGGCGTCGCGAACGGCTACACCGGCGGCATCGACGCGTTCGCACCGCTGCGCCGCTGATCCCTTGCACCCGGCGGCGCTCGCCGCTGCCGGGGGCACGGTATCAGCGGGGCCGGTCAGGCGAAACCGCCGTTGACGCGCAGCACCTGCGAGTTGACCCAGCCGCCGTCCGGGCCGACGAGGAACGCGGCGGCGGCGTTTTCGTCCGGCGTGCCGATGCGACCGCGGCGCCTCGCGGTCATGCCCGAGGCGATCTGCGCCAGTCCCGACTATCTTGCGCGGCACGGCGCGCCCGCGCATCCCGACGAACTGCCGGCGCATCGCGCGGTCGGGTTCTTCGCGAGCGGCCACGATCGCAGCTATCCGTTCGAACTCGTGGTCGACGGGCAGCTGCGCGAATACGCGCTCGGTCACTGGATCGCGGTCAACGACGCCGAGGCCTACGTCGCGTGCGCGCTGCGCGGCTGCGGACTGATACAGCTGCCGCGCTATCACGTCGAAGACGCGCTGCGCGACGGCAGCCTCGTCGAAGTGCTGGCCGGGTGGCGCAGCCCCGGCCTGCCCGTGTCGGCGATGTATCCGCAGCATCGCCAGCTGTCGGCGCGTCTGCGCGTGTTCGTCGACTGGCTCGTGCAGATCTACGCCGACAGGTTCGGGCCGCTGCCGTAACGAGACGGCGCGGTTGCCCGCGCCGTCCGGTTTACGTTGGAACGATTTGCTCGCGAACGATCAGAACTTCTGCTTGTAGCTGACGTAGTAGAAACGGCCCGGCGTGCGGTAGTTCGTTTCGTAGTTGTTGGCGAAGCACGAGAAACAGACCGGCGGATCCTTGTCGAACAGGTTGCGGACGCCGGCCGTGATCGTGCCTTTCCACGGCGCGGTCCACGTACCCTGCAGATCGAAGTACCAGCGCGAGCCGAGCGTGTTCTGCGGCTGCGCCGACGGCGTGGCGCGCACCGTGCCGTCGCCCTGCACCGAGTAGATGTTGACGATGCGATCGGGATCGCTGCACAGCTCGCGCAGTTCCGGCCGGCCGAGGCCCGCCGCGGTATTCGTCACGAGCGCGCAGTTTTCCTTGAGCGCCGAGGTGTAGTTCGCGCCGAGCGTCGCCGTCCACGTGTCGCGGCTCCACGTCGTCGCGATGCGCGACTGCAGGCGCCACAGCGAGCCGGCCGACGAGTTGTTGAGCTGCGTGCCGATCTGATTGCCGAGACTCGGATCGCCGTCGCCGTTGAGCACGCCGCGTTCGGGCTGGCCGATGTCGCCGAAGTAGGCGATGTACGCGTTGTCCCACTGCACGTGGAAGTCGCCGAGGTCGGTGCCGAAGCGGTAGTCGACCGTGAAGTCATAGCCTTCCACTTCCAGGCCCGCGCGGAAGTTCGAGTTGATGCCGAGCACGTTGGACACTTCGCCCGGACTGCCGAACTGCGAGCCGTCGAGGTCGCGCTGGATCAGCGCGCAGCGGCTGGCGATGTTCGAGATGTAGCAGTCGTTCAGGATCTGCTGCGTCGTGCGCGCGCCGATGTTGTTCTCGATCTGGATCTTGTACCAGTCGAGCGTCAGGCTCAGCCCGTCGAGGTAGCTCGGGCTGTAGACGAAGCCGAGCGTCTTCGTGCGCGCGGTTTCCGGCGTCAGCCTGTCGAAACCGCCGACGGTCGAACGCACCTGGGCGGAGCGCTGGAAGTACGTCGGATCGACGCCCGCGGCGGCGCAGCGCGAGCGCACTTCGGCGCTTTCGCGATAGGCGCCGGAGCGGTTGCTGCACGGATCGACCGCGGTCGGGAAGCTCGCGCCGAGGCCGGCGTAGAGGTCGTTGATCGACGGCGCGCGGAAGCCTTCGGAGTAGTTGCCGCGCACGAGCACGTCGTCGATCGGCTGCCAGCGGAAACCGAACTTCGGATTGTTCGTGGTGCCGAAGTTCGAATAGTCCGAATGGCGCGTCGCGAGCGAGAACTCGAGCACGCGCGCGAACGCGACGTCGCGCAGCGCCGGAATCGCCAGTTCGAGGAATCCTTCGCTCAGATCGTAGCCGCCGCGCGTCGGCAGCGCGGCGTTGTCGCCGAGCACCGCGCCGTTCCTGGTCAGCGGATCGGGATCGAAATAGCCGAACTCTTCGCGGTACTCCAGGCCCGCGGCGAACGCGAGCATGCCGCCCGGCAGTTCCACGATTTCGCCGCTGATGTTCGCCGTGTAGTTTTTCGTTTCTTGATAAGTGACATTGCGCGGCGAGACGCCGACGTAGTCGAGCATGTCCTGCGTGATGCCGGCGTTGCCGCCGGCGAGGTTGAACGGCACGCAGCCGGCGACCGGCGCGGCCGCCGTGCCGCAGCGCGCGACGCCGGTCGAATCGATGTACGACGGACCGGTCGCGAGCGCGAAGCGCGTCGCGTCGAAGAACCCGCGCTTGATCTGCACGAGTTCGTTGTCCGAGTACATGTAGTTCACGTCCCAGTTGAAGCCGCGGCCCCAGGCTTCGAAATTGCCGTCGATGCCGAGGCCGAAACGCCAGGTGTCCTGGTCGACCGCGAAGCTGCGCGGATGCACGGTCGGACGGAACGTCACGCCGTTCACGGTCGTGCCGAACGGGTTGTAGACGTTGTCGGCCGTGATGCGCACGCCGGTCAGCGGCTGCGCGGCGAGCTGCGCCTCGCTCGTGCGCTGGCTGTACAGCACCTCGGCGCGCGCGTTGATCGAATCGGTGATCTTGAACTTGCCCTGCGAATAGACCGAATGCGTTTCCTGCGGCTGCACGAGGTAGTTCTCGGGCGCGAAGTTGTAGCCGTCGGTGCGGAAGTCGTACAGGCGGAAGTCGCCGGCCGTCGCGGGCGCGCACGCCTGGTTCGGGCGGCAGCCGGTGCGGGACGGATCGAGCGTGACGATGCCGCCGAGCGCGGCGACGTTGAACGTGCCCCACGGCGTGGTCGCGCTCGCGCGGCCCGGCGACGACGTGTTCGCCGGAAAACCGTACAACGGTACTTTGGAAATGTCGCGGTCGGCGGCGAGGATCGCGTCCTGGTTCGTGTACGCGATGTTGACGAAGCCGTTCCAGCGGTCGCCCGACGCGCCCGCGGTGAGGTCGTACGCTTCGCGCTTGCCGTCGCCGTACGAGTTCTGGCCGACGTAGGCGCTCGCTTCGGCGCCGTCGAAGCCGTCGCGCATGGTGATGTTGATGACGCCGCAGATCGCGTCGGTGCCGTAGATCGACGAGGCGCCGTCCTTGAGCACTTCGATGCGTTCGACGGCGGCGAACGGAATCGTGGAAAGATCCACGTTGCCGTTGAGTTCGGTCACCCAGCGGCGGCCGTTGACGAGTACCAGCGTGCGGTTCGAACCGCAGTTGCGCAGGTCGACGCGGCTCGTGCCGTTGGTGTTGCCGTTGTTGACCGACAGGCCCAGCGACGCGCCGTTCGTGGTGATTTCCGACAGTACGTCGACGACCGAGGTCAGGCCCGTGCGTTCGAGGTCGGCGCGTTCGAGCGCGAATACCGGCTGCGACGTTTCGATGTCGGTGCGCTTGATGCGCGAACCGGTGACGGTGATGGCTTCCAGGCGGTTGGTTTCGCGCGTGTCTTCCTGCGCGGCGGCGAGCGCCGGCAGCAGAGCGGCGGCGGCGAGGCCGCCGTACAACGCCGCGCCGATGGCGCGGTTCAAGCGATGCAAGGTCATGGTCCTTCCCCTAATCGTGGTCGGCGAGGTCGCAGCTTCTACGTAAGTCTTCGTACTTCTCGTCCGAATGCTTCGGAACGGGGCGCGCGGCCCCGGCGATCGCTTGCGGTGTTTTTCCCCATGAGCGAGCGGCGATCCGAAGATCCCGCCGCGCGAACATAAATTCGAAGTTAAGTTCGAGCGGCGGGACCGAATATATCGACGCGGCTTGCAGCTTCGCGTTGCCTAAATTGCGCGCACTGCGCGAAATGCGTGCGAACGCAAAACGACGGTGACGTCCGGTGCTGGCGGGCTGTCGAGAAAGAGCCGGCCGATGCGATCCACGGATGGATCGCCCGAGAGTCGATCGCGCAGGCGATCGACTCTCGGAGAAGGTGCGCAAGCTTTGCTTGCGCCGTTCGATGGAGAAACGGGCAGGAGCCCGTTTCCCGACGTCCCGCTACGGCGAGGGCGCGAGCGCGGGATCCAGGCGGGTGCCGAACCAGTTCACGCCCCAGTGGATATGCGGCCCGGTCGCGCGGCCGGTCGCGCCGACTTCGCCGATCTTCGCGCCGCGTTCGACGCGGTCGCCGGCTTTGACGTCAATTTTGGAAAGATGCAGGAATGAACTCGACACCCCGTGCCCGTGATCGACCAGCACGGTGCCGCCGGACAGCACGAAATCGGGCTCGGCGAGCGTCACGATGCCGCCTGCAGGCGCGGCGATCGGCGTGCCGGCGCCCGCGGCGATGTCGAGGCCCAGGTGCGGCGCGCGCGGCTGGCCGTTGTCGATGCGCGCGCTGCCGTAGACGCCGCTGACGCGGCCCGGCGGCTTTTTCAGGCCGCCGGCGAAATCGGTGCGATCGTCGTTGCGCTGGCGCGCGGCTTCGACGCGTGCCGCTTCGGCGCGGATGCGCCGCGCGGTTTTCGCGTCGGGCGTGACGGTTTCCGGCGGCAGGCCGTCGACGCGCTCGGTCTCGTAGGTGCGCTGCGTGACGGCGATGCGCTCGACCTTCGATTTGCCGCCCGGCGCGCGCACCTGCACGCGGACCTCTTTGGGCGCGTCGTAGGCGATGCCGATCGCGAACGTGCCGTCGGCGGCGACGCGCACGTTGCGGCCCGCGTACGTGACCTTGCTGCCGGGCGTCGTCCTGACGACGACGAGCTGGCCCTGCTGGACCTCTTTGGGCAATGCATCCGGTATCTGCGCATGCGCGACGGCGGCGCAGCTCAGCAATCCCGCGACGATCAGGCGTTGCATCGTTCGACCTCCCCATGGTGGAGGCCGCAGTATCGCCAATCGCGGTGACGCCGGGTGCGGCGTTGCACAAGTTCCCAATGCCCGTACCGCTACGTTTTTACGTTGCGGCGGGCATCAGTGCGGCGGCAGCAGCGCCGGATCGAGGCGCACGTCGAACCAGTTGAAACCCCAGTGCACGTGCGGACCGCTCGCGCGGCCGGTCGCGCCGGCGGCGGCGAACACCTGGCCGCGCTCGACGCTGTCGCCGGTTTTCACGTCGATGCGCGAGAGGTGCAGGAACGAGCTCGTCAGGCCGTGGCCGTGATCGATCAGCACCGTGCCGCCGGTGAGCACGAGCCCGGTTTCGGCGAACGTCACGACGCCGCCGGCCGGCGCGCGTACCGGCGTGCCGGTCGGCACGGCGATGTCGAGACCCATGTGCGGCGCCTTCGGCGTGCCGTTGTCGATGCGCTGGCTGCCGTAGACGCCGCTGATGCGGCCCTGCGCGGGCCGCGCGAAGCCGTGCAGAAAATCCTCCCGGTCGTCGTCGCGCCGGCGTGCCGCGGCGACGCGCGCCTGCTCGTCGGCGATGCGTTTGGCCAGTTCCGGATCGGGCGTCACGGTGTGCTGCGGCAGGCCGTCGACGCGTTCGATCTTGTACTCGCGCGGCTGCACCGTCAGCGCATGCGTGCGCGCGTCGCGCCCGGGTTCGCGCACGACGAGCGTCGCGGATTTCGCGTCGCGCTCGATGCCGAACACGTAGACGCCGTCGGCGCCGACGCGTACCGGCCGGCCGTCGAACTCGACGCGGCTGCCGGGCCGCGCCTGTGCGATCACGAGCTGGCCCTGCTGCACGGTCTGCGGCGGCTCGAGGGTCTTTTCGCGGGCGAACGCAAGCGACGCGGCGGCCAGCGCCGCGCACGCGAACGCAGCCCTCATCGCGCGAATTCCAGGCGGCGGCCCATGACCGAATCGTCGAGCGCGATGCCGTCCCAGACGCGATGGCCGTTGACCCACGTCGCGGCGATCGTGCTCTTGAACGTGCGTCCTTCGAACGGCGACCAGCCGCAGCGCGACAGCACCTCGTCGCGGCGCACGGTGTGCGGGCGGTTCGGGTCGACCAGCACGAGGTCGGCGTAGTAGCCTTCGCGCAAAAAGCCGCGTTCTTGCACGTTGAACAATGTTGCCGGGGCGTGCGTCACGGCCTCGACGATGCGCTCTAGCGTGAGATTGCCGGCGAAGTGCTGTTCGAGCGCGCACTGCAGCGCGAACTGCACGAGCGGCAGTCCCGACGGCGCCTGTTCGTACGGCAGCGCCTTTTCTTCGAGCGTGTGCGGCGCGTGGTCGGTCGCGAGCACGTCGATGCGGCCGTCGCGCACGGCGGCGATGATCGCGTCGCGGTCGGACGCCGACTTGATCGCCGGGTTGCACTTGATCCAGTTGCCGAGCGTGGCGTAGTCGCTTTCGGCGAACTCGAGGAAATGCACGCAGGTTTCGGCGGTGATGCGCTTGCCGGCGAGCGGGCCGGGCGCGAACAGGTCGAGTTCCTCGGCCGTGGTGATGTGCAGGATGTGCAGGCGCGTGTCGTGCCGGTGCGCAAGCTCGAGCGCGAGCTTCGACGACTTCATGCACGCCTCGCGCGAGCGGATGTACGGATGCCGCTCGACCGGAATGTTCGCGCCGTAGCGCGCGCGTTCGACGGCGAGGTTGGCCTCGATCGTCGGCGTGTCTTCGCAGTGCGTGACGATGATGACCGGCGCGTCGCGGAAGATCGCGTCGAGCGTGTCGGGGTTGTCGACCAGCATGTTGCCGGTCGAGGCGCCCATGAAGATCTTGATGCCGCACGCGGCGCGCGGGTCGAGCCGCTGGATTTCGGCGAGGTTGTCGTTCGTCGCACCGAAGTAGAACGCGTGGTTCGCGACCGACTTGATCGCCGCGCGGGCGTACTTGTCCTCGAGCGCCTCGCGCGTCGTGGTGGTCGGCTTGGAGTTCGGCATCTCCATGAAACTCGTGATGCCGCCGGCGACCGCCGCGCGCGACTCGGTCGCGAAATCGGCCTTGTGTTCGAGGCCGGGTTCGCGGAAATGCACCTGGTCGTCGATCATGCCGGGCAGCAGCCAGCGGCCCTGGGCGTCGACGACGCGTTCGCCGGGGCGCGCCGCGAGCGTCGGGGCGATGCGCTCGATGCGTCCGTGCGCGAGGCGCACGTCGGCGACGTAGCGCCGGCCTTCGTTGACGAGTTCGGCGTTCTGGATCAGCCAGTCGGTCATGACATTTCCTTATCTTGTCGTCTAGCTATCGTCGGCGTTCGGCGGCCGGCGAAACGTGAAGGTGAGCGGTACGGGATCGATGCCGCCGGCGCTGGCCGGATTGCAGCGCAACAGGCGCCAGCCGGCGAGGAGACCGCCGCGCAGAGCGCCGTGGCGCGCCACCGCGATGCGGGCATAGTCGCCGCAGCTCGGATGATAGCGGCAGCGCGCGCCGAGCAGCGGACTCAACAAACGCTTGTACAGCTTGAGAAAAAAGAGTATTAGCCGTGTCACGAATGGCGTGGACCGAAGGATGCGGCCGGATCGGACGTAAGGGGATTCCGGCGGTTGCCGGTACTTCGTGACTTAGGCTATAACACGCCGCCGCCTAGCCACAACGGTGAACGGAAATGGCGAAAAGCTCGCTCAGCTCTGCACGGAAGCCCGCGCCGAAGGGGAAGGCGGCGGGCGCAAAGGGTGCGAAAATACCCGCTGCGACGCGCAAGAAGGTCGTCGCCAAAGTCATGAAGCCGCTCGCCAAGACGGCGAAGGCTGCCGCGAAGTCGACGAAACCGGGCAAACCGACGAAGCCGGTCAAGGCCGCCAAGCCGCCCGCCAAGAGCGTCAAGCCCTTGGCGAAGCCCAAACCGGCCGCAAAGAAGGCAAAGACCGCGGCGACGGTCAAGACCGTGAAACCTGCGGCGAAGAGCATCAAGAAAGCCGAAACGAAATCGTTGAGCAAAGCCGCCGTGAACAAAGCCGCGCCGGTCGCGGTCCCGAAACCCGCCGCGAAACCTGCGGCAAAGCCCGTCGAGAAGGCGGCGCCCGCTGCAACCAAGGTCGCTGCACCGGCAGCCGCCGCCAAGTCCGTGGCCACAGCGGCGCCGGCTCCCAAGCCGGCGACCAGCCCCGTACCGGCCCCGCAACCCACCACCAGCAAACCTGTCAAGCAAGTGATCACAGAAGAGTCCAAGAAAACTTCGCGCAAAGGCGTGATCGCGCCGACCGCTTCCGAAACCGGCATCACGATGGAAGGCGGTCGCTACGCACTCGCGGCGACCACCAACATCGACCTGCCGCCGGGCTATCGCCCGTCGTCGGACGAGGAATACATGAACCCGATGCATCTCGCGTTCTTCCGCAACAAGCTGCGGGAATGGCGGGATCAACTTGTGGAGGAATCCAAACAGACGATCGACAATCTGCGCGAGGAAGTCCGCGACATCGGCGACGAAGCCGAACGCGCCACGCGCGAGACCGAGAACTCGCTGGAACTGCGCACGCGCGACCGCTATCGCAAGCTGATCGCCAAGATCGACAAGGCGTTGAAGCGCATCGAAGAAGGCCGCTACGGCTACTGCGAAGAAACCGACGAGGACATCGGCCTCGAACGTCTCGAAGCGCGCCCGATCGCGACGCTGTGCCTTGACGCCCAGGAACGCTGGGAGCATCGCCAGCGGCAGATGGGCGACTGATCGCGAGTCATGCTGCATGAAGAAACGCCCCGCGATGCGGGGCGTTTTTGTTTTTGCTTCGCGCGCATTTCTTTGCTCGTCATCCCAGCTTTCGCTGGGATGACGGCGAGGAAAGGCGCTACCCCCGCGCACCGCCTGCGCATGCTGCTTGATCGTCGCCAGCATGGCGGCGAGGCCGTTCGCGCGCGTCGCCGACAGGTGCCGCTGCAGCCCGAGCGCTTCGATGAAGCGCGGCTGCGTTTCGAGAATCTCTTCGGCCGATCGGCCCGAGTACACGCGCAGGAGCAGCGCGATCAGGCCCGTGACGATCGACGAATCGCTCGTCGCGGCGAATTCGAGCCGGTTCGCATCGCCCGACGGCACCAGCCACACCTGCGACTGGCAGCCGAGCACCTTGTGCGCGTCGGTTTTCCAGGCTTCCGGAAACGCCGGCAGCTTGCGGCCGAGATCGATCAGGTACTGGTAGCGCTCGGTCCAGTCTCCGAAGAATCCGAATTCGTCGACGATCGCATCCTGCGCGGCTTGCGCCGAACCGTATTCGCTCGACGCGTTCACGACAGTCTCCAGCGCGTGCCGTCGGCGCCGTCTTCGATCGTCACGCCCATGTCCGCGAGTTCCTTGCGGATCGCGTCGCCGCGGGCGAAGTCGCGCGCCTTGCGCGCGGCGTTGCGTTCGGCGATCAGCGCCTCGACGCGTTCGGAATCGACGCCGCTGCCGCCGGTGCCCTGCTGGAACCACGCGTCGGGATCGGCCGCGAGAAATCCGAGCAGATTGGCCGACGACACGAGCGCGGCCTTCGCCGCGGCCGCATCGGGCGTGCCGATCGCGCGCCGCGCGGCGTCGGCGAGCTGCGCCAGCACCGCGAACGCCTCGGGCGTGTTGAGATCGTCGTGCAGCGCGGTTTCGAAGTCGGCCGGGATCGCCGTATCGGAAACCGCGGCGTCGACGCCGGCGAGGTCGCGCAGTACGCCGTACCACCCGTCGAGCGTCGCGCGCGCCTGCGCGAGCGCGCCGTCGGACCAGTCGAGCGGCTGCCGGTAGTGCGCCTTGAGCAGCACGAAGCGCAGCAGTTCGGCCGGATACTGGTCGAGGAGTTCATGCAGCACGAGCGTGTTGCCGGTCGACTTGGCCATCTTGCGGCCGTCGAGCGTCAGCAGGCCGTTATGCAGCCAGAACCGCGCGAACACCTTGCCGCCGTGCGCGCAGGTGCTCTGCGCGACTTCGTTCTCGTGATGCGGAAACTGCAGGTCGACGCCGCCGGCGTGGATGTCGATCGTTTCGCCCAGGTGCGCCTCGCTCATCGCTGAGCATTCGATGTGCCAGCCCGGACGGCCGCGGCCCCACGGGCTGTCCCACCCCGGAAGCTCCGGCGTCGACGGCTTCCACAGCACGAAGTCGGCGGGATTCTTCTTGTACGGCGCCACTTCCACGCGCGCGCCGGCGATCATGTCCTCGACCGAACGGCCCGACAGATGGCCGTAGTCCGGATAGCTCGCGACGTCGAACAGCACGTGTCCCTCGGCGGCGTAGGCATGGCCGTTCGCGATCAGGCGCTCGCACATCGCGACGATGTCGGCGATGTGCGCGGTCGCATGCGGCTCGACGTCCGGCGGATCGACGCCGAGCCGGCCGGTGTCTTCGCGATAGGCCTGCGCGTAGCGGTCGGTGATCGTCGAGATCGGCACGCCGGCCTTGGCGGCGGCGTCGTTGATCTTGTCGTCGACGTCGGTGATGTTGCGCGCGAACACGACGCGCGGATACCGCCGGCGCAACAGGCGCGCGAGCAGGCCGAACACGACGGCCGGACGCGCGTTGCCGATATGAATGTAGTTGTAGACCGTCGGTCCGCAGACGTACATCGTGACCCGTTCCGGATCCTGCGGGTGGAACTCCTGAACGTTGCGAGTCAGCGTGTTGTACAGACGTAGATTCATGCGGGCCTGCCTTGCCGGGTCGTGAAGTGTAGCAGCGCGGGTGCGATCGATTCCGCGCGAGGGCGCCGTCGCGACGATCTGCCGAAAGCCGGCTCGCGACGCGCCCGGGGTCGATTCGCCTTATGGGCGATTCAGCCAGTTCATGGTTAAATTCTCATCAAATCACAGGTGGAAAGCGTACGTCCCGTGGTCGCGCGGGCGATACGAACGGCAAACGACCGGCCCACCGGACCCCGGAGATTCATGATGTCGCGCACGTTGTACCTCATCGCCGCCCTGGTTCTTGCGTTTTCCAATGCCGCTTTCGCCCAGGACGATCGGCGAGCGCCGTCCGAGGAAAGCGTGCACTTCGCCTGGGCCGACGTGCTGCGCGTCGACCCGATCTATTCCTACGAACGCGTCGCGCGCCCCGAGCGCGAATGCTACGACGAAACCGTGACGCACCATGACGACCGCCGCGGCAACAACACCGGCGCGACCGTGCTCGGCGCGATCATCGGCGGCGCGCTCGGCAACCAGGTCGGCAAGGGCGACGGCCGCAAGGCCGCGACGATCGCCGGCGCGGTCGTCGGCGGCGCGATCGGCAACAACCAGGCGCGCCGCGACGACGAGCACTACACGACGAACGAGCGCCGCTGCCGCGAGGTCGACGGCGGCTACGAAGAACGCCGCGTCAGCGGCTACGACGTCGAATACCGCTATCGCGGCGAAACCTACATGTCGCGCCTGAACTACGATCCGGGCGAGCGCATTCGGGTGCGGGTGAGCGTCACCCCCGCCGAGTAAGGTTCGACCAAAGATTTGCCCCGAAAGGCGGCCTTATGGCCGCCTTTCATGTTTGGTATCAATCAAGAAGGGACGGCCTCCGGCCGCCTGAGAGCTGAGAAAGTTCGCCGACCTGCGGCCGTCAAACTTTCTCATGCTGTTGCACCGCGCAAAACAACCGTGCATCATCCGGCCGTCCAAACGCAGTCCCGACCTTCGATCGACGCATGAATCCGAGCTACACCGACGCCGACATCCTGACCAGCGCCCGCATGGCCGCCGGCATGACGTCGCGCGCGCGTCGACCGTTCCCGCACAATCCCGCCGGGTAGACTGTCGCACAGCTTTAACGTGATTCGACGAAAACCCGGCCTTCGCGCCGGGTTTTTCGTTTCTTGCCGCCCGGTACGCGAAGTCCCTTCCACGCATACCGAGGCCATGATGACCCTTCGCCATTTTCTGACCACGCAGGACTGGAGCCGCGCCGATCTCGACGCCGTGCTCGAACAGGCCGCCCAGTTCAAGCAATCCAAGATCGGCCGGCAGATGGCGGGCAAATCGATCGCGCTCCTGTTCTTCAATCCGTCGATGCGCACGCGCACGAGCTTCGAACTCGGCGCGCACCAGCTCGGCGGCCACGCCGTGGTGCTGCAGCCCGGCAAGGATGCCTGGCCGATCGAATTCGACGTCGGCACGGTGATGGACGGCGACACCGAGGAACACGTCGCCGAAGTCGCGCGCGTGCTGTCGCGCTACGTCGATCTCATCGCCGTGCGCGCTTTTCCCAAATTCCAGGATTGGGCCGTCGACCGCGAAGACCGCGTGATCCACGCGTTCGCGAAGTATTCGACCGTGCCGGTCATCAACATGGAAACGATCACGCATCCGTGCCAGGAACTCGCGCACGTGATGGCGCTCAAGGAGCGCTTCGGAGAACTCAAGGGCCGCAAGTACGTGCTGACGTGGACCTACCATCCGAAAGCGCTCAACACCGCCGTGGCGAACTCGGGCCTGCTGATCGCCACGCGCTACGGCATGGACGTGACGCTCCTGTGCCCGACGCCCGACTACGTGCTCGACCAGCGCTACATGGACGCGGCCAAGCGCAACGTCGCCGAGAACGGCGGTTCGCTCACCGTCAGCCACGACATCGAATCGTCGTATCGCGACGCGCAGATCGTCTATGCGAAAAGCTGGGGCGCGCTGCCGTATTTCGGCCGCTGGGACCAGGAAAAGCCGATCCGCGACGCGCACAAGCACTTCATCGTCGACGAGGCGAAGATGGCGCTGACCGACAACGGCGTGTTCAGCCACTGCCTGCCGCTGCGCCGCAACGTCAAGGCGACCGACGCGGTGATGGATTCGCCGGCGTGCATCGCGATCGAAGAAGCCGAGAACCGCATCCACGTGCAGAAGGCCATCATGGCCGCGCTCGTCTGATCCGCAAGATTCCGAGAAGAGTATTCCCATGTCCAAAGATATCGTTCTTGCTTTTTCCGGCGGCCTCGACACGAGCTTCTGCATTCCGTGGCTCAAGGAGCGCGGCTACGCCGTGCACACCGTCTTCGCCGACACCGGCGGCGTCGACGCCGACGAGCGCGCGTACATCGAGGCGCGCGCGGCCGAACTCGGCGCCGCGAGCCATGTCACCGTCGACGGCGGTCCGGCGATCTGGAACGGCTTCGTCAAGCCGTTCGTGTGGGCGGGCGAGGGCTACCAGGGCCAGTATCCGCTGCTCGTGTCCGACCGCTACCTCATCGTCGACGCCGCGATCGCGCGCTGCAACGAAATCGGCACGCGCCACATCGCGCACGGCTGTACCGGCATGGGCAACGACCAGGTGCGTTTTGACCTCGCCGTGAAGGCGCTCGGCGACTACACGATCGTCGCGCCGATCCGCGAGATCCAGCGCGAGCACACCGAGGTGCGCGCATACGAGCAGAAGTATCTCGAAGACCTCGGCTTCGAGGTTCGCGCCAAGCAGAAAAACTATACGATCAACGAAAACCTCCTGGGCCTCACCATGTCCGGCGGCGAAATCGACCGCTGGCAGGCGCCCGGCGAAGGCGCGCGCGGCTGGTGCGCGCCGCGCGCGCAGTGGCCGGCGTCGCCGCTCAGGGTTCGCGTGAGTTTCGAGCAAGGCGAGGCGGTGGCGCTCGACGGTGAGCGCATGGCGGGTCACGCCATCCTCGCCAGGCTCAATGCCGCGTTCGCGCCTTACGGCGTCGGGCGCGGCCTGTACACCGGCGATACGACGATCGGTCTGAAGGGCCGCATCATCTTCGAGGCGCCGGGCCTCGTGTCGCTGCTCGCCGCGCACCGCGCGCTCGAAGAAGCCGTGCTGACGCGCCAGCAGAACCGCTTCAAGCCGGAAGTCGCGCGGCGCTGGGTCGAGCTCGTGTACGAGGGCTTCTACCACGATCCGCTCAAGACCGACCTCGAAGCGTTCCTCGCGTCGAGCCAGGCGTGCGTCAACGGCGACGTCGTGCTCGAAACGCACGGCGGTTCGGTGCATGCCGTCGAGATCGCGTCGAAGCACATCCTGAACGCCAAGGGTGCGACGTACGCGCAGTCGGCCGACTGGGGCGTCGCCGAAGCCGAGGGCTTCATCCGCCTGTACGGCATGAGTTCCACGCTGTGGGCGCAGATCAACCGATGAGTCCACTATTGACCGAAACCCTGACGCACCTGCGCGAACTGGTACGCCACGACACGCGCAATCCGCCGCGCAACATCGGTACCGGCGGCATGTTCGACTATCTCAAGCCCGCGCTGCCCGGCTTCACGCATACGCTCGTCGACCACGGCGCCGGCGCGGTCAGCCTGTTTTCGGTGCGCGGCCATCCGAAGGTGCTGTTCAACGTGCACCTGGATACCGTGCCGGCGTCGCCGACGTGGAGTCGCGATCCGTTCGATCTCCTCGTGACCGACGATCGCGCGATCGCGCTCGGCGCGTGCGACATCAAGGGCGCGGCGGCCGCGATGGTCACCGCGGCCGCGCACGCGAAGGGCGACTGCGCGTTCCTGTTCACGACCGACGAGGAAGCCAACGACGCACGCTGCATCGCGGCGTTTCTCGCGCAGCCGCGCACCTACGACGTCGTGATCGTCGCCGAGCCGACGCTCGGCGAAGCCGTGCTCGCGCATCGCGGCATCAGTTCGGTGCGCATGCGCTTCGCCGGCCGGGCCGGCCACGCCTCGGGCGGCAACGTCGCGCAGGACAGCGCGATCCACCAGGCGATGGGGTGGGGCGAGAAGGCGCTCGACTACGTCGCGTCGCTCGCGCACCACCGCTTCGGCGGCCTCACCGGCCTGCGCTTCAACATCGGCAAGATCGAAGGCGGCATCAAGGCCAACGTCATCGCGCCGTCGTGCGAGGTGCGCTTCGGCTTCCGGCCGCTGCCGAGCATGGCGCCGGACGACCTGCACGCGGCGTTCCGTGCCGCGGCGCCGTTCGGCCTCGCCGAGTACGAAGAAACGTTCGCCGGTCCGTCGCTGCCGTCGGGCGACACCGCGCTCGCCGAAACGCGCCGGCTCGCCGCGCGCGACATCGCCGACGAATTCGGCCTCGTCATCGGCAACGCGGTCGACTTCTGGACCGAAGCGTCGCTGTTCTCCGCCGCGGGCCTGACGACGTTCGTCTGCGGTTCGGGCGACATCGCGCAGGCGCACACCGCCGACGAATGGGTCTCGCTCGAACAATTGCAGCAAATTACCGAAAGCTACATCCGGATCATCGACCATGGAAGCGCATAAAGACGTTCGCCAGACCATCGTTCGGCTGTTGTCGAGCATGGCCAGCGCGAAGGAAATCTCGCAGTACCTCAAACGCTTCTCGCAGCTCGACGCGAAGCGCTTCGCCGTGGTCAAGGTCGGCGGTGCCGTGCTGCGCGACGATCTCGTGGCGCTGACCTCGTCGCTCGCGTTCCTGCAGCAGGTGGGCCTGACGCCGATCGTCGTGCACGGCGCCGGCCCGCAGCTCGACGAACAGCTCGCCGCGGCCGGCATCGAAAAGCAGACGCTCGACGGCCTGCGCGTGACGTCGCCGCAGGCGCTCGCGATCGTGCGGCGCGTGATGCAGGCGGAAAATCTCAAGCTGGTCGAGTCGCTGCAGGCGATCGACGCGCGTGCGACGTCGATCGTCGGCGGCGTGTTCGAGGCCGAGTTCATGGACCGCGAACGCTACGGCCTCGTCGGCGAAGTGCGCAGCGTCAACCTCGCGCCGATCGAAGCGAGCCTCAACGCCGGGTCGATTCCGGTGATCGCGAGCCTCGGCGAGACCGATCACGGCCAGATCCTCAACGTCAACGCCGACTTCGCCGCGAACGAGCTCGTGCAGGTGCTGCAGCCGTACAAGATCGTGTTTCTCACCGGCACCGGCGGTCTGCTCGACGGCGAAGGAAAAGTCATCGACTCGATCAACCTGTCGACCGAATACGATCACCTGATGGCGCAGCCGTGGCTGCACTCGGGCATGCGCCTGAAGGTCGAACAGATCAAGGATCTGCTCGACCAGCTGCCGCTGACGTCGTCGGTGTCGATCACGCGGCCGTCGGAGCTGGCCAAGGAGCTCTTCACGCACAAGGGCTCGGGCACGCTCGTGCGGCGCGGCGAAAAAGTGGTCCGGTACACGTCGTGGGACCAGCTCGATCGCGAGCGTCTGCGCGGGCTGATCGAATCGAGCTTCGGCCGCCGCATGGTCGCCGACTATTTCGACCGCACGACGCCGCAGTGCGTCTACGTCAGCGAAAACTACCGCGCCGCGGTGATTCTCGTCGACGTCGACGGCACGACGTATCTCGACAAGTTCGCCGTGCTCGACGACGCGCAGGGCGAAGGCCTCGGCCGCGCCGTGTGGCAGGTGATGCGCGACGAGAACCCGCGCCTGTTCTGGCGTTCGCGCCACGGCAACCTCGTCAATCCGTTCTACTACGCGGAAAGCGACGGCTGCTACAAGCAGGAAAAGTGGAAAGTGTTCTGGTACGGCATCTATGCGTTCGGCGACATCGAGCGCTGCGTCGAGCACTGCCGCACGCGTCCGCCGACGCTGATCGACTAAAGGATCGCCCGATGAAGAAGACCATAGGCATCATCGGCGCGCGCGGCCATACCGGCGCGGAACTGATCCGCCTGATCGCCGCGCACCCGGGCCTCGATCTCGCGTTCGTGTCGTCGCGCGAACTCGACGGCCAGCGCGTCGCCGATCACGTGAACGGCTACGCGGGCGAGTTGCGCTACGTCAATCTCGACCCGGCCGCGACCGGCGCGCAGACCGTCGACGCCATCGTGCTCGCGCTGCCGAACGGCAAGGCCGCGCCGTACGTCGAGGCGATCGCGCCGCAGACCGTCGTCGTCGATCTGTCGGCCGACTACCGCTTCGACAAGACGTGGTACTACGGCCTGCCGGAACTGACGCGCGGCAAGTACGCCGGAGAAAAGCGCATCGCGAACCCGGGCTGCTACGCGACCGCGATGCAGCTGGCGATCGCGCCGCTCGTCGATGCGCTCGCCGCGCCGCCGTCGTGCTTCGGCGTGTCGGGCTATTCGGGCGCCGGCACGACGCCGTCCGACCGCAACGATCCGGAAAAGCTGCGCGACAACCTCATGCCGTATTCGCTCGTCGGCCACGTGCACGAACGCGAGGTGAGCGAGCAACTCGGCGTGCCCGTCGAATTCATGCCGCACGTCGCGCCGCACTTTCGCGGCATCACGCTGACGGCAAACCTGTGGCTGCGCGACGCGACGACGCCCGACGCGATCAAGGCGCGCTATCGCGAGCGCTACGCGAACGAACCGCTCGTCGCGATCGTCGACGAGGCGCCGTGGGTCAGCCGCATCGCGAACCGCCATCACGTCGAGATCGGCGGCTTCGCGCTAGCGCCGGGCGGCAAGCGCGTCGTCGTCGTCGCGACGATCGACAACCTGCTCAAGGGCGCCGCGACGCAGGCGATGCAGAACCTCAACCTCGCGCTCGGCTTCGCCGAGACGACGGCGATACCGACCGGAGCCGGCGCATGAGCGACCTGTTGTGGCAAAAGAAGGGCGTCGAGATCGATCCGCGCATCATGCGGTTTCTCGCCGGCAGCGACGTCGTGCTCGACCGCGAACTGTTCCTGCACGACATCGTCGCGAGCCGCGCGCACGTCGAAGGGCTCGCGCGCATCGGTCTCGTCAGCGACGCCGAAAGCGCGAATCTTTCGCGCGAACTCGACGCGCTCGCCGCCGATTTCAAATCCGGCGCGTTCGTGCTCGACGAGCGTTTCGAAGACGGTCACTCGGCGATCGAAGCGCGCCTGACCGAACGGCTCGGCGACGCCGGCCGCAAGGTGCACACCGGCCGCAGCCGCAACGATCAGGTGCTCGTGGCGTCGCGGCTGTGGCTCAAGGCACAGCTCGAAGCGCTGATCGACGCGTGCCGCGCGAGCGCGCGCGTCTGCCTCGATCGCGCCCACGCCGACGCGCTGCCGATGCCGGGCTATACGCATCTGCAGCGCGCTGTGGTGTCGTCGACCGCGATGTGGTTCGCCGGCTTCGCCGAAAGCTTCATCGACGATACGCGCCGCGCGCAGGACACGCTCGCGCTGATCGACGCCAATCCGCTCGGCACCGCGGCCGGCTACGGCGTGAACCTGCCGCTCGACCGCGACTACACGACGCAGCGGCTCGGCTTCGCCCGTCTGCAGATCTCGCCGATCTACGCGCAGCTGTCGCGCGGCAAGTTCGAGCTCGCCGCGCTCGAGGCGCTGGCCGGCGCGGTGCTCGACCTGCGCCGCCTCGCGTGGGACCTGAGCCTGTTCACGACCGCCGAATACGGCTTCGTGAGCCTGCCGGCGGCGTATACCACCGGTTCGTCGATCATGCCGAACAAGCGCAATCCCGACGTGGTGGAACTCATGCGCGCGAGCTATGCCGCGGTCGCCGCCGCGCGGTGCGAAGTGGAACAGTTGCTTTCGCTGCCTTCGGGCTATCAGCGCGACCTGCAGTTCAGCAAGGGTTCGATCGTGCACGGCTTCGGCATCGGCCTGTCGGCACTCGAACTGCTGCCCGGCCTGCTCGCAAGCCTCAAGTGGAACGCCGACGCGATGCGCGGCGCGATCGAATCGTCGATGTACGCGACCGACGTCGCGATCGAGCAGGCCGCCGCCGGCGTGCCGTTCCGCGACGCGTACCGCGCCGCGGCCGAAACCGCGGCCGACGCGGGGCAGGGGCGCACGCCCGAAGCGAGCCTCGCCGCGCGCGTATCGCCCGGCGGCGCGGCCGATCTGCGCCTGGCCGAACTCGAAGCACGCTGGACGGGATTGAACAAAGCCGCGCTCGGACGCGACGCATGAACGTGCCGCGCCACGCCGAGCAGGCCCTGCCGCGCTGGCGTCGCGCGGTGCTCAAGGTCGGCAGCAGCCTGCTCGCGGCGAACGGCGGCGGGCTGTCGACGCGCTACGCGCTCGGCCTCGCCGAATTCATCGCGGCGAGCCATCGCGCGGGACGCGAGATCGTGCTCGTCTCGTCCGGCGCGGTCGCGGCCGGACGCGCGCTCGTGCGCGCGCAGCCGGAAGCGGCGCACGGTCTCGCCGCGCGCCAAGCCCTCGCGGCGCTGGGCCAGACAACGGTCGTCGCGCTGTGGCAGCGCTTCTTCGACCGGCCGGTCGCGCAGGTGCTCCTGACGCACGACGACCTGCGCAACCGCCGCCGCTATCTCAACGCGCGCGCGACGCTGCGCGAACTGCTCGCGCTCGGCGCGCTGCCCGTGGTCAACGAGAACGACACGGTCGCGGTCGACGAGTTGAAGCTCGGCGACAACGACAATCTCGCGGCGATCGTCGCGGCGCTCGTCGATGCCGATTTGCTGCTGATCGCGAGCGACATCGACGGCCTGTATTCGGCGAATCCGCGCACGCACGCCGACGCCGCGCCGATCGACGACGTCGCGGCGATCACGCCGGCGATCCTCGCGATGGCCGGCGGCGCGGGCAGCGGCGTCGGCACCGGCGGCATGCACACGAAACTCGAGGCGGCGACGAAGGCCGCGGCCGCGGGCGTCGAAACGGTGCTGTTCAACGGCACCGACGCCGACGGCCTGCGCCTGCTCGCCGCCGACCGCCTGCGCGGCACGCGCTTTCGCGCCGAAGGCACGCGCCTGCACGCGCGCAAGTACTGGCTCAGGCACGCGCCGTCCGCGGGCGGGCGCATCCGCGTCGACGCGGGTTGCGCGCGCGCGCTGGCCGGCGGCGGCGCCTCGCTGCTGCCCGGCGGCATCGTCGGCATCGACGGCGATTTCGCGCGCGGCGACATGGTGGAAATAGAAACGTTGCGCGACGAGACGTGGACGCGCGTCGCGCGCGGCATCAGCCAGTACGCGGCGAGCGAAGTGCGCCGCATCGCCGGCCGCAAGTCGCACGAGATCGAAGCGGCGCTCGGCTACAGCTACGGCGAAACCGTCGTGCATCGCGACGATCTCGTCTGTCTCGCGCCGCAAGGAACCGCCGCATGACGATGAAGGAACTCGCGCTCGCCTGCCGCGACGCGGCGCAGACGCTCGCCGAACTCGATACGTCCGCGCGCGCCGCGCTCCTGCACGCGATGGCCGACGCGCTCGAACGCGACGCCGCGGCGATACTCGCGGCGAACGCGCGCGACGTCGATGCCGCGACCGCGAAGGGAACCGCGCCGGCAATGCTCGACCGGTTGCGCCTCGACGCGTCGCGCGTCGCGGCGATGGTCGCCGGCGTGCGGCACGTCGCCGGATTGCCCGATCCGGTCGGGCAGGTTACGCGCCGCGACACGCGCGCCGACGGATTGTCGATCGAACGCGTGCGCGTGCCGCTCGGCGTCGTCGCGATGATCTACGAAGCGCGGCCGAACGTCACCGCCGACGCCGCCGCGCTGTGCCTGAAGGCCGGCAACGGCGTGATCCTGCGCGGCGGTTCCGAAGCGGTGCATTCGAACCGCGCGATCGCCGACGCGCTGCGCAGCGCGCTCGTCGCGCAGGGCGTGCCCGCCGCGGCCGTCACCGTGCCCGACGACCTGCGTCGCGAGGCGATGATCGAGCTTTTGCAACTCGTGGACATTGTCGATCTGGCGATCCCGCGCGGCGGCGAAGGCCTGATCCGTTTCGTCGCCGAGCACGCGCGCGTGCCGGTGATCAAGCACTACAAAGGCGTGTGCCATCTGTTCGTCGACGCCTCGGCCGACGTCGCGCAGGCCGTCGCGCTCGTCGTCGACGGCAAGACGACGCGCCCGGCCGTCTGCAACGCGCTGGAAACACTGCTCGTGCATGCTGACGCAGCGGGCGATTTCCTGCCGCGCGCGGTCGACGCATTGCGCGCACGTGGCGTCGAGATCCGCGCGTGCGAGCGCAGCCGCTCGCTCGTCGAAGGTCTCGCTGTCGCGACCGACGACGACTACGCGGCCGAGTTTCTCGATCTCGTGCTCGCGGTGCGCATCGTCGACGATCTCGACGATGCGATCGCGCACATCCGGCGCTACGGCTCGGACCACACCGAAGTGATCGCGACGCGCGACGACGCGAGCGCCGCGCGCTTCGTGCGCGCGCTGCGTTCGGCGGTCGTCATGGTCAACGCATCGTCGCGCTTCAGCGACGGCGGCGAACTCGGTCTCGGCGCCGAGATCGGCATCTCGACGACACGGCTGCACGCCTACGGCCCGATGGGCGCCGAGTCGCTGACGATCGAACGCTACGTCGTGCGCGGCGACGGGCACGTGCGCCACAAGACGTAGCGATCGCCGCCGACCGGCCCGCCGTCTATGCCATCAGTTGGGTGAATATTTCGCGCCTCGCACGCAACCGTTGCAGGCGCCGGCACATCCAAGAGAGCACCGACGCACGCGCAACCTGCGGGCGCCGGTCCGCCCCCCTGGAGTCAATGTCATGTCGTCCAATCCGAACGCCTTGTCTTTCCCGCGTCGGCAGCTCGATCTGCGGACGCGCCTCATCGTTGCCGGCGTCACCGCGCTGGCGTTCTCGCTGCCGAGTCTCGGCCACTCCGCCACGCTCAACCGCCATGCGATCGTGCTCGCCGACAGCGACGCGACCGCCGCCGAAATCGGCACCGGCTACGCCGCGCGCGGTTTCACGATCGACCGCGCCGCGTCGGCCAAGGCCGATGTCGTCGGCCGCGCCGAAGACGTTGCCGCCGCCGCGCGCGAACTGATCGCGAGCGGCGTGGACTCGGCCGATATCACGATCGTCGCCGCCGGCGACGCGACGAGCACCGCGGTGCTCGCCTCGGCCTTGCTCGGCCGCCTCGACGTCAACTACGTGCTCGTCGGCGGTTGCGATCCGACGCTCGCGAACAACTACCGCTTCCGTCCGAGCGGCCGCATGCTGTCGCTGATCGAACCGGGCTCGAACCGCTCGTGCCGGTCGCAGTGGACGAACGCGCCGCGCGTGTCGCAGCGCCGCGAACTCGCCATTGCCGATTCCGCGAGCGTTTGGAAACACGCCGACGCGTTCAACGCGATGGTGCAATGGTCGGAAGGCGAATACCTCGAGGCGCAGACGAAGCTCGTCGCGACGACCGCCCGCTGAGAGTCGTACGTGGCGGGGAATCCGCCGGGCCGGCGAGGGGGCCGGCCCGGCGGGCGCTTTACGGCAACGCGTCGTAGCTCAGGAGATCGAGCTGCGGCGGCGCGCCGTGGAGATTGCTTTCGCGCGCGACGAACGAATAGCGGCGGCCTTCGACGAGCGGCCCGGCCGGCATCAGGGCGCTCGTGCGCGGATCGAGGTACAGCATCGCGTCGCCGCCGCCTTCTTCGCGCACGAGCAGCGCGGGGCCGACGCGCTCGGCGTGTTTCTCGTTCACGAAATGGCGTTTGTCGTTCTTGTCCGGCGCGAGATTCGCGACGCTGCCGGAAAAGCGCACGAGCTTGCGCCAGGTCGCGCTCCTGTTCGGATCGTACGACGCGCCGGACGCCTGGCGTTCGTCGAACTCGCGCGCGTTGACGGCGATCATGTCGGCCAGATTCTGGTAGCGGATACGCCATTCCCAGTGCTTGCCGCTGCCGGCGATGCTCGTCGCCACGCCGAGAAAATTTTCGGTCCAGCCGGCGCAGGCGCGCTTCTTCTCGCAGACGCTCCAGCCGTATTCGATCGAGCGCTGCAGACTCTTGACCTGATTCTCGACGAGGTACGCGTTTTCGAGCATGAGCCCCGGGCCGAGCGCGATCGCGGCGGCGCGTTGCACCGGCGCGATCACGACGACCGCGCCGTTGCCGACGTCGAGCTTGCCGACGCGCAGCTGCCGCATCATCGCGTGCGCGTAGTCCTGCGCGGACAGGCCGTGCAGGTCGCGCACGAGTAGCGTGACGACCTCGATGCCCGGCTCCTGCGCGAACGCGAACATCGTCTGTTCGACGCGCGCGCGTTCGGCGCGGTCGAAATAGCCGAACTCGTCGTAGACGAACTGGCCGAACTTCGACGGCGTCGAACCGGGCGCCGGTACGACGTCGGGACCGGCCGCCGGCGTCGCCGCGGTCAGCGGCGTCGCGGGCGTGGTTGCCGGCAACGACGGTGCGGGCGTTGCGACCGGCGACATCGGTGGCGGCGACGTCTGTGCGACGGCGTCGCCTTGCGTGCAATCGGTGCGTCCGGCTTGCCGGCACGCCTGCGTCCAGCCTTCCGCGATCGCGGCGAGGCGCTTGCCGCGGCCCGGATGCGTCGCGCCGTCGGGGCCGTCGGCGACGAGCGATGTCATCGCCTGCTGCGCGTCGGCGAGCGAGGCGCCCATCTTGTGCAGCACGAAGCCCGAGAACTTGTCCGCTTCGAGTTCCGTCGGCGGCTGGCTGCCGCCCGGCATGATCGTGTGGCCCGACAGGTGATGGCCGATTTCGTGCGCCATGATGCTGACCGGCGCCCACGCGTTGCCGCCCGTCGCGCGGCGCACGACGGCGATGAAGTCGTCGTTGAACGCGATGACGCGGCGCGGCAGCTTCGCCTCGTCGAGCACGACGAGCGCCGCGGCGTTCGGCACCTTCGCTTCGATCACGTCGAAGTTCTGCGGCAGTCCGGTGAACTGCATGATGCGCGCGACCATGTCGCGGCAGTCGGCCGGCGGCGTGCCGCCGCCGCGTGCCGGCACCTTCACCGGCGCGCCGTCGTACGAGCACGCCTGCAGGTTCGCCGCGATTTCGTCGACGACGCTCGCGGGCGCCGCTTGCGCCGTCGCGACGCGCGCGGGCTCGTTCGCCGCCGCGACCGGCACCGCGCCGTCGGACGGCGTCCCGCATGCGACGAGGGCGGCGCAGGCGGCGAGCGGAAGCAACTTGGTCAAAAGGGAAGTGTTCACAAGATTTCCTTGATGGATGGCGTCACGCCGCGCGCGCGGCGACGAGTTCGGCCAGCACGCGCGCATAGGCGCGCACGAGCGTCCACTTGCAGGCGAGGAAGACGGCGACGGCGAGCGCGAGGCGCCAGCCGTCGCGCCGCAGATCGACGAGAAAGAACTGCTTGAACGCGATCGCCACGACGAGACAGCCGACGACGTCGAGCGCCCACGCCGACCACGCCTTGTGCGCGGCGAGGAACGCCGGCGCGCGATACGCGAGCATCGGCAGCTTCGTCAGCACGCTCGCGGCGATCACGACGGTCTGGCAGTACGCCGCGAGCACGAGGTGTTCTGTCGCGTTGTAGCCGCGCCGGCCGAATGCCGCGAACGACGCGGCGAGCACCGCGACGATGCCGAGCGAGAACGACAGGTTCGACCAGCCGCGCACGAGCGCCATCGCGCGGCCGACCGACGCGTTCGACGCGTCGAGATAATTCGCGCGCGCGAGCACGACGAGCAGCACGCCGATCGCGAACGCGAGCAGCTTGGCCGGATGCGGATGCGCGGTGCGCTTGCCGAGCACGTAGTCTCTCGCGACGGTACCGGGCCGCAGCACGAGGTTCGCCGCGGCCTTGACGAGCTTGAGCTCGAACAGCCGCCACGCGTTCCACGCCTCGCGCCCGGCCGCGCGCACGCCGAGCCGGCGCGCGCGCTCCTGGCCGCACGCGCCGCAGAACGGCGTCGCGAGCGCGGCGCCGCAGTTGCGGCAGACCGGCGCGTCGTAGTGCGCCGCGTCGATCGCGGCCGGCGCGTTCATCAGTGCGCGCCGAGGTCGGTCAGCACGAAGTCGTCGAACATGCCGCTCGTGCCGGCGAGCTTTTCGCCGATCACGACGAGGCCGCTCGCGCCGCCGGCGAACTCGGCGTCGCGCGCGCCGATCGAGCCGCCGCCTTTCGCGGTCAGTCGCAGCGCGTCGCCGCTGCATTCGGCCGTCAGGCGCGTGTCGACCGCGCCGGGCATGACGGTCGGCACGCGCCCCTGCGCGAGCACGGTCGCTTCGCCGTCCTTCACCTTGGCGATGACGACGCCCGCGTCGCCGCGCGCGAGAAACGCGTAGAAGTTCTTCGCGTCGCGATAGCGGCACGCGACGCCGGCGGCGCCCCGGCCGATGCCGGCGTACAGGAACAGGTCGGTCTCGATGCGCACGTTGCCGCCGGCGGACTGCTTCGGCGCCGCGATGAAGCCGAACGTGTGGTCGTGCACCGGCGTGAGCTGGTAGCGGCCGGTGTCGGTGTAGACGGCGAAGCCGAGGTCGGAATCGCGCGTGGCCTGCATATTCGGCCAGCCGCTGGTCTTGCGCGAGAAGTCGTCGGAAAACACCGGCGCGGCGAGGGCCGGCACGGCGGCGAGGGCGAACAGGGCCGCGGCGAGGCGGCGAAATGCGGTTTGCATGGAAGGCTCCTGCGACGGCCCATGCCGTCGTCGGAGCGCTACTACGCAGAAGCGCGGGATTTCCTCCGGAACGTCTCTACGGCGCGATCGTCTCCACCGGATCGGCGAAGATGCGGTCGATCGCGACCGGATCCCAGTACGTGCCGCTCATGACCATCAGCGACAGCAGCGCGACGCTGTCTTCGTAGTAACCTTCCTGGCGCGTGCGCACGCTGTCGTAGACCGCGTTGAGCCACGTCTGCTGCGACGGCGTCACCATCGCCGCGACGCCGAACGGCGCGGCGAAGAAGCTCGTGAAGTAGTCGGTCGCGATCGGCGTGCCGTCGAGCAGGTAGCCGGGCCGGATGTTCGTTGCGACGCCGCCCGTGCTGCCCTGCAGCCACTGCGACATGCGCCGCACCTGTCGCGCGGTCGCCGCGTCGGCGTGCAGCAGCGCGTAGGTGCCCAGGCGCCATGGCACGCGCCCCGCGTTGTAGTTGTAGTGGCCGTCGTGCGGGCCTTCGAGAAAACCCGCGGGCGCGGGTTTGACGTTCGGCGACCCCGCCGATTCGCGCAACGTGAAGTCGGGCACGAGGCCGGTGGTCGTCGCGTACGTCGTCTGCAGGTGTTCGGTCGCCTGCGTCGTCGCCGCGATCGCGAGCTTCCAGATCGCGGCGCCGCTCGCGGCTGAAAAGTTCAAGAAGTGCGCCGGCATGAAGTCGGACGTGCGCGGCGTGTACTGGTTGTACTGCGCGCCGCCCGGCACGACCCAGTCGCCGAGCAGCGGCAGTGCCGTCGTCTGCCCCATGACCGAGGCGGCTTGTCCCGCGATCACGTCGAGCGCCTTGGCGCGGTAGTCGATCGCGCCGCCGCTCCACTGGCTCGCGGCGATGAGAAAGCCCAGCGCGATGTCGTTGTCGCCGTCGAACGCGCTCGAGTTGCCGTCCTGCGACTGACCTGCCGCGTTGACGTTCCAGCTCATCAGACGGCCGTCGCCGGCGCTGCGGTGCGCGTCGTAGTAGCGCGCGAGACCGTCGAAGATCGTGCGCGCGTCGGCGTCGTGTCCGGCCATCAGCGCGACGACGACCATGCCGTAGCCCTGGCCTTCCGAGACGGTGTTGTCGTTGCCGTCGGTGTCGCACACGACGCGCCACAGCGTATTGCCGCCGACCGTGCCGGCCGTGCGCAGGTACGCCGTCTTCCAGCGGCCGTACGCGTCGCGCACGTCCTGGTCGCGCTGCGACTGCGTGCGATGGTTCGGCACGATGCTGCCGGCCGCGTAGCGCACGTGCTGCGGGAACGGATGGTTCTGCGCCGACGCCGCCGTCGCGACGAGCGCGGCGACGGCGGCGAGAGAGCGGACAAAGGTGGACATTGCGGCCTCCGACGATGCGGGGCCGAGCATGCCGCGCATGCGGCATGCGTTCCGTGTCACGGGTCGCGCATCACGAGCAGGCGAATCTCGGTCATGTCCTCGAGCGCGTAGCGGATGCCTTCGCGGCCGAGACCAGAATCCTTGACGCCGCCGTAAGGCATGTTGTCGACGCGGAAGCTCGGCACGTCGCCGACGACGACGCCGCCGACCTCGAGTTCGTCCCACGCGCGCATCGCCTTGCGCACGTCGTAGGTGAACACGCCGGCCTGCAGTCCGAACGTCGAGTCGTTGACGGCGCGCACCGCCTCGTCGAAATCGCGGTACGGCTGCAGCAGCGCGACCGGACCGAACGCCTCCTGGCACGATACGTTCTGGGTTGCATCGACGTTTTCGAGCACGGTGGCTTCGAGCATCGCGCCGGTGCGCCTGCCGCCGCACAGGAGCTTGGCGCCCGACCTGACCGCTTCCTGGATCCAGCCGTCGAGGCGCGAGGCTTCCTTCTCGTCGATCATCGGGCCGATGAACGTCTTCTCGTCGCGCGGATCGCCGGCGACGAGCGACGACACCTTCGCGACGAAGCGCTCGCGCAGTTCGGCGTAGAGATCTTCGTGCACGAGGATGCGCTGCACGCTGATGCAGCTTTGTCCCGATTGGTAGAATGCACCGAAAACGAGGCGTTCGACGACGTAGTCGAGGCGGTCGCGCTGATCGGCGTCGACGATGCACGCGGCGTTGCCGCCGAGTTCGAGTACCACCTTCTTCTTGCCGGCTTTGGCTTTCAGATCCCAGCCGACGCCCGGCGAACCGGTGAACGAGAGCAGTTTGAAGCGCTCGTCGACGGTGAAAAGATCGGCGCCGTCGCGATGCGCGGGCAGGATCGAGAACGCGCCGACCGGCAGATCGGTTTCGGCCAGCACTTCGCCGATGATCAGCGCGCCGATCGGCGTGCGGCTGGCCGGTTTCAGCACGAACGGACAGCCGGCGGCGATCGCCGGGGCAACCTTGTGCGCGGCGAGGTTCAGCGGAAAGTTGAACGGCGAAATGAACGAACACGGGCCGATCGGCACGCGCTTGGTGAAGCCGCGATAGCCTTTCGCGCGCGCGGAGATTTCGAGGTTCACCACTTCGCCGTCGATGCGTACGGCTTCTTCGGCGGCGACCTTGAACGTGTCGATCAGGCGCGTGACTTCGCCGCGCGCGTCCTTGATCGGCTTGCCGGCTTCGATGCACAGCGCGAGCGCGAGCTCGTCGTAGCGTTCGCGAAACCGCGCGACGCAGTGTTCGAGCACGGCCTGGCGCTGGTACGGCGCGAAGCGGCGCAGCGGTTCCTGTGCCTCGACGGCCGCGGCGATCGCGGCGTCGATCGCCTTCGCATCGGCGAGCGCTACGCGCGTGGCGACCTTGCCGGTGTACTTGTCGGTGACCTCGAGCGCGGTGTTCGCGGCGACGGGGCGGTTGGCGAGGTAGTAGGGGTATGTTTGCCGCAATGTCATTTGAGTCTCTCCATCGCGAATTATTTGCTAGAAGCGTCGCAGTTCTCGCTCAAGGCCATCCAATGAAATGTAGAGGTTCAACGACAGTTGCAGGTCGCGAATGTTTGAATAGCATCGATGCCAATCTATACCTTTTGATGTTCTGTCGATGAATTTGCCCAGTGAATCAACTTCAATGCCGAGTTCGTAGCGTGCGCCGCCTTGACTCTCGGCTCTCGATTTGTCTTCCGATGACGTTTTCGGTCGATGCCGATGCACTTCGAGAGTGTGTGCGGCTTCCTTACTAAACGAGTAGAAAGGTGCTCGGATCGAGGAATAAGGTCCGTCTATCCACTTGGTTGCACCCGTCATGCAATCGTGGTTAGGGTTGCTGTTTGAGGCCGCTTCGAGTCGCAACTGTTTGAGCCGAACATCTTTTTCATCAAACTCTCGGAGCAGTGACTCGAACTCGTCGGCGAGTAGCAAAAAAGCTTCGACGTGCGAATCTCTCAGTAATCCAGTTTTCTTTCCATCTTGTTTGTCGAAAAGATCTTTACGCAGGCGTGCGAGCTGGTCTCGATACGTTTTCATGGTCTCTACAACGCGGCGGAGAGTTCGCGAATCTCGCGGTTGAGCACGCGGTCGTTGTCGGAATAGTCGATCGGCACGTCGATCAGGTGCACGCCCGGCGTGTCGAGCGCATGGCGGAACAGCCGGGCGAACTCGGCGCACGACGCCGGGCGATGGCCGTGCGCGCCGTAGCTCTTCGCGTACTCGACGAAATCGGGATTGCCCATGTCCATGCCGAAGTTCGGAAATTCCATATGTGCCTGTTTCCACTTGATCATGCCGTAGGCGTCGTCGCGCAGCAGCAGCACGACGAGGTCGAGGCCCAGGCGCACGGCGGTTTCGATCTCCTGCGAATTCATCATGAAGCCGCCGTCGCCGGCGACCGCGACGACCTTGCGCTGCGGATGCACGATCTTCGCGGCGATCGCCGACGGCAGGCCCGCGCCCATCGTCGCGAGCGCGTTGTCGAGCAGGATCGTATTGGGCTCGCGCGACCGGTAGTAGCGCGCGAACCACAGTTTGTACATGCCGTTGTCGAGGCACAGCATGCCGTCGGCGGGCATCGCCTCGCGCACCTCGGCGACGAGGCGCACCGGGTGGATCGGAAAGCGCTCGTCGTCGGCGCCGACCGCCAGATGCGCCAGGAGATGACCGCGCACCTTGTCGAACCACGAAAAATCCCAGTGGCTCTGCGCCGACACGGTCTGCTTCAGCTGCCAGATCGAATTGGCGATGTCGCCGATCACTTCGATCTGCGGGAAGTAGACGGTGTCGACCTCGGCGCCGGAAAAGTTCACGTGGATGACCGTGCGCACGCCGCGGCGCATGAAGAACGGCGGCTTTTCGATCACGTCGTGGCCGCAGTTGATGATGCAGTCGGCTTCGCCGATCGCGCGGTGCACGAAGTCGCCGTCCGAGAGCGCCGCGTTGCCGAGCCACAGCGGATGGCATTCGTCGATGACGCCCTTGCCCATCTGCGTCGTGAAGAACGGAATGCCGGTCTGGTCGACGAACTCGCGCAGCATCTTCGCGCACGTCTTGCGATTCGCGCCGGCGCCGACCATCAGCAGCGGACGCTTGGCGCTGACGATCGCCTCGGCGGCGCGCTGCACGGCCTTGTCGTCGGCGATCGGACGGCGGTGATAGCTCGCCGGAATCACGATCGCGTCGGTGTCGTCGCGCGCGATGTCCTCGGGCAGTTCCAGGTGCGTGGCGCCCGGGCGCTCTTCCTCGGCGCGGCGGAACGCCTCGCGCACGCGCGCCGGGATGTTGTCGGCCGAGACGATCTGGCGCGTGTACTTGGTCAGCGGCTTCATCATGTCGACGACGTCGACAATCTGGAAATGTCCCTGTTTGGACGCCTTGACCGGCTTCTGCCCGGTCAGCATCAGCATCGGCATGCCGCCGAGCTGCGCGTAGGCGGCCGACGTGACGAAGTTCGTCGCGCCGGGACCGAGCGTCGACAGCGCGACGCCGGCGCGGCCGGTGAGGCGACCGTACGTCGCGGCCATGAAGCCGGCGGCCTGTTCGTGACGCGTCAGCACGAGGCGGATCGACGAATTGCGAAGCGATTCGAGCAGGTCGAGGTTTTCCTCGCCGGGAATGCCGAAGACGTATTGCACGCCTTCCGCTTCGAGTGCCTTGACGAACAGATCCGAGGCTTTCATGCGCTTCTCCGTGTCGAGGTTCGTCGATTCTGGGAGCGCGCGGTGCGAGTTTCAATGCGACATTCGGGGCTGGTGGCCTGTTACAGACCATTTAGTCCACGCGCAGGCGCAGCTCTCCGTCGTGCAGTTTCGCGCGCAGGCTCGCGCCGCTCGCCGCGTCGCCGCTCGCGCGCAGCACGCGTCCATTCTCGTCGAACAGGATCGCGTAGCCGCGCGACAGCGTCGCGAGCGGGCTGACCGCGTGCAGCGTGCGGCCGAGTTCCGCGACGAGCGCGCGCTGGCGGCCGAGCCGGTCGGTCAGCGCGCGCCGCAGGCGCGCGTGGCGTTCGTCGATGAGTTGCCGCGCGCGTTCGATCTGCCGCGCCGGGTGGCGCCGTTCGAGCCGTGCGGCGAGGTCGCCGACGCGGCGTTCGGCGCGGTGATGGCGTTCGGCGGCGGCGTGGCGCAGGCGCTGGTGCAGGGTCGCCAGGCGGCTCGCGCCGAGCGCCAGCCGCGCCTGCGGCCGGTGTGCGTCGAGGCGCGCATAGGCGCGGTCGAGCCGCTGCGCGCGCGCCTGCAGCCCGCGGCGCATCAGGAGTTCGAGCCGCGTCAGGCGATGGCGCAGGTCGCGTGCAAGGTCGTTCGCGTCGGGTACGAGCAGTTCGGCCGCGGCCGACGGCGTCGCCGCGCGCAGGTCGGCGACGAAATCGGCGATCGTGAAGTCGACCTCGTGCCCGATCGCCGAAACCACCGGCACCGCGCTCGCGCGGATCGCGCGCGCGACCGCTTCGTCGTTGAACGCCCACAGGTCTTCGATCGAGCCGCCGCCGCGCGTGACGAGCAGCACGTCGTGCACGGCGGCGCGCGACGCGGCGGCCAGCGCCGCGACGATCGCCGGCGGCGCTTCCTTGCCCTGCACCGGCACCGGAATCACGTCGACGGCGGCCAGCGGAAAACGGCGGCCGAGCACGGCCAGCACGTCGCGAATCGCGGCGCCGGACGCCGACGTGACGACGCCGATGCGTCGCGGCAGGCGCGGCAGCGCGCGCTTGGACGCCGGGTCGAACAGCCCTTCGGCGGCGAGCTGCGCCTTGAGCCGCTCGAACTCGCGCTTGAGCGCGCCTTCGCCGGCTTCCTCCATGTGGTCGACGAGGATCTGAAACTCGCCGCGCGCCTCGTACAGGCTCACGCGCGCCCGCACGAGCACGTGCATGCCGTCGACGGGCTTGAAGCGCAGCCAGGTGCTTTTCGGCTTGAACATCGCGCAGCGCACCTGCGCGCCGGCGTCCTTCAGGCTGAAGTACAGGTGCCCCGAAGCGGGGCGCGAAAAATTGGAAATTTCGCCTTCGATCCAGATCAGCGGAAACGCGCCTTCGATGAGGTCGCGCGTCTGCCGCACGAGCTGCGAAGGCGAGAATATCTCGCGTTCGACGGACGGATTGGCCGGTAGGTCGGACATCGCTATCGCTTTCGGACCGGCTCGCCGGTCGGGCCGGCAGTGTAGCCGAGTACGGTGAACGGCGGCCGTCGCGCACGGCTGGGTCCGGCGATTCGTAAAGAAACGCGACGCCGAATACTGAACGGTACGGTTGAGTTATAGTTCGGTTCGCCGCGCGGGGTTCAGGGCGCCGCGGGCCGACGAGTGACACCGACATGCTAGAGACCGATACGCCGGAAGGCGCCGTGAGCGCGCCCGAACGGCAGCGCGGGCCGTCCGGCGACCGCGCGTTGCGTCAGAAACTCGATGCCTTCGTCGCGCAATGGCGCGAAGGGCTTTCCGGATCGTGGGACGGCGCGCGCGCCTCGCTCCTGCACGAAGAACTCGAACGGTTGACCGGCGAAGCCGATTCGCTCGGCATGGGCGACGTCGCCGAAACCGCGCTCGAGCTGACCGTGTTCCTTTGTTCATTCGTGGAATCGGGCGTCATCCCGAGCCCGACGCAGCGCCAGGCGCTGGCGGGGATGGTCGAGCGCCTCGGCGGCGCGCCGGTCGCCGAAGAAGCGCCGCGCGCGCCGAAAAAGGCCGTCGCGAAGAACGTGCGCGGCCTCGTGCACTATCTGCGCGCGCCGGGCCGCGAGATCGAAGCGCTCGCGCCGTATCTGGGGGCGCAGCGTTTTCTCGTACGGCCGTTCGACGATGCCGACGCGCTGCTCGCCGCATTCGCCGAAAATCTGCCCGACGTGCTGCTCGTCGACGACGCGTTCGTGCCGAAGCTGCACGAACTGTCGCAGAGCGCGGCGCGCGCGCGGCAGGCGCAGCGCGATCCGCCGCTGTGCCTCGTGCTGTCGGAAGCGGCCGATCCGGCGCGCGTGCTGTTCGCGCAGCGCGCCGGCGCCGACGCCGTCGTGTCCGTGCGCGATCCGGTGGCGATTCTCGCGCGCATCGACGAGGTGCTGGAACAGCGCCGGCATCTGGGCTATCGCGTGCTCGTCGTCGAGGACGATCCGAGCCAGGCGAAGTTCTGCGAATCGATCCTGCACCACCGCGGCATCACGACCGCGGTATGCGCGACCGCGACCGACGTCGTGCCGATGCTGCAGAGCTTTCATCCCGATCTCGTGCTGCTCGATTTCTACCTGCCGGACGGCAACGGCATCGAAGTGGCGCAGGCGATTCGCGCCGAGCCGGGTTTTTCGTTCCTGCCGGTCGTGTTTCTGTCCGGCGAGCAGGATCTCGACCGCCGCTTCGACGCGATCTCGATGGGCGGCGACGATTTTCTGACCAAGCCGGTCAAGCCGCGGCATCTCCTGATGACCGTCGAGAGCCGCGTGCGCCGTGCGCGCACGCTCGGCGCGAACGCCGGCGCCGCACGCGGCGAGCGGCGCGGCATCCTCGCGTCTCGCGAAACGTTCCTGCAGGAACTCGAACACGTCGCCGATGCCGCGCCCGAAGCGTGCGCGGCGATCGTCTACGTCGCGGTCGACGGCGTCGACGCGCTGCGCGACCGCGTCGGTTTCGTCGCGGCGGGCACGCTGTCGCAGCAGATCGCCGCGGCGCTGGCGGCCGAGCTGCCGTTCGCGCGACCGCTGTGCGCGTACGGCGACTACGGTTTTCTCGCGCTCGCGCAGCGTGCCGACGAACTCGCGTTGCGCGAGGCGCTGGAAGAGGCGCGCGAGCGGCTCGCCGCGCGCACCTGGCTGTCGGGCGACGATCCGCTCAAGCTCGGCTTCACGCTGGCGGCGCAGCGCATCGTCGGGCCGGCGGCGAAGGCCGAGGCGCTGATCCGGCGCGCGCGAGCGCAGGGCGTCGGCGTGCAGGCGGCGGGCGGCAACGCGTGCGCGTTCGATCTGCGCGACCCGAATGCCGCGAGCGAAGATCCGCGTGTGCGTCTCGTGCGCGCAGTGCTGCGCGGCGCGATCGACAAGACCACCAGCGTCGTCGACTACCAGCCGCTCGTGCCGCTATCCGGCAATCTGTCGGATCAATACGTCGCGCGCATGCGCCTGAAGCCGCCGCGCAGCTCGCAGGAAATCCTCATCGGCCCCGACGAGTACCTGCCGCTCGCGCGCGAGCAGGGCATCGCGACGCTGGCCGACCGCCGCGTGATCCGTCTCGCGCTGCGCGACGCGCACGAGGCGAACAAGGCCGACCTGCGCGTGTTCGTGCCGATCAGCGTCGACTCGATCATGGACGGCGCATTCGCGCCGTGGCTCGCGACCGAACTGCGCGCGAACGAGCTGTCGGCGAGCGTCGTCGCGCTCGACATCTCGGCGCGCGACCTGATCGAACACCTGCCGAGCGACGCGGCGATCGAAGCCGTGCAGCGCGTCGGCGCGCGGCTATGCCTCACGGTCGACGACGACTCCGACGGCGCGCAGCGCTGGCTGCAGCACGCCGCGTTCGGACTCGTGCGCTTCGACACGCCGACGGGCGGGGCGGGGTGGACGAGTGTCGCTGCGCGGCTGGCGACCGTGCGTTCGCTCGGCAAGATCGTCGTGGCGGGGGGTGTGACGCAGATGCAGGATATCGCCGACGTGCTCAAGCATGGCGTGCATTACGCGCATGGGGCGGCGTTGTGCGATTGGTTGCCGGGGTTCGGGTTTGATTTTGCGCATGCGGTGTTGTGACTTGGGTTGTTGTTTTTCGCTCGTCATCCCAGCGCAGGCTGGGGGTGGTCTCAACCGGTCATTGCAACGCCTGTGCGAGTTTAAAAGCAGGCGTTCTGAATGCCAGCGTCTCTCGTGGACGTTGGTTCAGTCGTCGCGAAATCGCGTCGAGTTGAGTCTGTGTAAAGAGCGATAAATCGGCCTTGCGCGGCAAGTATTGGCGCAATAGCCCATTGGTGTTTTCGTTGGATCCGCGTTGCCACGGACTGCGGGGATCGCAAAAGTATACCGCCATGTCGGTGGCGAGAGTGAAGCGGGCATGGGCGGTCATTTCCGCACCACGGTCCCAAGTCAGCGAACCTCTGAGGGTTGCCGGCAAGCGCTTCATGCGACGAGCAAGGGCACGCACCACGGTCTGCGTGTCCTTGCCGGCCAGCTTGACCAGCATCACAAAACGAGAGTGGCGCTCCACCAGGGTACCGACATAGCTGTTGTTCGCCCCGCAGATCAAATCGCCTTCCCAGTGTCCTGGTACTGCCCGATCTTCGATCTGTGCGGGACGCTCGCTGATCGAAACCGCATCGGGAATCTGTCCTCGACCTTGCGGCACACGCTCGGCGTTGCGTGAGCGGCGCAGTTGTCGCTGTGATCGCAGATGCGTCATCAACTCCTTTTTCAGCGCGCCCCGCGCCTGAATGAACAAGGATCGGTAGATCGTCTCGTGCGACACACGCTGCTCCGGCTCATGCGGATGCTCAAGCTTAAGCCATTGGGCAATCTGGTTCGGCGACCAATCCTGTCGCAGCTTTGAGGCAACCTGATGCCGTAGTCGATGTGAGCGCGCCAGACGGCACACCTTCGGACGACGAGCCCGCTGCCACGCTCGCTCGTCGGCCAGCACCGCGCGATAACCCTGGCGTCCGCCGTGACGACCCACTTCGCGACTGATCGTGCTCGTTGGCCGGCCCAACTCGCACGCGATCTGTCGGAATGAGTCACCGGCAACAAGCCCTCGCGAAATGTGTTCGCGATCATGCAATGTCAGCGTACGGGCCGAGCGGCGCGACGCCATCGGCGCCACGCCACCGCGTGCTTTGACCAGATCCGTCACCGACGAGGCGTTGCGCGACAGTCCTCGGGCAATCTGCCGCAACGACTCACCGGCGCGAAATCGGCGCCAAACCTCCTGTCGCTCCGCTTGACTCAAGGTGCGTGACCGCGACCTCTCCATGCCTTCTCTCCGATCGAAACAACATGCCTATGTTGCATCGACCGGTTGAGACCACCGGGATCCAGCTTTTGATTGCGCTTTTGATTGCCGCTTTGTAGTTTCCGCCCGGCTTTAAACAAAGCGTTTCGCTCGCTGCCGCGAGCGAGCAGAGAGGGATTGCTTGTCCAATCCCTCTCTGCACTCTCCAAGGACACCCCGACGGCCGCGGTTTGCGGGCATCCATGCCCGCAAACTTCGCGAGCTTGCTCCGGGGTTCGTTGATGGGCCATCCATGGCCCGTCAACGAACTGCGCACATCCCTGCGCCCACCCGCTGCGCGGGCTGATCCTCCGCAATCTCGCCGCGACCGACGGGGCCCCGGGTAGAGCGGGCGGCTTCCTGCCGCCAGAAGCAACGGCAACGGCGACGGTGACGGTGACGGTGACGGTGACGGCCGAAGCGCGGCGCTTCTACAGAGCCGTCATACCGGCGAAGGCCGGTATCCAGCTTTTTGCGCAAAGTAAACACGTAGACGCCGGGTTGCGCCGCGCAAAGCCCTCTCCCCAAGCTCCGCTTGGGGGAGAGGGTTGGGTGAGGGGGCGACGCTTCGGTCTTCGTTGTCGTTTCGTCCGGCGAGAAGCCAAAGCTCGCAGCTTCGAACGCAATACAAAGCTCGCTGCGGTCGTCTCAGCCTAGCACCGTGCTCAGGCCGTCAAGGACTGCGCAAGTTCGATAGAACCGAATCCTTGACGGCCTTCCGCGCGGTGCTCTCTGAAAGGTCGCCCGCAGCGACCAATCGCTCAAGGGCCAAAGCGCGAACGGCGCGGTTGCACCCACGCCGTTCGCTAACCACAACCCACTGCATACAGGTGGATCATGGCCAAGCCAAAGCATAAATCTTCCGCATCCTCCACAAAGCGCATCCGCATCGGTACGTCACGTTATTCCACCAACGGCGGTTTCACCGAACGCCTTGTCCCGTACATCCGCTTGCGCGGCGACTGGCTGTCGAACGCCGGCTTCGAATCGAACGATCTCGTCGTCATCCTCATCACCCGCGGCCGCCTCGTCATGACCCGCGCCTGACGCCACTACCGCGGAAGCCTCGCGCGTCGAGGCTTCCGCTCTTTCGAATGCAATCCGCGCCTGCCGTCTTCGAGATGTTCTCCGATCTGGTCAGGCGCGGGCTGCTTTCAGAATATTCCGACCCGCAGCTTTCAACGCTTCAAAGTCGACTTCGCGTGCCGGGCCGCTGCTAATCCCTTCTTCCCAGGCCGCGCGAAACGCTTCTGCCTCTCCAAGATCGCCGGTCAGTTCTTCGTCGATGTGCTCGCTCGCGGCAGCGCGAACGAACTTCCCGCAAGTTGTAAATCCGCCGCGTCCTACAACCTTCTTCATCGCATCCGCCTGCCTCTCAGTAGATCGGTCGATGCCTTGAGAGTCATCGATTCCGCTCCTTGGTTGTCCCAACGTCCACATTTCGCACCGTTGCTTCAAGGAAGAGCGAATTGGGCGTGATCTCGCAATGATTATCGCCCCGACACTTACAGCAACGCCATCCGATACGGCGCATACCGGTAATACTTCGGCCGCGTATCGAGCCGGACATGTAGCCAAGACACGCCGAGTCCCGCCGTGCTGAGCCAGATCGGTTCGCGCCCGACAGCGCGGCGCGCGCTGATGCCGACCTGTCGCCACAGCGCGCGTCTTTGCGCCGTGTCGGCGTTGCGCATGAACCGGCCCAGATGCGCGAAGTCGCGCCCGTTGCGCGGACACGGCGCGATCAGCGTCGCGTCCTTGCCGAGGCTCGCGAATACGACGACCTCCCGGTCGGCGCGAAAGTATTCGGCGAACGGCGCGGGGTCCGGTTCGGCGCGTTCCAGCAGCGGGCTTTCGACGAGCACGCATTCGAACGGCCGGCTCATCGTCGTCGCTTGGAACGGCGGGCATTCCCAGCAATAAGCTTGCATCGGGCAGGCGATCAACGCTTCGCTCCAGGCGTCGACGAAACCGGCATCGCCTTCGAGCAGGCCGAGGACCTGGTCGAACGAGGCGCGCGCATCGTCCGCGCCTGCGACGATCCATCGTGTCACGCCGGAACCCGATGTTTCCTTGTCTATTCGCCACAAGGGTTTCATGCAGTGGCCTCAAGCGGCTGCAGCCGATCGGTGAGCCGATGCGGCTGCACGACGTGTTCTTCTTTCCATGCCTCAAGCGGCGTGCGCATACATCGATTCATGTTAGCCGCTCGCGCTACGGACGCCACGCGTCCGGCACGGGCACCGACCTGAGGCGTTCGATCGAACACGGACCGCGACCGCCGTCGGGGCACGTCGTGTCGGAGCCCGTCCTGGCGGGCGGCAGTATCGTCGGCGTGTAGTAGATGGTTCTGCCGTTCGGTCTCCACGTATGCGAGACCACGATCGAGCCGTTGGCCGACGACAGCTGCGCGCCGGTCAGTATCACGTTGCCGAGCAACGCGGCGCTGAAGTCGGCGCCGGCGAGGCATGCGACCGAGAACGTCGTTCGCGTCGCGCCTGCGGGAGATGCGTTGACGTTGCGAAAATCGGCCGACACGAGGCAGGCGCGCGCGAAGTTCACGCCCGCGAGCGCGTTGCCTACGATGTTGCGGAAATCCACCTGTACGAGCATCGCCGACGAGAAGTTGGTATTCAGCAGCAATGCGTGATCGAACGTCGCGCCGTACAGCCACGCTTCGGCGAATACGGACGACGGCAGTTTTGCATTATTGAAATTCGCGTCTTCCAGGTTCGCGCCGGTGAAGTCGGCGCCCTCGAGCATGGCGTCGTCGAACGACGTCTCGACCAGTACGCAGCCGCCGAAGCGGGCTTCCTGCATTTTCGCGCGCGTGAAATCGGCACCCTTCAGGTTGCGCCCGGCGAACACGATCTTCGGCAGGATCGCCTCCTCGGCCCTCAACCGCGCGCTTTCGATCGACGCATCGATGTCGATCGCCGCGTCGGTGGCGTCGATGAACGACCAGTCGTTGCCGAGAAACCGGGACGTCAGCTTCGCGCGCACGAAGCGCGTGCGGCGCTCGACGGTTCGTCCGAACCGCGGCGGTCGCGCCGGCATCTTGCACACGGTCAGGTCGGCGCCCGTGAAGTCCGCCGCCATCAGGTCGGCGTTGTCGAAGTCGACGCCGGTGAGGTCGGCCGCGCCGGGGCCTTGCGGCTTCGCCGCGAAGCGCGCCGCGCCGAGCAGCGCGTCCTTGAACGACGCGCCGGCCAATGTCGCGCCGGCGAATTCCGGCTGGCCCAGTCGCGCGCGTTCGAAGGTCGCATTGGTCAGCGTCGCGCCGGCAAAGCTCAGCGCAACGCCGAGCGCGCCGTCGAACGCCGCGCCGGCGGCGTTTGCGCGGTCGAAGATGGCCTCGTCGAGCTGCGCGCCGCGCAGCGAGGCGCGTTCGAGTGTCGCTTCGGTGAGGTTCGTCTGCAGCAGCGCCGCGCCGTCGAGCAGCGTGCCGGTGAGGTCGAACGCGCGCAGGTTCGCCTTTTCGAGCATCGCGTGGCGCAGGTCCAGGCCCGTGAGCTGCCGCGGGCCGAACGTGCAGTGCTGGATCGCCGCGAAGTGGAACCGCGTTCGCCGCACGATCGCGAGCCTGAAGTCGACGGCGCCGAATACGACGCCCGAGAGGTCGGCATCGGTCAGGTCGACGGCGAAGCCGCGGAACGGCGAGAAGTCCGCCGAATCGCAGCGCCGCGTCCGCTGCATTTGCGTGACGCCCGGCGTGATGACCTGCAACACCTCCATGCCGGTTTCGCGGTTGTCCAGCAGCGAGCCGACCTGCGCCGACGGATCGCCGAGCAGGCCGTGCACCAGCGCGTAGAGATAGAAGTCGCCGCCCGGCACGGCGACGGTATTGCCCGGCGAAATGACGTGCGTCGTGTGGTGGTCGTGCACGTACACGAGGTGTTTTTCGAGGTCGTACTCGATCATGAACACAACCTGCGTGCCGGCGCCGTACTTGCCCTCGAAACGCCTCATGCGCCGTCTCCGTCGCCGCTCGGCGGCGGTGTCGGCGCGACCCACAGGCTTACCGACGGCTCGATGCGTTCGTCGGCGCCGGCGAACGTTTCCCAGTTCAGGGTATACAGGCCGCGCTCCAGGTCGACGGCGATCTTGTCCGCCACCACGCGCGGCGTGCTGACGAGAAACGTGCCGTCGGGCTCGTAGATGTCGACGCGATAGTGATCCGGACGGTTGCCCGCGCCGGTGCGCGCGAGCACGAACAGGTAACCGCGCGCTTCCACCGACAGGTCGACGTACGTCGTCGCCGACGCGCCGTCGTCGCGCAGCGCGAGTACCGGCGATTTTTCGGCCGAGCCTTCCTGCCGGAAGTAGGGCACGGGATTGCCCGACAGGTCGAAACTCTGGACGCGGCGGTTGCTGTCTTCGAGCACGAGCAGGCGTCCGTCGAGCGCGACGGCGATCGCGCGCGGCTGCGACATCAGGCCGATGCGGGGACTACCGTCGAGCGCCGCGTCGTCGTCGGTGTTGCCGCTGTCGCCGCTGTACAGGCTCGCCATGCGCGCCGCCGTGTCGTCGCCCGGCTGCGTGGGAAGCGCCAGCACGTACAGCTTCGACTGCGCCGTGCTGACCGCCGCGACATAGCCTTGCGGGTGCACGATGAAGCTGTCGATCTGCGCCGGAAACCGTCCCCAGCTCTGGTTCGACCCCGGTTCGAAGCGCGGCGTGCCGGTCAGCGACAGCGCGATGCGGCGCAGATGCACGCCGCCGGCGAGGTTGGTGTCGGGGTCGAATTCGCCGCGCGACGGATCGAGCCAGAAGTTGGCGCCGCTGCCGTCGTCGGCCGAGCCGACGTCGTAGGCGACGCCGCACTGCCGAGCGAAGCCGACCGGCACCAGCGCGCGCCGCGCATCGACGTCGGCCAGCATCGAGACGGTGCGTATCGCGTACATCGGCTCGTTCGTCGGCGCGCCGGGCCGGTCGCGCGGCAGGTTCAGGCCGCTCGCCCGCCAGGCGTATGCCAGCATTCCCGGCGAGTCCGCCACGGTGATGCCGACGAGCCCCAGCAGCGCGGCGTCATTGCCGATCGTCGCCGTGGGTGCGGGTCTATCTTTCCACAAATAATTTCCGCCTTCGAACGACAGCGCGCGGCGATGGCGATAGACCGAATCGCGCGACAGCGGTATCAGCGCGTTCCTGACGAAGACGTCGATCTCCAGCACGCTGCTGCCGCCGCGGCCTTGCGCATCCATCCAGGCGCTGGCGCCCATCGCGGCCTGCCAGCCGTTTTCGGCATAGAAGAAAACGAACACCCTCACCCGGCCGCCGGCGGCGATGTCGTTGAAACGCACGGGGATCGGACTGGGCACCGGTGTCGACGGCAAGCGCGTTTCCGACAGCGGCAGCGAGTTGCCCGCGTCGTACAGCACCTGCACGCGCAGCACGTCGGCGATGTCGGGGAAGCGGTTGGACTCGGGCCGGATGTTCACGTGCAGGTCGAACGTGCGCGTCAGCCGCGTCGCGTAGTAGAACGGCGACTGCACCACCGCGGCGATCGTCTGGCCGAGCACCGCGAGATTCACGGCCTTGTCGAACACCGCGAACGCGAAGTTGATGAACGGAATCGCGCGCCGGGCGAAACCTTCGCCGGCCTTGCGCACGAGGTAGGTGGCCAGCTTCTGCGCGCCCTTGCGCACGAGAATCGGCCCGATCGCCAGCGCGACCGTTCGCGCCGCGCGGCCGGGATCCTGCGACAGTCCGACGTAGCCGCCGCCGCTGCCGATCAGCGCCGCGCCGGCCGCGTAGACGCCGTAGCGCACTCTCGGATCGCGCATCAGGTTGTTGAGAAACCGGCTGTCCTGTTCCGACGAGCCGGCCATCAGCAGGATCACGGGAATGGCCAGGTTCATGACCGACGTGCAGGTGATGCCGGCCGCGCAGACGGTTTCGTCGAAGCGGCCGGTGCCCAGGCCGCCCCAGTACAACTGCACCGAGGCGGCTTCGGCGGGCACGGGAATATTGAGCGTGTCGGTCAGCGGCGGCAGCGGAACGCCGAACACCGTGCCGATCGGCGAGTGCATGCCGAGGTAGCGCTTCGTCGGATGGCGGTCGAACATCGCGCGGACGTCGATGAACGGAATTCTCGACGTCCAGCCCTGCGGCACGATCGGCCGGTCGTTCGCGTCGTAGAACTCGACGTACGCGCCGAGGTAGCGCAGCCATTCGTTGACGACGCGCACGCGCAGGTTGCCGTACCTGCCGCGCGTCGACGGCTGCGCGGTGAAGACGATGCGCTCGCCGCCGCCGGCTTCGCGCACGCCGATGCTGACGCTTGCCAGCGCATCGTCCGACGTCGACGTGGTCAGCGCCAGATCGACGGTCAGGTCTTCGCGCAGCGCATCGAGCGTCAGCGACACGGTGGCGTAGTCGGCGCCGGAACGGTCGCTTTCGTGCCGCGCGTGGAACTGCGCGGGATGCTCGTCGCGCAGCGCCTGCGCCGGGAACGTACCGACCCAGGCACCGGCAACGCCGACGGCGTCCACGCGCGCGAACACCTGTCCCGCGGCGAGCGCGGCGATGACGTCGGCGGTCAGCGGCGGCGTGTCGTCGACCGACCACGCTTCGTGTATCGACCAGCCGCCGTCGCGCGGCGGTTCGAAGACGACGTCGCGGTGGGTGCGCAGGCCGTTCATGCGCGACAGCGCCTGGAGCGTCCAGCGCGTGCCGCCGCGCGGCGCCGGGTCGCGCATCGCGGCGCCCACGGCGTCGTGCTCGTCGGTCGTCGAACCGTAGTGCACGCGCCAGGTCTGGTCCTGAAGTTCCGCGAGCTGGTTGGCGTACCGCAGCGCGGCCGTCAGCGGCGCCTCGATGGTGCGCTCCACGCGGTCGTGCAGTTCGACGGTGAACACGGGGCCTTCGTCGTCGACAACAGGCTTGCCGTCGTCGAGCAGCGGCACGCGCCGCGACCAGCGGCCGGGCAGGTCTTCGATCGCATCGACGAGCCGCGAGCGCCAGCGCAGCCCGCGCGCGACGCAGTCGTCCAGGATCGTTGCGGGCGCGCCGCTCCCGGCGCCGACATTGATCAGGCCCGGATGCTGCATCAGCAGCGTCGACGCCGTGTCGAACGGCGTGACGAGATCGGCGAGGAAATCGACCTCGAACTCGCCCGCGCGCAGTTGCGCCAGCGCCTGCGCGATGCTTTCCGCGTCGCCGTGGCGAAACAGCCACGCAAGCTTCGGATGCGGCTTGCCGGCCGCGGCACGCCGCAACGCGTAGCCGCGCGTCGCGCTCTTGCGCCGGCTTTCGCGTGGCACGTGCACCGCGAGCGACAGGAAGTTCTCGGTGCGCGTGCCGTCGATGAAGATCGGCTGCGCGAGATATGTCAGCTGTACCTCGTCGGCCGGCAGGTCGATCTCGACGTAGTGGCTGAACTGCGCATCGGGCAGGCGCTGCAGCAGCGGATTGCCGATGCGCGCGTCGGCGAGCGTCGCGGGCGTGTGCGCATGCACGCGATGCGGCGTGAAGCCGGCGTAGAACGTCAGTTCGCTGTCGCCCGCGAATTCGGGCGACGTCTGGAAATGCAGAAGATGGCGTTCGGTCGCAGCGTGTGCGTTGTCCATGATCGATGCCCCGTGCGAGAAGGCGAGCGGACGCTCGGGCGTTCGCTGCGATCGATCCGACAATGCCGGCGGCGAACGCGCCCGGCGCAATCGAAGCGGCAACGCAGCGACGACGCCTTGCACGTGCCCCCTGTCGGCAGATGCGATTGACGCGACCGTTCACCCGCGCGAGCGGTCTGCGCGCGGCTATCTAATGCGCTTCGCATAAAATTGTAAAGACGTCGCAAAAGGAAACTATGACGTCGCGCGAAAGTGATAGTTCGCCGCGGCGATTGCCGCTTGTTTTCCCGATTGGCGATTCGCGTATCAGATCAGACAGGCAGCAACTCCGTCTGGAGGTTTACGCCAGGAATGCGGGCGATCGCGACGAAGCGATCGCGCGGCAGCTGCGGTCCTCAAGGGAGTTGTTCACCGCAGGACGGGCGTCGCGCGTGATGGGATTCGGATTGCGATCGAACGACGCGAGGGTGCGCCCGATGCGCTGACGAGTGCATGAGGCGGCAGTGGGCGTATTGGAAGATGCCGGATACCTGCGTAGTTCGTTCGCTGCCGGCTGCGTCGCGTGCCTACAAATGCAAATCTGCGCAATCGAGAACGAGCTTGCCGACGGTCAGGCCCGATTCGATCGCGCGCTGCGCGTCGGCCGCGTGCGCGAGCGGGTAGACGGTCACCGGCGGCGCGACGAGTTCGCCCGCGGCGAAACGCGACAGCAGCCAGCGCATGCCTTCGGTCAGGCGTTCGGTGTGCGTCGAGAGAAAGCTCAGGTTCGCCGCGACGACGCTGCGGTTTTCCTGCGTCATCTTCATCGGATTGAAGCGCGGCGTGCACAGCCAGTCCCACGCCAGTCGCAACCGGTTGACGCGCCCGTCGCGCGGCAGCATCGACGCGAAGCCGTACACCGCGAGCTTGCCGGCCGGCGCCAGATGCGCATAGCTCGCCGCGAGCGTGGCGACGCCGTTCGCGTCGAAGATCGCCTGGTAGCCTTTCGGCGCGAGCGCTTCGGCACGCGTCCACAACGACTCGCGCGATTTGTCGATGACGTCGCTGCAGCCGGCGCCGATCGCCGCGTCGCGCTTGTGCGTCGCACCGATCACGCCGACGACGCGGCAGCCGGCGAGGTGGCCGAGCTGCGCGAGCGCGCCGCCGACGCCGCCGGCCGCCGAATGCACGAGCCACACGTCGCGTTCGCGCGGATGCACGAGTTCGTGCACGAGAAACCACGCGGTGAGGAACACCGCGGGCAGCGCCGCGGCGTGCGCGAAATCCATGCCTTCGGGCAGCGCGAACACGCGATCGGCCGGTACGCACACGCGGTCGGCATAGCCGCCGAACAGCGTCAGCGCAATCACGGCATCGCCGAGCGCGAGGTCGCGCACGGAATGACCGACGCCGGCGATCGTGCCGGCGACTTCGAAACCCGGCGTGATCGGATAGCCGTGCAGCGCCTTCGCCGACGCGTACAGGCCCATGCGCACGATGCCGTCGGCGTAGTTGACGCCGGCGGCGCGCACGGCGATCACGACTTCGTTCGGACCGGGTATCGGATCGGGTTCGTCGACGAGTTGCAGCGCGTCGTAGCCGCCCGGTCGCGCGATCACGATGCGTCTCATGCGGGCGGCTCCGTGGTTTCCGGCGGCGTTTGCGCCGGTTTGCGCGGATGCGCGCGGCACACGCGCAGGTAGCGTGCGAACAGGCTGAAGCCGAGTGCGAACAGGCCGGCGGCGAGCGGCCACGCGAGCAATCGGGGCCACTGCACGGCGACGACGCCGAGCGCGAGCAGGAGCACCGTCGCCCACGGGAGCGCACCGGCTTCGGCGCGGCCGAGCACGCGCTGGTTGCCGAGCGCTGCGCCCACGCTGTGGGCGAGGCGCAGCGCGCCGGCCGCGGCGCGGCTCGATCCGCCGCTGCCGCTCTTCGGTACGCGTCTCTTCGCGCCTTTCTTGACCTTCTGTTTCGTCAGTACGATTTCGGTCGCGTTTTCCAGGTCGTGCACGAATTGCGCTTCGAGCGCCTGCGCGAACGCGTGATCTTCGATCGCCAGGTCGATTTCGCAATTGCCGATCCAGCTCGCGATATTGAGATTGCTCGAACCGACGCGCGCCCAGCGCGAGTCGGCGACCGCGGTCTTCGAATGCAGCATCGAGCCGTTCCATTCGAACACGCGCACGCCGGCTTCGAGCAGCGGCCGGTAGCCGGCGCGCGACATGCGCGCGACGGCCGGGATGTCGCTCGCGCCGGGTACGAGCAGCCGCACGTCGACGCGGTCGAGCGCCGCGGCGCGCAGCGCCTGCACGTACGGCGGCAGGCCGACGAAGTAGGCGTCGGTGAGCCACAGGCGACGCCGCGCCATCGCGGCGATGAGCTGGTCGAGGCGAAACAGGCCCGCGGTGCTCGGCGCGGTCGCGATCACGCGCACGTCCGTGTCGCCCGCAGGTTCGGACGGCGAGGGCAGTAGCGCGGCGGGCAGCGGCTCGCCGAGCTGGCTCCACACGTCGGCAAAAGCGGCGGCGAGTTCGGCGACGGCCGGGCCGCGCAGCGACACGCCGGTGTCGCGCCACGGCGGCACGCCTTTCTCCGGTTCGCCGAGCCATTTCGCCGAGAGGCACACGCCGCTGACGAACGCGATGTCGCCGTCGACGACGACGAGTTTGCGGTGGTCGCGGTTGATCCAGCCGAGCGGACTGTCGAAGCGCGCCGGGTTGTACGAACGCACTTCGCCGCCGGCATCGAGCAGCGGCTGCCAGAAGCCGCCGCCGTCGAGACCGAAGCAGCCGAGCCAGTCGCGAACCACGCAGACCGTGACGCCGGCTTTCGCGCGTTCGGCGAGCAGATCGCGAAAGCGCCGGCCGACCGGGTCGTTGCGGATGATGTAGTTTTCGAGGAACACCGAGCCGCCCGCGCCGGCGATCGCATCGGCCCACGCGTCGAAGTGCGCGGCCCCGTCGATCAGGAGCTCGACGCGGTTGCCGCCGATCAGCGGCGCGCCGGCGGCACGGCTGAACGCCTGCTCGGCGAGACGTCGTACGGGTGTCGTCGGCGGCGCGACTGCGGGCGTTTGCGTCATGCCATCGAGTGTAGCGAGTTCACGCGCAGACGGCGCGACAGTGCGCGACGAAGCGTTCGAGTCCGGCCGACAGCCGCTTGCGCTCGTGGTGTACGAGCGCATATCGGCGCATCAGGCGCGGCAGTGTCGTGGCGAGCACGACGAGCCGTTTCGCCGCGACGAGATCGTCGACGACCGAACGCGACAGGCAGGCGATGCCCATGCCGCGCGCGACGGCGTTCTTGATCGCTTCGGAGCTGCCGAGCGTCAGATCGGGCTTGAGCGCGTGGAGGTGCGGCAGCAGCGCGTGCTCGACCGCTTCGCGCGTGCCCGAGCCCGGTTCGCGCAGCAGCCACGGCGCGTCGCGCAGCGCGCGCACGCCGAGCCTGCCTTGCTGCGCGGCGCGCGCGAGCTCGTGCCGCGGCGACGCGACGATCACCAGTTCGTCGTCGATCCACGGCAGCACGCGCAGCTCCGGCGCGTGGCACGGGCCTTCGATCAGGCCGAGGTCGACGGCGAACGCCGACACGAGCGTGACGACGTCGAGCGTGTTGCCGATCTGCACGTCGAAGCGCGCGTGCGGCGCGGTCGCGCGAAAGTCGGCGAGCAATGCCGGCAGCACGTAGTTGCCGATCGTCGTGCTCGCGGCCAGGCGCAGGTCGAGGCGGTCGGACGCGCCGTCGGCGAAGCGCTCCTCGATCGCGCGCGCGCTTTCGAGCGCCGCGCGCGCCATCGGCAGCAGCGCGCGTCCGTTGTCGTTGAGCGCCAGACGCTTGCCGATGCGGTCGAACACGCGCGCCCCGAGCAGATGTTCGAGTTCGGCGAGCGCCGCGCTCGCGGCCGACTGCGACAACGCCGCGGCGCGCGCGCCGGCGGTCGTACTGCCGCCGTGCGCGACGGCTTCGAAGATCTGCAGCTGGCGCAGGGTCAGGCGCATGGGCGAGCCTTACTGGAAATATCGATAGGTTATACCGAAACAATCCGTTTTACAGGTAAGCGTCCGGCGCGCAGCATGCGCGCCTTCGTTGTTGCCGCAAGAAACCGATGTCCGCGCTGCCCGCCGTTGCCGCTCCGCCCGTTTTGCCCATCTTTCGTCGTTTTCTCGTTCGGGCGCCGGGTCTGGCGCTTGCGGGACTGCTCGCCGCGTTTGTGATCGGGCTTGCCGATACCGCGTGGTTCCGCGGCCACGGCCTTGGCGCGCTGACGCTCGCGATCGTGCTCGGCCTCGTCGTCGGCAACACGGTCTATCCGCGTTTCGCGCGACGCGCGTCGGCCGGCGTCGACTATTCGCGCCAGCGGCTGCTGCGCGCCGGCATCGTGCTGTACGGTCTGCGCCTGACGTTTCAGGACATCGGCCACGTCGGCGTCGCCGGCGTCGCGATCGACGCGGCGATGCTCGCGAGCACGTTCGGTCTCGCGTGGTTCGCCGGCACGCGGTGGTTCGGGTTGCCGCGGTCGACCGCGATCCTGATCGGCGCCGGCAGTTCGATCTGCGGCGCGGCGGCGGTGCTGGCGACCGAACCGGTCGTGCGTGCGCGCGGCGAGGAGGTGGCGGTCGCGGTGTCGGGCGTCGTGGTGTTCGGCACGCTCGCGATGTTCCTGTATCCGCTGCTGTATCCGCTCGCGGTATCGCGGCTCGGCTGGTCGGCGACGGATTTCGGCGTCTACGTCGGCTCGACCGTGCACGAAGTGGCGCAGGTGGTGGCGGCCGGCCGCGCGGTCGGCGAGTACGCGGCGATCGCCGCGGTCATCGCCAAGATGGTGCGCGTGATGATGCTCGCGCCGTTTCTCGTGCTGCTCGCGGCGGCGCTGGCGCGCGGCGAGCCGCGGGCCGAACGCGCGTCGCGCCGTGTCGCGGTGCCGTGGTTCGCGCTCGGCTTCGTCGCTGTCGCGGCGCTCAATTCGCTGGTGTCGCTGCCGGTCGGCGTGACGGCTTTCCTGCTCGATCTCGATACCGCATTGCTGGCAATGGCGATGGCGGGACTGGGTCTCGCGACGCACGTCGGCGCGGTGCGCCGCGCGGGCACGAAGCCGCTCGCGCTCGCGGCGCTCCTGTTCGTCTGGCTCGTCGCGGGCGGTGCGGCCGTGAACTATTTCTTCGCGTAGGCGTCGAGGCCGTCGGCGGCCTGCTTGCGGACTTTCGCGCGCAGCATCGGCGTCCAGCCGAGCAGGAGGCCTGCGGGGCCGAGCGCCTGGCGCGACCAGCGCCAGAAATCGAAGTCGTCGACGTGATCGACGATCAGGCCGCCCCGGAAGCGAAAACGCGCACGAATGACGTTGTGGACTTTGCGGCCGGTCTTGGAGAACGAGTACCACGCCTGCCAGTCGGCGCTGCCGGCGTTCTCGTCGGCGACGACGTTCGAGAATTCGACGCGCAGGTCCTTGCCGCGTTCGGTCAGCATGCGCCACATGAGGCCGACGCGATCGCCGGACAGCTCGAACACGGGGTCGCGGAAGGTGGCGTCGGGGGCGTAGCACGCGCTCATGGTGGCGCCGTCGCGCTCCTGGAAGGCGCGGTAGAAACGGTTGATGGTGTCTTGGTTGGGCATCTTTTTCTCCCCGGGTTTCGGGGGATGTTCGCATGACTGGGGAGGTTTGGTGGGCTGTTTTCTCGGTATCGTTTTGCGTGTCTTTGGTGTCGTTGACGGCCGCTTTGTAGTTTTAGCCCGGCGTTGAACAAAGCGTTTCGCCCGCCTGCCGGCGGGCGAGTCACTTTCTTCGACTGGCCGAAGAAAGTAACCAAAGAAGGCCACCCCAGCTGCCGCGCCCCTCCGGGCATCCTGCCCTGCGGGGACCGCAAGCACCCGGCGGGGTCCGTCGATGGTCCATCCATGGCCCACGACGGACGACGCACATCCCTGTGCGTCCCCTGCGGGCCTGATCACCGGGCGCTTGCTCGCGGCAGATGGGGCCCCGGGGAGAGCGGGCGGCTTCCTGCCGCCAGAAGCAACGGCAACGGCCAAAGCATCGCAGACCACATGCTCGTCATCCCAGCGGAAGCTGGGATCCAGCCTTTGCTGTTGTTCTTGACGCCCGAAAAGCTGGATTCCAGCTTGACTCGCGACTTCGTCGCTCGCCCTGCGGGCCGGCTGCGCCGTTGTCGCTTCGCTCCTCGCTGGAATGACGAGCTAAGGAATCGCCGAGCATGGGCTGTTGCTTCTGGCGGCAGGAAGCCGCCCGCTTCACACGGGGCCCCGTCGGTCGCGGCGAGATTGCGGAGGAAAAGCCCGCAGGGTCGCGCGCAGGGATACGCGCGAGTTCGTTGCAGGGCCAGGATGGCCCTTCAACGAACCCCGTAGCGATCTCGCGGAGTCGGAGGGCAGGATGCCCTTAAGACCGCGGCCGTCGGGGTGGTTTCTCTTGGTTACTTCTCTTTGCCACTCAAAGAGAAGTGACTCGGCCGCCGGCAGGCGGGCGAAACGCTTTGTCGAAAGCCAGGCAAAAGCTACAAAGCGACGATCAAGACCTGAACCCCAGCGTTCGCTGGGATGACGAGCGAAGTGCGACAGCGGAAGATCCGCGGGCAACAACGAATCCAAGAAAAACCCCCGGGGTTATGCCGCAAACTGCAACCGCGCCAACTCCGCATACAACCCGTCCTGACGCAACAATTCCTCGTGCGTCCCCTGCGCGACGATGCGCCCCCCGTCCATCACGACGATGCGATCCGCCTTGAGCACCGTCGCCAGCCGATGCGCGATGACCAGCGTCGTGCGCCCGTGCATCAGCCGTTCGAGCGCGTGCTGGATCGCCGCTTCCGACTGCGCGTCGAGATTGCTCGTCGCCTCGTCGAGCAAGAGGATCGGCGCGTCCTTGAGCAGCGCCCGCGCGATCGCGATGCGCTGCTGCTGGCCGCCGGAGAGGCGCACGCCGCGCTCACCGAGATACGTCGCATAGCCTTCCGGCTGCGCGAGGATGAAATCGTGCGCTTCGGCCGAGCGCGCCGCGGCGACGACGGCGTCTTCCGGCGCGTCGACGCGTCCGAAGCGGATGTTGTCGAGCGCGCTCGCGCCGAAGATCACCGTGTCCTGCGGCACCAGCGCGATCGTGCCGCGCAGATCGGTCAGCGACAGCGCTCGCAGGTCCGCGCCGTCGATGCGGATGCCGCCGCGGTTCGGATCGTAAAAGCGCAGCAGCAAGTGGAAAACCGTACTTTTGCCGGCACCGGACGGCCCGACCAGCGCCACTGTTTCGCCGGGCTTCACGTGCAGGCTGAAGTCGTGCAGCGCGGCGCTGTCGGCGCGCGTCGGGTAGCGGAACTCCACGTGTTCGAACCGGATTTCGCCGCGCGCCGGCTGCGCGAGCGCGACCGGCGCGTCCGGCGTGCGGATGACCGGTTCGGTCGCGAGGATCTCGCCGATGCGTTCGAGCGCGCCCGACGCGCGTTGCACTTCGCCCCACACTTCGGTCAGCGCACCGACCGAACCGCCGGCGAATACCGCGTACAGCACGAACTGGGAGAGGATGCCGGCTTTGAGTTCGCCGGTCATGACGGCTTTCGCGCCGGCCCACAAGACGAGCGTGATCGCCCCGAACACGAGCACGATCACGAGCGCCGTGAGCGCCGCGCGAGCGCCGATGCGCCGGCGCGCGGTGGCGAGCGCGCGCGAGATCGCGCCGCCGTAGCGCGTCGATTCCACTTTTTCGCGCACGTATGCCTGCACCGCGTACATCGCGTTGAGCGTTTCGTTCGCGACCGCCGAGGCGTCGGCGATGCGGTCCTGGCTCTGGCGCGACAGCGCCTGCAGACGCCGGCCGGACAGCACGATCGGCAGTACGACGATCGGAATCACGAGCGCGGCGTAGCCGGCGAGGCGCGGGCTGGTCCAGACGAGCGCGACCGACGCGCCGATCAGCGTGGCGGCGTTGCGCAGCGCGACCGACAGGCTCGATCCGACGACGGTCTGCACCAGTTCGGTGTCGGCGGAAAGGCGTGAGGTGAGTTCGCCGACGCGCGTGCGTTCGTAGAACGCCTGGTCGAGCACCAGCAGATGGTCGTACAGGCGCCGGCGCAGGTCGGCGACCACTTTTTCGCCGAGCAGCGTCACGCAGTAGAACCTCGCCGCCGTCGCGATCGCGAGCACGACGGCGAGGCCGAACAGCGCGAGGAAGCTCGCGTTGATGTTCGCGGCGTTCGCGTTCGCGAAGCCCGAATCGATCATGTGGCGCACCGCTACCGGCAGCGACAGCGTGGCCGTCGCCGAGATCGCGAGGAAGAACAGCCAGCCGAACGAGAGGCTCTTGTACGGCTTCAACAGCGGCAGGACGAGCTTCAACGAAGCCAGGCGCGGCGGCTTTGCGGTCGGGGCGGGCGTGTCGGTCATCGCGGAGGGCTTCGGAAGAGACAACAGCGTGTTGGGTTCGGTGCGGGCGTTTTCAACGTGCGTCAGTCGACGATGCGCAGCGCGGCGCGACCGCGCGTGAGGTCGGCGACGAGTTGCGCGAGCGCGTCGACGCGTGCGGCCGGCAGCGCGACGGTGAGGCGCGCGCCGTCGGCGTCGAACGTTTCGGCGAGCTTGTCGGCGTCGAATTCCGGCAGACGCGCACCGAGCGTCGCGAGCGCGGCGAACGGCAGCGCGAACTCGACCGACACCTTGTGCACGATCGCCACGCGCGGGGCGGTGCGCAGGCATTCGGCCGCCGCGCCGCCGTAGGCGCGCACGAGACCGCCGGCGCCGAGCTTGATGCCGCCGTACCAGCGCGTGACGACGACCATCACCTGGTCGAAGCCCTGGCCGTCGATCGCCTGCAGGATGGGTTTTCCGGCCGTTCCGCCGGGTTCGCCGTCGTCGGAGAAGCGGTAGTTCTGGCCGATGCGGTAGGCCCAGCAGTTGTGCGTCGCCGCGCGGTCGGCGATGTCGTCGAGCCAGGCGAGCGCCGCGGCCGGCGTCGCGACCGGCGCGGCACGCGCGACGAAGCGGCTTTTTTGATCTCCTGCGCGATCTCGACCGGATGCGGCAGCGCGCACAGCGGCGCGGTCATTGCGACTCGTCGGAGAGCTTGCGCAGGTCGTCGGGCAGCGGGTAGCTCGGGTATTTCGCGCGGAAGTAGTCGATGTTGTCGATCGCTTCGTCGCGTTTGTTCTGCTGCAACAACTCGCGAATTTTCAGCAACCACTTGTCCGGGGGCAGCTTCGCGTTGCGCTGCAGACCGGCGGAATTGACGGGCAGGATGCGGTCGGAGCCCGCGTCGGCCTTCGGTTCGGCGACCGCCGCGGCGTTCGCGGCCGGCGGCGCGGCGGCGGCTTTTTCCTTCGCCTGCGCGCGCAGGTCGCGGCGACGCTGGATTTCTTCCTCGCGCGGCGCGCCGAGCTTGCCGTTGCTCTGCTTTTTCGCGTCGGCGCCGATCTCGTCGCGTTCGAGCGACAGCGTCGGCTGCGCGGTTTCAAGGTCGACGCGGCGGATGCGATTGCCCGTCACCTCGACGGTGTCGAGTTCGTTGCCGCGTTCCTGCCGGTCGTCCTGCCCCAGGGCCGAAAACGGCGCCGGCTGCGGCCGGCGACCGGCCGAACCGCCCGGCAGCGTGTACTCTGTAACGCCGTGCACTTCGGGTTTCGCGCGCGGCGCTTCGAGCTTTTCGAGCATCGCGTCCTTGTCCTGCGCGACCTGGGCCGCGGCAGGCGCGGCTGCGCGAGCCGCCGGTTCCGGCGGCGACGGCGGAGCCGCTGCCGGCGGCGGGGGCGGCGGCGCGAGGATCGTCACGTTGATGACGTCGTTGGATTCTCGCGCCGGACGCATCTCGCCGCCCGGCGCGGGGTTGATGCTGTTGCGCAGCTGCCAGGCGAGGCCCGCGGCGAACACGAAGCCGGCCGCGGTGCCGATGCCGATCATCCAGCCGGGCAGGCGATGCTGCGCGCGCGCGTGGCGGATCGCGGCACGGCGCTGCGGTTCGACCGCGCCGCGTGCCATGGCGAGCACGGCGGCGTCGAGCCGCGCGTCGGGTTCGGACTGCGGCAGCTTCTTGTAGATGCGCGCGATCTCGTTGTCTTCTCCGGACAGGAAGGCGTCGAGCTCGCGGTCGATGGAGGGTTTGTCGCTCATTCGGAAAACCTTGCGCGTATCTTCGCGAACGCGTAGCGCAGCCGCGACTTCACGGTCTCCTGGCCGGCGCCGGTGATCTGGGCGATTTCCTCGAGGCCCAGCTCGCTTTCCATGCGCAGCAGAAACGCGGTGCGCTGTTCGTCGGGCAGGTCTTCGAGCGCCAGTTGCAGGCGGCGGCGCTGCTCGAATTCCGACAGCAGCCGGTCGGGCTGCTCGGTTTCCGGCGCGTCCAGGGTGCGGAACACGTGCTCGGTTTCTTCCTCGCCGGCTTGCGGCCGGTGACGCCGGATCGTGTCGATCCAAAGATTGTGGGCGATCTGCAGCATCCACGTGCTGAACTTCGCCTCCGGACGATAGCGCTCGCGCGCAGCCACGACGCGGCTCCACGTTTCCTGGAACAGCTCGTCGGCGCTGGCGCGGTCACGGCACGATCGCATCAGAAAGCGGTACAACGTGCCGCGATGGCGCGCGTACAGGGCTTCGAACGCATGCACGTCGCCGTGCCCGTAAGCCAGCATCAATTCTTCGTCCGAACACTCCTCCCTCATGGGGCGCGAGGGTAGCAGGTTGCCGGACGTTTGAGCTCGCTTGCCGTCGCGGCGCTCGGCCATGTGCAGAACCGTGGATGTGGACCGTTTCATGGTGTCGCGGGCATGCAACGGCGTTCAGCCGGAGGTGGGGTTAAACCTGTCGCCGGGCAAGGCGCGCCTGCTACGCTCACGCGGTCGCGGCACGGGGACGAGCCGCGTGGTGGCGAGCGCGGGTGTTTGGTGCGCGCTCGCCGGCTGCCTTCGACAACAAGGAACCGACTCATGGCCTCGACCGAAAAGACCCCGACCCGAATCAAGCCGCAGCCCGACGCGGGCGACGGCGCGCAGAACGCGCACGACGCGGCCGATACGAGCGCTGCCGATGCGGGCGGCGACGAACCGAATGCCGCAGCCGCGGTGCACGAGCTGACCGATACGCTCGGCCGCGCGTGGAGCGAGGCGCGCGGCACCGTCAACCAGCTCGGCGTCGATCTCGGCAAGCGCGCGAAGAACGTGCGCGCCGAGACGCGCCGCGCCGCGAGCGAAGCGCGCGAGACGTTGAGCGACGCGGCCGGCGACATGGCCGAACTCGGCGAGGAAATCGCCGAAGACGCGATCGAACTCGGCCGCGCGCTGGGCCTGGGCGTATCGCGCTTCGTGCGCAAGCATCCGGTGCGTTCCGTCGCGATAGCGGCGGCGGCCGGCGCCGTGTTCGCGCATCTGCTGCGCGGCCGCCGGCGCGATTGATGGCGACCGACGACGACGCATCGCCGCGACCGCGCAAACGCCGCCGCAAGGGCGTGTTCATGCGCCTGGCCCGCATGGGAGGCCTCGCTGGCGAAGCGGGGCAGGCCGCGCTCGCGCTGCTGCGCGCCGAAACGCGCTTGGCGCGCGCCGCGGTGCCGCATGCGCTCGCGTGGCTCGTCGTCGTCGTGCTGTTCGCGGTGCTGCTGGTCGCGAGCCTGTGGGGCGCGCTGCTGCTCGCGCTGATACAGCTCACCGGTTCGGTCGGCGCGGCGCTCGCGTGGCTTGCGGGTGCGAGCGCCGTGGTTTTCGGCATTGCCGTATGGATGCTCGCGAGCGCGCTGCGCGCGGCGAGTTACGCGCAGACGCGGCGGCGGCTCGCCGATTGGCTCGAAAGGAGCGAAGGTCATGGCGACGAATCTGACTCGCGCGAAAGCTGACGTCGACGCGGCCGCGGCGCGCGTCGACCGGGCGCTCGCCGATCTCGGCGGCGAGTCGAAGGGCTTGAAGCGCTCGCTGCGCAGCGTTTCGCCGCAGGCGGTGCTCGGCGTCGCGCTCGTCGCGGGCTTTCTGTTCGTGATCCTGCCGCGGCGCTGGCGCGGCGTCGCGTTCGCGGGGCTCGGGCGCTTCGCGCTGGGCCGCGTCCTCGACGCGTTCACGGCGCGCGGCGCATGAGCCCGCGCTGGTGGCAGGCGACGCACTGGCGCCTCGTCGACGCCGAGCCCGACGTGCCGGGCGACGCCACGCAGGTGACGCGGCGCCAGCAGCGCCAGCTCGCATCGGTGCGCCTGATCCTCGTCTGGCTGTGCGTGCTGGCGACGTTCGCGGCGCTGTATCTCGCCAAGACCGTGGTCGTGCCGGTGCTGTTCGCGGGCCTCGTCGCGCTGTCGCTCAACCCGATCGTCGCCGGTTTGTCGCGACGCTGGTTTCCGCGCGCGCTCGTCGCGGCGCTGGTGATGATCGCGGGGTTGTCGATCCTGGCGCTGCTCGTCGTGTGGATCGCCGAACCGGCGCAGCACTGGATGGAGCGCGCGCCGGAGGCCGTGCGCGCGCTGGCGCCGAAGATGCGCGCGGTGACGCAGCAGATCGAAGCGGCCGGCCGCGCGACGCAGACGATGATCGGTGCGCGCAACGCGACGACGCCGGCCACGCCGGTGCTGTTCGACGTGTGGGAGACGGTCGGCGCCGCGCCGCGGCTGGTGCTGGCCCTTTTTACCGTCGTGCTGCTTGTGTACTTTTTTCTCGTGTACGGCGAGTCGATGCTCGCGCGCGCGGTCGAGATCGCGCCGTCGGACGAGCACAAGGCGAACGCGGTCGACATCGCGCGCACGATCCAGCGCGACATGTCGCGCTATCTTGCGACCGCGGCGCTGATCAACGGCGCCGTCGGCGTCGGCGCGGGCACGATCGCGTACGCGTCGGGCATCGGCGATCCGTTGCTGTGGGGCGTGCTGGCCGCGGTGCTGAACTTCATTCCGTACGTCGGCCCGATGAGCATGACGGTGCTGTTCGTGCTGATCGGCCTCGTCACTTACGCGAACGTCGGCGCCGCGTTCGTGCCGGCCGGATTGTTCGCGCTGCTCGCGGTGATCGAAGGGCAGTTCCTGTCGCCGTTGGTGCTCGGCCGGCGGCTCGAGCTCAATCCGGTCGTGATACTCGTCTGGCTGATCGTGCTCGGCGGACTGTGGGGCGCGATCGGCATCGTCGTCGCGGTGCCCGTATTGGTAGCACTGAAAATCATATGCCAGCGCGTCGCCGGCTGGCGCTGGTTCGCCCAGCTCGTCGGGTAGGCGGGCGATCGCGCGTGATACCATCGGCAGCCTTCTAATTTGGCCGTCCAAACGGACTACGGAAACGCATCCGCATGCAGATCGAAACCAAGTTGCCCAAGGTCGGCACGACCATCTTCACCGTGATGAGCCAGCTCGCGCTGCAGCACGACGCGGTCAACCTCGGGCAGGGCTTTCCCGATTTCGACGGCCCGCAGTCGCTGCGCGACGCGCTCGCCGCGGCGATGAACTCGGGCAAGAACCAGTACGCGCCGATGACCGGCGTGCCGAAGCTGCGCGAACAGATCGCGGTGAAAACCGAGCGTCTTTACGGCCGCAAGGTGAACGCCGACGCCGAGGTGACGGTGACGTCCGGCGCGACCGAAGCGATCTTCGCGGCGATCGCCGCGGTCGTGCGTCCCGGCGACGAGGTGATCGTGCTCGACCCGTGCTACGACTGCTACGAGCCGGCGATCGATCTCGTCGGCGGCCGCGCGGTGCACGTGCCGCTGACGCTGCCCGACTTTTCGGTCGACTGGCAGCGCGTGAAAGATGCGATCACGGCCAGGACGCGCGTGATCATGATCAACAGCCCGCACAATCCGTCCGGCGCGGTGCTCTCGTCGGCCGATCTCGACACGCTCGCGGCATTGACGCGCGATACGGAAATCCTCGTGATCTCCGACGAGGTGTACGAGCACATCGTGTTCGACGGCGCGCCGCACGAGAGCGTGCTGCGGCATCCGGAGCTCGCCGAGCGCAGCTTCGTCGTTTCGTCGTTCGGCAAGACGTATCACTGCACCGGCTGGAAGGTCGGCTACTGCGTCGCGCCGCGCGCGCTGTCGGCCGAGTTCCGCAAGGTGCACCAGTACCTCACGTTCTGCACGTTCAGTCCGGCGCAGTGGGCGTTCGCGCAGGTGCTCGAATCCGATCCTCAGCACTATCTCGACCTGCCGGCGTTCTACCAGGCCAAGCGCGACCGCTTCCGCGAGCTGCTGGCGCCGTCGAAGTTCCAGCTGCTGCCGGTGCGCGGCGCGTATTTCCAGCTCGTCGACTACTCGGCGATCAGCGACAAGGACGATCTGAATTTCTGCGAATGGCTCGTGCGCGAGGCGGGCGTCGCGGCGATTCCGGTGTCGGCGTTCTACGAAACCGCGCCGGACGCGAAGATCGTGCGGTTCTGCTTTGCCAAGAACGATCCGACGCTGGTGGCGGCCGCGGAGCGGTTGGTGAAGCTTTGAGCGCTCCCTCTCCCCCAAGGCGCAGCCTTGGGGAGAGGGCTGGGGTGAGGGGGAGACGCCGGATACTTCCTCGACCTTGACGAAGCGCCGGACGCCGCCCCCTCACCCAACCCTCTCCCCCAAGCAGGCTTGGGGGAGAGGGCTAAAGATTCGCTAGTTCAAGGGTTGATAAATCCACCATGTCCCATCCCACCGAACCTTTGCGCGTCTCGCTCGTCCAGGGCAACACCCGCTGGCACGACGCCGCAGGCAATCGCGACTACTACGGCGAGAAAATCCGCGCGCTCAAGGGCACGACCGATCTCATCGTGCTGCCCGAGACGTTCACGAGCGGCTTCACCAACGAAACGCTCGGCAACGCCGAGACGATGGACGGGCCGAGTCTCGCCTGGCTGCGCGACGCGGCGGCCGACGCCGGCGCCGTCGTCACCGGCAGCATCGTGATCCGCGACGGCGAGCGCTGCCTCAATCGCCTCGTCTGGATGCGCCCCGACGGTACGTTCGAGACCTACGACAAGCGCCATCTGTTTCGCATGGCGCGCGAGCACGAGCGCTACGCCGGCGGCGACGCGCGTCTCGTCGTCGAGCTCAAGGGCTGGCGCATCTGTCCGATGGTCTGCTACGACCTACGCTTTCCGGTGTGGATCCGCAACCGCTACGGCAAGAGCGCCGCCGACCGCTTCGACTACGACGCGCTGATCTTCGTCGCGAACTGGCCGAGCGCGCGCCGGCATCCGTGGCGCACGCTGCTCCTGGCGCGCGCGATCGAAAACCTCTCCTACTGCATCGGCGTCAACCGCGTCGGCACCGACGGCAACGATCTCAACTACGCCGGCGACAGCGCCGTGATCGACTTCGTCGGACAGCCGCTCGCCGAGCTCGGCGCGGCCGAACTGACGGTCACCGTGACGCTCGATCCGGCAGCGCTCGCCGCGCACCGCGCGCGGTTCCCCGCGTGGATGGACGCCGACGAGTTCGAACTGAAGGTCTGATTCTCGCGCGGCTCTCGTTGCGAGAGCCGCGACCCTTGTTTCCTTGAAACGCCGCGCGGCCGTTGCAGCCGCGCGGCGTTCTTGCTTATTGCACCGGCGTTTCGAAGCCGTTGACGAAGATGCTGTCCGGCAGCGCGACGAGCGTGGGCTTCAGGCACCACTCGGCGATGACGCCGGTGTCCTGGTTCGCGCGGTCGGCCACGTTCAGACGCCACGTGCTGTTGAGCGCCTTGCCGTTGAACGGCGCGAGCGGGTTGCTCGGACGGATGTCGCCGCCGATGCCCGGCGACGTCGCGCGGCACGCCATCGCGGTGGCCGACTGGTCGTTCCACGACACGTCGATGTTGTCGACGCCGCAGCTGGTGCCGCCCGGACGGTTGCCGATGATGACGGTCGTATTGGTCGCCACGTGCGTCAGGGTGACGATGAGATCGCCCGGATACGTATGCGGCAGGCGCAGCGACACGTCGAGATCGGACAGCGTACCGGTGTATGGCACCACGAGATCGGAGTTCACGCCGGCCGTGGTGTTGTCGGGCACGTCGAGATTCGGCGCGATGCAGACGAGGTTCGCCGTCGTGAACGTCGAGACCGCCGACGTCGTGCCGGGGCCGCAGACGTTGTTGGCGCGCACGCGCCAGAAGTACTGCGTCTGCGGCGCGAGCGACGTGTTGACGATCGCCTGGGTGGCCGTGACGGTCTGCGTGAACACGATGTTCGAGAACGCGGCGTCGGTCGCGAGTTCGACGAGATAGTTCTTCGCCTGCGGCACCGCGTTCCACTGCAGCGTCGGCAGCACGTGCGTGCCGGTCGCGCCGGTCGCCGGAGCGGTCAGCGTTGCGGCGGCCGGTGCGGCGGTCGACAGGTCGGTGGTGAGCACGAGCGTCTGCGCGCCGCTCGTCGACGTCGCGTCGACGTTGAACGTGTGCGTGCCCGCGGCGAGGCTGCCGGTGCCCGACAGCGTGGCCGTCGCCGTGCCGCTGCCCGGCGTCACCGTCGTCGGGGTCACGTTCGCGGTCGCGCCGGCGGGTACGCCGGACGTGGCCAGCGTCACCGCGTTGCTGTAGCCGAGGATCGAGCCGATCGTGATCGGGAACGTCGCGTTCGCCGGTGCGCAGACTTCCTGGCGCGGCGGCGCCGCCGCGAGCGTGTAGGTCGGCGTCAGCGAGCAGTTGTCGCAGACGAGCGCGAAGTCCTGGTCGGTCGCGTCGCCCGTGCCCGGCACGCCGTCGCCCGGCAGGTTCGTCGCCTTGACGGTGACGGCGACGCTGCCGTTCGCGCCGGCCGGCAGGAACACGTTTTCCACATTGTTTTTCGCGTCCGCCGTGCCGCCGGTCGTCGAGACGCCAGCGGTCATGACGTTGCCGAGGTACGTGTTGCCGGCGTTGACCACTTCGAGATCGAGGTTGTTGACCAGCGCCGGGTTCGCGCCGACCGCGCCGGGCGCGTCGGTCCACGTCAGCGTGATGCGCACCGGCTTGGTCGGATCGGGGATGCCGAACGTCAGCGCGTGCGAATCGCCGGCGTTGTCGAGCAGCACCGTCTGGTCGATCGTGTGCTGCGGCACGCCGGCGCCGATGCTGCGGGGCAGGTTGATGCGGCCCCAGCCTTCGTTGTTGTTCGGCACGTCGGCCGTGCCCATGTCGATCGCGCCGTTGACGAGCAGCGCCTTGGCCATCGCCGGGCTGGGATTGGCCCCGCTGTGGCTCGCGCGCCACCATTGCGTCAGCACGGCGACCGCGCCGGCCGTGTGCGGCGACGCCATCGAGGTGCCGCTGCACATCGCGTAGTAGTTCGACGTGCCGGCGATCGCCGTCGCGCACGCGGCGCCGCCGCCGCGGCGCATCGTCGAGGCGATCTCTTCGCCCGGCGACGCGATGTTCGGCAGCACGCGGCCGTCGCGCGCGGGACCGCGGCTCGAGAAGCTCGCGATGTCGTTGATCGCGCCGACGCGGAAGTTGCGCGAGGCGGCCGAGATGATCGGGTTCTTCGCTTCCTTTGGCGCGGTCAGCGTGCTCGGATTGGGACCCGAGTTGCCGGCCGAGAACGCGATGATGTAAGGCTGGCTGCCGGCGGTGTCGAAGTCGCCGTCGCGGATCATCGTGTCGAACGTGCGTTCGCTCGCCTGGTAGCCGTGGTTGGCGCCTTCGCCGGTCGTCCAGCTCGCGTTCGTGCCGATCGCGTTGCCGGCGAGGCCGCGCTTGGACAGTTCCTGCCAGCCGGTCGACGGCGGCCAGGGCGCGCCGCAGTCGACGGTCGCCATCGCGTAGATCTGCGCGCCCTTGGCGACGCCCAGGCCGTACTTGAAGCCGTTCGCGTCGGCTTCGGGAACGGGGCCCGCGCCGTCGCCGACGCCCTGGCCCGCGATGATGCCGGCGACGTGCGTGCCGTGTCCGCCGGACGAATTGTCGTCGCCGCCGGCCGGGCTCGAGCAGCCCGGGAACGTATAGCCGCCGACGATGCGCGGCGACAGGTCCGGATGCGTCAGATCGACGCCCGAGTCGGTCACGCCCATGATGACGCCGGTGCCGTCGTAGCCGAACGTGACGAGCCACGGCGCGTAGCCGGTCTGCGGCTGGTTCGACGCGTTGTAGTTGCCGGCGACGATCTGGTCGGACATTTCGTCGTCGAAGTAGCCGCGCGGACTGGCGTAGGCCACCGCGACGACCTGCGGCATGCGCGTGATCGCGTCGAGCTTGTCGGCGTCGACCTGGATCCACGCGTCGTAGAACGCCTTGTCCGGCTGCGCCGCCGCATGCGTGAGCACGTGCGCGCCGAGATTCTTCAGCTGTTCGACGAGGCCTTCGACGTTGCCGTCGTTGTAGAAGTGCACGTCGACGTTCGCGATGCGGCCGGTACGGCCCGCGAGGTCGGCGTTGAGCTTGTAATCGGCGAGGAACGCACCCTGCCAGCGCACGTGCGGCTGCGAGGCGGTTTCGGCAACGGTGTCGATCGCGCCCCAGACGAGGAACGTGTCGTGCGGGTAGTACTGCAGCACGCGCAGGCCGGCGTTTTCGAGCGCGGTGCGCCACTCCTGCTTCGCCGGCGCGTTGAACTGCACGAGGTGCAGGCCCTTGCCGTCGGCGGTCGTCGGGAAATAGCCCTTGCTCGACTGCTGGCCTTCGCGCAGCGGATCGAAGCTGACGTCGTTGAAGCGGATACGGCCCGCGTCGACGATTTCGACGGCGCGGCTCGAACGCGACAGGAGCTTGTCGGCGTCGGCGCGCGACAGTTCGAGCACGCGGAAACCGGAATAGTCGGTGCTCGAGAGCGGCGTGACGCCGACCGCTTCGGCAGCGACGAGGTCGGAATGGTCGAGTCGTACGCGGACCGTGTCGGGCCCGGCGGCGGCGATGCCCGTCGTACCCAGAAGGGCGACGAGCGCGAGATACAACGGCTTGCGCATGGATGAATCCCCGGAGTTGGCAACGTCGAACAAGACCCAACGGCGCGCGGCATACGTCTGTGCCTTCGAATCCCTTCCGCCGACGGGTAACGCTGACCGGCCATACCGCGACCGGTCGATCGGTCCGGGGCGAGATCGGCGCCCCCCTTTAGGCCGCCCGGCTCAATCCATATACCCAGACCGAATACCGACTATAGGCCATACGTTTCGGTTTGCGAACGGCACGCAAACAGCGAATCGTTCTGTTGCTATGCAGCATTCAATGCAGCCGAGAATGTACGCGAAGCTGCCGAGAACGTATGCAATCGCGGCGCGTTACCCGCGTCAGTGCGAGGCCGCGGCCGGGCTGCGCAGAACGCGGACCAGGGCCGCATCGACCGTGGGCTTCTGGTCGCCCCAGCGTACGCGCAGCCAGTTTGCCAACGCGGCAACGTCGGCATCGGCAAGCTCGCGCGCGCTGCCCGGCATGGCCTGCAGGCGCTCGACATCCCCATAGGCATGTTCGGGAATACCGTCGAGTATCGCGATGATCAAATTATGCGGATTGACATCCCGCAACGTACTGTTGCCGGCCAGCGCGACGGCGACATGCGGCACGCCGCGACCTTCTGCGCCGTGACAGCCGGCGCACAGGTCGAGGTAGTGAGCGCGACCCGGCGCGAGTGAGGCGTCGGTTTCCGCGACCGCGGAAGGGCCCGCCGCCGCCGGCGAATCGCCGAGCAGGTAGGTGATCATCGCCGTGCGATCGTCGTCGGACAGTCGACTCGTCGACAGCGCGACCACGGTCGCCATTTCTCCCGATGCCGCGGCCGGCCCGGCGATGCCGCCGGCCAAGTACGCGTCGAGTGCGTGCGCATCCCAGCCGCGCGCCGCGAGCGCGGCCGGCGTGATGTCGGGCGCGGCGACGCGTCCGAGCGAGGCGTTGCCGGTCAGCGCGCGCGCGTGTTCGATCTGGCCGAGCGTTCCGCGCGGGCTGTGGCAGTCGCCGCAGTGGCCGAGCGTGTCGACGAGATAACGCCCGCGCTGCCACGCGGGCGACTGCCCTTGCGACGCCGGCGCGCCTTCCGCGTCGCGATAGAGAAAATTCCAGAAGTTGACCAGTGTACGAATATTGAACGGAAATCCGACGTCGTTGCGCGGGTTCGGCACCGCGGCGGCGGGTCGGGTCATCAGGTATGCGTAGATCGCGTCGGCGTCGGCGCGCGCGATGCGGCGGTACGACGGATACGGCATCGCCGGATACAGCTGGCGACCGCCGCGCGCCTCGCCGTGCGTCAGCGCGCGATAGAAATCGTCGGCGGTGTAGCGGCCGATGCCGTGGTCGGGATCGGGCGTGATGTTCGTGCCGTGGATCGTGCCGAACGGCGTCGGCAGCGCCACGCCTCCGGCGAACGGTGCGCCGCCCGGTGCGGTGTGGCAAGCGGCGCAGTCGGCCGCGTCGACGAGATAGCGGCCGAGCGCGAGCTGCTCCGGCGCCGCGCTGACGGTCTGCACCGGCCCGCGGTCGGGCCAGCGGATGTTCGCGGCGACGAGCCACAGCACGCCGGCCACGATCGCCGCGAGCAGCCAGCGGCCCCAGCGACGACGGCGCCGGCGCATCATCACGCGTTCTCCTTGACGAGTCCCGGCGTGCGCAGCACGAGATCGCGCACGGCTTCGTAGTAGCGGACGTAGCCGGTGCAGCGGCACAGGTGCGGCTCGAGCGCCGCGCCGACCATCGCTTCGACGTCGGCCTTGGCGATCGGGGCCTTCGCGAGCCGTTCGACGAGCACGGTCGCTGCGTTGACGAAACCCGGCGTGCAGTAGCCGCACTGGAAGCTGTAGTGATCGAGAAACGCCTGCTGCACCGGCGAGACCGCGGTTACCGCACCGGCGGCGTCGCGCGTCGCGTGGCCCTCGACGGTGCGGATCTGCTTGCCGTCGAACCAGTGCGCGCCGGTGATGCACGTGCGCATCTCGCGGCTGCCGTCGGCGTCGTCGACGATCACGGTGCATGCGCGGCACACGCCCTGGCCGCAGCCGAAGCGGGTGCCGGTGAGGTCGAGCCATTCGTGCAGCACGTCGATCAGCATCAGGCCTTCGGGAATGTCGAGCGGGCCGTGCCGGCGGCCGTTGACGGTCAGCGTGAGCGGTCGCGTCTTCATGCCTTGTCTCCGTTCGGCGGGGCGTCCAACGCGGCGAGAATCTTCGACGGCGTCAGCGGCAGGTCGTAGAACCGCTTGTCCGTGGCGTGGTGCACTGCGTTCACGATCGCGCCGACGATCGGAATCATCACGACCTCGGCCATGCCCTTGGGCGGATCGGTTTCCGACAGCGCCGGCAGCACTTCGCCGGTCTGCGTCCACACCGCGACGTCGCTGCCGCGCGGCAGCGTGTAGCGGTTGAAGTTCCACGTGCCGTTGCCGGGGCCGTCCTCGTACAGCGGCAGGAATTCGTGCAATGCGTGACCGATGCCCATCGCGATGCCGCCCTGCAGCTGGCCCGAGACGAGTTCGGGCACGATCGCGTTGCCGCATTCGAGGATCGAGTGGTGGTTCAACAAATGCACTTTGCCGCTCGCGCGTTCGACCGCGAGTTCCACGAGCGTGCCGATCGCGCTGTAGTAGGTCACGCCGGCGTTGTTGCGCTGCGCCGGCGGATAGAACACGCGGCTGCGGTCGACGACGCGGTAGCCGTTCGGCGTCGTCGCCTTCGCGCCGTCGCCGTAGCGCAGCGCGAGCGCGTCGACGGGCAGGCGCTCGGCCGCGCCGTCGAGCGGGAACTCGGCCTCGGCCCACTGCCAGCGGTTGAACGTGTGCACGACGGCGCCGGTGACGAGGCCCGCCTCGTATGCGTGCGCGACGATCGCCTCGAGCGTCAGCGGCGCGAGGCCGCCGGCGGTGAGCCTGCCGTCGACCCAGCGCGCGTCCTCGCGGCGCACCGCAAGCGGCGCGAGCTGGCCGCCGCCGTAGCCGCGGCCCCATAGCGCGAGCGCGGCCGGCCACAGGCCATGGTTGAACACGAGCCGCGCCGCTTCGCTCGTCGCATGGCCGTAGAAATACGCCGAATTGCTCGCGCTCGTCGGCGTCGCCAGGTGCGGCGTCCAGCGCGGGTTCTTCTCCTGCTTGTCCTGGACGTCCTGCTGCATCAGCCACGGATCGTGCGTGGCGACGAGCGGCAGGTCGGACCAGTCGGTCTGCGCCGTTTCCACCGCGTCGGCCGGCCGGCCGAACCAGCGCGCGCACAGCACCGACTGGCTCGACGTCATGCCGGTGCCGATCTCGACCGCGATGTGGCGCAGTCGGATTTTTCCCTCCCTGGACACTTCCACCTGCGCGAACGCGGCTTCCGCGCCGGTGCCGAAATCCTTCTGCACGCAGGCGAAGCCGACGCCGTAGCGACGGCCCGGATGCCTGTTTTCGTAGTCGGCCTTGCGGGCCGCGCGATCTTTCCACAACGGATGCGCGCGTGCTTTTTCGAGCACTTCGTCGGCGCGCAGCGCGCCGCCGGGAATCGCGCCCTGCGTGTTCTTCATGCCGGTCCTGAGCACGTTCGCGAGGCGCAGGTCGATCGCGTCGAGCCCGAGCTCGTGCGCGATCTCGTCGACGATCATCTCGGTCGCCGCCATGCTCTGCAACGTGCCGTAGCCGCGCGCGGAACCCGCGTCGAGCGCGCGCGTGGCGAGCGCCGTGCTCGCCATGTCGCTGCGCGGAACGTAGTAGATCGATTGCGCCGCGGTCGCCGCGACCAGCGCGACCGACGGCGAGAAGTTGCAGCGACCGCCGCCGTTGCCCTGCATGTCGGCGGTGAAAATCTGGATCTTTCCGGTCTTGCGCTCGACCGCCACGCGGTACTTCATCGAGAACGCGTGGCGCTTCAGGCTCGACTGGAACTGCTCGTAGCGATCGTTGGCGAGGCGCACCGGCCGGCCGTCGCCGTAGAACGACGCGGCGAAGCCGTAGAACGGCATGTGAGTGTGGTCCTTCGAACCGTAGCCGACCGTGTAGCACGGGTGCAGCACGAGACGTTTCGCACCGGTGCGGCTCGCGGCCATGAGCTTGGCGCATTCCTCGGCGACTTCCTGCGGCGACTGCGAGGCGACGATGAGATGCAGCGTGGCGTTCGCCGCGTCGTACCAGCCGTTCGCGTTGTCGGGTTCGAGCGCGGCCGTGTCGATCGACTGCGTCGCGTAGTCGCGCGCGAGCACGAGCCAGTCGGCCGGCGGCGCGTCGAGTTCGCGCGCCATCGCCTGCGCGTGCGCCATGCCTTGCTCGCCGAGCTTGCCGCCGGCGAGCGCTTCGGGCCACTGCGGCAGCTGTTTCTTGTAGCCGCCCGGAAAAACTACGGTGTCCTTGAGTGTTGAGTAGCGATCGTCGTCGAACGGCGTTTCGCCGCCGACGCGCACGTAGCGGAACGCGGCCCACGGATCGCGTTCGAGCGGCCCGGTTTCGTCGCCCCAGCGGATCGTGTCGTCGCGAAACTTCAGCGCGTTCTTGGCGAAGCGGTAGCGCGCGAAGTCGTGCCAGACGAGGATCGCGACGGCCTGGCCGAGATAGGCCGGCGTCTTGCCCTCGGGCAGCAGCAGGTCGTCGCCGTAGAACGGCGGGAACTTCAACCCGTCCTTGGCGAGATCGGCCGCGGTGACGATGCGGTCGGGTTTGAGTTCCTCGCCGAGCGCGGCGAGATCGAAACCGGCGTAGACGCGGTCGGCGCGCGTGACGCGCAGCAGCATCGCGTGCGCCTGGTCCTTCGGCCAGCCGGGGAGGTTGCGCGCGCGCATGTCGTACGCGAACAGCTTGTCGCCGCAGGCTTTCGCCGTCGCGTCGACGCGGTAGCGCAGGCTGCCGTCTTTCGGATTCCAGGGCGCGGGGCGCAGGTTCTCGCGTTCGAGCAGCGCTGCGAGCGCCGAGTTGCCGGGCGAGGCGATCGTCACGGCGATGCCCGCCACCAGCGTTGTTTTCAGGAACTGGCGGCGATCCTGTCGTACCGGCATGGATACGCTCCGACGTGGGTCATTGCGGGCCTTCGTAATACGCCCGAAGCCGAGGCGAGCGCAAGCGTCGCGTCAGCGGTCCCAGTACGGCTCGGGGCCGAAACGCTCGACGAGAAAGTCGATCAGGCTGCGCGTTTTCGCCGGCACCGCGCGGCCGGCGGGATAGACCGCGTTCACCGCGATGTCCGGAATTTCCCAGCCCGGCAGCACCCGTACGAGGTCGCCGTTCTTGAGCAGCTTCCACGCGAGGAACGTCGGCGACAGGCAGATGCCGAGACCCGCCGCCGCGGCCTGCGCGATGACGTCGCCGTTGTTGACGCGCAGGCCGCCGGCGACCGGGATCGTGCGGCGCTCGTGCTCGCGCGCCAGAAATATCTCGTTGCGCGGCGTCAATGTATAACTCAAGAAATTGTGTTGCGACAGCTGTTCGGGTTCGACGAGCGGCGCGTGCCGCGCGAGATACGCCGGGGATGCGACCAGCACGAGCCGGCACGGCGTGATGCGGCGCGCGACGAGACTCGAGTCGGCGAGGCGCGCGATGCGGATCGCCAAGTCGAAGCCTTCGTCGACGAGGTCGACCTGGCGATCGTTGAGGTTGAGTTCGAGTTCGATGCGCGGATGCCGCTGCTGGAATTCGGCGACCGCGGGGCCGAGATGGTGGATCGCGAACGACATGGGCGCGGCGACGCGCAGGCGCCCGCGCGGTTCCGCCTGCAGTTCGGCGGCTTGCGCCTCGGCGAGCGAGAGTTCCGACAGGATGTCGCTGACGCGCTGGTAGTAGTTTTCGCCGGCTTCGGTGAGGCTCAGCTTGCGCGTCGTGCGATGCAGCAGGCGCACGCCGAGCTGGTCTTCGAGGCCTTGCACGAGCTTGCTCGCGAGCGCGCGCGAGATTTCCATCTGGTCGGCCGCGGCGGTGTAGCTGCCCGATTCGACCACGCGCACGAACAGTTGCATTGCCTGCAGTTTGTCCATGGCGTTCTCAGAAAATGTCGAGCACGCGCTGCGGCGGGCGGCCGATCGCGGCCTTGCCGCCGGCGACGACGATCGGCCGCTGCAGCAGCCGCGGATGCGCCACGATCGCGGCGATCAGCGCGGCGTTGTCGAGCCCGGGGTCGTCGAGGCCGAGCGCGCCATATTCCGGCTCGTCGGCGCGCAGCAGCACGCGCGCGTTGCCGCCGAGCAGGCCGACGAGGCGTTCGAGCGCCGCCGCATCGGGCGGCGCGTCGAGATAGCGCACGATGTGCGGCGCGATGCCGCGGCCTTCGAGCAGCTCCAGCGCGCCGCGACACTTGGAGCAGTCGGGGTTGTAGTACAGGGTGCACGCGCTCATGACGGGCCGGCCGGCGGAAAGGCCGTCACTGTGCCGGCTCGCGTGCCGCGGAGCAAGCGCGCGGGCTGGCGTCCGCCGGCCGCGCGAAGGAGGTCGGATCAGGCGGCGATACCGGCGGCGTTCAAGGCGACGGCGCGGCGCGCGATGTCGAGTTCGCGCGAGATGACGACGCGTTCGGCGGTCGCGCGGTCGGCGGCGGTGCCGATCACGCTGCCGTCCTGCGGGCTGAGCACTTCGTACCAGCTCGCGCGCACGGTGCCGAGATGGTCGCGTTCGTCGACGCGCTCGATGGCGTATCCGAGTGCACGAGTTTCCAGAGTGCGCAATGTGCGCATGGCGTTCTCCTTGGGATGGCGAAACATACGCGAGCTTACGGATTGCGTGTGCAGATCCGGTTAACCGGCCGTTGCAGCGGGGTTAATCGCGTGAACCGTGCTTCATCTTCTCGGAGATTCTTGCGGGAACTCGACGTGCGTCGCGCTGTCGCGCATAGCGTCGAATGCTTTGTAAAAATAGTTACATGAAAAATAGTGACTTTGTTCGCATGGAGCGCCGATCGGCCGGGAGCGGCGGTGCCGTCGTGCCCCGGGCGTCTGAAAGGACGATGACGCGATTTTCCGCCGTTTGACGTATTCCAGGGCAGGGCTGTCGGCATGTTCGGGTTCGGTCCGCCGCCTCGTTCGGTGGTCGAGGCCCGACGGTGGCGAGTTCCGGCGCGGGCTCGCTAGAATGTCAACACTCGTTGTAAGGGCGACTCAGCGAGAAACCCGCGTCGACCGTCCGGCTCCGCCGGCGGGCCGGGCGCGGGCGGCAGCCGTTATCCGCATTGTTCAAGGAGCTAGCAATGAAGAAGGTGTTGTGGGGCGTGGCATTGGCCGTGGCCGGTGCCGTGTTGACGGGTCCGGCGCTCGCCGCCGGCGGCGGCAAGCCGGTGATCGGCGTGGCCGAGTTCAAGAACGAGACGTCGGCCGGCTGGTGGCGCGGCGGCGTGGGCTGGGAACTCTCGGGCATGCTGTCGAACGAACTCGCGTCGAGCGGCAATTTCAAGGTCGTCGAGCGCCAGAAGCTCGAATCGGTGCTCGAAGAACAGAATCTCGCCGCTTCGGGCCGCGTGCGTTCCGGTACCGGCGCCCAGATCGGCAAGCTCACCGGCGCCGACTATCTGGTCATGGGCACCGTCACGGCGTACGAGGAAAACACCGCCTCGACCGGCGGCGGCATCAGCTTCAAGGGCATTTCGCTCGGCGGCAAGAAGAGCGAGGCGTATCTCGCGGTCGACATCCGCGTCGTCAACGCGACGACCGGCGACATCGACTTCTCGCGTACGGTCGAAGGCCGCGCGTCGGGCGGTGGCGTCTCCGTCGGCGTGTTCCGCGGCGGTTTCGGCGGCGCGCTCGCGTCGGAAAAGAACACGCCGGCCGGCAAGGCGATTCGCGCGGCGCTCGTGGAAGTCAGCGAATACCTCGACTGCGTGATGGTCGAGCGCGGCAGCTGCGAAGACGAATATCGCGCGAAAGAATCCAATCGTCGCGAAAAGACCAAGAAGTCGCTCAAGCTCGACTGACCATTGCGGACGAGGGGCGGCGTCCGCGGCGGTTGAAGCGCATCGTCATGCGCGGACTGGACGTCCGCGCCGCCCATGACGAAGCCGCGATCGCGGCGGATCGACCCGCGTAAAACGCAAAACGGCGAGGCCTTGCGGCCTCGCCGTTTTTTATGGGCCTGGTTCGGCGCGTCCGTCCGGCGAACCGGACGACGCGCCGGGCGCGCGTCAGCGGTTGCCGCCGCGCTGACCGCCGCCGCCGCGATTGCCGCCGCCGTGGCGGTTGCCGCCCGGCGACCGGCCGGCACCCGGGCCCGGGCCCGGGCCGCGGCGGTCGCCGCCCGGCGCGCGATTGCCGCCGCCGCCCGGTGCGCGATTGCCGCTGCCGCCGCCGCGGTTGCCGGCATAGGCGTTTCCGCCGCCCGCACCGCCGCCGGCGCGATTGCCGAAGTTGCCGCGTTCGCCGTAGCTGTTGCCGCGTTCGCCGTACGTGCCGCGATTGCCGTTCGGTTCGCCGCGCTCGGCGCGATTGCCGCTGCCGCCGCGCGGGCCGCCGTACGCCGACTGGCCGCCGCCGGGACCGCGCGCGCCGCCGCCGCGACGTTCGGCGTTGCCGCCGGCATCGCCCCACGGACGCGGCGCGTCGCCGCGACCGGCGCCGCCGCGCGGCGCCTGACCCTGACCGGGACGACCGCCGCGGCCCTGGCCGGGACGTCCGCCCGGGCCACCGGGACCGCCGCGAGCCGGCCGCGCCATTTCATCGCCGGCCGACCAGGTTTTCGGAATGAACACCTCCTGGCCCGGCGCCGCACCGCGGCGCTTGCGCGCGCCGGCACCCGCGCCCGCACCCGGACCCGAACGGCGCTGCGGCCGGTCGACGTTGCCGTTGACCATGCGACCGCCGCCGCCGCCGCCCGGCTTGCGCCGGCCGCCCGGACGGCCCGGCGCCTCGTCGCGTACGCGGTCGAAGCGCGTCAGTTCGCGCGCCTCGCCGCGGTCGACGCCGGTCCAGGCCTGCGCCGCGCGCGGCGCGGGGCGGTATTCGTTCGTCGGCGGCGCTGCCCGGCGCTGGTGGATCACGGCCTGCAGCGTCAGCGTCGGCTCGGCGTCGGTGGCACCGCACAGCTGGCGCAGCGATTTCGCCTGGTCGGCGTCGAGTTCCTGCGAGTTGCCGCGCTTGAGCGGTCGCGGCAATTCCACATTGCCGTAACGTACACGTTTCAACCGGCTCACGAGGAAGCCGAGCGCGTCCCACAGGCGGCGCACTTCGCGGTTGCGGCCCTCGCGGATCACGACGCGGAACCACGAATGGCTGCCGCTGCGGCTGATCACCGCGATCTCGTCGAAATGCGCCGGACCGTCTTCGAGGTCGACGCCGGCCTTGAGGCGCTCGAGCACCTCGTCGGGCACTTCGCCGTGCACGCGGCAGATGTATTCACGCTCGATCTCGCTCGACGGGTGCATCAGCGCGTTGGCGAGGTTGCCGTCGGTGGTCAGCAGCAAAAGGCCGGTGGTGTTGATGTCGAGGCGGCCCACGGCGATCCAGCGCTGGCCTTTCAGGCGCGGCAGCTGCTCGAACACGGTCGGGCGGCCTTCGGGATCCTCCCGCGTCGTCACGACGCCTTCGGGCTTGTTGTAGATCAGCACCTGCGCGTGCTCGGCGTCGTCGCGGATCACGACGAACAGCTTGCCGTCGAGTTCGACGCGATCGCCGCTTTTCACGCTCATGCCGAGCGTCGCGGTTTCGCCGTTGACGGCGATTTCGCCGCTCTGGATGCGCTGTTCGAGCAGGCGGCGCGAACCCAGGCCCGCGTTGGCGAGCACCTTGTGCAGGCGCTCTTCGACGCCGGGTGCGGCGTCGGCCGGGGCGGTACGTTTCAGGGTAAGGGTGCGGCGCGGTGACGCGGTCATGCAGTGTGCTCCGGGACGTCGTCGGACGTCGTGGGGTCGGGACCGCCGGCGGCATTGCCGGCGTCGTCCGGGTGGGAATCGGTGGGCGGTTCGGAATCGTCGCCGGCGTCGTCGCCGGTCGTCTCGTCGCGATCTACGACGCCTTCGTCGGCGCCGGCGTCGGACCAGTTGCTTTCTTCATTATCGTACAAATCGTCATTTTCTTCCGCGGCCGGCGCGGCCGAAGCGCTTGGCGCGGCGTCTTCTTCCTCGTCGCCGCCGGCGTCGGTTTCGGACGCGGCGTCGTCGTCCGGCGGCGCGGTCTCGTCGGTCGCCGCCGTTTCTTCCGTCGCCGCGGTTTCTTCCGTCGCCGCGGTTTCGTCCGGCGTTGCGGCTGCTTCGGCCGCCGCGTTTTCGTCCGACGTCGCCGCATCGGCGTCGTTGGCCGCATCGATCGCTTCGGCCGGCGGCGGCGCGTCGCCGACCGCGACCGGCGCGAGCGCCAGTTGCGGGTCGTATTCGTCGAGGTCGCGCACTTCGGCCAGCGGCGGCAGCTCGTCGAGCGATTTCAGGTTGAAATAGTCGAGAAACGCGCGCGACGTGCCGAACAGCGCGGGGCGGCCGGGGACGTCGCGGTAGCCGACGACGCGCACCCATTCGCGCTCTTCGAGCGTCTTGATGATCGACGACGACACGGCGACGCCGCGGATCTGTTCGATCTCGGCGCGCGTGATCGGCTGGCGATACGCGATCAGCGCGAGCGTTTCGAGCGAGGCGCGCGAATACTTCGTCTGGCGTTCGGTCCACAGGCGCGCGACCCAGGCGTGCACGTCCTCGCGCACCTGGTAGCGAAAGCCCGAGGCCACTTCTTTCAGTTCGACGCCGCGCTCGGCGCAGTCGGCGGCGAGCTCCTCGAGCGCGCGAGCGAGATCTCCGTGCGTCACGCTCTCGGTGTCGGCGAACAGCGCGCCGAGCTGGGTCACCGACAAAGGCTGGCCCGCGGCGAGCAGGGCGGCCTCGATCACGCGCTTGAGCAGTTGTGGATCCATCAACTCGCTTCCGTTTCCGCGGCGACGTCGTCGGCGCTGTAGTCGTCGCCCGGACCCGCGTCGGCCGCGAGCGAGCGCAGGTAGATCGGGCCCGGCACTTCGTTCTGCACGATCTCGATCAGGGTTTCCTTCGCAAGTTCGAGCATCGCCAGGAACGTCACGACGATGCCGCGACGGCCTTCCTCGACGTTGAACAGGCTCGTGAAGTCGTGAAACTGGCCGTCGCCGAGCGTGCCGAGCACGTCGCTCATGCGATTGCGCACCGACAGCGCCTCGCGCTGGATTTCGTGATGGCCGGTGAGGTCGGCGCGGCGCAGCACGTCTTTGAGCGCCAGCAGCAGTTCTTTCAGTTCCACCGGCGGCGGCAGGCGGATCACGTTGCGGTCGGGCACGAACGCCGAGGCCGGCGCGATGTCGCGTTCCAGGCGCGGCAGCGCATCGATGTCGGCGGCGGCCTTCTTGAAGCGTTCGTACTCCTGCAGACGCCGGATCAGTTCGGCGCGCGGGTCTTCTTCGATGCCCTCGGCTTCCGGCGGTCGCGGCAGCAGCAGGCGCGATTTGATCTCGGCGAGTATCGCGGCCATCACGAGGTATTCGGCCGCGAGTTCGAGTTTCAGGTTCTGCATCAGCTCGATGTAGTCGACGTACTGGCGCGTGATTTCGGCGACCGGTATGTCGAGGATGTCGAGGTTCTGGCGGCGTATCAGGTACAGCAGGAGGTCCAGCGGCCCCTCGAACGCCTCGAGAATCACCTCGAGCGCGTCCGGCGGGATGTACAAATCCTGCGGCATCTCCAGCACTGGCTGGCCCTTGACCATCGCAAGCGGCATTTCCTGCTGCTGCGGGACGGGCTGAAAAATGCCTTGACCCTCGCTGGTCGCGAGTTGCTCGGCAGGCTCGGTGCTCATGAAGAAGCGCTGATCTCTCGCTGGTCGCCGCGCTCACCGCGGCAGGCTGCGGCGCAACGCCGCGTAACGGTTCTTTACCCCGGTTTCCCTGGACGCGGGGTGCCCCGGTCCGCCGATTCTGCGGCTGGACGGGCTTTGCGGCGTCGTGCGGCGGCTCGTTCGGCCGCTGCGGCGACGCTTTGGATCATTCGGCGAAAGGAACTTCGCCTTTCCCCTTGCGTACGAGCTTGGGCGTGTCGTCGACGAGATCGATCACGGTCGTCGGTTCGTTGCCGCAGAAACCGCTGTCGATGAACAGATCGACGGCATTGGCCGCATGCTCGTACAGGTCGTCGACTTCCCAGCCTGCCATGTCGACGTTCGGAAGTATCAGACTCGAGCTCGACAGCGGCTCGCCCAATGCTTCGACCAGTGCCAGCGCCACGCGATGGTCCGGTACGCGAACGCCCACGGATTTCTTCTTGATCTGCTTAAGGTGCCGCGGAACGTCGGCCGCCGCGGGCAGAATGAAGGTATAGGGGCCGGGAGTCAGGGATCGGACCAGCCGGAACGCCGCGTCATGCATGCGGGCGTAGGCGCCGACCTCACTCAAGTGACGACAGACTAAGGTGAAATTATGCCTGCTGTCCAGTCCTCGCAGCCGTACGACCCGTTCCTGCGCCGATTGCGCGGTGAGCCGCCACCCGAGCGCGTACCCCGAATCGGTCGGGTAGGCGACGAGTCCGCCCTTGTCGAGCACGGCGACCGCTTGTGCGATCAGGCGGGCCTGCGGATTGTCGGGATGGACTTCAAGACGAATGGTCATGCCGCGAGCGTGGCCAGCGGCGCGCGCTTCGTCAAGACTTGCCCGCGAGGCGAAGTGGACAATGGCGCATCGCGACCCGCTTCGCGGTTCGCGCGCGCTGCGCTATCGTCGCGCGGCCTTCCTCGCGCGAGTTTCCGATGAGTCAGCTGCACCCCCTGGCCGGCAAGCCGGCGACCGAACTGCCCGCGGTCGACATCCCGCGCCTCGTCACCGCGTACTACGCGCTCGCGCCCGATCCGGGCGAAGCGGCGCAGCGCGTCGCGTTCGGCACGTCGGGCCATCGCGGCAACGCGTTCGAGGGCAGCTTCAACGAGACGCACGTCGTGGCGATCAGCCAGGCGATTTCCGAGTGGCGGCGCGGCGCGGGAATCGCAGGCCCGCTGTTTCTCGGCTTCGATACGCACGCGCTGTCGGCGCCGGCGTTCGCGAGCGCGCTCGAGGTGCTGGCCGGCAACGGCGTCGAGGTGCGCATCGCGGCCGGCGACGAATACACGCCGACGCCGGCGATCTCCCACGCGATCCTGACGTACAACCGCGGTCGTACCGACGGATTCGCCGACGGCATCGTGATCACGCCGTCGCACAACCCGCCGGACAACGGCGGTTTCAAATACAACCCGCCGAACGGCGGACCGGCCGACACGAACGTCACCGGCGCGATCCAGAACCGCGCGAACGAACTGATCGCCGCGGGTCTCGCGGGCGTGACACGCATGCCCTACGCGCGGGCGCGCCGCGCCGCGACGACGCGAGAGCACGACTTCCTCGGCGCCTACGTCGACGATCTCGAGGACGTCATCGATTTCGACGTCATCCGCGGCTCGCAACTCAAGCTCGGCGTCGATCCGCTCGGCGGCGCCGGCGTCAACTACTTCACGCGCATCGCCGAGCGCCATCGCATCGCGCTCGACGTCGTCAGCAACGCGGTCGATCCGACGTTCCGTTTCATGAGCCTCGACTGGGACGGCCGCGTGCGCATGGATCCGTCGTCGGCGTACGCGATGCGGCGGCTGATCGACCTGGCCGGCCGCTACGACGTCGCCTTCGCGTGCGACACCGACCACGACCGCCACGGCGTCGTCGCGGGAAGCGCCGGGCTCATGCCCGCCAATCACTTTCTCTGCGTGTGCGTGGATTATCTTTTTCGGCATCGTCCACAATGGCGCACGGATGCCGCGGTCGGCAAGACGCTCGTGTCGAGCGCGCTGATCGACCGCGTCGCGCAGCGGCTGGGACGGCGGCTGTACGAGGTGCCGGTCGGGTTCAAATGGTTCGTCGAGGGCATGGTCGACGGCTGGCTCGGCTTCGGTTGCGAGGAGAGCGCCGGCGCGAGCTTCCTGCGCAAGGGCGGGGGCGCGTGGTCGACCGACAAGGACGGCATCATCGCGGGCCTGCTCGCCGCGGAGATGACGGCGCGCAGCGGCCGCGATCCGGCCGCGGCGTATCGCGCGCTGACCGACGCGCTCGGCGCGCCGGCCGCGACGCGCATCGACGCGCCGGCGACGCTCGAGCAGCGCCGCGCGCTCGGCAAGCTCGCGCCGGAAGCGATCGCGATTCGCGAACTGGCCGGCGAGCCGATCGTGCGCGTGCTCGATCGCGCGCCGGGCAACGGCGCGGGCATCGGCGGCATCAAGGTCGAAAGCGCGAGCGGCTGGTTCGCCGCGCGGCCTTCGGGCACCGAGGCGATCTACAAGGTCTACGCCGAGAGCTTCAAGGGCGAGGCGCATCTGGCCGAACTCGTGAGCGAGGCGCAGCGCATCGTCGACGCGGCGATCGCGTAAGCGGCGGGGCCCGCGTGGCAGAATGCGCGCATGCAGCGCGCCATCATCCACGTCGACATGGACGCGTTCTACGCGGCGATCGAACAGCGCGACGATCCGGCGCTCCGCGGCAAGCCGGTCGTCGTCGGTGAGCTCGGCCGGCGCAGCGTCGTGTCGACCGCGAGCTACGAGGCGCGGCCCTACGGCGTGCGTTCGGCGATGCCGACGCTCGAAGCCAAGCGATTGTGCCCGCACGCGATCTTCGTGCCTGTGCGCATGGCGCGCTATCGCGAGGTGTCGGAACAGGTGTTCGCGGTGTTCGGCGAGGTCACCCCGGAAATCGAAGGCCTGTCGCTCGACGAGGCGTTTCTCGACGTCACGGCGAGCCTGCGCCTGTTCGGCGACGTCGAAACGATCGGCCGCTATCTCAAACGCGAAATCCGCGCGCGCACCGGGCTCGATGCGTCGGTCGGCATGGCGCACAACAAGCTGCTGGCGAAACTCGCGAGCGAGCTGTCCAAACCCGACGGTTTTCTGCGCGTCACGCCGGAAACGGCGCAGGCCGTGCTCGATCCGCTGCCGGTCGGGCGTATGTGGACGGTCGGCAAGGTGGCCGAAGCGGCGCTGCACCGCATCGGCATCCGCACGGTCGGCGAACTGCGTGGTGCCGATCCGCGCCGGCTCGCGCAGGCGCTCGGCAATCATGCCGCGCAGCTGCAGCGTCTGGCGCGCGGGCTCGACGAGCGCCCGGTCGAATCCGACGTCGAAGAAAAGTCGATCAGCGCCGAAACGACGTTCGAGACCGATCTTGCGACGTTCGACCAGGCGAGCGCGTGGCTCGCGCGCCTCGCCGAACGCGTCGGCGAGCGCGTGCGCGCGCACGATCTCGCCGGCCGCACGGTGACCGTCAAGCTGCGCAAGCCGCCGTTCGAGACGCATACGCGGCAGGCGCGCGTGCCGGCGCCGACCGACGCGACGGACACGATCTACCAGACCGGCCGCGCGCTGCTGCGCGACTGGTGGAACGCGCAGGAACGACCGCGGCTGCGGCTGATCGGCATCGGCCTGTCAGGCTTTGGCGCGGAGCCGCAATCGGTATTGTTCGATGCTGACGAAGGGCGCGAAAAAGACGTCGTCGCCGATGCGATCAACCGGCGTTTCGGCGGCGGCAGCCTGACGCGCGGCGCCGCGTTGAAGACGCGCCGGAGCGGTTCGCCCGACGGCGGCGCGTCTTGACGCGCGATTGGCGTGCTTAGCGCAGGCTCGCCCGGGATTCCGGGATGCATGGCACGATTTGTGATTGAGCGTTGATTGATTTTGGCGCGATGCTCCGCTAAAAGGTTCAGACACAGGGGGTTGCAGGATGCTCATGATGAATGAAGCGAAGACGCAATCAGGCATGCGCCCGGCGCGCATGAAAATTCGTTCCGCCGTGCTGATGATGCACGGAGGCGACGCCTGGTCGAGCGAACTCGAAGACATCTCCGCGACCGGCGTGCTCGTGCGCCGCCCCGACGACTTCGCCGGCAAGGCCGGCGACCTGTTCGTGCTCGACATGATGATCGGCGACGAACTCAACATCCATCTCGAAGCGACCGTCGCGCGCGTCACCGAAGAATCCGTCGGTTTCGCCTATGCGCGCATTCCGGCCGAGAAGGAGGTCCCTTTGTGGGATCTGCTCGGCGGCTATGCCGATTCGCTGGAGTCCTACCGGCGCTGATCGCTGCGCGAAACCGAACGAAAAAACCCGCCTTCCGGCGGGTTTTTTCGTTCGGGCGGGGGCGGCGCGCTCAGGCGGCCGTCGCGGCCTTTACCGGCCCGTCGCGCAGTTCGCGCCGGATGATCTTGCCGACGTTGCTCTTGGGCAGCGAATCGCGGAACTCGATGTAGCGCGGCAGCTTGTAGCCGGTCAGGTTTTCCTTGCAGTGCGCGCGCAGATCGGCTTCGGTGAGCTTCGGGTCCTTGCGCACGACGAAGATCTTGACCGCCTCGCCGGATTTCTCGTCCGGCACGCCGATCGCCGCGACCTCGAGCACGCCCGGGTGCAGCGCGACGACGTCTTCGACTTCGTTCGGGTACACGTTGAAGCCCGACACGAGGATCATGTCCTTCTTGCGATCGACGATGTAGCAGTAGCCTTTCTCGTCCATCCGCGCGATGTCGCCGGTGTGCAGCCAACCGTCGGGCGTGAGCACCTTCGCGGTTTCCTCGGGCCGGTTCCAGTAGCCCTTCATGACCTGCGGGCCCTTCACGCACAGCTCGCCGATTTCGCCGTAGCCGAGCTGCACGCCGTTGTCGTCCTGAATCGACACGTCGGTCGACGGAATCGGCAGGCCGATCGAGCCGTTGTAGTCGGGAATGTCGAGCGGATTGATGCAGGCGGCCGGCGAGGTTTCGGTCAGGCCGTACGCTTCGGCCAGCGGCACGCCGGTGACCTTCTTCCAGCGTTCGGCGACCGCGCGCTGTACGGCCATGCCGCCGCCGAGCGTCAGATGCAGCGCGGAGAAGTCGACCTTGTCGAAGCCCGGCGTGTTGAGCAGGCCGTTGAACAGCGTGTTGACGCCGGTGATCGCGGTGAACTTCAGGTTCGAGATTTCCTTGACGAACGCCGGCATGTCGCGCGGGTCGGTGATGAGGTAGTTGAGGCCGCCGAACTTCATGAAGACGAGGCCGTTCGCCGTCAGCGCGAAGATGTGGTACAGCGGCAGCGCGGTAATGATGACCTCTTCGCCGGGCTTGACGTTGACGCCGATCCACAGCGACGCCTGCTGCATGTTCGCCACGAGGTTGCCGTGCGTGAGCATCGCGCCCTTGGCGACGCCGGTCGTGCCGCCGGTGTACTGCAGGAACGCGATGTCGTCGTGGTTGAGATCGGCCTTGCGATACGTCTGCTTCGCGCCGCGCGCGAGCGCGTCCGCGAAGCGGATCGCGCCGGGAATGTCGAACGCCGGCACCTTCTTTTTCACGTGCTTGACGACGAAGTTGACGATGAACGACTTCGGGAAATTCAGAAGGTCGCCGACGGCGGTGGTCACGACGTGCTTGACGGACGTGTCGCGCAGCACTTCGGAGACGGTATGCGCGAAGTTGTCGAGCACGACGATCGCCGAAGCGCCCGAGTCGTTCAACTGGTGCTTGAGTTCGCGCGCGGTGTACATCGGGTTCGTATTGACGACGACGAGGCCCGCGCGCAGCACGCCGAAGATCGCGATCGGATACTGCAGCACGTTCGGCATCATCAGCGCGACGCGGTCGCCTTTCTTCAAGCCCAGGTCGCCGGTGAGGAACGCCGCGAACTGCCTGCTCAGGCGGTCGACGTCGTCGTAGCTGAGCACCTTGCCGAGATTCGAGAACGCCGGACGGTGGCGAAAGCGCTCGCACGCCGATTCGAGCACCGCGACGACCGAACTGAACTCGTCGAGGTCGACCTGCGCCGGCACGCCGGCCGGATAGCTCGAAAGCCAGGGGCGCTGAATGCTCATCGTACTGTTGACCTCTTGCGGTTCGTTCGGCTGTCGGAATCGCCGCTGGCGGGCGACGGATGCGGTTCCGATTGGAGCACAGCGCGAGAAAACGCGGCAAGCCGCATTGCAGCGAGACCGGCGGCTATGCGCAAATCGGGGTGTTCGAGGTTCGATAGAGAGTCGACAATGCCGCTTTCGCGTCTTTTTTCAAGAGGATTGGCCGTTCTGGCGCTGCTCCTGGCCGCCGCGTGCGCGCGCACGCCGGAGGAGCAGCGCATCCGCGAGGCGATCGCGGCGATGCAGAAGGCGGTCGAGGCGCGCGAGCCCAGAACGTTCATGCGGTACGTCGCCGACGATTTCACCGGCAGCAAGGGCTCGGTCGACCGCGCCCAACTGCACAACCTGATGCGCGCGCAGTTTCTGCGCAACGAGGCGGTCGGCGTGACGCTCGGGCCCATCGACGTGGCGCTGTTCGACAAGCGTGCCACGGCGACGGTCACGGCCACGCTGACCGGCGGTAGCGGCGAGGGCTGGCTGCCCGAACGCGGGGGTGCCTACCGGTTCACGACCGGCTGGAAGGACGTCGGCGGGGAGTGGCGGTGCATCAGTGCGGAGTGGGAGCAGTTGTAGCGGCGGCGCGTACAACGCTTGAATGTGGAAAATGCAGAAATACTGCGGCGGCCGCGGAACCCTCTCCCCCAAGCTCGCTTGGGGGAGAGGGCAGGGTGAGGGGGCGGAGCTGCGCACTTCGTCGACCGCGACGAAGACTCCGACGTCGCCCCCTCACCCGACCCTCTCCCCAACGCATGCGCGTTGGGGGAGAGGGCTTCTTTTTAAGCCGCCTTCGGCTGCTGCGCCAGCTGACGCAGCACGTACGGCAGGATGCCGCCGTGGCGGAAGTATTCGACTTCCTTCGGCGTCAGCAGCAGCACCTTGACCGTGAAGCGCTTGACGTCGGCGGGGCCGGTCGCGACGACTTCGATCTCCTTCGCCGCGCCGTCGTTCAGGCCGGCGATCTCGAACACCTCGTCGCCCTTCAGGCCGATCGTCTGCGCGTTTTCGCCGTCCTTGAACTGCAGCGGCAGCACGCCCATGCCGACGAGGTTCGAGCGGTGGATGCGCTCGAAGCTTTCGGCGATGACCGCCTTCACGCCGAGCAGCATCGTGCCCTTGGCGGCCCAGTCGCGCGACGAACCCGTGCCGTATTCCTTGCCGGCGATGACGACCAGCGGCACGCCGTCGGCCTTGTAGCGCATGGCCGCGTCGTAGATCGACAGCTTCGCGCCGTCGGGGTAGTGGTAGGTGTTGCCGCCTTCCTCGCCGCCGAGCATCAGGTTCTTGATGCGGATGTTCGCGAACGTGCCGCGCACCATGATGTCGTCGTTGCCGCGGCGCGAGCCGTACGAGTTGAAGTCGACCTTCTGCACGCCGCGGCCCTGCAGGAACGCGCCGGCGGGCGAGGTGGCCTTGATGTCGCCGGCCGGCGAGATGTGGTCGGTCGTGATCGAGTCGCCGAAGAGGCCGAGCACGCGCGCGCCGTGAATGTCCTCGATCTTGCCGACCTGCATGGTCATGCCGTCGAAGTACGGCGGGTTCTTGATGTAGGTCGACGCGCCGTCCCAGTCGTAGATTTCGCCGACGGGCGAGGCGATCTGGTTCCAGCGGCTGTCGCCCTTGAACACGTCGGCGTAGTTCTTCTTGAACATTTCCGGGCCGACCGTCGCGGCGATGACGTCGCCGATTTCCTTGTTCGTCGGCCAGATGTCGCGCAGGAACACCGCATGGCCCGTTTCGTCGTGCCCGATCGGATCCTTCGACAGGTCGATGTCGACCGTGCCGGCGAGCGCGTAGGCGACGACGAGCGGCGGCGACGCGAGATAGTTCATCTTCACTTCGGGATGCACGCGGCCTTCGAAGTTGCGGTTGCCCGAGAGCACCGACGTGACGACGAGATCGCCCTCGGCGACGCCCGCCGACACTTCTTCCGGCAGCGGGCCGGAGTTGCCGATGCACGTGGTGCAGCCGTAGCCGACGACGTAGAAGCCGAGCTTTTCGAGATCGGCGAGCACGCCGGCCTTCTTGAGGTAGTCGGTCACGACGAGCGAACCCGGTCCGAGCGACGTCTTGACCCACGGCTGCGCCTTCAGGCCCTTCTTCACCGCGTTGCGCGCGAGCAGGCCGGCGCCGAGCATCACGGCCGGGTTCGACGTGTTCGTGCACGACGTGATCGCGGCGATCACCACCGCGCCGTCGGTCAGCGTGTACGTCTGGCCGTCCTTGGTGACCTGCGCGCTGCCGGGCGTCGCCGACTTCGTCTTCGTCGCGCGCGCGTCGGCCATCGGCTTCAACGCGTCGCGGTAGTTCGTGCCGACGTTTTCGAGCAGCACGCGGTCCTGCGGGCGCTTGGGACCGGCGAGCGACGGCTTCACGTCGGCGAGGTCGAGCGCGAGCGTCGAGCTGTATTCGGCGTCGGCCTGGCCGGCTTCGCGCCACAGGCCCTGCGCCTTCGCGTAGGTTTCCACGAGGTTGATCAGCGCTTCGTCGCGGCCGGACAGGCGCAGGTAGTTCAGCGCTTCGCCGTCGATCGGGAAGATGCCGCAGGTCGCGCCGTATTCCGGCGCCATGTTGGCGATCGTCGCGCGGTCGGCGAGCGCGAGATGGTCGAGGCCGTCGCCGTAGAACTCGACGAACTTGCCGACCACGCCGTGCTTGCGCAGCATCTGCGTGACCGTGAGCACGAGGTCGGTCGCGGTCGCGCCTTCGGGCAGCTTGCCGGTCAGCTTGAAGCCGACGACCTGCGGGATCAGCATCGACGAGGGCTGGCCGAGCATCGCGGCTTCGGCTTCGATGCCGCCGACGCCCCAGCCGAGCACGCCGATGCCGTTGATCATCGTCGTGTGCGAGTCGGTGCCGAACACGGTGTCCGGGAACGCCCAGGTGTCGTTGCCGGCGCTGCGCGTCATCACGACGCGCGCGAGGTTCTCGAGGTTCACCTGGTGCACGATGCCGGTGTTCGGCGGCACCACCTTGAAGTTGTCGAACGCGCTCTGGCCCCAGCGCAGGAAGCTGTAGCGCTCGATGTTGCGGCCGAATTCGATCTTGCCGTTGAGGTCGAGCGCCTCGGCCTTGCCGAACACGTCGACCTGCACCGAGTGGTCGATCACCAGCTCGGACGGAATCTGCGGATTGATCTGGCTGGCTTCGCCGCCGAGCTTGACGACCGCGTCGCGCATCGCGGCGAGGTCGACGACGCACGGCACACCGGTGAAGTCCTGCAGTACGACGCGCGCCGGCATGAACGCGATTTCGGTGTCCGGTTCCTTCTTCGCGTCCCAGTTCGCGACGGCTTCGATTTCCTTGACCGTGACGTTGAGGCCGTCCTCGTGACGCAGGAGGTTCTCCAGGAGGATCTTCATCGAGAACGGCAGGCGCGCCAGGTTGTAGCGTTCGCCGAGCTTGGCGAGGCTCGCGATCGTGTAGCGCTGACCATTGACCTCGAGCGAGGTGCGGGTCGACAAAGAGTCTTTCATTCCGTTCTCCTGGCGTGCAGCGGCTTGAAGGGTTGTCGGCGCGCGGCGGAGCGGAACGAACCGCCGCATGGGCCGGCGCCCGAAAAATCGACTTATTATGACTCAAACGCGCGTTTGACTGGAATGGTGTCGCGTTCGACCTTCGGCGTAGTGGCGTCCGCGGTCAGCGCCCCAGCTGGCTTCCCGCCAGCAGCCCGCGCGCGAGCATCGCGCACTGGCGCCGCTTGAACACGAGCTGCCACTGGTTGCCGCCAAGCTGGCGCCACATCACCGCGGCGCGCACGGCCGCCAGCAGCGTCGCGCGGATGCGTTCGACGTGCGTCGACTGGGTCAGGTACAGCGGATTTCCCGAAACCACGATGCGCGGACGCAACGTCGAAAGCGTCGTGCTGTACAGTTCCGACAGCTTGCCGAGCACGCTGGCGTGCACGATGCCGAGGTGGTCGACCTGGCGCTGCGTCGCGACGATGCCCTCGCGCAGCGCCTCGAGCATCGGGCGGCGCCGCGCGAGCTTGCGCTCCAGGCGCAGCACGGCGACCGCGATCTGCGTGATCGTGATGTCGCGCGCGCCGTCGTCGATCTGCGCGATCAGCGTTTCGAGCCCGTAGCGCACGCCGCCGACGCCGCCGAAAGCGTCCGCCGGCGCCTCGGTGTCCAGGCGCAGCACGCTGCCGACGCTCGCCTCCAGCGCGGCCGCGTCGCAGTTGCCGGTCGTGGCGAGCGAGCGCACGAGTCCCGCGGCCTGGAACAGGCCCGCGAGGGCGATCACGCGTTCTTCGTTCATGCACTCATCCTTGATGGGTCGGTTGCGGTCGCAAGGCCGCCGTAGGGCGCGTCGGTCGCGCCGATCACGGCGCCGCCCAGGCATTCCTCGCCGTCGTACAGCACGACCGACTGGCCCGGTGTCACCGCGCGCTGCGGCGTGTCGAACGCGACGTCGACGCGGTCGCCGTCGACGCGCACCGTGCACGCCTGGTCGGCCTGCCGGTAGCGCGTCTTGGCGGTGCAGCGAAATTCCCGCGCCGGCGCGTGGCCCGCGGTCCAGCTCGCGTCGCCGGCGACGAGGCGATGCGAATCGAGCCAGCGGTTCGCGTTGCCTTGCGCGACGATCAGCACGTTGCGTTCGACGTTCTTGCCGACCACGTACCACGGCTCGCCGGCCGAATCGCGGCGACCGCCGATGCCCAGGCCCTGGCGCTGGCCAAGCGTGTAGTACATCGCGCCCTGGTGCTCGCCGACGAGGCGGCCGTCCGGCGTGCGCATCTCGCCGGGTCGCGCCGGGATGTACTGCGCGAGAAACGCGCGGAAATCGCGTTCGCCGATGAAGCAGATGCCGGTCGAATCTTTTTTCGCGTGCGTCGGCAGCGACGCCGCGCGCGCCAGTTCGCGCACCTGCGGTTTCGGCAGTTCGCCGACCGGAAACTCGGTCGCGGCGAGTTGCGCCTGGCCGAGCGCGTACAGGAAATAGCTCTGGTCCTTGTTGCCGTCGTGTCCGCGCAACAGGCGGTGGCGGCCGTCGGCGACGTCCGTGCGCGCGTAGTGGCCGGTCGCGATCTTGTCCGCGCCGAGTTCTCGCGCGTGGTCGAGAAACGTGCGGAACTTGATCTCGCGATTGCACAGCACGTCGGGATTCGGCGTGCGGCCGGCGCGGTATTCGGCGAGGAAGTGCGTGAACACCTGGTCCCAGTATTCGCCGGAAAAATTGCGCGTGTGGAACGGGACGTCGAGCGCGGCGCACACCTTGAGCGCGTCGAGGCGGTCGCGGTCGGCGTCGCATTCGCCGAAGCGGCCGTCGTCTTCCCAGTTCTTCATGAACATCGCCTCGACGCGCCGGCCCGCGCGCTTGAGCAGCAGCGCGGCGACCGAGGAGTCGACGCCGCCCGACACGCCGACGATGACGAGTTCGCCGGCCATCAGCCCGCGTCGTCGGCGGCGTAGGCGAGCGCCGACAGCGGCAGCCGCTGTCCGCCGAGCCAGGCGTCGATGCTCGACAGAATCAGCGGACTGCGCAGGCGCGCCGACGCGGCGGCGATTTCGTCGCGTTTGAGCCACAAAACTTCACAAATACCGTCGTCGAGCCGGCGATCGGCGTGATGCGCGAGCGCGGTCGCGGCAAACGTGAAACGCACGAAGTGCCGGCCGTAGCGCGGGTGCACCCATTGCTGCACGGCCACGAGGTGGTCGGGCCGCACTTCCCAGCCGGTTTCCTCGAGCGTTTCGCGGCAGGCCGCGGCGACCAGGGATTCGCCGGGCTCCAGGTGGCCGGCGGGCTGGTTGATCAGCATTTGCCCGCGGATGTCTTCCTCCACGAGCAGGAAGCGGCCCCCGTCCGGCACGATCGTCGCTACGGTTACATGCGGGCGCCAGACGGTCTCCTCGTCGGCGCCGTTCATCGGAATTTCGTCGGTCATCGGCGCGATGTTACACGAGCGCGCGCGAATCCCCGGCGGGGCTTGGCAAATCGAGGCTCCGGCACCAGCTAGCAGCGCTATACTCGGGCCAGGATTGGAGCGGCGGCAACGATGTCCGGAAACACCGACAACCATCAGGAACAACAGCACGGTCTGGCCGTCGAAGAGGCCCGGCCGGAGACGGCAAGGCCGCCGATGTACCAGGTGCTGCTGCTGAACGACGACTACACCCCGATGGACTTCGTGGTCCACGTCTTGCAGTCGTTCTTCGGCTTCGCTTACGAGCGTGCGCACGAGGTGATGCTGCACGTTCATTTGCGCGGTCGCGGCGTCTGCGGCCTGTACACGCGCGAGGTCGCCGAAACGAAGGTGACCCAGGTGAACGAATTTTCACGTGCGAACCATCACCCGTTGCTGTGCACCATGGAAAAAAATTGAGCGATCCCCATTTCGTGCGCATCCTGATACAGGGGTAAGGCATGTTCAGCAAAGACCTCGAGCTCACCATCGGCCAGTGCTACAAGGAAGCACGCGAGCAGCGCCACGAATTCATGACCGTGGAACACCTGCTGCTGGCGCTGCTCGAAAATCCTTCCGCGGCGGCCGTGCTGCGCGCCTGCGGCGCCGACATCGGCAAGCTCGGCAAAGAATTGAAGGCGATCATCGCGGAGACCGTTCCGGTGCTGCCGCCGTCCGACGAGCGCGACACGCAGCCGACGCTGGGCTTCCAGCGCGTGCTGCAACGCGCCGTCTATCACGTGCAGTCGTCCGGCCGCAAGGAAGTCACCGGCGCGAACGTCCTCGTCGCGATCTTCGGCGAGAAGGATTCGCACGCGGTGTACTTCCTGTCGCAGCAGGAGATCACGCGCCTGGACGTCGTCAACTACATCTCGCACGGCATCGCCAAGATCGGCCACGAGCCGCAGCAGCAGCCGGGCGGCGGCGGCAGCGAACGCGAAGCGGAGGAGGCCGGCGAACCGAAGGGCAATCCGCTCACCGAGTTCGCGACGAACCTCAACGACCTCGCGCGCTCCGGCAAGATCGACCCGCTGATCGGGCGCACCGAGGAAGTCGAACGCACCATCCAGGTGCTGTGCCGCCGGCGCAAGAACAATCCGCTGTACGTCGGCGAAGCCGGCGTCGGCAAGACCGCACTCGCCGAAGGGCTCGCCAAGCGCATCGTCGAAGACGACGTGCCGGCTGTGCTCAAGGATTCGACGATCTACGCGCTCGATCTCGGCGCGCTCGTCGCGGGCACGAAGTATCGCGGCGATTTCGAAAAGCGCCTGAAGGCCGTGATCGGGCAGCTCAAGAAAGAGCCGCAGGCGATCCTGTTCATCGACGAGATCCACACGATCATCGGCGCGGGTTCCGCGTCGGGCGGCACGATGGACGCGTCGAACCTGATCAAGCCGATGCTCGCCTCCGGCGAGATCCGCTGCATCGGCTCGACCACGTTCCAGGAATACCGCGCGATCTTCGAGAAGGACCGCGCGCTCGCGCGCCGCTTCCAGAAGATCGACATCGTCGAGCCGAGCGTCGCCGACAGCTTCGAGATCCTGAAGGGGCTGCGTTCGCGCTTTGAACAACATCACAATGTGGAATATACCAACGACGCGCTGAAGGCCGCGGTCGACCTGTCGGTCAAGCACATCGCCGACCGGCTGCTGCCGGACAAGGCGATCGACGTGATCGACGAGGCCGGCGCGCGCCAGCGCCTCGTGCCCGAGGACGAGCGCAAGACCGTCGTCGACGTGCCCGAAATCGAGTTCATCGTCGCGCGCATGGCGCGGATTCCGCCCAAGCAGGTGTCGGCGTCGGATCGCGACGTGCTGCGCAATCTCGACCGCAACCTGAAGATGGTCGTGTTCGGCCAGGACCCGGCGATCGACTCGCTGGCGAGCGCGATCAAGATGGCGCGTTCGGGCCTCGGCAATCCGACCAAGCCGATCGGCTGCTTCCTGCTCGCGGGCCCGACCGGCGTCGGCAAGACCGAAGTCACGCGCCAGCTCGCGCTGCAGCTCGGCATCGAGCTGATCCGCTTCGACATGTCCGAGTACATGGAGGCGCATTCGGTGTCGCGCCTGATCGGCGCGCCGCCGGGGTACGTGGGCTTCGACCAGGGCGGCCTCCTGACCGAGCAGATCGTCAAGCATCCGCATTGCGTGCTGCTGCTCGACGAAATCGAGAAGGCGCACCCTGACGTGTTCAACATCCTGCTGCAGGTGATGGACCGCGGCGCGCTGACCGACACGAACGGCCGCGAGGCGAACTTCAAGAACGTCATCGTCGTCATGACGACGAATGCCGGCGCGACGCAGGCGGCTCGCCGCACGATCGGTTTCGTGCAGCAGAACCACGCGACCGACGCGATGGAGGCGATCCGCCGGCAGTTCTCGCCGGAGTTCCGCAACCGTCTCGACGCGATCGTGCAGTTCGGTGCGCTCGACATGGAGCACATTCTGCGCGTTGTCGACAAGTTCCTGATCGAGCTCGAATCGCAGCTGCAGGAAAAGCACGTCGCGCTGCACGTCGACCTCGACGCACGGCGCTGGCTCGCCGAGAACGGCTTCGACCCGCAGATGGGCGCTCGGCCGATGGCGCGCGTGATTCAGGACAACGTCAAGCGTCCGCTCGCCGACGAACTCCTGTTCGGCAAGCTCGTCGACGGCGGCAAGGTGTATCTGTCGGTCAAGGACAACAGGCTCGACGTGCGCGTCGAGGCCTCGGACGAGAAGCTGGCGGCGGCGACGGTGTAAGCGAAAAGCGCGGAAAGCCGCAAAAAGAAAAGGCCCGGAGCGATCCGGGCCTTTCTTTTGCTCGTCTTCTTTGTTCGTCATCCCGTCGGAGGCCGGACCGCACAGGCAGGGATGCCGAGGCGAACATTCGCGCTGCGAATGGGCCGAGGGCCGAACCGCGGAAGCGGTGAGTCATCCGGCTTTCTGGACGTCAGAATCAACGGCTGGATCCCGGCTTTCGCCGGGATGACGGCTCGCGAATGGACGTCACGGCGGCACCAAGGGCGCGAACGAGTCCGTTCGCACACGCCTTGGGCGAGAGCGATTACTTCATGCGGTACGTAATCCGACCCTTGGTCAGATCGTACGGCGTCATTTCGCACTTGACCTTGTCGCCGGTCAGGATGCGGATGTAGTTCTTGCGCATGCGGCCCGAAATATGGGCGGTGACCACGTGGCCGTTTTCCAGCTTCACGCGGAACATGGTGTTGGGCAGGGTTTCAAGAACCGTGCCTTCCATTTCGATGACGTCGTCTTTGGACATTTTCCCTTCGTATGGGGCGCTACGGGGTTGAGGCGGCGCGGGATTCTGCCACGTCGGCAGGCTCGCGGGAAGCGCAAAGGCTAACCGCCCGGCAAAGTGGAGGCGGCAAACGGCGTTACAAGGGCGTTCCAGTCGCCGTCGTGCCCGGGTTGCGCGGTCAGCCGTTCGAGCGCCGCGACGAAATCGCCGCGCGGCATTTCGAACGCGCCGAGCGTCGTCAGGTGCGCGGAGCTGACCTGCGCGTCGATCAGCGGCCAGCCCCAGCCGCGAAGGACGTGCGCCAGCCCCAGCAGTGCGACCTTCGAGCCGCCGCTGACCCCGGAAAACATCGATTCGCCGAAAAACATCCGCCCGATCGCGACACCGTAAATGCCGCCGACCAGCCGGTCGCCGGCGCCGTAGACCTCGAACGAATGCGCGTGGCCGAGATGATGCAGGCGATTGTACGCCGCGTGCATCGCGCCGGTGATCCACGTACCGGAATGCGCGCCGCGCGGCGCGGCGCAGGCGCGCATGACGCCGGCGAAATCGCGGTCGGCATGGATCTTCCAGCCGCAGCCCTTGAGCTCGCGCGCGAACCGGCGCGGCACGTGCATCGCGTCGGTCGCGAACACCATGCGCGGGTCGGGCGACCACCACAGGATCGGTTCGCCCGGCGAAAACCACGGGAAGATGCCGCGCCGATAGGCCTCGACGAGTCGCGCCGGCGACAGGTCGCCGCCGGCGGCGAGCAGGCCGTTCGGGTCGGCGAGCGCGCGCGATACCGGCGGAAACGGCTCGTCGCCGCCGGGTTTCAGGATCGCGATGCGGATCACGCGCCCGCCTCGTCGCGGTAGGGCGAATGGCGCATCAGTTCTTCGCCGTCAGCGTCGCGATGGCGTGCTTCTAGAGCAAGCGCGTGCGCGATCGCGTCGCGAAACCGCGCGTCGGCGATGTGGTGGAAAGAGCGCATGCGCCGCGGCAGAAATCCGCGCGCGAGCTTGTGCTCGCCCTGCGCGCCGGGCTCGAAACGCGCAAGGCCCAGCTCCAGGCAATATTCGATGCCCTGGTAGTAGCACGCCTCGAAATGCAGGCCGGGCACGTTCGCGAACGCGCCCCAGTAGCGGCCGTACAGCGTTGTGGAACTGTGCAGGAATAGCGCCGCCGCGACGCGCTCGCCGTCCGCGGTGCGCGCGATCGCCGCCATGACGTTGCGCGGCATCGCGTCGACGAGATGGCCGAAGAACGCGCGCGTCAGCGCCGGATAGTTGCCCTTGTCGTCGAACGTCGCGCGATAGCACGCGTACACGAAATCGACGTCGCCGGCGCTCATCGCGTCGCCGCGCACGCGTTCGAGCGCGACGCCCGCGCGCGCGACGAGCGCGCGTTCCTGCCGGATGTTCTTGCGCTTTTTCGCGGTCAGCGCGTCGAGAAACTCGCCGAAATCGCGCCAGCCGCGGTTGCGCCAGTGAAACTGCCAGTCGTAGCGCGGCAGCCAGCCGGCGAACGCGTCGACCTGGTCGTCCGCGACGAAGTTCGCATGCGCCGACGACAGCTTCAGGCGTGCGCATTCGTCGCGGATCGCCCGCGCCGCGAGCGCCTGCGCGGCGCCGTCCGGCGCGAGCAGGCGAGGACCGGTCACCGGCGAATACGGCACGGCCGCGAGCAGCTTCGGGTAGTAGTCGACGCCGTGGCGCTCGTATGCGTCGGCCCACGACCAGTCGAACACGAATTCGCCGTGCGAATTGCCTTTCAGGTACAGCGGCGCCGCCGCGACGAGGCGCTCGCCGTCGCGCAGCGCGAGGTGGTGCGGCTGCCAGCCCAGGCGCGGCAGGATGCAGCCGTGGCGCTCGAGCCCGGCGAGAAACGCGTGCGCCAGAAACGGATTGTCGTCGGGCCGCAGCGCGTCCCACGCGGCGGCGTCGATCTCGTCGAGTCGGCGGTGGAACGTCGCGAGCATCGGCGCCGCGCGATCGCTGTGCGGCGATCGCGCGTTTGGGGGCATCAGCCGGCGAGGCCGAGTTTGTCGAGGTACTTCTCGGCGTCGAGCGCGGCCATGCAGCCCGCGCCGGCCGACGTCACGGCCTGGCGATACACCTGGTCGGCGACGTCGCCCGCGGCGAACACGCCCGGCACGCTCGTCGATGTCGCGCCGCCGTCGAGGCCGCTTTTGATCTTGATGTAGCCGTTGTTCATATCGAGCTGGCCGTCGAAGATCGCCGTGTTCGGCGTGTGGCCGATCGCGACGAACATGCCGCTGACCGCGATGTCGCGCGTCGAGCCGTCGTTCGCGTTCTTCAGGCGCAGGCCGTTGACGCCGGTTTCGTCGCCGAGCACTTCGTCGACGCTGTGATGCCACACGATCTCGACCTTGCCGGCCGCCTGTTTCGCGAACAGCTTGTCCTGCAGGATCTTCTCGGCGCGGAACTTGTCGCGGCGGTGCACGATGGTGACTTTTTTCGCAATATTGGAAAGGTATAGCGCTTCCTCGACGGCCGTGTTGCCGCCGCCGATGACCGCGACTTCCTGTTCGCGGAAGAAGAAACCGTCGCACGTCGCGCACGCGGACACGCCCTGGCCGCGGAACTTCTGTTCCGACGGAATGCCTAGATATTTCGCGTCGGCGCCGGTCGCGATGATCAGCGCGTCGGCCGTATAGGTCGCGCTGTCGCCGACGAGGCGGAACGGGCGTTGCGACAGGTCGACCGTGTGGATGTGGTCGAGCGCGATTTCGGTCTCGAAGCGCTGCGCGTGTTCGAGCATGCGCTGCATCAGACCCGGGCCCTGCAGCCCTTCGACGTCGCCCGGCCAGTTGTCGACGTCGGTCGTGGTCATGAGCTGACCGCCCTGCAGCATGCCCGTGACCATCAGCGGCTTCAGGTTCGCGCGGGCCGCATAGATCGCAGCGGTATAGCCGGCGGGACCTGAACCTAAGATCAGGAGGCGACTGTGCTTGGGGGTGGTCATGTATAATCCCTCGCCGCTTTACGCGGCCTTGATCGTGTCGAATTCCGCGACGCAAGTCCTTTCGATCCTGTCGTCCGGTTCCTTGAGAACTTTCCCTCATGCGCATCGCGCTCCGCCATCGGAGCCGCCGACGCACGGGTGGCGCGGGGAGCCGGAAGGATGGGGAGATTGACGACGCGATTCAAGAGCTGCATCGGAGCTCGGGAGGGCGCCGATAAGGAACGTCGCGAACAAGAACGCGGCGGCGATTGAGCTTATCAACATCACAGAGGATTGCTGTATGCGTATCGGTATCCCGTCGGAAACCAAGACCCTCGAAGGTCGCGTCGCGCTCGTGCCGGCCGCCTGTGCGGACCTCGTCAAGCGCGGTCATGAGGTGTACGTGCAGTCCGGCGCCGGCACCAAGAGCGGCTTCTCGGACGCCGATTTCACGCGCGTGGGCGTGAAGATCGCCGCCGACGCCGACGCGTTGTACGAAGCCGGCGAACTGATCGTCAAGGTCAAAGAACCGATCAAGGGCGACCTCGAGCGCCTGAGGAAGCATCACCAGCTGTTCTGCTACCTGCACCTCGCGCCGGAGCCGGAACTGACCAAGCGCCTGCTCGACATCGGCCTGACCGGCGTCGCGTTCGAATCGGTCGAGGAAGCCGACGGCTCGCTGCCGCTGCTCGCGCCGATGTCGATCATCGCCGGCCGCATCGCGGTGCAGGTCGGCACGCACCTGCTGCACCAGCCGATGGGCGGCAAGGGCAAGCTGCTCGGCGGCCTGCCGGCCACCGAACGCGGCAAGGTCGTCGTGCTCGGCGCCGGCGCGGCCGGCGGCAACTCCGCGGCGCTCGCCGCGGCCGGCGGCGCGAACGTCGTCGTGTTCGACAAGCGTCCGGACCGCCTGGCGCAGATGATGGCGCTCGGCACCAACGTCACCGCGCTGTACCCGTACGAGGAATACGTCGCGCGCGAAGTGGCGACGGCCGACCTCGTCGTCGGCGCCGTGCTGATTCCGAGCGCGAAGGCGCCGCACGTCGTCACGCGCGACATGGTCAAGTCGATGGAGGCGGGCAGCGTGCTCGTCGACATCTCGATCGACCAGGGCGGCTGCTTCGAAACCGCGCGTCCGACCACCTGGGCCGAGCCGACCTACGTCGTCGACGGCGTGACGCACTTCGCCGTGACGAACATGCCGGGCGCGGTGCCGCAGACGTCGTCGCAGGCGATCTCGGCCGCGATCCTGCCGTACGTGCAGCGCATGGCGGCCGGTCCGCAGTGGCGCGAGTACGCGTCGCTCAAGAAGGGCATCAACGTCGACAACGGCGAAATCGTGCACCCGGCCCTGAAGGCCTGATGCCACGCGTCCCGGCGCCGCCTGAACGGCGCCGGGACGGCAATAAAGACAATCCGTTGCATTGAATTCTTAAGGTAATATCCCGCGGTGGCTCGCACCCCGACAAATACGCCGTCCCCGACCGTTTCCGAGCAGATGCAGAAGCGGTTGCGCGAAGTCGCCTTCCTGCTGCTGCTGCCCGTCGTCGTCTACCTGCTGGCCTGCCTGTTGAGCTACAGCCCGCAGGACCCGGGCTGGTCGCATGCGGGGCAGCCCGACAACGTGCACAACTTCGGCGGCGCGATCGGCGCGTGGATCGCCGATCTCGCGTTCTATTTCTTCGGCGGGCTCGCCTACGTGTTTCCGCTGCTGCTGCTCGCGGTCGGCGCCGGCATCCTGCGGCCGGGCGACGCGCAGCCGCGCAATGCGCTCGAACCGTCGCTGCGCCTGGTCGGTTTCGTTACGTTCTTTCTGTCGGGCAGCGGTCTTGCGCACCTGCATTTCACCGGCCCGAGCCAGTTGCCCGAAAAAGCCGGCGGCATCCTCGGCAAGATGGTCGGCGGGGGCCTCCTGCACGGCTTCGGTTTTCTCGGCGCGACGCTGTTCCTGCTCGCCGCGTTCCTGGTCGCGGTGACGCTCGCCACGGGCCTGTCGTGGTTCAAGGTGATGGATGCGATCGGCCGCGGCATCGTCGCGGGCCTCGCGTGGCTCGGCGGCAGCATGAAGAAGGCCGACGAAGTGCGCGTCGCGCGCGCCGCGCGCAGCGAGCGCGAGGAAGTGCGCAAGGTCGAGACGGTCAAGCAGGCCAAGCGCGAACCGATCAAGATCGAAAAGCCCGCGCCGACGCTCATGGAAAAAAGCGAGCGCGCCGAGCGCGAGCAGCAGATTCCGCTGTTCGTCGGCGCCGCCGTCGACGGCGACCTGCCGCCGCTGTCGCTGCTCGACGAGCCCAAGCCGCAGGCGAAGGGCTATTCGGAAGAAACGCTCAACGTGCTGTCGCGCCAGGTCGAGCTGAAACTCAAGGACTTCCGCATCGACGCGCAGGTGGTCGGCGTGTTTCCCGGTCCGGTCGTCACGCGCTTCGAGATGGAGCCCGCGGCCGGCGTGCGCGGCAGCCAGATCTCCAATCTCGACAAGGACATCGCGCGCGGCCTTTCCGTCGTCAGCGTGCGCGTGGTCGACGTGATTCCCGGCAAGAACGTCATCGGCCTGGAAATTCCGAACGCCAATCGCGAAATCGTATACCTTTCCGAAATTCTGCGGTCGGACAAGTACGACGCGCAGAAGTCGCCGCTCGCGCTCGCGCTCGGCAAGGACATCGGCGGCCGGCCGCACGTCGTCGATCTCGCCAAGATGCCGCACCTGCTCGTGGCCGGCACGACCGGTTCGGGCAAGTCGGTCGCGTTGAACGCGATGGTGCTGTCGCTCTTGTACAAGGCCAGCGCGCGCGACGTGCGCATGATCATGATCGACCCGAAGATGCTCGAACTCTCGGTGTACGAGGGCATTCCGCATCTGCTCGCGCCGGTCGTCACCGACATGAAGGAGGCCGCCAACGCGCTGCGCTGGTGCGTCGCCGAAATGGAGCGCCGCTACCGGCTGATGGCCGCGACCGGCGTGCGCAATCTCGCCGGCTTCAACAAGAAGGTGCGCGAGGCCGAGGACGCCGGCCAGCCACTGCTCGACCCGCTGTTCCGCCCGGACGCGTCGCAGCCGGAAGTGCGCGCGCAGCCGCTGCAGCCGCTGCCCTACATCGTCGTCATCATCGACGAATTCGCCGACATGATGATGATCGTCGGCAAGAAGGTCGAAGAGCTGATCGCGCGCCTCGCGCAGAAGGCGCGCGCGGCCGGCGTGCACCTGATCCTCGCGACGCAGCGTCCGTCGGTCGACGTCATCACCGGTCTGATCAAGGCGAACATCCCGACGCGCATCGCGTTCCAGGTGTCGTCGAAGATCGACTCGCGCACGATTCTCGACCAGTCGGGCGCCGAGACGCTGCTCGGCCACGGCGACATGCTGTACCTGCCGCCGGGCACCGCGACGCCCGAGCGCGTGCACGGCGCGTTCGTCGACGACCACGAAGTGCATCGCGTCGTCGAATGGCTGCGCGCGCAGGGCCGGCCGGAATACATCGTCGGCGTGCTGGAAGAAGTGCAGACGACGGGCGACGGCAAGGTCATCGGCGAAACGGGCCTGCCGGAAGAACTCTCCGAAGGCAACGCCGACTACGACGAGCTGTACGACCAGGCCGTGCGCATCGTGACCGAGTCGCGCCGCGCGTCGATCTCCGGCGTGCAGCGGCGGCTCAAGATCGGCTACAACCGCGCCGCGCGGCTGATCGAGCTGATGGAGTCGCAGGGCATCGTCAGCGCGCCGGAACACAACGGCAACCGCACGGTGCTGGCGCCGCCGCCGCCGGAGTTGTAGGCGAACGTACGCTCGATTTTTGCGAGACGTCACAAAAAAACCGTCATCCCAGCTTTCGCCGGGATGACGAGCCTGAAGGCTACGGCACTTCCTCAAACCCATCCGCAAACAACGCATCCGGCAACGCAATCACGATCGCCGCGCCGCTGTCTTCGTAGCACCAGTCGACGATCGTCGCCGGAAACCCGAGCGGTGGTTGCGTCACGAGCCGCACCCAGCCGTAGACCACTGTGCCGCCGTTGCCCTCGTGGCGAAACCGCGTGCCGAGAAATCCCGTGACGCCGGCCTGCCAGGCCGCGGTCACGCCGCCGGCGGCGGCGCGCGAGAACGTCGACGCGGGCCCGACCGTGTCGCCTTCGGCGAGCACCGCGTACGTGTCGCCGCTCGTGACGACGCCCGCGCCGGGATTCGTCGACGGCCCCCAATAGAACTTCATCTGCCCCGCGGGGTTCGAAACCTGCATCGCATAGACGTCGAGGTCGAATCCCGGCACCTGCCCCTCGGAGCGCGCCGACACGCCGGTCACGAAATTGACGTACAGGCCTTCGCCGTCGGCCGGGACGTCGAGGTTCGCGTCGGTCCGGCACACCGTCGCGGCCTGCGTGCCGCAGGTCCAGAACAGCGCGGCGGTCAGCGCGCGCGGTAGCAGTCGATCGACGGTCATGCGACGTTCATTCCTTCTGGTGAATTAATCAAATTTTCAACAACGACGTACCGGGAATCGCCCGTGCGATTGTCCGGTCCGTCCACGCGTGAGATTATCCTGACATGAAAACCACCGTTTGCGCCGCCCTCGCGCTGGGCCTCCTCGCCGCCGCGTCCGCGGCCCACGCCGCCGACGCCGCGCGCGCGCGTCTCGACGCGTTCGCCAAGGGCCTGAACTCGCTGTCCGGTTCGTTCGAGCAGCAGGTCTTCGACCCCAACGGCACGGCCGGCAAGAAGACGCAGGGCACGCTCGCGCTCGAAGCGCCGCGGCAGTTCCGCTGGGACGTGGTGAAGCCCTACCAGCAGCAGATCGTCGCCGACGGCATGCACGTGTGGATCTACGATCCCGACCTCGAACAGGTCAACGTGCGCAACCAGGGCGTCGAGGAGGCGCACAGCCCGCTCACCGTGCTGACCGACCTCAAACAGATGGACGTCGAATACGCCGCGACCGAGCAGGGCGAACGCGACGGCGCGACGTGGCTGCGCCTGAAGTCCAAGGCGAAGGAGCCCGACTTCGAATACGCCGATCTCGGCTTCGACGCGCAGGGTCTGGCGCGCATGACGTTCAAGGACACCCTCGGCAATCGTACCGAAATCCACTTTGCCGACTGGAAGCGCAATCCGGCGATGCCGGCCGGGCATTTCAAGTTCACGCCGCCGCCCGGCGTCGACGTGATCGGCGACGTCAAGCCCGAAGCCGAAGTGCGCCCGATCAAGGATTGACGTCGTACTATCGACGGCATGGCCCGCCGCAAACCCACCGCCACGCAGGAACTGTTCGCCGAACCGCAGGGCCTGAAGCCGCTCGCCGAGCGCATGCGCCCGCAGACCCTCGACGAAATCGTCGGGCAGGAGCGCCTGCTCGCGCCCGGCAAGTCGCTGCGCCGCGCGATCGAGAGCGGGCACGTGCACTCGATGATCCTGTGGGGGCCGCCCGGCTGCGGCAAGACCACGCTTGCGTTGCTGCTGGCCAAGTACGCCGACGCGCGATTCCTCGCGATTTCGGCCGTGCTGTCCGGCCTCGCCGACGTACGCGCCGCGCTCGACGACGCGGCCGCGAACTTCGCGCGCGGCGTGCGCACGGTGCTCTTCGTCGACGAAGTGCACCGCTTCAACAAGGCGCAGCAGGACGCGTTCCTGCCGCATATCGAAAAAGGCGTGATCCTCTTCGTCGGCGCGACGACCGAAAACCCGTCGTTCGAACTGAATTCGGCCCTCTTGTCGCGCTGCCGCGTGCACGTGCTCGAAGCGGTATCGGTCGCCGACATCGCCGCGGCGCTGCGCCGCGCGCTCGACGACGGCGAACGCGGGCTCGCCGCGTTGAACCTCGACGTCGACGACGCGGCGCTCGACCTCATCGCGCAAGCCGCCGACGGCGACGTGCGCCGCGCGCTGACCCTGCTCGAAATCGCCGCCGAACTCGCCGAAGACGGCACGATCTCCGAAGCGACGCTCGCGCAGGTGCTGGCCGACCGCACGCGCCGCTTCGACAAGGGTGGCGAGCAGTTCTACGACCAGATCTCGGCGCTGCACAAATCGGTGCGCTCGTCCGACGTCGACGCGGCGCTGTACTGGTTCACGCGCATGCTCGACGGCGGCTGCGATCCGAAATACCTCGCGCGCCGGCTCACGCGCATGGCGATCGAAGACGTCGGTCTCGCCGATCCGCGCGCGCTGACGCTCGCGCTGGAAGCGTGGGACACGTACGACCGTCTCGGCAGCCCGGAAGGCGATCTGGCGCTCGCGACGGTCGCGGCGTATCTCGCGATCGCGGCGAAGAGCAACGCGGTGTACGCGGCGTTCGGCGACGTGAAGGCGACGATCCGCGAAACCGGCACGCTCGACGTGCCGATGCACCTGCGCAACGCGCCGACGAAACTGATGAAGGGGCTCGGCTACGGCGCGGGCTACCAGTACGACCACGATGTCGAAGGCGGCGTCGCGCTCGATCAGCAGTGCCTGCCAGATGCCCTTGTCGGGCGCGAGTTCTACCGGCCGACGGAGCGCGGACTCGAAGGCAAGATCGCCGAGAAGATCGGCGCGCTGCGGGCGGCCAGAAAGCGCGACGTTTGAACCCTCTCCCCAAGCTCCGCTTGGGGGAGAGGGTAGGGTGAGGGGGCGACGCCTGGTTCTGTTTCGGGCTCGACGAAGCGCGTAGCGCCGCCCCCTCACCCCGACCCTCTCCCCGCAGGCGTGCGGGGGAGAGGGAGTGCACCGTTCATGCGCAACGCAACCTTGTGGAGAATCGATGCGAGCGCTAGCGCAACTGCCCCGAACTGTCTGGCTGCTCGGCCTCGTCAGCCTCGTCAACGACGCGGCGAGCGACATGATCTATCCGCTCGTGCCGCTGTACGTCGCGAGCGTGCTGATGGCGGGACCGAAGGCGCTCGGCCTGATCGAAGGCATCGCCGAGGCGTTCGGCAGCGTGCTCAAACTCTTCGCCGGCGTCGTCGCCGACCGCACCCGGTCGATGCGCTGCTGGGTGATCGCCGGCTATGCGTTCAGCGGCCTCGCGCGGCCGCTCGTCGCATTCGCGACGTCGTGGCTCGGCGTGCTCGCCTGCCGCTTCGCCGATCGCGTCGGCAAGGGGCTGCGTTCGGCGCCGCGCGACGCGCTGCTGACGCACGCGGTCGATGCCGACAAACGCGGCCTCGCGTTCGGCTTTCACCGCGCGATGGACAACACCGGCGCCGTGATCGGCCCGCTCGTCGCCGCGGGCCTGCTCGGGTTGGGCTTCTCGGTGCGCGAGGTGTTCCTCTTCGCCGTCGTGCCGGCGCTCGTCGTGATCGGTCTGACGCTCGCGATTCGCGAACCGGTGCACGAACCGTCGGCGTCGCCGCCACGTTTCAGCTGGAAGCTCGACGGCCTGCCGACGCCGTTCAAGCGCTATCTCGTCGTGCTCGCATTGTTCACGTTGGGCAATTCTTCCAATATGTTTCTGCTGCTGCGCGCGCAGGAGCTGGGCCTGGGCGCGGCGCAGGTGCCGCTCGCGTGGGCGCTCGTCTGCGGCGTCGCGGCGGTGTTCGGTACGCCGCTGTCGGCGTGGTCCGACCGGGTCGACCGGCGCCGGCTGATCGTCGCGGGCTGGCTGATCTATGCCGCGTTCTATCTGCTGTTCGGCCTGATGCCCGCGCAGCCGTGGCTGCTGTGGCCGATGTTCGCCGGCTACGGCCTGTTTCTCGCGGCGACCGAAGGCGCCGAGAAGGCGCTCGTCGCCGATCTCGTGCCGAAGGCGCAGTCGGGCACGGCGTTCGGCTGGTACAACCTCGTCGCCGGCGTGCTGCTGCTGCCCGCGTCGGTGATCTTCGGCTGGCTGTGGAGCGACCTTGCGCCGCTCGCCGCGTTCGCGTTCGGTTCGGCCTGCGCGCTCGCCGCGGCGCTGCTGCTGTTTGCGTGGGTGAGGCCCGAGCCGCGATAATCGCGGTTCTTTCTGCGAAAAACCAAGGGATTGCCATGCTCGACCCGGCCCTGCTGCGCGGTCAACTCGACGCCGTCGCCGAACGTCTCGCGCGTCGCGGCTTCGTTCTCGACACCGCCGCGCTCGAATCGCTCGAAACGCAGCGCAAAGCGGTACAGGTGCAGACGCAGGATCTGCAGAACCGCCGCAATACGCTGTCCAAGCAGATCGGCGTCGCCAAGGGCAAGGGCGAAGACGCGTCCGCGCTGATGACCGAAGTCGGCGGCATCGGCGACGCGCTCAAGGCGAACGAGCAGAAGCTGTCCGACATCCAGGCGCAGCTCGCGACGATCGCGCAGCGCATCCCGAACCTGCCGGACGACTCGGTGCCGGTCGGCGCCGACGAAACCGCGAACGTCGAGCAGTACCGCCGCGGCACGCCGCGCGCGTTCGATTTCGCGGTGAAGGACCACGTCGAACTCGGCGCGCGCAAGGGCTGGCTCGACGGCGACGCCGGCGCGAAGATCTCCGGCGCGCGCTTCACGGTGCTGCGCGGCGAACTGGCGCGTCTGCACCGTGCGCTCGCGCAGTTCATGCTCGAGCTGCATACGACCGAGTTCGCGTATCTCGAATGCAACGTGCCGCTGATCGTCAACGCCGATGCGATGCTCGGCACGGGCCAGTTGCCGAAGTTCGAGGAAGACCTGTTCGCGACGCCGTTCGGCGAAACGACGCGCTATCTGATTCCGACGTCCGAAGTGCCGCTGACGAACCTCGTGCGCGACAGCATCGCGGACGCCGCCGAACTGCCGATGCGCCTGACCGCGCATTCGATGTGCTTTCGTTCCGAGGCGGGTTCGGCCGGTCGCGACACGCGCGGCTTCATCCGCCAGCACCAGTTCGAAAAAGTGGAACTCGTGAGCATCGCCAGGCCGGCCGACAGCACGGCCGAGCACGAGCGCATGACCGCGTGCGCCGAAAAGGTGCTCGAACTCCTCGAACTGCCGTACCGGCGCATGCTGCTGTGCACCGGCGATATGGGTTTTTCAGCGACGAAGACGTACGACCTCGAAGTGTGGCTGCCGTCGCAGGAGACGTACCGCGAGATCTCGTCGTGCTCGAACTGCGGCGATTTCCAGGCGCGGCGCATGCTCGCGCGCTGGCGCAATCCGGAAACCGGCAAGCCGGAGCTCGTGCACACGCTGAACGGCTCGGGCGTCGCGATCGGCCGCGCGCTGATCGCGGTGATGGAAAACTACCAGCAGGCCGACGGTTCGATCGACGTGCCGAAGGTGTTGCGGCCGTTCATGGGTGGGGTTGAAAAGATCGCGTGACCTTCAACTCCTCTCCTCCGACTTCGTCGGGGGAGAGGGCCGGGGTGAGGGGGATGCGCGCGGCACTTCGTCGAGGTCGAGGAAGAATCCGGCGTAGCCCCCTCACCCCAACCCTCTCCCCCAGGCTTAGCCTGGGGGAGAGGGAGCATCATTCCAACTGCTCCTTCGCGAAGGCGACATCCAACGCCTCCATCGCATCGCGCGCCTTGAGTTTGCCGGCCTTCTCGTACGCCTCGGCCGCGGCGTCTTCCTGCTTGTCGCCGTGCAGCAGCAACAGCCCGTTGGCCAGTTCGATCCACGCGATCGGCGAGTCGGCCGTCAGCTTCGTCGCTTCTTTCAGGTGCTTTTCGGCCGTCGCCGCGCTCGCGCCGTACGTGAGCTTCGCGAGCATGCCGCCGACCTTGCCGACGATCTCGGCATGGTAGAGCCCGAGCGCCGTATGCGCCTCGGCGTGCTTGGGCGCGAGTTCGAGCGTCGCGTCGAGCGACTCTTTCACCTTGCCGGCCAAGCCCATCGTCAGCGCCTTCGTGATCGAGATGCACTGGCTGTAGCGGCCGATCGCGAACGCGCGGCGGTAGTGGCTGTTCGCCTCGTCCGGCAGCGCCGCGATCGCTTCGTCGGCGAGCGCGCCGAGCGCCTCGTAGCGCGCGAGCTTGTCCTTTTCGCCGTCGACGAGATACGTCGCGTGGATGCCGCCGGCCTTGATCGCGACCGACGCGCCGAGCGCCTTGAGCGCCTTGCCTTGTTCGAACGCGTCTTCGAAATCGCCGCGATGGAACGCGCGCCACGCGTCCTGCAGCTGCGCCGCGGCGGCGGCCGCGTCCTTGCCGAGCTTCGGGTTCGCCTTCAGCAGCTTGGCGACGTGCTTGTCGTCCGGAAACGGCTCCTGGTCGCCGGCATGCAGCGTTTTCCACGATTTCGCGAGCTTGTCCCCGGCGTAGTCGTACGCCTTGTCGGGGTAAGGAAATGCGGCCCAGCCCTTCTTCGCCATGACGACCCTCCGAGTGTCGAAGTCCAAGCATTCCCGAGCCGGCTGGTTTGCGCAACCGAGAGCCGGGCCGTCGCGTGGATTGCGACGGGCCTCGCGTAGAATTGCCGGTCACGAACCGCGAAAGGAGCCGCCGTGAGCCGCACCCCCGACATCGACCGTGCCGCCAGCCGGGCTGCCGAACTGCGTGCCGTGCTCGCCGAGCACAACTACAACTACCACGTGCTCGATGCGCCGACGATTCCGGATGCCGAATACGACGCGCTGCTGCGCGAGTTGTCGGCGATCGAGGCCGAACACCCCGACCTCGTGACGTCCGACTCGCCGACGCAGCGCGTCGGTGCGGCCGGCACCACCGATTTTTCGCCGGTGCGCCACGAAGTGCCGATGCTGTCGCTGAACAACGCGTTCGACGACGTCGAAAAGACCGACGACCGCGAGCGCTTTGCCGAAATCGCCGATTTCGTGCGCAGGATCGAAACGAAGCTCGGCATCGAAAATCCGGAGTTTTCGGTCGAACCGAAGCTCGACGGCCTCGCGATCAGCCTGCGTTACGAGGGCGGCATATTCGTGCGCGGCGCGACGCGTGGCGACGGCGTCACCGGCGAGGACGTGACGGCCAACCTGCGCACGATCAAGGTGATTCCGCTGACCTTGCGCGGCAAGGACTGGCCGGCCGTGCTCGAAGTGCGCGGCGAGGTGTACATGCCGCGCGCGGCGTTCGAGGCGTACAACGAAAAGGCGCGCGAGACCGGCGAAAAAACGCTCGCGAATCCGCGCAACGGCGCGGCCGGTTCGCTGCGCCAGCGCGATCCCGGCGCGACCGCGAAACGGCCGCTCGCGTTCTACGCGTACGCGGTGTACCTGCCGGACGACCTCGACGCGACGATCGCGCCGCGCCACAGCGAGGCGCTGGCGCGCTTGCGCGACTGGGGCTTTCCGGTCAGCCCGGAAGTCGATACCGCGCAGGGCTTCGACGGCCTCGTCGCGTACTACCGGCGCATCGGCGCCAGGCGCGACGCGCTGCCGTACGACATCGACGGCGTCGTGTACAAGCTCGACCGCTACGACGGCCAGAAGGTGATGGGCTTCGTGTCGCGCGCGCCGCGCTGGGCCGTCGCGCACAAGTATCCGGCGCAGGAGCAGACGACGCAGATCGTCGGCATCGACGTCAACATCGGCCGTACGGGCGCGGCGACGCCGCTCGCGCGCGTGCAGCCGGTGCAGGTGGCGGGCGTCGTCGTGTCGAACGTGACGCTGCACAACGCCGACCAGATCGCACGGCTCGACGCGCGCGTCGGCGATTACGTGATCGTGCGCCGCGCCGGCGACGTGATTCCCGAAATCGTCCGCGTCGTCGTCGAGCGGCGCCCCGAAGGCACGGTCGAGTGGCGGATGCCGACGGAGTGTCCGGTCTGCGGGTCGGCGCTCGTGCGCGTCGAGGGCATGGCGGTGTGGCGCTGTTCGGGCGGCCTCGCCTGCGGCGCGCAGCGCAAGGAAGCCATTTTCCACTTTGCGTCGCGGCGCGCGATGGACATCGAAGGCCTCGGCGACCGGCTGATCGAGGATCTCGTCGACCTCGACTACGTCAAGACGATCGCCGACGTGTACAAGCTTGACGTCGACGACTGGGTCGAGATGAAGCGCCGCGCCGACGAGCGCGACGGCACGGTGCCCGAGACGGTGAAGCAGGGCAAGGTCGCGACGAAGTGGGCGGAGAATCTCGTCGCGTCGATCGACAAGAGCCGCGCGACGACGCTCGAACGTTTCCTGTACGCGCTCGGCATCCGCGACGTCGGCGAATCGACGGCGAAGGCGCTCGCGCGCTGGTTCGGCGGATTCGACGCGATCGCGAACGCGCCGCTCGAAGAGCTCAAGCAGGTGCCGGACGTCGGACCGGTCGTCGCGGGGCGCATCGTCGAATTCTTCGCCGAGCCGCACAATCGCGACGTGATCGACGCGCTGCGCGCCGCCGGCGTCGTATGGGCCGAGCACGAGCCGCAGCGCACGGTGCAGGGGCATCTGGCCGGCAAGACGGTAGTGCTGACCGGCACGCTCGAACAGATGAGCCGCGACGAGGCGAAGGACAAGCTCGAAGCGCTCGGCGCGAAGGTCTCGGGCAGCGTGTCGAAGAAGACGAGTTTCGTCGTGGCGGGGCCGGGGGCGGGGTCGAAGCTCGAGAAGGCGACGGAGCTCGGGATCGAGGTGTGGGACGAGGCGAAGTTGATCGCCTATCTGGATGAGGTGGGGCAGGGGTGATCGACCACGCACGCGAACTGCGCGGCAATTCGACCGATGCCGAAATGCGGCTGTGGTCGAGGTTGCGCGCGTCGCAACTCGGCGTGCGGTTTCGGCGGCAGCATCGCATAGCGGGATACATCGCCGACTTCGTGTGCCTGGAGAAACGCTTGGTCGTCGAGCTCGACGGCGGGCAGCACGCGGATCAGGTCGAGTACGACGAGAGGCGCACGCAAGTGCTGACGAAGCTCGGGTTTCGCGTCCTGCGCTTTTGGAACAACGATGCATTGACGCGCACCGACGATGTGCTCGCGCAGATACATGCTTCGCTGGCTGAGGCGTCGCCCCCTCACCCCATCCCTCTCCCCCGACGGCGTCGGGGGAGAGGGAGTCGCGAAAAGCTCGACGCTGCCGCGCGTCAAAGCCCTCTCCCCCAAGCTCCGCTTGGGGGAGAGGGTTGGGTGAGGGGGCAGGCGCCGGAATCTGCGTCGGTTTCGGGTTCTCGCGCCGAGGATGTACGCAGTGCGCTGGCGCTGCGCGCCGACCTTTACGCCCTCATCCGCCGCTTCTTCTTCGACCGCAACGTCCTCGAAGTCGAAACCCCGATCCTCTCGCAGGCCGGCAACACCGAGCCGAACATCGAAAGCTTCACCACCGCGTTCGCCGGCCATCGCGACGCAGGCTCGCCCGAGCGCTGGCTGCGCACCTCGCCCGAGTTTGCGTTGAAGCGCCTCCTCGCCGACGGCGTCGGCGACTGCTACGAACTCGGCCGCGTGTTTCGCAACGGCGAGGCGGGCCGTCGGCACAACCCCGAATTCACGATGCTCGAGTGGTACCGCGTCGGCTGGGACCATCGCCGCCTCGCCGACGAAACCGCCGATCTCGCCGCCGCGGCGATGGCTTGCGTCGGCATCGCGACGACACGCGTATCGTTGACCTATCGCGAACTGTTTCAACAAGCGCTCGGTCTCGACCCGCTCGCCGCAACCGCGGACGCGATCGCCGCGCCGCTCGCCGACCAGCGCATCGACGCCGCCGGCCTCGACCGCGACGACTGGCTCGACCTTCTGATGACGCACCGCATCCAGCCGCAGTTTCCGCATGACCGGATACTGATCGTGCGCGACTATCCGGCGAGCCAGTGCGCGCTGGCGAAGATCCGCCGCGACGATCCGCCGGTCGCCGAGCGTTTCGAGCTGTACCTCGGCCCGTACGAACTCGCGAACGGCTATCACGAGCTGACCGACGCGGCCGAGCAGCGCGCGCGCTTCGTGCGCGACAACGCGCGCCGCCGCGCGCGCGGCCAGCGCGAGGTCGCGGTCGACGAAAATCTGCTCGCCGCGCTCGACCGCGGACTGCCTGACTGCGCGGGCGTCGCGATGGGCATCGAACGCCTGCTGATGTGCATGGCCGGCACCGATCGTATCGCCGACGTGATCGCCTATCCGTTCGACACGGCCTGAGCGCGCGGGCCGCGCGCGAAGATCCAGATCGCGGCGCCCAGTGCTGCGACACCCGCGCCGGCGAGAAACGCCGCCTGGCCGCCGCCGTGCTTCCAGATCAGGCCCGACAGCAGCGCGCCGGAAACGCCGCCGATGCCCGACGAGAACCCGTAGAACACGCCCTGGCCGTGGCCGTTCATGCGGCCCGGGAAGAATTCGGCGAGGAGTTGCATCGAGCCTGCGAAGAACCCCGCGAACGTGATCGCGTGCAGCATCTGCGCGAACGCGATCAGCGCGACCGAGTCCGGAAAGAGCGCGGTCACGAGCCAGCGCAGGCACGCGCAGACGAGCGCCGCGGCGACGACGTGGCGCGCATCCCAGCGCGTGAGCAGCGGCGCGCCGAAGAAGAACACGGCGATTTCGAACCCGACGCCGATCGTCCAGAACGCGCCGACCGCGCCGGCGCCGTAGCCGTGTTCGCCGAGGTAGATCGCGAAAAACGTATAAAAAGAACCGAATGAAATCTGCATCAACAGCGCGCTGACGAGAAACGCGGCCACTTCGCGGCGCTTGAGGTACGCGTAGAACGACGCGTCGGCGTTTTCGCGCCGCCGTTGCTCGCCGCCGTAGTCGTTGACGAAGCTGGTCGCAAGGAGGCCGGCGAAGAGCGGCAGCATCAGAAGCGGCAGGCGGTCGGCGCCGAAGCGGTCGAGCAGCACGCCGAGCACGCCGACGACCGCGATGAAACCGATCGAGCCCCACATGCGGATGCTGCCGTAACGCTCGCTCTGGCCGGTCAGATGCGACAGCGTCAGCGCCTCGAACTGCGGCATCACCGCGTTGTAGGCGAAGCAGAACACGCACATCGCCGCGAACAGGCCGGCAAAATCGAGCGGTCGCACGAACGCGAGAAAACTCGCGAACGTCAGCGCGCAGCCGAGGTGCAGCCAGCGTATCGGGCGCGGCGATCGCGCGACGGCGTAGCCCCACAGGCTCGGCGCGACGACGCGCGTGGCGTACCAGAGGCTCATCAGGATGCTGATCGCCGTGGCGTCCTGCCCGAGCTTGTGGAGGTACAGGCTCCAGTACGGCGAAAATCCGCCGAGCGCGGCGTAGTACGCGAAATAGAAGCTGGACAGGCGCGCGACGGGTATCGACATCGCGCGAGCGTGCCACAGGAGCGAAAGGCCCGTCATCCGACTTTCGCCGAAACGACGGGCCCTTTTTCTCCTTACCGGATGACGAGCGCCTTTTCGCGCCGTTCGATCACGCTCATGTCGGCCTGGTTGACGAGCCGCAGATCGCGCAGTTCGTACGGACCGGTGAGCTTGCCCGCCGCGAGCGCGTCGGCGTCGAACGTCAGCACGATGGTGCCGGCGCCCGCTTCGATCCACGCCGCGGACTGCGCGTAGGCCGCGGGCTTGGCCTCGCCGTCGTCGGCGCGGCCGTACAGCACGCCGCTGGCCTGGTAGCGGCTGGCGCTCGCCGTCTCCACGCCGATCTTGAGCGCGACGCCCGCGCGGCCGTTCGACGCGTCGACGCGGCCGTTGAAGCGCGCGGTCGGGGCGGTGACGGCGAATGCCGTGCGCGCATCGCGCATGACGCGCCGGTTGCCGTCGGCGCCTTGCGCGAACGCGTGCACTTCCCACAGCGCCGGACCGCCGGCATGCGCCGGATCGGGCACGATCGATGCGACGAGGCTGCCGTCTTCGGCGAACCGGAAGTCGACGTTCTGCGTATGGCCGTCGGGCGCCGACAGCACGCCCGACGCCTTCTTCGGCGCCGCGCCGGCGAAGTTGGCCCTGATCGTGATCGACTCGCCGGCGACGATCGTGTCGCGCGCCGCGCCGAGCTTGAACACCTGCGTGCTCGCAGGCTCGTACACGTGCACGAGATAGCGGCCGGTCGCGGCCGGCGCCGCCAGTTCGATCTCGCCGCTGCCGACGGCCGGCGCGAGCTTGGCGATCACGGTGCCTTCGGGCACGTCCATGCCGGCGGTGCGCAGCGCGTCGGCGTCGGCGACGCTCTGCGTCGCTTCGCGGCCGGCGTACGCGCGGCCGTTCGCGGCGCGCACGACGAGGCCGTCGGCGTCGAGCGCCGAGACGTTGCCGCCGTACGGGCTGATGCGCACGAGCGCCTCGTTCGCGGTCGTCGGCAGGCGCACGCCGGCGCGCAGTTCGGCCTCGGACGCGTCGAGCCAGTATTCGCGGCTTTCGCGCACGAACGGAACCGGCACGGCGTCGAGCTTCGCGTCGGCTTCGAGCGCCCACGACAGGGCGGCCGGCTTGCGGTCGAGTTCGGCCGCGGCCTTGGCCGGCGCCGCGGCGAGCTTGCGCGGCACCTGGTCGTTCGCGCCCGCGGCGGACAGGCGCAGCTCGCCCGCCGACGCGTGCGACGCGCCGAGCGCGACGAGGATGCCGGCAACAATGTGGAGTTTTGCAATAGGCATGGTCGGCGTCCTCAGATGTCGTCGCGCAGGATCGTGTCGAGGCCGAAGCACGCGCGCCGGCTCTGGTTGTGCGACAGCGGTTCGCGGCCGGCGGTGACGTCGACGTCGCGGAACCACGTGCGGCCCGCGGCCGACTGGCTCGTGCATTCGAGGAAGCCGTCGGAGCAGCTGGAGAGCCAGTTCTGCGTGGTTTCGAGGCCCACGTTCAGCGCGTAGCCGCCGCAATAGCTGTCGCCGTCGAACGGCGAGGAGTCGACGTCGGTGCCGACGACGTTCCAGAAGCCTTTCGGCAGCGCCGGCCGGCCCGCGGTGCCGAGCAGGTTGTTCTGGTTGTACTGGGCCATCCACGACAGCTGCTGCATGCGCACCGCGTCGGACTTGTAGCCGAGCAGCCAGCCGAGCGCCTGTTCGAACACGTTGCCGTTCATCGTGGCGTCGGCGAGCGGCGTGCCGGCGCTGGACGCCGCGACCGCGTTGACCCAGCGGATCTTCGCGATGATGTTCGGATAGCGGCTGTCGTAGGTCGGATTCGACAGGATCCAGCGCATCACGTTGCCGCCGTTGGAATGCGTGATGACGACGAGATCGGTGATGCCCTGGCCGTTGATGAAGCCGGTCAGCTGCGTCGCGAGGCAGCCGGCGGCGCGGCTGTCCCACATGTACTGCTCGAAATCGCAGTTGACGACGAGGTATTTGGACTGGTCGGGCAGGCCCTGCCGAACCGAATTGACGAAGGCCGGCTGCCAGTAGTCGTTGTAGGCGTTGGTCTGTTTGCCGGTACCGTGTACGAAGGCGACGCCGGTGACGGCGTACGCCGAGCTGGCGCCGAGTGCGAGCGCGAGCGCCGATGCGTAACGAAGCATTCTTCCTCCCGATGCGGCTCGGGATTTCTTGTCGAATGCGAGCCGCGGTGAGGCTCCGATCGTGCCGGTCAGGGGAAACGGTCCGTGTCGCTACCGGTGGGCCGGAGCGTTGCAGGCGATGCCCGCGCGACGGTCACCCTCCCGTGTCGCCGCGCGGCCGGCGGAAGGTAACAATCCACTTTGCGGATGTCAAACGGACGTTTGATCGGCGTGCGGCGGGGCGGTCCGCCGCACGCCGGTCATCACGCGATGCCGAGCAGACCCTTGCCGATACCGTCGCGCCCGAGTGCGAGTTCGCCGAGGGCGCGATCGATGTCTTCCGCGATCGCGCCGCGTGCCGACGGATCGTCGCGTTCGATGACACATTGTGCAATACGTCGCATCAGCTCCTTCATGAACGCGGCGCTGACGCCTTCGGTGCGGCGCGCGATCGCGTCGATCAGCTCGTCCGGCGCGGCCAGCTCCGCGCGATACAGCGAGATCAGCGTGCGGCGATCGGCGAGATCGGGCAACGGAAACTCGATCGCCTGGTCGATGCGGCCGGGTCGTTGCGCGAGCGCCGCTTCGAGCACCTGCGGCCGGTTCGTCGTCAGGATGACGAACAGTTCGGCATCGGGCTTGAGGCCGTCCATTTCGTTCATGAGCTCGTTGAGCAGCATCTCCGAACCCGGTCCGCCGCGACCGCGTTCGCGCGCGATCAGGTCGGCGTCCTCGATAACGACGATCGCCGGCTGCAGCAGGCGGGCGAGCGCGAAGTATTCGCCGATGTCACAGATTTCCTGCGCGGCGACGAGCAGCGTGGTGTGGTCGGGCAGGCAGCCGGCGAGCCAGCGCACCGTATGCGTCTTGCCGGTGCCGGGCGGACCGTGGAACAGCAGCCCTTTCTTGCCCGACTGTCCGAGTCCGATCAGGCGCCGGCGCACCGCGGCGAACGAGACGACGTTGCGCTCGAGCAGCTGCAGCGTCGACTCGGGCAGGACGACGGCATCGCGCGCCACCGACGGCAGTTTGTGCACGGCGATGCCGCCCGCATAGCCGTTGAAACGCGTTTCGCGTTCGAGCGACAGCACCTTGCCGCGATAGGAGTGCGCCTGTTCGATCGCCTCGACGAGCCGCGCGAACAGGCGATCGGCGAACGCGCGGCTGTCCGCACCGGGCGGCGAGGCGATGCTGATCGTGAGCCCGGCGGTTTCGTCGCGCGGGCGGCGCGTCAGCAGCACCGTGATCGGCGTGTCTCCGTCGCGCAGCAGCCACAGGGCGTTCAACAGGCAGCGTACCGGCGCGTCGCCGCCGACGTCGATTTCCTCGTACTGCAGCGGGCTCAGGGTGCGTGCGAAGTTGCCGCGTTCGACGAGCAGCATCGCGGCGGTGAGTTCCATGTGCGTGTCGGTCCACGAGACGCCGTGGCACGAGGCTTCGCACTCGCGCATGGTCTCCTCGAGCGCGCGCTGCAGGTCGACGCGCATGCGCCAGGGAAACGCGCGTCGCACGACGACGAGATCGGCGCCGGGTACGCCGCCGTAGTGCCAGTCGAGCAGCTCGTGCGCATGGCGATGCGGCCGGTACGGCGTGGCGGTCCGCAGCTGCTGCGCGCAGCCGAGCACGCAGGCATCGCAGATCAGCGAATCGCGGCCGGCGTACATCATCCGGCTGGCGGCGTGCTCGCGCTCGCAGTAGCTGCATCGCGTCGGTGTCGCGAGGGCGTCGTCTTCCGGCGCGATGCGCGCACGCAACGGATGACCGGCGGCGTCAGCGTATTTCTGCACCGCGCCGCACAAGGTTTTGGCAACGGACGGCAGGTAGGGGCCCAGGCGCGCCTTGCCGTGCCGTTGTACGGCGTGACTGAGCTGGTTGGCGTCGTTTTCGGTCTTGCCGAAAATGGAGCGGAGGGTTTTTGCGATGAAGAAAGACGGCGTCTTGTCGTCGCTGACGACTTCCACGATGACGTCGGCGACGTCAGTGGTCGAGGCTCGCATGGTGATTGCCGCTGGATCGGCGGCGGGTGGGGTGGGAGGCGCGGAGTATCCACCGCGCGCATCGACGACGCAAGCGGCGTCAGAACTCCAGTTCCACCGCCGCGCAAAGATAGTCGATCATCGGCGCGAGCCCCTTGATCGACTCGACCAGGAACGGATGCAGCTCGGCCGACGTCGCCATCGCGTCGTTGAAGTTGCGGTGCGCGACGAAGTCCTTGCGCTTGATGTCGTCGATCAGCTCGTGGTTCGGGTCGAACCCGCGCGGCGGCCGCGTCAGCGACTCGCCGCCTTGTTCGAACAGGTTCGCGAACGCCTTGCCGCGCACCGCTTTTTTCCACGCCGCGGGATTGTCGGCGAGAAATTCGCGAACTTTTTTCACCGTGTCGGGCTGGCCGTGCCAGATGCCGCCGCCGAAGAAACACTCGCCGGGCGCGATGTGGATGTAGAACACCGGCGCCTCGATTTCTCGCGTGCGTTCGTGGAACAGCTTGGCGCCGGCCGCCGTCTTGTACGGGCGCTTGTCGTTCGAAAAACGCGTGTCGCGATGGATGCGGAACAGCGAGCCGCCCTGCGGCCGCGCGTCGGCGCGGTAGTGCGCGCTGACTTTCGACAGCGGCGCGGCGAGGTCGGCGATGAGCGCGAGAAACGGTTTGCGCAGTACGTCTTCGTAGCGCGTCTTGTTCGCCGCGAACCACTCGCGGTCGTTGTTCGCGGCAAGGTCGCGCAGGAACTGGAACGTGGCTTTCGAGAAGTAGGCGGTCGGCATGGCGCACCCGGATTGCGGATGCGGCGAGCTTACGCCAACTCGCGACGCCGCTCACGCCCCCACGCGTCGAGCGCGTCGAGCACGGCCTGTCGGCCGGCCGCTTCGGGCATCAGGCGCGCTTGTGCAATCTTCTCGAAGTAGTCGTCGAACGTCAGCGCGGTGACGTCGGTCTGCACTTCGAGCCGGCGTCTGCACTGTGCGAGCCACTGCGCTTGTTCTTCGGCGCTGAGCGTTTCGGGCCAGTTGCGCGCGCGGTAGCGAAACAGGAGCGGCTCGCAGCGCGCGTCGCGAAACGCGAAGCGCTGCGCGCCCAGGCGCTCGGGCGGCGTGCGCCGCACGTCGCGCATCAGGCGCCGGTCGCCGTCGCCGAAGAAGCCGGCGTAGATCGCCAGCTCGCTGTCCTGCTCGGCGGGCGCCTCGTCGCGCCGCGCGAACACCTGCCGCACTTTCGCGGCGAGATCGGGAATCGCGCGGATGCGTTCGAGGTTGGCGAGGCACCGGTCGAGATCGAGCGCGATGCGCGCGTGGTCGACGCCCTGCAGCACCGACAGCGGCGCGAGCGCCGGCGACTTGTTCGCGTGCACCACTTTCAGCGGAATGCGCTCGACGCCTTCGGGCAGCGCGTCGCGCGGCGTGAACACGCGATCGGCGATGTCGTCGGCGTCGAGTTCGGCGAGCGGCGTGGGATCGGCGTCGAGATCGACGACGATGACGCCGTTCGGCTGGTCCGGATGCGCCGCGATAGGCGCGACGATGGCAAGGCACCCGCGCGTCGCGGGATAGCGCGACGACACGTGCACGACCGGCGCGGTGCGCGCGACGTCGAGCAGCTCGAACGCGCGCTGCTTCTTGCGCAGACCGAAGTAGAAGTCGAACAGGCGCGGCTGGCGGATGCGGATCAGGCGCGCGAGACCAATCAGCGCGTGCACGTCCGACAGCGCGTCGTGCGCGCGCTGCTGGTCGAGCCGGTTCGCGCTCGCAAGGTCTTCGAGTTTGAAGCTTGCGCTGCCGTCGTCGCGTCGCGGCCACGCGATGCCGTCGGGGCGCAGCGCGTAGGTCATGCGTACGAGGTCGATCAGGTCCCAGCGCGAATTGCCGTTCTCCCACTCGCGCGCATACGGTTCGTAGAAATTGCGGTAGAAGAGGTTGCGCGTGAACTCGTCGTCGAAGCGCAGCGAGTTGTAGCCGACGCCGCAGGTGCCGGGCGCGGCGAGTTCCTCGTGCACGCGCGCGGCGAATTCGGCCTCGGTCACGCCGCGCGTCTGCATCGACTGCGGCGTGATGCCGGTTATCAGCGCGGCGACCGGATGCGGCAGTACGTCGGGCGCGGGCTTGCAGAAAAACTCGACCGGCTCGCCGACCGGTTCGAGATCGAGCGTCGTGCGGATGCCGGCGAACTGGGAGGGTCGGTCGCGCCGCGGATCGGCGCCGGTCGTTTCGTAGTCGTGCCAGAAGAATGTCGCGGTCATGTACCGTGCAGTCTCGTTTGCAACGCACCGAACTGGCGTCGTAGCGGCGAAGTATCGACGAAACGCCGGTCGATCGGCGCCGCGATCGCCGCGGCGATCGCGCCGGCCTCGTCGCGCTGCCCCTTCTGCGCGAGCAGCGATGCGAGCTGCACTTTCGCGTCGAGCGTGACGTTGGCTTCCTCGCCCATGCCCTTGGCGAGGAGTTCCACCGCGCGGCGCATCGCGACGATCGCCTCGTCGGTGCGGCCCATGTCCGCGAGCGTCAGCCCGCGGATGCGCGCGACGGCGCCCTGGCGCGGATGCTCGGCCGGCAGCACGGTGAGGAACGCCGCGGACGCCTGGTCGGCGTAGCGCAGCGCGTCGGCGAGGCGCGTCTTGCGGCGCATCCATTCGGCCAGATGCAGCAGGCGACGGCCGCTTTCGAGTTCGAGATCCGTCGAATTTTCGATCGGCCGTTCAAGCAGCGGATACGCCTCGTCGAGTTTGCCCGAGAGCATCAGGCAGCGACCGAGATTCTGGCGGAACGTCGGCAGACGCGGCGACGCCGCCTCGCCGGACTTGGGCGTGCTGCGCTGGAGCACTTCGCGAAATAGCTCCGCGGCCTTGGCGTAGTCTTCGGTCTGCTCGGTCAGCGACGCGAGATTGTTCAGGCTGATGCTGTACGACGCGCTGTCGTAGTCGCCTTCGCGGCGCAGGTATTCGAGGTTCTCGCGAAACTGTTCGATCGCCTCGAACAGCTTGCCCTGCAGGTACAGCGCTTCGCCCAGATTGTTGCGCACCGTGATCGCCCATGCGCTGCCGGGGTCTAGCGTCTTCAAGCGCACGCGCAGCATTTCGCGCAGCAGGCGTTCGGCGTCGGCCGGGCGGCCCTGCGCAACGTACACCTCGGTCATGAATCCGTTCGCGCTCATCACCTCGGGCGAATCGGCCGGCAGGGTGCGGCGCAGGATGTCGATCGCCTGCTGCGTGGATTCCTCGGCGGCCTTGAGATTGCCGCTGCGCCGGTACACTTCGGCGAGCGCGGTCCACACGCGCGAGCGCACCGTTTCGTCCTCGACGTTCGCGTCGACCGCGAGCGCGCGCGCCTCCAGTGCCGTCGTGAGCGCCTTCGACTTGTCGCCGTTGCGCGCCTGTGCGAGCGCGAGCGTCGAGAGCGCGCCGGCGCGCTCGGTCGCGTCGTCCGGCGCGGCGGCGGCGAGTTCCCTGACGGCCTCTTCGAGTACCGGCGCGGCCTGTTCGGGCTGCTCGGCGAGGTTCAGCGAATAGCCGAGGTCGTACAGGTAGCGCGCGTACTGCTCGCGTGTGCCGTACTGCTTTTCGAGATCGGCCGCGGCGCGGATCGCCTCGGCGCTCTGTTCGGGGGCGCCGAGTTCGCTGTAGATGCGGCCGAATACGCCGAGCAGGCGCGCACGCTGCGCCGGTTCGCCGGCGAGCCGGGTATCGACTTCGCGGCGTCCGATGTCGATCAGCTCGCGCGGACTGAGCGGCTTGTTGCCGGCGTGCTCGGGCGACGCGGCTTCGAACAGCGACGCGAGATAGTCGAGCACGTGGCGCGTCGTCGTCGACTCGCGCTGCGCCTTGGCCTCGGCGCGCAGCGCGCGGTCGCGTTCGGCGGTCAGCCGCCACGTGGACGCGGCGACCGCGAGCACCGCGAGCGTGAGCGCGGCGAACGTGAGCGGGTGGCGCGTGAGCATCTTGCGCGTGCGGTAGACGAGACTGTCGGGCGCCGCGAGCACCGGGCGTCCGCGCAGATAGCGGCGGATGTCTTCCGACAGCGCCTCGGGCGACGCGTAGCGGCGCGACGGTTCCGGATGCGTCGCGCGGCCGATGATCAGCGCGAGTTCGCGCGGCACGACGCGCCCGGTCTCGTCGCGCAGGCCGGCGACGGCGAGATGGCCCTGCGCGTCGGTCGGCGGCACGCGTTCGGCGAGCATTTCGTACAGCAAGAGTCCGAGCGCGAACACGTCGGTGGCGGTGTTGACCGGCTCGCCGCGACGCTGTTCGGGGCTCGCGTACGTCGGCGTGAACCAGTACGCGCCGGTCGCCTCGACGCCGGGGCCGCTCGCGTGCGGATCGAGCAGCTTGGCGATGCCGAAGTCGAGCACGGCCGGTTCGCCGTCGCGGCGCACGAGCACGTTCGCGGGCTTCAGGTCGCGATGGATCACCAGCCGCTGGTGCGCGTACTGGATAGCCAGGCACACTTTGCGGAACAGTTCCAATCGCGCCGTCGTGGATTTGTGGTTTTCGCGGCACCAGCGCGTGACCGGTTCGCCGTCGACGTATTCCATCACGAGATACGGCTGGCCGTCGGCCGTGGTGCCGCCGTCGAGCAGGCCCGCGATATGCGGATGTTCGAGGTTCGCCAGGATCTGCCGTTCGCGGCGCAGGCGCTCGGCCGCATCGCGCGTGGGCAGTCCGCGGATCACCTTGATCGCGACCTGGCGGTCGAACTCGGCGTCGGCGCGTTCGGCGAGAAAGACGGTGCCCATGCCGCCCGACCCGATTTCCGCGAGCAGGCGGTACGGGCCGAGCTTGAGGCCGATCGCCGGCGACGGCTGCGCGTCGGCGGCCGCCGCGACCGCGCCGACGCCGCGCGTGATCGACGCGGCGGCGTCCTCGTCGGCGGCGACGAGCGCGAGCGCTTCGCGCTTGAGGTCGTCGGGGTCGGGCAGCGCCGCCAGCCATTCCGCGCGCGCGTCGGACGGCAGTTCGATCAGCGTTTCGAACATCTCCTGCAGGCGCCGCCAGCGTTCGACGGCCGTGCTCATGCCTGCAGGCGCTCCTTGAGCCAGGCGCGCGCGAAACGCAGTTCGCGGTCGACGGTCGCGAGCGACACGTCGAGCGTTTCGGCGATTTCCTCACGCTTCAAGCCCAGGAAATACGTCAGTTCGATCACTTCGCACTTGCGCGGATCGATCTCGCGCAGCGCGTCGAGCGCGCTGTTGAGCATTTCGGGTTCGCTGTTTTCGCTGACGTGGTCCTCGGCCGACGAGAGCGTGACGTGGATCTGGCCGCCGCCGCGCTTTTCGCTGCCGCGCGCGCGCGCGACGTCGATCAGGAGGTTGCGCATCGCCGCGACGACGACGCCGAAGAAGTGGCGGCGGTCGCGCCAGTCGATGTCCCGGGACAGAAGTCGCAGAAACAGCTCGTTCGCGAGTTCGGTCGGCGCGAGCGTCACCTCGCCCTCGAACTGGCGCAGGTGCTTGCCGGCGATCGCGCGCACCTGCGCATAGACGACTTCGGTCAGCTGTTCGGCCGCGCGCGCGTCGCCGCGGCTCCAGGCGACGAGCAGCCGGGTCACTTCGGGCTCGGCGTTTTGCGAATTGTCGTTGTCGTTACGGCCAGACACGAATGCCTCCTTGGCAGTTTGCGCAGTGGAGTCGCGTGACAGGTTTTTTCCCCCGATCCGTTCTTGGGGGCAGTCGCCATTGTCGCGAGGACACCGGCGACGGGGTCGCAAGCGTGCGATCCCGGCAATCAGGCACATCAAGGAAGCCACGATGAAGCATACGAATACCGCGTCCAGTTTGCACCGGTGCCGGAAGGCATTGGCCGCCGCTCTGGGTCTACTTGCCGCGACCGCCGCGTCCGCGCAGGTCGGGCCGCCCGGAGAACTCGACCCGACGTTCGGTTCGGCCGGCGTGCAGACCACCGACTTCTTCAGTTCGACCGACGCCGTGCGCGCGCTCGCCGCGCTGCCCGACGGCCGCGTGCTCGCCGCCGGCGTGTCGGTCGGCCCGAACATCACCGGCCCCGGTTCGACCGAGAACGCCTCGGTCGCGCGCTACCTGCCGAACGGCCAGCCGGATCCGACGTTTGCGACGAATGGAAAGTTCCATTTGGACATCCAGGCCGGCACCGACAGCTTCTACTCGGTCAAGCGCCTGCCCGACGGCAGCGTGCTGCTCGCCGGCGAGCTGTCGCCGGGCGCGTATTCCGATTTCGGTCTGGTCAAGCTGACGCCCAGCGGCGCGCTCGACACGACGTTCGGCATGTCCAACGGCGTCGGCGCGCGCACCGGCTACGTGCGGCTCGACGTCGCCGGTCCGTCGGCGCACGACGAAGGCCGCATGGTGGCCGTGCAGCACGACGGCAAGATCATCGTCGCCGGCAACACGTTGAAGCCGGTCGGCCCGACGTTCAGCTACCGCCGCGTCACGGTCGCGCGCTTCACCGCCGACGGCCAGCTCGACACGACGTTCGGCGGCGCCGGCACGGGCTATGTCGTGCTGCCGGCCATGTACGCCGCCGACGCCCAGAACTCCGACTACGTCAGCGGCATCGCGCAGCTGCAGAGCGACCAGCTGCCGGGCAACAACACGATCACGATCTCGGGCTACACGGCGTTTCGCAACAACGCGTTTCTGATTCGCCTGACGCGCGACGGCCTCCTCGACACGACGTTCGGCGCGCCGGCGGCCGGCGGCGGACGCACCGGCTCGCTGATCGTCACCGAATCGACGGTCTCCGGCCAGCGCCGCGGCCTGCCGGAAATCCGCGCGGCGCGCATCGACGACTTCGGCCGCATCGTGGTCGTGGGCTCCGCCGCCGATCGCGGCTACGCTTTCCTGCGCTTCAACGCCGACGGCACCGAAGACGCGACGTTCGGCACGAACGGCCGCACGCTGGTCAAGATCAGCAGCGCGTCGACCGAAGACCTGCCGTTCGCGCTCGCGCTGCAGGGCAACGGCAAGATCGTCGCCGCCGGCTACGCGCCGAACATCGTGCAGGGCCAGACCGCGCACAACGATTTCTTCATCGTGCGCCTGCAGTCGAACGGCCAGCCCGACCCGACGTTCGCCGGCGATGCGCAGGGCCGCAAGATGGTCGTGGTTCCGGGCAGCAAGGACGAAGCCGCGGCGATCGCGGTCGAACCGTCGGGCAACATCGTCGTCGGCGGCACCGCGCAGCGCACCGGCGTGTCGACGACCGACTACGCGATCACGCGCCTGTACGGCGATCCGGACCGCCTGTTCGCGGACGATTTCGACCCGCCGACGTTCTGACGTCGCGGGACGGGGAAGCGCGCCGTACGCCGGGAGTCGTACGGCGCGTTTTTTTTATTCGTACTTTTTCAGCCGGTGCCGGTCGCGGCCTCGACGCCGCTGACGACTTCGAGCTGGACGCCCGCCGCGCGCAGTCCGGCCTTCGGTCGGCCGACGTAGAACCCCTGCGCGTAGTCGACGCCGCACTGGCGCAGCGCGCGCAGTATTTCGGGACGGTCGACGTATTCGGCCACGGTGGTCTTGCCGATCGAATGCGCGATGCTCGTGATCGCGCTGATCACGGCGAGATCGACGGGGTCGGTCAGGAGCCCCTGCGTGAACGAGCCGTCGATCTTGAGCATGTCGACTTCAAGATCTTTCAGGTGCGTGAACGAGGAGAAGCCGACGCCGAAATCGTCGAGCGCGAAGCGGCAGCCGTAGCTGCGCAGTTCGGCGATGAGGCGGCGCGCCGAATCGAGATTGTTCAATGCGCCGGTTTCGGTGATCTCGAACACGACCGCGCGCGGATCGACGTTGAATTCGACGAAGCGGTCGGTCACGTAGCGCGCGAGATCGGCCTGTCCGAGCGACTGCGCCGAGATGTTGATCGTGATGCCGGCGGGCGGATCGAACGCCTGATGTTCGCGCAGCGCGCGGAACGCGTTCTTGATCACCCAGCGGTCGATGTCGCCGATCAGGCTGAAGCGTTCGGCCGCGGGCAGGAACGCGCCGGGCGCGACGAGGCTGCCGTCGTGGTCGCGCAGGCGGATCAGCACTTCGTAGAACGCGCGCTGCGCGTGGTTGCGGCGCAGATGGCGCGCCCACAGCGCGCCGTGCTGTTCGGGCAGCGTTTCGTAGTCGATCTGCGACATCGGCAGGATCGGCTGGAAGCACAGCACGAACTGGTCGAGCTTGAGCGCCTCTTCGAGCCGCGCCGACCAGCCGAGTTCGAGATCCATGCGCGTGCGCTGGTCCGCGTCCTGCGAAAAAATGTGTACCTGGTTGCGGCCGTTGCGCTTGGCCAGGTGCAGCGCGATGTCGGCGTTCGACATCGCCTCGGTGCGCGACGGCGTGTCCTGGTCGAGCCGGGCGACGCCGACGCTGACGCCGACGCGATAGGTTTTTCCGCCGTACGCGAACGGCGTGCCGACGAGCGCGCGGCGGAAATCGTCGGTGATCTGCGCGATGCGCTCGGGCGCGACGTTGCGCAGGATCACCGCGTATTCGTCGCCGCCCATGCGCGCCAGATGGTCCGAGCCGCGCAGACGGCCGGCGAGACGCCGGCTCATGTCGATCAGCAACTGGTCGCCGGCGCCGTGGCCGGCCGTGTCGTTGATGTACTTGAAGCGGTCGAGGTCGAGAAACAGCAGCAGCGACACCGAGTCGGTGCGTTTGAGCCGCACGATTTCCTGTTCGAGCTGCGTTTCGAACCATGCGCGGTTCTTGAGCTTGGTCAGCGAATCGTGGCTCGCCTGCCAGCGCAGTTCGTCTTCGAGCATGCGGCGCGAGGAGATGTCGCGGAACGCCACGACCGAGCCTTCGCAGCGGCCGTCGAGGTTGAGCGGAAACACGGTGCATTCGACCGGCACCGGATTGCGCTGGCGGGTCCAGAACACCGACTGCCAGCCCGGCACCTGGCTGCCTTGCGCATAGGCCTGCGACAGGAAGCACGACGCGCGCGGAAACGGCGTGCCGTCTTCGAACGCGTTGTGGAAAAGGTCGTACGCGACGCGGCCGATCAGTTCGTCGGCGTGGTCGAAACCCAGGATGTCGAGCGCGGCCGGGTTCACGAACTGCACGCTGCCGCGCGCGTCGACGCCGTACACGCCGTCGCCGACGGAACTCAAGATGCTCTGCAGCCGGCGCCGCTCGGCGTCGACCGACTGGCGGTCCTGCACCGCTCGCGCGAGCGAGCCGAGGCGCGCCAGGAACAATTCGCGCGCCTCGCTCTTGAACAGGCATTCGAGCGCGCCGGCGCCGAGCGATTCGTTGATCACGCGGTCGGAGTAGGTGCCGGTGATCACCGCGGTGAGGATACCGGCCGTGCGTGGGTCTTCGCGCAGCCGACGCACCAGGGCGGGGCCGGGTTCGCCCGGCATGAAGTAGTCGACGATCGCGATGTCGTACGGCGCCGCGAGCGCCTTTTGCCAGCCGTCCTCGACGTCGTCGGCGGTCTCCACGACGTAGCCGTGCTTCATCAGCAGGCGCCGGAACGCGACGCGCACCGTCGCCGAGTCGTCGACGAACAGCACGCGCAGATGCGACTGGCCGCCGGCGTCGAGGTCGAGCCCGGTCTGCGCGGCCGGCGCGAGCAGCTTGGCCAGCGCGTCGCCGCATTCGCTGTAGTCGTTCCACAGGAGCAGCGCCGTGTTCGGGCGCTTCATCATCCAGTTGACGACGCTTTCCTTGTTCGCCTCGGCGAGCACGAGCACGGCGAGGTGTTCGAATTCGTCGCCGCGCAGCAGCGCGAGCAGCGCGTCGGTATCGGTATCGGCGATGTCGGGCCAGCCGAGCACGACGGCGCGCGCCGCGACGCTCGAATCGCGCAGGCGCTCGAGCGCGGCCACGGCCTGGCCGTAGTCGGAAACCTCGCCGATGTCGAAGCCCTTGCCCGCGAGCAGCGTCTTGACGACGCGGCGGCGCGTCGCCGAGGGCTCGATCATGATTGCACGGTCCATCTTGCGTCGGCGACCGGACGCGTCGCGCCGTCGCATTCTGGCGCACGCGACGCGACAGCCGACCGGAAGCTCCCCAACCCCCGAATCCCCCTGGACCTGCGCAGAGTAGACCCGCGGCCGGCCCGCTGCAAATCGGGCGCCGACGCGGCCCGCGCCTCACGCTATCATCGCGCTCGAACCCCGACGAAGGAACGAGATGGCCGCAGGCACCCAAGACGACAACCTGATCTGGATCGACCTCGAAATGACGGGTCTCGACCCCGACGCCGATTCGATCCTCGAAATCGCGACGCTGGTGACCGACAAGGACCTGAACGTCCTCGCCGAAGGCCCGGAGTTCGCGATCCGCCACTCGGTCGAGCGCCTCGAGGCGATGGACGACTGGAACCGCAACCAGCACCGCAAGTCGGGACTGTGGCAGCGCGTGGTCGAGTCGGAAACGACGCTCGGCGTCGCCGAGGCCCTGACGGTCGAATTTCTCGCGCAGTGGGTGCAGGCGGGCAAGTCGCCGATCTGCGGCAATTCGATCTGCCAGGACCGCCGCTTCCTGTACCGGCTGATGCCGCGGCTCGAGCGTTATTTCCATTATCGCAATCTGGACGTTTCCACTATCAAGGAACTCGCGCGGCGCTGGGCGCCGGACGTCGCCCGCGCGTTCAACAAGGAATCGGCGCACACCGCGCTGTCGGACATCCGCGATTCGGTCGCGGAACTCAGGCATTACCGGCAGTTCATGGGGCGTCTTGGCGGGATGGCGGGCGCCGGTCAGGCATAGCGGCGGCACGCCCGCGAACGATCGCCCCCGTCGCCGTCGCGCGGGCGGCGCATTCCGCGCACTTCGCCGCGCAACGCCGCACCGCGCGCGCGACGGAGCGCCGCGCCCGGCCCGATCCGCCGCGTACGCGAACAGTTTTTCGCAACGTCGCGCTTTGGCTACGAAATTCTTCGTCAGAATGCGCGATGTCCACCAGTGACAGTGTGGCCATTGGCGAAAGTTGTTTTCGACCCACTTGCAAACCGCCACGTATGTAGTGTTAGAGTCGGCGCGTCTGGGGTGCTATGTCGATGCGTGCGTTCGCCGCGTCGACGCGGTTGTAGGGGTCGTATGAAGTCCAGCTTGGGAGTAGCGGCCGCCGCCCAGACCGGCGCGTTCGACGCTGCGCGCGCGTTCTTCGATCGCTGTTTCGCCTCTCTGCTCGTTCTCGTTTTCGCGCTTTCGATGCCGTCCGCGGCATCGGCCGAATCGGTCTGCGCCGAAGTCAAGATCGAGATCAAACAGTCGGTGACGCTCGAGCGCCAGGCGTTCGACGCCGTGCTGCGCGTGCGCAACGGCCTGTCGATGCCGGTCGAGAATCTCAAGGTCACGCTGAAGTTCACGGACGCCGCCGGCAACGACGTGCCGGCGACGACGGACCCCAACGGCGCCGGCCTGTTCTTCTTCCGCGCGGCCGGGCTCACGGACATGACCGGCAATCCGGATATCGGCACGGGCGCGGTGGCCGGCACGAAGACCGGCGAGGCGCGCTGGCTGATCATTCCGACGCAGGCGGCGGGCGGACAGAGCCCTGCCGGCGTGTCGTACCAGATCGGCGCGAAGATCGAGTACACGATCCCGACCGGCACCGGCACGCCCGAGACCAGGACGATCGACGTGTCGCCCGACGCGATCCTCGTCAAGCCGCTGCCGAAAATTCGCCTCGACTATTTCCTGCCGGGCCCGGTCGAGGGCGACGATCCGGATACGACGTACGATCCGGACACCAACGAACCGATCATCGAACCGTCGGTGCCGTTCACGCTCGGCGTGCGCGTGTGGAACGACGGCTACGGCCCGGCGCATGCGCTGGCCATCGAAACGGCGCAGCCGAAGATCGTCGACAACCGCCAGGGGCTCCTCGTCGATTTCCGCATCCTCGAGGGTTTCGTCGACGACGGTCCGGCGAATCCGTCGCTGACGCTCGGCTTCGGCGACGTGCAGCCGGCGACGGCGCGCATGGGGCGCTGGAACATGACGGCCAGCCTCAACGGCCAGTTCGAAGATTTCGAAGCGACGATCAGCCACGCCAACGAACTCGGCGGCGCGATGACCGCGATCATCGCGGAGAGCGACATCGTCGCGCACAAGACGCTCCTGCGCGACGTGCTGGCCGACCTGCCGGGCCGCGACGGCATTCGCGACTTCCTCGCCGACGACGGCGGCACGGTCAACCTGTACGAATCGGACGGCGCGCTCGTGCAGGGCTCCGAGGGCAGCACGGAGGTCTCGCAACGCGAATCGACGCTGTCGCTGAGCGGCAGCACCGGCACGCTCGTCATCGCGGCCGATGCCAACCTGTTCGTTTACGCCAAGCACCAGATCTCCGCGACGATCGCCGCGAACGGCACCGTGAGCGCCGTGCGCGGCGACGGCAAGACGATACTCGCGCCGAACGTGTGGCTGTCGAAGGAGCGCGATTCGCAGGGCACCGCCTGGATCCACTACGTCAACGTGTTCGACCATCATCCGGCGAACCTGTCGGGCAACGTGTCGTACTTCCTGACGTTCGGCGACGCGCCGGCACAGCCGGGCGCGATACGCGGCCATGTCTACGAAGACGTCGACGGCGACGGCGCGCGCGACGCGGGCGAGCCGGCGATCTTCGACGCGGCCGTCACGCTGACCGGCACTGACGCGCAGAACAACGCGGTGCAGCGCACCGTCGCGAGCGACGCGGCCGGCGAGTTCGCGCTGGCGGGCCTCGCGCCGGGCACGTACCGGATCGCGATATCCGACGTGCCGGGCTATCGCGACGGCGCGCCGACCGTCGGCAGCGCCGGCGGACTGATCGGCCCGAACGCGATCGCGCACATCGTGCTCGGCGCGGGCGTCGACGCGACCGGCTACGCGTTCGCGAAAACGCAGACGCCGCAGACCGGCGGCGTCACCGGCGACCTGACGCTCGCGTCGCTGACGTCGAGCACCGGCACGCCGCCCGTCGGCGAGCCGTTCAGCGTCATCGTCACGGCCGGCAACGACGGCCCGCAGGCGGTGCCCGCGCTCGTGCGGCTGTCGCTGCCGGCGCATCTGACGCTCGACGCGGCGGCCGCCTCGGTCGGCACGTACGATGCGAACACGTCGACGTGGAATCCCGGCACGGTCGGCGTCGGCGCGACGCCGACGCTGACGCTCACGCTCAGGGCGAGCCCGGCCGGCCCGTTCTCGATCGGCGCGATCGCGTCGGTGCAGGGTGCGCAGACCATCGATCCGGCGACCGGCAACAATGCGCGCACGCTGTCGCTCGAAGCGCGCGATCCTTTCGTGTTCACGCTCGCCGCGGAGCCCGTGCGCGAAACGCGGCTGCTGGTGCTGGCCGGCTGCCCCAGCGCGCAGGAAGGCAACGGCTGCGACGATGCGTCGCGGTCGGCCGCGCTGTCGGGTTTCTTCACCGAGGCCGGCGTGCGCCATCGCGTCGTCGACAACGAGGACGACCTCGTCGCCGAGATGCGCAGCGGCGAATGGAACACGTACTGGATCTCGAGCGGCGCGGCGCGCAAGCTCGGCCGCGCGGCGGCCACGGAGATTTCGCAGGCGGTGCTGCGCCAGGAATGGCTGATCGTCGACGATCCGCACGCGGACGATCCGGGCAACGAAGGCGCCGAGCAGCTCGAAGACCTGATGCCGGTCAAGGAGTCGTCGCAGATCACGAAGGGCATTTCCGGCACCGTGACCATCCAGGGGTCGGATTTCCTGCCCGAAAGCGCGCTGACGACATCCGGCGTTCGCTACCAGGTGCGCTCGACCGCCACGGACGTCGAGGCGCTCGCGTCGTACGACCCGGAAGAAGACAACGGCACCGTCGGCGGTCCGATCGTGCAGCGCCTGGCCGCGATCCTGCGCGTCAACCGCACGATCCTGACCGGCTTCGACCTGTTCGACGCGTTGTCGCAGAACGCGACGCTGCGTCCCGTGCTGATCGCGCAGCTGCTGCAGGCGACGCGGCCGGAACTGCCCGCGACCTACATCGTCGGCGACTACGTCGCGGTCGGCGCGACCGCGACGAATAGCGGATCGTCGTTGAATGCGTGGCTGCATTATTCAATGCCGGCCGGCGCGACGCTCGCGCACGCGCAGCCCTCGCCGTACGACGCGACCAGCGGCGTCGCGTGGACGCGGACGATCGCGTCCGGCGCGCAGTTCAAGCCGACCGCCGGCATTCGCCTCTCGACGCAGATCGGCGACCGCGTCGTTCAGGTGGAGGCGCGCGACGGCGGGTCCGGCGGCGCGCCGCTCGCGACGACGGTCGACGTGCCGTTCGTCGTCGATCACCACGACAACGACGCGATGGCGCTGCGCGCGGCGTTCGACGCGGCGGACATGCCGAATCTCGTGCAGGCGATCGACGACACGCGCGCCGCGTACATGAGCGGGCGGCACAGCGAGGCGATCCTGCGCGTGATCGAGATCGCCGGCGTGCTGCATCCGCAGTGGATCGGCGGCGGCCTGTACACCGAAGACATCCCGGTGCGCCTGGGACGCCTGCTGCGCGGCATCCAGCGCGAGTGGTACGCGCAGCTCCTCGCCTGCGGAACGCAGCCGATCTCCGTGCCGACGCGCACCGCGCAGGACTGGCGCCCGGTCGATCCCGAAGCGCCGTCGGTCGTCGGAGCCTATGAGACGGGTCCGGCGTGGCTGTTCGGTTTCGTGTCGTCGACCGCGCCGAACTATGCGGGCGCCGAGATGGACATCGCGTCCGGCGCGGAAAGCACCTGGCAGATCGTCCTGGACGCGAACGGCGGGGCGGAGGTCGGCTTCGCCGACGGTTCGGCGCTGATGACGCGCTACGAGCCGGGTTCGCCGTGGGACATCGACTATCGACCGTTCCGGTTCGGCAACGACGTCGAGCTTCGCGTCGCGGCGTTCCCGGGCATCGGCCTTGCGAGCATGCAGGCGAAGATCACGAGCATCAACGGCCAGGCGGTGACGCTGCCCGCGCTCACGGCGGACAGCTCGACGCCGTCGGCGTCGCTGTCCGTGCGCGTGCCGCCCGGCAGCGCGACGCTCGATATCGTCGGCAAGCTGACGGCAACCTACCTGTCGTTCGGCAGCGGCCCCTTCCCGACGCCGCCGCTCAACGAAATGCTGAGGGTCCGCACGACCACGTCGAACGTCTGTCGCCGGCCGGGAGCCTGACCATGGCCGTATCCCGCCTGCGCCCGGCGCTCGTCGCCGCGGCGCTGGCCTGCGCCGCGTCCGCGACGCAGGCCGGCCAGCCGACCGTCTGCCATGCCGGCGATGCCGTCGCGCCCGCCGCGGCGACCGCCGCCGCGGATGGCGGCAATGTGGACGAGTGCATTCTGCGGCCTGAAGCCATGCGCGACGCCGTCTGGTCCGGCGCCGCGATCGTCGACGCGCGGATCGTCGCCGGCCTGCGCAATCCGTGGATTCCGGGCGCGTCGACGCCGACGCGCGCCGAACTCGCCGCGTCGGCGTTCGGCGATGCGCGCGTCGTCGTCGTCGGCAACGCGCGCGACATGCACGCGTTGCTCGACCTGTGCCGCCGCCTGCATGCGCAAGGGCGGCACGGCGTGCGCGTGCTCGCCGGCGGCATCGAGGCCTGGCGGCGCGCCGGGCAGCCGCTGCGGGGCGATGCGAGCGTGCTCGACCGGCCGGCGTTCGTCGGCGACATCGATCTCGCACGCGTCGCCGCGACATCGCCCGGGCTGATCGTTTTCGACGCCGACGCCGATCCGGCGCTGCGTCCGCTCGGCGCGGAAAACCGCGTGGCCGGCCGGCGCGAAACGCGCGCCGGCGCCGCGCGCCGCATCGCGCGCGCGCTCGAACGCGCACGGGTCGTACCGGGCGTCGAGCCCGTGACCGTCGTCGTCGCCGATCGCGGCGCGAGCGCCGAATGGCTCGCCGCGTGGAACGCGACGCCTTATCCGAATCCGCAGTTCTACGCCGGCCGCGACGCGGACTACCGGCTTGCCCTGACGCGCAGCGAGCGCATCGCGGCGGAACGCGATCAACCGTTGCCGGGACCCTGTGACCGATGAGCACGACTGCTGGGGTGTATGACATGTGCAAATCTGGAATTGGCCATTCGTACGCGCGGCTGCGCGCCGCGCTGGCGACCGTCGCGCTGCTCGCTTTCGCGGGCGCGGCGCACGCCGCGACGCCGGTGTCGGGCGCGATCGCGGCGAACACGACGTGGAACGCCGCCGGTTCGCCGTATGAACTCTCCGGCGCGGTGACGGTCGAGAGCGGGGCGTTCCTGCGCATCGATCCGGGCGTGCGCGTGCTGATGGGCGCGGCATCGTCGCTGACGATCGTCGACGGCGCATTGTCGGCGCAAGGCACGCTGGCGCAGCCGATCGTGATGACGTCGGCGCGCGACGTGCTCGGTTCGCCGACGCCGCCGGCGCCCGGCGACTGGGGCGCGCTGACGTTCGAGAACGGCACGAACGACGCGAACACGGCACTCGCCCACGTGCAGATCCGTTACGGATCGGGTGTGGCGATCCACGCGGCGTCGCCGCGTATCGACGACGCGGCGATCGACAACCACGACGGCGCGGCGATCGCGATCGATCTCGCCTCGTCGCCTTACGGCCGCGGCCTGTCGGCGAGCGGCAACACGCTCAACGCGATCAGCGTGCCGGCCGGCGTCGTCCAGGGCGACGTCGCATGGCGCCTCAAAGGCATCGCCTACGTCGTCGCGCAGGGCCGCGTCGAAATCGGCCTGCCGCCGTTCGGCTTCTCGCCGACGGTGCTCGAACTCACGGCCGGCGAAGTCGGCAGCATCGCGGTGAACCTGCCGGCGCCGGCACCGGCAGGCGGCCTGTCCGTCGCGTTGACGACGAACGCCGTGTCGATCGCCAGCGTGCCGTCGACGGTGCTCGTACCCGCCGGCGCGCATACCGCCGCCGTCGCGGTGACGGCGGGATCGACCGGCCAGGCGACGCTCGGCGCCACGGCGTCGGGCTACGCGCCGGCCAGCGCGCAGGTCACCGTCGTCGGCAGCCCGTCGCTGTCGCTGACGCCGTCGTCGGCGTCGATCGGCGTCGGACGCACCGCGACGTTGCGCGTCGCGCGCAGCAGCGGGTTCGCGTCGGCGCTCACCGTGAATCTCAGCTCGCTGTCGCCGTCGATCGCGACCGTGCCGGCGAGCGTGTCGATCCCCGCGACGCAGAGCGGCGCGACATTCGACGTGACCGGCGTCGTGCCGGGCAACGCGGTCATTCGCGCCGGTGCGTCCGGTCTTGCGAACGTCGACGCGACGGTGCAGGTGCACGCGGTGAAACTGACCGCGCCGGCGAATCAGTTCGTCGCCGAAGGCGCTACCGCGAATCTCGCCGTGACGCTGAGCGATCCGGCACCTGTCGGCGGCCTCACGATCGCCGTGTCCAATTCCGCGCCGTCGCTCGTCGGCACGCCGGCGACCGTCGCGGTCGCGGCGGGCGCGACGAGCGCGCAGGTCGCCGTCACCGGCACCAGCGCGGCCGGCGCCGGCGCCGATCTCGGCTTCAGCGCACCGGGCTACGACGGCGCGACGACGCACGTCACGGTCGGCCGCATCGTGCCGAAGCTCGGCGACGGTTCGCTCGACGTGCCGCAGGGCGTGACGCTCGACGTGCCGGTGACGCTGTCGCTGCCGGCGCCGCCGGGCGGCGTCACGATCGCGCTGTCGAGCTACGTGCCCGGCATCGTCGACATCGCGCCGGCGCAGGTGACGATCGCGCAGGGCCAGACATCGGCGACGGTCGCGGTGCGCGGCGTCGCGCAGGGCGCGACCGGCATCGAGCTGCGCTCGGTCGACGCGCAGGGCATCGACGGCATCAGCGACGCGACGGTGACGCCGCCGGTGCGCCTGTACGTCGGTACGCCCGATCCGCTGGTGCTCGGCAAGACGCTGGTCGGATCGTTCTACGTCGGACTCGTGACCGACGGCACGTCGAATTCGCGCACGCTCGACTATCCGCTGACGATCGCGGTGACGAGCGGCGATCCGACGAAGGTGTCGGCGCCGACACAGGTCACGCTGCCGGCGAACCAGTCGAACGTGTCGGTGCCGCTGACCGGCGTCGACGTCACGTCGCAGGACGTCGCGATCGCCGTCGCGAGCGCGACGCAGAACGGCGTCGCGCCGGCGCTCGATACGCGCAGCGTGAGCGTCGTGATGCCCGAGCTGTCGATCCAGGGCGACGCGGCGATCCGCGTCGGGCCGGGCGCGACGCCCTACGGCTTCCAGGCGCGATGGAACGTCGCGGGGACGCTGCAGGGCACCGGCCGCGTCATCGATCTCGCGCTCGTCGATGCGTCGCCGTCGAATATCGTCGACGGATTTCACGTCGGAACGCCGGGCGCGTCGCTCGCGACGTCGGTCGCGCACGAAGGACTGCAGGTCTGGCTCGGCACGGCGACGAGCGCCGGACAGCTCAAGATCCGCATGACCGTCGCCGGCCTCGGCACCTGGACGACGCCGGCGATCCCGACGGTCGGGCCGCGTTTCGAATTCGCCGACGAAAGTCTTGAAGTCGCGCAGGGCGTCACGACGCGCGCGGGCATGATGATCCGCTTCGGCAACGATCAGATCTTCCAGGCGCTGCCGGGCGACTTCGCCGTGACGAGCGCCGATCCGGCGAAGTTGCAGATCGGCACCATCCGCCCCTACAGCGGCTACACCGAAATCGACCTGATCGGCGTCGCGCCGACCTCGCCCGGCCAGCCGGTCACGGTCACCGCGACCGGAACCGGCTTCGCGGCGGGCACGCTGCCGGTGACCGTCACGCCGACGCAGGTGGCGTTCGAGAACCTCGACGATCGCCGCACGATCTACAACGCCGCGGACGATTTTTCCGTCTGCTGGGCCGGCAACTTCACCACGTCGGCGAGCGTCGATCACGTCGTCGCGCTCGCGATCGCCTCGGGCGCGACGAGCGGCGTGCTGCCGGCTTCGCCGATCCTCAACACCTCCGACGTCGGCATCACGAGCGTGACGATACCGGCCGGGCAGCGCTGCGCCGAGGCGCGCGTCGCGCCGCCGCTCGCGATCGGCACCTACGCGCTGACCGCGACGGTCGGCGGCGGGCCGGTCGTGACGTCCGCGCTGCAGTCGGTCGGCGAGGGTGAGCTGCACGTCCAAGACGTCTACGAGAACGGGCTGCTGCCGATCGGCAAGCGCCTGGCGCGGCCGGTCACCTTCCGGCTGACCGACGGGCAGGGCGGCACCGCGGTCGCCGCGAGCGCGACCACGATCGCGCTCGTCAATCACGGTCCGGCCTGGGTGTCGGTACCGGCCAGCGTCGTTATTCCACAAGGGCAAAGCTCCGTCGTCGTCGACTTCGTCGGCATCGAGGCGAGCGTCGAGCCGATCGCGGTCGACGCGTTCGTGGGCGCCGCGACCGTCGCGTCCAGAACGCTGCTCGTGCGCGTGCACCAGCCGACGATCACGTTCGACATGGCGCTGGGCCGGCCGACGAACGACGCGCCGAGCCCCGTCACGATCCGCAGCGAACTGCGCTATCCGTGCAACAGCGACGGCGTTCCGGACGAAACGGGGTCGATCGACTGCACGAAGCCGACCACCATGGCCGCGGCGACGACATTCGCGATCGCGGCGATCAGCGAGGGTACGCCCGCGGTGATCCCGGGGTTCCTCGTCGCGCCGGGCGGCGCGACGACGACGACGGTCGCTTTTGCGGCGGGTTCCGATACCAGCGACACCGTCTACGCGGCGACGCCGGCGCGCAACGGCACCTATCGCGTGCGACTGTCGATCGGCGCCGACGCGTGGGATTCCGAACCCGTCTTCGTCGACGCGCTGCGCGTCGTACTCGGCACCGGCGATCCGCTCAAGCTCGGCGCAGGTCTCGCGACGGACGGCGTCTCGGTGTCGCTGCAGGTGCAGCAGCAGCTCGTCTCGCGCCCGGCGCCGACGATCGTGCAGCTCGCCTGTGCGAATGCGGCACTGTGTACGAGCGATGCGACCGTGGAGATTCCGGCCGACAGCTACGGCGCGCAGGTCCGCATCGAAGGGCTCGGCGTGGGCACGACGACGCTGACCGCGAGCGCGTCGGGTCTGCCGGCGATCGATCCGCTGCCGGTGCATGTGGTCAAGCCGCAGATCCTCGTGCGTCCGGAAGCCACGAGTGTCGCGAAAGGCCAGCCGCTCGACTTCCGTGTCGAAATCGCCGTTCCCGATTCACCGTGGTACCAGCTGCCCGTGCAGGCGATCGCCGTCGGACTCGCGAGCGAGGTGCCCGCAGTCGGCACCGTTCCCGCGACGACGACGATTCCGGCAGGCGCAACGGTGTCGCCGACGCTGTCGATGCAGGCGCTGCGCGCCGGTACGACGGCGCTGACGGGCTCGGGCCCGAATCTCGAACCGGGCACGAGCCCGACCATCACCGTGACCGACAACTGAGGCGGAGAAGAGACATGTCCACGATCTTCAATCCGCAAGTTTTCCACAGCGCCAGGAAAGTGCTTCTTGCCGCACTGTTCGCCGGAATGTCGGCGACCGCCGGCGCGGCCGGGCTGACCGTCGAGGACGGCGTCGTCGTCAAGTTCGGCCCCGACGCCGGCATGACCGTGCGCAGCGGGCTCGACGCCGGACGCGCCGTGTTCACGAGCGTCAACGACGACAGCGCCGGCGGCGTCAGCGGCCAGAGCGCCGGTACGCCGCTCGCGGGCGACTGGCAGGGCGTGACGGTCGAAGCGTCGGTCGCGCCGAGCGCGCTCGCGCTCGACGGACTCGCGCTGCGCTACGCCGGCGCTTCGGGCGCCGCGGCGCTCGATATCGCCGGCGACTACGCGCTCCACGCCCTGACGATCACGCAGAGCCTGATCGGCGTGCGTGTCGGCGCGGGCGCTGCGCCGACGCTGGCCGAATTCGTGCTGACCGGCAACGGCGTCGGCCTCGAATCCGACGGCGCGACGCCGTCGATCGCGCAGTCGGAAATCGCCGGCAACGCGCAGTACGGCGTGTCGAACCTCACGAGCGCGAACGTCGTCCAGGCGCTGGACAACTGGTGGGGCGACGCGAGCGGTCCGCTCGATCCGACGAACAATCCGACCGGCGCGGGCGACCGCGTCAGCGCGGGTGTGAACTATGCGGGGTTCGGCGTCGAAGCGCCGCTGATCGACTGTTCGATCGTCGTCGCCGACGGCAACTATGTGCGCGTGGCCGCACCGGTGCAGGTGTCGCTCGCGTGCCGCAACGCGAACGAGTACCGGCTCTCGCCGACGAACGATTTCGGCAGCACGGCGTATTCGGCGATCGCCGCGACCGCGACGTTCACGCTGAGCGGCGGCGCGGGATCCAAGCAGATCTACGCGCAGTACAAGTCCGGCGGCGGCGCGACGCGCATCGTGTCGCTGCCGCAGCCGATCCAGTATTCGCCGGGCGTGCCGGTCGTCGCGATCACGCAGCCCGCCGAAGGCGCGGTGTTGACCGCCGACACGAACGTGACGGCCGACGCGGTCGACGCGCAAGGCATCGCGAGCGTCGAGTTCTTCGTCGGCGCGACGTCGATCGGCGTCGACGCGCAGGCGCCGTACGCCGCGACGCTGCACGTCGCATCGTTCGCGAGCGGCAGCCACGTGCTCAAGGCCGTGGCGACGAACACGACCGGCGCGAGCGCCGAAGCGACGCGCACCGTGACCCTCCAGAACGGCCCGGCCGATACGACGCCGCCGACGATCGACAATGTGGAATTTGCCGGCGCGGCGTTGCCGACCGGCACGACGACGGTCACGGCGCCGGGCGCGCTGACGTTCGACGTCGCCGACGCCGGCACGGTCACCGCCGCCGCGCTGCGCGTCGACGGCTCGGCGGTTCCCGGCGCGAGCTTCGACGGCGCGCGCTACTCGGTGTTCCTGACGTTCGCGTCGATCGCCAACGGCGAGCATGCGTTCGAGCTGCGCGCGACCGACGCCGCCGGCAACACGGCGATGCGTTCGTACACGATCAATGTCGCACTGCCGGTGCCGGCCGCGCCGGTCATCCTCTCGCCGGTCGACGGCGACGTGAACCAGGCGCAGCTGCCCGTGTCGGGCACCGCGCAGCCAGGTGTGCAAGTGCAGGTGTATCTCGGCGGCAACGCGGTCGGTGCGCTGCTGTCGGTCGGTCCGAGCGGCGCGTTCGGCACGACCGTGACGCTGCCGGCCGAGGGCGGCTACGTGATCACGGCCGACGCGCGCAACAGCCGCGGCACGAGCGCGTCGAGCGCCGGCGTGATCGTCAACTATTCGGTGCCGGGACCGACCGTCGCGATCACCGCGCCGGCGCAGAATGCGATCCTCGCGGCCGACACCGACATCGTCGCCTCGGTGATCGATCCGGTGCCGCTGGCCTCGGTCGCGTTCAAGATCGACGGCACGACCGTGCAGACGCTGACGCAGCCGCCGTACACGTGGCGCTGGCCGCTCGCCGGCGTCGCCGACGGCGCGCACACGATCGCGGTGGTCGCGACAAACACCGCGGGCAAGAGCACGACCGCGCAGCGCAGCGTGACGGTGCAGCACGAGCCCCCGCCGCCGCCGCCGGTGCAGACGGCGTACACCGGACAGGTGTCGAGCGTCACGCCCGCGCTGTCGTACGGCGAGCAGGACGTCGTCATCGTCGGCCGCTCGCTCGATCGCGCGACGAACGCGCCGCTGCCGAACAGCCTGCTGCGGCTCGTGCTGTCGGTCGGCGTCTTCCAGCGCCGCATCAATGTCGTGAGCGACGCGCAGGGCGATTTCCGCTTCACGTTCAAGCCGCAGGCGTCCGACGTCGGCACGTACGGCGTGTCGGCCAACCACCCCGACGAAGCGATCAAGCCGGCGGAGAAGTCGTTCACGATCTCGCGCCTGAAGATCGATCCGCCGGATCTGCGCCTGTACATCGCGCGCACGGTCAACACGCCGCTGCGCTTCAACGTGTCGGCGCTCGGCGGCCTCCCGGTGAACGGCTTCCGCTTCGCGGTCGAGGCCGAGGACCAGGTCAGCGGCACCGGCCTGCCGAACGGCATCAGCGTGGTGACCGGTCCCGCGCAGAACGTTCCGGCGAGCGGACAGGTGCAGGTGGAGGCGCGTCTGCTGGCGAACATGACGGCCGGCGAAACCGGCACCGTCGTGCTGACCGCGTACGCGGCCGACACCGGCAACGCCAAGCGCGCGCGCATTCGCGTCAACTACTCGCTGCGCGATCCGCAGCCCGACCTCGTGCCGTCGCCGCTGTCGATTTCGACGGCCGTGAAGAAGGGCCAGCAGGTTTCCGAAACCTTCCAGATGAAGAACCGCGGCGCGCTGGCGGCGCAGAACATCGTCGTGACGCTGGTAGCCGATGCCGGCCTGTCGCCCGACGTGCCGGCGTGGCTGACGCTCGCCGGTTCCGGACAGCTCGGCGACATCGGCATCGGCGAGACGAAGTCGGTCAACATCGTCGCCGCGCCGCCCGCGGCGACCGCCGACGGCGTCTACGGCGGCCTGCTCAAGATCGTGGTGAACGGCCAGGAGATGCCGCCGCGATCGGTACGCGTCGCGGTCACCGACGCGCAGGTCGGCAGCGTGACGTTCCATGCGTCGGACATCTACACCGACCCGCGCGGCATCCTCGCGCAGCCGCCGGTGCTCGGTCTCGCGAACGCGACCGTGCGCGTGCAGAACGAGGCGGTGCTGGCCAACGTCTACACCGCGCAGACCGACGCGCTCGGCAATGCGACGCTGCAGAACCTGCCGATCGGCCACTACGTCTACGTCGCGAGCGCGCCGAACCACGCGGACGCGACCGGCCGCATCCTGGTCAGGCCGGTCGGCAACCAGGCGGGCAGCGCGCCGCAGATCGAAGAGGTGTTCCTCGACTACGAAGTGGTGAGCTTCGAGTGGGAAGTCACCGAGACGACGATCCCGGACCGCTACGACGTGACGCTGAACGCGACGTTCCACACGAACGTGCCGGCGCCGGTCGTGCTGATCGAACCGGGTTCGATCAATCTGCCGGATATGCAACAAGGGGAAGAGTTCACCGGCGAGGTGCGCATTAGCAACTACGGCCTGATCCGCGCCGACCACGTCGTGTTCCATCCGGCGCTGAGCGACAGCCGTCTGGAGATCGAGTACTTCGGCATGGTGCCGAGTTCGATCGCGGCGAGGGAGCGCATCACCCTCGCGTACCGGATCCGCGCGCTCGAAACGTTCCCGGCCGACGAAGTGCAGCTCGGCGGCGGCGCGCAGCGCGCGGCGCAGAAGGCGGGCTCGTGCGGTTCGACCAACAAGCCGATGAGCCTGACCTACGACTACGAGTGCGCCAACGGCGTGACGCGTTCGGGCGGCAGCAACGCGGCGTTCGCGAAGACGTGGGGCTCGTCGTGCCCGACGACCGGCGGCGGCGGCTACACCGGCGGCGGCGGTCCGACGACGTGGCCGGGCGGCTGGGGCGGTCCGCTCGGATCGCCGCTGACCGGGCCGGGCGTGCCGGCGTGCACGCCGGAGTGCGAGACGTGTCAGTGCAAGGGCGTCGGCGGCATGGGTGGTGGGGGCGGCGGTGGCGGCGGTGGTGGCGGTGGCGGGGGTGGTGGTGGTGGCGCCGGCGGCGGCGGCGGCGGTCCGCCCGGAGCCGGCGAATGAGCCGGATCGCTCGACCGCCGGTGACGCTATCGGCATGGCACCGACAACTCTCACAGGAATCTGCGATGAAAACTGGCTTACTGAATTCGATCCTGGCGCGCGCGTGTGTCGCTCTGGCGTTGGCGTTGCCAGGCTTCGCGTCGGCCGATCCGGACGTCAAGCTGCCCAACGGCGAATACCGGGAAATCGTCGAGGATCTCAAAGTGCAGGCCGTCGGCGGTGCCGTCGTCGTCTCGCGCACATGGCAGGCCGAAAACGTCAACAAGGGACTGTTTCGCTGGTACCTCAATCCCGCCTGGGCCGATCTCGCGTTCGAATTCGACGCGCTCGACGGCTCGGTCAAGTCGGTGGTGCGCGGCGATTCGACGTTCGACCGCAACGGCGACGAAACCTTCGTCTACGACAAGGTGTTCTTCATCGCGCGCGAGAAGAACGCCGGCGGCACGACGACGGGCTGGCGCTGGTACGACCGTCTCGGCAATTGGATCCGCTACGGCGCGGACGGAAAGATCGCTTCCTACGGCGATCGTAACGACGTCACCGTCAGCTTCGTGCGCAACGCCGCCGGACGAATCTTTCGCGTCGTCGATCATCATGGCACGGCGCTCATCGAGTTCGAATACGATTCCGCCGGCACGCACGTCGTTGCGGTCAAGGACCGCACGAACCGGCGCGTGAGGTACGAATACACCGGCGATCTCCTGACCGGCGTCGTCGACGTGCTGGGACGCCGCTGGCAGTACGGCTACACCAACGGCCTGCTGACGAGCAAATCCGGTCCGACGTGCGATCCCGATCCGACGTGCGGAGATCCTGCGCCTGCGAGAACCACGACGATCCGCTACGCGGGAAACCGCGTCGTCGCCATCGTCGATCCGTCGGCGAAGGAGCAGACCTGGGAATACGCGTTCGATCGCGGCAAGCGGATCTATACGGTCGTGGAAAAAACGCCGGCAGACGTGAGGCTCGAAAAGCGCTTCGGCGCGGACGGCCGGCTCATATCGCTGCGCAGCGGCGTGCGCGACATCTTCACGCTCAAGCGAGACGGCAACACCGATATCGTGACCGACGAACGCGGGATGGTCACGCGTAGCGAGCGCGATGCGAACCGCAACATCGTCAAGACGATCCATCCGGACGGCACGTTCCGTACGTCGCGCTTTCATTCGCGCTACAACTTTCCGGTCGAGCGCATCGACGAAAACGGCGTCGTGACCCGCTACGAATACGATACGAAGGGAAATCTGCTCAATTTCGTCGAGGCGTACGGCAGGCCCGAGGCACGCACGACGACGTACGCGTACGACGAATACGGACAGATCGAAACGATATCGATACACGGCGTATCGGCGACGCCGGTCGCGACGACCACGTACGTCTACGACGGCTACGGCAACGTCGAAAAAACGATCGACGCGCAGAACCATGAAGTGCGCATGGAACACGACGTCGTCGGCAATATGACCAAGCGCGTCGACGAGCGCGGCAAGACGTGGACTTACGTCTACGATGCGGCAGGGCGCGCCGAGTCGTCGAAGAATCCGTTGAATCTGCAAACGCGATGGACGTACGACAAGTTCGGCGACATCCGTTCGCTGCTCGACCCGCTCGGCAGGGGCTCGCAGTTCGGTTTCGACGTCAACCGCAGGCTTGCGAACGTGACGGGACCGACCGGAACCTCGATCGCCTACACGCGCAACGACGACGGCCGCGTCACCGCGGTCGCCGATACGGGCGTCCACCGCGAGAGCCGTACCTACGACGCCGACGGACGCCTCAAAACGGTTTCGAACGCCGCTGACGACGTCGAAACGACCGTCTACGGCGATGCGCTCGACGAAGCGGGACTCGTCGTCTCGAAGCGCTTTCCGACTTACTGCGAATCGTACAAGTACGATCAGCGCCGGCGCGTCACGAGCACGACCCGCATTTTTTCGTGCGACGATCCCGAAAGCGTTCGCGAGGTGTCGCTCGTCGGCTACGACGCGCTCGGCCAGGTCGTCACCGAAACCGACGCGATGCGACGCACGACGCTACGCAAGTACGATGCGCTTGGCCGCGTCGTCGAAGTCGTCGATGCAGCCAACGGAACCGTCAAGTTCGGTTACGACGTGTTCGGCAACCGGACGTCGATCACCGATCAGAACGGTTCGGTGAACCGGTACGTCTACGACCTGATGGGCCGGGTCGTTTCCGAAATCCGGCCGTCGGGCGGCACCATTTCGTATGCGTACGACGCAGCCGGAAATCTCGTCTCGAGAACGGCGGCCGGTGGCGAGCGTCGGGTCTACGTGTACGACGACGCGAGCCGTCTCGTATCCGAGAAGGCGTTCGACGCCGGCAGCAACGTGCCGGCTCGTACCGTCGCCTACCAGTACGACGACAGCAATCTGCTGCTCGGATACGTGCAGGCCGGAACTGCCGAAAACAGCGGCGAATATACGTATGACGACGCCGGCAGAACGTTGAGCGAAACCGTCACTTTCGGCAGCGGCGCGCAGCAGTTCAGCCGCACGATATCGACGGCGTACTGGCCGAACGGCGCGAAAAAAGTGTTACATATCCCGACGGAACCAGCACGACCTTCACGCATACGGCGGATCGTCAGCTCGAATCGGCAGCGCTGCCGGGCGGCGGCGAAATCCGCTGGGAGGATTTTCAATGGTCGGTTCCGCGGCGCGTGACGATGCCCGGCGTCGTTCGCTCGATCCTTCTCGATCCGCTGCGGCGCCCGTCGGACATCCACGTACGAGCCATCGGCGGCGGAACCGCCGCGGCTCCCGCAGGTCCCGAACTGTATGCCGAGGAATACGAGTACGACGCCAACGGCAACGTGGTCGAAAAGACCACGCCGGACGGTTCGTTCTCGTACGCGTACGACACGCTGAACCGGCTGACCGGATCGACGCCGCCGGTCGCGCTGCAAGGGACGCCGTCGGGGCTACCGGTCGAAGGATACGGATACGACGCCGCGGGCAACCGGGTCGGTAGCGTACATCAGCCAGGACCGTGGAACTACGACGGCGAAGGCAGGCTCCTCGGCTACGGCGCGAATGCCGAGCGCAGGGTCTTCACCTACGATGCCAACGGCAACGTCCAGAAAGTGGCGGTCGGCGCCGGAACGGTGCCCGACAAAGAAATCGTGTACAAGTACAATGCGAGCGAACAGCTTGTGCAGGTCACCGAAGATTCGACCGTTGTCGCTCGCTACGAGCACGATCCGTTCGGCCGGCGCGTCCGCAAGCAGACCCAGCAGGGCGTGGTGTGGTTTCAGTATTCGGCCGAAGGGCTCGTTGCGGAATATCGCGAGAACGGCGGCCTCGCCAGGGCCTACGGCTGGAAGCCCGGCGGCGCCTGGGGAGCCGATCCGCTCTGGATGGCCGACGTTTCCGGCGGGGTCTGGCATCTCGGGCTGTACCACAACGACCATCTCGGCACGCCGCAGCGCGTGACGAATCCGGCGGGCGAGATCGTCTGGTCGGGCGTATCCGAAGCGTTCGGCGCGACGCGCGTCGGGGCATCGTCGACCGTGGTCAATCCGCTGCGGTTGCCCGGCCAGTACTTCGACGAGGAAACGGGGCTTCACTACAATTTTCGCCGCAACTACGCACCGACGGAAGGCCGCTACCGCGAAGCCGATCCGATCGGCGTACGCAGCTACGCGTCGAGCTATCTGGCAAGGACCGCAATCGGCTATTCGTCGCGAATGTCGGCGCTCGATCTCGTTGAAACTGCGGAGGAAGATTCAAGTCTTAACGCGTTGTATCGGTACGTCGACAACCGGCCGCTGTTCTCGACGGACCCGACTGGCCTCGCCGGCAGCAACAACGGCTCAGGAGGCTCGTCGGGGCGCAATACGAGCAATCCATACAAACACTGCCGCGAGCTGAAAGAGAGGCCCGGCTGGGTCGAATGCCAGGACAAGAACGGAAAATGGATACCGAAGCCGAAGCCGTGGGACTGGGACCAGTACAAGTCGGAACAGTGTCCTCCAGAGGAGACGCCCTTCGAGCCGACTACGCCGCCGATCACGCCGCCGACGCCGAAACCGTGGTGGTACCTCATTGGCGTCGTCGTCGTCGTTTTCTTCGGCTGGGCCTTGGCATGATGTCGCCGCCGCGATCGCGGCGGCTCGCGCGGAGCAGGATATGACGCTCGACGAACTTTATCTCGAAGGAGACGCCGCCTACGATCGCGGCGACTACGCGACGGCGCTCGACCGGTTCGTGCGGGGTGCCGACGCCGGAGACGGCAGGGCGATGTCGCGACTGGCGAACATGTACGAGGACGGCGTGGGTGTCGACGTCGACTTCGAACGATCGGTCGAATGGGATCTCAAGGCGGTCGCCGCCGGCTTCGAAACGTCGCTGATCAATCTCGGCATCAAGTTTCGCCGCGCGGGAAGCATGCGCAAGGCGAGATACTGGTTCGAGCGAGCGCTCGACAAGGGCGACGGCGAAGCCGCGCTGGAGCTTGCGAAGCTCTACAGCGTGAGCGATGCAGAGGAGGCGACGGCGCGTCGGTACCTGCAGTCGGCGGCCGAGGCCGGCCGACTTTCCCAGGCCTCGGCGGAAGAGATCGAGCGGCTCTCGAAGCTGGAGCTGTCGCAGTGGTAATCGTTGCGTGGCATAGCGCGGGTTTGCGGGACATGAGCGCATCGTGCGCGAGGCTTGCCGCCGTCGGCGCGCGTCGCCGACAGGGGATGGCGCGATGAAGCCCTGCTGCCGCCGGGTGGCGGCGATGCTGCTGTTGGTATGCGCGCTCGTTCCCGGCGTTTCGCCGGCAAACGTCAAGCTCCCCAACGGCGAATACCGCACGACCGTCGAAGACATCAAAGTGAGAGTGCCCGGCGGCTACGTCGCGGTCGAGCGCACGTGGCAGGCCGAAAACGTCAACAAGGGCGAGTACCGCTGGTACGTCAATCCCGCGTGGGCCGACCTGCGCTTCGAATACGATCCGATCGACGGTTCGGTCAAGACCGTCGTGCGCGCCGACTCGACGTTCGAGCGCGACGCGAACGACCTGTTCGTCTACGACAAGGCGTTCTTCATCGCGCGGCAGACCGACGCTGCGGGCACGCTCACGGGATGGCGCTGGTACGACCGCGGCGGCAACTGGATCCGCTATGCGGCCGACGGCAAGATCCTCGCGTACGGCGGTCGCAACGACGTGTCGATCGTGTTCGAGCGCAACGGCCCGAACGGACAGATCAGCGCGGTGAAGGACCACGTCGGCGCGACCGTGCTGTCGCTCGCGTATACGCCCGACGGCCGGCACGTGCGGCAGATCGCCGATCGCACGCAACGCAAAGTGCAATACGTCTACACGGGCGACGCGCTGACCGAAATCGTCGATGTCGCGGGCGAACATTGGCTCTACGGCTATTCGTCGGGCCTGCTCACGAGCAGCACCGATCCGGAAAACCGCACGACGCAAATCGTATACGGCGGCAACCGGGTCGCGAAGATCGTCGATCCGATGGAAGGCGAGCGCACCTGGTCTTACGACTTCGACCGCGGCAAGCGGCAGTACACGATCGTGGAGAAAAGCCCCGAGGGCCGGCGCGTCGAACGGCGCTACGACGCGCGCGGCGCGCTGCTGTCGGAGATGCGCGGCACGCGCCTGACGCGGTCGCTGCGCCGCGACGGCGCTAACGTCGACATCGTCACCGACGAACGCGGTCTCGTGTCGCGGACCGAATACGACGCGCGACGCAATCCGATCCGGCAGGTGCGGCCCGACGGCACGTTCGTCACGGCGACCTACGACGCGCGGTTCAACCGCCCGCTCGATCGCACCGACGAGATCGGCGTGACATCGCGCAGCGGGTACGACACGCGCGGCAATCTCGTGTCGTTCATCGAAGCGCTGGGCACGCCGTTGGAGCGCACGACGACCTTTACGTACGACGCGCTCGGCCGCCGCGAAACGCGTACCGTGGCCGGCGAGACGCCGGCGGAGAACGCGACCACCCGCTGGACGTACGACGCCTACGGCAACGTCGAAACGACGACGAATCCCGAAAACGAAACGGTCTCGCTGACCTACGACGTCGCGGGCAGGGTGCTCACGCGCACCGACGCGCGCGGCAAGGTCTGGACGACGACGTACGACGCGCGCGGCCTCGTCGCGTCGAGAAAGGACCCGCTCGGCCACACGAGGACGTTCGAATACGACAAAGTCGGCAAAATCAAGAAAGCAACCGATGCTGCCGGCAAGGAAACGACGTACGACTACGACGCGAACGCGCGGCTGACGAAGGTGACGCGACCCGACGGCGGCGTGACGCGCTACGGCTACGACAAGGACGGTCTGCTGACGTCGCTCACCGATGCGCGCAATGTCGCGCGCACGTTCGTCTACGACGCCGAAGGACGCCAGACGCAGTCGATCGAGGCGAACGGCGACACGATCGCGACCGACTACGGCGCGGCGGGGACCGAGGCGGCCGGGCTCGTCGTGCGCCGCCGCTATCCGACGTACTGCACCGAGTACCGCTACGACCAGCGCGGCCGCCAGACGCAGCTCGTCCGGCGATCGTCGTGCGATGCCGCCGCCGAGTGGACCGAAACGTCTAGCACCGCGTACGACGCGAAAGGCCGCACGACGAGCCGCACGAATCCGCGCGGGTTCGCGACGTTCACGACCTACGACGAACTCGGCCGCGCGACCGCGACGACCGACGCGCTCGGCGCCGTCACGGGCTACGCGTACGATCGCCGCAACAATCGCATCCGCGTGAAGGACGCCAACGGGGGCGTCCACGTCTTCACGTTCGACCGTGCCGATCGTGTCGTCGGATACGCGCAGCCTTCGGGTGCGTCGACGGCGTATGCGTACGACGACGCGGGCAACCTCGTTTCGCGCGCCGACGCGTCCGGCCGGCGCAGCGCGTACGTCTACGACGACGCGGGCCGCCGTGCGATCGAGCGCTATTTCGAGGCCGGCAGCAACACGGCGGACGAGACCGTCGCCTACGACTACGACGCGCGCGACCTCCTGACCGGCTACGAGCAGACCGGCGACACCGAAAGCCGCGCCGTCTACGCGTACGACGAGTCCGGCCGACGCACGCTGGAGACGATCACCTACGGCAGCGGCCCCGGTGCCGTGACGCGGTCGGTCGGCACGGATCGCTGGCCGAACGATCTCGTCAGGTCCGTGACGTATCCCGACGGAACGACGACGCAGTTCGCCTACGACGCGGTGAACCGGCTCGAATCGGCGTCGCTGCCCGGCGCCGGCGAGCTGCGCTGGGACGACTTCCTCTGGCGGATGCCGCGGCGCCTGCAGATGCCCGGCGGCGTCGCCACGCTCGAGTACGACGACATGCAGCGTGTCGCGCGCGATCGCGTGCAGGCGATCGGCGGCGGAACCGCGCAGGCGCCGGCCGGCGACGTCGTCGTGGATCATCGCTACGACTACGACGAGGTCGGCAACGTCGTCGGCAAAACGACCGAGGACGGCGACTACGGCTACGGCTACGACGCGCTGGATCGGCTGACCGCAGCGACGCCGCCGGCATCGCTGCGTGCACCGGAGGTCGTCGACGGCCTGCCGCTCGAGCGCTACACGTACGACGGCCTGCACAATCGCAAGAGCAGCGAGCGCCAGCCGGGCACCTGGACGTACGATGCCGACAACCGGCTCGTGTCCTACGGCTCGGGCGACGCGCGCTGGCGTTTCGAAAGCGACGCCGACGGCCGGCAGGTCAAGGCGGTGCGCGGCGAACCGGCATTGGAAACTTTGGAATTCGTATACGGCGCGACGGGCCGTCTCGACGTAGTCCGGCGCGACGGCGCCGTCGTCGGGCGCTATCGCTACGATCCGTTCGGCCGGCGCATCCGCAAGGAAACCGCCGCCGGCGTCGTGTGGTTCATGTATGCCGACGACCGGCTCGTCGCCGAGCTGTCCGCCGCGGGCACGGCGACGCGGTTGTACGGCTGGCGCCCGAACGACGGTTGGCGCGTCGAGCCGCTGTGGCTCGCCGACAAGGCCGGCGGCGAGTGGCACACCTACGTCTACCGCAACGATCCGGTCGGCGCGCCGCAGCGCGTCGTCGACGCGCAGGGCGCGGTCGTCTGGGCGTCGTTCGCCGAGGCGTTCGGCAAAACCCGCGCGCGGCCGGGATCGACGATCGCCAATCCGCTGCGACTGCCGGGCCAGTACGAGGACCCGGAGACCGGACTGCATCAGAATTTCCATCGCGACTACGATCCGTCGACCGGCCGCTACGTCGAGCGCGATCCGCTCGGGCTCGACGCCGGCACGGCGACGTTCGCCTACGCGGCGGCGAACCCGTTGACGCTCGCCGATCCGCTCGGCCTGTGGGAGCTGCATCCGAGGCCGCCCGGCCCGATGCCCCGCGATGGCGACGGGCAGCCCCTCTGCCGCGACGGCGGGTTCGAGATCGAGCTGGAGGAAGGCCTCGATCCCTGCATCGTCGGCTGCGCGATGGTGCACGAGAGCCGGCACATCGCCGACGTGCGCGCCACCGATCCTACGCTGTGCCTGCGTGTGCCGGTCGGCGGAACGTACATCATCGCGGCGAGCTCGCCCGAGGAGAAGAAGTGGACCGAACTCAACGCGCACAACGACGAGCTGGCATGCTACGAGGCGATGCAGTTCGTCGATTCGATCTGCTACGGCGACTATTGCACCGAGATGATCAAGGTGGAAATCAAATGGGTCAAACAGGAAATCGAGAACCTCAAGGCGAAGTGAAGTGAACCGGCGCCGCGTTCTCGTCGCGTCGTTGCTGCTCTGCGCCGCGGCATGCGCGGGTGCGGACGACGCGCGCCGGCCGAAGCTCGACGAGGCCGACGTCGCGCAGGCCGCGCGGCGTCATCTCGACGCACTCGGCGTCGACATGACCGGCGTGCGCGCGGAACGGCCCGAGTTTCACCCGGACCTGCGCAAGTGGCTCATCGTCTATCGCCGCGATTCGCTCGTGCTCGGCCGCGGCAATTTCGGCGTCTTCGTGTCGGACGACGACATCGCCGACATCCGCATCAGGCCGAGCCGGTGACGCGCCTGTACGCCGTGCGCGGAACCGGCGAGCGGGCTATTTCGAGGCGAATCCCAGCGCGCCGGTGATCTGCTCCAGCACGATCTTCTCGCGCGGCATCATGCGCCCGTCGGCGGCGGCTAGCCGGTACAGCGAATCGTGCAGGTGCCTGGCCTCGGTCGAACCCTTCGGGTGGATCGACAGGAAGCGGTTGATCTCGACGTTGAGCTCGATCTCGCGCTTGCGCCCGCGCGCGAACGCTTCGTGCGCGAGGTCGCGTGCACGTGTGGACAAGTTCAATTCGTCCATCAGGTGATTGGTGAACTCGGCCTCGTGCGTCGTGACGATGCTGTCGGCGCCGGCGAGGTAGCCCAGGAGGCCGAACACGACCTCGACGGTCGCGGCCTGTTCCGGTTCGAGCTTGCCGCCGCCGAGCATTTCGCCGATCGCGGTGCGCAGGTCGCGCAGCATCGCGCCGAAGCCGTGGGGCTGGTTGTCCGTGTGTGCCATGGTCGATCTCTCCTTGTCGTTCGCGCCGTGCGCGAATGCTGCGCCGATCCGGCGTTGAATGAAAGAGTACGCAGTCGGGCGCCGATTGCCGTCACGCCGTTTTCACGGCTCGTGCAGGTCGCGCCGGTTCGTGAGCAAAAAAAGGGCGGGGATTGCTCCCCGCCCGGTCTATTTTCGCGTTTTCTTGCTTTGTGGCTGTCGGCTACGGAATCGTGATCGCTCCACCGGCGCGGTTGTACGCGTACTCGACTACCGTGGCCGGATGCCCGGTCGTGCCGCTCGTGGTCATGTGCACGTAGCCGTAGGTCGTCACGTTCGGCGTCACCGTCGTATTGAGGAAACGGATGCCGAGATAGCCGTTGACGCCGGCCGCGACGCGCCAGTTGGCGGCCGCTGCCGCGGTCGTCGCGTTGCTGAATACCGACGCCGGGCCGACCGTCGCACCCGAGGCGAGCACTGAGTATGGGCCGCCGGCCGTCGCCGACACGCCTACCGGTGTGAGCGTCGCCGCATTGGCCCAGAAGAACGTCAGGTTTGTCGAGCCGTACGGGTTGAATGTCGAATTGCCGGCTCCGGTCGTGTTGTTCGTGCCTGCCACAAAGTCGAAGTAGACGCCGGTGCTGTTCGCCGGCACCAGGACGTTGATCGGCCCGGAGTTCACGATGATGTTGCCGACATATAGCTTCGCGACGCTCGCCGCGGCGTTGTTGCCGAAGTTCGTCTGCAGCGCGCCGGCCGGGATCGTCGTCGTGTAGTCGACCGCCGTCGCCGACACCACATCGACCTTGACCGTGCAACCGCCGGGCGGAATCTGCGCGCCGCTCGACAGCGTCACCGTATCGGTACCCGCAGCGGCCGTCACCGAACCGCCCGTGCATGTCGTACTGGCGTTCGGTGTCGGCGCAATCACGAGACCGGAGGGGAACGTCTGGCCGACCGAGGCGCTCAGCGTCGCGGGCGTCGCGTTGATGTTGGTCAGCGCGATCGTCAACGTGCTCGGTATGTTCGCCTCGACGCCCGGCGGTGAATACGACTGGTTCACGGTCGGCACTGCCGGCGCGCAACCGCCGTCGGTGTTGCTGTTTTCGATCGTCACATTGTCGACGTCGTAGGTGCTGGTGCTCGAACCCGTCTCGAACGAGCCGCGCAGCGCGATGTTGCGGACGCTGCCCGCGAACGCGGTGCCGGTGTAGATGGTCGTGCCGTTCAGGCACACCTTGAGCGCTTTCGTCGCGCGTTCGATTTCCACCTTGATGTCGAAATAGGTCGCCGCCGGCCACTGCGCGCCGGTGTTGACGAACGTCGACGTCGAGCCTTCGAGGACGTTGATCACGCGCGTGCCGCGGACGAACTGCACGCGCGTGTTGACGAGACCGGCGCCGGTGTCTTGCGGCGAGAAGTCCCACGTCGAACCTGTCGCATTGTTCCCGATGGCAATTCTTGCGCTCGCGATCGAATACGTCGTCGTGCCTTGCGCCTGCGTCGGCGACAGCGCGAGCTGCGGCGATGCGGGCGCCGATGCGTTCGAGGTCGCACGCATGTGCTGGGTGCCCGCGCCGGGATTCAGCGTCGAAACGACCCATTGCGCGCCCGACGCGCCCCAGCCTTGCTGTCCGTTCAGCGCGGCGGCGGTGAACGGCGATTCGAAGCCGGTCGAATACGTCGGTACGCCCGGCGTTACCGCCTGGTAGTTTGCGGTGGTTGCCGCGGCGTTGTTGCCGTTGGACGTCTGCAGCGCGCCGGCGGCGATCGTGTTGACGTAGATGGCCGGCGTGGCGCTGGACACGTCGACGCTGAACGTGCACGTGCCGAACGCCGGAATCGTCGCACCCGGGTCGAGCGACGCGGACCCGCCGCCGGCGATTGCGGTGACGTTGCCTCCGGCACAGGTTGTGCTGCCGTTGGGTGTCGCGGCAACGACCAGGTTCGCCGGGAACGTATCCGTCAACGCCGCCGACAGTGTCGCCGGCGATGTATTGGTATTGCTCAGCGTCACGGTCAGCTTGCTGGGCGAGCCCGTCGGCGTGTTGGTCGGCGCGAACGCCTTGGTGACCGAAATGCCGCTGCCGGTATCGAGGGCGATCGAGTCGACCCACCAGCCGCTGTTGGCCGGTGTCGACGAACAATCGCTGCCGTGACGCCAGCGGAACGCGACGTTGTGTCCTCCCGTCGACGCCGGCAGCACGGCTGTCACGGTCGTGTATGCGGCGATCGTGCCGTTCCACGACGCGCGGCCCGCGAGCGGGTTCGGCGTCGCGACGCAGCTCGCATCGTTGCTCAGCGTGGTGCCGTAGCCGCCGGCTGCGAACGTTCCGCCGGCCGCAACGATGTCCTGGAATGCGCCGCCGTCGACCGAGATCTCGAGCACGCCGCCGTCGAAGTTTGCTTCGGTCGTCAGGCGATGGCGGAACGTCAACCGCGCACCGGCGTTGACCGCGACGGCAGGGCTGACGAGGCTCGCCGAGCCGGTGGTCGCCTTCGATGCCGTGAACGCCGCATTGGGCGCCGTATCGACGCTCGTCGTCTGCGTGAGCCACGCCGTGCCGCTACCCGTCACGTCGGTGGTCCAACTCGCCGGCAGCGCCGGCGGCGTCACGCCGACGTCGAAGTTCTCCGTCGGCGGGAAGCTGCCGAACGTCGGTGCGGTGACCGTCAGTGTCGCGTTCGCCGCGGCGGCGTTGGTGCCGGCCGACGTCTGCAGCGCGCCGGCGGCGATCGTGTTCGCGTAGCTGCCTGCGAAGCCCGAACGCACGTCGGCCGTGATCGTGCAGCTGCCGTTCGCCGGAATCTGCGCGCCGCTCGACAGCGTGACCGAACCTGCGCCCGCGGCGGCCGTGACCGAACCGCCGGTGCACGTCGTCGACGCGTTCGGCGTCGGTGCCACGACCAGGCCGCCGGGCAGCGTGTCGACGAGGCCGGCCGTCAGCGTCGCGGCCGTCGCGTTCGTGTTCGCGAGCGTGATCGTCAGCGTGCTGTTGACGCCCGTGTTGACGCCCGTCGGCGCGAACGCCTTCGTGACGGTCGGCGGGATCACAGGCACGGTCACGGTCAGCGTCGCATTCGCCGCCGCGACGTTGCTGCCGCGATCGGTGACGAGGCCGCCGGCCGGAATCGTGTTCGGATAGCTGCCGCCGCTCGCGGCGCTGACACTGACAACGACGGTGCAACTGCCGTTCGCCGGAATCTGCGCGCCGCTGCCGAGCGTCACCGAGCCCGCGCCCGCGGTCGCCGTGACGGAACCCGACGCGCACGTCGTCGACGCGTTCGGCGTCGCGGCGACCACGAGTCCACTCGGCAAGTTATCCACAAGTGCGGAAGTCAACGTTGCGGCAGTGCCGCTGCCGTTGCCGAGTGTCAGCGTCAGCGTGCTCGACACGCCCGTATCGACGCTCGTCGGCGCGAACGCCTTCGACAGCGTCGGCGGCATCAGGCCGCCGTTCGGCACGACGAACGTCAGCGGCACCGGCAGCGTTGCCGCGTTCGTGGCGTTGCTGTTGAGGCACAGCGTGGCGCGGTAGGTGCCGGCGGCGAGGCCGGCGGCGTTGAACGTGGCGTCGGTGGTGGTCTGCCCCGCGAAGCCGAGCGCGCCGCCGGTGTTGCTGTAGCCGATCCACGCCGGCTGCGTGCAGTCGACCGTGCCCTGCACGAACGCGGACATCGTCTTGGTGTCGACGTCGAACTGCCAGTTGAGCGGGTCGTCCCACGGCGCGTACAGCTGCGGCTGCGCGCCGATCTGCGGGTCGGAGCTGACGCGCCACGCCCACAGCGGATTGCCGGCGGTGGCGTTGCCCTGGCCGTTGATCGTGGGCCACACCATCAGCCAGTAGCGGCCCGGGGCGAGATCCAGCGGCGTGCCGGCGACGTTCGCGGCGGTGAGGTTCAGCTGCAGGTTGCCGCTCGTGGTGGTGATGCCGTTGGGCGTGCCGATCGTGTTCGAGTACGTCCACAGCGGGGCGGCGCCGAAGCCCTGCGGCGCGCCGGCGGGCACGCCCGAGGCGTCGGCGTAGATGCTGAAGGTCACCGACGGCGTGTTGCTCGTGGTCAGCGTCGTGTTGGGCAGGGTGAAGCCGTTGGCGCGCAGCGTGGTCACGTGCGTCTGGGCGGTGACGTCGAAGTTCTGCGCCCAGTAGTAGCCGCGCGAACTGCCGTTGTAGAAGCCGCCCTGCTGGCCGTTGCCGGTGGTGACGGTGTTGAGCGGGGTCACCTGCGCGGTGCCGCTCGTGCCGATGGTCCAGTTCAGCGTCGGATTGCCGAGGTTCTTGATCGTCAGGGTCTGGACGCTGGTGAGATCGCTGGTGGCATTGAGCGCCGTCGGCGTCGTCGCGATGACCGGGCCGCCCGGACGGATCGCCACCGGCATGTGCATCGGCGGCTCGGCCGGGCTGGCCGGCGTCAGCACGATTTCGCCGAGCGCCCAGGCCGCTTCGGGCAGCAGCTGGCTCTGCACCGTGATGGTCAGCGCGCGCGTGCCGGAACTGCCGATCGTGAAGCTCGCCGGCGTGACCGCGACGGCCGAGCCGGGGAAGCCGGCCGTCGACACGGTGTAGGTCTGCGCGCCGGTCAGCGCGCGGCGCACCGTGCGCGTGAACGTGCAGGTGCCCACGCAGCTGGCGGTGGCCAGGCTCGGCAGGTTGAGGTTGGCGACGTTGCCGCCGGTCGCCGGGTTCGCGGCCAGGAAGTTCGCGCCGGTTTCGTCGAGCACGAGGCCGGCCTTGGCGGCGGCGGCGAGATCGACGCGGCCCGCGCCGCGGTCCCACGCATCGCTCGGCTGGCCGCTCTGCTTGACGAGCCCGGCGGTCTTGGACGTGAGCATCAGCGCCGACTTGATCTGCATCGGCGTCCACGTGGGATGCAGCGCGCGCAGCAGCACCGCGCCGCCGGCCATGTGCGGACTGGCCATCGACGTGCCGTTCTCCAGCGCCGTCTCGTTCGCGTTCGGCGTGGCGCCCACGTTGGCCTGGTACGCGGCGAGGATGTCCACGCCGGGCGCGGCGATGTCGGGCTTGACCAGGAACTGGTTGCCGGCCAGGGCGCGCGGACCGCGCGAGCTGAAGTCGGCCACGACGTCGCCGGTGCCCGGATAGGCGCGCGCCGGCAGCGTGATCGACACGGTGACGGTGGCCGGGTCGAGCAGCGCGAGGTTGTCCCAGTTCGAGCGCAGCATCGACCAGGCGTTACCGGCCGCGCCGAGGTTGATGTAGAACGCGTCGACGAAGATCACGCCGATGGCGCCCGCCGCGACCGCATTGGTCTGGCGCACGCCGCTGCCGCAGCCGGAGTTGTTCTGGTTGAGGTTCAGCACCGCGATGGCGCCGACCGGCGGCGGATTGGCCACCGGCGGGTCGAAGCCGTCGGCGAAGACGCGGTCGGCCGGCGGCGCGTACGGCCGCGTGAACGTGCCGGCCGGGAACGCGGTGCAGCCGTCGGTGGTGCCGTCGGCGAAGCCGGGGCTCCTGACGATCGGCGTGGCGATGAAATCGCCGGTCTGGATCGGCGGCGCGCCGGGACGCAGCGGAATGTTCTGCGTGTTCGCCGGCGGCGTGCCGGGGCCCGCGGCGTCGAGGTTGAAGCCGAGCACGCGGTCGTGCGTGGAGGCCGCGACCGTCTGCACCCACGGTTCCTGGTGGTCGGACGTGCCGGCCGCCGGACCGCTGTTGCCGGCCGAGGCGGCGACGAAGATGCCGGCGTTGTGCGCGCCGAGGAACGCCACGGAGTTGGCGTCGGTCCACGGCGAACCGCCGCCGGAGATCGAGAAGTTCATGACGTCGACGATGCCGTCGGCGACGGCCTGGTTGGCCGCCTGCGTGATCGCCGAGCTCGGGCAGCTGCCGACGCAGACCTTGTACGCGATGATGTTCGCGTGCGGCGCGACGCCGGAGATGCGGAAGGTGCCGCCGCCGAACGGCGCGTCCCAGGTGTTGCCGCCGACCGTGCTCGCGGTGTGCGAACCGTGGCCGTCGTCGTCGGTCGCGCTGCGCGTGGGCGAGGTCGAGGTGAAGTTGTACATGCCGATCAGCTTGCCGTTGCAGCGGCCCAGATCGGCGTTCGGCGGCGTCGGGCCGCACAGGCCCAGATAGTTGCCGGCGCCGAGCGGATTGACGTGCACGTAGCCGTCGATCGGGCCGGTTCCCGCGAACGCGGGGCTCTGCCAGTTGATGCCGCTGTCGAGCACGGCCGCGACGATGCCTTCGCCCTTGGTCGCGACACCGCCGGTGGCGCTGCCGTCCCAGATCGACGGCGCGCCGATGAACGCCGGGCCGCGGTCGGTCAGCAGTTCGAGCTGGCGTTCGCGTTCGACCAGCATCACGTCGCCGCGCTCGCGCAGGGCCTGCGCTTCGGCGTCGGAGAGGTCGAGAATGACCGCGTTGACCGCGTGGCGCAGCGTGACGTCGGCGGTCAGCGCGCGGCCGACCTGCGTGCCGGCCGCGGCGAGAAACGCGTTCTGCTTCTGCTCGAGCAGGTTCAGGTACGCGCGCGCCGCGGACGAGTTCACGTCGACGCGGCCCTGGTTCGCGCCGGACTCGTTGCGCGGCAGCGTCGGATAGCCGTTGAGCGAACCGTCGTACGAGGCGAGCGGCGCGTCCCTCAACACCACCGTGTGGCGCGCGCGCTCGAGCGACGAGGGCGCGGCCAGCAGCTTGG
>NZ_JAOVZO020000019.1 GCF_025717065.2 Tahibacter soli | reverse complement strand
CGCACAGTACACCTACGACACCGCGCCCGGCGCCGACCGCGCGCGCCTGCTGAGCATCGCGGCGGACGACGGCCGCCTGCTGACTCTGACCTATGACGGCACGAGCCATCGCATCAAGACGGTAACGGCCGGCGCGCGCGTGTGGACGTATTCCTACGACGCCGTCGGCGACCTCACCGAGGTCAAGCTCCCCGACAACACGAAGTGGACGTTCGCGCTCGGGTCGCTGACCGATGCCAATATCTCGTATGGCCTGACCTCGGTGACCTGCTCGAACGTCGGTGCGGGCAGCTACACGGCCGGCACCTTCGGCGGCGCGACCTCGCGCCGCGGCACGATCACGCACCCGTCCGGCGCGACCGGCACGTTCGTCGTCGAACCGCGCCACCACGGCCGCGCGTTCATGCCGGCGCGGGCGAGCAACTGCATCGTCTACAACCTGCCGAACGGCGGTCAGCACGGTTTCGAACGCGACCCGGAAGTGTTCGACACCTGGGCGCTGACGTCCAAGACGCTCACCGGCCCCGGGATTGCTTCGCTGACGTGGGCCTACGCGTATTCGCCCGCGCAGAACAACGCGATCGGCGATGCCTGCGGCGCCGGCTGCCCGCGTACGAAGACGGTCGCGGTGACCGACCCGGAAGGCAATACGAATCGCCATACGTTCGGCACGAAGTATCGCGAGGACGAAGGGCGCTTGCTGAGCGTCGACATCGGCTGGAACGGATCGTCGGCGCTGCGCACGACGACGTACCGGCATCGCGCGCCGGACGCCGGCCCGTATCCGGCGGACATCGGCACGTCGTTCCGCGAATCCGGCGACACGTACATGGCGACGCGGCTGTTCCCGCAGGATCGCCGGCAGATCGTCGAACGCGATACGACGTTCACGTGGGAGGCGATCGCGTTCGACGATTACGGCGAACCGACGACGGTCGTGCGATCGAGCACGCTCGGCCACCGCCGCACCGAAGCGACGGTCCATCACCACAATACCGCGAAGTGGATCTTGCATCAGATCGCGTCGGTGACCGAAACCGGCACCGGCGCCGTCATGCGCCTGAACACGTACGACCCGATCACCGCGACGCGGACGACCACGCGCCGGTTCGGCCGGCCGGTCACGACGATGAGGTATCACCCGAACGGCCTGCTGTGGACGCAGACCGACGGCGCGAACCACACGACGACGTACACGGACTATCACCGCGGCATCGCGCGATCGGTGACGCTGGCCGATACGCGCACGATCGCGGCCGACGTGAACGACTACGGCGAAATCATCGCGCTGACGAATCCGGCGAATTTCACGACGCGTTACGAGTACGACCCGCTCGGCCGGCTCAAGCGCATCGATTATCCCGACGGCGACGTGCCCGAGTGGAACGATACACGCCTGACGTTCGCCCCGGCCGGCCCCGAATACGGCTTGCCGGTCGGGCACTGGAAGCAGACGGTCGGCACCGGCACGGCGCTGACCGAGAATATCCTCGATGCGTTATGGCGGCCGGTGCTGACACGCACCGTCGATACCGCCGACGTCGACGGCACGCAGCGCATGACGCTGCGCCGCTTCGACAGCGGCGGCCGCGAAACCTACGCGTCGTATCCGCAGCGAACGATCGCGTCGGTGCTGGTCAACCCGCTGCCGGCCGGCACGGCGATGACGTACGACGCAATCGGCCGGCTGACCGACACCGCGGCGAGCTGGGAAGGCGCCGGTACGTTGACCACCTCGGTGCGCTGGCTCGACGGCTACACGAAACGCACGACGAACGCGCGCGGCAAGATCGCGACGACGACGTTCCAGGCGTTCGACGAACCGGACGAATCGGCGCCGCTCGTGATCAGCGCGCCGGAAACGGCCGTTACGACGATCGTGCGCGACGGGTTCGGCAAGCCGCTGACGATGACGCGCAGCGGCACCTACCAGGGCAATGCGATCAGCGCGGTTCGGCGCTACGTCTACGACCCGCAGCAACGCCTGTGCAAGACGATCGAACCGGAAAGCGGCGCGACGGTGCAGGCGTACAACGGCGCCAATCTGGTCGAATGGACGGCGACCGGGCAGAACCTCGCGAGCACGTCGAGCTGCGAACAGGGCGGCGTGGCGGCGAACCAGAAGGCGACGTACACGTACGATGCCGTCAACCGCCTGACGGCGACGACCTACGCCGACGGCGCGACGCTGCCGATCACGCGCGCGTATACGGCCGACGGCCTGCTCGAAACGATCGCGTCGGACAACAGCACGTGGACGACGACGTACAACCGCCGGCGCCTGTCGACGAACGAAACGCTGGCGCTGGGCGGCGTGAACTATTCCATCGACTACACGTACACGGCGAACGGGCATGCCGCGAGCCTGCGCTATCCCGACGGCACGACCGTGAGCTACGCACCGAACGCGCTGGGCGAAGCGACGCAGGTCGGCAACTATGCGACGCAGATCGCCACGCACCCGAACGGCGCGCTGGCGAGCTTCCGCTACGGCAACAACATCGCACATACGACGCGGCAGAACGTGCGCGGATTGCCGAGCAACAGCACCGATACCGGTGTGCTCAACGACGCCTATACGTTCGACGAGAACGCGAATGTCACAGGCATCGCCGACGGCCTCGGCGGCACGTTCACGCGAACGATGACGTACGACGATCTCGACCGGCTGACGAGCGCGACGAATGCCGCGTTGTGGAACGGCGCGCACACGTTCGGCTACGACCCGCTCGACAATCTGCGCACGACGGCCGCGCCGGGACTGAACTGGACGCACCACTACCACGCGACGACGCAGCGCCTGGAACGCATCGCGGCCGGCGCGACGAACGTCATCGCGTACGTCACCGACGCGCGCGGACGCGTGACGCAGCGCAACGCGCAGACGTTCGCAATCGATCTGGCCGACCGCGTCAAGGCGATCGGGCCGAACGTCGCGAGCTACCGCTACGACGGGCACGGTCGACGCACGACGGTCACGAAGAACGGCGCGACGACGGTGCAGGTGTACAGCCAGGCCGGTCAGTTGCTGTACCAGAGCGCGCCGGTAACGAATGACGGGATCTTCAGGAACGGCTTCCAGCAAGGCGACGCGAACTATCCGCCGAGCGGCGGCGGCACGAAGCGCTACGTCTACCTCGGCCGGCATCTGATCGCCGAAGACGGCACGGCGGGGCGTCGCTACATCCACACGGACGGCCTCGGTTCGCCGGTACGCACGACCGATGCGAACGGCACGCCGTCGGCGCGCGAGAACTATCTGCCGTACGGATGGGGACCGACGCCGCAGTCGGCGCCGGGGTACACGGGGCATGTCGCGGACGCGGAGACGGGGCTCTCCTACATGCAGGCGCGGTATTACGATCCGTATGCGGGGAGGTTTCTGGCGGTTGATCCGGTCGATGTAAGTATCGGAAGCTTCAATAGATACTGGTACGCGAGAAATAGTCCATACAGCAACATTGACCCGGACGGAAGAAACCCTTGGGCTCTTGCTCAGGCATGCGCGGCGAGTACGGTCTGTGCCGGGGCCGTTGCAGGTGCCGTTGCGGCCTTTGTTTACGGAGTCAATAGCCGGTTCAGCATGGGGCAAGGCGGCTTCGTACTCGTCAATGCCATCTATCCCGCCATGCCGATGGCGCAGGCAGGCGGAGGCTCCGACGATCCTCCTGAGAAAAAGGCGCCGGAACAAGTCGTGAGCGCAAGCGGCGCAGGTGCGCCGCCTCCGGATGGGCCAAAGAAGGACGACAAGAAAATCACCAAATCCGATCATGCTGTACAACGGCATAGTGAAGGAAGGATGACGGGAAAGGTTACGAACGACATCCAAAATGCGCGCGCTGCCGATGTATACGTTCAGTCGGATGGTCGTTTTGTCGTACGAGGCCCTGGAGGTCGTGAACACATCTTGGAAGCGAATGGGGAGCACGTGACGACAATGAATGGCAGGCCCAACTCCAGCCATCTGAACCTATTGAAGAGCGGCGAGAGAGTTCGAGCGACCGAGCAGCAGGTACAGTATATAAAGTCTTTTGTGAAATGAGGTGTGACATGCTCGAAGCTTGTGCGCAACTTCTGGAAAAAAGGGAATTCGAGCGGTACGTCGTGCATTTGTTCCAACAGGTGCGTGGAGATTGGAGCAAGGTAGCCCCTGCGTTGGAGAGGCTTGAGATCAATATCGGATCGATGCCGAATTCAATTTTTGCCGCGTGGCTGGACTCCCCGCAAAGTGGCAAAGACTACGTTTTTATCATCTTCTACGACGATGATTCCGGAGGAGTAATCTCCGCGGAATATAACCGCGCTCGATTGACGAGGGTTGCAAAATGAGTCGCTTTCAGGTCCTTAGCAAGTCGTTGCGGACTTGATACCAGACTCGGCTGCAGCGGGATGTGTCGCGAGTGGCTGTGGAGCATTTTCGTGGGCTATGGCGGCAATCGATGTCATGCCAGGAGGTGGTAAAGCAGTCGACGTGTTGTCGAAAATGATGTCGCGTTTTTCGAAGTCCGCCGGGAAAGCGGCGGATGCGACCGGAGATACGGCAAATGACGTCTACAGAACCATATGCCAAAAAGATTCGCATTACTCGAAATTTCCTACCGTCGGGTCCACCGGCTTGATTAGTCCCAAGGGCGGCTACAATGATCCGACCGCGCATGCGATGTTTCCGAGTGGAGCAATTTCCCCTGGGAAAAGGAAGTTTCGACAATTGGGGATATACACAGCGATGTGGAGCGCATTCGATGAGGCTAATCGACGCAATAAAACTGATCGAGCTGGAACTGCCGGAAAATTTAAGGGGCGCGATGTTGTCGTGCGACCCGAGAGCCATCGAGATCGAAGGTGACGGTTACTCGTTTTGGCAAGAGAAAGATGTGAACAAGGCGCGATGGATAATCACGAAACGGTTGAGAGTCGCCGAAGCCGCTGGTGGCGACATCGTCAATTGGCTCAGCCGTCAATTGGAAGTGCTGGATCATGCAAAGGACGAAGTTGCGATCTATCGGGGATACACCGTGAGCAAGGGCGGGCGGAAAGAGTTCATCGTTGCGCCTGTGAGGCGGCTTTGGGGCGTTTATGTCAAATCAGTAGAGTGAAGGACGTTTCTGTCAAAATTTGCACGGAGCTTTGGACCAGACCGAGAAGCAAGCAGAGACTTCGGTCATTGTTGCGTGTGGGCAGAGCACGGTTGGGAGTTGTGGGCCCGGAGGGTCACCATGAAGAAAGCCCTATTCGCTCTAGTCGTGACTCTTGCAACCTGCGAATTTGTCGTGGGCTGCGCCCCTCAAAAAAAGCCAATTGCCGAATCATTCAACGCGTCTTTTGAGTTCAGAGGCGTAAAATTCAGAAGCGGTTCGCCCGATCCGGGTGAGCCTTTGGAAGAGTCACTTCAGTCGCCGGCGTCCGAACAGCTTCGCCCTTTGCAATACGACTCGGATGCGCTAAAACAAAATCCGGTGTTCAGAATGGAAGTCATCGGTTTCACCGATGATCGCGAGTGCGCCGATCAAGCTTGCTACGATCTGTCGACGCGCAGGGCTACATTGGTCCATCGCTGGTTGATCGACCATGGCGTTTCGCCGCGATGCCTTGAGGCGCCGCGTGGCCGCGGCCGTGAGGTGTTCATTGACGATAATAGGGCCGAGGACGGGAGGCAGCAGAATCGCCGTGCAGAAGTCAATGTTGTTGATTTCGACTGCAAGTGATGCTCGCCGCCGACGATGTAGCGCGCGTCAAGACTGCTGTCGCCTGAACCTCAGGCAGCGACACCGACACTATTTCGCCGACTACGTGCGCCGCTGAGTCGCGCGTCGCTTAATAAACCGCCTTGTCCACATCCCGCTCTCCGGCCAGCGCTTTCACCCGAGCATTCGCCTGCGCCAGCAGCGCCTGGTCGTCGAGTGCGCGGTACAGCTGCGCGAGCGCCCGAGCGGCGCGGAAGTCGCGTTCGGCGTAGGGCGCGATCGCGCCAGCGATCGCGCTCGCGCGGTCGAGTTCGCGTCGCGCGATGAGTTGCGGTAGGTAGAACCGCGAGGCATCGACGACGACATCCGGCGTGCCGTCGCGGTCGGCCGCCGCGAGCGCCTGCGCGTACGCCGCTAGCGTCGCTTCCGCGTTGCCGCGTCCTTGCGTGCGGACGGCGCGCGCGAGTGCGAGCGTCGGTGCGTTGCGGGCTTCTGTCGCGGGGTCGTCCGACATGGGGTCGTCCGGCGCAGGCTCGTCCGCCGGTTTGTCGGTTGTCTCGCCTGCCGCCATCGCCGCGATCGCGAGCAGCAGCTGCGCGTCGGCACCGGGATGGTCGCGCGCGAGCGACTGCGCCTGGGTCAGCGCCGTCGCCGCATCGCCGCGTGCGAGCGACAGCCGCACGCGCAGTTCGCGCGGTTCGGACGGCTGCGCGTGTTCGACATTCGCTTCGCCGTCGAGCAGCGACGCGGCCGCGACGAGTTGACCCGTTGCGAGCAGCGCGCGGATGCGCGAGTGACGGATCGCGTCGACGAGCACGGGGTTTTCCAGATCCGCCGCGATCCGCCACGCGCGGGCGGAGTCGGCGAGCGCGGCGTCGAGATCGAGCAGTGCGAGTTCCGCGAGCGTCTTGGCGTGCAGGCTCGCGGCGAGGTTGTCGCGCACGTCGTAGCGCTCGAACACGGCGATCGCGCGGCTGAACGCCTGTACCGCCTCGCTCCAGCGGCGGCGGCTGCTTTCGAGCAGGCCGCGGTTCGTGTCGACGCTCGCGGCGCCCGGCAGGTCGCCGGCGCGTTCGAGCGCGACGCGCGCCCGGCCGAAGTCGGCCAGCGCCTCGTCGTAGCGGCCGAGCGCGGCGCGCGCGACGCCGCGGCCGGTGTAGCCGTTGCCGGCGAGTTCGGCGTCGGCGCTCGGGCCGAGCGCGGCGAGCGCTTCGGCGTAGCGCCGCTCGGCCGCGGGGAAGTCGTTGCGCCGCACGGCGACGGCGCCGAGTCCCATCAACGCTTGCGCCTGCACGGTGGTCGGCAGGTCGACCAGCCGGTCGCGCAGCGCCGCGAACGCGCGTTCGGCATCGTCGATGCGGCCGGCGCGAAAGTCGATCTGCGCAAGGCGCACCGCGACGTCGGGATCGGCGCGCAGCGCGGCCGGCGCGGCGTCGAGCGCGGCGCGCGCGGCGGCGAGGTCGCCGGCGAGCATCGCCGCGTCGATGCGCTGCGCGAGCTCGGCCGCCAGCGTCGGCGCCGCGGCGGGCGCTGTCGTCTCGCGCCGGCCGATGCGTGCGAGCAGCGCGTCGGTCGCGCGCGTGGCGGCCGCGAGCGCGGTCGCGCCTTCGCCGCTCGCGTCTTCGCGGCGCGAGCCGGCGTACCACGCGAGGTCCAGCCGCCAGCCCTGCGTCGTCGCCTGCGCGCGCGGTCGCACGACGATCGTCGCCCCGGTGGTGCGAAGAATTTTGTCGCGTTGTGCGGATTGCTGCGTCGCGTCGGCGTGCGGGTCGAGCCCGAACGCGACGACGCGTTCGCTCGGCAGCACCGTGAGCTTGCCGTCGGCGCGCAGGCGCGACGCGACGTAGTCCATGACGCCCAGCCGTATCCACGCCGCGTCGGACGAGCTTTCGTCGATCTCGACCGGCAGCACGACCGCGAGATCGGCGGCGTTCGCGGTCGGTGCCGGCACGCGATTCCAGGCCATGAGCGCGACGAGCGCTGCGACGACGATTGCACCGACGACGGCGCCGATCGCGCCGCGGTTCGCACGCCGCCGCGCCGCGGCCGCCGGTGCCTGTTCGACGGTGGCGGAGGCGGCGATCGGCGTCGCGACGGGCTGCGCCTCGTCGCGGTCGACCACCGCGACGAAGCGATAGCCGAAGCGCGGCACGGTGCGGATCGCGGTCTGTCCGCTGCCGGTGTCGCCGACCGCGCGGCGTGCGCGCAGCAGCGTTTGCGCGAGCAGCGCGTCGTTGACGTCGGCGCGGCCCCACACGGCCGAGATCAGCTCGTCGCGTCCGACCGCGCGCTCGCGATGCTCCACGAGATAGGCGAGGCATTCGAACGACTTCGGCGGCAGGTTGATGCGCTCGGCGCCGCGCCACAGTTCGCGCGCGGCGGGATCGAGTCGGAAGTCGCCGAAGCGGAAGGACGTGCTCATCGCCGCAAGCGTAGCGACGCGCGCGCATGCGGTCTATTCGGCTACTCGTTGCGCAGCGCGGCCATCGGATCGAGCGCCGCGGCGCGCGCGGCCGGCGCGATGCCGAATGCGATGCCGACGCCGGCCGAGAAGCCGAACGCCGCGACGGTCGCCCACCACGGCAGCACGGCCGGCGGAAACGACGGGATCAGCTGCGCCGCGCCGTAGCCGAGCGCGTAGCCGACGCCGATGCCGATCGCGCCGCCGATCGTCGTGAGCAGCACCGCTTCGATCAGGAACTGCGCGAGGATGTCGCGCTTCTTCGCGCCGAGCGCCTTGCGGATACCGATCTCGCGCGTGCGCTCGGTGACCGACACCAGCATCATGTTCATGACGCCGATGCCGCCGACGAGCATCGAGATGCCGACGATCGCGGCGAACACGAACGTCACGGTGTCGAACAGGCTCGCGAACGAATCGGTCAGCTGCTCGGCCGTCTCGACCTTGAAGTCGTTCTCGCGTCCCGCCTTGATGCCGTGCTTGCGGCGCAGCAGCGTCGTGGCGCGGTCGCGCACTTCGTCGAGCTTCTCGACGTCCTCGACGTTGAACGTGATGCCGATGTCGGGTTCGACCTGGTCGGGCAGAAGCGCAAGGCCCGTCGCGAACGGCATCAGCACGAAGTCGTCCTGGCTGATGCCGAACAGTTCGCCGCGTTCTTCCATGACGCCGACGATCTTGAACCACTCGCCGCCGATCTCGACGAATTTGCCGATCGGCGCGGCGGTCGCGTCGAGGTCGTCGAGCAGTTTGGCGCCGACCACGGCCACGCGGCGCCGGTGCTTTTCGTCGGCTTCGGTGATGAAGCGGCCCTGCGCCGGAAAGTTTTGCCGTGTGTACTGGTATACCGGCGTCGTGGCGAACACGCGCGTGTGCGCGGTCTTGCCGGCGAGCCGCACCTCGGCGCCGAACGGTCCGAACACCGGCAATACCGGCGAGACGTCGCGCACGCCGTCGAGGCGCAGCACGAGTTCGTCGAGATCGGCCGTGCCGATGCGGTTTTCCCGGCCCTGCAGCTTGTCTTCGAAACGCGTGTACGACTTCACCGTGAGGCTGTTCGCGCCGAGCCCCGCGAAGCCTTCCTTGATGCGGTGCGAGAGGCCTTGCACGATCGCGACGACCGCGATCACCGACGCGACGCCGACGACGAGCCCGAGCGCGGTCAGTCCGCTGCGCAGGCCGTGGCCGCGGATGCTCGCCGCGGCGCTGCGCAGCGTTTCGGCGAAGCTCAGCATGCGCGGCCCGCGATCTGCAGCGAGCCTGCGTCGCGCAACGCGGCTTCGGTCGACGGCGCGTCGTCGACGACGCGCCCGTCGGCGAGCCGGATCGTGCGCCGGCAGCGCCGCGCGATCGACGCGTCGTGCGTGACGAGCACGATCGTGTGGCCGCGCACGTTCAGGCGGTCGAATAGATCCATAATGTCGCGCGCGGTCGCGGCGTCGAGATTGCCGGTCGGTTCGTCGGCGAGCAGGATCGCCGGATTGCCGACGAGCGCGCGCGCGATCGCGACGCGCTGGCGCTGGCCGCCGGAGAGCTGCATCGGCAGGTGGCTTTCACGGTCGGCCAAGCCGACGTCGGCGAGCGCCGTCTGCGCGCTCTCGCGGTGCGCGCGGCGCGAACCGCCGCGATACAAGAGCGGCAGCATGACGTTGTCGAGCGCGCTGGCGCGCGGCAGCAGGTGAAAATCCTGGAACACGAAACCGATGCGGCGATTGCGCAGGTCGGCGAGCGCGTCGTCGTCGAGCGCCGCGGCATCGACGCCGTCGATCGCGTAGCGGCCGGCGCTCGGCCGTTCGAGGCAGCCGAGCACGTTCATCAGCGTCGATTTGCCCGAGCCCGACGGACCGATGATCGCGGCGTATTCGCCGCGCGTCACCTCGAGATCGACGCCGCGCAGCGCGTGCACCGGCTCGCCGGCGACATGGAACGTCTTCTCGACCGCCTCGAGCGTCAGGATCGCGTTGATCGCCGGCGCGCTCATGCTTCCGGGACGTTGTCCACGCGGTCGCCGGCGCGCAGGTGGCGCAGCACCTTGTACGGGCCGACGATCACGCGGTCGCCGGCGGCGACGCCGCCGGTGAGTTCCCAGTACGTGTCGTCGGAGAGGCCCGCGGTGACCGCGCGGCGCACGGCGCGGCCGTTCTCGACGACGAAAACGTAGTGCGCGTCGGGCACGTCGCGCTCGCTGCCGTTGTTGCTGGCGCGTTCGGCGTCGTTGAGCACGGCCTGCTGCGGCACCGCGAGCACGCGCGCGGCCGTCGCGACGACGATTTCCGCGCGACAGGTCATGCCGGGCCGCAGCGTCGCGCCGCGCGCGCCGTCGGCGAAGTCGACTTCGACCGAATACGATTTCGCGCGCGCGGTCGTGCGGCTGTTCGCCGCGGGTTCCGTCGGCGACAGCGGAATCAGCGTGATGCGGCCGTCGAGGGCCGAGTCGGACGACGACGCCGGAAAGATGGCGACGTCCTGGCCGAGCGCGACGCGGCCGATGTCGGCTTCGTCGACGGCGACCTTGGCCATGATCGTGGCGGTGTCGGCGACCGACATCAGCTTGGAGCCCTGCACGCCGACCGAGCTCGGCACCGCGGTCTCGCCGATCTTGATGCCGATGACGGTGACGGTGCCGTCGATCGGCGAGGTGATCGCGGTCTTGGACAGCGCGTCGCGCCCCTGGCGCAGCGCGGCGTTCGCCTGCACGAGCGCCTGCCGCGCGGCGGCGAGGTCGACGGTCGATTTTTCGAGCGACGTGTTCTTCTCGTCGAGCGCGGCGTCGTCGACGAGCCCGCGCGCATGCAGCTGTTCGAGACGGTCGCGCTGCTTGCGCGCGAGCCGGATGTCGAGATCGTAGCGTTCGATCGCGATTTCCTGCTGGCGCACGGCCGCCTGACGCTGTTCGACCTCGGCCTCGATGCCGGTCGAATCGAGCCGCATCACGAGCTGGCCCTTGACCACGCGGTCGCCTTCCTTGACGAGAATCTGCGCGACCTTCGCCAGCACCTCGGGCGAGAGGTCGGCGCGCTCGCGAAACTCGAGCACGCCCGAGGCGAGCACCGACGGCTTGAGCGCGCGCGCCTGTACCGCTTCGATCGCCACGCGCTTGGGCTGCTGGCGCGACACGCCCTGCAGCAGGAGCGGCAGGCCGATGAGCGCGGCGATCAGCAGCGCGACGGGCAGCTTGCCGCGCATCACGCCCCCGACCGCAGGAACGACACGAGCGCCCAGCCGCCGTAGAACACGACGTAGGGCGCGAGCGCGATCGCCAGCGCGCGCGGCACGCTCCTGACGCCCCACTGCACGAGGCCGACCGTGATCAGCACGATGGTCCACACCGACAGCAGCGAGAACGAGTTGAAGATCGCCGCCGCGGCGCTGCCGGGCGGCAGGCCGAGCACGAGCTGGTTCAGCGAGACGGGATTGAGCTCGTCCGGCGCGGTCTGGCGGCCGTGGCCGAGCGCGAGCTGTACCGCGACGATCGGCAGCAGCAGCGCGCCGGGCAGCGCGGTCCACGTCGCGAACGCGTACCACTTGCGCAGCGGCAGGTCGACCGACGCGAAGTTCGCGGCCTGACGAAACCATCCGGCCCACGCGAGCAGCAGCAGCGGAATGCCGACGACGCCGCCGGCGATCGCGAACACGCCGAGCGAACCGCGCGTCATCACCTGCCGCGCCATGTCGATCTCGGCCGGCGCGGTGTAGCCCTTCTGCTCGATCAGCTTGTCCTGCAGCCAGTCGATGTCGACGACGGCGTAGTACCAGATCCAGGTGGCGCATGTCGCGACGACGACGAGCGCGAGCGCGAAGAGATAGCGCGGATCGTTCTTGAGCCGTTCGAACGCGGCCTTGGGGTCGAAGAATGCGAGGGCGATGCGTTGCGTTGCGCTCATGGTGCGCCTTCTCCGCGCGGTTCGGGAACGATCGCGACCGGCGCCGGCGCGCGCGGTCCGAAAACGAGATGCCGCGCGAGCGCGAACATCGACGGCGACTTGCCGTACAGCAGCATGCCGGTGCGGAAGATCGCGCCGGCGAGCGCGCGCATCGCCACGGCGCCGGCGACGAGCGTCGCGAGCGACGCGAGCACCTGCCACAGCGGCACCACGCCGTGCACGATGCGCAGCGGCATCGCGATCGCGGCCGAGAACGGGAAGAACGACAGCGTCTGCATGAACCAGTTTTCCGGATTGTCGACGCCGACGAAGCAGACGATGTAGAAGATCATCGGAAACAGGATCAGCGTACGCCGCGCCGAGCCGTAGTCGCCGGACGCGGTCGCCGCGGCCGCGGCGAAGAACGAATTCCACAGCACGAGGCCGGCGAGCGAGAACAGCGCGACCCACGCGACCGTCGTGAACGACAGCAGGCCGGTCGAACCGACGATGCCGCTGCGCTCGGTCAGCACCGCCGCGCCGATCGTGATGTAGAACAAGTATAGAAGTATGGTCTTCAGGCCGATCAGCGTGATCGCGGCCACCTTGCCGTCGATCCACACCTGCGCCGGGATGCACGACAGCACGACTTCGCTGACGCGGTGGTTCTTCTCGCCGGTGATGGTCTGGAACATGAGGCCGCAGCCGCTCGCGCACGCGACGAGCGACAGCACGGTCAGAAGGATGCTGAACGATCGCGTCGCCTGATCGTCGAACACGCGCCGGCCGTCGGTGCGCCGCACGTCGAGCTTCGCCGGTTCGCCGAGCGCCTTGTACTGCTGCTCGGCCATGCCGAGCTTCGCCAGTTCGCGGCCGCGGTTCCAGTCGGTCAGCGCCTTCTTCGCCGCCGCGACCCACGAGGGGTTCTTTTCGACGTTCGCGAGAAACGTGCCGTCGGCCTGCGGCACGATCGCGCCGTCGATCGCGCCGCTCGCGAGGGCGTCGCGCCAGGCCGCCTCCGGCTGCGGCAGCGGCACGAACGCGATCCGGCCGCTGGCGTCGTTCGGCAGCGCGTCGCGCGGCGCCGCGATCGCGATCGTCGCGGTCTGCGCGCGGCCGGCCGATTCCATGAGGCTCTGGCCGCCGAGCTTGATCGCGATCACCAGCGCGACGAGCGCGAGGCCGATCAGGTCGCCGCGCAGCGTGAACTGGCGCAGGAATTCGAAGCGCGCCACGAGAAAGCGTTGCTTGAACCCGTTCATTGCAGGGCCTCCTTGCGCGCGCCGTCGAGCGCCGAGAAGAACGCGTCGCGCAGGCTCGGTTCGCCGGCCCGCAGCGAGGCGAGCACGCGCGAGCGCAGCAGCGCCGCGATCGTCTCGGCGGCGTCGGTGCCGATCTCGCCGTTGAACTCGTAGGTGTGCGCGCCGGTTTTCGCCGCACCCGCGCGTTCGAGCGCGAGGCCCGCCTCGACGGCGCCGTCGACGTCGGCGAGTTCGACCGCGACGCGCTGCGAGGCGCGCTGCGGCGAGCGGCCCCGGTGCTCGGCGACGACCGCGCCGCGGCTCAGGATCAGCGCGCTGTCGGCGAGCCGCTCGACGAGCTGCAGGTGATGCGCCGACAGCACGATGCCGACGCCGCGTCCGGCCACCTGCGCCAGATAGTCGAGCAGACTTTCCTGGTTCAGCGGGTCGAGGCCGGAAAACGGTTCGTCGAGCACGAGCAGGCGCGGATCGTTGACGAGGCACGCGGCGAGCTGCACCTTCTGCTGGTTGCCCTTCGACAGTTCCTTGACGCGCTTGCCGGCGTGTTGCGGAATGTCGAGTTCCTTCAACAATACGACGGCGCGCACGTGCGCGGCCTCCTCGGCCACGCCGCGCAGCTGGCCGAAGTAGGCGATCACGTCGGCGACTTTCGCGTCGGGGTACAGGCCGCGCTCCTCGGGCATGTAGCCGAGGTCGGCCGGCGGCGCGACGTCGCGCACGCGGCCGTCGGCGGCGGCGTAGCGGATGCTGCCGTGGTCGGGACGGTTGAAGCCGACGAGCATGCGGAACAGGCTCGTCTTGCCCGAGCCGTTCGGTCCGAGCACGGCGACGACCTTGCCCGGTTCGAGCGCGAACGACACGCGGTCGACGGCGCGCAGCGTGCCGTAGTCCTTGACGACGCCGTCGACCGCGAGCAGCGGCTGCACGGCGCTCATGCCGCGGCCTTCGCGGCGGCTTCGAGCCGCCGCGCGCGTTCGCCGGCCCATGCGCGGATCAGCGCCGGCGCGCTTTCGGACACGCCGCGCAGCACGTCGAGCGATGCTTCGATCGTCGGCGCCGCGTTCGACAGAGACTGCAGCGCGCAGTAGCGGATACGGTTCGACGCGTGCTTGCGGCCGATCTCGGCGACGAGCGCGCGGTCGCCGTCGTCGCCGAGGTACGACACCGCGTCGAACAGCGCCGGCGCGCCGATGCGGTTGATGATCTTCTTTACGCGCTTCGTGCCGACGTTGAAGCTGTACTGGTCGAAGTGCTGGGCGCGCAGCGTGTTCTCCATGATGTTGAGCGACACCGAGAACGCGTCGGCCGGCAGCTGGTCGTGCACGTCGACGCAGGCGCGATAGAGCATCACCTTGCCCTCGTGCAGCCGCGACTTTTCAATGAAGCGCAAGTCGACTTCCTCGCCCGGGTAGCCCACGACCGACTCGTAGTCGTACTCGTAGTAGTTGCTCCAGTAGCCGGGGCCGAGATAGCCGACCGTCAAGAAGTTGAAATTGTGGTCGTGCGGCTTGTAGTAGAAGAACGGATCCTCGCCGCTGACCTTGAGCAGCTGTTCCTGCGCCGACGGCCAGAAGCACGCGCGCATGAAGAACATCTGCCCGCGCCGCTGCGGCGGATACAGTATGAACACCTGCGGGCTGTAGTTGTTGCCGTCCTGCAGCGTGTCGGAGGCCTTCAGTTCGTCGACCACGCTGTCGACGAGGAAGGCGCGGTTGTTCGCCAGGCGCCGCAGGAGCGGCGCGACGCTCGCGAGCGCGGCGTGGTCGCCGACGTCGATCTTCGCTTCGAACAGGTGCTCGACGAGCTCGTCGAGCTCGATGCGCTGCGTCTCGTCGGTCGGAATCACCAGGGGCATCGGTCTACTCCTCGTACAGTTCGATCGTGGCGGCCGCGGCGCGCGCGACCTGCGCGTGCGGGTCGCTCGCGCGCATGCGTTCCAGGTGCGGCCGCGCGGTGGCCGCGTCGCTCGCGACGAGTTCGCGCATGACGTGCCAGCGCACGAAGTGATCGCGGTGCGCGAGCGCGCCGGGCAGTACGTCGCGCGCGACGTCGGGGCGCATCGAGCGCAGGAACGTCGACAGGATCTGCACGCGCGACGACTTGTCGTCGGCGGCCGAGACGCAGGCGAGGCGCCGCGTCGCGCTGTCGTACTGCGCGTTGACCGGCGAGTTGATGCGCTTGGCCGCGACCAGCAGCATCAGCACCGGTTCGCTGGCGCTGTCGAACGTCCAGGACTGGCGTCCGCCCTTGACGAACACGCGCGAACCGGGGCCGACCTCGCGCGTTTCGCCGTCGGCGCACGCGATATCGCTCGACAGCGGCGTGTCGAATCCGATCAGGCCGCTGCTCCACAGGCGCATCGTCGTACGGCCGGCGCGGACGAAGCGCAGCATCGCGTCGACCGCGCTCATCGTGATGCCGACCTGCTTCTTCGCAAGGCCCGCCGCGCGCGCGTGGCGCCGCAGCGCGACGTCGGCCGGCGAGAACGCCGACAGCGTGACGGTCACGTTGCTGTCGCTGTACAGCAGTACGCCGGAGAGCGTTTCGCTTTCGATCACGGCGGCCGGCAGCGTGTACAGGTCGTTCGCGGAAAAATTGTCGAGTTCGCGCCGCAGCAGCGCGAGCAGGAAGTCGTCGGTGAACATCTCGCCGATCGCCTCGAGCAGCGGCTGCGTATCGTCGGCGGTCGCGACCTGCGCGCTCAGCGCGGCGAGCGGCGCGCCGAGCGCGCTTTCGCGGATGCGCGCAACGAGGCTGCCCGTGCCGATCACGAGTTTCGCGTGTTCCTGCAATCTGCGCTCGTCGCGCAGCACTTCGTACATGGCTTCTGCGTCGATCATGCGGGATCCGCCCTGCGCAAGGAAAAGAGCCGGGGCGCCGCGTGACGGCCGCCCCGACCGGATCAGTTGACGCTGGCCGAGTCAGACAGCCAGATGCCGATCGCGACGCCGACGGCGATGCCGACGGTAACGGGATCGATCGGCGAATCCAGGTGCAGCGAGCCGTGGAAACCGACGTCGAAGTCGAGCGTCGGGACATTGGCGATGGAAATGGACTTCATGGACAACCTCCGTACTGGGTCAGGGTTGAATTCGACCGGCGCGCAGCGTCGCCCGACACGAAAGTCGACCGTTGTGAATACGCCGCGGTGATTGTGCTGCGATGCCTTGCCGCCGGGCGTTCGGCGCAAACGCGTGAACGCGACATGAAGTTAGGGGCGATGATTGATCAATGTTAATAGGGGTAAACGTATAAAATAATGCTTGATCCGAAAGCCAACTAAAGTACGAGTCCGGAAGTTCACACTGTTACAGAAGATTCATTTTTCAATACGCTGACGTCCGGGTGGAGTGTCGCCGCACGCCTTGATGCGGGATTTTCCGGGGCCGGCGGATTTGGATCGTGGCAATCGAATGCGGCGTGCCGACACGCGCCGGTGGTATCGTTCGCGCCCCATCCGACCCCGCCGGCAGGACGACGTGACGTTCGAGCGCGACACGAAGACCGATACGGTGCTGTGCTTCGGCGCGAGCGGGGCGGTCGGCCGCTTTCTCGCGCCGCGCCTCGTCTCGGCCGGGCGCGGCGTCGTCGCGGTGACGCGCGCCGCGCCGCCGGTCGACGCTTTGCCTGGCGTACGCTGGTTGCGCGGCGATCTCGCCGGCGGGGTCGCGGTGCCGGCCGGCGCCGCGGCGGTCGTCAGCGCCGGTCCGCTCGATCATTTCGCCGCCTGGCTCGATCGCACCGATCTTGCCGGCGTGCGGCGCGTCGTGGCGCTCGGGTCCATGAGCGCGGCGAGCAAGCGCGCGTCGACCGATCCGGCCGAACGCGAGCTGGCCGCGCGGCTCGTAGCGAGCGAGGCGCGGCTCGTCGCGCGCTGCGAGGCCCTCGGCATCGGCTGGACGATACTGCGGCCGACCTTGATCTACGGCGCCGCGATCGACCGAAATCTCAGCCGGATCGCGCACATCGCGTTCCGTACCGCGCTGTTTCCGTGGATTCCGTTCGCGCGCGGCCTGCGCCAGCCGGTGCACGCCGACGACGTGGCCGCCGCGTGCGTCGCCGCGCTCGCGGCGGCGGCCGGGGGTCGTTTTGAAATCGGCGGTGGCGAACGCCTGACGTATTCGGCCATGCTATGGCGTATGCGAGCGAGCCTCGGATTTCGGACGCTGCCGGTCCTGTTGCCGGTTTCCGTGATGAAGCTCGCAACGCGAATTCTGGGGCGGGGAACTGCAATGGTGCAGCGCTTCAATGTCGATCTGGTCGCCGACAATACGCCGGCGGAGGCCGCTTTCGGGTATCGCCCGAGGCCGTTTCGGCCTACTCGCGACTGCTGGTTCGACGGGAAGACCGAGTTCATCGAACCGACCCCGGTATAGAAATAGAAAGCCGTACGATTTCACCAAATCTGTTGCGCTGCAACAGCAAAAACTGTCCTTGTGAGTTCGTTAAATCGGCGTTGCCAACAAGCGTTTGAACTCCCTAAGATACGACGCGCCCCGTCGCTCCAAGTCCGCGAGAAGGAATCCCTTATGCTGCCCCGAATGAGTTTGGCATTGGCGTTGTCGTCCGTGCTGCTTTCCGCTTGCGGCGGGGGCAGCAACAGCCCGCGCGCCGTCGCCACGCCGCCGCCGACCAACGGCAACGGCAATCCCGTCACCGGCGTCATCGCGGCACGCTTCGATCCGGGCAACGCCGATCCGGCGCAGCGCGTGATCCCGCTGCCGAACAATCTGCTGCTGTCGGGCACCACCGACCTGACGCTGAACATCCCGGTCGCCGACCCGAACAACACCGGCGATCCGCAGGTCGCCGTGAACGCGCTCGACGGCTGGAGCACCACCGCGCCGTGGACGCTGCAGTTCAGCGCCAAGCCGAAGCTTGCGACGATCGTCGCCGGCGCGTCGCTGCGCGTGTTCGAAGTCTCGCTGACGGGCCCCGGCGGCGGCGTCACCGGCGTCACGCGCGAACTGGCCTCGCCGGCCGACTACGTGATCGCGCCGGTGTCGTCCGACACGACCGGCCGCACGATCGCGATCGTGCCGACGCGTCCGCTCAAGCAGCTGACGAGCTACATGGCGGTCGCCACGACCGCGATCACCGACGAGAACGGCAACGACGCGACGCCGGACCAGACGTACTTCCTGACCAAGCGCACGAGCCCGCTGTGCGTCAACGGCGCCTCGACCGAGCCGCTGCTGCCGGCCGCGACCGCGTGCTCGCTCGAACCGCTGCGCCAGCTGACCAATTCGCATCTCGCCGCGGCGAACGGCCAGGGCGTCACGCCCGACAAGGTCGTCGTTACCTGGGTCGCCACGACGCAGGGCATCACGCCGGTGCTGCAGCAGGCGGCCGGCAAGGTCGCGCAGCTGCCGCCGCCGCTCGCGCGCCTCGCGCCGACGGGCCTGACGCTCGGCAACCTCGGCCTCGGCCTCGCGCCGATCGCCGACGTGTTCATCGGCACGCTCGACGTGCCGTACTACCAGACCGCCGCGGTCAGCAACAACAACCCGGGCGGCGTGCTGTCCGGCTTCTGGAAGGCCGCGCCCGGCGCCTACGTGCCGCCTTTCAACCAGGCCGGCCTGTCGCCGACCTCGACGAACGTGACGTTCGCCAATCCGTTCCCGGTCGCGACGAAGACCGAGACGATTCCGGTGCTGCTGACCGTGCCGAACGCCGCGTCCGGCAAGACGCGTCCGGCCGCCGGCTGGCCGATCGTGATCTTCCAGCACGGCATCACGCGCAACCGCACCGACGCGTTCGCGATCGCGCAGACGCTCGCGTCGCAGGGCTTCGCGGTCATCGCCATCGACACGCCGCTGCACGGCATCGTCGATCCGGCGAGCCCGCTCAAGATCGAAAACACGCCGCTCGCGGCGACCGGCGCGCACGAGCGCACGTTCAACCTCGACATCAAGGGACCGGGCGGCGGCTGCCCGACCGGCGCCACGTCGCCGATCTGCCCGGACGGCGTCATCGACGGCTCCGGCGCGTACTTCATCAACCTGTCGAGCCTGCTCACCTCGCGCGACAACATCCGCCAGGCGATCGTCGACCTGTTCTCGCTGTCGCGCGCGATTCCGACGCTGAGTTACGACGGCGTCGAAGGCGCCGACTTCGACGGCTCGTCGGTGTTCTTCGTCGGCCAGTCGCTCGGCTCGATCATCGGCACGAGCTTCGCGGCGTTCGACGCGAAGATCAACGTCGCGCTGCTCTCCGTGCCGGGCGGCGGCATCGCCCGCATGCTCGAGGCGTCGCCGACGTTCGGCCCGCCGATCGTCGCCGGTCTCGGTGCCTCCGGCCTGCAGCCGGGCACGCCGAACTACGACCGCTTCTTCGGCGCCGCGCAGCAGGTCATCGACTCGGCCGATCCGGTCAATACCGCTTTCGCGCTCGCCGGCAAGGCGGTGCTGCTGCATGAAGTCGTCGGCGGCGGCGCGGTCAAGCCCGACCAGGTGATTCCGAACGCGGTGGCGACCTCGCCGACGTCCGGCACCGAGCCGTTGATTCGCGCGTTGAGCCTCGCTTCGCTGAGCGCCAGCGCGCAGGGCGCGCCGCTGCGCGGCGCGGTGCGCTTCACGCAGGGCGACCACGGCTCGCTGCTCAATCCGGCGACATCCGCCGCGGCGACGACCGAAATGCAGCGCGAGATGGCGAGCTTCCTGCTGTCGCGCGGCCAGGCGGTGCAGATCACCGACACGTCGGTCATCAAGACGCAGTAACCGAATCGGGACTAGGGGAACAACCATCATGAAGAAGCACAGCAAACCCCGCTCGGGCCTGCGTCCCATCGCCGCCGCCGTCGCGTTCGCGCTCGGCGCCGCGGCGATCGTGCCGGCCGCCCAGGCGTTCGAGTTCGGCAACCAGGACGGCCTGCACGGCACGGTCAACACGACGGTCACCTACGGCGTGTCGTGGCGCGTGGCGTCGCAGGACCCCGATCTCATCGGCAAGGCGCAGTTCAATCCGCTCGTCGGCGTGCCGCCGTTCACGCTCGGCAGCCCCGAACAGCGTGCCGCGCGAGGCCGCTACTCGGTCAACTTCGACGACGGCGACCTCGCGTACAAGGACGGCGACGTCTTCTCCAACGCGGTGAAGGCGACGATCGAGCTCAACCTCATGTACGGCGCCAACACCGGCATGTTCGTTCGCGGCTACACGTTCTACGACTGGGAGAACGTCAACCGCTACAACCTGTCGGAAATCGCGCGCGACAAGGTCGGCAAGGACGCGAAGATCCTCGACGCGTTCCTGTTCCACAACTTCGACATCGGCGGCAAGAACGGTTCGATCCGTCTGGGCCAGCAGGTCGTCAGCTGGGGCGAAAGCACGTTCATCCAGGGCGGCATCAACTCGATCAATCCGATCGACGTGTCGAAGCTGCGCGTCGCCGGCGCCGAACTGAAAGAAGCGTTCCTGCCGGTCAACATGATCTGGGGTTCGCTCAACTTCACCGACAGCCTGTCGGCCGAAGCGTTCTACCTGTTCGAGTTCGAACAGACCGATCCCGATCCGGTCGGCACGTACTTCTCGACGAACGACTTCGCGTCGCTCGGCGGCACCTACGTGATGTTGAACTTCGGCACGATTCCGCAACCGGTCGTGAATCCGGACTTCTACTACGGCTACTGCTACGGCACCAACGGCACCGACAACAACATCCCGCCGGCGCTGCGCGCCACGTCGTGCGGCGTCGCGGTGCCGCGCGCGCCGGACCGCTTCGCGAAGAACTCGGGCCAGTACGGCTTCCGCCTGAACTATCTCGCCGACTGGCTCGCCAACACCGAGTTCAGCTTCTACGCGATGAACTACCACAGCCGTCTGCCGCTGCTGTCGGGCATCTCGCTCAACAGCCAGTCGCCGACGACCGGCCGCTACTTCGCCGAGTATCCGGAAGACATCCGCCTGTACGGCATCAGCTTCAACACGCAGCTCGAAGGCAGCGGCATCGCGCTGCAGGGCGAGTTGTCGTACCGCCCGAACCAGCCGCTGCAGATCGACGACGTCGAACTTCTGTTCGCGGCGCTGTCGCCGCTCAACGTGCTGCTGCCGGCGCCGTACCTGCGCTTCCAGAGCCAGCTCGGCAGCTACGGGCCGGCGACCGAGATCCGCGGCTGGGAACGCCACAAGGTGTCGCAGCTGCAGTTCACCGCGACGAAGCTGTTCGGACCGGGCAACTGGCTCGCGTCCGACCAGGTGGCGGTGGTCGGCGAAGTCGGCTTCAACAACGTGTGGGATCTGCCCGATCCGTCGGTCATGCGCTACCAGTGCGACGGCACCGACGCCGGCGGCGGCGCGGACGTGAACACGGGCTCGGGCCGCAACCCGATCACGCAGCAGGGCTTCTGCACGGCGTTTTCGTGGGGCTACCGCCTCGCGGTGCGCTCGGACTACAACAACGCGTTCGGCAGCTCGTACACGCTGTCTCCGCGTATCGCGTTCAATCATGACGTGAACGGCCGCACGCCGGGCCCCGGCGGCAGCTTCCTGAAGGGCCGCAAGTCGGTCACGATCGGCGCCGAAGCCAACTATCTCAACTCGTTGGCGTTCGACCTGTCGTACACCAACTTCTTCGGCGGCGGCGACTACAACTTGATCAGCGATCGCGATTTCGTCGCGTTCTCGGTCAAGTATTCGTTCTAAGCGTTACGCGGGAGGAATTTCATGACGATGCGTAAGAAAGCGAGTCTCGCGGCCTTCGTGGCGGCCGCCGTGGTGTCTACCGCGGCGATCGCGAAGGTCAGCCCGCAGGAAGCGGCCAAGCTCGGCGCTACCGGCACGCCGTTGACGCCGATGGGCGCCGAGCGCGCGGGCAACAAGGACGGCACGATCCCCGAGTGGACCGGCGGCGTCACCAAGCCGCCCGCGGGCTACAAGATCGGCGACCATCATCCCGACCCGTACGCCGACGACAAGCCGTTGTTCTCGGTCACCGCGCAGAACTACAAGGAATACGGCGACAAGATCAGCGCCGGCCAGATCGCGATGTTCGAGAAGTATCCGAACTGGAAGATGGTCGTGTATCCGACGCGCCGCAGCGCGTCGTACCCGGCGCGCAACTATGAAATGACGATCAAGAACGCGACGACGGGCGAGCTCGTCGACGACGGCGAAGGCGTCGACGGCGTCGCCGAGGGCGTGCCGTTTCCGATCCTCGACAAGGACCCGGTCAAGGCGGGCTACGAGGCGATCTGGAATCACAAGCTGAAGTTCAAGGGCGTGGCCGCGCAGCGCTGGGCCGACCAGGCGAATCCGACGCCGACCGGCAGCTACACGCTCACGCGCATCAAGGAAGAGCTCCTGGGCCTGTACTACAAGCAGGGCAACACGCTCAAGGACATCAACAACATCCTCATCTACTTCTACCAGGAAGTGGTGTCGCCGCCGCGCCTGGCGGGCCAGGTGCTGCTCGTGCACGAAACGCTGGACTCCAAGAAGGAGCCGCGTCAGGCGTGGGTGTACAACCCGGGCCAGCGGCGCGTGCGCCGCGCGCCGAACGTCGCCTACGACAATCCGGGCACGGCGTCGGACGGCCTGCGCACGAACGACCAGACCGACATGTACAACGGCGCGATGGACCGTTACGACTGGAAGTACGTCGGCAAGCGCGAAATGTACGTCCCGTACAACTCGTACAAGGCGCACAGCGACAAGACGAAGATCGACGACCTGGTCAAGCCGGGCTTCATCAATCCCGACCTCCTGCGCTACGAGCTGCATCGCGTGCACGTGGTCGAGGCGACGCTCAAGGCCGGCCAGCGCCACATCAATCCGCGCCGTACGTTCTACATCGACGAGGACAGCTGGCAGATCCTGACGATGGACCACTACGACAGCCAGTTGAAGCTGTGGCGCTATTCCGAGGCGCCGAGCGTCAACTACTACGAAGTGCCGCTGTTCTGGTCGACGCTGGAAACGCATCACGACCTGAAGTCGGGCCGCTACATCGTGTCGGGCCTCGACAACCAGGAAGCGATGTACGACTTCTCGTACCAGACGACGCCGGAAATGTTCACGCCGCAGTCGCTGCGCCAGCGCGGCTTCCAGTAAGCGTCGAACGTTGCCGGGTTCGTGCGAATCGATCAGCCGCCTTCTTCATCGGGGCGGCTGATTTTTTTGGGGCTTTTCCAGATGTGAGTGGCGCGCAATCGTGCGGCTCCCTCTCCCCCGCAGGCCTGCGGGGGAGAGGGATGGGGTGAGGGGGGCGCCTGGGTTTTCCTTGTCGTCGACGAGGTGCGTGGCGTCGCCCCCTCACCCAACCCTCTCCCCCAAGCGCGATGCGCTTGGGGGAGAGGGCTCAAATCCCCGCAAAAACGCATTCCGCCCCAACGCCGGATTGCGCTAAGGTTGGACCGGTGCCGAATCCGCCACCGCGGCAGTTTCGGCCAATGTATACGTTGGCAAGCTTCGCATCGGGCGGCGCGAACCGCCCCAAGCCAGGGGTAGCATTCGATGAGTCGAACGCAGAATTTCCGAACGCGGCGGATCGTCCTTCAGGGACTCATGCTCGGCGCGCTGTGTCTTGCCGTCGCCGGCACCGCCGCGGCGCAGGAAAAAGCCGCCGACGCCGCCGCTGCGGCGCCGCCCGCCGCCGTGGCGTGGCCCGAGCCGTCGACCAGCGCCGCCGAAAAAGTGCCGCTCGCGACGCAGTCGCTGCTGCTCGACTACGTCGAGTCCGGCAAGCGCGCGATCGCCGTCGGCGAAAACGGCGTGGTGCTGTTGTCCGACGACCGCACGCAGTGGCGCCAGGCCGCGCAGGTGCCGACGCGGGCGACGCTCACCGCGGTCGCCGCCGCCGGCGACAAGGTGTGGGCGGTCGGCCGTGACGGCGTGATCATTGCGAGCAGCGACGGCGGCGAAAACTGGACCCTGCAGCGCAAGGACCCGTGGCAGCCGCCGGGCGCCGACAGCGCCGCCGACGACGCGCGCCACGGTGCGCCGCTGCTCGACGTGCTGTTCACCGACGAGACGCACGGCATCGCGGTCGGCGCCTACAGCCTGTTCCTCGAAACGAGCGACGGCGGCGCGACGTGGACGCAGCGGCAGATACTCGCGGCCGCGACGCCGGCCGCCGACGCGAAACCCGCCGGCGGCGACGGCAAGGAAAGTTGGACGTTTTCCAAAGAAGAACTGAAGATCGGCGACGAGGACGAGCCGCATTTCAACGCGATCGCGCGCACGAGCGACGGCTCGCTGCTGATCGCGGCCGAGCGCGGCAGCATCATGCGTTCGCGCGACGCCGGCAAGACGTGGCAGCGCGGCAAGCTGCCCTACGACGGTTCGATGTTCGGCGCGATCGGTTTCGACGGCCAGCGCGCGATGGTGTTCGGCCTGCGCGGCCACGCGTTCGAAACCGACGATCTCGGCGACACCTGGCGCGAAGTGCCGACCGCGACCGAACTGTCGCTGCTCGGCGGCGCGAAACTCGCCAACGGCGGCGCGGCAATCGTCGGCGCGAACGGTCTGGTGCTCCTGCGACGCTCGGCGAACGAGGCGTTCAAGGCGGGCACGGTGCAGCCGGCCGGCGCGCTGGCGGCGATCCTGCCGATCGAGGGCGGCGCGGCGTTCGTCGTCGCCGGCGAGAACGGCATCGCGCGCTACCAGCCGAAGCAATAAACGAACGACCACCGTCCGCGCCGGGGGAAGGCGCGCACGACGACCAGCAGGGGAAAGAGCATGGCCGGTTCCATCAAGGCGGTTGACAACCCGAGCGCGTTCCACCGGTTCGCCGAACGCGTGATCTTCGGCAACCGCATGGCGGTGTTGATCCTGTTCGCGCTGATCACCGCGGCGATGGGCTTCTTCGCGTCGCAGCTGCGCGTCGACGCGGGCTTCAAGAAGCAGATCCCGCTCGCGCACGAATACATGCGCACGTTCCTCGACTACGAGCGCGAGTTCGGCGGCGCCAACCGCATCCTGATCGCGGTGATGGACAAGAACGGCGACATGTTCAACCTGCCGTTCCTGCAGACGATGGAGAAGATCACGCAGGACGTGAAGACGATCGACAACGTCGACGAAGCGCGCATCCGCTCGATCTTCACGCCGAACGTGCGCTTCGTCGAAGTCGTCGAGGACGGCTTCGCCGGCGGCAACGTCATCCCGCAGGAGTTCACGCCGAACATCGAAGGCTTCGAAGCGACGAGCGAACAGTTCGCGACGATCCGCGCGAACATCGAGAAGGCGAACATCGTCGGCCGTCTCGTCGCGAAGGATTTTTCCGGCGCGATGGTTTGGGCCGAACTCGTGCCCGAAGGCGGCGCGGGGCAGGTCAAGCTCGACTACCAGAAGGTCGCCGCGCAGCTCGAAGCGATCCGGGCCAAGTACGAGAACGACACGACGACGGTGCACATCATCGGCTTCGCCAAGATGGTCGGCGACATTTCCGACGGCGCGCGCTCGGTGATCCTGTTCTTCTTCGTCACGATCGCGTTCACCTGGATCCTCTTGTTCCTGTACTCCTCGTCGGTGAAGCTCGCGACGCTGACGGTGTTCTGCGCGCTCGTCGCCGTGCTGTGGATGCTCGGCGCGCTGCGCCTGCTCGGGTTCGGCATCGACCCGATGAACATGCTCACGCCGTTCCTGATCTTCGCGATCGCGGTCAGCCACGGCGAGCAGATGATCAACCGCTTCCGCGGCGAAATCTTCTTCGGCGGGCTCGAAGAAGGCACCGTCGACGAACTGCGCGGACGCCGCGGCGTCGACGCGCAGACCGCCGCGCGCCTGGCGTTCCGCATGCTGCTCGTGCCCGGCGCGGTCGCGCTGATCGCCGGCTGCATCGGCTTTGCGACGATCCTCATCATTCCGATCCAGATCATCTACGAGCTCGCGATCACCGCGACGGTCGGCGTCGCGATCACGATCCTGACCGACCTCGTGCTGCTGCCGGTGCTGCTGTCGTACTGCAAGTTGCGCAATCTCGAACGCAAGCGCGAATACCGCCTGCGCCAGCTCACGCAGTTCGACAAGATCTGGTCGTTCCTCGCGCGTTTCTCGCGGCCGATCCCCGCGGCGATCATCATCCTGATCGGCCTCGCCGTGTGGTTCGCGGCCAAGCAGTACGGCCATCGCGTGATGATCGGCGACGCCGAGAAGGGTGTCGCGGAGCTGCGGCCCGAGGCGCGCTACAACAAGGACGCGGTGCTGATCAGCGAGAAGTTCGCACTCGGCGTCGACATGCTCAACGTCATCGCCGAGGCGCAGCCGTCGGCGTGCACGACGAGCTATCCGGTCATGGAAACGATGGACCGCTTCGCGTGGCACATGCGCAACGTCGAGGGCGTCGAACAGGTGATGACACTGCCGATGGCCGCGAAGATCGTCAACGCGGGCTGGAACGAAGGCAATCTGCGCTGGCGCGCGCTGCCGCGCGATCCGGATACGCTGCGCATGGCGACGCAGGGTTTCGAGACCGACTCAGGCCTGCTCAACAGCGACTGCAGCGCGATGCCGATCATGATGTTCCTGTCCGACCATCGCGCCACGACGATCGACCGCGTGGTCGCGGCCGTCAAGGATTTCCGCGAGAAGAACGGCACCTGGTCGGGCGGCAACGTCAACCTCGCGGTGCAGATCGCCGAAGAGGCGAAGGCCGCGGCGGAAAAAGGCGAGGAGTTCCATAGCGACAAAGTGAACTTGCGCCTCGCGACCGGCAATGTCGGCGTACTGGCGGCGATCAACGACAAGGTGCGCGAAGTCGACGCGGTGATGCTGTACCTGTTGTACGGCGCGGTGTTCCTGATGTGCCTGTTGAGCTTCCGCAATCCGCTGGCCGCGCTGTGCATCGTGCTGCCGCTGGTGCTGGTGACGGAACTCGGCCACGCGCTGATGGTGAAGCTCGACATCGGCCTCAAGGTGAACACGCTCACGGTGGTGGCGCTCGGCGTCGGCATCGGCGTCGACTACGCGATCTACATTTTTGCGCGAATGCGCGAATCGATGCAGAACGGCGCGAAGCTCACCGAGGCGTATTTCGGCGCGTTGAAGACGACGGGCATCGCGATCTTCTACACCGCGCTGACGCTCGCGGTTGGCGTTGCGATGTGGATCTTCTCGGAACTGAAGTTCCAGGCGGACATGGGGTTGATGCTCACGTTCATGTTCGTGGTGAACATGTTTGCGGCTTTGATTTTCCTGCCGGCGCTTTGTCGGTGGTTGCTCAGGCCGTTTGAGAAGTAACCCTCAGGGGTGTCTTCTTTGCTCGTCACCCCAGCGGAAGCTGGGGTTCGGCTTTTGACGTTGCTGTCGTCGTTGACGATCGCTTCGTCGTTGTCGTTTGGCTTTAGACAGAGCGTTCCGCTCGCCTGCCGGCGAGCGTCTTACTTTCTTTGTGTGGACAAAGAAAGTAAGCAAAGAAAACCACCCCAACCGCCGCGCCCCTCCGGGCATCCTGCCCTGCGGGGACCGCAAGCGCCCGGCGGGGTCCGCCGATGGTCCATCCATGGACCACGACGGACGACGCACGTCCGTGTGCGTCCCCTGTCGGGCCTGATCGCCGGGCACTTGCTCGCGGCAGATGGGGCCCCGGGGAAAGCGGGCGGCTTCCTGCCGCCAGAAGCAACGGCAACAGCAACGGCAACAGCAAGAAGCGGCGATCCCTACGTTCGTCATCCCAGCGCAAGCTGGGATCCAGCCTTTGCTGTTGTTCTTGACGCCCCAAAAGCTGGATTCCAGCTTTCGCTGGAATGACGAGCTAAGGAATCGCCGAGCATCGGCTGTTGTTTCTGGCGGCAGGAAGCCGCCCGCTTTACCCGGGGCCCCGTCGGACGCGGCGAGATTGCGGAGGAAAAGCCCGCGCAGCGGGTGCGCGCAGGGATGCGCGCAGTTCGTTGACGGGCCATGGATGGCCCATCAACGAACCCCGGAGCGATCTCGCGGAGTTTGCGGGCATGGATGCCCGCAAACCGCGGCCGTCGGGGTGCCCTTGGAGGGTGCAGGGAGGGATTGGGCAAGCAATCTCTCCCTGCCCGCTCGCGGCAGCGAGCGGAACGCTGTGTTCAACGCGAGGCGATCACAAAAAAAGTAAGACGCTCGCCGGCAGCGAGCGGAACGCTCTGTTCAACGCGAGGCGATCACAAAGAAAGTAAGACGCTCGCCGGCAGCGAGCGGAACGCTTTGTCTAAAGCCAAGTCTTGGCTACGAAGCAGCCGTCAACGAACAAATACCAACGCGGTGCGGTCAATACGAAACCCCCACCCGCCGCAACACCTTGGCAGCCAGCCAAACCGGCCCGATCAAGAGATAAGCCAGATCGGTCAGAAACGAAGGCCGCTTCCCCTCGATCTGATGCCCGACGAACTGCGCCACCCAGGCAGCAACGAACACCCCGACCGCGAGCCACAACAACCCGCCGGCACCGAGCGCCCGATACAGCCCCTCGGTCACGAACCCGAACACCACGAACACCGCCAACATCGCGAACGCGAGCGTCCGCGACAGCCGCATGTAGAACGCGAACGCGAGGAACATCGCGACGCCGGCCCACAGCCCCGGCCGCCCGAGCGACGACGGCACCGGAACGACCCACAGAAGCGCGATCACCGTCCACAGGATCAGCGGCACGCAGATCCAATGAATCAGGATGTTCGTCGGATTGCGATGGTCTTCCGCGTAGTTGCCGAGCCAGCGATCGATCTCGCGGCGCTCGTCGTGACGGCTCTCCGGGGATACGGCGTTCATGGCGGACTCCGCGCTCTTCCAAACGGGCGTTTAGCTTAGCGCGAACGCCGCCGTATGGAGCACTCGCTGTAAAAAAGTGTAGGTATGAGCGGTCCGTCTCAGTCGATCGCGATGCCCGCGAGCCGGCGCAGCGCCTCGGCGTATTTCGCGGCGGTGCCGGCGATCACGTCGGCCGGAACGCGCGGGCCGGGCGCTTTCTTGTTCCAGTCGAGCGTTTCGAGATAGTCGCGCACGAACTGCTTGTCGTAGCTCGGCGGGCTGATGCCGACGCGGTATTCGTCGGCCGGCCAGAAGCGCGACGAATCGGGCGTCAGCATCTCGTCCATGACGTACAGCTTGCCGTCGGCGTCGGTGCCGAACTCGAATTTCGTGTCGGCGATGATGATGCCGCGCTCCGCGGCGAACGTCGCGGCCCACGTGTAGATCGCGAGCGTCGCGGCGCGCACCTGCTCGGCGAGGTCCGCGCCGACGAGTTCCACGACGCGGTCGAAGCCGATGTTTTCGTCGTGGTCGCCGACCGCCGCCTTCGTCGACGGCGTGAAGATCGGCTGCGGCAGCCGCTCGGCCTGGCGCAGGCCGGCCGGCAGCGCGATGCCGCACAGCTGTCCGGTCGCCTGGTAGTCCTTCCAGCCCGAACCGATGAGATAGCCGCGCGCGATCGCCTCGACCGGCACGGGTTTCAGCCGCTTGGTGATCACGCTGCGGCGCGCGTACAGGCTCGCGTCCGCGCCGGCCGGCAGCACGTCGGCGACGTTCTTGCCGGTCAGGTGGTTCGGCACGAGATGCGCGGTCCGGCCGAACCAGAAGTTCGAGATCTGGCACAGCATTTCGCCCTTGCCCGGAATCGGGTCGGGCAGCACGACGTCGAACGCCGACAGGCGATCGCTCGCGACGATCAAAAGTTCGGCGTCGGACAGCGCGTAGACGTCGCGCACCTTGCCGCGGTGGATCAGGTCAAGGCCAGGCAGATTCGATTCGAGCAGGGTAGTGGGCACGGGGCAGGCTCCGGACGAAGGCGCGCATTGTAACGGGCCGCATTCATCAAGACCCATGGGGCAGGACGCGGCCCGCCCGGGCCGGTAAAATGCGCTTCGACCTCAACCGCCGACGCGAGCCTCCGGTTTGCGACGGCCGACCAGCGAATCCCAGATCCCGCCCATGCGTTTTCTCGTTATCGCCGCGCTGGCGACGTTTTGTTCGATCGCCGCCGCGACGGCGCGTGCCGAATCGGCCGCCAGGCCGGCGCGTCTGGGCCTGTGCGCCGCGTGCCACGGCGAGGACGGCGTCGCCCGCATGAAGGCGACGCCGCATCTGGCGGGCCAGGATCTCGACTATCTCAAGCTCGCCCTCGCCGCGTACCGCAGCGGCGCGCGCGACGTGCCGGTCATGCGCGCCGCGGTCGGCGCGCTGACGCAGGCCGAGCTCGACGAGCTCGCGGTCTGGTACGCCGCGCAGGCGCGCGTCCCATGAACTGGATCGGCACCGCGATCGGTGCGTTCGTGGGACTCATCGTCACGCGCAGCTTTCTCGGCATGTGCCTGGGGGCGCTGTTCGGCCGTGCGGTCGAGGCGATGCTGATCGGCACCCGGCCGGTGCGGCGCGCGCCGAACTTTCTCGATCCGCTGTTCGGCCTGATCGGCGCGATGGCGAAGGCCGACGGCCGCGTGTCGGACGAGGAAATCGCCGCGACCGAGCGCCTGATGCAGCGCATGTGCCTGGAGCCGGCGCAGCGGCGCGAGGCGATCGCTCGGTTCAACGCCGGCAAGACGCCCGGATTCGCGCTGAACGCGGCGATCGCCGACCTGCGCGCGTGGTGCGACGGACGCCGCGACCACGCCTACATCCTCATCGACGTGCTGCTCGACGTGGTCTACGCCGGCGACAACGCCGACGCGCGGCTCGCCGTGCTGCGCAAGCTGACGCTCAATCTCGGCATCGACGATCGCGAACTCGCCGCGCTCGCGGCGATGCGCGGCGAGGCCTGGCACGGCCGCGCCTGGCACGGCGCGAATCCGGGCCGCCACGCGCCGCCGCCGCCGCCCGGAAATGCCGGTCCCGACCCGTACACCGTGCTCGGCGTCGCGCCGAACGCCGACGAGCGCACGGTCAAGCACGCCTATCGCAAGCTCATGAGCGAGCACCATCCCGACAAGCTCGGCGACGTGCCCGAAGTGCTGCGCCGCCGCGCCGAGGAGCGCGCGCGCGAAATCAACGCCGCCTACGAGCGCATCAAAAGCGCCCGCAAGTTCAAGTAAGACCCACAAGGAACCGCCATGCCCCGCCAGTCGACCGCGATCGCCCCGTCCATCCTCTCCGCGAATTTCGCGCGGCTCGGCGAGGAGGTCGACAACGTGCTCGCGGCCGGCGCCGACTGGGTGCATTTCGACGTGATGGACAACCACTACGTGCCGAACCTGACGATCGGCCCGCTCGTCTGCGAGGCGCTGCGCAAGCACGGCGTGACCGCGCCGATCGACGTGCACCTGATGGTCAAACCCGTCGACCGCATCGTGCCCGACTTCGCCAAGGCCGGCGCGACGTACATTTCGTTCCACCCCGAGGCGTCCGACCACGTCGACCGCACGATCCAGCTGATCCGCTCGCTCGGTTGCAAGCCGGGCCTCGTCTTCAATCCGGCGACGCCGCTGTCGTATCTCGACTACACGCTCGATCAGCTCGACCTCGTGCTGATCATGTCGGTCAACCCCGGCTTCGGCGGGCAGAGCTTCATTCCGTCGGCGCTGGACAAGCTCGCACGCGTACGCGAGATGATCGACCGCGGCGGGCGCGAGGTGCGCCTCGAAATCGACGGCGGCGTGAAGCCCGACAACATCGGCGAGATCGCCGCGGCCGGCGCCGACACGTTCGTCGCGGGTTCGGCGATCTTCGGCAAGCCCGACTACGCCGGCATCGTGCGCGCGATGAAGGACGCCGTGGACAAGGCTACGTCGCGCTCGGCCTGACGCAACGATCAACCCCGCGTTCGCGGGGCTGTCGCCCGCCGCGCGGCGCGCGAGGATTCCCGGCATTCGCCGGGGGAATGCCATGCGCCGCGCCTTTCTCGTTCTCGTTGCCTTCGTCTCGCTGTGCGCGATCTCCACCGCGTCGGCCGCGGGCTTGCGCCTGACGATCTGGCCGACGCCGCCGGTCTTCTCCGGCACGGCGTACTCCTTCGGCGTCTACATCGAGAAGGAGGATCGCAACGACGGCATCGTGCACACCGCGCCTTTCACGTTTCGCACGACGCTGCCGGCCGGCGTCGCGTACACGGGCTGGAACGGCAACTGGACGTGCTCGACGCCGCCGAACGACCTTCGCGACGTCACCTGCGTCTACAACACGAGCCTCGACTTCTGGAACCCGGGTTCGGGCTCGCTGCAGATCAACGCGACCGTCTCGCCGACGGTCACGCCGGGCCCCGTCGCGATCGTCGGCACGTTGCAGAACGCGCAGGTGCCGCTGCCGCCGAATCCGGCTTGCGCGGCGAGTCCGTCGACGACCGGCTGCGCGAGTTCGGCGACGAACTACGTCGCCTCGCAGGTGCGCATCAACGACTGGGGCTACACGAACGGCACCGTCACGAACGGGCCGGTCGCCGTGTGGACCGGCGCGCCGTTCGAAGCCGGCACGCAGAACCTCATCGTCATCGGCACGACGAATACCGGCTACGGGCAGACGAACACGCCGGTGACGCTCGACGTGACGCTGCCCGACGGCCTGTCGTACGCGGGCATCGTCGCGGCGAATCCGGGGTTCACCTGTGCGCCGCTGTCGCCGCCGACGCGCGTGCGCTGCACGACGCCGTATTTCTACGACACGCTCTACGCGTTCCTGTCGATGCGGGTCGACGTTGCGACGAACGTGGCGGTGCCGGGGCCGCTCTTCGTGCACGCGGCGATCGGAAACGACGTGCAGGCCGCGCCGGCCGACTGCGTCGCCACGCCGCTGCAGACCGGTTGCGGGCGCCTGCAGATCTCCACCCGCACGCCGCGCGTCGCGACGATCGTCGGCGATTCGATCACGCACACGCCGGCGACGTTCGTGCTCGGGCAGGAGCCCGGGCCGATCGTCGTGTCGTACCGCAACGTCGGCGAGGCGACGTCGGGCCAGATGACGTTCTGGACGCAGCTGCCGCCGTATTTCGAGTTCATCGGCACGTTCGCGTCGAACCCGGCCGCGACCTGCGCGGCGCAGGGCACGATCGCGGCCGGGCACGTCGTGCGCTGCACGGTCGCGGCGGTCGGCGCCGCACCGTTCGGCGACGGCTACGTCAGCCTGCGCGTGTTCGCGCACCGGCAGGCCGCGTCGCCGGGACCGCTGCCGGTCGTCGCGGCGTTCGATCTGGCCAATCCGTCGAGTGCGGCGATGCTGGCGTCGTGCGTGGCAAATCCGGCGCAGGCGTTCTGCGCGCACGATGCGATCCCGACGCTGTTCCGCTGCGCGATGCAGTTCGAAGACGGCGTGTTCTGCGACGGCTTCCAGCCGTTCGTGCGGCCGCCGGCCGCCCGCGCCGACGAAAGTCCGCGCTGACGAAAGTCGGCGTTGACGCCGCGGCGGTGCGGCCGGCATAACGGGGCGCGGCGTTGATACGCCGTAGACGCGGAGTTGACGCGGTGTGAATGCCCCGGACGGGCGCAGGCCGGAACACTGACGGCTCGCACTACACCTGGGGAATGCGTATGAAGCTGTTGCGTGTTGTGGAATGGGCCGGCGCCGCCGCCGTCGGCGCGCTGGCCTGGCTCTCGCCGGCCGCGGCGCAGTCGCCGCCGCCGTTGCCGAACCCGGACCTCGGGCTCGTCGTCGCCGGCACCGTCAGCGCGGTCGCGCGCCAGGCCGACGGCGGCCTCGTCATCGGCGGCAACTTCACGCTCGTCGACGGCCAGCCGCGCGGCAATATCGCGCGCATCCGGCCCGACGGCACGCTCGATCCGAACTGGCACCCCCAGGTTGCGAACACGATCAACGCGCTCGCGGTGAACCCCGCGAGCGGCGCCGTCTACATCGGCGGCTTCCTCACGGCCGTCGACGGCGTGCCGCGCAGCCGTCTCGCCAGGCTCGACGGCGCGACCGGTGCGCTCGACGCGGGCTGGGATCCCGCGCCGAACAGCACGGTCAACGCGCTTGCCGTAGACCCCGTATCCGGTGCGGTGTTCGCCGGCGGCGCGTTCGCGTCGTTCGGCACGCCGGCCGTCGCGCGCGTCGGCATCGCGAAGATCGACGGCGCTACCGGCGCGCTCGACGCGACGTGGACGCCGGCCGCGTCGAATTTCAGTTCGGTCAACGCGATCGTGCTGTCATCGACCGGCGCGGTGTACGCGGGCGGCACGTTCACGGCGTTCACCGGCGCCGGTGCGCCGGCGTCGACGCCGCGCAACTACCTCGCCAAGCTCGACGCGACCAGCGGCGCGCTCGACGCCGACTGGAACCCGACCGCGAGCGCGTCGGTGTCGGCGCTCGCGCTCGATGCCGCAACCGGCGACGTCTACGCCGGCGGCAATTTCACGACGATCGGCGTGCCGGCCGTCGCGCGGCAACGACTGGCGAAGATCGCCGGCGGCGGCATCGGCGCGATCGACGCGACGTTCAGCGCGGCGGCCGCAAGCTCGGTCTACGCGCTCGCGCTCGATCCGGCCGCGAACAAGCTCTACGTCGGCGGCGCATTCACCACGCTCACCGGCAGCGGCGACCCGGCCGCGACGCCGCGCCTGCGCCTGGGCAAGCTCGACGCGATCACCGGCGCGCTCGACGCGGCCTGGAACCCGGCCGCGAGCGGCAACGTCAACGCGCTCGTGTCCGTCGGCGCGAACACGATCGTCGCCGGTGGCAATTTCGGCACGATCGGCACGACGACGCGCCTGTCGCTCGCCGCGCTCGCGACCGCCGACGGCGCGCTCGCCGCCAGCGTCGACGTGGGCACGCGCGGCACGGTCGCGACGATCGCGCGCCAGTCGAACGGCGGCTTCATCGTCGGCGGCAACTTCCTCAAGGCTGGCAACGCGCCGCGCACACACCTGCTGCGCCTCAATCCCGACGGCACGCTCGATCCAAACTTCAAGCCGCTGCTGTCGGGCAACGTGTCGAACGTCGCGATCGGCGCCGGCGACGCGGTGTATCCCACCGGCTTCTTCACGACGATCGACGGCGTCGCGCGCGGCAACATCGCCAGGCTCGACGCGGCCGGCACGGTCGATCCGAACTGGAGCACGACGCTGAGCGGCCCCGCGGCGACGATGGCCGAAAACGGTGGCTGGCTCTACATCGGCGGTACGTTCACGACGATCGGCGGCGCGAACCACGCGCGGCTCGCCAGGCTGGACGCGGCGACCGCCGCGCGCGACGCGGCATGGATGCCGTCGCCGACGGGGCCGGTCAACGCGATCGCGATCGACGCCGCGAACGGCATGCTGTTCGCCGGAGGCGGTTTCCAGGCGGTCGGCGGGCAGAACCGCGCGTACCTCGCCAAGCTCGATCTCGCGACCGGCACGGCGACCGCGTGGAACCCGATCGTCAACTCGTCGGTGACGTCGATCGCGCTGTCGAACGGCGCGCTCTATGCCGGCGGCGCGTTCGTCACCGCAACCGTCGGCGGCACCGCCGGCGTCGCGCGCAGCAAGCTGATCAAGATCGACGCGGCGACCGGCGACGTCGACGCGGCGTGGAATCCCGGCTCCAGCACGAACGTGGTCGCGCTCGCGGCCGACGGGAATGCGCTGTACGTCTCGGCCGGTTCCGGCACGGTCGGCGGACAGACCCGCGCCTATCTGTCGAAGATCGACGCGAACGGCTCGGCGAACGCGTTGTGGAATCCGTCGCCGAATGCACAAGTCAACGCGTTCGCATTCGGCGCCGGCGGCGCGGTCTTCGTCGGCGGCCAGTTCACGGCGGTCGGCGGTGCGCCGCGCCTCGTACTCGCGGCGCTGCCGAACGGCGTGCCGTCGACGACGACGATCGACACGGTGCTGCCGGCGACGACCGTCGTCGGCGAAAGCTACGACGTCGCCGTCAGCGTGTCCGTGCCCGGCGCAACGGCGAGCGGCAATGTCGCGGTCGACGACGGCAACGGCGCGACGTGCACGGCGACATTGACGAACGGCGCGGGCAGCTGCACGCTCGTTTCGACCGCGGCCGGCACGCGCACGATCACGGCGAGCCACACGTCGCCCGACTATCTGCCGAGCAGCGCGACGGCGACGCACGTCGTCGAACGCGCGTCGACGACGACGGCATTTGGCGCTGCGACGCCGACGACGGCCGTCTACGGCGACGCGGTCGCCGCCGGCTTCGCGCTGTCCGTCAACGCGCCCGGGGCGGGCACGCCGGGTGGCGACGTCGGCGTTACCGTGGACGGTGCCGCGGGTTGCACCGCACCGGTCGCCGCAGGGGCGTGCACGCTCGCCGCGTCGTCGCTGACGGCCGGCACGCACGCGCTCGTCGCGGCCTATGCCGGCGACGCGAACTTCACGGCGAGCGCGAGCGCGTCGCAGATGCTCACGATCGCGAAGGCGCCGACGACGACGACGCTCGTCGGCGCGACGCCGGCAACGACCGGCCAGCCGGTGACGGTCGGCTACGCCGTCGCCGGTGCGGGTGCGGTTACGGGCGATGTGAGCGTCATCGCGAGCAGCGGCGAAACCTGCACCGCGACGGTCGCGTCGGGACAGTGCGCGATCACGTTCGCGACGGCCGGCGCGCGCACGCTGACCGCGACGTATACCGGCGACGCCAACCACGACGGCAGCACGTCGGCGGCGCTCCCGGTCGCGGTCGGCGACGCGGAAGTGTGGGTCGAAGGGCAGAAGCTGACGCCGAGCGACGGCACGAACGGCGGCTACTTCGGTACGTCGGCGGCCGTGCGCGGCGACGTCGCGCTGGTCGGTTCGCCGAACATGCGCATCAACGGCGTCGACCAGCGCGGCGCGGTCTATGTGTTCAAGCGCATCAACGGCACGTGGACGCAGGCCCAGAAGCTGCTCTCGTCGGACGGTACGGCCCAGCAGCACTTCGGCAGCGCCATCGCTATCGAAGGCGATACCGCGTTGATCGGCGCCGAAGGCTCGACCGTCAGCAACGCGGCCGGCGCCGGCGCGGTCTACGTGTTCACCGAAGCGGACGGCACCTGGACGCAGACGCAGAAACTCGTCGCGAGCGATCCCTATCCCGGCGCCAATTTCGGCCGCATTTCGATGAGCGGCGACCGCGCGGCGATCGGCGCCGGCGGCGCACCTTACCTCGGCCATAACTACCAGGGCGCGGTCTACGTCTTCACGCGCACGAACGGCACGTGGGCGCAGACGCAGAAGCTCGTCGCGGCCGACGGCGCGACGCTCGACTACTTCGGCGCCAACGTCGCGATCGACGGCGGCACGATCGCTGTCGCCTCGAATGGCGCGGACATCGCAGGCGTCGCCAATCGCGGCGCCGTGTACGTGTATACCGAATCGACGCCCGGCCAGTGGAGCCTCGCGCAGAAGCTGACCGCGAGCGACGGCGTCGCCGACTCCCGGCTCGGCAGCGCGGTCGCGCTCTCGGGCGCAAATCTGCTCGTCGGCACGTCGAGTACGAGGGTCGCCGGTCTCGCCGCCGCCGGCGCGGCGTACATGTTCACGTCGACGGACGGCGTCTGGAGCGAAACGCAGAAGCTGGTCTCGCCGAACCTGGGCGCGTACTACAACTTCGGCTACCGGGCGATGCTGCGCGGCGACACCGGATTCATCGGCGAGCCGTATGCGACCGTCGGCGGCGCGGCGCAGCGCGGCGCGGTGCACGCGATTCGCAAACAGGGCGCGCAGTGGAGCATCACGAGCACCATCACGGCGAGCGACGGCGTATTCAACAACTGGTTCGGCTGGGCGATCGGCTGGGACGGGAGCACGGCGGTGATCGGCGCGATGGGCGTGAACTACATGCCGAACGCGTATCAGGGCGCGGTGTATTTCTTCCGGCCCGACTCGCTGTTCGACGACGGGTTCGAATGAGTCGTGGGTAGTGTCGAGAGAAACCCGCGCGGCGCGAGCCGCGCGGGTTTTTCGTTTACGACCTGGGTACGGGTTCTTTCGTGAGTTCCGGCGGAATCGCGCGTTCGCCGGCGAGTGCGCGCGCACGTTCGAGCGCCGTGCGCCATGCCGGCGCGAGGCCGCTCGCGTGGTACAGCGCGAGCTGCACGAGCGCGGCCGCGTAGTTCTGCTGCACCCATGGCGACACGCGTTCGGCGACGGCGCTCGCGCGCGCGAGTTCGCCGCGTTCGAGCAGGTAGCCCGCATATGCCGCGCACGCCTCGATCACGTCGGCCGGGATGTGCGAGGCCTCGGCCGCGGCGACCGCCTCGGCATATGCCGACGTCGCCGCGTCGGCGGTGCCGGCGGCGCGCGCGATCTCGGCCTGTGCCAGCGCGAGATACATCGGTGCCGGCGGCACGAGGTCGTCGTCGGACGCCTTGCGCAGGCCGTCGAGTTCGCGCTGCGCGGCGGCCAGATCGCCGTTGCGCGCGTAGGCACCGACGAGCACGTAGCGCGTCTGCGTGCGAAAGCGCGGAAACAGCTGCTCGGCATGTTGCTTGAGCACCGGCGCGGCGAGCTCGGTCGCGCGCCGCGGATCGCCGTCGGCGAACGCCTGCCGCGCGTCGATCGCGCCGACGGCCGCGGCGGCCGTCGCATCGGTCTGCGCGGCCGCGCGCACGAGGTTGAGCACCTCGTCGGCCGTGCGCAGCGCGCCGCGCTCGCGCAGCAGATGCACGAGCGAAAGACGGCCGCTGTTCTGGTCGCTGGGGTCGTTCATCAGCGGAATCAGCGCCTCGATGCGGCGCGCGTTCGCCTGCGCGCCGGCGACGTCGACGAGGCCGGTCTGCACGTTGGCGAGGTTCACTCGCGTCATGAGTTCCATGTTGTACACGTGGAAAGATTCAAAACGCTCGGCCGCGCGCGCGAGCGACACGGCCGCGTCGGCGTAGCGGCCGCGGTTGAAATTGAGCGCGCCGAGGTTCGAGTCGGCCAGCACGAGGTGGATGCTGTCGCCGGCGAGCTCCAGCGCGACGCGCGCTTCGGCGAAGTCGGCCATCGCGTCGTCGAAACGGCGCTGCGCGTTGCGCGACACGGCGCGGCCGTTGTACGCGATGCCGCGTTCGCGAGGATGTTCGCGGTCGAGCAGCCCGAGCGCGTCGCCGAACAGCTGTTCGGCGTCGGCGTAGCGCTCGCGCTTGAACGCGACGGCGCCGAGCCCGTTGAGCGCGCGGGCGCGCATCGTGCGGTCGGCCTCGGGGGACACGTCGGCGGCGATCTGCCGGAACGCCGCTTCGGCCGTATCGAGGCGGCCCCCTTCGTAGTCGATGCGGGCGAGCTGGAAGCGCAGGTCGGGCCGCGCGAGCGCTTCCGCGCCGGCGCTTTCGAGCAGCTGCCTCGCCTGATCGAGCTGGCCCGACAGCACCGCGGCGTCGACCTGCGTCAGCAGCATCGCGAGATCGGCGCCGTCGCCGGTGCCGCCCGCGGGCGGGCGGTAGCCGAGCGCGCGCGCGAGTTCGTCGGCCGCGACGCGTGCGGCGTCGAGCACGTCGGTGCCTTCGCCGTGCACGGAGATCGGCGGCGTCGCGCCGAGCGGCGTCGTCAGCGACATGCGCCAGCCCTGCGCGGTGCGCCGCGCGCGCGGCTCGACGGCGACCGTCGCGCGCGTCGCGCGCAGCATCGCGCCGATGTCGGTCGTGCCGGGCGCGGCGCCGAGGCGGCCGGCGAGCATCACCACGTTGTCGCTCGGCACGACGCGCAGACCCGCGGCATGCAGCCGGTCAGCGACGAGATCCATCGCGCCGAGCCGTATCCACGCGGGACTGTCGCCGACGCCTTCGACGACGACCGGCAGCACGAGCGCCGACGCCTGCGACGCGGCGATCGTCGGCGTCGCGGGCGCGGTGGCGGTCGGACGCTCGCGCCAGACGACATACGCGGCGAGCGGCGCGACCACGAGAGCGGCCGCGATCGCGGCGACGAGCGTGCGTCGACGGCGCGGCGGCGCGACAGGCGCGAGCGGCGACGCTTCGACGGGCGTCGCCGCGACGGGAACCGCGATCGCGACGGCGGTCGGCATCGGCGGCTCGACGACGTCGACCTTCGCGACCCAGTGGTAGCCGAAGCCCTGCACCGTGCGGACGGTGGTCTGTTCCTTGCCGGTATCGTCGAGGCTGCGGCGCGCCTGCAGGATCGTCTGTCCGAGCACGCCGTCGGTGATGTCGACCTTGCCCCAGACCGCCGAGATCAGCTCGTCGCGGCCGACCGCGCGATCGCGATGCTCGATGAGATACACGATGCAGTCGAACACCTTCGGCCGCAGCGCGACGCCGTCTTCGCCTTTCCATAGCCTGCGCGTTGCGGGATCGACGCGAAATTCGCCGAAGCGGTACGAGGGGGCCGACATGGAAAGATCATACGTCGCGAGCATTCAAAAAGCCCCCATGCGGCAAAAGACGTCCGCTCGGACGCCGCACAAACGCCGACGAGGCGGTGCGGCCGCCTCGTCGGTAGTGCAAACAATGGTGTCCGGGCGCGTCAGCGAATCGTGATCGGCGCCCCGCTCGCGTCGTAGCGATAGCCCACGAGCGTCGCCGGCAGGCCGACCGGTCCCTGCGTGATGAACCGCGCGTAGCCGTAGTTGATCTGGTTCGTCGCGGTGTTGCGGAAGCGGAAGCCGATATAGCCGTCGACGCCGCCGGCGGCGCGCCACTGTTCCGCGCCGATCTGCGACGCGACTGCCGAGAACGTCGACTGCGGGCCGATCGTCTCGCCGCGCTGCATGACGACGAACGTCATCGTGCCGGGCAGCACGACGCTGCCGTAGTCTTCGCGCGGCTCCTTGAGCGGATGGTTGATCGCGGCGATCGAGCCCTGCGCGTTCGTGTACGTCCAGATGTTGAAGTGGTAGTTGCCGTAGAAGCAGTCGTTCGTCTGGTTGCACAGCGCGCCGGTCTGCCAGTTCACGGCGCCGCCCGACGGCAGCAGCGGGAACACGTAGTTGAGATTGTCGACCGCGACGATGTTCGTCATGTCGGCCGCTTCGAGGCCGTCGCCGAAGACGGCGTCGCGCGGTCGCGTGCCGAGGACGGTGACGGAGAGGTGAGCCGGCGGCGCCTGCGACGCGGCCTCGGTCAGCGTCAGCGCGCCCGATGCGGCCGCGGCGAGCGCGTTGCCGACGCCGAGCTTCACGGTGACCGTGATCGTCTGGGAGCCGCCGGCCGGCAGCGTGAACGTCGACGGCGTCGTCTCGGCCGTGACGCCGTCGGTGTCGCTCGCGAACGTCGCGTTCCACGTCGACGCACTCGCGAGCGTCGACGTCACCGTACGCGTGAACATGCACGTCGGCGAGCAGTTGCGGTTGCGCAGCGACGGCAGGTTCAGCGCGTCGAGCGCCACGCCGCGCACCGACGGGTTCGCCGCGACGAAGTTGTCGTAGGTCTCTTCCATCACGAGGCCGGCGCGGACCGCGGCGGCGACGTCGACGAGGCCGCTGCCGATCTGGTCGACCTTCGAGGCGCTGACGCCGTCTTCCTGAAAGCCGCCGCTCCGGGCCGTCATCTGCAGCGCCGACTTGACCGCCATCGGGCTCCACGCCGGATGCGCCGCGCGCACGAGCAATGCCGCGCCGGCGACGTGCGGGCTCGCCATCGAGGTGCCGCTTATCTCGCCGTACTGGCCGTTGCCGGGCGTCTGCGCGGCGTAGATGCCGACGCCGGGCGCGGACACGTCGGGCTTGGTCAGGCCGCGGTAGTACTCGATCGTCGGCCCGCGCTGGCTGAAGTCGGCGAGGCGGTTGCCCTGGCGATGGGTGAGGTCGAACGATGCGGCGGCGCCGGCGTTGTCGTTCGCGTACGCGGCCAGCGCGTCGCCGACGGCCACGCTCGAAATGCTATAGGCCGGAATGTTCGCGGCACCGGCCGTGTCCATCGTCAGGACGCCGGACTGGTTGTTGCCGATGACCACCGCGACCGCGCCGGCGTTGGCCGCGTTCGTGATTTTCTCGCCGAACGTGCAGGTGCCGCGACGCAGCACCGCAATCGCGCCCTGCAGCGCGTTCGCGGCGATGCCGCCGTCGGCGGTGCAGCCGATCGGGTTCGCGGAATAGGTCTTGAGCGGCAGGTTGCTCATGTCGTTCGCGGGCGGCGTTGTGCTGCCCGGCTTGACCGCGATGTCAGCGAGGCTCGCCGGCTGCGTCGGCGCGACGACGGTCAGCGCCGGCAGCGCGACCGCGTCGTGCGTGACGGCCGCGACGGTGGTCATCCACGGACCGATGTGGTTGACCTTGCCGACCGGGTCGGGCTCGTCCAAGCTGGTATTGCCCGCGGCGGCGACGACCAGCACGCCGGCATTGACGAGGTCGAGGAACTCGAGGTCGATGTCCCCCATGCTCCAGGGCGTCCTGCCGCCGGAGATCGAGTAGTTGGCGACGTCGATGTCGCCGTCGACCACGATGTTCTCGATCGCCGCCAGAATCGCCGAGCCGTTGCACGTCGAGCTGTCGCAGACCTTGTACGTGCGCACGCTGGCGCAAGGCGCGACGCCGGACATCTGCGTATACGGCGCCGGCAGCACCGGCGCGGGCGTCGCCGCGAGAGTGACCGTGTTGCCGGCCGCCGTGCTCGCCGTGTGCACGCCGTGGCCGGTGTTGTAGTCCTCGGGTATCGAGCCGTTGCAGACGCCGTTGTCCGACGTCATGCAGTCGCGATAGCTCTTGAGCTTCGGATCGGCCGCGTTGAAGCCGCACGACCCGTCGTTCGCGAACGACGGGTGCGTCGGGTTCGCGCCGCTGTCGATGACGCCGACGACGGTGCCGCGGCCGCGCCGCACGGGATCGCTCGGTGCGGTGTTCCACACCGTGCCCGCGCCGATGAACGTCGGACCGCGGTACGTGGCGAGCGGATAGATCGGTTCGGCCTCGACCGACACGACGCCCGGCAGCGCGGCGACCGCGGCCGCCTCGGCGTCGGTCAGCGCGAGCGCGATGCCGCTGTGCGTCATCTGGTACGTGTGCGCGAGATCGACCGCACGGCCGAGGCGCGCGGCGATGTCGGCGCGATGCTGCGCCTGCGTGCCGCCGAGCCAGGCGCGGTACGCGGCGACGTCGGGCGCGTTCGCGTCGAAGCGCCGGTTCGCGGCAGGCGCGGTCGGGCGCAGCGCGCCGGTGCCGCCGCGGTAGGCGAGGGCGCCCGGCTCGGCGAAGCGCACGAGGCGCATCGCCGCCGTGTCGGCGGCGCGCGCGGTCGAAACGGCGCCTGCGGCGAGGCAGGCGGCGATCAGGGAAGCCAGAGCGGTGTTGCGAACGATGGGTGCCATGAAGGATCTCTCGGGGCGGCCGGCGGACGGATACCACCCGTGTTACGGTGGTGCCGTAGCGTCGTGCCGCGCCTCATCATGGCGCATTCATTCCACGTCAATGGGACGTCTACTCCGCGTCAACACGAATGTTCACGCGGTTTTCGAGCGGGATCGCAGGCCTACACCACGCACCAGCTCGGATCGTCGGCGGCCGTGCCGCGCTTGCGGCGGGGACCGGGCCGCGCCGGGTCGTTCAGCGGCAGCGGCGTCACGAGCGCTTCGGCGCCGAGCCAGTAGCCGTCTTCGTAGGAGGCCGGTCCCTCGTCGACGTAGCGCAGCGGTTCGCGGTAGTCCGCGGCGGCCGCATCGTCGAAGATCTGAAAGTCGGCAGGCAGGCAAACGTCCATCGTCTTGGCTCCGTAGTGTTGGCGGTGCCCCGGCAGGTCAGGCCTGCAAGGCGGCGACGAGGAAGCCGAGCACGAGCGCGCCGATCGCGAAAATCACACGCAGCGGTTCGAAGCCGGCCTTGAGTTCGGCGTTCGGTTCGGGGCGGTCGGCGGCGTTCATTCGGGTACCTCGTCGTTTCAGGGCAGCGTCAGTAGAGCGTTCGCGAGCGGCGGCGCGATGTTCGTTTGCGACGTTGTACCGACCATTTCTGGCATTTGTCTGGCAATCGGCACGCCGCCGTTGCGGCGCGGCGGGCGCGTGCCTACAGTCGCGTCACCTCAAGCACCGGGTGTACCCATGCCACGCAGCATCGCCATCGTCGAAGACGAACCGCTGATCCGCGCGAACTACGTCGAGGCGCTGACGCGCTTCGGCTACGAAGTGCGCGGCTACGCGTCGCGCCCGGAGGCCGAAGCGGCGTTCGCGATGCGCCTGCCCGAACTCGTGATCATCGACGTCGGCCTCGGCGACGAGCCCGAAGGCGGTTTCGACCTCTGCCGCGGCCTGCGCGCGCGCGCGCAGACCCTGCCGATCCTGTTCCTGACCGCGCGCGATTCCGACCTCGACGTGATCTCGGGCCTGCGCCTGGGCGCCGACGACTATCTGACCAAGGACGTCTCGCTGCACCAGCTCGCCGCGCGCATCAACGCGCTGTTTCGCCGCATCGAGGCGCTGCGCAAGCCGGCCGAGACCGAGAGCGCGATCGAGCACGGCCCGCTCAAGCTCGAGCAGGAGCGCATGCGCGTGACCTGGAACGGCGAGGAAGTGCCGCTGACCGTGACCGAGTTCTGGATGGTGCACACGATGGTGCGCTTTCCGGGACACGTGAAGAATCGCGACCAGCTCATGCGCGAGGCGCAGGTCGTCGTCGACGACGCGACGATCACCTCGCACATCAAGCGCATCCGCAAGAAATTCCTCGCGATCGACGCGGCGTTCGACGGCGTCGAAACCGTGCACGGCGTCGGCTATCGCTGGAAGCCGTGAGCCTGCGTCGAAAATTGCTGCTCGTCGCGCTGACGATGCTGGCCCTGCCGTGGGCCGGCTGGCAGTTCGTGCGGCAGATGGAAGTGCTGCTGCGGCAAGGCCAGGAGCAGACGCTGATCGCCTCGGGCAAGGCGCTTGCGCGCAGCCTCGCGGCGATCGGCGCCGAACTGCCGCCGCTCGGCGCGACGCTGTACGTGCACGCGCTCGACGTGCCGGTGCAGATCGACGGCTACGGCGACGAGTGGGCGGCGCTGCGCGCCTACGCGCAGAACCTCGGGCCGGCGCAGGATGCGCAAAAGTTGAAAGTGCTGCTCGGCGCCGACGCGCAATGGCTCAACCTCATGATCGACGTGCGCGACACGACGCGCCGGCGCGCCGACGCGCACGATCCCGACGCCGACCGCGCCGATCATCTGACCCTGACGCTCGCGCGCGACGGCGCGACGCGGCGCTACCTCATCGCGAGCGCCGCGCCGGGCAGCTTCGACGCGCTCGCGCTCGGCGCCGACGGCGGCGGCCTGCCGCTGACGCTGTCGGGCGAGTGGCAGGAAGACGCCGCCGGCTACCACGTCGAGCTGCGGCTGCCCGTCGCGCAGATGCCCGAACGCATGTCGCTCGGCGTGTTCGACGCGGGCAATCCGGCCGGCAGCACGACGCCGGAAACGCTGCCGCTGCTGCGCTATTCGGCGAATCTCGCGCGCGAACTGGGCCAGTTCGCGCCCGATGCGACGCGCACGCGCCTCGTCAGCGCCGACGGCTGGCTGCTGGCCGAGCACGGCCGCATCGCAGGCGCGCCGGCGCAGCCGCAGGCCGAGCCGTCGCTGTTCGCGCGCTGGACGTATCGCTGGCTGATCGCGCCGTCGCTGACCGGCAGCGCGGCGCTCGCCGCGAGCATGCCGCGCATCGACGCGGCCGAACTGTGGCAGGCCCTGTCGGGCGTGCCGGCCGCGACCTGGCGCGCCGGCCTGACGCCGGGCGACGTCGTGCTCGTGGCGACCGTGCCGTTGACGCTGCGCGGCGAAACGCGCGGCGCGCTCGTCGTGGAGCAGTCGAACGCGGCGCTCGCGCTGACGACCGATGCGGCATTGAAGCGCCTCGGCGCGATCAGCCTCGGCGTGCTCGTGCTCGCCGGCGGCGTGCTGTTCGCGTTCGCGACGTGGCTGTCGGTGCGCATCCGGCGCCTGCGCGACGCGGCCGAGCGCGCGCTCGCGGCCGACGGCCGCGTCGAAGGCCGCATGCCGCTGACCGCGGCGACCGACGAACTGGGCGACCTCGCGCGCAGCTTCCAGCAGCTGCTCGACGCGATCGGCGCATACACCGACTACCTGCGCACGCTCGCGTCGAAGCTCTCGCACGAGCTGCACACGCCGCTCGCGATCGTCAAATCGTCGCTCGACAACCTCGAACAGCAGCCGATTCCCGGCAGCGCGCGCGCCTACGTCGCGCGTGCGCGCGACGGCACCGAGCGCCTCGTCGCGATCGTGCGCGCGATGAGCGAGGCGAGCCGCATGGAGCGCGCGATCGCGTCGGCCGACGCCGAAGACTTCAATCTTTCCGACGTCGTGCGCGGCTGCGCCGAGTCGTACCGCGCGCTCGCCGTGCCGCGCACCGTGCAGTGCGACGTGCCGGCGCAGCCGGTGCCGTTCCACGGCGCGCCGGAACTGATCGCGCAGGCGCTCGACAAGCTTTTCGACAATGCGCGTTCGTTCACGCCGGAATCGGGCTGGATCGCGCTGCGCCTGACGGTGGTCGAGGATGGCGTCGAAATCGGCGTCGCGAACCAGGGCCCGCCGCTGCCGGCGACGATGCAGGGCCGGCTGTTCGATTCGCTCGTCAGCCTGCGCGAAGGCGGCGGCCGCGGCGGCGAGACGCCGCACCTGGGCCTCGGCCTGTATGTCGTGCGGCTCGTAGCCGAACGTCACGGCGGCGCGGCGTCGGCGCACAACCTGCCGGGCCGCGACGGCGTCGAATTCGTGCTGCGGCTCGCCGGAATGCCGCGGGAAACGGCGCTGCGCGGTCGATGAAAAAACGTTTCGTTGACGATGTACGAAGACCGTAGTAGAACGGGCGGCACCGTCGACCGACGAAGGGTGCCGCCATGCGTTTTCGTATCGCAAGCCTGCTGTTCGGAGCCGTTCTCGCCGCCTTCGCCGGCATCGGCCACGCCGCCTACGACGGCGACGAGTTCGCGTCGGTCCGCACGCGCGGCGTGCGCGGCGACTATTTCCTCGCGCTCGGCATGCGCGAATTCCAGCGCGGCAACTACGCCTCGGCGAAGGATCGCTGGGAAGTCGCCGCGTACTGGGGCCAGAAAGTCGCGCAGTACAATCTGGGATTGATGTACTACAAGGGCGTCGGCGTGCCGGTGGATCGTCCGCGCGGCGTCGCGTGGATCGCGCTGTCGTCCGAACGCGGCGAGCCGGCGCTGCGCGACGCGCTCGCCCGCACGTACGCAACGCTCGCGCCCGACGAGGTCGAGCGCGCCAACGCGCTGTGGAACGACGAGCTCAAGCCGCGCTACGGCGACAAGGTCGCCATGCCGCGCGCGCTGTCGCTGTGGCGCGCCGATCACGTCATGACGACCGGCTCGCACACGGGGCACGTGATCGGCCCGCTCGCCGTCAACAACGGCAGCGGCATCGACGAGGACGGCATGCAGCGTCAGAAGCGCCTCGCCGAAAGCGGCGAGCCGTTCGGCAATCCGATCTATCCGCGCGTCGAGGTCGGCGACCTGATGTCGCTCGACGCCGCGAAACCGTAGCTTTCCTGCGCAAGGAGTCAACGATGCTCGCTCGGATCGGAAAATCGCTCTTGGCCGCCGTGCTCGCGGCAGGTCTGCCTTTCGCCGCCGCGGCGCAGATGGCGCCCGGCGCGACGTTCGGACCGCTGCCCGAGCCGCAGTCGCGTTTCAACCGCGGCAACTACTTCCTCGAAAAAGGCACGCAGTCGTTCAGGCGCGGCCAGCTCGAATCGGCGCTGTACCGCTGGGACATCAGCGCGTACTGGGTCACAAGATCGCGCAGTACAACCTCGGGCTCATGCACTTCAAGGGCGCCGGCGTAAGCGCCGACCGCGCGCGCGGCGTCGCCTGGCTCGCGCTCGCGGCCGAACGCGGCGACCCGCCGCTCGCCGACGCGCTCGAATGGGGCTACGCGCAGCTCACGCCCGAAGAAGTCGCCCGCGCCAACGCGATCTGGCGCGACGAACTCAAACCGCGCTACGGCGACGCGGTCGCGATGCCGCGCGCGATGTCGCTGTGGCGCATGGACCTCGTCATGACGACCGGCTCGCACCTCGGCTACACGATTCGGTCCGCTCGAAGTGACCGACTACTCGACCGGCGAGACGATCGACGGCATGACGCGCCAGCGCCGTCTGCGCGAGCAGGGCGGGCCGTACGCGAATCCGGTCTATCCGCGCGTCGAGGTCGGCGACCTCGTGTCGCTCGAATCGAAGCGGCGCAGGTAGCGATCCCGGGCGATCCTCAAGGCAGCACGGCCGCCGATACGGGCGGCTGCGTGCCGCGCGCGTAGCCGGAGAGATGCCACGCGCCGGCACGCGGATCGCGTACCGCGATGCCGACGACGCGCCGTTCGCCGTCCACGAGCACCGCGCGCGCCGGCAGCATCGATCCGGGCGGCAGTTCGACCGTGACGCGTTGACCGTCGCCCTCGAACAGATTGGCGATCGGCACCGTCGCGATCTTCGCGTCGGCGAGCGGGCGCGCGGCGTCGGCAAGCGTCGCACCGAGCGCGCGCGTCTCGCGCCACGAGAACGGCGGGATGTCGGCCTGCCTGAGCACCGGCGTGCCGCGCACGAGTTCGTCGCGCAGCGTTTCGCCGAACTCGTCGTCGCGGCCGAGCACGCCGGTCGCCGTGCCCGCCGCGGTGTTTTCGACGAGGCCGCGAACGAGCGATGCGTAGATGCGCCCGCCGCGTTCGGCCGGCCACGCGATGAAGGCCAGCGCGAGCGCGCCGGCGGCGAGCACGCGCGGCCATGCCGCGTGGCCCTCGGTGCGGCGTCCGAGCGCGATCAGCGCGATGCCGAGCCAGAACAGGCACGGCCACGGCTGGTAGCGGTCGGCGTAGATCTGATCCGGATGCTCGACGAAATAGCCCAGACGCGACAGCGCGATGATGCCGGCCGCGGCGAGGCCGAACCACGCGATCGCAAGGCCCAGGCGTCGCGTGCGCGTCGGCGACGCGCCGGTGCGCAGCGCGCGCGCGCTCGCGACGAGCAGCGCGACGATGCCGGCGCCGCCGACGAGCGCCTGCGGCCAGACGGCCGCGGAAATATCGGCGGCGACGTGCGCGCGCAGCAATGCCGACGACGCCTGCGCCGATCCGCGCAGCATCCCCGGCAGCAGATTCGCCGCCTGTTCCTGCCACAGATACGGCGCGACGTAGTTCAGCGGGCCGCCGAGCCAGCGTGCGGCGGCCAGCAGGTTCTGCAAGGGATCGATGCGCAGCGAGCCCGACACGCTGTCGCCGCCGCGCATGCCGAAGTAGTACAGCGCCGCGAGAACGAGACCGCCGGCCGCGATCGCGATCGCGCGCCGCGGCGCGCGCGAGAACACCAGCGCGGCCAGGATGCCGACGAAGCTCGCGAGGCCGTAGCCGAACGTGTTCGTCGCCGCGAAGCCGCACACGAGCGCCGCGGCGAGCCAGGCGCCGGATCGCGTCGAGGGCGCCGCCGGGGAGCCGGCCGCGCGCAGCGCGCAGACGATGCCGGCGAGCGTCAGCGCCATCGTGAGGTAGACGTGCATCAGCTCGCCGGTGTGCGCGAGCGTGCGCGCGTTGCCGAGCCAGACGACCGCGAACGCGGCGAGAAACGCGCCGGCCCAGCGCGGCGCGAGCGCCAGCGCGTCGTCGCGCAGTGCGACGGCGGCGACGAGCGCGACGGCGGCGAGCACCGACGTCCAGCCGACCGCGAGCTGCAGCACGTGCGACCCGCCGAACGCGGCGATGTCGAGCCACGCGACGAAATTCGGCAGCACCTGGCGATGCCCGTTGTCCGGCGCGACGACGTTGCCGGGAAAGTCGAGCGTCAGGAACGTGACGTACTGGCGCCATTGGTCGGCGTACAGCGTCAGCGGCGTCCACTGCGCCATCGTCGCGAGGCCGTAGACGATGTAGACGAGAGCCGCGACGGCGAGCGCGGCGGCGACCGCGCGATCGAAGCGGGAAGGCGCGATCGAAGCGGCGCGATCGAAGCGGGAGGGTGTGGCGAGCATGGGCGCGAATCCTTGCGTGGAGCCTGAACATACCGCCCGGGAGGGGGCCGGGCCGTGCGTGCGCGACAAAATAGCCTGTCGTGTATCGGCCTGTCTTGCTATGGTCGTGCGCCCGATACGGCGGAACGACGCGCGTGATCTCCCAGCAGCAATTCCAGGCATTGGCGGACGAAGGCTACAACCGGATTCCGGTCGTGCGCGAAGTGCTGTCCGATCTCGACACGCCGCTGTCGGTATACCTCAAGCTCGCCGACGGCCCGTATACCTATTTGCTCGAATCGATCCAGGGCGGTGAAAACTGGGGCCGTCATTCGATCATCGGCCTGCCGTGCCGGCGCGTGCACACGCTGCGCGGCAACACGCTCACGACCGCCGAACTCGGACAGACCGTCGAAACGCGCGAGCTCGACGATCCGCTCGGCGAAGTCGAAGCGCTGCGCGCGCGCTATCGCGTGCCGCAGCTGCCGGGCCTGCCGGCGTTCACCGGCGGCCTCGTCGGCTATTTCGGTTTCGAGGCGATCGGCTACGTCGAGCCGCGGCTCGCGGGCTGGGACAAGCCCGACCAGCTCGGCACGCCCGACGCGCTCCTGATGCTGTCGGAGGAAGTGGCGGTATTCGACAACCTCAAAGGGCGCCTGTACCTCATCGTGCACGCCGATCCGGCCGAGCCGCACGCGTACGCGCGGGCATGCCGCCGGCTCGACGAGCTGACGTTCCGCCTGCGCCGCTCGGGGTCGAGCTATCCCGACGTACTCGATCCGAAGCTGCTCGACGAAGCCGATTTCGTGTCGGGCTTCACGCGCGAGGGCTTCATCGCCGCGGTGGAAAAAAGCAAGGAATACATTCGTGCCGGCGACATCTTCCAGGTCGTGCTGTCGCAGCGCATGAGCGTGCCGTTCCGCGCGCGGCCGGTCGACGTATACCGCGCGCTGCGTTCGCTGAACCCGTCGCCGTACATGTATTTTCTCGATCTGGGGTCCACGCAGATCGTCGGCTCGTCGCCGGAGATCCTCGTGCGCCTCAAGGACGGCAAGGTCGTGCTGCGGCCGATCGCCGGCACGCGCCCGCGCGGCGCGACGCCCGAGGCCGACGCCGCGCTCGAAGCCGAACTGCTGGCCGATCCGAAGGAGCGCGCCGAGCATCTGATGCTGATCGACCTCGGCCGCAACGACGTCGGCCGCGTGTCGAAGACCGGCACCGTGCGCGTCACCGAAAGCTTTTCGATCGAGCGCTACTCGCATGTCATGCACATCGTCTCGCAGGTGGAAGGCGATCTCGCCGAGGGCTTGAGTTATCTCGACGTGCTGCGCGCGAGTTTTCCGGCGGGCACCGTGAGCGGCGCGCCGAAGATCCGCGCGCTCGAGGTGATCCAGGAACTCGAACCGATCCGCCGCAACATCTATTCCGGCGCGGTCGGCTACATCGGCTGGTGGGGCGACGCCGACACGGCCATCGCCATCCGCACCGCGGTGATCCAGGACGGTCGCCTGCACGTGCAGGCCGGCGCGGGCATCGTCTACGACTCCGATCCGGCGATGGAGTGGGACGAGACGATGAACAAGGGGCGGGCGCTGTTCCGGGCGGTGGCGCAGGCGGTGGGAGGGCTGTGATTTACGCGTCTCGTGAATGTCGAGATTGCGTCTGACTCCCTCTCCCCCAACGCTTTGCGTTGGGGGAGAGGGGCGGGGTGAGGGGGCGACGCCGGTGTCTTCGTCGAGATCGAGGAATGGCGACGCGCCAGCCCCCTCACCCCAACCCTCTCCCCCAAGCGAGCTTGGGGGAGAGGGCTTCGCGCGCTGACGTCGGAGTAAGGGTCAGCCGCCGTATCGTTTTCGCAAAAATGCAAAATACCCGCGCAACCCCTGCGCCTCGCCGCCCTTGGGCTTGCCCGGCCGCTCGCCGTCGTTCCACGAGTACACGTCGAGGTGCGCCCACGCGATCGACTCGGGCACGAAGCGTTCGAGATACAGCGCCGCCGTGACCGCGCCCGCGTGCCGCGACGGACCGGCGTTCGCGATGTCGGCGATCGACGATTCGAGCATCGTCAGGTACGGCCGCCACAGCGGCATGCGCCACAGCGGATCCTGAGTGTCGCGGCCGGCGGCGATCAGGCCATCGGCGAGATCGTCGCGATTGGCGAACAGCGCCGGCAGGTCGGGGCCGAGCGCGACGCGCGCGGCGCCCGTCAGCGTCGCGAAATCGAGAATCAGGTCGGGCTTGGACTCGGCCGCGTAGGCGAGCGCGTCGCACAGCACGAGGCGGCCTTCGGCGTCGGTGTTGTCGATCTCGACCGTGATGCCGGCGCGCGTCGTGATCACCTCGCCGGGCCGGTAGGCGTTGCCCGACACCGCGTTTTCGACCGCGGGAATCAGCAGCGTCAGCCGCACCGGCAGCTTCGCCTGCATCACGAGGCGCGCGAGGCCGATCGCGTGGGCCGCGCCGCCCATGTCCTTCTTCATCCAGCGCATGCCGTCGGCGGGCTTGAGGTCGAGGCCGCCGGTGTCGAAGCACACGCCCTTGCCGACGATGACGACGTGCGGACCCTTTTTGCCCCACGTCAGCTCGGCCAGCCGCGGCGCGCGATGGCTCGCGCGGCCGACCGCGTGGATCGTCGGAAAATTGTTCTTGATGAGCGCGTCGTCCACCCACTCGCGATATTTCGCGCCATTGGCCTTCGCCAGGTCCGCGACCGCGCCGGCAAGTTCTGCCGGGCCCATGTCCTGCGTCGGCGTGTTGATCAGATCGCGCACCTGGTACGCCGCGTCGAGCATCGGCGCGACGGCCTTGAGCACCGCCGGTTCCACCGCGAGCCGCGCCGGTTCGCGCCGCGCCTTGCGATAGCGCGTGAACTGGTACGCGCCGAGACCCCAGCCGAGCGCCGCGCGTTCGGCGTCGAGCTTGCCGCCCGCGAGGCGGTAGTCGCCGGCCGGCAGCCGCTGCGGCAGGCTCGCGAGCGCGTACGCGTCGTCGCCGCGCGAGATGCCGACGAGCACCCCGCGCACGCCGCCGGTGTCGTCGGGCAGCGCGAGCATCGCGCCTGCGTCGGGCTTGAAGCCGTGCGCCTCGGCCCAGCGCTTGGCCGCGGGGCCGAGTTCCTTGAGCGTCGCGGCGAACGTCTCGGCGGCGACGGGATACAGGTCGGTCGCGCGCGTGGTGCGGCGAAGTTCGGTCAGTCCTTGCATGCCGGGTCCTTGTTGGCGTTGGCGGCTAGGTGGAGAAGGCTCTGCGCTCAGGCGGCACGGGCGAGATCGAGCCAGTCGGCGAGTTCGGCAAGATCGGTCACGACGACGTCGGGCGTGCCCTCGTGCGACCACGAATGGCCGCCGCGGTTCACCCACGCGGTCTTGAGGCCCGCGTTGCGCGCGCCGATCACGTCGAGTTCGGGATCGTCGCCGACGTGCAGCACGTGCGCAGGCGCAACGCCCGCGAGCGCGCATGCGTGGCGGAAGATTTCCGGCGCCGGCTTGCCGGCGCCGAAGTCGCGCGCGGTGACCGTGCCGGCGAACAGCGGCCGCAGGCCGATGCGTTCGAGATCGGCGTTGCCGTTCGACAGGCTCACGATCGGCACGCGCGCGGCGAGGCGGGCGAGCGCGTCGCGCACGTCGGGGTACAGGTCCACTTCGTTGCGCGCGGCGTAGTACGCCTCGAACGCCGCGTCGAGCGCGTCGCCGTGGCCGTGCGGCTCGAGCGCGGCGGCGAGGGAGAGGCGCCGCTGCGCGGTGAAGTCGTGCGCCAGATGCGGATGCGCGGCGCTGATCGCCTCGCGCAGCGCGCGCATCGCCGGTATCGGATACGCATCGGCGACCTTCGGGCAGTTCGCGCGCAGCCACGCGTCGAGCTTCTCCTCGGCGCGCAGCACGATCGGCGCGATGGGCCAGAGCGTGTCGTCGAGGTCGAGCGTGATCGCGAGGATGTTCACTTGCCGCCCGTGGCCTCCGCCTTTGCCTCGGCCTTCGGTGCCGACTTCGGCGCCTTCGCGGCGGCTTTCTTCGCTTCGGCCTTGACCTCGCGCGATTCAGCCGCGCTTTCCTTCGCGGCCTGCGTCGCGGGCGAGGTTGGCGCGACGCGCGACAGCGCGGCGGCGGTCGCGGCGGGCGCGGCGATCGGCGTTTCGTTGACCTTCGTTTCGATCATGGCGAGGCGCGTGGCGTCGTTCGCGGCGAGTTCGGCGCCGGCCGAATACGGCACGAGCTGGTGCTTGCGAAGCGTCTCGTGCGCCGGCGGCGTGTCGAGCCACGCGATGAATTCCTTCACCTTCGCGGCGTTCGCGGCGTCTTCGCGCAGCGCGACGTAGACCGGCGTGTAGAGCGGATAGCTGCCGTTGCCGACGCTCGCCATCGACGGCACGACGCCTTCGACGTTGAGGATCTTGAGCTTCGGGTTGCCGGCTGTCGACGAGAGCGTGCTGACGCCGAGCGCGGCCGGATCGAGCGTGACGCCTTCTTCGAGCTTGGCGGTGTTGATGTACAGGCGCGGCACGGCCACGCGCTGGTCGCCGTTCTTGAAGATCATCGCGCGCAGCGAGTATTCGACGCCGTCGAGCGGACCTGCGACCGCGTACATGTTGATCGCCTGGTCCTTGCCGCCGAGCAGCTTCCAGTTGTCGGCGCGGCCGTAGTACACGCGCCAGATGTCCTTGACGCTGATCGACGCGACCGGATTGGTCGGCGAGGTGATCATGACGAGGCCGTCCCAGGCGACCGGCACGAACGTGAGGCCCGTCTCCTCGGTGCGCTTGCCGTGCGCGGGACGCAGGCTGCCGGCGAGATCGGCGGTGCCGCCGGCCACCGCGTCGATGCCCGAGATCGTGCTGAACGGATTGATCTCGATGCGGATGCGCTTTTCGCGTTCGTACTGCTTGGCGATGTCGTTCATCAGGCCGCGCGCGCTGGCGATGTCGCCGCGCCAGACGAGACTACCGGCGATCGGGCCTTTCGGCGCCGGCGCGGGTTTCGCGGCGGCGGTCGCGGGCTTCGCCGCGGCCGGTTTCGGGGCGGCCGGTTTCGGCGCCGCGGGCTTGGCAGCGGCCGGCGCGGCGGCGGGTGAGGCAGCCGGCGCGGCGGGTTTGGGGGCTGGTGCGGCCGGCGGATCGGCGGCGAACGCCGGGTTCAGGAGAACGAGCAGCGACAACGGCAGAAACGCGCGGCGGCACGCGGCGGCGAGACGAGGTTTATTCACGGAAGAAGACCCACCCACGGAACGAATCGCGCGCACCATACCACGCGTCCGCGCTCCGAATCGTGCGGTGGAACAACGAGATGGCGTTGGGGGCGGCTAGGGCGGTTCAAGTGCGGTGCCCGGGCTTTCGCTCATCTTCTTTTTGCTCGTCATCCCAGCGAAAGCTGGAATCCAGCTCTTCAGCGCTCAATCGATGCGCGAACTCAAAAAAGCCAGGGCTGGATTCCAGCTTGACTCGCGACTACGTCACTCGCCCTTCGGGCCGGCTGCGCCGTTGTCGCTCCTCGCTGGAATGACGAGCTAAAGATACGAGCGACGGCAGCAGCCGGACCTCCTTATTCACACATCACAAAATACGCATTCTGCCCCCGCACCACGGTCAGCAGCAGCTGCCGCGACTGCCGCCGCGTCAGCGCCTTGAGGTCTTCGAGGTTGCGAATGTCGACCTGGTTGACCGCCACGACGACGTCGCCGGCCTTGAGTCCGTTCGATTCGGCGCGCGAGCCGTCCGCGACGCGCGTGATCGCCGCGCCGCGCAGACCCTGCTGGCGCTGGCGGTCCGCGATCTGCGTGAATTCCGCGCCGACGAGCCGCGGGTCGAGCGCCTGGCCCTCGACGCTCGCGCTCGTCTGCGCCGTGAGCTTCGCCGTCGCCGTGGTCGTCTTGCCGTCGCGCAGGATGCCGAGCTGCACTTCGCTGCCGACCGGCAGCAGTCCTTCGGTGTTGTGCAGGTCCTGCTCGGTGCTCACGTTCCTGCCGTTGACCGACACGATCACGTCGCCCGGGCGCAGGCCGGCGTTTTCGGCCGCCGAATCGGCGAGCACGCGCGTCACGACGGCGCCCTTGCCGGGCTGCGCACCGAGCATTTCGGCGATCTCCGGCGTCACGTTCTGCGTTTCGATGCCGAGCGAGCCGCGCTTGACCGAGCCGGTCTTGACGAGCTGACCCATCACGTCGCCGGCGAGGCTCGACGGAATCGCGAAACCGATGCCGATGTTGCCGCCCGACGGCGAGAAGATCGCCGAGTTGATGCCGACGAGATCGCCGTTGAGATTGACCAGCGCGCCGCCCGAATTGCCGGGATTGATCGACGCGTCGGTCTGGATGAAGTTCTGGTAGCCGAGGCCGCGCAGGCCCGAACGGCCGAGCGCCGAGACGATGCCGGTCGTGGCCGACTGTCCGAGCCCGAACGGATTGCCGACGGCGACCACGAAGTCGCCGACGCGCAGCCGCGTCGAATCCGCGAGCGGAATCGCCTTGAGATTCTCGGCGGCAATCTGGATCACCGCCACGTCGGTATCGGGATCGGTGCCGATGATCTTGGCCTTCAGCTCGCGCTGGTCGGCGAGCGTCACCGTGATGTCGTCGGCGCCCTGCACGACGTGGTTGTTCGTCAGTACGTAGCCCTTGGCCGCATCGACGATCACGCCCGAGCCGAGCGACTGCTCGACGCGCTCGCGCGGCATGTTCGGCACGCCGAAGAAGCGGCGGAAGAACGGATCGTCGAGCATCGGATCACGCACGCGCGTGTGCGTTTTCGAGGAAATGTTCACGACGGCCGGCGTCACGCGTTCGAGCATCGGCGCGAGCGACGGCATGGCCTGACCGTCGACGAGCGCGGGCAGCGCGGCCGAGGCCGTCGGCGTATTGGAAACGGCGAAGCCGGCCGCGATGCCGATGCCGAGCGCGGCGCCGGTCGCGAAGACGAGGCGGGTGATCGAGGACATGGGTTTCCCTGTATGCGTCAAGTCGCAGCGTTGACCGCGTATAGGGTCCGAGGTTTCCCGTTTCCAGGCCCGTTTCGCGATTCGTTCAGCTTCGCTGTCACCCCGCGACATTGCCGCACTGCTTAGCGCGTCAACATTCTTTCACGCCCCCTCGATTGACACGCCGCACCCCCAGGCGTAGTTTTGCCCGCGCTCGCAAGCACAAGATGTTGTGCCGGCAACACGGGGGTGGACCCTAATCGTTGGGGTCGCCGGCACAAAGCCCGGACGGTGGTGGCCGAATGGCAACTGAGTGAAAAATCGCGGACCGCGGAACGACTCGTCGAAGGCGGACGGGTGTCGGCGGGCGGCTGTGCGTTCCCTGACGCGCAACCGGCGATGAGCGAGCGTCCACACCTGCAAACAGGGACTCAGGAGGACGATTGATGAGTACGGTGCGTTTGGCGGAATCGGCCCGCAGCGGGGCGGCGATTCCGATGCAGCCCGCTTCCTACGACATCTGGGACCGGAAATACCGGCTCCGCACGAAGCTCGGCGAACCGGTCGACGTATCGATCGACCACAGCTACCAGCGCATCGCCAAGGCGCTGTCGGACGTCGAGGACACCGACGAGAAGCGCGCCTTCTGGAACGAACGTTTCCTGTGGGCGCTGCGCCACGGCGCGATTCCGGCCGGCCGCGTCACGTCGAACGCCGGCGCGCTGGAGCACAAGCCCGCGACGTCGACGATCAACTGCACCGTGTCCGGCACGATCGAAGATTCCATGGATGGAATTCTGCAGAAGGTGCACGAGGCGGGCCTGACCTTGAAGGCCGGCTGCGGCATCGGCTACGAATTCTCGACGCTGCGTCCGCGCGGCGCGTACGTCTCGGGCGCCGGCGCGTACACGTCCGGGCCGATGTCGTTCATGGACATCTACGACAAGATGTGTTTCACCGTCAGCTCCGCCGGCGGTCGCCGCGGCGCGCAGATGGGCACGTTCGACGTGTCGCATCCGGACGTGAAGGATTTCATCCGCGCCAAGCGCGAAGACGCCCGCCTGCGCCAGTTCAACCTGTCGTTGCTGATCACCGACGGCTTCATGGAAGCGGTGGCGCAGGACGGCGACTGGCCGCTCGTGTTTCCGATCACGCAGAAGGAAAAGGACGACGTCGATTTCGACGACGCGTCGAAAGTGGTCTGGCGCGAGTGGCCGACGACGCGCAACTACGTCGCGCGCGACGACGGGCAGGTGGCGTGCAAGATCTACAGCCACATCCGCGCGCGGCACCTGTGGGACATGATCATGGTCTCGACGTATGACTACGCCGAGCCGGGCTTCATCCTGATCGACCGCGTCAACGAGATGAACAACAACTGGTGGTGCGAGAACATCCGCGCCACGAATCCTTGCGGCGAACAGCCGCTGCCGCCCTACGGCAGCTGCCTGCTCGGCTCGATCAACCTCACGCTGTTCGTGCGCGATCCGTTCGGTCCTAAGGCGCGCTTCGATTTCGACGAGTACCGCGAGGTCGTGCGCGTGTTCACGCGCATGCTCGACAACGTCGTGGAGATCAACGGGCTGCCGCTCGAACAGCAGCGCAACGAGATCCTGTCCAAGCGCCGCCACGGCCTGGGCTTTCTCGGCCTCGGCTCGACGCTCACGATGCTCAAGATGCGCTACGGCGCGAAGGACGCATGCGCGTTCACCGAGGCCGTGAGCCGCGAGATGGCGCTCGCCGGCTGGGAAGTGGGTCTCGCGCTCGCGCAGGAAAAAGGCCCCGCGCCGATCCTCGCGCAGACGTTCGACGTCACCGCCGAAATGCTGCGCAAGCGCCCCGAAATGGCCGCCGACGGCTGGAAGCTCGGCGACGCGATACCCGGCCGCGTGCTGCATGCGAAGTACAGCCGCTATATGCAACGCGTCGCGGGCGTCGCGCCGGAGCTGGTCGCGCAGCTCGCCGAGCACGGGTCGCGCTTCACGCACCATTCGTCGATCGCGCCGACCGGCACGATTTCGCTGTCGCTCGCGAACAATGCGTCGAACGGCATCGAACCGTCGTTCGCGCACCTGTATTCGCGCAACGTGATCCGCGAAGGCAAGAAATCGAAGGAAAAGGTCGACGTCTGCAGCTTCGAGCTGCTCGCGTATCGCGAACTCATCAATGCGCGCGCGATGCCGCTGTCGGACAAGCCCGACGAGAAGCTGCCGGACTACTTCGTCGCGGCCGACGACATCTCGCCGACCGAGCATGTCGACATACAGGCGGCGGCGCAGAAGTGGATCGACTCGTCGATCTCGAAAACCGCGAATGTGCCGACCGACTATCCGTACGAAGACTTCAAGAACATCTACACCTACGCCCACAGCCAAGGGCTCAAGGGCTGTACCACGTTCCGCTTCAACCCTGCTGCGTTCCAGGGCGTGCTGGTGAAAGAGGCCGATCTCGAAAACACCATCTACCGTTTCGAGCTGGAGGACGGTAGTGTTGTCGAAGTGAAAGGAAACGAAGAGATCGAGTACGACGGCGAGACGCACACCGCCGCCAATTTGTTCGACGCGCTCAAGGAAGGCTACTACGGCAAGTTCTGAGCGCACGCGCCGACGTTCAACGAGAAGGCGCGCACGACAAGATTGGAGTAATGTCCACACTGCAACACGCACGCACACACACCAACCCGAACGAGGAGCTGGAGGGTTTTATGCAGACCGTAGGTGAGACGATCAGCAATGCGCTGGAAGCCGTCAAAGAAACCGCGCAGAACGTCGGCGAAGCCGTCGCAGAGAAAACCGAAGCCGCCGTCGCCACCGTGAGCGCCGCCGCTTCCGACGCGAAAGAGGCCGTCGCCAAGCGCGCCAAATCGGCCGTGAAGAAGGCGAAGGAAGTCAAGAACGCCGCGGAAGAGAAGGTCAAGGCCGTCGTCGCGAAGGCGAAGAAGGCCGTGACGAAGGCGAAGCCGGCCGCGAAGAATGCGGCGAAGAAAGCCGCAGCGCCGGTGAAGGCTGCCGCGAAGAAGGCCGCCGCGCCGGCGAAGAAGGCCGCCGCGAAGAAGGCTGCGCCGGCCAAGAAGGCCGCCGCGAAGAAGGTGGCGAAGAAGGCCGCGGTGAAGAAGGCGCCGGCGAAGAAGGCTCCCGCGAAGAAGGCGGCGGCGAAGAAAGCGCCGGCACGCTACGGCGCGAAGAAGGTAGCGGCGAAGAAGGCACCGGCGAAGAAGGCCGCGCCGAAGAAGGCCGCTGCGAAGAAAGTCGTGAAGAAGGCGGCCAAGAAGGGCGGACGCCGCTAAGCAACCAGGCTTCCGCCGGCGAGCTGCGGTCACCGCGGCACCCGGTGGGAAGTGGTGCGTCGTCGGCGAGGCTGCGTCGGCGCACTGACTGGCGGTGAGGAACGCCGCCGCGTGCCAGACGCGGCAGGCGCTTCACCTGAGCAAGACCCACTGCCAAGCACGCGCGGCAACGCGCTACAGCCTTGATTCACTCCGCGCCGTCCTCGGCGCGGAGATATTTTGAAAGTATGTGCCGCGCCGACACCGGCGCGGAGGTCCTTTGCAGAATGCACAGTGCCGCGCCGGCACCCGAAGGCTCGCGCCATGACGATCAAGATCGGCAAGAAAATCAAAGGCTATTCGGTCGAGAAGCCGAACGAGAAAGCGGCCGAGGTGAAAACCGTGCTCGCGCCGCTCGCCGTCGTGGAGGCGCCGAGCGCCGAAGTCATCCAGATGCACGAGAAGGTCGAGCGTCCGGAGATGCTGATCGGCGCGACCTACAAGATCAAATCGCCGCTCGTCGAGCACGCGCTGTACGTGACGATCAACGACATCGTGCTGAACGAAGGCACCGAATATCAACTGCGCCGGCCGTTCGAGATCTTCATCAACTCGAAGAACATGGACCACTTCCAGTGGATCGTGGCGCTCACGCGCATCATGTCGGCGGTGTTCCGCAAGGGCGGCGACGTGACGTTCCTCGTCGAGGAATTGAAAGCCGTGTTCGATCCGCGCGGCGGCTACTACAAGGCCGGCGGCGTCTACATGTCGTCGATCGTGGCCGAGCTCGGCGCGGTGGTCGAGCAGCATCTGAAGTCGATCGGGCTGATCCACGATCCCGATCTGTCGCCCGAAATGCGCGCGCTGATCGCCGACAAACGTGCGGCCTATGAGCAGCGCGGCGCAAAAAAACCTGAAGGGCGTCTGGCGGGCATCAGCGGCGATCTCGCCGGCGCGGGCGCGGAGTCGTCGTCGCGCACTTCCGATTCCGCGGAATTCCCGGCCGGTGCGACGCTGTGCAGCAAATGCAACACGTCGGCGATGATCGTCATGGACGGTTGCGAAACCTGCCTCAACTGCGGCTATTCCAAGTGCGGCTGAATCGCTGACCGGCGGAGCGGTCGGCGCGTTTGTGCGGACACCCATAAGCCGCGACTCTGGCACGCACAATGTGCAACTTTGAAAGGCTTTTCGTACTACAAATCATGCACGGTAGGCACACGGCGCCCTTGTAGAGGGCGCTATGTTTCTGGTCCGCAGTGATGCACGTCTCCACAATCGCCGTCGCAGCGCATAGTCGCCGCCTCAAAACACGGCGTGTGCGTTTATAGTCCCAGGCTATCGACGCAGTCAGCGGATTCACCGATGTCGGCACCAAAAAAACGCGTGCGGGCAGGCCCCGATCGACATCGTCATTGCCCGACGGCATGAGCCCGCGACAGAACGGCCTGCTTCGCGCATTGCCGGACGATGAACTGGAGCGGCTGCTGCCCGGGCTCGAACCGATCGACATGCCGCTTGGCCAGGTGCTCTACGAATCGGGCAGCCAGCTGCGCCATGTGTACTTTCCGACGACGTCGATCGTGTCGCTGCTCTATGTCATGAAAGATGGCGCTTCGGCGGAAATCGCCGTGGTCGGCAACGAGGGCATGGTCGGGGTTGCGCTGTTCATGGGGGGAGAGACCACCACGAGTCGTTCCGTGGTGCAAAGCGCCGGGCATGCCTATCGCCTGAAAGGACAGTTTCTCAGGGACGAGTTCACGCGCGCGGCCTCGATGCAATATCTGCTGCTGCGCTACACCCAGGCCCTGCTGACGCAAATGGCCCAGACCGCAGTATGCAACCGCCACCATTCCATCGACCAGCAACTTTGCCGTTGGCTGTTGCTGAGCCTCGATCGCCTGTCGTCGAACCGGCTGACCATGACTCAGGAACTGATCGCCAACATGCTGGGCGTGCGCCGGGAGGGCGTGACGGAAGCGGCCGGGAAGCTACAGGTCGACGGCCTCATCCACTACAACCGTGGCCATATCGAGGTACTGGACCGGCCGAAGCTGGAGGCCCGCAGTTGCGAGTGCTATCAGGTGGTCAAGACGGAGTTCGACCGGCTGCTGCCCGAGGTGAACGCGCGTTGATCACGCACTGTGTGAGCCGGCGGGGTGCGCGCGCCGGCCCACGGCTTCCTTGCAGCGCTTATGGCGAGCGCTCAGGTACTCCATGATTGGCACGTTGGCCTTTTGCCCGGGGGTACGTACTTGGGCAATACGCGGGTACGAGGACCGGGATCGGCGTGTTCCCCAGCGCCTTGATGCGGCGGATCAGCCGCAACCACTTGTCCGTCAGCATGGCCTTGTTCATCGCAGTGCCTTCTCGGGTTCGCGCTCGGCGGATGCAGGGCGATCGTCGACCGGGTTTCGTTCAACCGTCAGGCCGCCGGCTTCGACGTTCCTCACGCCGCGCGTTTCGCCGGCAACCTCGATCGCAAGTTCGCGCTCGGCCGTGCTTTGCACGATGCCGCTCAGCCACACCACGCCTTCCAGCGCGGCGACCGAGATGTTCGCGCCCGACACGCCGCGCGTGAACATCAGCGATTTATTTACTTTGTCGGTAATCCACGAATCGGGCATCGATCGTTCGGCGCCCGTGTCGGTCGCATCGAGACCCTTGTCGGATTTCCGGGCGAGCACGATGTCGTTGCGCAGGGCGATCACGCCTTGCGTGTTCCTGGCAATCCGTTCGGCGTGATCCCTTTCGGCACTGCCTGCGACCATGCCGGCCAGGGTCACCTTGCCCTGCAGGGTTTCCGCGCGGATGTCGAGCCCGCTGGTATGCGAACTCCACAGCAGTCGCGACCTGATCGACGCGGTAGTGGTGGCGTCGCCGACCCTTTCGCTGAAGGTGCGTTCGTTCGTCGTCCTGGCAGGCCGCACGTAGTCGGCGTCCACGAGAATCCGGTTGTCGATCTGCAGGATGTCGTCGGCGACCAGGGTGATCTGTTCCGCCAGGTCCCTGGCAACGCCGTTGTCGACGTTTCCGCCGAGTACCGCCTTGTTGCCGTCGACCAGCACGTTCAGATTGAACTCGCGCAAATGCGGATTCATGTCGAAGGTGGTCTGTATCTGCATCTCGCGCCGCGTGTCGACGAACTGCAAACCCTCCGTATTCGGTGATTTCGCGGCGGAACCGGCGCTGACGGGCCGGGGCAGAGCGTTGCCTCCGACCAGCACGAGACTACGAGGGGCTTCTTTCAAGACGATCTCCGGTGTTGCGGTTATCGCACCAGTGTGCGCGCAAATTGCCCGCCGCTCGGTTCGCTGGCACACATACCCGGCCGCGCCGCGTTGCCGGGCTATCACGAATGAGCCGATTGGCGCGCGACGACGAACTCCCGGGCGTGATCACCGCCGTCGTCGATCAGCGCCAGCGTGGCGGGCACCGTCGGTACCTCGCCGTCGGCCGCGACGCGGACGTGGCACCGATAGACGGTCGCGCCGGCCCGGTAGTTGAAACGGAAACCCGGCCAGTGCGGCGGCAGGCGCGGATCGATATGCAGGCATTCGCCTTCGCGGCGCAGTCCCAGTAGCGACTCGACGATCAGGCGGTACATCCAGCCGGCCGATCCGGTGTACCAAGTCCAGCCGCCGCGCCCGGCATGCGGGTCCACCGCGTAGACGTCGGCGGCAGCCACATAGGGTTCCACTTTGTAAGTGTCCACATCTTCCGGCGTCAGCGCGTGGCGCAGCGGATTGATCAGGTCGAACAGTTCCCAGGCCTCGCGCGTGCGTCCCGCCTCGACGAAGGCCATCACGGCCCAGATTGCCGCGTGGGTATATTGGCCGCCGTTTTCGCGCACGCCGGGGACGTAGCCGCGGATATAGCCCGGGTCGAGCGGCGACTGGTCGAACGGCGGGTCAAGCAATTGGATCAGCCGCGCTCGCGGCCGCACCAGCTGCGACTTGAGCGCATCCAGCGCGCGCTGCACGCGCTCGTCCGGCGCCGCGCCCGAAAGCGCGGCCCAGCTTTGCGCGATCGCATCGATGCGGCATTCGTCGTTGCCGGCCGAGCCCAGCGGCGTGCCGTCGTCGAAGTACGCGCGCCGGTACCAGGCGCCGTCCCAACCGTGCCGTTCCAGGTTGGCCTGCAGCGTCGCCGCTTCGGTTTCGCAGCGCGCGGCGAACGCCGTTTCGCCGCGCGCCCGTGCCAGCGGCGCGAAGTCGAGCAGCACGCGATACAGGAAAAAACCCAGCCAGACGCTTTCGCCGCGGCCGCCCTTGCCGACGTTGTTCATACCGTCGTTCCAGTCGCCGCTGCCGATCAGCGGCAGGCCGTGCGGCCCCAGGCGCAGGCCGTGTTCGATCGCGCGCACGCAATGCTCGTACAGTGGCAGGTGATCGTCCCAGCGCAGCGGCAGGTCGTAGTACGACTCCTCGCCCGGCGCCAGCGCGCGCCCGTCGAGAAACGGCAGCGCGACGTCGAGCACGGCGGCGTCGCCGCTGCACGCGACATAGCGGCAGGCGGCGAACGGCAGCCACAGATAGTCGTCAGAGCAGCGCGTGCGCACGCCGCGGCCGCTCGGCGGATGCCACCAGTGCTGCACGTCGCCTTCCTTGAACTGGCGCTGTGCACAGAGCAGCAATTGCGCGCGCAGCAGTTCGGGCGCGGCGTGAACCAGCGCCATCGTGTCCTGCAGCTGATCGCGAAAACCGAACGCGCCGCCGGACTGGTAGTAGCCGCTGCGTCCCCACAGCCGGCATGCGATCACCTGGTACAGCAGCCAGCCGTTGCCGAGCGCGTTGAGCGCTTCGTCCGGCGTGTCGAGTTCGATCGTGCCGAGCAGGCCCGTCCATTGCGCGCGCACGGCATCGAGCGCCGCGCGTGCGGAACCGGGCCTGCGGTGGCGCCTGATCAGCGCGCTCGCGTCGTCCGCCGTCGCCGCCGAGCCGATGCGGAAGATGATTTCGCGCGACTGCCCGTCTTCGAGTTCGAACGGAATCTGGATCGCGCCGCAGGGATCCATGAGCGCGCCGACGCGGCCGGACAGCCGCGTGCGCTCCATCGCCGCCGGGCGCGCCAGATTGCCGTTGCGGCCGATGAATTCCAGGCGGTCGCCGCTCAGCGTGCGTTCGGCTTCGTCGACGTCGAAGAACGCGACCCACTCGCCGAACTCCGGATGGAACGGATTGCGCGCGAGCAACGCGCCGCTGCCCGGATCCAGTTCGGTGACCACGTGCATCGCCGATTTCGAGGCGAGATCGCCCAGCACCCATTCGACGTAGCCGGTGGCCGACAGCGCGCGGCGCCTGCCCGAGACGTTGCGCAGGCGCAGCACGACGAATTTCACCGCGGCGTCGGGCGCGACGTAGATGCGCTGTTCGCTGCGGATGCCGTTTTCGCAATGCTCGAACACGCTGTAGCCGAAGCCGTGACGCGTCACGTACGGCTCGCTGCCGGGTGAGGGCAGCGCCGACGGCGACCAGTAGCGGCCGCTTTCCTCGTCGCGGATGTAGAACGCTTCGCCCGCCGTATCGCCGACCGGATCGTTCTGCCACGGCGTGAGACGGTATTCGTGCGCGTTCTCGCGCCAGCTGTAGCCGACGCCGCTTTCCGACACGAGGCAGCCGAATTCGGCGTTCGCGATGACGTTGATCCACGGCGCCGGCGTCGACGTTCCCGGGCCCGTCGCGATCACGTATTCGCTGCCGTCCGGCGAGAATCCGCCGCGGCCGTTGTCCAGGCGCAGCGGCGCGCGTGCGACCGGCGCGTCGTCGTTCGCGATGCGCGCCGGCGGCTCGACGGGCACCAGACGCGGCATCGCGAGCTCGCCGGACTCGCGCCGCTGCAGGTGCTCGACGAGGCTGCCTTTCTTGTCGCTGAGCACGACGCGCGCGACCGCGAGCAGCAGCACGCGATCCTCGTGAGGAATCTGCTCGGCCGCGCGCACGAAGATGCCGCCCGGCCGCTCGAGCAGATTCGCATCGACGCTCGCGGAGATCATGCCCATCAGCGCATCGTGCAGGTTCTGTCGGTAGCCGCCGCGTTCCTCGTTCCAGATCACGAGGTCGGCGGCGAGGCCCTTGAGGCGCCAGTAGGCGTGCGCCTGCACGGCGTCGCGCGCGAGGTCGAGGTCGTCGCTGCCGCTGACCTGCAGCAGCACGATCGGCAAATCGCCCGAGATCGCGTACGCCCATAGGCCCGGCTGGCCGCGTCGATTTCGCAGCACGAGCTGCGCGTCGGCGCGCAGCGAAGCGTGGCTGTACAGCATGCGGCCTGCCAGGCGTGCATAGGTCTGCGCCTCGGCTTCGCTGATGTTGATCTGCCGCAGCGATACCTGGCTGTGCGTCCAGGCGAGGTCGATCACGCGATCGGCCAGGCGCCGGTCGTGATACTTGTCCACCAGGTGCAGGCAGTTCTCGCGGCTCGTGCCGACGCCGGTCACGAGATCGACGTGGACGGTCTGTTCGGGCTGCACGGTGATCCGATGCCGGATCGCGACGATCGGATCGAGCACCGACCCTTGCGAACCCGACAGCGCGACGTCGCGGTCCAGCGCGCGCGGATGCGCGCTCGACCGGCGTCGCCCGACGAAGCGCGCGCGGTCGGTTTCGAACGACACGCCGTCGCTGTCGCCGTCGTGGACGGCCAGCAGATGGAACATCCACGGCGGCGCGTCGTGCGTGTCGCGCGGCCGGCGCGAACATACGATCGCGTCGCGCGCCGCGACGATTTCGGTCTGCACGAAGAGGTTGCTGAACGCCGGATGCAAGCTGTCGCTGATCGCCGGCGCGAGCACCACTTCGGCGTAGCTGGTTGCCTCGATCGTGCGGGCGACCGCGGCGCGGTTGGTGATGCGCGTGCGGCGCAGCTCGATGTCGTCTTCGGGCGATACGACGATTTCGGTATGCGTCTCCCAGCCGTCGAGACGACGGCGAAATTCCACGCGCGCCTCGGTGAACACGGTTTCGTAGTCTTCGCCGGGCTGCAGCGTGGGCTGGAACGCTGTCGACCAGACGCGCCCGCTGCCGAGATCGCGCAGATAGCAGAAACTGCCCCACGCGTCGCGCGTCGGATCTTCGCGCCAGCGCGTCAGCGCGATGTCGCGCCAGCGGCTGTAGCCGCCGCCGGCACTCGTCACCATGACGTGGTAGCGCCCGTTAGACAGCAGTTGCACCGCCGGCGTCGCCGGATCGGGACGATTGAACACGCGCAGCGGAACGGCCGGCGCCTCGCTGGCGTTGCGCGCGTCGACCAGTCGCGGATCGCTCGCGGGCTGGCCGGCGGCCCGCGGCACGCGCTCCTGCAGCAGCAGCAACGCAGACTGCACTTGCGGGTCCGCTTCGAAGCGCCGCTGCATCGGACGGTCGAGCAGCACGTGCGCGAACGCGAGGAGGCTCATGCCCTGGTGGTGCGCCATGAACGATCGCACGATCGCGCAGCGCTGGCCTGGCGGAATGCGCGTGGCGCTGTAGTCCACGGCTTCGTAGTAGCCGAACGGCGTAAGCCAGTTCTGTTCGGCCTGGCGCGCGAGATTCTCCGCCGCCGCATTCGGCGCCACCAGCAAGGCCAGCGCGCTCGCGTAGGGCGCGATGACGAGTTCCTTCGACAGGCCGCGCTCGAGCCCCAGGCCCGGCACGCCGAACGCGCGGTATTGGTAGTTCTGCGCGGCGTCGGTGAGGTGATAGCCGCACTCGGACACGCCCCAGGGCACGTCGCGCTCACGCCCGTACGCGATCTGCCGCGCCACGGCGGCGACGGCGGTGTGTGCGAGCAGCGATTGCGGATAGGTCGGCATGACGAGGTTCGGCATCAGGTACTCGAACATCGAGCCGCTCCACGACAGCAGCACCGGCGTGCCGCCCGCGTGCGTGAGCAGTCGGCCGAGCGAGAACCAGGCTTTCTGCGGCACCTGGCCCTGCGCGACCGCGACGAACACGCCGAGGCGCACCTCCGACGCGAGCAGGTCGTAGTAGCCCGAATCGCGGCGATGGTCGTTGACGTTGAAGCCGATGCTGAACAGGTCGCGCTTGGCGTCGTACAGAAATTCGTAGTCGAGCACGGCAAGTGCGGCTGCGCGCTCGGCCAGTTTGCGCGCCGCGCCGAGCCAGCCGGTTGCCGCGGACGAACCCGCCGCGACCATGTCTTCCAGGCACGCGCCCGGCTTGGCTGAAAAAAGCGACACCTCTTCAAGGTGATCGGCGCATTGCGCGACCAGCGACCGGGCCCAGGCGGTGACGGCCTCGTCGTCGGGCGCGTTGTCGCGCAGCCCTTGCGCCAGCGCCAGCAGTTGCGTCAGGTCGGCCGCAAGGTCGCTCTCGCCGGCGCGCCGTCTGAGTTCCGCAGCGCTCGCCGTGTGCATGAAGTGCTGTGCCGGCGCGCGCAGCGGCGGCGGCAGCAGCGCGTGCAGCACGCCGGCCGTGTCGCACAATCCGTCGAGAATGCGCGCTTGTGCCGGCACGTAGCGCCGCAGCGCCAGCAGGCCCTGCCGCAAGGTCAGCAGGTGTCCGGCGAGATTGCCGCTGTCGACCATCGACACGTAGCGCGGATTCAGCGGCGCGAGCGTGCGCGTGTCGTACCAGTTGAACAGATGCCCGCGATAGCGCTCGAGTTTGTCCATGCTGTCGAACGTGGCGCGTGTGCGCTGCAGCAGCCGGCCGAGCGAGAGGTAGCCGAAGTCGTGCGCGGCGAGGCTCGCGAGCAGGCTCAGGCCGATGTTGGTCGGCGAAGTGCGGTGCGCGACGACGTCGCCGGGTTGCTGCTGGTAGTTGTCCGGCGGCAGCCAGTTGTCGACTGGTCCGACATGGCGCTCGAAGAAGTGCCAGGTGCGCCGGGCCGCGTCGCGCAGCAGCGGCTCGTGCTTGGGATCGAGTCCTTCCTGCGCCGACGTTCTCGGGCGGCTTGCGTGCCAGGCGACGAGCGGGCCGATCAACCACAGCAGCAGAATCGGCAAGGCCGGCAGGAGCGCGGCCGGTTGCCATTGCGCAAGGGCGATGCCGAGGCCGATAGCCGCCAGCGGCGCGAACGCCATCTCGCGCAGCAGTCCCGACAGGCGGCCGCCGTCGCCGCGCTCCACGACGCTCGACGGCGTCCACTCCAGCAGGCGGCGCTGCGAAACGTGCAGGCGCCAGAGCGTCCGTGCGATCGCATCAAGCGCGACCATCGCCTCGAACGGCAGGCACGCGAGAGCGAATGCTGCCTGGCCCAGGCGTACGCCCGTGCCGCGCGCGACGAACCTCAGATGCGCGCGCCAACGTGAATCGGCCGGCTTGCGCACGACGGCCGACATCGCTTCGAGCGGCACCGGCGCCAGCGTCAGCAGCAGCACGAAAACCGTCCACGCGGCCGCCGCCGGCAGCAACAGCCAGCCGAGCACGAACAGCAGAAACTGAGCGGGCGCGGCGAAACTGCGGCGCAGATTGTCCAGCACCTTCCAGCGCGACAATGGCGACAACGGATTGTTTTCGGTGCCCGCGTCGGCACGCGGCACGCGCGGGAGCAGCCAGCGTGCTATCTGCCAGTCGCCGCGAATCCAGCGATGGCGCCGCTTGATGTCGGAACGGTAGCTCTGTGGAAAATTCTCGAAAACCGCAATGTCGCTGACCAGCCCCGCACGGACATAGCCGCCTTCGAGCAGGTCGTGGCTCAGAATGCGATTGGCGGGCAGGCGTTGCGCCAGCGCGTCCTCGAAGGCATCGACTTCGTAGATGCCCTTGCCGGTGAACGAGCCTTCGCCGAACAGGTCCTGGTAGACGTCCGATACGGCACGCGTATACGGGTCGAGTCCGGGATCGCCGCCGAACAGCATGGCGTAGCCCGACGCGCCGGCCAGCGGCAGCGTGGTGCCGACGCGCGGCTGCAGGATGCCGTAGCCCGATACGACGCGGCCGCGCGCGGCGTCGAAGCGCGCGCGGTTGAGCGGATGCCGCATCGTGGCGACCAGCTTGTGTGCGACGTCGTGCGGCAGGCGCGTGTCGGCATCGAGCGTGATCACATAGCGGACCGTGCGCAGTAGCGCCGGGTCGCCGACGATGCGCGCGAAAGGGGTGTCCGTCCCGTCGCGCAGCAGCGCGTTGAGATCGCCGAGCTTGCCGCGTTTGCGTTCCTCGCCCATCCAGACGCCTTCGCCCGCATTCCAGCGGCGCCGACGGTGCAGCAGGAAAAAGCGCGACCCGCCGGCATCGGCGTACAGCCGGTTGAGCCGTTCGATGCCCGCAACGGCGGCGGCCAGCACTTGCTCGTCGGTGGACGCGTGCTCGCCGGCGGCGTCCGGGTAGTCGCCGAGCAGCGCGAAATGCAGATGGTCGACGCGATTGGCGAGATAGCGGATTTCCAGGTCGTCGACTTCTTCCTGCGCGGCCTGCGCGCTGCCGAGCAGCGTCGGCACGACGACCAGCGTCGTCGCCTCGGCCGGAATGCCGAGCGCGTAGTCCATGCGCGGCAGCGTCTTCGGTGCGATCACGAACGCGGCGAGCCAGTTGACGACGACCAGCGCGAGCTGGCTTGCCGCGAGCACCAGCGGCGCCGCGACGAGAGCCGCCCAATACGCCGGCGGCGTCGGACCCGGCAGCAGGAACGCGACGCCCGCGATCGCCGCGGTCAGCAGCGCGATCGCGCCGAGATAGATCGGCACCGCAATGCGCTGCACCGTCGCACGCCGACCGAAGCGACGTTCAAGCGTTGCGAGGCCCGCATCGATCAAGTAGTAGCCGACGTGCGCGCGCGGGGCGTCGGCGGCCTCGTCGCGCGCGGCCTCGACGGCCAGTTCAACCACGGCCTCGGCGACGTCGGCTTCGGATCGCCCGGCCTTGCGCGCGATGCGTTCGACCACGTGGCGATAGGCGTCGCGCGTGGTGAAGCTCATGTTCGCGTAGACGCCGGCCGGGTCGGTCGCCAGCGTCGTCTCGATCAGGCTTAGCCCTTCGACGAAGCCGCGCCAGTCGGTCGACAACAGCAGGCGCAGGCTGCCGATGCTGTTGCTCACCGACATCTGGTCGGCGGCCTGCTGCTGGTTTTCCGACTGCACCAGCTGCTCGATCGTGACGCCGGCTTCCGCCAGACGCTGCTCGAGCCACGATACGGGTACGGCGAGCGAGGCGCTCTGGTTCTGCAGGCGCTGCATCAGTTCGGCGACGAACGAACTGCTGGCCGGCGGATCGGAGCGGGCCATGTCGGCGACGGCGAGGATCAGGCTCTTGGGATCGTGGGCGGCGATCTCCGCCATGCTTTCGCCCCAGTAGGCGGCGAGATTGCGATGGCGCCGGTCCAGCGCGACGCGGCTCGCCACGCGGCGCAGGTTTTCGATCAGCGCGAGGCGCAGCATGATCGGAATCGCCCACAGCTCGCCCAGGCTCAGGGGCGCCGTACGCTGATAGGCCGCGACGAAGCGATGCAGGCTATCCTGGTCGAAGCGGCCGTCGCCGTGCGAGATCGCGTTCAGCGCGATGTCGTAGATGCGCGGCAGCCCCGCCGACATGCCGTTGGCCAGCCGTGGCAATTGAAAACTATAGCCTTTAGGAAAATGCAGCCTTGCAGTGCGCACGTGTTCGTCGATGAGGTAGTAGTTGTCCAGCAGCCATTCGCTGGCCGGCGTCACGCGCCGGTTTTCGCGGATCGCCGTCGACAGCAGCGCGCAGGTGTCGATCAGGACGATTTCGTTTTCGTCCAGTCGCGCAAGCAGGCGATTGCGGCCGCGGCCGGCCTGCACGCGGTGAAACGCCGCCAGCGTGCGGCCGTGCTCATCCATTTGCTCGGCACTGAACAGCTCGGCGCGCAGCGGCGATTCGGTCGCCTCGATGCGCTTGCGCTTGTAGCGCGCGCCTGCCAGCAGCCTGACGAATCCGTCACGGTACTTCTTGAGCGAATCGTTCACCGGGTTCCTTGAGAGTTTCCGCGGACGGCGGAGGCCGGAAGGGCGCGCGTAACCGTGCTTGTCGCTGGAGCCGCAGCGTCGGAAACGGGTTCTTCGTCGTCGCGCGATCGGGCCGGTCGTTGCGGCGCGAGGATGCGCCGCCTGCGGCAGCGGATCCGCCCGGTCGTCGTGTGCCTAGGCGCCGGTGCGGCAAAATATGATGTGGACTTGGATAAATTGTTGCATGGCTGGCGTATTGGCCGAGCGCCTGCCGGTCGACTGTAGCACGATGCATCCGGATAACCGTTTGGTAACGCAGGCACGCGCATAGTCGAAGCCTGCCTCGCCGGACTCGCGCGTCGACGCCGAGTCCTCCTACGAGACGTTGCGCGTATCGCGCAGCAACGGGCTCGGTCCCGATCGACGCACGGCCTTCGCGGCCGCGTGTCCGCCGACTGTCCGCCGCGGGAAATACACCAGGGACGGTGTCACTGGAGTACGCCATGCGCACGAACAACGGCAACAACCCTTCGATCGACGCGAATTCGCCGGACGTGGTCGGCAGCGCTCTCGATCTTGAAAAGCTCGACGCTGAAGCAAGCGCCGACGCGGATCGCTGGTCGCGACCGGCAGTCAGGATCGTCGGCCCGATGCCGGCGGCTTCGGGCGGCATCCGTCTTCGCGCCGCGACGCAGGCGGTTCCGGAGCGATCGATGTTTCGGCAGATGATCGATTCGTTCTTCGGCGTCACCAGTCGGCACTGAGATGACCGCCATGAGCCGAGGCAACAAATACTCGTACGTCGAAGCCGAGAACGCCTTTACGTCGGAAGGCGGATTCCTGCCCCGGCGATCGGAGAGCGGACACGTTCGCCCGGAAAATACCCTGAGATTTCTGTCGGAATCGCGTGGCGTCGATCGTACGCCGCAGAAGCCGGAAGAGTGGCTGCTTCGCCAATCGGTCGGTTTCGACGGTCGCCACTATCAGTACAACGGCTATCGCTACGACCGGCTTGCCGATGCGATAGCCCACGTCGCCCTGACGCGCACTCGTCCTTCATTGCTCGAGCCGAAGGGGCCGTATTCGGCAGAGCGGTCGGCCGAACCGCCGACCGCGCGGGATCGCGAAATCATGGCGTCGCTCGGCATCGTCGCGATCGGCCACGCGTATCGATGGCGCGCATTTCGGTACGACCGGCTCGAGGACGCCGTTGCCTATGCGGCGCTGATGCAGCGGCGAGGCGAATAGGCTGGAGTTGCCGCGGCGTCGCGCATTCGCCGCGAAGGCGAGTACGTTCATGTCGAACGCCTGCGCAGCAGCGCGCCCCCTTTTTCGCCAGCGCACAACATTTGCCGTGTCGGCGATGCGGATGCCGGCAACGAAGATCGTTCGAAACTCGATCAGGCGTCGGTATCGGCGGCTGGCGTATCCAGAGGAATCATTCCGCGGTGCCGCGGCAACGCGACGGAAATGACGGCGGCGATTGCGACCAGCGCGCTCGAGATCCAGAGGCATGCGCCAAGTCCCCAGACCTGGAACACCCACCCTGACAGCACCGTTCCGAGCAGGCGCCCGAGCGCGTTGGCCATGTAGTAGAAACCGACGTCGAGCGAGACGCCGTCTTCGGCGGCGTAGCTCACGATCAGGTAGCTGTGCAGCGACGAGTTGATCGCGAACAACACACCGAAGAGCGCGAGACCGATCACGAGGACCGTCGCCGCCGGAAAGCCGGCGCCGAGCGCCAACGCAATCAGCGCCGGCGACGCCGCCAGCGCGATCGCCCACGCCAGCGCGTTGCGCCCGTCGGGCACCTTGCCGCTGCGTTTGCCGGTCACATGCGGCGCGAGCGATTGCACGATGCCGTAGCCAATGATCCAGGCCGCCAGGAATGCGCCCACTGCGGCGTTGCTCCAGCCGAGCGTGGCGGCGAGATAGACCGGCAGCGCGACGACGAACCAGACGTCGCGAGCGCCGAAGAGGAACAGACGCGCGGCCGACAGCAGGTTGATCGCCCGACTCTTGGAAACGAGGTCGCGGAACTTCGGTTTGTTCCTGGCCTTGCCGAGATCGCGACGCAGGACGACGAGACTCGCGAGCCAGACGGCGGCAAGCGCGATCGCCATCGCGCCGATCGCCCGCGTAAAACCCAGCGTCGCGAGCAGGGCGCCGCCGAGGAAGAAGCCGACGCCCTTGAGTGCGTTCTTTGAACCCGTCAATGCCGCGACCCAGCGATACAGCGCGCCCGGCTGATCGGCCGGCACGAGCAGCTTGATGCTGCTCTTGGCGCTCATCTTGTTGAGATCCTTCGCGATGCCCGACAGCGCCTGCGCACTCATCACCCACGGCACCGTCAGTGCGGCCGCGGGCAGCGTCAGCATCGCGAGCGCGACGACCTGCAACGCAAGCCCGATGTTCATCGTGCGATTGAGCCCGATCCGCGCGCCGAGCCAGCCGCCGACGAGGTTCGTCACGACACCGAACATCTCGTAGAACAGGAATAGCATCGCGACTTCGAGCGGGCTGTAGCCGAGCGCGTGAAAATGCAGCACGACGAGCATGCGCAGCGCGCCGTCGGTCAGCGTGAACGCCCAGTAGTTCGCCGTGATGGCGGCGTACTGGCGCACGTCGGCGGACAGCGCGGTCATGGTTCAGCGCTCCGCGCCACCGACCAGGCGCACGAGTTCCGCGGTGCGGTTCACGTAGCCCCACTCGTTGTCGTACCACGCGTAGATCTTCACGTGAGTGCCGTTGACGACCATCGTGGAGAGCGCGTCGACGATGCCCGAACGCGGATCGCCGCGGTAGTCGATCGAGACCAGCGGCCGTTCTTCGTAGCCGAGGATGCCGGCGAGTTCGTTCTCCGACGCCGCCTTCAGGAAACCGTTCACTTCTTCCACGGTCGTCGGCCGCTCGACCTCGAACACGCAGTCGGTCAGCGACGCATTCGTCAACGGCACGCGCACGGCATGGCCGTTCAAGCGGCCCTTGAGTTCGGGAAAGATCGCGGCGATCGCCGTCGCCGAACCGGTCGACGTGGGGATCAGGCTCGACCCGCACGCACGCGCGCGACGCAGATCCTTGTGCGGCGCGTCGACGATGACCTGCGTGTTGGTCAGGCTGTGGATCGTCGTGAGACTGCCGTGGCGGATGCCGAGGTTCTCGTGAATCACCTTGACGACCGGGGCGAAGCAGTTCGTCGTGCACGATGCCGCGGTGACGATGCGGTGCTGCGCCGGATCGAACCGGTCGTGATTGACGCCGACCACACAGTCGAGCACGCCGGCTTCCTTCACCGGCGCTGTCACGACGACGCGTTTGACGCCCTGGTCCAGATACGGCCGCAGCACCTCGGTCTTGCGAAACTTGCCCGAGGCTTCAACGACGACATCGCACGCCGACCAGTCGGTATCGCCGATCGCCTTGTTGCGCGTGACGGGAATGCGCTGGTCGCCGATCACAATGGCATCGCCGTCGGCGCGCGCCTCCACCGACCATCGTCCGTGGATCGAATCGAAGTTGAGCAAATGCGCCAAGGTTGCGGCGTCGCCGGCGGGATCGTTGATCTGTACGAAATGCAGCGACGGATCGTTCCATCCTGCGCGCAACGTCAGGCGTCCCATGCGCCCGAAGCCGTTGATGCCTACGCGTATCGTCATTTCATGGGTCCGAGAAGGTGCAGTCGATCAGCTCGCGTCGTCGAGCGGGACTTGCGTCGCGATTTCGCCGAGCCGCGTGCGCAATGCGAGACGGTCGAGCGACGTGACGTTGAGTTCGGTGAGCAAGGTGATGCGGTGTTGCAAGGTGTACATGACGCGGCGATAGGTCTCGCGTCGGCTCGCATCGGGCCCGGTCGCAGCCGCGGGATCCGGCACGCCCCAATGCGCGGTCAGCGGATGGCCCGGCCAGACCGGGCATGCTTCGCCGGCGGCGCGGTCGCACACGGTCACGATGAAATCCATCTGCGGTGCGCCCGGCTGCGCGAACTCGTCCCAGCTCTTGCTGCGCAACCCTTCCGCCGGCAGCTTCAGATCGCGCAGCAGATCGAGCACGAACGGGTCGACGAAACCGCACGGGCGGCTGCCGGCGCTGTAGGCCTCGAACTTGCCGTGGCTGAAGCGATTGGTCAGCACTTCGGCAAGGATGCTTCGCGCCGAATTGCCGGTGCACAAGTACAGAACGCGGTACGGACGGTCCACGGCGGTCTCCGAATACATTACGGTGCAGGCCCCGGTGCGCGCGCGAATTCGCCGAAGAAGACGGGACAAGACTCCTGCGCGGCGTTGTCGCAAACGGTGATCACGACGTCGATCTCGGGAGCCCCTGCGTTGCGGAAAGCGTTCCACGACTTGCTGGTGAGACTTTCCGTCGCGATGCCGCGGGTCTGCAGCTGCGCGAGCGCTTGGGGGTGAACGCGACCGGCCGGCTACCGGCGCCGTAGGCCGCGTAGCGCGCAACGCCCGGGTGCTGCGGCGTGGCCTCACGGGGGATGCTGCATGCGGAGTTGCCGGTGCACGGAAACAGGACGCGAAACGGCGGCGTCGGCGATACGGCGCTCATTGCTGTCGGGATGCCTTGCGCTTGACGGCCGGCATCGGCAACGGCACCGCGACAGGGGCGCACATCTCGGGGTTGCCGCCGCAGCAGGTCTCCGTCAGATAGCCCACGACCGCCTGGATCGTGTCGAGCTTGGCGGTGTAGCGGATATACGTGCCCTGTTGCTGGCCCTCGACCAGGTCGGCGTTGCTCAGCTCCTTGAAGTGGAACGACAGCGTCGTCGACGGTACGCCGAGCGCTTCGGCGACGGTGCCGGCGAAAGCGCCGGCCGGGCCGGCTTCCACGAGATAGCGGTAAATCGCCAACCGCGTTTCCTGCGCAAGGGCCGAGAGTGTTCTGAGTGCGGCTTTAGTTTCCATATTTCGAGTATTCTGGAATCAACGGATAAGTGCAAGCATGACGCTCGTCTCACGATGAATCAGGCGGCTGTCCGCGTCAGCGCCGCCCGGCGTGCCGTCGCCCGAGCGGCCGGCAACGTGAGCATTACCAGGAGCGCCACGCCGGCGAAGACCGCCCACGCGCCTGCCGCTTGCGCCAACGCCGCAGTGGTCAACGGGCCGGCGGCTCGCGCCACGCCTTGCGCCCGCGCGATCGACCCGTTCACCCGGCCGACGTTCGCGCTGCCGTAGAGCAGCGGAACCACCCACGGTCGCGCAACGGTGCTGAGACCGGCGCCGACGCCGAACAACGCGACGCCGACGAAGGCGATGCTCAACGACGGCGCGACGCTCAGCACGGCCGTACCGATCGCCTGCAGCACGATCGGAACCAGGAGCAGCTGCGTCGCCGAGGCTGCACGCCGGGCGCTGCCGATCCAGATGCGCCCCGGCAGCTGCATGATGCCAAGACCGGCCAGTACCAGCGCAGCCTGCTCGATTGCGTAGCCGCGCGCGACGAGCATCGGCACGACCAGGGTCGTGACTGCCATGCCGGCAAACGTCGTGACGACGAACGGCGTGGCGAGCTGCCAGGGCGTCGCCGGCAGTGCCGATCGTTCGATCGACAGCGGCGACGGCCGTTGCGCCGTGGCAGTCAGCTCGCTCAGCGCCCATCGTTCCTGGATCCCTGCGGCGATCAGCCACAGCACGACCAATCCCTGCAGCGTGGAACGCCAGCCGACCGCACTCACGCCCCATCCGACGAGCGGCAAAAAGAGCGTGCTCGCCAGGCCGCCGAGGATCGTGATGCCCGCCAGCGCGCGCAGGCGCGACGACGGATCGATGACGGCACGCGCCACGAGGGCGAACACGCTCTCGTACAGCACCGCCGCCATGCAGACGCCCAGGCCAGCCCACACGACGTACAACGCCAGCACCGACGATGCGTACGACCAGGCGACCAGCAGCGCGGCTCCGGCCAGCGCTCCACCGCGAAGCAGCGCGACGCCATGACCTCGATCCAGCGCGCGGCCGACGCGCGGCGCCAGCGCCGCGCTCACGGCCAAGCCCACGGAGAAAGCGCCGGCGACCGCTGCGTCGGTCACGGCCCATTCCGTCCGCATCGGTACGAGAAGAACCGAGAACGCGTAGTACACAATGCCCCAGAAGACGCATTGCGTACCGCCGAGCGCGACGAGAACGGGCCAGCGCACGACCGATCGTCAGCGACGGCAGCAGCTGGCCGCCGCCGCGACTGCCGGCGCAGGTTCGGGCACGGCGACCGCGGACGCTTCACAACCGCAGCCGCTTTTGCCGGCCGCCTTGGCGTTCGCATCGTCGGCGCAGCACGCGTCGGCGTCGGCCGCGGCCGGACCGCCGCAACAACCGGCCGATGCCTCGACGATCGCCGGCGCCAGCGCCGACGCGGTGCCGCAGCCGGCGGTGCTGGTGCCGCAACTGGCACTGCTCGTGGCAGTCGCCGCGACCGTCGCGGTACCACAGCCCGTCGCACAGGAGCCGGCCGACGTGCTTTCGTCGTCGACGAACTGCGTGTTGCACACGCCGGTTTCCGGCAGCACCAGTTCGACGCGTCGTGCCGCCTCCCAGTCGCCGGCGATCGCCGCGGCGACCGAGCGCACCTGTTCGTAGCCCGTCATCAGCAGAAACGTCGGTGCGCGGCCGTAGCTCTTCATGCCGACGACGTACAGGTCGGCGTCGGGCTGCCTGAGCTCGACGGCGCCATGCGGACGCACGGTGCCGCAGCTGTGCAGGTTCGGATCGATCAGCGGCGCGAGCGCGGCTGGCGCCTGAGTGCCGGGATCGAGATCGAGCCGCACTTCGTCGAGGATCGACAGGTCCGGGCGAAAGCCCGTCGCGGCGACGATCTCGTCGACCGGCGGCAACGCCGTTTCGCCGTCCCGGGCCACGAGCCCTTCGGCCGTCGTCGCAATGCGGTCGATGTGGACGTTCGTATGCACCGCGACGATGCCGTCGTCGACGAGCCTGGCGATGCGCAGGCCGAGCCGGCCGCGCTCCTTGAGCTGGTCGTTCTCGCCGCCGCCGAGCACGCGACGCAGCGACGGGCGGCGCACGGCCCAATGCACTTCGGTACCGGGTTCGGTGCGAACCAGGCGCGCGAGATCCGTCAGCACGTTGAACGCCGAATGGCCGCTGCCGACGACGAGCACGCGCTTGCCGCGATAGCGTTCGCGTGCCGCGCCGGTCACGTCCGGCATGCCGTAGGCGATGCGCTCTCGCGCGGCACGTTCGCCGATCGCCGGCAGGCCGGCCGCACCGATCGGGTTGGGCGAGTCGATCGTGCCGGAGGCGTCGATCACGGCCGACGCGAGCACTTCGCGCTCGTCGCCGTGATCGAGATAGCGCACGACGAACGGCGTCGTGTCGCGCTGCGCGTTCTTCATGCGGTCGCGTGCGCGTCGGGTGACGCCGAGCACGCGCGCGTTCACGCGAATATGCGGCGCGAGCGCCGGCGTCGCGGCAAGCGGCGCGAGATAGTGCGCGACGACTTCGCCGCCGGTGGGGAAATGCGTCGGGTCCGGCGCTTCCCAGCCGTTCGCGGCGAGCAGCGCCGCCGATTTGCGATCGATGTTGAATGCCCACGGCGAGAACATCCGCACGTGGGCCCATTGGCGCATGCCGGCGCCGACGGCGTCGCCGGCCTCCAGCACCAGCGGCGTGAAGCCGCGCGCACGAACGTGAGCCGCCGCGGCCAAGCCGACCGGACCGGCGCCGATGATGACGACAGGCAATGCAGTGGACATGCGAACCTCGCTTCAGTAGGCGGCGTCGCCAGCGGCGGCGACCGGGTTGTCGGGGGAAATGTTCTCGGGAATCAGGCGTTCGACGATGACGACATCGAGCCAGCGGCCGTCGAGCCGGCCGTGCTTTTCGTAGACGCCGACCTCGCGGAAACCGCAGGCGCGGCACAGCGCGCGACTGGCGGCGTTGGACGGAAAGACGCGCGAGACGAGCTTCCAGCAGCCGCGGCCACGCGCCGCGTCGACCAGCGCCTCGAGCAGTCCTCGGCCGATGCCGCGGCCGCGCGCGGCACCGTCGAGGTAGATCGAGAACTCGGCGATGCCGGCGTAACAGGCGCGCGGGCGGTAGCTGCTCAGGCTCGCCCAGCCCAGCACGATGCCGTCTTCGACGGCGACCAGCAGCGGATAGCTGTCGTCGGCGATGCGTGCGGCCATGTCGGCTGCGCGCCGGGGCTCGGTCTCGAAGGTCGCGCCGCGCTCGGCGATGCCCTGGTTGTAGATCGCGGTGATCGCCGCGGCGTCGTCGGCGCGGGCAGGGCGGAAGGCGGCTCGATGCGTCATAGTGTTGGTAGTGACAACAATGTGGTCAAAAAAGGGGTCAGCCGCAGCCTTTCGGCGAGCACGATCCGACGCTGATGCCGGAGACGAAACGCGCTTCGGCCGCGCGGGCCAGGCGACGGATCACGTCGGTCACGCCGGCGCGGACTTCCGGATCGAGGTCGGCCAGAAGTTCCGCCTGCTGCGCGATCAGGTCGCGATTGATGGTTTCGTACAGCGTGCGACCGCCGCGCGTGATCTCGAGCGACAGCGCCCGCGCGTCGCTCGCATCGGCCTTGCGCGTGACGTAACCTTTGCGCTCGAGCGCGTCGACCACGCGCGTGGTCGTGCTCTTGTCGAGCAGCAACAGTTCGGCCAGCGCCTGGCTGCGCATCGGCCCTTTCTCGGCGAGCGCTTCCAGGGCGTAGCACTGCGTCACCGAAATGTCGTAGCAGCAGATCTTGTCGCGATCGCGAAACTGGTAGACCCGCACGAGGTCGGATACGGCCGAATGCAGCGCCTCGGCATCGGCCAGCACGGCGGCGCCGGACGAGTTCGCCGGAAGACGTCGAGGGGTGGCGGCTTTTTGTTGCATGTGACAACTATGCGCCGGGACGCCTGTCGAGTCAACTCTCCGGACGCGGGGATCGCAGGTGCACCGCGCTCGTGCGTCGTCGGGGCGGGGCCAAGCCGCGCCGGCCGCGGCATCGCTCCGCGACCGGCGGATGCCGATCGTTAAGTGTCTGGCGATCCTTCAACGTCGCGGACAGTCAGTCCGCCGCGAACAGTTCGAGGAACCTGAGCGCCAACGGATTCTTTTCCACTTGTGCCGTCTGCGGCCGGTTCGCCCACGCAAGACCGTCGGTGTTGCCGAGCGCGACCAGTGTCAGTCCCTTTTCGGGCACCTTGAGCAGCAGGCCGGCGTACGCGTCGGGCCAGCGGCCCGCGTGCCACACCAGCCGCCGGCCGCGCCACGTTTGCGTCCACCAGCCGTACGCGTAGCTCGCCGGCTGGCCGTCGGCGTCGGTCGGCGGCGTCCACATCGTCCAGAGAAGCCGCCGCGGCAGGATGCGTCCGCGATCGAGCGCGAGCGAATACGCGGCGAGGCTGCGCGCGCTCGCGACGATGCCGCTCGATGCGTTCATTTCGGGATTCGGCAGCGGTGCCGGTTCAAGTTCTTCCGATCCGTTCCTGCGTCGAAACGGCGGCGCGAGATCGACCAGCGCCCGGCCGCCCTTAGCGTCGCGCCAGCCGGCCGCGACGTTCGCGAGGCCCGCCTTGTCGATCACGTAGCGGCGCACCCAGTGCTCGAACGGCTTGCCGGTGATCTCCTCGACGCGGTTCGCGAGCCGGCCGAACACCACCGGGTTGTAGAAAAAGTTGCTGCCCGGCTCTCCGAGCACGCGCATCCGCAGCACCTGCCGCATCGTGATGCGCGCGGCGCAGTCGATCTTCGGCGGCACGTAGCCGTCGTCGAGCGCCTTGCCGCCCGCGAAGATGCTGCCGCTTGCGACGAGCGCCGCGCAGCGTTCCTTCCAGTCGGACAGCGCGGTGAAATCGTCGTCGAGGTCGATCGTGCCGTCCGCGTCCATCGCGAGCAGCGTCGCCGCGGTGAACGTCTTCGTGATCGACGCGACGAGATAGCTCGTGTCCGGCGTCGTCGGCTCTTCGGCGTCGTGATCCTGCCAGCCGAGACCTTCGGCCGCGACGATCCGGTCGTCCTTGACGATCGCGTACGACAGGCTCGGCACGGCCCGCTCGGTGCGGTACTGCTGCGCGTACGCCTTGAACTGCGCGAGCTTCGCCGTGTCGTCGGCGCCAGATGCCGTGGAAACGGCGAACAGTACGATCGCAAAGATGGCGCGCATCGTTCACTTCTCCCCTTGTGCATACGGCGACGGCGTCCAGAACGTCATGTCGGCGCCGTACTCCCAGCGCCACGGCGCGCCGGTTTCGCCGAGCACGAAGCGCACGAGCGCAGGGAACGCCGCCTCGGCGCGCACGTCGTTCGAAAGTATCGCCACGCAGCGCCGGCGCCGCTCGACGCAGACCATCGTGTTGCCGGTCGTATCGTTGTGTCCGCCCTTCATGAAGCCACGGCCTTGCGGCCCGTCGAACACGACCACGCCGATGCCGGCGGCGAGGTGCGGGTGACGCTGCGCCTTCGGCAGTTCCGGCTGCAGCGTCGGGAACTGGCTCGCCGTCGTGATCGGCAGCTGCGCCGCGACGATCTCGGCGCGACTGCGTTTCGTCAGCCCGTCGCCGCGCACGAGCGCCGCCGTGAAGTTCGCGAAGTCGGCGATCGTCGTATCCATCGAACCCGCCGCACGCACCGTACCGCGCTCGTCGTGCGGCTCGACGCCGCCGTCGGCGCGCCAGCCGTCGGCGAGGTTGCGCGCGAAGTCAGGGCGCCAGCGCATCGCCGTGTTCGGCATCGCGAAGCGATCGAACACGCGGCGCTGCATCGCGTCGCCGAGGTCGACCCCGATGCCGCGTTCGAGCGCGAACTGCAGAAGCAGCAGGCCCGCGCCCGAATAGGCATAGCGCTTGCCGGGATCGAAGTGCATGCGCAGCCGGCCGTCGGGTTCGAGGAACGCGAAGTTCGCGAAGCCCGCGCTGTGCGTGAGCAGCATGCGCGGCGTCACGAGCCGCCAGCGCTCGTCGCCGGCGAGACCCGACCACGGCACGTACTTCTCGTCGTCCGGATAGTCCGGCAGCGGCTTGGGCAGGTACTGCGCGATCGGTCGATCGAGATCGAGCACGCCCTCGTCGACGAGGCGCATCATCGTGTAGCCGAACACGGCCTTCGTCAGCGACGCGCCGTACATGATCGTGTCGGTCTGCAGCGGATCGCCGCGCTCGTTGCGGTGACCGTAGGCGTGCACGCCGCGCACGCGGCCGTCGTCGACGATCGCGATCGCAAGGCCGCGCGCGCCGGTCGCCGCCATCGCGCGCGCGACTTCGGCATCGAGCGCCGCCGCCGTCGGCAATGGCGCGGCGGTCGCCGCGAACGACGCGAGCGCGCAGGCGGCGACGGCACAGCCGCGCAGCAAGCGGCGAGCGAAAGAAGGCGAGGGCGAGAGGTTCATGCGCGTTCTCCGGGTGGGGTTCGCCCCGAATGACGCCTGCGCGCGGCAAAACTTACAGCCTCGGCGAATGTAAGTTTCCGCGCGCTCGCACGTCATCCCGGTCGACCTTCAGCGCAGGAGCGCCCGCTATGCTCGCCATGGCTCTACCGGAGACACGCGTGACCGAACCTCCCGAACCTTTTGCCAGCGACGCGCCGGACGCGCTCGCCCGTCACTACGGCCCGCTCGTGTTCCGCGCCGCGTTTCGCGTGCTCGGCGACGCGGCGCTCGCCGAAGACGTGCAGCAGGACGTCTTTCTGCGTCTTATCGAACAGCCGCCGCGCGACGTGGCCTCGTGGCCCGCCTATCTGACCGCCGCCGCCGTGCGCCGCGCGATCGACCGCCAGCGCCAGCAGCGCCGCTGGTGGCGATTGCTGCCGGTCTGGCGCGCGCAGGCGCCGGCCGCGGCGGCATCGAGCGAGGACGTCGGCCTCGTCGACGAGCGCGCGCGGCGCCTGCGTGCGGCGATGGCGGAGCTCTCGCCGCGCGAGGCGCAGTGCTTCAGCCTGCGCTATCTCGAAGGCATGGCGATCGACGACATCGCCCGCGTGCTCGCGATCACGACCAATACCACCCACGTCACCCTGCATCGCGCGCGCCGCCGGCTCGAAGCGCGACTCGGCGACGCCGTCACGGAGACTGCGCCATGACCGTTCCGAATGAAGAAAAGCTGTCGCCCGTCCTGGACGAAGCGGTGCGGGCCGCGCGGGAAGTCCCCGCCGCCGCGGTCGATGCCGCGCAACTGCGCCTCGCCGCCGCGCTGCGGACCCGCCCGCGCCACGAGCGGCCGGTCGTGCGCCGCTGGGTCGCGGCCGGCTTCACGGCGATGGCCGCTATCGCGCTCGCGATCGGCCTGCCGTTGCTGTCGGGCCACGGCGACGCGTTCGCCGCGGTGCAGGCGCATTTCCGCCAGTTCCGCACGCTGCAGATGGACGTGACGCAACGCCACGACGGACAGGTGATGCAGACGTCGCGCACGCGCGTCGACGCCGCCGGCGCCACGCGCACCGACATCGGCGAGTCGCTGAGTATCGTCGTCGACCCCGCGCGCGGCCGGCTGCTGACGCTGCTGCACGAGCCGCGCCAGGCCGTCGTCGCGTCGATCCCGGCGCAGTCGGCCGCCGCCGGCAACGACATCGCGTGGCTCGACGAACTGCGCCGCTACCCGGGCAAGGTGACGCCGCTGACCGATGCGCGCACGATCGCCGGACGGCCGGCGCAGGGCTGGCTGCTCGACCTCGGCGGCAACGCCGCCGAGATCTGGGCCGACGCCGACGGCCTGCCGCTCGAGATGCGCATGCGCGGCGGCGGCCTGCAGATCGACTACCGCTTCGCGTTCGACGCCGACTTCGCGCCGGACGTGTTCGACACCGCGGTGCCGGCCGGTTACGCGCAGGTGGCGGCGGACGAGGATTGACGCGAACATCGCTCGCCAGGATCAGCGACCAAGCGCGTTTCACACGACGGAGAGCGGCCATGGCGGCAACACCGATCGACCGCATCGCGGCGGGCAGAACCGATCTCGTCTTCGACCTCGTCGCATCGGGCGGCGACGCGCGCGCGACCGACGATCGCGGCACGCGCCTGATCCAGTGGTGCGCGTACTACGGCGACGTCAGCGCCGTGCGCTTGCTGCTGTCGCACGGCGAGGCGCTCGCGTCGCTCGGCGACGACCTCGGCCTGAACGCCGCGGCATTCCACGGGCACTGGCGCTTGTGCGAATTCCTCCTCGAACGCGGCGCCGACGCGAACGGCGCGCTCGAAGACACCGGCGAGACGCCGCTGCACGCGGCGCTGTGCACGGACGATCGCGTGCGCTACGACGCGGTCGTGCACGTGCTGCTGGCGGCCGGCGCGAACCCGAACGCTGCGACGAAGCCCGGCGTCGAAACCGGCGCGTTCATGCGCGATGCGCGCACGCGCGGCGAAACGCCGCTGCATCGCGCCGCGGTCTGCGGCACGCCGCAGACGCTGCAACTGCTGCTCGACGCGGGGGCGGACCGCGAGGCGCGCGACGCGCACGGCGACACGCCGCTCGCCTGGGCGAGCTGGCAGCGCCGTCCGGCCGACGTGCTGCGCCTGTTGTGCTACGGGCCGCATCGCATCCGTCCGGACTATCGCGACATGCGCGCGAATCTCGTCGGCGGGCCGGTCGATTCGACGTGAGCGGACGACGCTTTCGTTCGCGAACGCGACGCGCGCGTGTCGCCCCGTCGACAGCGTCGGATGTTCGGTTGGCACGTCGCGACTCGTCTGACGGAAGATGAATCGACGAATCGTGTGGAATGGCCGCATCGCCGCTGTCGCGATGGCCCTCGCCATCGCACCCGCATTCGCGCGCGACGCCGTGCACGCGATCCAGCGCATCGACGAAGGCGACACATTCCTGCGCGAGCGATTGCGGCTCGCGCCGGCGCGGTCCGACGCGCGATCGACGTTCGGCCGACTCGGCAGCGTGGCCGGCCGCGTGGCGTTGAAACCGATCGGCGAGGGCGAAGAGATCCGCCGTGACGCCGTCGGCGACGTGCCGTCGCGGCAGTTTCGCATCGACGCGGCGACCCCGGTGCGCGTGGAGTTCCATCGGCGCGAAGGCGCGGTATTGCCGAATGCGCCGCAACGGGTGAGCAGGTGCACGCGCGATACCGCGTCGCTGTCCGCGGCCGATGGCGCGACGCTGCGCGAACAGCTGCGGCGCAGCGATCTGCTCACCGCGCCGGAGTCCGCGTTCGGGCAACTGACGGGCAGCGCCGACGACTATCGCGTGCGCGTCACGATCGGCACGACGACGAAGACCGTCCACTGGTCGAGCGAGCACGCGCCCGCGAGCGTCTGGCCGCTCGTGCGGCGCCTGCAGGCGTGCGACGCGGCGGGTTGATGTCGGGCCGGTATCGCGAGGCGCGCGTCTTGCGTTTTCGCAATGTCATTCACGAGGCGCCCGGTCGCTCCGTCCCGCGATCCGGCGCGTATCCGTCTGCGGTCTTTTTCACGCGGCAGTCGGCAAAAAAAGTCGCAACCGACTGAACAAAACCGCCCCGTCGTACCAAGTTTCGCGGACTATCGCGTACCCATACTCGTCGAAATATCGACACCCCGTCGAACGCGCCGCTGCCGGTGCGTTCGCGCGGGCATTCAACAACGCGGCGCGGGCCGCTGTGCGGGGGACTCATCGTGAAACGAAACTCAGTGGCCTGGTTCGTCGGCCTCGCGTGCGCGGCGTTCGGCGCGAATGCAGGGGCGCAGGCGTCGACCGTGCACGCCGGCGCGGCCGGCGACGGCTTGTGGCAGGACGTGGCCGAAGCCAGCGTGTCGCGCACGGCGCAGCGCGCGATCGTGCCGTCGAAATACCGCACGCTGTCGCTCGACAACGCGAGCCTCGCGCGCGTGCTCGCGAGCGCGCCGAAAGAATCGCAGCAGGACGTGCGCACGAGCGACGTCGTGCTGTCGCTGCCGCTGCCCGACGGCAAGTACGGGCAGTTCCGCATCGTCGAGTCGCCGATCATGCAGGACGAGCTCGCGGCGAAGTATCCGCAGATTCGCACGTATCTCGGCCAGGGCGTGACCGATCCGAGTGCGACGCTGCGCTTCGACGTGACGCCGAAGGGCTTTCGCGCGCAGATCCTGTCGGCGCACGGCACGCTGTACATCGATCCGTACCAGAACAAGGACACGACGCACTACATCAGCTACGACAAGCGCGACTACGCCCGCACCGGCGAGCCGATGCAGTGCACGGTCAAGGACGCCCATGGCGTCGCACTCGGCAACGAGCCGGTCGAGGCGCATGCGGTGTCGCCGGTACCGGCCGTCTCTTCGGGCGGCACGCTGCGCACGTATCGCCTGGCGCTGTCGGCGACCGGCGAGTACACGCAGTTCCACGGCGGCACCGTCGCCGACGCGCTCGGCGGCATGGTCACGACGATGAACCGCGTCAACGGCATCTACGAGCGCGAAGTCGGCGTGCGGATGGTATTGGTGAACAATACCGATTTGTCGATTTATACCGACGGCGCCACCGACCCGTTCACGAACGACGACGGCGAAACGCTGCTCGGCGAAAACCAGTACAACCTCGATCTTCTGCTCGGCAGCGCGAACTACGACGTCGGCCACATCTTCAGCACGGGCGGCGGCGGCATCGCGGCGCTCGGCTCGGTGTGCGGCGACGGCGTCAAGGCCAACGGCGTCACCGGTTCGGGCGCGCCGACGGGCGACGCCTACGACGTCGACTACGTCGCGCACGAAATGGGTCACCAGTTCGGCGGACCGCACACGTTCAATTCGACCGTGTCGAGCTGCGGCGGCGGCAACCGCGAGCCGTCGGCGGCGTACGAAACCGGCAGCGGCATCACGATCATGGCCTACGCCGGCATCTGCGGTTCGGAGAACACGCAGCCCAACAGCGAAGACTATTTCCATCGCGACAGTCTCAATCGCATCCTCGCGTTCGTCGCCGGCGACGGCGCGTGCAGCGCCAACACGGCGACCGGCAACACGCCGCCGACCGTCACCGCGACGGCCGCGTACACGATTCCCGTGCGCACGCCGTTCACGCTGACCGCGACCGGCGCCGATGCCGACAACGACGCGCTGACCTACATCTGGGAAGAGTTCGACCTCGGCACCGCGACGAGCGGCGGCGCGTTGACCGACACCGGCAACCGGCCGCTGTTCCGTTCGTTCGACCCGACCACGAGCCCGTCGCGCACGTTCCCGAGCCTGCGCTACATTTTGAACAATGCGAACGTGGTGCCGGCAACCGCACCGCTGCCGGGCACGACGACGCCGGCGCGCTACACCGGCGAACTGCTGCCGACGACGGCCCGCACGATGAACTTCCGTGCCACGGTGCGCGACAACCGCGCCGGCGGCGGCGGCACGAACGAAACCACGACGGCCGTCACGACGGTCGCCACCGCCGGACCGTTCGCCGTGACCGCCCCGAACACGGCCGTGAGCTGGGCCGCGGGCAGCGCGCAGACCGTGACGTGGAGCGTCGCGAGCACGGACGTCGCGCCGATCAACACGGCGAACGTCGCGATCTCACTGTCGCTCGACGGCGGCTACACCTGGCCGGTGACGCTCGCGCCGAGCGTGCCGAACAACGGCAGCGCGAACGTGACGATTCCGGCCAACACGGCCGCGACGTCGCAGGCGCGCGTGCGCGTGTCGGCGGTCGGCAATGTGTACTTCGATATTTCCGACGCGAACTTCACGATCACGGCGGGCGTCAACACGGCGCCGTCGATCACCGTCACCGGTCCGGTCACCGTCGCGCAGGGCAGCCCGGCCGTGGCGGCCGACGTCGCCACCGTCACCGATACGCAGGATGCGGCGGGCGCGCTGACCGTCGCGCTGTCCCAGGTGCCGCAGGAAATCACCGCGTCGGTCGTCAACAACGCCGGCACGATCCGCGTCACCGCGCAGGCGTCGTGCTCGCTCGTCGCGCCGACCAGCGGCACGAAGATCTATCCGGTCCTCTTGACGGTGACCGACACGGCGGGTTCGACGACGTCGAGCTTCGTCAACATCGCGGCGGGATCGAACAAGGCGCCGACGCTTGGTGCGTATGCGGACCGCATCCTCACGCGCAGCGCGTCCGCGACGGTCGTGCCGGCGGCGGCGCCGGCCGATGCGAACAACAACTACGTCGGCGTCTCGGTATCGCCGACGACGCTGCCGGGCGGCGGCACGGTGTCGATCGCGACCGACGGTACCGTCAGCGTCACGACGACGGCGTCGACGACGTACGGCTACTACAAGATCCGCGCGAGCGCCGCCGACACCTGCGGCGCAACCGAGACGAGGGAATTCGTCGCGCAGGTGACGACGCCCGAGCCGCTGCTCAACTTCCGCGGCGCGACGGTCGACACCGGCAACAACCTGATCGAGCCGGGCGAATGCAATGCCGCGACGGTGTCGCTGCAGAACGAAGGCGCGAGCGGCGCGACCGCGATCGCGAGCACGCTGACCACGACGACGCCGGGCGTGACGATCACGCAAGGCACGTCGCCGTACGCGAACCTCGCCGCGGCGGCGACCGGCACGAACACGACGGCGTATCAGATCGGCACCGATCCGGGTCTCGCGTGCTACGGCACGATCGACCTGACGCAGACGATCACCTATTCCGGCGGCGGTTCGCCTCGCATTGTGAACTTCAGCTTGCCGGTCGGCCGCGCCGCCGGTACGAACTACAACTTCACCGCGGCGACCGGCGGCACGATCACGACGACGGGCACGCTCCTCCCCGGCAGCCGTGCCGACGATGCGGTCGCGCCGCTCACGGTGCCGGCCGGCTTCAATTTCTCGATCCTCAACACGCCGGTGACCGGCGGCAGCACGATCAGCGTCAGCACGAACGGCAACATCCAGTTCGTCGCGGCCGGCGGCACCGAGGCGTGGGGCAATACGCCGCTGCCGGCGTTCGGTTCCGGCGGCGGTTCGGGCGTGTTCCCGGTCAACGCGCCGACGCTGTTCGTGTACTGGGACGACATCGACACCAGCGGTACCGGCAAGGGTGTGTTCACCGAGCTGACCGGCACGGCGCCGAACCGCGTCTGGAAGGTCGAGTGGCGCGCGGTGCTCGTCGGCACGTCGACCGCGGTGGACGTCGCGGTGCTGTTCCGCGAAGGCTCGAACGTGTTCGACCTCGTCTACAAGAACGCCGCGGCGGCGAACGGCAGCAGCGCGACGATCGGCTGGCAGAACGCCGACCACGGCACGGCGCTGACGGCGCACTCGGTCAACCAGCCGGTCATCGCGAACGGCACGGTGCTGACGTCGGGCTTCGCGCCGGCGATCTGCACCGTCGGTCCCGCCGCGTGCGCGGGCGATCTGATCTTCAAGAACGGCTTCGAGCAGTAGGCGTCCTGATAATCCGCTCTCCCGGCTTGCCGGGAGAGCGGATCTACGTGCGGCGTCAGCAGCGATTGATGCCGAGCAGATAGTCGTTCGCGGCTTCGTCCCATTCGTCGCCGCAGTTCGCGTCGTGGTACGTCTCGCACATGTCGTGGTCGTGGCAGTCGACGGTCCACGCGCCGCGACCGCCGAGCCAACCGCAGCCGGCGCCGCAGCGGCCCTGGCAGCTCGCCTGATTTTCGCCGTAGGCCTCGTACGTGCTCCAGTAGCAGTGGTCGGCGTCGTGGTACGCATCGCGCCAGCGTTCGGCGCTGCAGGGATTGGACAGATTCGTGATGCCGTCGCCGCCGTCGACCTGGCAGGCTTCGCCCGCGAGCGCCTGCATCGGCGCTGCGGCGTGCGCGCCGGGCACGATGCTGCGCCGCCGGCCTTCCGGTTCGGTGCCCGACACCGCCGGCGCGGTCACCGTGCGCTGTCCGATCACCGCGCCGACGGGCGCCTCGCTGTACATCGTCGCGATGCGGTGCAGCGCGTCCTGCGCGTTCGGCAGCGTCGCGCCGCGCGCGGTTTCGTACAGCGCCTTCTCCAGCATCGGATAGAACGTGCGCAGCACCTGCACGTCGTCGGCTTCGAGCTTGCTCGCGTGGCCGTCGATCTTCACCGCCTGCTGCGTGTAGTCGAACTCGTGATCGATGGCCGAGCCGTTCACTTCGATGCGCACGGTCACCTTGTCGGGCGTTTCGCCGAACGCGCTGCGCCGGCTCGCGTTCCAGCTTTCGACGCGAAACGCGACCAGCGAACCGGCGTTCGCGTACCAGCCGGCGATATCGGCCGGCGACGTCTTGCGGTCGAAGAATTCGAGCTGGCCTTCGAGCGTGACCGCGGCGGGCGCCGCCGGCGCGGCGTGTTCGTGCGCGAAGGCGAATGGAATGCACAGCGCGAGGGCTGTCGCGGCGAGCGCGCGACGGCATCCGCGCAGGTACTGCAGGGCGTTGCGTTGCATGATCGGTTCTCCCTTCGATGGATGGACGTCGCCCGTGCGGCGAACCCGGCTTCAGGGTGCGCCGGGCGCCGCGCGGACGACGGTCCATCAAGCCACATGTATAAATAATTTTTGTTGCCGTCGCTGGTGACATTGCGCTATGTGGAATAGTTGCATCGCGTTCCGGCGCGTAGCGCGGCCGCCCGCGCGCATCTGCGCGATTTCCGCAACGTTGCCGTGCCCGTCGGCACGCGTGTCGTTCGTTGCGCGGTTCTACCGTGTCGCCGAGGGCGCCGGCGCGGCTGCGCGGCGACGAACGACGAGGCGAAGGGGAGGACGATCATGCATTGCATGCGATCGACACTGAGGTTTTGCCTGCGTGTTGCACGCGCGGTCGCGCCGGCGGTTCTCGCAACGTTTCTTTTCGCCGCGGACGGCGTCGCCGCCGACGATCCGGTCGTCGGCCGCTGGATCGGCACCGCGGGCTCGGTGCGCGAAAAGATCGACGTGGGGCTCGAATTCGTCCGCGGCGCCGACGGCAAGCTCGCGCTGAAACTGACGCAGCCGGTGTCGAACTATTTCGGCGCCGAACCCGGCGGCGAGGTCGTGCGGGACGGCAACCGCGTCGCGCACGAGGGTCTGTATCTGTCGCTCGAACTCGACGGCGACACGCTGCGCGGCACGTATCCCGGACCCAACAGCCCGGCCGTGTTCAAGCGCGCGGCGAAGCTGCCGGTGGAAGCCGCGCCGCCGAAAGTGCCGGCCGGTCCCGCGCCGCGCTGGGAAACGCGTCTGGGCGGGCAGGTCTACGCATCGCCGGTCGTCGTCGACGGCGTCGCCTACGTCGGCACGACCGGCGGCATCGTCAACGCGGTCGATACGCGTGACGGAAAACCGGTGTGGACGTTCACGGCCGGCCGCGCGATCTTCGGCAGCGTCGCCGTCGCGGGCGACGCGGTCTACGTCGCGGCCGACAACGGCCTGCTGTTTCGCCTCGACCGCGCCACCGGCAAGGAGCGCTGGCGCTACCGGCTCGGCGACGAAGAAGCTACACGTATACTTCCGCATCCCACGGTGTACGACTGGGACTGGCAGGGCGCGCAGCCGGTCGTCGCCGACGGCACCGTCTACGTCGGCGCCGCCGACGGCGGCTTTCATGCCGTCGACGCCGCGAAAGGCGAACGGCGCTGGCGCTTCGACACGCGCGGGCGCATCCGCAACGCCGCCGCCGCGGCCGGCGACCGCGTCTACGTCGGCAGCGCCGATCATTTCGTCTACGCGCTCGAGAGCAAGACCGGCCGCGAGGCGTGGCGCGCGGACACCGGCGCGGAAGTCGACGCCGCGCCGGTCGTGCACGGCGATCGCGTGCTCGTCGGCAACCGCGGCGCGGGTCTGTTGTCGCTCGATGCCGCAACCGGCGAAACGAAGTGGCGTCTGTTCTTCTGGGGCTCGTGGGTCGAATCGACACCGGTCGTCGTCGACGGCACGATCTACGTCGGTTCGTCCGACCTGCGCCGCGTCAGCGCGATCGACCCGGCCGACGGGCGCGTGCTGTGGCGCAGCGATGTATACGGATGGACATGGGGAACCCCGCTCGTGACGGCGAATCGCATCTACGTCGGCGCGGCCGGCGGCACGCCATACTTCGTCAAGCATCGCGCGAGCTTCACGGTGCTCGACCGCAAGACGGGTCGCATCGTTGCGCGCCATCCGCTCGCCGATACAGGCGGACACCAGTGGGGCATCGCCGGATCGCCGGCGCTCGCGGGCGACAGCGTGATCGTCGCGACGATCGCGGGGTCGCTGCTGGCGTTTGCGCTGCGTTGACACGCGTGCGCGGGGCCGGGTGAGAGAATCGGTATGCTCGCCGCAGTAGCGTTGCGCGACGTCGGCACGACAAGTCCGGTCGTAGTTCCGGCTCGCAGGCATCGCTGTCCCCGCGGCGACCACGGCTCCCTGCGCCGGTGTCTGGCCAAGGCATGGTAGGCGCGCGCTTTGCCGATCCGTGTGCCGACGGGCGGCGCCGTTACCCCCGCGCCGCCTCGCAGGGCATCGCCGGATCGTCTGCGCTTGCGGGCGACCCCGTGATCGTCATGACGATCACGGGGTCGCTGCCGGCGTTTCCGGTGCGGCGATGGGCGTGTGGCGCGTCAGTTCGCGTCGGCGGCGAACGGATTGTTCAGCGCCATGCTTTCGTCGAGCACCAGCCCGTGCTGCATGTCCTCCGTGTGCAACGTCCGGCAACCGGCGATCAGCGCCGCCGCTACGACGCAGGCGTCGTAGAACGACAGGCTGTACCGTTGCGCGAGTTCCCGAGCGCGGTCGTGTACTTCGACGGTCAGGGGAACGACCTTGCAGAAACTTCTCGCGAGTTCCAGGAACTGATCGATCTGCGGCCACTCCATGCGAAGTTTGCGACGACAGACGTTTGTGACTTCGTTGAGCACCTGCACGCTGACGATCGGCCGGCGTTGCAACAGTGCTTCCGCGCGATCGGCCTTCGCATCGTTCGCCGACAGCAGGTAGAGGAGCACGTTGCTGTCGATGAAATCGGCTGTCCTAGCCACGCTCGTTCGCCTTCTCGCGGCTGAACTTGAAATCCGCGGGCAGCGTGCCGCGGAACTCGCGCAGACGCGCCAGCCGCTGTGCGTCCCCGGGCTTCTTGCTGACCGCGAAGGTGCGTGCACCGGCGACGAGAATTTCGATATCGTCGCCTTCGCGCAATTCCAGCGCTTCGACAACGCTGGCCGGCAGGCGTACGGCGAGACTGTTGCCCCATTTGGCGACTTGCATGAATCGCTCCCGGCGTGGATATACATCGGCATTGTATATCCGGGCGCGGGCAGCGCCAACAACTCCGGTATCCCGCGCGCCGTCATCGTCTATGCGGCCTCTTCGCCATTGCGCGTGCGGGATGAAAATGCGGGGCGCCGCACGAGTCCGTTGCGATACCGGCCGCGTCGCGCTACATCTGCGTGATGACCCCCAACGACGACACCGCAGCCGCGCGAGCAGACCGCTGGGCGCGCGCCAAAGACCTGTTCTCCGACCTCGTCGCGCTGCCGGCGCATGAGCGTGCCATGGCGCTCGACACGCAATGCGGCGGCGATGCCGAGCTGCGACGCTTCGTCGAATCGCTGCTCGCGGCCGACGCAGACTATGCCGAAACGCGCGACGATCCGATGCTGCGCGACGTCCACGCGGCGCTCGACCGGCTCGCGAGCGGGGTTGTGCGCGGACGCCGCTTCGGCGCGTTCGCGGTGGTCGAGGAAATCGGTCGCGGCGGTATGGGCGTGGTGTACCTCGCCGAGCGGCACGACGGCAAGGTCGCGCAGCGCGTCGCGCTCAAGCTCGTGGCGTCGGGCCATCTGGACGCCGATGCGTCGGCGCGCCTGGCGCGCGAAAGGCGTCTGCTCGCGACGTTGGAACACGCGAACATTGCCCGCCTGATCGACGCGGGCGAGGACCCCGGCGGCATCCCGTATTTCGCGATGGAATACGTCAACGGCCTGCCGATCACGCGCTGGTGCGACGAACGTCGGCTCGCGCTGGTCGACCGGTTGCGGTTGTTCCGCGAGGTCTGCGCGGCCGTGCAGTACGCGCATGCGAACCTCGTCGTCCATTGCGACCTCAAGGCCGGCAACATCCTCGTGACCGACGACGGGCAGCCCAAGCTCGTCGACTTCGGCATCGCGACGACGCTCGGCGTCGAGGCGGCCGACGCCGAGCGCCGCTTCCTGTCGCCGCGCAGCGCGGCGCCGGAGCAGTTCCTCGGCCAGCCGACCAGCGTCGCGACCGACGTCTACGCGCTAGGCGTGCTGCTGTGCGAACTCGCGGGCGGCAGCCTGCCGTTCGACGGCGACGCGTCGGTGCTGGTCGAGCGTGTGCTGCACGACGCACCGCGGTTGCCGAGCGAAGCGGCGCCCGAGCGGCGTCGGCAACTGCGCGGCGACATCGACGCGATCGTCGCGAAGGCTCTGGCCAAGGCCCCGCACGAACGCTACGCGTCGGTCGCCGACCTCGACGCCGACGTGGCGGCGTATCTCGCAACGCGGCCGATCTCGATCCGCGCCGGGGAGCGCGGCTATCGCGCGCGATTGTTCGTGCGGCGCAATGCGCTGCCCGTCGCGCTGACGGCGGTGTTGGCGCTGAGCGTGATCGGCTTCGGCGTCTTCACGTTGCGGCAGAACGAGCGGCTCGTGCACGAGCGCGACCAGGCGCAGCTCGAGCGTGCGCGGGCGCTGCAAGTCACCGACTTCGTCGTTGGTTTGTTCAACGCGGCGAAACCGGAGGAAGCGCGTGGTCGCGAAGTGACAGCGCGGCAGTTGCTTGAACGCGGTCGGCAGCAGCTTGGTGAGGCGCTGACGGAGCAGCCGCAGTTGAAGGCGGCGATGTTGGCGGCGATCGCGGAGGCGTCGTTCTCGTTGGACGATTTGCAAGGTGGGTATCTGGCGGCACGCGAGTCGCTTGCATTGCTTGAAAATCTCCCGTCGCCGCCAGGTCGCGAACTCGCGTCAAATCTTGCGACGTTGATTCGATTGGAGAATGAGTTCGGTCGTTACGCCGAAGCGTTGAAGTACGAGGAGCGCGCTCTTGCGCTGGCCGATCAAATGGACGTCAGTTGGCGGGCAGAGTTCGCGGTACAGCGCGCGGTGACGTTGTATGCGTTGGCGCGGAACAAGGAAGCGACACAGGTACTGAGAGACGCACTTGCACTGTTGGAAAAAGAGGTCGCGCTCGGTGATTCGCGAATTGTTCGAGTCGCTGTACGACTGGCGATCAGGTTGCCCGGTATCGAGGGCGAGAAGTTGCTCGCAAAATACCTGCCTCAGGACATGGGAGGCCTCAACCGGGATGATCCGCTCTATGGAGATCTGCTCGTTGCAGTCGCAATCTATTGGCGTACTCGCGGAGATTTCGATCGCGCCGAAAAATACGCCGAAGATGCGGTGTCGGCCATTGCTCGAATTTATGGTGAAAATTCAAGCAGAATAACAACAGCGATGAATACGTTGGCGACGATTTATCATCGGCGTGGCGACAACGAGGGTAGCGTCAGGATCCTCATGAAGGCGCTTGCGACTTTGCGTCGTGCATACGGCGAAACTCCGAATTCGGCGAGAATCGAGCACAACATCGGAGCGATTCTCGTGGATATGGGCCGTGTTGAAGAAGGCCTGCCATATCTGGAGCGTGCGGTTGCGATCGGAACAAAAAGCATGTCACCAGATGCCCATATGCTGGCGTTCTTGCGGCAGGAACTCGGATGGGTTTTGCGTGATCAACGCCGATACGACGAAGCTGAAGTCATGCTCCGCATGGCATTGGCCACATACGAGCGCGACAACAACATCGGCAGTCAAGTCGACGTGCGCGCAAACTTGGGATGCATCGCGGTCGAGCGCGACCGCAAAACGGGCCTAAAAGGCGAAATAAGCGCAGCCATCGAGATTCTCGAAAAGGAAAAAGAACCTAACCGGACAGGCATTGCCTCGTTGCGCCGTTGTCTTGACATAGCTACTTGAGCATTTCGTACTTCAGTTGATTGAGAGACGATCGCACTTTTACACACGCGCCGCCTCCACCGCCTGAGCCTGCTGCTGCGCCCGCATCACCCGATGCCGGTGCCAATAGCGGCCGAGCGTCTGCTTGAACCGTTCGCGGTCCTTGCCCGCGAACGCGAGCGACACCTTCGTCGTCTTCGCGCCGAGCCAGCCGCGTTCGGGGTGGTGCAGCTTCAGTTTGTCGCCGCCGAGCGTCGCGTCTTCGTATTCGATGTTGACGACGCGGTCCCAGTCCAGCGGTTCGCGATGGCCCGGCAGTTCCAGACCCGCGTACGTCACGACGATCGTCTCGTCCTTCTTCAGCGCGAAGCGCTCCGGCGGAAAGTAGCGCAGCACCAGCGCGCGCTCTTCGTCAGTCTGCGGTTCGTACCGATAGGCCAGCGTTTCTTCGTGCGCCTGCGCGAACTCGCGCTCGAACGCCTGCCACTGCTCGCGCTCCATGGCGTCGGCACCGACGATGTCGTTCGTCCACGGCGCGATCGCGGTCGCGCACACGACATCGGCGAAGTGCCGTTCTTCGAGCACGTAGCCGACGTTGTGCATGCGCTGTGCGAGCGGCGGATGCGAGTCGAACGGATGCGGCATGTCGGCCGCGCGCATCGCGTCGGCGAATTCGGGCGACTGCCCGAACGCGGCGAGCCCCGTGGCCACGCGCTGCGCGATGCCGATGTCTTCGCCGTGCCGCTCGTTGTGCGAGAACAGGCCGTGTTCGACGCGATGGCGGTACTGCGCGTATGCGGCGACCTTGACGAGCGCGCGCACCACCGCCTGCGGCGACGTCAGCTCCGCCGCCACGCCGTCGGCCGCGAATTCGCGCCGGCGGCTCGACTGCTGCAGCGCGATCTCGAAGATCACGCGGTACAGGTCGAGCAGCCACGACGCGACGATCGCCACGCCGCCCTGGCGCAGCTGCGCGTTGTAGTAGTCGTACTGCGACAGCTTCGGGCCGAGCGCCGCGGAGTTCGCCGTGTCGCCGCCGGCGAAGTGACCCAGTTCGTGCGCGAACACGGCGTTCGCCTCGTCGCTGTCGAGCTGCCGCAGCAGCGGCAGGCTGACGAACAGCGTGCGGCCCCGCGTTTCGCGGTCGCCCACCTTGAGCGGCATTTCGGTGACGAAGAAGTTCGCGTCGATGCCGGCGACGATCTGCGCCGGCGGCGCGGTGCCGAGGCGGCTCGCGAAATCGCGGATGCGCGTCCACAACGCCGGCGCTTCTTCCGGCGCGAGCAGCCGGCCCTGCACCTCGTTGCCTCGCGGCACGCGGCGGAAGATCGCGACGAGCGCGGTCCACACCGCCACCGCCGCGACGAGCGCGACGATGAGAATCAGCTTCATGATGTACACGTGGAAAAAGTGCGCCGTGATCCAGAACGACAGCCACACGGCGAATGCGCCTTGCAGGACGATCTGCGCGGCGCCCGTGACGGTGAGCAGGCGCCAGCCGAACACGAAGCTCGCGTATTGCGCCGCGCGGTTGGAGAACGCCAGCGCGCCGAGGCCGGCGAGCACGACGAGCAGCAGCACGTTGCCGGCGACGGTCGCGAACGCGACGCGCTCGGTCGTGACGAACTGCCACAGCGGCGAATAGGGTTCGCACACGCCGGCGCGCAGCTGCGCCAGCGCGGGCGAGTCGTCGTAGCACGATGCCGACGGCGTCGACGCGGCGTAGAACGCGGTTGCGGCGGCGCGTTCGTCCGCCGACATCTTCGTGCTCTGCGCGATCGACTGCGCGATCTGCGCCTTGATGTCGATGTCGGCGTCGTGCCGTATCCACCGTGCGACGCCGAGCGTCAGGCCCGGCAAGAGAAACAGCGCGATCAGCGCCTTGAACACGATCGTGCCGAGGGCACGCTTGAGCGTCGGTTCGGACATCGCGGTGCCATCCGTGTCAGGGTCGCACGAGGCTAGCTTCGCGCGGTGACGCGCACAATACGCACGGAGTCGGATATCGCCCGGTGTGCGGCGATCAGATGACGTTCGTGTCCGCTTTCGTGTCGTTCATCACCGCGTTGTGCTGCCCCAACGTCGGCGCCGCAAACGGTTCCGGCCCCGGCGTGCGGCTGAACGTGACCGGTCGCGTCAGTCCGCGATAGCTGCCGACGACCGGATGCGGCACGGTCGCGATCATCGCCTCGGCTTCCACCTGCGGGTGGTCGAACATGTCTTCGACGCGTCGCGCCGCCGCGCACGGCACGTCGTCGCCGAACAGCGCTTCCCATTCTTCGGCCGTGCGCGCGAGCAGCGCTTCGCGCAGCTGCGGCACGATCTCGGCGGCGCGCTGCGCGCGCTTGCGCACGCTGTCGTAGCGCTCGTCGGCGGCAAGGGCTGCAAGGCCGGTCTTGTCGCACAGCGCCTTCCAGAAATGCGGCGTGTTGGCGGACAAGTACAGATGTCCCTCTTTGGCCGGATGGATGCCGGTGACGCCGCCCGAGTGCATGTCGCGCCCGACGTCGAGCGGTTCGCCCTGCGCCCAGATCAGGCGCGCCGACTGCATCGTCAGCGCCGCGCGCAGCAGCGACACGCCGACGACCTGTCCGCGACCGCTCTTCTCGCGCTCGTACAGCGCGGAGGCGACGCCGCTCGCGACGAGCGCCGCGGCGTAGTAGTCGACGACCGAGCCGTACACGATTTCCGGCGTGCCGCCGCGCCGGCCCTGCAGCACCGCGATGCCGGCCATCGTCTGCAGCACCTGGTCGTAGCCGGCCTTGTCCTTCATCGGTCCGCGCTCGCCGTAGCCGGTCACCGCGCAATAGATCAGGCGCGGATTGATCGCGGCGAGGCGGTCGGCGTCGATGCCGAGCCGCTTCGGCACGCTCGGCCGGAAATTGTGGACGAGCACGTCGGCTTCGCGCACGAGCCGGAGCAGCGCGGCGAGACCGTGCGGCGATTTGAGATCGAGCGTGACGCCGATCTTCGAACGGTTGACGCCTAGAAACGCGCGGCTCTCGGCCTCGAGCGTCGACGGATACTTGCGCAGGTTGTCGCCGTCGGGCGGTTCGATCTTGACCACCTGCGCGCCCTGGTCGGCGAGAAGTGTGCAGCCGTAGGGACCCGCGATGTACGCCGACAGGTCGAGCACGCGCACGCCGGACAGCGGGCCGGGCGGGCCGCGGCGTTCGACGTGCGTGAATGGGCTAGCGGTCATGGTTCGAATCCTGCGGCTGCCATCCTCTGGCAGCGCTAGTCTCCACATCGGCGCGCGCGCGAAACAGTCGACGAACGTAGTTTCTCAGACGACAAAAACTACGACGCCGCGCGCTCACGCGTCGTCTTCCGGCGGCTGCGGCGCGAGCGCCAGCCAGGTCAGTCGCCACGCGCCGTGCGTGCGTCCGCCGGCGGCGTAATACGGCTCGAACACGAGCGGCGTCCGATCGTCCGATTCGTACACGACCGCCGGCGCGCCGCCGTCGCGCGGCTCGACGCGCAGCGCGGCGTCGTCCGGCGCGCGGATCGTTTCCTGCGTCTTGTAGCCGTCGACGAGCCCCGTGGCGTAGACGAGAGGGCCGCGCACGATCGCCGCATAGCGATCGTCGAGCACCGTCTGGCGTACGGCGCTGCCGTCCGGCGCACGCGATTCCTGCACGTTGCGGTTGGCGCGCCGGTGCCAGCGCGGCGTCATCGGCAGCGTGAGCGCGACGACGTCGCATTCGCGCCATTGCCGGTCGAGAACGAGCCATTCGCCGGGCGCCTCGCCGCCGATCCGTTCGCCGTCGACGTAGGCATGCGCGTCGTCGGCCCACGCCGGAATGCGCACGCGCAGCACGAAGCGCGCCGGACGTTCCGGCGCGACGCGCAGCTGTACGCGGCCGTCGAACGGATACTCGGTGAATTGTTCCAAGGTGATGCCGGTGCCGTCGGCGAGCGCGAGCGTCGCTCGGCTCGCGCCGATGAGGTTCACGGACACGACGTCGCGTTCGTCGACGTCATAGGCGATCGCCGGCAGTTCTTCGAGCGCCATCGCGCCGCTCGACTTGCAGCAGCGCCAGTACGTCGTATGCACGCGCCGGCCGTTCGGAAACACGTAGTAGCACCAGTCCTGGCCGTCGGGCGCCTGCGCGGCGAGCAGGTCGTTGTACGCGCTGCGTTCGATTTCCTCGGCGTAGCGCGCCTTGCCGGTCGTCTTCAGGAGTTCGCGATTGAGCTGGATCCACGCGAGCGTCGAGCAGGTTTCGACATAGCCCTGCGGACTGAACGCGCCCGGCGCATTGAACACCTCGCGCGAGCGATGCGCGACGCCGCCCCACGGACCGCCGCCGAGCGTCAGGTGATGCTCGCGCACGCCGTGCCAGAGGTTCTCGATCGCATCGAGCACTTCGCGATTGCCGGTCGCGCGCGAGAGCTTGGTCAGGCCGACGAGATTCCACAGCAGCTGGTACGCCTTGCCCGTAGCGATGTCGGCGGCGTCGGCGCCGGCGACGAGTTTCGTCAGCAGTTGCAGGTCGCGACAGCGGTCGGCCTGTTCGAGCACGAGCGTCGCGAGATCGAGCCAGCGCGCCTCGCGCGTCGCGGCGTGCAGTTCCATCGCCGCGTCGAGCAGCACCGTCGCCGACAGGCCGTGGTGGTTGCCGAGATCGCACACGTCGATGCCGCCGCGCAAGGTCGCGAGCGCGAGATCGCCGATGCGCCGCGCGGCGTCGAGGTAGCGAGCGTCGCCAAGCGTGCGATGCGTTTCGACGAGGCCGAGCACGAGATATGCGTGCACCCAGACGTCCCACGTGCGCACGCTCGGCGCGCCGTCCCACGTACCCGGCTTCGGCGGCTGGCGCTGCATGAAGCGGCGCTCGGGCGCATACGTGCCGAGGTAGCCGTCGTCGCCCTGCAGCGCGACGAGGTGATCGGCGACGGCGGCGAGGTTCGCGCGCAGTGTCGCATCGTTGCTGCGCGCCACGGCCTTCGCCGCCGCGCACAGCCATTTGCCGGCGTGTTCGCCGTACCAGTCGCCTTCGCGGTTCGCGTCGCGATGCACCGCGTCGAACAGCGCGATCGCGGGGCTGGCCGGGCCTTCGATGAAATGCGTCAGGCGTCCGGCGAGGTTCGCCGCGAGCGCGTCGCCGAGCACGCCGCGCAGTTCGACGCGCGCGCTCACGGCGCGTCCGCCACGCAGCGGAAGCCGATCATGCCGGAGCGGTCCTTGCCCGGCGCCATCAGCAGGTATTTGCCGTGCTGGTCGAGCCGCCACGCCTGCGGGAAATACCAGTGCGACGTCTGCGGCACGTACGACGAGCCGCCGCGCAGCACGGCCGCGCGCGTGTGCGCGTCGCGGTACTCATCGGTCCACTGCCACACGTTGCCGACGAGGTCGAGCACGCCGAACGGGCTCGCGGCGTCGGGATGCGCGCCGACGTCGGCGGGCGGCTGCAGCGTCCGGCCGTGGTTGCGCTTCGGAACGAGCGCGTCGTTCCACGCATCGCCCCACGGATAGCGGCGGCCGTCGGTGCCTTGCGCGGCGTACTGCCACTCCCATTCGTGCGGCAGGCGCTTGCCGGCCCAGCGCGCGTAGGCACGTGCGTCGTCGAGCGACACCCACGTCACCGGCTTGTCGTCCCAGCCCGGCGGCGGTGCGCCGTTTTTCCAATGTTTCAAAAAGTGGTGCGCGTCGCGCGGGCGGTAGTCGGTCGCCGTCACGAAGCGGTGGAACTGCCGGTTCGTCACCGGCGTGCGGTCGATATGGAACGGCGCGATCGTCATGCGGCGGCGATGATGGCGCCTCGCGATCGACTCCCACGGGTACTGCACGTCCAGGCCGGCCCAGGTCTGGCCTTCGATTTCGACGCCGGTGACGACGAATTCGAATTCGCCGCCGGGTATCGCGACCATGCCGTCGGGCGGTTGCGCGACCGGCGCGGTGCGTTCGATCGCGACGAGCTCCTGCGGCAGCGGTTTCCATTCGTGCGACAGCGCGGCGAGGGGCGTGCGCGAAAGCTCGCGCATGCGCTCGAGCAGTGCCGGCACGTCGTCGTGCGGCACGTTCGCGTCGATCGCGAGCAGCGCGCCGTAGCCGCGCGGCTCGATCGAAAATTCGAAGATCGCGCGGTCGCCGACGATGCGCGGATCGAGCGGCACGCCGTGCCACACGTCGTAGTAGCGCCGGCCTTTCGCATGCTCGACGGCGACGATCTCGCCGTCGATCGCGTATTCGTTGCGGTTGACGATCGTCCACAGCGCACGGCCGTCCTTCGGAAAGCGGCTCGCGAACACGCCGGCCTGCAAGGTGCGCGCGTACGGGCGCCAGTCGGCGCTGACCATGAGCTGCGGCAGCGCGCGATAGATCGTTGCGATGCGGCGCAGCGTTTCGGCGTCGCGCGGCGTGAAGCCGTTCCAGATGCCCCAGACGTTTTCCCACGCGTTGTAGCCGATGCCGTTGAAGAACACGTACTGCAGGTCGTTCGTGCGGTCGCGGCCCCAGCGGTTTTCGTAGTTGATCATGTGGCGCGGTTCGAGCCATTTGAACTTCGCCACCGACGGCACGACGTCGGTCGGAACCTTCTTGCCCCAGCTCTGCAGGTTCCAGATCAGCGCCTCTTCGGCGCTGATCGTCGATTCGGGCTGCACGACGACGGCGCGGCCGCGCGCGTCGCACGCGTCGAAGAACGCGCGCGGCACGCCGTTGTAGGTGTCGCCGTTGATGCCGTCGGCGCCGACGGCGACGACGAGGTCGGCGATCGCATGCCAGTCGGGCCGCCCTTCGTCGCGCGTGCCGTTGTCCCAGGGCATCGTCGGCAGGAACACTTTCACGCCGCGGCGATGGAAATCGGCGATCGCGCCGCGCAGACCGTCGATGCCGCCGGGCAGGTCGCGCGCGAGGTCGAACTGGTTGCGGTCGTCGACGCCGATGTTCGGGTACACGTACCACATCAGCACGCTGTCGACGCCGCCGTAGCGCGCGACGAGATCGTCGAGATAGCGGTCGACCGTATAGCGTCCGGCGACCGGATCGTAGAACAGGCGGTCCTCGACCATCATCTGCACGTGCACGAAGTTGCGCTGCGACCATTGCAATTCGGGCCGGCGATACAACGCGTCGTCGTAGCCCAGGCGCGTGAGGTGCTCGCGGCGCCAGTCGACGAGTTCGCGAATCCAGTCGTCGGCGGTGCCGTCGACGTCCATCTTCCAGTGCCCGATTTCGGCGAACGGCCAGCCCGGCGCCTTGCCGGGCGTCGGCAGGTAGCGCTGCGTCGTGACGTGCGAAAACTTGTACTCGGTACGGACGGGCGGTCGGTCGTGCGGGTCTTCGGGGTTCATCGTCTTGGGTTCAGAAGAGGCCGCAGTAGGCGGCGAGTTCGGCGCGGGCGGTGCTGTCGTCGCGCATGGCGGCCAGCATCGCGTCGACGTCGGCGCGGTGCGGCACGCCGGTCTGCGCACCGAGTTTCGTGCAGGCGAGCGCGCCGGCCGCGCTGGCGAAGCGCAAGGCGGCGGGCGTATCGGCGCCGCGGGCGAGCGAGGCGACGAACGCGCCGCAGAACGTGTCGCCGGCGCCGGTGGTGTCGACCGGCACGACGGGAAACGACGGCTGCAGCACGTACTCGTCGCCGACGCGCGCGCAGGCGCCGCGCACGCCGAGCGTGACGATGACGGTGGCGGTGCCGCTCGTGTGCGCGACGTGCGCGAGGCGCTGCGCGAGCGTGCCGGTGTCGCCGCCGAGCGCCGCGAGCTCGCCCTCGTTGACGATCAGCACGTCGACGGCGGCAAGCAGCGATTGCGGCAGCGGTCGCGCGGGCGCCGCGTTCAGTACGACTTTCACGCCGGCCGCGCGTGCGGCCTGCGCATAGGCTTCGACGACGGCGCGCGGCGTCTCGAGCTGCAGCAGCAGATGGCTGACGCGATCGAGCGCGGGCAGGTCCTGCGCGCGCAGCGCGAGGTTCGCGCCCGGCGCGACGGTGATCGCGTTTTCGGCCGCGTCGGAGACGACGATGAAGGCGATGCCGGTGGCGTGATTCTGCGAGCGCACGATCTGCGGTTCGACGCCGGCGTCGCGCAGCGAGCGTTCGAGCGGTTCGGCGTACGGATCGTCGCCGAGCGCCACGAGCATGCGCGTGCGCGCGCCGCCGGCGCGCGACGCGGCCACGGCCTGGTTCGCGCCCTTGCCGCCGGGAAACGTGGTGAATTCGCCGCCGAGCACCGTTTCGCCGGGCGCCGGCACGTGCGGCGCGCGCACGACGAAATCGAGATTGGCCGAACCGGCGACGAGGATCGTGTCGCGTTTTGGGGTCATTGCAGTGCCTGATACACGAGGTTGTAGTAGCGATGCTGCAGCTTCGGCAGGTCGTGCGCGCCGCCCGAGGGCAGGTACTGCAGCATCAGTATCGCGACGAGATCTTCCGCCGGGTCGATCGTGTAGTACGTCGACGACGCGCCCGACCAGCCGAACTGGCCGGCCGAACCGAGCCGCCCCCGGCGGCCGGCGTCGAGCACCACCGAACCGCCGAGGCCGAAGCCTTCGCCGTCGTACAACCCGATGATCGACAGATCCGCCTGCATCAGGTGATTGTGCATCATGAGCTCGACGGTTTTGCGCCCGAGCAGGGGCTTGCCGCCGTCGAGCAGCATTTGGGAAAAACGCCAATAGTCCGCGGCCGTCGAATACAGCCCGCCGGCACCGCTCGCGTACGCGGCGAGGCGCACGCCGGGCTCGCGCGCGGTGACGTGATCGGCCAGCGCGAGACGGCCGTCGGCATCGGTCGTCGTGAAGTCAGGCACGCGCGGACGCGCGCCGACGTCGACGGAAAAACCGGTGTCGCGCAAGCCGAGCGGCGCGAACACGCGCTCGCGCAGAAACGCGTCGAACGGCTTGCCCGACACGACCTCGACGATGCGGCCGGCGATCTCGGTGTTGACACCGTCGTAGCGAAACCGCGTACCGGGATCGGCGCCGAGCGGTACGGTCGCGGCGCGGGCGGCGTAGTCCGCGAGATCTGTGGCTTCGCGCAGCTTCGCGCGTTCGAGGAGTTCGGTCGCGGGCTCGCCGGAAACGGTGGCGAATCCCGCCGTGTGCGTCAGCAGATGACGGATCGTGACGGGTCGCGCGGGCTTGCGCAGCTGCGGCGCATCCGGCGTGCCGCCGGCATACACCTGCGCGTTCGCGAACGCCGGCAGAAAGCGGTCGACCGGTTCGTCGAGCGCGAGCTTGCCTTCTTCGAGCAGCATCAGCACCGCGACGCTCGCGATCGTTTTTGTCATTGAATAAATACGAAAAATGGCATCGGTGCGCATCGGTCGCGTGCGCGCGAGGTCGGCGTGGCCGTAGGCCTTGTAGTGCACGATCTTGCCGTGCCGCGCGACGAGCGCGACGGCGCCGAGATAGCCGCCGGGCCGCGTGGCCTCGTCGAGAAACGCGTCGATGCGTTCGAGCCTTTGCGCGGAAAAACCCTCCGCCGCGGGTGCGGCCGAGGGAAGCTGCGAGGTTGCGGCGGACACCCGCGAGAGAGGGGAGGAGGCGTCGGGCGCCGCCGCGGAAACCGGTCGCGCCGCGTGTGCGCTCGTCGCGGCGACCGCGACGAGGCACGCGAGCGCACTATTGCGAATTACCACGTCAGCTCGTGCGTCAGCGAGAACAGGCGTCCGCGGCCGGCCCAGTAGTTGCGGAAGCCCGGGACTTGCGACCACGACAGGATGTACTGCTTGTTCGTCAGGTTCTCGATGCCGAGCGACAGGCGGCCGTAGGGGCCGAAATCGTAGCGCGTGGTGAGGTCGACCAGCGTGTAGCCGTCGGTGTGCTCGACGTAGCTGTACGTCGCGCCGTCGTACGCACGCACGTCGCGGCCGGAAAGATCGCGCGACAAGAGCGTCGTCGAGCCGAGCGAGATTTCGCCGGCGTCGGAATACTTCCAGCGCAGCGTCACGCCGATCTTGTCCGGGTTGATGTCGAGCGCGCCCATCGGCTTGTTCAGTTCGCCGGCGCCGAAACGGCCGGCCGGATCGGCGCTCCAGAACGCGGTCTTGCCGCGGATGTGCGAGTACAGGCCCGACAGCTTCCACGCGTCGTTGATGTTCCAGTCGGCCGAGAGTTCCCAGCCCTTGATGCGCGTCGGCGCGCGGAACAGCGTGTAGTCGTTCGTCGCGGGGTCGATCGCGAACGACGTCCCGAACTGCGAGCGCGAGTCGTAGCGCGAGATCGCGAGATACGTCGTCTCGCCCTGCCAGTTGACGCCGAACTCGCGGTTGTCGACGACGACCGGCTGCAGGTCGAACAGGTCGCCGACGCCGATCGGCGGCGCGTCGGGACAGCCGTTGCCCGGCGACACGGGGCACGAGAGGTTGCGCAGCGGGATGCCGACGTTCGGCAGGCCGAAGCCTTCGCCGTACGAGGCGAACGCCGACCAGCCGGGCGCGAAGCGCCAGATGCCGCCGATGTTCTTGAGCGTCTCGCCGTATTCGAGTTCGCCGCCGTTGACGTTGCGGCGGCCGCGGAACCACGTCGTCGTGTAGTCGTCGACGTTGAGCTTGCCGTCTTCGCGGCGCACGCCGCCGCTGAACGTGAGCGGGCCGATGTCGTACGAGAGCTGCGCGTACGGTGCGACGCTCGTGTATTCCATCGGCGGCACCCACAGGCGCTGCGTCAGTGCGAGGCGCTGGTCGGCCTTGTCGCGTACCCAGTCGATGCCGGTGCGCAGTTCGAGTCCGGAGATGTTGAAAATATCGGCCTTCGTCCAGCCGGTACGCAGGCCGAGCTTGTCGGAATTGATTTCCGACTGGTCCCAGATGCGGCCGTCGGGGCCGTTCGGCGTGATCTGCGGATCCTGCCGGTCGTCGCCGTTCTCGGGCGGATAGCGCATCGCCTGGTCGGCCCAGTACGCGTTCGCGGTGAACGTGCCGCCGAACAGGTTCGCGTCGCTGTATTGCAGGTTGAACTGCTGGAAGTCGTTGAACTCGGCCTTGGTACCGAAGATGTGGCCGCGCTCGGACGTATTCGGCCGCGGGTTCGGACAATCGGTCACGTGGTAGCGGCAGCCGTCGACCTGGATGTAGTCGCCGTTGCCGTTGATCTCGAAATGGCTGTAGCTCGCCTGCAGGCGCTTCTCGCCGCCCTCGCCGAAGTTGAAGCCGCCCTTGAGGAAGATGTTCTTCGCGACGGAATCGTTGGTCGAGCCGCTGGTGTTCATGCCTAGGCGCACGCCGTCCGCGTCGTAGCCCATGCCGCGATCGATGCGCGACACGCCGCCGACGAAGTCGTAGTTGTCCTCCTTGTGCATGAAGTTCACGCCGACCTTCCAGCCGCTCGAGTCATCCTCGAACTGCGACGAATAGCGCGTGATCAGGCGGACCTGGCTGCCTTCCTCGGTCGGCGTGGCCGAGAGGTAGTTGATGATGCCGCCCGCCGCGCCGACGCCTTCGGATGCCGACGGGCCGTTGATCACTTCGATGCGCCCGACGATGCCCATGTCGGTGAACGTCGCGTTGCGCGTGCCGTCGCGCAGCGGCGAGCCTTGCGGCACGCCGTCGAACAGGCGCAGCGCGATGCGGCCGCGCAGGTTCTCGCCGGTGTTGCTCATCGCCTGCGACGACTCGGCGTAGCCCGGCACGGTGCGCGCGAGCACCGCGGTCGCGTCGTCGGTCAGGGTCAGCGTGCGCTTGATTTCCTCGGGCGTGACGATGTTGATCGCGCCGGGAATCTTGTCGACGGCCTTCGCGCTGCGCGTGCCGGTCGTGACGGTGATGGTCTCGAGTTCCTGCGTTTCGTCCTTCTTCGCGTCCGGCGACGAGCCGGTGGAGGAGGACGACTGCGCTTCGGCGGAGATCGCGCCGTCGGGCTGTTCGGGCGCGGCCGGCGCCTGTTGCGCAAGACTCGGTGCGGCGACGGCTGCGGCGATCACGAAACAGGCGCGTCCGGCGTGAACGGGTGTTGCCATGGGTAAACCCCCCGAGGTGATTCTTATGGTGGCTCGTCGCGCGGGATGTCCGAACGCGCGCGGCTTGACGTCGGCGCGTATCGCTCGTTGCGTCCGATCGAGGGTGAGTCTCACCGCCGCTCGCGGGGAAAGGAATCGGGCCGCCGTAGTTTCAGGCTCAAGATTTTTTTGCTTGTAGCTGCATCGCAACACGCGCCTGCTGCAGGAAAACGGTGACGAGCCGGATGCGGATCGTCGAGCGCGACCACACCGCGACGATGCGCCGCGAGTCGAACGGCATCGGCACCGGCAGCCGCAGCAGGCGCAGTCCTTCGGGCCACGGACGCGCCCAGTCGGGCACGAGCGACACGCCGAGGCCGCGGTCGACCATCACCGCTATCGCGTTCAGCGCGTTGAGTTCGAAGCGCTCCTGCGGCGTGATCTGCGCCATGCGCAGGTACTCGTCGGCGAGGCGGCCGCCCCACTGGTTGCGGTCGTAGCGGATCAGCGGCTGCGTCGAGAGCAGCTCGTGCGGGTCGCGGCTCGGCGCGTTTTCGGGCGCGAGCACGATCAGCGGTTCTTCGCGCAGCAGTTGCGAATCGCAGGTTTTCGGCAACGCGTACGGCGCCTGCAGCACGACGGCGCCGTCGAGATCGCCGCCTTCGACCGCGCGATACAGGTCGGCCGAGTAGCCGGGCTTGATGAACACCTTGATGCGCGGAAAGCGTTCGACCATCAGCGCGAGGATGTCGGGCAGCATGCCCGAGAGCGCGGTCGGGCATGCGCCGAGGCGCAGCTCGCCGGCGATGGCGTCGTCTGTGGCGACGGCGCGCAGCTCGTCGAGATCGCGCAGCAGCGTGCGCGCGCGCGCGAGGATGCGCGCGCCGGCCTCGGTGATGCTGACGGTGCGCCCGACGCGCGCGATCAGCGGCGCGCCGACGTCGCGCTCGAGCGTGCGGATCTGCTGCGCGACGGCGGCCGGCGTGATGTTGAGCAGGCGCGCGGCGGCGGCCATCGAACCGTGATCGGCGACGGCGACGTAGGTTTTGAGGAATTCGGTGTCCACGGTGGAGCCTCGCGTTGCTGCAGCTCGTCGATTCTTCGCTCGTCATCCCAGCGAAAGCTGGGATCCAGCCGTTGCTTTCGACGCCCGAAAAGCGGGATCCCAGCTTTCGCTGGGATGACGAGCCAAAGCAAGCGCCGAAAGCCGTGCTACGCGCCGGCGCCGGCCTGCGCAGCCTTGCCTTTCGCCCGCGAATAAATCGTCAAACCGTCCAGCGACCGTGTCGGCGCGGGAAATGCCAGACTCGCGACATACCCGATCACGATGCACAGCGCGATCGAGATCGCGAGGTAGAAATACGGATGCACGAGGCGCATCGACCACGCGACGAGCGTCAGCGCGATGCTGCCGATCACGCCGATCGCGACGCCCTGCGAATTGGCGCGCCGCGTGAACATGCCGAGCGTGTACGCGCCGGCGAACCCGCCGCCGAGCAGGCCCGCAAGTTCGATCGACACGTCGAACAGCGAGCGGATGTCGAACCGCGACAGCACCAGCGCCACGCCGATGCCGACGAGCCCCGTCGCGACCGTCGCGATCTCGGCGAACAGCACGCTCTTTTTCGGCGTCGGATTTTTCGCGAGTTTTTCGTAGAAGTCGACCGAGGCGAGCGTCGCCACGCTGTTCATGATCGACGACAGCGTCGCCATGGCCGCCGCGAAGATGCCCGCGATGATGAGGCCCGTCACGCCGATCGGAAGCTCGGCCGCGATGAACAGCGGAAACGTCGCGTCGATCGGCAGGAGCGGATCGAGCCGTTCGGGATTGGCCTTGTAGTACACGTACAGCGCCGTGCCGATCGAATAGAAGATGAAGCCGCCCGGGATCATGATCGCGGCGAACGCCCAGATCGAGCGGCCGGCTTCCTTGTCCGAACTCGTCGACAGCGTGCGCTGCATCAGCACCTGGTCTTTCGGAAACGTCAGCACCACGTCGAACACGACGAGGAAGACGAAGCCCCACACCGTCGCCTTCGTCAGGTCGAAGCTGAAGTCGAGCAGCTTCGTCTTGTCTTCGGCGAGCGCCACCTTCGCCATCTCGACGAAGCCGCCGTCGAGATGCCACGCGACGAACACGATCGCAAAAATCGCGCCGCCCATCTTCACGGCCACCTGCACGACGTCGGTCCAGATCACCGCCTTCATGCCGCCCATCGCGGTGTAGACGATCGTGAATCCGCCCATGAGCAGGATGCTCCAGACGACGTCGATGCCGGTGATCGTCGCGATCGCGAGCGCGGGCAGGAACAGGATCACGCTCATGCGGCTGCCGATCTGCATGACGATGCAAAGGGCGCTGGCGAACATGCGGATCGTCGGGTTGAAGCGCGTTTCGAGGTACGAGAACACGCTCATCAGATCGAGCCGGCGCAACAGCGGCACGATCACCGCGCCGACGAACATGAGGCCCATGACCGCGACGAGATTGTTCGTGAGGTATTGCCAGTTCGTTTCGAACGCCTTCGCCGGAATCGCGATGAAGCTGATCGAACTCGTGTTCGCCGCGTACAGGCTGATGCCCGCGGCCCAGAACGGAATCTGACGGCCGCCGACGAAGAAGTCGGACGTCGAATTGCGCTTTTCGCGCAGATAGAAATACAGCCCCATGCCGACCATCGACGCGAGATAGACGACGATGACGATCCAGTCGAGCCAGCGCAGCAAGAGCTTGCCGGACTTCGGCTCGGCGGTGGCGAACGCGACGCGACCGTCGCCGCCTGCGACGTCCCAGACGAGGCCGTTGCCGCGCGGCGCCGCGCTGCGCGCGCCGCCGGTCGCGGCCGGCGGCAATGCCGCCCACGCGCCGGTGATCGTGTGGAACGTCGAGAGTGTCGGCGCCGCCTGCGCGTTCGCGGCGTCGCGGACGAGCATCAGCAGATGCGCCTGGCCGAGCGCGCGCGCGGAACCGGCGACGACGTGCCCCGGCGCCGCCGCCAGTTCATGCCATTGCGCGTCGGCGCCGTAGCGCCACAGCCGGTCGCCGGCGGGGTTCGCGAGCGTGACGTACAACAGACCGGCCTGCGTCATGAGTGCGGTCGGCGCGGCGTCGCCGGGCCACGGCGCGATGCGTTCCCACGCTGGCGTCGACGCGTCGGGCGCGATGCGCCACAGCGTCGGCTTGCCGGTGGCGTCGAGGCCGGCGACGGTCAGCGCCGCCCCGCCGAACGCGCCTCGCGCCTGCGTCAGCGCGGACGGCAGCGGCGGCAGCGCCGCGGCGTCGAGCGTCGTGCCGCTCGTCGTGAGACGTTTGACCTGATCGACCGTGCCGTTCGCCGTGGCGACGAGCGCAAACGCGCGCGTGCCGTCGCCGGCGATCGCCGCGGGCGCGAGCGGTGCGGCGGTCAGGCGCGTCCACGTCTCGCCGTCGAGCCGCCAGGCGGCGTCGCCGACGAAGGCGACGGTGCGACCGTCGATCGCCGCGAGCGTCGGCGCGGTCGTCGCATCGAGCGGCGGCAGCGTGCCGGCGGCGACGCCGACGAGGCTTTCGGCATGTGCCGCCGCGCACGCGGCGAGCGCGGCGAAGGTCAGAACGAAACGCCGCGCGAAGTTCATCGGGAAGATCCTTGTGCGCCGTCGACCGAGGCGACGAGCGCTTGCGCGCGCTTGAGAAACGGCAGGTCGATCATGCGTCCGTCCACGACGAACGCGCCGATGCCGCGCGAGAGGGCGTCGCCGGCCGACGCGACGATGCGCCGCGCGGCTTCGATTTCGTCGTCGCCGGGGCGGAACGCCGCGTTCGCGAGCGCGACCTGGCGCGGATGGATGCAGCTCTTGCCGACATAGCCCAGACGATGCGCCATCGCCGCTTCGGCGCGAAACCCCTCTTCGTCATGGATGTCGGCGTAGGCGGCGTCGACCGCGAACACGCCGGCTTGCGCGGCGGCCAGGCGCATCGCGAACAACGCGGCGTGCACGTTGGCGGCATCGCGGCGCGCGATGCCGTGCGGTTCGAACAGGTCGGCGAGGCCGAGCTGCAGGCCCGCGACGCGCGGATGCGCCGAGGCGATCGCCGCGGCGTCGCGCAGGCCGCGCGGCGTTTCGATGTTGACGAGCAGGCGCACCGGCGTCGTGACGCCGTGTGCGGTCTCGGCACGTTCGAGCGCGGCGACGGCGGCGCGCACGTCTTCGACGTATTCGGTCTTCGGCAGGTTCAAAAGACCCAGGCCCGCGCCGGCGAGCGCGTCGACGTCGCGCTCGAAATGCGGCGTGTCGAGCGCGTTGATGCGCACGATCAAGAGCTTGGCCGCGGCGCGCGCGGCATCGGTGCGCACGAACGCGGCGACATCGGCGCGCGCCTGGTCCTTGCGGTCTTCGGGCACCGCGTCTTCGAGGTCGAACGACACCGCGTCGGCCGCGCCCGCGAGCGCCTTGCCGAAGAGCTCGGGCCGGGTGCCGGGAACAAACAGTTTGCTTCGCATTCGCGCAGTGTCGGCGAATGGAAATGAAAGAACAGGCGTCGCGCGCGGTTTCAGACGATAGCAATCGTTGCGATTGGCGAGAGAAATGCGACCGCGCTGCAACAAGCTTTTGACGCGCCGGTTCTACGCTCCCTCTCCTCCCGGCTTGCTTGGGGGAGAGGGCAGGGGTGAGGGGGCGACGCCGGGTACTTCCTCGTTGTCGACGAAATGCCGCACGCCGCCCCCTCTCCCAACCCTCTCCCCCAAACGCTGCGCGCTTGGGGGAGAGGGCTTGGCTGTTTTCGCCGAGTCGCGCGCCGCACGGATCGCCTGCAACGAGGGGGGCGCGGGCCATGGTGTTCAACTCGCTGACGTTCGTCGTGTTCTTCGCGTGCGTGCTGGTGCTGCATCACCTGCCGCTGCCGTGGCGCACGCGCAAGATCAACCTCTTGATCGCGAGCTATCTGTTCTACGCGGCGTGGAATCCGCCGTTCGTCGCGCTCTTGTGGATCTCGACCGTCGTCGACTGGTACGCGGCAGTCGGGCTCGCGCGCGCGCAGCGCCCCTCGCACCGCCGCGCGTGGATGCTGCTGTCGGTCGTGGCGAACCTCGGCATGCTCGCGTACTTCAAGTACGGCGGATTCCTGCTCGAGAACTTCGGCGCGGCGCTGGCGCTCGCGGGCGTCGACTATCGCCCGCCCGCGCTCGACATCGTGCTGCCGGTCGGCATCTCGTTCTATACGTTCGCGACGATGTCGTACACGCTCGACATCTATCTGCGCCGCGCGGAACCGGCGCGGAATTTTCTCGACTACGCGCTGTTCGTGACGTTCTTCCCGCACCTCGTCGCCGGACCGATCATGCGGCCGACCGAGCTCGTGCCTCAGTTCGAAACGCCGCGCCGCGCGAGCGCGAACCCGCTGTGCTTCGGCCTCGCGCTGATGACTTTGGGATTGTTCCAGAAAGTGGTGATCGCCGACGGGTTTCTGTCGGGGCCGGTCGAGGAGGTCTACGACGGCATGCAGGCGCCCGGCGTGCTCGACGCGTGGGTGGCGACGCTCGCGTTCGGCGGCCAGATCTTCTGCGACTTCGCCGGCTATTCGACCGCGGCGATCGGCGCGGCGATGTGCCTGGGTTTCGCGATGCCCGACAACTTCCGCTTTCCGTACGCGGCGATCGGCTTTTCCGATTTCTGGCGGCGCTGGCACATCACGCTGTCGGCGTGGCTGCGCGACTATCTGTACATCCCGCTCGGCGGCAACCGGCACGGCGAGGCGCGCACGTATTTCGCGCTGATGGCAACGATGCTGCTCGGCGGCCTGTGGCACGGCGCGAGCTGGACGTTCGCGGTGTGGGGCGGCCTGCACGGACTGTATCTGTGCGCCGAGCGGTGGTTGAAAAAGGCGTTTGTGAACTATGTGCCGGGACCTCTGGCGCTGCTCGGGTTCGGCGCGCTCACATATTTTCTCGTCCACATCGCGTGGGTGTTCTTTCGCGCCAAGACGTTCGGCGACGCGCGGCGCGTGTTCGGCGGCCTGTTCGGGCTGAACGCGAACGCGGTGCCGATACTCGCGGCCGTCGACCTGATCGCGGTCGCGACGATCGTCGGCGGCATCGTCGCGACGCACTGGCTGATGCGCGCGCGCACGCTCGAAGCGCTGCTCGCACGCGTGCCGGCACCGGCGTTGACCGCGATCTGGGCGTGCCTCGCGTTTGCGATCGCCATCGAACAGGGAGAGGGCAGTGCCTTCATCTACTTCCAGTTCTGAGACGGCAAGTTCTGAGGCGGCGCTCGATGCGCGCGCGATCGTCGACCGGCCGGGCTTCGTGCGGCTCACGGCATCCGATCGCCCGGGCGTCGCGCAGCCCGTGCCCGAGCGCGAGATTCCGCAGCGGCCGTGGCCGGCGATGCTCGCGACGGCGGCGCTGATTTTCTGCCTCGCGCTCGGGGTGTGGGAATGGCGCATGCGCGCGATCGGGCTCGCGGCCGGCGACCTGGGCGACTCGCCGTCGGGCTGGGCGGAACAGCGGCGGCGCCTCGACGCGGGCGGCGTGCAGGTCGCGATCGTCGGCGATTCGCGCATTCTTTTCGGCACCGATCTCGACCGCTACGAGCGCGTCACCGGCGTGCGGCCGGTGCAGCTGGCGCTGCCGGGAACGAACGGGCGCTACCTGCTCGAGAACGTCGCGCATCACTCGTCGTTCGACGGCTTGCTGATCGTCGGCATTTCCGAAGTGCACTATTTCGGCAACCCGCCCGGCCGCGCCACCGACGCGCTCGCGCGCTATGCGTTCGAGTCGCCGTCGCAATGGTCGGGGCAGCAACTGTACGTGATGCTGTCGCGCGAACTCGCGTTTCTCGACGACAACTATCGGCTGAGCAAGCTGGTGCGGCGCCTCGACCACGGCTGGCGCGCCGGCGCGCGCGGCGAGTACGGCCGGCCTTGGAAGTTGTACACGATGACCGACGATCGTCAGGCGCGCATGTGGGCGCCGATCGAGCGGCCGGGATTTTTGCAGGACCATGCGCGCTACGCCTGGTTCGCGGCGCCGCCGAGAAAGCTCGACGACGCGGTGATCGCCTCGACGCAGCGCATCACGCGCGAGGCCGTCGCGGCGATTCGCGCGCGCGGCGGCGAGGTGGTCTTCCTGCGACCGCCGGCGTCCGGTCCGCTGCACGAAAAGCAGGTCGCGGCGCTGCCGCGTGCGCGCGGCTGGGATCCGCTGCTGCGCGACGCGGGCGTGCAAGGCGTCTATTTCGACGACGAGCCGGCGATGCGAGGGCTCGCGATTCCGGAGTATTCGCACGTCTCCGCGGCGTGCGCGACGGTCTACACCGACGCCTACGCGCGTGCGCTCGCGCGCCTGACGCCGCGCGTGAGCGTGCGTGCCGACGCGCCGCCGCCGTTGTCGCCGGCCGACTGCGCCGACCGATAGTGCGAACCGGTTGGCAGTCGGCGCGTGCGCGGCATCGCGCGTCGACCGGCGCGCAGCTCACGGACACGGACAGCGCGAATCCGGAAACTACGCCCCATGCCACATGGCTGGTGTGGCTGTCCGCCCGAGGCGCCGGGAAGCGCCGTGCACAGCGACCGCCGGGAGGCGGGCGCGGGCGGATCCCAAAAGGAAGTGCAAAGCCCCTCACAGGATGTGGGGGGCTGCTTTTTTTGTGTTCGGCGAAACGCGCGTATCGTCTGCGGCATTCGCTGCCGGTTCGGCAGCCAGCGGAGAGACGATCATGCAACGTACGTTCGCGTTGATCCTCGCGGTTTTCGCCATCGCCGCGCAGGCGCAGACCGCGCCGGGCGGCAAGGTACCCGTCGCCGGTTCCTGCGAAGGCTGCGAAGCCGTGTTCCAGGGACTGCCCGCGACGTTCGCCGCGCCCGCGCGCATCGCGCCGGCCGGCGAACCCGGCGAGCCGCTCGCGTTGTCGGGCGTCGTCACCGATCGCGCGGGCAAGCCGCAGGCGGGCGTCGTCGTCTACGCGTATCACACCGATCGCACCGGCATCTATCCGCGCGACGCGTCGCTGTCGGGCGCCGCCGCGCGTCACGGCCGCCTGCGCGGCTGGGCGCGCACCGACGATGCGGGCCGCTACGCGTTCGACACGATCCGCCCCGCGGCGTATCCGGGGCGTTCGATCCCGCAGCACGTGCACCTGCACGTGATCGAACCGGGGCGTTGCACGTACTACCTCGGCGACGTGCTGTTCGCCGACGATCCGCTGCTGACGCCGGCCTTGCGCGAGCGCGAGCGCAACGCGCCCGGCGGCGACGGCGTGGTGACGCCGAAGGGCGACGCGAAGGGCTGGACGGCGGCGCGCGATATCGTGCTCGGGCTCAATGTGCCGGAACATGCGGTATGCGGCGGTTCGTCACGCTGATTGTCGTCACGATGCCAACGCAAGCTACGCCGTGATCAACGCAACCGTGCCGCGTGAAGCCTCGGCCGCCTTTCGGAATATCTGGGACGTAAGCGCACCGACCCGTTCCCATTCGCCGCCGTAAAGCTCTAACGTACCTCTGCCGAGTTTGCAACGCGGCTCCACCTTAGTGCCTGCATTTCACAATGGCACAAAGGACGGTCTCGTCGCGACCTCGATGAAGCATGGAAGGCCTTGCTCATCGATTGCGATAGTGATCACGCTTTCTGCCGTTTTACGAACAAGGGATTCGCGGGCGCGTCGCCGCTCGAAGCAAACGTTTTGTTGCTCCGTTTTGCCGCTCTCATCGCCGAAGCGATGGAAGCAATACAAGGGGTCGTTGCATGAAGTCGTTCGTGACGTCCGATGCTGCTCGCGTTCCAGCCGGCAGCAGTTCAATTCGCGTGTCGGTCGTGCTGGCCGTGGCGATATTGTCCTTGATGGCCGGAGTCTGGAATCCGGTCCGGCGCGCGGAGGCGAGCGCGCTCTTGATAGGTTTCGAGGTCGGCAGCGACGACCCGCTGACGGCGTCGACCCCGTTGCCCCCGGCGACGGAACCCGTAGCCGCGCCTTTGGTTGCGACATCGATTCCTTCGCCCGATCCCGTTTCGGACAAGGTCGGTGCTTCGGTCGGCGAGTTTCGCGTCGACGAATCAGGACAGTTGTCGTACACAATGCCCATCTACGTACCCCCGGGTACGTCGGGGGTCGCGCCGAAAATCGCGCTGATCTACAACAGCCAGTCCGGCATGAGTCCGCTCGGCAAAGGTTGGAACCTCGCCGGCCTGTCGTCTATTACGCGGTGTCGCGCAACGCGGGAAGCCGGCGACTTCTTCGACGCGAACGGCAACCCGCTCGACGGCAACGCGCCGCCGGTGAACTTTTCCGCATCGGACAAGTTTTGCCTGGACGGCCAGCGACTCATCGCGATGAGCGGTGCCACGTACGGTGGGCCTGGAGCGGAGTATCGGCTCGAACTCGATCCGTTCACGCGTGTGTACTCGCGTGGCGGCGTCAATACGGCCGACGATACATATACCGGGCCACAGTATTTCGAGGTGCAACGCAAGGACGGTTCGACGAGCACATACGGCAATACGACGGACTCACGCCTGTTGCGCAACGGTTGCACCGGAGGCGCGGCGTGCGCGCAACGCGCGCTTACCTGGGCGCTGAACCGCATGGAGGACTCCACCGGCAACTACATCGACTACGTGTATGCGCTTTCGCCGGGCGGTGTCGACGCGTCGGGAGAACAGGTAATCTCGGCAATCCGATATACCGGCAAGCGTGTGCTGAGCGGTCAGGTCGGTACTGCAAAATCGCCCTATGCGCAGGCACGCTTCACCTATGACACGGTATCGACCGCCGAGCGCAGGATCGGATACCAGGCCGGTTCGCAGTTCACGCAGTCCCAGCGCCTGTCAGGCATCGTCGTCGAGGATCTGATCGATACGGGAACGCCGCGGGTACTGCGGCACTATCGACCGCAGTACGTCGCCTCGCCATCGCTGAGCGGATCATCTGTCTTGGCGTCGGTGCAGGAGTGTCGGGACGACTCTGCGAATGTTGTGTGCTATCCGCCCACGACTTTTGCGTGGTCGGCGGCGCAATACCGGTTCGACGTCGGCGCCGAGCAGACGCCGAGCGCCGCCAACTTCGCAAATCTAGCGAGCTTCAAGCTCGGGGACGTGGACGGCGACGGTCGTCTCGATATCGTCTGGTGGAAGAACAGCGACGGTTGCTTGAACGGCACGAGCAAGCTCTATGTCGGCTTTGCCGATCGGGCGAGCGGACAGATCAGCCTCGATACGCGTCCGACGAACCTGTGCGCGCCGCGCAATCTGCTCGACAACGACGATGCCTGGCAACTGATCGACTACAACGGCGACGGGCGCGACGACCTCATGCTGGCTGGCGCCGCTGGCGCGAACTGGATCGTTCGTCCGGCGACTGCCGGCGTCGGCAATCGCGCGACGCCGTTCAATCTCGCCGTCGACCTCCTCGCGAACGACGGGATAGCGATTGCTGTGCCGAGCGACGATTACCGTCGAGGCCAGCTTGCCGATTTCAACGGCGACGGACTGCTCGACTTCATGTACCCGGCGCAGATCGGCGGTTCGGCATCCTACGGTGCCATCCATGTGCGTTTCCTTGAGCGGTTGTCAGCAACCCGATATGGCTTCTCGGCGGCGCACCAACTGGATGCGCAATGGCTGTCGACGGATCCCTGCAGTTCGCAGACAGGCGGCGGCAACCCCGGCGATCTGATCGAGTGCTCGTTCGATTTCTTCTCGGTGCCGCGGACACGCGGTGGCCTGCTGGTCGAATTCAACGGCGACGGGCGTGCCGATATCCTGTTTCGCATCGCTCGCATCTATGAGCCGGGCGGCTCGATCGAGTCGGCCGGAACAAGCGGTGCCGTGTTCGCGAGCGACGAGATGCTCGCCGCGGTCACGCCGAATGTCGTACGACGTGATGCCTGGGGCGCGTTCGTCGCCGGCGAGCGGTTGCCGGCGCAGGGCTCGGCGCCGCCGCGATTCATTCTGCGGCAGATATGGCAGGAAGGAACCGCGGCCAACGGTGGTTCGCTGCCGTCGAACTCGACAGGCATGCGCCTTGCGGACTTCAACGGAGACGGTCTTACCGACCTGTTCTACAGCACGGCGGTTGCGGGCGAGTATCGCTACCGGCTCGGCACCGGGGTCGACTTCACACCGGCACAAAGCGTCACCGGCCTGACCTATGGCGCCGCGGCGCAGTTCGCGGATATCAACGGCGACAACGCCGCCGATCTTCTCGTGCCGTCGGGAGATACGTCCGGCGCTTTTCAGTTGCGTCGCTGGCAGACCGGTGCGTCCGGAACTTCGGGTAGCTTCGCGACGGCGACGGCGCTTCCCGGTGGCGGCGCGACCATCGGGCCACTCGCCAGTTGGACGCACCTCTTCGCCGATCTTGACGGCGACGGTGTCACCGATTTCGCGCGCCTCGAAGTGGCCGGCACCGGCGCCGCGAGTTCGTTCCTCTATACGAGTCGCGGCGGCGTGGGGCACCGCCATCGGCCGCGCGAAGTGATGACGCAGATCACCAACGGCTACGGCGCGGCGACAGTCGTCGATTACCAACCGCTGACCAATCGCGACGTTTACACGCGCGACAGCGGCTCGCGCGACAGTAAAGTCTGGGGGCGCGGTTCGCCGGTGCACGACGTGCTCGCGCCGATCTACGTCGTCGCGCAGGCGACATCGAGTGCGCCGCGCCTCGGATCTCCGAGCGCGACTAGTACCGTTCACTACCGCTACGCCGGCGCGAAGCTGCAAGGCGGCGGACGCGGGTTTCTCGGATTCCACAGCATCGTTACGTATGACAGCAACGACGCCGATGTCGACGACCCGCAGCACGTTTCGGTGCAGACACTGTATTTGCAGGAGTTTCCGTACATCGGCAGCGCACTCGCAACGACGAAGCGGGTGGGAACGTCGACATTCTCGCCGTCGGCATGCAATGGCGACATCGAAACGACGACGCGCAACTGCTTCTTCGATGTTGCAACTGGTGGTCCGGCCGATCCGATCGGCACGACGGTCAGCTTTGCAGGCAACGCTTGGGGCTGCATCGGAACAGGAGCGCCGAATATCTGCCCGGAACCCTGGGGCGCTGCGGGTCGTTGCCCGTTAACCAATACGCTCGAAGCGTTGCATGGCGAACTGCAGGCCGGGCCGCGGCGCTCGACCGCCGTCGAATTGCTCGGCGGGCGTCAGCAGCCGGTTTTTGCGTTCCTGCAAGGTTCGACCGAAATCAGCTACGACCTTGGCTCGAAGACATCCGTCGCGACCACGAACAATGTGATGTGCTACGGGGACGACTACGGCAACGCGACGAATACGATCACTGAAAACTATGAGGGCCTCGATTCGTCCGGCGTCCTTGCCGCGCGATCAGTGTCGACGCAGACCTATCTCAACGATTTGGCGGCGTGGCGCCTGGGTCGACTCGATGCGAGCAGCGTCGAGTTCGAGCGGCCAGGGCAAAACGCGCTGACGCGTTTCAGCAACTTTACATACGACCTCACGGGCGCCAAGACCGGCTTGCTGCTCAGTGAACGGGTGCAGAAAGACATCGGCGCGGACCAGGATCTGCGCACCCGGTACGTGCTCGACGAGTATGGCAACCGCACGATCGTATTCACATGCAGTAGCGACATCCCGTCATCCAGCTGCGACGGCGCCAGCGACGTCGCACTGGTAAAACAACGGCCGACCGCATCGAACGGCGATCCGACGATCTCGGCGCATCGGTACGTTCGCGCGGAGTACGATAACCGCGGCCGTTTCATGACTCGAATGCGTGCCCCGTATTTCAACGGTAGCGCGACAGGCAACCAGGCCATCGAACAAACGACGCGCGAAGTTCTCGAACGCAACGAGTTCGGCGACGTCAGCGCGGTATCCGACGCGAACGGTCGCCGGAGCGGTGCTGTTTTCGGCACTTTGGGCAGGCCGTACGTGCAATGGGCGCAGACTGGCGCCGACCTGACGGTGTACACGACTGCTGTCACCACACTGCGCTGGTGCCAGGGTGCGGGTCCCGCAAGCGAGCCGAAAGTTAGCTGCCCTGCGGGCGCGATTTTCCGTACGCAGATCGTCGGGGACGGCGCCGCGACGAGCTGGACGTATCACGATGTGCTTGGCCGTGAAACGCTCAAGGTTGCGCAAACCTTCAATCAAGGCGTCGCGGGCAAGGACTTGGCCGGCGCTTGTATCGCCTACGACGCGCATGGTCGGCCCGTGTCGCAAACAGAGCCGGGATTTCTGGATGGTTCCGGCGAACCGGATTTCGTCGCAAATGGATCGTTCTGCACAATGGGGCGGCCGAGCGCGAAGACCTACTACGATGTGCTCGGCCGTGTGACCGACGCCGTCGGTCCGGATCAGGCCACGGTTTCTACGCAATACAACGGCCTCGTCACGACCATCACCGACCCTCGAAGCAAGAGCACCGTGCAGACGCGCAACGCCCTCGGCGAAGTCGTTGCGACGCGCGATCCCGGCGCGACCGACGACCCTGGTGACGATCTCGTCGTCACGAACGAATACGGTGTCGCCGGCGATCTCGTCCGCGTCAAGCGCAATTCCGGCAACGGCGACATCTCGGACGAGGTCGTCTACGACGGCTTCGGTCGCAAGGTCAGTCAGACCGATCCCGACGGCGGCACACGAACCTACGCCTACAACGCGGCCGGGGAATTGATTCGCTCGACCGACGCGAAGGGTCAGGTGACGCGGCAGTATTTCGACGCGCTCGGCCGCCTGTGGAAGCGGTCTACAAGTGGTGGCTGCGCCAGCGACACGATTTTCTGCAACGGATTCGAAGACAGTCAAAGCACTATCGCGGTCGTTGACACCTATGTTTTCGACACCGCCGCGAATGGCGTCGGGCTGATCGCGTCGTCGGTTCGTGTCGAAGGTGGCGTCGAGACGTTCCGTCGTAGCCAGAGCTATGACGTCATCGGCCGGCCTTCGACGCGCAGCACGACGTTCGACAACACGGTATGGAGCGAAACGACGACTTACGACGCGCTTGGCCGGGTATGGACGCAGCAGGACGCGTCAGGGCAGATTCTGACATCGGTCTTCAGCAATCGCGGCTTCGTGCAGGCGCTCGACGACAGCCGCGTGGGCGGTGGTCGCCTCTATGAAGTCTTCGAGACCAACGCGCGCGGGCAGGTCGTGCGCGAACGTCGCGGCAACACCGGTGTGCTCGACACGGTCCGTTCTTACGATACGAACACCGGGCGCGTCGATACGATCTGTTCCGGGACGAATTGTGCGCTGCAGGACTGGAACTACGACTTCGATTCCAACGGCAACCTGACGCAGCGCATGCGCAACGCTCAGCGGTCGCCCACCCAGATCGATCGCGAAGAGTTCGCATACGACAACCTCAATCGCCTGGAGGACCGCGACGATTACGAGGCTTGGCGGAACGATGATGTCGGTCGTCGCGACGTCGATGACCTACGACAAGCTCGGCAACGTCTGCAACAAGGACGGCCAGGCATACACGTACTTCCAGCGTAGCGGTTGCGCCAACGCCAATAGCGGCGGCGGTGGCCCGCACGCCGTACAGGCCGTAGGCTCGACGAGCTACGGCTATGACGCGAGCGGCAACCAGTACTCCGCGAACGCGCCAGGCACCGCGAACGACCGCAGCGTAACCTTCGACGCGCAGAACCAGGTTACGCAGATCCGCGTCGGCGGCGCGAATCCGACCGCGACGACGACGTTCCGCTACGGCGCCGACGGCGCGCGGTACAAGCGTGTCGATTTGACCTCGCAGGGTCAGCGGACGACGCGGATCGTCGGCAGTGTCGAGGTCGTGACGCTCGAAGACAATACGACCGAGACGCGCCGATATCTCGGCGGCGTGGCGATCGACATCCTGCGTTCGACGACCAACCATGAAACGCGCTACGTCTTCGGCGATCACCAGGGATCGATCGACATCGTCGCGAGCGGCTCCGGCGCTGTGCTCGAAACCTTGAGCTACGGCGCGTACGGCGAGCGGCGCAATCCGTCGACATGGCAGGGCGCGCCGCCGACATTGCCGAGCGCGACGACGCGCGGCTATACGGGACATGAGCACGCCGACGGTGTTGGCCTGATCCACATGAACGGTCGTATGTACGATCCGAAAATTGGCCGGTTCATCCAGGCCGATCCGATGATCGACGCCGGTACGCAGGGGCTCAATCGCTACAGCTACGTGCTCAACAATCCGCTGACGCTGACAGATCCGACGGGAAATCTCTCGCTCGGCGGCTGGTTGAGGGTGATCGCGGCAATCGTGATTACGATCTACACGGGAGGAGCCGCCGCACCATATTTCGCAGCCGGCGGCGCAGGTGTCTGGACAGGCGTAGCAATTGTCGCGGCAGGTGGATTCGCTGCCGGTGTCGTCCAGACAGGAACATTGCAAGGTGGGTTGTACGGTGCGTTCTCTGCTGCGTTGTTCGCGGGCATCGGCTACGGCTTTCAGCAATATGGAACCACGGGTCACTTTGCAGGATCGAATTTCGGCGCCGGAACTTACGCGGCCAAGGTGCTCGCGCACGGTGTAGCGGGCGGAGTGATGAACTCGCTGCAGGGGGCAAGTTCGGGCATGGCTTCTTCAGCGCGGGGGTGTCGCAGGCGGTTGGAGGGGAGATTGATCGGCTCGATGCCAGGAATGCGGGCTTCAGTCTGTCACGCACGGTTGCTGCAGCTGTCGTTGGCGGGACGGTATCGGCGGCGACGGGCGGGAAGTTCGGTAATGGTGCGGTTACGGGAGCGTTTTCGCGAGCTTTTAACGATGAGTTGCACGCAAGCTTCTCGAACGGCTTTGACGGCGATGTCGAAGAAGTCCGAAAAAGAATTGGAAGCGTCGCGGAAGATAATATTGGTAGTGCCAATTGGGACTCACGCAATGCGCGAGGACCCTATGGAAAAATGACTAATAAATGCAATCTGTTTATTCACGAGGTTTTGGATGCGGCAGGTGCAGATATCCCCTATATGAATGGCGGGTTGCTCTACAACTGGTTCGGCATCGGTAGCCCCGAATACCCGGTGCTTGCCGGTCAGTGGGCGGATCGCAACTTCAAGATACCGGGCTGGACCATTGTTGAATCTCCGCAAGCAGGTGATATAGGGGCCATGTCGTTGCCTTTTCGGGACGCAACTGGTCACGTCGGAATTATTGCGAACGGGTCGGGCGGAGGTTTTTTAACGATTAGCGCGAGCTCTGTTTCCCACTCGGTCGTAAAGAATGATTGGGGTTTTCGCAATGATGGATGGAAGCTGATATATCGTCGATACACTGGTGAGGGAAAATAGTGTTATGAGGAAATTCTTGTCGTTATCGATTGTTGTCGCGTGCGCCGCATGTTCGAACCCCCAAGAAGACGCAGCTCGTGTTGTCTATGAGGGTGATCCGGTTGAGGTTGCGAAATTGATTAAAAAAGGAACGCCTGCTAACTTGCGTGTCTACGGAAAGCCTCTCATCGTCATTGCCTTTGAAGGCAGAGGAGAAAATTGGAAAGACACGGCATCCATACTTCTCGACAATGGGGCCGATATAAATGCCGGGTCGGAGTCGGGTGACAACGCCTTGTTGGTGTCGGCAATGTGGGCTCATGAAGAAGCCGTTGAGTACCTTCTCTCGCGAGGAGCGGACGCTGCCGTCAGATCTCACGACGGAAAAAACGCACTTCTGTTGCTTGGCTTTGATGGCGAACAAGAGAAGCTGCTTCGAATTGCAAAATTGCTTGTGGAAAAGGGTGCCGACCCTTGTTCGTCCGAACAGAACGGGACGACCCCCGCAAAGCATGCGCGGGAGATGGGTATGAGCTTGGCGGCGGAGTATCTCGCGCAACTCTGCTCGAATTAAACACGGCTGACGAAATTGCACCCGCAGCTGAACCGTAACGTGCAAGGGCGATCTCGGTAAATGGTGCCGATACGGGGAGCAGAAAACCGTGTGCGCCGGCGTCGATCGCGCGCAGAGCGAGGCCCGGGTCGTCGAACGTGGTCATGAGGATCACCGATGGTGTGCGCTCGACGCCGCATGGGCGTTCGCACAAGCCGGAGCCGTCCAGGTGCGGCATGCGCACGTCACACAGCACGATGTCGACCGCGACGTTTGTGAGGGCGTCGAGCAGTGCTTCGACATCGTCGACTTCGGCGAAGACGGCGAATCGCGTGAGGCCGCCTGAGCAATGCGACGAGGTCGCCGCGCACGACCGCTGGTCGTCGCCGAGCGCGACGCGGGCGCGATCACGGCGGCAGTCACGCCTTCAGAAGAACGGTCAATACCCCTTAAGCGCTACTAGTCAAAAATAGAGACTGACGTTCCTGCCCTGATCGTCGACGCGCGGCGGCACCTGGCGTTCGTGTCGCGCAGCGACACAGGCCGCAGCCTTTTGCAGCTGGGCCTGTTCGTGCTGTTCGACAAGATCGGCTGGCGCAGCCATCACCAGCGGCTGCACCGGTTGATGATCACGGCGTTGAGGAGACGCCGCCTGAGTCCTAGACCGCGCTGCGCAATTCGGCCGGCGCCGGTTGAAACTGCGGCCAGCGCGCGAGCACCGCGGCGCGAATGCCGTTCTTGTCGACGCCGCTGTGCGCGAGCAGTTCTTCGCGGCTGCCGTGGTCGAGGAACGCGTCGGGCAGGCCCAGGTGCAGGATCGGCAGCGTCGCGCCTTCGGCGTTGAAGAACTCGGCGACCGCGGAACCCGCGCCGCCCTGGATCGCGTTGTCTTCGACGGTGACGAACGCCGTGTGCGTGCGTGCCAGCTCGCGCAGCAGTTCCTCGTCGAGCGGTTTGACGAAGCGCATGTTGACGAGCGTCGCGCCGAGTTCGAGCGCGACCGCGTCGGCGGCCGCGACCGTCGCGCCGAACGCGAGCAGCGCAAGGCCCGTGCCGCGGCGGCGCACTTCGGCCTTGCCGATCGGCAGCGTGGTCAGTTCGGGTTCGATCGCGACGCCCGGGCCGGTGCCGCGCGGATAGCGCACGGCGGCCGGGCCGTCGTAGGCGAGGCCGGTCGTGAGCATGCGGCGGCATTCGTTTTCGTCGGACGGCGCCATCACCACCATGTTCGGAATGCAGCGCAGATACGACAGGTCGAAGCTGCCGGCGTGCGTCGCGCCGTCCGGGCCGACGACGCCCGCGCGGTCGATCGCGAACGTGACGTCGAGATTCTGGATGGCCACGTCGTGGATCAGCTGGTCGTACGCGCGCTGCAGAAATGTTGAATAGATCGCGACGACCGGTTTGGCGCCTTCGCAGGCCATGCCGGCCGCGAGCGTCACGGCGTGCTGCTCGGCGATGGCCACGTCGAAGTAGCGCCGCGGGTATTCCTGCGAGAAGCGCACGAGGCCCGAGCCTTCGCGCATCGCCGGCGTGATGCCGTACAGGCGCGGCTCGGCCGCGGCCATGTCGCACAGCCAGTCGCTGAAGACGTCGGTATAGGTCGGCTTGCCGGGCGCCTTCTTCGTCACGCCCTTGACCGGGTCGAACGGGCCGACGGCGTGGTACTCGATCTGCTCGCGCTCGGCCGGCGCGTAGCCCTTGCCCTTCGTCGTGACGACGTGCAGCAGCTGCGGGCCCTTGAGTTCCTTGACCGTGCGCAGCGCGTGCAGCAGCGCCGGCAGGTCGTGTCCGTCGATCGGGCCGGTGTAGTGGAAGCCGAGCTCCTCGAACAGCGTCGACGGCACGAACATGCCCTTGACGTGTTCTTCCCAGCGCTTGATGAAGCGCCACAGGAAGCCGCCGCGCGGCATCGCGTTCTTGGCGCGGTCGCGCAGCCAGTTCAGGCGCCGGCTCGACAACAGGCGCGCGAGCATCTTGCTCATCGCACCGACGTTTTCGCTGATCGACATGCCGTTGTCGTTGAGCACGACCAGGAGGTCGGGCTCGACGTCGCCGCCGTGGTTCAATGCCTCGAACGCCATGCCGGCGGTCGCGGCGCCGTCGCCGATCACCGCGACGACGCGGCGCGGATCGCCCTTGCGCTGGGCGGCGATGGCCATGCCGAGCGCGGCCGAGATCGACGTCGACGAATGGCCGACGCCGAACGTGTCGTACGGGCTTTCCTCGCGGCGCGGAAACGGCGCGAGGCCGTCCTTCTTCTTGACCGTGGTGATGCGGTCGCGGCGGCCGGTCAGGATCTTGTGCGGGTAGCACTGGTGGCCGACGTCCCAGACGAGGCGGTCCTGCGGCGTCTCGAACAGATAGTGCAGCGCGACGGTCAGCTCGATCACGCCGAGGCCGGCACCGAAATGGCCGCCCGACGTCGCCACCGACTCGATCAGGTAGTTGCGCAGCTCGCGCGCGAGATCCGGAAGTTCGGCGTCGCCCAGAAGGCGCACATCGGCCGGAGAGTTGATGCGGGAGAGGCGCGGGTAGCGCTCCTGATTGATCATTGCAGGCGTTCCAGACGTCAGGCGCTTATTTTCGGCCAGTGTCGGGGCCGCGGCAAGGAACGCGACGTGGCGAAAAGCGGGCAGAACGCGCCGACGGCCGCGCCTGGCGGCCTGAACGGCACGTCACGGGCAGGCGACCGGCTATTGCGGTCGCCGGTGTTTCGGCAGATGGCCGACGAGAAATTCCATCTGGTCGGCGAGGATGTTCCTGTTCGACAGGATCAGGTGCTCGACCCAACTCGGCCGGTACGGTACGGCCAGGAGCGGCATCAGCGCCTGCGTCGGCGTGCGGCTGCCCTTGCGGACGTTGCAGTGCAGGCATGCGCAGACGACGTTTTCCCAGTCGTCGCGACCGCCCTTGGACAACGGCAGCACGTGATCGCGCGTGAGCTGCGTCTTGTGGAAATGCTGCCCGCAGTACATGCACAGGTGATGGTCGCGGGCGAACAGCGCGGCGTTCGTCAGCGCGGGCGCGGGTTCGAACGAGCCCGGCCGGGCGTGGCCGCGGCTGGCGACGATCGGGTGCAGGTCGAGCAGCGTCTGCGTGCCGGTGAGCCGGCTCATGCCGCCGTGGATCGTCAGGCACGGATCGCCGAGCGTCCAGGCGACGGCGCCGCGGACATAGAGACAGACGGCATCCTGCCAGCTCATCCAGTCGAGGATGCGCCCGGTCGAGTCGAGCGAGAGCACGCGCGTCGAATGGATGTCGCCGTTGGTGCGGATAGCTCCCAGCATTCAGTCCTCCGTTCACGCCAAACGCGAAACGGGCGTTCCTGCCGCCGTAACTCCCTGATTGCGCGCGGGAGCATAGCGGAAATGCGGGATGCGTGGGAGTCGCTGTGCCGGCCGCGCCCGGTACGCGGGCGCGGCCGGCACGACGAAGCGGTTACTGCGTGGCCGTCGGGGCCGCCGTCGGCGCGCCCGGCGTCGTGTTGCCGGCGTTGCGATTGTCGCCGAACGTGAAGATCTGGCCGCCGATGGCGGTCAGGCCCGTGCCGTTGCCGAAGATCGCGGTGCGCGAGAGCGTGATCTGGCCGGAGCTGACCGCACCGACCGCCGCGCCCGGGTTGTTCGTGAGCACGGAGTTGTCGACGAACATCACGGCGCCGTTGCCGGTCGCCTGCACGCCGAAGAGGTCGTTGTTGCCGATCATGGTGTCGCGCACGGTGACCTTGCTCGGTGCGGCCGCCTTGACGCCGAACAGGTTGCGCGTCAGGCGCGACTTTTCGACGATCGCGTTGGCCGAACCGCCGACGGCCGGCGTGACCGAGATCGCGCCGCCGTTGACCGCGTTGGCGGCGCCGTGGATGTCCGACTCGACCACGGTCAGCGTCGAGGCGCCGGTCGGGCTGAAGTCGATGCCCTTCTGGGTCACGCCGTTGATGACGCAGCGTTCGACCGTCAGGCTCTTGCCGGCGATGTAGCGGATGCCGTTGAGGCCGGTGCCGGCGCCGTCGATCGACAGGCCGCGCAGCACGACGTTGTCGTTCACGCCCGCGTTGACGATGACGCCGTTCGTGCCGGCGCTGAGCACGCCGGCGAGCTGGCCGTCGGTCTCGATCGTGATCGACTTGGTGATCGTGACGGCGCCGAAGCCGCCCGGGTCGAGCACGCTGATGACGCCGGACGCCGCGGTCTTGGAGATCGCGCCCGCAAACGTCTTGCACGGGGCGGTGCGGCTGCAGGGGTTGGCATCGTCGCCGACGCCCGACACCCAGGTGCGCGTCGCCTGCGCATAGGCTTGCGTCGAGAACAGCGCGAACAGCAACAGGGCCGCGACCACGCGACCGGTGCTTGCGAGAAGCTTCATGATTTATCCCCCACTCTTTTGAGATGAGCCAGCCCACGGACGGCAATGGAATGAGAACTCCATCACATCCGGAACAAAGCGTAAGAACGCCGGCACGGCTATTACCCGAACATCGCCGGCTTCCGTCCGGCGCCGGGAATTGTAGCCGGCGTGCGTGAAGAAGCCGCCACGATTTCGTGACTAACGCGACCGCGGGATCGCGAACCGGCCGAAATCCGGGGTCGAGGGCTATTTCACCGGCTTGACCATGCGCAGCAGCTCGACGCCGTAGCCCTGTGCGGCGTACAGCTCGCGGGCGCGGGCGTTGCCTTCGAACACCGACAGCGTGACGAAGCGGCAGTGATGCTCGCGCGCCCAGCGTTCGCTGTAGGCGAGCAGCGCGCGGCCGACGCCCTTGCCGTCGTGGCCCGGCGTGACCGCCAGGTCGGAAATATGGCAGTTCTGCGCGCCGGTGAAGAAATCGGTCACCGTCTGCAGGTGCAGAAAACCCACGCGCTCGCCGTCGTCGTCCTCGGCAACGAACAGGTGCGAACCGGCCGGCTGCTCGCGCAGGTGCCGCGCGATATCGCGGCGTATGCCCTCGGCGGTTTCGCCTTTGCGCCGCCAGCGGGGCAGCTCGAAACTCACGAAACGATCGACCAATCCCAGGATGAAATCGTCGTCGCCGGCGTCGGCGAGACGGATATGAATGCCTGACTCGGCTTCCATGGTCCTCGTTCCGCAAGATCGTGTGTTGCGAAATTAGCGGAAGCCGGGGGCGCAGTTCCAGCCCCTCGGCGGAGACCGCCGGGCGGAAGGGTCCGTCCGGCGGCTGCGCGGTACGTTTCGGCCGTGGCGAGCCGTTTAGCCGAACAGCGCGTCCGGCATCGCCATCAGGCTGTCGGCGCCCGCGCGGATCGCCGCGAGGTGGCCGCGCGTGCGCGGCAGGATGCGCGAATAGAAGAACCGCGCGGTCAGGCGTTTGCTGTCCTTGAATTCGGCCGGATGCGCCGACGCGTCGGCCGCGACGACGCTGCGCGCCCAGAAATACGCGAGGCTGATATAGCCCGCGTAGAACAGGTAGTCGACCGCCGCGGCGCCCATTTCGTCGGCGTTGCCCATCGCCTTCTTGCCGATTTCCTGCGTCAGGCCGATCCACTCCTGGGTCAGTTCGGCCAGCGGCTTGATGAATTCGATGACGTTCGCGTTCGCCTGCTGCGCATGGCAGAACCCGCTGATTTCCTCGACGAAATGGCGCAGGCCCGCGCCCTGCAGTTGCATGATCTTGCGGCCGAGCAGGTCGAGCGCCTGGATCTGCGTCGTGCCTTCGTAGATGGTCGTGATGCGCGCGTCGCGCGCGAACTGCTCCATGCCCCATTCGGCGATATAGCCGTGTCCGCCGAAGATCTGCACGGCGCAATACGTCGTTTCCTGCGCGGCTTCGGTCAGCAGCGCCTTGACGATCGGCGTGATGAAGCCGAGGAGTTCGTCGGCCTTCCGGCGCTCGGCCGCGTCTTCGCTGCGTTCGATCACGTCGACCAGCGTCGCGGCGTAGTAGCCGAGCACGCGGCCGCCTTCGGCGAACGCCTTCTGCGTGAGCAGCATGCGGCGGATGTCCGGATGCACGATCAGCGGGTCGGCCGGCTTGTCCGGGCGCTTGGGGCCGGTCAGCGCACGCATCTGCAGGCGGTCGCGCGCGTACGCGAGCGAGTTCTGGTAGGCGCGTTCGGTCAGCGCGAGGCCCTGGTAGCCCACGGCGATGCGTGCGGTGTTCATCATGGTGAACATCGCGTTCAGGCCCTTGTTCGGCTGGCCGATGAGATAGCCCTCGGCGCCGTCGAAGTTCATCACGCAGGTGGCCGACGCCTTGATGCCCATCTTGTGCTCGATCGAGCCGCACGCGAGCGCGTTGCGGTCGCCCATGACGCCGTCGCGCGACACCTTGAACTTCGGCACGATGAACAGCGAAATGCCTTTCGTGCCGGCCGGCGCGTCCGGCAGGCGCGCGAGCACGAGGTGCACGATGTTCTCGGTCAGGTCGTGCTCGCCCGCGGTGATGAAGATCTTCGTGCCGGTGATGCGCACCGTGCCGTCGGCGGCCGGCTCGGCCTTGGTCTTGAGCAGGCCGAGGTCGGTGCCGCAATGCGGTTCGGTCAGGCACATCGTGCCGGTCCAGCGGCCCGAGACGATGGGCTTCAGGAACACTTCGCGCTGCCATTCCTCGCCGTGCTGCTTGAGCGCCTCGCTCGCGCCGTGCGACAGCAGCGGGAAGTTCGCCCACGACAGGTTCGCCGAATCGAGCATTTCCTTGATCGGGGCGCCGAGCGTTTCGGGCATGTGCTGGCCGCCGTACTGCTCGGGCGCGTTGAGCGCGGCCCAGCCGCCGTCGACGAACTGCGCGTAGGCCTCCTTGAAGCCCTTGGGCGTGGTCACCACGCCGTCGGCGAAGTGGCAGCCTTCGGCGTCGCCGGCCTGGTTGAGCGGCGCCAGCACGGTCTGCGCGAAGCGCGCCGCCTCGTCGAGCACCGCGTCGACGACGTCGCGCGTCGCCGCGTCGCCGCCCGGCAGGCGGGCGAACAGCGCGTCGGCGCCGAGCACGTCGTAGAGCGCAAAGCGCATGTCGGTCAGCGGTGCGGCGTACTTGCTCATGATCTGTACCAGTCCGTTTATCGATAGGTGTTGGGAACGCCCGGCACGGGATCGAGCCGGCTCGCATGGTCGAAGTTGAAACGCTTGTCCGGCGCGGTGATCTGGATGCTGCCGGTCAGCTTGTAGGCGACGCCGCTGCCCGGCGCGGCCTTGAGCGCTTCGCGCGCGCCGCTCGTGGGCGACACCGTCGCGTGCACGACGTCGGCGTTCTGGCCCGGAATTTCGAGATTCACCGGCACGTACAGCGAGCCGGCGTTGATCTCCTGAACCTGCATCTGCGCCTCGATCGTGCCGAACGTCATCGGCACCGTGCTGTAGTTCTGCACGCGCAGTTCGAGTTCCCAGCGTCCGTCGGGCAGCACGCGCATCTGCTGCACGCTCGCGGACGGCGGGTTGATGCGCTTGGGCAGGCCGCCGGTGCCGCCGCCGCAGGCGGCGACGAGACTGGTCAAGGCGATGGCGAAGGCGAACTTGGCGACGCGGGAGAGGTTCATACGGTCCTCAAACGACTGTTTGAAATGTACCAGAAGGTGGGAAAAAGGGCATCTTGCCCGCCCGAGCGCCGCGGTCCGCGGCGACGTGCGAAGAATCGACCGCGCCCCGGACCGATGCAAGCGACGAACGCTGCGTATGTCGCGCGTTCGCCTCGACGCCGTCGGTCGCGTTCTTTACCATCGCCGGATGACGAGCACCACGACGCAGGACGCGCACGCGATCTTGAAATCGGTTTTCGGTTACGACCGATTCCGTCCCGGCCAGGAAGACATCGTCGCGAATCTCGCGGCCGGCAACGATTGTCTCGTGCTGATGCCGACCGGCGGCGGCAAGTCGCTGTGCTATCAGATTCCCGCGCTGCTGCGCGACGGCACCGCGATCGTCGTGTCGCCGCTGATCGCGCTGATGCAGGACCAGGTCGACGCGCTCACGCAGCTCGGCGTCGCCGCGGCGTTCCTGAACTCCTCGCAGGACGCGATGACGCAGCGCGACGTCGAACGCCGCCTCGCGAGCGGTCAATTGAAACTGCTTTACGTCGCGCCCGAGCGCCTCCTGACCGAACGCATGCTCGAGCAGATCGACCGCCTGCCGATTTCGCTGTTCGCGATCGACGAGGCGCACTGCGTATCGCAGTGGGGTCACGACTTCCGCCCGGAATACCGCGGTCTGAACCTCTTGCACGAACGCTACCCGAACGTGCCGCGCATCGCGCTGACGGCGACGGCCGACGAGCCGACGCGGCGCGAGATCGTCGAACGCCTCGCGCTCGACGACGCGCGCCGGTTCGTCTCGAGCTTCGACCGGCCGAACATCCGCTACAGCGTCGTGCAGAAGGACAACGCGCGCCGCCAGCTCAAGGATTTCCTGGTGCGGCATCGTGGAGAATCCGGCATCGTATACTGCCTGTCGCGGCGCAAGGTCGACGAGACCGCGGCGTGGCTCGTCGACGAAGGCGTCGACGCGCTCGCGTACCACGCCGGCATGGAGCAGGCGCAGCGCGCGCGGAACCAGCAGCGCTTCCTGCGCGAAGACGGCATCGTCATGGTCGCGACGATCGCGTTCGGCATGGGTATCGACAAGCCCGACGTGCGCTACGTCGCGCATCTGGATCTGCCGAAGAGCATGGAAGGCTACTACCAGGAAACCGGCCGCGCCGGCCGCGACGGCCTGCCGTCCGAGGCGTGGATGTGCTACGGGCTCGGCGACGTCGTGACGATGAGCCAGATGATCGCGCAGTCCGAATCCGGCGAAGAGCGCAAGCGCGTCGAACGCGCGAAGCTCGAAGCGCTGCTCGGCTACGCCGAAGCGACGCGCTGCCGCCGCCAGGTGCTGCTCGCGTACTTCGGCGAGACGCGCGACGAGCCGTGCGGCAACTGCGACGTCTGCCTCGATCCGCCGCAGACGTGGGACGCGACGCAGGCCGCGCAGAAGGCGCTGTCGGCCGTGTACCGCACCGGCCAGCGCTTCGGCGTCGCGCACGTCGTCAACGTGCTGCGCGGGCAGGATGAGGAACGCATCCGCAACCTCGGCCACGACCGGCTCACGGTCTACGGCATCGGCGCCGATCTCGACGAGAAGCAGTGGCGCGGCGTGTTCCGCCAGCTCGTCGCGATGGGTTTTCTCGCGGCCGACCACGAAGGCTTCGGCACGCTGCGCCTGACCGACGCGGCGCGCGCGGTGCTCAAGGGCGGGCTGACCGTGCGCATGCGCCGCGAGGCCGATCGCGCCGAACGCCGCGCGCAGCGCAGCGCCGGCCGCAAGGAAGGCCGCGCGCCGCGCGAACGCAACAGCCTGGAAATCACGGCCGACGAACAGCCGCTGTGGGACGCGCTGCGCGCGACGCGGGCGCGGCTCGCGAAAGACCAGAACGTGCCGGCGTACGTGATCTTCCACGACGCGACGCTGCTCGACATGCTGCGCGAGCACCCGACGTCGATGCGCGAACTCGGCGGCATCTCGGGCGTCGGCGCGACGAAGCTCGAGCGCTACGGCGAGGCGTTTCTCGCGGTGCTGACGGCGCCGTAATATTTCGCCAGCGCCCAGTGCGTCGGCGCGAACACGACGAGCGGCAGACCGAGATACAGCATCGCGAGCCATGCCCATTGCGGCATCAGCGTCTGCGCCGCGTTGTCGTCGAAGCCGTAGACGTAGTTGATGTTGACCGGCACGTTGGGATTCGCCGGGTCCGGCGGCGGCCCCGGCAGCAGCCAGTAGCACACCGTGATCAGCACCCACGCGATCAGCGTCCAGGCCGCGAACGCGCGGCGGTCGTAGCCGACGCGCGCGACGAGATACAGGAGCACGAACGGCAGCCACAGGTGGAACGACGACAGGCCGCGCGCGAACAGCGCGATGCCGTCGTTGAACATGTACGACGTCATGCCGAGCAGCGGATGGCCGAGCATCGTCGCGAAGAAATCGACGCACCACACCGCCTGCGGAAAGATCAGGCCGACCGCCGGAATCGACGCTGCGAGCGGCGACTCGGTCCACAGCGCCGCGAGCGTCAGGAACATCGCGACGTCGCAGAAGTACAGAAAGTTCGTCGGTCCGTATGTGATCCAGTAGAACGGCACCATCACCGCCATGAACGCGGTGAACGCGAGTTTCAACCCTAGCGGAATTCGCGCCGGTGCGGCGCCGACCATCGCGGACATCGTCATCCCCCTGCAACCGGACCGCAATGTACGCGGCACCGTCGGGCGCTGGCAATCCGCCGAAACGTCAACCGTCTCACGCCGTGAGACGCGTCGCAGCTATTGAGACGGTCTCGTTTTCAGCGCAGCCGCCATGCACACCGACCTCGCCACCGTCATCGCCGAGAAGATCCCGACGCGCCGCGATCCCGCGCGTCTGTTGCAAGCGCTGGAACAGCGCTACGCCGATCGCATCACCGGCAAGTTCACGCTCCCGGGTCGCGACGGGCGCTACGCCGACCTGCCGCCCGACCTGCCGCCGCGATTGCGCGACGCGCTGCGCGCGCGCGGCGTCGAGCGGCTGTACAGCCATCAGGCGCAGGCATGGGCGAGCGTGCGCGCGGGCAGCAATACCGTCGTCGTCACGCCGACCGCGTCGGGAAAAACCCTGTGCTACACGCTGCCGGTCGTCACCGCGGCGATCGAGTCGCGCGCCAAGGCGCTGTACCTGTTTCCGACGAAGGCGCTCGCGCAGGATCAGGTCGCCGAACTGCTCGAACTCAACCGCGCCGGCGATCTCGGCCTGCGCGCCTGCACGTTCGACGGCGACACGCCCGGCGACGCGCGCCAGTCGGTGCGGCTGCACGGCGACATCGTGGTGTCGAATCCCGACATGCTGCACCAGGGCATCCTGCCGCATCACACGAAGTGGGCGCAGTTCTTCGAAAACCTGCGCTACGTCGTGATCGACGAGATCCACACGTATCGCGGCGTGTTCGGCTCGCACGTCGCGAACGTGCTGCGCCGCCTGATGCGCGTCTGCGCGTTCTACGGCGCCAAACCGGTGTTCATCCTGTGCTCGGCGACGATCGGCAATCCGCGCGAACACGCGCAGGCGCTGATCGGCGACGCGGTGCACGCGATCACCGACAGCGGCGCGCCGTGCGGCGAAAAGCACGTGCTGCTGTGGAATCCGCCGGTGATCAATCCCGACCTGGGCCTGCGCGCGTCGGCGCGCTCGCAGGTCACGCGCATCGCGCGCGCGTCGATCCGCGCGCGATTGAAGACGCTCGTCTTCGCGCCGTCGCGCCTCCTGGTCGAAGTGCTGACCAAATACCTCAAGGACGTGTTCGACCACGACCCGCGCAAGCCCGCGCGCATCCACGCGTACCGCGGCGGCTACCTGCCGACGCAGCGGCGGCAGACCGAACAGGCGCTGCGCGCCGGGTCGATCGACGGCGTCGTCTCGACGTCGGCGCTCGAGCTCGGCGTCGACATCGGCGCGCTCGATGTCGTGGTGCTGCACGGCTATCCCGGTTCGATCGCCGCGACGTGGCAGCGCTTCGGCCGCGCCGGCCGGCGCCGGCAGGCGGCGATCGGCGTGCTCGTGGCCACGAGCCAGGCGCTCGACCAGTACATCGTGCGTCATCCGGAATTCTTCGAGAACGCGCCGCCGGAACAGGCGCGCATCGCGCCGGATCATCCGCTGATCCTGCTCGACCACATCCGCTGCGCCGCGTTCGAGCTGCCGTTCGTCGCGACCGACGCGTTCGCGAGCGTCGAACCGCGCCCGTATCTCGAAGTGCTCGCCGACGCCGAAGTCGTGCACCGCGAAGGCGAGCGCTGGGAATGGATCGCCGATGCGTACCCCGCGAACGCGGTGAGCCTGCGCTCGGTCGCCGACGGCAACTTCGTCGTCGTCGACCGCACCGACGGACGCCAGACGATCATCGCCGAAGTCGACTTCTCCGCGGCCGCGCTGACCTTGTACGAAGGTGCGATCCACATGGTGCAGTCGACGCCGTATCAGGTCGAACGCCTCGACTGGGAAGGCCGCAAGGCGTACGTCACGCGCACGCACGTGGACTATTACACCGACGCGATCGACTACACGCAGCTGAAGGTGCTCGAACGCTTCGACGGCGCGAACGCGGGGCAGGGCGCTTGCCGCCACGGCGAGGTGCACGTCGTGCGGCGCGTCGCCGGCTACAAGAAGATCCGCTACTACACGCACGAAAACATCGGCTACGGCCCGGTGGCGCTGCCCGATCAGGAACTGCACACCACGTCGATCTGGTGGCAGCTGCGCGAAGACGTGCTCGAAGCCGCGTTCGCGTCGCGGCAGGCCGCGCTCGACGGTTTTCTCGGCGCCGCGAGCGTGCTGCACACCGTCGCGAACGTGCGCGTGATGGCCGAATCGCGCGACCTTCAGAAGGCCGTCGGCAGCGGCGACGGCGCGTGGTTCGCCACGCGCGACGCGCACGGCCGCGGCCAGTGGCGCGCGACCGACGGCACGCTCGCGCGCGGCGGCGAGCGCCACGCGCCGACCGTGTACCTCTACGACAACTATCCCGGCGGCGTCGGTCTGTCCGATCCGTTGTTCCGCGTGCAAGCCGACCTCGTACGCGATGCGATCGCGCTCGTCGCCGCGTGCGCGTGCAAGGCCGGCTGTCCCGCATGCGTCGGTCCGGTGCTGGCGGCCGACGAGGCCGGTTCGGCGAAGGCGAACGCCGCGATCGTGCTGGCGCTGCTGGAGTCGGTGTGAACGCGCTCGTCGACAAGTTGAAAAAGCTGCGCGCGCAGGCCGGCGCCGCGGCGGCGCCCGCGAACGCGGCGCATGACGACACGGAACGACTGCGACGCCTGTTGCAGCGGCGGCCCGAGCCGCGCGCCGCGTCGCTGCCCGCCGAACGCGTGGCGCTCGCCGGCGAGGAAATCGCGCCGGGTCTGCGCTATGTCGAAGCGTGGCGACCGTACGAGGCGGGCGCGCCGGTGCTGCCGCCGCGCTGGCACGACGCGCACGCGGTCGCGCGCGAACGCTTCGTCTGCTTCGACACGGAAACGACGGGCCTCGCCGGCGGCAGCGGCACGCGCGCGTTCATGATCGGCGCGGCCGACTGGCACGACGGCGGACTGCGCGTGCGGCAGCTGTACCTGACGCGCATGGCCGGCGAAGCGGCCATGCTCGATGCGTTCGCGTCGTGGCTCGCCGAGGCGAGCGTGCTCGTCAGCTACAACGGCCGCAGCTACGACGCGCCGCTGCTCGCGACGCGCTACCGGCTCGCGCGGCGCGCCAATCCGCTGGCCGGCTTGCCGCATGTGGACCTGCTGCATCCGGTGCGCCGCGCGTATCGCGGCCGCTGGGAAAACTGCCGGCTCGCGACGATCGAGCGGCAGCTGCTCGGCATCGTGCGCGAGGACGATCTGCCGGGCGCGCAGGCGCCGGCCGCGTGGCTCGCGTATCTGCGGCACGGCGCGGCCGGGCGACTGATGCAGGTGATCGAGCACAACCGCCAGGACGTGGTCACGCTCGCGCGGCTGCTCGATGCGATGGCGGTCGACGCGTCGCCGGAGTCGTTCGTCGCGACGATGTCCCGCGACAACGTGACGGCCTGCGCATAACCCGCGCAATGGCCCGGGGACAGGCGGGCCTCATAGGTTTTCCCGAGGAGACAGCCACAAATTCCGTATTTCACAGCGGCGTACGACGCGCCGCACACTCGATCACCAACGGACGGATAGACGGATGGCCGTCCAATCGCCGAATCATAGGGGCGTTTGGTTACCGACGCATGTCGGCAGGGAGGCTCGCCGACGGCGTCGAATCGATGACGGGGTGATCGCAATGACTACTGGCTGGACCTTATCCGCGTCGCTCGCCGCGACGCTTGCCGCAGGCTTGGCTTCCGCCGCGCCGCCGGCCGCGACGCACGTCGCCAACCGGCCCGCGCGCGTCGCGCTCGCCGGGGCTTCCGACGGCGTGCTGTACGATCAGAACGCGACGCAGAACGCGTTCGGCGCGTTCGTCAACAAGGTGATCGCGCCGGCACCGACCGTGCCGAACACGTCGGTCGGCGCGGACGACTTCACCGTACCGGCCGGCGCCGGCTGGACCGTCACCGGCTTCGCGTTCAACGCGTTCGGGCCGGGCGGCAACGCGCCGCCGCCGAAGCTTTCGATCAACGTGCGCGCCGACGACGCCGGCAAGCCCGGCGCGACCGTCGTCTGCGCCGCACCGGCGCTCGCCGCGAGCTATACCGGCACGCCGTCGTTCCAGGTGACCGCCGATCTTTCGACGCCGTGCGACCTCGCGCCCGGCACGTACTGGGTCACGTTCTCGTTCGATGACGCGAACCTCGCGTCGACGTGGGGCTTCTGGGGACAGACGACGACGCAGCACGGCGCGCCGGCGCACTGGTGGAACGCCGGCGGCGGCTTCAACACGCCGTGCACGTCGACGTGGGGCACGTTCGCGACGTGCGGCATGTACGACGCGAGCCTGAAAGACTTCGGATTCGCCGTGCGCGGCCACGAAACCGGCAAGACGTCGGGTCTCGAAGTCGCCGTCACGGTGACGCCGTATGCGGGCGATCCGACCGAATGCGGCACGGCCGCGTCGGTCGACGTCAACGTCGGCGACCAGGTGAACGTCTGCTACACGCTGACGAACGGCGGCACGCAGACGCTGACGCACCAGAGCCTCGTCGACAGCCGCGACGGCGCCGTGCTCGCGTACGACCCGACGACGATCGCCCCGGGCCAGACGCGCCGCTACGTGCGCACGATCGTCGCGCGCGAGGACACCGCGCGCACCGCGACGTGGACCGGCTATTCGCGCATCGCGAGCTACGCGTACGACGACACCGCGACGCCCGATTTCGTCGACATCGCCGCGACCGGCACCGACGTCGGCATCGCGCCGGGCAACGGCGCGGGCAACGAACTCGCGCTCGTCACGGCGCCGTTCCCGATCCGCTTCTACGGCGGCACGTCGACGGCGCTGTGCGTGAGCAACGACGGCGTGATCAACTGGGACGACGACGGCTGCACCACGCCGTTCCCGGGTTCGAATCCCGATCCGGGCTTCTCGTTCAACCAGAATCTGCCGACGCGCTACGGCGTGAACAAGCCGACGATCATCGCGCCGATGTGGGGCGACCTCGACGACGGCCCCGGCAATATCTACACGCAGACGTTCGGCACCGCGCCGAACCGCCGCTTCGTCGTGCAGTGGAACAATCTGTACAGTTACATCATTGCCAAGACGGCGGCGACGTTCCAGGTGGTGTTCGAGGAAGCCTCCGACACGATCCGCTTCGAGTATCGCGACACCGCGTTCGGCAACGACGCCGACAACGGCAACTGGGCGACCGTCGGCCTGCAGGGCGACGCGAACGGCGTGTACACGACGTATTCGTTCCTCCAGCCGTCGCTGCGCCCGAACTCGGCGATCCGCTGGACGTACACGGCGAGCGAGAGCGAGAGCGCCGACAGCGCGACCGCGAACATTTCGGCCGGCGTGCCGGTGATGTCGGTGCCCACCTCGAGCGTGCGCGCCGTCGTCGCACCGGGCGGCAGCGCGAGCGGCACGGTGACGATCGAGAACATCGGCAATCGCGACCTGACGTGGAATCTCTCCGAGGCGCCGGGCGGCTCGCGCGCGCACTTTCCGAAGACCGCGCGCTACGTCGCGCCGCCGCGCGGGCAGACGCAGGGCAAGCCCGCGCCGTTCGCCGCGCGCCGCCACGCGTCGCGCAACGCCGCACCGCTCGTGCCGCGCGGCGGCTTCTCGGTGCCGGTGTACGGCATCAGCGCGCTGCGCCCGGGCCTGACGACGTTCGACGCGCTCGCGCCGACCGCGACGTATACGCCGGTCAACGACATGGACGACTGGATCTACGCCGCGACGTTCGCCGGCAACGATTTCTCCAAGCTCTGGGTCATCATCAACGACAGCTGGTTCTACGAACCGGGCAGCTACGGCACGATCGACACGACGACCGGCGACTTCACGCTCGTCGGGCGGCTCGAAGGCGCCGCGACGCGCACGTGGGGCGGCCTCGCGGAAGATCCGGTCACCGGCACGATCTACGGCGTCAACTTCCTCGACCAGCTCGGCAGCGCCGGTGCGGAACTGTATACCGTGAACTTCGCGACCGGCCGCGTCGCGCGCGTCGGCGCGATCGACGGTCCCGGCGTGCATCCCGTGCGCTACATCTCCGGCATCGCGATTTCGCCGGCCGGCCTCATGTACGGCCTCGATCTCTACGGCCAGAGCCTCATCGCGATCGACAAGCATTCGGGCGACGCGAGCGTCGTCGAGTCGTTCGGTCTCAATGTGCAATATGTGCAGGATCTGAAGTTCGATCCGCAGACCGGCGACTTGTACTGGGCCGCGCTGCACATCGGCGACAACGGCATGCCGATCGGCGAGATGCGCGTGATCGACCCGCTCACGGCGGCCTCGCAGCCGCTCGGCGCGCTGCCGCCGGCCGGCGAGTTTCCGATGGACGAAATGAGCGCGATCGCGATCGCGAAGCCGTCGGTCGGATGCGCCGCGCCCGGCGACGTGCCGTGGCTCACGGTCACCGGTCCGACGAGCGGCACGATCGCGGCCGGCGCCGCGGGCCAGTCGCTCGGCCTGACCTTGAATGCCGCCGGCCTCGCGCCGGGCCTGCACCGCGCGAACCTGTGCGTGTACGGCAACGATCCGCGGCATCCGTCGACGGCGGTGCCGGTCGCGCTCGTCGTCGCCGAGACGACGCCGCTGTACGACCAGAGTCTCGCCGACGTCGGCGACCACCCGTTCAACAACACCGTGACGCGTCCGGCGCCGGCCGCGGGCTTGTCGTCCGAAGGCGCCGACGACTTCGTCGTGACCGCGCCGTGGGCCGTCTCGGGCTTCCGCTTCACCGCGTACGGCAACAACGGCGCGCCGCTGCCGCCGAACGTCAACGTGCGCGTGCTGCCGGACGACGGCGCGGGCCGTCCGTCGAGCGACGCCGTGTGCACCGCGAACGGCGTGCCGGCGATCGGCGTCGGCGGCGACCAGATCGCCGTCGCGCTGCCCGAGGCGTGCCGTCTCGCGCCCGGCACGTATTGGGTCGCGTGGTCGTTCGCCGACGTCGACATCTCGTCGCCGATCCTCGGCTTCTGGAGCGCGGTGCCGACGCAGCGCAACCAGCCGGCCGTGTGGCGCAACCCCGCCGGCGCGTTGTCGCAGGCCTGCACGAACTGGTCGCCGTTCGCGTCGTGCCCCGGCATCTTCGCCGCGGCGTCGAAGGACTACAGCTACTCGGTGATCGGTTCGCCCGACGCGTGCGGCGACGTGATCTTCGCCGACGGTTTCGACAGCGCCGGCGCGTGCCGCCCGAATCGCTGACCGCTCGATTCGCCGCGGCGGCGCGAGCCGCCGCGGCCCTGCCAGGAAAGCGACCTTGGAATTCGAACAACTCGCGCAGGCCGCGGCGCACGCGATCGCGTCGCGCGCCTGCACGATCCGCCGCGCGCGCGCCGACGACGCCGCGACGCTCGCCGCCTTCGGCGCGCGCACCTTCGTCGACACCTACGGCGATTTCCGCGCCGACGATCTCGCGCTGCATCTGGCGCGCACCTACGGCGAAGCGCAGCAGCTGCGCGAGATCGCCGATCCCGATGTCGCGACCTGGCTCGCGCACGGTGGCGGCGCGCTCGCGGCGTTCGCGCAGGTGCGGCGCGGCCCGGCGCCGCCGTGCGTCGCCGGCCGCGATCCGGTCGAGCTGCATCGCCTGTACGTCGAGCGCGCGTGGCACGGCCGCGGCGTCGCGCAGCGGCTGATCGCCGCGGCGTGCGACGCCGCACTCGCGTTCGGCGGCGCGACGCTGTGGCTCAAGGTGTGGCAGCGCAACGCGCGCGCGATCGCCTTCTATCGCAAGTGCGGCTTCGCCGACGTCGGCGAGACGGCGTTCGTCGTCGGCAACGACGCGACGACCGACCGCGTGCTCGTGCTCGAACTCGACCGCGCGCCGCGCGGCGAGGGCTTCGCCTCCATCCTGCGCAACGGGAGATGACCATGCGCCATCCGATCACCGCCGCCGTGCTCGCCGCGCTCGTCGCATCGGGCGGCCTCGCCGCGCCGCGCGCGTTCGCCGCATCGAGCCGTCTGCTGCATTTCGACGCGGCGCTCGTCGACACGCGTGCCGCCGCGCCCGCTGCACCGGCCCCGTTCGCGGCGCACGCGGCGCCCGAAGCAGGCTTGCGACTCGTGCAGTTCGACGGCCGCGTGCGCCAGGAACGGCTCGATGCGCTCGCCGCGCGCGGCATCGTGCCGCTGCAGTACGTCGCCGACGACGGCTATCTCGTCTGGGCCGATGCCGACGCCGTCGCGCGCCTCGCCGAGCTGCGCCGCGACGCCTCGTGGCTTGCGTACGACGCGCCGTTCCAGACGTTTCTCAAAGTGGACACCGCGCTCGCGCAGCGTATCGAACGCGCCGTCGGGACGGGCGACGACGTCGACATCGTCGTGCAGGTGTACGCGCACGCCGGCGACGCCGACACGCGCCGCTTCGTCGAAAGCCTCGGCGTCGTGCCGACGGCGCAGCTGGCGCCGCTCGGCCCCGGCGCGGTCGCGTACGCGTGGGCGCCGGTGCTCAAATTCGCGAACCTCGCGTTGCGCGTCCGTGCCGCCGACGTGCCCGCGATCGCCGCGCGGCCCGACGTGACGTACGTCGGCCTGCGCACCGAAGCGGTGTTGTTCGACGAACAGCAGGCGCTGATCCTCTCCGGCGACATGGCGCCCGGCCCGGCGGCGCCGAGCTATCTCGCGTTTCTGCTCGACCGCGGCTTCAGCCGCGACCCGACCGACTACGCGCTCGTCGACATCACCGACAGCACGATCCACGAAGGCACGAGCGGCGTCACGGCGCTCGCGACGGCCGACGAGATGCTGCACGTCGACGGCGACATCGCGCGGCCGTCGCGCGTCGAATACGTCGAAAACTGTTCGACCGTTCCCGACGCGCAGCTCGGCTCGATGGACGGCCACGGCTCGATCAACGCGGGCATCCTCGCCGGCTACGATCAGCGCACCGGCTATCCGTACGTCGATCTCGACGGCCGGCATTCCGGACTCGGCATCAATCCGTTCGCGCGCATCGGCTCGACGACGATCTTCACCGGCTCGCCGGCCGCGTGGAACGTCGCCGGCTGCGGCGACACCGATCAGGGCATCGTGCGCGCGAACGCCGCGAACGGCGCGCGCATCAGCAGCAATTCGTGGGGCTACCGCGCGAGCGCGAGCTACAGCGACCACGACCAGATCTGGGACGCGGCCGTACGCGACGTCGACGTCGAGACGCCCGGCAACCAGCCGATGATCTACGTCTTCGCCGCGGCGAACGACGGCCCCGGCCTCGGCACGGTCGGCTCGCCCGGCTCGGGCAAGAACGTCATCACGGTCGGCGCGTCGGAAAACCTGCGGCCGTTCGAAACCCCCGCCGACCGCTGCCAGAACGACGGCGTCGCGGCGGGCGACGATCCGCAGTCGATCGCGGGCTTCTCGAGCCGCGGCCCGGTCGCCGGCAACCGCGTCAAGCCCGACGTCGTCGCGCCGGGCACGCATATCCTCGGCAGCGCGAGCGTCTTCTCCGGCTACGCCGGCGGCGGCGTGTGCATCCAGTACTACCCGGACGCGACGCCGCAGACCGAGTTCGCGGCATCGAGCGGCACGAGCCATTCGACGCCGGCCGTGTCGGGCGTCGCGTCGCTCGCCTACTGGTGGATCGAACGCGGCGGCGCGGGGCCTTACGCCGGCACGCTCGACGAAGTCGGCGGCGCGCGCGCGCCGAGCCCCGCGCTGATGAAGGCCTGGCTCGTCGCGCATCCTAGCTATCTCACCGGCATGAGCGCGAACGACGATCTGCCGAGCAACGACCAGGGCTACGGCATGCCGAATCTCGCCGACATGTTCGGCGACACGCGGCGCGTGCTCGTCGACCAGAGCGACACGTTCGACGCGGCCGGCGAGGCGCGCGAATACGCGTGGGGCGCCGTCGACGTGGGCAAGCCCGTGCGTATCGCGCTCGCGTGGACCGACGCGCCGGGACAATTGGGCACGAGCCCGCAGGTCAACGATCTCGATCTCGTCGTCGTCGCGAACGGGCAGACGTATCGCGGCAACCGGTTCTCGAAGCAATGGAGCGTGCCGGGCGGCGAACGCGACGCGCGCAACAACGTCGAGGCCGTGTTCCTGCCGCCCGGCATACTCGGCGACGTGACGGTGCGCGTCGAAGCGACGAACGTCGCCGGCGACGGCGTGCCGGGCACGGGCGACGCGACCGATCAGGATTTCGCGCTGGTCTGTACGAACTGCACGCGGCAGCCGTCGTTCACGCTGACGAGCGAAGCTGCAGGCGTGTCGGTGTGCACCGGCGGCAGCAATGCGACGACGTTCGACGTGACGCCGGTCGTCGGGTTCGCGAGCCCGGTGACGTTCGCGACGAGCGGTCTGCCGGGCGGTGTCTCGGCGAACGTCGCGCCGAATCCCGCGACGCCGCCGGCGCAGCCGCAGCTCGCGGTGAACGCCGCCGCGAGCGCGGCGCCGGGCATCTACGATGCGACGCTGACGGCGACCTCCGGCGCGATCGAGAAGACCTTGCCGCTGACCGTCGGCGTGTACGCCGCGCCGCCGGCGTCGTCGTCGCCGCTCGCGCCCGCGAACGGCGCGGCGAACGTGTCGGCGACGCCGACGCTGACGTGGACCGCGGCCGATCGCGCGTTCGCGTACGTCGTGCAGATAGCGACCGATCCCGGCTTCGCGAACATCGTGCGCGAGCGCGAGACGCGCGACACCGCGTGGACGCTCGCCAGCGGCGAAGCGCTCGACACGAGCGCGCGCTACTACTGGCGCGTGATCGCCCGCAACGCGTGCGGCGACAGCGGCGGCGACACGTTGTTCGCCGACGGTTTCGAATCCGCCGCCGCCGCTGCGCAGGCGTTCACGACGCTCGCACTGCCGGGCGATTGTCCGGTCGACGCGACCACCGTCGCGATCTACGCCGACGACATGGAGTCGGGCGCCGCGGGCTGGACGCACGGCGCGCCCGCCGGCAACGCCGACCGCTGGACGCTCGGCGACGTCGCCAACAGCGGCGCGTTCGCGTGGCAGGCGCAGGCGCCCGCGTCGGGATCGCCGAACCGGCAATGGCTCGTGTCGCCGCCGGTCGCGCTGCCGGCGAATCTCGCAACCGCGAGCCTTGCGTTCTGGAACCGGCAGAACCTCAAAGCGGGCGGTGCGGGCGTCTGCAACGACGCGGCGATCGTCGAAGTGTCGGCGAACGGCGGCGGCACGTGGACGCAGCTCACCGGCGCATTGACGCAGGCGTTCGACGGCGACGTCAGCGCCGCGTTCGCCAACCCCCTCGCCGGCAAGCGGGCGTGGTGCGGCGATCCGCGCGATTGGGGCCGCGCCGTCGTCGACGCGAGCGCGTACGCGGGCCGCACCGTGCAGTTCCGCTTCACGGCCGGACACGACCGCTTTCCGCACCGGCCCGGCGCGAACCTCGTCGTCGACGACGTGCGCGTGACCGGGTGCACGCCGTGAGCGGATCGAGTGTTTGGACGTCCAGACGTCCAAAAGTGGTATTGAGACCAATGTCGCATGGCCGCTTCGGGCGCGCGCGTCCGTTAATGACGAAGGCGTTTCGTGGGGAAGGCGCCGGTGTCCCGGGACATTCGTGTCGCGCGGGACGACGCGTTTTCAACGCAACGGCACGACGATGAAACTGACTTTCCGCCAGCTCCAGTACGCCATCGCCGCGGCACGCTACGGCAGCCTCACTGCCGCGGCGGACGCGCTGCACATTTCGCAGCCGTCGATCTCGGTCGCGATCACGCAGATCGAGGAATACTTCGGCCGCGCGCTGTTCGTGCGCCAGCGCGGCTCGGGCATCGCGCTGACCGCGTTCGGGCAGGCCGCGCTCGCCAAGGCGCGCGAAGTGCTGTCGAACGTCGAGGCGCTCGAGGCGCTCGCCGACGAGGACGCCGCGCCGCACGGCGAATTCGTGCTCGGCTGTTTCGAAGACCTCGCGCCGTACTGCGTGCCGCCGATCCTTGCGCGCCTCGCGCGCAAGTTTCCGGCGATCAACGTCATCGTGCGCGAGGAAGGTTTCGACAACATCGGACGCCATCTCGACGAAGGCGTCGCCGATCTCGCGATCTCGTACGATCTGGGCCTGTCGACGAGCATCGTGCGCGTCGTGCTGTGCGAACTGGCGCCGCAGGCGCTCCTGCCGGCCGACCATCCGCTGGTCGCGCAGGCAGCCGTGACGCTCGCCGATCTCGCGCGCTACAACGTGATCCTCACCGACCAGGCGCAGAGCTGGCAGCACATTCTGGAACTTTTCTATTTGCGCGGCGTGCGACCGCTGCGCGCGACGCGCACCGGCTCGTTCGAGCTGCAGCGCGGCATGATCGCGAACGGCTTCGGCGTCGGCATCGCGTACTCGCGCCCGTTCAGCGACTACAGCTACGACGGCAAGCCGCTCGTGCGCCGCGCGATCGCCGACCCGCTGCCGCTGCAGCGCATCCTGCTCGCGCGCAACGAAAAGAGCATGCAGACCGCGGCGCACCGCGCATTCATCGACGAGGCGAAAAGCTGGTTCGAAGAAGTGTGGGCGCCGCCGGCGAAGGCGGCGGCCTAGGCGAAGAGGTCCGCGATCGGCACGCGCTGCGGCAACGCCCCTTCGTGTTCGAGCAGAAACCGCTTCACCGGCAACCCGCCGCCGAAGCCCGTGAGGCTGCCGTCCGCGCCGATCACGCGGTGGCACGGCAGGATGATCGGCAGCGGATTGCGGCCGTTCGCGGCGCCGACCGCGCGTACCGCGCTCGGCGCGCCGATGCGCTGGGCGACGCCGCTGTACGTCCACGTTTCGCCGAACGGGATGTTCGCGAGCATGTTCCACACCTGCTGCTGGAACGGCGTGCCGACGGGATTGAGCGGCAGGTCGAACGTCGTGCGTTCGCCCGCGAAATATTCGAGCAGTTGTTCGCGCGCCTGCCGCACCGCGCCGGCGTCGCGTCGCCATGCGTCCCTGCCGCGCACCGGATGGCGTTCGTACTCGAACACGACGTAGCGCAGGCCGCCGTCGTCGGCCGCGACCGCGAGCGCACCGATCGGCGTCGCGAATTCGTCGTAGCGGATCGTCATGCGGCTTTCTCCGCGCGGTCGTTCGACAAATACCACAAGTGCAGAACCGAGTATGCGCGCCACGGCCGCCACGCTTGCGAACGCGCGTCCGTCGCTTTCTCGGACAGGCGCCCCGGGTGGCCGAGCACCTGCTGCAGCACGAGGTCGCCGGCCGGAAACGCGTCGGGGTGACCGAGCGCGCGCATCGCGACGTATTGCGCCGTCCACGGTCCGATGCCCGGCAACGCCACGAAGCGTTCGACGAACTCGTCGAGCCGCTGGCCCGGGCTGAAATCGATGCGCCCGTCGATCGCCGCCGCGGCGAGCGCGCGCAGCGTCGACGCGCGCGATTTCGGCAGGCCGATCGTTTCCAGCGGCGCCTCCGCGAGCGCCTGCGGCGTCGGGAAGACGCGGTCGAGCCCTTCGCGCGCCGGTTCGCGGCGCTCGCCGTACGCGTCGACGAGCCGGCGCGCGAGCGTCGTCGCGCCGGCGACGCTCACCTGCTGTCCGAGCACCGCGCGCACGGCGAGTTCGAAACCGTCCCATCCGCCCGGTACGCGCAGGCCCGGCCGTCGTTCGATCGCCTGCGCGAGCTGTGCGTCTTGCGCGAACACGGCGTGCACGGCTGCGAGATCGGCGTCGAGATCGAACACGTGGCGCACGCGCCGCACGATGTCCGGAATCGCGCGCGGATCGGTGTCCGAGACGTCGAGCTTCAGCTCTGCCTTGTCCGCCGCGGCCGTCACGCGGATCCACGTCGACGCGTGCGCCGGGCCGATCACGCGTTCGTAGCTGTCCGCGCCGATGCGCTCGATGCCCGGTATCGAACGTTTCGCGAGAAACGCGAGCATCGTCGCGAAATCGAACGGCGGCCGGTACGCCAGGCGCAGGCTCAGATGCGGCGTCTTCGCCGCGGCCGCCGTGCGCCGGATCGCCGTCGGCGGCATGCCGCAGCCCGCGAGGAACGCCGCGTTGAAACGGCGCAGGCTGTTGAAGCCCGCCGCGAGCGCGACCTGCGTCACCGGCAGCGACGTCTCCGTCAGCAGTTGCTTGGCGAGCAGCAGGCGCCGCGTCGTGTGCACGGCGATCGGCGTCGCGCCCGTGCGTTCGAGAAAAACGCGGCGCAGCTGACGGTCGCTGACGCCGACGCGTTGCGCGAGCGTTTCGATCGACTCGTCCTGCAGCGCGCCGTTCGCGATCAGCGTCAACGCGCGTTCGACCGTCGCTTCGCCCGCGGGCTTCCACGCGGACGGCGACAGTTCCGGCCGGCAGCGCAGGCACGGCCGGTAGCCGTCCGCCGCGGCTGCCGCCGCCGTCGGGTAGTAATGGATGTTCTGCCGCTTCGGTTGCGGCGCGGGACAGATCGGGCGGCAGTAGATGCCGGTGCTGCGCACGGCGATGAAGAACAGGCCGTCGAAGCGTGCGTCCTTGGCGAGGCGCGCACGGTCGCAGATGTCGGGTTCGGGCATGGGCGCTGCGTTCATGGCGCGATCATAGCGACCCGCGCGCGACGCGACTCGCCGTTTTCGGACATCAATGCGGAACGGCCCGCGCCGGGTGCGGCGCCCCGCCGCCGGATCGTGTCGCGAGCCGGCGGCGGAGCCTCGTTTACGGACAGGCGAGTCCGTCGAGCCGCGTCAGGCGCTTGATGTCGAGCGTGCCGGTCGGCGTGAACGCAGGGTCCGTGCTCGTCCACTCGACCTTGCCGTTGTCGCAATCGCTAAAAGTGAACACGAGCGTGCCCCATTGGCGGCGCTCGACCGTGTTCGTGTTGAAGTTCGGGGGAAAGCGTCCCGCGAGCACGCGCCCGGCGCCCATCGTTACGCTGTTGCCGTTGATCACGCCGGCGGCGGAAATCCATGCCTGATTGCCCGCGTTGTCGAAGGCAAACCAGATGGCCGTCATGACGCCGCCCGGCAGCAATTCGAACTGGAAGCCGTGGCCGTCCTGGTCGCGGTTGTTCCAGTTGCCGGCAATGCCCGGCCGGATCGAGAAGGTCGGCGTGCCGCCGACGAGATCGCCCGCGACGATTTCGCGCGAAGGGCCGCAGTTGTAGCACTCGATGCTGCCGGAATTGCCGCCGGCCGTCGCGAGGTTGATCGCCACCGTGCCGCCGGCGTTCGTCAGCGCCGCGATCGGCGTCACGCGAATCTGGCGCTGGCTGCCGCCGAGCGTCGCGATGATCGTCGGCTGCGGATTGGAGAAGCCCGAGTCGGCGTAGATCGTCGAGTTCGACGTGTGGTAGGTGATCGGCGGAAAAGCCGTCGCGTTGCCGCCGTCGACGGCGATGGACCACGCGGACAGCAGCTGCGTGTCCGCGTCGTAGACGAACGATCCGGAAGCCGTGCCGCCGTCCGCGAAGCGAACGCCCGACAGCGTCCATTGCACCGGCACCGCGAACGACGCGGCCGGCATGAGCGCTGCGACTAGTGCAAAAACCACAAAGCGTAAAATGAACATGGCAACCCCCTCGTGATGCGATTGGCAGCGACTATAGCGCGTCGGATACGGGCCGGTGCGAGCGTTCCGGTCGCGCTCGTTTGGTGCGCGTACACATTCGCGGCACAGCCGCTCCGCCTCGGTGCGGCAAGCGTCTGCGCCTGCCGGCGGAGCAAAGCCGCGCACGCGTGAATGCGCCGTAAACGCCCGCGGAACCCCTGCGAATCGCCCGGTTTCCTACGGCGCGTCGGAAGTCTTCAGAGGATCGCGTGTATGAACACCTCGCTCATTCGTTTCGTCGCGTTGCCGATTCTGCTGCTTGCCGGCGCCCAGGTGCTCGCGCAGAACGCCGTGCCCGCCGCGCCCGCCAGAACGCAAAGCGCCGAACTGCCGCCGTACGAATCACTCGACGCGAACGGAGACGGCATCGTCACGCTGCCGGAAATCGTCGTGCGCAGCCCGCCGCTCGCCGCGCGCGTCAAGCATTGCGACGCGAACGGCGACGAGACGATGAGCCGCGAGGAGTATGCGGCGTGCAAGCCCAAGGCGGCCGACACCGCGGGCAAGCGCTGACGGTCCGCGAATGAGCCAAGCGGCGGCGCTGCTGTCGATCGCCGCCGCCCAGACGTTCGCGGTGCCTAAGGCGCGACTATGCCGAGCTTCGCGTGGCGCGACGACACCGGGTTCGAGCTGCTTGCCGCGCGCGATATCGGCGTCGCTTTCTTCGACGCGACCGAGTGCGCGCTTGGCAAGGCCGCGCACATAGAACGACGACGCGACCGGCGCCCCGCCGAGCGAACGGTCGTAATCGGCGACCGCCTGCTCGTACTGCCGCTGGCGAAAGCGCGCGAAGCCGCGGCTGTTGTAGTGGTTGAGGTCTTTCGGATCGAGTTGCAGCGCGCGATCGCAGTCGGCGACCGCCTCGTCGAGATCGCGATCGAGCATGGCGCGCACCCAGCAGCGCGCGCCGATCGCAAGGGCGAACTGCGGGTCGAGTTCGATCGCGCGATCGTACGCCGCCAGCGCGAGTTCGGACTTTCCGCCGCGTTCGTACGCCGTGCCGAGATCGGCATGAAGCGTCGCGACGTCGGGGTCGAGCTTGATCGCCGCCGAGTCGTACGCGCGGTCGACGCCGTGCGTCGACCGCGAGTCCGCTGCGAAAAAATCAAGAATTGCCGGCCGCCGGCTTCGGTCCGCTGCCGCGGATGCCGACGATCTTCGACAGCGCCGAGAACCAGTACGGCGCGCCGAGCGTTGCCGCGAGCGCCGTCAGAATCAGGCCGAGCGCATGCAGCAGCCAGTCCGACGGCGATCGTGCGTGCAGCCGCGCGCCGAGTTCTTCGCGGCAGCGCTGCAGCGTCGAGCGGGTGTCCGCGGGCTTGTTGCCGCTGCCTTCGTGCGCCATGACGTCGGCGCCCGCCGAAAGACACGCGTAGCCGAGCGGCAGCGCCTCGATGCGCGCGTCGACGGCGAGCCTGAGCATCTCCTGCGCCTGCTCCGGCGTGAATTCCTTCTTCTGCAGCTGTTCGGCCGTGATCGAACCGATCTTTCCGTCGCGCACGACCGTCGCGGCACGGTCGGCGATCTGCGACGCGAGATCGGGCGAACGGTCGAACGCGCGGTACAGCGCGATCGTGTCGACGTTGCCGATCGCCGCGACGACGAGACCGATCGCGAACAGCCGGCGCTGCGCGGCGGCCTTGTACCAGCCGGTCACGCGATCCATGCCGGACGCGAACCACGCTTCGATGCCTTTGAGCGCGGCCGCGAGATCGCCTTTCGCGTCGTCGAGTATTGGCAGCACCGAATCGGCCGTCGGCGACTTGTGCGACGCGAGCGCGACGACCGCGCTGCGCAGCGTGTCGAACGTCAGCGGCTCGGTCGCCGCCGCTTCGGGCGACAGCGCGCGCAGCGGCGCGGCCCTGCGCAGCATCACGGCGGCGAGCGCGAGCGCGAAGTTCCTCGGCTCGATGTAGGACGGCGGGTCGGACGCGCTCTTGCGATCGCGGTACAGGCCGCCGACCAGCGGATGCCGCAGCACGCGCACGAACAGCGCGTCGTCGTCGATCAGACGCAGAAGGCCCAGGCGCAGCCACTTGCCGCGCAGGCTGCGGAACTGCGCCCACCATTCCTGCACGCCGCTGACGACGATCGAAAAGATCAGGAATACGAAGACGAGACTGATGCAGACGTTGAGAGCGTTCATCACAGGTTCCCCGCGCTGACGACGTGATCGGCGCCCAGGGTCGCCGGTTGGAACGTCACGTCCGAACGGCCCGCCTGGCCGAGATTCGGCGGGCGATAGCTCGGATCGGCGCGCCACTTTGCGAACGCCGTCTCGTCGATCGTCTGGTTGATGCCGTCTCCGGGTACGAGCATGCGGCGGTACACCCGGCCGCCGGCGACGGAACGCACCGCGCGATACGCGCCGCTCATGAACTCGGCGTAGCTGTCGCGCACGGGCGAGAGGTGTTCGCGGCCGTCGAGGTCGAACGCGGCCGGCACCTTGCCGCCGTTCGCACCCTTGACGAATTCGAGGTCGCGGGCGGCCGCGCACCGGGCGAGCCACGCCAGCGGCGGCGCGGGCAGGAGATCGTCGTCATAGCCGCCGCCGACGTTCGAATGCGCGCCGGGAAACCAGCGCTGCTCGACCTCCTCGGTCAGATCGGTCTTCGACGTCCACAGGGCCGGCGTGTACGGCAGCCGGTGCTCGTCGATCGCGACCGCGTGATACGCGAAGCGCACGCTTTCGCCGAGCGACGTATTGTGGAATTTGTATTTGCTGGAGAAACGCAGATCGACCGAATCCCAGATGTTCGGAATGCCGAGCGCGCCGACGGTGTCCCACACGCCGACGAAATGCAGCCGCACCGGGTACCGGCTTCTCCGACGGAACGCCGCGACCGCCTTGTCGTGCTCGGCGATCTTCTCGCGATCCTTGCCGGGATCGTCGCGCTGCTGTTTCGTCGGGCATTCCTGATACAGCTTCCACGCTTCCTTGACGTCGTCATGGTCGGACAGCGACTTCTGCGCGCGCGAACTGCCGCGGTCGAGGTTCGGAATCCCGAGATAGCCGACGAGGCCGCCGAGGCTGCGCGCCGTGAACGCGCCGCGCGAAAAGCCGAACAGGTAGATGTCCTGCCCGTCGACGAACGGGCGTCCGCTCGAATGCAGCGGCTTGTCCGGTTGCTTGGCGTTCGCCCCGAACTGCGACGCGAGCCACGCGTAGCCGGTGCGGATGTTCTTGTCGAGCCCGTAGCCGAACATGCCGCCGCGGAGCTTGTCGAAACGGCCGGTGCCGACGCCCGCGTCGTAGTATTTGCGCTGATGCGCGGCGCCGCCGCTGGCGTCGGCGATTTCGGCGTACAGCCGCGAAACGTTCGTATGCGATTCGAGTGCGTTCCAGGTGCCGTCGAAGCACAGGATCAGTCGTTTGCGCGTCTCGTTCATGTCGGCCCCCGATCGGCGATGCGGATCGTCCGTGCGATCCGTGCCGAATCAGTGCCGTGCCCCCGGCGAACCTCTCATGCGCGGACGATCGTCCGTCGGATCGCCGTCAGGGCGGCGCGACGAGCATTCTGCACGATCCCACAAACGCACAAGAAAACTTTGCGGCATGGTGCGAGGTGTCGCGCCCGGACGACACAGAATGCAGGCGGGCCGTGGGGAAGCGGCCCGCCCGTGCGCGATCCACGGACGGATCGCGTGGTTATGCCCGACGTACCCCGATCGCGCGCGCCTCGCGCGAGCCGGCCGGGAGCGCGGCTGTGTTCGCGCTCTTAAGGCCTTGCGATTTCGGAGCGGTCGCGATGCCGGCCCGGCTTCGCGCACCGCGTGCAGCGGCCATCGTGCCGAGCGGGAAGAGGGGAAGACCATGATCTTGCGCGCAAGAGGAAGCTGGTTGGCCATATTGGCGGCGGCGGCTCCAACCGCGTCCGCGCAGTTCGTCCAGGTACCCGGCGTCGGCTGGGAAGGCCAGGGCGCCGACGTCGTCGTGCTGCAGCTCGACGGCAATCCGCGTCCGGACATGATCCTGATGGCCTACGACAATCCGAACGGGGCGAATGCGTTTCGCTATCGCGTCGGGCTCAATCTCGACAATGCCGGCAACACGGCGAACTGGTCGGCCAACTACGTCGAGGTGCCCGGCGTCGGCTGGGAGGGCCAGGGCGCGGGCGCCGCGGTGGCCGATTTCGACGGCAACGGCCGGCCCGATCTCGTCCTGATGGCGTACGACAACCCCGGCGGCGCGAACGGCTTCCGCTACAAGATCGGCTGGAACCTCGACGCGCAGGGCGTCGCCGCGAACTGGACCAGTCACGCGCAGGTCGCGGGCGTCGGCTGGGAAGGCCAGGGCGCGGCGGTCGTCGTCGGACAGATCGACGCCGATCCGCGGCCCGACATGATCTTCATCGCATACGACAACCCGGGCGGCGCGAACGCGTTCCGCTATCGCGTCGGCCTGAACGTCGACACGAGCGGCAACGCGACGTGGGCGGCGAATTTCGTCGACGTGCCGGGCGTCGGCTGGGAAGGCCAGGGCCTCGGCGCCGCGCTCGCGAACCTCGACGGCAACGCGCGGCCCGATCTCGTGCTGATGGCCTACGACAATCCCGCGAATGCGAATTCTTTCCGCTACCGCGTGGGTTCGAATCTCGACGCGAACGGCGTCGCGCAGGCGTGGGCGCCGGGTTTCCAGACACTCCCCGGCATGGGCTGGGAAGGCCAGGGCGCGGGTCTCGCGATCAGCTGCCTCGACGCCGACGCCCGCGCCGACTGGGTCGTCATGGCGTACGACAATCCGTCCGGCGCGAACAGCTTCCGCTATCGCGTGCTGCCCAACCGCAGCCAGGCGCCGTGTCCGCCGCCGATCGGCTCGGTCGTCGCCGGCGCGCCGCAGCGCAAGTCGATCACGCAGCTGTCGGCGCAGGAGCTGGCGAGCCTGCGCCGCGGCTACAAACAGATGATCGAGTGGAACAACGCGCCGCGCGACAGCGCGAATTTCCGCCGCAGTCTCAAGTACTGGGCGAACATGCACGCGTACTTCGGCAGCGGCTGCGCGCCGACTTCGGGCATCAGCCAGCCCGGCATGAGCGGCATCACCGCGCAGAGCCCGGCCAATCCGAACGAAACCGCGACGTGGTGCAAATGCCAGCACGGCACGGTGCAGTTCCTGACGTGGCATCGCATGTACCTGTACTACTTCGAGCAGGTGCTGCAGGCCGCGTCCGGCGATCCGAACCTGCGCCTGCCGTTCTACGACTACGAGACGAACGGCCAGCTGCCGGCGTCGTACCGCGACGGCACGCCGGCGACGAATCCGCTGCGCATCGACAACCGGCTCACGTCGCTCAACGCGGGTACGAGCAGTCTGTCGCCGGCCGTCACGTCGACGACCGCGGCGATGAACAACACCGCGTACAACGGGTTCAACAGCTCGCTCGAAAGCACGCCGCACGGCTCGGTGCACTGCGCGATCGCCGTGCAGTCGTGCCCGACCGGCTACATGGGCGCCGTGCCGGCCGCCGGCAACGACCCGATCTTCTATTCGCACCACGCGAACATCGACCGTTTGTACGAATGCTGGCTCGCGGTGTCGCCGAACACGCGGCTGCCGACCAATTCGGGCCAGCTCGGCACGTCGTACACTTTTATCGACGGCGCGGGCAATCCGGTCACGCGTACCGTCGCGTCGATGCTCACGACCGCGCAGCTCGGCTACAGCTACGCCTCGGGCGGCGGTTGCCCGGCCGGCCGGCAGGCCGTCAGCGCGGTCGCGGGCGCGGAGCCGCAGGTGAAGAAATTCCAGGTCGTGCCGAACGAAACGAAGCTCCAGCGCGGCGTGACGGCGGTGCCGCTGCGCATCGCGCCGGAAGCGCGCAGCGCCATCGCGCCGACGGCGGAAGACGCCGACAAGCCGATCAAGCGCGCGCTCGTCGTGATCGAAGGGCTCGAGGTCGACGAGTCGCCGCACGTGATGTACGAGGTGTACCTCAAGCGCAGCGACGGCGAGCGCTCGCTCGTCGGCGTCATCAGCTTCTTCGGCTTCGGCGACCACCACGAAGGGCACGAGGCCGTAGCGTCGGGCCGGCGCGTCGAACTCGATGCGACCGAGGCGCTGCGCGCGCTCGGCGGCACGGCCGACGCGGAGCTCGTGTTCGAGCCGACGACCGGCGTGACCGATTCGACCGTCGAGAAGGCCGCGGCGAACATCAGCGAACGCGCGAACGTGCGTTTCCGCTCGGTGACGATCGAAGTGGAGAAGTAAAAGACGGCGCGTAGTCCGGTTGTCAAGAAAGCCGCCGCGTCTCACGATCCGCCTGCCGGTACAGCGGCAGGCGGATCCGTTTTCACCGTCGTACGAGGGGGGAGAGGCTCGATGACGTCCGATGACCAGGCCGCGGCGACCGGAACGCCCGTGACCGCACCGAAGGAGCCCGACGACGTGCGCATGGAAGACGTGCGTCGCGTCGAACTCGACACCGTTTTCGGCCGACGGTCGATCGCGCCGGACGAGGCGAAGGACGACCCGGACGACGAGACCGCGTGGGGCGTCGCGCTGTCCGGCGGCGGCATCCGCAGCGCGACATTCGGACTCGGCGTGCTGCAGGCGCTGGCCCGGCGCGGCCTGCTGCCGGGCTTCCACTATCAGTCGACGGTGTCCGGCGGCGGTTACATCGGCTCGTTCGTGCAGGCGCTGATCCATCGTTACGGTATCGGCCGCGCGGTCGAAGTGCTCTCGTCGAGCGTGACCGACGCGCCGAAGGACGCGCAGGACGGCGGCGCCGCGCGACGCGACGGTTTCGATCCGCAGCAGCCGATCCGGCATCTGCGGCAATACAGCAACTATCTGAGCCCGCGCAAGACGGCGCTGTCGGGCGACACGATGAGCATCGTCGGCAACTACGTGCGCAACGTGCTGCTGGTGCAGGTGCAACTGGTCGCGCTGCTCGTCGCGGCGTGTCTGACGCCGCTTATTCTGTATGTGCTCGTCGGCTGGTTCGACGCGCGGGCCGAGGAGGCCGTCGGTACCGCGGCCGTGCTGTGCATCGTCGCCGCCTGTCTCGTCGCGGTGATTTCGTCGCGGTCGCAGCTGGCGCGCAACGGCAACGGGGCGGGCCGCGGGGTCAAGGTGTGCGCGCTCGCCGTCATCGTCACGCTGGGTCTGGCAACGCTCGTCGGCGCGGTCGGCCTCAGGGGTGTCGGCGTTTCGCCGCGGTCGCTCGCCGTATCTACCGGGCTTCTGTATTTCGGCGTGTGGCTGCTGTGGTTCTTGTACGACGTGCTGGTCGCCCCGTGGCGGCGCATGCGGACGAACGAGCGCGTCGCGCCGTCGCCGATCAGGAAGCACCCGGTGCGCTTCCTTGCCGCGTCGGCGGGCTCGGCGGCCATCGCGGGCCTTGCGCTGCTCGGCGCGCATCACCTGCTCGCCGGGATCGGCGGTCTCGCCGGCGCCGGAGTGCCGTATGCCGGCAAGTGGTACGTGATTCTGCTGGGGCCGACGGTCGTGCTCATGGCGATCATGCTCGCGGGCATCGCGCACGTCGGTTTCGCCGGCCCGGCGCTGTCGGACCTGCAGCGCGAGATATGGGCGCGCATCGGCGGCCGTGCCGCGCGTCTGGTCATTCTCGGCACCGCCGCGATGGCGCTGACCGTCTACGGACCCTGGCTGCTGTTTCAGCTCGGCTCGGTCAGCTGGGCCGGCCTCGCGGGTTGGCTTGCGACCACCGGCGTCGGCGTGCTCGGCGCGTTCGGCAAGCGCAGCAACGGCACGGGCGGCCTGAGGCCGCTCGAAATCCTCGTGCGCCTCGCGCCGCCGATCTTCGTCGTGGGTCTTCTGATCGCGACGAGCCTGTGCGCGCATCTGCTGCTGCAGCACGTCGGATTCGCCGGCGTCGTGGCGTGGAGTCCGCCGAACATCGACGGCAGCGAAGCGTATCTTGATTATCTTGGGAAAAATTCAACGGAACTGCGGGGCGCCGTGGTTGCGCTGTTCCTGATGGCGACGGCGGTCGCGGTGCTGTTCGGCATGACGATCGACGTGAACGAGTTCAGCATGAATGCGTTCTACCGCAACCGGCTCGTGCGCTGCTATCTCGGCGCGAGCCGCAAGCGTGCGGCCGAGCCGACGACCGATTTCGATCCGGACGACGACATCGCGCTGGCCGTCGTCGCCCGCGACGCGAAGGAGGTTGCGGACGCCGAAAACGCACGGGCCGCCGGAAAAGCCGAACCTCCGCTCGCGCCGCGCAAGCCGCGGCCGTTGTATCCGCTCGTCGGCACGGCGCTCAATCTCGCCGCGACGCGACAGCTCGACTGGCAGGACCGCAAGGCCGCGTCGTTCTGCCTGACGCCCGACTATTGCGGCTACGTGCCGCCGTCGTCGCGGCCCGGTGCGCGTTCGATCGGCGACGTGCCGCCGAAACAGCGCGAAGCGGCGATGCGAAACCGCGAAAAAGCGCGGCTCGCCCTATGGGCGACGCGCGACGCGGCGCAGAAAAAATCGGCGAGCCGAGCGAAGAAGACAGGCGCAAGGAAGCCGCGCTGCGCGCCGACGAACTGCGCAAGGAAACCGCGCAGCGTGACGACGAGGACGGCAACCGGCTCGCGCGGGCATTGACGCTCGGCAGCGCGACCGCGATTTCCGGCGCGGCGGTCAGCCCGAACATGGGCTATCACAGTTCGCCGGCGGTGACGTTTCTCCTGACGGTGTTCGATGCGCGGCTCGGCTGGTGGGTCGCCAATCCGCATCACGAACAGTGGCCGCCGCGCGCCGATCGCACGCCTTCGTCGCTCTACCGCATGGTCTGCGAACTGCTCGGCCTGACGCGCGACGACGACAAGTTCGTGTATCTGTCCGACGGCGGCCACTTCGAGAATCTCGGCCTGTACGAACTCGTGCGGCGCCGCTGCCGCTTCATCGTGTGCGTCGACGCCGGTGCCGATCGCGCGCGCAGCTTCGCCGACCTCGGCAACGCCGTGCAGAAGTGCCGCGTCGATTTCGGCGCGAACATCGACATCGACGTCTCGGCGCTGCGGCCCGCGCCCGACGGGCTTTCCGGACGCGCGTGCGCGGTCGGAACCGTTGCCTACACCAACGGAACCATCGGAACGATTCTGTATCTGAAGCCGTCGCTGACCGGCGCCGAGCCGCCCGACGTGGCGCACTACGCGAGCGCGCACCGGAGTTTTCCGCACGAGTCGACGGCCGACCAGTTTTTCGACGAAAAGCAGTTCGAAAGCTATCGCAGGCTCGGCGAGCACGTCGCCGACACCGCGATCGCGCCGGCGCTCGAACGCACGCGGCGCGTCAGCCGGTCCGCGCCATTCGAGGTCGACGCGTCGACGGTGAAGGAAAAATTCCTCGTCGAGCTCTATCACCAGTGGGTGACGCCGCTCGCCGGCGTGCGCGACAACTTCGCCACGCACGGCAAGGCGATGGCGAGCCTGTTCGAGAAGATGCGGACGACGAAGGAGCTCGCGGTGCTCGACGCGCAGATCTATCCGGCGTGGACCGATCTCGTCAAGGGCGACGGCAAGCCCGGCAACCTGCCGGTCGAGCGGCGCACGACGCTGCCGGCCGGCGACGATTTCCGCGCGTGCTTCTACTTCTGCCAGGAGCTGATGCAGCTCATGGAATCGGTCTACCACGACCTTTCGCTCGAGCAGTTCTGGCGGCACCCGGACAACCGCGGCTGGATGAACATCTTCCGCTACTGGAGCTGGTCGCCGATGTTCCGCATCGCCTGGGGTGCGAGTGCGCCGACCTACGGCTCGCGCTTCGCGACGTTCTGCGAGACGCGGCTCGACCTGCCGGCGCTCGACGATCTCGTCGAGATCGACGTGCAGTCGGCCGGCGACGACTGGAGCACGCTGTGCCAGCGGCTCGTCGACGAGGGCGCCATCAATCACGTCGAGCACAGCATTCTCACGTCGGAGATGCTGGCCGAGGAAATCCGACTCGGCGCCGAGCTCGTGCTGCTGCGGCTGCGCTGGCACAGGCTGCTCGCCGGTACGAAAGCGACGCCGCCCGATACGACGTTCGGCATCGCGCTCGTGCGCAGCGCCAACCGCGATCGGCCGCTCGCGCCGCTCGTGCGCGTGCAGGATCACCTGCGCGGGCTCGGGTTCGGCGCGGCGTTCGTGCGCGAACTCGTCGGAAAGTATCCGAAGCTGCAGATCGACGTGCGGGAAGGCGACTACAAGCTTGGCGGCGTTCTCACATGCGATGCGGCCCGTGCGCTGCGCAAGCAGCTCGACCAGTTGCTGAAACTCGCGGAGCAGCACGAGTGCGCGCGCGAGAGGCAACGGCCGTGATCGCGCGCGCGCTCGTGCTGCTCGCGGCACCCGCGACCGCGGTGTTCGGTGGCCTGTGGCTGCTCGCGTCGTTCGCCGGCACCGGCCTGTCGCGGCCGACGCCGTACGGCCTGCGCGGATACGACGCGGCGCGCCTCGTCGAACTGTGGACGCCGGATGCCGCGGCGGAAACGCGCTTCCTGTACGGGGACCTCGCGTTCGCGCCGTATTTCGTCGCCGTGGCGTTCGCGGCGATCCTCTACGCGCTCGACACGCTCGGGCTGCGCGCGTGGTGGCCGTGGGCGCTCGCGCTCGCGATCGTCACGCTCGCCGCGGACTGGACCGAGAACGCGATGCTGCTCGGGCAGATCGAGGTCTTCAATGCCGCCAAGCGGCTCGACCCGAACGGCGTGCCGCCGCTCGACGCGACGCGCGTGGCGGTCGCGAGCGTCGCGACGCAGATCAAACTCGTCGGCGTCTACGCGATTCTCGGCGCTTACGCCGCGTTGTGCGTCGCGACGATCGTCAAGGCGGTGCGCGCGGCATTGGGGTAGCCCGCGGCGCTCGACGCCGTCCGCGCGTCGCTGCGCCGGCGCGCCGGTTGCGCTGCGCGCCCGCTCCGGGCCATCGTACGAGCGGGCCGGCGCGTCGCGCCGAGGCGGTGCCGGCGACGGACGACGAACGTGAACCTCCGACTGATCGATCGCGCCGGGAGGCGCGCGCCGGCATGAGCGACGTGACGCAACTCCTGCGCCGCTGGTCCGACGGCGACCGCGAGGCGCTCGATCGCCTGCTGCCGCTCGTCTACGACGAATTGCGCGCGCAGGCGGCGCGGCAGTTGTCGGGAGAACGGCGCGATCACACGCTGCAGGTCACCGCGCTCGTGCACGAGACGTTTCTGCGCCTGACGCACCAGCGCGCGCAGTGGAACGACCGCCGGCATTTTCTCGTGATCGCCTCGACGCTGATGCGGCGCGTTCTGGTCGATCACGCGCGCCGCCACGCGGCGGCGAAACGGCCGCCGGCCGAGTCGCGCGTGGCATTCGACGACATCGACCCGCAGGCGCTGCGCGTCGACGCCGATCTCGTGGCGCTCGACGCGGCGCTCGACGAACTCGCGGCGATCGACGCGCGACAGGCGCAGGTGGTCGAGTTGCGCTACTTCGTCGGGCTCGACATCGACGAGACGGCGCGCGCGCTGGAACTGTCGGTGTCGACGGTCACGCGCGAGTGGCGTACCGCGCGGGCGTGGCTGCGGCGCAGGCTGGGCTGAGCGGCCGATTCACCTCGCAGGCGCCGCGGCTTGGCGATCGCGGGCTTCGCCGACGCGCACGCGCAACGCCTGCGCCTGTGCGCGAGGCGCGTCGAACGCCGCGCCCTCGCGTCCCGCGAGCGCCGCGTCGAGCCGCGCGAGCGTGTCGCGCGCGTCATCGATGCGCCCTCGCCGGATCTGAACGTCGGCGAGCTTCGCCAGCGCCTGCGCGTGCATCGCCGGGTACGCGTCGGCGTCGACCTGCGCGAGCCCCTGCGCCGCCGCGGCGAGCTCGCGCTCGGCGCGCGCCGCGTCGCCGCGGGCGAGAGCCGCGTCGGCCAGCGTGTCGCGCGCCGATGCGGCAAACACCTGCGCTTCGCTCGATCCGCCGGCCTGCGCGCTTTCGACGAGGCCCGGCAACACCGATTCGACGAGCGCGATCGCAAGCGCGGGGTCGCCGAGCGCGAGCACGGCGCTCGCCCGGTTGGCGACGGCCCAGCGGTACAGATCGCTGTCCTCGCCGCTCGTCGCGCGCGTCATCGCGACCGCGCGCTCGAACAGGCCGGCCGCTTCGCGCGCGCGGCCGATCCGGACGAGCGTGCCCGCGTGGTTCGCCAGCAGCGACGCGAAGATCGCGCTGTCGCCGTAGCGCCGCTCGTAGTCGGCGACGAGCGCGGGCAGGAGTTCCGCGGCGCGTTCGGGCTCGCGTTCCTGCAACGCCGAGACGTACGCGTAGCGCACCGGCAAGACGCGCGGATCGTCGGCCGCGTAGGCGCCGCGCGCGAGCGAGAGCGCGCGTTCGGCCGCGGCGAGCGCGCAGGCCGCGTCGGCGCCGCAGGCCATCGTGCGCGCGCGCAGCGCGGCGATCTTCAGCGCGGCCGGTGCCCGGCGCGCGGCGAGCGATGCATCGATCGCGTCGAGTTCGGTGCGAACCTGCGCGAGCGGTCGCGACAACAGCACGGCGCGGTTATGCAGCACGCGGATGCGCGCCTGGTCGACGTCGTCGTCAGCCGGGGCGGGCATGCGCGCGAGTTGCGCGAGCGCGCGCTCGTCGGCCGCGACCGCGTCTCCGAGGCGCCGACTGCCACTGTACGCGGCGGCGAGCGCGAGTTCGACCGGGGCGATCTGTGCCGGCGGCGCGTCCGCGGCGGCGAGCGCGTCGCGCGCGCGTTCGAGCAGGGGCGCCGCGTCGTCGTGCCGGCCGAGCGCGTTGTAGGCGCGGCCGATCGCGAATTGCAGCGGCGCGCGCTGTGCCGGCGCGACGCCCGCGTTCGCCGCGAGGTTCGCCGCGCCGAGGTCGAGCATCTGCCGCACCGTGACGTCGTCGCCGCGCCGGTGCAGGGCATCGGTGTTCTCGAACAGTTCGTCGAGGAAGCCCACGACCGCTTGCGCGCGGTCGCGTTCGAGCGCGACGCGCTCGTGCTGCGCGACGCGGTCCACGACGACCGCGCCGATGCCCGCGCCGAGCGCGAGCGCCGCGGCGAACCACCAGCGCCGCCGCGCGACGAGCCGCTGCACGCGATACGCGACGTGCCCGCGCCGCGCGCGCACCGGCCGCGCGGCAAGGAACCGCCGCAGGTCGTCCGCGAGCTCGGCGGCCGACGCGTAGCGCTGCGCCGGTTCGCGCCGCAGCGCCTTCATGACGATCGCGTCGACGTCGGCCGGCACGCGGCGCGGCACGCGCGCGGTCTTCGCGCGCCGGCTCGGCGGCGGCACCTCGCCCGAGACGATCGCGCCGGGCAGGAGGTGCGTCGTTTCCAGGTGCGCGAACGGACGCACGCCGGCGACGAGTTCGTACAGCACGACGCCGAGCGACCAGACGTCGCTCGCGCGCGTCAGGCGCGCGCCGTCGATCTGCTCGGGGCTCGCGTAGGCCGGCGTCAGCAGGCGCCGGTCGGTGCGCGTGCGCGCGGCGTCCGCGTCGCCGTCGACGAGCCGCGCGATGCCGAAGTCGAGCAGCTTCGGTTCGCCGTCGGCGCCGACCAGCACGTTCGACGGCTTGATGTCGCGATGGATCACGAGCTGTCCGTGCGCGTAGTCGACCGCGGCGCACACCTTGACGACGAGCGCGACGCGCGCGCGCAGCGACGGTGCGTGGCGCGCGCACCACGCGTCGATCGGCTCGCCTTCGACGTATTCCATCGCGAGAAACGGCAGGCCGTGTTCGGTTACGCCGCCGTCGACGAGCCGTGCGATGTTCGGGTGCGCGAGCGCCGACAGGATGCGCCGCTCGCTCGCGAAGCGCCGGTGCGCGTCGGCGTCGTCCGGCGCGCTCGCGCGCAGGAGCTTGAGCGCCACGCGCTGCCGCAGATCGCCGTCGACGCGCTCGGCGAGGTACACGACGCCCATGCCGCCGTCGCCGATGCGCCGGATCACGCGGTAGTCGCGCGGCAAGGGCGCCGCGAGCCGCGCGAGGTCGCCGAGCGGCGGCAGCGCGTCGGCGGACGCGTCTTCGCCCGCCGCGACGAGCCAGCGCACCTCGTCGGCGAGCGCGGCGTCGCCGCCGCAGGCCGCGGCGAGGGCCGCGTCGCGCTCGCGCGCATCGACATCGAGCAGCGCGAACGCGATCGCTTTCGCGCGGCGGTAGCGCTCGGCATCGGCTTCGGTCGGCGGTGCGTTCGGCATGGTCTTGCGGGGACGGCGGACTGGCGATCCTACCGCGCCGCGCGCGATGACCAGAATTTTTCGTTTCCTGCGCGTTACGCGCCGATGACGCGCCGACGACGGGTCGCGCCGATTCGTCCGCCGTCCTTGACCGGGCGGCATCCATAAGAAATCCGGGAGGTAACGTGGGTATTCGTTCGATGTGTCGGCGCCTTGCGCCGACGGGATTCCTTCTCGCGCTGGCGCTGTGCGCCGGCGCCGTCACGGCCGGCACGCCCGCGCCGGCGCAGTCGCCGCTGCCGGTGACGAACGCGCAGGCGTGGGAAGCGTGGGGCAGCGCCGTCGCGGTCGACGGCGACACCGCGGTGGTCGCCTCGTCGTATGCCGACGTCGGCGCGGTCGACGGCGCGGGCGTCGCCAACGTCTATGTGCGTGCCAACGGCGTCTGGACGCTGCAGGCGCGGCTGTCGGCCGCCGATCCGAAGCCGTTCTCGAACTACGCCCGCGCGCTGGCGATTGCCGGCGATACGATCGTCGTCGGCGCGGCGAGCGCCGACGGCGCCGTGTCGTCGAGCGGCGCGGTCTACGTCTACACGCGCAGCGGCACGACGTGGACGCAGTCCGCCAAGCTGTCCGCGAGCGACGGCGAAGGCTTCAGCGACTTCGGCCTGGCCGTCGCGCTCGCCGGCGATCGCATCGCGGTCGGCGCGCCGTCGACGTTCGTCGGCAAAGAGAACGTGCAGGGCGCGGTCTACGTGTACGCGAAGAACGGCGCGGCGTGGAGCCAGGAAGCGAAGCTGATCGCGAGCGACGGCGCGGCGTTCCACAACCTCGGCCGCGCGGTCGCGATCGACGGCGACACGATCGTCGCCGGCGCGCAGCAGGCGAGCGGGAACGGCATGCCGTTCGCCGGCGCGGCGTACGTGTTCGTGCGCGGCGGCGGCACGTGGACCGAGCAGGCGAAGCTCGCCGCCGCCGACGCCGGCTTCGGCGACGAGTTCGGCTACGCGCTGGCGTTTGCCGGCGACACGGCGCTCGTCGGCGCGCGCGCGGCCGATGTCGACGGCGCGGCCGACCAGGGCGCGGCCTACGCGTTCGTGCGCGTCGGCGCGACGTGGACGCAGACCGCCAAGCTCGTCGCGACCGGCGGCGAAGCCGGCGACGCGTTCGGCACGAGCGTCGCGTTGTCGGGCGACAACGCCGCGATCGGCGCGCCGGGCGCGGGTTCGATCAACGGCGTCGACCTCGACCGCGGCGCCGTGTTCGCGTTCTCGCGCAGCGGCGCGTGGTCGCCGTCGACGCGCATCAGCGCGTTCGACGCGGCGCAGGGCGACGCGTTCGGCGCCGCCGTCGCGCTCGACGGCACGCTCGCGATCGCCGGCTCGCCGCGCGCGACGGTCGGCAAGGACATGGAACTCGGCAAGGCGTACGCGCTGTCGCTCGGCGTCGCGCAGCTCGCCGTGTCGGCGAGCGCGTTCGATTTCGGCGACGTTGCGACCGGCACGGCATCGGCCGCGCGCCGGCTTACTGTCAGCAACGTCGGCACGGCGGATCTCTTCTCGGGGCAGCTCGTGCTGATCGACGCCGACGCCGCGAGCTTCGCGATCGCGAACGACACGTGCTCGGGCCAGCGCCTCGAATCGGGCGCGCGCTGCGCGGCCGACGTGACGTTCCATCCGGCCGACGTGCGCGCGCACGCGGCGCGGCTCGTCGCGCCGGGCAGCGCCGGCGTCGCATTCGTCGCGCTCGCCGGCAACGGCGTCCCGCCGCCGCCGCAGATCGCGGTCGAGCCGGGCAGCATCGACGCGTCGCTGCCGCAGGGCGGCACGACGAGCCTTCCGCTGACGATCCGCCACAGCGGGGCCAGCGGCACGCTGCAATGGCAGCTGACCGAAGCGCCCGCGCAGGGTGGCGTGCGGCGCGTGCTCGGCGCGACGAAGACCGCGGTCGCCGCAGGCCCCGCGTCCGACGTCGACATCGCGCGCTTCGTGCGCTCCAACGGCCACGGCGCGCGCCGCGTACCCGTCGCGCGCGGCGTCTCGCCGGTCGCGCACACGCTCACGCACTCGGCGTCGAACGACATTCTCGAAGGCAATTCGATCGCCTGCGCCGACAACACGACCGGCTTCACCAACGCGAACCAGTACCTGCGCACGTTCACGCTCGCCGATTTCGGGATCGCGGACACGCTGTCGGTCACGCACGCGACGTTCGGCGTCGAGAATCTCACGGTGTCGACGCCGGTCACGGTAAACCTCTACACATTGAGCGGCACTTCGCTCGTCTACACGAACCTCTCGCTGATCGGCACCGCGACCGTCACGCTCGATCCGCAGACGGGCACGCTCGTCGACGTGCCGATAACCGCGAGCGTGGCGCCCGATGCGACGCTCGTCGTCGAAATCGCGGTGCCCGACCTCGGCGACGCCGGCGGCGCGTTCTTCTTCGGCACGAACACCGACGGCCAGACCGCGCCGTCGTACATCGCGGCGAGCGCGTGCGGCTCGGTCGACCCGGCCGACCTCGCGGACATCGGGTTCGAGAACATGCAGCTCGTGCTGTCGGTGACCGGCACGACGCCCGGCGCGCCGGTCGACTGCGCGCGCCCGGCGTGGCTCTCGGCGTCGCCGGCGTCGGGCTCGGTGCAGCCGGGCGCGGCGCAGGTGTCGACGCTCGCGCTCAACGCCACGGGCCTTGCCGCCGGCGACTACACGGCGAACGTCTGCGTCGCGAGCAATGCGACCGATCCGCTCGTCGTCGTGCCGGTGACGCTCAACGTCACGGCGAACGGGCCGAACCTCGCGGCCGTGCCGGCGCTCGACTTCGGCGGCGTCGCGACCGGGCGTCGCGCCGTGCGCCGCATGACGCTTTCGAGCAGCGGCACGACCGCGGTCAACGTCGGCGCGATCGGCACGCCGGCCGCGCCTTTCGCCGAGTTCGGCCGCACCTGCCCGGCGGCGCCGTTCGCGCTCGCGCCGGGTCAGTCGTGCGTCGTCGAATACGCGTTTGACCCGGTGGCCGTCGGCGCGGCCGAAACGTCGGTGACGATCGCGAGCGACGCGGTGACCGGACCTGCGACCGCCGTGTTGCGCGGCGTCGGCATCGGTCCGTCCGACGCGATTTTCCGCAACGGCATGGAGATCGCGGGCGACTGACCCGCGGCGGCGCGGCGGCGAGTGCCGCCGCGCCGCAACCCGGCGGCGCGCGCACGCGACGAACGACGGCCGCGGGACTATGCTGCGCCGGAATCTCCACAGGAGAGCGCCATGACGATTTCGCGCATCGTCGCGCAACTGCGCACGACCGACCTCGACGCGTCGATCGACTTCTATACGAAGCAACTCGGCTTGACGCTGGAATTTCGCTACCGCGATTTCTACGCGGGCCTGTGCTCGGGCGAGCAGGCGTTCCACTTGAAGCACGCGGACGAACGCGATCCGTCGATCGACGATGTCGACGAAGGCGGACATTTCCACTTGTATTTCAGAACCGACGACGTCGCGGCCCTCGCCGCGCGCCTGAAGGCGAACGGCGTGCCGCTCGTCAAGGACGTGCACGACACCGACTGGTCGACGCGCGAGATCGTCGTCAAGGACGACCAGGGCCACACGCTCTATTTCGGTCAGCCGCTGGCATAAAAAAACGACGGGCCTCCTGCGAGGCCCGTCGTGGTCAAGCGTGTCGCACGAGATTTATAGCGTCGGCAAGAGGCACCACTGCACGAGCGAACCGACGTCGGAGCCGACGCTGTCGACCGCGCGCAGGCTCCACGTGCCGTTGAGCGACTGCCCGACGAACGGCGTGAACGGATTGTTCGGCCGATAGCTCGCACCGGTGGTGTAGGCCGGCGTGCCGCTGCCGCAGTTGCTTTCGAGCGTCAGCGTCGCTGCATTGTCGACGATGACGTTGCCGTTGTTGCCGCTGCAGCCCGTGCTGCCGCTGTTGGACGCGTTGCCCGGCCGCTGCAGCAGCGTCACCGACGTGGCGCCCTTGGTCAGGATCAGCGTCAGATCGCCCATGTACGTGTGGGTGATGTTGAACGACAGGCGCAGGTTGGTCAGCGTGCCGGTGGTGGCGACGACTTGGCTGTCGGTCACGCCGGTCGCGTTCGCATCCGGAATCGCGAGATTCGGCGTGCGGCAGAAGTTCGCGACGACCGGGGCCGTGGTGAAGCTGAAGGCGCTCGAGGCCGGACCTTCGCCGCAGCCGTTGATGCCGTTGACGCGCCAGAAGTACTGCGTGTTGTTGGCGAGCGCGGTCGACGGCGTGAACGACGTGCCGGTGACGGTCTGGTTGACGACGAGGTTGGTGAACGCGGCGTCGGTCGCGATCTGCACGCGATACGAACTCGCGCCGGAGATCGCCGCCCACGAGAGCGCCGGCGTCGTCGACTGGCCCGTCGCGCCGTTCGCCGGTGCGGAGAGGCTGCCTGCCGCGGTGACGCCCGAGGTGACGTTGAGCGTTGCGCCCGCGGTCTGGGTCATGGCCGGCGAGGTGGACGTGCCGGTGACGACGAGGCTGTAGCTGCCGCTGGCGACGCCGGCGGTGTTGCCGATCGTCAGCGCGCTGTTCGCGGCGGGATTGGCCGGCACGACCGACGCCGGCGAGAAGCCGCTCGTGGCCGGGCTCGGCACGCCGGTGATCGACAGCGCGACCGGGCTCGTGAACGTACCGACGCTCTGCACGCCGATGTTGTAGCTCGCGTTGGAACCGGCGCAGACGCTGACCGTCGACGGCGAAGCGGCGAGCGTGAAGCCGTTTGTGCCGCCGACCGTGAAGTTGCCGGTCGCCGCGAGGCCGTACTTCTGCGGGCCTGTCGGCACGTTGATGCCGACGACGCGCGCCGTATACGTGCCCGCCGTCGGATTGGCGAAGCTGATGCGGTGCACGTTGTTGCGGTTGTCGTAGTTCGTCGTCGTGATGCTCTGCGTCGGATTGGCGTTGTTGACGTTGACGCCGGACGGCAGCTTCTGCGTCCACACGTCGCCGTTGGGCGCGACCACTTCCAGGCGCAGCGTGTTGACCAGCGCCGGGTTCGCGTTCACCGCCGCGGGCGCGTCGGTCCACGCCAGCGTGATGTTGAGCGGCTGGCCCGCGACGACCGTGATCGTGTGCGTGTCGACGCCGCCGGTGGCGAGGCCCGTCGGCGCGTCGTGGATGTACAGCCGGCTCGCGTCGCCGTTGAAGTACAGCGAATTGTCCAGGTGTATACGACCCCAGCCCTGCGACTGCCCCGGCGATGTGCTCGCACCGGTGCCGGTCATCGTGCTCGCGCCGGAAATCAGGATCGCCTTGATCAGCGCGCCGGACGGGTTGGTGATCGCGTTCGCGGCCACCTTCTGGCCGGTCGGGTAGAAGCCGCGCGCGAGGTAGTCGCGCACGAGCGCGGCGAGGCCGGCCGCCGTCGGCGTGGCCATCGACGTGCCGCTCATCGACAACGTGCCGCAGGCGTTGCGCGCCGCGGAGATGATGCCGTTGCCCTGCGCGCTGATGTCGGGCTTGGTGCGGCTGTCGTTGGTCGGGCCGCGCGAGGAGAAGCTCGCCATGCCGTTGGCCGACGTGCCGCGCAGCGTCGCGCCGACGGTGATGACGTTCTTCGCGTTGCCGGGGCTGCCGACGTTGTTGCCGTTCGAGCAGGCGGTCGCATCGTTGCCGGCGGCGAACAGCAGCACGAGATCGTTGCGGGTGCGCGTGACGTTGTCGGCGTCGCGGGCCTGCGCGTCGTAGGTCACCGAGCAGCCGGAGATGCACGCGCCGAACTGGTCGGTACAGCCGCCGCCCCACGAATTGCTGTGCAGGCGCGCGCCGTTCGTGTACGCCGTGTCGGCCGCGTGGTACGGGTTGCCGCCGTGGCTGTTGAGGTAGGCGAGGTTGCCGCCGGATTCCTGCATGACGATCTTCGCGCCCGGCGCCGTGCCGTCGAGATCGGTGTTGCCGCCCGGTGTGGTGAAGTTCGTGCAGTCGACCGCGTTGGCCGGGTTCTGGCCGGCGATCGAACCTGCGACGTGCGTGCCGTGGCCGTGGTTGTCGGTCGGCGTCGTGCCGGTCAGGCCCGACCATTTGTAGTACGCGATCACCTTGCGCGCGGCGTTGTTCGGCGAGGCGATCGGCGCGCAGCTCGCGCCCGACGTGCAGTTGACGACCGGCGGCGGCTGCGCGGCGTCGTTGAACGAGCAGTGCGCCATGTGGATGCCGGTGTCGAGTTCGCCGACGATCTGTCCGCAGCCGTAGATGCCGCGGTCGAACACGGGGCGCAGCGGCGACGGGCTCGACACGTTGCTCTGGTGCAGCCAGTCGGCCTGCGAGTTGACGAGGCGCATCGGCCAGCGGAAGCCGATCGCGGCGATGTTCGGATCGGCGGCAAGCTGCGCGATCGACGTCGCGAGCTGGGCGCGGTCGAAGCGCGCGGTCAGGCGCACGTCTTCGCCGGCGGTGATCATGCCGGTGTAGGTGAGGCCGGGCGTTGCGTTGACCGCCGCCTCGATCGCGGCGCGGCTGGCGCTCGGATGCAGGCTGATCACCAGCTCCTCGAGGCCGCCTTCGCGCACGATGTTGCCGTTCTGCAGTTCGTTGGCGATGTTCAGGTCGATCTTGAACGCCGGCAGGAACGGACCGCTCCAGACGACGCCGGGCGGCATGCGGGCGGACGAGCCGCCCGGATCCATGCGGACGATGTACGCGTAGTCGGGCGCGTAGCCGAGGATCGTCGCGCCGCTGGCTTCGACCGCGGCTCGGTCGGCGTCGGTGATCGGACCTGCGAACTTGATCAGCCGCAGCGACGTGTTCTTCAGTCCCTTGATGTCGGCCAGGGGCTCGAGGGCCGGATGGGCGACCGATACCTTGCCGCTGCAGACGTCCATCTGGGCGGCGTCGAACGTGACCATGCAGCGTTCGTCCGACGCATGGGCGGAAAAGGACAATGCAAGACCGATACTCAGGAACAAGCGTGTACGCACTGGAGTGTCTCCCTCGCTGGTGGACTGCTCCGCCGCGCGCCGAACCCCCGGTCGGTCGTCGCGGCGCTGGTTTTGCCGGCGGCGAAAGCCGCGGGCGTGGGTCATCGCACAACGGCGCGTCGGGCGCGGCGGACGTCGATCCGATGACGGCGCACAGCGTCCGAAGCGTGTTCTGCGATGAAAGCGATCTCGTCGTCGGTCCCGCAACCGATCGAATGCCTGCGCTTGCCGCGCACGGCCGGACGGGACGCCATCGTCGCCGTGCGATCCTCCCCAGGTCGCCGGGCGTGTCAGCGTATGGTGCGATCCGCCGGCGGTCTGCCCGCCGTACGGATGCGACTTGTTGACACTCGGGAAAGCGCGCGGACGGAGCTCACGCTGCGCCTCAATACTTAACCGTATTGAGTTCCGGCTGGGTCGACCGCCGTAGCATGCCTCGGCAATGCGGTGCGGAATGTGACCGTATGCACCGTAGAGGTATCGAAGATGTTTCTGTGTTGTCCGCGGAAAGAGGCCGGGCGGAAGAAAACTTTTTGGAACGTTTTAAAAGTAACGGGCGCGTGCCGGCCGGGCGTTCGCCGCAAAAAAAGCGGGCTCCTTGCGGAGCCCGCTTCGGTCATCGACCCGCGGCGATGGCGCGTTTCGCGTTACAGCGTCGGCAGCAGGCACCACTGCACGAGCGTGCCGACGTCCGAACCCGCGCTGTCGATCGCGCGCAGGCTCCACGTGCCGGCGAGCGACTGGCCGACGAACGGCGTGAACGGGTTGTTCGGCTTGTAGCTCGCGCCCGTGGTGTAGGCCGGCGTGGCATTGGTGCAGTTGCTTTCGAGCGTCTGCGTCGCGGCATTGTCGGCGATGACGTTCGCGTTGTCGCCGCCGCAGCCGGACGTGCCGCTGTTCGACGCGTTGCCCGGCCGCTGCAGCAGCGTCACCGACGTCGTGCCCTTCGTCAGGATCAGCGTCAGATCGCCCATGTACGTGTGGGTGACGTTGAACGACAGGCGCAGATTGCTCAGCGTGCCGGCCGCGCCAACGGTCTGGCTGTCGGTCGCGCCCGTGGTGTTGTTGTCGGGAATCGCGAGGTTCGGCGTCCGGCAGAAGTTCGCCGCGACCGGGACCGTCGTGAAACCGAACGCATCCGACTTCGCGCCTTCACCGCAGCCGTTGATGCCGTTGACGCGCCAGAAGTACGGCGTGTTGTTGGCGAGCGCGGTGGACGGCGTGAACGACGTGCCGGTGACGGTCTGGTTGACGACGAGGTTGGTGAACGCGGCGTCGGTCGCGATCTGCACGCGGTACGAGCTCGCGCCCGAGATCGCCGCCCACGAGAGCGCCGGTGTCGTCGACTGGCCCGTCGCGCCGTTCGCCGGTGCGGAGAGGCTGCCCGCCGCGGTGACGCCCGAGGTGACGTTGAGCGTCGCGCCCGCGGTCCGGGTCATGGCCGGCGAAGTGGACGTGCCGGTGACGACGAGGCTGTAGCTGCCGCTGGCGACGCCGGCGGTGTTGCCGATCGTCAGCGTGCTGTTGGCCGCGGGACTGGCCGGAACGACCGATGCGGGCGAGAACGTGCGCGTCGCCGAACCGGGTACGCCGGCCACCGACAGGGCCACGGGGCTCGCGAATGTGCCGGACCGTTCCGCGCCGATCGTAAAGCTCGCGTTGGAACCGGCGCAGACGTTGACGGTCGACGGCGAAGCGGCGAGCGTGAAGCCGTTCGCGCCGCCGACGGTGAAGTTGCCGGTCGCCGCGAGGCCGTACTTCTGCGGGCCTGTCGGCACGTTGATGCCGACGACGCGCGCCGTGTACGTGCCCGCCGTCGGATTGGCGAAGCTGATGCGGTGCACGTTGTTGCGGTTGTCGTAGTTCGTCGTCGTGATGCTCTGCGTCGGATTGGCGTTGTTGACGTTGACGCCGGACGGCAGCTTCTGCGTCCACACGTCGCCGTTGGGCGCGACCACTTCGAGGCGCAGTGCATTGACGAGCGCCGGGTTCGCACCGATCGCGGCGGCGACGTCGGTCCAGGTCAACGCAATGTTGAGTGGCTGGCCCGCGACGACCGTGATCGTGTGCGTGTCGACGCCGCCGGTCGCGAGACCCGTCGGTGCGTCGTGGATGTACAGCCGGCTCGCGTCGCCGTTGAAGTACAGCGAATTGTCCAGGTGTATACGACCCCAGCCCTGCGACTGCCCCGGCGATGTGCTCGCACCGGTGCCGGTCATCGTGCTCGCGCCGGAAATCAGGATCGCCTTGATCAGCGCGCCGGACGGATTGGCGATCGCGTTCGCGGCCACTTTCTGGCCGGTCGGGTAGAAGCCGCGCGCGAGGTAGTCGCGCACGAGCGCGGCGAGGCCGGCCGCCGTCGGCGTGGCCATCGACGTGCCGCTCATCGACAGCGTGCCGCAGGCGTTGCGGTCCGCCGACACGATGTTGTCGCCCTGCGCCGTCACGTCGGGCTTGGTGCGGCTGTCGTTGGTCGGGCCGCGCGAGGAGAAGCTCGCCATGCCGTTGGCCGACGCGCCGCGCAGCGTCGCGCCGACGGTGATGACGTTCTTCGCGTTGCCGGGGCTGCCGACGTTGTTGCCGTTCGAGCAGGCGGTCGCATCGTTGCCCGCGGCATACAGTACGACGAGGTCGTCGCGATCGCGCGCGACGCTGTCGGCGGCGCGGGCCTGTGCGTCGTACGTCACGGAGCAACTGGAGACGCACATGCCCCAAGAATTGACACAGCCCTCGCCCCACGAATTGCTGTGCAGGCGCGCGCCGTTCGTGTACGCCATGTCGGCCGCGTGGTACGGGTTGCCGCCGTGGCTGTTGAGGTAGGCGAGGTTGGCGCCCGATTCCTGCATGACGATCTTCGCGCCCGGCGCCGTGCCGTCGAGATCGGTGTTGCCGCCCGGCGTGGTGAAGTTCGCGCAGTCCACCGCGTTGGCCGGGTTCTGGCCCGCGATCGAGCCTGCGACGTGCGTGCCGTGGCCGTGATTGTCGGCCGGCGCCGTGCCCGCGAGGTCCGACCACTTGTAGTAGGCGGTGACCTTGCGAGCGCTGTTGTTCGGCGCGGCGACGGGCGGGCAGCTCGCACCCGACTTGCAGGCGCTCACCGGCGGCGGCTGCGTGGCGTCGTTGAACGAGCAATGCGCAATGTGCAGACCGCTGTCCAGGACGCCGACCGTCTGGCCGCAGCCGTAGAGACCACGGTCAAACAGCGGACGCAGCGGCGACGGGCTCGACACGTTGCTCTGGTGCAGCCAGCCGGCTTGCGAGTTCAGGAGCCGCGCCTTCCACTGGAAACCGATCGCCGCGACATCGGGATCGGCCGCGAGCGCGGCAACGGACGTCGCCAACTGCTTGGCGTCGAAGCGCGCGAGCAGACGCGTGTCGCCGCCCGCGGTGACGGTGCGTACGGCGCTCAGGCCGGGCGCCGCGTTGACGCGCTGCTCCAGCGCCGCGCGGCTCGCACTCGGATGCAGGCTGATCGCGAGCTCCTCGATGCCGCCTTCGCGCACGAGCGTGCCGTGCGTCAGTTCGTTGGCGATATTGATGTCGACCTTGAACGCCGGCAGGAACGGGCCGGTCCAGACGACGCGCGGCGACCAGCGCACCGGCTTCGCGCTGCGCGGATCGAGGCGCACGATGTACGCGTAGTCCGGCGCGTAGCCGAGAATCTGGGCGCCGCTCGCCTCGACTATCGCGCGGTCGGCATCGGTGATCGGACCGGCGAACTTGATCAGGCGCAGCGGGGAGTCGGCGAGTCCCTTGAGGTTCGCCAGCGGCTCGAGCGCCGGATGCGCGACCGAGACCTTGCCCGTACAGACGTCCATCTGCGCGGCGTCGAACGACACCGTGCAGCGCTCGTCGGCCGCCTGTGCGGAAAAAGACAACGCAACGCAGATACTCAAAAATAAACGTGTACGCATCTGAACTTTGCTCCGTCGTTGGTACGGATTGCAGGGCCGCGCACGCCCCCGGTTCGGTCGGCGCGACATGAGGGTGCCGGCGACGGACGTCGCCGGGTGGAACATCGCGTCCGGCGTAGCCGGCAGGCGCGACGAAGCGCCGTTCGACCGTCGAACGTTCTGCGATGAAGCGGTATCCATCGGACGAGACCGCGCGATCCTCCCCGGGGCGCGGGTTGCCGTTACGGTGAGACGATCCGTGTTCGATTCGTGCGAGGCCGTGCCTGGCTCGACGTCCGGTGCGGTCACGGATCGGCCGGATACGTCCTGTCTGCACGTCGCTTCCGCGCCGACGCGCCGTGTTTCCCGGAACGGTCGGCCGCCGCGGAATGCGAGACCGGCCGCGCCGTCGGCGTGACCGGCTACGAGGCTAGTCTGCGACGGCGACGTATGGCACGTGTGTTTTTGTGAATACGGATACGGCTGTTGCGATCGGGCGCGCGAACCTCTCGGTGTGGCGACGATCGCGCATGCAGAGTCCGCGTTGCGAAACGCGGCCATGACGATCCGCAACGGCCTGCCGGTGTGGCACGCGACGCCGGTGCTGCTCGACGCGCTGAAGGCGCAGATCGTCGATCCGCGTCAGCAGACGCGCTCGGCCGCGACGGCGCCGCCCCGATCGCGACGACGATGCGCGGATCGCCCCGGATCGCGAATACTTGTGCCGGCGCGTGAACCTTTCGGTGCCGTCCGCCGACTTCTTCCGCGAACCGGAGAACGCGATGGACGATGCACGGATACAAACGCTGCGAGGACGCGAAGACGAATGGCTGGCGGTGCGCTGCCAGCTCGGCGAGCCCGAGGCATTCGACGAGATGATCGCGCGCTGGCATGCGCCGATCCGCGACTACGTCGCGCGTCTGGCCGGCGGCGACGATGCCGCGCACGACATCGCGCAGGACGTCTGGCTGCGCGTGTTTCGCGGCATCGCGCACCTGCGCGACGGCGCGCGCCTGCGGGCATGGCTGTTCGGCATCGCGCGGCGCACCTGGATCGACCATCTGCGATCGCGCTACGCGCAGCCGATCGCGGACGACGCCGCCGCGCTCGACGATCTGCCGGACGACGCGCAGCCGGCGGACGACGACGCCGCGGCGTTGCGAGAACACGTCGCCGCGCTGCCGCCGCTCGAACGCGAGGCGATCACGCTGTTCTATCTCGACGAGCTCGCGCTCGGCGACATCGCCGACGTCCTCGGCGTGCCGGTCGGCACGGTCAAGTCGCGGCTGTTTCGCGCGCGCCGGCTGCTGCGCCAAAAATCGATTCCACAGGAGACCGCTCATGATGAATCGCACCGATACGACGCCGTCGATCGAAACCCTCCGGCAACTCGCGCGCGAGCAGTTTTCGCTCGGCGTGCGCCTGCGCTACGTCGGCCTCGCGCTAGCCGCGGCGATGGCCACCAGCGTCGTTGCGAGTCTGCTGCTGACCGAGCCGCACTTGCCCTTGCGCACGCAGGCCGCGTTCGCGGCGATGACCGCGATCGGCATTGCATGGATCGCGTTCGCGGTCTGGGTATTGCGCGAGCGCCGGCCGCTGCTGGCGCGGCATCGCGTCGTCGCCGGGCGCATGGCGGTGGCGTTCTGTGCGGCGTTCGCGCTCGGCGCCGGCATCGCGGTCGCGACGACGCGCGCGCCGGCCGCGTTCGGCGCGTTCGCGACCGGCATGGCGATGGTCGCGGCGGCCGTCGCGATGCTCGTGCGTGCGAACCGTCATCGCGCGCAGCTGCTCGCGCGCCGCGATGCGCTCGAGGACGCGCTGCGCGGCGCGGGCTGAGGCTAGGACGGCAAGCGCGAGTCCGCAAAAAAACGGGACGGAAACCCGGCCCGAACGTGGAGGAGTGATGCGCTCGCTACGTATTCTGCACGGCGCGATCTCACCGATCGCGACACGCGCGAACGCCGTGGGTCACGCGTGCGTCGGCGGCGCCTTCGCGCGCACGGCCCATACCACGCCGGCGATCAGGAGGCCCACGCCGCATAGCGTTGTCGCGGCCGGCATGTGGCCCGCGCGCAGATACGCATAGGCGAGGGCGGCCAGCGTTTCGAACACGATCAGCTGCCCGACGAGCGATGTCGGCAGCCGCTGGCTCGCGCGGTTCCAGCACATCGTGCCGACCCACGACGCGAGCAGACCGATCGTGACCATCAGCGCGACGAACGCGCCGGGCCGCGGTCCGAACGGCATCGCGAACGCGTCGCCGCGCAGGTGCATCCATATCCACAACGCGGCATATCCGGCGAGCGCCAGCGGCAGCGTCACGAGTCCCTGGGCGGTCGCCCACGTGCCCGGGCCGTGAGCGGCGTTCGCGCGCAGCCAGTCGGCGTTGCGCAGCGCGTACCACGTCCACGCGGCCATCGCGACGAACGCGAGCGCCGCGCCGGACGCGTAGCGCGCGAGGTCGGCGCCGGCGTCGCGCCGCAGCGCGTCGAGTTCCACCGCGTTGACGCAGGCGATGCCGAGCGCGATCAGGAGCAGCGACGGCGCCAGGCGTCGCCACGGCATGCGGCCGTCGTGCGCGCCGCCGCGCAGGTTCGCGCCGATCGCGATCGCGACCGGCAGCGCGCCGACGATCACCGTCGGCAGCGGCGCGCCGGCGCGCTGGATCGCGCTGGCGACGCAGACGTAGTACAGGAGGTTGCCGATCGCGGTGAGCCTGAGCGCTTCGATCCAGTCGGCGCGGCGCAGACGCCTGAGCGCCTTGCGGTCGAACCACGCGAGCGGCAGCGCGATCAGGCCGAACGCGACGTAGCGGCCGAACGACTGCAGCGCGGCCGGATATTCGGGCAGGAGCAGCGGCCCGACGAAAACGAGGCCCCAGATCAGGCCCGCGATGAGTGCGTAGAGAATGCCGATAGCCATGGCGGCACGCTAAGGCGGCGCGCGCGAGGCGTCTTGAACCGGATTGCTGTCGCGGCTACCGCTGACGCTGGTAGCGCGCCGGCGTGACGCCGTAGCGGCGCGCGAACGCGCGCGTGAGATGCGCCTGGTCGGCGAGGCCGGTGTCGGCGGCGACGTCGGCCGGCGCCGTGCCGGCGGCGAGCTGTCGCTTCGCGGCGTCGAGACGCAGCGCCATCAGCACCTGTTGCGGCGTCGCGTCGTAGCTGCGCCGGAAGCTGCGCAGAAAATGAAACGGACTCAGGCCAGCGACGGCGGCGAGTTCGTCGGTCGTGATCCGCCGCGCGAGATGTTCGCGCAGGTAGTCGACGACCGGCGCGAAGCGGCCCGCCGGTTCCGTCGATGCCGGCCGGATGCGAGCATGCGGGCGAAACGTCTGCAGCAGCGACAGCAGCAGGTCGTCGTAAGCGAGCGGCTCGCGCGCCTGCCACAGGGCGTCGAGCAGCGCGGTGACGCGTCGCGCTTCGTGCGGGCGCATCCGCACCGCGTCGGCGAACCACCAGTCGCGCTCGCCCATGACCTCTTCGGCCGCCGCGCGATCGACGTAGACCATGCGATAGCGCCAGCCGCCTTCCGTCTCGGCGTGGCCGGTGTGCAACTCGTCGGGATTCATGCAGACGAGCGCGCCGGGCGGCGCGAGATGATCGGCGCCGCGATAGCGAAACCGCTCGACGCCGGACTCGATCGCGCCGAGGCCGAAGCCGTCGTGCGTATGCGGTTCGAACGCGTGGCGCACGATGTGCGCGCGATACAGCTCGACGCCGGGCCGATGCGGACGGCGGCGGAATTCGGCGCGATCGCTCAGATGTTCGAGGGACGACGGGTCGTGCATGGCGGCATGATCGCATGCGACTGCGGGAGCCGCGAACGGCGCGGTCCGCGACGCTCCAACGCGACGGCGATATCGTGCAAACTCGGCCCGGCGCGATCGCGCCGGAAGTGCAAGGGAAGTTCGTGAAGTCCGCAGTAGCCGTTCTTTCGAAAATCGCCGCCGTCGACGAAGACGGAAATTCGCACATTGTCGAGAAGTACACGGTCGAGCGCCGCATCCCCGGTGCGGCAAAGGTGCGGCTCGTCCCGATGTACCGCCTGTCGACCGGCGAGCAGGTGAGCCTCGTCGGCGCGGACGCGTTCGTCGTCGCCGCGACCGGCATGCGGCTGGTCGCTCGCGGCTGACGGTTCGTTGCCGCTTTCCGCTGCCGCTCAGCCGTCGAACCCGTCGGCGAAGATCGCCTCGCCGACCGGTACGTCGGGCAGGCGCAGGATGTCGTAGTCCGAACCCGACGCCGCGCTGCCCCAGTACAGCTCGACCGTGTTCGCCGACGTGCCGGCGAGCGGGTGCGGCTCGACGTCGTCGGCGTCGGAGACGACGTGCGCGAGCGGCGCCTCGAACGCGGCCCCGTCGCTCGAACGCCGCGAATACACGTCGTACTGGCCGTCGTTCGCGTGGATGTAGAACACCGCGAACGCGCCGTCCGGCATCGCGACCGGCAGCGAGTCGTGGTTGTCGCCGTCGACCGCGAAATCCTGCGCCGCGCCGGACCAGTCGCGCACGTTCGTCGTCGTCTTCGCGTACAGCGCGAGCGGCGACGGGCCGACCTGATAGGTCGCGAGATACTTCCCGTCGCTCGCGCGAAACGCGATGCGCGGCAGCAGGCCGTCGGCGGCGATGACGGTGCGCAGCGTGTCCCAGGTCGCGCCGCCGTCGGTCGACTGCGCGACGTAGCTGCCGCCGGTGCCGAGGCGCTGGTAGCTCATCGTCAGCGTGCCGTCGGGATGCCGCACGACGTGCGGATTGATCTCGCCGCCCGTCGCCCAGCCGAGCGCGATCGCGCCGAGATCGCTGAACGCCATGCCGTCCGGCGACGTCGCGCGATGAATGCGAAAGCTCGACGCGGCGCTCGCGCCGTGGAGAAAGAACAGCACGTACGATCCGTCGCCCAGTTGCACGAGCGCGGGATGCCGCTCGTTCGACGCGGTCGCGACGGCGATCGTCGGCGTGCTCCACGTCGCGCCGGCGTCGCTCGAATGCACGGTCCACAGGTCGCCCGACAGCGTCGACGGATTCAGCCGTTCGAACGCGACGCGGATCGTGCCGTCGTCCGCGCGGATGACCGAGGGCATGTAGTCGAGGCCGGCGCCGGTGGTGACCGATTGCTGTGCGAACGCGAACGAAGGAACGAGCAGAACGACGAGCGACGCAAGACGCATGGCGGATTCCGGCAGCGGACGAGGAGGGCACGCCGCTCTGCGATTGCGGCACGCGCTGCGCGCAACGCTACCGCGACAGGCGCGGCCCGCGCCAGCCGTGGCGCGCGACGATCAATGCCAATTGCCGAAGTCGGTATCGAAATTCTCGCCGCCGGGCTTGCCGTCCTTGCCGAGAAACACGAGGTCGTAGTCGCCGTGTTCGCCGGGTGCGCGATAGACGAACGCATGGCCGTAGGGGTCGACGAGATCGCTCGGTTTTGCGTACGCGCCGTTCCACTGCTTTGCCGTCGACGGTTTTGCCACGAGATCGTCGAGCTTCTGAGGCAGCGCGCCCTGGTCGAGCGTGTAACGGTCGATCACGGCCGCGAGCTTGTCGAGCTGCGCCTTGCCTGCTTTGGTCTTGCCGGAGTCGAACGATGGGCCGATCCTGGCGGCCACGATGCCGGCGACGATGCCTATCAGCACGATCACGGCGAGCATTTCGAGCAGGCTGAAGCCCGCCGCGCGGCGGGATGCGCCGCGCTTCGTTTGAACGAATCGCATGATTTTCTCCGAGCGGTGGGCGTCGCGCGCCGTGACGGGCATGCCTGCGGCGGCGATATTCGGAGTTCGCGCGGCGAGGGAAGTTCCGCGGGCGAATCCTGTCGATGTCGCAGTAAACATTGCGACGAAGTGGTCTTTGCGGATGCGAAAGCCACGATCGCGCCGGTAGGCAACGATCTTCGATGCTCGCCGCTATCGGTGCAGTCGAGCAAACAGACGCAGCACCGCAAAACCTCCGACACGCGGCCATCCGAGAAAGACGGAGACCGCGAAAGCCGATTCAAGCGTCCGGCCGGGACGCAGGACACGGGCATCGCGGCGCGCGCGCCTTCGGCACGAAGAATTCCGTGCAGATTCCGTGCGACTCGCTTTGGGGATACTTGGAAATGGTGGCCGGGGACGGAATCGAACCGCCGACACGGGGATTTTCAATCCCCTGCTCTACCAACTGAGCTACCCGGCCAGGGAGGGTGTTGCTTGCGCAGCGACGGAGGCGCTGCAGCGGAGCCGCGTATTAAACCGATCGGCCTCGTCTTAGTCAAGGCCTTCGGCGCGTCCAGTCGCGCGTGCGCGCCGACCATGACTTTCCGCCTGTTGCGTCGTCGATGCGTTTCTACTACACATGTAGTACGACACGTGTAGAGGTGGGCCATGGCGGGGAAGAAACAGGACGTCGCGCTGAGCGATCTGCAGATCGCGGTGATGCGCGTATTGTGGGAACGCGGCGAGCCGAGCACGGCCGACGTCGCCGAGGTGCTCGCGGCCGAGCGCGGCCTGAAGCACACCACCGTCGCCACATTGCTCACGCGCCTGGAAAAGCGCGGCGTCGTCGCGATGCGCCGCGACGGCCGCCAGCTGTACTACCGCGCGCTCGTCAGCGAGCCCGACGTGCGCCGTTCGATGGTCGCGGACCTGTTGTCGTCGCTGTTCGGCGGCGATGCGCGCGCGCTCGTCTCGCATCTCGTCGACGAATCGGAAATCGCGCCGGGCGATCTCGACCGCCTGCGCAAACGCCTGAAAGCCGCCGCCGGGGAGGACGGAACGTGAGCGAGACCCTGTTGCCTTATACGGCTTTCGCGCTGACCGCCGCGCTGCACGGGGCGCTGCTGCTCGGCCTCGTCTGGCTGCTCGAACGCGCAGGCCTCGTCAGGGCCGCCGCGCTGCGCGAATGGTCGTGGCGCGTCGCGTTGTTCGGCGGTGCGCTCAGCGCCTGCCTGCAGCTCGCGCTCGCCGCGCGGCCGCTCGCCGGCCAATGGCCCGTCGGTCGCGGCGAGGCATCGATCGAAGTGTTGTCCGCGCCGGCCGCGCAGCGTGCCGTTCGGGCGCCTGCCGTCGCCGCCGCTAGCGATGCGCCGAAGAAATCGGTCGCGAAATCGTCGTCGCCCGTCGTTGCCGCCACGAGCATTGCGACGGAACCCGCGGTCGTCGTGACGGCCGATGCATCCGACGACGCCTCGTTCGTCGTCGGCGCGTGGGAATGGACGATGTCGCACTGGGGCGCGCTCGTGCTCGCCGGCTGGCTGGCCGCGAGTCTGCTGCTGCTCGCGCGGCTGGTGCGGTCGCTCGTCGCGCTGCGCCGGCTGCACCGCGACGCCGAACCGGTCGTGCGCGGCGATCTCGCGTACGACCTCGCCGCGCTCAGCGCGACGTTCGACATGCCGGCGCCGCGGCTGTCCGTGTCGACGGCGATTTCCGGGCCGCTCGCGACGCCCGGCCGCCGCATCCTCGTGCCGGACTGGACGCTCGCGCTGCCGGCCGACGAGCGCCGCGCCATGCTCGCGCACGAGCTGTGGCACATCCGCCGCCGCGATCCGCAGTGGCGCGTCGCGTTCGCCGTGTGGCACGCGCTGTTCTGCGCGGTGCCGTTCGTCGGCCTCGCGCTGCGCCGGCTCGATGCGATCGCCGAACTCGAATGCGACGCCGCCGCGGCGCGCGCGCTCGGCGACGGTCGACCGCTCGCGTCCTGCCTCGTGCGCTGCCTCGAAGCGCGCGATCCGATTCACTACAACGCGTTCGCGGTCGCCATGGCGTCGCCGCGCTCGCCCCTCATGCAACGTGCCGAGCGACTGCTCGAAGGAGTTCCCGTGACGAGTTCCCGTGTTTCCGCCGCCGCGCGCGCGTTCGGCGCCGCCGCGGTGACCGCCGCCGCCGTGCTGCTGCCGGCGTTTTCGCCGACGCTGTCGCACGCCGGCGAGCGCATCCGCGTCACCAATGCCGACGTCAGCTCGTCCAAGACGAGCACGCAGATGTCGCTGCACATCGAGGACGACGACGGCGCCACGCGCATCAAGCTGCGCACGCCCGAGCGCAAGCTCGACTACAAGGCCACGACCAAGGTCACCTTCAACGCCGACGAAACCGACATCGCCGCGATCGACGGCGACGGCACGGTGTCGCTCGAGGAAGAAGCCGGCGGCGTGACGCACCGCGTCGAGTACGCGAACGGCGACAACGGCATCGCCAGGCGCTACTGGCGCGACGGCGCCGAGCGGCCGATCGACGCCGACGCGAAGCAATGGCTCTCGACGATCATCCCGCGCATGATGCGCGAGGCCGGCATCGACGCCGTCGCTCGCGTCGACCGCATCTACAAGGCCGGCGGCGCATCGGCAGTGCTCGCCGAAGTCACGCAGATCGGCTCGGATCATGCGCGCGGCTTGTACCTGCGCACGCTGATCGGCAACTACAAGCTCGGCACCGAGGAAGTCGACGACACGCTGAAGCTCACCGCGACGATCGAGTCGGACTACGAGCGCCGCAACGTGATGTCCGCCGCGCTCGCGAAGCAGAAACTGGACAAGCCCGGCCTGGAGACATTGTTGAAAATTGCCGGCGCGATCGGCAGCGACTACGAGCGCGCCGAAGTGCTGAGCGAAGCGGTGGCGCAGATCGCGCCGCACGCCGACCTGCGCCGCGCGTGGATGAAGTCGGCGCTGGCGATGGATTCGGACTACGAGCGCCGCCGCGCGCTGACCGCGATGATCGACGTGTACGACGGCGACGACCTGCTCGTCGAAGTCATCGGCGCGAGTACCGCGCTCGATTCGGACTACGAGCGCCGCGAGATCCTGCGCACGGCCGCGGCGCATACGCGCGACGCCGAACGCCTGGCGGTGCCGTACGCCGCGGCGTGCAAGGCGCTCGGTTCGGACTACGAACAGCGCGAAGCGCTGATGGCGCTCGTGCGCGCCGGCAAGCTCGAACGCGACGGCACGCTCGCCGTGCTCGACGCGGTCGAAGAGATCGGCTCGGACTACGAGCGCCGGACGATCATGATCGCGCTGGCGAAAACGATGCCGCGCGACGACGCGGTGCAGGCGCGCTACATGGCGATCGCGCAGAAGATGTCCGATTTCGAGCGCGAGCAGGTCGAGCGCGCCGCGGGTTTCACGCGCAGCTGATCCCTACCGTCGGCTGAACCGTAACGCAGGTCGTGCGACTCTATGGCTCTCGCGGTTCGTCTGTTGCGGCAGACGAACCGCTCGTCCGGAGACCCGACATGACTCGCCACATCCTCGCCGCCGCCTGCATCGCCGTCGCCGCGCTTGCCGCCGCGTCGTCGGCGCACGCTTCCACCGATCGAGAAAAGGAACGGCTCGCGTTCTACGAACGTCACGCGGGTTCGCCCGTCGACGACATGCCGTTCTGGCGGCTCGTGCGCTACGAAGCTTTCGGCGACGAGGCGGTCGCGGTGTGGACCGGCGTCAACACCGTGTGGCTGATCAAGGTGCGACCGCCCTGCGTCGAACTGCCTTGGGCGAAAGCGATCGCGCTGACCTCGAACGGCCAGCACCGCGTCAGCACGAAGTTCGACCACGTGCTCGCCGGCCGCGACCGCTGCATGATCGGGTCGATACAGCCGATCGACTACAAGGCGCTGCGCGCCGAGGAAAAGGCGCAGACCGCGCGCGAGAAGGCCGCCGCGCGCTGATGGTGCGGACCGCGCCGCGTGGGTAAGCTCGCCGGCGCATGGAACGCCTTCTCGATATCGCGATCGTCGGCTACGGCACCGCCGGCCAGGCGGTCGCGCGCTTCCTGCGCCGGCAGGGCCATCGCCTCGACATTTTCGAACGCGCGCCGCAGCCGGGTCCGGTCGGCGCGGGTCTGCTGCTGCAGCCGACCGGTCTGGGCGTGCTCGGCGAGCTGGGTCTTGCGGATGCCGCCGTCGCATGCGGCGAACCGATCGCGCGCCTCTTCGGCGTCACGCCGTCGGGCCGCCGCGTGATCGACATGCACTACGCGGGACTCGATCCGGCCTGGTTCGGCCTGGGCATCCAGCGCGGCGCGCTGTTTGAAATCCTGCGCGACGCCGAGCTTGCGCCGAACCTTCATTGCGGCGCGACGATCGTCGCGATCGACCACGCCGCGCGCGAACTGCGCGACGAGCGCGGCGCGCGTCACGGTCCGTACGATCTCGTGCTGGTCGCGGGCGGCGCGGCGTCGACGCTGCGACCGCCGGAACTCGTGCGGCGCGACCGGCCGTATCCATGGGGCGCGCTGTGGTGCCTGTGCGCCGATCCCGAGCGGCAATGGCGCGGCGAGCTGCTGCAGCGCTACGCGAAGGCGAGCCGCATGGCCGGCATCCTGCCGGTCGGTCGTCTGCCGGGGCAGGGCGACACCGAGCGCCGCGTCAGCCTGTTCTGGAGCCTGCCGTCGAATCGCCTCGCGCCGACGCTCGAACGCGGACTCGACGCGCTGAGCGACGAGATCGGCGGCTACTGGCCGCAGATCCGGCCGCTGCTCGACACTCTCGTCGACGTGCGCGAGTTCGCGCCGGCGCACTATCGCGACGCGGTGCTGAGACGTTTCGCGCAAGGCCGCGTCGCGTGGCTCGGCGATGCCGCGCATGCGATGAGCCCGCAGCTCGGGCAGGGCGCGAACATGGCGCTGTGCGACGCGTACGGCCTCGCGCAGGCGCTCGAGCGCGAGCGCGACGTCGACGCGGCGCTCGGGCGCTACGACCGCGAGCGCCGCTCGCACGTCGGCATCTACCAGTTTCTGAGCCGCTGGATGACGCCGCTGTTCCAGTCGGATCTCGACTGGGCGGCGGCGTTGCGCGACACGCTGTTCGGGCCGCTCGGCCGCGCGCCGCTGATGCGCGGCGAGATGCTCAAGGTGCTCGCGGGCGTCAAGGCCGGACTGTTCCGGCGCGTGCCGGTGTCGTCGACGGCGTGCGTCGCGGGCGCGGCTCAGTCGCCGCTCGACTCCGGCGCGACGTAGCCGGCCGGCGCCGCCGAGCCTTCTCCAAAGAAATACTTTTCCATTTCTGTCTGAAGAAACGCGCGATGCTTCGGATCGAGCGGCGACAGGCGGTTTTCGTTGATCAGCATGGTCTGATGCGCGAGCCAGGCGGCCCAGGCTTCTTTCGAAACCGACTCGAACACGCGCTTGCCGAGTTCGCCGGGCCACGGCGCGAACGCGAGGCCTTCGGCTTCGCGCTGGAGTTTGACGCAGAAAACGGTACGGGGCATGGAGGCTCCACAGTGAGTCCGGCCGCGGTTCGGACCGGACGGATTGCGTATTTTGAACGCCAACGGCCGCGACCGCACCTCAGGCCTCCGCGACGCCCACTTCGTCGAGCGCGGCCGGCAGCGTCTGCGCGATGAAATCGGCGAGCACGCTCGCGCCCGACGACGAAACCGCCGCGACCGTGCGCGTCGACGCGACGAATCTCGGCGACGGCCGTTACGAGGCGCTGTTGTGCCTGTACAGCAACGATCCGCGCAAACGGTTCGTGACGCTGCCGGTCGGCCTCGACGTCGACAGCGACGCGATCTCCGGCGACGGCTTCGAGTAGCTCGCTCCGCTCGCGCGGCGGCGGCGCGCTATGCGCCGCCGCCTAACATCTGCACGGTGCCGCCGTGCATCGTCTGCAGCAGTTTCTTCACCGGCGCGGGCAGGCCGAGCGCGGCGATGTCCCGCTCGCTGCACCAGCGCACGCCGTCGCCGTCGGCCACGCGCGGCAGCGGCGCGGCCGACGCGAGGTACGGGCTGATCTCGAGCCGGTAGTGCGTGAACACGTGCACGAACGGGTCGAGCGGGGCGAACGCGTCGGCGCGCGCGCCGAGCTTGTGCGCCGCGGCTGTCGCCGCGTCGATCGAATCGGTTTCGGGCAGGCTCCACAACTGCGCCCACACGCCGGTCGGCGGCCGGCGTTCGAGCAGCACGCGGCCGTGCGCGTCGCGCAGGATCAGGAGGCACGTCTGCCGCGTCGGCACGCGCTTGGGCGCTTTCTTCGTCGGCAGCAGTACGGTCAGTCCGTCGCGGCGCGCGACGCAGTCCTCCTTGAGCGGGCACGCGTCGCAGCGCGGCCGGCTGCGCGCGCACAGCGTGGCGCCCAGATCCATGATCGCCTGCGTGTAATCGGCCAGGCGCTCGTTCGGCGTGTTCGCTTCGGCATGCGCCCACAGGATTTCGGCCGTGCGCGTCGCGCCGGCCCAGCCGTGCACGCCGTGGTACCGCGACAGCACGCGCTTGACGTTGCCGTCGAGTATCGGATGCCGCAGTCCGAATGCCTGCGCGAGTATCGCGCCGGCGGTCGAGCGGCCGATGCCGGGCAGGTCGGACAGCGCTGCGATGTCGCGCGGCAGTTCGCCGCCGTGGCGCTCGATGCACAGCTTCGCCGCGCGGTGCAGATTGCGCGCGCGGCTGTAGTAGCCCAGGCCCGCCCACAGCGCGAGCACGTCGTCCTGCGGCGCGGCGGCGAGCGATGGCAGGTCCGGCAGCGCCGCGACGAAGCGCTCGAAATAGCCGATCACCGTGGCGACCTGCGTCTGCTGCAGCATGATTTCCGACAGCCACACGCGATACGGCGTGCGCGGATGCTGCCACGGCAGATCCTTGCGGCCGTGCAGGTCGTACCACGCGAGCAGGCGCCCGGCGATCACGGCGGGTTTTCCGTTTCGATGACGAGTCCCGAGAGCGTCGCGCCGCCGGCGTCGATGCGTTCGATCGTCGCGTTCATGGGCAGCGGCGGCAGCGGCGCCGCATCGTTCGCGTGCGCCGCGAGCGCACGCCACCACGCGGCGAGCGCGGGCAGGTCGAGTTCGCCGTCGAGCGAGAGTCCGACGACGAACGGTTTGCCGTCGCGTCGAATATTGCCTTTCGCGATAACGATACCGGCGCGGATATCCGGCACGGCGCCGGCCGGCGACGCGGCGAGCCACGCGTTCGTCTCGTCGAGGTCGAGCGCGGGTTCGGTCAGTCGCAGCGTTTCGATCGCGAGCGTCGACGTGCGCAGGCTGCTCCACGGCAACGTGACACCGGTGTGTGCGACGGTCAGCAGCGGCGTCTTCGCGCCGGGAACGCGCAACTGCGCGTCATCGAGTTCGAGGCGCAGCTTCGGCCAGAACGCATAGCGCGGATCGCCGGCGAACGACAGTTCCAGGCCGAGTCTGTCGCGGGTCTGCGCGATCAGCGCGGCGGCGATCTTCTCGGGCTGCGCGTAGTGGCGCAAGAGCAACACCGCCGCGACGACGGCGACGAGCAGCGAGATCAGGCCGTAGCGCAGGACGCGGCGCAGTGTCATTGCGTCGCAAAAAAAGTGGATTGATGGATATTCGCGACGGGTGCATAATGCGCGGGCCGGCGCGACGACCCAGGACGGAGAGTCGCACGGCGATGCTCGCGCCCAAGCTGGCCCCCCTGGCGGAAAGCGTGAGCGGGTCCGGCGGTGGGCAGCCACCGCCGGGCCCACCTTGCCGCGCTTCCGCGCGCTTCGTTTTGCGTTTTCTTCACGTTTTCACTAAGCCGCGAGATTCTGCGGCAGCAGTCCGTCGACGAACGCGGCCGGGTCGAACACGCGCAGGTCGTCGAGGCTTTCGCCGAGTCCGACGAAACGTATCGGCAGGCCGAACTCCTTCGCCAGCGCGAAGATCACGCCGCCTTTCGCGGTGCCGTCGAGCTTCGATACGACGAGGCCCGTCACGCCGATCGCCGCGCGAAACTGGCGCACCTGGTTGATGGCGTTCTGGCCGGTGGTGCCGTCGATCACGAGCAGCACTTCGTGCGGGGCGCTCGCGTCGAGCTTGCCGAGCACGCGGCGGATCTTCGACAGCTCGTCCATCAGGCCCGACTGCGTGTGCAGGCGGCCGGCCGTGTCGGCGATGAGAAGGTCGGCGCCCTTGGATTTCGCCGACTGCAGCGCATCGAAGATCACGCTCGCGGCGTCGGCGCCGGACCCCTGCGCGATGACCGGCACGCGATTGCGCTCGCCCCACGTCTTCAGCTGTTCGACCGCGGCGGCGCGGAACGTGTCGCCGGCCGCGAGCATCAGATCGTGGCCTTCCTGCTGGTAGCGGCGTGCGAGCTTGCCGATCGTCGTCGTCTTGCCGACGCCGTTGACGCCGACCATCAGCAGCACGAACGGCTTGTGTTCCGGCGCGATCGCGAGCGGGCGCGCCACCGGCACGAGCAGGGCGATCAGCGCTTCGCGCAGCGCGGCGAGCAGTTGCGTCGCGTCCTCGAATTCGCGCTTGTTCACGCGGCGGCGCAGGTTTTCGACGAGGTCGGTGCTCGCCGCGACGCCGACATCGGCCGTGATCAGCGCGGTCTCGAGTTCGTCGAGCAGCGCGTCGTCGAGCTTCGGCTTGCGCGAGAACAGCGCGCCGAGATTCTTCGCGAACGCGCTGCCGGACAGGCGCTCGCGCCACGTCTTCTTCGCGGGAACGGCCGCGGCGTCGGGCACGGGCGCGACGGCGAGCGGCGCCTCGGCGACGAATTCGGCCGCGGGCAGCAGCGCCGGCTCGACGATCGGCTCGACGGGGTTCGCCGCCGGCTCGATCGGCTGCGCGGCAACGTCCGCCGCCGCCTCGGCCGGCACATCGGCAACGGCCGCGTCGGCGGGCGCAACCTGCTGTTTTTCCGCGTCCTTCGGCGATTTCTTCCAGAACTTGAACATCGGATACCGGGTTCAACGACAATAAGCGGCGAATGCTAACACCGACGCCGCAACGCCCGGCGTCTCCGTGCTATGCGGGCAAACCCGCCTCGAACAAGCCGTCTTCATGCCAGCACCTTCCGGAAAAATCCGCATCATCGGCGGCAGCCTGCGCGCCTCGCGCCTCGACGTGCCCGACCGGCCCGGCCTGCGGCCGACGCCCGACCGCGTCCGCGAAACCCTGTTCAACTGGCTGATGGCGCACGTCGGCGGCGCGCGCTGCCTCGACCTCTACGCCGGCACGGGCGCGCTGGGCATCGAGGCGTTGTCGCGCGCCGCGCGCGAGGTCGTGTTCGTCGAACGCGACCCTGGGCTCGCGCAGGCGCTGCGCGCGAATCTTGAACGTTTGAAACAGGCGAACGGCCGCGTGGTGGCGGGCGACGCGTGGTCGGCGCTGGAACGAGAAACCGAGCCGTTCGATCTCGTTTTTCTCGACCCGCCGTTCGCCGACGACGCGTGGTCCGAAGCCGCGCGCCGGCTGGAGCTGCGCGGCCTGCTGGCGCCGCAGGCGTTCGTCTACGTCGAAACGCCGGCCGACGCGCAGCCCGAACTGCCGGCGGACTGGCATCCGCACCGCGAAGGACGGGCAGGCGGCGTACGGCATGTGCTCTATCGCCGCGCCGGGGGCATCCGCTAAGCTTGGAGTGTTTTATCCAGCCCCCAGCATGGTCCGCTTACCGATGGCGCGCATCGCTGTATATCCGGGAACGTTCGATCCGATCACCAACGGCCATATTGACCTCGTCAACCGGGCCGCGCCGTTGTTCGACCACGTCGTCGTCGGCGTCGCGGACAGCACGAGCAAAGGGCCGAGCTTCACGCTCGACGACCGCATCGCGCTCGCGCGAGAAGGCCTGCGCGACATGCCGAACGTCGAAGTGCGCGGATTCTCGTGCCTTCTCGCCGATTTCGTGCGCGAGATCGGCGCTCGCGTGATCCTGCGCGGGCTGCGCGCGGTATCCGACTTCGAATACGAGTTCCAGCTCGCCAGCATGAACCGGCACCTGATTCCCGAGGCGGAAACGCTGTTTCTGACGCCGGCGGAGCAGTACAGCTTCATTTCGTCGTCGCTCGTGCGCGAAATCGCGCGGCTCGGCGGCGACGTTTCCGGTTTCGTCCATCCGGGGGTGCAGCAGGCGCTGCGCCAGCGCTGGCGCAACGAAACATCCAAGATCTGACAAACAAGGTGAACGATATGCGTAAGTTTCTCCAGATTGCCATGATTGGCGTACTTTCCACTTTTGCGCTCGCCGCGTGCGACAAGAAAGAGGAAGAAAAGGCCGCCGCGCCGGTTGCCGTCGAAGTGAAGATGCCGACCGACCCGAACAACACGCAGGCCTGGAAGGCGTATCTCGTCGATGTCGTCAAGCGCAACATGGCCGGCGTGACGTCGGGCCGTCCGTACATGTATTTCGTGCCGGGCGGCGACAGCCAGGAAGCGCAGGACCAGCGCATCAATCAGCTGCAGAACGTGCAGGTGGTGGTCGCGCGCACGGTGCTGCCGGGCAACATGGTCGCCTTCGGCGGTCCCGATTCGAAGCTGACCGGCGATCTGATCCTCGACGCGTTCAAGGATGCCAAGGCCGGCGCGTTCAAGGACGTCGTCGTGCTGTTCATCGGCGCGACCGCCGACCAGCAGCGCGTGCAGGATGCGCTCGCGCCGACGAGCGCGGTGTATCGCTTCGTCGAGATGAAGTGACGAACTGACCCGTGCGCGTAGCGCACGGCTTTGTCAGTTCGTCATCCCGGCGAAGGCCGGGATCCAGCGCTTGCCGTTGCTCCTTGGCTCGTCATCCCGGCGAAGGCCGGGATCCAGTTCTTGCCGTTGCTCCTTGGCTCGTCATCCCAGCGAAAGCTGGGATCCAGCTTTTGCTGTTGAGTCGTCGAAATCAAAGACTGGATCCCAGCTTGCGCTGGAATGACGAGCAAGAGCGAAAAGCTGGATTCGGGCCTCCGCCGGAATGACGAGCACGAGGCGCGGCGCGATTCGACCGGCTGCCGGTTGAAAACCCCGCCCCCGAGCGCCATCCCCTTCGACTGCGCGACCACGCGCGTCACGTTCGCCGCTACGTGTATGGCCCTCAAAATCACCGAACTCTGCGTCAACTGCGACGTCTGCGAGCCGGTCTGCCCGAACAAGGCGATCTCCATGGGCCCGGAGATCTACGAGATCGCGCCGAACCTGTGCACCGAATGCGTCGGCCACTACGACGTGCCGCAGTGCATCGAGGTCTGCCCGGTCGAATGCATTTTCGTCGACGCCGCGCTCGGCGAATCCCGCGAGCAGCTGCTCGACAAATACGCCGCTCTGACCGGCAAGGAACCCGAACGATGATCCGTTCCCTCCGCCCGCTATTTTTGGCTCTCGCGCTCGCCGCCGTCGCGCTGCCGGCCGGCGCCGCCGAACGCGCGACGCGTCAGGCCGCGATTTCGAGCGCCCACAAGCTCGCCACCGACGCCGGCTTCGAAGTGCTCGCCAAGGGCGGCAACGCGTTCGACGCGGCCGTCGCGGTGAGCGCGGCGCTGTCGGTCGTCGAACCGCAGAGTTCCGGCATCGGCGGCGGCGCGTTCTTTCTGCTGCATCGTGCGAGCGACGGCAGGCAGGTGATGGTCGATGCGCGCGAAACCGCCCCGGCTGCGACCGACGCCAAGCAATACCTCGACGCCAAGGGCGACCTCGACCGCGACAAGTCGGTCAACGGCCCGCTCGCGGCCGGCATTCCCGGCGAGCCCGCGGCGCTCGTCTGGGTTGCCGAGCATTATGGAAAATTGAAATTGTCGCAATCGCTCGCGCCCGCGATCCGCCTCGCGCGCGAGGGCTTCGCGCCCGATGCGCGCAGCCTGGGCCGCCTGGCGAGCCGCAAGGACGTGCTCGCGCGCTATCCCGGCTCCGCCGCGCTGTTCCTGCCCGGCGGCGAAGTGCCGAAGGCCGGCTGGGTGCTCAAGAACCCCGATCTCGCGCGCACGCTCGAGCTGATCGCGAGCAAGGGGCACGCCGGCTTCTACGAAGGCGAATACGCCAAGAAGCTCGTCGACGGCGTCAAGGCGGCCGGCGGCACGTGGAGCCTCGCCGATCTTTCCGGCTACAAGGTGAAGGAGCGCGAGCCGATCGCGTTCGACTATCGCGGCCATCGCATCGTCACGGCGCCGCCGCCGTCGTCGGGCGGCATCGCACTCGCGGAAATGTTCAATATTCTGCAAGGTTACGATTTGAAGAAGCTCGGCCGCGTCGAACGCACGCATCTCGTCGTCGAGGCGATGCGCCGCGCGTATCGCGATCGCGCCGAGTATCTCGGCGATCCGGACTACGTGAAGATGCCGGTCGCGGAGCTCACGAGCCCGCTGTACGCCGCGGGTCTGCGCGCGTCGATCCATCCGAAGAAGGCGACGAAGAGCGACGACCTGCCGGGCTACATGGCGCCGGAGCAGGGTACCGATACGACGCACTTCTCGATCGTCGACGCCGACGGCAATCTCGCCGCGGTGACGCAGACGGTGAATCTGCCTTACGGCGCCGCGTTCGTCGTGCCGGGCACGGGCTTCGTGCTGAACAACGAAATGGACGACTTCGCGCTCAAGGCCGGCGCGCCGAACGCGTACGGCCTCGTCGGCGCCGACGCGAACGCGCCGAAGCCCGGACGCCGGCCGCTGTCGTCGATGACGCCGACCTTCGTCGTCGGCGCCGACCGCACGCTCGTCATCGGCACGCCGGGCGGCAGCCGCATCATCACGATGGTGCTCGAAGGCATCCTCGCGTGGTTCGACGGCGACGCACCGGACAAGCTCGTCGCGAACAAGCGCTTCCACCACCAGTTCCTGCCCGACGTGATTTCGATCGAGCAGGACGCCTTCACGCGCGACGAGCGCAAGGCGCTCGAAGCGATGGGCCACGTGCTCAGCGACGGCGAACGGCCGTGGGGCTTCATGAACGCGGTCGACTGGAACCGCGCGACCGGGCAGATGCGCGGCGGCGCCGATCCGCGCGGCGATTCGGGCAAGGCCGACGTGAGGGAGATCGGGCGATGAAACTCCATTCGCTTCTGGGCAATTCGCAGCAGCTCGACGGCGGCGCGATGTTCGGCAACGTGCCGCGTGGCATGTGGGAAAAGTGGATAACGCCGGATGCGCAGAACCGCATTCCGCTCGCGTGCCGCTGCCTGCTCATTGAAGGAATCAATGACAGAAAGGTTCTATTCGAAACCGGCATCGGCGCGTTCTTCGAGCCGAAGCTGCGCGAACGCTTCGGCGTCGTCGAAAGCCGCCACGTGCTGCTCGATTCGCTGGCGCAAGCCGGTTTCTCGCACGAGGACATCGACGCGGTCGTGCTGTCGCACCTGCACTTCGACCACGCCGGCGGCCTCCTGGCCGCGTGGGAAGAAGGCGCTCCGCCGCGGCTGCTGTTTCCGAACGCGCGCTACCTCGTCAGCCGCGAATGCTGGGAGCGCGCGTTGAAGCCGCACCCGCGCGATCGCGCGTCGTTCATCGCCGAGCTGCAGGGCCTGCTCGAAGCGTCCGGGCGGCTCGAAATCGTCGACGGCGAATATTCCGAAACGCTGGGCAAAGCCGTGCGTTTCAGCTACTCGAACGGCCATACACCGGGCCTGATGCTCGCCGAAATCGGCGGCGACGGCGGCGTGGTCTTCTGCGCCGACCTGATCCCGGGCCGGCCTTGGGTGCATCTGCCGGTGACGATGGGCTACGACCGCTATCCCGAATTGCTGATCGACGAGAAGCGGCGCTTTCTCGAAGACAAGCTCGCGCGCGGCGTGCGGCTGTTTTTCACGCACGACGCGCAATGCGCGATGGCCGACGTCGTTCGCGACGACAAAGGCAAATTCGGTACGACCCGAGAGGTGGCGCAACTCGTCGCGCTGGAGGCATAGTAGCCGCACCGCCGCGAGGCTTCCGGGAGGGGTGTGCGATGAAACGCGGGTTTTTGTTCTCCATGCTGGCGGCGACGGCGCTCGTCGCGGGCGGCGCCTACGCGCACGACGACCATGCGCACGGCGACAAGTCCGAAGAGAAGCCCGGCTGCGATCCGAAGGTCACCGCCAAGGCGACCGAAACCGGAAAGTCGGGCAGCACCTACGGCCAGCCGATGCCGGCGTCGCTGACGGCCGTGTCGATCGCCGATGTCGCGGCCGATCCGGCGAAGGTCGGCGACGCGCCGCGCGCGTTCAGCGGTCGCATCACCGACGTGTGCCAGATGCAGGGCTGCTGGATGGTGCTCGAACATCAAGGTTCGTTCGCGCGCGTCGTCATGCACGACCACGCGTTCAGCGTGCCGAAGGATGCGAAAGGCGACGCCGTCGTCTACGGCACGCTCAAGGTCAAGACGCTGTCGGATGCCGAAGTCGAACATCTGTCGAAGGAAGGCCGCACGCCGGCGTCGAAGACCGAGCTGACGATCGACGCCACGTCGGTCCGCATCGGGCAGGGCTGATCCCGTGGTCGACCGCTATACGAGCGAAGAAACCGTCGGCTACGGTTCGCGCGTCAAGCAGTCGTTCGGCGGCGCGCTGGTCGGCCTTGCGATGTTCGTCGCGGCGTTCCCGCTGCTGTTCTGGAACGAAGGGCGCGCTGTCGCCGAACACAAGGCGCTGCGCGAGGGCGCGGGCGCCGTCGTGTCGGTCAAGGCCGCGCCGCTCGACCCCGCGAACGAGGGCAAGCTCGTGCACGTCGGCGGCACCGCGAGCGCGAGCGGCACGCTCGTCGACCCGACGTTCGGCGTGCGCGCCGACGGCATCGCGCTTAGCCGCAATGTGGAAATGTTTCAATGGGTCGAGCACAAGGAGACGCGCACCGAGAAACAGCTCGGCGGCAGCGAAAAGCGCGTCACCACGTATGAGTACGACACGAAGTGGGACGACGACGCGATCGACTCCGACCGCTTCGAGCATCGCGACGGCCACCGCAACCCCGACAAGTTTCCGTTCGAGGCGAACCGCGTGCGCGCCGATCCGGTCAGGCTCGGCGACTTCGTGCTGTCGACGCGATACGTCGACGACATCGGCAACGCGCGACCGCTGACACCGACGCTCGATCAGCTGCCGCCGAACCTCGCGGCGAGCTTCCAGCTCGACGACGGGCGCCTCGTGACGAGCCGCGATCCGGCCAAGCCGGCCGTCGGCGACGTGCGCGTGACGTTCTCGGTCGTGCCGCAGCAGGTCGTCAGCACGATCGGCGTGCAGCGCAACGGGCGCATCGAGGCCTACACGGCGAGCAACGGGCGCGAGATCGCGCTGCTCGATTCGGGCGACGTGCCGGCCGAACGGATGTTCGCGCAGGCGCAGTCGCGCGCGAGCATGTTCACCTGGGTGCTGCGCGGCGTCGGCTTCGTGCTGATGTGGTTCGGCCTGTCGGCCGCCCTAGGCTGGTTGTCGACCGTGCTCGACGTGTTGCCGATCCTCGGCACGCTCGTGCAGAAGGGCATCGGCATCGTCGCGGCCTTGATCGCGCTGCCGCTGGCGATGCTGACGATCGCGCTCGCGTGGTTCGTGTACCGGCCGCTGCTGTCGGTCGTGCTGGTGGCGGTCGCGATCGGCGCGTTCTGGCTGCTGCGCCGGCGCGCGCGCGGGGCTTTGCCGCCGCCTCCGCCGGCTGCGTCACCGCCTCCGTTGCCGGGCGTCTGAGCTCCCTCTCCCCCAAGCTTGCTTGGGGGAGAGGGCCGGGGTGAGGGGGCGGACGTGTCGCACTTCGTCGAGGTCGACGAAGTGCCTGGCGTCACCCCATCACCCAACCCTCTCCCCCAACGGCGTCGGGGGAGAGGGCTGAAGATCGCCGAACAACGCTTCGCCGTGCTCCAGCAGATACAAGCCGGCAAACACCTTCGGATCGACCGAACACCCCTGCGCCGCCTTGTCGAGCACCCAGCGCGCCGCCTGCGCGCGCGGCACTTCGTGCACCGTGATGTCCTCGTCGCTCGTGCCGCCGCCGGCGTGCACGCGCACGAGGTCGTACGCGCGCACGAACGCGATCGTCTCGGTACTCATGCCGGCCGAACTGGGTCCCGCGAAGTAGTAGTCGACGCGGTCGCACGCGTAACCGGTTTCCTCGAGCAGTTCGCGCCGGGCCGCTTCGACCGCGTGCTCGCCGGCCGCGCCCGGCTCGTCGCCGATCAGCCCCGCCGGCATCTCGATCGCGCGCGCGCCGATCGCTTCGCGCCACTGCTCGACGATCAGCACCTTGTCGTCCGGCGTCAGCGCGACCACGACCACCGCGCCGCCCGGATTCGTGCGCTCGGCATATTCCCACTTGCCGCGGCGGCACAGGCGCAGCCAGCGTCCATTGAAAAGCACTTCGGTTTGCGTCATTGTTGGCAGTCCTGCGTCCGCGGCGATCACGCCCGGAACCATTGGCGCTTTGGCGCTGTCCTCAGCGCGTCTCTTCGATCTTCCGGATTTCACGCATGAAACTGCAAGCCCTCGCTCTCGCCATGCTGGCGCTCGCTTCCGCTCCCGCCGTGCACGCCGCCGACCCGGTCAAGCCGGAAAAGCCCGCGGCAAAGACCGACGCGAAGCCCGCGGCCAAGCCGGCGGACGCCAAGTCGGCCGCAGCGAAGCCCGCCGACGTCGCGACCGACGATCCGCGCCTGAAGGCCGCGCTGCAGCTGACCGAAGCGCAGATCAAATCGACCAAGAATTTCGAAGCCCTGACCAAGCTTGCGCAGCTGTACAACGGCCGCGACCTGACGCGCTTCACCTGGTCGATGGAGCGCCTGACCGAGCTGATGCCCAATTCCGGCGCGCTGCGCCTGGAGCTGGCGGCCGTCTACGCCGACCAGGACGACAAGACGCGCACCTACGATTCGCTCATTCGCCTGCAGACGCAGGGTTTCGCCTACCAGATCGGCAACGACGGGCGTTTCGACAAGGTCCGCGGCACCAAGGTGTGGGATTACATCGTCGCGAACCTCGCCGCGAACGCCGCGCCGTTCGGCGAGGGCAAGGTCGCGGTCGAACTGCCCGGCAACGACCGGCTGTTCGAAGCGCTCGCGTGGGATCCGAAAAAGAAGCAGCTGCTTGCCGGCAGCGCGCGCGAAGGCGTGATCTACCGCGTCGGCGACAAGGGACAGCTGACCGAATTCGTCAAGTCGGACCCCGCCGCCGGTCCGTGGGCGATCATGGACATGAAGGCCGACGGCGAGCGCGACGCGCTGTGGGTCGCAAGCTTCGGGGCCAAGGTGTTCAAGGGCTACGACGCGGAAAAAGTCAACAAGTCGAGATTGCTCAAATACAGCCTGTCGAGCGGCAAACTGCTGGCGCAATACGTCGCGGACGGCGAGTCCGGCGAGCACGCGTTCACCAAGCTCGCCGTCGGCAAGGACGGCCGCGTATTCGTCGCCGATTCGCCGAAGCGCGAAATCTACCGGCTCGACGGGGACAAGCTGGTGCTCGTCACCGCGAATCCGAACCTTACGGGCATCTCGGGCCTTGCGGTTTCCGACGACGGCGAGCGGCTGTACTTCGCCGATCCCGCGCTCGGCGTTTTCGGCATCGACCTGAAAGAAAACAAGCCGTTCGCGCTCGCGCATTCGCCGGACAAGCTCGTGCTCGGCGGCATCGATTCGCTGCACTGGTACGACGGCGCACTCGTCGCCGTGCAAGGCAACATGGTGCCGCCGCGCGTGATGCGCCTGCGCCTGGACCCGACCGGCCACGGCGTCCAGACGGTGATGCCGCTCGACGCCGCGAAGCCCGAGTTCGCCGTGCTCGGCAACGGCGCGGTCGCCGGCAACGAGCTGTATTTCGTGGCGAACAGCCAGCGCAACGAATACGACAGCTTCGGCGTCGCGCGCGACGAAAGCTGGCTGCAGCCGGTGAAGGTGTACAAGAGCGACATGCGCTACGCCTGGAACGAGAAGGGCATCGGCACGGCGCTCGCGCCGATTCCGGCTTCGCGCGACGGCAAGTCGCACTACACGCCGTCGAATTCGAACCTGCGGCAGCGGGCCGCGAAAAAAGACGGCGAGTAAGCCGGTTTCACGCGATCGCGCGTACGCGCGATCGCGTCAGCGGCCCGAAGCGCAGCCGTTCGAACAGCGCTTCGGCGCCCGCGAGGTCGGGTTTGCCGCGCACCAGCAGTTGCGCATCGGTCGGCACCGGCGCGTCCAAGGCGATGCCGGTGAGACTGCGCGACAGCCGTGCGAGCGCCGCGTCGGCCTTGAGCCGCGCGTACGCCGCGGCGGCCCCGCGAAACCGCAGGAACGGAATTTCCTCGATGCGCGCGTAGATCGCGTCGAGCGTGCCGAAGTGCGACAGCAGCGTCGCCGCGGTTTTCGCGCCGATGCCGCCGACGCCCGGGATGTTGTCGACCGCGTCGCCGGTCAGCGCCAGATAGTCGGCCACCTGGTGCGGATGCACGCCGAGCCGCTCCTTCACGCCGCGCGCGTCCCAGCGCACGTTCTTGCCGAAATCCCATTGTTCGTCGTGCTCGCCGATCAACTGGCCGAAATCCTTGTCGGCCGACACGATCACCGCGCGAAATTCCTGCGGCCGCAGCATGTGCACGAGGCTGCCGATCAGGTCGTCGGCTTCGAACGACAGATCCGACAACACCGCGAACCCGAGCACCGCCGCCACTTCCTTGCAGTAGGCGAACTGCAGCTTGAGTTCTTCCGGCGGCAGCTCGCGGTTCGCCTTGTACTCGGGATAGATCGCGTTGCGGAACGAACTCGTCAGCGACTCGTCGAACGCGACCGCGCAGTAGGTCGGCTGCGCGCGGTCGATGAAGTCGAGCAGGAAGCGCGTGAAGCCGTACACCGCATTGACCGGTCGGCCCGCGTCGTCGACGAATTCCGGCGGCACGGAATGCCATGCGCGAAACACGTACAGGCTCGCGTCGATCAGGTGCACGGTGTGACGGCTCATCGTCGTTTTCCTATCCGTTCCATTCGGTCGTGAGCGCCTTCGCATCGGGGCGCAGCCGCTCCGGCGCCGGTTCGCGCGCGGTACCGATGTGCACAAAGCCAATAATCCGCTCGTTCGCGGCGAGGCCCAGTGCGGCGGCGATGTCGGCGTCGTACGCGGCCCAGCCGGTCAGCCACTGCGCGCCGTAGCCGAGCGCCTGCGCGCCGAGCAGCAGGTTGTAGGCGACGCAGCCGACCGACAGCACCTGCTCCTGCGCCGGAATCTTCGCGTGATGCTCGTCGATGCGGCCCACGACCGTGACGATGAGCGGCGCGAAGTTGAAGCGCTGGCGGTCCTTGTCGAGCGCGGCGGGCGCGACGTCCGGATTCTTGCGCGCGTTGACCGCGACGAGCAGCTCGCCCAGGCGTGCCCGCGCACCGCCGCGGACCAGTACGAAGCGCCACGGCACGAGCTTGCCGTGATCGGGGACGCGGCTCGCGGCTTCGAGCAGCGCGTCGAGTTCGCCCGGCGACGGGCCGGGCTCGCCGAGCTGGCGCGAAGGAACGGAGCGGCGGTCGTCGAGTATTTTCAATGCGGCCATAGGTGCATTCGTCATGAGTCGGGGGAGTTTAAGGGCGAAGCGCTCGTGATGGGGCGGCGCGCGCACGGAATCAACCGCGATCGGCGCCGTTGCGCGCGGCATAACAAACTTTTCGCGCCGGCTTACCGTTGCCGCCGGAGTCGGCTAGGATTCGACGGTCAGCGTTCCTTAGGAGTGGCTTATGCCGGTCAGCATCGCGGTCCTGCGCGAGACGAGTCCCAACGAACGCCGCGTGGCGATGACGCCCGAAGTGGCGAAGAAGCTCAAGGCCAAGGGCGCTTCCGTGCTGATCGAACGCGGCGCGGGCGTATCGGCGAGTTTTTCCGACGAAAGCTACAAGGACGCCGAAGTCGCCGGCGACGCTGCCGCGACGCTCGCGCGCGCCGACGTGCTGCTGACGGTGCAGCCGCCGACGCTGGAGGAAATCGCCGGTCTGCGCGAAGGCAGCATCGTGATCGGATACCTTGCGCCGCACCTCGCGCCCGAACGTACGCGCGCGCTCAAGGACCGGCGCATCACGAGCTTCGCGATGGAGCTGCTGCCGCGCACGACGCGCGCGCAGGCGATGGACGTGCTGTCGTCGCAGGCGGGCGTCGCGGGTTACAAGGCCGTGCTGATCGCGGCCGAAGCGTCGCCGAAGTTCTTTCCGATGCTCACGACGGCGGCCGGCACGATCCGACCGTCGAAAGTGCTCGTCATCGGCGCCGGCGTCGCGGGCCTGCAGGCCATCGCGACCGCGCGGCGCCTCGGCGCGCAGGTCGAAGGCTTCGACGTGCGGCCCGAAACGAAGGAACAGATCGAATCGCTCGGCGCGAAATTTCTCGACCTCGGCGTCAGCGCGGCCGGCAGCGGCGGCTACGCGCGTGAGCTGACGGCCGAAGAACGCGAGCAGCAGCAGCGCGCGCTGGCCGAGTCGCTCAAGGCGTACGACGCGGTCGTCACGACGGCCGCCGTGCCGGGACGCAAGGCGCCGCGCATCATTTCGCAGGCGATGGTCGCGGGCATGAAGGCCGGCGCGGTCGTCGTCGACATCGCGGCCGAGACCGGCGGCAACGTCGAAGGCGCCGAAGCCGGCAAGACGGTCGTCACCGCGAACGGCGTGACGATCATCGGCCCGGTGAACCTCGCCTCGACCGCGCCGATCCACGCGAGCGAAATGTACGCGCGCAACCTGTACAACTTCCTCGAACTGAGCCTGAAGGACGGGGCGGTGACGCTCGACTGGGACGACGAACTGATCGCCAAGACGTGCCTGACGCACGCCGGCGAAATCCGGCACGAGCCGACGAAGCAGGCGGTCGAAGGTTCGGGAACTTAGGTATACAAGCTCCCTCTCCCCCAAGCTCGCTTGGGGGAGAGGGTTGGGGTGAGGGGGCGATGCCAGGTACTTCGCCGACGTTACGGCAGTGCGCAGCGCCGCCCCCTCCACCAACCTCCTCCCCCAGGCGAGCCTGGGGGAGGAGGCTCAAGACGAACAACGCGGAGCCGCCGACCATGATCGATATCTTTCTGGCCTTGTATATTTTCATGCTGGCCGCGTTCACCGGCCAGGAAATCATCAGCCGCGTGCCGGTCATCCTGCACACGCCGCTGATGTCGGGCTCGAATTTCGTGCACGGCATCGTGCTCGTCGGCGCGATGGTCGCGCTGGCGCACGCCGACACGACGCTCGGCAAGACGATCGGCTTCCTCGGCGTCATGCTCGGCGCCGGCAACGCGGCGGGCGGCTACGTCGTGACCGAGCGGATGCTGGAAATGTTCAAGTCGAGCAAGGGCAAGTAGCGCGTCCCGCACGCGATCGGCCACGTCACGCACAGCGCGCAAGGAACCCACATGGACACCACGACCCTGCTGACCTACTTCGCCAAGGCCAGTTACTTCCTCGCCGCGGTGATGTTCATCCTCGGCATCAAGCGCATGGCCTCGCCGGTGACGGCGCGCAAGGGCATCGTGCAGGCCGGCCTCGGCATGGTGATCGCGACGCTCGCGACGTTCGCCATCACCGGCAGCCACAACCTGCACCTGATCGTTCTGGCGATCGTGCTCGGCGTCGCGCCGACGTGGATCTGGGGCAAGAAGGTTGCGATCACCGACATGCCGCAGATGGTCGCGCTGTTCAACGGCATGGGCGGCGGTTCGGCCGCCGCGATCGGCGCCGGCGAGCTGCTCAAGTACGCCGAGGCGGGCGCCGCGCCGTCGAAGATCACGCTGACGCTGGCGATCGTCGGCGCGCTGATCGGCTCGATCTCGATGACGGGTTCGATCATCGCGTGGGCCAAGCTCGACGGGCGCATGGACAAGCGTTTCACGTTCGGCGGGCAGCAGGCGTTCAATTTCATCGTGTTCGCGGCGTCGGTCGTCGCGGGCCTCGCGGTCGTCGTGTGGAAGCTCGACACGACCCTGATCGTCGCGTTCTTCGCGCTCGCGCTCGTGTTCGGCGTGCTGATGACGCTGCCGATCGGCGGCGCCGACATGCCGGTCGTGATCTCGCTGTACAACGCGCTGACGGGTCTTGCGGTCGCGTTCGAAGGCTTCGTCATGAACAACGAGGCGCTGATCATCGCCGGCACCGTGGTCGGCGCCGCCGGTACGCTGCTGACGCAGCTGATGGCCAAGGCGATGAACCGGCCGATCAGCAACGTGCTGTTCTCGAACTTCGGCGGCGGCGGCGGTGGCGAAGCGATCACCGGCACGCAGAAGGCGATCGAGGCGAGCGACGCCGCGTCGCTCCTGTACATGGCCGAGCGCGTGATCATCGTGCCGGGCTACGGCATGGCGGTGGCGCAGGCGCAGCACAAGATCTGGGAGCTTTCGCAGCAATTGATAAAACGCGACAAGTCGGTGAAGTTCGCGATCCACCCGGTCGCCGGCCGCATGCCGGGCCATATGAACGTGCTGCTCGCCGAAGCGGGCGTGCCGTACGACCTCATCGCCGACATGGACGACATCAATCCCGAGTTTTCGACTTGCGACGTCGCGATCGTGATCGGCGCGAACGACGTGGTGAATCCGGTCGCGAAAACGGACAAGTCGTCGCCGATCTACGGCATGCCGATTCTCGACGTGGTGAACGCGCGGCAGGTGATCGTGATCAAGCGCGGCAAGGGCACGGGTTTCGCGGGCATCGAAAACGCGCTGTTCTACGCCGACAACTGCAAGATGCTCTACGCCGACGGGCAGGAAGCGGCGAACAAGCTGATTGCGGAGCTCAAGGCGATCGATTCGGGTGGGGGGCACTGAGCCTGCTGCAGCGGAACATCGTTGAGATGTTCCGTGCGTACTAGTACGAATGTTGCTAATTATACTAAAAATCGATCGCTTGCGGTAGTGGAAAATCGACATGACGTCGCCGCTGCGTCGTTCGCTAGATTCCTGTCCGGGGAGATAACCGGGCAGGGAGCAAGCGATGTCGGAAGCGGCAGTCTGGGAAACCGATCTCGGTACGCTGGGCCGTGAGATCGGCCGGGAAAAATCCAAGCGGCTCGGGTCCGCGATCAACGCGGTATTCGCGCTGATCGCGATGATCGCGGCCGGTGAAGCCGGCGCGCAAGGCGGCCCATGCCAGACCAATTGCGGCGATCACACGCTGCCGCCGATCATCGTGACGCCGGGTGGCGGCGGTGGTTCAGGGCCATCCGACCCATGCGCCGGCGGCGGATGCGGCAATGACGTGCCGCCGGATGAGGGTGGGGCGCCGGGTGGGCCTGGCACACCAACTGTCTGCGAGCAATTCCTCAATGCCAATCCGAAGCCTCCGCGGTGCAGTGCTCAAACAACGCCGAAAACACCGTCTTTTGGCGCTGGCTGCAATTTTCGAACGCCCGTTTTCAATTCGCCGATGATTGCGCACCAGGATTTGTTCTTTAACGCGTGCAATTTGCAGCCGCAGTGCTACTGGAATGTCGGCGACGAACGCTATTGCAACGGCCTTATCCGGGAGCGTGCCAATTCGGATTGCATCGCGAACGCCACACGCTTCAGAACGCCGGTTGCGGCTTGTGTGGACAAGATTGACACCTTGATGCACTACATCGTCAATGATCCGGTCGGCCTCAACATGATGCGCTTCCAGGACATTCGCGACAGTGTTGAATGTACGCGTTGGCGGGGGGCATATCATGAAGCCTGTCGCTAAGGATACTTCGAGTATGCGCCACCAGTTCGCCATGATCGGATTGTTGGTCACGGCCGTAATGGCAGTCGTTGCCTGGGCTGCCAACAGAGATGCCGGCTCAATGGGTGTCGAAAGCGAACCGGAACGATCCGTTGCTACCGCCGGGAACAGTGAGCAGGTCGGCAAGGCAGCAGAGCGAAATCGGTCAGTCGCTTCGCACCTTCAAGCGGCGGCGATACCTTCCGTTCGCAGCGGGTTTGAAGTTCCGGAATCTTTTTTGCCGAGCGGGATTGCTTCTGCAACGCGCGTAGTAACTCCGGACAAGCTGATGGCCTTGACGGAGCAAGACAAGGCTTGGCTTGCAAAGCATGGATTTCCGACGTTGACGGAAGTTGAGTGGTCCAGGCAAGCAACGCTTGAGGAGCTACGGGCCGCTGCAAAACTGAGTGTCGCAATGGCGGCTTTGTACGGTGAGCGATTGTGGGAACAGCGCGGATACGATGAGGGTAAGTCGGCCCTGAAAGCGGCGCTTGTCCAAGGGTCGGTCTATGCCGCAGAGGCAATCGCATTGAAGATACTGGCTCAGGGAGCGAGAAGGCCGGACGGCTCAAATGCCGCTGCCTTCGAAGCGGCTGCGTGGATGTACTACGCCTCGCTACTCGGGGACTACCGTGTTGCGAGCGATCTGAGCAACCATTTCGGCGACGCAAGTTCCTGGGATCTCAACAACGGGCTGCTTCGTTCCTTCGAGATCGCAGCAGAAATCGACGCTGCGCGCGCGGCCATTGGGCTGCCGCCTCTGCGACGCGACGTGCGCCCTTCGCTGGACGTTTATCTGGAAAGCTACAGTCACGGCGAAACTACCGTTGTTCCAAGATAGCGGCGTACTCGTGGCAAGCAGCGGCTGACGGGTTGTGTGTAGCGGGGAAAAATTTGGCCTCGAATCCAATCTCGGGCTTCGAACGCGGCCAGCGTATTGCCATGCCGATCGTGATTACCGGCACCGTTGCCGAGTACTTTCTCCCGTCGCTGCTTGCCGATGTTGCAGTGGATGTGCCCGGGGTGCCCGAGACTTCTTCCCCGTCGGCAACGCTTGTCGCGCCTTGGTTGCTGGTGGCGATTAGGTGTGCAGCGACGCCTGCGAACCTGCTCTGCGCGGACCTTCAATGCGAAGCGGCGCTCTCGATACTTACGAAAGGCGCGATCGACATCGACCGGCTTCGGCTTGCCCATGGTGCGTTGACGGGTTTGCCGCACGCGTCCGGCTATCGCGACGCCATCGCCTGGGTCAACGGCCGCTCGCCGGAGGACGCGAAACTGGTCCCGCCGCCGTCGTCCGCCATCGAACCGCTGATGTCCGATCTCGCCGTGTTTCTGGCGAGAACCGACGTCCCGGTCTGGATCAAGCAGGCGCTTGCGTATTACCAGCTCATCCATATCCATCCGTTCGCCGACGGCAACGGCCGCTTGTCGCGACTGCTCGTCGCCGCGATCGGCGCGACGACCTCGCCCGCGCGTCTGCGTTCAATGATCGTCGCGCTCGCGCTGAGCGTACATCGCAAGGCCTTCACGCATCGCTTCGACGCGATGCAGGCCGGTATCAGCGATGCGTATCTGAGGCTGTGGCGCAACCTTGACGAATGGGCCTGCGACTTCTCGTTCGAAGTTGCAACGCGCGAGCGCGAGCTGCGCACGACACTGTCGGAACTCGTCGGCGCGAACAGCGCACCGCGCCTGTTCGACCTGTTTGCCGACGGCGTCGCGTTGACGGAACAAAAAGTCGCTGCGACGCTGCGCTGGTCCGCAAAGAACGCTCCGCTCTACTTCACACGCTTGCGCGATGCCGGCTGGGCGAACGGTTCGGCTGCGGGCTTCGTCGCAGAGCCCGTGCGGGCGGCACAGCGGGAACTCGTTGCGCGGGTCGTCGCAGGCAGTTCGACGATCCTGCTCTAACGCCGCCCCGCAACCACCGCCGCAATCACCGCTCCCGCGGCAAAAATCGCCAGATCCACCGGCGTCGCACGTGCCCACGCGACCGCGAACGCGAATTCCGCGCCGATGCGCTTGAGCGTTTCGAGCAGGTTGAAACCCATCGCGAGCGCGACCGTCGTGCTCGCGATCAGCCCCTGCGCGTAGGCGCTCGCGACCAGCGTCAGCAGCGCCGCGGCCGCCGCGCCGAGCCACGTGCCGCCGAAGCCGGCCGAGCGCATCGCGAAGCCGATCACCATGCCGAGCGGCAGCGCGAGCGCCGCGAACGGCCGGCCGAACCACAGCGCGATCATCGCCCACACCGCGCCGGCTGCCAGCGCGATCATGACCACGATCAAGGCGCTCAATGCGACGTCGAACGCCGACGCGCGGCGTCGCGGCTCAGTCATCGCTGCGGTCGATACGGTCATGGCGTCGGCTCATCGTCGGCTCCGGGTCGGGCGGCGCCGCGATGATAGCCGTTGGGCGCCGCCCGGTCAGCGCAGCGGCTCGTCGCCGTCGAGCATCCACGCCGACGCGTGATGCCGCATGCCGATGCGCGGGTAGTAGTTCACCGCCGCCGGCGCGGCCAGCAACACGATCTTCGCCTGCGGCGCGGCGGCCTGCGTGCGGCGGATCAGCTCCTTGCCGATGCCGTGCCGCTGATGCGTTTCGCGCACGGCGAGGTCGGCGAGATACGTCGTCCAGCCGTAGTCGGTCAGGCTGCGCGAGATGCCGACCAGGAGGTCTCCGTCCCACGCGGTGATCGTGAGGTTCGCGTGCGCGAGCATCGCGGTGAGGCGCGCGTCGTCGCCGATCGGGCGCCGCTCGCCGAGCGAGCATGCGGCATAGAGGTCGCGGGCGGTCGCAACGTCGAGCGTTGCGTCGTCGCGGTAGTCGATCATGGCTGCGCGGCTCCCTGGATCAAGCGTCTTACGGACTCGGGCGGCGCGAATGCGGCGCCGTTCTCGTCGGGCTCGGGTATGCCGTACGCGACATGCGTCGGCACGACGCCGGCCCATACCGGCAGATCGCGATCTGCCGGATCGTCCTTCGGCCCGCCGCTGCGTGCTTTCGCGCTCGCGTCGTCGATCTCGAACCGCATGAGCGCGGTCGCGGCGAGTTCGTTGCGGTCGCCCGAACGCGACTCGGCCGCGCGGCCGGGCACGATCGCGTCGACGAATCGTGCGAGCGCCGCGCTTTTCGCGTCGGCGTCGTCCACCGCGCGCGCCGTGCCGAAGCACACGGCCGAGCGATAGTTCACCGAGTGGTGGAAATGCGAACGTGCCAGCACGAGGCCGTCGACGTGAGCCACGCTGAGCGCGGCCGGCACGCCGTCGGCGAGCGTGCGCATCAGCCGGCTGGCGATCGATCCGTGCAGCAGCACGGCGTCGCCTTCGCGCGCGTACAGCATCGGGATCACGAACGGCTGGCCGTCGACGGCGAAGGCGACGTGCGCGAGAAAACCCGCGTCGAGCACGGCATGGACGCTCGCGCGGTCGTAGGCGGCGCGTTCGCGCAGGCGGCGCACTTCGTGGCGCGCGCCGCGCGGTGCGGCAGGGTTGGGGCGCATGGAACGGCCTCCGACTAAGGTCCAGGCGACGTTACGCGGTCAATCGGACCCATTGCAGGACCGCATCGGTTAATATTCGCAGGGCCAATCAACCGGGGCTGCAGCCATCTACCTCGAACTCGACGGCAACGGCGCGCTGTATGCGCAGCTGACCCGCGCTCTCAAGGCCGCGATTCTCGGCGGTCGCGTGGCCGCGGGCGCGCGGCTGCCCGCAACGCGGGTACTTTCGCGCGAACTGGATCTTTCCAGAAATACAGTCCTCGCCGCGTACGAGCAACTGCACGCGGAAGGGTTTCTCGTCGGTAAGGTGGGCTCCGGCAGCTACGTCGCCGCGATCGAAGCGCCGCGCGCGCCGCCGATCGCGCGCGTCGCACCGACCGCACCGGTCGCGCGCTACGCCAAGCGCGCCAAGGAAGTGTTCGACCGCATCATTCCGGGACGCCAGTACAAAGGCCTGCGCTACAACCTGCAGTACGGCGCGCCGCTGACGAATCCGGCGCTGACCAGCGCCTGGCGCCGCGCGCTCGCGCAGGCGTCGGCGCATGCCGAAATGGACTACCCGGACCCGCAGGGTCTCGCCGCGCTGCGGCTGCAGGTGTGCGACTACGTCGCGCGCCGCCGCGGCATCGTCGCGACGCCGGACGACGTGCTGATCGTGTCGGGGACGCAGCAGGCGTTCTTCCTCGCCGCCGCGACGCTGGTCGAACCGGGCGAATCGGTGATCATCGAAGATCCGCACTACCGCGGCATGCGCCAGGTGTTCCAGGCGCACGGCGCGAAAGTGGAAACGGTCGGCGTCGACGCCGACGGGCTCATCACCGAACAGCTGCCGCAGCGCGGCGCGCGGCTCGTCGCGGTCACGCCGTCGCACCAGTTTCCGGCGGGCGCGGTGATGTCGCTCGCGCGGCGTCTGGAGCTGATCGAGTACGCGCACAGCCAGCGCTGCTGGATCATCGAAGACGACTACGACGGCGAATTCCGCTACGACGCGCACCCGCTCGCGGCGATGCAGTCGCTCGACAGCCACGGCCGCGTGATCTACATCGGCAGCTTCTCCAAGACGCTGTTTCCGTCGCTGCGCCTGGGCTACATGGTGTTGCCGCCGGGACTCAAGCAGGCGTTCGTCGCGGCGAAGTGGTTCTGCGACCGCGGCTGCCCGGCGATCGAACAGGGCGCGCTCGCGCGGTTCATGGCCGACGGCGGCTTCGAGCGCCACCTGCGCGACGCCGCCAAGACGCTCAAGCAGCGCCGCACGGCGATGCTCGCGGGGCTCAAGCGCTACGCCGGCGGCGCGGTCGAAGTGGCCGATTCGCACGCGGGCATGCACCTCGTCGCCTGGCTGCCGGGGGTGACCCGGCCGCAATGCGAAAAATTGATCGCGCTCGCGGCCGAGCGCGGCCTTGGGCTTTACTCGATCGAACCCTATTTTCTCGGCCGGGCACCGCGCGAAGGGCTGCTGCTCGGCTACGCGAGCCTGCCGCCGGCGGACATCGAAGCCGCGATGCGCGTTTTCGGCGCCTGCCTCGCCGATCTCGGCCTTTCCCGGCGCTCTGCCGCATAATCGGCGACCGCTCAGCGCAGTACACCGCAGGAATCTTCGACCACATGTCCGGCTACAGCCACACCTCCGAACCGATCAAGCTCGAACGCGACTGCGAAGCCGTCATGGTGCCGCAAGGCCAGACGGTGACCCTGCCCGCGGGCCAGATCGGCTACATCACGCAGGCGCTGGGCGGCAGCTTCACCGTGTACGTCGACGGCAACCTGTTCCGCATCCGCGGCGAAGACGCCGACGCGATCGGCAAGGAACCGCCCGAAGGCATCGAACTGCCGGCCGGCGCGAGCGACGCCGACGTCGAAAAACTCGTCTGGCAGCAGTTGCGCACGTGCTTCGATCCCGAAATTCCGGTCAACATCGTCGACCTCGGCCTCGTCTACGAATGCGACGTCGTGCGCGGCGAAAGCGGCGACCGCGAAGTGCGCGTGCGCATGACGCTCACGGCGCCCGGCTGCGGCATGGGCGACATCCTTGTCGACGACGTGCGCACGAAGATTCTCGCGATACCGACCATCGCCGACACGGACGTCGAGCTGACGTTCGATCCGCCGTGGAATCACGCGATGATGTCGGACGTCGCGAAGCTCGAAACCGGCATGATGTAGCCGCAGCGGCGCCGGAACGTCGCCGTTCCGGCGCCCGGGCCTCAGAATCGATAGCCGAACGCGAAGCCGTAGACGATCGGATCGATGTTGACGGTGCCGACCTTCACGCCGTTGACGCGCGCCTCGGTGTCGATGTCCATCCAGCGCGCATCGAGCATCAGCGACCAGCGCTCGTCGATCGCGAAGTCGACACCGGCGTGGACCGCCGCGCCCCACGACTTCTTCAATCCGAGCTGCGTGCCCGCGAGCGGACCGGTCTCGTGGATGTCGAAGAACGTCGTGTAGTTGATGCCGACGCCGAGAAACGGCGAGACGCGGCCTTCCGGATTGAAATGCCACGCGAGCGACAGCGTCGGCGGCAGATGTTTGACGTCGGCGGCCTTGACGCCGTTGAGCTTCACCTCGTGCTCGAACGGCAGCGCCGCGAGGATCTCGAAGCCGAGATTGCGCGACAGAAAATATTCGAGCATGAACGTCGGGCGGATTTCGCTGCCGACCTCGGCGCGCAGCGTGCCGCCGGCGAGGCGGCCGTTGTTCGATTTCGGATCGACGTTGTGAGCGCCGACGCGCAGCACCCAGTCTCCCTCGGCGGCATGGACGGTGCCGCCGCACGCGGCGGCGGAGGCGAGAACGAGGCAAACGAGACGATGATGACGCATGAGAACCTCCGCAACGCAGATGAGACGGTCCGCGCCGCGCGCGAGCGGCGCGGCGTTCGGTGAACAGGTGTACCTGTAGCTAATTCCCCAGTGCTGTATTTGGCACTCTACTGCGTCGAGAATTAGCGCACAACAACGGCCGCGGCGGGTGCGGCAGGACGTCGCAGCGGCGATCGGGGATTGCGGGGGACTACCAGAGCGGTCGCGAGAAATCGAACTCGGGCTGCGGGCCCGGGCGGGCGAATGCCGGACCGACGCCGTAGTCGACGCCGAGGCGCAGCAGGAGGTGCGCGCGGTTGATCGAATCGACTTCCGGCGCGATCACCGCGCAGCCGGCCGCGTGCGCCTTGCGCACGAGCGCAAGCAGCGTGTCGCTGATCGATTTGGCCGTGCCGAGTTCTTCGACGAGGCCGGGCGAAAGCCGCACGAAGTCGATCGTGAGGTTCTTGAGCGCGTGTACGGCGGCCCAGTCGCGACCGAAGTCGACGAGACAGACGCGCACGCCGTTCTGGTGCAGAAATTTCAGCCGCTCGGCGGCGCGCGCGCCGGCGTCGATCAGCTCCGAGCACGGCAGCTCGAGCGTCAGGCCCGTGCCGGAAAGGTGGCGGTCCTTGAGTTCGCGCGCGAGCCAGTACGGGATGTCCGGGTCGAGCAGGCTCGCGACCGACTGCGGTACGAACAACCGCCATTGCCGGCCGCGCTTGAGATGTTCTTCGCGCACGCTGAGCGAACGTTCGAGCAGCCAGCGGTCGAGCGTGGCGAGCTGGCCGCATTCCGCCGCGACCGGCGCGAGGTCGGCGTAGGCGACGGCGACGCCGGTCTGCTGCGTGCTGCGCACCTTGAAGCCGAGTTCGAACTGGCCGACCAGCTTGCCGGCGAGCGGCACGATCGGCTGGTATTCGAACAGCGTCTGTTCCGGCGTCAGCGGGCGGCTCAACACGGCGCGCACGGCGAGCAGCGGGTCGGAAGGCAGCAATGCCGCTTCCTTCGCCTCGAACCACAGCACGCGGTTGCCGCCCAGGTGCGCCGCGGCGAGCTGCGCGGCCTCGGCGTTGGTCACGACCGCGTCGACGTTCGCGTGTTCGCCGCCGAGCATCGACATGCCGATGCTCGCGCTGATCGTATGGCTCTGGCCCTGGTGCTCCCATGCCTGCGTCGCGAGCGCGAAGCGCACGCGTTCGGCCGCGGCGGTGATGTCGCCGCGCGAACGGCGATGCAGCAGAACGAAATAATGGAAATCGCTGTATTGCGCCGGCAGATCGACTTCGTCGAGCTGCGCGCGCAGGAGCTGGCCGACGTGCACGTCGAATGCGGCGAGCCCGGCAAGGCCGATCTTCTCGCGCAGCTCCTGCGGGCGGTCGATCGCGATCGTCAAGAGCGCGGCCGAACGGTCGCCGAGCGCGTGCATGAGCTTGTCGATCAGCGTCGCGCGCGAGTACAGCGCGGTGCGGCCGTCGCGGCCGTCCGGATTGCCGATGACTTCGCGCAGCCAGTGCGCGCGGCGAACGCGCGACGTCACGGCGCTGAGCAGGTGACGCGTCTTGAGCGGCTTGACCAGGAATTCGTCGCCGCCGGCCGCGATCGCGTCGAAGCGCAGGTTCACGTCGGACGCTTCGGCGGCGAGGATGATCGGCACCGCCGCGTATTCGGGCTGCTGCCGGATCATCTGCGTCAGTTCGATGCCGCGCACGTCGGGCAGCGCGCAGTCGATCACGACGACGTCGGGCCGGAATTCGGACAGCGCGCCGAGCGTGTTCTGCCCGGTCGAGACGATGCGCGCGGTCATGCCGCGTTCGGCGAGCGCGCGCGCGGCGTCGACGGCGTGGCCGCGGTCGGGGTCGACCAGCAGCACGCGCCACGCCGGCGCTTCGGTGTGCGCGAGCAGTTCGTCGAGCTTGGCGAGCACGCGCAGGCTGTCGACCGGCGGCTGGAAGAACGCCGCGGCGCCGGCGCGCATCGCGAGCAGGCGGTGGCCCAGGTCGTTGTCGGGCGACAGCACGATGAGGCTCGGCAGCATTTCGCCGGCGTTCGCGAGCCGCTCGTACAGCGCGCGCACGCGGCCGAACACACGCAGCTTGCGCGCGTCGAGCAGCAGCGCGCCGGGCACGGCGCCGGCGAGGAATTCGAGCAGCGCCTGCGCGTCGGTATGTACGCGCGCATCGAAGCCGCGTTCGCCGAGCGCGGAGACGAGACCCGGTGCGGTCGAATCGTCGATGCCGAGCAGCGCGATCGTGCGCGGCAGGCGCATCAGATTGTCGGCGGCAGCCGGCAGGTTGGCGTCGGCTGCGGAGGTGGCTCGGGCTTCAACCGGCGCGGGCGTCGGGGCCTGCGTCCCGGCCGGCCGCGGTGCTTCAGCCGGCGGCGCTTCGATCGTTTCGGATGCTTCCGCCGACGGCGACGCCTCGACCGGCGCCTGCGCGACGACCGGCGGCGCGGCCGGCTCTGCGGGCGGTCGGCTTGGCCGTACAACGGGCATTTCGCCGCTGACACGGCTCGACCGCACGACCGGAATCTCGCCGCTGATGCGGCTCGGCAGCGTATGCACGGCGGCCATTTCGGTCGCCGACAGCTCGGTCAGGTCGGCGCCGAGGCGCTGCACCATATCGGCGAGACGCGCGAGATCGCGCGCGTTCGGTTCCAGCGCATCGTCTATAAAGGAACAAAGATACGCGGCGAGTTCGAGCGCGTCGCCGTTCACCCGGTCGAGGCCCAGACGCTCGCTCGTGTCGGCGACCTGGTCGATCTCCTCGGCGAGCTGGCGCGCCGCGGGGCGGTCCCAGCCTCCTGACGCCAGCGGCTGCCAGCGGCGCACGAGCGCCAGACACCGTTCGCGCAATTGCTGGCGCGTCGCGACGTCGGTGCGGGTGCTGCTGCCTGGTCCGCTCATTGCGGTCGAGTCCCTGTGTTACCTGCGTATTCTTCGTGGTCCGTGCGGTCGCCGCTCGGAGTGATCGCGTCGCCGATCGCCCTGACAGACCGGGGCGGCACTTGCGGATATCGGCGGCAATGAGGCGCTGATCGGATGTCTCCTTTGCGGCGCTTTGCAAGGTACGGGCCGGCAAGGCCAGCATGCCCCGCGTCATCGCACCGGGATGTGCACGGACTCACGTTTTGCCGGCCGATGAAGGCCGTCGACGCGTTTTTTGCGGTTTTCTGCGACACCGTCGTCACGCCGTTCCGATACAAATTCGCCTGCTGTTGAATAACGGACTCGGGCGGGCGATCCCCTCAGGCGGGCACGACCGGTTGACCGGCACGAAGCATGCTCGGATGCTTGCCGCGCAGAGAGCCATCGGCGGAGAAGACGAATGCGGAAGCGATTGCACCTGATCCTGGGAGTGTTGTTCGTACTGGCGTTTCTCTGCGAAGCCGTGTTCTGGGCCGGCGCCGCCGCGCTACCCGACGTGGGCCGGCCGATCCGGCAATCGGTACAGCGCGAAGCGCCGCTGGTGCTGACGTACACGGTCAGCGGCGAGGCGCTCGGCAAGATCGTTCCGTCGTTCGTCGGCGTCGGCGAACAATGGGCCTCGGCCGCGTTCGAGCCGGGCTACCAGCGCATCAAGGACGACCCGAACGTCACCGCGGCGCTGATCTTCGGCAACACGTGGAACGGCACGCACCGCCTCGCGAAGGCCGGCATCTACGGCACGCCGCTGCTGCTCGCGCTCGCCTTGCTGGCGTGGTTCCTCCGTCCCAAGCAGGTGCGCCTGATGGGCTCGCGACGGTGAACTTGCCGGACGCTCGCGCCGGCAAAACAGGGCGATTCTCAACTGGATCGTTCCAGTTCCGCGATGCGTAGACGCATGATGCGCAACGGTTTTGCGCAAATCGGGTAACGCGGACCCCACCGGCCGGTTTCGGCCATCCGGCGATTCCCGTCGCGTCCGTGTCGATTTCTGACAAATTTGGTCACCTCGCGCGAGGGTCGCGACAGGCCCGCAAGCCAGCGGTGTCGCCGTTTCGGCGAGTCCGAACGGCTTCGTAGGTTTCTGAATTTGTCCGGACATATATGTTGCATAGCGCAACAAGCCGTGACGGATCAATCACTTAGCGGGGATCTTTTCTTGACGGTGCGGAATGGCGCTGCTAGCTTGCCGCGCGTTTTCCGGTCTGGACGACCGAAGACACCTAACCGCTAGGACCGGGGATCGATGCCTTGCCGAGGCGTCGCGGTCCGATGGCACAACAGGGTTGCCGCGCGCTCCGGCAGGACGGGGGAGGAGGCGTACGGCGACGGACGTGCGAGGCGGGGAATTGGAGCTTGGTGGCCCAGGGGCCGTACACGCGATCGTTCTTGATCGCGCGGAGCGGCTTTTCCAACTTTCCGGTGGGGATACAACTCGTGAAGTCAGTTTCACTTGCAAACGTCCGTCGCAGCGCGCTTGCGCTCGCTCTTCTCGGCACCGTCGGTGCCGTGCTTCCGGTTCATGCCGCGGGCGTCAGCCCGGCGGAACGCGCCGCCTATATCAACCGCGTCGGCTTCGACATGGGCGCGGCCGGCGAGCGGTTCGACAGCTTCATCGTGTACTACAACGGCGCGGAAAACGCGCTGACGCGCAGCGCGGCCGAATCGTCCGGCGCGCAGGCGCTCGCCGTCGCCGACATCGATCGCGTCGGCAAGGCGCTGGGCCTGAACCTCGTTCACGAGCGCGAGCTTGCGACCGGCGGTCAACTCATCCGCATCGATCCGGCAGCCGGCGCGCGCGCCGGCACGTCGCCGGCGCTCAGCGCCGACGCCGCGGCCGAGTTCATGGTGAAGTTCGCGCAGAACCCGGCCGTCAGCCGCATCGAGCCGAACCATCGCGTGCACGCGACGCTCGTGCCGAACGACACGCGCTATAACGAACAATGGGACATGTTCAATTCGGTCGGCGGCATGAACGTGCAGTCGGCGTGGGACGTGGCGACCGGTTCGGGCGTCGTCGTCGCCGTGATCGACACCGGCATCACGCCGCACAGCGATCTTTCGGGCCAGACGGTCGCCGGCTACGACTTCATCTCGAGCTCGACGACCGCCCGCGACGGCAACGGCCGCGATTCGAACCCGAACGACGAAGGCGACTGGTTCGCCACGAACGAATGCGGCGTGCCGTATTCGTCGAACTCGAGCTGGCACGGCACGCACGTGGCCGGCACGATCGCGGCGCTGACGAACAACGCCAAGGGCGTGGCCGGCGTCGCGTTCAACGCGAAGGTGCAGCCGGTGCGCGTGCTCGGCAAGTGCGGCGGCACGATCGCCGACATCGCCGACGCGATCATCTGGTCGTCCGGCGGCACGGTTTCCGGGGTGCCGGCGAACGCGACCCCGGCGCGCGTGATCAACCTGTCGCTCGGCGGCCAGGGCGCGTGCTCGTCGACCGAGCAGAACGCGATCAACTCGGCGCGTTCGCGCGGCACGGTGCTCGCCATCGCGGCCGGCAACGACAACGCGAACGTCTCGGGCTTCGACCCGGGCAACTGCAGCGGCGTCATCTCGATCGCCGCGACGACCAAGGCCGGCAGCCGCGCGAGCTATTCGAACTATGGCGCGCTGATCGACGTGTCGGCGCCGGGCGGCGACGGTTCGGGCGGCGCGGGCGACATCCTGTCGACGCTCAACTCGGGCACCACCACGCAGAGCGGCGAAACCTACGCGTTCTACGCCGGCACCTCGATGGCGTCGCCGCACGTCGCCGGTCTCGCGGCGCTCATGCTGTCGAAAAATTCGTCGCTGACGCCGGATCAGATCGAAACGCTGATCAAGAACAACGCCAAGCCGCTGCCGGGTTCGTGCTCGGGCGGTTGCGGCACCGGCATCATCGACGCGGCCAAGACGCTGCAGGCCGTCACGGGCGGCGGCGGCAACGTCGCGCCGACCGCGAACTTCACGGCGACCACGAGCGGCCTCACTGCCAACTTCACCGACACCTCGACCGACAGCGACGGCTCGATCGCGTCGCGCGCGTGGAACTTCGGCGACGGCACCACGTCGACCGCGGCCAACCCGAGCAAGACGTACTCGGCGGCGGGCACGTACACGGTCACGCTGACCGTGACCGACAACGGCGGCGCGACGAACACGAAGACCGGTTCGGTCACCGTGTCGAGCGGCGGTGGCGGCGGCAACGTGCTGCAGAACGGCGTGGCGGCGACCGGCATCTCGGGCGCGGCGAATGCCGAAGTGACCTACACGATGGTCGTTCCGGCCGGCGCGACGAACCTCAAGTTCGTGTCCGCGGGCGGTACCGGCGACGCCGACATGTACGTCAAGTTCGGGTCCGCGCCGACGACGTCGAGCTACGACTGCCGTCCGTACCTGTCGGGCAACAACGAGACGTGCAACATCGCGACGGCGCAGGCCGGCACCTACTACGTCAAGCTGCGCGGCTACTCGGCGTTCAGCGGCGTGAGCCTCACCGGCAGCTACACCGCCGGCGGTGGCGGCGGCGGCAGCTTCTCGAACACGACGAACGTCAACATTCCGGATTCGTCGAGCGCGACCAGCTCCATCGCGGTCAGTGGCCAGAGCGGCAACGCGTCGGCGACGACGAGCGTGCAGGTGCAGATCGTCCACACGTATCGCGGCGACCTGCAGATCGACCTGATCGCGCCGAACGGCACGTCGAGCCGTCTGAAGAACGCCTCGTCGAGCGACAGCGCGGCCAACGTCAACGCGACGTACACGGTCAATGCCTCGGGCTCGCCGAAGAACGGCACGTGGCAGCTCAAGGTGACCGACCTGTACTCCGGCGACACCGGCTACATCGACGCCTGGACGATCACGTTCTGAGGTAACGGGATCGCCGGCGCGGGACGTGCCGGCGATCCCTTTGACGTTTCTTTTGCGAGTACAACCTGGGTAGCGGAGAACTGATGCCGCCACCCACCAGAATTTGAGAGCGAAGCGGACGGAAGCTTCGCTCCTTACCGTCCTCGGAGGGGAGGAGCCCGGCCCAGGCGCGCCAACCGCGCGCCGAACGCCGGATCGGCATGGCGACATCCGTTACGGCCATCGCCGCGACCGCCGCGTGTTTCACCCGCATGCGGCTGTAACGGGGAGGCCCCCGCTCATCACTGGGCGGGGGCTTTTTCTTTTATGGCTTCCGGTTTTTTCCTCGTCATGCCGGCGAAGGCCGGACTGCGCAGGCATGGATGCCGGAGCGGACATTCGCGCAGCGAATCTGCAATCTCGCCGCGACCGGCGGGGCCCCGGGTGAAGCGGGCGGCTTCCTGCCGCCAGAAGCGAAGGCGTCGCTTCGTCGGGAGCGTCCTGGCAGCGTCCGGCGGCGCTTCTTTCGGCTGTTCGAACCAACAGCGACGCGCAAATGCGCGATGCGGGCTATCACCTTGTCTCAAAAAGGATAACTGCCCGAAAAATCGCGCGAAATCTCGCCGCGACCGCCGTAGACTGCCCCCGCCGCTACCGCGGAGCCAGGGGGAAGTCATGACCATCACGCGTGCCGCATTCGCGGCGGCGCTCGCCGTCGCATCCGTTTCTCTCGCTTGCGCCGCCGACTCGCGGCCCAAGGCCGATATCCGACCCGCCACGCTCGCCGACCTGCCGCCCGGCATCGCCGCCGCCGTTCGCGCGCATTCGGCGCAGTCGCCGTCGCGTCCGGCGTCCGCGAGCGCCGCGCAGGTCGTCGTCATCGATCCCGCCACGGGCCGAATCGTCGACGTGCCGCCGCCGCCGCGCGGGACGCCGGACTATCTGGAACCCGAACCCGAGCCCAAGGTCGACATGGACCTGCGCGTGTCGCCTTCTGGATTTCTCTACATCGATACCAGCGGCTACCAGTACAACAGCACGGCCACCGTCGACGCCGACGGCAATGTCCACGTGCAATGCGACGAGCCCGGCCATGACCACTCGGCCGACGCGCCGCCGGGACACAGGCCATGAACCTTTCCCTGCAGCGACTTCTCGCCGCGCTCGCGTTCGCCGCGGCGGACGTGTCCGGCGCCGCCACCATCCAGCTCGTCGGCGGCACCGGTTTCAACGATGCCACCATCGTCTCTCCCGAAGGCGGCAATACCGGCACCACGCTGGGACAGCAGCGCACGAATCTGTTCCAGGCCGCCGCCAACGTCTGGGGCGCCGCGCTTTCCAGCAGCCAGACGATCAAGGTCAGCGCGACGTTCACGGCCCTCGCCTGCACCGCAACGACGGGCACGCTCGGGTCGGCCGGCGCTGCGACGAACATCGTGCTCAACATCGGCACGAAGCAACGCTACTTCGCCGTGGCGCTGGCCGAAGCGCTGGTCGACCAGGACATCAACGGCACCGGCGTCGCCGAGATCAACGCGAACTTCAATTCGCGCGTCGACCAGAACGATACCTCGTGCCTCGGCAGCACGCGCTTCTACTACGGCCTCACCGGTCCCGCGCCGGCCGGCACCATCGCGCTGTATCCGGTGGTGCTGCACGAACTCGGGCACGGCCTCGGCTTCGCGCCGCTGTTGTGCCGCACGGCGGCCGGCTGCACGGGGCCGACGACGGCGTTCGGCGGCTATTTCAACAACATTCCGGACATCTGGTCGGAGTTCGTGCGCGACAACAACGCTGGCGGCACCGGCGCGAACCGGCACTGGGTCGAGATGACCGCGGCCGAGCGTGCCGCGTCGTTCACCAACGATCCGAATCTCGTCTGGAACGGCATGTCGGTCACCACGAATCTCGGCAGCCAGGCGGCGATCGCGCGCAACGAGGGCCGTTTGCGCACGTATGCGCCGGGTACCTATGTGCAAGGTTCCAGTGTTGCGCATTTCCACAGCGATGCATCGCCCAATCTCCTGATGGAGCCCTCGTTGAATTCGGACGTGTTCACGCAGACCGATCTCACCGACTGCCTGTTCCAGGACATCGGCTGGGACGACAGTCGCTGCGCCCTCGTGCTCAACAACGCGCCCACGCTGAACACGATCGCCGATCCGCCCGCGATCGACGAGGACGCCGCGCAGCAGACCGTGAACCTTTCGGGCATCGGCGACGGCGATACGCTCGCGCAGACGGTGTCGATCACGGCCGTGTCGAACAACCCGGGGCTGATTCCGAATCCGGCGGTGAACTACGTCGACCCGAATGCCACGGGCACGCTGACGTACACGCCGGTCGCCAATCAATCGGGCAGCGCGGTCGTCACCGTCACGGCGCGCGACGACGGCGATTCCGCCTACGTGCCGAATACGCTCGATCGCACGTTCACCGTCACCGTCAACGCCGTGAACGACGCGCCGCAGGCGACCAACCTGTCGGCGAGCGAAACCTACACCGAAGATACGACGCTCGATCTCACCGACATCGCGGTCTCGGATATCGACAGCAGCGTCGTCACCGCGACGTTGACGCTGACGCCGGCGAGCGCCGGCAGCCTTACGACGGCCACGGTCGGCGGATCGACGTCGTCGTACAGCGCCGGCAGCGGCGTGTTGACGGCCGTCGGCCTCGTCGCCGACGTCAACGGCCTGCTCGCCGGCGTGAGTTTCGTGCCCGCCGCTGACAGCATCGCGAGCGCTACGATCTCCACGTCCGTCAGCGACGGCGTCGCGCCGGCCCTGACGGGCAACAAGCCGCTCGCCGCCGTCGCGGTCAACGACGCGCCGCGGCTGACGAATCCGTCCGCCACCGACACGTATGTCGAAGACACGCCGTTCGATCTGTCGAACTTCGTCGTGATCGATCCCGACAACACGACGCTGGCCGTGACGCTGCAGCTGTCGCCGGCCGGTATCGGGCGCCTGAGCGCCGGTACCGTGGGCGGCGCGACGTCGACGTACGACGCCGGTACCGGCGTGTGGCAGGGCAGCGGGCCGATCGCCAACCTGCAGCAACTGCTCGACGGCGTCACGTTCACGCCCGTGCCTGACAGCGCCGCGGCCGGCACGCTGGCGATATCGGTCAGCGACGGCATCGCGCCGGCCGTGACCGGCTCGCGCACGCTCGCCGGCACGGCGGTCAACGATCCGCCGGTCGCGGGCGGCGCGCAGTCCGCGCAGACCGACGAAGACGTACCGGCATCGCTCGCGCTGACTGCCGCCGACGTCGACAGCGCCCCGCTCGGCGTCGTCCTGTCGGCCGATCACGGCACGCTCACCTTGCCGGCCGTCGCCGGACTGGCGTTCACCGCGGGCGACGGCACCGGTGACGCGACCATGGCGTTCAACGGCCCGATCGCGGCGCTCAACGCCGCGCTGGGCGGCGTGACGTTCGCGCCGCCCGCGGACTACAACGGCACGGCCAGCGTGACCTACGGGCTGAGCGACGGCGAGGCGGCGCCGGTGTCGCGCGTCGTCGCGATCACGATCGTCGCGGCGGCCGACACCGTCGCCGATACGATCGCCGTCGCCGAAGACGGCTCGGCGACGTTCAACGTGCTGACGGGCGCCGGCGGCGCTTCCGCCGACACGTTCGCGGGCGCGGCGACGCTCGTCGCCGTGAGCAAGCCCGCGCATGGTGCGGCCACGTTCGCGGCCGGCGGCAGCGTCACGTACACGCCGGCCGCGAACTACGCGGGCAGCGACGGGTTCACCTACACCGCGAGTGCGGGCGGCGTGACGGAAACGGGGCAGGTGTCGATCGATGTCGGCGCGGTCAACGACCCGCCCACCTTGAATGCGATCCCCGACCCGGCACCGATCCCGCCGAACGCGGGGACGCAAACCGTGCAGCTCGCAGGCATCGGCGCCGGCCCCGGCGAAAACCAGACGCTCGCGGTGACAGCCGCGTCGAGCAATCCATCGGTGATCCCGCATCCGTCGGTGAGCTATGCGAGCCCGGGCACGACCGGATCGATCGGCTTCGCGCCCGCGCACAACGCGGTCGGCACGGTGACGATCACGGTGACCGTCACCGACGACGGCGGCGGAGCGAACAGCGTCTCGCGCAGTTTCGTGCAGCAGGTCGGCGTCGACGTGCTGTTCATCGACGGGTTCGAATGAGGCGCGGCCTCGCGGCTGCGCCGCCTGCGAGGGGCGGTGCAGCCGGTGGCGCTCTCATTCGAGGGGCGGCGTTTCGAAAAAATGCCACTTTTCCGGATAGTGCAGAGTTCGTCGGTGCAGCCTGACGACGCCTTCGCTCCGGTCGAAATCGCGAACCGCGACGCTCCAGCCGGCGCCGTGCGAATCGATCCGGAGCGGAAGGAAATCGTCCGCGTGCAACGACGCGCCGAAGAAGTCGAGGTGTTCGCCGCAAACGGCCCCTTCGAGCCACAGGAGGAATTCTCCCGCCGGAACCGCTTCGCATAGCAGTACGCTGGAGCGCCCGCGATTCGCATAGCCGATGACGAGCAGGTTCGCGGGCAGATTCCGCCAGTGTCGCCTGGCCGACGCGACTACGTCGTCGATGAAGGTCGCGAATCGTCGTTTTTCCGCCAGATCGGGCGGCGCGGGATCGAAACGCGCGAATCGCTCGTCGAGCAACTCGCCGATGCTGCGGCGCAAGGATTCCCGATAGATCCCCGCGCGCGGCTTGAGAAGCCGGCTCGCGGAAAACCAGGCACGTCTCGTCTTCCAGGCGTCGATTCCGGCGCTGCCGAAACCCTCCCGCAACAGATCCCGAATTTCGGTCAGCAGCGCGTGCTCGGCGCTGCCCGGCGCTGCTGATGCCGAGCCGACAATCGGTTCGTGCAGCCAGGCTGCGGTCGATCGGTCGCCGAACGACGCATTGAGCGTGGATTGCTGCTGCAGTTTGAAGTATCGGCGGAACGCAGCCGCAGCATGGCCCGCCGGCTTCGCATCTTCCGCTTCGCCGTCGAGGGCGAGGAGATGCGCGCAGGCTTTGTCGAACGCGGTTTCGTACGCCCGCTCGGCCGAGTCGAGAATGCTTCGGAGGTCATCTTCCGACGCTTCGATGCCGCCGAATTTCCGGCAATAGAACAGCAGCGAGCGGATCGTGGCCTGGACGACGGTCATTTCCTTGCCGAAACCCAGGTCGTGCGGAAGAACCTGCACGTTCGACCAGTCCGGGAACGCATGCATGTTTCCGAAATCGAGCAGTTCGGCTTCGATCGTCAGGTTCGATGAAAAATAGCCACCGCCATACAGCCGCTGCACTTGTCCGAACGCGACCTGACGCGCGATGCGCTCGAAGAGATCGACGAGACGCGCGACCGCGCCCCCGGAATGCGAGGCATCGTCGACGAATTTCCGAACGACGGCCCTGGTACGTTCCGTATCGTGAGCCTGGACGCTGACGAAGTTCCCGGCGGGGCGCACGAACGCGGGTGCGCGCTGCAGATGCGCCGGCCGAATCATGGCGGGACGTACGATCAAGGCGCGGCGCAACGGCCGGCTCGGCGTTCCCGACGACAGGAAGGTCAGGCCGGTCTCCAATATCGCGATCACGGGCACCGCGCCATACGGAAACTCGAGGTCCGCGATTTCGCCGTAGATCGCTTCGCGCAACGCGACGTCGAGCGACGCGCATCCGTGCGAATGCGCGCGGTCGGCACCCTGGCCGACGAGCGGGGTCACGCCGACGCCCTTGACGTGGAAACGGCGGATCAAGGCGGCGCGGCCGCTGCCACCGTGCGGAAACGAGCCGCTGGTGCTGCCGTATCGGTCGGCATGCAGGACCGCCTCGACCTCGTCGAACGCGTCTGCGTCATCGATGTCTTCGGGCACCGCGTAGGCGAACTGATCGACCAGCCAATGCTCGAGACGTGCCGAAGAGGCTTCGTCGCAAAACCGAAATCCGCGCTCGATGAACCAGCGCCGGTTCAGCCACGACAGGCGTGCCCGCCTGAGCTTGCGCGCGATGAACGGAACGAGCAGATGCGGCCCCCAGTCGAAGAGGTTCGGAAGGCCCTCTTCAATGCACGCGATCTCGGCGGCGGACAGCCCGTCGGCGGCAGACGGCAGCGAAGCCGCTACGGCGCCGGGAAGTGGCGGTGCTTCCATACGGTCACCTTCCGGACGCGGCCGTCGGCATCGCGGCGTAGCGACTTCGCCTTGTCCACACAGGCGAACAGATGCATCGTTTCGCGGATGCGGCGCCTCGGCTTTTCGCCCAGGACGACGAAATCGAGCAACCACAGCCGATTGCCCTCGTTCCATTCCGAAAGGTGCAGGATGACTTCCGGATCGTTCAGCAGACGATGCTCGCCTTCGGCGCTGAGGAAAGCCCAGGTCACATAGCCCCGCAACCCACCGGCGCGGTCGAAGAAGAAGCGGATCTGCCCGAGCTGGATCGCGGGCCGGATCCACAGGTCGAGGCAGGCGACCGGATACCGGCAGTACAGGTCGGACTTCATCATTGCCGTCGCGGCCCAGCCGAGCTGCAGGTAGTAGTTGTCATCGCTCATGGGCGATTGGGTTCGCTCAAAAGGGGTAGGGCCAGATGTCTTTGTCGATAACGGCGCAAGAAACCGGAGGCGAATCCAGTTTTGGAGAACTGGAGAAATACCTCGCATACATGTCTTTGGCCCAAGCCTCCGCGGCTAGTCGTTCGTCGCGGGTCAGCGTTTCGTCCGGGCTCGCGAAATCAAGATCGAGTAGCATCGCGTACTGACCGACCGCTCCCAGCCGCAGCAATCGGTTCATGCGGTATTGCGTGGTGCGTTCACCTCCGGTCTGAGTCCGAAGCAAGCCTTCCGAAGGAATGCCGCGCGGACCCATCGAAAATATTTCCGCGATGCGCCAGTCGCCTGCCGAGAACGCGCGATCGATGTATGTCGGCGCAAGAATCCCGTAACGCGCTCGTTCTTCGCTCGACCAAGGGCGTTGCAAGGAGACGTCGGACTTGATGTAGCACAACGCGGCATCCGCGTCGCCGGCTTCGGCTGCCTCGACGACGCTGCGCCAATAGCGGGATTCGGAGTCACCGACATCGGCGGGCGGGCATTCCGACAGCATCGCCTCCGCGCGCTCGAGTTTTTCGTCGAACGATGCGATCTGCTTCTTGCATGAAGCCAAAACGTCCGGCCTTGTCTCGGAATCGCAGGAGATTCTCTGGGTTCGCATGCTCTCGACGGCGCGAACGACGCCCGCGCATTTCTTGGCCTCCTGGAATCGCTTTGTCTTTGCAACGGAGATCGAAGAATCTGCCACCGGCAATTCCGTCACGGATATATCGCGAGACGGTTCGGCCGGTCCGGGCGCGGGCGCGTTGGGGGATAGAAGCGCTCCTTCGTCGGGAGTCGATGGCGCGCCGGAAGCCGTTGGCATGCGCGATCGATCGCGAGACAGCGTCGTGCTGGCGATCAAGGCCACGAAGGCAAGGAAAAGCGTCCCCGCGATCTCTTTTCTTCGGCGCATTTAAAATCTCGCGCGGGACGTGCCGCAATAAAAGGGCATCATGGTGCGAAGCGCGAGCAGCGACAACTCACCGGTAACCGCCACAGGCGGCCCCCACTGCTGCTTTGTAGTTCTGATAGGTCGTGAGTCCGGCGGCCTCGGCAACGGTTTCGTTGTTCTCTCCTTGGGTATGAGCGTATTCATGCCCCAACGTCTCGATGTGGTTACGCATATTGATCGCCCCAGGCGGATATACGAATACGACTCCACCGATTGCGGGCGGCGGGGGCCACCCCGTCGAGCCCAGGACGATATCCCAGCTTCCGGGCGGCGGCGAGGGCCCGTCGGTTCGCTGGTAGACCGCGGGCGAGGTTCCTCGCTCCTTCCACATGTACCAGTTGGCGTACTTTACAGAAAAGCCCTCCTTCAACGCGTACGGCCCGTAAGCGGCGGCGCATCGCTGCGCGTGCTGCTGGTCGACGAGGGGAGGCACGCGTGGCCCCGAACCGCTGATTCCGGCGCCCGGTGGCGCCGTATCCGCAAGGAACGTCGCGCCGGGCGGTACCGAGTAAGTGGCCGTCACCACCATCGTATCGAGACGGGTGACCGGCAGGATTTCCTCGCCCTCGCTCGCATGAGCGAGATTGCCGACGACCATGGTGCCGACCAGCATGCCAAGTTCTTTCGGACTCAGCTTTCTCATCGAACCTTCCCCATTCGATACGCGGCGAACGCCGCGGCGCGAACTTACGGAAGAGATCGATCGGGAGAAATATCCATCGGCCCAACATACGCTACGGAATCAAATTCCAGCGATCGGGTTGGCGTTTATTGACGCGAAAATGCAGGCTTCAGCACCGTACGGTCGTTGCTGAAAAAGCGGTGCGGATTGCAATGCGCTGAAAAACGCGCGGAAGCCGCCCGTCGCGACGGCCAGGCGGCCGTGACGCGAGGCCCAGGTTCTACCTCGGCTCGAACCGGTTCGCCGCGCGATTCTTCTTCACGTTGCGCGGATCCCACACGCGCCCGTTCATCGCGACGTACACCCCGTCGGGCAGCGACTGCAGCGCGCCGACCGAGCAGCCGATGTTGAACACGGCGTCCGATCCCTGGAACCGCGCGGGGTTCAACGCGCCGGTCAGCACGATCACCTTGCCGGGAACGTCGAGCAGCACCTGCGCGGTTTCGACCATCGTGTCGGTGCCGTGCGTCACCAGCACGTGGCGGTGCGGCTGCGCGGCGATCGTGTCGCGGATCAGTTCGCGGTCTTCCGGCGTGATGTGCAGGCTGTCCTTGCGCAGGATAGGGATCACGTCGAACGTGAACGCGACGCCGAGTTGGGCGAGGATCTCGCCGATCTGCGGCGCGCCGATCTGGTACTCCGACTTGTCGTCGAAATAGACCTTGTCGATCGTGCCGCCGGTGGTGACGATGGTCAGATGCTGCATGGCCTTTCCTTGCGTTCGCGTGCGGCGCGGACTTTACCCTACGAAACGTCGCCGGCGAGCATGCGCGCATCGTCGCCGTGGCGCACGGCGAATCGCGCGAGCCCGCGCGCGGCGAAGCGCCGCGCCGCGGCGGACGCGCGCGGATCGTTCTCGACGCGCTGCGACCACGCGCCGTGGCTCAGCGTCAGGCTCGCCGCGAAACAGCGCGCAAGGCCGATCGCCAGTTCGCGCGCGCCGGCTTCGAGCGCGTGCGGATCGCTCGCGGCGCGCTGCAGCCATTCGGTCAGCGTGCCGGTCGCGTCGCGCACGGTGCGCACCGCCGCGCCGAGGTCGGCGGTTTCCGCTTCGGCGAGCAGCGCGCGCTGCGCACTCAGGTACCCGGTGAGCCCGCCGCCGGCGCGCAGCACGCGCAGCACGTCGAGCGACAGCACGTTCGTCGTGCCCTCCCAGATCGGCAGCACCTGCGCGTCGCGCAAGAGCTGCGGCAGGCCCGTGTCTTCGATGTAGCCGGCGCCGCCGAAGCATTCGAGCACTTCGGACGATAGCGCGACGGCGAGCTTGCCGGTCCACAATTTCACCAGCGGCGTCAGCAGGCGCAGCAGGCCGTGGTGCGCGGCGTCGAGCCGGCCGGCCTGCGCGCGGCCGAGGAGTTCGACGACGTAGAACGTCAGATGAAACGCGGCTTCGAACTCGGCCTGCAGGTCGGCCAGCGTTTCCACGTGCAGCGCCTGCTCGGCGAGCGGCCGGCCGAATACGACGCGGCGATTCGCGTAGTCGCGCGCGAGCGCCACGCCGCGGCGCATCGTCGCGATCGCGCACACCGCGTTCCACGCGCGCGTGACGTTGAGCACCGGCGCGATCAGGCGTACGCCGTGCTTGAGTTCGCCGACCGGTTCGGCCGGCGCGCCGTCGAGTTCGGTTTCGGCGCTCGGCAGTTCGCGCGTGCCGAGCTTCGGCTTGAGCCGCTGCACGCGCAGGTTGCGCCAGCGGCCGTCCGCGCGGCGCGGCTCGAGATAGAACAGCGCGAGCGCGTCGGCGCCGGCCGGCGAGCCTTCCGGCCGCGCGAGCGCGAGCGCCGTGTCGGCGTTGATCGCCGACGTGAACCACTTGCGCCCGTACAGGCGCCAGCGGCCGTTCGCGTCGACGCGCGCCTGCGTCTGCGTGCCCGAGACGTCGGAGCCGCCGGTCGTCTCGGTCATCCACTGTCCCGAAATCCAGAACTGCGCCGGATCGCGCGACAGATACCGCGGCACCGCGCGTTCGATCAGGATCGCGTTGCCCGACGCCTTGAGGCACACCGCCGCGCCGTCGGTCATCGCGAGCGGGCAGGTGAAGAACGCGCTCGCGACGTGGTGCAGGTACACCATCGCGAACTGGTGCACGCGCGCATGCTCGCCATGCGTCGCCTCGTGGCCCGCCGCGACCAGGCCGCGGCGGGCTGCGATCTCGCGCGCTTCGACCCATTGCGGCGCGAGGTCGATCCGATCGATGCGCTCGCCGGTTGCGTCCCAGTTCGTCAGGCTCGGCTCGCCGCGCGGACTCTGCAGCGAGCGCCGCCAGGCGACGGCGGCGTGTTCGCCGAGCGCGTCGAGGTCGGGTTCGATCGCCGCCAGCGTGTCGGGCGGCAGCGTGCGCTTGAGATACGAACGCAGCACGCGGTCGTCGCGGTACTGGTTGCCGAGTTCCGCGGCGGATTGCACAAAGCTCATTGTGGTTTCCTCGGGCGCTTGTAGTTCCGCGACTCCCAGCCGAGCACGCCGATCAGCGCGAGGCACAGCAGGATCTCGATCCACGCGAGCGCGCGTACCTGCGGCTCGCCCCACGCGGCGACCACGCCGTGGCAGAAGTAGAACAGCGCGAGAATGCCGACCCACAGCAACGCCCGCTGCGCGCTCGCGCGCAGCGCCGTCAGCGGCAGCAGCAGCGGTACGACCATCAGCGCGACCGCGAGCCACGGCGAACCGTTCGCCGGCGGCGCGAGCCACAGGTACCACGCCGTGTGCAGCAGCACGAGTCCGGCCCACGCGGCGAAACCGAGCGTGCGCGCGCTCAAGGCGCCGCTCCCAGCCGGCGCGCGACATCGGCGACGCGGCGTCCGAGCGCGCGCGCCAGATCGCGTTCGTGCTCGCTGATCGGGCGGTCGCCCTGGCTGCCGGCGACGTGCGTCGCGCCGTACGGCGAGCCGCCGGTCGTCGTCGCATGCAGCGCGTGTTCGGTGAACGGAATGCCGACGATCAGCATGCCGTGATGCAGGAGCGGAATCTGCATCGACAGCAGCGTCGACTCCTGCCCGCCGTGCATCGTGCCGGTCGAGACGAAGCAGCCGGCCGGCTTGCCGACGAGCGAGCCCGACGCCCATTCCGCGGCGGTGGAATCGAGGAAGAATTTCAACGGCGCCGCCATGTTGCCGAAGCGCGTGGGGCTGCCGAGCACGACGCCGGCGCATTCGCGCAGGTCGCGGCGGTCGACGTACGGCGCGCCTTCGTCGGGCACCGGCGGCGCGGCGACTTCGGTGACCGGCGCGACCGGCGGCACCTGGCGCAGGCGCGCGGCCATGCCGGACACTTCTTCGACGCCGCGCGCGACGAGGCGCGCGAGCTGCGCGGTCGCGCCGTTGCGGCTGTAGTACAGAACGAGAATATCGGGCATCGGCTGGCTTTACGGGAGGCTTTCGTTCGACAGGTTATCATCGGGACGATGATCAAGATTCAAAGAGACCAGGTTCGCGCCTTCGCCTTGTTTCTGTGGCAGCGCTTCTACGCCGACCGCTGCCCGCAGACGGCCGGCGCGCTCGCGTACACGACGCTGTTCTCGCTCGTGCCGCTGACCGCGGCCATTCTCGGCATTTTGTCGGCGTTTCCGGTGTTCGAACGCTGGCGCGCGGGCCTGACCGATTTCGTGTTCGACAACTTCGTGCCGGCCGCCGGCAAGACGGTACAGGCGTACCTGACGACCTTCGCCGAAAACGCGAGCCAGGCCACCGCGGTCGGCATCGTCGTGCTGATCGTCAGCGCCATCTCGCTGATGATGAGCATCGAGGACGCGTTCAACCGCATCTGGCGCGTCGCCACGGCGCGGCCGGCCGCGTCGCGGTTTCTGATGTACTGGACCGCGCTGTCGTTCGGCCCGCTGCTGCTCGTTACCGCGATGGCGCTGAGTTCGTATCTCTTCGCGCTGCCGCTGCTCGAACAGGCCGAGGCCGGGCTGGGGCTGAAGACCCAGTTCCTGAGCTTCCTGCCTTTCGCGATCGTCTGGGTGTCGCTCGTCGGCTGCTACCTCATCATCCCGAACCGCGCCGTGCGCTTTCGCGATGCGGCCGTCAGCGCGCTGCTCGCGGCGCTGCTGTTCGAAGGCGCCAAGCGCGGCTTCGCGTCGTACCTCGGTTCGCTCACGTCGTACGAAAAAGTCTACGGCACGCTCGCGGTGATCCCGATCTTCATGGTGTGGCTGTACCTGTCGTGGCTGATCGTGCTGCTCGGCGCCTCGGTGTGCGCCGCGATCAGCGCGTTCGAATACCGCCGCGCCGAGGAGACGCTCGCGCCGGGCCACGAGTTTCTGGGCCTCTTGTGCGTGATGAACCATTTCGCGGACGCGCAGCGCGCCGGCGTGGGCCTGCGCACCGAAGACCTGCGCGAACGCGAGCGTTTTCTCACCGACGATCTGCTGCAGCGCTATCTCGCCGATCTGCATGTCGCCGGCATGGTCCAGCGCACCGAAAACGGCGAATGGGTGCTCGCGCGCAGCCTCGAATCGGTGTGCCTGTTCGACCTGTACGAAACCGGCCTGTACCGCCTGCCGCTGGAACTGACGCGCCGCGACGCCGCGCGCTGCGAGCTGCCGCCGGCCGTGACGGCGCTCGTGCAGAACATGGCCGGCGACCTGCGCGATTCGCTCGGCGTGCGCCTGTCCGAAATTTTCGTCGCGACCGACCGGTCTGTGACGATCGACGAATCCAAACCCGCGGAGCCCGCATGAAAGCCCTGATCGTTCTCGCATTCGCCGCGTTCGCCGGCTTCGCGCAAGCCGCCGACGCGCCGGCGAAGAATCCCGAACTGACGATCGCCACGATCGACGGCAAGGAATTCGACCTCGCCGCGCAAAAAGGAAAGTGGGTCATCGTGAACTTCTGGGCGACGTGGTGTTCGCCGTGCATCAAGGAGTTGCCTGAGATCTCGAAGTTCGTCAAGGAGAACGCGAACGTCACCGCGATCGGCCTGGCGTACGAGGACACCGACAAGGCCGAGATCGTGGCGTTTCTGAAAGAACACCCGGTCGTGTTTCCGATCGCGCAGGTCGATACGTTCGATCCGCCGAAGGCGTTCGAAACGCCGCGCGGCCTGCCGACGACGTACATCGTCGACCCGACCGGCAAGATCGCGCAGAAATTCACCGGCCCGGTCGACGAGGGCGCGCTGCGCAAGGCGATTCCGGCGAAATGAGTGCGGCGCGATTTCTGGTTTCCGGCCGCGTGCAGGGCGTGTTCTTCCGCGCCTCGACGCGGCAGGTGGCGCTCAAGCTCGACCTGAGCGGCTACGCGAAGAATCTGCCCGACGGCCGCGTCGAAGTGCTCGCCGTCGGCGAGCCCGAGCGCATCGCCGAACTCGAGCGCTGGCTCGCGCACGGACCGCCGCTCTGCAAAGTGGATTCTTTGCGCCGCGAAGACGTCGTGGCCGAACCCTCGGACGGGTTCGCGACGCTATGACGCCGCGCGGGTTGCCGGCGTTGCGCGATCGACGGGCAGTCGGCGCGGGTTTGCCGGCGCGCCGTGCGACGGCGAGAGCGCGTGGCTACACTGCCGGCTCGCCGCCCGGAGCACTCCCGCCATGCGCAACGCCGTGGTTCCGATGCTTGCCGCACTCCTCGCCGCCGGCTGTGCCGCGGCGCCGTCGAAAACGATCGTCATACCCGCGAACTTCGATCGCGCTTACGACGTGTACCACTACGCGCCGGCCGTGCGCGTCGGCGACACCGTGATCGTCTCGGGCATTCCGGCCGGGCCGGGGGCGGACTACGAAGCGCAGATACGCGCGATGTTCGTGCGCCTGAAATCGACGCTCGAAGCGGCCGGCGCGACGCTCGACGACGTCGTCGAAATCGAGACGTTCCACGTCGGCGCGAAGGACGCCACGACGTTCACCGCGGAATTCGAGCGCTTCGCGCCGATCCACAAGGAATTTTTCCGCGCGGACACCCGGCGTGGACCGCGGTCGGCACGACGGCGCTGCTCGTCGAAGGCGCACCGGTCGAAATGCGCGCGGTCGCCGTGGTCGGCACCGGCAAGAATCTGAAGATCCAGCGCGCGACGCCGGCCGCAAAGAAATAGCACTGGTGGTCTCAGGCTTTGGCCCCGGAGTGGTCCGGTTCATTCGCGCGCGAACCTGATTCAATGCGTGCACGACCACCACGGAGCCGACCATGGCCGCCACGCTACGACGCATCGCCGCGCACGACCGCGCGGCCTGGGACACGCTCTGGGACGGCTACTGCGCGTTCTATCGCTCGCCGCTCGAAACGCGCATCAGCGATCTGACGTTCGCGCGCCTGTGCGACGGCGCCGACATGCTCGGCTTCGTCGCTGAAGAAGATGGCGTGCTGGTCGGCTTCGCGCACATCCTCTTTCACGCGTCGACCTGGTCCGAGCACGGCTACTGCTATCTCGAGGACATGTACGTCGCGCCGGAACGGCGCGGCTCGGGCATCGCGCGCGCGCTGATCGAACGCGTCTACGCCGAAGCCGACGCGCGCGGCGCCGAACGCGTGTACTGGCATACGCAGGAATACAACGCGCCGGCGCGCTCGTTGTACGACACGCTCGCGCGGCGCACGTCGTTCGTCGTGTATCGGCGCTGACGCGGCGCCGGTCCTTCGGCGCCGCGTCGCGACGATGCTTACTGCAGACGATCGTTGAAGAACGACAGCGTCGTCCAATCGGCGCGGATCATCGCGCAGTCCTCGGTGTTCGAACCGGCCACCGAGCATGCGAGAAACTGCGCGCTCGTCGGAAACTGCGTGTCGTTCATGCCGAGGATCGTGCGGCCGTCGATGTCGAACGAGTGGTCGGCGCCGTCGTAGATCGTGATCGTCGCTTCATGGCCGCTGCCGGCGGTCGAACCGTACACGTCGCGTGCGCGCTGGATGCGCGTATTGCAGTTCGCGCGGAACGAGTCGTCGTAGCCCATGCTCATCTTGAAGTCGTTGAACGGGCGCCACCAGCTCGACGCCGGACTGCCGAACTGCATGGCCGCGCCGCAGCCCGGATAGAACACCGCGGTCGCTTCGAACAGATGATCGTTGTCGGCGCGCAGGGTCGTCGAGTTGTAGACCGTCGCCGACGCTTCGACCATCGCCGCTTCGGCACCTTGCGACCAGCCGAGCAGGCCGACGCGCACGGGGTTTACTTCGCCCAGGCCGGCGAGATAGGCGTAGGCCGCACGCGCATCCTGCGGCCGTTCGGTATACGGGTTGGTCACGGCGGCGCCGCACTGCGTCTGCGGATCGCCGCGGCCGTTGAAGCTGTCGACCGCGATCGCGATGTAGCCATGATCGGCGAGATAGCGGCCCCACGATTCGATGTGCTTCTGCAGATTCGGATAACCGCCGCTCGCGGCGCCGAACACGGAGCTCGACCACATGCCGGAGCAGCCGTGCATCAGCACGATCGCCGGCCAGTCGTCGCGCGTCGCGACGTTGTCGGGCTTGTAGATCACCGCGTCGAGCGTGATGCCGGAGGGGCCGGCGAACGTGATCTGCGCGCCGTCGGACGGCGCGGCGAGCGCGGCGCCGCCGACGGCGGCCAGGCACAGGGCGGCCAGGGTTTTTGCAAGAACGGACATTTCGGTTTCAATCCTTTGAAGGGTTGCGATGAATGAACGAGTTCGCGGCAAGAAGTGCACTAACGGCGTTGTAGCCGATGCGAACTTTGCGCCGGGCTGTCGACGCGGATTCCAGAACGAACGCACCGCGACGAACCGAACGCGTCCATGACTTTCGTTACCCCTGCGGCGCGGCGACGCGACGGATAATCGCGACGACCCGTTCGCGAGGCCGCCATGAACACGATCGTTCCGGCCGTCTTCTTCGGCATGCTGGTCATGCTGGCCGGCACCTTGCCGCGCAACCTGCTGTTCGCCGCGAACCTGCGCTACGGTGCCGGCATGCCGTGGGCCGTGCCGGTCGTCGCCGTGTACTTGTTCTGTTTCTGGAAATATCTGCAAGGCGCCGGGCCGCCGCCGGAAAACGCCGCGTGGCGCCGCGACGGCCTGCGCGCGTTCCGCGTCGCCGGCCGCACGTGGTTCTGGTCGCTCGTCGCGGGCGCGCTCGCGATCGTCGCGCTCGTGCTGGCGCTGCGGCTGGCGAACCGCTTCTTCGCGTTGCCGGTGCAGACGCTGCCCGACCTGTCGCATGTGCCCGCATCGACCGTCGCTGCATTGCTCGTCGCCGCTGCGCCGGTCGCCGGCGTCGTCGAGGAAGCGGCGTTCCGCGGCTATATGCAGGGACGGATCGAGAGCGCGTACGGACTGCCGGTCGCGATCCTCGTCACCGGCACGATGTTCGCCGTCGCGCATCTCGACTTCACGCTCGCGCTGTGGCCGTACTACGTCGCGGTCGCGGCGATCTACGGCACCGTGACGCACTACGCCGGCTCGATCCTGCCGGCCGTCGTGCTGCACACCGCCGGCAACCTGTATTCCAATCTCGATCTGTGGCTGCACGGGCGTGCGGAGTGGCAGGCCGCCGGTGCGGCGACCGGCGATGCGCCGGTCGCGCAATCGCTGGCCCTCGTCGCGGCGATGCTCGCCGCGCTGTGGGCGTTCGTCAGACTCGTGCGAGCCGCCGCGCCGCGTCGAACAGGTCGCGCAGCGCCGAGTCCGCCGTCGTCGTGACGTTGTAGCGCATGTAGCGGCTCGTGCGCTGCGCCGGCGAAAACAGGCTGCCGGGCGCGACGAGCACGCCCAGGTCGCGGCCGGCGAGCGCCAGTTCGTTCGTGTCGCACGCCATGTCGACCCACGCGAACAGGCCGTGCCGCGGCCGGCCGTAGATCGCAAAGCCCTCGCGTTCGATCAGCTTGAGCGCACGGCGCCGATGCGTATCGAGCCGTTCGCGCAGCGCGGTCACGTGCCGTCCGTAGCGGCCGTTCGCGAGCAGCTTGTGCAGCGCGCGCTCGTTGACCTCGGGCGTCGTGTAGCCGGTGAGCACCTTCGTGTCGGCGATCGCCTGCGCGAGCGCCTCGCCGCACGCGAGATAGCCGACGCGCAGGTTCGCCGCGAGCGTCTTGGAATAGCCGCCCGCGTAGATCGTGCGGCGCAATCCGTCGTGCGCCGCGAGGCGCGGCAGCGCCGGGTCGCACAGGTCGGCGTAGACGTCGTCTTCCAACACGTAGAAATCGTACTTGTGCGCAATATCCACGATGCGCGCGACCGTCTGCGCGTCGAGCGCGAGGCCGGTGGGGTTTTGCACGACGCTGTTGACCAGCAAAAGGCGAGGGCGCGACTCCTGCGCGATCGCTTCGAGCGCGGCGACGTCGGGGCCGTCCGGCGTATACGGCACGCCGATCACCCGCGCGCCGCGCAGCGCGAGCATGCCGAGCGCGCCGAACCACGACGGGTCGAGCACGAGCACGGTGTCGCCCGGCGCGACGAGCGTCTGCAGCGCCAGATGGATCGCATGCGTGATGCCGGTGGTGAGCACGATCTGGTCGGCGTGCGCGGCGATGCCGAACGTGCCGAGCCGCCGCGCGAGCACGTCGCGCAGCGGCGCGTAGCCTTGCGCGGTGCCGCCTTCGAGCAGGCGGCCCGCGCCTTCGCGGCCGATCGCGCGCAAGGTCGCGCCGAGTGCGTCGCCGTCCAGCCACGCGGGCGGCAGCACGCCGAGGCCGGGGCCGCGTGCGGCGCGTCCGCTGTCCAGCATCTGCTGCATCAGCCACTTGAGATCGACGTGCGACGACGGCGCCGCGACACGCACGGCGGCCGGCGCGACGTCGCGTACGTAGTAGCCCGAGCCGCGCCGCGCTTCGATCAGCCCGGCCGCGGCCATGCGCTCGTATGCGTCGGCCGCGGTGAACGGCGACACGCCGAGCGTGCGCGCCAGCTCGCGCACGCTCGGCACGCGCGCGCCGGCACGAAACACGCGCGCGTCGATGCGCGTGCGCAACCAGTCGATGCACGCGTCGACGCGCGAGAGGCGATGTGCGGCGGTATCCATGCGTGGCGACTGTACTGCCCGTATCGGCGCGAAGTGTATCGGTACTGTACTGCCGGTGCGCCGTACGCTGGAAGCACGTCTTCACGGAACCCTGCGATGACTACCGAACTTTCCGCGTTCGCCGTGCTCGCGTTCGTCAGCTGCATCACGCCGGGCCCGAACAACGCGCTTGCCGCCGCGACCGGTGCGCGCTTCGGCGGGCCGGCCGGTTTGGCGCTCGCGTCCGGCGTCACCGTGGGCTGCACGGGCCTCGTCGTGCTCGCCGCGTTCGGCGTGGCCGGTGCTGTCGCGGCGACGCCGTGGCTGTCGCGCGGGCTCGCGATCGCGTCCACCGTCTATCTCGGCTGGCTCGCGTGGTGCCTGCTGCGCAGCGACGCCGGCGCGCGCCGCGAGGCCGCGCGACCGCCGCGGTTCGTCGAAGCCGTGCTGTTCCAGTTCGTCAATCCGAAAGCCTGGGCGATCGCGCTGGCCGGCACCGCGCTGGTGCTCGCGAGCGGCGATGCGTACATGCTGCGCCTCGTCGCGATGTGCGCGATCGAAATCGTCATCTGCTTCGCGAGCGTGATGGCGTGGGTGATGCTCGGTGCGCGGCTGCAGCACTGGCTCGCCGACGCGCGTCACCGGCGCGCGTTCAACGCGGTGATGGCGGCAAGCCTCGCCGCCTGCGCGTTCGCGACCCTGGCCTCGGCGTTTCAGTCCGCTCCCGTTTGACAGGAATCCTCATGCGAAGCCTTTTTTTACCGTGCTCGGTTTCATCGCCGCGACTGCCTCGGCGACCGACGTCCCGACCTCGCGCGACGCGCAGCTCGCCGACCTCGCGGTCGTGCGCGACGAATATCTCGTCAAGGAACTGGCGTACACGCCGGCCACGCGCGCGCAGGCGGCAGCGAAGCTGCGCGAACTCGAAACGCGCGCGGGCGAGCTGTCGAGCGCCGACCTGCTCGTGGGCCTCGCGCAGATCGGCGCGCTGGCCGACAACGCGCACAGCGGCGCGCGCTGGCGCGATCCGCGCGCGCTGCCGAAACGGCGACTGCCGCTGCGCCTCTTGTGGTTTCCCGATGCGCTCGTCGTCGCACGAGCCACGGGCGAAGCGACCGATCTCGCCGGCGCGCGCGTACTCGCGATCGAAGGACTGTCGCCGGACGCGTTGTACGAACGCACGAAGTCGCTGCAGGGCGGCAGCGCGATCAACCGCAAGAAATACCTGCCGACATTGATCGAATCGCTCGGCGTGCTGCATGCGCTCGGGCTTGCGAAGACGCCCGACCGCGTGGCGCTGAAGCTGCGGCTGCCGTCTGGCAAGGTCGTCGAGCGCACCGTGGCGATGATCGCGAACGATCCGGCGAGTGTTGAAGAGGAACGGCTGTGGTCGCCCGAACCGATGCCCGGCGAAACGACGTGGAAAACGGCGATCACGACCGATGCGTTACCGACCTATCTTGCCGACGCCGAGCAGCCGTTCCGCATCGTCCCGTTCGACGACATCGACGCGCTGTACGTGCAGTTGCGCACGAACGAAGACGCCGAAGGCCATCCGATCGGCGAGTTCACCGCGCGCGTTGACGCCGAACTCGCGGCGAAACCGCGCAGGCACGTGATTGTCGACCTGCGTTTCGACGTCGGCGGCAATCTGCTCACGACGCTCGCGTTCATGCGCGCGCTGCCGTCGCAGGCGACCGGGCGCACGTATCTGCTCGTCGGCAACTACACGTACTCGGCCGGCATCGTTTCGGCGGCGGCGGTGAAGAAGGGCGGCGGCGACAGCGTGACGATCGTCGGCGACGAACTCGGCGACCGGCTCGCGTTCTGGTCGGAGGGCGACAATGTCACCTTGCCGCATTCGCGCTTCCGCCTGCGCTACACGAACGGCACGTTCGACCTCGCGCGCGGCTGCGCGGGCGTGCCGCAATGCCTCGACCACCTGATCGACGTGAATCCGGTATCGCTGGTTCCCGACATCGCGGCGCCGCTGACGAGCGAGGCGTACTTCGCCAAGCGCGATCCCGCGCTGGAGGCCGTGCGCGCCGATATCCGCAAGCGCGACTGAGCGGCCGAGTTCGCCTTGCAGCGCGCACGCCGCGCTGCAAGGTCGTTGCAGGACGCCGCACGCCGCCGGGCGCATCGCCTTGTGCCGCAACGGTTCGGCGATGGCACGGCTCCTGCGACGAACGCTGCAGCCGATCTGGCTGTTACGGAAACCGTCCATGGAAACGACCCGCTCCGTCATTCCCGCCGATGCCGACGCGGCGGCGGCGTCCGCCGTCTCGTGGGGCGCGATTCTCGCCGGCGCCGCCGCCGCGTGCGCGCTGTCGCTGATCCTCGTATTCCTCGGGCTCGGCTTCGGCATGAGCGCGATTTCGCCGTGGTCCGGCGCCGGTGCGAGCGCGACCGCGCTGTCGGTCGGCGCGATCCTCTGGATCACGCTGACACAGATCGTGGCCGCGGCGATCGGCGGCTATCTCGCCGGCCGCCTGCGCGTGCGCTGGACCGTCGCCGGTCGCGACGAAGTGTATTTTCGCGACACCGCGCATGGCTTCGTCGCATGGGCCGTCGCAACGCTCGCGGTGGCCGCGTGCTTCACGTCGACGCTGTCGAGCATCGCCAAGACCGGCGCCGAACTCGGCGGCGATGCGATGCACGCCGCGGCGGCCGGCGCGGCTGCGGCGATGCCGCGCGATGCGCGTCCGCGCGACGGCGCGTCGCGCAACGACGCGCTCGACTACAGCATCGATGTGCTGCTGCGCCGCTCGGCGCCTGCCGGTACGCAGACGCCGGTCGATGCGACGACCGATGCACCGTCGTCCGACATCCCGGCCGCCACCGACGAGCGCGGCGGCGATATGCGGCGCGGCGAAGTCGCGCGCATCTACGGCCGCGCGCTGACCACCGGTACGCTCGCCGACGCCGACGTGCGCTATCTCGGGCAGGTGATCGCGCAGCGCAGCGGTATCGCGCAGGCCGAGGCCGAAACGCGCGTGCGCCAGACGTACGCCGACCTGCAGGCCGCCGCGCAAGCGGCCAGGGAAGCCGCCGACAAGGCGCGCAAGGCCGCGGCGTATACGTCGCTGTGGCTGTTCATTGCGCTTCTGGCCGGCGCGTTTGTCGCGAGCTTCGCGGCGACCTACGGCGGTCGCAGCCGCGACGAAGATTCGCCGGTTCGCTGATCCGTTCCATCGACGTGGAGATACCGACATGCGTTATTTGTTGCTTTGGATACTCGGGGTGCCGATTCCCGTCCTGATCCTGATCGCGCTGTTCTTCCGCTGACCCGAATGCGCGGCGCCGTGGACCGGCGCCGCGCGGCGGCATCGTCGACGTTTGCGGTGCGCGAGTTGGTTGAGATGTTCGAAGAACGCCTGCGCGGCGCCCGTGGACATCGTTCACTACGTCGCGGTGCACCGCTACCGGCCACCGCAGGCGTTCGTCGACGCGGTGTTCGCATGCCCGCCGACGGGTACGGTGGCATATCTCAAGGCGCGGCTCGACAACGGCGGACGCGTGCTCGTCGAGGCTGCGCGCGGCTGACGATGTACGCTTCGGCGCCGCCGCGTCGTTCTTCCGGTTCGAACCAGCCCACCAACCGGAGAACGCCGTGAAACCGTTGCGCCTCGCTCTGCTGTCGCTCGTCGTCGTGCCGCTCGCCGCCTGCGGCGGCAGCCCGGAAAACCTCGCCAAGGACGTGCAGACCGTGTTCGAGAAAGGCGACATGGACGGCGCGCTGAAACTCGCCGACCTCGACACGACGCCGGCGCAGCTGCGCTTCTTCTACCTCGACGGCGTGCACGACTGCGGCCAGGCCAGCATCACGTGCACGGCGAAGGCCGAGCCGCTCGACGATGCGTTCAAGAAGCGGCTGGAAAGTCTCGGTCCGCAGGGCCTCGAAAGCGTCGCGGCGCCCGAAGGCGTGATCGTGGTCGAGCAGAAGTCGGCCGACGGCAAGTCGAACGGCAAGCTGCGCATGCCGTACGGCAAGGTGGGCGGCAAGTACCGCATCATCTCGCAGCGCTACACCGCGGCGAAGCTGACCGAAATGCGTGCGCAGACGAACGAGCAGCTGCTGCAGCAGATGCTGGCCGCCGGCATCTACGATTCCGAGAAGGGCGAGCGCAGCACGACGTGGAAGGACACGGCGACGGCGCTGCCGGCCGACGGCGGCGAGCCGGGCCAGTCGCTCGTGCGCACGAGCGCGGCGCTGTATGCGGCGGCGAGTGCGAACGATCCCGATGCGGCGGTGAAATCCGGCGACGGCTTCGCGGCGATGGTGCTCGCCGACAAGGACTACGAAGGCAAGCCGGTGCCGCTTGCCGACCGCAAGTCGAAAATGCGCGCGCAGGCGTACCGGTTCCTGCACGACGTGAAGGTGTCGGGCGGCTGGATCCGCGGCGACGAGGCGATCGTGCTGGTCGACGCGAAAGACGGCGCGGGCTGGGTGTCGCGCGGGGCATTGTTCATGATGAAGCGGGACGGGGCTTGGTCGGTGGCCGGGAAGGAAACAGTCGAGTATCCGATGTGACTTTTGTTGCGTTCCGCATAAGCTGTGCTGCGCGCCGGGATGGCGCGTGGCATGGCGAACATATCTAAGAACACCTTAGACGACAGGCCGCTAAGATTGCGGCAAGCTATGTCGGACACTTCGACAGGCGCATGTCGCATGAGCGCTTTCGTTTCTCTGCGCACCTTGAATTCGACGGCGCGCGACGATCGCGCGATCCGACGCGCACTGCGCATTCTCGAATCCCGCGCCCGCAAGTCTGGCGATCGCTTGAACACGATTTCGCTCGCCGCCGACTGGTTCCGCCTGCGCTTCGCCGAGCTGCCGTACGAGGTGTTCGCCGTCGCCTGGCTCGACGCCCAGAACCGCCTGATCGAATTCCGCGAGTTGTTCGCCGGCTCCGTGACCGGCACGTTCGTGCATCCGCGCGAAGTGCTGCGTTCGGCGCTCGCGTGCAATGCCGTCAACGGCATCTTCGCGCACAACCATCCGTCCGGCTGGCGTGGTGCTTCTGAGGAAGACATCGCGCTGACCGAAGAACTGATCTCCACACTGCTGCTGATCGACGTGCGCGTGCTCGATCACCTGATCGTGGCCGGCACCGCGGAACCGTTTTCGATGGCGCGCGCGGTTGATCGGCGCCACGGCGTGCTTCGATATCGAGCGCCGCGTCGCCCGGCGGTGCGTCGCGGGCGGTTGAGATCGTCGTTGTCGCCGCTCGTCGGAACGACATTGCCGCGCCACGCGTTCGGCCTATAGTGCGCGGCACCGAAATCAGGAGCGAACGATGGAAGCGCTGCAGCGCATTGCCGAACGCGTCAACCGCAACGGCGACCCCGACGACGTGGACACGCCCCGGCCCTTGCTGACGATCGACGAGTTCTTCGACGGCAACACCAGTGTCGGCAGCATCGGCTGCAATCTGCCGCAGGCGCCTTTGCCCGGCGCTTTCTACGACCTCTTCAAGCGCATCCCGGCGCGCGATGACGTTGCTGACATTCGCGTGCAGGTGACGGCTTTCGACGATCCGGATTGGCCGTTTTCCGACACGGTGTACGTCATGACGACCGCGTCGCCGGAAGACGTCGCATCGTGGTTCGATACCGGCTTCGCGCCGGACGAAGTCTCGGAGGGATTCAATCCCGGCGTGACCTGCGAACCCTACGTCGTACCTGCCGGCGTTCGGCCGATCGGGTGCTGGTGGGACTAGCTTTCCGCGACGCTCACATCCGCAATCCAGTTGCGCTTGCGTCGTGCCAGTCGCGCGGCTTCGTCGGCGTCGTCGTGCGTCACGGGCGCCACGCGAATCATCGCCGCATCGACATTCTCGAATGCGTTGACGTTGACGACCGCGTAGAGCCGGCCGTCGATCGTGCTGGTGACGACCGGCACCACGCCGCACGCGGTGCAGGTGTGGAAGTCGGCGGTCTTCGTACCGAACGCGTAGCGCGAGACCCGCGCAGGATCGGCAATCGTCACCACGAGGTTGCCGGCCGGGTTCGACGTCCACACGCCGCCATGCTTCGTGCAGAACGAGCACGTGCAGGCGCGGGCGGCGATCTCGGTCGGGTCGGGCATCCACTCGAGCTTGAAGGCGATGTTGCCGCAGTGGCAGGCGCCGCGAATCTGCATGCTTGTTCCTCGATCGTGAAACGCGAGGATAGCGCGTTGCCATCATCGTGCTGCCAGTCTGGAACACCGTTCTTGTGCGGTCGTCCGGCTACGTAAGTTCAAGCGACGATCAAGCCGGCCTGGCACGTCGCCGTCGCTGAACCGTCGACTTTGGTTCACGGCCACCGAGCAACGCGAGTTTGCGACCGCTCTCACGCGCTACCAGTGCCTTGAGAGCTTCGTGCACGAGCGCCGACTGCTCCTTCAGGCCGGTCAGCGCCTGCGCTCTCGCGAGAAGTTCATCGTCAAGAACAATGGTCGTATGCATGTCGAATCTCCCGTGAGGTAACGCCATCTCGATGCGCACGAAGTATGTCGACCGTCGGTCGCTTCGTGCGATCGATTGCCATAGCGCCTGCGGCGAGCGTAGCCGGGTCGGGACCCGTCGGGAACTGCCCGATTCCGACACGGAGCTGAGTCGGACGCAGGAAGCGGCGCAAACAGAAAGACAACGTCATGAGAGCCCCTTGCAATTCGGAACACAGCCTCCAACTCGCGACCCGTTGACGCAAATCCCCGAGCCCCGTCAAAATCCGCCGCCTCCAACGAGTTCACCGAACGCCATGAGCACCAAGCGCCTCCTGATATTGATCGACGACCTGCATGCGAGTGCGGGCCGGGTGCGCCTGCCTCCTGTGACGTTCCGTTCCGGGCCGATGTAGTTCGTCCCGCAACCGGCAACACACACGAAAGCACCCGCAAGGGTGCTTTTTTATTGCCCGCGATTTCTTGAAGAACCGAAGGAGAACGTGCCATGCACCCGATCGCCGAACCGGAACCGTAGCCGCGCGCCTTGCTGCCAACAGGGGCGCGCGGCGCTCTCGTGTTGGCATCAATGGATAAAAGTATGAACACCAAGACCGTTTCCCGCTGGCGCAACCTCGGCATCATCGCGCACATCGACGCGGGCAAGACCACGCTGACCGAACGCCTGTTGTGGAAAACCGGCGCCATTCACCGCATGGGCGAAGTCCATGACGGCGCGACGACGACCGACTTTTCGCCGATCGAACGCGAACGCGGCATCACGATCGGCGCGGCCGCCGTGCAGACGCAATGGCACGACCATCGCCTGACCCTGATCGACACCCCGGGCCATATCGATTTCGCGATCGAAGTGGAACGTTCGCTGCGCGTGCTCGACGGCGCCGTCGCCGTGTTCAGCGCGGTCGAAGGCGTGCAGCCGCAGTCGGAAACCGTGTGGCGCCAGGCGCGCCGGCACGACGTGCCGCTCGTCGCGTTCGTCAACAAGATGGACCGTCTCGGCGCGTCGTTCGACGGCGTCGTCGAACAGATGCGTGCGAAGCTCGACGCGAATCCGTGGCCGCTCGGCCTGCCGATCGGCGCCGAAGCCGAGCTGCGCGGCTGGGTCGACCTCGTCGATCGCAGCGTCGTCGAATGGGCCGACGACGGCGAAGCGACGCGCCGTCCGTGGACCACCGACGAAGCGGCGCGTTACGCGCCGGCGCGCGAGCGTCTCGTCGAGGCCGTGGCCGATCACGACGACGCACTGGCCGTTGCGTATCTCGACGGCCTCGATGTCGACGCGGCGACGCTCAAGGCCGCACTGCGGCGCGCGACGCTGCGCGGCGCCGGCGTGCCGGTGCTCGCGGGTTCGGCGTTCAAGAACAAGGGCATCGAGATCCTGCTCGACGCGATCGTCGACTTTCTGCCGTCGCCGCTGGATCGTCCGGCGGTGAAGGCCGAGTCCGAGCGCGGCGACGTGGAACTCGCGCCCGACGACGCGGGCCCGCTCGCGGCGCTCGTGTTCAAGATCGTGCATCAGGAGCACGGTCCGCTGTCGTTCGTGCGCGTGTACTCGGGTTCGCTGAAGGTCGGCGACACGGTGTGGACGTCCAAACGCGAGAAGTCGGTGCGCGTCGGTCGTCTCGTCGTGGTGCAGGCCGATCGCGGCACGGATGTCGAGCGCGCGGTGGCGGGCGAGATCGTCGCGGTCGCGGGCTGGAAGGATGCGGTCAGCGGCGAAACGCTGAGCGAGCCTTCGAGCAAGCTCGTGCTCGATACGATCCGCGCGCAGCCGGCGGTGCTGTCGTGGCGATTGTCGGCGGAAAAGGCCGGCGACCTGCTGCGTCTGGGCCAGGGTCTGGCCAGCATCGCGCAGGAGGATCCGTCGTTCCGCGTGACGAGCGATCCCGACACCGGCGAGACGCTGGTGTGGGGCATGGGCGAGCTGCACCTGGAGGTGAGCGTGGAACGTCTGCGGCGCGACTGGAACGTGGCCGTGAAAACCGGTTCGCCGCGCGTGGCCTATCAGGAAACGCCGTCGCGCGCGGTGTTCGGCGTCGAGGGCAAGGTGGCCAAGCAGACCGGCGGCTCGGGGCAGTATGCGCGCGTGACGATCGACGTCGAACCGCGCGACGACGGCACGGTGGTTTTTGTGGACAAGACCACCGGCGGCGTCGTGCCGAAGAACTTCGTCGCGGCGACCGAGAAGGGCGTGCGCGCGGCGCTGGCGGAAGGCCCGCGCGGATGGCCGGTGGTCGGCGTCGCGGTGACGCTGGTCGACGGCGATACGCATGCGGTCGATTCGTCGGAGCAGGCGTTCGTCCGCGCGGCGGGCGAGGCGGTGAAGGCGGCGCTGGCGCAGAGCGGCACGACGCTGCTCGAGCCGGTCATGCGGCTGACGATCGACACGCCGGTGGGCAACGTCGGCGACGTGGTGGGCGATCTCAATCGTCGTGCCGGCCGCGTCGCGTCGATCGACGACAAGGGCTCGCGCGCCGACGTCGTCGCACGCGCGCCGCTCGCGCAGCTGTCGGGCTATACCACGTCGCTGCGCTCGCTGACGCAGGGCCGCGCGTCGGCGGTGATGCTGTTCGACGGCTATGAGGAAGCGCGCGCGGCGCCGAAGGCGGCGCAGGCGGCGTGAAGAGATGGAAGGGCCGGCGTGTGCCGGCCCTTCCGCTGTCGGGAGCGAAAAAGTTGCTGAAAACGTAGTTGGGCTGCGTTATCGGGTGGTTGTTCACGGCGTGGCACCGAGGTCGCCGCGCGACAGGTACACTGCGCCCCGACAATGCGTTCTGCCCGTGTGCAACGGCGCGGACGCGCAGCTCCCGTTGCTCGAAAGGCACTCAGTGGCGACCATGATCAAGAAAGTCGACGCATGGAATCAGTTGTCGCGGCTCGTGCTGCGCGGGTACAAGTCGATTGCCGAGTGCGACATCGAACTTGGCACGCTCAATGTGCTGATCGGTGCGAACGGCGCTGGCAAGTCGAATTTCATCGGCTTTTTCCGGCTGATCGGACGTCTGCTCGATCGACAGCTGCAGGTTGCTGTCGGTAGTGCCGGCGGTCCGGACGCAATGCTGTACTTCGGACGCAAAAAGACCGAAGAGCTGCATGCCGAACTCTATTTTCGCAACGTCGGATACAAGTTGTCGCTCGCCGCAACCCAAGACAATCGGATGATGTTTGCGCGAGAGGCTTTGTGGTGGAGCAAGCGGGGAGATCTGGAATCGATCGCCGGGCATTTCGAAACGTCTATCAGTGACAACGAGACGGTACCCGGTCTTTACGGCTCGGTGCTGCCGGCGATGCGAAGCTGGCGCCTCTATCACTTCCTCGATACGAGCTTGACGGCACTCGTCAAGCAGATTCACGGCATCAACGACAATGCCTACCTGCGCGAAGACGCGCGCAATCTCGCCGCATTCCTGTATCGCCTCAAGAATCATCACGACGAGCACTACCGGCGCATCGTCAAGGCCGTAAAGCTCGTTGCGCCGTTCTTCGGCGATTTCTTGCTGCGTCCGACGGTCGACAATGCCGGGAAGATTCAGCTCGAGTGGACCGAAGAAGGCTACGACGCGCCGTTCACGGCGAGCGCATTGTCGGACGGCACGCTGCGTTTCATCTGTCTAGCCACCGTCTTGCTGCAACCGGAAGAATTCATGCCGGCCGCGATATTGATCGACGAGCCGGAACTGGGCCTGCACCCGTTCGCGATCTCCGTGCTCGGCGGCCTGATGAAGTCGGCCGCGAACGAGCACCAGCTGATCGTGTCGACGCAGTCGGTCGAGCTCGTCAATGAATTCGACGCCGAAGATCTGATCGTCGTCGACAAGCGCGGCGGTGCTTCGACCTTCAAGCGGCCGGATGCCGACGCGCTCGCCGAATGGCTCGCCGACTACAGCCTCGGCGAGCTGTGGAAGAAAAATCTGCTCGGCGGGAGGCCGACGCGATTCGACAGCCGGATGCCCAGGCTCGAAGCGCTCGCGCCGGTTTGACGCGATAGCAGCGAAGCTACGCGCAAAAATTCACCACGAAGATCCCGGCGTTCGTCGCCTGTCGATGGCGAGCGACCATCCGCTAACGTATCCTCGCCGCCGGTTTGCGGTACGCTCAGCCGACGACGGTCCCCACGAGGCCGGTCGAGCGTCGCGGAGTTCGTTGTCGATGTCCGGAAAGATCTACCGTTTCGGCCGGTTCCGGCTCGACCCGCGTTCGCGCGAACTGCGCGCCGACGACGCGCTCGTGTCGATGCCGCCGAAATCGTTCGACTGTCTTGCCTATCTCGTCGAACACCGCGATCGCGCGGTCGGTCGCGACGAGCTGATTTCCGCCGTCTGGGGCGCCGCCGACGTCAGCGATCATTCGCTCGCGCAGACGCTGCTGCGCGCGCGCCAGGTGCTCGGCGACACCGGCGCCGAGCGCACGATGATCCGCACCGTGCCGCGCTTCGGGCATCGCTGGGTCGCCGCGACCGACGTTGCCGACGCCGATCCGACCGCGACGATCGCACCGGTCGCCGCGACCGATGCCGATGCCGCGGTCGTCGCGGCGCCGCCGGCGGAATCGTCGTCGGCGCTTCCGCGTGCCGCCGCGCCGTCCGGCCGTCGCGCGCGCGCGGCTGTCGCCGCATCGATCGCGCTCGCGCTCGTCGCGACAGCCGTTTTCTTCGCCTACCGCGATCGCATCGCGCCGGTCGCAACGGTGGTAAAAACGGCCGTAAAAACGGCCGAATCGACCGACGACGTCTTCGTCGTGATGCCGGTCAATCTCGCTGAAACGTCGATCGACATGGCGTGGGTGCGCCTCGGCGCGATGGACTACATCGCGACCTTGCTGCGCGACGACGCGAAGCGCCACGTGCTGCCGAGCGACCAGGTCGTCAGCGTCGTCGGCGCGTCGGGCCGCGCGGCGTCGCGCGACGACGCCGACCTCGGCCGCCTCGCCGTGCTGACCGGCGCGTCGTGGATCGTGATTCCGCGCGCGACGTCGTCGGGCGACGGCTGGCGCGTCGCGCTCGACGTCTATCACGGCGGCGGCATGCGCACGTACGAAGGCGCGGGCGAGGCGCCGCTGCCCGCATCGCGCGCAGCGGCGCTCGCGCTGCTCGCCGAGCTCGGCGTCGGCGAGCCGCCGCCGGGGCTGCGACCGGACGACGAACTCCTGCAGCGCGTCGACGCGGCGCTGCTCGTCGGCGATCTCGACGCGTCGCGCCGACTGATCGAGGCCGCGCCCGAAACGACACGCGCCGATCCGCGCTTCCGCACGCGCGCCGGCATGGTCGCGTTGCGGCAGGGCCGGCCGGCGGAGGCCGAGGCGCTGTATCGGCCGCTCGCGACCGACGACGCGACGATTCCGCTCGCGGTGCGCGTCGCGGCGTACAACGGGCTCGGCGCGATAGCGGTCGGCCGGCTCGATCACGCCGCCGCGCAGGCCGCGTACGACAAGGCGATCGCACTCGTGAAGAACACCGACGAGCAGCGCCTTCTCGGCCGCGCCTACATGGGGCGCGGCGTCGTGCACGCCGCCCGCAACGAATTCACCGACGCGATGGCCGACTTCGGCCTCGCGCGCATCGCGCTCACGCGCGCCGGCGACCGCATCAACACGGCGAGCCTCGAGATCAACGTCGGCATGGCCGAGGTCAACCGCGGGCGGCTCGTCGACGGCATCGCCGCGTTCGACCGCGCGATTCCGATCCTGACGAGCTTCGGCGTACGCGATCAGCTGCTCATCAGCCTGCACAACAAGATCTACGCGCAACTCGGCCTCGTGGATCAGCCCGGCGCGCTCGCGACGAGCGAACGCGCGATCGAGCTCGTCGACAAGCTCGCGAACGCGGCGATGGTCCGCCGCGTCGCCGCGGCGCGCGCGCGCGTGCTGTTCAACGCCGGGCGTCTGCGCGAGGTCGAGGCGCTCGCCGCGCGCTACGACGAGCAGCCGGACGATCCGGCCGCGAGCGACACCGAGTTCGGCGTGCTGCGCGTGCTCGTGGTCGCCGAGCGCGGCGACGATGCTGCGGTCGACGCACGTGGCGACGCGCTGATGGCGCGCGTCGAGCGGTCGGCCGACATGACCGGCCAGGCCCTGCTGTCCGAGGCGTGCTACGCCGTCGTCGAAGCGGCGCTGCGTTTGCGCCGCATCGATCGGGCCGAGGCCGTGCTCTATCGACTCCGCACCGCCCCGCCGGCGCCGGAAGACCTCAACCGGCCGCTCTACCTCGCGCTCGCCGATGCGCAGATCCGCGCCGCGCGCAAAGACCCGGGCGCGTCGGACGCGTTCGAGGCGGCGTTCAAGTCGGTCGAGGACGACAGCGTGCTCGAGCGGCTCGTCCTCGTCGCATCGGCGTGGACGCCGACGCTCGTCGCGACGAACGACAAGGTGCGTGCGTCGCGGCTCTCCAGCGCCATCGCGGCGCCTGCCGCCCGCGACTACCGCGCCGCGCGCGCGATCGCGTCGCTGTACCGCATGACCGGCTTCGCCGAACTCGCGGCCGACGCCGACAACAAGACGCGCGCGCTGGCCGGCGAGCGCGATCCGGAGCAAACCGCAAGTCGCTGATTTCCCGCCGATGTTTGGATTCTGTGCGCTCGCCGTGCGACCCGCATGCTGCCCGCGTGCGGATGCGCCATGCCGCTTGCGCGACGGTCGGCACACAGCAACAGGCCGCACGCGACGTGCGCAGCGGCCGACATCACGGGGATACGCATGAACCAAAGACTGATACTCGGGGCCGCGCTCGCCGGTCTCGCGGCATTCGCCGCGCCGCCCGACGCGATCGCCGCGGCGGCGACGCCGGGCCGCGCGGCGGCGACCGCCGCGCATCGCGATGCCGATCCGCGCGCCGCGACCGCGGCCGACGCCGCCTACGCGCCGGGCACGCGCTTGGTGCGCGCGCCGGTCGCCAATCCGCGCGGCACGCCGCGACCGCTCGCGGTCGGCGAGGGCTTCGAGCGCATGGAGTCGGTGCTCGAAACCGGCAGCGCGCTCGGCGGCGGCATCTACGCGAACGGCTGGATTCGCCGCAACAACAGCGACGCGCCGAATCTCGCCTGGTACAAGGGCGTTCCTTCGGCGTTCGCGGCCTACGACGGCGCGCCGGATTCGTATCTCGCGCAGAACTGGTTCGCAACGCGCCTGGACACCGGCACCGCGAGCGTCTGGGCGCTGACGCCGCCGGTCAATTTCGGCGCCGGCGCGAGCGTGTCGTTCTGGACGCGCACGGTCGAGAACGCGCCGCGGCCGGACCGCCTGCAGGTGCGCGTCTGCGCGACCGGTGCGTGCACCGACGTCGGCACGATGCCCGAAGACGTCGGCGAGTTCGCCACGCTCGTCGCCGACATCAACGCGACCGAGACCGTCGGCGGCTATCCGGAAACGTGGACGCGCTACGTGCTGACGAGCGCCGACGGCCTGCCGGCGTCGGGCGCGGGCCGCATCGCGTTCCGCTACTACTTCCACCAGGACGCCGGCGCACTCGCCGGCAGCTACGTCGGCATCGACCGCGTCGAGATCGACGAGGGCGACGCCGCGCCGAACGGCATCGATCTCGCCGTGACCGTGGCACCGGCCGATCCGGCGGCGCCCGACGCCTGCGGCACGGCGACGTCGATCGACGTCGCCGTCGGCGACCAGGTCAACGTCTGCTATCGCATGACCAATACGAGCGCGGCGCCGCTCGCGTGGCATTCGCTGCGCGACGATCTGACCGGCCCCGTGTTCTCGAACCGCGAACGCGCCGTCGCGCCCGGCGCGACGTGGCAGTTCAATCGCGTCGTCACGGTCGGCGCGTCGCAGTCGCCGTCGTTCAGCTGGATCGCGCAGCGCGAACGTTCGGGCTACACGCCGGACGACACGCAGCCGGCGCAATACGTCGACACGACCGGCGGCCAGGAGCTCGACGCGCAGACGGTCTACGGCGGCATGACGCTGCCGTTTCCGGCCGATTTCCGATTTCGCCTGTACGGCGAGCGCATCGACGAGCTGTGCGTGATGGGCTATGCGGTGGTGTTGAACAAGCACTTTCCGTCCTGCCCGACGTATACGCCGGGCCTGCCGCCGCTGCCCGACGGCAACCTGACCGGCGTGTTCGGTTCGGCCATGGTGCTGTTCCAGACGCTGATGCAGCCGGGCGGTCGCTACTTCACGAAGACGCTCGGCGTCGCGCCGCTGCGCCGCTACGTGATCGAGTACAACGACAACCCGGTCGCGTTCGGCTCGACCGATCCGGGCCGCGGTCTCACCGCGCAGATCGTGCTGAACGAGACGACGAACGTCATCGAGTTCCAGTACGGCAACCTCCTGTTCGGCGGCCATCCGGCCCTCGCCTACGGCGGTCGCGCGAGCATCGGCCTGCAGGCGCAGCAGATCGGCCAGCAGTATTCGTACATGACGCAGAGCCTGCGCACGGTCAATCGCATCGCGTGGCGTCCGTCCGATCCGGTCGCCTATTCCAGAACGAAACAAATCCACATCGCCGCGCACGCGCCGGTGTTGCATGTCGATGCGACGTCGATCGTCGCCGGCGCACCGTCGCACGGCACGGCGAGCGCGACGCTCGGACTCGCCAACGACGGCGACGGCCGGCTCGACTGGACGACCGGCGTCGACACGAGCGCGACGAGCCACTTTCCGGCGTCGCCGCGCACGCTCGTGCGGCGTACCGACGCCGCGGCGTTCGATCCGCTCGCGCACCGCGCGCCGGTGCAGGCCGGCGGCGCGCGCACCGCGCAGGCTCCCGCCGGTGGTACGACATGGCCGCTGTGGGCGTTCGATATCGGCAACGGCTATCTGCTGCAGACGAACCGCGAAACGCCGGGCTACGATCTCGCGAACGGCGCGATCAAGGGCTACCCGCGCGGGCGCACGATCACCGGCGCCGAGTTCGTCGACGACGACTTCGACCGTCTCTACGCGTACGACACCGCGAGCCATGCGCTGCTGCGCTACGACCCCATCACGTCGACGCCGAACGTCTACGCCGGCGAAACCGTCGTCGGCCTCGCGCAACTGCCGACCGGCGAATTCGGGCACGGCCTGAAGCAGGACCCGACGACCGGCACGGTGTACCTCGTCACGACGACCGGGCAGGCCAGCCGTCTGTGGACGATCGACCTGGCGACCGTCACCGTGCGCGAAGTCGGCGAGATCGTCGGCATGCCCGGTGTGCTCGCGATCGCGTTCGACGCGGACGGCCGGCTGTACGGCGTCGACGGCATCTACGATGCGCTGATCGCGATCGACAAGACGACCGGCGCCGCGCAGGCGATCGGCGAACTCGGCGTCGCGACCGGCGGCAACGTGTCGGCGCTCGCGTTCGACCCGGCCGACGGCGCGCTGTACTTCGCGGGCTACGACGCCGGCGGCGCGAACCTGTACCGGGTCGACGCGGCGACCGGCTCGGCGACGTACGTCGCGATGCTCGCCGGCCCCGAGGGCGGTCCGATGCAGCTCGGCGCGATGGCGTTCGCGCATCGCGCGAGCCGCTGCACGCGGCCGGCCGACGTGCCGTGGCTCGTGCCCGCGCTCGCCGGCGGCAGCATCGCGCCGGGCGCGGCGTCCGCACCGCTCGCGCTCGGCTTCGACGGCGCGTCGCTCGCCGACGGCATCTACACGGCGAACCTGTGCATCCACAGCAACGATCCGCTGCGGCGCCGCACCGCGCTGCCGGTGACGTTCACGGTCGGCCGCGGCGACGCGATCTTCGCCGACGGCTTCGAAGGAAATTGAGATGACGAAGAATATTCAGCGACTCGCGCTCGCCGTCGCCGCGGCCTGCGTCAGCCTCTGCGCGCCCGCACAGAGCCTCGACACGACGTTCATCGCGGGCCAGGACGCGATCTATCCCGGCCCCGATCCCTCGGCCGGCTCGTGGGACCGCGTCCGCGCGATCGCGCTGCAGCCGGACGGCCGCATCGTCGTCGGCGGCTCGTTCACGTACATCGGCATGATCGAGATGACCGGCATCGCGCGCCTCGCGCCCGACGGCGCGATCGATACGGGCTTCACGGCCCCGCCGGTCAGAGCCGACACGATCGCGGTGCTGCCCGACGGCAAGCTGCTGATCGCCGGCCGCTTCGCGGACGTCGGCGGCACGCCGCGGCCCGGCATCGCGCGGCTCAATGCCGACGGCACGCTCGACACGGCGTTCGCGCCGGGCGACTGGTCGAACGGCGGCCGCGCGCCGAACGTGGCGGCGTTCGCGGTACAGCCGGACGGCCGCATCGTCGCCGCCGGCAACGCGTACGACGCGGCCGATCTGAGCGTGATTTCGGTGTTTCGCCTGAACGCCGACGGCACGAACGACACGACGTTCGCGCGGCCGGCGATCGAGACGTACTACGGCGGCGTCAGCGGATTCGCGCTCGACGCGGACGGCAAGGTGCTGCTCGGCGGGCGCTTCACGTCGGTGAACGGACAGGCGCGCGACAACATCGCTCGCCTCAATGCCGACGGCTCGGTGGACACGGCGTTCAACCCCGGCGCCGACGGCGACGTGATGTCGCTCGTGCCGCTGCCCGACGGGCGCATCCTCGCGGCCGGCCACTTCACGACGCTTGCCGGCAGCACGAATGGCAACGTCGTGCGCATCGCTGCCGACGGGCAGCTCGACGCGACGTTCTCGGCCGGTCCTTTCGACGGCGGCGTGACGAGCGTCGCGCCGGCCGTCGACGGGTCGCTGCTCGTCGCCGGCACGTTCTGGACCGTCGGCGACACGTCGCGCCCGTTCGTCGCGCGCCTTGGCGCCGACGGCGCGCTCGACGCGTCGTACGCGGTCGCGACCGGCGACTGGACGATGTCGCTCGCGCGCCAGATCGACGGCAAGGCGTTCGTCGCGGGCGGCTTCGTCACGGTCGACGGCGTCGCGCGCAACCACATCGCGCGGCTCGCCGCGAACGGCGACGCGACCGGCACGCTCGCGGCGCCCGGCGACGTGCGCTGGACGTTCGGCGACGCGGCACCGGCGTTCTCGCGCGCGACGCTCGAAACGTCCGACGACGGCACGACGTGGTCGGCGCCGGTCGCGGGCACGCCGCTCGCGCGCGGCTGGTCGTTCGCGGCGTCGCTGCCGGTCGACCGCGACGTGTGGGTGCGCGCGCGCGGCGTCGCGTCGGGCAGCTTCTCGAACGCGACGTATTCGCTGATCGAACAGAAGCGGCAGTTGCGCGGCAGCGACACGATCTTCGCGCACGGCTTCGAGGCGGCGGCACGTTGAAAACGGCGACGGGCGTTCTGTACTGCACGCTCGCCGCGGCGCTGCCGGGCGCGACGCACGCCGCGGCGTTCACGCCGCTGGGCCTGCCCGGCAGCCGCCTCGCGGCGTTGTCGGCCGACGGCTGCGTCGCGGCCGGCAACGTCGCCGACGGCGGGGGCTTTCGCTGGTCGGTCGGCGGCGCCGTCGTGCGGCTCGATGCCGCGATCAGCGTGCGCGCGCTGTCGGCCAGCGGTCGCTATGCGGCCGGTTCGAGCCTCGACGCCGAACGCCGCGAAGTGGCGAGCTGGTGGGACGCGGACGGCCGCGTGCACCGCCTCGGCGGTGCGGCGGGCGTCGATGCGATCAGCGTCGTGTCGCAGGCGTTCGGCGTCACCGACGAGCCGCGCGTCGTCGGCGGCGTCGGCGACGCGGCGTCGGCGTTCGTGTGGACGCCGCGCACGGGCCTTGCGGTATTGCCCGCGCCGCAGGCCGGTGCGGCGCGCGCGCACGGCGTCAGCGACGACGGCGCGATCGTGTACGGCTGGAGCGAAACGCCGACCGGCGAGCGGCGCGGCACGGTGTGGTCGCGCGGCGTGCCGCGCGCACTGGCCGACGGCGGCGGTCGCGAGGTGCGCGAAGTGATCGCCGCGAATCGCACCGGGAGCGTGCTCGTCGGCGTGCTCGGCGCGGACGCGGCGTACCGCTGGAGCGAAGCGACCGGCATCGTGCCGCTGCCGGCCGCCGACGCGCCGCAATGGTTCGGCGCGAGCGACGACGGCCGCGTGCTCGTCGGCAGCGCGGGCCGCGGCGACGCACGTCGCGCGACGGTGTGGACACAGGAAAGCGGTGCGCAGCCGCTCGCCGCCTGGCTCGCCGCGCGCGGCGCCGCGCTGCCGCGCGACTGGCGCGCGCACGCGGTCACGGCCGTCAGCGGCGACGGCACGCGCGTCGGCGGCTGGGGTACGCACGAGGGGCGTTTCGATTCGTTCGTGCTCGACACGGCCGCGTCGCCGCGCGTATGCGGCGGCACCACCGCGGCGGCGCCGTAGCGCCGCCGCGGTCCTCGTCGTTCCCGTCCGTCTTGGTCGCTACGACGTGCGATACAGCCGCATGCCGCTGCACGTCGCGATGAAGTCGCGCGGGCCGACGCAGTTGACGAGCTCTCCTGTCACGAGCCGGAACAGTTCCATCCTGCGCGGCCGTCCGGGCCGCCCCCGACTCGCGGGAACCAGCATCGCCTTCTCGACGATATGCCGTTCCCCGTTTTCATCGACCACCTCGATGACTTCCTTTTTCGACTCCATGGCGTAGCTCCCCCTTAGGTCCCAGCCATTGAAGAAACGAACCGACCCCGGTTCGCGTCGAACGCCGATGCTCCGTTTGTCTGCGTGAGGATGTGCGCGAAGCTCCTTGCCGAGATGTCGCATCCGGCGACATCGAAACAGGAAACGAACGCGCGTGTGAAAGCGTACGTCGGTTCGTGTAGAAACCGCCAGCGTTCGTTCAATTCGCGGAAAGCGCAAACTGGCGCGGCATTCGTACGATTTTTGGATCGAGTTTGCCGCGCTCGAAGCGGTCGCCGACGCGACCCGCGCGGTGCGGCCGGCGCGCGGAGGGCGCCGGCCGCGGTCTTCACGCGATCCTCACGGGCTTTCGAAGCCGCTCGCGAAGATACCCACGGCGTCGGGGCCGTCGGTGGCGCCGTCGTTCGCGCCCGCCGGATCGGCGACGTCGTTCGGCACGGTGATCGCGGCGCTGCTCGTGACCGGCGCTTCCGGCAAGGCGGCGACGGTCGCGTCGACGAGGAAGCCGACGCTGCCGTTCGCTGCGAGATCCACGGTTGCATCGATGTCGCCGCTGCCGTTCGCCGGGCACGTCGAGCCGCCCTGGCCGGCGCAGATCCATGTCGCGTTCGCAAGCGCCGGATCGAGCGTCGCGCGCACGCGCACGCCGGACACGGCGCGCGAGGCGCCGTTGCGCACTTCGACCAGATAGCTCGTCTCGCCGCCGCCCGGAATGAAGCGCACGCCGTTGTCGATCGTCACGGCGACGTCGGCGACGAAGCGCGGCACGACCGTCATGCCGTCCGACGACGCGCCGAACCCGACATCGTTCCGCGCCGTGACGCTGCACGTGTAGGTCTGTCCGTTCGCAAGGCCCGGCACGGTCAGCGGCGACACGGCGCCCGTGGCCGTGTGCGTGCCCGGCGTGCACGTCGCGCGATAGCCGTCGATGGCGAGGCCGCCGGTGTCGGCCGGCGCCGCGAACGCGAGCTGCGCAGACGCGTCGCCGGCCGTGACGGCCGTCAGCGTCGGCGCGGCGGGCGTCGTCGCCGGCGTCACGGGATTCGACGGCGCCGATGCGGCGCTGTCGCCGACGCCGTTGCGCGCCTTCACGACGCAGGTGACCGCGACGCCGTTCGCGAGGTTCGAAACGGGCAGCGTGAGATTGCCGCCCCACACGGTCTGGCCGCCGCACGTGAGCAGATACCCCTGCACCGGATCGCCGCCGTCGCTCGCGGGTGCCGTGAACGTGACGGTGACCTTGCCGTCGCCGCGCACGGCGTTCGTGATCGTCGGGGCGTCGGGCACGGTGGCCGGCGTCACCGCGTTTGCGGACAGATGCGCACCGGCACCGACGTCGTTCGTGCCCCAGACCTCGCACGTCACGCTCGTGCCGTTCGCAAGGCCCGTCACGACGAGCGGCGACGCCGGGCCGCTCGCGGTCTGCGTGCCGCATCGCGCGGTGTAGGTGACCGGCAGACCGCCGGTATCGCCCGGTTCGAACGCGAGGCCGACCTCGCCGTTGCCGCGCGTCGCGACGGCGCCGAGCGGCGCGGCCGGCAGCCCGGCCGGCGTGACCGGCGCCGAATCGGCCGACCACGGCCCGTCGCCGACGCCGTTGCGCGCGCGCATGCGGCACGTCACGGGAACGCCGTTCGGCAGCCCCGTCACCGGCAGCGGATTGTTGCCGCCGAAGACGTTCATGGTTCCACAATTGATGATGTAGCCTTGTATTGGACTGCCGTTGTTCGCCGGCGCGGCATAGGCGACCGTGACGCGGCCGTCGCCGCGCACGACGCTCGTGATCGTCGGCGCGTCGGGAACGGAAACGGGCGTGACGGCGTTCGACGGATCGGACGGCACGCTGTCGCCCGCGGTGTTCGTCGCGACGACGGTGCAGGTCACCGGCACGCCGCTCGCGAGGCCCGTCACTGCGAGCGGCGAAACGGAGCCGGTCGCGTGCTGCGCGCCGCAGGTCGCGGTATAGCGCGTGATCGGCGCGCCGCCGGTGTTCGCGGGCGAGTCGAACGCGACGCTGGCCGAACCTGCGCCCGCCGTCGCGACGACGTTCGTCGGCGGGTCGGGCAGATCGGCCGGCGGCGGGCCTTTCGCGACGAAGCGGCCGTACGACTTCGGCGTCGCGCCGACCGGAATCGTCGCGACGATCGTATTCGTCGCGGTGTCGATCACCGACACGCGACCGCCGCTCTCGTGCGCGACGTACAGGCGGCTGCCGTCGGCGTTGCGGTCGATGCCCGACGGGCCGCCGCCATTGAGGTTGACGGTCGTCACGGCGTGCGTCTGCAGGTCGTACATGCTGAGCGTGCCGTCCGAGATGTTCGTCGCGTACGCGCGCGTGCCGGCCGGATTGAACGCGAGGCTGACCGGACCGTTGCCTGTATCGAAGCCTTCTTCCCACTGGTTGTTCACAAGCTTGATGCCGCGGATCCGCTTGTCGCCGTTCGCGACGACCCACGCGTACGTGCCGGCGGGGTCGATCTGCACGTCGGTCGAGTTGAAGCCGATCGACACCGACGCAAGCTGCGTGCGCGCCTGCGCGTCGATGATGCGCATCGTCGAGCCGCTGTTGCTGACGACGTAGGCGCGCGTGCCGGCGGCGTTGAACGTGATGCCGAGCGGGCGCGACTGGCCGGCGATCTGGCCGGTGACGGTGTTGGTGGCGATGTCGACGACGACGATCTTCGCGCCGTTGAAGCAGCTGACCCACATCTCGGTGCCGTTCGGCGCGGGTTCGACGAACGACGGATTCGTGCAGACGTCCGCGATCGTCGTGGCGCCGGCGTTCGTCTTCGCGTCGATCACGGTCAGGCTGTTGCCGTTGAAATTCGCGACGTAGACGAACGCGTTGTTCTTCGTGATGCCGACGCCGTACGGGTTGTCGCCGACCGGCACCGTCGCGACGACGGTGTTGTCGGCGATGTCGATGACCGAGAGAGTGTCGGAACCGGCGTTGGCGATGTACGCGAACGGCGCGGCGGACGCGGGAGCGCCGCAAAGCGCCGCGAAGAACATCGCGGCGCGGCGCAGTGTGACTGACAATGACATGACGAAAGACCCCTGGTTTTGCGAAAACCCCGGCAGCGGGGTTCCTGCGGGGCTTTACGTTTTTTAGCGGGGGTGGTTGTCATCGGGTGCCGCGGCGTAACATCGCGACGTACAGTCGAGGTGCCTATGAGCGAGATCGTTTTTCTGGTTGAGGAAGCGCCCGAGGGGGGCTACAGCGCGCGCGCGCTCGGCGAATCGATCTTCACGCAGGCCGAATCGCTGGAAGAACTGCGCGAGAACGTGCGCGATGCGGTGCGGTGTCATTTTGACGAAGGGCGTGTCGCTGCTTCCCAGCTCGTCATTCCGGCGGAGGCCGGAATCCAGCTTTTCGATATCCGCGAACACTCGACGTAAAAGCTGGATCCCGGTGGTCTCAACCGGTCGATGCAACATAGGCATGTTGTTTCGATCGGAGAGAAGGCATGGAGAGGTCGCGGTCACGCACCTTGAGTCAAGCGGAGCGACAGGAGGTTTGGCGCCGATTTCGCGCCGGTGAGTCGTTGCGGCAGATTGCCCGAGGACTGTCGCGCAACGCCTCGTCGGTGACGGATCTGGTCAAAGCACGCGGTGGCGTGGCGCCGATGGCGTCGCGCCGCTCGGCCCGTACGCTGACATTGCATGATCGCGAACACATTTCGCGAGGGCTTGTTGCCGGTGACTCATTCCGACAGATCGCGTGCGAGTTGGGCCGGCCAACGAGCACGATCAGTCGCGAAGTGGGTCGTCACGGCGGACGCCAGGGTTATCGCGCGGTGCTGGCCGACGAGCGAGCGTGGCAGCGGGCTCGTCGTCCGAAGGTGTGCCGTCTGGCGCGCTCACATCGACTACGGCATCAGGTTGCCTCAAAGCTGCGACAGGATTGGTCGCCGAACCAGATTGCCCAATGGCTTAAGCTTGAGCATCCGCATGAGCCGGAGCAGCGTGTGTCGCACGAGACGATCTACCGATCCTTGTTCATTCAGGCGCGGGGCGCGCTGAAAAAGGAGTTGATGACGCATCTGCGATCACAGCGACAACTGCGCCGCTCACGCAACGCCGAGCGTGTGCCGCAAGGTCGAGGACAGATTCCCGATGCGGTTTCGATCAGCGAGCGTCCCGCACAGATCGAAGATCGGGCAGTACCAGGACACTGGGAAGGCGATTTGATCTGCGGGGCGAACAACAGCTATGTCGGTACCCTGGTGGAGCGCCACTCTCGTTTTGTGATGCTGGTCAAGCTGGCCGGCAAGGACACGCAGACCGTGGTGCGTGCCCTTGCTCGTCGCATGAAGCGCTTGCCGGCAACCCTCAGAGGTTCGCTGACTTGGGACCGTGGTGCGGAAATGACCGCCCATGCCCGCTTCACTCTCGCCACCGACATGGCGGTATACTTTTGCGATCCCCGCAGTCCGTGGCAACGCGGATCCAACGAAAACACCAATGGGCTATTGCGCCAATACTTGCCGCGCAAGGCCGATTTATCGCTCTTTACACAGACTCAACTCGACGCGATTTCGCGACGACTGAACCAACGTCCACGAGAGACGCTGGCATTCAGAACGCCTGCTTTTAAACTCGCACAGGCGTTGCAATGACCGGTTGAGACCACCCCCGGCCTCCGCCGGGATGACGAGCAGGGGAGGCTCGACACTCACTCCCCCGCGTCAAAATCTCGATCGCATGCCCGTCCGGATCGAGAAACATCCCGCCGTAGTAGTCCTCGCCGAACTCCGGCCGGTGTGCCGGCGGTCGCGGCGGGTTCGGCGCGTGTCCGCCGAGTTCGAGCGCCGCGGCATGAAAGCGGTTCGCCGTCGCGCGGTCGGCGACGCGAAACGCCAGATGCATGCGTGCGCCGGTGACGGCCTGGTCCGCCGCGGCCGGATAGACGAAGAACGTCCATTCGTCGCCGGGTCCGAACGCGGCCTCTTTTTCGTCGAGCTTGTGGCGGCGATAGCCGATCGTCGCGAACAGGTCGGTGTAGAAATTCACGGCGCGCGGGAAGTCGTGCGAGCCGAGCGATACGTGGTCGAGCATGGTGCGATCCTGGTTCGGGCGCCGTCGCGCCGGGAGCGAAAGTCTAGGCGCGGCGGCGCGTCGCACCGCGGCGATTTGCGCGCGCATGCGCCGCTTCGCCGCAAATTAGACCGGCGCGATGCGCGCAAACGCCGCGTGGAACTCGACGCGTCGAGGTCGGTCGGTAGAGGCCCGACGACCGGAGCGCCGCATGTTCGACCCGTACATCGCCAAGTGGAACCTCGTCGCCGACGGCGAGGCGATCGTCACGCCGTCCAGTTGCCTTCTGCCCGTGCGCTACGGCGGCGAGGCGGCGATGCTCAAGGTCGCGATCGACGACGAGGAAAAAATCGGCGGCGCGCTGATGGCGTGGTGGAACGGCGACGGCGCGGCGCACGTGTACGCATACGACGGCACGGCGCTCGTGATGGAGCGCGCGCGCGACGCCACGTCGCTGCTCGACATGGCGCGCGACGGCCGCGACGACGAAGCCAGCCGCATCGTCTGCGCGACGATCGCGCGCCTGCACGCGCATCGCGGTGCGCCGCCGCCGAACCTCGTCGCGCTCGCCGACTGGTTCGCCGCCTTGTGGCCGGCGGCCGCGGAACACGGCGGTCTCTATGCGCGCAGCGCGACGGTCGCGCGCGAGCTCCTGGCGCAGCCGCGTGAGACGGTCGCGCTGCACGGCGACGTTCACCACCGCAACGTGCTCGATTTCGGCGCGCGCGGCTGGCTCGCGATCGATCCGAAGCGCGTCGCCGGCGACCGCGGCTACGACTACGCCAACCTGATCTGCAATCCCGACCTCGAAACCGTCGTGCGGCCGGCGCGCTTCGCGCGGCAGATCGACGTCGTCGCCGAAGCCTCGGGTCTCGGCCGGCGCCGCCTCTTGCAATGGGTGCTCGCGTACGCGGGCCTGTCGGCGGCGTGGTTTCTTTCCGACGGCGACGAGGCCGGCGTGCGCTCGGACCTCGCGGTGGCCGCGCTCGCCGCGGCGGCGCTTGACGCCTGATCGGCCCCGCGCTTACGGTGGCGCGCAGTCACGCGGGGAGGCGAGGCGATGCGAATAGCGATAGCCGTTGTGCCGATGTGCGGCGTCGCGTCTTGACCGCTACGCCGCCGCCCGACGCCGGCGAACCGCACGACGCGCCGCGCGGCAACCGCCCGCGCGACGTGCGCGCCGCGCTCGCGCTGACGCCGCTGTTTCCGTTCGTCGCGCTCGCCTACGCGGGCGGGCTGTCGATCGCGCTGCTGCTGATCATGGTGTATCTGTTCGCCGCGATCGTGTTCGGGCAGACCGGCCTCGTGCACATCGTCGCCGGCGCGTGGATCGCCGCCGGCTGCTTCGCGATGCTCGCGTTCGCGCTCGCCGTGCTGCCGGCCTGGCTCGCGTCGGAACGCCGCGTGCGGTTTCGGCCGCGCTGGTACAACCATTGGATTTTCTATCTCGTTTTCGGCGTGCTGACGACCGGTCTGTACGCCGCGTCGGGCCAGTGGCGTGCGCAGCTGTTCGGCTTCACGCTGCATCGCGTCGCCGCGGCCGGCATGGCGCCGGCGCTCGCGCGCGGCGACGTCGCGGTCGTCGACACGCGCGAGGCGACGATCAAGGCGCTGCGCGCCGGCGATCTCGTCGCGTACGAATCGACGACGAAGCCCGGCACGCGGCTCGTGCGCCGCCTCGTCGGGCTGCCGGGCGAGCGCGTGCGGATCGACGCGCACGGCCTGCGCGTCGGCGACAAGCCCGTGCCGCCGCCGTCCGACGCTGCCGACATGCCGCTCGACGCGGTGAAATACGGCGACGTCGAACTCGCGTACGACCAGTACTACTTCGTCGGGGACGAGCGCGCGACGAGCTTCGACAGCCGCACCGAAGGGCCGATTCCCCGGCGCAATCTGATCGGCCGCGCGACGCTCGTGTGGCCGGCCGGCGCGCGCACGCAGATACGCCGCGTCGATACCAAGATTACGGCCCCTTGAGCACGCTCGCGACGGTGCGTGAGAGCGCCTCGTCGAGCGACACGCGTGCGACGAAGCCGGTGGCGAGCGCCGCGTCGACGTTCACCGTGGTTTCGGCGCGGAACTTGCGCACGCGCGCGCTGCCGAGCGCGAACGGCCGCCGCACGAGCGCCGCGAGCGCGTCGCACGCGTAGCCGCCAGCGAGCGCGAGCGCGTAAGGCACGTGCGCCGGCTCGCGGCCCGGCGCCGGCAGCAGCGCGCGGATTTTCGCGATCAGTTCGCGCGTCGACAGATCGGGCTTGTCGGCGTAGTTGTACACCTGTACACCGGCCGCGGCGTCGAGCCGCGCGGCGACGAAGTCGGCGAGGTTGCCGACGTAGGCGATCGACTTGCGGTTCGCGCCGTCGCCGACCATGACGAAGCGTTCGCGCGCGAGATGATCGATCAGGGCGCGCACGTTGCCGCCGCCGTGCTCGCCGAAGACGGCGCTCGGCCGCACGATCGTCAAGTCGCGATTCGCGCCGGCCGCGGCCCACGCGGCGTAGATCGACTCCGCGCGCGCCTTGGCGCGGCCGTAGTCGTCGAACGGCGCGAGCGGCGCGTCCTCGCGCGCGAGCGGCGCGTCGAGTCCGTACACGGCCACGGTGCTGACGAACGCGAGCCGTGCGACGCCGTTCGCCGCGGCGGCGCGCACGAGGTTCGTCGCGCCGCCGACGGTGACCGCGTCGTGGAGCGCCGCGCCGCGCGCGTCGGGCGGGGGCGCGGCGAGATTGATCGCACCGTCGGCGCCGGTCAGCGCGCGCGTCAGCGCATCGGCGTCGCGCACGTCGAGCGGCGCGGCTTCGCCGCGGCCGGCCGACGTCGCGTAGGCGCGCACGTCGTGGCCGTGCCGCGCGAGCGCGGCGACGAGCCGCGTGCCGATATGACCGCTGCCCCCGATAACGGCGATCTTCATGCGTCGAGTGTACGCGCCGACGCGTATTGGGCGACGAGCGCGCGCGTCTGCGCGGCCGGGTCGTGATGCCGCGCGAGATAGGCGCGGCCCGCGTCGGCGAGTCGCGTCGCGAGCGTCGCGTCGGCCGCAAGGTCGGCGATGGCCTGCGCGAACGCGGCCGGCGTGTCGGCGACGATCAGCTCGCGGCCCGATGCGACGTCGAGGCCCGCCGCCGCGACGCTCGTCGCGACGACCGGCAGTCCGCGCGCCCAGGCTTCGAGGATGCGCATCCGGATACCGGAGCCGATCAGGAGCGGCACCGCGGCGATCGCGCCGGCCGGAAACGCGTCGCGCGCGTCGTCGGGCGCGGCGCGCCAGTCGACGCCGGCGCGCGCGACGCGCTCGCCGCCGTAGACGTGCACGCGCGCGCCGGGACACGTGCGCGCGAACAGCGGCATCACCTCGTCGAGCAGCCAGCGCGTGCCCTGGCGGTTCGGCCACCAGCCCGCGCTGCCGGCCACGGCGACGGCCGGCGCACCGTTGACCGGCGCGCCGGCCGGCAGTTCGGCCGGGAAGGCCGGCGGCACCGCTGCGACGTCGCGGCCGCCGATCTCGCGCAGCGCCGCAGCGTCGCGCCGCGTCAACGTCACGACGTGCGCCGACGCGCTCGCGGCGGCCTCGTCGCGGCGCAGCCGCCGGGCCTCGAACGCGAGCCAGCGCCACAGCCGGCGGGCCTGCGCGGTCTGGCGCCATAGCGAAGATTCCACATTTTGCATACGCAGCAGCAGCGGCACGCGGCGCGCGAGCGCGGGGCCGGCGTTCGCGATCGCCTGCAACTGCTCGGCATGCACGACGTCGGGCCTGAACCGCGCGATCGCCGCGCCAACGGCGGCGGAAACGGCGTCGTGCGCGTGCCGCTCGACGGTCAGCGCGCGACCGCTCAGGAACGCGCCGAGCGCCGACGACAGCCAGCCGCGGCGCGCGACGCGGACGCGTTCGAGCAGCGCGAGCGGCGGCGCGTCGGGCGGCTCGTCGACATCGGCCGGTGCAACGAGCGCCACGTCGTGGCCGGCGGCGACGAGGCCGTCGACGGTCGTGGCGAGCACGAGGCGACCGCCGTCGCGCGGCGGCCACGGCGGCTTCGTGGCGACGATGAGAATTCTCATTGCGCGAGTGTACGCGGCCGTCGACAATCGCCGCGATGCGCGTACTGTTCGTCACCAATCGCTATCCCGGACAGCTCGCGCACGGCGATCAGCTGCGCGCGTGGCAGCAGATACGCCATCTCTCGACACGACACGAGATCACGCTGCTGACGTTCGACCGCAACGCGCCGCCGCCGCGCTGGCGCGACGCGGTGGAGCGCTGCTGCGAACGCGTGATCGTCGCGCCGCGCTCGCGCCTTGCGATGGCCGCGCGCGCGCTCGCGGCGCTGCCGGGCCGCCGGCCGCTGCAGGTCGCGATGCACGATGCGTTGCCGGACGAACTTGCGGCGCTCGTCGCGCGAGGGCGCTTCGACGTCGCGCACGTCGCGCTCGCGCGCCTGGACGCCGCGGTCGATGCGCTCGCGCCGCTGCCGTGCGTCGTCGACTTCGTCGATGCGCTGTCGTTGAACATGGCGCGCCGCGCGGCGCTCGATCGCGTGCCGTGGCGCTGGCTCGCGCGGCTCGATGCGCGGCGTCTGCCGGCGCTCGAACGCGCGCTGTGCGGCAAGGTCGCGTTCGCGGCGGTGTGCTCGGCGACCGACCGCGCGGCGATCGGCGATATCGACAATCTGCGCGTCGTCTGCAACGGCGTCGATCTCGACGCGTTCGCGTTCGCGCCGTACGAGCGCCGCGACGGACTCGTGTTCGTCGGCAACCTCGGCTATTTCCCGAACGTCGACGCGGTGACATGGTTCGCCGGCGAAGTGCTGCCGCTGCTGCCGGCCGTGCGATTGACCCTGGTCGGCGCGAATCCGTCGCCGCAGATCGCGCGGCTGGCGCGTCATAACGCGCGCATCGAACTCGTCGGTCCGGTGCCCGACGTGCATCCGTATCTGGCGCGCGCCGCGGTCGCGATCGTGCCGCTGCGCGCGGGATCGGGGCAGCAGCTCAAGATGATCGAAGCGATGGCGAGCGGCACGCCGGTGGTCGCGACGTCGCTGTCGGCGGCGGGGCTCGAAGCGGTCGACGGCGAGCATGCGCTGGTGGCGGACGACGGCGCCGCGATGGCGGCGGCGGTCGAGCGACTGATGTCGGACCCGGCGTTCGCCGCGCGGCTCGCGCGACAGGCGAGGCGGTTCGTCGAGGCGCGGCACGGGTGGGAGCGGTCCGCGTCGGAACTTGAGAAATTGTGGACAAGTGCCGCCCGGGCGGGTTCCGCGCGGCCTTGACGCGCAGGCGAACCCGCGGCGGTCGTACGCGGATTCGCCGCCGCGGGGCGTATCGTGCGCTGCGATGCGCCGCGCGCGGCTACACTCACGGCTCCGCCGCCGCACCCCGCCGCCGATGAGCCGACCCGAGTTGACCGATCTGCTGGCCGGCCTCGATCGCGGCGATCCCGCGGCGCAGGAGCGGCTGTTCGCGCTGGTGTACGACGAATTGAAGCGCGTCGCGCGCGGCCATCTGCGGCGCGCGCAGGCCGGGTTGACCGTCAACCCCACGGCGCTGCTGCACGAGGCGTGGATACGCTTCGCGCGCGGCAGCGGCGAAATCCAGGGTACCGCGCATTTCTACAACGTGATCGCCCAGGCCATGCGGCAGATCATCGTCGACGCATCGATCCGCAAGGCCGCGCCGCGGCACGGCGGCGGCCTCGTGCGCACCGAGCTCACGGACCGTATCGAACAGGCGGACAAGCCGCTCGACGAACTCGTCGCGCTCGATGCGGCCCTCGTCCGACTCAAGGCGTTCGATCCGGAGCTCGCGCAGCTCGTGGAATGGCATTCGTTCGTCGGCCTGCCGCTCAACGAGATCGCGCGGGTACGCGGCGTGAGCGAGCGCACCGCCAAGCGCCACTGGTCGATCGCGCGCGCGTTTCTCGGCGACGCGATTCGCCAGGGCGTCTGACGTCAGGGCGCCGCGGCCTTCAGGGCCGCCAGCATCGCATCGCGCGGCGCGACGCGTTCGAGCGTTGCGATGCTGCGCGCGCGCAGCGCGGGCGCCTCGGCCCGCGCCGCGGTGTCGGCCCCGGGTGCGAGTGCGTCGAGCGCGAGTTCGGCCTGCGCGTGCGCCTGCCCCAGCGCACCCAGCCAGCCGGTCTGCCGCTGCAGGTTTGCCGCGCGTCGATGGGCTTGCAGCGCCTCGGCGCCGTCGCCGCGCTGCCGCGCGGCCGTGCCGGCACGCGCTGACAGGTCGGCCAGCTCGAACCCGGCATGACGGCCGGGCTCCAGCAGCTTTCGCAGCGCCTCGTCCAGGCGCGCGTCGCCGGCCGTGGCCCCGAGCAGGCCGTGGGCGTACCAGCGTTGCGCGTGGTCGCCGCGCCCGTCGGCGAGGAACAGCGTTTCGGATTCGCCCAGGCTGCGCCGCGCCGCGTCGGTATCGCCGAGCGCCAGTTCGATGCGTCCGCGCATGATCAGCATGCCGGCGCCGCTCACCGGGCTCGCGCCGCGCATCCGCGCCAGTGCCGCATCGGAGTGCCGCAGGGCGCTCGCGTAGTCGCCGCGGTAGAAGTCGATCGCGGCGCGCACGTGCTCGGTGTTGACCGCGCTCGGCGTCGCGCTCGCGCCGTCGGGTTGCAAGATCGCATCGGCGTGATCGAGCAGCGCGCTCGCCGCGTCGAACTCGGCGAGCTGCGTCAGCGCCGCGGCGAGGCCGCATTCGAGGAATGCCGTGCGCGCATGCTGCGGCCCCAGGTGCGTACGCGCCACCGAAAGCGCCTGCTCGAACGCGTCGCGCGATTCGGCGAAGCGGCTGAGGTTGTAAAGGCCCGTCCCGAGATTGCCGTAGTCCATCGCGATGTCGGCGTCGTTGTCGCCCGGCAGCGCGCGGCGCAGATCGAGCACCAGCCGGTACCGGCGCAGCGACGCCTCGGCATCGCCGCGCAGGCTCGCAAGCTTGCCGTGGCTCGTGTGCGCCTGAATCATGCGCCGCTCCTGCCGGCCGGCGCGTTCGAGTTCGCGCACCGCATCGTCGAGGTGCCGCGCGGCGTCGTCGAGACGGCCCATCTCGATTTCCAGGCTGGCCAGCTGCTGGCTCACGATGGCGAGATCCAGAGGCTCGGAGCCCGCGGCGTCGAAGCGCAGCGCGTAGGCCTCGGCCGCGGCCGACAGCGCGGCGTCGACCTTGCCGCGATGCTGCAGCGCGAGGCTCAGCTGGCTCAGCACGTCGGCGCGCACCTCGGGTTCGTCGCGCAGGGCCGAACGCGCCTGCGCCACCGCGCGCTCGATCACTTCGGAGAGCGTGTAGTCGCCGCGGTTGGCGCCGCTGAACACGTCGGTGATGTCGAGCGCCGTGAGCAGGAAGCGGTTCGCGACGTCCGCGCGATGCGCGTGCAACTGCGCCGTGCGCGCCGCGCGCAGGCTGAACGCCGTGGCGCCGACCAGCAGCAGCGCGGCCAGCGCGCCGGCGGCGACGGCATAGCGGTGGCGGCGTACGAAGCGCCGCAGCAGGTAGGCGGCGCTCGGCGCGCGCGCGCTTACCGGCGCCCCGCGCAGGAATGCATCGAGATCGGCGCCCATCGCGTCGATCGAGCGGTAGCGTTCGGCCGGCGCCTTGGCGAGCGCCTTGCGCACGATCGCATCGAGATCGCCGCTGAGCCGGCGCCGCAGCCGCGAGAGGTTCGGCGCGGCTTTCCACGCGTGCGTCGCGTCGAGCGCGCGTGCCAGCAGCTGCGGCTCTTCGGTGCTGACGGCCTGCGCCCAGGCGAGGCCGTCGCTCACGCTCGCGCGATAGGGCAGGCTGCCCGTCAGCACGCGAAAGCACAAAACGCCGAACTGGTAGACGTCGGTAGCCACCGTAACTGGTGCATTGTGGAATTGTTCCGGTGCCGCGTACTCGGGCGTCATCGGGCCGAAGCCGGCGTGCGTATCGGCTTCCTCGATGCCCACGAGCTTGGCGATGCCGAAGTCGAGCAGCTTGACGCGTCCGTCGGCCGTGACGAGGATGTTCGAGGGCTTGATGTCGCGATGGACCACGAGATTCTGGTGCGCGTGCGAGAGCGCCGTCGCGACGTCGATCAGCAGCCCCACGCGCCGCTCCGGCGGCAGGTCGCGTTCGCGGCAGAACTCGGTGATCGCCATGCCTTCGACGTATTCCATCGTGTAGTAGGGCTGGCCCTCGGGCGTTTCGCCGCCTTCGAACAGCGTGCCGATGTTCGGGTGCACGAGGCCGGCGAGAATCTGCCGCTCGCGCTCGAAGCGCTCGCGCATCGCGGGCGAGGTCATGCCGAGGCGCATCACCTTGAGCGCCACGCGGTGGGTGAAGCGCTGGATCTTGCGTTCGGCGCGATACACCGCGCCCATGCCGCCGGTGCCGATGAGTTCGAGCAGCCGGTACGGCCCGATCTGGCCGCCGACGCGCTCGCGATCGTCGTCGCGCGCCGCCGGCGTCGCGCCGAGAAGACGCGTGGCCGCCAATGCGACCGGATCTTCCCACGCGCGCGCGTCGGTCCGCGCATGCTCGGCGAGCAGGCGATGCAGTTCGTCGCGCAGGTCGGCGTCGCCGGCCGGCAGCCCGGCGACGAACGCCGCGTGCTCGCTCGCGTCGAGATCGAGGCCGCGGTCGAGCCAGGCGCGCAGGCGCTGCCAGCGCAGCGCGTCCATCGGTGGGGAGGTCATGCGGTGCTCGTGGACGGACGCCGGGCGGCTTCCCGACACGTATACCGAAAAACGGCGCGCGGCGGGACAACGGACGGGTGCCCGCGATACGACGTTGCGCGACGACGGGGGCGAGGCGCGATCGCGCGGCCGGCGTGTCCCCTTGCCGGGCGAATCTCGTACTGGAACGACATGGGCAATCCGCCCGACTTCCGGAAGGCCATCATGTCGTCCCGTTTCTCCGTCGTTTTGCGCCGCGGTTCGCGGCTCGCGTGCCGACTGCTGTCGGTGTCGTTCGCGCTGGTGTCGATCGTGTCGGGCAAAGCCGCCCAGGCGATCGCGTTGTGCGTCAACTCCAACGCGACGCTCGACGCGGCGCTGTCGATCGCGGCTGCCTCGCCCGACGCCGTCACCCTGCGCTTCGCGACCGGTACGTACCCGTTGACCGGCCGCTTCGTCGACCTGCCGCGGCCCACGACGCTGCTCGGCGGCTACAACGCCGACTGCAGCGCGCGCAAGGCGATCGTCAACGCCTACGAAACCGTCATCGACATGTCGGGAGGCGCGCTCCACCTGCAGCAGAACAAAACCTCGGACAACCTCGTCGCGATCGACGGATTGAGCATCGTCAACGCGAATCCGTTCCGGATATACGCCGGCACGTTCGGCGACCAGGGCACGATCCAGGTCAGCCGCACGCATATCGGCGGCGTCCCGGCATCGAGCGCCACCCTGGACTTCGTCGCTTTCGGCGGCGGTTCGGTCACGCTCGACAACGTGCTGGTCGACAAGATGCCCTCGGGCATGCCGATCGGCACCTGCGCGCAGATCGTCAACCTCGTGGAAGGCGGCACGCTGCTCGTCAACAACAGCACGATCGACGTCGCGCCGAATCGGCAGCTCTGCCTCGAGGGCGACGCGAGCACGCATGAAGGCGACGCATCGTTCGCCAACAGCATCGTGTGGTCGTCGGTGCAGACCGCGGGGATCGATTCGGTCTCGATGGCCACCATCAACATGATCAACAGCACGTTCTTCTCGCTCAACCGCAACGGCGCGGCCGGCACGACCGTGGCCGCGATACAGACGACGCCGCTATGGGTCGATCCCTTCAGCGGCAATTACCTGCTGCAGGGCGATTCGACCGCCGTGAACTCCGGCACCGCGATCTTCCCGGGCGGATTGTCGGCGACCGATATTCTCGGTCACACGCGCTGGCTCGGCAGCGCGCCCGACCGCGGCGCGTTCGAATCGGCGTTCAACGACGCCACGCAGTATTCGGTGATCACCACGGCCGACAGCGGCGTCGGTTCGCTGCGCGACGCGATCACGCAGGCGAACGTGTCGTCGAACCCCGCAACCATAACGTTCAACATTCCGGGCAACTGCCCGCGCACGATCGCGCTGGCGAGCGCGCTGCCGCAGATCCTCACGCCGGTCATCGTCGACGGCACGACGCAGCCCGGGTCCAGCGTCAACGCCAGCGCCGATACGTTCGACGCCGACCTGTGCGTGGTGCTCAAGCCCGCCAGCGGCACGTTGCCGTACGGCTTCAACGTGCCCGCGGGCGCGACGGTCGGCTCGCTGACCCTGCGCGGCGTCGGCCTCGGCGGTTTCAGCCAGCCGGTGATGCTGCTGGGCGGCAGCAACCATGTGATCGCCGGCAACCAGTTCGGCGGCAGCGTCGCCGGCGTGCCGCTGCCGGGCGCGAGCCTCTCGGCCATCTCGATCGGCGTCAACGCGAGCGGCAGCCTGATCGTCGGCGGCAACAACCTGGCCGACCGCAACGTGATCGGCGGGGCCGATTTCTCGGGCATCAACGTCGCGGGCACCGTGTCGAGCAGCACCGACCGCTGCCAGATCGTCAACAATCTCATCGGCGTCGCGGCGAACGGCAACACCGCGCTCCCGAACTTCACCGGCATCAACCTCGCCGGCAGCGGCTGCCTGGTCGACCGCAACCGCATCGTCGGCAACAGCAACGACGCGATCTGGATCAACGGCAGCAGCCATCACGTGATCCAGCGCAACCGCATCGGCTACACGCTCGGCGGCGGCGGTTTCTTCAGCGGCGCCGGCGTGCGCGTGAGCGGCAACGGCAGCAACAACACCATCGGCGCGCCGGCTGCCAGCAACGTCAGCGGCAGCTTCTACGCCAACACCATCCGCAACATGCTGCAGGGCGGCGTGCTGATCGAGAGCGGCAGCAACAACGCGGTGCGCACCAATCTCATCTATGACAACGGCGCCAGCAACAACGGCATGGACATCGACCTGGGCGCCGCGGGTCCGCTGGCCAACGACGCGGGCGACGGCGACGACGGCGCCAACCATCTGCAGAATTTTCCGATCGCGACCGCGCTGCTGATCGGGGCGGCGTCGGGCGCTTCGGTCACCGATGTCGCCGCCACGGTGAGCGCCTCGCTCGACGCGCCGCCCGGCACGTACCGGATCGACGCGTATTTCTCGCCGCGATGCGACAACACGACGCCGGCGGGTGGCCGGCCGCATGCCCAGGCATTCATCGGCACCGCGCAGGTGACGCTGCCGGCACCGGCCGGCGCGCTGAAGATCAACGTCGTTCTGCCCACGCTCTCGGGCAATCCGCTGATCGGCCTTGCCGCGACCGACGCCGCCGGCAACACGTCGGAGATCGGCACGTGCTTCGCGACGGGCAATGCGCAGTTGGACCGAATATTCCAGAGCGGTTTCAACTGAGCGCGCGCGCCGCACCGGCCCGACCCCGGTGCGGCGCCCGGCGCGGCGTTCCCGTCAACCATCGACAGAGAAAATCTCATGGCGAACTCGAACCGGCGGCCGCGGCGTTGCGATCGGGCTCGGCGCCGTGGCGTTGATAGCTTGCGCGTGGTGGATGTGCGGCGCTATCCGCGCGATCGTCGGCGCCTCGCGCGACGGATACTGCCTGCGGTCGTCGCGTCAGCGGCTGCTCTCTTCGGTAAGAACGACCCGAACGCCGCCCGGTTCCCGGCGAACTTCGATGCCGCGGCTGCCGCCGGTGCGCCAGGCGCATTCACCGTCGGTCGGCGCCGTGTCGTCGGCGCAGCGCACGACCTTGTCGCCGGTCTCGCGCGCCGCCGCAACGGCGCCTGCGTAGGCGACGATGCCGCGCGTCTCGTCCTTCGCACCCTCGGCGAGCCGCAGCGCGCCGAGCTCGTGTTGCGCGACGCCGGCCCATTGCGCGAGCGTGCGTTCGGGCAGTGCGGTGCCGGTATAGGTCAGCGTGTAGGTGCGCGCGCTGCTGTCGACGCAGCCGCTGCTGACGATCTCGATGCGCACGCCCGCGGCCAGCCGGGCGCTCTCGGTCGCCGCATCGTGCGCTCTTTCCGCGTAAGTGTAATTGTCGTAAACGCCGCGTTCGAGCAGCGGCATCGACGCGTGAAAATTGCAAGGGTCTTGCGCGGACAACGGTTCGTCCGCGAGCGCCGCGCCGATCGGTGCGAGCATCATCGCGGCGGCGGCCGTTCGTGCGAGGTTCTTGCCGTGCATGTCGGTTTCCGGGTGTGCGATGCCCGCAGCTTCGCACATCGACGTGCCGATGCGGACGCGTCGCCGGGCACCCGCGAGCGCGTGCGCTACAGCGCTGGCACTTCGCGCAGCTCGCCCGCCCGCAGCTTCGCCTCGAGCGCCGCCACCTCGTCGAGCACCGACTGCCGCATCGACTGCGGCAGCGTGCCGACGGCGCTCGGCGCCGCCCACGCCGTGCGCAGGTACGCGCGCCGCGCGCCCGCTTCGTCGCCGAGCGCGGCGCGGGCGCGGCCGAGGTTGATCGTCAGCTCCGGCCGTTCGCCGCGCGCGATCGCGTCGTTCAGCACCGCGACCGCCGCGTCGGGCTGCCGCGTCATGATCAGCGCGATCGACCGCGCGAGCGCCGGCCTCGGCTCCGGCGGCAGTCCTTCCGCCGCGCGGCGTGCCGCATCGTCGGCCGCCTGCACCGACGCGACGGCCGTCGCCGCCGGTTCCGCGCCGCGCAGCACGCGTTCGAGCCGCGCGTTCGCGTCGGCGAGCAGCCGTTCGGCGCGATAGCGCGGCACTTCCGGCCACAGCAGCAACGCCGCGACGATCACGACGACGATGCGTACGACGAGCTTCATGCGCGATCCTCCGCGACGACGCGCCAGGCGCGCCCCGCCGCGACCAGCAGCACGACCGCGACGAGCGGAATCTGCAGCGGAAACCACGCGAGCGCCGCGACCGCGCCGGCGACGAGCACGCCGACGAGCGCGAGCGCTTCGGGCGGCCCCGGCGAACGCGCGATTCTCAGCAATCGCCCGAGCACGAGCGCGAGCGATGCGAGCAGGACGGCGAGCGTCGGCAGGCCCGCTTCGGCGGCGAGCTGCAGATAGTCCTGGTGCGCGTAGACGAACGCCGACGACGGCGGCGGCGGAATGAGGCGTTCGCGCAGGCGCAGCTCGGCGGCGAGCCGGTGCGGCTGCGCCTGCGCCGCGTAGCTTCCCGGCCCGTAGCCGGTCCACGGGCGCGCCGCGATCATTTCGTCGGCCGCGGCCCACGCGCCGAGCCGGTACGTCGTCGTGCGCTGGTACGTCTCGACGCCGAACGGCAGCGCGCCCCACGTCGCGCCGCGCAAGACCGGCACGGCGGCCGTCGCGAGCGCGAGCGCGACGATGCCGGCGCCGACCGGCACGAGCCTGCCCGCGTTCAAGCGCACCGCGACGATCGCGACGACGCCGGCCGCGAGCGCGACCGATGCGGTGATCTGCCGGTTGACCGCGATCGTCGCGACGGCGACGGCGACGAGCGCGATCGCGCCGAACCGCACGCGCCGCGACGTCGCGTTCAGCGCGACCGCGACGCAGGCCGCGGCGAGCAGCGCGCACGCGATCGCGACGTAGGCTTCGTTGCCGAGCAGCGCACCGGTCGGGTAGCGCCCGCCGAGCTGCGCGAGGGGAATCGGCAATGCGAGGCCGCCGGCCTGCGCGAGCGACAGCAGCGCGTTGACGCCGATCGCGACGGCGGCGACCGCGGCGACGCGCGTACTCGACGCCAGCGCCGCGCCGAGCGGCACGAACACGGCGTACAGCGCGAGCGTGCGCAAGGCGTCGCGGGCGACGTCGGGCTGCTCCGCCGCGATCGTCGCCAGTACGAGGCCGACCGCCGCGAGCGCGGCGAACAGGGCCGCGAGCCGCGCCGGCCGCGACCACGCGCGCCACGCGGGCAGCGCGAGCGGCCAGGCGAGCGCCACGAGTCCGAACGCCGCCGCCGCGAGCACGGCGAAGCGCTTGGGCGCGTCGAAGCCCGCTTGCGCACCGGGGTCGAGCAGCCAGGCGCTGCCGACGAGCGCGATGCCGATCGCCCAGACGATCGCTCGGTCGCGAGCGGCGCTCACGGCGCGTCCTTCGGCGCGAGCGTCCACGCGGCGAATCCGCCGCCGCCGGCGCACTGCGGCCCGCCCGAACCGTCGTCGTCGCCAGCGTAGCTGACGACGAGCCGTGCGCCGCCGCGCACCGGTACGAGCTTCGCGTCGAACGCGTGGCAGTGCGCGTAGCGCTCGGGCGGGGCGATGTCGACGTCGCGCACGAAGCGGTCGCGTTCGCGCCGGAACACGAACGCGCCGCCGCTCGCGCGCACGGCGACGACGTCGCCGCCGCGGCCCGAACCCGCGACGTCGCCGACGGCGATCGCGACGAACGGATCGCGCGACGCGTCGCCGGACAGCACGGTGTAGCGTTCGCCGCCGCGCGCCGGTATTGCGACGTGCTGCAGCGACGCGCACCAGCGCCCGCCGGCGACCGCGAGCGACGCGTCCACCGGTTCGGCGCGGCCGTCGCCGTCGAAGTCGTGCAGCGCGACGGCGCTGACCGTCGCGGAGAGCGGCACCGAGCGCAGCTCGGCGGGCCGGTACGCGCGGCCGTCGTTCATCAGCAGCGTCATGCGCATGCCGGGCACCTGCGTGCCGATCAGCGCGTCGGGGCGGCCGTCGCCGTCGATGTCGCCGATCGCCAGCGCGTCGCCGTACGTGTCGAGGGCGTTCTCCGGCCGTACGCGTTCCCAGCCGCCGTTGCGGTTGAGCCAGATGGCGAACGCTTCGCGCAGCGTGCCGGCGACGAAACGCGACGGGCCTTCGTTCAAGGCGACGAGATCGGTCGCCCCGTCGCCGTTCCAGTCGACCGCCGCGAGGTTGCGCGACGTGAAGATCGGCGTGTCGACGGTCTGCGTCGGCGCGTACAGTGCGAGGCCTTCGCCCCACGGCGCGAACTGCCCGCCGCCGTCGGCGACGAGCGTGGCGAAGCCGCGCAGATGCGCGGCGAGCGCGACGTCCGCGCGGCCGTCGCGGTTGAAGTCTGCGGCGACGATCGCGCCATAGTCGTACGGCAGCGCCGGGAAATGCGCGTCTTTCCACAAGGAGAAATGTCCCGCGCCGTCGCCGAGGAAGATCGCGGGCGTGCCGCGGCTCTTGCGCGCGGGGCCGTGCACGATGTCGGCGATCCCGTCGCCGTTCATGTCGGCGACGTCGAAGCGGTCGCGCCACTGGCCGGCCGCCGGCAGGCCGCTGTCGTACGGCTCGGCGGCGTAGCGCGGTTGCGCGGCGACGGTCGACGCCGCGCACGCCGGCTGCGCGGCGCGCGCGCGTTCTGCGACCGGATCGGCGTCGGTTCGCGGTTTCGTCGTTGTCGCGGCGCAGCCGGCGACGAGCACGGCGAACGTCACGGCCGGCAGCAGCGATCGGATCGGCATTGCGGAGGTTTCCGGTGGCGGCGCACCAGCATAAACGAAAGCCCCCGGTTTCCCGGGGGCTCGATGGATCGTCGCGTGGCTTTACGCGCGGCGTCGTCGCGCGGCATACGCGGCGAACGCGAACGCCAGTGCCAGCAGCGCGAGCGTCGCGGGCGAGACGAACGGCACCGGCGTCGCGAGCGAGCGCAGGCCGATCGTCAGCACGTAGTTGCGCGTGCCGGTGAAGTCGTTGAGGTCGGTCGCCGTCACGGTGAACGCGAACGCGCCGACCTGCGAGGGCGTACCCGAAAGCGTGCCGTCCGGCGCGAGCGTCATGCCCGGCGGCAGCGCGCCCGCGGTGACCGCGAACGTGTACGGCGACAGGCCGCCCGATGCCGCCAGCACGACGGCCGGGTAGGGCAGACTGACCGTGCCGCTCGCGAGCGTCGCCGGCGTGACGACGATCGTGATGCCGCCGTTGCCGGTCACGGCGAATTCGACGTCGTCGGCCGCGTTGGCGCAGCCGGTGTCGGCCGGGTAGTCGACGTCGCCGTCGCCGTCGTTGTCGATGCCGTCGGCGCATTGCGGCACGATGCCGCCGTCGAGTTCGGTCTGGTCGGTCGCGCTCTGGCAGCCGAGGTCGGCCGGATAGTCGACCGCGCCGTCGGCGTCGTTGTCCTCGCCGTCGCCGCACGCCGGCGCTTCGGTCTGGTCGAACGCGCTCTGGCAATCCGGATCGAGCGGGTAGTCGATCAGGCCGTTGCCGTCGTTGTCGAGGCCGTCGCCGCACTGCGGCGTGTTCTCGTTGTTCGCCGATGCGCTCGGGCAGCCCGGATCGGCCGGGAAGTCGACGAGGCCGTCGCCGTCGTTGTCGATGCCGTCGTTGCAGCCCGGCCGCTCGTTGGTGCTCGACGCCGCCGCGCAGCCCGGATCGTTCGGGAAGTCGACGAGGCCGTCGCCGTCGTTGTCGGTGCCGTCGTTGCACTGCGGCGCTTCGTTGCTGGCGTACTGGTCGGCGCAGCCGGGATCGTTCGGGAAGTCGACGAGGCCGTCGCCGTCGTTGTCGACGCCGTCGTCGCACTGCGGGCCGCCTTCCTGCGGATCGGACGGACCGGTGCAGCCCGGGTCGTTCGGGAAGTCGACGAGACCGTCGCCGTCGTTGTCGGTGCCGTCGCTGCACTGCGGCGATTCGGTGTTGCCGAGCGCGCTCACGCAACCCGGATCGGCCGGGAAGTCGACGAGGCCGTCGCCGTCGTTGTCGAGGCCGTCGCTGCAAACGGGCGGCGATTCGATCGGATCGGTCGGGCTGGTGCAGCCCGGATCGTTCGGATAGTCGATCAGGCCGTCGCCGTCGTTGTCGATGCCGTCGTCGCACTGCCCGTAGTTTTCGCGCGGATAGTTGACGGACAGGCAGCCCGGGTCGGCCGGCCAGTCGACGAGGCCGTCGTTGTCGTTGTCGATGCCGTCGTCGCACGGCGAGGTGAAGCTCTCGATGCGGTCGTGCGCGGTCGAGCACTCGGGGTCGTTCGGGAAGTCGGTCTGGCCGTCGCCGTCGTTGTCGGCGCCGTCGTTGCACTCGGGGTTTTCGATGTCCCATGACGGCGCGCCGCAGCCCGGGTCGGCCGGGTAGTCGGCGAGGCCGTCGCCGTCGTTGTCGATGCCGTCGGAGCAGATCGCGCCTTCGCTGGTGTCGTTCGGACCGGAGCAGCCCGGATCGTTCGGCCAGTCGATCAGCCCGTCGCCGTCGTTGTCGATGCCGTCGGAACACAGGCGCAGAGCGACGTTGAGGTTGTAGTCGAGCGGGCTCGGCCAGACGGCCGACTTGCCCGAATCGCCGCTCAGCGCCGAGTAGACGTGGCTGACGTGGCTCTGGTTGTCGCGCGCGAACGGCGGTACGTCGTCGGCGAGGTTGAGGTTGTAGAACACGAAGCCTTGCGCGTACGGGATCGTCGAGCGCGCCGGGTCGGCGAGGTTCACCGACTGCGCCGCGAGCGGCAGCGTCGTGGCCTGGCTGATGTCGGAGACCTCTTCCTGGTGGTCGAACGCGATGACCTCGTACTGCGACAGGCCGGCCGGCGGCGCCGCGCACGCGAACGGCGCGACCGCGCCGGGATCGCGCCACACCTGCGCCTGCGTGCGGAAGATCGTGTCCTGCAGCGAATAGCGGCCCATCCAGCGCGTCGGCAGGCGTTCGCGGTTGTCCGCGCTGCTGCCGGCGTTGCGGCGGCCGTAGAACGTGTACGACGCGCCGGTGGTCGCCGCGTTCGCGCCGTCGGCTTCGATGTGCACGAGCGCGTCGCCGATCGCCGTGCCGGTTGCGACGTTGAACGTCGACTGCTCGCCCCACAGCACGTTCGCGTTGCGCGCGATGCCGGCGCCGCCCTGCACGAAGTAGCCGGTGTCGCCGGGCACGGCCGGGGCGCAACTGGCCACGACGTCGATCGTCGCGTAGCCGCGCGCGTGCGCGTCGCCGAGCGCGGTGCTGCCGCACTGGCCGCCGAGCAGCGTCGACGCCTGTCCCGAATGCGCGTTGCGCAGGCCCGCGAGCGTCGCCGCGTCGAGCGGCGCCGGCGGCAGGCTCGCCGCGCACGAGGCGAAGCCGCCGGCCGCGGTTTGCGGCAAAGTACCGTTGGCAAAAAGTTCCGCGACGTCGATTTCGGCGACGCCGTTCGCCGGCAGGCGCACGTTGAAGCGGTACGTCGGCACGCCGCGGTCGGTCCACAGCACGACGTTGGCGAGGGTCTCGGTCGTCGCGCGGTTGCCGACGGTCAGCACGGTGCGCGACGCGGCGGGATTGGCCGGGTCGACGTCGAAATAAGGCAGCAGCAGCGTCGCGGCCGGCACGTTGTCGAGCGCGCCGATCGTCGCCTGCGCGGCATTCGCGCCGAGGAGGAGGGCGGTCGCGAGGCCGACGAGCGAGGCGGTGGTTTTCATCGTCTTCATCGTCGGTTCCTTACGGAGTCGGGTCGTCGCCGGTGGCGGCGTTGCCGAGCTGGATGCCCGGGACGGTGTAGGTGCCGCCGCCCGGCGCCATGCCGCGCGGCACCTGCCGGAACGTCAGCCACGACTGCCGTACGAAGCCGAGCGGGCCGCTCGGCGCGGTGAGGTTGGCGTTGACGAACAGCCAGCCGAGCGAGTCGACGACGCCGAGGACCGAACCGGTCGTCGTGCCCCCGCCGAACGGGAACAGGTCTCCCGCGCCGGCGCCCGTCTGCGTGCCGGCGTCGTTGAAGCGCACCGCGTGTTTCTGGCCGGCCGGCAGGCCGGCGGGCGCGCCGCCGCAGGCGAACGGCGCGACCGCGACACCCGGATCGCGCCAGTAGTCGACGTCGGTGCGTCCGGCCGAGGCGCGGCCGGCCCAGGCGGTCGGCAGCGGCTCACGGTTGTCCGCCGCGGTGAAGCCGACGAGGCGGCCGTAGAACGTCTGCTTGTTCGCGCCGCCGCTCGTCAGCGGGTTGGTCGGATCGGCCTCGATCGCCACGGCCGTCTCGCTCGTCGTCGAGCGGCGTGCCGGATCGACGATCACGTAGTCGCCGTACATCACGTTCTGGTGGGTCGCGATGCCGGCGCCGCCGTTGACGAAGTAGCCGGGCGCGCCGGGAACGGCCGTCGTGCACTGGTTGACCGTGTCGACCGTGACATAGCCGCGCGCGATGCCGTCGCCGAGATTGCGCGCGCCGCACTGGCCGTTGAAGTAGTCGATCGACGCCTGGCCGCTGTGCGCGGCGGCGAGATTCGCGCTGATCGGCAGCGGGGCGTCGGGCAGGAGGCCGCTGCAGCTGGCGAAGTTGATGTCCTGCGAGAACCGGCCCTGCGGCGAGATCGTGTCGTTCGGGTCCTGTCCGTCTGACGCGGTGCGCGGCGGCACGCGCCGGAAGATCGTGCGCAGGTCGATCGCCTGCTGGTCGTAGCCGGTCAGGTACACGTTGAAGTGTGCGGTCGGCAGGCCGTAGTCGGTCCACAGCACGACGTTCGCGAGGATCGCAGTCGCGCTGGAGTTCTGCAGCGTCAGCACGGTGTTGATGCCGTTCGCGTCGTTCGCGTCGACCTCGAAATGCGGATACAGCAGCGTCGCGCCGGGCGTGTTGTCGATCGTGCCGATCGCGGCGAATGCCGGCGACGCGGCGAGTGCGAGCAGCACCGCCGCCAGCCGGCGGCCTGGCTGGATTCTGGTCTTCATGTTTTTCCCCTGGGCACCGAATCTGCTATCGAAAAAACATCGTCCGAACTATCAACGCGTGCCGAGCCTCCATGCGCGAAACCCGCCGCCGGACCGGCAGCGGTTGGTGCCGGTGCCGATGTCGTCGCCGGCGTAGCTGACGAGAAGCTCGGGCGCGCCGTCGCCGTCGAGGTCGGCGAGCCTGGCGTCGTATGCCGCGCAGTCGACGAGGTCGGGTTCGGGCGCGAGCGCGAGGTCGTGCGAGAAGCCGCCCTTGCGGCCGGCGAAGAAGAGGATCTGCCCGCCCTGCCGCACCGCGACGATGTCGTCGCGGCCGTCGCGGTCGACGTCGCCGGTCGCGATGACCGAGATCGGGTCGCGCGAGGCTTCGCCCCACAGCGGCAGGTCGCGTTCGTCCGCCGCGGCGTCGAACGCCACGTGATGGAGCGACATGCAGAAGCGGCTGCCGTCGACGGCGCGCGGCGCGACGAGCGCCTCGGCGCGGCCGTCGCGGTCGAAATCGTGCAGCGCGACCGCGGTGACCGCGGCGTCGAGCGGCAGCGAGCGCAGCTCGCGCGAGTGATAGCCCTTCGCGTCGCCGATCTGCAGCACGAGGCGCGAGCCTGCCACCTGCGTGCCGAGCAGCGCGTCGGGACGCCCGTCGCCGTCGACGTCGCCCACCGCGAGCGAATCGCCGAACGTCTGCAACGGATTTTCCGGCTGCGCACGATCCCAGTAGCCGTAGCGGTTGACCCACAGCGCGAGCGCCTGGGCCGGCGTGCCGGTCGCGTAGCGCGTCGGGCCCTCGTTCAGCGCGAGGATGTCGGGCTTGCCGTCGCCGTCCCAGTCGACGACCGCGAGATTGCGCGACGTGAACAGCGGCGTGTCGACGTGGCGTTCGGGCACGTCGAACGCGAGGCCTTCGCCCCACGGCGCGTAGTGGCCGTCGCCCTCGGAGACCAGCGCGACGACGCCGCGCAGATGCGAGGCGATGACGAGGTCGCGCCGGCCGTCGCCGTTGAGGTCGCCCGTCTTGGCGTCGCCGTAGTCGAACGGCAGCGGCGGAAAGTGCGCCTGCGACCACCACGCGAAGCGGCCGTGGCCGTCGCCGAGAAAGATCGCGGGCAGGGGTTTGCCTTTGCGCGGCGGACCGTGCACGACGTCGAGAATGCCGTCGCCGTTCATGTCGGCGAGATCGAAGCCGTCGCGCCATTGGCCGCTGGCCGGCAGGCCGGTGTCGAACGGCGTCGCCGTGAATTTTTCCGATGCCGGAATGCGCACGTCGGGGCAGGCCGGCTGCGCGAATTTCGCGCGGACGGCCGCCGGGTTCTTCGGCGCGGTGGCGCAGGCGGATGCGAGCGCAGTCAGTGCGGCGAGGATGAGAACGGGAAGAGGGTTGCGAGCGGCGGTTGAAAGCACGGGCTGACCTGCAACGCGATCTCTTGCGGAGACCCGTAGAGCGGAGGAGACAAGCGCATCGCGCTGCGTTGCTGTATTGGAGAACCGGGGCGTTCGCCCCCTCACCCAACCCTCTCCCCCGCAGGCTTGCGGGGAGAGGGCTTTACGTCAGGCGATGCGACGGTTGCCGAAGAACCACGCCGCGCCGGCGACGAGCAGCGTCAAGAGCGCGAGCATCAGCGTCGACAGCGCCGGCACCGGTACCGCCGCCGCGCCGAGCACGATGTTGATCGTGTAGCTGCGCGTGCCGGAGAAGCCGTTCGCGTCGGTCGCGGTCACGGTGAAGCCGAACGTGCCGACCGCCGTACCGATGCCGGTGATGGCGCCGGCCGGCGACAGCGTCAGGCCCGGCGGCAGCGCGCCGGCGGTGACGGCGAACGTGTACGGCGCGAGGCCGCCGCTGGCGACGAGCGCCTGCGCCGGATACGCGAAGTTCACGGTGCCGTTCGGCAGCGTCGCCGGATTGATCGTGATCAGCGTACCGCCGCCCGTCGGCGAGAACTCGACGTCGTCCCACGCGCCCTGGCAGCCCGTGTCGGCCGGGAAGTCGGTGAAGCCGTCGCCGTCGTTGTCGATGCCGTCGTTGCACGCGCGCGTCACGGCGTCCGACAGCTCGTTGACGTCGGTCGGGCTCGTGCAGCCCGGGTCGAGCGCGTCGATCAGGCCGTCCTGGTCGTTGTCGACGCCGTCGGAACAGTCGGGCCCCTCGAACGCATCGGTCGCGGTCGTGCAGCCCGGGTCCTGCGGGAAGTCGATCGTGCCGTTGCCGTCGTTGTCGATGCCGTCGCCGCACTGCGGCGCGTTCTGCTCGCTCGTGTCGTTCAGCGCCGTACAGCCCGGATCGGCCGGGAAGTCGATCAGCCCGTCGCCGTCGTTGTCGAAGCCGTCGGAGCACTGCGTCTGCTCGGCCGTGTCGGACGGCGAGGCGCATACGGGGTCGGCCGGGAAGTCGGTCAGGCCGTCGCCGTCGTTGTCGACGCCGTCGTTGCAGGCCGGCGACTCGTTCGTGCTGCTCGCGCTCGCGCAGCCGACGTCGGCGGGGAAGTCGGTGAAGCCGTCGCCGTCGTTGTCGGTGCCGTCGTTGCAGGCCGGCGCCTCGTTGTTGCTGTTCGCGTTCGCGCAGCCCGGATCGTTCGGGAAGTCGACCAGGCCGTCGCCGTCGTTGTCGACGCCGTCGGAGCACGCCGGTGCGGTTTCGCTCGAATCGCTCGGACTGGTGCAGCCCGGGTCGGCCGGGAAGTCGATCAGGCCGTCGCCGTCATTGTCGATGCCGTCGTCGCACTGGCCGAAATTTTCCGTGTTGTCGTTCTGGAAGTTGCACTGCGGATCGTTCGGATAATCGATGAGGCCGTCGCCGTCGTTGTCGATGCCGTCGTCGCACGCGACGATCGCGTTTTCGGTGATGTCGTGCGCGCTGCCGCACTCCGGATCGTTCGGGTAGTCGATCAGCAGGTCGCCGTCGTTGTCGATGCCGTCGGAACAGGGTGCCGCTTCGACGCCGTGGCTGTCGACGCAGCCGGGATCGTTCGGGAAGTCGATCAGCCCGTCGCCGTCGTTGTCGATGCCGTCGGAACACTGCTCGATGGTGATCGGCAGGATGCCGCCCGACAGGCCGAGGCCGGTCCAGCCGCTCGCCTTGCTCTCCTCGCCGCTGAGCGCGCGATAGGTCAGCGTGACGTAGCCCTGGTTGGCGTTGCCGAACGGCGGCGCCGCCGTGGCGAGGTCGAGGTGGTAGTAGATGAAGCCGAGCGTGAACGGCACGGCGGCCTGCGCCGGGTCGTCGAGGCGGACCGACTGCGTCGCGAGCGGCAGCATCGCGGCCGACTGCGAGACCGACGGCTCTTCGCGGTTGTCGAACGCGATGACCTGCTGCGTGTCGAGGCCGGCGGGCGGGTTGCCGCAGACGAACGGCGCGACGTTGCCCGGATCGCGCCAGACCTGCGCGGACGTGCGGAACAGCACGTCCTGCATCGTGTAGCGGCCGATGTGCACGGCCGGCAGGCGCTCGCGGTTGTCGGCCGACGAGCCGATGCGACGGCCGTAGAACGTGTACGACGCGCCGGTGGTGGCCGCGTTCGCGCCGTCGGCTTCGATCGCGACGAGCGCGTCGCCGGTCGAGGTGTTGAAGCCCGAGTGCGTCGTCGACACCTCGCCCCACAGCACGTTCGCGTTCGTCGCGATGCCCGTGCCGCCGTTGACGAAGTAGCCGGCCGAACCCGGCACGAGCGCCGTGCACGCGCTGGTGGCGTCGATGGTCACGTAGCCGCGGGCGACGGTGTCGCCGTGCGTGGTGCTGCCGCACTGGCCGGCGAGCAGCGCCGAGGCGGCGCCCGTGTGCGCGTTGCGCAGCGCGACGGGGTCGAGCGGCGCCGGCGGCAGCGTGCCCGCGCAGGTGCCGAAGCCGCCGGCGGTCGACTGCGGCAGCGCGCCGGTCGTGAAGATCGCCGAGAGGTCGATTTCGCTGACGCCGCGCGCCGGCAGGCGCACGTCGAAGCTCGCGGACGGGACGCCGCGGTCGGTCCACAGCACGACGTGCGCGAGCGTTTCGGTCGCGGCGCGGTTGCCGACGGTGATGACCGTGTGGCTCGCGGGGTCGGTGCCGATTTCGAAGTTCGGCAGCAGGAGCGTCGCGGCCGGAACGTTGTCGATCGTGTTGATGGCGGCCTGGGCCTGCACGCAGCCGAACAGGGCGGCGGCGAGACCGAGGATCGCAGCTGACTTTTTCATGTCTGTCGTCCTCGCAGGCTTACGGGGTGGGGTCGTCGCCGGTACCGGCGTTGCCGAGCTGCACGCCCGGGACCGAGTACTTCGCGCCGGTCGCCGGCAGTGCGCCGGGCGTCTGCCGGAAGGTCACCCACGATTGCCGCACGAGTCCGAGCGGGCCGGACGGTGCTGCGAGATTGAGGTTGGCGAACAGCCAGCCGAGCGAATCGGTCAGGCCGATCGCGGCGCCGGTCGTCGAACCGGACACGAACGGGAACAGGTCGCCGGCCGGCGTGCCGGTCTGCGTACCCGCAGCGTTGAACAGCGCGACGCCGCGCTGGCCCGACGGCAGTCCGGCGGGCGCGCTGCCGCACGCGAACGGCGCGGTGGCGACGGCCGGTTCGCGCCAGTAGTCGACGTCGGTGCGGCCCGCCGAGGCGCGTCCGGCCCAGGCGGTCGGCAGCGGTTCGCGGTTGTCGGTCGCCGCGAAGCCGAGGAAGCGGCCGTAGAACGTCTGCTTGTTCGCGCCGCTCGCGGTGATCGCGTTCGAGGCGTCGGCCTCGATCGCCACGGCGTTGTCGGCGATGTTGAGGCCGGTCGACGGATTGACGATCACGTAGTCGCCGAACAGGATGTTGCGGTTGCCGGCGACGCCGCCGCCGCCGCTGACGAAATAGCCCGCGGCGGCCGGCGTCTGGATCGTGCACTGGTTAGTCACGTCCATCGTCACGTAGCCGCGCGCGATGTTGTCGCCGTGGTCGCGCGAGCCGCACAGCCCGCCGAAATAGTCGTTCGACGGCTTGCCGCTGTGCGCGCCGACGACGTCGCGGCTGACGATGCTGCCGTTCTGGATGTCGGGCAGCGTGCCGTTGCAGCTGGCGAAGTTGATGTCCTGCGAGACCGGACCGTGCGGACTGACCGTGTCGGAAGGGTCCTGCCCCGCCGAGCCGGTGCGCGGCAGCACGCGCCGGAAGACCAGGCCGAGGTCGATCGTCTCCTGATCGTAGCCGGTCAGGTAGACGTTGAACTGTTCGGTCGGAATGCCGTAGTCGGTCCACAGCACGACGTTGACCATCGTGGCGGACGCGCTCGCGTTCTGCAGCGTCAGGATGGTGTTGACCCCGTTCGCCGAGCTCGTATCCACCTCGAAATGCGGATACAGGAGCGTCGATCCGGGCACGTTGTCGATCGTGCCGATCACCGCGAACGCAGGTGAAGAAACGGCAAAAAACACAAAAGCGAGTAAACGGACGAGCATGGCTACCCCCGTAGCTTCCGTCTTTCAAATTCCCCGTTTGATGCGCCGACCCCGCAGTGGCGCGGGGCCGAGCATATCACTGCGGAGGCGTACGTTGCGTTTCATGAAGCGACCCTACAAGCGCGCTTGCGTAACGACGCCTATCACGCGAACCGAACATTCCTCGCGCCGCGGCGAAGCGGCGTGAAGGCCGCGTCAAAATGCGGTCTTGATCGCCTGCACGAGCGGGTCGCGCTGGCCGGCCGGAAGGCTCGGCAGATAGCCCTGGGAGAGCGTCCAGACGATCGTTCCGCCGAGGCCGTTGGCACGCGCGAACGCGCCCTTCGCGGCGATCGACTGCGCGTCGTCGTAGGAGATGAAATTGCACTGCTGCGCGCCGATCGGCGCGGCCGAACCGAGGTACGGCGCCTGCGCGTCGGCATCCCACGTGCGCAGGCCGGGACTGTAGTAGCCCTCGACGATGTTGCGATAGCTCATGACGTTGTCGCTGGTCACGAACGTGCCGCCGAACTGCCGCGGCTGCGTGACGCCGCGCCAGCAGTTGCCGTAGAACGGAATGCCGATGCCGAGCTTGCTCCGGCGCACGCCGCTGCGGCGATAGAAGTCGACGCTCGTCTCGACCGAACTGGGCGTGTTGCCGCCGGCGCCGGTCAGCGCCGACGCGTGCCAGCTCTGCCAGCCGTCCCACGCGCCGGCCATGTCGTAGGTCATCACGTTGAACTGGTCCAGATGCGAGGCGATCTGGCCGAACAGGGGCTCGGGCACGTCGTCGAAGTTCGCGTTGATCCAGCCGACCGGCATCGTCAGGATCAGCCCGGGGCCTGCCGCCGCGCGCAGGTCCTGCAGGAGCGCGACGAGGTTCGGCACATCGGACGCGAGCAGCGGCTCCCAGTCGATGTCGAAGCCGTCGAAGCCGTATTCGACCGCGGCCGCGACGAGGTTCTGCACGAACGCGGCGCGGTTCTGCGCCGACGTCGCGCCGACCCAGCCGTTGTATTCGCCGGCGCCGCCGACCATCAGGATCGCCTTCGCGTTGCCGGCATGCGCCGCATCGGCCGCCTGCGTCGCCCAGATCGGCCCGTTCACGTTGTCGATGTCGAAATGCGTGTTGATCGTGCCGTTCGCGTTCGGCGTGACGCGGCCGACCATGAGGTGCGTGACGGCGGCGAAGTCCACCTGGTCGATCGGCATCAGATTGCGCTGGTAGCCGACGACGTAGCCGCCGACCCACGAACGCTCGAAGCTCGTCGCGAACACGGTGTCGGCGGCGTGGGACGTGCCGGCGGCGCAGGCGAGGGCGAGGGCGGCGGCAGCGACGAAACGACGGGACATGGCGCAGACTCCGGAAGGGGTTGCGCGCAGTCTTGCGCAACCCGGATCGCCGCGACAGCGATCCGGGCACGTTTTCGCAACCGGCGATCCGCCGATTCGCAACGCTCGATCAGCGCTGCGCGCGCAGCGGCAGCGCCACCGGCCGCATCGGCGCGCCGCTCGCGCCGCGCAGTTTCAGCGACGCGCCGATGAAGGCGAACTCGTAGACCTTGTCGCGCGAGAGCGCTTCGAGATCGACCACTTCCATGATCGCCACGCCCTGCTCGGCTTCGAGATACGTGTGCACCGGAATCCAGTTCTTTTCGGTCTCGACCGGAAACGTCTCGAGCGACAGGTTGTCGCTGCCGAGCAGCATCGCGCCCTGATCCTCGACGAGCCAGCGCGCCGATTCCAGGCCGATGCCCGGGGGATTGGACATGTACTTGTCCTTGTCGCCGATCACGCGCATGCGGCCGGTGCGGATGAACACCGCGTCGCCCTTGGCGAGCGACACGTTCTGGCGCTTGAGCGCCGCCTTGAGATCGTCCGGCACGATGCGGTACGAATCCGGCAGCACGTCGACGCCCTTCGCCGCCGCGACGTCGATCAGCACGCCGCGCGCGATCACCGGCGGCAGCTTTTCGGCGCCGCCGCGGTGCCAGCCGTTGTCGCCGAGGTGTTGCGCGTGGGCGAAGCCGTTCCAGATCCTGCCGTTCAATCCGAAGTGCGACAGCGCGTCGATGTGCGTGCCGGTGTGCGTGTACATCAGCACTGCGTCGCCGGAATACGAGACGTGCTCGTTCATCGCCTTGCCGACTTTCATCGGATCGTCGACGACGGTGCCCTGCGGCGTATGCGTCATCCAGATCTGGTACGTCGGATCGCCGAGCAGCGACCAGCTCGGCATCGCCTTGTGATAGTCGACGCCGAGGTCGTACACCTTGCCGCCGGCGATGCGCGAGAGCACCGCCGCGCGCGACGCGTCGGTCATGAGGTTCAAGCGTCCGATCTCGTCGTCGGCGCCCCACGGGCTCGTGGCGGCGGCCGGCGGACCGGCGAGGGCGGCGCCGGTCGCGGCGGTCAGCGCGGCAGCAAGGACGGTGCGTGCGAAGGTCATCGTGTTCTCCATGCGGCGCGCCGACGTGGCGCGGCTCAGGGCGACGACGTTAATTCGCGCGTCGGCAAGCGATAATCCGCCGCTCGGCAAACGGATTGTTCGCGGATATGAACGAAGACAACGAACTGGGCGACCTGCAGGACCTCGGCGTCTTCGTCGCGGTGGCCGATGCCGGTGGCTTTTCGGCGGCGGCGCGGCGCATCGGCGTGTCGAAGGCGATGGTGTCCACCGCGGTCACGCGGCTGGAGCGCAGGCTCGGCGTGCGCCTGTTGCAGCGCTCGACGCGCCGGCTCGCGCTGACCGAAGCGGGCGCGGCGTACCTCGACCACGCGCGGCAGGCGCGGCTTGCGGCGCGCGCGGCCGAGGCCGCGGCGACCGAGGCGCGCGAAACGCCGCGCGGCCTGCTGCGCATCAACGTGCCGATGTCGTTCGGCCTGTTGCACGTGATGCCGGCGCTGACGGCATTCGCGCGACAATATCCCGAAGTGGAAATCGACGTGTCGCTCGAGGACCGCGTCGTGGACCTGCTAGGCGGCGGCTTCGATCTCGCGATCCGCGTCGGCCAGCTGGTCGACTCGAACCTCGTCGCGTACCGGCTCGGCCCGAGCCGCAGCGTGCTCGTCGCGACGCCGGCCTGGCTCGCAAAACACGGCACTCCCGCGCATCCGGACGACCTCGCGGCGCATCGCGCGCTCGTCTACACGCTGGCCGCGGCCGGCAACGTGACGAAGCTGACGAAGGACGGCGAGACCGCGGTCGTACGGCGGGTCGGGCACCTGCGCGTCAACAACACGCTCGCGCTGCGGCAGGCCGTGCTCGCCGATCTCGGCATCGCGCGCATACCGTCGTTCGTGATCGCGCCGGACATCGCGTCCGGCGCGCTGGTGCAGGTGCTGCCCGAGTGGAAGATGCCGGAACTGGGCATCCACGCGGTGTATCCGTCGCGCGAATACCTGCCGCGCAAGACGCGCGCGTTCGTCGACTTCTTCGCGGCGCATCTGGGCGATCCGCCGTATTGGGAGAAGGCGTTCGGGTAGTCGCCTTTGCTCGTCGCCTTTATGCTCGTCATCCCAGCGAAAGCTGGGATCCAGCCTTTGATTTCAACGTCGAGCCAAGGCTGGATTCCAGCTTTCGCTGGAATGACGAGCAAAACAATCGCAAGCAAGCGAGCGCCGCGCGCTAGAACTTCTGCTGATACTGCACGAACAACACGCGCCCCAGGTCGTACTGCGGATTGTAAACAAATTGACTATTGCCGCCGTTCGCCGCGTACGTGATCGGGCCGACCTTGCCGAACACGTTGCGCGCGCCGACCTGGATCTGGCCCTTCCACGGCAGCTTGTAGCGCACCGACACGTCGTGGAACGTCAGCGCACCGAGGCGGTTGAACGGCGTGGCCAGCACGTCCGGCGCGTAGTAGTCGGGGTACGTGCAGTCGTCGCTGTTGGCGAACGCGCACGGCTCCTTGATCGACGAGAAGTAGCGCGCCGTCCAGGTCACGCCCCAGTCCTCATAGCTCCAGTCCACGCTCGCGTTCGCGCGCGTGCGCCACGCCGGCGTGCCGATGTAGCGGCCGTTCGTGTACGACACGCCGGTGAAGTTGTCGGCGAGGTTCTCGGCCTTCGCGACGTACACGGTCGAGAGGTTGAACAGGAAGTCGCCGAAGCGCGTGTCGGGCAGGCGCTGCGTGAAGCTCATGTCGTAGCCTTCGGTCTCGATCCAGCCGAAGTTCGTCGTCTGCCGGTTGAGGTTCGCGACCTGGCCGTTCGCGTCGCGCTGGAAGTTCGCGCAGAACTCGGGGCTGTTGGCGATGTAGCAGTTGTTGAGGATCTGGTTCGCCGAAAAGCCCGCGACGACGTTCTCGATGCGCACCTTGTACCAGTCGATCGACATGTTGAAGCCTTCGAGCCACGTCGGGCTGTAGACGAAGCCGGCCGTGCGCGTCGTCGACGTTTCGGGTCCGAGGTTCGCGTTCGAGCCCGACAGGAACGGCCCGATGCTCTGCGCGCCGGCCGAACTTGCGATCGGCGTGCCGAGGTTGTTGCGCTGGCGGAAGTCCGCCGGCAGGCCCGCCGCGCGGCAGTTCGCCGCGACCGCCGGATTCGCCGCCGCCGCGCCGAACACCGTGTCGCACGGATCGAGGAACGTATCGAAGCTCTGGCCGACGCCGGCGAACAGCTCGCCGATCGCCGGCGCGCGGAAGCCCTCGGCGTAGTTCGCGCGCAGCAGCAGGTCGTCGTTGACGTTCCACAGCACGCTGAGCTTGCCGTTGTTCGTGCCGCCGAAGTTGCTGTAGCTCGAATGGCGTTCTGCGACGTTGAGCGACAGGTTCTTCACGAACGCGACGTCGCGCAGGATCGGCACCGACAGTTCGGCGTAGTACTCCTTCGTCGTATAGCCGCCGCTGGTGCCGCCGGCGACGAGCTGGCTCGAGTTGCCCGTGGTCGAGTAGTAGTCGGGTTCGACGTAGCCCGACTCGTTGCGATACTCGTAGCCCGCCGCGAACGCGAGCGGGCCGGCCGGCAGCTCGACGATGTCGCCGGTGAGGTTCGCCGTGTAGTTCGTCGTGCGCGTGCCGAAGCGGTCGTGCGTATACAAATAGTATCCGTCCATCATTTCTTCGGTATACCCGCCGACGCCCGCGAGCACGTTCCACGGCACGCAGCCGTCGATCGCGTTGCCCGGCGAGCCGCAGCGCACGACGCCGTCGGTGTCGAGGAACGACGGTCCGAGCGCCTGCTGGGCCTTGATCAGGTCGATGTTGCCCGAGCCGCGCACGTTGCCGTCGTTGCGATTGAAGTTGTAGTTGACGTCCCAGTTCCAGAGGTTCTTGCCGACGTCGAACGTGCCTTCGAAACCGCCGCCGAAATGGAACACCTGCGCGGTGTTGCGCGTCACGCGCGGGCGTTCGACGCCGCGGCGGAAGAAGCGCAGGTCCTGCGGACCCGAGAGCACCGAGCCGTCCGGCCGGACGTAGCGGAAGTTCTGGCCGGCGTCGGTCCAGCGGCCCAGCGGGTTGTAGTAGCTGTCGGCGGAGAGCACGATGCCGAGGTTGCCCGAAGAGATCGGGTAGCCGGCCACCTGCACGGTCGACTCGCGCTGGTTGTACAGCACTTCGCTGCGGAACGTGACGTTGTCGAACAGGTCGTAGCGGCCCTGCACGTACACCGAATTCTGCTCGAACGCGTTCTGCAGCATCATCTGCTGGTTCGCGTTGAAACTGTCGGCCGCGGTGGTCGCGTGGTAGTCGCCGAGGTTGCGCGGATCGCCGCCGGGATTGAGCGACAGCGTGCCGCCGGCGCCCGGCCGCGTGAACGTGCCGTGGTCGCTCGTGCCCGACAGGCCCTCGTTCGGCCGGCCCGAACCGAGCGGATACGCGCTGTACGGACGGTCGCGCGCCCAGATCGGATCCTGCTTCGTATACGCCGCGTTGAAGATCACCGAACCGCGATCGTTGTTCGAGCCGATCGTGAAGTCGTACGACTGCGTCTTGCCGTCGTCGTCGTCGTACTGGCTGTTGAACACGTTCATCTCGGCGCCTTCGAAGCGCTCGCGCGTGATGATGTTGACCACGGCCGAGATCGCGTCCGAGCCGTAGATCGCCGACGCGCCGTCCTTGAGCACTTCGATGCGTTCGATCATCGACGAGGGCACGGTCGAGAGGTCGGTCAGGCCCGCCTCGACGTCCTTCACCCAGCGCCGGCCGTTGACCAGCACGAGCACGCGCTGGATGCCGAGGCCGCGGATGTCGACGAACGAGCCGCCCGCGAACGTGTTCGACACGAGCACGGCCGAACGCGTCATGCCGGTGCCGCCGGCCGCGGTGATGTTGTTGAGAATGTCGGCGACCGAGACGAGGCCCGATTTTTCGATCTCGGAGCGGTCGATCACGACGACGGGCTGCGCCGTTTCGATGTCGACGCTGCGGATGCGCGAACCGGTCACGACGATCGTTTCGAGCTTGCGATCGTCGGCCGGCGCCGCGGCGTCCTGCGCGGGCGCAGTCGTCGCGATCGCCACCGCGGCGAGTGCCGAGGCGTTCAGGGCGCGTCGGATAGCGCGCCGGAGCAGTAGGGTTTGCATTATGGATTCCTCTACGTGTTCAGTGGAACTACGCAGCGCAAGGCGCTGCCCCCGGCGTCACAGTAAGTAGCGGTCGCCGCGGGGCGTTGCCTGGCGGCGGCGTCCCGCGTTGCCGTGGACGGGAAAACGCGAGCGCGCGAGCGGCGCAAAATCGATGGCCCGGACACGCGAACGCCTCCCGCAAGCGGGAGGCGTTGGAAGGAACCGCGTTCGTTCTACAGGCCGAGCAGCGTGCGGATCTGCGCTTCCATCTCGTCGTAGTGGCCCTCGCCGACGTGGCGCAGCACGATGTTGCCGTCCCGGTCGATGAGGTAGCTCGTCGGCCACACCTTGACGGCCCAGCTTTCGAACGTGGCCAGCTCGTTGTCCTGCGCGACCGGATATTCGATGCCGAGCCGTTTCATGCGCTGGCGCAGCAGCCGCGAATCCTTCTCGTGGCTGTATTCGGGCGAATGCACGCCGACCACGACGAGACCCTTGTCGGCGTAGTCCGCGTACCAGCGCTTGATGTACGGCAGCGTGGCGAGGCAGTTGCCGCACTCGAACGTCCAGAAGTCGACGAGCACGACCTTGCCGCGCAGCCCGCCGATGCTCAGCGGTTCGGAATTGATCCAGCGCGCGATGCCGCGAAACTCCGGCGCGGGGATGACCGGGCGCTGCGCGGCGGAAGCGACGCCGGCGACGAGGACGAACAACAGAACGATCAGGCGTTTCATGGCGATGCTCCGAACTGACGGCGCACGCGCGCGACGCACCACGCGATCGGCACACCGACGGCGAACAGGTGCGCGGCGAGACCGTTGACGACGACCGGCCACGACCGCGCGCCGACCACCGCGGCCGACAGCGGCACGACGACGGCGTTCATCACGACGTACACGGCCAGGCCGTACGCCATGCCGGCGACGAACCAGCGCCGGGCGAGCGCGGGCAGGCGCGCGGCGCCGAACGCGTAGACGCCGACGATGACGCCCATGATCGCGGTGTGCAGCGCGACGCCCAGGAACGCGGTGGACAAACCGCCGCGATACGCGTCGGCGCCGATCAGGCCCGACGCGATCGACTGCCCGATGCGGATCGGCGGCACGCCCTGGTACAGCGCGTAGAACGCCGACACCTCGACGAGATCGAGCGCGGCGACGACGACCGTCGCGAGCGCGAGCGGCGACAGCGCGGCGTACGGCGAACGGGAAAGCGCGATGACGTTCATGCGTCGCTCCTTACGCGGCGAGCCGCGCCGCATGGCGCAGCGAAATGGCGGTAACGCCGAAGCGGCGCTTGAACAGGCGCGAGAACGCGCAGCGGTTTTCGAAGCCGCTCGCGAGCGCGACTTCGGCGACCGCGAGCTGGCTGCGCATCAGCAGTTCGCGCGCTCGCTCGAGCCGGTACGCGACGAGCGCGACGTGCGGCGTGCGGCCGTACACGTCGCTGTACGCGCGGATGAAATGCCACGACGAATAGCTCGCCATGCGCGCGAGGTGGTCGATGTCGAGATCGTGATGGCAGTTCGCGCGCAGATACTGGTGCACGCGCTGCAGGCGCGCGAACACGGCGCGGCGCTGCGCGAGCGTGCGGCCGGGGCAGCGCGCGACGAGCGGTTCGTACTCGGCCTGCAGTTCGGCCACGAGCGCGGCGAACGCGACCGCGGCGTCGTAGGCGTCGCGCGGCGCGTGCCGGGCGGCGCGCGCGAGACGCAGCGCGGCGCGGCGCAGCATCGCGTCGGCGCGCTGGCGGCCCGGCAGCAGCACCGCTTCGCCGCGCGGGTGTTCGACGAGACCGGCGAACGCCTGCTCCCACGCGAGACGGCCGCCGGCGACGACGAGCCACAGCGCGGCGCCGGTGCCGCGCGCCTGTACGCGCTGGCTGGCTTCGGTCACGACGAGTTCGCCCGCGGCGAGCGTCTGCGTGCCGTCCGGGCCGGTCAGCTGCAGGCGGCCGTGCAGCGGCAGCCAGATCGCCGCCGGCGCCGCCGCGCATTGCAGCGTGCAGCCGCGCCCGGCGCCGACGATGGCGACGAGCGCGTCGAGATCGATCGCTTCGCTGCCGTAGCGCTCGCAGCGTGCGCCGGCCGGCAGGGTCTGTGAGGTGACGAGCATCGGAATCTCCGTTTCGGGTGCGGGTACTGATGTCTAGTCCCGCTGCGCCGCGCGGTCAGGAGAAACCTCCGAGAAACGGCCGAATACGCGGCTCGGACGTCCGAATTTGTTCCGAATGCACGCCTCTTGCGATTTTTCGCAACGTTCGCGGCCGCGCCGGGCGACGCGGCCGCGCAACGTTCGCTCAGACAGCCGACAGCCAGTGCGCGCGCAGCTCGCGGTTGAACGCCTCGGCGCGCTCTTCCGGAAAGAAGATGCGCGCGCCGTCGAACTCGACGCGGCGGCGCGTGCCGGGAATCGTCCGCGCGAGCCAGTGCGACCATTCGACGTCGAAGTACACGTCGTCGGTACCCCACACGATCAGCGTCGGCGCGCGCAGCGATTTCAGACCGGCCTCGATGTTGCGCGTATGCGCATTGTCGAACGCGGCGAGAAACCGTTCGAGATCGCGCGTGCGATGCGCGTCGCGCACGTGCGGGCGCAGGTACGTCTCGATCGTCTCGTCGCTCACGCGCTCGGGATGCTCGTACGCGGGCCCGAGTGCACCCGGCGAGCGGTACGCGTTCTTGTCCGCGAGCATCGCGCCGAGCGCGCCGGCGAGGCCGCCGGTCGCGGCCATCGCGAGAAACGGCTTGAACGCTTCGGGCGGCCAGTTGTCGTGCGTGTCGCAGTCGGTCAGCGTCAGCGTTCGTACGCGCTCGGGATACGTCGCCGCGAAGATCTGCGCGATGCCGCCGCCCGAGTCGTTGCCGACGAGATCGACGCGGTCGATGCCGAGCGCGTCGAGCAACTGCGCGAGCATCGTCGCGTTCGCGGTGACCGATACGTCCTGGTCGTTCGCGATCTGCGTATCGCCGTGCGCGAGCAGGTCGGGCGCGATGCAGCGCCGGATGTCCGACAGCGCGTCGAGCTGGTGCCGCCACAGATGCGCATTGAGCAGCACGCCGTGCACGAAGAGCGCGACCGGGCCTGCGCCCTGCTCGGTGTAGGCGATGCGGCCCGAGGCCGTGTCGACGCTGTGGCGCGTCGCTTGCGTGGTCGATCCGTCCATGGTCTCAGCCCTTCGCCTTCGTGGCGGCGTGCGCCTCTTTGAGTTTCTGCGCGCATTCGTCGCAGCACACCTCGACGGCCTTGCCGCCGATCCTGATCGTGATCGCCGATGCATCGAGCGCGCAGTCGCACGCCGCACAGGTCTTCTCGGTCATGACGCTTACTCCACTTTTGAACCCGCAGTCCGGGCAGGCGTAGTAGGCGTCCGCGAGGGGCTTCGCCGCTGTCGAAATCTTTAGCGAACGAACATCGCGTCGCGCATCGCGGTCGGCGAGCGGCCGTACGTGCTCTGGAACGCGGCCGAGAAATGGCTGTGGCTGGAGAAGCCGAGTTCGAGCGCGAGCGCGGTGAGATCGTCGGCGTCGGCGAGCCGGTCGAGCGCGCGCGCAAGGCGCAAGCGCAGCTGGTAGCGATACAACGGCACGCCTTCGACTTTCGCGAACGCCTGCGTCAGGTACACCGGCGAGCCGCCGACTTCCGCGGCGATGTCCGCGAGCGTCCAGCGGCGCGACAGATCGCCGGCCATCACGAGCTTGGCGCGATCGACGAGCCGCCGCCGGCCGACGCTCGACGTCGGCGCGCGCGCGGTGCGCGGTCCGAGCGCGCGCTGCACGAGCGTCAGCGCCAGGCTTTCGGCTTCGAGCGGTTCGGCGGCGCCGCGCATGAGGCTGTGGCGCAGGATCGCAACGAGCGCCTGCGCGCGCGGATCGATCGCCAGGCGCTGTTCGGCAAACGCGAACGCGGGACCGTCGCGCAGCAGCGACGACGGCGTCATCTCGCGCAGCTGCGTCTCGTCGACCGTCAGCGACAGGCACGCGTCGCCGCCGGCGACCGGATGGCTGATGCGATAGCCCTCGCCGGGGTTGAAGCACAGCATCTGGCTCGCCTCGGCGACGGCCATGTCGCTGTCGAGGTGGCGCACGTACACGCCGCGATACGGAAACACGAACTGCGTCGCGCTCGCGCATTCCTCGGCGCCGCGCGCCTTGCAGCGCCCGGCGCAGCACACGTCGCGCACGGCGACGGTGGGGGTGGCGAGGAGCGTCGAAACGGCGAAATCGGTCATCGCGCGAGCATCGCCGGTCGGCGCCGCGCCGGCAATGACCCGCGGGGTCAAACGGTCGGACCGGCGGCGGACGGGGCGCGCCGCCCTATTGCGGCGAGCGCCGCAAAGTAAACATCCCCACGTCGTTGTCGAACTGCGGCGTCTTGACGATCACGGCGGCGTCCCGCGAGGCGGCGATGCTGAACGCGAGATCGGCCGGCGGCTCGTCGAAGCTCGCGAGCGTGCGGTCTTCGCCGGTCGACGGTTCGAGCCGATGCAGTTGCGTGCGGCCGTCTTCCTTCGCGCGCTGGAAGTAGAAGATCGTGCCGCCGACGCTGCGCCAGCCGTCGGGGTACAGCTGGCTCACCTCGTTCGTGACCAGGGTTTCGCGACCGTTCGGATCGAGCCGGAACAACCCGCGCTCGGTCGTGCGCGTGAACCAGATCGCACCGGCCGCGGCATCGTACTCGACGCGCCCCACGCCGCGCGCGAGCACGCGGCGCCCGTTCGGCGACAACTCGACGAGCGTCGGCGGGGCGTCGCCCTCGACGACGAGATAGCGGTCGGCGCCGGCGCCGTAGGCGGCGTAGCGCACCGCGTCGCCGGCTTGCGCGATCGCGCGGCTCTTGCGCGTGGCGAGGTCGATTTCGACGAGTCCGCCGTGCGCCTTGCCGCGCACCACGACGAGCAGGCGCTTGCCGTCGGCGCGCCACACCGGCTCGCCGGGCAGGCCGTCGGCGAGTTCGGTCAGCGCGACGGCCGTGCGGTACGCCGGATCGTGCAGCCACACCTGCGGACGGCCGCTGCGCGTCGACACGTAGGCCAGGCGCGCGTCGACAGGCGACAGCGCCGGCAGGCTGTCGTTCGCGGTCGACGGCAGCACGTCGGTCGCCGGCGACTTGCCGTCGAGCGGCAGCCGGGCGAGCTGCGTGCGTACGCGCGCGATCTCGTAGACGATCGTGTCGCGGTCGCGCGCCGCGCTCGGAAACTGCGCGGGCGCGAGGCCCAGCGGCTGGATGCGGCCGTCCTCGACGTCGACAACGTACAGCGCCTGCTCGCCTTCGTGGTTCGACGAGAACACCAGCGCGCGGCCGTCGCGCGTCCAGTCGAAGCCGCGGATGCGGCTGGCGAGAAACGTCAGCTGCCGCGGCGCGCCGCCGTTCGCCGGCATCACCCAGAAATCGCCGAACGGACGCAGGCCGCGGCGGAACGCGATGAAGCGGCCGTCCGGCGAGTAGCGCGCGTCGATGTCCTTGTCGTCCGGCGCGTGTGCGTAGTCGAGCGTGGTCGCGGCGCCGTCGTCGAGCGAGATGCGCGTGACCGCGAGATCGGCGCGCTGCACGCCCGAGAACATCGTCGTGACGAGGTGCGAGCCGTCCGGCGCCCATGAAAAATTATTGATTTCCCGATTGAAGCAAGGCCGCAGCACGCGTTCCTCGCCGCCCAGGCCCGGCGCGACGACCACCTGGCAGCCCGCGTCGTTGGTGAAGCGCAGGAACGCGATGCGCGCACCGTCGGGCGACCACACCGGGTAGTACTCCTCGGCGCCGGGAAACTGCGACAGCTGCACCGTGCGCGGCGAATCGACCGAGCGCACGACGAGCCGCGCGTTGTGGCGCGTCGCGTCGCCGGACGAGAACGCCACGCGCGTGCCGTCGGGCGATATCGCCGGATAGCGCTCGGGACCGGGCTCGGCCGTCAGCGCGCGCCATTCCTGCATCTGCCAGCGCGGCACGAGTGCGGCCGGCGCGGCGTAGTGCCGGAACACGGCGAGCACGGCCGCGACGGTCAGCGCGCCCAGGCACGCGGCGACGAGCAGCTGCGGCAGGCGCGACGGCGCCTCGTCGGGCACGAAGATCTCGCCGTTGCTCGCCGGCGCGCGCGTGCCGGCGATCGTCTCCTCGCGCGGCGCAAGTTCCACATCGGAAAAATGCGTCGCGGCGATCAGGCGATAGCCGAGTTTGGGCAAGGTTTCGATGTAGCGCGGCGCCGCCGCGTCGTCGCCGAACGCGCGGCGCAGCTCGGTGACGGCCTGCGTCAGCACGTCGGGCGTGGGGCACGTGTCGCGCCACACGGTCGCGAGCAGCTCGTCGCGGCTGACGGTGCTGTTGGGCCGGTGCGCCAGTTCCAGCAGCACCGCGGCGGCCTTGGGCGACAGGCGCAGGCCGTCGGGATGATCGAGTACGCGCAGGCTGCCGATGTCGACGACGTGCGTGCCGACGTTGAGCCTGCGCTGCGACTCCTGACGCAGGCGCGAAACCGCCGGGGCCGAAGACTGTGTTGCCGGAATCATCATGCGAGCCCTCGGAGCGCAGCCCGCTGCAACGCGAACGCGCACGAACCCCCTGCTTTCACGCAGGCTAGCACGCGAATTCGCACGCCATGCGCCGCGGCCGGCAAGATGAGCATTTCGGAACATTGCGCGCGACGAAGCGTGCGCCGTTCTCGTCGGGTCTAGGCCCGCAGCCGGATCGTCACCGGTTGCTTCCGGCCCATTCCCGTCGAGCGGCACCGAGGCTATCGTTGCGTGTCGTCCAACGGGAGACTCGCATGTCGATGAAGCGTTGCGCGGCGCTCGCCGCGGTGCTCGCCTGCGGCGCGGCCGTCGCACAGACACCGCCGCTCGCGCCCGATATTCCCGCGAAGTTCGCCGCGTCGCGCGACGCGTACGACTACGACCGGCGCGAAGTGATGGTACCAATGCGCGACGGCGTGAAGCTGTTCACCGTGATCATGGTGCCCAAGGGCGCGAAGCGCGCGCCGATCGTGCTGACGCGCACGCCGTACAACGCGGCCAAGCGCACCGAGCGCAACGTCAGCCCGAACTACGTCGCCAGCCTGCCGCTCGGCGACGAGGTGTTCTCGGCCGACGGCTACATCCGCGTGTTCCAGGACGTGCGCGGCAAATACGGCTCGCAGGGCGACTACGTCATGACGCGTCCGCTGCGCGGGCCGCTCAACGACAGCCGCGTCGACCACGCGACCGACGCCTGGGACACGATCGACTGGCTCGTCAAGAACGTGCCCGAGACGAACGGCAACGTCGGCATGATCGGCTCGTCGTACGAAGGCTTCACGGTGCTGATGGCGCTGGCCGATCCGCATCCGGCGCTCAAGGCCGCGGTGCCGATGAGCCCGATGGTCGACGGCTGGAAAGGCGACGACTGGTTCCACAACGGCGCGTTCCGCCAGACCAATTTCGACTATTTCGCGGGCCAGACCACGGCGAAAGGCGAGGGCAAGAAAACCGCGCGCGGTGCCTACGACGACTACGAGACGTTCCGGCGCGCCGGGTCCGCCGGCAGCTACGCGGCAAAGTTCGGTCTCGACAAATTGCCTTACTGGAAAAAACTCAGCGAGCATCCCGCGTACGACGCGTACTGGCAGGGCCAGGCGCTCGACGTCGCGCTCGCGGCGCGGCCGCTCAAGGTGCCGACGATGGTCGTCGCGAGCCTGTGGGATCAGGAGGACATGTACGGCGGCGTGCACGTCTACGCCGCGCTCGAAAAGCAGGCGCCGGACAAGGCGTTTCTCGTGCTCGGCCCGTGGCGCCACAGCGGCGTGAACTACGACGGCAGCATGCTCGGCGCGCTGAAGTTCGACGGCGATACGGCGTTGACGTTTCGCCGCGACGTGATGAAGCCGTTTCTCGATGCGCACCTGAAAGATGCCGCGCCGGCCGCCGGCACGCCGGCCGTGTTCGCGTACGAAACCGGCACGAACGCGTGGCGCAACCTGCCGCGCTGGCCGCTCGCGGACGGCGCGAAGAAGCTGTACCTGCAGGCCGATTACAAGGCCGGTTTCGACGCGCCGGCCGACACCGCGGACGGCTACGACGAATACGAGTCGGACCCGGCCAAGCCCGTGCCGTACCTGCCGCGGCCGGTGCGCTTCGACGACGGCGACGCGTGGCGGCGCTGGCTCGTCACCGACCAGCGCTTCGTCGCGGACCGGCCCGACGTGCTCGTCTACGCGACCGAACCGTTGACGCGGGCCGTGAGGATCGCCGGCACGCCGGTGGCGAATCTCGTCGCATCGACGAGCGGCACCGACAGCGACTGGGTCGTGAAGCTGATCGACGTGTATCCCGACGAAGTGCCGGCGCAGCCGGAACTCGGCGGCTACCAGCTCGGCGTCGCGATGGACATCTTCCGCGGACGCTATCGCGAGAGCCTGGAGCACCCGAGCGCGATACCGTCGAACGCGCCGCAGCGCTATCGCTTCGACCTGCCCGACACGAACCACGTGTTCGAACGCGGGCATCGCATCATGGTGCAGGTGCAGTCGAGCTGGTTTCCGCTGTACGACCGCAACCCGCAGACGTTCGTGCCGAACATCTTCTTCGCCAAACCGGCCGACTACCGCAAGGCGACGCAGCGCGTGTACCGCAGCGGCGCGAACGCGACGTTCGTGGCGTTGCCGGTGGTGGAGTGAACGGTGCACGAAACGGGGGCGTTTTGTCTGCTCGTCATCCCGGCGCAAGCTGGGATCCAGCCGTTGCTTTCAATGCCCGAAAGGCTGGTTTGCGGCGTTCGCCGGAATGACGAACGAAAGGGCTCAATCGTTGAAATGAAAGCCGCTCTTAAACCAAGCGCGTGCGCGAGCCATCAGAATGACACACGGGCGGGGTCGTCGCGAATGGAAAGCACATGTTCGTATCGAGATTGGAATTTGTAAATAAAGCGGCGTTGTTCGTCGCGTTGGCCGCGGCGAGCGGAACGGCGGCCGCCGACGCGTGCAAGCCCGGCGTGTATCGCTCCGGCAGCGGCGAATCCGTCGCGATCAGCGAGCGCCCGAACACCGCGGAAACCGGCGAATGGCGCTACACGTTTCTCGACGGGCGCTACGGCGGCACGAAGGCCGGCGTCGTCGCCTGCGCCGACGACGCGGTGACGGTGACGCGCGACCGCAAGCCGGCCGAGCGCTGGAACGCGGTGCCGTTGCGCACGACGTCGACGACATTCAAAAGCGGCGATCTCACGCTCGCCGGACAACTGATCGAACCGGCGGGCGTCGACAAGCCGCCGCTCGTCGTGTTCGTGCATGGCTCGGAGCGCACGCCGACGGTCGGCGGCCGCAGCAGCTACGCGTACCTCTTCGCCGCACAGGGCATCTCGGTGTTCGTGTTCGACAAGCGCGGCACCGGCGCGTCGGGCGGCACGTACAACCAGAACTTTCCGAAGCTCGCCGACGACGTCGTCGCGGCGTCGATCGAAGCGAAGCGGCTCGCGGCCGGACGCTATTCGCGTTTCGGGCTGTTCGGCGGCAGCCAGGGCGGCTGGGTCGCGCCGCGCGCGGCGAACGACGCAAAGGCGCAGTTCGTCGCGGTCGGCTTCGGCCTCTTGATCGATCCGCTCGAAGAAGACGCCGAACAGGTGCAAAGCGAACTGCGCGAACTGGGCTACGGCGACGACGTGCTCGCGAAGGCGCGACGCGTGACCGACGCGACCGGCGCGGTCATGGCGGCGCACTTCGCGGACGGTTATGTCGGTCTCGCACAGGCGAAGAAGCAGTTCGCCGCCGAGCCGTGGTTCGGCAAGATCAAGGGCGAGTTCACCGGCGACGTGCTCGCGCTGGACGAGGCGGCGCTGCGCAAGGACGGCCGCGCGAAATTCGACGATCTCGACCTCGACTGGCGCTACGACGCGCGCGGCGAACTGGCGAAGGTGAAGGCGCCGCAGCTGTGGGTCGTCGCGGGCGCCGACCGCGAAGCGCCGCCGGTGACGACGGTGGAACGGCTGCAACAGCTGCGCAAGGCCGGCAAGCCGATCGAGATCGTCGTGTTCCCGCGCACCGATCACGGGATGTACGAGTTCACGCAGGCGGCGGACGGCACGCGCGACGTGACGCGGGTGACGGACGGGTACTACCGGCTGCTGGGCGATTGGATCAAGGGCGGGATGCGGCCGCCTTACGGAGCGGGGCGGGTGTTGAAGGCCGGGGAGGCGATTGCGCCGGAGAAGTGAAGACCGACGCCAAGCCCTGTCGCGCAGTTGCCGTTGCTTCTTGCTCGTCATCCCAGCGAACGCTGGGATCCAGCCTTTTGCTTTTTCGACACCGTAAAGCTGGATTCCGGCGTTCGCCGGAATGACGAGCACAAGGTCGCGATGCGCGCGCAGTATTCCTCTTGGATCCCGGCCTGCGCCGGGATGACGAGCCGGCAAAGCCGCGCTGAAGCGCGGGCCGGTTCGTAGATGGTCGCGCTGCGCGCGCAGTATTCCGCTTGGATCCCGGTGGTCTCAACCGGTCGATGCAACATAGGCATGTTGTTTCGATCGGAGAGAAGGCATGGAGAGGTCGCGGTCACGCACCTTGAGTCAAGCGGAGCGACAGGAGGTTTGGCGCCGATTTCGCGCCGGTGAGTCGTTGCGGCAGATTGCCCGAGGACTGTCGCGCAACGCCTCGTCGGTGACGGATCTGGTCAAAGCACGCGGTGGCGTGGCGCCGATGGCGTCGCGCCGCTCGGCCCGTACGCTGACATTGCATGATCGCGAACACATTTCGCGAGGGCTTGTTGCCGGTGACTCATTCCGACAGATCGCGTGCGAGTTGGGCCGGCCAACGAGCACGATCAGTCGCGAAGTGGGTCGTCACGGCGGACGCCAGGGTTATCGCGCGGTGCTGGCCGACGAGCGAGCGTGGCAGCGGGCTCGTCGTCCGAAGGTGTGCCGTCTGGCGCGCTCACATCGACTACGGCATCAGGTTGCCTCAAAGCTGCGACAGGATTGGTCGCCGAACCAGATTGCCCAATGGCTTAAGCTTGAGCATCCGCATGAGCCGGAGCAGCGTGTGTCGCACGAGACGATCTACCGATCCTTGTTCATTCAGGCGCGGGGCGCGCTGAAAAAGGAGTTGATGACGCATCTGCGATCACAGCGACAACTGCGCCGCTCACGCAACGCCGAGCGTGTGCCGCAAGGTCGAGGACAGATTCCCGATGCGGTTTCGATCAGCGAGCGTCCCGCACAGATCGAAGATCGGGCAGTACCAGGACACTGGGAAGGCGATTTGATCTGCGGGGCGAACAACAGCTATGTCGGTACCCTGGTGGAGCGCCACTCTCGTTTTGTGATGCTGGTCAAGCTGGCCGGCAAGGACACGCAGACCGTGGTGCGTGCCCTTGCTCGTCGCATGAAGCGCTTGCCGGCAACCCTCAGAGGTTCGCTGACTTGGGACCGTGGTGCGGAAATGACCGCCCATGCCCGCTTCACTCTCGCCACCGACATGGCGGTATACTTTTGCGATCCCCGCAGTCCGTGGCAACGCGGATCCAACGAAAACACCAATGGGCTATTGCGCCAATACTTGCCGCGCAAGGCCGATTTATCGCTCTTTACACAGACTCAACTCGACGCGATTTCGCGACGACTGAACCAACGTCCACGAGAGACGCTGGCATTCAGAACGCCTGCTTTTAAACTCGCACAGGCGTTGCAATGACCGGTTGAGACCACCCCCGGCCTGCGCCGGGATGACGAGCCGGCAAAGCCGCGCTGAAGCGCGGGCCGGTTCGTCACTTCACCCGCTTCCCATGCTTCACCACGAGATCCACCCGCTGCAGCAACGCGATCTGCCGGATCGCATCGCCCTTCACCGCGATGACGTCGGCGTACTTGCCTTCGGTCACCGTGCCGTAGTCCTTGTCGGCCTTCATCGCGACCGCCGGCCAGTACGTCGCGGCGCGAATCGCGTCGACCGGCGCTACGCCGAGCTTGTTCACCCACACGTCGAGTTCGTTCCACGTGCTCGAACTGTGGAACTTCATCGGAATGCCCGAGTCGGTGCCGACGAGCAGCAGCACGCCCGATTCGCGCAGCTGCTGGAATTTGCGCTGCAGCGTGGGCCAGCGCTGCGGCGTCTGCTGGAAATAGCTGATGCGTTCGGGATGCGCGAGCGAACCCTTGATGTCGGCCACGATGTCCGGCGGCAGCCCTTCGTGCCACGCGTCGCCGTCGAGGAATTCGTGGTTCTTCACCACATAGGGAAAGTTATACAAACCCTCGATCGTCGGCGTCCAGAACAGCGGGCCGGCCGCCATGTTCGCGGTGCGCTCGCGCAGCGCGGCGACGATGTCGGCCGGATACTCCGGCGAAGCCGCGAGGCCCGTGTGCTCGAAGCAGTCGACCCCGACCTTGAGGCCGCGCCGGATCTCCTCGGGCCGGTGCGCGTGCGCCACCACCTGCAGCTTGTGCTTGTGCGCCTCGTCGACGATCGCGGCGACTTCTTCGTCGCTCATCTGGTCCTGGTCGATCAGCTTGACCACGTCGACGCCCGCCTGCGCGAGCCGTTTGACCTTCGCGCGCGCGTCGGCCGGCGAGTCGACGCCCCAGCGGAACAGTTCGGTGCCGGGATACGGCTTCTTCTGGATGAACGGGCCGGACACGAACAGCGTCGGTCCCGGGATCTTGCCGCTGCGTATCGCTTCGCGCACGGCGATGGAATCGTCGAGCGGCGCGCCGAGATCGCGTGCGCCGGTGACGCCCGCGAGCAGGAGCTGCTTCGCCGACGCCGGCATGATCGTGTCGCGAAAGCGCGCGGGGTAGGTCTTGTCCCAGTGATCGTAGTCGGCGTGGCCGTTGATCATCAGGTGCACGTGCATGTCCCACAGGCCGGGCAGCACGGTCATGCCTTCGGTCGAGATCACGGTCGCGCCGGCCGGTACCGGCAGCGTGTCCACCGTGCCGACGGCCTTGATGCGCTCGCCGTCGATCAGCACGACGCTGTCGGCGATCGGGTCCTTGAGCGTGCCGTCGATCAGCGTGCCGCCGACCAGCGCGGTGACCTGCGCTTGTGCACAAAGAGAAACCAGCAGGGAAGCGGCAGCGAACGCGACGCGCATCGGCAGAACTCCTTCACGAGGTCCGCCGATGCTGTCATCGCGTACGCCACGGAACAAGCCCGCTCGTCGGCTTTACGCGTTGGTGCCGCCGTCGGCCGTCAGCTCGGTGCCGGTGATGAAGCCCGCGGCGTCCGACGCGAGGAACGCGACGAGGTTGCCGATGTCGGCGGGCTTGCCGTAGCGGCCGAGCGCCGTGAACGAACGCATCGCGTCGGCGCTGTCGCCGTTGGCCGGATTCATGTCGGTGTCGATCGGGCCCGGCTGCACGACGTTCGCCGTGATGCCGCGCGCGCCGACGTCGCGGGCCAGACCTTTGTTGAACGACACGAGCGCCGACTTGCTCATCGAGTACAGCGTGATGTTCGGAAACGACACGCGCTGACCGAGGCACGAGCCGATCGTGACGATGCGGCCGCCGTCCGGGATGTGCTTGAGCGCCGCCTGGGTTGTGAAGAACACCGAGCGCACGTTGACCGACATCGTGTATTCGTAGTCTTCGAACGTGTAGTCGCCGAACGGCTTCATCACCGCGACGCCGGCGTTGTTGACCAGCACGTCGAGCCTGCCGAGCGCGGCGACCGCTTCGTCGACGGCGGCGGCCGAAGCCTTCGCATCGGTCGCGTCGGCCTTGATGGCGACGGCGCGCACACCCGCGGCCTTGAGTTCGGCGACGAGCGCCTGCGCCTTGTCGGGGCTCGCGTTGTAGGTGATCGCGACGTCGGCGCCTTGCGCGGCGAGGGCACGTGCGATGCCGGCGCCGATACCGCGGCTCGCGCCGGTCACGAGGGCGACTTTGCCTTTGAGGGAAGACATGGAGCGTTCCTTTTTGTAGTAGACGATACAGATATGCTGCGCGCGCCGCCGCGCCGGCGTCAATCTATTTTTGTATCGATCGATAAAGAATCCGACGAACGGTAGCGCCGTTGGCATCTTTCTGTATTGCGTGCTACAAAAACATCCGCATCTTGCGTTACGTATCAAAAGAGAAGGAGGCGGGCCATGGCCGAACGAGGCAGACCGCGCGGTTTCGACCGCGATGCCGCGCTCAGGCAGGCGATGGGCGTGTTCTGGGAAAAAGGCTACGACGGCGCGTCGATGACCGATCTCACCGGCGCGATGGGCATCAATTCGCCGAGCCTGTACGCGGCGTTCGGTTCGAAGGAGGCGCTGTTTCGCGAAGCGGCCGATCTGTACGGCGGCTGCGGCAACGTCTGGCGCGAGATCGAGCGCGCGCCGACCGCGCGCGAGGGCGTCGCGGCGCTGCTGCGCGGCAGCGCGCGCGGCCTGTCCAATCCCGATTCGCCGCGCGGCTGCATGATCGTGCTCGCGGGTATCGGCACCGCGACGCCGGGCGTCTGCGAAGACCTGCGCGCGCGGCGCGAGGCGTCGGTCGAGATGCTGCGCAACCGGCTCGCGCAGGCGAAACGCGACGGCGAGATCGGCACCGACGCCGACGTGCGCGCGATCGCGCAGTTCTACGCGACGGTGCAGCAGGGCATGTCGCTGCAGGCACGCGACGGCGCGAGCCGCCGCGCGCTGCAGCAGATCGCCGACTGCGCGATGGCCGCGTGGGAAACGCTGACGAAGTAACGCTACGCGTTGCCGAACGGGTCGTCGAACGAGTGCATCGGCTGCGTGAACCAGCGCGGGCCGTCGGCCGTCATGTAGAAATGGTCTTCGTGGCGAATGCCGAATTCGCCGGGTACGCAGATCATCGGTTCGTTCGAAAAACACATGCCGACGTCGAGCGGCGTCTGATCGCTGCCGACGAGATACGGCCATTCGTGGATGTCGAGCCCGATGCCGTGACCCGTGCGATGCGGCAGGCCGGGCAGCGCGTAGCCGGGACCGAAGCCGTTCGCTTCGAGACTCGCACGCGCGGCGACGTCGACCGATCCGCACGGCGCGCCGAGCTTCGCCGCGGCGAACGCGGCGGCCTGCGCGGCCTGTTCGCTGTTCCACACCGCGCGCTGCCTGTCGTTCGCCGTGCCGTAGACGTAGGTGCGCGTGATGTCGGACATGTAGCCGTGCACGAGGCAGCCGGTGTCGATCAGCACCATGTCGCCCTGCTTGAGCGTCTGCGGATCTTTCACGCCGTGCGGAAACGCGGTGGCCGGCCCGAACAGCACGATGCAGAAGTACGAACCGCTCGCGCCGACCTTGCGATGCGCCGCGGCGACGAACGCTTCGACTTCGGTCGTCGTGATGCCGTCGCGCAGGATGCTCGCGGCCGCCTTGTGCACGGCGAGCGTCATGTCGTTCGCGCACTGCATCAGCGCGATCTCGTTCGTCGATTTGCGCATGCGGCACGGCGCCGTCACGCAGGCAGCGTTGACGAACTCGCGCGCGGGCGCCAGCCGGCGAATGCCGTCGACGAGAAAGAACGGCGCGCTTTCGCACAGGCCCACACGCGCGTCGTCGGCGACGCCGAGCCGGCCGAGCAGGTCGAGGAACAGCCGGTACGGGCTTTCGTGTTCGTCCCAGGCGTGGATGTCGCCGGCGATGCCCATGAAGTCGCGGAAGCTGCCGATCTCGAACGCCGGCACGACGTAGTGCGGCTCGCCGTGCGCCGGGACGATCGCGCCGACCATGCGCTCGCTCGGGCGCCACTGCGTGCCGGTAAAGTAGCGCAGGTTCGTGCCGGCGTTGACGTAGATCGCCGCGAGACCCTGCTCGCGCATGCGCGCCTGCACCGCACCGATGCGCGCGCGATGTTCGGCTTCTTCGATCGGCCGCGCGTGCGCGGTCATGTTCGACAGTGCCGCGAGCGCGGCTTCCTGGGTGGTACCGCCGACACCGATCGTCATCGCAGGCTCCGTATACGCGGGGGAGTGATCGGCAAAACTTAAGTCCCACTAAAATTCCTGTCAACGATTTTTTAGTGTGACTAAAGTCCGGCGTCGGCCCGCGGCCCGTACAATCGGGGCCATACCCCCCATGGAATCTCGATGCGATGAGCTTTCAGCCGATCGGGCGGCGTCTGCGGCACTACCGGCGCGAAGCCGGCAAGACGCTGGCGCAGGTCGCGGGCGAAACCGGGTTGTCGGTCGGATTTCTGTCGCAGGCCGAGCGCGACCTCACCGGCATCTCGATTTCGTCGCTGACGAGCATCGCCCGCGCGCTGAACGTGCCGCTGCGCGCGCTGCTCGAACAGCCGCAGCAGGCGGAGCCGGATTCGCACCACGGCCGCCGCGAGGTATACGCGACGCGCGCGGCGGGGCAGACATACGAGCGCCTGTCGACGACGTTTCCGGGGCAGGTGATCAATGCGGTGAAGATGCGGTTGCCGGTCGGACACGCCTCGGAGCAGATCTCGCACGACGGCGACGAGTTCGTGTTCGTGCTCGCAGGCTTCGTGCGCTACAGCGTCGGCGGCAAGGACTATGACCTCGGGCCGCACGATTCCGTGCACTTCGACGCGCATCAGGTGCACGCGGTGACGAATACCGGCGAGACGGAAGCGGAGCTGTTGTCGATCGGCACGTTGCCGATTTTCGACGACACGCGGGGCGGGTAGCGCCTGGTCAGAGGGACGCGGCGTGCTGCGACATCGATGCGGCCGGCGCATGGGCAACCAGACGGATGTACAACTCGTCGAGTGTCGCCTTCGGATCGGCGCTCATGACCGCGCCGGCCGCACTGAAGCGCAGCAAGGATTCGCGCGGGCGGACGACTTCGGCAAAGAAGCGTGTGATCAGTGCGCTGCCTTGCGCCGGGTACAGCTCGGCGACGATTTTGCCGATGCGCGCAAGTTCCTTGTCGAGATCGGTCAGCGCGCTGCGCAGGATCTTCTCGTCAAGAGATTCGAAGAACGCGAGGACGCGATTCGTCGCAGGATGGGAAATCAGCTTCGAACCGAAGAAGCCTGTCGACGGACAGGCGAGCAGGACGCCGACGTTCGCGAACTCGCCGGTCTCCGGATAGGGAAGGAATCGAACGAACGAATACTGGCAGGCGACGTTCTTCACGTATCGAATCTCCAGAATTCCGCCGAATCGCACCGTCTCAGGATCGACATTACCGCGGTCCGGTCAAAATCAACCGCAATTGTGCGCTCCTCATCGGCGAACCACCATTCCGGCGGTGCTTCGTCGCACACTTGCTCCGCAATTTTCAGAGCCGTGCGTAGCCGCTGCGCCAACCCGTCTTGCAGGGATTCGTCGCCCCGCACTTGCGCCAGCGCGTCGGCGAAGACATGCGTGTCGTGGAATGTTTTCGCGTCGAAGTCGCGATCGAACGCAAGATTGTGGTCGATGACGACGAGCTGCTTTTCCGAACCGTTCCACAACAGATTCGGATTGCCGCTCTGCGTCTTCAGCGTGCGATCCTGGTTGCGCACCCACCAGTCGAAAACGGCGACATCGCGCTTGAGTGCGTCGTCCACCTCATCAAGATGCGATGCGGACAGTTCTTGCCACGAGTTCGCGACATGCGACGCGAAAGCGGGCAGCGGGCCGAGTTCATTGCCCTCGGCGTGAGCGAAAATCAGTTCGGGCGGCGCCCGGACCACCGCAAAGTCGGGAACCGGAAGGTCCAAGGCGCGAGCCATGTGCCCGGCGAGCCATTCGCACAACATGCTGCGCGGTCCCGCGCTACGGCCCTTCACGTAGTAATGACGGTCGTCTTCGCAACGACACAGGAAAGGCCGGGTCGCCCCCTGCTCGCTATCTGGACGATGGCCAACGGCTGACGCATGCAGGACGAGCCTGGACCGGGACGCCGTGACTATACCGGGCGTCGTCGCTTTTGGGATCGCCGCAAACGCAAACGGTGGCGCCGAAGCGCCGCCGTTCTTGTCCTTGCGCGATGGAGCCGGCGCTTACTGCACGCCGCCCACCGCGATCTGGCCGAGCTTGAAGAACACGTCGGTGTTGTCGATCACGCCGGTGAACGTCGACGCGCCGCGGCCGAACGCCGACAGCGGGATGTCGGTCGCCGTGTGCACCGCCTGGTCGCCCGGCACCTGGCCGGTGATCAGATAGCCGATGTCCCGGTTGCGCACGTTCGGGTTTTCCGGCGACTGCGCCGGCGAGAACGGCTGCTGCGTGTCCTTGGTCGGGAACGCGGTCGGCAGCCAGGTTTCGTAGCGGTCGGCGTTCGCGCCGTAGCCGATCAGCATGCGGCGGTCGATCACCGTCGTCACCGGGTAGCCGTCGGCGGCAATCGTATACTTGGGGAAACGTGCATTGTCATACGTGCCGACCGAGGCCGAGCCGCTGTTCGGCGTCGCCGTCAGCTGCGCCGCCGTGAGGTTCGACGCGCCGATGATCGCGGCGCCCGAGCACTCGTGGTCGGCGGTGATGATGACGATCGTGTCCGGATGCGTTTCGGCGAAGCGCTTGGCGACGCCGATCGCGCGGTCGAATTCCATCACTTCGAGCATCCAGCGGTCGCTGTCCATGAGGTGCGACTGCTTGTCGATCGACGCGGCTTCGATCATCGCGACGAAGCCGTTCGGATTCTTCGACAGCACCTGCAGCGCCTTGTCGGTCATCTCGTCGAGCATCGGCTGGTCGGGGAAGCCGTATGCGTCGACGACGGTGCGGTCGCCGCGGCGGCCGGCGATCTTGTCGTACGCGACGTTCATGTTCGAGTACGCGAACAGGCCGAGCAGCTTGTCCGGCGCGCCGCCGCCGGCGAACTGCGCCTGCAGCGCGGCGTTGTTCGGCGCGTAGGCGAAGCCGGCGCTCTGGAAGTCGCCGATCAGGTCGCGCTCGGGATCGAGCTTGCCCTTGGACACGCCCCAGCTCGCGACGACGTCGTCCGGCAGCACGTAGTCGTTCCGGCCCGAACGCTGCGAACCGTTCGCCGGCTGCGGGCTGGTGTTGCCGCCCGGGTTGGGCAGGAACCACTTGCGACCGCCGCCCATCAGCACGGTCAGGCCGGTCGCGCCGCGATCGTCGAAGAACTGGTCGACGATGCCGGTGCCGTTGCCGCGCGCGGAGGTGTGCACCGCGTTGGCGGCCGGCGTCGCGTCGAACACGTCGGCGGTCGTCACGATGCCGAGCGACTTGTTCTGCAGCATGCGCAGGTATTCGGAGAGATATTCGATGCGCGGGTTGTCGAACGCGTCCAGCGTATCGTCGGGGAACACGCCTTCCTGGTTGTTCGCGCCCTTGTTGCCGTTGACGTAGTTCGCCATGCCCGGCGCCGAGTCGGTGACGATCGAGTTGAGCGACGCCGTCATGACCATGCCGGTGACCGGGAACGTATCCATGTTCAGGCGGCCCTTCGCGCGGCCCTGCGTATAGCCCTTCGCCATGATGCGCGCGGCGGTGCGGTGCGAGGCGCCCATGCCGTCGCCGAGCATGATGATGATGTTCTTGGCCGTCGAGCCGCCGGTGGCGTTGATGCCGACGATTTCGAAGTTGCCGTTCGCCTGCACCGTGGTGCCGTCGTTCTGGCGCGCGACGACCGTGAACGTGTGCACGCCGGCCTTGTAGTTCGCGTACGCGCGCTGCGTCAGCACGAAGGTGTTGGACGGCAGGCCGGCGGCCAGCATGCAGCCGGCGGCGCCCTTGGTCTTGCCGGTCGCAGCGTCGATGCACGTGTCGGCCGGGCCGGTTTCGCTGATCGTGCTGGTGCGCGTGGCGCGCGGATCGAACACGACCTGGCCGTCGATCACGAACGGCACGAGCGCGGCCTGGCCGTCGACGAAGAAGTCGAAGCTCTGGATCGTCTTGCCGGCGTCGGGCTGCACCGTCGCCTGCAGGTCGAAGCGCTGGCCCGGCAGGAAGCGCGCGATGACCGGCGCGGCGGAGCCGCTGGAGAACAGTTCGCTCGGCGGGGTCAGGCGCGACACGGTCGCGGCGCCGGCCGGAACGGCGGCGAGGCCGAGCACGGACGCGACGCAGGCGGCGAGCGTGCGGGAAACGGTTACGGAACGCATGGCAACTCCTGTACTTGTTTAATGGGTGGACTGCGGTTCGACGGCGAGACTCGGGCCGGCCTTGGCGGCGCCCTGGGCGGATTTCGCGGGCGCGCGCGGCGTGCGCACGGCCTTCACCGCCTTCGGTTCGGCGACGATATGGATCGAACTGACGCGCCCGCTGACGGCGTCCTGGCGCGCGCCCAGTTCGAGTACGCCGACGACTTCGACGAGTCCCTTCGCCTTGGGCAGCGACCGCTTCGACGCCGAGCGCACGGCGACCGCGGTCGGCGGCACGTCGTCGGCAAGGCCCTCGTCCTCCTCGCCGACCATGAGCGGCAGCGGCGACAGCAGCAGCGTCGGCGCGCCGCCCTCCTGTTCGACGACGTAGCCGACGAGGCGCACGCGCTTGCCGTCGAGCGCGCGCGTCGCGTCGGTGACTTCAAGGCCCTTCGGGCCGACCGGCATCTTGAAGATGTCGGAGAATTTCAACGGTGCCGGCGCTTCGGCGCCGCGCTTGGGCGCGGGGGCGGCGACGGCCGCCGCGGCGGTCAGCAACGCGCATGCGATGCCGGCGAAAGCCGGCAGCCGGCGGGCGAGACGGGTCTTGATCATCATCGGTTCCGTGAAGGCTGGGTGCGCCCGCTCGCGCCGTCGCGTTGCGCGCGGCGATCGAACGATACGGCGTCGCAGCCTAGGCCCGGTTTGTGAAGGCCCGATGACGCGGGCCGCCGATACGTCGATCAGTTATTTCAGTCTTGACTGAAATAACTGGCCAGGCGTAGCATGAGCGCATGGAACTGAAACCGGTCGCCGAACGATTCGTGCTCCACTGGGGCGAGATGGGCTCGACCTGGGGCGTCAACCGCACGGTGGCCCAGGTGCACGCGCTGCTGTTCATCGCCGGCCGGCCGCTGCACGCCGAGGAAATCGCCGAAACGCTCGGCGTCGCGCGTTCCAACGTCAGCATGAGCCTGCGCGAGCTGCAGAACTGGAACCTGATCCGCGTGGTGCACCTGCTCGGCGACCGTCGCGACCACTTCGACGTGACGAGCGACGTGTGGAATCTGTTCCGCACCGTGGTGCGCGAGCGCAAGTCTCGCGAGTTCAATCCCACCGTGAACGTGCTGCGCGAATGCACGCAGAGCCCGGATTTTTCGCGCGAGGACGCCGGCGCGCAGGCGCGCATCAAGGAAACGCTCGCATTGATGGAAGTGCTGTCGACCTGGGCCGACGAAATGCTTGCGCTCAAGCCCGAAACGCTGATGAAGATCCTGAAACTCGGCGCGCGCATCCAGAACCTCGTCGCCAAGGCCAAGCGTACGCCGAAGGCCGACGGCGCCTCGTAGCGCCGCCCTTTTTTGACCGCTAATTTCTGTAAGTACTGAAATATCGGAAACAACAGCCAATAAAGCCAAAGAGGAGAGTTCCGTGCTTACCGCTGCGTTCTATCTGCTCTATCTCGGCATCAGCATCGGCGTGACCGTGTGGGTCGCGCGCACGTTGAGCCGCAACGGCCGCGTGTTCCTGGTCAACGGTTTCGGCGCGCAGGACATCGCCGATTCGGTCAACCACATGCTCGTGGTCGGCTTCTATCTCGTAAACATCGGCTACGTGACGCTCGCGCTCAAGAGCGGCGACCGGCCGCGCGATCTCGTCGAAGGCATCGAATTCCTCAGCGTCAAGATCGGCTTCGTGCTGGTCGTGCTCGGCGCGATGCACCTGTTCAACGTGTTCGTCATTGCGCGCTGGGGCCGCGTGATGAGCCATCGCGCGGGGCACGCATGAAACGCCTCTTCGCCGAAATACCCGACGCGGCGATTCGCGTCGCGGTGTGGATCGTCGTCATACCGGTCGCTACGGTCGCGGTCGCGCCCGAATGGCTCGACCTGCCCGGCGGCGAACTCGAAACGCTCGTCGTGCTGCTCGCGTATCTGGCGATCGGCATCGTGGCGACCTTGTGGAGCGCCGCGGCGCTGCGTCCGCACCTCGGCATCGTCGTCGAGGACGCGTTCGGCCGCCGCAGCGACCTCGCGTTCGCCGCGAGCAGCACGACCGCGACGACGTATGCCGTGTTCGGACTCGCGTTCGTCTGCTTCAACGTACCGGAACGCGATCTGTTCGACGTGCCGGCGCTGGCCACGCTCGGCGCGGGCGTCGGCCGCGCGCTGCTCGTGCTCGGCGCGATGTTTCTGTTCATCGCCGTGCGCAGCGTGATGCGGCGCAACCGCCGCGAAACGCAGCGCCGCGTCGTCGCCAACGCGCGTGCGGATGTCGGCAAGGGGCTGTCCGAGGCGCTGGCGGCATCGCCGCCGCGCTACGGCGGGACGCCGGCGACATGGTGATGCTTGATCGCGCAACGTCCACAATGCGATAACGCGCGGGCCTTCGATCGAGGAGCCGCGCTTGAACGCAACGACGACACCGTGGCGCCGGCTCGCGCCGATCGCGCTCTGCGCACTGCTCGCGATCGCCGGCGCCTACGGACTCGGCGCGCCGTGGCTGCATTACGCGTTCAAGCCGGCGACGACGCTCGCGCTCGCGTGGCTCGTCGCGGCGGCGGCTCCGCGCGAACCGACGTACCGGCTCGCGATCCTCGTCGGCTTGCTGCTGTCGGCGCTCGGCGACGTGTTCCTGATGCTGCCCGGCGACCGCTTCGTGTTCGGGCTCGCGAGTTTTCTGTGCGCGCACGCCGCGTATCTCGTCGCGCTCACGCGGCGCGCGCCGTTCTTCGCGCGGCGCTGGCCGTTCGCGGCGTACTTCGCGCTCGGCGCCGTGGTGCTCGGCGTGCTGTGGCCCGATCTGCCGGGCGGCCTGCATGCGCCGGTCGGCGTCTACGTCGTCGTGCTCGCGGCGATGGCGGCGCAGGCACTCATCCTGTGGCGCGTGCGGCCCGACGCGGCGACGGCGAGCGCGGCGCTCGGCGGCGCGTTCTTCGTGGCGTCGGACGCGACGCTCGCGATCGATCGCTTCGTCGCGCCGTTCGAGGCGGCGCGGGTCGTCGTGCTCGCGACGTACTGGATCGCGCAGGCGTTGATTGCGCTGTCGGTCGTCAACGCTCTAAGCCCTCTCCCCCAAGCCCGCTTGGGGGAGAGGGTTGGGTGAGGGCGACGCATCGCACTTCGTCGAGCTCGATGCGGACTTCGGCGTCGCCCCGTTGATGTACAAGGACGTACGAATGCCGCGGGTGCAGGATGCACAGGAGCGGCCACCCCGGCGCTCTCCCCGACTGCGTCGGGGGAGAGGGAGCCAGCGTTGCGACAAAATCAAAGTTGCTGCGTATTGAACGTATCGCACACGCGCAGATCGCCGCTCTGGAAGCCCGTGCGGAACCAGCGCACGCGCTGCTCGGAGCTGCCGTGCGTGAACGAGTCGGGCACGACGTAGCCGCGCGACTGCTTCTGCAGGCGGTCGTCGCCGATCGCCGTCGCGGCGCCGAGCGCCGATTCGATGTCGCCGGGTTCGAGCCACTGCAGCTGCTTCTGCGCCTGGTTCGCCCAGACGCCGGCCAGGCAGTCGGCCTGCAGCTCCTGCCGCACCGAAAGACCGTCGGCGCCTTCGTTCGGCACGCCGCGCGCGCGCAGCTGCGCGGTTTTCTGCATCACGCCCATGAGGTTCTGCACATGGTGGCCCACCTCGTGCGCGATGACGTAGGCGCGCGCGAATTCGCCGGTCGCGCGGAACTTCTGTTCCATTTCGTTGAAGAAGGTGAGGTCGAGATAGACGCGCTGGTCGCCCGGGCAGTAGAACGGACCGACCGCCGACGACGCCGCGCCGCACGCCGACTGTACGCCGTCCTGGAACAGCACGAGCTTCGGCGCCTGATAGCCGCCGGACTGTGCGAACGTGCGGTTCCACACATCTTCGGTGCTGCCGAGCACGGCGCGCACGAACTCGGTTTCGGGGCCCGAGGCCGCGGGGCGATCGGCCGAGCCGGTCGCCACCTCGCCGCCGCCGCCGCTGACGGCGGACAGGAACTGCAGGATTTCCGCCGGATTCTTGCCGAACAGCAGGCCCACGATCACGACGATGATGATGCCGCCGATGCCGAGTCCGCGACCGCCGCCGCCGAACCGGCGCGCGCCGCCGCCGCTGTCGGAAACCACGTTGTCGCTGCGACGACCTTTCTGCCAGAGCATTGCGTTCTCCCCGCGGGTTGTCCGGTCCCGTTCAGTGCGTGAAGTGTACTGCGCGGCTCCCGCAATCGCCCGTACGGCCGGCAACCGCGACGTTACGGGTTGTGACGACGTGCACGAGTTCTGCTTTGTGGAGAAATAAATTCCGTCGCAATGCCTTGAAATAGAAGCAGTTTGGGTGCATTAAAAGACGCCGACCCGCCGGAGACCTGCCATGCCGCACAGCACCCCGTTGATTGCGACACTCGTCGGCGCGTTCGTCGTTGCCTTCGTCTTCGGCGGTCTTGCGAACCGTCTGCGGCTGCCGCCGCTGGTCGGATACCTGCTGGCCGGCGTCGTCATCGGGCCGTGGACGCCGGGCTTCGTCGCCGACCAGCCGCTCGCGGCCGAACTCGCCGAAATCGGCGTGATCCTCCTGATGTTCGGCGTCGGCCTGCACTTTTCGCTCGGCGATCTCCTGGCCGTGCGCCGCATCGCGATACCCGGCGCCGTCGTGCAGATCGCCGCGGCGACGGCGATGGGGGCCGCACTGGCATGGTGGCTCGGCTGGGGATTAGGCGCCGGCATCGTGTTCGGTCTCGCGTTGTCGGTCGCGAGCACGGTGGTGCTGCTGCGCGCGCTCGAGGAGCGGCATCTGGTGGAATCGGAACGCGGTCGCGTCGCGGTCGGCTGGCTCGTGGTCGAGGATCTGGCGATGGTGCTCGCGCTCGTGCTGCTGCCGGCGCTGGCCGGCGTGCTCGGCGGCAAGCCGGACGCGAGCCACGGCGGCGGCGACAATCTGTGGCTGACGCTTACGATCACGCTCGCGAAAGTGGTCGCGTTCGTCGCGGTGATGCTCATTGTCGGCCGGCGCCTGATTCCGCGCCTGCTCGAACGCGTCGCCGGCACCGGGTCGCGCGAGCTGTTCACGCTCGCGGTGCTCGCGATCGCGCTCGGCGTCGCGTTCGGCGCGGCGGCGCTGTTCGGCGTGTCGTTCGCGCTCGGCGCGTTCTTCGCGGGCATGATGCTCAACGAATCGGAGTTCAGCCATCAGGCCGCGAGCGATTCGCTGCCGCTGCGCGACGCGTTCGCCGTGCTGTTCTTCGTGTCCGTCGGCATGCTGTTCGATCCCGCCATTCTCGTCCGCGAACCGCTCGCGGTGCTCGCGACGTTCCTCATCATCACGATCGGCAAGTCGATCGTCGCGTACCTCATCGTGCGCGCGTTCGGCCGCGAGCGCATGATGGCCGCGACGATCGCGGTCAGCCTCGCGCAGATCGGCGAGTTCTCGTTCATCCTGATCGGCCTGGGCCTCGATCTTTCGATCGTCCCGCCGATGGCGCGCGACCTCGTGCTCGCCGGCGCGCTGCTGTCGATCGTGGTCAACCCGCTCGCGTTTCTCTGGCTCGACCGTCTGCAGCGCGCCGCACCGCCGACCGATACGCATACGAGCGTGGCGCAGGGACACACGATCCTCGTCGGCTTCGGCCGCGTCGGCTCGCTCGCGGGGGCGGACCTGAAGCGTGCCGGCGACGATCTCGTCGTGGTCGAGACCGAGGCCGACATCGCCGAACGCGCGCGCGCGCTCGGCATCGACACGTTCGTCGGCAACGCGGTGAACGCGGAACTGCTCGAAGCCGCGGGCGTCGCGCGCGCGCGGCGCCTTCTCGTCGCGATTCCGAACTGCCTCGAGGCCGGCAACATCATCGAGCTGGCACGCGAGCGCAATCCCGGCATCGAAGTCGTGGCGCGCGCGCATTCGGACACCGAAATGCAGCATCTGGAACATTGCGGCGCGAACCGCACGATCATGGGCGAGCGCGAGATCGCGCGGCGCATGGTCGAGGGCGATGCGGTCTAGCCGTTCAAGATCGCAAGGATCTCGCGATGCAGCGCGGGATCGGACGACGTCAGCAGGCTGCCGCCCTCGAGAATGCCGTCGCGCCCGCCCGCGAGCGACGTCGCGACGCCGCCGGCTTCCTCGACGCACGGCACGAGCGCGGCGATGTCCCACGGCGCCATGATCGTGTCGATCGCCGCATGCAGGTTGCCGCGGCAGACGAGCGCATGCTGCTGGCAGTCGCCGCACAGGCGGAACTTGGCCGCGCCGCGTACGACCGGCGTCAGCGCGTAGCGCGCCTTGTCGGCGGGCGCGACGTCGCTGCCGTGCAGGCCGGACGCCGATACGACCGCCTCGGCCAGCGCACCGCGCGGCGTCACGCGCACGCGCAGCGGCGCGTCGTCGCCGGTCTTGAACCAGCAGCCGAGGCCGCGCGCCGCGTACGTCGTCTCGGCGAGCACCGGCATGTGCACCACGCCGATCACCGGCTCGCCGTCTTCGAGCAGCGCGATCAGCGTGCCGAACAGCGGCATGCCGAGCGAGAACCACGCGGTGCCGTCGAGCGGATCGATCACCCAGCGGTGCGACGCGCCGGCGTCGCCCGACGTGCCGAATTCCTCGCCGAGCACCGCGTGCTGCGGATAGCGGTCGGCGACGAGCGCGCGCATCGCGGCTTCCGCGCCGCGGTCGGCGTCGGTCACCTCGCTGCCGTCGGCCTTGCGCGAGACGCTCGCGCGGCGATAGCGCGGCAGGATCTGCGCGGCGCCGACGGCGGCGAGTTCGAGGGCGAAGTCCAGCAGTTCCCGGCGTTCCGCGGTCATCGTGCGTTCCTCACGTTTCGCGCGCCGCACCGTGCTCGGCGAGCGCTTCGACCATGACTTGTTCGAGCGACGAGTCCGGATCGTGCCGGATCGCGTCGAGCGTCGCCGTATCCCATTCGCGCACGAGCCGTCCTTCGATCAGCAGCGTGGCGCGCGTGATGAAGCGTTCGGCCACTTCGAGCGCGTGCGTGGCGAGCAGCACGGCCGTGCCGCGTTCGCGCGTCAGGCCCACGAGATGCATTTTGAGCGCGAACGCGCTCTGCGGATCGAGGCCGTTCATCGGTTCGTCGAGCACGAGCAGCGGCGGCTCGCCGACGAGGCCGAGGAGGATGCCGAGCTTCTGCCGCGTGCCGAGCGAATAGCTTTGCACTTCGCGGTCGAGCCAGGTGTCGAACGCGAGCGAACGCGCGAGCGCGAGGCTCGACTCGGGCAGCGCCGGCAGGCCGCGCACGCCGGCGAACAATTCCAGGCACTGGCGGCCGGTCAGGAGCGGCGGCAGCAGCACGGGATCGACCGCGAAGCCGAGGGCCGCCTTCGCCGCGAGCGGATCGGCGGCCATGTCCGTGCCGGCGATGCGCACGCTGCCGCCCTGCGGCGCGAGGATGCCGGCGAGGCATTTGAGCAGCGTCGTCTTGCCCGATCCGTTCGGCCCGATCAGCGCGACGAATTCGCCGGCGCCGATCGCGAGTTCGACGCCGTTGAGCACCGGGTGTTCGCCGTAGGCATGCGTCAGTTTGGACAATTCCAGAACGGGGCTGGTGGGAGCGGGACTCATCGGGTTTTCCGGGCGACGGCATAGTGGCGTGCGATCAGCGCGACCGCGACGAAGGGAACGAGAAACCAGAGCTGGTACGCGGCGGCGGCGAGCGCGGCGCCTTCGGCGCTCGTGCGGATGCGCGCCGTGAGCGGCCGATGCCGGTAGCGCCACGTCAGCGTCAGCGCGAGCGCGGTGCCGAGCGCCAGCACGAGCGCGTAGACGACGGCGACGACGACGCTCGCGCCCTGCAGCACGAGGCCCGCGCTGCCGATCAGCGCGACCGCGACCCACGCGACGAACGGATAGCGCGCGCTCGCGGCCGCGAACGCCGGAAACGGCAGCGGCGACGCGGCGAACAGCTGCGTCGCGCGCACGATCGCATCCTCGCTCGCGCGCAGCACGACGCCGTACCAGATCAGCGACGTGCCGAGCAGCAACAGGCCCAGCAGCGACCAGAACGCGCTGTTCATCGGAATCAGGAGGCCGAACGCGACGAGCTGCCACAGGCGTCCGCCGAGGCGCCAGCGGTTCAGCGCTTCGCGCCGCTGCCACTCGGGGAAGTGATGCAGGCGCGCGTCGTCGAGGCCGGGCAGCGCGAACAGCGGCTTGGTCGTGCCGTGCCGCGTGTTGCGCGTGCGCGGCTGCGCCTCGCGCCGGCGCGCGACGAGATAGCCGAGCGCCGCGCCGATCCACAGCGCGATCGAGAAGATCGCGACGGCAGGATAGAACCAATGCTCCCACCGGTCGGAGATCGCGACGATGCCGAGCAGCACCGCGAGGAGGCCCGCGTTGCCGAGCAGCGTCTGGCCGAGCGCGAACAGGAACACGGTGCGCCGCGTCGCGGCGACCGGCACCGGCGTCGCGCCCCACCGGCCGTGGCGCAGTTCGCTCGCGAGGCTCGCGGTCGTGCCGTGCGACATCGCGAACCCGAACGCGGCGAACAGCACGCCGGTCGCGAGCGGCTGCTCGACGAGAAAATGCAGTACGAGGCCGATGCGGTCGCCGTCGATGCGGCTGGCGCCCCAGGCGGCGAGTGCGAGCGCCGCCGCCCAGGCGAGGGTCTGAAACAGCGTCTCGCCCGGGCGTGACAGCGCGAGGCGCCAGCGGTTGCGCGCGACGAGCCCGAATTCGTCGAGGCGCGGATGGAAGCGTTCGTTCATCGGTCGAGTGTGTGTGTCGCGCGCGGCGCCCGCATGGGCCGGGAGTTGGGTTAGTGTTGCGCAATGACGATCATTTCGACCTCGGCGCCGTTTCACCTGCCGCCCGGCCTCGTCGACGCGCTCGCCGCCGCGTACGCGCAACCGCCGCGGGCCTACCACAATATCGAACACGTGCACGAAGTGCTCGCGCACTACGCCGACGTCGCGGCCGGACCGGGCTGGTCGCACCCGCGCGAAGTGTTTCTCGCGGTGCTGTACCACGATGCGATCTACGAAGCGGGCAAGCGCGACAACGAGGCGCGCAGCGCGCAGCTTGCGCGGGACGAGATCGCGCGGCATCTGCCCGACGCCGGCATCGACGCGGCGCGCGTCGCCGAACTGATCGAACTGACCGCGCGGCACGGCCGGATGAAGGCGGGCGAGGTCGACGCGGACGCGGCGCTGTTCCTCGACTGCGACATGGCGATACTCGCCGCGGAGCCCGCGCGCTTCGACGCGTACGACCGGCAGATCGCGCAGGAGTATCGCGGCACGATGCCGGCTTGGCTGTTCCGGCACTATCGCCGCCGATTTCTCAAGGGCCTTGCCGGCGCGCCGCGCATTTATCTTTCGGAATTTTTCCACACGCGCTGCGACGCCGCGGCACGGGCGAATCTCGCGCGCGTGCTCAAGGCCCCGCGCTCGACGCTCGCGGCGAGCGCGGGGCGATAGCTTCTGTTCGTCGATACTCGGATCGAAGCTCGAGGCGATCCTTCGCGGCCCCCCATCCCATCCTTCTCCCCCAACGCGGTTGGGGGAGAAGGAGCCGAGGATTCCCGCGTTGCGCGGCTTTAGCCCTCTCCTCCAAGCTCGCTTGGGGGAGAGGGTTGGGAGAGGGGGCGACGCAAAGGTCTTCGTTGTCGCAACTGTCGCGCCGACAGCCGTCGGATAGTTCTGGAGCCAATGCCGAAACCACCCGCAGAGCCAATGTGCAAGCGGGTTTCAACCGCGTTATAACAATGCGCCATGGCGTGACGCCGGACGGTTCCGGCCTGCTATTTTTGCGCGATGAAGGTCACCGAAGACACCGTTGGAGCGTTCGTCGACGTGCTGCGGCAAGACGGTTTCGCATTCGTGCCCGGCGACGCGATGCGCGATGCGTTCGCGCAGGCCGGCTCGCTCGCCGACTGGGACGCGTTCGCCGCGAGCTGGAACGATCTCGCGCTCGACACGCACATGGCCGACCACGGCCGCTATCGCCGCCGCCGCCACGCCGTGTACCGCGCGGGCGCCGACGGCGCGATCGAGCGGCAGACGCATCAGCCGCACTACCAGAGCCTCGACTACAACCGTCTGAACGGCGGCGTCGCGCGCTGGTTCGAGCCGATCGTCGCCGACGGCGCGAGCCTCGCGACGATCCTCGCGTACTGCCGCGGGCTGTTCGGCGCGCTCGCGCCCGACGTCGCGCGCTGGCATGTCGAAGCGCATCAGTTTCGCATCGAAGCGCGGCAAGGCGAAGCGGGCCTGCCGACGCCAGAAGGCGTGCACCGCGACGGCGTCGACTACGTGCTCGTGCTGCTCGTCGCGCGGCGCAACATCGCGAGCGGCACCACGACGATCCATCGGCCGGACGGCGAGCCGCTCGGCAGGTTCACGCTGACGCACGCGTTCGACGCCGCGCTCGTCGACGACGCGCGCGTGCATCACGGCGTCACGCCGGTCGAACCCGTCGACGCATCGCAGCCGGCATACCGCGACGTGCTCGTCGTGACGTTCAAGGCGACGGGCGAGGCGCACGCGTAAGCAGGGCTTCAGCGTCGCGACCGTAAGGTACGGCGCACTTCCTTCGCGAGTCCCGACCGATGCGCCGTCTGTTGCCGTGTCTGTTCCTGCTGCTCGCCGCGGGCCATGCGTCGGCGGCGAGCCGTTATCTCGATTTGCACAAATACATCGCGCCGCTGACGCAGCTCGACGGCTTGCGGTACGTGTTCGCCGACCTGCGCATCCAGAGCGCGAATCCGGCGGTCAAGCCCGACGCGATCGCGCTGACGATCCGCGCGAGCGACGGCGACATCGCGGTGCCGGTCGGCGCCGACGGCCGCTTTTCGCTGCCGGTCGAACGCAGGCTCGTCGAGGAAAATCCCGAAGTCGCGACGAATCAGCCGGCCGATTCGCTGCAGCTCAACGTCTCGCTCGACGTGCGCGCGGAACCGGCGCAGGCGTTCGACTACGCGCTGCTGGCCGACATGGCCGCCGAATACGATCGCGTGGTGGCGAACCAGAAACTGACGTGGCGGTTGTTCGCGCCGAGCGCGAAGGGTCTCGCGATCCGTTTTCCGAAGGGCACCGACGCGACGGCCACCGTCATGCTCGCGAACGGCCCGGTGAAGTACGCGGCGGACGAGCGCGGCGAACTCAATCTGCCCGACAAGTCGGACTGGCGCCGGCAGAACCCGCGCGTCGAACTGTCGGCGATGCCGGAAAAGATCGCGCTGAATCTCGGCAAGTAGAACCCGAGTCGGACCGCTACGCCGCTTCGTGCACGCGGATCATCGCGCCGAGCGCGCGTTCGACCGCGACGAACTGCTGGTAGTGCGCCTTCAGCGCGTCTTTGAGCTTCGGCGAGGCGTCGCCGTCGTAGACGTCTTCCATGAGGTGGATCAGCCGCACTTCGCGTTCGTGCAGCGCCTCGGCGTGCGCGTCCGGGTGGTTCGGATCGAACTGGTCGCGCAGCGCGGTATAGCCGCGCACCGAATCGAGCGGCGAATCGGTGATGCCTGGCGAGGTGTGAAACAACAGGCGCGTCGCGACGAGATCTTCGAGCAGTTCGCGTCGCGCGCGCACCGCGCGGGCGAACACGCGTGCCGTTTCCAGATCGCGAACCTCGTCGCGCGCGAACACGAAATAGTCGCGGCTTTCGCGCAGCAGGCGCACGAGCAGGCGGGATTCGTCGAGCGTGCTCATCCGATACTCCTCCGCTGGAACTTTTCGCTAACGGCGATAGTGCATGCCGAAACGGAATAAATCGTGAAGTTCCTTGTGCGATCCGCTGCACCGGGCGGATCGTTGCACCGACCCTGTCAGTTTCTACAGGGTCGGTGCGCTGCCGCGAACGCGACGGTCACGCGCGGCGGATTACGCCCACTCGGTCAGGCCCTCGAGTTCGTACAGGCGCCGCCACGACGGACGCTGCTTCATGCGCGCGGCGAACGCGGCGAGATGCGTCCAGGTCGTCGCGGGCTTGGGCATGTTGCGCGACCAGCGCATCAGCATCAATGTATAGAAATCGAGCGCGCTGACCGCGTCGCCGAGCATGTACGGCCGGCCGTCGGAGAGCCGTGCCTCGACGCGATCCCACGTCTTTTCGATCTTCGCGCGCGCGCCGGCCTTGATGGCGTCGTGGTCGACGTCGCCGAGATCGGACGGATAGAACCACAGGCGGTACGCCGGCTGCAGCGAATGCGCGAGGATCAGCATCCACTCGAGATAGTCGTCGCGCGCGGCGTCGCCGGGCGCCGGCGCGAAGCCGCCTTCGGGGTGGCGTTCGGCGAGCAGCATGACCAGCGCCGACGATTCGGTGCGCGGCTTGCCGTCGATCACGAGCGTGGGCACGACGCCGTTCGGGTTGAGCGCGAGGTACTCGGGCTTGCGCTGGTCGCCGGCCTTGATGTCGAGCAGGTGCATCTCGTACGGCGCACCCAGTTCGATCAGAAGCTGGTGGACCATCATGCCGGCGGTGCCGGGCGACGTGTAGAGCGTGTACATGCGGCGGTTCCTCGCGGCGGGAAACGCCAAGCATACGGCGAGCCCGGCCCCGGGTTGTAGCGAAAGTCACGGGGTCGACCGGCAGGCGTGCGGCGGCCCTCCGGCGGGTATCGTGCCGTCGAACCGGTCTTTAAACCCTGTTCACGTCTGCCGCATCCTACGCCGCGAACCCGAAGGAGCCCGCTCATGAATCGCCTGATGATCGCCGCCGCGTTCGCCGTCGCCGCCGGCGGCGCGCAAGCGCACAACAACGTCGAACTCTGCGGCATCGAAAGCAAGTACGAAGTCAGTCTCGACGGCAATCGCCTGTTGTTCGAGAAGACCGGCGTCGAACCCGCCAAGGTCGAAATGCGCCGGGGGCGCCTGTTCATCGACGGCCGCGAGATCGCGCTGTCCGACGGCGACGCCGAGCGCATCGCGAAGTACGAAGCGACCGTGCGCGCGCTCGTGCCGCAGGCCAAGGCGATCGCGCGCGACGCGATCGAAATCGCCTTCACGGCGGTCAGCGAAGTCGCCGCGGCGTTTTCCGGCGAAGCGAACGCGTCCGCGACGCGCGCGCGCATGGGCGAGATCCGCATGGGCCTGATGTCGCGCGTCAACGACGCGTTCGACAAGCGGCCGTGGCACGAGGACGAATTCGAGCAGGTCGTCGAGTCGTCGGTGAAGGAGATGATCCCGGTCATCATCGGGGAGGTCGTCGGCAAGGCCGTTTCGATGGCGCTGTCGGGCGACGAGAAGGGCGCGGCGGAACTCGAAAAACGCGCCGAACAGCTCGAGAAGGACATCGAAAGCCGCATCGACACGCAGACGCGGCAGCTTGCGGCGCGCGCCGAGGCGCTGTGTCCGCTGATCGCGGAACTCGGCGCGATCGAACTGTCGATGGACCTGCGGCTCGACGGGAAGCGGTTGCGGTTGATCGAGTTGGAGAGGAACTGAAGCGGTTTCAGACGGCCGCTCTCGCACGCCTCGTTTTTTGCTCGTCATTCCAACGGAAGCTGGAATCCAGCCTTTGATTCGAATGTTTCAAGGGAACAGCCGGATCCCGGCTTGCGCCGGGATGACGAGCAAAAGAACGGCGCGCAAAGAAGAAAAAACGGCGCTACGGCGCCGTTTTCTCGTTCTTCTCGACCTTCCCGCCCTTCATCACGAACCCGACCTTCTCCATCGTGCCGATCGCCTCGAGCGGATTGCCCGGCACGGCGACGAGGTCGGCGTACAGGCCGGCCTTGATCGCGCCGACCTTGTCGCTGCGGCCGAGCAGCGTCGCCGCATTGACCGTCGCGGCCTGGATCGCCTGCATTGGCGTCTGGCCCCATTCCACCATCTTGGCGAACTGCTTGGCGTTCCAGCCGTGCGGATACACGCCGGCGTCGGTGCCGTAGGCGATCTTGACGCCGGCCTTGACCGCCGCGCGGAAGCTTTCGCGCTGCGTGCGGCCGACCTTGCGCTCCTTTTCGATCATCGACGCGGGATAGTTCATGCGCGCGAACTCGGACAGGATGTAGTCGTCGTTGTAGACGTCGGCGACGAGCCACGTGCCGTGCTGCTTCATCAGCTTGATGGCTTCCTCGTCGAGAAAGCTGCCGTGCTCGATCGAGTCGACGCCGGCCTTCGTCGCCATCTTGATCGCCTCGGTGCCGTGCGCGTGCGCGGCGACCTTGCGATGCCAGCGGTGCGCCTCGTCGACCAGCGCGTTCATTTCTTCCTGCGAATACTGCGGCTCGCCGACCGATTCCTCTTCGGAAAGCACGCCCGCGCTCGCCATGAACTTGATCACATCGGCGCCGTACTTGACGTCGTTGCGCACCTTCGCGCGAATCGCGTCGACGCCGTCGGCGATGCCGCTGAAACCTTCGATGCGCAGATACGGCGAAAAGCCCGTGCCGTCGTCGGCGTGGCCGCCGGTCGCGCCGATCGCCACCCCGCTCGCGACGATGCGCGGGCCGGGAATGTCGCCGCGGTCGATCGCGTTGCGCAGCGCCACGTCGATGAACTCGTCGGAGCCGAGGTTGCGCACGGTCGTGAAGCCCGCATCGAGCGTGCGCTTCGCGTAGACGTGCGCGAACACCGCGCGGTCGATCGCGCTGCGGCGGAACATGTTCGTGTAGAACTCGCCCGACTGCCCCGCGATGTGCACGTGGCAGTCGATCAGGCCCGGCACGAACGTGACGTCGCCGAGGTCGATGCGTTTCGCGTCGGCCGGCACCTGGCCGTCGTCGCGCACCTCGACGATGCGCTCGCCGTCGACGACGACGACCGCGTTCGTGCGCAGCTTGCCGGCCTCGACGTCGACGAGGCGCGCGGCGGTCACGGCCGTGCGTTCGGCGAACGCCGGCGCGGCGAAGAGGGTGGCGATCAGGGCGATCAGCGGCAGACGGCGCGGCAGCTTCGACATGGCGTTCGGCTCGGCGATGGGAAAGCGCCGAGCCTATAAGTCAACGGGAGCCGGCGTATAGGCCGTCAGTCACGGTAGGGATGGCGCCGCCCGCCGCGTCATTCCGGCGGCGCATGCAGGTATTCGCGGCCGCGCCGCATGAGTTCGACGAAGCCCGCCTCGTCGCCCGCGCGGACCGCCGCGAGCAGCGTGTGCATCGCCTCGTCGAGCGCGGCCAGCGCCGGACCGTTGTGCGCGTTGAGCGACTGGATTTCGAAGTACAGATGCGGGTTTTCGCGCGCGACGCTTTCGGCGATGGCGACCTGCGCGCCGAACGTCGTGGACGACACCGCTTTCAGGCGTTCCGGATCGACGCCGCTGGCCGCGAGCGCCGCGACGAACACGATATTGAGCGCATGCGACAGGCCGAGCACCGACGCGACGAGACGGTCGTGTTCGTCCAGATCCATTTCGATCGTCGTCGCGGTGGTCGACGCGAACAGGCCGCGCGCGGTTTCCACGGCGTCGCGATTGCCGACGTCGACGAGTATGACGTGACGCCCGGCGAGCACGTTCGCCGACGGCCCGAACATCGGATGCACCGACGCGACGCGCACGCCGGCCGCGTTGAGCGCCGCGAGCGAATCGCGCAGCGGCGTCTTGATCGAGCCGAGATCGAATACGACGCCGGGCGGGCGCCGGTCGGCGAGCGTCGCGAGAATGCGCGAGGCCGCGCGCAGCGGCGTCGCGACGACGATGAGGTCGTGGTCGAGCGCGCCGTCGTCCCAGCGCGCGCGATGCGCGTAGCCGGCGGGCGCGCCGGCCGGGTCGGCGATTTCGACCGCGTAGCCCTGCGCGTCGAGAAAGCGCGCGAACCAGCCGCCCATGCGGCCGTTGCCGCCGACGACGAGCGCGCGCTTGCCTTCGCCCTGGCTCAGCGCGCGCACGGTGTCCTGTTCCTGGCGCGTGAGCGACGCGGCGATCAGAAGTTCCATCAGACCCGCGGCGAGTTCGGGGTCGATACCGGCGTCGCGCGCATGGCCGCGTACATTGTCCAGAACTTCCTTTTCGCGCTTGAAGTCGCGCAGCGGCCGGCCGGTGCCGCGCTTGCTGCGGCCGATCTCGGCGACGATGCGCTGACGCTCGGCCGCGAGGCGCACGAGGTCGCGATCGACCTGATCGAGCTGGCGGCGCAGATCTGCAATATCCATGGGAGATGCTTCGTTGAGACCGGGCGCCAGCATAGCGGCGTGACGGTCCGGACTGCGCGAACCAAGCGGAATAAGGCGGAAGCGGGTGCAGACGAAGGTTCAAACGCCTGCGGCTGGTTTATCTGGGGCGTGATAGCCACAATAGTGGCCTTGCTCGAAAATTGGCCGCCTGGGAGGGCGATATGGCTCAAGAAGTTAAGGTCCCCGACATCGGCAACTATTCGAACGTGCCGGTGATCGAGATCCTCGTGAAGCCCGGCGAGACGGTGAAGAAGGACCAGGGCCTGCTCACGCTCGAATCCGACAAGGCGACGATGGAAGTGCCGGCGCCGTTCGCGGGCGTCGTCACCGAGATCAAGGTGAAGGTCGGCGACGAGGTGTCCGAAGGCGCGGTCGTCGTGCTGATGGATGCCGCCGACGGCGCGGCCAGGCCCGCCGCCGCGCCCGCCAAGGCCGAAGCGCCCAAGCCCGCGCCGCAAGCCGAGGCGCCCGCGCCGGCGAAGGCCGAAGCGCCCGCGCCCGCGAAAACGGAAGCGCCGGTCGTCGCCGAGTCGACGAAGCCGGGCATCGACGCCGAAATCGCCGGTCCGCGCACACCGCCGGTACCGTTCGACGCCAGCGTCGTGATGCCGGACAAGGTGCCGCACGCGAGCCCCGCGGTGCGCCTGTTCGCGCGCGAGCTCGGCGTCGACCTGACGCACGTGGCCGGTTCCGGCCGCAAGTCGCGCATCACGAAGGAAGACGTGCAGAACTACGTCAAGCAGGCGCTCGCCGGCGGCGCCGCGGCGGCGCCGCGAGCGGCTGCCGCGGGCGGTGGCGGTGCGGGCCTCAACCTGCTGCCGTGGCCGCAGGTCGACTTCGCGAAGTTCGGCGAGGTCGAAACCAAGGCGCTGTCGCGCATCAAGAAGATCTCCGGCGCGAACCTCGCGCGCAACTGGGTCATGATTCCGCACGTCACGCAGCACGACGACGCCGACATCACCGACCTCGAAGCGCTGCGCGTCGCGCTGAACAAGGAAAACGAGAAGGCCGGCATCAAGCTGACGATGCTCGCGTTCCTGATCAAGGCGTGCGTCGCGGCGTTGAAGAAATTCCCGGATTTCAACGCCTCGCTCGACGCGTCCGGCGACAATCTCGTGCTCAAGAAGTACTTCCACATCGGATTCGCCGCGGATACGCCGAACGGCCTCGTCGTGCCGGTGCTGCGCGACGCCGACAAGAAGGGCGTACTCGACATCGCGCGCGAGACCGGCGAACTCGCGGCGAAGGCGCGCGACGGCAAGCTCGGCCCGGCGGACATGTCCGGCGGCTGCTTCTCGATCTCGTCGCTCGGCGGCATCGGCGGCACGGCGTTCACGCCGATCGTCAACGCGCCGGAAGTCGCGATTCTCGGCGTGTCCAAGTCGGCGATGAAGCCCGTGTGGGACGGAAAAGCGTTCGCGCCGCGCCTGATCCTGCCGCTGTCGCTGTCGTACGATCATCGCGTGATCGACGGCGCGTCGGCCGCGCGCTTCACCGCGTATCTGGGCCAGCTGCTCGCCGACATGCGCAGGACGCTGCTCTAAGGAAGGCCCGGACGCGTCATGGACGCCGATTTCCAAGACATCCGCATCGTCGATCTGGATCTGTCCAAGACGACGTGGTCGCGCGTGCACGAAACGCTGCGCATCATGTTTTTGAAGCTCGACCGCGAGCCGCCGGACAACGACTGGCTGCGGCTGTTCTTCGAAGAACGCGAGACGCGCATCGTCGCGCGCCGCCGCGGCCTGTGGATCGAAGACGGCTACATCAGCTTCGATTCGCTGCCCAACGAAGTCGAGGCGATCCACCTGCCGGACATTCGCCGTTCGCTCGACTATGCGAACCGCGAATACCGCAAGCTCGTTGCGCAGAAGGCCGTGCAGCGTGCCGGGCAGCAGCGGGAAATCGCCGACGAGCGCTCCGAGCTCGTCGCGCTGCGCGAACGCGTGCGCGCGGCGCTCGCGGGCAAACCGCCGCCGGCCGCGACGGCCGAGCCCGCGCCGATTGCGGTGCCGATGGCGGCGACCGCTGCCGTACCGGCGAAGCCGGCCGAACCGGTCGCGTCCGCGACGGCCGAGCCGGCCGCGGACATCGCCAACGAATTCGACGCGCGGCGCGAATCGCTCAAGCAGCGCTTCCGCCTCGCGCTCAACCACCAGGACCAGGAGCTCAAGCGTGGCAACGACTGAAGTCAAAGTGCCGGACATCGGCAACTACACGAACGTCCCGGTGATCGAGGTTCTGGTCAAGGTCGGCGACACCGTCAAGAAAGAGCAGGGCCTCGTCACGCTTGAGTCGGACAAGGCGACGATGGAAGTGCCGTCGCCGGCCGCCGGCATCGTCAAGGAGATCAAGGTCAAGCTCGGCGACGAAATCTCCGAAGGCTCGGTCGTCGCGGTGATCGAAACCGACGCCGCTGCCGCGGCTCCCGCGCCGAAGACCGACGCGCCGAAGCCGGCGGAAGCGCCCCGGGCCGTCGAAGCGGCGCAAGCGCCGCAGGCCGCCGAAGCGGCGAAGCCCGCCGTGCCTGCGCCGCAGGCCGCGGCCGCGAGCGGGCGGACCGCCGACTACGAATGCCAGGTGGTCGTGCTCGGCGCCGGCCCCGGCGGCTACACGGCCGCGTTCCGCGCGGCCGACCTCGGGCAGAAGGTCGTGCTGATCGAGCGCTATCCGGTGCTCGGCGGCGTGTGCCTGAACGTCGGCTGCATTCCGTCGAAGGCGCTGCTGCACGCCGCGCGCGTGATCGACGAGGCGAAGGAGTTCGCCAAGCACGGCATCGCGTTCGGCGCGCCGCAGATCGACCTGCCCAAGCTGCGCGAACACAAGCTGGCGGTCGTCGCGCAGCTGACGAACGGCCTCGCCGGCATGTCCAAGCAGCGCAAGGTGACGATCGTCACCGGCACCGGCAAGTTCGTGTCGCCGAACGAGATCGAAGTGACCGGCCCGGACGGCGTCAAGCTCGTGCGCTTCGACAACGCGATCATCGCCGCGGGCTCGCAGGCGGTGAAGCTGCCGGGTTTCCCGTGGGACGATCCGCGCATGATGGATTCGACCGATGCGCTCGAGCTGTCCGAGATTCCCAAGAGCCTGCTCGTCGTCGGCGGCGGCATCATCGGCCTGGAAATGGCCTGCGTATACGATGCGCTGGGTTCCAAGGTTACCGTTGTGGAATTGCTCGACCAGCTGATGCCGGGCGCCGATCCCGATCTCGTGCGGCCGCTGCAGCAGCGCCTGTCCAAGCGCTACGGCGGCATTCATCTGAAAACCAAGGTCGCGAAGATCGAGGCGAAGCCCGAGGGGCTGCTGGCGACGTTCGAAGGCGAGAAGGCGCCGGAACCGACGCTGTACGACCGCGTGCTCGTCGCCGTCGGGCGTTCGCCGAACGGCGGCAAGGTCGACGCGCACAAGGCCGGCGTCGCGGTGACCGATCGCGGCTTCATTCCGGTCGACAAGCAGATGCGCACGAACGTGCCGCACGTGTTCGCGATCGGAGATCTCGTCGGCAATCCGATGCTGGCGCACAAGGCGACGCACGAGGCGCGCGTCGCGGCGGAGGTCGCGGCCGGCCACAAGAGCGAATTCGTCGCGCGCGTGATTCCGAGCGTCGCGTACACCGATCCGGAAATCGCCTGGGTCGGCGTGACCGAGGCCGAGGCGAAGAAGCAGGGCATCGCCTACGGCGTCGGCAAGTTTCCGCATGCCGCGTCGGGCCGCGCGATCGGCATCGGCCGCACCGAAGGTTTCACGAAGCTGATCTTCGACGAGGCGACGCATCGCGTGATCGGCGCCGGGATCAGCGCGCCGAACGCGGGCGATCTCATCACCGAGATCGGCCTTGCTATCGAGATGGGCGCCGAGGCGGCGGACATCGCGCTGACGATCCACCCGCACCCGACGCTGAGCGAATCGGTCGGCATGGCCGCGGAAGTCTACGAAGGCACGGTCACGGACATCTACGTGCCGAAAAAGAAATGACGCGATGAAGACGCTCGGCCTCCTCGGCGGCATGAGCTGGGAGTCGACGCTGCCGTATTACCGCGCGGTCAACGAGCGCGTGCGCGAACGGCTCGGCGGCCTGCATTCGGCGCGGCTGCTGCTGTACAGCGTCGACTTCGCGCAGATCGAGGCGCTGCAGATGCGCGGCGACTGGGACGCCGCGGCGCGCGTGCTGTCCGAAGCCGCCGCGGCGCTCGCGCGCGGCGGCGCGCAGGCGCTGGTGATCTGCACGAACACGATGCACAAGGTGGCGCCGCAGATCGCGCGCGCGGTCGACCTGCCGATCCTGCACATCGCCGACGCGACGGCCGCGCGCATCCGCGCGGCCGGCATCGCGCGCGTGGGGCTTCTCGGTACGCGTTTTACGATGGAGCAGGATTTCTACAAGGGCCGCCTCGCCGAACGCGGGCTCGAGGTGCTCGTGCCCGACGCGCAAGCGTGCGACGCCGTGCACCGGATCATCTACGACGAACTGTGCGTCGGCATCGTGCGCGAGACGTCGCGCGAGACGTACCGGCGCGTGATGGCCGATCTCGTCGCGCGCGGCGCGCAGGGCATCGTTCTCGGCTGCACGGAAATCGGCCTGCTCGTCGGCGCGGCCGACTGCGTGGTGCCGACGTTCGACACGGCGCTGATCCACGCGCAGGCCGCGGCCGACTGGTCCATCGACGACGGGCTCGCCGACGACCGATTCGTCGACGATCGCGCGATCGGCGCCTGACGGCATTGTTGCCGTTTCGCGAACACTAATTTCGCGCCGCGCGGCTCGTGCGGGCCGCTGCGCGCGCGCATCATGGCGTCATCCATTCATCGGATCATCGATCCATCGAGGAGAGACGCATGAAACTGTATTTCGCACCCGGCGCCTGCTCGCTGTCGCCGCATATCGTCCTGCGCGAACTCGGCATCGACTTCACGCCGGTCAAGGTCGATCTCGCGGCGAAGACGACCGCCGACGGTGCCGACTTCAAGGCGATCAACCCGAAGGGCTACGTGCCGGCGATCGAGCTCGACAACGGGCAGGTGTTGACGGAAGGTCCGGCGATCGTGCAGTTCCTCGCCGATTCGAAGCCCGAGGCGGGCCTCGCGCCGGCTGCCGGCACGTGGGAGCGCTATCGCCTGCAGGAAATGCTGAATTTCATTTCTACGGAAATCCACAAGCAGTTCAGCCCGCTGTTCAACGCGGCGAACCCCGATTCGGTCAAGGACGCGCAGAAGGCGAAGCTGGCGCAGCGTTTCGACGGCATCGAACCGCTGCTGGCGCAGCAGCCGTACCTGACCGGGCAGAACTTCAGCGTCGCCGATGCGTACCTGTTCACGGTGCTCGGCTGGAGCAAGTACTTCAACATCGATCTCGGCCGCTGGCCGGCGATCAGCGCGTTCGTCGAGCGCACGGCGGCACGTCCGGCCGTGGCGCAGGCGGTGGCGTTCGAGGCGCAGGCGAAGAAGGTGTAAATCTTCGCCGTTGCTCGTCTCTTGGCTCGTCATTCCAGCGAAAGCTGGAATCCAGCTTTTGGCGCCCGACACTCGTTGGAATCAAAAGCTGGATCCCAGCGTTCGCTGGGATGACGAGCGAAGGCTACTTCCCCGGCATCGGATCCGGCACCGTCGCGGCCAGCTCGAAATGCCGCACGAGCGGCTCCATCTCGAGCAGGTACCGTTCGTCCTCGGCGTAGTAGCGCGAACGCTCGGCTTCCTTGCCGGCGAAGCGGCGCACCGCTTCCATCGAGTCCCACAGCGAAATGATCTGGAATTCGCAGTGTTCGCCCTGGACGCGGCGGATCACGTAGACGCCGCGATTGCCGGGCGTCTGCTCGAAATCGCGCAGGCCGGTCTCGCGCAGGTGTTCGAGGTAGTCGTCGGCCTTCTCGGCCAGCGTCACACCACGCCAGATACGGGCGATCATGCGGTTCTCCGAGGCTTGCGACCGGGTGCAGCTTAGCACCGCGAACGCGGCTGCGAGCCCGCCGGCCGGGCAACGGGCTTGTCGTCGCCGCGGGCATGGCTACACTCGGACGACGTTTCGTCGGAAATCCCTCATGTTGACTGGCCTCGGGGGCTACGCGCTCGGCGCGTTCCTGCTGCTCCTCGGAAGCGATTCGCTGCTCAAGGGCGCGGCGGGGCTCGCGCTGAACGCCGGTATGCGCCCGGCGCGCGTCGGCGTCGTCGTGGCCGGCTTCGGTTCGGGTGTCGCGGCGTTCGCGATCGGTATCGCGGCGACGATCGGCGGGCATCCGGACGTCGCGCTCGGCAACGTCGTCGGCGGCAACGTCGCGTTCGTCGGCCTCGTGCTCGGCGTCGCCGCGCTCGTCAAGCCGCTCGACGTGACCTTCGCGCTGGCGCACTGGATGCTGCCGCTCCTGATCGGCGCCTGCGTGCTGCTGCTCGTGCTCGGCCTCGATCTTTCGATCGGCCGCATCGATGCGTATGTGCTGCTGATCGCGTTCGCGCTGGCTTTCGGCGTCGTGTGGTGGCGCGCCGCGCGCGAATCCGAGCCGGTGCAGCGCGCGTTTGCCGACGGCGTCGAAACGCAGCGCGAGCCACGCCGCACGGCGCTGCGCGTCGTGGTCGGTGTCGCGGTGCTCGCGGCCGGCGCATACCTCGTCGCGAACGCGGTCGCCGCGCTCGCGACGGCCTGGGGCCTTGCGCCCGCGACGGCCGGCCTGAGCCTCGCAGCCGTCGTCGGCGCGCTGCCGGTGCTCGCGTCCGCGGCGTTCCATGCGTGGCGCGGCCACGGCGATCTCGCGCTCGCCGCGGCGCTCGGCGCCGGCGTCGTCAACGTCACGCTGGGGCTCGGCGCCTGCGCGCTGTACGCGCCGCTCGAACCGGCGGCGCTCGCGATCAACGCGCCGGCGATGCTGGTGTTCGCGCTCGCGCTGTACCCGATGTTGCGCAGCGATGCCTGCCTGACGTCGTCCGAGGGCGGCACGCTGCTGGCGGCATGGGGCATCTATCTCGCGTGGCAGTTGTTCCTGAGTGCACCGGGGTAGGTGCGGCGGCGTTGCGAATCGGTGACTGCGGTCACGAAAGCGCCGACAGACGGTAGCCTTGTCGACATTCCGTCCGCCGACGCATGCTTATACTGCGGCGCGGGACAGGATGCCGGGCCGGAAGCCGGTGTCGCAAGGCCGAATCCGGTCGGAACGGGCTCGGCGCATAAAGGGGGAGGAGAACCCATGGCAGCCATCAGTTGGATCGTCACCTTGCTGCTGCTCGTGGCGATCGTCGTGCTCGGCATCAGCCTGTGGCGGCTGCGTGCGGACAACGCGCGCCTGTCGTCGGCGCATTCGCAGACCGAGACCGAGCTCAAACAGCTGCAGTCCAGCCAGGCGCAGGTGATCCACACGACCAAGCTCGCGTCGCTGGGCCAGATGGTGGCCGGCGTCGCGCACGAATTGAATACGCCGCTCGGTTTCGTCAAGAGCAACGTCGAGGTCGTCGGCGACCTGCTCGACGACTACCGCAAGCTGGTCAAGGCTTACGATGCCGCGGTCCAATACTGCCAGCAGCCGGTCGACCTGATGTTCGGCGCCGACAAGTCGTCGCTCGACAAGCTCGTCAAGCACGTCGAGGAATCGCGCCGCAAGCTGTTCGATGCGCGCAACGCGGTCGAGAAAAGCCCGCTCCTGACCGAGGCCAAGGAACTGCTCGGCGACGCGCGAGACGGTATCGTGCAGCTGTCGGCGCTGGTGCAGAACCTCAAGGGCTTCGCGCGCGTGGACCGCGACGGCATCGACGCGATGGACGTCAACGAGGGCGTCGAAAGCGCGCTGATGATCGCCGCGCACCAGCTGCGCGACCGCATCAAGGTGGTGCGCAAGCTCGAGGCCGTACCCAAGGTGCGCGGCATGCCGTCGCAGCTCAACCAGGTATTCCTGAACCTCATCACCAACGCCGCGCAGGCGATGGAAGATGAGGGCACGCTGACCGTCGCGACGCGCGCCGGCAACAACCAGGTGGAAATCGTCTTCAGCGACACCGGTTGCGGCATTCCCGACGACGTGCTGCCGAAGATTTTCGATCCGTTCTTCACGACCAAGGCGCCGGGCGAGGGCACGGGCCTCGGGCTGTCGATCGTGCACAAGATCGTCAAGTCGCACGGCGGCTCGATCAAGGTGCGCACGACGCCGAACCGAGGCTCGGAGTTCACCGTCGTGCTGCCCGTCGAATCCTCCGCGCGTCCCACTTTGCACTGATACCCGCCGCCATGCTCGGACAAGGTTTCGAAATGCCCGTCGAGAACAAACCGAGCGGACCGCTGCGGGTGTTGTTCGTCGACGACGAGGCGCGCATCCTGCGCGCGCTCAAGGCGCTCTTCCGCGACGTCGAAGTTCATGCGACGACCGATCCGCGCCAGGCGCCCGGCCTCGCCGCCATGCACGACGTCGACGTGGTGGTGTGCGACCAGCGCATGCCCGAGATGCTCGGCGTCGACGTGCTGCGCGAAATCAAGGCGAACCACCCGCGCGCGATGCGCATCCTCCTGACCGGCTATTCCGATCTCAAGGCCGTGCTCGGCTCGGTCAACGAGGGCGAGGTTTACCGCTTCGTCAACAAGCCCTGGGTGAATTCGGACCTGCGCGGCCTCGTGATCGAAGCGGGCGCGATCTCGCGCGAAGCGCCGATCGTCGCGAGCGACGAGCTGACGGGCATCGAACAGAACGTCGCGCGCACGCAGGTCGGCGTGCTCGTGATCGAGGACGACACCACCGTGCAGCAGCGGCTGCGCGAAATCCTGCAGCCGCACTACCAGGTGCGTTTCGCCAATACGGCCGAACGCGCGCTGCAGGTGCTCGAGCAGCACGAAACCGGGGTCGTGATCTCGGAGACCGCGACGAATCACGGCACCGACCTGACGCTGATGTTGAAGGCGCTCAAGCAGTACCACCCGCATATCGCGACCGTGGTCATCACCGAGCGCGCGAACGCGCAGACGGTGATCGAACTGATCAACGAAGGCCAGGTGTACCGGATGCTGATCAAGCCGGTGCGCATGGGCTCGTGCCGGCTCAGCGTCGATTCCGCGCTCGGCCGCTACTGGAAGCTCAAGCAGAACCCGCAGGCGGTGCGCCGCTACGGCGTGACGGCGACGCCCGAAACGCTGAGCGCGCAGACGCGGATGCCCAATTCGCTGCTCAGCCGCATTCGCGCGCTGCCGGCGCGCCTGCTTGGCATAGGGCGCTAGCGGGGCTTTCCGCCGGTACGCAGGAGGTCGCGCAACGACGTTCCACGTGCGCCGGTCTGCGCGGTCCGGCGAGCGTACGCTTCGTCGCGATCGTCGATGCTCAGTGCCGACAGTTCGGCGACGACGTCGCCGCGCGAACGCGCGCCGTCGACGATCGAATCGAGCAGCCGGTTTGCCTCCGCCGCTTCGCCCGCATTGCGGTACGCGATCGCGCGCAAGGTGTCGAGACGGCTGCGCGTGCGCCAGTCCGACGCCGGCAGCACCGCGTCCGCGGCGGCGTAGTCGGCGAGCGCGTCCTCGTCGTTGCCGCGGGCGAGCGCGATCTGCATCGCGGCCGACCGTGCGCGCGCTTCGAGCGGTGCGAGGCCGTTTCGGTTCGCGAACGCGACGACACCGTCGAGCGCCTTGTCCGCTGCGGCCATGTCGTTCGCGTCGACGAGCACCTGGGCCGCACGCGCGTACAGGTCCATGCGCTGCAACGTGTCGGTCAAGGCCGCGATGTCGGCGACGAGCGCGCGAGCCTGCTCGCGAGCCTGTTCGCGACTGCCGCTGATCGCGGCGACCTGGGCGAGGCCCAGCCGACCCTGCAAGGCGATGGCCGGGCTGCTTTGGGTCGCGCAGTTGGCGAACAGCGCCTGCGCCTGGTCGATCTGCGCACGGGCGAGGCGCACCGTGCCGAGCCAGCAGTCGATACCGACTTTCCCGGCAGCGCTTTGCGCGGACTGGGCCTGGGCTTGGCGACTCACGCGGTTGGCGTCCTCGGTCGCGCGTTCCGCTTCCTCATAGCGACCCTGCGCCGTGTACAGCGCGGCGAGTCCGAGGCCGATCTGCGGCGCGAGCAGGACGCCGCGCACGCTCACGAACCGGCGTTCCGCTTCGTCGTAGCGGCCCGCGCGCAGCGCCTCCTGGCCGAGAAATTTCGCGGCGTCGCGGGTGCCGGCAAGATTGTCGTTCGCCTTCGCGACGGCTTCGGCTTGCAGCAGCGTCGCGCGCTGTTCGGCGATCCGGCCGCTGCGGCCTTGCGCGATCGCGTCGACCCACAGCGCCCACAGCTCGCGCGCGACGTCGCCGTTCGCCCGGGTCAGTGCGAGCAGGATGCCGACGCGCTGCGCAACGCGCTCGCTGCCCGCGTCCGACGTCGCCAAGGCGGCGCGGACGCGCAATTTCGCCGCTTCGATCGGATCGCCGGCCGCGGCGACACGATCGGCCGCGGCCTCGAGCGCCGCGACTCGATCGGCCCCGGCCGCCGCTCCCTGTTCTTCGATCTCGATGGCGAGCGCGTTGCCCTCGGCGACGGCCCTGGGCAGCGCCAGGCGCGGCGAATCGCCGGCGAGTTCGGCGATCTTGCGATACGCGGCCTGAGCGGCACGCGGCGACTCCTGGTAGTACAGGTAGGTCGTGCGCAGTTTGAGCCAGCGGATGCGTTGATCGACCGAGAGGGCGCCGACGTCGATCGTGTCCAGCGCTTCGGCCGACTCGCTCAAACGCTGGTCTAGGACGAGCGCCTCGGCCTGATCCAGACGCAGACCGGCCATGTGCGGGTAACGCCTGGCCAGATCGACGTACGCGGCAGCGGCCTCGCGCGAGCGCTGTGCGAATGCCAGACGGCGCGCGTCCAGCAGCGCCCGCGCGGTCGGCGGCAGCGCCGCCGTCCAGTCGGCATTGCGTTCGACCTCGACGTTCGCGGCGCGGATCTGCCCGAGTTCGGCCAGTACGTCGGCCGTCTGCACGCGCAACCAGCCCGCCGACGGCGCCTTCTGCTGCGCCAACCGCAGCTGCGCAATCTGCGTTGCACGATCGCCGCGCATCCAAGCGCGGTTCGCTGCGGCGTAGTGCTCGGCCGCCTCGGCGGTCAGTCCGAGCGCGAGGTCGTCCTCGGCCTCCGGGGCGACGACCGCGGCGACGCGGCGCGAGAACGCGTCGAGCGCGTCGATCTTGCGCAGGTCGGCGCCGACCAGCGTGTAATGCCGCGTGTCCCCGGCGCCGAACACCCGCGCGTCCAGTTGCCATTCGCTGCCGGTTGCGGTTCGACTCGTCGACAGCAGGATGACGCGTTGCGTGCGTTCGCCGGCCGCCGGAGCCGTGCCGCCGTCGGCGACGTCGATCTGGTGCAGCACGCCGAGCTTCCAGCGCAGCCAGTCGTGCAGCAGCGCGCTCGCGTTCTGCGCCCCTTCGTCGTCGTCGGCGTCTCGGGTTTCGACGATCACGACGCTCGATGACGTCGCCGGCGACGCGAGCCGGTACCAAACGGCGGCTGCCAGCACCAGCGCGCTCGCGAGCAGCGCCGCGCCAAGCAGGTAGCGGCGGGCGTTCGCGGCACGCACCGGTACGACCGGCGGCTCATTGGGCGCGGCGTCCGAGGCCAGCCGCAGAGACGGCGCCGCGGTTTCCGCAACCACCGGATCGGGCGGCTCGAACACGTAGCCGCGTCTGGCGACGGTGCGGATGTAGCTTTTCGCATCGTCGCCGAACGCGCGGCGCAATACCCAGACCACCTGCGTCAGGTTCGCGTCTTCGACGATCGTGTCTTTCCATACCGCATCGAAGATCGCTTCGCGCGTCAGCAACTGGTGCGGCGAAGCGACGAGCAACTGAAGCACTTCGAATGCGCGGGCCGGCAGCTCGATCGGTTCGCCGTCGCGCAACAGCCGTCGGTGGTCGCGATCGAGACAAAACCGTCCGAAGCGCAACAGGCGCGCATGTTCCGGCCATTGGGGCTTCGGTAGCTGTGCGGGGAGCGGCATTGAACGCAGCGAGCGTGAAGAGCGTTGATTCGACAGGGTGTTCGGTAAGCGACGGGTTTACTATACGAATGCGAATGTTTGGCGGGTGCGAAGGGCTCAGCCGTGGATATCGCCGATCGAGTCCGCGCCCGGCACGAGCCAAGCAAGTAGCGCGCCGATCGCGCCGAACACGCCGGCGACGGCGGCGAAACGCCACACGGTGCGCGCCACGGCCGTTCGCAACCAATGGCGGTTGCGGTCGATCGTGCGAACGCGCAGGTACAGGCCGCGTGCGAGCGCGGCGTCGACCGCGAGTTCGGCCAGGAGCACCGGCGCGCCGCCGACGATCGCGAACACGGCCCAGAACGCCGCCGCGACGGCGACGACCGCTGCGACGGCGACCGCGATCACCAGCGCGATCGGCGCGCCCTCGTCGAGATCGGCACCGCCGATATCGAGGTCGAAATCGGGGCCGCTGCCCGCGCCGTCGCCGCCCGGCGTCGACCGCAAGAGCGCGTCGCTCGCGTCGACGGCGAGGTCGGCCGCGTCGCTGTCGAGCGCGTCGTTGCGCTCGTGACCGCGGTCGATCGCGCGCAGCCACAGCCACAGCAGGCCGAGAAAAACGAGGTATGCGACGGCGACCGCGAGCGGATAGCGCAGCCACATCGCATGCAGTCCGGCGACGAGCATCGTATACGAAGCGGCGAAACCGGCCGCGCCGGTCAGCGCGACGATGAACATCATCTGCAGGCGCGGCGACTCGAGGCGTTCGATCGTCTCGCGCACGCGGCCGACTTCGCGCCCGCGGTCGAACAGCGTCGGCTTGCGGGGTTCGGCCGGCTTGCGCGTCGCGTCGCGCGGCGCGCGCGAGCTCATGCGATCGCCGCGAACGCGTCGCGCGTGAGATTTTCCGGCGCGCCGTCGGTGCAGACGACGTCGTCCTCGATGCGCACGCCGCCGTAGCGCCGGAACGCGTCGACCTTGTCCCAGTTCACGTCGCTCGCGGCCGGTTTGCCCTTGAGTTGCGCCAGCAGCATGTCGATGAAGTAGATGCCCGGTTCGATCGTCATGACGTGGCCGGCGTCGATCGTGCGCGTGAGGCGCAGGTACGGATGCCCCGCGGGCTTGGGAATCGCGCCGCCGGTTTCGTCGCGCTGGAAACCGCCGACGTCGTGCACCTGCAGACCGATGTAGTGGCCGAGGCCGTGCGGGAAGAACGTGCTCGACACGCCCGATTCCACCGCGCTTTCGGCCGACATGCGGATGAAGCCCTGCTCGCGCAGGATGCCCGCGAGCACGTGGTGCGCATGCACGTGCAGCTCGGGATAGTTCTGGCCTTTGCGTACTTTGTCGCAAAAACCGCGCTGCGCCGCGTCGACCGCATCCACCAGCTCGCCGAACTCGCCGGCGTGCGGCGCCGCGTACGTGCGCGTGATGTCGCTCGCGTAGCCGTGGAAGCTCGCGCCGGCGTCGATCAGAAACGAATGCGACTCGACCGGCGGATTGCGGTCGAGATTCGTGTAGTGCAGCACGGCGCCGTGCTCGTTCAGCGCGACGATGTTGCCGTACGGCAGTTCGTTGTCGGTTTCGCGCGCGGCGTCGAGATAGGCCATGTGGATGCCGTACTCGGACTGTCCGCCGCGGAACGCCGCTTCGGCCGCGCGATGCGCGCGCGCGCCGAGCTTCGACGCGACGCGCATCATCGCGAGCTCGTATGGCGTCTTCCACGCGCGGTGGTAGTGCAGATAGTCGAGCACGACCGGCGGATTGTTCGGCGCGTAGTCGCCGATCGCGGCCGACGCCTCGCCGACGATCGCCGCGCGGCCTTGCGGCAGGTGCGCGAGCGCGTCCTTTTCTTCGCGGATCACGACGATGTCGAAGTATTCGACCCAGTAGCCGGCAGGCGCCTCGGGCACGACGTGCCAGTAGTCGTGCGGCTGCAGGTATACGAGCTTCGGACGCGAACCGGGCGTGATGACGAGCCACGAACCCGGCGCGCGCGTCACCGGCAGCCATGCCTTGAACTGCGGATTGACGTGGAACGGATAGGCGTTGTCGTCGAGGAAACGGTAGTGCGCGTTGCCGGCGGCGACGACGAGGTGGTCGTAGCCGCCGCGCTCGAGCGCCTTCGCCGCGCGCTGCGCGAGCGTCGCGAGGTGGTCCGGATAGAGCTGGCCGAGCAGTGCGGTTGGCATGGGGAACTCCGAAGCGATGCCCCGCCATTTTGCCGTATGAGCGACCCGTGCGGCGACCGCGGCTTATGCCAGAACCGTCGGATCGCCGTTCGCGCCGCAGACGACGACGCCGACGCGCTCGCCGGGCTGCGGCGTGTAGGCGCGCGAAAGGATCGCCGCCAGCGCGGTCGCGCCGCCCGGCTCGGCGAAGACGCGCGTGTGCTTCCACAGCATGCGCTGCGCGACGCGGATGTTCTCGTCGTCTACAAGTACCGATGTGACGCCGGTATCGCGCGCGATCGCGAACGCGCGTTCGCCGGCGCGGCGCGCGCCGAGCGAGTCGGCCGCGATGCCGGCGACGTCGACGTCGACCGGTTCGCCGGCCGCGAGCGCGGCGTCGAGCGCGCGGCTCGTGCGCGGTTCGACCGCGACGACGCGCGTGCGGCCGGCGTACCACGCTGCGATGCCGGCGACGAGACCGCCGCCGCCGACCGCGACGAGTACGGTATCGAGCGTGCCGGCCTGCGCCTCGAACTCACGAGCGACGCCGCCCTGGCCCGCGATCACGTCGGCGTCGTCGTACGCGTGCACGGCGAGCGCGCCGGTGTCGCGCGCGCGGCGTTCGCTCGCGGCGAGCGCGTCGGCGTAGCGGTCGCCGCCGATCCGCACGTCGGCGCCGTACTGGCGGATGCGATCGAGTTTCGACGGCACGACGATCGACGGCACGAAGATTTCGGCGGGCAGGCCCAGTTCGAGCGCGACGTACGCGACGGCGGCGCCGTGATTGCCGCCCGATGCGGCGATCAGGCCCGCATCGGGCACGCGACCGGCCGACAGCACGCGATTGAACGCGCCGCGCGGCTTGAACGAACCGGTGTGCTGCAGGCATTCGAGCTTGAGCACGAGCTCGCCGGCGAGGTTGAACGGGCGCAGGCCCAGACGCAGCACCGGCGTCGTGCGCACGCGGTCGCCGACGCGCGCGGCGGCGGCTTCGATCGCGGTGCGATCGGGAAGGTTGTTGCCGTTCATGCGAACTCCAAAGTGCGCCGGAACCGCGACTTTCGCATGCGTGCGCGCAACGGAAAAGCGCCGAATCCACAACATCGCCCCTGACTTCCAGCCGATGCCGCGACGCGCGCTAAAGCCTGTAATCGACGGGCGTCCGGGGGCGAACGCATCGAGGAGGAGACCATGAGCAAGGCCTATCGCCGCTACCCCGTACGCCGTGCGCGCTCCGTTCGCGCCGATGCCGCCCGCCTCTTCGCACGCCGCGACTGGCTCGCGCCCGCGCGCCGCCGCAGGATGCGCGCATGAGCACCGAGCTGCCGGCGCGCGATCCCGATCCGCGCCACGACGACGGCCTGCTGCATGCGCTGTTCAGCGTGCGTCGCGACGAACGCGCGCCGCTGCTTCTGGCATTCGTATACTTCTTCTGCGTGCTCGCGAGCTACTACGTGCTGCGCCCGATCCGCGACGAGATGGGCGTCGCCGGCGGCGTCAACAACCTGCCGTGGCTGTTTCTCGGCACACTCACCGTCACCGCCCTCGTCAGCCCGCTGTTTTCGCGGCTCGTGTCGCGACTGCCGCGCCGCGCGTTCGTCGCGTGGGCGTACCGCGCGATGATCCTGTGTCTGGTCGGCTTCTGGTTCGCGCTCAGGTATGCGCCGGACTCGGCGCAGGTGTGGGTCGGCCGCGTGTTCTTCGTCTGGCTCGCGGTGTTCGCGGTCTTCGTCGTGTCGCTGTTCTGGGCCGTGATGTCCGACGTGTTCGCCACGCGCCAGGCGAAGCGCCTGTACGGCGTGATCGGCGCCGGCGGCACGCTCGGCGGCGTCGCCGGCGGCCTGCTCACGGGCTGGCTCGTGCACGCGGTCGGCACCTTGCCGCTCCTGATCGTTTCGGCGGTGCTGCTGGAAGCGGCGCTGCGCGCGATGTACGCGCTGTCGGCGCGCGTCGCGGCGAGCGGCGATGCGCAGAGCCGCGCCGAGCGCGAAGTGATCGGCGGCAGCGTGTGGGCGGGGTTTGCCGGCGTCGCGCAGTCGCCGTACCTCGCGGGCATCGCGGTGTTCATGCTGCTGTTCACGATCGGCTCGACGTTCCTGTACTTCCTGCAAGCGGAAATCGTCGCACGCGAGATCGTCGACCGCGCCGCACGCACCGCGTACTTCGCGCAGGTCGACGTGTGGGTCAACGGCCTGACGCTCGTGCTGCAGCTCGTGCTGACCGGGCGGCTGATGAGCCGCATCGGCGTCGGCGCGATCCTCGCGCTCGTTCCGCTGTTGTCGGTCCTGGGCTTTCTGGCGCTCGCCGCGGCGCCGCTGCTCTCGGTCGTCATCGTCATGCAGGTGCTGCGCCGCACCGGCAATTTCGCGTTGACCGGCCCCGCGCGCGAAGTGCTGTACGTACCGTTGTCGCGCGAACAAAAATACAAGGCGAAAAATTTCATCGACACGTTCGTGTTCCGCCTCGGCGACCAGCTCGGCGCGTGGACGCATACGGGACTCGCGGCGCTCGGCCTGGGCCTGTCGGGCATCGCGCTCGCGGCCGTGCCGGTGTCGGCCGCATGGCTCGCCGTCGCGGTCTGGCTCGGCCGGCGCCATGCGCGTCTCGCGCCGTCGGCGCTGCCGCTCCCGGTCGCTTCCGCATTCGCATCGCACCTCGCCGCCGAAGGAAAACGCTCATGATCGATCGCCGCAACCTGCTCAAACTCGGAACCGCCGCCGCCGCCGCGTGGGCGCTGCGCGGCGTCGCCCCGGCGGCGCACGCCGCCGACGCGGCGCCGGGCAAGCCGCTGCGCATCCTGATACTCGGCGGCACCGGCTTCACCGGGCCGCACCAGGTGCGTTACGCACTCGCGCGAGGGCACAAAGTCACTTTGTTCAATCGCGGCAAGCGCGCGAAGAAGGAGTGGCCGGGCGAGGTCGAAGAACTGCACGGCGACCGCAACACCGGCGACCTGGCCGCGCTCAAGGACCGCGAATGGGACGTCTGCATCGACAACCCCACGACGCTGCCGTTCTGGGTGCGCGATGCTGGCAAGGTGCTCAAGAGCAAGGTCGGCCAGTACGTCTTCATCTCGACGATTTCGGTGTACGAGAGCAATGCCGACGGCGGCGCGGACGAAAACGCCGCAACCGCGAAGTACGACGGCAAGGATGCGATGGCCGAAACGCAGGACGCGGTGCGCGCGAACATGGCGCTGTACGGGCCGCTCAAGGCGCGCTCGGAACAGGAAGTCCACCAATGGTTCAAGGACAAGGCGACGATCATCCGCCCGGGCCTCATCGTCGGTCCCGGCGACGAAACCGACCGCTTCTCGTACTGGCCGGTGCGCATCGCGCGCGGCGGCGAAGTGCTCGCACCGGGCAACGGCGACGATCCGGTGCAGTTCATCGACGCGCGCGATCTCGCCGAATGGTCGATACGCATGGCCGAACGCCGCGTGTTCGGCACGTTCAACGCGACCGGTCCGGACTACAAGCTCTCGACGGCCGGCATGCTGTACGGCATCCGCGCGACGACGACCGCGGGCGCGCAGTTCACCTGGGTGCCGGCCGATTTCCTCGAGGCGCAGAAAGTGGCGCCGTGGGGCGACATGCCGGTGTGGATACCGGCGGCGGGCGATTCGGCGGGCTTCGCCAGTCGCAGCATCAAGCGGGCGCTTGAGCAGGGGCTCACGTTTCGGCCGTTGGCGACGACGGCGGGCGATACGCTCGCGTGGTTCGGGACTTTGCCTGCCGAGCGGCAGGCCAAGTTGAAGGCGGGGTTGACGGCGGAGCGCGAGAAGGAGGTTTTGGATTTGTGGAAGAAGAAAAGCGCGGGTTGATAGCCCTCGTTGTCGCTTTCGCGTTGAACAAAGCGTTTCGCTCGCTGCCGCGAGCGAGCAAGGAGAGGTTGCTTGCCCAACCCCTCCCTGCACCCTCCAAGGGCACCCCGACGGCCGCGACCGACGGAGCCCCGGGTAGAGCGGGCGGCTTCCTGCCGCCAGAAGCAACGGCGACGGCGTCGCCGTCGCCGTCGCCGCTTTCAGCTCGTCATACCGGCGAAGGCCGGTATCCAGCTTTTTGCGCAAATTAAACACGTGGACGTCAAGGTGCGCCGTGCATGGCCCTCTCCCCCAAACGCTTTTGGGGGAGAGGGTTGGGTGAGGGGGCGCTTGGGTCTTCGTTGTCGTTTCGTTCGGCGACTCGTCATTCCAGCGAAAGCTGGAATCCGGCTTTTAGACGTCAAGAGCAACAGCAACGGCTGGATTCCAGCTTTCGCTGGAATGACAAACCATTTGCACGGCCCATCTACAAAGCCGTCATACCGGCGAAGGCCGGTATCCAGCTTCCAGGCTCGGTTTTCGCCGACACCGAAAAGCTGGATACCGGCCTGCGCCGGTATGACGAGCAAAAGAAGGAAGCCGAAGCTCGCAGCGTCGAGCGCAATACAACTGCTCGCTGCGGTCGTCTCAGCCTAGCACCGTGCTCAGGCCGTCAAGGACTGCGCAAGTTCGATAGAACCGAATCCTTGACGGCCTTCCGCGCGGTGCTCTCTGGAAGTCGCCCGCAGCGATCAATCGCTCAAGGGCGAAAGCGCGAACGGCGCGGTTAGCCCCACGCCGTTCGCTAACCACAAACCACCTCTTAGGAGTGGCTCATGGATAAGCGCAAGCATACGTCATCCAACTCTTCCACAAAGCAAATTCGCGTCGGTACGGCCTACTACCCGGCCGAAGACGCCGCGCACCTCCCCCGCGAAGTCCCCCACCTCCGCCTCTGCGGCATCTGGCTCATCAACGCCGGCTTCCTGCCCGGCGATGTCGTCACCATCCGCGCCACCTCCGGCCGTCTCGTCGTCACCCGCGCCTGAAGCCTTCACCGCGGAAGCCTCGCCCGTCGAGGCTTCCGCGTTTCGCGCCGTCACGCCGCCCGCGCTTCCAGCACCGCCGGCTCCTCCGACCCGTCGTCCACCGCGTCTTCCACGAACCGCCCCTGGCCGTCGAGCTCCGCGAACAGGCCGCCCTGCGCGACGAGCTCCGCGTAGCGCCCCTGTTCGACGAGTTCGCCGTCCTTGAGCACGAGGATCAGGTCGGCGTTGCGCACCGTCGTCAGGCGATGCGCGATCACGAACGTCGTGCGGTTCTTCGTCAGCGCACCGAGCGCGCGCTGGATGCGCGCTTCGGTCGCGTTGTCGAGCGCGCTCGTCGCTTCGTCGAGGATCAGGATCGGCGCGTCCTTGAGCATCGCGCGCGCGATGGCCAGGCGCTGGCGTTCGCCGCCCGAGAGCGAGCGGCCGCGCTCGGCGACGAGCGTCGCGTAGCCGTCCGGCTTCGCCGATACGAAGCGATGCGCCTCGGCCGCGCGCGCGGCGGCTTCGATGTCGGCGTCCGTCGCGTCGGGTTTGCCGATGCGCAGGTTGTCGGCGATCGAGCGATAGAACAGGCCCGGGTCCTGGAACACCACCGAGATGTTCCGGCGCAGCGAATCGATGCCGACGTCGCGGATGTCGACGCCGTCGACCGTGATCCTGCCCTCGCTCGGATCGTACGCGCGGTACAGCAGCGACAGCGCGGTTGTCTTGCCGGCGCCGGTCGGGCCGACCAGCGCGACCGTACCGCCGGCGCGCACACGGAACGACAGGTTCCTGAGCGCCGGTTGCGCAGGGTCGTAGCCGAACGACACGTTCTCGAACGCGACTTCGCCGCGCGGCGCGACGAGGTCCGGCGCGCCGGGCTTGTCGACGTTCGCGAGGCGCGTGTCGAGCACGCGGAAGAAGTCGTTGAGCGAATGCGTCTGGAAGAACAGGCCCGAGATGAAGCCGGCAAATTGTTCGAGACGGCCGATCAGCATCATCGCGAAACCGACGAAGCTCACGATCTGGCCCACCGTCACTTCGCCCTTGGCGTTGAGCGACGCGCCGAGCGCGAAGATCGCGATGATCGTCAGCGTGCTCGCGGCGCGGTTGAGCACCGACAGCACGGCCCAGCCGCGCAGCACCGGATACTGCGCGGCGAGCACGCGGCTCATCATGCCGCGCACGTGCGCGACTTCGCTCGACAGGCGCGTGAAGCTCTGCACGACCGACACGTTGCCGAACACGTCGCCGGCGCGTTCGGAGATCGCGTGGTGCAGTTCTTCGACTTCGCCCTGCGCCTTGTGCGTGCGGCGCATCGCGATCGCGTTGAACACCGCGAAGCTGACCATCAGGCCGATCATCAGCAGCGCGAGCTTCCAGTTGATCGTGAGCGCGAGCGGCACCATCACGAGGATCGCGAGCAGCGTCGCGAGATGTTCGCGGAAGAAGCCGAGCCACAGACCGAACAGGTTGCTCGCGCCGCCGTGCATGATGCGCAGCAGACGGCCGGTGTGGTGTTCGCCGTGAAACGACAGCGGCAGCGCGATCGCGTGTTCGAAGTAGCTTGCGATCGCCGCGAGACGACGGCGGTGCGCGAGGCGGTCGGCGTACAGCGACACCCAGACGCTCGCGATGACGCCGCCGAAACCGACCGCGGCCCACAGGCCGATCAGGCGCCAGGCGTCGTGCCGTTCGGTGCCGGCGAGCGCGTCGACGACACGGCCGAACAGCCACGGTTCGAGAAAGAACACGCCGGCGAGGGCGAGGTTCGCGATCGCGAGCGTCGCGGCGAGACCCTTCTCCGGAGCGAGCAGACCGATCACGCGCAAGTAGATTTTGAACACTTCGTCGAGCGCCTCCACGCCAGTTGACGGCGCGGATTCTTGGGTCGCCCGGCCAAACGGATGCTTAAGTTTCCGGGAGGCCGTTTGTGACATTGCGTAAAGCGGTTACAACGTATCGAAGTGCTCGGCCATGCGCCGGCACAGCGCCGCGTCGGGCATGGGGCCGGTCGCCGCGCCGAGGTTGTCCGCGCAGTGTTTCGGATTGCGCGTGCCGGGAATCGCGCACGTCACCGCCGCTTCGCCGAGGATGAACTTCAGCGCGTACTGCGCCCACGACGCGGCGCCGATCTCGCGCGCGAAATCCGGCAGCGGCTTGCCCTTCGTCGCACGGAATACGTCGCCTTCGGCGAACGGGCGGTTCACGAGCACCGCGACGCCGTTCGCGCGCGCGGCCGGAAACACCGTGCGCGCCGCTTCGCGTTCGCGCAGCGAATAATTCACTTGTACGAAATCGAGCTTGCCGCCTTCGATCGCTCGCACGAGTTCGGCATGCGCGCCGGCCGTGTAGTGCGTCGCGCCGGCATAGCGCACGCGGCCGGCGGCCTTGAGTTCGAGCACGGTGGCGAGCTGCGTGTCGTAATCGGAGAGATTGTGTATCTGCAGCAGATCGATCGGATCGCGGCCGATCAGCCGCATCGATTCGTCGATCTGCGCGCGGCCTTCGGATTTGCCGCGCGTCCAGACTTTCGTCGCGACGAAGACGGCGCGTTCCGGATCGGCGTCGCGCAGCAGTCGTCCGAGCACCGCTTCGGAGCGGCCGTACATCGGCGAGCTGTCGACGACGCCGGCGGCGTCGGCGAGGAGTTTGAGCGTGGCCAGCGCATCGCGGTCGGCGGCCGCGTCGTCGGCGTAGTCGAATGCCTGCCAGGTGCCGAGGCCGATGGCGGGAACCGTGCGGCCGTCGCGCGGAATCCGGCGGCGGCCCGATGGGGCGGCGGCGAGCGGGCCCGGCGAATGAGCGGCGATCACGGCGGCTCCGAGCGTGGCGAGAAAACGGCGGCGCGACGGCGTATGCATGAGGCGGCCTCGCTGCGGGCGATGCGATCATGCTACCGCCGTTCGTTCCCGCGTTCGTTGCGATTCGGCGCGTACGCCGAACCCTTCGTCGCCGCCTCCCGGCCGGATTCGGGCTTCAGCCGCCGCAGTTCGCGCCGAGGCTTTCGGTGACGTTGAACGCTGCCGGCGGCGTTGAAAAATCGATGCGTTCCTTCATCGCCGGCGTGATCCACACCGCGCCCGTCTCGTCGACGAGCACGGCGCAGGCCACGCCGAGCTTCCGCGCCGTTTCGGCGAGTGCCGCCGTGCCCGCGATCATCAGCGTCGTCGACGCGATATCTGCGATCACCGCGTCGGGGTGGATCACGCTGACCGCCGCGACGCCGTGCGCCGGTTCGCCGGTTCGCGGATCGAGCACATGGCCCCAGCGCTGGCCCGGTTCTTCGCGAAACTTGTTGTAGTTGCCGGACGAGAACAGCGCTTCGCGGCCCGACAGCTGCGCGCTCGCGAGCGCGGCGTGCTGCGGCGACGAAATGACGACGCGCCACGGCCGCTCGCCGGCGTCGCCGAGCGCGAGCACGTCGCCGCCGACGTTGATCAGCGCGTGCGCGATGCCGCGCCGTGCGAGTTCTTCGGCGATCTGTTCGGCCGCATAGCCTTCGGCGAGGCCGTTGAGATCGAGATCGACCGCGCGGTTGCGCGAGGCGACTTCGCCGTTTTCGCCGACGGTCAGGTCGTCCATGCGCGGACTGCCGGCCATGAGCCTGGCGATCGCTTCGGGCGGCGGTCGCGGCGTGCGGATCGGGTAGTCGCTCGTATGAAAGCCCCACAGTCCGACCAGGCCGCCGATCGCGGGATTGAACAGGCCGCCGCTCCGCGCGTAGCCGTCCTGCGCGCGGCGGATCAGGCCCGCGAGGCCCGGCGGCACGGTGTACGGCTGGCCCTGTTCGATGGCGGCGTTGAGCCGCATCAGATCGCTCATCTCCCACGGATGCCATTCGCGCTGGTCGCGCGCGAGGATTTGCGCGATCGCCGCGAACGCGTCGTTCGCGACCGCGTCGGTCGGCGCGCGCAGTTCCGCTTCGGTGATGCCGCCGAACGCGAGAAACGTGCCGCGCTGCGGTGCGGCCGGGCGCAGCAGCGCGTACGCGAAGAGGCCGCCCGCGGCGAGCGCCGCGAGCACGGCGAAACCCTTGCGCTTCAAGTGCCCGGTGCCGTCTGGCGGCTGCGCGCGAGCCACGCGTTCAGCACGGCCTGCTCGTCGCTGCCGATGTCGATGAAGCGCAGGCCGACCCAGTGCTGGCCCGGCACGTTCGCCGATTCGGTCCACTGCTCGTGCATGCCGATTTCGAGCGTGTGCATGCGGCCGCGGTCGTCGGCGAGGTTGAAGCTCAGTTGATACAGCGTGTCTTCGCGCGCGGGACGGTTCGCCACCAGCATCATGCCGTCGAGCGAAAGATTGCCGACTCGACCGGCGATTTCGCCCGTGATCGCGTTCGTCACCTGTATCGCCTCGCCGACGCGGATGCGCGGCGCCCTGCGGTGTTCGACCATGACCGAGTCTCCTACGCCGGCGCGAGCGGCGCGTGGCCGGTGATCTGCTTGAGCGTACCGACGATCGCATGCCACGCGCGATCGATCAACGATTCGCGCTCGATCGTCGCGATGCGCGCCTGGCCGCGCACGAGATCGCGCGCGAGCTGTTCCATCGAACGCTCGTCGGTGCGCGCGCCGCGCTGGTTCACGAACAGGCAGCGGCCGGTCAGCGTCGAGAACCACGACAGCTTGCGCCGCACGGCTTCGCCCTGCTGGTTCTGCACGAATTCGAACCACGTGCCGAACGGGAGCGTCCTGACGCGCTCGAGCATCTGCCGTTCGGCCGCGTTGAGCGGCGGCGCGATCGGCGCCATGCGCGTGCCCTGGTGCGACGCCGTTTCGCCGGTTGCCGGCGTCGTTGCCGTTGTCGTCGTGTCTTCGCCCAGACGCGTCTTCGCCTTGAGCTTGAGCGCCATTTCCGTGCGCGAGGCCGGGCTGTCGTCGGCGCCGGCGGCTTCGCCGGCCGAGAACAACTGGCGCACCATCGCCTGTGCTTCGTCGCCGTGGAAGCCGACCTGCGCGAGTCCCTGTTCGATTTCCTCGCGTACGTCGGGCGTCGCGACGCCGTCGCCGATCAGGCGGTCGGCGACGTCGATGCGGCGCCGGTACGCGTCCGATTCTTCGCCCTGGCGCAGAATCGTCAGCGCGAGCACGTCGGTCCACGCCTGTTCCAGCAGCGTACGGACGAAGCGGTTGATCTTGCGGCCGGCCAGCCGTTCGCCGATCGCGCCGACCGCGCGCTCGCGCGCAAGATCCAGGCGCTCGCGGCCTTTCGCGGCGTCGACGTGGCGGCGCTCCGCCACTTCGGCCTTGCGCGCGAGCATGCCCATGTGGCGCGAAAGGTCGGTCAGCATCTCGTCGAAGAGTTCGACCTTGCCGTCGAATTCGGCGCCGACGCGGTCGACGACGAGCTGCATCTTTTCGACCAGCGTGCGATCGGACTCGCCGTCGCCGTCGTCGATCCAGTACTGGCCGGTCTCGGCGATCGCGTTGAGCAGCTGGCGTGCGGGATGACTGCGCCGGGTGAAGAACGACTTGTCGCGCAGGGCGACGCGCAGCACGGGTACCTGCAGCTTCGTCAGCAGGCTTTGCGATGCGCTGTCGGGGCGCGTGTCCTTGGCGATGAAGTCGAACAGCATGCCGACGAGTTCGAGCGTGTCGGCGTCTTCCTCGCCCAGTTGCGGCGGGCGTCCGTCCGGCGTGAACTGGCGCAACTGGTTGAGCAGGTCCTGCTTCAGGTGCGCGATGCTGCGCTGGACCACGCGCCCGCCGAGCACCATCGACGCGGCCGGCTTGCACTGCAGCGCGCCGAGCACCGATTGCAGATCCTCGGCGGTGGCGACATAGCTCGACAAGGTCGCCGCGGCGGCGGTGGCGGGCGAGGGCGGCGCCGCCGTCTGCTGGATGTGGCGACGGCCTGACAGCAGCTCGCGCAAGGTCGTGAACAGTTCCGAGTCGCGGACGTCGTCGGCGGCATCGTGCGCGAGGGGCGTTTCTGCGGGCGGCTGCGCCGCCGCCGACGGTTCCGGCGCCGCTTTTTCGATCGTCGCGTCCGCGGCGGCGCCGGGGTCGCGTTTCGGTGCGACCGGACCTGCGCCGCGCGCCGCGACGCGCGCGCGCGGCAGCGTCAACTGCAGATTGCGCAGGATGCGCTTTTCGACCATGTAGTCATTGATGGAACTGTATAAAACGCCCAGTTCCGCCATCAGCAGGCGATCGAACTGGCGATACATCACCAGCCGGTGCTCCAGCGAGACGCCGATGCAGGCGGTCGCGTAGCGCAGGCCCGCGCACAGCCGCTGCGGGCCGACGGCGAGGTTCTCGGCGTCGATCGCCGGCGATCCGGCGAGTACGCCGAAACGGTGGCCGAGCGCGTACAGCGCCTGGCTGTGCCGGATCTCGGCCTTCGCCGCGATCTCCTGCAGCGTGATGTTTTCCTCGAGGTCGCGCGTATCGACGAGCGCAAGTTCCGCGAAGCGCGGCAGCGCTTCGCCGTTCGCGGGCTTGCGCTCCTCGCCGAGCCGCGCCAGGGTCGATTCGAAATGCAGCAGGTAGCGCGGTGCGACATCGGCGCGGGCGCGCTTGACCTCGCGCAGCGATTCGAACACGCCGTGCTGCTCGTTGCTGCTGCGCGCCTTCTCGGCGAGCTTGAACAGCTGCTGCTCGCATTCGGTCAGGCTCAGCGAAATGGAGCGCTCGAGCTGGCTGCCGGCGAGCGCCAGCACGCCTTCGAGCAGCGTGCGCACGCGCGGCGGAAAATCCCGGCGCGAGCCGATGGTCGCGAGTGCGGTCTCCGTGTCCGGTCGTCTGGACGAAGCCGGGTCGGTGAGCTGCATGACACGTGTCCGTTGTCCCCTGTGCCCCGATTCTATTCCTCGAACTATGCGCGAGGGGCTGAAATCCGTGCGCGGATACGCCAGTACACACTTTTCTACAGTGCGTCAGTCTCGGTCGCTCGACGCGAAAACCCCGAGAAGTTCGCCGTCGTCCGACACCTGGACGCGCACGTCGATCGGCCGGCAGCACACGGCGCAGTCTTCGACGTACGACTGGCTTCCCGCCGAGAGGTCGACCACGGTTTCGAACGACTCGCCGCAGTGAGGGCAGTGGATGGCCACGAATTCGGTCATGGGATTCATCACTTGTCTCCCGAAGCCCGTCAGGGCAGAAACAGCTCGATCACGTCGTTCAAGAACCGCCGGCCGAGCGGCGTGGTTCTCACGCATTCTTCATCGAATTGGAGCCAGCCGCGCTCGCGCGCGGTCGACAGACCGCCGGCGATCGCGTCTCGCGCGAGCCCCGTGTGCCGGTCGAACCACGCGAGTTCGAAGCCGTCCTCGAGGCGCAGCGCGTTGAGCATGAACTCGAACGGCAACTGCGCCGCGGCGACCGCGTCGTCGCCGCCCACGCCGCGCGGCGTACCGGCATGCGCGAGATACGCCTTCGGCGCACGCACCTTCCAGCGCCGCCGCACCGTGCCGGCGGTCGCGTCGCTGATCTTCGCGTGCGCGCCGGCGCCGATGCCGAGATAGTCGCCGAACTGCCAGTAGTTGACGTTGTGCGCGCTGCGGCGCCCGTCGCGCGCGTAGGCCGAGGTTTCGTAGTGCGCATAGCCCGCCGCGGCGAGGTGCGACTGACACAGCTCCTGCATGTCCCACGCGGTGTCGTCGTCGGGCAGGCGCGGCGGACGCGCCGCGAACGCGGTATTCGGTTCGAGCGTCAACTGGTAGTGCGAGATGTGCGACGGCGCCAGCGCGATCGCCCGTTCGACGTCGCGCAGCGCGCCGGCGAGATCCTGCTCCGGCAGCGCGTACATCAGGTCGAGATTGAAGTTGTCGTAGCCGGCCTGCCGCGCCAGAAGCACGGCGCGCTCGGCCTCGGTCGAGCCGTGGATGCGCCCGAGGCGCACGAGCTTGTCGTCGTCGAAGCTCTGGATGCCGAACGACAGGCGGTTGACGCCGGCGGCGAGATAGTCCTCGAAGCGGCCGTGTTCGACCGTGCCGGGATTCGTCTCGAGCGTGATCTCGGCGCCGGCGGCGAACGACAGGCGCGCCGCGCACGCGTCGAGTATCGCGCCGATCGCGGCCGGGGCGAACAGGCTCGGCGTACCGCCGCCGAAGAACACGCTGACGATCTGCCGGCCGGCGATAGCGGCGCCGTAGTCGGTGAGGTCGCGATCGAGATCGGCCGCGAGCGCGCGCACGTAGTCGTCCTGCGGCAGGCCGCCCGGCGCGGTATGCGAATTGAAGTCGCAGTAGGGACATTTGCGCACGCACCACGGAATGTGGACGTACAGCGACAGCGGGGGCGCGGACATCGGCATGCGGCGATTGTAGAGCGGCGCCGCGCGCTCAGAGCGTGCCGGCCGCGAGCATCTGCCGCAGCTTCGCCATCGCGAGGCCGCGATGGCTCACGCGGTTGCGCGTCGGCGTATCGAGTTCGGCCGACGCGACGCCGAGCGCCGGATCGAAGAACAGCGGCTGGTAGCCGAAGCCGTGGCTGCCCTGCGGCGCGCGCAGGATGGTGCCGCGCCACAGGCCCTCGGCGATCAGCGGCGCCGGGTCGTCGGCGTGGCGCAGCAGCACGATCGTGCAGTGGAAGTGCGCGCCGCGACGCTCGTCCGGCACGTCGGCGAGCGCCTCGAGCAGTTTGGCGTTGTTCGCCGCGTCGTTGCGATGCGTGCCTGCGTAGCGCGCCGAATACAGGCCCGGCGCGCCGCCGAGCGCGTCGACGCAGATGCCCGAATCGTCGGCGACCGCCGCAAGACCCGTCGCCCGCGCGGCGTGGCGGGCCTTGATCAGCGCGTTTTCCACAAAGGTAAGACCGGTCTCGTCGGCGTCGCCGACGCCAAGGTCGCCCTGCGTGACGAGATCGATGTCGAAGCCGGCGAACATGCCGGCCATTTCCTCGAGCTTGCCGCGATTGCTGCTCGCGAGAACGACGCGCCGCATCGGCTGCTCCTCACGGACGGTCGAGCGCTTCGCGCTGCAAGGCGACGAGTTCGTCGACGCCCTTGCCCGCGAGCGCGAGCAGCGCGTCGAGTTCGTCGCGGCGGAACGCATGGCCTTCGGCCGTGCCCTGCAGCTCGATGAAGCCGCCGCCGTCGTTCATCACGACGTTCATGTCGGTGTCGCAGTTGGCGTCTTCGGCGTAGTCGAGATCGAGCACCGGCACGCCGCGATAGATGCCGACCGACACCGCGGCGATCGCGCCGTGGACGGGATCCTTCTTGATCAGGCGCGCCTGCTTCAAGCCGCGGATCGCGTCGATCAGCGCGACGTACGCGCCGGTGATCGCGGCCGTGCGCGTGCCGCCGTCGGCCTGCAGCACGTCGCAGTCGAGCGTGATCGTGCGCTCGCCGAGCGCGGCGCGGTCGACGCACGCGCGCAGGCTGCGGCCGATCAGGCGCTGGATTTCCATCGTGCGGCCGCCCTGGCCGCCGCGCGCGGCCTCGCGCTGCGTGCGCTCCTTCGTCGCGCGCGGCAGCATGCCGTATTCGGCGGTGACCCAGCCTTCGCCCTTGCCGCGCAGGAACGGCGGCACTTTTTCCTCGACCGAGGCGGTGCACAGCACGCGCGTGTCGCCGAAGGAAACCAGCACCGAACCTTCGGCGTGGCGGGTGTAGCGACGTTCGATCGATACCGGGCGCAACTGGTCGGGCGCACGGCCGGAGGGGCGCAAACTGGCTGTCATGGGGAGAAAACTTGGGGAATGGGGCGCGCGAGTTTACCATTGCGGCCCTTTTCCCTTACGGCTGCCCCATGATCCGCAGCATGACCGCCTACGCCAGCGCCGAAAGCACCACCGCGCTCGGCCTTTTGTCCTGCGAGCTGCGTTCGGTCAATCACCGCTACCTCGAACTGAGTCCGCGGCTGCCCGAAGAACTGCGTTCGATCGAGCCGCAGCTGCGCGAGCGCGTCGCGGCCAAGCTCACGCGCGGCAAGGTCGACGTCGGCCTGCGCCTGCGCTCGCAGGGTGCCGCCGCCGCCAAGCTCGAGTTCAACGACGTGCTGCTGGGTCAGCTCGAACACGCCGCGTCGCATCTGTCGCCGCGGTTTCCGCACATGACCACCGATTTCGTCGGCCTGCTCGGCATCGACGGCGTGCTGGTCAAGCCCGAGGTCGACCAGGCCGAACTGCAGGCCGAAGCGCTCGCGGTGCTCGAGCGCGCGCTCGACGACATGGTCGCGACGCGCGCGAGAGAAGGCGAGCGCCTCGCCGGCTTCATCGCCGACCGGCTCGAAGGCATCGCCGCGCTCGTGGTCAAGGTGCGCGAATGGCTGCCGGACATCCGCGCCGCGCTGCGCGCCAAGCTCGACGCCAAGCTCGCCGACTTCCGTCAGAGCGCCGATCCGCAGCGGCTGGAGCAGGAACTCGTGCTGCAGCTTTCGCGCATCGACGTCGACGAGGAACTCGACCGTCTGTCGGCGCACGTCGCCGAGGCGCGCCGCATTCTCAAGCTCGCCGATGCGAACGGCCGCCGTCTGGACTTTCTGATGCAGGAGTTCAACCGCGAGGCGAACACGCTCGGTTCGAAATCGGTCGATCAGCGTACGACGCAGGCGGCGGTGGAACTGAAAGTGCTCATCGAGCAGATGCGCGAACAGGTACAAAACATCGAGTGATCGCCTTGCGGCGGCTATTCTTTTTTAGCAATTTTTAATGACGCGCATGTATGTAACGGCGTAGCGCAGGATCAGCGGATGTCAGGAACCTTGTTCATCGTCGCGGCGCCCTCCGGGGCGGGCAAGACCAGCCTCGTCAAGGCGCTGATCGAGCGCGAGCGCGATCTGTGCCTGTCGGTGTCGTACACGTCGCGTCCGCCGCGGCCGACCGAACAGGACGGCGTGCACTACCACTTCGTCTCGCGCGGCGTGTTCGAACTGATGATCGCGCGCGGCGAATTCTTCGAGCACGCGGTCGTGCACGGCGACTACAAGGGCACCTCGCGCGCGGTCGTCGAGCAGACGATCGCGCAGGGCCGCGACGTGCTGCTCGAGATCGACTGGCAAGGCGCGCGCCAGGCGCGCGCGCAGGTGCCCGGCGCGGTCAGCCTGTTCATCCTGCCGCCGTCGCGCAAGGAACTCGAACGCCGCCTGCGCGCGCGCGCGTCCGACAGCGAGGCGGTGATCCGCCGCCGTCTCGCCGATTCGCGCGAGGACATGGCGCACGCGCACGAGTTCGACTACATCGTGATCAACGACGCGTTCGAGGATGCGCTCGCCGAAATGCGCGCGGTCGTCGCGGCGCAGCGCCTGAAATCGGGCAACCAGGTCAAACGACACGCGGCGCTGCTGTCGGATCTGTTGAAGGCGGACTGATGAACGTGACCGAACCGCTCGTGCGCATACGGGGCCTCATGACGCGCCTCGGGGGCAAGACGATCTTCGACGGCGTCGATCTGGACATCCCGCGCGGCGGCATCACCGCGATCATGGGGCCGAGCGGCACCGGCAAGACGACGCTGCTGCGCCACATCACGGGACAGCTCAAACCCGACGCCGGAGAGATCGTCGTCGACGGCCGCAACGTCGTCATGCTCGATCGCGACGCGTTGTTCGACCTGCGCGAAAAGATCGGCTACCTGTTCCAGAATTCGGCGCTGCTGACCGACTTCAGCGTATTCGAGAACGTCGCGTTTCCGCTGCGCCAGCATGCGCGTCTGCCGGAAGAACTCGTGCGCAACATCGTGCTGACGAAGCTGCAGGCGGTGGGCCTGCGCGGCGCGGCCGGGCTGATGCCGGCGGAGCTCTCGGGCGGCATGGCGCGCCGCGTCGCGCTCGCCCGCGCGATCGTGCGCGACCCGATGCTGCTGATCTACGACGAGCCCTTCGTCGGTCTCGACCCGATCGCGCTGAATCAGGTGCTCAAGCTCATTCGCACGCTGAACGCCACGCTCGGCCTGACGAGCATTCTCGTCGCGCACGAGCTGTCGGCGATCCGCCGCGTCGCCGACAACATCTACCTCATCGCCGCCGGCAAGATCGCCGCGCACGGCTCGCCCGAGGCGCTCACGCGCGGCGAGACCGCCTGGACGAAGCAGTTCTTCGGCGGCGAGGCCGACGGCCCCGTGCCGTTCCATTATCCGGCGCGCGACTACGCCGCCGACCTGGGCTTTCCGACATGAGCGACGCGAACCGCACGAACGTCGTCGGCGACGGTCTGGCCGAAGTCGGCCGGATCGGCCTCTTCCTCGTCGCCGTGATCGCGGCGATTCCGCGCAGCCTGCGCTATCTGCGCGAAACGGTGCGGCAGATCTTCTTCGTCGGCGCGATGAGCCTCGTCATCGTGATGACGTGCGGCCTGTTCATCGGCCTCGTGCTCGGCCTGCAGCTGTACGACGTGCTCTCGCGCTTCGGCGGCACGGCCTCGCTCGGCACCGTCGTGTCGCTCGCGCTGTACCGCGAACTCGGGCCGGTCGTCACGGCGCTCCTGTTCGCCGGGCGCGCGGGCACGTCGATCACGGCCGAGATCGGCCTGATGCGCGCGACCGACCAGCTGTCCGCGATGGAGATGATGGCGGTCGATCCGATGTCCTACGTCGTCGCGCCGCGCTTCATCGCCGGCGTGATCGCGATGCCGCTCCTCGCCTGCATCTTCAACGCGCTGGCGATCTTCGGCGCGCACGCGGTCGGCGTGACGTGGCTCGGCCTCGACAACGGCACGTTCTGGTCGAACATGACGTCGAACGTCGACGTGTGGACCGACGTGATGAACGGCGTCTACAAGAGCATGGTGTTCGGCGGCATCGTCACGCTGATGGCGTCGTACCAGGGCTATACCACGGCGCCGACGAGCGAGGGCGTCGCGCACGCGACGACGCGCACGGTGGTGTTTTCGTCGATCGCGACGCTCGCGCTCGATTTCGTCATGACCGCTTTCCTGATGTGAGGCCGCTATGAGCCAGCGACGCAGTTATCAAATCGGCACGGGCCTTTTCATCGTGCTCGGCTTTGCCGCGCTCGGTTTTCTCGCGACGCAGACCACCAGTCTCGCGAACTACCGGCAGGGGCCAACGTACGCGTTGCAGGCGCGATTCACCAACGTCGGGCAGTTGAAGCTGCGCGCGCCGGTGAAGATCGCGGGCGTGCGCATCGGCAGCGTGCACGCGATCGAACTCGAACCCGACCGGCTCGACGCGAAGGTGACGCTCGCGATCGACGAGCGGTTCAAACAGATTCCCGACGATTCCGCCGCGGCGATATTCACCAGCGGTTTATTGGGCGATCAGTACGTTGGCCTGCAGCCGGGCGGCTCGCCCGACATGTTGAAGAACGGCGACGAGCTCGTGCTGACGCAGAGCGCGATCCAGCTTGAAGAGCTGATCGGCAAATACCTGGTCGGCGGCAACCCGCCGAGCGCGAACGCCAAGCCCGAAGCCGAAAAGACGTCGGCGCCCGGCAACTGACAAGGAGTTGACGATGTTGCGTTCTCTTGTTTTCGCTTTCTGTATCGCGCTGGCCGGCACGGCCGTTCCGGCGCTGGCCGCCGACGAGCCGAACGCCGTCGTGCAGAAGATCGCCGACGACCTCGGCAACGCGCTCGAAGGGCGCAAGGAAGAACTGCGCAACGACCGCGACAAGCTGATCAAGCTGATCGACGCCACGGTGCTGCCGCATTTCGACATCGACTACGCGTCGATCATGGTGCTCGGCCCGAACGCGCGTGCGGCGACGCCGGAGCAGCGCGCGCGCTTCGCCAAGGCGTTCTACAACTCCATCTCGCACCGCTACGCCGAGGGCCTCCTCAGCTACACGCGCGGTCGCATCAACATTCAGCCGTTCAAGGGCGAGCTCAACGACAAGCGCTCGCTCGTGCGTACCGAGGTGGTGCTCGACGACGGCAAGCGCGTACCGGTCGACTACGTGTTCCGCAAGACCGCGAGCGGCGAGTGGAAGGCGTTCGACGTGATCATCGAAGGCATTTCGTACGTCACGAACTATCGCAACCAGGTGACCGCCGAGATCGCCAAATCGAGCCTCGACGCGCTGATCACACGCCTGGAAACGCAGGGCGAGAAGGCGCTCGAAAGCCTCGAGAAGAACGCCAAGTCGTGAGCGCCGCGAACCCGTTCGCGCTGACCGCGACCGCGCCGGACACGCATGCGCTGTCCGGCGCGCTGACGTTCGCAACCGCGGCGCAGGCGCTGCGGGAGTGCCGCGGCGCCGGCCACGCGAAGACGCTCGATCTTGCCGGCGTCGACGCCGCCGACAGCGCGGGCCTCGCGGTGCTGCTCGCCCTGGCGCGCGACGCGCGGGCGGCGGGCCGGCCTTTCGCTATCGCCAACGCGCCCGAAAGCCTGCGCGCGCTCGCGCAGCTCGCGGAAGTCGACGGGTTGCTCGGGCTCGGTTGACGCGCCGCGCATGGCGACGCGAGCCCTGCCGACGACGCCGATTCGTATCGCTTTTGCTTTTTTGTGTTGTCTTGCGTTCGCGGCGCACGCCGCCGGCGACGACGCGCAGAGCGCCTGCCGCGACCGGATCGCGCAGCAGCCGACGCTGGCCGTCGATGCGTGCGAGCGCGCGTGGACGCAAGCGCAGACGCGCGGCGACGCCGACGCGGTCGAATGGCTCGCGCGGCGCAGCGACGCGGAACTTGCGGCCGGCGACTTCGTCGCGGCGGCGCGCACGCTCGATCGCGTAGCGGCGCTGTTTCGCGTCACGCCGAACCCCGAAGGCGAATTCAAGCTCGCGCGACGGCGCGGGATTCTCGAGTATCGCCGCGGCGAGATCGCCGACGCGCTCGCGCTGTTCCGGGAAGCGCTCGCGATCGCGACGGCGCGCGGCGATGCGCGCGGCGAAGGCCAGAGCTGGAACGACATCGGCACGGCGCTGCGCCGCATCGGCGACTATCGCCACGCGCTCGAAGCGTATCTGGCGAGCCTGGAGCGCAAGCGCCAGACGGGCGATACGCAGCTCGGACCGCTGCTGAACAATCTCGGCGACCTGTACCGCGAGCTGGGCGACGCCGAATCGGCGCGCCGCCGCTACGGCGAGGCGCTGGCCGAGCACGAGCGGGCCGGCCGGCCGATCGACGCGGCGCACACCCGCGAGAGCCTGGGCCTGCTCGCCGCCGAAAACGGCGAGCGGGACGAAGCCGCGCGGCTGTACGCCGAAGCGCTCGCCGGCTACGAAAGCGCAGGTGCCGCCGGCGACCAGCTGCGGCTGTGCGCACTGCTTGCGCGCGCGGCGCTCGACGCGGATGCGCGCGCCGACGCGAAGATCTGGATCGATCGCGGCCTTGCGCTGGCGCAACGTCTGCGCGTGCCCTCGTCGCCGGAGTTCGTCGCGCAGCAGGCGCGCCTGCTGCGCGTGAGCGGGCAGCTCGACGGCGTGCGCACGCTGCTGCGCGCGACGCTCGATCGCCTGCCGCCGGACAGCACCGACCGCATCGACCTGCTGCGCGAACTCGCCGAAGCCGGCGAGGCGGACGGCGACTATCGCGGCGCGCTCGCCGACTGGCGCGCGTGGAACGACGCCGACACGCGCCGCCGCGGCGCCGAGCACGACCGGCGGCTCGAACAGCTGCGCGTGCGCTTCGACGTCGCCGAAAAGGAACGCCGCATCGAGGCGCTCGCCGCCGAGAACCGCCTGCGCGCGCTCGAACTCGAACGCCGCGCGGCGATGCAGCGCTTCACGGTCGCCGCGGCGCTGTTCGCACTCGTCGCCGTGCTGGCGCTCGTCTATCGCTGGCGCCAGCGCGAACGGCTGGCGCGCGCCGTGCGCGAGGCGCGGCTGGAAGCCGAGAAGGAGCAGTATCGGCGCGAAGCCGAGGCGCTCGGCATGGACCGCGAACGCCTGCAGGCGCTGCTCGACGGCGCCGCGCGCGCGGTGGTCGCGATCGACGCGGCCGGACGCATCACCGCACTCAACGCGCCGGCCGCGCAATGGCTCGGCGCGCCCGAAGACGCCGAAGGCGTGGACCTGCGTACACGGCTCGCGCCGGCCGATGTCGCGCGATTCGACGCGGCGCTCGCCGATATGGACGAGCATGACGCCGCCGTGCGCATCGATCTGGCCGACGCGGACAACGCGACCGTGGCCGCGACGCTCGCGCCGCTCGGCGTCGGGCATGGCCTTGCGATGCTGAGCTTCGATCCGGCCGGCGCGGTGCCCGCCGCGGCGGACGACGCCGCGATCGGCGCACTCGACGCCGACAGCGGCGAGGAACGCGAGGCGTATCGCCGCGCGCTGGTGGAGCTGATGCTCGGCACGGTCGCGGCCTGGGAGCGCTCGACCGGCAAGACGCGCATCGACCTGGCCGAAAAGAGCCGCATCTGGCGCATCACGATCGACGAGGGGCGGCTGCGCGTGCGCGCGCTCGAGCGGTACCTGTCGCTCGCCAAGCTGCCGCGCCGGCCGCGCTGGCGCGAGGTGCTGCGCACGGTGTACTTCGTGCTGACCGAATGCCCGCTCGCGCCGGACGAGCGCGAGCGGCTCAAGCGCCAGCTCGAGGCGGTACAGGACGTCGTGCGGCGGCGGTCGCTGCTGTAGCGGCGCTCACTCTCCGGGCGGCAGGCAGATCGCGCACATGCCCCAGACGCCGGCCTCGATCCGGTAGATCTCGTGGTGTTCCGGTGCGAGGTAGCTTTCCGGCCCGGTGACGATCGCCGCGGTCGTGCCGAAGTCGACGTCCGGGGACGGCAGCCCGAACAGGCCGCAATGGCCGCCGGCGGCGACGCGCGCAGTGTTGTAGGGCGGATCGAACTGTCCGCAATGGTTCGGCGCGACACCGGCGCGCTCGGCGCCGCCGCGCCGAAGCTTCGTGCCGGTGTCGTTGCCGGTGCACGACGCCGCGATCTGTTTCGCGCCGAGCTTGAAGTCGGCGACGTAGGCGATCCTGCCGGCGTGGCACCAGTCTTCGCGCGGCAGGTCGCTATGCGCGCAGACGCTGCCGGCAGCTAGCGCGGCAGCCGAGGCGATCAGGGGAATGCGCATCGTCGGTACTCCGTGGGGCGGGGCGGCCATCCTAGCCGCCCGTCGCCGCAGCGCTACCGCCGCGTGGGACCGCGACGGGAACGAAAACGTGCAACTGGCTGATTTGGCGGATATACGCGGCCCGGTCGGCGGCGCGGCGGCGGTCGCCGGAATTCGCGAGGCGGTACATGCGCTTGTGTTCGATGCGTACCCGACCGCTACCCGCGCGCGTCACCACGACGACACCGCATTTCGCTGGCCGGTCGGCCGACGCGGGGCATAGCGTGCCGGTGCGCTTTGGCGCGCTCGCCCACACCACGGAGAACATCGATGGTCAGCAAAACCCTGAAGGCGCTGGTCGCGGTCGGTCTTGCCGCCGCTGCCGGCCAGAGCTTCGCGCTCTACAGCATCGGCGGTCCCTACATCTACAGCCACTACTGCGCCGGCTTCATGAAGGGCGATCACGGTCGCGCGTACTCGTCGCCGACTTACGCCGGCTGCCAGTCGCTGCTCAATGCGGGCATGGCCGCGGAGCCGGGCCCGTACACGGAATTCACGCCGTGCCACGTCTGCGCGCAGAAGTTCAGCTACATGATGGTCGCGCCGTCGGACCCCGACGTCGCCGTGTCGACCGAGACGGCCACGCAGTACATGAACCTGACGGACGAACTGCGTCGCCGCTTCCGCATCGAAGAATACGAACGCGCGCAATCGGAACTGGAGCGTTCGTTCTCGCCGCCGCCGGCGGCGGCGCAGCCGAACCGGTAGTTGCGGTGACGCGCAGGTCCGGTGCGGCGATAGAGGCGTCGCGCCGGGCCTGTGCGTTTACGGCGTGGTCGAACCGCCGCCGCCGTTCTTCTCGTTGTACTGCTCCTGTTCCTTGAGCAGTTCGTCCGGATCGAAATCCTCGCTGACGCCTTGCAGCTGCTCGATCACTTCGATCGGCGGATTGCCGTCGTAGATCTGGTAGATCCGGCGCTGACGGTATGCGTCGCGATAGAACACGTACGGGTCGTACACGCCTTCGAGCAGGCCTTCGGCGTCGATGCCGCGCGAGCGCAGCGTGACGAGGAAAGCGACCTGCGGGAAGTACTGCGCGTTGTACTTGAGATCCTGGTGGCTCGCGTAGTAGCTCAGCGGATCGACGCGGCGGTCGACCGGGAACCGGAAGATGTCGCGCACGGTCGTGGAGCCGAGCAGCGGCACGACGACGTACGGGCCTTCGGGCACACCCCATTTGGCGAGCGTGACGCCGAAGTCGGTCTCGTTGAGCGGCAGGCCCATCTGGCTCGCCGGATCGAAGAAGCCGGCGAGACCGATCGTCGTGTTCACCGCGAAGCGGCCGGTGCTCCGGAAGAAATCCTTCGGCTCGCCCTGCAGCAGGTCGTTGAGCATCGTGACCGGCATGCGCAGGTTGGTGAAGAAATTCGAGACGACGCGGCGGAAGTTCGGCGACGTCACCTTGCGGTAGCCGACGGCGACGGGACGGATCACCGCCCGGTCGGCCGCGTCGTTGAACGCGTAGACCTTGCGGTTGAACTTCTCCCACTTGTCGTCGGTGCGCGGCTTGGCGATCGTGCAGCCGGCGAGCGCGAGCACGGCGGCGGCAACGGCGACGGTCCGATACTTCCGGCTTGAATCAGATGGCATGCGAACGCTTCCTGCTGCGGCTTTACGCGCGCGGACATGGCTGCCCTTTGGGATCGATTCAAGGGCGGGCCGGCGCGCGGGGGCGAGAATACACGCCGAGGCGGCCGTACGGGTTAATCCTAGTGTCACACTTTTAAGAAAGTTCTAAGCCGCTTCGACCTTCGCAGGGGGGCGGCCGGTCGGGCGCGGAGGCCCGATTGCGCGCATGTTTGCGCCGCACAAAAGCTCGCGGCTACAATGGCGGCCATCTAACGATATGATTTTCGATGGTTTTGAGGTTCACATGGCACGAATTACCGTAGAAGATTGCTTGCAGGTGGTCGACAACCGCTTCGAACTGGTGCTGATGGCGACCAAGCGCGCACGTCAGCTCGCGAAGGGTTCCGACGCGCTCGTGCCGGCCGAGAACGACAAGCCGACCGTCCTTGCGCTGCGCGAAATCGCCGAGCGCAAGGTCGACAACGCGCTGATCGAACAGGTCGAGAAGCTCGAACGCGAGCGCGCCGAGCGCGAAGCGCTCGAATGGGCCGCGGCCGAAGTCGACGACGATCTCAAGGGCGGCGGCGACGACCTGTAACCCCGTACGTCGCACGGCCGCCGCGAGGCGGTCGCTGCCGGCGTCGATCGCACGACACGAACGCGGGCGGCGCGAGCCTTGCTGGCGAGGCGCGCGCGGGCAAGCTCGCAAGCGGTACGCCATCGCCGGCAATGAAGGTCTTCGATGCCTACGGCTTTGAGCTCGCCCCCGGCGCCGAGCGTGAGCGATCCTCCTGCTTACGTCCGCGCGCTGGAAGATAAGCTGTCGTACCTGTCGCCTAGCCAGGGTGCGCTGGTTCGTCGTGCGTACGAGGTCGGTGCGCACGCGCACGGCGAGCAGAAGCGCAAGAGCGGCGAGCCCTACATCACCCATCCGGTCGCGGTGGCGGGCATCCTCGCGGAACTGCGCCTGGATCACGAGACGATCATCGCGGCGATCCTGCACGATACGCTCGAAGACACTCCGCTGACGCGCGTCGAACTCGAAACCGAGTTCGGCGAAGCCGTGGCCGATCTCGTCGACGGCGTCACCAAGCTCGACAAGCTGCAGTTCAAGAGCCGGCAGGAAGCGGCGGCGGAAAGCTTCCGCAAGATGCTGCTGGCGATGGCGCGCGACCTGCGCGTGATCCTCATCAAGCTCGCCGATCGCCTGCACAACATGCGCACGCTCGGCGCGATGGAGCCGTCGGCGCGCCGCCGCATCGCGCGCGAAACGCTCGAGATCTACGCGCCGATCGCGCAGCGCCTGGGCATGAACAAGTTCAAGGGCGAGCTGCAGGAGCTCGGCTTTCGCGCGATGTATCCCGATCGCCACCGCGTGATCGAAACGCGCATCAAGTCGACGCTCGGCAACCGCCGCGAAGCGATGGGCAAGATCGAAGCCGCGCTGCGCACGCGCCTGGAAGCCGAAGGCATCGTCGCGCGCGTGGTCAGCCGCATCAAGGCGCCGTACAGCATTTATACAAAAATGCGCACGGAGCACAAATCGTTCGTGCAGGTGATGGACGTGTACGGCTTTCGCGTCGTTACCGACAGCGTGATGCGCTGCTATCACGCGCTCGGCGCCGTGCACGGCCTGTACAAGCCGCTCGACGCGCGCTTTCGCGACTTCATCGCGATCCCGAAGGCGAACGGCTACCAGTCGCTGCACACGGTCGTATTCGGGCCGTTCGGCGTGCCGATCGAAATCCAGATCCGTACCGACGACATGGACAGCGTCGCCGAGCGCGGCGTCGCGGCGCACTGGGCGTACAAGTCGGCCGGCAAGGGCAACGCCGCGCAGTCGCGCGCGCGCGAGTGGGTCGAGGGGCTCGTCGACAGCCAGTCGCGCACGTCCTCGTCGCTCGAATTCATCGAGAACGTCAAGGTCGACCTGTTTCCCGACGACGTCTACGTGTTCACGCCGAAGGGGCGCATTCTTTCGCTGCCGCGCAACGCCACCGCGCTCGACTTCGCCTACGCGGTGCACACCGACGTCGGCAGCCACGCGGTGGCCACGCGCGTCGACAAGAAACTCGCGCCGCTGCGCACGCGGCTCGTCAGCGGACAGAGCGTCGAGGTGATCACCGCGCCGTCGGCGCAGCCGCATCCGCAATGGCTCGACTGGGTCGTATCGGCGAAGGCGCGCACCGCGATCCGGCATCACCTTAAAAAGCTGCAGCACGAGGACGCGGTCGAACTCGGCCACCGCATGCTCGATCGCGCGCTCGATCAGGCCGGCGCGTCGCTCGAAAGCATTCCGGTCGAGGAGCTCGACCGCTGGCTCGCCGAGAACAAGTTCAAGCGCCTGGAGGAGCTCCTCGCCGACATCGCGCTCGGCAACCGCGTGGCCGACCAGGTGGCCTCGCAGCTGGTCAAGGTCAAGGGCGGCAAGACGCGCCTGCGCGCGACGCGCCATGCCGAAAGCATCCGCATCACCGGCGCCGAGCGCGGCGTGCTGACGTTCGCGAACTGCTGCCATCCGCTGCCGGGCGATGCGATCATGGGCTTCATGTCGGCCGGCAAGGGCATCGTCGTGCACCGGCTCGAATGCCCGAACGTCGCGGAGTTTCGCAAGACGCCCGAGCGCTGCATCGCGATGGAATGGGACCGCGACGTCAGCGGCGACTACAAGGTCGAACTGCGCGTCGACATCCAGAACAAGCCCGGCGTGCTCGCGTCGGTCGCAGCGGCGATCGCCGAGAGCAATTCCAATATCGAAAATGTGGAATATCAGGATCGCGGCGTGATGTCGGCGATCATCGTGTTCACCATCGAAGTGCAGAATCGCAAGCACCTTGCCGACGTGATGCGCCGCGTGCGCCGCCTCGGCGTGGTGCACGGCGTCTACCGGCATCCGCTATGAACCGAACCTCGACGTACGCCGCGGCGATCTTCATCGCCGCCGCGCTGGCCGGCTGCGCGGGCGTGCACGAACGCCGCGACGATGCCAAGATCGCGCATTCCCCAGTCAAGGAAGCCCCCATGAGCCGTACGATCATCTCGTCCGACCGCGCGCCCAAGGCGATCGGCCCGTACTCGCAGGCCGTCAAGGTCGGCAACACGATCTACACGTCGGGCCAGGTGCCGTTCGATCCGGCGACCGGCGAACTCGTGACCGGCGACATCGCGACGCAGACGCGCCGCGTGTTCGAAAACCTCAAGGCCGTGCTCGAAGCCGCGGACGCCTCGTTCGCCGACGTCGCGCGCGTCGGCATCTATCTGACCGATCTTGCGAACTTCGCGGCGGTCAACGCGGTGATGGCCGAGTATTTCAAGGAGCCGTATCCGGCGCGTTCGACCATCGGCGTCGCGGCGCTGCCGCGCGGCGCTCAGGTCGAAATCGACATGGTCGCCGTCAAAGAATAAGCGTTGCGCGCGCGGCGACCGCCGCGCGTTACCGCCGCCCATGAATGCGCATGCAGCCGATTCCGCGTCGGCGCCGGTGTCGTCGTTGCCCGGCGTGGGTCCGGCCCTGCGCGACAGTCTCGTCAAACTGGGCCTCGCGACGCTGCAGGACCTGTGGTTTCATCTGCCGCTGCGCTACGAGGATCGCACGCGCGTGACGTCGATCGCCGACCTGCGCGTCGGCGAGCCCGCGCAGGTCGAGGGCACGGTCGAAGCGGTCGAGCGCGGCTTTCGGTTCAAGCCGCAATTGCGCGTGGCGCTGGCCGACGCATCGCAGCGCACGCTCGTGCTGCGCTTTTTCCACTTCAGCCGCGCGCAGGTCGACCAGCTCAAGATCGGCACGCGCCTGCGCTGCTACGGCGAAGTGCGGCACGGCGCGCAAGGTCTCGAAATCGTCCATCCGCAATACCAGCGCCTCGCCGGCGACGAGCCCGGCGACGTCGAAGACGCGCTGACGCCGGTGTATCCGACGACCGAAGGCGTCGGTCCCAAGCGCATTGCCGGCGTGATTCGCCGCGCGCTCGAACGCCTGCCCGGCGACGACGCGCTCGAACTCGTGCCGGCGCCGCTGCGCAAAGGCCTGAATCTCGCTTCGCTGCGCGAGGCGCTGCTGTACGTGCACCGGCCGCCGCCGGACGCCGACGTCGCCAGCCTGCGCGAAGGCTCGCATCCGGCGCAGCAGCGGCTCGCGTTCGAAGAACTGCTCAGTCATCACCTGAGCCTGAAGCGACTGCGCAATCAGGTGCGCAGCAATACCGCGCCGGCGCTGTCCGGCGACGGGCGCCTGCGCCGCGCATTGCTCGACGCGCTGCCGTACAAGTTGACGAATGCACAAAAGCGGGTCGGCCGCGAAGTGGCGCACGACATCGCGAGCGCCGAGCCGATGCTGCGGCTGGTGCAGGGCGACGTCGGTTCCGGCAAGACGGTCGTCGCGGCGCTCGCGGCGCTCGCCGCGGTCGAAGCCGGCTGCCAGGTGGCGCTGATGGCGCCGACCGAACTCCTGGCCGAACAGCACCGGCGCACGCTGCTCGGGTGGTTCGAACCGCTCGGCGTCGACGTGCTGTGGCTCGCGGGCAAGGTGCAGGGCAAGGCGCGCGCGAAGGCGCTCGCGGCGGTCGCCGACGGTGCGCCGGTCGTCGTCGGCACGCACGCGCTGATGCAGGAAGGCGTCGTGTTCCGCGCGCTCGGTCTTGCGATCATCGACGAGCAGCACCGCTTCGGCGTGCATCAGCGCCTGGCGCTGCGCGACAAGGGGCGCGAGGGCGAGCGCGTGCCGCACCAGCTCGTGCTGACCGCGACGCCGATTCCGCGCACGCTCGCGATGACCGCGTATGCCGATCTCGACGTCTCGGCCATCGACGAGCTGCCGCCGGGCCGCACGCCGGTGACGACGGCCGTATTTGGCAATGCGCGCCGCGCCGAAGTGATCGAACGCATCCGCGCCGCGTGCACCGAAGGACGCCAGGCGTACTGGGTCTGCACGCTGATCGAAGAATCCGAGCAGCTGCAGGCGCAGGCGGCCGAAGTGGCGCATGTGGAATTGTCCGCCGCGCTGCCGGAGCTGAAGGTCGCGCTCGTGCACGGCCGCATGAAGCCGAAGGAAAAGACCGCGGTGATGGACGCGTTCAAGGCCGGCGAGATCGCCGTACTCGTGGCGACGACCGTGATCGAGGTCGGCGTCGACGTGCCGAACGCGAGCCTCATGATCATCGAAAACGCCGAACGCCTGGGCCTTGCGCAGCTGCACCAGCTGCGCGGGCGGGTCGGGCGCGGCGCCGTCGCGTCGAGCTGCGTGCTGCTGTATCAGCCGCCGTTGTCGCAGCTCGCGCGCGAACGGCTCAACGTCATGCGCGAGACGAACGACGGTTTTCGCATCGCCGAGCGCGATCTGGAGCTGCGCGGCCCCGGCGAAATGCTCGGCACGCGGCAAACCGGCCGGCTGGAATTTCGCATCGCCGACGTGCAGCGCGACGCTGCGCTCCTGCCCGCCGTGCAGGAGATCGGCGAGACGATACTCGCGCGCCATCCCGACCTCGCCGAGCGCATCGTGGCGCGCTGGATCGGCGCCGGCGCCCGCTACGCCGGTGCGTAGACCGCGTCATGGTTGCGCCGCGCGGCCGGCGCTATAGTTCGCGCGTCGTCGCCGTGGAGAAAGCCGCCATGCCCGTCGTGACCCCGCTGTTTCTGGCGCTTGGCCTTGCCGGTCCGCTGCCGCCGCCGGCCGATCATCTGCTCAATCCCGATTTCGACACGGGCATGTCCGACTGGCGCTATTACCTCGACCGCGGCGCCGGCGGCAAGCTCGAATGGGACGCGACGCGCGGTTCGCCGGCCGTCGGCAGCGCGCGGGCCGGCAATATTTTTCACGGCGACCGCTACGATGCCTGGGGCCAATGCGTGAAGCTCGCGCCGGGCGCGTTCACGCTGCGCGCGCAGGTCGCCGCGCAAGTGGCCGCCGGCAACCGCTGCGAGCTGCGCATCGCGGTGCTGAACCAGCCGGATTGCAACACGACGGCCGTGCCGCTGCGCGACCTCAAGGCATACAACACCCTCAACGACGGCACGTTCGAAGCGGTGACGATCAGCGATACGGCGCCGGGGCAGGCCGGCGCCGCGTGGGTGTTTCTCGGTCACATCCGTGTCGACGCGGCGGCTTACGGCGACAGTTACTGCAATTTCGACCATGTCGAACTGACCGGCAACGCGGTCTTCCGCAGCGGGTTCGACGCGCAATGACTGCTAGCGCCGCCGCAGGCGAGGCGTCGTTGAGTGAGTCCGGCCGTCAGCGCGGCAGATAGCAGGTCGTGGTGTTCGTCGTCGGATTCCACGTGCAGACGATGACGCCGTTGCCCGCATTGCCGCCCGTAGCGATCGTGACGCCGAGCGAGCGCATGTACTCGAGGAAGGCGGTCATGTCGGCGGCCTGACCGGGCGGGTAGTACCAGCGGCCGGAATAGGCAGACGTATCGAAATTCGGGTCCGGCAATACGTGTCCGCTGCCGTCGCGCGCGCTGCCAGGAACGTAAGCCGCTTCGCGGCCGACGGACAATCTGATCCTGATTTTCGAACCATCGTGAAACACGATATGGACGACGACGACGACTTCCTGCGACGTCGCTAGGAGCGCGTCTGTGTGCGAAGCGATAGTCGAGAGCGGTGATTGCAGCGTGTGTGAAGCATCCAGATCGAAAATGCGAGGGGTGCGCGCGAGGTCGATCAGCGCTGCACGGAGGTTTACATCCAGAAGAAAGTCGCGTGCGGTCGGGCGTTCGGGCAGATAGGTCGGGAAGGACATTTCGCCGATGTCGACATGAATCCCGACTTTGAATGTTCGCCTGGTGGCGAGCCGAATTTCGTCGAGCGCGGCGGCGACCCGCAGCCGGTCACTGACGGCTGCGTCCTTTGCAGCATCGAATTGACGGCCGTTTGCAGGAGCGCAGACGGCCGCGAGCAGCGCAACGGCCGCACTCGCTACAATGATTCGCCTGCGCATGGACTGAACACCTCGGTCGTGTCGTCCTCCCCTGAACGCCGCCGACGCTAGCACGAGAAATCAAAAAACGTCTGTTCGGTAGCGAATTGCAGTAGTCAACTAATTAACGAACAATGGAAACGTCATGACCCAACGACTCCTGATCGACACCGACCCCGGCGTCGACGACGCGCTCGCGATTCTGATGGCTTACCGGCATTCGCGCATCGAGGCATTGTCGATCACGGCCGGCAACGTGGGCCTCGCGCACACCGTCGCGAACGCGCTGAAGCTGACGGAACTCGTCGGTGCCGACACGCCCGTCTATCCGGGTTGCCCCGTGCCGCTCGTGCTGCCGGCCGAAGACGCCGCGCACGTGCACGGCATGGATGGCTTCGGCGACGCGGGGATCGCGCCGGCGCACCGCGCCGCCGCCGACGAGCACGCGGCGCTCGCGCTCGTGCGCCTGGCGCGCGCGCATCCGGGCGAGCTGACGCTCGTTGCGCTCGGGCCGCTGACGAATCTCGCGCTCGCGCTGCGGCTCGATCCCGACCTGCCGTCGCGCATCGCGCGCCTCGTCGTGATGGGCGGCGCGGTGACCGGTCGCGGCAACACGTCGGTCAGCGCCGAGTTCAACATCGGCTTCGATCCGGAAGCCGCGCACGTCGTGTTTTCGAGCTGGCCGATGTTCGAACTCGTCGACTGGGAAGCCACGGTGCGCCACGCGCTCGATTTCGACCAGGCCGAACGCTGGTTCGCGTCGGGCGACAAGCGGGCGACGTTCTACGGCGCGATCTCGAAAAAGACGCGCGCCTTCAACAAGGAGCGCGAACGCCCGGGCCTGATCGCCGCGGACGCGCTCGCGATGGCGGTGGTGCTCGATCCCGGCATCGTCGTGCGCGCCGAGGAGCGCCACGTCTCCGTCGAACTGAACGGCGCGCTGACGCGCGGCGCGACCATCGTCGACTGGGATCGCCGCGGCGGCAAGGCGCCGAACGCGCGCATCGTGCTCGACGTCGATCACGCGCGCTTCGCCGCGATGATCGCGCAGGCGCTCGGCGCGGCTTAGGACGCGGCTTCCGGCTTCGGCGCGTCCGCCGCCGGCAATGCCGGCGCGGCGCGCACCCACACGTCCATCTGCGGAAACGCGATCTCGATCTTGCGCGCGCGGAACTCGCGCAGGATCGTTCCGTGCAGGTCGTTGCGCACGCCGTTGCGCTCGAGCGTGTCGCCGACGAATACGCGCAGCTCGAAGTTCAGCGTCGAATCGGCGAGCGCCACGCACCAGCAGTTCGGGCCGGGTTCCTTGAGCACCTTCGGATGCGCCCGCGCGACGTCGAGCAGCAGCGCGCGCACGGCTTCCGGATCGCTGTCGTAGGCGACGCCGAGCTTGATCACGACGCGCGTGACGGCGTCGGTGAGCGTCCAGTTCGTCAGCTGGCTCGTGATGAACGTCTTGTTCGGGATCACCACCTCGCGGTTGTCCCAGTCGACGACGGTGGTCGCGCGCGTGCGGATGCGCGTGACCGTACCCTCGATGCCGCCGATCGAGATGACGTCGCCGACGCGGATCGGCCGTTCGAACAGCACGATCAGACCCGACACGAAGTTCGCGAAAATTTCCTGCAGGCCGAAGCCGAGGCCGACCGTCAGTGCCGCGGCCATCCACTGCAGCTGGCCCCAGCGCAGGCCGAACAGCGACAGGCCGAACACGGTGCCGAAGATCGCGATCGCGTAGCGCGAAATCGCGGTGATCGCGTAGCGCGTCGGCGCGTCGACGTTGAGGCGCCGCAGCACGCCGATTTCCAGCAGGCCCGGCAGGTTGCGCGTGGCGACCCAGGTCAGCATCAGCGCGACGACGGCGAACAGCAGCGAGCGCAGGTTGACGGTCACCTCCACGGCCTTGCCGTCGGCGGTGTAGCTCGATTTCCACGCGTCGATGTTGCCGAGGTACGACAGCGCCGGCGTCACGTCGGACCAGACCCACAACAGCGTCGCCGCGAGCACGACCGTCGTCAGCGCGCGCAAGAGCCGCCGCGTCTGCTGGTTGATGCTTGCGAGCGTGATCTGCTCGGCCTCGGCGACGAACTCCGGCCGTGTTTCGAGTTCGGCGTCGTCGCGCGCACCGTCGGCCTCGCGCTTTTCTTCCATGCGCTTGAGCGCGAGGCGCCGCTCGCCGAGCGACAGCCAGCGCAGCGCCATGCCGTTCAACGTCGCGAGCGCGAGGAACGCGCTGCCCGATTCGACGAGTCGGCCGGCGAGCGTGACCGCGGTCAGCAGGTAGCCCGCAAGCGCGAGCATGACGAGGCCGAGCACCGCGCCGGTCAGGCCGATGCGCAGCAGCTGTCGCGTGCGTACCGGTTCGAGCGTGCGCGACGACCACAGCACGCCCGGCGCCATCACCTGCCAGACGAGCCGCGCGAGCAGCAGGCAGCCGACGATGAGGACGGCGCGAGCGAAGCCCGCGTTGGCGAACTGCTCGCCGTAGTTGAAGTACATCAGCAGCAGGAACATCGCCGGCACGAGCCCGAACGTGAGCCAGCGGCGAATCGTGTCGAGGGCCTGGCGCCGGCTCGGGTTCCAGCGGAAGTGTGTCGCTGCGAGGCCCTTGTCAGCGGTCAGCCAGCGCATGAACGACAGCATCGCGACCGTCGGCACCATCTGGCCGAGCGTGAGGCCGAGCGCGTCGCTGAACACGTAGCCGGCGTCCCCGGCGCGCTGCAGCAGGCGCGAGCCCAGCCATACCGCGAGCGGCAACGGCAGCGTGGCGACGAGGCTCAGCGCGAACGCCTCGCCCGACAGCCGGTAGCGGTCGGTGCGGATGCGCCGCATCGGTGTTGCGATCGCGTCGAGCTTCGCGGGTATGCGTCGCCGGTACAGCAGCAGCGCGACGACGAGCGCGAGGCCGGCGAGCGTCGATGCCGGCCGCCCGACGGCGAGGTTGACCGCGAGCTTCGCCGCGTCCCACCAGCGATCGGGCCGGAACGCGTCGAGCGCGCCGGACGCGATCGCGAGCGGCCAGTTGCGGTCGACCGGCCCGTGGCTCGGGGTCCACAGCAGATGCGCGTCGAGCAGGTCGCGCAGCGCGGCGCTCGCGTCGGTCAGGCTTTTGAGTTCCTGCTCGGTGTCGGCGAGCGCGTCGGCGAGCGAGCGCTGCGCGAGCGAGAGCTGCGCGACGACTTCGGCGCGCGCGCCGAACACGCGAAACAGCGACTGGCGCAGCGCCGTGGTGTTCTCGGTGCCGGGCGGCAGCAGCTTGACCTGCTCGTCGACGCGCGCGGCCGGGTCGTCGAGCGACGTGCCGAGTTCGCGCAGGTCGATCAGGCGGATCTTCGCCTGCGCCAGTTCGGTCTGCAGTGCGGCGAGCTTGCGCTTGAGCGCCGCGGCCGGCTGCAGCTTTTCGCGTTCGGCCAGAAGGATGAGGCCGACCGCCTCGGTGACGCCGCCGATGTCGACGCGTTCTTTCGTGTTCTTGAGCGCCTGTTCGGTCGCGATGCGGTTCTTCGCATAGTCCTCGCGCAGCACGCGGATTTCGGCGAGGCGCCGCGTGGCCCGGCTCAGCTCGTCGGCGTAGGCGACGTTCTGCCGGGCGGGGGCGGCCAGCGCCGGGCCGGCCGGCGCGAACGCGTCGGCCTCCTTGCGCATGCGCTCGTTGATCGCGCTCGCAACGGCGGTGTTGCGGTCGAGGATGAGGTTCTGCAGCGCATCGACCTTCTGTTGCCGCTGCGCCGCCTCGCGCTGGTTCTCGCGCAATTGCGCCGAAGCCAGGCGCAGGCGCGGCTCGTAGCTGCGCAACTCGTCTTCGAGCTTGGCCACGGTGATCTGAGCCAGACGCCGCGCCGCCTCGTGCTGCAGCCGCTTCGCATCGGCGACGACGCCGGCCGTCTTGTCGGCGGCCTTGTCCGCATCGGCGGGCGCCGCGATCTGCGCCTGTGCGTTCTTCAGTTCCTTGCGAATCTGCGCCGGCCGTTCGAGCTGCCGCGCGGCGTCGGACTGCAGTGTATTCACGGCCGCGCGGGCGTCGGCGAGCGCCGCGCGTTCGCGACCGAGCAGCCCTTCCAGCTGCTCGACGCTCGCACGCTCGGGCAGGCTTGCGCGCCAGGTCAGGAGCGCCGCCGTGTCGTCGCGCGCGAGCGCCTGGTCGAGCGCGGCGTTGTCGGTGGCGGCCTTGGCGGCGGCGTCGCGCAGCGCTTGGCGCTCGACCAGCAGCGCCTCGGATTTGCGTTCGTCGGCGTCGGCCGCGTCGAGCGCCTCGGTTGCCGCGCGCACGTCGTCGGCCGCCAGCGACTTTTGTTCGGCCAGCGCCTTGCGCGCCGCTTCCAGCGCCGGCGCCAGGCCCGGCGGCAGCGCGTCGTCGGATGTGGACGTCTGCGCGTCTTTCGCGGGGTCGTTCGGCAGCAGGTCCTTGAGCCAGCGCTGGCGCAGCTGTGCCTCGTCGTCGACGTCGATGCCGGCGAGCGCCTCGTCGAGGATCTGTTTCAACTGCGGCCAGTCCTTGCGCACGGCGAAGCTCAGCGGACCGTCGGCGCCGATCTGCCCCGCGATGCTGAGCCGGTCGCGCACGCCCAGACGGTTCGCCGCGGCCTGCAGCGTCACGAGGTCGCCGGCGAGCGCGTCGACCTTGCCGTCGACGAGTGCCTTCAAGGCCTCGGTCGAGTTGCGCAGCGCCGTGATCTGCGCCTTGCGCGCGAGCGGCGCGAGGTCTTCCTGGCAGACGTGCTCGAGCGCGACGCCGATGCTGCGGCCGTCGATCTGGTCGAGCTTGAGGCCGGAGTCGGCGCGCACGAACACCGCGCAAGGCAGACGCAGGTACGGCGCGGTGAAAAGCGCAAACTCCTCGCGCGCCTTCGACGCGAACGCGGCCGACAGCATGTCGACGCGGCGTTCGCGCAGCGCTTCCATGGCTTCGGACCAGCTGCCGACCGGCACGACGCGAAACTTCAGTCCGGTGCGCTGGCCGATCAGCTTGAGATAGTCGGCGGCGAGCCCCTGTTGCTGGTTCTTCGCATCGAGCGAATCGATCGGCGCGAAGTCGGGGTCGGGCGCGATGCGGATTTCCGGGTGCGCCCGGCGCCACAGTTCGAGGTCGGTCGGCGGCTGCGCGCGACCCGGCTGGGCGGCGAGGGCGAGCACGGCAAAGAGCAGCGGTCGAATCCAGTCGAGCATGCTAATCAATGACTTGGGAGAGAGGCTACGATCGGGCCTGGACGCGGAACGTGGCATGAACTTGCGCCGCGGGACTCAAGGACGATACCATACCGCTCTTTGCCGCCCGACTTTCTTTCCGGAGCCCACCATGAAGGCCGACATTCATCCGAAGTACAACCCGGTGGTGTTTCAGGATGTGACCACCGATTTCTCGTTCCTGACGCGTTCCACGATGACCAGCAAAGAAAAGATCAAGTGGGAAGACGGTCAGGAATATCCGCTGATCAAGATCGATATCTCGAGCGCTTCGCATCCGTTCTACACGGGCAAGCACAAGATCATCGACGCCGGCGGTCGCGTCGACAAGTTCAACCGTCGCTACGCGACGAAGAAGTAAAGAAGCTCACAGGGCTTCCGGGCGCAAGGACGCGCCCTGCATTACACCGAACGCCGGCCGCAAGGCCGGCGTTCGCGTTTGCGGCGTTCGCGTCGTGAAATCTGCGTCCTTGAAAATCCTGTCATGAAACCGCGGGCGCGGACTGGACCAAAGTCGCAGCCGGCGCGCTGTTGGATTCAAACGCGTGTGCGATAATTGTGCGTCGCATCGAAAGCTTTGCCGCGTCTTGGCGGTCGCTTTCGCCACCATGCAACCGGGGCCAGGGCGCCCGGAGAACACAGGAGTCAGTCGTGTCCGATAAGACCGTAGTCATTACCGATGCTTCGACCAACCGTTCGGCCACGCTGCCGGTCGTGTCGGGAACCATGGGCGATCCCGCTTTCGACATCGGCAAGCTCAATAAAGACACCGGTTACTTCACCTACGACCCGGGCTTCATGTCGACCGCCGCGACCAAGAGCGCGGTCACGTTCATCGACGGCGACCAGGGCGTTCTGCTGTATCGCGGCTATCCGATCGAACAGCTCGCCAAGCAGTCGAACTTTCTCGAAGTCGCGTATCTCCTGATCAACGGCGAACTGCCCAGCGCCGCGCAGTTCCAGACGTTCGAGCACGACGTGACGCATCACACCATGATGCGCGAGTCGCTCAAGAACTTCTTCCAGGGTTTTCACTACGACGCGCATCCGATGGCGATGTCGATGGCCGCGGTCGGTTCGCTCGCCGCGTTCTATCACGACTCGCTCGACATCAACGACCCGGCGCAGCGCAAGCTCGCCGCGATCCGCCTGATCGCGAAGATGCCGACGATCGCCGCGGCCGCGTACCGCTATTCGATCGGCTGGCCGATCCGCTATCCGCGCAACAACCTCGAATACTGCACGCGCTTCCTGCACATGATGTTCGAGGTGCCGTCGGAGCCGCTGCAGCTGTCGCCGGTCGCGGCCAAGGCGCTGGACCTCCTCTTCATCCTGCACGCCGACCACGAGCAGAACGCGTCGACGTCGACCGTTCGCCTGGTCGGCTCGACCGGCGCGAATCCGTATGCGTGCGTCGCGGCCGGCATCGCCGCGCTGTGGGGGCCCGCGCACGGCGGCGCGAACGAGGCGGTGCTCAAGATGCTCGCCGAGATCGGCGACGCGAAGAACGTCGGCAAGGCCGTCGAGCGCGCCAAGGACAAGAACTCCGGCTTCCGCCTGATGGGCTTCGGCCACCGCGTCTACAAGAACTTCGATCCGCGCGCGACGATCATCCGCGAGATGTGCCACAAGGTGCTCGCCGATCTGAACGTGTCCGATCCGATGCTCGACGTCGCGATGGAACTGGAAGCCGCCGCGCTCAAGGATTCGTACTTCGTCGAGCGCAAGCTGTACCCGAACGTCGACTTCTACTCGGGCATCATCTACAAGGCGCTCGGCATCCCGACCGAGATGTTCACCGTGATGTTCGCGATCGCGCGCACCGCCGGCTGGGTCGCGCACTGGCTCGAGCAGCACGAAACGCCGGATGCCAAGATCGGCCGTCCGCGCCAGATCTACACCGGCGCGCCGACGCGCGACTACGTCGACGTCGAAAAGCGCTGATTCGTTTCAATCCGACGCACGAACGCCCCGGCTTGCCGGGGCGTTTGCGTTCTGGCGTCAGCGCGAACCGGATTCGTCGAGAAGCTGCTGCACCGCCGCGAGGTTCGCGCGCCGCATCGGCTTGCCGTCGATGCGATCGAGCGGCGCCTGCCGCTGCGCGTCGAGCGGCAGCAGCGTGAGGTCCATCGTCACGTCGCCGGCGTCGAAGCGGTACGCGTCGACATCGGCTTCGTCGTCGCGGCCGAAACGCAGGCGGCGTTCGATCTGTTCGTACGGAATGCCGCGCTCGTCGAGAAACAGCGCGAGGCCGTCCGGGTTGTCGTCGAACAGGTGCAGGCACACGGCCGAATGTTCGTCCGCCGTGCCTTCGAGCACGGCGCCGACGAGACGCGGCTCGAAGCGCGCGAAATAGCGCATCGCTTCGATCGCGGCGGATCGCAGCTGCGCCAGGCGCTCGATGTGCGCCTCGCCGCCGAACAGGCGCTGGTATTCCTTGAGCGCGCTTTCGATTTCGACGTTCTTCGGCAGATCGCGCTCGTCGTCGATGCCGAGCCGTTCGGCGGCGCGCAGTTTCGCCTGGTGATAGTCGCGCACGCCCAGTTCGCTGATGATGCGCGCGGCCTCGATCGCGATCAGGCGGCGCTGGTCGTCGCCGCGCGGATGTCCTTTGTGGCTGCGCTTTTCGCGTCGGTCCTGCCGCATCAGAAAATATCGTACGGTTCGCCCTGCTGCGATTCGTCGAGCGCTTCGGGCGGCGGCGCGGCCAGGCGCGCGATGTCTTCGCTGCGGAAGATTTCGAGAATCGCGCCGGGATCGTCGCTCGATGCCAGATAGCCGCTGACCGGATCGATGCGCGCGGTGCTGATGCCGGGCGGCGTCGCGAACGGACGTTCCGGCTTGCCGTCGAGCGCGACGCGCATGTAGTCGATCCAGATCGGCAGCGCGGCCTTGGCGCCGAACTCGCCGCGGCCGAGCGAGCCGAAGTCGTCGAGGCCGAACCACACGGTCGTCACCATCTGGTCGTTGAAGCCGCTGAACCACGCGTCGCGGTGCTCGTTCGTCGTGCCGGTTTTGCCGGCGAGGTCGTTGCGCTTGAGCGTCATCGCCGCCGCGCCGGTGCCGCGGCGCACGACGTCGCGCATCAGCGACGTGACGAGATACGCCGTGCGCACGTCGAGCGTGCGCGGCGCGAGTTTCGGTTTGCCCGGTTCGACCGGCACGGCGACAGGCGCCGTGCTGGCCTGCGCGGCGCCGATCGGCACGAAGCGGTTGAGCGGCGGCGACGTATTGGCGACCGGCGTCGCCACGGCTGCGGTCGGCGCGTTCGCCGCCGCGGCGGCCTGGGCCGTACGCGCGTCGTCGAGCAGGCGCTCGGGGCAGTCGCGGCACGCGCGAACCGGTTGCGCGGCGTAGATTTCCTTGCCGTCGCGGTCCTTGATCGACGCGACGAAATACGGATCGACCAGCATGCCGCCGTTGGCGAGCACGGCGTAGCCGCGCGCCATCATCAGCGGCGCGACCGACGCGGTGCCGAGCGCCATCGAGAGGTTTTCGGGCAGCGCTTCGAGCGGCAGGCCGAAGCGCGTGATGAACTCGCGCGCGTAGCGCACGCCGACGGCGTCGAGCAGGCGCACCGAGATGAGGTTGACCGATTTGACCAGCGCTTCGCGCAGGCGCATCGGGCCTTCGAACTTGTCGTCGTCGTTCGACGGCGCCCAGATGCCGTCGGGTCGCGACGGATCGGGAAACACGATCGGCGCGTCGTTCAGGATCGACGCCGGCGTGAAGCCGTGTTCGAACGCCGCCGCATACAGGAACGGCTTGAAGCTCGAGCCGGGCTGGCGCGCGCTCTGCGTCGCGCGGTTGAACTTGCTGCGCGCGAAACTGAAGCCGCCGACCAGCGCGCGGATCGCGCCGTCGTCGGGATCGAGCGAAACGAGCGCGGCCTGCGCGGCCGGCAATTGCGACAGAGTCCACTTTTCGGCATCGCCGTCGCCGGTGCGCGCGACGCGCACGATGTCGCCGACCTTGAGCACCGCGTCGACGCTTTTCGGCGCCGGGCCGCGGCTGTTTTCGGTCTGATAAGCGCGCGCCCACTCGATCGCGGCCTTGTCGAGCGCAACGCTCTGGCCGTCGCCGAGATAGACCGTCGCGTGCTCCTTCGTCGCTTCGCTGACGATGCCCGGCGCAAGGCCGGCGATCGTGCGGAAGTTCGCCAGCTCGCGGCCGAGCGTTTCCGGCGTCGCGCCGGCCGCGAGTTCGACGTGCGCTTCGGGGCCGCGCCAGCCGTGACGGCGGTCGTAGGCGGTCAGCGCGTCGCGCACGGCCTTGTTCGCCGCTTCCTGCATGCGGCTGTCGAGCGTCGTCCGGATGCTGTAGCCGTCGGTCAGCGCGTCGTTGCCGAGTCGTTCGAGCGCTTCGACGCGCACCATCTCGGCCAGATACGGCGCCTCGACTTCGATCGGCGGCTCGTGCGCGTAGGCGCGATCGGGCAGCGCCATCGCGGCGCGCATCTGCGCCTCGTCGATGAAGCCGTTCTCCTGCATGCGCGCCAGGACGTAGTTGCGGCGCTGCAGTGCTCGCTCGCGGTTGTACAGCGGGTTGCCGGTCGACGGAAACTTCGGCAGCGACGCGAGCATCGCCGCTTCGCCGACCTCGAGCTGGTCGAGCGTCTTGCCGTAGTAGAACTCCGCCGCGGCCGCGACGCCGTAGGCGCGGTGACCGAGGAAGATCTTGTTGAGGTAAAGCTCGAGAATTTCATCCTTGGACAATGCGCTTTCGATACGCAGCGCCAGGAACAGCTCCGAGACCTTGCGCGTGTAGGTCTGTTCGGGACTCAGGAAGAAATTGCGCGCGACCTGCTGCGTGATCGTCGAGCCGCCCGGTCCCTTGTCGCCGCCGGTGCGCACGACGTGCCACACCGCACGGAAGATGCCCTGCAGGTCGAAACCGGGGTGATCGTAGAAGCGCGCGTCCTCGGCGGCGAGGAAGGCGTTCTTGACCTGTGCCGGCACGTTCGCGATGGCGACGGGGATGCGGCGGGTCTCGCCGAACGTCGCTATCAGCTTGTCGTCGGCGGTGTAGACTCGTAGCGGCACCTGCAGTCGGACGTCTCGCAACGTCTCTGCCGACGGCAGGCGGGGGAAATCAGCCAGTAAGCGACGCCTACAGCGAGGCACCCGAGCACGGCTGCGCCAAGCGCAAGGAACAGCGCATAGCGTAGCAAGCGGAGGAAAACGCGCATGTTGAACCGGGAATGTGATGGCAATCAAAGTCGGCGCGACTTGGGCCGGAGTATAGAACGTGCCCGGCTTCGCCCGGTAGCGAAAACTCCTGCGCTGCGTCACATTTATGTGACAAAACCCATGGAATTTCAGCCTCTTGGAGAATATTCTTCGGGACGTTGCCAATCCGTTAACTTTCGTATTTAATGTAGCCGCGCATCTTTCGCTCGTAAGAGCGCGTGGGAAGGGGAAAAACGTGGGTCTGTTCAGTCCGAAAGCGCCGCCGCTGATTGGGGTGGACATCAGTTCGACGGCTGTAAAACTGCTGCAGCTGAGTCAGTCGGGCGGGCGCTACCGTGTCGAGCATTACGCGGTCGAGCCCCTTCCGCCGAACGCGGTGGTCGAAAAGAACATCGTCGAAGTCGAGGCGGTGGGCGAGGCGATTCGTCGCGCGCTCGGCCGTTCCGGCGCGAAGACGAAATTCGCGTCCGCCGCCGTGGCGGGCTCGGCGGTGATCACGAAAGTGATCCCGATGCCGGCCGACCTCTCCGACGAGGACCTCGAAGGACAGATCCAGGTCGAGGCCAACCAATACATTCCGTACCCGATCGAGGAAGTCAGTCTCGACTTCGAGACGCTCGGTCCGGTCAAAGACAATCCCGACATGGTCAACGTGCTGCTTGCGGCCTCGCGCACCGAGAACGTCGATCTGCGCGTCGCCGCGCTCGATCTCGCCGGTCTTTCGGCGAAGGTCGTCGACGTCGAGGCGTTCGCGATGGAAAACGCGTTCAAGCTGATCGCCGACCAGCTCGCGGTGCCGAAAGACGCCGTCGTGGCCGTGGTCGACGTCGGCGCGACGATGACGACGCTGATCGTTCTGAAGAATCAGCGCACGATCTACTCGCGCGAGCAGGTGTTCGGCGGCAAGCAGCTGACCGACGAGGTCATGCGCCGCTACGGCCTGTCCTACGAGGAGTCCGGCCTCGCCAAGCGCCAGGGCGGCCTGCCCGAGTCGTACGAAATCGAGGTGCTGGAGCCCTTCAAGGAGGCGATGGTCCAGCAGATCAGCCGCCTGTTGCAGTTCTTCTTCGCCGGCAGCGAATACAGCAAGGTCGACCAGGTGGTTCTGGCCGGCGGCTGCGCGTCGATTTCCGGCGTGGCCGACATGGTCGAAGAACAGCTCGGCGTGCCGAGCGTGGTAGCCAACCCGCTGGCGAACATGTCGCTGTCGTCGCGCGTACAGGCGCAGACCCTGGCCCAGGACGCGCCGGCGTTGATGATCGCTTGTGGGCTCGCGCTCAGGAGCTTCGACTGATGGCCAGAATAAACCTACTGCCCTGGCGCGCCGAACGGCGCAAGGTACGCGAGCGCGAGTTCTACATCATGCTCGGCATGTCGGCGCTCGCCGGCGCCGCGGTGTTCGTCGCGGCGATGATGTGGATGAACGCGCGCCTGGAAAACCAGGACGATCGCAACGCGTACCTCCAGCAGGAAATCAAAGAAGTCGAAAAACGGCTCGACAAGATCAAGGAACTCGACAAGACCCGCGGCAAGCTGCTCGCGCGCAAGCAGGTCATCGAGCAGCTGCAGGCGAACCGCTCGCAGATGGTGCACATGTTCGACGAACTGGTGCGCACGATTCCCGACGGCGTTCGCCTGACGAGTCTCAAGCAGGCGGGCGACGTGCTGACGCTGGTCGGCGTGGCGCAGTCGAACGCGAGCGTCGCGACGTACATGCGTAACGTCGAGGCGTCGCAGTGGCTCGGCCGGCCCGACCTCAAGAAAACCGAAATCAAGCGCGTCGACGACAAGCGCATGCCGTACGACTTCACGATGGACGTGAAGCTGCGCAAGCCGGCCGGCAGCGAAGAAGAAGAACAGACGGGCGTCGCGCCGGGTACGGCCGTGCCGCCCCAGCCGGCAGCGGGGGCGAAGCCATGAAATTTTCCGACTTTCGCGATCTCGATCCGCAAAACGTCGGCAACTGGCCGCAGGGCGTAAAGCTCGTCTTCTGCTTTCTGCTGTTCGCGATCATCTGCCTCGCCGGCTGGTACTTCCAGATCAAGGGCCAGCAGGAAGAGTTCGAATCGAAGGTGCAGAAAGAAGTACAGCTCAAGCGCGACTTCACGACCAAGCAGGCCAAGGCCGTCAACCTCGAAGCGCTGACCGTGCAGCTCGAGGAAATGAAAGACATGCTGCGCCAGATGCTGCGGCAGCTGCCGAGCAAGACGGAAATGCCGGAGCTTCTGGTCGACGTGTCGCAGACGGCGCAGGCGTCGGGCATCGAGAACGACCTGTTCGAGCCGGGCGCCGAGACGGTGAAGGAGTTCTACGCCGAAAAGCCGATCAGGCTGCGCATGGTGGGCACCTATCACCAGTTCGGTTCGTTCATCAGCGGCGTGGCGTCGTTGCCGCGCGTGGTGATTCTCACGATGCACGACGTTTCCCTGAGTCCGAAGAACGCGGCCCCGGCGGGCAAGAGCGTCATTTCGGGCGGAACGCTGACGCTGGAAGGAACCGTGAAAACGTATCGCTACGTCGAAGACGACGAAACGCCGGCCGCGGCTCCCGGTGCGCCAGGCGCTGCCGGCGCTCCCGCAGCGGTGCCGCCGCCACCTGCTACGCCGGCGGGAGGCCACTGATGATGCGTATGCGAATCGCAGGATCTGTCGTCCTGGCCGCGCTGGTGCTGACGGGCTGCACGGCCGGTCGCCGCGACCTCGAAGACTGGGTGGCCGCCGAAAAGGCGAAAAAAGGCGCTCCGATCGAGCCGCTGCCGACCGTCAAGACGTTCGAAACGTTCGAGTACAAAGATCAGGAAATGCGCGACCCGTTCAGTCCGAGCGCCGAAGAGGCACGCGACGACTCGATCGGTACGGGTCCGCGTCCGGATGACGGCCGCGTCAAGGAAGCACTCGAAAGCTTCCCGCTCGACGGCCTCGCGATGGTCGGCACGATCGGCGTCGGCGATGCGCTCGAAGGGCTCGTCAAGGACCCGGACGGCGTCGTACATCGTGTCCACCAGGGCAACTACCTGGGTCAGAACTACGGAAAGATCACGCTCATCGCAGAAGACCGCGTCGAAGTGGTCGAACTTGTACCGAATGGTGCCGGCGGTTGGATGGAGCGTCAGGCGTCAATCGCTCTAGGTGACAAATAAGAGGCCCATTGGGGGTGACTTTCATGACTACGACAGCTGCCAACCATCAGGGACGTGTGTCTGGTCCCGTCGTCCGCAGGGCCCTGCGCTGCGCGTTCCTGCTTATCGCCGGCGCCGCCGGCATCGGCAGCGCGCACGCCGAGAACGTGCTGGAAAAGATCACCTACAACAGTCTGCCCGGAGGCAAGGTCGAACTGACCTTGAAGCTGGCCGGCCCGGTCAACGAACCGCAGGTGTTCACGACCGATACGCCGCCGCGTATCGCGCTGGACCTCGCCGACACGCGCAGCGGGCTTACCCAGCGCAACGTCGACATCAACATCGGCTCGACCACGGCCGTGTCGGCCGTCGAGGCGGCGGGACGCACGCGCGTCGTCGTCGATCTCGTACGTCCGTCGAGCTACGAAACGAAGATCGACGGCAACACGCTGCTCGTGACGATCGGCAACGGCATCACCGGGTCTGCCGCATCGACCGCGGCCGGCCACTCCGATCCGACCAAGGCGGTCGCGGCGGGCGGCGTCGAAATCTCCAATATCGACTTCCGGCGCGGCAAGAACGGCGAGGGACGCATCCTCGTGACGTTCTCGGGCGAGGGAGCGACGACCGACGTGAAGCGCGACGGCGACAAGATGACGCTCGATCTGTACAACGCGAAGCTGCCGGCCAATCTCGCCCAGCGGCTGGACGTGCTCGACTTCGCAACGCCGGTGCAGATCATCGAGACGCGCTCGCGCGGCAACGGCGCGCGCATGGAGATCTCCGCCAAGGGGCCGTTCGAGCAGCTCGCCTACCAGTCCGGTAACGAGTACGTGCTCGAGATCGCGCCCAAGCGGGCCGACGCGGACAAGAAGAAGGACAAGAACGCGCCGCCCGAATACACCGGCGCCCGCGTGACGTTCAATTTCCAGGACATCCCGACGCGTTCCGTGCTGCAGCTGATCGCCGACGTTTCCGATCTCAACATCGTCGTCGCCGACACGGTGCAGGGCAACGTCACGCTGCGCCTGATCAACGTGCCCTGGGACCAGGCGCTCGATCTCGTGCTGCAGGCCAAGGGCCTGGACAAGCGCCGCCGCGACAACGTGATCTGGGTGGCGCCGCAGAAGGAAATCGCCGATCGCGAACAGGCGATCGAAGACGCGCGCATCGCGCTCGAACAGCGCGTCGAGCTGCAGTCCGCGTACATTCCGGTCAGCTACGGCAAGGCCAAGGACATCGCCGCGCTGATCAGCAAGCCGCAGGAAAACTCGGCGGCCAGCGGTTCCGGTGGCAGCACCTCGTCCAGCTCGGGCGGTTCGCGCGGCTTCCTGTCCACGCGCGGCAGCGTCACGTTCGACGAGCGCACCAACACGCTGCTCGTCAACGACACGCCGGACAAGCTCCGCGAAATCCGCGACCTCGTACTGACACTCGATCGTCCGGTGCAGCAGGTGCTGATCGAATCGCGCATCGTGGTCGCGAGCGACACGTTCGCGCGCGAACTCGGCGTCCGCTTCGGCATCAGCGGCGGCTACGAAGACCGTCACGGCAACGTCGTCACGACCTCCGGCACTGCCGCGGGCACCGACCAGATGACGAACGCCGTGCTGAACAACCGCTTCAACGGCGGTCGCGGCCTTCCGGCCGCGGTTCCGGGCATCCTGCCCGGCGGCGTCGCCGCGCCGTCGCTGAACAATCGTCTGGGCGTCAACATGCCGGTGTCGAGTCCGGCCGGCAGCTTCGGCCTCGCGATTCTCGGCGCCGACTACCTGCTCGATCTCGAGCTTTCGGCCGCGCAGACCGAGAACAAGGGCGAAGTGATTTCCAGCCCGCGCGTGATCACCGCCAACCAGCAGGAAGCGGTCATCAAGCAGGGCCAGGAAATCGGCTACGTGACGTTCACGGGCGGCGGCAGCGGCATCAGCCAGGCGACCGTGCAGTTCAAGGACGCCGTGCTCGAACTCAAGGTGACGCCGACGATCACGAACGACGAGCGCGTGTTCCTGGCGCTCGCGGTCAAGAAGGACAACATCGCCGATCTCATCGCCAATCCCGGCGGCGGTTTCGTGCCGCAGATCGACAAGCGCGAGATCAACACCTCGGTGCTCGTCGACGACGGCCAGACCGTGGTGCTCGGCGGCGTGTACGAAGTCGAGCGTCGCAACGATCTGAAGAAAGTGCCGTTCCTCGGCGACATTCCGGCGGTCGGCGCCTTGTTCCGCAACAAGAACAAGGAAGTGAACAAGGCGGAACTGCTGATCTTCGTGACGCCGCGGATTCTTAACGAAAGCTTGAAATAATCCTGGATTGAGCTCGCGCCCGGCGGCGCTCGCAGTCGCCGCGGCGGACCTTGAGTTTTGACGAACTGCGAGCTTCGGAGAGACGACATGAAAGTCTTCACAAAAAGCCTCGGGCTGCTGCTGACCGGCGTGCTGCTGGCCAGCTGCGGCGGTGGCGGCGGCAGCGGCGACAACGGCGCGTTGAATCCGCCGACGAGCGGAACGCTGACGCTGACCGCGACGACCACGACCCTGCCGGTCAACAGCAGTGTTGTCGGACCGTTCATCGGTTCGCCGTTCATGGCCGAAGTCGGCATCACCTGGCGCCGGCCCAACGGCGATCTCGTTTCCGGACAGGAAGTCGCCGTGTCGGCGTCTCCGGTTTCGGTGATTTCGTTCTCGACGCTCGACGATCCCGCGACGGCGATCGAAACCAATCCGGACGGCAGCTACCTGCGCGGCAACGAGTTCCGCGACAAGCTCGGCAGCGGCCCGGTCGACGTGACCGGCGGCGTCGCGACGATCTTCGTGCATTCGGGCACGGTATCCGGCACCGGCACGATCACCGTGACCGCGCGCGATGCCGATTCGAACCAGACGATCTCCAAGACGCTGACGTTCACCGTGCAGAACGCGACGGCTCCGTTGCCGGCGTCGATCCTGATGGGCGCATCGCCGTCCGGCATCTACCTGCAGAATTCGGGCGGCGAAACGTCGTCGCTGATCACTGCGGTGGTGCGCGACGGCGGCGGCCAGCTGATTCCCGACCCGGTCAGCGGCAACAACTCGTTCAACAACGTGCAGTTTGAAGTCATCGGCAGCCCGAACAACGGCTCGCTGTCGGGCCTCGGCGCAGGCGGTTCGCAGACCGGCCAGTCGATCAAGGTGCGCACGGTGCAGGGCGTCGCGGCCGTTTCGTTCCGCTCCGGCACGGTCGAAGGACCGATCCAGATCCGCGCCACGGTCGACCGCGGCGACAACAACGTCGACAACGGCATCAGCGACGCGCTGGTCACGACCACGAGTGTCGTCGTGTCCGACGGCAAGCTCTTCAGCCTCGCGATCACGCGTCCGGATACCAACGCGCTGTACGCCAATCCGGTGGACGGCACCGCCGGCCCGACCGATCCGGGCACCGCGCCGCCGTTCCACAACGGCACGTACAGCCTGACCGTCAGCGCACTCGCGACCGACCGCCAGGGCAATCCGGTGATCAATCAGCCGGTGCGCTTCGGTCAGCTCGACGCTCCCTTGACGGGCTTCCCGTCGGAAGGCCCGGGCACGTTCTCGATCACCGGTACCGACGGCAACCCGCAGGAAAACGGTACGCTGTTCACGGCGCCGAACGGCCGCTTCACGACGGCCGGCGGCGGCGCGGGCCCCGGCGATACGCTGCTCGTGTTCGGCGACCTCGTGCCGGGCAACCGCGACCTCGAAAGCTCGCGCACGATCGCGTCGATCAACAACGCGGGCAGCCTCAACGTCGTCACGCCGTTCAACCGCAACGACGACACCGGCAACAGCGTCGACGCCGGAGCGGTCATCCCGTACGTCATCGGCCGCGCGGTCGACGGCAACATCACGGCCGACGGCGTCACCGACGCCAAGGGTGTCGCGTCGGTCCAGCTGACCTATCCGGTCACGCGTCTGGGCAAGGCGGTCTACCTGTTTGCACAGGGCGACTCGGTTGCCAGCACCGGCGCTGTCAAGAAAGTTAGCGACATCAAGCTGATGCGCTACGCTGGCATGCTGCCGGTGCGCATCACGGCGGCGCCGGCGACGATTCCGGGCAACACCACCGTCAACGTCCGCGTCTGTCTGCGCGATGCGCTCAACAGCGCGCTGCAGGGCCAGTTCATCCCCTTCGGCTTCGCCAACCTGGGTAGCGGTTCCGGTACGGTCGACGGCGTCGCCGGCGCCGGCATCACCGCCAGCGCGACGGGTGCCGACGGCTGCCTGACCGCGGTCGTGCGCACGATCGGCGTCGCCGGCGGCGGCGCCGGCGGCGACGGCCCGCGCGTGGTCTTCTCGAACGTGGATGCGGAAGATCCGGCGGAAGTGACGATCACGGCCGGCGGCAACCTCATCCTCAATGCCAACCCGACGGCCTTCGTCGGTACCGGCGGCACGGTCACGCTGACGCTGCGCGACGGCGCCGGCAACCCGGTTCCGAGCGTGACGATCGGCGGCACCTGCTCGGGCGACGTATCGCTCGACTCCGGTCCGGGCGTGACGAACGCGCAGGGCCAGACGACGGCCGTCATCAGCAACGTGAATCTCAACCGCTTCGGTTCGGCCGGCAGCGCCACGTGTACGTTCCGCACGCCGACCGGCGAAACGGCCACCGTGTCGTTCACGGGCATCAACCTGTGCACGCTGGGTGCGGGCGTCAGCCCGCCGCCGCCGGCGGGCGCGTGCCCGACCGGTGCGACGATCGCGCTGACCGTCAACGCCGTGGCCACGCCGGTGGGTGCGCCTGCCAACACGTGCGGCGTAACCGTCACCAGCGCGCCGACCGGCCTCACCTGCGGCGTCGCCGCCGGTGCCACGGCTCCGCAGGCCTGCACGGGCAACTTCCCGTCGGGTACGGAGATCACGCTGACCGCCACGCGTACCGGTCCGCCGGCTTGCCTCGCGGCGACCCCGGCACCGACCGTGGTCTTCTCCGGCAGTTGCGCTCAGGTCGGGACGTCCAGTTCCGCCACCCTGACGCTGTCGTCGGCGCAGACCTGCACGGCGACCGCGCAAACCCCGCCGTAAACATCACCGCAACGCGTTGAAAACGAGGGCCGCACATGCGGCCCTCGTTCTTTTCGGGCCTACGGCACGGCGGCAACGCTGCTACGATCGGCCCGCAAGGAGGACGCGCATGTCCCTATCGTCGTTCCGTGTCGAGGTGAGCGCCGGCAGCGTGCTGTTCCGGCAGGGCGACGCGCCGACATCGGCGTTTCTGCTCGAACAGGGCGAAATCGAGGTCACCACCCGCCACGGCGAGGAAAGCCGCCGGCTCGGCGTGCTCGTCGCCGGCGACCTGCTCGGCGAAATGGCGGTGATCGACGACTCTCCGCGTACCGCGACCGCGACCGCGCTGACCGATTGCGTGCTGACGCCGATCGACCGCACGCAGTTCGCCGAACGCCTCGACGATGCCGACCCGGTCGTCCGTGCGCTGCTGCTGAGCCAGCTCACGCGTTACCGTTCGGCGCTCGCGCAGTTGTCGGGCCAGCGCGAACCGGCGCCGTCGGCGCAGGTGCGCGACGCGCGCGCGCAGGACGCGGCCGTGGCGCTCGACAAGATCCGCCTGGAAAGCGAGCTGCGCGAAGCGCTCGAACGGCGCGAACTCGAGGTGCGCCTGCAGCCGATCCTCGAGATCTCGACGAACCGCGTCGCCGGCTTCGAGGCGCTCACGCGCTGGACGCATCCGGAGCGCGGTCCCGTCTCGCCGGCCGATTTCATCAAACTCGCCGAAGAAACGTCGCTGATCCTGCCGATCGGCGACTACGTACTGGCCGAAGTCTGCAACGCACTGCGCCGCATCGGCGGCGACGGCGACGCGGCGCCGTTCGTCGCGCTGAACGTGTCGGGGCGTCAGCTCGACGATCCGGGCCTGCTCGACCGGTTTCTCGCCGCGCTCGTCGCCGGCGGCGTCGCGCCGCGCCGGCTGAAGATCGAAATCACCGAAAGCCTCGTGCTCGACTACGAACGCGTCTCGGGCATCATCGCGCGCTGCCACGGCGCCGGCATGAAGGTCGCGCTCGACGATTTCGGCACCGGCTATTCCAACCTCGGCCATTTGCACAAGCTCGAGTTCGATACGCTCAAGATGGACCAGGGCTTCATCCGGCAGATGAGCGATCCGCGCTGCTACGCGATCGTGCGCGCCATCGTCGGCATGGCCCACTCGCTCGACTGCGACATCGTCGCCGAAGGCGTGGAAACCGAACTGCAGCTGCGCCAGCTGCGCGAACTCGGCTGCCGCTACGCGCAGGGCTGGCTGATCGGCAAGCCGCTGCCGGTGCCCGAAGCGCTCGCCCTGTTGTAACGCCCGTAGCGCGAACCTGTCCGCCCCGGCGCTTCCGGCGCGTTTAACGATCGATAAACTTTTCCGCTCGATAGTGGTCGAAGCGGCCGCACACGGCCCAACCGGACTTCGCGACTCATGGATCTACCCGAACGAGAGCGCCCCGCGGCGCTCGCCGACACGTTTTCCGCGCTGCGCGCCGATCTTGCGCAGTGCATCATCGGCCAGTCGCGACTGATCGACCGCCTGCTGATCGCGCTCCTCGCCGACGGGCACCTGCTCGTCGAAGGTGCGCCGGGCCTGGCCAAGACCACCGCGATCAAGGAACTGGCCGCGCGCATCCAGGCCGACTTTCATCGCGTACAGTTCACGCCCGACCTTCTGCCCGCCGACCTCACCGGTACGGAAATCTACCGTCCGCAGGAAGCGCGCTTCGAATTCCAGCGCGGTCCGATTTTCCACAATCTTCTGCTCGCCGACGAAGTGAACCGCGCGCCGGCGAAGGTGCAGTCGGCGCTGCTCGAGGCGATGGGCGAGCGCCAGGTCACGGTCGGCTGCACGACCTATCCGCTGCCGCCGCTGTTTCTCGTGATGGCGACGCAGAACCCGATCGAGCAGGAGGGCACGTATCCGCTGCCCGAAGCGCAGCTCGACCGCTTTCTGATGCACGTCGCGATCGACTACCCCGACGCCGACGCCGAAGCGGCCATCCTCAAGCTCGCCCGCGCCCGCGCGAAGGCCGAAATGCATCACGCGCCGGCGCCGCCGCAGCGCGTGACGCAAGCGCAGATCTTCGCCGCGCGCGAGGCCGTGCTCGACCTGCACCTCGCGCCCGCGCTCGAGCGCTACATCGTCGAACTCGTGATCGCCACGCGCGAGCCGGCCGCGCACGACGCCGACCTCGCGCGCTGGATCGCCTACGGCGCGAGCCCGCGCGGCACGATCGCGCTCGACCGCTGCGCGCGCGCACACGCCTGGCTCGCCGGCCGCGACTACGTACTGCCCGACGACGTGCACGCCGTCGCACCGGACGTGCTGCGCCATCGCGTGCTGCTCAACTACGAGGCCGAAGCCGAAGGCGTGCGTCCGCAGCAGGTCGTCGCGCGACTGCTCGAACGCGTCGCGCTGCCGTAGCGCGCCCGGCATGGCGACGCCAGCAACCACCGCCGCGACGTCGGCCGTCAGCGTCCGGCTCGACGCGCTGATCGCGCAGCGCCTCGCCGCGCGCGCGCTCGTGCTCGCCGCGTCGCGCAAGGTCGCCGCCGATTCGTCCGGCATCAAGACGTCGCGCTTTCGCGGACGCGGCGTCGACTACGTCGAGTCGCGCGCCTACCAGCCCGGCGACGACATCCGCAGCATGGACTGGCGCGTCACCGCGCGCACGGGACGGCCGCACACGAAGGTGTTCCAGGAAGAGCGCGAACGCAGCGTGCTGTTCGTGCTCGATCACAACCCGAGCATGCAGTTCGGCACGCGCGTGCGCTTCAAGTCGGTGCAGGCCGCGCGCGCCGCCGCGCTGATCGCGTGGAGCGCCGTGCGCGGCGGCGATCGCGTCGGTGCCGTCGGCTTCGGCGGCGGCGTGACCGGCGAGGTACGCCCGGCCGGCGGTCCGCGCGGCGCGCTGCGCTGCCTGCGCAGCTTCGTCGAATGGGACGCGCTCGCGCGCGCGACGCAAACGGCGTCGCCGCTGTCCGAAGCGCTCGAACGCACGCGCCGGCTCGCGCGGCCCGGCAGTCTCGTGATCGTCGCGACCGACGGCTTCTGCGCCGACGCGGCCGCGCAGGCGCCGCTGACGCGGCTCGCGACGCATTGCGACATCAAGGTGCTGATGTTGACCGACGCGCTCGAACTCGCCGCGCCGCCGCGCGGACGCTACACGTTCGCGATCGGCGGCGAGCGCCGCCGCTTCGAATTCGGCGACGGCGCGCACGACGGCGCGTGGGTAGAGGCGTTCCGCCGCCGCCGCGCGACGTTCGTCGACGCCGCGCGCAAGCTCGGCATCGCGGTGCTGCCGGTCGACACGCGCGACGAACTCGCGCGCAGCCTCGCGCTGCTGGGCCTCGCGCTCGCGGCGCGGCGGGGAGCGGCGTGATGGCCGACGACCTGCCGCAGCTGCGCGACATCCACCTGCCGGTCGAACCGTCGTGGTGGCCGCCCGCGCCGGGCTGGTGGATACTTTTTGCCTTGTCGATTCTTGTGCTGGTGCTTCTCGCGCGCCGCGGCTCGGGGCGCCTGCGACGCGTGCGGCGAGATCGCCGCGTGATCGCCGCGCTCGCGCGGCTTGAGGCCGACTGGCGCCGCGACGGCGACGATACGCGTTTCGCCGCGGCGCTGTCCGAGCATCTGCGGCGCCTGTCGAGCCTCGTGCGCGCCGACGCCCCGGCGTTGAGCGGATCGGCGTGGATCGCGTTTCTCGACCGCCATGGCGACGGCTTCGCCGACGTGCGCGACGCGCTCGTCGACGCACCGTACCGACCGGCCGCGAGGATCGACGCGGCGCGCTTGTACGCGCTCGTCGACCGGCATACGCGACGTGTGCTCGCGACGGAGCTGGCCGATGTTTGAATGGGCCTGGCCATGGCTGTTCGCGCTGCTGCCGCTGCCGTGGATCGTCGCGCGGCTCGCCGCGCCGGCGACGGAGTCGGGCGCCGCGCTGCGCCTGCCGCATGTCGGCGTGTTCGATGCGCAAGGCGACAGCCACGCGGCGACCGCGCGCACGAGCCGCCGCGTCTGGCCGTGGATCGTCTGGGCGCTCGTCGTCGCGGCGGTGGCACGGCCGCAATGGACCGGCGAGCCGCTCGACCTGCCGCGCAGCGGCCGCGAGATGCTGCTCGCGGTCGACGTGTCCGGCAGCATGAAGACCGAAGACATGACGCTGGGCCAGCGCGGCGCGTCGCGCTTCGAGGCGATGCAGGTCGTGCTCGGCGACTTCATCGCGCGGCGCCTGGGCGACCGCGTCGGCCTGATCCTGTTCGGCACGCGCGCATACCTTCTGACGCCGCTGACGTTCGACCTGAAAACCGTGCGCACGCAGCTCGAAGAGTCGGCGATCGGCCTCGCCGGCAGCGACACGGCGATCGGCGACGCGCTCGGCCTCGCGGTCAAGCGCCTGCGCGACCGGCCCGAAGCGCAGCGCGTCGTCGTGCTGCTAACGGACGGCGTCAACACCGCCGGCGAACTCGATCCGCGCAAGGCCGCCGAATTGGCGCAGACGGAAAAAGTACGCGTGTATACGATCGGCTTCGGCGCCGAACGCATGCGCGTCAACGACATGTTCGGCACGCACACCGTCAATCCGTCGGCCGATCTCGACGTCGCGCTGATGACCGAAATCGCCGACAAGACCGGCGGCAGGTTCTTCCGCGCGCGCGACACGGCCGAACTCGCCGGCATCTATCGCGAAATCGACCGTCTCGAACCCGCCGCCGACCAGGCCGAGCGATATCGCCCCGTGAAGGAACTGTTCCACCTGCCGCTGTCGCTCGCGCTGCTCGTCGCGCTGGCCGCGGCGCTCGTCGCGCAATGGCCGGGACGGCTCGCCGGGAGCACCGCATGATCGGCGAATTCCACTTTTTGCGGCCCTGGTGGTGGCTCGCGCTGATCGCGCTGCCGGCACTGTGGTTCGCGTTGCGACGCGGCGACGCGCAGTGGCGCACGTGGGCGAAGGTCGTCGACGCGCACCTGCTGCCGCATCTGGTGACCGGCGCCGAAACCGCGCGGCGCGCGCCGATGGTGCTGGCGTGTCTCGCGTGGATCGTCGCGGTCGCCGCGCTCGCGGGGCCGGCCTGGGAACGCCTGCCGATACCGGTGCAGCGCAACCAGGCGGCCACGGTGATCGCGTTCGAACTCTCGCCGACGATGCTCGCGGCCGACCTCAAGCCCGACCGGTTGACGCGTGCGCGCTTCAAGGTGCGCGACCTGCTCGCACGGCTGCGCGACGGACAGGTCGCGCTCGTCGGCTACGCCGGCGACGCGTTCGTCGTCGCGCCGTTGACCGACGACGCCAAAACCGTCGAAAACCTGCTCGACGGGCTCGACCCGACCGTGATGCCGGTCGGCGGCAACGCGACCGCGGTCGCCATCCGTCGCGGCGTGGATCTCATCGCGCAGAGCGGCCAGCGCGGCGGCGACCTGATCCTCGTCGCCGACAGCGTCAGCGCCGACGCGACGGCCGCCGCGAACGCCGCCGCCGCGCAGGGCGTGCGCGTGTCGGTGCTCGCGGTCGGCACGGCGCAGGGCGCGCCGGTCAGCCTGCCGCAGGGCGATTTCTTGAAAGATACACAAGGCAACATCGTGATTCCGAAGCTCGACGCCGCCGCGCTCGCGGCGGTCGCGCAGGCCGGTGGCGGCCGTTACGTCGACGCCGCCGGCGATGTGGCGCCGCTCGCCGACCGCGGCGTCGCGCCGGCGTCGCCCGGCGGCGCGGCGCTCGCCGACGAGGTCGCGTCGCAGCAATGGCGCGATCGCGGTCCGTGGCTCGCGCTCGCGCTGATACCGCTCGCGCTCGCCGGTTTCCGGCGCGGCTGGCTGATGCTCGCGGTGTTCGCCGTCGGCGCGGGCGCGACGGCACCCGCGCGCGCGTTCGACTTCGCCGACCTGTGGGCGAGCCGCGACCGGCAGGCGTGGAACGCGCTCGAAGGCGGCGACGCCAAACGCGCGCAGGAGCTCGCGCAGGACGCCGACCTGCGCGGCGCCGCCGCGTTTCGTGCCGGCGACTACGCGGCGGCGACGCGGGAATACGCGGCATCCGAAGACGCCGAGTCGGCATACAACCGCGGCAACGCGCTCGCGCAACAGCAGCAGTGGCAGGAAGCGATCAAGGCGTGGGACGAAGCGATAGCGCAGAACCCCGGGCATGCCGATGCGCAGGCGAACAAGCAGGCGGTCGAGGCCTGGTTGAAAAAGCAGCAACAGAATCAACAGAAGCCGGACGACAAGAACGGCAAGTCGGCGCAGGGCGGGCAGGGGCAGTCCGGCGGCGGCGAAGAGGATCAGCAGCAACAGGGCGACAAGCGGCAGGGCGAGCAGAACTCGTCGCCGCAGGAGCAGAAGGAATCGGCTGACGGCAAGCCGTCGGGTTCCGACGATTCGAAAGAAGGTGCGCAGAACAGTCGCGGCGGCACCGATCCCGAGCGCAGTGCCGACGGCAAGGACGGCGAGCGCAGCGGCGAGGCCGGTGCCGAGAAGGACGCGCAGAAACAGCAGGAGCAGCGCGAAACGTTTCGCAAGGCGATGGACAAGGCGGTCGAACAGGCCGGCAAGGAACCCGAACAGGGGCAGGCCGCGAAGGCGCGCGTCGAATCGGATACCCAGCGCGAACAGCGACAGGCGGTCGAACAGTGGCTCGAACGCGTGCCGGACGACCCGGGTGGCCTGCTGCGGCGCAAGTTTCAGCTCGAATACGAACGCCGCCAGCGCGACGCGGGCAAAGGAGAACGGTGATGGCGAGGATCCTCCGCACGGCGCTCGTCGCGCTCGCATGCATCGGCGCGTGGCTGCCCGCCGCGCGCGCGGCCGACGTGCGCGCGTGGCTTGATCGCGACACGGTGCAGCTCGGCGAAACCGTGGCGCTCAACATCGAGGCGACGGGCACCGGCGCGAGCGCGCCGAGTTTCGATGCGTTGAAGAACGACTTCGAAGTGATGGACCCGTCGAGTTCCAGCTCGGTCAACATCGTCAACGGGCAGGCGACGGCGAAGCAGTTGTGGGGCGTGTCGCTGCAGCCGCGGCGCGTCGGACGCCTGACGGTGCCGGCGCTCGCGGTCGCCGGCGCGACGACGCAGCCGCTGAGCCTTAACGTCACCGCCGCGCCGGCCGCGACGAGCGGCAACGAAGAGATCATCGTCGAATTGTCGGCCGATCCGCTGACGCCTTACGTGCAGCAGCAGGTGTCGCTGACGGTCAAGGTGTACGTCGCGGTGAACCTCTCCGACTACGAACTCGAACCGCTGCAGGCGCAGGGGCTCGTGATCCAGAAGCTCGGCCAGGGCCGTGCCTACGACGCCGAGCGCGGCGGGCGCCGCTTTCGCGTGCTCGAACAGCGCTACGCCGGCCTGCCCGAGAAGAGCGGCACGATCGAACTGCCGCCGCTCAAGTTTCGCGGTCGCGCGATCAGCGGCAACGATCCGTCGGCGATGTTCTTCGGCCGCGGTCGCATGGTGTCGACGCAATCGCAGGGCGTGACGCTCGACGTCAAGCCGCGCCCGCCGCAGTCCGGCGACGGGCCGTGGCTGCCGGCGCAGACGCTGGAACTGTCCGCGGCCGGCATCGACGCGTCGGCCGGCGGGCGCGTCGGCGAACCGCTGACGCTGACGCTGACCGCGCGCGCCCAGGGCCTCGGTTTCGAGCAGATTCCCGAACTCGCGCTGCCGGCGATCGACGGTGCCGAGATCTATCCCGACAAGCCGACGACGCGCACGCGCGACAACGGCACGTGGATCTTCGGCGAGCGCAGCCGCAAGTTCGCGATCGTGCCGACGCGGCCCGGCACCTTGCACATTCCCGCGATCACGCTCGACTGGTGGGATACCGCGAAGGACCAGCCGGCGAGCGCGATCGTGCCGGCGCAGGACATCGTCATCGCGGCGGGCGTCGCCGGCGCCGCCGCACCCGCCGTCCCGCCGGCAGCGGCCGACACGCCCGCAACGACGTCGCCCGCGCCGGCCGATGCGGCGCCCGTGTCCGACGCCGGCCCCTGGCGCACGCTCGCGCTCGCGAGCTTCGCCTTGTGGCTGGCAAGTGTCGCGATCGCGTTCTGGTGGTGGCGCACGCGTGCCGGCATCGCTCGCGTTGCGACGCCGACGCGCACGAACGACTCGACGGCGACGCTGGGCTCGCGCGGCGCCTTCGCGCGCGCCGCGAGCGGCGGCGACGCACGCAAGTGCGCGCGCGCGCTGCTGCGCTGGGCGCAGGCCGAAGGCATCCGCGCGACTCACCTGGGCGAACTGGCCGCGCAACTCGACTCGCCCGCGCAACGCGACGCTATCGAGGCGCTGCAGCGCGCCTGCTATGCGGCCGACGGCGCCGGGGCGGTGCCGTCGCAGACGGCCGCGGCGTTCGCGCCGGGTTTCACGCGGCGCTCACATGTCGCCGCGTCGAACGACGATGCGGCGTTGCCGCCGTTGTGGCCGAAATCGTCACGTCGCTGAACTCTTCCGCTACGCGCGGCGATGACGTGACGCAGTGGACGGAAATCGGGCGCGCCGGCACGTAGTCTGCGCGGCGCGCCGATTGGTCAAACCCCCTGTTTGAACCAGCGGCCGCAACGGTTGCCGTCGACGCTTGCCGTCGAGGCACGTTGTCCGGGCGGGTCCTCGGGAATCCGGGCCGCCGGACGCTGTCGCAAGCTCTCAGGGAGTTGTCTGGACGGGCAGGGTGCTCTGGTCAGGATGACCACCACGAGCCCGATGCGTCCCCCCTGTCGCATCGGGCTCTTCTTGCGTTGCCTCGAAGGTCGGGCTCCGGTAGGTTTCGCGTTTCCGCCTACGAACCGACGAGCCGACATGAGCCATGCCGCCGCTACCGTGACACCGCCCGAGCGCGGACTCGCCCTGCACTGGAAAGTGCTGATCGGCTTCGCGGTCGGCATCATCGGCGGCGCGATCGCCTACCTCGCCGGACCGCAGTCGGCCATCGTCTCGGGTCTCGTCGACTATGTCGCCGCGCCGGGCGGACAGCTGTTCCTGAATCTGCTTTTCATGCTCGTGCTGCCGCTGATGTTCACGGCGCTGATCCTGGGCGTCACCGAGATCGGCGACATCGCCTCGCTCGGACGCATCGGATGGCGCACGCTGATCTACACCGGCGTCGTCACGAGCATCGCGATCGCGATCGGTCTCCTCGTGGTGCACCTGATCGAACCGGGCCGCGCGTTCGACCCGGCCGTGCGCGACGCGCTGCTCGCCGGCAGCGCGCAGAAGGCGCATGCGATCACCGATTCGAAGCCGACGCTCTCGGTCATCGAGATGATTCTCGGCATCGTGCCGCGCAACGTCGTCAAGGCCGCGAGCAACGGCGACTTCCTCGCGGTGATGTTCTTCGCGATCATGCTCGGCGTCGCGCTCGTCCTGACGCCGACGCCGGCGACGCAGCGCTTCCGCGAAGCGATCCAGGGGCTGAACGAGCTCGTCATGAAGCTCATCGGCATGGTCGTCAAGCTGACGCCGTACGCGGTCGCCTGTCTGATGTTCGCGCTGACCGCGCGCTTCGGCTGGGACACGCTCATGACGCTCGCGTGGTACGCGTTCTCGGTACTGCTGGCGATCGCGATCCACGGCTTCGTCGTGCTGCCGCTGTGGGTGCGCTTCATGGGCGGCATGAGTCCGCGGCGCTTCTTCCGCGACTCGCAGGAGGCGATTCTCACCGCGTTCTCCACCGCCTCGTCGACCGGCACGCTGCCGACCACGCTCAAATGCGCCGAACAGAACCTGCGCCTGCCGCCGAAGGTCGCGCGCTTCGTGCTGACGATCGGCGCGAGCGCCAATCATCACGGCACCGCGCTGTTCGAAGGCCTGACCGTACTGTTCCTCGTGCAGTGCTTCGGCGTCGAGCTCGGCTGGGTCCAGCAGATCATGGTGCTCGGCCTGTGCATTCTCGGTTCGATCGGCACCGCCGGCGTACCGGCAGGCTCGCTGCCGGTCATCGCGATGATCCTGACGTATCTGCACGTGCCGCCCGAGGCGATCGGCATCATCCTCGGGGTCGATCGTTTCCTCGACATGTGCCGCACCGCGTTGAACGTGACTGGCGATCTTGCGACGGCGGTCGTCGTGGCGAGACGAGAGGGTGCCGATACGACAGAGGAAGCGCCGGCCGCCGGATGAACGCGCGTGCGGCGTCGAACGCCGCGCGGCTTCACAACCCACGACAAGACGCTGGCGTATCCGGCACAATTCGACCCGTGCAAGGTTTGTCGAGGCGGGTCGAGCGAACGTTGCGGTAGCACCTGTCCGACTGGATGCGATGGCATCTGGCGCGGCTTGTGCACGGAGTGTGCCGCGGGAAGCACACTGAACTGCGTCGACGTTTGGCTTGAGAACGCAAGGGCGAGTATGACCTCTGCCGGTGATGTGACCGAACTTCTGCATGCCTGGCGCGGGGGCGACCGTTCGGCGCTCGAACGCCTGATGCCGCGCCTGTACGACACGCTGCGCGAAATGGCCGCCGTGCGTCTGCGCCGCGAAGGGCCCGTGCAGACGCTCGAACCGACCGCGCTCGTGCACGAGGCGCTGCTGCGTCTGCTCGGCAGCGACACGGATTGGCAGAATCGCGCGCATTTTCTGGCGTTCGCGGCGATGCACATGCGCTCGGTGCTGGTCGATCACGCGCGTTCGCGGCTCGCGGCCAAGCGCGGCGGCGACATCGTCCTCGTGACGCTGAGCGCGGCCGAGGCGTCCGAAGGCCAGCGCATCGAACTCGATCTCCTCGCGCTCGACCAGGCGCTCAACCAGCTGCACGCCGAGGATTCGCGCATCGCGCGCGTCGTCGAGATGAGCTATTTCGCCGGCATGGAGCGCGAAGAGATCGCCGCGGTCGTCGGCGTGTCGGTGCCGACCGTCGATCGCGACCTGCGCTTCGCGCGCGCCTGGCTCAACCGCGTCCTGAGCTGATGTCCGCGCCGGCGCGATTCGCGATGCTGCGCAGGCTGTTCGAGGAAGTCTGCGATCTTCCGGTCGACGAGCGTCGCGCGCACCTGGCGAAATCCGGCGCCGATACCGCGCTCGCGGCCGAGGTCGAGGCGCTCATCTCCTCCGAAACGCGCGAACTCAAGCGTGTCGTCGCGCCCGTCGCGGCGCTGCTGCACGCGATGCCCGAAACCGAACTCGGCGTGGGCGAGCGCATCGGTGCGTGGCGGCTCGTCGAGCGCCTGGCCAGCGGCGGCATGGGCGCGGTCTATCTCGCCGAGCGCGCCGACGGACACTTCACGCAGCAGGCCGCGATCAAGCTCCTGCGCGGCTTTCCGACCGCCGATGCGCTGGCGCGGCTCGCCGCCGAGCGGCAGATGCTCGCGGGACTGCAGCATCCGCACATCGCCCGCCTGATCGACGGCGGCGCGACGCCGGGCGGCCAGCCCTACCTCGTCATGGAATACGTCGACGGCGTGCAGATCGATCGTTCGTGCCGCGAGCGCGGACTCGACCTGCCGGCGCGGCTGCGCCTGTTCCGCAACGTCTGTCGCGCGGTCGCGTTCGCGCACCAGCGCCTGATCGTGCACTGCGACCTGAAGCCGTCGAACGTGCTCGTGCGCGCCGACGGCGCGCCGGTGCTGCTCGACTTCGGCATCGCGCGCGCGCTCGACCTGTCGCGCGAAGGCGCGCCGGGCGATGCGTTCTTCACGCCGGGTTACGCCAGTCCCGAGCAGATCGACGGCGCCGCCGTGACGGTCGCGAGCGACGTCTATTCGCTCGGCCTGATCCTGTTCGAGCTCGTTACCGGCCGCAAGGCGCGCCTGGACGCCGAAGACCTGACCGTCACGCAGCTCGGCCGCGCCGAGCGCCGGCCGAGCGAACTCGTCGCGGCCGGCATTCCGTGGCGCCGCGCGCTGGCGGGCGATCTCGACGCGATCGTGCTGCGGGCCACCGCCGAGCGTCCGGCGCTGCGCTACGCGTCGGCCGACGCGCTCGCCGAGGACGTCGAGCGCTTTCTCGACCGCAAGACGGTGTCGGCGAGGCCGCAGACGTTCCTGTACCGCTACGGTCGCCTCGTGCGCCGGCGCTGGCCGCTGTTCGCTGCGGGTTTTGCAATTTGTACAATTCTGGCCTTGTCCAGCTGGAGGATCGTCAACGAGCGCGACCGCGCGCTCGCGGCCGAGCGCGAAGCGAAGGTGCAGGCGGCGACGGCCGAGCAGGTGAGCGAGTTTCTCTCCTCCGTGTTCGAGTTCGCCAATCCCGAGAAGAATCCGCAGCGCCGTGACGTCAGCGCGCGCGAAATGCTCGACGAAGGCACGCGGCGCATCGACGCGACGCTCGCCGACCAGCCGGCCGTGCGCGCGCGCCTGTACGAAGTGCTCGGACGCGCGTGGGAGATGCTCGGTCAGCCCGAGCGGTCGATCGCGCTGTATCGCCAGGCCGCCGACCTGTGGGGTTCGTCCGGCCTCGCCAGGCCCGACGCGCGCGCCGACGCGCTGAGCCGCGCGGCGGTCGTCCTGACCAACAACGATCGCGACGACGAGGCGCTCGTCCTCGCGCGCGAAGCGCTCGCGATCCGCGAAGCGCAGGTGCCGCCGGTCGAGGCCGAACTCGCCGATTCATGGAACACGCTCGCGCTGGTCGAAGTGGGGCTGTCGCAGTTCGATGCGGCCGAACGCGATTTCGAGCGCGCCCTCGATGTGCGCCGGCGGCTCGGCAACGAGGGATCGATCGCCGCGACGCTGCACAACCTCGGCATTCTCTATCGCGAGCGCGGCGAGGTCGATCGTGCCGTCGAGGCGTTCGATCGCGCGCTCGCGATCAAGCGCCGTCTGCACGGCAGCGACAAGCATCCGAACGTGCTGATCACGCTCGAGAACGCGGCCAAGAATCTGTCGCGCAACGGCCGCCCGACCGAGGCGATTCCGGTGCTCGAGCACATCCTCGCGGCGCGCCGCGAGCAGGACGGCTTCGAAAGCCGCAACGTGTCGCTCGGTCACAACGAACTGGGCTCGGTACTGCACGACGCCGGCCGCTTCCGCGACGCCGCCGCGCACTACCGCGAAGCGATGCGCATCGACCTCGCGCTCGGCGGCCCGGAAGACGCCGCCGCCGCGCGACCGCTCAACAATCTCGCGTCGGCGTTCGAGGACATGGGCGACTACGCCGCGGCCGAGCCGCTGTTTCGCCGCTCGCTCGCGATGCGCGCCGCGTCGAAGACGCCGAACGCCGTGATCATCGCGCGCGCCCAGGCCAATCTCGCGCGCGCGCTGCTCGCGCGCGGCGAGCTGGCCGAGTCAAAGACGCTGCTCGACGCCGCGCTCGCGACGCGACGCGAGAAGCTCGGCGACGGCAACATCGAAACGGTCAAGTCGATGCTGCAGCTCGCCGACTGGCTGCGTCGCAGCGAGCGCTACGACGAGGCGCGCCGCCAGATCGATGCGACGACCGAAACCGGCGCGCCGCTGACGCCGCTGTTCAAGGCGCAACGTCTGCAGCTGCTCGCGCGGATCAAGCGGCACGGCGGCGACGCGGCCGGCGGCCTCGCCGACACCGTCGCCGCGCAGGAATTCATGGTGACCGGATGGGGCGAGCGGCATCCGCTCACCGCGGCGTTCATGCTCGACCGTGCCGAGGCCGAGTTCGGCGCCGGCAACGTACCGGAAGCGTCGCACTGGCTCGATCTTGCCGCGCCGGTGCTCAAGGAGGCGCTCGCGCCGGTCGCGCCGGACTTGAAGCGTGTCGCGCAGTTGCGCGACCTCATCAGCGGCAGCCGCCGCGCCAGCCGCTGAGCCGCGGCTGCAACATTCTGCAACGATTGTTAACTCGCTTGACCCGCGCAACGGGCGGATAGTCCCTATCGCAGTTCTCCACAGCCGGCCTTTCAGGGAGGCTCGGTCATGGCGCTATCGCAAACGTTCCTCTTCGGCGGCGCGGACGCCGGCTACGGCGCCGTTGCGGCGCCCCGGCGCACCCGCTGGTTCTGGCGCTGGCAGGCCTGGCGCCTGCGCAAGCATCGCGCACACGAAACGGCCGGAGGCGTCGCCGTCGTCGACGACTTCGCCTCGCTCGAAAGCCACGGCTACACCGACGCGCTGTTCGACCTGCACCATGCGCTCGCCCATCACGCGCCGGGACTGTTGCCGGAAAGCGCGACCTATTTCCGCGAGCGCCTGATCCGCGAGCTGCACGGTACCGCGTGCGCGACGTTGTTCGCCGCGCCGGCCGGCACGATCGGCGGCTATTGCTGGGCGCGCGTCGGCTCGCCGGCGCAGGCGTTCGAACACTATCGGCGGATTCCGACGCTGGCCGGGCTCGGACACGACCAGTGGCGGTATCTCGAACTGCGCGCGGCGGCCGGTCTGCGCGAAGCGCCGGTCCTCGCGCTCAACGGCATCGGGCTCGATCCCGCGTACCGTCACGGTTTCGCGCCGCTCAAGAAACTGCTCAAGCCGCTGATCGAGATGGGCCTGAAACACGGTGCGACGCGCGCGATCTGGTGGGCGCCACGGACGAGTCCGCTGTATGCGCTGTCGCTCGCGTTCGGCGCCGACCGCGCGCTGGAGACGCCGACGGCGGCCTTCTTCACGCTCGCCGACGTGCGGCCGCTCGCGCAGATCTTCGCCGCGCTGCCGGCCAGCGGTATCGCCGACCTGCTCTGTCGCGTGGCGCCGCCGCGACCGCCGCGGCCGCCGCGCGTCGTGGCCGAGCCGAGCACCGGCACCCGTGTCAAATTCGGGTGAAAAGTAGCGCTTTGTAAACTATGCCATATGCCACGATTGTTGACTCGCGCCTGTGGATGCGAGCACGGATAGTGCGCGCATCACGAGGCATCGGGAGTGCAGCATGGCGACGTTTTCCCCGCAACGGACGCACGGCGCGACGTGGCGAAAGCGGTGGTTCTGGGCGTGGCAGGCCTGGCGGCTGCGCAAGCTCGATGCGCACGAGGGCACGGGCGGCGTCGCCGCGTTCGCCAACTTCGCCGCGCTCAACCATCGCGGCTACGCCGACCCGCTGTTCGAATTGCATCGCGCGCTCGCCGAACGTACCCCCGGCCTGATGCCGGAAGATCAGCTGCGGTTTCGCGAGCGCCTCGCGCGCGAACTCGGCAGCCGCGCCTGCGCGGCGCTGCTCGCCAACGGCGACGGTTCGATCGGCGGCTACGCGTGGGCACGCGTGGCGACCTGCGGCGAAGCGCTCGATCTGTACCAGCGCACCGCCGCCCTTGCGCACCTGCGCGGCGAAGACTGGCAGCGGCTGACGCACGCGCGCCGCGACGACGAGTCGCCGTTGCTCGTGCTCAACGACATCGGTCTGGATACGCGCTATCGCCGCGGCTTCGCGCCGCTCAAGCAGCTGCTCAAGCCGCTGATCGATCTGGGCCTGCGTCACGGTGTGCGCCGCGCGCTGTGGTGGGCGCCGACGACGAGTCCGCTCGCCGCCCTCTCCGCGGCGTTCGGCGCGCGCTGCATCTACGACAGCGAAACGACGCGTTTCTTCCTGCTCGACGACATCCGACCGCTCGCACGCGTGTTCGCCGCGCTGCCGGCCGGCGGGATTTCCGATCTGATCGCGCGCGTCGCACCCAAGCGCCCGCCGCCGCCGCCGCGTCCGAGCGTGGTCAACCTGCGCATCGTGCCGCGACCGGCCGAGTCGCCGACGCAAGTCACGGAGGACGAATTGGCGGCCTGACGGCGCGGCCGGACGGCGGCATGACGCCGCAGCGTTGGTGACGGCGGGGCAGATCGGCGACAATAGAGGGCTGTCGCGCCCCGTCGCCTATCCTCGCCGAGTACCACCCTCATGCCGAGCCGTCTCGAACTCGCCAACGCCGTCCGTGCGCTGTCCATGGACGCGGTCGAAGCCGCCAAATCCGGTCATCCGGGCATGCCGATGGGCATGGCCGACATCGCCGAGGTGCTGTGGAACGACTTCCTTAGCCACAACCCGAAGAACCCGAAGTGGTTCAACCGCGACCGCTTCGTGCTCTCGAACGGCCACGGTTCGATGCTGTTGTACTCGCTGCTGCACCTGACCGGCTACGACCTGCCGATCGACGAGTTGAAGCGCTTCCGCCAGCTGCATTCGCGCACCGCGGGGCATCCCGAAGCCAGCGAAACGCCGGGCGTCGAAACCACGACCGGTCCGCTCGGCCAGGGTCTCGCCAACGCGGTCGGCTTCGCGCTCGCCGAAAAAGTGCTCGCCGCGCGTTTCAACCGCGACGAATTCCCGATCGTCGACCACTACACCTACGTGTTTCTCGGCGACGGCTGCCTGATGGAAGGCATCTCGCACGAGGCGTGCTCGCTCGCCGGCACCCTGAAGCTCGGCAAGCTGGTCGCGCTGTACGACGACAACAACATCTCCATCGACGGAAAAGTCGGCGGCTGGTTCACCGACGACACGGCCAAGCGTTTCGAAGCGTACGGCTGGGAAGTCATCCGCGACGTCGACGGCCACAATCCCGAAGCGATCAAGGCCGCGATCGTGTCGGCCGCGATCGATCCCGACCGCCCGACGCTGATCTGCTGCAAGACGATCATCGGCTTCGGCGCGCCGAACAAGCAGAACACCGAAGGCGCGCACGGCGCGCCGCTCGGCAAGGACGAAATCGCGCTCGCGCGCGAAAAGCTCGGCTGGCCGCACGCGCCGTTCGTCGTGCCCGACGAGATCTACGACGCGTGGAACGCCGAAAGCCGCGGCGCCGAGCGCGAAACGCGCTGGAACGCGCTGTTCGCGAAGTACCGCAACGTGCATCCGGAAATCGCCGCCGAGTTCGAGCGCCGCGTCAACGGCGAACTGCCGGCCGACTGGGCCGCGCACGCCGACGCGTACATCGCGAAACTGCAGGCCGAGGGACCGGTCGTCGCCTCGCGCAAGGCGTCGCAGATGGCGCTCGAGGCGTACGGCCCGAAGCTGCCGGAACTGATCGGCGGTTCGGCCGACCTTGCGCATTCCAATCTTACTTTGTGGAAAGGTTCCAAGGACGTCAACTCGGGCGACGCCGCGGCGAACTACGTCTACTTCGGCGTGCGCGAATTCGGCATGACCGCGATCGCCAACGGCATGGCGCTGCACGGCGGCTTCGTGCCGTACGACGCGACGTTCCTCGTGTTCTCCGACTACGCGCGCAACGCCGTGCGCATGTCGGCGCTGATTCCGGCGCACGCGATTCACGTGTACACGCACGATTCGATCGGCCTGGGCGAAGACGGCCCGACGCATCAGCCGATCGAGCATCTGGCGAGCCTGCGCTACATCCCGAACAACCGCGTGTGGCGTCCGTGCGACGCGGTCGAGTCGGCGGTCGCCTGGAAGGAAGCGATCGAACGCAAGTCCGGCCCGTCGTGCCTGATCTTCTCGCGCCAGAATCTCGCGCATCAGCAGCGCACGGCCGAGCAGGTCGGGCAGATCGCGCGCGGCGGCTATGTGCTGTCCGATCCGAACGATGCGAAGTTCCAGGCGATCCTGATCGCGACCGGCTCGGAAGTCGAACTCGCGATGCAGGCGATGCGGACGCTGGAACAGCAGGGCGTGCGCGCGCGCGTCGTGTCGATGCCGTGCACCGAGGCGTTCGATGCGCAGCCGGTCGAATACCGCGAAGGCGTGCTGCCGTCGTGGTGCCGCGCGCGCGTGGCGATCGAAGCGGCGCATCCGGATTTCTGGCGCAAGTACGTGGGCCTCGAAGGCGACGTCGTCGGCATCGCAACGTTCGGCGCGTCGGCGCCGATCGACAAGCTGTATGCGCATTTCGGATTTACGGTCGAGCGGATCGTCGATGCGGTGAAGGCGCGGGTTTGAAGAAGCCCGCGGCCGCGTAGTGGCGCGGCGCTCTCTCGCTCGTCATCCCGGCGCAGGCCGGGATCCGGCTTGTCGGCTTCTACGAAGATCGGACGTTACAAGCTGGATTCCGGCCTGCGCCGGAATGACGAGCAAAAGCAAAGCAAACAGCGATGGCGCAACGCTTCAGATTTTGAGTTGTAAAAATGGCAGCATTCGAAACAGAACGCATCCTTGCCGTTCGGCATTGGAACGAACACCTTTTCAGCTTCACCTGCACCCGCGACGCGGGCCTGCGCTTCGAGAACGGGCAGTTCCTGATGATCGGCCTGCCGGTCGACGGCCGGCCGCTCATGCGCGCGTACAGCGTCGCGAGCGCGAACTACGAAGAGCATCTGGAGTTCTTCAGCATCAAGGTGCCGAACGGCCCGCTGACCTCGCGCCTGCAACATCTGCGCGAAGGCGACGAATTGCTCGTCAGCCGCAAGCCGACCGGCACGTTGCTGCTGCACGATCTCAAGCCCGGCAGGCACCTGTATCTGCTCTCGACCGGCACGGGCCTCGCGCCGTTCCTGTCGATCGTGCGCGATCCGGAAACCTATGAGCGCTTCGACAAGGTCGTCGTGACGCACGGCGTGCGCCAGGTCGCCGATCTTGCGTACCGCGACTGGTTCGAGCACGAGCTGCCGAACCACGAATACCTCGGCGACGCCGTGCGCGAAAAGCTCGTCTACTACCCGACCGTCACGCGCGAAGCGTTCGTGCACCAGGGCCGGCTCGACGCGCTGCTCGCGAGCGGCCAGCTGTGTGCGGACGTCGGCTTGCCGCCGCTCGATCCGGCGCACGATCGCGCGATGATCTGCGGCGGCCCGGCCATGCTCGATTCGCTGTCGACGCTGCTCGACGCGCGCGGCTTCGTCGTGTCGCCGCGCATCGGCACGCCCGGCGACTACGTCATCGAACGCGCGTTCGTCGAGAAGTAGTCAGCCGCCGGGAAAATACGGCGCGAACAGCAATCGCCAGTAGATCAGCAGCAGCACCGCGGCCAGCATGATCGCGACGACGCCGGTGTAGCGCAGCTTGCGCCAGAAGCTCCAGCCGCGCGCGGTCCACGCGGCGGGCACGAACAGCGCCGCGATCGCGCTCGCGAACGCGGCGACGTACGCGACGACGACCGCGGCGCGCAGGCTGTCGGTCGGGTAGCGGTAGACGAGATCGTTGCCGAGCCCGCCCATCTCCACCGCCGCCGCGCCGATCGTCGCGAGAAACGCAAGCCATGTGACAGCGGCGCCGACGAGTACCGCGGCCGGTGCGCGACCGCCGGACGGATGGGTGCCGCGCGTGCGCGGCACGAGACCGCGGCGCGCCCAGCCGGCGACGAGCACGAGCAGGCTCGAAAGGCCCGCCAGGCCGAGCGCCGCGTTCAACAGGCCCGGATTGTCGACGATGCCGGTGCGCGCGAACATCACATGGCCGCCGCCGGCGGCGAAGCCGCGCACGCGGCCGTCGGTTTCGACGAACGAGAGCGTGTCGTTGCCTTCGACCGCGCGGAAGCTCAACGGGCCGGTGCGGCGATAGCGCCTGGCGCCCTGCGCGGTGCTGACGACGAGATCGCCGCCGTTCGCGCCGACGCTCGCGAGCGCGCCGTTCGCGCCGATGAACGTTTCCACCGTGGTAAAGCTGCGGCGTTCGCCCAGATAGCTGCCGACGAAGCGCGCGAGGTCGCCCGCCGCCTTTTCGTCGGCCGCCGGCAGCGTCGTCGCGCGCGCCAGCGGCAGCGCGTATTCGAAGACGAGCCGCGGCAGGTCTCGCGCGAGCTTGTAGCCCGTATCGGTGTTCGTCGAAACGAACACGCCGATGCCGGCGTCGGGCAGAACGCTCATGCCGGTGTGGAAGTACAGGGTCGCGCCGCCGTGCTCGAGGCTCGCGTATTCGCCGTAGCGTCCGGCGAAGAAACCGTGGGCGAAACCGGCGACGCCCGGCGCATTGGCGAAACGTTCCTGACGCATCGCCGCGAACGTCTCGGACTTCAGTACGTTCGGCGCGCCGTCGATGCCGGCGCCCGCGCCGATCAGCATGCGCATCCAGCGGCCCATGTCGGCGGCCGTGCTCGATCCGGAACCGGCCGGCGCGGCCTGCGCGATGTATTCGAAGCCTTTCGCCGTGAAGCCGCCCTGTTCGCGTTTGAAGCCGTTCGAGAAGTCCTTGGCGAGCGCGTCCCCGACGCGGCGCGGGTCCGCGGCCGGCAACGTTTCGCGGACGGTCGTGTGCGTCATGCCGAGCGGCGCGAACAGATGGCGCTCGACGTAGTCCTCGTAGCTCTCGCCGGAGACGCGCGCGACGATCGCGCCGAGCAGCGCGACCGAGTAGTTGGAATAGTCGGCATGCAGCCCCGGTGCGCGTACGCGTGCCGGCCGGTAGTGCGCGAGATAGTCTTCCAGGCTCGACGCGCGCGCCGGGTCGGCGCCGATCAGGTGGCCCAGCGCGCTGTCCTCGAAGCCGGCCGTATGCGTCATCAGGTGCCAGATGCGAATCGGGCCGTAGCCGTCGTCGGCGATGCGCAAACGTTCCGGAAGATACTTGTTGATATCGTCGTCGAGTCCGAGCGCGCCCGACTCGACGAGCTGCATCGTCGCGACGTAGGTGAACGTCTTCGTGGTCGAGCCGATGCGGAACAGCGTCGTCGCGGGATCGACCGCGCGCCCGGCCGCCGCGACGCCGTAGCCGCGTTCGAGTACCGGCCCGGCGCGGTCGACCACCGAAACCGTGACGCCGGCGATGCCCTCGTCGCGCATGTATGCCTGCACGACGCCGTCGACGTAGGCCGCGAGCGCCTCGCGCGGCACGAGGCCGCCGGCGACGCCGGCCGGCGGCGCCGCGTCGACGGACGCGCGCGGCTCGACGGGCGGCGCGTTCTGCGCAAAGCAGACGCCCGACAGCGCGAGCAGCGGGATCAGGGCACAGCGGAGCAGGGTGCGCATCAGTGCAGGGTTCCGATCGGTGGAGGCCGGACGATGCGGCGGAGAACCTTCGGCGGCTGGTCGCGTTCCCCGGCGCGAAGTGGCGAGCTTAACGCAACAACTGCGAGTTGGCGCTTGCGCCGCGAACGATTACATGCGTAAATGATTTATCGTTTACAGGCGTAATCGTCATGTCGATCAGCGAATCCGAAAGCGCGGTGATGCAGGTGTTGTGGGGCAGCAGCCCGTTGTCGGCCGAGGACATCGTCGCGGCGCTCGGCGATACGCGCCAGTGGCAGGAGGCGACGGTCAAGACGCTGCTCAACCGCCTGCTCAACAAGGGCGCGGTGGCGGCGGAAAAGCAGGGACGCCGCTATCTGTACCGGCCGCTGCTCGCGCGCGACGACTACGTGCACGGCGAGAGCCGCAACCTGATCGACCGGCTGTTCGGCGGTCGCGTCGCGCCGCTCGTGGCGCATTTTTCCGCGCATCGCAAATTGAGCAAAAAGGACATTGCGGAATTGAAGCGCCTGATCGCGGAGCTGCCCGATGAGCGCTGAGGCCCTGCCGCCGCTCGTCGCCGCGACGCTCGCGGCGACCGTCGCGCTGCTGGTCGTGCTGCCGGCGCGATCGCTGTTGCGGTCTGCGTTCGGCGCTGGCGCGGCATACGCGGCATGGCTCGCCGTACCGCTGGCGCTCGTCGCGGCGTTCGTGCCGGTGCCTCGGGACGCCGCGCTCGTCGTTCTGCCGGCCGGTGCGTCGCCGCGCGCCGCGGTGGCCGCCGTCGTCGCGCCGATCGCGCCGTCGGGCCCGGTCGCGTCGCTCGTCGTCGCGACGTGGTTCGCCGGCTTCGCCGTGTCGCTCGCGTTGACGTTGCGGCGCCAGCGTCGCTTCGACACGGCGCTCGCGGCGCGCCGACTCGTCGTGCGCGCGGCGGCGGGGCCGCTCGTCACCGGCATGATCGTGCCGCGCATCGTGCTGCCCGCCGATTTCCGCCTGCGCTACACGGCGCGCGAGCGCCGGCTGATCGTCGCGCACGAAGGCGCGCACGCGCGGCGCGGCGACGTGCGGGCGAACGCATTGGCCGCGCTAGTGCGGTGCGCGTTCTGGTTCCACCCGCTCGTCCACGTCGCGCACGCGCGGTTCCGGCTCGACCAGGAGCTGGCGTGCGACGCGGCCGTGATCGCCCGATTTCCGGAAGCGCGCCGGTGCTACGCCGGCGCGATGTTGAAAACGCAGCTGGCCGGCGACGCGCCGACGGATCGGCGCGCGCCGCTCGGCTGTGCCTGGCGCATCCACCATCCGATCGAGGAGAGAATCCAGATGTTGAAACATCCCGTTCCCGGCCGCGCGCGCCGCGCGCTCGGCATCGCCTCCGCGGCGCTCGTGGCCGTCGGCGCCGCTTTCGGCGCATGGGCCGGCAAGCCCGAGACGCGCCACTATGTCGACGCGAAGCTCGCGGTGCGCATCGACGATGGCGGCCCGCAGGACGTCCGCCTGATCGGCCCGCTCGGCGATCCGCTCGAAGTGCGCATCGGCGAAGGCGCGCAGGCGTGGCGTCTGACGTTCGTCGCGACCGACGAAGCGCCAGGCCGGCTGCGCATGGCCGGTGACGTGCGGCTCGCGGACGCGACGATCGGCAAGCCGCAGATCGTCGTGGCCGACGGCGTCGCCGGCCAGATCGTCATGACGACCGCCGACGGCCGCCGCAAGATCGATATCGCGGTGAACCTCACGCGCACCGATCGTCCGACGCCTGACGACGAAGCCGGCTGATCGCGGGTTCCGGGCGCGGCGCCTGCCGCGCCCGGAGTGATGGCAGGCACCGCCGTCGCTCGCTTAGCATGCCGGTTTTATCGTCGGAGTCCGGCATGCCCGCACGTGCAGCGTTCCTCCTTTCCCTGACCGCGTTCGCGGCGCAGGCGGCCGAAGTGCCGGTCGACGTCGTCCACTTCGACGGCTTCGAGACCGCGGCGCCGACCGCGTTTCGCCTCGGCCAGCTGGCGCTGCGCGACCCGCACGTGTTCTATCCGGCGGGCCCGTTGTGCCTGGACGTCACCGACGTTGCGAGCATCGGTCTGAACGCGCAGATCGCCGCGAGTCTCGCTGCCGACGACGACGCGAACGGCACGCTCGATTCGAGCGCGATCCTCGTGTTCAAGCCGTTGCGCACCGACGGCGCGCCGGGCCGCGTCGCGACGACCCCGGCCGATTGCAGCGTCGCGTCGCCGCAGACCTGCGCACCGCAGGCGACGGCGCCGCAGTCGACGCGCACCTATCGCGCGTTCTCGCTGTCGGGTTCGGATCGCTGCCTCGAACCGCTCGCCGGTACGACGAGCAGCTGGGGCGGCGGCGTACCGGCGATTCCGCTGCCCGGCGGCACGTGCTACGGCACGACGGCGGCCGATCTCGTGCTCGATACCGGCGCGCTCGCGGTCCCGCTGTTCGACACGTCGTTCGGGGCGCCGCTGCCGGCGGCGGCGGGTTCGACGGGCGGCGGACTGATGCGCGGCTTTCTTCGCGCGAGCGACGCGGCGCTCGTGACATTCGATGTCAACGGCTCGCCGGCCACGCTCGCGTCGCTGCTGCCGGGCGGCGCCGGCAGTTGCAAGGCCAACGTTGCCGGCGGCGTCGATACGTGGCGCGGCGAAACCGGCTGGTGGTTCTATTTCGAATACCGGCAGGACGCGGTGACGCTGTAAGTTACGCCGCCGCGCGTTCGGCGAGGATCAGCGCGGCGAGTTCGGACGGCTGCGCCGCGATGACGTCGGCGCCGGCTTCGACGAGTTCGTCGCGGCCTCCGAAGCCCCAGGTCACGCCGATGCTGCGTACGGCATTCGCACGGGCGCCTTCGATGTCGAAATAGCGGTCGCCGACCATCACCGCGTCGCCGGCGGCGACGCCGAAGTCGGCCAGCGCCTGCGCGATCATCTGCGCCTTTTCGGAGTGCCGGCCTTCGCCGGTCGGCGCGTAGACGCGCGAGAAATGCCGGCCGAACGGCAGGTGATCGACGATGCGCTGCGCGCGCGGCAGCACCTTCGTCGTCGCCACGACGAGCGTGAAGCCCCGTGCGGCTAGCGTTTCGATCACGTCGCCGATGCCCGCGTACACCTCGTATTCGGCCCAGCCCTGGCTGTCGAAGCGGTCGCTGTAATGCGCGACGGCGGCCTCGATCGCGGCCGGATCGTTGCCGACGACGGTCGGAAACGTCTGGCGCAGCGGCGGTCCGATCCAGGTGCGCAAGACGGCCTGCGGCGGCGGTTCGTGCCCCATCTGCGTCAGCGCGTAGCGCATCGAGCCGACGATGCCGGCTTCGGAGTGGATCAGGGTTCCGTCGAGATCGAACAGGGCAAGGGACATGGCGGCTCCGGAGACGGGAGCCTTGCGGGTGGGGTCGCGGAGCCTCGAATCCAAGGGCGCCGCGAGCCGGTTCGACCAATGTCCGGTGCGCGCGGGTGCCCGCGCTTTACTGGAATCCGTTCTGGAAAATCGGATCGGGCGCCAGGCCCGTGCCGCGCACGACCGTCACGTTGAAGCCTTCGGCCGTCGCCGAATTCACGGTGACCGAGAACTTGCCGGCCAGTGTATACGTTTCGCCGACCTTGAACATCGACCCTTCGTTGTTCGACACGGTGGCCGGCGGATTCGTCGCATCGACGATCTGCGCGGGCGTCGAGCGCGTCGTCAGCACCTCGTGGATGATCACGGCGGTGCCGGCGAGGCTCGCCTCGTACTTGCCGCCGGGCTTGCGCGCTTCGATCGTGTAGTAGTGCGTCGCCGGTTCGCCGGGCGGATTGACGACGATCATCTGCGTCTTCGTCGAACCGACGAGGCTCGCGCGGTCGAGTTCGATCGGGTACGTGCCGTCGGCATTGATCGTGCGCTTGCGCGCGGCGTCGACGAAACCGAGGCGGTCGCGCGAATACGTCGACAGGTGCTTGGCGATCTTGCCGTACGTGCCGTCGCTCGCCGCGTTGCTCCACGCGTCGCTCATGACGTCCCACGGGTTGTCGTACGGGTCGGTGTCGTTGTCGGAGTTGTTCGCGTGCGGCAGGCCGTAGCCGTGGCCCATTTCGTGCGACAGCGGCGCCGAGTTCGAGAACGACCACGGCGGATTCCACGTCGAGCTCCAGCACTTGTTGACGCCGTCGAGCGTCTTGCAGCGGCTGCCGCCCCAGGCGAAGCCGTCGAGATCGCCGTTGAACATCATGTTGATGCCCTGCAGCCCGCCGTTCGCGGCGAAGTTGACGGTCGGGTTCGCGGCGTTCGTACAGTCGTCGAAGAGCTTGTTGAGGTCGGCGCTGCCGCCGGCCGGCACGTAGGTCGAGCGCGGGCTCGGCAGCGTGAACCAGCCGTAGGCGCTCGAGCCGGTGAGGTTGATCTTGTTGTACGACACCTCGCGCCAGTAGTGGTCGAGCTGGCCCGGATTGTTGCCGTACTGGCCCGCGAAGAAGCTCAGCGGCTTCTGTTCGGTCGCGACGTCGCTGAATTTGCACAGCAGCGTCGCCCAGACCGTGTTGCCCGCGACCGCCGGCTGCGTGGCCGACTCGGACGCGCCGGCCGATACGATCGCGTCGACCTGCAGGCCGTCCGGCGTCGCCGCGCGGGCGGCGAACCCGACCGCGACGGGCTTGCCCGCGAGCGCGTACAGGTCGCCGGCCGCTTCGCGCGCGGCCTGCGGATCGAGCCGGTAGCGATGGCCGTCGTCGGTCACGACGTGCACGACAAACTGCTCGGCGAGCCCCGAACCCGGCTCGCCGTCGCCCCAGACGAGCTCCAGGCGGCCTTCGACCGGCGCGGCTTGCGCGGCGGCGAACGACAGGAGCGACAGCACGAACAAGGGCAAAGACAGGCGACGCATGCTGAAGAATCCGCAGTAGGTACTGGCGCGGATGCTAGCCCGCGCTTTCCCGTACTACTGCGAACTGGTGTTGGTTTGCGTGCGCCCGATATGCCAACGCCGTCGCACGGCGTCGCGAAAAACGGTTCACCCGCGCGCCTTCAGCGCCGCCACCGCCGGCAGTTCCTTGCCTTCGAGGAATTCGAGGAACGCGCCGCCGCCGGTCGAGATGTAGCCGATTTTCTCTTCGACCCCGTATTTCTCGACCGCCGCGAGCGTGTCGCCGCCGCCGGCGATTGAAAATGCCTTCGAATCCGCAATCGCGTGCGCGAGCGTTTCGGTGCCTTTGCCGAACGCGTCGAATTCGAACACGCCGACCGGGCCGTTCCACACGACCGTGCCGGCCTGCTGGATCATCGCCGCGTAGCGCTGCGCGGTGTCGGGGCCGATGTCGAGAATCATGTCCTGCGCGGTCACGTCTTCGACGCGCTTGACCGTGGCCGGCGCGTCGGCCGCGAACGCCGGCGCGACGACGACGTCGGTCGGCACCGGCACGTCGGCGCCGCGTGCCTTGGCGTCGGCGATGATCTTCTTCGCGGCGTCGACGAGGTCGACTTCGACCAGCGACTTGCCGACCGGATGGCCGGCCGCGAGGATGAACGTATTGGCGATGCCGCCGCCGACGATCAACTGGTCGACCTTGCCGATCAGCGTTTCGAGCAGCAGCAGCTTGGTCGACACCTTCGAACCCGCGACGATCGCGAGCAGCGGTTTGGCCGGCGTGTCGAGCGCGCGCCCGAGCGCGTCGAGCTCGGCCATCAGGAGCGGGCCGCCGCAGGCGACTTTCGCCGCGCGGATGACGCCGTGCGTCGACGCCTGCGCACGGTGCGCGGTGCCGAACGCGTCCATCACGAACACGTCGCAGAGCGCGGCGTACTTCTGCGCGAGCGCCGGATCGTCCTTGCCCTCGCCGACGTTCATGCGGCAGTTTTCGAGCAGCACGACTTCGCCGGCGGCGACGTCGACGCCGTCGAGGTAGTCGCGTACGAGCCGCACGGACGCACCGAGCGCCTGCGACAGCCATTGCGCGACCGGCGCGAGCGATTCGGATTCCTCGAACACGCCTTCCTTCGGTCGACCCAGGTGCGACATGACCATGACCTTCGCGCCGGCGCCCTGCGCGAGGCGGATCGTCGGCAGCGCGGCTTCCAGGCGCTGCGTCGCGGTGATGCGGCCGTCCTTCAGCGGCACGTTGAGGTCTTCTCGAATCAGGACGCGCTTGCCGGCGAGATCGAGATCGGACAGGCGAAGGACGGACATGACGGGCTCCGGGAGGATGGGCGAGGGCGCGAATTACAGCGGGGCGACAGCCGCAATGCAAACATCCGGGCGCCGTATCGCCGATACTACGTCGATGCCTTACGCCCGTTCGTACCCTTCTTTCCCGTCGCGCCGCGGAGCCCGCTGATGCACGCGCGCGATCTCGTCGCCGCGCTCGCGGACGGCTCGGCGCTGTCCGGCAGCGCGCTCGCCGCGCGCTTCGGCGTCACGCGCACGATGGTGTGGAAGCGCATCGAAGAGTTGCGCGCGGCCGGGCTCGACATCGACGCCGCGGCCGGGCAGGGCTACCGGCTCGCCGCGCCGGTCGAACTGCTCGACGCCGACGCGATACGCGCGGCGATGCGCCCCGATGCCGCCGCGCGCTGCGGCGACGTCGCGATCCACTGGCAGATCGACTCGACCAGCAGCGAGCTGCTGCGCCGCGCCGCGAACGCGCCGGATCTCGCGGTGTGTCTCGCCGAACAGCAGACCGCCGGCCGCGGCCGGCGCGGTCGCGCGTGGCAGTCGCCGCCGGCGTGCAATGTGTATTTGTCGCTGGTGAAGCGATTCGACCGCGGCATGGCCGGGCTCGTGGGGCTGAGCCTCGCGGTCGGCGTGGCCGTCGCGCAGGCGCTGGAGGACTGCGGCGCGCGCGGCATCGGGCTCAAATGGCCGAACGACGTGCTCGCCGACGGCCGCAAGCTGGCCGGGATTCTCGTCGAACTCGGCGGCGAATTTCTGGGGCCGTGCCACGCGGTGATCGGCATCGGCGTCAACGTGCGCCTGCCCGACGCGGCGCGCGCGGCGATCGACCAGGCCGCGACCGACCTTGCGAGCGCGTCGTCCGCGCCCACGGGCCGCAATCGCGTCGTGGCGCGCCTGCTCGAATGCCTGGTCGACCGGCTCGACGCGTTCGAGCGCGACGGCTTCGCCGCGTGCCGCGCCGACTACGCGCGCTACGACGTGCTGCGCGACGTGCCGCTCGTCGCGACCGATGCGCGCGGCGCGCATCGCGGCATCGGCGCCGGTGTCGACGAGCGCGGCGCGCTGCGGGTGCGCGACGGCGATGCGGTCGCACTGTTCGACAGCGCCGAAGTGACGGTGCGCAGGGAATGAATCTTCTCGTCGATCTCGGCAATTCGCGCCTGAAGTGGGCGTGGTCGGACGAATCGGGCCTTCGCGCCGGCGAACCGGTCGATCATTCGCGACCGCTCGATGTCGAACTGGCCGCCGCCTGGGCCGATGCGCCGCACGTGACGCGCGCGCTGGTCGCGTCGGTCGCGCGGCCGCGCCTGGAGGCCGAGCTTGCGCAGGCGATCCGCGCGCGCCTGCGCGTCGAACCCGAATTCGTGGCGAGCCGTGCCGAAGCGTGCGGCGTGCGCGTCGCGTACGCGCGGCCGGAGAAACTCGGGGTCGACCGCTTTCTCGCGCTGATCGCGCTCTACGCGCAGGCGCGCGAACCGGTGGTGCTCGCGAGCGTCGGCACCGCGCTGGTGCTCGACGCGCTCGCCGCCGACGGGCGCCACCTCGGCGGGCTGATCGCGCCGAGTCCGATGCTGATGCAGGAAGCGCTGCTCGGCGCGACCGCGCGCGTCAGCGCGTCGTCGTCGGCGCGCGTCGTCGAGGCGGCCGACGACACCGAAGACGCGGTGCGCTCGGGCTGCTGGCTCGCCGCCGCTGCACTTGTGGAAAGATTCCATTCGGGCTGCGCGCAGGCGTTCGGCGCGCCGTCCGCGCTCGCGCTGGCCGGCGGCGCGGCGCGCGAGCTCGCGCCGCTCGTGCGCGTGCCGGCGCGGATCGAGCCCGACCTCGTCCTGCGCGGCCTTGCGGTCCTCGCCGGCGAAACACCGTAGAATCGCGCGGTCCCAGGCCCCGGTTCCGACTACGGATGTTTCTGCGCGTATTGTTCATGCTGCTGCTGGCGCTCAATCTCGGCGTCGCGAGCTGGCTGTATTTCACGCCGCAGGCCGCGAAGACGCAGTTGCCGGTGACCGACGTCGGTATCGCGCGGCTCGAACTCATCGCCGAGCGCGAGCCGCCGGGCGACGCGGCGAGTTCGGAACTGGCCGAAGCGCCGGCGCGCGGCCCCGCCGCCGCCGAAACCTGCCGCAGCATCGGTCCGTTCCCGACCCAGGCCGACGTGCGCACCGCGATCAACAAGCTCACGCCGCTGACCCGGCGCATCCAGTTTCGCGAGGCGCGCACCACGCAGCCGCGCGGCTACTGGGTGTTCGTGCCGGCGATGGCGTCGCGCGAACAGGCGCTGGGCGTCGCGCGGCAGCTGTCGGGCAAGGGCGTGCGCGACTACTACGTCGTCACGGCCGGCGATCAGCAGAACACGATTTCGCTCGGTCTGTTCCGCGATCAGAACAACGCCGAACGCCGCCGCGCCGAGATCGCCGCGCTCGGCTTCTCGCCGCAGCTCGTGCAGCGCACGGAAGACCTGCCGGTGTACTGGATCGACTTCGCCGAAGACCGCGAACGGCCGCTCGACTGGCACGCGCAACTGCCCGATCTGATCGACCTGAAAGAACAGACCGTCGCCTGTTTCTGATCCGCCGCCGGACGGACCGGCGCTTGCGGACAGCGGCGCGGCGAGGCAAGCTCACCGTTTTCCCGGCAATGTGAACGGCCGCGGAACTTTTCGCGCCGCAGGCGGTCTGCGCCTGCTGCCCCGGAATCCACGAGAGGATGTAGTGATGCTCAAGAAACTCAGTCTGGCACTCGCCCTCGCGGCGGCGGCCACCACCGCGTCCGCTGCCGACGAGACTAAGGTCGTCACCGATGCCATCCTGGCGCTGGTTCCGAACGCGAAGGTCGATTCCGTCACGAAATCGCAGCTGCCCGGCTTCTACGAGGTCGTCACCGGCGGCCAGGTCGTATATGTCAGCGCCGACGGCAAGTACCTGCTGCAGGGTGCGCTGTTCGACATGAGCAACAAGAAGGACCTGACCGAAGCCCGCCTTTCGGGCCTGCGCAAGGATCTGGTCGACAAGATCCCGAAGAGCAAGCGGATCGTGTTCTCGCCGAAGGATCCGAAGTACACCGTCACCGTGTTCACCGACATCGACTGCGGCTACTGCCGCAAGCTGCACAACGACATCGCCAAGTACAACGAGCAGGGTATCGCGATCGAGTACCTGTGGTTCCCGCGCTCGGGCCCGAATACGCCGTCGTTCGACAAGGCCGTGTCGGTCTGGTGCGCCGCCGACCGCAACAAGGCGTTCACCGACGCCAAGGCCGGTGCCGATCCGAAGTCGGCCAAGTGCGACAACCCGGTCAGCGAGGAATTCGAGCTCGGCCAGCGCGTCGGCATCAACGGCACGCCGTCGGTGATCGCGCCGAACGGTACGCAGATCGGCGGCTACCTGCCGCCCGAAGCGATGCGCCAGCGCCTCGACGCACTCGCCGCCGCGAAGTAAGCCGGCCGTCCCCAAAACCCCGCGTATCGTCGATGCGCGGGGTTTTTCTTTGCGCCGCGCGAACTTCCGTGCCATCGACGGGTCTGTCGTCGACCACAGCACGGGAGGAGTGGGGATGTTCAAGTTGCTCGCAATTGCCGTCGCGCTGCTCGCGACGGTGCCGGCGGCACGCGCCGCCGACGAAACGCAGGCCGTCACCGACGGCATCCGCAAGATCGCGCCGGACGCGAAGATCGATTCGGTGACGAAATCGCCGGTCGCCGGTTTCTACGAAGTCGTCGCCGACGGGCAGGTGCTGTACGCGAGCGCCGACGGACGCTACCTGCTGCGCGGCCCGCTGTACGACATGATCGAGCGCAAGGACCTGACCGAGGCGCGCCTGTCCGGCATGCGCAAGACGCTGCTGGACAAGGTGCCGAAGGACCAGCGCATCGTGTTCGCGCCGAAGGACCCGAAGTACGCGGTCACGGTGTTCACGGACATCGACTGCGGCTATTGCCGCAAGCTGCACAACGATATCGCGCAGTACAACGCGCAGGGCATCGCGGTGGAGTATCTGTGGCTGCCGCGCTCGGGTCCGAACACGCCGTCGTTCGACAAGGCGGTGTCGGTCTGGTGCGCGGCCGACCGCAACAAGGCGCTGAGCGAGGCGAAGGCCGGCGCCGAAACGAAGCCGGCCCGGTGCGACAACCCGATCGCCGAGCAGTTCGCGCTCGCGCAGCGCCTCGGCATCAACGTGACGCCGACCGTCATCGCGCCGAACGGCACGCAGCTCGGCGGCTATCTGCCGGCCGAGGCCATGCGCCAGCAGCTCGACGCGCTCGCTGCCGCCAAGTAAGCCGCACTTTGCCCGCCTGAACGAAAACCCCGCATATTGCGGGGTTTTTGCTTTTTTCGCGTTCGCTTTCCGGCTCCGGTCGCGTTGTTCCGATGCGCATGGCATGACGCCGTGCGTCTGATCCAACGCCCCGGAGGGCATCATGAAATCGATCAAGCTCGGAAAAGAAACGCTGCGCGTGCTGACCGCGCAGGAAGTCGAAGCCGTCGCCGGCGCCGTCGCCTCGGCGGGCCCGCCCACCTGCGTGTTCCCGACGCAGCTGCCGAAGGATTGCCACAGCGTGCCGGTGACGCGGTGCCTGCCGCGGCATACGGAGATTCCGCAGATCTGCGATCCGAACTGAGTTCGGTCCGGCCGGCGCATGTCGTTCTGGTGGTTGGAAGCGCCGGGCCGACGCATTCGCGGCGGTCCGTAACCAACGGAAGGAGAACGGAATCGTGAAGAAGATCAATCTGTCGAAGGAAACGCTGCGCGAACTGTCCGGGCAGGAGACCCGCGAAGTCGGCGGCGGCGCAACGGGCGGCCAGCAGGTCTGCCAGGTCACCGATACCATCGTGATCCACACGCGCGTCTGTCCGCAGCCGACGAACTCGGCGATCTGCCCGACGCGGATCTGTACGTTCACCTGCGCCTGTCCGGAACACTGAACCGGCGCCCCGGCGCGGGCTGCGGCCCGCGCCGGGGCTTGGCGGCGCGTTTTGTTGCATCGCCGCGATGGCGATAGTGAGACCCCAGCGGTTATCATGCGCGCCCTTCTGAGATTCCCTCTCCGGAACGGCCTTCCATGATCGTGTTCGACGGGCAGCCCGCCCTGTCCGCTTTTCGCCTCGACCGCTTGAACCGCCAACTGGCGGAAATCGTTCGAGCTTCGCGCATCGTCGCCGCGCGCTACGTGTATTTCCTCGACGCGCCGGGCGGCCTTGCCGCCGACCAGCGCGCCCGCGTCTGCGAGGTGCTCGAGGCGCAGGACGGCGAGCCCGGCCCCGCGACGCTCTGGGTCGTGCCGCGGCTCGGCACGATTTCGCCGTGGTCGTCCAAGGCGACCGACATTCTGAAAGGCTGCGACCTGCCGGTCGCGCGCGTCGAACGCGGCATCGCGTTCGAGATCGACGCGGCGCCCGCCGCCGGTTCGCCCGAAGGCAAGACGCTCCGGAAGGTGTTGTCCGACCCGATGACGCAGTCGGTGCTGACGTCGCTCGATGCCGCGAACGGCCTGTTCCTGCAGGGCGCGCCGGGTCCGCTCGGCACGATCCCGCTCGGCGCCGATCCGGCCGCCGCGCTGAATGCCGCGAACGTGGGGCTCGGCCTTGCGCTCGCGCCGGACGAAATCGACTACCTGATCGCGCGCTACGGCGAACTCGGACGCGACCCGACCGACGCCGAGCTCATGATGTTCGCGCAGGCCAACTCCGAACACTGCCGTCACAAGGTGTTCAACGCGACCTGGACGGTCGACGGCGAGGCGCAGGAGCGTTCGCTGTTCGCGATGATCAAGAACACGCACCAGGTGTCGCCGGCGCATACGCTGTCGGCGTACTCGGACAACGCCGCGGTGATCTCCGGCAGCGACGGGCGGCGCTTCTTCGCCGACGCCGACGGCATCTACCGCGCGCACGCCGAACCGATCGACTACGCCATCAAGGTGGAAACGCACAACCACCCGACCGCGATCGCGCCGTTTCCGGGCGCGTCGACCGGTTCGGGCGGCGAGATCCGCGACGAGGGCGCGACCGGTCGCGGCGGCAAGCCGAAGGCCGGCCTGACCGGTTTTTCGGTGTCGCATCTGCGCATTCCGGATCTGCCGCGGCCGTGGGAAACCGCGCGCCCGCTGCCGCCGCGCATGGCCACCGCGTTCGAGATCATGCGCGACGGGCCGATCGGCGCCGCGTCGTTCAACAACGAATTCGGCCGGCCGGCGCTCGGCGGCTATTTCCGCACGTTCGAGTGGGAAACCGGCATTCCCGGCGTACGCCGCGGCTACGACAAGCCGATCATGATCGCCGGCGGCCTCGCCAACATCCGCCGCGACCATGTGCGCAAGCGCGTGCTGTCGCCCGGCGACGCGGTGATCGTGCTCGGCGGGCCGGCCATGCTGATCGGCCTCGGCGGCGGCGCTGCCTCGTCGGTCGCCTCGGGCGCGAGCTCCGAAGATCTCGACTTCGCGTCGGTGCAGCGCGACAACCCGGAAATGGAACGCCGCGCGCAGGAGGTCATCGACCACTGCTGGTCGCTCGGCGACGCCAATCCGATCGTCAGCGTGCACGATGTCGGCGCCGGCGGCCTGTCCAATGCGATTCCCGAACTGCTGCACGACTCCGGCGTGGGCGGCCGCATCGACATGGCGGCGATTCCGTGCGACGACCCGCAGCTGTCGCCGATGCAGCTGTGGTGCAACGAATCGCAGGAACGCTACGTGCTCGGCGTGGCGCCGACCGATCTCGAACGCTTCGAAGCGATGTGCCGGCGCGAGCGCTGTCCGTTCGCGGTGGTCGGTCATGCGACCGAAGAGGAGCGCCTGATCGTCGCCGATTCGCGCCGCGACCTGCCCGTCATCGACCTGCCGATGGACGTGCTGTTCGGCAAGGCGCCGAAGATGCACCGCGACGCCAGGCGCAAGGCGCCGCGCGTCGATCTCGTTTCCGACTGTTCCGGCATCGCGATCGCCGAAGCGCTGCAGCGCGTGCTGCGGTTTCCGGCGGTCGGTTCGAAGTCGTTCCTGATCACGATCGGCGATCGCACCGTCGGCGGCCTGTGCTCGCGCGATCCGATGGTCGGGCCGTGGCAGGTGCCGGTGGCCGACTGCGCCGTGACGATCGCCGACTTCGACGGCTATGCCGGCGAGGCGATGTCGATGGGCGAGCGCACGCCGATCGCGCTGTTGTCGAGCGCCGACGCCGCGCGCATGGCCGTCGGCGAAGCGCTGACGAATATCGCCGCCGCGCCGATCGCCGACCTCGGCGAGGTGCGCCTGTCGGCGAACTGGATGGCCGCGGTGAGCTATCCGCATCAGGACGCCGCGCTATACGACGCGGTGCGCGCGGTCGGCATGGATCTGTGCCCGGCGCTCGGTATTTCGATTCCGGTCGGCAAGGATTCGCTGTCGATGCAGACCGTCTGGAACGACGGCGAGCGCGAACAGAAAACCGTCGCGCCGGTGTCGCTGATCGTCACCGCTTTCGCGCGCACGACCGACGTGCGCCGCTCGCTGACGCCGCAGCTGCGCCTCGACCAGGGCGAAACCGAACTGTGGCTGATCGACCTCGGCGGCGGCCGCAACCGCCTCGGCGGATCGGCGCTGATGCAGGTGTTCAACCGCACCGGCGGCGTGCCGCCCGATCTCGACGACGCGACGCGCTTCAAGGCGTTCTTCACCTGTATACAAGAGGCGAACGCCGCAGGCCTCCTGCTCGCGTATCACGACCGCTCCGACGGCGGCGTGCTCGTGACCCTGCTCGAAATGGCGTTCGCCGGTCACTGCGGCCTCGCGATCGGCCTCGACGGCTGGGCCGAGAACACGCTGCGCGCCCTGTTCTGCGAGGAACTCGGCGCGGTCGTGCAGGTGCGCCGCAACGACGTGCCGGCGCTGCGCGCGCTGTTCGACAAGCACGGTCTGGCCGACATCGCGCACATGGTCGGCCGGCCGAAGGAAAAACTGCAGATCGCGCTGCGCCTGGGCGACGAGAGCATCGCGCGCTGGGACTGGACCGAACTGATGCAGGCGTGGTCGGAAACGAGCCATGCGATGCAGCGCCTGCGCGACAACCCGTACTGCGCCGACAGCGAACTCAACTGGCGCTGCGACGCGGACGATCCGGGCATCACGGCCAAGCTCGTATTCGATCCGGCCGACGACGTGGCCGCGCCGTTCATCGCCAAGGGCGTGCGGCCGAAGGTGGCCGTGCTGCGCGAACAGGGCGTCAACGGCCAGATCGAAATGGCGGCGGCGTTCACGCGCGCCGGGTTCGACGCGGTCGACGTGCACATGTCCGATCTCGCGGCCGGCCGCTACAAGCTGGCCGACTTCACCGGCCTTGCCGCGTGCGGCGGCTTCTCGTACGGCGACGTGCTCGGCGCCGGCCGCGGCTGGGCGACGTCGATCCTGTACAACGCGAGTCTGCGCGAACAGTTCGCCGCGTTCTTCGCCGATTCGTTCAAGTTCGCGCTGGGCGTGTGCAACGGCTGCCAGATGATGGCGACGCTCAAAGACATCATCCCGGGCGCCGACTACTGGCCGAAGTTCCGCCGCAACGCGTCCGAGCAGTACGAGGCGCGCCTGGTCACGCTCGAGGTGATCGATTCGCCGTCGATCCTCCTGCGCGGCATGGCCGGTTCGCGCATTCCGGTCGCGGTCGCGCACGGCGAGGGCCGCGTCGATTTCGCACAGGGCTCCGACTACAAGCGCGTGCAGCCGTGCCTGCGCTTCGTCGACAACCGCGGCAAGGCGACCGAAACGTTCCCGCTCAACACCAACGGCTCGGTCGGCGGCCTGACGGGTCTGACCGCCGCCGAAGGCCGCGTGACGATCATGATGCCGCACCCCGAGCGCGTCATCCGCAGCGTGCAGATGAGCTGGCGCCCGGAGGAATGGGGCGAGGATTCGCCGTGGATGCGCATGTTCCGCAACGCGCGGGTCTGGGTCGGATGACGCCCGCGGCGCCGTCGCCGAGTCTGTTGCGGCGCTTCATGCTGAGAGCGCTCGGCTGGTTGCCGCTGTGCTTTTTCCTGTGGTGGTGGGTGTCGAGCCTCGCGGTGTGGCTGCCCAGTCACCTTGCGGCGAAGATCCTGACCTGGGGCTGGCCGAGCCTGTTCACGTCGGTCACGGCCGGCATCGACGCGGCGAGCGGCAAGCCGATCCTGTCGCTGCTGACGGCCGTCGCGGTGTCGGAAATCGGGCCGGACGGGCGCGAGGCGGTCGGTTTCGTCGAGCTGGCGGTCTATCCGCTGATCTACGGCTATTCGCTGCCGCTGTTCTTCGGGCTCGCGCTGGCGACGCCGCTGGAAGAAGAGCGCCGCTGGGGCCATATGGCGATCGGCGCGCTCGTGATCTGGCTCGCGCAGACGTTCGGTCTCGTCGCCGACGCGCTCAAGACCTTCGCGCTCAGCTCCGGCGCGCAGACCGCGGCGGCCGCCAAAGCGGCGGGTCTGTCGCCGGACCTCGTCGCGCTGTGCTATCAATTCGGGTATCTGATCCTGCCCACGGTCGTGCCGGCGGCCTTGTGGCTGGCCTTGAACCAATCCTTCATCGAGGCGCTCACCGGGCGCAAGTTCGGGGAACCTGCGTCGGGGGATGCGGGTCGTACTCGTACCCAATAGGAAAGAAGTCATGTCAGCCGTAGAAACGCCGGATGCCGCGGTGTCGCCGGACGTCGCCGAGGAAAACCTGGACGAGCGCCTGTGTACCTTCCTCGTGCGCAAGGGCCGCCTCAAGGAGGCCGACCTTGCGCGCGCGCGCCGCGTGCACGAGGAATCGGACGGCGACCGGCTGATCAACCTCCTGACCAAGCTCGGCCTCGTGTCCGAGCGCGACATGGCCGAGTCGATGGCGGAGCTGTTCAAGCTGCCGCTGCTCGGGTCGAAGGATTTTCCGGAATCGCCCCCGCCGAACGTGCAGCTCTCGGTGCGGTTCCTGAAGCAGCACCACATCGTGCCGGTGAGCGAGTCGGACGACGAAGTCGGCATGCTGATCGCCGACCCGGCCGAGCGCTATCCGCTGCAGGCGGTCGAGCTCGCCACCGCCAAGAAAGTGACGGTGCAGATCGGGCTCAAGTCGGAAATCGACGACCTGATCGAGCGCTACTACGGTCAGGGCCGTTCGGCGATGGGCACGATCGTCGAGACGCTGTCCGACGACGCCGGCCGCGGCGAGGACGACATCGAGCACCTGCGCGATCTCGCGTCCGAGGCGCCGGTCATCCGCCTCGTCAACCTGATCGTGCAGCGCGCGGTCGAACAGCGCGCGTCGGACATCCACATCGAACCGTTCGAAAGCCGCCTGAAGGTGCGCTACCGCATCGACGGCGTGCTGCACGAAGTGGAATCGCCGCCGGCGGCGTCGACCGCGGCGGTGATCTCGCGCGTCAAGATCATGGCGAAGCTCAACATCGCCGAGCGCCGCCTGCCGCAGGACGGCCGCATCATGCTGCGCGTGCAGGGCAAGGAGCTCGACCTGCGCGTGTCGACCGTGCCGACGTCGTGGGGCGAGTCGGTCGTCATGCGTATTCTCGATCGCGAAAGCGTCGTGTTCGACTTCCACACGCTCGGCTTCACCGACGAATTCCTGCCGCAGTTCATGAAGGTGCTCGAACTGCCGCATGGCATCATGCTCGTGACCGGCCCGACCGGTTCGGGCAAGACGACCACGCTGTACACCGCGCTGTCGAAGCTCAACACGCCGGACGTCAAGATCATCACGGTCGAAGACCCGGTCGAATACCAGATCGAAGGCATCAACCAGATCCAGGCGAAGCCTGCGATCGGCCTCGACTTCTCGCACGCGCTGCGTTCGATCGTGCGCCAGGACCCCGACATCATCATGATCGGCGAAATGCGCGACCTGGAAACGTGCCGCATCGCGATCCAGTCGGCGCTGACGGGCCATCTCGTGCTCTCGACGCTGCACACGAACAACGCGGCCGGCGGCATCACGCGCCTGCTCGACATGGGCGTGGAAGACTATCTCCTGACCTCGACCGTGAACGGCATTCTCGCGCAGCGCCTCGTGCGCCGCCTGGATCTCGCCCACGCCGAATCGTACGAGGCGCTGCCCGAAGTCGTGCGCGAGTTCAATCTGGACAAGCTCACAACCGAGCGTCCGATAAAATTGTACAAACCCACGCCGAGCCCGGCGAACGCGAGCGGCTATTTCGGCCGCACCACGATCATGGAGTTCATGGTCATGTCCGATCCGCTGCGCCGCCTCGTGATGCAGCATGCGGGCATGGGCGAGCTCGAGGCGCAGTCGCGCGCCGAGGGCATGCGCAACATGTACGAGGACGGCCTGGTCAAGTCGCTCGCCGGCGTCACCACGATCGAAGAAGTGTTGCGCGTCACGCAGGAAGGTTGATCCGTTCCGCGCCTGTGACGCGGCAATCCACGTAACGACTCCGAGTTTTCATGGCGCTATTTCGCTACAAAGCCGTAACGCCCGCGGGCGAGACCCTCGAAGGCCAGATGGAAGCGGCCTCGACCGAGGAAGTCATCGCCAAGCTGCAGGACGCCGGCAATATTCCCCTCGACGCGCGCGCGGCCGACGCGGGCGAGTCGTCGAGCCTCCTGGCGGCGCTGACGCGCCGCTCGGCGTTCAGCGGCGCGCAGGTCGTGCAGTTCACGCAGCAGCTCGCGACGCTGCTCGGCGCGGGCCAGCCGCTCGACCGCGCGCTGCAGATCCTGCTCGACCTGCCCGAAACCGACAAGGCCAAGCGCATGCTCGAGCGCATCCGCGACACCGTGCGCGGCGGCGCGCCGCTGTCGGACGCGCTGGAAGCCGAGCACGGGGTTTTCTCGCGCCTGTACGTCAACATGGTGCGCGCCGGCGAAGCCGGCGGTTCGCTCGACGACACGTTGAAGCGCCTGGCCGACTATCTCGAACGCACGCGCGAACTCAAGGGCAACGTCATCAACGCGATGATCTACCCCGCGTTCCTGATCGGCATGGTGTTCATGTCGCTGCTGATTCTCCTGATTTACGTCGTGCCGCAGTTCGTGCCGATGTTCAAGGACATGGGCGTGGAGATGCCGCTGATCACGAAGATCGTGTTCGGCCTCGGCACGGTGCTGCAGAACTTCTGGTGGCTCGGCCTCATCGCGGCGTTCGCCGGCGCCGCGTGGCTGCGGCGGCAGTACGCGCAGCCCGACACGCGGCTGGCGATGGATACGCGACTGCTCGGCATTCGCGTCGCCGGCAACGTGATTCTCAAGCTCGAAACCGCGCGGTTGTCGCGCACGCTGGGAACTTTGCTCAAGAACGGCGTTCCGTTATTGGCTGCGCTGACGATTTCACGCAACGTCATGGGCAACGCGGCGCTGTCCGAAGCGGTGGCCGGCGCGACCGAGGAGGTCAAGCGCGGCACCGGCCTCGGCTACGCCTTGAGCCAGAGCAAGCGATTCCCGAAACTCGCGCTGCAGATGGTCGCGGTCGGCGAGGAGTCGGGCGAACTCGACACGATGCTTCTGAAGGTGGCGGACACCTTCGACGTGGAAGTGAAGAACACGCTGGACCGGCTGCTCGCCGCGCTGGTTCCGGTAGTGACGATCGTAATGACGGTACTGGTGGCGATGATCATGATGGCGATCATTCTGCCGATCATGAACCTCGCCGGCTCGGTTCAGTAATCCTGGAGAAAATCATGAAGTACGCTTTTGCACATCGCAACATCGCGCGCCGCGCGGCCGGTTTCAGCCTGCTCGAAATGCTCGCGGTGATCGTGCTGATCGGCATCGTCGCCGGCATCGTCGTCAACCAGGTCGGCACCAACGTCGACAAGGGCAAGTGGAACGCCGGCAAGAGCCAGGTGTCGAAGCTCGCGATGCAGGTCGAGTCGTACGCGCTCGACAATGGCAGTCCGCCGGCCAAGCTCGAAGACCTCGTCACCAAGCCGTCCGGCGCCGCCGGCTGGAAGTCGCCGTATGCGAAGGAATCGGACCTGAAGGATCCGTTCGGCCATCAGTTCAGCTACAAGGCGCCGGGCGAACACGGCGACTTCGACATCGTCTTCCTCGGCAAGGACGGCAAGGCCGGCGGCGAGAACTACAACGCCGACCACGGCAACTGGCAGTAAGCCTGGCCGACCCGTACAGCAACGCAAGGCGCCAACCATGACCCGCTTGCCGATCCGAACCCGCGCAGGCACGTCGTGCCGGGCGCCGCGTCAGCGCGCCGCGGCCGGCTTCAGCCTGATGGAGCTGATGGCGGTCATGGTGCTGATGGCGATCGCCATCAGCGTCGCGTCGTTCACGGTCAGCAACAGCTTGAACAGCGCGAAGCTGCAGGCGGTCAGCCGCGACCTCGTCGCCGCGCTGCGCTACACGCGCGGCCAGGCGATCGTCAAAGGCGAGCAGAAGACGCTCGACGTCGACCTCGACGCGATGACGTATCAGGCGCCGAACAAGGACGCGGTGAAGTTTCCCGACAAGGTCGAGATCAAGCTCCTGACCGCGCAGAGCGAACTGACGACCGCGCGGGCCGGCGGCATCCGCTTCTATCCCGACGGCAGCTCGACCGGCGGCCACATCTCGGTCATCGCCGGCGAGCGCGAATGGCGCGTCAACGTCGGCTGGCTGACCGGCGAGGTGTCGCTCGAGGAGCTCAAGGGCCGATGAACGCATTCGCCTTCGATCGGCGCCGCGCGCCGCGCGCCGCGCCCGCGCGCCAGTCCGGCTTCAGCCTGATCGAGATGGTCGCGGCGTTCGTCGTGTTCGCGCTCGGCATGGCGGTGCTGATGGGCATCCTGTCGGCATCGATCCGCAACGCGCGTCTCGCGGCCGACTACACGCAAGCGGCGCTGTGGGCGCAGAGCGGCCTCGACGTCGCCGGCATCGGCGAAGAACTCGAAGAAGGCCACAAGAGCGGCAAGTTCGACGACGAGTTCCGCTGGGAACTCGACATCGTCAAGTACGAGCCGCCGCCGATCGAAGGTCAGTCGGCCTCGGCGGCGGCGGCCGACACCGAGTCGTTTACCGGTATCGAGCTGTACAAGCTCGACCTCGTCGTGTCCTGGGGCGCGACGCGCAATCCGCGCTCGGCGCATTTCACGACGCTGCGGGCGGTCAATCCGAACGCCAACGGCACGAGCCGTCTCGGCGGCGGCCAGTCCGGCGGCAACCAGCGCCCCGGCGGCAACGCCTCGAACGGTCAGAAGGGGGGCTGATGGCCGCGCATCGACTGCCGCGTTCCGGCGCCGGCTTCACCCTGCTCGAAGTGCTGCTGGCGATCACGCTGCTGGCGCTGCTGCTCGCCGGCGCGATGGGCGGCATCCGCGCCGCGACGCGCGCGATGCATTCGGGCGAGCAGGCGATCGACCGTACGAACCGCCTGCGCGTGACGCAGGAATTCATCCGCCACGAGATCTCGCGCGCGCTGCCGCTCGCGTTCGGCCAGGAAAAAGGCAGCGGCGCGAACTTCGTGTTCCAGGGCGAGAACGATTTCCTGCGTTTCGTCGCGCCGATGCCCGGCCATCTGTCGCGCGGCGGCGCGTACGTACAGAGCCTGGAGCTCGCGCGCGGGCGCAACGGCATGCAGCTGCTCTTCACGCACCAGATGCTGAACGGCTTCGACCTCGACAAGCTGTCGACGAAGGATCTCGAACCCGTGCTGCTGATCGACGGCATCCGCAACGGGCGCCTGCTGTATCGCAAGTACGACGACGAGGGCAAGCTCGACGACTGGACGGACGACTGGGAAGACCCGTCGGCGCTCCCGGTGATGGTGCGCATCGAACTGGAGATGACGACCGAGTCGGGCATCGTCTGGCCGACGATGGACATACCGCTGGTGCTAGACACGTCCGGCGGCATCCGCCAGTTCCAGTCCTCGCGCCGGCCGGGCAGCCAGCCCAACGACCCGGGCGACGGGCAGGCGAAGGAGTGATCATGCGCAACGCACGCGGCGTCGCCTTCGTACTGGTGCTGTGGGTCATCGCGCTGATGAGCATCCTGCTCGGGGCGTTCTCGGTGATCGCGCGCACCGAAAACATCCAGGCGCGCCACCTGTTCGATACCACCGCGGCGCGCTATGCGGCCGAGGCGGGCATGAATCGCGCGATCTACGAGCTGCGCAATCCCGACCTCATGACGCGCTGGGTCGCCGACGGACGGCCCTACAAGTTCGCGTTCGAAGGCGTCGAGGTCGACGTGAAGATCACCGACGACAGCGGCAAGATCGACATCAACGTCGCCGACGCGGTGATGCTCAAGGCCTTGTTCGTGTCGTCCGGCGTCGAAGACCGGCGTGCCGAGGAGCTCGCCGACGCGATCGTCGACTGGCGCGATCCCGACGACCTGACCGGACCTCACGGCGCGGAGTCGTCCGAGTACAAATCGGCGGGTTTGAAGTACGAACCGCGGAACGCGCCGTTCGAAACGGTGTCCGAAGTGCAGCAGGTACTTGGGATGGACTACGACGTCTATCACAAGATCGAGAAAGCCATCACCCTGTATTCCGGCCGTAGCCAGCCCAGCGCAGGATACGCCCCCCTCGAGGTGTTGAGGGCGTTGCCGGGCATGACCGAGGAACTCGCACAGATGATTCTGCAACAGCGCCAGGCGCTGCAGCCCGGCTCGCCGCCGTCCGGCCTGATGCTGCCGGACGGAACCCCCGTCGTGGCGGAGGGTGGGGGGCTCACGTATAGTATCGAGTCCCGCGCCAAACTCCCGAACGGCTCCAGCACCCGGCTGGAAGCCACGATTCGGCTTGGGGGTTCGGGCGTGGGCGGCAGACCGTATGCGGTACTGCGCTGGCGCGACGGCGAAAACTCGTAATGGCCATTCTAGACGTGCTCGAACCTCAGCTCGTCCGCTTGCGGGCGCGCTATGCGAAAACCCCTCTGCCGCGATTCCTGTCGTGGTGGGGACGGGAGCTTGCGACCTTTTTGCCGCAACGCTGGCGCGACGCGCTGGCCGAAGGCCGCGAGGCGCTGCTCCTGCACACCGACGCGGGCGCGATCGTCGTGCGGCGCGAAGCGGGGCAGGGCGTGGCCGACATGGGCACGATCGGGCTCGATCAGGACGCCGACGCGCAGCGCACCGCGTTCGAACGCCTGCGCGGCAGCATCGACGAGCCGATGCTGCGCCAGTTCTACTGCATCTCGCCGGCGCGCACGCTGCGCCGCACGCTGAGCCTGCCGGCCGCGGCCGAAGACAATCTGCGCCAGGTGCTGTCGTTCGAGATGGACCGGCAGACGCCGTTCAAGGCCGAGCAGGTGTACTTCGACTATCGCGTGCTCGGCCGCGACGCGAGCGGGCGCCAGCTGCACGTCGACCTCGTCGTGATGCCGCGCGCGCAGCTCGACGCCGAACTCGCGCCGCTGGCGAACCTTGCGACCGAACTCGACGGCGTCGACTGCTGGCAGGACGTGTCGACCGGCCGCCGCCTCGGCATCAACCTGCTGCCGGCCGAGCGCCGCGCGCGCCGCCGCAACATGCGTCTGCGCCTGAACCTCGCGCTCGTCGCCGTCGCGATCGTGCTGGCGCTCGGCGTGATGGGGCGCACCGTGACGAACCGCCAGCAGGCGCTCGAATCGATGACCGCCGAAGTGCAGGCGGCGCAGGAACAGGCCAAGCAGGTCGCCGGGCTGCGCAAGACGCTCGAGGAAACGATCGACTCGGCGAACTTCCTCGCGCAGCGCAAACGCTCTGCGATCCCGATGGTGCTGTTGCTCAAGGACCTCACCGAGCGTCTGCCGGACGGCACGTACCTCGAGCGTCTCAACGTCAACGAGGACGGACGCATCGAACTGCAGGGCCTGTCGGACAAGGCCGAAAGCCTGATCGCCGAGCTGCAGAAATCCAAGGTGATCATGAACCCGAGTTTCCAGGGCGTGATCCAGCCCGATCCGCGCCTCAAGAAAGACCGTTTCAATCTCGTCGCGCAGTTGAAGCCGTACGAGCCGGAGAAGCCCGCCGCCGCGCCGGCCGATGCGAGCGCCAAACAGGAGGACAAGCATGCGTCTGCTGCCGGAAGCCAATAACGGCCGCCTGCTTGCCGTCGTGCTCGCGCTGATCGTGGCGATGCTCGTGTATCTCCTGGGCGTGCACTGGTGGTTCGTCGCGCCGCATCTGGACGTCATGTCGCAGATGAGCGACCTGCGCGAGCAGCAGCAGCGTTTCCACGAAACGAGCCTGCAGCGCCCGCAGATCGAAAAGCGCCTCGTCGACGTGCGCACGTTCGAACAGAACAACCAGGCGTTTCTCGCGCAGTCGGACTCGAGCGCGGCGTCGGCCGACCTGATCCAGCGCCTGAAGCAGGCCGTCAGCCAGCACGCGACCGATCCTAACCGCTGCCAGGTGCTGACGAACCAGACCCTGTCCGGCGGCAAGCCCGAGCTGTACGAACGCGTGACGATCCAAGTGCGCATGCGCTGCGATCTCGAGCCGTTCTCGTCGATCGTCTACGAGCTCGAAAGCGGCAAGCCGTACCTGTTCGTCGAACAGCTCATGATCTACAAGCAGAATTACGGCTACGTGCCGCCGAACCAGCGCCAGCCGCAGCAGAGCGCGCTCGACGTGCGCTTCAACCTGACCGGCTACCTGCGCAAGCGCGGAGCGGACAAGGCATGAACTCCCGCACCGCCCAGATGGTCACCTACGGCCTTGCCGGCACGTGCGGCGTGCTCGGCCTTGCCGCGATCCTCGCCTGGATGGGCGCCGGTCGCGGCTACAGCTGGCTCGCCGACTCGAGCGAACCGCCGCCGGTCACCGGCGTCGGCCGCATCGACGGCGAACCGGTCGCGATTCCGCCGGAGGCGCAGTTCGCCGAGATCCAGCAGCGGCCGATCTTCAACGAAGACCGCAAGCCGACGCCGCCGGCGGCGCCGGAAGTCGCCAAATCGGATTTGCCGCCCGTGCCGCTCAACGTCACGCTGACCGGCATCATCCTGACGCCGAACGTGCGTCTGGCGATGGTGCAGGACAACGCGAAGAACGAATCGGTCTCGCTGCGCCTGGGCATGCCGCTGCCGGGCGACCAGCAGGTGTGGACGCTGAGCGAAATCAAGAACCGCAGCGCCGTGTTCAAGAACGCGAGCGACGAGACGGCCGAAGTCGAGCTGCAGGTCGCCGAGGTCAAGGCCGTGGCACCGCCGGCATCGCGCCTGCCGACACCGCCGCCGCCGCAACAGCCGACCGCCGCGTCGCCGCCGCCGGGCGGTGCGCCGCCACCGCCGCCGGTGGCGAACGCGAACGTGCCGGCGCAGCCGGCCGACCGCGCGGCCGAACTGCAACGCCGTATCGAAGAGCGCCGCCGCGAGATGCGCGAGCAGGCGGAAAAGCTGCGTCAGCAGCAAGAAGCGAACAAGAACACGGAGTGACCCCAGTGCGTCTAAGTGCCCAAACTCTGAGCCTCGTCACGGCGCTGGTCGCATTGGCCGGATGCGCCACGGCGCCGCAGCAGCGCGAGAAAGTCGACGGCGCGGTCGCCGAGCTGCTCGACAAGCCGAAAGTGCAGACCGAGGTCGATCGCAAGGCGCAAGCGCTTGCCGAAGGCCGCGACGAAGGACCGATCTCGCTCAGTCGCGGCGGCACCGACGCGCCGCTGGCGAAGCCCGAAATCGAGATCGGCAACGGCAAGTTCATCAACGAAGCGTCGGCGCGCGCACCGGTGCCGTCGACGCCCGACGGCGAAGGCCAGCTGACGTTCAACTTCGAGAACCAGCCGATCCAGGCCGTCGCCAAGGCGATCCTCGGCGACCTGCTGCAGCTCAACTACGTCATCGCGCCGGGCGTGCAGGGCAACGTCAGCTTCTCGACGTCCAAGCCGATCAAGTCCGAGCAGGCGATGTCGATCCTGCAGATGCTGCTGTCGTGGACGAACAACGCGCTCGTGTTCAGCGAAGGACGCTACACCGTGCTGCCGGCCAAGGACGCGATCAAGGGCAAGCAGACGGCGCGCCTGGGGCCGCCGGGCGCGGCCAAGGGCTACGAAGTGCGCGTGTTCCCGCTGCAATTCGTGTCGCCCAAGGAAATGGAGAAGCTGCTCAAGCCGTTCGCCAAGGACGATGCGTTCGTGTCGGTCGACACGTCGCGCAGCATGCTGATCATGGCCGGCACCGCGGTGGAGCTCGAAAACTACCAGCGCAGCATCGACACGTTCGACGTCGACTGGTTGAAGGGCATGTCGGTCGGCGTGTACCCGGTGGCGCACGTCGAAGTGGCCAAGATCATGCCGGAACTCGACAAGATCTTCGGCGCGACCGGCGAATCGCCGATGGCCGGCATGTTCCGCTTCGTGCCGATCGAACGCACGAACTCGATCGTCGTGATCACGCCGAATGCGAACTATCTGTCGCAGGCCGAGGAATGGCTGCGCCGGCTCGACCAGGGCGGCAGCGAAAGCGGCACGCAGCTCTATGTATACGACGTAAAAAATGTCAAAGCGGTGGATCTGGCCGATCGGCTGAGCGAAGTGTTCACCGGCCAGCGCAGCGCGTCGAGCTCGTCGCGCAAGAGCAGCCGCGGTTCGGTCGCGCCGGGCCTGCAGTCGGTCGAAGTACGCGGCATGAACGACAACAGCCGCCGCGCCGAGAACACGCGCCAGCAACAGCAGGCAAGCAACACGGGAGCGGCGGCCGGCGGCGGTTCGTTCCAGGTGGGCGACGAAGAAACCGAAGTCCGCATCACCGCGGTCGAGGAGAACAACCAGATCCTCATCATGGGCACGCAGACCCAGTGGGGCATCATCCAGAGCGCGATCAAGCGCCTCGATATCGAGCCGCTGCAGGTGCAGATCGAGACGAAGATTCTCGAAGTGCGCCTTGTGGACAATTTCAGCTTCGGCGTGCAGTGGTATCTCGAGGGCCTGATCGGTCTGAACAACACGTCCGACCAGGGCGGCGGTCCGTTCACGAGCTCGCAGCCCGGCAACAAGCAGCGCATCGGCCTCGGCAGCGGCGGCACCGCGCGCGACGCGTCGAGCACGTTCTTCTACGCGTTCGCCAACAACGAAGTCGAAGCCGCGATCCGCGCGCTGGAGAAGGATTCCAACACCAAGACGCTGTCGGCGCCGTCGCTGATGGTGCTCAACAACAAGGAAGCGCGGATCAACGTCGGCGATCAGATTCCGGTCGTGCAGACGTTCTACAACCCGGGCTTCAATACCGGCACGTCGGGCTCGCAGTACAACAGCGGCTCGGTGCAGTTCCGCGACACGGGCGTGCAGCTCACGGTGACGCCGCGTGTCAATCCGGGCGGGCTCGTATACATGGAAGTCGGGCAGGAGGTGTCCAAGCCCGGCACGCAGGACGCGACCGGCAACTACACGGTTTCCAAGCGCGAGATCGAAACGGAAATCGCCGTGCAGAGCGGCCAGACCGTGCTGCTCGGCGGCCTGATCGGCGAAAACGAATCGCGTGCCAAGGACGGTATTCCGGGCCTGTCGAAAATTCCGCTGCTGGGCCGGTTGTTCGGAACTACCAAACGCGACAACGATCGAACCGAACTCATCATCCTGATCACGCCGCGCGTGGTCAGCAACTCCAACGAAGCGCGCGACATCACCGAGGAATACCAGAAGCGGTTCAAGTCGCTGGCACCGCTGCGCGGCGCCGGCGGCGATACGATCGAAGGCGCGTTCGGCAACAAGAAGGACAAATAATGACAGCTCCGATGTTCAAGATCCTGCGCATTCTCGCGCTGGCGGCGATGGTGGTGCTTGCGGCGGCGTGCTCGCCCGGCAACGTGAAGAAGGGTTCGTCCGCGAAGGCGACGGTCGAAGACCGCGCCGTGCAGCGCTGGGAAGACCTGATCGCGCACCGTTCGGGCGACGCCTACGAATACCTCACGCCCGGCTACCGCCAGACGCACCCGAAAGAGCCGTACATCATCTCGATGGGAAGCCGTCCGGTGGTGTGGAAGTCGATCAAGTTCATGCGCAAGGAGTGCGAGGACGAGAACACCTGCACCGTTTACCTCCTTCTCGTCTATGAACTGCGTATCGCTGCGGGCATTCCGGGGCCGGTGGAAGGCGTCTCCGGCGAGAAGGAAAAGTGGATTCGAATCAAGGGTGTGTGGTATCACTTGCCCGAGAAGTAAACGCGGTACCCCCAAGGCAAAAAGGCGTTCCGATCGGGATTGCGTTGCTTTGGGCTTTGTTCTAGCATTGCCGCGCTGTTGCCTATTCATGCCCAAAAAAGGCGGGCCAAAACCGCTGCTGCGGAGCATGACGGGCCTTAAGCAAAGCCCTGTGGTTCATTTAGGAGTGTTGTGATGAAAAGAAACAATCTGACGACCGCAGTCGTCGCCGGCATCGCCGGCGTCGCCGGTATCGCCGGACTCGCGAACGCCGTCGAGCTGAACCCGGATGGCATCGGCGAAGTCCTGATCTACCCGTACTACACGGTTAACGAAGGTCAGTCGACGCTGATCTCGGTGGTCAACACCACCAACATCGCGAAGGCGGTCAAGGTTCGCTTCCTCGAGGGTCACAACTCTCGCGAAGTCCTCGACTTCAACCTGTTCCTGTCGCGCTTCGACGTGTGGACCGGTGCGATCTTCGCGCTGGCCGACGCCGGTCTGCCGGGCGCCAGCGCCGGCGCCGGTATCACCACCAGCGACAAGAGCTGCGTCGATCCGCAGCTGAACACCGCGTTCTGGGGCGACCTGGGCGACGGCCGCAAGTACGCCGCGTTCCTGCCGTACGCCTACTCGGGCGGTTCGCCGGCCAACGGCGGCAACGACGACACCGGCCCGACCGGTATCGAGCGTACGCGTGAAGGTCACATCGAACTGATCTCGATGTCCGACGTCGTCGGCGACACCGCCGATGCCGTGACCCACATCAACGGCGTGCCGGACGACTGCGACGTCGCCGCTGCGCTCGACGTGGGCGACGCTGACCTGCTGCCCCCGACGGGCGGTCTGTTCGGCGCCGGCGCGATCGTCAACACCGGGCAGGGTACGTTCTTCTCGTACAACGCCGACGCTCTCGATGGCTACACGATCGAAGACCTGTTCTCGGGTTCGGAATCGGTCCAGCCGTCCATCGCGCAGGCCAGCTCGACCGCTTCGACGGCCGTTGCCTACGTGTTCGACGATGGCGCGCTGATCCAGGCTGCGTACAACCGCACCGCCGGTCAGTCCAACACCAACCCGGCGATCGACGCGGTCTCCGCGGTGTTCACGTCCGACGCGATCTTCAACGAGTACAACGTTGACAGCCTCGCCGGTTCGAACACCGACTGGGTCGTGACCTTCCCGACCAAGCGCTTCTACGTCGACCCGCAGATCATCGGCGCGTCGGGCAGCGGCATCCGTCCGTTCGTCTACCGCTTCGGTCAGGTTGTCCCGCAGCGCAACGGCCTCGGCCAGTCCTGCACCCAGGTCGGCGTCGCCGTGTATGACCGCGAAGAGCGCACCCCGACGGGTCCGCAGCCGGGCTTCTCGCCGCCGCCCCCGGGCCAGCCGCCGTCCTCGCTGTGTAAGGAAGTGAACGTCATCAGCTTCCTCGCCCTGCCGCCGGGTTCGGCCGCTCCGACCAAGTCGGGCGTGCTGGGTTCGACGCTGGTCACGAACGTCAATCCGGGCAGCTACACGTCCGGTTGGGCGCGCATCGACCTGAACCCGGGTGCGGAACGTCACCAGCTTCGCCCGTCGATCGACGGCGAAGTGTTCAACGGCCTCCCGGTCACGGGTTTCGAAGCGGTTAACTACGTCAACCGCAACCAGACCCCGGGCGTGCTCGCGAACTACAGCGGCCTGTTCCGTCATCGCGCCAGCCGTTCCTGCCAGGTCGGCGACGCCCTGGGCGGCCCGGCTTGCTCGTAATCGATCCTTCGGGATTGATGACGCGTTAAGTGTGTAACGAGAGGGGCCTTCGGGCCCCTCTCTCTTTTCGTGCCGACGAAACCGTCCGATCCTGGTCGCGCTTCTTGCGCAAATCGGTACGCGGCATGGCGACATCGCGATCGCGCGCACGGCGCAGAGCCGCGCAACGCCGATCTCCGGCGCGAGACTTGGCGCTACCGCCGGGAAGGCGCAGACTACGCCGGCCTGTCGCGAATGGAGGGAAATCCTCCGTACTGTCGGGCAGAGCTTTAACGATCCGTTTGCAAACGGCAGACAGGGGGTCGTTACAATTCGGTTTAAAGCCTCTCGGGAACTTGCAATGCTCTTTCAGCGCACCTTTATCACCATTTCCACGCTGCTTATGGCGGTTGTTGCCGGTTCCGTCGGCGCACAGTCGGTCGTGATGCAATTGAAATACGACCCCGCCGGCGGTGGCGCCGAGAAGACTTGCATCTTCACGACCAACGGCGCCGTGACCATGAACAGCGACACGTCGCTGGCCGCCAAAGGCACGTTCGGAACGGATTGTCCGACGACCGTCGTGACGCCGCCGGGCACCCCGTCGTTCCGCGATACGCTCGAGGGCGACATTCCCGCCAGCGTGACGACCGGTGCGACGCTCTCGCTGAACTGGCGCGCCGATGCCGACTACTGCACCACCGAGGGCAGCCTCCTGCCGGTGACGTATGCGGGCTGGCCGGTGAACGCCACCACCCCTCCGCAGATCTGCAATTCGGCGGCGACGTGCGACATCGCGCATCCGCAGTCGTTCACTGCCTCGGTCAACGGCACGTACAAGTTCCAGCTCAAATGCTACAAAAACAACAACGCGACGCCGGTAACGAGCACGGTCAGTACCGTTGCATCGACGGCGACGGGCTGTTCGGCACCGGCCGGCCTGACGCGTCAGTTGTTTGCCGAAGTCTGTGACGCGGGTGGCACCGTGTGCCGCGGTTCGGTCGACGTCTCGAAGTTCGAGAACGTCTTCGGTTACAACGCCGCGGGCGGCTCGCCGACGTTGTGGCCGGGTCGCCGCAACCTGCAGCAGCGCATCAAGATCAGCAACAACAACTTCGTTGCGCTGCAGTACACGGTTCCGTCCACCTACCCGAGCGGCGCGAACGGCAGGTACGGCTATTTCACGCTGGTCGACACGAACTACTTCGGTACGACGACGATCAAGATCAGCAAGACCTGCGGCGACCTCGCGCCGACGAGCGCGATCTCCCCGAATTGCATTTTGAACAATGCGAACGGATCGGCGACCTTCTTCTGGACCACGTATACGTCCGGTCCGGACTTCCAGGCCAGCTGCCCGATGGTGCCGGGCGAGACGTACTACATGCACGTGATCCACGCCGACCTTGCGAACCCGGGCACGAGCACCTGCCCGCTCGGTATCTGCGGAAACTCGATCCAGAACGGGCCGGGCAACTTCTGATCCCGCAACTTTAGTCGACCGACACGGTCAGATGGGCGCGCTAGACGCGCCCATCTTTTTTCATTTCCGGACAGAGAAAATCATGATTCGACGCTTAGCGATTGCCGCATTGGTGCTTTCCACATCGACGGCCTGGGCCGATGAGGCCAAGGACGTCAAAACCGTCGTTGCGAGTCAGGGCGGCGTCGAAGTCACGCTCGGCGATATCGACGCGTTCGTCGAGCGGATTCCGGAGAACAATCGCGCGGGCTATGCCAACAGCCCCAAGCGCCTGGAAACGATGATCCGCAACATGCTCGTGCAGAAGCAGCTCGCGGCACAGGCGGTCAAGAACGGCCTCGACAAGAAGCCGGAGATTCAGCGGCAGGTCGCGCTGGCGACGATGGAAACGCTGTCCCGCGCGCGTCTGACCGAGTTCCGCGACAGCCTCAAGGAGCCCGATTTCGCGATGCAGGCCGAAGAGCGCTACCTGGCGAACAAGGACGTATATACCGTCAAGGGCGAAATCACCGTCGAGCACGTGTTGATCAGCACGGACAAGCACGACCAGAAGAAGGCCTACGAGATCGCGGCCGAGGTCGAGCGCCAGGCCAAGGCAAAGCCCGACGATTTCGTCAAGCTCGTCGAAAAATATTCGGAAGACGAAAGCAAGGCGCAGAACCAGGGGCGCATCTTCGATGCCGGCTCCGAAAACTACGCCGAGGCGTTCGCGGAAGCGGCGCGCAAGCTCAAGACGCCGGGCGAGATCTCGCCGATCGTCACCACGCCGTTCGGACTCCATGTCCTGAAACTCGTCGAACGCAAGCCCGACGTCCTGCCGCCGTACGAAAGAGTGTCGGCGAAGATCATCAAGGAGCTGCGCTCGAAGTGGTACGAAGCGCAGATTCGCGGCCATACCGACGATATCCGCAACCGTCCGATGGACGCGAACGCCGATGCGGTGATGTCGCTGCGCACGCGCTATCTGAAGCCGGGGCAGGTCGTCACGCCGCCGACGCCGGAGCAGGAAGCCGCGAACGACGCGATTTCGCAGTAATCGATGCACTCGCGGACCGGTCGCGCGACCGGTCCGCGACGGCCGATGCCCTGACGCCGTCCATGGCCGGGCGTGTCGGCTCCGAAGGTCGCCGCGTGCAATCCGATGCCGCAGCCGCGGCGACGCATCGCAACCGGCAGCCGCGGCCCGAAACGCGTCGAACCGTTCGGCCACGCGCCAACTCGCTACACTTCCCGGACGGCCGACCGCCGCCCGGCCCCCCGTTCGGCCAAACGACATCATGACCCCGGCGACTTCGTCCGCTTCCAACACGCTGACGCTCGCGCTGCACCTGGCGCGGCGCGACCTGCGCAACCGCTATCTCGGCAGCTTCAGCGGCGGTCTGTGGGCGCTGTTCCAGCCGCTCGTGCAGCTCGCGGTGTACGCGTTCGTCTTCGGCTACGTCATGAAATCGACCGTGCCCGGGCGCGATGCGCCGGGCTTCGTGCCTTTCCTTGTCGTCGCGATGTGGCCGTGGATCGCGTTCTCCGAGAGCGTCGTGCGTGCGACGACGGCGATCCAGGACAACGCCAGCCTGATCGGCAAGGTGGCGCTGCCGCGCGCGGCGCTCGTGCTGGCGCCGGTGTTCGCGAGTTTCGCGATCCACGGCGTCGGCTTCGCCGCGCTGCTGGTCGCGATGATGCTGGCCGGCGTCGCGATCGCGCCGCTCGGGCTCGCGCTGTATTTGCCGGCATTCGCGCTGCTGTTCGTCTTCGCGATCGGTCTCGCGCTGCTGTTGTCCGCGCTGCAGGTGTTCGTGCGCGACATCGCGCCGGCGCTGCCGCAGCTCCTCATGGTGTGGATGTTCCTGTCGCCGGTGTTCTATTCGCGCGATCTGCTGCGCGAATGGAGCGGGCTGTTCGATTTCAATCCCTACGCAGCGTTCGCCGAGTACGGCCGCTGGGCGTTTCTCGGCATGCCGATGCCGAGCGCGCGCGCGATCGTCTGGGCGCTCGTCTGCGTCGCGCTGGCCGTGATCGTCGGACGCTACGCCTTCCGGCGCCTGGAGCGCCATTTCGAGGATTTCCTGTGAGCGCCGTGCTCGTCGAAGCGCGCGGTCTCGGCAAGGAGTACCCGCTGGTATTTCGCCGTGCCGACCGCCTGCGCGCGCTGGCGCGGCTGTTGACCGGTCGCGCCGCGAGCGCCGCGACGCCGGTGCTCGCCGACGTCGACCTCACCGTGCGACGCGGCCAGTCGCTCGGGCTCATCGGCGAAAACGGGGCGGGCAAGTCGACTTTGCTCAAATTGCTCACCGGCGTGTTGACGCCCAGCCACGGCACGGTCAGCGTCAACGGCCGCGTCGGCGCGCTGCTCGAGCTTGGCGCCGGCTTCCACCCCGAGTACACCGGTCGCGACAACATCGCGATGTCGGCCGCGCTGCACGGTTTCGATCCCGCCGAACTCGCCGCGAAACTGCCCGAGATCGTCGCGTTCGCCGACATCGGCCGCTACATCGACGAGCCGGTCAAGCACTATTCGTCGGGCATGGTCGTGCGCCTGGGCTTCGGCATCGTCGCGGCGACGCGGCCCGACCTTCTGATCACCGACGAAGTGCTCGCGGTCGGCGACGAATCGTTCCAGAAGAAGTGCGTACGCTGGATGGAGGACTACCTCGACCAGGGCGGCACGCTGATTCTCGTCTCGCACAGCATGTATCACATCCAGAAGCTGTGTCAGCAGGCGTGCTGGCTGCGTGAGGGCAGGGTGCAGGCGAGCGGCGACGTATTCGACGTGACGCAGGCGTATCTCGCGTATCACGAGCGCAAGTCCACCGGCGCGCTCGAAAAGCAGTCGCGCGACGCGCAGGCGGCCAAGGGTCTGGAGTTCCACGTCGCCGGCATGCGTCTGAACGGCGACGACAGCGAGCACCCGCAGGCGGTCGAACACGGCGCCGAACTGCTCGTGGAAGCCACGATCGCCTCGCGCGAGGGGCGCGTGCCGGTCGTGCACGTCGGCATCGTGCGCGCCGACGGCACGCCCGTCTACGGCATCTCGAGCGACATGGACGGCGTGCAGCCGGCGCCGACGCCGGAAGACCACTACCGAATCGTGCTGCGCCTGCCGCAGCTGTCGCTGCTGCCGGGCGGCTACACCGTCCGCGTACACCCGATGGACCCCGAAGGCGTGCGCCTGTTCGACACCGTCGAGCGCGGCCTGTCGGTCCGGGGGCGCAGCCGCGAGCTGGGACTGGTGCGGCTGCCCCACGTCTGGGAACATGCCGCCCCCCTGCAGGCGACGCCGCCGTCATGAACCCGACCCCCGCGCTGGAATTCACCGGCGAGCGCTTCACGCCCGAGTGCGTGCGCGAGATCTGGTACGAGCACTACCACCGTTACGCGTTCGCCCAGCCGCTGGTCGCCGGCAAGCGCGTGCTGGACGCCGCGTGCGGCGAGGGCTACGGCAGCGCGCTGCTCGCGCGGACTGCCGCGTCCGTGCTCGGTCTCGATATCGCCGATACCGCTGTCGCGCACGCGCAAGAGCGCTACGGCGACCGGCCGAACCTGCGCTTTGCGCAGGCCGACGTGACGCGCCTTGCGCTCGAACCGGGCAGCGTCGATGTCGTCGTTTCGTTCGAAACGCTCGAACACGTCGAGGCGCAGGAAGCGCTGCTCGAGGGCTTCGCGCGTGCGCTGACCGGCGACGGAATGCTGCTGATCTCGTCGCCGGACAAGGCGACGTACAGCGAAGCGGCCGGTTTTCGCAACGAGTACCACGTGCGCGAGCTGTACCGCGACGAGCTCGTCGCGCTGCTCGGCCGGCACTTTCCGCATGTTCGGCTGTACGGACAGCGCCTCTTGTTTCAGTCGGCGCTATGGTCGCTCGACGACGACGGCCCCGCGCAGATGCTCACCGCGGACGCCGACGGCGGCGTTGCGCCGGGCCTCGCCTACCCGCCGATGTACTACGTCGCCGCGTGTTCGCGCCGGCCGCTGCCGGCGCTGCCGGGCAGCGCATGGTTCGGCGACCGCGACGAAAGCGTCTATCGGCACTACAATCACGAAATTCGCAAGAACATGGCCGCCGGGGGCCGTATCGCCGAACTCGAGCGGGAAGTCGCGCAACTGCGCGCGAGGCTTGCGGCGCCGGTTGAAGACGGCGCGAACGAACCCACAACAACGGCTCTTAAGGCCGTCGCGCGGCGCCCCTGGTGGCGGCGCTGGCTGGGATAGGACACACGCCGGAGGTTAGTGGCCTGCAACAGACGCTTCGGCGCAGGGGACAAACGACGGCGGATGCGTCCGCCCGTCGATCACCGCATACGCGTCGCCTGTCGGGGGTACTCCCGGCGGGGCGACGGCCGCGCAACAAGGTTACACGATGAGCAGCAACGTACAGTTCCAGTATTCCTTCGACGCCACGCCGCAGCCGTTGCAGCGCCCGGTCGTGCGGCCCGATCCGAACGCGCCGCTGTTCGCGTCGGAAGACGCGCTGGTCGCCTCGTTGTCGAACAACGAGTGCATTTTCCAGGTCAAGCGGACCGGCGACGCGCACGTCATGACGTTCCAGGTTCTGCAGGCGCTCGACCAGTGCCGCGACTTCCGCACGCTGGACGAGCATGTCGCGCGCGTACAGACGACGATACCGGGCCTGGAAAACCAGCGCGACGCGGTCAAGACCGTGCTCGAAAGCCTCGTCGACCGCGAGCTGCTCGTGTCGGACGATCTCTTCGTCAGCCGCCTGAGCGACGGTCGCGCCGCGCGCGCGTCCAAGCCGCTGCGCGCCGCGTTCATCCGCGCATGCGACCGGCCGGCGCAGCTCGACCGGCTGCTCGCGTCGCTCGCCGACTACGAACGCCGCTTCCGCAGCGCGCGTCATTACGTCGTGCTCGACGATTCGTCGACCGAGGCGAGCATCGATCGCCACCGCGACCTCGTGCGCGAATTCGCGCGCACGACCGGCTGCAAGGTCACCTTCATCGGTCCGGCCGAGCGCCAGCGCCTCGCCGACAAGCTCGCCAAGGCGCTGCCGGCGGCGCGTGCGGCGATCGACAGCCTGCTGCTGCCGCAGCCCGGCGCGACGAACTTCGGCGGCGGTCGCAGCTGGAACCTCGCGCTGCTGCTGTCGGCCGGCGACCGCTTCGTGATGTTCGACGACGATCACCGTCTGCCGCTCAAGCGCCACGAGCTCGCCGCGAGCGGTCTCGACCTCGCGCCATCGCGCGGCGCGTTCGCGCGCTTCTTCCGCAACATGGAAGAGGCGCTTGGTGCCGGCGAGGAAATCGACGCCGATCCGTTCGCCCTGCACCTGGACGCCTGCGGTTCCGGTATCGGCGATCTCGTCGCGCGCGACGCATACAAGCTCGACCGCGAATCGCTGCGCGGCCTGCCGCTCTCGCGCCTGACGCACCTGGCGCCCGACGCGCGGGTGCTCGCGACGATGCACGGCACCTACGGCAGCGCGCGTTCGGAAAGCGCGGCGTGGTTGTACCAGCTCGATGCCGAAGGCCGTGCCGATTTCACCGCCAGCCGCGAGGCGTATCTCGCCAACGTCGAGGCGCAGCACCTGTGGCACGGCACGCGCCAGGCGCGGCTGTCGAGCATCGCGTGGTTCACGCCGTTCGCGTTCGACAACAGCGAACTGCTGCCGTGCACGAACCCGCTCGGCCGCGGCGAAGACGCGCTGTTCTCGGCCGCCGCGCACTTCTGCCATCCCGACGCGCTCGTGCTCGAACTGCCGGTCGCCATCGGCCACGTGCAGGAACAGTCGCGCCGCCGTTCGCAGCGTTCGCTGCAGGCGTCGACGCCGCGCCTGAACCACTTCGCGACCGACTACATCCAGCGCCAGTTCGGCGCGTTTCTCGCGAGCGATCCGGCGCAGCGCCTGCATCTGCTGGCCGGCATCTTCCGCGACCTCGCCGGTGCCGACGAGGCGCGGCGCGTCACGCACCTGCGCGAATACCTCAACTACGTGCGCGCCGACGCGATCGAACGCCTGCAGCAGCAGTTCGAAGCGGCGGCGAACGACTCGCCGATCTACTGGCAGGCCGACGTGCGCAGCATCATCGACGCGAACGGTCGCGCGCTGATCGCCAAGGGCGCGCCGCGCCTGGCCGACTGGTCCGACGACATCGACCCGGCCGGCTGCGCCGCCGCGCTCGCGCGCGAGTTCAACGGCCTCGCCGACCAGTTCGACGCGTGGCCCGCGCTGTGGTCGTACGCGCGCGAGCAGGGCGAGCGTCTGCTGGCCGGCGTGTAGCGTGTGTCGACGCTGACGACGGTGATCGTGGTCGCCGCCGACAGCGGCGACGGCATCGCCGACTGCGCCGCGCGCGTGCTCGCCAGCACCGTCGACGTCGAATTCATCGTTTCCGACAATGCGTCGTCCGACGGCAGCGTCGCGCGCCTCGCCGAACGCTACGCGCACGAGCCGCGCGTGCGCATCGTCGAGAACGGCGCGAATCTCGGCTTCGGTCCCGGCGTCAATCGCGCGCTCGCCAAGGCGAACGGCGATGCGGTGCTCGTGCTCAATCCCGATTGCCTGATCGAACCCGACACGATCGCGCGCCTGTGCGCGCTGCTTGCCGCGCGACCGGGCGCGGGACTGATCGGCGTGCGCGTCGTGGACGAAAACGGCGTCGACGAGCCGGCGTCGCGGCGTCGCGATCCGACGCTTGCACGCAGCCTCGCGAGCCTTACGGGCCTCGCGCGTTTCGAATCACGCTGGCCGCGGCTCGCGGGCGTCAACAGCCCTGCGGCGCCGGCCGAGGCCGACGTCGCGGTCGAAGCGGTTTCCGGCGCGCTGATGTTCCTGCCGCGCGCGCTGATGGACGCGCTCGGCGGCTTCGACGAAGGCTATTTCTTGCATTGTGAAGACCTCGACCTGTGCCGCCGCGTGCGCGACGCGGGCCGCGAGGTCGTGTATGCGGGAACGATCCGCGTCGTGCACGGCAAGGGCGGATCGAGCCGGCGCCGGCCGGTATTCGTCGCGTGGCACAAGCACCGCGGCATGTGGCGATGGTTCGCGAAGTTCGATCGCGCGGCGGGCAATCCGTTCGTGCGCGGCATCGTGTGGCTCGGGTTGTGGGCGCGTTTCGCGCTGCTGTTGCCGGGGCTGTGGTGGCGCGGGGTGTGGGCGCGCAGGCGCGCGCGGGGGCTGGCTGACGCGCTTTGCTCGTCTTTTCGCTCGTCGCTTCGCTCGTCTTTTCGCTCGTCGCTTCGCTCGTCTTTTCGCTCGTCGCTTCGCTCGCCTTTTCGCTCGTCATCCCAGCGAAAGCTGGGATCCAGCCTTTGATCTCCGCCTTTCGCTCGTCATCCCGGCGTAGGCCGGGATCCAGCTCCTAATCCTTGGCCGCGGTCTACGGGCATCCTGCCCTCCGACTCCGCGAGATCGCTCCGGGGTTCGTTGAAGGGCCATCCATGGCCCTGCAACGAACTCGCGCGCTTCCTGCGCGCGACCCTGCGGGCTCTCCTCCGCAATCTCGCCGCGACCAACGGGGCCCCGGGTGAAGCGGGCGGCTTCCTGCCGCCAGAAGCAACTGCCAAAGCCAATGCCGAAGCCCGAGGCAATGCCAATGCCCAACCGGCGGTTTATGCTTATCCCCGCTTTTGCGGGGATGACCGTTCCTTCCCGTGCGCGACGAATCCCGCCATCGCCGCTTCCACGCATCACGCCAATTTCTTGTACCGCATCCGATGCGGCTTCGCCGCTTCGTCGCCGAGGCGGCGCTTCTTGTCTTCCTCGTACTCGCGGTAGTTGCCGGTGAAGAACTCGACGTGCGAGTCGCCTTCGAACGCGAGGATGTGCGTCGCGATGCGGTCGAGGAACCAGCGGTCGTGCGAAATCACCATCGCGCAACCCGGGAACTCGAGCAGCGCTTCTTCGAGCGCGCGCAGCGTTTCGACGTCGAGGTCGTTCGACGGTTCGTCGAGCAGCAGCACGTTGCCGCCCTGCATCAGCGTCTTGGCGAGGTGCAGTCGGCCCCGTTCGCCGCCCGAGAGCGAGCCGACGAGCTTCTGCTGGTCCTGGCCCTTGAAGTTGAAGCGGCCGATGTACGCGCGCGACGGCGTCTGATACTTGCCGACCGTGATCATGTCGGCGCCGCCGGACACTTCCTGCCACACGTTCTTCGTGCCGTCGAGCTTGTCGCGCGACTGGTCGACGTACGCCATCTGCACGGTCTGGCCGATGACGATCTCGCCCTTGTCCGGTTTTTCCTGGCCGGTGATCATCTTGAAGAAGGTCGACTTGCCCGCGCCGTTCGGACCGATGATGCCGACGATCGCGCCGGGCGGCACCTTGAACGACAGGTCGTCGATCAGCAGGCGATCGGCGAACGCCTTCGAAACGCCCTTGAACTCGACCACCATGTCGCCCAGGCGCTCGCCCGGCGGAATGTAGATCTCGTTCGTTTCGTTGCGCTGCTGGTATTCGACCGAGTTCAGTTCCTCGAAGCGGTTCAGGCGCGCCTTGCCCTTCGACTGGCGGCCCTTGGCGCCCTGGCGCACCCATTCGAGTTCGCGCTGGATCGCCTTCTGGCGCGATTTTTCGGACGCTTCTTCCTGCTTCAGGCGCGCGTCCTTCTGTTCCAGCCACGACGAGTAGTTGCCCTTCCACGGAATGCCGCGGCCCCGGTCGAGTTCAAGAATCCACTCTGCGGCGTTGTCCAGGAAGTAGCGGTCGTGGGTGACCGCGACGACGGTGCCGGGGAAGTCGTGCAGGAAGTTTTCCAGCCACTCGACCGATTCGGCGTCCAGATGGTTGGTCGGCTCGTCGAGCAGCAGCATGTCGGGCTTGGACAGCAGCAGGCGGCACAGCGCGACGCGGCGCTTTTCGCCGCCCGAGAGGTTGCCGACCTTCGCGTCCCAGTCCGGCAGGCGCAGCGCGTCGGCGGCCACTTCGAGCTGGCGCTCGAGCGTGTGCGCGTCGGTCACCGCGAGAATGTTTTCGAGGCGCTGCTGTTCGGCGGCGAGCTTGTCGAAGTCGGCGCCTTCCTCGCCGTACGCGGCGTATACCTCGTCCAGGCGCTGCTGCGCGTGCAGGATGTCCGACACGCCTTCCTCGACCGATTCGCGCACGGTCTTTTCCGGATCGAGCTGCGGTTCCTGCGGCAGGTAGCCGATCTTGAGGTCCGGCTGCGGGCGCGCCTCGCCGTTGAAGTCGGTATCGACGCCGGCCATGATGCGCAGCACCGTCGACTTGCCCGAGCCGTTGAGGCCCAGGAGGCCGATCTTCGCCCCGGGGAAGAACGACAGCGAGATGTCCTTGATGATCTCGCGCTTCGGGGGCACGACCTTGCTCACCCCGATCATGGTGTAGATGTATTGCATGGGACGACGTATCCGGTAGGCGGAAAGACCGCCGATTATCGTCGATGCGCGTCCCGCGGGCCAGCGCGCGGCGCGCGCCGGCCCGGTGCCGTCAGGCCGGCGGCTGCGCCTGTTCCAGGAACCGCGCGAACGCCTCGGCGACGCCCGCGTCGTCGAACAGCGCGGCCTTGCCGCTCGCGATGCGCTCGACCGCCGCACGGCGCGCCTGCGCGTCGTTGCACAGCCGTACCGCGATCGCGACGTAGTCGTCCTCGTCGCGCGCGACGAGGTCGTCCGCGCCGGCCTGCCGCAGCATCGCGGCGGTCTGGCGTCCGCGCATGCACGGCCCCGGCAGCGTGACGATCGGCAGCTCGCGCGCAAGGCATTCGAAGCCGGTGATGCCGCCGGAAAAATCCATCGAGTCGAGCAGCACGTCGACGTCGCCCAGCGCCGCATCGAACGCGTCGGGCGCCAGCAGCGGATGTACCGTCAAACGTTGCGGATCGACCCCGGCCGCCGCGAGCGCGCGCGTCAGCCGCTCGCGCAGGCCGTCGGCGACGAACGTCGGCAGGCCGCAGTACACGGACAGCCGCGTATTCGGGCACTGCGCGAGAATGCGCGCCCACAGCGCGTCGTAGCGCGGCGCGAGCTTCGCGGCGTTCTGCACGCAGGCGAGTTCGATCGTCTCGCGGTCGCGGAACGGCGAGACGGCAACCTGCGGCGCCGCAAACGTCGTGCCGAGACGCGGCAGGCGCACGAGGCGTTCGACGTAGTGCGTGTCGGCATCGGACGGTTCCATCGCGTCGGCCGACAGGAAATAGTCGATCGCCGTCGAACCCGTCGTGACCGGGTGGCCCCACGCCGCCGCCTGCACCGGCGCGAGGCGCAGCGCGGTCAGCGCGTTCATGATCGGATGCATGCCGATGTCGAGATACACGAGCACGTCGAGATCGCTCGCGGCGATGCGCGCGGCCCATTCGGCGAGCGGCAGATCGCCGTCGACGAAGACGTCGGCGCGTTCGCGCCACTGCGCGGTGACGGCGTCGGGGCGCGGCGACGGATAGAACGCGACGATCTCGAACGCGTCGCGCGGCAGCGCCGCGACCATCGGCAAAAACACCTTGCTGACCGAATGCGCGTGCAGATGCGGCGACACGATGCCGATGCGGCGGCGCGTGCGCGTCACGGGCGCGACCGCGCGTTCGTGCGCGGCAAGACCCAGCGCCTCGACGAGCAGGCGCGTCGCCCGCGCGTTCGCGCGGTGCTCGTCGACGAGCGGTTCGGGGCGATAGGTGAGGTAGTAGTTGCTGACGCTGTCGAGCACCGCCTCGGCCCACGCCGCGGCGGCGCCGCGTTCGTTCGCGCGCGTCATGAACGCCGCCATGCCGTCGCGCCATTGCGCCGGATACGCGTCGCGTTCTTCTTCGGTGTCGAACGCGACCCGCGACGGCAGCTGGAACGACAGCCAATGCGCGAGGAGATGCCGCGGATCGCGTTCGACCACGGCGCGCGCGACGTCCTTCGCCTCGGCGTAGCGGTATGCCTGAGCCAGCGCGCTGACGAGCAGCATCGCCACGTCGTCGTTCGTCGGATCGAGCGCCGCGGCGTCGCGGCAGGCGGTCACCTTCGCTTCGGGCGAAACCGTCGGGGCCTGCACCGCGACGCGCGCCAGCAGCGATGCGAGCTGCGCATCGGCCGGGCGCAACGCGCGCGCGCGCGTCATTGCCTGGATCGCGTCTTCGACGTTGCCGAGCGCGGCCAGCGTGGCGCCGAGATTGGCCCACGCGGCGGCCGACTTCGGGTCGCGCCGCGACGCCGCCGACAGATGGATGCGCGCGGCGACGTAACGGTCGACGCGCAGCGCCGCGATGCCGAGCGAATAGCGGTGCGCGCCGATGCCGGGCATGAGCCGTTCGGCCTGCGCGAACGCCTGTTCGGCGATGCTGGCCTTGCCGTCGAGCGCCGCGGCCTGGCCGGCGATCCAGTGCATGTTCGCGTCGCGCGGCGCGAGCTCCAGCGCCTGCGCGATCAGCGGCCTGGCGCGCGCGGCGTGGCCGGCTTCGGCGTAGACGAGGCCGAGCTCGGCGTGTCCCTGCGCGATCGACGCATCGAGCCTGCGCGCGGTTTCGAGCGCGCTCGCGGCCTGCGCGAGGTCTCCGCGCAACCGCAGCAGATGACCGAGCAGCACGTAGGCGATGGCCGCCTCGGGTTCGGCCTGGATCAGCGCGCGTACCGCATTTTCGGCATCGGCGGGCTTGCCGCCGCCGAGCAGGCCGTAGGCGCGGGCAACTTCGTTGTTGACGAGAGTGGGATTGACGACGCTCATGCGAACTCCTAAGCCCGGGCGCGCCAATTCGCCGAATGCGGCGGCGCCTGAGGGGTCTGACAACCAGGTGTTATGGGACTTTCGACTCGTGAAACCGTAGAATTTACGGTCTCTTTCCCGACCCGGCGCCCTTCCTATGTTCAAACATGATATGCGCATCCGCGGCTACGACGACACCCTGGCCGACGCCATCGCGGCCGAAGGGCAGCGCCAGGAAGACCACGTGGAGCTCATCGCCTCGGAAAACTACGCCAGTCCGCGCGTGCTCGAGGCGCAGGGCACCAAGCTCACGAACAAGTACGCCGAAGGCTATCCGGGCAAGCGCTACTACGGCGGTTGCGAATTTGTGGACATTGCCGAAAAGCTCGCCATCGACCGCGTCAAGCAGCTGTTCGGCGCCGACTACGCGAACGTGCAGCCGCATTCGGGCTCGCAGGCCAACGCCGCCGTGTACTTCGCGCTGCTCAACCCGGGCGACACCGTGCTCGGCATGAACCTCGCCCACGGCGGCCATCTCACGCACGGCGCCAAGGCGAACTTCAGCGGCCGCCTGTTCAACATCGTGCCCTACGGCATCGACCTCGCCACCGGCAGGATCGACTACGACGACATGCAGCGCCTGGCGACCGAGCACAAGCCGAAGATGATCATCGGCGGCTTCAGCGCCTACTCGCAGGTGGTCGACTGGGCGCGCATGGCACAAATCGCCAAGTCGGTCGGCGCGTACTTCATGGTCGACATGGCGCACGTCGCCGGTCTCGTCGCCGCGGGCGTCTACCCCAATCCCGTGCCGCATGCCGACGTCGTGACGTCGACGACGCACAAGACGCTGCGCGGCCCGCGCGGCGGCATCATTCTCGCCAAGGCGAACGAAGAGCTCGAAAAGAAATTCCAGTCGCTGGTGTTCCCGGGTACGCAGGGCGGCCCGCTGATGCACGTGATCGCGGCGAAGGCCGTCGCGTTCAAGGAAGCGCTCGAACCCGAGTTCACGACGTACCAGCAGCAGGTCGTGAAGAACGCCAAGGCCATGGCCGCGGCGATCCAGGCGCGCGGCTACCGCATCGTGTCGGGCGGCACCGAGAACCATCTCATGCTGATCGACCTGATCGGCCGCGACGTGACCGGCAAGGACGCCGAAGCGGCGCTCGGCAAGGCGCACATCACGGTCAACAAGAACGCCGTGCCGAACGATCCGCGCTCGCCGTTCGTGACGTCGGGCGTGCGCATCGGCACGCCGGCCGTGACCACGCGCGGCTACGGCGAGGCCGAGTGCACCGATCTCGCCAACTGGCTGTGCGACGTGCTCGACGCGCCGAACGACGACGCGGTGCTCGCGCGCGTGCGCGACGCCGTGACTGCACAATGCCGCGCTTTCCCCGTGTATGGATGATCACAAAGGGAACGCCGGCGGGTAGTATCGACACATCATGCATTGCCCGTTCTGCCAGCACGAAGACACGCGCGTAATCGATTCGCGCCTGACCGAGGACGGTTCCACGGTCAGGCGCCGGCGCGAGTGTCCCGCGTGCGGCGAACGGTTCAACACGTTCGAAACGGCCGAGATCAAGCTGCCGCACGTCGTCAAGAGCGACGGGCGGCGCGAGGCGTTCGACGAGCACAAGCTCAAGAGCGGCGTCGAGCGCGCTTTGCAGAAGCGGCCCGTGCCGAGCGACGCCGTCGACGAGGTCGTGCGCAACATCCTGCGCCTCCTGCGCCAGGTGAACGAGCGCGAAGTGCCGTCGCGCCGCATCGGCGAATGGGTCATGGACGAGCTGCGCCGCATCGATTCGGTCGCCTACGTGCGCTTCGCCTCGGTCTATCGCCGCTTCGCCGACGTGCAGGCGTTCCGCGAGGAAATCGAAAAACTCGAACGCGACCTGCCGGTGCTCGAAGGCCTGCAGCTGCCGCTGCTCGGCAACACCACGCCGCCGCCGCCGTCGCGCAAGAAATCCTGATGAGCGGGCTCGATCACGCGATGATGGCGCGCGCGCTGCGTCTGGCCGAGCGCGGTCTGTATACGACGATGCCGAACCCGCGGGTCGGCTGTGTCATCGCGCAGGGCGAGCGCGTCGTCGGCGAGGGCTGGCACCGGCGCACCGGCGAGCCGCATGCCGAAGTGTTCGCGCTGCGCGAAGCCGGCGACGCCGCGCGCGGTGCGACCGCCTACGTCACGCTCGAGCCGTGCGCGCACCACGGCCGCACGCCGCCGTGCGCCGACGCGCTGATCGCCGCCGGCGTCGCGCGCGTCGTCGCGGCGATCGAAGACCCGTTCCCGGCCGTCGCCGGCACCGGCCTTGCGCGGCTGCGCGACGCCGGCGTCGCGGTCGAGCACGGCGTGCTCGCCGATGCCGCGCGCGAACTCAACCGCGGCTTTCTGTCGCGCGTGCAGCGCGGCCGGCCGTGGGTGCGCGTAAAACTCGCGATGAGCCTGGACGGCCGCACCGCGCTCGCGAACGGCGCGTCGAAATGGATCACCGGCGAGGCCGCGCGCGCCGACGTGCAGCGCTGGCGCGCGCGGTCGAGCGCGATCCTCACCGGCGTCGGCACCGTGCTCGCGGACGATCCCCAGCTGACCGTGCGACTGCCCGACGGCATCGACTTCGCGCCGCCGCTGCGCGTCGTGCTCGACCGCGCCGCGCGCACGCCGGCCGCCGCGCGCGTGCGCGACGCGAGCGCGCCGACACTGATCGTGCACGGCCGCGGCGCCTCGGTTCCCGGCGTTGAAACGCTCGCCGTCGCCGCAACGGCAGGGCGGCTCGACCTCGACGCTACCCTGCGTGCGCTCGCGCAGCGCGGCCTCAACGAAGTGCAGGTCGAGGCCGGGCCGACGCTGTCCGGCGCGCTCGTCGCGGCCGGGCTCGTCGACGAGCTGCTGCTGTACGTCGCGCCGACGCTGCTCGGCGACGCCGGCCGGCCGCTCGTGGGCCTGCCGCGCATCGACGACATGCGCATGCGCCGGAATCTCGCGGTGGTTGAACAACGGCAGGTCGGCCACGATATCCGCCTGTTGTTGCGGCCAGGAAACGCCTGATGTTCACCGGAATCATCCAGTCCGTCGGCCGCGTGCGCGCGCTCGAGCCGGTCGGCGGCGATACGCGTCTCGTCGTCGACGCGGGCGATCTCGACCTCGCGGACGTCGCGCTCGGCGACAGCATCGCCGTCGGCGGCGTGTGTCTCACGGCCGTCGCGCTCGATGCCGCCGGCTTCGCCGCCGACGTTTCGACCGAAACCCTGTCGCGCACGACGCTCGGCGCACTCGTCGCCGGCAGCCGCGTCAATCTCGAAAAGGCGCTGCGCCTCGCCGACCGCCTCGGCGGGCATCTCGTGTCGGGCCACGTCGACGGCGTCGGCCGCGTCGTGTCGGTGACGCCGGACGCGCGGTCGCAGCGCTGGGTGTTCGAAGCGCCGAAGGAACTCGCGCGCTACATCGCCGCGAAGGGCTCCGTCGCGATCAACGGCGTCAGCCTCACCGTGAACGAAGTCGACGGCGCGCGCTTCGGCGTCAACCTCATTCCGCACACCGTGGAAAAAACCACTTTTTCCGACCTCGCTCCCGGCGCCGCCGTGAACATCGAGGTCGACATGGTCGCGCGTTACGTCGAGCGGCTGCAGCAGGGAACTATCTGATGAGCTTCGACACCATCCCCGACATCATCGAGGACATCCGCGCCGGCCGCATGGTCGTCATTCTCGACGACGAAGACCGCGAGAACGAAGGCGACGTGATCATGGCCGCCGAAAAAGTGCGGCCCGAAGACATCAACTTCATGGTGCGCGAGGCGCGCGGGCTCGTATGCCTGTCGCTGACGCCGCAGCGCTGCCGCCAGCTGGGCCTGAAGCCGATGGTCGTCGACAACACGTCGCCGCACCACACCAATTTCACGGTGTCGATCGAGGCGGCCGAAGGCGTCACGACCGGCATCTCCGCGTACGACCGCGCGCACACCGTGCGCACCGCCGTGCGCCCGGACGCGCGCGCGCACGACCTGACGCAGCCGGGCCACATCTTTCCGCTGACGACGCAGCCGGGCGGCGTGCTGACGCGCGCGGGCCACACCGAGGCCGCGACCGATCTCGCGGCGCTCGCGGGCCTCGAACCCGCCGGCGTGCTCGTCGAAGTGCTCAACGACGACGGTACGATGGCGCGCAGGCCGCAGCTCGAAGCGTTCGCGAAAAAGCACGGCCTGCGCATCGGCACGATCGCCGACCTGATCCGCTATCGCCTCGAAACCGAAAAAACCGTCGAGCGCGTGCACGACGAAACCGTCGACACCGAGTTCGGCGCGTTCCGCCTCGTCGCGTATCGCGACCTGCTCTCGCGCTCGCTGCACTTCGCGCTCGCGCGCGGCGCGATCGACGACGGCGCGCCGGTGCTCACGCGGGTGCATGTGCGCAACACGCTGAGCGACGTGCTGCACCTCACGCGCGACGACCTCGGCCTGACCGTGACGGCCGCGCTGCGCCGCATCGCCGACGCCGATCGCGGCGTCGTGCTCGTGCTGGCCGAGCCGGAAGACGCCGCCGCGGTGCTCGATCGACTGACGCGGCGCGTGCGCGCGACGGCCAAGGCCGACGCGAAAACCGACGCCGTGCAGGAATGGCGCCGCCACGGCCTCGGCGCGCAGATCCTGATGGACCTGGGCGTCAGGCGCCTGACCGTGCTCGGCCCCGCGCGGCGCCTCGTCGGGCTCGCCGGGTTCGGCCTCGAAGTGGTCGGGCATCAAGTCGGGTAAACTAGCGGCCCCCGTTCAACCGCGCGGCCCTCCCATGCCCGAGATTTCCGGCGACCTGCGCGTCGCCGCCGACCGGCGTTTCGCGATCGTCGCGAGCCGCTGGAACCCCCGCATCGTCGATCCGCTCGTCGCGGGCGCGCAGCGCGTGCTGCGCGAACACGGCGCGAGCGACGCGGCGATCGACGTCGTGCGCGTGCCCGGCGCGTGGGAACTGCCCGTCGCGGTCGCGCGGCTGGCGAGCAAGGGCGGCTACGCCGGCATCCTCGTGCTCGGCTGCGTCGTGCGCGGCGATACGCGCCACTACGAACACGTCGCCGACGGCTGCGCGCAGGGCCTCATGCGCGTCGCGCTCGACCACGGCGTGCCGGTGCTGAACGGCGTGCTGGCGGTCGAGATGTACGCCGACGCCGAAGCGCGCGCCGGCGGCGCGCACGGCAACAAAGGCGAAGACATCGCGCTCGCCGCTGTGGAAATGGCTGATTTGTGGAGCAAGCTGTGAATTCGTCGCGCAAACCCGAAGGTGTGGATCTCCAGGCGCGCTCGCGCGCACGTCGCCGCGCGCTGCAGGCGCTGTACGCGTGGCAGCTGTCCGGCAGCGCGATCGGCACGGTGATCGACCAGTTCCGCCACGAGCAGGACATGGAAGTCGCCGACCTCGAATACTTCGAAGACCTCGTGCGCGGCGTGGAATCGCACTGCGCCGAACTCGACGCGGGCCTCTTGCCGTTTCTCGGCCGCGAAGTCGCGCAGGTCGACCCGATCGAACGCGCCGCGCTGCGCCTGGGCGCCTACGAGCTTCGGTATCGCATCGACGTGCCGTATCGCGTCGTCATCAACGAGGCGATCGAAACGACCAAGCGCTTCGGCGCCGACCACGGCCACACCTACGTCAACGGCGTGCTCGACAAGCTCGCGGGCCAGTGGCGCACGACGGAATACCGCGGGCGCTGATGCGCGAATTCGCGCTGATCGATGAAATCCGGTCGCGCGTTTCAAACACGCGCGACGATGTCGTCCTCGGCATCGGCGACGACGCGGCGATACTTGCGCCGCGGCCCGGCCACGAACTCGTCGTTTCGACCGACACGCTCGTCTCCGGCGTGCATTTTCCGCCGAACACCGCAGCGTTCGACGTCGGCTGGAAGGCGCTCGCGGTGAACCTTTCCGATCTCGCGGCGATGGGCGCCGAGCCCGCGTGGGTCACGCTCGCGCTGACCTTGCCCGAGGGTTCGCCCGAATGGCCGCTCGCGTTCGTCGACGGCTTCGCGGCGCTCGCGGCCGAACATCGCGTCGCGCTCGTCGGCGGCGACACTACGCGCGGTCCGCTCGCTATCACGGTCGCCGTGCACGGCTTCGTGCCGCGCGGCACCGCGTTGCGACGCGACGGCGCGAGCGCGGGCGACGCCATTTTCGTCAGCGGCACGCTCGGCGACGCGGCGGCGGGCCTAGCCGTCGTTCTCGCCGACGCGTTCGCGTCGCGGCCCGAACGCGCGGCTCTGCGCGCGCGGCTGGACCGTCCGACGCCGCGGGTCGCGCTCGGCCTCGCGCTGCGCGGCGTCGCGTCCGCCTGCATCGACGTTTCCGACGGCCTAGCCGCCGACCTCGGCCACGTCGCGCGGCGCAGCGGCGTCGGTGCGACGGTCGACGTTGACGCATTGCCCGCGTCCGACGCGCTGCGCGCCTGCGCCGACCCCGATCGCCGGCGCGACTGGCAGCTGCGCGGCGGCGACGACTACGAACTGTGCTTCACCGTGCCGGACGATCGCGTCGCCGACGCCGAGCGCGCGGCGGCGCAGGCCGGCGTGCCGATCGCGCGCATCGGCACGGTCACGAAACGCCCCGGTCTCGTCGACGCCGGCGGCGATGCGCTCGCGCCCGACCGCGCCGGCTGGGATCATTTCGCGTGAGCCTCGACGCCGCGCAGCGCCGCGCGCTGCTCGCGCACCCGGCCGGCTGGATCGCGACCGGTTTCGGCGCGGGCCTCGCGCCGGTCGCGCCGGGCACGGTCGGTTCCGCCGTCGCGCTGATTCCGTATTGGCTGTGGCTGCGCGACCTGCCGCTCGCCGGCTATTTCGTCGCGGTCGCGCTCGTGTTCGCGCTCGGCATCGCGGCGTCGCGCATCGTCGTGGCGCGAACCGGCGTGCAGGATCCGGGTTTCGTCGTCGTCGACGAATTCGTCGGGCAGTGGCTCGCGCTCGCATTGGCGCCTCCCGCGTGGTGGTGGATTCTTGTCGGTTTTATTCTTTTTCGCATCTTCGACGTGTGGAAACCGTGGCCCGTCTCGTGGGCCGACCGCAACGTGCACGGCGGTCTCGGCGTCATGCTCGACGATGCGCTGGCGGGCGTCATGGCCGGTGCCGTGCTCGCAGCCGTCGCGCACGTCGTTCCGTAGCTACTAAATAAATAGTTGACGTGCCGCCGGCGTCGCGCCTACGATGCCGCGCATCAACTAACGAATACGTAGAAGCGCCATGGCCAGACCTCCCTCGACGACGCTGACGAAGTCGGAGCACGCGATACTCGATGTGCTGTGGCACAAGGGCGAAGCCTCGGTGCGCGACGTCGCGGACGAATTGTCCAGGCACAAGCCGGCGGCCTACACCACGGTGCTGACGATGCTCGGCGTGCTGCACAAGAAGGGGCTCGTCACGCACCGCCAGGACGGGCGCGCCTTCATCTATCGCGCGGCGATCACGCGCGAACAGGCGCGCAAGCGCGCGTTGAGCGAGCTGCTGGCGCAGTTCTTCGACGGCTCGCCGAACGTGCTGGCGCAGCACCTCGTCGCCGAGCACGAGATCGATCGCGCGGAACTCGAGGCGCTGCGGCGCAAGGTCGACGCCGCCGGCGCGAAGGGGAAATCGTGATGCAAAGCCTGATCGACGCGGCGCTCTCCCTGGCGTTTCATCATCTTCTCGTCAGCGCCTTGCTGTTCGCAGCGGCGCTGCTGCTGTCGCGCGTGAGCGCGCTCGGCGCCGAATGGCGTTCGTGGCTGCTGCTGGCGATCTTTCTGACTGCCGCGCTGTCGCCGCTCGCGATCTTCGTGCCCGGCGCGTCGACGCTGGCGCCGGCGATCGCGTCGTCCGCGCCGGCGCTCGAGCCGTTGCCGGGCGAGGGCGCGACCGTCGACGAAGCGGTGTACGACGCCGGTTATCGCCGCGACATGGTGCATCTCGACGTTCCGCGTTCGCCGTGGACGCTGGTCGTGCTGACATGGTCCGTCGGCATCCTCGTGCAACTGACTCGGCTGTTCGATGGCTGGGCGCTCGCCCGGCGCCTGCGCCGCCGCGCGCATCCGGCGCCGGCGCTCGAGGCCGAACTTGCGGACGTGCTGCCGCGCCGCGCGCGCATCGCGACCACCGCGACCGACGGGCCGATGGTGGTCGGCCTGCTGCACCCCTGCATCCTGATTCCGCGCGCCGTCGCGGACGGGCTCGAAGCCGGCATCCTGCGCGACGTGCTGCGGCACGAGATCGCGCACATCCGGCGCGGCGATCTGTGGCTGGCCGCGCTCGTGCGCCTCGCGCTGGCCGTTTTCTGGTGGAGTCCGTTCCTGCGCCTCATCGAGCGGCGGCTGGAACTCGCGCGCGAAATGGCCTGCGACGAACGCGCCGCGCACGCGAGCGGCGTGCGTGTCGGCTACGCCGCGTCGCTGCTGACGATGGCGGAAACCTTGCCGGTCGCCGACGCACAGGCGATGCCGCTCGCCGCCGGCATCTTCGCGCGTCGCAGCCAGCTCGCGCGCCGCATCGACGGTCTGCTCGACGACGAGACCGAGGTGTCGCCGCAGCGTCGCCGCGCAGCGGTCGCACTGTGTTCCGGTCTGCTCGTCGCGTTCGCGGGCGTTGCCGTCGCCACATCTCCATCGGTCGATTTCTCGGCATGGACCACGCCCGCCACCGACACGCAGGCCGCGGCACTGCTCGCCGCGGCGCGCAGCGGCGACGACGAAGCCCTGCGCCGGCTCGTTCGCGACGGCGCCGACGTCGACGCGCGCGTGCTCGACGAAGGCACGGCGATGATCCAGGCGATCCGCGCGGGCAGGTCCGGCACCGTCGACACGCTGCTCGACCTCGGTGCCGATCCGAACCGCGCGTCGCTCGGCGAAGGCAATCCGCTGATCGTCGCGGCGCAGCTTGGGCACGACGCGATCGTCGAGCGTCTCATCAGGGCCGGCGCGGACGTCGATCGCGTCGTGACCTACGACGAGACGCCGCTGATCAACGCGGCGCGCGAGGGCCATCTCTCGACGGTGCGGCGCCTCGTCGCGCACGGCGCCGACGTCAATCTCGGCGTCGTCGCCGACGGCTGGCTCGGGCGCTGGCGATCGCCGCTGAACCAGGCGCGCGATCCCGCCGTGCGTGCCTGGCTCGCCGCCCACGGCGCGGTCGCCGGCCGGCCCTGAGCGGCCGAACATTCCGCTAGTCCACCAAGGAACCGACATGACGACGAAACGACGCGGCCGCTGGGCCGCGCTGGCGGGCGCGTGCGCGCTCGCCGCAAGCCTCGCGACGGCGCAGACGCCGCCGGCCACCGACGGTGCGACAAACGCCGCCGCCGCGGCGACGAGCATCGCCGCGAACATCGACGCCTATCTGCAGGCCGCCGTCCGCGACGCGCATTTTTCCGGCTCGGTGCTGGTCGCGCGCGACGGCGTGCCGCTGTTCGATGCCAGCTACGGCCTCGCGAACATCGAGACCGGCACGCCGAACACGCCTTCCACGATCTTCCGCATCGCATCGCTGACCAAGCAGTTCACCGCGATGGCGATCCTGCAACTCGAAGAGCAGGGCAAGCTGAAGGTCGACGACCCTATCTGCCGGTATCTCGCCGACTGCCCGAAATCATGGCGGCCGATCACGCTGCACCATCTGCTGACGCATACGTCGGGCATCAGAAACTTTTCCAGTCTGCCGGACTGGGACGAAGACCTCGGGCTCCGGCGGTACCGGCGCGACGAACTCGTCGATCTGGTCCGCGGCCTGCCGCTCGAGTTCACTCCGGGAGAAAAGCACAAGTACAGCAATTCCGGCTATCACCTGCTCGGGCTCGCGATCGAGCGCGCGTCGGGCAAGACCTACGCGCAGTACCTGCATGACGCGATCTTCGCGCCGCTCGGCATGCTGCACACCGCGTACACCGAAAACCGCGAACTCGTGCCGGGCCGCGCGACCGGTTACTACTCGCGCGGCACGCGGTTCGTCGGCGCGCCGTTCGTCGATCCGACCGCCAGCTACGCCGCCGGCGGCCTGACCTCGACGACCGGCGACCTTCTGCGCTGGGATCAGGCGCTCTACGCCGACACGCTCGTCTCGCGCGCATCGCGCGAGCGGATGTTCACCGCGTTCAAGGACGGCTACGCGTACGGCTGGCGAATCGGCGAGGCGTACGGCCGGCGCACGACGGAGCACAGCGGCAGCCTCAACGGGTTCTCGTCGTATCTGCTGCGCTTTCCCGACGCGCGCGTGACCGTGATCGTGCTCGGCAACAGCGACCGCATGTCCGCCGGCCGGGCCGGCAGGGATCTCGCCGCGATCGTATTCGGCGCGCCGTACGCGCAGCCTGCGCGGTCGGCGCGCGACGTGCTCTGGACGACGATCGTCGACAAGGACGCGGCGGCGGCGATCGCGCAGTACCAGGCGCTCGCGCGCGCCAAGCCCGACGATCCGGGCTTGAACGAAAACATGCTGCTGCACCTCGGCTACGACCTCTTCGAGGATCGCCGGCTCGATGCCGCCGCGGCGATCTTCGACTTCACGCTCGCGACGTTCCCGACCTCGTCGGGCAGCTACGACGGCATGGCCGAAATCGCGCTGGATCGCGGCGACAGGAACAAGGCCGCGGCGTTGTTCAAGCGCGCCGTCGCGCTCGATGCGGACGACGACTACGCCACATACCGGCTCGCCCGCCTGAAACGCGGCGGCAAGGCGGACTGACGTGCTCAGCGCGGGGCGATCGCGTCGATCAGTTCGCCGAGTTTCTCGGCCGACAGCGCGACCGGCTGCGGCTCGGGCAGCGGCAGGTTCTGATTTTCGACCGTGCGCATCGCATACAAATACGTCGACGCCGGCAGCACGCTGATGCGCGCGTCTAGGCCCGCGCGCCGCGGCTCGCGGCCGTAGATTTCGCGGTACAGCGCACACGCGACGAGCACCGAGGCGTCGAGCGTCGGATGAAACTGCTCGTCGGCGTAGACCGCGCCCGGCGGGCGCTTCGCCGCGAGCGCGGCGAGCGCCGGCCCCGGATCGACCGCGCGCGCCCGGGTTTCGACCGCAAGCTCGCGCAGGCCTTCGGAGAGGCGATGCTGCCAGCGCTCTTCCGGCGTCCAGGTGCCGAGCAGCAACGGCCTGACGCCGCGCTCGCGCGCGAGGCGGACGAAGCGGTCGTGCGCGTTGCGCAGTTCGCGGCAGCTGTCGCCGGGCGCCGCGCGCTGGTCGGCGATGCACGCGATGCGGCCGCCGCGTTCCTGCAGCACGAGCACGTCCCAGTGCTCGTCGCGCAAGAGGCGCTGCACGTAGCCGTCGCGCCAGCGCTCGGCGATCGTGCCGCCGCCGGTGGCGACCAGTTGCACGTCGACTTCCGACTCGCCGCTCGCGCGCGCGACCGCGGCCAGGAGCTGCGGCAGGTTGTTCGTGTAGCTCAGGCTGTTGCCGACCATCAGGATGCGCCGCGGCGTGTCGGCCGCGAACGCGGTGCCGGCGGCGGCGAGCATCGTCACTGCAATCAGAAAACGTTTCATACTTTCTTAGTCCGGCAAGAGCTTGCCCGGGTTGAGCAGACCGTCGGGATCGAACTGCGCCTTGATCCGTCGCATCAGCGCGAGCGACGTCGCGTCGAGCGCGCGCGGCAGGAACTCGCGCTTGACGAGGCCGATGCCGTGTTCGCCCGACAGCGTGCCGCCGAGCGCGAGCACGAGATCGAACACCGCCGCGAGACAGTCCGGCGCCGCCGCGGCCTGCGCCGCGTCCTCCGGACGATACAAGAGATTCACGTGGATGTTGCCGTTGCCGGCGTGGCCGAAATTGACGATCGGAATCGCATGGCGCGCGGAAATGGCCTTCAAGCCGCCGATCAGTTCCGGCACGCGGCTGACCGGTACCACCACGTCTTCGTTGATCTTCATCGGCGCGATCGAGCGCAGCGCCGGCGACAATGCCTTGCGCGCGGCCCATAGCGCGTCGGCCTCGGCCGCGTCGTTCGCCGCGACGAGTTCGATGAGCCCTTCGCCGCGCGCCGCGCGCGCGATCGCGTCGACCGATGCGGCGAGCGTATCCGGCTCGCCGTCGGCTTCGATCAGCAGCATCGCGCCGGCGACGGGAATCGCGTCGCCGCCGTGCGCGCGAGCCAGGCGCAGCGCCTCGTCGTCGAGAAACTCGAGCGCGCACGGCACGACCGGCTGCGCCATGATGCGCGAAACGGCGAGCGCCGCGCTTTGTATCGTCGTATACGTTGCGCGCAGCAGCCGCCTGGCGCCCGGCAGCGGCGTGAGTTTCAGCGTGGCCTCGGTGATCAGCGCGAGCGTGCCTTCGGCGCCGATCAGGAGGCGCGTGAGGTCGTAGCCGGTCGCGCCCTTCGTCGTACGGTAGCCGCAGCGAAAATCCTCGCCGGTGCCCGCGACCGCGCGCAGGCCGAGCGTGTTCTCGCGCGGCGCGCCGTACTTCACGGCGCGCGGTCCGGCCGAATTGCACGCGAGATTGCCGCCGATCGTGCAGTACGGACTCGACGTCGGATCGGGCGGCCAGAAAAAGCCGTGCGGCGCGAGCGCGGCCTGCAGCGCGCCGTTGAGCACGCCGGGTTCGACGACCGCGAGACGGTTCGCGGGATCGATCTCGACGATGCGGTTCATGCGCTCGAACGACACGACCACACCGCCGGCGACCGGCACCGTCGCGCCGGTGGTGTTCGTGCCGCGTCCGCGCGCGACGATCGGCACGCCCAGCCTGCGGCACGCGGCCACGAGCGCGACCACCTCGTCGTGCGCCGTGGGAAACACGACGGCGTCCGGCGCGGCCTGCCGGCGCGAGTTGTCGTAGCCGTAGACGAGCGTTTCCGCCGGATCGACGCTGTACGCGCCGGCGGCGAAGATGCCGGCGAGGGCGTCGCGCAGGCCGGCGCTCGCGTTCATTCGTCGCGGTACTCCAGCACGCGCACGACTTTCTCGACGCCGGCGACATTGCGCACGACCTCGACCACGCGCTCGGCTTCCTCGCGCGTGAGCACGCCCATGAGATACACGGTGCGGTGTACCGTCGTGAGGTTCACGCGCGTGGGATCGAAGCCGGGCAGGTCGACGATGTCGAGCAGCGCGGTCTTCACGTGCGCGGTGATCGTGTTGTCGCGGCGGCGCGACCAGAAGCCTTCCGGCTCGCGCACCTCGATGTCGTTGACGGTGCGGCGCACGCCTTCGAAGCCCGCGGTGCGGCCCTCGGCGCGTTCCTTCAGTTCCGGCGTGCGCACTTCGCCGGTCAAGAGCATCACGCCGTTGTACACCGTGATCGATACGTTGTTCTCGAGCGCGAGCTCTTTATCTTTGTTCAAATTGTCGTAGGCCGACAACTGGATGTTGCGATCGTCCATGACGGTGCGGAAGCTGCGGCGGTCGTGCGCGGCGCCCGCGCCCGCCGCCGCGCCGCCGACGACCGCGGCGAAGCAGCCGCCGAGCAGCGGCAGCGCGGCGAGTGCGAACAGGGCGTTGCGTAAGCATCGTTTCATCGAATCAGCTCCCAGCGTCGAAGGCGTTGCGCAACCACTCGAACGTCGGATTGTGCGGACCGCCGCTGAACGCGACGATATCGAAGCGGCACGGCGCGCGCGCGAACGCCGGATGCGCCGCCAGAAATTCGCGCGCGGTTTTCACCAGCTTGCCGCGCTTGGCCGCCGCGACCGACTCGATGCCGTCGCCGTGCATGCCGTCGCCGCGAAAGCGTACCTCGACGAAGACGATGCCGCCGTCGCGATCGCGCATGACGAGGTCGAGCTCGCCGTGGCGGCAGTGCCAGTTGCGCACGATCAGGGTCAGGCCGCGGCGGACGAGTTCCGCCAACGCGGCGTCTTCCCAGACCGCGCCGATCGCCTTCATCGCGGATGCGTCAAAACTGGCCGATCAGGCCGGACGCCGGCCGCGCGACGCCGTTCTCGAAGCGCGCCCAGATCATCAGCCGATGCACGCGGCCGAACGCGTCGGACGCGAGCTGGCCGGTCGCGCCGGGCAGATAGCTGTCGGGATGCGTGCCGAGCCAGTCCATGTACGGCAACAGCGAATAGGCGTCGAGGCCGAGCGCGAACAGGCGCGCGCCGCCGCCGCGCGCCGAGTCGATGCCGCGTGCGATCTCCTCACGGCGCGGCAGGCCGGCCGTCGCGTCGAACAGCCACGGCGCGTCGCAGAATTCGAGGCCGTCGAGGTCGCGGTCGAGGCCGGCGTTCAACGTGCCGGAGTACACGTGCGAACTCGCATACACCGGCAGCGTGATGCCGGCGAGCTTGAGCTGCGGCAGCAACAGCCGCGCCTGCTGCGGGCGCATGCTGATGAAGATGGCGGCGTTGCTGGCGGTCTGAAACGCGCCGACCGACTGGCGGATCAGCGGCGCGTAGTTGATGTCGCCCTCGCGCACGCGAGATTCGCCGACGATCGCGCCGCCGAGGCTTTCGAACTGCGCACGGAACGCGAGCGACGCGCGCTCGGCCCAGTCGTCGGTCGCCGCGATCACGACGGCTTCCTTGATACCGAGCGACACCATTCGCTCGGCCGCCTGCGCGCCTTCGGCGTCGGGCAGGAGGCCGAACGCGATGCTGCCCGGCGGCGGCGTCTGGCCGTTGTCGGCCTGGTTCAGCGCGAGCACCGGCACCGGCAGGCGGCCCTGGTCGAACAGCAGGCTCACGGCGTCGCGCGTCAGCGGCCCGACGACGCGGTCGGCGCCGGCCTGCACCGCGCGCTGATACGCCGCGAGCGCGTCCTGCGCCGACGTGCCGGCGTCGTACACACGCACCTCGCCGCGTTCGGGCGCGGGGTTCGCGTCGTTGAACCACGCGGCGAAAAAGCCGTCGCGTATCGCCGCGGCGGCGTTCTTGAGCGAGCCGCTCGCGGGCAGCAGCAGCGCGATGTGTTTCGTCGCCGCGTAGCCTTCGCGCCGCTCGCCGTTCGCCTCGAGCGTGCCGACCGGACGGCTCGGGCGCATCGTCACGAGCGGCAGCACCTGGCCCTGCTTGCGCAGCGCGCGTTCGATCCACGGGCGCAGCGCGTCGTCGGGCTGCAGCTGTCCGGCGCGTTCCTTGAGCGTCGCCGAATCGAGCGCGGCCAGCGTGTCGACGATCTGCTGGCGGTTCTGCTCGCGGTCGGGGCCTTCGAGCGACCGGTCGAGCGCCGCGCGCGTGCGCGCCGCGCCGTACGCGTCTCCGCTCTCGGCCTGCGCGCGCGCGGTGAGTTCGAGGCGCCGCACGGCGAGCGCCGGCGGCAGGTTCGTATCGGGCACCGCGAGCAGCGCGAGCGCCTGCGCGTGATCCTTGCGCGCCAGCGCGATCTCGGCTTCGAGGAGGTCGAAGCGGAATGCCTCGTCGACCGCCAGACGTTTGCGCTTGACGCCGTCGAGCGCGTCGACCGCGGCGGCGAGATCGCCTTCCTCGCGGAACGCCTCGGCCGCGCGCAGGCGAAAGTGCGCGCGCTGGCTCGAATTGCTCTGCGCGAGCGCGAGATACGCCTGCGCCGCCGCGTTGAATTCGCCGCGCTGATACAGCTCGTCGGCGCTCGCCGAGGGCACGGCCGTGCCCGGGCCGCCGCCGGTCGTGACGCAGCCCGCGGCCAGCGTCATCGTCGCGAGCAGCAGCACGGCAGGCAGGCGCCGCAGCGCGTTCGTCATACGCATCGTCCACTCCGATCTCGAACCCGCAAGTCCTGCGATGATAGCGGATCGCGCCGGCCTCCTCGTGCCGGCGGCAGGAGCCAGACATGGACAAACAGCCCGGACGCCTGTGGGTGGTGGCGACGCCGATCGGCAACCTCGACGACGTCACCGCGCGCGCGCAGGCCGTGCTGCGCGACGCCGACCTCATCTGCGCCGAAGACACGCGCCACAGCGCGCCGCTGCTCGCCCGTCTCGGCGTCGCCACGCGTACGGTCGCGCTGCACGAACACAACGAGCGCGACGAAGCGCAGCGGCTCGTCGCGCGACTGCAGGCCGGCGAGCGCATCGCGCTGATCAGCGACGCCGGCACGCCGCTCGTGAGCGACCCGGGCTTTCGTCTCGTGCGCGCGGCGCGCGAGGCCGGCATCGCCGTATCGCCGGTGCCCGGCGCCTGCGCGGCGATCGCGGCGTTGTCGGTCGCGGGCCTGCCGAGCGACCGGTTCGTCTTCGAAGGCTTTCTGCCGGCCAAGAGCGGCGCGCGGCGCGAGCGTCTGGGCGAACTCGCCGGTGACGCGCGCACGCTCGTGTTCTACGAATCGAGCCATCGCATCGCCGAATCGCTCGCCGACATGGCCGCGGTATTCGGCGCGACGCGCCCCGCGGTCGTCGCGCGCGAGCTGACGAAGCTGTACGAAACCGTGCTCGACGGCCCGCTCGGCGAACTCGTCGAACGCGTGAACGGCGATGCGAATCAGCAGCGCGGCGAGTTCGTGGTGCTGGTGGCGGGGCGGCCGGAAGAAGAAGACGGCAAGCTCGCCGAAGGGCGGCGCGTCTTCGCGCTGCTGCGCGAGGAACTGCCGCCGGCGCGCGCGGCGAAACTCGCGGCAGCGATCACCGGGGCGCCGCGCAAGGCGTTGTACGAGGCGTGAGACCCGCCGATCGCGTATGATCCGCGGTTGCGAAGTCGGCCGGACAGTCGCGGGGCAGCGATGCCGCGAGGAAAGTCCGGGCTCCGCAGGGCAGGGTGCCAGGTAACGCCTGGGCGGCGCAAGCCGACGGAAAGTGCAACAGAGAGCAGACAGCCGATGGCCCCGCAAGGGGATCAGGTGATGGTGAAACGGTGCGGTAAGAGCGCACCGCGTGCGGGGACAACGCCGCACGGCACGGCAAACCCCACCCGGAGCAAGACCGAATAGGGAAGCAATGACGTTGCCCGCGTCGCTTCCGGGTTGGTCGCTTGAGCGCACCGGCGACGGTGCGCCTAGAGGAATGACTGTCGCGCGCGCTTTGCTTCTGGCGAAGCGGGCGAACAGGACCCGGCTTACAGGCCGGCTTCGCACTCGATACGCTGCGCCGGGCTCTTTGCTCGGCGCCATACTCGCTCGTCTATTCGGCTCGTCACCCCGGCGAAAGCTGGGGTCCCGCTCTTGACGTTGCTTTTCGCTTTGTAGTTTCCGCTCGGCTTTCAACAAAGCGTTCCGCTCGCTGCCGCGAGCGGGCAGGGAGAGGTTGCTTGCCCAACCCCTCCCAGCACCCTCCAAGGGCACCCCGACGGCCGCGGTTTGCGGGCATCCATGCCCGCAAACTTCGCGAGATCGCTCCGGGGTTCGTTGATGGGCCATCCATGGCCCGTCAACGAACGGCGCACATCCTGTGCGCACCCGCTGCGTGGGCTTTTCCTCCGCGATCTCGCCGCGGCCGACGGGGCCCCGGGTAGAGCGGGCGGCTTCCTGCCGCCAGAAGCAACAACAACATCAACATCAACAGCCGAAGCGCGGCGTCCCTTAGCTCGTCATTCCAGCGAAAGCTGGAATCCAGCTTTTGGACGCCAAGAGCAACAGCAACGGTTGGATTCCAGCTTGCGCTGGAATGACAAACCATTTGCACGGCCCATCTACAAAGCCGTCATACCGGCGAAGGCCGGGGGTGGTCTCAACCGGTCATTGCAACGCCTGTGCGAGTTTAAAAGCAGGCGTTCTGAATGCCAGCGTCTCTCGTGGACGTTGGTTCAGTCGTCGCGAAATCGCGTCGAGTTGAGTCTGTGTAAAGAGCGATAAATCGGCCTTGCGCGGCAAGTATTGGCGCAATAGCCCATTGGTGTTTTCGTTGGATCCGCGTTGCCACGGACTGCGGGGATCGCAAAAGTATACCGCCATGTCGGTGGCGAGAGTGAAGCGGGCATGGGCGGTCATTTCCGCACCACGGTCCCAAGTCAGCGAACCTCTGAGGGTTGCCGGCAAGCGCTTCATGCGACGAGCAAGGGCACGCACCACGGTCTGCGTGTCCTTGCCGGCCAGCTTGACCAGCATCACAAAACGAGAGTGGCGCTCCACCAGGGTACCGACATAGCTGTTGTTCGCCCCGCAGATCAAATCGCCTTCCCAGTGTCCTGGTACTGCCCGATCTTCGATCTGTGCGGGACGCTCGCTGATCGAAACCGCATCGGGAATCTGTCCTCGACCTTGCGGCACACGCTCGGCGTTGCGTGAGCGGCGCAGTTGTCGCTGTGATCGCAGATGCGTCATCAACTCCTTTTTCAGCGCGCCCCGCGCCTGAATGAACAAGGATCGGTAGATCGTCTCGTGCGACACACGCTGCTCCGGCTCATGCGGATGCTCAAGCTTAAGCCATTGGGCAATCTGGTTCGGCGACCAATCCTGTCGCAGCTTTGAGGCAACCTGATGCCGTAGTCGATGTGAGCGCGCCAGACGGCACACCTTCGGACGACGAGCCCGCTGCCACGCTCGCTCGTCGGCCAGCACCGCGCGATAACCCTGGCGTCCGCCGTGACGACCCACTTCGCGACTGATCGTGCTCGTTGGCCGGCCCAACTCGCACGCGATCTGTCGGAATGAGTCACCGGCAACAAGCCCTCGCGAAATGTGTTCGCGATCATGCAATGTCAGCGTACGGGCCGAGCGGCGCGACGCCATCGGCGCCACGCCACCGCGTGCTTTGACCAGATCCGTCACCGACGAGGCGTTGCGCGACAGTCCTCGGGCAATCTGCCGCAACGACTCACCGGCGCGAAATCGGCGCCAAACCTCCTGTCGCTCCGCTTGACTCAAGGTGCGTGACCGCGACCTCTCCATGCCTTCTCTCCGATCGAAACAACATGCCTATGTTGCATCGACCGGTTGAGACCACCGGTATCCAGCTTCTATGCTCGGTTTTCGCCGACACCGAAAAGCTGGATACCGGCCTTCGCCGGTATGACGAGCAAAGAGACGCCAGAGCTCGCAGCGTTTGGCGCAATACAACTGCTCGCTGCGGTCGTCGCAGCCTGGCACCGTGCTCAGGCCGTCAAGGACTGCGCAAGTTCGATAAAACCGAATCCTTGACGCCCCCCGCCGCTCGTCATTCCAGCGCAAGCTGGAATCCAGTTTTTGGGCGTCAAGAGCAACAGCAACGGCTGGATTCCAGCTTGCGCTGGAATGACGAGCCAAGAGAGAAGCCGAAGCTCGCAGCGTTTGGCGCAATACAAAGCTCGCTGCGGTCGTCGCAGCCTAGCACCGTGCTCAGGCCGTCAAGGACTGCGCAAGTTCGATAAAACCGAATCCTTGA
>NZ_JAOVZO020000018.1 GCF_025717065.2 Tahibacter soli | reverse complement strand
GCGTGCGATGTATCGACAGGGACTGGTTGGCGGTGCTGCTGTGCACTGACGTCCGGCGCGTTCGCCAACGTCCCCGAAGCACCCGACGGCGGCGGCGCTTCGACCTCCGTCGAAGCCGAATTCCACAAACGCATCCGGGCGAACGAAGACATCTCGCCGCTCGGCGCCGACCTCCTCGGCGACAGCGTCAGTCTGTACAACGGCACATTGTCGTTCGCCGCGACCGACGTCAGCCTGCCGGGCAACTCCGCGCTGCCGGTGTCGGTCGGCCGCCGCTACGCCGTCGGCGCACTCGCCGCACGCGGCCATTTCGGCGACTGGGAACTCGACATCCCGCATCTGTCGGCCACGTACAGTGCGCGCGACGGCTGGATCGTCACCGACCCGAACAGCCCGGATCGCCTCAAGCGATGCAGCCGGTTCGACGCGCCGCCGGGTGTGATCGGTAGCAATCCGAACGGCGGCGCGTTCACGTCGTACGAATTCTGGCACGGCGTCCATCTCGTCATGCAAGGCGGCGCTTCGCAGGAGGTTCTGCTGCGCAACCCGGGTACGCCGTGGCAGCCGGTCGACGGACAGGCGTATCCGCTGGTCACGACCGGCCGCTGGCTGCTGCGCTGCCTGGACGCGACGGCGTCGGGCGAGCCGGGCGAAGCGTTCGTCGCACTCGCGCCGGACGGCACGCAGTACCGGTTCGACTGGCTCGTCCGTCGCAACGCGCCGATCGTCTCGAAGGGCTACGCCGAGCCGAACCCGATCGCACCCGGCGCGCCGCGTACGCCGTTGCCGGGCTCCTATGCGCTCGCCCGCTACGAATACCGGATGCTGCCGACGCGGATCACCGATCGCTACGGCAACACCGCACAGTACACCTACGACACCGCGCCCGGCGCCGACCGCGCGCGCCTGCTGAGCATCGCGGCGGACGACGGCCGCCTGCTGACTCTGACCTATGACGGCACGAGCCATCGCATCAAGACGGTAACGGCCGGCGCGCGCGTGTGGACGTATTCCTACGGCGCCGTCGGCGACCTCACCGAGGTCAAGCTCCCCGACAACACGAAGTGGACGTTCGCGCTCGGGTCGCTGACCGATGCCAATATCTCGTATGGCCTGACCTCGGTGACCTGCTCGAACGTCGGTGCGGGCAGCTACACGGCCGGCACCTTCGGCGGCGCGACCTCGCGCCGCGGCACGATCACCCACCCGTCCGGCGCGACCGGCACGTTCGTCGTCGAGCCGCGCCACCACGGCCGCTCGTTCATGCCGGCGCGGGCGAGCAACTGCATCGTCTACAACCTGCCGAACGGCGGTCAGCTCGGTTTCGAACGCGATCCGGAAGTGTTCGACACCTGGGCGCTGACGTCCAAGACGCTGACCGGCCCCGGCATCGCTTCGCTCGACGTGGACTTATGCGTATTCGCCCGCGCAGAACAACGCGATCGGCGATGCCTGCGGCGCCGGCTGCCCGCGTACGAAGACGGTCGCGGTGACCGACCCGGAAGGCAATACGAATCGCCATACGTTCGGCACGAAGTATCGCGAGGACGAAGGGCGCTTGCTGAGCGTCGACATCGGCTGGAACGGATCGTCGGCGCTGCGCACGACGACGTACCGGCATCGCGCGCCGGACGCCGGCCCGTATCCGGCGGACATCGGCACGTCGTTCCGCGAATCCGGCGACACGTACATGGCGACGCGGCTGTTCCCGCCGGATCGCCGGCAGATCGTCGAACGCGATACGACGTTCACGTGGGAGGCGATCGCGTTCGACGATTACGGCGAACCGACGACGGTCGTGCGATCGAGCACGCTCGGCCACCGCCGCACCGAAGCGACGGTCCATCACCACAATACCGCGAAGTGGATCTTGCATCAGATCGCGTCGGTGACCGAAACCGGCACCGGCGCCGTCATGCGCCTGAACACGTACGACCCGATCACCGCGACGCGGACGACCACGCGCCGGTTCGGCCGGCCGGTCACGACGATGAGGTATCACCCGAACGGCCTGCTGTGGACGCAGACCGACGGCGCGAACCACACGACGACGTTCGCGGACTATCACCGCGGCATCGCGCGATCGGTGACGCTGGCCGATACGCGAACGATCGCCGCCGACGTGAACGACTACGGCGAAATCATCGCGCTGACGAATCCGGCGAATTTCACGACGCGTTACGAGTACGACCCGCTCGGCCGGCTCAAGCGCATCGACTATCCCGACGGCGACGTGCCCGAGTGGAACGATACGCGGCTGACGTTCGCCCCGGCCGGCCCCGAATACGGCTTGCCGGTCGGGCACTGGAAGCAGACGGTCGGCACCGGCACGGCGCTGACCGAGAATATCCTCGATGCGCTATGGCGGCCGGTGCTGACACGCACCGTCGATACCGCCGACGTCGACGGCACGCAGCGCATGACGCTGCGCCGCTTCGACAGCGGCGGCCGCGAAACCTACGCGTCGTATCCGCAGCGAACGATCGCGTCGGTGCTGGTCAACCCGCTGCCGGCCGGTACGGCGATGACGTATGACGCAATCGGCCGGCTGACCGACACCGCGGCGAGCTGGGAAGGCGCCGGCACGCTGGCCACATCGGTGCGCTGGCTCGACGGCTACATGAAACGCACGACGAACGCGCGCGGCAAGATCGCGACGACGACGTTCCAGGCGTTCGACGAACCGGACGAATCGGCGCCGCTGGTGATCAGCGCGCCGGAAACGGCCGTTACGACGATCGTGCGCGACGTGTTCGGCAAGCCGCTGTCGATGACGCGCAGCGGCACCTACCAGGGCAATGCGGTCAGCGCGGTTCGGCGCTACGTCTACGACCCGCAGCAGCGCCTGTGCAAGACGATCGAACCGGAAAGCGGCGCGACGGTGCAGGCGTACGACAGCGCCGATCGCGTCGAATGGAAGGCGACCGGACAGAACCTGACGAGTACGTCGAGCTGCGAACAGGGCGGCGTGGCGGCGAACCAGAAGGCGACGTACACGTACGATGCCGTCAACCGCCTGACGGCGACGACCTACGCCGACGGCGTGACATTGCCGATCACGCGCACATATACCGCCGACGGCCTGCTCGAAACGATCGCGTCGGACAACAGCACGTGGACGACGACGTACAACCGCCGGCGCCTGTCGACGAACGAAACGCTGTCGCTGGGCGGCGTGAACTATTCCATCGACTACACGTACACCGCGAACGGGCATGCCGCGAGCCTGCGCTATCCCGACGGCACGACCGTGAGCTACGCACCGAACGCGCTGGGCGAAGCGACGCAGGTCGGCAACTATGCGACGCAGATCGCCACGCACCCGAACGGCGCGCTGGCGAACTTCCGCTACGGCAACAACATCGCACATACGACGCGGCAGAACGTGCGCGGATTGCCGAGCAACAGCACCGATACCGGTGTGCTCAACGACGCCTATACGTTCGACGAGAACGCGAATGTGACAGGTATCGCCGACGGCCTCGGCGGCACGTTCACGCGGACGATGACGTATGACGATCTCGACCGGCTGACGAGCGCGACGAATGCCGCGTTGTGGAACGGCGCGCACACGTTCGGCTACGACCCGCTCGACAACCTGCGCACGACGGTCGCGCCGGGCCTGAACTGGACGCACCACTACCACGCGACGACGCAGCGCCTGGAACGCATCGCGGCCGGCGCGACGAACGTCATCGCGTACGTCACCGACGCGCGCGGGCGTGTCACGCAGCGCAACGCGCAGACGTTCGCGATCGATCTGGCCGACCGCATCAAGGCGATCGGACCGAACGTCGCGAGCTACCGCTACGACGGGCACGGCCGTCGCACGACGGTCACGAAGAACGGCGCGACGACGGTGCAGGTGTACGGCCAGGCCGGTCAGCTGCTGTACCAGAGTGCGCCGGTAACGAGCGACGGGATCTTCAGGAACGGCTTCCAGCAAGGCGACGCGAACTATCCCCCGAGCGGCGGCGGCACGAAGCGCTACGTCTACCTCGGCCGGCATCTGATCGCCGAAGACGGCACGGCGGGACGTCGCTACGTCCACACCGACGGACTCGGTTCGCCGGTGCGCAGGACCGATGCGAACGGCACGCCGTCGGCGCGCGAGAACTATCTGCCGTATGGATGGGGTCCGACGCCGCAGTCGGCGCCGGGGTACACGGGGCATGTCGCGGACGCGGAGACGGGGCTCTCCTACATGCAGGCGCGGTATTACGATCCGTATGCGGGGAGGTTTCTGGCGGTTGACCCGGTCGCGGCGGATGCGGCGAGTTTCAATCGATACTGGTATGCGAACGACAATCCATACAGGTTCATCGATCCCACCGGGCAATGGGCGTGCTCTGGAAGCGAAGAGCAATGCAACAGCTTCGAGAAGGAGCTCGGAATTGCAAAAGAAGCGTCGACGAGCGAAAAGCTAACCGGCGAGGAACGACGGGTTCTGGCATCCATCGTCAAGCTCTACGGGGAAAAAGGAGATAGTAGCGTCCAAATATCGTTCAGTGAAAAAGGCGGCTTGATTCAAGCGACTCAGTCGCTGTGGGAAGATGGAACCATCGCGATCTCGTTTGGAAATGTCCGGGAGGTGCTGGAGCGTGCCGGAGACATCATTCACGAAGGCTCACATGGATTGGATGATGTAGAGCGTGGTCGCAACGAAAATTCGCGAATGGAACGGAAGGAATCGGAAGTGAAAGCGTACACCGCGCAGGCATACTTCCAGAAGGCGGTGGGTTACGCGGGCTCCGCCCGGGATGGATGGACGCCATTCACGGGAATTAGTTTGGATAATATAGAGCGTCAAGCAGAAGGTTCCATCAAAATATTTTGCGGAGAGAGTACGTCTGGAAGTTGCGGCCCGGGAGGCGGTCAATGAGAAAATTTCTTCCAATTGCGGCACTTTTTTTTGTGCTGCCGCCGGTTGCCTGCGGCGGACGAAATCTAAAGGAATATCCTGAAACAATGAGCGCGTCCGCTGAATTCAAGGGGGCTAAGTTTTCCTCCTATCGTCCGAGTGTCGGTGATTCGTTGCAGGAGTCACTTGCTCCGTCGGTGGTCGAAAATTTGGGCGCACTCAAAGACGACTCCGAGTTTCTGAAAAGCAATCCGAGTTTTCGTGTGGAAATAGTTGGCTTTACCGATGACAGAGAATGTATCGCGCAAGATTGCGATGCGCTGTCTCTGCGAAGGGCAAAAATTGTCTACGATTGGTTTTTAAGTCAAGGCGTTATGACGCACAGCCTGAAACCACCCGAAGGCCTTGGGAATCGCATGGCTATTGGCGACAACAATACCGAGGAAGGAAGGCAGAGGAATCGACGGGTTGAGGTAAATTTAATAGTTGAGGATTAGGGATGGTCTGAATAGGCTGCTGCGTCGACATGCGATGGAGGAATTGGAACACCTCAAGGCGTCGATACGAGCCAAGGTCGAGCATCCGTTGCGGGTGATCAAACGGCAGTTCGGCCACACCAATGCGAGATTCAAGGAATTGACGAAAAACACCAGGTAGTGCGCGTCTTGACACCCTGACACCACGATCGCCAACCTCTCACGGCGGACGCCCGCGATTCCGCCAGATCCGGAGGCAATAGATGTCGTCGATCGACACTGCACACGAACAGCGCCTGCTGAAATTTTCGATCCTCGCGACGCTCGCCATCGGCGCGACGTGCGTCGCGGCCGGCGTGCTGCTGCGTTCGCAGGCGATCGCGTTCGACGGCTTCTATTCGCTGATCGACGTGGTGCTCACGACCGGCGCGCTCGCGGTGTCGCGGCTCGTCGCGAGCGAAGGCAGCCGGCGCTTCCAGTTCGGCTACTGGCATCTCGAACCGCTGGTCGTCGTGTTCAACGCGGCGGTGCTCGCGATGACGTGCGGCTATGCCGCGATCACGGCCGTGCAGGATCTGATCGAAGGCGGCCGCGACATCGCATTCGGCATCGGCGCGGCCTGGGCCGCGCTGGTCGGCGCGTTCAGCCTCGTCATGGCGCAGTACGTGCGACGGCAGTCGAAAGTCCAGGGTTCGGCGCTGCTCGCGCTCGACGCTCGCGGCTGGCTGATCGGCGGCGCGATCAATCTCGCGGTGCTGGTCGGCTTCGCGCTGGCCGCCGCGATCGACGGCACCGCGTACGCGCACTGGACGCGCTACATCGACCCGGCCGTGCTGCTCGCACTGACGCTGTGCCTGCTGCCGGTGCCGCTGGCGAGCCTGCTGCCGGCGCTGCGCGAAGTGCTGCAGCTCGCGCCCGACGCGCTCGACAGCAAGGTGCACGCGGTGATGCGCGACGTCGTGCGCGAGCGCGGGTATCTCGACTACGCGAGCTACGTCGCAAAGGTCGGCCGCATGCGTTTTATCGATATCCACATTCTGCTGACGCCCGAGGCGACGCTCGGCGCTATGGGCGACGTCGACGCGGTGCGCGCGGCGATTGCCGGGCGCATCGGCGGCGATCTGCGCGCCGAATGGGTCACGATCATGTTCACGAGCCGGCGCGACTGGCTGTAGCGTGCTGGCAGCATGGCGGGATGACGATTGAAGCCGCGCTCACGGACGACGAGGCGTCGGACCGGTTCGCGCGGCTCGGCATCGCGCGCGCCGACTGACGAGCCCGCCACGCCGAAGCACAAAGTCACTTCGCCACAATTCCCGTAATGAACCTTTAACGACGCCCGTTCAGCAACGGGCTAAGATCCGTACGGTCGAGTCGGCGTGATGCCGAATCGCGTACAGGGGCCGCGTCCGCTTCGCGCGGAACGCATCGCCGGAGCGGTTTCGCGCTGCCGGCCGGTCGACCTGACTCGCCGTGCGCACCGCTCCGCGTCATGCGGAATCCGGCGCACCCTACCCGTCAACGACGGCCGCCGGCCGCCATTGCGAGGGCCGATGACCTCAAGCGATCACCCGTACACCTACGGCATCGAGGAAGAATTCTTTCTCGCCAGCGCGGTTTCGCGCAACGCCGTCACGCACGTGCCGAAGGCGTTCGTGCGCGAATGCCGCGCGCACATGGGCGAGAGCGTGCAACACGAAATGCTGCAGTCGCAGGTCGAGATCGCCACGCCCGTGCTGACGTCGGCGGCCGCTGCGCGCGAGTCGCTCGACGCATTGCGGCAAGGCGTCGGCCGCATCGCCGCCGGACACGAGCTGCGGCTCGTCGCCGCCGGCACGCATCCGCTCGGCGCGTGGCGCGAACAGGTGCACACCGACAAGCCGCGCTACGACTCGCTGATGGACGATTTCCAGATCATCGGCCGCCGCAACCTCCTGTGCGCGCTGCACGTGCACGTCGCCGTGCCGCCGGGCGTCGACCGCGTGGCGCTGATGAACCGCATCATGCCGTGGCTGCCCGTGCTGCTCGCGCTGTCGACGTCGTCGCCGTTCTGGAACCGCCAGCGCACCGGCCTCGTCGGCTATCGCCAGGCCGCGTACGACGAGTGGCCGCGTACCGGCATTCCCGATTTCTTCGCGAACGAAGCCGAGTACGGCGCGTTCGTCGACCTCCTCGCCAAGTGCGGCGCGATGCGCGACGGCAGTTTTCTGTGGTGGGCGATCCGCCCGTCGTCGCGCTATCCCACGCTCGAACTGCGCATCGCCGATTCGTGCACGCACCTCGACGACGCGCTCGCGATCGCCGCGGCGTTCCGCTGCCTCGTCGCCGCGTACGTGCGTCGCCCCGAACTCGGCGCCGTGCGCACGACGCTGACGCGCCGCGTGATCGACGAAAACCGCTGGCGCGCCAAGCGCTACGGCGTCGAGGCGTCGCTGATCGACGAGGCGGCGGCGGTCGCCGTGCCGTTCGAGGCGATGCTCGAACGGCTCGTCGCGATTCTCGCACCGGAGGCGGCATCGTTCGATTGCGAGCGCGAGATCGCGCACCTGACGCACATCGTGCGGCGCGGATCGAGCGCGCACGAACAGCTCGCGGTGTATCGCGCGCGCCGCGACGCCGGCGACAGCCGCCTGCTCGCGCTGCAGCACGTCGTCGACTGGCTGATCGCCGCGACGCTGGCGCGCTGAGACGCGCGCGGTAAGATAGGGCGAACTCTCCGGGCGTTTCGCTGTCCTTCGATCGCATGCCGCTCACTCGTCGCCGCCGCCGCTGGATCGCGCTGTTCGCGCTGCTGGGACTTCTGTTCCAGCAGCTCGCGATGGCGACGTACCTGTGTCCGCAGGTCGCCGCGGCGCTCGCAAGCGTCGAGGCCGAGCCGCCGTGCCATGCGCAGGACCGCTCCGACCCCGGCCGCTGCCGCGAGCATTGCAGCCCCACGAGCGGCAAGGTCGACCAGGCGCCCGCGCTGAGCGTGCCGCCCGCGCTCGTCCCCGCGACCGCGTGGGCCGTCGCGCCGTCGCGCATCGTACCGACGGCCGAGCGCGACGGCGCGCCGCGTTTCGGCAAGGCGCATCCGCCACCGCTGACCGTGCGGTTCTGCTCGTACCAGATTTGAGATTCCGCCGGGATTGATCGGGGGCCGCGCGTCGCGCGGCCGTTCGTCCTGCCTGCCGGAATCGCCATGAACCCGCTATCGAGCCTTGCCGCGCGCGTCTGCCGCGCCGCCGCCATTTCCACCTTTTTACTTTCCTCCATCGCCGGCGCGGACGAACCGCTGTCGCTCGCGCAGGCCGTCGCGCTCGCCGAGGCGCAGGCGCCGGCGCTCCGCGCGCGCGAGGCCGGCGTCGCCGAGGCCACGGCCGCGCTGACGCCGGCCGGCGAACTGCCCGATCCGGAGCTCGTGTTCGGCGTCGACAATCTGCCCGTCGACGGGGCCGACGCGTTCGCGGTATCGCGCGATTCGATGACGATGCGCACGATCGGCGTGATGCAGACGTTCACGCGGCGCGACACGCGCCGTGCGAACGTCGAACGTGCCGCCGGCGAACTCGACCGCGAACGCGCGCTGCTCGCCGCCGAACGCCTCGCCGTGCGCGAATCCGTCGCGCACGCGTGGATCGCCGCGTCGGCGTTGCAGGCGCGTGTCGACGCGCTGCAGACGCTGCGACCCCGCGCGCAGTTGAACGCCGACGCCGCGACAGCCGCGCTCGTCGCCGGCCGCGGCGGCGCGGCCGACGGCATCGCCGCTCGGACCGCGCTCGCGGCGCTCGACGACCGCATCGCCGCGACCGCGGCGGAACGCGACGCCGCGCGCATCGAACTCGCGCGCTGGCTGCCCGACCTCGCCGACCGCGCGCTCGGCGAAGCGCCCGACTGGTTCGATCTCGGCGCCGATCCCGACGCGCTGCCGGCGCGGCTCGACCATCACCGCGAACTCGTCGCCTACGACGCGGCGGAGCGCGCCGCGCAAGCCGACGCCGCGCTCGCGCGTGCGCGCAAACGGCCCGACTGGTCGTTGGAACTGATGTACGCGCAGCGCGGCGGCGCCTACGCGAACATGGTGTCGTTGCAGGTGCGCGTGCCGCTGCCGCTGTTCGCGCACCGCCGGCAGGATCCGCTGATCGCCGCGAAAGAGGCCGCGATCGAGCGCCTCGACGCCGAACGCGACGACGCGCGGCAACGCCACGGGGCCGAACTGCGCAAGACGCTGCTCGCCTGGCGCAGCGCCGCCGACCGCGCGCGCCGCTACGAACGCGACCTGCTGCCGCTCGCCGACGCGCGCGCGGACGCCGCGCTCGCCGCCTATCGCGGCGGCCGCGGCGATCTTGCCGCGACGCTGCTCGCCTTCGACGACGCCGTTGAAAAACGGCTCGCATTTTCCGACGTCGAACGTTCGCTCGCCGATGCCTGGGCCACGCTCGCGTATGCGTTCGCGCAGGAGGGGCAGCCATGAAACCGATCGTCGCCGCAATCGCCATCGCCGCCGCGCTCGCCGCCGGCATCGCCATCGGCCTGCTCGCCGCGCGCCGCGGCGAACCGCCCGCGCCCGCGCCGGCCGAACGCCGGGTGCTGTACTGGTACGACCCGATGGTGCCGGACAAGCATTTCGAACAACCCGGCCGCTCGCCGTTCATGGACATGGACCTCGTGCCGAAGTACGCCGGCGAAGACGCCGCCGACGGCGTCGTCGCGATCGATCCGCGCATCGTGCAGAACCTCGGCGTGCGGACCGCGCGCGCCGAACGCGGCGCGTTGACGGCGACCGTGCGCGCGACGGCGCTCGTCGCCTTCGACGAGCGCGCCGTCGCCGACGTGACGGCACGCGTCGCCGGCATCGTCGAACGCCTGCACGTGCGTACGCCGCGCAGCGTCGTCGCGCACGGCCAGCCGCTGGCGACGCTGATCGCGCCGGAATGGACCGCCGCGCAGGCCGAGTACCTGTCGCTGCGCCGCGCGAGCGCGCCGGGTCTCGACGCGCTGCGCGACGCGGCGCGTACGCGGCTCGCGCTGATCGGCATGAGCGAGACCGACATCCGCGCGCTCGAACGCCGCGGCGTCGCGCCCGCGCGCGTGACGATCGTCGCGCCGCGCGCCGGCGTCGTCGCCGACCTCGCCGTGCGCGAAGGCGCGAGCGTCGCGGCCGGCGCGCTGCTGCTGCGCATCAGCGGCCTCGACACCGTGTGGATCGACGCAGGCATAGCGCAGACCGACGCCGGGCGCGTCGTACCCGGCGCACCCGTGCAGATCGACGTCGCCGCGCTGCGCGGCGAGACGCTCTCGGGCATCGTCGACGCGCTGCTGCCCGACGTCGACGCGGCGACGCGCACGCAGACCGCGCGCATCGTCCTCGCCAATCCCGACCGGCGCCTCGCGCCGGGCATGGTCGCGCAGGTACGCATCGCCGTGACCGCGTCGCCCGACGCCGTGCTCGTGCCGACCGAAGCGGTGATCGCGACGGGCACGCGGCACGTCGTGATCGTCGCGCTCGACGACGGGCGGTTTCGCGCGCAGGAGGTACGCATCGGCGACGAGGCGGACGGCCGCACCGCGGTGCTCGCGGGCCTCGTCGACGGCGAGGAAGTCGTGCGATCGGGCCAGTTCCTGATCGACTCCGAAGCGAGCCTCGCCGGCGTGCTGGCGCGGCTCGACGGCGCGCAGGTGTCGCCATGATCGCGCGCACGATACGCGCCGCGCTCGCGCATCGCGCGCTGGTGCTGCTCGCCGCGTTCGCACTCGCGGTGCTGGGCCTGTACGCGCTGCGCGCCACGCCGGTCGACGCGCTGCCCGACCTTTCCGACGTGCAGGTGATCGTGCGCACGACGTGGCCCGGCATGTCGCCGCAGCGCGTCGAAGACGAAGTGACGTATCCGCTCGCGGCGGCGCTGATGTCCGTGCCGCGCACGCGAACCGTGCGCGGCACGTCGCTGTTCGGCGATTCCTACGTCTACGTGCTGTTCGACGACGGCGTCGACCTGTACTGGGCACGTTCGCGCGTGCTCGAGTATCTCAACCAGGCGCAGACGCGGCTGCCGCGCGGCGCCGTCGCGACGCTCGGTCCCGACGCGACCGGCGTCGGCTGGATCTACGAATACGCGCTCGTCGACCGCGCCGGCACGCACGACCTCGCCGACCTGCGCGCGCTGCAGGACTGGTTTCTGCGCTACGAACTCAAGAGCGTGCCGGGCGTCGCCGAAGTCGCGGCCGTCGGCGGCATGGTGCGCGAATACCAGATCGTGCTCGATCCCGACCGCCTGCGCGCGGCCGGCATCACGCACGCCGACGTGGTCGACGCGGTGCAGCGCGCGAACGGCGAAGCCGGCGGCTCGGTGCTCGAACTCGCCGAAGCCGAATACATGGTGCGCGCGCGCGGCCGGCTGCGCTCGCTCGACGATTTCGCGGCGATCGCGGTGAAGACCGACGCACGCGGCGTGCCGGTGCCGCTGACCGACGTCGCGCGCGTGCAGACGGGGCCGGCGATGCGGCGCGGCGTCGCCGAACTCGACGGCGAAGGCGAAGTCGCCGGCGGCATCGTCGTCATGCGCGCCGGCGAGAACGCACGCGCGACGATCGCCGCGGTCAAGGCGAAGCTCGCGCTGCTGCGCGAGGGGCTGCCGCGCGGCGTCGAGATCGTCGAGACGTACGACCGCTCCGCGCTGATCGATCGCGCGATCGGCAACCTCGCGACGAAGCTCGTCGAGGAATTCGTCGTCGTCGCGCTCGTCTGCGCGCTGTTCCTGTTCCACCTGCGCTCGGCACTCGTCGCGATCGTCGCGCTGCCGCTCGGCGTGCTCGCGGCGTTCGTCGCGATGCGCGCACAGGGCATCGACGCGAACATCCTCTCGCTCGCCGGCATCGCCGTCGCGATCGGCGCGATGGTCGACGCGGCGATCGTGATGGTCGAGAACGCGCACAAGCACCTCGAAGCGCACGGACAGGCGCGGCCCGAAGAAACGCTCGACGCCGCGGCGCGCGCGCGGCTGATCGGCGACGCCGCGGTCGAAGTCGGACCCGCGCTGTTCGCGAGCCTCGTGATCGTCGCGCTGTCGTTCGTGCCGGTGTTCGCGCTCACGGGCCAGGAAGGCCGGTTGTTCGCGCCGCTCGCCTGGACGAAGACCTGGGCGATGGCGGCGGCGGCCGGCCTTTCGGTCACGCTCGTTCCGGTACTGATGGTTTTCTGGATACGTGGAAAAATCCGCAACGAGCACGACAATCCGCTGTCGCGCGCGCTCGTCGCCGCGTACCGGCCGGCGCTCGATCTCGCGCTGCGCTTTCCGCGCGCGACGCTCGCGCTCGCGTTCGCGGCGCTCGCCGCCACGGCGTGGCCGGTCGCGCGCAGCGGCGGCGAATTCCTGCCGCCGCTCGACGAAGGCGACCTGTTGTACATGCCGACCGCCCTGCCCGGCCTCGCTGCCGGCAAGGCCGCGCAGATCCTGCAGCAGACCGACAGGATGATCCGCGGCGTGCCGGAAGTGGCGAGCGTGTTCGGCAAGATCGGCCGCGCCGACACCGCGACCGATCCCGCGCCGATGGAGATGATCGAAACGACCGTACGTTTCAAGCCGCGCGGCGAATGGCGCGCCGGCATGACGCCCGAGCGGCTGCTCGCCGAACTCGACCGCGCCGTGCAGGTGCCCGGCCTGACGAACCTGTGGGTGCCGCCGATCCGCAATCGTCTCGACATGCTCGCGACCGGCGTCAAGAGCGCGATCGGCGTGAAGGTCGGCGGCGGCGACCTCGCCACGGTCGAGGCCGTCGCGCGCGATGTCGAAGCCGTCGCGAAGACCGTGCCCGGCGTGCATTCGGCGCTCGCCGAGCGCGCGTCCGCGGGCCGCTACGTCGATATCGACGTCGACCGCGCGGCCGCGGCGCGCTACGGCCTGGCCGTCGCCGACGTGCATGCCGTGGTCGCGGCCGCGATCGGCGGCGAGACGATCGGCGAGGTCGTCGACGGACGGCGCCGGTTTCCGATCGGCGTGCGCTATCCGCGCGAACGCCGCGACGGCGTGCAGGCGCTGCGCGACCTGCCGCTCGCGACCGCGAGCGGCGCGCAGGTCCGCCTGGGCGACGTCGCGCGCATCGCGATCGCCGACGGTCCGGCGATGATCAAGAGCGAAAACGCGCGACTGTCCGCCTGGGTCTACCTCGACGTGCGCGGCCGCGACCTCGCGTCGGTCGTCGCCGACCTGCGCGACCGCGTCGCGCGCGACGTCGCGCTGCCGCCGGGCACGTCGATCGCGTGGTCGGGACAGTTCGAGCACTACGAGCGCGCGCGCTCGCGGCTCGCCGTCGCGGTGCCGGCGACGCTCGCGATCATCGCCGTGCTGCTCTACGCAACGTTCCGGCGCTGGGACGAAGCGTTCCTGATTCTCGCGAGCGTGCCGTTCGCGCTCGTGGGCGGCGCGTGGCTCGTCTACGCGTACGGCCACGCGTACTCGGTCGCCACCGCGGTCGGCTTCATCGCGCTCGCCGGCGTCGCGGCCGAGTTCGGCGTCGTCATGCTCGTCTACCTGAAGCAGGCATGGGAGCGGCGCCTCGCGGCGGGCGAAGCGTCGACCGACGCGACGCTCGTCGCCGCGATCCGCGAAGGCGCGGTGCAGCGCGTGCGGCCGAAGGCGATGACGGTCGCGGTGATCCTCGCGGGCCTCGCGCCGATGACGTTCGGCGACGGCGCCGGCGCGGAAATCCTCGAACGCATCGCCGTGCCGATGATCGGCGGCATGATCTCGGCGCCGCTGCTGTCGATGTTCGTGCTGCCGGTCGTGTATCGGCTGCTGCGCCGGCCGCGATCATGAAACTACTCGGCATCGGCGACTCGCGCCGGCCATGGCAAGCCGCGCGTTTGTATCCGTTTGTATCCGCCGCCGCGCCGCATACACGTGCTTGCACCGCCGACGTTTCCCGACATCGTTCGCCGACACGCGATTGAAAGACTGCGCACCGCGGTCGGCAGCCACGCGGCCTCCGTCGAACGGGCCCGGTCGCGCCGGCTCGACCGAGCCGGCTCAGTCGAGCACGTGCCTGAACGATCCGTCGCGCGGAGCCGGTCTGTCGGACCATGACAGCCGCTCCATACTTCTGTCGCATGAAGGAGCCATCATGTTGCGTCGCATGCTCGCCGTTCTTTGTCTTTTCCTCACCCTCGCCGCCTGCGCGCCGTCGTCTTACGCCGAGCCGCAAACCGCGCCCGAATTCGCCGGCATCAAGCGCTGGATCAACAGCGCGCCGCTGACGATGGCGCAGTTGCGCGGCAAAGTGGTACTCGTGGAATTCTGGACCTTCGAATGCGGCAACTGCCTGAACGTCGTGCCGCATGTGAACGCATGGCATCGGCAGTACGCGAAGGACAGCCTCGTCGTGGTCGGCGTGCACACGCCCGAATACGAATCCGAAAAAGTCGACGCGAACGTCGACGCCGCCGTCAAGCGCCTGCGGATCGAGTACGCGGTCGCGCAGGACAACGACTACCGCACCTGGGACGCGTACGCGAACCGCTACTGGCCGGTGCTGTACCTGATCGACCGCGACGGACGCGTGGTCTACCGCCATATCGGCGAAGGCGGCTACGCCGACACCGAGGCGCGCATCCGGGCGCTGCTCGGGGACGCGACGGCGACCGCGCCCGACGCATAATCGACGCAACGGCCGCAAGGATTCTCCATGGAACAGCCCGATCACATCCTCGTCGTCGACGACGACGGGGAAATCCGCCGGATGGTCGGCGACTACCTCGCGAAGAACGGCCTGCGCACGTCGCTCGCGGCCGACGGCCGCGAGATGCGCGCGATCCTCGAAACCACGCCGGTCGACCTTATCGTGCTCGACGTGATGATGCCCGGCGACGACGGCCTCGTGCTGTGCCGCAACCTGCGCGCGGGCAAGCACCGCGCGATTCCGATCGTGCTCTTGACCGCGCGGGACGACGAAACCGATCGCATCATCGGCCTCGAAATGGGCGCCGACGACTACGTGACCAAGCCGTTCTCCGCACGCGAACTGCTCGCGCGGATCAAGGCGGTGATCCGTCGCACGCGCATGCTGCCGCCGAACCTGCAGATCAGCGAAGCGAGCCGCCTGCTCGCGTTCGGGCAGTGGCGGCTCGATACCACGGCGCGGCATCTGCTGGACGCGCAAGGCACGGCGGTCGCCTTGAGCGGCGCGGAGTTTCGCCTGCTGCGCGTTTTTCTCGACCATCCGCAGCGCGTGCTCAGCCGCGACCAGCTGCTGAACCTCACGCAGGGGCGTGACGCCGACGCGTTCGACCGCTCGATCGATCTTCTGGTCAGCCGCCTGCGCCAGCGCCTGCGCGACGACGCCGGCGAAGCGGCGTACATCAAGACCGTGCGCAACGAAGGCTACGTGTTCTGTCAGGCCGTCACGCTGCTGGACGACGGCGCATGAAGCCGCGGCTGCCGCGCACGCTGGCCGCGCGCCTCACGCTGATACTCGTCGTCGGCCTGCTGCTGGCGCACGGCCTGTCGTTCGGGCTGCTGTTCTACGAGCGCTACGTCACCGCCACGGCGATGATGCTGAGCAATCTCGAGCAGGACGTCGCGACGTCGGTCGCGCTGCTCGACCGCCTGCCCGCGGACGAACGCGGCCGATGGATCGATCGTCTGCAGCGCCGCACCTATCGCTATCTGCTCGACGCGGGACAGGCCGGCGACGCGCCGCTGAGCGAACGCGCGCAGCGCGTGACGACGCTGATCGCCGGCGTGGTCGGCGAACGGTTTGCCGTGCGCGCGAATACCACGTCGACGCGGCCCGAGCGCTACCAGGTGCATCTGAACCTCAGCGACGGTGCGCCGCTGACGATCGAAGTCACGCCGTCGGTCATGCCGATCGCGCAATGGCTGCCGTTCGTGCTCGTCGCGCAGGTCGTACTGCTGCTCGCGTGCGCGTGGATCGCGGTGCGCCTGGCGACGCGGCCGCTCGCCAAACTCGCCGACGCGGCGGCGTCGATGCGCCCCGGCAGCGACGCGGCGCGCCTTCCGGAAGGCGGACCGACGGAAGTCGCGCAAGCCGTTGCCGCGTTCAACGCGCTGCAGGATCGCATCGCGCAGCATTTGAAGGAACGCCTGCAGATACTCGCGGCGATCTCGCACGACCTGCAGACGCCGATCACGCGGCTGCGGCTGCGCGTCGACGCGATGGACGACGTGCCCGAACGCGCCAAGCTGCTCGGCGACCTGACCGAGATGCAGCACCTGGTGCGCGACGGCGTGGCGTATGCGCGCAGCGTCGACGGCGCGATGGAACCGGCGCTGCGGCTCGACCTGCACGCGTTTCTGGACAGCCTGGTCTGCGACTACCAGGACACGGGCAAGGCGGTGACGCTGGCCGAAACAGCCGCGGTGGCCGTGACCACGCGACCGCAGGCGCTGCGACGGGTACTCGTCAACCTTGTGGACAATGCGATCAAATACGCCGGCAGTGCCGAGGTCGCGGTCGACGACGAAGACGGCGCGGTGACGATCCATGTGCGCGATCGCGGGCCGGGCATACCGGCGGAAGAACTCGGCGCGGTACTGCACCCGTTCTACCGGCTCGAAGCGTCGCGCAATCGCGATACGGGCGGAACAGGACTCGGGCTTGCGATCGCGCAGCAACTGGCGGCGGCGCTCGGCGGTGCGCTGGTGTTGCGCAATCGGGAGGGCGGCGGGTTGGAGGCGGGGTTGCGGTTGCCTTGCTGAGTCACCGGACACGCGAACGAACCGACCGATCGCGGACGAGCGGAAGCCTCGACGGGCGAGGCTTCCGGATGCTTGCGTCAGGCGCGGGCGATCGCGAGGCGGCCGCGGGTGGCGCGGATGGTGACGATGTCGCCGGGCGAGAAGCCGGCGTCGACGAGCCAGGTGCCTCGCAGGCGGATGTAAGGGACTGCGCGAACCGGACGATTCGGCGAACCGTCGATCGACGGGTAGTAAGCCGTACCGATGCGGATGTGCTTTGTGGAAGATGTTGGCGAAGTATGCTTGGGCTTGGCCACGATCCACTCCTATCCAGTGGGTTTTGGTTAGCGAACGGCGTGGCAGCAACCGCGCCGTTCGCGCTTTGCCCTTGAGCGATTGGTCGCTGTGGGCGACCTTTCAGAGCGCCGCGCGCAGGCACGTCAAGGATTCGGTTTTATCGAACTTGCGCAGTCCTTGACGTGCCGAGCACGGTGCTAGGCTGAGACGACCGCAGCGAGCTTTGTATTGCGTTCAACGCGGCGAGCTTTGGCTTCTCGCCGAGACGGAGTCGCAACGAAGAACTGAGCGTCGCCCCCTCACCCAACCCTCTCCCCCAAAAGCGTTTTGGGGGAGAGGGCTAGGCGTGGCGTGACTTGACGTCTACGTGTTTACTTTGCGCAAAAAGCTGGATACCGGCCTACGCCGGTATGACGGCATTGTAGAAATGCCGCGCTTTGGCCGTTGCCGTTGCTTCTGGCGGCAGGAAGCCGCCCGCCTTACCCGGGGCCCCGTCGGTCGCGGCGAGATCGCGGAGGATCAGCCCGCAGGGTCGCGCGCAGGATGCGCGCGAGTTCGTTGCAGGGCCATGGATGGTCCTTCAACGAACCCCGGAGCGATCTCGCGAAGTTTGCGGGCATGGATGCCCGCAAACCGCGGCCGTCGGGGTGCCCTTGGAGGGTGCAGGGAGGGATTGGGCAAGCAATCTCTCCCTGCCCGCTCGCGGCAGCGAGCGGAACGCTTTGTTCAACGCCAGGCAAAAGCTACAAAGAAAAATTCGTCCCCGCACCGCAATGCGGCGCGGGGACTAGAGCTACTTCGCTACGGTGTAGTAACGGTCAACGCCGCACTGGCCGCACTGGCATTGCTGCCGGCATCGGTAACGAGTCCGCCCGCCGGAATCGTGTTGACGAGCTGTCCTGCGACCTGCGCCGCGACATCGACGTTGACCGCGCACGAGCCCAGCGCCGGAATGATCGCACCGCTGCGCAAGGTGACCGACGTGCCGGTCTGGCCCAGGCTGCCGGTGCAGGTGGTCGACGCGTTCGCCGCCGACACCATGCCGCTCGGGAACGCATCGACCAGGTCGGCCGTCAGCGTGACCGGCGTCGCGTTGCTGTTGGACAGCGTGATCGTCAGGCGCGTCGGCGTGTTCGTCGGCACCGTCGACGCCGGGAACGCCTTGGCGAGCGTCGGCGCGACCACCGGCGCGATGGCGGTCAACGTCGCGCTGGCGGCGGCGGCGTTGCTGCCGGCGTCGGTCGCGAGTCCGCCCGCCGGAATCGTGTTGGTGAGCGTGCCGGCCGTTTGCGCCGCGACGTCGACGTTGATCGCGCACGAACCCGACGCCGGAATGACGGCACCGGCGCGCAACGTGACCGACGTACCGGTCTGCGCGATGCCCGGTCCGCCGGTGCACGTGGTCGATGCGCTCGCCGCCGACACCATGCCGCTCGGGAACGCGTCGGTCAGGTCGGCCGTCAGCGTGGCCGGCGTCGCGTTGGTGTTCGCGAGCGTGATCGTCAGTCGCGTCGGCGTGTTCGTCGCGACGCTCGCCGTCGCGAACGATTTGGCGAGCGTGGGCGCGTTCTGCGCCGCCGCGTCGAAGCCGTTCGCGAAGATCGCGTCCTCGCTCACGACGTCGAGCGTGTAATCCTCCACTTGTCCCCAACGGTAGCTGCCGCACGCGCCGCTCGGCCAGTAGAACGCGAACGAGGACGGCGAATACACCTTGAGCACGCGCATGCGCGTCGGCCCGCCTGCCGCGCTGCCGGGCACCGTGATGTCGTGCACCGCTTCCATGCCGTCGCTGCCGGTCGAACCGATGAGATAGCCGGCGCTGTGAATCTCGTCGGCCGCATCGAGGATGCCGTCGCGGTTCCAGTCGACGAACACGGTGTAGGTGTTCGCGTCGGACGCGAAGTCGGCCTTGCCCCTCAGGCGGATCGGATAGGTGCGGCCGGTCGTCACCTGGCCGTGCACGCTCGTGAAGTCTTCGTAGCCGTCGGTCGAATCGGCCGGCGAAGCACGGTCGATGCCGGCGAACCCGACGTAGGTGATCGGCTCGACCGACTGCGACATGCCCACGCTGCAATAGGCGTTCGGGTTCGGATCGTCCGGCAGCATGCGGAACTTGAGGGTGCCGAAATGGGAGTTGCCGCCGGCCACGTCGTGGGCGGTCAATGTCCAGACGCCCTCCACCGGGACGATGGCGCCGACGCCGAAGCCCCAGATCTGCGTGTTCGGATCGAGCTGGAAATCGAACGCGCCTCTCGCGTCGGCGAAGAGCTGCGTGGTGGTCATCAGTTCGCCGATGTTGTCGGCCGGGTCGCCGAGGTTGATGCGCACGCGGCCGTTCGGCGTCAGGCCGCCGATGTGGATCTGCACGCCCGACGCGCCGAACTGCGAGATCGGCAGCTCGGCCGATCCGGCCGCCACGTCCAATATCTCGTCGGGGTTGCGGATGACGGACAGCGGCGCCTGGGCGGCGTTGTTCTGCGAATCGGCCACGGAGATCACGTGCTGGCCGAGCACGGAATGGATCTTCAACGCGTTCACGCGGACGCTGAACGCGCCGTTCGCGTCGGTGGCGGCGGCGAACTGCCGGGTCGCCCCGTTCGGGTCGGTGCCGGTGACGGTGACGTTCGAGGTCGCCGCGAAACCGCTGCCGCTGACGACGACGCCGCTGGCCCAGTACCAGTATTCGACGATCTGCGTATTGTCGAGCGAAATGGCGGCCGTTCCCGCCAGCGCGGCAGGGCTTGCCGCCGTCGCCAGCAGTGCGAGCGCGCACATCGCGCCGGTTCTCGTTGTTCCCCGGTTGAATCTCATCGGCATGCAGCCCCCCTCGGGCGGACATTGGATTGATGCGCGGAACAGCAGCCGCTCCGGCGACGCTGCACGACACCGTTTCATTAACCGCGCTGGCGGAACGGGTTGTCCATTCGGAACGGTTGCAGGCGGGTTTCGATCGTCTAACCGCACGCTAACCGGACGGCAACCGGGCGATTCGTGGGGATTTTCGGGACGCGCGAACCGTGGATGTGCTTCCCGCAGCCACGCGGCGCGCCTGCCGGAAAGCGGCTTGGCCAACCGGCGCTACGTGAAGCGGGCTATCGAGATCGCACCCAGCGCAAGGGCCAGGCGGATCAACCGCTGAGCCAGGCCCAGCAGCGTCGCAACCGACGCTTTGCGTGCCGCCGCGCGTTCGGCGAGCACCCGTTTGCGCGCTTGGCGCAGATGGGCCGCAAGTGCATCCGCACGATCGGTCTGGCGCGAGCGCGGATGATGATCGCGTTGAAGGTGATTACGCCACCGCGGGATCGTGCCTGCGTGAGGCACCGCCGCCGCCGCGATGCGGCGAGTGAGCGGCAACGATCTACGTAGCCGCACTCTGCGGGGTCTCACGAATCGTCGCTTCGGCGAGCTCGCGCTGTCGCGAAGGGGTTGTTCGAGGTGCCCTCATATCACGGTTCGCGTAGCGGCTGGTTGCTTGTCGAACGGTTTTCTATCCAGCAGACAGTCGATGAATGCACCGAGGAGGGCCGGTCGATGCTGCGCGCTCGGATAGTAGAGGAACAGCCCCGGCCGCGAAATCGACCAGTCTGCGAGGACCTGGACCAGCCGTCCCTGGGCCAAAAGCTCACCCACCCCATCCCGCTCAAAGTGATAGGCAATGCCGAGCCCGTTCAGCGCAGCAGCAATGCCGATGTCAGCGTGATTGGTGACGACAGGGCCGTCCACCGCTATTTCGAGCCGTTGCCCTCGTTTACTGAATTCCCAGTGATAGTGCCTGCCGTCCATCCGGAGCCGCCAGTTGATGCATGCATGGTCATGCAACTCGGCAGGTGATTTGGGCGTTCCCCGACGCGCGAGATAGTCGGGGGACGCCACGGCAATCATATTCAGGTCCGGCGTGAGGCGGACGGCCACCATGTCTTTCTCGAGCTGCCCCCCCACGCGGATGCCCGCGTCAAAGCGGCCAACGACGATATCCGCCAGCGCGTCGTCGACCACGATGTCGAGAACCACGTCAGGGTATGTTTGATGGAAACGCGAAAGCCGGGGCGCAATGATGGTTCTTGCGGCGATCCCTAGCGTGTTGATGCGGAGCGTGCCGCTCATCTGTCCTGTTGCCTCACTGGCCTCAGCGACCGCAACAGCCATCTCCCGAAACAACGGAGCTATGCGTCTGTAGAGCAGCTCGCCACTGGCCGACGGCGCGACGCTTCGAGTCGTGCGATTCAGAAGACGTGCGCCGATGCGGCCTTCGAGCTGCCGGATAGTCTGGCTGAGTGCCGAAGGCGATAGGCCCAGATGCTCCGCAGCTCGGGCAAAGCTCCGGCGCTCCACAACGGCTACGAAGGCCTTCAGCTCAGCGAAGTCGGATCCGCGCATTATGCATTCCTTTCTACACAACCCATCCTGATTCTAGGATATTCACTAAATTCACGCCGGCACGCATCCTGAGGCCTTCACTGCCCATGGAGCCAACGACATGAACACCTTGACCCTTCCTGAGCCAATTGCCGCTTACTTCGCGGCCGAACACGACCATGAAGCCTTGGCGAATTGCTTCACGGCGCAAGCCGTCATGAAGGACGACGGTCACACCTGCACGGGCATCGACGCCATCAAGGCCTTCATGGCCGAAGCATCGGCCAAGTACGGCGCGACGAGCGTGCCGTTCGCCATTGAGCGGGAAGACGGCTTCCAACTCGTCCGCGCCAACGTTACCGGCAACTTCCCTGGCAGCCCGATCGTTCTGTCCTATCGCTTTCGCCTTGAGCGCGGCCTGATCGCAAGCCTGGAGATCACGGCATGAGCTTCGACCTTCACTTAAATGGCCTGCGGGCCGTGGTCACCGGCGGCACGCTGGGCCTGGGCGCTGCAGTCGTGAAAACCCTTGCGGAGGCCGGCGCTCGGGTAGCGACGTCCGCGCGCACCGTGCCAGCGCACCCGGTGGAGGGGGTCGCCTACATACCTGCCGACCTGTCGACGGCGGAAGGCACGAGTCATCTTGCGCAAACCGTCCTGCGGGAATGGGGCGGTGTCGACATCTTGATCAACGTGCTCGGCGGCTCAAGGACTCCCGGCGGCGGTTTCGCTGCGATCAGCGATGAGCACTGGTTCGCCGAGTTGAACCTGAACCTGATGCCCCCCGTACGACTAGATCGCGCACTGCTGCCATCGATGCTGGCTCAAGGCTCTGGTGTCATCATCCACGTCAGCTCCATCCAGCGCGTGCTGCCCTTGCCCGAGTCCACTACCGCTTACGCCGCAGCCAAGGGCGCCCTCACTACGTACAGCAAGTCGCTGGCAAGGGAAGTAACGCCAAAGGGAGTTCGCGTGCTGAGCGTTGCGCCGGGCTGGATCGAGACCGAGGCTTCCGTAGCGTTTGCGGAACGGACGGCTGCACGGGCCGGAACGGACTACGAGGGCGGCAAGAAAATCGTCATGGATTGGCTGGGGGAATCCCAGTGGGCCGACCCGCCAAACCACAAGAAGTTGCCGATTTGATCGCCTTCCTGGCGTCCCCGAGATCCGCTTCGATCGCAGGGTCCGAGTATCGGATCGACGGCGGCACCGTTCCCACCCTGTAGCCTGCAAGCGCGCTCCGGGTCGCCTCCCGGGCGGCGAGCAGGCCGTCCGCCCCGCCTGGCGATAAGCGGTCTATTTTTTCGACTGAACGGTAAGGAAGCATGCCCTTGAAACCACGGAGCGTGGAAATATTTTCGCGACTCCACGGTGCCACACGGCACGATTTCGTCAGGAGGAAACCCATGAATACGCTGCGTTTTCAACCCTGGTCGGGTAACACCGTCACGTTCCAGGACGAATTCAAGAACATGATGAACCGCTTTCTGCGAACGGACGATGCGGACCAGTCCGACGTGGTCACGAGCCAGTGGGCGCCGCGCGTCGATATCCGGGAGGAAGATCATCGGTTCGTTCTGGCCGCCGACGTGCCGGGAGTGGACCCGAACGAGATCGAAATCCAAATGGACCGCGGCGTTCTCTCGATCCGCGGCGAGCGCAAGATCCAAATCGCGAAGGAAGACGGCAAGTTCACGCGCGTCGAACGTTCGCACGGCGTCTTCTATCGACGCTTTGCGCTGCCGGACAGCGCAGACCCCGCCGGTATCAGCGCGAGCGGCAAGCTCGGTGTTCTTGAAATTTCGATTCCCAAACGCCCCGAGTCTGCACCGCGACGCATCGCTATCCAGACGCAGTGAGATGCGTGAACACGCATGCCCAAATGCTGCCGCAGCGGTACGCCGCTGCGGCAGTTTCGGCGATCACAAGCACGCTCCGTCGAGCCTCATCCTGTGCTTGGTGCATTTATTCGGAAACGCGTTGACTGGCGCTGCGCAGATACCTGTCCATTGAATCAGCCCGTGCGCCTTGGCCCCTGGGGAAGACCGTGCCGGTCAGCTCCTCGGAGGTCGTCCACAGGCGCGCCGCGACGGTTGTGTCGAGTGCCTGCGGAGGGATCACGGCAGTGGTCGGGTAGCCGCGCATTTCGCCGAGCCTGTCCGGGCCGTAGTAGGCGCCGCCGCGCGCCTGGGGCGCAGTCGCAGCGAAGAGCGTCGGCAACGCGCCCTGCTCCGCGGGTTGGAACAGGAACCACATGTAGCGACGAAGGATGCCCGCGACACTTCGTGGACCGGCCCCATTGGGCAGCAGATCGGTTCGCGAAATACCGGGATGGGCTGCGATGCTCAGGATTCCCCAGCCGGCCGCATCACTACGGCGCTGCAGCTCCAAGGCAAACATCAGGCAAGCGAGTTTCGATTGGCCATACGCCTGCATCGGCCGATAGCCACGCTGAGCTTGCAGATCGTCAAAGTCGATCGCGCCGTTGCGGGCGGCGAGGCTCGACAGGGTGACGACACGTGCCTGCTTGCTCTTGCGCAGCAGGGGCATGATCTGTGCGGTCAAGACAAAGTGACCCAAGTAATTCGTGCCGAGCTGCAATTCGAACCCATCGGCAGTCGACTGGCGCCGGGGCGGCGTCATCACCGCCGCGTTGTTGATCAACAGATCCAGGCTGTCATGCGAACTGCGCAGGCGCTCGGCAAAGGATCGGACGGAATCGAGGCTGGCCAGATCCAGCAGGCCGAACGTCACGTCCGCGCCGGGAATTTCCTCGCGGATCCGGTTCACGGCCGCTGCCCCCTTGGAGGGGTTTCGCCCGGCAATGATCACGCGCGCACCCGCGCGGGCCAGCGCCAGCGCATCCTGGAACCCCAGCCCGCCGGTGCCCGTGACGACAGCCGTACGGCCACGTTGGGAGGGAATGTCGAAAGCTGTCCAATGGGTCATGGTTCTTGCCGGAAGGAAGACGAGGGGGCACACTGGGTGCACCTATTTGTGCACTCGATGCAATTATTATTGCACCGAGTGCATATTTGCAACAGGCCGTCGCGATGCCAGGAAATTTGAATGCCGCAGGCGCTCCCCCATCGGAAGGCTTGCGGGAACGAAAACAACGTGAAACCCGGCAGCGCATCGCCGAGGTCGCGCTGCGCCTGTTCCTTGCCGACGGCTACGACGGCACGACGCTTGAAGCGATCGCGGCAGCGGCGGATATCTCCCGCCGCACCTTCTTCTCGTACTTCAAGTCGAAGGACGAGATCATCCTGTTCGGGATGGAAGCCGATTCGGCCGAGCTGATCGCCGAACTGCTCAAGACGTCGCCCGACGTGCCGCCGCTGGACGCCGTCCGGGATGTGATGGTCAAGCGCATTGCTCGCCATACGACCGAAGAGATGACAGCCATCGACAACCTCATGTTGTCGAGCGAATCGCTGCTCGCACGCAAGCAGGCGTTCTACGCGAAGCAGGAACAGGCGCTCTTTGTCGCGCTGCGTGAGGTGTGGCGACAGCCCGAACGGCAGACGGCACTTCGGATGGTGGCGATGGTATCCATGGGTGCGATGAGGCTGGCGCTCCAAGCCTGGAGAGAGCAGACGGGGAAGCGCAAGCCAGCGGCCCAGTTCCTGCACGATGCGTTCGAGAGTCTTCGAGCGGAGCTTTGACTGCGCATTGCAACGGCATGAGGCGGAGGAGAACTCCTCATTTCGAGCCGCTCGCCATATCGAGCCACCCGCCGCTAAGCGCTTGTACGGCAGCACACGAATACATGCGCTGCAATGTCACGGGCCATCCATTGAACGCTGCGGCATATCACATCAGCTTCTCTTGAACTGCTTGGTAGACGGTTCTCACGCGGGGCTGAAAGCCGAGGCTACGTGCGAGCGAGCCATCGACATGGAGGTGCCACGGGTTCTCCAGCGGTTCGGACGATGGTTCCAGAGTTTCCCCGACCAACCCGGCCAGTTCGTAAATCGACGTCGGCGCCTCGTCGGAAAGGTTGACGATGCGGCCGTCGAATGCGCCGTCCAATGCAAGGTGGATGGCTGTGGCGATGTCGCGATGGTGGATGGTGCTCATCCTCTTTGCGGGGTGCCACTTGCCGGCAATCGCATGCTTGGGCAGGTCCTCGAGATGGCCGTCCCCGTCACCGTAAACGAAGGGAAGGCGGAGCACGGCCCAGTTGAGCCCACTATCCTGCAACGCCTTCTCGGCCGCGACCTTGCTGGCCGGATAAGCAGGTTTTGGGTCGACCGGATCGTTCTCGCGCCCAGGGTGCGGGCTGTCCATGTCGTAGACGTTGCTGGTGCTCGCGATGATGAAACGAGCCTTTGGCGCATGGGCCTTCATCGCGGCGATGAGGTTGCGCGTCCCTTCCAGATTGCTCTTCCAGATGAGATCGGTGTCCCGGCTTCGAAAAACCGCCGCAAGATGGATGACGTCCGAGACGCCCTCCACCGCCTGCGCGAGCGTCGAGGGATCAAAGAGATCGCCCGCCACCGGCATGACGCCGGCAGGAACCTGTTTCCCGCCGCGCACGAGTGCCCGGCAATCCAAGCCCCCTTCGACGAGGCGAGGAAGAAGCCTGGCTCCTACCAGCCCGGTTACGCCGGTCATCAAGATTGTCATGTGTCAGCTCCTGTCTATGAATTTTTCAAGTCGCTCGGTCGCGGTCTGGAGCACGCGGATGGCATTGGCGATGGCCGTGTCGTCCATGCCCTTGAATGCCACGTCGTGAATGACGGCCAGATCAGGCAGTTCTTTCCAGAGCCTGGCGCCCGCCGCTGTCATGCGCAGTAGCTTCTGCCTTTGGTCAACACGATCGGGCACCTGTTCGACGAGTCCCTTGCGAACGAGCACGCCGATGATCGCGCTCAAGGTCGCACGTTCGACCTGGAGTGCCTTCACCAGGTCGCGCTGCATGGTCGGGCCGCAGTGAGCGAGCTGGTACAGCACGTACCATTGCGTCGTTCCGAGCTCATACGGACGGAGCACAGCTTCCATGGCGGCACGGCCAGCCATGTAACACCGCTTCGCCCAAGCGCCGACAGAGCTGTGAGGTTTGCTTTTTTGTTAGCCATCTGACAATATTGTTAGGCACAAGACAAATTGTCAAATTCCTCTGCATACCCGCGTCCGGATCGACGCGCCCGATCGCGGGGTCGGTCTGCCGGAGACTGCGCTTTCGCAGACGGATTCGAAGCGCCCGCACTCGTGTCGATTCAGCGAGCGTGATTCGATATCGAACCGGCGAGTAATACGCAACAAGGCGCAACTGGAAAGTGCGGAGAGGGATTGGACAAGCAGTCCCTCTCTGCGCGCTCGCGGCAGCGAGCGAAACGCCCGGTTTAAGATCAGGCGAAAACTACAAAGCGACGCGCAAGAACCGGAGCCCGGCGTTCGCTGGGATGACGAGCGAAGAGCAGAGCAAGAACCGCTTCCCCGAGCTACTTCCCCTGCCCGATCCTCTTCATCAAAGCATCCACGCCAGTCCGCAGAGCGCGCACCTGCTCCCAGATATCGTGATCGAGCGTCGTCTTGTGATGCAGCGCCGACACGAGCGGCACCATCGTGTTCTCGTACGCCGCCGCCAGCCGCGCGAGCGCGTCGTTGAGCGCCGGCGGCGCGGTCAGGTTCTGGTCGCGTTCGAGCGCCGCGCGGATTTCCGTGAGCGCCCCGAGCGAGCGCGTCAGCGCCGCGCCGTGTTCGCCCTGCTTTTCGATCTGCACCGCGATTTCCGCGAGCATCTGCGCCGCGCGCGTCGCGCCGTCGGCATCCTTGCCGCCTTGCTTGGCAAGCCGCTTGAAGTCGTCGCACAGTGCGTTCCAGCGCGCGGTCTCCTGCGCGTCCGGCTGACCGATCAGCTGCGCGAGCCGCAGCAGGTTTTCTTCCGCGCGCGCGCCGAGCGTCTGCGCTTCGCCGCGATAGTGGTCGCGAACCAGCGCGTCGAGTTCGGCGTCGCTCATGAGCGGGCTCACCTGCGCGGCGAGCTTGCCCATGTTGCGGTAGCTGCCCTGCAGCTTGAACGGCGGCTCGGTGCGGTACGCGTCGTCCTGCGCCGCGCTCGCGACGTAGGCTGCGTTGACGCGCATCAGCACGTCGCGCACGGCGACGAGCCGTTTGACGACTTCGATCGCCTGCGCGCCGCCCGGCACCTGCGGCGGCAGCGCATCGTCGTCGCCGCGCGCGGCGCGCAGCACCGCGAGCAGTTCCTCGCGCGGACGTTCGGCCAGCGGCGCGCTCGCGGCGTTCGCGGTCAGCGCGTTTTCGATGTAGCTGTCGGCGAACAGCGCTTCGCGCCCGCTCAGCACGTCGCCGAGGTTGTAGACGTCGGCGCGGTTCGCGAGCATGTCCGGAATGCGGAACGTCTCTCCGCTTTCGGTGTACGGGTTGCCCGCCATGACGAGCGCGAAGCGCTTGCCGCGCAGGTCGAGCGTGCGCGCCTGGCCGTCGATCACCGCGTCGACGCGGCGCGTGCCGTCGGCGAGCGAAATGAATTTCTGCAGAAATTCCGGCGACAGGTGCTGGATGTCGTCGAGATACAGCATCACGTTGACGCCCATCGCGAGGCCGAGGTTGAGCTTGACGAGCTCCTCGGCCGCGCCGCGCTGCGGCGTCTGCGACGGATCGAGCGAAACGACGTCGTGGCCGAGCGTCGGGCCGTTCACGCGCACGAAGATCATGCCGAGGCGGTCGGCGACGTATTCCATCAGCGTCGTCTTGCCGTAGCCCGGCGGCGAGATCAGGAGCAGCATGCCCGAGCGGTCGCTGCGTCGGTCGCCGACGCTGCCGATCTGCTTGGCGAGATTGTTGCCGACGAGCGGCAGGTACACCTCGTCGATCAGGCGGTTGCGCACGAAGCCCGCCATCGGTTTCGCCTCGAAGCGCGCGAGCCCCAGCCGTTCGCGTTCGCGCTGGGCCAGCGCGTGGCGGTACGCGGCGAAGTCGTGCCAGTCGCGCGCGGTGCCTTGCATGTACGCATCGAGCCTTGCGGCGAATTCCGGCAGGTCGACGACGAGCTTGCCGTCGTTCACGCGCGCGTGCGCGCCGCGCAGGCCCGTCACGGTGGCGACGAGATCGGCGTTGACGCGTTCGCGCGGCAGGTCCGGCCACGCGAGGATCGCCGCGGCTTCGAGCGCGAGCGCCGGACGCGCCGCACCGACGCGCACGCACCACTGCGACGCGAGCGCGAGACGTTCGGCCGCCGGCAGCGCCGAACTCAGCGCCGCGAGCGCGCCGCGCGGCAGTTCGGCCTGCACGCGGTGCGCGAGATCGAGCGCTTCGCCGGCGGCGGCGAAGTGCGCCGTGTCGCCGCCGAGGCTCGCGACGAGATGCCGCGCCGCGGCTTCGTGCTCGATCGCGCTCGCGCCGACGCCGATACGCTGCGCGCTCGCGGCGAGCGCGGCGAGCCACGACGGCGGCAGCGGCACGGCGTCGCCGCGCGCGAGAAACCAGTGCAGACCGGCCGCATGCGCGCGCAATGCGCTTTGTTCCTTCGTATCCAACGCCGCATAGTGCGCCTGCGCCAGCACGCGCGCCGCGGCGGGCACGCGCAGTTCGCCGGCACCGGCCGCGAGTTGCGCGAGTGCGCGCAGGATCGCCGTGGCGTCGGCGTCGTGCACGCCGCGCTGATAGTCTTCGACCGGCTGCCGCTGCGCCGCCGTCGCGACGCGCTCGGCGAGCGCCTCGGGCTCGGCCGCGCGCACCGCGGCGCGCAGCGTCGCGTCGCCGTTCTCGATCTCGCGCCACAGGCGCCACGCGAGGAATTCGGCGCGATACACCGCATCGCTCTCGCTCGGCAGCGTCTGCCCCCACACCGCGCGAAAGCGTTCGGCATCGGGTTCGTCGAGTTCGCGCCGGTAGTCGGTGCCGGTCAGTTGCACGGCGAGCCCGCGCGCATCGTGCGTCAGCGCGAGATCGAGCGCGCGCCGTTCGATCGTGAAGCGTTGCGCGCCGAGCGCGAGGCTTTCGCCGCTCGCGCCGAGTTCGGTGCGGTCGCGCAGGTCGCGCAGGCCGGCTTCTTTCAGCGATTTGAGACGCGATGCGAGTTCGTCGGCCGCCACGGCCTGGCCGAGCCCGCGCAATTCGTCGATCTGCCGCTGCGCGCGTTCGACGAGGCCGTCGCCGGCGAAGAACGCATGCAGCTCGTCGGCGGCCGTGATTTTCGCAAGGCGCCGCGGCACGCCGTCGAGCACGCGCGCGACGGCGTCCTTCAGGCCCTGCGCACGTTTGTCGCGCTGCGCGGCGAGCTGTTCGCGGCGCGCCGCGAACGCGTCGAGCGCGCCTTCGCGCCGCGCGGTCAGCTCGACGACGAACGCCGGCTGTTCGCCGAAACGCGCTTCGAGCTGTTCGATCTGGCTGAGCATCTGCGCGAGGCCCGCGTCGGCGGATTCGGGCGTGTCGCAACGGCCGACGAGATTGACGAGCGACTGTTCGAGCACCGTCAGCTGCGCGCCGAATTCGAGACCCTGCTCGGCTTCGACCAGCGCTTCGCGGCGCGTGCGCAACGCGGCGCGGATGCGGTTGACGTCGGCATACAGCGACGAGGTGGCGCCCAGGAGTTCCGCGCGCTGCTGCGCGTCGGCGTGTTCGAAACCGGCGATGAGTTCGGTCAGGCCGTCGAGCGATTCGGCGAGCTTGTCGAGCGATTCGCCGACCGGCGCGAGCGCCGCGCTCGTCTTGGCCTGTTCGACCGCGGCGTTCGCCTCGGTCAGGCCCTTGCGCAGCGGCTCGAACGCGGCCGGTTCGGCGAAGAACTTCACCGCGCGCGTGCCGATGCGGTCGAGTTCTTCGCGCAGGCGCGCGTCGATCGCGGCGACGGCGGTCGCGTCGACGTGCGGGCGTTCGGCAATCTGCATCAGCTCGCCGCGCTGGCGCTTCAACGTGCGGATCGCTTCGGTGAAATCGTCGGGCTTCTGCCACAGGAACGCGGCGACGCGCGACAACAGCTCGCTCGCGGCCTTGTCGGCCGTCTTCACCTGCGCGCGCGCGTCGGCCTGCGCGCGCTCGAGCGTTTCGTACGCGGCGAGCGCCTCGCGACCGCTGCGCGCGAGCGTCGCGACATCGGCGCCGATCCCGCCGGCTTCGGCTTCGGCGAGCCACGGGTATGCGTCGCCGCAGCGCGCGGCGACGCGCAGCAGGCGCTCGTACGCGCCGCGGCTGCCGGTGTCTTCGGCGAGGCGTTCGAGTTCGCGCAGCTCGGCGAGCGCGCGCACGATCGTCGCGTTGCCGAGCCGCCCGATGAGGCCCGCGACGCGCGGCTGCGCGCTCGCGTATTCGTCGAACGCGAACGGCGTGCGCCACAGCTGCATCGTGTGCAGGCGCGACGCCTCGTCGGGCGATTCGGGCGTGATGAGCAGAATGCGCCCGTCGACGAATCGGCCGTAGCCGTTGCCGACGAGCGGCGCGCCGATCACGCGGTCGATGAGGTTGTACGTCAGCAGCGCGTAGATGCCGCCCGCCGGTTGATAGAACACATACAGCACGTCTTCGCCGCTCGGCGCGCGGATCTGGCGCTTGATGCGGAAGTCGGAAAAATCGTGACCGAGATCGGTGAAGCGCTTGTGATCGCCCGATTCGAGATAGTAGCCGCCGGGAAACACGATGCCGTGGTCTTCCGGCAGCTGCATGCACGACGCGCCGATTTCGTCGATGCGCAGCGCCGACTTCAGGCGCTTGTTGTACACGTAGTGCCGCACGACGGTTTCGCGGTACGGCCGGATGCGCAAAAGTATCAGTTGCCCGAGATCGGCGTAGGCCATCTCGGCGTCGCCGAGAGCCTGGTTCTTGTCGTCGACGGGTTCGGACAGGATGCCCAGGCCCGACTCGGTGTTGTTCTCGACCTTGATCGTGAGATCGCCGCCGATCGTTTCGACGAATACGGTATCGAGCACGTTCGCGTGCGGGTGGCGTCCGATGACGAAGTTCTCGCGCGTGATCGGCGTCCATTCGAAATCGTGCGACGGCAGCTGGACGTTGTCGCGCTCGCCGCGATTGTCGAGGTAGTGCACCGATCCGTCGGTGCCGAGTGCGAAGCGGAACACGCGCTTGTCGCCGATCTGCGTGCCGGTGCGGAAGATCAGCAGCAGGCGTTCACCGACGACGCGCAGCTGGTCGAGCGTCGTCGATTTGTAATAGGTGAACAATTCCCGAAAATCGGCGACGAACCGCGGATCGTCGAGAAAGCTGCCGGCGAGCGCGCGCGGCTCGAGATCGTAGCCGTCGGCGTTTTCGATCAGCCGGTAGAGGCAGAACACGTCGCTCGTCTGCGTCTCTTTCTTCAGGCCGATGAAGACGTTGTAGCCGAACACGAGATCGTCGCCGACGCGCACGATGTCGCGCGCGACGCAGTTGTGTTCGGTGCGCGCGGCGAGGCGGCCGATCAGTTTCGATTCGACGCGGCCGAACGCGGCGAGCCGCGCGCGGTTCAACGCCGCGGACTTGTCGCGCAGGGTGGCGGCGGCGCCGACGAGGCGCTTGCGCAGGAGGTCGAAGGTGGCGGATTCGGTCATGGCGAAACGTTCCATCGCGGCCGGGGAAAGCCCTCTCCCCCAAGCTCGCTTGGGGGAGAGGGTTGGGTGAGGGGGCGGCGACAAATACGCATCGACGCATATCGCCGCGTCGCCCCCTCACCCCACCCCTCTCCCCCGCGCGAGCGCGGGGGAGAGGGAGTCGCATCGCATCGCGTCGCCGCGCGCTACTGCCCCGAATCCCCCAGCAGCTTCTTCAACTGTTCTGCCTCCTTGCCCTTCCCCGCCGCCGTCAGCTTCTGCATCAGCGCGGCGACCGACAGATCGCGCACCGCGTCGGCGCCGCCGACCGCCGCGATCAGGTCGCGCGCGTCGGCGATCAGGTCGCGCTTGCCGCTCTTGTGATCCGCGAACGCCTGCGACAGCAGCGCGCTGCGGTCGACCGTGCCGTCGATCGAACGGCCGATCGCGAGCGAACGCATGAAGCGCTCGAAGTATTCGCCGTCGCCGCCGACGATCTCGATCTTCGCCGCGCCCAGCGCCGTCGACAGGATCTGCGCCTGCTCGCGCGCGATCGACGTGTTCGCCTCGATTCGCTTGAGATTCTCGGCATGCGCGTAGTCGAGCTGCATGCGCTGCTCTTCGTGCGCGCGCGTGTCGGCGCTCATCGCGCTCATCGCGTCGAACTTGTCCTTCAGGCCGCCCGACTCCGCCGCGAAGCGCGCGGCGATCGCCGCGGCTTCCGCTTCGCCGTGCTTGTGGCGACCCGCCGCTTCGGCTTCGAGCTTCAGGCGCAGCGAATCGGCCTGCGCCACGCCGTGCTTGGCGATCGCTTCGGCGTCGGCGAGCTTCACCTTCGCTTCGACGAGGCCTTCCTTCTCCTTCGCATCGGCTTGCGCGATGGCGACCTTCGCCTGCGCGAGGCCGCCGGCGGCCGCAAGCGCCTCGACGCCTTCGGCTTCGCGCTTCTTGCCCTCCGCGGTCTTCGACGCGATCGCGAGGCGCGCGTCGGCGAGCGTGAGTTCCTCGGCGGCCTTGTGCTTGGCGCGCTGTTCGCTCGCGAGCGCTTCTTTCACCTCGGCGATGAACTTCTCCTCGGCCTGGCCTTCGGCGAGCACGATGGTGCTCTTCTTCGTGCGCTCGGCTTCGGCGAGGTTGCGCAGGTTCTTGATCTCTTCTTCCTGCTCGGCGACGGTGCGTTCCACGACGATGCGCTCGCGGATCACGTCGGCGATCGCCTTTTTCTGCACTTCGACCGCTTTTTCCTTTTCGATGCGCTGCAGCGTCACTTCGCGCTCGCGGTCGACGATTTCGAGGTCGCGCGCGCGCGTGACCTTTTCTTCCTCGATCGCGACCGCGCGCTGCCGGTTCTTCTCGGCCACTTCCGACTCGCGCTTCATGTTCTCGCTCTGCACGGCGATCTGCTGGTCGGCAAGCAGGCGCGCGGTTTCCGACTTGGCGCGTTCCTCGGCCTGCACGCGAGCGGCTTCGGCTTCCTCGCGCGCTTTGGTGATCGCGATTTCGCGCTGCTGGTTCGCCTCGGCGTGCGCCTTCTGGCGTTCGAGCTCGAGCACGGCCTCGGCCGTCTCGACGTCCTTTTTCTTGATGCGCATTTCCTCGTTGCGGCGCAGTTCGTTCGTGTTGACGTTCTGCTCGGCCGTCAGCTCGGTGATCTTGCGGATGCCCTGCGCGTCGAGGATGTTGTGCGGATCGAGCTTTTCGAGCGGCGTCTGTTCGAGATAGTCGATCGCGGCGTCTTCGAGCACGTAGCCCGACAGCTCGTCGCCGATCTGCCGCACGATCTGGTCGCGGAAGCGGTCGCGCGCACCGTAGAGATCGACGAAATCCATCGACTTGCCGACGGTCTTGAGCGCCTCGGAAAACTTCGCGCTGAAGAGGTCTTCGAGCGTCGCCTGGTTGCTGGCGCGCTGGCAGCCGATGCCCTGCGCCACGCGCAGCACGTCGTCGCGCGTCTTGTTCACGCGCACGAAGAACTTCACCTTGATGTCGGCGCGCATGTTGTCGAGGCAGATGAGGCCTTCCTTGCCCATGCGCTCGATCTCGATCGTCTTGAGCGAAATGTCCATGATCTCGCGGCGATGCAGGATCGGAATCACCAGACGGCCGGTAAAGGTGACTTCGGGTTCGGCACGCATCGTGTTGACGATCATCGCGTGACCCTGGTCGACCTTCTGGTAGAACTTCGCGATCAGCGCCATGACGCCGAACAGCGCGATGACGGCGAAGACGACGACGACGATCAATGTGACGAAAGCGATATCCATGGTCGTTGCTCTTGGTGGTATGCGTGAAAGGGCGTCGCTGCCGGACCGTTACGGACCGTCGTACTCCGCGACCAGATATCTGTTCCGTAATTTGTCGTGCTCGATGATCAGCGCGCGCGAATCTTTCGCGAGCCGGTTCGGCTCGGTCGCGCACACCTGCACGCGGATGCGGTTGCCCGCTTCGATCTCCACTTCGGCCTGGCCGAAGTTTTCCTCGACGCTCGAGGTGACGATGCGGCACACCTTGCCGATCGCGCTGGCCTGCTGCGCGGCTTCGTGCACGATGAAGATCGGCTTGAGCGGCCGCAACGTCAGCGCCGCGAGCGGCACGCTCGCGGCGAACGCGGCGAACAGCAGCACGCTGCCGGCGAGCCACGTCGGCAGCGGCAGCCACGCCAGCAGCGGCGATGCGAGCATCGTCAGCAGCCACCACCACACGGCGATCGCGGTGACGACGACCGAAAACGGCAGGCGGTCGAGTCCGAGCGCGGCGAGCACGGCCGGCGCGCCGACGTCGCCGTCGTGCGAGAGGTCGGCGTCGCCGAGCCAGTCGGGGCCGACCGACTCGAAGTCGAACAGCCCGGCGATCACGAGCAGCCAGAACACCATCAATACACCGACCAGCACCGTCGGCACCATGCCCGGATAGTGCGTCAACACGTAAACGAACGTCATGTCTGGGATTTCCTCTTGCGCTTGGCGCCACGCTCGGACGCGAACGCCAGCAGTTCGGCCATCACGCGTTCCTTGATCGCGAGCGAGTCGTCGGGATCGAGGCCGTAGCGACGGCCGAGCTGGCGGTAGTCGTCCGCGCTCAGGCTGACGGTCAGGCGCGGGCGCTTGGCCTGTCGGATCAACGACAGACCGAGCACGACCCGAACCTGGTCGGAATTGGAAAGGTTGGATTCGTACGCCGCGGCGCGGATTTCGCGCAGCACGGTTTCCGAAACGTCGAACGCGACCTGCACCGCGCGCAGCGCCGGCTGCGCGGAACGCCAGCTCGTCGGCAGGCGTTCGGTCTTCATCGCGGCGCCCGCGGCTTTTTTGCGGTTTTCGCGCGCGGCGGCAGATCCTTGAGCCGCTGCATGACCGCGTCGGGACGCTTGCGCCTGAAACCCGGCTCGGCGCCGGGAGTCGGCCGCGCGGCCGCGCGCTTGCGCGCGGCCGCGCTCGTGGCTTCGCGTGCCGCATGCGCGCTGCGCGCCATCGCGACGTCGCGCTCGAACTGCCGCAACTGCCGTTCGACGCCGTCGTGCAGCGCATCGATCTGCGCGATGTGCGCGGCGAAGCCGCCGGCGGCGGCGCTTTCGGCGGCGATCGACTGCGCGAGCGCGGCCAAGCGTTCGCGGTAGCGCGGGTTGTTCTGCGTACGCGTCAGCGCATCGAGATCGGCCTGCGTGCGCGCCAGGCGCTTGCGCAGCGCGTCGGCGCGCGTGCGCGCGGCCACGAGTTCGCGCGACGTGCGCCGCAACAGGTTCTGCGCCTGCCGCATCGACGCGGGTTCGGCGTGCGCGGCCGGCTTGGCGTTCGCTGCGAACTCGTCCTTGAGCATGCCGAGTATGTCGTCCCACCAGGCCATCGCCCTACTCCAGGAATTCGGCGAGCGTCGCGATCGCGTCGCGCGCGTTGTCCGACAAGGTCGCCAGTTCCAGCGCCATGTCGTCCGCGGTGGCGCCGGGGCCGAGCGCGCCGACGAGCACGAAGTGTTCGCCGATGCGGCCGAACGCCGACAGCGGCACGCTCGGGTTGAGATCGAGCAGCGTTTCGAGAAGCCGGGCGCGCCGGCGCGGCTTGACGTCGGCGTCGCGCCACAAATAGCAGATGCACAAAAGCTGGCTTGTGGCATCGGTGACGTAGATCGACAGGCGCTCGCTGCCCGGAAAGCCGATTTCGACGACCGGCACTTCGCCGGGGACGGACGCGACGTCGATCGCGTCGATCGCCAGCTGCCGCCGCAGCCGCGGCACCGAGGCACTCACCAACGATACGAGCTTGCGCCGGCTCGGCATGCGTCCTCCTTCCCCGTCGGCCATCCCCACGAACCTGCTTCCTGACGGCCTCGAAACTAACGGGCCGCGACATACTATGTCAACGACATAATATGACGCGATGCAGCGCGAACCCGACGGCGCGACGGCGCTCGTACATCCGCCGAACACGCAACGAAAGGCAGACGTTATACAAATGACAGGGAAACCGAATGCCGCTGTGATGAATCGGTGATGTCCGCGACGGCGCCGCCGCGGATACTTCAGGGCACGGGATGCGCCGCGATTCTCCCCCCAGCTTCTCCCTCCGATTCGCAGCGCAGACCCCGTCGGCGGCGCCCGCAGTGCCGCCGCGCGGTACCGACCGTGTAGGCCACGACACGGTTCGCCGCAGGCCGCCCTCTCACCCTGGGCGGCCTGCGGATCTTTCGCACTGTCGCAAAAAAGCGCGCAACGCCTTGAAACTTTGACGATCGGCGCGCAGTCTATGCGCCGTCTTCGTCGTCGGAACCGTCGTGCTGCGTCTCGCCGTTCGCCTCCTGCTCGCCTGCGTGCTGTGCCTCAACGGGTTTTTCGCGCCCGTTGCCATGGCGCATCACGGCGGCGTGCCGGCCGCGGCGCAGAGCGCCGATCACGAAGGCTCGTGTCACGAAAGCGAAGCCGGCGACGTTTCCGAACAACCCGTTTCCGAATACGCCGGGTCCAAACACCTCGCGCCGGCCGCCGACCACGGCGGCAAGCACGGCAACTGCTGCAATCACGGTCAATGCCTCTGCGGCTGCCTGCTCGCCGCGAACGTACCCGCGAACGGCCTGTCCGCGCCGTACGCGGCGGATTCCCGCACCGCCCTGCCGATCGCGCTGCATGTCGCGACCGTGCGCTACGCGGTCGCGCTCCGACCCCCCATCGTCTGATTCCGGCCTGCTCGCGCAGGTCGTGAACGCCGACCGCGCGTCGTCGACGCGCCCTTTCCTGTGCATGCCGCAGGCTCGGCTCCGTGCCGACGCCGCGCATGCCGACGATCGAGTCTTACGATGGAACGAACTCTCACGCGACTGCCCCTGGTGGTCGCCCTGGCGTGGCTCGCCGGCTGCGTCTCCGTATCGCGCCGCGACGGCGCCGACCAGGTGGAACAACTGGTGGCGCAGCGCCTGCCGAGCGCCTTCGCGTGGCGTACCGACCCCGCCGGCCGCGCGGCGATCGACGCGCGCGTCGCCGAACTCGTCGCCGCGCCGCTGACGCCGTCATCGGCGTTCGCGCTCGCGCAACTGCGCAACCCGCAAATCGCGGCGCGCTACGCCGAACTCGGCATCGCCCAGGCCGACGTGGTCGAAGCCAGCCGCATCGGCAATCCCACGCTCGCGGTATCGACCGCGCAGGCCGACGGCGTGCGCAAGACGACGACGGAACTCGGCGCGCCGCTCGCCGACCTGTTGCTGCTGCCGTCGCGGCGTCGTCTGGCCGAGGCCGAATACGTGCGCGCGCAGCAGACGATCGCCAACGCGCTGGTCGACCTCGGCGCCGACACCGAACGCGACTGGTACGCCGCGGCCGGCGCCGAACAGGTGGCCGCGATGCGCGCGGCCGTCTCGAAGGCGGCGGCCGCATCGGCCGAACTCGCGCAGCGCTTCTACGACGCGGGCAACATCAACGCGCTGCAGCTCAAACTCGAACAGGCCGCGGCGAGCCAGGCGCGCATCGCGGCGACGAGCGCGCAGGCCGAAGCGACGCGTGCCCGCCTCGCACTCAACGCGCGCATGGGCCTGTCGGGTGCGCAAAGCCAGGCTTGGCGGCTCGACGTACCGCTCGCCTCGCCGGTCGCCGCCGAGGACGATCTCGACGCGTTGCTGAAGCTCGCGCATGCGCAACGGCTCGACTTGTCGGCCGCGCGGCGCGAGGTCGAGATCCTGTCCGACGCGCTCGGCGTCGCGCGGCGCTGGCGCCTGCTCGGCAGCGTGGAAGTCGGCGTCGAAACGGAAACCGAAACCGGCGCGAAACGCGTGACCGGCCCGACGCTGTCGCTCGCGCTGCCGCTGTTCAACCAGGGCCAGGCCGCGATCGCGCGCGCGCAGGCGCAGCTCGAAATCTCGCGCGCCGATCTCGCGCAGCTCGAGCTTGCGATCGACAACGACGTGCGGCTCGGCGTCGAACGCGTGGCGGCGATGCGCGGCATCGCGCAGGACTATCGCGACGCGCTCGTGCCGCAGCGCGAAGCCGCGGTCGCGCGCCAGCTCGAACGCTTCAACTACATGCTGATCGGCGCGTTCGAACTGCTGCTCACCAAGCAGCAGGAATACGACGCCTACCAGGGGTATCTCGAAGCCGTGCGCGACTACTGGCTCGCCCGCGTGGACCTCGCGCGCGCGATCGGCACGCGCCTGCCGAGCGAAACCGCGATCGGCGAACGCACGATCGGCGTCGAGGCGATCGTCGCGCCGCCGCAGGCCGGCGAAGGTCACGGCGGCGTGGATCATTCGACGATGGATCACTCCAAGCCGGACCCGGGCGAGGCGGACCACGCCAAGATGGACCACTCGAAGATGGACCATTCCAGGATGGATCATTCCGGGCCGGCGCCGAAGGCCACGCAAGACGACGCAAAGCACGACGAACACGGAGACCATCGATGACCACACGACGCGAACTGCTGCAATACATCGGCGCGGGCGGCGCGGGGCTCGTCGCCGCGACCCATCTGCGCACCGCACAAGCGCAGCATCCGGCCGGACACGGTGCGGAACCCGCGCCGCCGCGCACCGGTCGCACCGCGCAAGGCTACAAGCCCGTGCAGACGCTCAACGGCTGGACCTTGCCGCACCGCATGAACGGCGGCGTCAAGGAATTCCACCTCGTGGCCGAGGAAGTGGAACACGAATTCGCGCCGGGCTCGCGCGCGAAGTGCTGGGGCTACAACGGCACGACGCCGGGGCCGACGATCGAGGCGGTCGAAGGCGACGTCGTGCGCATCTTCGTCACCAACCGGTTGAACGAACCGACGACCGTTCACTGGCACGGCATCGACCTGCCGAACGGCTACGACGGCATCGCCGGCCTCAACCAGCGCGCGATCGGGCCGGGCGAAACCTATGTGTACGAGTACACGCTGAAACAGCACGGCACGCACATGTACCACCCGCACGCCGACGAGATGACGCAGATGGCGTTCGGCATGATGGGCCTGTTCATCATCCATCCGAAGAACGGCGAAGACGTGCCGATCGACCGCGACTACGCGATCCTGCTGCACAACTGGGCGCTGCATCCGGGCACCTACCGGCCCGACCCGAGCGTGATGCAGGACTTCGACCTGTGGACGTTCAACTCGAAGGTGTTTCCGGCGATCGACCCGCTCGTCATGCGCACCGGCGAACGCCTGCGGCTGCGCGTCGGGAATCTCTCGATGTGGAACCACCCGATCCACCTGCACAGCAACCCGTTCTGGGTGACGGGCTCCGACGCCGGCCGCTGGCCGCGCGAACAGTGGCGGCGCGAGGTGACCGAGATCGTCGGCGTCGGCCAGATGCGCGACTTCGAATTCGTCGCGACGGAACCGGGCGACTGGGCGCTGCACTGTCACATGTCGCACCACACGATGGGGCCGATGGGGCACGAGATTCCGAACACGGTCGGCGTCGACCAGCGCGGCGTCGAGGCGCAGATCCGGCAGATGCTGCCGGGCTACATGGCGATGGGCAAGGACGGCATGAGCGAGCATGCGACGCACGTCGCGGCGGGCATGCGAGGCCCGGAGAACACGCTCGCGATGATGGCCGGCGACGGCCAGTTCGGACCGATCGAGATGGGCGGCATGTTCACGGTGCTCAAGGTGCGCGACGACCAGTCGCCCGACGACTACCGCGATCCGGGCTGGTACCGCTATCCGAAGGACAAGCTCGCGCGCCGCGTGAGTTCCGACCCGGACTTCGGCAGCCCGCACCGCCGCACGCCATACGGGCCGGCAACGCAGAAACGTCCGGCAGCGCCGGATGCGACGCCGCCCGAACCTGCGGTCATGGACCATTCCAAGCACGGAGGATGAGCATGTCGTCGTGGAAAAGTCGTGTTTTTATCATCGCGCTCGCCGTGTCCGGCGGTTTCGCGTACGCGGCGGACATCGACGCGAACGCCGCCGCGCCGGTCGCCGTGGTCGACGCGTTCGGCAAGGCGCTCGCGTCGGGCGATACCGCGGTCGCGCTGAACCTGCTCGATCCCGCAGCGACGATCCTCGAAAGCGGCGGCGTCGAGCGGTCGCGCGACGAATACGCGGCGCATCACCTCGGCGCGGACGCCGAGTTCCTGCGCGGCGCGACGGTGACGCCGGTATGGCGCACCGCGAAGGCGCGCGGCGCGCTCGCGTGGGTCGGCAGCGAGTCGCGCGTCGCAGCCGTGTCGAAAGGCAAGCCCGTGAAGCTCCTGAGCACCGAAACGATGGTGCTCGCGCAGACGCCGGACGGCTGGCGCATCGTGCATATCCACTGGTCGTCGCGACCCGACAAAACCGGAGAAAAGTAATGGTTTCTTTCTGGAAGAATCCCCTCGCCCGCCGTGCGGCGCTCGCATTCGCGCTCTTCGCCGCGATGCCGGCATACGCCGACAAGCCCGCGCCGTCGAAGCCCGGCACGGCGGCACTGCCGGAAATGATCGTGCACAAGAGCCCCACCTGCGGCTGCTGCGGCCTGTGGGTCGAGCACGCGCGCAAGGCCGGCTTCGTCGTGACCGTGCGCGAGATCGAAGACATGAGTCCGGTCAAGCAGCGCGTCGGCGTGCCGTACGCGAAAGGCTCGTGCCACACGGCCGAAGTCGGCGGCTACTTCATCGAAGGCCACGTGCCGCTCGACGACGTCAAGCGCCTGCTCGCCGAGAAGCCCGACGCGAAGGGGTTGACGGTGCCGGGCATGCCGGCGGGCTCGCCCGGCATGGAACTGCCGGACGGCCGCGTGCAGCCGTATACCGTCGAGCTCGTGGGGCGCGACGGCACGACGACGCCCTACGCCGAACACGGCCGCTGAACGCCGCGCCGCGCGGACCGCGAAGGACCGCGCGGGCACGCTTCACGCGCGATAGCGCGCGGCCGGCTGCGTATGCGACAGGTTCGGCCGCATCCGTTGCCGCGCGTCCTCGTAGCGCTGCCAGTCGGCCGCGTCGGGCAGCGCCGGAATCGTCGCGAACTCGCCGAGGTCGAGGCCCGCGAGCGCCGCGTCGACCATCGCGTCGGCCGACATGACCATCTCCTTCGGCAGGTTGCCGATGTCGACGCCGGCGACGTCCCAGAACTCGGTTGCCGTCGCGCCGGGCAGCACGGCCTGCACGCGCACGCCCTTGCGGTCGAGTTCGTGCGCGAGCGACTGCGACAGCGACAGCACATAGGCCTTCGACGCGCCGTAGACGCCGTTGAGCAGCTCCGGCGCGATCGCGACGATCGACGCGATGTTGACGATCGTGCCGCGTCCGCGCGCGACCATGCCCGGCACCGCGGCATACGTCAGCCGCGTCAGCGCCGTGACGTTGAGGTCGATCATCGGATCGACGCGTTCGACCGGCGTGTCGACGAGCGCGCCGTACGCGCCGATGCCGGCGTTGTTGACGAGCACGGTGATCGCGGCATCGCTCGCGAGCCGCGCCTCGACGCGCGCCAGATCGGCGCGGTCGGCGAGATCGGCCGGGAGCACGTCGACGGCGCGGCCCGTCGCCGCGCGCAGGCGCTGCGCGAGCGCGTCGAGCTTGTCGCGGCTGCGCGCGACGAGCACGAGATCGTGGCCGCGGCGCGCGAGCCGGTCGGCGTAGATCGCGCCGATACCCGACGACGCGCCGGTGATGAGGGCCGTGCCCGGAGTGATGGAATTGGTCATCGCCTTGCTCCTCGCCCGCGACATGCGGGTGTCGGCGCAAACGATGTATGCTGCCCCCATTGACTTAAATGTCATGGATGCCACCTTTTCGGTCATTCTGTGGAGCCATCGCCATGCAGCGCGTCGCGTTCGTCGTCTTTCCGGGTTTTCAGATCATGAGCCTCGCGGCGATGTCGGTCTTCGAGTTCGCGAATCTCGAAGCGCCGGTGCCGCGCTACGACGTGACCGTCGTATCCGAGCGCGGCGGCGCGGTCGCCGATTCGGCCGGACTGCGCGTCGAGACGAAGCCGTTCGGCCGCACGGCGTTCGACACGGTCATCGTCTGCGGCGGCGTCGGCGCGCCGCCGCCGCTGCCGCGCGTCGTCGCCTACCTGCGCCGCGCGGTGCGGCGTTCGCGCCGCGTCGTGTCGATCTGCACCGGCGCGTTCCTGCTCGGCGAGGCGGGCCTGCTCGACGGCCGCCGCGCGACGACGCACTGGCTGCTCGCGCGCGAACTCGCGTCGCGGTTTCCGTCGATCCGACTGGACGACGACCGCATCTACACGATCGACGGGCCGATCTGGACCTCGGCCGGCATGAGCGCCGGCCTCGACGTCGCGCTCGCGCTCGTCGAGGCCGACCACGGCGCGGCGCTCGCGCGCACGGTCGCGCGCAAGTTCGTGCTGTACCACCGCCGCGCCGGCGGCCAGTCGCAGTTCTCGGCGCTGCTCGATCTCGAGGCGAAGTCCGACCGCATCCAGACCGCCCTCGTCTACGCGCGCCGGAATCTGAAGCGCGCGCTGTCGGTCGACGAACTCGCCGCGGCGGCGAACTTGAGCGCGCGCCAGTTCAGCCGCGCGTTCCGCAGCGAGACCGGGCAGTCGCCGGCGAAGGCGGTCGAGCGGCTGCGCGTGGAAGCGGCGCGGCTGATGCTCGACGAGACGCGGCATCCGGTCGACGTCGTCGCGCGCGAGACCGGCTTCGCCGACCGCGAACGCATGCGCCGCGCGTTCGTGCGCGCGTTCGGCCAGCCGCCGCAGGCGTTGCGGCGGCACGCGCGCGAAACCGGCTGAGCGATTGCTGCAACGCCGTTTGACTTTCCGCGGCGGCACGTGTCAATTTCAGAAACCGAAATACGATTTTCTGATTATGAAAACACGACCGGCATCGCCCACCGCTTTCCCGACCGTCGAACTCGCAAACACCGGCCGCCGCCGCGTGCTGCAGGCCGCCGCCGCGGCGATCGCCGTCGCCGGTTCCGCCGCGCTGTCGCGACGCGCGTTCGCCGCGCCCGCAACGGCCGATCCGCGCAAGTACTCGGCTCGCGCGCGACGCGTCGTCGAACGCTCGCTCGTCATCGACATGCTCGCGCCGCTGCGGCTCGACCTCAGCGACGACATCTACGCCAAACCGCTGACCGACGCCGAAGCCGTGGCGTTTCGCGCGAGCGGCATCACCGGCTTCCACAACGCCTGGGGCCTCGGCGGCACCGACGCGCGCGAGCACTGCTTCAAATATCTCGCCGGCTGGAACGGTTTCATCGCGCGCAACGCGAACCTGTTCGCGCTCGTCGACCGCGCCGCCGATCTCGACCGCGCGCGCGAACAGAAGAAGATCGCGGTGATCATGGGCCTGCAGAACGCCGAACAGTTCTACGCCGTCGAAGACGTGAAAACGTTCCATCAGCTCGGCCTGCGCTGCGCACAGCTCACGTACAACAGCCAGAACCTGATCGGCGCGGGCGCGACCGAACGCGTCGACGGCGGCCTGTCGGACTTCGGCGTGAAGATCGTCGCGGCGATGAACGAGGTCGGCATGCTCGTCGACGTCTCGCACTGCGGCGACCGCACGACGCTCGACGCGATCGAGCTCGCGAAGGGTCCGATCGCGATCACGCATTCGAACTGCCGCGCGTTGAACGATCACCCGCGCCTGAAGACCGACGAGGCGATCAAAAAGCTCGCGGCGAAAGGCGGCGTCATGGGCATCACCGGCGTGCGCATGTTCGTCGCGGGCAAGGAGCCGACGACGATCGAGCATCTCGTCGACCATATCGACCACGTCGTCAAGCTCGTCGGCATCGAACACGTCGGCATCGGTTCGGACGCCGATCTGTACGGCTACGACGCGATGCCGGCCGACCAGGTGGCCGCGCTCAAGGCCGCGTACAAAGCCAGTTATGGATTTCGCGAAAAGATCGACATCGACGGCTTCAACCATCCGACCAAGACGTACGACCTGACCGAGGCGCTGATTCGCCGCGGCTACGGCGACGACCACATCGGCCTCGTGCTCGGCGGCAATTTCCGCCGCCTGCTCGGCCAGGTCTGGCGCTGACCGTGCGCGCCGGCGGATCGACCTGGTTCCGCCGGTTCCTGCTGCCCGGCTTCGCGTTCAAGGCCGTCGTGATCGGCGGGGGCTATGCGACCGGACGCGAACTCGCCGAGTTCTTCCTGCCCGCCGGGCCGGTCGGCGGCGTGCTCGGCATGCTGCTCGCGATGCTCGTCTGGAGCGGCGTTTGCGCCGCGACGTTCGCGTTCGCGCAGGCGACGTCGGCGTACGACTACCGCCGTTTCTTCCGAGAGCTGCTCGGCCCCGCGTGGTTCGTCTACGAGATCGCGTACCTCGCGTTTCTCGTGCTCGTGCTCGCGGTGTTCGGCGCCGCGGCCGGCGCGATCGGCGTGGCGATGCTCGGCTGGCCGCCGCTCGCCGGCACGCTGTGCCTGATGGCCGGCGTCGCCGGGGTCGTCGCGTTCGGCAACGATTCGGTCGAGCGGCTGTTCAAGTGGGTCACGTTCTTCCTGTACGCCGTGTACGCAGCGTTCGTCGTGCTCGCGCTGACGAGGTTCGGCGATCGCGTCGTCGAAAATTTCTCGACTCCCGCGGCGAGCGACGGCTGGGCGACCGGCGGTCTGACTTACGCGGGTTACAACATCGTCGGCGCGGTGATCGTCCTGCCGGCGCTGCGGCATCTGACGAGCCGCCGCGACGCCGTGATCGCGGGCCTCGCGGCCGGACCGCTCGCGATGCTGCCGGCGATCCTGTTCTTCGTCTGCATGATCGCGTTCTATCCCGCGATCGGCAGCGAGACGCTGCCGTCGGACTTTCTCCTGCAACGCCTGAACCTGCCGTGGTTTCACGCGCTGTTCCAGCTCATGATCTTCCTCGCGCTGCTCGAAAGCGGCTGCGGCATCGTGCATGCGATCAACGAGCGCGTGGCGTCGTCATTCGCCGCGCACGGGCGCACGCTTGCGACGCCGGCACGCCTCGGCGTCGCGAGCGCGCTGCTCGCCGGCTCGATCTTTCTCGCCGACCGCTACGGCATGGTCGCGCTGATCGCGAGCGGCTACCGCGGGCTCGCGCTGACGTTTCTTCTTGTATACGTGTTGCCGCTGCTGTCGCTCGGCCTTTGGCGTCTGACTCTATCGGCGCGGCCAGCTCAATCGAGGCCGTCCGCGAACAGCTGATCGCGCCGGAACAGCGTCACCTTGTTCTCGACGGGCCGGCCCACGACCAGCCGTTCGTTCGGCAGGTCGTACGTGATGTAGAGTTTCGGGCCGCCGCTCGCCTGCGGCGGGATCACGCTGTTCCACGGCTCCACCTGTCCGCGCAGGCGATAGTTGCCGCCCGTCAGCGTGACGGCGCCCGAATTTGCGAACGGGCCGAGATCCCATTCGATCGCGCGAGAAACGTAGCTGCCGTCGGCGAGCGCGAACACGCTCTGCGACGAACCGAGCGCGTCGCCGTCCTGGCTGCCGACGAACGAATTGGCCGCCGACACGGTGCCGACATACGCCTTCGCGCCGTTGACCCAGGTCAGCGCGCCGGCATCGACGACCGCGCCGTTGTCCCAGTAGCGGCTGCCCACGACGTAGTTGCCGTTGGCGAGCGCGAACAGCGAGCCGCCGATCTGGTCCTGCGCCTTCGAGCCGACCAGCGAGTTCGCGGTCGTCACCGCGCCGGTGATCCCGGTCACGCCGTTGCCCCACGTCGCCGCGCCGGCGCCGACGATCGCGCCGTTGTTCCAGAACGTGCTGCCGACGACGTAGTGGCCGTTGGCGAGCGCCAGCACGTCGAGGCCGACCTTGTCGCCGGCCGTCGTACCGACGAGAGAGTTCGCGGCCGACACCGCGCCGACCGTGCCGCCGTTGCCGTTGCCCCACGTCGCGGCACCGGCATTCGTCGACGCGCCGTTGCGCCACATCCAGCTGCCGACGACGTAGTTGCCGTTCGCGAGCGGCTCGAGGTCGACCCCGACGCGATCGCCGGCCTTGCTGCCGACGAGCGAGTTCGCCGCCGACACGGCGCCCTTCGTGCCGGTCGCGCCGTTGCCCCACGTCACGGCGCCGGCCCCGGCGAGCGCGCCGTTGTTCCACAGCGACGAGCCGACGATGTAGTTGCCGTTCGCGAGCGCGACGACGCGCGAGCCGACCTGATCGCCGGCGGTCGTGCCGATCAGCGCGTTCGCGATCGTCAGCGCCCCGGCGCAGCCGGCGACGCCGTCGCACCAGCGCGCCACGCCGGCATCGACGATCGCGGCGTTGTCCCAGTAGCGCGACGCAATGACGTAGTCGCCGTCGGCGAGCGGCATGACGGACTGGCCGAGCGAGTCGCCCGCGTGGCTGCCGACCGCCGAATTGGCGACGGACACGACGCCAACGCGGCCGACGGCGCCGTCGCCGAGCGTCACCGCGCCGGCGTCGACGAGCGCGCCGTTGTCCCAGCGCGCGCTGCCGACGACGTAGTTGCCGTTCGCGAGCACGTAGACGTTGTCGCCGACGAAGTCGTCGGTCTTCGTACCGACGAGCGAGTTCGACGTCGATACGACGCCGATGCGGCCGGTCGTGCCGTTGGCCCAGGTCACGGCGCCGGCGTTCTGCACGGCGCCGTTGGCCCAGCCGAGGCTCGCGACGACGTAGTTGCCGTTCGCGAGCGCGCGCACGCCGGACGAGCCGACAGCGTCGCCGGTCGTCGTGCCGACCAGCGAATTGGCGGTGGAAACGGGGCCGGCGATGCCGACATTGCCGTTCGCCCAGGTCACGGCGCCGACGAACGTGGTGCCGCCGTTCGACCAGGTCCAGCTGTTGACCACGTAGTTGCCGTTCGCGAGCACGGCGAGCGCATCGGCGCCGTTGATGCCGACGCGATCGTCCGTGACGCTGCCCACGAGCGAATTGGCACTCGAAACGACGCCGTTCAGACCGGTCGCGCCATTGATCCAGGTCACCGCGCCGGCCTTCGTCGCCGCGCCGTTGTTCCAGTCGGGACTGACGACGACGAAATGGCCATCGCCGACGCCCTTGATGCCGCCGGAACCGACGTGATCGGCGGGAATCGAACCGGTGAGCGTGCTGACTTTGACGCCCGCCGGCGTGTACAGATGCACCGCGCCCGCGCCGCCGCCGGCATCCGGGTCGGTCACGACGACGTTGCCGTTCGGCAGCGTGAGAACGCGCGTACCGAATGCGACGCTGCCGGGTGGACCGTCGATCGTCGTCTGCGATGCGGCTGCCGTGCCGGCGAACATCGACAGGATGGCAATAGCGAACAAGGGCTTGGTCGACACGGTCGTGCTCCGGCAAACGGGAACGCCCAGTCGCGTTCCCTCGTTGCCGGCACGTACGCAAAAACCGTCGTACAGGGATCATGGAACCTGCCGACCTCGCCCGAACGCCGCTACAATCCGCGCTTTGCGCGAGAAAAAACGATGACCGACACGCCTCCCGACCGCCTCGACGTCAACCCGAAAAGCAAACACCACGACACCGACGTGCTCAAGCGCGGCATCGGCATCCGCTTCAACGGCAAGGAGCGCCAGGACGTCGAGGAATACTGCGTCAGCGAAGGCTGGATCCGCGTCGCGGCCGGCAAGGCGCGCGACCGCAGCGGCAATCCGATGACCGTCAGGCTCAAGGGCGTCGTCGAACCGTATTACCTCGACGCCGCACCGCAAGAGTGAAGCTGCGCACCGTCGCGGTCGACCGCTACGTCACGCCGCTGCGCGAGGGCGGCTCGCTGCCGGCCGTCGTCGAGGCCGACGACTCGGGCCTGTACGTGCTGAAATTCCGCGGCGCCGGACAAGGGCCGCGCGCGCTCGTCGCCGAACTCGTCGGCGGCGAGATCGCGCGCGCGCTCGGCCTGCCGGTGCCGGAAATCGTGTTCGCCGATCTCGACCCCGACCTCGCGCGCACCGAACCCGACCCGGAAATCCAGTCGCTGATCCGCGCGAGCGCGGGCCTCAATCTCGCGCTCGACTTTTTGCCCGGTTCGCTCGTGTTCGATCCCGCCGCGAGCCAGGTCGACGCCGACCTCGCCTCGCGCATCGTCTGGTTCGACGCGTTCGTCAGCAACGTCGACCGCACCGCGAAGAACACCAACCTCCTGATGTGGCACCGCAAGCTGTGGCTGATCGACCACGGCGCCGCGCTGTACTTCCACCACGCGTGGGACGGCGGCGCGGACGCCGCCGACAGCCCGTTCGCGCTGATCCGGCACCACGTGCTGCTGCCGGCCGCGACGCAGATCGATCGCATCGACGCCGAACTCGCGGCGCGGCTCGACCGCGCGACGTTCGAGGCGATCCTCGCGCTGGCGCCCGACGCGTGGCTCGCCAACGGCGACGCGACGATCGACGCCGCCGCCCGGCGCAATGCGTATGTCGACTACTTCGTCGCGCGGCTCGCGCGGCGCGAGCGCTTCGTCGCGGAGGCCGTCCGTGCGCGCGCCTGACACCTACGACTACGCGGTGATCCGCGTCGTGCCGCGCGTGGAGCGCGAGGAGTTCGTCAACGCCGGCGTGATCCTGTCGTGTCCGGGCGCGCGGTTTCTCGAAGCGCGCGTCGAACTCGACGCGGCGCGCCTCGTCGCGCTCGATCCCGGCGTCGATCTCGACATGGTGATCGCCTACCTCGCGGCATTCCCGGCGATCTGCGCGGGCGCGGGTCCGATCGGCGAACTGCCGCCGCGCCAGCGCTTCCACTGGCTCACCGCGCAGCGCAGCTCGATTCTCCAGACCTCGCCGGTGCACACCGGCCGCTGCGGCGATCCGCTGGCGGCGCTCGAACATCTCATGACGCGGATGGTGCGGCGCTGAGCGCCACGACGCGCAAAGTATCGAAAGGTACTTTGCGCGATCAGACGTCGGCGGTGTATTTCTTCGACGCGTCGGCGAACCCGATGACCGGCGTGCGCAGCGCACCGTCGGCGAGCGGCGTCGCGGCGAGCGGATCGAGCGCGCGGATCTCGTACGGCGGCTCGCCCGCGTCGAGATCGGAGATCACGACGTCGAACGTCGTCGCGCGGCCGCGCTGCGGCACGAACCAGTGCACGTTGTCGCGCTCGGACGACATCGTCGACACCGCGCCGACGCCGAACACCGCGTCGCGCGTCGGCCGGATCACGATCGCGTCGCCGTCGTCGCGCACGCGGTCGTAGTTACGCACGCGCACGCGGCCGTCGACGACGAGATGCGCCGACGCCATGTGCCGGTGCGCGTGCGGCGTGATCACGTTGCCCGGTTCGAAGTCGAACAGCGCCGCGCCGTAGGCGAGCTCGCGCGGCTCGCCGGTCGCCGGATCGAGAAATTTCACGTGGCGCTTGGCCGGATCGTTCGCCGCGCCGCGCCCGGCCGCGGTGATCCGCGCGCGGTTCACGCTCACCATGAGTTCGGCGACGTCGACTTCGGCCGCGAGCCGTTCGACCTCGGCCATCCACGCGCGCGGCGCGAGCCGCCCGGCCGCGAGCGCGCGCGCCGCCTCGTCCTGCCGCGCGATCCAGTCGGTCGCGGCCATGCGCCGCGCGGGCGCCGCCACGGCGGCTTCGCGCAACAGCATGACGGTCGCGAACGCGCCGAACGCGCGCAGCACGTCGCGGCGCGTGAAGCCGCCTGCCCGGATTTCGCCATCAATTCGACCCATGTTGCGCCCCGCTCCGCTGCATCGTCGCGTCGAATCGTGCTCCTCCAGACGCCCCGCCCGCCAGCGACATCCTCTCGTGCCCGACGCAAGAATTTCTCATGCCGCGCTGACCACGCGCACCGTTTCGCTCAACGCGTTGCGCGCGTTCGAGTCGGCCGCGCGGCATCTGTCGTTCACGCGCGCGGCATCGGAGCTGTCGGTCACGCAGGCAGCGATCAGCCATCAGGTGAAGGCCCTCGAAGACCGGCTCGGCGTCGCGCTGTTCCGCCGCGCGCCGCGCGGGCTCGTGCTGACCGACGAAGGCGCCGCGATGGTGCCGATGCTGTCGGACACGTTCGGCCGCCTGTCGCAATGGCTCGGCCAGATCGAGGCCGGCGGCGTGCAGGAGGTCGTCACGATCGGCGTCGTCGGCACGTTCGCCGTGCGCCTGCTCGCGCGCCTGCCCGAATTCCGCGCGCGGTGTCCGCTCGTCGACGTGCGCGTGATGACGCACAACAACGTCGTCGACCTCGCCGGCGAACGCCTCGACTACGCGATCCGCTACGGCGACGGCGCGTGGCACGGCGCGCACGCCGAACGCGTGCTCGACGCGCCGCTGTCGCCGCTGTGTTCGCCGCGCACGGCCGAGCGCCTCGCCGCGCCGCACGATCTGTCGGCCTGCACGCTCTTGCGCTCGTACCGCGCGCAGGACTGGCCGGCCTGGCTCGCGGCCGCGGGCGTCGACGGCGTCGCGGCGCGAGGCCCGCAGTTCGACTCGTCGTGGATCATGGTGCAGGCGGCGATCGCCGACGCCGGCGTCGCGCTCGCGCCGCCCGCGATGTTCGACACGGAACTCGCCGCCGGCCGGCTCGTGCGGCCGTTCGCGATCGAGATCGACGCCGGCGCGTACTGGCTCACGCGCCTGACGACGCGCGCGCCGACGCCGGGTATGCGCGCTTTCCGCGACTGGCTGCTCGACGCCGGCTGAATCACTACACTCGCGACTACCCGACACGGAGCCGCGCCATGGATACGTCGACCGTCGACCGCCGCCATCTCGATTTCATGCTGTACGACGTGCTCGGCGTCGACGCGCTGTGCGCGTATCCGCGCTACGCCGCGCACAGCCGCGAGACGTTCGACGCGGCGATCTCGCTCGCGCAGCAGCTGGCGGCCGAGAAGTTCCTGCCGCACAACCGCAAGGCCGACCTCGAAGAGCCGCGGCTCGTCGACGGCAAGGTCGCGCTGATTCCGGAAATCGCAGAGGCCGTGCGCGCGTTCGGCGAAGCGGGTTTCACCGCCGCGCTGGCCGACGAGGCACGCGGCGGCATGCAGCTGCCGTTCGTGGTCACCGCCGCGTGCGACGCGCTGTTCTGCGCCGCGAACGGCGGCACGATCGCCTACCCGACGCTCGCGCGCGCCGCGGCGAACCTGCTCGAGGTCTACGCGACCGACGAGCAGAAGGCGCGCTACATGCAGCCGATTCTCGAGGGCCGCTATTTCGGCACGATGTGCCTGTCCGAGCCGCACGCGGGTTCGTCGCTCGCCGACATCACCACGCGCGCCGAACCGCACGACGACGGCAGCTACCGGCTGACCGGCGCTAAAATGTGGATTTCCGCGGGCGACCACGAGCTCGGCGAGAACATCGTGCACCTCGTGCTCGCGCGCATCGCGGGCGCGCCGGCCGGCGTGCGCGGCATCAGCCTGTTCATCGTGCCGCGCTGGCGCGTCGCCGCCGACGGCACGCGGGGCGCGCGCAACGACGTGCGCCTGGCCGGCCTCAACCACAAGCTCGGTCAGCGCGCGAGCGTCAACACGTTTCTCAAGTTCGGCGAAGCCGGCGACTGCGAGGCGTGGCTCGTTGGCGCGCCGCATCATGGCCTCGCGTACATGTTCCACATGATGAACGAGGAGCGCATCGGCGTCGGCATTTCCGCGATCCAGCAGGCCTGCGCGAGCTGGCGGTACGCCCTCGCCTACGCGCGCGAGCGGCGCCAGGGCCGCCATCCCGACCAGAAGGACCCCTCGACGCCGGCCGTGCCGCTGGTCGAACACGCCGACGTGCGCCGCATGCTGCTGGCGCAGAAATGCTACGTCGAAGGCGGACAGATGCTCGCGTTCCACGCGGCGCTGCTCGTCGACCGGCAGCGCGACGCCGACGCGCAGACGCGCGACGAAGCGGCGGCGCTGCTGGAACTGTTGACGCCGATCGTCAAGGCCTGGTGTTCCGAGTACGCGCTGCGCGCGAACGATCTGGCGATCCAGGTGCTCGGCGGCTACGGCTACACGCGCGACTACCCGGTCGAACAGTGCTGGCGCGACAACCGCATCAATCCGATCCACGAAGGCACCAACGGCATCCAGGCCCTGGACCTTCTCGGCCGCAAGGCGCTGCTGCACGACGGCGCGGCGCTGCGCCTCCTGCTCGGCGAAATCGCGACGACGTGCACCGCCGCGGCGAGCGACGCGGAACTCGCGCCGTTCGCGCAGGAACTCGCGGTGAAGGCCAGGCTCGTCGGCGACACGACGCTCGCGGTCGCGCAGCGCATGGGCCGGGGCGAGGTGCGACGCGCGCTGGCGAACGCGTCGGACTATCTGCTGCTGGTCGGGCACGTCGCGGTCGCATGGTGCTGGTTGCGCATGGCGCTGGTCGCGCGGCGCCTCGCGCCGGCCGCGACGGGATCCGAGCGCGACTTCCTCGACGGCAAGGTGCAGGCGTGCCGGTTCTGGTTCGCCACGGAGCTGCCGAAAGTGGAATTGGCGGCGAAGCTGGTGGCGACGGCGGATGGGAGTGCGTTCGAGATGAAGGATGCGTGGTTTTGATGTTCGCTCGCGCTTTCGCTCTGCTCGTCATCCCAGCGAAAGCTGGGATCCAGCGGTTTCTTTTGTCGTAAAGTCAACGGCTGGATTCCAGCTTTCGCTGGAATGACGAGCAGGCACCCATGCACTGGACCGACGACGATTCCCGCATCGACTGGCAAGCCCTGTCGCACCTCTACCGCATCGCGCCGCTCGGCGACAAAAGCGCCGAGTGGCTGAAGACCGCCTACGCGAACAGCCGCTACAAGTGTTTCGTCTACGACGGCGACGCGGTGATCGGCGCGGGCCGCGCGCTCGCCGACGGCGTCGACTGCTCGTATCTGTGCGACATCGTCGTGCATCCCGGGCGCCAGGGCCTGGGCCTCGGCCGGCAGATCGTCGAACGCCTGCGCGACCTGTCGACAGGCCACCGCAAGATCATCCTGTACGCGGTGCCGGGCAAGGAAGACTTCTACCGCAAACTCGGTTTCCGCCGCATGCGCACCGCGATGGCGATCTTCGGCAACGAAGCCGCCGCGATCGAAGGCGGGATCGTCGACGGCGACTGAGCCGGCGCGCGATTCAGCGCGCCTCGAATCCGTTGTCGAAGCCGCACGGCGGGCGGATTCCACATTGGGAAAAGAAGCAGACCCGCAGCGTTGCGCGCCGGCCCGCTGCGCGCGGTTACACTAGCGAAGCCCCCTCCTGGCCCGCGCCACGATGCCCAAGCCGTACTCGCCGCCATTCTCGATCACGCCGACGGTGCTCAACCACGTCGCGCAGATCGGCGAGCGCCTCGGCCGCTGGACGGCGCGAGCCGAGGCCGTACCCTCGCCGCATCTGCGCCGCGCGCAGCGCGTGCGCACGATTCAGGCCTCGCTCGCTATCGAAAACAACAGCCTGACGCTCGAACAGGTCACGGCCGTGCTCGACGGCCGGCGCGTGCTCGCGCCGCCGCGCGACGTTCACGAGGTACGCAACGCGTTCGCCGCGTACGAACGTCTGCCGCACTGGCGCCCGGATGCGTTGAGGAATGTGCTCGAAGCGCATGCGATTCTGATGGCCGGCCTCGTCGACACGCCCGGCCGCTGGCGCACCGGCGGCGTCGGCATCTATCGCGGGAAACGGCTCGTCCACATGGCGCCGCCGGCATCGCGCGTGCCGAAGCTGATGACCGACCTCGTGCGTTGGCTCGCACGCACCGACACGCACCCGCTCGTCGCGAGCTGCGTTTTTCACTACGAGTTCGAGTTCATCCACCCGTTCGCCGACGGCAACGGCCGCATGGGACGGCTCTGGCAGACGCTGATTCTCTCGCGGTGGCAGCCGGCGCTCGCCTGGTTGCCGGTCGAAACCGTCATCCGCGAACGCCAGCGCGACTATTACGCGGCGCTCGCTGCCAGCGACCGGGCGAGCAATTCGACGGTATTCGTCGAGTTCATGCTCGACGCGCTGACCATGGCGCTCGCCGAAGCGACGACCGACCAAGCTACCGATCAAGCTACCGACCAAGCTGCCGTGCAAGTCGACGATCGGTCGGGGGCGGCAGCGCCGATCGCGCGTGTCGCGGCGGCGATGCGTCGCGGCGAAATATTGACCGCGAGCGAACTGATGCAGCGGCTCGGCCTGCGTCATCGTCCGAACTTCCGCAGCGGCTACCTCGTACCGGCGCTGGACGCCGGCATCGTCGAGATGACGCTGCCGGACGCGCCGCGCAGTCCGGATCAGAAATATCGTCGCACGTCGAAGCGTTCGCCGAAGTAGCACCTGTCGATTTGCAACCGTCCGCCCCGCTCGCCGATCATCCCGCTTCGATGCGCCGTCGGCGCGAAGGAATACGCGCGATGAGCGAACTGCCGAACTGCCCGCAATGCGGGTCGGAGTTTACGTACGAGGACGAGGGCCGCCTCGTCTGTCCCGAATGTGCGCACGAATGGAGTGCGACCACGGCGCCGGCCGCCGACGAGGCACGGGTCGTGCGCGACGCGGTCGGCAACGTGCTCGCCGACGGCGACACGGTCACGGTGATCAAGGATCTGAAAATCCGCGGCTCGTCGGGCGTCGTCAAGGTCGGTACGAAGGTCAAGGGCATCCGTCTCGTCGACGGCGATCACGATATCGACTGCCGCATCGACGGCGTCGGCGCGATGCAGCTCAAATCGCAGTTCGTCAAGAAAGCCTGAGCCGTGATCGTCGTGCACGTCGTCGAGATCGTCTGGACGAAGGCGACGCGCGGTGCGCCGCGCGCGAACGCGCGTGCCGCGTTGCCGCGCGCGTTCGCGGTGGCGCCGGTCGATGCCGCGTACCAGGTGCAGTACCGCCGAATGTCCGAGGACGACGGGTTTCGGTGCGTGCTGACGAAGACGTGCTGCGCCGACCGGCCGCCCGCGACCGAAACGTCGCTGCGCCTGACGCTCGCCGACGCATCGACGCTGCAGCTCGGCCTCGGCGCAACGTTCTGCCGCGGTCAGCCGCCGCGCAAGCCGCGGTCGTTGGCGCTGCAGCTCGTGCCCGGAGAAACCGCGCGCCTTTGGACGAACGCGCGGCATACGAGCTACTCGGGCCAGCACTATACCGAGACGATCTACCACGTCGCTTTCGGCGACGCGATCGCGCCGGACTGCTTTCTGCGCGGCGCGCCGGACCGCGAATTCGACCAGCGCGCCGACTTGTTCTGAACGCCTCGAACCGGTCGTGGAAAGCGGCGCAGGCGACACCTGCGCCGCTTTCTCCACGAGGACGGCGTTGCGACGGCGGGCCGTTTTTCGACGGCCCGCCGCCACTTCGCGCTTACATCGCGCCGCGACGTCGCCATGCCGCGGCGGCGATGCCGAGGCCCAGCAACATCAACGCCCACACGCCGAGCGCCGGCACCGGCAGCGGCGTGCTCGCGCCGACCACCACGCTCACCGTCGACGAGCACGGCGGCGGCGAACCGCTCGGCGCGCACACGCCCAGGCCCGTCGGCGTCACGCTCGCGACGTTGACGAGGTTCGCCGGCGGCGTCGCCGTCAGCGTCGCCGTCACCGTGTAGGTCAGCATGCCGCCGATCGGGAACGCCGGCACCGTTTCGGCGATCGCGCCCGTGCCGCTCGCGTTCGGACATGCGACCCCGCCCGCCGCCGCGCACGTCCACGCGTAGCTCGCCACGCCCGCGGGCATCGGGTCGGCGATCTGCGCGTCGATCGCCGCCGCCGTACCGATGTTGCGCACGACGATCGTGTACGTCACCGTGCCGTTCGGCATCGCCGTCGCCGCGTTCGCGCTCTTGGCGATCGACAGCTGCGGCACGCCGGGCTGCGTCGGAATCGACGTGCAGTTCGCCGGTCGCGGCACGACAGTGCAGTCGGTCGGTGTCGTGCCCGTCTGGTACGCGACATTGCCGATCGCCGCGACGCCGGCCGGAACCGGATCCACAACGCGCACCGCGACGGTCAGCGCGAGATTGCCGCCGGCCGGCACGGTCAGGCCCGTCCATGTCACCTGCCCGGCCGCCGCGACGCCGCCGTTCGACGCCGACACGAATACGACGTTCGGATCGAGCGCGTCAGTGACGCCATAGTTCGTCTGCGCGACCGAACCGCCGTTCGTCAGCGTGATCGTGTACGTGAGCAGTTCGCCCGGTTCGGCCGTGCCGGCGACGGTGCCGCCTTCGGCCGTCAGCGCCTTCGCGATCGTGGTGTTCGGCGCGCCGGAGCACGTCGTCGCGCCGCCGGTCACGCTGCCGCCGAGGTTCGCGTTGTTGCGCAGGCCCGCGGTCGGCGTGGCGCAGTCGTTCGCCGCGACCGGATCGGTCACCGTGTACGTGACGGTATACGTGTAGCTTTCGGCGCTTCCGCCCGCGATGGGTTCGTCGGTGACGATGGTACCGCCGGCCGCGGTCAGCGTGCCGAGCGCCGTCGACAGCGGATCGGCGCCGCCGTGCGTCACGACGCTCACGCCGTTGACCGTCGCACCGTTGAACGCGAACGCATCGGCGAGATCATAGACGCCGGTCGCCGCGCCGCCGTTCGTCGCCGTGACGACGTACGTGATCGCGAACTGGTTCGGCGTTCCGGTCGGTACCGGCGTGCCGCCGGTCTTGCCGATCGTCACGTTCGGCACGTCGCTGCACGTGTTCACCTGCCCGCTCGACGATCCGCCGAGCGATGCGTTGTTGCGCAGGCCGCCCGTCGCCGAGCACGAGCCCACGACCGCCGGATCGGCGACCGTGAACGTCACGACGTACGTGTAGGTCTCGCTCGCACCGGCGGCAATCGTCTCGTTCGTCACGATCGTGCCGCCCGCTGCCGTCAGCGTACCGAGCGTCGTCGCGAGCGGATCGCCGCCGCCGTGCGTCACGGCGCCGACCGTCACGCCCGTCGTACCCGGCAGCGTAAACGCGTCGGTCAGACCGTACGTGCCCGCAAGCGTGCCGTTGTTCTGCACATTGACCACATAGGTAATGCTGTACTGGTTCAATGCGCCGGTCGGCGTCGGGCCGGTCGCGCTCTTGCCGATGACGACCGCCGGTGCACCGGTGCACGTCGTGCCCTGCCCGCTGAACGTACCGCCGAACGCGGCCCGGTTGCGCAGGCCGCCGCTCGGACTCGCGCAGTTCTGCGCGGTCGCGGGATCGGTCACGGTGTAGGTCACCGTGTACGTCCAGCGCTCCGCGCCGCCCGCGGCGATCGGTTCGTCGGTGACGATCGTGCCGCCGCCCGTTCCGAACGCACCGAGCGTACCGGTCTGCGGATCGCCGCTCGCCGAGCCGAATGCCGGTGCGGTCACGCTATTGACCGTCGCACCGTTGAACGTCAGCACGTCGGACAGATCGTAGTTGCCCGCGATCGTGCCGGCGTTGGCCACGTTGACCGTGTACGTCAGCGTGAACTGGTTCGGCGTGCCGGTGGGTACCGGCGCGCTCGCCGACTTGACCACGCCGACGTTCGCCGCGCCCGAGCACGTCGATGCCGAACCCGACACGCTGCCGCCGAGCGCCGCAGTGTTGCGCAGGCCGCCCGACGGGCTGCCGCAGTTCGCCGCGAGCGCCGGATCGGTCACCGTGTACGTCACGGTATACGTGTAGCTTTCGGCGCCTGCGCCCGCGATCGGCTCGTCGTTGACGATGGTGCCGCCGGCCGCGGTCAGCGTGCCGAGCACCGTCGACAGCGGGTCGGCGCCGCCGTGCGTCACGACGCTCACGCCGTTGACCGTCGCACCGTTGAACGCGAACGCATCGGCGAGATCGTAGACGCCCGCCGCCGCGCCACCGTTCGTCGCCGTGACGACGTACGTGATCGCGAACTGGTTCGGCGTGCCGGTCGGCACCGGCGTGCCGCCCGTCTTGGCGATCGTCACGTTCGGCACGTCGCTGCACGTATTCACCTGCCCGCTCGACGATCCGCCGAGCGACGCGTTGTTGCGCAGGCCGCCGCTCGTCGCGCACGAACCGACCGCCGCCGGGTCAGCGATCGTGAACGTCACGGTGTACGTGTAGTTCTCGTCGGCGCCCGCGGCGATCGTCTCGTTCGTCACGATCGTGCCGCCGATGATCGTCAGCGTGCCGAGCGTGGTCGCGAGCGGATCGGAACCGGCATGCGCCACCGGCGATACGCTGATGCCCGTGGCGCCGGGGAACGTGAACGTGTCGGCGAGGTTGTACGTACCCGGCAGCGTGCCGTTGTTCTGCACGTTGACGAGATAGGTGATCGCGTACTCGTTCAAGGCGCCGGTCGGCACGGGGCCGCTCGCGCTCTTGCCGATCGCGACGGCCGGTGCGCCGGTGCACGTCGTCGAGCTGCCGTTGAACGAACCGCCGAGTGCGGCATTGTTGCGCAGGCCGCCGGCCGGACTCGCGCAGTTCTGCGCGGTTGCCGCGTCGGTCACGGTGTAGCCGACCGTGTACGTCCAGATCTCGACGCCGCCGACGGCGATCGGTTCGGCCGTGACGATCGTGCCGCCGCCGAGGCCGAACGAGCCGAGAGTGCCGGTCTGCGTGCCGCCGTTGGGCGAGCTGAAGGCCGGCGCGCTGACCGAGTTGACGCTCGCGCCGTTGAACGTCAGCACGTCGTCCAGACCGTAGCTGCCGGCAAGCGTGCCCGAGTTCGTCACCTCGACCGTGTAGGTCAGCGCGAACTGGTTCGGCGGGCCGAGCGGCACCGGCGCACCGGCGGTCTTGACGATATTGACGTTCGACGCGCCCGAGCACGTCGCCGCCGTGTCGCCCGCGATCGCCGCGCTGTTGCGCAGGCCGCCGGTCGGGCTCCCGCAGTTCGCCGCGAGCACCGGGTCGGTCACCGTGTAGGTGACGGTATAAGTCCACGTTTCCACACCGAGCGGCGCGAGGCCTTCGCCGGTCACGATCGTGCCGCCCGTCGGCGGAACGAACGTGCCGGGCGTGCCGGTCTGCGTGTCGCCGGTCGTCGTCGCGTAGGCCGGCGTCGAGATCGCGTTGACCGTCGCGCCGTTGAACGACAACGCGTCGGTCAGCGTGTACAAGCCTGCGCTGCCGCCGTCGTTGCGCGCGGTCGCGACGTAGGTGATCGAGAACTGGTTCGGCGTCCCCGTGGCGACCGGCGTGCCGCCGGTCTTCGTCAGCGAGATCTGCGCCGCGGTCGGCGTGACGACGCACTGCCCGCCCGCGGGCGGACACGGCGGCGGCGTCGTGCCGGTTTCGTACGCGACGTTGCCGATCTGCGCGACGCCCGGCGGTATCGGCGCGTTGACGGTCACGACGACCGTCAGCACGAGATTGCCGTTCGCCGGCACGGTCAGGCCGCTCCACGTGACGCTGCCCGCCGCGAAAGCGCCGCCGTTCGTCGCGCTGACGAACGCCGTGTTCGGATCGAGCGTGTCGGTCGCGCCGTAGTTCGCCGCGGGAACGCCGCCCGAATTGGTCAGCGTGATCGTGTACGTGAGCTGCTCGCCCGGCTCGGCGACGTTCGCAACGCTGCCGTCCTCGGCGGACAGCGCCTTGGCCAGCGTCACGTTCGCCGGCGCGAGTACCGGGACGACGTAGTCTTCGACCTCGCCCGGTCCGCGGACCCCGGCGAAGTCCGTCGTGCCGAGGTTCGCCGGGAGTATGCCGTTGCGTTCGATGCGCAGGCGCAGATAGGTGCTGCCGACGGCGAGTCCCGTCGTGGCGGCCCCGCTCCAGGCGAAGCCGGCCGTGGTCGCGCCGGCCGCCAGCGGCTGGCACTGGCCTTCCGCGGCGCCGAAGCCGCCGTTCTGGTCGAGATCGAGCCACGCACAGGCCGTCGCGTCGCCGGACGTCGTGTCGACCGGCACGGCGAGGACGTACGGCGCCGCGATCACGAGCGACGCGGCGCCGCCCGGGAACGCGTTTTCGTCGTCGCTGCCGTTGAGGTCGTCGCCGTCGGCATCGATGCCGGGCTGGCCGTCGACCTCGCCGTCCGGCACGCCGCTGCCGAGACTGAGTCCCGTGCCGGGGAAGAGATGTCCGGCGCCGTCGCTCGCGTTGAGCGTCGCATAGCTGTCCGGCGCGTCGCCGAGTTCGCAGACCTGCGCGAAGCCGATGTCGTCGAGCGCGACGTCGTTGCCGCCGCCCACTCCGGAATTGTTCGCGAGCTCGAGCCGGATACTGCTTTGCGTCGCGGTGAAGATCAGCTGGTGCGAATGCCACGTCATCGCGCCGGCGGGATCTTCCGGTATGTCGCCCGTATTGGTCGAAGCAAGCACGGCGTTCGTCGCCGGATCGACGACCCGCAGCGTGACGTTCGGCAAGCCGAGATTGAGGCCCGCCACGACGTTGGCCAGCGACGAGAAGAAGCGGTAGCGCGCGCCGATGATCAGACCGCTGAAGGTCTGCCTGTAGAACACGCCCGGCCCCGGACTGCCATTGACGACCAGCATGAAGCCGTCGGTGTCGCCGACCGTATGATCGGGCACGTTCTGCCATGCGGTGGCATGGCTGCGGCTCGGGTTGGTCAGCAGCGCGTACTGGCCGGCTCCGACCGTGTTCGCCGGCGCCGCCGAGCCTGCCTGGAACGCATAGGTGGTCGTGCCGGCCGGCAGCGCCTGTCCCCAACCGGCGAATGCGCCCGGTGCCGCCGCAAAGGTACCGAAGGTATCGACGAACGGCGCCTCGCAAGTCAGGGGCAAGGTCGTCGCCACGACGACGCGATGATCTTCGACCTCGCCGTCGCTCGCCGGGCCCTGCGCGCGGGCGTCGCCGCCGTTCGGCGCGGTGCCGGCGGCAAGCGTCTGCGTGGTGAGGCGCAGTCGCGCGTAGGTCTCAAAGCCGTCGACGAGCGGCGCCAGGCCAGACCAGGTGCAGGTGACGCTCGTGACCGCCGCCGGCACCGGCGGGCAGTTGCCCGCCTCGGCCGCGTTGAACACGCCGTTGCCGTTGAAGTCGATCCAGGCGTACAGATTGGCAGGACCGCCTGTCGCGTTGGCGACCGGAACATCGAGCGAGGCGCTCGTAGTGCCCGGCTGCAGCGTGATCGATCCGAACAGCACGTCCTCGTCGTCGATGCCGGTGCCGTCGTCGCCGAGCGCCCCCGGATCGGGCACGCCGTCGGCTTCGGCGTCGATCGTCGCGCCGAGCATCAGCGGCGCGGTATTGGCGCCGACGTTGAGATTGGCCGCGGCATGACGCGCGCCGTTGCTGGCGAGCAGCGTGCCGAAGCTGTCGGGCGCGTCGCCGAAGTCGGTCAGGTCCGGCGTCGGCGTGCTCGTGCAGTTCGGCGGCAGCGGAACGACGCCGCAGTTCGGCGGGCCGACGGTCGGGTTGTACGCGACGTTGCCGATCGCGGTGACGCCCGGAGGAATCGGCGTGTCGACGCTGACCACGACGGTCAGCACGACGCTGCCGCCCGCGGGAACGGTCAGGCCCGTCCACTGGACGTTGGCGCCGGCCGGTGCGCCGCCGTTGCTCGCGCTGACGAAGCCGACGTTCGGATCGAGTCCGTCGGTGACGGCGTAGTTCGTCGCGTTGCTGCCGCCGGTATTGGTCAGCGTGATCGTGTACGTGAGCTGCTCGCCGGGTTCGGCGACGCCGGGCTGCGTGCCCGACTCGCTCGCGAGCGCCTTGACGATCGCGACCTGCGCCGCGGTCGGCACGAGCACGCATTGCGGGCTCGCCGGCGGACATGCCGGCGGCGACGAGCCCGTTTCGTACGCGACGTTGCCGATCTGCGTCACGCCCGGCGGAATCGGCGAATTCACCGTCACGACGACGGTCAGCGTCAGCGTACCGCCGGCCGGCACCGTCAGGCCCGTCCAGCTCACCGCGCCGGCCGAGAACGTGCCGCCGTTGGTCGCGCTCACGAACGCCGTGTTCGGATCGAGTTGATCGGTGACCGAGAAATTCAACGCGGCGCTGCCGCCGGCGTTCGTCAGCGTGATCGTGTACGTGAGCTGCTCGCCCGGTTCGGCGATGCCGGCCTGCGTGCCGCTCTCGCCGGTCAGCGCCTTCGACACCGTGACGGAACCCGCGGTCGGCACGAGCACGCACTGCGGGCTCGCCGGCGGACACGCCGGCGGTGTCGTGCCGGTCTGGTACGCGACGTTGCCGATCTGCGCGACGCCCGGCGCGATCGGCGCGCTGACGATCACGGTGACCGTCACCGTCGTCGTGCCGCCGGCCGCGACGGTGAGGCCCGTCCAGTTCACATTGCCGGCCGCATAAGTTCCGCCGCCGGTCGCCGAGACGAACACGGTGTTCGGATCGAGCGCGTCGGTGACCGGGTAGTTCGTCTCGGCCGCGCTGCCGGTGTTCGTCAGCGTGATCGTGTACGTGAGCGTTTCGCCCGGCTCGGCGATGCCGGCCTGCGTGCCGCTCTCGCCGGTCAGCGCCTTCGACACCGCGATCACCGGCGCGCCGCTGCACGCCGAACCGCTGCCGCTCACCGCGCCGCCGAGCGCCGCCGTGTTGCGCAGGCCGCCGGACGGCGATGCGCAGTCGTTCGCGGTCGCGGGGTTCGTCAGCGTCAGCACGACGGAATAGCTGTACGTTTCGCTCGTCGCCGCACCGATCGGTTCGGCGTTGACGATCGTGCCGCCCGCCGTCGTCAATGCGCCGAGCGTCGTCGACAGCGAATCGGTGCCGGCATGCGAGACCGCGCTGACCGCGTCGACCACCGCGCCGTTGTACGCGAACGCGTCGGTCAGGTCGTACAGGCCGGCCGCGCTGCCGGTGTTGTTGACGGTGACGACGTACGCGATGACGTACTGGTTCGGCGCGCCGGTCGCGGCCGGTGCGCTCGCTACCTTCGTCACGACGATGTTCGGCACGTCGCTGCACGTGCCGACGAAGCCCGCGGACGAACCGCCGAGCGCCGCCTGGTTGCGCAGGCCGCCGCTCGCGCTGCACACGCCGACCGTCGCCGGATTTGCGATGGTGAACACGACGTCGTACGCATAGGTTTCGAGCGCGCCCGCGGCGATCGTCTCGTTCGTGACGATGGATCCGCCGGCAGCCGTCAGCGTGCCGAGCGTCGTCGCGAGCGGATCGGCGCCGCCGTGCGTCACGGCGCCGACCGTCACGCCCGTGGCGCCCGGCAGCGTAAACGCGTCGGTGAGGTCGTACGTGCCCGGCAGCGTGCCGTCGTTGCGCACGGTGACGAGATAGCTCAGGCGGTACTGGTTGACGATGCCGGTCGGCGTCGGGCCGCTGACGGCCTTGGCGATGCCGACGGCCGGCGCACCGGTGCAGATCGTCGCCTGCCCGTTCATCGCGCCGCCGAGTTCGGCGCTGTTGCGCAGGCCGCCGGTCGGCGACGCGCAGTTCTGCGCGGTCGCAGCGTTCGTCACGGTGTACGTCACGCTGTAGATCCAGCGTTCGGCGCCGCCGACCGCGATCGCTTCTCCGGTGACGATAGTGCCGCCCGTCGGCGCGCCGAACGCGCCGAGCGTGCCAGTCTGCGTATCGCCGCTCGTCGAGCTGTAGGCCGCCGCGCTGACCGTGTTCACGGTCGCGCCGTTGAACGCGAAGGTGTCGCCGAGGTCGTAGCTGCCGGCCAGCGTGCCGGTGTTGGTCACGTCGACGGTGTAGGTCAGCGTGAACTGGTTCGGCGTGCCGGTCGGCACCGGCGTCGCCGCCGCTTTGAGGATCGACACGTTCGGCGCGCCCGAGCAGATCGCGACCGGCGGCACGCCGGTCGTGCCGCCGCCGAGCGCCGCGCTGTTGCGCAGACCGCCGGCCGGCGTCGCGCAATTCGCCGCGACGGCCGGATTCGCGATCGTGTACGTGACGGTATAAGTCCACGTTTCCACACCGAGCGCACCGATCGTCTCGCCGGTGACGATCGTGCCGCCGCCCGGCGGCGCGAACGTGCCGGGCGTGCCGCTCTGCACGTCGCCCGTCGTCGACGCGTACGTCGGCGGCGTAATCGCCGTCACCGTCGCGCCGTTGAACGTCAGCGTGTCGGCGAGATCGTACGTACCGCCGCTGCCGCCGTGGTTCGTCACCGTCACCGTGTAGGTGATGCGGTATTCGTTCGGCGTGCCGGTCGTCGCCGGCACACCGGCGACCTTCTCGTGCGTCACTTTCGCGACGGTCGGTATCGACGTGCAGTTCGCCGGCAGCGGCGAGGTCGTGCAGTTCGGCGGTGTGCCGCCCGTCTGGTACGCCGCGTTGCCGATGCGCGAGACGCCGTCGGGAATCGGATTGTTCACCTGTACAACAATCTGCAATGTCAGCATTCCGCCGGCCGGCACGGTCAGGCCGGTCCACGTCACCGCGCCGGCGGCGAACGCGCCGCCGCCGGTCGACGAGACGTACGTCACGTTCGGATCGAGCGTATCGGTCACGCCGTAGCCGGTGGCCGCCTGGCCGCCGGTATTCGTCAGCGCGATCGTGTAGGTGAGCTGTTCGCCCGGCTCGGCCTGCCCCGCGATCGTACCGCTCTCGCCGGTCAGCGCCTTGGAGACCGCGACGTTCGCCGGCGGCGGCGGCGTGATCGTGTGCGTCGCTGTGTTGTTGCCGGGCACCGGATCGGTTTCGTTGCCTTCGACCGAAGCCGCGTTCGTGATCGGCGTCGCGAACGGATTCGGCGCGACGGCGTTGATGGTGAAGGCGAACGATGCGCCGCTGGCCAACGTGCCGCCGACGCACGTCACCGTGCTGCCGGCGACGGTGCAGCCCGGCGTCGGCGATGCGATGCCGGTAACGCCGGCGGGCACGGTGTCGGTGACGGTGAAGCCGGAACTCGCGAGCGGGCCGTTGTTCGTGACCGTGACGGTCCACGAGATCGCGCCGCCGGGAGCGACGCTGGCCGGACCGGTCTTGGAAATCGCAAGGTCGATCGGCGGCGACACGCACGACGTGCCGTCGTTCTGGCCCGAGGTCGGGCCCGGCGACAGGCTCACGCGCGCGAACGTCGGCGTGCCGGTCGGGTTGGTCACGCGCACCTGGTAGACGTTGCCGGTGTTGTTGTCCGAGAAACCGAGATTGCCGTTGCCGAACGTCCACGCCGCGCCGAACGCGACGCCGGTCGGAATCACGGCGGCCGGTATGTTGAAGCGCGCGATCGCGCCGTTGTTCGGATTGATGCGCACCATCTGCGCCGGGTTGGTGCCGCCGTCGGCGCCCCACAGGAAGCCGTTCGCGAACGCGAGGTCGGCGATCGCGATCGCTTGCGCCGGCGCCAGCGCGACGGCGGTCGACACGCGCGTCGTCAGGTTCACGCGCATGAACCGCTGCTCGGACGACTGCGCCATGATGTAGTTGCCGGCGCCGTCGAACACGCCGACGTTGGCGCTGCCGCTCGCCGGCAGCGCGCCGGTGATCGCGCCGAGATTGCTGACCGCACCGGTGCCGGGATCGACGCGCAGCAGGCGGTTCGCCGGATGGCCGGCGTCGAGGTCGCCGCTGACCCCGTAGATGAAATTGTCGGCTGCGCGATAGGCGATCGCGTTGTAGCTCCACACGGCCGGCCCGATCGGCGTGAATGTCGTGCTGCCCGCACCGTAGGTCTGCGCGTTGAGCTGCGTCGGCGTCCCTTGCGCGACGAAGATCGTCGACGGCGAGCACACGTAGCCGCTGACGACCGACACGTTGACGGTGCCGGTGCAGTGCGCCGCGGTCGCGCCGCTCGCCGGACAGTCGGGATCGCCGCCGCCGCGGGCCGTCGCCGAGTTGTTGCCGCCGGTCGACACGGCGCCGAGGCCGACGTTGACGTTCAGCGTCAGCACCGTGCTCGCGCCGACCGCGAGCGTGCCGGTGAACGTGCACGCGAGCGTCGTCGTGCCGGTGCAGCTCCAGTTCGTGCCGCTCGCGCTCGCGAGCGTGATGCCGGCCGGCAAAGTGTCAGCCAGCGTGATGTTGCCGACGGTGGTCGCATTGCCCGTGTTCTCGATCGTGATCGCATAGCTCGCCGGCTGGCCGGTCTGGAACGGCGTCGGCGCGGCGGTCTTTGTCACCGTGATCTGCGGCTGCACGAGATCGAGAATCGTATACGTCGCGGTCGCGACGCCGGCGCGGCAACCCGACGCGCCCGCGATCGACAACCCGCCCGACGGATTGCCGACGCCGAGCGCGATCGTCTCGTCGCCTTCGATCGCGAAGTCGGACGTCACCTGGATGTACGGCGCGAGCGAGATCGACGTCGCGGCCGTGCCGTCGTACGTGCCGACCGGAATCGTGATCGTGATCGGTCCGGTCGCCGGCGTCGTCGTGTAGTCGACGCCGCGCATGGCCGTGCCGCCCGTGATGTCGAGCTGGATCGTCTGCGCCACCGTGACCGGACCGTTGACCAGCAGCGTCGGCAGGTTCGCCGTCGGTATCGTTTCCGATCCGCTCGCGTCGCCGGACAGTTCCACCGCGGCGGTCAGGCCCGTGATGCTGACGTTGTCAATGAAATTGCCGGCCCCCGGACCGCTCGCCGAGATCGCGGCGAATTCGAACGTCATCGCGGTCGGCGTCGGCGCCGCGTTCGTCCACGAGCCTTCCCAGCGGCCCCAACCGGCCGTGGTCGGCGAACCGGCCTGCGCGGTGCACGTATAGCCCGGCGCGGGCGCGCACGTATGAGTGCCGGCCTGTATCGTGCCGTCGCTGAAGGTCGCGATGTCCTGTCCGGCGATACGCAGCCGCGCGACGTCGACTTGCGCTGCGGCGCCGCGAGCGCGATGCGAGACGCGCCACTGGAATGTTTCGCCGGGATACACGCACAACGGATACGGGCTGAGCGCGCCGTTGCTGTAGGCATTGAGTTCGACGAACCGCAGGCCGTTGTCCGCCAGGACGCCGCCGAACCCGTTGCCCCACATCTCGACGTCGCCGCCGTTGACGAACGACGCGCCGGTCGTCGGCACCGCTACGGGCTCGGTCGTCGACCAGCCCGGCACGAGCGTTTCGGAGATCTGCGCGAACGAGCTGGCGGCGACGCCCGGCAATTCGAAGCTCGCATTGCCGATCGTGCGGACCGGCGGCGGCCCCTCGATCACCTGGATTTCCGCAAGGTTCAGCGCTGTCGGCGCCGGCTTCATCGAATAGATGCGCACATAGCGCGCGATGTGCCGGCCGACCTGCAGGTCGAGCGACGTATACGCCGCGGCCTGCGCGGTGCCGTACGAAACACCGGCGGTATTGCCGGTCGCGTAGGCGATCTTGTTGACGAACGGCGCACTGGGGTTGACCGCGGTATCGAGCGTCGACTGCGGGTCGGACGTGACGCCGGTCAACGAGGACGGTCGCGTCGTGACGACGACCCAGCGCGCAAAGTCGCCGTTCGCGCCGTCGGTGCGGTTGAACAGGCGCACGCGATCGATGACGTAGTCCTGGCCGAGATCGACCTCTATCCACTCGCGATTGGCGCCGGTCTGCGCGCCGGTCGTGCGGCAGATCGTATTCGTCGGATAGTTGCCGGCGGTCACGCCGTCGACGCAGTTGGCGCCGTGCTGCGTGGGATCGGCGGGATTGCCGCCCGACATCGTCACGGGCTTGCCGAGCGCGAGGTTGTCGCCGGGCGCCGCATTAACTTGTGGCATAGTATAAAACATCGCCAATGCGGCGGCGAGCCAGCCGGCGACGACGCGCGTTCGTGACCGGACGATGCGGCCGGTATCGGCCGCGGGCTGCGCCTGCGCCGACGAGACGGCACTGGTCGCCGTGCTTCGTATCGCCTGCGTGATATCTGTCGTGTGCATTGCCTGACCCCTAGCTGATGTCGCGCCGATTTGAGGACGCACGCGTCCGCCCGGCCCGTAACGGCCGGTTTCGATCGCCCTCCTGGTAGTCCCTTGCGCCGAGCCCTGACCTTCACGCGCGCAGCAGCTTTCCGGCACGCGCAACCCGACGTACAACGAACACGCACGCCTGCCCGCACGTGTTCGCTCACGCTCCGTACTTCTCGGAATGTATAGGCCACGCGAGCGTCAATGCCGCGTGAAAATCGCAACGATGCAAGCGTTCCGAATTACCGCACTTTGTATTTTGCGCAATGTCCACAGGGACACTCGCCAATGGTCCAACCGACGAGAAGGTCCGAGCACGCGCAGGCCGCGGCGCGCATTGTGAAAAGCGTCACAAAAATGCACGCACTAAAATCCCATTGACGAACCCCCGCGACAAGCGCAGCATCCGCGCGCCTCGTCGCCAATACCCGAGTGGGTCATGTGCCGCTACGGAATGCACACCTACAAGGATCACTTCGCCTGCTTCGCCTGTCGCAAGACGTACAGGAAGGCGTGGTCGGCGTCTGAGCGCGGCCGGTTCGCCACCGGCGAGGACTGCGACGGCGCGCGTTCGGTGTGTCCGCAATGCGCCCGACGCATGGCGAAGATGGGACTCGACTTCAAGGCGCCGCCGCAGCGCGACGTCGAGGCGTGGCGGATCGTCGAGCACCTGTACGCGCGCGGCCTGAACTTCGAAAGCTGCGGCTGCGGCGGGCCGGGCTACGTGCCGCCGAAGAAGCTGTCCGAGCTGCCGGCATGGTTCGCGCGGCGCAAATCGACGTCGCCGGGTGCGGCGTTGCTGGCGGCGATTGGGGCGCGGCACGGGTTGGCGGCGTGACGCAAGAAGGCGACTTCGAACCACCCGATCCGCCGCTCGACGCGCAACAGCGTGCGATTGCGGACGCGTTGACCGACGAGCAACTCGCACAGATCGACCGTACGTTGCTCGACATCGTCGATGTGCGCTGGCGCAGGGTCGCCTACGTCGTCGCGACGGCAATGAACGCGTTCGAAAACCGACAACCGCCGTTGCCGGATGTGTTCTATGCGGAACGTGTGCGTGCGATAGCGCAGACCGGTGCGGTCGAACTCGAAGGCTTCGTCGATCGCATGCGCTGGTGCGAAGTCAGATTGTCGGCTCGACGCTGAGCAAACCCGTCGCGACGAAGCGCGTTACGAGTGCGCCGACCGCATCGCGATCGTCCCGCCGCATCCGCTCGACAAGCGCCTCGAACCGCCCGCCGCCGAAAATCCGCTCGCGATACGCCGCATCGTCGGCGAGTACCGCGCGCACCGTGTCGGCGAGTTCGCCGTAGCGCGCCCAGACGACGAACGCGTGGTAAGGAATCGTCTCGCGCAGCGGTACGTCTTCGCTGACGACGACGGCGCCGCAGAGCAGCGCCGGCAGCACGCGCAGCTCTTCGAACGTGTGATGCTCGCCGGTCTGGTGCACGTTCACGAGCACGCGCGTGTCGCGGTACAGCGCGCGCAGCGCGTCGCCGCCGTAGATGCCGTTGACGTTCGCGAGCGGCAGCCGCGCCGCGCGCGCCGCGTCGAGAAACGCGCGGCGCCGCGTCTGCGAAAGATCGGCGAACAGCGTGATCGCGTCGCGCCTCCGTCTGCCTTGCGTCGTATCGATGTCGTACAGCAGCGGCGCGACGACGATCGTCTTCGCCAGATACGCCTCGAAGCCGCCGGCGCGCCGCAGGTTTTCGACGTTCGCGCGGCTGTAGTCGACGATCGCGTCGCACGTTTCCAGATGTGCGCGATTCGCGACGCGCGCGAGATAGCGACCTGCCCCGTCCATCAGCGGCACGTCGCCGACCGGCGCGCCGTCGCTGTCGCGACCGCCCGGTTTGACCAGCGTGTGCTCCCATTGCAGGTCGATGCGACGCACGGGATTGGCGTTGCCGAAATCGGCCGGAAGGTCGCCGAAGACGAGGTTCACCGCCGCATCGCGTTCGGCGAGCGCCCGCCGGAACAGCCCGACGACGTGCGCGTAGTACTCGCGTACGACCGCCGGATACTCCGGATCGATCGCGAGGCGCGCCTCGCCGACCGCCTCGATGCGGCACGCCGGCGCGCGCGGAAACACGCGCCGCCACAGCGTTCGCAGCTTGCGCAGCACGCGCTCACGCATCGCCGTCTCCGAGATGGTCTTCCGGCGCGAACGTCTTGCCGAGACGGCCCGCGACCGCATCGAACGCGCCGCGCGCGATCCATCCGCCGCGCCGCGGCGAACGCAGCGCCGTCGCCGCGCCGCGCGCCAGTTTCTTCGCCGCGGTGACCGCACCGACGACGCGGCCGGCATGCCGCTGCGCGAGCACGATCTCGTTGCGCGCGCGGTAGTACGCGACGACGTCGTCGACGCGCGGCCGGCCGCGATGGCTGCCGCCGCCCGCGTGTCGCACGCGCGCGCCGGGCACGAGTCGCGAAACGATGCCGGCCGCGCGCAATCGGTAGCAATAGTCCACTTCTTCACAATACATGAACCACGCCGGATCGAACCAGCCGTGCGCATCGACGACGCGCAGCGGCACGAAGAACGCGCTGCCGGCGACCGCGCCGACGACGAACGGCGCGCGCTCGCGCCACGCCGCGTCGTAGACGACGGGACGGTCGCGCCTGAAGGCGCGCGGCACGCCGTGCGGATCGAGGTATTTTTCCGGGAAGTTCAGCAGCGTCGTGCCGTCGGCCGCCTCGGCGATCGGCGCGGCGCCGTACAGCGCGTCGCCGTGCGCGCGCCAGGCGTCGACGAGACGCGCGAGCGCGTCGGGTTCCGCGATCGCATCGCTGTTGACGAGCCAGATCGCCTGCGCGCCCCACGCGCGCGCAACGGCGAGGCCGAGCGCGTGGCCGCCGCCGAAGCCGAGGTTCGTCGCGCTGCGCACGATCGCGATATCCGGATGAATCGCTTGCGCCGGCACCGCGCGGTCGTCGCGCGACGCGTTGTCGACGAGCACGATGCGCCGGTTTTCATAGGTCGACGCACGCAGAGCATCGAGACAGCGCAGCGTCGCCTCGCGCGTGTTCCAGTCGACGACGCTGATCGCGACGAGCGGTGCGTTCATCCGCGTTCCTCGCGAGATCTTTCCTCGCGCGCGAACCACAGGCGCGCGGCGAACGCGATCTGCACGACGCCGCAGGCGAGCCACGCCAGGGCGCCGGCGAGCATGCCGAGCGACGGCAACAGCGACGCGAGCACGACTGCCTGCACCGCGAGCACGCAACCGTTGACCGCCGCGAGCGTGCGATAGCGCCGCCGGCTGACGAGCAGCGTATTGATCGGCGCGTACGCGGCGATCAGCGCGACCGCGACGAGCATCCAGCGCAGCGTCTGCGCGCCGGCGGTCGCGAGCGCGGCGTCGCGCAGCCACAGGCGCAGCACGAGTTCGGGCACCGCGGCGAGCACGAGGCACGGCAGGCCGATCAGTGCGAACGACGTTTTCCACATCGCGACCGCTTCTGCGCGCGGCGCGTTCGACGTCGCGATGCGCGGCATGTACGCGCGGTGGATCGGCACCTGCAGCTGCAGCAGCGCGAGCATCAGCGTCGCGACGAGAAAGTACGCGCCGTAGTCCGGCAGCGGCAGCGCGAGCGACAGCGCGACGCGGTCGATCTGCGTCGTCGCGACGCCGAGCGCCGCCGCGGCACCGAAGCCGGCGACGGCGTTCCAGCGATCGTATGCGGCATCGGCGTCGATGCCCGGCTCGTCCGCCGCGTCGCGACGGATGCGCGCGGCGTTCGCGGCGAATTCGACGGCGGCGACCGCCGCGAACGGCGCGAGCCAGGCAAACGCGTCGCCGGGACGCCAGAAGACGGCCGCCAGCGCGAGCACGTGCCGCACGGCGAGAAACGCGAGCGTGCGCACGTTCGCCACGCGCTGCTCGCCGCGGCCGTTCCACCACGCGACGGCCGCATTATTGGAAAACTGGAAAACGAACTGCGCGAGTACGAGCGCCAGCGGCGCGACGAGCGCGAGCGCGATGGTGCCGCCGAGCGCGAGCACCGCGACGACGAGCGCCGCGACGGCGGCGAGCGCGAGCGCGCTGCCGGCGTAGACGCGCCGATAGTGCCGGTACGCCGCATACGCACGTCCGCGCTGCGCGGCCTGCGCGACGTCGCGCAGCGCCAGCGGCGACAGCGCGATGTCGAGCGCCGAAAGCACGCCGAGCACGGTCAGACACAGCGCCGCGACGCCCCACGACGCCGGCCCGAGCCGCGCCGCGTACAACGGCACGATCGCGAGCGTGACGAACGCGGCGAGCGCGATGTTCGCGTAGCCGGTGCCGAGATCGAGACCCAGGCGCGCGATGGCGGGTTTCGCTGGCACGTGCGGGCAGTCCTGCGGGGGATCGGGGAAGGTTACCCGATCGCGCAACGGCTTCGGCACGCCGCGCCGATCCGGCCGCTCGCGGTGCGGCGGCCGCTTGTACTTCGACACCGGGTGCGGTGTGATGTCCGTCTGACTTCAAGGAGCGAACATGGACGACAAGCCGGCTGTCCGGATCGCGCAGGAGGACGCCCGGACGGATGCCGCGCGGGAACGACTCGCCGAATCGGCCCGTTCCCGGCGCCGCCCTGGTCGGATTCGCGCGGGGCTCGTCGCGCTCGCGGCATTGATGGGCCTCGCCGTCGCGCCGCCGTCGCCTGCCGCGGCGCCCGGCAAGCCTGTCGCGCCGCTCGACGCGATCGCGCGCAAGGTGGCGTCGCAGGCATGCACGGCGATGAAGAACCGCGTCGACGCCGTTCCCGGCGATGCGCCCTTGCTGCTGCGCAGCTACGACCCGGCGGAAGGCGCGAGCGAGATCGACATGCCCGCGCTGCGCACGGCGGCGTTCACGTACGACAACGCGCTCGCGGTCATCGCGCTGCAGGCATGCGGGCATCGCGCCCAGGCGCTGCGTATCGGCGCCGCGCTCGAGCGCGCGGCGCTGCGCGATACGCGACTGCGCAACACCTATCGCGCGGGAGCGGCAGGCGACAAGGTGCTGGCCAACGGCTGGTGGGACGCGGCGCAGAACCGCTGGGTCGAAGACGGCTACCAGTCCGGCACGGCCACCGGCAACGTCGCCTGGACCGCGCTCGCGCTGCTCGCGCTGCACGAGACGACCGGCGAAGCGCGCTGGCGGGATGCCGCCGCAAAGCTCGCCGCCTGGGTCGTTGCCAATACGCGCGCCGCGGGCGCCGACGGCGGATTCAGCGGCGGCGTCGACGGCTTCGATGCGGCACCGGCGAAGCTCGGCTGGAAATCCAGCGAACACGCCATCGACCTCGTTGCCGTGTTCGGACGGCTGGCCGATGCCAAGGCGGCGGGAGACTGGCGCGAGCAGGCCGCGCATGCGCGTCGCTTTCTCGACAGCCAGTGGGACGAGGCCGGCGGCCATTTCGGGATCGGAACGCTGCCCGACGGACGGACGCCGAATCGCGTGACCTCCGCACTCGACGTGCAGTGGTGGTCGCAGATGCTGCCCGACGCGCCGAAAAACTGGCGCCGCGCGATGCGCTACGCCGAACGCGTGCACGCGGTCGGCGCCGGATTCGACTTCAACGACGACCGCGACGGCGAATGGCTGGAAGGCACGGCCCAGGCCGCGCTCGCCTATCGCATCGCCGGGGAAACGGACGCGGCGCGGCGCTGCCTCGCCGAAGCCGCCGCGCAGTTCAGCGCCGGCGGCTATCTGTTCGCGACGCGCGAGCCGAGGATCACGACGGGGCTCGCGATCGGCCCCGGCAGCACGTCGGCCGACGCCTACTACTATCGCCGGCCGCATCTCGGCGCCACCGCGTGGGCGGCGCTGGCCGCGCTGGACCGGAATCCGTTTCGGGCGCAGCGCTGACGGGCGTGTCCGGCGGTGCCTGCGTCGCACGACACGTGAAGACACGACACGTGAAGAACCGAGACCGAACGGGCGGAAGCCTCGACGCACAAGGCTTCCGCCGTTGAAACATCACGCGCGAGTCATGACGAGACGGCCTCGGGCGATGTGGATGACGACGGCGTCGTTCGGTTCGAAACCGGCGTTCGACAGCCAGTTGCCGCGCAGACGGATGTACGGGACGAGGCGTTCGGTGAAACCGCCGTTCGTGGAATAAAGTGACGCACCTATACGAACGCGCTTTGTGGAGGATGCTGAAGATTTATGCTTGGGCTTGGCCATGATCCACCCGTAAAGTGGGTTGTGGTTAGCGAACGGCGTGGTGACAGCCGCGCCGTTCGCGCTCTGCCCTTGAGCTATTGGTCGCTGCGGGCGACCTTTCTCAGCACCGAGCGGAAGCCCGTCAAGGATTCGCGCAGCGAACTTGCGCAGTCCTTGACGGGCTGAGCACGGTGCTACGCTGAGACGACCTTAGCGAGCAATGTGTATTGCGCGCAAAAGCCGCGAGCCTTTGCTTCTCTCTTTTGATCGTCATTCCAGCGCAAGCTGGAACCCAGCTTTTCAGGCGTTGGAAGCAAAAGCAACGACTGGATCCCAGCTTGCGCTGGGATGACGAGCGGGGGAGTCGAGGGTGCGTTTCTATCGAATATGACGGCTCTGTCGACGCGCCGCGCAACCGTTCGTTGTTCCAGCGAGAAGCGCAGCGACATCGGCTGGATCCCGCACTCGCCGGGATGGCGATCAAGGGCACAGCGAGGGGCGAAAAACCGGCCTGACGCAGGACACGCGCGTGCGGCGTTCGCACCTCGGACGGCTATCGCGGCATCACCCGCGCCGCGCCGCTTCGATCTTCGCGATGTCGATCTTCGTCATCTCCATCATGGCGTCGAAAGCGCGCTTGGCCGCCGCGCGGTCGGGGTCGGCGATCGCCTCCAGCAGCGCGCGCGGCGTGATCTGCCACGACAGTCCCCATCGATCCTTGCACCAGCCGCACGCGTTTTCCTGACCGCCGTTGCCGACGATCGCGTTCCACAGGCGGTCGGTTTCGGCCTGGTCGTCGGTCGCCACCTGGAACGAGAACGCCTCGGTCTGCTTGAAGGCCGGTCCGCCGTTGATGCCCACGCACGGAATGCCGAGCACCGTGAACTCGACCGTCAGGAGATCGCCCTCCTCGCCCGAGGGATAGTCGCCGGGCGCGTAATAGAGGGATTTGACTTCGCTGTCCGGAAACGTCGCGGCGTAGAACTTCGCCGCGTCCAGCGCGGCATCGTCGTACCACAGGCAGATCGTATTCTTGCTGACCACTTCGGTTCTCCTTCGTCCAGGGGGGCGATACGCGGATGCGAGCCGGCAAGCTCTTCCGTTGAAGAATGCAATCATTCTACATCGATACACGAAACGGGTCCGGCCCTGCCGCCGTCATGCCGGACGCGTCCGCGCCGGCGTTCAGGGCAACGGACCGTGCGTCGCCGGCACGATCGTCTGCGTGAACGGCGATTTCGGGAAGTACTGCGTCTGCATCTGCACGCCTTTTGCAACGTCTTCGCCGGCCAGCAACGCGATGATCGCGAGCGCCTCGTCGATGCCGGACGAAACGCCGCCGCCCGCGATGCGGTTGCGATCGACGTGCGGATTCCGCTCGGAGAGAGTTTTTTTGACGACGACAGAGGCCGGACGACGGCTTGCGCGAGTTCGTTGAGAATTTCGGCACCGCTTGTCTACCGCTCGCCCCCCAGCGCGCGCAAGAACGTGGCCAGATCGCCAACCTCCCCTTCATTCAACCCCAACGGCTTGAGCAGCGTCGTCGGATGCCCGAGCGGGCTCGCCCCTACACGCGTCGAGTAGAAACGCACCACTTGCTCGAGCGTATCGAACCGCCCGTCGTGCATGTACGGCGCGGTGCCGGCCACGCCGCGCAGCGTCGGCGTCTTGAACTGCCCGAGCTGGTCGCTCTGCAAGGCGAGATAGCGGATCGGCGCATCGGCCGCGATCGCGTCCGCATACTCGCCCGCGCGCGTGAACCCGCTCGCGAGCAGCGTCAGCACGCCGCGGTGCCGGCCCGGATCGACGCGATGATTTTCACCGAGCGCGATGCCCACATCGTGGAATTCGCCGTCGCTCAGGCCCGCGCCGCTGTGGCACAGCGTGCACTGCCCTCGCCCGACGAACAGTTTCAGGCCGCGCTGCGCCGCGACCGTAAACTCGCGGGTCGGCGCGCCGTCGCCTTGCCGGAGTCGCGCGACGTAGCGGTCGAACGGCGTCTCGCCGACCGTGATGCCGCGCTCGAACGCCGCGATCGCCTTGCCGATCTCGGCGAACATGCGGTTCGCCGCGCGACGGTCGTCGTCGCGCATCGCGCGCCACGCGACGTCGAGCGGATCGTCCGGCGCGTCGACGAGCGGACGCGCGGCCGGCGGAAAGCGCCGCGGATCGGCGATGCCGTCGGGCAGCGCGCCGAACACCGCCGCGTAGTCGGCCGCGAGCCGCGCGTCGCTCGCGACGAGACGGATCTGCGCCAGCCGGTTGCCGCCCATCTCGCGCGCGTTCTCGAGCGGCCCCAGCGCCTGCGCCCAGGCCGAGTCGGCGCGGCCGTCCCAGTAGAACCAGCGGTTGTGCGCGGTGTCGCGAATGCTCGGCGTATTGCGCGCGAAACGCGCGCCGCCGTCGGCGCTGCGCTTGCCGTCGGTCCACGCGCGGGCCGGATCGTGGCAGGTCGCGCATGCCGTCGCGCCGTTCGCCGACAACCGCGCGTCGAAGAACAGGCGTTCGCCGAGCTTCGCCGCGCGCGGATCGTCGGCGACCGCGTTGCTCGGATCGCGCGGCGGCGGCGGCAGCGGCGACAGTCGCACGATGGCACGCAACTCGCGCGCGTCGAACGTCACCGCGTCGTCGGCGCCCGCGCCCGCCGCCGCGAACGCCAGCACGCACGCGACGGCGAACCGACTCACGGTTCGAGATCGACCGGAAACACGACGCGCTCCATCTGCCCGTTCGCGGCGACGCCGATGCGCAGTTCCCAATGCCCCGGCATGTGCAGCAGCAAGCCGGTGACGGTCGCGCTGCCGTCGGCCTGCGGTGCGACGTCCGGCTGCAGCGTCGTGCCATGGTTGTGCTCGGGCATCCACGCGCTCGCAGTCACCTGCGCGCCGGCGACCGGTGTCGCGCGGTCGTCGCCGCGCAGCACGCGCACGCGCAGCGCGAACAGCGCGTTCAGGGGCAGCGGGTCGGGCTCGCTCGTCCACTCGACGTAGTAGCTGCCGCCGCCGGTCGCGGCGCCGTGTGTCGCGGCGTGCGCGGCACCCGCCGCGACGATGGCGAGCGCCGCAACGAAGCGTTTCACGGCGGCGAATCCCGGCTCGGAAACGCCGGACGCTTGCCGAACGCGAAGCGCGCGCCGAACGCCTCGAAACTGCACGCGGCGAGTTCGGCCGAGTCGGGCACGCGCAGCCCGATCACGTACGTGCCGTCGCCGCGATCGACCACGGCCTTCGCATCGCACGCGCACGGCTTGGCGCAGGCGAGCTTCGGCGCGCGGCCGGGTCCGATCACGTTGCCGAGCGCGTCCTGCGGCGCGACGGCGACGGGATACACGCGATCGCGACCGCTGGCCTTGGGATCGCCGACCGTCACCTTCGAACGCTCGGGGTTCACCTTCACGTCGACGAACAGCGACTGCTTGAGTTCGCGATGCGCCATGCAGCCGGCCACGGGGTAGTCGAAACGGAAGTGGTACGTGTACATGCCGTCGACCGCGGCGCTGATCGGCAGGTCGGCGCTGAACGTGCCGTTGAGCGCGTGCTCGTCGCCGTCCTTGCCGAAGTCGTTGAGTTCGTATACGTCTTTTCTTGTGGCAATTTTCATCGCGCCGAGCTGCCGCTCGAGCGAGCCGACCGGATCGGCCTTGACCGTCGCCGAGCGCGTCGTGCGCTTGACGAGGCCGCCGAGGCCCGCGGTCGGCCGTTCGACTTCGACGGTCATCTTCGATCCCGGATAGCCGCCGAGCCGCTGGAACGGCGGCAGGATGCGCACGGCCGCCTTGAGCGGTTCGCCGGTGCGCACGCGCGTGCGCGGCGGGAACGCGGTGAGCTGCGACAGGCCGGTGACGAGCACGTTCTTGTGCCAGTGGATCGTGCCGCCCGCGCGAGACTTGCCGACGATCGCACCGGGCCGTTCGCCCTGCGCGCCGAACAGCGCGTCGATCGCGCCGGCGCCGCCGCCGATCGGCGCGACGCCGTACGCGTACACGGGCCGGCCCGGGTCGACGAGTTTCGCGGCGACGTCGAGAAAGCGCTCGGCGCCCTGCACGAGATCGCGGTTGACCACGCGCGGATCGCGTGCGGCGCCGGCGCAGCGCAGTATCGACGCCGCTTCGGGCACGCCGCGCGTGTCGGTGACGATCGCGCGCGTGCCGCCGCAGATCGCGCGAGCGAGCGGCGCGTCGTACGCCTCCTTGCGATCGGGTCCGACCTGGCGCGCGTAGACGACCAGATCCCAGCGCTCGCGCAGGAGGTCGGCGAATTTCGCCGCGTCGTTCGTCGCTTCGATCGCGCCGACGGTGACGCCGCCCTCGGCCTTCAGCGCCGCCTCGTACGCCGAACGTCCGCGCGCGCCGTCTTCGAAATACAGCACGCGGCCGCACGACGTCTTGCCGCCCTTGCCCGCCGGACACAGGCGCTGCAGCTGCCGCCGCACGATCGCCTCGCCCTGGCGCGGGCCGGCGAACGCGTCGGTCGCAAAGCCGTTGACGAACGCGTCCTGCGGGCGCAGCAGCTGCATTTTCCACGTGCCCTGCGACTGGCCGCGATACGGCAGCGCGCTGCGCTTGAACGCCCAGCTGCGCTCGGCCGACATTTCGCCGGCGCCGGCCGACGGCACCCACGCGTCGCCGTCGGGCGACGTGACGAGAAGATTCAGACGGTCGCCCGGCAGGTCGCTTCGGTTCCAGCCCGCTTCGAACGTGATGCGGTTGTCGTCGCACGACTGATACGGAACGATCGGCCCGGCCGCTTCGTTCGCGCCGAAGCTGCCGTTCGGGTCGAGACCGATGAATTCGTCGGTCAGCTGCGCGAAGCACTTGGCGAAGAAATCCTTGAGGTCGGTGCCGGTCGCGTCGGTGTTGTTGAGGTAGATGCCGCCCTGGCGCTCGGTGAAGATCGTGAGCAGATCGCCGTTGACCGACGCTGCGTTGCCGAGGCCCACGGCGCACGCCTGCGCGACGTCGAGCGTCGTGTAGTCGATCGCGGCGCCGGCGCCGCCCTGGCAGCCGGCTTCCAGGCACGGCGCGACGTTTTCGAGACCGTCGGTCAGGAGCAGCATCGCCTTGCGCTCGTTCTCGCCCGGCGCCGGCACGTGCGTCGCGCACGAGCCCCCCGGGCACAGTTCGCCGACGGCCGCCACGACGCCGCTGCCGATCGACGTCGCGCCGCCGGCCGCGAGCGACGCGAGCTTCGTCGCGAACGCGCCGGCGGGATCGCGCAGCGTCGGGGTCACATCCTGCAGCGGCAGGTTGAATGCGGCATTCGACGCATTGTTGGAATAGGAGGCAAATCCAATCCGGTTGACCGCGCCGTCGGAGCGCCCGTCTTCGAGCAGGTCGGCGAAGAGGTCGGCGGCCTCTTTCGCGTTGTCCAGGCGCGAACCGGTGCCGGTGCCCGACGGCGCCGACATGCTGCCGGAGCGGTCGATCACGAGCACGACGTCGGTCGCCTTGACGTTCTGCCACGCGCGCATCACGTCGTCGAGCGCCTTGTGCAGCCGCCAGAACATCGGGTCGCGCGGCGAGCAGCTCGGGTCGGCGCAGTCGGCGTTGTAGCCGCCGCCGTCGGCGTCGGACACGGCGCCGTGCATCGCGCCGTGAAAGTACGCATCGAGCAGCGTGCCGATTTCGTCGGCGTTCTTGAACTGATCGAGCGACGTGTACGGAAACGTCACGCCGCCGACGGAACACACCGGCGCGGCGGGCGCGGGACACGCGGCGGGTCCGGCGCCGTTGAGATACAGGCAGCGGCGAAACGCCTCGCAGCCGTCGCAGGAACGATTGTTCGGCCGGTTGATGCCCGTGCCGCAGCCGAGCGGATGCGCGCCGGGCAACAGGCCCGCGCCGAAATGGCCGTAGGGCATGTTCATGCCGGGGCACCATTCGAGCGAATCGATCTTGTCGAGGCCGAGCGTTTCGCGATAGACGTTGAAGTCGCTCTCGAACTGGCGGTGGAACGCGAACCAGCGCAGCCCGCGGTTCGGCGGCGGCGGATTGGCGTTCGTACCGACGTTGCCGAGGCAGTCGTGCCACGCGACGTGCATCGCGCCGATCGTCTGCGACGCGCCGGGATCGGGCACGGCCATGCAGCAGTCGGACGGATCGTTGTCGACGTTGCACGTCGGATTCCACGAACAGGCGAGCGCGGGATTGCCCATGCGCACGCACTTGAGCGGCACCTTGGCCGGCTCGAAGTCGGTGTAGTCCCAGCACACTTCGGCGTGCGCGGGCATCGCGAGCATCAGAACGACGGCCGTCAGCGCGGCCACGGCATATCGCACCAGCAACGGCGACTGCATGGTTCCTTCCTCCCTGGTACCGACCCCTTCGGTTCCTGCCGCCCGCGCCGTCCCAACGTATACATCGGGAGAACGATCCGGGTCATACCTTTCGTGTCGCTTCAGGCCCGAACCTCTCAATCCCTGCGACGGCGGCGTGGGAGATTTGTCGCCATGGGTACAGTTAACATCGATATCGATCGCCACGGTCCGCCGGGGGATGCCATGGTCGTGAAGTCCGAGAGCCCGAAGGCCGTCGCCGCGAAAAAGCCGACGCCTCGCCCCAGGGCGCCGAAGAAGAAGCCGCAGCCGGCCGCGCCGGCCGACGATCCGGCGCACAACGGCCTGCCGCGGCTGCGTCTGCCGCAGGCCGAACATCGCCTGGTTCCCGAACCGCCGGACTACGACGAGGCCGTGCTCGGCGCGTTCGACTCGGTGCGCGCGCTGCGCTCGGAAGCCATGCAATGGGCGCTGAGCGTGCGCAACCGCCGCCGCTGGTCGAACTCGCTCGAACGCGTCAGGTCGCTCGCGTCCGACGCGGAGCGGCTCGTGGCGTCGATGCTCGGCGACGACGGACTCGCGCAGCTCGCGCAGTCGGAGTTCGCGCAGGTCGTCGTGCCGTACCACGGCACCGACGACGGCTGGGAAAGCCGCATCATGCCGTGGGAATTCCTGCTCACGAGCGCGACGCGCACGCTGCGCAACAACCGCCCGCTGATCGTCTGCCGCCAGCTCGAATACGCCGAACCGCACGGCCCGCCGCCGGCGCCGGGCGGAACCGTGCTGTACGTCGAGAGCCAGCCCGGCGGGCTGCGCGACGCCTACAGCTTCACCACCGAACGCGCGCTCACGCAGGCGATGCTGTGCGGCAAGGCGGCGGCGAAAGCGGCCGGTCTCGTGTGGCGCGAACTCAAGCAGCCGACCCGCGCCGAACTCGCGGCCAAGATTCGCCAGTACCAGCCGCAGATCGTGCATCTGGCCGGCTTCGACGCGCACCAGGGCTATCGGCTCGTCGACAGCGATCTGACCGACCGGCAGTCCGCGCGCAAGATCGACGACGGCTATCTCGTCGTCTCGACCGACCGCTCCGAACCGATCGAAAACCTCACCGCGCAGTCGCTCGCCGACGCGCTGACCGCCGGCGGCGCGCGCCCCGCGCTCGTGAGCCTGAGTTTCTGGAACTCGTCGTCGGAAATCGCGCCGGCGCTGATCGGCAAGGGCGTCGGCGCCGTGATCGGCTTCCAGGACTGGTTCCGCGACGATCTCACCGAGCAGTTCTTCACCGATTTCTACCGCAGCTACCGCGCGTTGAAGTGGAATCTTCGCGACGCGTTCTGCGACGCCGTGCTGAAGCTGCGTTCGCGCGGACCGGCCGCCGCGACCGGCACCGGCGCCGTGCTGTGGACGGCCGCGCCGCTGATCGTCGACGCGGGGCCGCAGCGACGCGCCGCCGTCGACGTCTGCGTCGACGACGCGCCGGACAAGCTCAAGGCGATCGATCCGGCCGACGTGCCGCAGGACAAGATCAACGACTATCTGCAGATCGACATCGAGCCGCTCAGGGAGCTCAACTACGCGCTGATGCACAACGGCCGGCCGCTGTTTCGCAAGTTCAAGCTCGTGCGCGTGCAGCCCGGCCGCTATGCCGGCATCAACGTGCACGTCGAGCTGTGCTGCGGCCAGGGTTCGTTCCCGTGGCGCCGCACGGTCGTCGTCGACGCCGACAACGTGGACCTCTCCGGCGACATCGCGGCGTCGCTGATCGACACGGTGCTGCGCACGACGCGCGAAGCGGTCAACACGCTCGTGTTCGTCGAAATCACCTGGGGCGAGCGCGTGCTCAAGCGCGACAGCTTCACCGTCGCGCTGCCGCCGGCCGACCTGTGGCACGACACCGACATCGACCGCTGGTGGCTGCCGAGCTTCGTGCTGCCGCGCGATCCCGCGATCGCCGCGCTGATCGCCACCGCGTTCAACTACGTGCGCGTGCTGCGCGACGATCCCGCCGCCGGTTTCGACGGCTACCAGTCGATCGACGGCGCGCGCGACAACCCCTGCGAGGACGTCGACCTGCAGGTGCTGGCGATCTGGTCGGCGATCGTCTACGACTGGCGGCTCGGCTACATCAATCCCCCGCCGTCGTACGGCGGAAAAACGCCGGTGCAGCGCCTGCGCACGCCGAGCACGATGCTGCGCCAGCGCGCCGGCACCTGCATCGACCTTGCGCTGCTGCTCGCCGCGTGCCTGGAATATGTGGACATCTACCCCGTCGTGTTCCTGATCCGGGGGCACGCGTTCGCCGGCTACTGGCGCAGCCCCGAAGCGCACGACCGCTTCGTCGACGCGCGCACGCAGGCCGCGGCCGACATGGAGCGCGACCAGTTCCAGCAGTCGACGGCCGTGACGGTGCAGTCCGAAAGCTGGGTGTCGGGACCGCCGGCGTACTACGAGATCGTCAGCAGCGTCGAGGCCAACGATCTCGTACTGCTCGAAGCGACGGCGCTGACGAGCGCTTCGGGGTTCTGGCAGGCCGTCGACGTCGGGCAGCGCAACCTCGACGACGCGAACGCGTTCGAACTGATGATCGACATCGCGAGCGCGCGCGCGGCGCTCGTCCGGCCGCTGCCGATACTGGGAGACAACGCATGAACGCGCCCGCGGTCGACGACAGCACGCTCAGGCACGCGCTCGACGACATCGTTCCGAAACTCGACGTGTTCGCGCAGACCGAACCGGTCGAGACGCCGCGCACTGCGGCCGAAAAGCGCATGCGCCGCGCGTCGCTCGACGTCGGCGGCAACCTCGCGTCGGTGACGCTCGAACGCAGCGACGGCGTGCTGCGCTGGAGCTACCGCCGGCCGCCGCGCAAGCTCGGTCCCCGCCGCGCGGCGCAGCGCGAGGTGCGTCGCGCGGGCGCCGCGACGGTGCACGAGTTCCGCTTCCAGGAAATTCCGCCGAACCGGATCATCGAGCGTCTGCAGAAGCTCGACGTCTGGCTCAACCCCGACAACGGCCTGTGGCGCCGCCGCCCGCCCGCGAAGGCCGGCGACAAATGGACCCTGGACGCAGTCGATCCGAAGCTGCCGGCCGTTCTGCTGATCCACGGTACTTTTTCCAAAAGCCAGATGTTCTTCGACACGCTCGGCGAAGATCCGGCCGGCCGCAAACTGCTCGAAAGCCTCGCGGCCGGCCAGCGGCAGCTGCTGACCTTCGATCACCCGACCGTTTCGGTCAGCCCGGTGCTCAACGCGCTGGACCTGCAGCACGCGCTCGCGGCGGCGGGCTACGCGGGCGAGCTCGACATCGTCTGCCACAGCCGCGGCGGGCTCGTCGCGGCGTGGTGGCTGCGGCTGACGCAGATCAAGGTGCGCCACGTCGTCTTCGTCGGCGCGCCGCTGCAGGGCACGAGCCTCGCCGCGCCCTCGCGCATCCAGGCGACGCTCGACTACCTCGCGAACTTCGCCGGCGCGATCGGCGGCGTCGCCAAGGCGGCCGGCACGATCGTCACGCCGCTCACGCCGTTTCTCGGCGCCGCGGCCGGTCTCATGGGCATTTTCGGCGGCGTGCTGCAGACCGCGTCGCATTCGTCGTTCGTCGACGCCGGGGTCGTGCTGCTGCCGGGCCTGCACGCGCAGTCGCGCGTCGAGAACAACCAGGAACTGCTGCGCCTGCATGCGGCCGACCTGCCCGGCGGTTTCAAGCCGTTCGCGATCCTGTCGAACTTCGAGCCGGCCACGCCCGATGCCCCGATCTGGAAATTCTGGAAGCGCTGGGCGAACCCGACGCTGCGCCTGGCGAACAAGGGCGCCGACCTGCTGTTCGACCGTGCCAACGACCTCGTCGTCGACAACGACTGCATGACGCGCATCGCCCGCACCGACATTCCCAAGGGCGATCTGCTGGAATTCGCCACGAGCGACCAGGTGCACCACTGCAACTATTTCGTGCAGGCGAGGACCGTCGAAAAGCTCGGCGACTGGCTCAAGCGGTAACGACGTTCGAATTCGTCGCGCGGCGCTGTCGATTTGGCGCCTCACCGTTCGTCGCAGAGACGAAAGCCGGCCGCGCGCAACGTCGCCGGCGTCTCAACGATGCGACGCAAGGAGTTGAAATGTCAGCGATCGAAGCTTCCCTGCCGTCGCGCGGCGCGCGCCGGCTCGGGCGCGTGTTGAGCGACCTCGTGATACTGCTGCTCGTGTTCGACGCCGTGGCCAAGCTCGTGCCGATCGTGCCTCCGCCCGGCGCGCTCCCGCCGCTCGGCTACAGCGACGACATCGGTCTGACGCGCCTCCTCGGCGCTCTGATCCTCGGCTGCGCGGCCCTGTACGCCCTGCCGCGCACCGCGCTCGTCGGCGCGGTGCTCCTGACCGCGGTTTGCGGCGGTGCCGTCGTCACGCACTACGCGCTCGGCTCGCCGCTCGTCACCCATCAGCTGTTCGGCGCATACCTCGGCGCCGCGGCCTGGACGGGTCTTGCGCTGCGCGACGCGCGGCTGCGGGCGCTGTTCGCGGGAGCACGCGTCGTGCCGGACGAACTCTGAAGGGGGCAGAGTCCGTCCGGCGAACAACGCTTTGCGATTTACGGCTGCTGCTGCGGCGGCGGCGCCGGCTGGTCGGCCGTGCGCTTCGCCGAAGCGCCGCGCGCCTCGCCGCCCTTGCGGCCGATCGCGGCCATGTGCTCGCGGTCGCGGCTGATCGACACGCCGCCCTTGCGGCCGGCGTCGCGCGCTTCTTCCGAGGTGAAGGTGTGCGCAGTGCCGCGTTCGTGCGCGGCGCGGCCGCCGGCGCTCGCGATCTCGCGCTGGCGGCTGCGATCCATCGACGCGAAGCCGCGGCGGCTCGTGCGCTTGGGCGCCGGAGCGGCGGCATATTCCGTCGTTTCGGAAAGGGTGTGCAGGGCGTGGGCGTTCTGATCGTAAACGTTCATTGAGTCTCTCCGTCGGCAATCGTCCGCGGTCCGGGTCGAGCGCGGCATACCAGCTACCGCAAATTCCATTCCTGCGCGCAAACCCTGCAATGACGCCAAATCGTCCATCCGCCACCGCTGCAATTCGCCTGACGCGCGTCGTGCGTTATGCAAACTGCACGGGCCGCTAGCCCGTTCCGGCCCTACACTCGCGAGACTGCGTACGCTGGGTTCGGGGGAAGCGATGACGATCGTCGGCCGGTTGGCAGGTGTCCTTTTTTGCGGGTTGACGGGTGTTTTCGTCCGAATCCTGGGTGTCCAGGTTCGAATCCTCGCGAGACTGCGTACGCTGGGTTCGGGGGAAGCGATGACGATCGTCGGCCGGTTGACGGGTGTCCTTTTTTGCGGGTTGACGGGCGTTCTCGTCCGAATCCTGGGTGTCCAGGTTCGAATCCTGGGTGTCCAGGTCCGGCGAATCCTGGGTGTCCAGGTCCGGATTTGCGGGTCGACGGACGTCCCCGTCCGGAGCGTCCGTACCTTGGGTGTCCAGGTCCCGGGGGTCCAGGTCCGGGGTGTCCTGATCTGGGGTGTCCTCATCGGCGGTCCCGCCGCGCACGCGACCGACGCGCCATTCGACTGGCACGCGCCGCCCGCGCAGATCGCGGCGACCTGCGCCGACGCGCTCGCCGCGACGCGCGCGCAGCTCGCGGCGCGACCCGCGCAACCGCCGTTCGCGGTCGTGCTCGCGACCGAAAACGCCGTCGCCGCGCTCGACGAGGCGCTGGTCGCGCAGCGCCTTCTGGCCGATATCTCCGCCGACGACGCCGTCCGCGCGGCGGCTTCCGACTGTGCCGGCGCCGTCGCCGCGTTGCGCATCGAACTCGCCGGCGATCCCGTGCTCTACGCCGCCGCTGCCGCCGCCGCGCGCGACGCGCCCGATGCCATCGACCGCGCGCTCGCCGCGCACTATGCCGAGGCCGGCCGGCGAAGCGGCGCGGCGTTGCCGCCGCAACGGCGCGCGCGCCTGCGCACGCTGCTCGAACGTCTGCAGAAACTCGAAAGCGGCTATATCGCGGCGCTCGGCGCCGACCGCCGCACGGTCGTCTTCTCGGCCGCGGAAATCGCCGCGCTGCCGGAATCGGCGCGCGCGTCGCTCGCGCGCGCCGGCGACGGCTACGCCGTGCCGGTCGACAACCATCGCTACGAACTCGTCATGCGCCACGCGCCGGCAGCGGCGCGCGAGCGTTACTGGCGCGCGTACTTCGCGATCGGCGGCCGGGCGAACGTGCGCCGGCTCGAAGCCGCGCTCGCGCTGCGCCGCGACATCGCGCGCCTCGCCGGCTGCCGCGACTGGGCGACCTGCCAGCTCGCCACGCGCATGGCCGCGACGCCCGAACGCGCGCTCGCGCTCGTCGACGACGTCGACGCGACGCTCCTGCCGCGCGCCCGCGAGGAGATCGCGCACCTGGCGTCGATCAAGCGCGCCGACGGCGATCTGGGCGCTTTTGCACAATGGGACTATGCGTACTATCAGACGCGCGACGAACGCGCGCGCTTCGCGATCGACAGCGAAGCGCTGAGGCGCTATTTCCCGGTCGAGCGCGTCGTGCCGGCCGTGCTGCGCGAATACGAGCGGCTGTTTTCGCTGCGCTTCGTGAATATCGAACCGGCGCGGGCGTGGGCCGACGGGGTCGAGCGCTATGCGATCGTCGACGGCGACGCGACGATCGGCGAGTTCTATCTCGATCTCGCGCCGCGCGCCGGCAAATTTCTGCGGCCGGCGAACTTCGCGCTGCGTTCCGGGCGTCTGCGACCCGACGGCACGTACACGCGACCGGTCTCGTCGATCATCGGCAACGGCCCGGCCGCGGCGCCCGGCGAACCCGCGCTGTTCTCGCACCGCGAACTCGCCGACTTCTTCCACGAGTTCGGCCACGTCATGCACACGACGCTGTCGACGGCGCGCTACGCGACGCTGTACGGCGCGAACACGCGCATGGACTTCACCGAAGCGCCGTCGCAGATCTTCGAGAACTGGGCGTGGCATCCCGACGTGCTCGCGCGCGTGTCGGGCCGCGTCGGCGACGGCGCGCCGCTGCCGGCCGATCTCGCGGCACGACTCGTCGCCGCGCGCTACGCGTCGGCCGGCGCGACGTGGACGCGCCAGGCGATGTTCGCCGCGTACGACCTGTCGCTGCACGGCCCGGACGCCGGCGGCGACACCACGCGCCGCTGGCGGCAGTTTGCGAAAAAATATACCGCGCTCGCGCCGGTGCGCGGCGTGACGCCGCAGGCGAGCTTCCTGCCGCTGATGGGCGGCTACGACGCGGCGTACTATGGCTACCTGTGGTCGCTCGTCTACGCGCAGGACCTCTACACCGCGTTCGCGCCGCGCATCGACGACCCGGCCGTCGGCGCGCGCTACCGGCGCGCCGTACTCGAACCCGGCGGCACCGAAAATCCCGAAGTGCTCGTCGAGCGGTTTCTCGGCCGCAAGCCGAACGCCGAGGCTTTCTACCGCGATCTGGGCATCGCGCGGTGATACGATCGCGGCGCCTGCCCTTTGCGACGCCGCGGAGCCTGCCATGCACAAGACGAGCGGACTGGTGCCCTGTCTCGCCGTCGACGGCGGACGGAAGGCGATCGCGTTCTACAAGGCCGCGTTCGGCGCCGAGGAAATACGCGTGTCGCTCGCCGAGGACGGCGCGCGCGTGATGTAAGCGCACCTGCGCGTGAACGATGCGGATTTGTTCCTTTGGGACTTTTTTCCCGAGTACGGCCAACCGGTCGAAAAGCCGGCGGCCGTCGTCGTGCACGTCGAAGTCGCCGACGCCGATGCGCTGTGGCAGCGCGCGCTCGCGGCCGGCGCCAGCGTCGTCATCCCGCTCGAAATGCAGTTCTGGGGCCAGCGCTACGGCCAGATCGCCGACCCGTTCGGCCATCGCTGGTCGATCGGCGAACCGATGCGGCCGGCCGGCTGAACCGTCGTCTCAGCGCCGCGCCGCCGCCATCTGCGCGAGCTTCGCGACGGTGTTGAGATTGCGCGCGGTTCCGGCCTTCGCCGCGGGCAGCACGAGCTTGGACGACGCCATGCCGTCGCCGTAGTGCACGTAGATCTCGCGCCGGCCCAGGGCGATTTCTTCTCCCTCGCGGTGCTTCGCCTGCGCGATCGCGTCGGCGGGCGGCGCCGCATCGAGAAAGATCGCGACGGTGCGGTTCGGCGCGGACTTCGGAAACGGATTGTCGGCGAGCACCCGCGCCATTTCTTCGGGATCGCGCACGAGCACGCCGACCGGTTTGCCGGCGTAGTCCGCGAGCGCCGCTTCGAGCTTCTTCTTCACCGTCGCCGCCGTCGCGCCGCTTTCGCACACGACGTTGCCGCTCGCGATGTACGTCTGCACGTTTTTCAGGCCGGCCGCCTCGCACAACGTCTTCAACTCGCTCATCGGCAGCTTGCCGGTGCCGCCGACGTTGACCGCGCGCAGCAGCACGACGTAGACGCTCATGCCGCCGCTTCCGCGCCGCCGGCCGGGCCGTCGTAGCGATGGCCCGACGCGCGCCACGCCTCGAAGCCGCCGGCCAGCGGCCGCACGCGCTTGAAGCCCTGTTTTTTAAGTTCCCGCGCGAGCACGGCGGCCGACACTTCGTTCGGGCAGTCGCAATAGATCACCACCTCGTCGTGCGGCGCGACGCCGGTCGCGTCGGGCGTCGACACGAATACCGCGCCGGGAATCCAGCCGGTACTCGCGCGCTGCTGTTCGGTGCGCACGTCGAGGATCAGCGGCGCGGCGCCCTTTTCCATCAGGTCGTACAGCTCCATCGGCGAGATGCGCGCCATGCGCAACTGGCGCAGCACGCGCTGCCGGTTGAGCCATTTCCACGCGACGAACGCGGCGAGGCCCGCGACGACGAGCATGAGGCCGTAGCGGCCGAGTTCGTCCAGGCGATTGAGCAGGCTTTCGACCGCGCCGTGGAAGACGACGCCGAGCGCGACGGCGACGGCGCTCCAAAAGAGCGCGCCGATGCCGTCGTACAGTACGAAGCGCCGCACGCTCGTGCCGGTTTCGCCGGCGAGCGTCGTGGCGACCGCGGCGAAGCCCGGCACGAATTTCGCGACCGTCAGCGACGCCGGCCCCCAGCGCGCGTAGATGCCGCGCGTCGTGCGCACGCACGAATCGGGCGACAGCGACAGGCGGCACATCAGTCGCACCATGCGCGCACCGATGCGCCGGCCGGCCGAAAACCACAGGGAGTCGGCGATCACCGCGGCCAGCGTCGCCACGACGAGTATCGCCAGCACGCTGTCGCCCGCGTCGACCGCGAGCGCGCTCGTGACGATGATCGGCGGATAGGCCGGCACCGGGATGCCGCCCTGGTCGAGCAGCACGCTCAGGAAGACGACGACGAGGCCGTATTCGGTGACGAGATGCAGCAACGTGTCCATGCGCGATGCACGCCGAAGGAAGCCGACATCATACGCGGCCCATCGGTCAGCGCACGAACGTCATCGCGTATTTCGCCGGCTTGCCGCCCACGCAGCCGACTTCGATCTCGGCGGGACCGGGCATCAGACGCGCCGCGTCGACGACGAGATTCGCGTAGCCGAAGCTGTCGGTCGTCGCATCGGCGGCGAGCGTGCCGGCGCCCTGGCGGATTTCCACGCGCACCGGACAGGCGTCGACGGCGGCGACCGGCACGAGCAGCACGACGCTGCCGCTCGCCGGAATGCGCGCCTCGATCGCACCGCCCGGCGCGCTGCGATTCTTGTCGACCTGCACGAGCGTCGCCGCGACGAGCGCCGGCGGCTGCGGCAGCTCGGGTCGCAGCATGCGCCCGGCACCGAGGCCTATCGCCAGCGCGACGCCGGCTGCCGCGAGCCACGGTCCGGCCTGGGCGAGCGGTCGTGCCGCGCGCCGCGCCGGCAGCGCCACGACGCCGTTCGCGACGGGCGCAGGCTTGGCATCGCCGACGCCGGCCGCCCTGAGGCCCGCGCCGAGCGCGAAGTCGGCGTCGACGAGCTCGGCGAGGTCGGGCCGCTCGATCAGGCGTATTTCGAACGCCTGCGCGGTCGCCTCGTCCATCTCGCCGTCGAGATAGGCGCGCAGAAGATAATGGTCGAGCGGTTCGATCATGCGTGCCTCGACTTGCCGCTATCAGGGTCGCGCGGCGGCGCCGTATCTCGCACCTGCTCGCGTTTTTCCTGCATTTTTTCGCGCAGCCGGTCGCGCATCCGCGTGCGCGCGCGAAAAATCACCTTGTCGAACTGGTCGGCGCCGAGCGACAGCCGCTGCATCAGTTCGGCCTTGGAGAGGCCGTCGACGTAGAAGCCGACGATGAGGTCGCGGTCGCGCTGCGCCGGCAGTTCGTCGAGCACTTCGAGCGCGAAGCGCCGCAGCTCGTCTTCCTCGACGTAGTCGAGCGGCGTGCGCGGCGCGTCGAGCCAGGCCGACTCGTGTTCGGGCAGCGTCTCGACGGAGATCGGCCGCATCTTGCGGTTAGCGGCGTAGACGATGTGCCGCGCGGTTTCATGGACGTAGCCGGCGAGCGCCTCGGGCTGCTTCACGCGGCCCTCGCGAATGGCCACAACCATCGCGATCATGACGTCCTGGGCGAGGTCGTTGGCGAGGTGGATGTCGCGCGTCATGCGCAGAATCATCGCGCGCACGCCGGGCAGGCAGCGCAGGACGTCGGACTCGGAGACGGCCGGCGCGGCAGGTTCCGATGGGGGTCTCTCACCGTCCGACATTCCTTCCATCGGGGATGCCTCTCGCGACTGGTAAACCGGGCGCCGACGACGGCGATCATGAACAAGTCGGCGGACGAAAGCCAGTCGTCGGAGCGAACGTGCGGCGATTGTTCACTTTGCGACAACGTTCGCGACGTTCGGTTCCGCGCCTGCCGGCGAAATTCCATTGTTGGACAAGTCGCCCGCCGCCGCCGGCATCACCATCTGTACCGTCACGTTCGGCGGCGCGGCCGGCACCGGCGTCTCGGGCGGCTTGAGCGACGCGCGCAGCGACACCAGCCGGTTCATCACGTCGAACCATACGGGCGCGCCGAGCGATACCGCGAACGCGGTCAGGAGCAGCCCGATCAGCGGCTGCAGCACCTGCTCCCACCACCACGCCCAGCCGACGGCGGCGGGCGCGGCGACCAGCGGATTGCCGCGCGCGCCGGGCCAGCCGCCCTGCCAGCCCAGCGGCAGGCCGAGCTTGCCGAGCTGCGCGTACGGATCGGCGACGGCGACGCCCTGCCCGCCGCGGTCGCCGGCTTGCGCCACGAGCGTCGCGCGCAGCGAATCGTCGATCGACAGGCGTTCGACGATCGTCAGCGTGTTGGCGTTGACCACGACCGTCGCGACCAGCGCCAGCAGCATGATCACGTTCTGGCTGCGCCGCCGGTACCAGCTCGATACGCTGTCCATGCCGTTGTTGAACCACGTTTCGAGATTCGTGCGCAGGCGCGCGACGTCGCCGGCCGCGTCGTCGAGCGCATGCAGCATCACCTTGCGCACGGCGTCGTCGGGAATCGTCGCCGCGGCGGTGCGCAGGTCGGCCGCCGAGGTGCCGCCGACGGTATCGAGCAGCGCGCCGACGAAGTTCTTCGCCGGGATGTACGACGGCAGCGTCGTGCCGCGCGGCATGCGCTTGTCGTCGCCGGCGCCCTTGAGCGCGTTCGGGTCGTACGTGCCGACGAACAGGCCGCTGACGAGCGGATGGTTGTAGATCTTCGCGGCCATCACGCCGTCCGGATCGTCGAGCAGCGAGCGGATGCCCCGTTCGAGATCGATCGCGCGCGTTTTCAGCAGCGCCTCGGCGCGTTCGCGCAGCAGGCTGCAGATCGACGCCAGCAACAGATAGATCAGCGACAGACCGATCGCGACGTCCAGGATTTCCGAACCGAACATGGATATCTCCGTCTTCAGAATGCAAGGACGCGCAGCGTGCCGGCCGCGCTGCGCACCTGCGCGACGGGCACGAGCAGCGGCGCCGGCAGGTCGGCCAGCTGCGCGAGCGACGCGAGCAGCGCCACCGCGAACGACGGCGCCTGGTCGGTCTGTCCGAACTGTTCGAACCACGCGCCGATGCCCGCGTTGACGCGCGTGTTGACGCCGTCGAGCGCGCGCGCGTAGCGCGTCGCCTGCGCGGCCGGATCGCCGGTCTGCGCCTGCGCCGCGACGAACAGCGCCGGCGCGCCGGCGAGCGCGGTCAGCGCGTCGACGAGGCCGGCGGCGAGGCCGTTGATGTTGCGCACGTCCTGGTACACGCGCTGGTCGGCGCCGCTGGTCGTCGGCAGCGTCTGCCCGGTCTTGGCGCCGTAGCGCTGGCCGATCGCGAACGCGTCGAGATCGGCGAGATCGGCGAGTACCTGCGCGATCGCCGCGGGATTCGTGCCGCCCGCGAGCGCGGTGAGCACGGCGACGCCCGTGTCGCGCGCCGCGCCGGCCGCGAACAGCGCAGCGCGCGCGGTCGCGAGGATGCGCGCGCGGCCGTTGCTCGTCGTCGTCAGATCGAACACGCGCTGCAGCGTCGCCGCGTCGAGGTTCACGACGGTGTCGACGCGCGCGTCGGCCGGCGCCGCGCCGTACTGCGCGAGCGCGGCGCGCACCGCGTCGTCGCCGAACAGCGCCGCGCCGCCGCCGACGCGCTGCAGCGACCGCAGGTACGTCGCCAGTTCCGACGGCTGCATGCGCTTGTCCTGATAGTTCAGCGCGAACCCGAACGCGACCGGCAGCGCGGCGGCCGGATGCGCGAGCGCCGCGGCGACGTCGAGCGTGCCGCCGAAGCTCGCGCCGCTCGACCGGCCGAACGCCTTGGCCACATTGGAACTCGTGAACCGGCCCTGCCCGACGCTGAGCATGCCGTTCGCCTCGACCGTGATCGTCGCGCTCGACGCGGACGACGCGTCCCACGCGATCGACGCGTCGCCGAACGACAGCGACAGATCGAGGCTGCGCGACCGCGCGATCGCGCTCGTGAACGCGCCGTCGAGCGCGACGATCTCGCCGGCGTCGATCGCGGCCTGCAGCACGCCCCACGCGGCGTCCAGGCGCCCGGTCACGAGGCTGCGGTAGACGAGCCGCGTGCGGTCGGTCACCTGCGCGACGCGGAACGACACTTCGGCCGTGTCGTTCGTCGTGCGCGAATACGCAAGCTTCAGGCCCAGGCCGAGCTTGAGTTTCGATGCGGCCGTCACCGCATCGAGCACCTGCGCGCGAATCGCCTCGTAGCGCTGCATCAGGCGCAGCGCCGGCGTGACGACGGCCGACGCGTCGGCGTCGATCGCCTTCGTCAGCGCGGCGACGTCTTCGCCGATCTTGCCGAACGCGGCCAGCAGCGGCGCGAGCGTGTTCGACGCGTCGGTCGCGAGCGTCGTCATCGCCGCGGAAAAATCCTGGTACGCCTTCGTCAGCGCCGGCGCGAGCCACTTCTGCAGCTGCTGCGCGATCAGCGCCGCCGCGTCGCCCTCGGCGCCGAAGCGGCGCGCGAGCGCGGCCGACAGCTGCGCGGCGAGCGCGGTCGGCTGCGACAGCTGTTTCCAGAACGGCACATACGTGTTCACCTGCTCCTTGATCTCGGCGAGGATCAGGTCGCGAATCTGCGTCTGCGCCTCACCGCTCGTCGTGCGGCCGAGCAGCAGCTGCGCGAGCGCCGCGACCGCGGGATCGTCGCTGCCGATCTGCGCGAGCAGCCGGTCGACGAGCATCGTCCCCGGCGCGCTCCACGCGCGCAGCTTCTGCATGAGACCCGTCGCATCGGGAAACAGATCGTCGACGATCGGCTGCGCGGCCTGTCCGAGCCCGGTGACGACGAGCCCCGCCGTGAGATCGGCGCCGAACGTGCCCTGCGTGCCGTCGGTGCGATGCACGCCGATCGCGACGGAGCCGTCCGACGCGCGCTCGACGGTCAGCCGGAACGCGCCGTTGCGCGACCAGCCGAGCGACAGGTCGGCCTGCACGCCGAGCGTCGCGTTGAGATCGACGCCTTGCGCGAAATTCTTGTCGACGTAGCGCCAGCTGCGGCCGAGGCCCACGGTGCCGGTCAGGTGCAGATCGCCGGTCAGGTCGAACGCGAGACGGCGCAGTCCGCGGCATTCGCCGCCCGCATCGACCGGCGCGAGATCGGCCGCGACGACGTCGAGATCCCACGGCGACGCGAGCCCGCCCACGCTTTCGACGAGCGCGCCGGCGACGGTCGTCGTCGCGGGCCACTGGAACAGCGCGTCGATCTCGACGCTCGCGCCGGCGCCGGCCGAGCCCGCGCCGCTGCCGCCGTTGAACGGCACCTTGAACGAACCTTCGACGTCGACCTCGCCCGACAGCGAAAAGCGCAGCAGCGCGTCGCCGGCCGGCAGCGCCAGCGGCGGATCGACCGACGGCGACGGCCCGCGCAGCACCGCGATCTGCGCCGTCGCGCCGGCCGTCGGCGCGAACGACAAGGTCACGTCGCCGGTTTTCGCGGCGATCGTCTTCTTCGCGTCCAGCGCGTAGGCGAGCGGCGCGCCGGCCGACGCGAGCGTGCGCGGCACCGGCAGCGGATTGCCGCCTTCGCGGTCGAGCAGGAACTTGCCGAGCGCGCCGTCGAGGATCGCGGTCAGCGTCGCATCGTCGGTTTCGGCCTTGGTCAGCGCGGCGGCCGCGGCCTTGGCGAGCGCCGAGTTCTGCGCGAGCGCGCCGTGCAGATAGTTGTACAGCGCGACGAGCGCGTCGCCGATGCCGACGCCGCGGCTTTGCGACAGCGCGCGCAGCGTGTCGCTGAGCGGCGTGTTCGCGTCGAGATCGAACGCGCGGCCGAGGCCGTCCTTCACGATCAGCATCGCTCCCCCTTGGTGCGCAAGCCGTTGTCGTCGCGCGGCGAGCGCCGCACGTTCGATGCATTCGGGAAAACCTGCGCAAAACTATCATTGTTCGCAGCCTCCGCGCACGGCCGGGCTCCCCGAACAGGGCAAGGCGCCATACCCGTTCGGGGACTGCGCGGTTTCGGCGCGGCGCGCATGATCTTCCGGCCCGCGCGGCCCGTGCCGCGCGCCTCGCCGAGAGGGTTGCCATGCACGAAACCGATCCCACGTCGATCGACGCGGAACGCCGCGCGCTCGTCGTCGCCGCCGCCGCGCTCGCCGCCACCGCAGCGCTGCCGCTGCCGGCGTTCGCCGCCGGCGGCAAGTCCGCCGCTTCCGCCCCACCTTCAACCGCCCGGAGCACACCGATGAGCTACGTCACCACGAAAGACGGCACGCAGATCTACTACAAGGACTGGGGCACCGGCCCGACCGTCGTGCTCAGCCACGGCTGGCCGCTGACCGCCGACAGCTGGGAAGCGCAGATGTTCCATCTCGCGTCCAACGGCTTCCGCGTGATCGCGCACGACCGCCGCGGCCACGGCCGTTCGAGCCAGCCCTGGCACGGCAACGAGATGAACACCTACGCCGACGACCTGGCGCACCTCCTCGACACGCTCGATGTAAAAGATGCCGCATTGTTCGGCTTTTCGACCGGCGGCGGCGAAGTGGCACGCTACGTCGGCCGTCACGGCACGAAGCGCATCGCGAAGCTCGGCCTGATCTCGGCGGTGCCGCCGCTGATGGTCAAGACCGACAAGAACCCCGGCGGCCTGCCGGTCAGCGTGTTCGACGAGATCCGCGCAGGTTCGATCGCCGACCGCTCGCAGCTGTACAAGAACATCGCGAGCGGCCCGTTCTTCGGCTACAACCGCCCGGGCGCCAAGCCCTCGCAGGGCGTCATCGACGCGTTCTGGATGCAGGGCATGCTCGGCGGCCACAAGAACACGTACGACTGCATCAAGGCGTTCTCGGAAACCGACTTCACCGAGGACCTGAAGAAATTCGACAAGCCGACGCTGATCCTGCACGGCGACGACGACCAGATCGTGCCGATCGACGCGGCGGCGCGCGCGTCGGCGAAGCTCGTGCCGCACGCCAAGCTCGTGGTCTACGCCGGCGCGCCGCACGGCATCACCGACACGCACAAGGAAAAGCTCAACGCCGACATGCTGGCGTTCGTGAAGAGCTGATCGGCGTCGCCCCCTCCCGCAACACCCCTTGCGGCGGCGCGTTCTTGCGCCGCCGCTTTTTCCCGGTGCGTTACCGCGCCTGTTCGAATCCGTTCGCGAAGATCGCGTCGGGCGCGTGCACGGTGAAGCTCACCGGCACGATCGCCGGATGCGCGCGATACGCCGGATCGTTGCTGAACACGCAGATCGACGCGCGGTACTCGCCGGCGGCGAGTTGCGACGCGTCGAACGTCAGCGGATACACGCCGGCCGGCGCACCCGGCTCGAGCGTGCCGCCCGTCGTGTTGATCGTCAGCCACGGCGTGTCGAGCGGCTGGCTGCAGTCGCCGCCGGCCTTGGCGATCGCGACCGCCGCCATCTCGCGGTTGCCCGGCGTCGGGCCGACCATCGTCGGCTGGCCGGTGACCGGGTCGATCGTCGCGACGAAACCGATGCCCTGCGCGTAGCCGGCCCAGTACAGCGTGCCGGTCGAGCGGTCGAACTTGATGCTTTGCAGATAGTTCGCGTCGACGCCGAGCGAACCGACCGTCGTCGCCTTGCCGGTGGCCTTGTCGATCGCGATCAACGTGTCGGTCTTGATGTCGAGGCCGAACATCGCGCCGTTGCCGTCGACCGCGATGTCGATCAGGCAGTTGTCGGCGCCGGTGTCGATCGGGCCGACGTAGCTCGCCGCGGCCGTCGTCGCGTCGATCGTGTACAGGCCGGTCCAGAAGCACTCGCGCTGCGCGTTGTAGCGCGACGTGACGCCGTACAGCGTGTCGGTCGACGCGTCCCACGTCACGCCGCTCCAGTACTCGAAGCCGTTGGTCATGTTGCCGGTCGGCCAGCCGACGAGCGTCGATGCGCCCGTGAGCGTGTCGAAGCGGTACAGGCGGTCGTAGTCGCTGTCGATCATCAGCTGCTGCGTGAAGTCCTCGCCGACGAAGTCGCCGCCGGTGATGCCGGCGAAGCCGCGCTGGTCGATCGCCGGGACGATCGTCTGCAGCGCCGCGTCGTTGCGCAGGTCGAGCGTGACGTAGTTGAGCCCTTCGCCCGGCACCGACTGCATGCCGTAGGCCGGCACGTCCCAGCCGCCGAGCGGCGCGGCGGCGCGCGGCGCGGCGCGCAGCACGCGCGGATGGGGATCGCGCCCGGCGCGCGTCAGGCTCGCGTTTTCGGCGACGCGCGGCGCGAGTTTCAGCGGCGCGAGCGCGGCGAGCGGCGCCGCCGGATATTCGCCGGCGCTCCACGTCAGCGCGCGGTTGCCGGTGTTGACCACCACCATCGGCTGCTGGATCGTCATGCCGACGCCCGCGTTCGCGGTCAGCGACGGCACCGGCAGCATGAGCCGCGCGGCGCCGATGTCGACCGCTACGCTCGCATCGACCGACCACGTCTGCGTCGGTGCCGGCGTGAAGCGCACGGCGTCGCCGGGCGCGAGATTCGGGTCGAACAACGAGTAGACGACGCCGGTCGAGGCGCTCGACTGCAGTCCCACCGCCGCCATTTCGCCGGCGTCGCCGAACGCGCCGTCGCCCGAGCCGGTCGACGCATAGTTGAACACGATCGCGCCGGTGGCCTCCTCGAACACGACCTCGAACGTGAAGCCCGGCATTTCCGGGAAGTCGAGCGCGTAGTCCTTCCACTCGATCACGGTGCGGCGCTGGCCGGCTTCGCCGAGCGTCTTGATGTACGTCGCACCGACGTCCTTGTCGAAGCTCGACCACATCGGCGCGATCGCCTTGTCGACGTAGAACGACGGAAAGCCGAACGTGCTCGGCGGCGCGCACACGAACGTATCGACGACGATGACGCCGCCGTGCCCCACGCAGAGCCGGTCGGTGACCGTGCCGAAGAAGTCGATCGGAAACGGCAGCGTCACGGCCGTGCTGCGCGCGCTGGCGAAGCCGCCCGTCATCGCGAGCTGGTCGCCGTCGGTCGCGTCGATGTAGTCGAACGCGATCGCATCGTCGGTCGTGTAGCTCGACTGCGTCTCGCTCGCGGTCCAGCGCGCGTTCACGGCGCCGGTCGTCGCCGTGCCGGCACGCTCGACGCGCACGTGGCTGTACGACTCGCCCGGCGCGAGGATGCGCGCGAGCTGCGACAGCACCGCGCCGTGCACGCTGTCGGTCACGTTGTGGAAGCCGAGCGTGCGCGTGCCGGCGTTGCGCAGCGTGTAGCACCAGCTGACCGGGTCGCCGACGTCGACCGTCAGCGGGCCCTCGGCCGCACAGGCCTGCGGGTTCGCCGGATCGGCGCGGCCGACGGTCAGCGTCAGGCACAGGCCGTCGGCGGAGCAGGTTTCGCCGCCGGCCGGCGCGACGGTCACGGGTTTCGCGTAAGCGGGGGACGCGAGCAGGGCAAGCAGTGCAAGAGCGAGTCGATTCGGGCGTAGCAACATCGTCATGGACCTCGGCGCGGGGGGTGATGACCGCGAACACAGCCGCATGACGCGGTGGTGACGGTCGGTCTGCCGACTGTCGTTCCGCGACCGCCGCGCGCCTTGCCGGCCCGCTATCCGGGCGATAGCAAACCGGTATCAAACCGCTATTTCATGACGTTGCGCACATTCCCGGGCAGCGGCGCCTCGAGCAACGCCGGCGGAATCGCGCGCTCGCCGGCCAGACGCCGCGCCGCATCGAGGCTCGCGCGCCACGCCTCGTGCTCGCCGCGCGCGCGAAACAGCGCGACGCGCAGCAGCGCGCCGTCGAAGTCGTCGGCGGTCCACGGCGCGATGCGGCCGGCGAGCGACGCGGCTTCCTCGACGCGCCCCTGCCCGATCAGCCATTGCGCGTGGCTCGCCGTCGTCGCGACGAGCACCGACGGTACGGCCGCCGCGTCGGCCGCCGCTTGCGCCTGCACGAACGCGTGCGACGCGGCGGCGACGTCGCCGCTCGCCGCCGCGCGCTCGGCCGCCGCGATGCGCAGCAGCGGCAGACCGGCCGGCACGTCGTCGCCCGACTCGGCCGGCGGCACCGGCACCGGCGAATCCGGCGACGCGCGCGCGAGCACGAGCACGGCCGCCGCGCGGCGATCGTCCGACGCGCGGTCGGGCCAGTCGGCCAGCGCGCGCCGCGCGGCGTCGCGCGCATCGTCGCGGCGGCCTTCGCGCCACGCGAGATCGGCGCGCACCGCGTCGAGATAGCGCTGCGCGGCGCCGCTCGTCACTTCGCCGGGCGTCGGCGCGAGCAGCATCGCCGCGTCGCGCCAGCGGCCGACGCCGATGTAGGCGCGCGCGCGGTCGCTGTCGAGAATCTGCCGCTGCGCCGCGTCGGTGATCTTCGGCCGCAGCGCCGCGAGGCGCTCGGCGTCGCGCAGCGCGTCGTTCCAGCGCAACAGGTGCACATCGGTGTCGATCAGCGCCGACAGCGCCGCGCGCTGCGCGTCGATCACGCCGAACGCCTCGAACGTTTCGCGCGCCGCGTCGAAGCGCGCACGGGCGGCATCGAGCCGGTTGCGGTTCGCATCGAGGATGCCGAGATAGTTGTCGGCGCGCGCGACGCCGAGCCGGTCGCCGGCCGCTTCGAGCCGCACGCGCGCTAGGCCGAGATCGTCGGCCGCCGCCGCGTGCTTTTCCAGGCACGTGCGCGCAAGGCCGCGGCCGGCGAGCGCGGTCGGTTCGGTCTTCGGCCAGGCCGCGAGTGCCGCGTCGAACGCGCGCTCGGCTTCGGCGCATTCGCCCGCGCGCACGTGCAACAGGCCGCGCGACGTCAGCGCGCGGGCGCGCAGCGGCGCGTCGAGTTCGGTCGCGAGCAGCGCGTCGACCTGCTGCCGCGCCGCGTCGACGCGGCCGCGGTAGTAGTCGAGCTGCGCGGCCTGCAGGCGCAGGCGCGGATTGGCGCGCACGTCGGGCGGCGCCGATTCGAGGATTTCGCCGGCCGCGTCGTAGCGCCCGGCGAGCGTCGCGGCCTGGATGCGCTGCGCGATCTCGTCGAGCGCGTCGCCGCCCTCGCGCGGCGATGCGTCGGTGCGACCGAGCGCGGCGAGCAGCAGGTCGGCGGCGCGGCTCGCCGCATCGATCACGTCCGTGCGTTCGGCTTCCACGCGATGGCGCTGGCCGTCGTCGTCGTCGGTTTCGAGCGCGACGATCCATCCGTTCGCGGCCTTGCGCGCCGAGCCGCGCACCAGCCGCGCGGTGCCGAGGATCGCGCGCACGTCGGCGACCGGCCGCGTCGCGTCGCGCGTGCGCGCCGCATGCAGCGCGGCCATCACGCTGTCGCTCGGCGGCACCGCGAGGCCCGCGTCGCGCAGGCGCGCGGCGACGAGATCCATGACGCCGAGCGGCACCCAGCTCGCATCGGCGGGCCCGTCGACGTCGACCGGCAGCACCGCGATCGACGCGGCAGCCGCCGCGCGCGGCGCTTCGCGGCGTTCGCCGTCGCGCGTGGCGAACAGCAGCGCGGCGACGAGCGCGGCGATGAGCGCGAGCCCGAGCGCGATGCGGCGCTTCGACGGCGGCGCGTCGATCGACGGCGCGGCATTCGACGGCGTGACGACGTCGGGCGGCGGCGCCTCGTCGACCGTCACCGCCATCGCCCAGCGATAGCCGAAGCCGGGCACCGTGCGTATCGCGGTCTGCGCCTGCGCGTCGTCGCCGAGCACGCGGCGCGCGCGCGCGATCAGCTGGCTCACCTGCACGTCGGCGACGTCGACGCGCCCCCACACGGCGGACACGAGTTCGTCGCGGCCGACCGCGCGGTCGCGCTGCTCGACGAGGTACACGAGCAGGTCGAACACGCGGCGCGGCGCGGCAACGGCGGCATCCGCGCGCCGCAGTTCGCGCGCAGCCGGGTCGAGTCGAAAGTCGCCGAAGCGGTAGATCATCCACGCGATGATGCCACGCCGTTCGAACGCGGCGCAGATGCGCTAACGTTGCGCGGCGCGAAGGGGGATGCATGCGAAGCTCGTCGGCCGGTGTTCGATGTCTCGGGACAGCGCTGTGCGCGCTGCTCGCCGCGTGCGCGCACGCGCCGCCGTCGCAGCCCCCCGTCGTCGCCGACGTATCGACCGAACTCGAAGCCGCGCGCAGCCTCGCCTACTCCGCCGCGCACGCCCGCAACGAACGCGCGCGCGCCGAATACTGGCTGCGCTGCGCCGCGACGGCGTACGCGCCGATGGCGTCGCCGCGCGCCGACGTCGCCAGCGCCGCCGCGACGCTCGCGAACCGCTGCACCGAGGGCCTGCTCGAAACGGTGCTGCGCCGCTCGTCGCCGGGCTGGAGGCCGGGGCCGACGCGCATCGCGGGCGTCGCCGTCGACGTCGACTTTCGCCGCATCAGTCATTACTTCTCCAAGCCCGCGCAGCTCGCGCTCGCGGCCGACGTGCCGGCCGACCTGTTCGACGGCGAGCGCCACACGACGCCGGGCTTCGGCGTGCCGCTGACCTTGCTCGCGCCGCGTTGCGACGACCGGCCGCTGTGCACGCACCTGCCGCCCGAAGGCGTGTTCCGCTGGGCGACCGCGTGGATCGAAAACGCGCCCGGCGCGCCGATGCCGCGGCTCGTGATCGGCGATCCCGTCGCGCTCGGCGACGTGCAGGTCGGCGCGCGGCGCTATCCGCTCGCGGCCGACACGTCCGCGTTCTACGCGCACGGCGCGAGCACGTCGACGCTGCGCCGGCTCGGTGTCTGGGGCCTGCTGCGCGGCAATGAAATCGGCCGGCGCGCGGGCCTGTACCTGCTCGAGGACTACGATCCGAACAAGCGCCCGGTCGTGATGATCCACGGCCTGGGCAGCAATCCGCTCGCGTGGGCGCGGCTGTCGAACGCGATCTGGGGCGACGCGCTGCTGCGTTCACAATTTCAAGTGTGGCACATGGTGTACCAGACGAACGCGCCGACGCTCGTGCTGCGGCACCGCCTGCGCGGCTATCTCGACGCGACGTGGCAGGCGGTCGATCCCGAAGGCGACGACGCGGCGCGGCGCGGCATCGTACTGGTCGGCCACAGCCTCGGCGGCGTGCTGTCGCGACTGCTCAGCGTCGACAGCGGCGAGGCACTGTGGTCGGCCGCGTTCAACGCGCCGATCGGCGATTTCGCCGGCGACGAGGACGATCTGCGCCTGGCCGACCAGGTGTTTCACTTCGGCCGCTATCCCGGCGTGACGCGCGCGATCTTCATCGCGTCGCCGCACAAGGGCAGCCCGACGGCCGACGGATTCCTCGGCCGGCTGGCGCGCAGCATCGTCGGCCAGCGCGCGCCGGAGATCGACGCGCTGCGGCGCCTGGCCCGCGCGAACGCGGGCTACGTCAAGGAAGACCTGCGCATGCTGTACCAGCGCGGCCTGCTCAACAGCATCACGACGCTGCAGACGGCGCAGCCGGTGCGCAAGGCGGCACAGGCGCTGCTGCCGTCGATTCCGTACCACACGATCGCCGGCAGCCTGCCGGGCCGCGATCCGCCGACCGACGGCTTCGTGCCGCTCGACAGCGCGCTGCTGCCGGGCGCGGCATCGACGCTCGTCGTCGAGTGGGGGCACGACGTGTACGAGAGTCGCGAGGCGGTGGCGGAGGTGCTGCGGATCTTGCGCGAGGATGTCGCAGGCGCCAGATAATCAGTTCATAAGTTTTTTCGTTGCGCTATCGATCCAGCTACAACGAAGACCTGGGCGTCGCCCCCTCGCCTGACGTACATGGATGTACTAATGCCGCGGGCGCCGGATGCGCACGAGCGGCCAACCCTCTCCCCCAAGCAAGCTTGGAGGAGAGGGCTCAAGCGTCGCAACGCCGAAACCCTCGGCTCCTTCTCCCCCAACCGCGTTGGGGGAGAAGGATGGGATGGGGGCGCCGCGAAGGACCTCGTCGAGTGAACACGTTTGCGCGGCACATGCGCGGCGAAAGCTTCACCCCTCCTTCAACCGGTGACTGTCCCCCGCCCCTAGCGCCAGCCCGTACACCCGCTTCAGATCCGCGATCTTCTTGAGCGTCGCCGCCGAGAACGGCGCCTTGTTCTCCAGCGCGTGCAGCGCCACGCCTTCGAGCAGGTCGCCGAGCGACAGGTCGAGGTATTCCGCGAGCCCCTTGAGCACCTTGAGCAGCCGCTTTTCCAGCCGCACGCCCGTCTGGATGCGTTCGACCGCGGGAGGGGTCGGATTGCCGGTCTTCGTCTCGTTTCTGCGCGCCGCCATGGTTTTCTCCGGATTTCATACCATGTTATCTTGGTACATACCTACCAAACAAGGCAAGCTCATGGCCGCAAGCCCGCAGTCGCAGCAAGGCACCTTCCGTCTCGACGCGCCGATCGCGCGCGTGTTTCCCATGTTCACCCCGCTCGGCGAGCGCGCCTGGGCGAAGGGCTGGAACCCGCATATGCTCAGCGGCGAGACCGAGCGCGGCACCGTGTTCCGCACGATCGGCGCCGGCGGCGTCGAATCGGTATGGATCGTCACGCGCTACGAACCGGCGCTGCACGCGGCCGGCTACGCGCGCATCGCGCAAGGCGTCAGCATGGGCCTCGTCGACGTCGCGTGCGCGCCGGCCGGCGACGACGCGACCGACGTCACCGTGCGCTATACGCTGACCGCGCTCGCCGACGATGCCGAATCGACGGTGCGCGAGTTCCTGTCGCCGCCGCGCTACGCGGCGTTCATGGACGAGTGGCGCATGGCGATCGCGGCGGCGCTCGCGCACGGCTGAAGAACGCGGCGCGACATTTCCGCGACATCGGGAATCGATCATCGAAGACGCCCCGTAGCGTTTCGAGGATTTGTCTACCCATGCAGCAGCGTCGAATCGCACGGATCGGTGCGGCGTTTTTCCTACTGCCGGCGGTGCTCGTCGCGGCATGCGACGGCAACCGCGAAGACCCGGCGCAGTCCGCGCCGCCGCCCGTCCTGTCGGTCGCCGTCACACACGCGCGGATCGCGGCGCTGCCGGTTCGCGTGCCGGCGACCGGCAACATCGCCGCATGGCAGGAAGCGAGCATCGGCGCCGAGGCCGACGGACTGCGGCTCGTCGCCGTCGACGTCGACGTCGGCGACACGGTAAGGCGCGGCCAGGTGCTCGCGCGATTCAGCGCCGACATCGTACGGGCCGAACTCGCCGAAGCGAGCGCCGCGGTCGCGCAGGCCGCGGCGCAAGTGGACGAAGCACAGTCCAACGCCGCGCGTGCACGCAGCCTCACGCACACCGGTGCGCTGTCGACCCAGCAGATCGACCAGTACGTCGTCGCCGCGGCGACCGGGCGCGCGCGGCTCGAGGCGACACGCGCGGCCGAGCGGCGTCAGCGCCTGCGCGTGACGCAGACGCGCGTCGTCGCGCCCGACGACGGCATCGTCACGTCGCGTACCGCGACGGTCGGCGCCGTCGTTCCCGCGGGCCAGGAACTGTTTCGCGTGATCCGCGACGGCCGCCTGGAATGGCGCGCCGCGGTCGCCGCCGCCGACATCGGCCGGCTCGCGCCGGGACAGGTCGCGACGCTCGACATCGAAGGGCACGCCGTTCGCGGCCGGCTGCGCACGATCGCGCCGGCGATCGACACGCAGACGCGCACCGGCCTCGTCTATGTCGACCTGCCGGACGATCCCGCGATCCGCACCGGCGCCTTTGCGCGCGGCCACGTCGAACTCGGCGATGCGCCGGCGCTGACCGTGCCGCAAAGCGCCGTGCTGCTGCGCGACGGGTTTCGCTACGTCATGCGCGTGGGGCCTGCATCGACCGTCGTGATGCAGAAGGTGTCCGTCGGCCGCCGCGCCGGCGACCGTCTCGAGATCACCGAAGGACTCTCCGCGTCCGACGCCGTGATCGTCTCGGGCCTCGGCTTTCTCGCCGACGGCGACACGGTCCGGATCGTCGACGCGAGCGCCACGCCTGCCGGGAGCGACTCGTGAGCCGCAACCTCTCGACCTGGTCGATCGACAATCCGGTTCCCGCGACGCTGCTGTTCGTCCTGCTGACGCTCGCGGGCGTCGCGGGCTTCGCGGCGATGAAGGTGCAGAACTTTCCGGACATCGATTTTCCGATCGTCACCGTCACCGCCGAACTGCCGGGCGCGTCGCCGCCGCAGCTCGAGAGCGACGTCGCGCGCAAGATCGAAGACGCGCTCGCGAACCTGCAAGGCATCCGCCACATCACGAGCACGCTGACCGACGGCGTCGCCGCGATCACGGCCGAGTTCGACGTCGACAAGCCGGCGCGTGACGCGCTCGACGACGTGCGCGGCGCGATCGCGAGCACGCGCGCGACCCTGCCCGCCGACCTGCGCGATCCGGTCGTCCGCAAGATCGAACTCGCCGCGACGCCGGTCGTGACCTACGCGGTGTCGTCGTCGCGACGCGACGACGAAGCGCTGTCGTGGTTCGTCGATCACGACGTGACGAAGCGCCTGCTGGCCCTACCCGGCGTCGGCGCGGTCGCGCGCGTCGGCGGCGTCGATCGCGAGGTGCGCGTCGAACTCGATCCCGACCGCCTGCTCGCGCTGAACGCGACGGCCGCCGACATCTCGCGTCGCCTGCGCGAACTGCAGCAGGAGGCGTCGGGCGGTCGCGTCGACATCGGCGGCGCCGAACAATCGGTGCGCGCGGTCGCCACCGTGGCCTCGGCGCAGGAGATCGCGGAACTCGACGTCGCGCTGAGCGACGGGCGCCGGATCCGCCTCGACGACGTTGCCGCCGTGTCGGACACGACGGCGCCGCCGCGCTCGGCGGCGTCGATCGACGGCACGCCCGTCGTGGCGTTCGAGATTCTTCGCGCGCGCGGCGCCGGCGAAATCGACGTCGCCGACGCGGCACGCGCGGCGATCGCGCAACTGCGGGATGTGCATCCCGATCTCGTCTTCACCGAGGCCGTGAACTTCGTCGGTCCCATCGTCGAAAACTACGACGGCTCGATGCTGTTGCTGTACGAAGGCGCCGCGCTCGCGGTGCTCGTCGTGCTGCTGTTCCTGCGCGACTGGCGTGCGACCGCGATCGCCGCCGTCGCGCTGCCGCTGTCGGCCGTGCCGACGTTCGCGGTGATGCATCTGGCGGGCTTCACGCTCAACACGGTCACGCTGCTGTCGCTGTCGCTCGTCACCGGCGTGCTCGTCGACGATGCGATCGTCGAGATCGAGAACATCGAGCGGCACCGGCGCATGGGCAAGTCGCCGTTGCGCGCCGCCGCCGACGCCGCGACGGAAATCGGACTCGCCGTGATCGCCACGACGTTCACGCTCGTCGCCGTGTTCCTGCCGACGTCGCTGATGGGCGGCACGGTCGGCAGGTATTTCGTGCAGTTCGGCTGGACGGCGTCGGTCGCCGTGTTCTTCTCGCTCGTCGTCGCGCGCCTGCTGACGCCGACGCTGGCGGCGTATTTCCTGAAGGCGCCAGCGGCGAGGCGCAGAACGCCGCGCTGGATCGCGCGCTACCTGCGCGGCATGCGCGCGTGCCTGCGGCAGCGCGGCCTGACGCTCGGCATCGCCGCGCTGCTCGTCGCCGGCGGCCTTGCGATCGGTGCGAACCTGCCGGACGAGTTCATGCCGCCGGACGACGGCGACACGTCGCGGATCGCGCTGTCGCTGCCGCCCGGAAGCACGCTGCGCGACACGCAGGCGAGCGCCGAGCGGGCGCGCCTGGCGATCTCGAATATTCCACATGTCCGATCCGTCTACACCGCGATCGGCGCCGCGGGCAGCGCCGGCGAGCCGGACGAAGGGCCGCGCGCCGCGTCGAACGTGACCAGCGCGGTGCTGACCGTCAACCTCGCGCCGCGCAAGGATCGCGGCGGCGTCACGCGGCAGGCGATCGAAAACGATCTGCGCGCGGCGCTCGCCGCGATACCCGGCGCGCGCATCCGCGTCGGGCAGGACGACGAAGGCTACGAGCTCGTGCTCGCCGCCGAAGACGGCGCGCTGCTGGCCCGGCATGCGAGCCTCGTCGAGCGCGAGCTGCGCACGCTGCCCGGCATCGGTGCGGTCACGTCGTCGGCGAGCCTCTTGCGGCCCGAACTCGTCGTGCGGCCCGACTTCGCGCGCGCGGCCGATCTCGGCGTCACGTCGGCCGCGATCGCCGAAACCCTGCGCATCGCCACGTCGGGCGACTACACCGAGGCGCTCGCGAAGCTCAATCTCAGCGAGCGCCAGGTGCCCGTCGTGGTGCGGCTCGCCGACCGCGGTCGCAACGACCTCGACACGCTGCGGCGATTGCCGGTGCCCGGCGCGCGCGGCCCGGTGCCGCTGCACGGCGTCGCCGACCTCGACATCGCCGACGGCCCGTCGGAGCTCGCGCGCTACGACCGCCTGCGCAACGTGCGCTTCACCGTGGAACTCGGCGGCCGGCCGCTCGGCGACGTCGAGGACGCGGCGGCGGCATTGCCGAGCCTGCGCAACCTGCCGCGCGGCGTCGTGCAGGCGTCGGCCGGCGACGCCGAAGTCATGGACGAACTCGTCGCCGGCTTCGCGGTCGCGATGGGCGCCGGCGTGCTGTGCGTCTACGTCGTGCTCGTGCTGCTGCTCAGGGATTTCGCACAGCCGCTGACCGTGCTCGCGGCGCTCGCGCTGTCGATTCCGGGCGCGTTCGCCGCGCTCCTCGTCACCGGCTCGACGTTGTCGATGCCGTCGATGATCGGCCTCGTCATGCTGATGGGCGTCACGACGAAGAACGCGATCCTGCTCGTCGACTACATCGTCATCGCGCGCCGCGATCGCCGATTCCATCGCCGGCGTGCGATCGTCGATGCGTGCCGCAAGCGCGCGCGGCCTATCGTCATGACGACGATCGCGATGGGCGCCGGCATGCTGCCGATCGCGCTCGGCGTCGGCGCCGACCCGAGTTTTCGCGCGCCGATGGCGATCGTCGTGATCGGCGGACTCGTCACGTCGACCGTGCTGTGCCTCGTCGTGGTACCGGTGATCTACAGCCTCGTGGACGACGCGGTCGAAGCCGTCAGGCTGTGGTTCCACCGGCCGGCCGTGACGGCATTGGACGGCTCGCAGATCGAAGCTTAGTGTTCAACCACACTCATGCAGGCAAACGCATCGTGATCCGGCAATCGCTCGCCATCCTCATCATCGAAGACAACGCGCAGCTCGCGGCGAACCTCTACGACTATCTGGAAGGCTGCGGCCACAGTCTCGACGCGGCGCCCGACGGCGTGTCGGGGCTGCATCTGGCGTCGTCGCGCGACTACGACGCGATCGTGCTCGACTGGAACCTGCCGCGGCTCGACGGCCTGACGGTGCTGAGGCGATTGCGCGGCGAGGCGAAGAAGAAGGTGCCGGTGATCATGCTCACGGCCCGCGACCAGCTCGCCGACAAGATCGACGGATTCGAAGCGGGCCTCGACGACTACCTCGTGAAACCCGTGGCGCTGCCCGAGATCGAGGTGCGCCTGCGCGCCCTGGTCGCGCGCCGCAAGCAGGCCGCGGCGCCCGACGACGTGCTCGCCGTCGGCGACCTGCGGTTCGATCTCAAAACGATGGAAATCCGTCGCAACGACCGGCGCATCGTGCTGACGCGCATCGGTCGCCGCCTGCTGGAACTCCTCATGCGCGAGAGCCCGCACGTCGTCACGCGCGCACGCCTCGAGCGCGAGGCGTGGGGCGACAGCCAGCCCGGCACCGACCTTCTGCGCTCGCACATGTACGTGCTGCGCCGGGCGATCGAACACGACGCCGAGCCGCCGCTGCTGCATACCGTGCCGGGCGCCGGCTACCGGTTGCACGCCGTTGAATAGCCGCACGCCCGTCATCGGCGGACGCCGCAGCGTGCAGCGGTGGATCAGCGCCGCGCTGATCGTGTTCGGCGTCGTGATGGTCGCGTCGCTGACGCTGCAGGCGTTCAGCAGCCAGCGACTGCTGGAACACGGATACTGGACGGAACTGCTCGAATCCGTATCAGCCGACCACGCCGCGCGCGTGCGGCGCGGCGAAGCCGCGTCGCTTCCCGCCGTCGGCATCGTCCGGTCGTGGTACGTCGAAAACGGTCGCAACCCTTCAAACGCACCGGACTATTTCGCCGCGCTGCCGCTGGGCCACTACTCGTCGGAAGGATGGGGCGACATCGTCGAGACCGACGACAGCTTTCACGCGCTCGTCGTCGACCTGCCGCCGGGCCGGCTGGTCACCATCGTCGACATCGGCGAACTCGAAGACCAGCAGAACCTCGACTCGCTGCTGAGCGGCATCTGGGCGCTGCTGCTGATCGCGCTGATCGCCGGCGTCATCGCCTGGCTGCACGTCAACTTCGTGCGGCCGGTGCGCGACCTCGCCGAGCGCATGCGCAATATCGATCCCGGCACGCCCGGCGCGCGGCTGCCGACGACCTACGGCCGCGAAGAAATCGCCGTGATCGCGCAGGCGAGCAATGCGCACCTCGAACGCGTCGAGCGATTCATCGAGCGCGAGCGCAGCCTGCTCGACCAGGCGAGCCACGAATTCCGCACGCCGATCGCGGTGATCGCCGGCGCCGTCGACGTGCTCAAGCAGATCGCGCTGCCCGACGCGTCGAAACCCGCGCTCGGGCGCATCGAGCACGCGGTCGAAGACCTGTCGGAAACGATGGTGGCCCTGCTCTACCTCGCGCGCGAAGCGAGCCCGGACGGAGAGCCGGTCGACGTCACGGTGCTGCACGAACTCCTGCCGCGGCTGGCGCGCGACCACGAACATCTCGTGCGCGACAAACCGGCGCGGCTGCGCGTCGGCGACGTCGAACCGACGTTCGTCGCCGCGCCCGAAGCGATGGTGCGCATCGCGGTGAGCAATCTCATTCGCAACGCGATAGAGAACACGGCCGCGGGGCATGTCGAGCTGACGCTCGCCGGCGGCGTCGTCTGCGTCGCCGACTCGGGCAGCGGCTTCGATCCGGTCGAAGCGGCGCGCCGCTATCGCGACAGCCTGCGATCGTCGGCGCCGGTGCGCGGCCAGGGACTCGGGCTGTTCCTGATCGGCCGCATCTGCGATCGCTTCGGCTGGAAGCTCGCGATCGAACCGGCGGCGGCCGGCGGCACGCGCGCGACGCTCGACGTGAGCGCGAGCGTGTTCGTCCCTTAAGCCGCGTTCAGCGAAGCCGCGCCGCACACGACATTTCGGCGACATCGCCGCCTCATGCTGCAGTGGACGTTTGCGGCCGCACACGCGGTGCGGCAGACGCGTATTCCACTCTTGCACGAGGTCAGGCTTCCCATGATGAAATTCCTGTGGCCCGTACTGCTGTCCGGCCTGTCGTTCGGCGCCGCCGCGCAGTCTCCCGACGCCGACGAAGACTCGCCGGGCGGACCGCCGCAAGGCTGGCAGCTGGGCGTGGCGGCGGCGGTCTTCGCGAGCCCGTATGCGGGCGAAGGCTCGCGCGTGATGCCGATTCCGCTCGTGTCGTACGAGGGCGAGCGCTTCTGGTTCCGCGGCATCTCGGCCGGCTGGACCGTGCTCGACCTCGGCGGGATCGAACTCGCGGCCGTCGCGAAGCTGCGCTTCGACGGCTTCGACGTGAAGGATCTGGGCCGCCGGGAACTGGCGCGCAACGGCATCGACTACCGCAAGCTCGACGACCGCGCCGAGGCCGTGGACGTGGGCGTCGCGATGCAGTGGCGCGGCAGCGCCGGCGAGATCGAAGCGGAGATCCTCACCGACGCGACCGACAAGAGCGGCGGCCAGGAATTCCAGATCCAGTACGGCTACCCTTTCGAACTCGGCCAGGGAACGCTGACGCCGCAGGTCGGCTTGACGTGGCAGTCCAAAGACATGGCCAACTACTACTACGGCACGCTGCCCAAAGAAGTCGCGCGCGGCGTGATCGACTACAAACCGGGCGCGGTGACGATCGGGCACGTCGGCGTGTCGTACTTCCGGCCGCTCGGCGAGAAGTGGTCGATGATGGCGGACGTGAAGTACAGCCGTCTGCCGGATGAGATCAAGAAAAGTCCGCTCATCGAACCGGGCAAGAACGGGACGGTCGGCGTGTTCGTGGGGTTTTCGCGGGCGTTTTGATCGACGGCGGCGAACGACGCCACGCAACGACGGTGCGGCACTCCCTCTCCTTCAAGCGCGCTTGGGGGAGAGGGCCGGGGCGAGGGGCGGCGCGAAGGATCGCGTTGCGGTCGGGCTGTCGCGACAGCGAAGTCTGGATTCCGGCGTGCGGAGGAACGACGAGCCGAAGCGAAGGACCGGCTAAGCCGAACGCAGAAACTCCCGCCAGGCATCCAACCCCGCCGCGATTTCCGCCCGCCCGTACCCCACCCGAAACCGATCCGTCGGCACCTGCGCCAACGGCGATTCGAACACGCTCGCGGGCAGCAGCAGCACGCCCGCCTCCTCCACCAGCCGCCGGCAGTGCGCTTCGACGCCGTCGGCGCCGAGGTAACGCGCGAACCCGACGCAGCCGCCGCGCGGCGTCTCCCATTCGTACAGATCCGGCCGCTCGGCGAAGAAGGCGCCGACCGCGCCGAGATTATTTCTGCACAGTTCCAGATTGCGCGACAGCAGCGTGTCGCTCGCGCCGAGCGCGATGCATGCGAGCACTTCGCTCGTTGCCGCGTTGCAGATCGACAGGTAATGCTTCATGCGCTCCATGCGCGTCAGCAAGGCGGCGTCGCGCGTCGCGATCCAGCCGATGCGCAGGCCCGGCAGGCCGTACGCCTTCGACATGACGTTGAGCGACACGCCGCGCGCGGCGATATCCGCCGCCTGCGGCAGCCGGTGCGCCGCGTCGCGCTCGAGGCCGCGGTACACCTCGTCGCTGAAGAGGTGAATGCCGCGCTCGTCGCACAGCTGCGCCAGCGCCCGGAACGTCGCCGCGTCGGCGATCGCGCCGGTCGGATTGTTCGGGAAGTTCACCGCGACGAGCTTCGTGTTCGGCCGGATCAGCGCGCGCAGTTCGTCGGGATCGGGTTGCCAGCCGTTCTCGGCGCGCAGGCGCCAGCCGGAAACGGCGCCGCAGATCGACGCCGGCAGCGTCTCCATCGACTGGTAGTTCGGCACCGTCACGATCGCGTGGTCTTCCGGCCCGAGCAGCGCGAGCATCGCGCAGTACAGACCCTCTTCCGCGCCTGCGAAACACAGCACGTGTTCGGGCGCGATCGTCTCGTACGTGCGCGCGATCGCGCGGCGCAGCGCGGGCGAACCCCAGGTTTCGGTGTAGCCGAGGCCGAGCGCGTCCCACGCCGCGCGTTCGGGTTCGTCGGCGAGCGCGAGCAGTTCGGCCAGCGGCAGGCTTTGCGCGTCGCTCGCGGCCATATTGTATTTTGCGTTGAATTCCCAACGGGAAAAATGCGTTTCGAGGCGAAAATCGGGCAACGTCGTCATGGGGCGGAAGTCGTCGGGCGCCGGGCGTCGGCGAGATAGTTGTAGATCGACGCGCGCGAAGCGCCGATCAGGCCGGCCAGGTGCTGTGCGGCATGCCGCGTCGCGAACACGCCCTGCGCATCGAGCGCGGCGACCAGCGCGACGCGGTCGGCACGCGTCAGCGCCGCGAGCGCGATACCGCGTTCGCGCAGCCATGCGTGCAGCGCGAGATTGATCCGCTCGCGCCAGTCCTGCGCGAACAGCGTCGCCGGTCGCTCGGTGCGCGGCGCGACGAACGCGGCCAGCACGCGCATCGCCTCGTCGAGCCGGGATACGTCGAGGTTGATGCACAGCAGCCCCGCCGCGCGCCCGCGCGGCCCGGGCAGCACGGCCGTCACCGACTTGATGCGGCGGCCGTCCTCGCCGGTTTTCTCGTACGGACCCAGCACCGCCTCGCCGCGATCGAACGCACTCGTGTCGTCGTCGAGCAGCGACGGACTGCCGATCTTGCGACCGGACCAGGCGTTCCAGATGCCCGCGACGGTGCCGCTCGCCAGGTCGTGCAGCACGACCTCGGCGTGCGGGTACAACAGTGCGCCGATCGCCGCGGCGGTCGATGCGTGGCGGTCGGCGGGCGAATCGGAACGTCGCGTCATTTTTAGATGATACATCCAATTTTTTCGATTCGTCTATATCGCCGGATGCCAAGGCCGCGTCACACCGACGAGACCGGTTGAACCGAACACCAGGCCTTCAATGCACCCGCACATCCATACTTTTTGCAAAGACTCCCCCCGAAAACCCGCGAACGCTCGCCGCCCCGGCACCGCGCCGCTACCATGACGCACATGCCGGTTCACGCCGGCAAGACGCGCGGACGTGGTTCCATATCCGCACAGGCGACGAGTTCGGGACAACCAGCGAAAAACCCATGGCGCAAGACGACAAGGAAACCTCGTGGCTCGGCGACCGGCCGATCCAGGTCAAGCTCGCACTGGCGTTCGGGGGCGTCCTTCTGGCTTTCGTCGCCGCCTGCGTCGGCATCGTCGCCGCCCTCAATCAGCAGTTGGCGGCGCGCGAGTCGCTGGAGCGCACGTTCGGCGTCATCGACGCGCTGCAGAACGTCGCGCTCGGCGTGCGCGAAACCGAGCTTGCGGTGTATGCGCGACTGGCCGACTCCGCCACCGCCGCCGCCGACACCGACCGCGTTGCGGCGGCGCGCAAGAATCTGGACGCTGCACTGGCGACGCTGGTTGCGCGCAGCAAGGACGACGCGGCATTTCGCACGCGCGCGCTGCAGGCAGAACAGCGCGCGCGCGACTGGCTCGCGGTCGCGGTCGAGCCGATCCTCGACGAAGCCGCCCGCTCGCCGGCCGGCACGGACCGGGACGCGCGCGAACTCGAGCTGTCGCGCCGATTCGGCACGGTCGACCGGGCCAACGGAATACTGCTGTCCGACCTGCTGCACGGCAACCAGACGGCCGCGCGCGAAGAACTCGACGCGCGAACCGCCGAGCTGACGCGCGCGGTCACGACGACCGAAATCACCGTGCTGGCGATGCTCGCGCTCGGCATTCTCGTCAGCGTCGTGGCGCTGTGGCTGTCGGGCCGCCTGATCGTCAGACCGATCCGCCACCTCACCGGCCTGATGACGCGCCTGTCCGAGCACGACCACGACATCGTCGTGCCGCAGCGCGGCCGCCGCGACGAAGTCGGCGCGATCGCGCGCGCACTCGAGGTGTTCAAGGAAACCGCGATCGGCACGTGGTGGCGCAACTGGACCAAGACGAACGTCAACGAGCTCGCCGCGGCGCTGCAGCGCTGCGTCGACGCGCAATCGTTCGCCGACACGCTGTGCGCCGAACTCGCGCAGCGGCTCAAGGCCGGCGTCGCGATCTTCTTCGCCTACGACGACGAGCGCCGGCGGCTCGATCTCGCCGGCAGCTACGGCCACAAGCAGCGCCGCCACCTGGAAACGTCGTACGCGCTCGGCGAGGGCCTGACCGGCCAATGCGGCCGCGAGCGCAAGACGATCGTGCTCGAACCGGTGCCCGACGACTACGTGCGCATCCACTCGGCGATCGGCGAAGCCTCGCCGCGCGCGATGATCGCGCTGCCGCTCGTCGCGACCGACCGCCTGCTCGGCGTGATCGAGATCGGCACGTTCGCCGCGTTCACCCGCGAGCAGCAGCAACTGCTCGACGAACTGCTGCCGCTGGTCGCGCTGTCGTTCGACAACCTCAACCGCGCGGTCCGCACGCGCGAACTGCTCGAGCGCACGCAGGCACAGGCGCAGGAACTCGTCGTCTCCGAAGAAGCGCTGCGCGTGCAGCAGGAAGAACTGCGCTCGACCAACGACGAATTGCAGGGCAAGACGGTCGAACTCGAAGAGCAGCAGCAGCGCCTGCAGGCCTCGGAAGAAGAACTGCGCGTGCAGGCCGAAGAGCTGCAGGCCTCGAACGAGGAACTGCGCCAGAAGACCGAGACGCTGAACGAGCAGAAGCAGGTGCTCGAAGCGCTGCAGCGCGACACCGTGCAGAAGGCCGAGGAACTCGCGCGGGCGAGCCAGTACAAATCCGATTTCCTCGCCAACATGTCGCACGAGCTGCGCACGCCGCTCAACAGCATGCTGATCCTGTCGCGCAACCTCGCCGACAACGACGACGGCCGCCTCGCGCCGGACCAGGTCGAGTCGGCGCGCGTGATCCACGACGCAGGCAGCAACTTGCTGCGCCTGATCAACGACATCCTGGACCTTTCGAAGATCGAAGCCGGCAAGATGGACGTGCTGGTCGAGCCCTGCGCCGTCTCCATGTTCGTGCAGAGTCTGACACGCACGTTCCGACCGCTCGCGCGCGAGAAGGAACTGCGCTTCGAGGTCGCGGTCGACCCGGCGATGCCGGCGCAGATCGACAGCGACGCGGGCAAGCTCGACCAGATCGTCGGCAATCTCGTCGGCAACGCGATCAAGTTCACGCGCGACGGCGAGGTGTCGGTGACGATCCTGCCCTGCCCCGACGCGCTCGCCGCGAGCGTGCGCCTGCCGCCGCGGGAGGCGTTCGCGGTCGTCGTCGCCGACACCGGCATCGGCATTCCGCAGCACAAGCTCGACGCGATCTTCGGCGTGTTCGAACAGGTCGACGCCAGCACCAGCCGACAGTTCGGCGGCAGCGGCCTCGGCCTGTCGATCGCGCGCCGCCTCGCGCAGCTCCTCGGCGGCGACATCGTCGCCGAAAGCACCGAAGGCCGCGGCAGCCGCTTCACCGTCGTGCTGCCCCTCGTCGCGCAGACGCGCACGCCGGCCACGTCCCAGACCGCCGCGCCGGTGCCGACGCCGCTCGCGCCGATGCCGCCGCCGGAGCGCGCGAACGGCCAGGCACCGCGCGTCGATGCGCCGTGGATCGACGACGACCGCGCCGCGATCCAGGCCGGCGACACCGTGATCCTCACGATCGAGGACGACCCGATCTTCGCCAAGGTGCTGGTCGACCTGATCCGCGCGAAAGGCTTCCGCGCGCTCGCCGCCGGCGACGGCGAATCCGGTCACGCGCTCGCCGCGCACTACCGGCCGACCGGCATCCTGCTCGACGTGCTGCTGCCCGGCATGGACGGCTGGGCGGTCATGCGCCGCCTGCGCGCGAGCCCCGCGACGCGGGACATTCCGGTGCACTTCGTTTCCGGCGTCGACGAATCGGCCCGCGGCCGCGAACTCGGCGCCGTCGGCTTTCTCACCAAGCCGGCGCCGCGCGAGGCGCTGCTCGGCGCGTTCGACCGCCTGCTCGCGAACGAGCACGGCCGCCAGCGCAGCGTGCTCGTGATCGACGACGATCCCGACGCCTACGCGATCGTCGAGACCATGATCGCGTCGCCGAACGTGCGCGTGGAAAACGCGCACACCGGCCGCGAAGGACTCGACGCGTTGCGCGAGCGCCAGTTCGACTGCCTCGTGCTCGACCTGACGCTGCCCGACATGTCCGGATTCCAGTTCCTCGACGAGTACGCCAAGCTCGACGGCACGCCGCCGGTGGTCATTCACTCCGCGCGCGACCTGTCCACCGACGAAAGCCTGCGCCTGCGCCAGTTCACCGACAGCATCGTGGTCAAGGGCGCGCGCTCGCCGCAGCGCCTGCTCGACGAGGTGCGCCTGTTTCTGCACAGCGTGCGCCGGCAGGCCGAATCGTACGTCCCGCGCGATGTGGAAACCGGCCTGTCCGGCCGTACCGTGCTCGTCGTCGACGACGACATGCGCAATATTTTTGCATTGTCCAAAACGCTGCGCACCAAGGGACTCAACGTGCTCATGGCGCAGGACGGCGTCAAGGCGCTGCGCCAGCTCGACGACAACCGCAAGATCGAACTCGTGCTGATGGACATCATGATGCCCGGCATGGACGGCTACGAGGCGATCCGCGAAATCCGCAAGCGCCCCCAGCTCGCGAAACTGCCCGTCATCGCGATCACCGCCAAGGCGATGCGCGGCGACCGCGACCGCTGCATCGAAGCCGGCGCGAACGACTATCTCTCCAAGCCGCTCGACATCGACAAGCTGCTGTCGATGATGCGCGTGTGGCTGCACGCCTGATGGCGCGGCCCGACGTCGAGGAGGTCGAGCTCGAACTGTTCGTGCGCGCGCTCAAGCTGCGCCACGGCTACGACTTCGGCGAATACGCGCGCGCGTCGTTCCGGCGCCGCGTCAACGCGCTGCTGCAGGGCATCGGCTGCGAAACGATCGGCGAGCTGACCGCACGCGTGCTGCGCGACGACGCGCTGCTGCCGAAGGTGATCGCGGGCCTGTCGGTGCCGGTGTCGGAAATGTTCCGCGACCCCGCCGTGTTCCGCAAACTGCGCGACGAGGTGCTGCCGCTGCTCGCGTCGTACCCGCACATCAACATCTGGCAGGCCGGCTGCGCGTTCGGCCAGGAAGTGTATTCGCTCGCGATACTGCTCGAAGAAGCCGGGCTGTACGACCGCACGCAGATCTACGCGACCGACTTCTCCGACGCGGCGATCGCGCGCGCGCAGGAAGGCATCTTCCCGGCGCGCGAGGCGCGCCTGTACTCGGAAAACTACCTCGCGGCAGGCGGGGCGCACTCGCTCGCCGACTACTACCACGCGCGCTACGATCTCATCACGATCGACGCGGCGTTGAAGCGCAACGTCACGTTCGCGAACCACAATCTCGTCTGCGACGGCGTCTTCTGCGAAGCGCACCTGATTCTCTGCCGGAACGTGCTGATCTATTTCACCGACTCGCTGCAGAACCACGTGCTCGAACTGTTTCGCGACAGCCTCGTGCGCAGCGGCTTTCTGTGCCTCGGCACGCGCGAGAACATCGCGTTCGCGCGCGCCGCGCAGAACTTCCGCGCGATCGACCCGCGTCTGCGGATCTTTCAGCTCGCACAGCGATGAAACGCCGCATCGACCTCGTCGCGATCGGCTGCTCGGCGGGCGGGTTGCGTGCGCTGCACACGCTGTTCGCCGGGCTCGACCGCCGCTTTCCGCTGCCGCTCGTCGCGGTCTGCCACACCGGTTCGGACGATGTGAGCCTCCTGTGCGAACTGCTCGCGCGCTCGGCGACGCTGCCGGTCGACGAAGCGACCGAACGCACGTCGCCGCTGCCCGGGCGCATCTACGTCGCGCCGTCGGGCTATCACCTCCTGCTCGGCCGCGACGGCCGCTTCGCGCTGTCGGCCGAGGCGCGCGTCGGCTTCGCGCGCCCGTCGATCGACGTGTGGTTCGAATCGGCATCGGCGGCGTGCGGCGGCCGCGTCGCCGGCATCGTGCTGACCGGCGCGAACAGCGACGGCGCCGACGGTCTCGCGCGCATCCGCGAACGCGGCGGCATCGCGATCGTGCAGGAGCCGTCCGACGCCGAGGTCGACGTCATGCCGGCCGCCGCGCTCGCCGCCGCCGGCGCCGACCACTGCCTGCCGCTCGCGCAGATCGCACCGCTGCTCAACCGGCTGTTCGTCGAATGAACGGCGCTTCGCGTTGAAAAAAGACACCGCTGTCAAACGCTCCCTACCGAGGTTCGTCGCCCGCGTCGCGATGTCGCCGCACGCATACGCACGCTGATGCCGCCAAACTGAACTTTGTATTTCGCAGCATAAATTCACGACCTTACAGTTGTTTACCGTGCATTTTCGTACGTTCGATTTCGCGCCGAGTAAGATAGCGTCGCGCCGCACGGCGCCTCGGAGGGCGTATGGGGGAAGGCCGCACGACTGCGCCGCGGTGCTTGCGAGGTTGCAAGCCCGAAGCGCGGCTCGTCCAAGAACGCCGGCGACAGGGACGCGCACCATGATCGAATCGACGCTACGTCCGAAGGTGCTCGTCGCCGACGACAACGAACACAATCTCATCGCGATGCGCCGCCTGCTCGGCCGCTTCGAGATCGACATCGTGGAAGCGCGCACCGGCAGCGAAGCGCTCAGCGCCACGCTCGATCACGATTTCGCGCTCTTGCTGCTCGACGTGCACATGCCCGAGATGGACGGCTTCGAGGCGGCGAAACTGCTCGCGCAGGAAGAGGCGACGCGCTACCTGCCGATCATCTTCGTCACCGCGACGCACGCCGACGACCTCAACCGCCTGCGCGGCTATGGCTTCGGCGCGGTCGACTACATCACCAAGCCGGTCAACGAATCGATACTCCTGTCGAAGGTGCAGGTGTTTCTCGAGCTGTATCGCCACCGCAACGCGCTGCGCGTCGCGGCCGAAACGCTGCGCGAGCGCAACCGCATGCTCGAAGCCGAGATCGCCGAGCGCCGGCGCGCCGAAGAACTCGTGCGGCACCAGGCGATCCACGACAGCCTCACCGGCCTGCCGAACCGCCTGCTGTTCGAAGACCGCATCGAAGTAGCGATCGAGCGCTGTCGCCGCGACTCGTCCCGTTTTGCACTGATATACATCGACATCGACCATTTCAAGCCGGTCAACGACCGCTACGGCCACCTGGCCGGCGACGTGCTGCTCGTCGGCGTCGCGCAGCGGCTGCGGCAGGCGATGCGCACCGGCGACACCGTCGCGCGCGTCGGCGGCGACGAATTCGTCGTGATCCTCGAGCGCGCGCCCGATATCGAGGCCGCGTCGCGTCGCGTCGAGTCGCTCGCGATGACGCTGGCCGCGCCCTACGCGCTGGTGCTGCGCGAAGAGACCGTCGAAGTGAAGATCAGCGCGAGCTTCGGCGTCGCGCTGTACCCCGATCACGGCGACGACTACGACAGCCTGCTGCACGCCGCGGACGATGCGATGTATCGCGCCAAGCGCGACCCGGCGCGGCGCTATGCCGTTGCCGAGGCCGACGACGACCGCTGAATCGTTTCGCTCAGCAGACGATCGAGCGGTGCGGCATCCGTGTCGCCGCGCGTCGCGAGCGTCGGTCCGATGCGTTCGTAATGCGCCAGCTGCTCAGCCAGCCACTCGGCAACGTCGGGCGGCAGCGGCGCGCGGTCGGCCTCGTTCGCCGCCGTCTTGGCCGCGTGCAGCGCGGCGATCATCGTGCGCTCCGCTTCGCTCACCCACGGCGCTTCGACGAGCCGCGCGAACGGCGTCGGCGGGGCCATGCGCGTCTGTTCGATCCAGCGGCAGGCCAGCAGCGGCCGCAGCGCGTAGAACACTTTCTTCAGGCGAACCTCGGGCGCGCACAGATGGTCGCGCCAGGTCGAACGCGCGGTGCCGAGATAGTGGAACAGCGCCTTGGCCGGCCGGAACAGCGCCGGTGCGAGCGCGCGCAGACGCGCGACGAACGCGGCATCCTGCCGATACACGATCGGCGAATCGAGCCATTCGAACGGCGTCGCGTTGCCGCCCGCCATCAGACGCAGCGTCTTGCGCAGCTCCCAGCCCGCAAGGTCGATGTCGCGCGGCAGCATCGCTTCGATGACGCCGGGCGGATCGTCGATCGCCAGATACTTTTCCAGCGCATGCGCATACACGAAGCGCACGTCGTAGTCGCTGTCCGGCGAAGCGAAGCCCCACGCGCGGCTGCCCGACTCGGCGGCGAACAGCACGCGCACGCCGTGGCGCGCTTCGACATCGGCGAGCGCCTCGCCGATGGCCTCTTCGATCGGTGCTTCTACGCGCATCGCGTTTCCCAGGCATTGGTGAGGTCGAGCAGCAGGCGGTCGGCCCGCGCGACGTCGCAGCGCTCCGGCAGATCGGCGGTCGCCTTGAGCGTTTCGCAGTCGGCCGCGATCCCCTGCGCGAGTTCCATGACGTCTTTGTACGCGTAGCGGCCCGCGCGGATGTCGAGCAGCGTCTCCAGCGCGTCGCCGGCGAAGCGCACGATCGGTTCGCCGCGTTCGAGGATCGAACGTCCGGACAGCAGCAGACGCACCGTGTGCATCAGGTTCTTGGCGTCGTAGTCGATCTCGCCGCACTCCTGCTGCCGCCAGCGCGCTTCGTTGCGCTCGGCGCGCCAGGTCCAATAGTTGCGGTGATCGTCGCACGCCTGCCGCCACGCCTGTTCTCGAAAGATCAGGAGGCCCGCGTAACGCGCCGTCTCGTCGGCCTCGGGTATCGATTCGAGGGCGAGCGTCTCGTTGCGGAACACGCCGCGCGCGGCATCCCCATAGTGGTACAGCCGGAACATCTCGCGCGCGTGTTCGAGCCGCGCGGCGTGAAACTCGGCGAGGTTCCAGCCCAGATCGGCGAGCGCGCGCGGACGCATCGGCGCGCCGTCGGCGCGCGCCGGAATCACATGGCAGAACGCTTCCTTCGCCGGCGCCTGCCGCGGCTGCGGCTGGTTGATCCACTTGTTCTGCCCGCGCGCCTTCTTGATCTGCGAAAACGCGTAGCCGACGTGGCTCGCTGCGCACTCGCGCGTGACGAACGACGCGCGCGCCGCGATCAGCGCATGCATCTGCGGCGTGCAGACGCGCACGCAGTCGTCGGGCAGATACACCAGTTCCAGAATATTCGGGTTCGCCGCGGCCAGGAGTTCGATCGTGCGGCGCAGGCTGTAGTAGACGACGTTGTTGCGTTCGTCCGCGACCTGGTTCGGCGGCGCGGCGAGCGCGAGGTACGCGTGCGCCGGCACCGCGAACACGCCGCGCACGTCCTCATCGCTGTCGGCGTTCGCCGTGCCGTACGCGCGGCTGCCCGCCACGGCTTCGAGCAGCACGTGGGCGCGGCGATGGTGCGCGAGAGCGTCGAGGTCGAACACGGGCGTTTCGGAAGCGATTGGCAAAGCGACGAGCTTAGACGACAAAACCGGCTCAGCGATAGTCGTACCGCACCTCGACGCTCCACGTGCGCTGCGGATACGGATGAAAATTCCAGTATTCGCGATTGTTCAGATTATCGACGCCGACCGACCCGCTCCAGCGCTCGTCGAGCGCGAAGCGCGCACGTGCGTCGACGACGAAGAAATCGCTGACGCCGGTGTACGACGCGCCGTTCGGATCGGCGTTGTCGAGCGTGTTGAACTGCTTGCCGCTGTAGCGCGCCGCGAGCGTATACGTCCAGTGCGCGCCCGCCCGATACGTGCCGACGAGGTTGGCGCGCCAGCGCGGCACGCGCGGCTGCCACTTCCCGACGCTCGCCGGAAAGTTCGCGTTCTCGCGGATGATCGAATCGGCGAACGTGACGCTGCCGAGCAGATCCAGCCCCTCGACGCCGACGCCCTGCGCGGCGTACGCGAGTTCGAGGCCGCGCGTCTCGATGCGATCGACGTTCTGGATGTTCGTCACCGTCGGCGTGACCGTGACGTTCGTCTGCGAGTACAGCGCATCGCGCGTGCGCTCGGCGAACACCGTCGCGCGCAGGCTGCCGCGTTCGAGTTCGTGCACGCTCGACAGCTCGGCCGTCCACGCGCGCTCGGGTTTGAGGTTCGGATCGTTGTTGACGATCGCGTCGGCGGAGATCGAGCCCTGAAACAGCTCGCTGACTGTCGGATAGCGCACCGAGCGGCCGAGCGACGCCTTCACCGTCCAGTCGTCGGCGACCGCCCAGGCCAGCGCCGCCTTCGGCGACGCGTCGGTTTCGTCGCGACGCGCGAAGCGCAGCGTGCGCGACGCGTCGGCGAGTGCCCCGTCGTGCGCCGACCAATCCTCGTAGCGCACGCCGAGCGTCGCGGTCCAGCGCGCGTCCATGCGCCACGTGTCCTGCGCGTAGAAACTCGTGAGATCGGTGTCGCCGCGAAACGCCGAGAACGGCGCCTCGGCGCGACCGCGTATCCAGTCGCTCGTGGTCGACACCGCCGTGCGCAGCGCGTACGCGTCGCGCTGCACGCCGGCGTCGACGACGTGCGCGGCGTTTGGCCGCCACGTCGCGGCGAACCACACGGCGTCCCAGCCCGTGCCGTCGCCGTTCGCGATGCGGCCGGCGCCGCCGGCGTCGGCGAGCGGTCGCGCGACCGTCGGCGAACGCACGAGATCGCGCGCGTAGTCGTACCGGCTCGCGCTCAGCGTGTAGTCGAACGTGCCGCCGCTCGCGCGCTTGAGCGTCGCGCCGATCATGCGATGCCGAAGGTCGGCGCGCTGCAGCGAGATGTCGGTCGGCGCTAGCGTGTAGCGATCGGCGCCGACGACGACGTTGCCGGCGTAGACCGGATTGCCGGCGGCGTCTTCGATGAAGCTCTGCGAATCGCGGAACACGTCGTTTTCCCACTGCGCCGCGACGACGCTCGCGCGCAGGTCGTCGGCGACGTCGTAGGCCAGCTTGATCTTGGCGTGGTCTTGCACCGTGTTCGTCTGGCTCGTCGCGCCGAACAGCCACCACGGCTGCTCGCGCGGATTGCGGCCGGCCACGGCGCCGTCGACCGGCGTGCCCGCGGCACCGGGTGCTCCGGTTACGGGCGTGCCGGCGCTGACGAGCCGATTGGCGAATCCGATCGGCTGGCTTTCGCTGTCGAGGCGGCTGAGATTGAGCCACCACGCGAAGCGGCCTTGCCTGTCCCCGATCGACGCGCTCGTGTGCCACGCGTCGAACGTGTCGTCGGTGCGGTACAGCGAATAATTCTGCGAATACCAGCCGGCCTTGACGTGCGCTTCGAACGCCTGCGGCATGCGCGTGACGTAGTCGACGACCGCGCCGACCGAATTGCCGGCGTACGCGGCCGAGAACGGACCGTACAATACGTCGACGCGTTCGATTTCCTCGGGCGTCACGAGCCCCCAGCGCGGCGTGAACGTCGCGCCGTTGCCGAGCAGGTTCGAGATCTGTATGCCGTCGGCGAACACGAGCGACCGCGCGCTGTTGCCGGTGCCCGAAGCGCGCGTGGCGAGCACGGCGTGATCGTAGTCGCCGATGTAGCGCTTGCGCACGAGCAGGCTCGGGAAGTATTTCAGGGCGTCTTCGCTGTCGGTCGCGTTGATGCGCTCGTCGATCTCGACGGCGGTGATGCCTTCGGTCGTCGTCGGAATCTGCGTCGGCAGCGACGTGGGCTGCAGGCCGCGCACGTCGACGGTGTCCAGGCGCGTGGCGGTGTCGGCGTCGGCGGCCGTCGCCGCGACCGGCAGCAGCGTGACGAGGGCGAACGTGGCGGTCGAACGACGGTTCATGAGGGGCGCATCCTGCAAAGATGCGCGAAGGGTAGAAGTTCGTTTTGCCGCCGCGCATGCGACCGAGTGTCGCAGTGGCGACATCTTGAAAACCACGCAACCGGATTGCGCCAGGGAGGCACTCAATGACTTTGCACGACGCGATTCCCGGTGACGCGGCTCGGCCTCTGTACCACGACTGGCGCGTGACGCTGGCGCGCGCCACGCCGACGATGCGCATGCCGCCGAGCCGCCCGCTGCGCGATATCGAAGCGTTCCTGTTTCTGCATGCCTGCGATGCGAACGGCGACTTCGTCAGCGCACTGCGATTCGCCTATCGAGCACCCTACGCTACCTTGCGCAACGCCTTGAGCCCCTCGTCGCGCAACGCGCCCGGCGCGAGCGCGCGCACCGCGCGGCGCAGGATTTCCTCGTCCTGCCCTCGCCCGAGCGCGTCGGCCTGCTTTCCGAGCCGCTTCGGCGGCGCGATGTCGCGCCGCGCGGCCTTGTAGGCGTCGACGGCGGGCGGCAGCGACGGCTCGCGTTGCGCGAGCGATTTCAGCAGGTCCATCTGCATGCGCAGCCGCCGCAACCGCCGGCGCCAGCGGTGCCGCTCGTGCGCGCCGCGATGCGCCTGCGCGCGGCGCTGCGCCTTGTCGCTGCGCCGCGCCTGTCGCGTCAGCGCCGCGGCCACGGCCCGCCGGTCGAGCCGGCGCCACGGCAGCGTCGCCAGCGCCGTGCGCAGCGCCTGCACGCGCCGCCGCCGCCGTTCGAACTGCGGATCGGCCGCGACCGCACGCGCGAGCATCTGCGCGCGCCGCTCGCTCAGCGCGGCACGCAGGCGCAGCCAGACGTCGCGGCGGCTCGCCTGGTCGGCCCGCCTGCCGATGCGTCGCGCGGTGTCGACGACGACCTGCGCGTCGCGCAGCGTCGAAAGACTCTTGCCGATGCGCGACAGCGTCGCGTCGAGGGCTTCGCCGGCATCGCCGAACGCATCGTCGCCGAGCGCGAGCAGCGCACGCAGCCGGCGTATCGCCTTGCGCGCCTCGTGCACGCCGCGATGCCGTGCGCGGCTACGCGACAGCGCGGCGTCGATCGTCGCCAGCTCGCTCATTGCGACGGCTTGCAGCGCGGCGCCGAGCGGTCCGGGTGTTGCACCGTTTGACTTTTTTCACAGGCCGATCCGGTCAGGGGTCCGACGGCAACCTTTCGAGGCTACGCCAATGCGGCACGCGTTTCCAGGCGCCGCCGGCGCGGCCGTCACCGGCGCGTCATGAACGGCGCCTACGCTGCCACGAGCCTATGCCAAGCCGCCGACTACGATGTCCAAGCCGAACCTGCGCGACAAACTGGATCACCGTCTGTTCAACGCGATCTATTCGCGCAACCTCGTCTACAACGCGTGCTGGGAAGATCCCGCGGTAGACCGCCAGGCGCTCGCGCTCGGCGCCGACGACACCGTGCTCGTCATCACCAGCGCCGGCTGCAACGCGCTCGACTACGCGATCCAGGGGCCGCGCCGCGTCTACGCGGTCGACGCCAACCCGCGCCAGACGGCGCTGCTGCAGCTCAAGATCGCCGGCATCCGCAAGCTCGCGTTCGACGACTACTTCGCGGTGTTCGGCGAGGGCTATCACCCGCGCTTTCGCGAGATCTACCACGACGCGCTGCGCGGCGAACTCGACGAATTCGCGCGCGCCTGGTGGGACAAGCACTGGACCTGGTTCGCCAGCGCCAACGCGAGTTTCTATTTCCACGGCCTCTCGGGCATCGTCGCGCGCAGCTGCCGCGCGTACTTCAAAATGCGCCCGAAGCTCAAGCACGCGCTGACCGCGCTGTTCCAGTCGCGCGACATCGACGAGCAGCGCGTGATCTACGACGATCGCGTCGCGCCGCTGATGTGGAACCGCGCCGTCAACTGGGTGCTGTCGCAGCAGTTCGTGATGAGCCTTCTCGGCGTGCCGTATCCGCAGCGCAAGCTCGTCGAGGCGCAGCACGCCGGCGGCGTGTCGGGCTTCATCCGCGAATCGGTGCAGTACGTGTTCCGCCAGCTGCCGGTCGCCGACAACTATTTCTGGCACGTCTACGTCGCCGGCCGCTATCGCCGCGACTGCTGTCCGGAATATTTGAAACAAGCCAATTTCGAACTCCTGAAGAGCGGTCGCGTCGACGCGATCGAGCCGCATACCACCACCGTGACCGAGTTCCTGCGCGGCCACGACGGCGCGATCTCGCGCTTCGTGCTGCTCGACCACATGGACTGGATGTCGAGCTACTACCCCGAAGCGCTCGCCGAGGAATGGGAAGCGATCCTCGAGCGCGCGGCGCCGCAGGCGCGCATCCTCCTGCGCAGCGCGCACGAGAATCCCGCGTTTCTCGATACGCTGCGCGTCGGCCCCGAGCGCCGCCCGCTGCGCGAAGTGCTCGCGTTCCGCGACGAACTCGCGCGCTCGCTGCACGTCGGCGACCGCGTGCACACCTACGCCGGCTTCGTGATCGCCGATGCCCCGGCTTGACGCGCTGCGCGCCGACGTCGGCATTCTCGTGCAGATGCTGCGCGGCATGCCGCGCGACCTGACGCACGCGCAGCGGCTCGAAGCGTTCTACGCGCCGCAGGCCGCGCACTACGACGCGTTTCGCGAGCGCCTGCTGCAGGGCCGGCGCGAACTCGTCGAAAGCCTGCCGCTGCCCGACGGCGCGCACGTCGTCGAACTCGGCGGCGGCACCGGCCGCAACGTGGAATTTTTCGGCGAACGCATGGCGCGCATCGCGCGCGTCGATGTGGTGGACCTGTGTCCCGCGCTGGTCGAGCAGGCGCGCCGACGCAGCGCGGCCGACACACGCGTGCACGTCAGCCTCGCCGACGCGACGACGTGGCGGCCCGAGCGGCCGGTCGACTGCGTGTATCTGTCGTACGCGCTGACGATGATTCCGGAATGGCGCGCGGCGATCGGCAACGCCGTCGCGATGCTCAAGCCCGGCGGCACGCTCGGCGTCGTCGACTTCTACGTCTCCGAAGCGCGGCCCGCGCCGGGCCTCGTGCGTCACGGTCCGCTGACGCGCCGGTTCTGGCCGGCCTGGTTCGGCCACGACGGCGTCAAGCTCAGCGCCGAACCGCTCGCCGAACTGCGCGCGCAACTGCCCGAACACACGCTCGCCGAATGTCGCGCATCGGTGCCGTACCTGCCGCTCGCGCGCGTGCCGTACTACCGCTTCGTCGGAAGGAAGCCCGCGTAGCGCGCGCCGCAACCGGGTTCGCGGTCGACGTATCGATGCCGTCGACCGCCACCGCCCGGAGTGCACCATGTCGCGTCTGTTCGCGTTTGCCCTCGCCTTGCTCGTTCCCTCGGCCGCACCGGCGCAGACGCCGGTCGAATTCGTCGACACGTACGCCAAAGCGCACGACTTCAGCGGCACCGCGCTCGTCGCGAAGGACGGGAAGGTTCTCGTCGAGCGCAGCTACGGCGAAGCGAACCGCGCGTTCCACGTGCCCAACGGCCCGCGTACGAAGTTCTGGATCGCATCGATCACGAAGGCGTTCACGGCCGTGCTTGTACTGCAGCTCGTCGACGAAGGCCGCCTCGCACTCGACGGCAAGATCGCCGACTACCTGTCCGACTATGCCGGCGACGGCGCGCGCAAGGTCACGATCCACCAGCTGCTCAACCACACGTCGGGCCTGCCGAACTTCGACCAGGTGAAGGACGCCGAAACGGCGATCAGGAGCGGCCTGCCGAACTACCAGACGCCGTACACGCCCGAGCAGCTCGTCGCGAAATTCGTGAGCGGCGCGCTCGTGGCCGAACCCGGCAAGGCGTTCGACTACAACAACGGCGACTACGTGCTGCTCGGCCGCATCCTCGAACGCGTTTCGGGCAAGCCGTACGAGACGCTGCTGCGCGAACGCATCCTCGCGCCGCTCAAGCTCGCCGATACCGGCGTGCTCAGGCAGTACGAGATTCTCCCGGATCTCGCGAACACGTATTTCTTCCGCGACGATCTCAAAGCGATGGCCAACGCGTTGCCGGTGTATCCGGAAAACTGGTACGCGTCCGGCGCGATGTACGCGACGCCGGCCGACGTGCTCGCGTTCTCCGACGCGCTGTTCGGCGGCAAGCTCGTCAAGCCCGAATCGCTCGCGGCGATGACGAAGCCCGGACTCGACGACTACGGCTACGGCGTGTGGTCGTTCGACATGAAGGCCGGCGACCGGACCGTGCACGTCGTCAAGCGTCCCGGCAGCATCATGGGCGCGCAGGCGCAGCTGTTGCGCGTCGTCGAACCGGACATCACGGTCGTGCTGCTCGCGAACACCACGTCGGCCGACCTCGACGAGTTCGCGGCGAAGATCGCGCGACACATGATCGGCCGGGAGAGCGTCGCGCCTACATCCCGCGAAAGCGCCGCTGGAACGCGGCGCTGACCGGTAACCGTTCGGCCCTGCCCTTCACGCTCAGCCAGCAGCGGCCGAGTTCGTCCCTGCGCATGCGATCGACCGCCGCGACGCGCACGACGGTGCCGCGATGGATCTGCCAGAACGCGTCGGGATCGAGTCCGGCGACGAGCTCCTTGAGCGGCAGGCGGATCAGCGCGTCTTCGGCCTTGGTGGCCACGCGCACGTATTTGTCGTCGGCCTGGAAATACACGACGTCGTCGAGCGCGATCAGGCGCACCTCGTCGCCGATCGCCGCGGTGATCCAGCGGATCGCGTTGTCGCCCGCGGGTTTGAAGCGCGCGGCGAGTTCGCCGAAGAGCGCGTCGAGGTCGGGTCGGGCGCGCGACGCGAGCCGCTCGCGCACGCGCACGAGGCTCTGCGCGAGGCGTTCGATGCGAATCGGCTTGAGCACGTAGTCGATGGCGCCGGCGTCGAACGCGGCGACCGCGTGCGCGTCGTACGCCGTCGTGAACACGACGAGCGCGCCGTGTTCGATCGCCGCGCGCGCCACGTCGAGGCCGCCGACGCCCGGCATGCGGATGTCGAGGAACGCGACGGCCGGCCGGTGTTCGGCGATCGCTTCGAGCGCCGCGAGGCCGTCCTCGCACGGCACGATCGGGTCGAGGTCGGGCCACAGTTCTGCCAACTGCGCGCACAGCGATTCGCGCTGCGGCGCCTCGTCCTCGGCCACGAGCGCGACGAGCCGCGTCACGCCGGTTCCTCCAGCGGCACCCGCACCTGCGCCAACGCGCCGCGGTCGCGCCGCCCGATCAGGCGAAAATCGGCGCGCCCGCCGTAGCGCAGCGCGAGCTGTTCGCGCAGGTTGGCGAGCCCGAGACCGCCGCCGGCGCCGGACGCGAGACCCACGCCGTCGTCGGCGACGCGCAGCACGATCGCGTCGCCGTCGGCGTGCGTGCGCACCTCGACGTGCCCCGGCCCCGCCTTCGGTTCGAGGCCGTGCTTGATCGCGTTCTCGACGAGCCCGACGACGACGAGCGGCGGAAACGGCCGCTCGCGCAGTTCGTCGGGCGCGGCGACGTCGAACGACAGCCGCTCGCCCATGCGCGCCTGCATCAGTCCGAGAAACGCCGCGGCGAGATCGAGCTGCCGTCCGAGCGTGGACAATGCGCCGTTGTCGCCTTCTCGCAATTGCGGAATCGTCGCGCGCAGGTACGCGACGAGCGCGTCGAGCGCGGCCTCGGCGCGCCGCGGCGACTGCGACACGAGCGCGCGGATCGACGCGAGCGTGTTGAACAGGAAGTGCGGCTCGATCTGCGCCTGCAGCAGCGCGAGCCGCTGTTCGGCGTCGCGCTCGCGCAGGCGCAGCGCGTCGAGTTCGTGCTTCTGCCGGCTCGCCGCGACGCGACGCGCCTCGCCGAAATACGTGCGCAGCGCGAGGCCGCCGCCCAGGAGCCCGTACAGCACGAACAGCACCGCGAGGTTGACCGTGAGCGCGACGGCGCGTTCGGCGAATCCCGGCGGCGCGCGCTTGGGTATCTGTCCGTACGACACGGACAGCTCGAACATGCGGTCGAGCTGCGTCGACGCCCACCAGTCGATGACGCCGCTGGCGAGGATGCCGGCGAGCACCGCCGCGACGATCGCCCGTCGCTCGGTGCGCGCCGACCAGCGGCGGTGCCGCACCCACGTCGCGAACGCGGGGCCGGTGGACGCCATCAGCATGAAGCTCGCGAACAGATACACGCCGCCGAGCGTGCCGAGCGGATAGTCGCCGTCGATGACGCCGCGTCCGAAGCCGATCACGAGCGCGACCGAGCCGATGACGACCGCGAACACGCGCGTGCGGCCCGCGAACCACGGCGCGCTGAACGCCGGATAGTGCCGGTAGCGCGACCACGCGTGGTTGCCGGCCGCGACGACGTCGGCCGGCAGGACGCTCTCGAGCGCCACGTTATCGTCGTTCGCCACGCAGCTTCTGTCCGTTCTGTTCGAGAGTGACGGCCGCGACCTTGCCTTCGCGGCGCTCGAAGCGCAACTGCGCGCCGACGGCGTCGGCGACGAACACGTCGTCGCCCGCCGCGGCGACTTCGATCGGCGGCTGGCCGGTGCCCTGCACGTACAGCTTGCCGTCCTTTTCGAACACGGTCAGCGCGAAGCCCGGCACGAGCGGATATTCGCCGGCATAGGCCGCCAGTTGTTCGGGAGTCGGCACGACCGCGGGCTTGCCCGCAACCGCACCGACGCGCTGCGCGACCTGCGTGCCGCCGAGCTGGTGCCAGGCGAAGCCGTAGCCGCCGTCGGCCTTGCGGATCGGGGAGAGGCGCGCGTCGAATTCGGTCGTGAAGAAATCGCCGGCGCTGTCGTGCGACAGCACGAACGCGGGCTGTCCCTGCGCCTGCACGACGAGCGCATCGCCGCGCTTCGTCAGCGACACCTTCATGCCGGCCATCGTGTAGTCGCCGACGAGCGCGTCGACGAGCTTCGGGTCGGGCTTCGTCACCGTGCGCGGCGTACCGAGCGGCGTCGACGCGTCGATCAGATGGAGCCCCAATTCGTTGACGCCGTCGATCGCGGCATCGGCGAGCACGACCACGCCGCGCCGGCGTTCGGGATCGAAGCCCGCGAACGACGCGAAGCCGCCGGTGCCGCCGTCGTGCATCAGCACCGTGCGGCCGGCGAGCGGCGTGAGTATCCAGTTGATGCCCATTGTCGGCTGCGCACCGGTCTTCACTTCGACGTGCGTCAGCGCGATCGCGTCTGCGATCGTCGAGTCGCGCGCGGCGAGCTGCGCCTGCACGTAGTTCACCATGTCGCCGAGCGTCGCGCGCACGCCGCCGACGCCGGCGAGATTGCCGGGCAGCGTCCAGGGCGGCGTCTCGCCGCCGTTGCTCATGTGGCCGGCCGTCGCACGCACGCCGTCGGGGCGCTTGCCGATGTACGACTGCCGCATCGCCAGCGGCGCGAACACGCGCTCGCGCAGCAGCGTTTCGTAGTCGGTGCCGGCCATGCGCGCGAGCGACGCCGACAGCAGCATCGTCGCGTAGTTCGAGTATTCGAAAGCCGCGCCCGGCGCGCGCTCGAGCTTCGCGCCGGCGAGCGAGGCGAAAAGCGCGGCTTCGGTCAGCGACGCGTACGGGTCGGACAGATCGGTCGGCGCGAAACCCGGCGGCAGTCCCGGCAGACCCGACGTATGCGTCACGACGTGGCGCACGAGGATCGGCTTGCCGTCGAACACGGGCAGCTTCGCGTCTTTCGGCAGCAGGTCGGCGAACGGCGTGTCGAGCGACACCTTGCCCGCGAGGATGAACTGCGCGAGCAGCGTGCCGTTCATCGTCTTGGTGATCGAGCCGATTTCGAACGCGCTCGTCGCGTCGACGCGCGGCTTGCCGCCGCCGGCGCAGACGAACGCCCGGGCGACGCCGCCGCCGTCGCCGACGACGGCCGCGGCAACGCAGACGCCGCTGCGGTCGCCAGCGAAGCGCTTTTCGAGCACCGATCGGAGTTCGGCGTCGGTCGTGGCGAACGTGGAATGTGTGGACAAAGCGGAAATGACGGCGATGGCGAGCAGGCGAAGATGCATGGGGCGGACTCGTCGGAGGGAATGCGCCGCCAGCGTAGTGCGCGCGCTGCGCCGCGTGCGATTTTGCGACGAAACCCGGCCCTGCGCCGACGAACCCCGCCGCCGCCGCGACGAAAGCGCCTCGCTCGTCGCGGTGGGAGGGTCGTCGCCGTCGTCGCAGTGGACCCAAGGGCCTTGCCGATGCATGACGCGCGCACGGCGCCGCGACCGGGCGGTTCCGAGGTTCGCACTATTCATGTCGATGGAGAATTCGATGCCGATCGATGTCCCGAACTATGTGCTGACGAAACGTCTAGGTACGGGAAGCTTCGCGGAAGTCTGGCTCGCCGAGCACACACAGAACAAGCGCCGGGCGGCGATCAAGATACTCAAACCCGAAGCCGGCGGCGGCGCGGTCGATGTCGACGCTGCGTTCCGCCGCGAAGCCGAGCTGATGGCGAAGTTCGATTCGCGCAATATTGTACATATCTACGACAACGGCCGCGCCGGGCCGCACGCGTACATCGTCATGGAGTACGTCGAGGGCGGCACGCTGAAGGCGCGCATGCAACACGGCGCGATCGACGCGAACGCGGCGCTGCACATCGTTTCGCAGATTGCCGCCGCGCTCGACCTGGCGCACGCGCGCGGCATCGTCCATCGCGACCTCAAGCCCGACAACATTCTGATGCGCGACGCGACGACGCCCGTACTGACCGACTTCGGCATCGCTCGCGTGCTCGACCGCACGACTATCGTACCGGCGACCGGCGTCGTCGTCGGCACCTGCGAGTACATGAGCCCCGAGCAATTGCTCGGCGAGCCGCTGGACGGCCGCAGCGACCTTTACGCGCTCGGCCTGATCCTGTTCGAGCTGATCGCCGGCGAGCCGGCGCACGCGGGCGACTACACGCAGATCGCGCGCACTCGCATCGACGAAAAGTCGGCGCCTTGGCTGCCGGCCGGCACGCGCGCCTTTCAACCGATCGTCGACGGGATGCTCGCCCGCTCGCCCGATATGCGGTTCGCGAACGGTACCGAACTTGTGGCTGCGATCCGCACGATCGCGCTGACGCAGTCGACGCGCTCGGCGACGCCGTTCGTCCCGGAGTCCGCACCTCACGCAGGCTCGCCGGCCCCCGCGAACGCGCCCGCCGTGCGGCGCTGGCCGATCCTCGCGCTGGCGGCGGCGGCGATCTTCGGTGCGGGCGGCACGAGCGTCTGGTGGTGGCTGCAGCCTGACAAGACGCCGGTGCCGACGCCAATGGCGCCGGCGACGCTCGTGACGCCGTCGGCAGCGCCGGCCCGCGCCGACGACGCGAAACCCGCCGATGCGCCCGTCGATGCGACACCGCGACCCGTCGCCGCGGCGACTTCCGCAAAACCGGCGCCGGAAAAAGCCGCGGGGGCCGCCGCCAAGGCCTCCGCGCCTGCCGCGAAGCCTGCGGAAAAATTTACGCAGGCGCAGCTCAAGCAGGCATACCGCGACATGGAGCAGAAGAAATACAAGAGCGCGCTGCCGGTGCTGCGGCTCGCCGCGGCGGACGGCATTGCCGAGGCCCAGAACAATCTCGGCATCCTGTACTACCACGGCCTGGAGGTGCCGCACGACGACGTCAAGGCTGTCGAGTTGTTCACGCGCGCCGCCCGGCAGAAGTTCGCGCCGGCGCAGACGAATCTCGCCGTCGCATACGAGAAGGGGCACGGCGTCGAAAAGAACTTCGACAAGGCGTACGAGTGGTACCTGAAGGCCGCCGAAGCCGGCTACACGCACGCGCAGTACGCCGTCGCGCGCTATGCGAACAATCGCGACGACTTTCCGACGATGGTCCTGTGGGCCCGCAAGGCTGCCGCGAACAACTACGGCTCCGCCCAACACATGCTGGCGCAGGCTTATCTCCTCGGACACGGCGTGGAAAAGGACGAAAGAGAAGGGAGACGGCTGATGAAGCTCGCGGCCGGGAACGGCTCATGGCTGGCCGAAGGATGGCTGCAGTCCAACCCCGACTGAGACGAGCCGCAGCATGTCGATCGACATTCCCCGGTACGCGCTGTTGCAGCCGCTCGGTAAAGGCCGGTTCGCCGAGGTCTGGCTCGCCGAGCATCGACTGAACAAGCGCCGCGTCGCGATCAAGATCCTCAACGAGTCGCGAGGCGACGCCTTCGACCCGTACGCTGCCTTCGTGCGCGAGGCCGAAGTGCTCGCCGGTTTCGACACACCGGATATCGTCCGGATCTACGACAACGGTCCGGTCGACTCGCGCCACTACATCGTCATGGAGTACGTGCCCGGCGGCACGCTCGAAACGCAGATGTCCCATGGTCCCTTCGAACCGGCACGCACGATCGACTGCATTTCGCGGATCGCGCTCGCGCTCGATATCGCGCATCAGAACGGCATCGTGCATCGCGATCTGAAACCCGCGAACGTGCTGATGCGCGACGCGACGACGCCGGTGTTGACGGACTTCGGCATCTCCCGGGTATTGCAGCGAACGACGGTGCCCGGCACGTCGTTCGCCGGCACGCCGCTGTACATGAGTCCCGAGCAGATCGCCGGCGAAACGGTCGACGGCCGCAGCGATCTGTATGCACTCGGCCTCATCCTGTTCGAGCTGCTCGTCGGCTCGCCGCCGCACGGCGGATCGTGGAACGAAATCGCCGTACGACGCTGCGTCGGCGGTCCGACCGCATTGCCGCCGGCGTTTGCCGCGTTCCAGGCGGTTCTGGATCGGCTGCTCGCGCGGCAACCGCATGAGCGCTATGCGCGCGGCGCGCATGTCGCACGCGACCTCGCAGCCATCCGCAAAGGCCGCCGCCCGCCGCGGCGGCGAACGATCGTCGCCGCGGCGGCGGCGCTCGCCATCGTCGGCGCCGGTATCGGCGTCCTGTGGCTCGACGGCCCCCTGGTCAATGTCGCGACGACGCCGGCGGATCAGGCAGTCCGGGCACCGGTCGAAGCGCCGGAATCCGCCGACCGGAGTGCCGTAGCTGCGGCGACGCGATCGTCGCCCCCGCCTTCGTCGACGCCGGCCGCGACGACTTCCCCTGCCTCCACCGCTGCCGCGTCGCCACCGCCGGCACAGGGACTCGACGCGCGAAAAGACGCAAAAGAGGACAGGCCAGGTATCTTCAGCGACCTTCCTTCCGAACTTTTCGGGCCGGTGCTCGAACCGCTGACGGCCTCCGAAGTCGAGCGCACCGGCGCGGTGTGCCCTTGCCGTTTCTGGACCGAACCGCAGGTCGAAGCCCGGCAGTTCGGCACGCCGATGCTGCTGTGGGACCGCACGAGAGAAAAGGTATACATTCATGAAAACAGCGCATTGCGAACGCTCGACGTGCGCACGGCGACGAAGAAGCCCGAGGTACTCAATCCGCCCGAGTTCGCCGACGACCTGAACTACTACGAGTTCTACAACGACCGGCTGACCGCCAACGCGATCGTTCGCGATACGCGTTGCGCCGACAACGAGCCGAACTGCGACGTCAACATCAAGAGCATGCGGTTCGAGTATCGCAACTCGCGCGGCAACCGGCTGATGCGCCTCGTCGGCGACTGCGGCTGTCAGCCTTGAAGCGCGCGCGGCGCCGTCGCCGTCGTACCGCCGTCGCGACAATCGCCTACTCCCCGTCGAAACCGTCGACGAAGATACGATCGTCGCGGCAGGCGTTCGCCTGCGCGCCCTGCACCATCACGTTGAACGCGGTGCCGGCGGTGAAGCCCGGCGTGCCGACGCCGACCGTTTCGATCTGCCAGCCGCCCGCCGCGCCCGGGCCGCCGCGGCGATAGCGCAGCGCGAACGCGACGTCGTTCGACGCGCCGCTCGCGCCGTTGTTGCGCGTGACCGAGGGCGCCGCGCACGGATTGCCGTCGAGCAGGCGGTGCGACACCGGCACGGCCGCGCGCGACGACGCACCGACGCCGGCGACGAACGCGTTCGGCGAACCGGCCGGCGCGATCGCGACGTTGAACGAGAGGCCGGCCGGCATGTCGGTCGGGTCCTGGTTGCCGATCGCCCAGCGCGCGCCGGCATACGCGAGGCCGAGCCGATGGTCGTGATACGTGCCGCCGACACCGTCGGGATTCCAGTTGTGCGTGACGAACGCGAGCGCGAACGGGCGCCCGTTGAGATCGGGATGGTCGAGCGTCGTGAACGTGTTGACGACGTTCGCGAGCGTCGTGGCGTGCACGTAGCGCTCGCGGCCGTCGAGCGCCGCGAGCACGGCGTAGCGGCGCGTCAGCGGCAGCGCGCCGAGGTTTTCGGCGAACACGGCCCACGCGACCGGCGCTGTCGATTCCAGGTAGACGCCGAGGTTCGCCGCCAGCGATGCGCTCGCGACGCCGGGCGATGCGATCGGCGTCAGCTGCAGCGCTTCGTTCGTGCCGAGCAGGCCCGCGAGCGAGGTGATGGCCGTGACGTTGCCGCTCGTGTTCGACGCGTCGGCGCGTTCGACGACGGCGTAGTCGGCGTTCTTCTCGAACGCCCCGATGTCGACGGTGCCGTTGACGATGCGCAGTTCGCCGTCGGCGTCGAACGTGGGTCCGAGCGGAAACGCCGGCGCGTCGGCGTTGCTGCCGGCGCCGCGCGCGGGCGAACCGGCGCGCGTGCGCAGGTCGTCGCGACCGCCCAGCAGCGGATCGGCGACGACGGTGCCCGGCCCGGGCGTGAAAAAGTCGGCGCCGTTGCCGAACGCGAGATTGTTCGCGTTCGTCACGCCCGCGGCGTCGATCAGCAGGCCGCTGGCGGTGTTGAACGCGACGAGATTGTTCGCCACGCGCCCTGAGTTGCCGCCGCCGACCGCGACGACGGCGACGCCGCGCGCGTTGTAGGCCGTCGTGTTGTTCACGACGAACACGGCCGCGTTGGCGACGGCCGCGCGGATCGCCCATTCGTCGGCGCCGAGGCCCGGTATCGACTGGCCGGCGATCGCATTGTTCTGCACGCGGATCGTGCTCGCGGCGCCGGCGCCGTGCGAGACCGTGATGCCGCGGACGAGATCGATGCCGCGCACCTGATTCGCGTCGATCACGACGTTGCCGCCGACCGGCCCGCCGATCGAGATGCCGGCGAACAGCGCGCCGCGCGCGGCGACGATGCGGTTGCGGAACACGTCGACGCGCCAGCTGCCGCTCGCGTGCGACGCGCAGATCGCCGCGTTGCTCGTCGTGCGCGGCCGCTCGAAGCCGAGGTCGCCGTCGCCGGCGATGAAGTGCGGATCGCCGCTGCCGCTGCCGTTGAAATCGATCGCGCACGCGTCGCCGTCGCCCGCGTCGCGGATGCGCACGCGATCGAGCAGGTACGTCGCCGCGGACGAGCTGCCGTGATCGACGTAGATGCGCGCACGCCGCAGCTGCAGGCGTTCGAGCGTCGCGTCGAACGGATCGGCGCCGGACGAGACGATGCGGATGCCGCGGCCCGGCGCGAACGCCGCGTCGATGCCGTCGCCCGCGCGCAGCGTGATGCCGCGAACGATCGTCAGCGATTCGTCGATCGCGGTGTACGCGTCGGGAAACAGCGGATCGTCGGCACCGATGACGACCGTGTCGCCGGCCGCCGACGCGTCGATGCACGCCTGCAGCGTGCCGGTGCAGCCGATGCCGGTGAAGCTCGGCCAGACGCGCACGTCGGCGTGCGCGACGTCGGCGAAGACGAGCGCGGCGAGCGCCGCGCAAAGATTTGCACAACCCCGAAAAAGCAGCATGACGGACTCCTTGTCGTGCCGCGCGAACGCGCGGTGTCAAGGAAACTAGTTGCCGCGATGCGCACGCGGTAGCAGGTTTTGCGCCGCGACGTCCCCGAAATTCCGGGTCACGGCTCGCGGCGTCAATGCGCGAGCACGAAATCGCAGAAACGCCGTGCCGTCGGGTCGAGCGGTTCGGCGCGGCTGAAGATGCCCGATTCGATCGGGCGTATCGGGTCGGCGAGCGGCAGCGCCGCGACCGCGAGTCCGGCGGTCACCGCGCCCGAAGGCAGCAGCGGCACGATGCCGACGCCGAGGCCCGCTTCGATCATGCGCAGGATCACCGTCGTCGACGTCGCCTCGAGCGCGATCGTCGGCGCGAGACCTTGCGCGTAGAACGCTTCGAGCACGTGCTGGCGCCCGGTCGAGCCGGGTTCGAACAGGATCAGGCGTTCGCCCGCGAGTTCGGCGAGCGTCGCGCGGTCGCCGCGCAGCAGCGCGTGGCCGGGTGGCGCGACGCAGTACCAGTCGGTGCGAAACCACGGCCGGTATTTCAACCCTTCCGGAAATTCCTGCGGCGCGCAGATGCCGAACGCGAGTTGCGGGTCCTGGCCGAACGCCTGCGGAATCTCGCGTTCGCTGCGCGTGGTCAGCCGCACCGAGACGTGCGCGTGCTCGGCCTGAAACGCGGCGACGATGTCGATCAGACGGTAGTACGCGAGATAGTGACTCGCCGCGACGTGGATCTCGGCCGTGGCCGGCGCCGGTTCGAACAGGTCCGCCAGCTCGCGCGCATGCGCGAGAAAACGCAGCGCCTTCGCGTGAAAGCGCAGGCCCTGCGGCGTCAGGCGCACGTCGCCGCGCCGGCCGCGCGATTTTTCGTACAGCGGCACGCGCAGGCGCTCCTCGAGCGTCAGCAGCCGGTTGCGCAGCCCCTCCTCCGACAGATGCAGCGCGTCGGCCGCCGCGCGCAGGCTGCCGTGCGCGACCAGCGCGACGAACGCGGCGACCTGATCGGTCGACATCGGCGGTATCTCGCGGCTCATGCGGCCCTCCCGCGCGGATCGGCGCTGCCAGTACTGTGACGCGACGCGGCGAATCTTCGCGCGACCTTCACGACATCTGTCGCATCACGGCGGCGCGAATCGTCAACATCGGGCGGCCGGCTGTCGCGGAGGCACACCTGCGTCGTTTCAGCGAGCTTGCGCGACGACGCCGGCAAGCTGCTGTTCGTCACCGACACTCGCCACGCGGTGCTGACGAACGGCGCCGGCAACACGGTCGACAACGTCATGGCGAGCGCGGGACGCCGACGCCACGCCCGGGCTCGTTCGCGTCACCAGCCGTTGCAGCGCTCCCACACCTCGAGGCCGCGTTCTCCGATCACCCGATAGGCGTCGTAGGCCGCTGCCGTCATGCATGCATGGTTCGGCAGCACGCGCACGCGCGCGCCGATCGGCAGGCGTTCGAACATCGCCTGCGCGCCCGCGTCGTCCGCCGCCGCGATCAGCCCGTGCTCCTGGTTCACTTCGACGACGCGCAGACCCGCGATCGGCGTGCCGTCGAGCGCGCACACCTGGCCGTAGCCGTAGTCGATCGCGTGCTTCGCGGTGCCGTGGTCTTTCGACAACGCCAGCCCTCCGGCGTCGACGATCACGCGGCCCGTGTCGCGCTTGTGGCTGATCACCGTCGCGAGCACCGACAGCGCGATCGCGTCGAGCCCGCACACGCCAAGGTTGCTCTGCACGAGATCGTGGAAGACGTACACGCCGACGCGCGCCTCGGTCACGCCGGTGAGATCGTGCGCGAAGGTCAGCGTCGGCGTCGATCCGACGCTGACGGTATCGCACGGCAGCCCCGCGTCGCGCAGCATCGCCGCCGCCTGTACGACGGCATCGCGTTCGCGCTCGGCATGCGCGCGCAGCGCGGCGGCGCCGACGCGGTCGTACGAACCGCCGGCATGCGTCATGACGCCGGCGAAGCGCACGCCCGGCGCCGCGTCGAGCGCGCGCGCGATCTCGACGATGCGCGGATCGCCGGGCTTGAGCCCCGCGCGGTGGCCGTCGGCGTCGATCTCGATCAGCACGTCGAACGCCGCGCCTTCGGCGACGGCCGCGCTCGCGACGGCCTGCGCGCTGCCGGCGTCGTCGACGACGAGCGCCATGCGCGCGCCGGCACGCGCGAGCTTCGCGGCGCGTGGAAGCTTCGCCGGCGCGATCGACACGGCGTACAGCAGATCGCGAAAACCGTCGGCGAAGAAATACTCGGCTTCGCGCAACGTCGACACGGTGATCGGCCCCGTGCCGCCGCCGAACGCCCGGCGCGCCACGCGCGTGCATTTGGCCGTCTTCACGTGCGGGCGCAGCGCCACGCCCAGGCGCGCGACGATCGCGTTCATGCGCGCGAGATTCGCGTCGAGCCGCGCGACGTCGAGGACGAGGCACGGCGTATCGAGATCCGGCGACGCCAGCGCCGCGGCAATATCAGCGTTTTCCACTTCGATGTTTTCCTGTCGGTAGCGGCAGCGGGCGCAAAACGTCAGATCGATCCGGCGGCGCGCTTGCGCGCGTCGAGCGCGAGCAACGCGCACAGCAGTACGAACACGGCGATCGCGGCATACGAGAATACATCGCCGATCCGCGCGTACCACGTCGGACGATGCGCGACCGGCGCCGTCGCGACGAGCATCGCGAGCGGCGCCGATGCGCTCTCGACGCTCGCGAGCACGCGGCCGCGGTCGTCGCTGACCGTCAACAGGCCGTCGCGCGCCGTGCGCAGCATCGCGTAGCCGTTCTCGACGCCGCGCAGCACGGCCATGCGATTGTGCATCCACGCGTCGTCGACGAAATCCCACGCCGGCACGACGAGAAGGCCCGCGCGCGCGAGGCCGTACTTGCGCTGGTACTGCGGAAAATCGAGATCCTTGCAGATCGACACGGCCCAGCGCGCGGCCGGATCGTCGACGACGAGCGGCGTGCCGTCGCCCGGCGCGAAGTGCTTTTCGAAGCCGGGCACGAGATGCGTCTTCGTATACCTTTCCGGTTTGTCGCCTCCGGCGCGGAACACGTAGGCGACGTTGCGTTCCGGGCCGGTCGCGCCGCGGCCGGCGCCGACGACGACGTCGACCGCGTTCGCGCGCGCGGCGTCGCGGAACGCCGTTTCGAAGGCCGGGGCCGCGGCGTCGTCGACCGTCGCGATGTTCTCGGGAATCAGCACGAGCTTCGCGCCGGCGTTCGCCGCGGCACCGACGCCGTCGACGTAGCGCGAAACCAGCGCCTGCCCGGCCGGCGAACCGGCCTTCGGCACGAGCTCGGCGCCGGGGTCGTCGATCGCGAGCGCGGCGACCTTCAACGTCGGCGCCACCGTGTCGGCGAGCCGCCAGCCGCCGGCCGCGAGCGCCAGCGCGACGACGGCGACGCCGATCGCCGATGCGCGCAGGCGCGCGTTCGCCGCGACCGGTGCGAAGACCACGGCGATGCTCGCGGCGAACAGCATCACGAGAAAACCGATCGCGTGGATGCCGCCGAACGCGGCGATCTGGATCGCCGGCAGGAAGTCCATCTGCGAATACGCGAGATTGCCGGCGGTGCCGTCGACCGACGTCGACGCGGCGACGAACGACACGGCGGTCCACAGGCAGGCGACCGCGAACGGCGCGGCGGCGACGAATCCGCGCCGCGCGAACGCGCGCAGCACGAGCGCGGCGACGCCGAACAGCAGCGACGGCACCGCGAACGCCGCGGCGAGCGCGAACGCCGGAACGTGCAGGCGGCCGTGCAGGAACGGCCACCAGCTCGCGGCGCCGGCGAGAAACGCGAGCGCGGCGACGGCAAACGCCATCGCGCGGCCGGCGCGCAGCGCGTACGCGAATACGGGGATCGGCGCGAGCCAGGCGAGCCACCACACGGGTTGCAGCGCATAGGCGAAGTACGCGCCGGCGGCGGTCGCGGCGAAGGCGGCGAACGCAAACGCGAGCGGCGCGTCAGCGGGCTTTGAGTCCATCGATGAGTCTCCCGAGCGTGGCGTGATAGAACGCGCGAAATTGCGGCAGGGTGAACGCGAAACGGCCGCCGAGATACAGCGCGACGAGGCCGTGCGCCTGGGTCGACAGCGCGAACGCCACGGCCCAGACGTCGTCGTCGCGCAACTGCCCCGCGCGCATCGCGTCGGCGACGGCATCGGCGAGCGGATTGGCGGTCGGCGAACCGCGCGCGTGGAAATCGTCCGGATATTTGCGCGCCCCCGGCCGCGGCGCGAAGAACATGTAGTCGTACAGGCGGCGGTGCGCGAGCGCGAAGTCGAGATGCAGGTCGGCGAGCTGCGTCAGCCGCGCGAGCGGGTCGGTCTGCGTCGCCTTGGCGGCGAGATGCGCGGCGAGATCGACGAACGCCTCGGTCGCGATGCGGTCGAGCAGCGCCTGCCGGTTCGGATAGTGCCGGTAGATCGCCATCGCGCTGACGCCGACCGCATCTCCGACGCGCCGCATCGTCACGGCCTCGGCGCCGTGCTTTTCGAACAGCTTGCGCGCGGCCTTGAGCAGCGCCTGCGCGGTGGTCGGCTGCGCCTTCATGTTTACACTGTAAACATGAAGGCCGCGAACGGCAAGCGCCGCGTGCCATGCACGGGCGAGCCGTGCTACAACCGCGCATCCGCAGCCAGGGAAGTGCGATGACGCTGTTCCTCTACTCGGCCGCCGGCGACGACGGCGGGCGCCGCGCCGGCCGCATCGACGCGGCGAGTCTCGATGCCGCGAAGTTCCGGCTCGAACAAAGCGGGCTGCGCGACATCGTGTTCCACACCGACGAGATATTGCCTGCGCAGCTGCGTGCCGAAGGCATGGCGCCGGCCGAGGTCAGCGCCGACGCAGAGCTCGCCGCGCTCACCGATCCGCTGCACGGTTTCGCGTTCGTGCGCGCCTGCTACATCGGCAACTGGATCGCCTGGGTGCCGCCGCTCGCGTGGGCATTGTGGAATCTCGCCGGCGGCGCGCCGTATTCGCTCGTCGACCAGGCGAGCTTCGCGCTCGCGGCGATCGGCCTTGCGTTTCCCGCCTGGGCGGCGGTTCCGTCGCTGGCGTACCAGAAGCTGCTCGACGCTTCGGCGTGGGCGCGCTGGGACGACGTGCGCAGGCAATGCGCGTTCTTTCGCCGCTGGCGGCGGTGGTTTCTGGCCCCGACGCCGCGGTTCGACGTCGACATCCGCGACGCGACCGCGGTGGCGGCGCAGGGCGATCTCGCCGCCGCGCTAGCGAGCGTCGCGCACTACGAGGCGACCGTCGCACCCCGGCAGGTGTACCTCGGCCGCATCGCGTCGATCCACTTCGCCGCACGCGACTGGACCGGCGCCCTGCGCTGCCAGGAAGAGGCGTGGCGCCTCTCCGGCGGCGGCATGCCCGAAACGATCGACTACGCGGTCACGCTCGTCTGGCGCCGGCGCGACGCGGACGCGGCACAGCGCCTGCTCGCCGGCATCGCCGGCCGCACGCGCACGGCGCTCGCGCAGACGTTCGTCGACTACGCCGAGGGCCTGATCGCGCTCGAACGCGGCCACGACGACGTCGCGAAGGATCGTTTCGAGCGCGCGATCGAAGGCCAGGCCGCGGCATCCAACACGCCGCTGACGCAGATGGTCTGCGACTTCATCGCCGCGCACCTGGTGATCGCCAGCGCGCGGCTCGGCGAAAAGCGCGCCGCCCGCGCGCTCTTGCGCAGCGTGCTGCCGCGCCTGACCGCGTTCAAGGACATCGACCTCGCCCGCCGCTGCGCCGCGGCCGTCGCCTGACTCGCCGCGGCGCGCTGCCCGACGCGCCCGATCGCTACGGCGTCGCGCCCTCGAACCCGTCGAGGTAGACGCTGTCGCCGCGACCGCAGACCGCCGGCGCGACGAGTTGCACGTCGTCGACGAAGAACGACGTCGCGCCGCCCGCCGCCCGCTGCTCGCCATGCAACTCGACGACATGGTTCGCGTCGTCGGCGAACGCCGATACGTCGACCGTCTGCTGTGTGTACGCGGTGCCGCCGCACAGCGTGGCGTCGCTCGCGTCGACGCGCCAGCGCTCGACGCCGTCGACGGTGAGCGCGAGAAAGTCCGACGCGCTGCCGCTGCAGCTCGGCACGCGCAGCCGGAACGCGAGCGCCGTCGCGCCGGCCGGAATCGCGACCGTCTGCCGGACCGTGCCGATTTCGGGCAACGCCGCATCGCCCGGCATGACCGGATCGACGCCGCCGAACCACGCCCACCAGTCGCCGTCCCAGGCGTTGAGCGTCGGTACGTCGGTGCAGCGACCGACCGCGCAGAACACGTGGCCGAAGTTCGTCGACGTCGACGTCCACGCGCCGCCGCCGGCCGGTCCGGACGCTTCGTAGCCCGGATCGACGACGCGGTTCGCATCGCCTTCCTGCGCGACCGCGACGTTGTTCTGCGGCTGCGGGTCGGCGATGTCGCCGGCGATGCCCGCGGTCGTGCTGACCGAACGGCACTGGCCCGACTGCGCCATGCGCACCGTGACGTTGCAGCGCGCGTGCGCATCGACGCCGAGCGCGCCGGCGTTCCAGCGCCAGCCCTCGCCGCTCGGCACGCCGCCGCAGTCGTCCGACACGTAGCTCAGGCCCGACGACAGCACCGCGTTCACGAAGACGTTCGTCTGCGCGCTAGGCCCGCGGTTGACCGCGTCGAACGCGAGCACGTACGGCTGGTCGGCCGACATGCCGTTCGGAAACGTCGCGGTCAGCGCCAGATCGCTTTCGAGACGGTTGAACGCGAGCACGGCCGAACACAGGCCGCCGGTCTCGAGATTCTCGGCGTCGCCGACGCACACCTTCCACGTGCCCGCGCCGTTCGCGCCGTTGAACGTCGACAGACCGCCCGGCGCCGCCGCGCCCGCCGCCGGTACGAACGCGCAGTTCGGATCGTCGCGACACACGACCTGGGCGTCGCGCAAGCCCGCGCCCATCGCTTCGGCCGACGGTCCGGCCGCGTCGTCGGCGAAGCTGACCGGCGAGGTCTGCGTCAATCCGGCCGGAGCGCCGCAGCAGCCCGAGCCGTCGTCGGCGCTTTCCGGCATGCCCGGCCGGCTCATCACCGTCACCGCACGATTGCCCGGGTCGACGACCTTGACCACGAGGTCGCCGGCGAAGCGATGCCGCAGCGCCAGGTGCAGCTTGACGTGCTCGACCGTCGCGTTCACGCCGGGCACGTCGACGCACGTCATCGAGCCGAGGCTGCCGTCGTAGCCGTCGTCCGGTATCGTCGCGCAGGTCATCCCTTCCGCATCGGCGGGCGCCGCACCGCGCACGGGCGGCGTCGTCGACACGCGGCGCACGGCGGACTCGGCGAGCGCCGCGCCCGCCATGCCTATCAAACACGCGCAGAGCGCCGCATCGCGCATCCGCCGCACCGTTCCCCGTTGCATACCGTCGCTGGCTTTCATCGTCGTCTCCCACCGATCCCGGTCGGTAGGGGTCGTTCAAGGCCGATGCCAGCGAACGAAACGACAACAGCAATTGTTCATTTTCTTAACGAGCGGCCCGGGAAGCGGGCTCTGCGCGACAACGCCGGCCATCGTCGCCGTTCGTCGCGCATCGGCAACGGTTGCGCAACGGCACAGTTCGGCAGGGAGGCGACGCCGTCGCCGCGCCCTGCATGAGCGGCGAGCGCGACCGCGCCGCGATTTGCAATGCGCGGCGTGAACGCGCGACGACGCGCCGGCGCGGACGGCGCCGCGCTCAGACCTTCTTGAACGCGAGCGTGCCGTTCGTGCCACCGAAACCGAACGAGTTCGAGATCGCCGCGACGAGCTTCGCGTCGCGCGCGACCCGCGGCACGAAGTCGAGATCGCAGCCCTCGCCCGGCACGTGCAGGTTCGCGGTCGGCGGTATCACGCCGTAATGCAGCGCCAGCACGCTGTAGATCGCCTCGACCGCGCCGGCCGCGCCGAGCAGATGCCCGGTCGTCGACTTCGTCGAACTCACCGCGAGGCGCCGCGCGTGTTCGCCGAACGCGGCGTAGATCGCCTGCACTTCGGCGCGGTCGCCCAGTTCCGTCGACGTCGCGTGTGCGTTGACGTAGCCGACGTCGGCGGGATTCAGGCCCGCGTCGGCGAGCGCGTTGCGCATGCTGCGGCGCGCGCCGTCGCCGCTCGGTTCGGGCGCGGTCACGTGGTAGGCGTCGCTCGACATGCCGAAGCCGGCGAGTTCGGCGTAGATCTTCGCGCCGCGCGCCTTCGCGTGCTCGTACTCCTCGAGCACCAGCGCGCCGGCGCCGTCGGACAGCACGAAGCCGTCGCGTTCGGCGTCCCACGGCCGGCTCGCCTCGCCGGGCGCGTCGTTGCGCGTGGACATCGCGCGCGCCGAGCAGAAGCCGGCGATCGCGGTGCCGGTCGTCGAGTGTTCCGATCCGCCGGCGATCATCACGTCGGCGTCGCCGTGCTGGATCGTGCGCAGCGCGAGGCCGATGCTGTGCGTCGCGGTGCTGCACGCGGTGGTCGTACACAGGTTCGGGCCTTCGAGCCCGAGCCCGATCGACAGGAAGCCCGACGCCATGTTGATCATGCTGCCCGGCAGGAAGAACGGCGAGATGCGGCGCGGACCGCGCTCGGCGAGCAGCAGCGACGTCGTTTCCATCGTGCCGATGCCGCCGATGCCCGAGCCGATCGCCACGCCGATGCGCGCGGCGTTTTCCGGCGTGACCGCGAGGCCGGCGTCGTCGAACGCCTGGCGTCCGGCCGCGACGCCGTAGTGGATGAAAGGATCGGTGAAACGCACTTCTTTCGCCGACATGTAGCGCGTCGCGTCGAAGTCGCGCACCTGCCCCGCGATCTTCGTCGCGTAGGCGGCGGTGTCGAAATGCGTGATCGGTCCGATGCCGCTGACGGCGTCGCGCACGTTGCGCCACGCGGTGTCGACGTCGTTGCCGACGGGACTGACCGTGCCGAGCCCGGTGACGACGACGCGACGTTTTGCATTGTCCACAAGTAAAACCCTCGATAGTACTTAGCGTTCGAACACGAGCAGCGTCGACGTCGCCGACGCGTACAGCCTGCCCTCGCGGTCGACGATCCGCCCTTCGGCGAACGCCGCGCGGCGGCCGATGCTGACGATGCGGCCTTCCGCACGCAAGAGGCCCGTGTCGGCGAGGATCGCCTTGTGATACGCGATCTTCAGTTCCAGCGTCGTATACGCCTGCGTCGCCGTGAGCTTCGAATGCACCGCGCAGCCGCAGGCCGAATCGAGCAGCGTCGCGGCGTAGCCGCCGTGCACGGTGCCGATCGGATTGTACGCGTGCTCGCCGGGCACGCCCTCGAACACCGCGAAGCCCGCGTCGATCTCCACGAGATTGAAATCGAGCGACACCGCGATGCCGGGCCGCCGGCCCGACGCGATCAGCGCGCGCAGCTGCGCAAGACCGTCCAGGCCCGCGCCGATATCGTTGACGAGACTCATGCGTGACGCTCCGTTTCGACAAACAATCCGGCGATTGTGCCTGCGCGAGCGCAGCGGTGCGACGTGCGAGAAGCGACAGGCGGCGGAAGTCGCATCGGCGGCGCGGCGATGCCGCGCTATGCTTGCCCTCATGCTCGATCCGACGAAAGACCTCGCACCGCTCATCGCGCAACTCGCCGAACTGGCGCGTCCCGATCTCGAACAACCGCTGCTGTACATCCGCGCGACGCACGCCTATCTCGTCAAGTCGATCGCCGTCGACCAGCCGATGCTGGCCGTGCCGCTGCAAGGCCACAAGCGCCTGCGCGCCGAGTCGGACTGGACGCTCGTGCACACCGGCGACATGGCGCTCCTGCCGACCGGCTGCCGCTTCGACACCGAAAACGTGCCGCCCGATGCCGAACGGCCGTATCTGGCGGTCGCGATGCTGTTCCCGGTCGACGTGCTGGAAGCGGCGCGGCGCCTGCTGCCCGAGCCGCCGCTCGCGCCGAGCCGTGCGGCGGCCGTGCTCGCGGTGCGCGACTATGCCGACGAACTCCTCGCATGGCGCGACGCGGTCGAGCGCGGCGACCCGCTCGGCGTGCGCTATGCGCTCGTCGGCGTCGTGCTGGCGCTGTCGCGGCGCGGTCATTCGGCGCTACTGCATCCGCCGGCGCCGACGCTCGCGCAGCGCATCCGCGCGATGGTCGATGCGCATCCGGCGCGCGACTGGACGTCGTCGCAGCTGGAGACCGACCTCGGCGTCAGCGGCGCGACGCTGCGCCGCCGGCTGGCCGACGAAGGCGCGTCGCTGCGCGACATCGTCGCCGACGCGCGCCTCGCGCACGCGCTGAACCTCTTGATCACGACGCCGTTGCCGGTGAAAAGCGTCGCGGGGCGCGTGGGCTACGCGTCGGCGTCGACGTTCGCCAGGCGCTTCGCCGATCGCTACGGCATCGAGCCGTCGCGCATCAGCCAGCCGTAGATGTTCGACGCGCAATCGTTCCAGGCGCGTTCGTCCGACGCGTGATCGTTTCGCGTTCGAGATCGAGCGTTGCGCGCGCCCCGCCAGCGTAGCATCGCGCTTCCCAACCGGAGAACACCATGATCGCCAACACCCTGCGCGGCGCCGTCGCCGCGGCTGTGCTCTTCACCGGCGCGTCGCTCGCGCACGCCGCTGCGAAACCCGACGTGCGCCTTTACGCGCTCGACTGCGGCACGGTGCAGTTCAAGGATTTCGGCATCTTCGCCGACACCGGCGAATACGACGGCAAGCCCGCGACGCTCGCGGCTTCCTGTTTCGTCGTGAAACATCCGAACGGCATACTCGTCTGGGATACGGGCCTCGGCGACAAGCTCGCGGACAAGCCCGCCGAGAGCCCCAGCGGCATTCGCCTGTCGATCTCGAAGACGATGGCGGACCAGCTCGCCGAAATCAAGATTTCTCCGGCCGATGTGAACTTTATCGCTTTCTCGCATTTTCACTTCGATCACCTGGGCAACGCGGGCCTGTTCGGCGCGGCGACGTGGCTCGTGAATTCGAAGGAAACGCACTGGGCCGAGCAGACGCCGCCGCCGTTCGGCGTCGATCCGTCGACGCTGGCCGCCTACAAGACCGCGAAGACCAAACCGGTCGACGGCGATTACGACGTGTTCGGCGACGGCAGCGTGAAGATCCTGAAGACGCCGGGTCACACGCCGGGCCATCAGGTGCTGATGCTGACGCTCGCGAAAAGCGGCACGGTGATCCTCGCGGGCGACCTGTGGCACACGCGCGAGAACCGCGCGCAGCGCCGCCTGCCGTCGTTCAACGACAGCCGCGCCGACACGCTCGCGTCGATGGACCGCGTCGAGGCGATCGCGAAGCGCACGAAGGCGCGCGTCGTGATCCAGCACGATCCGGCCGACTTCAAGGCGCTGCCGGCGTTTCCCGCGTATCTCGACTGAAAAATCCAAAAAAAACGGCGCCGCGGGAAATCCGCGGCGCCGGTCCGGGATCGACCCGTTACTGCGGCGGAACGGTCAGCGCTTCGACCGCGACGTGGAAGCGCGGCGAGCCTTCGACCATCACGCCGAGGTTGAACTCGACGACCGTGCTCGCGCCGTTGGCGAGCGGCGCCGTCGTCGTGACGACGCCTTCGGCGAGCGACGTGTTCAGACCGCCGCCGTCGGCCTGCGCGGCCGGCGTCTGCACCGTGAGCGCCTGTCCCGTAACCGAGGTCGTGTCGGTCAGCGTGATCGTCTGCGTCGGCGAATTGAGCACGCGGTAGTCGCCCTGCGGCGACGCCGCGCCGCCGGTCAGCGTCGGAATCTTGCTCACGCGGTAGCGCAACGCGACCACCGGCAGGCCGGTGTTGTTGGTGAACATGCGGCGGATCTTCAGCGTGCCGAGATTGCCGTTCGTCACCGGCGTCGGGTCGCGCACCTGGTTCGGCGCGCTCGTCGACGGTTGCAGCGGATCGATGATCGCCATCGCGAAGTCGCCCGTGTGCACGATCGGCGCGCTCGTCGTCGTGTACGCCGTCATCGTCGGGCCGCGCTGCGGACCCGGCGCGCCGAGCGTCGACGCCACGCCGTCGATCGTCGCGCCGGTCGTCGACACGAGCTGGAAGTCGGCCGCGTTGTCGCCGGTATCCTGCAGACGGTTGCCCGACGGCTTGCGGATCCAGGAATGCTGGCCCGCCGTGACGATGCCGGCCGCGGGCGACAGGCCCGTGCCTTCCTTGTAGTCGGCGTTCGTGACCGAGCTGTAGCCGACCGAATCGAGCCGGTTCGCCGTTACCGCCGCCGCGGTCGAGAACACCGCGATGCCGACGTCGTCCGGGAAGAAGCCGACCGTCGCCGACGCCGGATTGACCGACACGTTCGCCGATCCGCTGGCCGTGATGCCGGTGCCGGTCGGATACGTCGCGAGGCTGTACGTATTGCCGGCCGGACTCGGCGTCGTCGGCTGCGTCGAGACCAGGAAGTAGCCGCGCGGCGGCAACGCGATCGGTCCCGCGGTCGACAGCGTCTGCGGCAGCACGAGGAACGTCGTTTCGGTCGCGCCCTGCGCACCGGCGAAGCGCCAGCCGGCGCCCGTCGGGCTGGTCGGGTCGGCGCCCGGTATCGCGTCGATGATCGTGATCGAGGCATCGGTATTGTTGTAGATCTCGATGAACTCGTCGGCCGAACCGTCCGAGCCCGGCGGCGTGGTGCCGGCGCCGCGCGTGCGGAACTCGGAGATCAGGATGTCGCCCGCCGCCGGCGGCGTCGGCCGGTCGTCGAACGTGATCGTCCAGCCGCCGCTGATGCTGCCGCCGTCGAGGTTAGCGTCGTCGATGATGTAGAGATTCCACGTGCCGTTCGGCGCGTCGCCGTTGAACGCCGACAGCGTGTAGGTATACGGCGACGCCGGTGCGGGTGCCGGAAACAGGTCGGTCGTACCGCTGTTGGCCGGCCGGTACGAGCCGGTCACGAACGGTACGCCCGTGTTGCCGGTGACGGTCGACGGAATCGGCCGCGCGGCGTAGTCGTCCATCGTGACGTCGATGTTCGACACGCCGGGGCTGCCGGCGCCGAAGTCGGACATCAGCACCGATTTGCGGCCCGACGGCGATACGAGCAGGAAGTCGGTGTCGGCCGGAAACGCATGCGAGAAACCGTTGATCGTGACCGAAACGCGCTGCACGACGCCGGTGACGCCCGACACCACGATCGGCGACGGATACAGGCTCGCGGCCTGGCCCGACGCGGGACACGGATTCGGACAGTCGGTGATCGTGATGGCGGTGGCGTTGCTGAACGACACCGGCCCGCCCTGCGGACCCGGCGCCGCGCGATGCGGCGTCGTGGGATGCTGCGAGGTGCGCCAGGCGGCGACGGACGGCGTCGCCGGGTCGGCTTCGGTCACGGGTTTGGCGGCTTGCGCCGTCGACGCGGCGAGGAACGTCACCGCAGCGAAAAATATCATTGTGCGCATGTCGTCTCTCCCGGTCATTCGACGGTGAACTGCTGCAGGGACACCGGCGTGCCGGTGAACGCGATGCACCAGCCGCCGGAGATCTGTCCGGCGTCGCCGGCCGCGAAGTCGACCGCGTAGAGATTCCAGGTGCCGTTGGCGCTCGTGCCGTTGTAGACGCTGGCGAGCGTCGCCGTGCCGCCGCCGCCCGGTCCCGGGTTGCCGTACGTCACGCCCGGACCCGGCGCCGGGAAATTGTCGCCGCCGCCGTAGTAGCTGGTCGGCTTGTACGAACCGGGGGCCCAGCCGGTGAGGTCGGGCAGCTGCGCCGCCGCTGCATCGGCGAACGTGTAGCTGACGCCCGACAGCGCCGATGCGGAGTCGCCGGCGCCCGACTGCAACAGCAGCGCCGCGCCGGTCGGCCCGACGAGCACGATGCTCAGGTCGTCGGGAAACGCGTGCGTCACGCCGTTCAGACTGACCGTGACGCCCGTGATGCTGCCCGGCGCACCGACCACGGTGACGGCGGACGGATACGGACTGGCATTGGCCGCATCGTTGATCGTGATCGCCGCCGAATTACAGAACCCCGGCGTACCCGCAACCGCCGCCCCCGATGCGACGATCGCCCCCAATAAAACACTTGCTCGTGCAAAACGCATAGCTTCCTCCCCGGTTTTCGGACAAAACCCCCGATAGATACGTGAAACGACGAACAAACTCGACACGAACATACTTCAACCAATTGTATGCTGCACTCTCCGAATGTGGAAATTGCGTCAATGCCGCAAAGTCTTGCCGGCATTGTGAAAGTGCCGTGAAATTCGGTGGACCCCGAAAATTCGGGTTTAAAGGCACATGGATCGTTTCAACGTACCGCCCAGTCGGTATGCAAAGGGTGATGCTCGGGCGCGGTTCGTACGGGCATCGCGGCGGACTCGGCCATACGCGCCGGCGACCGCCGGCCGCTGTCGAGTCGTCCTTTGGTACGAGGGCGGCCCGGCAGCCGGCCCCTCGACAATGCTGCACCGCGTCACTACCCTCGCGGTCAGCGCCGAAGAACGTCCCGATGACCGCCAAGAAGCACCCCAGCATCACGCGCGACTACGACGGCATCGCCCTCGTCCTGCAGGGCGGCGGCGCGCTCGGCTCGTACCAGGCCGGCGTCTACGAGGAGCTGCACAAGACCGCCTACCAGCCGGGCTGGGTCGCCGGCGTGTCGATCGGCGCGATCAACGCGGCGCTGATCGCCGGCAACACGCCGCAGCGGCGCGTCGAGCGCCTGCGCGAGTTCTGGGATCTCGTCTCCTCGCATCTGCAGCCGCCGTCGCTGCACGCGGCGATCGGGTGGCTCGGCGAGGCGCTGGAAAAGCCGCGCCTGGCGTTCAACCAGCTGAGCGCGATGTGGTCGGCCCTCGCCGGCGTGCCGGGCTTCTACGAACCGCGCGTGCCCCCGGCGTGGCTGCGGCCCGACGGCGATCCGCGCGCGCTGTCGTTCTACGACAACGCCCCGCTCAAGCGCACGCTCGAATCGCTGGTCGACTTCGACCTCATCAACGACAAGCGCGTGCGCCTGTCGGTCGGCGCGGTGAACGTGCGTACCGGCAACTCGGAATACTTCGACAATCACCGCTGCCGCATCGGCCCCGAGCACATCCTCGCGTCGGGCGCGTTGCCGCCGGCGTTCGGCCCGGTCGAGATCGACGGCGAAGCGTACTGGGACGGCGGCATCGTCTCGAACACGCCGCTGCAGTACGTGCTCGACGCACGCGAAGGCAGGAGCCTCCTCGTGCTGCAGGTCGATCTTTTCGCCGCGCGCGGCCTCTTGCCGCGCAATCTCGCCGAAGTGGCGCAGCGGCAGAAGGACATTCTTTACTCGAGCCGCACGCGCTACAACAGCGACAAGGCGGCGCAGATCGCGAACGAGCGCCAGGCGCTGCGCGAAATCCTCGCCGGCCTGCCGGCCGCCACGCGCAAGCAGCCGGCCGTACAGGCGATGGTCGCGGCGCTCAAGAGCGCGCCGGTCGACATCGTGCAGCTGATCTACCGGCACAAGCCCTACGAGCTCGAATCGAAGGACTACGAATTTTCGCGCACGTCGGTGCGCGAGCACTGGGACGCCGGCAGGCGCGACATGTGCGACACGATCAACCACCCCGAGTGGCTCAAGTCGAGCGGACTCGACGACGGCGTCACGCAGTACGACCTGACGCGCAAGCCCTGACACCTCCCAGACAGGAAAGATCCCCATGCAACTTCGAGACAAAGTCGCTTATGTCACCGGCGCCGCGAGCGGCATCGGCAAGGCCATCGCGCTGCGCTATGCGCGCGAGGGCGCGAAGATCGCGATCGCCGATCTCAACATCGACGCGGCCGAGGCCGCCGCCGCGGAAATCCGCCATGCCGGCGGCCAGGCGATCGGCGTCGCGGTCGACGTGACGGACGAAGTGCAGGTCGACGTCTCCGTCGCCGCGACCGTGCAGGCGTTCGGCACGGTCGACATTCTCGTCTCCAACGCCGGCATCCAGATCGTGCATCCGGTGGAAGACTTCACCTACGCCGAGTGGAAGAAGCTGCTCGCGATCCATCTCGACGGCGCATTCCTGACGACGCGCGCGTGCATCAAACAGATGAAGAAGGCCGGCAACGGCGGCAGCATCATCTATATGGGATCGGTGCACTCGAAAGAAGCGTCGGTGCTCAAGGCGCCGTACGTCACGGCGAAGCACGGGCTGATCGGCCTCGCCAAGACGGTGGCGAAGGAAGGCGGCCCGCACGGCATCCGCGCGAACGTGATCTGTCCGGGCTTCGTGCGCACGCCGCTCGTCGACAAGCAGATTCCGGAACAGGCGCAGGCGCTGGGGCTGTCGGAAGCCGACGTGATCAAGAAGGTGATGCTCAAGGAAACCGTCGACGGCGAGTTCACCACCGTGGCCGACGTCGCGGAAGTCGCGCTGCTGTTCGCGGGGTTCCAGAGCAATGCGCTCACGGGGCAGTCGTTGATCGTCAGTCATGGGTGGAATATGCAGTAACTCTCCTGGTGGCGCTTCGCGCTCCTGGCTCGCGGTCTTTTGGCTGGTCATCCCGGCGAAAGCTGGGATCCAGCCTTTGATTGTCGCCTTGTAGCTTTTGCTTGGCTTTGAACAAAGCGTTTCGCTCGCTGCCGCCCGCCCTCTTGGCTCGTCACCCCAGCGAACGCCGGGGTACAGCTTTTGACTGTTGCTTTGTAGTTTTTGCCCGGCTTTGGACAAAGCGTTTCGCTCGCTGCCGCCCGCCCTCTTGGCTCGTCACCCCAGCGAACGCTGGGGTCCAGCTTTTGACTGTCGCTTTGTAGTTTTTGCCTGGCTTTGGACAAAGCGTTTCGCTCGCTGCCGCCCGCCCTCTTGGCTCGTCACCCCAGCGAACGCTGGGGTCCAGCTTTTGACTGTCTCTTTGTAGTTTTTGCCCGACTTTGGACAAAGCGTTTCGCTCGCTGCCGCCCGCCCTCTTGGCTCGTCACCCCAGCGAACGCTGGGGTCCAGCTTTTTCTTGTCGCTTTGTAGCTTTTGCTTGGCGTTGAACAAAGCGTTTCGCTCGCTGCCGCGAGCGAGCAAGGAGAGGTTGCTTGCCCAACCCCTCCCTGCACCCTCCAAGGGCACCCCGACGGCCGCGGTTTGCGGGCATCCATGCCCGCAAACTCCGCGAGATCGCTCCGGGGTTCGTTGATGGGCCATCCATGGCCCGTCAACGAACTGCGCGCATCCCTGCGCGCACCCGCTGCGCGGGCTTTTCCTCCGCAATCTCGCCGCGACCGACGGGGCCCCGGGTAGAGCGGGCGGCTTCCTGCCGCCAGAAGCAACGGCAACTGCAACGGCCAAAGCGCGGCATTTCTACAACGCCGTCATACCGGCGAAGGCCGGTATCCAGCTTTTCGGTGTCGGCGAAAACCGAGCCTAGAAGCTGGATACCGGCCTGCGCCGGTATGACAAGCGAAGAAACAGCGAAGCCGCAGCCTCCAACGTCGCCGCTCTTGTTGCCGTTGCCGTTGCCGTTGCTGTTGCTGTTGCTGTTGCCGTTGCTTCTGGCGGCAGGAAGCCGCCCGCTTTCCCCGGGGCCCCATCTGCCGCGAGCAAGTGCCCGGTGATCAGGCCCGACAGGGGACGCACACGGATGTGCGTCGTCCGCCGCGGTCCAGGATGGACCATCGGCGGACCCCGCCGGGCGCTTGCGGTCCCCGCAGGGCAGGATGCCCGGAGGGGCGCGGCAGTTGGGGTGGCCTTCTTTGGTTACTTTCTTCGGCCAGTCGAAGAAAGTGACTCGCCCGCCGGCAGGCGGGCGAAACGCTTTGTCGAAAGCCAAACAACAACGACGAAGCGACCGTCAACGTCAACAACAACATCAAAAACTGGCCCCCAGCCTCCGCCGAAGCGACAACCCTACGAACGGCGGCATGATACGGTGCACGCGAACGCCGCCGACGAACGCAGCGAACCGACCGCAGCCGCTATTCTTCCAGCCGCGCCACATCCTCGAATCCATCGACGAACACCGCATCCCCCGTCGCGACATAGTCGAACGTCGTCACCACCGCCGCGTGATCGCTCGGCCACACGTTGGCCGCCACGTTCGGATACGCCGCCGGCGTGCCGATCACGACGCTTTCTGATGCCGCCGCGCGCCAGTCGTCGCCGGCGTGGAACACATAGTCGATGCGATCCTGCGGCTCGTCCTTGCCGCTCGCGCCGCCGTGCTGCGGATAGATCGGCGACCACGTATTGCCCGCCTGCGCCGCCGCATCCGGATGCACCGCGCGGTACGTGTCGGCGAGCCCCGCATTCTCGACCGCGCGCGTCGCCGGCCACGCCACCGCGCCGGCATTGCAGTGCTGCGCGCTCGTCGCTTCCGTCCAGTCGAGGTGCGACGGCGCGTTGAAGTCGCCGGTCAGCACGACGTCGGTCAGCGCGCGGTCGGCGATCTGCGGCTGCATCGCCGCGAGCGTCGCGTCGATCGCCGCGACACGGCCGGATTCGTTTTCGCGCCGCACGAGATCGGCCGCCTGGTAGCCGCCGAAGCACGCGTCGTACGGGCCGTAGGGGCTGTACGCGAGCTGCGTCGTCCAGACGACGATTTCCTGCGGCGGCGCCTCGGCGACGCGCACGCGCACGCCGAGCGCGATCGGCCCGCCGCCGAAGTCGGCGCGCGCCTCGCCGACGATCGGATAGCGGCTGAGAATCGCGAGACCGCCGAGCGTGCGATGCGACCAGCCGAGCGCGGTCGCGAGCGCCTGCGCGGTGCCCGCATCTTCCTGGATGCCGACGACGTCGGCGTTCTGCGCGAACACGATGCGGCGCTGCTTGTCGCGCGCTGCGTCGACGCGGCTGCCGCCCTGCCACGCGTTGAAGCTCATGACGCGCAACGTGTCGACGACCGGCTCGCCGGCCGCGCGCACCCGGATCGCGAGCGATGCCGACGCGCTCGCGCCGGTGCCGTCGGACACCGTCAGCGCGAACGCGTTGTCGCCGATGTCGGCCTCGCCCGGCGTGCCCGACAGGTCGCCGTTCGCGGCGACCGCGAGCCACGCGGGTCCGCCGTTTTTCGCGTACGTCAGCGTCGCCGCGGCCGGCGCGCGCGCCGCACCGCGCACGCTGCCGGCGTAGGCGTCGCCGACGCGCGCGTTGCGTTCGGCGATCGCGCCGGCAAGAAACGCGAGGCTCGTATCGGTCTGCCGCGGCACCACGTCGAACTCGACCGGCGTCGCGGTCGAGACGTAGCCGTCGTTGAGCAGGAAATACATGACGTGACGGCCCGGCGTCAGCGTCGATGTCGCGAGCGTTTTCGTGCCGCTCGCCGTCGGCGCGTACGTCCAGACGATCGACGGTCCGACGTAGACGCCGTTCACCGGTCCGTTGCCGGGCTGGCGGTAGACGCCGAGCCAGTTCAGATCGCCCGGCTGGTCGGTCGTGTAAGTCGCGGTGATCGTGTCGCCGATCTCGTAGCTGCCGCGGTCGAGCGACAGCGTGCCGGCGTTCGCGGCGGCGGCGCAGCCGAGCGCCGCGAAAAAGCAGAGAAGTTTCATCGTGCAATCCTTGACAAAGCTCATGCGGCCTCGAAGCTGTCGACGAACAACCGGTCGCTGCGCGTGCCGATCGCCGGGTCGCTGATGCTCGCCGCGCCGTTTTCCATGTGGCCCGCGAGCCGGCGGCGCCATTGCGCGTCGGCGTTCGACGTCAGCGTGAGGTCGTACCAGCGGCCCGAGGCCGACAGGTCGACGAACGCGTCGGCGCTGCCGCCCGCGGCGAGCGCAAACGTCCGCGGCGGCGCGCTCGAATAGCGGTTCGCGGCGAGCGTCACGTCGCACGCGGCGCTGCCGGTGTTCGTCAGGCGCAGCACGAGCGCGTTCGCGATCGTGTCGTACAGCGCGACGACTTCGGGATTCGCGGTCGCCTCGACGCTGCCCCCGAACTCGCGCAGAAAACCGTTCGGCCCGTGCACGGCCAGATCGTAGACGCCGCTCGTGACGCTGCGCGCGCTCCAGTAGTCCGACAGCTCCGTCGCGGTTTCCAGCGTGTAGTACCACGGTCCGTCGGTGCGGTTCGCCGCGTAGACGTTGAGGCCGATGCCGGCCGCGCCGTCGTTGACGAAATCGAGCCAGTAGCGCCCGGTCGCGGCGTCCACGCGGCCGTTGACGGTGATCTCGTACGGCAGCGCCCGCGCCGGACGCAGACCGGCTTCCTGCGTCGGCAGCGCGGGCTCGGCCGGCGCGGTCGGTGCGCCGAGCTGGCACGACAGATCGGTGTTCGCGATGTACTGGCTCGTGTCGGGCAGGATCGGCCACGCGCCGTCGGGCGCGGCGAAGTCGAAGCAGCTCGTCAGGTCGCCCGTCACCGCGCGGCGCCACGCGCCGATGTTCGGTTCGGCGACGCCGAAACGCGCTTCGAGGAAGCGCAGCACCGAGGTGTGATCGAACACCTGCGAGTTGACGAAGCCGCCCTTGCTCCACGGCGACACGACGAGCGTCGGCACGCGGATGCCGAGACCCACCGGCACGCCGCCGTAGTTCTCGGTGTTCGTCGCGACCGTCGAGCGGCCGAGCGCCGACGTCAGCGGCGGCACGTGCGACGGGATGTGGTCGAAGAAGCCGCCGTTCTCGTCGTAGGTGATGATGAACACCGTCTTGGACCACACCGCCGGATTCGCCGCGAGCGCGGCGAGCAGCTGCGCCGACAGCGCCTCGCCGTACGACGGCGCGGCTTCGGGGTGCTCGGACATGATGTACGACGGCACGATCCACGACACCTGCGGCAAAGTACCGTTCGCGACGTCGCGCGCGAACTCGGCGACGAGATGCTCGCCGCGCGCGGTGTACGCGTTCGCCTGCGTCGAACCCGGCACGATCGCGCGCGCGCGCCGGTACAGCGGCGATGCCGGATCGAGGCCGCGGAACGCGCGGTAGTACGCGAGCGAGTTGTCGCCGTAGTTGTCGTACTCCTGGTACACGCGCCAGTTCACGCCGGCGTTCTGCAGGCGCTCGGCGTAGGTCGTCCAGTCGAACGCGTCGAACGCCGGGTTGTCGCGCGACGCGTCGCCGGTCCAGTTGCCGTCGTCGACGTTGTTGACGCAGAAGTTGCCGGAACGGTACACGCCCAGGCCGCTCGTGCCGGTGAACAAATGCATGCGGTTCGGGTTCGTCGGCCCGTGCACGGAGCAGAAATACGCGTCGCACACGGTGAACGCGTCGGCGAGCGCGTAATAGAACTCGAGGTCGCGGCGCGTGAAGTGCCCCATGCACATCGCGCCCTTCTCGCGCACCCAGCGGTCGAAGCCGCGCCAGCGGTCGTGCGTGCCCTTCCAGCTGTGGTCGATGTCGTGCATGCACTGCGCGCCGGTCGATTCGGTATCGAGCCGGAACGGCATGACGTAGCCCGACGACGCTTTGGGCTGCTGCCACACGCTGGCACCGCCCGGCAGCGCGATCGGACGCGGATCGTCGAAGCCGCGAACGCCGCGCAGCGTGCCGAAGTAGTGATCGAACGAGCGGTTTTCCTGCATCAGGATGACGACGTGCTCGACGTCGGCGATCGTGCCGGTGACGCGCGCGGCGGGCACCGCGAGCGCGTCGCGGATGACGCCGGGCAGGATGCTGCCGACGCCGGCGGCGCCGGCGGTAGCGGCCAGCGCGCGCAGAAAGTCGCGACGGGAAGTGGCGGTCATGCGTACGGTCCTTGTCGACGTCTCGAACGGACGTCGGAAGGCGCGCACGGTAGGCGGCGATTGTGACCGTGTCGTTTAGCGCAGTCGCGAGTTGCGTTGCAGTGTTGAAACGCGTCTCATTGTTTCACTCGCGGCGATGTCGCTCCCTCTCCCCCAAGCTCGCTTGGGGGAGAGGGCTGGGGTGAGGGGGCGACGCGTCGCACTTCGTCGAGAGCGAGGCAGAGCCAAGCGCCGCCCCCTCTCCCCGCCCCTCTCCCCGCGCAAGCGCGGAGGAGAGGGAGTCCGATTTTCAATGGCGCGGCCTGCTCCGCCTACAAAGCGTCGGCGATCGACCTCGGCACCGCCACCGGCATATCCAGCAGCATCTGCCCCATCGCCTTGCCGAGCGGGTCCATGCGATGCGACGCCGGGCCGCCGCCGTCGAGCGCGCCGTGCAGCACGAGATTCATCGCGGCGATGCCCGGCAGATACCAGCGCTCGACGTCGCCGCGCACGAGGTGCGCGAAATACGCCTTGACCTTCGCCGGCGTCACTTCGCGCCAGATCAGGCCCATCCATTCGGATCGGCGCGCGATCACGCCGATATTGGACAAATCCCCTTTGTCGCCGCTGCGCGCCCAGGCGAGCCTGACCAGCGGCACCTCGACCGTCGCCTCGCCGGCGTCGTCGAACGCCGGAGGCTCGCTCGCGAGCGGGCGCGCGACGCCGCGCTCGCCGCCCGGCGGCACCGCCACGCCGTTGCGTTCGCCGTCGAATTCGAACGACGGCACGACCGCGTTCTTTTCCAGCGCGAACGCGAACTGCCGGATCACGGGCGTCACCGACGGCCGCCCGCCGGCCGGGCTCGTCGTGCCCGGCGCCCACGACGTCACGGCCGGAGCGATCTCACGCGCGAAGCGTTCGAGCGCGTCGCGGCGCGCGTGGTCGGCGACGACGCGCAGCATCACCTCGCGCGACGCGCCGCGCGCGTTCGCCCCGTACATCGCCTCCGCGCCGAGCACTTCGATATGCGTCGCGCGGAAATCGTCGATGCCGGCCTGCGCGAAGAGCGCGCGGACGCGCGCGAGGATCGCCTCGCCGGTGCGGCGCGCCTTGGCGGCCGCGTCGATGCCGATCACGACGAGCGTGCCTGCGCAGCGCCAGCCGTCCGGCGCGGTGGCCGACACCTTGTACGTCGGCGGCGGCGGCAAGCCGCGCGCGCCGCTCACACGCACGCGGTCGGCGTCGATCGCGTCGATGCGCACGTCGCGAAAATCGCAGACGACGTCGGGCAGCACGTAGGCGCCGGGATCTCCGATCTCGTACACGAGCTGTTCGGCGACCGCCGCGCGCGCGATCAGGCCGCCGGTGCCCGGCGGCTTGGTCACGACGAAGCTGCCGTCGGCGGCGCATTCGACGATCGGATAGCCGATCGCCGGCCAGTCGGGCACGCTTTCCCAGTCGGTGAACAGCCCGCCCGTCGCCTGGCAGCCGCATTCGATGATGTGGCCGGCGAGACTGCCGCCCGCGAGGCGGTCGTAGTCGTCGAGATTCCAGCCGAATTCGTGGATCAGCGGGCCGAGCGTCACCGCGCTGTCGACGCAGCGGCCGGTGATCACCACGTCGGCGCCGGCCGACAGCGCGCGCGCGATCGGCAGCGCGCCGAGATACGCATTCGCGCTGAGCACGCGTTCGGGCAACGCCTCGCCGCTGAACAGGTCGCGGCGGCCGGCCGCGCGCAGCGCCGGCAGTTGCGCGGACACGTCGTCGCCTTCGACCACCGCGACACGCACCTCGACGCCCAGCTCGCGCGCGAGCGCCGCGAGCGCCGCCGCGCACGCACGCGGATGGACGCCGCCGGCGTTGCTGACGACCTTGATGCCCCGCGCGACGACGTCGGCGAGCACCGCGCGCATCGCCACGTCGACGAAGTCGGTCGCGTAGCCGAGTTCGGGCGCCTTGGCGCGCGCGCCGGCGAGGATCGCCATCGTCGTTTCGGCGAGATAGTCGAACACGAGATAGTCGATCCGGCCCGACCGCACGAGCTGCGGCGCCGCCACGGCGCTGTCGCCCCAGAATCCCGATGCGCCGCCGATGCGGACGATCTTTCCGTCGTTCATGTCGCGCTCTTTCGTCGAACCAACCGCGAGTGTAGCCGGTCGGTGCGGCGCGCTCGCGGCGGGCGAGCGCGCAAATTCTGCGAAAACCGGAAGCGCCGAATGCGATCCGACGAACGGCTGCGACGCCGCGGCTTGCCGTACCGTCGCTGGATGCGAGGGTGCACCGATCCATACGTCACGAGGAAGCCGTCATGCCGCGTTCGTCCATTGTCGCCAAATCCAGGAACACACTCGTCGCGATTGCCGCGTCGCTGGCCGCCGCGCCCGCGTTTGCCGCGAGCGTCGAACCGGCGTCGCCGGCACCGTTCGAGCGCGTGCACCTCGTCACCGCGTTTTCGGCGTGCGAGTTCGATCCGCTGACGACGACCGTGACCGCGTCCGGCGGCACGATCCGCGTCGAGATCGGCCGCCAGATCGCCGCAATCTGCGCGCCGAACCCGCCGGAGGAGCCGTACGAGATCCAGCTCGGCGCGTTTCCGGCCGGCAGCTACACGGTCGAAGTCGTGCGCAAACCCGAGACGACACCGGGCGAGCGAGTGACGTTCGACGTGCAGCCGCTGGTTCATACGATGCAGTACCCGCCGACGCCGCACCCGGTTGCCGACTATTCGGGCCTGTGGTGGACGCCCGCGGAGAGCGGCTGGGGCCTGTCGCTGCAGCAGTCGGCGTTCGGCGGCGCGCTGTTCGGCGCCCTGTACGTGTTCGATGCGAGCCGGCAGCCGCGCTGGTACACGCTGCAGGGCGGCGGCTGGGTCGATGCGACGACGTGGCAGGGCAAAGTCGTCGCGAGCAGCGGTTCGCCGTGGTCGGCGCAGCCGTATGACACCGGTAGCGGCTCGGCCAATATCGTCGGCGACGCGCAAATCGTGTTCAAACGCACCGACGGCGCCGCGGGCCGGGCGCAACTGCGCTACACGATCGACGGCGTCACGGTGACGAAGACCATCGCGCGCATTCGGTTCTGAGCACGAGCCAACCGGTCGGTTGCACCGGGAATTTCACATAGTCAACACATTGTCCCTGCACAAGCGCACGGAGTTTCAATTGTTCACGAATTGACAAAGCTTTTATGCTTGCCGCGGACGACCAAACGCGGAACAGTCGGCGATATCCGGAGCGTCGCTACGGCGGCGCTTTCGGTAACTGGCGCTGTCGCACAGCAGTGCGATGGGGGGAGGGGTCCGCCAATCGTCCAGGCTCAAGCATGAAAATCACGGCCGTCAAAGCCGGCATCGAGGCGATTGCTTCATTGCGCCGGCAGTTTCTGCAAGAAACCAATTGCCAGATCCGTTATCACGCCTGGCACGAACGAGGGCACAGCGACACCTGGTTGCTGCGCTGCGACGGCGCCGAGGTCGGCTACGGCTCGATCAACGGCGGCGAGGCAGCCGCGCGCGACACCGTATTCGAGTTCTACGTGCTGCCGGGCTGGCGCCGCGCGATGGCGCCGCTGTTTCTCGAGCTTCTGGAAACCGCGCAGCCCGCGCATGTCGAATGCCAGAGCAACGAACCGCTGCTCGCCTCGATGCTGTACGAGTTCGCGCACGACATCAACGCGCAGGTGATGCTGTTCGAGGACGACGCGGCGACCGACCTCGCCCATCCCGGCGTCGCGTTCCGCCGGCGCCGCGACGGCGACGCCGTGTTCGAACACCACGGTGAACCGGTCGGCGACTACGTGCTCGAACGCCGGGGCAAGGTCATCGCGACCGGCGGCTTCGCCACGCACTACAACGAACCGTTCGCCGACCTGCACACGGAGGTCGATCCCGACGCGCGCGGCGGCGGCCTCGGCAGCTATCTGCTGCAGGAAGTCAAAAAGCAGTGCTATCTCGCCGGCCGCGTGCCGGCCGCGCGCTGCAACATCCACAACAAGGCCTCATACGCGTCGCTCCTCAAGGCCGGCATGCGGCGCTGCGGATTCATCCTCAAGGGTCGCGTCGCGGCGACGCAGACGGCGTAAGGTCCGGCGGCGACGCGAGCCCCGAATCGAAAGCAAGCGCAAACCGGCGGCCGGAACGATCGTGTTTTCCGGCCGCCGTTTTTTTATTTTCGCGACCAATGATCTTTGTAGACATTTACCCGAAGCGCTCCTATCGTGCGGGCTCCCGCCCTGTCGCGCCGAGGTTCCGATGCGCCTTCGACTCCGTCTTGCCGCCCTGCTCATCGGCGTTTTTGCCGCCGGCCCGCCCGCGTTCGCCGCACCGTCGGACAAGCCGCGCCCCGCGCCCGACGTCGGCATCGTGCCGGCCAACACGCTGCTGGCGCAGCACTCCAACTGGTTCTCGCCGGCGAAAATCTACGATCTGGCCAAAGAGCACTACCCGCTGCCGCGCTACCCCGCCGACCTGCGCTACGAGGTGTACAGCGCGGTCGGATTCGACCTTGCGAACACGATTCTGATCAAAGGCCCGAACCGCGACGCGAATGGCAATCGCGAGCTGATCGTGATCGACACGCTCGGCAATCCCGAGGTCACGCACCGCACGGTCCGCGCGTTTCGCGAACAGGGCGTGCTGCCGCGCTGCCCCGCGTACGAATTCGGCCAGCCGGTGCCCGCGGCATGTCGATTGCCGCTGCGCGCGGTGATCTACACGCACAACCACATCGACCACACGTTCGGCGTCTGGGGCTGGCTCGGCGCGGCCGACCGGCCGCCCTGCCCCGTCGCCGATCCGAACGTCGCCGGCGCCGACACGCTGTTCGACACGGCGACCGACGCGCGCGACTGCGTCGCCGTGATCGGCCAGGCGAAGATCAACGACGGCGTCGGCACGACCGCGCTCGTCACCGGCACGATCATCGACGCGCGTTCGTCGTACATGTACGGCAGCTTCATTCCGCGCAACCACGTCAACAGCGGCATCGGACCGGCCGAGAAAGGCGCGGTGATCGAGGTCGACGGCAAGAAGGTGCTCGTCAACGGCAGCTACCGCATGCCCTCGCGCACCTTCAGCGACGAACTCAAGGTGATCGCGGCCGGCGTGCAGATGCAGCTCGTCTACGTGCCGAGCGAAACGAACGACGAACTCGCGGTGTTCCTGCCCGACCGGCGCAACCGCAAGGGCGATCCGCCGGCCGACGACGACTGGAGCGGTCCCGGCCTGTTGCAGTCGGCCGAGGTGATCCAGGGTCCGTCGTTTCCGAATCTCTACAGCCTGCGCGGTACCGCGTATCGCGATCCGACGAACTGGTTCCGGAGCGTCGACCGGCTGCGGCAGTTCGACGCGTGGTGCATGCTGCCGAGCCACGGCCCGCCGCTGTGCGAGGCGGCGAACATCCAGCGCCTGCTCAAGAACTTCCGCGACGCCATCCAGTTCACGCACGACCAGACGATCCGCTGGATGAACAAGGGTTACACGATGAACGAGCTGGCGCCGCTCGTCGAAGACATCTATCTCACCGCCGGCCAGCACGACTACCTCATGGGCAATCTCGACGAGGTGCGCCCGATCAAGAACGCGAAGGTGCGCGCGAACCGCTGTCCCGAAGGCGCGACGCCGGTCGTGCCGCCGCACCAGGCGGTGCCGCCGAAGCAGGACTGCGTCAATCCGCGCGACTACCTGCGCCCGTTCTACGGTTCGGTCGTGCAGGCGGTGCGCGAGATCTACGTCGGTTCGGTCGGCTGGTACCAGGCCGATCCGGTCGCGCTGCGGCCGACGCCGCCGAAGCGGCTCGCACAGAAGACGCTCGCGCTGATGTGCGTGCCGGACAAGGGTGCGAACGGCGCGATGATCTGCGGCGACGCGGCGGTCAACCGCGCGTCGGCCGACGCGCTCGCCGAAGCCGACGCGCTCAAGGCCGCCGGCAAGGAAGCCGAATCGGTCGCGCAGTACGAATGGGCCGCCGAACTCGCGACGATCGTCGTGCGCGCGTACGCCGATCCGTCGGCGCCCGACGCGGCGCCGTCGTCGCCGGCGCTCAAGACCGCGCAAGCACTCAAGGCGCGCGCGTTCCTCGGCCTCGCCGAACCGGAACTCAATCCCAATTGGCGCAATTTCTACATTACCGCCGCGCACGAACTGCAGGGACTGCCGCTGCCGAGCGACATCAAGGGCGGCCTCGTCGCGCCGGGCGTGATCGGCGCGCTGCCGGCCGGCAGCTGGGTCAACTCGCTGACGATGCGGCTGCGCGCCGAGATCACGGCGAAGCAGGCGATCGACAAGACGTTCGGCTTCTGGTTTCCGGTCGAAGGCAATCAGGGTTTCGGCGCGCAGGGCTACGTGCTGCACGTGCGCTACGGCATCGCCGAGTTCATCGAGGAAACGCCGCGCGGCGCGGCGCTGTCGGAATCCGAAGTCGCCGCGACCGACTACGGCATCTCGATGACCAAGCCCGCGCTCGACGCGCTGCTGCTCGCCGAGGCGCGCGGCCAGGCGCAGTTCAAAGAGGCGTGGGACGCCGCCACGCGCAGCGGGCAGATCCGGTGCCTGAAATCCGACGCCGACGACACCGCGTGCCTCGACGCGTTCGTCGCGCATTTCACGGGCTGGTTCGATCCGAAACCGACCGCGCTGCCGCCGCTCGCGGATCGCTGAGAACCGCCGGGGTCAGGCGTCGGCTTCGCCGAGCCGGCGCTCGGGCCCCGGGCGCTTGGCGAGCTTGCGCTGCAGCGAGCGGCGATGCATGCCGAGCAGGCGCGCGGCGGCCGACACGTTGCCGTCGCACGCCTGCATCGCCTGCTGGATGTGCTCCCATTCCAGGCGGGAGAGCGGCGTCATCGTCTCGGCTTCCTCGAGCGGGGCCTCGTCATGCAGCGCGCGCAGCAGCGCCGCCGCGGTGACCGGTTTCGGCAGGTAGTTGTCGGCGCCGCGCTTGATCGCCTCGACCGCGGTCGCGACGCTCGCGTAGCCGGTCACGAGGATGATGCGCATGTCGGCGCGCAGCGCGCGCAGCGGCGCGATCAGGTTCAGGCCCGATTCGCCGCCGAGCTTCAGATCGACCAACGCGAAATCCGGCGGCGACGCCTGCGCGAGGTCGAGCGCGTCGTGCGCGTTGTGCGCCACGCGCAGCGCGAGGCCGCGCCGCTCGAGCGATCGCTGGAGCACGCGCGCGTAGACCTCGTCGTCGTCGATCAAAAGTCCGTTCATGCGTCTTCCTTCAGCGGCAGGCGAAAACGCACGACGACGCCGCCGCCGTCGGCCGCCTCCATCGACAGCTCGCCGCCCAGGCGTTCGATCGTCGCGTGCGACAGCGCTAGACCGACGCCGAGGCCGTCGGGCTTGGTCGTGCGAAACAGCGTGCCGGGCAGGAGCGGTTCGGCCGTCTCGAAGCCCGGCCCGTAGTCGCGCACCGCGCCGGTGAGCTGCGAGCCGGCGCTTTCCAGGTGCAGGTCGACCTGCATCGACGCCGCGCTCGCGCTCGCGTCCGCGGCGTTGTTGAGCAGCGCCTGCAGGAGGTGGCCGAAACCCGCGTCGAGTTCGACCGCGCCGTCGGCGACGACGCCGCTGCGATTGAGCCGCACGGCCGGCCGCAGCAGCCGCCAGCGCTCGACGATCGTGTCGAGCCGCTCGGCCAGCGGACGCGCGTCGGTCGCGAGGTCCGCCGGCGCCGCCAGCTCGCGCACGCGGTCGCGGCACGCGTTGACGAGCGTTGCCATCAGCAGCACGTCGTCGCGCTGCGCGCTGCCGGGCGGCGCGTCGGCGAGCTGGTCCTCGAGCATCAGCGTGAGGCTGCCGAGCGGCGTGTTCAGCTCGTGCGCCACCGACGCCGCGTGCGTCGCGAGCGCGACGATGCCCTCGTTGCGCGCGAACTGCTCGCGCAGGCGCGCCAGCTCGCGCTCGCGCTGCCGCAGCGCGGCGGCGAGGCGCGTCAAAAAGTACACCACGACCGCGGCCGACAGCACGAACGTCACGGCCATGCCCCACAGGTGCAGGTCGAGCGAATCGCCGAGCAGGCCGTGCGCGTGCGGCAGCGGCACGCCGAACGCGGCCGACAGCGCGTAGCCGGCCCCGCACAGCGCGACGGTCGCGCCGACCCGGCGCGGCGGCAGCGCGACCGCGGCGAACGCGATCGGCAGCAGAAACAGCGAGGCGAACGGATTCATCGCGCCGCCGCTCCAGCCGATCATCCAGGCGAGCACGACGACGTCGACCGCGACGTGCGCGAGCACTTCGCCATGGCTCGCCGCGACGCTCGTCGCCGCGCGGTACGACGCCCACGCATTGAACGCCGCGAGCGCGGCGATGCCGCCCCACAAGGGCGCGGCGGCGAGCGGCAGGCCCCAAGCGTGCACGACGAGCGCCACCGTCAGCGCCTGGCCGGCGACGGCCCACCAGCGCAGCACCGCGAGCGTGCGCAACAGGCCTGAAGAAAGGTCGGTCATGGCGCTACTTTACTCACGACGCGGCGCCGGCGTCGTGCGACGCGCGGTCGCAGCGCCGCTACGCGAGAAACTCGCGCAACAGCGGCATCACCGTTTCGGGCTCCTCGAAGTGGCCGAACGTGCCGCTCTTTTCGAGCATCACGAAGCGCGCCTGCGGGCAGTATCGTTTGAAATCGAGCTGCAGCTTCGGATACAGCGCGCGATCGTAGCGGCCGGCGAGAATCAGCACGGGCATCGCAAGCTCCGCCAGGCGCGGCCGGAAATCCGGCAGTTTCGCCACTTCGCCGCCGGGTTCGAAATCGATGTCGTCGCCGACGAACGCGAAGTACAGCGTCTTGTCCGGCGACCCGGGCTCGGTCGGCAGCGTCGCGGCGCGGCTCGCGTCGTACCAGCGCGTCAGCGGCCCGTGCACGGCGAACAGCGCCTGCATGTCGGGACTCGACGAGCGATGCCCCTGCGCCCGCAGCGCGAGAATGCGCTCCCACACTTCGGGAAACTGGCGTTGGAGTTCGGCGTTGATGTTGTCGTGATTGGCCTGCCACATCGACGCGCTGTACAGCGTATTGGCGAGCACGAGCCGCGACACGCGCCCGGGATGCGCGAGCGCGTAGGCCTGCGCGACGAGCCCGCCGTACGAGAATCCGTACAGGTGCATGCGTTCGAAGCCGAGCGCGCGGCGCAGGCCTTCGAGATCGGCGACGTCGCCGTCGAACGTGATCGCGCGCGGATCGTCGGGCTTGTCGCTGCGTCCGCGACCGCGATAGTCGTAGTAGACGACCTCGCAGGCATCGGCGAGTTGCGAGAAGACCGGATGAAACGTCACGTGCGAATTCGCCGGGCCGCCGGCGAGCAGCACCAGCGGATCGCCGGCGCCTTCGCGCTCGACCCACAGGCGCGTGCCGTTGACGTCGACGTATTCGCCGGGCGCGTGTCGGATATCGGTATGCATGATCGGCTCCGTTGAAGACGGCGCCAGCATCGCGCGGGCGGGCTCGCACGGCACTCCGATTCCTGCGACCCCGGAAAAATCGGGATCGGCCCCGGCTTCAGGTCTCATGAAAAAGGCCGGGTCGCCCCGGCCTTTTGGTCGCAGTCCCTGCGTCCGTCGCTTACCAGTAGAACTGCGCGCGCGCCTCGACGATGCTCGGATCGTCGCTGACTTCGCGGCCGGCGCTCGCGAGGTACTTGTCGCTGTTGATCTTCACGTAGTTCAGCATGAACTTGAAGTTCGAGCGGTAGTACCAGTTCACGCCGAGCGTCACGTTCTTTTCTTCGCCGCCCTTGATCACGCCGTCGTTGAGATCGGTCGCGTCGTAGCGCACGCCGAGCTGCCACATGCCCGACGACGGTTCGTCCGGCAGGTTCGTCGTCGGCAGGCCGGCCTTGTAGCCCCAGGTTTCGCCGGTCAGGTTCCACACGCCGTAGACGTACCAGCTGTCGCCGGTGAAGTCCGGCGCGCTCGTGGTGCGGCTCACGCGCGAGCGCATGTATTCGCTCTGCACCTTGAACGGTCCGCCGATCCACGCCGCTTCGACGCCGAAGGTGCGCTGACGGTCGGCGTTCGCGATGTTGCCGGTGTCGATGAGGCGCGTCGTGGCGAGGTCGGCGTCGGGACGCACGCGCAGGCGCGAGCTGTCCGGCGCGCCGACCTGGTCGGCGTCGAAGTCGACCGCGGAAAGACCGAGGTGGAACACGTTGCCCGGCTGCAGCACCGGCGCCCAGTACACGCGACCGCCGAAACCCGGACCCTGCGCGAGATTGCGGGTCAGCTCGCGGCCGAAGTAGCTGATGTTGTAGCCCCAGTTGGTCTTGTCGTCGCCGTAGGCGACGCCGGTGCGGCGCGCGACGCCGAACAGGTTCGTCACCATCGCCTTGGAGATGAAATCGTTGTGGCGCGTGCTGGTCAGCTCTTCCAGGCTGTTCGGCTGCTTGTACTGGCCGGCCATCACGTAGTTCGTGCCGAGCTTCCACTTGATGTTCGCGTCGAGCCACTTGTTGGCCTTGCCGTCGAAGCCGAGCGTCCAGTCGAAGCGGCCGCCCTTGCCCTTCAGGATCACTTCCGAGCGGCGCATGTCGAATTCGGTGTCGGCGCCGTCGCGGCCCGGCGGGCTCGCGGCGTTCAGGTCGGCGCGGTCGTTGTGATACCAGTTGCCGTCAGCCTGCATCAGCCCTTCGAGGCTGATTTCGCTGCCGTTGATGACGTCGATCGCGATCTCGGCGTGCGCCGCCGGCGCGATGGCCGCCGCGACGGCGAGAGCAAGGATGCTGCGTACCTGCGTTTTCATTGCGTGGCCCCTTGGGCAGACAAAAATCGCGCGAAGCGTATTGCCGTGGGGTTACCGAATTATTGCAGTCGGGCGACCGCCGCACGACGCGGACACTTTGCGTACCCGCCGAGACCTTTGCGACGACTCGAAATCGGCCGTCATGCGACCGCCACAAATCGCGCGGCGTTGTTGCGGTCCGCCGCCGGACGCAGCGGCGCGTACGCCGCGCGGCCTCACGCGCCTGTCGCGCGGCCGTCGTCGAACTGCAACACGCGCCGCGTAATCTGCGCGCCGCCCGCCCCCGTCCTCCAACGTCGGTCGGCCGGCTTACAAGCCGCCTGCCCTACCCAGGCGGCTTTCTTTTCGGCGCCGCTCCGCGCCCGCCGATCTCATGCATATTCCATTTATATCTTTTCGCGCGCGCGACACCGGGCGCGCAAGGCGGCAGCGCGCCGGATACTAAAATGGAAAAATATAACTTGCGTCAGGCATCAAGCCGGGCGACGACCCGTTCCGGTTCGTCAGCGCAGAGTCCGCCGCGAGGGTCACAGCCCGATCCGGCGCCCTGGCCGCGCGTCGCGCGACGTCGCCCACGCCTTGTTCGGCTGCGCTTGCATCGTGAACGCGAGTTCGCCGCCGGCGACGATGTCCTCGTGGCGCAGCGCGCTGGTCGCCAGCGGCTTGCCGTTCAACGTCACCGATCCGACGTAGGGATGCGCGTCGTCGAGCGGCGATGCGCGCACCGTGAACGTCTTGCCGTTCGGCAGGTGCAAGGTCGCGCGCTCGACGAACGGCCGGCCGATCGCGTATTCGTTGCTCGCCGGCGCGACCGGATAGAAGCCGAGCGTCGTGAACGCGTACCACGCCGACATCTGGCCGAGATCGTCGTTGCCGGCGAGCCCGTCGGGCCGCGCGTGATACTGGCTGTCGACGATCTGCTTGAGCCGCTCCTGCGTGCGCCACGGCTGGCCGGCGTAGTCGTACAGGTACGCCACGTGGTGGCTCGGCTCGTTGCCGTGCGCGTACCAGCCGATGAGGCCGGTGATGTCTTCCATGTGTTCGAACAGTTTCGGGTCGACCTTCGCGTCGAACACCGCGTCGAGCTTCGCCACGAGCTTGCCGTCGCCGCCGAGCGCCTTGATCAGGCCATGCACGTCGTGCGGCACGTACCACGAGTATTGCCACGCGTTGCCCTCGGTGTAGTCGGTGCCGTAGCCGCTCGCGGTCGGGTCGAACGGTTCGCGGAACCTGCCGTCGGACTTGCGCGCGCGCATGAAGCCCGTCTTCGCGTCGAACGCGTGGCGCCAGTTGCCGGCGCGCTCGTCGAACCGCCTGGCGACGTCGCGCTTGCCCATGTCGCGGGCGACCTGCGCGATCGTCCAGTCGTCGAACGCGTATTCGAGCGTCTTGGACGCCGCCTCGCCTTCGCGGTCGATCGCGACGTAGCCGAGCTTCATATAGCTTTCGAGACCGCCGTACGGCGCGTACGTCGCGCTCGCGACCATCGCGGCCAGCGCCTCGTCGAGCGGGTAGTCGCGGATGCCCTTCATGTACGCGTCGGCGATCACCGGCACCGCGTGGTAGCCGATCATGCACCACGTTTCCAGGCCGTGGAACGCCCACACCGGCAGGATGCCGTAGGCGCTGTGGCGGCGCGCCGCGAGCAGCGAGCGCACGAAGTCGTTCGTGCGCTGCGGCGGCTGGATCAGCGTCAGGAGCGGGTGCAGCGCGCGGTACGTGTCCCACAGTGAAAACGTGGAATAGTTCGTAAAACCGTCGGCCGCGTGCACGGCGTTGTCCGGGCCGCGGTAGCGGCCGTCGGCGTCCATGAACAGGCTCGGCCCCATCATCGTGTGGTACAGCGCGGTGAAGAACGCCTTGCGCGTGGCGTCGGGCGCCGCGACTTCGAACACGCCGAGCGCCTGCGCCCACTGCGCGCGCGCGGCCGTGCGCACCGCGTCGAAATCCCAGCCCGGCGCCTCGCGGTCGAGGTTGGCGATCGCGCCATCCTCGTCCACCGGCGATATCGCGAGCTTCGCGACGAGCGGCGCGCCCTTCGACGCGAAGTCGAACACGCCGACGAGCTGGCGGCCTTCGATCTGCGCGCGCAGTTCCGGCGCGTTCGCGGCCGGCGGCGCGAAACCCTTGTACGGCACGTCTTTCTCGGTGTTGTGCAGCGCGTGGCCGGCGAGCGGCTGCGAGAATCGCAGCGCGAAGTACAACTGCCGGCCCGGCGCCCAGCCGCGCGTTTCGCGCATGCCGGTGATCGTGCCGTCCGCGCGCACGCGCAGTCGCGCCCACGACACCTTGCCGGGATAGTCGTACATGCTCGGCCGCAGATCGAGCGTCACGTGCGCGGGCTTGCCCTCGGGAAACGCGTAGCGATGCCAGCCGACGCGCGCGCTCGCCGTGAGTTCGGCGCGCACGCCGTAGTCGTCGAGCGTCACCGCGTAGTAGCCCGGCTGCGCCTGCTCGGTAGCGTGATCGAAGCGCGAGTGATAGCCGCTGCCCGGCACGGCCGCGTCGCCCGGTTCGAGCCTGACGTCGCCGGTCGTCGGCATGACGAGGAAATCGCCGAGGTCGGAGTGCCCCGTCCCGGAAAAATGCGTATGTGAAAAACCGAAGATCGTGCGATCGTCGTAACGGTAGCCGGCGGCCCAGCCGTAGCCTTCCTTGCGGGTTTTCAACTGCGTGTCGGGCGACAGCTGCACCATGCCGAACGGCACGACCGCGCCGGGAAACGTATGCCCCTCGCCGCCCGTGCCGATGAAAGGATCGACGGCCGCGACCGCGGCCTCGCCGCGCTCCGCCGGCGTGACGGCCGCCACCGCGCCGGCGACCGACGCCAGCGCGCAGCCGGCGACGAAACCGAAAAACGCGCGCGGCGACGCGGCGCGGAAAGTGCCTGCGATCATGTGCGTACTCGCTACGACGAATTTAGATCGTTATAAATCGCCGGCGCGAACGCCGCAAGCCCCATCGGTTTTCCTTCGCATTGCGCTAACATCGTGCGCCGCCGCGATCGGGCGCGGCGCGCAGCCATCGGGACTTTACTTTTGAACTTACGCAAGAATTCCACCGGCCGCCTGACGCTCAACGACGTCGCGCGCGCCGCCGGCGTCTCGCGCGCGACCGTTTCGCTCGTGCTGCGCGGCAGTCCGCTCGTGCACGTCGACACGCGCGCGCGCGTCGAAGCGGAGATGGCGCGGCTCGGCTACGTCTACAACCGCGCGGCGGCGAACCTGCGCCGGCGCGTGTCGTCGAGCGTCGCGCTCGTCGTCAACGACCTGTCGAACCCGTTCTTCGCCGAGTTCGCCGCCGGCGTCGACGAGGCGCTCGCCGCGGCCGGCTACGTGACGCTGCTCGGCAGCACGGGCGAATCGCCCGAGCGCCAGCTCGCGGTGGTCGGCTCGCTGATCGAGCACGATCCGGCCGCGATCATCCTGTCGCCGGCCGAAGGCAGCGACGCCGCGGCGCTCGCGCGCGCCGTCGGACCGCGCACGCCGGTGCTCGTGTTCAACCGCGAACTCGCCGGCTCGCCCTGGGATTTTCTCGGCCTCGACAATCGCCGCGGCGCGCACCTGGCGACCGAGCACCTGCTCGCGCTCGGCCATCGGCGCATCGCGTTCTTCGGCGGCCATGCCGACTCGAGCTCGTGCCGCGAACGCCGCGCCGGCTACGCCGACGCGCTGCGCAACGTCGGCATCGCCGTCGACGACGACTGGCTGATCGAATCGGCGCCGACACGCATGGACGCCGCCGCGCGCACCGGCCTGTTGTTCGCGCGCGAACCCGCGCCCACCGCGGCGGTCTGCTACAACGACGCGGTCGCGCTCGGCCTCATGCTCGGCCTCGTGCGGCGCGGCCGGCATCCCGGTCGCGACTTCGCGGTCACCGGCTTCGACGACATTCCCGAGGCGATACTCGCCGCGCCGCCGCTGACGACGATCGCAGCCGATCCGCGCGCACGCGGCCGGCAGGCCGCGCAACTCGTGCTCGCGCGCGTCGAGGGCACGGCGCCGGAACCGCAGCGTACGATCGCGGCGGTCGAGCTTGTGGTGCGCGAGAGTTGCATGCCTGTGTGAGGTCGGGCGTTGAAAAGTAACCGTTCGTGCGACGCCGCACTCCCTCTCCCCCTAGCTCGCTTGGGGGGAGGGCCGGGGTGAGGGGAAACGCGTCGCACTTCGTCGAGCGCGACGCAGAGTCCGGCGTCGCCCCCTCACCCTACCCTCTCCCCCGACACGGTCGGGGGAGAGGGTTTTCAAGCATCGTCAGAACTTGAACTGCGCCGACACGCCGAGCAAGTTGCCGCTGTTGTCGAACGTGCCGGCCAGGCGATTGCCGGTCGCCGTCGCCGTCGCGACGTTCGCGTCGTTGACGAACAGGTGCGCATAGCCGAAGTCGATCGCCGTGTTTTCGCTCGCGGTGTAGCCGACGCCGACCGACACCCAGCGCCGCGTGCCGTCCGGCACGCGCGGCGAGCGCGTTTCGAGCTGCGTCGGCGAACCGTCGACCGCGAGGCCGCCGCGCAACGTCCACGCGGTGTCGAGGCGGTATTCCATGCCGATCGAACCGAACCACGTGTCTTCCCAGTCGAAATGTTCGACCGTGTTGGGCTGCGCCGGATTGGCGTAGTCGACGACGAGGTTCTTGAACGTCGACCAGCGCGTATAGCCCACGTCGGCGCCGAAACTCACGCGATCGTTGAGCGTATGCCACCAGCTCGCCGTCGCGTTCGCCGGCGTGGTGAAGCCCGCGACGCCCGGCGTCGTCGAAAACACCGTGCTGCCGAGCGCCGGATTGATCGCGCTGACCGCGGCCGGCACCTGGAACGAACCGGTGCCGGAGAGCTTGTGCACCACCTGCGAATGGAAGTTGAGGCCGAAGCGGTCGGCGTCGGTCGGCTTCCACAGGATGCCGACGCCCCAGCCGTAGCCCCAGTCGTCGCCTTCGACGCGACCGCGGCCGTCGAGCGACTGCGGCAGCACGGGCGCGCCGGCGCCCGCGAGAATCGCGCCGAAGTCGATCGCCTGCGTCAGTTCGGCCTTCGTATGCTGCGCGACGACGCTCGCGCCGATCGACAGCGAGTCGGTCGCGGCGAACGAGGCCGACAGCGTCAGGTCGACGGTCTGGAACATCGACTTGTACGCGCTGTAGCGGCCGACCCAGCCCGCGTCGTATTCGGTCTCGAAGCCGAACGGCGCGGTGATCGCGAGGCCGAGGCGCCAGCGGTCGGCCACCGGCGTGATGTAGTACAGCGCCGGCACGGGCTTGGTCACGCCGCCGTTGCCGCCGTCGCCGCCGGTGAGCGGGCGGCCGGCCGCGTCGGTGCCGCCGCCGCTGAACTCGGTGCTGAACTGGATCGCGGTGACGTCGGCCTGGAACAGCGCGCGGTCGACTTCGCTCATCGCGGCGGGATTGTTGACGACGACGGCGGCGTCGTCGGGCGCGGCACCGGAACCGGCGAACGCGCGACCGAGTCCCTTGACGCTGTTTTCCTTGAGCTGAAACGCGCTCGCGGCGGCATCGTGCGACGTGGCGGCAAGCGCGGCGACGACGGCGGCGGCGAGCGTACGTGCGGCGATACTACGATACGTTTTTACTTTGTTGCTTGGCACGGGGGAACACTCCTTCGGTCCATGACTCCCCCTTGAACGGAATGCTAGTCCTTCGGCGCCAATCGGTCACCGCGTTTTCAAACGCTCGTTCATGCGAGATACACACGATATCGCGCACGTGGACGACACCCCGCCGCGAGTCCGAGCGTGCACTGCGACTGCCGACTCAGGGCTGCGCGATCTCCAGCAGCTCGATGTCGTACACGAGCGCCGCGTCCGGCTCGATCTGACCCGGCACGCCGCGGTCGCCGTAGGCGAGCGCCGCGGGTATCCAGACGCGGTGCCTGCCGCCGACCGCCATGTGCGACAGCGCTTCGCGCAGCCCCGGCATCACCTTGCCGAGCGCGAACTCGGCCGGATGATCCGTCGCATACGTGCTTTCGAATTCGGCGCCGTCGAGCCGCGCGCCGACGTAATTCACGCGCACCGTGTCGTCGCCGTTCGGCGACGCGCCCTGCCCTTGCCGCAGCACCTGGTACTGCAGGCCCGACGCCGTCGCGACGACGCCCGGCGCGTTCGCGTTGCGCGCGAAGAACGCCTGGCTCTCGCCGCGGTTCTTCGCCGCGAGCGCGGTCTGCGCCGCCGCGCGCCGATCGCGCAGGCGGCGCGTCAGCGCCGTGCGCACGGCGTCGGCCTGCGCGTCGTCGAGCAGCGGCTTGCCGCGCGCGTGCACCGTGCGCACCGCCGCGATCACCACCTCGATGTCGACGTCGTCGCCGACCGAGCCGAGCGACCGGCCGATGTCGAGCCCAACCACGTAGCTCTCTTTCGCGCGATCGGTGTCGAGCGCGATCGGCGCGCCCGGCACGGCCTTGCCGTCCCGCGAACCGCATCCCGCCGCGAGCAGCGCCGCGACGGCGACGACCAGGCCGCGCGCACTCATGCGTCGACCACCGCGAACGTCAGCATCATTCCCATGTCCTCGTGCTCCAGATTGTGACAATGCAACATGTAGCGCTGCGTGCCGGCGAACGGCTGCGAGAAGTCGAGCGCGATGCGCACGATTTCGCCGGGCCAGACCGCCACGGTGTCGCCGACGCCGAGATCCTGCGGCCCGAGCCCGTTCGCATCGACGCTGCGCGCGCGCACGTCCGGCGGGCTGATGCTGCGCGACACGACGCGGAACGCGAAACCGTGCAGATGGATCGGATGCGGCATGCTCGTCATGCTGTTGCGGATCTCCCACACCTCGCGCGTGCCGCGCCTCACCGCGAACACCGGCTCGTGCCCGGTGTCGTGGAAGTTCCAGTCGTTGATGAACCAGCGGCCTTCGGCGTCCATGCGCAGACGGAACGCGCGCACCGGCCAGCCGTCGACGGCCGGGGGCGGCGGCAACGCGCACAGCCGCGCGGGCACGTCGACGCGCGGCGGACGCGCGCCGCCGATACGAAATTCCATCAGGTCGATCGCCTCGCCCATCGCGGCGGCGCCCGGATGATCGCCCATCGGATCGCGCGCGAACGCGCCGGATTCGTCCTCGTTCTCCATCGCAACGTACGCGAGGCTGCGCAGCAGCACGCGCTCGCCCGCGCCCGACGCCGCGGCGCGCGTGCCGAAGTCGACGAGCACGTCGACGCGCTGCGCCGGCGCGACGAAGACGTCGTCGACGAGCCACGGCTGCGCGAGCAGGCCGCCGTCGGTGCCGATCAGACGAAACGGCAGCAGACCGTCCCCGGCCGCGAACGCGAGGCGCAGCATGCGCGCGTTCGACGCGTTCGCGATGCGCAGGCGGTACAGCCCGGGTACGACGTCCAGATGCGGCTCGGGCGTGAAGTTCACCAGCACGCGGTTGCCGATCCAGTCGTCGGCGCCGTCCTTGTAGACGATCGCGTTGTCGTCGCCGACCTGCTTGTCGGCGATGAACAGCGGCAGGTCGCGCTCGCCCCAGGCGAGGCCCAGACGATCACGCAGCGCGCGTTCCTCGTCGTCCTCGACGAGCAGCGGTCCGGCGAGGCCGAACTGCAGCTGCCGGCCGGTGCGGCCGTGCGGATGCGCGTGATACCAGTACAGCGCCGCGCGATTGTCGATCGTGTAGCGATACCGCGCCTCGCCGCCCGGTGCGACCGGGTGCAGGCCGCTGCCGTCGTTCGCCTCGTCGACGGCGAGACCGTGCCAATGGATCGTCGTCGCTTCGGCGAGGTCGTTGACGAGGCGCACGTCGAGCGTGTCGCCGCGGCGCGCGCGCAGCAGCGGATTGGCCGGCGCGCGATCGCCGATCGACGCGGCGTAATGCCACACGCGCGTCGGCGCGCCGTCGAACATCGCGAACGCGGCGTCGCGCGCATGCACCGTCAGCGGTGCGTTCAACGCCAGCTCGGCCATGAGCCCGTCGCGGCCGGGCACGCGCAGCGCGCGCGCGAAACGCTCGGGCGGCGGCGGCACCGGCGACGCGTCGACCGCGCCCGGCGCCGCGGGCGCGCGGCGGCGCCACGCCATGGCGGCGGCCAGCGCAGCGGCAGCCGTCGCCATGCCGGCGAGTACCCGACGGCGTTGACGATTGATCATCGTTTGGATCGATCCTTTCGATTGGCGCACGCCCCGAGCGCGCGCCGTTGTCTAAAAACGGCAATATATCGAAGTACAGAATCGCGCTTTGCCCGCACGCGGACCGCCGGCTTGTGACAGCGGCCACGGTTCGTCCGGCGCGGCATCCCGATGATACGCGCCGCTGCCGACGGATCGTCAAGCGACTCGCTCCGGGGAGGGAGCGTACGGCAGCCCGTTGCAGTTCTGCAGTTTCTTTCGCAAGCCACCGCTAGCCAGGGAGATGACGATGACGGTCCGTTCGGAAGGTTCGCGCGTGCGTCGCGCGATCGCAGTTGCAGTGCTGACGCTCGCGGCCGGAGCCGCGGCGGCGAAGGAACGCGTGGTGCAGCTCGCCGAAGACACCGCCGTGCGCAAACGCGTCGAGGAGCCCGCCATGCCGCTGCGCGCCGCGCCGCCGACGCGCGTGTGCGAACCCGGCGCGCAGTGGATACGCCTCGGGTTCAAGGAACTCGTGCTCGACGGCTACGATTCGCTCGTCGTCACGAGTTCGCAAGGCGACAGCTACACGTTCGAAGGCCGGCAATGGAACGACCGCGCGTTCCACATGCGCGCGCTGCGCGGCGACTGCGTCGACATCTATCCGTATTTCGGCGACCGCGACAGCCGCTATGCGATCGACGGCTACGAAGCGGGGACGCTGCCGCTGGCCGAGTCGACGGTCGTCGTCGCCGGCGCCGGCGACATCTGCGATTCGAGCGGCAACGCGTGCGCGGGCACGTCGGATCTCATCGTCAACATCAACCCTACCGCCGTGTTCACGGCCGGCGACAACGCATACTCGAACGGCACGCTGGCCGAGTACAACAACCGCTACGCGCCGACGTGGGGCCGGTTCAAGGCGCTGACGAGCCCGAGCCCCGGCAATCACGACTACAACACGACGAACGCGAGCGGCTACTTCGACTACTTCAACGGCGTGGGCGTGCAGACCGGCCCGGCCGGCGACCGCAGCAAGGGCTACTACAGCTGGGACGTCGGCGACTGGCATTTCATCGCGCTCAATACGATGTCCGGCGGCACCGTCGCCACGACGCAGGTGAACTGGCTCAAGGCCGATCTCGCGGCGAACACGAAGCCGTGCACGGCGGCCTATTTCCACCACCCGCTCGTCAGCCGCGGCAACTACTCCGGCTACAGCCAGGTCAAGCCGTTCTGGGATGCGCTGTACGCCGCGAAGGCCGATCTCGTGCTCGTCGGCCACGACCACAACTACCAGCGCTACGGCAAGATGAATCCGAGCCAGGCCGCCGCGAGCGACGGCATCCGGCAGGTGCTCGTCGGCACCGGCGGTCGCGCGTTCTACGGCCTCTCCGGCACGCATCCGCTGCTCGAAAAGAGCAACGCCAATACCTGGGGCGTGCTCAAGCTCACGCTGACCGCGACCGGCTACACCGGCGACTTCGTGCCGCGCGCCGGCGGCACGTTCACCGACACGTTCAGCGGCACCTGCAACAAGGGCACGCCGCCGGCGAACCTGCCGCCGACCGCGAACTTCTCGGTCGCGACGAACGCGCTCACGGCCACGTTCACCGACACGTCGACCGACAGCGACGGCACGATCGCTTCGCGCGCATGGACGTTCGGCGACGGCACGACGTCGACCGCGACGAATCCCGCGAAGACCTACGCCGCGGCCGGCACGTACACGGTCGGGCTCACCGTCACCGACGACGACGGCGCGACGAACGCGACGAGCCGCAGCGTCACCGTGACGGCGAGCGGCGTACAGACGTATACGAATACCGCCGACTACGCGATCAACGACAACGCGACGGTCGAAAGTCCGATCGCGGTGTCGGGCCGCACCGGCAACGCGCCGACGAACGCTCAGGTGTCGATCGCGATCGTGCACACGTATATCGGCGACCTGAAAGTCGACCTCGTCGCGCCCGACGGCTCGCTGTACAACCTCCACAACCGCACCGGCGGCGGCACCGACAACATCAACAAGACGGTGACGCTGAACCTCTCGAGCGAGGCGCTCAACGGCACGTGGAAACTGCGCGTGAACGACAACGCGAACCAGGACGTCGGCAAAATCGACAGCTGGAGCGTGACGTTCTGACCACCGTCGCTGACGCGCCCGACCGGGCGCGTCAGCGATAGCCCGCCGCCTGCAGTTCGAACAGCTCCGCGTAGGTGCCGCCGGCCGCGACGAGTTGCGCGTGCGTGCCGGATTCGACGATGCGCCCCGCGTCGAGCACGAGGATGCGATCGGCCATGCGCACGGTCGAGAAGCGGTGCGAGATCAGCACGGCGGTCTTGCCTTCCGACAGTTCCTTGAAGCGCTGGAACACGTCGTATTCGGAACGCGCATCGAGCGCCGCGGTGGGTTCGTCGAGGATCAGGAGCTGGGCGTCGCGCATGTACGCGCGCGCGATCGCGACCTTCTGCCATTCGCCGCCGGAAAGATCGACGCCGCTGCGAAAACGCTTGCCGAGCTGCTGGTCGTAGCCTTTCGGCAGGCGGCCGATCACTTCGTCGGCGAGGCTGCGCCGCGCGGCGGCTTCGATGCGGGCGCGATCGTCGCGCGCGTCGATGCGGCCGACGGCGATGTTCTCGGCCGCCGACAGGTGATAGCGCACGAAGTCCTGGAAGATCACGCCGATGTTCGCGCGCAGTTCGGCGAGGTCGTATTCGCGCAGGTCGTGGCCGTCGAGCAGGATGCGGCCTTCGTCGGGGTCGTACAATCGCGCGAGCAGTTTCACCAGCGTCGTCTTGCCGGCGCCGTTCTCGCCGACGAGCGCGATCACCTCGCCGGCGGCGAGCGCAAGATCCAGATGCCGCACGGCCCAGCGCTCGGCGCCCTCGTAGCGAAAACCGACGTTCTCGAAGACGAGGCCGGCAACGATCGGCTGCGGGAACGGCCGCGGATTCGCCGGCGAGCGGATCTCCGGCTCGATCCGGAAGAACGAAAACAGATCGTCGAGGTACAGCGCCTGTCCCGCCACCTGCGAGAAGCTGCCGAGCAGCGCCTCGAGCAGGTTGCGCAGCCGGCGGAACGAACCGGCGAGAAACGTCAGGTCGCCGATGCTGAAATCGCCGCGCACGGTGCGCCACGCGAGAAACGCGTACGCGACGTAGTAGCCGACCGTACCGATCGCCGTGAGCAGGCCGCCCCAGCCCGCGCGCCTGATCGCAAGACGCCGGTTCGCGCGGTAGAACGCATCGGCGAGTTCGCGGTAGCGACGGATCAAGAAATCGTTGAGGCCGAAGATCTTGACCTCTTTCGCGGTCTCGACGCTCGCGCCGGTCTGGCGTACGTAGTCGAGTTCGCGCCGCTCGGGCGTCCACGTGTAGTTCAGCGTGTAGCTCTGCGCATTGAAATGCGCCTCGCCGACGAACGCGGGCACGAGCGCGACGACGAGCAGCGCGATCAGCCACGGCGCGTAGGCGACGAGTCCGATCGCGAAGCTCGCGACCGTGACGACGTCCTGCGCCTGCCCGAGTACCTGCGACAGCAATGTCGTGCGGCCCATCGTCTGGCGCCGCGCGCGTTCGAGGCGGTCCTGCAGTTCGCTGTCCTCGAAGTCTTCCAGATCGAGCGTCGCCGCGTGCTGCATCAGGCGCACGCTGATCGCGTTCGTGTAGCGCTCGGACAACAGCGAATCGATCAGCGACACGACACGGCCGAGCACGTCGGCGAGCACGGCGAGGCCGAGTTCGGCGCCGAGCAGCCACCACAGCTTCGTCAGCACGCCGCTGGCGAGCCACGCGCGCGCGTCCGCGTAGGCGTGATGCGCCTGCGCGAGCGCCACGACCTCGTCGACGATCAGCTTGCCGACGAACAGCGTCGCGACCGGCAGCAGCGCGCGCACGAGCCGCAGCGCGCACGTGGCGAACGCGAGCGTCGGGCTCGTCGCCCAGACGAGCTTCAGGAACGGCGGCAGATTGCGCAGCGCGCCGAAGCGCTGGCGCAGGCTCTGACGCCCGGGCGGCTGCCGTTCGCCTGGACCGCCGCCGGGCGTCGCCCTTCCCCCTGCGTTGTACTGGCGCGGCATCGTTGTTCCCTATTCCACATTGCGTATCCGCGCCGGGCGGCGCCCGGACGAGAATACGCGACGCGGTCGATGCCGGGAACCGCTAGCGCCGCGGCTTCGCCTTCTTCGTCGCGGCCTTCTTCGCGACAGGCTTCTTCGCGGCGGCTTTCTTCGCGACGGCCTTCTTCGCGACGGCGCGCTTCCCCGCGCGTTTCGGCGCGGCTTCGTCGCGCGCGAGCGCCTCGTTCACCGCGTCGCGCGTGAACGGCCTCAGCGCCTTGAACTGCGGCGTCAGGTCGACCGCCTTGCGGCGTCCCGCGCGGCGCGCGGTCGCGACGGCCGAGACCGGCGCACGGCCGATCGCCGCGTCGATCGCTTCGAGCCAGCGCTCGGTCAGCTTTTTCCAGCCCGGCTCGAAAAAGTGGATTTCGTCGTGCCAGTCGGCCGGCGCGATCGCGTCGACGACGGCGCGCGCGTCGAACCACGTCAGCCCGTCGATCGCGTCCATCGTCGCGTTCAGGCGATCGATCACGGCGCCGATCAGTTCCTTGCCGCGCGCGACGGTCAGCCCTAGTTCGTCGAGCAGGTACTTGCCGACCCACGGCCCGATGCCCAGGAACGGAATGATGATGTCGCCGCTCTTGCGCGTCGGCGTCACCGGGCCGTAGCCGTGCGCGATGACCGGACATTCCCACGGCGCGACGAGCTTGAGCAGGTCGCGCCACGACGCGGTGATGTCGTCCATCGCCGCGGACAGCGGACCTTCGAGGATCGCCCCGGTGCCGTGAGGCCCGCCGATGTAGCGATCGGGAAACGGCAGGATGTCGTTGCCGCCGCCGGTGACGATGACGGCCTCGAAGCGATACTCGATGCGGCGGCGGTCGCCGAGATCCTGCAGGAACGCCAGGCCCTGGTGCAGGTCGATGTCGCGCGCCATGTGCTTGAGCTCCTTGCCGGGATGCGCAAAGCTCAGCACGTTCATCGGCCGCGCGCCGTGCGAGGCGGTCCACTCGCGGTCCTTGAGGAGCTCCACGACGTTCTTGCCGGGCCACAGGTTGCCCGGCAGCGACAGCCACGAGTCGCCGATCGCGAGGATGCGTTTTTCCTCCGGATGAAAGCGACAGCGGTCGAGGTATTTTCTGCAACGTTCGAGATGCGGCTGCAGCGGCATGGCGCGTTCTCCCGTGGGTGGACGAGTTCCGGTTCGGCGAGGCAGACGATTGTCAGTGTCGCGACGTTACGCGACCTCTCACGCACCCGATGAGACGTCGGCCGCCGGCAACGTGACGCCGAACTCCGCGCCGGGTTCGCGTGCGATCACATCCACCTCGCCGTCCATCGCCCGCGCGAGACGCTGCACGAGCGCCAGGCCGATGCCGGTGCCCGGCAGCGCCTGCGCGTCGTCGCCGCGCGCGAACAGCTCGAAAATCCGCCGACGCTGCGACGGCGCCACGCCGGGACCGTAGTCGCGCACGAAGAACCGCAGCGAAGCGGCGCCGTGCGGCGCGACGCCGATCGCGATCTCGCGCCGCGCCGCGTGCCGCGCGAACTTCAGCGCGTTGTCGACGAGGTTGATCGACATCTGCACGAACGCGTCGGCGTCGACGTTCACCGTGCGCGCGGCGCACGCCGGATCGACGTCGTAGCGCACCGCGAAACCGGCCTCGTCGATCTGCCGCTGCACCTTGGAGCGTACGAGGTCGATCAGCGTTTCGGCGCGATGCGGCTTGCGTTCGAGCGCGAACTCGCTGCGTTCGAGCCGCGCGAGCGCCAGCACGTTCGCGACGAGGCGCGACAGGCGTTCGCTTTCGTCGCAGATGAAGTCGTAGTACTCGCGCTTCTTCTCGTCGCTCGCCCAGCCTTCGCGCAGGATTTCGGCGTACATGCGCACCGACGTCAGCGGCGTCTTCAACTCGTGGCTGACGGCCGCGACGAAATCGCGCTGCTGCCGCACCAGCGCGATCTGGCGCAGGCCCGCGCGATACAAGAGCAGGCACGCGACGACGAGCACCGCGAGCGTCGATGCGCTCGCGACGGCGACGACGCGCGCGCCGGGCCCGGCCGGCAGTTCGCGCACGTTCCACACGAGCCCAAATCCGTCGAACGGCGCGGACAATCGCGTCTGCAGCAGCAGCTCGCCGGTGAGCGTGGCGGCGTCGGACGCGCCGCTCGCGCCGACGACGCGGATGACGTCGCCGTGCCACGCGACCGCCATGTCGCCGGCCTGCGCCAGCGCCGTGTCGAGAAACGGCGCCGCGAACGCCGCGTCGACGAACGCGGCGCGGCGCACGAGCGCGCCCTGGATCGTGCGGCGGCCGTCGCGCCACGCCTTGCGGTACAGCACGCCGTAGTCGTCGTCGAGCAGCGCGAACTCGAACGGATCGACTTCGCTGTCGAACAGGCCGCCGGTCGTCGACGCCGGACGCGCGGCGCGTTTGACCGCGGCCTGCGGCGTCGCCGGCGCGGGGAAGTTCTGCGCGAGCGGCAGCTCGTCGACGCGACCGAGCTTGTTCGACAGCGCCTGCTGCTGCGCCGGCGTGTTGAGCTGGTCGAACGCGGCCTGCGCGAGCGGCGTGCGCGCGACGTCGACGAGGCCGTGACGGGCGAGCACGTCGACGAGCCCGTCGCGCGCGGCGACGCGGTCGCGCACGTCGTCGGCCGCGAGCCCCCACGCCGCCGCGTCGCCGGCCGGCAGCCACGGCGTCGAGAACCGGCCGTCCGCGTCGATCTGGTAGTAGCCCGCGACGCCCGGCAGCGCCGACGCGGCCGGAAAACGCGCGAGCGGCGACAGGCGCGTCGCGTTCGACGTCAAGCCGCCGAGCGCGTAGCCGTAGTCGTCGTAGCCGCGCGACTGCTCTTCGTCGATCGCGCGGGCGAGCGACGCGTCGATGCGCCGCGCGAGTTCGTCGGCCATGCGGCGGTACGTGTCGAACGCCTCGAAGCGCATCTGCCGCTGCGCCTGCGCCACGAGCACGACGACCGGCACGGCGAGCGCGAAGAACAACGCGGCGACGACGGCGCGCAGGCGCGTCCGCGTGAAGCCCGTGTCCGCCGCGCGACCGGTCATGAAGATTCGGTCACGAGCCGATAGCCGCCGCCGCGCACGGTGACGAGGCGCCGCGGCTGTTTCGGATCGGCCTCGATCTTGCGGCGCAGCCGCGCGATGTGGATGTCGACCGTGCGGGTTTCGATGCCGCTGTCGCGCGCGTAGCCCCACACCTTGTGCAATAGTTCCTCGCGCGACACCGGCCGTTCGCCGTGACCGGCGAGGTATTGCAGCACGTCGACCTCCCGCCGCGTGAAGCGCACTTCGGCGTCGCCGTCACGCAGGCTGAGGTTGCGCGTGTCGATCACCGCGCCGCCGTCGAGGCGGATCGCGTCGTCGAGCCGCGCGAACGCGCCGCTGCGGCGCAGCACCGCCTGCACGCGCAGCACGAGCTGCGCGACGGAGAACGGCTTGGTCACGTAGTCGTCGGCGCCGAGCGCGAGGCCGCGGATCGCGTCGTCGTCGGCGGCTCTCGCGGTGAGCAGGATGATCGCCTGTTCGCGGTCGCGCGCCCGGATCGCCTCGCAGATCTCGAAGCCGCTGCGGCCCGGCAGCATCACGTCGAGCAGCACGAGATCGAAGCCGCCGGCGAGCGCCAGCGCGAGGCCGCGCTCGCCGTCGTCGACCGCTTCGACGGCATAGCCGTGGTAGACGAAGACGTCGACGAGCCCGGTGCGGATCGCGCGTTCGTCTTCGACGATCAGGATGCGTGACTTGCGCTGCATGCGCCGAGGTTAGCAACCGCCGCCGCGTCGCGCATGTAACGGTTGCGTAACTTCGCACCGCAAAACGTTACGCGATGCGGCCTGCCCCGCGCGACGGCGGCGGCATAGCGTGACGTCACCGCGGCATCGCCGCTTGCCGGAACATCGCCATGCGCAATCTTCGACGGGTTTCCGCCCTGCTCCTGTCGCTCGCCGCGCCCGCGTTCGCGGCGTCCGACGTGTCGCCGCCGCCGACCGACGACCGCCGCTACGCGCTCGCGAATCCCGCGATCGACATGCCCGGCTATCTCGAGATCGCCCGCGAAGCCGCGCAGCACCGCAGCGAACGCCGCGTGACCGAAGCCGAATTTCTGACGATGGCGCAGGAGCCCGGCACGGTCGTGCTCGATGCGCGCAGCCAGGACCGCTACAACCTGCTGCACGTCGCCGGTGCCGTGAACCTGCCGTTCACGGACATCGCGATCGACTCGCTCGCGGCACGCCTGCCCGATCGCGAGACGCGAATTCTCATCTATTGCAACAACAACTTTTCCCGGGCGCCCGATCCGTTCCCGTCGAAAATGGCGCGCGCGTCGCTGAATTTGTCGACATTTATCGCGTTGTACACCTACGGCTACCGCAACGTGTACGAGCTCGGGCCGCTGATCGACATCGAACGGACGATCCTGCCGCTCGAGTCGTTCACCGAACAGGCATCGATCCTCGACTCGCCGACGCTTAAACGATAGCGCCCGATCGCTCGCCACCGTAACGAACGGCTTATGCAAACCCGCAACCGGCGCGCTAGCCTGCGCGTCGGATTGCGCATGCATGGACCGATGACCGACTCCCGCTGGAAACGCCTGCAGGAACTGTTCGACGCGCTCGTCGCGCTGCCGCGCGAATCGTGGGACGCCTGGCTCGCGTCGACCGAACCCGACGCCGACCTGCGCCGCGAGGCGCTCGCGCTCGCGACGGCCGACCGCGACGCGGCGGGCGACATCGTGCACCAGCTCGGCCGCGCGGCCGCGCTGACGCTGCAGCCCGAACTGGGCGCCGGCATGCGCGTCGGCGCGTACCGCCTCGTGCGCGAAATCGGCGCCGGCGGCATGGGATCGGTGTTTCTCGCCGAACGCACCGACGCCGAATACGACCTGCGCGTCGCGGTGAAACTGCTGCGCGGCATTCCCACGCAGTCGGCGAGCGAGCGGCTGCGGCGCGAGCGCCAGATCCTGGCCGACCTGCGCCATCCGAACATCGCGCGCCTGCTCGACGGCGGCACGACGACCGGCGGCCAGCCGTATCTCGTGCTCGAATACGTCGACGGCCGCACCATCGGCGACTACTGCCGCTCGCGCGCGCTGCCGGTCGACGCGCGCCTGCGCCTCGTGCAGCAGCTGTGCCGCGCCGTGCACTACGCGCACCAGCGCCTCGTGATCCATCGCGACCTCAAACCCGGCAACGTGCTCGTCAACGCCGACGGCGAACCGGTGCTGCTCGACTTCGGCATCGCCAAACTGCTCGACGACACCGGCGACGCGACGCAGACCGCCGGCGCCTGGATGACGCCGGCCTACGCGAGCCCCGAGCAGAAACGCGGCGAAGCGCTCAGCACGGCGACCGACGTGTACGGCCTCGGCGTGATCCTGTACGAACTTCTGACCGACCGCGCGCCGACGCCGGACGGAAAGCTCTCGCGCGTGAGCGACGATACGAGCGGCGAGCGCACCGCGCGCCTGCGCGGCGACGTCGACAGGATCGTGGCGAAGGCGACGCATGCGGAAAGCGCGCGGCGCTACGCGTCGGCCGAAGCGCTCGCCGAGGACATCGAACGTTTCCTGTCCGGGCATCCCGTGCTCGCCGCGTCCGACAGCGTGCGCTATCGCGTCGGCAAGTTCGCGCGGCGGCATCGCTACGGCGTCGCGGCGACGCTCGGCGTCGTCGTGCTGTCGCTCGTGTTCGTGCGCCAGCTCGCGCTCGAACGCGACCGCGCGCGCGCGGCCGAAGCGCAGGCGCGCATCGAAGCGGCGAGCAGCAATCGCGTCGCCGACTATCTCGTGTCGATTTTCGAGAACGCGACGCCGGACGACGCCGGCCGCCGGCCGATACCGCCGATCCAGATGATCGACACGGCCTGGGAGCAACTGCAGGGCCACCTCGAAGACGAGCCGTTCCAGCGCGCGCGCCTGTTGACGACGCTCGGGCGCATCTACACCGACTACGGCGCGTTCGAACGCACGGTCGAAGCCGCGACCGAGGCCGTCGCGATCGAGCGCCGGCGCGCGCCGACGCTGCGCCTGTCGCATGCGCTGTACATCCTCGGCGTCGCGCACGGCAATCTCGGCCGCTACGCCGAAGCCGAGCTCGCGTTGAAGGAATCGGTCGCGGTACAAAAGGCCGAGCCCGACGCGCCGGAAGGCGGCATCGCCAAGGCGCTGACCGACCTGTCGCACATACAAAGCCGCCTGAACCGGCCGGCGCTCGCGCTGGCGACGGCGCAGGAAGCGCTCGTCTACGTCGAACGCGGCGACGAGCGCGTGCGCCGCACGAGCGAGGCGTACAACGCGCTCGCCGAAGCGTACGCGGGCCTGGGCCGCGTCGACGACGCGCGCATCGCCGCCGAACGCAGCCTCGCGAACGTGCTGGCCGACCGGAGCGTCTGGCGGCCGACGCTGATCGGCCACGCGCACGCCTATCTCGCACAGGCGCTGCAGGAAGACGGCAAGCCGGCCGAAGCCGAGCGGCAGTTCCGCGAGGCGCAGGCGCAGTACGTGCAGGTGACCGAGCCCGACAGCCAGCAGCAGCGCTCGGCGCGCGCCGGCATTGCGCGCGCGCTCGAACGCCAGGGCCGGCTCGCCGACGCGATCGCGCAGTTCGCGCCGAGCGTCGAGGCCGATCGCGCAAAACCGTCGCCGCTGACGGCGCGCACGCTGTGCTTCATGGGGGGCCTGCACGCGACGTACGGCGACAATGCCGCAGCCGAGGCGCTGCTGCGCGAAGGCGTCGCGTCGGCCGCGAGCCACGACGCGGACGAATCGTCGGGCGCGAACTGCCGCGTGGCGCTCGCGTGCCTGCTCGCGCGCGACGGGCGCGCCGACGACGCGAGCGCGGTCGACGCGGCGCTTGGCGATACGCAAGGGGTGACGCACGCGAGCCGTCTGATGTGCCGCGCCGAAATCGCGCGGTCGCGCGGCGACACGGCGCAGGCGCTCGACGACGTACGCGCCGCGCAGGCGGCGTTCCGCACGCTGCTGCCGCCGAATCACATCAACTTTCCGCTGCTCGCGCGCGTCGAAGGCGCGGCGCTGCGCGAGCACGGCGACTACCCGCAGGCGGAACGGCGGCTGCGCGAGGCGATCGCCGCGTTCGACCGCTACTACGGCGCGAACGCGAATCCGCCGCTGCTGGCGAAGCTCGATCTCGCGCTGACGCTCGCCGCGGCCGGCCGCGGCGACGAGGCCCAGGCGCTCGCACGCGAGATCGATGCGCCGATACGCGCGCAGTTCGCGGCCGGCGCGAAGGCGCGCAGGGATCTGGCGGCGCTGCTGTCGGCGCCGCCGGCCGGCGGCGCGCCGTCGGCCGGTCGCCGCTAGCGCTCGCAGGCGGCGAACGGCGCGCGGCGCCGCGCACCGAACGTCATCGCGCAGAGCGCCGACAGCACCCACGCGCCGAACGCACCGTACAGCATGACCGCGCCGAAACCTCGCGCGAGCGCCGCATGCGCGGCGGCTTGCGCGTCGGCCGCCGGCATCGCGGCGGCGAGCGCCGCGAGGTCGCCGGCGGCGATCCGGGCAGCAAGCGCATGCCGCTGCGCCGCGTCGATATCGACCGGCAACGCCGCGTGCACGCCGGCCGCGAGCACGGTCCCCATCAGCGCGATGTTCAGCGCGAGCGTGATCAGGCGCGCGCTCATGTCGATGCCCGACGCCATGCCGGCGCGATCGGCGCCGATCGCGCCGGTCGCCGTGTTCGTGACCGGCGTGTTCGCGATGCCGATGCCCGCGCCGGCCAGCACGGCGCCGGCGAGCAATATCCAGGCCGCGCCGCCGCTGCCGACGTGCATCACCGCGAAGCCGAGGCCGATCGCGAACAGTCCTGCCGGTATCACGACGCGCACCCCGTAGCGCACCGACAGGCGTTCGGCGAACGGCGGCAGCACGAGCGTCGGCAGCGTGTACGCGAGCAGCGACAGGCCGGCGGTCACGGCGCCGTAGCCGAGCACGCCGTGGAAATAGATCGGCAGATAGATCATGAACGGCCAGAAGCTGACGTTCATGCCGATCGCCCCGAGGATCGCGCCGGAAAACGCCCGCACGCGAAACACCGAGAAATCGAACATCGGCGCACGCGCGCTTTTTTCCACGACGATAAAAAGCCCCATCGAAACGATCGCGACGAGCGCCAGCGCGAGCGACGGGACGCTCGAAAAACCGAGCGACGGCCCCTGCGTGATGAACGCCGCGAGGCACAGCACCGACAGCGTCAGCGTGACGATGCCGGCGATGTCGAGCGCGCACGCGCGCGGGTCGCGCGATTCGGCGACACCGCCGGCGACGAGCAGCAATGCGAGCGCCGCGAGCGGCGCGTGCACGAGAAATACCCACTGCCAGCTCGACGCCGCGACGATCGCGCCGCCGACGATCGGCCCGAAACCGAGGCCCGCGCCGAATACGACGCCGAACACGGCGAACGCGCGACCGCGCGCCGCGCCGGCCGGAAACCGGTGCGACAGGATCGCGATCAGGCAGATCAGCATCGCGCCGCCGCCGACGCCCTGCGCGAACCGCGCGGCAATCAGCACCGGCACGCTCGCGGCGAGTCCGCAGACGAGCGAGGTGACGCCGAACAGCACGAGACTGCCGACGAACAGGCGGCGCCGGCCGTAGCGGTCGGCGAGCGTGCCGGTCGCCATCAGCACCGTGGTACAGGCGATCGTGTACGCGTTCATGATCCACTGCAGGTCGGCCAGATCCGCGTGCAGCACGCGTTCGAGCGTCGGCAGGATCACCGGCACGCTGGAGATTTCCAGACCGAACATCAGCGCGGCAAGACAGACGGCGGCGAGCGCGAACGCGTCGGCACGGGTGAAGGCTGGGGACATCGCGACACTTCCTCGTCGAACGGGCGGCGATTCTGGGCCGGCGCAGTCCATGATAGAAATGAATTGATTTCGTAGAATCCATGATCGACCGTCATCATTGCGAACCGCCATGGATCTCGACCCCACCCTGCTGCGCGCCTTCGTCGCGATCGCACGGACCGGCGGCTTCACGCGCGCCGCGCAGCGCCTGCATCTGACGCAGTCGGCGATCAGCCACCAGATGCGCCGGCTCGAGGAGCAGGTCGGCCGGCCGCTCCTGCATCGCACGACGCGTTCGCTGACGCTCACCGACGACGGCGCCGAATTCCTGCGCCATGCCGAACAGGTGCTCGCCTCGCTCGACACGCTCGCGCGGCGTTTCGCGCCGTCGCCCGTCTCCGGCATCGTGCGTTTCGGCGTGCCGGAGAATTTTCTCGGCGAGCGCCTGCCGCAGCTCCTGTGCCGCTTCGCGCGCGCGTACCCGTCGGTGCGACTGGAAGTGGGCGTCGGCATGCATCTGGACCTGCGCGCGCTCGTCGCCGCGCGCGAACTCGACCTCGCGGTCGTGCTCTCGCCGCCGAAAGCGGTACGCGGCACCGTGCTCAAACGCGCGCAACTCGCCTGGGTCGCCGCCGACACGTTCGAAGCGCCGTCCGGCGGACCGCTGCCGCTCGCGTTCTTTCCGTCGCCGTGCATCTACCGCAACCTCGGCGTCGCCGCGCTCGACGGCACCGGCGTCGCATGGCACGTCGTCTTCACGTCGCCGAGCATGCAGGGCATACGCGCGGCCGTGCTCGCGGGGCTGGCGGTCACCGTGCTGACGCGCGACGACGTCGAGCCCGGCATGACGATCGTCGACGGGCGCTACGGCCTGCCCGCGCTCGCGCCGGTCGATTTCACGCTGATTCGCGGCGCCGACGCCGACACGCCCGCCGCGCGCGAGTTCGCGCAGCTGATCGTCGAGCTGCGAGAACCGGCGCGGCGGCGATGACGGCGCGAAATCGCGCGGCGGCCGTTGCCGCAGCCGCCAACGATGACCCCGCCTTCACGCGTCTGTGAAAACGATGTCAATCCGACAACGCGCATCCGCGCTCCGACGCCGGAAGAAGACTTCTTTATTCACACCCTCTACATGTTTGTCAATTTTCACATTTTCAACTTTATTGAATAATTGGAGGCCGCGACGCACGATCCGCGCTCGCGGTCGAATCGTAAGGTTTCCGGAAGGTCGAACGATGCGCGTACGGAAATCATCCGCACGCCGCCGGTATCGCGACACCGGCGAACGATCCGCGAGAACGAGCGCGGATCGCGCGCCGGATCCGCGGCGCGCGTCGCCCACCGACGAGGAAACGATCATGGCACTCTCAATCGGCTACGCCGGCTACGGCGTGTGGAACAGCACCAACGACGTCACCAGCAAGGTGCAGGAGCAGTACGCCGGCGGCCAGCGCACCTTCTTCGCGAAGGACATCGACTACGGCGATCCGTCGCCCGGCAATCGCAAGTACCTGTACATCACCTGGGCGCAGAAAGAGGGCTTCGTGCAAAGCGGCGTCGTCGGCCAGCACGACGATCGCGGCATCGAGCTGCCGGACTGACCGAGGCGCGGCCCCGCCGCGTTTTCAACGCGCGACGCGAACACTCGCATCGCGCGAATCCGCCGCGCCGGAAGCGACTCTCCGGCGCGGCGTCGTTTCCGCTAGCGTTCGCGCCGCACCTGCGCCGCATCGAGAAACGCCTGCATCAGCGGATCGGCCGGCAGCAGACGTTCGTCCGAGCCGTCGTGGAATTCCGGATGCCACTGCACGCCGAGCACGAACGTTTCGCCGGCGCCGCGTATCGCTTCGATCACGCCGTCGTGCGCGCGCGCCTCGACGACGAGCCCGTCGCCGAGCCGTTCCACGCCCTGGTGGTGAATCGAATTGACGACGCCCGCCGTCGCGCCGCCGTAGCGCTGCGAGAGCCACGAGTCGGGTTCGAGCGCGAGCGGGTGCACGAACTGATCGTAGCTGTCGCCGTCGACGTGGTCGTATTCGGTCGCGCCGTCGGCGCGCAGATCCTGGTGCAGATTGCCGCCGCAGGCGACGTTGATCAGCTGCATGCCGCGGCAGATGCCGAACACCGGCTTGCCGGCCGCCATGAACGCACGCAGGAGGTCGAGTTCGAAGCGGTCGCGCATCACGTCGACCGGCCCGATCGTGTTCGACGGCACCTCGCCGTAGGCGCGCGGGTCGATGTCGGCGCCGCCCTGCAGGATCAGCCCGTCGAGCGCGGCCACGTAGTCGGCGATGTCGATGTACGCGCGGCGGATCAGCGATTCGCGCTCGACCGTCGGCACCATGACGACGAGCGCGCCGAGCGCCATCACCCAGTGCGCGACGGACTGCTCGAGGTATTGCAGCGTCTTGCCGCGAAAACCCAGTTCGCTCGGCACCTGGCGCAACAGGCGCGGCGACAGGCCGATCATGAGCTTGCGGTTGTCGTTCGATGCCATGTGGGAAGCAAGATCCTTCTGCTGTTTCAAACCCGACTCGACAAGTCTAACCAAGCTCAGCCCTGCCCGGGCTGCGTCGTTTCGAGCAGCCAGTCGACCGTCGCGCGCAGCGCGTCGAGATGGTGCGCGCCGGCGCCGACTTCCGCCTCGTACCGGTCGAGCTGCGCCTGTGCGCTGGTGCCGCGCGCGAGGATGCCGTCGAGGCCCGCGAGCGCGGCGACGCAGCCGAGCGCCTGGGCGTCGGGCTCGACGAGCGCGCGCAGTTCGCCGACGCGTTCGCGCACCGGCGTCTGTCCGCCCGCCTCGTCGATGAATTGCGCGTCGATGCCGTAGCGCTGCGCGCGCCAGCGATTTTCGTCGATCAGCCGGCGCGTGCCGTTGCCGCGTTCGCGGCCGAGTTCCGGCAGGCGCACGTGCGCGCGCACGAGACAGCGGAACAGCGACGCCAGCGCGACGGTGTCCTCCAGGTGCGTGCACGCGTCGGCGATGCGCAGCTCGAGCGTCGGGTAGCGCCGCGACGGCCGGATGTTCCACCACAGCTCGGAGCCGTCCCTGAGCGCGTCGGCCCTGACCAGGCGTTCGACGAACGCGTCGTAGTCGCGCTCGTCGTCGAAGAAGTCGGGCGTGCCGCTGCGCGGAAATTCGTCGTACGCGGCCTGCCGATAGCTCAGGAGGCCCGTGTGCCGCCGGCTCCAGAACGGCGACGACGTCGACAGCGCGAGAAACAGCGGCAGCTGCGGCATCAGCCGGTTCATCAGTTCGACGCGGTCGACGCCCGGCGGCGGCGCGACGTGCACGTGCAGGCCGCACAAGAGGTCGCGGCGGCCGATGATCTGGTACGTCTCGATGATGCGCCGATAGCGCGCCTTGCGCGTCGGACGCACGTCGCGCCACGACCCCATCGGGTGCGAACCGGCCGCGACGATGCCGAGGCCGCTGCCGCGAGCCACGTCGGCGATGCCCCGGCGCAGATGCCGCAGCACGTCCTGAGCGGCGAACGCGTCGTCGAGCACGGGCGTGGCCACTTCGATCTGCGCCTGCTTGAGCTCGTACGTCACCGCGTCGCCGAGGCGGACGCGGCAGTCGTCGACGAGGCCGCGGCGCACGCGCGGCGGCGGCTGCCGCGTGGCGAGGTCGGTGAGGAAATATTCTTCCTCGATGCCGAACGTGTAGCCGTCCGTACTCGGCGTGTCCATGAAGACCGAGTGTACCGGCGTGCGCGCCGCGTTGATGAACCGTGCCTATCGGCAGGGGGCGGCGCCGACGCGTTCGCTATGATCGGGTTTTCGTATCGACCGGACCCTCGCCATGCCCAAGTTCGCCGCGCTGCCGTGTGCCCTCGCCGCTCTCGTCGCGCCCGCCGCGCACGCGGCGCCGCCGCCGGAGTGGCTCGTCGTGCAGGCCGGCACGCTGCTCGACCGGCCCGGCGAAAAGCCGCGCGGCAAGACGACGCTGCTCGTGCGCGACGGCGCGATCGTCGCGGTGAAGGACGGCATCGTCGGCGCGAGCGCGTTCGACGGCGCGCCGGCCGACGCCGCGGTGCTCGATCTGTCGACGCGCTTCGTGCTGCCGGGCCTCATCGACAGCCACGTGCACCTGACGAGCGACAAGGCCGGCGTCGAAGGCCAGCTGCAGCGCGTGGCCAGGAATCCGCCGTTCTTCGCGTACGAGGCGGCCGTGAACGCGCGCAAGACGCTCGCCGCCGGCTTCACCACCGTGCGCAACCTCGGCGACGCCGACGGCGTGACGCTCGCGCTGCGCGACGCCATCGCCGACGGCAAGGTGCCCGGGCCGCGCATCGTCGATGCCGGCAACGCGATCTCGACGACGGCCGGGCACATGGACCCGACCCTCGGTTTCCGCGACGACCTGCACGAGGCGCTCGACACGCACGACAACGTCTGCGACGGCGCCGACGCGTGCCGCAAGGCGGTGCGCACGCAGGTCGCGCGCGGCGTCGACGTGATCAAGATCGCGACGACCGCGGGCGTCAACAGCATCATCGCGGCCGGCCTCGGCCAGCAGATGTTCGACGACGAGGCGCGCGCCATTGTGGAAACGGCGCACCTTTACAAGAAGAAAGTGGCCGTACACGCGCACGGCGCCGACGGCATCGCCGTCGCGCTGCGCGCCGGCGCCGATTCGATCGAACACGGCACGCTGATCGACGACGAATCGATCGCGCTGTTCAAGAAGACCGGCGCGTACTACGTGCCGACGCTGTCGACGGTCAACGGCTACAAGGAACGGCTCGCGAAGAACCCCGAAGCCTACGTCGGCGCCGTGCGCGAAAAGATCGAATGGCGCATCGGCATCACCGGCAAGGCGCTCGAGAAAGCCGTGAAGGCCGGCGTGAAGATCGCGTTCGGCACCGACGCCGGCGTGAGCCTGCACGGCCGCAACGCCGACGAGTTCGAGCTGATGGTGGCGTACGGCATGACGAACGCGCAGGCGATCGCCGCGGCGACCGTCAACGCGGCCGACCTGCTCGGTGTCGGCGCCGATACCGGCACGCTCGAAGTCGGCAAGCGGGCCGACCTGATCGCGGTCGACGGCGATCCGCTCAAGGAAATCACGGTGCTCAAGAACGTGCAGGTCGTGGTCAAGCAGGGCCGCATCGAAAAGCGGCCGGCAGCGCGCTGACCGGCCGCGCTCAGCGCGCCAGCAGGCCGAAGCGCGCCGCGATGCGCGCGAGCAGCGGTCGCGCCGCGGGTTCGGCGGCCGGCGCGGGCGGCGCCGGTTCGGCGTCGATCAGGAGATTCGAGGCGCGAAACGCCCACAGGCACGCGTTGACCTCGTCGCCGGCGATACCGGCCGCGGCCAGCGCCGGCGGTGCCGACGGCGCGCGCATCAGCCGCTGCGCGACGCGCAGGCCCGCGAGCGCCTCGGGCGCGGTGCCGAGGTCGGGCCACTCGCGCAAGGCGTACGTACCGGCCGCGAACGCCGGCAGCGTGCGCTTCGCGCGCAACGCCCCCGTCACGAAGAACGCGTCGAGGCTCATCGCCGCGTCGCTCGTCGCGCCGCGGCGGCCCGGCGGCAGCGCGCGCAGTTGCCAGTCCGCGTCGCCGAGGTGATCGCGCGCGGCCAGAAGATCGCTCAGGCTGTCGCCGGCGACGCGGCCGGCCGCGCCGTTCAGGACGATCGCACGCCCGCCGACGACGGCGCCGACGTCGGCGCCGCGATACGCGTCGCCCGCGAGCAACACGAGTCCCGCGGCACCGCACGGCGACTCCCGACCCGTGCGCGCCGCGACGCCGTCGTCGACTCGGTCGGCCGGCGTCTCGGCGCCGCGTGCGGCGACCAGCGCCTGCTGCAGCGCGGCGGCGAGGTGCGCGGCACAGCCGTCGGCCGCGACGACGGCGACGCCGCGGCGGCGCGCGATTTCCAGCACGCGCTGCCCGTAGCCGTCGTCGAACGCGACGACCACGGCGTCGCAGCGCGTGCCGTCCCACGCGGCGACGCGCGCCTGCCTGCCGTGCGCGGCGAGAAGGCGCGCGGCGATGCGTACGCGCTGCTCCGCCTGGTCGTCGAGCGCCGCATACCGGACATCGACTCTCATGGAAAGCCCTCCGGCCGTCGCCGCCCTGCCGGTGTGCCGCTTATGAAAAATCGACCGACTTTTCGAACGTGCGCAGTTCGTGCCGCGCCAGCGCGAGATTCGACCTCGCGCGATCGAGCACGACGTACAGAAAGAGATTCTGGTTCGATTCGAGCGGTCGCAGCAGGTGGTACTGCTTGCTCAGGCTGATCAGGATGTCCTCGATCGTGTCGTTGAGCTTCAGGCTGCTGGCGACCTTGCGCTTGGCGCGAATGACCTCGGTATTGCCGGCCGACGCGAGATCCAGATCGATCGCGGTGCCGTCGCCCGAAAGCAGCATGCCGCTTTCGGTGTCCACGAGCGCCGAAGCGATGTAGCCGTCCAGGGCGCGCAGCGGTTCAAGACTGATCTTTGCCATTGTCGTTCCTCAAAGCGTCGCGACGGACGATCCGTCGCGGTGGGTGGGTGATTCGTCAGCCGACGCCGGCGCCGGACGGATCGGCGTCGACGAGCAGCGCGAGCGCGTGCGCGGCGTCGAGCGTGCGGCGCAGCACCAGGGCGAGGTTTTCGTTCGCGTCGGACGCGACCGACAGCGCGTGCAGCCGCGCTCGCGTCGGCACGCGCACGACGACGACGACGCCGTCGTCCGCGGTGATCGTCGTGTACGCGCAGCGGCTGCGCACGGCTTCTTTCGCGAAGGTTTCGCTCAATCCCAGGAGCGCGCTCGTCATCGCGGCGATGCGCGCGGTCGTGACGTCGTCGACGCGTCCCGCGACCGCGATCGAACGGCCGTCGACGGTAGACAGACTCGCGAATCGAAACGCCGTCGACGTCGCCAGCAGGCGCGCCAGCAAACCGCGTACCGCCGTCGCGCCGGCAAGATCGCCGTCTGCGCTGGGCACGACCGCTCCTCCCGAAGCCGAGCCCGGGCTCACATCGCTCAACATGCAACCTCTCCCTGAAGAGGCGTCCGGCCGCCCGCGCAGCCGCATACGAATGCCGTCGCGCCGGCGGCGCGATCACGGGGACGACACCAACGTCGCGCGTTGCGATTCCGGCGGAATCGCGCGCGCACCGACGGCCCAAGCCTAGTGGCTCGGCCCGCGTATTGGCATAGGGAGATTCCCTAGGTCACGGCTCGCCGCGCGTGCACGAGCGCCTCGCCGCGACACCAGCCGGCCGCCGCGACGTTCAACGCATGCGCCGATTCCAGGCCGAGCTTGTGCTTGATGCTTTCGCGATGCGCATCGACGGTTTTGGCGCTGACGCCGAGTTCCGCGGCGATTTCGGCGGCGCGAAAGCCGCAGCCGATGCGCACGAACACTTCCGATTCGCGGCCGGTCAGTCCGAGCGGCTGCGGCGCGAGCGTGGCGCGCACCGGGCAGTCGCGGCAGCAGGCGTCGGCCGATGCGCACGGCGCGGCACACGTCGATACGCGATCGACGATCGGCAGGTAGTGCCGGCGCCGCGCGCTGAAGCTGATGAAGCCGCAGGCCGCGTCCACGCTCGCGGCCGGCTCGATGCCGACGTGCGCGTTGCGGCCGAGCAGGATCGTGCGTGCGCGCCAGCCGCGCGCGCCGGCCAGCGCCTTGACCTCGCGCGCGAGCCCCGTTTCGATGATGACGACGTCCGGCGACGCGCACGCGATGGCTTTCCAGCCGTCGGCCGCGTCATGCGCGACGGCCGCGACGTGCAGGTTGTGGCGCGTGCTCAGCGCCTGCATGAAGCCCATCGACACGAGCTCGCTGTCGACGACCAGCACGACGACCGTTTCGCCCGAAACGCCGTTCTTCACCACGCCCGCTCCCATTCGATCGACCGCCGGCACCCGCGCGCCGGCACCGCAATGATGACGCCGCGAAGCGCGTCGTTCCAGCGGTACGTCGGCCGGGCCGCCCGGCTCGCCGTTCGTACTAGTGGCCCGTAACAGGTGATTTGGAACTAGAGTGGCGAAGGGCTGGTCGTGTCGGGCGCGGCTTCGGAGTGAGGCCTGTAGTCAAAACTACAGGCCGAACGAGAAGCAAGTCCGGCTCGGCCAGAACGAGCCGATCGGTTCTAAATTGCCTGATACAGGCCACCAGGGACTAAAGGCGGTTTCCAGGGGCCGCGCCCGGGTGCATGATCGCGGGCCTCGCGGCTGACCCGCGGGACAAAGTCGGGATACTTTTCTACCAGGCAACAATTACCATGCTTCCAGACGTCGAATCGCACGCGCCCAAGCTCGTATTCGCGGGGCCCACGGGCGCCGGCAAGACCACGGCCATCGCGTCGGTCGCCGACGTGCCGCCGGTGTCCACCGAGATGCCGCTCACGTCCGGCGCGATGGGCGAAAAGACGCTGACGACCGTCGCGTTCGACTTCGCCTCGGTGCGGCTCGACGGCAGCGAGACGCTGATGCTGTACGGCCTGCCCGGGCAGGAACATTTCGAGTTCATGCGGCCGATCGTGCTCGCCGGCGCGCTCGGCACGATCCTCGTGCTCAACGGCGCCGACGCGGATCTTGCGGCCCAATGCGCGCACTGGATGCGCGCGATCCGCGACGTCGACGACCGGATGCCCGTCGTCGTCGGCGTCACGCAGACCGAGAACAATCCGTCGTTCGACATCGCCGTAGTGCGCGGCGTGCTGCGCGCACAGAACGCGACGGCGCCGGTGTTCACGTTCGACGCGCGCGACAAGGCGCAGACGTCGCAGCTGATCCGCGCGCTGTTGCTGCAGCTCGATTAGAGGGCGGCTACGACGGCGAGCTCCTGCCGCGCACGCACCTGCATGCCCACCGCGCAGGCGACCGATTCGACCGTCCCGTCGACGCGCGACGCGATGCGGAATTCCATCTTCATCGCCTCGAGCACGACGAGTACGTCGCCCTTGCGCACGACGGCGCCCGGCTGCGCCTGCACCGCCACGACGCGCCCGTCGATCGGCGCGGCGATGCGCCCGTCGGACGCGGCGTCCGCGCGCGTTGCCGGCGCGTAGGTGACGTCGCGCCAGACGCCGCAGCGGTCGCCGAAATCGATCCACAACGCGTCGCCGTCGCGCGCGAACGCCGCGGTCGCGTCGACGCCGTTGTGGCCGTAGCGCAACCGACCCTCGTCGCAATCGTGGACGTCGACGACGTGGGTCGAACCGTCGTCGAACCGCACGATGCGCCGCGTCGCGCCCTCGGCACGCACCTGCGCAGGCCGCGTCGCGCCTTCGTGTTGCAGCACGACGCGCGACACGGTGTTCCAACCGGCGAGCGAAGGTTCGAACCCCGCATCGCGGGCCAGCGCACGCGCATCGCATTCGACGAGCGCCACGGCGGCGAGCGCGTGATGCGAGGCGCTCGCGCCCGGCGCCGGCTGCGCCAGACGGTTCTCGATGAAGCCGGTATCGGCGTCGCCGGCGGCGAAGACTTCGTGTTCGACGATGCGCCGCAGATAGTCGCGGTTCGTCGCGATGCCGAGCAGCACCGTGCGTTCGAGCGCGGCGGCGAGCCGCCGCCGCGCGTCCTCGCGCGTCGCGCCGTGCGCGATCACCTTCGCCAGCATCGAATCGTAGTGCGCGCCGACGACGAGCCCGTCGCGCACGCCGTGATCGACGCGCACGCCCTCGCCCACCGGCGCGGACCACGCGAGCACCGTGCCGGTCTGCGGCAGGAAACCCGCGGCGGCGTCCTCGGCGCACAGCCGCACCTCGATCGCATGGCCTGCGCGGCGCGCAAGCACGTCGGCCTGCGACATCGGCAGCGGCTCGCCCTGCGCGACGCGCAGCTGCCACTCGACGAGGTCGACGCCGTAGACGCGTTCCGTCACCGGATGCTCGACCTGCAGCCGTGTATTCATTTCCAGGAAATAGAACGCGCCGTCGCGCGCGAGCAGAAATTCGACCGTGCCCGCGCCGACGTATCCGACCGCCTGCGCCGCCGCGACCGCCGCATTGCCCATGCGCGCGCGCAACGCGTCGTCGAGCGCCGGCGACGGCGCTTCCTCGACGATCTTCTGGTGCCGCCGCTGCACCGAGCAGTCGCGTTCGCCCAGATGCACGACGTTGCCGTGCCGGTCGCCGAACACCTGGATCTCGACGTGCCGCGCGCCGGTCACCGCGCGTTCGAGCAGGAGGCGCGCGTCGCCGAACGCGCTCGCGGCCTCCGCACGCGCCGACGCGAGCGCTTCGCAGAGCCGCGCCGCGTCGTGCACGAGCCGCATGCCGCGTCCGCCGCCGCCGGCGACCGCCTTGATCATCACCGGCACGCCGATGCGTTCGGCCTCGCGGATCAGCGTCGCGTCGTCCTGCGCGTCGCCGTCGTAGCCCGGCACGCACGGAACGCCGGCCGCGCGCATGCGCCGCTTCGCTTCGGCCTTGTCGCCCATCGCGGCGATCGCCGCCGGATCGGGGCCGACGAAGACGAGCCCGGCATCGAGAACGGCCTGCGCGAAATCCGCGCGCTCCGAAAGAAATCCGTAGCCCGGATGCACGGCGTCGGCGCCGCTCGCGCGCGCCGCGTCGACGATGCGCCCGATCGAAAGATACGACGCCGCGGCCGGTGCCGGCCCTATCGCGACCGCCGCGTCCGCCGCGCGCACGTGCGGCGCGTCGCGGTCGGCGTCGGAATACACGGCGACCGTGCGCACGCCGAGACGCGCGCACGTGCGCGCGATGCGCACGGCGATTTCTCCACGATTCGCAATCAATACTTTGCCGATGTGCATGCGCCGCCTCAGAATCGCGCGACGCCGAACGCGTTCGGCGACACCGACCGTCCGCGCGCTTCGCGGCAGATCGACAGCGCGAACGCGAGCACGCGCCGCGTGTCGCGCGGATCGATCAGGCCGTCGTCGAACAGTCGCGCCGTGCCGGCGAGCGGATGCGAGTCGCGCTCGAACTGCGCGACGATGCCCGCCTCCATCGCCACGAGCTGCGCGGCTTCTTCCGCGCTCGGCTCGGTGCCGGCGCGCGTCCATTTCTCGCGCGCGACGATGCCCATAACGCGCGCAGCCTGTTCGCCGCCCATCACCGCCGTGCGCGCGTTCGGCCACGCGAAAATGAAGTCGGGATCGAGCCCGCGCCCGGACATGCCGTAGTTGCCGGCGCCGAAACTCGCGCCGACGACGATCGCGATGCGCGGCACGCGCGCGTTCGCGACCGCCTGGATCATCTTCGAGCCGTGCTTGACGATGCCGCCCTGCTCCGATTCGGTGCCGACCATGTAGCCCGTCGTGTTCATCAGAAACACGAGCGGCGTATCGGATTGATCGCACTGCTGGACGAACTGCGCGGCCTTCGCCGCGCCGCGCACGGTGATCGGTCCGTTGTTCGCGACGATGCCGACGGCGATGCCGCCGATCGCCGCCCGACCGCATACCGTCTGCGCGTCGTAGTCGTCCTTGACGTCGAGGAACGCCGAACCGTCGACGATGCGCGCGATCGCCTCGCGACAGTCGTACGGCGTGCGGTAGTCGGCCGGCACGACGCCGCAGAGTTCGTCCGCGTCGTACAGCGGTTCGCGCACGTCGCGCGCCGGTTCTGGCGGGCGCCGGCGGTTCCAGTCGAGACTCGCGACGACCTCGCGCGCGACGCGCAGCGCGTCGGCGTCGTCCTGCGCGAGAAACTCGCTCGTGCCGGCGACGCCCGCGTGCATCGCCGCCCCGCCGAGCGACTCGTCGTCGGCGCTCTCGCCGGTCGCGGCCTTGAGCAACGGCGGGCCGGCGAGGAACACGCGCGCGGCGCCGCGCACCATCACGACGTAATCCGACAGCCCGGGCAGGTACGCGCCGCCGGCCGTGCTCGATCCGTGCACGACGGCGATCTGCGGTATGCCGGCCGCCGACAGGCGCGCCTGGTTCGCGAACACGCGGCCGCCGTCGACGAACATCTCGGCCTGGTACAAAAGATTCGCGCCGCCCGACTCGATCAGCCACACGAGCGGCAGTTTCTGCGCGAGCGCGATCTGTTGGATGCGCAACGTCTTGCGCATGCCCCACGGCGTCATCGTGCCGCCCTTGATCGCGCTGTTCGACGCGCTGACCATGCAACGCACGCCCGCCACGTAGCCGATGCCGGCGATCGTATTGCCGCCGGCCTGCGAGCCGTCCTTGTCGTCGTGCTGCCGGTAACCCGCCAACGCGCACAGTTCGAGAAACGGCGAGCCGCGGTCGAGCAGCAGGTTCACGCGCTCGCGCGGCAGCAGACGGCCGCGCCGGTGGAACGATTCGGCCTTTTCGTTTTCCGCATCGCGCACGCGCTGCTCGGCCGCGCGCCACTCGCCGATCGCGGCGAGCATGCCGTCGCGGCGCCGTTCGTACTCGACGCCGGCCGTCGCGACACGAGACGCGAGCGGCGTCACGACGCTTGCCGCTGCGGCAGGATGCCGAGCGTGCGGCAGATGATGCCGAGCATCACCTCGTCGGCGCCCGCGCCGATCGAGATCAGCCGCGAATCGCGGTACGCGCGCGCCACCGGGTTGTCCCACATATAGCCCATGCCGCCCCAGTACTGCAGGCACGCGTCGCTCACCTCGCGCTGCAGGCGGCCCACCTTGAGCTTCGCCATCGACGCGAGCTTCACCACTTCGGGATCGTCGCGGTTCGCGACGTACAGCTCGGTCGCGCGATACGTCAGCGCGCGCAGCGCCTCGACCTCGGTCGCCAGTTCCGCGAGGCGAAAATGCACGACCTGGTTGTCGAGGATCGCCGTGCCGAACGCGCGGCGTTCGCGCGCGTAGGCGATCGTCTCGGCGATCACCCATTCCATCGTCTTCAGGCCGCCGGCCGCGCCGAACAGGCGCTCCTCCTGAAATTGCTGCATCTGCATGACGAAGCCCATGCCTTCGGCGCCGATGCGATGGCGCTGCGGCACGCGCACGTCGTCGAAGAACAACTGCGCCGTATCCGAGCTCCACATGCCGAGCTTGTCGAGCTTTTTCGCGCGCACGACGCCCGGCGTGTCCATCGGCACGACGATCAGCGACTTGTTCTTGTGCGGCGCGCCGTCGGACGTGTTCGCGAGCAGGCAGATCCAGTCGGCCTGCATGCCGTTGGTGATCCACATCTTCGTGCCGCGGATGACGTAGTCGTCGCCGTCCTTGCGTGCGAACGTCTTCAAGCCCGCGACGTCCGAACCGGCGCCCGGCTCGCTGACGCCGATCGCGGCGACCTGCTCGCCCGCGATGGCGGGCACGAGGAATTCGCGCTTCAGTTCCTCCGAGCCGTAGCGCGCGAGCGCCGGCGTCGCCATGTCGCACTGCACGCCGATCGCCATCGGCACGGCGCCGCAGCGGCAGCGGCCGAGTTCCTCGGCGAACGCGATCGCGTAGGAATGATCCAGGCCCATGCCGCCGTACTGCGTCGGCCGCGTGATGCCGAGAAGGCCCAGCGCACCGAGCTTGGCGAACACCTCGCGCGCGGGAAACTGCTTGGCCTCCTCCCACGCGTCGACGTGCGGGTTCAGCGCTTCGTCGACGAAGCGAGCGACGGTTGCGCGCAGCGCGTGATGTTCGGGCGTCGAGAACAGGGCGCTCATGGCTAGACCAGGATGCCTTCGGGCTGCGGCATCGTCTTCGGCACGAACAGATCGGGCATCAGCGCATCGTCGCCCGGCGTGACGCGGTAGCCGCGAAAATCGGTGACGCCGGTCTCGAACAGCACGATGTCGTCCATGCACTGGTTGCCGGTGAACTCGCGCGCGTTCTTCACGAGAATCGCGTGCGCCGCATCGGCCATGATCTGCGGCGTGCGGCTGCGCGCGACGATGTCGGGCACGCCGGGAATCATCTTGAGCGCGGCCGTCGCGATCGTCGTGCGCGGCCACAGCGTGTTGAACGCGATGCCGTCGGCCTTGAACTCCGCGGCCATCGCCATCGCGTACAGGCTCATGCCGAACTTCGCGACCGAATACGCCGGATGCGGCGCGAAATTGCGCGGCGAAAGATCCAGCGGCGGCGACAGCGTCAGCACGTGCGGGTTTACGGCATTCTTCAAGTGTGGAATGCAATACTTCGACACGAAGTACGTGCCACGCGCGTTGATCTGGTGCATGAGGTCGTAGCGCTTGCCGTCGGTCTGCAGCGTGCCGGTGAGATTGATCGCGCTCGCGTTGTTGATGCAGATGTCGATGCCGCCGAACGCCTCGACCGTGCGCGCGACGGCCGCCTCGATCTGCGCCTCGTCGCGGATGTCGCAGACGAGCGGCAGCGCGCGACCGCCGGCCGCCTCGATTTCCTCGGCCGCGCTGTAGATCGTGCCGGGCAGCTTGGGATGCGCCTCGGCGGTTTTCGCGGCGACCGCGACGTTCGCGCCGTCGCGCGCGGCGCGCAGCGCGATCGCGAGGCCGATGCCGCGCGAGGCGCCGCTGACGAACAGGGTCTTGCCTTTGAGACTCGTCATGATTGCTCCAGAACGCGCGGCACGACCGCGCGATGAAAACCGTCGAACGGCGCGCTGCGATCGTGCGCCGGCAAGGGAAACGCCTTCGGATTGAGGCTCGTGCCGCCGTCGATGCGGATGCAGTCGCCGGTGACGAACGCCGCCGCGTCGCTGAGCAGGAACACGATCGCGGCCGACACTTCGGCCTCGACCGCCAGACGCTGCAGCGGCGCGGCGCGCGACAGCCGCGGAATCACGGCCTTGGCGAACGCCGGGTCGTAGTGATCGAGCCCCGACGACGCGACGAAGCCCGGCGCCACCGCGTTGACGCGCACGCCGGAAGCGGCCCATTCGATCGCCGCGGTTTCGGTGAAGCTCAGCATGCCCGCCCGCGCCGCGCCCGAGTGCCCCATCATCGGCATGCCGCGCCACATGTCGGCGAGCATGTTGACGATCGCGCCGCCGCGCGCCTTCATGCACTGCGTATACGTTTCGCGCGCGACGAGAAAGCCGCCGGTGAGATTGTTCGCGACGACGGCGTCCCAGCCCTTCTTGCCGATGTTCTCGAGCGGCATCGGGTATTGCCCGCCGGCGTTGTTGACGAGCCCGTCGATCGCGCCGTGTTCGGCGAGGATCGCGGCGATCGCGGCCTGAACGGCTTCCTCGTCGCGAATGTCGAAAACCTGGATCGATGCGCGACCGCCATCGGCGGCGATTTCGGCGGCGGTCGCATCGAGTTTTTCGCGGTTGCGGCCGCACAGCACGACGCTCGCGCCGAGGCTCGCGAGCTCGTGCGCGGTACAGCGGCCGATGCCCGAACCGCCGCCGGTGACGACGATCGTGCGGTCGACGAACAGGTCGGGACGAAACACCGAGCGATAGCGCTGGCCGGTCGACATGCAATGCATCCGCGCACCGGAAATCCGGCCCGCCAGTGATACCTTTCGATGAACACGGTGTCAATATATGATGTTCAACATCGAGGCGTGGAGCGGTTTGCGATGGCATCGGTAACCCGCACGACGGGCACGCGCGGCAAGGCGCGGCGCAGCAGCGTCGAAGAAAACCTGCAGCGCGCGATGGAGCGGCTCGTCGGCAAAGGCGCGAGCTTCACGCAGCTGAGCGTCGAGCAGCTCGCGGCCGAAGCGGGCATCGCGCGCGGCACGTTCTATCTGCACTTTCGCGACAAGGGCGAACTGGTCGCGAAGCTGATGCAGCGCGTGACAGAGGAAATCACCGAAGCGGCGCGGCTCGATGCGCCGGAAACCGCGACGCGCGACGATCTGCGCGCGACGGTCAAGGCGGTCGTCGGGCTGTATCGCCGGCACTACGCGGTGATGGCGGCGATCGTCGAGACGGCGGCCTACGATCCGCAAGTCGAGCGATTGTTCCAGGCGATGATGCGCGCGCTGGTCGAAGTCAATCGCAAGGCGCTCAAACGCCGCCGCGACGCGGGCGTCGTCGGCGACGACGTACCGGCGCTGACGCCCGACGTGGTGACGTGGGCGTTCGAGCGCGCCTGTCATCAGCTGATTCGGGGGCGCAAGGCGGCGCAGGTCGAGGCGCTCGTCGATGCGCTGACGCACATTCTGTGGACGGCGGTTTATGCCGATGCGGGGCGATCTGGGGGGTGAGGGTCGTTCTCTTGTTTCGGGTCTTTTTTGTCTCTTTGTAGCTTTCGCCTGGCTTTAAACAAAGCGTTTCGCTCGCTGCCGCGAGCGAGCAAGGGGAATTTGCTTGTCCAAATTCCCCTTGCATCCCCAAAGGACACCCCGACGGCCGCGGTCTCCGGGCATCCTGCCCTCCGACTCCGCGAGATCGCTACGGGGTTCGCCGAAGGGCCATCCTGGCCCTACGACGAACTCGCGCGCATCCTGCGCGCGACCCTTCGGGCTTTCCTCCGCAATCTCGCCGCGGCCGACGGGGCCCCGGTGAAGCGGGCGGCTTCCTGCCGCCAGAGGCAACAGCGGAAAGCCCAGGCGCGGCGCCTCCCTTAGCTCGTCATTCCGGCAGAGGCCGGACTGCGCAGGCAGGAACGCGGAGCGAACGTTCACGCGGCGAATGGCTCGAAGGGTGAACTGCGGATGCGGGCCGTCATCCGGATCTCAACACATGACGATTGCTGATATCGAAAAGCTGGATACCGGCCTGCGCCGGTATGACGGCTTTGTTGGTAGCTCGTCATTCCAGCGCAAGCTGGAATCCAGCTTTGGGGCGTCGAAAGCAACGGCTGGATCCCAGCTTGCGCTGGGATGACGAGCGTGAGGATCGCCGCATTTTTTGCCGTTGCCGTTGCCGTTGCTTCTGGCGGCAGGAAGCCGCCCGCTCTACCCGGGGCCCCGTCGGTCGCGGCGAGATTGCGGAGGAAAAGCCCGCGAAGCGGGTGCGCACAGGATGTGCGCAGTTCGTTGACGGGCCATGGATGGCCCATCAACGAACCCCGGAGCAAGCTCGCGAAGTCGGAGGGCATGGATGCCCGGAGACCGCGGCCGTCGGGGTGTCCTTGGGGGATGCAAGGGGGAGTTGGACAAGCAACTCCCCTTTGCTCGCTCGCGGCAGCGAGCGAAACGCCTTGTTCAAAGCCGAGCGTTAACTACAAAGCGACAAAGAAAAAGCTGGACCCCAGCGTCCGCTGGGGTGACGAGCAAGAGCAAGAAAATAAAACGACACCCCACCCCATACGCTTGGCGTACAGCTGGAAGAATATGCAACCATCGGTTGGCACCACTCAACCGCAGGATTCGCACATGACACTTCTCCCTGTCGTCGCCGTGCTCTGGGGCGTCGCCGTCACCGTTCTGTGGCTCGTGATCGGCTGGCGCGCGATGCGCGCGCACGAGCGCATCGCCGCGGCCGTCGAGGGTTCGCCGGGTCTGCTTCAGCGCGACGTTCGCCGCGACGCTTTGCACGCCCCCACCCACTTGAACGCGAGATCCGGATAGTCGTAGCTGAAATCCGCTTCCGGATCGACGTGCGACAACGCCAGCGTCATCGGCTGCGCTTCGTCCGCGGCCGTGAAATCGAGCCATGGCTCGGCATCGACACTCGCGTCGTCCCAGTCCACCAGCAGCCGCTCGCCGACGCGCAGCACCGCCCCTTTCAGGCGCGGCGACTTCTGCGCCGCAAAGATCACTTTGCGGCCTTCGGGACAAATCGACACGCTGCCGAACCACGCATCCTCGTACACGCCGGTCCACGCGCGCGCATCGCGCGGCCTGACCGGTTCGCGCTTGCCCTCCGTCGGTTTCTGCGCCGCCGCCGGCCCGCGATCGCGCGCCAGCTCGTCGGCGAGCTTCGCGATGTCGACACCTTCGTCCGGCGCGCTGTACCGCTTGACCAGCGCCTGGTTGAGCACGGTGCGCGCCTCGCCGCCGTCGCCGTTGATCAGCACGACGAAACCGACGTTCTTTTCCGGCAGCAAGGTCAGCACCGAATACATGCCCGCGAGCGTGCCGGTGTGCGACACCTTCTGCGTGCCGTCGACGTCGGACAGACGCCAGCCGTAGCCGTAGGCGCTGTAATGCGCCTTGTCCCATGCGCGCTGCCGCGCGCCCAGGCCCATCGGCATCTGCGCGGTCCACACCGCCTCGCGCTGCGCGCGCGACAGCCACGGCTTGCCGCTTGCACCGGCGCTCCTCGCATCGGACGTCGCCGGATCGAGCCACGCGCGCGTCCACGTCAGCATGTCGTTGAGACTGCAGCGAATGCCGCCGGCCGCGGCCGACGCGATTTCGGGAATCACCGCGCCGTCTTCGCGAATCACGACGTTGCGGTCGTCCTTGCGCATATGCGGCTGCGCGACGTTGCCGACGTCGTCGCGACGAAACTCGCCGACGCGGCAGCGCGCGAGCCCGAGCGGCTCGAACACTTCGCGCCGCACGAGCGCTTCGTAGCTCGCGCCGCCGGCCGCCGCGCCGACTTCGCCGGCGACGATGTACAGAAGGTTGTCGTAGTCGTAACGCGAGCGAAAGCTGTACGCGGGTTTGAGATACGCGAGCCCCGCCAGCACGTCGGCGCGCGTGAACGCGTTCGGTTCGGGCCACAGCATCAGGTCGCCGGCGCCGGCACGCAGGCCGCTGTTGTGGATCAGGAGATCGCGCAGCTGAATTTCGCGCGTGACCCACGGATCGGCCATGCGAAACGTCGGCAGGTGCCGCGTCACCTTGTCGGTCCACGAAAGCCTGCCGGCGTCGACCAGCCGCGCGAGCGTCGCGGCCGTCATCGCCTTGCTGTTCGAGGCGATCTTGAACAGCGTGTCGGCATCGATCTTCTCGCCGCTGCCGGCGCGCGTTTCGCCGGCGGTTCTGGCGTAGACCACCTTGCCGTTCTCGACGACGCCGACCGCGAGGCCCGGCAAGCGGTAGCGCGCGAACGTTTCGTCGAAAAGGGAATCCAGCGTCGGCGCGGCGTGCGCCGCGGTCGCGAGCATCGACAGTGCGATCAGACCCATGCGTCTCATGCGTCGCGCCACTCCGGCAGGCATTCGTTGGCGACGAGTTCGGCGATCGTCTGGCGCCGTCGCACGATCGCCCAGCGGCCGTTGTCGAGCAGCACTTCGGCCACCAGCGGGCGCGAGTTGTACGTCGACGCCATGCACGCGCCGTAGGCGCCGGCCGAGCGGATCGCGACGACGTCGCCGGCACGGCATTCGGGCATGTCGCGCGCGAGCGCGAACGTGTCGCCGGTTTCGCAGACCGGTCCGACCACGTCGTAGCGCGCCGGTGCTCTCGCCGCGTCGACGAGCGGCACGATGTCGTGCCACGCGCCGTACAGCGACGGGCGCAACAGGTCGTTCATCGCCGCGTCGAGCACGAGAAAGTCGCGGCTCTCGCCGCGCTTGATGCGAATCGCGCGCGTGACCAGCACGCCGGCGTCGGCGACGAGCCAGCGCCCCGGCTCGAACACGAGGCGACCGTTGAAGTCGCGCAGCACCTCGCGCACGAGCGCGACGTAGTCGCCCGCCGACACCGGCCGGTCGCGATCGTCGCGATAGCCCACGCCCAGGCCACCGCCGACGTCGATGCTCGCGAGCGCGTGGCCGGCGTCCTGCAGCTCGCGCGCGAAGTCGCGCACGCGTTCGAGCGCGAGGCGAAACGGATCGAGGCTCAGGATCTGCGAGCCGATGTGCACGTGCAGACCGTCGAGCCGCACGTGCGGCATCGACGCGGCATCGGCGAACCAGCGGCGCGCCTCGTCGATCGACACGCCGAACTTGTTTTCGGCCTTGCCGGTGGAAATCTTCTCGTGCGTGCCGGCGTCGACGTCGGGATTGATGCGCACGGCCGCGTGCGCGGTCTCGCCGCGGCGTCGCGCGACGGCCTCGAGCGTCAGCAGTTCGTCGTGCGATTCGACGTTGAACTTCCACACGCGCGCGGCGAGCGCGGCGTCGATCTCGTCGGCGGTCTTGCCGACGCCGGAGAACACGATGCGCGATGCGGGTATGCCCGCGGCGAGACTGCGTTCGAGTTCGCCGGCGGACACGATGTCGGCGCCGAAGCCGGCGTCGGCGACGAGCGCGAGCACGGCGCGGTTGCTGTTCGCCTTGACGGCGTAGCACACGAGGCTGTCGGTACCGGCGAGGCCGGCCGCGAGCGCGCCGATGCGTTCGCGGATCGCCGACGCGGAATACGCGTAGAACGGGGTCGGCAGGCGATCGGCCAGTTGGGCGAGGTCTACATCGTCGAAGCGCATCGGTCCGTACGCAAAGAAATGCCGGTCGAGAATACCTGCGCGGACAGCAGGAGGGGAGGACGCAGAATTCTCGACCGGCGGTTGCTACGCGGTGCGGGTACGGCTTTGACGCTCCGCAGTCCAGACGAAGCAGCGCGCGCGATCCCTACCCGTGCTCGAGCCCTCTCCCCCGACGCCGTCGGGAGAGATAGGGAGAAGGATCAAAAATCCACCTTCACCTTCAACTGCGCATAGCGCGGCGTCTGATAGTCGGTGCCGTAGCGGAACGTCGGGTTCAGCTCGTCGCCGATGTCGGTCTGCAGATCCTGGTCGACCGACAGCACGCGCGTCGAATTGAACAGGTTGTACACCGCGAGCGTCACCGACAGGTCTGCCTCGCCGAACGACCGTGCGTACGTCAGGCTCGCGCCGACGTCGTAGCGCCACGGCAGCCGGCCGTACGAGCCGCGCGGCGACAGGCGGTACACGCGTTCGGACGGGTTGTCGGCCGTGCAGTTCGACACGCAGATGTAGAAGCTGTGGTAGTTCGTGCCGTCGTACGGATTGCCGACGCCCAGGCCGCTGATCGGCGCGCCCGACAGCGCGGTCAGCGTGCCGCCGAGCCGCCAGTTGTCGTTCAGCGCGTACGCGCCGCGCAGCTTGATCTGGTGACGATGATCGTTCGGCAGCGGGCCTTCGGCGTTGAGATCGACGTACGGGTCGTCGAAATGCTCGGTGCGGCCGGTGTCGGAGAAGCCGGTGTCGGTGTTGACCGGGCCTTCGGCGTTGCCGCGGCTGTACGAGAGCGTGTACGACGCGTTCGCCGACCACTTGCCGTCCCACGCGCGGTCGAGGGTGAACTCCAACGCCTTGTACGTGCGCTTGGGCTGCGTGTAGCCGCGCTCGCCGATGTAATTGCCGTCGTCGTCATACATCGCCCAGCCCGCGCGCGACGTGTCGATCGTGACGTAGCCGTCGTTGACGCCGTCGCAGTTCGTGTCGGTGTAGACGGTGACGTCGCGGCCCGGATTGCCCATCACATAGCCGATGCTGCCGGGCTCGCCGTCGCACAGGATGCCGTTCGACGTCAGCTCCATGTCGTCGATCGCGTTGTGCAGTTTGCGGTGAATGCCGCGCACGCCCCAGCCCCAGTGCTCGTCGAACATCGACTGGAAGCCGAGGATGAATTCGTCCTGGTAGACCGGGTCCATGTCCTTGTCGACTTCGCCGCGCAGGTCGCCGACGGTGCCGTCGCCCTGCGAGTCGTCGACCGGTCCGATCTGCGGTCCGAAGACGATGTTCTGGTAGGTCTGGCCGTTGTACGTGAACGGCGTGAAGCCGTTGAACGCCCAGAACGTGCGGCGGTCGAGGAACGCGCCGGCCTGCTTGACGTTGATGATGTTCGACACCGGCAGGAAGTAGCGGCCGGCGTTCGCGAACAGCTTCGTGCGGCCGTCGCCGTTGACGTCCCACGAGAAGCCGATGCGCGGCGCGAGCATGTCGTCCATCTTGATGTAGGTGTCGCCCTCGCCGTTCTTGTTGTCGAAGCCTTCCAGGCGCACGCCGAGATTGAGCGTGACGGTCGGCGTGATCGACCAGTTGTCCTCGAGGTAGTACGCCGTGTTCAAGGTTTCGAACGTACCCGACACTTCCTGCTGGCGGCCGCGCACGTACGCGGTGACGCCGGCGGGCACGACGCCGCCGTTCGCGAGCGTCGCGCCGGGCGACGTCGTGAAGATCTCGTACAGCAGCCGGTCGGGGCCGGGATAGAAGCTCACGTTGTCCGAGGTATTCTGTTCGCGGTCGAGACCGAAGCGCAGCAGGTGATCGGTCAGCGACCACTCGAAGTCGAGCCGGTACGCCTTGCGGTCGTCCTTGCCCTCTTCGATCAGGCCGCTCGTCGTGCAGCCGACGTCGCCGCCGCCGGAGCGGCGGTCGCGGATGCGGCTGCAGTCGATGTCGTTGAGGCTCTTCTGCACGCGGTCGCGCTCGTTGCCGCCGGCGAGCAGCTTCATCGAGAACGTGTCGGACAGGTAGCCCGTGTACGTCAGCGCGTAGTTCGTGCCGCCCGAGTCGGTGTAGCGGCGGTTGCTGAACGCGCCGCGCTGCCCGGTGTCGCCGTCGAAGACGTAGTCGTTGCGCACGGAGCTGTTCTTGTCCGAGAACGCGAGGAATTCCAGCAGATGTCCGTCGGTGATCTGCCAGTCGAATTTCGCGCCCCAGAAATCGTCGGGGCTCTTGGCGCGGAACTGCTGGCCTTCATCGTTCGTGACGGTGATGTCCTTGTAGTCGCGCGCCTCGTACATCACGTAGAAGAACAGCTTGTCGGGCACGATCGGGCCCGACGCGTACACATTGAGATTCGTGCGGTCGTATTCGTCGTACTGGTAGCTCACCTTGCTGCCGTCGGGGTTGTATTTGTCCTTGCCGTCGGTCTGCAGGAAGCTCGGTTCCCAGATCAGTTCCGAACCGAACTTGAATTCGTTGCTGCCGGAATTGGTCACCGCGTTGATCACGCCGCCGGTCGTGCGGCCGAACTCGACGGAGTAGCCGCCGGTCTTGACCTGGAATTCCTTGAAGAACGAGAACGGCACCGACGAGAAGCCGATGCGCCGGTAGAAGTCGGTGACGTTGAGGCCGTTGATGTACACGGTGTTCTCGGCCACCGACGAACCGCCGAACGACACCCCGCCGAAAGCACCGGTGGTCACGCCGGGCGCGAGCAGCGCGACGGCCTGCGCGCTGCGCTCGACCGGCAGACGGTCGAGCTCCGTCTTCGTCAGGTTCGTCGCCGATTCGGTCGAGGTGACGTCGACGATGGTCGCCGCGGCGGAGCCGACCACTTCGACCGCCTCTAGCGTCGTCGCCGCGGCGAGCGTGAGATTGACGCTCGTCGCGTTGCCGAGGCTCACGCGCACGTCGTTCGCCTTCGTCGCCTGGAAGCCGTCCTTCGTCGCTTCGAGCACGTACGTGCCGATCGGCAGGAACGGAAAGCGGTATTCGCCGTCGGCGCCGGCGCGCACGCTGCGCGTCAGGCCCGTTTCGACGTTGCGCACCGTGACCTGCGCGCCGGCGACGCCTTCGCCGCCGCCGGCGACGAGCCGGCCGACGAGCGAACCGTCGTTCGCCGCGGCGAGCGCGAACGGCGCGAGCGACGACAGGCATACGCCCATCGCGATGCACAGTGCGGACTTACGCAGTGTCTTCATGCCCCTTATCCCCAAGTAGTTATTTGTGCAAAACCGGGCATCCTGCCGCGGTTTGCAAACAAACGGTCGCGGCAAAGCCGCGCCACCTTTGTCGAGCCGCGCACTACGTGCACGTCTCGCCGGCACATCCCTGTGCCGGAGCGGTTCTTCGAACCGCTTCGCCGCCGTGGCCGGCACGCGGTTTTCTGTTTACAGAACCGGCGTCACGCCGGCGTGGTAGTGGCGCGCGAAGACGTGCTCCGTGCTCGCCTGCGGCGGCGCGCCGTCCGCCGGCAGGATCTGCCAGGTGAAGCGATAGTCCCACTGGTCGAAGTACAGGTTTCCCCCTTTCCACTCCACTTCGCCGCGCTGCAGGTCGACGGTTTCGGAACGGAAGTGCTGCTTGGGCGGCACGAAGTCGCGGCCGTAGTCGTCGTTGAACGCGACGCGCCAGCCGTCGAGCGATCCGAGGTAGAACCACGCGAGCGCGGGATCGGCCGAGTCGAGCCTGCCGTGCGTCACATCCATCGGCACCCAGCCGTAGGGCGCCAGATACAGCCAGCCCCAGTCGTGCATCGTGTCGAACGCCCTGTCGTCGAACTCCCAGCCCGATTGCCAGCGTGCCGGAATGCCGTTCAGGCGCAGCAGCGTCATCAGCAGCAGCGTCTGCTGCCCGCAGTCGGCGTGGCCGGCGTGCAGCGCGTAGTCGCCGATATTGGAAATCGTGGAATATTCGCGCGCGCTCGCCCAGGGCGTCGCGTCGACCGCGGCGAACAGTTTCTGCGCGATGCGATAGGGATTCTTCTCGTCGCCGACGATCTTGCGCGAGTACGCGCGCATCGCGTCGGTGAACACGATATGCGGCGGGCGCTCTCCGAGGTGCGGCGCGAGTTCCGGTGTCGACGGCGCGGCGGTCACCTTGTCGGCGTCGATCGCGTTGTAGGTGGCGTAGACGACGAGTTCGTAGTCGATCGAGAACTGCGTCGGCTTCCCGGCCTGCGCGGTTTTCTCAAGGTATACGGTGCGCTGCGGCGTCGATTCCGGCGCGATCTCGTGGCGCGCGGGCTCGCTCGCGACGAGCCTGATCGCCTCCTGCCGTCCGGCCTGCGGTCGCGGAAACGGCAGCCACGCGCGCACGGTTTCGCCGGCCGGCACGGCGTCGGCGTTGACGGTGAGCGAGTAGCCGATCTTCACGCGCCGCGGCGCGACGTTCGCGCGACCGCTCGCAAGCGCGAGCTTGCGCACTTCCTCGTGATACGGCGCGAGACGATACAGCGGTCCGTCGCCGGCCGACGGCGGCTTGCCGCGGTTGCGCGCGGCGGCGGCCTGGTCGATGCGCAACAGGTTCGCCACGGCGCTGTTGAAATAGCGCGGCTCGCCGTCGATCGTCAGGCGTTCGAGCGCGCCGGATTTTTCCCAGCGCGCGACGTCGTCGGCGCTCGCGTCGGGAATCGCCGCCTTGAGTTTCGCGTCGAGGTCGGCGCGCGACAGCGCGAAGTCGAGCCGGATGCGGCGCATGCGTTCGCGTTCGAACTGCGCGGCGCGACGCTCGTCGGGCTTGGCCGACGTCGACGCGAGCGTTGCCGCGATCTCGCGCTCGGCACGCCGGAACTGTCCCGCGTCCACCAGCGCCACGATGTCGGCGCCCGCCGCGACGGCCTGCGCCGCGCACAGCCACGCCGTCAGCGCGAGTACACTCGTGGACAATCCCGCCTTCGTATTCACGCCTGCGCCGCCCCCGCGATCGTGACCTTCCGCCGGCTGTGTAACATGGCCGAAACGGACGGTCAATAATTTATTCTTGACTTTCATCTACAGGGAATCAGATATTCGCAACAGGGCCGGCGAACGCCACGCCCGCGATCGCACACGGGGAGCGAATGATCCAGTCGGTCTGGCCGTATCTCGCGATGATGCTGCTCGCCGCGGGCGTTTTTCCGGCGCTCGAACAGCGCTTTCGCTGGCGCGTGTTCGGCGTGCTGCCGCCGATCGTGCTGACGTATCTCGCGGCCATGGCGCTGGCCGTCGCGGGCCTGTGGCAGGCGACGCCCGAGATCCAGTCGGCGCAGCGCACGATCGTCGCGCAGCTGCTGCCCGCCCTGCTCTTTCTATTGATGATCGGCTGCGACCTGCGCGCGATCGTCGCGCTCGGCCCGCGTCTCATCGCCGTGTTCGCGTGCGCGATGGCGAGCATCCTCGCGGCGATCGTGCTGTGCTATCTCGCGTTCCGCACTTGGCTGCCCGCCGACGGCTGGAAGATGCTCGCGGCGCTGTCGGGCACGTGGACCGGCGGTTCGGCGAACCTGCTCGCTGTGAAACAGGCGATCGACCTCGCCGACAGCTCGCTGCCGCCGGTGCTGCTCGCCGACGCGCTGTGCTATTCGCTGTGGGTGATCGCCCTGTTCGCCTCGGCGCCGCTCGCGACCGCGTTCGACCGCTGGACGCGCGCCGACGCGCGCCCCGCCCCGGCGGTCGCCGCGCCGCGCGCGAACGAACCCGCCGATGCCGGCAGCGTGCTCGCGTGGCTGGGATCGGCCCTCCTCGTCGGCGTCGGCGCGCAGGCGCTCGCCGCGCGGCTGCCGACGTCCGGATTCCTCACGCCGACGTCGTGGACGCTGCTCGCGGCGACGGCCGCGGGCCTCGTCGTCGCGCACACGCCGCTCGCTCGGCTGCCCGGCGCGAACGCGCTCGGCGGCGCGCTGCTCGCGTGCATCGTCGCGGTGCTCGGTTCGCAGTCGAGCTTCGCCGGCATCGCCGCGGCACCGCTGTTCGTCGTGTGCGGCCTCGCCGTGCTCGCCGTACACATTGCGCTGCTGGCCGGCGCCGCGCGGCTGTTCCGTTTCGACCTGCATCTCGTCGGCATCGCCTCGCTCGCGCAGATCGGCGGCGTCGCGTCGGCGCCGCTGCTGGCCGCCGTGTATTCGCCCGCGCTCGTGCCGGTCGCCGTGCTGATGGCCATGCTCGGCCTCGTGCTCGGCACCGGCGTGGGCCTCACCATGGCCAGCGTGCTGTCGGCGCTGGCGCCCGTTGCGAGTTGAACGCATGCGATTCATCGTCATCACGCTCGGCGCCGTCCTGCTCGGCGCCTGTACCGCCCCGGCGGCGCGCAAGGCGACGGCCCCGCCGCACGCCATCGTCGGCGTCGAGGAGCCGCAGTTGAACGCCGACTACTGGATCGACCGGCAGTCGCATCCGTCGCGCGTGATTCTCGACGCCGCCGCGATCGCCGCGCAGAACCGCCGGCTCGTCGAAACCGACGCGTCGGTGCACGACCTCGCCGCATTGCCGGCGACGCTGCCGCGCGCAACGATCGCCGGCTGGGTCGAAGACCTCTCGTCGCGGCCCGACAAGCCGTTGTACGACGAACGCGGCGAACCGGTGCCGGCCGCGACGCTCGACGCGCTCGTCGCCGACGCGAACGTCGCGGCGATACCGGACGCGACGCCCGTGCGTTACGGCCTCGTCGTGCGCCGCGCCGACCTGCGCGCGTTCCCCACGCGCCTGCGCGTGTTCACGTCGCGCGGCGACACCGACATCGACCGCTTCCAGGAATCGGCGCTGTTTCCCGGCACGCCGGTCGCGCTCGTGCATGCGAGCCGCGACGGCCGCTGGTGGTTCGTCGCAAGCCCGCTGTACGCGGCGTGGATCGAAAAGGACCACGTCGCCGAAGGCGAGCGCGCGCAAGTGCTCGGCTATGCCGACAAGGAGCCGCATCTCGTCGTCGTCGGCACCGCCGCGCGCACGGTGCACACGCCCGAGCGCCCGGACGTTTCCGAGCTGCAGCTCGACATGGGCGTGCGCGTGCCGGTGCTCGCGCAGTGGCCGGCCGACCGCCCGGTCAACGGCCAGCATCCGTACACCTCGCACGTCATCGAACTGCCGGCGCGCGACGCGAACGGCCGGCTCGAATTCGTGCCGGCGCTGCTGCCGAAGACGAACGAAACGTCGAGCGACTATCTGCCGCTGACCGCGGCGCACCTGTTGCAACAGGGCTTCAAGTTTCTCGGCGAGCGCTACGGCTGGGGCCATTCGTACAACGCGCGCGACTGCTCCGGCTTCGTTTCGGAAATCTACCGCAGCTTCGGCGTGACCCTGCCGCGCAACACGCGCGACATGGCCGTGAGCCCGGCGCTCAACCGCCTCGCGTTCACCGAGCGCGACGATGCTGCCACACGCCTGGCGGCGCTGCGCGCGCTCGAAGCCGGCGACCTGATCTTCATTCCGGGCCACGTGATGATGGTGATCGGCCACGTCGACGGCGAGCCGTACGTCATCCACGATACGACCGGCATCAGCTACCGCAACGACAAGGGCGAGATGACGCGCGTGCATCTGAACGCCGTTTCCGTATCGCCGCTGACGCCGTTGCTGCTCAACGAAAACACCAGCTACATCGATCGCATCTACAGCATTCAGCGCATCAGGAAATAAGATGAAGATTACGGATATCCGGTTCGGGATGCTGCGCGTGCCCTTGAAGACGCCGTTCAAGACCGCGCTGCGCACCGTCGAGACGATCGAGGACATCGTCGTCATCGTCAACACCGACACCGGCCACGTCGGCTACGGCGAAGCGCCCGCCACCGCCGTGATCACCGGCGATACGCACGGCTCGATCATCGAGGCGATCCGCAAGTTCATCTTCCCGCGCCTGGTCGGCGAGGAAATCGCCAACCTCAACCGCATCACGCAGCTTATCCAGGGCGCGCTGGAAAAGAACTTCAGCGCGAAGGCCGCGGTCGAGATCGCGGTGTACGATCTCTTCGGCCAGCTGTACAACGCACCGTTGTACAAGATGCTCGGCGGCGGCGACCCGGTGATCACGACCGACATCACGATCAGCGTCGACTACATCGACAAGATGGTGGCCGACTCGCTCGCCGCGGTCGAACGCGGCTTCGAATCGCTCAAGATCAAGGTCGGCAAGGACATCGGCGTCGACATCGAACGCATCAAGGCGATCTACGCCGCGGTCGAAGGCCGCGCGCTCCTGCGTCTCGACGCGAACCAGGGCTGGACCGCCAAGCAGGCCGTGTACGCCGTGCAGGCGCTCGAGGACGCCGGCGTGCGGCTCGAACTCGTCGAGCAGCCGGTGAAGGCGCAGGATCTGGAAGGCATGAAGTACGTGACCGACCGCGTGCACACGCCGGTCATGGCCGACGAAAGCGTGTTCGGGCCGATCGAGGTGATCGAACTCATCAAGATGCGCGCGGCCGACATCATCAACATCAAGCTGATGAAGACCGGCGGCATCTCCAACGCGATCCGCATCGCCGACATCGCGGCGCTGTACCAGGTCGAATGCATGATCGGCTGCATGCTCGAAACGAGCATCAGCGTGTCGGCGGCCGTGCACGTCGCCGTCGCCAAGTCGAACGTCATCACGAAGGTCGATCTCGACGGGCCGTCGCTGTGCAGCTTCAATCCGGTCGACGGCGGCGTGATCTTCAACGAATCGGAAATCTCGGTCACCGATTCGCCGGGCCTCGGCATCCGCGAGATCCGCGGACTCGAGCTGCTGCGTGACTGACATGTCGCCGCTCGTCAAGATCCGCGCCGAGCGCGACCAGATGTCGGCGATCGAGCGGCGCATCGCCGATTTCATTCTGGACAATGCGCACTTGTTGCGCGACTACTCGTCGCAGCAGGTGGCCAACGCGCTCAAGATCAGCCAGTCGAGCGTCGTCAAGTTCAGCCAGAAGCTCGGCTTCAAGGGCTATCCGGATCTGAAGCTCTCGGTCGGCGAATCGGTGGCGCACCATCGCGCGATCGAGAACCAGTCGAACGACGACGCGGACGCCGTGCGCGCCGTCGCCGACCCGTACGCCGCGCTCGCCGACGGCCTGTCGCGCGGCAAGCTCGAAGCGCAGGCCGAAACGCGCGCGATCAACGCGCCGGCGCAGCTCGACGCGATCGCCGCGGCGATCGCCGGCGCGCCGAAGGTGTTCGTCACCGGCCTCGGCGAAGACGGCATCCAGGCGCAGGCGTTCGCGCTCAAGCTGTCGCTGCTCGACATCCACACCGTGCATCACTGCGACCCGGTGTTCCTGTCGACGAGCCTTGCGACCGCGACGCACGGCGACGTCATGTTCGTGTTCTCCGAACACGGCCGCCAGAACGCGCTCGCACAGCTGTCGCGCGACCTGCGCGAGCGCGGCGGCAAGGTCGTGTCGGTCACGCGCCACACCGCCAACCCGCTGCGCGCGCACGCCGACGCGTCGCTGCTCGTCTCGGCGCACGACGAGCGCCCCGCCGTCGAACCCTTGCTGTACTGCGCGGCGCTGCAGCACCTGCTCGACGTGCTGTTTCTCGCGCTGTGCGAACGCATCGGCGACGGCGCCGCGCGCCTCGGCGCGAACGTCGAACGCATGCGCCACCTCATCGATCCTTGAATAAACATATGCCGGCAATCGCTTTGCCGCCGGTCCGCGAATCCGCAACGCTGTGCGCCCGCCGGCGCCGGCCCCGACGTACGGAAACCTCATGACGAGCGCGACACGCGTATTGCTGGGACTCGCCGCGGGCGCCGCGCTCGGCTTCGCGCTCGCGCAGGTCGATCCGTCGTCGGCCGCGACCGCGTCGGCGGTGTTGCGACCGGTCGGCCGGCTCTGGCTCAACGGCCTGCAGATGACGATCGTGCCGCTCGTCGTCGCGCTGATCATCGTCGGCGTGAATCTCGCGACCGACGCCGCGGCGTCGGGCCGCGTCGCGCGGCGCTCGGTGCTGACGTTTCTCGCGATCCTCTTCGGCGGCGCCGTGTTCGCGGCGCTGTACGCGCCGGCGTTCCTGTCGCTGCTGCCGCGCGACGCGTCGGTCGCCGCGTCGCTGCATGCGGCGAGCGGCGGCACGCCGGCGGCGCCGGGCGCGGCGCTGAACCTCGTCGACTGGTTCGGCAGCATCGTACCGACGAACGCCGTCGGCGCGGCGGCGCAGGGCGCGATCGTGCCGCTCGTCGTGTTCACCCTCGCCTTCGCGTTCGCGCTGACGCGCATCGACGCGGCGCGGCGCGCGACGATCGTCGCGTTCTTCCAGGGCGTCGCCGACGCGATGACCGTGATCGTCGGCTGGGTGCTGTGGCTCGCGCCGCTCGGCGTGTTCGCGCTGATCCTGCCGGTCGCCGCGAACGCGGGCGCCGGCATGCTCGCGGCGCTCGGCGGCTATCTCGCGCTGCAATGCTCGATGTATCTGATCGCCGCGCTCGCGATGTACGGCGTCGTCGCGGCGTTCGGCGGTCGCACGGTCGTGCGCTTCGCCGCGGCGGCGGCGCCGGCGCAGGCGGTCGCGGCGAGCACGCAGTCGTCGCTCGCGTCACTGCCGGCGATGCTCGAATCGCAGGAGCGGCTCGGCACGCCGCGGCCGGTCGCCGCGCTCGTGCTGCCGCTCGCGGTTTCGCTGTTCCGCATCACGAGCCCGATCCAGTACATCGGCGTCAGCGCGTTCATCGCATGGGCGTACGGCGTCGACGTCGGCGTCGCGCAGTGGGCGTTCGCGGTCGTGCTCGCGGTCGCGATCAGCATCGGGTCGGCCGGCCTGCCGGGCCAGGCGACGTTCATGGGCATGAACCTGCCGGTGGTCCAGTCGCTCGGCCTGCCGATCGAGCCGATGGGGTTGCTGCTCGCGGTGGAACTCGTGCCTGACGTGTTCGCGACGGTCGGCAACGTGACGGCCGATCTTGCGGCGACGCGCGTCGTGGCACGCGGCGAAGACGGCGACGCGCCGCCGGGCTGACGCGCGAACTTCCGGCCGGCAGTCGGGTCTGTAAGCGCCGACACCCTTTGGCCGCGAATCCCGATGTCCACTTATCCCGTCGTACGGTATTTTCCGTACGCCCTGCTCGTGCGCGCGCCGCTGCTGGCGAACGGGGTACAGCTCGTCGTGATTCTCGGCGGAATGACGACGGTCGGCGCGCACCGCGTCGGGGTGGTGTATCTGTGCGTCGGCCTCCTGCAGGTCTTCGTCGTACCGTTCGCGCTGCTGGCGCTGTATCGCGCGGGCGGCTTGCGATCGTGGCGGCATCTCGCGGCGATCGCGTGCGGCTGCGCGCAACTGGCGTTGACGCTCGAAGTGCTGCGCCGCGTGGCAGAATCCGTGGACCGATGACGCGAACGACGACGATCCGCCGATTTCCCTATGTCGCGCTCGTGCGCGTTCCGCTCGTCGTCGACGCGCTGTTGCTGCTGATTCTGCTGGCGCCGTCGCGATGCCGCGACTGCTGGTCTTCGTCGTCGTCGCAGCGGTGCTCTACACGTAGCCGCTGGGCCTGACCGCGGCGCTCTGGGCGACGGCCGTACTGCGGTACGCCGCGGCACGACGCACCCGGAGACACGTCCTTGCGATCGTCTGCGGCATTGCGCAGGCAGCGCTCGTGCTGACGCTGCTGTCGCTCTACCCGCTAGAGTGACCAGCGCCGCGGCGTCCGCGCATACGCCACGAGAAACAGTGCCGCGAACACGAGATCGACGACGCCGAACCCGGCCATCTGCGCCGGCAGCCGGCCTTGCAGATACAACACGATCGTCGCGACGCCGAACGCGATCTTCTCGAACGCGCCGAACGGCATGACCGGCCGCAGCCGCACCGGCTCGCGCGCGATCGCGAAGAACGCGAACTGCCATGCGAGCGCGACGCCGGCGAAGCCGTAGTAGAACTCCGGGTGCGTGATCGGCGGCGGCGTGTCGATGCCGACCTTCGCCTCCATGAAAAACAGCGGCAGCACGGTGGCGAGGCCGTACAGGCCGGCGAGTCCGAATACGTTGCGGGCGAACTTCATCGCGATCTCCCGGCTCATACCCTGCGGCGAATCTACACCCTCGGCGGCGAAGATCGCACACACGCCCGGCCGTTGACGCCGCGCGGCACACCGCGCACATTGCCGGATTGCGGCCGGCGCACGCCGGCCTTCCTTCCAGGGAACGGACCGCCTTCGATGCCCGACGCACGCCTCGCCCGACTGTTGCCGCCGCTGCTGCTCGCCGGCGCGGTCGCGCTCGTCCACGCACCCGCGCTCGACGCGTATTTCCTGCTCGACGACTACGTGATGCTCGCGTTCGCGCGCCTGCTCGACACGCCATGGCCGATCTTCGCGCAGGACAGCATGCCCGGCGGCGGCGGGTTCTACTATCGCCCGCTGACGCTCCTCGTCTGGTGGCTCACCGCGCAGGCCGGCGCCGTCACGCCGTGGTGGCAGCACGCGTGCAACGCGGCGCTGCACGTCGGCGTCGCGTGGATGCTGTACGCGGTCATCCGCGGCTGCAACGTCGGGCGCGCCGCCGCGCTCGCCGGCGCCGCGCTGTACGCGCTGCATCCGATCGGCATCGGCGCGACGGCGTGGCTGTCGGATCGCTTCGACCTCGTCGCCGCATTCATGGGCCTCGCCGCGCTGCGTTTCGGCCAGCGCCATGCGGTCGACGCGCCGCGCACGCCGTACGCCGCGCTCGCACTCGCCTGCCTCCTCGGCGCGATGTTCGCGAAGGAAATCGGCCTCGCCTTCGCGCCGGCACTCGCGCTGATGTGGGCGCTCGCGCCGTGGCCGCTGCGCCGCCGTGCGCTCGCGGTCGCCGCTGTCGGCGTCGCGACCGTCGCGTGGTATCTGTGGCGCGGCTACGTGCTGCCGGACGATCGCGAGTACACGCTGTACACGCCCGGCGCGCTGCCGGCGCTGATCCGCGACGGGCTCGTCAAATATTTCGCGGGCTTCGCGACGATCGGCGGCTTCGGCGCGCGGCTGTCGTACGCCGCGTCGCTCTGCGCGGGCGCCGCCGCGGCGTTCGCGCTCGGCGCCGTCGCGTTCGGCGCGCGCGCGGCGCTGCCCGCATGGCGCGAGCGGTGGCCGGCGCTCGCCGTCGCGTTTGCGCTCGTCGCCGCGCCGGCGCTCGTGCAGGCGCCGGGCCTGGACATGATGCAGTTCTTCATCGCGCCCGACACCGGCGCGTTCGACGTCGTGTACAAGATGCGCTTCTACTACGTCGGCGCGCTCGGCATGGCGATGCTCGCCGCGATCGCGGTCGACGCCGCCGCGCGCAACGCGGCCTCGCGCGTCGTCCTCGCCGCGGTGCTGCCGCTCGTCGTCGCCGTCTACGCGTTCGCGTCGCACCGTCTCGCCGCGCAGCTGCGCGATTTCGCGAACGGCACGCCCAAGGCGCTCGCCGAAGGCGCCGCGCGCGCGATCGACCGGCTCGCACTCGACGGCGACGCGCCCTGCCACGTCTTTCTGCTCGACGTCACCGATCCGCACGGCGCGTGGCCCGGCTTCACCGACAGCATCGTCAAGGCCGTCGCAACGTCGCCGGCGCGCCTCTTCGGCTGCACGTTCGAGACCGACGTCACGCCGTGGATGCACAACCTGCCGGCGGCGGCGCCCGTGGCGCGCTTCGCGCCGCTCGTGCCGCTCGCCGAGAACGGCCGCCTCGTGCGCACGCTGGAAATCGGCAATCTCGCGTTTCGCTATTTCAACCTCACGCCCGACATCGATCCGGCGAGCGTGCCGGGCGCGCACTATCTGGCGTGGAACGGCGCCGCGTTCGACGACGTGACGGCCGACGTCGTCGCGGGCCGGCGCGCGGTGCGGTTTCGCTGCGTGCGCACGCCGGATCAGTGCGAGTCGTCTACCGCAACGCCACCGTCTGCCGCTTCCACGCCGCATCCTGCGAGCGATAGAACACGCTGAGCGACGCCGGGTCGTCGACCTTCTTCTCGACCGCGAGCGTCGCAAGGTCGACGACCTCGAACGTGCGCCGGAAGCGGCCGTCGACGCGCACTTCGCGCGCCGCGAGCATCTGCGGCTTGCCCGGCACCCAGCCGGCGAATTCGACGTAGCCGAGTTCCGGCGCGTCGGCGCCCGGCGGCAGCACGTCGATGCGCCACGCATCGCCGTCGCGCTGGAACACCCACAGCTCGCGCCACGCGTCGAGCGGCTGCACCGCGAGCGCGAGCGCCGTGCCGGCCGCGTTCGCGCTCGCCGACGCGTTCCACACGAGCCCATACGTGCAGCGGCGCGCGAGCGGCGTCTTCTCGCCGTGTTTCGCATCGACGAGTGCGACGCAGGTCTCGCCCGGTTCGCCGGCGCTCGTCGCGACGCGCAGGCCGCTCACCGCGACCGGCGCCGCCGCCGCGCCCCAGCGCGACGCGCCGACGCGTACCGCGGCTTCGGCGTACGCGTTCGCGTCTTCTTCCGCCAATTCCATCTTGTTGACCGACGCCAGTTCCTGCAGCGCGAGACTTGCCGCTTCCTGCGCGTCTTCGCCGCGGCGCACGCGCGCGAACGCGTAGCTCGCCTGCACGCCGGCGCTGCGCAGCCGCAGGCGATTCTTCAGATGCTCGGACAGATTCTGCCGCGGCGCCTGTGCGAGCACCGCGATGCGCCACGCGTCGTGGTCGTAGCGCTGCGCGGGCGTCAGGTCCGGCGCGATGCACTCGGGCCGCGTCAGTGCGAGCGCGGCCTGCGCGCGTTCGACGTCGGACGACGGCAGCGCGAGCACACGGCGATACGCCTCGCCGTCGTAGCACAGCAGCATGCGGCCGTCGCGCTCGCGGCTGGCGATCGCGACGCCGAGGCTCGCGGCCACTTCCAGGTGCGCCGCGATCGTCGCGTCGTCGGCCTTCGCGCGCCGCGACGACGCGCGCCGCGCGAGCCGCTCGGCCATCGTGCCGAGCGCGAAAAACGGTTCGCTCGTGATCGCCTCGCCCGGCGCCGCTTTGAGATACGCCGCGACATAGGCGATGCCGAGCGCCTCGGCGCCCGGCGTTTCGCGCAGGAAGCGCACGACCGACAACAGCTCCGGCGCATCCGTCGCCGCTAAGCCGACGCGCCGCACCTGCGAGGCGCGCACGTAGCCGCCGCGTTCGCGGCGATGGTCGTAGACTTGCAGATAGTCCTGCCGCTCGCCGCGCACTTCGAGCGTTTCGCCCTGCCACAGCGTGGCCTGCAGCGGCGACGAATCCTTCGCGGCGGCGCGCAGCGCGATCGCATCCTGCACGACGATCGCGGCGGCCGGTTCCGCCGCGGCGTTCCACGCGGCGGCTATGAATAGAATAATTGCGACAATTTTCGACATGGCGGCGTGGCTCAGTTCGCGTCGGGCTGGTGCGCGACGGTCCTGGTGCCGAGCAGCGTGTCGCCGATGAAGCCGCCGCCGGCCGGCGGCGGCGCGATGATCACCGACACCTTGTCCGACAGCTTGTCGGCGAGCGTCTTCTGGATCAGCAGCGGATGCCGCGTGATCAGTTCGCCGTCGCGCTGCATCTGATCGCTCTGCACCTTGCCGATCTTCTCCAGGCGGTCGAGCTCGGCCTCGGCGAGCGCACGGCGCGAATCGGCTTCGCCGGCCGCCTCGATGCGGCGCGCCTGCGCCGCGGCCTCGGCGATCTTGATGCGCGAGGCCTTCTCGGCTTCGGCTTCGAGCTGGCGCTGCTCGATCTGCTTCTGCTTGAACGGCAGCACGTGCTTCATCGCTTCCTCCTGCGCGCGCGCCGCGATCACCTGCTCGGACGCCGCCGCCTCGGCCTTTTTCTCGCGCGACACCTTCTCGGCGTCGGCCACGAGCTCGGCTTCCTTGACCTTTTTCTCCTTGAGCTCGAGCGTGTACTTCATCTGCTCGGTTTCGAGTTCGACCGCGAGCAGCTTGTCCATGCCCGCGCGGTAGTCGGCCGGCAGGTCCACATTGCCGATCAGTACCGAATGCAGCACGATGCCGTCGGCGGCCAGACGCGGCTTGAGTTCGGTTTCGAGCGCGTCCTGCAGCTCTTGCCGCTTGGTCGAGAAGATCTCGCGGACCGTGTAGCGCGTGAACACCTTGTAGATGACGCCCTGCACGGCGGGTTCCACGCGCTGGCTGTCGATGTCCTGCGGCAAGGTGCGAGCGATCGCGTCGAGGTTCTTGGGATCGAGCGCGTAGCGAATCGCGATCTCGACGCCGAGCGACAGCCCCTCGTTCGACTGGAACGGCGCCTCGCCGGTCGCTTTCGCGCTGCGCTCGGGGCGATAGATGCGGTCCTGCAGCGGATAACGGCGCAGCTCGTGCATGCCCGGAATCACGACGACGAGCCCTTCGCCGGTCGGCGAGGCGGAGCCGGTCCAGCGATTGAGGCGAACGCCCATCTCGCCGTGCGCGATCGATTCGGTCGGCGGGTTCAGCGCGAACCACGCACCGCCGGCGACCAGCGCGCCGAGGATCAGATAGCGGGGTTTCAAGGCTTGGGGCCACTGCAGGCGGGAAGACACGGTTCGCTCCTAGGGCGATAGTACAAGGGCATCGGGATGCCGGGGTTGCACTCCCCGGTCCATGCCATTGAAACCTCGGCACATGCCGCGATCGCGCCGCATCGGGGCGCGGTCGCGGACGAGTTGTGGCGCTATTCGGGCAGCCGTCGCGCCGTCAAGCCCGGCGCTCGTCGACTCGCATTATTTATATACGCAGCCGAGCTCATCGAGCTGCCGCCCCATGCGGAAAGCAGCTGCGTCGTCGATATCGCGACGAGCGACACCGCCGACTTCGCCGGCCGGCTCGCCGTCGACCGGCGCGGCGCTCGCCGCGCCGGAGCGTTCACTCCTCCTCGACCGCCTCGCCCATGCGCCGCGCGTGCATCTCGACCGGTTCGGCCGCGGCCGGCGGTTCGCCGAGCGAGGTTTCGACGCGTGCGCCGCCTTCGAGCGTGCGATGCACCGGACAGCGGTTCGCGATATCGACGAGCCGCGCGCGCTGCGCGGCGTCGAGATCGCCGTCGACGGCGATCGTGCGCGTGAAGAGATCCGGTGTCGGCTGGTCCTTCTGCTTCTGGTGCCCGACGGCCGTGCGGATGCGCTCGACCGGCAGTCCCTTGTGCTCGGCGTACATGCGCAGGGTCATCGTGGTGCACGCGGCGAGACCCGCGGCGACGAGGTCGTACGGCGTCGGCCCGGAGCCGAGGCCACCGACGCTCGCCGGTTCGTCGGCGAGAAACCGGATGCCGCCGGCACGAATCGCCACCTGGTATTTGCCGGCGCGCGTTTCTTCGGCGACGACGTCGCCTTCCTGCCCCGCTTCGCGCGTTTCCGGCACGGCCGGCAGGTAGCGCGACGACCACGCAGTGATGACTTTTGCCGCAAAGTCCACATCGTTCCGGCGCGTGAGCAGATGATCGGCGTCGTCGAGCGAGACGAAGCTTTTCGGGTGTTTCGCCGCGACGAAGATGCGCGTGGCGTTGTCGATGTCGACCGTGGCGTCGAGCGGCGCGTGCAGGATCAGCAGCGGCCTTCGCAACGCGGCGATGCGCACGCCGAGGTCATGCTTGGCAAGGTCGTCGACGAACGTCTGCCTCACGACGAAAGGCCGGTCGGCGAGCAGCACCTCGGCCTCGCCGTCGGCGGCGATGCGTTCGAGCGAGCCCGGGCTGAACTGCCCGAGCACCTGCGTCACGTCGAACGGCGCGGCGATCGTCACGACGGCGGCGATGCCGTCGATGTCGCCGGCCGCGGCGAGCGCCGCGGCGCCGCCGAGACTGTGGCCGATCAAGAGCGACGGCGGCATGCCGGCCGCGCTCATCGCCTCCGCCGCGGCGACGAGATCGCGCACGTCGGCGCCGAACGTCGCGTCGGCGAACGAACCGCCGCTCGTGCCGAGACCCGCGAAATCGAAGCGCAGCACCCCGATGCCGCCGCGCGCGAGCGCCCGCGCGATGCGCGCGGCGGCGAGGCCGTCCTTGCCGCAGGTGAAGCAGTGCGCGATCAGCGCCCAGCCGCGCACGGGCGGATCGGGCAGTTCGAGGCGACCGGACAGCACGTAGCCGCCGGCGCCGGGGAAGTCGAAGGTGCGGGTCGTCATGCGCGTTGGTCCGTCCACGAACGTCGCGCGATTGTGGCACGCGCTACGCGCCGAACACCGCCTTCGCTTCGAGAAACGCCTCGAGGCCGAACCGCCCCCATTCGCGGCCGAGCCCCGACTGCTTGTAGCCGCCGACGCTGCGCGCGGAACCGTCGCGCGGCTGGCCTGCGACGACGCCGATGCGGCGCCGTGCGAAACGGCCGGCGTCTACGATCCGCACGACCTCGCCGCCCAGTTGTGGCTCGTCGGCTGCGCGCTCGCGACGGCCGGGAGCGACGATGCCGCGCGCTACGCGACGGCGCCGCTGCCCGAGTCCGCGTTGCGTCCCGGCTGCGCCAGACCGAACTCGTCGCGCGCGCGACGCTCGCCTTCTGGGGCGACAACGCGTACGTCGCCGCGCTCGGCCCCGAACGCCAGGCGCGCGTGCTGCGGCGGTTCGTGTTCGTGCTCGAACTCAATCAGCGCGCGTGGGGCGAGATCGCGCGATTCTACGGTGCGCAGCCCGATCTGCAGCTGCACGGGCCGTTCGGTCGACCGCTCGCGCCCGCGTGACGGCACCGGCGCCGCAAGGCGGCGCCGGAGTCCGCGAGATTCACGCCGCGTCGCACTCGGCGAGCTTCGGCCCCGCCGCACGCGCACCGCCGAACGCGCCGACGACGAACGCGGTGGTCAACGCGAGCGCGCCGCCGAGCGCGAATGCGCCGCCGATGCCGCTCGTATCGACGAGCAGGCCGCCGACGAACGCGCCCGACGCGAGCGAGGTCTGGAACGCCGTGACGACGATCGCCGAACCGCTCTCGTACGCGTCGGGCGCCGCTTCGTACATCCACACCGGAATGACGACCGGAATCGCGCCGAACGCGAGGCCCCACAGCGCGACGAACACGTACGCCCAGGCGCCGTGCGTGCCGAGCGCGGCGGCGGCGAGGATCGACGCGCCGACGAGCAGCGTGGCGGCGACGAAGGCGCGGCGCAGGCCGGTCGCGATCAGCCGCTCGGCGAGAAACGTGCCGGCGAGACCGGCGATGCCGTAGACGAGGAGCACCGCCGTCGTCGTCGCGGCGCCGGCATTCGGCACGGCGCGCAGGAACGGCTCGAGATACGTGTACGCGGTGAAATGGCCGGCCGCGATGAACAGCGTGGCGATCAGGCCGATGCGCGCTTTGGGAACGTTGAACAAGGCGAGCATCTGCCCGGCGCTCACGCGCTCCTTCACCGGCAGCGACGGCAGCAGCGCGAGCTGCGCGACGAGCACGACCGCGCCGGCGATCGCGGTCATGACGAACGCCGAGCGCCAGCCGGCGAAATTGCCGACGAGCGCGCCGGCCGGCACGCCGAGCACGGTGCCGATCGAAACGCCCGCGGAAATGATGGCCGTGGCGCGCGCACCGAGCGACTCGGGCACGAGTCGCCGGCCTGCGGCGATCGCGAACGTCCAGAAACCGGCGACCGCGAGGCCGAGCAGCACGCGCCCGGCGAGCAGCACGGCGAGATTCGGCGCGAATGCCGCGACGAGGTTCGACACGATGATCGCCGCCGACAGCAGCGCGAGCACGATGCGCCGGTCGAGCCGGCCCGCGCCGATGGTCAGGAGCGGCGCCGCGATCGCCGCGACCACGCCGGGCACGGTGACGGCGAGGCCCGCGACGCCGTCGGAGATGTGCAGGCCGTTCGCGATCTGGCCGAGCAGGCCGATCGGCATGAATTCGGTGGTGACGAGCAGAAACGTGCCGGCGGCGATCGTCAGCACGGAGGCCCACGAGCGCGTCGACGCGGAAGTGTCGACGGCGGGTTGCGCGAGCGGCGGTTCGAGAGTGGCGTTCATTGGCAGTCCATTAAAGTAACGATCGTTACCATAACAAACGTTACTGAAATTGCCAGAAACCTTCAAGCATTTCATAATGACCGTTACCAAAGGACTACGCCCATGGGCCGACACCGCCAGTACGACCCCGACGAAGTGCTCGATGCCGCGCTCGACCTGTTCTGGCGCCAGGGTTTCGAAGGCACGTCGATCGCCGACATCACGGCCGCGACCGGCGTCGCCGCACCCGGCCTCTACGCCGCTTTCGGCAACAAGGAAGCGCTGTTCTTCAAGGCGCTCGACCGCTACCAGGAGCGCTGGCTCGCGAGCGTGGCCTGTGCGCTGGCCAAACCCGGCGCGCGCACGGCGGTCGAGGAGTTCCTGCGCCGCAACGCGAAAGTGCTGGTCGAGCGCGAACACCCCGGCTGCATGGGCATCAACGGCGCGATCGCCTGCTCGGCCGGCGCCGAATCGGTGCGGCTCGAGCTCGTGCGCCGCCGCGAAGGCAACGAGGCGCTGCTGTGCCAGCGCCTGAAGCGCGCCAAGGCCGAAGGCGACCTGCCGCCCGACACGACGCCCGAAGACCTCGCGCGCTATCTGCAGACGGTGAACCAGGGCATGGCCGTGCACGCCAAAGGCGGCGCGACGCTCAAGGAACTCAACCGCGTGATCGACCTCGCGCTGCGGTTCTGGCCGGCCGGGTGACATCCTCGCGCGGCAGCGACTGCCGCACGTCGTCGATGTCGTTCCACGGATCGCGCTTGCGCCGGCGCACGAACGCCGCGGCGTTGTCGATCGTGTAGTCGGCGCCGCTCGCGAGCTTGCCCAGGCTTGCCCACGACAGCGGCATCGCGACGCCGGCGGCGTCGCGCGCACGCAGCGAGTACGACGCGACGCTCGTCGCGCCGCGCCCGTTGCGCAACCAGTCGATGAAGATGCGGCCCTTGCGCCGGGCTTCGCCCGCGACCGCGACGTAGTCGTCGGGCGCGTTCGCCGCGAGCGTTTCGGCGAACGCGCGCGCGAACGCCTTCACCGCATCCCACGGTTCGGCCGGCTTGAGCGGCACGACGACGTGCAGGCCCTTGCCGCCCGACGTGCGCAGGTAGCCCGAAAGGCCGATCGCATCGAGCGCGCGGCGCACGTCGCGCGCGGCCTTGACGACGCGCGGCCAGGCGACGCCGGCGGCCGGATCGAGGTCGAACACGAGCCGGTCGGCATGGTCGGGATCGTCGGCGCGCGCGCCCCACGGATGGAATTCGAGCACGTTCATCTGCACGAGTTCGACGAGGCCCGCCTCGTCGTCGATGCGCAGATAGTCCTTCGTGCCGTTCTTCTCGGCGATCGGCGTGCCGTACACGTGGTCGCCCCACCCGCGTCCGAGATGCTTCTGGAAGAAGCATTCGTGCGCGATGCCGTCGGGACAGCGCACGACCGACAGCGGCCGTCCGGCGATCTCGCGCAGGATCTGCGGCGCGACCGCGCGGTAGTAGTCGGCCACGTCCTGTTTCGTCTTGCGCAGCTTCGGGTACGCCACGCGTTCGGGATGCGTCAGCACGACATCGGTCATCGCTTTCTCCTTGCGCACGGCGGCTCGGCCGCGCAGATCGGCCGGCGACTTGTCGCGCCGCAATGCCTTGAACGCCGGCTGGCGCAGCAAGCCTTGCCCGCCGGTGCCCTGGTGGAACACCTCGACGACGAGTTTCGGGCGCACCCACGTCGATTCGCGGCGTTCGCGCGGTTCGAGCATCGACACGTCGACGACCGGCGGTTCGCCGACGACATCGCGCGCGAGCGCGCGATGCAGTTGCCGCAGCAGCGCGTCGTCGAAGCCGGTGCCGACGCGTCCGGCATATTCGAACCCGCCGCCGCGCGCGGGGCGTCCGAGCAGCAGCGCGCCGAACCCCACGCGCGCGCGCTTCGGCGCGGTGAAGCCGACGACGGCGAATTCGTCCGACGCGCGGCGCTTGACCTTGACCCAGTCGCCGCCGCGTCGGCCCGAATAGCCGCTGTCGACGCGCTTGGACACGATGCCTTCGTAGCCGCCGTCGACGATCTGCGCGAACACGGTCGCGCCGTCGCCGACGTGATGCTCCGAATAGCGCAGCGCCGCATGCGGTCGCGACGCGATCCGTTCGGCGAGCAGCGCCTTGCGCTCGAGCAGCGGCACGTCGCGCAGCGTGCGGCCGTCCGCGTGCGGCAGGTCGAACAGCATGTACGTCACCGGCACCTTGTTCTGCGCCGACAACCGCCCCTGCAGCGCGTTGAAATCGACGGCGCCGCCGGCGATCACCACCATCTCGCCGTCGATCTGCGCGTCGCGAAACCCGAGCGAGGCGATCGCCTCGGCGAGTTCGGGCACCTTCGCGGTCCACTCGATCGCATTGCGCGACCATAGCCTCGCCTTGCCGCCGACGACGGTCGCGAGCAGGCGGTAGCCGTCCCATTTGACTTCGTGCAGCCAGCCGTCGCCGGCCGGCGGCGCATCGCGGACGGCGCAGAGCTCCGGCGCAAAAGGCGCGTTGTCGATCTTTTCCTTTTTCGATCGCACCGGCGGCGACGCGCGTTCGCGCGCGCTGCGCTTGGCGGTCTTTTTCGCGGGCGCTTTCTTCGTCGCGGTTTTCCGGGCCGCTGGGGGTTTTTCCGTCGTCTTCCACACGCGCCGCCGCCGCGTCTTCGGCAGCGGGCGGTCGGTCTTCGCATCGACGTAGTCGTCGGCCTCGCGCTTGCCGGCATATTCGTCGTCGTGCTTGATCAGCAGCCATTGCTGCTGCCTGCCCACCTTGCGCGTGCGCACGAGCACCCACGAACCGCGCAGCACGTCGCCGTGCAGCGAAAACTTCAGTTCGCCTTTTTCGAATCCTGCGCGCGCGCCGTTCTCGGGTTTCCACGTGCCGGTGTCGTAGACGTCGACATGGCCCGCACCGTAGTGGCCTTCGGGAATGTCGCCTTCGAAACCGGCGTACGAGATCGGATGATCCTCGACTTCGACCGCGAGCCGCTTGACCGACGGATCGAAGCTCGGGCCTTTCGGCACCGCCCAGCTCTTGAGCACGCCGTCGAGTTCGAGGCGGAAGTCGTAGTGCCGCCGGGACGCGTGATGCAGTTGCACGACGAACAGCCCGCCGCCGCGCCTGCCGCCCTTCGCCGGCTCCGGCGTCTGCCCGAAATCGCGTTTGCGCCGGTATTCCTTGAGCGCCATGCACGGCCTCCTCGTTTCTTCCTGCGGCGAGTGATGCCACAACCATGCCGATGCGCGGATCGCGCGATCGCGGCGACACGCACGGCGGCACCGGGGCATATCGCACGAGGCCGCTTCCGGTTCGGGCAGTCTGCATAAAACGCGCCGCCGCTCGCGCCTGCGCGGCGGCGCGGCGCGTGGCATGCGGCTTGCGTCGTACGGAATGCGGGCCGCGCACTTCGCCCGCGCAGAGGAGGTCCGCCATGAACAAGTCCACGTTGTACGCCGCCCTCGCCTTCGCCGCGTTCGCGGCGTTCGCGCAGCCGCTGCATCCGGCCGATCCGCCCGACAACCGCATGCCGCCGCCCGCCCAGGACCCTTTGAAGCCGATGCCGCCGCAGCCGGTTGAAAGCGAACGCGCCCAACGCCCGGTCAATACGTTCGACGCGCTCGACACGAACCGCGACGGATTCCTCACGCGCGTGGAGTTTTCGGTGAACGACCCCGCGGCGGCGAACGAATTCGACCGGTACGACAGCGATCGCGATGGCAAGCTGTCAAAGGAAGAATGGCTGCGTTCGCAAAGCCCGTTGAACAAGGAGCGCTGAATGACCCCGCATGAAGCCACCCCGCGCCCGGTGACGCCGGGCGACCCGCCGCCGCAGCCGCCGGGACAGACGCCGCCGCTGCCGACGCCCGGGCCGCCGCCCGGCGACGCGCCCCCCGCGCTCGAAGCGTTCGCGCAGGCCGATCCCGAGCGGGTCGTCGAAGCCCTGCTGCGCCAGGCATTCGAAGTGGAGACGCCGTGATGCGCCTGCGCCTGCAACTGACCGGCACCGACGACGTCGCGGCCGAACTCATCAACCGGCTCGGATCGCTCGGCGGCGTCGAACGCGTCGAGGAAGTCGGCGACCTGATGCCGCACATGGACGACGACGATTCGAGCTCGGCCGGCCTGCCGGACGACGAAGGCCCGGGCGTGCATCAGATCGAACTCGTCGTCAGCGCCGGAGCGCTCGACGCGGTCCGCGCGCTCGCCGTCGAACTCGCGCGCGAGCGCGATGCGGCGCTCGAGTTCGACGAATCTCTCTGAAGAAGCCGCCGCCGGTTCGCGCGAACCGGCGGCGCAACGAGATCAACGCCCCGCCACTTCCTGCTTGAGCGCCTGCGCCATGCGCAGATGGCGCTCGAGCATCGGCAGCGCTTCGCGCGCGAATTCGCGCACGGCCGGCGCGCGGCTCTCCTGCGCGGTTTCGCGAAACAGCGCGACCGCCGTGCGCGCAGATTCGACGACGACGTCGGCGAACACGGCGTTGAATTCCAGACCGTCCTTGTTCGCGACCGCGTCGATCTTCGCGCGATGGTCGGCGTCGATGTCGTCCGGCAGCTCCCAGCCTTCCTGCGCCGCGAGTTCGAGCAGGCGGTCGTTGAGCTTGCCTCGCTCGTTCGAGAGCGTCGCGCCGAATTTCTTGATGTCGGTCTGCGTCGCGTGGCTCGCGGCGAGACGGCCGAGACTCATCTCGGCAAGGCCGCCAACGGCCGCGCGATGCAGGAAGTTTTCGTCGACGGCGTCGATGGTCTCGAGCTCGACGGCCTGGTGCGACGGCGGCGGCGCCTGTTGCTGCGCGACGGCAGGCGCGGTCGCCGCGAACGAGAGAATGACAAAAGTTACGAGTGGAAGACGAAACATGGTGACCTCCTCGACCGAGGCCGGACGGCGGCATGCCGCCGTCCGCGTCGGAATCAGTGCTTCTTGACGACGTCTTCGCCGGCCGGCGACGGCGCACCGTGCGCCGGATCGCCGCGCCGCACGCTCAGGCGGTTGACGACATCCTTGACGCCGCCGCAGCTTTCGACGACGTCTTCGGCGCGATGTTTCATCCACCGCTGCGGCACCGTGCCGTCGAGCGTGACGACGCCGTTCTTCGTTGCGACGACGATGTCGCCGGCGTCGACGCGCTCGTCGTCGGTCAGCCGCTCGCAAACGTCCTCCTGGATGCGCGCGTCGGCGCGCGCGTAGCCCTTCGGCCCGCGTCCGCGGTAGCTCTCCGCGCCGTGCACGCTGTGGCCCTGCGTTTCGGCGTAGCCGGGGTACGGCGCGGCGCGCGTCCAGTTCGCGCCGAGGTCGCGGCCGTAGGGATCGTAGCGCGCGTCCTCGTCACGGTTGCGGTAGTCGCCGCGACGATCCTCGTCGCTGCGCGGGCCGTAGTAGTACGCGCCGCGCCGATGGCTGACGTCGGTGCCGGCCATCGGCCCGGCAGGCTGCAGATGACGCGGCAGGTCCGGCGAGGCGGTCCAGCGTCCGCCGCCGCGATATTCGCCGAAGTGGCCGAACGCGCCGTATTCGGGACGATTCCAGTCGCCCTCGCGCATCTCGCGCGCGCTCGACGGATAGCGCGCGCCGTAGCCCGCGCCGCGCTCAATGTCTTCGGATGAGCCGCGACCGCGCGGTTCGCCGAAGCGGCCGCCGTCGGGTTCGTTGTAGTACGGCTCGCCGCGGTTCTCGTCACCGAAATCGTAGCGCTCGTCTCGGTTGCGCGTCTCGTCGTTTCGGCGCTGCATCCCGCGGTCGCGCGCGTTCGGGTCTTTGTGGCGATGGTGCATGTGCGTCTCCTCGGATGATCGGGCGCGACTCCCCTCATTCGCCCGTCAGAGGCAGCAAGCGGCATGCCACGAGCCGTTTATTTTTGTACTCGACCCGTACTGGCGATGCGCGGGGTCTCGTCCGAGTCCGTGCCGCGCAAGTTGCACGTCGGTGGTCCGGCGCGGCGCAAACTGCACGAGCGCGGCGCCGGCGAAGGCCGCAGCACTCCGGATTCGCGCTGGCATTCGTCTTGCGTCTTCGGATTGCCCCGCCTGACGGAAAATCCCATGGCACGCCCGATCTGGAATGGAACGCTGTCGTTCGGCCTGTTGCAGGTGCCGGTGCAGCTCATGCCCGGCGAACGTTCGGTCGACCTGCATTTTCGCCTGCTCGACCGGCGCACGAAGGATCCGATCCGCTACGAGCGCGTGAATTCGGAAACCGGCGAGGAAGTACCGTGGAAAGAGGTCGTGAAGGCCTACGAATACGCCAAGGGGAGCTACGCGGTCGTCGACGAGAAGGACCTCAAGGCGGCCGCGCCGGAATCGACCGAGACGATCGACGTCGAAGCGTTCGTCGACGCCGAGGCGGTCGATCCGCGCTATTTCGAAAAGCCCTACGTGCTCGTGCCGGGCAAGCGCGCCGAGAAAGGCTACGTGCTGCTGCGCGAGACGCTCAAGAAAACCGGCAAGGCCGGCATCGCGCGGCTGGTGATCCGCACGCGGCAATACCTCGCGATGGTCAAGCCGCATGACGACGCGCTCGTCGTGCTGCTGATGCGATTTCCGCAGGAGCTCGTCGACGTCGACGACTACGCGCTGCCGAAAGGCACGTCGACCGCGCATCGCGTCACCGCGCGCGAGGTCGACATGGCCGGCAAGCTCGTCGAGTCGATGAGCGTCGACTTCAAGCCCGCCGACTACCGCGACGATTTCCGCGCGAAGCTGCGCAGGATCGTCGAGGCGAGCGTGAAGAAATCCGGCGGCAGGAAACCGCGCGAACGTGCCGCGAAGCCGGCCGAAGCGGAACCGGCGACGAACGTCGTCGACTTCATGTCGCTGCTGGAAAAAAGCCTTTCGACCGGCAAACGCACGGCGGCGGCGGGCGGCGGCAAGCCCGCGGCGAAGAAGAAACCGGCGCGCGGCGCCGCGAAGAAGAAATCCCCCACCAAGACTACGCGCCGGCGCAAGGCCGGTTGAGGAGGCAAGATGCCACGCGGAGACAAGTCGGCCTACTCGGGCAAGCAGAAGCGCAAGGTCGAGCACATCGAGGAGAGCTACGAGGAGCGCGGTGTGTCCAAGGACGAGGCGCAGCGGCGCGCATGGGCGACCGTGAACAAGGAGGACGGCGGCGCGAAGCCCGGCCCGAAGGCGAAGCGACCCGCGGCGAAGAAGCGCAGCGCGAGCAAAACCGCTGCGAAAAAGACGGCTGCGAAGAAGGCATCCACGAAGAAGACAGCCACGAAGAAGAGCGCGGCGCGCAAGTCGCCGGCGAAGAAGACGGCCGCGAAGAAGACGGCCGCGAGGAAATCGACTGCGAAGAGGCCGACTGCGAAGAGGTCGTCGGCCGGCAAATCGACCGCGAAAAAGGCCGCGACGAAGAAGTCCGCCCCGCGGCGCTGAAGATGCCGGACGTCGCCCGCGCCGGCGGGCTTGACGTCGCGTTGACGTCTTCGCAATTAATGTAAAAAAATCAGCGTTTTCCTCTTTGCCGTGCTCGGGGGCACGGCGAAACGGGGCCGGAAAACGCGGCAACGCATGACGAAACGATGCGCAACGACGCGGGCGGCGCCCGCGCGGTGCGTGCGTCCCGAAGCGGGCGCGAACGGTCGTGCCCGCTCCTGTCACCTTAAGAACAGGAGGATTCCGATGCGTGCCATGAACTCTACGATGCGGCTGCGCGTGCTCGCGTTCGCCGTCGGCATCGCGCTGTGCGGCGCGGCGAGCGCGACCGGCGACCGGCAACCCGCCCGTGTCTACGTCGACGATCTCGTCGCCGGCAGCGCGCACGACCGTTTCATCGTGAAATTCCGCGACGAGTCGGCCGAGTTCGCGAATGCCGATTCGCGACGCTTCGCGCTCGACGACGCGGCGCTGCGCCGCGGCGTGAGCGCCGCGCACGTGCGGCGCCTGGGCATAGGCGCCGACCTCGTCGGAGTCTCGCGCGGCCTCGGGCCGAAGGAAGCCGCCGAATTCATGGCCGCGCTCGCGCGCAATCCGAACGTCGAATACGTGCAGGCCGACGCGATCGTCACGGCGGTGCTGAACCCGAACGACACGCGCTATCCGGAACAATGGAACTATTTCGAGGCGACCGGAGGCATCGCCGCGCCGGCCGCATGGGACGACAGCACCGGTGCGGGCGTCGTCGTCGGCGTGATCGACACCGGCATCACGAACCACACCGAACTCAACGCGCAGGTGCTGCCGGGCTACGACTTCATCACGAGCGCGTCGACCGCGCGCGACGGCAACGGCCGCGACGCGAATCCGGCCGACGAAGGCGACTGGTACGGCATCCTGCAGTGCGCCGGCGATCTCTTCGGCAGCCGCAACTCGAGCTGGCACGGCACGCACGTGGCCGGCACGATCGCCGCGGTGACGAACAACGCGGCGGGCGTCGCCGGCGTCGCGCACGGCGCGAAGATCGTGCCGGCGCGCGTGCTCGGCAAATGCGGCGGCGCGCTGTCGGACGTCGTCGACGCGATGATCTGGGCGTCGGGCGGCACGGTCGCGGGCGTACCCGCGAACGCCAATCCGGCCGAGGTGATCAACTTGAGCCTCGGCGCGTCGGGCGCCTGCGACGCGGCGTTCCAGAACGCGATCAACGGCGCGGTCGGGCGCGGCACGACCGTGGTGATCGCGGCGGGCAACAGCAACGCGAACGTGTCGGGATTCCGCCCGGCGAACTGCGCGAACGTCGTCGCCGTCGCCGCGACGACGCGCACCGGCAACCGCGCGAGCTTCTCGAATTTCGGCGCGGGCATCGACGTATCGGCGCCCGGCGAATCGATCCTCTCGACGCTCAACGCGGGCACGACGACGCCCGGCGCGCAGGGCTACGCGATCTACAGCGGCACGTCGATGGCGTCGCCGCACGTCGCGGGCGTGGTCGCGCTGATCCAGTCGGCCGCGACGACGCCGCTGACGCCGGCGGCCGTCGAGGCGCTGCTCAAGAGCACGGCGCGAGCGCTGCCGGGCACCTGCACGGGCGGCTGCGGCGCCGGCATCGTCGACGCGGCGGCGGCGGTCGCCGCGACGCCGTAGCGAGCCTTTCGCGCGACGCGCGGGCGCATCGCCGCGCGTCGCGTGCATACTCCGCATCTTGTCATCGAGACGGAGCGGCCGATGCTGTACGCGATTCTTTGCTACAACGACGAGAACATCACCGACAACTGGACCGCCGAAGAAGACGCCGAAGTCATGGCGCGCCTGGGCGCCGTGCAGCAGGAACTCGCCAAGCAAGGCAAGCTCGGACCCGTCGCGCGACTGCAGCCCACGCGCACCGCGAAGACGGTCCGCAAGAGCGACAACCTGCTGCTCGTCGACGGTCCGTTCGCCGAAACGAAGGAGCAGCTGCTCGGCTTCTACATCGTCGACTGCGAAACGAGCGACGAGGCGGCCGACATCGCGCGCCGTCTCGCCGCAGCCAATCGCGGCGTCGGCGGCTACGAGATCCGCCCGGTCGGCGTGTTCTTCGGGAACGCTCAGGGCGCCTGAGCCGCCCGGTCTTCGAGCCAGTACGCGATCGCGTCGCGACCGAGATAGCGCGCCCATTCCAGCGGCGTCGCGCCGTGTACGCGGTCGCGCACGTCGAGCGACGCGCCGGCGTAGACGAGCGTCATGACGGCATCCAGAGAACCGGCATCGACCGCGTGATGCAGCGCGGTAGCGTGCGAGTGCAGGTTTGCCGGGCTGTAGGCATCGACGTCGGCGCCGGCCGCGACGAGCACCGCGAGCACCTCGGCACGGCCGTACAGCGCTGCCACGGTCAAGGCCTGCCGGCGCTCGTCGGCGCTCGCGCCCGGCAGGCGCGCGGCGAGCGCATCGGGTGCGGCGAGTGCGGCGTCGATCGCCAGACTCGATGCGGCGCCACGTTCGGCCAGGCGTCGCACGGCGTCGATCTCGCGATGCGCGATGGCGGGCAGCACCGCGGCGTCGACGTTCGCGCCGGCGTCGGCGAAACGGTCGATCAGCGCGATCTGAACGCCGCTTTCGCGCGCGACGCGGCCCGAGGCGACGAGCGCCAGCGCGGTATCGATCTGCGCCTGCCGGTCGACGACGGCGTGTTCGGCAAGCGCGTCGAGCAACAGCTGCGCGACGTCGGCGACGTTCGGCGCGAGGCGTTCGCGCCGCACCGGATTGCCGGCGACGAACCACACGAGGTACGGCCGCGCGAAATACCCCTCGCCCGTGTCGGCACGCATCGACAGCAGCGACGGGTGCGCGGCGACGAGCGCCGACAGCGCCGCGACGTCGCCGTCGTCGATCGCGGCGACGGCCTGGCGAAACAACGGATCGTGCAGGTCGATCAGCACGGCGAAGGCTCCGCGGCGGCGACGCGCGCAGCTAACCGCGGCGGCGCCCGCGACGCAAGTGCGCATCGCGCGACCGTGGCGCGGCTGCGGCGGGCCGGTGCCGCGCGAGCGCAAGATCCGGAGTGTCGCGCGACGTTCTCGGCCCTAGCCTTGCCGCATGAACCTTTCCGAACTCGACTGGCCGCGCATCGCGGCCGACCTCGACGCGCACGGCCACGCGCATGTCGAACGCCTGCTGCCGCCGGACGCCTGCGCCGCGATCGCGGCCGGCTACGACGACGACGCGCGGTTTCGCAGCCGCGTCGTCATGGCCCGGCACGGCTTCGGCCGCGGCGAGTACCGCTACTACGCCTACCCGCTGCCCGAACCGATCGCCACGCTGCGCCGCGAGATCTATCCGCGGCTCGCGCCGATCGCGAACCGATGGAACGAAGCGATGGGCGTGGACGCGCGGTATCCGGCGACGCACGACACGTTCGCCGAACGCTGCCGCGCGGCCGGGCAGACGCGTCCGACGCCGCTCCTGCTGCGCTACGGCGCGGGCGACTACAACTGCCTGCACCAGGATCTGTACGGCGAACACGTGTTTCCGCTGCAGGTGGCGATCCTGTTGTCGCAGCCGGGGCGCGACTTCGACGGCGGCGAATTCGTGCTGACCGAGCAGCGTCCGCGCATGCAGTCGCGCGCCGATGTCGTGCCGCTGGCGCAGGGCGACGCCGTGGTGTTCGCGGTGCATCACCGCCCGGTGCGCGGCGCGCGCGGAACGTATCGCGTGAATCTGCGCCACGGCGTCAGTCGCGTGCGCGCGGGGTCGCGGCATACGCTCGGCATCATTTTCCACGATGCGACATGACGAGGCCGCCTCGCGGCGGCCTCGTCGGTGCGGCGCTCGAATCGACCCGTGGCTACGGGCAGGACATGCCCTGAATCTGCGTCAGCCGCGTCAGCGTCATCGTGCCGGTCGCGGTGAACGCGGGGTCGGTCGTCGTCCAGTCGACCTTGCCCGCGTTGCAGCCGGTGATCGTGAACGTCCACGTGCCCCACGGGTTGTTGACGATCGACGCCGGGTTGAAGTTCGGCGGGAAGCGGCCGCCGCTCGAACGGTTGACCTGCATGACGATCGTGCCGCCGTCGATCGTGCCGGTGCCGACGAGCCATGCCGGGTTGCCGGCGTTGTCGAACGTGAACCAGAACGCCGTGACGAGCGTCGGCGTGATCATCTCGAACTGGAAGCCGTGGCCGTTCTGCGCCGGGTCGTACCAGTTGCCGGTGATCGCCGGCGTGATCGTGAACGGCGGATCGCCGCCCTGCACGATGATCGTGCCGGCCATGCCGCTGCCGGGCGCGCCGTGCGCGTCGCAGAAGTAGCCGAACGTGCCGGCGGTGTTGAACGCGACCGTCGCGCTCCAGCCCGCCGAACTGAGATTGCCGTTGCCGCCCGCGCCGTCGCAGCCGGCCGCGCAGCGGAACGCGCCGCTGTCGGCGACCACATTGTGGAATCCGCCGGCATTGGAAAATGTGACCGTGTCTCCGCGCTGGATCGTGAGCGTCGACGGCGTGAACGTCAGGCCGCCGCCGCCGACCCGCACCGTGTGGTTGGCCGCGGTCGCGACCGAGCCGGCGGCGAGCAGGAGCACGCCGACGAGCCATTGCTTCAATATGCCTTTCATGAAACCTCCTTGACGCACGCTGCAACCCCGCGACCGGCGACTGCCGGCAGCGATACGAACGAGCACCCGCCGGAAGCGGACGTCGTACCGCGTGAGTGCGGCCTGCGTGCGGGAAGGTTGCGCGGCTAGAAGCTCCACACGACGGTGGTGACCCAGCGCGTGCGCGTTTCCGAGCCCATGTAGTAGCGGCGCGCGTCCGCATCGGCCCAGATGGCGGACGTATAGACGTTGAAGTCGCCGATGCCGTAGCTCAGGCCGATGCTGCCGTAGGCGTAGCCGAGGTCGGCGACCTCGTGCAGGTCGTAGTAGCCGAGTCCGGCATTGAGCGAGAGCCGATCGACGAGCGGCTGCGTGTAGCCGAGCTCCACCGTCGCGGCATAGCCGATGCGCGTCTTGTCGGGATAGCGGAACACGCCCGGCGTGTCGGGCGACAGCGCCACCGAGAGCCGCCAGCGTCCGCGCCAGCCGATCGCGGCGGTGAGATCGTTGTAGTCGAGCTCCTTGCGCCAGAAGTTCGACGGCGAGTCGTAGTGCACGACGCCGACTTTCGCGGACCAGTCGTCGTCGATCTGCCAGCGCCGGTCGGCGTACCACTGGAACTGCGCGCCGGCTTCCTGGAACCGCGGCCGTTCCGAACTCGCGCCGACGCCGGCGACCCAGCCGTTGCCGAAGTCGTAGTGCAGATCGGCGAGCCACGCCGAACTGCCCTGCGTCAGGCTCACGCCGCGGTAGACGTTGTCGTTGCCGTAGCCGAGCGCGCCGCCGAAGCCTTGCGCGGCGGCCGTTCCGCTCGTTGCCAGAACGAGCGCAAAGCCGAGTCCGCAACGCCGCGAGCGGTGGGTATTGCCTGCCATGGACTGCCTTGTCTGCCTGTCGTCGGACGAACTTACACCGTTGGCGCCGCTTCGATTTGCGGCGGCTTCTCAAAAGCGACAACCTTTCGGCGCGCTGGCGGCACTCACCGCATGAAACCCGGTCCCCCGGCCCGGTTCCACGCTCCCTTCACCCCGCAAACGGCGGGAGTGTTTCACGCGACAACGCCCGCACGCGATGGATACTCGACGCCGATTGATGAAATCTACCACCGACATCGCCGACACCCGCACCGATGCCGACGCGTTCGAGCGCGACGCGCTGCGCGCCGTCGCACACGGAGACCGCGCGGCGTTCGAACGCCTGTACCTGCGCCATCACGCGCCGCTCGCGCGGTTCATCGCGCGACACACGGCCCGGCGCGACCTGATCGACGAAGTGATCAACGACACGTTCTGGATCGTCTGGCGCAAGGCGGGCGAGTTCCGCGGCGATTCGAAGGTCGGCACGTGGATCATCGGCATCGCCTACCGCTGCATGCTGAAGTCGCTGCGCAGCCACGCCCCGGTGCCCGAAGCGGCCGACATCGACACCGACGACGCGCTGCCCGGCGGCGCCGAATCGAGCGAGAGCGAAACGCGCGAACTCGCCGACTGGGTGCGCCGCGGTCTGGCGCTGCTGCCGCCCGAGCAGCGCACCACGATGGAACTCGCCTACTACCTCGGCCAGTCGTGCGAAGAGATCGCCGCGATCATGAATTGCGCGACCGGCACCGTGAAAGCGCGCATGTTTCATGCGCGACTGCGCCTGCGCAACACCCTGCCCGCGCTCGGCGGCGACGCCGCGCAGGCCATCGACACCCGGAAACAGCCGTCATGACGCCAGCCACGCCCCTCACCCACCGCGAAACCTGGGAACTGATCCCCTGGGTCGTCAACGGCACGGCGACGCCGAACGAACGGCAGGACGTCGAACGGCACCTGCGCGACTGCGCCGACTGCCGCGACGAATACGCGCTGCAGATGCAGTTTCACGCGGGCATGAACGCGGGCGGCGACGTCGAACACGACGCGCAGCCGTCGCTGCGGCGCCTGCTGGCGCGCATCGATACGCCCGAAGAACAGGCGCTGTCGGCCGACGCCGCGCCGCCGGCCCGCGCGCGCTGGCCGCAGTGGCTCGCCGCCGCGGTCGTCGTGCAGGCGATCGGCCTGGCGCTGCTCGGCGGCGCGCAGCTCAAGCAGGCGGGCGCGCCGGATGCCGGCTATCGCACGCTCACGAACGCGCCGGCCGCGAGCGCGGCGGCGATCCGGCTGGTGCCGTCGCCGCAGCTGTCGCTGACGGAACTGTCGCAGCTGCTGGCCGCGCAGCAATTGCGCGTCGTGGAAGCGAACGCGGACGCGACCATCCTCGGCGTCGCGCCGACGCACGAGGCGGCCGACGTCGACGCGATCGTCGCGCGGCTGCGCGCAACGCCAGGCGTGCTGCTCGCCGAACCGGCCGCGGGGGCCGCCCATGCGCCGCGCTGAGCGCCTGCGCCGCACGCTCGCCGCGCTTGCGCTCGCGGGCGCCTCGTGCGCCGCGTTCGCACGCACGCCGCCGATGCCGGACTGGCCGAACGCGCGCGACACCGATCGCATGATCGTCGTCGCGGTCGGCGACAAGTCCGACCCGGCGCCGGCCGCCGGCGCCACGCCGCGCGGCTACGACCGCCTGCCCGACTACGCCGGAGGCACGCGCGGCAAGGCGACGGCCCGACGGCTGTCGGCCGAATACGGTCTGCGCGAAGTGTCGGCGTGGTCGATCGAACCGCTGCGCCTGCGCTGCATGGTGTTCGCGCTCGCCGACGGCGACGCGCCGGACGCGATGCTCGAACGCCTCGCCCGCGACCGCCGCGTGCGCATCGCGCAGCCGCTCAACGAATTTCGCACGCTGACCTTGCCGGCCGCACCGGAACCGGCCGGCTACAACGACCCGTACCTGCAGCTGCAGCACGGCTTCTCGACGATCGAGGCGGCGTCGGCGCAGCGCTGGACGCGCGGCGGCGGCGTCAGCATCGCGGTGATCGACACCGCACTCGACGCGAACCACCCCGACCTCGCCGGCCGCGTCGCCGCGCAGCGCAACTTCGTCGGCGCGCCGGACGCCGCGATCGCGCCCGAACGCCACGGCACCGAGGTCGCCGGCGTCATTTCCGCGGTCGCGAACAACCGTCTCGGCATCGTCGGCGTCGCGCCCGACGCGCGGCTGTACGGCTATCGCGCCTGCTGGCCGGTCGAGGCCAACGCGAGCGCGGCGCGCTGCAATTCGTACACGCTCGCGCTGGCGCTCGCCGCGGCGATCGCGTCCGACGCGCGCATCATCAACCTGAGCCTCGGCGGGCCGCGCGACGCGCTGCTCGAAGAACTCGTCGGCGTCGCCGTCGAGCGCGGCGCGATCGTGATCGGTGCGGTACCGCCGGACCGGCGCATGGACGGCTTTCCGGTCGGCGCGCGCGGCGTGATCGCCGTGCGTTCGACCGAAGACCCGGCGCCCGACGCGCCGGCGCTCGCGGCGCCGGGCCGCGACATCCTCACGCTCGAACCCGGCGGCAGTTTCGACTACGCGTCCGGCAGCTCGCTCGCGACGGCGCAGGTCAGCGGCGCGGTCGCGCTGCTGCTCGCGCTCAAGCCGAAGCAGGACGCCGGTGCCTTGTATGCATTGCTCAATCGTACACAAAGCAAGACCGGTGCGAGCATCGACGTCTGCGCCGCCGTTGAAGACCTGCGGCCCGGCGACGGCCGCTGCGACGCGAGCCCCCTAGCCAAGCACCTGCGACGGAGCATTAGCCGATGGTTCGATGGATATTGTTCGCGCAGCGATGCGCGAGGCGGGCGGCCGTCTGCGCGATGCTCGCGGCAGGCATCGCGAACGCGCAGCCGGCGACCGACGCGGCGCGCGACCTGCCCGCGTCGAATCTCTCCGCCGACGACGCGCAGGCCGGCGCCAGCCGGTTTCTCGCCGCCCCGGGCTTCGCCCGAGCGACCGTCGCCGTCAATCCGGCCGCGCCCGGCGCGACGCCGGTCGGCGAAAAAACCTGCATCGCCTGCCATCAGCTCGAAAGCGAGCACTTCACGCATACGCTGCACGCGCTCGGCCTGCATGCGGCGTCGAAGGCCGACCCGTCGATACCGGTCTGCGAGACCTGCCACGGCCCCGGCTCGGCGCACGCGCGCGATCCGCAGCAGGCCGGCCTGATCATCGGCTACACGCGCACGTCGGGCACACCGATCGCCGTGCAGACGAAGACGTGCCTCACCTGCCACGCCGGCGGCGCGCGCGACCACTGGCTCGGCTCGATCCATCAGCGCAACGAGCTGTCGTGCAGCGACTGCCACAACCCGATGGCGAAGTTCTCCGGCGACGGCCTGCTCGCGCGGCGCTCGATCGACGAGACGTGCGCGCAATGCCACAAGGACGTGCGGGTGCAGTTCGACCGGCGTTCGCACATGCCGCTGCCCGAAGGCAAGATGAGCTGCGTCGACTGCCACAATCCGCACGGCTCGCTGACCGAGCCGCTGCTCAAGACGAACACGGTCAACGAAACCTGCTACCAGTGCCACGCCGAGAAGCGCGGGCCGTTCCTGTTCGAGCACGCGCCGGTGCGCGACAACTGCCTCACCTGCCATACGCCGCACGGCTCGAACCAGCATGCGCTGCTCGTCGCGCCGGTGCCGTTCCTGTGCCAGCAGTGCCATGCGCAGACCGGCCATCCGAACGAACTGCAGACGCCGAACTCGCTCGGCAACGGCCGTCATCCCGACGAGCGACTGATGGGGCGCGCGTGCCTGACGTGCCACGCCCAGATCCACGGCTCGAACGCGCCGTCGGGTCCGAAATTCCACGAATAGCGCACGGAGGACCGCCATGCATCGCAACGTTCCTGCCCTGCGCCGCTCGCTGTTGACCACGGCGCTCCTCGCCACGCCGCTCTTCGCCGCGGCCGACACCGGCGCCGGCGTCGACACCTGGCGCGCGAGCAAGCTCGACCCGACCGCCGGCGCCGCGAGCGCGACGCCGGACCCGCGCGGCACGTCGTGGCTCTCGCCCGGCCAGCGCCGCTCGCCGGGCGGCATGCTGTACCTGTGTCCGGCCGAACCGCCCGACCTGACCGACGCCGGCGACTGGGCCTGGTACGGCAATGTGCAGTTTGGATATTTGTCCACTTCCGGCGACGACGGCAACGCGCTGTGGAACCGCTACGTCGCGTGGGACAGCGGACTGGTGCTGGGCCTGTTGCAGCTGTCGGCCCGCCGCGCGGCCGACGGCAGCTACGCCGACGTGCGCGCGAACCGCACGAGCGAGGACGACGCGTTCTTCGAGGCCGCGTTCGGCCGCGCCGGCAGCTACAAGGTGCAGGCGTTCCTGCGCGAACTGCCGAACGTGCTGTCGCACAACGCCAAACCGATCTGGAACGGCGTCGGCACGAACGCGCTGACCTTGCCGGCGAACCTGTCGCCGGCCGGCAGCACGACCGAGCAGGTCGCCGCGGCGTCGGCCGCGACGCCCGAACGCACGCTCAAGGTCACGCGCAGCAAGCAGGGCGTCGGCTTCGACATGTTCCTGTCGCCGCAGTGGACCGTGCACGCGAACTTCAGCGACGAGGAACGCAACGGCGCGCGGCCGTTCGGCGGCGCGTTCTACTACGGCTTCGCATTCCCCGACAACGCCGCGGTGTTCGAAACGACGAAACCGATCGACGACCGCACGATCAACCTCGGCGCGGCGCTGCGCTACGCAGGCCCGGTCTGGCGCATGGATTTCGCCTACGCCGGTTCGTTTTATCGCGACCGCTATACGCGCTACACGTACGAAAACCCGTTCGCGCTGACGCCGATCGTGCCGGGAGCGACGTCGCCGCCGCTCGTGCGCGGGCAGTTCGCCACCGAGCCCGACAACGGCTACCACAACCTGCGCGCGACATTCACGCGCAAGCTGCCGTGGAACGGCGAAGCTTCGCTGACGGCGTCGGCCGGACAGATGCGCCAGAACGACGCGCTGATCGCGCCGATCGACTGCACCGGCACGTTCGGCATCGACGGAGACGGCAGCGGCGTGCCCGGCCCGAACAATCCCTTTCTGTATTCGTGCGCACAGTGGAATACGCCGGCCGCACTGTCGCGACCGCGCGCCGATCTTGCGATCGACACGACCCGCGTCGACGCGCGCGCGACGCTGCAACCGGGCGAACGCTTCACGCTGCGTGCCGGTGCGACGTTCAACCGCGACGACTATCGCGGCACGTATCTCGCCTACAACCCGCTGACCGGCGACTACGGCTATATCACCGAAAACGGCGCGGCCGGCAGCCTCGTGCCGGGCGCGGTCGGCACGTGGAATCCGCTGACGTCGCCGTCCGCGATCGTGCGCGTGCGCAATCTGCCGCTCGACCGCGAGACGACGAGTGCGAATCTCGGCGCCGACTTCCGCGCGTCCGAGCACAATACGTTCGGCGCGACGGCGTCGTTCAAGCGCGACGAGCGGACGAACCGCGAGCGCGAACGCGCCGACACGTCGAGCGTGAAGCTGACCTGGATCAACCGCGCGCTGGCCGGCGTCACGCTGCGCGCGAACGCGACGTGGCTCAAGCGTCGCGGCGACGACTACGTCTACGATCCGTACGGTTTCACCTACTCGACCAGCCTGCCCGGCTTCGTGCCGCCGCCCGACGGCGTGCCGTCGTTCACGGTCGACGCGATGCGCAAGTACGACCTCGCCGACGTCGACGAAACGAAGTTCGACGTCATGGCGACGCTCGCGCTCGCCGCCGACATGACGCTGTCGGCGACCGTGCGCGGCGACCGCAACGACTACGACGCGCAGATCGGCCGCCAGCGCTACGACACGCTCGGCGCGACGCTGCAGTGGGAGTGGCAGCCCTCGCCCGCCACGCGCGCGAGCGCGTACTTCGGCTACGACATGTCGCGGCTCGATCTCGCCAACGTCGGCGACGTCAACACGACGCCCGACCCGACGCTCGGCGGCGCCAACTATCCCGATTCCGCGCGCTGGTGGAGCACCGATCGCCAGCACAACCGCAACGCCGGATTCACGCTCGATCGCAGTGTCGGACGCTGGCGCTTCGACGCGGCGTGGAACGCGCTGTACGCGCGCGGCATCACCGACTTTCGCTTCAACTCCGGCTCGGCGCTCGCGTACTTCGCCGACAGCATCGGCGGTATTCGCGACGGCGCGTTTCCGGCGCTCAAGTACCGCGTCGACTCCGTCACCGTCGGCGCGACCTACGCGTGGTCCGAACGCTGGTCCGTTCGCGTGTTCGACCTCGTCGAGCGCGGCCGCATTGAGGACTGGCACTACTTCGGTTTCGACGCCGAGCGCGCGTTCGGTCGCCGCATCTATACCGACGGCGGACCGGAAGACTATCGCGCGAACCTGATCGGCGTGCTCGTCGACGTCAAGCTTTGAAACGGGGGAAATATGTCAACAAAAGGAAAACTCCAATGCGCCTGAAAATTTTGGTCGGAATGCTCTGCACCGCCTGTCTGCCGGCCATGGCGGCCGATCACATCGTGCAAGTGGGCCTCGGCAACACGCTGACCTTCACGCCGGCGAACCTCACGATCAAGGCCGGCGACACGGTGACGTTCCAGGGCGTCGCCGGTTTCCACAACGTCGCGTCGAACCCCGGCGCGGTAACGGCGTTCCGCTGCGGCCCGAACGGCTGCGACGGCGTCGGCGGCGGCAACGGCGATCCGGGCGGCGGCACGTGGTCGCAGACCGTCGCGTTCCCCACCACCGGCACGATCGGCTACTTCTGCGAAGTGCACGAGGGCCAGGCCATGACCGGCGTGATCCAGGTCGATCCCGTGCCGGTGACGCTGCAGTCGTTCGATATCGACTGAGGCCCGATCGCATGAATCGGGCGCCGGAATTCGCGAGGCGATGCCATGTTCCATAAAACACTACTCGTAGTCGCGATGCTCGGCGCCGGCGCGGCGCAGGCCGATCCGCTCGACTTGCGCCGCGCCGACCGCATCGACGGCGACGCCGCCGCCGGCGCGGCGAAAGTGACCGTGTGCGTCGCCTGCCACGGTCCCGAAGGCAACGCCCTCGTGCCGGCGTTTCCGGCGCTCGCGGGACAGAACGCGGAATACCTGTACCGCACGCTCGCGGGCTTCAAGCGGCGCGCCGATCCGGCATCGCCGATGACCGCGCAGGTCGAGAAGCTCGACGACGCCGACCTGCGCAACATCGCCGCGTACTTCGCGGCGCGCAAGCGCAGTGCCGCGCCGGCGGCGGCCGGCGATCGTACGACCGGCGCCGCGGTGTTCGACCGCGGCGATCCCGCTCGCGGCATCGCGCCGTGCCGCGGCTGCCACGGCGCCGCCGCCGACGGTCATCCGCGAGCTGCCGACGGACCGGCGCGCTATGCGTACTACCCGGTGCTCGCGGGCCAGAATGCCGACTACCTCGTCGCACGGCTCGCCCAGTACCGCGACGGCAAGATCGACGACACCACGAACGCGCTGATCATGCGCGGCGTGGCGCACAACCTCGACGACGCATCGATACGCGCGCTGGCCGACTGGCTCGCCGCGCAACGCTGACGCCGCCGCCCTCAAGGAGTCAACGATGTTCAAGCACCGACACGATCACGACCGCCGCCGCTTCATCACCACGCTGACCGCCGCCGCGCTGATCGGCGCGGTCGTGCCGCGCAAGCCGGCCGCGGCCGACCTGCCGCATCTGGCCGAAACCGATCCCACGGCCGCGGCGCTCGGCTACCACGAAGACGCGGCGAAAACCGACGCGACGAAATTCCCGGCGCACACCGCTTCGCAACAATGCGCCAATTGCAATTTTTTCCAGGGCGGCGGCGAGTACGGTCCGTGCCAGTTGTTTCCCGGCAAGGCCGTCAACGCCAAGGGCTGGTGCTCGGCGTACGCGGCGAAGGCGTAGCGGTCAGCGCGCGGCAGTCGCGCGCTCGATCGTGAGCTTGAAACCCATTGCGCCGACCACCGCGCAGAGCGTATCGAGGCGCGGATTGCCCTTCTCCGACAGCGCACGCGACAGGCTTTCGCGCTTGATGCCGGCCGCGCGCGCGACGTTGGCGACGCCCTGAGCCTGCGCGATCCGACGCAGGACGGCGAGCAGCACGTGCCGGCCGTCTTCGTCGCTCGCTTCGTCGAGCGCCACCTTCAGATATTCGACCGCGAATTCGGGGTCGCGCTTGAGACGCTCGACGATCGACGCCTCGTGCGACACACCGGGTTTGATGGTTGATTTCACCGTGTTCTCCGTCGGTAGTCCTGCCAATACGCCACGGCCCGTTCGATATCGGACCGCTGCTTGCGCTTGTCGCCGCCGCACAGCAACACGATCAGCGTCGCACCCGCAAAGGCGTAGTACAGGCGGTAGCCCGGGCCGTAATCGATCTTCAACTCCCAGACGCCGTCGTGCAGCGCCCGGCAGTCGCCCAACGCACCGCGTGCCAGCCGTTCGACGCGCGTCAGCACCCGTGCGACGGCGCGTTTGTCGGCCAAACCGTCGAGCCATGATTCGAAGTGCACCGTGCCGCCTTCGTTGACGTAATACTCGACCTCGAATGCAGGCGAATCGTAACGCATAAGTTACGTCACCGCAAGCGATACGGGAGCGAAAACCGCGCCCGCGTGGATGTTGAGCGTTTTCGACACGACCGACCCTCCGTGATCCGGAAGGGCAGTCTATCGACGGACAACGTCGAATAAAATGCCACAGATGCATACGTATACGCATAGCATGGGCTGCCAAACGGCGCTCGCAAAACGCCGCAACGACATCTGGACGCTTTTCGAAACGTGCGGCCGCGAACGACCGCACGCTGCGTTTCAGGCGCGCAACTGCCCCGCGATCGGCAGCGCGCGAATGCGCTTGCCGGTCGCCGCGAACACCGCGTTGACGAGCGCGGGCGCGACCGGCGGCACGCCCGGTTCGCCGACGCCGCCGAGCGGCTGCGCGTAGTCGTCGCTGCCGATCAGGTGCACGCGGATCTCGCGCGGCGCCTGCGGTAGCCGCGTCAGCTGGTATTGATGGAAATTCGTCTGCTGCGCGCGGCCGTCCTTGAACGTGATTTCGCCGAGCGTCGCGAGCGCGACGCCCTGCACGACCGAGCCTTCCATCTGCGAACGCACGCGCTCGGGATTCACCTGCGGCCCGCAGTCGACGGCGATGTCGACGCGCGGGATCGTCAAAGTTCCATCCTTGGACACTTCCACTTCGACGACCGCGGCGACATACGTCACGAAGCTGCGGTGCGCGGCGATGCCCAGGCCCCGCCCGGCCGCGAGCTTGCGGCCCCAGCCGGCCTCCTTCGCGACGGTTTCCACGACGCGGCGCCAGCGCCCCGTGTCGATGGGATAGCGCTTGGGATCTTCGCCGTAGTTCCACGTGCCGATCGATTCGGCATCGATCAGGCGTGCAGGTCCGATCAGTTCGAGCAGGAAGTCCTTCGGATCGCGTCCGGCCGCGGCGGCGAGTTCGGCGACGAACGACTGGATCGCGAACGCGTGCGGCACGTTCGACACCGAGCGGAACCAGCCGATGCGCGTATGCGCCGCCGCTTCCGGATTTTCCAGGCGCAGGTTCGGGATCGCGAACGGCGTGTCGGTCATGCCGAGGCCGAGTTCGAACGGCGCCTCGTGCTTCGGATCGGGAACGAAGATCGACGTGATCGTCGGCGCGACGCTGCGGTGCAGCCACGCCGTCACCTTGCCGTCGGCGTCGAAGCCCGCTTCGAGCCGCTCGACGGAGACGGTGTGGAAATAGTCGTGCATGAGATCGTCGTCGCGCGTCCACGTCACCTTCACCGGCTTGCCGTCCATCGCGCGCGACAGGAGGGCCGCCTCGGCGACGAAATCGGCCTTCGACTTGCGGCCGAAGCCGCCGCCGAGCAACGTCACGTTGACGGCGACCTTGCTCGCGTCGAGCCCGAGCAGTTCGGCGAGCAGGTCGCGCGCGTCCTGCGGCGACTGCACGCAGGCCCACGCGTCGCAGCGCCCGTCGGCGACGCGCGCGAGCGCGGCCGGCGGCTCCATCGTCGCGTGCGCGATATGCGGCAGGTAGTACTCGGCTTCGACTTTCTTCGCGGCCTTGGCGAGTGCCGCGTCGACGTCGCCGGCGCTGCGCACCGCCTTGCCGGGCTTGCGCGCCGCGGCTTCGAGCGACGCGCGGTACGCGACGGAGTCGTAGCCGCCGTTCGGACCGGCCTCCCATTCGATCTTGAGCTTTTCGCGGCCCTTGATCGCGGCCCACGTGGTCGTCGCGACGACCGCGATGCCGCCGAGCGGCCGGAACTTCGACGGCATCGCCGGCGAATCGAGCGGCACGACCTTGAGCACGCCCGGCACCTTCTGCGCCTCGGCGCCGTCGAACGATTTGACCTTGCCGCCGTAGACCGGCGGACGCGCGACTACCGCGTAGACCATGCCGTCGGCCTTCGCGTCGATGCCGAACGTCGCGCGACCGCTGACGATGTCGGCGCCGTCGATCAGGCCGACCTTGCCCTTGCCGATGTAGCGGAAATCGGCCGACTTCTTCAACGCGATCGCGTCGGCCGCCGGCACCGGCAGCGCCGCGGCCTTGGTCGCGAGGTCGCCGTAGCCGAGCGTGCGGCCGCTCCTGGCGTGCGTCACGACATGATTCTGCGCCTTGCACTCGGACGCCGGCACGCTCCATGTCGCGGCGGCCGCGGCTTCGAGCATCGCGCGCGCGGCGGCGCCGGCGCGTCGCAGCGGCATGAAATGGTGGCGCAGGCTGCGCGAGCCGTCGGTGTTCTGGTTGCCGTAGCGTGCCTCGTCGCCGGGCGCCTGCTGCACCTTGACCTTGTTCCAGTCGGCCTCGAGTTCGTCGGCCACGACGAGCGCGACGCTCGTGCGCACGCCCTGCCCCATTTCCGAGCGATGGCAGATCACGGTGACGACGCCGTCGGCGCCGATCGCGACGAACAGGCGCGGATCGTCGCGCAGGCCGTGAGGCATGCCCTCGCCGCCGTACTTCGGCTGCGCGGCATCCTGCGCGAATACCGGCAGCGGCACGGCGAGCACGAGTGCCGCGGCGCCGACGCCGAGCAGGAATCCGCGGCGGCTTTCGTTGGCGATGTCGTGCGCGTTCATGCGGCACCGCCTTCCGCGGCGCGCTTGATCGCCGCACGGATGCGCGTATACGTGCCGCAGCGGCACAGGTTGCCGCCCATCGCGGCATCGATCTCGGCGTCGTTCGGTTTCGGCGTGGTCTTGAGCAGCGACGCGGCCTGCATGATCTGGCCGGGCTGACAATAGCCGCACTGCGCGACGTTGAATTCCTGCCACGCCTTCTGCAACGGATGCGAAACGTCCGGCGACAGGCCTTCGATCGTCGTGACCTTCTTGCCGGCCGCCGCGGCGACCGGCGTGACGCAGCCGCGCACCGCGGTGCCGTCGAGGTGGATCGTGCACGCGCCGCACAGCGCCATGCCGCAGCCGAATTTCGTGCCGGTCATGCCGAGCACGTCGCGCAGGAACCACAGGAGCGGCATTTCAGGAGGGCCGTCGAACGCGTGTTCGCGGCCGTTGACGGTAACGTTGATCATGGCGGTGACTCCTGGCGAGCGGCTGGGATGTACGCCCCGCGACTGTAGTCCTCGCCGCGTGACGCGCACAGCGCCCCACGTTCACTTTTGCGACAACCGGTGGTTGCGAATCGCCGATCCGCAACGCATGTCACACCGCGCGCGCGAACGTCTCGAGTTCGCCGCGCGTGAAACCGTAGTCGCCGCAGCCCTGCAGGCGCGCGACGAGAAAATCGATGAAGCGCCGCACGCGCTGCGGCATGTCGGTGCGCTGCGGGTAGTAGAGGTAGGCCGCGTGGCGCTCGCTCGCGGTTTGCGGCAGCACCGGCACGATGCGGCCGGCGCGCAGGTGCGGCGCGGCGCTGATCGAGTCGATCTGGCCGATGCCGATGCCGGCGATCACCGCTTCGAGTTCGGCGTCGCCGTCGTTCGTGCAGATCGCGAGCGGCACGTCGCGCTGCACGAGCGCGCCGTCGACGACGAACTCCCACGACAGCAGCCGCCCCGTATTCGGCTGGCGGTAGCCGGTGCACGCGTGGCGCGCGAGATCGTCGAGGGACTGCGGCGCGCCGTGCGCGGCGAGGTACGACGGCGCCGCGCAGGTGAGCACCTGGATCGGAAACAGCTTGCGCACGACGAGCTGCGCATCCGGCGCGCTGCCGCAGCGCAGGCCCACGTCGATGCGCTCGGCGACGATATCCGTGAAGTGCTCGTCGAGCAGCATGTCGACCTGCACCTTCGGATACAGGCGGCGGAATTCGACCAGCAGCGGCACCAGCACGCGGCGCCCGACCGGCCCCGGCGCCGTGATGCGCACGAGGCCTTCGTCGTCCTCGGCCGAGCGGCGCGTGCGGCGCCACGCGTTCATCACCTCGTCGAGCGCTGGCTTCACGGCTTCGAGAAAGCGCCGGCCGTCTTCGGTCAGGCTGCTCTTGCGCGTGGTGCGGTGGAACAATCGCACGCCGAGTTCGTGCTCGAGCTGGCGCACGGCCTTGCTGACCGCCTGCGGCGTGATGCCCTGCGCGACCGCGGCCTGCTGGAAGCTGCCGAGTTCGGCCGCACGCACGAACGTCTCGATGACGCGCAGTCGATCCACGATGAACAACTCCCGGTTGATAAAGAAACGGCGGCCCGCATCCTAGCGAGGTTCGCCCGTGCGGCCTACAGTGCGCGGCTGCGACTTTCGTTGTCCCTCCTTCAAAGGACTCGCCATGCTCCTGACTCCCGCCTTCGCCGCGCAGAACGCCGCCTCGCCGCTCGCGCCGCATTCGATCGACCGCCGCGAACCCGGTCCGCACGACGTGCTGATCGACATCGCGTATTGCGGCGTGTGTCATTCGGACATCCACCAGGCCCGCGACGAATGGGGCGGCTCGATCTTCCCGATGGTGCCGGGCCATGAAATCGTCGGGCACGTCGCTAAGGTCGGCGGCGCGGTGACGCGCTGGAAGGTCGGCGACGCGGTCGGTGTCGGCTGCTTCGTCGATTCGTGCCGCGTCTGCGAATCGTGCAAGGCCGGCGAGGAACAGTTCTGCAGCGAGGGCATGACCGGCACGTACAACGGCCGCGAACGCGGCACGAAGGCCCCGACCTACGGCGGCTATTCCACGCGCATCACGGTCAACGAAGACTACGTGCTGCGCATTCCCGAAGGCATGCCGCTCGATCGCGCCGCGCCGCTCCTGTGCGCCGGCATCACGACGTACTCGCCGCTGCGCCACTTCGGCGTCAAGGCCGGCGACCGCGTCGCGGTCGTGGGCCTGGGCGGCCTCGGCCACATGGGCGTGAAGATCGCCAGGGCGCTCGGCGCGCACGTCACGGTGCTGTCGAGCTCACCGGGCAAGCGCGCCGACGCGCTCGCGCTCGGCGCCGACGACTTCGTCGCGACGCGCGAGGCCGACGGGTTTCGCGCGAATGCGGGCCGCTTCGATTTCATCCTCGACACCGTCTCGGCACCGCACGACTACAACGCGTACCTGTCGCTCCTCAAGCGCGACGGCACGATGGTGCTCGTCGGCGTGCCCGACGCGCCGGCGCCGGTCCACGCGTTCTCGCTCGTGATGCAGCGCCGCCGCCTCGCCGGTTCGCTGATCGGCGGCATCCGCGAAACGCAGGAGATGCTCGACTTCTGCGCGGCGCACGGCATCGCGTCGGATATCGAGCTGATTCCGATGCAGTCGATCAACGAGGCGTACGAGCGCATGATCAAGGGCGACGTGCGGTATCGGTTCGTAATCGATATCTCGAGCTTGAAGGCGGCGTAGGCTCTTTGCCGTCATTCCGGCGGAGGCCGGGATGACGAGCAAAAGCTAAAATCGGCAAAAGGCAAATCGGGCGTCGGCTTCTCGACGAGATCTCACGCCGCCGCCGCACTTCGGTTAGATTGTCCCCGTCAACGACATCGGGGGACGGTCATGGCAAACATCAATCTGCTGGCGGTCATCGTTGCCGCCGCATCGAGCTTCCTGCTCGGCGGCCTGTGGTATTCGGCGGCGCTGTTCGGCAACGCGTGGAATCGCGAGAACGGCTCGGGACCGAAAGGCGAAGGCCGCCATCCCGCGCGCGTGTTCGGCGTCAGCTTCCTGTTCGCGCTGATCGCGGCGCTCGCCTTCGCGCATTTGTTCGGCCCGGCCGCCTCGCTCGCCGATGCCGCGCTGCGCGGTTTCACGGTCGGCCTCGGCGTCGTCGCGGCCAGCTTCGGCATCAACTATCAGTTCGCGGGCCGCAGCGTGCGCCTGTGGCTGATCGACGGCGGCTATCACACCGTACAGTTCGTGCTGTACGGCATCATCATCGGCCTGTGGCGCTGAATCTCTGTCCGCTCGATAGGCCGCGAGACTCAGTACGCAACAGTACGTTGCACTTTGCATTGAAGTGTTTCACGGTTTTCCATCGCGCTTGTTGCGGCGCGTTCGGCACGGGTTTACAACACCGCGCCTTCCTACGCCGCGGACTCGCACCATGCCCCGTTTTCCATTCTTAGCCGTACTGTCGGTATTGCTGCCGACGGCCGCGTCGGCGCTCGACGATCCGATGTTCGTCGACAGCTTCGATCCGACGATCGGCTTTCGCACGATCCGCCTGCCCGACCGCAACGACGCGGTCGCCTGCAGCGGCGCGGCGAACGCGTCGGCACAGATCGCACGCGCCTATGTCGTGCAGACGCATCTGGTCGAGCCCACGCATCCGTTCTTCGTGCTGTCGGCGAATCGCCCCGCGCTGGTCAAGGTCGATGTAACCGGTACCGGCGCGTCGCCGCAGGTGCGAGTCGTCGCGACGAACAACGGCAATCCGGTCGGCAGCCTGTGCCTCGCCGGTCCCGCAGCGCTGCCGGCATCGGTCGATCCGGACGCGCCGAGCCGCGCGAACAGTTTCACGGCCACCTTGCCGGCCGCGTGGCTGCAACCCGGCCTGTCGCTTTCGTTCACGGCGGGCGCGGCGACGCGCACCTACGACGCGGCAACGCTCAAGCTCGGCGCCGAACCGGTGCTGAGCCTCGCCGGTCCCGACTTCCTGTTGTTCGGCGACACGACGCCGACGGCGCGTCCGGCGAACTGGGAGCAGCGCTACTTGTCGACGCTCTCGGTCAGCGCGCTGCAATACACCCAGCTTGCGTCCATCGTCTCGAACCGCCTGCCGATCTCGCCGCGCGACGACGGCCGCACCGCATTCGGCGTCGCGACGCCGCAACCGGCGTTGATCGCGACCGCGAAACCGAGCTGCACCAGCGCGCAGGCCGCGGCAGGCACGTGCACGCTCTACGGCGGCTTCGGTTACATCGCCGGCGCGTTGAGCGTCAGTGGCGCATTCCTGCGCGCGAACGGCATGGAGCGCTACGCGCAGGTCTACGGCGTCCTGTCGGAAAACATGCACGGCGGCGGCGGCCTCGCCGGTGGCGGCGTAGGCGCGGGCGACAACTACGGTCTCGTGTTCAACCACGAAATGGGCCACAGCGCCGACATGCCGCACTGGGGCGGCTCGTGGTACGGACGAGCGGCGCCCGATGCGACGCAGAAGCATCCTTATGCCGGCAGCTTGCTGGACGGATCGAACCAGCCCGTCGGCGGCGGCTTCGGCAATACGTGGGCCTACGACTATTCGAGCGACGCGTTCGTCGCCCCGGTTTGCGCCGCCAACGGCAAGGAGCGGCAGGAACCGATGCAGCGCGGCAACGACTGCATGCCGTCCGGCGCGATCTACGACTGGTTCAGCGACTATTCGGCACTGTACATGTACCGCTTCTTCGTCGGCGCGCCGGCGGTGTATACGGGCACCATCCCGTATCCGCGCGATCCGCTAGGCAACTCGGCGGCCGCGCCGTTCTCGTTCCCGACCAAGGGCGGCATGGCAGTCGGCGTCGTGCCGAACGCGGCGCAGCCGCTCGTCAAGAAGTGGGACCCGGTGGCCGGTGCATACGTCGTGCAGGCGCCGCCGGCGCTGAGCACCAACCAGATGAAGCACTATTATCCACAAAGCTACAACCGCAAAGTGGTCACGATCTGGGGCGCATACAGCAACACCACGCCGGCCGCGAGCATGATCGGTCCGCCGGTGCACTACGTCGGCAACCTCAAGAAAACCTGGAACCCGAGCGACGCCGCCGATTTCGCCGACATCAAGTCGTGGGTGTCCGGCGACGCGTTCTGGTGGGGCGCCGATCTCGTCGTGCGCGCGAACTACACCGACGGCACGTCGCGCCAGGCAGTCGTCAAAGTCGCGCCGCGCGGCACCGATCCGCTCAACGGCAGCAGCCACGCGTTCTGGGCGGTCAACCTGCCCGACGACCGCACGCTGGCGAGCATCGTGCTGTACAACCGGCCGATGGAGGTGCGCAATCCCGGCACCGACACGCCGTACAACATCAACCGCACGGGCTCGACGGTCACCGCCGCGAACTACATGGACACGGCGACGGTCGCCGCGAACTGGCCCTAGCGACGGAACACGCCGCGCTACGGCGCGCGCGTCGTCGTCCGCGTGCGCTTTTCCTCGTACATCAGCGTGTCGGCGCGGGCGATCAGAAGATCGAGGTCGAGCGGCAGCACCGGCTCTGCCAGCGTCACGCCGACGCTGATCGAGACGCGGTCGGCCTTGGCCAGATCGTAGTTGGCGCGATCGAGTTCGCGCTGCAGCCGCTGCCGGTATACCGCCGGCGCTTCGGTCGCGACCGGCCGCAGCACGCAGAACTCGTCGCCGCCCAGGCGCGCGATGACGTCGCTGTCGTCGAACGCGGCGCGCAGCACGCGGGCGACGTTGACGAGCAGCGCGTCGCCGGCGTCGTGGCCGCGCTCGTCGTTCGCGCGCTTCAAGCCGTCGACGTCGACGAAGATCAGCGCGCAGCGACCGCCCTCGCCGGCACGGCCGGCGAGCGCCGCGTCGGCACGCTCGTAAAAGCCGCGCCGGTTGTAAAGGCCGGTCAGCTCGTCGGTCACCGACAGCCGGCGGATCTCGCCGTTCATGCGCTCGAGCGCCGAGGTTCGCTCCTGCACGCGCTGTTCGAGTTCGGCGTACAGCGCGATGTTCTCCATCGCGATCGACGTCGAATCGGCCAGCGCCTGCAGCAGGTGCACTTCTTCCGGGCGCGGCTGGTGCGGCTCGGCCCAGTAGTTGCCGATCGCGCCGATCGGATCGCGCGCGCGGATCGGCACCATGACCAGGCTCTTGACGAACGTAGGACGGTACGCCGCATGCGGCACGCGCTCGTCGAGGTAAATGTCGGGAATCACCGCAGGCTCGCGGTTGAGCATCGTCCAGCCGCTGACGCACAGATCGATCGGAAAACGCCGGCCTTTCCACAACGGACCGATCGCGTCTTCGTCGACGTAGCGGCAGTGATCGTCGTCGCGCAGCACGAACGACGCACCGTCGCAGCCGGTCATCTCGCGCGCGGCCACGCGCACGATGCGCTGCACGGCATCGAGCCCGCGCGCGAGCGAAAGCTCCTGCACGGCGATCAGCAGACGTTCCATGCCGCGCACGTAGCGAACCGTCGCGTCGCCGGAGGCGAGCGGAAAGCCGCTCGAACGCGATCGAGCCAAAGCACTGGTAGGCATAGAGGAAACCCGCGAAACGGCTCGATTCTACGCCCGCGGCGCGCGAACACGTCTTCACGGATGCAAACATACGATACCGTTTTCCGTGCCGGCCGACGGCCCCCGAAAGCAGCGCGATTCGCGCCTGCCGGCGTTCTTCGGTAACATGCGCGCCGCTTCGAGGTGGCGAATGGACATCCATTCGCTTAAACGGGAAGCCGGTGATCATCCCGGCACTGCCCCCGCAACGGTGAACGAGTACAAGCGCGGCGAAACGCCACTGGGTATCCCACCTGGGAAGGCGCCGCGCAGGGCACAGGCCCGCTCGTGAGTCCGGAGACCGGCCTTGACGCGCAACGGTGGCGCTGCGGAGGGCAGCCCGCGACGCGCGCGCCCGGCGCCTGCGCGTTTCGATTCCTCCGCGGGCCTTGTCCAGCCCTCAACCGCGCGGGTGAGCGCGGAGGAAACTCATGAATCGCAACGTCCTTTGCGCGACGATCGTCGCGTTGCTGTCCCTGCCCGTGTCCGGCGCCGTCGCGGCATCCGCCGAAGACGTGCCGCTCGACGACGTCGTCGTCACCGCGACGCGCACGTCCGTCACCGTCGACGACACGCTCGCCTCGGTCAACGTCATCACGCGCGACGACATCGAGCGCCTGCAGGCGCAATCGGTCGCCGAACTGCTGCGCGGCCTGCCCGGCGTGTCGATCTCGGCGAACGGCGGCGCCGGCAAGCAGACGTCGCTGTTCCTGCGCGGTACCGAATCGGACCACGTGCTGTTTCTCGTCGACGGCATCAAGATCGGTTCGGCGACCTCCGGCGGCGCGGCGCTGCAGGACATCCCGGTCGACCAGATCGAGCGCATCGAACTCGTGCGCGGCCCCCGCTCGAGCCTGTACGGCTCCGAGGCGATCGGCGGCGTGATCCAGATCTTCACGCGCCGCGGCCGTCAGCCGTTCGCGCCGGAGTTCAGCGTCGGCTACGGCACCGACAATACGCGCAAGGTCACGGCCGGCGTGGCGCTCAACGGCGATCGCGGCTGGCTCTCGGCGAACGGCGCTTACAACGACACCGACGGCTTCAACGCGTGCTACGGCAAGCCCTCTCCGGGCGGCGCCGGCTGCTTCACCTACGAGCCCGACGACGACCCCTATCGCAACGTGTCGGCGTCGCTGCGCGGCGGCTTCAAGTTCAGCGACGCGGTCGAGGCCGACGCGAGTTTCCTGCGCGCCGAAGGCCACAACTACTACGACGGCAGCTTCGTCAACGAGAGCAAGTACGTGCAGCAGGTCGCCGGCGGCTCGCTCAAGATCCGCGCCTCCGACAGCATCAATCTGAACCTCACGCTCGGCCGCGCCGACGACAAGTCCGACAGCTACGCCAACGGCGTCTACATGAGCCGCTTCAACACGCAGCGCGACAACGCGTCGCTGCAGGGCGACTTCGCGCTCGCGCAGAGCCAGCTGGTCAGCGTCGGCGTCGACCATCAGAACGACGACGTCGACAGCGACACCGCGTACGTCGAGGACAGCCGCGTCGTCAACGGCGTGTTCGCGCAGTACCAGGGCCGCTTCGGCGCGAACCACGTCGACCTCTCGGCGCGCCGCGACGACAACTCGCAGTACGGCAACCACACCACCGGCGGCGCGGCGTGGGGCTACGACTTCACGCCCGACCTGCGCTTCACGGCGAGCTACGGCACCGCGTTCAAGGCGCCGACGTTCAACGAGCTGTACTACCCGGGCTACGGCAACGCGAACCTGCAGCCGGAAGATTCGCGCAGCGTCGAGATCGGCCTCGACGGCCGCGCCGGCGGCGTGCGCTGGGGCGTGCACGCGTACGAAACGCGCGTCGACGACCTGATCGCGTTCGACGCCTCCACGTTCGCGCCCGGCAACGTCGACAAGGCGCGCCTGCGCGGCCTTGAAGGCACGTTCGGCTTCGACGTCGCCGAGTGGAAAGTCGACGGCAGCGTGACCGCGCTCGATCCGAAGAACGACTCGCCCGCGTTCGACGGCAAGATCCTGCCGCGCCGCGCACGCGCCACCGCACGCGTCGACGTCGACCGCCGCTTCGGCGACTTCGCTTTCGGCGCGACCGGCTACGCGGCGGGCAAGCGCTGGGACGACCTGTCGAACACCCGGCGCCTCGGCGGCTACGCCACGCTCGACCTGCGCGCCGAATACGCGTTCGCGCCGTCGTGGATCGTGCAGGCGAAGGTCGAAAACGTCGCCGACCGCGACTACGAAACGGCCGCGTGGTACGCGCAGCCGGGCCGCACGTACTTCGTCACGCTGCGCTACCGCGGCGGTTGATCCGTGCCGCGCCGCCGGTGCCGTGCGCATCGGCGGCGCTCCCGTCGTCGTTCATCCGGAGACTCCGCATGACATTCGCACCGACCCGCAAACAATGGCCGATTCTCGTCGCGCTGATGCTGATCATGCTCGCGACGCGCTATCACCACATCGGCAACCTGCTGCACCTCAAGGATGCCTCGATGGGCATCTTCTTCGCCGCCGGCTTCTGGCTCGGCGGCACGTTCGCGCTGCCGCTCCTGATGCTCGAGGCGCTGCTGATCGACTGGTACGCGATCAGCATGGCCGGCGTCAGCGACTTCTGCGTCACGCCGGCGTACTCGATGCTCAGCGTCGCCTATGCCGTGCTGTGGTACGGCGGCAGCTGGTACGCGCGCCGCCACTACGCGCCGAAGCTCGCCACGCTCGTGCCGCTCGCCGCAATCGCGACGGTGAGCTGCGTCGCGTCGTTCGTCGTATCGAACGGTTCGTTCTACTGGTTCGGCGGCCGTTACGCGAATCCGCATTTCGCCGAATACGTCGATCGCCTCGCGCGGTACCTGCCGAGCTTCGTCACCGTCGCGCTGCTGTGGATCGCCGCGTTTGCGGTCGCGCACGCGTTCGCGCTGTGGATCGCCGCGCAGCGCGGCGCGGGCTCCACGCGGGCATGAGCACGACGCACGACGACGGCGCCGACGCGCGCCACCGCGAGCGCATGCGGCGCAAGAAGGCGCTCGTCGACGACAAGATCGCACGGGCGACCATCGAACGCGGCGTCGTCGTCGTGACCACCGGCAACGGCAAGGGCAAGAGTTCGTCCGGCTTCGGCATGGTCGCGCGCGCGCTCGGCCACGGATTCAAGGTCGGCGTCGTGCAGTTCATCAAGGGCAGCTTCGCGACCGGCGAGGAAGCGTTCTTCCGGCGCTTCCCCGACGACGTGGACTACCACGTCATGGGCGAAGGCTATACGTGGGAGACGCAGGATCGCGAACGCGACGTGCAGGCCGCGCAGGCGGCATGGACGATCGCGCGGTCGATGCTGGAAAATCCCGCGATCGACCTCGTGCTGCTCGACGAATTGAACATCGCGCTCAAATATCGCTACATCGACGTGGGCCAGGTGACCGCCGCACTCGCCGCGCGTCCGCCGCTGCAGCACGTCGTGATCACCGGGCGCGCCGCGCCGCCCGAACTCGTCGACGCCGCCGATACCGTCACCGAGATGAACGTCGTCAAGCACGCGTTCGCGGCCGGCATCAAGGCGCAGAAAGGCATCGAGCTCTAGGTGCCCACGGAATGATCGGCGCCGGCATCGCCCTCACCGCGTTCGCGCTCGATCACGTCTACGGCGAACCGTCGTCGCGACACCATCCGCTCGTCGCCTTCGGGCGCTACGCGGCATGGATCGAGCGGCAGCGCTATCGCCCCGATCGCACGAGCGGCACCGTCGCGCTCGCGCTGGCCGTCGCGCCGATCGTCGCGGCCGCGTGGCTGCTCACGCGCTCGGACCTGTTCGGCGCGCTGATCGCCGCGTTGCTGCTGTACGCCGCGATCGGCCTGCGCAGCCTGCGCGAACACGTCGAACCGGTCGCCGACGCGCTCGACGCGGGCGACCTCGATACCGCGCGCCGCCTCGTCGGCCGCGTCGTCAGCCGCGACACCGGTGCGCTCGACGCGTCGCAGGTCGCGACGGCGGCGACGGAAACCGCGCTCGAGAACGGCAACGACGCGGTGTTCGGCGCGCTGTTCTGGTTCGCCGTCGCCGGCGCGCCGGGCGCCGTGCTGTATCGCCTCGTCAACACGCTCGACGCGATGTGGGGCTATCGCAACGAACGCTACGAGGCGTTCGGCTGGGCCGCCGCGAAGCTCGACGATCTGCTCAACTGGGTCCCGGCGCGGCTCACCGCGTTCACATACGCGCTGTTCGGCCATTTCGAGCGCGCGCTCGCGTGCTGGCGCACGCAGGCGGGCGCGTGGGACAGCCCGAACGCCGGCCCGGTCATGGCGGCCGGCGCCGGCGCGCTCGGCGTGCGGCTCGGCGGCGCGGCGCCGTACGAAGGCACGTGGTACGAGCGGCCGACGCTCGGCGAAGGCGATCCGCCGCGCGCGGACGACGTGCGCCGCGGGCTCGCGCTCGTGCGCAACGGCGCGATCGCGTGGCTGGTCGTACTCGTCGTGCTCGATCTCGTCCATGCTTGAGCACGGCGGACGCCTCGCGCGTGCCGCGCGGCGCTACGGCATACCCGCCTCGCGCTGGGTGGATCTTTCCACAGGTATCAATCCGCACGGCTGGCCGGTGCCGCCGCCGGCCGCCGACGCGTGGCGCCGCCTGCCCGACGACGACGATCTCGAAGCGCTCGCGTGCGCCTGCTACGGCGCGCCGCGCATGCTCGCGACGGCCGGCACGCAGGCCGCGATCCAGGCGCTGCCGCGACTGCGCGCCCGCTGCCGCGTCGGCACGATCGCGCCCGGCTACGCCGAGCATGCGCACGCGTGGACGCGCGCGGGCCACGATGTCGTCCGTTTGCCGGCCGATGCGCTGTTCGCTCAGGCCGACGCGTTCGACGTCGTGGTCCTGATTCACCCGAACAACCCCGGCGGCGAACGCTTCGAACGCGACGCGCTGCTCGACCTGCACGCGCGGATCGCGTCGCGCGGCGGCTGGCTCGTGATCGACGAGGCGTTCATCGACGCGACGCCGGAGTGCAGCGTCGCTGACGCGACCGCGAGCGACGGACTCGTCGTGCTGCGTTCGCCGGGCAAGTTCTTCGGACTCGCCGGCGCGCGCGTCGGCTTCGCCGCGGCGGCCGAATCGCTGCTCGCGCGGCTGCGCGACGAGCTCGGGCCTTGGCCGATCGCCGCACCATCGCGCGCGGCGGTGGCCGGTGCGCTGGCCGATAGCGCATGGCAATCGGCGACGCGCGCGCGGCTCGCCGACGAATCGATGCGGCTCGCCGCGCTGCTGACGGCGCATGGTCTCGCACCGCACGGCGGCTGCCCGTTGTTTCAATGGGTAAAAGTTTCCAGTGCCGCCGAACTGCACGACGCGCTCGCGCGCGAAGCCGTCCTGACGCGGCTGTTCGACGCACCGGCAAGCCTGCGGTTCGGATTGCCGGCGAACGAAGACGCGTGGTTGCAGCTCGCCGCGGCGCTGAAAGCCGTGACTCCCTCTCCCCCAAGCTCGCTTGGGGGAGAGGGTCGGGGTGAGGGGGCGACGCGGCGGTCTTCCTCAACCTCGGCGAAGTGCGAATCGCCGCCCCCTCACCCTACCCTCTCCCCCAACGCGGTGCGGGGAGAGGGTTCGAGTGGTCGCGTGCTCATGGTCCAAGGCACCACCTCCGACGCCGGCAAGAGCACGCTCGTCGCCGGCCTGTGCCGCTGGCTCTACCGCCGCGGCGTCGCCGTCGCGCCGTTCAAGCCGCAGAACATGGCGCTGAACTCCGCCGTCACCGAAGACGGCGGCGAAATCGGCCGCGCGCAGGCGGTGCAGGCGCAGGCCGCCGGTTTGAAACCGCATACCGATTTCAACCCGATCCTGCTCAAGCCGAACACCGACATGGGCGCGCAGGTGATCGTGCACGGCCGCGCGATCGGCTCGATGCAGGCGCAGGCGTACCACGACTACAAGCGCGTCGCGCGGCAGGCCGTGCTCGCGTCGCACGCGCGCCTCGTCGCGCGCTACGCGGCCGTCGTCGTCGAAGGCGCGGGCAGTCCCGCCGAAATCAACCTGCGCGCGAACGACATCGCCAACATGGGCTACGCCGAAGCCGTCGACTGCCCGGTGATCCTCATCGCCGACATCGACCGCGGCGGCGTGTTCGCGCACCTCGTGGGCACACTCGCATTGCTGTCGCCGACCGAACGCGCGCGCGTCGCGGGCTTCGTCATCAACCGCTTTCGCGGCGACATCGCGCTGCTGCAACCCGGCCTCGACTGGCTCGAACGCGAAACGGGCAAGCCCGTGCTCGGCGTGTTGCCGTATCTGCACGGCCTGCACGTCGACGCCGAAGACGCGTTGCCGCGCGAGCGCGCCGCGAGCGGCCGCGCGTTCCGCGTGATCGTGCCGGCGCTGCCGCGCATCAGCAACCACACCGACTTCGACGCGCTGCGCCATCATCCGCAGATCGCGTTCTCGTTCGTCGGCCCGAACGAGATGCCGCCGCCGGCGGATCTCGTCGTGCTGCCCGGTTCGAAATCGGTGCGCGCCGACCTTGCGTGGCTGCGCGCGCACGGCTGGGAGCCGGCGCTGCGCCGTCATCTGCGCTACGGCGGCAAGGTGATCGGCATCTGCGGCGGGCTGCAGATGCTCGGCACGATGCTGCACGACCCGCTCGGCCTCGAAGGCGCCGCCGGCAGCAGCGCCGGGTTCGGCCTGCTCGATCTTGAAACGACGCTCGAACCCGAGAAGCAGCTGCGCAACGTGCAGGGCCGCCTCGCGTTCGCCGACGCGCCGGTGTCCGGCTACGAAATCCATTGCGGCGTCAGCCGCGGTGCCGCGCTCGCCGCGCCGGCGCTGACGCTCGACGGCGACCGCCCCGACGGCGCGATCTCGCCCGACGGTCAGGTGCTCGCCAGCTACGTGCACGGCCTGTTCGACACGCCGGCGGCCTGCCGCGCGCTGCTCGCCTGGGCCGGCTTCGACGCGAGCGAAGCGGTCGACCTCACCGCGTTGCGCGAAGCCGGCATCGAACGGCTCGCCGACGCGGTCGAGACGTATCTGGACACCGGCAGGCTCGCCGCGCTGCTGGGACTGGAGGTCGCATGCGCACGCTGATACTCGGCGGCGCGCGTTCGGGCAAGAGCGCGCTCGCCGAACGACTGGCCGGCGCGTCGGGACTCGACGTCGTCTACCTCGCGACGTCGACCGCGGGCGACGCGGAAATGACCGCGCGCATCGCGCACCATCGCTCGCGCCGGCCGGCCGCGTGGGATCTCGTCGAAGAACCGATCGCGCTCGCCGACGCGCTCGAACGCACGGCCCGACCCGGCCGCTGCGTGCTGGTCGACTGCCTCACGCTGTGGCTGACGAACCTGCTCTGTGCGGAAAATAAAAATTTGTTCACACAGCAGCACGGTAGATTAATGGAACTATTGCCGAGCTTGCCGGGCGAGCTGATACTCGTCAGCAACGAAGTCGGCCACGGCATCGTGCCGCTCGGCGAGCTGTCGCGACGCTTCGTCGACGAGGCCGGCCGCCTGCACCAGGCCGTCGCCTGCGCGTGCGACCGCGTCGTGCTGACCGTCGCCGGACTGCCCCTGCCCCTGAAAGGAAGCCTCTGATGCCGCTGGACTGGATCCGCCAAAGCGCCAAACCGATCGACACCGCCGCACGCGACGCCGCCGCCGCGCGCCAGGCGCAGCTGACGAAGCCGCCCGGCTCGCTCGGCCGGCTCGAAGCGCTGGCCATCGCGCTCGCCGGACTGCAGGGCCGCGAACGGCCGAGCGCCGGGCGCGTGCAGATCAGCGTCTACGCCGCCGACCACGGCGTCGCGGTCGAAGGCGTGTCGGCGTTTCCGCAGGCCGTCACCGGCGAGATGGTGCGCAACTTCGCCAACGGCGGCGCGGCGATCAGCGTGCTAGCGCGCGCGCTCGACGCGCAGCTCGAAGTGATCCACCTCGGCACGGTGAACGATCCCGGCCGCTACCCCAACGTCACGCGCGACTGGATCGCGCCGTCGACCGCGAACTTCCGCCACCAGCCGGCGATGGACGCCGCGCAGCTCGACCACGCGCTGCGCTGCGGCCGGCACAGCGCGCGCAACGCGGCGCAGGCCGGCGCCGATCTCTTCGTCGGCGGCGAGATGGGCATCGCGAATACGACGTCGGCCACGGCGCTCGCGTGCGCACTGACCGGCGCGACGCCGCTCGAACTCGCCGGCGCCGGCACCGGCCTCGACGCCGCGGGCATCCGGCACAAGGCCGACGTCGTCGCGCACGCGCTCGCGTTCCACCGCGCGGCGCTCGGCGATCCGCTCGAAGCGCTGCAGCGGCTCGGCGGATTCGAGATCGCCGCGCTCGTCGGCGCGTTCGTCGCGTGCGCGCAGATCGGCATCGCCGTGCTCGTCGACGGCTTTATCGCGTCGGCCGCGGCGCTCGCGGCGTGCGCGATCAATCCGTCGGTGCGCGAGCGGTTGCTGTTCGCGCACCGCTCGGCCGAAGCGGGCCACCAGCGCGTGCTCGACGCGCTGTCGGCGCAGCCGATCCTCGACCTGCGCATGCGCCTGGGCGAAGGCAGCGGCGCGGCCACGGCCGTGCCGCTGCTGCGCCTCGCCTGCACGCTGCACGCGCAGATGGCGACGTTCGCCGAAGCCGGCGTCTCGGAAAAAGCGTGATCGACCTGATGCGCCACGGCGACACGGGCCGGCCGAGCTATCGCGGCCAGCTCGACGACGCGCTGTCCGACGCCGGCTGGCGCGAGGCGCGCGACGCGGTCGCGGATCGCCGCTGGGACCGCATCGTCAGTTCCTCCCTGCGCCGCTGCGCCGACTTCGCGCGCGAGCTGTCGGCCGTGCGCGGCGTGCCGCTCGAACTCGACGCGCGTCTCGCCGAATACGGCTACGGCGACTGGCAAGGCGTGACGATCGCCGAACTCGAACGGCGCGAACCCGACGCGCTGCGGCGTTTCCGGCTCGACCCGGAACGACACGCGCCGCCGCGCGCCGAACCGCTCGCGGCGTTCGGCGCGCGCATCGCCGCGGCGCTCGGCGACATCGCGGAAGCGCATCCCGCGCAGCGCGTGCTCGTCGTCACGCACGGCGCGGCGATCCGCTGGGTGCGCTGCCGGCTCGAACGCCGGCCGTTCGGCGACATGGTCGGCATGGACGTGCCGAACGCGTCGCTGCACCGCATCGCCTGGCCCGCTCGCGAGGCCGCCGCGTGAACGCGCCGGCATGAACCCCTGGCGCCCGCCGCTCGTCGCGCTGCAGTTTCTGACGCGCATTCCGGTGCGGCTGCGCGACGCCGCGAGCGACGCCGAGGTCGGTGCGTCGATGGCATGGTATCCGGCGATCGGCCTTGGCATCGGCGTGCTGCTCGCGCTCGTCGCGTGGACGCTCGCCGACGCGCAGCCGCTCTTGCGCGCCGCGCTCGTGCTCGCGGTCTGGGTCGCGCTGACGGGCGGCCTGCACCTGGACGGCCTCGCCGACTCGGCCGACGCGTGGGTCGGCGGCGGCACCAGCGCCGAACGCACGCTCGCCATCATGAAGGACCCGCGCAGCGGGCCGATCGCGGTCGTCGTGCTCGTCGTCGTGCTGCTGCTGAAATTCGCGGCGCTCGCGAGCCTGCCGCGCGACGCATGGCCCGCGCTCGTCGCGGCCCCCCTGCTCGGCCGCGCGGCGCTGCCGCTCTTGTTCGCGACGACGCGCTACGTGCGCGCGGGCGGCCTCGGCAGCGTGCTCGCACAGCATTTGCCGCACGGCGCGTGCCTCGCCGTCGCCGTCGCGAGCGCCGCAGCGGTCTGGATCTTCGCCGCGCCGACGCCCGTCGCGGTCGCGGCGCTCGTCTTCGTCGCCTGGCGCCGCGCGATGGTGCGCCGCATCGGCGGCTGCACCGGCGATACGGCCGGCGCCATGGTCGAACTCGTCGAGGTCGTCGCGCTGGTCGCGCTCGCGCTCTAGCTTTCTTCGTCGTCCAGGGGGAGGCCGTCAAGCGCGAGATCGTCGAGAATGGGACAATCGGGCCGCTCGTCGCCATGGCACTGCGCCGCAAGCGCCGCGAGCGTGCGCTGCATCGCCTGCATCTGCGCGATGCGCTCGGCGAGTTCGTCGACGTGCTTCTGCGCGAGCTTCTTCACCTGTGCGCTGCTGCGCCGCCGGTTGTCCCACAAGCCCAGGAGCGCGGCGATATCGGGCGTCGAAAACCCGAGCGCCCGAGCACGGCGGATAAAGCTCAGGCGATGAATATCCTTGCCGGAATACAATCGATAACCGGCGAACGTGCGGCCGACCGCGGGCATCAGGCCGATCGACTCGTAGTGCCGGATCATCTTCGCGCTGACTCCGCTCGCGCGCGCGGCCTCGCCGATGTTCGCCATGCCGCCGGCGCGCGCCTGCGCCAGCTCGGGTCGCAACGCTTCACGCGGCATCGTCGGCCCTCCAGCGTGCGAGCAGTCCCGCGTTGCCGATCACGCTCAGGCTCGACAGCGCCATCGCGAGGCCCGCGACGACCGGATTGAGCCAGCCGAGCGCCGCGAGCGGCAACCCCACGGCGTTGTAGACGAACGCCCAGAACAGATTCTGCCGGATCTTGCGCGTCGTGCGGCGCGCCACGTCGATCGCGGCCGACACGAGCCGCGGATCGTTGCGCATCAGCGTCACGCCGGCCGCTTCCATCGCCACGTCGGTGCCGCCCGCCATCGCGAAGCCGACGTCGGCCACGGCGAGCGCCGGCGCGTCGTTCACGCCGTCGCCCACCATGCCGACCGTGCGACCGCCGGCGCGCAGACGCTCGACTTCCTCGGCCTTGTGTTCCGGCGTCACCTCGGCGAGCACGCGCGCGATGCCGAGCGACGCGGCGATCGCGTGCGCCGCTTCGCTGCGGTCGCCCGAGATCATCACCGTATCGATGCCGGCGGCGCGCAGCGTGGCGACGGCCTCGCGCGCGCCTTCGCGCGGCGTGTCGCGGAACGCGATGACGCCGACCGGCAGCGGCCGTCCGGCGTCTTCGCGCGCGAGCCACGACAGCGTCGCGCCGGCGTCGGTCGCCGTGCCGTCGAGCGCGTTCGCGTCGACGCCGAGCGACGCGAGCCAGCGCGCGCTGCCGAGCCACACGCGGCGGCCGTCGACGATGCCGGTGACGCCGTGCCCCGGCACGTTGCGCGCCTCGTCGGCCACCGTCACGGCGAGACCGCGTTCGGCCGCGGCGGCGAGCGTCGCCGCCGCGAGCGGATGCGTGCTGCCGGCCGAAAGACTCGCCGCCTGGGCGACGAGCGTCGCCTCGTCGCCGTCGAGCGCACGCACGGCGACCACGTGCGGCCTGCCCTGCGTCAGCGTGCCGGTCTTGTCGAACGCGACGACGTCCAGCTTCTCGGCGCGCTCGAGCGCGTCGGCGTCGCGCACGAGAATGCCCGAACGCGCGGCGGCGCCCATGCCGGCGATCAGCGCGGTCGGCGTGGCGAGGCCCAGCGCGCACGGACACGCGATCACGAGCACGGCGATCGCGTTGATCAATCCGCTGCGCCAGTCGCCGGCCGCGCCCCAGGCAACGAGCGTGATCAGCGCGAGCGCGACGACGATCGGCACGAACACCGCGCTGATGCGGTCGACGAGGTACTGCACCGGCGCCTTGCGCGACTGCGCGTTTTCGACGAGCCGGATGATGCGCGCGAGACGGCTCTCGGCGCCGACCGCGCGCGTCTTGACCGCGATGCGGCCGTCGCCGTTGATCGAACCGCCGGTCACCGCGTCGCCGGGCGATTTCGCCAGCGGCAGACTTTCGCCGCTGATCAGCGATTCGTCGATCTGCGTCTCGCCGTCGACGATCTCGCCGTCGACCGGCACGCGTTCGCCGGGCAGCACGATCGCCACGTCGCCGGGCACGACGTCGGCGAGCGCGACCCACGTTTCCACGCCGTCGCGCACGATGCGCGCACGCTCCGGCGCGAGCTTCTGCAACGCGCGGATCGCCGCGCCGGTCTTGCGCCGCGCGCGGCGTTCGAGCCACTTGCCGGCGAGCACGAGCGCGATCAGCACGGCGGAAGTTTCAAAGTACAGATGTTGCGCGTGCGGTTCGACCGCGGCGAGGTTGTACAGCGACAGGCCATACGCGGCCGAGGTGCCCAGCGCGATCAGAAGATCCATGTTCGCCGTGCGATGGCGCAGCGCGGTCCACGCGGCGCGATAGAAACGCGCGCCGAGCCAGAACTGGAGCGGCGTCGCCAGCGCGAGCTGCAGCCAGCCGGGCGGCATCCAGTGCCTGCCTACGAGCGACGCCAGCATCGGCGCGACGAGCGGCAGCGCCAGCAGCGCGGCGACGACGACGTGGCGCGTCTCGCGCGCGTCGTCGGCCACGGCGGCGACATCGGCGCTGCTTTCCTGCGCGACGCGTGCGTCGTAGCCGGCGTCGGCGACGGCGGCGATCAGCGCCGCGGCATCGGCGCGGCCGTCGGTATGGACCGCGGCCGATTCGGTCGCGAGGTTCACGCTCGCGTCAAGCACGCCCGGCACGCGCTCGAGCGCCTGCTCGACATGGCGCACGCACGATGCGCATGTCATTCCACCGATCGCGAATCGGAATTCGCGCGTCTGCGCGGCAAGGTTATCGAGGGTGGTCACGGTGCTCTCCGATCGGTTCGACCGGTGCATCATCAACCCTTCCATCATGGGAAGGTCAAGCAACCGTCATCCGCGACGCCGTCGCTTGACCTTGCCATCATGGCAAGGTGCAACCTGCCGCCGCCGGCGCAGGGCCGGCTGCAGGGAGACGGCGATGATTTTCCGGGTGGAAGGCATGACTTGCGGCGGCTGCGCCAGGCGCGTGACGCGCGCGGTGCAGGCGCTCGACGCGAATGCGGCGGTTGCGGTCGATCTGGCGCGCGGCACGGTCGAGGTCGGCAGCACGGCGGACGCGACCGCCGTCGCCGCGGCCATTGCGGCGGCGGGCTATCCGGCCACGGCGGTCTGATCGCGCCGCAGCCACGCCCACACGAAGCGCTGCTCGCTGCCCCACGGCGTGACATGCGTTTCGAACCACGCATCGCGCAGCGCGAATGCGGGGCCGGCGAGCGCGGCGATGTCCTCCGGGTCGCGCCGCGCGACGACGAGGCCGCTGCATCGCTCGGGTCCGTCGGCCGCGAAGCCGCCGATCAGCGCGTGCCCGCCGGGCCGCAACGCGTGCGCGAGCTGCCGCGCGTACGCGCGCGCGCCGGCGGGATCGGTCAGAAAGTGCAGTACCGCGCGGTCGTGCCAGACGTCGTAGCCGTGTCTGCGCAGCGCAACGCCCGTGACGTCCCCGGCCACCCATTCCACGCGCGCGGCGCGTTCGCCGAGCCGCGCGCGGGCGATGTCGAGCGCGGCGGCCGACAGGTCGAGCACGGTCGGCGCCAGCCCGCGCGCGACGAGGTCGTCGACCAGCGTCGAGGCGCCGCCGCCGACGTCGATCACGCGCGTCGCGGCGTCGACGCCGATCGCGTCGAGCCAGCGCAGCGACAGGTCCAGGTGCGGCCGATACCAGCTGACCGCATCGCTCGCTTTCGCCGCGTAGACGCCTTCCCAGTGTTCTTTCGCCGTCACGGTCGCGCTCTCGGGGAAGCGGCGAGTCTACGGCCCGGACGGGTTCGTTCGCGAGTCGCGTCGATACCGCTATCGGTCGCGACCGCAGCGATGACAACGTAGTCAGCCAGTGCCGCAAAACATTCGACACGACGCGAAACGGCGCTCCGGCGAGCCGGAGCGCCGCGATGGCCGCGGTCGCGGCGAGCCAGGGAGATCGACGCGACCGCGGCCAAACCCATACGTCGTGTAATGCACCGCAGCGCATGGCCGTCACGGCGGCCGTCCTGCGCGCTGCGGCTTGCCTCCCCGAGAGGTGGCGCAGTGATACGCTCGCGTGACAACGTTGTCAATACAATGTTCTGGAATATGTGAACAACGCTGCCGTTGCGCCGCGTCGCCCCCGCGTATCGACCGTTCGATCAGCGGCGTTTGCGAAAGAAGGTGCGCAAGAGATCGGCCGACTCGTCGGCGAGCACGCCGCCGTGCACCGCGACGCGGTGGTTGTGGCGATCGGAAACCAGCGTGTCGAACACGCTGCCGGCGGCGCCGGTCTTCGGATCGGTCGCGCCGTACACGACGCGGGCGACACGCGCGTGCACCATCGCCATGGCGCACATCGCGCAGGGTTCGAGCGTCACGTACAGCACCGCGCCGGGAAAGCGATAGTTCGACAGGCGCTGTCCCGCGTCGCGCAGCGCGAGAATTTCCGCATGCGCGCTCGGATCGTTCAGGCCGATATTTCGATTCCACCCCTCGCCGGCCATCTGTCCGTCGACGACGAGCACGGCGCCGACGGGCACTTCGCCGTGCTCGGCGTCGGCGTGGCGCGCGAGTTCGAGCGCGCGGCGCATCCACGTTTCGTCGACGTGGTCGCGATCCTCGATCATTGCCCGTGCTCCATTTTTTTCCGTCGATTTTTCATGGTCGTATCATGTACAACGGCCGGTCGCCGGCAAGCGCGATCGATCATTGTATGGCGTCGCACGGCCGGATCGGTGGCGCGGGTGTTGCCCGCAAGGCCCGCGATCTATCATCGCGCCCAGGAACTACAAACCGGATGTGGCGATGCCGACCGAAGTTTCCGCCGACTTGTTCCGGCACGTCAGCGCAGAAAAATCCGATTTCTATCGCTGCATCATGGACGCGTTCGCCGCCGCGAAACGCCAGTACCGCCTGCAGCTGCGGCCGGACGAAGTGCTCGCCGAAGCGCGCTGGACGGGACCGGCGCCACGCATCGAAGACCTGACGGCCGCGCTGGCGCAACTGACGGCATGGGGCAACCTCGAATCGCAACCGGACACGGCGCGCGTGCTGAGCCTCGCCGATTTCTATCGCGCGCGCTTCCTGTACCGTCTTTCGCACGGCGGCGAAGCAGTGGAAACGGCGCTGGCGACATTCGAACAGGCGATGCGCCGGCGCGCCGAACTGCAGACCGTCGCGCTCGAAGACATCGCCTCGCGACTGGCGGCGCTGCGTCTGCTCGTCGTCGTCGGCACGCCGGACGAACCCGACGTCGCCAAGGTCCATGGGGTCATGCGCGACCTCGTCCGCGTCTTCGAAAGCCTGGCCGACAACGCCCAGGCCTTCATGGCGGGCGTCGCGCGCAGCCTCCAGCTGCAGCAAGCCGACATCGCCGACGTGATCGGCTACAAACGCCGCCTGATCGACTATCTCGAGCGTTTCATGAGCGATCTCGTGCGCCGCTCGGAGACCATCGCGACGTCGATCCGCGAGCTGACGCCGCGCATCGACGCGCACCTCTCGCTGATCGCCGCACGCGAGGCGCGCGACGCAGCCCCCGGCGACCTGCTCGATCAGGCGTACGAGCGCACGCAGCGCCTGGAAGCCTGGCGCGAGCGCTGGTCCGGCCTGTCGGGCTGGTTCGTGTCGCACACGCAAGAGCCGCCGCAGGCCGAACTGCTGCGCGCTCGCGTCCGCGCGGCGATTCCGCAGCTGTTGAGCGCGATCGCCGCGTTGAACGAACGACGCGCAGGCCGCAGCGACCGCTCGGCCGATTTTCGCACGCTCGCGGTCTGGTTCGCCGACTGCGACGATGCACGGCACGCCCACCGCCTCGCGCGCGCCGCATTCGCGCTCAACCCGGCCCGTCACTATTCGCTCGACCAAACCGCCGAGCAGGATCTGCCGGCGCACACCGCCTGGGCCGACGCGCCGCCGCTGCGCGTTCATCCGCGCCTGCGCGAATACGGCGAAGCGACCCCGCGAGGGCCGCTTGCGCGCGTGAAAGACCGCAGCGACGCGCGCGCCCTGGCGGCATCGCAGCTCGAGCAGGAGAACCAGCAGGTCGAAGCGGCGCGCCGAAAGCTTGCCACCGGGCGGTCGCTGCGGCTCTCGCAACTGCGCGATCTCGACGCCGACGCGTTCCGGCTGTTCCTGCAACTGCTCGGCGAAGCGCTGTCGGAGCAGGCTTCGCCGGATGCGACGATCGAGCGCCGCACCGGCGACGGACTGCTGGTCGTGCGCCTGGAACCGCTCGGCCCCGACAGCAGGGCCAGCATCGAAACGCCGCTCGGCACGTTGTCCGGCCGCGACCATCTCGTCACGATCACGCCGGTCTCGCAGGCAGCGACGGAGGCGGCGTGAACGTCCGCGCGCGCCGTCACGCGGTGGCCGAGGCGCAGAGCGCTTTCGCGCGCGACGAATTCCGTCGCGCCGTTCGAGCGCTGCTGATGCAGCCGCTGCTCGGCCCGCAGCACGAAGACTTCGCTTCCGTGCGCCGCCAGGCTGACCGTCTGCGCGACTGGTTCGCGCGTGAAACCGGCTGGGCGCTGCATGTCGATCGGCAAGGCGCGCGCCTGTACAAGCGTCCGGCCGACCTTGACGACGCGACCCGCGGTCTGCCCGACTATGAACGCAACCGCTATGTCCTGCTCTGCCTCGCCTGCGCCGCGCTCGATCGTGCCGAACCGCAGATAACGCTGCAGACGCTCGGCGATCGCCTGCTGTCGCTGGCGGCGGAACCCGCGCTCGCCGAGCGCGGGTTCGCGTTCCATCTGCGCTCGCCGTCCGAACGCCGCGACCTTGTCCACATCTGCAAAACGCTACTAGATCTCGGCGTCCTGCGCCGGGTCGTCGGCGACGAGGAAAGCTTCATTCACGGCGCGGGCGCACAGGCGGATGCGCTGTACGACGTGCACCGCCATGCGTTGGCCGGCATGCTCGCCGCGGTCAGAGGGCCGTCCAGCTGGCCGGAGAGCCAGATGCCGCACACGCTCGACGAGCGGCTGCATGCGCTCGTGTCGGAATACGTGGCCGACAGCGAAGACGGCCGTCGTACCGCGATGCGGCACCGGCTCGCGCGTCGCCTGCTCGACGATCCCGTCGTCTACTTCGATTCGCTCGACGACGAAGCCCGCGCCTATTTCGCGAACCAGCGCGGCGTGATGGCGACGCGATTGTGCGACGCCGCCGGACTCGTCGCCGAACAGCGTGCCGAAGGACTGGCGCTCGTCGACGAAACCGGCGCGCTGACCGACGTCGCGATGCCGGCCGAAGGCACGGAGGCGCACGCGACGCTGCTGGTCGCCGAATATCTCGCCGACCATCTGCGCCGCGAGCCGGGGCCGTTCGCGATCGGCGCGTCGACGATCGCGGCGGTCCTGGGCGACGCGAAGGAACGCTACGGCCGCTATTGGCGCAAGTCCGCGCGCGAACCCGGCGCCGAACACGAACTGGCGGGCATCGCGATCGATCGTCTGGAAAAACTGAACCTGGTCCGGCGCGACGGATCGACGATACGCGCGCGGCCCGCGCTGGCGCGCTTTGCGCTGGGGACGGAAATCGTCGCGCGGCAGCTGGCGCCGGGCATCGAGGCGGACGCATGATGCAGACACCTGCGAGCGGCGCGCTGCGCCCTCCCCGACTGCCGCAACCGTCGACCGCGCGCTGGCAGCCGCTGCGGATCGGTCTGGTGGAGCTGTTTCGCTACGACAGCGAGGAATTCTGGTTTCACGAGGGACGCCTGCTGCTGCGCGGCAACAACGGCACCGGCAAGTCCAAGGTCCTGTCGCTGACGTTGCCGTTCCTGCTCGACGCCAATCTGCGTCCCTCGCGCATCGAACCCGACGGCGACGCCGGCAAGCGCATGGCGTGGAATCTCCTGCTCGGCACCTACGATCGCCGCATCGGCTACGCGTGGATCGAGTTCGGGCGGCGCGACGAAGACGGCACCACGCATTTCATGACGCTCGGAGCCGGCCTGTCCGCGGCGGCGGCGCGTCCCCATGTGGACAGCTGGTTTTTTATCCTCGACGGCGAACCGGCGGCGCGCATCGGCGAAGACTTCTGGCTGCTGACGTCGCAGCGCAGCGTGCTGACGCGCGAGCGGCTGCGCGAGGCGATCGAGGGCCGGGGACAGGTATTCGACAAAGCCGAGGCCTACCGGCGCGCCGTCGACGAGCGATTGTTCCGGCTCGGCAAACGCTACGGCGCGCTGATGGACACGCTGATCCAGCTGCGTCAGCCGCAGCTGTCGAAAAAGCCCGACGAAACGGGCCTGTCGAACGCGCTCAGCGAAGCGCTGCCGCCGATGGAGCAGCGCCTGCTCGGCGACGTCGCCGAAGCACTCAACCATCTCGAGGAAGAACGCCGCGAACTCGACGAACTCAAGCAGCTGGCCAAAGCCGTCGGCCGGTTCGACGAGCGCTATCGCATCTACGCGGGGACGCTGACGCGGCGCCAGGTACGCGAACTGCGCCAGGCGCAGACGACCTTCGACAACGCCAGCCGCCAGCGCGCCGAGGCGCAGGCGCACCGGTCGTCGACGCAAGACGCGAAAGACGCGGCGACCGACGCGCGCGAGGCGGCCGAGGCGCGCGTGATCCACCTGCGCGACGAGCAGCACGCGTTGCTGTCCGATCCGGCGATGACCGACGCGAAACGCCTCGACGACGAAAAGGAGAACGCTGCCAAATGGCAGCGCGAAGCGGAGGCGGCGACGCGAAGGCGCGAGGCCGCGGCGCGGCGCAGGGACGACGAAGTCGCCGAAACCGCGCGCGCGACGCAAGAGGCCGTCGAAACGCAGACCCGCCTGGCGGGCGCCCGCAGCGAAGGCGCCGTGCATGCCGGCGCGGCGGAAATCAGCACCGGTTGGGCGACGCACCCGCTGGTCGCGCTTGCGCCGCTCGAACTCGTCGACCTCGCCCCGGCGGATATCGACGCCGCGCAGACCGAGCTGCTGTCCCTGGTCGCCGACCGGCAGGGCGATGTCGAAACGTTGCGCAGGCGACATCGCGAAGTCGATCAGGCCCGCGACGCGCTGCTGCTGCAGCGACAGTCGTACGACGAAAAGCGTGCCGTGCTGGACGATACCGCCGAACGGCGCCGCGACGCCGATGCCGCCTTCGAACGCGCGTGCGACGCCCTGATCGAAGCCTGGGCCGCGTTCCACGAACGTGTGATCGAGCTGCGCGTCGACGTCGGCGCCCAGGCCGACGCATTGGCCGAATGGACCCGCAATCCGACCGCAGACAATCCGGCTCGCATCGCGCTGCGCGAAGCGCTGCTCGCGGCCGGCAAGCGCCATGCGGTCCAGGAAGCCGAACTCGACGCGATCGAGCGCGCCGTGCACGACGAGCGATCGGCGCTCTCGGCCGAACGGCAGCGGCTGAACGCCGGCAGCGACCTGCATCCGCCCGCGCCGCCCGCCCGCGACGCCGCGGCGAGACTGCGCGCCGCCGGCATGCCATTGTGGAAATTGGTCGATTTTCGTCCGACAGTCGACGCTCGCGCGAAAGCGGGCCTGGAGGGCGCGCTCGAAGGCGCCGGGCTGCTCGATGCCTGGGTCACGCCCGACGGCCGGATTCTCGGCGCCGACGCGGCCGAACCGTGGCATGACGTCCAACTGCTCGCACGTACGCCGATCGCGGGCGGCAGCCTCGCGGACTGGCTGCAGCCGGCGATACCCGACGGCGGCGGCATCGCGCCGGCCCTCATCGAGCGCCTGCTGGCCGGCATCGCGGTCGCGGCAAACGATCCGGTCGAAGCCGAGGCCTGGGTTTCGCCGTCCGGCCGATATCGCATCGGCCCGCTGTCGGGCTCGTGGATCAAGGCGCAGGCGCAGTACATCGGTTACGCCGCGCGCGAACAGGCGCGTCTGCGGCGCATCGTCGACATCGACGCACGCCTGGATGCATTGGCGCAGGATCTCGAGATTGCACGCCGTCGACGCGACGCGCTGGAAGCGGCCCGCGGGCTCGCCGACGAGGAGTGGCGCGGCGCGCCGAGCGACGACGCGCTGCACGCCGCGCGTCTCTCGGCGGCGGCGGCGTCCGCAACCTTTCGCGAGGCCCGGACTCAGTTCGCGCTCGCCGAAGATCGCTGGAGGAACGCCGAGCAGACGCTGCACGCGGCGCACGGTTCGCTGGAGCGCGACGCCCGGGATCTGCGGTTGCCGGCGGCAGCCCCCGCACTGACGGCGATCGACGGTTCGCTTGCCGCATTGACCAAGATACAAGGCACGCTCGTGCTCGCCGTCCGCGAATGGCGGCGGCTGATACCGGGATTGCGGCGCCAGCAGGCGCGTCGCCACGAAGCAGCCGAGCAGTTCGCGGCGGCTGACGACGCGGCAGCGACGGCGCAGCGCGAATCGCAGCTTGCGCAAACGCGCTACGACGTTCTGCTCGCGAACGTCGGCGTCAAAGTGGAAACGTTGCAAAAGCGTCTCGCCGACGTCAATGAGGCGGTTCGGGCCGGCGAACGCGCGTTGAAAGCCGCGGAAGATACGCTGCGCACCGCGACCGAGGCCTTCGGCTTCGCCGACGGCGTCGCGCGAGGCGCCGAGGCGGCGCTCGCCGCGAGCGTCGCAGCCCGCGCGAACGCGGTCGCTCGACTGCGCCAATTCGCCGCGAACGGACTGCTGCCGTCGGCGCTGCCCGACATCGACATTCCGCCGCCGGCGGTCGAATGGACGATCGATCCGGCGCTCAACTTCGCGCGTCGCGTCGAGCAGCAGCTCGCGCACATCAAGGACGACGACGCCAGCTGGGAGCGCATCCAGCGCGGCGTCAGCGAAGACCTGCAGGAATTGCAGCGCGCGCTGACGACGCTCGGACATCGCGAGACGACGGAAATCAACGAATGGGGCCTGGTCGTGCACATCGTCTACGGCAACCAGCCCGAGCGGCCGGACCGCCTGATCGCCGCGCTGACCGCCGAGGTCGCGCAACGCGGCCAGTTGCTGACCGAGCAGGAGCGCGAAGTTCTGGAAAACTATCTGCAGGCCGAAATCGCGATCGAGGTGCAGCGGTCGCTGCAGGCCGCCGACAGGCACGTCGACGCCATCAACAGGGAGCTCGAAAAGCGGCCCACGTCGACCGGCGTGCGCTACCGCCTGCAGTGGCAGACGCTGCCCGAAACCGAAGGCGCGCCGATCGGCTTCGATCGCGCGCGCGCGCGCCTGCTCAACACCAGCTCCGACTTGTGGACGTCCGAGGACAAGCGCGCCATCGGCACGATGCTGCAACAGCGCATCGCCGCCGAGCGCGAACGCGCCGACGCCGACGTATCGGGCGAAGCCGGCAATCTCAGCGACCAGCTGGCGCGGGCGCTCGACTACCGGCGCTGGCATCGGTTTCGCGTCGAGCGCCTGCAGGACGGCCACTGGCGCAAGCTCTCCGGTCCGGCTTCCAGCGGCGAGCGCGCGCTCGGCCTGACCGTGCCGCTGTTCGCCGCGATCGCAAGCTTCTACGGCCAGGGCAGCTATGCGCTCGCGCCGCGCCTGATGCTGCTCGACGAAGCGTTCGCCGGAATCGACGATGCCGCGCGAGCCCACTGCATGGGACTGATCCGCGAGTTCGATCTCGATTTCGTCATCACGAGCGAGCGCGAATGGGCGTGCTACGCGGAGCTGCCGGGCGTGTCGATCTGCCAATTGCAGAAACTTCCGGACATCGACGCCATCTACGTTTCGCGCTGGACCTGGGACGGCCGCGCCAGACGGCGAGAAACCGATCCCGACCGTCGCTTCCCGTCGACGTGAACGGCGCCGGGAGCGAACGTCTGGAGCGACTGCTCGGCGGCGACGCCCTGGCCGGACTGCGCAAGCGCCTGCGGCGGCGATTCGAGGACGACGCCATGCCCGCGACGCTGCGCATCGGCAATCTGTCCGATGCCGAGCACGCCGCGCTCGCCGCGCTGACGGGTCGGCCTTCGCCGTACCGCCGTTCGCTGAACGTCGACGTTGCCGCTGTCGACACCGCGCTTGCCGCGACAGGGATCGCCGCGTCGCTGCGCGACGCGCTCGAACGGCTCGACGGACCGATCGTGTCGCGCTCGGCGCTCCGGACGAGCGTGGAGCTTCGCTGGCGCCGCGTCTTCGAAGCGCCCGCCAGTCCGCTGCTGGCGGCGCTGCTCGCCGGCGCCGACGGCAGATCGGTGCTCAGGCGCCTCGCGCAAGGCGACGGCGAATACGCCGACCGGTTGCGCGACGACGCCGACCGCGTGCTGCGGCAGCTGCCACAAGCCGGAACGGCGCGGGCGCTGCTCGCGGCGCAAACGCTCGGCGACGCGCATGCGCTGGACAACGGTCGATCGATCGCGACGCTCGTGCTCGCGGCATTGCGGCTGCGCCATGGTGCGCCGCCCGAGGCGGAAGTTCGCTCACGCGAACTGTGGGCCGGCGCAGGCGTACTCGTGAACGAACTCGCGCGCCCCGCCCTGTTCCTGAACCTGCCGGTGCTGCCCGATCGCTCGGGCGACGGCCGGCGCACGCGCTACGGAGCCCCCGACTACATCGCACTGCGCGAGCTCGTGCGAACCCCGCCGCGATGGAACGTTCGCGGCGTGGATCTTTACGTTTGTGAAAATCCGAATATTGTCGCCATCGCCGCCGACCGGCTCGGCGACCGCTGCGCACCGCTCGTGTGCACCGACGGCATGCCGGCTGCCGCCCAGCGCGTGCTGCTGGCGCAACTGGCGGCGGCGGGCGCACGACTGTTCTACCACGGCGATTTCGACTGGCCGGGTTTGCACATCGGCAATTTCGTCATGCGCACGTTCGCGGCCCGACCATGGCGATTCACGGCCGCCGACTATCGCGAAGCCCTGAGCGGACTGCCCGGCGGCCGAACGGAACTCGGCGGGGCGGCCGTCGCCGCATCGTGGGACGACGAACTCTCGGCGGCCATGGCGACCTGCCGCATCGGCGTGCCGGAAGAAGCGATCGCGGACGTCCTCGCCGGCGATCTGGCGACCGCGTGAAGTCGTCGAGACTATCAACGAAACCCGGAAACTGATTCAACGTCCCGGACGCCAATCCGACGCGCGCAAAACGGTAGCATCGCGAACCGACTTCCCGCAGCAAAACGGAAAATCCATGGAACATCGTCAACTCGGCCGGTCCGGCCTCAAAGTCCCCGTCCTGAGCCTCGGCACCGGCACGTTCGGCGGCACGAACGCGTTCTTCGAACGCTGGGGGCAGACGCAGGTCGACGACGCGCGGCGGCTCGTCGATGCCAGCCTCGCGCACGGCGTCAACTTCTTCGACACGGCCGACGTCTATTCCGACGGCGTGTCGGAAGAAATTCTCGGCCAGGCGATCAAGGGCCGCCGCAACGAGGTGCTGATCTCGACCAAGGCGACGTTCACGACCGGCAACAAGGGCCCCAACGACAAGGGTTCGTCGCGCTACCACCTCGTGCGCGCGTGCGAGGCGAGCTTGAAGCGTCTCGGCACCGATCACATCGACCTGTACTTAATGCACGCCTTCGACGCGCTGACGCCGGTCGAAGAAACGCTGCGCGCGCTCGACGACCTCGTGACGAGCGGCAAGATCGGCTACATCGGCGCGTCGAACTTCTCCGGCTGGCATCTGATGAAGTCGCTCGCGACGAGCGAGAAATACGGCCTCGCGCGCTACGTCGTGTACCAGGGCTACTACTCGCTGATCGGCCGCGACTACGAGTGGGAACTGATGCCGCTGGGCCTCGACCAGGGCGTCGCGGCGATGGTGTGGAGCCCGCTCGGCTGGGGCCGTCTGACCGGCAAGATCCGCCGCGGCCAGCCGGCGACGACCGGCCGCATCGCCTCGGGCGGCGCCACCGGCGGGCCGCCGGTCGACGACGAATACCTGTACGCCGTGGTCGACGCGCTCGAGAAAGTGGCCGCGAACCGCGGCAAGACCGTGGCGCAGGTCGCGCTGAACTGGCTGCTGCAGCGGCCGACGGTCGCCAACATCGTGATCGGCGCGCGCGACGAGGCGCAGCTCGTGCAAAACTTCGGCGCGCTCGGCTGGACGCTCGCGCCCGACGAAATCGCCGAACTCGACCAGGCGAGCTTCAGAACGCCGGTCTATCCGTACTGGCACCAGACCGGCTTCGACGAACGCAACCCGAAGCCGACGAAGTGGACGGCCGAGTGACGCATCGCGTGTCTATGCGTTGAAAGCGCGCCTCGCCTTTCGCCAGGCGAGGTTGCGCCGCACGACTTCGCCGAGCGGCATGTCCGGCAATTTGCGAAATCCGTTCAGGCGCTTGGCGCGCATGCCGGCTTTCACGTCGTTCTCGATCGCATTGAGGTTGTCGGCTACGGCGACGCCCGATACCTGCGACAGGAGCACTGCCGCGATCCGCCGTTCCTGCCGGCGTCGTGTTGCCTGCCGTTTCGGAATCGCCTTGCGTGCGCCGTGCGGCGATTCGCCGTAGGCGTTGCGGCAATCTCGCATCAGGCTCAGACGTTTCTTGATCTCGGGCGACTTGATCTTGCTCACGGCATCTCCTGATTTGCAGGTGCTGTTGATCGGCACGCTCGATCAGCCCCGCAACGCAAACCGCTCAAGCACGACATGCTTCGTCTGCCCGAGCAGACTGTGCACGAGCACGAACTCGTTCGCGTGCCAGCCGACGCTTTGCGCGATCGGCTGCTCGGCGACGCCCTGGTCGTCGTACAGCAGCGTGACGTGCGGCGTGAAGCTCTCTTTCTTCGAGATCAATCGCGCCGCGCGAGCGGCGGTTTCGAGCGCCTGCTGCAGCGTCTTGAGTCCGGCCACGTCGTCGCTGCCGCGCAGCACGAACGGCTGATTGCGCGGCCGCTTGAAGCTCATGATGCGATCGAACGACACGTCGAACGGCGCGAGCGGCGGCAACGTCGCGGCGACCTCGATCGCGCGCCGCGCGAGTTCGTCGGGAAAGCCGGCGTAGTCGCCCAGGTGCAGCAGCGTCGTATGCAACCGCTCCGGCGCGGTCACGCGGCCGCGCAAGCCGTGTGTGCGGCGCAGATCCTCTCCCGCGCGTGCGATGCGCGCGGCGTTGTCGGCATCGGGTACTAGCGCGAAGAACAATCGATCGGTCTTGGGCGTCTTTGGCGGTTCGGGCGGCCGATCGAAACCGGCCAGCGAAAATTGTTCGGACACTGCATGCCTGCCTGCGCACTTTCGAGCGGTGCAGTCTAGCAAAGCCGCGCCCCGCCCTTCGCCGCGTTCGCTTTCGGCGCCGGACACGCATTGCACCAACGTCGGCGCCGCCGCGCGCCTCGCGAGTTCGCATCATGCGCCCTGCCGCATCGAAAGCCGCCGTCGTCGTCCTGTGCGTCTGCGCCGCGGCGCACGCCGCGACGATCACCGTCACGAACACGATCGACAGCGGCTCGGGCTCGCTGCGCGAGACGATACTCGCGGCGAACGCGAACGGCGTTCCCGACACGATCGCGTTCGCGCTTCCCGGCACCGGTCCGCACACGATCGCACCGGCGTCGCGCCTGCCCGACCTTGCGGGCGTGCTGACGATCGACGGCCATACGCAGCCCGGCAGCGCGCCTAACACGCGCGCCCCCGACCAGGGCGGACTCGATACCGTGCTTGCGACCGAAATCCGCGGCCCCGGCAACGGTTTCGTACTCGACACGAACCCCGCGGCCGACGTCACGCTGCGCGGCATCGCGCTGTCGGGCTACGCGCCGCACATCGGCGGCGGCAACGCGAACACGCGATTGACACTGCACGCCAGCTTCATCGGCACGACGGTCGACGGCACCGACGCGAGCGGTACGCGCGCGATCCCGAACGGCTCGGCGCAGTCGCCGTAGTTCACCGGCGGCATCCTGCTGTGGCGTTCGATCGCGAACAACGCGCCGGCGGTCATCGGCGGCTTCGGGCCGGGCGACGGCAATCTCATCGCGCACAACTGCGGCGCCGGCATCTTCAGCCGCGAGGCGCGCACCGGCGAGCGCTTCGACAACCGCGGCAACGCGATCCACCACAATCGCGGCAGCCGCGGCGCGAACGCCGACATCGCGCCGGCCGGCCCGTCGCCGAACGGCGCCGGCGATCCCGACACCGGCGCGAACAATCGCCAGAACGCGCCGCACATCGTCGCGGCGAGCGTCACCGGCAACCAGCCGTCGATCACCTATCGCGTCGACACCGCGACGAGCGACGCGGCGTATCCGCTGCGCATCGATTTCTACGAAAATATACAAAGCAGCAGCGGCGCGCTGCTGGGACAGGACGGCTATCCGGCGGCGTCGGCGCAGCTGTCGCGCACGCTCGCGCTGACGCCGCCGCCGGGCGTGCGCGCATTGCCGTTCGTCGCGGTCGCGACCGACGCCGACGGCTATTCGAGCGAATTCTCGGCCGCGTACGACGTGATTTTCCAGAACGATTTCGACTGACGCGCGCTACGCGAAGCCGCTCATGCCGGTAAACAGATCCACGCGCTTGCGCTTGAGCGATCCGGGCTTGTACTTGCCGAGCCAGTCCTCGGGCTTCTCCGACAGGAACAGGTTGCCCTCGGCATTCGCCGCGGCGTTCGGCGCGTTCTTCGTCGCCTCGGTCACCGAGCGGAAGTAGTAGTGGTTGAAGATGCGGTTGAACTCGGTGAAGTAAATGTCGGCCACGCGTTTGTCGCCGCGAATCAGCAGCATGTTCTCGTCGTTCGCGTTCGTCGACGCCGCGCTGAAATTCGCCGAACCGGTGACGACGAGCGGATCGTCGCCGAGCGGATCGCGCAGCAGGAACTTCGAATGCACGTAGCTCACGTGCTTGTTCAGACCGAGCAGGCGCGCGTTCGTTTCGCGCGTCCACTGGTACAGCGCTTCGGGCAGGTACGAGCCCCACGCCTTGTAGACGTTCTGCCGCGCGTTGATGAACACGAACGCGTCGCGGTTCTTTTCGGTCGGCGCGTCGCGCTTTTCGAGCATCATGAACGTGATCGGGCTCTGCGGCGTGTGCTCGCGCAGCGCTTCCTTGAATTCCTTGCTGATGCCGAACGCGAGCGTGATGCAGCCGCTGCGCTGCGCCTGCGCGATGAGACTCACGTACAGGTCGAGCATCGTCAGGCCGCGGCGCGGACTGAAGATCGGCGTGACGCCCTCGGGTATCGCGTCGATGTCGTCGGGCGTCGGGCTGATGTCGGCGACAGCGGCGGCGAGCTCGGCGTTCTTCCGTTTCGCGTCGGCGGCCGTGTCGTCCGCCTGCCCGCCGGGATCGCCGCTCAAGAGGTCCCAGTACGCCGCAAAGCTCGCGGCGACCGCTTCGTTGCGCACCCAGTGCCCGACGTTCGTCTGGCCGTGGATGCCGCCGTCGGAGAGGTTCGTCGAGCCGGTCCACACCTGCGTCGGCGTGCGCCGTTTGCCCTTCTGCAGCACCATGAACTTGTTGTGCTGGATGTCGTTCTTGCGTGCGGTGCGCAGCACGACGCGCTCGAGCGGAATGCCGGACGCTTCGAGCAGATCGAGATTGTCGACGCGCGGAAACGCCGCGTGGAACACGCCCTTTTTGTCGGTCGTTTCGTTGTTCTTCGCATCGACGATCAGACGCACGTCGACGCCGCGGTCGATCGCTTCGCGCAGCGCCTGCGCGGCCGGCGCGTAGCGAAATTCGTAGAAGCAGCACAGCAGTCCGTCGTTCGCGCGCGCCTGCCGGATGAAGCGCAGCAGCGCGTCGTCGAGTTTGCGGCTGAGCCATTCGCGGGCCTGCGCGTCTTTCGGCGGAACGAGCGCGTCGGGTTTCTTGTTCTGGAACTTGCGCGCGTACGCCTGGCTGCTCGCGACGCCGCGATTGAAGAACACGTCGTGTTCGAAGTCGCTGAACAGCGGTTCGGTGCGTATCGTGATCTTCACAGGCCGCGCGCTGTGGTCGAGATTGCGCGGCTTGCCGCGCACCGGAAAGAAGCTGTACTCGTATTCGCGCCCGTCCTTCGCCGTGAAGTCGTCCCACAGAAAACTCTGCACGGGATGGTCGCGCGTGCTGGCGATCGTCGAGGCGTCCGGATTCGGTATGACCGACGCGAACACCTTGAAGCCCGGCATCATGTAGCGCTCGTCCTCGGTCGGGTCGAAACGCTCGACCGCGAACCCGAGCAGCCCCTTGCGGGCCTCGTCCGATGCTTCGATACCGAACGAGACGGTGTTGATGCCGGCAACCGCGAAAACTCGAAAACCGTCGACCTTGCTGGACTTGAATCGCATGGGATTCCCCTGAAAGTCCGCGGTGACGCGCATTCGAGCACGAACCGCCGAGCCCGCCAAGTGCACAATAAAACTTTCGGCGATTCTCGCGACAAGCCTCTTCGCAATACGATAAAAACCATCAAGTTATACGAAAACCCTCACGCCGGATCGACCTTGCGCGCCAGCGCTTCGGCCAAAACACGCTGCGTTCGAGGCGCACGGCGACGATGCTACACGGCTCCGGCAACTTGCTCGCGCAGCCACCGATGCGCCGGATCGCGATGCGAGCGTTCGTGCCACAGCATCGCCATCTCGTAGCCGGGCACGTCGACCGGCGCCTCGACGACGCGCAACGCGCCGCTGTTGCGAACGAGCCGCTCGGGCACCATCGCGACGAGATCGGTACTCGCGAGCACCGACAGGACGAACAGGAAGTGCGGCACCGACAACGCGACGCGGCGCGTCGCGCCCACGGCCGCGAGCGCGTCGTCCGTGACGCCGCGAAACCCGCCGCCGTCCGGCGACACGATCACGTGATCGAGCCGGCAGAACTGCGCGAGCGTCGGACGACGCGCAAGGCGCGGATGACCGGCGCGTCCGGCCAGCACGTAGCGTTCGGCGAACAGCACGCGGCGGCGCAGACCGGGCGGCGAGCCCTCGCTCGTATGAAACGCGAGGTCGATATCGCCCTGCTCCGCCTGTCTGGCGATGCGCGACGGGGCGAGTTCGACGACGGCGAGCCGCGAACCCGGCGAAGCTTCGCGCAGGCCGGCGATCGCCGGCAGCACGATCGTCGATTCGCCGTAGTCCGAAGCGGCGACGCGCCACGTCTGCGTCGCCGCCTTCGGATCGAACGCCTGCGCCGGCGCCACCGCGCGTTCGAGCGCTTCGAGCGCCTGCCGCAACGGTTCGCGCAGCGCGTCGGCGCGCGCGGTGGGCCGCATGCCGCGCGGTCCGGGCAGCAGCAGCGGGTCGCCGAAGATGTCGCGCAGCTTCGCGAGGTGAACGCTGATCGACGGCTGCGAAAAATGCAGCCGCTTTGCGGCGCGAGTGACGTTGTGCTCGGCGAGCAGCGCGTCGAGCGTCACGAGCAGGTTGAGGTCGAGTCTGCGTAAATTAACCATGACTATGACAGTAATTTTGGATATTCATTTCTAACATACCAGCGCGCGGTCTAGCCTGCCCGGCATTCCTTCCATGCAGGCCCGCCCATGAACGTTCTGCTCGTCTACGCACACCCCGAACCGCGGTCGTTGAACGGCTCGCTCAAGGATTTTTCCATCCGGCGTCTCGAAGCGGCCGGACACGCCGTACAGGTATCCGACCTGTATGCGATGGACTGGAAAGCGTCGCTCGACGTACACGACAGTCTCGACCACGAGGACGGCGTGCGCTTCGATCCGTCACTGGCGTCCAGGCATGCGTTCGAACGCGGAACGCAAACCGGAGACATCACACGAGAGCAGGAAAAACTGCGCTGGGCCGACACGCTGATCCTGCAGTTTCCGCTGTGGTGGTTCTCGATGCCGGCGATACTCAAAGGCTGGGTCGAGCGCGTATACGCGTACGGCTTCGCCTACGGCGTCGGCGAGCACTCCGACGCGCGCTGGGGCGATCGCTACGGCGAAGGCTCGCTCGCGGGCAAGCGCGCGATGCTGATCGTCACGACGGGCGGCTGGGAGTCGCACTATGGCCCGCGCGGCATCAACGGGCCGATGGAGGATCTGCTGTTTCCGATCCACCACGGCATTCTGTACTACCCGGGTTTCGACGTGCTGCCGCCGTTCGTGATCCATCGCACCGGCCGCATCGACGCGGCACGCTACGCGCGGATCGAAGACGAACTCGGACAGCGGCTCGACACGCTCGCGACGACGGCGCCGATCGCGTTTCGGCCGCAGAACGCGGGCGACTACGCGATACCGGAACTGACGCTGCGCGACGACATCGCGCCGGGGCGGTCGGGGTTTGCTGTGCACGTGGCGTGAGGCGCAAGGCGACGTGCGAGGCGTTCGCCTAGCGGACGGGGCGCGGCGCGTCGTCGCGGCGCAGACCGAGCGCCTGCAGCGCGTTCTTGCCGGCGAGCACGAAGTAGAGCCACGCTTTGCGCCAGCGTCCGGTCAAGAGGACGATGTGGATGTGCCAGCCGTGCTCGCGCCGCGCGCTGTAACCGCTGTACAGCACGCTGTAAGCGCCGGGATCGCCGACGCGTTCCTTCGCCAGCGACTGCGCCCGAGCCATGCCGAGCGCGAGCATCTCCGAAAGATCGGCGGGCGACGGCTCGCCTTCGCTGCGCGGGAAGGCGAGCAGGTAGTAGTCCGGAATCATGCCCCGGCGAATTCGGTACAGCGTGCAGGTAAGCCCGCGAGACAGCACCGGCGTGTCGACGACTTCGTGCATGCCCGGCTCCGGAAACCATCAATGCCTGCTCGCTCGCCGGTCGCTCGGTCCGTTCGCGGAGCGCAGCGGCTGGCGCACAGCCACCTCATTCTTACTCCATCATCAAAACGTTGCCTAACCCGCGCGGCTAAAGGGAATCCCTAGACGCGTTGCTGTTGTGGCTGCTCCACTACGGCGGGCAACATGGCATCGTGCCAACTAGTCGCAGCACCGTAGGCTGCGAGTTCGTCTCCACCTCCAACGGCCCAGAACGCCCAGGATGATTTTTCACGGCCAGCGCCATAGCTCTGCGGCATCCTTCCATATCGCCGATGCACCGAAGTCGTATTTCCAGTCCGATTGCGGTCAGGCAAGCAACTTCATGAAATTGCGCTTGCGTTCGAAACGAGCGCGGAGCGTTGCGACATAGGCCTTGTGCTCCTCTGCGCTCTTCAACGCAGCCATCCGTGCAACGAGCTTCACCGCTTCTTCATAGGCGGGGTTACTACCGGTCGCCACGAGCTCGTCGACACGCAGGGCATACACATCGAACGCCTCGCGCGGATGCGTTTTCTCGGTCGTCGCGGCTAGCCATTGCTTTACGTTCAACGCCACGCCGCGTTGGCCGGCCACGGTCCATGCGGCGTCAAATCGACGTTCGCGCATCAGGATATGGATCAGCAGGTCGGCCAAACCGTACCGGAACCGTTCGCTCGATCGGGCCTGTTCGGCCTCGAGTAGTTCAATCGCGCGATCGCGCGCCGAGACTCCCGAAAGTTTGCGCCAACGATCGTACAGTTCGAGGTTGGGCGTCTTGGCGAACGTTCGCTGCAGAAGCGCGTCCGCATCGGCCTTGCGACCGAGCTTGACGAGAACGCCCACCGCAAAATCGGCCAGGCGTCCGTCGGGATAGTTTTCGTACGCCCGCAGGCCTTCCTCCGCCACGCGCAACCCGTCTTCCACCCTGCCCTGCGAAACGCAGAATTCGGCGAGCATCAGATAGTTCCATGGCGACGACAGATCCTTCGCACGCAACGCAATGCGCGCGTCCGTGTCGCCGGCCGCTTCCGCAAAATAATCCAGTATTTCCTGCAGGCGCCGATAGTCGTCCGAAGCATCGCCCTGAAGCCGCGTCGCGGCAGACAAAGCAGGCAACGCATCCCAACGCTCCGTCGCAAGCCGTCGGTATTCATCGAGCCCGGCGTCGCCGAGCACTTCGGCATAGTCTCGCACGGCTCCCGCGAACGATTGGAAGTCGCTCGCCATTTCTCGCGCGAACAGATTGCGCGCGAACGCTATCGGGTCGGGGCGCGCCGCGGATGCCGCGAAAAGATGGAGGGTGCCCGCACGCTCGATCAGCTCGTCACAGAGACCGTCGGAATCGTCGACGTACTCGATCGCCGCCTCGATCCGGTCAATGGCGTACTCGATCAGTTTCAACGCGATGCCCGCACGCTCCGGCAATGGCAGATCGGCAAGCGCATCGAGAGACGCGTTGACGCCGCCCGCCCATCCTTCCGCCTCGGCGTACTCGACGAAACGCCCCGTCCGGGTGGCCGTGTCGATCAGCTTGCGCAAGCGCGTTTCAATCGTCGTGTCGTCGCCGTGCGCGAGCGTCGCTACCGTCGCCGCGCCGTCGAGCTTGCGATAAAACGCCGAATCGCGTTCGGCAATGCCCACGATCATTTCGACGAGCGCGTCGATGCCCTTCGCTTTCAGATGCGCACGAATGCGATCGCCGGCGCTGTCGGCGCCGGCGTTGCCGTCCAGTACCGACAGCGCCACTGCGACGAGATGCTTGCAGAAGCCGCCGTCGTGGAACGCCGGGCACGAACAGCTTCCGCCGAAGCTCTTGCCTCGCCACGTCAGCTCGACGTGATAGTTCTCGCTTCCCTGAACGTCGGCCAGCGCGCGGTTGCGTTCGAGAGCGAAGATATCGACACAACCGCGGCGATGGTAAGCCTCGCCGCGCGCGAACACTTTGTCGCCGGCTCGCGCACGAATTGCGCCAATGTCTACAGGTAGAATCGCGGATTTCGACGTTTTCGATTTCATCGCTCGACTTCAACGACAGAACGCGAGGATACTTCGGACGGGCCGAACGATGCCGCTTCCGCCGCCGCGACTCACTCCCACTCGATCGTCGCCGGCGGCTTCCCGCTGATGTCGTAGACCACGCGCGACACGCCGCGCATCTCGTTGATGATGCGGCGCGAAACGTGTTCGAGGAATTCGTACGGCAGCCGCGCCCAGTGTGCGGTCATGAAATCGATCGTCTCGACCGCGCGCAGCGCGATCACCCATTCGTACGCGCGGCCGTCGCCGACCACGCCGACCGATTTGACCGGCAGAAACACCGCGAACGCCTGGCTCGTCTTGTCGTACAGGTTCTGCGCGCGCAGTTCTTCGATGAAGATGTGGTCGGCCTGTTGCAACAGTTCCACATATTCGGGCTTGACCTCGCCGAGCACGCGCACGCCCAGTCCCGGGCCCGGGAACGGATGGCGGTAGACCATTTCGCGCGGCAGGCCGAGCTCGACGCCCATGCGCCGCACTTCGTCCTTGAACAGTTCGCGCAGCGGTTCGACCAACCCGAGCTTCATGTGTTCGGGCAGGCCGCCGACGTTGTGGTGGCTCTTGATGACGTGCGCCTTGCCGGTTTTCGCGCCGGCCGACTCGATCACATCGGGATAGATCGTGCCTTGCGCCAGCCACTTCACGTCGGTGAGCTTGGCCGATTCTTCTTCGAAGATCTCGACGAACAGCCGGCCGATGATCTTGCGCTTGGCTTCGGGATCTTCCACGCCCGCGAGCGCCGCGAAATAGCGCTCGGCCGCGTCGACGCGAATGACGTTGACGCCCATGTTCCGCGCCATCGTCGCCATCACCTGGTCGCCTTCGTGCCAGCGCAAGAGGCCCGTGTCGACGAACACGCAGACGAGTTGTTCGCCGATCGCGCGTTCGAGCAATGCCGCGACCACGGACGAATCGACGCCGCCGGAAAGGCCGAGCAGCACCTTGTCGGTGCCGACCTGCTCGCGCACGCGCGCGACGGCGTCGTCGATGATGTTCGCCGGCGTCCACAGCGTCGCGCAGCCGCACAGGTCGACGACGAAGCGGCGCAGCAGCGCGGCGCCCTGCTTCGTGTGCGTGACTTCGGGATGGAACTGCACGCCGTAGTAGCGGCGCGCCTCGTCGGCCATCGCGGCGTATTCGAGCGAATCGGTGCGGCCCGCGGCGACGAAGCCCGGCGGCAGCGCGGTCACGCGGTCGCCGTGCGACATCCACACGTCGAGCGCGACGCGCGCGACGACCGGTTCGACGACGGTGTTGTCGCCCTGCCGGCCCATCCAGCTTTCGCCTTCGCCGAGTTCGGGCGCGTTCGGCGCGTCGCTGACGAGCCCGCGGAACAGGCCGCAGTCGAGCGCGGCGCTGACCTGCGCGTAGCCGAATTCGCGGTGGTGACCGCCTTCGACCTTGCCGCCGAGCTGCTCGGCCATCGTCTGCATGCCGTAGCAGATGCCGAGCACCGGCAGTCCGAGGTCGAACACCGTCTGCGGCGCGCGCGGCGAATTCGCCTCCGTCACCGACTCGGGGCCGCCGGACAGGATGATGCCCTTCGGCGCGAATCGGGCGATATCGGCCGGGTCGTGGTCCCACGCCCAGATTTCGCAGTAGACGCCGATCTCGCGGATGCGGCGCGCGATCAGCTGCGTGTACTGCGCGCCGAAGTCGAGGATGAGGATTTTATCGTTGTGGATGTTTTGCATGGCGTCCGGGCGGCGGCGTGGGATGGCCGCGGCCGGGAACGTCGCACCGCGGTGCTTTTATCCCCCTCTCCCCCAAGCTCGCTTGGGGGAGAGGGTCGGGGTGAGGGGCGACGCCGGAACCTCCTCGACGTCGAGGCAGTACGAAGCGTCTCCCTCACCCTGCCCTCTCTCCCGACGCGGTCGGGGGAGAGGGTTTCTGCGTTGTATTTCTATCGATCAATCCAGCCGGTAGTTCGGCGCTTCTTTCGTGATCGCGACGTCGTGCACGTGCGATTCGCGCACGCCGGCACTCGTGATGCGCACGAACTGCGGTTTCGTCTGCAGGTCTTCGACCGTCGCGCAGCCGACGTAGCCCATCGACGCGCGCAGGCCGCCGATCAGCTGGTGCACGATGCTGCGCAGCGGGCCGCGATACGGCACGCGGCCTTCGATGCCTTCGGGCACGAGCTTGTCGGCGTCGGCTTCGTCCTGGAAATAGCGGTCCTTCGAGCCTTTCTGCATCGCGCCGAGCGAACCCATGCCGCGATAGCTCTTGTACGAGCGTCCCTGGTACAGCTCGACCTCGCCCGGCGCCTCTTCGGTGCCGGCGAACATGCCGCCGATCATCACGCACGACGCGCCGGCGACGAGCGCCTTGGCGATGTCGCCGGAGTAGCGGATGCCGCCGTCGGCGATCAACGGAACGTCGGTGTGTTTGAGCGCTTCGGCCACCATCGCGACGGCGCTGATCTGCGGCACGCCCACGCCCGCGACGATGCGTGTCGTGCAGATCGAACCGGGGCCGACGCCGACCTTGACCGCGTCGGCGCCCGCGTCGACGAGCGCGAGCGCGGCGTCGCCGGTGACGATGTTGCCGCCGATCACCTGGATGCCCGGGAACGTGTTCTTGACCCAGCGCACGCGGTCGAGCACGCCCTGCGAGTGGCCGTGCGCGGTATCGACGATGATCACGTCGACACCCGCCTCGACGAGCGCAGCGACGCGCGCTTCGGTGTCGCCGCCGACGCCGACCGCCGCGCCGACGCGCAGGCGCTCATGCTGGTCTTTCGCGGCGTACGGGTTGTCGCGCGCTTTCTGGATGTCCTTGACGGTGATGAGGCCGCGCAGGCGGAAACCGTCGTCGACGACCAGCACTTTTTCGATGCGGTGCTTGTGCAGCAGCGCGAGCACTTCTTCTTCGCCGGCGCCTTCGGGCACCGTCACCAGGCGATCCTTGCGCGTCATGATGTGGCGCACCGGATCTTCGGGCTTCTTTTCGAAACGCAGGTCGCGGTTGGTCACGATGCCGACGAGATGTTCGCCGTCGACCACCGGCACGCCGGAGATGTTGCGCGCGCGGACGATCTGCATGACTTCGCGGATCGACGTGTCGGGCGACACCGTGATCGGGTCGCGGATCACGCCGGCCTCGAACTTCTTGACGAGGCGCACTTCGGCGGCCTGGCGCTCGACCGGCATGTTCTTGTGGATGATGCCGATGCCGCCGCACTGCGCCATCGTGATCGCGAGACGGCCTTCGGTCACCGTGTCCATCGCGGCCGAAACGACCGGGATGTTCAGGCGGATGCCGCGGGTCAAGCGCGTGGAGGTGTTGACGTCCTTGGGCAGGACATTGGAATAGGCGGGAACGAGCGAGACGTCGTCGAACGTCAAAGCTTCGGCGAGGATGCGCATGCTTGGGGCCGTCCAAAAACGGGATTATACGGAGATGCGCGGCGGACTCAAAGTGCCGCGCATCCCCGACGAACGTCGCTCCGACGGCCCGGTGCCCGTCAGCCCCAGACCTCGCCCATCACGCGCGCGAAATTGCCGCCGAGGATCTTTTCGATCCGCGCGTCGGGAAAACCGCGCGCCGACAGCATTCCGGCCAGCACTTCGAAGCGGTTGGCGACGTTGAGATCGGGCGGAAACAGGTACAGCTTCGGGTCGCGCTTTTCGAAAATCCCCTGCTCGATCATGTCCTTGATCATTTCGAGGTTTTCCTTCTCGAACTCGGGCGTGATCTTCGCCGGCGTCGTGCCGAGATCGGTGCCGATGCCGACGTGGTCCTCGCCGCACACCTTCACGGCGTGCTCGATGTGCCGGATCACGTCGGCGGCGACCTGCTGTCCCTGCGAACGGATGTACGGCCAGAAGATGATGCCGACCACGCCGCCGCGGTCGGCCAGGAGCTTCAGTTCGTCGTCGTAGACGAGCCGCGGCGCCTCGGGCGCGAGCGCGCGGCAGCCGCTGTGCGAAATCAGCATCGGCTTCTTCGACGCGAGGATGCCTTCGCGGATCGTGCGCTGCGCGCCGTGCGCGAGGTCGACGACGATCTTCTCGGCGTTGAGCCGCTCGACGAGCGCGTTGCCGAGTTTCGACAGGCCCGCGTTGCCCGGTTCCATGCAGCCGTCGCCGACGAGATTGCGGCGGTTGTGCGTGAGCTGCAGGACGCGCAGACCCATGTCGCGAAACAGCGTGACGCGGTCGAGATCCTCGCCGAGCGGTTCGGCGCCCTGGAACGTGTAGATGACGCCGAGCTTGCGCTCGCGCCGCGTCTTTTCCAGATCGGCGCGGTTACGCACCAGCATCATCAGATCGGCGTGCTTGTCGATCTTCGCGTTCCAGTCGGCGATGCGCTGTTTCGTTTCGGCAAATTGCTCGTTCGTATACCAGAAACGCCCCTGCGGCCCGGCCGTCGTCATCACCGACGTCAGTCCGCATTCGCGCACGGCCTTGAGCGCGTCGGCGTACATCGGATCGTCCTCGGCGAAGTACAGAAGGTCCGGTCCGCTCAGGCCGTCGATCGCGTACGACTTGCGGTACGGCGCCCACGTCGGCGCCGCGGCACTCTCCCGCGCGAGCGCCGGCATGCCGGCCGCCGCGCCCATCGCGAGCCAGCCCGCGGTGCCCAGAAATTCCCGTCGATTCGTCATTGCGCACTCCCCTCCCGGTCGATGAACGCGAACCCAGACGCGCCCGGCACGCACGAACCCACATCTACCCGTGCGGCCGGGCGGATCGGCGCACTTTACAGACATACGTCACGTTTCGTAATACGGCCGGCACGACGGCTGCGACGATTGGGGGATGCCGCGCGTCGGTACGTCATCCGTCGTAGCAGACGCGCAAGACCGGCGGCAGCCGCAACCGCGGTGCGCACAGCAAGGAAGACGTATGACCGGCTCTATCGCTTACCCGACCGATGCCTTCGACCGCCGCCCGGCCGGCGACCGGCGCGACGACTCCGCCCGCCGCACGCCGCGCGCGCGCGAGTTCGGTGAATACGACGACTACATGCGTCGGGAGTACGCGCGCTATCTCGCCGACGCGGGACGCCACGCCGAAGCCGCGCGCGAGATCGACGGCCTCGTTGCGGCCGGCTGCGCCGACGGCGCCGACTACGAACTGCGCGGCCAGTGCCGCCTCGAAGCCGGCAACGACGTGGCGCTGACGCTCGCGCTTGTCGATTTCGAGAACGCGCAGCGGCTGCACGGCGCCGACGTCCAGCGCGTGCAGATCCGCATCGCCGCGTGCCTGAACCGCCTCGGCCGCCACGCCGAAGCCCTGGTGCGCACCGACGACACCGCAGCCGCGCAGGCGTATCCGGAAGAGGCGCAGCACGAACGCATCGAGGCGCTGATCGGACTGAAACGGGCGTGCGACCTCGTCGGCGCGTTGAACGCATACCCGCCCAAATGCCCCGACCTGCGCGCCCGCGCCGGCGGCGTGCTGCGCGAAGCAGGCCGCAACGCCGAAGCGCTCGGCCAGTTCGCGATCGTCGCGCGCGCGCGGCCGGACGATCGCTACGTGCTGTGGGCGATCGGCGACTGCCTCGTCGCGCTCGGCCGCCGCCACGAGGCGGTCGAATGGTTCGAACGCGCGGAACTGGCGTATCGCGAGGACGGCGACGGCGTCAAGGCCGAGATCTGCCACCGCGCGAGCGACGAGGCGCGCGGGCGGCGCGGCGTGCTCGCATGGCTGTTCGCGCGCTGAAAGATTCGGCGCGGTTTCAACCGCCCTGCGCGGCCTCGTAGTGCCGGATCAACAGGCGCAGGCGCTCGCGGCCGTTCCAGTCGTCGATCGCGAGCTGAAAGGCCGCGCGCATACGCGCCGGCGGCGCCGAGCCGGTGTAGCCGCCGAACATCACCGCGTCGAGCGAGGCGGCGACCGCGCGATGTTTGAGCGTCAGCCGCAGGTGCGTCGCGCCCATCGTGCGCCAGTCGGCCACCGCGAATTCGTCGTCGAACAGCGGTTCGGGAAACGCCTGTCCCCACGGCCCGGCCAGACGCAGCTGCCGCGCGAGGTCGAGGTCGTATTCGTGCGGCAGCAGCTCGCCGTCGGTGTGCAGTACGGGATCGAGCAGTTCGGCGTCGATGCGCCGGCGCGCGACCGCGTCGAACGCGGCGGCGAACTCGTGCAGGCGCGCCGCCGGCAGGCTCAGACCCGCGGCCATCGCGTGGCCGCCGTAGCGGCCGATCAGGCCCGGCGTACGCGCGTCGACCTCGGCGAGCGCGTCGCGCAGATGAAAGCCCGCGATCGAACGGCCGGACGCCTTGAGGTCGCCGCTGCCGTCGCCGGCCGGCGCGCAAGCGATCACCGGCCGGTGCAGGCGCTCCTTGAGCTTCGAGGCGACGAGGCCGATCACGCCGGCGTGCCAGTCGTCCTCGAACAGCACGACGCCGACCGGGAACGCGTCGCTGCCGTGCCGCGCGAGAAACCGCGCGATCGTCGCTTCGCCCTGCTCCACCATCTGCGCCTGCAGGTCGCGCCGTTCGGCGTTGATCGACGACAGCGTCTCGGCCAGGTGCCGCGCGCGCGACGCATCGTCGGTCAGCAGGCATTCGATGCCCAGACGCATGTCTTCGAGCCGGCCGGCCGCGTTGATGCGCGGACCGAGCGCATAGCCGAGGTCGCTCGCGCACAGCGTCGCGGCGCTGCGCTTGGCCACGTCGATCAGCGCGGCGATGCCCGCGCACGCCTTGCCGGCGCGGATGCGGCGCAGCCCCGCTTCGACGAGCACGCGGTTGTTGTAGTCGAGCGGCACGAGATCGGCGACGGTGCCGAGCGCCACGAGGTCGAGCAGGCAGCCGAGATCGGGCTCGGCACGCGCCGCCGACGTTCCCGATGCGAACCAGCCCGATTCGCGCAACCGGCCGCGCAGTGCGAGCAGCAGATAGAACACGACGCCGACGCCGGCCAGCGCCTTGCTCGGAAACGCGTCGCCGTCGAGGTTCGGATTGACCATCGCATCGGCGGCCGGCAGCGTGTCGCCGGGCAGGTGGTGGTCGGTCACGATCACCGCGATGCCGCGGGCTTTCGCCGCAGCGACGCCCGCGTGCGCGGCAACGCCGTTGTCGACGGTCACGATCAGATCGGGCGCGAGCGGCGCGAGATCGTCGACGAGCGACGGGCCGAGGCCGTAGCCGTGCGTGAAGCGGTTCGGCACCTGATAGCTGACGCGCGCCGCGCCGAGGAGGCGCAGGCCGCGCAGCGCGACGGCCGTGCCCGTCGCGCCGTCGGCGTCGAAGTCGCCGACGACGACGATGTGGCGATTTTCCTTTATCGCTTCCTGCAGAAGTTCGCAGGCGCGGTCGATGCCGCCGAGCGACTGCGGCGGAATCAGCCGCGCGAGGCGATGTTCGATCGCGTCGGGGTCGCGAATGCCGCGCGCCGCGTAGATGCGCTGCAGCACCGGATGCACGCCGGCCCAGGCCGGCAGCGCGATGCCGTCGCGCCGCGCGATGCGCAGCGGCCTCATGCGGCGAGCGGCCGCACGCGGCGCCAGAAGCGCCAGCGGTGGCCCGGCTTGACGATGTAGCGCTCGCCGCTCGCGAACGCGACGCACAGCGCGGCGATGCGCTTTTTCGACAACGCCGCGTCGAACGCGGGCAGCCAGCGCGATGCAAGTTCGGCGAGGCCGGCCGCATCGTCGAGGTCGAACAACTGCGCCTGTGCGCTGTCGATGCGCGAGACGTCCGGCGCGATCGCGGCGATGCCCGCGCGCTGCGCGAGCGCGGCCAGCACGGGATCGCGCGTGAGCGCGACCGCGAGCGTCGTCTTGACGAACGCCGGCTGCGATCCCGCGCCCCAGAACCACAGGCTGTTGACGGGCGGCAGGCCGCGCGCGGCGCGCTCGCGGTTGAGCGGATGCTCGTGCAGGATCATCTGCGCTTCGTTGAGCAGCGACGTCCAGCGCGACGCGAGCGCCCCTTGCGGCAAGTGCCGGCGCAGGTCGTCGCCGAGCGCGTCGGCCGGCGCCGAGAACGTCGGCAGCTGCGCGCCGGGCGGACCGCGCAGATACCAGCGCGCCGGCGTCGGCGCGTCGATCGGAAAGCCGGCGTCGCCGAACAGCGGCTTGAGCGGTCGTATCAGCGCGGCGCAGTCGTCGGCCGACAGGCCCATCTCGCCGCACGCCATCAGCCGCGCGGTCGCCATGTCGGCGCGCACGTACGCGGGGTCGGCGCGCAGCCACACCGCGTTCGCGGCGTCGCCGGCGTCGGCCTGCCGCGTCAGCGCGGCGACCGGCGCTTCGGTTCCCGCAAACTGGAAATGTTCACGAATTTCGACCTGCCGGCCGGGCGCGGCGTCGGGCAGCCGGTCGCCGCGTGCGCACCACCGCGCGAGCGGACCGCCCGCGACGGCCGTGTCGGCGGCAATCCGCTTGAGCGGCGGCAGCAACAGCGTCGATGTCATCGGGTTCCTGAAGGTCTTGCACGGGTTGCGGCGGATTCTTCATGAATTCGCGCCGAAAGGACACCTACCGCAGATGCGGCGCATACGTGCAGTCGTCGATCGCGCTCGCGACTTTGACGATATCGGGCGACGTGCAGGTCCAGACGATGCTCGAACCGGGCGCGTCCGGCGTCAGCACGAGATGGCCGCCGCCGGCCGAGGGCTGCAGCGTCACCCGCAGCACGCCGTGCGCGGCGAGATCGATCCTCGCGACGTGCGTGCCGGCGTAGCGCGTCGGCGATTCGACGATCCGCGGATCGGCCGCGGCCGGCCACGCGGCGTAGTTCATGCGATGCTCGGCGATAGCCGTCTTCAGCCCCGCGGCGATGGCGAGCACTTCGGGACCGAACGCCATGGCCGCGCGATTGCAGCCGGGCAGCCGGTCGATGTCGGCAACGTCCGGCGATTCGCAGATCCACGAGATCGGCTGGTGCGACGGATCGGGATTCTCGGGGCGCATGCGGATGTGCCCGCCGCCCGCCGCGGGGCTCAACGTCACTTCGAAGACCGCGTTGTCGTAGAGATCGAGCCGCGCGACGTTCGCGCCGGCGTAGCTCTTCGGCGCGCCGACGACGTCCGGGTCGGCGGCCGCGGGCCATTTGCCCCAGGTCAGCGCGTATTCGGCGATGCCGGTCTTGACGCCGCCGGTCGCCGCGACGGCTTCGGCCAGCGCGGCCGGCGGCGTGGCGCCGGCCTGTACGGAAACCGCCGACAGCACGGCGCCCAGAACGATCGTTCGCATCGACACCGCACTTCTCCGGTTGTGGACAACGCGACGAATGACCGCGTCGAGAACCGTCAGTTCAGCGCCAACCGCTCAATCGTAGCGAACGTCGGTAATTTCATAGCGCTTGACGCCGTTGGGCGCCTGGAACTCGAACGAGTCGCCGGCGCTCTTGCCGATCAGCGCGCGCGCGATCGGCGAGCTGACGGCGATCAGGCGCTGCTTGATGTCCGCTTCGATGTCGCCGACGATCTGGTACGTCACGGTCTCGCCGGAATCCTCGTCTTCGAGCTCGACCGTCGCGCCGAACACGATGCGCGTGCCGGCAGCGAGTTTCGACACGTCGATGACTTCGGCGTAGCTCAGCGTGCCTTCCATTTCCTGGATGCGCCCCTCGACGAAGCCCTGCATCTCGCGCGCCGCGTGGTACTCGGCGTTTTCCTTGAGATCGCCGTGCGCGCGCGCTTCGGCGATCGCTTCGATGATGCGCGGACGCTCGACCGACTTCAAGCGATCGAGTTCTTCGCGCAGGCGCTCCGCGCCTTTCAGGGTCAACGGGGGTCGCTTCATGCCTTCAGTTCCTCGTGGAGCTCTTGCAAACTGTGTACTTCGCCGCTGTCGCGAAAATCAAGCGAGTGCAGCAGCGCCTTGGCCCCGGCAATGGTAGTGGAATACGTTACGCGCTGCTGCAGCGCCTCGCGGCGGATCGAGAACGAGTCGGCGATGGCCTGCTTGCCTTCGGTCGTGTTGACGATGAAGACGATCTCGCGGTTCTTGATCAGATCGACGATGTGCGGCCGGCCTTCGATGACCTTGTTGACGCGCTCGCACGCGACGCCTTGCGCGGCAAGCCAGTCGCACGTGCCGCTGGTGGCGACGAGCGAGTAGCCGCGACGCACGAGGTCGTGCGCGACCGGTAGCAGGCGCGTCTTGTCCGGGTCGCGCACCGACACGAACGCCTTGCCCTTCGGCGGCGCGGCGATGTTCGCCGCTTCGTGCGCACGCGCGAACGCGGCGCCGAAGCTGCGGCCCACGCCCATCACTTCGCCGGTCGAACGCATCTCGGGGCCGAGGATCGGATCGACGCCCTGGAACTTCAGGAACGGGAAGATCGCTTCTTTCACCGAGTAGTACTGCGGAATCACTTCGCGCGTGGCGCCCTGCTCGGCGAGGCTCTTGCCGACCATGCAGCGCGCCGCGATCTTCGCGAGCGGCACGCCGGTCGCCTTCGACACGAACGGCACGGTGCGCGACGCGCGCGGGTTCACTTCGAGGATGAACACGTTCTCGTCCTGGATCGCGAACTGCGTGTTCATGAGGCCGACCACCTTGAGCTCGCGCGCCATCGCCTCGACCTGCTCGCGCAGGCGGTCCTGGATTTCCGGCGACAGCGAATACGGCGGCAGCGAGCACGAGGAGTCGCCCGAATGCACGCCGGCTTCCTCGATGTGCTCCATGATGCCGCCGATCAGCACGTTGCCTTCCGAGTCGGCGACGATGTCGACGTCGACTTCGACCGCATTGTCGAGAAAGCGGTCGAGCAGCACCGGCGAATCGTTCGACACGCGCACGGCTTCGGTGATGTAGCGCTTGAGGTCCGCGTCCGAATGCACGACTTCCATCGCGCGGCCGCCGAGCACGTAGCTCGGACGCACGACCATCGGGTAGCCGATCTCGCGCGCGAGCGCGAGCGCCTGGTCGGCGTTGCGCGCGGTGCGGTTCGGCGGCTGCACGAGCTTGAGCTTCTCGACCATCTGCTGGAACCGCTCGCGGTCCTCGGCGAGGTCGATCGAGTCGGGCGACGTGCCGATCACCGGCGCGCCGTTCGCTTCGAGCGCGCGCGCGAGCTTGAGCGGCGTCTGGCCGCCGTACTGCACGATGACGCCCTTGGGCTTTTCCTTGTCGATGATCTCGAGCACATCCTCGAGCGTCAGCGGCTCGAAGTACAGGCGATCGGAGGTGTCGTAGTCGGTCGACACGGTTTCCGGATTGCAGTTGACCATGATCGTTTCATAGCCGTCCTCGCGCAGCGCGAGCGCGGCATGCACGCAGCAGTAGTCGAACTCGATGCCCTGCCCGATGCGGTTCGGCCCGCCGCCGAGCACCATGATCTTGTCGCGGCCCGTCGGCTGCGCTTCGCACTCTTCTTCGTACGTCGAGTACAGGTACGCGGTCGTCGTGGCGAATTCGGCCGCGCACGAGTCGACGCGCTTGTACACCGGCCGCACGTTGAACGCGCGGCGCAGCGTGCGCACGGCGTTCTCGTCGGTGCCGACGAGGCTCGCGATGCGCGCGTCGGAAAAGCCCTTGCGCTTCCAGCGCAGGAGGTTCTTCGCGTCGACCGCGGCGAGGCCGCCGGCCTTGATCGCGGCTTCGGTCCTGACGATGTCTTCGATCTGCACGAGGAACCAGCGATCGATGCGCGTCAGCGCGAAGATTTCCTCGAGCGACAGGCCCGCGCGGAAACCGTCGGCGACGTAGAAAAGGCGCTCCGGACCGGCTTCCTTCAGCTCGCGCTTGAGCGTTGCGATGTCTTCTGTGGTGCCGAGATCGAGCTTCGTCGGATTGAGGCCGTCCTTGCCGGTTTCCAGGCCGCGCAGCGCCTTCTGCAGCGACTCGGAGAACGTGCGGCCGATCGCCATGACTTCGCCGACCGACTTCATCTGCGTCGTCAGGCGCGCGTCGGCGGCGGGGAACTTCTCGAACGCGAAACGCGGAATCTTCGTCACGACGTAGTCGATCGACGGTTCGAAGGACGCCGGCGTCAAGCCGCCGGTGATCTCGTTCTTGAGCTCGTCGAGCGTGTAGCCGATCGCGAGCTTCGCCGCGACCTTCGCGATCGGAAAGCCGGTGGCCTTCGATGCGAGCGCGGAGGAGCGCGACACGCGCGGATTCATCTCGATGACGACGACGCGGCCGTTCTCGGCGTTCACGCCGAACTGCACGTTGGAGCCGCCGGTGTCGACGCCGATCTTGCGCAGCACCGCGATCGACGCGTCGCGCAGGCGCTGGTATTCCTTGTCGGTGAGCGTCTGCGCCGGCGCGACGGTGATCGAGTCGCCGGTGTGCACGCCCATCGGATCGAGGTTTTCGATCGAGCAGACGATGATGCAGTTGTCCGCGGTGTCGCGGACGACTTCCATCTCGAATTCCTTCCAGCCGAGCACCGATTCCTCGACCAGCACTTCGCCGACGGGCGACAGCTCCAGGCCGCGGCCGCAGATCTCGACGAATTCCTCGCGGTTGTACGCGATGCCGCCGCCGGAGCCGCCGAGCGTGAAGCTCGGGCGGATGATCGTCGGGAAGCCGACCTTGGTCTGCGCTTCGAGCGCCTGCTCCATCGTGCGCACGATTTCCGCGCGCGGGCATTCAAGACCGATGTCACGCATCGCGTGGCGGAACAGTTCGCGGTCTTCGGCCATGCGGATCGCCTCGCGCGAGGCGCCGATGAGTTCAACCTTGTACTTGTCCAGAATTCCCTTGTCGGCGAGTTCGAGCGCGCAGTTGAGCGCGGTCTGGCCGCCCATGGTCGGCAGCAGCGCGTCGGGCTTTTCCTTCGCGATGATGCGCTCGACCGTCGCCGGCGTGATCGGCTCGATGTAGACGGCGTCGGCCGTCTCCGGGTCGGTCATGATCGTCGCGGGATTCGAATTGACGAGGACGACGCGATAGCCTTCTTCCTTGAGCGCCTTGCAGGCCTGCGCGCCGGAATAGTCGAACTCGCACGCCTGACCGATGACGATCGGACCCGCGCCGATGATCAGGACGGTGCGAAGATCAGTTCTTTTTGGCATTGCTGTTTCCTTGAACGGGCGCGGACTCGCCGCTGTCGACGACGACGCCGACGTCGCGCACGTCGCGCTTGGGTATGGACAGCTGGAAGCCGCCGTCGCGGGCGCCGAGCTGGATATCGAGGTTGGAACCGGAGAACCGCACGAGCGCGCCGCGGCGCGTCGTGCCGTTCTGCGTGCGCACGACGACTTCGCGGCCGACGTTCTGGCGCAGTTCGTCGTATTCCATCGGCTGCACGGCGAACGCGTTCTTGCCGCCGCCGAACGTGACGAGCGGCTTGGCTTCCTGCACCGGCGCGGGCGGCGCCGCGGGCGCGGCGGCCGGTGCGGTCGCGGTCGCTGCCGTCGATGCCGCGGCCGACGCGGGCGTCGCGGCGGCCGGCGTCGCGGTCACGGTAGTGACTTCGGTCGCGGGCTCCGGTTGAACTTCGGACAGCGGCTTCAACGCCAGCAGCACCGGGTCGCGGCCCTGCACTTCGACGACCGGGCTGAGCAGATAGCGCATCTGCTCGCCGTTGTAGCCGCGCGCGTTCATCAGCTGGAAACCGGCCTGGGGCCGGGTGCGGATCATGAGTTCGCCGCCCTTCGTCGCGTATTCGCGGTAGGACGCTTCGAGCGGCGCGTCCGGCACGAGGCCGACGCGCGCGAACCGTGCGCGCACGGCTTCGATGTGCTTGTCGACGAATGCGGCGGCCGAGAGATTCGCCTCCTTGCCGCAGTACGCGTTGCGCGCGGCGATGAAGCCTTCGTCGCGGAACGCGAGCGTCGCCGACGTCAGCGTCGCGGCGGCGAATGCCGTCGGGTTCGCGTCGACGCCGGGCGCGGTCAGCGTGACCATGCCCTCGGCGATGCCGGCGCCCGGCGTGCCGGCGCTGATGACGAACTCGACCGCGTCGGCGCCGAGCCGGTTCATGCGCACGACGATCTTCGAATGCTGCACCGACAGGCCGAGCGTGCCCAGATCGCCGCGCTCCCACGCAGCACGGCTGCCGCAGCCGTCGGCTTCGAACGGCGCGCCGGAATAGGTGCCCAGGAGGTTTTCCGCCTGCATCTGCGGCGTTACGCCCGACAGTTCGAAGTTGTCGAGCGTCAGGCCGACGCGTTCCGGAAATTTTTCTTCGACGCCGAACAGGCTCGAGCGGATCAGCCACCACAGGCCCGGCGTGTGTACCGTGACGCGCTCGATGCGCATCGCGCCCGGCAGCGACGATCCGGCCGGCGCGTCGATGCGCACGCGGTTGACGCCGACGTCGCCGTTCAGGCCGAAGAACGACGAGCCGCGGCTCGCCTGCGTGAAACCCTGGATGCTCTCGAAGATCCGGCTGACACCGGCGTCGACTCGCCACCAGATCACGCCGTAGACGACGGCGAGCGGCAGGACGATCCGCGTGACGATCCAGACGAGCTTGCTGCCGATGCCGCTTTCCTTCTTGACCGCCGAGGCTCTGCGCGCCGCCATGATGGATTCTCCGTCGTGAACCGAATTAAGCCGCCGTCGCGGCGCGTGTGCGCATCGCGGCGATGAACGGGTCGAACACCGCGGCGACGTCGTGCGGCCCCGGGCTCGCTTCGGGATGCCCCTGGAAGCTGTATGCCGGCGCGTCGGTCAGCGCGATGCCCTGCAGCGATCCGTCGAACAGCGAGCGATGCGTCGCGCGCACGTTCGCCGGCAGCGTCGCCTCGTCGACCGCGAAGCCGTGGTTCTGGCTCGAGATCATGACGCGGCCCGAATCGAGATCGATCACCGGGTGGTTGGCGCCGTGGTGACCGAATTTCATTTTTAGCGTTTTGGCGCCGACGGCGAGGCCGAGCAGCTGGTGCCCGAGGCAGATGCCGAACGTCGGCACGCGCGCGCGGACGAACTCGCGGATCGCCGCGATCGCGTAGTCGCACGGTTCCGGATCGCCGGGGCCGTTGGACAGGAACACGCCATCGGGATTGGCCGCGAACACCTCGCTCGCGGGCGTCTGCGCCGGCACGACGGTGACGTCGCAGCCGCGGTCGGCGAGCATGCGCAGGATGTTGTGCTTGATGCCGAAGTCGTAGGCGACGACGCGGAACTGCGCGGGCGGTCGCGCGTGCGAGGTGCTGTCGAGATCGTAGCTGCCCTCGTTCCAGCGGTAGCGTTCGCGCACGCTGACGACCTTCGCCAGATCCATGCCCTTCAGGCCCGGGAACGCGCGCGCCGCGGCGAGCGCGGCATCGGCGTCGATCGCGCGGCCGGCGACGATGCAGCCGTTCTGCGCGCCCTTGTCGCGCAGGATGCGCGTCAGGCGGCGCGTGTCGATGTCGGCGATCGCGACGATGCCGTTGCGCGCGAGGTACGCGCCGAGCGTTTCTTCCGAGCGCCAGTTGCTCGCGGCGAGCGGCAGGTCGCGGATGATGAGGCCGGCGGCCTGCACGGCGGTCGACTCGGCATCGACGGCATTGCACCCCGTGTTGCCGACGTGCGGATACGTCAGCGTGACGATCTGCTGCGCATACGACGGGTCGGTGAGAATTTCCTGATAGCCGGTCATGGCGGTGTTGAACACCACCTCGCCGGTCGTTGAACCTTCCGCGCCGATGGCAACGCCGTGAAACAGGCTGCCGTCGGCGAGGGCGAGAAGCGCGGGCATGGTCATGCGGTCGCCTATTGGGGGTCGGGGCCCGGCACCCTGACGTCGGGTGCGACAAAACCCGCGGGCTGGGACCACCAGTCCGTGGATTGGGCGTGAGAAGGGTTCGAGGCGAGACGCGATTTTAGTGACGGTGACATGACCTGTCCACCGAAACCGGTCACACCTTCGTCGCGTTGACGGCGGCGCACCGCCTCTCGCCGCTCGGGCGAAGAACTCAGTCGCAGTCGCCGAGCACGTCGTCCATCGCGTACGACTTCGGCGGCGCGTGCGCGAGCCGCTGCGCGGCGACGAGCGCGCCGCGCGCGAACACGTCGCGGTCGGAAGCGCGATGCGTCAGCTCGATGCGTTCGTCTTCGCTCGCGAACATCACGGTGTGCTCGCCGACGACGTCGCCGCCGCGCACGGCGTGAAAGCCGATCTGCCCGGGCGGACGCGCGCCGACGAGCCCCTGCCGGCCATGCACGGCCTGCGCGTCGAGCGCGCAGCTGCGGCCTTGCGCGACGGCCTTGCCGAGCGTGATCGCGGTGCCCGACGGCGCGTCGGCCTTGCGCCGATGGTGCATTTCGATGATTTCGCAGTCCCAGTCGCCGAGCGCGCGCGCGGCCATGCGTGCGAAACGCGTCATCAGCGCGATGCCGAGGCTGAAATTCGACGCCCACAGCACGGGTATCGCGTGCGCCGCGTGCGCGAGCGCGGCGTGCTGCGCGTCGGTGAGGCCCGTGGTGCCGCTGACGAATGCGATGCGGCGGTCGAGCGCGAGCGCGAGCGCCGCGTCGAACGCGTGGGCGCTCGAGAAGTCGATCAGAGCGTCGGCGCGCACGTCGGGGTCGAGCGCGGCCTGGAAATCGAGGTCGGCGGCATCCGGGCCCGCGATCCGGCGCACCGGCGTGTCGACGAGGTCGGACCCGGCGCGCACGAGCGCGGCGCCGATCGAAACGCCGCGCAGCGCGGGCGCGGCGCGCAGCAGCGCCTGGCCCATGCGGCCGGCGGCGCCGTGGAGGATCAGGGTGACGGGGGTGTTCGGTGTGGTCATGCGGGCCTTCGATACAAGAAGCGACGGCCTTGCAGACTCCCTCTCCCCCATCGGCCGATGGGGGAGAGGGTCGGGGTGAGGGGATGCACCCGGCACTTCCTCGACGTCGACGAAGTGCGAAACGCCGCCCCCTCACCCTGCCCTCTCCCCAAGCGAGCTTGGGGGAGAGGATGTGTTCTGCACGCGTCAGGGTGGTGGCCAAGCGTGCGTCACGTCGCCCGCCTTGTCACCTTACGCATCGTCATACCGCCGACGCGATCACGACGTCATCCGATCCCAGAACTGCTTGACGCCGTCGAGCCACGACGACTCGCGCGGCGTATGCGCGCCCGGCTCGGCGCCTTCGAACGTGCCTTCGAGTTCTTCGAGCAGCTCGCGCTGGCGCTTGGTCAGCTTCACCGGCGTCTCGACGACGACGCGGCAATGCAGGTCGCCCATGCGGCCCGAACGGACATTGCGCACGCCCTTGCCGCGCAGGCGGAACAGCTTGCCGGTCTGCGTTTCGGCAGGCAGCGAGATCGACGCCTCGCCGTCGAGCGTCGGCACCTTGAGTTCGGCGCCGAGCGCGGCCTGCGAGAAGCGGATCGGCACTTCGCAGTAGAGATCGTCGCCTTCGCGCTGGAACAGCTTGTGTTCGCGCACGCGCACTTCGACGTAGAGGTCGCCGGGCTCGGTGCCGGCCGGACCGGCTTCGCCCTGGCCCGCCAGACGAATGCGGTCGCCCGAATCGACGCCGCCGGGAATCTTCACCTGCAGCTTGCGCTCGTCTTCGGTGCGGCCTTCGCCGCGGCAGTCCTTGCACGGGTTGGCGATCGTCGTACCCGAGCCGGCGCAGTGCGGACACACCTGCTGCACCGAGAAGATGCCCTGCTGCATGCGCACGCGGCCGTGACCGCGGCAGGTGCCGCACTGGGTCGTCTTGCCGTCGGCCGAACCGGTGCCCGTGCAGGTCTTGCACGCGACGAGCGTCGGCACTTCGATTTCGCGATCGATGCCGAACACGGCCTCTTCGAGATCGAGTTCGAGCACGTAGCGCAGGTCGGAGCCGCGCCGCACGCGCTGGCCTCCGCCGCCGCCGCGGCCCATGCCGAAGATGTCCGAGAAGATGTCGCCGAAGATGTCGCCGACGTCGCCGTGAAATCCGCCGCCGGCGCCGCCGCGACCGCCGCCCGCTTCGAACGCGGCGTGGCCGTACTGGTCGTACATCGCGCGCTTCTGGCGGTCGCACAGAATCTCGTACGCTTCCTTGCCTTCCTTGAAGATCTCTTCGCAGTGCTTGTCGCCCGGATTGCGGTCCGGGTGATGCTTCATCGCGAGACGGCGAAACGCCGTCTTGAGGTCTTCTTCGCTCGCGTTGCGTTCGACGCCGAGCACTTCGTAGTAGTCACGCTTGCTCATGACGCTCGCGTCGACGCGGTGCGCAGGTTGGAAAAATGACGCGTCATGGACTTTTGAACTCTGGAATTTTGTCGGATCGAAGCGGAGAGCCCTCTCCCCCAAGCGCGCTTGGGGGAGAGGGTCGGGTGAGGGGCGGCATCGGGTTCTGCGTCGAGATCGACGAAACGCGAAACGCCCTCCCCCTCACCCCAGCCCTCTCCCCCGCAGGCTTGCGGGGGATAGGGAGCTACAACAGCCGCTTACTTCTTGTCGTTGACTTCGGTGAACTCGGCGTCGACCACGTCGTCGGGCTTCGCGCCGCCGGCCGGGCCGGCCTGCGCGCCCGCATCCGGGCCCGCGCCGCCGCCCTGCGCCGCCGCGAACAGCGGCTGCGCGGCTTCTTCGGCCTTGGCGATGCGCGATTCGATCTGCGCCTTGTCGTCGCCCTTCATCACCTTCTCGAGTTCCGACAGCGCCGTTTCGGCCGCGCCGAGTTGCTCGGGACCGATCTTGCCGCCGTGCTCCTTGATCGCGCCGCGCACCGCGTGCACGAGCTGGTCGGCCTTGTTGCGCGTGCCGACGAGTTCCTGGAACTTGCGGTCTTCTTCCTTGTTCGCTTCGGCGTCGCGCACCATGCGCTGGATCTCGTCGTCCGACAGGCCCGAACCGGCCTTGATCTCGATGCGCTGTTCCTTGCCGGTTTTCTTGTCCTTCGCCGACACGTGCAGGATGCCGTTCGCGTCGATGTCGAACGCGACTTCCACCTGCGGCATGCCGCGCGGCGCGGCGTCGATGCCGGCGAGGTCGAACTTCGCCAGCGACTTGTTGAAGCGGGCCTGCTCGCGTTCGCCCTGCAGCACGTGCACGGTCACGGCGGTCTGGTTGTCGTCGGCGGTCGAGAAGATCTGCGACGCCTTGGTCGGGATCGTCGTGTTCTTCTCGATCAGCTTGGTGAACACGCCGCCGAGCGTTTCGATGCCGAGCGACAGCGGGGTGACGTCGAGCAGCAGCACGTCCTTGACGGTGCCGCCGAGCACGCCGCCCTGGATCGCCGCGCCGACGGCGACGGCTTCGTCCGGGTTGACGTCCTTGCGCGGCTCCTTGCCGAAGAAGTCCTTCACGGCTTCCTGCACCTTGGGCATGCGCGTCATGCCGCCGACGAGGATCACCTCGGTCACGTCGGACACGCGCAGGCCCGCGTCGTTGAGCGCGATGCGGCACGGTTCGATCGTCTTCTTGACGAGGTCGTCGACCAGCGCTTCGAGCTTGGCGCGCGTGAGCTTGATGTTGAGGTGCTTCGGACCCGACGCGTCGGCCGTCACGTACGGCAGATTCACTTCGGTCTGGTGGCTCGACGACAGTTCGATCTTCGCGCGCTCGGCGGCGTCCTTCAGGCGCTGCAGCGCGAGCGGATCGTTCTTGAGGTCGATGCCCTGGTCTTTCTTGAACTCTTCGACGAGATAGTCGATGACGCGCTTGTCGAAGTCTTCGCCGCCGAGGAACGTGTCGCCGTTCGTCGCGAGCACTTCGAACTGCTTCTCGCCGTCGATTTCCGCGATTTCGATGATCGACACGTCGAACGTGCCGCCGCCGAGGTCGTACACGGCGATCTTGCGGTCCTTGCCGCCGCCTTTGTCGAGGCCGTACGCGAGCGCGGCCGCGGTCGGCTCGTTGATGATGCGCTTGACTTCGAGGCCGGCGATGCGGCCCGCGTCCTTGGTCGCCTGGCGCTGGCTGTCGTTGAAGTACGCCGGCACCGTGATGACCGCTTCGGTCACCGGCTCGCCGAGATAGTCCTCGGCGGTCTTCTTCATCTTCATCAGCACCTTGGCCGACACTTCCGGCGGCGCCATCTTCTTGCCGTCGGACGTGGCCACCCAGGCGTCGCCGTTCTCGTGCGCGACGATGCCGTACGGCACGAGATCGAGATCTTTCTTCACTTCTGCATCAGTGAACTTGCGGCCGATCAGGCGCTTCACCGCGTAGAAGGTGTTCTTCGGGTTGGTCACGCCCTGGCGCTTGGCCGGCGCGCCGACCAGCACTTCGCCGTCCTTCGTGAACGCGACGATCGACGGCGTGGTGCGGTCGCCCTCCGAGTTCTCGATCACGCGCGCGGTACCGCCGTCCATGATCGCCACGCACGAGTTCGTCGTGCCGAGGTCAATACCGATGATCTTGCCCATTCGTTGCTCTCCTCAAGACTGTCGGGCCCTCGCTGGGGCCATCACTGTCGCGCTATTTATGGTTGGCGTGGGTCAAATCAAGCCGCTTACTTGGCCACCGCGACCAGGGCGGGACGCAACAAACGATCGTTCAGTACATAACCCTTCTGCAGCGTCGCGACGACGAGGCCGGACGCGTGGTCCGGACTGTCGACCATGCTCATCGCCTGGTGCAGGTCCGGGTTGAACGGCGTGCCGGTCGGGTCGACCTGTTTGAGGCCGTTCGTCTCGGCGACGCGCAGCAGCGTCTTGAGCGTCAGGTCGGTGCCCTCGCGCAGCACGGCCGCGTCGGCGTTCTCGATGGCCAGACCGCTGTTGAGCGCGTCGAACACCGGCAGCAGGTCGGACAGCAGGCGCTCGTTGGCGAACTTGCGCGCCTGTTCCAGGTCGCGCTGCAGGCGGCGGCGCTGGTTTTCGAGCTCGGCACGTTCGCGCAGGAGCACGTCGCGCATTTCGGCGACGGCCGTCTCGGCCTGGGCCAGCTGCTGGCTCAGCGCGTCGATGTCGGCGTTCATGGCCGCTTCGGCCTCGGACGCGCCGCTTTGCGCGCCCTGCGCCCCAGCGGGCGCGGTCGGATCGGTGTTTTGCATAATTCTCCGGGCTTTCCAGTACGTCCCGTCCCCACGGGGCGCGGGATGATAAGGCTTGCTACGACGTTGTGCTATTGGGTCAGGCGCTGGCGGTTCAAGGCGCCGGACAGGATCTGCGCGGTGGCCTGGACCACCGGAATCACCCGCTCGTAGGCCATGCGCGTGGGTCCGATCACGCCCAGGACGCCGAGCACCCGCCCGCCGACGCCGTACGGCGCCGTGACGAGACTGCAGTTGCCGAGCGCGCCGAAACCCGATTCCTCGCCGATGAACAGGCGCACGCCTTCGGCGCGGGCGCAGCGTTCGAGCACGGCGAGCAGGTCGCGCTTGCGCGCGAACGCCTCGAACAGCTCGCGCAGACGGTCGAGATCCGACAGGTCGTGCACGCCGATGAGGTTCGTCTGGCCGGCCACGAACATGTCCGGCTGCGGCGCCGCGCTGTCGAACGCGTGCTGCGCGATCTCGACGGCGCTCGCCATCAGGCGGTTGAGCTGCGTGCTGGTTTCCTGCATTTCGCGCAAGAGGCGCAGGCGGATTTCGTCGAGCCGCTGGCCGGAGAAATGCAGGTTCAGGTAATTGGACACCTGCTCGAGCTCGGACGGGCTGTAGCCGCGTTCGAGTTCGATCACGCGGTTCTGCACCTGGCCGTCGACGAAGACGAGGATCACCAGCGTGCGGCGCGCGTCGAGCGGCACGAAATCGATGTGGCGGAACGGCACTTCCTGGTGGCGCGGCACGGTCACCACGCCGACGAAATGCGTGACCTGGGACAGGAGCGACGACGCGCTGTTGAGCAGATCGGGGGTCGTCGCGTCGGCCGGCAGCTCGCGGCGCATGTCCTCGACCTGCGATTCGCCGAGCGGGTGCACTTCGAGCAGACTGTCGACGAAGACGCGATAGCCCTGCACGGTCGGCACGCGGCCGGCCGACGTATGCGGCGCGGCGACGAGGCCGAGTTCTTCGAGGTCGGCCATGACGTTGCGGATCGTCGCGGGACTGACGTCCAGGCCCGACGACTTGGCGAGCGAACGCGAACCCACCGGCTGGCCGTCGACGACGTACTGGGAAATCAGTGTGCGCAGCAGCTGACGCGCGCGCGAATCAAGCGAGTAGGCGGTAGTGGACATGGTCGGCGACGTCGGCATCCCCTGAGCTTTGCCGTGCGATTCGCGGCTGCGGATCGCGCTTGAGCATACACAGCCCGCGCGGCGCGGCAAGCCGTAGCGGTTTCATGGCTTCCTGATAGAGTTGGGGGTCTTGGTTTTCAATGGATCGGGGCATGCTGCGTTCGCTCTACGTCAAGGATTTCGCCATCGTCGGCGAGGCCGACATCGCCTTCGGCGCCGGCATGACGGTGGTGACCGGGGAAACCGGCGCGGGCAAGTCGCTGATGGTCGACGCGCTCTTGCTGTTGTCGGGCGCGCGCGCCGACGCCGGCGTCGTGCGCGCCGGCTGCGACCGCGCCGAACTCGCGGCCGAATTCGACCTCGCCGGGGCGCCGGCGGCGCGCGCGTGGCTCGCGGCCGAGGAACTCGACGACGGCGACGCCTGCCAGTTGCGCCGCGTCATCCGTACCGAAGGCAGCTCGCGCGCCTGGATCAACGGCCGGCCGGTGACGCTCGGCCAGCTCGGCGCGCTCGGCGAGCACCTGATCGAAATCCACGGTCAGCACGAGCATCAGGCGCTGCTCGACCGCAACCACCAGATGGGCCTGCTCGACGCGTTCGGCACGCATGCCGACGCCGCGCAGAGCGTCGCCGCCCTCGCCCGCCGCTGGCGCGAAATCGGCCGGCGCATCGAGGCGATCGCCGGCAGCGGCGACCACGGCGAGCGCGTGGCGGTGCTCGAACGTCAGGTCGAAGAACTCGACCGCCACGCGCTGTCGCCGGAAAAGCTCTCGGAACTCAACGACACGCACAAGCGGCTGGCGAACGCGGGGCAATTGCTGCAAGGCAGTTCGTCGATCGGCGAACTGATCGACGGCGACAGCGAGTTCGCTCTGCGCCGGTCGCTCGCCCGTGCGCATACCGAACTGCAGCGGCTCGCGGAAATCGACCCCGCACTCGCCGGCGCGGCCGAACTCGTCGACGCGGCGCAGATCCAGCTCGGCGAGGTCGCCGACGCGCTGTCGCGCTACCAGGATTCGCTCGATCTCGATCCCGAGCGCCTGGCCGACGCCGAAACGCAGATCGCCAAGCTGCACGAACTGGCCCGCAAGCACCGCCTGCCGATGGACGCGCTGAAACCGCGCGCCGACGAACTGCGCGCCGAACTCGACGAACTGCGCAACGCCGGCAGCCTGCTCGGCGAACTCGAACGCGAGCGCGAAACCGTGCGTACGCAATACGCGACCGCGGCGAAGACGCTCGGCGCGGCGCGCGCGAAGGCGGCCAGGAAGCTCGGCGCCGAAGTCAGCGCGCTGATGGGCGAACTCGGCATGACCGGCGGCGTGTTCGCGGTCGAGCTCGAAGCGCTGGCGAAGGACGAACCCGATCCGGCCGGCCTGGAACGCTGCGAATTTCTCGTCAGCGCCAACCCCGGCCAGACGCCGCGCGCGCTGCGCAAGGTCGCGTCGGGCGGCGAGCTGTCGCGCATCAGTCTCGCCATCGAAGTGGCGGCGCTCGGCCTCGACGACGTCGGCACGATGGTCTTCGACGAGGTCGACTCGGGCATCGGCGGCGCGGTGGCCGAAGTGGTCGGCCAGAAGCTGCGGCGCCTGGGCGCGGCGCGGCAGACGCTGTGCGTGACGCATCTGCCGCAGGTGGCCGCGCAAGGCCATCAGCACTTCAAGGTGAGCAAGGGCAGCGACGGCGGCGCGACGCTGACGAAGATCGAGGCGCTCGACGACAAGGCGCGCCGCGACGAGATCGCGCGCATGCTCGGCGGCATCGAGATCACGAAGGCGACGCTCGCGCATGCCAGGCAGATGCTGGAGCATGCGCAGGCGGGGTGAAGTTCGGCTGACGCGGGAATCGCGATCTCCCTCTCCTCCAGGCTTGCCTGGGGGAGAGGGCTGGGGAGAGGGGGCGACGTCCGGCACTTCGTCGAGATCAAGGCAGCACCTAGCGCCGCCCCCTCCCCTAACCCCTCCCCCGGCGAAGCCGGGGCGAGGGGAACAAAGCCTTACCGCTTCCGCTTCGGCCGCACGTAAAGCACGAGGCTGTGCTCTTCGATCACGTAGCCGTGCTTGTCGGCGATTTCCTTCTGCAGCCGCTCGATCTCCTCGCTGGTGAATTCGATCACCTTGCCCGACTCGATATCGACCATGTGGTCGTGGTGCTTGCCCCGGTCGAGTTCGTAGACGGCCTGGCCGCCCTCGAAATTGTGCTTGAGCACGAGACCCGCCGCTTCGAACTGCGTCAGCACGCGATAGACGGTCGCAAGACCGATGTCGTCCTCGTGCGCGAGCAGCTCGCGGTAGATGTCTTCGGCGGTGAGGTGCTTGCCGTCGGCATCTTCGAGGATGCCGAGGATGCGCACACGCGGATGCGTGACTTTCAGACCGACTTTGCGCAGATCCTGCGATTCCATAACACCTCCGTTCGCTTCGGCGAGCGGTCCGGCTCGCTGAAGATTGGCTAAATCGTCGAGTACGCCGCGTGCGCCGCGGCATGCCGCGCGGCGGCGGCGTCAAGCCCTGCAACGCAAGGCCCATGCGGGTTTTCGGGGATCAGCAAGCTGGGCCTCGTGCCTTGCGGGCCGTGATCCGCCAACGTCTGCGCGTAGTGTATCATCCGCCGCCTCTACGACTGACCGGATCGTCCGTGATGACGCGTTTCCTTCGCCCGCTGTGCGCAATCCTTCTGGCCCTCTGTGCGGGCGGCTGCGGCGTCATCTACAAGGTGGACATCCAGCAGGGCAACCTCTTGTCGAAGGATACGGTCGACCAGCTCAAGCCGGGCATGAGCAAGCGCCAGGTGTCGCTGCTGCTCGGCACGCCGTCGATCACGAGCCCGTTCGAACGCGATCGCTGGGACTACGTCTCGTCGATCCAGCGCCGCGGCCGCACGATCGAAACCAAAAGCCTGACGCTGACGTTCGAAGGCGACGCGCTCGCGCGCATCGAAGGCGACTACTTTCCCGAAGACTCGCCGCAGCTGATCAAGGACGCCAAAAAGTACCGCCTCGAGTTCCCGGACGAAAAGCGCCCGGACGAAAAGAAGAAGCGCGGCGGCGCCTGACGGTTTCCGGACAAGCCGCAGGCCGTTGCCGACGGCCTGCTAGTGTCCTGTCCGGTTAGTTGCTTGAAGAACTCGCGAGCGGCTTTGGCCGCGAATCTAGGCGCACTGACGAGTCGTACCGGCGGTACGGCGAGGAAGTGCAACGACGAGTCGCGGCCAAAGACGTCGCGAGTATTCATGCGAACTAATCGGACAGGACACTAGGGCTTCTCCGCGCGCCGGCGACGCGCGGCTTTCGGGTCGACGACGAGCGGCCGGTAGATTTCGACGCGATCGCCGTCGCGCAGTACGCGATCGTGCGTGGCCGGCCGGCTGAATATGCCGACCTTGCCATTGGCGACATCCAGATGCGGAAACGCGGCGCCCACGCCGCTCGCGGCGATCGCCTCGGCGACCGTCGCACCAGCCGCGACGTCGACGGCGCGCAGAAACTGCCGCCCGGGTTCGACGTAGGCGACCTCCACGCGGATGCGTTCGGGCGCGACGTCAGCCATATGTGCGCGCCGCCTCGCGGCAGAACTCGTCGACCATGCGATCGGCCAGACCCTGGAAGCCGAGCTGCAGCACCGAGCCGACGAGCTTGCCGGAATAGTCGAAATCGAGCGCGAACGCGATCTTGCTGCCGATATCGCCGAGCGGCGTGAAGGTCCAGTCGCCTTCGAGCGAGCGAAACGGCCCGTCGACGAGCTTCATGCCCATGCGATGCGGACGTTCGAGCGCGTTGCGCGTGGTGAACGTCTGCGTGAATCCGGCGACGCGCACCTCCATGCGGGCGGTCAGCGCCTCGTCGGTGCGTTCAAGCACGGTCGCGCCGACGCACCAGGTGAAACGCGCAGGATACGTCTCCACATCGTTGACGAGATCGAACATCTGGGTCGGGGTGTAGCGCACGAGAGCGCTGCGTCGAATCTGGATCACTTGCTATGCTCTGTCGTTCCCGGATCGGAACGCCTACCCGAAAGTGTAACGAAGATGGCCAAGCCCAAAGACAAAAAGAACGATTCCGAAGGCGGCACGATCGCGCTGAACAAACGCGCGCGCCACGAGTACTACATCGACGAGCGTTTCGAGGCCGGCATCGCGCTGCAGGGCTGGGAGGTCAAGAGTCTGCGCGCCGGCCGCATCAACTTCGGCGACTCCTACGCGCTGATCAAGGGTGGAGAAATCTACTTGTTCGGCGCGTCGATACCGCCCCTGATTTCCGCCTCGACGCACGTCGTGGCCGAAGACCGCCGCACGCGCAAGCTGCTGCTGCACCGCGAAGAGATCGACAAGCTGATCGGCGCGGTCGAACGCAAGGGCTATACGGTCGTGCCGACGGCGCTGTACTGGAAGAAGAACAAAGTGAAGGTCGAAATCGGCCTCGCCCGCGGCAAGCAGGACCACGACAAGCGCGACACCGAAAAGCAGCGCGACTGGCAGCGCGAAAAGCAGCGCGTGATGCGCTCGCACAACAAGAGCGCGTAGTAACGTCGCTGCAACATTGAATACGCGCGAGCCGAACCCATATACTCGCGCGGTGATGCAAGGTTTCCCGGGGGCGATCGGCTTCGACGGGGGCTACGAAATCACTTGGTGCATGCCGAGGGGGCAGCTTTCCTCGTTAATCCAGCAGCAAACTTTTAGTTGCCAACGACGACAACTACGCACTGGCCGCTTAAGGCCTAAGCCGGGAACCCACTTGTGCTCATGCTCGTGGATGTACCGTCACTATCATGAGATCGCTGGCGTTTGCCGCCTGACGGCCGTCGGCTAACTCCAATCGGGCTGGTCCTTCGGTGCGCTTCGCCCACCGTGTTGCCGCAGGACGAGATCGAACGGTGAGCTATGCATGTAGAGCCGGGGACGTAGGGCCTTCGGACGCGGGTTCGATTCCCGCCGCCTCCACCACTTCACGACTAAACCCCTTGTTTTACAAGGGGTTTTTTCGTTTCAGAACGAGATTTTGGCGCGGCGTTTAGGTACTGTTTTAGGTACTGTTTATGCCAAGCCCTCTTGTTTACGCCCGACCATCCGGGCTGTTTGTCCGCTTCCTCGTTCCCCTCGATCTGCGTTCGCGGATCGGCTCCCAGTTCATCGTGCGCGCCCTGGGCCGCATCGACCGCGACACCGGCCGCCTACTCGCTGCCTTGATGGGTTCTGCCTTATCGTCGGCTTACGCCGTGCTGCGACGGGAGCCGTCCATGCCGATCGACATCAAGGAACTGCTTCGAAAAGCCCAAGCGGGTGAACTGCGTGACTGGACCGGCGGCGCTAGGGTGGCGCACCGCCCTAACCCTGCCCCCTCTTGCCGGGGCTGAGAATCCGCAGAGGCCAAACTCATTGGGCCCGCGCGGGCGCGATCACTTCGAATCCGTCGGCGAACAGGGGCACTTCCGGTAAGCCGTCGCCGCCGAGAAACAGCGCGAAGGTGCCCGAGGACGCGACGATATGCAGATCTCCCGATATAGGCCCGACCGCTTGGGGCGTGAAGGCGAATTGGACCGTGCAGCCGCCGAGCGCTCCGATCTCAAAGGGTGGCTCCGGGCAGGTTCCGCCCGTGCGCACGAACGAGCCGGGCGGCACGCTTGTCGTGGTCATTTGTACTACCACCAGCGGGACCGACCGAATGTTGTTCATCGTGGCCTGCAGCGTGCCGCTGGCAGCACCTACGGGTATCGAAGAGAACCAAAGCGACATCGGCAACATCTCCAGGTAGCCCACTTCGCCCTGTCCATACAGCCCAAAAGCGACGGTCGTGCCCCCGGCCAGTGTAATGGTGTGCGTCTGTGGGAACGTCGTTGCGCCGGTGGGTGTGAACGTGTGCTCAAGCGTGCAGCTTGACTGCGCACCGATGGTAAAGGGTGGCGCACCACACGTTCCGCCGACGCGCGCATAGACGCCGGTGGCCGGCGTCACGGAAAGAACGCTCAACAGCTGGTTGCCTGTGTTCCGCAAGGTCGTCGCCTTCGGTTCGCTGGTTGTGCCGACGGCCTGGTATCCGAAATCTACCTGCCCCGGTGACGGCACGAGATCAGCCTGGGCATTGGCGCCCCCCAGGAGCATCAGCATTACGAGCAACACGCGATTCATTGGAGCACCCTGCGAAATGGCGGCCGGTGGACGAGCACCTGTTCCGGCGAACGGCGCCCATTCCTTTGAACGACTAAACGCTCAGCTTACTGCCATCGCCTTGGGCGGGATCCGAAGGGGTAACGAAACGTTATCCCCTTGCTATTTTGAAAGGGGGCTGTTTCTGCATCCCCTTGCAGTCCGGGCGGCAAGGCGTACCGGACCACGCCGCGGGTCATTCGTCCTGGCCTGTTGCCGCTGCGGTCAACCCATCCATCAGCCCTTAGTGGGCGCTGTTGGTCTGTCGAATACGCCAGCAATCGGTCGTCAACGTCGCCGCTCGAAATCCAATGGCAGTGTTCGCGCAGATTTGTCGTTCGAACCGTTTATGCCGGCTCGCGAGTGCCGTGCCGGCTGCCCGGACGAACGACGAGGAATCGAAATGAAACCCTTTCCTGCCCGATGCCGCGCTGCGGCGATCGACCTGTTGCTGGCGGTCGGTGTCAATGCGCCGGCGTCCGCGGCCACGCTCACGGTCACGAGCCGTCTCGACGCCGGCCCGGGCACCTTGCGCCAGGCGGTCGCGGACGCCCACAGCGGCGACACGATCAACTTCGATTTCACTTGGCCGGCCGGCATCGGGATTACCAACGCGCCGCTCTACATCACGAAGAACCTCAACATCGTCGGGCCGGGCGCGGACAAGCTGACCATCGAAGGCAATCTGCCCGACAATCCGCTGCTGCAGAACCACTTCTCGTCGACGGTGACGATCAGCGGCGTGCGGATCCGCCACGGCGGCGCCGGGGCTATCTACATACCCGGTGGTGCGTTGACATTGAGAGATTGCGCCATCGTCGACAATCTCGGCCACGCCATCATCGTGTCGGGCAGCCTCACCGTCGACAACTGTGTGTTCTCCGGCAACCAGGCGCTGGACCGATCGCCCTCGGATTTCGGCGGCGCGATCCGCACCGTCACCGGCACGGCGACGATCAGCAACTCCACCTTCGACAGCAACGAGTCGGACGACGGCTGCGGCGCCGTCTTCAACGGCGGCGATGCGATGACGATCCGCAACAGCACCTTCTCGAACAACAAGACCTTCGGCAACAACATCAGCCAGGGCGGCGCGCTCTGCAGCCCGGGTGCGCTGACGGTCGAGTCGTCCACCTTCAGCGGCAACTACGCGCGCGGCCCCGGCGGCGCCATCCGGGCCGGCAACGGCACGCTGACCGGCCTCACCTTCAAGGACAACTTTTCCCCCCAAGGCAGCAACAGCATCTATGGCGGCGCGGGGCTGGTCGTCAGAAGGTCCATCCTGGAGAACTGCAACGCGCAACTGGGTTCCGGCGGGGACAACATCGCCGGCGATGCCTCGTGCTTTGCCGCATCGGCGGAGCTCAACGACCGTGTCGGGCTCGACCCGCGCCTCGGCGAACTGGCCGACAACGGCGGGCCGACGAAGACGATCGCGTTGCGCGCTGGCAGCCCGGCGGTCGATCAGGTCATCGTCAATGCGGCGGGCTGCGCCGGCACCGACCAGCGCGGACTTCCTCGGCCGGGCGGCCCGCGTTGCGATGTCGGCGCCGTCGAGCGCGACGGCGACCTGCTGTTCGACGACCGTTTCGAATGATCCGGACCAGCGTCATGCAAGAGAAATTCAAGAAGCTGCTGTTGCCGTTGCCGACTCAAACAGCATGCCGGGGAGCGACCGCATCAGACGGGTGGAATACCAGACCCGGTTGGTCAGCGCCGCGGTGCGGACGTCTCCGCCCCGCTGGAACTACAGCGGCAGTCGCAAGCCTTGTCATTTTCCGGCGCACATGCGAGATGCTACGGCAGTACGCTAAGGTCCGTTCCAGGTACCGCCCGAGGTTTCGCTTTTGCGAGAAAATCGAGTCGGAAGTTGTGGAAAAACCTCCGTCCCTTCAGTTGGTTACGTGCGACCGGGTACAGTTCCCGCCGCCTCCACCACTTACCGACCAAACCCTTGGGAAACCAAGGGTTTTTTCGTTTCTGAGGCTGGTTCGCCATCACGAGTTCGAAGACGACGTGGGCGTCTTCTCGCCATGAACGGCAAACCAGGCCGTAGCCTTTACCAGGATGTCGTCGCGCTCCATCTTCAGCTGCCGGTTCTCGCGGCGCATGGGTCCTGTCCGCCCCCGCCGCCAATTCGGTCAGGACTGCGACCTCATCGGCGGGTGTTTGGGCATTGGGTGACCCAATGTGATGACTGGGCCTGCTCTCTGGAAGAGCGTCGGCCACCCGTACCCACCCGAGACAACGACGGTGCCATCCACGCCATGACGGTACTCACCGGCGCAAAGGAAGTGAGACCACAAACTGACTGCCCGTGCCTCGACCCTCACTGAGGGCGACGACGGTGCCTTCATGGGCTTCTACCAGTTCCCGTACGACCGCCAGTCCAATGCCCAGGCCCGCGCCGGTGTAACCGCCCGCGTCGTTTTCTTGAATATAGGGATCGAAGATCGCCCTCAACGAGGCGGGATTGATTCCAATCCCGTCGTCGGACACGGTCAATACGACGCGGTCATCCAAGACGGTGAGGGACAGACGGATGTGTCCACCGTCGCCCGTATACTTGGTCGCATTGTCGAGCAGATTGCGAACGATCTGGGCCAAGCGAATGGGGTCGCCCTGCACGTTCGTGGGTCCGGAGGGAAGCCGGACATCGAAGTGCTGCTTCCGCAGGTCCATCGCCGGCCGACATGCGTTCACCGCGGCATCGACGATCTGGGCCATGTCCACCCTGGCTCGTTCGATGTGCATCTTGCCGCTGTTGATCCGCGCGATGTCGAGGAGGTCGCCAATCAACCGGGAGAGGTGCACGACCTCCCGCTCGATGATGGCATGCACCTTCGGCAGTTCGGTCGCGGGCAAACGTTCCATCAGGTCCGCCGCCAAGCGAAGCGGAGCCAGCGGTGAGCGCAGCTCATGGGCCAGTATGGTCAGGAACTGCGTTTGCCGTTGCTGCGCCTGCTCGGCGTCCACGCGCAGCTCTTGCGCACCCATGGCGGCCACAACCAACTGCTCATTGGCCTCACGCAGCCGGGTGGCTTGCTGATCGGGTTCCACCGCCACCACCATTGTTGTTTCATTGGGGGGCTGTCGAAGCGACGGCGAGGGCTGTTTGCCGGCCTGCAACGCGCCGTGCGAAACGAAGCGTGCGAGGCCATGCCGTTTGGCCAGATACATGGCCGCATCCGCCCGATCGATGAGCACATCGGCCTCTTGGCCGTCATCAGGATACAGGCTGATCCCGATGCTGGCGGTCAGGCGAAGCACGTTGTTGCCGATGCGGGTGGGGGTTCCCAGGACGGCCGTGATCTTGTCGGCAACGGCCACCGCGTCGGTCGCTTGCATCACCTCGGAAAGCAAGATCAGAAACTCGTCGCCGCCGTGACGACTCACCGTGTCGGTATCCCGAATGCATCCCGCGAGGGTGTGCGCAGCCTGCTGCAGCACCTGATCGCCGATTGCATGACCGAGGGTGTCGTTGATCTGCTTGAAGCGGTTGAGATCCACAAACAGCACGGCCAAGCGGGTGCCGTGGCGGTGGGCGTGCGCGATGGCTTGCTCCAGCCGATCCCGAAACAGCACGCGGTTGGGCAGTTCGGTCAACGGATCGTGTTCGGCGGCGCGGGCGACTTCTCCCAGGATCTTGTTGCAGTCGTCGGCATCGGTGAGCGCCTGCAGTGCTGAGCAAATCAACTGCTGATTGGCGGCGCGCAGACGCGAGGCGGGATTGCCGTCCACGTCCTTCATCGCCTGTTCGACGGCCTGTTGCAACTGGAGCAACATCGCGCGGGCAACGCGGGTTTCCTGCCGAACGGACGCCAGCTCCAATGCCGCTTCGATCGCATCCGGATCGTCGTGGCGGGGCCGATCGTTCACGGCGGCGACGCCGCACGGGTGTCGGCCAGCGGGTTCGCCCCCCTGGCAGTTCGGAACGTTCCGGTGCCTGGCGTGTCGTGGGCCGGCCGCCCAACAAGCCGACGTAGTCCGGCAACGGTTCGGCAATCGCAATGCCGTCCGTCGAAATGGTGAACTCCCGTAGCTCGTGCGAATGAGCACTTCCCCGCACCTTCACCACCGCCATGACGCGCCGCAGTTCGCTCTGCACCTCGATATACCGCTGCACGATGATTGCGTCGGTCAGAAACGCGGTACCGTAGGGACTGAAACGAAGGTCGGTGTATCGATCCTCCAGCTCCGAGGTCATCAGCACCGTGACGCCCACACGTGCCAGCGCGGTGACCAAGCGCGCGAGCGATTCACGGAAGTCGGCGCGGAACGTCGGTGCCACGGCAAGTTCGAAGCCCGACAAGGAATCGATGACCACCCGTGTGGCTTTCAAGCGGTGGACCTCATCGAGCAGCAAACGCACGATCTCGTCGATGGACAGATCCGGGGCCTGGGGATCGACCAGACCCACGCGATCGCTGTGGATCAAATCCGCAAGCGCCCGGTTGTAAAACGGATTGGGCCGGCGCTCGAACGTGGCAATCACGCCTGCTTCTCCGCACCGTGCGCCTTCTGCCAGGAACGCCGCGGCCAGGACGCTCTTACCGGAGCCGGAGGGGCCCGCCACGAGCAGCGAGTAGCCCCGTGGCAAGCCGCCGCCGAGCATCTCGTCCAGACGGGGCACACCCATGCCGAGGCGGGACTCCAGAGCGGAGGAACCGGAGTGATCGTCACCGGTCACGATGGCGCGCGCCGGCGCGAAGACTTGAATGCCGGCCGATGTGATGCGGAACGTATGCAGTCCGGGCAACGAGGGTTGTCCGCGCATTTTGGCTATTTCCATTTTGCGAACCATGGAGTTGCGCTCCACGTTCTGGCGCAGCCAGATCAACCCGTCGGCCACGGTGAAGACTGGATTGGCGTCCGAGTCCGCAAAGTATTCGCCGATCAAAAACGTGGTGGCCTCCCAACTGGTCATGAGCACGCCCAGCTGCTGCACGAACTGCTGAAGGGCTTGGTGGGGTGCGCCTTCGATCGCACTCGCCAGCACCACCGAGCGGAACGAATCCACGAACACAAAGGCCGAGTTGTGCGCTTGAACTTCCGTGACGATGCGCTGCAGGACCGCATTGAGGTCGCCCGTGAGCGTGTCTTGCGCCAGGTTGACGAAGCGGACTGAACTGTTGACGGCTGCGCTATCGAAGTATGTGAACTGTTGCTGATACCGCAACATTTTCAGCGGGGGTTCGCCGAGCACGGTGAAGTAGATGGCCGGCCGTTCGGGCGTGGCCATGGCAAACATCATCTGGTGCGCCAGCGTCGTCTTGCCACAGCCGGGCACGCCGGCGATGAGGTTGAACGAAAACTCAGGCAACCCGCCGCCGAGAACCTCGTCCAAGCCGGGGACGCCCGTGGCGAGGCGCTGGATGGTGACTGTGTGGTTCATGGGACGACGTCCTGTGCGGAGGTGTCCGGGGCGGGGTCGGTCCACACCGCCGCGAGCAACTGTTCCGAAAGTGAAAAGCCGATCAGGCTGACAAGCAGCCGGAAAAATGCCTCCAGGACCTCCTTGCCTCCGGCCAAGGCGGTCTCTGCGGTTTGTTGCGCGAGCAACGTGTGGAAAACGGAAAAGTCGGCGGCCGTTGCGGGTCGCGTTGGGATGATGTCGATCCAGGGGTAGGCCACTTTTGCCAGGTGCAGGCTGTGCTGATAGAGCGCGCCGACACCGACCGGCCCGATGATGGGTGTCAGTGCCCGTTCCGTGTCCTGGCACAGCGCAACGACGATATCGGCAACTTCATGCGCAGACGTGCCCTCACCAGTGCGATGGACCAGCGTGGCGGCAATCCGCGGGCTGAACGTGTCTTCCACGAAGGATGTTCCCGTAGCTGTTCGCAAGGAACGCTTGGAGTCTACGCCGTATGGTGCGCTTTTCCATACAAATCGAAGGGGGCAGCCGAACGCATGACCGGGGCCCTGTCGGCCCTGTCGGAAAAAAGACGGTATTATTTTTTGATCAATAATGTACGTTGCATCAATATGGGTGGGCCATGATGCAGGACATTGAAGTTGCCCCGCTTTCGTGAACACGTATCCTCTTGAAAAACGGAGTTCGCCATGTCCAAGACCCGCCCGCCGTACCCGGCGGCATTTCGTCAGCAGATCATCGAACTGGTGTGCGTGGGGCGCACGCCGGCGCAGTTGTCGCGAGAGTTCAACGTGCGGCCCGGTCGATCTCGAACTGGGTGCCGCAAGCCAATGCCGACGCAGGCATCGTTGACGGCCTGACGAGCACCGAGCGCGACGAGTTGGCGCGCCTGAACCGCCCCGGCTTCCCCGGAGACTCCATCTCTTGACAGGATGGAGCAATGAGCAAGTCAGCAAATTTCCCGAAGGCCCCCATTGCCGGTCGTGATCGCGTGGTGGTTGGCATTGAATATGTTCGCGATCGCCATTCTCTGCCTGTGAACATGGCGAGGCGCATCGCCTGGCATACCCCGCCGCGCAACCTCAATGCACTTTAATACACCTGTGCATAAGTTAATATTGCAGGACATTGATCGTGCATTCCGCAGCTGAGGTTTTCGCGGGCAGGCGTTCTGCGCGAAGAAACACCCGCACGCCCGACCAAGCCGAACGTTGCGGCGTGTGATGGCACAAGGGTTTCCGTCGTTTGTGCTCGACCCCACCAGCCTTGGCACGCCGGTTGCTCCCTCTGCTCTCCAACCAGGAGAACACCATGGCTGTCGAAAAGCCCGCTTCGAACGATCTCCATCTCGATCCGCTGAGCGGTGCGACCGGTGCGCACCCCGTGGGCACCGGTGTCGGTGCCGCAGTCGGTGGTGCAGCCGCGGGTGCCGCGGTCGGCACTGTCGCTGGTCCTGTCGGCACGCTCGTCGGCGCCGCGGTGGGTGCAGTGGTCGGCGGCCTCGCCGGCAAAGGCGTGGCTGAAGCCATCGATCCCACCGCCGAAACCACTTATTGGGAAGCCCACTACACCAGCCGGCCGTACGTGAGCCCGGAATCGCCCTACACCGACTACGAGCCGGCCTATCGCTACGGCTGGGAGAGCCGGGCACGGTACCGCGATCGACAGTGGGATGAGATTTCCCCACAGCTGGCTGCGGACTGGCACGAGCGTGCCGGCGAGTCGGGCCTCGGCTGGGATCGTGCTGAACCCGCGGTTCGAGATGCCTGGCATCGCCTCGACGGAACGCGGATCGCCTGACGTCGTTCTCACGGGACACGGACCGTCCCGCCAGCGTCACCGGATCCCGCCACCACGGAAGGTCGCGGGAGGTTCAACAACGTCCTGCGTGGTTTGCAACGGACTTCTTCAAGGGCGCATTCGCTGTGTGGCGATGGACCAGTGCCGGGTCTTCGGGTGTGGGGTGCACCAGGTCGGGGCCCTCCTCTGGCCCCTGCTGGCGCGCAGCACCGCCTCGCCTTCCTGAGGAGACCCTGCCATGTTTTCGCTGTCCCTGCCCTGGTGGGAGTTCATGGCGCGGGGCGCCATTGTCTACGTCTGCATCCTGTTTCTCGTTCGGCTGTCGGGCAAGCGCACCGTCGGCGAGTTCACCCCGTTTGACCTGGTGGTGGTAATCCTGATTGGTGAATCCACCCAGGGCGCAATGACGGGCGGAGACGAGTCCGTATTGGGCGCCCCGATCGTCGCAGCCACCCTCATCGCCCTCAACATGGCGCTGGGATTCCTGAGCGCCCGCAGCAAAACGGTGGACCGCCTCCTGGAAGGCGAGCCGGTCCTGTTGGTGCGTGAGGGCACTGTGTTGCAGCGGGCCCTGCGGGCGAACAACCTGCCGCCCTCCGATCTGGAGGAAGCGGTGCGCAAGGCGGGCCTGAGCTCGGTCGAGGACGTGGCGCTGGGCGTGCTGGAGACCAACGGGGAAATCACCATCGTGCCGAAGACCAGACAGGCCTAGCGTAGGCGATGTCGCCTGGGCTCCCGCATTCCGTTGATGGCACACAGAGTCCCTGCCGGCCGCCCGGGTGAGTCACGCACCACCGCCATTGCCGGATCGATCACGACCTGATCACATTGCGCTCTCGCCACGCGTGATACTGGTGCATCAACGGTTGCGCCGTCAGACCGTGTATGACGATTGACCCGGCCACGGTCCACAATGTCAGGGATACGATCGTCTCGGCGGTATCGCCAGCCACGCCATGCCGCAACGCCAGCAGCAGGTAAAAGATCGAACCGACTCCGCGAATCCCAAACCATCCGATCAATGCGCGCTGCGGCGGATTGAGCAACTCCCCCGTCGTTGCCGCGAGGGTGGACAGCGGTCGAAGGACGAGCAGCACCAACGGTACGAACCACAGGTTCTCCGGCAGCGGCTTGGCAAATGCCAGCATCGCACCGACGAGAAGTACCAGAGCCAGCTCTGAAAATTTTTCCAACTGTTCATTGAAGCCAAGTACCGAGTCGCGCATCGTGGCGCTGGCATGGCTGGGATGCGTGGCGAGCTTTGCATAGTCATGGCCATCTACTTGGTCGGCCATGGGCAGAGGCGGCGTCCTCAGCAGGGGTTGCTCGCGCACACGCCGCAACGCAAGACCCGCTGCGAACACGGCAAGGAATCCGGAAGCATGGCTCAAATGGGCTGCGCCATAGGCCAGACCAACGAGGCCCAGCGCAAGAAATTCATCGAGGCCTACAGCCTCGTCATGACGTGTTCGCAAATACACGACGAGCCATCCCGTCGCCGCACCCAAGCCGCCGCCGATTGCCGCTCCGCCGATGGTGGCCCACACGAGATCGACGCTCCACCACCGCATCGCACTTGGCCCTAATTCGTGCAGACCGAGCAGACCAAGGCCCAACATGACGAACGGGAAGGCAGCTCCATCGTTGAGACCGCCCTCGCCGGCGAGACTAAAACCCACGCGATCGCGCTTTGCATCGAGATCGGACTGAATGTCGGCGGCGAGTACCGGATCGGTTGGAGCAAGAATAGCCCCAAGCAGAACGGCACCGCCCAGAGGCAGGTCAAGTAGCCATACACCCACCAGTGCAATCATCGCGACCATCACCGTCATCGAGATGACCGCCAGCCGCAACGGCAGTCGCCACCGCCGGTCCCGCAGCGGCAGACCGAGTTGTAGTCCCATCGCAAACAATGAGATGAGCAGCGCGACCTCTGCAATCCGCTCCAGAAAGATCGAGTTCGAGATCGGGTCGGGACGCAGGACGTTGACGCCCAACGGTCCGAGCAGGCACCCCATCGCAAGGTAGACCATTGCGCTGCTGAGCGGCAGACGGCCCAGCAGCGTGCCGACGAGCACCATGACGATCATCAACGTACCGACAACGACCGACCATTCAGCGACTGACATCGGTGAGCATCCTGCAGCAGGCGTCAACGCGCACCACATTTTGAGCCTGACGGAGCGGCACCTCGACGTCAGAACCCATGACCGCTGCCCCATCCCGAGTGAGTGTCGTCAACACGATGCACCAGGTCGGTTGTCTCGTATCACCTCATGCACCGGCGGCGGCACGGAAATCCTCTTGAACCAGAACTATTCACAGCGCTGTCTCGTCGGGACTGCATACGCGATAGCGTCCTCGAATCTGTCGTATGAGCAGAGATGGGCGTGCGCGCGTCAGAGCGACATACGCTATCGCATCAGCCAGCAGCTCGTAGCGATAGCCGTTGTATCGATAGCAGCGGCCGTCAAAAGCGATCGATCGCCGAAGCGACCATTCATCCGACTTCGGCAGCGCCGTCCCATCGGCGAAGCCCACTCCAGACGAGGATCTCGCGGTGCCTTCCAGGAAAGGACTCCGGGAACGTGGCTTCTCGGGCAAGAGTCCCCCCTCCGACGTGAAGGCGTTCTCAGCTTCGACGCAGGAGTATTTCTTGCTTTGGTTCATCGCGGCTGCCTCAGGGGCGATGGTTGGCTGCGAAGTGCCAGACCGAGGAGCACCCAAACGTCATGACTTCATCGGAGCCAGTCGGGTGGCCGTGGATGTGAGTGCCTTCAATAGCACGGCCAGGAACAAGTCATTCTCTACCGAAGAATGGACTCGTGTGCGCACATGCAGTGCGGTGAGATTTTTCTCGAACCGCAAATCGAAATGAAGTAGTGGAAAGGCCTCCTCCACGGCACGGACCGCAGTTTCCGCTCGAGTCGCAGCGTAGCTTCCTGCGCCCTTGTATACCGATTCATTTTTGGGATCATCGACGATGGTGAAGGCAACGTCCTGCGTATTTTCATCGGGCACGCCGGGTTCGGATGCGTCGCCGACAAGGATCCCCGTTGATCGGTGAATGGTGGCCAGAGAACCCGAGTCGCGAGCTTGAGTTGTCAACGCCTCGCCTGCCTCCACCACGCCGTTTCGTGTGGAAGACATGTCCGCTGACTTCGCCGCGTACCGATCATCTTGTTTTGGTTTCCGACTGCTGTTCATGGAATCCCTTTGATGGATGTTGAGTCCTGAAGGTGTTGCACCCGGGACGATGTATGCAAGGAAATCCGGACCGCAGAAGAGACGACGGAATCCAGGAAGGCAACTGGCAGCCTCAGGCCATACTGATGAAACACACAAGGTCAGTTCAACGGGAAACCGGCGCATGGGCGCCGGCTGTTTTCCATCCGTGCAAACGCTTACGGGAGCTTGCGCGGCCTGCTCTGTGGCTGCGCCGGCCCGTCAGATTGTTTCGCCTTGTCCCCCCCTTGCCGTCGCCCTTGTTGTCGCGGCTCGGGTCGCTCGGAGTGTTCGGGTTGTTCGCTGCATGTTCATGGGGTGCTGCTGACCCGTCATCCTTGGCGACGAGGTCCGGTACAAATTGCCGGGGGCCCGGCACTGGTGATTGCATTCGAAGCAGCACAGGGCGAGGCGCTAGCGCTGTACGCTGGGGCCGAAGAAAGATTCCATCACGCGTCGAAACAACGACCTGATCGCATTGATGCTCGTTCCAACAAGGCCCGGATAGCGAGGGGCCGCCGGCGCGCCTTGTCCTACGCCGATGAAGATCGCTCTTGGCCGGGTCCAGGGTTCGACGTGTGCTCGTGCCGCGGCGTCGAGCGTATCCAGATCTTGCTTTGAAGGGGATTGGAAGTCCGGAACTCCAGAATCCCCGCGAGAGACCAGAATTTCCGGACGGTTCCCACGGTTGTTGATTTTTCTGCGCATGGACTGCTCCTGTACGCCGTCCTTGGCATGCCCTGCCCAATGTCGAACGGCCGAGAGTTTTGTCAGGGCATGAAGCACTGGTTCTCGCAAGTAATCAGGAAGCGAGAAAGGGCGAATTGCGGGATCGAGGATGGCTGGTGTCGCTGGTGGGATCCGCATGATGCAGATCCGGCAGGTCGTGTTGGGACTATGCGCTTTGGATTGTTACCTCAGCGTTAATTCCCATGCGCATTTATAAATCAGAGAAAATACCCACTGTCAATTATTACCCTCTTGAAAACCAGAAAATAGCGCGCAGATCGATCCCTGGCTCGGCACTATCGGCCGAACCACCGTCAAGCGAGCCTGCGGCAATTGCGCACGCGCCCCGTGGAGATTGAAATGACTGTTCTGACAGGGCTGACGATGCTCTTGATCTCGGCCGCGCCCGCACCAGCGCCCTCTCCGGCACCGGCGTCACCATCGACTGCCGCCGGGGTCGTGCCAACGATTCGCTGTGATGTCGTTGCGAACGACAATGCCATGGCTGCGGCTGTCTTGTCGCGCCTCGCCTGGAACTCAAAAATCGATGCCGCTGACATCCAGATTTTCAGCACCGATGGCGTTGTCACTGTCTACGGGCTGGTCCCCACCGCCATCCAGAAAGAGTACGCACGCACGATCATCCTGGATACTTACGGCGTTGTTCACGTGACCAATCAATTGGATGTCATCGACTGGCCGCCACGCACAGAACGGCGTCGGATCGACATGGAGGCTCGCAGGGTCGGGCGATTGGGCGCACAGGAACAGTCTGATGACCAGATCGTTTCCGCCCTTCGATCGACGTTATCGTTTTCCCGGTCCGTCAATACCTGCGCTATCGATGTGTCATCCCTCCATGGTTTTGTGACGTTGCAAGGCCAGGTCCCAGATCAGCGGGGATTCGACACCGCCGTTTTGCTGGCCAATGAAACCCTGGGCGTGCGCTCCGTTGACGCCACACGACTGGCTCACTGATTCCTGATGGAACGGTATATATCGATTTTCTTGCAGCTTTTCTGATCGACCCGACCGGCATACAGAAGGTGAACGCGCGACGAGTTCCCCGAACGAAGCGCGACATGCCTATAGACAAGACCCTTATTCGGCGAGGTGCGGGCCCAGGCGTACGGCCAATTATCCAACGTGAATAAGCCAGTCGGCTAAATACAGCCGGGCCTCTCACTGCTACCGGCTCCAGGCAGAGCAGTGGCATGTTCTGGCGAACTCAGAAAGAATTGCAGCAGCGCGCGCGCAGCGTCCGGACCGAGAGGATCCGAATATGCGGCCGGTGCACCACCGATCCATCCGTGCCCGGCACCATGGATGGTCCAGCGCTCCACGGCGACGATGCCCTCATCTGTGCGGTGACGGACCCGACGGAACGCACGGCCACCACTCGATCCCACGTCGTCCTCCGTCGTGGTCGGTCCGAACGCGCTGAGTGCCGCTGCCACAATGGTATCGGCGTTTCGCGGCACAACCGTGCGGTCGCAATCGCCCTGAAAGACGATGGTTCTTACACAACCAGCCGCCACGCCAGCGGCCTCCTCGGCATCGATGGCCAAACGGTGGCCTCCACGCATTGCCATCAGTGCGGTGGTCGGCGTTCGCGCCGCGGCGTAGGGCATCCCGGCACATACACCCACGCCTGCGAACAGATCGGGATACGTGCGCGCCAAAATCACGGCCATAGCCCCTCCCGCGGATAGCCCCGCCACGTACACCCGTCGAGCATCCAGATGGTGCCGTCGCACGATGCTCCGGACCATCCCGGCCAGAATCGCAGGCTCGCCTTCGCCACGCCGCTGATGCTCCGGCTCGAACCAGTTCCAGCAACGGGTTCGATTCGCCCGCGCCGATTGCTCCGGAAAGAGCACCCAGCACCCGTCAGCTTCACCTCGGTCCATCATGCGGGTGATCGTGGCGAATCGTTCCGCGTCCTGGGCGCAACCGTGCAACATGACGATCAGAGGCGGCCGAGTACCCGCCACCGAGGGCGTATTCGGTACGTAGAGCCGGTATGTGCGGGCGCCGTGGGCGCTGCGGAAGCGGCGAGCCACCACGGATCCGGGAGCCAGAGCATCCGGAGCACCTTTTGACTTTCGCTCCGGATGTTCAACTCCGTTCGACTCGGATCGCGAAGATTGGGCATGGTGGACGGCACCCTTGGTGCCTGCCGCCTGTGCTTTGATCGCGGTCTTCGATGCTGCTGCACGCACCCGCTTCCCTGCAGCAGACGCCGTATCCACCCATCCCAATGCCGCCCGCATCACGGTCTTCCATACCTTCAATGCACGGGCACCCGTGCGGCGGCGAACCATAAGCATCCAATGCTGAGATGGCTCCCTCGCCACCGTCGTCGCACAGCATGCCTGCCGAATGGAGCAGGCGTATGAACGGGCCTTCAGCACACTTGGTCTGTCCGCAGGCCAGACTCCGTTTCTCAAGAGGACACGTGTCCACGAAAGCGGGGCAACTTCACTCGGGTTGTCCCTCGACGGTCCGGCCGCGGCGCTGGGGTCGATGTATGTGCTGGAAGCGTCCGCCCTCGGCGGGCTCGTGGTCGCCCGCGCCGTTTCCGGCCAGCACGGCCTGGGCCCGAGCCATGGCGCGCGCTACTTCGTGGGATGGGGAGAACGCACGGGGACGCTGTGGCGCGAGTTCCGAGCCACGCTGGATGCGGAGCTGGGCGATGCGGACCACCTCTCCGATCGGGCGTGTGCCGCCGCCGTCGCCACGTTCGAGGCACTGATCGACGTGTTCGAGCGCCACACCCCGAATGCCGTCGCCGACCCGTCGCAATAAGCGCTACCGCGTGTTTCGGACACGATGCCGCTTCGCCTCGCACGGGGGACCGACCTGCGCGGCGTGCCGCGCCCCGACGGCAATCCCTGCGATACCGGTGCGGTATACGCCGTCGGGATCGAGCGAGTTCCGGCGCGCGCCCCGCGTACCCGCGCCGTCATCCTCCGCGGTTCACGACGATCCGCCGCGGCACCAGTCCGCGGCGGCCTCGTTGAATTCGCGTGCGGTCGCCAGTTTCAGTTTCGACTTGATGCGCTCGCGGTGCGCTTCGACGGTCTTCACGCTGATCCGAAGGTCGGTCGCAATGTCGACGGGGCGAAATCCGGTGCCGATCGCGATGAAGATCTGAAGCTCGCGCGCGGTCAAGTTGAGTTCGGGCGGCTTGAGCGATTTGCGAAGCGCGCAGTAGACGCAGGGCGCCTGGCCGGCCTCAAGGGTGGGTACGGGGCATTCGGAGACGATATCGATCTGCGGCAGGTAGTCGACACTGCGCATGAGGTAGCTCAGATACCCGCAAGCGACCGCCGCGACCGCGTCGGCTCGGGCGCCCAGGTGGCTCTGCGCGCCGAAGACCACGATGCGCGAGGCCAGGCCGATCTCGTCGAGGTACTGGCGGACGGAAAATACCCACTCGGGTCCGACGATGACGATTTCGGGTGCGTACTTCCGCAGCGCGGACCGGCCTTGTTCGAGCGAGGACGCGACCGCAACCACGTGCAGGTGATGACGCGACGTCAGCGTCGTGGTCAACCCCACCGACGCAAGTTCGCTCGCGAGAATGATCAGCAGCGTCCGGTCCTGCTTGCGCGACGCACTCAAAGAATCCGCCCCCGGCGATGGAACCCGAACCGGCGCCATCATCGTTGGAACGGGTTCGCAAAACAATGTAACGCCGCCGCGGAATTTGGCGAAAAGCCTCGCCTCCGCGGATTTATTCGCAATTCCCGTCAGGAACTCCCCTATGTTCGCCGCCGTACTCGCTTCCTAAGCTGCGGCCGGCATAACCGACCGGTTCAACGGTCGAGCGGCGTTCCCGTTCGATCGTCGGAAGAATCCGGGGGCAGTGACAGGCGTTGCGTCAGCAAGCCGGAGGCGACCGTGCGATCGCGGCGCGCGGCGCGGCTGACACCCGATCGTCCCCGAACGGTCGTTGCGCGCTTGCCCTGCCGGTCAGGCGCTCGCTTTGTTCTCTCGCCGTTCTCCGAACGGTTTCGCTCCGTCGCAAGTACTTCACCAGGATCAAACGCTCATGGCAAAAATCAGTCTGGACCCCCTGCGCAACATCGACGGCTACATCGCATCCGCGCTGGTCGACGGAGAGAGCGGAATGCTCCTCGCCGGAGACGGCGGCAGCTTCAATCTGGAATTGGCCGCCGCGGGCAATTCGGAAGTCATCCGCTCCAAGCGCAAAGTCGCCAACAGCCTCAAACTCAACGACACGATCGAAGACATCCTGATCAGCCTGACGAAGCAGTATCATCTGCTGCGCCCTCTCGAATCGAATCAGAAGCTGTTCCTCTACGTGGTGCTCGATCGCGCCAAGGCCAACCTGGCCATGGCGCGGCACGATCTGCGCTCGTTCGAAAAAAGCGTCGATTTTTCATAACGACGCGGCAGGCGTACCGCTCGACCGGCCGGCGCAATCGCGCTGGCCGACGCGCTGTCGCATACGGAAACCGGCATGCACCACGAGCTACCAACGGCATTCGCCAAAGCCGGTTTCGCGCTGTGCGACACGCTGACCGAAATGCTGGACGAGCATTTCAACCACCAGACCGAACGCCGCGGCTGCGGGTTTGCGCAAGCGACGCGCTTTCTTTCGCGCATCATCAACCGCCCCCGCGATCCGGTGCATGCCGACGACTTGCGCGTTTTCGCCGACTGGCCGCTCGCCGACACCGAGTCGCTCGGACAGTCGCTCGTCGACGCCCACGCAAGCGGCTGGCGCTACCTGCTGTCGCCCGGTGCCGACCCTGTCGAGCCGGCGAATCACCCGGTGCGTACGCGGCTGCGCGCGCTGGCCGACAGCTTTTCGGCCATCGCCGCGCAACTCGAATACGAAGAAAGCACGATCTTCCTTCGCCTGATGGTGCACGCGCTGTCAGGCACGCCCGAGCCGGCACCCGACCTGCCTGGCATGATTCAAAAGCCCGAAATCGGCAGCTGCTCGGAAGCGGAGAGTTTTTCCTGGAGATCGCGCACGGCCGCATCCGGCGCCGCGGCTCGGTCAACGTGATCGTCGATTCGACGCACCGCCCGATCCTCGTCGAGAAAATCGGCCTCGGCGAAAGCCATTCGGCGATCTCCGTCGGCGCATTCAATCTTTTCGGCGTCACCGTTCCGCCAGGCAGCCTTTGCGCGCTTCGCCACATGCCGGACCCCGTGCCGCTGCGGCCACTGCGGCGCGGTCTGCTGCTGCCGGCAGACGCGCTGGCGGAAGTGCGTTTCATGCGCCTGACCACCCTCGCCATCTCGCCGTCGGCGCGCGCACGCGCGTTCGGCAACCAGCTCCAGGCGCAAGTTCGGGCAAACCTGTTTTCGCCGCTGACGACGACCATCGACCAACTGCGCGATCGCGCGTGGCAGTGGATGCGGGAAACGGCCCCATGAACCGGCTGCGCGTCTGTTATTCCGAGGCCTACGCGCCGGGCGACTCCCCGTTGTTTTCGCGGCTCGCCATTCTCGCCGACGACCTTCGCCAATGGCCCGCGATCGATCTGCATGCGCCGCGGCCGATCGACGATCGGGCGCTGCGCGGCCTCCATGACGACACCTACCTCGATCACTTCCTGGCCGGAGAGGAACCTCTCGCGTCCAGTCAGGGCATTCCCTGGAGCCCCGGCGTGCGCGACGCGGTCCTCGCCATGCTCGGCGGACAGCTCGATGCGGTGGCTCACGCGCTCACGACGGGCATCGCGATGAATCTCGCGCGAGGATTTCATCACGCGGTACGCGCGCGCGGCAGCGGCTTCTGCGCGATCAACGGGCTCGCCCTCGTCGCGCACCGTCTGCCGGAAAAACGCATCTTCGTCATCGATTGCGACGAGCACGGCGGCAACGGCACCGAGGAGTTCACGATGCAGCTGCCGAATCTGTTCGCGGCCTCGATATTCGGCACCCGCTTCGGCTGCCACGGAAGCGAACGGTCGCTGGCCTATCCCGTCGACGTGCGGCGGGACGGTTTTCTTCCGTACCATCGCGCACTCGACGACATCGAGCAACGCGTCGTCGACATCGCGCCCGACGTCATCCTCTATCAGGCCGGCGTGGACTGCCACCAGGACGACCCCAAGGGCCGCGCGGGCCTCAGCACGCAGAACCTCATCGAACGCGATCGGCGCGTGTTCGAGCTCGCCCGCCGGCGGCAGTGTCCGATCGTCTTCGTCGTCGCCGGCGGCTATCAAAATCCGAGCACGCTCGCGCGCCTGAATGCCAACACCGTCCGCGCGGCGCTGGCCGTGTTCGGCGCTGCCGCAAGCGCGTCGGATCCCCCGCCGGCAGCGATCTCGTCCGGCCGCGAATGACGATCGTACGCGCGCCTCGACACGCCGCTTGCGCTCGCATCGGCCGGTACGAGGCCTTCGGCGCACGGTTTCGTCGCCGATCTACCAGAGACGATCCGCGGATGGACCGCAAGCACCATCCATCCCGTGCGCCGACGCCGCCCGCCGGGCCTCGGCATCATCGCGCGCGACGTCCGGCGCGAGATCAGCCGAGCGCCTCGGCGATCAGTTCGACCGACCGGATGCGCAACGCCGTGTCGTAGACGTCCGATACCACCATGAGCTCGTCGGCGCCGGTGCGCGCGACGAGCGCGCCGACGCCGGCGCGCACCGCATCCGGGCCGCCGACGACGCTGCACGCGAGCATCTGCGCCGCGAGCGCCATTTCTTCCGGCGATCCGTAGTGGGCGATGTTGGCGACGGGCGGCTGCGTCAGGCGGCGGGTCTGACGCACGTGATCAATGAACGAAAGCTGCTGCGATGTCGCGAGGAAGCGCGCTTCGTCATCGGTCGGCGCGGCGATGACGTTCGCGCAGACGAGCGCATGGGGCTGCGCGAGCTGCGCCGAGGGCTTGAAGCGCTCGCGGTAGAGCGCCAGCGCCGCGTCGAGCGCCTGCGGCGCGAAGTGCGCGGCGAACGCATAAGGCAGGCCGAGCTCGGCCGCGAGCTGCGCGCCGTACAGGCTCGAGCCCAGGATCCACAGCGGCACGTTCGTATCGGAGCCCGGCACCGCTTCGATGCGCTGGCCCGGTCGCACGGGGCCGAGGAACGCCTGCAGCTCGAGCACGTCCTGCGCGAACGTGTCGGCCGCGTTGCGCTCGCGACGCAGCGCGCGCAACGTTAACGGATCTGTGCCGGGCGCGCGGCCGAGGCCGAGATCGATACGCCCCGGGAACAGGGTTTCGAGCGTGCCGAACTGTTCGGCGATGATGTACGGCGCGTGGTTCGGCAGCATGATGCCGCCGGCGCCGACGCGAATCGTCCGCGTACCCGCGGCGATGTGCGCGACGACCAGCGACGTCGCCGCCGTGGTCACGGTCGGCATGTTGTGATGTTCGGCGACCCAGATGCGGCGGTAGCCGGCCGCCTCGGCGTGACGCGCGAGCGTGCGCGCGTCGTCGAGCGCGGCGCGCCGGTCGAAACCCTCGCGGACACGGCCGAGTTCGAGCAGGGACAGGGGAATCATGGAGACCTCGGAAGACAGACGGGCGCGGCCAGGCGCGGAAACCGTGCACATGGGGGCGCAACTCGCCTTTGCACCATCGCCCGGCCAGTTCTTTGGTCGAACGACCGTCTCCTCGACCCCGCACCGAATCCGGCATCCGGCCGCGACCATCGTTTCGGACGAATGCCGCCGTTCGCGGATCATCGCAACAAACAAAAATACATATAGAAATGTAAATATTATTTATTCCAAGCGAATGCCGCAGAGGCCGCCGCGACTTCGCCACCGTACGACCGCGGTTCACGATCGCGGTGACACCCTCCTTGCGTGCCATGTCTGTCCACATATGCACAGAGGAGTTCGTCATGAATCTGAAACTGCCCCGACTGCTTGTGATGTGCTTCGCCACCCTCGCCTTCGCAGGCGCGAGCGACGCGCGCGACTACCCGCGCGACCGCGACGACAATCCGCCTGGCCCGCGCGGCGGCCCCGGCACCAACTGGGAAAATCCGCCGGGCTGGCGCGGCGGTCCGGGCGCGTCGCCGGATCATCGCTACTACCGCCGCGGCAAGGACCGTATCCGCTTCGCGCTGCGCGACGACGGCTACTACTTCAACGCGCGCTACGGCTACTACCATCCGCGCTACGGCTTCTGGGATCAGCGCGGACGCTGCTGGCGGGACCGCGACGACAATCCGCCGGGTCCGGCCGGCGGCCCGGGCACCAACTGGGAGAATCCGCCGGGTCCGCGCGGCGGTCCGGGTGCGAGTCCGGACCGTTTCGGCAGCTGCTGAGGCCGATCGAGGTGAGCTGCGGCCCGCGCTTCGGCGCGGGCCGTCTCCGCGACAATCCGCGCCGTCGACCTGGTGCCGTGCTTCCAGTTCGTCGAAATATGTCGGCGTATTTCACCGCGCCGCCGCACTACCGGTACCACGCCTCGCAGCGCCTCGTCTCGCCGCATCGCCGTCCGAACGTCAATCCGACGTATCGACGGAACGCGATACTAGCGCTTGATGCGCAGCCGCTTGATGTAGTCGAGCAGCGCTGCGTGGTCGTAGGGCACCGTCAAATTCGGTCCTTCCCTGCACAGTTCGGCTGCCAGCTTCGCGGCGCGCTGAACGGTCGCGGACAGCGCCACGTGCGTGCCGGGGCGATGCTCGGCGATCCAGCGCGCGAGCCTGAAGCCGTCGAGCGCGCCGGGCGTGTCCACGTCGGCGACGACGATATCGATGTCGAGATCGGAACGCAGCAGAATCGCCTGGGCCTCGTCCGTGGACGCCGCTTCGATCACGCTGTAGCCGCATTCGCGCAGATAGGCCGCCATGGCGCTGCGAACGACGATGTCGGCCTCGACGAACAGCAGTTGCGGCGCGCCGACGTCCGCACCCGGCGCGGTATTCGTTTCCGTCATGAGCAGGCTCTCTCGAGATAGTCGAGCAGGCGCTCGGACTTGTAGGGCTTGCGCAGGAACAGCACGGCGGGGTCGGTCACCTGCGATGCGTAGTCGCCGCCGGAAGCGATCGCAACGGCGATGTCGGGATGCGCGGCGCGCACGTACTGCGCCAGTGCGAGCCCGTTCAACGCTCCGGGCATTTCGACGTCGGTGACGAGCGCGTCGATCGGCAGCGACGATTCGAGCAGCCGCAGCGCCTGGGCGGCATCGGACGCTTCGTAGACGATATAGCCGACGACACGTAGCAAGCTCGACAGGGACAAGCGGGAGTCGACGGTATCGTCCACGACCAGGATGTGTTTCGCCGATTCCCGCGCCGCTGGCAGCAAATCCTTTTTCACCGGCCGAAGATAGTCCTGGTGCGGGGCGCCGAGAGTGTCATATTTCGGCCTCCGCAGACAGGCCCCCGCCGTGCGTGCGGCCGCAGCCCGCCGCACGGCGCGCGATCCCGAATCGTCGTTCTGCATGGGCGGCAAGCTCCCGGGGCTCAGCGGATGCGCAGGGTGGCGTGATCGCCGACGGCGGGCTGCTGACCGCTGATGGCGGCCGTCAGCATGAGTACGGACGCCACGAGCTTGCCGGGGCTGTCCCACAGTTCCGCCTCGCTCGGTACCACCGTGATCAGACGGATCGACGGATCGTCCGGCGACTCCCACCATGCCTTCGCGAACACCGTCCAGAGTTCGCGGATCTTTTCGCGGTCGTCGCTCACGGTCGCGCGGCCGGAGAACGTCACGTACTTGTTCGCGCTGTCGTCGACGAACGCGACCACCACATTCGGGTCGCGCCGGATGTGCCCCACCTTCGCCGCGTCGTCGGTCGTGAGGAAGTAGAGCGCCCCCACGGCGGGTTCGACCGTCGCGGACATCGGCGTCAGGTGCTGCCGCTGCCCCGACCATGTAGCGAAAAGCGCGGTACGGATCGAGGCGGCCAGTTCCCAGGCCCGCTCGACCAGTTCGTCGGTGGTCTTGTCGATCGCTTCTTCGTGAGCCATGAGCCAACTCCTGTCTTATCGAACGGATCGTCGCGTGCGACCGCGATCCCGCGGCAGGCACGCGACTGATACAGCAGAATGCGTGCCATGCTGCCTCTCTCGCGACAGGCGTCGCATTTTCGTTGACGATTTTCAATGAATTTCAAATGCGGCGCCGCTTCGCCGCCGTGCGGCCGCGCCTTCGCAACGGCAGTGCGCGCATCGAGCGGGCGGCAGCGTCGCCGCCGTCATGCATTCCGCATGCGCGGAACGCCGGTGCACGCAAATCGCAACGCGCGCGGGACTCGGGCGCACCGACTGCGGCAACGCTTCCGACGCGGTTTCCGCTTTTGCGTCCGACCGGCGATGACCTCATCATCGGCGCATGGAATACCGCTTCGATTCCTTTCGTCTCGACGCCACCACTCGCGAACTCCGGCACGACGACGCGCTCGTCGCCCTGCCCGCTCGCGCCTTCGACGGCCTGGCCTATCTGATCCGGCACCGCGCCCGCGCGGTCGGGCGCGACGAGTTCGTCTCGGCCGTCTGGGGCCGCGTCGACGTGACCGACGCCCAGGTCAACCAGCTGATGCTGCGCATCCGCCGCGCGCTCGGCGACGACGGCCAGGCGCAGCGCGCCGTGCGCACCGTGCCGGGCTTCGGCTATCGCTGGGTGCTCGACACCGTCGAAATCGAGAGCGCGCCCGCCGCCGAGCCGCGGGTTCCCGAGTCGCCGCCTTCCGTTCCGTCCGCCGGGACGTCCACGCGCCCTCGCCGGCGGCTGCCCACATTCGCGGTCGCGGCGCTCGCCGTCGCGCTCGCGCTGACGGGCTTCGCGGCATATCGTCTGCTGCGCGTCGAACGCGAAGCCCCGCAAGCGGCGACGGCTGCCGCGCCGGCCTCCGCGCCGGCCTCCGCACCGATCGCCGCCGATACCGTCGCGGTGCTGCCGCTCGCGATCGACGGTCCGCGCGAAGCGGGCTGGCTGCGCCTTGGCGCGATGGAACTCGTGGCCGACCGCATGCGCAACGTGGGTCTGCCGGTCGTCCTGAGCGAGAGCGTCATCACCTCGACCCGTGGCGCCGCGTCGCCGCCGACGCCGGCCGATCTCGACCGCATCGGCCGCACGCTCGGTGTCGGCCTCGTGGTGCGCGGCAGCGCGACGCTCGCGAGCCGCGTCTGGACCGTGCGTCTCGCCGTCACCGACCCGCGCGGCGTGCGGCATGAAGTGTCTGCCGATCACGCCGACGCCACCGAAGCCGCGCGGCGCGCGGCCGATCTGCTGCTCGCCGCATTCGGCCGGCCGCAGACGGCGCCGTTGCCGGAGGCGAGCGAGTTGGACGAGCGGCTGCAGCAGGCGCAGGCCGCGCTGCTCGCGGGCGAACCGGACGCCGCGCGCGCACTGCTGACCGGTGCTGAAGACCAGGACGACCCGCGCGTGCGGCTCAAACTCGCGCAGGTGGATTTCCGCGCCGGGCGCGTCGATGAAGCCGAGCGCGCGCTCACCGCGCTGCTCGACGATCCGCGCGTGCGCGGCGACGCCACGCAGCGCGGCGTGGCGCTGACCGCGCGCGGCGACATTCGTTATCGCCGCGCCGATTTCGCCGGTGCCGAAGGCGACTACGACGCCGCCGTCAAAGTCCTCGCGGATCTGCGCGACCGGCCGGAGTACGCCAAGGCGCTGAACGGGCGCGGCATCTCGCGCGTTGCCGGCGGCAATCTCGACGCCGCGGCCGACGACCTCGGCGCCGCGCGCGCGATGTACCAGCGCCTCGGCGAACGTCTCGGGCTGGCCCAGGTCGACGGCAACCTCGGACTGCTCGAATGGGCGCGCGGCCATCTCGACCTCGGCCACACCTACCTCGCGGGCGCGGCCGAGCGCTTCGAGGCGTTCGGCGCGGTCGAACGCCTGGTATCGGTGCGCGCCGGCATGCTCGATCTCGAAATGGAAATGCTGCGCTGGAACGACGCGCTGGCGACGAGCGAGCGCCTGTGGGCGCTGCGCGATCGCGCGGGCGATCCCGGCCTCGCGCTCCTGATCGGCACCGAGCGCGCGCTGGTGTTCGCGGCGCTCGGCCGTTATCGCGAAGCCGAGGCGCTGTTGGCCGATCTCCGCGTCGCGCACGCCGGCGTGCGACCGCAGGCGCTGCGCTACTGGCACGCGGCACGCGCCGACCTCGCGTGGCGTCGCGGTCGCGCACAGGACGCCGCCGACGAAGCCGAGGCGGCGCTCGATGTCTGGCCGCCGCACAGCGCGCCGAAGCTGCGGGCGCGCGCGGTGATCGTGCGGCAACGCGCGTCGATCGCGGCGGGCAACGTCGACGTCGCGGCGATCGAAGCGGAGCTCGCGCGCGACAACGTCGACTCATCCGCCGTGCTGCTGCTCGCGCGTGCCGAATGGGCGGCGCACCGGGGTCGCGACGCCGACGCCGAGCGCGACTACCGCGCCGCGCTCGCGCTCGCGCAGCGTCAGGCGCTGCCGGCGCAGACCGTGCTGGTGGTCGCAGGCTACGTCGACCGCCTGCTCGCGCAGCGCCGCGCCGACGACGCCGCGGCGGTGGCCGGGCGGATCGCGCCGTGCGTCGACACCGACTACGACTGCGCGCTCGTGCAGCTCGCCGTGCTCGACGCGGCCGGCCGTCCCGCCGCATGGACGGTCGCGCTCGACCGGGCGAAGGCGCTGGCCGGCGAACGCACACTGCCGGCGCGGCTCGCCATGGCCTCGCAACCGTAAACAACCGTCGCAAAACCCGTTCGCAATCGCCGTCAACATCAACGAAAGACGCCAGGAATGCCACGCTGGCGGCGGCGATCTACGGTTGCCCGATCCGCAGGACGGATGACCAGACGGGGAGCGACATGAAAGGTTTTCTGGCCGCGATGCTCGCGGCGACAGGCTTGTGCACGGCCCTCGCGGCCGGTGCGGAGCGAGCGGCCGCGGCCGTGTACGCGCCGAATCCCGACAACATCGTCGTCGGGCTCGCCGCCGAGCCGAACGGCGATCTCATCGCCGCCGGTTCGTTCGCGAACATCGCCGGCGTGCCGCGCACGGGTCTTGCGCGACTGACGCCGGACGGTACGGCCGCGCCGAGTCCCGCCGTCGCGTTCGACGGTCCGATCAACGTGCTCGCGCGCTACCCCGACGGCCGGCTGCTCGTCGCCGGCGACTTCGCCAACGTCGACGGCCAAGCGCACGCGCGGCTCGCCCGCATCGATGCGGCCGGCAACGTCGACAGCGCGTTCGCGCCGGTGTTCGCGGGCGGCGGGATCACGCGCATCTACGGGCTCGCGCTGCAGCCGGACGGCCGCATCATCGCCGCCGGCGACTTCACCACGGTCAACGGCCAGCCGCGCGTGCGCGTCGCCCGCCTGAACACCGACGGCACGGTCGACCCCACGTTCGATTCCGGCACCGGCGCGACCAGCCGGCACTGGGGGGTGACGCTGCAGCCGGACGGCAAGATCATCGTCTTCGGCCAGTTCGCGTCGTACAGCGGCGTGACGAAAACGCGCATCGCGCGCCTCAACCCCGACGGCTCGCTCGACAACACGTTCGGCCCCACGGTCAACAGCACCATCGCGAGCGTGCTGGTGCGCGCCGACGGCACGCTGCTCATCGGCGGTCCGTTCTCCACCGTCAACGGCACCCCGCGCGCGCGACTCGCGCACCTGTCGGCCGACGGCGCGCTGCTGCCCGGCTTCAACGCGGACGTGAGCGGCGCGGTCTACGCGTTCGCCGCGCAGGCCGACGGCAAGGTGCTGATCGGCGGCCAGTTCACGAGCGTCTACGGCCAGCCGCGCGCGAACGTCGCACGCCTCAACGCCGACGGCACGCTCGACACCGGCTTCGTCGATCCGGCGTTCAACGCGCGTGTCGACGCGATGCTGCCGCTGCCCGACGGCCGCATCATGGTCGGCGGCCGCTTCACGCAGGTCGGCGGCCACCCGCGCAACTACCTCGCGCCGCTGCTCGCCGACGGACACCTCGACCTTCCGCGCTACACCGTCACGCCCGCGGCCGGCGCGCACGGCACGATCGCGCCGTCGACGCCGCAGACCGTCGATCAGGGATCGACGTTCGATTTCACCGTGACGCCGGACGACGGCTACCAGGTGGGCAGCGTCGCCGGCTGCGGCGGCACGTTGAACGGCGGCACGTACACGATCGCGCCGGCGACGGCCGACTGCACGGTCACGGCGACCTTCGTCGGCGGCACGCAGTACTTCACCGTCACGCCGAACGCGCCGATGCACGGCACGCTGTCGCCGTCGACGCCGCAGCAGGTGGCGTCCGGCGAAACCACGGGCTTCACCGTCGCGCCGGACGCCGGCTGGTACGTCGACACCGTGACCGGTTGCGGCGGCACGCTCTCGGGCAGCACGTACACGACGGCGCCGGTCTTCGCCGATTGCGGCATCGACGCGACGTTCCTGACGCCCGCCGCCATCACGGTCAGCGGCGGCGGCACGCAGGTCGCGTCGACCGGCCTGCCGTTCGCCCTGCCGCTCGACGTGCGCGTCACGACCGACGACGGCCGCCCGGTCGCGGGCGTGCCGGTGACGTTCGCCGCGCCGGCATCCGGCGCGAGTGCGACGCTGTCGGCGACGAGCGTCACGACCGACGCCAACGGCAAGGCGTCCGTCGTCGCGACGGCGAACGCGACGACCGGTGCGTACGCGGTGACGGCCACGGCCGAGGGACGCGTCGCGACGTTCGCGCTCGGCAACGACGGCGCGCAGGCCGGCGGCATCGCGCTGCGCGTCACCGTCGGCACCGAACCGCCGCCCGCGTGCGGCACGGCGACGAGCATCGACGTGCCGGCCGGCGAGCCGGTCAACTTCTGCTTCACGGCGACGAACCAAACGCCGTTCACGCTGACGCAGCACGGCCTGACGTTCGATCCGCGCACGCTGCAATACCACCCGACCACCTGGAACGCCGGTGAACTGCGCTACCTCATGAGCCGCCCGCTCGCGCCGGGCGCGACGATGCAGCACAACGAAGTGTTCAACGCCGGCACGCTGGGCCAGGCGCCGACGTTCACCTGGACCGCGCTCGCCGAACGACCGCGCTACGCCGTCGAAACGACGGCCGGCGCGCCGTTCGTCGACATCAGCGGCACGGGCGCCGCGCTGAACCTCGGCGAAGGCGGCGTGTATACATTGCCGGTTCCTTTCACGATGCACTTTTTCGGCGCGACGTTCCGCGAGGGCGGCGACGCGAGCGTGTGCATCCACAACAGCGGCGCGCTGCGCCTGTTTCGCGGCGAGTGCCTGCTGCCGTACATGCTGTACGTTCCGCCGTTCGTCGGCGACAACGTGCAGTTCCACGGCATGTACGCCGGCAGCACCGACGGCATCCTGCCGTGGTGGGATCTTCTCGGCAACGACGGCCAGGTGTACGTGCGCACCGACGGTTCGGCCCCGAACCGCCGTCTGATCGTGCAGTGGGATCGCAAGGATCATTCGAGCGCGCCGAACGCGGGCGACGGCGTCCGCTTCGAGGCGATCGTCGAGGAATCCGGCGCCATCCGCTTCGCCTACGACAAGACGACGTTCGGCGCCGGCAACGCGGCGCTCGATCGCGGCGCGTCGGCGACCGTCGGCCTCGCCAACCACGACGGCTACATCCGGCAGCAGTACGCGTACAACACGCCGGCGCTCGACGACGGTTCGCAGATCGCCTGGTCGCCGACCCCGATGCCGCACTCGGCCTCGTCGCAGGTGCGCGTCGGCGTCGGCACGCCGCGGCTGCGCACGTATCCGTCGTCGCTCGCGGCGCAGACGCCCGAAGGCGGCGCCGCGACGCTGCGGCTCGGCATCGGCAACTCCGGCACGCTGCCGCTCGCGTGGAATCTCGACGCGGTCGCGCCGAACGCTCACTTCCCGCTCACGACGCACTGGGTGGTGCCGCTCGGCGGCACCGTCGCGCCGCATGAGCCGCGGCAACCGGCCGGCGCGCCGCTCCAGCCGCAGCCCGCGACCGTCGATACGAACCCGGCGCCCGCCAGCGCGTTCGCCGTGCCCGCCTACGGCGTGAAGGACGAATGGACCAACGCCGGCGGCCGCATGTATCCCGTCGGTTTCGACGCCGCGACGCCGGACCGCTTCGTGCACGTCACGCCGGCCGCGATCTACGGCAACAACTACGGCGGCGACTTCGCCGGCAACGATTTCGGCAAGCTCTACGTGTTCGACGGCTACTTCGACAGCGACTACTCGCTCTCGACGATCGACCTCGCCGACGGCCACTACACCAACATCGGCCGCCCGCAGCCCGAGCACGCCGACGAACCGCCGTATCCGCGCTGGAACGGCATGGCGTGGGACCGCACGACGCAGACGATGTATGCCTCGACCGGCGGCGGCGGACGCTGGTGCGACTACGCCGCGGCATCGACGCTGCATACGATCGATCCCGTCAGCGCGGCGGTGCGCAAGGTTGGCGACATCGCGTATGCCGGCGGCGGAGCGATCTGCGTCAACGACATCGCGGTCGCGCCGAACGGCCTCCTGTACGGCATCGATTCGTACAACGACGCGCTCGTCGCGATCGACAAGACGAACGGCGCCGCCGCCGCGATCGGCTCGCTCGGCCTCGACCTCACCTACATCAACAGCATCGACTTCGACGACGTGACGGGCACGCTCTACCTCGCCGCATACCAGCCGGAGGGCGGCGCGACCGGCGGGTTCTACGCGATCGACCTCGTCACCGGCCGCGCGCAGCGGATCGCGCGCTATCCGCTGCTGCCGGACAACTTCGGCCACATCTCGGTCGACTCGCTCGCCATCGCCCGCAGCGGCGGCGACTGCGCGTTCCCCGGCGCGGTGCCGTGGCTCTCCGCGAGCGCGACGGCGGGCGTCACGCCAGCCGGCACGACGGACTTCATCGACATCGCCGTCGACGCAAGCGCGCTGGAACCCGGCGACTACGCCGCGCAGCTGTGCATCGACAGCAACGACCGCTCGCGCCCGCTGACCGCCGTGCCCGTGTCGCTGCACGTGGACGGCGAGGCGATCTTCTCCGACGACTTCGAAGGCCCGGCGCGCTGAACGCGCGCGGCCACGGGAACGAATGATGAAAAAGATCTTTCTCAACAAAATTTCCGGCGCGATCGTCGCTGCGCTCGCCGCGACCGCCCTCGCCCACGCCGCCGAACATCGCGAGCGCTACATCGTGAGCTTCGCGGAACCGGGCCTGCTGCACTACGCCGGCGGCGTCGCCTCGCTGCGCGCGACCGCGCCCGCGGCGACCGGCGCGCGGCGCCTCGCCGCCGGCAGCGACGCGAGCCGCGCGTATTCGCGCTATCTCGAAACGCAGCGCGCGGCGCACGTCGCCGCGATGGCCGCGGCGCTCGGCCGCGACGTGCCCGTCACGCACAGCTATGCGGTGACCGTCAACGGCGTGGCGACCGAGCTCACCGCCGCCGAGGCCGCGCGCGTCGCGACGCTCGACGGCGTGGAAGGCGTGCGCAAGGCCGGCGTCGAAACCGTCGACACCTACCGCGGCCCGACCTACATCGGCGCCGACGCCGTGTGGAACGGCAGCGCGGCGCCGCTGGGCATCGGCACGCGCGGCGAAGGCATCGTCGTCGGCGTGATCGACTCCGGCGCGCATTCGGCGCATCCGTCGTTCGCCGACGACGCGTCGTGCGGCTTCGGCGCGACGAATCGCAAGCTCGTCAGCGTGTCGGACTGCAGCGCGAGCAGCGGCGGCATCTGCACCGGCCCGTCGCCGGAAGCGAACGCGGAAAACGGCCACGGCGTGCACGTGGGCGGAACCGCCGTCGGCAACCGGCTCGACCTTTCCACGACGCCCGCGCCGCTGCTGCCCGCGCCGTACACGTCGATGTCCGGCGTCGCGCCGTGCGCGCGGCTGCGTTCGTACAAGGTGTGCGAGACCAACTCGTGCGACGGCGCGGCGATTCTCTCCGGCATCGAGAACGCGATCGCCGACGACGTCGACGTCGTGAACTTTTCCATTTCCGGCGGATCGTCGCCCTGGACCGACTCCGACCGCGCGTTTCTCGACGCCGTCGGTGCGGACATCGTCGTGGTGGCCTCGGCCGGCAACACCGGCGTCGTGACGAATCCGGTCGGCAACGTCAATCATCGCGGGCCGTGGATGGCATCGACGGCCGCGGTGACGCACGATCGCAACGTGGTCGGCGCCGGCACGCTCGCCGTGACCGGGCCCGGCATGCCGCCGGCCACGCTGGGCGCACTCGCGATCCGCCCGGGCTCCGGCCTCGACCCCGGCGTCGCCGCCACCGGCGCGACGCTGCGCTATCCGACCGCGAACCCGGACGGCTGCGGCGACTATGCGCCCGGCTACTTCGACGGCACGCTCGCGCTGATCGACCGCGGCGATTGTACGTTCGAGGAAAAAATCAACCGCGCCGCGGCGGCGGGCGCGACGGCGGTTGTCGTCGCGAACGACGACCCCGAATCGATCTACATGAACGTCGGCACCGCGAGCCTGCCCGCGTACAGCCTGGACCAGGCGGACGCCGCGGTCCTGAAGGCGTTCCTCGGCGCAACCGGCGGCACCGACGTCGCAGTCGACTTCGTGCCCGCGCTGCAGCGCGGCAACGTGCTCGCGACGTTCAGTCTGCGCGGCCCGACGTCGGGCACCCTCGTCAACCTCACCAAGCCCGACTTCGCCGCGCCCGGCGTGAACATCTACGCGCCGTTCGACGCCGCGGGCGGCGAGTACCGTTATCTCAGCGGTACCTCGATGGCATCGCCGCACGCCGCGGGCGCGGCGGCGCTGCTGCGCGCGCTGCATCCGGCCTGGACGCCGAGCGAAGTGCGGTCGGTGCTGCAGACGACCGCCGTGCCGAACGGCTACGGCGACAACGCGACGACGCCGTGGACCCAGGAAGACGTCGGCAGCGGCCGCATCGACGTCGCGCGCGCGGCACGCGCGAGCCTCGTGCTCGACGAAACCTACGCCCGTTTTGTCGCCGCCAATCCGGCCGGCGGTACGCTCGACCTGCGCGCGCTGAACCTGCCGGCGTTGCGCGACGTCGATTGCACGCCGGCCTGCGTCTTCACGCGCACCGTGACGAATCGCGGCACGACGCCCGGCCGCTGGAGCGCGTCGTTCGAAGGCCCGCCCGAGGTCTTCGGCGTGACGGTCGAGCCCGCGCAGTTCGACCTCGCACCGGGCGAGAGCCGCACGCTGACGCTCACGGCCGCGCCGCGCTACGGCACGGTGATGCAGGAAGTCGCCTACGGCACCATCGTGTTGCGCGACGCGAACGGCGGCTCGGTCGACCAGCGCCTGACCGTCGCGATACGCGGCGAAGGCACGTTCGTCTATCTCGACATCGATGCCGCGGCGACGGCCGTCCGCGACGAATGCGCCGCGAACGCCGGCCCAGGCAACGGCATCGCGGAGCCCGGCGAGTTCGTCCACCTGCGCGTGCCCGTTACGGCACAAGGCAGCGCATTCCACAATGTCACCGCGGCGCTCTCGTATCCCGCGCCGGCCGGCGTGCACTACCTCGCGTCGAGCGTCGCGCTCGGCGACGTCGCGCTGGGCCAGACGCGCGACGCCGAGCTCACCGTGCAACTCGATGCGGGGGCGGCCTGCCTCGCCGACTTCGCGCTGCCGATACGCGTGACGTCGGACGCGGGCGCCTACGACGCGCGCGTGACGGTGCACAGCGGCCTCGACGGCTTCCGCCCGCTCGACGTGCCGCGGCCGATTCCGGACGGCACCGCAGACGCCGCGACGTCGCGCATCGACGTGCCGCAGAGCGCGACGCTCGCGGGGCTCGCCGTCCGCGTGACGGTGGAGCACGGCTGGGTCGGCGACCTCACGCTGAAACTGCGCTCGCCGTCGGGCACGGAAGTGACCCTGCTCGATCGCCCCGGCGTGCCCGCGACCGGCGACTTCGGCTGCGGCAATCGCAACGTCGACGTCACGTTCGCGGACGGCGAAGCGGATGCCGAAGGCGCGTGCACCGCGAACGTCGGCGAGCGCTGGCCGGTACTGCGGGCGCGCCCCGTGCAGCCGCTCGCCGCGTTCGTCGGCGAAAACACGGCCGGGGCCTGGCAACTCACCGCCACCGACGCCGCCGGCGGCTACGCCGGCCGCATCCTGCGCTGGGAACTCGTGCCGACGCCCGCGTTCACGCCGATCTGCACGGTGTGCGCGGCACCCGCCGAGCGCGTGTTCGCCGACGGGTTCGACGGCAACCCGTAACGTTCCGGCACACGGCGGCGCGTCGCGCGCCGCCGTGTGCCGCTCGAGATGCGCGCGGCATCTCGCTGACGAAGGCGACGAAAACGCCCGCGACGCGCCTCGCCATTTCCACGGTCCGCGGAACCGGCGAGAATTCGCGCCCGCCCCTCTCGCCCCTTTCGATGCAGACGGACATCTGGCAACTCGGCGACGCCGTGGCCGACCTCGGCACGCAGCGCATCCGTCGCGACGGAAAGGAACACCGGCTCACGCCGCGTGCCGCAGCCGTGCTGCGCGCGCTGATCGAAACCGGCGACCGGCCGCTGTCGCGCGACGCGGCCCTCGACCGCGTGTGGGGACACGTCGCCACCGGCGACGAAGTCGTCGGCAAGGCGATCAACGAACTGCGCCAAGCGCTCGGCGATACCGACGCCGCGCAGCGCCGCTACATCGAGACGATTCCGAAACTCGGCTATCGCCTGCTGTGTCCCGTCGCTCCGGTCGCGCGCGGGACCGATCCGGCGTCGCAACCGCCGGCAGACGCCGCGGCGCCGGCGCGCGGTGCCGACGGCGACGACGACACGGCCGCCGCCGCGACGACCGCCGCCGATCCTGCGCCGCCGCAACGGCTGCGTCGCAGCGGCATCGCGCTCCCCGTCGGTCTCGCGATTGCGATCGCGATCGCAGTCATCGTGTTGCCGTGGCAGCGTGAACCGAAAAGCGACGCGTACCCGGCGGCATCGCTGCGCGCCGCTTTTTCCCGATCTCCACAAATCCTGACGCCCGCGGCCGACTACATGGGCTACGCCGATCTGCTGCCCGACGGCAGCCGGGCGCTGTTCGCCGCGCCGGTCGACGGCACCGTGCGCGTCTTCGCCAGGACGTTCGACGGCGCGCAGACGCGGATCGGCAGCCTGACCGGCGGCGCCGACTTCGCGCTGGCCGTGTCGCACGACGGCACGCGCGTGGCCTATCAGCACTTCGGCGACGACGGCGCCTGCCGCATCCGCCTGCACGCGCTCGCGGACGGCACGGAGCGCGAGATCGGCAACTGCAGCACGCGCTTTGCGGAATGGCTCGAATTTTCGCCGGACGATGCGTTTCTGCTCGTGCCGCGCATGCGGCCCGGCGACGCGCACATGAGCCTGCACCGGCTCGACCTCGCCGACGGCGGCGTGACGCCGTTCGACTATCCGCGCGACGCCGCCGCGGACGACGTACAGGCCCGCTGGTCGCCGGACGCGCGCCGGCTCGCGATCCGCCGCGGCCCGCAGCCGAACAGCGGGCTGTGGATTTTCGACGCCGCCGGCGGCAGCATGCGCCAAGTCGTTCCCGACGACATCGGCCTCGACGGCTACGCGTGGCTGCCCGACGGCAGCGGCCTCGTGATCGGCGTGCACCGCGGCATCGACGCGGGCCTGTGGCGCGTCGATGCCGCGACCGGCCGGCGCGAGCCGCTCGGCCTGCGCGGCGCCACCGACCCGGTCATCGACCGCGCGGGGTCGCGGCTCTTGTTCTGCCTCGGCACGCGGCGCGTGGGCCTCGTGCGGCAGGCGATCGACGGCAGCGCCGACGCGACACTGGAGCAACCGCATCGCGGCGAGCGCGGCGACGAGTGGTTTCCGCGCCTCTCGGCCGACGGCACGGCGCTCGCGTTTCTCGCCGACCACGACGGCCGCGTGGCCGTGAGGGTCGCGCGCGAAGGTCAGGCGACGCGCCGCCTGCCCGACGTTGCCGGCTTCGTGCCGCAGGGCACGCCGGCCTTCAGCGCCGAGGGAACGTCGCTCGTCGTGCCGATGCGGGCCGACGACGGCGGCGGCGTGCTGTTCGAGTTCGATCTCGCGCGCGGCGCGTGGACCCGCCTCGGCGTCACCGCGCGTCGCATCGAGCAGGCGTGGCTCTCGCCCGACGACAAGTGGCTCTACTACGTCGCGTTCGCCGACGCGGAACGCACGCTGTGGCGACGCTCTCGCGAAACCGGTGTCGAGCAGTCGCTCGCGCGCGGACTCGAACGCGGCCCGATCGGCGGCGACGCCGACGGCGGCGTCTACTACATCGACGCCGGCCGGCAGGCCCTGATGCGCCGCGCCCCCGACGGCACCACGCAGCGCCGGGTGGACGACATGGGCTACTGGACCGCCTACGCCTGGACGCGCGCCGACGACGGCATCTACGTGCTGATGGAACCGGCCGGCAAAAACTTCGGCCTGTACTTCGTCGGCGCCGACGCCGCGCCGGTGCTCGTCGAACCGACGGACGGCGTCGCGACGCTCGGCCTCGCCGTGCGGCGCGAGGCGCGCGAACTGTTGATCGCCCGGACGCTGCCGCGCGCGCACGACCTCGCGTGGCTGCCGCTGCCGGCACGACGCTGAGGCGTCGCCGGCACGCCGTCGCCAGCGCGCCGTCGCCAACACGCAAGTGCTTGTCCGCGCTCGCGGATATTTTCGTTCGACGGCCGTCGGGACTTCTTCCGGAGCGATCGCGCAGGGTGCGCCCCTCTCGACTGCGGACACCCGAATGCGTCATCTCATCCCCCTGCTCCTCGTCGCGGCGACGCACGCCGCGGTCGCCGAAACGCCGGCATTTCGCCACGTGCAGCACATCGGCGGCTTCTGGGCGAACGACGACACGCCCCTCGTCAGCGGCTTCGACGCCAACGGCGACGGCCGACCCGACCTCGTCGTGCCGCGCTTCCAGTCGGGCAGCGAGCGCTGGCCCGCGCTGCTGTTTCTGACACAGGGCGGCGGTCGCTTCGTCGCCGAAGAACTGCCGTTCTGGCAGCAGCAGGTCTGGACGCAGGCGATGCCGGCCTACGCCGCCGGCGATTTCAACAACGACGGCCGCGTCGATTTCGTCTTCGCCGAAACGTCGCGAACGCTGCGGCGCATCCTCGGCCTCGGCGGCGGACGCTTTCGCAACATGGAAACGATCACCGCGCCCGAAAGCACGTTCAACCGCATGACGCGCGTCGCCGCCGGACAGGTGGACGGCCAGGGCGCGACCGACATCGTCGCGCTAGACGGCTTCACCGGCGGCGGCACGAAACCGACGAGCGGCCTCGTGGCGTACGGCAACACCGCCGGCACGACGCAGTCGCAAGGGCGCGCACCGACCGTGACGAACGCGTGGCGCGTCGCGCTCGCCGACGTGACCGCGACGGGCGGCGCGGGCAAGGCGGAAATCCTGACCGCGAACGGCGCCGGCGAATTCGGCGTGACCGTGCACGAAGGCGGCACGGGGCCGCGCCTGCTGCCGACGCTGCGCTTCGCGCCGCCCGACGCGCAGTCGCCCGACTTCGGCAACATGCCCGGCGACATCGGCATCGGCGACATCGACGGCGACGGCAAGCCCGACGCCGTCGTGCACTATTCGCGAACCGGCGGCGCTTCGTACCTGCGGCTGCTGCTCAACCGCGATACCGCGTCGGTGTTCGCCGTCGACAAGGAACTGCCGCTCGGCAGCTGCACCGCCTACAACGCCAGCGTGCGCGTCGGCGACTACAACGGCGACGGCATCGCCGACATCCTCGTGAACTGCGACGACAACCCGTTCGCGATCCTGTTCGGACGCAGCCCGGCGAACTGCCACTGCGAACTCGTGTTCGATCCGCCGGCCCCGGTCGCGTCGCCCGCGACGCAGGGCGCGCGCGGCCTCGGCCTCGCGCGCGGCGACTACGACGGCGACGGCAGGCCCGACATCGTCGTCGTCACGCAGCAAAGTCTCGAAGTGTACGTCTACGACGCCGCGTACGACCGCCTGTTCGCCGACGGCTTTCAATAACCCACCGCGAAGGACTGCCGATGTTTCCCTCTTTCCACAGATCCATTCTGCCGGGCCTTGCGCTCGCCGTACTGTCCGCGCCGGCCGCGGCGGCGCCCTACGCCGCCGGCGTGCGCTATCCGCTGCCGACGAACGACACCGACCCGCGCGGCGCGTTCCGCACGCACCTGCGCGTCGTCGACGATCTCAATGCCGACGGGCGCCGCGATCTCGCGATCGCGGTGCCGCAGGTCGCGGTGCAGGTGCTCGCCAGCGGCCCTTCGCGCACGTTCGCGTCGAGCAGCGTCGGCAACGCCGCGGCATCGGCGCTCGCGACCGGCGACTTCGACGGCGACGGCGACATCGACCTCGTCGTCGCCGACGCGACGGCGTTCAGGCTGCTGGCCGGCAGCGGCGACGGACGATTCGAGACCCGCACGACCGTGAATCTCGACGTCCTCGGGCCGCATGCGTGCGTCGAGGATCTCGTCGCCGGCGACTTCGACGGCAACGGCGACCTCGACGTGGCCGTCATCGACGCCGACCCGCTCAACAACTTCCGCTTCTGGAACGGCGGCGCCGGCGGATCGATGCTCTATCGCAACTCGGTCGCCGTCGCCTACGGCCTCGGCGACGGCCGCTTCGACACGACCCGGCCGCGCATCGGCGTCGCCGCGTATCCGCAGCGCCTCGTCGCGGTGGATTTCGAGCGCGACGGAAGGCCGGAGCTGGTCGCCGTCGGCGCGGAATCCAAGACCGTGCAGGTCGCGTTCAACAATCAGACGCATCCGCTCGGCAGCCAGTACCGCAGCGTGCTCCTGCACGCGTCGATCGAACACGCCGACATCCTCGACGTGGCCGCCGGCAACCTCGACGGCGATACGAAGCCCGACCTCGGCGTGCTGTTCTATTCGCACGACCCCGATATCGACGGCCGGCGCTATCGCTTGCAGTCCTACCGCAACACGGCGACGGGCGCGCAGTCGTTCGCCTACACGTCGCCGTCGCCGGCGATCGCGTTCGACGCCGCGCCCGGCGCGGTCGTCCTGGCCGACGTCGTCGGCGACGGCAGCGTCGATGCGGTGGTCACCACGCGCCGCGACGACAGGCCGGCGGTGACGATCTACCCGGGCGACGGCGCCGGCGGGTTCGGCGCGCCCGACGCGCTGCCGGAGCGCTACGCCGCCGACGATCTCGTCGCCGCCGACTTCGACAACGACGGAAAGACCGATCTCGCCGTCGTGGACCGCAGCCGCCATGCGATCGTCGTGTACTGGCATCTGTAGGGATGCCGCCGAACACAAGGCACGCAATCGCGCGACCGGCGCGCAATCGGACTCGTCGATGGACGCTATCACTCGATCAAGCAGGCCAAGTACGCGCCGCTATCTGACCGAAGCGGCGTATCGGTTCAACCGACGCTTTCGCTTGCGCGAGATGCTGCCGCGGCTGCTGCGCGCCATGGTTCTCTGCGCACCTTGCGCCGAGCCGCTCCTGCGCACAGCGAGGAATTTTCATGGCTGAGCTTCGTCGCTAATAAGGTACATTTTTGTGTCAATGCTCCCAGAGCTGAGAGCCCCGTGATTCGGTTTCCTGCAACATCCTCTGAGCGGCTATTCGCAAACCGTAGGCACCGGATGGTCCTCACACGGAACACCTCGAACTTGCCGTATTTTCATATCGGGCTCGACAACGTATACGAGGCTGCCATCAAGCAGCAATCCGCCCGGCGCAAAAATAACAACCCACCTTCCTTTTTTCTTTCTCGATTCGAAACAAGTTGCGGTCGAGTACTTCGATGACAACTCCAGCAAATCTCGAGATGGCTCGGCACGGCCTTCGCCCTTATCCGCCTGACGCAGTGCAATGTGGATGGCGACAGCACATGTCATAGGCATGTCCAACATGTCTGGGTGCTGTGAAGCAAGAAGAACTGAGACAAGCATCGAGATAATCATTAATTTCCCTCTTCGGCAAAGGTTATTCCTTTGCGGATGGTCTTGATTAACGAATAACGATTGTCGCCGACGATCGGCGCACCGGCGGGATAGAATCTGATAAACCCGCTCGTCGTTCCGACATAGGGATAGTCTGAAAAAGCCCAACCCGATCGCGCTGTCGCCGACTTGCGAGCACTGACGTCGCTTTTGGGATAAATCCCTTCAGTGAGACACGCCTTCCTGGCACCGTCTCCGCGCCGGTTCGGTCAATGCCGAGCCTTGGCGCCTCGCATTGCCATCAGCCGGCGACGCGCCATCCATAGGTTCGACAGGCCGAACAACACGAGTAGCTGGCTAGTGTTCTTCGCCAGGCCCTTGAACCGCGTCTTGGTGTAGCCGAACTGCCGTTTGATCACCCGGAACGGATGCTCGGCCTTCGCCCGCATCGTCGCCTTGAGGTACTCGAGTTCTTCCACCGCACGTCGGTACGGGCCGGCCTTGAGTGCTGTCACCGTGCTGCGCCTGGCCGCGATGTGCCAACGCACTTTGCGCCCGCTCAGTTCCTCGCGCTTGTTCGCGCCAACGTAGCCGGCATCGCCGTATACCGACTTCTCTTTGCCGTGCAGCAACGCCGCCGTTTGCGTCACATCGGCCGCGTTCGCTGCCGTCGTCGTCATCGTGTGGACCAGCCCGGAGTCGGCATCCACACCTATGTGCGCCTTCATCCCGAAGTACCACTGATTGCCTTTCTTGGTCTGATGCATTTCCGGATCGCGTTCGCCGTAGGCGTTCTTGGTAGAACTGGGCGCGTGAATGATCGTGACGTCCATGATCGTGCCCCGCTTGAGCAGCAGATTGCGTTCGCCCAGATACGCGTTGACCACCTCAAAGATCTTCGCGGCCAGCGCGTGACGTTCCAGCAGGTGCCGGAAGTTCAAGATCGTCGTCTCGTCCGGCACCGTACCGCGCGTGAGCGATACCCCGGCAAACTGACGTACCGGTGCGATCTCGTACAGCGCTTCCTCCACGGCCGGATCGCTGTAGCCGAACCAGTTCTGCATCAGGTGTATCCGCAGCATCGTCATCAGCGGATACGGCGGTCGGCCATTGCTTTTCTTCGGGTAGTGCGGCTCGATCACTGCCAGCAGTCGATCCCACGGCACTACCTGCTCCATCTCCGCCAGGAAGATCTCGCGACGCGTCTTCTTGCGCTTGCCTGCGTACTCGGCATCGGAGAAGCTCATCTGGCTCATGGCGCTCAACCCGCCCGTTGCAGAATGGGATTATTGTACCGCCTGGCGTGGGACTTGTTCAGACCATCCCTAGACGAGTGATTCACCCTCGGCCGTAATATCGGCTATAAGTCCGCGGTAAAGGTTCTCCAGAAACTCACTGACACCCGAGAGTTCATCGCCTGCTTCAGCCAACTCACCCGCAGCCACTAATTTTTCCACTCCTCTGATTTGATCGATCAACGATTTCAATGTATCCGACTGAAGCGCAATGGCAGGGTTATTTCTGCCAGGCACTCGAATCGTAGCACTATTGCTCAGCGCTCCGTAAATAGTTACGCCAATTTCACCCTTCATCGCCAAGGTCCTATTTCAATAAACGGCCTCGATTCGTCAACCTGACCTTTAAAAATGTCAATGTTTGGTCGCCCCTCGTTTATGTTGCCGGCGCCAGACAGTGAACGAGACAGATTGTTTCTGGTCTAGGAGCTTGCGCACACAACGTAGTCCCAATCGGAATTTGACCTGGCCTTCCCAGATGCCCGACTTCCGACCACTGTTATTGTCTCGCCACTGCGATCTGCTGGTGTCCCGCTATCTGCAGCCCAGAAAACCGGCTGAGCAGCGCAAGCAAACGCTGCTCAGCCGTGACTGTTGCCGGACCGAGGAAAATTCTGGGTATCCAGATTTCAGTTGGCTTCGGGCGTCATTGATTTTTTTCATCAATATGCCCAGCGTTGTCAATTAAAGAATCAGTGCGGCCGTAGCTTGTTCGAATGACACCAAAATCCACGCTGCGACTCCGCTGCCTTTCTTCTTCATCTCTGTTGTTGCTGATTGGTTTTTCCGTGGCGAATCCCCTGAATGCATAGATCGATTCGTCAGGAACGCCGTTGTTACGGAGCCAGTCGTAAACCATGCGGGCTCGTCGGGTCGATAGGTCATGGCAATCGACGCCAGCACACTCTGCATTGTCGGTAGTGCCCGCAATTTCAACCTGGAAACCTGGGACTTTTCTCAGCCAATATGCGTTGGTTTCTAGATTTCTCAATTGATCGATACCAGGGGGCGCCATTGCATCGGCGAGAGCTTCGCCCGCCCGAGGCCGTCCCGGTTGGAATAGAATTTTGTTGAACTGAAAAGACGCCACGTCAGTTGCCGACTCGTCACTTTTCGTGTTTCGCTGGCAGCCGAGGCTCGTTAAAATCAGACCAGCCAACAGCACAAGTTCTGCGATCTTTTTGGAGTCCATCGTTCAATCTCTTGGACCAAAGCTGCCGCTCGTATTCCCGGCGCAAGCCATACCGACCCTCGCACGTATCTTTATTGATAGCTTGGCCGACGCCACTGCCGAAAAGGTCCTTGTGTCTAGATTAGTCTCAGAAAAACGAGACTTACTCAGACAACTCCTCGCGCTTGACGTTGTCTATCAACGAACGAGTGCGCCCATAGCTCGTGCGGATCAAACCGAATTCCACACGACGACTTCGCTGCCTTTCTTCTTCGTCCTTGTTGTCGCTGATCGGCCTTTCCGTTGCGAAGCCTCGGAACGCGTAGATACTTTCGCCGGGAACCTCATAGCGCCGGAGCCAGTCGTAAATCATGCGCGCCCGTCGCGTCGACAGATCATAGCAATCTAAGCCTGCACACTCGACGTTGTCAGTTGTGCCGCGAATTTCAACTTGAAAGGCGGGTATTTTCCTCAGAAGGTCAGCATTGGCCTTTAGCTTCTTCATCTCGTCGATATTTGAAACTACAGCGTCGGCGAGTGAGTCCCCAGCCCTTGGCCTTCCCGACTTGAATAGAATCTGATTGAACTCGAAGGAAGCTTCGACATTCCTAATCTGATCAATTTTCGCACTCTTTTGGCAGCCGGCAATTATCGAAAGCAACCCGATTATAAAAATGAATGGTATTTTAATAATTTCCATGCGCTCATTTTCCGGAGCCGCAACTGTCAACCGTGCTGTTTCGGCAAACCTTGGCAACGGAACCTCTGGCATAGCCTTCTATATTCTCCTGACTTACCCCGCCGTCAACCAACCAGACATCACCTACTTGCTACGAGAAGTTCTTTTCGTGCATTTCTATTGCTTTCTCAATAGTCACGTGCCAATCGTCAACACCCGCCGAGGATGTTTCAATGAACAACTCCGCAGCTTGGCTTTCAAAGAATTTGACTTGTTCAGCAGTTACAGGTAGACGAAAGAAATCCGCGCTTTGCACGCGGTACTTGCCGCTGGAAATATCAAGCAGGCAGAAGTATCTAACCGCCATGTCACTCCCTATTTTTTTCCAAATTCTAATTTCTTGATATACCATCGCACTTTCCTTATTTGTCTTTGCTAACAGGAGTCCACCGGCCGGAGGAAACCCTGTCATTTGTATTGGCTCTGGTGTTTCTGAACTGGGAAATCTGTTCACCTTTACTATTGGTAACTACAACTCGATCACCATCCACATAGACCGTATTCCCGGTGTCGTTGTCTATGTATTTTCTGCCCTTGTCTATAACTTTGTTCTTGTCCCCGACTTGCCGGTGCGAATCCGTCTTCGCCTCCTCGGCCCTTTCTGTGCCGTGATCCGTGCGCCCTGCATCCTTGTTCCCTGCTGGCGTCGACTTGCCCTCATCGTCGGCGCTTGCAGCAGCGCTTTCCCCACCATTCCCGCCTTCTGCATTTGACGTTTCGCTTGCTTGCGCCAGGGGCATTCCCGGATATATGGCATTTGTCAGAAGATAACCGGATTGCCCCGCGGGTGGATTTGAGAGCGCAGACGCCAAGGCAGCAGCGGCTCCAGCAGCAGCGCCGGCACATGGAACACTAGCTGCACATGCCTGTGCAATTGCCATCGGGTTTCGACCATCTGGGTCGATGTTCGTATAAGGATTGTTATTCGCATACCAGTACCGGTTGAAGTTCAGGTCGCTCGCGGCAACCGGATCGATCGCCAGAAACCTCCCCGCAAACGGGTCGTAATACCGCGCCTGCATGTAGGAGAGGCCGGTCTCCGCATCGGCAACATGGCCGGTGTAGCCCGGCGTCGATTGTGCCGCCGGCCCCCATCCGTACGGCCGATAGTCGTTGCGCGCTGTCGCCGCGCCGCTCGTGCTCGTCGTCAGCACCGGCGAGCCGAGCCCGTCCGTGTGGATGTACGTGCGAACTGCCGTGCCGTCTTCGGCGATCAGATGCCGCCCGAGATAGACGTAGCGCTTGTTGCCGCCGGTCTGCGGCGCGTAGTTCGTATCGCCTTGCTGGAAGCCGTTCTTGAAGATGCCGTCGCTCGTCGATGTCGGCGCGCTCTGGTACAGCAGCTGCCCGGCCTGGCTGTACACCTGCACCGTCTTGACGCCGCCTTTCGTCACCGCCGTGCGGCGGCCGTGGCCGTCGTAGCGGTAGCTCGCGACGTTCGGGCCGATCTGCGTTACGCGATCGGCGAGATCGGTCGCGAACGTCAACGGCGGCTGGTTCGCGACCGTGCGCGTCGCGACACGACCACGCGTGTCGTACGTGTACGCGATCAGCGCGCTGCCGCCGCTGTCGACGCGATCGAGCCGTTGCGCGGCGGTGTACTGCCACGCCCAGTTGAAGCCCGGTGCGGTCATGCTGCGCAGGTTGTCGAGCGCGTCGTAGCCGAACGTTTGCGTACCGCCCCAGCGCGGATCGTTGCGCGTGGTCTTGAGACGATCCAGATCGTCATACGTCATCGTGCGCGTGAACGCGCCGCCGTTCTCGTCGGTGATGCTCGCGACATTCGCGTTCGCGTCGTACACATATCGGTCGCTGAGCACCGATCCGTCGGCGCTGCGGCTCGGCAAGCCCCGTTCGTTCTGCTCGGTCGTATGCGCGATGCCGTTGCCGTAGGTGAAGCCGGCCAGTGCGCCGTTCGGGTGCGTGACGATCTGCGTCGCGTAGGTGCCGACCCGCGTCGCTTCGCCCAACGCATTCGGCGCGTAGTCGATGGCGGAGCCATCGGGATACGTCATGCCGCTGACGTGGCCGTTGCGGCTGTGCGCGTAGCCGATCGCGTAGTCGATGCCGTCCAGCCGCAGCGTTTCATTCGTCGACAACCGGCGCTTGTTGTACGTCGTCGTCCAACGGCTGTTGTCGGATGTGATCGTTTCGAGCAGCCCGTCGAACGTGTACGTGCGCACGACGTTCGGACTGCCGTCGCCGTAGTTCGTCGTCAGCAGGCGATCACGGGCGTCGTACGCGTAGTGGATCTTCTGGTTGTTCGCGACGCTGGCTCTGCTGGCAGTTCGACGTGCTTGTGAGGTTCTGCCCAGCTTGCCTTCCACTCGACGAGATTGGCACTGTTATACGCCTGCACCGTCGCGCCGCTTTCCGGTTCGATCGTTTTGCACAGGCGCTGGTATTCGTCGTAGACGTAAGCACGCGTCGCGCTGATCGTGGCATCGCTGCGCGTCAGGCTCGTCGGCTTGCCGAACACGTCGCGACCGATCGTCGTCTCGGACGTTCTCGGGTGCGTCGATCACGACCGGCGACGATTCGTCCGGTTCGTCGAACGCCTGGAACTGCGTCGTCGTGGTCTTGCCGCGCGCATTGACGAACCGCTTCTGGAAACCGGCGTCGTAGTGCGTGCTCGTCGTCAGCGGGCCGAGTTCGGAGGTCTGGCTGGTGCCGGTGACGCGGCCGAGCGCGTCGTACGTCGTCGTCGTTCCGGCGCTCGTCGACGCACTCGCCGACGGATACGACACGAACGCTGTCGCGGCCCGCATAGTCGTAACCGCGCCGCACATAGCGCTGCGTCGACGGGACCGCGATATCGACCTCGCTCGTCACGGCCGGCCGCAGTCGTTGGTCGTAGTGCGTGATCTTGCGCGCGCTGCCGGTCGTCGTCGTCTGCTTCCAGTGCGTGCCGGCAACGCCCAGTTCGGTGCCGACGCGCTCGTACTGGATCGTCGTCGGATACCACGCCACGGTGTCGTTCGCCGGATACGTGATCGACGTCAATCGCCGCAGCGCGTCGTAGCCGTAACGGGTGACCTCGCTGTATTCGTCGGTGACGGAACGGATATCGCCCGCATCGTCGATCGTCGCGCTGCGCGTGCGGTTGTCGGCGTAGGTCACGCTAGTGCGGAATGCCGCGCTTGAACGCACCGAGCGTCGTCGTGTTCGCACCTTCGGTGACGCTCGCGAGCGTGCCGTCGGCGTTCCACGTCATCTGTCGGTCGATGCGGCCGAACGACTGTGACCTCGATCAGATTGCCAAGCGCGTCATAGCGGTTGTCGACGACCGGGTTCAGCGGCAATACGTCGTTCGTCACCGTGTCGACGAGGCCGAGGATCCAGCGCTGCTTGTCGTCGACATAGGCCGTCGTTTCGGTCTTCGTGCCGAGCGGGCTCGATCGTTCGACCTCCAGCGGACGTGCGAGCGCGTCGAACGTCTTGTGCAACTTCGTGAACGTCACGCCCTGCTGCGTCGTCACGACCGACTTCAACGGCCGCACGCTACCCGACGACGGATCGTCGCCGCCGCCGCCGAGTCCATAGCGTGCCGGGAACGGATAGCCGGTCAGCGGTATGCCGCTGAGGTCGACGCCGGTCACGTAGGTATTGGCGACCCGGTTCAGCTCCGCGTTGTTGCTGTCGCGCGTGATCGTGTCGAGCAACTGGCCTTCGATCGCCGAACCGGCCGGCGTCGTGCCCGCGAGCGTCGCGCCGTAGACGTTCGAGAAGCGGTACGTGACCGTGCCGCTGTTGCCCGGCTGCGTCATGACCGTGTTCGTGCAGCGCGTGCACGTGCCGATCGCATACGCGTAGCGCCACGTGCTCGACGTGTCGGCCGTATCCGACAGGGTTTTCGATGCCAGGCTGTAAGTGTCGACGTACGGTGTCTTGAGGAACTGGCCGCCGCCGGTCGGGCAGTTCGGCTGCGGCACCGTGCGCTGCTGGCGGCCCATCGCGAACCGGAAGTCGCCGTTCGCGCCGGACGGGTGCGTGATGCGCATCGAGAACCGGGCCGGCTGGAACGTGGCCGCCGCGCATTCGTTGTTCGACGGTTTCGGCGGCAGGTATTGGACGTACAGATACGTGTCGGGGACCGGGTCGGGATCGCCCGGCGCGTTGTAGTGGTAGTCGAATATCCACTGCGACGCGGTGTCGGGCAGCGTGACGGTTTTCAGGCGCGGCAGGCCGTCGGCGCCGTTCTCGTAGGCGTAGCGCCACGTGCGGGTCTGCGTCGACTGGCCGGGAATCGCAACGGTGACCGACGCGCTCGTGAGCAGGCGGCTGCTCGTCGCGTCGTAGGTCAGCCGGATCTCGCGGCCGCCGCCGTTGTCGCGAATCGACGTCGGACGGCCGACGTCGTCGTACGTGTACGTCACCGCGTTGCCGTAGCGGTCCGCGATGGAACTCGCGAGCAGGTACACCACCTTGCGCAGGTTCGTGTTGCCGCCGGCCTCGACCGAGGCATAGGCGCGTTCGCGGTACACGTCGAACGTGTAGGTGATGCCCGCCGGCGTCGTCATCGCGAAGCCTTCGCCGTTCGACGACACGGCATGCGGCGTGCAGGCGAACGCATCGAACTCGCTCGTCGACCACGTCGGCGCGCGGCCGTCGGTCGGGTACTGCAGCGGCGGATAGCTCGCGTCGAGCCGCAGGATTTCCTTATCGCCGCGACCGGGAATGTGCACCTTGTTGCCCGACCACACGTCCCGGATCGTGACGTTCGGCGCGGTCTTGCGCGGCGCGAAATTCTGCGAGCAGCGCGGCTGTTGCGAACTCGCACCGAGCGGGATGTTCCAGCCGTAGTGGCTGTCGAACGTGCCGTAGACGTACGGCACCTCGATATCCCAGTTCGCCAATCCGCCGAACGCGTTACCGGGACCGCCTCTCGGGTCGTGCGCCTGGTCGGGCACGAGTGCGCTCACGACGAAGCGGCGGCGCAGCTGTACCGGCAATGCGTTGTTGCCGGGGATGTCGATGTCGACGTGGCTGAACTCGGTCGCGCCGGTATACGACGAGACATCTTCACCAAACAGTTCGCCGCTGAGTGGCGAGAGCTGTTCGGACGCGCGCACCTTTTTGTCGTACTCGACGTAGGCGGGAACGCTTGCGCTGCCGCGCAGCGCGAGCGGATCGGGCGAGGATTGGGCATGTGCGGCGAGCGACAGCGCAAGGGCAGCGGCGAGTCCTGTGGGCCATGCGCGACTTCGTATTGCGAACGAACGTTCTTGCGGTTCCATTGCGGCGTCTCCTGGTGATTGATTCATCCTCCGCCGAGGTCTACGCAGTCCGGCGCAAGACGTGACCAAGCGATCGGCCCGCTTCGTCGGCGCAAAAACGAACGCGCCGCGGCAAGCCGCGGCGCGGGGCTCAGAGGGGCGAGCCCGTCAACGACAGTGGAGCTGGCACGCGAGCATCGTCGTGCCTTCGATCCGGACGCACGAGAGGATGTAGCCGGTCTGGCAGCCGGTCTGGCTCGAACCCATGTATTCGACGGTGCCGAGGCGCCGGGTACGCAGCCAGTTCGCGTAGGCGTTCGCGCCTTCTCGGCCACTGGCGCGCCATTCGAGATCCATGCCGCGCGCCTGCTCGCGCGTCGGCAGCGACACGTTGTGCTTGTCGGTCACGCCTTCGTAGGTCACTTGTACATAATTGCCTTCTTTCTTGACGATCAGCGTCACGCAGCTGCCGTTGTCGTCGCACAGTTTCAGCTCGAGTTGCGGTGCGATGCGCTCCCAGCTGATGTCGACGCCGATCGAGTCGGTGCCCACCGCCACCGACACGCCGCGGGTCTGGCCCTGAATGCCGTGCACGGCGTCCGCGAGTTCGTCGCTGATGCGTTCGGTGGCCGCCGGGTCGGACAGCTGGTCGCGGACGCGATCCATGAAGTCGTTGTACGGCGCGCCGCGCGGGCCGCTCGAATACCACGCGATGTCACGCGGATCGTGCGGGCGCGGACCGAGGTCGCCCGGTGTCAGGCCGATGTTGCGGATCGGCACTTCGAGCGCGCGCTGGCCCGACAGTACGCCCGGCACGCGGTTTTCGACGCTGACGATGTTGTCGAAGATGCGCTTGACCGGCGCGTCGACCGCGTATTCCCACAGCTCGCGCGTGACGGTGCCGAGCGTCGATTCCGCTTCGGCGGCCGGCTCGTCGGTCGCGGCGACGCGCGTCGCGCCGGCGCGTGCCTTCGCGTCGGCCGGATCGGCCGTTTTGTCGCTGGCCATCAGCACGACTTCGAACTTTCGAATGCGCTTGTTCGCCACGTTGTAGACGAACAGGTAGCCGCGGTTGACCGACGCGAGCGCCTTCTGCTCTTCCTGCAACGGGCTGCAGCCGTTGCACGCGAGCGACCGCAACGTCACCGCTTCGGACGCACCGGACCACAGGCCGGCGCCGAACAACAAAGACCACAATGTCGCAGACTTCATACGCACGCTCCTTCGCTCAGGGGACTTCACGATAGGAACGGCAAATCGCTAGACGCAACAGTATGTTGTGTGAAATTGCAACATCAAGTTGCCTGCATTGTTACGCACCCCGCAAACCGCGCATAAAAAAGCCCGCGGCGCGAACCGCGGGCTCAACTCCGGTGGGACATCCCGGCTCTGCGGCCGAATGCGACGGCGCGGGCGGCGTTGCGACCGCCCGCGCACCACGCGTTACGGCGTGGGCGTCTCGAAGCCGTTGGCGAAGATCAGGTCGGGCAGCGGGAGGGCGCAGCTCTGCACCTTCACCTGGTCGACGTACCAGCCGTGCGGCGCGAAGCCTTCCGACCCGTCGGTCGTGGTGCGGAAGCGCAGGCGCACGGTCTGGCCGGCGTAGCTGTTGAGGTCGACGACGGCCTTCTTGTACGGCCGCGTGCCGCACCACAGCTGCGAACCGCTGGCCGGGTTGCCGCTGCCGGCCGCGCCGGTGTACGGATCGGTCAGCATCGCGGCGTTCGCCACCTGGCTCCAGGTCGTGCCGTTGTCGGTCGAAATCTGCAGCATGCCGCCGTCCCAGCAGCCGCCGGCCGCGCGCGGTTCGAGATTGAGGTCGCTGTAGAAGCTCAGCGTCAACGGCGCCTCGCCGGTCGGCAGCACGATCGCCGGGGACGTCAGGCGCTGGTCGGACGTCACGGTGACGTCGCTGGCGAGCCACGACTTCGTGCCGGCGTACGGACGCGCCGTGCTGACCGCCCAGTTCGCCGAACCGGTGCCGACGCTCGTCGTCCAGCCGCTGGTATCGCCTTCGACGCCGTCCTCGAACACCGCGCGCGCGGTGAACGTGTCGCCGCAGTCGCCCGGCGCCGGCGCCGTCTTGAACGTGAACACGGTCGAGTTGGCGCTGACGCCGCAGGTGTTCGCGGCACGCACGCGCCAGTGGTGCAGCGTATTGCTCGCAAGCGCGGACGACACCGTCGCGCTGGTGCCGCCGCCCGCGACGTTCTGCGAGTAGACGATGTTCGCGAACGCGGCGTCGGTCGCCACTTCGACGACGCTCGTGCCGACCTGCGCACCGTTCGTCCAGGTCAGCGTCGGCGTGGCGCTCGCACCCGTCGCACCGTTGGCCGGTGCGGTGAGCGTCGGCACCGCCGGCGTGATCGTGGCGACGTCGGTCACGAGGTTCAGCGTCTTGGTGATCGCGCCGGAAGTGGCCTGCAGTCCGATCGTCGCCGTGCCCGGGGCGGCGGCGGCCGACACCGCCATTGCCAGCGTGCTGGTGCCCGGTAGCGGATTTACCGTCGCCGGCGTGAAGTTGCCGGAGAAGCCCGTCGGCAGCGCGTTGGCGAACGCGAGGTTCACCGCGCCGGCGAAGCCCTGCACCGTGCCGACGTTGATCGAGATCGGGTCGAGGTTGGCCGTGCCGTTCGCGGTGCACACCTGTTGCGTCAGGTCGGCGCCGGCCAGCGTGAACGTCGGCAGGCCGCATTCGTCGAACTTGAACGCGCCGATGCGCGTGCCCTTGCTCGACGTCGGCATGTACAGGCCCGTGAACCAGAACGTGCAGCCGTCGACCGGATCGACGCCGAGCTGGTGGTAGTCGCCCCAGCGTTCGTTGCCGTTGCTGCCGGTGCCGGCGATCAGCACGGTTTCGGGCGTCGTCATGGTGCCGAGCGGATCGTTGGCGAGGCGGCCGACGTACGCGAGGTTCGCGAACACCGCCGGGCTCTGGCGCACCGTGCTGTAGGCGAGCGCGATATTGCCCGACTCGTCCATCGCGATGCCGCCCATCCAGCGGTCGATGCCGTCCTGCGGGCTGGCGCTGCCGGCCCAGGTGCCTTCCTGGTGCAGGGTCCACGGCTGCGCGATGCCGCCGGTGCGGCGCAGTTCGAACCAGCGGATGCCGCCGGTGTCGTTGCCGTCGATGTCGGTGACGAAGTTGCCGATCAGCGCTTCATGCGTACCGAAGTTGCGGTACGCGAGGCGATTCATGATCGGTTCGCGCAGTGGATCGAGCTTCTGGCCGTTCGGCTGCGGAAACGCGTTGAACGCGGTCAGGCCGTTCAGGTCGGAACTGAACTCGGCGATCGGAATGGTGGCCGGACCGGTCAGCGCGGTGTTCGCCGGCGTCGTGAAGTCGACCTTGAGCTGCCACAGCTCGAGAAAATCCTGCGTCGGATTGTTCGAGCCCGCGTTGTGCGCCTCGTCGTCGCGGTGGCGCATGAAGATGCCGCGCGCGGTGGCCGGCGGCGCGGTCGCGCCGTCGTGGTCGGCCGGCGTGATCATCTGGAAGCTGAAGCCGTTCAGGCGTGGAATCGTCAGGCGCTGGAACGTCGCCGGCTGGCCGGCGAGCATCTTGGTGCGATCGAACGCGTAGATCGGACGCGCGCCGCTCGTACCGCTCTCGTTCGCACCGACGTAGTAAGCATCGGACCACACGCCGTATTTCGGATAGTCCGGGAACGACGGCATCGTGAACGTGTAGCGGTACCACGTGACCGTCGGCGCTTCGAGGTCGGCCGTGTCGCTGACGTAGACGCACAGCGAATTGCCCGACTGCGGCGAGAATTCGGTGAACACCCAGCGGTTGGCGAGTTCGTCGAACAGGATGATCGGATCGCCCAGGCCCGACGCGCACGCGCCGGTGCCGCCGAGCGACGTCAACGTGAAGTTGCGGACGAAGCTGCCGTCGCTCTTGCGATAGATGCGGATGTCCGAGCCGCCGCTGCCGTTGACCGCCTGCACGAAGTGCAGCGTGCCGACGTCGCCGGTCGGATCCGGCGGCGACACCTGCGCCGCGCTGCCGGCGACGTTGACGAGCGGCGTCGTGAAGCCGTTGCCGCGGCGCGGCGAGAAGTCGAACTGCAGCGGCACGAGCGGATCGTACGGCGACGCCGGGTTGACCGGCTTCGGCGCGTCGTTCGGCACCGACTCCCAGTGCTGGCGCGGAATCTCGAGCAACGCATCGCCCGGGCGCCATTCAGGCGCCGGCGGCAGGTCGGCGAGTCGGACGCGAAACACTTCCGGCACGACCGTGCCGAGCGATTCGGCGCCGCGCACGACCGGCACGTCGTCGGCGTCGACGACCGGATTGATCGGCCGTTCGGCCAGAACCGCACCGCTGAGCGCAACGCCCAACGCCATCCACAAACTCTGTTTTGCCCCAATCACCGGACACCTCCCACGAACGGAAAACGATCCGGTCGCGACTGTCGACCGGATCCGCGTGCGGCTGGCCCCCCTGGCCTTGCCGCCGTATGCCGGCGTTGCCGGCAGCGTGGCTAGATATCACGGCTAGTTCTTTAGGGATAGTGTCTTTTACGCTTTGGGACCTAGCAAAATCAGTCTCGCGAACTAGCAATCGACGCTTCAGCGGTGCTCAATCAGATGGATATCGCCGCTCGCGCTGTCGATGTCGATGCGCTGAGTCGCGCTGCCGGAACGCCATTCGACCTGCTGCCGGCCGTCGGCAAGGGGCGCCGGTGCGAGCCGGAACGGGCCGGTGAACCGGCCGCGCGTGCGTGCGGCGAGCGCGATCGGGCCCGACACCGGCACTTCGAGCAGCACGTTGCCGGTATCCGTCGCCAGGCGCATCGGCGTCGCCCATTTCGCGCTCGTCGGATACGCGCGCAGTTCGCCCGACACGGTCGCCAGATCCATCGCGCCGGCGCCGGCCGCGGTCAGGCGGCCTTCGCGCGTGCGCACGACCATGTCGTTGGCGATGCGGCGCACGAGTACGTCGCCGTAGGTCGTCGCGATCTCGACGAGCGGCCCCTTCGGTACGAACACGCCGAGGTCGACGCGGCCCTTGCGATGGCCGTCGACGAGACGGTCGGCGCCACCGTGCGTGTCGGACGCGTACGTCACCTTGAGCACGGCGGTATCGTTCTCGATCGCGAGCGCGACCTGCGGCTCCTCCGGCCGCGCGCCGATGCGCTGGACGACCTCGTACGTGCCGAGCAGCGGCTTGTCGACCTGACGCACGGCGACGCTGCCGTGCGGATTGTCGATGCGGATGCGTACGACCGATTCGGGCAGCGCGAGATCGCGCTTCAAGTGCTCGACGCTGAACGGCGGCGGTTCGCCCCCGGCCGCGGGTTCGGCCGGGCGTTTCGTCGGGTGCCCGCAGCTCGCCAGTACGACGGCGAACAAGGCCCACGGAACGAGTCTGAATACAGTCGAACGCATGATGGATCTCGGCACATGGACGGACAAGCCGGCGATGGTAGCGCGTCCGGGCCGCCGCGGAGGACAATCGCGGTTCCGCTCGTTCATTCGCCCCCGCCCATGCCCGAAGCCATTTCGCTGACCCAGTTCCTGATCGAAGAACAGCGCGCGCGGCAGCATCTGCCGGCCGATCTGCGTCTTCTGATCGAAGTCGTCGCGCGCGCGTGCAAGCGCATTTCGATCGCAGTCGGCAAAGGCGCGCTCGGCGGCGTGCTCGGCGACGCCGGCACCGGCAACGTGCAGGGCGAGGCGCAAAAGAAGCTCGACGTGCTGTCGAACGAAATCCTCCTGCAGGCCAACGCCTGGGGCGGCCATCTCGCCGCGTGCGCGTCGGAGGAAATGGAAGACCCGCAGCCGATTCCCGACGTGTATCCGAAGGGCAACTATCTGTTGCTGTTCGATCCGCTCGACGGCTCGTCGAACATCGACGTGAACATTTCCGTCGGCACGATCTTCTCGGTGCTGCATTGTCCCGACGACGTGACGCACCCGGCCGCCGAACACTTCCTGCAGCCCGGCACGGCGCAGGTCGCGGCCGGCTACGCGGTGTACGGTCCGAGCACGGTGCTCGTGCTCACGCTCGGCCACGGCACGCACGTTTTCACGCTCGACCGCGAACTGGGCAGCTTCATCCTGACCACGCGCAACGTGCGCATTCCGGCCGACACGAAGGAATTCGCGATCAACATGTCGAACCGGCGCCACTGGGACGCGCCGGTGCAACGCTATATCGACGAGCTGCTCGCGGGCAGGGACGGTCCGCGCGGCAAGGACTACAACATGCGCTGGGTCGCCTCGATGGTCGCCGACGTGCACCGCATCCTGACGCGCGGCGGCGTGTTCCTCTATCCGTGGGACAGGAAGGAACCGGACAAGCCCGGCAAGCTGCGCCTGATGTACGAGGCGAACCCGATGGCGTTCATCGTCGAGGAGGCCGGCGGCGCCGCGACGACCGGGCGCGAACGCATCCTCGATCTCGTGCCGACGGCGCTGCACCAGCGCGTGCCGGTGTTTCTGGGTTCGAAGAACGAGGTCGACGTCGCCACGCGCTACCACCTCGACGCCGACGAGGCCCGCTGATGGCGCATCCCGATTTCATCGAGGTCTACGACGGCGCGCTCGACGCCGCCACGTGCAAGCGCATCGTGCAGCGCTTCGACGCGAGCGGCCAGGCACAGCGCGGCGAAACCGGCAGCGGCGTCAACGTCAAACTCAAGGACAGCTGGGACATCCGCATCTCCGGCCGCGAAGGCTGGGGCGACATCGAGCAGACGCTGAACATGGCGATGCTCGCGGGCCTGAAGTCGTACCTGCGCAAGTACGCGCACGCGGTGCTCGCGCCGCTGCAGCTGCAGATGCCCGACCCGAAGACCGGCGAACTCGCGACGCTCGACGCCGAACGCGTGGCCGCGCTCGACGACGCGACGCTCAATGCGCTGGTCTTTCGCGTGTTCCGCCCCGGCAGCATCAATTTGCAGAAGTACATCGCCGACCAGGGCGGCTATCCGTACTGGCACTGCGAGCTGTACCCGAAGGCCGACAACGGCGAGACGCTGCATCGCGTCGTGCTGTGGTCGGTCTATCTCAACGAGGGTTTTGCCGAAGGCGAGACGGAGTTTCTGTACCAGGAACGCCGCATCGTGCCGAAAATCGGATCGCTGCTGATCGCACCGACCGCATTCACGCACACGCACCGCGGCAATATGCCGAAAGGCGGAGACAAATACATCGCGACCAGCTGGGTGCTGTTCAATCGCGCCGAGCAGCTGTACGCGAACCCGCAGGTGCCGCAGGTCCTGCAGAAAGGTCGGTAGCGCGCGCCCGCTTCCTGCGCGCGCCACCGAAGCCATGCATCCTGCCGCGATCCCTCGCCATCCCCGCGCGGCCGGCATCCTGTCGCCGCGCGTTTCCCTCAGTTCTCGTGCCGCGCGACGGTCGTCAGCGCGTAGCTCGTCGTCGGATCGACGATCTTGATCGTCGTGCCGGCGGTGACGATCTGGCCGGTCGACGGATACACCTTGACGCCGCCGTTCGCGTTCGCGTCGTAGCCGTAGGTCACGTCGACCCAGCCGCCGCCGCCGTAGCCGACGTCGAGCGCACCGTTCGTCTTGAGCCGCGCGACGAACGCGGTCGACTTGTCCGTGTCGATGTGATGCTGGCCGACGACGACCGGGCGCTCGCGCGGGTCGAGCACGAAGTCGGTGACCGTGACGCCCTTGCGTCCGAGATCCCAGGTGATCTTGCCGGCCGTGCCGAAGCCGGCGTCGAGGCTGCCGTCGGTCTTCAACTGCGCGGCGCCGAGCTGACAGTATTCCTCGCCGGTCGCGGGGTCGATCCACTTGCAGGCGCTGCCCGTCACGACGATGCGGCCGTCCTGCTTGATCGCGACGCGGCGGCCGTAGTCGTTGTCGCCGAAGCCGATGCGGCGCAGGCCGCCGGCCGCGAACGTCGGATCGAGCGTACCGTCGAGACGATAGCGCGCGACGACGTAGTCGTAGCTGTCGCCCGGTTTCGCCGCGCGGCCCGCCGCGACGATGCGCCCGTCGGGCTGGAACGCAAGGCCGGTCAGGCGGTTGCGCGCGCCGGCGCCGGTGTAGAGCCGCGAATACGCGACGCCGCCGCTGCCGAAACCGGGCAGCAGCGCGCCCGACAGGCTCATCTGCACGACGACGAAGTCGAAATTGCCGGTCGCCGGATTGCGCGCGCTCGCGGCGATGCCGAGGTTGTTGCCCCACTGTGCGATGTCGAGCACCGGATAGATGCCGGTGCCGATCGTCACGACCGAAACGCCGCCCGTGCCGAACCACGCCTGCGGCGTGCCGTTCGTATCGAACGCGTAAACGTATAACTTGTCGTCGGCGCTGACGAGTTGAAACAGGTAGTCGCGGAACGTCACGAGCGCCGCGTACGGCATGACGTTCGGCGGCACGACCGCCGGCGTCGCGAAACCGCCGACGCCGAAGCTCGCGTCGAGCGAACCGTCGGGCTTGTACTTCGTCAGGATCGGCGTGACCGTGCCGCCGGTCGTGTCGGTGCCGGCCGTGTAGATGTAGCCGGCGCGGTCGACCGCGAGATCGTCGCCGACCGCGTAGTCGCCGTAGCCGACCGCGTTGTAGCCGCCGAACGCGAACGTCGGATCGAAATCGCCAGGCGTCGCCGCGGCGGCGTTGAAACCGAGCGCGAGCAGCGCGGCGCCGGCGAAGTGCTTGAGGGTTTGCATCAGGGTTCTCCTCCCGCCCGTGGATCGGGCTACGCCGTTAAGCGTGTGGAGGCGAAGTTTGCGGACATCGCGCGACGCGTTCCGCGTCGCACTGGTCAGCGGTCGCGTGCGCGAATCGCGCCGCAAAGTGTGATGAACTTCTCAGTTCGGTGCCGCGAGCAGCGCGGGATCGACGGCAAGTTCCGGCGCCGCACGCAGCGCCGCGAGCCGCTGCCGCTCGGCCTGCGCGGCAACGGCATCGCCCGTGGCGGCGAGCGCGTCGATGCGCAGTTGCAGCGCGTCGGGATGCTGGCCGGTCCACGTCGCCCATTCGGGACGCCGCAGCAGCGCGTCGGCCTGGCCGAGTTCGAGCTGCCAGCGGCCGAGCTGGAACAACGCCGCCTGCGCGGCCGGGCCTCGATCGTTGCCGCGCGCGTCGAGAAACTGCGCGAGCGCGGCGGCGGCGGCGGCGCGCTCGCCGGCGGCCCAGCGCAGCTGCGCGTCGATGACCGGCACGCGCGCCTTGAGCGGCGCGTCGTCGGGCGCCGCCGCGACGAGCCGGCGATAGGCGTCGGCCGCGTCGCTCGCGCGGCTTGCGACACCCGCGCGCACGGCGATCTCGACCGTCTCGGCCAGCACCTGCGCGGCGTTGCGCTGCATGCCGCCCGCGTCGTAGCGCGTGCGCGCGTCGTCGAGCCGGGTCAGCGCCTGCGCGTAGTCGCCGCCACGCGCGGCGATGTTGGCGAGCGCCCACTGCGCCTCGGCCTGCCAGTACGCGTTGTTTTCGCGCTCGCCGACGGCGAGCGCCTGCTGCGCGAGCTGCGTTGCGGGTTCCGCGCGGTCGAACGTCGCCAGCGACCACGACAGCAGCACCGCCGTCAGCACCTGCAGCTGCCGGTCGTTGCGCGCGCGGGCGATCGCAAGGCCCTGCTTGAGCAGGGCGGTCGCCGGCAACAGATGGCCCGCGTTGAATTCGGCGCCGCCGAGATTGCCGAGCGTGGCGCCTTCGAGATAGCCGTCGCCGGCCGCGCGCGCGACATCGAGCCCTTCGCGCAGCCGTGCGATCGCGCGGGCGGCGTCGCCTTCGGCGTTTTCGACCGCGGCGAGATTCGTCAGCACGTTCGCTTCGCGGCGCCGGTCGCGGCTGGTGCGCGCAAGATCGAGCGCGCGTTCGAGATGCGCGCGCGCCTCGCGCGGCCGGCCGCGCTCGTCGTCGATCGCGCCGTAGCCGACGAGGAGGTCGATCGTCAGCCGCGCCGGCGCGCCGGCCGGCACGCGCGCGAGCGCGTCGTCGAGATGCGCCGTCGCCGCGTCCATGTCGCCGCGCCGGTACGCGGCGGCGCCGAGCTGGCGCAATGCTTCGACGAGCACTTCGGCGTCGCCGCGCTCGCGCGCGGCCGCGGCGACGCGCGTTGCGTTCTCGACGCCGGCGTCGGCCTCGTTCGTCAGCCCCTGCGCGACGGCCAGGCGCAGACGCGGCCACAACAGCTGCGGATCGTGGTCGACGCAGATGTCGAAGTATTTCTTCGCGCCGGCGTTGTCGCCGCGCAGCTGCGCGTCGAGGCCGCGCGCGTACGCCTCGGCGAGAAACGGATCGCGGATGCCGGCCTGCGCCGCGGTCGCCGCCGGCGGCGCGCGGCCGCGCAGCCAGTCGCGCGCGCGGGCCGCGGCGTCGGCCGCGAGTTCGGCCGGCGACGCGCCGTGCAGCGCGTCGGTGCGCACGCCGCCGTCGGCGCCGATCAGGCGCACGTCGAGCCGGTAGACCGTACCGACCTTGCTCAGCGCGCTCGCGAACGCGTGCGTCGCACCGGTCGCGCGCGCGAGCGCGGCAAGGCGCTGCGCATCGTCGAGCGTGTTGTCGGTCGCGATCGCCGCGACGTCGGACGCCGGCACCGCTTCGACCGCGGACGGCTGTTCGATCAGGCCGGTCATGAGCCCCATCAGGCCGCGCGCGGTCCAGGCGAGTTCGGCCTCGCCGCTGCGATCGACGAGCGGCAGCACCGCGACGCGCGGCATGCCCGGCGACGCCTGCGCGTTCTGCTGCTGGCGCCAGACGAAGCCGAGCGCGAGCAGCGCCAGCACGGCCGCGAGGCCGACCAGCCACGGCCAGTTGCGCCGCCGCGCGACGGCGGGCGCCGCGGGTTCGGCCGGCGGCGGCGCGGGCGGCTCGGGTTCGTCCGCGGGCACGACCGGCGCGACCCACTGCAGGCCGCGGCCGTGCACCGTGCGGATCGCGCGCTGCGTGTCGCCGTCGTCGCCGAGCGCGCGGCGCGCCTTGCGCAACAGCTGCGACAGCGCCGCGTCGGTCACCGGCCGGTCGCCCCACAGCGCATCGCCGATCTCGCGCTTGGACAGCGCGCGGTCGCGATGTTCGACGAGGAGCGCGATGAGGTCGAACACCTTCGCCTCGACGTCGAGCGTCGTCTCGCCGTCGCGGATTTCGCGCGCGGCAAGGTCGATCAGGCGGTCGGCCGCGAAATAGCGCCGGGGTGCGGACACGGTGTTCTCGATGGACTCAGGGCCGGCGAAGTGTAGTGCGACGCGGTCACGCCGGGTTCCGTTGCGCAGGGTTTCGTTGCGCCGCGCCCGAGATGCGCCGCGCGAGCGAACGCAGCGCGCGCCACAGCTTCGGCAGCAGCCAAGCGACGGCCGCGAGGAACAGCGCGAGCAGCGCCAGGAAGATCAGCGGATGCTGCCAGATGAGGTACAGCCCGCCGACGAGCGTGATGTCTTCGGTGAGGCTCGCGCCCCAGTTCGAGAACGGCTCGGGCGACGTGTTGATCAGCGCGCGCGTGCCGGCCTTCGCCAGGTGCGTGCCCGACGTGATCGCGCCGCCGACGAGCGCCGCGGCGAACTGCTGTTCGGGCGAGGCGCCCGAGAACACGCCCCACGACAACAGAATGCCGGCCGGAATGCGGATGAACGTGTGCAGCGCGTCCCACACCGAGTCGAACGCCGGCACCTTGTCGGCGACGAACTCGCCGACCATCATGACGCCCGACGCGACGAGCACCCAGTCGTGCTCCAGCATCGCAAGGCCCGCCGGCAGCGTCACCCAGTCGAAGCGGCCGAGCAGGCCCGCGATGAACACCGCGGCGTAGAGGCGGATTCCGCTCGCCCACGCAAGACCCGCCGCGAGCGCCATCTGCTGCAAGGATTCCATCGCACCGACATCAGACCGAAGTGCGGTCCATGCTCGCCGCGATCAGCCGTTCGCGCAAGCGCGCCGCGCGTTCGGGCCGCCATGTGCGCGTGTCGGCGGCCACGAGCATGCGCTCGATCCACCCGGCGTCGGGCTCCGGTTCGGCCGGCGGCGCAAGGCCGCTCGCGTCGGGCGCATAGCCGAGCCACGCGTACAGCGACGCGTAGCGCGGGCCGACGGCCGCGTGCATCGCGTCGTCGAAAATCTCTCGCCATTCTTCGGCGAGCCCGGCGCGGTTGAACGTCGGCGCGGTATTTCCATCGATCTGCGCCTCGGCCGCGCGCGCGGCTTCGAAATCCGACGCGGCCAGCGCGCGTTCGACGTCGGCGTCGGCGGCCTCGATGCGCAGGAACGCCAGCGCGCGGCGCAGCGTGCCGGCGGCATCGCGGCGATAGTCCTCGTAGCGCAGCACGAGGTGTTCGCGCCCGGCGAGCGCGAGGCGCCACACGCGCAGCCACACGAGCAGGAAGTCGCCGCGGCCGATCGGATAGTGGAACCACGGCTCGCGCAGGAACGTGCCGAAATCCTGGTCGTCGGGCACGAGCCCGACACGACGGGCGCGGTGCCACAGCGAATGCAGCGCGTCGCGCGGGTCGCGCACGAACAGGATCGTGCGCGGCACGTCGCCGTAGGTGCCGGCCCAGGCATGCGTCACGCGCGGCACCGGCGCGGCGCGAAACGCGAACTCGCGGCCGTCGGCGAGGCTCGGCAGCAGGCCGCGCCAGCTCGCATCCTTGCTCGCGTAGCGAAAGCGCCGCGGTCCGCACGCGCGCCAGTGGCTTGCAATGTCCGCGCCCCAAGGCTTCCACAACGATACCCCGAGTTCGAGCAGGCAGTTGGCGAGCCACGATGCGCCGCTCGGCATTTCCGACGACGCGATCTCGGCGTCGAACGCCGGGAAGCCCGGCACGTCCGGGTATTCGTGAAACTGCGGTCGCGCATCAAACATGACGGTGCTCCCAGGCGTCGACGAGCGTGAGCGAAAGGGTTTCGGCCGCGATGCCGGCGCCGGTGTCGAGCGTCAGATGCGGCGAGGCCGGAAATTCCGGGACGAGTTCGACACCGACGCGCGCGCCGCGTTCCGCGTCGGCGTACAGCGGCGAGCGCGCCGCGCGTACGGCCGACGCGCAGTCGAGCAGCACTTCGTAGTAGTCGGCGCCGCCGGCGCGATTGGCGTTGTGGATTTCGTGAAACAAGGAAATGGTCGCCACGACGACGACGAGCCCCTGCGCGCTCGCGAGCCGCGCGAGCGCCGCGATGCGGCCGGCGATCGCCAGGCGCTCGTCGCGCGCATAGCCCGTACCGGCCGCGCCGAGCGCGCGGCGCACGTCGTCGCCGTCGAGCACGAGCACCGCGCGGCCGGTCTCGCGCAGACGCCGCGCGACGGCGCGCGCGAGCGTCGTCTTGCCGGCGCCGGCGAGGCCGGTGATCCAGATCACGCTCATGCGCCGCTCCAGCGCCAGTCGTGGCTCCAGCCCGGCGAGCGATGCGCGAGCAATCGGTACAGCGCGAGATCGCGCGCGCTGTCGACTTCGCACCAGCGCCCGTCGACCGCGACGGTTTCGATCGCGACGCCGGCCTCGAGCAGCAGCGCCAGCAGCGCGGTCGTGTCGATGCGTCTTTGCCGTTCTTCGGGCAGCGCCGCGAGCGCGCGTTCGGCGTGCGCCCAGCCGGCCGCCGAAAAGCGCACGAGGCCGGTGAACTGCGCTTCGATCGCCGCGGCGTCGGTCGCGCGCCGGCCGATTTCGATCAAGCGGCCGTCGGCGTGGCGCAGCGATTCGGCGTCGGCCAGCACGTCGTCGAAACGGCGGCTCCACAGCGCGCGCCATTGCCGGTCGACCGTGATCGCGACGTCGGCGCGCGACGCCGCGAGCGCGTGCGCGAACGACGGATGAAATACGCCGTCGCCGTAGACGAGCAGCACGTCGCCGAGCGTCGCGGGCCGCGCGCAGCGCAGCGACGCGATCGGGCCGCTGTCGGCCCAGTCGGCATTGTGGACGATGCGGCATCCGTCGGCGTGCACCGCCGTGTGCGCGTGGCCGGTGACGACGGTCGTCTCGTCGATGCCGGCGGTCGCGAGCGCGCCGCGCTGCCACGCGAGCAGGCTGCGTCCGGCGAGCGCGAGCATCGCCTTCGGCCGCGTGCGCGTGAACCGCCCCATGCGCGAACCGCTACCGGCCGCAAGGATCACCGCGTGCATCAGCGCGAGCGCTTGCGCGCGTACCAGATGCGCGTGGCGAACGGCACGTCGAGCGCGCCTTCGCCGGCGAGCGCCGCGATGTCGGCGAGTACCGCGTCGCGCGCGTCGCCGGCCTGGCGCAGGAGCGTCGCGTGCGCGCGAAACCCGTCGAGAAAGTCGGCGCCGCCCGTGCGGTGAAAGAAGCGGCGTTCGATCGTGCGCACGCGATCGAACGCGCCGCTCGCGTCGATGTCCGCGGTCGGATCGGCGCGCCGCGTGCCATAGGCGTAGTCGGGCACGCGCCGGCGGATCGCCGCTTCGATGTCGCGCTGCAGCGGATCGTCGAGATCGCGGTGATTCCACATCAGCGCGATCGCGCCGCCCGCGGGCAACAGGCGCGACGCTTCGGCGAGCGCGCGCGCCGGATCGAGCACGTTGAACGACGACCCGTAGCTCACGAGCGCGAAAGCGCCGCCGGGCAGCAAGGTGGCTTCGCCGGTCGCGTCGACGTAGCGCAGCGTCGCACGTGCGTGGCGCGCGCCGATCGCGCGCATCGCGTCGTTCGGCTCGACCGCGGTCACGTCGAGGCCGCGTTCGGCGAGCGGCACGGCCAGGCGGCCCGTGCCGGCGCCGATGTCGGCGACGCGCACGCCGGCCGGCAGCGCGAGCGCCGCGACGAGCGCGTCGAGCGCGGCGCCGGCGTAGGGCGCGCGCTTGTCGTAGTGCGCGGCGAGCGCGCTGTAGTCCCAGTCGGTGACCGTCATTCGTCGTGCCTCCATGGCGTCAGGGATTGGCTCGCCGCGTCGACGACGACGTGATCGGCGGCGGCGATGCGCCGCCAGCGCTCGATGCCGAGCCCGAGCACGGCCGGCACGCGCAGCTCCGCGCAGCGGATCGCCATATGCGAGTTCGGTCCGCCGTAGGCCGTGATCAGGGCGGCCGGCGCGCGCGTGAAGATCCAGTCGAAGCCCGGATCGGCGCTTTCGATCGCGAGCGCCGCGCCGTGCGGCACCGCGGCCGGCGGCGTCGATGCGTCGACGCGCAGGAGCCGTGCCGACGCGCGGCCGGCGCCGACGAACGTCGGCGTGCCGGCGTCGATCGCGACGACATCGAGCGGCGCGCGCGGGTCGAGCACGGGCGGCAGTCGCAGCAGCGCATCGACGCGATGTCGCGTGCGCGCCGCGTCGGCGATATCCCGCAGCCGCGCCGGCGCCTCGAAGTCGAGCTCGGCGAGCGCGAGCCAGCCGAGCGTTTCGCGGTCGAGGCCCTGTCGCGCGCCGAGATCGGCGATGCGTTCGAGCACGCACGACACCGCCTGCGACAGCGCGTACTTGCCGTGCTCGCGCGCCTGCCGCGCGAGGCGGTAGTGCGCGACCAGCGCGTCGGCGTCGAGCCCGAGCCCGGCTTCGGCAATGAGCCGGTCGATCGCGCGCCGTTCGCGCGGCGCGAGCACGAACGGCGCGGCCGGTTGCGGCGCGGCGCCCGGCGACAGCGGCGCGAGTTCCAGATGCGCCAGGCACTGCGTCGCGATCTCGAACGTGCCGGCGCGCAGAAAGCCGTAGCGCCGGCGCACGTCGCCGCCGTGTTCGAGCAGCTCGCGCGTCGCGCCGACGCACGATTGCTGCAAGAGCGCCAGGCGCTCCGGCGCGAGCGCGCCGCGTGCAAGCGCCGAGCGCATCAGCGCTTCGCCGGCGAACGCCTGGCGCGCGAGCAGCGCGAACGGCAGCGCGCCGTCGTGTTCGGCCGCGTCGAGCAATGCGGACGGATCGGCCGTGTCGCAGCGTCGCGGCAGCCGCGCCAGATGCGACTGCGCGCGGCGCAGCGCGGCAAGGTCGAGACAGCGTCGCGTCGGCTCGCGCAGCGCGTCGCGGTATGCGGCGAGACGCGGCGCGTCGAGCACGCCGCCGTAGCGTGCGTGCCACGCACTGTCGAAATCGAAATCGAGGCACGTCTGCGCGATCGAAAATTCGTAGCGGTCGTGCAACGCCGGCTGCGCGACGAGCCGCGCCTGCCACGCATCGACGACGGCCGCGCCGCTCGTCGCGTCGAGCGCGGCCGGCAACAGCGAGTTCGCGCTCGCGCGCACGTCGACGTAGGGCCGGCCCGCGAACGGCGCGACGAGGTCGACGCGCCCGACACGGCGATAGCCGAGCGCCGCGCGCGCGCGGCGCCATGCCGCGCCGCCGACGAGCCGCGAGAACAGATCCAGCGCGAGCGGTCGCGGATGCGCGCCGAGGAGTTCGGCCGTGTTCCAGTCGGGCATCAGCGCGAGCATGCGGCGCTCGCCCAGGCATGCCGTCGGTGCGTCTGCGAGGTCGCGCCGCTCCCGCTCGAGCGCGGTCCGGCGCGCGCGCGCGGGCCGCGGGTCGGGCAGCGCGACGTTGAGCGGACGTACCTGCAGCAGAACCGTCTGCGCGTCGACGAGCGCGAGCTCGGCTTCGACGGGCTCGCCGCCGCACAGGCGTTCGAGTTCGCGCAACGCGTCGTAGAGCCGCGCGACGTCACCGTCGCGCGGCGGCTCGGCATCGCGCGCGAGATAGACCGTGCGCACCGGCGCGTCGCCGCGCGTCACCGCGTCGGTGCGCGCACCGTCGCCCAGGCTGAACACGTAGTACGGCGCGCCGTCTTCGATCGCGTGCGTCGCGGCGACCGCGACGATCCGCGGCGCCACCATGGCCTGTACCAGCACGTCGTCCCACGCGCGCGCGCCGCGATAGCTCGCGAACACCGCGTCGATCGCGGCGGCCACCGCGGCGCCGTCGGCCACGGCGACATCCAGGCACGACCGATAGCGGCCCGCCTGCGATTCGCCCGGCGCGTCCTCGCCGTCGCGCGAGCTGCGCACCGCCACGAGGCTCGCACCGAACCGGCGCTGCACCCGGCGCACGCACTCGGCCCGCGACGCGCGCCACTGCGCGGCCGACAGGCACAGTCCCTGCGGCACGCGACTGCACAGCAGCTGCGGCGCCAGCCGCTCGAGCGTGCGCCCCTTGCCGCGCCACAACGGCTCGGCGGCCGTGCCGAATCCGCTCGGCGTGGTATTCAAATGCACAGATACAATCCTTGACCTACGCAACCTACGCCCGAGCACGACGTGCTTCGTAGCGATAGTGTCGCACTACGGCCAGGTAAAGATGACGTTAAGCTGCCGCGCGAGCGACGAGTGCCGCGAACAGCGGCAGGCGGTCGAGCAGCGCGGCGTCGTCGGCATGCAGCTCCGGATGCCACTGCACGCCGACGGCCCAGCCGGCATCCGTGCGTACGGCCTCGATCAGATCGTCGTCGACGCACCAGGCCTCGGCGACGAGGCCGGCGCCCAGGCGCGCGATGCCCTGGTGATGCGCCGACGCGACGTCGCCGCGCTCGCGGCCGTGCAGCGTCGCGACGAGACCGCCGGACGCAAGACGCACCGCATGCGTATGCGCCTCGTAGACCACGGGATTCGAATGCACGATGGAACCTTCGCGCTGCAACGAAAGATCCTGGTGCAGGCTGCCCCCGAATACGACGTTGAGCAGCTGGCAGCCGCGGCAGATGCCGAGCACCGGCTTGCCTTGCGCGAGCACGCGTTCGACGAGCGCGATTTCGTAGCGATCGCGGTCGGCGTCGCCGGCCCATTCCGGCCGCAGCGGTTTTTCGCCGAACAGTTCGGGCGCGACGTCGGCGCCGCCCTGCACGATCAGCGCGTCGATCGCATCGGCCGCCGCATGGGCCCGATGCCGCGCGACGGCCGCATCGAGCCCGCGCGGCCACGGCAGCACGAGCGGCAGCGCGCCGGCTTCGCAGACGCTGTTGACGAGTCCCGATTCGGCGCCGAGCAGATCCTTGCGGCGGGCGCCAAGCGCATGCGCGTCGCCGCGCGCGAGGCGCGCGGTGATGCCGACGCGCACGGCGGTTTCGGGCCGGCGCGTCATCGGCGGACCACAGCGTCAATCCGGGCGACCGTCGGCACGGCGCGCGCCGGAGCCTGCGTTATCATGCGGCAGCCTTGCAGAGCGGTCTTTACGCGGAGTCGAAGTATGCGCTGGTTGTGGGTCGCCTTGGCCGTCCTTGCTATGACCGTCTCGTTTCTCACTTCGTCGCCCGGCGTGCTCGCCGTCATGTTGGCCATCGCCGGCATCAGCCTGTTCTGCGCGGTGTTCGCGTTCGCGGCGCGGCGCATCGAACAGAACGCCCGTCCCGATACGGCGCTGCTGACGCCCGAGGTGCTGGCGCACATTCGCGAAAAAGCGAAACGGGAACGCGCAGCCGCCACGGCAGCCGCGCCGAAGGCCATTCCGCGCGATTCCTGACGGCCCGCGGCCCTCCGCACAAGTTTACGTGACCGCATTCACACAACTGTGTAACGTGCGGCTCCGGGGGCGTGTTCGGCGGAAGCGGCCGGGCGTTGCAGGGGGAATCGCGACGAACGATCGTTGATGGCCGCCGTGGATATCCACTCGGACGGAGAACGGATCATGTCGGTAGAAGCGTTGATCATCACGTTGTTGATCGGTGGTATCGCGGGCTGGCTGGCGGCGACGGTCATGCGCGGACGCGGTTTGGGCATCGTCGGAAACATCGTCGTCGGCATACTCGGCGCGTTCCTGGCGAGCTTCCTGCTGCCGAGGATCGGCATCGTCATCGGCGGCGGCTGGCTCGGCGCGATCATCCACGCGTTCATCGGCGCGGTGATCCTGCTGTTCCTCATCAGTCTCATAAAACGCGCCTGAAGCGCGCACGAAAAACGCCGGCGAATGCCGGCGTTTTCGTGTTCGTCCGAACCCCGCCGGCGTCATTCGACCCGGCAGAACACCGCTTTGAGATACCGGCTTTCGCCGACGTGCGCCATGAACGGATGGTCCATGCCGGCGCCGGCCACCTTGAGCACCTGCACCGTGCGGTTCGCGTAGAAAGCGGCACGGCGCAGCATGTCGAGAAACTGCTCCTCGCTGACGAGACCGGTGCACGAGCACGTGAGGAAGATGCCGCCCGGCTTGACCGCGCCGAGCGCGAGCTTGTTCATGTCGAGGTATTTTTTCAGCGCCGGAATCACCTGCTCGCGGTCGCGCGTCATCTTCGCCGGATCGAGCACCACCACGTCGAACTGCTCGGCGCGGCCCGAGGCGACGTCGCGCAGCCAGTGGAAGATGTCGGCCTGCACGAAGCGGATCTTCGCTTTGTTCAAACGTGCATTCTGTTCGGCGACTTCGAGAATCTCCTCGTCGAGATCGACGCCGACCACCTCGCCGGCGCCGCCGATCGTCTTGGCGTAGATCGCAAAGCCGCCGGAGTTGCAGCACAGGTCGAGCACGCGCTTGCCTTCGCAGAACTGCGCGAGCTGGTGGCGGTTGTCGCGCTGGTCGACGAAGAAGCCGGTCTTGTGCTTCGTGCCGGGCGCGGCGTGAAAGCGCACGCCGTGCTCGACGATCACGGTCGGCCTGGGCGTCGGCGGCGTGGCGCAGTCGAAGCTTTCCTGCTTCTGCACGTGTTCTTCGGCGAACGCGTAGATCTGGCTGTCCGGAAAGTGATCGAGCAGGCAGCGGCGGATCAGGTCGCGCTGCTTGAACATGCCGGCCGAGAAGTATTCGACGACGAGCGTGTCGGCGAAGCGGTCGACGACGAGGCCCGAAAGACCGTCGCCTTCGGAATGGATCAGGCGGTACGCGTCGGTCACGGCGTCGAGTTTGAGCACGTCGCGGCGCAGTCGCACGGCCTGGCCGATCTTGCGCTCGAAGAACGCGGCGTCGACCGGCTCGTCCGGGTCTTCGGTCAGCACGCGCAGCGCGATGCGCGAGTGGCCGTTGTAGAAGCCGCGGCCGGCGAAGGTGCCGTCGCGGTCGTAGATATCGACGACCGAGCCGGGTTTCGGGCGCGGGTCGGGTTTTTCGACCATTTTCTGGAAGATCCAGGGATGGTTCGAGCGGCGTTCGATCTTGAGCTGTACGACGGGATTGGGCGTGTTCATCGCGCCATTGTAACGGCTTGCACGGCTCCCGCCGGCCGCATCGCGAGCGACACCCGGTTGCGGCCGGCGCGCTTGGCCTCGTACATCGCCTCGTCGGCGCGGCGCACGAGCGCGCCGAAATCGTGGCTCGTATCGGCGAGCGTCGCGACGCCGATGCTGATGCTGAGCTTGAGCGCGATGCCGTGCACATCGATCGCCAGCGCCGCGACGCTCTCGCGCAGGCGCTCGGCGACGGCCACCGCCTCGGCCGAGGCCGCGCCGGCGAGCACCACCAGAAATTCCTCGCCGCCGAGCCGTCCGATCAGGTCGCCCGGCCGCAGGTGGCTGCGCACGTCGGCCGCGAGCGCCTTGAGCGCGGCGTCGCCGACGTCGTGCCCGAAGCCGTCGTTGATCAGCTTGAAATGGTCGGCATCGATCAGGAGCGCCGACACCGGCCGGAAATGCCGGCGCGCGTCGGCGAGCTGGCTCGTCACGAGCTGCTCGAGCATGCGGCGGTTCCATACGCCGGTCAGCGGATCGGTCGCGGCGAGCCGTTCGAGTTCGGCACGCATGCGGTCGTTGCACATCAGCACGAAGCCGAACGTCATGAGCACCGGCGCGAGCGCCGAATAACCGAAGATCAGCACCTGCATCGGCGTCACCGCGGTGCCGCTCGTCAGCGGCGTGTGCGTGAAGCCTTCGAACGCCGCGCGCACGCCCAGCAACAATGCGCCGACGAAAAACGCCGCGGCGGTGATCGCATGGCTGCGCGGCAGCGGTCGCGGCGTGCCGCGCACGAGCGCGGACACGGCCAGCGCGAACAGCACGAGGATCGCCAGCGACGTGGCCACGGTACGCGCAGCCACGCTCGGCCAGATCCAGGTGAATGCCGCGACCGGCGCGAGCGTCGCTCCGGCGACGAAATGCGGCAGCGGCGAACCGGCGTGTCCGCGCGTGAACAGCCGCAGCGCACGCGGATACTCGGCATAGGCGAAGCAGATGAGCGCGTTGCCGAGGACGATCGACCAGACGTCGGGCACGTAGTCGCGCAGCGCGAGCAGCAGCCACGCGAACGGCTGCAGCGCGGTCGCGCGCACCCACAGGGCGACGGCGCCGGCGACCGGAGGTTCCTGGCGGTTGAGCGTCGCCGCGAGGCACACGGCGAGCATCAGCGTGATGAACGCCGCCAGGAACATCGCCGTGCGCACATCGAAGAGCATGCGCCCCCTTTGCCCGACGCCGGGGATGGGCTCCTGCCCGACCCTCGCGTCGAACGACCGCGACCGCTGCGATCATCTAACTGCAAGGCCGACAGCGGCGCAACGGCGCACACGCCGCCTTACGGCAGCGTTTACAAGGATTTACCTCCGTGGACCCACGCGCGGCGTTTTTCGCCGTGCGTCGGCCGCGCGCGGCTACTTGCCGGCGATGAAGTCGTCGACGCGCGCCTCGAGCACCGGCAGCGGCACCGAGCCGAGCGACAGCACGGCGTCGTGGAACGCGCGCAGGTCGAAGCGTTCGCCCATCGTCTTTTCGGCCTTCGCCCGCAGTTCGCGGATCTTGAGCTCGCCGAGCTTGTACGAGAGCGCCTGAGCCGGCCAGCTGATGTAGCGATCGACTTCGGTCGTGATCTCGTGCTCGGACAGCGCCGTGTTGTCGCGCAGGAGCGCCAGCGACGCCTCGCGCGTCCAGCCCATCGCGTGCACGCCGGTGTCGATGACGAGGCGGCAGGCGCGCCACATTTCGTAGGTCAGGCGGCCGAAGTGGTCGTACGGCGTCTCGTACACGCCCATTTCGACGCCCAGGTGCTCGGTGTACAGCGCCCAGCCCTCGCCGAACGCCGAGATGTAGCTGTAGCGGCGAAACGGCGGCTGCTCGCCCTGCTCCATCGCGAGCGCGCCCTGCAGGTGATGACCCGGCACCGCCTCGTGCAGCGTCAGCGCGGGCAGCGCGTAGATCGGCCGCGCTTCGAGCTTCCAGGTGTTGACCCAGTAGAAACCCGCGCCCTTGCCGCCTTCGGGCGGGCCGCTGTAGCGGCCGGTCGTGTAGTACGGCGCGATCGCCTCGGGCACGGGCGCGACGCCGTACGGGATGCGCGGCAGCTTGCCGAAGTATTTCGGCAGCATGCCGTCGATGCGCTTGGCGTAGTAGCTCGCGTGCATCAGGAGTTCGCGCGGCGTCTTGGCGTAGAACTGCGGATCGGTGCGCAAGAACTTCAGGAACGCGGCGAAGTCGCCGTCGAACTTGGCGTCGTTCTTCACTTTTTCCATTTCGGCGCGAATGCGCGCGACTTCCGACACGCCGATCTTGTGGATTTCTTCCGGCGACAGATCGAGCGTCGTGTATTCGCGGATCTGCGACTGGTAGAACGCCTTGCCGTTCGGCAGCGAGTACGCGCCGAGCGTCTGGCGCGCCTTGGGCATGTATTCGCCGGTGAAGAATTTCAGCAGCTTCGCGTACGCCGGCACGACCGCCGTGCGGATCGCGCGCTCGCCGTCGGCGGCGAGCTTCTTCGCGTCGTCGACGCTGACCGACGGCGGGAACGTTTTGAACGGCGCGTAGAACGGGCTCTCGGTGACGTCCTTGAGCTCGGCCACCTTGCGGATCGGCGCGTCGCGGCCGTCGAGCACCACGCGCGGCAGCGTCATGCCGGTGCGGATGCCTTCCTTGAGCAGCACGGTGTATTCGTCGAACAGACCCGGCACCGCTTCCAGGCGTTTGATGTAGTTCTCGTAGTCGCGCTTCGTCGCGAACGGATGCGATTCGGCCATCATCGGCAGGTCGGCGTAGAAGCTCGAATCCGACGTCATCGGAATGAGGTAGGCCTTGAGCTTGATGCCGTCGATCGAATTGGCGAGCTGCGCGGCGTAGATCGCGTAGTTCGTGCGCTGTTCGGGCGACAGCGCCTTCGGGTCGATCGCGTCGAGTTCCTTCTTGTAGCCTTCGAGCGCGACGAGGCGCTGCGCCTGCGTCTTCGCGTCGACGTGGCCGAGCTTGTCGTCGTCGTCGTGCGAGCCGACCGACGTCGCCATCGTCGGATACTGCTTGAGGCGCCAGGCCCACTCGCGCTGGTAGAGGTCGGTGAAGCGCTGGTCGGCGGCGGTGTCGGCGAACGCCGGCGCGAGGGCGGCCGCGGCGCACACGAGAAAGGCTAGGCGAATCAGACGCATGGTGGTACTCCCCAGGGATGCGCCCGAGCCTAGCGCGCATCGGGCTTGCCGGTCGTGTGCATTTCGTTTGCCCCCTTGCGCCGAATCGCCACGCCCCAACCTCGCCGCGATGGACATCGAATCCGCCCCGCGCGTGCCCAAGCGCGACCTGCCGCAGCTGAAGTTCGCGATCTGGGTGTCGCTCGCGTTCGTCGCCGTGCTGTGGCTCGTCAAGCTCGTCGAGATCGCGAGCCTGTCGTCGTTCCACTGGCTCGGCGTGCGGCCGGGCGAGTGGTACGGCCTCCTCGGCGTGCTGACCTCGCCGCTCGTGCACGGATCGTTCGAGCACCTCATCATGAACAGCGTGCCGATCCTCGTGATGCTCGCGCTGGCGCTGTTCAACTATCCGAAGGGCACGCTGCGCGCCGTGCCGCTGATCTGGATCCTCTCGGGCATCGGCATCTGGCTGATCGGCCGGCCGTCATGGCATTTCGGCGCGAGCGGCCTTGCGCACGGCCTGATGTTCTACCTGTTCTTCCTGGGCCTTCTGCGCCAGGACCGCAACGCGATCGTCGTGGCGATGGTGACGTTCTTCCTCTACGGCGGCATGGTGGTGACGGTGCTGCCGCGCGAACCGGACGTGTCGTGGGAAGCGCATTTCTCCGGCGCCGTCGCCGGCGCGCTCGCGGCGGTGCTGTGGCGCAAGCTCGACCCGCCGGCGCCCGAGCCGAAGCCGAGCTGGGAGCTCGAAGAGGAAGCCGAGGCGGCCGAGCGCGAACGCGAGCGCAACGAGCTGGAACTGCCGCGGCCGGGCCACGTGCCGGTGCTGTGGCAGCGCGGCGAAGAAGACGACGAGCCGCGCGGTCGCGTGATCTTCTTTCCGGTGCGGCCGCGACAGGGACAGGACGAACCGCCGACGCTGCACTGACCCGATTCAGGCCAGCGGCAATGCGTGCGTCTGCTTCACCGTGCGCAGCACGAAGCTCGAGTTGACGTCGGCGACGCCCGATTCGTTGAGCAGCCGGTCGAGCAGGAATCGCGAAAAGTGGTCGAGATCCTCGACCACGACGTGCAGCAGATAGTCCATGTCGCCGGTCAGCGCATGGCAGGCGACCACTTCTTTCGATTCGTCGACACGGCGCACGAAGAGCGCGATCGATTCGGCGTCGTGCCGCCCGAGCTGCACGCGCACGAACGCCTGCAGGCCGAGCCCGACCGCGCGCGGATCGACCTGCGCGGCATAGCCCGTGATCACGCCGTCCTGCTCGAGCCGCTGCACGCGGCGCAGGCACGCCGACGCCGACAGATTCACCTTCTCGGCGAGGTCGGCATTGGTGACGCGGCCGTCCGACTGCAGCGCCTCGAGGATGCGCAGGTCGGTGCGGTCCAGGCCGGTGTCAGTCATTTCTTGCTCGGTATTCGCTGATGACGCACGAATATTGCGCCGAAGCCGCCATATCGTGCAACAAAGCAAGCCTGTTGCGTGGCGCTGCGCCTACACTGCGTGCAGCAACCGTCACCAGGAGCCCGCCATGGAAACCCCGCGCCGCGTCGAACATCAGATGACCGACAAGGGTTACGTGCCGGTCTATACGACCACGGTGATCGAGCAGCCGTGGGACACCTACACGGCGGTCGATCACGACACCTGGGCGACGCTGTTCAAGCGCCAGCGCGAAATCCTCGTCGGCCGCGCCGCGAAGGAATTCGTGACGAACCAGGAACGGCTGCACATGACGGCCGACGCGATTCCGCGCTTTTCCGATCTCAACCGCGTGCTCAAGCCCGCGACCGGCTGGGAGCTGATCGCCGTCGAAGGGCTGCTGCCGGAACTGACGTTCTTCGAGCATCTCGCGAACCGCCGGTTTCCGGTGACCTGGTGGATCAGAAAGCCCGAGCAGCTCGACTACCTCGCCGAGCCGGACATGTTCCACGACCTGTTCGGCCACGTGCCGCTGCTGCTCAATCCCGTGTTCGCCGACTACATGCAGGCCTACGGCGCCGGCGGCGTGAAGGCCGCGGCGATCGGGCCGGAAGCGCTGCAGAATCTGACCCGTCTGTACTGGTATACCGTCGAATTCGGGCTGATCCGCACCGACGAGGGCCTGCGCATCTACGGCGCGGGCATCGTGAGTTCGAAGGGCGAATCGATCTACAGCCTCGAATCGCCCGCACCGAACCGCATCGGCTTCGACCTCGAACGCGTGATGCAGACGCGCTACCGCATCGACACGTACCAGAAAACCTACTTCGTCATCGACAGCTACGAAGAGCTGATGGAAGCGACGCGGCCCGACTTCACGCCGATCTACGCGCGCCTGCACGACGCGCCGTCGCACGCGGCGGGCGACGTGCTCGCGACCGACACCGTCTGGCAGCGCGGCAGCGGCGAAGGCTGGCTCAATGACGGCGACGTCTGACATCGCCGTCGTTCGCAGGCGCTAAGCGATTCACACGGCGGCGGGCGCCGTGCGCCTCACCGCCGCGGTTTTCTTCACGTACTTGCGATCGAGCACGTACTGCGTCGTGATGCCGATCGCCAGCGGCGCGAGCCAGCCGACGTAGGTGAGCACGCCCGTGCTCGCATCCGGAAACAGGCGCGGCAGGCCGATCAGCGCGAACGCGATGTGCGTGGCGATGCCGTTGCCGATCATTGCCTGATAGTGCTGCACGAACCACCAGTTCGGCGCCTTCGTCTCCTCGCGCAGAAACTTCCACATGTCCCAGCCGAGCTTCGCGCCGAACACGCCGAACGCGACGAAGATCCAGCGCGAGTAGATCGTGCCGAGCACCGTCACGGCGGTGCCGGCGGCGAAGTTCGACAGCATCAGCGCGCGATAACCGCGGCCGGTGAAGCGGTGCCAGTCGCGCTTGTGGCGTATCGCCGTCCACGCGACGAAGCACGCCGTCGCGACGAGCGAGAGCAGCAGCACGAAAAACGCCCCGGTCACGAACTGGCCCTTGGCGAAACGCACCGCGACGAGCGGCAGCGCGGTTGCGACGATCGCGGCCATCGTCACGAGATAGACGCGGCCGACGCCGACGTGCAGCGGCGAGCCCTTGCGCGCGAACGCGGCGACCCAGAACGCGATCAGCGCGAGCGCGCCGATCGAGGCATGCGAATACTTGACGATCTCGTAGGCTGACATGACGGCTGGCTCCTTTGATCGGACGCCGCCATGCTGCAACCGGCACCGCCGCCGCGGCAGATGCCGCCGGTAACCGATTCGACCTGCCGGAAGTCACCTCGTACGCGTACCGCCTTGCCGGCGCCGGCGATCGGTGAAACGCTTGCGGCCGTGTCCATCGCCCTCGCCCGCCTGCGCAGCCTCGCGCAACCGCTGAACCTCGCCGCGTTCCTCGCGTGGCTAGGCGTCGTCGCCTCGTTCGTCGGCGAGAACCGCGCGATCGCGCCCGGCGCCGAGTCGCTCGTCGGCTTGCTGCTCGCCGCGTTTCTCGCGGCGTTCGTCTGGCCCGACCTTACGAGCGGCGACGATGCGTCGCGCGTGCGGCCGCAGCGCGTGTCGGTCGCGCTGCAGGCCGTGTTCGCGCTCGGCGTGTGCTGGTTCGCGCGCACGACGACCGCGCCGGTGCTGCTCGTCGTCGTGCTGAGCGAACTGGCGATGCTGCTGTCGCTGCGTGCGCTCGTCGTCGCGGCGGTCGCGATCAACGTCGTGCTCTACGGCGTGCTCGCGTTCGTCTGGCAGGCGTCGAAGCCGGGACTGATCGTGCTGATCTACTCCGGCTTCGAATGCTTCGCCGCCGTCACCGCCTGGTACGCGCGCCGCGCCGAAACCGCGGCGGCGCAGCTGCGCAGCGTCAACGCGCATCTGCTCGCCACGCGCTCGCTGCTCGAGGAAAGCGCGCGCGACCAGGAACGCCTGCGCCTGTCGCGCGAGCTGCACGACGTCGTCGGCCACAAGCTGACGGCGCTCAAGCTCAACCTCGCGCTGCTCGAACGCGACAGCGACGTCGATCGCAAGAAGGCGCTCGGCACCGCCTCGCAGCTCGCCGGCGAGCTGCTCGGCGACGTGCGCGGCGTGGTCGCGCAGCTGCGCCAGCACGAAGGCATGGACCTGCGCCACGCGATACACGCGCTCGTCGCGCCGCTGCCGAAGCCGCGCATCGCGGTCGAACTCGGCGACGACGCGCGCGCGGCCGACGTCGCGCAGGCCGAAGCGGTGATCCGCGTCGCGCAGGAGGCGCTGACGAACATCGTGCGCCATGCCGGCGCGACGCACGCGACGCTGCGGCTCGCGCGCGACGGCGATGCGCTGGTGCTCGCGATCGCCGACGACGGCGTCGGGTCGGCGTGCCTGCGCGCGGGCAACGGCCTGACCGGCATGCGCGAACGCGTCGAGGGACTCGGCGGCACGCTCGACGTCAGCGCGGCGGCGGGCAGCGGCGTGCGGATCGAGGCGCGAATTCCGGATTGAGCGAACGGGGACGCCCGCGGCGTCAGTGCGCGAGGGCCTGATGCGCGCGCGGCACGACGAGGCGCACCGGAATCGCGCGCAGCGTGCAGACGCCGACGTTCGCGAGCGCGGCGACGAGCATCACCTGCATCGGCAGCAAGCCGGTCTGCGCCATGAATTCGTCGCCCATGCCGTACAGCGCGACGATGACGACGAGCGCCGACGCGCCGGGCAGCGAGCGCAGCAGCCAGCGGCGCCACGACCAGCGCGTGCGCGAACTGCGGCTGCGCCACCAGAACGGACCGACGGCGAGCGGCAGCGGCAGGCCGATCAGCGCAAGCGTCGGAAACATCAGACCCAGCGGCGAACCGAGCAGGATCAGTTCGACGGCGGCGAGCGCGAGTACGAGAGCCAGGGCGGCGTCCCAACGCTGCGGATGACGCGGCGACGGACGGCTCCACGCCGCGGCACAGGCAAAACCCGTGGCGGCGAGGCACATCAGCGCGAGGAGCAGACCGTTGGACATGGGCGGCAGTGTCGCGCCGCCGCGTTACAGAAAAGCGACAGCGGGTTTATGGGCTGGACACCGCCGCGCGGCCTGGCCGATCCTGCGCGACCCGCCAATACCGCGACCGGCTATGGAATGCGTGCTGCTCATCGGCCTGCAGGCAACCGGCAAATCGTCGTTCTTCCAGCGACGCTTCGCCGATACGCATGTGCGCCTGAATCTCGACATGCTGCGCACGCGGCATCGCGAAGGCGTGTTCCTCGGCGCCTGCCTCGATACGGGGCAGCCGTTCGTCGTCGACAACACGAATCCGACGCGCGAGGAACGTCAGCGCTACATCGCTGGGGCACGGGCGGCGCGGTTTCGCGTCGCCGGCTACTTGTTCGAGTCGCGCATCGACGACGCGCTGCGCCGCAACGCCGCGCGCGAACGGCAGGTGCCCGAACGCGGCCTGCGCGGCACCAGCGCGCGGCTGCAGTTGCCGACGCTCGACGAAGGCTTCGACACGCTCTCGTTCGTGCGACTCGTCGAAGCGACCGGCGAGTTCGACGTATCGGAGTGGCGCGATGAAGTTTGACGACCTCGACCGCCGCATGCGCGTCTTCGAAACGGCACACGACGGCTGCGTGCTGCCGCAAATCCATATCGTCGCGCGCCTGGACGGCAAGAACTTCACGCGACTGACGAAAGAGACGCTGCCGCTCGAAGCCCCGTTCGACACGCGTTTCCGCGACGCGATGCTCGCGACGGCTGCGCATCTGATGGACGCGGGATTTCGCGTCGTCTACGGCTACACGCAGAGCGACGAAATCTCGCTGCTGCTGCACCGCGACGAAGACCAGTTCGGCCGCAAGCGGCGCAAGTTCCTGTCGGTGCTTGCCGGCGAAGCGAGCGCGAAGTTCTCGTTGGCGCTCGGTACGCTCGCCGCGTTCGACTGCCGCCTGAGCGAACTGCCGACCGACGCGCTCGTCGTCGATTACTTCCGCTGGCGCCACGAAGACGCGCATCGCAACGCGCTGAACGCGCATTGCTACTGGGCGCTGCGCAAGGAAGGCGTCGATGCCCGCGCCGCGACCGCACGCCTGCGCGGCATGTCGGTCGCCGACAAGAACGAATGCCTGTTCGTCCGCGGCGTGAACTTCAACGACCTGCCGGCCTGGCAGCGCCGCGGCACCGGCCTGTGGTGGCACGACGTCGAAACGCCAGGCGTCGATCCGCGCACCGGGTCGGCGACGCTCGCGCGACGCCGCGAGCTTCATGTCGAATCGCAGTTGCCGATGAAGGATGCCTACAGCGCGCTCGTGCTCGAACGAATCACATAGTCGAGCGCTCCGGGGATGACTTCCGTAGCACGCGAATGCGCGTGATCGTTGATGCTTGCAAGCTGGATTCCAGCTTGACTCACGACTACGTCGCTCGCCCTCCGGGCCGGCTCTGCCGTTGTCGCTGCGCTCCTCGCTGGAATGACGAGCCAAGAAATTGCCGCGCTTTGGCTGTCGCTGCTGCTGTCGCTGTTGCCGTTGCTTCTGGCGGCAGGAAGCCGCCCGCTTCACCCGGGGCCCCGTCGGTCGCGGCGAGATTGCGGAGGAAAAGCCCGCGCAGCGGGTGCGCGCAGGGATGCGCGCAGTTCGTTGACGGGCCATGGATGGCCCATCAACGAACCCCGGAGCGATCTCGCGGAGTTTGCGGGCACGGATGCCCGCAAACCGCGGCCGTCGGGGTGCCCTTGGAGGGTGCAGGGAGGGGTTGGGCAAGCAACCTCTCCTTGCCCGCTCGCGGCAGCGAGCGGAACGCTTTGTTCAACACGTTGCGTTAGCTACAACGCGACAATCAACAAAGATCCGCGGCGCCCAAGGAAGGGCGTCGATCCGGAATCCTAGTCGAACGCCCCGCGATACTTCCCCCGCCAAGGCCGATAAAACTCGCGAATGCGCGCGACGTCGGCCGCCGCGTCGTCGGTCAGTTCGAACACCGGCCCGATGCCGATGGTCTTGTTCGGATAGTTGAAGTAGATCGTCATCACCGGCACGCCCGCCGCACGCGCGATGTGCCAGAAACCCGATTTCCACTTTTGTACCGGCTTGCGCGTGCCTTCCGCGGCGATGCCGAGCCAGAGCTTTTCGCGCTTTTCGAAGCGCTCGACCATCTGCTCGACAACGCCGTGCGCCGCGCTGCGCTCGATCGGGATGCCGCCCATGCGCTTGAGCAGCCAGCCGAGGGGGCCCACGAACAGTTCGCGCTTGGCCATGAACGATGCGTCGAGCCCGAGCGCCACCTTGAACATCAGGCCCCACACGCCGTCCCACCACGACGAATGCGGCGCGGCGACGAATACGAGCTTCGGCAGGTTCGGAAACTCGCCGACGAGCCGCCAGCCGCATGCGCCCGCAAGCCACGCGAAGAAGCGGCGCCCCGGCCCCTGCGGCGACGCGGGCGCGTGCGGCGGCAAGACCGGCAGCGGCGCGCGCGTCATTCGTCCTTCCACGATTTCGAGCGCCCGAGCTTGTGCTTCGAACGCGTTTTCTTTTCCTGCAGACGGCGCTCCTGCGACGCGCGCGTCGGCTTCGTCTTGACGCGCTTTTTCGGCACGTGCGTCGCGGCGCGCACGATTTCGGCCAGGCGCATGCGCGCGTCTTCGCGATTGCGGCCCTGGTCGCGGAAACGGCTCGCCGAGATCACCAGCACGCCGTCGGCGGTCAGCCGGCGGTCGGCGCGCGCGAGCAGGCGTTCGCGCACGGCGTCGGGCAGCGACGGCGAACGCGCGACGTCGAAGCGCAGCTCCACCGCGCTTGCGACTTTGTTTACATTTTGCCCGCCCGGCCCTGACGAGCGCACGAAGCTCTCGACGAGTTCCTCGTCGGCGATACGGATGTCGGCGGTGACCTCGAGCATCAGTCGCGGAAATTTTCGAACTGCAAGGGCATTTCCAGGTCGCTCTTGCGCAGGAGCGCGATCGCGAGCTGCAGGTCGTCGCGCTTCTTGCCCGTTACGCGCAGCTGGTCGCCCTGGATCTGCGCCTGCGCCTTGACGCCCGAATCCTTGATCAGCTTGACGATCTTCTTCGCCAGCGCCTGGTCGATGCCCTGCTTGAGCGTCGCCTTCTGGCGCGCCTGCGCGAGATTGGTTTCGGGGTCGTCGAATTCGATGCAGCGGATGTCGATGCCGCGCGCGGCCATGCGCTGCAGGAGGATTTCCTGCATCGACTTCAGGCGGTATTCCTGGTCGGCCTTGAGCGTGACCACGCCGTCGGCGTGTTCGAAGCTCGCGGCGGCGCCTTTGAAATCGAAGCGCTTGTCGAGTTCGCGACTGGCCTGATCGACCGCGTTGGTCACTTCGTGGCTGTCGAGTTTGGAGACGATGTCGAAGGAAGGCATGACCGCCATTCTACCTACGTAACGGCCGGCAGCGTCCAGCCCAGACCAGCCAGCGCCTTGATCCACATCGCGTCGACCGGCGCGGAAAGGCCCATCGCGCGGCCGTCGGCCGGATGCGCAAAGCGCAGCCGCCACGCGTGCAGCAGCAGGCGATGCACGCCGTAGTGCATGCGGAACAGGCGGTTGTGATCGCCGCGACCATGCGTGGTGTCACCCACGATGTGGTGCGACGCATGCGCGAAATGGCGGCGAATCTGCTGATAGCGGCCGGTTTCCGGTTCGACGTCGAGCAATGCGTAGCGCTGCTGCGGATAGCGGCCCATCTCGATCGGCAGCTCGACGGTCGCGAGCCGCCGCCAGTTCGTGCGCGCGGGCTTGCGCTCGCCCTTGAGGCTCGCGCCGGTCAGCGGGTGGTCGATCGTGCCCGACTCGGCCGGCCACCCGCGCACGACCGCGAGATACGATTTGTCCACTTTGCGGTCCATCAGCTGACGGCCCAGATCGGCCGCGGCCTCGACCGAGCGCGCGACCAGCAGCACGCCGCTCGTCGCGCGGTCGAGACGGTGCGCCAGATGCAGCGGGCCTTCGATCTGACGGCGCAGGCGGTCGATCACGTAGTCGTCGTCGGCGCCGACGAGATTGCTGCGGTGCACGGCGATGCCGGCGGGTTTGTCGACGACGACCAGATGTTCGTCGACGTACAGAAGATCGAGTTCGGGCGGGGCGTTCATCGGCGGATTCTACGCGAGCGCCGGCACGCCCCTGCCCGAATCATCCGCCGCCGAGCTCCTTCTGCAGAAACGCCTTCGCCGCGCGCGTGTCGCGCTTGATCGTCGGCTCGGAGACGCCGAGCAGTTCGGCGATGTCCTTGACTTCGAGTCCCGCGAAGAATCGCAGTTCGACGACGGTGACGAGCCGCTCGTCGAGGCCGGCGAGTTTTTCGAGCGCCTTGTCCATGCCGACGAGCTGCTCGGCCTGTTCGTCGACCGGCAGCGGCACGCCTTCGAGCTGGTCGAGCGCGAGATGTTCGGCGCCGGCGCCGCGGCGATCGGCGAGCCGCGAGCGCGCGTAGTCGATCACGACCTGGCGCATCGCGCGCGCCGCGGTCGCGAAGAAGTGCTTGCGGTTCTCGAAGTCGGCGCCGTCGCGGTCGAACAGTTTCAGATAGCACTCGTTGACCAGCGCGCGCGTGTTCAGCGTTTCGCCGCGGCGATGCCGCGCGAGTTCGGCGCGGGCGATGCGCAGGAGATCGTCGTAGACGAGGCCCATGACGGCCTGGCGCTGCCCGGGGTCGGCGTTCATGCCGGCCATTTTTTCGGTGATCTCGTGTTCGTGCTCGTTCACGCCGTCGTCCTCCCCCGAAGGCTGGAGCGGCGAGTGTACGGCGCGAGCGGTAAGTCCGGCGTGATCCGCGCACGAATCGCGACGAGCGATACGCTCGGGCGCTCTGCGTCGTGCAAGTCGCGGAGTTTCCAATACGGAAAAGCTTTCTGTATCGAATAGTCGCTGCGCGCCGATTTCGCCGCCGGCCCGGCGCACGCGTAAAGTAGGCCGCACTACGGACGGCCGCGAACGCGACGAGGAACGGCATGGCGAAGAAGAAGGCGGCAGCCGCGAACCCCGGCGCCGCGCTCCACGCGGCGCGCACGCGCCAGAGTCTGACGCTGGCCGAACTCGCCGGCCGCACCGGCTTGCCGGTGTCGACCTTGTCGAAGCTCGAAAACGGCAAGATGGCGCTGACGTTCGACAAGCTCACGCGGCTCGCCGAAGGCCTCGGGATCGACATCGCGGAGCTGTTCGCGAAAGCCGACCAGCCCCCGGCCGGCCGCTACGGCGGGCGCCGCAGCATCGCGCGCAAGGGCGAGGGCTACGCGATCGAAAGCCAGCACTACGGCCATCTGTACCCGGCCGCCGACCTGCTCAACAAAAGCTTCGTGCCGATCATCGCCGACCTTCACGCGCGCACGCTCGACGAATTCGGCCCGCTGATCCGCCACGCCGGCGAGGAATACGCCTACGTGCTCGAAGGCACGTGCGAACTGCACACCGACCTGTACGCGCCGACGCTGCTGGAAACCGGCGACTCGATCTATTTCGACAGCGGCATGGGCCACGCCTACCTCAACGCCGGCGACGGGCCGTGCCGCGTGCTGTCGGTGTGCTCGGCGAGCGAATCGCACGTCATGGAAACCGTCTCGGCGCTGGAGAAACCGGCCGAGCCGGCTCGGAAGCGCGGCGGCCGGCGCCGCGGCAGCTGATTTTCCAATTGGGAAAATCGTCGCGATCGTGCTAGAACGGCCGCCCGCGCGTCACTCATCCGAACGCCGCCCGACGGATACGCAATGAGCATGGAATCGTTCGACGTCCTGGTCATCGGCGCCGGCATCGCCGGCGCATCCGTCGCGGCGCAACTGGCGCCGCGTGCGCGCGTCGCGGTGCTCGAGCGCGAGGCGCAGCCGGGCTATCACGCGACCGGCCGCTCGGCCGCGTTGTTTTCGGCGTGCTACGGCAACGAACCGGTGCGCGCGCTGTCGCGCGCGAGCCGCGAGTTTCTGTTCGCCCCGCCGGCCGGCTTTTGCGACGCGCCGTTGACGCGGCCGCGCGGTTCGCTGTACGTCGCGCGCGACGATCAGCTCGACGCGCTGGCCGCGTTCGTCGCGCTTCCCGACGTCGCCGGCCACGTGCAGCGCATCGACGTCGCCGAGGCGTATCGCCGCGCGCCGCTGATGCGCCCCGGCTACGTCGCCGGCGCGGCGTTCGAACCCGGCGCGGTCGACATCGACGTGCACGGCCTGCATCACGGCTTTCTGCGGCGGCTGCGCGAGGCCGGCGGCCGCGTCGTCGCGAACGCCGGGCTGACCGCGCTCGATCGCGCAGGCGATCGCTGGATCGCCGAAACGACGGCCGGCCGCTATGCCGCGCCGATCGTCGTCGACGCGGCCGGTGCGTGGGCCGATGCCGTCGCGGCGCTCGCCGGCGTCGCCGCGGCCGGCGTCGCGCCGCTGCGCCGCACGGCGCTGATCGTCGACGAGCCGCCCGGCATCGACTGCCGCGCCGTGCCGATGACGATCGACATCGACGAGGCGTTCTACTTCAAACCCGACGCCGGCAAGCTGCTCCTGTCGCCGGCCGACGAAACGCCGAGCGAGCCGTGCGACGCCATGCCCGACGACATGGACGTGGCGCTCGCGGTCGACCGCGTCGAACGCGCGACCGTGCTCGACGTGCGTCGCGTGCATCATGCCTGGGCGGGCTTGCGCAGCTTCGCGCCGGACCGCAGCCCGGTCGTCGGTTTCGACCCGGATGCGCCCGGCTTCTTCTGGCTCGCCGGGCAAGGCGGCTACGGCATGCAGACCGCGCCGGCGCTGTCGCGGCTCGCCGCGGCGCTCGTGCTCGGCGACGCGGTGCCGGCCGATCTCGCGGCGCACGGGGTCGACGCAAAGGCGATCGCGCCGCGGCGATGATCCCCGGGCGTTTCATTTTCCGTATGCGCTAGATCAAGGCATCATCCGGTGCCGCTGCCGCATGCCGAGCACCGATGGACGCAAACCGCTGGCGCCTCACGCGCGAACTGTTCGAAGCCGTCGTCGACCTGCCGCGCGCGCGGTGGGAGTCGCGGCTCGCCGAGCTGTGCCCCGACGACGCGGCGCTGCGCGAGGAAGTGCTGGGCCTGTTGCGCGCCGACGCCGACGCGACCGGCGGCACGGCGATCGCGCAGCACGCGCCGAACGTCGTCGCCGAACTCGCCGAGCATCTGTCCGAAGATCCGACCGTGCACGCGGGCCTCGCGCTCGGCCCGTTCCGGCTCGTTCGCGAAATCGGCCGCGGCGGTATGGGCGCGGTGTGGCTCGCCGACCGCGCCGACGGACAGTTCGAGCAGGCCGTCGCGATCAAGCTCGTGCGCGGCGGCTGGGACCGCGCCGAAGACATCGCGCGGTTTCGCGCCGAGCGGCAGATTCTCGCGGGCCTGTCGCATCCGAACATCGCGCACCTCGTCGACGGCGGCATGGGCGAAGGCGGCCGGCCGTGGCTCGCGCTCGAATACGTCGACGGCGTCGACCTCGGCCGCTGGTGCGACAAGCACCGGCTCGACCTCGCCGATCGCCAGCGGCTGTTCCTGACCGTCTGCGACGCCGTGCAGCACGCGCACCAGCGCCTCGTCGTGCATCGCGACCTCAAACCGTCGAACATCCTCGTGCGCGCCGACGGCGTGGTGAAGCTGCTCGACTTCGGCATCGCCAAGCTGATCGACGCCGACGACGCGCAGGTCAGCGCGACGCGCGTGTTCACGCCCGAATACGCCGCGCCCGAGCAGGTGCGCGGCGAAACGGTCACGACGTCGGTCGACGTCTACGCGCTGGGCCTCTTGCTGTACGAACTGCTGTCGGGCCAGCGCCCTTACAAAGTGGAAAACTCCACGCCGGCCGCGTACGAGCGCGCGATCCTCGACCAGGAGCCGACGCGGCCGAGCGTCGCGGCGACGCGCGACGGCGGCGGGATGTCGGCGGCGAACCGGCACCTGACGCCCGCGCGACTGCGCCGCGAACTGCGCGGCGATCTCGACGCGATCGTGTTGAAGGCGCTGCGCAAGCAGCCGACCGACCGCTACGCGTCGGTCGCCGACCTCGCGGCCGACGTGCGCCGGCATCTGGCGCGCCAGCCGGTGCACGCGCGGCGCGGCAACTTTCGTTACCGCGCGACGCGCTTCCTGCAGCGCCACGCGCTGGCCGCGGCGCTGTCGGCCGTCGCCGTGCTCGCGCTCGTCGCCGGCCTCGGCGTCGCGCTGTGGCAGGCGCAGGTCGCGCGCAACGAACGCGATACCGCGCGCCAGGCGCTCGCCTTCATGCGCACGCTGTTCACGAACGCCGATCCGGGCCAGAAGCAGCGCGGCGACCTGACCGCACGCGATCTCGTCGACGAAGGCGTGCGCAGCGTGCGCCGCGCGCTCGCGGGGCAGGACGCCGCGCGCGCCGACATGCTGCTGGCGATGGGCAGCGCGTACCTGGGCCTCGGCCTGCCCGACGAGGCGCAGCCGCTGCTCGACGAAGCCGGCGCGATCGCGCAGCGGCTCGGCGACACGCTGCTCGTCGCGCGCATCCTCGACGAGACGTGCAGCGTGCTGCAGTACCGCAACCGCGCCGACGACTGCGTGCCGCTCGTCGACCGCATCGAGGCGATGCTCGACCCGAGCGATCCCGAACACGTCGAAACGCTCGTGCGCGCGATCGACCACCGCTCGACCGCGCACGCGCCGCGCAACCGGCACGACGCGATCGTGGCCGATTCGCGACGCGCGCTCGCGCTGATTCCCGCGACGGCCGACTACGACCGCCTGCGCGCCGACGTCACCGGCACCATGGCGTTCTCGCTCGTGCGCCTGAACCGCGCGGCCGAAGCCGAAGCCGCGCTGCGGCCGCTCGTCGATGCGCTGCGCAAGGCGCAGAACGTCGAGCCGCGCTGGCTCGCCGACGTGCTCGACAACTTCGCCTCGACGCTGACGACGAAGACCGACGAGGCGCTCGCGCTCAACGCCGAAGCGGTGCGGCTGATGGAATCGGTGTACGGCGCCGACAGCCCGGTCATCGCGGGCAAGGTGTCGAACTACGGCGTCGCGCTGTACAAGGCCAACCGTTACACCGACGCGCTGCCGGTGATCGAGCGTTCGATCGCGCTGAACCGCGCCGGCGGCACGCCGCGCGCGACGTCGCTCGCCAACGCGCTCGGCAACCTCGGCGCGCTGCACTTTCAGCTCGGCCACGACGACGCGTCGCGCGCGGCGTTGAACGAGGCGATCGAACTGTCCGAAGCGCTGCAGCGGCCGCTCGACATCGGCCGCGCGCTGCGCTGGCGCGCGAACCTCTCGCTCGCGCAGGCGCGCTACGCCGATGCGCGCGCCGACGCGCAGCGCGCGACGAGCGTGCTGGCACCGCTGAACAAACCCGAAAGCATCACGGTGCTGCGCGGCCGGGCACTCAATCTCGCGATCGACTATGCCGAGCGCGGTTCCGCCGCGCGCACCGACGCCGCGTGCGCCGAGGCGCAAGGCATCGCCGCGCGCTTCGCCGCGCTGCCCGAGGCCGGCACGCCCGAAGCGCGCCTGGCGACCCTGCTGCACGCGTTGTGCGGCGCGGCGCCGGCCGAGGCGTTCAAGACCGCGTATGCCGCACTGCCGCCCGACGATTTCCGCCAGCGACAGGTGCGGCGCATCGAAGCGGCCTGGCGCACCGACTGACCCACGAGGCACGATGGACGCACAACGCTGGCGCCTCGCGCGCGAACTGTTCGAAGCGGTCGTCGACTTTCCGCCGGAGGAATGGGAGGCGATGCTCGCCGAGCACTGCCCCGACGACGTCGATCTGCGCGTGGAAGTGCTCGAACTGCTGCGCGCCGACGCGGCGGCGACGCACGGCACCGGCATGGCCGACGCGGCGCCGAACGTCGTCGCCGAACTCGCGCAGCGCCTGGCCGGCGACGAGGCCGTGCGCGCGACGAGCGGCATGGTCGCAAGCGGCCTGCGCCTCGGGCCGTTTCGCCTCGTACGCGAGATCGGCCGCGGCGGCATGGGCGCCGTTTGGCTCGCCGAGCGCGACGACGGCGCGTTTCGCCAGGCCGTCGCGATCAAGCTGATCAAGGCGGGCTGGGACGCCGCCGACGTCTATGCGCGCTTTCGCGCCGAGCGGCAGATCCTGGCGAGCCTGTCGCATCCGAATATCGCGCATCTCGTCGACGGCGGCGTCAGCGCCGACGGCAAGCCGTGGCTCGCGCTCGAGTACGTCGACGGCGTCGACCTGCGCACGTGGTGCGATCGCGAACGGCTGTCGCTCGAACGCCGGCTGCGCGCGTTCCTGACCGTCTGCGACGCGGTATCGCACGCGCACGCGCATCTCGTCGTGCACCGCGACCTGAAGCCGTCGAACATCCTCGTGCGCGCCGACGGCACGGTGAAGCTCCTCGACTTCGGCATCGCCAAGCTGATTCACACCGACGCGACCGCGAGCGCGACGCGCGTGTTCACCCCGGAGTACGCGGCGCCCGAACAGGTGCGCGGCGACACCGTGACGACCGCGGTCGACGTCTACGCGCTCGGCCTGATCCTGTACGAGCTCCTGACCGGACACCGGCCGTACAAAGTCGACAAATCCACACCGGCCGCGTACGAGCGCGCGATCCTCGACCAGGAGCCGACGAAGCCGAGCGCGATCGTCACGCGCGACGATGCGGACGCCGCGCAGCGCCGCGACCTGACGCCCAAGCGCCTGCGCCGCGAGCTGCGCGGCGATCTCGACGCGATCGTGCTCAAGGCGCTGCGCAAGGAACCGGCGCAGCGCTACGCGAGCGTCGCCGATTTCGCGGCCGATGTGACGGCGCATCTGGAACGCCGCCCGGTCGGCGCGCGGCGCGGCGGCCGGCGCTATCGCGCGGCACGATTTCTGCGCCGCCATGCGATCGCCGCGACGGCGCTGACGCTCGCGTTCGCCGTGCTCGTCGCGGCGCTGGCGATGGTCGCCTGGCAGCGCGACGTCGCGCGCACCGAGGCGCGCAAGGCGGCAAGCGCGGTCGATTTTCTCGTCGGCCTGTTCGCGACGGCCGATCCGGCGAAGACCGCCGGTGCCGGCGTGACCGCGCAGCAGCTGCTCGACCGCGGCGCCGAGCGCGTCGACGCGGAACTCGCCGATACGCCGGCCGCGCAGGCCGAACTCCTCGTCGCGATCGGCCGCGCGTACCAGGGCCTCGGCAACAACGAACGCGCGCTGGCGCAGTACGAGCGCGCCGTCGCGCTGCGCCGCGCGCTCGGCGAACCGTTCGCGCTCGCGCAGGCGCTCTCGTCGCTGTCGATGGCGCAGAAAAGCCTCGGCCGCAATCCGGCCACGCGCGCGACGATCGATGAGGCGCGGGCCCTGGCCGCCGGCGCACCGGCGGGCGCCGAGCGCGACGCGCTCGTCGCGCAGCTCCTGTACGGCAGCGCGATGCTGCTGTTTCTCGAGGGCCGTCATGCCGATGCCGAAACCGAGTACCGCGAATCGCTGCGGCTGCGCCTCGCGCTCGAGAACGGCTACGGGCCGAACGCGCGCGACACGGCGATGATGCTCAGCCGCGTCGTCGCTTCGCAGAAGCGCCACGACGACGCCGAGCGGATGATCGGCGACGTGGTCGCGGCGATCCGGGGCGCCAAACCGGTGCCGCTCGCCGAACTCGTCGAGGCGCTCGACGCGCAGGGTTCGGCGCAGGGCAAGCGCGGCCACCACGCGCAGTCGGAGGCGACGTACCGCGAAGCCGCGCAAGTGGCCGAACAGGTGTACGGACCGGACCACTGGTACGTCGCGATCCAGTTGAACAACGCCGGCAGGGCCGCGAACGACGACGGACGGTCCGGCGAGGCGATCGCGCCGCTCGAACGCGCGGTCGCGATCGGGCGCAAGGCGCTGCCGGCCGAGCACCTGTTCATCGCGTCTGCGCTCAAGAACCTCGCCGACGCCGAACGCGGCGCGGGCCGCGCGGCCGACGCCTGTCGCGACTATGCGGCGGCGCTGGCGGCGCTCGAACTCAAGCCCGGCCGCAAGCGCCCGGACCCCGAAGAGATTCGCGCGCGGCTCAAGGAATGCCCGGCGTCATGAACGGCGATTGGCGAGCCAGAAACAGGCGGTGCCGGCAATCGCCGCGAGCCACGCGGTGAACGGCACGCCGGCGAAGCGCGCGACCGTCGCGTCGAGCGCGTAGAGCAGCACGGCCGAAAGAATCAGCGTGGCGCCGAGCGCCAGCGGCACGATCTGCGCGCGGCTCGCGCTGGCGTCCGCGTGCAGGTTGCGCAGGTCTTCCGAATGCACGCGCATCTGGATGCCGCCGCTCGACGCCTTCTGCAGATAGTCGTGCAGGAGCTGCGGCATGTCCGGCGCCGCGGCGAGCCACTCGGGGATGCGCCGGCGCAGCGACTTGAGGATCGCCTTCGGCCCGCGGCGTTCGCGCCAGACGCGTTCGAGCACGGGTTTGGCCACGGCCCAGATGTCGATCCGCGGATGCAGCTGGCGGCCGATGCCTTCGATGTTGAGCAGCGTTTTCTGCAGCAGTATCAATTGCGGCTGCAGCGTCAGCTCGTAGCGGCGCGCGGTCTGGAACAGCTTGACCAGCACTTCGGCGAGCGAAATTTCGGACAAGGGCCGCGTGAAGTACGGCTCGCACACGGCGCGCGTCGCCGCTTCGAGTTCTTCGATGCGCGTGGTCGACGGCATCCAGCCGGCCGCGACGTGCAGGCGCGCGATCTGCGCGTAGTCCTGGTTGAACAGCGCGATGAAATTTTCGGCGAGCCAGTACTGGTCGGCTTCCGGCAGCGAACCCATGATGCCGAAGTCGAGCGCGATGAAGCGCGGTTCGCGCGGGTTCGCCGGATCGACCCAGATGTTGCCGGCGTGCGCGTCGGCATGGAAGAAATTGTCGCGAAATACCTGCGTGTAGAAAATCTGCACGCCTTTTTCGGCGAGCCGCACGCGGTCGATGCCGGCCGCGTCGAGCGCGGCGATGTCGTCGACCGGAATGCCGCGCACGCGTTCCATCGTCAGCACGGTCTCGCGCGTGTGCGACCAGTGCACTTCGGGCACGTACAGGTCGGGCGAATTCTTGAAATTGCGGCGCAGGAGGCTCGCGTTCGCGCCTTCGCGCTGCAGGTCGAGTTCGTTGACGAGCGTCGTTTCGATTTCGGCGACGACGTCGCGCGGACGGATCTTGCTGGCGTTCGGATGAAAGCGTTCGACCAGGCCCGCGAGGTCTTCGAGCAGCGAGACGTCGCGCGCGATGCGGTCGCCGACGCCGGGCCGCAGCACCTTGACGACGACCTCGCGCCCGTCGTGCAGCTGCGCCGCGTGCACCTGCGCGATCGACGCCGACGCGAGCGGCGCCTCGTCGAAGCGCGCGTACAGCGTCGCGACCGGCGCGCCGAGCGACGACTCGACCGCGGCGCGCGCGATCGCGCCCGGGTACGGCGGCACCTGGTCCTGCAGCAGCACGAGTTCGTCGGCGATGTCGGCGGGCAACAGGTCGCGGCGCGTCGACAGGATCTGCCCGAACTTGACGAAGATCGGTCCGAGTTCGGCGAGCGCGAGGCGCAGCCGTGCGCCGCGCGACAGCGCGGCAAGGTCGGCCGGCGGGCGGCCGAACAGCGGCCGGATCCAGCGCAACGGTCGAAACAAATGCGTCGCCTCGACCATCTCGTCGAGCCGGTAGCGCAGCAGCACGCGTGCGATGCCGACGAGCCTCGGCACGCTCGTCAACGGCGTCATGCGCGGCGTTCCGCGAGCGCGGCGAGGCGCGCGACGCGCGCTTCGAGCCGTTCGCCGCGCTCGCGCAGCGCGTCGACGTCGTCGAGGAAGGCTTCCATTTCGCCCGGCGCGACCGCGTCGCGGCTTTCGTCGCGCAGGTAGTCGGCGGTGTCCTGCACCAGCGCTTCGCCGCGTTCGCGCGCGAACGCGAGCGCCCTGGCGAAGCCTTGCGCGAGCGGCACGCCGAGCGTGTCGCCGAAAGCGCGCGCGAACGCTTCTTCGAAGTCGGGCGCGAAGCCGCTCGCGATTTTTTCCAGGCGCCGCGCGAGATCGGCGTCGCCGGCGATCTCGACCTTGCCGGGCGCCGCGCCGTCGTCGCCGCGGCGCAGCGCCATCGCGAGCAGCGCGCCCGGCGTCGCCGCGACGCGCAGCGCGCTGGCGCCTTCGAACGCGGGCCCGACGCGCAGGCGTTCGCCGTCGACGGCGAGGCGCAGCGCGAACGGCGTGTTCGAGAAGTCGACCGTCAGCGCGCGGCCGTCGAGCGCGCGGATGCGTGCGGCGGTATCCGCATCGAGGGCGATCGCGCGGTTCAGCGCGCTTTCGAGTAGGCCGCCCAGGGCGGCGAGGATCGGGTTCGGCGTGCGGGGCGTATTCATCGCCCGCGAGTTTAACCCGCGCCGCGGGCGACCCGCGCCAGCGACTGCGCGCGCCGCGCCAGCGCGTCGGCGAGTTCCGGCGGCGAGACGATCTCGAACTCGCACGACAGGCGCGCGAGCTGGCGCGCGAACCAGTCGAGATCGTCGGTGCGCGTGCGCAGCACGACGCCCGCGTCGGTCGCGTCGAACACGCCGATGTCACCGATGAATTCGTACTGCGCTCCCGCGAGATCGGTCTTGAGCCGCACCTCGACGGCGGTCGCACGCGGCAGCGTCGCGATGCTGAACGACAGGTGCGCCGCTGCGTCGAAGCCCTCGGGCCGGCCGAAGCTCTTGTCGAGCGGGCGCACCTCGCCGATGCGGTCGAGCCGAAACGAGCGCAGGCCGCCGCGCAAGTGGCAGTGGCCGACGACGTACCAGTGACCGGTGCGGAAAGTGAGGCCGTAGGCGTCGAACTCGCGCGCGCTGTCGGCGCCGTCGGCCGCGCGATAGTCGAAATGCACGCGCCGGCGCGACTGCGCCGCGCTGCTCAATTGCAACAACGCGGCATTGTTGCCCGCGCTGCGCGCGCCCCGGAGGTCGAGCGTCACGGTTTCGTCGACGGCGCGCACGCGCTTCTTGAGCGTCGGCGGCATCACGCGTTCGATTTTCGCCTGGGCGCTGGCGACGGCCGGCGCGGCGTCGGCGAGGCCGAGCCCGCGCGCGGCCATGAGGCCGATCGAGATCGCCAGCGCCTCGTCGTCGCTGAACATCATCGGCGGCAGCTTGAAACCGGCGACGAGCGAGTACGCGCCGTAGCGGCCTCGCTCGGCGGTGATCGGTATGCCGATGTCCTCGAGCACTTTGATGTAGCGGCGCAGGGTGCGGACGTCGACGTTGATCCGGCGCGCGAGCTCCGAACCCGACAGGCGGCTGTGCGCCTGCAAGAGTTCGAGCACGGCGAGGACGCGGGAGGCGGGATGGTTCATGCGTTCCAGGGTAGGCACGAAACAGGGCGGAATCGGTCCTGATTGCATCGTAGGCTGCGCCGATCGACCGACGCAACGGAGCTGTGCGATGAACCTTCTGATCTCGCTGCCGATGAGCCTGATGGGCTTTCTGGCCATGGCCGGCGCGCTGGCCGGCAACGCGCCGCCGCCGAAGCCCGCGACGAAGCAGGAGGCGCACAGGACCGCGTCGCCGCGCGCCGTCGCGTTCGCGGCCGTCGCCGCCCCTGCGATCGCCGCGGAGTGATGCCATGGACCACGCGATGCATCTATGGCTGTTCTTTCTCGTCGTGTTCGCCGTGGTGCTGCTGCCCGGCCTCGACATGGCGTTCGTGCTCGGCAGCGCGCTCGTCGGCGGGCGGCGGCACGGACTCATCGCGGTCGCCGGCATCGTCGCCGGCGGCGTGTGCCACGTCGCGGCGGCGGCGCTCGGCGTAGGCCTTCTGATCAAGCTCGTGCCCGGCGCGTTCAACGCGGTGCTGGTGGCCGGCGCGTTGTACATGGCCTGGATCGGCGCATCGCTGTTGCACAGCCGCGGCGGCGGCATCGAGGCTGTGGACGCGAAACTGTCGGCCGGCGCGACGTTCCGCCGCGCGACGCTGACGACGCTGCTGAACCCGAAGGCCTACCTTTTCATGCTCGCGATCTTCCCGCAGTTCATCTCGCCGGAGTACGGACCGGTGTGGCTGCAGTGCCTCGTGCTCGGGGCGATCATCTGGGCGACGCAGGCGGGCGTGTACGGCTCACTGGCGATCGGCGCGGCCGGGGTGCGCGGCTGGATGGCGGCGCGGCCCGGCGCGGGGCTCGCGCTGCACCGGAGCGTCGGCGCGGTACTGGTGCTGGCGGCGGTGTGGACCGGCTTTGCCGGGTGGCAGGGGCTTTAGCGAGCGCTTCAAAAAAGCTGTCATCCCCAGCGAAAGCTGGGATCCCGCTTTTCAAACGTCGAAGTCAACGGCTGGATCCCAGCTTTCGCTGCGATGACGAGCGAAGTGGCGTCAGCCCTTTCTTCGCTGCATCCGCTCGCGCGCCAGCGCTTCGCTCACGCGCGCGAGCCCTTCGCTCGTCGACACGCGCGGCGCGTAGCCGAGGTCGCGCCGCGCCGCCGCGATGTTGAACCAGTGCGCGGTCGACAGCTGCTCGACGATGAAGCGCGTCAGCGGCGGCTCGGAGCGGATGCGGAACAATTTCCACAAGCGCTCCATGTTCGCGCCGAGGAACTTCGCGAAATCGACCGAGATGCGCCGCGACTCCGGCGGCAGTCCGGCCGCCTTGAGCAGCGAATTGGTCATCGCGTCGAGCGTCACCGGTTCGCCCTGCGTGATGAAGTACGCCTTGCCCGCGATCGGCGAACCCGGCGCGAGCTTGTCGAGCGCGAGCAGATGCGCCTCGGCCGCGTTGTCGACGTAGACCGTGTCGATCTTTTTCGGCTCGCCGATGAAGCGCAGACGCCCCTTGTTGGCGCGATCGAGAATGCGCGGCAGCAGGTGATGGTCGCCCGGCCCCCAGATCAGGTGCGGGCGCAGCGACACCGTCGCGAGCGTCGGCGAATTGGCCTTGAGCACGCGCTGCTCGGCCAGCGCCTTCGTCTGCGGGTACGCGGCGAGGTAGTGCGACGCGTAGGGCGCCGATTCGTTGACGCCGTCGAGGTCGCGACCGTCGTGCACGACGCTCGGACTCGACGTGTAGACGAGCCTGTCGATGCGGTGGATGTCGCACGCGGCCAGCACGTTGTCGGTGCCGCGCACGTTCGCTTCGTAGTACTCGACGAGCGGACCCCACGCGCCGGCCTTCGCCGCGGTGTGCACGATCGCGTCGCAGTCGCGCGCGGCGTCGACGACGAGATCGAGATTGCGCAGGTCGGCGACGCGCTGCTCGACGCCGAGCGCGTCGAGTTCCGGATAGGCGTTGCGGTTGAGCGCGCGCACGGCGTGCCCGCGCGCGACGAGCTGCTTGCAGATCGCCTTGCCGAGAAACCCGCCGCCGCCGGTGACCAGAACTCTCATCGCGCTTCTCCGCCGCTCATCGACTCGTCATGTTCGCGCAAAACCCCGCGGCGATGTCACCGCGAGGTTCGCGTTTTTCGCTACGGCGTTTCGGCGAGGTAGGTGTAGCCCGTCAGGCCCGCTTCGAGTATCGCTTCGAGCCGCGCGGCTTCGTCGGCGCCGATGGACGCGGCGGCGATCTTGTCGCGGTACGCCGCGCGCAGCGCCGCCAGATCGTAGCCGACGTAGTCGAGCATCACGTCGCAGCTGTCGCCGCGCTTGAAGCGCGACAGCTGCGCGCTGCCGTCGTCGCCGACGTGCACGCTGACCGCGTCGGTATCGCCGAACAGGTTGTGGATGTCGCCGAGCGTTTCCTGGTACGCGCCGACGAGGAAGATGCCGAGGCGATACGGCTCGCCGGGCTTGAGCGCGTGCAGCGGCAGGCTCACGTCGAGGCCGTCCTGTTCGACGTAGCTGTCGATGCGGCCGTCCGAGTCGCAGGTGAGGTCGGCGATCACGCCGCGGCGCGAAGGTTTTTCGTCCAGGCGCGTCAGCGGCACGATCGGAAACACCTGGTCGATCGCCCAGACGTCGGGGATCGATTCGAACACCGAGAAGTTGACGAAGTATTTGTCGACGAGGCGCAGGTCGAGCTCGTCGATCGACTGGCGATGCGCGCGTTCGTCCGGCTTGAGCAGCGTGCGCACGCGATGCACGATCGCGTAGAACAGGTCGTCCAGGCGCGCGCGGTCGTCGAGCGAGAGCTGCCCGAGCGCATACAGCGTCTGGCCTTCGGCGAGGTGGTGCAGCGCCTCTTGGTACAGCTCCACCGCGGGGCGCTGCGCGAGCTCGTCGTGGATTTCGCGCAGATGGCGCAGCACCGCCGGCTCGTTCGGTTCGGCCGGCGAGATCGCGCCTTCGGGCGCCTGTTCCACTTCGCTGACGTTGACGACGAGCACCGCGTGGTGCGCGGTCATCGCGCGGCCGGCTTCGGTGATCACGCGCGGCGGCGCGAGGCCGTGCTCGGCGCAGGCTTCGGCGAGCGGCTGCACGATCGTGCCGGCGTATTGTTCCAGGCCGTAGTTGATCGAGCAGAACGAACGCGAGCGCGAACCTTCGTAGTCGACGCCCAGACCGCCGCCGACGTCCATCCAGCCGATCGGCAGTCCCTTCTTGGACAATTCCACGAAGTAGCGCACCGCCTCGCGCATGCCGCCGGCGATGTCGCGCACGTTCGACAGCTGCGAGCCCATGTGGAAGTGCAAGAGCTTCAGGCAATGATCGAGTTTCGATGCGCGCAGTTCGTCGACGAGATCGAGCACCTGGCGCGGCGTGAGGCCGAACTTGGCCTTGTCGCCGCCGGTGTTCTGCCACTTGCCCGCGCCGAGCGTGGCCAGGCGCATGCGCACGCCGAGCAGCGGCTCGACGCCGAGCGCTCGGGATTCTTCGATGACGTGCGTGAGCTCGGACGGCTTTTCGATGACGATGAACACGTCGAGGCCGAGCTTGCGCCCGATCAGCGCGAGGCGGATGTATTCGCGGTCCTTGTAGCCGTTGCAGATGACGGTGCTGCCCGGCTTGGCGAGCGCGAGCACGGCCATGAGTTCGGGCTTGGAACCGGCTTCCAGGCCGAAGCCGGCGTCGCCGCCGGCGGCCAGTTCGCCGGCCACGCCGCGCTGCTGGTTCGTCTTGATCGGAAACACCGCGGTGTAGCCGCCGGCGTAGTCCCAGTCGGCCATGACTTTCGCGAACGCGGCCTGCAGGCGGGCGCGGCGATGGTGAAGGATGTCGGAAAACCGCACGAGCAGCGGCAGGCGCGAACCTTGCGCCGCGGCCTGCGCGACGATGTCGTCGAGCGCCAGGCGCGGCCCGCCGGCGCCCGTCGGCTGCGCGAGCACGCGGCCGGCGGCGTCGATGTCGAAGTAACCCTCGCCCCAGTGCGGGACGGCGTAGCGCTCGCGCGCACGTTCAACGTTCCAAAGCGTCGTCATTGTTTCTCTCCGGACAACACGATCAGAGCGTCGCAGCGGCGAGCCTTGACGGTATTGACCCTGCGACCGGAAGCCTCGCACGCCGCGGGGCCGCAGGGCCGCGTATTGTAGCGGCGCGGCGGCGCGCTGTAGATGACAGCGTGCTGACTGCCCGTGGGGCGCGCCGCATTCAAACGTCGCGGGGAATCGGTACAATCGCGCGCCCCTGAACCCACGAACGCACACGGAAAACCCCGTCATGTCCGATAACGCCTGGTTCACCGAACAGCACGAGCACTCCGGCTCGTCGATCGGTTTTCGTGTGAAGCAGTTGCTGCACTCCGAAAAAACGCCGTTCCAGACGATCGAGATCTACGACACGACCGACTGGGGCAAGCTCATGGTCATCGACGGCTGCACGATGGTGTCGACGCGCGACAATTTTCTCTATCACGAGATGATGTCGCACCCTGCGCTGTTCACGCATGCGCGCGCCAAGCGCGTCGTGATCATCGGCGGCGGCGACTGCGGCACGCTGCGCGAAGTGCTGCGCCACGACGAAGTCGAGAAAGCGGTACAGGTGGAAATCGACGAGCGCGTCACGCGGCTCGCCGAAAAGTATTTTCCGGAACTTTGCGAAGCGAACGACGATCCGCGCGCCGAGCTGTTGTTCATCGACGGCATCAAATACATGGCCGAGTGCGAGCCCGACTCGCTCGATCTCGTGATCGTCGATTCGACCGATCCGGTCGGCCCGGCCGAAGGCCTGTTCAACGCGGCGTTCTATTCGAGCTGCTACAAGGCGCTGCGCCATGGCGGCATTCTCGTGCAGCAGTCCGAATCGCCGCTGGTGCACCTCGATCTCATCAAGTCGATGCGCAACGCGATGAAGAACGCCGGCTTCCAGGCGGCCAAGACGCTGAGCTTCCCGCAGCCGGTGTATCCGACCGGCTGGTGGAGCTGCACGATGGTGCGCAAGGGCGCCGACCTCGCGGGTTTCCGCGAACGCGGCGCGGCGAGCAAGCAGTTCGCGACGCGCTACTACAACGTCGACATGCACAAGGCCGCGCTCGCGCTGCCGGAGTTCGTGCGCGAGGCGCTCGGCGAGTAAGCCGCGCCGTTCGGGTTTCGACGAGACGGCCGGGGCGGCGACGCCCCGGCCTTTTTACTCTTCGAAGCCGTCCTTGAATACCGCGTCGACCCACGGTCCGATCAAGCGCTGCTGCGTCACCGTCGAAACACCGCCGGTAACGTTCGCGCTCGGCAGCGCCACACTGACGATGAGGGCGCCGTCGGCGTCGAAAACCGCTTCGGGCAGGTAGAAAAAGTCGTCGGCTGCCGTCGGATAGTTCTGCTCGTACCACCAGCGATCGGCGCCGTCGAGCGGCGACACGCCGGCGATGCAGAGCGACTTGACGGCGCACGAGCCCGTCAGCAGGACCGTACCGTCCGGAGCGATACCGATCACCTTGCCGCGGCCGCGCGTGGGGTTCAGCGGCAACTGGCGGAACCACGTCGCCGCGCCGTCCGCAGCAGCGAAGCGCGCGACGGCCCAGCCGGTGGTCGCGCTTGCGTAGGTTTCTCCGCCGGCGGCGACGACATCGCCGTCCGAGGTCACGGCGAGATCGGTCACGGCCTGCAACCCCGCGTGGTTCACGAGCCACTGCGGCGTGCCGGTGTCGCCGTCGATACGCCCGATCCACGCCTGCAGTCCGGCGCGATTTCCGCCGAAGACGAGGTCGCCGTCGGCGGTCAGCGCGACGTCCGCGGGATCGGCGCCGGTGAAGAACGCCTGGTCGAGTTCAGTGCGCCAGAGCACCGCGCCGGTCGCGCTGTCCAGGCGGGCGGCGTAGTAGTGCGGCGTGACCGGCGCCGGAAGCAGCGGCGCGTGGCCGCTCACGACGAGGACGTCGTCGTCCGAAGCGGCGAAAACAAAAAGGTTGACCGAGAACTGTCCACCCGGCGTCAACTGGGTTTCCCATAAGAGCGAACCGTCCGCGCCGGCACGTTTGGCGACGTAAGTCGTCACCGACGACGCGTCCGAGACCTGGTTCGCGCCGGTCACGAGATTGCCGCCGCTGTCGACGCTCATCGCCCGGGCGTAGTAGCGCGCCAGCGGCATCGGCTTGCTCCAGACGGTGTTGCCGGTAGCGCCGTCAAGGCGCGTGAGGTAGTCCGCCTGGCCCGTGACCGCGACGTCGCCGCCCGGCAGCGCCGCGATGGCGAAAGCGTTGCCGATGCTCGTCGAGCTGGGCGGGAATACGCGACGCCAGCGTTCGGCGCCGGTGACGGCATCGCGCTTGACGACGGCGACGCCTCGCTCCGGGTCGTAGCCGGACGGAACGTGGCCGAGCAACGCCAACGCGGCCAGCCCGCCATCGTCCGTCACGGCGGCATTCTGCCGGTACCTCGAGAACTCTGTGACGATGTCGGGTCCCGCTTCGATCGGCGCGCTCCAGGCCGGTTGCGCGCGGGCGCCGTCGGCAAGCCCCGCGGCTGCGGCGAATGCGAGCGCCGCGGTGGTCCATGCCCTTGGTAATGCGAAGTTCATGATGGCTCCTTCTCTTTCGACTGCTACGGCTCGCGCGACACGTGTCGGCGTGCGGCGCTGCGCCGACCCTCATGATCCGATCCAGGTCTCGATCGTACGCTTGCAACATGGCACGCTCATTGAAGTCGCGCGTGCCGCGCGCTTCCCCCAAACGGGCCGCGACGACCGCACCCAGGGCGGAATGCCGCGAGACCATTCGCGCATATCGACCGTACGCCGCAGCCCGCATAATCCGCGCCATGTCCGTGACCGCCTCGTTCGCGTTCGTCCTACTTCTGATCGCGCTCGGCCGCCTGCTCGCGTGGCGGCGCATCGTGCCCGAGAACGCGTCGGACGCGCTCAACGCCGTCGTGCTGTACGTGTGCCTGCCCGCGTCGATCCTGATCAACGCGCCGAAACTCGAATTTCGCGCCGAAATCCTCGCCGTCGCGGCGGTGCCGTGGCTGCTCCTCGCCGCGAGCACCGTTCTCGTGCTCGCCGTTGCACGCGCGCTGAAGTTCGCGCGCGGCGACACCGCCGTGCTGTTGCTCGAAGTGCCGCTCGGCAATACGTCGTTTCTCGGATTCGCGCTGATTCCGGTGCTGGCCGGCGCCGAGGCGCTGCGCTACGCGGTCGTGTTCGACCAGTTCGGCAGCTTTTTCATCCTGTCCACGTTCGGACTGACGGTGATCGCGCTGTATGGCGGCGGCGCGAAGCCGACGCCCGCGACGATCGCGCGGCGCATCGTCGGGTTTCCGCCGTTCCTGACGCTCGTGTTCGCGCTCACGCTGATGCCGAAGGAACCGCCGCCGGCGGTCGCGACGATGCTGGCGTCGCTCTCCGGCGCACTGCTGCCGCTCGTGGGCCTCGCGCTCGGCATGCAGCTCAAGCTCAAGCTGCCGCGCTCGCACCTCGCGCCGCTCGCGGTCGGGCTCGTCGGTAAGCTCGTGGTGCTGCCGGCGCTTGCGTTGCTGCTCGCCGGGCTCCTCGGGCTCGATGCGACGATGCGCGCCGCGGTCGTGCTCGAAGCGGCGATGCCGCCGATGATCACGGCGGCGGCACTCGCGGCGATGGCCGGGCTCGCGCCGGAGCTCGGCGCGGCCCTCGTCGGCTACGGCATCCTCGCGTCGACGATCACGCTGCCGTTGTGGCGCATGGTGTTGTAGCGCGTCACTCGAAGCCGTTCGCGTAAATCGCGTCGGACAGCGTCGGGTCGATGCGATGCACGGTCCACGTCGTCGCGCCGGCACTCGTGTCCTTGCCGCCGAAGAACACGCCGCCGGGGATCGAGAGAATCGCGTTCGGATAGTTTTCGTCGGCCGGCGAGTACGCAACGCCGGTCTGCAGGCGCCAGCGCAGCGCGCCGGTACCGGCATCGAGCCGCGCGACGCAGAACGCGTTGCCGTCGCAGGCGCCCGTCAGCAGCACGTCGCCGTCCGCCCCGATCGCGACGTCGGCCGGAAGGTCGCGCGAGTTGTCGCCGACCGGCGCGGTCCACGCAACGGCGCCGTCGGCAAGCGACAGGGCGGCGGCGAACCAGCGGGTGGCGCCGCCGGACGCGCGCCCGCCCGCCGCGACGATCTTGCCGTTCGCGCCGAACGCGAGCACCGCGACGTCGGAAGTCGGCGTATCTCCGACACCGACCGCGGACCAGAGCGTGGTGCCGGCGGCACTGCCCAGGCGCGCGACGAACCCGTATTGCGACGCACCGCAGCCGGCGCGGCCGGCAACGATCGGATCGCCGCTCGCCGGATCGACGAGGAGCGCGCGGATCGTGCCGCAGGCGAAATCGGTCCGGTTCTGCAGGTCGACGGCCCAGGCAAGCGTGCCGTCCGGCGCGATTTTCACGAGCTTGTTGCCGCCCGGCGCGGCAAAGCTGTTGTCGACCGCGTCGACCGCCACCTGCGGCAGCGACGGACCGGAGCGGTACGGAATCGGAGTCGTCCACACCGGCGTGCCGTTCGCCGCCGACAGCCTCACGACGTACGAGAACGGATTCGTTTCGTTCTCGCGCGAGCCAACCGCGACGACGTCGCCGTTCGCCGCCGGCGCAAGCGCGAGAAGCGCGCCGCCGATCGAGCCGTCGGGCAGCCAGTGGCGCTCCCACGCGACCTGGCCGGTGGCGCCGGAAACCTTCACGGCGTACCAGCTCGTTCTCCAGGCGCCAGCCGGAGCCGCGAACCGGCCGCCGGCGGCGACGACATCGCCGTCGGCATCGACCGCGACGCTCCGGAAAGAGGTTTCGGCAGCGGCGTCGCCGAAGTCGCGCCGCCACAGCTCGGCGCCGTCCGAAGCGGCGACCTTGGCGACGAGGGCTCGCGAGACGCCGAGTTCGCCGACCGTCACGACGCCGGGCGTCGCGACCGGCGTCCACGTCATCAACGGACGGTTCGAAGCAAGGTCGACGCCGGGGTAGTACGCGGCGGGCGCGGCCGGATCGGACGAACCGTGGATGCGCTGCGTCCAGGCGATCGACTGCGCGCCGGCCACAGGCGCGGCCAGCCCTGCGAACGCTACAGCGATGCCGATGAGGATCCTTTCCAAAGCACGTCTCCTGCCGGGGCTTTCCCAGCTAGACGCGCGAGTTCTGCAATCCACCCAGCGCCGATGCGCCGTCAGTGCTTGCCTTTCGCCAGCGGCAGATCGGCCGCCGTCCACGACGCCACGCCGCCGCCGAGCGTGAACACCTTCTTGAACCCGGCCTTGGCCAGCCGCGACGCGGCCTGCGCCGACGTCTGGCCGTTGCGGCAGACCACCGCGACCGGCATTTCCTTCACCTTCGCCAGATCCTTGTGCTCGGGATCGAACTGCGCCATCGCGACGTGCCTGGCGGTCGGGATGTGGCCCTTCTCGAAGTCGGCCTGCGGCGAAACGTCGACGAGCAGCGCGTTTTCGCGATTGATGAGCTGCGTGAGCTGCGCCGGCGTCAGCTCCTTGAAGCCGCGGCCGAAGCGCGTCGCCTCGTTCGCGATCACGGCAATCAGGATGCCGAAGAACAGCACGGTCAGGATCGTGTGGTTGCCCATGAACTCGGGCAGGCGGTGCAGAAACTCGGACATGCGTCGAAACCGTCGGCAAGGCGCGCCGGAGCGGCGCAAAGGGGGCGAATTATCGACGGTCGGCGCGCCGATTAGTAGTTCGTCAGCGGTCCTTGCGCGTGATGTCGGGCAAACCGCTCATCAACCACCAGCGCTTGGCCTTGGCGTCCCAGCGCCACAGCTGGCGGTCGATCACGACCCGCTCGCTCTGGCTGTGCTCGTTGATGATGCCGATTTCGGCGATGACGCGAACTTCTTCCTTGCCGACCGGCACCGGCGGCTGCGGGTGGTAGTAGCTCACCCGTACCTGGCGATAGCGCTCGATGTCGATCGACGCGATCGGGCGCTCCTTGAGCACGTCCGGATCGATGTACGCGATGCCGGCTTCGAAATTGCCCCAGCGCAGGGTCGCTGCGTATTCCTCGAGCGTCGAGTCGAGCGTCTTGTCGCGCTTGCTGCGCGCGTCGGCGGCGCCGGCGAAGACGAGCAAGGCAAGGAGCGGCAGAAGTATCCAACGGCGCATGCGGGTCTTCCGGTCGATGGGGCCGGCGCGATTGTGCCGCAACGGCGTTGCGGTTGCAGGTAAGCCGTCGCCGCTATCCTGAACGCGGGCGGCTACGCCGCGCCGACGTTCGCCGCGCGGCGCAGCGCGACGAAACGCGCTTCGAGCGTCGTCGCCGGTGCGCCGTTCTCGCCCGGCACCGACGCGATCACGCGCAGGCGCCCCTTGCCGCGCGACGCGAGCATGCCGAAGAAACTTTTCCAGTCTTCGCCTTCGGCGAGCCGCGCCGTCGCGGCAAGATCGCCCCAGACCGGCGCGAGATAGCGCAGATGCGAATCCTGCACGTACACGTCGCAATCTTCGCCGGCGGTGCGAAGCCGCAGCGACAGCAGCGACCAGCCGGCGAGCGTCAGGAGGCTCGCGAGACTGCCGCCGAACGCACAGCCCTTGTCGTTGATGTTGGGGCCGAGCGGTGCCGCCAGCGTCAGCATGTCGCCGTCGGCTGCGGCGATGCGCAGGTCGATCGCGCGGGCGAGCGGGATGTCGTCGAGGATTTCGCGCTCGAGCGCGCGGATCGAAGCTGTGTTCATGACGGACCGGAAGGGCACAATACGGCGAGCGGCGCGCACGGTGCCACGATGTCGGCGCGCCGACAAGCGCCGCCAGCGGGAGCCGACGATGGTCAAACGTATGTATTACGCGGACTTGGCAGCGCCTTTGCGCGGCGCATCCGTTGTCGTGACACGCCCCGCCGGCACCGCCGCGAGCCTCGCGCGACGCGTGCGCGCACTCGGCGGCGAAGCCGTCGTCCTCCCCGGCCTGGCCCTGCGCGCGGCCGACGATGCGCAGGCGGTGCGCGCCGCACTCAACGAGGCGCGGCGCGCCGACATCGCGATCTTCATCAGCCCCGCCGCCGTGCGTTATGCGTGGCGCTTCGCGCCGACGCTCGCGTTCGCGCGGCGCACGCTCGTGTGCACGGTCGGCACGGCGACGGCCCGGGCGCTGCACCGTCGGGGCGTCGCCGACGTGCTGACGCCTGCGTCCACGCAGGACGCCGACGGCCTGCTCGCGTTGCCGCAGCTCGCTCGCGTGCGCGGCCTGACCGTCGCGCTGATCGGCGCGCCGGGCGGTCGCGATACGCTGCGAACCACGCTGCGCCGGCGCGGCGCGGCGCTCGCGCGCATCGACGTGTATCGACGCACCGCGCCGCGCTGGACGCGCAGGCACTACGCGGCGCTCGACGCCTCGCCGAGGCCGCGTCTGCTGCTGGTGTCGAGCGCCGAGGCGCTCGCGAACCTCGCGACGGGCCTGCCCGCCGGCCTCGTGCTCGCGTTGCGCGACGCCGAAACCGTCGTCAGCAGCGAGCGTCTTGCGATCCTCGCGCGGGAGCACGGTTTCTCGCGTGTGCATCAGGCAAGCTCGGCGGTCACCGACGACATGCTCGCGGCAGCCGTGCGCGCGTTGTCGCGGCACCGTCTTTAGACGCCGGCGCGCGCATTTGCGCCCGGCTTTCGCGCGGCGCCCGACGTGTTTGAAAACCTTCACGAACTGCCGGGTTTTTTGCACCGCGCAAAACCACTAGGATTGCCGCATGGACATGGACACGCCCGCTAGCGCAACGCCGGCCTTGCCGCCCTCCGAACCCGCGGCAACCGTGCCGGCGACGCCGCCGAAACCACGGCGCTCGCCGCTGGCGCCGCTCGCACTGGTCGTCGCGCTCGCCGCGGCAGGCGTCGGCGGTTTCGCGTGGTGGCAAAGTGCGAACCTCGCACGCAGCGGCGGCGACGCGGCGCATCAGGTCGAACTCCTGCGCACCGAACTCGACGGCCTGCGCCGCGGCGCCGACCTCGACCGCCGCGACCGCGAACAGCTGCGCCAGCGGCTGGGCGACGCCGAAAATGTGAACAAGTCCCTGCGCGAGGAAGTGCTCGGCGTCACCGAACGCGCGCGCGTGCTCGAAGACGCGATCGCGAACCTCGCCGACAAGCGCCTGTCGGGCCACGACGCGCTGCTGCTCAACGAGGCCGAACTCGTGCTGCTGCTCGCCAAGGAACGCTTCGAACTGTTCAACGACGCCGCCGCCGCCGAGCGCGCCTACCGCCTCGCCGACACGGCGCTCGCCGCGGTCGAGGATCCGGCGTTCGCCACGGTGCGCGAAACGCTCGGCGTCGAACTGCGCGAACTCGCGGCGCTCAAGCAGGCGCCGCAGGGCGCGGGCGTCGCGGAACTGGCGAAGCTGCGCGACTCCCTCGCGACGCTGGAGGCACCGCAAGGCGCCGCGGCGGCGGCGCAGAACCCGTCGCGATTGTCCCGCGTGCTCGGACAGTTCGTGCGCATCAGCCATGCCGGCGAAGCGGGCGTCGCCGCGCGCGATCCGGTACTGCTGCGCGGCCTGATCGGCCTCGACCTGCGCGCCGCCGAACTCGCGCTGCTCGAACGCAACGACGCCGCGCTGCACGCGGCGCTCGCGCGCGCCAGGACACAGATCGAAAGCGCGTTCGACCGCGACGCGACGAACGTGCGGGCCGCACTGGCGACGCTCGACCGGCTCGGCGCGACCGCCGCGCCGCCGACGCCGATCGAGCTCGGCGCGACGTTGAAGGAACTGCGCAATCTTCGTTCGACGCACACGCTCAGCACCGGCGCCGCGAGCGACGGAGCGGCGCCATGAAGTACTGGACGTGGGGCCTCGCGCTCGTAGCGGCCATGGTCGTTGCGGCGTTCGGCTGGCATTGGCTCGCGACCGACCCCGGCTACGTGTTGGTACGCCTGCGCGGCACGACGATCGAGACGACGCTGATCTTCGCGGTCCTGGCGTTGCTGGTGACGTGGGGTCTGGTGAGTCTCCTCTGGCGCTTCGCGCGCTGGCCGGCGCGGCTGTGGCTGCGCCGCGCGCGCAAGAAGAGCCGCGAACGCCTCGCCAACGGACTGGTCGCACTGGCCGAAGGGCGCTATTTGCGTGCCGAGAAAGAACTCGCGCGCGCCACGCGGTACCGCGAACTGCGTGCGCCGGCGCTGCTCGCCGCGGCGCGCGCCGCGCTCGCGCAGGGCGAAACGCAGCGCGCCGACGCCGCGCTCGCCGAAGCCGGCGAAACCGCGCCGGCCGCCGCGCTCGCACTGCGCGCGCGGCTCAAGCGCGAACAGGGCGACCACGCCGAGGCGTTCCGCCTGCTCGCGCCGGAAGCGCGCACGAACACGCTCGCGCCGTCGGCGTGGGTCGAATACATCGAAGCCGCCCTCGCGACCGGCGACGCCGACGCGGCGCGCGAAGCGCTCGCGCCGCTCGCGCGCACGCAGTCCGTCAACCCGGCGACGTACGACGCACTCGAAGCGCGCGTGCTCGCCGCAGCGCTCGTCGCCGCGCGCAATGCCGACACGCTGAACGCGCTATGGGCGTCGCTGACGCGCGCGCAGCGCAAAGTGCCGGGCGCGCTCGCCGCGTACGCGCGGCGCATCGCGGCGCTCGGCCAGCCGCTGCCGGGCATGAGCGAGATCGAGGGGTACCTGCGCAAGGACTGGTCCGACGCGGTCGTTCTCGCCTATGCCGACCTCCTCGACGCCGACACCGGCGCGCGACTGCGCAATGCCGAGGGCTGGCTCAAGGCGCACCCTAACAACGTCGCACTGCTGGTCGCGCTCGGGCGGCTGTGCATCGCCGGCCGGCTGTGGGGCAAGGCGCGCGAATATCTCGACCGCGCACTTCTGATCCGCGAAGACGCGCTCGTGTGGGAAGCGATGGCCGAATGCCTGTCGGGCGAAGGCGACCACGCCGGGGCGGAGGTGGCATGGCGCAACGCGTTGCGCGCGGCGCGCCACGAAGCGACGGCGCCGCTGCCGGGCGCACAGCCGCGGCGGGCGCTCGACACCAAGGCGGTCGTCGTCGAGGAACGCAGCGAGCACGGTGTGCCGCGGCTGCCCGGCGTCGCGGGCTGAGCGACCGCCGACCGCGACGATACGCGCGTCGCGTACTCGTATACGTCGTCACGAACGCGCATTGTCCGGAACGGAACAATGTCGACCGCTCCGAACCATAGCGCATGCGTGCGGGCGTCGGCGACAATCGCGCGATGCGGCATTTCGACGGCATGTCGCCTTCGACGCCGCGTTCCCGCGAAGGAGTAGCCATGCGCAAGATGCTTCCGATCGTGATGGTGGTGGCCGCCGCGTACTCGACGCACGCGTTCGCCGACGAGGTGACGTGCGAGTCGAAGTCGTCGAAGCGGGTGGAATGCAGCATGGACACGCGCGGCGAAGTGCGCATCGTCAAGCAGCTCAGCAACGCCGCGTGCGTCGAAGGGCGGACGTGGGGCCTGTCCAAGCATTCGGTATGGGTCGACAAGGGTTGCCGCGCGGTGTTCGCGTCGCACATCGGAGACCGGCACGACGGCCGCCGCGACGACGGGCATGACCATGACGACGATCGGCACGACGGGCACGGGCACGGCAACGACCGTGACGACGATCGGCGTGACGATCGCGGTCGCGACGACGATCGTCGCGGCAACGACCGCCGGGACGACCGACGTGACGATCAACGCGACGACGACCGCGACGGCCGGCGCGACTCGCAGCGCGGCGGCGGCAGCCGCATCGCGTTTCTCAACGCGAAGTGTCCCGGCAACATCGAAGTTCACGCCGACGAAGGCGGGCCGGTGTACATCAACGGCAAAGAAGCGCGATTCAATCCGTCGAACGAGAACTACTACGAGGCGAGCGGCGGCGGGGTGACGGTGTCGGTCAGCCGCAATACGGACGGGTCGCAGTCGGTGAGCTATTCGGGGCCGGGGCGGGCGAACGGGGTTTGTCGGGTGACGTCGGATTGAGTGCAGCGGTGTGCGTCGATCGCGGCGAGCGATGTGGGTTGCATTCGACGCTGCAAACTTCGGCTTTTCTCTTTCGCTCGTCATTCCAGCGAAAGCTGGAATCCAGCCGTTGCCTTTGCTCGTGGCGTCCAAAAGCTGGATTCCAGCTTTCGCTGGAATGACGAGCTAAGGGACGCCGCGCTTCGGCTGTTGATGTTGATGTTGTTGTTGCTTCTGGCGGCAGGAAGCCGCCCGCTTCACCCGGGGCCCCGTCGGTCGCGGCGAGATCGCGGAGGATAGCCCGCGCAGCGGGTGCGCACAGGACGTGCGCAGTTCGTTGACGGGCCATGGATGGCCCATCAACGAACCCCGGAGCGATCTCGCGGAGTCGGAGGGCAGGATGCCCGGAGACCGCGGCCGTCGGGGTGTCCTTGGGGGTGCAAGGGGAGATTGGACAAGCAATCTCCCCTTGCTCGCTCGCGGCAGCAAGCGAAACGCTTTGTCTAAAGCCAGGCGAAAACTACAAAGCAAAAAAAGCGGCCGCGTCGCCGCGACCGCCTCAAAAAGCGCCGCCCGGGAGGCGGCGCACATACCGTTCAGATCAGAGCGTCACTTGTCCGCCGTGATATCCACATCCTTGGTCTCGGGCAGAAAGATCACGCCGACGATCAGCGTCATCACCGCCACGACGATCGGATACCACAGGCCCTGGTAGATGTTGCCGGTCAGGGCGACGAGCGCGAACGCCGTCGTCGGCAGGAAGCCGCCGAACCAGCCGTTGCCGATGTGGTACGGCAGGCTCATCGACGTATAGCGGATGCGCGTCGGGAAGAGTTCCACCAGCCACGCCGCGATCGGACCGTAGACCATCGTCACGTAGATCACGAGGATCGTCAGCAGGATGAACAGCATCGGCTTGTTGATCTGCGCCGGGTCGGCCTTGTCGGGATAGCCCGCCGCCTTCACTGCGCCGCCGAGCGCCGTCGTGAACGCCGTGTTCTGTTCCTTGAACTGGTCCGCCGTGAGGCCCGCGCCGTCGAACGCCGGAATCGTCTGACTGCCGATCTTGACGCTCGCGACCGTGCCGGCCGGCGCCGCTTCGTTCGTGTACGGGATGTTCTTGCCCGCGAGGAAGCCCTTGGTGATGTCGCACGAGCTCCTGAACGTGACGTGCGACTTCAACTCGCCCGGCACGAACTGGAACGCGCACTGCGCGGGATCGGCGGCCACCACGACCGGCGAATTCGCCGTCGCGCTTTCCAGTGCCGGATTGCCGTAGTGCGTCAGCGCCTTGAAGATCGGGAAGTACGTCAGCGCCGCAATGAGGCAGCCGGCCATAATGATCGGTTTTCGCCCGATGCGGTCCGACAGCCAGCCGAACACGATGAAGAACGGCGTGGCGACCAGCAGCGAAACCGCCATCAGCAGGTTGGCCGTGACCGCGTCTATCTTCAAGGTCTGCGTCAGGAAGAACAGCGCGTAGAACTGGCCGCAGTACCACACCACCGCCTGGCCGGCCGTGGCGCCCAGGAGCGCCAGCAGCGCGATCTTGCCGTTCTTCGAGAAGAAGCTCTCGGTGATCGGCGCCTTCGAGCCCTTGCCCTCGGCTTTCATCTGCTGGAACAGCGGCGATTCGTTCAACTGCAGGCGAATCCACACGGAAATGGCGAGCAGGAGGAACGATACGAGGAACGGAATGCGCCATCCCCACGCTTCGAACGCTTCGGTGCCGAGCCACGTGCGGCAGCCGAGAATGACGAGCAGCGACAGGAACAGGCCGAGCGTCGCGGTCGTCTGGATGAAGCTCGTGTACAGGCCGCGCTTGCCCTGCGGCGCGTGCTCGGCGACGTAGGTCGCCGCACCGCCGTATTCGCCGCCGAGCGCGAGGCCCTGCAGGAGCCGCAGCGTGATCAGGATGATCGGTGCCGCGATGCCGATGCTCGCGTAGCTGGGCAGCAGGCCCACGAGAAACGTCGACACGCCCATGATCACGATCGTCACGAGGAACGTGTACTTGCGGCCGATGAGATCGCCGAGCCGGCCGAACACGAGCGCGCCGAAGGGTCGCACGGCGAAGCCGGCGGCGAACGCGAGCAGCGCGAAGATGAAGCCGCTGGTCGGATTGAGCGCGGTGAAGAACTGCTTGGCGATGATCGCCGCGAGCGAGCCGTACAGATAGAAGTCGTACCACTCGAACACGGTGCCGAGACTCGACGCGAACACCACGCGCTTGTGGCCTTGCGTCAGCGGGGTGCTGCCGGCGGCAGCGTTGCCGCCGTAGGGAACGCTGGACATGCGGATTCTCCTTAGAACGAGTACTTGGCGGTGAACTGCAGACGGTCGATTTCGCCGTCTACGCCGCTTTCGAGTTCACGCCGGCCCACCATGTACTCGACGCCGACGTCCACCTTGGGCAGCGGCGAATAGAACAGGTTGACGCGCCAGCTCTGCGAACTCTTGGTCACAGCCGATCCGGTGTAGGCGACCGGGTTGTCGTACTCGCTGCGCGCGTACATGAGGTTGCCGCGCAGTTTCTTGGTGAAGACGTGGCGCCAGGCGACGTAGCCCGCCCAGCCGTCGATCGTCTCGAGATCGTTGTTGATGTCGAGCACGCTGTCGGACGTGACGCCGAGGCCGATGTAGCGGCTGATCGCGCCGCCGGTCAGCTGGTAGCGCAGGTCGTTGTTCTCGCCGAGGTTCCATTTGCCGCCGACGCTGAGCGCGCCGCCGAACTGGCTGTCCTTGATCGCCGGCGTCGTGCCGACGGCCTGACGGTCGACGCGCAGATCGCGCAGGAGCGCCGCGACGCCGAAGTGACCCCACTTGCCCTTCCAGTTGTAGCGCGCGGTGAGGTCGGGCACCGCGCCGCGGTCGGAGCTCGCCGCCGCGCCGCCGCCGCGCGGAATGATCGTCGTCTGCGGGTCTTCCAGCGCGATCATGAAGTTGCCTTCGGTGTAGCGGATCTGCGGCTGGCGCACGAAGATCACGCCGTCGGTCGGACCGATGAAGTCGACCGCGTCGGGCAGCGCCGCGGTGTCCATGAACACCGACCACGTCTGGCCGGCCGTCCACTTGTTCCAATAGGCGTAGGCGTGGCGCAAGGTCACGCCATAGGTGTTGGTCGAGTTTTCGTTGCCGAGCGAACCGCCGAAGAAATCCCACTCGACGAACGCGCCGAGCTTGTCGTTGTTTTCGGTGACGGTATCGATGCCGACGCCGAAGCGCGAGAACTTCGCGCCGGCGTCGTAGTCGGTGCTCGACGAGCGGCCGCCGACCGGCGTCTGGCCCGGCACGTACAGATCGCGGCCGCTGGCGCTGTCGGCGAGCTGGCCGCTGTCGGTGCGCGTGAGCATGAAGTCGGTCTTGATGAAGCCGCCGATCTTGACCGTCGTATTCGGGTTTGCGGCCGGGGTGATCGTGGTGACCTGGATCGGCGCCTTGACCCCGGGGGCCGCGGGCCCGGTACCGGCGGCCGGCGCGGCGGCAGCCGTGGCTTTCTTCTGTGCATCTACGGCCGATTTGAGTTCCGCCAACTGCTGTTCGAGCTGCGCGATGCGGGCTTCGAGCGCCGCCTCGCTGGCCGAATCGGCGTTGGCTGCACCCGCGCCGGCGATCCCCGCCGCCAGTGCCAGCACGAGTGCGCTGCGACGTAATGAAAAAATGTGCTTGGTAGCCATTGGCCAACCCCTCCCAAGGTGATGATGGCCGGCCGAGGTTGCGCTGCGCCCGTATGGCCGCCTATTCGCCATTGGTCGCGTTTCGACTAAAGTCGGATTGGTTCGCGCGCGCATCGGTTTAACGTGATGCGGCGCAGCACGCGAAAATCTCGCAGTGCTCTGTTTTATCAAAAAATATCTATTGTATTTTTGGGAGGATTGGCGATGTCGGGCAAAATATACCCGGTCGACCCGGCGTTCGCGGCGAAGGCGCGGGTCACCGGCGAGCAATACGAGTCGCTGTATGCCGAATCGGTGAGCGACCCGGAAAACTTCTGGCGGCGCATCGGCGGCAGAGTCGACTGGATCGCGCCGTTCTCGCAGGTGAAAGACGTGTCTTTCGACGCCGACGACCTGCATATCCGCTGGTATCACGACGGCGTACTGAACGTCTCGGCCAATTGTCTCGACCGACATTTGACGCACCGCGGCGACAAGACCGCGATCATCTTCGAAGGCGACGATCCGAACGATTCGCGCCATATCACGTACCGCGAGCTGCACGCCGACGTCTGCCGCGCGGCGAACCTCCTGCGCAACCTCGGCGTGGTCAAGGGCGACCGCGTCGCGATCTACCTGCCGATGATCCCCGAGGCGGCCGTCGCGATGCTCGCGTGCGCGCGCATCGGCGCCGTGCACTCGGTGGTGTTCGGCGGCTTCTCGCCCGATTCGCTCGCCGGCCGCATCGCCGACTCGCAGGTCAAGCTCGTGATCACGGCCGACGAGGGTCTGCGCGGCGGCAAGAAGGTGCCGCTCAAGGCCAACGTCGACGAAGCGCTGACGCGGCCCGGCACGACGTCGGTCGAGACGGTGCTGGTCGTCAAGCGTACCGGCGCGCCGGTGGCGATGCAGACGCCGCGCGACCGCTGGTGGGGCGCGCTCGTCGCGGGGCAGAGCGCCGAGTGCGCACCCGAGCCGGTCGGCGCCGAAGACCCGCTGTTCATTCTGTACACGTCGGGTTCGACCGGCAAACCCAAGGGCGTGCTGCACACGAGCGGCGGCTATCTCGTGTACGCGAGCTACACGCACGAACTCGTGTTCGATCTTCGCGACGACGACGTCTACTGGTGCACGGCCGACGTCGGCTGGGTCACCGGCCATTCGTACGTCGTCTACGGCCCGCTCGCGAACGGCGCGACGACGCTGATGTTCGAAGGCGTGCCGAACTGGCCCGACACGAGCCGCTTCTGGCAGGTCGTCGACAAGCACAAGGTGACGCTGTTCTACACCGCGCCGACGGCGATCCGCGCGCTGATGCGCGAAGGCGAGGAACCGGTGCGCAAGGCGTCGCGCGCGTCGCTGCGCCTGCTCGGCTCGGTCGGCGAGCCGATCAATCCCGAGGCGTGGGAGTGGTATCACCGCGTCGTCGGCGACGGCCGCTGCCCGATCGTCGACACCTGGTGGCAGACCGAGACCGGCGGCATTCTGATCACGCCGCTCGCCGGCGCGATCGACGCGAAGCCCGGCTCGGCGACGAAGCCGTTCTTCGGCATCAAGCCCGCGATCGTGGATACGAATGGACAAGTACAGGAAGGCGCCTGCGAGGGCAATCTGATCCTGACCGATTCGTGGCCGGGCCAGATGCGCACGGTGTACGGCGACCACCAGCGCTTCGTCGAAACCTATTTCAAGACCTATCCCGGCGCGTACTTCACCGGCGACGGCGCGCGGCGCGACGCCGACGGCTACTACTGGATCACGGGCCGCGTCGACGACGTGATCAACGTCTCGGGCCATCGCATCGGCACCGCCGAGGTCGAAAGCGCGCTCGTGGCGCATCCGAAGGTGGCCGAGGCCGCCGTCGTCGGCTGCCCGCACGACATCAAGGGTCAGGGCATCTACGCGTACGTGACGCTCAAGGCCGGCGAGGCGCCGAGCGACGCGCTGCGCAAGGAGCTGATCGCCTGGGTGCGCAAGGAAATCGGGCCGATCGCGTCGCCCGACTTCCTGCAGTGGGCGCCGAGCCTGCCGAAGACGCGTTCGGGCAAGATCATGCGCCGCATTCTGCGCAAGATCGCCGAAAACGCGCCGGATCAGCTCGGCGATACCTCGACGCTGGCCGACCCGTCGGTCGTCGCCAATCTCGTCGACGAGCGCCTGATCCGCTGAAGAAAAGCGGCGGGCGGCCCGGTACCGGCCGCCCGCCTTACTCGACGCCGGCATTGAAGCGGAGGCGCGCGGGTGCGATCCTCCGGCGCCATGCGCGAAATCCTGATTGCCGACGACCACCCGCTGTATCGCGACGCCCTGCGGCGCGCGGTCGGCCAAGCCGTGCCCGACGCGCGCCTGTACGAATCCGACAGCGTGCCCGCGCTGTTCGTGCAGGTGGAGGCGCATCCCGACGCCGAGCTGCTGCTGCTCGACCTGCACATGCCCGGCGCGCGCGGCTTTTCCGCGCTCGCGCACCTGCGCGGCCAGCATCCGGGCCTGCCGGTGATCGTCGTGTCGGCGCACGAGGAGGTATCGGTGGCGCGGCGCGCGCTCGGCCACGGCGCGGCGGGCTACATCCCGAAATCGAGTTCGGCCGAGACGATCGTCGATGCGATCCGCCACGTGCTCGACGGCGAGGTGTGGCTGCCGCCGCAGTTCGCCAACAGCACGGCGGAGCTCAAAAGCGACGAGGCGCACGTCGCCGCGCGCATCGCCGAACTCACGCCGCAGCAGTTTCGCGTGCTCGCGATGATCGCCGAGGGCCTGCTCAACAAGCAGATCGCGTTCGAACTCGGCGTGTCGGAAGCGACCGTCAAGGCCCACATGACCGCGATCATGCGCAAGCTCGGCTGCAACAACCGCACGCAGGTGGCGCTCGCCGCGAGCCAGCTCGCGCTCGACCCGAACGCGTCGCTGCCGGGCATCGACAGCGAAGAATAGCCGCTACGGCGTCTCGAACCCGTTCGCGAAGATCCCGTCGACGGGCACCTCGAACGCGCCGATGTCGATGCCGCCGCCGGCCGCCCGCGGCACGGCGCCGCCCGGCGCGAGCGCCGCGCGCACCGGGTGGAACGCGGGCGGAAAGATCGGTCCGGGATAGACGAACGCGGGGTTGCTCGCGGGCGCTGCGTTGCCGGCGTTGACGAGCGGGCTGCCGGCCGCCGGGCGCAGATCGAATGTTGCCGCATTGACGAATCCGGCCGACGCGCCGGTCAGCGTGCCGCTCCATTCCGGCGTCGTCGGCACGAAGGTCGATCCGGTGCGTACCCAGTTGTTGCTGCCGTGGATCTGCCGGCCGTTCGTCCAGACGAGTTCGGGTTCGCTGCCGCTGTCGATCGCACGGATGATGCGCGCCGTGCCGCCGCTCGTCTCGATCACGTTGTTGTGCATCTCGACCGACTGCAGCTCGTCGAACAGGCGGAACACCGTGGCCGACACGCCCGGGCCGAGCAGAATGGTATTGTTCACAAAGCGCACACGACCCTTGCTGCGACCGCTGCCGTCGCCGCCGGCGCGGATCACGGCGCCGAACGCCGTGTTGGTGTGCACGATCACGTTGCCGACGACGTCGGAATCCTCGCGTACGAGATCGCGCGTCCAGTTCGGATTCTGGGTTTCCTCGTCGGGGCCGATCAGTTCGAGTTCGTGGTACGTCGCGCCCTGGAACCAGTTGTAGCTGATCTCGTTGCGCTCGTGCCGGCTCTTGAGGAGGTTGCCGCCGTTGCCGTCGTGCACATAGCAAAAACGCATGCGGAACACCGAACCGGGATGCGCCACCTCGTCGCTCTGCATGTACAGCGGGTGCAGGTTGGTACCCGAACCCGCGTCGTAGATCTCGCTGTACTCGAGCGTGAACGAGCCCGAGAGCAGGTCGGTGCCGAGGATGCCGTGCGCGGCGCAGCCGTGGATGACGCTGTCGCGCACCGTCACTTCGTGCGCGCCCTGCAGGATGCAGCGGCCCGTGCCGCCGGTCACGTCGAAGCCTTCGAATACGAGATGGTTCGACTGGCGGAACTCGACGGTGTTCGTGCCGCCGGAAATCACCGGGCGCTGGCCGCCGACGCGGATGCCGCGAATGACCACCGGATTGCCGGGACTGCCGCCGTCGGCGGCCGGCACGATCACGCCGCCGGCGTAGGTGACGCCGCCGTCGACTTCGACGATGTCGCCCCCTTCGAGATTGACCGCGGCGAACAGCGCGTTCAGCGACGTGTGCGGCCGCGTCGGGCCGACCTGGAACGTCGCGGCCGACGCGGGCAGCGCGGCGAGGAACAACGGAATCGAACACCAGCGCATACGGATTCTCCCTTCGAGGCGCGCAGCCTCCGCGTATCGAGGAACGCGTTCTGTGACCGCATTCCGAACACCGCACCGCCACGCGACGGTCGCGCGCATCGGTCGGGCGGACGGTCGGCGCTCGTGCGCGCACTTTTTGCGACGCGTTCGCGTGCGGCGCATGGCTTCGGGCACTTCAAAGCGCGCGCGTGACGATGCTAGGGTCGCGCCTCCACGGCGTACGGTGCCGTACGAACAAGAACAGGGGAATACGCAATGATCAGCAAATGGAATCTTCGCGCGCTGGCGGCAGCCGTCGTGCTGTCGGCCGGTTTTTCGAGCCAGGCCAGTGCCGAAGTCGCCGCCGGCGTCCTCGCGCGCGGCCAGACGCTCTCTGTCGGTATTCCGCGCGGCAAGGGCGATCCGGTCGTCTACGATGCGACCGGCGCAGAATTCACGACGACCACGGGATCGCCGCGCACGTTCATCGGCGGCGCCGCGAACATCGACGGCCCGGGCCCGCAGGTCGACGTGACGAGCATGGACCTGTTCATGGCGGCGACCGCCGCCGGCTCGTACACGAACATTCGCGCACGCGTCCAGTTCTGGGACACGTACGTCCAGGCGTCGAGCCCGGTGTTTTCGAACGCAGCCGGCACGGTCATCGAGGCCGACTTCGGTCCGCTCGAAGCCGTGGCCAACACGGTCTACACGCTCACGATCAACCTGCCGGCGCCGCTGCGGCTCAACAGTCTGAACGCCAAGGGCTTCACCGTCAGCTTCCAGGGCGATACCGGCGCGGGACTCGCGACGGCCGACGCCCTGACGACGGCGCTGTCGATCAACGGTGCGCAGAACGTCGGCACGAGCGCCGTGAACAGCGGCAACGGTTTCTACCGCAATGTCGGGAACCAGACCACCTTCAACTTCCAGTCGACCGACCTGCGCACGTTCACCGGCATCACCGACGCGCGCGCGTCGATCGTACTGCGCGGCAACGCGACGGTACCGGTCAGCCTGCAGGCGTTCGACGTGGAGTAAGCGACGCCGACGCGACACGGCGATGCGGTTTCGACGCCCGGCTTCGGCCGGGCGTCTTCGTTTCAGGCCTGCGCACGCGCGTGCTCGGCGCTCGTACGCGCGAGCGCCGACAGTAGCGCGCGCAGCGCGGCGGGCTTCACCGGCTTGTGCAGCAGCGCATAGCCGCGCAGCCGCGCGCGCTGCTTGAGTTCGGGGCTGTGGTCGGCCGTGATCAGCGCGGCCGGCGGCGACGGGGCGACGGAACTCTGCAGTTCGCCGAGCGCATCGAGGCCGTCCTGCGACGTGCCGAGGTGAAAGTCCGCAAGAATGAGGTCGGGCCGGCGCGCCAGCACCGCCGCGCTCGCCTCGGCGACCGTGCCGGCGAGATCGCAGGTGAGGCCCCAGCGCGTCAGCAGCGCCGACATGCCTTCGAGAATCGCCGGCTCGTTGTCCAGACACAGCACGTGCATCGGCGGCAGCGCGGCCGGGCTCGCGGTTTCGCGCACGGCGCCGCGCGGCTCGTGCGCGCGGCGCGCGACGATCGGCACGCGGACGGCGAAGCAGCTGCCGTGTCCCGGCACCGAACGCAGCGACAGGCGGTGACCGAGGATGCGCGCCATGCGTTCGCAGATCGCAAGGCCGAGGCCGAGACCCTGCTCGCCCCACGGCGACGCCTGGTCGAAGCGCTGGAACTCGTCGAAGATGCGCTTCTGCTGTTCCGGCGGAATGCCAGGACCCGTGTCCCACACCTCGAGCAGCGCGTCGTCGCCGCGCCGGCGCACGCCGACGACCACGCGCCCCTGGCGCGTGTAGCGCAGCGCGTTCGACACGAAGTTCTGCAGGATGCGCTGCAACAGGTGCGCGTCGCTGCGCACGACGAGGCGGCAGCCGTGCACCGTCAACCTGATGCCGCGGCGTTCGGCGACGACGGAAAACTGCTGCTTGATCGGCTCGACGACGTCGGCGTAGGCGACGTTCGCGATGTCGGGGCGGTATTTGCCTGCGTCGAGCCGCGAGGCTTCGAGCAGCGCGTCGAGCAGGGTTTCGGCGGCCTTGAAAGCGGTGTCGATGCGTTCGGCGAGCCGCGTGGATTCGGCGTCGAGATTCGGCTGGTGCGACAGCGCGGACGTGAACAGCCGCGCGGCGTTGAGCGGCTGCAGCAGATCGTGGCTCGCGGCGGCGAGAAAGCGCGTCTTCGACTGGTTCGCCGCCTCGGCCTCGAACTTCGCGCGCTCCTGCGCGACGAGCGCGGCGGACAGCTGCGCGGTGCGCTGGGCGACGCGCTGCTCGAGCGTTTCGTTCGCGACCATCAGCGCGCGCTCGGCGCGCTTGTAGTCGGTGACGTCGGTGAACGTCGTGACGAAGCCGCCGCCCGGCAGCGACTGCCCGCGCATCTCGATCACCGAACCGTCGGCGCGCACGCGCTGGTGCACGTGCGACGTGCCGACGCGCATGTGGTACAGGCGCTTGCGCACGTGATCCTCGACGCGCCCGGGTCCGCATTCGCCGCGTTCGGCGTTGTAGCGGATCAGGTCGGCGATCGAGCGGCCGACGTAGACCATGCCGTCGGGATAACCGAACATTTCCATATAGCGACGATTCCACGCGACCAGGCGCATGTCGGCGTCGACGACGCTGATGCCCTGCGAGATGTTTTCCATCGTCGTGGACAGAAGCTCGCGGTTGAAGCGCAGCTCCTGCGACGCCTCGTCGAGCAGCGCCACCGCTTCGCTGAAATCGAGGCCCGTGCCGCGCAGCGCCGTCGTCAGCATGCGCCGGGCCGACGCCGCGCCGATCGCGCCGGCCAGCACGCGTTCGGTGTATTGCAGCAGCGGCCGGTCGGCCGCGTGCGAATCCTGCAGCGGCTTGCCCGACGTGGTCGCGTACTCGTCGAACGCGCGCACGGCCGCGCGGTCGCCCAGGATGCGGCCGGCGATCGCGCGCAGATCGCCGACGCTGACGCGACCGCGCCATTCGCCGGCGCCGGCGGCGCCGCGCTCGCTCGTCAGATCCAGGAACGTCGCGGCGCGCAGGCGCTCTTCCATGCTCGGCCGGTAGCGCAGCGACAAGAGCACGCAGCACAGCACGTTGCCGAGGATCGACCAGAACGTGCCGTGCGTGACCGGGTGCCAGCCCGTCAGGTGAAACAGCGCCTGCGGTTTGAGCCAGGCGATGCCGAACGGGCCGTGCAGCAGCCAGCCGTCGTCGAGCCAGCCGGCCGTCGCCATGCTCGGCAAGAGCAGCGTGTAGATCCAGGTGACGAAACCGATCGCGAGGCCGGCGAGAATGCCGACGCGGCTCGCGCTGCGCCAGTACAGCGCGATGACGATCGCCGGCGCGAACTGCGCGACCGCGGCGAACGCGAGCAGGCCGATCGACGCGAGCGCCTGGCCTTGGGAAATCGCGCGGTAGTACGCGAACGCCAGCAGCGCGAGCAGCAGGATCGCGACGCGGCGCACGCCGAGCACGATCGCGGAAAGGTCATGGCGCTGTTCGAGCCGCAGCGAGCGCACGCGCAGGAGCGCCGGCATCACGAGATCGTTCGAGATCATCGTCGCGAGCGCGACCGACGCGACGATGACCATGCCGGTCGCGGCCGAAAAGCCGCCGATGTACGCGAGCACCGCGAGCCAGTTTTCGCCGCTCGCAAGCGGCAGCCACAACAGCCACGCGTCCGGCGACAGCGTCGTGCCGCCGGCGGCCTTGGTGCCGGCCGTGACGATCGGCGGCACCAGCGCGCAGATGATGAGGAGGTACGTCGGGAACATCCAGCGCGCGTGGCGCAGGTCGCGCACGTCCTCGCATTCGACGACGCCCACGTGGAACTGGCGCGGCAGGCAGAACATCGCGGTGAACGCGAGCATCGTCTGCGCGACGAAGCCCGGCGGCAGGCCGGAATCGGCGAGTTCTTCGACGAGCTTGCCCATGCCGGCGTCGGCGACGTCGGGCAGGCTCTGCGCGTACATCGCGACCGCGACGAACGCGACCAGCTTGACCACCGATTCGACCGCGATCGCCAGCATCATGCCGTGGTGATGCTCGGTCGCGTCGATGCGGCGCGTGCCGAACAGCGTCGCGAACAGCGCGAGCAGCAGCGCGACGTACAGCGCGGAGTCGTTCCAGATGTCGACGCGCTCGTGCGTCACGGCGCCGCGGCTCAGAACGTCGATCGACAGCGCGACGGCTTTGAACTGCAGCGCGATGTACGGCACCGCGGCCGTCACGGCGATGATCGTGACCAGCGCCGCCAGCGCATGCGATTTGCCGAAGCGCGAGCCGACGAAGTCGGCGATCGACGTGATGTTGTTCGCCTTCGCCACGCGCGTGAGCCGCTCGAGCATGCCCGTGCCGAACACGAACAGCAGCACGGGGCCGAGATAGATCGGCAGGTACGAGAGCATGTCCTGCGCCGCGCTGCCGACGGCGCCGTAGAACGTCCACGACGAGCAGTACACGGCCAGCGACAAGCTGTAGACGTGCGGGCGCAGCGACGAGCGCGACGGGTACAACGGGCGCGAGTCGCCGAAGTACGCCACCGCGAACAGCAGCGCGACGTAAGACAGCGACACCAGCAGCAACACCCAACCTGCGATCACGCATCGGCCTCCCGCGTCTTGCGTGCGCCATGCTACCGCACGCGGCCGGCTTGACGCGGCGCGTGCGGCGCCCCAAGCATGGCGGCATGTCCGAATCGCCGATCTTCAGATCCGCGCGCGCGCCGCAGCCGCTCGCCGCCGACGCCGTGCACCTGTGGCTGCTGCCGCTCGCCGGCACCGGCGGGCCGGCCGCGGCGCAGGCGGCGACCGCGCGCGCGAATGCGTTCCTGTGCGACACGCTCGGCCGTTACGTCGGTCGCGAGCTTGAACCCGGCGATTTCCTGCGCGGCGATCACGGCAAGCCGGCGCTGCGCGAACCTGGCCGGACGGGTTTCGAACGGCTGGAGTTCAACCTGACGCACTGCGCGGATGCGGCGATCCTCGCGATCGCCGACGGCGTTGCGGTCGGCGTCGACGTCGAGCCGGTCGGCGGGCGGGAGCGGCCGTACGTGGCGCTTGCGCGGCGCTATTTCTGCCCCGACGAGGCCGACTACGTCGCCGCGCAGCCGTCCGACACCGTGCAAAAGGCATTTGTCGACTTATGGACCGCGAAAGAGGCGGTGCTCAAGGCGACCGGCCGCGGCATCGCGTTCGGCCTGGACCGGCTGCGGTTCGCGATCAGCGCCGACGGCGTCGGCGCGCTCGCGGCGATCGACGCGCCCGCGGCGCCGGCCGACGCCTGGCAGGTGCGCGCATTGCGACCGCTACCGGCGCTCGTCGGTGCGGTCGCCTGGCGCGGCGCCGCGCGGCGGATCGAGGCGTTTCGCGTCGAATAAGTCGTCGCGGTGACACGAAACCTCGCGGAATTGCGAACTTTCGCGCAATCCGGACGAACGGGACGTTTCGCCAGTTGTCGCGGTGCGGCGGTCGGGCTAAGTTTCGGCTCCGAGACGAGGGGCGGACTTCCAACATGTGGAAGCTGGTACGCAATCTGCTGCTGGCCGGCGTGCTGTTCGCCGCCGGCGGCAAGCTCGCGTTGTGGGCGGCGGCGCAGCAGCAGGCGGCCGAGCTCGTGCAACGCGTTGCGCCCTGGGGCACGTTGACGTTTGCATCGGCGAGCGCCGATTTCGACGGCCTGCTGACGCTTTCCGGCGTACGCTTCGCACCGAAACCCGCGCTGGCGCTCGGCCAGATCGAGGCGCGCGAGGTCGAGCTGCGCGCGCGCGGCGCCTTCGCATTGCTGCTGCGCGCGGTCACGCGAGACACCGACGTACCCGACAAGCTCGGCGTACGCCTGATCGGCGCGAAGCTGCCGGCGTTCGAACTGTTCGGCACCGCGGGCTCCACCGCGTGGCTCGGTCGGGTTTCGATGGTGCCGTTCGAAACGCTCGGCTGCGGCGTCGTCACGCGGCTGTCCACGACCGACTATCAGGCGATGGGTCTCGCGCCCGCGTTGCCCGACATCGACCTCGACTACCGCTACGACGCCGCGGCGCGCACGCTGTCGTTCGGCGTCGGTGCATCGAATCCCGGCTTCGCCGCGGTGAAAGCGCATGCCGACGTGAACGGCTTCTCGCCGGCGGCGCTCACGCAGGCCGGCGCGCGCGACGCGCTGCGCGCCGCGCAGCTGACGATCGACTACCGCGACCTGGGCTATCTCGCGCGCCGCAACCGCTTCTGCGCGCAGCAGCTCGGGCTGACGCCGGAAGCGTTCGTCGACCAGCACGTCGCGGCGCTGCAGGAGTTTCTCAAAGCACGCCGCATCGTTCCGTCCGAAGCCGTCGTCGCACTGTATCGGCAACTGCTCGCCGGCAGCGGCAGCCTGCAGCTGCTGAGCCTTCCGAATGCGAGCGTCGCGCCGTCGCAGTACGCGTCGCTCGATCCGGAGGAAGTGCTGCGCTGGCTCAACCTGACGGCACGCCACAACAATTCGCCGCCCGTCCTGTTCAAACTGTACTTCCTCGCCGATCCGCAACCGGCCGAGGCGCTCGCCGGCATCGACGCCGCGCTCGTGCACGACCCGCTCGCCGAACCCGAACCGAAGCCCGCCGCCCCGGCCGGCAACGCAATCGTCCAGGCGCCGCCGCCGACCGTCGAGGCGGCGCCGGTCGCGGTCGCGCCAAAACCGGTCGCCGCGGCGCCGGAGCCGACCAGGCCGGTTGCCGCCACACCGGAGCCGCCCCGGCCCGTCGGCGCGCCGCCTCGCGCGAGCGCGCCGGTGTTCGCGCCGAAACCCGTTGCGCCTGCGCGCGCACCGGAACCCGTTGCTGCGGAGCCGCAGACGAGCACTGTCCCGACGCTGCGCGTGAATCCGCCGCCGGCCGACCCGCGCGTCGCCGGGCGCGCGTCCGGCCCCGCACCGCCGCCGGGGTCGACCGCCGCGCTCGTCTGGCAGGGACCCGGCGTCGACCGTCTCGAGCCGCCCGCCGAAAAGCCGGAGCCGCAGCGCACGTTCACGGTCGTCGCATTCGAGGGCCTCGCCGCGCATGTCGGCGCGCGCGTGCTGCTGATCACCTCGGGCGGCAAGGAAATCGAAGGCCGCATCGCCGGCGCCGACGCGAGCGGCGTTACGCTGACCGTGGCGCGTGACACCGGTCAGGCGCAATTTTTCGTCGAACGGGCGCGTATTCTCGAAATCCGGGTGCAACGGCAAAATCGCGGATGAATCCGCTGCGACGGTTGCGGCCCGACGGTCGTCCGGTATAACGCATGACAACCGGTCCGAAAGAAAACGCGACGGGCTTTGCCCGCGAAACCGACACCGTGACGCTGACGAGGGCGCGGCGTGGCGACATGCGGGCGCACGCGGCGATCTACACGACGTATTCGCGCGCCTGCTATACGCTGGCGATGCGCATCCTCGGCAACGCCGCCGCGGCGGAAGACGTCGTCCAGGACGTGTTTCTGAAAATGATGGACGCCATCAAGAGCTATCGCGGCGATGCGCCTTTCGGCGCGTGGCTCAAGCGCCTGACGGTGAATGCGGCGATCGACCAGTTGCGCGCGCAGCGATACGTCGACTCCGAAGATCCGGAAAGGCTGTTCGCGAACATTGCGGAAATGAGCGTGACGACGCCGGACGATTCGCACGACGCGATGGCGCTGTTGCAACGTCTGCCGCCACGAGCGCGTCTGGTATTGGTACTGCACGAACTCGAAGGGTATACGCACAAGGAACTGGCGGACCTGTTCGGGCAGACCGAAAGTTATTCGAAGTCTATTTTGTCGCGTTCCCTGCGCCGCCTGCACGACTGGCTGAGCGACCGCACCGACGCGATGGAGCTGGGCCAATGCGCGAGTCCGAAATGAGTCTGAAATCGCTGAACCTCGACGACCTGCCGGAGTTCGATCCGCCGGCCGACCTGTGGCCGCGCATCGCGGCGGCGTACGAAGGCCGCCGGCGCAGCCGGCGACGCGCGCTGTTCGGCACGGCGCTGGCCGCCGGCATCGCGCTCCTCGCGATCGCGGTGCCGCAGCTGCGCGGGCCGCAGCCGATCGACGATGCGCTCGCCGCGCTGCAGCGCCAGTCGCGGGCGCTCGAAGTCGAGCTCGCGGACCTGTCGGCCAACGGCGCGGCGCCGATCGAGAGCGAAGTGGAGCTGCGCGCGATCGAAACCGCACTGCAGGCCGCGTACGACCGCGGCGGCGCCGACGCCGAAATCGCGCCGCTGTGGCAGGCGCGCAATGATTTGTTGAGCAGCCTGATCGCCGTGCACACCGCCGGCGGCCGACTGACTCGGATTTGATGGAGAACCCCATGTTCAACTTCCGCCCTCTAGCCATGCTGATCGCCGCCACCTTGCCGGCAGCCGCGAATGCGCAGTCGCCCGAGGTCGAACAGCGCGTGCGCGAAGAAGTGCAGCTCGTGCTGGTACGCATGATCGAATCCGGCGCGTTCGCGGGTACCGCGAGCGACGAGATCGCGTTCACGCTCGACGAACCCGCGCAGCGCGTGACCAACCTCGGCCTGCTCGTCGACAGCGCGTCGGCCGAACGCGCGAAGGACGGCCTTCGCGTACTCGGCGTGACGCCGCGCAGCACCGCGCAACGCATGGGCGTGCGAGCCGGCGACGTCGTCACGGCGGTCAACGGCGTCCCGCTCGCGAACCTCGGCGCCGATGCGAACGGTCACGCGCTGGCCGCGCGTACGCTGCGCAGCTCGGTCGACGCGCTGCCCGACGGCACGAAGCTCGAGTTCGCACTCGTACGCGACGGCAAGCCGCTCGCCGTGAGCGCGCCGCTCGCGAGCGTGACGCTGCCGCCGATTCATCTGAAGGTCGGTCGCGACGAACTCGTCGCCGACACGGGCAGCGGTGCGTTGCGCCCGGCGCGTGCGCCGCGTGACGAGAACGCCGGCTCGACCGCCGACGGCTGCGGCTATCTCAACGTTTTCGACGTCGCGCCGCGCCAGGACAAGCTGTACGGCATGCGTCTGCTGTCCGTCGACGGCCGCCTGCCGGGACCGACCGGCGCGCACCAGTACAAGGTTCCCGCCGGCACGCACGAGCTCAACATCGCCGAGTTGATCGATCCGAAGCAGCTGTCGTTCAACAGCCGCCAGCGCGAGCGCCATGCGAACAAGACGCTGACCGTCACCGTCGCGCCGAACACGACGTACTACCTCGCCGCGAAGCTCAATCCCGACGCGCGCAGCGGTTGGACCGACGGCAGCTACTGGGAGCCGGTCGTGTGGCGCGAAACGCCGCAGGACTGCCGCTGACGAGTTGCGCGTCGAACCTGCCGTTCAGGTTCGTATGGAACTCGGCCGGGAGCGGGTGCTCTAAAACGTCGCTCCCTCCACAGGTGCACGCCACACGGAAGTGGCTCCTTTCTTCAACGCGGCGGGGCGCGGGCGTTATGCTTGCGGCCCGATGCGTATTCTTCCTCCCATCCTGATCGCCATGCTGGCGCTCGTTGCTGCGCGCTCGCCCGCGCAGGACGCACAAGGCGTCACTCCCGACGCCGTGAAGCCGGAGGGCGCGGCGACCGAATTCGTCGGACCGCCCGCACCGTTGCCCGACGCGGCGTTGCCGGCAACCGCTACGCCGGCCGTAGAGCCCGAGCCCGCTGCGGCGCAACCTGCCGCCGCACCTGCGGCCCCGCCGGTCGGCGCAGCGTCGACCGTTGAAAAATCCGAGGCTTTGTCGACGCAGACGCCTAAGCCCGCGTCGGTACCGACCGGTGAAGCGGAGTCGCCGCCGATCGGCATACTCGCCCGCGACGTGTTCGAGCGGGGCGTCGAAGCACGCGTGTGGCAATCGGTGATCGCGGCGAGCGTCGTCGGCTCCGACGTCACGATCGCGCGTTTTGGACATCTGCAGAATGCGGACGACCCGGCGCCGGACGATGCGACCCGTTTCCAGCTCGGCGGCGTTACCGCGGCGTACACCGGCATCCTGCTCGCCGATCTCGCCGCGACCGGCAAGGTACGGCTGTCGGATCCGGTTTCGGCTTTCCTGCCGGCCGGCGCCGGCTGCGCGGACGCGCGCGTCTGCGCGATTACGCTCGCCGAACTCGCCAGCGGTCGCTCCGGTCTGCCCGCGCTGCCGGCGAATCTGTTTCCGCGCGACCCGCGCGACGCGCTGCGCGACTACGACGAAGCTGAGCTGCTGGCGTTTCTCGCGACCTATCGACCGGCGCAATGGCCGGCCGGCAGCGGCGACTCGCTGCTCGCGGACGGCCTGCTCGGCTGGGCGCTCGGACGCGCGCACGGTGGCGGCTACGCGACCGCACTGCGCGAACGCGTGCTGGTACCGCTCGGGCTCGCGTCGACCGAAGGCGACGACACGTCGCTCGCGCCCGGCCATGCCGGCGGCGTCGCGGTCGGCCCGTTGCACTACGGCGCTCTCGCGGGCGCCGGCGGGCTGCGCTCGAACGCGCGCGACCAACTCGCCTTGCTCAAGGCCATGCTCCGACCCGACTCGACGCCGTTGCGCAACGCGTTGCTGCTCGCGCGTCAGCCGCACGACGACGACGCGGCACGCGGACTCGGCTGGCGCCTGTCGTTCGTCGACGCCGGCGGGCAAAGCTGGCCGATCGTCTGGCAGCGCGGCGAAAGCGGCGGCCATGCGAGCTTCATCGGCTTCCGTGCCGATCGCCAGCAAGGGCTGGTGCTGCTCGCCGGCAGCGCCGCGGATGTCAGCCGGTTCGGTCTCGCCATGCTCGCGGGGCAGGGCGTGCCAGCGGCGCCGTTCGCGGGGCCGGCGACCGCGACGGCCGCGCTCGCCGACTACACCGGCATGTACGCTTTCGAGCCGGGACGCGAAGTCGTTATCCGCTCGCGCGACGGGGCGCTGAGCGCGCAGGTCGCAGGACAACTCGCCGTGCCGCTGATCGCCGGCGGCGAAGACGCTTTTGCAACGGCCGACGCATCGATCCAGATCATGTTCGAACGCGGCGAAAAGCGTCGCGTCGATGCGCTGCGCTGGACCGAGCGCGGCATCAACGTGCCGGCACGGCGCTTGTCGGACCGCGCGCCGCAGGTCGAACGAACGGCCTATCCCGTCGACGCCACGCAGCTCGCCGCGCAATGCGGCGAGTACGCTGACGCGGGGCTCGTTGCGCGGCTTTCCTGTACGAATGGCAATGTGTACTTTCAGCTGACGGGCTCGGCCGCGCGCGCGATGATCGCGTACGCGCCGGACCGCTTCGCGACGGCGGACGGCGAAATCGAGTTGCGTGTCGCTCGCGATGCGAGTGGCAGTCCGAGCGCGCTCGTGCTGAATTTGCTCGGACGCGAACTGGCGCTGCCGCGCGTCGTCGCGACCGTGCCGAACGGCGCGGAGCCCGCCGGCAAACCGGTCGAGCGCGACGCGAAGTCGCATAAGAGCGACCGCTGACGGGGCGCTATACTGCCGCGATGACCCTGCTCAGCGTCAACCTCAACAAGATCGCCGTGCTGCGCAACTCGCGCGGCGAGCACGAGCCCGACATCGTCGTCGCGGCCGAAACCGTGATCGCGGCCGGCGCCGGTGGCGTCACCGTGCATCCGCGTCCCGATCAACGCCACGTGCGACCCGACGACGTGCGCCGCATCGCCGCGATGCTCGGCGGTCGCGTCGAGTTCAACATCGAAGGCAACGGCTTCGCCGCGCCGCGGGGGAGCTATCCCGGCCTCGTCGCGCTGGTGCGCGACGTGCGGCCGGCGCAGTGCACGCTCGTACCGGACGGCGACGGTCAGATCACGTCGGACCACGGTTTCGATCTCGCCGCCGACGCGGCGACGCTCAAGCCTCTGATCGCGCAACTCAAGGCGCTCGGCGCGCGCGTCAGTCTGTTCGTCGATGCGGGCACCGTCGATCTGGGCCGCGCCGCGGACGTCGGCGCCGATCGCGTGGAAATCTATACCGGTCCTTACGCGAAAGCGCACGCGGCGAACGACGTCGGCCGCGCGCTCGCGGACTGCGTGCGCACCGCCGAAAGCGCGCGCGATGCCGGGCTCGGCGTCAACGCGGGTCACGATCTGAACCAGCGCAACCTCTCCGACCTGCGGCGCGCGATTCCGTTTCTCGCGGAGGTGTCGATCGGTCACGCACTGATCGGCGAAGCGCTGTATGACGGACTGGCGCCGACCGTGCGCAACTATCTGCGGCTGCTCGCCGGCTGAATCAGCGCTTCGTCGACGCTGCGATGAAGTCTGCGATGCGCATCGGCGCGGTGACGCTGACCTCGGCGATGTGCGCGCGATGCGCGAGTGCCGTGATTTCGGCGACGCGCTCGTAGCGCAGATCGGGATCGGGCTGCAGCATCAGCCGCTTGTTCGGCCACAGGCCGAGTTCGATCAGACGCGCTTCGAGCGCCGCGTCGGACAGGCGTTCGCCGCGTTCCCAGGCGGTGCCGTCCGGTGCGATGCCGAGCTCGAGACGCTCCGGCGGTTCCATCCCCAAAGTGCAGAAAATCGCCTCCTGCTCCGCGAGCCGCAACGTGCGCGTCGGCGCACCGTTCGCCGCGAGGAACAGACAGGCCAGCACGAAGACGACGCCGATCATCGGAACCAGCGAGATCGTCGCGATCGGCTCGCGACGATCTCCGATGTACCTATTTTCCATTGTCTCTATTTATTCTCGTCGACATCGCCGAAAATTCAGTTCGGCCGCTGAATCGCGATGTTCGTCAGATGCGACTCCCGCGCCATGCTCAGAAGGTCGATCAGGGTCTGATGCGTCGTGTCGGCCGAGGGCCGCAGGGTCAGGGACACCGGCCCTTGCTTCCCCGCGTACGTGACCATTTCCGCGCGCACTTCGAGCGGGCTGAGGGCGATGCCGGCGACCGTCGTTACCTGGCCGTCGCCGGCGATCGCAAGATCGAGGATGACCGGTTCGGGCCCGACAGCGTTCCCCGCGAGCGGCAGCGAAATCTTCCCGGTCACGATCGGCGCGGTAATCATGAAGATCACGAGGAGCACCAAAAGCACGTCGACGAGCGGCGTGATGTTGATCTCGGCGAGGGTACGGTCAGGTAGACGCAGAACGCTGCTCGACATGGTCGCGGCTCCGGCTCACCCCTGAGTGGGCGGCTTCAGGTTAGCGCTAACGCATGGCGCTTGCCTACGGGGTGAACGGCGGCTTCGCGCGCGACCTTCGTCGGCATGCGTTCGTTGCGGCGGAGTTCGCGCGACACGCGCGGCGCCGCAGCAACGAGCGTTGCTCGCGCGTTTGCGCCACGTGGAACTCGCCGGAGAGCGGGCAACAAAAAAGCGCCCTGGTTTCCCAGGGCGCCTTCTCCGGCTCGCACCGGCAGGGTAGCGTTGGCGAGCTTGCGGTGTTGCTTTACGTCTTGCTTACTGGCGCGGCGCCGGCGTGGTCACGAAACCGATCTTGACCATGCCCTGGTTCTTGGCGTCCGCCATCACTTTCGCAACGATTTCGTAGCGCGTGGCCTTCTCCGCACGAATCTGCAGTTCCGGCTGCGGCGCACGCTGGGCGGTCACGGCGAGCTGGGCTTTGAGCTCCATATCGCTGATCGCGCTGTCGTTCCAGTAGAGCGAACCGTCTTCCTTGATCGCCAGATCGATCGGATCCGGCGGCGTCTCGGGGTTCTGGTTGATCGTGGCCTGCGGCAGATCGATGCGGATCTTGTGCTGCATCAGCGGCGCCGTGATCATGAAGATGATCAGCAGCACCAACATCACGTCGACGAGCGGCGTAACGTTGATTTCCGCCATCGGCGCACCCGCGCCACTACCACTGCTGAATGCCATGGCTTACTTCCTCGCGGCAGGAGCCGCCTGACCGGCGGTACGCGGGGCCGCCGGAGCGGCACCGGCCTCTACGCGCGAGCCGGTGGCGAAGAAGTCGTGCAGGTCGTGCGCGAATTCGTCGAAACGGGCCAGAATCACGCGGTTCGAGCGTACGAAGAAGTTGTACGCCAGCACCGCGGGAATCGCAACGAACAGACCGAACGCGGTCATGATCAGCGCTTCGCCGACCGGACCGGCCACGGCGCTCATCGAGGCGTCGCCGGTGGCGCCGATGCGAATGAGGGCGTGGTAGATGCCCCACACGGTACCGAGCAGACCGACGAACGGGCCGGTCGAACCGACCGTCGCGAGCACCGTCAGACCGCCTTCGAGGCGGCCGCTTTCACGGGCCACGGCCTGACGCAGCGCGCGGTCGATGAACTCGGAACGGTTCAGCGCTTCGACCAGGCGGCTGCCTTCGTGGCGCTGGTGGTGGGCAGCGGCCGACGCGCAGTCGAGAGCGATCTTCGAGAACGGCTCGGACTTGGGCTGTTCTTCCATGAAGCGGATCGCTTCCTGCGCCGACGGCGTTTCCCAGAACGTGCGCATGACGTTGTTCATGCGACCGCGGATCGCCGTGTTGCGGATCAGGTTCAGCACGATGAAGTAGATCGACAACACCGAGAAGATCAGCAGCGTCACGAAGACGATCCAGCCGACCGCGTCGAAGTTTTTGATCAGATGGTCAAAGCCCATCGCTTGCAGCGCTTGCGCGTTGCTGTTGCCGCCGATGCCGGGCGCAAGCGCATCGGCTGCCGGAGGAACGGACCCGGGGGTCGAGGTATCTTGGAACATGACGCTACCCTTCGTAATGAGATGGAACTAACGGAATTTACAGCTCGCTAAGGCTGAAGCGGAACGGAACCAGTGCCCAGCCTTCAACCGCAGCACCGTTTCTTTGACCCGGATTGAACACCCAGGTCTGCGCGGCTTCAATCGCCGCACGATCGAGTTCGCGGAATCCGGACGATTTCTCGACCTGGATGTCCTTCGGCTTGCCGTCGGCGCCGACCAGCACGCGCAGCACGACCTCGCCCTCATGGCGCTGACGCACCGCCTGCGGCGGGTAGCGCGGCGGACGCGCCTTGCGATAGCTGATGTTTTCGCTCGGCGCGATATCGGCCGGCGGCGGCGGCGGCGCCGGCGGAGCCGGCGGCGGCGCCGGCACCGCCATCGGCGAGGCTTCCTCGACGATGACCGGCGGCGGCGGCTCCGGCGGCGGAGTCGGCGGCGGCTTGACCTTTTCGATGATCTTCGGCGGCGGCTTCTTCGGCGGCTCCGGCGGCGGCGGCGGCGGTGGCGGCGGCGGCGGCGGCGGTTCGACGAATTCGACCGTCACGATGTTTTCTTTGACCTTTTCTTCCGCCTGCGGCGGTGCCGCTGGCGCCAGCATCAGCAGAAACGCAAATCCGTGCACGGCCATGGCGGCGGCCAGCGCGGTGGTGCGCCTCCAACTGTAGGTGTCGCGCTGGTCTTCTGTCGTCAACGTTTGCATGGAACCAAGGTTCGCTGATGGAAATCTATGGAGCTGGCTGGGAGCACCCGCCGGACCGTGAAACTCGGGCGGGGCGGCGCACCGTACAGGACGCGACCGCTTCGCTCAAGACCACTTGAACAGACCGCTATATTAACCCGGCCTGAAGTCCCGAAGGTACCGCGACAATATGCGAGGACTGCGGCTTCAGATTACTTTTTCTTCTGAGGAACGCCGCCGCCCTTGATCATCTTGAGCCAGGTCTCGGACATCTGGCGCGTTTCTTCGTATCCGCGAGCCTTTTCCATGGCAGCGATCGCCGCGGGTTTGTTGCCGAGTTCGTTCTCGGCGTTGCCCAGCAGCACATAGGCGGCGCCCTGCCGCTTGACGCCGCGCTGCAGCGCCTGCGTCAACGCGGTCTTCGCGTCGGCCCAGCGCTGCGCGTTGATCATCAGCTGGCCGCGCAGGAAGTCGGCTTCGCCGTCCTTCGCCAGCGGCGAGGCCTTGCCGTACGCGTCGATCGCCTTGGTTTCGTCTTCCGCCAGCGCGTAGGAGTCGCCGAGCAGCTTGTACATGTCGTAGGTCTGCGGCACGACGCCCTTGGCGAAGCCTTCCTCGAGCAGCGCGGCGCCTTCCTTCGGCTTCTCGGCCTGGCCGTACAGCTGGGCGAGCAGCTTGTAGTCGTCGGCCGTCGTGATGAGACCCTTGCTCTTCGCGTCGGTCATGAGCGCCAGCGCCTTGTCGGGCTTGTCGCCGTTGATGTAGACGGAGGCGAGCTGCTGGATCAGCTTCTTGTCGTTGGGGTTCTTCGCGAGCTGGGCCTCGACGATGCGACCGGCCTCGTCGTACTGGTTGAGCTCGAAGTAGCTCGCCATCAGGATCTGGTTCCAGCTGTCCTGCGGCTTGTCCGTCGCGGCGATCGCCTGCTTCATCGTGTCGACCGCTTCCTGGAACTTCTCGGTGCGGTAGTAGGCGTTGCCCTTGATCGCGATCGCTTCGGCTTTCTTGTCGCCGCTCTGCGTCATGTAGTCGTCGATCGTCTTGATCGAGTCGGCGTACTTCTCTTCCTGCAGCTGGAACTGCGCAAGAGTATACATTGCAGCAAATTGGTTGTTGTTCGGCAGCGCGTTGAGCTCGATCGACTGCTTGAGGTCGGCGATGGCGCCGGCGCCGTCTTCCTTTTCCCATTTCACGTTCGAACGCAGATACAGCGCGAACGCGTTCGAGTACGGCGTCGCCTTCTTGTCGCCGAGCACTTCCTCGAGCAGCGCGAGCGCCTTGTCCTGGTCGCCGTCGGCGATGAGGTCGTTGACCTTGTTGAGCTTCTTGCCGACCGCGTCCGGCATGTTCGTCTTCGGCTCGATGCGCGTCGCGTGCGGGTAGTTGTTCTCGGTCTTTTCGGTCTTGCTCGACTTGCTCTGTTCGCCGCGCGAACCCGGAACGCGATTGCCCTGAGCCGAGGCGACACCGGCCGCCAGCAGCGAAACTGCACCAAGACAAAGTACGAGCTTCTTGACGGTCAGACCTTGCATACCGGATGCCTCGCGTTGGGTTCGCACCAGCCTATGACACTCGTCACAGGCGAGAAGGGGGCCGCAGAGGTTAATCCCCGAACATGCAAACTACAAGCGCACTCCAGTGCGATTTTGTTAGCAGCGCGTTAAGGAAATAGCCACTTACAGCAGTTGGTTGCAACGAGTTGTAACACGATCCGTCGCCTCGCGACCAAGGTCTAAGACCTTGGCGCAAATTCTGCATCCAGCAGCCCCGCACGCGGGTTTGGTCACTTGGCTACTACTAAACAAAGTGCACTAAACCACTATGCGTTCCTCGCCGCGGCGTCCGGCCGCGAACGTTCGCTACACGTCGAGATTGCCGACCCGCAACGCGTTCGTCTCGATGAATTCGCGACGCGGTTCGACCACGTCGCCCATCAGTGTCGAAAAGATCTGATCCGCGGCGACCGCGTCTTCGATCCGCACCTGCAGCAGGCGTCGCGTTTCCGGATTGACCGTGGTTTCCCACAGCTGCTCCGGATTCATTTCGCCCAGACCCTTGAAGCGCTGGATCGTACGGCCGCGCTTCGCTTCGTCCATCAGCCATTCGCGCGCGCGCGCGAAGCTCTCGATCGCGCGTACGTTGTTGCCGCGCCGTATTTCGGCGCCCGGCTGGACGAGGTCGGCAAGCGAGCCCGCAATCTGCAGAATCGGCTTGAACTCCGGGCTCGCAATGAACGTTGCCGGCAGGATCTGCGTCGCGGTCAGGCCGTGCTGGCGCCGCTCGATGACGAGTGCCGCGGCGTGATCCGGCGTCGCCGGTTGCACGCGCACCAGGTATTGCGGCCGGCCGAGCCCCGCGTTGTTGAGGCGGCCGGAAAGACGCGCGAGCCAGGCGTCGAGCGCGGCTTCGTCCTGCCACAGCGTTTCTTCGAGCGGCGGCAATTCGAGCATCGCGTTGAGCACGCTGACGTCGCAGCGATGGCTCAGGCGGTCGATCTGGTCGAGCGCGGACTGGTACTCGGCGAGCAGCTTTTCGAGCGCGACGCCGGCGATCGGCGGCACGCCCTCGGCGTAGCGCAGCTCGGCATTTTCGACGGCGTTGGAAATCAGGTACTGATTGAGCGCCGAATCGTCCTTGAGATAGAACTCCTGCTTGCCCTGCTTGAGCTTGTACAGCGGCGGCAGGCCGATGTAGACGTAGCCGCGGTCGATCAGCTCCGGCATCTGGCGGTAGAAGAACGTCAGCAGCAGCGTGCGGATGTGCGAGCCGTCGACGTCCGCGTCGGTCATGATGATGATGCGGTGGTAGCGCAGCTTGTCCGGGTTGTACTCGTCCTTGCCGATGCCGCAGCCGAGCGCGGTGATCAGCGTGCCGACTTCGGCCGACGACAGCATCTTGTCGAATCGCGCGCGTTCGACGTTGAGGATCTTGCCCTTGAGCGGCAGGATCGCCTGCGTCTTGCGGTTGCGGCCCTGCTTGGCGGAACCGCCGGCCGAGTCACCCTCGACCAGAAACAGTTCGGACAGCGCCGGATCCTTTTCCTGGCAGTCGGCGAGCTTGCCCGGCAGACCCGCGATATCGAGGGCGCCTTTGCGGCGCGTCATCTCACGCGCCTTGCGCGCGGCTTCGCGCGCGCGCGCGGCATCGACGACCTTGCTTGCGATCGCGCGTGCTTCGGCCGGATTTTCGAGCAGGAATTCTTCGAGCTTCGCGTTGACGACCTGCTCGACGACGGTCTTCACCTCGGACGAGACGAGCTTTTCCTTCGTCTGCGACGAGAACTTCGGGTCGGGCACCTTGACCGACAGCACGGCGATCAGGCCTTCGCGCATGTCGTCGCCGGACAGCGCGACCTTCGTGCTCTTGGCCAGACCGGACGATTCGATGTAGTTCGTCAGCGTGCGCGTCAGCGCGCCACGGAAGCCGGTGAGATGCGTGCCGCCGTCGCGCTGCGGGATGTTGTTGGTGAAGCAGAACACCGTTTCCTGATACGCGTCGGTCCACTGCAGGGCAGCTTCGACGGTGATGTTGTCCTGCTGCGCGTTGAGCGTCACGACGTTCGGGTGCAACGGCGTCTTCAGTTGCGCCAGATGCTGCACGAACGAACGGATGCCGCCCTCGTACTGGAAGACGTCGTGCTTGTCGTTGCGCTCGTCGGTGATCTCGATCTTGACGCCGGAGTTCAGAAACGACAGCTCGCGCAGGCGCTTGGCCAGGATGTCGTAATGGAACTCGATATTGCTGAAGGTCTGGTCGCTGGGCTTGAAACGCACCGTCGTGCCGCGCCGGTTCGAGGCGGCGCCGCGCTTGAGCGGGTACTGCGGCTCGCCCATCGCGTATTCCTGATTGTGCTCGTAGCCGTCACGACAGATCGTGAGCCAGAGTTTTTCGGAAAGCGCGTTGACCACCGAAACGCCGACACCGTGCAGGCCGCCGGACACCTTGTACGAATTGGCGTCGAACTTGCCGCCGGCGTGCAGCACGGTCATGACGACTTCTGCCGTCGACCTGCCCTCTTCCGGATGGATGTCGACCGGGATGCCGCGGCCGTTATCGGAGACGCTGACCGAGCCGTCCTGGTGAATCGTCACCACGACGTGATCGCAGAAACCGGCCAGCGCTTCGTCGATCGCGTTGTCGACGACTTCGAAAACCATGTGATGCAGACCGGTGCCGTCATCGGTGTCGCCGATGTACATGCCCGGGCGCTTGCGCACCGCATCGAGACCCTTAAGGACTTTGATGTTACTGGAGTCGTACTGATCGCTCATTCGGGCTCACGTCGCGAAGTCGGGCCGCGCGAGATCGCTGCGGTCCTAGGGGGCAAAGAACGCGTAATTATAGCAGTGTCGCTACCTGCCCTTGTTCCACGTGGAACGTTCGGGCGGTGGCGCCGGGGTTAGCCAGCATCGTCGGGCGCTCAGTCCCGGTGATCAGCACCTGCGCCTCGACCGCGTCAAGCCAGGACAGAACCGCCGCCTGATGCTCGCGATCGAGTTCAGACGCCAGGTCATCCAGGCAGACCACCGGCCATTCACCGCGCAGCTGCGCGAACAGCGCTGCCTGGGAAAGCGCGCAAGCCAGCGCGCAGAGCTTTTCCTGGCCACGAGACAGATGCTCGCGTTGCGGGGCTCGCTCGAACGCGATCGACCAGTCGGCCCGGTGCGGCCCCGCCCCGGTGTGGCCGCGCGCCCGGTCGCGATCGACACGCTCGGCGAGCACGTCCTGCAACCGAGCACCCGCGAGCCAACCCGACCGGTACGAGACGTCGACCGCGCCGAGTTCCGGCAACAGATCCCCGAGCACTTGAGCGAGACCAATTTCCCAGAGTCCCACGTAATGCCGGCGCCAATCGTCAATCCGATCGGCGCACGCGACGAGTTCGGCGTCCCAAGGTGCCAGATCCCTCGCCGTCGTCCCGGAACGTAGTAGCGCATTGCGCTGTTTCAACGCGCGGCGGAACCGCCTCGACACTACGCCGAATTCTGGTTCCACGTGGAACACACCCCAATCCAGAAACCGACGGCGCCCTTCCCCCGGCCCTGCAATCAGATCGTGCGACCCGGGCTCGAAGCACACCACCGCGGCTTCGCGCAGTACCTCGATCATCCCTTCCGGTGTCCGACCATCGATGCGCGCCTCCCAACCGGACCGCGAACGCACCATGCCGACACGTCGTTCCGACCCGTCGGCATGCTGAACTCGACCGAAGATCGACATCGACTCCTGCCCGATCCGCGTCAACGTCTCGTGCCTGCCGCTGCGAAAGCTCCTGCCGTGCGACAGCAAATACGCCGCCTCCAGCAAGCTCGTCTTGCCCGCGCCATTCCCGCCCAGAAACAGATTGACCCGCGGCCCCAGCTCGATCTGTGCCGAGGCCACGTTTCGCAAGTTCTCGATTCGCAATTCAGCCAGCCGCATCGCCGTCTCGTCCGTGCCCGGAACCCATCATGCCGAAACAAAAAGGCCCGCGGTTTTCGGTCCGCGGGCCTTCGTTTCCGTTCTTCGGTGCAATCAGAGCCGCAATGGCATGACGACGTGACGAGACTGATCCGACTCCGCCGAGCGCAACAAACAGCTCGACTGGCCATCGCGCAGGCATAGCAAAACGTCATCGCCGGACAGCGCGCCCAACGCGTCGAGCAGATAGTTCACGTTGAAGCCGACGCTCAGATCCGAAACGGTCGTATCCGCTTCGAGCTCCTCGTTCGCCTCTTCCTGTTCGGGATTGTGCGCGACGATGCCAAGACGGTTCGGGCTCACGTCGAGCTTCACACCGCGGTACTTCTCGTTCGACAGGATCGCCGCACGCTGCAAACCCGCGCGCAGCGAATCGCGCGGCAAACGCACTTCCTTGTCCGCGCCGATCGGAATCACCGCTTCGTAATCCGGGAAACGACCGTCGATCAGCTTCGACGTGAACTGCACGTCGCCGCGACGAACGCGAAGATGGTTCTTGCCGAACTCCAGCTCAACGACGCCTTCGCCGGATTCGAACAACCCCTGCAGCTCGAGGACGCCCTTGCGCGGGATGATGATCTGGCGACGCGTCGCACCGCTCGTCTCGACGGTCGTTTCCGCCAGCGCCAGCCGGTGCCCGTCGGTCGCCACGCAGCGCAAAGCGCCGTCGCGCAGATCCACCAGCATGCCGTTCAAGTAATAACGCACATCCTGGTGAGCCATGGCGAATGCCGTCTGGTCCATCAGCCGTTTGAGCGTACCCTCCGGCAAGCTCACGCGTTCGACCAGCTCGATGTTTTCAATGACCGGAAACTCGGTCGCCGGAAGCGTCGCCAAAGTGAATCGGCTGCGCCCCGCGCTGAGTGTTACGCGATCGCCTGCCAGCTTCAGATCGACTTTGACGCCGTCCGGTAACGCTCTGCAGATATCGAACAGCTTGCGCGCGGGAATCGTGATCTCGCCGTCTTCGCCATCCTGCACTTCATTGGAAGCAACCATCTCGACTTCCAGATCGGTGCCGGTCAGGGAGACTCGACCGCCCCCGACGCTGACCAGCAGATTGGCCAGGACCGGCAAGGTCTGCCGCCGTTCGACCACACCGACGACTTGTTGCAGCGGCTTTAAAAGAGCTTCGCGTTGAATGGTGAATCGCATGGTCGGGATCCTGGCTCGGTAACTAATGCTTTGTTCTTTTCAGGAAGATAGCGGTGGTAGCTGTACAAGCCGTTTTCTGTTGACGACTCGCTTTTCTACTTTTAATTCAACAAGTTACCGCAAGTATAACTGAGCTTGAAAGTCGCTTTGCGGCCTGTCGATGATCTGTGGATAAGTCGGGTGCCGCGTTCCACCCCCTGTTTATCCACAGCCAATCAACCGGTCAAGATGCGCACGAGCTTTTCCCAGTCCTGGCGGAGCTTTCCGTCCATTTCCGTGAGGTCGCGGATCGTGCGGCACGCATGCAGTACGGTCGTGTGGTCGCGACCGCCAAAGGCTTCGCCGATTTCCGGCAGGCTGTGCTCCGTCAGCTCCTTCGACAAAGCCATTGCCATCTGACGGGGTCTCGCCAGCGAGCGGGAACGGCGCTTGGACAACAGATCCTGCAGGCGCAACTGGTAGAAATCCGCGACGGTCTTCTGGATGTTCGGCACCGTGATGGCCTGGGCGTGCACGGTCAGGAGATCGCGCAGCGTCTCCTGGGCGAACTCCAGCGTGATCGCGCGGCCGAGAAAGTTCGCGCGTGCGGCGAGCGTGTTGAGCGCGCCTTCGAGGTCGCGCACGTTCGAGCGCATGCGCTTGGCGATGAGCAGCGCCACGTCTTCCGGCAACGCCATGCCTTTGGACTGCGCCTTCGACAGCAGGATCGCCGCGCGCGTCTCGAAATCCGGCGGCTCGATCGCGACCGACAAGCCCCAGCCCAGGCGCGATTTCAGGCGCGGCTCGAGGTTGTCGACTTCCTTGGGATACCGGTCGCAGGTCAGGATGATCTGCTGCTTGCCTTCGAACAGCGCGTTGAAGGTGTGGAAGAACTCTTCCTGCGTCGTGTTCTTGCCGGCGAAGAACTGGATGTCGTCGATCAGGAGCGCGTCGACCTCGCGAAAGCGCCGCTTGAACTCGTCCATGTTCTTGTTGCGCAGCGCATCGATCATCGCCGAGACGAACTGTTCCGAACGCAGGTACAGCACTTTCGTGCGCGCGTTGCTCGCGCGCATGAGATTGCCTGCGGCATGCATCAGGTGGGTCTTGCCGAGTCCCGTGCCGCCATACAGCAGCAACGGGTTGTACGCGCGGCCGGGATTCGTCGCGACCTGCATCGCGGCGGCCTTGCCGAGCTGGTTCGACTTGCCCTCGACGAAGCTGTCGAACGTGTAGTTCGGGTCGAGATTGCCGTCGAATTCGACGGGTTCGGGCGGTGGCGGCGCGCTCTGCGGCATGCGCGCGGGCGTAGCCGGCCGCACCGGCGCGACGCGGCGCGTCACACGCGTGCCGACCTCGATGCGCACCGACACCGGCCGGCCCTGAACATGCGCCAGCACCGCACGGATACGCGGCATGAATTCGACTTCGATACGTTCGAGGGTGTAGGCGTTGGGCGCCCACAGGCGTAACCCGTCGTCAAGTTCCTCCGGTTGAAGGGGCTTGAGGTAGGTGTGGATATCTTCGGCGCCGAACTCGCCTTCCAGGCGTTCCAGACAGCGCCGCCAGAGTTCGCTCATTACTTCCTCGTGGGCTGGCGGTTTCGGGGGGATGGCCCCGCAACGGGCGCGGAAGTCTACGCCGCCGCAGGTTTTTACGCCAACGCACGGCTTGACACTGGCGCGGATCGCGGCCTATTCTCCCGCCCCTTTTAACCTCACCGGAGACGACGCCATGAAGCGTACGTATCAGCCGAGCCGACTGAAGCGCGCTCGTGACCATGGCTTTCGTGCCCGCATGAAGACCAAGAACGGCCGCAAGATCATCAACGCCCGTCGCGCCAAGGGCCGCAAGCGTCTCGCCGTCTAATCGAAACGCCACGCGCGGCGCCATGGAAGCCCAGCGCTTCCCGCGCGCCGCGCGGATGCTCGTCGCGCGAGATTTCGCGCAGCTGCGGGCGCTGGGCAGCCGCCGTATCGCGAGCCGCCACTTCCACGCCGAATACCGCCCGACCGACAAGACGACCGCGCGCCTGGGTCTGGCCGTGTCGCGGCGCGTCTCCAAGCTCGCCGTCGAGCGCAATCGTCTCAAACGCCTCGTCCGCGAAAGTTTTCGCCGTCATATCGCGCAACTTCCGCCTGTGGATATCCTGGTGATAGCGCGTTCCAGCGCCCTTCCGGTCGACGGCAGCGAACTGCTCGCCGACCTCGAAGCGCTGTGGCGTCGCCTGCCGCCATTGAAGCCGACATCACCGACCGGCACAATTGCCGACTGATTCGCGCCGGCGACCGGTGTCGCCGCGCTTGCGTGCGCGCATACCGCCCCAATAGCGTGATGCGTTCCCGCGTCGAACCCTCCTGCTGTCACGGGCCCGGCCCGCCAGCCCCTAACAGCGTCCGCCATGAACAATCCTCGTTCTTTCCTGCTGCTCGCCTTGCTGACGGTCAGCTTCTTCATCTGGAACCAGTGGCAGCAGGACTATTCGCGACCGCCGGTCGCGACGACGCCGGCGACCGAAGCCGCGCCGGTTCCGAGCGACGCCCCGCCCGCATCGACGACGCCCGCGCCCGGCGAAACGCCGCAGGCGAGCGCCGCGCCCGCCGCCGCGCAGCCGGCCGCGCCGAGCGCCGCGAGCGCGCCGCAGGGACAGCTCGTCGAAGTCAGCAACGACGTGCTCAAGCTCACGATCGATACCCGCGGCGGCAGCATCGTGCGCGCCGACCTCCTGGCCTACCCGCAGCAGCCGAAAGACCTGACGCATCCCGTGCGCCTGTTCGACGACAGCGCGGAACACTTTTTCGTCGCGCAGTCGGGTCTCGTCAGCGCGCAGGGCACGGCGCCCGATCACCAGGCGCTGTTCACCGCCGAAAAGACGAGCTACGCGCTCGACGCGGGCCAGGCCAAGCTCGAAGTGCCGCTGACCTGGCAGGACCCCGCCAGCGGTCTTGCGGTGCGCAAGGTCTTCACGCTCGAACGCGGCAGCTACGTGCTCGGCACGCGGCAGGAAATCCGGAACGACGGCGCGGTCGCATGGTCCGGCAACGCCTACCGCCAGCTGCAGCGCGTGCCGGTCGTGACCAAGACCGGCGGCATGACGTTCACCAACCCGGAAAGCTACAGCTTCGCCGGCGCCGCCTGGTACAGCCCGGAAGAAAAGTTCAAGAAGATTCCTTTCGACAAGTATACGAAGGACCCGCTGACCAACCGCGCCGTGACCGGCGGTTGGGTCGCGATGCTGCAGCACTACTTCTTCGCCGCGTGGCTGCCGCCTGCGACCGACGCCGAGCAGTTCAGCACGACGCAGCTCACCAACGGCGGTCGCGTACGCTACCTGATCCGCGCGATGGGACCGGCGCTGACCGTCGCTCCGGGCGCGAGCGCGACGAGCGAGGCGCGCCTGTACGTCGGGCCGAAGCTCCAGAGCACGCTGAACGACGTCGCCCCCGGTCTCGCGCTGACGATCGACTACGGCATCCTCACCGTCATCTCCGAACCGCTGCACTGGGTGCTGGCCAAGCTGCATGCGCTGACCGGCAACTGGGGCTTCGCGATCATCCTCCTGGTGCTTCTGATCAAGCTCGCGTTCTTCAAGCTGTCCGAGGCGCAGTACCGCTCGATGGCGAAGATGCGCAAGCTCGCGCCGCGCGTGCAGGCGCTGAAGGATCGCTACGGCGACGATCGCCAGAAGATGAATCAGGCGATGATGGAGTTGTACCAGAAGGAAAAAATCAACCCGCTCGGCAGCTGCCTGCCGATGCTGGTGCAGATTCCGGTGTTCTTCGCGCTGTACTGGGTGCTGATCGAAAGCGTCGAACTGCGCCACGCGCCGTTCATCCTGTGGATCCAGAACCTGACCGCGCCGGATCCGTACTTCGTGCTGCCGATCATCAACGCGGCGACGATGATCGCGACGCAGTACCTGACGCCGACCACGGGCATGGACCCGGTGCAGGCGAAGATGATGAAGATCATGCCGGTGGTGTTCTCGGTGATGTTCGCGTTCTTCCCGGCGGGTCTCGTGCTGTACTGGACCGTCAACGGCCTTTCGTCGCTGATCCAGCAGTACGTCATCACCAAGCGCATCGACGCGGCCGACGCGAAAGCCTGATCGGCCGCCGATGAGCCTCGACGCCGATACCATCGCCGCCGTCGCGACCGCGAACGGCGCCGCCGGTATCGGCGTTCTGCGCGTCTCGGGCGCCAAGGCGAGCGCGATCGCGCAGACGCTGCTCGGCCGCGCGCCGTCGCCGCGGCACGCGCACTACACCGCATTCCGCGACGCCGCCGGCGCGCTGATCGATCGCGGCCTTCTGCTCCATTTTCCACAACCGCACTCGTTCACCGGCGAAGACGTGGTCGAGCTGCAGACGCACGGCAGCCCGGTCGTGCTCGGCTTGCTGCTGCGCCGCGTCTGCGAGCTCGGTGCGCGGCCCGCGCGCGCCGGCGAGTTTTCCGAGCGCGCGTTCCTCAACGGAAAGCTCGATCTCGCGCAGGCCGAGGCGATCGCCGACCTGATCGCCAGCCAGTCGGAGGCCGCCGCGCGCGCCGCGCTGCGCTCGCTCGACGGCGCGTTCTCGCAACGCGTCGCCGAACTCCTGGCCGGACTCGTCGGCCTGCGCGTGCACGTCGAAGCGGCGATCGATTTTCCGGAAGAAGAAATCGACTTTCTCGCCGCGCCCGAGTTGCGCGAGCGGCTCGACGCCGTGAGCGACCGCCTGTCGCGGCTCCTTGCCGAAACGCGTCGCGGCGTGCGCCTGACCGACGGCCTGCACGTCGTCATCGTCGGGCGGCCGAACGCCGGCAAGTCGAGCCTGCTCAACGCGCTCGCCGCGCAGGACCGCGCGATCGTCACGCCGATCCCCGGCACCACCCGCGATATTTTGCGCGAAAGTATTCAAGTGGACGGGGTCGTTCTGACGCTTGCCGATACCGCCGGACTGCGCGATTCGGCCGATCCGGTCGAGCGCGAAGGCATCCGTCGCGCACGCGACGAACTCGAACGCGCCGACGTCGCGCTGCTCGTCACCGATGCCGGATCGGTGGCCGACGATCTGCGCCTGCTCGGCCCGGCGCAGTCGGGCCAGACGCGTCTCATCGTGCGCAACAAGATCGACCTCGCCGGGGCCGCGCCGGCACGCGCGGAGACATCGGACGGCATCGTCATCGACCTGTCGGCAAAAACCGGCGACGGTCTCGACCTGCTGCGCGGCGAACTCAAGCGGCTCGCGGGCGGCGGCGACGCGGCGGCCGGTGCGTTCAGCGCGCGCGCACGGCACGTCGTCGCGCTGGAGAAAGTCGCCGCGCATCTCGCCGCCGCGGAACTCGCGCTGGCCGAACAGCGTGCCGGCGAACTCGCGGCGGAAGAACTGCGCGACGCGCAGCATCAACTCGGCGAACTGACCGGCGAATTCACGAGCGACGATCTGCTCGGGGCGATCTTTTCGAGCTTCTGTATCGGCAAGTAGGCTTGAGTATCGAAACTCGGCCGAACAACAGCAAGGAACTACCATGATCATCAAACCCCGCGTCCGTGGCTTCATCTGCGTTACCGCGCACCCGGCCGGTTGCGCCGCGAATGTCGCGCAGCAGATCGCGTACGTCGAGGCGGCCGGCCCGATCGCCGGCGGGCCGAAGAAAGTGCTCGTGATCGGCGCGTCGACCGGCTACGGCCTCGCCGCGCGCATCACCGCGGCGTTCGGCAGCGGCGCGGCGACGCTCGGCGTGTTCTTCGAGCGCCCCGGCAGCGAAGGCAAGCCCGGCACCGCCGGCTGGTACAACACCGCGGCGTTTCACGACGCGGCCGGCGCCAAGGGCATTTATGCAAAAAGCATCAACGGCGACGCGTTCTCGAACGAGATCAAGCGCCTGACGATCGAGACGATCAAGCGCGATCTCGGTCAGGTCGACCAGGTGGTGTACAGCCTCGCCGCACCGCGCCGCACGCATCCGACGACGGGCGAAGTCCACAGCTCGACGCTCAAGCCGGTCGGCGAAGCGGTGAGCCTGCGCGGCATCGACACCGATCGCGAAACGATCAAGGAGACCGTGCTGCAGCCGGCCACGCAGCAGGAGATCGACGACACCGTCACCGTGATGGGCGGCGAAGACTGGCAGCTGTGGATCGACGCGCTGCTCGACGCCGGCGTGCTCGCCGAAGGCGCCACGACGACCGCGTTCACGTATCTCGGCGAAAAGATCACGCACGACATCTACTGGAACGGATCGATCGGTGCGGCGAAGAAAGACCTCGACCGCCGCGTGCTTCAGATCCGCGACGCGCTGTCGCGCCGCGTGCGCGGCGACGCGCGCGTGACGGTGCTCAAGGCCGTGGTCACGCAGGCGAGTTCGGCGATTCCGATGATGCCCTTGTACCTGTCGCTGCTGTTCAAGGTGATGAAGGCGAAGGGCACGCACGAAGGCTGCATCGAACAGGTGTACCGCCTGTATCGCGACAGTATCGCGGGCGCCGCGCCGCTCGTCGACGCGGACGGCCGCCTGCGTGCGGACGATCTGGAACTCGCGCCCGACGTGCAGGGCGAGGTCGTCGCGCTATGGGACGTCGTGACCGACGCGAACCTGTACGAGCTGACCGACTTCGCCGGCTACAAGCACGAGTTCCTGCGCCTGTTCGGTTTCGACATCGACGGCGTGAACTACGACGCCGACGTCGACCCCGACGTGAAAATTTCCGGACTCGTTCAAAGCTGACGCCGGGCTCGCCCGCTCAGTACCATTCGAGCAGCGACAAGCCCACGCCGACGTACGTGGCGCGGTGGTTGTAGTCGATCAGGCTTTCGCCGAATCCGTTGAACACCTGCACGTGTCCGCGCAGCTGGTTCTGGATCGGAAAAGCCCAGTCGAACTGCACCGCGCCGCCGGCCGAACTCGGTCGCGCCATCAGCGCGAACTCGTGCCCGTTCCATACGCGCACGAGCTGCACGTCGCCGTGGCCGACGTATCGCCCGATGTCGGGGTTGTCCGACTTGTCGTACGACTCCTTGAAGATCCACCAGGGGCGCAGCATCAGCGTCCAGTCGCCGCGCTCGAAGCCGACCTGTCCGATCACGCGGTTCCAGCTGCGCGACAGCGGCAGGCCGCGGCCGTTCGACTGGTGATTCACGCCGATGCCGAGCAGGCGGCCGTCGAGCCCGAACACGCTGTAGTTCGACCGCAGCACCAGCATCACTTCGGGCTCGTAGTTCGTCTCGCGGAACGGACGCGACGCCTGCGCGTTGGCTACCTGCCAGTGCGACGCCTGCGTGTAGCCGAGCCAGATGTCGCCGTTGTCGCCGAACAGGTTCTGCGCGATCTTGCCCTTGAAGCTCAGCTGGAATTTCATCTCCGCGGCGTTGAGCCGCTCGGGCAGTTCGACGTCGTGGCCCGGCGACGGGCTGCGGGGCGACGCGTTGATGTCCGAGGTGTGGAAGAACGGCAGCACGTACAGCGGCTTGTAGCCGCGGATGTTGAACGTGCCGAGCTTCGAATCGGCGTCGAGCTCCCAGCGGCTGTCGAGCAGCGAGCGCGGCATGTCGGCGTCGGGCTTTGCATCCTCGTTGACGAAGAACGCCCGCGTCTGCGGCGCGCGCGGCGCCTGCGTCGGCACCGGTCGCGGAAACGCGCTGTCGTAGCACGCGAGACGTTCGGGATCGGACGCGATCGCCGCGCAGGCCTTCGGTTCGGTCGGCGTCGATGCGTGTGCCGCGGCGAGCGCGAGCATGAGCGGCGCGGCGGCGTAGCGAAAGACGGTCATCGGCGGTGCTCCTTGCAATGGGCGCTGCATGCTAGCAGCCCGTCGCCGTACCCCGTGCGCAAAACATCGTCAACGCAACGCACCGCGACATGACGCGCCGGTATCAAACCGGTTTAATGCACGCTTCGCCTGCGGAGTTCCTTTATGCGTACGATGGTACTGGCCGGCCTCATGGCCTTCTGTCTGCCCGCGATGTCCGAAAAGCTCACGATCGACCGCATCTATTCCGACCCGGCGCTGGTCGGCCCGACGCCCCGCGGCGTCAAGATCTCGCCGGACGGCGCGCGCGTGACGTTCCTGCGCGGCAAGCCGCAGGATCAGGACCAGATGGACCTGTGGGAGTACAACCTCGCCGACGACACGACGCGCCTGCTCGTCGACTCCACCCGGCTGATGCCGCAGGCCGAGGAACTGTCCGACGCACAGAAGGCGCAGCGCGAGCGCATGCGCATCGCGAGCCTCAAAGGCATCGTCAGCTACCGCTGGGCGCCCGATGCGACGAAGTTGCTGTTTCCGCTCGGCGGACAATTGTACTTGTACGACCTCGCCGCGAAGCCCGACGAAGCGGTGCGTTCGCTGACGCCGAAGGACGCCGAGATCATCGACGCGCAGGTCGCGCCGTCCGGCCGCTACGTCTCGTTCGTGAGCGCCCAGAACCTGTGGGTCGTCGATCTGAAGACGGGCCTCAACCATCGCCTGACGAGCGACGGCAAGGACGCGATCCACAACGGCGAAGCCGAGTTCGTCGCGCAGGAGGAAATGGACCGCTTCAGCGGCTACTGGTGGTCGCCGACCAGCGAGTGGATCGCCTTCGAGCGCTACGACGAGTCGGCCGTGCCGCTCGTGCAGCGCTTCGAGATCCAGCCCGACCGCACCGACGTGACGCAGCAGCGCTATCCGGCCGCGGGCCAGCCGAACGTCAAGGTGCAGCTCGGCCTGATCCGCCCCGGCGGCGGCAAGCCGCGCTGGATCGACCTCGGCAAGAACGCCGACATCTATCTCGCGCGCGTGAACTGGACCGCCGACGGCAAGGCCGTCGTGTTCCAGCGCCAGTCGCGCGACCAGCGCACGCTCGAACTCGTCAGCGTCGACGTCGACACGCTCAAGCAGACGACGCTGTTGACCGAAACGAGCAAGACCTGGATCAACCTCAACGACGACCTGCGTTTCCTCGAGCGCCAGGCCGCGTTCGTGTGGGCGTCCGAGCGCAGCGGCTACAAGCATTTGTACTTGTACGGAATGGACGGCAAGGAAAAAGTCGCCTTGTCGTCGGGCGACTGGCAGGTCGACAAGCTGCTCGCGGTCGACGAGGAAGCCGGCGTCGTCTACGTCTCGGGCAACAAGGACCATCCGCTCGACAAACAGGTGTACGCGCTCAAGCTCGACGGCAGCAACGCGGCGAACCCGGTGCGCGTGACCCGCGAGGACGGCTGGCACGACGCGACGTTCGCGAGCGACGGCAGCGGCGCGGTGAAGCTGTTCGTCGACGCGTGGGCCGACCCGACGACGCCGACGCAGCTGTCGGTACGCAAGCCCGACGGCAGCCACCTCGCGTGGATCGCGCAGAACAAGGTCGAGGGCGACCACCCGTACGTGCCGTACCTCGCCGAACACATCAAACCCGAGTTCGGCACGATCAAGGCCGACGACGGGCAGACGCTGTGGTACCGCCTGTACAAGCCGGCCGGTTTCGATCCGAACAAGCGCTATCCGGTCGTGTCGCATTTCTACGGCGGCCCGACGGCGCAGCTCGCCACGCGCGGCTTCGGCGATCTGTTCGACCAGTTTCTCGCGCAACACGGCTACGTCGTGATCACGCTCGACAATCGCGGCATGGGCCGGCGCGGTCGCGCGTTTTCCGACGCGCTGCACCTGAAGCTCGGCACGGTCGAAGTGGCCGACCAGCGCAAGGCGATCGAGTGGCTCGCGACGCAGCCGTGGGTCGACGCGAAACGCGTCGGCGTGTTCGGCTGGAGCTATGGCGGGTATCTGTCGCTGATGATGCTCGGCAAGGCGTCGGACATCGTCGCGGCCGCGGTGTCGGTCGCGCCGGTCACCGACTGGTCGCTGTACGACACGCACTACACCGAGCGCTACATGTCGACGCCCGCCGCGAACGCGGACGGCTACAAGAAGGGCGACGTGATGACGTGGCTCGACGGCATGAAGTCGCCGCTGCTCCTGATGCACGGCATGGCCGACGACAACGTGCTGTTCACGAACTCGACGCAGCTGATGGCGCAGCTGCAGAACCGCGGCGTGCAGTTCGACCTCATGACCTACCCGGGCGGCAAGCACGGCATGTCGACGCCGGCGATGAAGAAGCACGTGTTCAATACGATGGTGCGGTGGCTGGATCGGCAGTTGAAGCCGACCATTGAAGATTCGGTAAATACAGCAACGAAGTAGAGCCCCTCTCCCCCAAAGCGTGTTTGGGGGAGAGGGTTGGGTCAGGGGGCCGCGCCGAATATTTCCTCGATCTCGACGAAGTGCCGTGCGCACTCCCCTCACCCCGGCCCTCTCCCCCGACTTCGTCGGGGCGAGAGGGAGCAAGCTCAGAACCGCCCTTCCTGAAAATCCCTTACCGCCTGCACGATCTGCGCCTGCGTATTCATCACGAACGGCCCGTACTTCGCGACGGGTTCGTTCAGCGGCCGGCCCGCGACGAGGATCAGCCGCGTCGCGCCGGCGGCATTTGCGGCCAATTCCACATGGTCGCCATGGCTCAACACCGCAAGCTCGCCGCGCGCGATCTCGCGACCGCCGACCGTCGCCGTACCGTCGAACACGTAGGCGAACGCGTTGTGACGCTCCGGCAGATTCGCCGTCCAGCGCGCGCCCGGCTCGAGCGCGACGTCGAGATAGACCGGTTCCGTCGCGACGCCGTCCACCGGGCCGCGCGTTCCGTCGACCTCGCCGACCAGCACGCGCACCGCCACGCCGTCGGCCGGCCTCACGACCGGAATCGCCTCGGGCGCGATGTCCTGGTAGCGCGGCGCGGTCATCTTGTCCTTCGCCGGCAGGTTCACCCACAGCTGAAAGCCCCACATCAGGCCGTCGTCCTGTTCGGGCATTTCCGAGTGCACGATGCCGCGGCCGGCGGTCATCCACTGCACGCTGCCGGCCTTGAGGTAACCCGTGTTGCCCTGGTTGTCGCCGTGGCGCATGTTGCCGGCGAGCATGTACGTGACGGTTTCGAAGCCGCGATGCGGATGGCTCGGAAAGCCCGCGATGTAGTCGCTGCCCGAGTCGGAGCGAAACTCGTCGAGCATCAGAAACGGATCGAGCATGTCGAGCGACGGCTGGCCGATCACGCGCGTCAGCTTGACGCCGGCGCCGTCGCTGGTCGGACGTCCGCGAACCGTGTTGACCACGCGGCGCGGATTGGCGGTGTTGCTCATGGCTGTCTTCCGGAAGGGGCGATGCCCGCAAGATGGCGTCTGCGCCCCGCGCGGCCAAGCGTCCGCGCGTGAACAAGCTCTATGCCTGCCGGAAACAATGCATGCGGCGAGAAGCCGCGACGCCCGAAAACCTCAGTGCACCCAGCGCCCCCCGCGGCGGCGCGGCGGATCGCGGAACTCCGACGACGAGGCGCCGCCGCCGGCCTTTTCGCGGTCGCTCGCCGGGTGCACGCGCCAGTACTGCGCCACCTGCGCGACGACGTTCGGAATCTGCGCCAGGCACTCGTCGTATTCCTGCTCGGTCAGCCGCTCGAACTCCGCGTCAGACTGCAGCACGCCCTCGTCGACCGACAACGCCATCACCGGCCCCAGCATTTCCATCAGCTGGCTGTCCTGGGACAGGCGCGATTCCCACGCGCTCGCACGCAGGTCGATCGCGCGGCTGACGCCTTCGCACCAGCCGGCCGCCGACAGCGCGGTGCCGCCGGCTTCGAGGTCGACCTCGCCGAGGATCGGCTCGTAGGTTTCCGCGTCGATTTCGCTCGCGATCGAATCGTTGAGCTTGGCGAGCAGGCTCAGCACGCGTTCGCCTTCGTCCTCGTCCTCGAACGGCGCGTGCAGTATTTCAGGCAGCCATTCGTCCGGCAGCGCCGGATCGGGCCCGACCGCCAGCACGGTCAGGAGGCCGTGCACGCCGTCGAGCAGGAGATCGGCTTCGCTCTCGCGCGCGTGCTTGCGCAGGAACTGGTCGAGCTCTTCGAGTTCGTGGTCTTCCAGCGAAATCGCCGGTTCGCGTTCGTCGGTCATGCGTTCAATTCCAGAATCGCCGGCGCGTGGTCGGAGGGACGCTCCCACCGGCGCGGCTCGAGATCGATGTGGGCGGCGGCCAGGCGCGGGCGCAACGCGTCGGAGGCCAGCACGAGGTCGATGCGCAGGCCGCGATTGCGCTGGAAGCCGGCCTGGCGATAGTCCCACCAGCTGTACTTGCCGCCTTCGGTGTCGAAATGCCGATAGCTGTCGACGAGGCCGATGCTCTCGACGCGCTTGAGCGCCTCGCGCTCGGGCGTGGAGCACAGGATCTGCTCGTGCCACGCGACGGGGTCGTGCACGTCGCGGTCTTCCGGTGCGATGTTGAAATCGCCGAGCACGACGAGGTTCTTGTGCTTCGCCGCTTCGTTGCCGAGATGGTCGGTCACCCGCGCGAGCCAGTCGAGTTTGTACTTGTACTTTTCGCTGCCGACTTCCTGGCCGTTGACGACGTAAAGATTGGCGATGCGCAGGTCGCCCACGCTCGCGATGAGAATGCGCCGCTGCGGATCGGCGAGGCCCGGCACGTCGGTGACGATGTCGACCGGCATTTCGCGCGCGAGCAGCGCCACGCCGTTGTACGTCTTCTGGCCGGAAAACACGCAGCGATAGCCTAGCGCCGCGATGTCCGTGTCGGGAAACTTCGCGTCTTCGAGCTTGGTTTCCTGCAGCGCGACGATGTCGGGCTGCGCCGTGCCAAGCCACTGCTTGAGGTGCGGCATGCGCACGTTGAGCGAATTGACGTTCCAGCTGGCGATTTTCATGGGCGGATTGTAGGCCTATCCGGCGAGACCGTAACTTTTCAGCAGCGCGGTCGCATCCGGCTCGCGACCGCGGAACGCGACGAAGCTTTCGAGCGCCGGGCGCGAGCCGCCGACCGCGAGCACCTCGCGGCGGAACGACTCGCCCGTCGCGCGGTTGAACACGCCCTCGTCCTCGAACCGGCCGAACGCGTCGGCCGACAGCACCTCGGCCCACAGATAGCTGTAGTACCCGGCGCCGTAGCCGCCCGCGAAGATGTGCGTGAAGCTGTGCGGAAAGCGCTGCCACGCCGGCGGCCGGACGACCGCGACTTCGGCCCGCACCTCGTCGAGCAGCGCGAGCGTGCGCGGGCCCCGCGCCGGGTCGAATTCGCGATGCAGGCGGAAGTCGAACAGCGCGAATTCGAGCTGCCGCACGAGGAACATGCCGGCCTGGAAATGCCGCGCGGCCTGCATGCGCTCGAACAGCGCCTGCGGCAGCGTCTCGCCGGTCTGCCAGTGGCGCGCGAAGAGATCGAGCGTCTCGCGCTGCCAGCCGAAGTTCTCCATGAACTGGCTCGGCAGCTCGACCGCGTCCCATTCGACGCCGGAAATGCCCGACACGCTCGGATAGTCCACTTCGGTCAGGAGGTGATGCAGGCCGTGGCCGAATTCGTGGAACAGCGTGAGCACGTCGTCGTGCGTGAGCAGCGACGGCGTCGTCGCGGTCGGCGGCGCGAAGTTGCAGGTGAGATACGCGATCGGCCGGTGCGTGCCGTCGGCGTCGCGGAACCGCGAACGGCACACGTCCATCCACGCGCCGCCGCGCTTGGCGCTGCGCGCGTACAGGTCGACGTACGTGCCGGCGATATGGCGGCCCCGTCCGTCGAGCACGTCGTAGTAGCGCACGTCCGGATGCCATACGTCCACATCTTCACGTTGCTGCAAAGTAACGCCGAACACGCGCTCGGTGATCGCGAACAGGCCGCCGATCACCGCGTCGAGCGGAAAGTACGGCTTGAGTTCTTCTTCGTTCAATTCGTAGCGGCGTTCGCGCAGTTTTTCCGACGCGTAGCCGACGTCCCACGGCTGCAGGTCGGCGATGGCGAGCTCTTGCGCGGCGAACGCGCGCAGCTCGGCGAGATCCTGCTCGGCGACGGGCTTGGCGCGGCGCGCGAGGTCATGCAGGAAATCGAGCACCTTCGCCGGCGACGGCGCCATCTTCGTCGCGAGCGATTCCTCGGCCGCGTCGGCGAAACCGAGCAGCTGCGCCGCTTCATGTCGCAGCGCGAGGATTTCGGCGATGCGCCCGGTGTTGTCGTAGCGGCCCGCGTGCGGACCCTCGTCGGACGCGCGCGTCGCATACGCCGCGTATACGCGCTCGCGCAGGTTCCGGTCGTCGGCGTGCGTCAGCACGGCCTGCACGCTCGGCTGCTTGAGCGTCACGAGCCAGCCGTCGAGTTCCTTTTCGCGCGCGTACTCGCGCAGCACGCCGCGGCCCGATTCGGGGATGCCGGCGAGCAACGCGGCGTCGGTGACGTGCTCGGTCCAGGCTTCGGTCGCGTCGAGCACGGCTTCTTCGAATTCGGTGGCGAGGCGCGACAGCTCGTTCGCGATCGTCTTGAAGCGCGAGCGCGCCGGTTCCTCGAGCGCGACGCCGGACAGGCGGAAATCGCGCAGCGCGTGTTCGGTCAGCGTGCGCGCGGGGCGATCGAGCGCGGCGTAGCCCGCATCGCGCGTCACCGCCTCGACCGCCGCATACAGCGCGCGGTTCTGGCCGAGTTCGGTCGAATGGTCGGTGAGCGCTTCGAGCGCGGCCGAATACGCCTTGCGCAGCGCGTCGGAATCCTTGACCGAATGCAGATGCGACACCGGCGACCATGCGCGGCCGAGACGTTCCTCGAGCGCCTCCTGCGGCAGCATCGTATTGGCGAAGTCGCGCGGGCCGGTCGCCGCGGTCAGGCGGTCGATGTCGGCGCGATAGTCGGCGAGGATCGCCGCGATCGCAGGTTCCACGTGTTCGGGCAGGATCGCCGAAAACGCCGGCAGCTCGGTTTCGCGCAACAGCGGGTTGGTCGCTTGCATGACGGCACTCGGATCGAAGCAGAACGACAAAGTGTAGCGGCACCGCGCGTTTTCAAGCGAACGGCCGGGTCCGCAAATCGCCGCGCTCGGCGTAGCATGGGCGCATGAACGACGCGACGAGCGGCAATCCGGCCTCCGGCGTGCGCGACATATTGCGCAAGGCCATGCTGTTCCGGCACCTCGACGAGGCCGAACTCGACCGGCTCGAAGCCGCGCTCGACTGGTTCGTGCTGCCGGGCGGCGCGACGCTGTTCGACGCCGGCGAAGCGTCGGACGCGCTGTACGTGCTGCGCTCGGGCAGCCTCGGCGCGTTTCGCGCGCCGTCGGGCGGCGGACCGCAACGGCTGATCGGCCTGATCGCCGCCGGCGAGAGCGTCGGCGAACTCGGTCTCATCGTCGACCAGCCGCGCTCGGCGAGCGTGCGCGCGCTGCGCGATTCGGAACTGCTGCGCCTGTCGCGCACCGCGTTCAACGAACTCGTGCAGCGCCAGCCGACGGCGATGCTCGAAGCGGCGCGCGTCGCGGTCGAACGCCTGCTCGTGCGGCGCACCGGCGATCCGCTGTCGTCGCCGCGCACGCTCGCGATCCTGCCGCACGATCGCGGCGTCGACGCGCGGGCGTTCGCCGAAGCGCTCAGGGCCGCCCTGTCCGATTACGGCTCGTGCCGCGTGCTCGCCGCGCAGGACGGCTGCGGCCGAACCAGCGAATGGTTCTCGGAAGTCGAGGCGACCGCGCGGTTCGTGCTGTACGTCGCCGACGACGCGAGCGGCGAATGGCGCGACCTGTGCGTGCGCCAGGCCGACGCACTCGTGCTCGTCGCCGACGCGACGCAGCCGGCGAGCGGCTGGGACGACTGCCGCAATGCCGAAGAGGCGCTGCACCGGCCGCGCCATCTGGTGCTGCGCCATCCGCGCGGCGACATCGTGCCCGGCGCCGGCGCGGCGTGGCTCGCGCGCGCCGCCGGCGCGCGGCTGCACCACTGGCGCGGCGCGGCCGACGTCGAGCGCATCGCGCGCCTGATCGCCGGGCGCAGTCTCGGCCTCGTGCTGTCCGGCGGCGGCGCGCGCGGCTTCGCGCACATCGGCGTGATCAAGGCGCTGCGCGAGGCGGGCCTGCGCATCGATTCGGTCGGCGGCACGAGCATCGGCGCGATCATCGCGGCCGGCGTCGCGGCCGACTGGGACGACGACGAGATGTTCGCGCGCTACAAGCGCGCGTTCGTCGACGGCAAGCCGCTGTCCGACTACACCTTGCCGTTCGTCGCGATGACGGGCGGCCGGCGCGTCGAAAAACTGCTGCGCGAGGCGTTCGGCGAGCGCTGCATCGAAGATCTGCCGCTGCCGTTCTTCGCCGTGTCGGCGAACCTCACGAGCGGCGACGCGGTGACCCATCGCTCGGGACTGCTCTGGTACTGGCTGCGCGCGAGTTCGGCGATTCCGGGCGTGCTGCCGCCGGTGTTCCACCAGGGCCAGGTGTTCGTCGACGGCGCCGTGATCAACAACCTGCCGACCGACGTGATGCGCGAACAGGCCGTCGGCGACGTGATCGCCGTGGACATCGGCGCCGACGACGTGCTGCATGCCGGAGTGGAAGAATCCACAACGCCACATGGCTGGCGGCTGCTCGTCGACAAGCTGCGCGCGCCGCGCCGGCCTGGCATGCTCAGCATCCTGCTGCGCGCCGGCATGGTGAACTCCAAGGCCGCGAACGCCGACCGCCGCGCCAAGGCGAGCCTGTTGCTGACGCCGCCGGTCACCGGCGTCGACCTCCTCGACTGGCGCGCGTACGAGCGCGCGATCGAACTCGGCTACCAGTACGCGCTGCGCGAAATCGGCGGGCAGAAGGACGCGCTCGCCGACGACATGCCGCTGTTGTAACTCCCTCGTCACCGCGCGACCCGACACTGCGCGATCGTCGCCGGCGCGGCCGGCATTGCAGCAGTCAGGGAACCATGAACGTCTTCTTCCGCTACGCCGCGGCGCTTGCGCTCGCCGGCGTCGCGCCGCTCGCCGCGGCGCAGGTGCGCATCACCGAATTCATGTACGACGGCACGAACAAGGAGTTCGTGGAAATCACCAACGTGGGCGCGGCGGCGGTCGACCTGACCGGCTGGAGCTACGACGACGACAGCAACGTCGCCGGCAGCGTGCCGATCGGCGCGCTCGACAGGCTCGCGCCGGGCGAGTCGGCGATCATTACCGAAAACACCGCGGCGGCGTTTCGCGACGCATGGGGCCTGTGCGCCGCGGCGAAAGTGGTCGGCGGCAGCACGCACAATCTCGGTCGCGCCGACACGATCAACATCTACGACGCGAGCGGCACGCGGGTCGACACGCTGCGCTACGGCGACCAGACGTTTCCCGGCACGATCCGCACGCAGAACGCGTCGGGCTGGGTGTCGGCCGCCGGCCTCGGCAACGATCAGATCGCACAGTGGACGCTCTCGAGCGTCGGCGACGCGGAGAACTCGCGCCTGTCGAGCGGCAACGAAATCGGCAGCCCGGGCCTGTCCACGCGCGCCGCGACGCCGTACAACCCGTGCCAGCCGCTCGGTCCGCGCATGCGCATCACCGAGTACATGTACGACTCGACGAGCAACGGCGAATTCGTGGAATTCACCAACGTCGGCGACGCGCCGGCCGACATGACCGGCTGGAGTTTCGACGACGACAGCAATGCGCCGGGCACCGTGAGCCTCGGCGCGTTCGGCACGGTGCAGCCGGGCGAATCCGTGCTGTTCACCGACCAGGCCGCGACGGCGTTCCGCACGGCGTGGGGCCTGTGCGCCGGCGTCAAGGTGATCGGCGGCAACACCGTCGGCCTCGGCCGCAACGACGTGATCAATCTGTACGATGCGGCGAATGCGCAGGTGGACAAACTCGCCTACGGCGACCAGAACTTCCCCGGCACGATCCGCACGACCGGTGCGGCCGGCTGGGTGTCGGCCGCGGGCCTCGGCGCGAACCTGCCGTCCGCCTGGACGCTCGCGACCGTCGGCGACGCCGAAGGCTCGTACGCCGCGACCGGCGGCGCGATCGGCAGCCCGGGCAAGAGCACACGCGCGCTGTTCGACTTCGACGCGTGCGTCGGCATCGGCGGCTCGCCGGAAGTGACGGTCGACGTCGCCGCGACGACGCGCCGGCTCGATCTGCCGGTCAACGGCGCGGGCAGCGTCGCCGCGAGCTACATCGACGCGACCGATCCGGCCGCGACCGACGGTATCGTCTTCCACTTTGCCGACACCGACGGCGACGTGAGCGCGCTCGCCGTCATCGCGACCAGTTCGAATCCGGCCGTCGTCGCCGACGGCGGCCTGACCTGGACCGGCAGCGGCGCGGATCGTACGCTGCGCATCATCGGCACCGGCACGGCCGGCTACGCGACGATCGTCGTGCGCGCCACCGATGCCGACAGCAAGTCGGGCACGTACACGATCAACTACGCGGTGTCGCTGGCCGCGTCGCCGGGCGACTACAACTACACCGGCGCGAGCGACGCGTCGACCGCGGTCGCCGTCGGTTCGCACATGCTCGTCGCCGACGACGAGAACCAGAATCTGCGGCTGTTTTCGCGCACACGCTCGGGCCTCGCCGAGAACGGCTTCGACTTCACCGGTTCGCTCGCGCTGCCCGACATCGACGGCGGCCAGCCGCGCGAGGTCGACATCGAAGGCGCCGCGAGCGACGGCGAGACGATCTGGTGGACCGGCTCGCACTCGAACAAGAAGGACAACGGCGCCGCGCGCCCGAACCGCCAGCGCGTGTTCGCCACGACGGTGAACGACACCGGCGAGGCCACGCAGCTCGCCTACGCCGGCCGCTACGACTACCTGCGCGCCGACCTCGTGAACTGGGACACGAACAACGGCCATGGCCTCGGCGCGAACGCGCTGGGCCTCGCCGAGAGCGCGGCGACCGGCATCTGGCCCGAGCGCGACGACGGCTTCAACATCGAGGGTCTTGCGATCGCGCCGGATCTCGACGGCCTCTACGTCGCGTTCCGCGCGCCGCTCTTGCCGACGAGCGCGCGCACCAAGGCGCTCGTGATCCATGCGACGAATCTGCGCGCGGTCGTACTCGATGCGCCGGCCGGCGGTTCGCAGCCGGCGGGCTCGGTGACGTTCGCCGCGCCGATCGAGCTCGACCTCGGCGGCCGCGGCATCCGCGAAATCTCGCGCATGAGCGACGGGCGCTACCTGATCGTCGCCGGCCCGACCACGACCGCGAACGGCACGCCGCCGTCGGATTTCCGCCTGTACGTGTGGTCGGGCAACGCGGCCGACGTCGCGCCGCTGCCGCTCAACGCCGACCTCGCGGCGGTCGCCGCGGCCGGCAGCGTCGAGACGCTGGTCGGCATCGCGAACGCCGGCACGAACCTCCTGACGTTCCTGTCCGACAGCGGCGACACCGTCTGGTACGACGATGGCGTGATCGCGAAGGATCTGCCGGAACCGCGCTTCCGCAAGTTCGTCGGGGTCAACGTGACGGTCGACGTGCCGCCGGCGAACGATGTGATTTTCCGGAACGGGTTCGACGGTTAGCAAAGTTGCCGGCGGCGGTGCGCGCCACCGCGCATCGCCGCCGGCAAAACATCCCTCCAAACCGTATCGCATGCGGATAGGCGTTTGTTAGCTTGGATTCGGGGTCCGCTCGGGACATCGGAATCCATGAAATGACAAAGCAACTCTTGGCTTCGTACTTTTTTCTGGCGGTGCTGTCCGGACAGGCCTTGGCTTTGCCGACGGTACCCGCTGTGCGATGCGATGCATGCACGGACGAGCAGTTCGAACAACGCGCGATTGGCGCCGGCGTCGGAACGCGATACCTCTACGACTTCACCGGCCGGCAGCTGCGGACGTTCAATGTTTCGCGAGAGCCGGCTCCCGGCGGTCGTTTCGTCTACGAAGCAACCGAACAGTCTGTGTCAGCCGAATACGTAGCCTTCTTCGACAAGGCGGCGGACTATCGACAGCGCTATGGTTCGCTCAAGCTCGTCGTTACCGTCAACTTGCCGAACATCCCCGGTCCGCACGCCGGCATGAGCGTCTTTGACATTTACGGTAGCGCGAATGGAGCCGCCCATCTGGGGAACTGGCTGGCTGCACACATTGCCACCGCGGCGGCCAACAGCGACGCAGGTGCGAGAATGATCGACATGAAAAACGACAGCTCGCAGGTGCGTTTTCAAGAAGAACCGCTCTCTGCGAAAGTCTTGGTCAATTTCAAGAACGGCCGTGCGGAGTTCGAACTGAGCGAGAACGGCGAAACCTGCAGACTCGTACCGAATACCGCACAGGATTCCAACGGCAACCCGATTCCGGGAAGCCGGAACCAGTTCTCCGAGCTTCCGTACAGCTTCCCGGGCGGCGCGACTTCATCGAACTATCGCGAGTTCATGGAACTCGTTCAACGCTTGGGGATAACCGTGGGCACGTCGCAAGGGATGTGGGCATGTTCTTCGGTTCCCGGGCTGGGGGAGACCTGCCGGTTGGTGAGGTGACACCGATTGATCCCGACACGGATCGACACCGAACTACCCAGCTTTCAAATACTGCTCAAAAAACGCCAACGTCCGCGCCCAAGCGAGCTTCGCCGCCGCCTCGTTGTACCGAGCGGCGCTCGAATCGTTATGGAAGCCGTGCTGCGTGCCGGGATACATGTTCAGGCTGTATGCCACGCCGTGCTCGTCGAGCGACTTGCGGAAGTCGGCGATGCCGGCGTTCACGCGCTCGTCGCTGCCGGCGTAGTGCAGGCACAGCGGCGCCTTGATCTTCGCGACGTCCTCGGGCTTCGGCGCGCCGCCGTAGAAACACACGGACGCCGTCGTTTCCGCGCGGTGCACCGCCGCCTGCAGCGACATCGACCCGCCGTAGCAGAAGCCGACCACGCCGATCCTGCCGTTCGCGTCGGGGCGGCTCGCAAGATACGGCACGGCGGCGAGCACGTCCGACGCGATGACCGCGGGGTCGGTCTTGCCGAACAGGTCGCGCGCCTGTTCCTGGTCCTGCGGCGCCCCGCCGGCGGCAGACAGCCCGTCCGGCGCGACCGCGACGTAGCCCGCCAGCGCCGCGCGACGCGCGACGTCTTCGATGTGCGCGTTGAGGCCGCGGTTCTCATGAATCACCACGACGCCCGGCAGCTTGCCCTTCGCGCCGGCCGGTTTCGCGACGAATGCCTTGACGTCGCCTTGTGCACCTTTGTATTTCGCGTATTCGGTGACGATGCGCTTGTCGTCGTTCGCCACCTGCTGCGCCTGCACGTAGTTCGGTTCGATCAGCGGCAGCACCGCGCTGACCGCCGCCGCGCTGCCGAGGATGCCCGTCAGCCGCGCGAGGAAATCGCGGCGCGGCATCGAGCCGTGCACGTAGTCGTTGTAGAGCTCGATGACGCGCTGGTCCATGATGGTGTTTCCCTCAACGCGTCAGAAAACGCGTCATGAAATCGGCGAGGCCCTTGTACGGCGGGCGCAGCAGCGAAAGACTGGAAAAACGCGCCTGGTGGAAAACCGGCAGCTGCTTGGAGAAGGTAACGAAACCGTGGTGGCCGTGGTAGTGGCCCATGCCCGACGGACCCACGCCGCCGAACGGCAGTTCGCCCTGCGCGTTGTGCAGCAGGCAGTCGTTGACGCTGGCGCCGCCGGCGACGCAACTGTCGAGCACCTTGCGCGTGCGGCCGCGGTCGCGGTCGAAGTGGTACAGCGCGAGCGGGCGCGGCCTGGCGTTGACGTATGCGATCGCCGCGTCGACCGACGGCGCCGCGACGATCGGCAGGATCGGCCCGAAGATCTCTTCCTGCATCACGCGCGCATCGTCCGGCGCGTCGATGACGAGCGTCGGCGCGAACACGCGCGCGGCCGGATCGTGCGCGGCGTCGTCCGGCAGCGTCACGACGGTTGCGCCGCGCCGGCGCGCATCGTCGACGAGGCCGTGCAGACGCGCGTACTGCCGCTCGTTGACGATGCTCGTGTAGTCGGGGCTTTCGCGCAGGTTCGGATAGTGCCGCGCGACGTACGCGCGCAGCGCGTCGACGAAGCGCTCGCGGTCGTCGGCGCGGATCAGCACGTAGTCCGGCGCGATGCAGGTCTGGCCCGCATTGAGAAACTTGCCGGCCGCGATGCGCGCGGCGGCGACGTCGATCGGAAAGTCCGGCGCGACGATCGCCGGCGACTTGCCGCCGAGTTCGAGCGTCACCGGCGTGAGGTTCGGCGCGGCGGCGGCCATCACCTTGCGGCCGACTTCGGTCGAGCCGGTGAACAACAGGTGATCGAGCGGCAGGCCGGCGAATGCGGCGGCGACGTCGGGGCCGCCGAGTACCGTGGCCACGCGGTCGCCCGGAAACACTTCGGCGAGCAGCGCGGCGAGCGCGTCGGACGTGCGCGGCGTGTGTTCCGACGGCTTGAGCATCACGTGGTTGCCGGCGCCGATCGCGCTGACGAGCGGAATCAGCGCGAGGTTGACCGGGTAGTTCCAGGGCGCGATCACGCCGACGACGCCGAGCGGCTGCCAGCGGATTTCGGCGCGCGCGGGCAGGAACGTCCAGTCGACCGCGCGGCCCTGCGGGCGCATCCAGCGGCGCAGATTGCGGCGCACGAGATCGATTTCGTGCAGCACGGTCATGCCGTCGGACAGCAGCGATTCGTGCCGCGAGCGGCGCCCGAAATCGGCGTTCATCGCGCCGATGAGGTCGTCGAGGCGGCGCTTGAACGCGTCGCGCAGGCGCGCGAGATCGTCCATGCGCTGGCGGTAGTCGGGGGTGTGCGATTGCCAGGCGGCGCGCAGTCGCGCGAGCGTGGCGTCGAGATCGGCGGTGCCGGCCGGGGCGGCGGTCTGGGGCGTGTCCATTTCTGCACTGTAGCGCGGTTGCCGTGCGAGCGGTGAGGGGCGTCGGCGTCCAAATCGCGACCGCCTTTGCCCCCGGCCTCGAAGCGGCTACGCTGCGGGTTTTCGACGACGAGCACCGCCGATGTCCCTGCGTCCCTACCGCGGCATTCATCCTGTCATTGCCGACACCGCCTACATCGATCCCGACGCGGTCGTGATCGGCGACGTCGAGGTCGGCGCCGACTCGTCGATCTGGCCGTGCACGGTCATCCGCGGCGACGTGCACCGCATCCGCATCGGCGCGCGCACGAACATCCAGGACGGCGCGATCGTGCACGTCACGCACGACGGCCCGTACACGCCGGGCGGCTTTCCGACGCTGATCGGCGACGACGTGACGATCGGCCACGCCGCGGTGATTCACGCGTGCACGATCGGCGACGCCTGCCTGATCGGCATGCACGCGACGGTGCTCGACGGCGCGATCGTGAAGAAGCACGGCTTCGTCGGGGCCGGTGCGGTCGTCGCGCCCGGCAAGATCGTCGGCGAAGGCGAGCTGTGGCTCGGCAATCCGGCGCGCCTGGCGCGACGCCTGTCCGACGACGAGATCGAGCGGCTGTACTACTCGGCGACGAAATACGTCGAGCTCAAGAACGACTATCTGCGTGCGTAGCGACGGCGGCGCGCGTCAGCGCTTCGCGGGTGCCGGTTTGATCCAGCCGATACCTTCGACGTCGACGCCATGTTCGCGCAGCAGGTCGAGCAGGGCAGCGAATTGTTTCGCGTCCTGCGCCAGCCGGTGCGGTTCGACCGCGCGCACGCGCTGCGCGGCGAGCTCGGCGTCGCGCTGCAGGACAGCCGCGAGTACCGCCTCGCGCGCGCTCGGCATGCCGAAGGTCTGCAACGCCGGCTGGCCGAATGCCGCCAGCCGGCTGCGCGCATCGAACCACGCCGGCGTGTGATCGACGACGGCGACCGCCAGTCCTTCGGCGAGCGCGGAAAGATCGGTCGTCTCGTCGATCGTCGCCCAGAAATCGGCGCCGTTGCGCAACTCGTTCGGCCAGCGCGGATCGCGCGTCGGCGACACCGCATCGTTCAGGCGGCCCTGAAAGCCGCCCGGCCCGAACGCGATCTGCGTCGGCTTGACGTGTTCGCCGATCCATTCGAGTCCCGGCAGCTTCGCCTGCAGCGCGAGCAACGCCGGAAAACGCACGCCGAGGTTGACCGTGAACTTGCCGCGACCGCCTTCGTTCCACTTGTCGCCCTGCAGGTCGAGCAGTTGTACGCATTCGCCGTCGCCGTCGCCGACGACGCGATGAAATGTCCTGCCGCGTCGCGAATAGCCGAGCGGTTTCAGCCGCTCGCCGAGGAACTTAGCGACAAAGTCAATTTTTACACCGATCCGGGCGTCCGCACCGGGAACTGCGGGACTGGGCATGGCGAGGCTCGCGGTCGAATGACGCGCGAGTCTAGCGCCGGACCGGCTGCGCCCGGGTGTCCACGACAACGGGTGTCCAGGACAACGGCCGGGTTTGGTGGTATCAACGAGACCGGACTACGGCGGGAGGCCGCATGAGCGTGGGGGCTTGGTTCGACGTCGTCGCCGCGCGCCGCCGTGTGTCGCAATGGCAGGCGGCCGGCGTTCTGGCGCCGGACCGCGCCGCGCAGGCGCGGGCGGTACTCGGCGCCGACGCACCGCCGCCATGGCGCGGTTTTCTCGATGCGCTCGCGCTGTGGCTCGGCGCCGCGCTGCTCGGCGCCGGCGTCATCTTCTTCATCGCGGCGAACTGGGCGCAGCTCGGCAAGTTCGCGCGGCTCGGCGGCGTGCAGGCGTTGCTCGTGCTCGCCGTCGTCGCGGCCGTGCGTCTGGCGCATCGCCGCGTCGCGCGCGAAGCGGCGCTGTTCCTGGCCGTGCTACTGCTCGGCGCGTTGCTCGCGCTGCTCGGCCAGACCTATCAGACCGGCGCCGACACCTGGCAGCTGTTCGCCTTGTGGGCCGCGCTCGCGCTGCCGTGGACGATCGCCGCGCGCAGCGCCGTGCTGTGGCTGACGTGGATCGCGCTCGTCGACGTGGCGCTCGCGCTGTGGTTCGACCTGCATCCGTGGCGCGTTTTCGGCGGGGACGATGCCGTGTCGATCATCGGCGCGATCAATTTCGCTTTTCTGCTGGCGTGGAAAATCGCCGCCCGGCGTCTGCCGGAACTCGAAGGACGCGTCGCGCCGCGCGTGCTCGCCGCATTCGCCGTCGCGCCGCTCACGTTCGGCGCCGCGGCGGCGGTGATCGAACGCAACGGCTTCGGCGTCGCCGTGCTGCCGTGGCTCCTCGCCACGTTGCTGCTGCTGACGCCCGGCTATCGCGCGGATCGTCGCGACGTCGCGGTGCTCGCGATGGCGGCGCTCGGCGTCATCGTGGTCGTGACCGCGCTCTTGGCGCGCCTGCTGCTGCGGCAGAACGGCGACTGGGCCGGTTCGCTGCTGCTGCTCGTGTTTGCCGTGGGCGGCCAGTCGGCCGCCTTCGCGGTCTGGCTGCGGCGCCTCGCGCGCGAGGAGCGCGCATGAGCCACAGCGACCTGACGGCCTGGCATGCCCTGCGCGACGCGGGGCTGGTCGACGGCGATGCGCCGCCGGAATCGACGCAGACGCCGTGGTACCTGCAGATCCTGCTCGGCGTCAGTGCCTGGATCGCGGCGATCTGCCTGTTCGGGTTTCTCGCGGTACTGGTGAGCGACCTGTTGTCGAGCCGTCCGGCAATGATCGTGCTCGGCGTCGCATGCTGCGCCGGTGCGATCGCGCTGATGCGCGTGGCATCGGGCGAATTCTTCATGCAGGCCGCGGTGCCGGCGAGCGTCGTCGGACAGGTGCTGATCGGGCTTGCGGCATTCGACAAGGGCCCCGGCGACGGCGGCGGCTGGTTCGCGGTCGCGTTCGTCGCGGGTGCGATGTACGCGTTCGGACCGTCCTGGCTGCACCGCTTCGCCTGCGGTGCGGCGCTGGTGGCCGCGCTTTCCGGCATCGGCGGCCATATCGGCCCGCTCGCGAGCTATGCGACGCTGCCGCTGTTCGCCTGGGCGGCCGTCCTGTTCTGGGCCGGTCGCGCCGAACGCTACGCGCCGCTCGCGTGGGCCTGCGGTCTCGGCGCGTTGTTCGGCGCCGCGACCCATGGATTTCTGTTCGGTCTGTGGCAAGCGCCGCCCGGCATCGCGGTGCTGAACGCGTGGCAATCGTCGATGTCCGCCGTTGCCGCGATGCTGCTGCCGGCGATCGCTCTGCGTCTGGCGACGGCCGCCGACGCGCTGCGATCGCCGTCGATTCTGCTCGCCATCGTCGGCTGCATGGCGCTGGCCGTCCTGTGGCTGCCGGCGCCCGGCGTGGCGATCGGACTCGCGTTCGTACTGACCGGCTTCGCGATCGACCGCCCCGCGATCGTGCTCTTCGGCGTGGCCGGCGCGATCGGATGCCTCTGGCTGTACTACTACCAGCTCGACGTGACGCTGCTCGACAAGTCGGGCCAGCTCGCCGGCGGCGGCGCGCTCGTGCTGGCGCTGCGCAGCGTCGCGCGCTACCTGGAGCGCCGCGCATGAAACGCTGGCAGATCGCGACGCTCGTCGGCGGCCTCGTGCTCGCGCTCGCCGTCGTCAACGCCCTGGTGTTCGCGCGCGAGCGGCTGCTGCGCGACGGGCGCGTGGTCCTGCTCGAACTCGCGCCGGTCGATCCGCGCTCGCTGATGCAGGGCGACTACATGGCGCTCGACTACGCGATCGCGCGCGAGCTGACGACTGCGGGCCTCGGCAACGCGGTCGAACCGCCGCGCGCGAACCAGGACGGCTACGCGATTCTCGCGCTCGACGAACACGGCGTGGCGCGCCTCGTGCGCGAACAGGTCGCCGCGACGCCGCGCGAAGCGGGCGAAGTGGCGCTGGAATTCCGGCGGCGCGGGCAGCGCGTGGGGATCGCGTCGAACGCATGGTTCTTCGCCGAAGGCACCGCCGCGCTGTACGAGCCGGCGCGCTACGGCGAGCTGCGCGTGAGCGACGGCGGACACGCGCTGCTCGCGGGGCTGCGCGACGCGCAGTTCGGGCGATTGCCGGCGCGATAGCGCAAAGCGACCCGCCGCTCAATGCGAATCGACGGCCGCCGCCGGCGCGGCCGTGCGCGCCGGCCGGCAGAACGGCACCAGCACGAGCGCGGCGAGGAACAGCCACGACATCAGCCGGAACACGTCGTTGAACGACAGCGTCAGCGCCTGGCGCGCGACGACGCCGACGATCTCGCCCTGCGCGACGAGCAACGCGTGCGACGCGTCGGCGGTCCAGCTGCCGACGTGCGCGGCGAGTTCGGCGACGACGTCCGGCGCGTGCCGGTTCGCTTCGCCGAGGCTCTCGCCGAAACGCGCGGCGTTGATCCGCGTGTAGTCCTGCAGCCACGTCGTGACGACGGCGATGCCGATCGCGCCGCCGAGATTGCGCATCAGATTGAACAGGCCCGACGCGTAGCGCAGCTCGGCCTGCGCGAATCCGGACAGCGCGAGCGTCACGCTCGGCACGATGCACAGCATGATCGAGAACCCGCGCAGCGCCTGCGGCAGCGCGAGCGACCAGAAGCCCCACTCCGATGTCAGGAACGACGTCGACCACAGGCTTGCCGCGAACAGCGCGAGGCCGGCCGCGATCATGCGCCGCGGATCGACGCGCTGCGACAGCCGCGCCGCGACGACGACCGACAGGATTTGCGCGATGCCCGTGACGAACACCGTCGTGCCGATCTGCAGGCTGTCGTAGCCGCGCACGCGCCCGAGAAACAGCGGCACGAGATAGGTCGACGCATACAACCCGAAACCGATCACGAGATTGAACACGCACGCGAACACGAACGTCGGGCTGCGAAACGGCGTGAGCTTCACGATCGGCCCGTCCGAGTTGCGCGAGCGTTCGAGAAACAGCACGAATCCGACGAGCGAGATCCAGCCCGCGGCGGCGATCGCGGGGTCGTCGAACCAGTCGTAGCGCGGCCCTTCCTCGAGCACGTACTGCAGGCCGCCGAGAAATGCCGCGAGCGACACGAGATGCGCGTAGTCGATGCGCCGGAACATCGCGGGATTGGGCCGGTCGACGCGGATCAGCATGGCTGAAAGCACCGTGACGGCGATGCCGGGCACGATGTTGACGTAGAAGATCGAGCGCCAGCCGAACGCGTCGGTCAGCCAGCCGCCGACGGTCGGACCGAGCGTCGGCGCGAGCACCGCGATCATGCCGAGGATCGCCGGAATCATCGCGCGCTGGGGACCGGTGAACAGCGCGAAGCCGGTCGCGAACACGGTCGGAATCATCGCGCCGCCGACGAAACCCTGGATCACGCGGAAGGCCACCATCGAGTCGATGTCCCACGCCGCGCCGCAGAGCGCGCTCGCCAGCGTGAACAGGCCCGCCGACAGCGCGAACAGCCAGCGCGTCGACAGCGCCTGTGCGAGAAACGCCGACAGCGGAATCATCACGAGTTCGGCCATGAGATAGCCGGTCTGCACCCAGCTGATTTCGGTCGGCCCCGCCGACAGGCCGGCCTGCACGTCGTTGAGCGACGCCGCGACGATCTGGATGTCGATCAGCGCCATGAACTGGCCGAACGCCATCACCGCGAAGATGAGGTATTTGCGCGAGTCCGGCAGCGAAGCCGGATCGTCGGTGGCGGACATGCGAACGGCCTTGCAATGATATGACGTCGATAATATTATGATCGTCATACTACGAACGCAAGGCGAGAGGCCGGCATGCGCTACGACGCCGAACACAAGCAGCAGACCCGCGACAAGGTGGTCAAGGCGGCGGCGCGGGCGATCCGCGCGAAAGGCCCGGACGGCGTCGGCATCGCGCAGGTGATGGCCGACGTCGGTCTCACGCACGGCGGCTTCTACGCGCACTTCGCCTCGAAGGACGATCTCGTCGCCGCGGCCGTCGGCCAGATGTTCGACGAATCGCGCGCGCGCCTCGCCGCGGAAACCCGCGATCGCCCGGCGGCCGACGGTTTGCGCGCGTACATCGATTTCTACCTGTCGCCCGCGCATCGCGACGCGCGCCGTGCCGGCTGCCCGATCGCGGCGCTCGCGTCGGATCTCCCGCGCATGGCCGCGAAACAGCGCCGGCATTTTTCCGCCGGCAGCGAGCGGCTGGTCGAAGCGCTCGCCGCGCTGCTGCGCGACGTCGGCCGTGCCGAACCGGTCGCCGACGCGCGATCGACGTTCGCCGAACTCCTGGGCGCGCTGTCGATCGCGCGCATCGAGAGCGACGCCGGACGCTCCGACGAAATCCTCGCGAGCTCGCGCGCGGCGATCAAGCGCCGCCTCGGGCTCGGCTGAGCGCATTCCTCATCGAACGACGTGAGCTAATGAGCACGAACCCCGCTTCCGAACCCGCTCCCGATCGACCGCGGCGCCGACCGCGCAAGGCGTTCGTTGCCGTCGGCATCGCGCTACTCGCCGCCGTCGCCGGCGTCGCCTGGATCGTCATGCCGAAGTCGGCGGTGTCGACCGACAACGCCTACGTGCAGGCCGACAGCTCCGTCGTCGCGCCGAAGGTGCGCGGCCTCGTCGCCGAAGTGCTCGCCAAGCACAACCAGCGCGTCGCGCGCGGCGACGCGCTCGTACGCATCGACGCCGAGGAATTCGACGCGAAGGTCGCCGCCGCGAACGCGGCGCTGCTCGACGCGCAGGCACGGCAGCAGGCGGCGCGCGCGGCGCTCGTGAGCCTCGACGCCGAGGAGAAGCTGGCCGCATCGAACGTCCGCGCCGCGCAGGCGACGATCCGTTCGATGGATGCGCAGAGCGAGCGCGCGAAAGCCGACCGGCGCCGCTACGACGGTCTCGTCGGTTCCGGCGCCGTGGCGCGCCGCGACGCCGACCAGTACCGCGCCGCCGCGCTCAGCGCGTCGGCCGATGCCGACAAGAGCCGCGCCGAACTCGACGTCAGCCGGCACCAGGCCGCGGTGACGCACGCGCGGCGCCTCACGCTCGAGGCCGCCGTCGCCCAGGCCGACGCGGCGGCGGCCGCCGCGCAGGCCGCGCTCGATCTCGCGCGCCAGGACCAGGCGCATACGATCGTGCGTGCGCCGATCGACGGCGTCGTCGGCGACCGCCAGGTCGAGCCCGGCGACTACGTGCAGCCGGGCACGCGCCTCCTGACGATCGTGCCGATCGACGCGCTGTACGTCGTGGCGAACTTCAAGGAAACGCAGACCGACCGCATGGTGCCGGGCCAGCCCGCGACGATTGCGGTCGACGCGCTGCCGGGCCGCACGCTGCGCGGCGAAGTGGAAAGTTTCGCGCCGGGATCCGGCTCGCAGTTTTCTCTGCTGCCGTTCGAGCCGGGCACCGGCAACTTCACGAAGATCGTGCAGCGCGTGCCGGTACGCATCCGGTTCGCGCCGAATCAGCCGGCGCTCGCGGCGCTGCGGCCCGGGTTGTCGACGACGGTGACGGTCACGCTCGCGACGAATGCCGCGGCCGACGCGAACGCTGTCGCCGGTCGTTGACCGCGGCGCTCATTCGGCGACCGTCGTTGCCGAATGAGCGACACTCAGGCGCATCGAGCGTCAGTCAGGGTGACGTCTGCGCCTCGAGCGCCGCGATCCACACGAGCGCATGCGCGGCGCCGTCGCCGCACATCGCCGGCTCCGGCCGCAGCCGCCCGCACACCTCGGGCCGCTCGGGCGAGCCGAAAATCCCGCAGCGGTTGTCGTCGGTCAGCTGCACGCAACGCACGCCGGCCGGCTTGCCCTGCGGCATGCCGGGTATCGGCGAGGAAATCGACAGCGCGATGCAGCACGCGCCGCAGCCGGCGCGGCATTCGTAGCGTCCGCTCGCGGCGTCGAATTTGAGTGCCGTCACGCGCCGTCCAGCCGCGCGCGCAGCGCTTCGTAGACCGGCAGCGTGTCGGGCCGCGAACCGTGCCAGATCGCCCACGCTTCGGCCGCCTGTTCGACCAGCATGCCGAGACCGTCGAGCGCCTGCCCGGCGCCCGCTGCGTGCGCCCATGCGAGAAAGCCCGTCGCGGCCTTGCCGTAGCTGAGGTCGTAGCACAGCGCGCGCGGTGCGAGGATCGCGAACGGCAGGTCGAGTTCGCCGCCTTCGACGCCGGCGGACGTGCCGTTGACGACGAAGTTCCAGCTGCCGCTCGTCGCCAGATCGTTCCAGTAGCGCACATGCACGCGGCCTGGCAGGCCGATGCGGTCGGCGAGCGCGTCGGCGCGTTCGGGCGAGCGGTTGGCGATCGTCAGCGAACGCACGCCGGCGTCGAGCAGCGCGAACGCGACGCCCTGTGCCGCGCCGCCGGCGCCGAGCAGCAGCAGGTCGCGGTCGCGCACGTCGATGCGGTGGCGCTCGGCGAGGTCGGCGATCAGGCCGGGGCCGTCGGTGTTGTGGCCGCGCCAGGCGCCGTGCGGCAGCGGTTCGAGCGTATTGACGACGCCGCTGCGCGCCGCGTAGTCGGAGACGTGCGCGCACAGCTCGTACGCCTGGCGCTTGAGCGGCAACGTGACGTTGGCGCCGCCGCCGCCGTTTTCGCGATACGTTTCGAGCAGCGCGGCGAACGTGTGCGGCGGCGCGTCGATCGCGTCGTAGGTGGCGTCGATGCCGGTCTGCGCCGCGAACGCGCGATGGATCTGCGGCGACAGCGAATGCGCGATCGGGTGGCCGAACACGGCGTGGCGGTGCGAAGCGTCGCTCATGGCGTTTCCTTGCGAAGACCTGGCGCCATTCTACCCGCGCGCCGCGCCGTCGACCGAAAAGCGTTGCCCGCTGTACATCGTTCGCCGTTCGTACAGCCCGGCCGCCCTACGCTCGCGCGAGCATGACCACCGGCCCTGCCTTCGGCGCCGGGCTTCCCGTACAAATCTCCCAACGTTCACACCGTGAGGTTCGCCATGCGTCTTCGCCGTACCCCGCTCGCCCTCGCCACGCTGCTCGCGTTCGGCGTTTCCGCGGCCGTTTCCGCGCAGGACAAGACGCCCGCCGGCACGGCCGTCGCCGGCGTCGAGCTGATCGCCCGCGACGCATTGTTCGGTAATCCGGAACGCACCAATGTGCAAATCAGTCCGGACGGTCAATATCTGTCGTGGACCGCGCCGGTCGACGGCGTCATGAACGTGTGGACCGCGCCGGCCGGCGACCCGTCCAAGGCCAAGGCCGTCACCGACGACAAGGCGCGCGGCATCCGCCAGTACTTCTGGAGCTATCGCGCCGATACGCTGCTGTATCTGCGCGATACCGGCGGCGACGAAGACTTCCACCTGTATTCGGTCGATCTGAAAACCGGCGACAAGCGCGACCTCACGCCGTACGCGAAGACGCGCGCGCAGGTCGTCGGCGTCAGCCACCTGCATCCGGGCACGATTCTCGTCGGCATGAACGACCGCGACGCGCAGTGGCACGACGTGTACAAGGTCGATCTCGCTACCGGCAAGCGCGATCTGGTCGAAAAGAACGACAAGGAAATCGCGGGCTATCTCGTCGATGCCGACTACAAGCTGCGTCTCGCGCAGAAATCGCGTCCGGACGGCGGTTCCGATCTTCTGAAGCCCGACGGCAAGGGCGGCTGGACCAAGGTCGACGACATTCCGTTCTCCGATTCGCTGACGACGGCGCCGGGCAGCTTCACGACCGACGGCAAAACGCAGTATTTCTCCGACTCGCGCGGCCGCGACACGAGTGCGCTGTACGCGATCGACGTCGCCAGCGGCAAGAAGAGCCTCGTGCACGAAGACAAGCGCGCCGACGTCGGCGAAACGCTGGCCGATCCGAAGACCGGCGTCGTGCAGGCCGTGTCGGTGAACTACCTGCGCGACGAATGGAAAGCGGTCGACGGTTCGATCGCGGCCGACCTCAAGGCGCTGCAGGCGATCGGGCCCGGCAACTTCTTCGTCAGCGCGCGCACGCTCGACGACAAGACGTGGGTCGTCGGCTATTCCGCCGCCGAGACGCCGGCCGTGTACTACCGCTACGACCGCGACGGCAAGAGCGCGGGCAAGCTGACCAAGCTGTTCTCGGTGCGGCCCAAGCTCGAAGGCAAGCCGCTCGTGCCGATGTGGCCGCACGAGATCAAATCGCGCGACGGGCTCACGCTCGTGTCGTACCTCTCGCTGCCCAGGAGCGCCGACGCGAACGGCGACGGCAAGGCCGACAAGCCCGTGCCGCTCGTATTGTTCGTGCACGGCGGACCGTGGGCGCGCGACGAATACGGCTACAACGGCGCGCACCAGTGGCTCGCGAACCGAGGCTACGCCGTGCTCAGCGTCAACTATCGCGGATCGACCGGCTTCGGCAAGAACTTCGTCAGCGCCGGCGACCTGCAATGGGCGACGAAGATGCACGACGACCTGATCGACGCCGCGCAGTGGGCGGTCAAGCAGGGTTACACCAAGCCCGACGAGATCGCGATCATGGGCGGCAGCTACGGCGGCTACGCGACGCTCGTGGGCCTCACGTTCACGCCCGACGCGTTCAAGTGCGGCGTCGATATCGTCGGCCCGTCGAATCTCAACACGCTGCTGTCGACGATTCCGCCGTACTGGAAGGCGTTCTTCGAACAGTTTGCCAAGCGCGTGGGCGATCCGCGCACGGAAGAAGGCAAGAAGCTCCTGGCCGAGCGCTCGCCGTTGACGCGCGTCGACGCGATCAAGAAGCCGCTTCTGATCGGCCAGGGCGCGAACGATCCGCGCGTCAAGCAGCCCGAGAGCGACCAGATCGTCGAGGCGATGAAGAAGAAGAACATCCCGGTGACGTACGTGCTGTTCCCGGACGAAGGGCACGGCTTCCAGCGGCCGGAGAACAGCAAGGCGTTCTACGCGGTGGCCGAGGGCTTTCTGTCTCAGTGCATGGGCGGTCGCGCGCAGCCGATCGGCGAGGACTTCGCCGGATCGAGCATCAGCGTCCCGCAGGGCGCCGACGGCGTGCCGGGGCTGGCCGATGCGCTGAAGTCGCATACGCAACAAGTGAAGAAGTAAGCAAAGAATCCGGCAGTCCGGCGCGGGCCCGGATTCCGGGTCCACCCTGGCTCGTCATTCCAGCGCAAGCTGGAATCCAGCTTTTGAGTCATCAAGAGCAACAGCTGGATCCCGGCTTTCGCCGGGATGACGAGCATTTACGGCCGCGCTAGCGCCTCAACCACTCCGCCACGTCCAACGCGAAATACGTCAGGATCGCATCGGCCCCCGCGCGCTTGATGCTCGTCAGCGCCTCGAGCACGCACGCCTCTTCGTTGATCCAGCCGTTCTGCCCCGCCGCCTTGAGCATCGCGTACTCGCCGCTGACCTGGTACACCAGCGTCGGCGCGCCGAACGCGTCCTTCACGCGCCGCACGATGTCGAGATACGGCAGCCCCGGCTTGACCATCACCATGTCGGCGCCCTCCTCCAGGTCGAGCGCGACCTCGCGCAGCGCCTCGTCGGCGTTGGCCGGGTCCATCTGGTAGGTGTACTTGTTGCCCTTGCCGAGATTGCCGGCCGAACCGACCGCGTCGCGGAACGGCCCGTAGAAGCTCGATGCGTACTTCGCCGAGTACGCGAGGATGCGCGTGTGAATATGTCCTGCGTCTTCCAACGCTTCGCGAATCGCGCCGATGCGTCCGTCCATCATGTCCGACGGTGCGACGACGTCGGCGCCGGCCTGCGCGTGCGACAGCGCCTGCTTCACCAGCGCCTCGACCGTCTCGTCGTTCATGACGTAGCCCGACGCGTCGATCAGACCGTCCTGGCCGTGCGTCGTGAACGGATCGAGCGCGACGTCGGTGACGACGCCCAGCTCCGGCACCGCCGCCTTGAGCGCGCGCACCGCGCGCTGCGCGAGGCCGTCGGGGTTCCAAGCCTCGGCGGCGTCGAGACTCTTGGCTTCCGGCGGCGTGACCGGAAACAGCGCCAGTGCCGGGATGCCGAGCCCGTGGGCGCGCTCGGCGACGCGCACGAGTTCGTCGATCGATACGCGCTCGACGCCGGGCATCGACGCGATCGGCTCGCGCACGCCCTCGCCCTCGCGCACGAACACCGGCAGGATCAGGTCGGACGCGGTCAGCGTCGTTTCGCGCATCAGCGCGCGTGAGAAGGCGTCTTTGCGCATGCGGCGCAGGCGAACGGCGGGGAAGGACATGACGGCTCCGGCGTAACGAAAGGTGCGATCGGAAAGGGTAGCGTATCGCCGATGCGCCACGTCGCGCTGCGACGACCTGCCGCGGAAAGCCGACGTGCGGTCGCCATGACGGGATTCACCGCCGACTTTCGTATCAAGACGTGCACGCCAGTCGTGCAACGGCAGGGAACACCTGCGAATTCAAGACGTTCGCCGGACTTGAAAACGAAAGGTTTAACTGGTCTGATTGCCCGGCCGTCCTTAGGGGATGCGGCTCGGGCATACGGCCCGGCGGCATTGACGGCGCAGCAGGAACCATCACCTTGTCCGGCATTCTGGTCGTCGAACGCTCAACGACCCTGAGTCATTTGCTCAGGCGTACTCTGGCCGCCGCGGGTCTGACCCCGCGCAGCGAACTTGCGGCGTATCTCGATGCGATCGATCACCTCAAGCACTCCGCCGAGCTCAAGCAGGACTACGGCGTGCTCGTCGTCGGCGCGCCGGCGCGTCTGACGCGCGACTTCCTCGCGCTGCTCGAATACTTGAACGGCGAGGCGCACCGCGCGCTGCCGGTGCTCTTGATGGCGCACGAGCAGAACGCCGAGGTCGATACGTGGATCAAGCGCCGCGGCAACGCGGCCACCGTGCTGTGGACGCAGTTCAGCCGCATACCCGGCGCGCTCGCGCAACTCGTGCCCGACGCCGCGCGCCTGACGCCCCAGGCGACCGTCGCGGCCGTGCCGTCGACCGGCATTCGCATCCTGTTCGTCGACGACTCGCAGAGCGTGCGCCTGGCCTACCAGCAGCTGCTCGAACGCCACGGCTACGCCGTGGTGACGGCCGGTACGCTCGCCGAAGCGGAAGAAACGTCCGCACGCGAAACCTTCGATCTTGCGATCGTCGACTACTTCCTGCCCGACGGCAACGGCGACGAGCTGTGCGCGCGGCTGTCGAAAATCCCCGGCGCGCCGGCGCTCGCGATCATCACCGGCACGTATCGCGAAGACATCATCGTCAAGAGCCTCGACGCCGGCGCGATCGAGTGCATGTTCAAGAACGAGGCGAAGGAGCTGTTCCTCGCGCGCGTGAAAACGCTGTCGCGGCAGATCCAGATGCAGAAGTCGGTCGAATCGGAGCGCCAGCGCCTCGACGGCATTCTCGGCTCGGTCGGCGACGGCGTGTACGGCGTCGACCAGGCCGGCGTCATCACGTTCATCAATCCGACCGGCCTGCGCCTGCTCGGCTACGGCGACGAAGAAGCGCTGATCGGCCAGCCGGCGCACGGCATCATCCACTACGCGGCCGAAGACGGCAGCGCGATCGAGGCGAGCGAGTCGACGCTCGGGCGCGCCTACCTCGAGGGCAACGCGCTCAAGGGCCACGAGACCGTGTTCTGGCGCCGCGACAAGAGCGGCATGACGGTCGAATGCTCGGTGCTGCCGCTCGCGATCCAGAACCGGCGCCAGGGCTCGGTCATCGTGTTCCGCGACATTTCCGAGCGCAAGAGCGCCGACAGCCTGCGCTGGGAACTCACGCACGACAAGCTCACCGGCCTCGTCAACGCGCGCCACTTCACGCATCAGGTCGCGCAGGAACTGCAGCGGCGGCGCGAGTCGGGCGGCTACTCGTCGATTCTCTACATCGACCTCGACCGCTTCAGCGCGATCGTCGACTCGGCCGGCGTCGCGGCGAGCGAAAAACTGCTCGTCGAAATCGCCACCGTGCTCGGCAAGCGCCTGCGCGAGCTCGACGTGCTCGCGCGCATCGAAGGCGACCGCCTGGCGCTGATGCTCTCGGGCGTGCAGCTGGAAAACCTGTTCCCGCTCGCCGACAGCTTCCGCGAGCAGCTGCACCAGTGCACCTACGAGGTCGGCAGCGTACGCCGGCCGGTGACGGCGTCGATCGGCGTGGCGGTGATCAGCCGCGACACGCCGTCGGCCGAGTACGTCGTCGAGCACTCGCGCCTGGCCTGCCGCATGGCCAAGCAGCGCGGTCGCGACCAGACCGAAATCTACGTCGGCGAACACGACGCGCGCATCGCGCGCGAAATCGAAGCCGGCTGGACCGAACGCCTGCGCCAGGCGATGGACCAGGAACGCATCGTGCTGCTGGTGCAGCCGATCGTGCCGGTCGCCGCGCTGCCGCAGCGCGAGACCGCGGTCGTGCAGCGGCAGGGCTGGCGCGTCAACGGCTCGGGCACGCAGGGCCAGGAATACCTGTTCGAAATCCTGATTCGCATGGTCGGCAAGGACGGCCAGCTGATCTCGCCGGGCGTGTTCGTGCCGCTCGCCGAACGCGTCGGCATGATGCCCAAGCTCGACCTGTGGGTGCTGAACCGCCTGCTGCGCTATCTGTCCGGCGTGCGCGGCGTGAAGGCGCCCGTCGCGTTCCATGTGAACCTGTCGAACATGACGCTGGCCGATCCCGAATCGCTCAAGCTGATCGAGGCCGCTATCCGCACGTCGGGCGTTCCGGCGCGCATGCTGGTGTTCGAAATCACCGAAACGTCGGAGCTGACCAGCCTCCACGTCGCGCGCAAGTTCATCTCGGCGCTGAAAAAGCTCGGCTGCCGCTTCGCGCTCGACGATTTCGGCACGGGTTTTTCCAGTTTTACGCATCTGCGGCATCTGCCGGTCGACTTCGTCAAGGTCGAAGGCAGCTTCGTGCAAGGCATGCCCGGCAGCGATCTCGACCGCAAGATGGTCGGATCGATCACGCAGCTGGCGCAGTCGCTCAAGCTCAAGGTGATCGGCGAGCACGTCGACAGCTTCCACACGCTCGAAGCGCTGCGCGCGTCCGGCGCGGACTACGCGCAAGGCAACTATCTCGGCGAGCCGCGACCGCTGCGCAGCGTGGATTTCGCCGCGCTGTTCCCGCATGGCTGACACGCTCGCCGCGACGCCGGTACCGGTCGCTGCGGATGCCGATCGCGGATGGTGGATCTGCCTTGCGGTGCTCGGCGCGCTCGCGCTCGTGTGCATCGCCGGTCCGTGGTTCAGCCGCTACACGCCCGACGACACCGACTGGCTGCACCTTTCCGTCGCGCCGGGCCTCGCGCACGGGCACTGGCTCGGCACCGACGCGATCGGCCGCGACGTGTTCGTGCGCCTGTGCGTCGGCGGCCGGCTGTCGTTGCTGATCGGTCTCGTCGCGAGCGCGCTCGCGCTCGTCGTCGGCATGGGCTACGGCGTCGTCGCCGGCTATTGCGGCGGCCTCGTCGACGCGGCGCTCATGCGCGTGCTCGACATGATTTCGGCGCTGCCGTTCTTGTTGATCGTCATCCTGCTGGTGACGCTGTTCGAGCGTTCGCTCGTGCTGCTGCTCGCGGCGATCGGCGGCTACGTGTGGATCGACCTCGCGCGCGTCATGCGCGCGGAAGCGGCGCGGCTGCGCGGTCTTGCGTTCGTCGACGCGGCGCGTGTCGCCGGGGCCTCGGGCTTTCGCATCATGCGGCGGCACATCGCGCCGAATCTCGCGGGCCTTGCGCTCGTGTACCTTTCGCTCGGCGTGCCGAACGCGATCCTGATCGAGTCGTTTCTGAGTTTTCTCGGCCTGTCGGTCGACGAGCCGAGCGCGAGCTGGGGCGCGATGCTCGCCGACGGCACGCTCGAAATGGAAGCCGCGCCGTGGACGCTCCTGGCGCCGGCGCTCGCGCTCGCGACGACGCTGATCGCCTGCCAGTTTCTCGGCGAAGCGCTGCGCCGCAGGCTCGACCCGCGCCGCGCGTGGGCATGAGCGAGCCGCTGCTCGACGTCCGCGGTCTGTCGATCGCGCTGCCGGGACGCGAAGACCCCGTCGTAGCCAACGTCGATCTGTCGCTCGCGCCGGGCGAATGCCTTGCGCTGGTCGGCGCGTCGGGTTCCGGCAAGAGCCTGACCGCCGCGGCGCTCGTCGGCCTCGCGCCGCGCGGCGCGCGCGTGACCGGCGCGATCCGCTACGCCGGCCGCGACTACGCCAACGCCGATGCGCAAGGCCTTGCGCGGCTGCGCGGCGGCATCGGCATGGTCTGGCAGGACTCGCTCGCGAGCCTGCATCCGCTGCGCCGCATCGGCGCGCAGATCGTCGAGAACGCGAGGCTGCAGCGCGGTCTGACGCGTGCGCAGGCGACGACGCTCGCGGCCGATCTCCTGGCCGAGGTCGGCGTCGACGCGCCGCGCAAACGCCTGCGCGCCTACCCGCACGCGCTGTCGGGCGGACAGCGCCAGCGTGTCGCGATCGCGTTGGCCCTCGCCGGCGCGCCGCGCGTGCTCGTCGCCGACGAAGCGACGAGCGCGCTCGACGCCACGGTGCAGGCGCAAGTGGTCGCGCTGCTTGACCGTCTGCGCCGCGAGCACGGCCTGGCGCTGTTGTTCGTCACGCACGATCTGGCGCTCGCGCGGGCGATCGCCGATCGCATCGCGGTGATGGAGCGCGGCGCGATCGTCGAAGCGGCGCCGAGCGCGCGCGTGTTCGAGGCGCCGGCGAGCGCGGCCGCGCGCGCGCTGGTGGAATGTCGTGCGTCGCCGCCGATCGATCGGCGCGTGCCGGGCGCGGCGCTGCTGCGCGTCGACGGCCTCTCGGCGAGTTTCGCGGCCGGGCGATGGCGACCGGCGCGTCCGGCGCTCGCCGGCGTCGGCTTCGCGCTCCGCGCCGGCGAAACGCTGGCGCTGGTCGGCGAATCCGGTTCGGGCAAGTCGACGCTCGCGCGCTGCCTGCTGGGCTTGAAGCGCGCCGACGCCGGCGTTCTGCGCTTCGGCGACGCGACGATCGATCTTGCGCAGGCCGGCGACTGGTCGGCGGTGAGACAGCGGCTGCAGCTCGTGTTCCAGGACCCGTACGCGTCGCTCGATCCGCATCTGACCGTGCAGGCGATCGTCGCCGAACCGCTCGTGATTCACGGCCGCGCGGCCTCCGTACGCGATGCCGCGCCGCGCGTCGCCGAACTCCTGGATGCGGTGGGACTCGACGCGGCGCTCGCCGCACGCTACCCGCACGCGCTGTCGGGCGGCCAGCGCCAGCGCGTCGCGATCGCGCGCGCGCTGGCGCTCGATCCGGCCTGCCTCGTGCTCGACGAGGCGACGAGCGCGCTCGACGTGCTGGTGCAGAAGAAAATTCTGGATGTGTTGCGAACGCTGCAGGTGGCGCGCGACGTCGCGCTGCTCATGATCACGCACGACCTCGACCTCGCCGCCGGCTTCGCCGAGCGCATCGGCGTGCTGTGGCGCGGCGAGCTCGTCGAAATCGGCGCGAGCGGCGACGTGTTCGCGCGGCCGCGTCACGCGCACACGCGCGCGCTCGTCAGCGCGAGGCTGCCTCGCCGGTGACCTGCAACGGCAGCGCGATGCCGAGCCACTGGCCCCACGCGGCGCCGTCGTCGCGTGCGACGACTTCGATGCGATCCCCGGGCCGCGCGTTGGCGCGCAGGTCGATCGCGGACCATTCGGTGCACTGCGACAGTGCGATGTCGCGTTTCGTCTCGCTGCCGTCCGCGTGCAGCAGCCGGAACGACAGGCGCAGCCCGTCGCCGACGGGCCCGCAGGTGTACGGCAGCAGGAGCCGGCCGTCGAACGGCTGCGGGCCGAGCGTCAGCGTGCCGGTATTCGCGTCGGCGCCGGACCACGAACCCCACACGACGAGCCCCGGCGGCAGTTTCGCGCGGGCATCGGTTTCGACGCCCGACGGCGTCCATGCGCCCTGCGCGTCGACCGGCACCTGCCCGTTCGACGCGACCGCCGGCAAGGCGACGCGATAGAGCCGGATGTCGCCGCCGCCGTCGCGGCGCGCGCGCAGGTAGTACACGTGGTCGTCGCCGAAATACGTATGCAGCGTCGACGTGACCATGCCGGCGTAGGGGCCGGGCACCGGTTCGAGTTCGGTCAGCCCCAGCTTGTCGCGGAATGCGTCGAGGATTGCCTGCGAGCCGGGCGTGCGATGGTTGATGAAGCCGAACAGCAGCGCATCGTCGAACGACTCGGCCAGCGTCCGTGCCGCATGCGCCGGCTGTGCCCAGAAGTGTCCCAGCCGGTGGAGCCTGACGCCGTAGCGCTGTTCGAGCGCCGCTTCGTGCGCGGCGACGCGGCGCTCGAAGCGGCCGTCGAGCACATCGAACCGCGTTTTCGCGACGAGGCGCGCACCGGGTGCGCACAGGAGCGCCGCGAACGCGACGACGACGGCAGCGCGCAGCGCCGGACGTGCGAGCGGCCGCGTCGCGACGACGATGCCGTGCGCTGCCGCCATGAACACGAACGGCAGCGCGTGGCTGAAGTTGCGTTCGAAGAACGCGCGCGTCTGCAGGAAATAGGCGAGAAACGCGAGGAAGCTCACGATGACGAGCAGCCGCGCATGCGCGCGTTCGCGCGCGAGCGCGACGAGGCCGATCGCCGCGAGCGGCAGCAGCGCGACGCCGTGGGTTTCCACGAGATAGCGCAGTCCGTAGAGAAAGCGCTCGAGGGTGTCGCCGGCGGCGTAGCCGTGCGGCGGGTGGCCGCCGGTGTACTGGCGCAAGAGAAAGGCGACGCCGTGGAGATATTCCCACGGTCGCTGCACGGCCCACGGCGCGCCGGTCGCAAAGCTCGCGCCCACCGCGCCGAAGAACGCCGGAATCGCAAGATACCCGCGCGCCGGATACTCCGGCAGCGCAGCCATCCGGGCGACGACGAGCATGAGCGGCAGCGGCAGCAGTGCGACGAACGTGATCTTGCAGGCGATCAGAAGGCCCAGCAGCACGCCCGATGCGATCACCATCGGCAACGGCCGCAGGCGCCCGCTCGTCAGCGTCGCGGCGAACATCAGCGACAAGAGCGTGACGAACGTTTCGGGTCGCGCATACAACGAATCCTGGAACAGCGGAATCGAGGTCGCCATCGCGAGCGTGGCGATGAGTCCCTGCGCGGGGCCGAGCCAGCGTCGCGCGAGCAGGCCCGCGAGCGCCAGCGCGAGAACGCCGAACAGCAGGCTCGCCTTGCGATACAGGCGCAGGATCTTTTCGGTCGGCCGGCCGGGCTCGACGCCGTGCGGCAGCAGCTGGCTGGCGGCGTAGACGCCCAGGATGTACGAGGAAAAGTTGTACTGATCGCGGCCGAACTCGTCGCCGATCGCCGTGCGGCTCCAGTTCGTATCGAGCGTGCCGGTCCGCGCCATGTGCTCGGCGACGGCGACCGGAATCGACTCGTCGGTCTGGTAATAGTCGTGGCTCATCGACTCGCGGCGGAACAGCGCCGTCGCGAGCACGATCAACAGGAGCGCGACCAGGAAGCCGCGCCCGCCGGGCTTCAGGGCGCCCGGTGCGTTCAAAGGATTTTCCCCACTTCGCGATCATGCCCGTACCTGCCGTACGGTGGTAGCTCGAAGTTGCGCGGATACGGATCGCATCACGCAATCGATGGCCTTGGGGGAAGCTCGAAGCTGGCACGTCTTGCGCATATTCGTTGAACGGCATGCGCGAGTTTTCGACGGCCGTCCGATTTTGTGAACCCGTTCCGGGACATGCGCGGATTGGTTCAGCGAAAGTTTCGGCAAGTTAAGGAATAATTAAGTGCGTCCAAATCATTGGACTGGGCTCAAGTTCGTACAATCGCCGTAACAATAGATCGTAACCTCTTGAAAAAGAGGTAATTATTATGTCGCAAACTCTGATTCTCACGCTGCTCAGCATCGTCGCCCTGCTCGCATTCCTGTCGGTCAAGCGCATTCCCGAAGGAACGGTCTACACGCTGCGCCGGATCGGCGGCCACGCGCGGACGCTGACGCCCGGCACGCACTTCGTTCTGCCGCTGATCGAGCGCGTGGTGCATCGCATCGCGTTGACCGGCCGTACGCTGGCCGTCGACGAACAGTTGCCGGTCGACGGCGCCAATCGCCGTCTGTCGGGCCAGGTATGGTGGCAGGTGATCGACGCCGAACGCGCCGACCCGATGATCGACCGCGCCGACGAGCTGATCCGCACACGCGCCGTCAACGCGGTCCGTGACGTCGCCGAGCCGACGCAGGAAGCCGCCGACGCGCGCAATCTGCGTCTGAAGAAGGCCTTGAACGACACGTTGCGCGAGCGCGGCGTGGTCGTCACGCGCGTGCAGCTGAGCCTCGGCTGATCGCGGCTCGACGCCCTTCCGAGGCCCGCTCCGGCGGGCCTTTTTGTTGATCCGACTGGATTTTGGCGCGCAGCGCCCGGATACTTGGCGGCCCTGTGGGCGCCGGACGGGTGCGGACATGACGGAACGCGACCGCCTGAACGCCAGGCTGGAGGCCGGCCTTGCGGGTCTGCGGTTGACCCTGACCGATGCCGCCGTCGCGACCCTGCTCGACTACGTCGCACTGCTTTCGCGCTGGAACGCGGCCTACAATCTGACCGCGGTGCGCGTTCCCGAGGAAATGGTCACGCGACATCTCCTCGATTCGCTCGCGATCGTGCCGTACGTGACCGGCGCAAGCCTCGCCGATCTCGGCAGCGGTGCCGGCCTGCCCGGCATCGTGCTGGCGATCGTCGCTCCGGAGCGCCGCGTGACCGTGGTCGATTCGAACGGCAAGAAGGCGCGCTTCCTGCGTGAGGCCGCGCGCTCGCTCAAGCTGGCGAACGTCACGGTGATCGAAGGCCGCGTCGAGGATGTGGAAGGTCGTTACGACTGCGTCACGGCGCGCGCTTTCGCGACGTTGGCGGATATGCTGGCCTGGGGGGGCGGTTGCTCGCCGCGAACGGAACGTGGCTTGCGATGAAGGGACGCGTGCTCGACGAGGAACTGGCCGGCGTACCGGCCGGCTACCGCGTCGAAGCCGTCCATGCTTTGGAGGTGCCGGGCCTGGCGGCCGAACGGCATCTCGTGGTTGTCCGCAGGGTTACCGGGGAATCGGTTTAGACATGACGCGCATCATCGCCATCACGAACCAGAAAGGCGGCGTCGGCAAGACGACCACGGCGGTCAATCTCGCCGCGGCGCTGGCCGAAACGCGACGCAAGATCCTGCTCGTCGATCTCGATCCGCAGGGCAACGCGACGATGGCGTCGGGCATCGACAAGCGCCACGCCAAGCCGAACGGCTACGAAGTGCTGATGGACGAAGTGCCGATCGAACGCGCGATCGTCACGACCGAGGCCGGCTTCGACCTCCTGCCGGGCAGCGGCGACCTGACCGCCGCCGAATTGAAGCTGATGGACGCGATGGCGCGCGAATCGCGCCTGAAAGAGCAGCTCGCCAAGCTCGGCGACCGCTACCACACCATCCTGATCGACTGCCCGCCCACGCTGCACCTGTTGACGCTCAACGCGCTCACGGCGGCCCAGGGCGTGCTGATTCCGGTGCAGTGCGAATACTTCGCGCTCGAAGGTCTCGCGAGCCTGCACGAGACGATCGAAGCGGTGCGCCGGCGCCTCAATCCCAGGCTCGAGATCGACGGTCTGCTGCGCACCATGTACGACGTGCGCAACAACCTCGCGAACGAAGTATCGGCGCAGCTCAACAAGCACTTCGGCGACAAGGTGCTGCGTTCGATCATCCCGCGCAACATCCGCCTCGCCGAGGCGCCGAGTCACGGCAAGCCGATCAATCTCTACGACCGCGAGTCGCGGGGCGCGATCGCCTACCTCGGCCTCGCCGGCGAAATGCTCAGGCTCGAACGCGGCGCCGCTGCGGCGCACCCGACGAACTGAAGGAACCACGATGGCTGCAGCGAAAAAACGGGGACTCGGCCGCGGGCTCGACGCCCTGCTCGGCGGCTACGAACCGGAAACCGGCGACGCCGTCGAAACGACGAGCGAGCTGCGCCAGATCGCGGTCGGCAACATCTTTCCGGGCAAGTACCAGCCGCGCCAGGCGATGGACCCGGAGCGGCTGGAGGAACTCGCCGCGTCCATCCGCGCGCAGGGCGTGATCGAACCGATCGTCGTACGCGCGGTCGGCGACCGCTTCGAACTCATCGCCGGCGAACGCCGCTGGCGCGCGACGCAGCTGGCGGGCCTCGCGGAAATTCCGGCGATCGTGCGCGACGTCGACGACCGCTCCGTCGTCGCCATCGCGCTGATCGAAAACATCCAGCGCGAAGAACTCACGCCGCTCGAAGAAGCGCAGGCGTTGAAGCGCCTGATCGACGAATTCGACCTCACGCACCAGCAGGTGGCCGACGCGGTCGGCCGCTCGCGCGCGGCGGTGTCGAACCTGTTGCGGCTGATGGATCTGCCGGCCGAGATCAAGTCGCTGCTCGAAACCAAAGCGCTCGACATGGGCCATGCGCGCGCGCTGCTGACGCTGCCGGAAAGCCTCGCGGTGGGCCTGGCGCGCCAGGCCGTCGAACACGCCTGGTCGGTGCGCCAGCTCGAAGAGGCCGCGCGCGTCGCGCAGGCCGAGCCGGCGATCAAGCCGAAGCCGCCGACCGTCGCGCGCGACCCGAACGTCGAATCGCTCGAACGCGAACTGTCCGAGCGCATCGGCGCGAGCGTCGCGATCAACCACGGTCGCGGCGGCAAGGGCAAGCTCGTCATCAAGTACCACAGCCTCGAAGAACTCGACGGTATCCTGGGCCGTATCAAGTAGCCCGCCGACAGCGACGCGGGAGGGGTCACGCGTGATGAAAGCCGATCGCACCGCTGCCGGTCTATAAGCCGTGAGCAGCCGCCAACGCCAGTTCGACGCCCTCGTCCGAGCGCACACCGCCGACCTGTTCCGCTACGCCTACTGGCTGTGCGGCGACTCGGCGCTTGCGCAGGACCTCGCCCAGGAAACGTTCCTGCGCGCCTGGCGTTCGCTCGACACGCTGCGCGACACGAACGCCGCGAAGGCGTGGCTGATCACGATCTTGCGGCGCGAGCACGCGCGCCTGTACGAGCGCAAGCAGCTCGACACGACCGACATCGGCGAACTCGAACTCGACGACCGCGACATTCTCGGTCCCGAGCAGATCGGCGAAGACGCGATCGTGCGCGCGGCGATGCTCAAGCTCGAGCCGAAATACCGCGAGCCGCTGCTGCTGCAGGTGCTCGGCGGGTTTTCGTGCGAGGAGATCGCGACCGAGCTCGGTCTGGGCTCGGCCGCGGTGATGACCCAGCTGTTCCGCGCGCGCCAGAAGCTCAAGACCCTGCTCGGCGGCGAACGCACTGAGGCTAACGCATGAACTGCCTCGAATACCGCCGCCAGCTCGCCGCCGACCCGCGCCGCGAAACGCCCGAGATGGTCGAACACCGGCGCGAATGCTCCGGCTGCGCCGCTCACCATGCGCGCGCGCTCGGCTTCGAACTGCAACTGCGCCGTTCGATGCTGATCGCCGTGCCCGACGGCCTCGCCGAACGCATCCTGCTCGCGCAGGCGACGGTCGAGCGCCGCGACCACGGCTCGCAGCGGCGCTACCTCGGCTGGGCGATGACCGCCGCGGTGCTGCTCGTCGTCGCGATCGGCGTGATCGGCCTGTCGCCGGGAGCGGCGTTCGCCGACGCGATGGTCAACCACATGCGGGACGAGCCCGAATCGTTCGTACCGCGGCTGGCCATGCCCGAAAGCGAAGTCCTGCGCCGGTTCGCGCAACGCGGCGTCAAGGTCGCCGGCCCGCTGCCGCCGGGCATCAGCTACGCCTCGCCGTGTCCGGTCGGATCGTACCTGTCGGTGCACATGGTGATGCCGCAGGACGACGGCGCGGTCACCGTGATCTATATCGCGCACCATCGCGAGAACGAGCGCGACGACTTCCGCAAGGCCGACGTGGTCGGGCGCAGCGTGCCGATGGGCGACGGCACGCTCGTGCTGATGGCCGAACAGCCGACGCGTTTCGACGCGCTCGAGGCGGCGTGGCGCCAGACCCTCGAAGGCGGCACGCGGCAGGTAGCCGACACGCAGTAGCGCGCGCCGCTACAATACGCCGTTTTCCGGCGACCACCCTGGCATGACGATACTTCTCACCGGCGCGGCCGGCTTCATCGGCGCGAACGTCGCGCGGGCGCTGCTCGCGCGCGGCGAGCGTGTCGTGGGCGTCGACAACTACAACGACTACTACGATCCGCAGATCAAGCGCGATCGCGTCGCCGCGCTGTGTCCGACGCTCGACCTGCGCACGCTCGACATCGCCGACAAGCCCGCGTTCGACGCGCTCTTCGCCGAGGTCAAACCGCGTCGCGTCGTGCATCTGGCCGCGCAGGCCGGCGTGCGCTATTCGCTGCAGAACCCGTACGCGTACCTCACCAGCAACTGGCTCGGTTTTCTGAACGTGCTCGAAGCGTGCCGCGCGCATCCCGTCGAGCACCTGGTGTATGCGTCGTCGTCGTCGGTCTACGGCGGCAACGCGCGCTCGCCGTTCGACGAGGCGCAGACGGTCGACCGGCCCTTGTCGCTGTACGCCGCGTCGAAGGCGTCGAACGAGCTGATGGCGCACTGCTACGCGCACCTGTACCGCATCCGCGCGACCGGCCTGCGCTTCTTCACGGTGTACGGCCCGTGGGGCCGGCCCGACATGGCGCCGCTGCTGTTCTCGCGCGCGATCCTCGCCGGCCGCGCGATCGACGTGTTCAATCACGGCCGCATGCGGCGCGACTTCACCCACATCGACGACATCGTCGCCGGCGTGCTCGGCGCGCTCGACACCGTTCCGGCCGACGACGGCACGGCGCCGCCGTGCGCCGTGTACAACCTCGGCAACCACCGGCCGGTGGAACTCGAACATTTCATTCGCGTGATCGAACGGGCGGCCGGGCGCGCCGCGATCCGCAACGACAAGCCGATGCAGCCCGGCGACATGCCCGAAACGAGCGCCGCGGTCGATCGCGCGCGCGACGCGTTCGGCTTCGAACCGGCCACGACGATCGACGAGGGCATGCCCGGCGTCGTCGCGTGGTGCCGCGAGTACTTCGGCGATCGCCTGTGAGGATCGAAAAAATGCCGCAGATTTCAGTGGTCGTGCCGGTGTTCAACGAACGCGACAACGTCAAGCCGCTCGTCGACGAAATCGTCGCCGCGCTGCGCGGCCGTCACGACTTCGAGATCGTCTACGTCGACGACGACAGCAAGGACGACAGCCTCGCCGTGCTCCAGGGCCTCAAGGCGCAGGTGCCGGAACTGCGGGTGCTGCATCACGTCGCGCAGAGCGGCCAGAGCACGGCGGTGCGCACCGGCGTCAAGGCCGCGCGCGGCACGTGGATCGCCACGCTCGACGGCGACGGCCAGAACGATCCGGCCGATATTCCGAAGCTGATCGCCGCGCGCGACGCGGGCGAACGGGAGGTGAAGCTCTACGCCGGCTGGCGCGTCAACCGCAAGGACACGGGCAGCAAGCGCTGGGCGTCGAAGTTCGCCAACGCGATCCGCTCGCGCCTCCTGCGCGATTCGACGCCCGACACCGGCTGCGGCATCAAGCTGTTCGAGCGCGACGCGTTTCTCGACCTGCCGTACTTCGACCATATGCACCGCTACCTGCCGGCGCTGATGCAGCGCGCCGGCTGGCGCACGGTCAGCGTGCCGGTGAACCATCGGCCGCGCGGCGCCGGCGTATCGAAGTACAACAATCTCAATCGCGCGCTCGTGGGCATAGCCGACCTGCGCGGCGTCGCGTGGCTGATCCGGCGCTCGCGCCGCACCGGCGTCGACGAAATCTGACGGCGCGCCGCAGTCCCTGAGACGCGCCTGTCCGACACTGCGGACGTACCCGGCACGGGGCCGGGCTTCGCAGGAGGGGGCATGAAACTCGTACGCACGGCCGCGGCGCTCGCCGCGGCACTCGGCGCGGTCGCCGCGCAGGCCCAGTCGCAGGACTGGTCGCAGTTCCTCGGTTCGAACGCAGTGTTTCCGACGCGCCTGGCCGATCGCGGTCTTGCCGTCGACCGCACGACCGGCGAGATCGCGGTGCAGGCGCTCAACGATCCTTACGGCACCAACGACTACGTCCACGAGTACACGCTCGGGCCGACCGGCGCGCTGCTGCCGTGGGCGCTGTTCGGCCGGTTCGGCACCGATACCGTGCTTGAACCGAGCGGCGTCGACGCGGCGGGCGGCCATCGCGTCAGCTGGATCCATCGCGGCAACGCGTTCACGCCGACGACCGACCACGTCTACGGCATGCCGAACGGCTCGACGTGGCCGAGTTGGGAATTCCAGGTTTCGCGCTACGACGGCAGGATCGCCGCGATCGCCTCCGATGCCGCCGGCGGCGCCTATGTGCTGCGCGTCTTCGAGACCACCTGGACGGGCGTGCCGGGGCCTCACACGTTCGAACTGATTGCGCTCGATGCCGTCGGCGCGCCGCGCTGGCGCCAACCGTTCCGCACCTGTGCGATCGGCTGGGTACCCGAACGTCTGACGCTGGATGTCGATCCGGCGAACGATACGCTGACCGTTGCCGGCGCCTGCGGCCAGCCGTTCGGCCGTTATGTGTTCGCGCAGCGCGTCGCCGCGAGCAGCGGCGCCGCGCCGCTGCAGATCAACCTGCCGCTCGTCTGGAGCGAGTTCCGCGACCTCGCGTTCACGCGCGCGCATGCGCTCGTCGCGGTGTTCACGACCAACGCAGGGCTCGTCCAGGTGCATCGGCTGCCGGCCGGCACGACGCTGCCGGACCCGCCCGCCGTCGCCGACCCGGCGATCGATGCGGCGGCCCTGCACGATCTTGCGGCCAGCGGCGCCGACGACATGCTGCTCGTCGCCGACGGCGTGCGTTCGCCCGTCGTGCAGCGGTTCTCGCCGGGCGGACCGCAGCCGGCATTCCTGCTCGATGCTTTGGCCGGCGAGGGCGACTGGCATGTGTCCGCATCGGCCGACGATCGCATCGTGGCGCTGCGCGTCGAAGCGTCGAACGGCGTGACGTCTCTGGTCACGCGGCTGCTCGATACCGACGGCGCGCCGCAGCGCGAGTTCAAGCTTGGCGGCATCGTCGCCGGTGTCGGCCCGCGCGTGGTCGCGCCGTCCGGCGGCGGTTTCGTCGTCGCGATCGACCGGCGCATCGCCGACGGCACGATCGGCGTCGCCGTCGAGCGCATCGTCGACGCGAGCGAAACCGACACGATCGAACTGCCCTGGCCCTGATCGATCTGGCCCTGATCGAACCGGGTGCCGGCCTCGCCGGCACCTGACTTTTCGCACCGTGCGTAACCGGCCGGCCTCGCCTATGCTCGGGCGATTCCTTCGCCGCGGAGTCGTCCATGCGTCCGGTCATCCTCGCCCTCGCCCTCGCGCTGCCTCTCGCCGCCCACGCCGGCGATCGCGTCACCGGCAAGTCGTTCGCCACGCGTTCGGAAGTGATCGCGCCGCACGGCATGGTCGCGACGTCGCAGCCGCTGGCGACGCAAATCGGCCTCGACGTGCTCAAGGCCGGCGGCACCGCGGTCGACGCGGCGATCGCCGCCAACGCCGCGCTCGGTCTCATGGAGCCGACCGGCAGCGGCATCGGCGGCGATCTGTTCGCGATCGTGTGGGATGCGAAAACCGGCAAGCTCCACGGCTACAACGGTTCGGGCCGCTCGCCCAAATCGCTGACGCTGCAGTGGTTCGCCGAGCACGGCTACAAGGACGTTCCGCCGACCGGCCCGCTGCCGGTGTCGGTGCCCGGCTGCGTCGACGGCTGGTTCGCGCTGCACGGCCGCTTCGGCAAGCTGCCGATGACGCGGCTGCTCGCGCCGACCGTCGAGTACGCGAAGAACGGCTTCCCGGTGTCCGAACTGATCGCGCACTACTGGGCGCTGTCGGTGCCGAAGCTGTCGAAGTATCCCGGCTTCGCCGAGCAGTACACGAAGAACGGCAAGGCGCCCGCCAAAGGCGAAATGTGGAAGAATCCGAATCTTGCCAATACGCTCGAGGCGATCGGCAAGGGCGGTCGCGACGCGTTCTACAAGGGCGCGATCGCGAAGACGATCGGCGACTACATGAAGGCGAACGCCGGTTTCCTCTCCGCCGACGATCTCGCCGCGCATACCGGCGAATGGGTAGAACCGCTGTCGACGAACTATCGCGGCTACGACGTGTGGGAGCTGCCGCCGAACGGTCAAGGCGTCGCGGCGCTGACGATGCTCAACATTCTCGAAGCGTACGATCTCAAGGCGCTGGGCTTCGGCAGCACCGAGTACGTGCATCTTTTCACCGAGGCCAAGAAGCTCGCGTTCGCCGACCGCGCGCAGTATTTCGCCGATCCGGCGTTCGCCAGGGCGCCGCTCAAGGGCCTCGTCGACAAGGGCTATGCCGCCGAGCGCCGCAAGCTGATCGGGCCGCGCGCGGCGCAGTCGGTCGAAGCGGGTCATCCGCCGCTCGAAGGCGGCGACACGATCTACCTGACCACCGCCGACCGCTGGGGCAACATGGTGTCGCTGATCCAGTCGAACTATCGCGGCATGGGTTCGGGCATGGCGCCGACCGGACTCGGCTTCATCCTGCAGGACCGCGGCGAGATGTTCGTCCTCAAGGACGGCCATCCGAACGCGTTCGCGCCGGGCAAGCGGCCGTTCCACACGATCATTCCGGCGTTCATCACGAAAAACGGCAAGCCGTGGGTCAGTTTCGGCGTCATGGGCGGCGCGATGCAGCCGCAGGGTCACGTGCAGATCGTGGCGAATCTCGTCGACTTCGGCATGAACCTGCAGGAAGCCGGCGACGCCCCGCGCATCCAGCACGACGGATCGACCGAGCCGACCGGCCAGAACACCGCGATGAGCGACGGCGGCGAGATCAACCTCGAAGCCGGGTTCGCGTACGAAACCGTGCGCGGCCTGATGCAGAAAGGCCACAAGGTGACCTGGGCCGACGGTCCGTACGGCGGCTACCAGGCGATCCTGTGGGACGACGTCAACAAGGTGTACGTCGGCGCGTCGGAAGGCCGCAAGGACGGCCAGGCGGCGGGCTACTGAGGGGCATCGGCCATGGACGGCACCGACCGGCTGATCCTGCGCGCACCGATTTCCGCCGATCTCGCGGCATTCTTCGCGATCTTCGGCGATCCGCGCACGAACGCTCACAACCCGGCCGGCCCGTGCGCCGACATCGCCGTCGCGAGCAACATGCTGGCCGTACGCGTCGCGCACTGGCGGCGCTACGGTTTCGGGCAATGGACGATCGTCGCGCGCGAACGGCCCGGCACGGTCATCGGCTTCGGCGGTGTCGCGTGGCGCGACTACGCCGGCGTCGAGCGCCTGAATCTTGGCTACCGCTTCGCCGCCGACGCCTGGGGCCGCGGCTACGCGACCGAACTGGGTCACGCCGCGCTGCGATATACGTTCGACGAACTGCGTCTGCCCGACGTGTATGCGATGGTTCGGCCGTCGAATCTCGCATCGATCCGCGTGCTCGAAAAGCTCGGCATGCGGCGCGCCGGCGACCTCGACGACGTGCCGGGCCATGCGCGCAGCCTCGTCTTCGTCGCGACGAATCCGGGCATGTAGCGCCGCCGGATGCGGCGTGATCCTGTTTTTCTTCGAATGACGGTTGGTCCTCGTGACATCGCCGCCGGAGTGAAACGCATGATCGCGACATCGTTACGCAAAATGGGTCTGGCCGCCGTGCTGGCGGGTTCGTCGCTGCTCGCGGGCGCCGGCGTTTCGGCGCAGACCGACGACGGCGACGGCGACGACGGCCTGAAAATGTCCGCGCAGATGACCGACTGGATGGCGGACGAATCCGCGCGCCAACGCCGGCTCGTCGAAAACCTGCGGACCAGCGCGTCGCCGCGCGACTGGGCGCTGGCGTCGCAGATCGCGCAGCTTCCGGACGCGCGCGGCGCCGATGTCGATAGCGCGATGCACAAGGCGCACGCCGATCGCGCCGAACTCTTGAAGACCGCCGCGCTGGCGGCGCCGGACGACGCGCTCGTGCAGTGGTTCGCGCTGTTCCGGATGCCGAACGCGAGCGGCGGCTGCACGTCGTCGGCGCCCCGCAGGCGCGCGTCGATGCCGTGCAGCGGCTGGAACCCGACAACGGCCTCGCGCTGCTGCCGACGCTCAAGCGTGCGATCGACGCGAAGGACGCGGCCGGCATCGACACGGTGCTCGCACGCATCGCCGCGGCGCCCCGCTACGACGACCACGTCGTCGACCACACGCTGGCGCTGCTCGACGTCGCCGCGCGCTATCCGGAATCGGTCGCGCGACCGCCGTTCGTCGATGGGCGAAAGGTGTCCGACGACGATCTGGCGTTCGTTTCCGCGTTGAGCGACGCACGCGCCGGCGGCGTCACGGTCTACGGCCTCGGCGAGGTCTGCGACGCCGTCAAACAGACCGAAGCCGATCTGCGCCGCTTCGCCGCCTGCGCCGATATCGGCCGGCGCCTGTCGCGCGAGGCCGCGACCATCGGCCTGCGCCTGTCGGGCTTCCACGTGCTGCGCAAATCGGCGCAATACGACGAGGCCGACGCCGCGGCCGAGCACGAAATGCAGTGGCGCATCGCGCAGTCGATGCGGCTGGTCGGCGAGGGCGGCCCGCGCGTCATGTCCGAGGGAAAACAGGCATGGCTTGCGCAAACGGACGATTTCGCGGCGCTCAAGACACTGCTCGAGCGGCACGGCATCTCCGCGTCGCCGCCGGCCGGTTGGCAGCCGGCGGCGCAGGAAGACGGCGAATGACGGTGTACGTGCCGTACGATCGCGACGGGCTGCACGGTTGCCAACGGAGTTCGCCGATGTCGAAACCCCTCCTGCTCGCCGCACGGATATCGGGGCTGTTGCTCGCGGGGCTGGCGGCCGCCGCCGTTGCGGATACCGGCGAGATCGCAGCCGCACGCGAGCACGAAGCATCGCTCGCGGCCGAACTGCGCGCGAGCGCCGAACCGCGCGACTGGGCGCTCGCGGCCGACGTGTCCGGCAGCGACAACGCCTTTCCGGCCGATCGCGCCGACCTGCTCGCGAAAGCCGCGGCTGCCGCACCGGACGATGCGTTCGTGCAGTGGCTCGCGTTGTCCAATCTCAAGGCGCCGGACGCGGCGAGGCCGGATCCCGCCGACCGCGCGCGCCGTCTGGCGCAGTCCGATCCCGGCAATGCCGCGGCATGGATGCCGTCGCTCGGTCTCGCCGTCGAGGCGCGCGACGCGGCCCGCATCGACGCCACGCTCGGCCGCATGGCCGCCGCCGCGCGCTTCGACGAGCACTTCGCCGACTACCTCGTTGCGTGGCTCGACATCTACGCACGGCGTGCCGATCGCATCGGCGAAAGCGAAGCGCTGGTGCAGGCGATGGGACGCGCCGCCGCGTTCTCGCTGCCGGCCTACAAGCCGGCCATGGACGCCTGCGATCCGGCGAAGCACGACGACGATACCGACGCGCGCCGCGACGCCTGCGAACGGCTCGGACGCCTGATGAGCGCAGGCGACGTCATCGTCACGCAGGTCCTCGGCCATGCGCTGCTGCGCAAGCTCGATCGCGCGACGGCGGACGACGAGGAACGCGAACGCCTGCTGCGCTGGCTGACGAAGTCGGCGGGCGCGATCGTCGACGAGGAGCGGGTGCTGGACGACATGCGCCGCACGATGGCCGACTGGCGCGAGACCGGCAACGAAGCCGAAGTGTTCCGCCGCCGCCTGCTGCGCATGGGCGGGGAGCTGACGCCGCCGCCGGGCTGGGACTGGCGCGAGAAGAAGCGCTGAAGTCGGCCGACGCGGCGCTGTCGCCCGGTCCGCCGGCGGCGACGAGACCGAGGTTCCCGGGTGCCAGCTGCGGCGCGCCGGCGCGTCGATCGCGGCGTCGAATCCGTAGCCGTACGGCCCGGAACCGCGAACGGCCCGATTTTCCTGCACAAAGCGACAGGTGTACCCTCGGCGGCGTTCGGCCACGCGAGGACGCCTCGATGCTGAAAGTCCTGATTGCCAGTTCCAAGGGTGGTTGCGGCAAGACCACGCTCGCCACGCACCTCGCCGCGTACTACGCGGTTTCCGGCAAGAACACCGTGCTCGTCGACTGCGACCGGCTCGGATCGAGCCGCCGCTGGTGCGAACTGCGTGCCGGCAGCGAACACGCGGTCCTGCCGCTCGACGGCACGCGGCGCGGCTGGCGCGACCGGGTGCCCGGCGACGCCCAGCGCCTGATCGTCGACACCGCCGCCGGCGCGCGGCCGGAAGACATCGACGAGCTGCTCGACTACGTCGACGCCGTGCTCGTGCCGGTGCTGCCGTCGCCGTTCGATCTCGACGCGAGCGCGCCGTTTCTCGCGGAACTGGCCGATCTTTCCCGCATCAAGCGCGGCAAGGTGCCGGTCGGCGTGGTCGCGAACCGGCTGCGGCCGTGGACGCACGCGAGCCAGCAGGCGCTCGCGGCGATGAGCGAGTTCGCGTTTCCCGTCGTCGCGCAGATTCGCGACACGCAGGGCTACGTGCTCGCGACCGGCATCGGCAAGAGCCTGTTCGACTACCACTCCGAACCGGTGCGCCTGCACCAGGAAGACTGGAAACCGCTGTTCAAGTGGCTCAAGAAGCAGGAGTGACGGCCGGTCAGCGTCGCGTCATCAGGTCGCGACGCGGTTCGGGCACACTCCGGGGATGCGCGCCCTCCTTCTGATCATCGCCGCGTTCGCTTGCGCCGACGCCCGCTCCGCCGAACCCGTCGACGCCGTGAAGGCGTCGATCCGCGACGACATCGCCGGCATGGCGGCGTCGCGCAAGGCGCCCGGCATCGCGCTGGCGCTCGTCGTCGACGGCAAGACGCTGTGGGCCGAAAGCTTCGGCCAGGCCGACCGCGGCACGAAGCGCGCGCTGACGAACGCGACGCGCCACGCGGCCGGCGATCTGTCCAAACCGCTGCTCGCCGCGCTAGCCGTGCGCATGGCGGCCGACGGTACGGTCGATCTCGACGCGCCGGTCACGCGCTACCTGCCGGATCTCGCCATCGCCGGCGGCGACGCGGCGGGCCTGACGCTGCGGCGCCTCCTGACGCATCACGGCGGTCTGCCGCCGAACCGCTACGCGGGCATGTACCGCACCGCCGACGAACCGGCCGCGCCGCTGCCGGCCGACGCACTGTACTTCGCGCAGCCGCCGGGTCTCGTCTACGCGTATTCGAACATCGGCGTGGAACTGGCGGCGCAGGCGCTCGCCGCGGCCGGCAAGGCCCCGTATCCGCAGCTGCTGCGCGAGCGCGTGCTCGAACCGCTCGGTCTCGGCGCCGCGGGCTTCGATCCGCGCGACGACGACGCGCGCGGCCATCGCAAGGGCAAGGTGCTCGCGCCGACGCTCGCGCGCGAACAGGCCGCCCTCGGCCTCAAGGCCAGCCTCGACGACCTCGCACGCTTCGCCGGGCACCTGACCGGCCCGGACGCGGCGCGCTACGTGCCGCTGTACGAAGAATCCGGCACGGCGACGCCGCTCGATCTCGACTATCGCAACGGCCTGGCGTTCTCCGTGTTCGCCGATCCGCGGCCCGGCGTCGGCCGCATCGCGCGATTGACGTCGTTCTATCCGGGCTTTCGCGGTCGCATCGATCTGTTGTTCGAACGGCGCGTCGCCGTGATCGTGCTCGCGAACGCGGCCGACGCGGCCGACCTCGTCGACGAGGTCGTGCCGAAGCTGCGCGACGCGTATCTCAAGGCGACGCTCGGCATCGCGCCGCGCGAGCGCGACGCGGCGCCGCCGGCGACCGTCGACTGGCCCGCCGGCATCGCGCCCGACTCGGCCGCGTCGAGCTACGCGACGCCGGCCGGCCTCGTCGCGACGAGCCCGACCGACGACGGCTTCGACGCGCGCGTGCTCGGCCTGCGCCTCGCGGCCGAGCGCCGCGACGACGGCTGGTATCGCCTGCACCTGAAAATTCTCGGCATTCCGCTCGACTTCGGGTTTCTGCGCCGCGTGCTCGTCGCGCCGGCGCGCGTCGACGGGCGCCGCATCCTGATGGGCTGGGCGCCGCGCCAGCGCTTTCTGCTCGGCAGCGCGTGGAATCCGCCGGCGCTCGCCGAACCTTGGCGGCGGCTCGCCGGGCGGTATCGCCTGACCAATCCCGACAAGCTGACCGAAGAGCTCGGCATTCAGACGATGCGTATCGACGAGTCCGATGGTGTGCTCACGGCGAACTACGCGCTCGACAGCCTGCCGTTTCTCGAAACGCGCGTGCCGCTGGAGCCCGACGGCGAACGCCTGCGCGTGCCGGGCGTAGGGCCGCTCCTGGGCGAACGTCTCGACGTGCAACCGGGCGAGGCGCCGCGCGTCACCTACTCGGGCTACGTATTCGAAAAAGTGCCTTAGCACGCCGGCGCATGTCGCCACAGCGCCGCGGCGTTCGGGCAACATAGGGACAACGACAAGGGAGAGGAGCCACCCGCCATGCACGAACTCATCCTGCTGCGCCATGCGCACGCGGCGAACGCCCAGTCCGGGCAGGCCGACAGCGATCGACCCCTGAGCCTGACCGGCGAGGCCGAAGCCGACGCCGCCGGCGCGTGGCTCAAGTCGCATCGCGCGCATCCGCTGCGGGTGCTGTGCTCGCCCTCGGTGCGCACGCGCCAGACGCTCGAGCGCGTGCTCGCCCGCATCGACTACGCCGATACGCGCTACGAACCGGCCATCTACGAGGCGACCGCGGGCAATCTCATGAGCCTGCTCGACGCCCACAACGAGCCGAGCCAGGTGCTGCTGGTCGGCCACAATCCCGGCATCGAAACGCTCGTGGCGCTGCTCGCGACCGGCCAGTCCGGCGAGTTTCGCGGCGTGCCGCCGGCCGGCATCGCGTGGTTCGAGATCGGCGGCGACATCGAACCGGGCGCCGGCCGTCTGAAGGCGTTCTGGTCGCCCTGACCGCGCAATGCCGCGCTTTCGTTTTTCGATCGGTTCGCTCCTGCTCGCGGCGGCGCTGCCTGCCGCCGCGCAGGAGGCGTCGACCGTGCCGCTCGATCCGCAGCGCTCGCTCGCCGAGTTCGACGTGCGCGTGCTGTGGATGTTCGACGTCCACGGCAAGTTCGGCACGGTCAACGGCAGCGTGCGGCTCGACCGCGCGGCGCAGAGCGCCAGGGTCGAGGCGCGCATCGACGCGCGCGGCGTCGACATGCGCCGCGAAAGCTACGAGGAATGGGTGCGCTCGCCGGAATTCTTCGACGTTGCGGCGCATCCGGAAATCCGCTTCGAGTCCGAGCCGTTTCCGCTCGCCACGCTCGACCTCGGCGGCGACATCGTCGGCAACCTCACCGTGCGCGGCGTGACGCGGCAGACGCGCTGGAACCTGCGCGCGTCCGAATGCCCCGGCCGCGCCGCGGTCGACTGCCCGGTGCTCGCCGACGGCGTCATCGAACGCAGCGAATTCGGCATGACCTCGCGCCGCGCGACGCTGTCGGACAAGGTGCGCCTGCACTTTCGCATCTATGCGGCGCCGAGCGGCGGGTCTTCGTAGCGCGGTGGGCCACCCCGCCCGCCGCAGCCGTTACACTGCGCGCCCTTCGACCGGCTGCCCCCGACGCCGATGCACTCGCTGATCCGACATCTGTGCATTGCGGTCGCGCTCGCCGCGCTGACGGCCAGCGCCGGCTGCACGCTGTCGCGCGAACGCGTGCGCCGCGCCGACGCGACGATCCTCGCGCAGCAGGACTACGCCGTCTCGTGCCCGGCTACCGACCGGTGCGCGGCCGATTCGCCGTACCGGGGACTGTATGCGAGGGCGGTCGAAGCGACCGCGAGCGGCAAGCCCGCGCACTACGCGAACCTGCTCGACACCGGCGCCGACTCGCTCGCGCTGCGCGTGCACCTGATCCGCAGCGCGCGGCGCAGCATCGACCTGCAGACGTTCATCTTCGCCGAGGACGACGCGGGCTATCTCGTGCTCGACGAACTGATCAAGGCCGCGCGCCGCGGCGTGCGCGTGCGCGTGCTCGCCGACCAGTTGTTCTCGATCGACGACGACACGCTGCTTGCGCGGCTCGCGCGCGCGCACGCGAACTTCGAGCTGCGCCTGTACAACCCCGCTTTCGACAAGGCCGCGACGCCGCCGCTCGAATTCGCCGCGAACATCCTGTGCTGCTTCTTCCGCTTCAACCAGCGCATGCACAACAAGCTGCTGCTGATCGACGACGAAACCGGCATCGCCGGCGGACGCAACTACGAGAACCGCTATTTCGACTGGGACGAGGAATTCGACTACCGCGACCGCGACGTGCTCGTGACCGGCCCGATGGCCGGCCGCCAGATGCACGCGTCCTTCGAGGCGTTCTGGACGCACGAGCGCACGCGCACGATGTCGCGGTTGAAAGACGTCAACCGCCGCGTGCTGTCGCCGCGCGCGGCCGAAGCGGCGCCGTGGTCGACGCCGCACTGGGCGCGGCCCGACCGCGTCGCGGCGCTGTCGGCGCAGGCCGACGATATCGCGTGGATCGACGCGCACTTCGCCAAGGCGGCGTTCCCGGTCGGCGAGGTCGACTACTTCTCCGATTCGCCGGACAAGCCGCTCGACCCCGCCAACAGCGCCGACCAGGCGCTGACGCAGCACATCATCGGCCTGCTCGACGAGGCGCAGCGCGAAATCGTCATGCAGACGCCGTATCTCGTGATCAGCCGACCGGCGCGCAAGGTGTTTCGCGAGCTGCGGCACCGGCACCCCGAACTGCGCGTGATCGTGTCGACGAACTCGCTCGCGGCGACCGACGCGTTCTACGTCTACGCGCTGTCGCACAAGTACAAAAAGCGCTATATCAAGGATTTCCACTTCGAGATCCACGAGTTCAAGCCGTTTCCGGCCGACGCGCGGGAGATGATCATCGGCTACGCCGCGCTCGCCGGCGGCGACACGGGCGACCGCTACCGCAAGTTCGACAAGACGCCGCTCAAGAGCGACGGCGTGCGCGTGGGCCTGCACGCCAAGTCGATCGTCATCGACGGCGCCGTCACGCTGATCGGCTCGCACAACTTCGACCCGCGCTCGGACAACTACAACACCGAATCGGGTTTCATCATCCACGACGTGCCGTTCGCGCGGGCGCTGCGCGCGTCGATCCTGCGCGACGCCGCGCCGCAAAACGCCTGGACGATCGCCAAGCGCCCGCGGCCGGTGTTCTTCGAGCGCATCAACAACGCGATTTCCGACTTTTCCACGGCGCTGCCGCTGTTCGACTTCTGGCCGTTCCGCTACGCCACGAGTTTCGAACTCAAGCCGGGCTGCGAACCGCGCCGCGCCAACGCCCCGGATTTCTACGACTGCTACGAGGACGTCGGCGACTTCCCCGAAGTCGACCTGCCGCTCAAGACGATCTATACCCGCATCGTCACGGCGTTCGGGGCCGGGCTCGTCGGCATTCTGTAGCGAAAACGCGTCATTGCCGCTTCCCCGGGCGGACCGCACGGCCACTCGCCACAAGCCGAATTGACTAGGCCGGGGTCGCTGGCTAGTCTGCCGAATCTCTCCGACCAGCCGGACCTTCTCTCATGTCCCTTTCCATCACGATCGACCTCGGCGACGCCGACCTGCAGCACTTCATCGACGGCATGCGCAAGGCGCAGGAAGAAACCAAGCACCTGTCGCCGCAGCAGGTCACCGACGCCGCCAAGAAGCTGCTCGCCGATTCGGCCGGCGTGCAGGTGCCGGGGTTCATCGCCGAACGCCTCTCCAAGCTCGACGCGATGATCTCGATGGTGCACGACGCGGGCTGGGCGCTGCCGGAAGAAGACAAGACGCGCGTGCTCTCCGCGCTGACCTATTTCGCCGACCCGAAGGACGTGATTCCCGACACCGTGCCGGTGCTCGGCTTCCTCGACGACGCGATCATGATCGAGCTGTGCGTGCGCGAGCTCAAGCACGAACTCGACGCGTACGACGACTTCTGCGACTTCCGCAATTCCGAAGCGCGCCGCCACGGCGTCGACCCGGCCGATCATTCGATCGAGCGCGCCGACTGGCTCGAAGGCCGCCGCGAAGAGCTGCAGGACCGCATGCGCCGCCGCCGCCGCGACTCGTACAGCGGCGCGGGCGGCTGGAAGCCGACGCTGTTCAAGTTCGGCTGATCGAACCCGCCATGAAGAAAAAACCCCGGCCTCGCGCCGGGGTTTTTTCGTTCGTGGACGCCGAGCGATTCGCGACGCGTCAGTGCCAGCCGCCGCCGAGCCCCGCGACGAGCACGAAGAAGAAGTACAGGATCGAGAGCGGCGGCAAGGTCAGGAACACGATGTTGAGCAGCCAGCCGTACCACGGCATCGGTTCGCGGACCGTCGGCAGCGGTCGGTCGGGTTCGACCTCGCGGAACACGACGCAGCAGCTCGCGAGCGAATCGTGCAGGCCCTGCTTGCGCACTGTGAGACCGGCCATGATGTAGCCGATCATCAGCGCGATCGCCGAAAGAATCTTGGCGAAATGACGACCGGTCGCGCGCGCGAAGTCGATGCGGCGGCCGTAGTCGTCCACGACCTTGATGCCGAACGCCTGCTTGCCGAACGTCGCCTGCGCCGGCGAGCTTTCCATCATCGCGTAGTACAGCCACACGCCGACGATCTGCAGTATCCAGCCGAACCACGGGATGACCGCGAGGATCGCGCTCGGGATCATGATGATCAGCGCATCGAGGAACATCGCCGCGCCGCGTCGCCAGAAGCCGGCGTGGATCGCGTCGCCGGCCGGCAGCATCTCGCCGTGTTCGAGGCCGCGCTCGCGCGGCGCGTCGTAGTCCGGCTGCGCGGCGGCGCGTGCCGCGGCCGGTCGCGCGAAGTTCGCCGACGCCTGCTGCAGCTCGTGCGACGACGGCGTGTAGGCCGTGTGTTCGAGCGGTTCGCCACGCGGCGGCGGCGGTGCGGGCGGCGGTGCCGCCGACGATTGCATGCGGCTGAAGGGCTGCCAGCGTTCGCTGCCGACCTCGGCGACCTCGACGGTGCCCGGCCAGTCGCCGCTCGCCACGCGTGACGCGACGAACGCGTAGGGCACCGGTCCGCGCGGCCGGCCCGCGATGACGACGAACACGCTGCCGCGTTCGTCGAGCGGATGGATCTCGCTTTCCGCGCCGATGCCGACGAGGCCGTCCTGCAGGCCCTGCAGTTTCTTGAGGTCCTCGCTTTCCTTGAGCGTCACCGGTGCGCGCGGCACGAGCTGGTCGGCGACCTTGTGCTCGTCCATGCGGAAATAGCTCGCGAGCGCGGGCCAGGTTTTGTCGGCTTCGTGGCCCGGCAGCAGCGTGCCGGTCAGAATCAGAGCGTGCTTGTCCATGTCTCTCCCCGCGCACCGCCGTCGCGGCGACCGCTCTCGTTGTGGACTTTAACGCCTCAGACGAACGACGCAACGGGACGGAACGAACAAACTCACCTTTCCAGGATGGCCGTCACGCCCATGCCGCCGGCGGTGCAGATCGAAATCAGCCCGCGACCCGAGCCCTTCTCCTCGAGGAGCTTGGCGAGCGTCGCGACGATGCGCGCGCCGGTCGCGGCGAACGGATGGCCGAGCGCGAGCGACGAGCCGTTGACGTTCATCTTCGCCGGATCGATCGAACCGAGCGGCGCGTCGAGGCCGAGCCGGTTCTTGCAGTAGTCGGCGCTTTCCCACGCGCGCAGCGTGCACAGCACCTGCGCGGCGAACGCTTCGTGGATTTCGTAGAAATCGAAGTCCTGCAGCGTCAGGCCCGCGCGCTTCAGCATGCGCGGCACCGCGACGGTCGGCGCCATCAGGAGGCCCTCGCCGTGCACGAAATCGACCGCGGCGACCTCGGCGTGCGCAAACCACGCCTGGATCGGAAGCCCGCGCGCCGCGGCCCAGGATTCGCTCGCCAGCAGCACGGCGGACGCGCCGTCGGTCAGCGGCGTCGAATTGGCGGCGGTCAGCGTGCCGCGGCCCGACGTCTTGTCGAACGCGGGCTTGAGCGTCGCCATTTTCTCGAGCGTGGTGTCGGCGCGCAGGATGTTGTCGCGCTCGACGTTGCGGAACGGAACGATCAGGTCCTTGAAGAAACCGCGCTGATACGCCGCGGCGCTCTTCTGGTGGCTTTCCCAGGCGAGGCGGTCCTGGTCTTCGCGCGAAATCTTCCACTCTTTCGCCATCAGCTCGCAGTGATCGCCCATCGACTTGCCGGTGCGCGGCTCGGCGACGCCCGGAAAGCTCGGCTTGAGTTCGCCGAAGCTGAAGCCCTTGACGAGCGCCTTGGCCTTGTCGAGCGCCGATTTGGCGCGCGCGGCGGCGAGAATGCGCTGCTGCAGCTTGCGGCCGTAGACGATCGGCACGTCGCTCGTCGTATCCGAACCGCCGGCGACGCCCGATTCGATCTGGCCGAGCGCGATCTTGTTGGCGATGTGGATCGTCGTGTCGAGCGAGGTGCCGCAGGCGCGCTGCAGCGTGATGCCGGGGGTCGTGGGGGCGAGGCCCGACGACAGCGTCGCTTCGCGACCGAGGTTCCAGTCCGACGAATGCTTGATGACGGCGCCCATCGCGACCTCGCCGACTTCGACGCCGTGCAGGCCGTATTTTTCGACGAGCGCACCGAGCGTCTTGATCGACATCCCGAGGTTGCCGACGTCCGCATATGCGGTGTTGTTGCGGCAGAACGGGATGCGGATGCCGCCGACGATGCCTACGCGTTGGGGATTGGTCACTGTCGCTTTCCTGCGGTGATGGGGTCTGGATGAGACATTGCGCCGCAGGTCGCCTCGTATCGACGTGCCAAGCGGCTGATATCATGCGCCTTTCGCGCCGTCGCCTATTCTATGCCCTACGTTTTCGATCTTGACAGACTCAAGGCGCTCGGCGCCGCGACGGCGCCGGCATTCGCGGCTGCCGACCCGTATCCCCACGCCGTTTTCGCCGATTTCCTGAAAGCCGACGCCGCCCGCGAGCTGACCGAGCGTTTTCCGCGTCCCGAAGATCGCATGGTCTGGGACCGGTTCGGCGCGCACGGCCTCGAAGTGAAGATGGGCAGCTCCGACGAAGCCGCGTTTCCCGAGCCGCTGCGGCGCGCGATCCACGATCTCAATTCCGGGCCGTTCCTGCGATTTCTCGAAACCGTCAGCGGCATCGAGAGCCTGCTGCCCGACCCGCACCTCGTCGGCGGCGGCATTCATCTGAGCCGGCCCGGCGATCACCTCGGCATCCACGCCGATTTCAACTGGCACGAGGGATTGAAGGCGCACCGGCGCCTGAACCTTCTGATCTACCTCAGTCCGCATTGGGAGCCGGGTTACGGCGGCGAGCTGGAGCTGTGGGATACGACCGGCACGCGGCGCGTGCGCACGGTGGAGCCGCTATTCAACCGGGCGGTGCTGTTCGCCACGCGCTCGGACACGTTCCACGGCCACCCGAACCTCTGGGCGGCGCCCGATGGCGTGTACCGGCGATCGATCGCGCTGTACTACTACACGGTCGAACGGCCGGCGGACGAGACGCGGCCGGCGCATGGGACTTTGTACAAAGGCTACAACGTCTAGTTTTCTCCCTCTCCCCCAAGCTCGCTTGGGGGAGAGGGTCGGGGTGAGGGGGCGAGCGCTCCGCACTTCGTCGAGGTTGAGGAAAACCCAGGCGTCGCCCCCTCACCCCATCCCTCTCCCCGACGGCCGTCGGGGGAGAGGGAGTCGCAATGTTCGTGATCGCCTCAGCGACGAAGCTCAATACTGCGTCGCCGCCACCACCCCCAACTGCCCCAGTATCGCCTTGGCCGCCTCGCGCCCGTCGTACACCGCGCGCACCACGAGGTCGGCGCCGCGCACGTTGTCGCCGCCGGCGAAGATCTTGTCGTGGCTCGTCTGTCCCGCGAGGCGCCCCGGTCCGCCGACGACGAGCTTGCCGCTCGCGTCGCGCGCGAGATCGTAGGCGTCGCACCAGTCCGGCGGACTCGGCTCGAAGCCGAACGCGAGTATCACGACGTCGGCGTCCAGCGTTTCCTCGCTGCCCGCTTCCGCTTCCGAACGCGCGCGACCGCGACCGTCGCGCACCAGCACGGTGCGCGCCACGCGCACGCCCGTTGCCGCATCGGCGCCGAGGATCTCGAGCGGCTGGCGCTGGAACACGAATTCCACACCTTCCTCTTTCGCGTATTTCACTTCGCGGCGCGAACCGGGCATGTTCTTCTCGTCGCGCCGGTACACGCACGACACCTTCGCGGCGCCGAGGCGAATCGACGAACGCACGCAGTCCATCGCCGTGTCGCCGCCGCCGAGCACCACGACGCGCCGGCCGGCGAGATCGGGCAGCACGTCGGCCGCCGTCGCCGTGCCGAGCAGGCGTCGCGTACTGGCGATCAGGAACGGCAACGCCGCATGGACGCCGGGCAGATCCTGCCCCGGCAGGCGGCCGTCGACGTAGCGATACGCGCCGGTCGCCATGAACACCGCGTCGTAGCCGTCGACGAGCGCGTCGAACGGGATGTCGCGGCCGATGTCGACGCCGAGCCGGAACGCCACGCCGAGTTCCTCGAGCACCTGGCGGCGCGTGCGCACCACGGCCTTGTCGAGCTTGAACGCCGGAATGCCGAACGTCAGCAGACCGCCGATCTCCTCGTAGCGGTCGAACACGTCGACCGCGACGCCCGAGCGCACCAGCCGGTCGGCCGCGGCGAGCCCGGCCGGGCCCGCGCCGACGATCGCGACGCGCCGGCCGGTCGGTTCCTGCGCGGTCGACGCCGGCCGCCAGCCGCGACGGATCGCCTCGTCGGTCACCCAGCGCTCGATGCTGCCGATCGTCACCGCGCCGAAGCCTTCCTCGAGCGTGCAGGCGCCTTCGCACAGGCGGTCCTGCGGACACACGCGACCGCAGATTTCCGGCAGCGGATTGGTTTCGTGCATCAGCGACGCGGCGTCCAGGATGCGTCCGTCGCGCACGAGCGCGAGCCATTGCGGAATGCGGTTGCCGAGCGGGCAGCCCCACGAGCAGTACGGATTGCCGCAGTCGATGCAGCGCGACGCCTGATCCGACGCGTCGCCGTTGACGAAGCCGCCGTGGATTTCGCCGTAGCCGAGCACGCGCACGGGCACCGGCACTTCCTGCGGCAGCGCGCGGTGGAACTTGAGGAAGGGAAACGTCTTCTCGCTCATGCCGCGCGCCTCCAGGGCCTCGGCCAGCGCGTCGAGACTCGCGGCCTTCGGCTTGACCAGCCAGAATTTGTGCAGAACGTCGCGAAAGTCGGCGAGCAGGCGCGCGGCCCACGCGCTGCCGGTCGCGTCGATGTGCGCGCGCATCAGCCCGCGCAGGTGCTGCAGATGGTTTTCGAGCCCTTCGAGCGAAATGCGGTGGATGTCGACGAGCTCGTGGTTGTAGCGGTCGACGAAGTCGCGCTCGAGGTCGAGCACGTACGCGTAGCCGCCGGTCATGCCGGCGCCGAAGTTGAGGCCGGCGCTGCCGAGCACGACGATCGCGCCGCCGGTCATGTATTCGCACGCGTGATCGCCGACGCCTTCGACCACCGCGAGCGCGCCGGAATTGCGCACGCCGAAGCGCTCGCCGGCGCGGCCCGCGGCGTACAGCTCGCCGCCGGTGGCGCCGTACAGGCAGGTGTTGCCGACGATCGCGCTCTCCTGGCTCGCGTAGCGCGCGCGGGCCGGCGGACGCACGACGATGCGTCCGCCGTGCATGCCCTTGCCGACGCCGTCGTTCGCCTCGCCGGTGAGCACGAGGTGCACGCCGTTCGCGTTCCACGCGCCGAGGCTCTGGCCCGCGCTGCCGGCGAGGTTCAGCACGATCGGCGATTCGACGAGCCCTTCGTCGCCCCAGGCGCGCGCGATTTCGCCGGACAGGCGCGCGCCGATCGTGCGGTCGGTGCTCGATATCGCGTAGTCGAACGTGCCGCCTTGCCGCGCCGCGACCGCGGCGGCGGTATCGGCCACGATGCGTGCGGCGAGGCCGCCGTGCGCGACCGGCGCCGCGGCGCACGCGATGCGCGTCGCGGGTTCGGCATGCAGGAGCGGCGCGAGATCGACCTGGCGCTGTTTCGCCGTCACGCCTTCGATGCGTTCGAGAAGGTCGACGCGGCCGACCAGTTCGTCGAGACGGCGCAGGCCGAGCGAGGCGAGTATCTCGCGCGTCTCCTCGGCGACGAACCGGAAGTAGTGCATCACCATCTCGGGCAGGCCGAGAAAGTGCTTGCGCCGCAGCACGTCGTTCTGCGTCGCGACGCCCGTCGCGCACGAGTTCAGATGGCAGATGCGCAGGTATTTGCAGCCGAGCGCGACCATCGGCGCCGTGCCGAAGCCGAAGCTCTGCGCGCCGAGCGCGGCGGCCTTGACGACGTCGAGGCCGGTCTTCAGGCCGCCGTCGGTCTGCACGATCACGCGGTCTCGCAGGCCGTTCATCACGAGCGTCTGCTGCGTTTCGGCGAGGCCGAGCTCCCACGGCGTACCGGCGTAGCGGATCGACGTCAGCGGGCTCGCGCCCGTACCGCCGTCGTGGCCCGACACGGTGATGAGATCGGCGCCGGCCTTGACCACGCCCGCGGCGATCGTGCCGACGCCCGCGTGCGAGACGAGCTTGACCGAGATCAGCGCCGCCGGATTCACCTCGCGCAGATCGTGGATCAGCTGCGCGAGGTCTTCGATCGAATAGATGTCGTGATGCGGCGGCGGCGAAATCAGGCCGATGCCGGGCTTGGCGTAGCGCAGCCGCGCGATCAGCCCGTTGACCTTGTGGCCCGGCAGCTGCCCGCCTTCGCCGGGCTTGGCGCCTTGCGCGATCTTGATCTGCAGCACCTGCGCGTTGACGAGATAGGCCGGCGTCACGCCGAAGCGGCCCGACGCCACCTGCTTGATCTTCGACATGCGCTCGGTGCCGTAGCGCGCGGGATCCTCGCCGCCTTCGCCGGAATTGCTGCGCGCGCCGAGCCGGTTCATCGCGATCGCGAGCGCTTCGTGCGCCTCGGGCGACAGCGCGCCGAGCGACATGCCGGCCGAGTCGAAGCGCTTCAGTATCGCTTCGACCGGTTCCACTTCGTCCAGCGGCACCGCGTCGCCCGCCGCGCGCAGGCGTACGAGGTCGCGCAGCGCCGACGGCGCGCGCGTGTTCACGTGGTCGGCGTATTCGCGGTACAGCGACTCGTCGCCGGTGCGCACGGCCGCCTGCAGCGAACCGATCACGTGCGGGTTGTACATGTGGTATTCGCCGTCCGGCACGGCCTTGAGCAGGCCGCCCGGCGGCAGCGAATACGCCGGGTCGCGCGCCGCGGCGAGCTGGTCGCGGTATTCGTTCTCGATGTCGGCGAAGCGCGCGCCGCCGATGCGCGAGGGCGCGCCGGGAAAGCACAGGTCGACGACCTCGCGATCGAGCCCGACGATCTCGAACAGCTGCGCGCCGCGGTAGCCGGCGACGGTCGAGATGCCCATCTTCGACAGGATCTTGAGCAGGCCCTTGCGGATGCCGCGCCGGTAGCTGCGGCCGATTTCCGACGGCGGCTCGCCTTCGCGGCCCGACAGCTCGCCGCGGCGGTTCATGTCGTACAGCGTCTGGTATGCCAGATACGGATACACCGCGGTCGCGCCGAAGCCGATCAGGCACGCGAAATGGTGCGCGTCGCGCGCGGTGCCGGTTTCGACGATGACGTTGCAATCGCAACGCAGCTGCGTTTTCAACAAATGCGCATGCACCGCCCCGACCGCGAGCAGCGCGTGGATCGGCATCAGGCCCGGCGCCGGGTAGCGGTCGGACAAGAGCACGATCAGGCCGCCGCCGCGCACCGCGGCTTCGGCCTCGGCGCATAGCCGGCGGATCGCCGCTTCCAGGCCTTCTGCCGGGTCGTAGTACAGGTCGATCTTGATCTGCGCATCCTGCGCCTGCGGCAGCGCGAGGATCTGGCGCAGCTTGCGCTGCGACAGCACCGGCGAGTTCAGGAGCACCTGCCGCGCGTTCTCGGGCGCGAGGTCGAACACGTTGCCTTCGCGGCCGATCTGCGTCACCAGCGACATCACGAGCCGTTCGCGCAGCGGATCGATCGGCGGATTCGTGACCTGCGCGAACGCCTGGCGGAAGTATTCGTACAGCGGTCGCGACTTGCGCGAGAGCACGGCGATCGGCGTGTCGTCGCCCATCGAGCCCGTGGCTTCGGCTTCCGATTCGGCGAGCGACTTCAGCACCACGTCGCGTTCCTCGCGCGTCAGCGCGAACTGCTTCTGGAACCGCGCGAGCGTCTCCGGCGGAAACGGTTCGGCCGCCAGCGCCGGGTCGATCAGATGCGATTCGAGGTAGTGCACTTCGTCGCGCAGCCACTGCTTGAACGGCGCGCGGCGGCGGTTGATCGCGTCGATGTCGGCGTTGTGCAGCACACGGTGTTCGACGAGATCGACGGCCATCATTTCGCCGGGACCGAGGCGGCCCTTCGCGACGATCCGCGCATCGTCGATGTCCCAGATGCCGGCTTCGGAGGCGATCACGACGTGGCCGTCGTCGCTCTTGGCCCAGCGCGTGGGCCGCAGGCCGTTGCGGTCGAGGGTGCACGCGGCGTAGCGGCCGTCGCAGATCACGAGGCCGGCCGGGCCGTCCCACGGTTCGCTGTGCAGCGCGTAGTACTCGTAGAACGCTTCGAGGTCTTCGTCGATGTCCTCGCGCGCGCCCCACGCGGGCGGCACGAGCACGCGCATCGCGGTGATGAGGTCGATGCCGCCGGCGAGCAGCACGTCGAGCATCTCGTCGAGGCTTTGCGAATCCGAACCCGCGCCGCTGACGATCGGGCCGATGTCCGACAAATCCAGCAGCGGCGAGCGCATCTTCGCCGAGCGCGCCTCGCCCCAGGTGCGGTTCGCGCGGATCGTATTGATCTCGCCGTTGTGCGCGAGCAGGCGAAACGGCTGCGCGAGGCGCCAGTTCGGCAAGGTGTTCGTCGAGAACCGCTGGTGGAACGTCGCGGCGCACGCCGCGAGCGCGGGATGCGACAGATCGGGAAACGCGTCGCGCAGGGCGCCGGGCGCGGTCATCGCCTTGTAGCCGATCGTCGCGGCCGACAGCGTGACGACGTAGAACGTCGCGTCGTTCGCGAGGGCCGCGCCGGCCTTGCGGCGCGCGCGGAACAGCGCGCGTTCGAACGCGCCGTCGTCGATGCCTTCCGGCGCGTTCACGAACACCTGCCGCACCCGCGGCGCGTGTGCGGCGCCGAGCGGTCCGCACGCGGCGGCCCGCACCGGCACGTCGCGCCAGCCGGCGACGGCGAGACCTTCCGCGCGAACGAGATCTTCGAGTGTGGCGGTCGCGTGCGCGGCGGCGTCGTCGTCGCGATCGAGAAAAACGAGGCCCGCGGCGAAGCGCGGCGCGAGCGCGATGTTCGACCCGGCCGCGAGCGCGGCGAGCCACGCGGTCGGGCGATACAGGAGGATGCCGCTGCCGTCGCCGGTGATGCCGTCGGCGTTGACGCCGCCGCGGTGGGCCATGCGCGCGAGCGCGGCGAAGGCCTGGTCGACGAGCCAGGCGCTGGGCCTCGCGTCGATCTGCGCGATCAAGCCGAACCCGCAGCTGTCGTGTTCGAAGGCGGGGTCGTACAGACGCGATGTGTTGCGTCGCGGCATGGGAGTGTCCTGTTTCACGAGTGAACCGAACTGTTTCGGCGTCTTTCGCCGCGATGCTGCGTTGCACCTCGTCGCCGTACCACCGGTACGACTCCTCGGTGCGCCTTGCCTCGCGACGAAATCCGCACGAAACATCGTTCGATCCACTCGTGAAACATGACACTACTTCCTGGCAAGTCCCGCGCAGCCGATCCAGTGCGGCCACACGAGCATGGCTTGGACAAAGCGCCATCCCGCGCCTTGAGGTCCGCGAGTCGCGGATCACGGCTCCGAATCAAACACAGTTGTTGCGATGCGTCAAATAACTTGCCGCGAACCGCGCCGAAACCCCCCGGACGCACCACACTGCCGTTTTTTGTATCGACGTCTCGACGTCCATGCGGCCATCCTGGGTTACATTGCGAGCGGGCCCGAGGGATCGCTTATGACGTCACGGTTCGCCCCGCTGTCGGTGATGGTGGTCGAGGATCACGGCTTCCAGCGCAGCATCGCGTTGCGCCTGCTCGCGGGCCTCGGCGTCGAGCGCGCGTACGAGGCCGCGAACGGGCGCGAGGCGCTTGACCGCCTCGGCGCGATGGCCGAACCGCCCGACGTCGTCGTCGTCGATCTCGACCTGCCGGAAATGGACGGCATCGAGCTGATCGGTCACGTTGCCGGCCGTCGTCTGGCGCGCGCGATCGTCGTACTGTCGGCCCTGGATCCGTCGCTGCTCAACACGGTGCAGACGATGGCGCGCGCGTCGGGCCTGCGCGTGCTCGGCACGGTCGAAAAGCCGCTGACGGCGCAAAAGCTGCACGACGTGCTGCTGCATTTTCATCAGGAACACGAAGAAGACCGCGACGACGCGCCGCTCGATCTCGACCGCCGCGCGCTGGTCGATGCGCTCGATGCCGACGAGTTCGAACCGTGGTTCCAGCCGCAGGTCGCGATCGCGAGCGGCCATGTCGTCGGCGTCGAGGCGCTCGCGCGCTGGATACGCGACGACGGCGTGGTCATGCCGGCGCAGTTCGTCCACCTGCTCGAACGCGAAGGGCTCATCGACGCGTTCACCGACCGCATGCTCGCCAAGGCGTGCCGCTGGCGCACGCGCTGGGCCGCGTCGGGCCTGGAATTGCGGTTGTCGGTCAACGTCTCGATGTTGAACCTCGCCAAGGTGGACACCGCCGACCGCTACCAGCAGACCGTGCAGCAGGCGGGCGTGAAACCGCGCGACGTGGTGTTCGAGGTCACCGAAAGCTCGGTCATGGGCGAGGCGGCGAACGCGCTCAACGTGCTGGCACGGCTGCGCCTCAAAGGTTTCGGGCTCGCGATCGACGACTTCGGCACCGGCTATTCGTCGCTCGCGCAGCTGTCGCAGATTCCTTTTACCGAACTGAAGATCGACCAGGGCTTCGTCACGGGCTCGGCGCGGCAGCCGCGCAAGCGCGCGGTCGTCGAAACGAGCCTGGAGCTGGCGCGCAAGCTCGATCTCGGCACGATCGCCGAAGGCGTCGAGACGGTCGAAGACTGGCAGATGCTGGCCGAGCTCGGCTGCCAGCACGCGCAGGGCTTTCTGATCGGCGCGGCCGTCGCCGGCCACGCGCTGATCGACCAGGTTCAGCACTGGCGGCCGCCTGCCGGCATCGTCGGCGCCTAGTGGACGCGCCGCCGCGCGAACCGTCGTTCGGCTGGCGCCCGTCGCGCCTGTCGATACGCCAGCAGCTGCTGTCGCTGTTCGGACTGATGCTGGCGACCGGCGCGACCGTGCTCGTGCTCGACACGCTGAGCCAGCAGGCGACCGTGCGCACGATGCAAGGCGTGCGCGACGACTCGCTCGGCGGCCTCAACTACGTCAAGGGCATTTCCGATGCCTACGGCTTCGACGTCGTCGACACGACGTTTCGCGTGCGCAACAACCTCATGGGCTGGGAGCAGGGCGTCGAAGTGCTCGATCGCGCGGCAACGCGCGTGCAGCGGCATTGGGAGGCGCTCAACGGCACGCGCCTGACGCCCGAGCAGAAGAGCCTCGTCGACGAGATCGCGCGCCATCGCGAAAGCGCCGACCGCGCCGCGGCGAAGCTGCGCGCGATTCTGGTCAGCCGCGACCTGCCCGCGCTCGGCAAGTTCGCCGACACCGAGCTGTATCCGGCGATCGATCCGGTCACGATGCGCCTGGCCTTCCTGTCCGATCTCAAGATGGTTACCGCGAACGAAAATCTCGCGGCCGACGTCGCCCGCGCGTGGCGTGTGAACTGGTGGCGCATCGGACTGTCGGTCGCAACGCTTCTCATCGTGCTCGTGGTCGGCCGGCAGATCCTGCGCCACATCTACCGCGGCGTCGAAAAACTCGTGAAGCTCGCGCGCGCGACGCAGCGCGGCGACTACGACGCGCCGGTCGGCCGCCTGCCGCGCGGCGAGCTCGGCGTCGTCGCCGAGGCGTTCCTCAGCATGCGCGACACGCTCGCGCGCAACGAGGTCGAGCTGCGCGAAAGCGAAGCGCACGCGCAGGACGCGAACCGCGCCAAGAGCGCGTTTCTCGCCGCGATGAGCCACGAAATCCGCACGCCGATGATCGGCGTCACCGGCATGCTCGAACTGCTGTCGCACACCGACCTCGACGCCGAGCAGCGCCGCTGCGTCACCGTCATCGAAACCTCGACGCAGGCGCTCCTGCAGATCATCGGCGACATTCTGGATTTTTCTAAAATCGAGGCCGACCGGCTCGACCTCGCGCCCGAACCGACCGACCTGCGCCGGCTGGTCGAGGCGACCGTCAACAACTTTCTCGGCGTGGCGTCGTCGCGCGGGCTGTACCTGACGCTGACGGTCGACGCGAACGTGGCGCCCGCGCACCGCGTCGATCCGCTGCGACTGCGGCAGATCCTGTCCAACCTCGTATCGAACGCGCTCAAGTTCACGCACAAGGGCGGCGTTGCGATCGAACTCGAAATGCTGATGCAGGACGATCAGTCGCAGACCCTTGCGCTGCGCGTGCAGGACACGGGCATCGGCATCGACCAGGCCCACCAGGACCGTCTGTTCACGCCGTTCGCGCAGGCCGACGGCGGCACCGCGCGCGCTTACGGCGGCACGGGTCTCGGCCTTGCGATCTGCCTGCGGCTCGCGCGCCTGCTCGGCGGCGACCTGGGCCTGCGCAGCCAGCTCGGCGAAGGCACGACGGTCACGCTCGTGCTGCCGTTGCCGAAAGCGACGGCCGAAGCGATCGCGCCGCGCCGCAACGGCGCCGCCGGCGACCTGCCGCAGCGCGCGGCGCCGACGGTCGCCGAGGCCGAGCGCGAACGCAGCCTCGTGCTGGTGGTCGACGATCATCCGACGAATCGCGAAGTGGTGGCGCGCCAGCTCGAACGCGCGGGCTACGCGTCGATCGGCGCGGCCGACGGCGCCGAAGCGCTGGAAGTGTGGAAAAGCGGACGTTTCGCGCTGGTGCTCGCCGACATCCACATGCCGCGCATGGACGGCTATGCGCTGACCGCGGCCGTGCGCGCGCACGAGCGGCGCGAGGGGCTGGCGCGCACGCCGATCGTCGCGCTGACCGCGAACGTGACGAAGGGCGAAGCCGAGCGCTGCGTTGCGGCCGGCATGGACGATTTCCTCGGCAAGCCGGTCAGCATCGTGCAGCTGGCGCGCAAGCTGCGGCAATGGCTGCCGCACGTGGCGTTTCCGGCACAAGAGAGCGCTCTCGCCGCATCGGTGCCGTCGCTCGCCTCGGGCGAGCAGGCACCGGTCAATCTCGCCGCGCTCACGGACATCGCCGGCGGCGACGCCGGTGTCGTCGCGAATCTGCTGCGCGATTTCGTCGAGTCGACCGAGCGCGACGTCGCGGCGGTCGTCGCGGCGTACGGCGGCGGCGACGCCGAGGCGGTCGCGCGCGACGCGCATCGCATCAAGGGGGCGGCGCGGCTCGTCGGAGCGCTGGCGCTGGGCGACGCGGCCGACGCGCTCGAACGTTGCGCGCGGGGCGGCGAGAAGGAAATGAAGGCGCAAGTCGATGCGCTGGCAGAGGCGTTCGATACGTTGAAGGAATGGGCGAAGCGGGACGATTCGATCCCGAACGCCTGACACCTGCCGGATGTCATCAGGCTCGCCAAAGAAAAGCGGCCGCCTTACGGCGGCCGCTTTCTCTTCGCGCCGGAGCGGTCGTCCCGCTCCCTTACGCGCCTGCCTTGAGCTTGACGAGCTGGTTGAGCACACCGTCCAGGCCGCCGAACACGGTCAGCTTGTCGATCTTCTCGGTGACCTTTTCCAAGGTCTCCAGCTCCTTCAGACGCATCAGCGTCGGGCTTTCCTCGATCAGCTTGGCGGTGTTGAGCGCCGAACGCGTCGCGTTCGCCTCTTCGCGCCGGCGGATCACGTTCGCCTGCGCGGCCTTTTCGGCCTGCACCACGCTGTTCAGGATCTCGCGCATCTCGCCCGGCAGGATCACGTCTTTCACGCCGACGCCGAGCACTTCGACGCCGAGGCTGCCGATGCGCTCGTGCACGTACGCGAAGATGTCGCCGTCGAGCGACGCCTTGTCGCCGAGGAGTTCGTCCAGCGTCTTCGCCGCGACGGCCTTGCGCAGGCCGAACTGCAGTTCGCGGTAGAAGAAGTCGGTGAACTTCGCCACGCGCGTACGCATCGTCACCGCGTCGGCGACGCGGAAACTCGCGGCGAGGTTCACGCGCAACGTCACCTTGTCGCGCGTCAACAGCTCCTGGCCCGACACCTCGACGCTCTGCACGCGCAGCTCGACGACTTCCGCGCCGACGTTGCGGCCGAAGTTCCAGAACGCGTACGCGCCGGGCGGCAACGTGCGTGCAAGCTTGCCGTCGACGAACACGAGACCGACGCTTTCGGCCGGCACGTCGATGCCGAGCGCGACCTTCGCGAGCGAGCCGAGTTGACGCAGACGCTTGGCGACCGCGACCGGCACTTCCAGGCCTTCGCCCAGAGCGACGCGTTCGACCGCGATGCCGTTCGCGCGGCGCCAGTACAGCTTGCGCGTACCCGGCGCGAGCACGTCGACGAGCTTGCCGTTGTGCATGACGAGACCGGCCTCGTCCACGCCGACGTCGGCGAGCACGAAGTGTTCCTCCAGACGCGTGCCGAGACGTTCGATCAGCGTGTCGACGTCCTTGCTCGCGTATTCGATCGAACCGAGATCGAACACGCGCACCTCGCGCTGCGCGAAGCCGCGCGCGATGCGGTACACGCCCGGCGTCAGCACGCGTTCGAAGCGCTTGTCGCGAAATTCCAGGCCGCGCTCGTTGTCGCCGATCACGACCGTTTTCCATAAAACAGCCATTTTTATAATCCTAGTCGTGTTGCGGCAACGCTGGTGGCGAGAACCTTGCGCGCGTGTTGCCGACGCCGCGCGGGGCTTGCGAGCCCGCGTCGACGACGCGGGCGAAAGAATGAGTGGCGGAAACATCCCGACGGCGCGACGCGAACCCGGCGCGAGCGCGGCGCAGTCGCGGCAGGCGTTGCGATCGTGCGGCGCAGTGCTTCACGCCGAACGCGATCGCCGAGCGCTGCCGCTCGTGCGCGGCGCCGGCGCGAGGCCGGCGGCGCGACCGCTGCGGCCGGCGTTGAATGCAATGCGTACCATTCAACGCCGCCGCGCGGGATGTTTCCTGGGACTTGCGTCCCGGGTGTTGCTCTGGAGGAAGCGCGGGACTCGAACCCGCTACCCACGAATGACTAGTTCGTTGCTCTACCCGAATGAGCTAGCTTCAAAGACAGGATTCGAACCTGTGCCCCTTGCGGGGTTACCGGAGCGTCATGGCCCGCAGGAACCACGGCATACGCAACGGCAGCGCCGCGCGCACCGGATGGCAGCAAAGCCATGCCGCTGTGATTCGTTGCGATGAGTGACCACAATGCGCGTTTTGGCGCCGCGGAACGGCGCCGAATTCCGTGTGTATCCAACCTGCGAACGCCAAAAAAAACGCCCCCGGGGCATGGCCTTCCGGGGGCGTTCGCGTTGCCTCGGAAGGTCGGTGTTGAACCGACCTTCCTCTGTTCAAGAGGTCAGGCCGGGTGCGGAATCGGTCCGCGATACAGTCGTTCGCCGCGCGCAAGCGCACGCGATCCGCGCCAGCTGTCGCTGCGCAGCGCGTTCGGATTGCGATGGAGAATCGGCTGTCTCATTCGTATAAAACTCAAGAGTGCGCGGAATGCCGCGCGAAGCGTGCGCAAGTTACTCGCATCGTTCGACGGTTTCAAGGGGGTTTGTAAAAAAATTGTTGGCTACGATTCCGTCGACGTGGCGGGCACCGTCGCATGCGCCAATGCACGCATCGTCATGACGATCGCGACGACGAGCAGCAGCGCCGCGAGCAGGAACGCCGCGCCCGGCACGTGCCACGGATTGTTCGGCGAGATGCCCCACGCGAACGTCTGCGTATACAGGCCCGGGCCGAAAATGCCGGCGAGACTCGCGAGGCCCGCGACCGCACCTTGCAGGCGGCCCTGCTCGTGCGGATCGACCTGCCGCGTCATCAGCGCCTGCACCGCGGGATTGGCGACGCCCCACAGCGCGAGCATCGGGATCGCGATCAGCGACAGCCAGCCGGTCGGCGCGAGTCCCTGCCAGGCGAAGCCGATCGCGCCGAACGCGAGTCCCGCGTACAGCATGCGGCGCTCGCCGAAGCGCCGCACGAACTTGCCGACGAGCAGCGCCTGCACGATGCCGTTGCACACGCCGACGAGTCCCAGCGTGTAGCCGACCGCGCGCGGACCCCAGTCGTAGCGATAGTCCGCATAAAGTACAAACGTGGTATTGAGCACATAGTGCGCAAGGCTCGACAGGAACACGACGACCGCGAGGCCGAACACCTGCGGATAGCGGCGCAGACGCTGCAGCCCGCCGAACGGCTTGACGTGCGACCAGTCGAGCGTCGGCGTGCGGCGCTCCGGCGGCAGCGATTCGGGCAGCACGAACCAGCCGTAGCAGAAATTCGCGAGCGCGAGACCGGCGGCCACCCAGAACGGCAGGCGGATGTCGATTTCGCCGAGCATGCCGCCGAGCGCGGGGCCGACGACGAAGCCGATGCCGAACGCGGCGCCGAGCTTGCCGAAGGTTTCGGCGCGCCGGTCCGCCGGCGTGACGTCGGCGATGTACGCGTTGGCGCAGCTGAAGCTCGCCGCGGTCATGCCCGAAACGATGCGCGCGACGATGAACCACGGCAGCGAATTGACGACCGCGAGCAGGATGAAATCGAGACCGAGACCGAGGTTCGACAGCAGAATCACGGGCCGCCGACCGTAGCGGTCGGACAGCGCGCCGAGCACCGGCGTCGAGAAGAACTGCACGACCGCGTAGACCGTGCTGATGATGCCGACCCAGTCGGCCGCCGACACGAAATCGCCGCCCGACATCTCGCGGATCAGGCGCGGCAGCACCGGAATGACGATGCCGAACGCGAGGATGTCGAGCGCGACGGTGACGAAGATGAAAATGAAGGCGGCGCGGCGGGCGGGGGTAGCTGCGGCTGGCGATTCCACGGGCATTCCGTTGGACGAGGCGCGCGCAGTCTACTCGCGGCAAACGGTCATGTCCCGCCCTGATTGACGCGCGGGACAGGCCTTTCCGGGGCCGTTCCCGGCCGTCACGGTCCGGCGCACAATCGCTTCGCTTCGCCGAACCGCGCGGTGTCGAAACGCACGGATAACGGTCATTCTCCGAGACTACGGTTTCGGCGCAACGGGCATCGGCATGGGCGAGACGCGCAAACGCGGGTGGAAACGGGCGATGGCGGCGCTGCTGTCGCTGCTGCCGTTCTCGGCGGGGAACGCCGCACCGGTCGACGCCGAACATCTGACCGTCGAGCTCGTCGCCGAGTCGACGGCGCTCGCGCCGGGCGGTTCCGCGTGGCTCGGCCTGCGCCTGAAGCACGATCCGCACTGGCACACGTACTGGATCAACCCGGGCGATTCGGGCCTGCCGACGAAGCTTGCGTGGCGCGTACCGCCGGGCTATGCGGTCGACGAGATCGCGTGGCCGGCGCCGCAGCGCCTGCGCGTCGGCGAATTGCACAATTTCGGCTACGACGGCGAAATGCTGCTGCCGGTGCGCGTCACCGTGCCGGCCGGCGCGCAGCCCGGCGAACGCGCGTCGTTCGCGCTCGATGCGAACTGGCTCGTCTGCGAAGAAGAATGCATTCCGGGCAAGGCGACGTTGTCGCTCGACCTGCCGATCGCCGCGGCGCCTGCGCCCGATCCGCGCTGGCAGGCGCTGTTCGCGGCGGCGCACGCGGCGCAGCCGCAGGCGGTCGACTGGACCGGCGCGGCGACCGCGCACGGCGACGCGGTCGAGATCCGCCTGACCGGCGCGAACCTGCCGCCGCTCGAGGCGCTCGACGCGTTTGCCGTGCCCGAGCAGGTACTGGCGAACACCGCGATGACGTTTGCGCGCGACGGCGACGCGCTGGTCGCGACCGCGGCGCGCAGCGAATATTTCGACAAGTCGAAAATGCCGCAGACGCTCGACCTCGTCGTCGTCTCGCGGGCCGAGGGCGTGCGCGCCTGGCGTACGCGCGTGGCGTGGCGCGAGGTCGAACAGACAGCCGCCGCGGCCTCGGCGCCCCCGCACCCGTCGCGCCGCACGAAGGCGGTCTGGCGTTCGCGCTCGCGTTCGCACTGCTCGGCGGCGTGCTCCTGAACCTGATGCCGTGCGTGTTCCCGGTGCTGTCGCTCAAGGCGCTCGGCCTCGCCGAGGGCGCGCATGCGCCGGGTGCGGCGCGGCGCGGCGGCCTGGCGTACCTCGCCGGCACCGTGGCCGGTTTCGTCGCGCTCGCCGGCGTGCTGCTCGCGCTGCGCGGTGCCGGTCAAAGTCTCGGCTGGGGTTTTCAGCTGCAGTCGCCGACGCTCGTCGCGGCGCTCATGTACCTGATGCTCGCGATGGGCCTGAGCCTGTCCGGCGTCTACGTCGTCGGCGCGCGCTGGAGCGGCACCGGACAGCGGCTGACCGAAGGCGGCGGCGTGCGCGCGGCGTTCTTCACCGGCGTGCTCGCGTGCTTGGTCGCCAGTCCTTGCACGGCGCCGTTCATGGGACCGGCGCTCGGCTATGCGCTGACGCAGCCCGCGTGGGCCGCGCTCGCGGTGTTCGCGGCGCTCGGCGCGGGTCTTGCGCTGCCGATCGTCGCGCTCGGGTTCGTGCCGCTGCTCGCGCGCTGGCTGCCGCGGCCCGGCGCGTGGATGGAAACGTTGAAGCAGGTGCTCGCGTTTCCACTGTATCTCACCGCCGTGTGGCTGTTCTGGGTGCTGATGCGCCAGGTCGGCGCGGACGCTTCGGCGCTCGTGCTCGCCGGCGCGGTCGTGCTCGTCGGCGCGCTCGTGTGGCACGGCCGCGCGCAGTTCGCGGCGCCGCGCGTGCTGCGGCGCCTGGCGATCGCCGCGCTCGTGCTCGTCGCGGTCGTGCCGCTCGCGGACTTGAAGCCGCAGGCGGCGACGCATGCCGGCGCCGACGCGGCATGGCAGCCCTGGGACGCCGGCAAACTCGACGCGCTGCGCCAGGAAGGTGCGCCGGTGCTGGTGAACATGACCGCCGCCTGGTGCATCACGTGCCTGGCGAACGAGCGCGTCGCGCTGTCGTCGGACACGTTCCGCGAAGCGCTCAGGAACACCGGCACGCGCTATCTCAAGGGCGACTGGACGAACCAGGACGCCGCGATCACGACCTATCTCGCCGGCTTCGGACGCAGCGGCGTGCCGCTGTACGTGCTGTATCCGCGCGGCGGCGGCGCGCCCGAAGTGCTGCCGCAGATTCTTACCCCCGGCCTCGTCGCCGACGCGCTCGCGCGTGCGGCGGCGGGGCCTGCCACCCCCGCCACCAGGAGTTCGCCATGATCACCCTGCGCACCATCCTCGCCACCGCCGCGCTGTCGCTCGTCGCCAGCGGCCCCGTTTTCGCGAAAGCCGTCGTCGGCGACGCCGCCCCGGGCTTCACGCTGACCGACAGCAACGGCAAGGCGCGCTCGCTCGCCGAGTTCAAGGGCAAGACCGTCGTCCTCGAATGGACGAACGCCGAATGCCCGTTCGTGAAGAAGCACTACGGCTCCGGCAACATGCAGGCGCAGCAGAAGGAAGCCACCGGCGAAGGCGTGGTGTGGCTGACGATCAATTCCGGCGCGCCGGGCAAGCAGGGCGCCGTCGACGGCGCCGGCGCCAACGCCGTGATCAAGACGAGCGGCGGCGGCCAGACCGCGTACCTGCTCGATCCGGACGGCAAGGTCGGCCACGAATACGGCGCCAAGACGACGCCGCATATGTACGTCATCGACGGCGAAGGCAAGCTGCGCTACATGGGCGGCATCGACTCGATCCAGAGCGCCGACCAGGCCGACATCCCGAAGGCGACGCAGTACGTGCGCCAGGCGCTGACCGAACTCAAGGGCGGCAAGGCCGTCAGCGTGTCGACGTCGCAGCCGTACGGCTGCTCGGTGAAATACGGCACGTGACCGCCGCGCGCTCCCCGCGCAACGGCGCGGGGAGCGCGTCACCGACGCGTCGCTATCGACCCGTGCGCGCCCGCCCGCGCCGGTCCATGCCCGCCCGGGCGCGTCCGTCGTTGCACGAACGGCGGCGTCGCATAGTGGATTCGTAAACAACAGGATTCGTCACAAGGCACGCAACGCAGATGCCTAGCGTCGGCGCGTCGCAACATCGCGACCCGACCGGAGAAGGACCATGCGTATCGTGTTCGCCCTGGCCGCCGCGGCAGCGTCGCTGCCGGCGTCGGCCGTCCAGTACTACTCGACCACCGGCATGATCGCCAACCTGCGTTACGACGCGGGTCTGAACAAGGCCGTCTACGACAGCTTCCTGCCCGAGATGAACCGCTACGGCATCGTGCCGACGCTGCTCGTCGCGACCGACGGACCCGACGCCGCTCCGGGCCAGCCGTTCCACGGCTACCAGCTGCTCGCGATGGCGATGAACGACCTCCTCAACGAGGCGCAGGCGCGCACCGGCCAGCGCAAGGTCGCGATCGACCTGTTCAACGTGTTCTTCCAGGGGAACTCCTATCCGGGCGGCGTGCCGTGCCTCGGCTACCAGGCCGCGTTCGGCATGCCGAACCCGAACGTCACGTTTCGCGCCGACCTGCGCGCGAACCATCAGGCGCGCATGACCGACTTCAAGAATCGCCTGCCCGCCGGCGTCACGGCCGCGAACTTCGAGTTCATTTCGGTCAATCCGGAATCCGGCTGCGTGCCGGCGGCCGACATCAACGCCGCCGCCGCCGCGGTCAAGGCCGCGCTGCCGACCGCGAAAGTGGCGGCCGGCTACGAGATCTCGGTCGATGCGCGGCCGGAGGAACACATCGCCAACGGCGTCAACCACATCGGCAAGTTCGCGACCAACATCGATCGCATCATCACCTGGTCGTACGGCGTGATGAATCCGGCGAACGACAACGATCCGCTGAACGCGCGCAGCATGGCGTGGCCGAACTCGACGTTCTCGCGCAACTACACCGTGCTCAAGTCGAAGCTGCGCGCGTGGCAGACGATCGACTTCGTCGTCGACGGCCACTACATCAACCAGCGCCACGGCGCGCCGCTGCACTGGCTGCTCGGGCGCGACCACGCGCGGCTCGCGGCGAACTGGTGCAACTGGCTGCGCAACGAGCCGCTCGTCAGCGGCGCGCTGGTGTTCACCTACGGCGCGAGTCCCGCCGACTACGAGTTCGAGTCGTTCGCCGAAATGCCGCAGATCGTGCGCGACACGCACGCGAACTTCAGCGCCGGTGTCTGTGCGGTGCCCGATACGCTGCTGGCGGCCGATGCGTTCACGATGTCGTTCGCGGGCACGGCGCTGCCCGGGGCGACGCTCAACAACCGGGCCGCCGAGGTCGGCGGCGTCAGCTGGATCGCGTCGAACGCGAGCATCCGGTTCGCCGGCGCGCGCGGGCCCGGCGTCGGCGACCCCTACGGCGGCGGCTACGCGGGCGGCGCGGCCGGAACGAATCCGATGGCCGTGGTACCGGTCGTCGGCGCGAACAACCGGCCGCTGACCGTGACGGCCGACATCAATCCGCAGGATTCGGAATGGACCGCGATCGGCCTGTCGGGCTTCGCGAACCACGGCTGGTTCGGCGACGGACAGTTGTGGATTTACCTCAAGAATTCCGGACGCTACAACGTGCTCGCGAACGGCACCGCGATCAGCCTGACCGGCGGCGAGCGCTTCGACGCGCGCATCAAGCCCGGCGCGCTCAATCGCGTGGAACTGTTCTACGACAAGACCGCGCGCACCGTCGCGCTGCGCGTCAACGGCTACGTGATGCTGCCGGCGACGACGCTGCCGGCGGGCTACACGCCGGTGACGAACTACGCCGGGTGGTCGGCGCTGACGGTCGTCGGCAACGGGCCTGTCGTCGATGCGTTCGAATTGCGCCGCCGCTAGCGGCGCGGCGCCGGCCGGACCCGCGCGGGGTCCGGCCGGCGCTCGGGCTTACCAGGTGTAGCGCACGCTGTAGGTCACCTTCGCCTCGCCGTCGGCCGGGATCTCGACCGGGAAGTCGATCGTCTGCGCGTCGCGCTTGACGAATTCGTGGCTCTTGGCCGTGACGTTCCACTGGCTCCAGCGATACAGGTATTCGCGCACGACGACCTTCGCCGCGGTCTTCTTGCGGTTGCGCACGCTGATCTCGAACGTCTCGACGATCGTCTTGGCCGACGTGTCGATGTTGAAATTCGTCTGCTTGCGCTCGCCGACGACGTCGAACGCATTGCCGAGCTTGATGCGCAGCGTTTCGTTGCGCGGCGTGTGCTTGATCACGTCCTCGCCGATGAATTCGAGGCTGCCGTCGGCCGACGCCTGGTTCACGCGCACGCGGCCGGCCGGCATCGGCATGCCGAGCTTGTTCGCTTCCTTGTTGTCGAATTCGAGGAACGCGCCGACCGTGCCCTGCGTCGTCGCGCCGTAGCCCTGGTCGGCGATCGGCTGCGCCCAGTACGTCCACGGCTGCGGCGCCGCGGTGAATACGAGCTGCTTCTTGCAACCCACGCGCGAGGCGGTCGGAAAGAGCTCGAGCTGCTTGGTCGAATTGTCCGGCAGGTCGCTCTTGCGGCCCAGTGTGTACAAGTGATATTCGAACAATTGCGATTCCTGGAAACCCGCGTCCTGCCCGACCGACGCCGCGGCGAGTTCGTTGCGCATCATCTTCGCCCGCGGCGGCGGCGCGGCCGGCGCGCGGTTGACCTCGCCGGCGACGAGCTTCAACTGCGCCTCGGGATAGCTGCCGCCGGACTGGTTCACGATCGTGACCCACGCCGAGAGATCCATGTCGCAGGCGTCGCCCGCCTCGCGCAGCGTGACGTTGTAGTCGGTCCACCACGTCATGCCCTGCGTCTGGTAGCTCACCCGCGTATCGTGCTGCCCGCCCTGCTTGGCGTTGACGAGCCACACGAGCGTCGGCCGCGTGATCAGGCCGCCCGGCAGGCTCGGGAACAGCACGTTCGAATAGCTGCCGATCGTGACGACTTCGCCGTTCGGACGTTCGAGGATCAGCGATCCGTCGGCCGACGAGAGCAGCTTGCCGACCATGCGTTCGAGCGCGTCGCCGCGCTGCTGTTCGACCGTGATCGTCTCGCCGACGTAGCGTTCGAGCAGCTTGTCGCGGTTGACGAGGTCGAACTGGTAGTTCTGTTCGACCACACGCGTACCGGCGGGATCGGTCACCGATTCGAACGCGACGGTGGTCGGGTCGATGCGCTTGGCGACGTCGGTGAAGCGCAGCACGCCGTTGCCGGCCTTGAGGTCCATCTTGCGGCCGTCGCGCACGAGCGCGTAGCCCGGCAGCGCGCCGCCGTAGTTGACGAGCGTGTCGGTGCTGATCGAACCCGGCGCGGCCGAGCTGTAGATCGTCAGCGAGTAATTCGGTGTTTCGGCGGCGAGTGCGGCGGTCGTGGTCATGGCGGCGGTTATCGCGAGGCTCAGAAGGTTGCGCATGGTGCGGCTCCAGGGGTTCGGTGGCGCGAATCGAACGAGGGACGCGCGACGCCAGGGTTGCGTCGCCGCCGCTCGATATCGCTGCCGTTCATCCGTCGTGCGACGGCCTGAGCTTAGCCGATCCCGTTGTCGGTCTCGTCGGCGTCGGGCAGCGCCGCGTCGCCGAGCAGCGACTGGCTCTGATCGCCCGACAGCGATTCGACGCTGCGCAGTTTGCGCTCGATCGCGCGCGTGCGCACGCCGGCGGCGTCGATGCTGTTGCGGACGCTGTCGAGCTGGTTGCGCGTTTTTTCGAGCACCGTGCCGAACTTGCCGAACTCGGTCTTGACCGCGCCGAGCAGCAGCCACACCTCGCTCGAACGCTTTTCGATCGCGAGCGTGCGAAAGCCCATCTGCAAGCTGTTCAACGTCGCGCTGAGCGTGGTCGGGCCGGTGACGACCACGCGATAGTCGCGCTGCAGCGATTCGAACAGTCCGGGCCGGCGGATCACTTCGGCGAACAGGCCTTCGGTCGGCACGAACAGAATCGCGAAATCGGTCGTCGCGGGTACGGAAATGTATTTGTCGCGAATGCTGCGCGCTTCCTCGCGCATGCGGCGTTCGAGCGCGAGCCCGGCGAGGGCCGCCGCTTCGACGTCGGCGCGCTCCTGCGCGTCGAGCAGCCGCTCGTAATCCTCGCGCGGAAACTTGGCGTCGATCGGCAGCCACACCGGCGCGTTTGCCTCGCGGCCCGGCAGGCGGATCGCGAACTCCACGCGCTCGTTCGAACCCGGTACGGTCGCGACGTTGCTCGCGTACTGGTCGGACGTGAGCAATTGTTCGAGCAACGCCGCGAGCTGCACTTCGCCGAGCAGGCCGCGCGATCGCACGTTCGACAGCACGCGCTTCAAGTCGCCCACGCCGGCCGCGAGGCCCTGCATTTCGCCGAGGCCGCGATGCACCTGTTCGAGCCGCTCGGACACGAGCTTGAACGATTCGCCGAGCCGCGTTTCGAGCGTCGCGTGCAGTTTTTCGTCGACGGTGACGCGCATCGCGTCGAGCTGCTTTGCGTTGTCGACCTGCAGTTCCCTGAGCTTCGCCTCGAGCGTCGCGCGCACTTCGGCGAGGCGCTGCTGGCTGTTTTCGCCGAGCTGGGTCAGGCGCGCTTCGATGAGGCTGCGCAGCGCAAGCTGCGACTGCGCGCCTTCGTCGCGCGCCTTGCGAGCGTCGTCGAGCAGCGCCTGGCGCAGCGTATCCAGACGCAGGTCGGTGCGCTGCGTAAGCTGGTCCAGGCGCTGGCCGAAGCCTTCGATGCGCACGTGCTGCGCCTGCGCGAGCTGCGCGAACTGGCCCTGCACGCTGTCGCGCAGCTGTTCCATGCTGCCGGCCTGTTCGCCGCGTGCGGCGCGCGCTTCGTCGCGCAGACCGCGTTCGAGCCGCTCGCCGTCGTCGCGCATCCCGGTCAGGAGGTTGCGCAGGTCGGCGAACGCGTCGCCGCGGCTGCGCGCGACGAGCACGATCACGAGCGCGAGCAGCGCCACGAGCAGGACGACGGCGACGATCAGCAGGATTTCGGTCAGGGACATTGCGCGGCACGTGCGGAATCTGGCGCGCAGTGTAGCGGTTGCCGTCTCGTCGCATGAGACGCCGGCGCGAGTCCGTAAAAAAGCCGCCGGCATTCCCGCCGGCGGCTCAATGTTGGAGCGTGCTTTTTGCGGCGCCGCGGCGAGCTCGCGGCGCCGGTTCTTGGAATTACAGCGAGAAGTCGTAGCGGGCGGTGAAGCGCACCGCGCGCGGCGACTGGTACGTGTCGATCAGACGGAAGTCGCCGTTCGGCACCGGCGAGCCGCGATTGAGATCGCCCGTCTCGTTGTACTGCAGCGCGCGCTTGGCGTTGAACACGTTGAACACGTCGACCTTGAGCGTCAGGTTGTTGTTGGCGAACTTCGGAATCCACGCGAGCGACACGTCGATCGACGTGACCCACGGCGTTTCGCCGACGCTGCCGCGCGGACGCAACACATGCACCGGGTGCGGCGTGCCGTCCGCGCCGATCTCGATGTGGTCGACGCAGTAGAAGCTCGACGGAGACGTGTAGGTGCCCGAACCATCGAAGTCGCGCGCGCTTTCGGGCACGAAGCCGAGGCAGTTGACCGGGCGGCCCGACTGGATCAGCCAGTTCGTCGATACACGCCATTCCTCGGCGATCTGCGCGACGCCGAAGACCTTGATCGTATGGCGGCGGTTGTTCGGCAGCTTGCCGTCGGCGCCGTCCATGAACGACGGGAAGTCGAAATCCTGCGTGATGCCGGCGTCGCCTTGCTCGATCGACGAGTTGACGTAGCCTTCGGCGTTGCCGCGGCTGTGCGCCCACGTGTACGAGCCCTGCACCGACCATTTGCCGTCCCACGGGCGTTCCCAGAAGAACTCGAACGCGTTGTACTTGCGGCGGTACTTCGGAATGTCGAAGTAGCGCGCCGGAATCGTCACGCGCGTGAGGTCGCCGGTGCCGTCGAGGTCGAGCGCGAACTCCGCGTCGTTGCCGGGATTGAGGATTACGCACTCGGGTACGGTCGACGAATCGAAATCGTCGTGGCCGTTGTCCTGCGCCCAGCGCTCGAACGCGCCGTGGTAGCAGTAGTCGTCCATGCCGTTCTTGACCTTGCGCCACACACCGCGCACGCCGCCGGTCCAGCCGTTGTCGAACGCGTGCTGGAAGCCCAGGATGATCTCGTCCTGGTACATCGGCTTCAAATTGCCCGCGGTGACGGTGTCGGGGACCGGCACGATACCGGGGCTGAGGACGACCGGTGCGCCGATCTGGTCGCCGAGCGCGACCGGTGCGGCGGTGACCGGGTCGATGCCGGTGAAGCGGTAGAACCTGTGCACGTAAAGCTCGGCGGCCGACGCGCGGATGTTCGTGTTCGACGCGATCGGAATGTAGTAGCGGCCCCCGCTGCCGAAGATCTTCGTGCTCGCGTCGCCTTCCAGATCCCACGAGAAACCGACGCGCGGCGCGTACAGGTTGTCCGACTTGGCGAAGCTGACACCCGCGCCGTTCTTGTTGTCGAAGCTTTCCGAACGCACGCCCAGATACGCGAGGAAGCGATCGGTGATCTGCCAGTTGTCCTCGACGTAGAACGCGGTGTTTTCCACTTCGTACGAGCCGCTCTGCGTCTGGTAGTCGCGCACGCGGACGTATTCGGTGTTGCCCGGCAGGTTGACGCCGTTGACGCGCGCGCCGGCGGCCGGCGTGCGGTAGTAGCGATAGTACTTGCCGCCGGACATCGTCGCGCCGACATTGGTCGAATCGAATTTCTCGCCGTCGTAGCCGGCGCGGACGGAATGGCTGCCGAGTTTCCAGTCGAGATCTACGCGGCCGGCGCGGCGACGGTCACGCTCGTCCGGTGCGTTCGGGTCGGAGATGGTGAACTGGTTTACGTCCCAGCAACCCAGATAGTCGGTATTGGCCGGATTCGCGCGGCTGTCGTACACGGCCGGGCACTCGGCGCCCGGCAAGTTGCGCGGCGTCTGCACGCCGTTGAGCGCCTCGAGCTCCCCGTACTGCGCCGAAATCGTGAGATTGTCGGTCAGGTACCCCGTATATTTTCCAATGTATACTTCACCGCCGTATTTCCGCGTAAAACCGGGAGTGCCGACGTTGTGTCGAGACGAGAACGGATCTTCGATGCCGTTGCTGCCGTCGCCGTCCAGGTTGTTGGTGTAGTTGCGGTACTCTTCATAGTCGCGGTTCGTGATGCCCGTAAACTCGACGATGTGATTGTCGCTGATGTTCCAATCGAGCTTGATCAGGCCGTGCGGTTTTGTGTCCTGGATGCGGTTGCTGCTGTCTTCCAGAAAATTCTCCCGCACGTTGTCGCGGCCTTCGGCCATCGCGAAGAAGAACAAGCGGTCGCGCACGATCGGGCCTGATCCGTATACGTCGTAGCTGAGCTTCGAGTCTTCGTCGGCATCGTTGAATTTGTAGTACTTCTCGGGATCCTGGATGCTGCGCACGTTCGGCGCATGTTCCTGCAGCGAGCGAGGTTCCCAGTACACCGCCGCGCCGGCCTTGAACTCGTTCGTGCCGCGCTTCGTCACGATGTTGATCACGCCGCCGAGCGAACGGCCGAACTCGGCGCCGTAGCCGCCGGTCTTGACCTGCTGCTGGCCGATCGCTTCGAACGGCAGCGTCGCGAACGAGGTGAAGTTGCGGATGTTGGTGACGTCGAAGCCGTTGATGTAGTAGCCGTTCTCGGCGACCGACGCACCGCCGAACGACGCGAGCGTGCTGCCGGTGCGACCGAGGCCGCCGTCGCCCTTGACGGTACCCGGCGCGAGCAGCGCGACGCTCGACACGTCACGCGCCACCGGCAGCGCCGCGATCTGCTCGGCGGTGAACACCGTCGCCGACTCGACCGACGACACGTCGATCGGATTGATCGCCGCGCCGGTGACCTCGATCGTCTCGAGCGACTGCGACGCGGTCGTGAAATTGACCTCGCTGCCGGTGCCCACGCGCACCGTCACGTCGCGCGCGTCCGCGCCGGTCGAGACCTTGTACTTGCCCGTCGGCAACTGGTTGAACGAGAAGCGGCCGTTGCCGTCGGCGGTGATTTCGCGCTTGAGGCCGGTTTCGGTGCTTTCGATCGTGATCGTGCTGTTTGCCGCCGCGTGGCCGAAGATTTCGCCGGTCGCCTTCTGTGCGTGGACCTGGCCGCCCGCGATGATCGCGCCGAGCGCGAGAACGAGCGCGGACCGCTGCAGCCGCGCCGGTCGCCGGCGCAGAGTGGTTGCGTGCATGTGCTTCTCCCAAAGCGTCAAGCACGGCGCCGTGGCGCCGTGAGCCCCAAAACCCCCCGCCGCAGCGCGGCGCGGAACATCGAGAGGCAAAGCTTCGAGAGCGCGCGACGCGCAACGGCGAGAACGGCGGTTCGTTGCGAACCGCCGCCGCTTCCCCATGCACCCCTACGCGTACGTTCGACTCCTGCTGCGGGTTTCGGACCCCTCCGAAACGCCACCGCCGTGCGTGCCAAGAAACCCACTGGTACGCAAGGACCTCCCGACGGTCGAACGTAAAGAAATCGTCATACGCAGTCAATGCGACGTTGCGATTTATGCGAAAAACGCCGCGAGGCGCAGGGAACCAGCCCAAGTGACGTAAAAGTATGGTTAGTCCGGGAGCGCGACCGCCGGCTCGGCCGGCGGTCGCGAGGCGGTTACGCGGACGGCAGCAGCGACACGTCGGCGACGTTGAGGAACAGCCGGCGCAGCTGCGCGAGCAGCGCGAGGCGGTTGGCGCGCACGGCCGGATCGTCGGCCATCACCATGACGTCGGTGAAGAACGCATCGACCGGTTCGCGCAGTTGCGCGAGACGCTTCAACAATTCCACGTAGTCGCGCGCGGCGACGAGCGGCGCGGTGGCCGACTGCGCGTAGACGAGCGCGCCGTGCAGGCCGGCTTCGGCACCGGCACCGATCAGCGCGGCATCGATCGTGGCTGCGGCGCTGCCGTCGGCCTGCCGCAGGATGTTGGCGATGCGCTTGTTCGCCGCGGCGAGCGCCTGCGCCTGCGGCAGCCGCGCGAAAGCGGCGACGGCGCGCAGGCGCGCGTCGAAGTCGGACAGATCGGTCGGCGCGAGCGCGCGCACCGCTTCGAACTGCTCGGCGGCGATGCCGGCGTCGGCGTAGTAGCCGCGCAGACGGTCGATCACGAACTCGACGATCTCGGCGCCGAGTTCGGCGCGGCGCCTGCCCGGTTCGAGCGGCGGCGCCTTGCCGTCCTTGGCCTTGGGCAGGCCGGCGATCAGCGCGGTTTCCGGCAGTTGCGCGAGCGCCTCGGCGACGAGCGCGGGCAGGTCGAGCGCCAGATCGCCTTCGATCAGCGTGCGCGCGAGGCCGAGCGCGGCGCGGCGCAGCGCGAACGGATCCTTGTTGCCGCTCGGCTTCATGCCGACGGCGAAGATGCCCGCGAGCGTATCGACACGCTCGGCGACCGCGAGCACGCGGCCGACGCCGCCCGCCGCGATGCCGTCGCCGGCGTAGCGCGGCTGGTAGAACGCGTCGAGCGCGTCGGCCACGTCGGCCGGCTCGCCGTTCGCGGTCGCGTAGTAGCGGCCCATGACGCCCTGCAGCTCGGGGAACTCGCCGACCATGCGCGTCATGAGGTCGCATTTGGCGAGCGCCGCGGCGCGCGTGGCAAGCGCCGCGTCGACGCCGACGCGGTTGGCGATCACGCGCGCGAGTTCCGCGACACGCACGGTCTTGTCCCAGACCGAGCCGAGCGACTGCTGGTATGTGACGTTCTTGAGCGATTCGAACTGCGCCGACAGCGGCGCCTTCAAGTCTTCGTCGTAGAAGAATCGCGCGTCGGCGAAACGCGGGCGGATCACGCGCTCGTAGCCCTTGCGGATCTCGGCCGGGTCGCGGCTCTCGATGTTCGCGACGCCGATGAAGTGCTCGCTCAGCTTGCCGGCCGCGTCGAACACCGGCACGAACTTCTGGTTCGTCTCCATCGTCGTGATCAGCGCTTCGGACGGCACGCGCAGAAAGTCGCGCTCGAACGTGCACGCGATCGCGACGGGCCATTCGGTCAAGTTCGCGATTTCGTCGCAGAGCGCATCGGAAAGGCGCGGGGACCCGCCGGTTTCGCGGCCGGCGCGTTCGACCTCGGCGCGCACGCGGGCGCGGCGCTCCGCCGGATCGGCCAGCACCTTGGCCGCGCGCAGGCTGTCGAGCCAGGCATCGGCGTCGGTGACGTGAACCGGCGCCGGATGATGGAAGCGATGACCGCGCGAGATGCGGCCCGACGGCACGCCCAGGACCGCACCGTCGACGATGTCGGCGCCGTGCAGCATGACCAGCCAGTGCGCCGGCCGCACGAACGAATAGTCGCGATCGCCCCAGCGCATCGGCTTGGGGATCGGCAGCGCCTTGAGCGCTTCGGCGACGATGTCGGGAATCAGCGCGGCGGTCGCCTGCCCCGGCTTTTCGCTGCGCGCGACGAAGCGTTCGCCCTTGGCGTCGGTCGTGCGCTGCAGCGCTTCGACGGCGACGCCGTTCTTCGCGGCGAAGCCGGCCAGCGCCGGCGTCGGGTTGCCGTTCGGGTCGAGGCCGATATTGAGATAGGGGCCGAGTACTTCGGATTTCTGCGGCGGCTGCTGCGCGGCGACGCCGGGCACCAGCACGGCGAGGCGGCGCGGCGACGCGTAGGTTTTCACGTCGAGCGCGGGATCGATCAGACCTCGTCTGGCGAGGCCGTCGCGGACGCCGAGCGCGAAATCCTTCGCCAGTTCGTCGAGCGCCTTGGGCGGCAGCTCCTCGGTGCCGAGTTCGATCAGGAGGGGCTTGTTCGCGTTGTCGGTCATCACGCCGCTTCCTTGCGATTCTTGAGGCCCGGAAAGCCGAGCTTTTCGCGCTGGGCGTAGTACGCCTCGGCGACGGCGCGCGCGAGCGTGCGCACGCGCAGGATGTAGCGCTGGCGTTCGGTCACGCTGATCGCACGGCGCGCGTCGAGCAGGTTGAAGCTGTGCGACGCCTTGCACACCTGTTCGTACGCCGGCAGCGGCAGACCCGCTTCGACGAGCTTTTTCGCCTCGCCCTCGCAGACGTCGAACCAGTGGAGCAGCTCGGCGACGTTCGCGTGCTCGAAGTTGTACGTCGACTGCTCGACTTCGTTCTGCAGGAACACGTCGCCGTAGGTTACGACGCCGTGCGGCGCGTGCGTCCAGACGAGGTCGTAGACGTTGTCCACGTTTTGCAGATACATCGTCAGGCGCTCGAGGCCGTACGTGATCTCGCCGGTGACCGGGCGGCATTCGAGGCCGCCGGCCTGCTGGAAGTAGGTGAACTGCGTCACTTCCATGCCGTTGAGCCACACTTCCCAGCCGAGACCCCACGCGCCGAGCGTCGGCGATTCCCAGTTGTCCTCGACGAAGCGCAGGTCGTGCACGAGCGGATCGATGCCGAGCGCCTTGAGCGAGCCGATGTATAAATCGAGAATATTGTCGGGATTCGGCTTGAGCACCACCTGGTACTGGTAGTAGTGCTGCAGGCGGTTCGGGTTTTCGCCGTAGCGCCCGTCGGTCGGCCGGCGCGACGGCTGCACGTACGCGGCGGCCCAGGGTTCGGGGCCCAGCGCGCGCAAAAAGGTGGCCGGATGGAAGGTGCCGGCGCCGACTTCGGTGTCGAGCGGCTGGATCAGGACGCAGCCTTGCTCCGCCCAATAGCGGTTCAAGGTCAGGATCACGTCCTGGAAGGTGGGCGTGGACATGGAATGGCTCACGGAAGGCGCTGCGAAGCGCGCTAGTATAGCGAGGCTAGCACGCAGCACAGGAACGCCGATGTCCACCAGCCCCCGCGTCCCGTCCTGGTCAAGCCTGCGGCGTCGCCGTCGCGGCTGGGCCTGCACGGCCGTCTCGAACTCGACGAAACGCTCGCCGCGCTCGTCCACGACGGCCTGCTTTCCGCGGAAGACGCGCGCCGCATTCGCGCCGACGCGCGCAGCGGCAAGGACAAGCTGACGCTGCATCCGCTCGTGCTCGTGGCGAACGTCAAGCCGATAGACCAGCGCGAAGGCGCGACCAAGCCTCTCGGCATCGAAATGCTGACGCAGTGGCTCGCCGCCCGCGCGGGCCTGCCTTACCTGCGCATCGACCCGATGAAGATCGACGTCGCCGCGGTGACCCAGGTGATTTCGCACCAGTACGCGACGCGCTACCGCATCCTGCCGGTCACGGTGGCGCCCGACAAAGTGGTCATCGCGTCGGCCGAACCGTTCGACACGCGCTGGACCGCCGATCTGGCGCACATCCTGCGGCGCGACGTCGAGCGCGTCGTCGCCAACCCGATCGACGTCAACCGCTATCTCAACGAATTCTTCGGCGTGCAGCGCTCGATCCAGCGCGCGAAGGACGCCAAGGGCGACAGCGGCTACGACCCCAGCACGCTGCTGAACTTCGAACAGCTGCTGGAGCTCGGCAAAGGTGGCGACATCGGCGCCGACGACCGCCATGTCGTGCACATCGTCGACTGGTTGCTGCAGTACGCGCTCGACCAGCGCGCGTCCGACATCCATCTGGAACCGCGTCGCGACGCCGGCAACATCCGGTTTCGCATCGACGGCAATATGCACAAGGTGTTCGAGTTTCCGCCGCCCGTGATGACCGCGGTGACCGCGCGCATCAAGATTTTGGGCCGCATGGATCTCGCCGAAAAGCGCCGCCCGCAGGACGGCCGCATCAAGACGCGTTCGCCCGGCGGGCGCGAGGTCGAACTGCGCCTGTCGACGATGCCGACCGCGTTCGGCGAGAAGGTCGTCATGCGCATCTTCGACCCGGACGTCGTGGTCAAGGAGTTCCGCGCGCTCGGCTTCTCGCACGACGAGGAAACGCTGTGGCGTTCGATGGTCGAGCGGCCGCACGGCATCGTGCTCGTGACCGGTCCGACCGGCTCGGGCAAGACCACCACGCTGTACTCGACGCTGAAGCACCTGGCGACGCCCGATCTCAACGTGTGCACGGTCGAAGACCCGATTGAAATGGTCTCGCCCGAATTCAACCAGATGCAGGTGCAGCCGGCGATCGATCTCGACTTCGCGGCCGGCGTGCGCACGCTCCTGCGCCAGGACCCCGACATCATCATGGTCGGCGAAATCCGCGATCTCGAAACCGCGCAGATGGCCGTGCAGGCGTCGCTGACCGGGCATCTCGTGCTGTCGACGCTGCACACGAACGACGCGCCGACCGCGGTGACGCGACTCCTCGACCTGGGTGTCCCGCACTATCTGATCCAGTCGACCGTGACCGGCATCGTCGCGCAGCGCCTCGTGCGCACGCTGTGCCCGCACTGCAAGACGGCGCTCGCGGTCGATCCGCGCGCGTGGGATGCGCTGACGCATCGCTGGAATCTCGCGCTGCCCGAGCGTACGCAGGGGCCGGTCGGCTGCCTCGAGTGCCGCAACACCGGGTATCTGGGCCGCACCGGCATCTACGAAATGATGCGGCTGTCGCCGAAGCTGCGGGCGCTGATCCAGGCCGACACCGACCTGATCAAGTTCAGCGAGGCGGCGCTCGCCGAAGGCATGCGGCCGTTGCGCATCTCCGCCGCGGCGCAGGTCGCGCGCGGCGTGACGACGGTCGCGGAGGTCATGACCGTACTGCCGCCGGTCGAATGAGCGCGGTTCGAAGGGCTCGCGCAGCGCGGCCGTTTCTCATCGTGCAGACCGGAACGACGCTGCCGGCGCTGCGTTCGCGGCTCGGCGATTTTCCGCACTGGTTCCGGATCGGTCTGCGCCTCGCCGCGCACGAGGTGCGCGTCGTCGGCGCGGCCTCCGGCGATGCGTTGCCGGACGCGAACGACTACGCCGGCGTCGTCGTTACCGGCTCGGGCGCGATGGTCACCGATCGCCTCGACTGGAGCGAACGCACGGCCGAGTGGCTCGGCGACATCGTCGCGCGCGAACGTACGCCGCTCCTTGGCGTGTGCTACGGACACCAGCTGATCGCGCACGCGCTCGGCGGTCGCGTCGACTGGAACCCGCGCGGACGCGAGATGGGTACGAAGGCGATCGCCGCTACGGCCGACGCGGCGAGCGACGTATTGTTCGGCCCGTTCGCGGCCGGCTTTCGCGCGCATACCACGCACCAGCAAAGCGTGGTCGCGGCGCCCGGCGGCGCGGTCGTGCTGGCGCATTCCGCGCAGGACCCGCACCAGGCGCTGCGCTACGGCGCACGCGCGTGGGGCGTGCAGTTCCATCCGGAATTCAGCGCCGGCGCGATGGCCGGCTACATCCGCGGACGCGCCGACCGGCTGCGCGAGGAGCGGATCGATCCGTCGGGGCTGCTGCGCGAATGCGGACCGGCGCCGCGAGCGCGGCGCATTCTGTGCCGGTTCTCACAGTATGCGAGAGCGTTGAAGTAGGCTCGTGCGCGAAAAGCAAGGTTTGTCCCTAGGGGACATGCCCACAAGTCTACAAAAAACAAACGCCGCGCTAAGAGCGCGGCGTCCGTTTCACCTGCCGACGACGTAGCGCGTCGACATCGGTGCCCTGAATAGAACTTTTGCTCGTCAGAGCGGAGTACTACCGGATTACTTGCGGCCCTTGCCGCCCTTGCGGATCGCCTGCAGCGGATCGCCGATCTTCAGGCCGCCGAGGTAGTCGTTGATGGCTTCGTTGGTGACGTCGTACAGCGGGCGGCCCATCACGGCGGCGGCGGCCTTGAGGCTGTCGCGCATACGCTTGGAAACGCGCAGGCTGGCGTCGCGGGTATCTTCATCGATAGCGGCGGCAGAAGCGGACTTTTTCATGATATTCACCCTAGAGGAAAGTGGCATTGCGATAATGCGGTACTAGTATACGACCGCATAGCGCAGGGTGAAGGCGTTGGGCGCATACCACTTGTAACGAATTGTAAATACTCGCAACAAACTGAGTCGTTGGTGAGAGCCGTTACGAGGTGACAGAGTTCGGCGGTGTACGCTTTGTGATGGTGCGCGCGGCGACGACGCCGACTTCGTACAACACGCACATCGGTACGGCGAGCAAAATCTGCGACACGACGTCCGGCGGAGTCAATACCGCGGCTACCACGAACGCGCCGACGATCACATAACCGCGTGCTTCGACCAGTTGTTTGGGCGTGACCCAGCCCAGCGCGACGAGTATCACGACCGCGACCGGCACTTCGAAGCACAGCCCGAACGCGAAGAAGATGACCAGCACGAAGTCGAGGTATTTACTGATATCCGTCATCATCGCGACGCCTTGCGGCGTGATTTTCGCGAGAAATGCAAACACCGTCGGCAGCACCAGGAAATACGCGAACGCGCAGCCGAGGTAGAACAGGAACACGCTCGACGCCAGAATCGGCATCGCCAGCCGTTTTTCGTGCCGGTACAGGCCCGGTGCGACAAAAGCCCAAAGTTGATAAAGCACCGCCGGCATCGCCACGACCAGCGCGGTGAAGAACGCGAGCTTGAGCGGCGTGAAGAACGGCGAGGCGACTTCGATCGCGACGAGCTGGCCGCCGGCCGGCAGATTGCGCAGCAGCGGTTCGGCGAGAACGCCGTACAGCTTGTTCGCGAACGGCAGCAGCGCGAGCAGCACGATGCCGACGGCGACGAGCGCCTTGAGCAGGCGCTCGCGCAGTTCGATCAGATGCGAGAAGAACGAGGCCTCGCCGCCTTCCTCGTCAGGTGCGCTCATCGAGCTTCTTGCCGACCTCGCTGGCTGCGGACTGGATGTCGTCCGCAGCGGCCTTGATGTCTTCGCGCGGATCGACCGACGCGACCGTGTCTTGCATGCTGCGTTTCAGTTCCTCGGCCGCCAGTTCGCGCTCGACTTCGCTGCGCACGGTGGCCCAGCTCGCGCGCGCGCGGCGCAGCAGCGCGCCGACGGTCCGCGCGGCGCCGGGCAGGCGCTCGGGACCGAGCACGAGCAACGCCACGATGCCGATCAGCACCAGCTCGGAAAAACCGATATCGAACATCGCGAGGCGGCCTTACTCCGCTTTTTCGCGCTTGGCTTCGGCGGCGGCCTTGTCGCCCTCGGCCGGCGGATCGGCCTTGAGCTGCGGATTGGCCTCGTCGCCGGAAAGACCCTTCTTGAAGTCGCGCAGCGCGGTGCCGAGATCGCCGCCCATGTTGCGCAGCCGCTTGGTGCCGAACACCAGAACGACGATCAGCAGCACGATCAACCAATGCCAAAGACTAAAACTACCCATCGTATACTCCTGACGGCGCCGCCGCGCTCGCGGCGCAGCTCGCCATTGTTGTTCCGGTATGCGTCGGCCCGATGAAAGCGCCGCGTGCGGCGGCGATGATACTCGCCGCGGCGGCGCGCCGATCGGGGTCGCCGCGTGCCGGTGCGGCTACCGCTCCGGCTCCTGCTGCGCAGTGTACTCCTCCAGACGGTCGCGGAAATCGACCACGACTTCCGGCACGGTACCGACGCCGCCTTCGAGAATGCGCCGCGGCGTCACCCCTTCGCCGTAGACCGCCTGATCGGCGTCGTGATTGATCGACAGCACGGAGCCGTCGAGCGCGACGCCGGCGAACAGGCCGCGGGCGCGGGAATACGACAGGATTTCGGCCTTGAGCTGCGCGTCGGTCGACGCTTGCGCGTTGCGGCCGACCGGACCCGCCGCGACCGACGCGTCGGCGCCGAGCGTGAACTTGCCGTGCACGATCGAATCGACGCCGCGCTGGCTGCGAAACACGAGCACGACGTCGGTCGACTGCACGCCGGCCTGAAAACCGATGCTGCCGCCGGTGATGCTCACGAACGCGGGATTCGACCACGATCCGTCGGCGCCCTTGACCGCGAGCAGACCGTTGCCGTGGCGGCCGCCGAGCACGAGGCCGGCCTTGATCACGTCGGGGATCACCGCGACCGCGTGCGCGTCGCGCAGCAGGTTGCCGGGAATGCGCCGGTCCGGCGCCTGCATGATTTCGTTGAGCACGCGGGTGGCTTCGCGCGCGCGCTTGTTTTCGGTTTCGCCGGCATGTGCGCCGATCGACCAGAGCGCGCAGGCGACGACGATGAAACGAGCGATGGGTTTGAACACGGTGGCCTCGCGAAAAGTGGCGGGAGCGGCATCGGCGTCGGCGTCGGCGCGAAGATTGCGACGCGACACGGCGCGCGGCGTCGATGCCGCTGCGATGGTGAGTACCGCTTGGCGAATCAGGGCTTAACCGCGCGGCGGCGCAGGCCGTATCCGGTGACGAGCGCGAGAAGGCCGGCGAGCAGCGCGTAGCCGATCGGCGAGCCGGCGGGGATCGGCTGCGGGGTGACGGTGCCGGTCGGACACGCGGCCGGCGGCGCGATCGCAACGCCCAGCAGGCCGATGAATTCGAGCGATTCGGGACCGGTGATCGAACCGAGCACGGTCATTTCGCCCGTGGCGATATCGACTTTCGCCAGATCGCTCCAGCGCACGCCCGGCATGCCGGGCAGCGGCGGCGGCATGTATGTGATGACGACCCACAGCTGGCCCGACGCGTCGAACGCCGGCCACATGGAACTGGCGTTGCCGACGAACGACGGATAGCTCTTGATCAGCGTCGCCGCGCCGGTCGTCGTATCGATCTTGTAGAAGCCGTCGTGGCCGCGCGAGCCGAAACCGTACAGCTCGCGTCCCTTGGCGGCGATGCCGGTGATCTTGGCGCCGAGGTTGCCGACGAAGCTGGTCGCGCCGGAAGCCGCGTCGACCTTCCAAAGCTTCTGCGCGTACGTCGACGTCAGCCATTGCTGGCTGTCGCAGCCGATCGCGAGACCGAGATCAAGCGCGTCGAAATTGGCCTGGTCGCCCTGGCCGTTCAAACCGAGCGAGCCGACGAAGTTCGTCACGGAGCCGGGCGCATCGAGGCGAAACAGTGCCTTGACGTTGTCCGAGGCGCCGTACAGCGCACCGTTCGGCGCGTAGGCGAGTCCCTTGAAAACGATCGGCTGCGAACCGTAACGGCCGTTGTCGCCGACGAGGCTGGCCTGGCGGGTGGCGAGGTCGATACGATAGATCTGGTCGTAGGCGGCCACAAACGCGAACGGTTCCGCGATGACCTTACCGGTCAGCAGAACGAACACTGCCGCGGCGGCTAGAAGTGCGCGCAGGCTCATTGTTCACCGTCTTTTGTTATCGTATTTGGTAATCGTCAGCCGCGCCGGGCGAGGACGCAGCCGGGCCAGTCTAGCAGCTTTTCGATATCCCACAAGGTTTTAGCCGCTTCCGTCCGGGCGCGTGTGACCGCCGCTAGCGGTAGGTGGTCGAGTGGGTCGCAGCCACAATATCTTGGGATTGAGATGTTCAGCGCGCCAAAATTCCTCGGCAGTTCCGCCGCCTCCGCGAGGCCGGCCCGTGCTGCCGTCCTGCTCGTCAACCTCGGTACGCCCGACGCGCCGACGCCGTCCGCCGTCCGGCGCTATCTCGACGAATTTCTGTCCGACCCGCGTGTGATCGAAAAGCCGCGCTGGCTGTGGCAGCTGATTCTCAAGCTCGTGATCCTCAATATCCGACCGCGCCGGTCGGCACACGCCTACGCGCGGATCTGGACAGCGCAGGGCTCGCCGCTGCTCGTGCAGAGCCAGGCGTTGACCGATGCGCTCGACCGGCAACTGAAGAGCGCCTGCGCCGGCCCGGTATCGGTGCATCTGGCCATGACCTACGGTGCGCCCGCGCTGCGCGATGTCGTCGCGGCGCTCAACGCCGACGGCGTGCGCCGGCTCGTCGTGCTGCCGCTGTACCCGCAGTACTCGGCGACCTCGACCGGCGCCGCGATCGATGCGCTGGCCGACGCCCTCAAGACGCTGCGCTGGCCGCCCGAACTGCGCACGATCGGCGACTACCACGACGACCCCGCGCATATCGACGCGCTCGCGCAGTCGGTGCTCGCGCACTGGGAACGGCACGGACGCGCCGACCGCCTGCTGCTGTCGTTTCACGGCATTCCGCAAAGCTACGTCGAGGCCGGCGATCCGTATCTCGCGCAGTGCCGCGCGACCGCCGACCTGCTGGCAAAGCGGCTGGAACTGCCGCGCGAGCAATGCCTCCTTGCGTTCCAGTCGCGCGTCGGGCGCGAGGAATGGCTCAAGCCCTATACCGATGCGACCTTGCGCGACCTCGCCGCGTCCGGCGTCGGTTCGGTGCAGGTGCTATGCCCGGGTTTCGCGGTCGACTGCCTGGAAACGCTCGAAGAAATCGCGATGGAGAACCGCGCGCTGTTTCTCGAGGCCGGCGGCAAGCGGTACGAATACATCCCCGCGCTCAACGACGAGGCCGCGCAGGTGGCCGCGCTCGCGGCGCTGGTCCGGCGCCACACGCAAGGCTGGGCGGAATTCGCGCCGGGCGAAGGCGGCGGCGATGCCGCGTGAGATCACGCTCGAGCTGCCGCATCAGACGATCGCGGCCGTCGCCTGGGGCGATCCGGCGCTGCCGCCGCTGCTGGCCGTGCATGGCTGGCTCGACAACGCCGCATCGTTCTCGGCGCTGGCGCCGCTGCTCGCGCCGCACTTTCATGTCGTCGCGATCGACCTGCCGGGTCACGGCCGCTCGACGCATCGCCCGGCCGGCGCCTGGTATCACTACGTCGACTACCTGGGCGACCTGCACGGCGCCGCCGAGGCGCTCGGATGGCGGCGGTACGGCCTGCTCGGTCACTCGCTGGGCGGCGCGACCGCGAGTGCCTATGCCGCCGCGCATCCGGAGCGTATCGAGCGGCTGCTGCTGATCGAATCGCTCGGCCCCCTGACGCAGCCGCCGGAAGCCGCGCTCGAACAGTTGCGCAAGGGCCTCGCCGAGCGCGAGGCCTACGCGAACAAGACGCTGCGCGTGTTTCCCGACGTGGAAGTGGCGGTCGCCGCGCGTCAGGCCGCGAACGGATTGTCCGCATCGGCGGCGCGCGCGCTGGTCGAGCGCGGCGTCCGCGCGGTCGACGGCGGCTGGTCGTGGTCGTCCGATCCGCGGCTCACGCTCGCCTCGCCGCTGCGCTATACCGAAGAACAGATCCAGGCGATCCTGCGCGGCATCGCGGCGCCCACGCTGATGATCCTGTGCGAGCCGGCGACGTCGTACCTGCCGGGCGCGCGGATGCAGGCGCGCGCGGACTGCGTACCCGGCATTCGCGTCGCGCATCTGCCCGGCAACCATCATCTGCATCTGGAGAACGCCGGCCCGGTGGCAGACGAGATCTTGCGGTTCTGCGGGTTTGCCGCGTAGTGGCTTTGTGCGGAATTACACGCCGATCAGGCGCGCCAGTTCCGCCTTGAGCGCGTGTCCTTTCTCGCGCAGCCAGTCGCGCTGTTCCTTCCAGTCCGGGTACAGGCTCGCCACGAGCGCCCAGTAGCGCGGCGAGTGGTTGCGGATGCGAAGGTGGCACAGCTCGTGGATCACCACGTACTTGAGCGCCGCGGGCGGTGCGAGCGCCAGCGCGAGATCGAGCGTCATGATGTCGCGCGTATCGAGGCTGCCCCAAAGGCTCTTGAGCGGCTTGACGCGCACGCCGTTGGGCCCGAGGCCGATGTCGCCGATGTAGCGCGACATCAGACGCGACACGTCGCGGCGGATCTGCGCTTCGAGGAACGAGCGCAAGAGGCCGCGCGCGGCCGGCAGCGAGCGCTGGCTGTGCGCGTTCGGCAGCAGCAGCACGATGCCTTCTTCCTGCAGCGTGATCGCGGGGTAGACGCTTTCGCACCAGAACAGCTGCGTCGTCTCGCCGCGCAGCGGAATCAGCGTCGTCGCGCCCGGCTTGAGCGGCGGCGGACCGGAGCCGTCGAGCTGCAGCTCGTCGAGCTTGCGCTCGAGCCAGTCAACGTGTTTGCGCAGGAACGCGTAGACCTGCGCCGGATGCGTGCCTTCCGGATACGACAGGCGCGCGCCGCTCGACGTCACCGTCAGGCGCAGTCGCCGCGCCTGCGGGTGCGCTTTCTTGAGCACCTTGATCGTGTCGCCGTTCGGCGTCGAGAGTTCAAGGTAGTTGTCGTCCGGAGCCATGCCCTTTCCTTGCCAGGCCGGCGAACCGCGCGAAGCGGTCGGCCGGGTATGCGAATCCGGCAATCCGTTGCTTGCGCCCCGTCGTCAGCGGCGAGGCCTGCGCGCAGTCCTGCCCGCGCAGTGTCGCCGCGCTTTGTTGCTATCGATCGGTCGGGCGCGGCAGGCCGAACCATTCGTCGAGCTTGATCAGGAGCCGTTCGACTTCCAGCGTCATCAGCGCCATGCGGGCATCGAGTTCCGCCGCCGCCGAATCGGTCTGCGTTTCGCCCAGTTCGTCCAGAACCTGGTCGAGAAACCGCAGCTTGCGGATGACGAGATCCTCGCCAAGCACGAAGCTGATACGGTCGTCGAAGGTCAAGCCGAGCTGAAACACCTGCTTGCCCGTCTTCAGATGCTCGCGCACCTCGTCGGTTTCAAGGTCCTGGTGGCGGCAACGGACGACGGCGCCCGACTCGGCCGGGTCGCGCAATTCGCACTCGTCGCCCAGAGTCAGGCCCGCCGGTAGCTTGCCATGCGTAACCCAGTCCGTCATCAGCACGCGCGGCGCTTCTTCCGGCGCCATCGGCGCCGCCGGCAGCGTTCCGACGGCCTCGCGCAGCTCCGAAAGCGCCTCTTCGGCCGACTTTCGGCTAGAGGTATCAACCACTAACCAGCCGTTCTTCAGATCGAGGTACGAAAACATCCGGTAAGGCTTCACGAACGCACGCGGAAGCAGCTCGGTCAAGATGTCGTCCTTGATGCGCTTGCGTTCTTTGCCGCCGACGCGCCGGCCTTCATTTTCGGTGATCTTCTGCAAACGTGCCGCCAATTCTTCATTGACGACCGAGCCGGGCAGCAGTTTGTCCTCGCCGCCGAGCGCGACCAGCGTGAAGGCTGCGACCTTATGGACCAAAGTCTCGCCGTTGCGGCCGTGCGGCGAGACGAAACCGCGCGTGGATTCCTCCAGCGGTCCGCAGGGGCGCAGGCGTTTTTCCTCGAGGTGGCTTTCGATGTCGGCGAGGTTTTCGGCAACGGTTTCGGAAAAGCGGAACAGACTCAGATTGCGAAAGAACATGGACGTCACCAAGGGGCGGGTTTTGCCCGCCGGCAGGAATCGAATCGGGGGTTGCGGGAACTACGCGTCGGCGGCGTTTGCGCCGTCGCCGAGCAGCCAGTCGGTGTGGCTCGGCCGCACGTCGCTCGCGCTGCCGAGCGACGCGAAATCGAACAGCTTCGTGTCGGCCAGCTGCGACGGCGATACATCGCCGAGCGCGCGAAAGACGTTCTCGACGCGGCCGGGGTGCTGCCGATCCCAGTCGGCCAGCATCGCCTTGATCGCCTTGCGCTGCAAGTTCTCCTGCGATCCGCACAGGTTGCACGGCATGATCGGAAAACCGCGCAGCGCCGCATAGTCGGCGATGTCGTCCTCTTTGCAGTACGCCAGCGGCCGGATGACGACGTTGCGTCCGTCGTCCGAGCGCAGTTTCGGCGGCATCGCCTTGAGCTTGGCCTGGTGGAACAGGTTCAGAAACAGCGTTTCGACGATGTCGTCGCGATGATGGCCCAGCGCGATCTTCGTATAACCTTGCGCAAATGCATGATCGTATAAATTGCCGCGACGCAGTCGCGAGCACAGGCTGCACATCGTGCGGCCTTCGGGAATCACGCGCTTGACGACGCTGTAGGTGTCCTGCTCGAGGATCGCGTACTCGACGCCGATCGATTCGAGCCAGCGCGGCAGCACGTTCGGATCGTAGCCCGGCTGCTTCTGGTCCAGGTGCACCGCGTGCAGCGAGAAGCGCACCGGCGCCTTCGCCTGCAGCTTGAGCAGGATATCGAGCAGCGTGTACGAATCCTTGCCGCCGGACAGGCACACCATCACGCGATCGCCGTCTTCGATCATATTGTAGTCGGCGATCGCCTGGCCGACCTGGCGCCGCAGCCGCTTGGCGAGCTTGTCGGCGTTGATTTCGTGCTTGCGGGCGGCGGCGGGACTCATGGGCGCGACGGTGCGGTCGGGAACCGGGCGATTGTATCAGGGCAGGTCGACGTCCCGGATGCAGGCGGCCGGCGCGAACGGCATCGTCGACACGAGCGGGCGCAGGCGCGCTTTGCGCATCGTCGCGACGAGCTGCGTCGGCTTTACGAGGCCCGCGTCCAGCAGTTCCTGGTCGCGCTGCGCGAGCCGGTCGACGAACGCGATGTCGGCCGGATCGTTCGCGTCGAAGTTCCAGCCGAACCGGCGTTCGACGAGCGGCAGCGCGATGCACGCGTACGGCGCGAAGATCTCGAATTCGAAGCGCTCGACGAGAAGGCGCAGGATGTCCTGCGCGCGGATGCCTTCGAATCCGACGTCGGCGTGGTTGTAGTTGACGTACTCGACGGCTTCGCGCCTGAGCACGCGGTCGTACCGGTACTTCGGCGCGAGTTCGCGCCAGAACGGCAGGAACTGCGCCAGCGCCTCGGGCCAGAGCCGATGGCCGTTGCGGCCGACGACGTCGGACGTCGCGAACACGCCGTCGTCGGCGAGCATGCCGCGGATGTTGTCGAGGATCGTTTCGAGTTCGACGAAGTGATGCAGGCACTGGTTCGCGATGACGACGTCGTAGCCCGCGTCGGCGCGTCCGACGTTGATGTCGGCGACATCGAACGCGAACCGGTCGATGACGCCGGCCTCGCGCGCGAGCTTACGGCCGGCCTCGAGCATCCGCGGATTGAGGTCGGTGCAGACCATGACGACGTTGTCGACGCCCGATCCGCGCAGGCGTTCGACGAGCGCGATCTCGACCTCGCAGCGGCCGGCGCCGACGGACAGGCAGCGGATCGTGTATGGCTTGCGCCTCGCCTCGCCTTCGATCACGCGAAAAAAGCAGTCTTCGGGCGACGCAAAGCCGATCGCCTCGAAGCGCGGGCGAACATAGGCATTTGCCCAATAGTGGAAAATGGGCGGAAGATCGTGGACGACCGGCGTGCGGTTGAACGCGAACTTCTCGAGCGCGCCGCGCAGGCGATAGCCGATGCTCGCCGGAGCGAGGTCGATCGCCTTGGCGACGGCGGTGCGAAGCGTTCGCTTGAGCATGTGTGATCGTCCTTGAGGGCGAAGGCTACGACACCGGACGCGCGGCGCGGTTCAACCGTTGCGTCATCCGGTGCATCGGTCCGCGTGCGCGCAGCGCGTGGTCGCGGCAGCCGTCGCAGTCGGTCGGCGCGTCGTCGGCGTGCGCATTGGCGCAGAACGGGGCCGCGACGAACGCGGCGGCTTGGAAGAATCGCATGATCGGTCTCGCAGCAACGGCACACAGCGTGCCTGTGTCCGCGGTTACGCCGTTTTGTCCGATTCGCTGACAGCTTTCCTTTTTCTTCGTCGCCAGAACAGAAATCCCGTCGCCAGCAGAAACGTCGGCGCGAGCCCCGCGACCGCCACCGCCGTGCGATAGACCTCGCCGCCGACGCCGCCCATGTGCAGCGGATAGATCGCGTAGTTCGCGCGCATGCCGGTTTCCTGGCGCGTGGCGTCGAGCACGCGCAGCACCGTCGCATCGTACGGGTCGATCCAGACCGTGCTGCGGCCGACCGGATGCCACTCCGCCGGCATCTTCGCGCGGATCGAGACCACGGCGTTGTCCTTGCGCGGAAAACTCACGCGTCTGAGCTGCGCCTCGGGCAGGGCGCGGCGCGCGGCGTCGAGCACGGCGTTCCAGTCGATCGTGCGCGCGGGGTCCGGCGCGATCGGCTGCGGCGGTTTCGTCTCGGGACCGTCGCCGAACGCGAAGCGCAGGCCGGCGCGCGCCGCGCCGTCGTAGACCATCGCCACGCCGGTCAGCGCGAGCAGGAGCACGAGCGGTACCGCGAGCGCACCGGTGCTGCGATGCCAGCTGAACCAGCGCCTGAGCGGCGGTCGCGCGTGCCAGCGCAGGCTTTCGACGAGAGCGCCGCTGCGCGGCCACCACAGCCACACGCCGGTGACGAGCAGCACGAGTATCGCGATGCCGAACACGCCGAGCACTTCCTCGCCGGTCTTGCCGGCGAGGAGATGCGTGTGCAGTTCGCGCAGCCACAGCATCCAATCGTTCGCCGACGAGCGTTCGAGGAGCAGGCGCCCGTCGGTCGGATGCAGGTACAGGCGCCGGCCTTCCTTCGCGAACGCCTGCCATACGGGCAGCGCATCGCGCGGCAGATCGGCGCCGGTCGCCTCGCCGCTGGCCGCGAGTTGCGCGAGCACGCGCGCATCGTCGCGCGGCGCGTCGGCGGGCACGGCGAGCGCGGGCTGCGTGGCGCGCAGGATTTCCGGCTGGTACGCGAGCAGCGTGCCGGTCAGGCCGAGCACGGCGAACAGCAGACCGGCCGAGAGCCCGATCCACAGGTGCAGCCATTGCAGCAAACGACGCATTGTTCGGTTTTCCCTTTGCGGCGGCCAGGGGCAGCGTCAGAAGCGATGCGACCAGCCGACCGACAGCGTGCGGCCGCGGCCCGACGCATAGTCGGCGTTCGACGGCGTCGTCTGCGAGTAGTACGACACGTACTGGCGGTTCGTCACGTTCTCGACGCCGACGCTGAGCGCGCCGACCGGCAGCGCGTAGCGCGCATACAGGTCGACCGTCGTATAGCCGCGGAAGGCCGCGATGCGATTGCCGGCCGCGCTGTCGAATCCGCGGTCGTAGTTCTTGCTGGCCTGCAGGCGCGTCGACAGATCGTCGGCCCAGCGCTGTTCCCAGTACGCATTGAGGCGATTCGGCGCGATGTTGATGCCTTGCAGGTCGGTGTCGGGTTCGCCGTCCGGCAGGCTCGCGTACTGGCCGTCGGCGCGCGCGTACGCGACGCCGACCTTGTGGCCGTCGCCGAAGCGCAGGCCCGCGCTCGCCTCGAGGCCCTTGATCTTCGTCGCCTGGCGCTGGACGTTGTAGACCTGCGCTGCGGGGTCGTACACGAGGATCGAGCCGAGATCGGAGTCGGACCAGTACGCGGCGAGCTGGCCGAACCAGCGGCTGTCGTCGTACTCGATGCCGATTTCGCGGTTGTCGGAGACCACCGGCGTGAGATCCACGAGATCGTCGACGCGCTGGCCCGGGCGGTCGATCGCGCGCAGGATGCGGCCGACGTCGGCCACGTTGTAGCCCTCGGCGTACGACGCGTAGACGTTCAGCGCGTCGGTGACGTGCCACACGACGCCGAGGTTCGGCAGCGTGTCGCGCATCGACGGTTCGCCGCCGGCGACGTGCTGCGCGCCGTACTGCGGCAGCGTCACGTAGTCGCCAACCTTGAGCCTGCCGCTTTCGTGGCGCAGGCCGCCGGCGATCATGACGTTCTCGCCGACCCAGTACTCGGCCTGCACGAGCGGCGAGACGCTTTCGTACGTCGTCTTCGGCACCCAGTCGAGGTCGCTGACGATCATGCGCTGGTAGGTGCGGTCGCGAATCAGATCGAGCCCGAACGTCAGGCGCAGCGGCACGCCGCCGACGTCGCCGCGCGAATAGGAGAACTTGCCGCCGGTCTTCTGCGACACGTTCTGCGACTGGTCGATCCACGTCGCGTTCGGATCGTTGCCGAAGAAATTGCGGTACAGCGTGCCGCCGAAGCGGCCCTTGTAGTCGACGAAGAACAGCTGCGCGAGCGCGTCGCCGCCGGCGATCTTCGCGCTGTAGTCTAGGTTGAGCGAATCGCTGCGGTTGCGCGGCGGCCGCGCGAGCGGCGGACCCTTGATCGACGTCGCGGGCCTGCCCGCGCGATAGTCGCCCGGCACCGAGACGTAGTCGCCGTCGCCTTCGAGGTCGTAGCGGTTGATCGTCGCCTGCAGCCGCTGGCCCGGCGCGAGATTCCAGCCGAGCTTCGCGTAGAGGTTGTTGCCGGCGGCGTCCATCAGGTCGCCCTGCACGTTGTTGACGGCGATGCGGCGGCCGTTCGCGTCGTAGTACATGCCCTGGCGCGCGTACGAGGCGCCGCCGACGAAGTCGACGTCGCCGCTCCTGGCGCCGAACAGGTACGCCGCGCGCCAGCCGCTGCCGTCGGCGCGGTCGGGCAGCGCGGTGTTCGCGTTGACCGACACGTCGTGGAACGTGCCGTCCTCGCCCGGCGCCGCCTTCGTGATGATGTTGATGATGCCGCCGGAGCCGCCCAGGCCGTGCAGCGCGTTCGAGCCGTGGATGATTTCGACGCGGTCGATGAACGCGGGGTCGATCGTGTGCGCGTCGCGCGAACCGTCGCGCAGCGGCGTCGACTGCGGCACGCCGTCGACGAGATACAGCGGCTGGCGCCCGCGCAGGCTCTCGCCGAAGCTCGTCATCTTCTGCCGCCCCGGCGCGAACGCCGGCACGAGGTTCGCCAGCACGACCGACAGGTCGTTCGTGAAGGTGAGCTGCTGACGCAGGTCTTCAGCGGTGATCACCGTGATCGTGTTCGGCAGCGCCGCGTCGGACTCGGGCGTGCGCGAGGTCGACGCCGACACCGTGATGCGTTCGAGCCGTTCCGCGGGTTCCGCGCCGGCGTCCGCGGGCGCGGTTTCGGCGAGCGCGGGAGCGGACAGCGCCAGCGCGATCGCGAGGCACAGCGGACGGTTCGTACGGAGCATGGATGACACCGGGAGCAAGGCGAAAGACCTTGAATGTTATTGCGAATTATTCGCAACAACAAGGGATAAGTGCCGGAACGCGCAAGCTCGCGCTGCAGTCACACCGACCTCGCGGCGGGCTACACTCGCCGAATCGTTCGACACGCATCGCCATGCTCAGCCAGGATCCCGCCGAAATCACCCGCCAGCTGATCGAACTGCGCATCGAGCACCGCGATCTCGACGCCGCCATCGGCCGGCTATCGGCGGACAACGCCAGCGACGAGCTGGCGCTCAAGCGCCTGAAGAAGCGCAAGCTCAGGCTCAAGGACATGATCGCGTACCTCGAAAATCTCCTGATTCCCGATCAGCCGGCCTGAGGCTGCGGCGCCGTGTGCGGCGCGGCATGCGCGCGCGGCAGGCCGAAGAGAATCGCCGCGGTCGCGACGATCGCCAGCAGCCAGCCGTAGTGCACCGTGCCGACGACAGCGAGCGGCGACACCTTCGCGATCGACGCGGCCAGGAGAATCTGCGCACCGTACGGCAGCACGCTCTGGGTCACGCAGGCGTAGACGTCGAGCAGGCTCGCGCTGCGCGCCGGGCTGATGCCGTGGCGCTGCGCGATGTCGCGTGCGGTGTTGCCGGCGATCAGAAGCGCCACGGTGTTGTTCGCGGTGAACGCGTCGGTCAGCGTCGAGAGCGCCGCGATCGAGATCTCGCCGCTGCGCCGCCCGCCGTGGCGATCGGAAAACCGTGCGATCGTGCGACTGAGCCACGCAAGACCGCCCTGCTCGCGCATCAGCGCGGCAAGGCCGCCGATCAGGATCGACAGAAGCGTGATCTCGACCATGCCCTCGAAGCCGGCGTAGATGTCGTTGGAGAACTTCAGCACCGAGTAATCCGCCGCGAACGCGAGGCCGAACGCGCCGGCGAGCACGATGCCGACGCCGAGCACGATCAGCACGTCGACGCCCGCGAGCGCGAGCGCCAGCACGACGAGATACGGCAGCGCGAGCCACGGCGACGCTTCGGGCACCGTCGGCGCGGCGCCGGTGCCGCCGGCGAAGCCGAGCACGACGAGCGTCGCGATCGCCGCGGGCAGCGCGAGCCAGAAGTTCGCGCGGAACTTGTCGCGCATCGTCGCGCCCTGCAGCCGCGACGCGGCGATCGCGGTGTCGGAAATCACCGAAAGGTTGTCGCCGAACGTCGCGCCCGAGAGCACCGCGCCGAGCGCCAGCGCCTTGTCGATACCGGCGGCTTCGGCGACGCCGAGCGCGATCGGCGCGACCGCGGCGATCGTGCCCATCGACGTGCCCATCGCGAGCGCGACGAAACCGGCCACGAGAAACAGGCCCGGCAGCGCGAGCCACGGCGGCGTCGCCGACAGCGTGAGCCAGACGACCGCGTCGACGCCGCCGATCGCCTTGCTGATCTGCGCGAACGCGCCGGCCAGAAGAAAGATCAGGCACATCAGCATCACGTTGCCGTCGCCCATGCCGCGCAGCAGCGTTTCGACGGGCGCCGAACGGCGGCCCAGCCACAGCGCGAGCGCGATCGCCGGCAGGATCGCGACCGGCGCGCGCAGCTGGTAGAAGGCCATCTCGTGGCCCTGCGCGGTGAACCACAGGCCCGTGCCGAGAAACAGCAACAGGAACAGCGCGAGCGGCAACAGCGCCCGCGCCGAGATCGGCGAACTCATGACGGCGATATTCCAATCCGGCGCGGACGCGCCATGTTGCGACGCAGCATAATCGGGCCGCCGTCCGCGCGGAAATAGCCGGCGGACGGCGGCATATGCCGTCGGAGAATTACGCGGCCTCGTCCTGCGCGGGCGGCGCCGGCGGTGCCGGTGGCGCAGCCGCGGGCTTCGGCTCCGGCGCGAGCTTTAGGATGCCGTGCCGGATTTCGCGGCTCAGGATCACCTTGGCGTCCTTGGCGACTTCGTTGAGCGCCGTGTCGAAGTCGAGCTTGCCGGCGTCGTCGGTCCAGACCACGCGACGTTCGCGCAGCTGCTGGATGAAGCCCTTGAACAGCGCCTTGTCGAAGAATTCCGGCGCGTTGAGTTCGTGCAGCAGCGACAGCCGCTGCGCCGTCAGCGTGCACAGGTTTTCGAGTTCGGCCGCGCTGATCGTGTGCGGGCCGTGCTTCACCAGTACCGCGATCGCGATGTAGTAGCGCTCGAACGCCTGCAGCAGGCTGTGCGCGAGCGTGCGCAGCTGGAACGCCGCATCGCCCTGGCCCGCGCCGCGGTTGAGCACGCGGCCTTCGGCGTCGAGCGTGAAGATGCCGCGGCGCACGAAGAAATCGATCGTCGCCTGGATGCGTTCGACGAAGCCGTCCTCGTTCCACGGCAGGAACAGCTCGGCCTGCAGGAACGGATAGACGAGCCGCGACAGCCGCACGACCGACGCGCGCGCCATGCGCCGGTTGTTGATGAAGCAGCAGGCGATCCACGCGCCGGCCGCGAACAGGTGCAGCACGTTGTTGCGGAAGTACGAGAGCAGCACGCCCTGCTTGCCGTCGCTGCACAGCACGTCGCCGAGCGGATGCCGCACGCGCCGCGTCCACTGCATCTGTTCGGCGTAGGCGATGATCTGTGCCGGCGTCTGGTCGGTGATCGTCACGCGCTCGCCGTACGGCAGCTCGGTCAGTAGCGATCTGTACAAATCCAGCTGTGTCAGAAGATCCGACTCGGCCATCGAGTGCTTCGGCGTTGCGAGCAGCGCGACGGCGATGAGATTGATCGGATTGACGTCGGCGGCGCGGTTGACGTTGACCTGGATGCGTTCGGCGAGCGAGTCGACCGTGCGCGCGAACCACTCGGGCTTTTCTTCCGCGCCTGTCTCGCGCCAGGTCGGCGCCTCGCGGTCGAGGAGTTCGGTGAGAAACACCGGTTCGCCGAAGTTCACCGCGACGCGGCCGTAGTGCTGGCGCAGCACCTTGACCGAACGCAGCAGGCCGAACAGCGATTCCTTCTCCTTGGGCTGGCCCGACAGCTCGCCGATGTAGCTCTTGCCCTCCATGAGCTTCTCGTAGCCGATGTAGACGGGCTGGAACACGACGGGCCGGCGCGATTCGCGCAGGAACGCGCGGATCGTCATCGCGAGCATGCCGGCCTTGGGCTGCAGCAGGCGGCCGGTGCGCGAGCGCCCGCCCTCGACGAAGTATTCCAGCGATACGCCGCGCGCGAACAGCTGGCTCACGTACTCGCTGAACACGGCCGAATACAGCGCGTTCGACTTGAAGCTGCGGCGCAGGAAGAACGCGCCGCCGCGGCGCAGTATCGGGCCGAGTATCGGCAGGTTGAGATTGACGCCCGCGGCGATGTGCGGCGGCACGATGCCGTTGTTGTAGAGCAGCCAGCTCAGCAGCAGGTAGTCGATGTGGCTGCGGTGGCACGGCACGTAGATCACTTCGTGGCCCGGCGCGACCGCGCGCAGCCGGTCGAAGTGGTTCATGCGCACGCCGCCGTAGATCTTGTTCCAGAAACTCGACAAGAGGAACGACAGCGAACGCACGACCGGGTGCGAATAGTCGGCCGCGATTTCCATCGCGTAGTCGTGCGCGCGCTTGTGCGCCTGCGTGCGCGTCAGCGCTTCCTTGACCGCCGTGGCGGCCGTTGCTTCGCGCACCGGCTCGGCGTTGACGACCGCGTCGACGACGGTGCGCCTATGCGACAGGTCGGGACCGATGACGGCCGAGCGGATGCGACGGAAATGCGCGCGCAGCACGCGCGCGATCTTGCGCACGGTGCGGTCGCGCGGCTGGGCCTGCTCCTCCACGAGCACCGAGCGCAGCGAGACCGGTTTGGAAAATTGCACATGGGTATCGCGGCCGTTGAGCATTAGCGCGAGCAGGCGGCGGAAGCGGCCGACGACGACCCAGTTTTCCGAGAACAGCACGCTGAACCACCCCGACTCGCGGTTCGGCGCGCGGCCGACGAAGATCGACACCGGCACGAGCTGGACGTCCTGGTCGGGCGCCAGTTCGAGCGCGTCGACGATCTGCGCGAGCGGCTCGGTCGGCGCTCGCCGCCGCGCCGGGTTCCAGAACAGGCTGTTGCGCAGCGACGTCGCGAAATAGCTGGTACGGCGGCGCTTGCCGCTGACGCCGCGCAACGGCACGAGCGCCGACGGCAGCCCCGCCTCGCGGCAGGCCTGTTCGAGGATCAGCGCATCGGAAAGGCCGTAGCGTTCGATCACGTAGCAGACCGGAACGCCGGGAATCAGCAGGCTGGCGGCGTCGGCGGGGTCGCGCTTGATGCGAACCCAGGATTCGAGCACTTGGCCGAACAGGCGCAGGCGCCAGGACGGTCGCGCGGCTTCGGCACGCGGTGAAGAGTCGGTAGCTTCCATGCCGGTGATTGTAACCGCGCCAAAAGCGAACGCCGCCCGGAGGCGGCGTTCGAGTGGTTACGCCGGCGTTAAAACCCGGCGTAGCGATGCATCAGCCGTTGGCGGCCGGCGCCTGCGGGGCGGCCGGCGCGGTGGCTTCCGCATCCTTCTTCTTGAGGTTTTCCATCATTTCCTTGCCGTACCAGCGATCGCCGACCTTGATCAGGTCGCTCTCGGCCGTCAGCGGCGTGTTGAACAGCGTGTAGCTGATCTTGACCTTCGCGGTGTTCGCGTCGGACGACAGCGTTTCGGCCTTGACCGAGTCGAGCGTCTGGTCGATCGAGAAGCCGTAGATCGCGAGCACCTGCTTGACGCCGTTGAGGCCCACGCCGATCTTGCCCATCGCCTGTTCGTACGACAGCGCGCGCGCTTCGTCGAGGGTCTTGAGGTTGATGTCGCGCGCGGTCTTCACGACGACGCCGATCGCCTGCTTGGCGAGCGCCGGATCGGTGAACTTCGCGGACTGCACCCAGTTGCCGAACGCGTCGACGGCCTGCGTCGCCTGCTGCTTCTGCGCGTCGTTGAGCTCCTGGTTCTGCTGGATCGAGCTCTGGATCATGCCCTTGCCCATCGCGACCATCATCGGCATCTGCTGGGCCATCTGCGCGTCCATTTCCTTGAGCTTCGGCTCAAGTTCGGCCCACAGCTTGGCTTCGGCGTCCGACGCGGTCAGCTTGCCGATGTTCTCGGCGAACTTCGCGCGATCCTCGTCGGTGATCGGGTCCTTGTTGATGTCTTCGGCCCACTTCGCCTTGACCTTGGCGTATTCCTCCGGCGGCAGCGCGTTCTGGATCAGCGCGTCGATATTGCCGGCCTTGAGGTTCTGCACCGAGGCGAGGATCGCGGCGTCCGGGGTGGCCGGCTTCGCGGCGACCGGCGCTGCTGCCGGGGCGGTGGTGGTCTTGCCTTCTTCCTTGTTGCCGCAGCCGCTGAAAGCGACAGCCATTGCCGCGACGAGCGCGACGCGAGCGAGCTTAGACATGTCATTCCCCAAGAATGTGGTGGTGAAGCAACGACGAACTCTAGCCGATAGTCCCAGACGTGTCAGCCGAGAAGCGCAACGAAAAGAAAAAACCCGGTGCCTTTTCAAGGCATCCGGGTCGAATCCGGCAGTGCCGGAGAGGGAGCTTTGTAATGTTGTCGGCGAGTTTTTGTTGTAGCCGCGGGCGATCGTTTCGGCGATGGTACTCGCGCCCGCAACTTCATGCAATACATCACAATACCAACATCAACGTATTGTTTTAAATCAAGAATCACCGACGACATCGCGAATCGTCGCGACCATGGCCTCGGCGGCGGCGCGCGGATGGGGCGCGTTGCGGATCGGCCGGCCCACGACGATGTAGTCGGCGCCGGCCGCGAACGCCTCGGCGACGTCGAGGGTCCGCTTCTGGTCGTCGCCGGTGTTGCCGATCGGGCGAATGCCGGGGCAGACCGTGATCAGCGCGTGATCGACCTCGCGACGCAGCGCCGCGACTTCGAGCCCCGACGACACGACGCCGTCGCAGCCCGCCGCGAGGGCGGCCTTCGCGCGCGACAGCACGAGCTTTTCGGCGTCGACCTGAAAACCGAGATCGTCGAGATCGTGCTGGTCGAGGCTCGTCAGCGCCGTCACCGCGAGGATCTTGATGTCGCCCTTCACCGCCGCCGCGGCGCGCATCATGCCGTCGTTGCCGTGGATCGTGCAGAAATGCACCGGATAGCGCGTCAGGCCCTTCACGGCCGAGGCGACCGTCGCCGGCACGTCGAAGAATTTCAGGTCGACGAATACCTTCTTGCCGCGCGCGGCGAGTTCGGCCAGCACCGCGAAGTAGTCGCCGCTGGTCAGAAGCTCCATGCCGATCTTGTAGAACGACACGGCGTCGCCGAGGCGGTCGATCCACTCGACGGCCGCTTCGCGCGTGGGCACGTCGAGCGCGAAGATCAGCCGGTCGCGCGCCGGAATGGATTTTGCTGCATAGTGCATAAGATTACTCGTATCGAAGCGCTTCGCGGCGCAGGCGGCGTTTGGTTTGCGGGTCCGCGCCGCGCTCGTTGCCGAGCACCGCGCCGTCCCACGAACCGTAGGTCGGATTGGGCAGCATGAACCAGCGTTCGCCGAACCAGCCGGCGTACGGCGCGGCCGCCGCCTCGCGCGCGGCCGGCGTGTTGTTTTCGACGTCGATGAAATCGCCGAGCTGGTCGCCGACCATCGCCAGCACGCGGTGCGTGCGGCCGATCAGCTCGCGGCGGCAACCCTTGTCCGAGCCGTTCGCTTCGCAGCCCGGCACGACGAGGCCGAGGCCCAGAAACGCGTTTTCGCGCTCGGACACCGGAAAGCCGGCGCGCTTGAGATTCGCGAGCGTCGCGTCGTTCAGATGCTGCGCGCGGTTCGTCAGGTAGAACACGGTCACGCCGCGCGCGGCGGCGGCCCGCGCGAAGTCGAGCGCGCCCGGCGTCGCGCGCGCGGCTTCCTCGCGGCACCATGCGTCCCAGGTGAATTCGTCGAATTCCTTGCCGTCGCGGATCAGCCGCGCCTGGTACGGCGAGTTGTCGAGCACCGTCTCGTCGACGTCGACGATCACCGCCGGCGGCAGACCCTTCGCGGGATTCTTGCGCTCGTTCTTCGGCAGCGCGTCCCACTCGGGCTGTCCGAGCGCGACGGCGATCTGGCGCGACGCGAGCGCATACACCTCGCGATAGACGAGATCGTGTTCGAGCGAGCGCTGCGTCCACAGCGTCGCGTTGAGATTGTCGGTGGCGGTCGACGCCGCGGCCGGCGGCCCCGGGTCGGCGGGGAGCGCCGGCTTGACCGCTTGCTTGGCGCAACCGGCCGCCAGGGCGAGTGGCAGGAGGACGAGGAATCGGTACTTCACGAACGAGCCCTGCGAGGCGGAAAGGCCGCTAGTTTAGCGGCAAGCGCGCGCGCTCAGTCCGCGAGCAGATTGGCCAGCCGTGCCAGATGCGAGGTGGCGACTTCCTTTTTCGCCTCCGCGTCCTGCTCGGCGTCGCGGCCGTCCCAGTGCAGGTCGTCGGCCGGCAGTTCGGCGAGAAAACGGCTCGGATCGTTCTTGAACACCTCGCCGAAGCGACGCGACCGCGCCGAATACGACAGGCACAGCCGCTCCTTCGCGCGCGTGATGCCGACGTACATCAGACGCCGCTCCTCGTCGAGGCGGCCCTCCTCGATGCTGCCCTCGTGCGGCAGCTGGCCGTCTTCGACACCGACGATGAAGACATAGCGGAATTCCAGGCCCTTGGAGCCGTGCAGCGTCATCAGGCGCACCGAATTGCCGGGATCGTCGCGGTCGGCGTGCGACAGCAGCGCGAGCTGCGCGGCGAGGTCGCCGGCCGAGCCGCCGTCCTTCTGCATCGCGCGGAACCAGTCGGCGAGTTCGGTGAGGTTTTCCAGTCGGCGCGCGCGCGCGGTCGGGTCCTTGATCTCGGCCGTCAGGTGCTCGGCGTAGTGCGTGCGCTTGACGAGTTCGTCGACGAGCTCGGCCGCGGAGAGCCGCTTCGCGTCGCGCGCCAGGCCGTGGATCAGCGAACCGAAGCTCGCGAGCGACGACGCCGAGCGCGCCGCGAGCTGCTTGAGCACGGCGTCGCTTTCGGACGCATGCAAGAGACTCGCGTGGCGCGCCTGGGCCATCTCGCCAAGTTTTTCGAGCGTCGTCGCGCCGATGTCGCGTTTGGGAACATTGGCAATACGCAAGAAGGCGGCATCGTCTTCGGGATTGACGATGAGGCGCAGGTACGCGAGCACGTCCTTGACTTCCGAACGGTCGAGAAACGACGTGCCGCCGCTGATGTGATACGGCACGCGCGCCAGGCGCAGCGCTTTTTCGAGCGCGCGCGACTGGTGGTTGCCGCGATACAGGATGACGAACTCGTTCCATTCCGCCTTGTGCTTCTCGGCGATGTGCGCAAGGTCGGACGCGACGCGCTCGGCTTCGTGCTCGTTGTCCTTGCACTCCATCACGCGGATCGGCGGGCCGTCGGCGTGGTCGCTCCACAGCGTTTTGAGGTGCTTGTGCGGATTGTTCGCGATCAGCCGGTTCGCCGCGCGCAGGATGCGCTTGGCGCAGCGGTAGTTCTGTTCGAGCTTCACGACCTTGAGCGACGGATAGTCGCGCGCGAGTTCGTCGAGATTTTCCGGATTGGCGCCGCGCCACGCGTAGATCGACTGATCGTCGTCGCCCACGGCCGTGAACATGCCGCGCGATCCGGCGAGATTGCGCAGGAGCCGGTACTGCGCCGAGTTCGTATCCTGGTATTCGTCGACCAGCAGATAGCGCAGGCGTTCCTGCCAGCCGCTGCGCGTTTCGGCGTCTTCGTCGAGCAGCGCGAGCGGCAGGCGGATGAGATCGTCGAAATCGACCGCGTTGAACGCCGAGAGGCGCTTCTGGTAGCCGGCGTAGAGCTCGGCCGCTTCGAGTTCGCGCGGACTTCTCGCCGCGGCGAGCGCCTGTTCCGGCGTCAGGCCGTTGTTTTTCGCGGTCGACACGAGATTGCGCAGCGCCCACAGCTGGTCCGACTTCAGCGCCTTGGGCAGAAGGTCTTTGACGATCGACTCGGTATCGTCGGCGTCGAGCACCGAAAAGCCGCGCTTGAGGCCCAGCTTCGCGTGTTCGATCTGCAGGAATTTCAGGCCCATCGCGTGAAACGTGCAGACGAGGAGTTCGGACGCGGCTTCCGACGAAATCAACTTGCCGACGCGCTCGCGCATTTCGCGCGCGGCCTTGTTGGTGAACGTGATCGCGGCGATCTTCTTCGCGGCGAGGTGCTTCTTGCCGATCAGGTGCGCGATTTTCTCGGTGATCACGCGCGTCTTGCCCGAGCCTGCGCCGGCGAGCACGAGCAGGGGACCGTCGCAATAGTCGACGGCGGCGCGTTGAGCGGGATTGAGCATGGACACTACAGATGCGCTGAGGCGATTCGTACTTTAACCTACCGCGCCCGCTCCGTCGCATACCGCAGCCATGGCCAAACTCTACTTCTACTACTCGGCGATGAACGCGGGAAAGACGACGACGCTCCTGCAGAGCGCGCACAACTATCTCGAACGCGGCATGCGCACGCTGATCTATACGCCGCGGCTCGACGACCGCTTCGGCGAAGGCATCGTCGCGTCGCGCATCGGCCTGAAGGCCTACGGCCGCATCTTCGAACGCGAAGAAGATCTCCTGGCCCGCACCCGCGACGACGTGGCCGCGAACGGCGCGCTGCACTGCGTACTCGTCGACGAAGCCCAGTTTCTGACGAAGGCGCAGGTGTGGCAGCTGACCGAAATCGTCGACGCGCTGAAGATTCCGGTGCTCACGTACGGCCTGCGCACCGACTTTCGCGGCGAGCTGTTCGAAGGCAGCCAGTATCTGATGGCCTGGGCCGATTCGCTGACCGAGATCAAGACGATCTGCCACACCGGCAAGAAGGCGACGATGGTCGTGCGCGTCGACGAGCACGGCCGCGCGGTGACGCAGGGGCCGCAGGTCGAGATCGGCGGCAACGATCGCTACGTATCGGTCAGCCGCGCCGAGTTCAAGCGCATCGTCGCGGGCGACGGCCGCATCGAACTCAAGCAGGCGGAACTGCCGCTGGAGTGATCGTCTACGTGTTCGTGGAATCGTCCGGCCGGTTCATGCAGCGCTGCACGATGATCGGACGCATGAACGCGTTGAGCGCGCCGGCGCGCTGCTTCTCGAGCAGCGTGTCGAGATAGGCCACGTGCGCGGTCGGGTCGTGTGCGATCAGCGCCTGATACGTGCGCAGTGCGCTTTCGATGCCGGCCATCTGCAGCGTGATTTCGTCCTTGAGGCCGCTCGGATGCGCGATCTGATACGCGACGTTGCCGAACAGCTGCTGCGCCAGGAGCTCGGCCGAATACGGCGATCCGACCTTCTGCCCTTCGGTCAGCACGTCGCAGACGGTGACGGTGTAGTCCGGCGTGTCGTTGACCCAGTGCAGCAGCCATTGGCGCTGGTCGGGCGCTTCGGCGGCGAGCGGCTTGCGCTCGAGTTCGACGGCGTAGCGCGCGGCGCGATCGGCGTCCTTCTCGGGCGCGGCGCAGGCCGCGGCGGACGCGAGCAGCGACAGCGCGAATGCGAGGGGAAGCGGGCGCATAGAGATCCTCTCCGGGCGGCGGTCATCCGTAAGGTACCGGAACGGCGGCGCCGTCGCGACGCCGGGCCGTGTGCGTTCAGCGCGCGTCGACGACCAGATCGGAAATCCACGCCAGCTGCGTGCGCTCCACCCGCAACAGCCGCAGCACGCGATGGAACACGCTTTCGTAGTTCGCCTTCGCGTCGACGCGAAAATCGAAGCCGTGCGGCCCCGGGGCATACGCGTGGTAGACGAATTCGATCATCGTGCCGTCGCTGAGCCGGCCGCCGAACAATACCCACGGCCCCAGGCCCGAATCGACGCCGTACTGCGGTTCGGCCGCGAGCAGCTCGCGCATGCGCTTCTCGCTCAGCGCGATGACCGCGAGATCGACGTAGTTGCCGGAAGGCCAGCGTTCGTTGCCGGTGCCCGGCGTGTATTCGCGCGTCATCGTGGTTCTCTATCGCTGGCAGTGCGCGCAGTAGAACGTACTGCGCTGTCCGAGTGTAATCGCGCGGACCTTCGCGCCGCACGTCTTGCACGGCTCGCCCGCGCGGCCGTAGACGAAGAGCTCCTGCTCGAAATAGCCCGGCGCGCCGTCCGGACTGATGAAATCGCGCAGCGTCGTGCCGCCGCGCGCGATCGCGTAGTCGAGAATGCGCCTGACCTCGCCGGCGAGCCGCGCGTAGCGCTCGCGCGACACCTGGCCCGCCGCGCGTTTCGGATGAATACCGGCCGCGAACAGCGCTTCGGCCGCATAGATGTTGCCGACTCCGACGACGACTTTCTGGTCCATCAGGAACAGCTTCACGGCCGCCGCCCGACCGCGCGACAGTTTCCACAAATAATCGCCGTCGAAATCGTCCGACAGCGGCTCGGGGCCGAGGTCGCGCAGCAGCGGATGCGTCTCGCCGCTCGGCTGCCACAGCTGGCAGCCGAAGCGGCGCGGATCGGTGTAGCGCAGGATGCGCGCCGAATCGAGCCGCCAGTCGACGTGGTCGTGCAGGCCCGGCGGCGTTTCCTGCGGCAGCACGCGCAGCGAACCGGACATGCCGAGGTGCAAGAGCGCGCTGCCGGCCTGCGTGTGCACGAGCAGGTATTTCGCGCGGCGCTCGATCGCGTCGATGCGCTGCTGCGGCAGGTATTCGCGCAGCTCGTCCGGCACCGGCCAGCGCAGCGCCTTGCGCACGGTCACGGCGAGAATGCGCCGGCCGATCAGGTGCGGCGCGAGGCCCCGGCGCGTGGTTTCGACTTCGGGCAGTTCGGGCATCGCGGCACCTACGGCGGCGGCAGCAGGTGCTGCACCTGCGCTTCTTCGAGCGGATACGCCAGCGGCAGGTCGTCGCGCAGCGCAACGTAGCGGCCGTCGCCGCGCACGAGCGTAAAGCGCAGCGTCGAGCCGTCCTTCGCGGCGAGTTCGATCCGGCGCCGGATTTCGCCTTCGGCGACGATCGTGTTCGACGCGACGACCTGGCTCGTCGTCACGATGCGCCAGGCGGCGGCGAGCGCCGGCCGCTCGTCGCCGTCGACGCGCACGGTCGCAAGATCGAAATCGGGCGGCGCGAGTCGCCGGTCGAGCTCGCTCTCCGGCGGCGCGAGCAGCCACGCGCTGTAGTTGTCGTGCACCAGCGCGATGTCGCCGCCGTGCCGCACGTAGCGCAGGCCGTTGATCGCGTCGGTCGTGCCGACGTCGATGCGCAGGTCGTCGATGTGGATCGACGCGACCGGCGGATCGAGGCCGAGCTTCTTCGCGTCGGCGTCGGCCGCCGCGCGGCGCTTGCGCATCGGCGCCGACGCGATCGCGAGGAGGCGCGCCACGGCTTCGTCGCTCGCCGCGAACGCGTACGGCTCGCGCATGCGCCAGCCCGCGGGCGTGCGCTCGAATGTGCGGCCGCGGCAGGTGCGGCATTCCACGACGATGCGCGCGGCGGCGCTCGTATCGACCGTCGTCAGCGGGCGCGGCTGCGCCCATTCTTCGCGCAGGAGTTCGGCGTATGCCGCGGCGCCGAGCAGCGCGACGAGCAGCACGAGCATCAGCCGGGTGCGCGTGCGCCGCTTCATCGCCGCCGCCGGATCCACCAGATCGTGCCGCCGAGGCCGACGAGCAGCGCCGGCAAACCGACCAGAAAACCGAGGCCGATCGCGCCGAGCGCGCCTTGCGACAGCGCGATTTCGCGGTCCGGCGCGCCGCGGTCGGGCACCTCGATCAGGGCATCGTCGGCGAGCAGCCAGTTGAACAGGCGCTGCCCGAATTCGCGATTGCCGCCGTTGCCGAGAAAGCTGTTCGACAGAAAATCGCCGTCGCCGATCACTGCGGCGCGTTGTTCGCGCCGGTCCGGCCGAGGCGACAGGCGCGACAGCGCGAAGCCGAGGTCGAGCGGGCCGCGCAGTTCGTCGGTGTTTTCGTCGTAGCGGATCGTCGTCGGTTCGCCGCTTTTCGGAATGGCGCCCGACTCGCTCCAGCTCTGCGCGCCGCTGCGCAGGATCGGTTTGACATCCCAGCGCGCGGCGCCGAGCTGCGCGAGCGCGGCGGCCTGCGGCAGCAGCGTCGTGAGCTGAAAACCGCGCGTGATCGCATGCGGCGGATACGTGCTCATGGCGACGAAGCTCGGATCGCCGATGCCGATCGCCGCGCCCGCGCCGTCGACGACGGTGCCGGGCAGCGCGCGCACCGACAGCACGTTCGCGAGCGCCTCGAGGCCCGCGTTTTCGCCGGGTTCGGTCAGCCACAGCAGCGCACCGCCGCCGTCGATCCAGTCGACGAGCGCCGCGACGACGCCGGCGTCGAGCGCGACGCGCGGATTGGCGATGACGACGAGGTCGGTGTTGTCGGGTACCGCGGCGCCGGTGCCGAGCACGAGCGGCACCGCACGCACGCCCTGTTCGGCCAGGAGCTTGCCGAACTGGCCGACGTCGGCGTTCGCGTCGCCGTCGGGCTTGCGCTCGCCGGCGCCGGCGAGGAAGGCGACGACGTGCGTGCGTCCGCGCGACAGGCGCAGCAGCGCGTTCGAGAATTCGCGCTCGCTCAGAAACTTCAGGCGTTCGCTGCGGCCGCCGTACGAAATCTCCAGTTCGCCGTCGACGCGCACGCCGCGCTCGCGCATCGCGGCGGGGTCGGCCTCGGGGTCGACGAAGCGCAATGCGATGTCCGGCTTCTCGGCCCGGTAGCGCGCGACGAAATTGGCGATCACCTCGCGCAGATTGCCGCTACGGCTCGCGTACGAGACGACGTCGACGGGGCCGGTCAGCGCGTGCAGCAGGTCGCGGCTTTGCGGCGCGAGCGACGCGCGCTGCGCGGCGCTGACGTCGACGCGAAACGCGTAGCGCGTCGACAGGAAGGCCGCCAGCGCCGCGGCGATCACGACGCCGATCGCGAATGCGAAGCTGCCCAGGCGCGCGCGCATCAGTCGGCGCTCCGCAGCGCGTCGAGCCGGTTCGCCGCGAGCGCGAGCGCGACGGCGCCGAGGATGACGAAATACGCGATGTCGACGCTCGCCACGATGCCGCGGAACGGCGGTTCGATGTGGCTCGTGACGGCGAGCCAGTTGATCGCGCCGTTCGACACGCCCTGCAGCCGCGCGCCGGCGTCCACCAGCGTCAGGAACAGGTTGATCGCGATCGCGACGGCGGCGGCGAGCGCGGGCTGCGCGGTCCACGCCGACGCCATCACGCCGATCGCGGCCAGGAGGCCCGCTTGGAGCACGAGGCCGAGCAGCGCGGCGCCGACGCGGCCGAGATCGAGCGCGGTGCCGGCGACGAGCGAGAGAGGCATCAGCGCGACGAGCGCGGTCAGCAGCACGAGCCACGCCATCACGCCGAGCCATTTGCCGAACACGATCGCGCCGTTGCCGACGCCGGCAGCGAGCAGCAGCGTCAGCGAATGCTGGCGGCGCTCGCCGGCGATCGTGCGCATCGAAAGGAGCGGCACGAGAAACAACAGCAGGTTCGCGTACGCGCTGAACATCGACGCGGCCACGATATCGGTCGCGCCGGCACCGTCGGGCGCCGCGGCGAGCTTCGGTGCGAGCTGCAGGAACCGGTCGAGCGCGATCAGGAATTGATAGGCGAGCAGCGCGACGGCCGCGGCCATGAGCCCCCACGACCACGGCTGCACGATGAGCCGGCGCACCTCGTGGCGGGCGATGACGAGGCTTGCGCTCATGCGTGCGGCTCCGCCGGCAGCGCGACGTCGCTTGCGATGCGCAGGAACAGCTGCTCGAGCCGCGCCGTCTCGCCGGGCTGCACGATCATGGCATGACGCAGTTCGCCGCGGTGCAGGATCGCGATGCGGTCGCAGCCGGCTTCGGCTTCGGCCAAAAGATGCGTCGACAGCAGTACCGCGTGGTTCGCCCGTAGACTCCGCACGAGTTCGCGCATGCGGATGGCCTGCACCGGGTCGAGGCCCGACGCCGGTTCGTCGAGCACGATCAACGGCGGCGCATGCAGCAGCGCCTGCGCGATGCCGACGCGCTGCTGATAGCCCTTCGACAGCTGGCCGATCAGGCGCCGGCGCACGTCGCCGAGGTCGCAGCGCTCGATTTCGCGCGCCACGGCCGTGGTCGCTTCGGCGTTCGCGAGGCCGCGCAGGCGGGCGCAGAAGCGCAGGTATTCGGCGACGGTCAGCTCCGGATGCAGCGGCGCGCGTTCCGGCAGGTAGCCGATGCGCCGGCGTGCGATCGACGGATCGTCGTAGAGATCGTCGCCGTCGATGCGCACGCTACCCGACGTCGGCGCCAGCACGCCGGCGATCATGCGCAAGGTGGTCGATTTGCCGGCACCGTTCACGCCGAGCAGGCCCAGCACTTCGCCGCGCGCGAGCGCGAGGTTGACGCCGCGGACGACCTCCCGACCGGCGAGGCGGCGCGACAGGTCGGTCAGTTGCAGGAGCGGCGCGGCGTCGGCGATGTCGTCGGGGGCGGTCACAGGGGCCGGATTGTTGCCGTTACGGCGTTGCGGCGGCAAGCCGGCGTGCCGTGCGGCATCCGTCTTGCATTCCACAACTGCGCGTCGGAGATTTAACATTTCCGAACGCATACTTGTACTTGCGCGTCATAGTCCCAACATCGCGGCTCGCGTATAGTGCGCTTCTGCCTTTCTCGGTGGTTTACTCCAATGTTCGATGTCGTGGCCGATTTTCTGACCGGCGGCCTGCTGCAGGCCGGTTGGGCGACCCATGTGGTCTATTTCCTCATCGTCACCCAGCTGACGATCTTCTCCGTGACGCTGTATCTGCATCGCAGCCAGGCGCACCGCGGCGTCGACTTCCATCCGGTTCTGGCACATTTCTTCCGTTTCTGGTCGTGGGCGTCCACCGCGATGGTCACGAAGGAATGGGTCGCCATCCACCGCAAGCATCATGCGAAGTGCGAAACCGAGGAAGATCCGCACAGCCCGCAGATCTACGGCATCAAGAAGGTGCTGCTCGACGGCGTCGACCTGTACCGCAAGGCGCGCCGCGACGACGACGCGATGGAAAAGTACGGCCACGGCACGCCGGACGACTGGCTCGAGCGCAACGTCTATTCGCGCTTTCCGGAGCTCGGCCCGACGTTCATGCTGCTCTTGAACTTCTCGCTGTTCGGCCTGTGGGGTGTCGTGATCTGGGCGAGCCAGATGATCTGGATTCCGTTCTGGGCCGCCGGCGTCGTCAACGGTCTGGGCCACTGGTGGGGCTATCGCAACTTCGAAAGCAACGACACCTCGACGAACCTCACGCCGTGGGGCTTCGTCATCGGCGGCGAAGAACTCCACAACAATCACCACGCGTTCCCGAGCTCGTCGAAGTTCGCGCTGCGCAAGTGGGAGTTCGACATCGGCTGGGCCGCGATCCGTCTGTTCCAGGCGGTCGGCATGGCCAAGGTGCTGCGCGTCGCGCCGTCGCTCGACGTGCGGCCGGCGGTGCACCTGCCGGACGGCGAAACGATCAAGGCCGTGATCGCGCACAAGTTTCAGGTCATGACCGACTACTTCCGCGTCGTCATCGCGCCGACGCTGCACGAAGAGGCGATGCGCGCCGGCAACAATCTCAAGGACCTGCCGGGCCGTCTGCGCCGCGCGCTGTCGAGCGGCGGCCGCTGGCTCGATCACGAGGGCCGCGAGCGCCTGACGCAGTGGGTGAGCGCCCGCCCGGTCATGGCCACGGTCATGGAATACCGCAACCGTCTGCATGAACTCACGGAAACCCGCAACGGCGAGGCGATGCTCGAAGGCCTCAAGCAGTGGTGCCGCGAAGCCGAGGAATCGGGCATTCGCGCGCTCGGCGAGTTCGCCTCGCGCCTGAAGGGCTACCAGCTCGCGCACGCGCGCTGATTCGCGCCGCGTCGCACGTGAATCGAACGCCCGCGCAAGCGGGCGTTTTTTTTGGGCGCGACCTCGGCCGTTGAAAACCTCGGTTCGCGGCCAACGCCCGCGCGCGCGTCACGGCCCGGGCGCCCCGCCTCGTCCGAGTTGAATAGTGGACAAATAAAGAGAAGAATGCGCCGCGGGGGCGATAGCCGGAAACGGCCCGTTGCGCTTAGTATCGCGTCGCCGTCGGGGTGTGCAGCATTCCGCTGCGCGGACGGCGGGGTGTCTACAGGGGACAAACCATGATCAAGCAACTCGGCGTCGCCGCGCTCGTCGCGGCGGCCGGTCTCGTCACGCTTCCGGCCTCGGCCGCGGGCGACTCGAAAGTCGTGCTCAAGAACCTCTCGCACTGGGCGATCCACGAGCTGTACTTCTCGCCGACCGAAGAGCGCGAGTGGGGCGAGGACCAGCTCGGCAAGCACACGATCGGCACCGGCGAAACGTTCACGCTGACCGGCGTGCCGTGCGACTCCTACGACGTGCGCGTCGTCGACGAAGACGGCGACGAGTGCATCGTCGAGAACGTCGCGCTGTGCGCCGACAAGGAAAAGTGGGTCATCGACGACGACGATCTGCTCGCCTGCCAGAACAAGACGGCCGAGTGATCGCGATCGCCGGGGCGAAACCCGGCGATCGGGCAACAAAAAACCCGCCGTTTCCGGCGGGTTTTTCGTGGAATCCGAAAGACCGGCAGCGCGAGGCGCTTACTTGATCTTCGCTTCCTTGTAGGCCACGTGCTTGCGGACGACGGGATCGTACTTCTTGATCTCCATCTTGTCCGGGGTGGTCTTCTTGTTCTTGTCGGTGGTGTAGAAATGACCGGTGCCGGCGGAGGACACCAGACGAATCTTGTCGCGCTTGGATGCCATGGTTCAATCCTCCTCAGATCTTCTCGCCGCGCGCACGCAGCTCGGCGACGACGACCTCGATACCTTTCTTGTCGATGGTACGCAGGGCGTGGTTGGAAAGGCGCAGCTTGATCCAGCGGCTCTCGCTCGGCACCCAGAAGCGGCGCTCGTGCAGATTCGGCAGCCAGCGGCGGCGGGTCTTGTTGTTGGCGTGCGAGACGTTGTTGCCGCTCATCGCACCTTTGCCGGTGACTTGGCATTTACGGGCCATACGTACCTCGTAGGTTTCTTGGGCCGCCCTTGGCCAGGGCGGTATCGGCCCAGCGGCATCGTCGATGCCACGCGGTGCTGGCAGGCGCTTGCGTCGGTTCGAAAACCGCGGGGGAGGCCGTACCGTGTGCCGGAATCCCTGTCCCGTCGATGACGGGCGCCGCAGAGCGAGCCGCGCTTTATAACAGGCTTGCACGCGCGGGGCAAGCCGGACCGGCCTTCCCGACGGACCGAAACCCGTCCGGAGGCGTTGGCTGGTTGTCGCGCAGTTATGTGATACTCGCTCTTCTTCGTTCGACCAATTCTATCCGGAGCACCCTCCCAATGACCGACAATCAGGCCAACGGCCAGGCGTCCGCGCAGGCGCAGCTTTCCGTCCAGAAGATCTACATCAAGGATTCTTCGTTCGAAGCGCCGGGCGCGCCGCACATCTTCCAGGACAACGGCCAGCCGCAGATCCAGCTGTCGCTCGGCCAGGGCGTCACGACGCTCGGCCAGGACGTGTACGAGCTCGTCCTGACGGTCACCGTCACGTGCAAGATCGGCGAGAAGACCGCCTATCTCGCCGAAGTGCAGCAGGCCGGCATCTTCGGCGTCGCCGGCTTCGACGACGCGGGCCGCGACGGCGTGCTCGGCAGCTACTGCCCGAACGTGCTGTTCCCGTACGCGCGCCAGGCGATTTCCGACATGGTCCAGAACGGCGGCTTCCCGCCCTTCTTCCTGCAGCCGATCAACTTCGACGCGCTGTACGCCGAAGCGCTGCGCCGCCGCACCGAAGGCGGCGACGCCGAAACGCCGGCGCTGAACGCCTGAGCGTCGAATGACCGCGCAGGCGCGGGTAGCGGTACTCGGCGCGGGTTCCTGGGGCACGGCGCTCGCCGCCCTGCTCGCGCGGCACGGCGCCCTCACCACGTTGTGGGGGCGCGACGCCGCGGCGATGCGGGCGATGGCGCAGACGCGCCGCAACCGGCGCTATCTGCCCGATAGCGAGCTGCCGGCGGAACTCGCCTACAGCAGCGATCTCGCCGCCTGCGTGCGCGACGCCGACTGGCTGCTCGTCGTCACGCCGAGCCACGCGTTCGGCGAGCTCATCGACGCGATCGCCGCGTGCGGCGGTCGCTACGACGGCATCGCCTGGGCGACCAAGGGCTTCGAGCCCGGCACCGGACGCTTTCTGCACGAACGGGTCGAAGAGACGCTGCCCGGCAAGGCCGGTGCGGTCGTCACCGGACCTTCGTTCGCGCGCGAAGTCGTCGACGGCCTGCCGACCGCGGTGACGGTGCATTCCGAATCGCCGTGGTTCGCGCAGCGCGTCGCCGACTCGCTGCACGGCCCGGCCTTCCGCGCGTACACCGGCACCGACGTGCTCGGCGCCGAACTCGGCGGCGCGATGAAGAACGTGCTGGCGGTCGCCACCGGTGTCGCCGACGGCATGAATCTCGGCCTGAACGCGCGCGCCGGCCTCATCACGCGCGGCCTCAACGAAATGCTGCGCCTGGGCGTCGCGCTCGGCGCGCGCGCCGAAACGCTGATGGGCCTCGCCGGCCTCGGCGATCTCGTGCTGACGTGCACGGGCGACCTGTCGCGCAACCGCCGCCTGGGCCTCGCGCTCGGCCGCGGCGTTTCGCTGCGCCAGGCCGTCGCCGACATCGGCCAGGTCGTCGAAAGCGTGCAGACGGTAGACGAGGTGATGCGCCTGGCCGACCGGCACGGCGTCGAGCTGCCGATCGCGCGTCACGTGCAGCGCGTGCTGCACGAAGAAATCACGCCGACCGAAGGCCTGCGGCTGTTGCTCGCGCGCGAGCAGAAACCCGAGTACCCCGAGCATTTTCCGTAGCGCGATGCGGCACGCCGCGGTCGCTGCAAAGAAGCAAAGAAAAAGCCCGGCATTGCCGGGCTTTTCGTTGACGCGTCGGACCGGCTCGCCGATCAGAAGCTCAGGCGCGGGCCGACGAGAATCGTGCGGTCGTTGTTGCCGACCGCCGCTTCCGCGTTGATGCCGAACGTCGGCGTGAACTTGTACTGGCCGGACACGCCGAGCGCGCGGTTCGCCTCGGTGTGGTCGAGCTTCTGGTACGCGACGAACGCCGCGCCTTCGAAATTCTGCGCGAGCGCCGAGCGCACGCCGACGCGCGCCGAAGCGCCGTCGTTGTCGAACGTCGTTTCCTTGTTGTACGCGAGTTCGGCGAAGAGATCGGTCTTGTCGGCGATCGGCACGTGATAGCCGAAACCGAGGTACCACGCCTTGGTGTCGGGGAACGGCGCGTCCTGGTTGATCTTGGTCCAGCCGGCGATCAGGTTGAAGTTTTCGTTGATCGCGCCGCTGCCGCGCAGCGCGTAGCCGTCGACGTTGTCGAAGTCGTCCGGGTTCACGTGCACGTAGTCGGCCTCGAGGTACGAGTAGCTGAGGTCCGCCGCGTGCGAGGCGAAGGGCAGCGCCATGAGCGCGGCGAGGGCGAGTGCGGAACGTTTCATTTTTTACTTCCTTTACTTCTACAGTGACGGGTGGGGTGGCCCGCGGCTGCAGAAACTAGTAGCGATCGCCGACGCTGCCAAGTGTCGGCGGCCGTCGGGTTCATTGGAAATTCAGGCCTGTGTTCAGCGCAGGCTCATGCATGCGGCACGAAGCAGGGCGGCGCTCGTTCAGGCGGCGCCGTCGAATCCGCGCTGGCGCCATGCCTCGAATACGACGACGGCGACGGCGTTGGAAAGATTCAGGCTGCGATTGTTCGGCAGCATCGGCAGGCGCAGACAGTGCTCGCGCGGCAGCGCATCGAGCATCGCCTGCGGGAGCCCGCGCGACTCCGACCCGAACACCACGGCGTCGTCGTTGCCGAACGCAACGTCGGTCGGCCGTTTCGTGCCGCGCGTGGACAGCGCGAACACGCGCGCCGGGCCGACGTTGGCCAGGAACCCCGCGTAGTCGTCGTGCACGGTCAGCGACGCGTACTCGTGGTAGTCGAGTCCGGCGCGGCGCAGGCGCGTGTCGTCGATGTCGAAACCGAGCGGCCGGATCAGGTGCAGGCGCGCGCCGGTGTTCGCGCACAGGCGAATCACGTTGCCGGTGTTCGGCGGAATTTCGGGCTGGTGCAGGACGACATGGAGCATCGGCGAACTATCGCATCGACGCGACGGTTCGCCAATGCGCCCATGCCCTACGCGATGCGCGCGGCCGGCAGCGCAGGCCGCAGATCGAGCAGGTCCGGCAGCATGTCGCGCGGAATGCGCGCCTGCGCCGCCAGTTCGACCGCCCGGCGATACGGCGGCGAGGACATGATCGCCTGCGCGCCGATGCCCTTGTCGCCGAGCGCCGCGCCGTTCTGCGCGAGAAAGTGCCGGATCGACGCCTCCGCGGCGTCGCGCGTCAGCCAGTTCGCGACGTTCAGCAGATACTGTTCGACGTGATACCACGCCGGCGTCATGCGCGGCATTTCGGTGTTCTCGTCGGTCATGTGGTGGAACGTCGAGTCGACCACGACGCGGCCCGTGCCCGAAACGGGGTCGTGGCACGCGACCGCGCCGTAGATGCGCGGCTTGCCGACGGGCTTCGCGTCGTAGCCGGTCGCCGCGCTCCAGGCGACGACGGTCGGCGGCACCGATTCGAACGCGCCGTGCAGATCTTCGTCCGCGACCGCTTCGCGGCATGCGCCTTCGTGCGCGTGATCGGGCAGCCAGCGGATCGTGGCCGGCGGCCATCCGCCGCCGGCCGGTATCTGCATCAGCGGGTGCGGCTTGTTGTCGACGAGCGTCGGCCACACGGGCTTGATCGCCTCGTCCTCGTCGAGCGGATGCACTTCGCGCAGGTTCGGCGGCGGGGCGCCGCCACCCTGTCGCTCGATCCTGCCGCGCCGATACGGCCACGGCGACGCCACGCACGTATCGATGCGATCGAGCCCGCCTTCCGACGGCGGCGAAGACCAGGTGCGCATCTTGCCGACGCGCGCGATCGATTCGCACAGCGTCGCGCCGACGTCGTCGTGATCGCCGGTCGCGAACACGCCGCCGCCGCGCGCCATGAACGCGTGGATGCTCGCGCGGTGCGCGTCGGCCAGACGCTTGCCGATCAGGTCGGCGCCGGCGCGCTGGCCGGTGCCGATCAGCCACAGTTGCGCGTACTTGCCTTGCGCGAGATCGTCGAATGCGGCATCGAGCTGCGCGTTCGCGTCGTCGTAGCGAACGGCGTCGACGTCGTAGCGAAAGCCGAAGCCCGACCAGCCGCGCAGGACCGATTGCAGACGATCGAGGCGGTATCTCGGCGTCGCGAGCGCAACGACGCCTTCCAGCAGCATGAGTATGCCGACGGTGTCCATGGTTCCCCCTGGTTTGTACGATGTCCGGAGCTTTCAACCGGATGCGCGGCTGGCGCGTTCGAGGTGTTGCCGGCTTGCTACGGGCGCAACGGACCGCCGTTCCACTGCCCGCCGCTGTCTTCGGTGCCGCCGCCCTTGCGCAGCACGGTGCCGCTGATCGTGCGATAGAGCATGCTCGGACTGCCGACCGTCTCGACCATCGCGGTGACGAGGTAGCGGTAGCCGCCGACGACGCCTTCGCCGTTGAGCGCCTTGCCGTCTTCGGTGACGCTCGCGTTGATCGTGATCGGCGTCGCGGCCTCGCTGTCGAAGAACGACACGGTCGCCGCGTCGGGCTCCTGCGCCGGGACGACGCCGAAGTATTCGCCCGTGACGATCGCGCCGTTGATCAGATCGATGCTGCCGGTGACGGGCCAGTTGCCGAGGATATCGGACATGGTTGCTTCTCCCTGTTTGATTTCGCATCGCAATGTCGATGCGTCAAACGTCTGATTCGAGCAGGACGTTCCTCTCAGTGCCCGACCGAAAAAATTTGCGCGACGCGATGACAGCGATTGGCACCGGTTGTCGTCTTCAGTGACAACAGCCGCGAAGTGCGGCGTCAATCGGAGCGTGTCATGCGGTCGTGTCGGATGTGGATGCTGGTCATGGGCCTGTCGTTCGGCGGCGGCGCGTTCGCTGCGGATACGCCGGCGAACGATGCCGCGCGAGGCCGCTATCTCGCGACGATCGGCGGCTGCCACGACTGCCATACGCCGGGATATGCGCTGAACGGCGGCAAGGCGCCGGAGGCCGTCTGGCTCACCGGCGACGCGCTCGGCTGGAGCGGCGCCTGGGGCACCACGTATCCGACGAACCTGCGCCTGCGCGTGGCCGACATGGACGAGAAGACGTGGCTCGCGTTCGCGCGCACGCTCAGGACGCGACCGCCGATGCCGTACTGGGTGCTCAACGAAATGAGCGACGACGATTTGAGCGCAATTTGGAAAATGTTGAAAACGCTAGGCAAGGGCGGAGCGCCCGCGCCGGCCGCGTTGCCGCCCGGCGTCGAGGCGAAGGGGCCGGTCGTGCGCTTTCCCGCACCGCCGCCGTCGGCACCCGTCGCGAGCGCGGCTCACTGACGCAGGTCGCAGCGGCCCGTCAGCGGCTCGGCCAACGCGGCGTCGATCTCGCTCGCGGCGACGTCGCGCCGCACGCGGTCGGCGGGAAACGCGATGCGCACGTCGAGGTTGTCGCCGTCGGCGTCGCGTATCGGCGTCAGACCCGTGTAATGGCGCAACTGCCGCGTCGCGGTGTCGTAGGTCACGTCCATGCTCGGCGCGAGAAAGCCGTACCACGCCGAGAGCGTCAGTCGAAAACGCGTTTCGCCGCGCGCCGCGTCCTGGCCGAGCAGTCGCACGCGAAACGGCAGGAAGCGCTGTTCGCTCGGCACGAGAAACGGAATCGTCGGCAGCGCGCCGCCGACGAGCGCGTCCCAGTGCTCGCGCAGATAGCGGTCGAAGCCGGCGTCGACGACGCCGTCGGCCGGCTCCGCGACGCGCGTCGCCGCGCGTTTGCCGCGCCATTCGACGAACACCTCGCGCCCGGCGCCCGCGCGCGTCGCGCCTTCGCGGTACGGCAGCCGTGCGTCGACGAGTTCGAAGTCGGGCGCGGTCGGCGACGCCGTGGCGTTCACGCGCTTGCGCGCGAACGCGGCGCCGTCGGCGCAGCGATACACGACGAGCCGCGTCGCGCCGCCGTCGTAGAGATAGTGCTGCTCGCGATACAGCAGCACGTCGCCGCGGCGTGCGTAGGCCAGCCCTTCGTAGGCCGACGCGGCGCCGTCCGGCGCCGCCGCCAGCGCCGCGGCGAGCCACGCCGCGGCTACCACGGCAGGTCGTTGCCGTCGGCGCCGATGAAGCGGCCGGCGTCGGCCGGCGTCAGCGCGAGGATGCGTGCGAGCAGCGCGGCGACCGAGTCGACGATCGGCAGCGTCGCGTTCGCGCCGCCCATGTCGGTCTGCACCCAGCCCGGATGAAAGCACGCGACGATCGCGCCGTGCGCGGCGAGCTCGGCGGCCATCAGGCGCGTGGCCATGTTCAGCGCGGCCTTGCTCATCGCGTAGCTCGCGGTGCGGAACGCCTGCGTGTTGGCGATCGATCCGATCTGGCTGGAAATATTGACGATGCGCGCTTGTTGCGATTGCAGCAAAAGCCCGGACAGCGCCTGCGTCAGGAGCAGCGGGCCGCTGGCGTTCGCGGCGAAGCTGTCGGCGAGCGATTTCGCCGCGACGTTGCCGAACCGCTCGCCCGACACGAGGACGCCGGCGTTGTTGATCAGAAGGTCGGCGCGCTCGGTGACCATCGCCGCTTCGCGCGCGAAGCCCGCGACCGAGCGTTCGCTGGCGACGTCGAGCGGGAGCACGTGCAGGCGGCCCGGGTGCGCGCCGGCGTAGCCGGTGAGTTTCAGCGCCTGACCCGGCTTGCGGCAGCCGGCGATGACCCGCCAGTCGCGCGCGAGCAACTGATGCACGAATTCCAGGCCGAGACCGCGATTCGCGCCGGTGACGATGGCAAGGCTCATGGCACCTCCCGTGTCGTGTATCCGAGTCTAGCGGAACTTTTCCACCGCGAGCCCGGTCCTGCGCGGAACTGTACAAGACGTGCATTTCGACGCATTGCGCGACGCGGGCGGCAGGGCTAGCCTGCCGGACCTGTCGCTTGCCTTTTCCCCTGGAGCCCGCATGAAGAAGATCCTCGCCGTCGCGCTCGCGGCGGCCCTCGCGTGCGGCGGCGCCGTCGCCGCGCCGCCCGTGCCGTCGCCGTCCGCCGCCGCGGTCGATATCGCGTTCGAGCGTTTCGTACTGCCCAACGGCCTGACCGTCGTCGTGCACGAAGACCGCAAGGCGCCGGTCGTTGCGGTGTCGATCTGGTACCACGTCGGCTCGAAGGACGAAAAAGTCGGCAAGACCGGTTTCGCGCACCTGTTCGAACACCTGATGTTCCAGGCGTCCGAAAACCATCGCGACGAATTCTTCCGTCCGTTCGAACTCGTCGGTGCGACCGACCAGAACGGTACGACCTGGCTCGACCGCACGAACTACTACGAAACCGTGCCGACGACCGCGCTCGACATGACGCTGTGGATGGAATCGGACCGCATGGGGCATCTGCTCGGCGCGATCGACCAGAAGGTGCTCGACGAGCAGCGCGGCGTGGTGCAGAACGAAAAACGCCAGGGCGAGAACCAGCCTTACGGCAAGGTCGACGAACTGCGGCAGCGTGCGAGCTTCCCGGAAGGCCATCCGTATCGCTGGGACACGATCGGCTCGATGGAGGATCTCAACGCCGCGAGTCTCGACGACGTCAAGCAGTGGTTCCGCGACTACTACGGCGCGGCCAACACCACGATCGTGCTCGCCGGCGACATCGACGCGAAGACCGCGCGCGAAAAAGTACAGAAGTATTTCGGCGACATCGATGCCGGCCCGCCGATCGCCCGGCGCAAGGCGTGGGTCGCCCCGCGCAGCGAGCCGACGCGCGAAACGATGCTCGACCGCGTCGCGCAGACGCGCATCTACAAGAGCTGGAACGTGCCGCAGCGCGGCACCGCCGACCTCACGTACCTGCAGCTCGCCGCGGCGGTGCTCGGCGGCGGCAAGACGTCGCGGCTGTACCAGCGCCTCGTCTACGCGGACCAGATCGCCGACTCGGTCGACGTCGACATCGAACCGTTCGAACTGGCGAGCCTGTTCGGGGTGCAGGTCGACGTGAAAGCCGGCGTCGACCCGGCGAAAGTCGAAGCCGTGATTGCCGAGGAGTGGCAGCGCTTTCTCGACAAGGGTCCGACCGAAGAAGAAATCCGGCGCGTGAAGCTCGCCTCGCAGGCGGGCTTCGTACGCGGCGTGGAAAAGGTCGGCGGCTCCGGCAAGGCCACCGTACTGGCCGAAGGCCAGGTGTATCTCGACGATCCGGGCGCGTTCCGCAAGAGCCTTGCGCGCCTGGACGCCGCGACGCCGGCCGACGTGCAGAACGCGGCACGCAGCTGGATCGCCAAGGGCGACTACACGCTGCGCGTCGATCCGTATCCGCCGTATACGACGACCAAAAGCGACGTCGATCGCGCCAAGGGCGTGCCGGCCGTCGACACGTTTCCGAACCTGACCTTTCCGGCGCTCGAACGCGGCAAGCTCAAGAACGGCATCGAGGTCGTGCTCGCGCGCCGCGCGAGCGTGCCGGTGGTCAAGCTCGCGATGGAATTCGCCGGCGGCTACGCGGCCGATCAGGGGCGCAAGCTCGGCACGTCGAGCTTCGCGATGTCGATGCTCGACGAAGGCACCAAGACGCTCGGGCCGATCGACATCGCCAAGCGCCAGGAAGAGCTCGGCGCCGGCATCGGCGCGTCGTCGTCGCTCGACGCGTCGTCGATCTCGCTCGACGCGCTCAAGTCGCAGCTCAAGCCGTCGCTCGCGCTGTACGCCGATGTCGTGCGCAATCCGGCGTTCGCACCGCGCGAGCTCGAACGTCTGCGCGGCCAGTGGCTCGCCGGCATCGCGCAGGAAAAGACCGCGCCGGTGCCGCTCGCGCTGCGCGTGCTGCCGCCGCTCGTCTACGGCGAAGGCCATCCGTACGCGATTCCGCTGACGGGTTCGGGTACCGAGGAGTCGATCCGCAGCCTGACGGCCGACGATCTCGCCGCCTACCACCGCGACGTCGTGCGGCCCGACAACGCGCGCATCCTCGTCGCCGGCGACACCACGCTTGAGGAAATCACCCGCGAACTCGACGCCGTATTCGGCGACTGGAAGGCGCCGTCGACGCCGCTCGTCAAGCGCGACGTGGCCAACGTCGCGCTGCAGGGCAAGCCGCGCGTTTTCCTGATGGACAAGCCGGGCTCGCAGCAGTCGCTGATCCTGGCCGCCGAAATCGCGCCGTCGTCGAAGGTGCCGAACTATCTGGAAATCGGCACGATGAACTCGGCGTTCGGCGGCGCGTTCACGTCGCGCCTCAACATGAACCTGCGCGAGGACAAGCACTGGTCGTACGGCGCCGGCAGTTTCCTCGGCAGCGCGCAAGGGCCGCGCATGGTCACGCTGTACGCGCCGGTGCAGACCGACAAGACCGCCGAATCGATGCAGGAGATGCTCAAGGAGACGCGCGAACTCGTGACGACGAAGCCGCTCACGCGCGAGGAGATCGACAAGATCCGCGTCGGCGACGTGCGCGAACTGCCGGGCCGCTTCGAGACGATCGGTTCGGTGCTCGGCGCCGTGGCCGACATCGTGCGCTGGGGCCGCCCGGACGACTACGTGCAGACGCTCAAGGGCCGCATCGAAGGCCAGAGCGACGACGCCGTGCGCGCCGCGGCGAAGGAAGTGTTCAAGCCCGACGCGTTCACCTGGGTCGTCGTCGGCGACCTGTCCAAGGTCGAGGCGAAGATCCGCGCGCTGAATCTCGGCGAGGTCAAGGTGATCGACGCGGCCGGCAAGGTCGTGCGTTAAGGATCGCGGGGATAGGCTGGGCGTACTGCCCAGCCTTCCCGGAGCCATCATGAAAACGACAAGAAATATACTTCTGTCCGCCCTGCTCGCCGCGCTCGGCGCCTGCACGTGGGTCAAGCTCGACGAGCCCGGCAAGGCCGTGCACGTCGCCTACGACGGCCGGGTCGACGGCTGTCGCGCGCTCGGCGAGATCGGCGTGTCGGTCAAGGATCGCGTCGGCCCGTACGAGCGCAATTCGCTGAAAGTGAAGGACGAGCTCGAAACGCTCGCGCGCAACGAGGCGGCGTCGATGCAGGCCGATACGATCGCTGCGAAAGGCGAGCCGCACGACGGCGAGCAGCGCTTCGGGGCGTACGCCTGCGGTCGCCGCGCCGCCGCGGCGCCGTCGCGCCAGCAGCCACCGGCGAGCAAGGACGGCGCCGAGACGTATCCCGTCAAGGACTGAGCCGCAGTCTGGAAGTCTCATCGCACGGGGGTGAACGATGAACGCAACGCCCGCTCTCGGACGCATCGCGCAGATCGCGCTATCGGTGCGCGACATGGACCGCGCTGTCGCGTTCTGGCGCGACACCGTGGGCCTGACGTTTCTGTTCCAGGCGCCGAACGTCGCGTTCTTCGACGTCGCGGGCGTGCGCCTGATGCTCGGCGAGTCCGAAACGCCGGGCGTCGATCCGGCCGGCACGGTGATCTACTTCGACGTCGCCGACATCGACGCGAGCTTCGCCGCCCTGCGCTCGCGCGGCGTCGCCGTGCGAGCGCAGGGCGAGCCGCATTTCATCGCGCCGCTGGGCGGCAAGGATCTGTGGATGGCGTTTCTCGCCGACCCGGACGGCAACACGTTCGCGCTGGTGAGCGAAGTGCCGGCCGGCAGCAAGCCGCATTGAACCCGGCCGGCGGCGCCGGCCGGGCTCGCTCGCTCAGTCGGCGCAGGCGTTGATGCCCGCCGGTCGCGTCAGTCGGCTCAGTGCGAACGGGAACGTCGTGCCGGCGTTCGGCCCGCCGCCGGTCAGCGTTGCCGTGCCGGTCGTGCAGCCGAGCTTGAGCGTCAGCGACCACAGGCCGGCCTGCTGCTGCAGCGCGGCCGGATCGTAGGCGTCGCCGAAGCGCGGACCGGTCGGCACGAACAACGGTATGGTCGCGCCCTGCGCGAGGTTGCCGTCGGACACACCGACCGCCCAGCCCGAGAACGGACTCGTCCCCTTCGATCCGTAGAACATCACGAGCGTATGCGTCGCGTCGAGCTGCTCGACGTGGAAGCCCGAACCGAGTTTCGTCTGGTCGGCCCATGAGCCGCTCGTCTGCGCGAGCGCGCCGCCGCCCGCACTCTCGCAGCCGAGGCCGTGCAGCGACGTCAGGCGTTTTATCGGCACGGTCTTGCTGCCCCAGCCGCCCGGACCTTCCCAGCGCAGTTCGCCGTTGTTGCAGTCGCTGAAGCCGAGGTACATGCGACCCCACGGCTGCGACGCTGCGGTCGGCGTGCCGGCGCCCGGGTCGGGCCGGTACTGCACGTTGTCGAACACGATGCCGCCCGGCACGACTTTTCCGCCGCTCACCATCCACGCCTGGCTCGCGGCGTCGCCGGCCGGTGCAAACGTGAAGAAATATACGGCCGCGGCGTTGTCCGGCAGGATTTCGAGCGCGATGCCTTCGCCGTTGCGCGACGGATCGGACCAGTTGCCGTTCCAGCGTGCGTCGATCGCGGGCGGATCGGTGCGCGGCGGAACGCGCGAATCCATCGTCGGCGGCACGTACGATGCGTCGTAGCGGCACGCGTCGTCGCCCGGCGCGGAGAGACACGCCTGCTGCAACGCCGCGACGTCGGGCTTGGCGCCGCCGTCCTTCCATGCGCGCAAGAGCTCCCACGCCGCGAGGCCTTCGCGCGTGCCGAAACCGCAATGGCTCGGCTCGGCCTCGTTGACCACCGCGCTGACGAGCTGGTTGGCCGCCACGCGCTGGCGCAGCACCGACTGGTGCGCGGGAATCACGAGCTGGTCGCCGCTCGTGTGTACCGACATCACCTTGATCGCGCTGCCGATGTCGCCGTTGAAATCCGACAGCCACTTGAACTGCACCGCGGCGGCCGGCTGCGGCGTCACGCGCAGCACGTTCGCATCGATGTCGGCGTCGGCGTAGACCGCGCCGACGTTGCCGAACGGATTGCGCCCGCTCATCTTGTCCGGCGCGCGCAGCACGTCGCTCAGTACGAAAGTGGAATAAGCGATATTGGTCAGGAGAAACCGGTCGTTCGTGATGTGCGTCAGCGCCGACAGGCGCGCAAGGCGCTCGCGCATCCCGTTGGTGCGCAGGTTTTCCGGCAGGCTCACGCCGGTGCATACCGTGACGCTCAGGAGCGCCCGCAGAACGTCCGAATCGGTTTCGAGATTGTCGAGGTCGTCCGGGATGTCGTTGAGGTTGTACGCCCACGGATACGGTTCGGCGCCGCGGCGCAGGCGGCCGTTGTCGACGTTCGTGCAAACGCGGTCGTATGCCACGCGCAGGTCGAAGCCTGAATCCCACGCGCGCGAACCGGCCACCGGCGGACACAGCGCGAGCACGCCTTTGACGTGCGGCCGGATGTCGGGCTGCTCGGCGAGCTTGAGCGCGATCAGGCCGCCCATCGAACCGCCGAACGGAACGATTTCGCCGGGCGTGCCGACCTGCTGCTTGAAGATTTCCAGAAGTTCGCGGTTTTCGTCGATCGCGCGAAACAGCGCCCAGCCGCGCTGGCTGAAGCCCGACGCGGCGATCGCGTAGCCTTCCTGCAGTGCGATGTCGCGCAGCGGGCCGAGACCCGGATCGTCGTCGACGGCGGAAAAATCGAGGCCGTGCTGATACAGCACGAGCGGTCCGCCGGCCTGCCAGTCGTCCGGCACGGCGATGCGGTAATACGCGCCCGACGCGCCCTGGCCGTTGAACTCACGCACCGCCCACGCCGGCAGCGCAGGCAACAGGGCAAGCAGCATGCCTGCCGCACGCATCCACAGGTTCATTCCTCGTTCTCCTCAGCGTGTCCCTGACGCGGGAGCGTATTACGTAGTGACTGAACCGTGCCGGGCATACAATCGACGTCCAGGGGGCAGTCTGCGCGTGAAGGGTTCTGTCGCAGCGAGCACTACGGTACTGCTGGCGCGACCGCCGCGAGGTCAGGGAGCGCTGCTGCTGTTGCTGTGCTCGGTGTTCGCGCCGACGCCGGCGTTCGCGCGGCGTCCGCCGGAGCTGGCCATGCTGCCGCCGACGGTGTCCGCGCCGCTGGCCGACTCGGCCGGCTTCGCGCTGCGCGCGGCCGGCCGGTCCGCCGCCGCGAGCCGGGCCTGGCAGGCCTGCGCGGAGCTTGCCGCGCTCGACGATCGCTTCGAATTGCGCCTGCGCTGTCTCGGCAATGCCGGTGCCGCGGCCGCGCTCGCCGGGCAGCCGATGCTCGCGGCGCAGCTGCAGCGCACGCGTCGCGACCTCGCGCTTGGCGTCGCGCCGCGCGACGAGATCGACGCCAGGCTCGCGCTCGCCCAGCTCGTACGCCGCGGCGGCGATCTGCCGGCGGCCGAAGCCGCGTATCGCGACACGATCGCACTGGCACGGCGCTACGGCGATCGCCTGGGCCAGGCGCAGGCGTGGTCGGGCCTCGCGCTCGTGCGCAAGAACCTCGGCGACTACTACGAGGCGCTCGAGGCCGAAACCGCCGCGCTCGCGCTGCGCGGCGCGCTCGGCGAAAACGCGAAGCTGCATAGTTCCTATATCAATCTTGCGGCATTGTACGAACAGCTCGAGGACCTCGATCGCGCGCGCGACTACCAGGCGCGCGGGCTTGCCGCGTCGACCGGCTCGGCCGATCCGCTCGACCGCGCGTCGGCGCAGGTGTCGATGGCCGGCCTGCTCAACGACAGCGGCGCCGCGTACGCGCCGACCGCGTATACGCTGGCGCAGGACGCGTACGAGCGGCAACGCCGGCTCGGCAACCGGCCCGGGATGCTCGACGCGCGCTTTCACCAGGGCCGTGCGCTGCTCTTGCTCGGCCGCATCGACGAGGCGCAGCGTGTGCTCGAACCGCTGCTCGACGAAGCCGATCGCCTCGGCCAGCGCGCGAGCAAGGCGCATGTGCAGTTCCGTCTCGCCGAAGTCGCGGCGGCGCGCGGCGATACGCGTGCCGCGATCGACCTTGCGCAGCGCTCGCTCGCCGCCTACGTCGCGATCGACAATCCGCATCGCCAGGCCAAGGCGCACGGCCTGCTGCAGGCGCTCTACGCGGCGGCCGGCGACCCGCAGGCGGCGCTGCGGCACGAAGCGCAGCGGCTGCGACTGCGCGAACGGCTGCTCGGGGTCCACGTTACGCGGCGCGTCGGCGCGCTGTTCGAAGAGTTCCGCGCGCAGCGCGACGCCGACCGCATACGCCTGCTCGAAAGCGAACGGGAAATCGTCCGGGCGCGGCGCGACCGCGACCGCTACCAGCGCGGCATCTGGGCGCTCGTCGCCACGAGCCTGGGCGCGATGCTGGCGCTCGTCGCGTGGCGGTATCGGCGCAGCCTCGTGCGCAACCGCTTTCTGGCCGAACGCGAGCGCCGCGGCGAGAACGAGCGCAAACGCCTCGCCGAAGCGAACGCGCAGCTCTACGCGAGCGCGACGACCGACCCCCTGACCGGCATCGCGAACCGCTCGCGCGGGCTGGAGCGGCTGCGCCAGGTGCTGGCGCTCGCGCGCGACACCGACCTCGTCGCGATCGGCCTCGTCGACGTCGATCACTTCAAGCGCATCAACGACACCTGGGGCCATCAGGCCGGCGACTCCGTGCTCTGCGCGGTCGCCGACACGCTCGAGCGCACGCTCGCCGACGCCGTCGTCGTCGCGCGCATCGGCGGCGAGGAGTTTCTGGTCGTGCTCGACGGCAAACCGGCGCGCGACGCCGCGCGCCGGTTCGAGACGGCGCGTGCGGCGATGGCCGACATCGCGCCGGAAACCGACATCCGCATCACCGTCAGCATCGGCTGGTGCGTGCATTGCGGCCCGGCCGTTCCGGTCGACCTGCTGCTGGCCGCGGCGGACGCTGCCATGTACCGCGCCAAGGCGATGGGGCGCGACCGGGTCGAGGGCTGCGCGCGGCCGGTCGAGATCTGACCGCAGGGGTGCCCTGGTTTGTACGCCCGGCCCGGAACCGCTAGCCTTGCCGCTTTCCCAGCCGAAAGCCAGCCATGCTCTATAAGCACGTCGCCATCGCCAGCGTCGCTCACATCGACGCGCCGGTTCGCCTTTCCTCCGCCGAACTGGTCGAACGCCTGAAGCCGACGATGCTGCGGCTCGGCATCCGCGACAACGTGCTCGAAGACGTCGCCGGCATCCACGCGCGCCGCATCTGGGACAAGCCGACGATGCCGTCGGAAGCCGCCACCGCGGCCGCGCAGAAGGCGCTGGCCGAATCGGGCGTATCGCACGAGAAGATCGGCATCCTGATCAACACGTCGGTCTGCCGCGACTACCTGGAGCCGTCGACCGCGAGCATCGTTCACGGCAATCTCGGTCTCGCCGACACCTGCCAGAACTTCGACGTCGGCAACGCGTGCCTCGCGTTCCTGAACGGCATGGACATCGCCGCGCGCATGATCGAGCGCGGCGACATCGAATACGCGCTGGTCGTCGACGGCGAAACGTCGAACCTCATCACCGAAAAGACGATCGAACGCATGCTCGCGCCGGACATCGACGAGGTGGCGTTCCGCGGCGAGTTCGCGTCGCTGACGCTCGGTTCGGGCGCCGCCGCGATGGTGCTCGGCCGCAGCGAGCTGCTGCCGGACGGGCATCCGTTCCTGGGTTCCGTCACGCGCGCCGCGACCGAGTTTTCGCACCTATGCCGCGGCAACCTCGACCGCATGATCACCGACACGCGCAGCCTGCTGATCGAAGGCCTCAAGCTCGCGGCGAAGACGTTCCAGGCCGCGCGCGCCGCGCTCGGCTGGGTCATCGACGAACTCGACGAGTTCGTGATCCACCAGATCAGCCGCGTGCACACCGAGGAATTCTGCAAGCTGCTCGGCATCGACCCGGAGAAGGTGCACGCGATCTTTCCCGAGCACGGCAACGTCGGCCCGGCGTCGGTGCCGATCGTGCTGTCCAAGCTCAAGGAAATGGGCCGTCTGCAGAAAGGCAAGCGCATCGCACTGCTCGGCATCGGCTCGGGGCTGAACTGCTCGATGGCCGAGGTGGTCTGGTAAGAAGACTAAGCGGCCGAATTCTTCCTAAAATTCGTTTTCTTCGTTCTTAAGAAGACTTTTGGCTCGAATTCTTCTTAAGATCGCGATTTCTGCGTCTTAGGAAGGCGACGATGCCTCGATCCACCGGCCGATTCGTTCCCGGCGCGCTCGGCGGCAGCCGCTACCGGGCGTTCATTCCCGATGCGCTGCCGCCCGACCCGCCGCTGGATCTCATGTCCACCGATCTCATCGTGCGCAAGGAGCGGGCCGATCAGGCGTTGGGTCGGCTCGATGGCATAACGCTGCTGCTGCCGGACCCGACGCTGTTTCTGTATCAGTACGTGCGTCGGGAAGCGTTGCTTTCGTCCCAGATCGAGGGCACGCAATCGTCGTTGTCCGACCTCCTGCTGTATGAAATCGACGAAGCGCCCGGTGTGCCGATCGACGACGTCGAAGAGGTTTCCAACTACGTCGCCGCATTGAGGCACGGCTTGCGTCGGCTGCGCGAGGACGGGTTCCCGATATCGCTGCGCCTGTTGCGCGAAATCCACGAGCGGCTGCTGCGCGGCGGTCGCGGCGAGAACAAGCGGCCCGGCGAGTTTCGTCGCGAGCAAGTGTGGATCGGCGGCGCGACCCCGGCGCTCGCGAATTTCGTGCCGCCGCCGCCCGACGCGCTCGACGAATGCCTCGCGGCGTTCGAGCGATTCCTGCATGCGGGAACCGATATCGCTTCCCCGCTGATCAAGGCGGGGCTCGCGCATGTGCAGTTCGAAACGATCCATCCGTTCAGCGACGGCAACGGGCGGCTGGGTCGGTTGTTGATCGCGATCCTGCTGTGTGCCGACGGGGTGCTGCAGGAGCCTTCGCTGTACCTGAGTCTCTATTTCAAGCGGCATCGCGCCGAGTACTACGAACGCCTCAACGCCGTGCGGACCGATGGAGACTGGGAAGGCTGGCTTGCGTTCTTCCTCGCGGGCATCGCCGAAACCGCGACGCAGGCCGTCGAGACCGCGCGGCGACTCGTGGCGTTGCTCGAGGCTGATCGCAAGCGCATCGCGCTATTGGGGCGACGAGCCGGCAGCGCGAGCGCGGTGTTCGACGTGCTGACGCGTCAAGTGCTTTCGACGGTCCCGCAGTTGGAGAAATCGCTGCATCTGTCGACACCGGCGATACGCGACGCGATTGCGTCGCTCGCCGATCTCGGTATCGTCAACGAGTTGACCGGTCAACGCCGCAACCGCGTGTTCGCATATCAGGCATACCTTGAGATATTGAACGAAGGAACGACGCCGCTATGAGCCATTCGCGAAACGCGCGCAAGCAGACGACCCGATGACCACACTTCCCGACTACCCGTTCGCCTCGAATCGCCACACGCACGCCTCCGGCCTCGTCCAGCACTATCTCGACGAAGGTCCGCGCGACGGCGCTCCGGTGCTGATGCTGCACGGCAATCCGTCGTGGTCGTACTACTGGCGGCGTCTCGTGCTCGGCCTGCGCGACACGTATCGCTGCATCGTGCCCGACCACATCGGCATGGGCTGGTCCGACAAGCCCGATGACAGCCGGTACGCGTACACGCTGCAGTCGCGCGTGGACGATCTCGATGCGCTGATCGAACGCCTCGTCGCCGACCGCGGGCTGCCCGCGCGCGGCTGGACGCTCGTGCTGCACGACTGGGGCGGCATGATCGGCACCGCCTGGGCGTGCCGCCGGCCCGAACGCGTCGCGCGGCTCGTCGTGACGAATACCGCGGGCTTTCCGAATCCGAAGGATCAGCGATTGCCGGCGGCGCTGAAGCTCGGCCGCGATTCGAAGCTCGGCGAATGGCTGATTCTCAAACACAACGCGTTCGCGCGCGGCGCGGCGCGCTGGGGCGTGACGCGCCGGCTCGATCCGGCCGTCGCCGCCGCGCTGGTGTCGCCGTACGACACGCCGGCGAACCGGCTCGCGACATTGCGCTTCGTGCAGGACATTCCGCTCGGCCCGGGCGACCGCGCCTGGCCGCTCGTGGAAGCGACCGGCCGCGCGCTCGGCCAGTTCGCCGACCGGCCGATGCTGCTCGGCTGGGGCCTGAAGGATTTCGTGTTCGACGCGGCGTTTCTCGCCGAATGGCGCCGGCGCTTTCCGGCCGCCGAGGTTCACGCCTGCGACGATGCCGGGCACTATGTGCTCGAAGACGCGCACGAGCGGCTCGTGCCGGCCATCAGGACGTTTCTCGACCGGAGCTGATCCATGAGCGGTTTCTCGGACGGTTGGCGCGTGAGCGAACTCGTCGGCCTCGCCGTGCTGACGCTCGCACTGCTCGTGTTGTGGCAGATCCCGTATTTCGGGTTCGTCGTCTATCCGTTTCGCCTGTTCGGCACGTTCGTGCACGAGCTCGGCCACGGCCTCGCCGCGCTCGCGACCGGCGGACACTTCGAGCGCTTCACGGTATCGCCGGACCTGTCGGGCCTCGCCTGGTCGAGCGGCGGCATCCGCTTCGTCATCGCGAGCGCCGGTTACGTCGGCAGCGCGGTATTCGGCGGCGTGCTGATCCTCCTCGCCGCGCGCGGCCTGTCGGCGCGCACGCTGCTGACCGCGCTCGGCGTGCTGCTGGGCCTCCTGTGCCTGTTGTTCGTGCGCAACCTGTTCGGCATCGCGACCGGCCTTGCGATCGCCGCCGCGCTCGTCGTCGCGGGCCGGCGCCTGCGCTCGCCGTGGTCCGACGTGCTGTTGCTCGTGCTCGCGCTGCAGCTCGTGCTCGACGGCTTCAACAGCCTGTTCACCGTGCTGCGCCTGTCCACGGCGACCAACGTGCAGACCGACGCGCTGAGCATGGCCCAGGCGACCGGCGTGCCCGCCGTCGTCTGGGCCGTAGTGTGGACCGTGCTGTCGCTCGCGATGCTTCTTGTCACGCTGCGCCTGGCGTATCGCCGCCGCGCGGCGGGAACGTAGCCGTGGACGACATCGCGAACATCGCGAGCGCGCTCACGGCGAGCGCCCGCGCGCAGCCCGACGCGGTCGCGCTGCGCATTCCGGTCGGCCGCGCGCAAGCCGACGGCCTGCCCGGGTACGCCGAATTCACCTACGCGCAGCTCGATCGCGCGAGCGACCACGCCGCCGCCGCGCTGACGCGCGCCGGCATCGCGCGCGGCATGAAGACCGCGCTGATGGTGCGGCCGGGTCGCGAGCTGTTCGTGCTGATGTATGCGCTGTTCAAGCTCGGCGCGGTGCCGGTGCTGATCGATCCGGGCATCGATCGCCGCGCGCTCAAACAATGCCTCGCCGAAGCGGCGCCCGAGGCGTTCGTCGGTATCGCGCTCGCCCACGTCGCGCGGCTCGTGCTCGGCTGGGCGCGCCGTTCGGTGCGCATCGTCGTCAGCGTCGGCAGCCGGTTCGGCTGGGGCGGACGCACGCTCGACGCGCTGCGCGCCGAAACGTCGCCCGACGGTTTCGCGCCGGCCGCGACGCGCGCGGACGAACTCGCGGCGATCCTGTTCACGTCGGGCTCGACCGGCGTGCCGAAAGGCGTCGAATACCGGCACCGGCATTTTCTGGCGCAGGTGGACCTCCTGCGCGAGGCGTTCGCGATAGCGCCGGGCCGCGTCAACATGCCGACGTTTCCGCCGTTCGCGCTGTTCGACCCGGCGCTCGGTTCGACGTCGGTGATACCCGACATGGACCCCACGCGCCCGGCATCGGCCGATCCGCGCAAGCTGATCGCGGCGATCGAGCGCTACGGCGTCGACATGCTGTTCGGGTCGCCGGCGCTGCTCGACACGCTGTCGCGCCATTGCGAGCGCCACGGCGTCGTGCTCGGCAGCTTGCGCATCGTGATTTCCGCCGGCGCGCCGGTGCCGCAGGCCGTGCTCGCGCGGTTGCGCCGCTGCCTCGACGACGCCGCGCGCATCTATACGCCGTACGGCGCGACCGAATGCCTGCCGCTGGCCGTCGTCGAAAGCCGCGAGCTGCTGTCGGAAACGCGCCAGGCGACCGAATCCGGCGCCGGCACCTGCGTCGGCCGGCCGCTCGCGGCGAATACCGTGCGCATCATCGCGATCGACGACGCGCCGATCGCCGACTGGTCGCAGGTGCGCCAACTGGCCGCCGGCGAGGTCGGCGAGATCACGGTGGCCGGTCCGACGACGACCGAGCGCTACCACGCACGCGACGCGGCGACCGCCGCGGCGAAGATCGCCGACGGCGCCCGCATCGTGCATCGCATGGGCGACCTGGGCTGGTTCGACACGTCCGGCCGGCTGTGGTTCTGCGGTCGCAAGACGCAGCGCGTGCGCGCGGCCGGCGGCGATCTGTACACCGAGCAGGCCGAGCCGATCTTCAACACGATCGCGGGCGTGCGCCGCAGCGCGCTGGTCGGCGTCGGCGCGGCGGGCGCACAGGTGCCGGTGCTGTGTCTCGAACTCGACGCCGACGCCGGCGACAATGCGCGCGAACGCATCGACGCCGAGGCGCGCAACCTCGCGCGCCGCTATGCGCATACGCGTGGCATCGCGCATTTTCTTTTCCACCCGGGCTTTCCGGTCGATATCCGCCACAACGCGAAGATCGGCCGCGAGCGTCTGGCCGTCTGGGCGGCCGGACAGATAAACGGCTAGCCGGACGGCAGCCGCAGCGGAGTACGCATGAATACGATACGAGCGGGATTTATCGGCCTCGGCGCGATGGGCCGGCCGATGGCCGGGCACCTGGCGCGCGCGGGGCTGCTGGCCGCGGTCGGCAACCGCAGCGCGGCCAAGGCGACGGAACTCGCGCAGGAACTGGGCGTTGCCGCGCCTGCGAGCTACGCCGAACTCGCCGCGCAGTGCGATGTGATCGCGCTGTGCGTCACGGGCGACGACGACGTGCTGGCGGTGACGCGACAGATCGCGCAGGGCGCCGCGCCCGGCACGATCGTCGTCGATCACTCGACCGTGTCGTCGCCGACCGCGCAGGAAGCCGCGCTGATCATGCGCGCGGCCGGCGGCGACTTTCTCGACGCGCCGGTCTCCGGCGGCGTCGAGGGCGCGAAGAACGGCAAGCTGTCGATCATGGTGGGCGGCGACGCGGCGGCGCTCGAACGCGCGCGGCCGGTGCTGGAAGCCTACGGCGCGCGCATCAGTCACATGGGCGATGTCGGCGCCGGCCAGAACACGAAGGCGGTCAACCAGGTGCTCATCGCCGGCATCGCCCATGCGGTGACCGAAGGGCTCGCGCTCGCCGAAGCGCTGGGCCTCGATCCCGCGACGCTGCTGCCGACGCTCGGCGCCGGCGCCGCCGGCAACTGGTTTCTCGACAAGCGCGGAGCGACGCTGCTGCGCAACGAGTTCAGCGTCGGCTTCAAGCTGGGTCTGCTGCACAAGGACCTGCTGATCGTACAGGGCCTTGCACGAAACGCCGGCACCGACCGCACCGTCATCGACCGGTCGATCGCAGACTATGCGGAGCTGATGCGCCAAGGCTACGCCGACGACGACATCTCCGCGCTGATCCGCCTGAAACGACCGCGCGTCTGAGGCTTTGTGCGGCGTGTCACGCGGCGACGCGAACGCGCTGGCAACGCCGCCGCGCGCGGGCGCAGACTTGCATCCTTCCCGTGCGGAGTATGGATTCATGCGATTGAACAAGCTGTTTGCCGGCGCGGGTCTCGCCGCGCTGGCGCTGAGCGCGACGGCGGCGTTGCCGCCGGATCTGGCGATGACGCGTTTTCCGAATTCGTCGACGTCGTATCCGACGCCGGTGGCGATACGCGCGCCGCACGACGGCAGCGGTCGCGTCTTCATCGTACAGAAGGGCAATACGGGCCAGGGCGGCGGCGTCATCAGCATCGTCAAGAACGGCGTACCGCTCGCGACGCCGTTCCTGACCGTTCCCACGATCCTGAACGGCAGCGAAAGCGGCCTGCTGGGCCTTGCGTTCCACCCGAACTACGGCAAGCCGGACCTGCCGCACAACGACGAGTTCTACATCTTCAAGACGCGCCCCTCGGGCGATCCGCGCCTGGGCACCTCGCCCGACCAGGTGGTGATGCGCTACACGGTTTCGTCGAACCCCGATATCGCCAACACCAACGGTACGATCGTGCTGCGCCTGCCCGACCTTGCCGACAACCACAACGGCGGCGACATCCACTTCGGTACCGATGGATATCTGTACATTTCGTCCGGCGACAGCGGCGCGCAGAACAATCCGCACGGCTTTGCCGAATGCCTGTGGAAGAAGCCGGCCGACAACAACCGCAACACCTGCGGCACCAACCCGAACGGCACGCAGTACTACCTGCTCGGCAAGATGCTGCGCATCGACGTCGACAACCGCGGCGGCGCGGTGACGGCCGACATGTGCGGCTCGAACGGCATCGCGCCGGCGGAGTACTCGATTCCGCCGAGCAATCCGCACACGGGCACCAGCAACACCTGCGACGAGATCTGGTCGCACGGCTTTCGCAATCCGTGGCGCTGGAGCTTCGATCGCGCGAACGGCCGCATGATCATCGGCGACGTCGGGCAGGGCAACTACGAAGAAGTGTCGGTCGAAGCGCCGGGCGGACCGGGCGGTCTCGACTACGGCTGGAGCCGCTGCGAAGGGCGCCACTACTTCACGACGTCGGGATCCGGCACGAACTGTCCGGCCACGACGTCCACCGTCGCACCCGTGATCGAATACGACCACACGGCCGACTGCGCCGTGGTCGGCGGTTTCGTCTATCGCGGACCGATCGTGATGATGCGCGGCACGTATTTCTACAGCGACTCGTGCGGCGGCAAGGTGCGCTGGGCCGACAGCACGCTGCCGGGCGTCTGGGACGCCGGCGGCCTCAACGACAGCGGCGTCAATACGAGCGGCGGCATCTACGGCTTCGGCGAAGACGAGGCCGGCAACCTCTACATCGGCAAGGGCAACGGCACGGTGTTCGTACTGACGTCGGCCCTCGGTTCCGACCTCATCTTCGAGGACGGTTTCGAACAGTAGCCGGCACATTGCCGCGCTGGCTGGCGACGCGATCGCGGGCGCACACTCGGTTTATCACTCGGAGGGAACGAAGATGCGCATCATCAAGTGGTTGGCGGGGACGGGCCTCGCCGCGCTGGCCCTGAACGCGATGGCGGCGCCGCCGCCCGATCTCGCCATGACGCGTTTTCCGAACGCGTCGACGACGTTCTCGACGCCGGTCGCGATCCGCGCGCCGAACGACGGCAGCAATCGCGTTTTCATCGTGCAGAAGGGCGGCACGATCCGCGTCGTCAAGAACGGCACGCTGCTCACGACGCCGTTCCTGACGCGCGCCGTCACGACGAGCAGCGAAAGCGGCCTGCTCGGTCTTGCGTTCCACCCGAACTTCGGCAAGCCGGATCTGGCGCACAATACCGAGTTCTATATTTTTTACACCCGCCCGGCCGCCGACGAGCGGCTCGGCACGTCGCCGGACCAGGTCGTCGCGCGCTACACCGTGCCGACCCCGGATTCGGACGTCGCCGACACGAACGGTACGATCGTTCTTCGCATCCCGGATCTCGCCGGCAATCACAACGGCGGCGACATCCACTTCGGGGCGGACGGATACTTGTACATTTCTTCCGGCGACAGCGGCGCGCAGAACAATCCGCACGGCTTCGCCGAATGCCTGTGGAAGAAGCCGGCGGACAGCAATCGCAACAGCTGCGGCACCAATCCGAGCGGCACGCAGTACTACCTCCTCGGCAAGATGCTGCGCATCGACGTCGATACGCGCGGCGGCACGGCGACGGCCGACATGTGCGGCTCGAACGGCGTCAACCCGCTCGAATACGCGATTCCGGCGAGCAATCCGCACACGGGCACCAGCAACACCTGCGACGAGATCTGGTCGCACGGCTTTCGCAATCCGTGGCGCTGGAGCTTCGATCGCGCCAACGGCCGCATGATCATCGGCGATGTCGGTCAGGGCAACTACGAGGAAGTGACGGTCGAGGCGGCGGGCATCGCGGGCGGGCTCGACCACGGCTGGAGCCGCTGCGAGGGCCGCCACTACTTCACGACGTCGGGTTCCGGCACGAACTGCCCGGCGACGACGTCGACGATCGCGCCGGTGATCGAGTACAGCCACGCGGCCGGCGACTGCGCCGTCGTCGGCGGCTTCGTGTTCCGCGGTCCGATCGCGCCGATGCGCGGCACGTATTTCTATAGCGACTCGTGCACCGGCAAGCTCTGGTGGGCCGACAGCACGCTGACCCCGACCTGGGACGCCGGCGGGCAGAACGATACCGGTCTTTCGTCGAGCGGCATCTACGGCTTCGGCGAAGACCAGGCCGGCAACGTCTACGTGGGACAAGGCAACGGACAGGTGTTCAAGCTGACGTCCGACTTCATTTTCGAGGACGGCTTCGAGCAGTAGTCGGTGCCGGCGTCGGCATGACAGCAACGGGCTCGACAGAGCCCGTTGCTGTTTTGGGGGCGCGTCGCGATATGCGCGTCTACCGGGAAACAGCCGAGTGAGAGCGACGAATGCGTACAGGGATCAGTGCACCGGCAACGATCGCTCTGCTGTTGCTGTGTCAATCCGGTGTTGCAACGGCGCAGTGCTTTTATGCAGCCCCGTTGCAGCCGTGGCCGGATTCGCTGGTGTTCGACCCACCGCACCCGGCCGCCGGTACGCCGTTTGCGGCGTTGATCGGCGGGCCGGCACTATACGCGCTGGATTCGTCCACCCAGGCACTTTCCGGTTCGACGCTAGTCGTCGACGCCATCGCCCAGGATACGGGTGGCATCGGCGTACCGCCGCCACGCACGCTGTTGAGAATTCCGCTCGAGGCATTGCCGAATGGCACGTACGCAGTACAGGTCCGTCTGCGCGTCGACAACACGGATATCGGTCTCGGCATTTCCGACTGCGCACCGATCGCGGCGTCCGTCGTCGTCGGCACAGGGATTGCCGACACACCGATCCCTTCGCTCGGCGTCGCTTCTCTCGCGCTGACGGCGACGACGCTTGCGCTGTTCGGCGGCTACGCGTTGCGACGTCGTCGCCGCAACGCCTACTGATCCGGGCCGGAATCCTTCAACGCGATCGCGTTGACCCCGTTCTCGCTGAGCGACTGCTTGGCGCTTTCGACGTCGCTCGCGCTCGCATACGGGCCGACGCGCACGCGATGCCACGTCTTGCCGTTGACGGTGACCGGCTGCACGCGCGCGACGAAACCGAGCAGCGCGAGCTTGGCCTTCACTTCTTCGGCGGCTTTCGCTTCGGGATACGAGCCGGCCTGCAGTACGTAGCGCGCACCGGCGGCCGGCGCGGTCGCGACGGTTGCCGGCGCGGTCGTCGCGTTCGGTGCGGGCGTCGTCGCGGCGCTCTGCAGGCGCTGCTGTTCGGCGCGCGCCTTGGCCGAGAGCTCGGCGTCGGGAATCACGACCTCCATTTCCGGCAGCACCGAATAGAAGTCGTAGGTCTTCTTCGGCGCCGCGGGTTTCTTCGCGTCGTCGGCGACGGCCGGCTCGCTCGGCTTGGGCGCGGTCGCTTCCGGGTTCGGCTGCGGCACGTTCGCCTTGCGCAGGATCGGCGCCCAGCCCTTGTACAGCGCGACGACCGCGAAGCCGAGGCCGAGCAGCACGCCGAGCGCGAACGGTACCCAGAACGGCCATGGATTGCCGCCGTTGCCGGTACGCGTCGCCTGTTTGCGTTTTGCCGCCATCTGTCGCTCCGTTCTCGCGTTGCCGCGGTGATTGTGCGGATCGGTCGTGACGACGACCTGAAGGCTCCTGCCCTCTCGCACGCTTTCCTCTCACGCCGCGGACGCGATGGCCCGCGGCGCCGTCGTTACATGCTTTCCGGCGCGCCCATGCCGAGGAGGTCCAGGCCGTTCGCGAGCACGATGCGCGCGGCTTCGGCCAGCGCGAGCCGCGCGTCGCGCAGGTCGGCGTCGTCGACGATGAAATGGTGCGCGTTGTACCAGGCGTGAAACGCGGCGGCGAGTTCGTACAGATACGTCGCCACCAGATGCGGCTCGAGGTTCGTCGCGGCCACGTCGACGAGCTCCGGGAACTTCGACAGCGCGACCATCACGTCCTGTTCGTGCGCGGCGTCGAGCCGGTCGAGCTTCGCCAGGCCGTTGTCGCGGTTCCATTCGAGGCCGCGCTCGCCGAGCTGGCGCCGCACGCTGCAGACGCGAGCATGCGCGTACTGCACGTAGTACACGGGATTGTCGTTCGACTGCTCGCGCGCGACATCGATGTCGAACGTCAGCTGCGAATCGGCCTTGCGCGAGGTCAGGAACCAACGCGTCGCGTCGGCGCCGACCTCGTCGATGAGATCGCCGAGCGTCACGTAGCCGCCGGCGCGCTTTCCGAGCTTCACTTCCTCGCCGCCGCGCATCACCGTGACCATCTGGTGCAGTACGTACTCGGGCCAGCCTTTCGGAATGCCGGCGTCGAGCGCCTGCAGGCCCGCGCGCACGCGCGTGACGGTCGAATGATGATCGGCGCCCTGCTCGTTGATCACGCGGCCGTAGCCGCGCTGCCACTTCGTCTTGTGGTACGCGATGTCGGGCAGGAAATACGTGTAGCCGCCCTGCGCCTTGCGCATGACGCGGTCCTTGTCGTCGCCGAAATCGGTCGTGCGCAGCCACAGCGCGCCGTCCTCTTCGTAGGTGTGGCCCGCGTCGACGAGCGCCTTGACGGTCTCTTCGACCTTGCCTTCGGTGTACAGCGACGATTCCAGATAGAACACGTCGAAGTTCACGCCGAACGCCTTGAGGTCGACGTCCTGCACGTGGCGCAGGTAGGCAACGGCGAAGTCGCGGATCGCATCGCGGTCGTCGGGATCTTTCGCGCCGGTCACGTGCCGGTCGTCGGCATGCACCGTGTCGCCGGCGAGATAGCTCTGCGCCACGTCGTTGATGTACTCGCCGCGGTAGCCGTCTTCCGGCCAGCCGGCGTCGCCCGGCGCAACGCCCTTCGCGCGCAGCTGTACCGACGTCGTGAGGTTTTCGATCTGCTGGCCGGCGTCGTTGTAGTAGAACTCGCGGCTGACGTTCCAGCCGGTGGCTTCGAGGAGGCGCGCGAGGCAGTCGCCGACCGCCGCGCCGCGCCCGTGGCCGACGTGCAGCGGGCCGGTCGGGTTCGCCGACACGAATTCGATCTGCACCTTCCTGCCGCCGCCGGCGTCGTTGCGGCCGTACGCGGCGCCCCGAGCGAGCACGTCGCGCACCTGCGCGCGGTACGCCTCGGGCGAGAGGAAGAAATTGATGAAACCCGGGCCCGCGATCTCGACCTTCGCGATCGCCGGCGACGCCGGCAGCGCGCCGACGAGCGCCTCGGCGAGTTCGCGCGGCTTCCGGCCCGCGGCCTTGGACATCAGGAGCGCGGCGTTCGCGGCGAAATCGCCGTGGTCCTTGTTGCGCGTGCGCTCGATCACGAAGGCGGTGGGGACCGATTCGGGCACGCTGCCGTTGCGCTGCAGGTCGGCGAGCGCCTGCAGCACCTGGTCGCGAAGAAAGTCTTTCACGGGTGGGGCCGTTGCAAAGAAAGGACGCGATTGTAGTCGCGCGAGCAAGCATGCCGCGAGCGTGCGTTTCGCACTGCAACAATTCGTTAACGCCTGCGGGGTTGGCCGGTGTATCTCCGTTTGATGACAGAACCGCGAACCAACGGCTTGAGCGTCAAGCAAACTCGGGCTGTGCGCGGGCTTGTGGATAACTTTGTGGGCAACGTTGCGGCCGGCGCTTGTGACGCGCTTCACATGCGTCGTGACGGCGTGAAGAGCTCGCCAAAATCAGCAGATAAAACAGCACTCTGGAACATGCCGTCGTGACTTTTGGCCTGGTCGCGCGCACTGGCGGGCACAGCGTCGCCGCGATGTGAATAACCGCGCGTCAAGCGCCTGAAAAACCCTTGAAAACCGCGACCGCAAGCGGCGTTCCCTGACTTGCCGCAGTCACGAAACCGCAACCCGTACCGCCTAGGCTGGCCCGCCCGAAAACCCGCTCCGCGGCGCGCGACGACAGCGCGCGCGGCGCCTTCGTTCGTTCCGGAAATCCGATGAAGACCAGCCACCTGCCGTTGCGCCGCACCGTCCTGTCCGTTCTGCTTGCCGCCGCGCTGCACGGTCCCGCCTTCGCCGCGCAGCCGGCCGACGGCAACGCCGACGCGTCGCCGCTCGCCGCGTCGCCGGATGTAATCGCACCCGATGTGATCGCACCCGATGCCGTCGCGCCCGATCCTTCGACGCCCGCGGGCGACGACACGCAGAAGCTCGAAGGCGTGCATGTACAGGGCGCGTACCAGCGTGGCGGCCAGGCACTGTATCTCGACGAAAAGCGCGCCTCGGCGGTCGTTTCCGAAACGCTCGGCGCCGAGCAGATCGCGCGTACCGGCGATTCCGATGCTGCGACGACGCTGAAGCGCGTCACCGGCCTGACGCTCGTCGACGGCCGCTTCATCTACGTGCGCGGTCTGGGCGAGCGCTATTCGAGCGTGACGCTCAACGGCGCGCAGATTCCGAGTCCCGATCCGACGCGCCGCGTCGTGCCGCTCGACCTGTTTCCGACCGACCTCCTCGACGGCGTCGTCGTGCAGAAGGGCTATACGCCGGACATGCCCGGCGAATTCGGCGGCGGCGCGGTGCAGCTGCGCACGCGCGACGTGCCGACGAAGTTCTTCTTCCGTCTGTCGGGCACGCTGGGCTGGCAGGAAGGCACGACGTTCAAGGACGGCTACCGCTATTCGGGCGGCGATCACGACTGGACCGGCCACGACGACGGTTCGCGCGACCTGCCCGCCTCGCTCGCCGACGCGACGAGCGGTGGTCGCGTGCTGCGGCCGCAGTCGCCGCTCAACCCGACCGGCGCGTCGCCGGCGGAGCTCGAGCGCTACGGCGAAGACGTGGCCAAGGCCGGCTTCGACACGTCGCGCGAATCGATGACGCCGGAAACCGGCCTCTCGGGCGCGATCGGCAACCGCTGGGATTTCGGCGACGCCGGCAAGTTCGGCGTGATCGGCGCATTCCGCTACAACCAGGCATGGGATCGCAACGAGGAGGTCCGCCGCACGTTCCAGGCGTCGAACGCGGGTCTCGAACTCGCCGACCATCTCGCCGTCGACGACACGCGCCGCAATGTCGATTTTTCCGCTTTTTTGAATCTCGGCTACGAGCTGAGTCCGCAGCACCGCTTCAACGCGACGAGCGTGCTGCTGCGCCAGAGCGAAGACCGCACGAAACTGTCGACCGGCGTGCAGGACGACCAGGAAGCGCGCTTCACCGAACTGCGCTGGACCGAGAACCAGCTGTTCGCGCAGCAGTTCGGCGGCAACCATCTGTTTCCGTCGGCGGGCGACCTGTCGCTCGACTGGCAGTACACGCTGGCGCGCGCCACGCGCGACGAGCCGGCCACGCGCAAGTACCGCTACGATCTCGACGACGACGGCACGTACTCGTTCTCGCAGCGCTCGGACTCCAACCAGCTGACCTGGGCGCAGCTCGACGACCACCAGCGCGACCTGTCGGTCAAGGCGAAGCTGCCGTTCGACCTCGGCGGCTCGACGCTCGATGTGTCGGCCGGCGGCGAGCGCGTCGAGCGCGACCGCGACGCGGCGATCCGCAGCTTCTCGTTCAGCGCGGCCGGTCCGCTCGCGCGCGACCCGAACCTGCTCGGCCTGCCGCTCGATCAGATTCTCGATCCGGCGCACATCGGCCCCGACGGCTTCGTGCTCTCCGAGACGACGCTGCCGACCGACAACTATTTCGCGAGCCAGGATCTTTCCGCGTTCTTCGTCGCGCTCGATGCGAACATCGCGTCGAAGTACCGCATCGCGGTCGGCGCGCGGCGCGAGAAGAACGACCAGAAGGTCACGACGTTCTCGCTGTCGAATCCCGAGGCGCCGCCGGTCGTCGCCGGCGAAGATGCGTCCAGGACGCTGCCGTCGGCCGCGTTCACGTGGGCGTACAGCGCGGACGCGCAGCTGCGTGCGAGCTATTCCGAAACGCTGTCGCGGCCGGACTTCCGCGAGCTGTCGCCGGCCCCGTACCTCGATCCGCTGCTCGACGTGCAGGTGGTCGGCAATCCGGAACTTGAAAGCGCGAGCATCAAGAACTACGACCTGCGCTGGGAGTACTACTTCTCGCCGGTCGAGAGCATTTCCGTCGGCGCGTTCCTCAAAGAATTCGAATCGCCGATCGAAAAGACGCGCCTGCCGGGCACCGGCGTGCTGCTGACGCTCGACAACGCGCAGTCGGCGCGCAACTACGGCATCGAATTCGACGTGACCAAGGGCCTCGAATTCGTCGCCGACTGGCCGGGCTTCCGCTCGATCCACGGCGACTGGGCCAACTGGTACGTCGGCTTCAACTACGCGCGGATCAAGTCGGACATCACGCTCGATCCCGAGCGCGCGAGCTTCCAGACGAATCTCAACCGGCCGATGCAGGGACAGTCGCCGTATGTCACGAACCTGCAACTCGGCCACCAGTCGGGCGACGGTTCGAGCGAGGCGACGCTGCTGTACAACGTGTCGGGCCGCCGCATCGCCGCGGTCGGCGTCGCCGGCCAGCCGGACATCTACGAAGAAGCGTTCCGCCAGCTCGACTTCCAGTACCGCCTGCAGTTCGCGACGGCGTGGACGTTCAAGCTGCGCCTGCGCAACCTGCTCGATCCCGAGGTGCGCTACACGCAGGGGCCGGAAGAAACGCGCGAATACCGCAAGGGCCGCTCGGTGCTCGTCAGCCTCGAGTGGAAGCCGTAACCCGACCTCAGGCGGACACGAAACCGCAGCAAAAGCGTAACCGCAACGCACAGGTACGGTAACGCGCCGTCGCTAACTTGGCCGTCTACCACCGCCGTTGCGGTCCGCGAGACCGCAGCGACTTTCGTTCCGCCAAGACAGGGTTCACGACATGCGATTGACGACGATGACTAAGAGCGTGCTCGGCAGCGCGCTCGCCGCGATGTTCCTCATGCCGGCGGCCAACGCCGCGGTGCGTTTCAGCGACGCGATCGACGGTCTGTACGCCGACGCCGCGCACGCCGGCCGCGGCTGGGTCGTCGACTACATCGCCAAGCCGAACGGCGACGGCATTCTGTACTTGTACGGCGCCGCGTACGACCAGACCGGCAAGCAGGTCTGGGTGACGACGAACTTCGACGTCAAGGAATTCGAATTCAAGAAGACCGGCGTGCCGATGGCGATGCCGAACGGCGGCCGCTTCGACGACAACTGGCCGAACGCCGTGCAGACGAACATCGTCGGCACGATGGACGTCGAACTGACGGCTTGCGGCGAACTCAAGATCGCGCTCAAGCCGAACGCCGCGACCGGCCTGCCGAACTCGACCCAGACGCTCGTCGCCAGCGGCGACTACGTCGCGTCGGCCGGCATCCCGACCGTCAACGACCGCTGCGTGCAGAAGCGCAAGTTCACCGCGTGCCCGACCGGTTCCACCCCCGTCGCGTCGGCCGAGCGCACCTGCCAGATCACCGGCACGATCGCCAGCAACATGACGCTCACGAACGAAACGACGTGGGTCCTCAAGGGCCTCGTCAAGGTCGGCACTGACAACGCGAACAAGGTCAACCTCACGATCGAACCGGGCACGCTGATCACCGGTTCGGGCCAGGCGGCCGACTACCTCTACGTCGAACCGGGTTCGAAGATCTTCGCCAACGGCACGCCGTACGCGCCGATCATCTTTACCAGCCCGCTCGACGGCGTTCCGGGCGGCCAGCCCAAGGCCGGCGACTGGGGCGGCATCGTCGTCTCCGGCAATGCGCCGAACAACAAGTGCCTGACCGCGCCGTTCGACTGCCGCAGCGAGTTCGACCCGACGCTGCGCTACGGCGGCAACAACGCGCACGACAACTCCGGCGTGCTGGCGTACATCCAGTCGCGCTACGCCGGTTACATCTTTACCACCGGCCGCGAAGTGAACTCGTTCACTTTCCAGTCGGTTGGCGACGGCACGGTGGCGCATCACCTGCAGGCTTATCGCGGCAAGGACGACGGCTTCGAATTCTTCGGCGGCACGGTCAACGTCAAGCATGCCGTGGTGACCGAAGGCGGCGACGACGGTCTCGACTGGGACGAAGGCTACAGCGGCCACATCCAGTACGTGCTGCTGCAGAACGGCACTGGCTTCGGCGAAGACAACGGCATCGAAGCGTCGAACCAGAACGCGAACCAGGACGCCCTGCCGCGCGCGATCCCCAGCGTGGCGAATCTCACCATGATCGGCAACGGTCAGGGCGGCTACGGCGTCTACCTCAAGGAAGGCACCGGCGGCCACATCAAGAACTCGGTGTTCGTCGGCTTCAAGAAGGGCTGCCAGTACATGGCCAACGCGCCGACGTTCGCCGCGGCCGGCACGCCGACCGCGCTGACCGGCACGCTGACGATCGACCACGTGGCGTATGCGTGCGATCCGCAGTTCGGCCAGGACGCGACGGCGCCGTGGACCTCCGAGGCGTTCTTCAACGCGCAGGCCGGCAACCTCAAGGGCGACCCGGCGCTGCAGGGCTACCTGCCGAAGGCCGGCTCGCCGCTGATCGACGGCGGCGCGCAGAACACGACCGAAGCGTGGTTCACCCCGACGTCGTACATCGGCGCCTTCCGCGACCAGAACGACGACTGGACGCGCGGCTGGACCTACAACGTCGCTCGCTGAGCGACGGTCGGCGGCAAGGAAGCTCGCGGGCGCAAGGATGCGTCGCAGGAAGCGGTTACGGGAGCAAGGTTGGCCTGTCGTGCGGGATGCGCACGGCGCGCCGCGGTGCAGGGATGCGCCAATGCATTCGCCGAAAAAGGCGCCTCCGGGCGCCTTTTTCCTTGCCGCTCCGGCCCGTGGCCGTCACGTTGCGATTCTTGCGTTGTCTTCAAAGACAAAAGGCGCCCATTGGGCGCCTTTTGCTTTGTGCGTTTCTCTCCCTGGCGAGCCGGCGACCTGGTCGCCGCCGGAACCTGCGGTCGCGCTTCCCCGAGCGACCGCCGGTCTATTCGTCGGCGCCGCGCCGCGCCGGCTGCGCGTCGATCGGCGCGAGCACCCAGGCGAGCGAGATCAGCCGCGTGCGGCGCGCGTCGCGCTTCTTGTGCAGCAGCGCGCCGAGCCGGGTCAGCAGCTTGTTGACCTCGGCCAGCTCCCGGTCGCTGACCCATCCCTTGGTGCGGCTGCCCCACAGCTCGCGCAGCTCGCCCTCGGCCACGACGTCCGGCCGCGCGATCGCGCGTTCGAAATCGCGTCCGGCGATGCGCAAGAGGCCGTTGACGACGCGGTTGACCGACGCCGAGTGCGCGGCCTTGCCGGGCTCGTAGCGCAGGTTCAGGCGCGCATTGCGACCGGCGGCCGACAGATAGCGGCGTCCGTTGCCGGCATCCGGCAGCTCGGTCACGAGGCCGGCTTTGACCAGCACGCGCAAGTGGTAATAGAGGCTGTCGGCCGGCTTGCCCAGTTGCTTGGCAATGTCGGCGACGGTGGCTTCCTGGCCCAAGCCTTCGATGGTGTCGATGATCTCCAGGCGCGCCGGGGCGGCCAGCGCGTCGATCTGCGACTTTTTGCTGAGCGGGTGCAGCTTTTGTTTCTGTGCCATCGGTTGGGTTGCCTATATTGAAAAGTGATTTGAAAATTCAATCTATGCCGGTTCCCGCCGGCCCCGCGCGGACCGGGACGGTCCGAACCGAACGAGGTGCACATGCTGGCGAGGTGGATTGTTCCTAAACTCTGGTGCGCTTTTCTACTACCGTCCATCGCCTCGGCCTCCGGCGCGCTCGGACTTTTCGCCGACTTCAAGGCCGCCTCCGGCGGCGATCGCTGGGACCGCGCAACGTCCGTGGTCGCCGACGGCACCCTCTCCGTCGGCGGCTTGTCCGGTACGTTGCAAACGGCCGAAAGCCTTCAAGCCGGACACCGGGTCACCCGCTATGACCTTGGTGTCGTGAAAGGCGCTGAAGGTTATGACGGCGAGCATGGCTGGGCGCTCGATCCCGGCGGCGAAGTCGCCGTGCAGGATACCCCCGAAGCGAAGCAACGCAATGCCTCCGAGGCGTGGCTGACGCGTCGGGGCTACTACCGGGCGGATGCGCTGGGCGCCGCGCTCGGCCCGGTCGAGGACGTCACCGACGACGGACGTCACTTTCGGACCGTCGCCGTAACGCCGCCGGGGGGCGTTGCGTTGACGCTGTGGTTCGACGCCGACAGCCGGCTCATGGTGCGCAGCGTCATGCGCAGCGGCCAGGACACGATCGTGACGCGCTATGAGGACTGGCGCGACGTCGACGGTGCAAAACTGCCGTTTCGCACAATTTCCGATCGCGGCGACGAGCGCTCGCGCACGACCGTGCAGCTTCAATCCGCAAAAATCGATGCGCCGATCGACGGCGCCGCGTTCGCCGTTCCCAAAATGTCGCGGGACACGGCACGCATCGCCGGCGGCGCGACGACGCTCGACTTCGACCTCGTCAACAATCACATCTACGTCGACGGCGAGATCGACGGCAAGCCGGTGCGTCTCCTGGTCGACACCGGCGGCCTCAACATCGTGCTGCCGTCGGCCGCGGCGAAGCTAGGGCTCGCGAGCGAAGGCAAGCTCGCCGCGCGCGGCGTCGGCGAGCGGCAGGTCGACCTCGCGTTCGCGCAGGCGCGCGAGCTCAAGCTCGGCGCGCTGACGGTCGACGCGCCGACGTTCTACGTGATCGACCTCGGGCCGTTCCCGCAGGTGGAAGGCGTGCCGGTCGACGGCATCGTCGGCTACGAAGTGTTCCGCCGTTTCGGCGTCCGCATCGACTACGCGGCGGGCAAGCTCACGCTGACCGAACCGGCCCGGTTCAAGGCGCCCGAAGGCGCGACGGAGCTGGCCTTCACGCTGTCGGACCGCATTCCGATCATTGAGGGCAAGGCCGACGGCAAGCCCGTACGGCTGACCGTCGACACCGGCTCGCGTGCATCGCTGAGCTTCCATTCGCCGTATGCGAAGCAGCACGACCTCGTGCGCCGGCTCGATGCGGCGCCCGAAGCGGTCGGCGGCTGGGGCGTCGGCGGACCGTCGTATACGCGGCCGGCGCGTTTGGGCAAATTGCAATTGGGGAATCTTGCGATCGACGACGTCGCCGCCGACCTGTTCACCGGCGACAAGGGCGCGTTCGCGAGCCCCGACGCCGGCGCCAATCTCGGCGGCGGCACGTTGCGCCGCTTCACGGTCAGCTTCGACTACGAGCGCAAGCGCATGTATCTCGAACCGAACGCGCGCTACGGCGAGCCCGAAGCGTTCGACCGCAGCGGCCTGTGGCTGCTGGCCGACGGCGACGCGCTGAAGATCGCCGCCGTCGCGCGGGGCAGCGCGGCCGAGCGTGCGGGCATCAAGGCCGACCGCCGTATCGCGCGGATCGCCGGGGAAGCGGTCGGCGCGCGCACGCTCGCGGCCTGGCGCGAATACCTGCGCGCGACGCCGGCCGGAACGACCGTGCCGCTCGCATTCGCCGACGGCGGCGAAGTGCCGCTCGTGCTCGCCGATCGCATCCCCGCGCACGCAAAACGCTGATCCGCCGGCGCGAAGCCCGCCGATGCGGCGGGCTTCGCGCCGCGCCACATTGCGACAAAGGCAAACTGCGGCATCCCCAAGCGCCGCGCAAAGAAAAAGCCCGGGCGTTTCGCGCCCGGGCCTTCGTTTTCAAGTGCCTGTCCCGGTATCGGTGATCGGGGGGAGGAGGGAGTCAGCCGATACCGGGCAGGCGGGGAACTGTGTCGTCCAACGAGTTGGGGATGCGTTTCGCATCATCAACCCGGCGTTGCGTTCGACGATGGTCGAATGGCGACCCTTGCGAGTTTCCCTGGCCCCGCTCGCCATGCAACGGAGGGCAGGGAGGAGCGCAGCGAACGGAGCCAAGGAAAACCTTTGACGGCGCGTCCGTGCCCGCAGATGAAACTATTTTTACCTTTGTATTCCGTGCAGCAGCAGATCGATCCATTGCCGCCGCAGTTCCGGTCGAGCGGCCAGCGAACCGACCGTCATCAACCGTCCGTCCAGCTGCTCGGTCTGAAATCCGAACAGGTTGAGCGAAAGCACGAGCTTGGCCACAAGAGCCGGGCTGATGCCCTCGCGCAACTCGTCCGATGCCTCGGCCAGAAGCGCAACCACGCGTTCGAAGTTGCTGCGGATCAGCGGAAACACCGCGCTTTGTGCCAAAGCCGTCGGCGAACCCGTCAACTCGCGCAAGATCAGGCGCGTACCGTTCGGTCGTTCGCGCAGAAAGGCTTCGTGCCATTCCACCAGCGCGGTCAAACGCGCCGCGAGTCCCGTTTCCGCTAGCTGCAGCCGGTCGAACGATCGGCTGAAGTTTTCGCAGGCCTGCCAGAGCACGCGCTCGTACAGTTCCTGCTTCGTCGCGAAATGGTGGAAAACATTGGCCTTGCATACGCCCGACGCACAGGCGACCTCGTTGATCGAAACCCCGTCGAAGCCATGCTCGGCGAACAACGCTTCCGCCTCGAGCAAGATCCGCGTCATTGCCGACTTGTCGGTAGTTTCTAACGCGGGCGCCAGCAGGGTCACGACATCAAAATCGCACTGACCGATCGGTTGGTATGGATTATCGGCGCTCGTAAGTCACTGTTGAATAGGACGAAAGTCGTGGTCAAATGGTAAAAAACAAGTTAGTTTTGACGAAAAGCGTCGTACTTGCGGCGTGATCGGCCAACTACGGGTCGACAGGCAGATCGCCGACGCGGTCGACGTCGCGCGCGAGCGCCGGCGCGTCGACGGCAACGACGTGCCGGGCCGCCGATCGCAACAACTCGCGCGCACCGTGATCGCCGGCGAGCGCGCCGGGCTCGGCCAGCCACGCGCGCGGCAGCACGGCCGGAACGCCGAGCACGCCGGCATACGCGCTGGCCGCCGCGGCGGTGCGCCGCGCGCGCCATGTGTCGACGAGCGCGATGCAATGCGCCGCATCGAGGGCCGGTTGATCGCACAGCAGCACGAGCACGCCGTCGCAGCGCTCGTCCAGCATCGCGACGCCGCATGCGAGCGACGCGCCCATGCCTTCGCGCCAGTCGTCCGCGACGACCGCGCGCAGCGGCAGGTCGGCAACCGCCGCGCCGATGTCGCCGGCGGCGTGACCGAGCACGATGACCGCGTCGAGCGGCGCGGTAGCGAGGCCGCCGTGCGCGGCGCGGCGCACGAGCGTTTCGCCGTCGACGACGACGAGCTGCTTGGGTCTGCCGAGCCGTCGCGACGCGCCGGCTGCGAGCAGCACGAGACCGTGCGGCGCGGCGCTCACGAGTGTGCGGTCGCGAAGTGCTGCTGCAGGCCCGCGACGATGGCGAGCGCGATCGCCTCGGGGCCTTCGCCGCCGAGGCGCAGACCGACCGGCGCGTGCAGGCGCGGTCGCAGGCGCGCGCCGACGTCGGGTCCGAGTTCGGCGAGCAACGCGTCGCGTCGCGCCGGCGGACCGAGCAGGCCGACGAACGCGACGTCGACCTGCGCGAGGGCGGCGAGATAGTCGCGATCGTTGCTGTAGTGGTGGCTCATGACGATCGCCGCGTCGCAGCCGGCGGCAAGCGCGGCGACGTCGCGCGGCGCCGCGGCGCTGCGGCTGTCGGCGAAGCGCACGGCGTCGTGCCAGCGGCCTCGCTGCTCGACCGCGTCGACGCGCCAGCCGAGCGCCTGCGCGTAGCGCACGAGGGTGGCGGTTTCCGGACCGGCGCCGAGCAGCAGCACGCGCGGCGGCGGCGCGAGCCGTAGCGACCATGCGGTCGACGTCGCGCTCGGGAACGTCGCGGACCACTGCCACCGGCGGCCGTCGAGCGCCGCGCGGCCGGCGCCGTCTTCGCGCAGTTCGAGTTCGAGCGCGGCGCCGCCTGCATCGAACGCGCGCAGCGCTTCGACCAGCGGCGCGCGGGCATCGACCGGCAGCAACAACAAATGAATTTCTCCGCGACAGCCCGACGCCGAACCGAAGACGAGGTCGTCGTCGCCCTGCGTGTTGAAGCTCACGCGTCGCGGCGCACCTGCGGCCAGCGTTTCGCGGCCGGCGAGTTCGAGCTCGGCCTCGAGACAGCCGCCCGACAGCCAGCCCTCGCGCGCACCCTCGCCGAGGACGATCAGCGCGCCGGGCTTGCGATAGGTCGAGCCCGACGTCGCCACGACGATCGCGAGCACGGCACGCGCGTCACCCCGCGGCAGCGCCGCGAGCACGGCGCGCAGCCCGCCGCGTTCGGTCGCGGCTCGGGCGGTATCGATGGAACCGTCGGACATTCGAACGCTCGGTTGATGCACTGACGGCATTCTATGGGCGTTCGCCGCGCGCTCAAGCGCCGTCCCGACCGCATGCGGCGGACGGCGCGGCGGCGCGCCCGTTCGCGACGAGCCGACCGCGTGCGGTCCGCGATCAGCGCACCGTTGTGCCGCTCGGTGCGTCGACGACGCTGACCGACAGGCGCTTGCCGAGCAGCGCCAGTGCACGCTCGATGCGCGAGAGCTTCGTTGCGTGATAGGGATCGAGCATGCGCCGCACTTCGTTCTCGTTCACGTCGAGACGGCGTGCGAGCCACGTCTTGCGGATGCCGGCGGCGGCAACCGTCTCGTACAGCGCGACCTTCGCGGCAATCAGCAGCGACGGCTCGACCGCGTACTTGCGGATGCGCGACGGCGGCGGAATCGTCTCGTCGCCGTGCACGCGCGAGGCGAGCGCTTCGTCGAGAGCGTCGATCGCGGCGATCAGCGCCGCATCGACCGATTCGCCGTACGTGATCGCTTCGGGAAAATCGGGAAACGTCGCCGTCCAGGCGTCGTCGCCCGCCTCGTGCCTGAGCGTTACCGGGTATCGATAAATCACTTGTCACCTCGTCTGACGGCTCGCCAGAGCCGGATCGAGCCGCAGCTGTTTCAAAATCGCGCGCCGCGTGCCGAGCGGAATGTCGCCGCTCGCGAACGGCACGGTGGATTTGCGCCCGCCGACATGAACCATGCGATGCGATCCCTTGCCGCGGTTCTTGACCACCTCGAACGAATAGCCAAGGCGCGCCGCTTCATCCTTGACTACCGCGACGAAATCCATCGTGTTCATGGCGATGTCGCCCAAATAAGATCGCACATTTTTGTGCGATACACAATCCGCAGGAAATCCTTCATCGCCGCGCCTCCATGCGCCGAAGCTGTATCGCTTCGCTCAGATGGGGCGTCGCGATGCGCGGCTCGCCGGCGAGATCGGCGATGCTGCGCGCCACGCGCAGCAGCCGGTGGTACGCGCGCGCCGACAGGCCGAAGCGATCGACCGCGCGTTCGAGCAGACGCCGATCCGCGTCGGTCAACACGCAATCGCGCTCCACTTCGGCGTTGCCGAGCAACGCGTTCGGCTTGCCGGCGCGCGCCAGCTGGCGATCGCGCGCGGCGACGACGCGCGCACGTACGGCCGCGCTGTTTTCGCCGGTGCCCGCCGTCGCGTTCAATTCGGCGAGCGGCACGCGCGGCACTTCCAGTTGCAAATCGATGCGATCGAGCAGCGGCCCCGACACCTTGCCGCGATAGCGCTGCACCTGATCGGGCGTACACACGCAGCGTCCGCTCGGGTCGCCGGCATAGCCGCAGGGGCAGGGATTCATCGCGGCGACGAGCTGAAATCGCGCCGGAAATTCCGCCTGCCGTGCCGCGCGCGAAATCAGCACCCGCCCGCTTTCGAGCGGTTCGCGCAGCACTTCGAGCACGTGCCGGTCGAACTCCGGCAGCTCGTCGAGAAACAAGACGCCGTGATGCGACAGGCTGATCTCGCCGGGGCGCGGCTGCGCGCCGCCGCCGACCAGCGCGACGGCCGACGCGGTGTGATGCGGGGCGCGAAACGGACGCGTGCGCCAGCGCGCGAGATCGACGCCCTGCCCCGCGACCGAACGCACGGCGCACGACGCGAGCGCCTCGTCGTCGGCGAGCGGCGGCAGCAGGCCGGGCAGGCGGCTGGCAAGCATCGTCTTGCCGGTGCCGGGCGGGCCGACGAACAACAGGTGATGGCCGCCGACTGCCGCGATTTCCAGCGCACGTCGCGCCTGCGCCTGTCCGCGCACGTCGGCGAGATCGTACTCGCCGTCGACCGCGCCGCTCGATCGCGCCGAGGGTGCGCGCGGCAGCTCGCCGCGTCCGCACAGGAACGCGCAGACCTCCAACAGGTTGTCGGCGACGCGCACGTCGGCGTCGGCGACCAGCGCCGCTTCGGCGGCGTTCGCGCGCGGCACGATCGCGGTGCGGCCGAGTTCGCGCGCCCTGAGCAGGGCCGGCAGCAGGCCGACGACGGCGCGCAGGTCGCCGCTCAACGCCAGTTCGCCGAAAAACTCGCACCGCGCCAGCGCCGCGTGCGGGACGTGGCCGGACGCGGCGAGTATGCCGAGCGCGATCGGCAGGTCGAAGCGCCCGCCGTCCTTCGGCAGGTCGGCAGGCGCGAGATTCACCGTCACGCGGCGCGCGGGATAGTCCAGGTGGGTATTTTGAATCGCGACGCGCACGCGATCGCGCGATTCCTTCACGGCGGTTTCGGGCAGGCCTACGATCGACGTGCCCGGCAGGCCGCCGGACAGATGCACCTCGACGACGACGGGCGGCGCGTCGATGCCGTCCTGCGCGCGGGAATGGACGATGGCGAGACTCATGCCGCGAGGCTAGCCACGCATCGCGCCGCGCGCGTCGGGCGACTTCCGGACGCGAACTCGGAAAAGTCAGGTCCGGGCTTCGTCCCGATCGCCGGGTCGGCCGTCGGGGCCGCCCCGGCGATCAAGCCGCGCCGTCACGGCGCCGTATCGACCAGCACGATTTCCGCATCTTCGATCGCGGTGACGCGCAGCGTCGTCACGTCGCGGATCGCCGCGCCGTCGCGCGCCGCCACGCGCACGCCGTTGACGTCCACCGCGCCCTTCGCGGGCACGAGGTAGCCGTAGCGGTTGTCGCCGAACGCGTATTCCGCCGATTCGCCGGCCGCGAGCGTCAGGCCCGACACGCGCGCGTTCGCGCGGATCGGCAGCGCTTCGTTCTCGTCGCCGGCCATGCCGCTCGCGAGCGTCACGAACCGGCCGGAACGATCGCCGCGCGGAAACGGCTTGCTGCCCCACGTCGGCGCGCCGCCGCTGCCGTCGGGAATGATCCAGATCTGGAAAATGCGCGTCGTATCGGATTCCAGATTGTATTCGGCGTGCTGGATGCCCGTGCCCGCGCTCATCACCTGCACGTCGCCCGCTTCGGTACGGCCGCGGTTGCCGAGGTTGTCCTGATGCGTGATCGCGCCGTCGCGCACGTAGGTGATGATCTCCATGTCCGAATGCGGGTGCGGCGGAAAGCCGGTGTTGGCCTGGATCGCATCGTCGTTCCACACGCGCAGCGCGCCCCAGCCCATGCGCGCGGCGTCGCGGTAGCCCGCGAACGAGAAGTGATGCTTGGCGTCGAGCCAGCCGTGGTTGGCGCCGCCGAGGGTGCTGAAGGGACGAAGTTCGATCATGTCGGTGCTCCTGGGAGTGGACGAGTGGCGACACGATAGCCCTCGGGCAGTTCGTTTAGAATGGAACGAATCGAAAGCCATCGTTTCCAAAATTGACATGCATGCACTGCCCGACCTCGAAGCCTGGGCCATCTTCGCGAAGGTGGCCGAATCCGGTTCGTTCGCCCGCGCCGCGACGGAGCTGGGCGTGTCGCAGGCGACGGTGTCCAAGGCCGTCTCGCGGCTCGAAAAGCGCTTGGGCGTGGTGCTGTTCCACCGCACGTCGCGGCGCTCGTCGCTGACGCAAAGCGGCGAAGGCGCGCTCGAACGCGCCGCGCGCATCCTCGCCGAGGGCGAAGCGGTCGAAGCCGAGGTCACGGCGCAGGCGCGCAGTCCGCGCGGACTCGTGCGCGTCGCGGCGCCCATGTCGTTCGGCGTGGCGCATCTGGCGCCGCTCTTGCCCGCGTTTCTCGCACGCTATCCCGACGTGACGCTCGAGATCGCGTTCGACGACGGCGTGACCGATCTCGTGGCCGGCGGCTACGACCTCGCCCTGCGCATTTCCGCGCTCGCCGATTCGAGCCTGCTCGCGCGGCGCCTGTGCGGCGTGCGCATCCTGCTCGTCGGCGCGCCGGCGTATTTCGAACGGCACGGCCGGCCGGCGCATCCGCGCGATCTGGCGAACCACGTGGGCCTGAGCTACGCGTATTCGCGCTTCGGCAACGCCTGGCGCTTTCGCCATCGGCGGCACGGCGAGTTCTCGATCGCGGTGCCGTCGCCGCTGCGCGTGAACAATGCGGAGGCGCTCAATCCGGCGCTCGTGGCCGGGCTCGGCGTTGCGCAGCAGCCGGAGTTTCTGGTGTGGCGCGAACTGCGCGCGGGCAAGCTCGAAATCGCGATGCCGGACTGGTCGCCGCCGGCGATCGCACTGCACGTGGTGACGCCGCCGGGCCGCGCGCGGCCCTCGCGCGTGCAGGTGCTGATCGACTATCTCGTCGGCAAGTTCGAAAAGGCGCCGTGGGCCGACCCGGGCGGTTGAGCGTGGCGTCGCGCTATGCTGGTCGGTGTTGCAAGCGCGGTGCGGGCATGAGCAAGGTCTATCGGTTCGGCGAATTCGCGCTCGACGGCGCGACGCGCGAGTTGTCGCGCGGGGCACAGCGGCAGATCCTGCCGCCGAAAATGTTCGAATGCCTGCAATGGCTGATCGAGCACCGCGACCGTGCGGTCGGACGCGACGAACTGCTCGCCGCCGTGTGGGGACAGGTCGACGCCGACGCGAACGTGCTCGTGCAGGTGATCGCGCGACTGCGCCGGCTGATCGACGCCGAGGGCATGGACGGCGCCGACAGCGCGATCCGCACCGTGCCGCGCTTCGGTTATCGCTGGGCGGCGGCGACGCAGGTCGGCACGGGGGACGGCGATACGTCGGCACCGGTCCCGCGTCGCGCGCCGTTCGCCTCGGCGTGGCGCATCGCCCTCTGGTCGCTCGCGCTCGCAGGTCTCGTGCTGATCGTGACGGTGCCGCTGCGGCGTTCCGCCGACGCGCCGGCGCCGATGCGTGCGCTCGTGCTGCCGGCCAGCGTCGACGCCGGCGAAGCCGCGACCGACCCCGCGCACGCCGAACACGGCTGGCTGCGCCTCGGCCTGATGGCGCTCGCGATCGAACGCCTGCGTGCCGCCGGTCTGCCGGTGGTGCCGGCCGACAACATCGTGGCGACCACACGCGGGCTCGACGCCGCGCTCGCGCCGGAGCGCTACGCCGAACGCGTCGCGACCGACTGGCCCGGCAGCCGCATCGTCACGCTTGACGCTCGCCGGCAAGACGGCCGCTGGCACGTCGAAGCCGTGCTCGCGCGCGACGCACGGGCGCCGCTGCGCGCGAGCGCCGACGGCGCCGATGTGCTCGATGCCGCGCGTGATGCGGCGGACGGTCTCGCGCTGGCGCTCGGCGGGACGCCGGCGTCCGGCGCGTCGTCGTCGGGCGGCCTGCTGCAGGCGCAGGCGGCGTCGCTCGCGGGCGAGGCCGATCGCGCGTTCGCCCTGCTCGACCGCGTCGAGGCCCCGTTCCGGCAAAACCCGGAATACCGCTACCAGCGCGCGTGGAGCGAATTCCTCGCCGGCCGGCTCGATGCCGCCGGGACGGATCTGCGTGCGCTGCTGGCCGACGTTTCCGCCGCCGACGCGCCGGTGCTGCGCGCCCGTGTGTTGAATGCGCTGGCCAATGTTCAATATCAGCAGGGCGACGTCGCCGGACAGCGCGCATCGGCCGATGCGGCCGTCGCGCTGCTCCAGGGGCAGGACGCGCCGGCCGAACTCGGTCGTGCGCTGATGGGTCGCGCGGTCGCGCTGGTGCGCGAAAACCGCATCGACGCGGCACGGCGCGACTTTCAGCTCGCGCGCGTGGCGCTCGAAAGCGGCGGCGACCGGCTCGGCATGGCGCGCGCCGAGCTGGCGCTCGGCGTGGTGCAGAAAAAGCAGGGTCGCTACGGCGAGGCACGCGCGGTGTTCCAGGGCGCGCTGCTCAATCTCGGCGCGCTGCGCGACCTGCACGACGAACTGCTCGCCTGTACGCATCTGACGGAAACATATCTGCAGCTGCTCGAACCCGCCGACGCGCTGGCGCTCGAACCGCGACTGGCCGAATTGATCGCCCGCGCGGCGCCATCGGCGACGCGCAGTCTCGCGCAGCTCACGCGCATCGAGGCGCTCGCCGCGAACGGCCGGCTCGGCGAGGCGCGAGCGTCGTTGGCGCGCGTATGCGGCGATGCCGGCGCGCGCTGCGAGGATCATCCCTGGCGGCTGCAGCTCGCGGCACTGCGCCTGCGCCTGATGCCGGGAGACGCGTCTGCCGGGCGCGACCTCGCGCAGGCTCTGCGCACCCCGCGCGGCGCACCGGCGGATGCGGCGGGGCGCGACCCCGGCCGTGCCTGGCTGACGCTGCTGCGCGAACGCATCGCCGCCGGCGCTACGTCCGACGCGGCACGCGTGCTGGCCGACGCGCAGGCGTGGGCCGACGGCGACACCGCGATCGAAACGCCGGTCTATGCCGCGCTCGCGCGTGCCGAATCGGCAGCCGCGCGCGGCGACACCGCCGCGGCGCGCGGCGCCTACGAGCGCGCGCTCGCCGACGCCGACGCGAACGCGGTGCCGGCCGACCTGCTCGTCGTCGCGTCGTCATACGTCGGCTGGCTGCTGGCCGGCGGCGACGGCGCCGAGGCCGCGGTCGCCGCCGGGCGCGTGGCCGCCTGGGCGCGCACCGACTTCGACGCCGCGCTCGTGCAACTGCGCGTGCAGCGCGCGCTCGGCCATCGGCCCGCGTGGCAGGCCGCACTCGCGCAGGCGCAGTCGCTGGCCGGCGAACGGCTTGTGCCGCCGGAGCTGGCACAGGTGCCCGTGCCCGCCGTGGCGGCGCGCTGAAACCCGTTCGATACGGCAATCTCATCGCATTCTCAGCGCGCGCGAATGCCCGGTCGCGACGCCGACGCAAGACTGCGGGGGCATTCCCGCACATCCCTCGGAACCGTTTCCATGCCCTCATCGTTACTCCGCGCGTGCGCCGCGCTGTTGAGCTTCGCCGCGGCCGGCGCCCAGGCCGGCGGCTTCGCCCCTACCGGCGACATGGTCTGGCCGCGCACCGTGCACACCGCGACGCTGATGAACGACGGCCGCGTGCTGATTGCCGGCGGCAATCGCCCGAGCGAGGAGCGGCCGGGCGGCGCGCATGTCGCGCCGATCGTGCGCGCACCGAGCGCGCTGGCCGAAATCTACGACCCGGCAACCGGCCTCTTCGGCGCCACGGGCGGACTCGTCGTGCCGCGCTTCGATCACGCGGCGGCGGCGCTCGCCGACGGCCGCGTGCTCGTGGTCGGCGGCTACGGCAACGACGAGACCCAGTCGAACGGCGAACTGTTCGACCCGGCAACGGGCGTTTTCACCGCGATCAAGAGCGGCGAAATCGTCGGCGGCGAGCGCAGCACGGCCACGGTGCTGACCGACGGCCGCGTGCTCGTGATCGGCGGCTTCCGTCAGGGGCCGCGCAACACGGCGCAGCTGTTCGATCCGGCGACGAACACGTTCGCGCAGACCGGTACGCTCAACGTCGGACGCTACGTGCATACCGCCACGCGCCTGTTGGACGGCCGCGTGCTCGTCGTCGGCGGGCTGGGCGGCAACGCGGTGCGCAGCGATGCCGAGATCTACGATCCGGCCGCGGGCACGTTCACGCTGCTGCCGGCGACGATGTCGGTCACGCGCGAACGGCACGCGGCGGCGCTGCTGCCCGACGGTCGCGTGCTGATCGCGGGCGGCTACACGGTCGGCGAGCAGTTGACGTCGGCGGAGCTGTGGAATCCGGCGACGGGGACGTTCGCGCCGGCCGCGAACACGATGGCCGTGCCGCGCGTCGACTACCACATGCGCACGCTCGGCAACGGCAAGGTGCTGCTGATCGGCAGCCAGCGCTTCGACCTCACGGCGTCGACGGCGGAGCTGTTCGACCCGGCGACGAACGCGTTCTCGTCGATCGCGCCGGGGCCGGCGACGGAGCGCGGCAGCGGCGAGGCGACGGTGCTCGCGGATGGGCGGGTGTTGCTCAGTGGCGGCAGCGATCTTCTGGATCCGAAGGGTGGGCGGGTTTTGTTTGGGGAGTTGTATACACCCGAGGTGGTCGATTCGATATTTGTTGACGGGTTCGAGTTGTAGGCTCTGTCGTCGACGCTTGGCGTTGAACAAAGCGTTCCGCTCGCTGCCGCGAGCGGGCAGGGAGAGATTGCTTGCCCAATCCCTCCCTGCACCCTCCAAGGGCACCCCGACGGCCGCGGTTTGCGGGCATCCATGCCCGCAAACTTCGCGAGATCGCTCCGGGGTTCGTTGATGGGCCATCCATGGCCCGTCAACGAACTGCGCACATCCTGTGCGCACCCGCTGCGCGGGCTTTTCCTCCGCAATCTCGCCGCGACCGACGGGGCCCCGGGTGAAGCGGGCGGCTTCCTGCCGCCAGATGCAACGGCAACGGCGCCGACAATCGAAGCGCGACGCGGCGCTTCTACAGAGCCGTCATACCGGCGAAGGCCGGTATCCAGCTTTTCCGACAGGTTCCGGGCCGCCGACCGTCCGCCGAATAAAAAGTTTTTTAGAATACTTGTTGCATTGTCACGAAACCGACACGCCGCCGCCTTTGTCGTCACTTTTCCTGCGCATCGACCGAACGAATCCTGCGCGCGTTGCAATTGTCCACGACTTCTTCTACCGGTCTGACCATCCGGCGTAGTACGGAATCGGGTAAGGTTGCCGGGTCTCGGCGCCATGCGGCGAAGACGGGCGCGGACCCGCCCGTTTCGCTCAGGTCGGAAGCCGTCGCCGGGACCGGCCCTGACGGATGCGGGCTCGTTGACCGTTGCACAACAACTCATTACAGGCACTGACCTAGCAGGGGGTCGAGCGGCGGGTTTCTTCCGTCCTCGCGGTCGCGCAGGCATCGCTTGCGCATCCATCGATCGTTCGCGGGAGCGATCCAATCCTTACGCGATTCTCTCGAATCGCGTCGGCACGCTGTCGCCCGACGGCCTGCTGGTTCGGCGCCGCTTCGCTCATAGGGGAGCCAAGCGTGATCAGCGCGTCGTTGCGTCTTTTGTTCGTCCTCGTCCTCGGCCTCGCCGCCACCTCGGTGCCCGCGCAGTCGCTGACCAAGACTGCGATCCAGGTCGATCCCGGCAACACCAAGCAGACCGGGCAGACGTTCGGCTATCGCCTGACGTACAACTGCTCGAGCACGAGCGGTCCCTGCATCGGCGCACAGGTCGTCGATCTTCTGCCCGCCGAGGTGCAGTACGTTTCGACGGTACCCGCCAGCCCCACCACCAGCGTCGCGGCCATCAACGTCACGCCGAACTTCGGCGGCTCGGGCCGCACGCGCGTGCAGTTCGTGATGGTCAATCCGCTGCCGGCCGGCAACAGCGGCGATCTCTTGATCAACGTGCGCTTCCCGAACGGCACGACGCCGAACGGCACGGTCGCGACGAACACGGCCGACGCGATCAACCTCGGCGCGACGCCCGGCACGTTCACGACGCCGCCGGTCGCGGTCACCGCGGTCGCGGCGCTGCAGGCGACGCTGGACAAGACGCTGACCTCGTCGCCCGCGAACCTCGACCTGCCCGAGACGTACCGCCTGCGCATCGCCGTGTCGAACAACGCCGGCAGCCTCGGCCTCACCGCGATCGGCCCGGTCGTCGACACGCTGCCGCCCGGCACGGTGTTCAACGGCTCGACGCCCGCCGCCGACTGCCAGCCCGGCTGCGTCGGCACGACGCCGGCGACGGTCACCTGGACGAGTCCGTGCAGCGTGCCGCTGAATCCGAACGGCACCTGCGACATCACGGTCAACGTCACATTCCCGTCCGGCACCTTCCCGAGCGGCACCAACGTCACCAACAGCTTCACCGCGACCGTCACGCCGCTCGGCCAGCCGCCGCAGGCGGTCGGCCCCGGCACGGTCACGCATCCGGTCACGACGTTCGTGCCGGCGCCCGGCGCGTCGCTCGCGAAGAACGTCGCGGGCGGATCGCCGAATCCGCCGACCCTCAACCAGACCTTCAGCTACGACCTCGTGCCCGGCAACAACGGCAACGTGGCGCTCGACAACCTCGTCGTCGTCGACACGCTGCCGGTCGCGTTCCAGCTCGCGAGCGTAACGACCGGCGCGTACAACGGCCTCGCCGATTTCGCCGCCGGCGAAGGCGTGCGCGTCAGCTACGAGAAGAACACCGCGCCCGGCGTGTTCACGCTGTGGGGCAGCTCGCCGAACACGACGACGAGCACGACGCTGACGGCGCCGCCGCCGGGCCTCGGCGCCGGCGAGTACGTCACGCGCATCCGCTGGGCATTCGGCCAGGCGCAGCCGGGCATGGCGCCGTCGACGCGACCGCTCGTGACCGGGCGCATCGTCAATCCCGACAACGCCGGCGGCCCCGTCGCGTTCGGCGCGACGATCGCCAACTGCGTCGATCTGACGGCCGTCTACACGGCCGGCCCGACCAACGTCACGCGCAACGCCTGCCGCAACTTCACGCTGTCGGGGCCGTTCGCGCAGCTCAATCCGGCCAAGGACGTATTGTCCGGCGCCGGCCCGTTCAATCCGAACCAGACGGTCTCGTTCCGCCTGCGCGTGCGCAGCGCGCCGCAGTCGAGCGATCCGGTGCCGCTCGAATACGTCGTCGCGACCGACCTGCTGCCGGTCGACCTGACGTTCGCGAGCTGGACGTTCGACGACCAGGGCACCGGCCTGCCGGCGCCGCAAGTGTTCAACCAGATCCCGAACTTCGCCGGCACCGGCCGCACGCTGCTGCGTTGGCGCTGGAACGCCGGCAGCGGCTCGCTCGGCGTGAACCAGCAGACCTTCATCAACATTTCCACGACGGTGCGCAACGGCGCGCCGAGCGGCAATCTCTCGAACGACTTCACGCTCGAACACGATGCGCCGGGTCTCGGTCAGCGCTGCTCCGGCTCGTCGCAGGCCGACCCGCTCGACTACGACGGCGACGGCGACACTGCCGAAACGCTGTGCCGCGCGACCGGCACGATCGCGGTCGCGCCGATCGCGCAGCTCGATTCGGACAAACTCACGCAATCGGTATGCGATGCGAGTTTCTCGAGCAACGGCCAGACGCTGCCGGGCGGCCAGATCCGCTATCGCGTCGCGGTGCGGAACATCGGCACGGTGCCGATGCAGAACGTCGTACTGGTCGACCTGCTGCCGCGTGTCGGCGACACCGGCGTGCGCGACACCAATCCGCGCGGTTCGCAGTGGCAGCCGCAGCTCGTCGCGCCGATCGTGCCGCCGTCGGGCACGACGCTGTACTACTCGACCGCGCCGAATCCGTGCCGCGGCGAAGTCGGCGGACCGACCACCGGCTGCGACGCGCCGAACTGGACGACCGCCGCGCCCGAACCGATTTCCGCGGCGACCGCGTTCAAGCTCGAGTTCGGCAGCCGCGTGATCTCGGCGTTCGACTCGCTCGCATTCGAGTTCGGCATGGCCGCGCCGGCGAACCTGCCGGCCGGCGCCGCGTACAACTCGTTCGCGTACCAGGCCGAGCGCGGCGACGGCCTCGGCGCGCTCGCGGCCGAGCCGCAGAAGGCGGGCGTCACGCTCGGCAGCTGCCCGCTGGCGCCGGCGCTCGGCGACTACGTCTGGGTCGACAGCAACGACAACGGCGTGCAGGACGACGGCAACACCGGCGTCAACGGCGTCACCGCGACGCTGTACGACAGCGGCGGCGACGGCGTGTCGGGCACGCCCGACGACGTTCCGGTCGCGCAGACCGTCACGCAGAACAGCCCGGGCGGCCAGCCCGGCTGGTACCGCTTCTCGTCGCTGACGGCGGGCGCGTGGCGCGTATGCATCGTGCCGCCGCCGAACTTCGTGCCGGCGCGCGCCGACCAGGGCGGCAACGACACGCTCGACTCCGACGGCAACCCGGTCACGCATTGCAGCGCGCCGGTGACGCTCGGCCCGGGCCAGGACATTCCCGACGTCGACTTCGGCCTCGTGCCGACCGCGGCGCTCGGCAACTACGTCTGGTTCGACCGGAACAACGACGGCCTGCAGAACGAACCCGCCGACGACGGCGCGAACGGCGTCACCGTACGCCTGTACGCCGACGACGGCGACGGCACGCCGGAACCCGGCGCCGGCGACGCGCTGGTCGCGACGACGGTGACCGCGCCCGACGCGTTCGGCCGCGCCGGCTACTACGGCTTCGACGAGCTCGTGCCGGGACAGCCGTACTTCGTGCAGTTCGTGCGGCCGGCCGCGGCGACCGCGTTCACGACGCGCGGCGCCGGCGCCGACGGCGGCGCCGATTCCGACGCGTCGCCGGCTGACGGCACCACGGCGATCGTCACGCTCGCGCCGGGCGAATACGCGCCGGACATCGACGCGGGCCTCATCGCGCCGTCGGGCACGCTCGCGCTCGGCGACCAGGTGTGGCTCGACACCGACAACGACGGCATCTTCGAACCGCCGTCCGGCGAGACCGGCATCGACGGCGTCGTGCTGCACCTGTACCGCGACGTTAACGGCAACGGCCTCGCCGACACCGACGAATACGCCGGTGCCACGGCCAGCGGCGTCGCGTCGGGCTTCAGCGGCCGCTACCGCTTCGGCAATCTCGCGCCGGGCAGCTACATCGTGGCCGTCGCACCGTCGAACTTCGTCGGCGGCGCGCCGCTCTCGGGTCTTTCGACGTCGACCGGCAACGACCCGGCGCCCGATCCCGACGACGACGTCAACGGCGACGACAACGGCACGCAGTCGGGCGCCGCGGTCGTCTCGCGCGCGGTCACGCTGACCGACAACGGCGAGCCGACGAGCGAGGACGGCAACAACGATACGAACCTCACGGTCGACTTCGGCTTCTTCGGCGCGCAGCCGCCGCGCTTCGACTACGGCGACGCGCCGGACGCGGGCGCCGGCAGCGGCCCCGGCAACTACGCGACGACGGTGTTCGACAACGGCGCCGTGCACGCGCTGTCGGCCGGTTCGCCGTATCTCGGCAACTGCGTCGACGCCGACGACGGCACCGCGCAGGACGCGCTCGCCGCCGGCGACGACAGCCGCGGCGGCGCGACGTTCGGCACCTGCGCGACGCCCGGCGACGACGAGGACGGCGTGACGTTCGCCTCGCCGTTCACGGTCGGCACGACCGCGACGTTCACGGTGCGCGCCGGCAACGTCGCCGCGTGCACGCTGAACGCATGGGTCGACTGGAACGGCAACGGCACGTTCGACGCGGCCGAGCAGATCGCGACCGACACGCCGATCGCCGCCGGCGGCACGGCGAACGTATCCGCGACGGTGCCGGCGAACGCCGTGCCCGGCGGAACCTATGCGCGCTTCCGCTGCGCCTCGGCCGGCGGCCTCGCGCCGACCGGCATCGCGGCCGACGGCGAAGTCGAGGACTACCGCGTCGAGATCGGCGGCGACGACTTCGGCGACGCGCCGGCGAGCTACGGCACGCAGGGCGCGGGCGCCGCGCAGCACGTCGTGACCGGCCCCGATCCGCTGCGCCTGGGCCAGTGCGTCGACCTCGAAGGCGACGGCGCGCCGTCGGCCGGCGCGAACGGCGACGATCTCGCCGCCGGCGCGCGCTACGGCCTGTGCTTCGGCGACGAGGACGGCGTGGTCTTCACGGCACCGGTCGTCGCGTGCCAGAGCGCGAGCGTGGACGTCACCGCGAATCGCGCGGGACGCCTCGACGCGTGGATCGACTACAACCGCGACGGCGACTTCGCCGACGCGGGCGAGCAGGTCTTCACATCGCAGAACGTCGTCGCCGGCTCGCAGCCGCTGACGTTCGACGTGCCGTGCACGTCGCAGGCCGGCAATCTCTATTCGCGCTTCCGCCTGTCGAGCGCCGGCGGCCTCGGGCCGGCCGGCAGCGCGCCGGACGGCGAAGTGGAAGACTACGTGACCCTCGGCGGCACGAGCGACTTCGGCGACGCGCCGGCGCCGTATCCGACGCTGCTGGCGAACGACGGTCCGCGTCACGCGGCGATCGCCGGCTTCTCGCTCGGTGCGACGATCGACGGCGAAGCAGACGGCCAGCCGACGACGCCGGCCGACGGCGACGGCGCCGACGAAGACGGCGTGACGTTCCCCGGCGGCCGTCTCGACGTCTGCACGACGGCGTCGTTGTCGGTATCGCTGACGAACACGGCGAGCGTCGCGAACGCGAGGCTCGATGCGTGGATCGACTTCAACCATGACGGCGACTGGAGCGACGCGGGCGAACGCGTCGCGACGAGTCTCGCGCTCGCGAGCGGCGCCAACGCGGTGCCGGTCGTCGTGCCGTGCACGGCGCTGCCCGGCGCGACGTACGCGCGCTTTCGCCTGTCGAGCGCCGGTGTCGCCGGCGTCACCGGCGCGGCGCCCGACGGCGAAGTCGAGGACTATCGCGTCGTGCTGCGCGGCACCGACTACGGCGACGCGCCCGACCCCACCTACCAGACGCTCGCGGCCTCCGGCGGCGCGATGCACCGCATCGATCCGACGACGTCGCTGTATCTCGGCGCGTGCGTCGATTCCGAAGCCGACGGCCAGCCGAGCGCCGGCGCGACCGGCGACGATGCGAGCACGGGCGCGCCGGGCGCGGGCACCTGCGCCGGCAACGACGACGAAGACGGCGTGGTGTTCACGACGCCGATCGCCGCGTGCCGCAACGGCGGCATGACGGTCACGGCCGGCGCGGCCGGACTCTTCGACGCGTGGATCGACTTCGATCGCGACGGCGCGTTCGAAACCGCCGAGCGCATCTTCGATCACCAGTCGCTCAACGCGGGCGCGAACGCGCTGACGTTCGCGGTGCCGTGCACCGCACAGCCCGGCGTGTCGTACCTGCGCATGCGCCTGTCGAGCGCCGGCACGAACGGTCCCGGCGGCGTCGCCGAGGACGGCGAGGTCGAGGACCATGCCGTGAACATCGCGGCCGTCGACTACGGCGACGCGCCCGACACGTACGGCACCACGCGCGCGAGCAACGGTCCGACGCACGTGATCGGCGCATCGCCGCTGTACCTCGGCGCGTGCGTCGACGGCGAAGCCGAAGGCGCGGCGTCGACCGACGCGCTCGGCGACGACGGCGCGGCCGGCAGCGGCACCGCCGGCACCTGCGGCGTCGCGGGCGACGAGGACGGCGTGGTGTTCGCCACCGTGCCGACCGCGTGCAAGGCGGCGCCCGTCACGGTGACCGCGAGCGCGGCGAGCCGCCTCGATGCGTGGGTCGATTTCAACAACGACGGCGACTTCGGCGACGCGGGCGAACAGGTGTTCGCGAACACGGCGCTCAACGCCGGCGCGAACGCGCTGACGATCAACGTGCCGTGCGACTCGGCCGGCGGCAATCTGTTCAGCCGCTTCCGCGTCAGCTCGACGGGCGGCCTCGGGCCGAACGGCCCCGCGGACGACGGCGAAGTCGAAGACCATCGCATCCTCGGCACGCAGCAGGCCGACTTCGGCGACGCGCCGGACACGTACGGCACGACGTTCGCGTCGGGCGGTCCGCGTCATGCGGTCGGCACGGGCAGCACGCTGTTCCTCGGCGCGTGCGTCGACACCGAAAGCGATGCGGCGACGCCGCTCGACGCGACCGGCGACGACACGACGACCGGCGGCACCGTCGCCGGCACGTGCACGGGCAACGACGACGAAGACGGCGTGACGTTCGCGACGCCGCTCGTCGCGTGCTCGGCAGGTTCAGTCAGCGTGACCGCGAGCGAGGCCGGCCGCCTCGACGCGTGGATCGACTTCAACCGCAGCGGCACGTTCGACGATCCGGCCGAACGCATCGCTACGTCGACGCCGCTCGCGGCCGGCGTCAACACGGTGCCGGTGAACGTGCCGTGCGGCGCGAATCCGGGATCGACCTACGGCCGCTTCCGCATCAGCGCGAACGGCGGACTCGGCGTCGGCGGACCGGCGACGACGGGCGAAGTCGAAGACCATGCGCTCGTGCTGCGCGCGACCGACTGGGGCGACGCGCCGGCGACGTACGGCACGACGCAGGCCGGCGACGGTGCGCGTCACGGCATCACCGCGGGCTTCTCGCTCGGCGCGACGGTCGACGCGGAACCCGACGGCCAGCCGACGGTCGCGGCCGACGGCGACGGCGCCGACGAAGACGGCCTGACGTTCTCCGACGGCACGACGTTCGCCGCCTGCACGACGCACGCGCTCGTCGTGAACCTCACGAACGCGGCCGGCGTGCAGACGCCGCGGCTCGACGCGTGGATCGACTTCGACGGCGACGGGCAATTCAACGACCCGCGCGACCGCATCGCGAACGGCACGGCCCTCGCGGCCGGCGCCAATCCGCTCGCGGTGAGCGTGCCGTGCGACGTCGCGTCGCATGCGCGAACCTACGCGCGCCTGCGCCTGAGCGCCGCCGGCACGGCGACGCCGACGGGCGCCGCGCTCGACGGCGAAGTCGAGGACTACGCGGTCGCGACGGCCGGCTACGACTACGGCGACGCACCGGCCCCGTACCCGACGACGCGCACGCAGGACGGCGCGCGGCATCGCGTGCTCGATACGGCGAACCCGACGCTCGGCGCCGCGGTCGACACCGAAGCCGACGGCCAGCCGTCCGCCGCCGCGAACGGCGACGATCTTGCCGGCACGCCGGACGACGAAGACGGCGTGGTGTTTCCCTCGACGCTCGTCCCGGGCACGAACGGCACCGTGACGATCGCGGCCGGCGCGACCGGCGGCCTCGTCGACGGCTGGATCGACTTCAACGCCGACGGCGATTTCGACGATGCGGGCGAGCAGATCCTCGCGAGCCATGCGCTCGCCGCGGCGCAGTCGGAAAACGTCACGTTCGCGGTGCCGGTCGGTGCCACGACCGGCAGCACGTTCGCGCGGTTCCGTATCTCCGCCGCCGGCGCGCTCGCGCCGACCGGCGCGGCGCCCGACGGCGAGATCGAAGACCACCTCGTCGGCGTCGGCGCGGCGCAGCCGTCGATCGGCGTCGCCAAGGCGCTCGCCGAAGTGCAGCGCATCACGCCGCTGCGCTACCGCGTCGCGTTCGACGTGCGCATCGCGAACACGGGCAACGTACCGCTGACGAACGTGAGCGCCACCGACGACCTCGCGACCGTGTTCACCGAAGCGCTCGCGTTCTCGGTCGTGTCGCTGACGAGTGCGGACTTCGCGGTGAACCCGGCCTACGACGGCCGCACGAACCTGCAGCTGCTGGCGCCGGGCGCGACGCTCGCGGTCGGCGGTGCGGGCGTCGTGCGACTCGCCGTCGAAGTGGAACTGCACCGGTTCTTCGGTCCGTTCCGCAACACGGCGGTCGCGACCGGCGACACGCCGGGCGGCGGCACCGTCACCGACACGTCGCAGGACGGCGCGAACCCCGACCCGGACAACAACGGCGACCCGGGCGACAACAGCGATCCGACGCCGGTGAGCTTCAACGTGATCAACCCGGTCGCGGTGCCGGGCCCGGGCCTGCCCGCGCTGCTGCTGCTCGCGGCGCTGCTCGCGGGCGTCGCGCTGCGACGCAGGACGATCGTCTGAAACGACGCGGGGCGCCGGTGTGACCGGCGCCCCGCGTCCTCATGCGTCGGGCGTCAGGCGTCGAGCAGGTCGCCGATCGCGGGGCGGACCAACTCGGCGGCAGCCTCGATTCCGCGTGCAGAGCGAACGGGCTGCACCTGAGGTTCGCCGAACAGCGGGTCTTTTACGCGCAAGCACGAATACAGTGGACGCAGACCTTCGGCGCCCACGGCGTGGAACAGCCTGCCGCGCGTCGAAACGACCTTGAGTCCGAGCTTGGGATCGGACAGCGAAAGGCCACCGATCGGGCCGGCAACGCTCGCTGCCAGCACGAGTTGCGCGGCGCTGTCCTCGGAGATGACGACCGTGGCGCTCTTGGCGGCGTAGAGCGATTCCACCAGCAACCATTCCGGCTCCCAGGCTTTGCGCCGGTGCGCTTCCAGGATGGCCTTTGCCGCCGCCATGCGGTTCTCCAGACGATGCACCTGAAGGCCGTTCGCGTGAAAAAGAAATGCGCCGGAACTCGAGAAATCAACGGTGACTTCCGCCGTCGCCACGCCGGCCACGCCGGCGCTCGCGGGGACGTTGACGGCGGTGCCGCGTGTCGATGTGTATTGGACATCAAGCGTCGCGCCGATCGCTGCCGTTTCCGACGCGATGCCGAGCTCCTCGAGCGACGTCATGCGCCGGAAGCGGCCGCCTTCGAATACGCCGACGTCCCCGATCTCGATCGGTTCGCCCGGCAACCAGGTCGCGAAGAAGCCCAGCTTGTCGTGCAGTTCCGATTGATAGGTTCGTACCGGGCTTGCCATTGACGGTTCTCCTTCAGTGCGACGGGTTTCCATAGGGCGCAGGCCGGCGCAGCGATGCGACGTCCAACGTGTGGATGAGCCGGATCGGGTCCTGACTCATATAACGCTCCGCGGCGGCTTTCGCCGCCATGAAATCCAATAGCTTGTCGTGGCGCGGCTCGTCGCCGTGGTCGTCGGCCTCGACGGCGCCCGTGGCCTCGAACAGGACGATGTCGCCGCGTTGCAAGGCACCGCGCAGTTCGCCGATACCGCAGTCGCTGCGCAGCGCCGGCTCGTCGAGCGCGCGAAAACCGACCAGCGCGTGACGCGACTGGCGTACCTCGAGCACGAGGACCAACGCGTTCTGTCCCGCAGCTTCGATCTGCGCGGCGAACAGGCATGCCAGGTCGATGCACGTCGCAGCCTTGCTTTGCTCGATCAGGCCGGGCGGACGAATCTGCTGGACGCCGGGTCCATGACCGGTGCGGGGTTCGATTTCGTATACAAAGCGGTGCCGCTTGAGCCCGTCGTACAGCGTCCGGCATACCAGCATGCTGAAAGTCCGACTGCGATCGGTGCCGAGCGCCTTGCCTATGCCGTGCCTGGCCCGGTTCACCTGGTCTTGCACGAGCGGGTCACCGGGCCGCACGTGATGAAGCAGGCCCGGCCCGTCTTCGGCGTTCCAAAGATCGTGCTTCGTCGGTTCCCAGTACGTGGTACCTACCGATCTCGCAGCGTCGGCGACGGTCGAGTCGCGCGCGATCTCGACCGGCTCGACGAAGCCGCCGCGATAGCTCGCCAGCTGGCGTCTGACCTCGATCAGCGCCTCTTCGGCCGAGCGCCAGCGGATCAAGCCGGTCAGCGACGGTTCGCAGTTGTCCGCGCGCGGATCCAGCTGCAGGCGCACCGACGGGATGCAATGCGCGTGCGCCATCGCCAGCGCGACATGCGCATTCGACAGCCGGGCACCGAGTACGAAAACGCACAGCTCGGAACGCCAGAGCGTTTCGAGCAGCCGCACATCGTCGAGCGCCCGCGTGCGTCGCGTCGGTGCGATCTGTCGCACTTCGAATCGTTCGCGGCGGAGCAGCTCGCCGACGCCGTCCGCCAGGTCGCGGTTGGCAGGTCCGTCGTCGACGACGAGCGTCGCCTGATTCCGGGGACGCGAGCGATGCGCTTGCTCGCCCGCCGTGCCGGTGCCGCGTTGGAACGCGCTGATCGCGGCGAGGTGGCGCTCGCGATCGTCATCGAGTGCCGCGGGGTTGAACGAAACGGCGTCTTCGGGAAAGTCGAGCGTATGCCGTTCCAGCACGTGTTCGTCGACAAAGAGCAGGCGCCGCACCCGCGCGCGCCGGGCCAGGTTCAGCTCCTGACTGATGTAGCGCGAATAGGCGGCGGGGTCGTCCTCGCTGGGCCGTCGCGAAACGATGGAAACGAACCCGCTCGTCTCGTGCAGGTAACGCTCGAGCTTCGCCACGCACCAGATCGCGCTCTTCTGATCGGCATACAGCGGAATGTCTCTTTGCACGAAATGCTCGAGAAAATAGCTGTTGACGGCGACGTCGCGATAGCTGTGGCTGAAGTAGAAATGCATCGATCGGCCCGGTGTCGAGCGATATTATTATAAAAATAGTCTCGGTTGGACGGCGTACGCCGCCATTGTAGTGAATCCGGTGCTCGACGAGCGCACCGCATGCGCTTGCGGGGGGCGAGCGAGAGCAGCGATTCGACGCGCGCCCGGCGGAGCTATTGAAAACCGTCGGTGAAAATCCCGTCTGCGCGCACCACGTGCACCTGCCGCACCCGCTGCTCGACGCCGGCGTTGGCGCTGTCGCCCGCGTTCGACACGCGGCCTCGCACGCGCACGTAGAACGTCTGCGCGAGCGTCGGCGTGTAGGCGTCGTACATCCAGCCGCCGCCGCCGCGTCGCATCGCGCCGAGCACCGTGTACGTGTTGCCGTTCGTCGACACCGCGACGTCCGGCGGCGCGACGAGTTCCGGCGACGTGCCGCCGCGGCGCCAGCGGATCAGCGCCGGGCCGTTGACGTACGCGATGACGTCTATGCCCTGCAGCGCCGCCTGCGGCGCGTTCAGCCGTCCGAAGTAATCGTTGTTAGCGTTGCCGCCGAGATCGAGAAACTGGCCGGAGGCGTACACTTTTCCATCCGGCGCGATCGCGAGGTTGTTGACGTACCTGGGGCTCGTCGACGCGGCCGTCGGCGTCGTCCATGTCGCGTCGATCGAACCGTCGAGGTTCAGGCGCGCGAGAAACGCGCCGTCGTCGCCGCCGACCAGCACCTTGCCGTCGGCCTGCATCGCGAGCGTGCGCACGACGCCGTCTAGATCGGGCCGGTAGTCCGGGTCCACGATGCCGTCGGCGCTCAGGCGGGCGATGCCTTCGCGCGCGAAGCCGCCGGTGACGGTGAACGTGCCGGCGATTACCAGTCGTCCGTCGGGCTGCTGCGCGAGCGCGACGATCGGCGCGTTGGCGCCGGGCTGGAAAACCGGATCGATCGCGCCGTCGGCCAGCACGCGCGCGATCTGAAAGCGCACCGCACCGCCGACGTTCGTGAACTCGCCGGCGATGACGATCTTGCCGTCCGGCTGTATGAGCAGATCGCGCACGCGGCCGTTGGCGTTCGGATTGAAATCGGTGTCGACGCTGCCGTTGGCGTTGAGCCGCGCGAGGCGGTTGCGCGTATTGCCGCCGACCGCCGTGAAATCGCCGCCGATCACGAAACGGCCGTCCGTTTGCAGCGCGACCGCGTAGACGGCGTCGTTGGCGTTCGGATTGAAGCCGGCATCGAGATTGCCGACCGCGTCCACGCGCGCGATGCGATTGCGCGTCGTTGCGTCGACCTGCGTGAAGGCGCCGCCGATCACCATCGCGAGGTCCGGCTGCATCGCCAGCGCGTAGACGACGGCGTTCGGATTCGGCGCGAACGTCGCATCGACGCCGCCGTCGGGGTTCAGTCGCGCGAGGCGATTCGCCGCCTGCCCGCCGATGCTCGTGAACGCGCCGCCGAGGATCATGCGGCCGTCGCCTTGCGCCGCGATCACGGTCGGGAATGCCGGATTCGGAACCGGCGTGCCGCCGAACGCCGTTTCCAGACTGCCGTCGGCGTGCAGCCGCGCGATGCGGCGGCGCGTCTGCCCGCTGACGGTGGTGAACGTGCCGCCGAAGACGATCTGTCCGCCCGGCTGCTGCGCGAACGCGAGCACGGCGCTGCCCGCGCTCGGCGCGAAGCCCGCATCGATGCTGCCGTCGACGTTCACACGGGCGATGCGCGTATGCGCAAGGCCGCCCGCGGTCGTGAAGACGCCGCCGATCAGCGCCTTGCCGTCGTCCTGCAGCGCAAGCCCGGTGACGCCGCCGTTGAGGCCGGGATCGTAGCCGGCGTCGATCGTGCCGTCGGTGTTCAGGCGCGCCATGCCGTTGCGCGGCTGTCCCGCGATGGTCGTGAAATTGCCGCCGATCACGAGCCTGCCGTCGGGTTGCAGTGCGAGTACACAACTGCACATATCCGGATTTGGCGTGTAGGTGCTGTCGACGACGCCGTTGACGCCGACGCGTGCGAGGCCGTTGCGCGGCTGTCCGGTCATCTGCGTGAACTGCCCGGCGAGGATCGCGCGGCCGTCGGCCTGTATCGCGACCGCCTCGACGATGCCGTTGGCGGCGGGGTTGGACGAGATCGCGAGCAGCTGCGCGCTCTCGGTCACGACCGCGACGTTGGAACGCGGAAAGCCGTTCACCATCGAGAAATCGCCGCCGATCATCAGCTGCCCGTTGGCGCGCAGCGCGATGTCGTAGACGACGCCGTTGACGTTCGGCGCGTAGGTCGCGTCCACACTGCCGTCGGGCATCAGCCGCGCGAGGTGGTTGTGCGCGGCGCCGCCGACCTGGACGAAATTGCCGGCGATCAATATCCGGCCGTCGTTCTGCAGCGCGATCGCCTGTACGCCGCCGTCGATCGCGACCGCGGCGAAATCCGGATCGAGTCTGCCGTCGGCGGTGAATCGTGCGATACGGTCGCGTGCCGCGCCGCCGATCTGCGTGAACGCGCCGCCGACGAGAATCTTGCCGTCGGGCTGCGTGACGACGGCGAGCACGCTCGCGTTCGCATCGGGGTCGAACGGCGCGGCGGACTGGGCCGTTGCGAGCGACGCGAAGCCGGCGGCGATGACGACGGCGGCGAGCAGGCGGAACCGGCGGCGGGGCCGGGCGTTGGGTGCGTGGATCATGCGTCGCGCTCCGAGGTTGCGTGGCCCCTCGGGATTGGAACGTCGCCCGTGTCGTGCGCCGAACATCGGCGGTGCCGCGTCGCGGGGCGCCGGCATGCCGGCGCCCCGCGAGCTCAGCCGATCGCGATCACGGATTGCACTGCGGCAACCACGGCCGGCGGTCGCACAGCGTGCCTTCCTCTTCGGGTTCCTCGACCGGATCGAAATAGCCCCAGCGCGGACTGCCGCCGAGCAGCGGGTTCGGTTCGGCGTCGAGATCGAGTGCGTAAATGTGGAAACTGCGCGTGCCGGTGCGGTAGTTCGCGGGCAGCGCGATGTCGAAGCCGCTGTAGGCACCGGTACCGTGCACCTGCTGCACGTCGGGTCGCGCAAGGCCGGTGGTGCCGCTCGTGACGAAGACGCCGCTCGAATACACGTGCACGGTCACGGGCGATGTCGAGTGGTCGGGGTCGAACGTCCAGCCGCGCACGCGGCCGGTCGTCGAATTGAGCTCGTCGAACGAGCCGAGCGGCGCGCGGTTCGGTTTCGAGAACACCACCTCGCCGCTGACGACCGCGGTGTCGGTCGGATCGACGACGCGCCAGACGGTGTGGATCGGTTCGGCGGTCATGTCGTGCGGATAGCGGTTGATGTTGTCGACTTCGGCGACGGTTTCCCACTGGCGCGGATGCTGCGGCGATGCGACGCGCGCACGCTGGATCGCGACACGCTTGCCGCCGCCGCTCCACTGCAGCAGCTGCACGCCGGTGCCGGTCGGAAACAGGAAGCCGGCGTTCGAGAATTTCGCGCGCGGATTGCCGATCCATACCGGCGCCATGACGATGTCGTGGTCGGGCCACGCGCCGACGAGTCGCACGAGATAGACCGATTCGAACGGCGTCACCGCGAACAGTTCGGTGCCGAAGTCGGTGGCGCCGTTGAGATCGACGGTCTTCACCGGCGCGTCGGGCCGTGCCGGCGACCACAGCTCGGCGCGCCAGAAACCGGCGTAGGTGCCGTCATGCTGCGCGAGGCTGCGGCCCCAGACCTTGAACGGCAACGGCGACGCGTTGTCGGCGAGCGAGAACTCGTCGCCCATCACGCGTCCGCCCGCGGCGAACATGCCGACGCTGCGGTCCATCGTCGAGCGGAACGTGCGGCGGTCGGTCAGGCCGGTCAGGAATGCATTCGGGCTCCACGGCGTCGACGCCGGCATGACCATGCCGGTACGTCCGCGCGGCGCGAAGCCGGATTCGCCGTTCGCGCGATGCACCGCTTCGTACGACTGTCCCGGATAGAGCACCCACGGCCGCACGAACGAACCGTCCGGATTGCGTGCGCCCCAGTGGGAATTGAGGTGATAGTCCGCGTGCACGTCGTAGTGCGCGGTCGGCGACACGCGCCAGCCGTTGCGCAGCAGCGTGAAATAGGCGCGCAGATTCGCCATGTGCGCCTCGTCGCTGCCGCCGCCGTGCAGGATTTCCGCCGTGTCGACGATGCGCCGCAGCTTCGTGCGCGCCGTGCCGGGCGCGGGCAGCTGCGTGTAGTCCGCGGTCGGTCCGGAGACGTGGTTGAGCTGCACGTGGATCGACTGCAGGTGATCGTCGTTGTAGCCGGCCTGGATCTTGCCGAACATTTCCGACAGGTTGCCGCTCTTCTGTCCCGGCCAGCCGTTGATCGTGTTGTAGTGGTTCGGATGGTCGTGGCTGCCGGGCGGATGATTGCCGCCGTCGTAGTAGTTCTCCTGGCCGTTGATCGTCACCATGCCGCGGCTGTCGGCGGCGCCGAATTGCGCGACGAACGGTCCCCACGCGTCGTAGTCCTCCCACGACGTCGAATGGTTGTTGCGCGAAAAGAAGTCGTAGCCGAACGACCATGCGATGCCTTGCGTGATCGCCCAGGACTGGAACGCGTTGGGGCTGTCGTGGCCGCGCGTATGCGAATGGAGCTGGCCGGTGTAGACGTTCCAGTCGCCGAGCTCCAGTGCGAACGTCGTGCGGTTGGTCTCGCGTGCGGGCCAGGGCAGCGTGCGCGCCTGGCTGATGAACGCGTTGTGATCCTGTGCCGCCGCGGCGCCGGCGAACGCAAGGCCGATGCCGAGTGCGAAGCGTGTGAGGTAACGCCTTGATGCAAGCATGGTCGAGTCCTCGTTGGGGTGGCCGCGGCGGTGTGGCGAGCCGCGGTGATACCGAGGACGGCGTGGCGTGCGCGAACAAATCGCCGCGCTGTGAAAAGCGCAACAAAGGTATCTCGTATCGTTGTTCAAAAGATGTTACGAGTCGCGCGGGGCGTCGGCCGGAGACTGCGCGACGAATCTGCATGCGCGACTGGCACCCCGAAATTCGCCCCGTCCGGCTCCGGACCGTGCGAGCCCGTTTGCTTACGCTGCGTCTCACCGCAACCGCAAGGAGACGCACCAATGGTCACCGTCGTCTGGGATACCTGGATCAAGCCTGGCGCGGAGGCGGAAGGCCTTGCGCTGACACGCCGCATCTGGGAAGACATGCGCCGCTTCGACGGCTACGTGTCGCACGAGCTGCTGTTCGACGTCGATGCGCCGGGGCATGTCATTGCGCTCGGCGTCTGGGCGAGCCGCGAACACGCCGACCGCATCCGCGAGCTGTACAAGGATTCCGACGTCATCGCCCGGCTGCTGCCGCTGCTCGAAAAGCCGCGCGACCGGTGGATCACGCAAGCCGAAGCCGCATCGGTCGCCGCGGTCGCCTGAAGATCCGGCGTGCGCCGATGCGCGTGCCGGATTTTTCCTATTGCACGGAAGGTACAAATCGACAAAGCTATTCGTCGACCGGGGGCTCCGCCAATCGCAGCAACGGAGCCCGCAATGCACTATCTCGCTCGTATCGACGCCGCCGACGAAGGCGACGTGTTTCACGCCGGCCTGCAGATCGACGGCTGGCGCTACGCGTACCTGCGCAGCGTCGAAAAAAGCCGCCGCCGACTGCTGCGCGGCGGACGGCCGTTCGACGCCACGCTGTTCGTCGTCGAAGCCGACAGGCGGCGACGCTATGTCGCCCGGCTCGCCGGTGTGGAGTGCCTGCACGAATCGCATGCGCTGGCGGCCCGCGCGGCGCTCGCGCAATACGGCTGGCTGGCGACGCATGGCGACGGTGCCGTGCCGGCCGACGGTGCCGCGTTCAACGTGCGTTTCCGGTTCGGCGACATCCGGCGCTATCCGAGCGACGCGTTCGCCGCCGAAGACGACGTCGTGATGCGGCTGCATCGCTACCAGCTGCATGGCGTCGGCGAGGACATCGGACCGGCGCCGCCGCGTTCGCCCGAGCACGCGGCAATGCGCCGGCGGCTCGTCGACCAGTTGCGTGCGGCGCATCCGCACGCGCGTATCGACTTCGACACGGCGGACGCCGACGTGCTGCTGCGCGATCACGACACGACGTACGCGTTCCAGATTCGTACCGAACTCGATCCGCGCACGGCGCTGCGCCGCTCGCTCGACCGCCTCGTGAGGCACTATCTGAGCGATCTCGACGAAACGCCGGCGTTGCGCCTCGTCGTCGTCGTGCGCAAGGAACCCGACGCCGCCGACCTGCGCTACCTGTCGCTGCTGCGGGGCCTGCTCGGCCTGCCGATCGCCTGCCGCGTCGTTGCGGTCGATCCGCCGGCCGGCGTCGGGCAGCGAGTCGGGCCGGCGGGCGCGCGGCTGTGAGCGGGTATCGAAGCGGTGGCCGTCCGTGGCCGGGTCCGTCGCGGGCGAGCCCGCGGCGGTGTCCAAGCGCAGCCGTGCCGGCGCTCGGTCGAGCGGCGACAAAGGTCCGGCCCCGCCCCGTCAAAGGGGAAGTGGAGCGCGGCCCGTCGGCAGTCGGTACGCGTCGCGCGATGCGCGCGACGCCGGATCAGTGGCGCTGGGTCTGCAGCAGCTGTTCGAGCTGCGCGACGCGCGCTTCGAGCGCTTCGACCTTCTCGCGCGTGCGCAGCAACACGCAGCGCTGCACGTCGAATTCGTCGCGCGTGACGAGGTCGAGCTTGCGCATCCCGGCGCGCAGGGTGTCGCGGAAATTGTCGGTCAGGTCGGCCTTGGCCTCGCTGATGCCGGCAGGAACCAGCTCGGCCAGCCGGCGCGCCAGTTCGTCGATGCTGCTTACGTCGATCATTGCGTTCACCCCGTCGCGTTGCGCCAGCGATTCTACCCGTGGTTCGTGACACGGCGCCTCAGCGAAACGCGCATCCTCGCCTAGGAAATTTCCGAGTCGGTAGGACGGCACGGCCACGTCCGCTATAGTCGGCCGCATTCGTTGCGGGCGCGGGACATTCCATGAAGATGATCATGGCCATCATCAAGCCGTTCAAACTCGACGACGTGCGCGAAGCGCTCGCCGAGGTCGGCGTGCAGGGCATCACGGTGACCGAGGTCAAGGGTTTCGGCCGGCAGAAGGGTCATACCGAGCTGTATCGCGGCGCCGAGTACGTCGTCGACTTCCTGCCGAAGATCAAGCTCGAAGTCGCGGTCGCCGACGAGGTCGCCGAGCGCGTGGTCGAGGCGATCATGCATTCGGCCAACACCGGCAAGATCGGCGACGGCAAGATCTTCGTCTACGCGCTCGATCAGGTGCTGCGCATCCGCACCGGCGAGCTGGACGGCGACGCGCTGTAGCGTTACAGGTCCATTTCCCAGGTTTCGTCGACGAGTTCGTGGCCGAAGTCGCTGTTCGGCGCGCTGGCGACGCGTACGAAACCGGCGCGTTCGTAGATGTGCCGCGCCGCGTCGAGCTGGCTGTGCGTCCACAGCACCATGCGCCGGTAGCCTGCCGCGCGCGCGAACGCCACGCATTCGTCGACGAGCCGGCGGCCGAGGCCCAGGCCGCGCGCGGCCGGTTCGATCAGCAGCATGCGCAGCTTCGCGACGTGCGGCGATTTCTTCACGACGAAGACGCAGCCGAGCCGCGCGCCGCCGCGTTCGGCGATGAAGCCGCGTTCGCAGGCCGGGTCGTGGCCGTCGAGCCAGTCGGCCGCGATACGCGCGACCAGCGCCTCGAACGCCGCCGAATAGCCGTATTCGCTCGCATACAGCGCGCCGTGGCGCTCGACGACCCAGCCGAGATCGCCGGGCCGCGGTTCGCGCAGCGTCACCGGTTCGCCGGGCGCGTCGCCGAAGCCTTTGCGCACCGTCGCGATCGCGTCGACGAGCCGGCGCTGGTCGTCTTCGGCCAGCGCGCCGAGCAGTGCGGCGGCGTCGCGGTCGGCGCTCGCGACGAGCGCGCCGAACGTCGCCGCGCCCTTGCGCGTCAGCGCCAGTTCGCGCCGGCGCGCGTCGTCGGACGACGGCGTGCGCGCGACGAGTCCCTGGCGTTCGAATCCGGCGATCAGGCGGCTCAGATATCCCGCGTCGAGGCCGAGCGCCGCGACGAGGTCGCTCGCCACGGGCCGTTCGCGCTGCGCGATTTCGTACAGCACGCGTACCTGGGTCAAGGTGAACGGGCTGTCGTAGAGGCTCTGGTCGAGCGCGCCGACGCGCTTCGTGTAGTAGCGGTTGAATGCGCGTATCGCGGCGATGCGTTCGTCGGCCGGGTGCATGGCGAGGCTCTGTCGGGGGCCGTGCGAGGTTCGGTCAATTAGTTGCCTCGGTCAAGTAATTGCGTGCAACGAGCGCGTTGCGGCGATCTGATATCGTGCGCCGATGCCTGTCCGACTCGCCCTCGCCGCGCTGCTCGCACTGTCGCCCGCCGCCGGCGCTTTCGGCGCCGCGACGACGTCGGAGTACCTCGCCGACATGGACGCGAACGGCGACGGCAAGGTCAGCCTCGGCGAATACCAGGACTACCTGCTGGCCGGGTTTCGCGCGATGGACCGCAACCGCAACGATATCCTCGATCTCGACGAGTTTCCCGAAGGCACGGTCGGACCGAACACCGCGCCGGTGACGCTCAAGAGCCGCCTGCGCAACCTCAAGGCCGCGTTCGGCCGGCAGGACCGCAACCGCGACGGCGTGCTCGACGCGAAGGAACTCGGCGAGCCGCCCGGCTGACGATGCGCGCACCGATGCTCGTCGGCGTCGACGGCTGCCGCAACGCGTGGCTCGCCGTCGTGCGCGCATCGCCCGATGCGCCGTTGCGATTGAACGTGTTCGACGACGCGACGGCACTGCTCGCCGCGTGCGCCGATGCGACCGCGATCGCGCTCGACCTGCCGCTGGGCCTGTCCGATCACGGTCCGCGCGAGGCCGATACGCTCGCGCGCCGGCGTCTTGGCGCAGGCCGGTCGTCGAGCGTGTTTTCGACGCCGCTGCGCGCGATCGTGGATGCGCCGACGCGCGTCGACGCCGATCGCCGGCGCCGTGCGATCGACGCGCGCGGCGTCGGCGCGCAGTCGTTCGGCCTGTACGCGAAGATCGCGCAATGGCGGCGCGCGCTGCTCGCGTCGGCGCGCTCGCGCGCGGTCGTGTACGAGATTCACCCGGAAGTGTCGTTCGCGCAGATCGCGGGAAAGGCGATAGCCGCCAGCAAGCACACGCCGGACGGCGCGAAGATCCGCCGCGCGCTGCTCGCGGCGCACTTCGGCGCGGATGCCCTCGACGCGCTGGCGGACGCATTGCCGCGACGGCGGGCCGGCATCGACGACCTGTACGACGCGCTCGCCGCGTTGTGGTCGGCCGAACGCATCGCGGCCGGCACGGCCGTTTCGCTGCCCGACCCGCCGGAATTCGACGCCGACGGTTTGCGGCGCGCGATCTGGTACTGACGACAGGGTGACCTCCGACATTCCACTTCCGACACATGCGCCGTCGGGGCCGCCGCCGCACACTGCTCTCGTCGCTGCAAGGAGTTCGACATGCTCGGTTTTCTGGCCTGGCTGATCCTTTTCGTGCTGTGCTGGCCGCTCGCGCTGCTGGCGCTGGTGCTGTATCCGATCGTGTGGCTGCTGCTGTTGCCGTTCCGCATCGTCGGCATCGCCGTCGGCGGCGTGCTCGCGTTTTTCGCCGCGATCGTGTTCCTGCCGGCGCGCCTCCTGGGCGGCCGGCCCGCCTGACGGTTGAAAATCCGCGGGCCGCATCGATGTCGGCAGCGTCCGAATCGGTGAGACGCCGCCGCGCTACCGATACGGCTTTCGGGAGCGCGAGGCGACGGCGATGGGTCAGCTCGGACTATTCGAACGCGGCGACGACGTCCTGACCGACGGGCCGCTCGGCCGCGTCACGTACACGCCGGAGCTGATCGACGCCGCGCGCGCCGCGGCGTGGTTCGACGAACTGCGCGAACGCGTCGAATGGCGCAGCGAGCGGCGCATGATGTACGAGCGCGAGGTCGACGTGCCGCGCCTCGTCGCGGGTTTCCGGCTCGACGACGCGAACCTGCTCGCGCCGCTGCGCGAGGCCGACGCCGCCGTGCGCGCGGCGACCGGCGTGACGTTCTCGAGCGTCGGTCTCAACTTCTACCGCGACGGCCGCGACAGCGTCGCGCCGCACAACGACCATCTCAACGAATTGCGCAAGGACAAGCCGATCGCGCTGATTTCGCTCGGATCGACGCGGCGCATGACGATCCGCGCGAAGGCGCCGCCGCGCCGCGTGCTGCACGTCGATCTCGAACCGGGCAGCCTGCTCGTCATGAGCTACGAGACGCAGCTGCACTACGACCACGGAATACCGAAGACCGACGAGAGCGTCGGCCCGCGCATCAGCCTCGCGTTTCGCGTGCGGGTGCCGTCGGACGGGCGTGCGAATTTCTATCGTTGATGTGCACATTCCCAAGTCTTTCGCGCACGTCGACCCCGGGCTTACATTTCGTGTCAATGCTCCCGGCGCTGAGGGTCCGGTGATCCGGTTTCCTGCGCCATCACTTGGACGAAAAGCAACTTTGCAGGTGGAGGGCCGAGTTCGCACCATGAGCGAGCACGCTATACGGTTCTCCAGCGCCGCTCCTGTAACTATCGACAATGAATGCGCCTTGCACGTCTCGGGGATGGAACGCGACGAGTTCGTTTGCCAAGTCAGCAGCGCTAGTCATTCCTCCGCGGTCACTTTTCAGGATCGAAATCGATCATGGCCCTGCCATTTTGAAATCTTTGAATATCCGAATGTCCGTCCGTCTGTCCAAATTGGCTGCGCCGGCCTCGATTTACACTTGTCGCAAGCGCTTGATCAAGCAACTCGATTGCCGTTTTCGAAGTGAAAATGCTCGACTGCTCCCGATGTGAATCTTGCCACATATGACGGATCCGTTCGTTTCTCGTCTGGCGGGTTGAAGCCTGCGCAGCGAATCGCCCAATCCAGAACTCCCATGTCGACTGGAAATCCGGACAGAAGGCCCGTCAGGCGATTCGATGCTATCCACTCTTCTGCCTTCTCTTTATCGGAGAAAATTCCACTTGGCATCCTCGCGCCTCCGCCCAAAAAAACAAGCCTTGGATAGCATTCTACTCACCCTTGAACTTGAGCCAGCGGCCGATTTTGTTCACAGCAGACCTTATGGCGGACTTGTTCTGATCTACTAATTTTTGCTGAGCGCCGCTCAACTCGGGATCGCCCGCCAAGGGCTTTCCATTTGGTGAGCGGCGAGAGCTGCTCGGACACCCGCACCTTTTTGTCGTATTCGACATAGGCGGGGACGCTCGCACTGCCGCGCAGCGTGGGCGGATCGGGTGGCGATTGGGCGTGTGCGGCGAGCGACAGGGTCAGCAGTGCGCTGAATCCCCCGGCGATCTTGCAACGCCGCCGAAACCACGAAGCTTCCTGCAATTCCATGACGCCATCCGTGACGCGTCGAGCCGACGCGACATCGACGCTAAACGCGACCCGCGGCGTATGCGAATCGGAAACTGGCGCATCGGCGCCTCGGAAGATTCAGAGTGCGTCGGCGCATGGTTTGTGCGGGTATCAGCCGCCGGACGCGCCCGGCCGCCACAGGTCGATCGCGAACGCTTCTTCGTACGGCGGCACGTTGCATTCGATCACATCACCCGGTGCGATCTTCAGCGTGACGCCGACGATGTCGGCGCGCACCGGCACGAGGTGGCGCTAACGGTCGACGAGCGCCGCCGCGTGGATCGCCGCGACGTCCTGCGTGCGCAGCCACTCGAACACGCGAAACAGCGAATGGCCCTGGTACAGCACGTCGTCGACGACGATCACGCGGCGACCGCGCAGCACGAGATCGGGCGCGGCTTCCAGGTGCGTCTGCGGGTACAGCAGTTCGAGGTTGTCGGCGTAGCGCTTGACCAGGAGATCGGCACAGGCGAGATCGGCGTCGGGTGCGTAGCGGCGCACGGCGGCGGCCAGCCGCTGTGCGAGCGGCGCGCCACGGCGCAGCATGCCGAGCAGCGTTATCGGCGTACCGTCGAGCAGCGCGACGGTCTGGCGCGCCATCGAGTCGATGACGGCTTCGAGGTCGGCGGCGTCGTACAGGCGATAGCGGTCGGCGGTCATCGAATCTCCCTGACGGTTTCGATGCTAGTGTGGTGATTCATAAGTACCATTAAATAATTCCGGTGTCTTTCGCCGCGATACGTCGTTGCAACTCGTCGCCGTACCGCCAGTACGGCTCCTCGTCGCGCCTAGTCTCGCGACGAAATCCATCCGGAATTTCTTCAACGTACTTATGAACCACCACACTAGCGCGATGTGGCGCTAACATCGCTCGATGCATGTCGTGAAATCCGAACTTTGCCTCTGCGGCGACGCGCGCCCGTACTGGCGCTGCTGCCAGCCGCTGCACGACGGCGTGCCGGCCGCCGATGCGCAGGCGCTGATGCGCTCGCGCTACAGCGCCTACGTGCTGCGCCTGGAACCGTATCTGCTCGCGACCTGGCACGCGTCGACGCGGCCGGCCGCGCTGAACCTCGCCGCGCAGCCGGCGATCCGCTGGCTGGGCCTCACGGTGAAGCGTCACGTCGTCGTCGACGCCGACCACGCGACCGTCGAATTCGTCGCGAGGTCGCGGTCCGGCGGCGGCAGCGCGCAGCGTCTGCACGAGATCAGCCGCTTCGTGCGCGAGGACGGCCGCTGGTACTACGTCGACGGCGAGTTTCCTGCATCGTCCTGACCGGCCGCGCGCTGCTGCGTCAGCGCCCAGGCCGGCCCCCAGATGCGCAGACCGGTCGGCGTCGCTTCGCCGGGCTTGCCGTTCGGGCACGGCAGGCACCATTCGGTCAGGCGCAGGCGTTCGAGCAGGAAGTCGACGAACAATCGTACCTTCGGCAGCATCGAGCGCCCCGGCGGAAACACCGCGTTGAGTTCGACGCCGGGGTAGTGCCATGCGCTCAGCACGCGGCGGATGCGGCCGCTCGCCAGCAACGGTTCGACCAGCGAGTTCGACAGCAGCGCAAGGCCCGTGCCCGCGAGCAAGGGGCCGCGCAGCACGCTGGGATCGTTTGCGACGAACACCGGATTCACGGCGTAGTCGGCCTCGTCGTCGCCGTTGCGCAGCGTCCAGACGTGGCGCGCCTGCCCGCGCTGCGTGCTGTGGAAAAGTGCACGATGATGCGAAAGCTCGGTCGGGCTGATCGGCTCGCCGTAGCGTTCGAGGTAGTCGAGGCTCGCGTACACCTGCCCGGTGAAGCCGCCGAGCCGGCGCGCGCTCAAGGTCGAATCGGGCAGCACGCCGATGCGCAGCGCAAGGTCGATGTCGGTGCCGACGAGATCCATGTGATCGTTCGTCAGCGTCAGCTCGACGCGAATCTCCGGATGGCGAGCCATGAATTCCGGCACGATCGGCGAAAGTCCGTTGATGCCCAGCGTGTACGGCGCGGTCACGCGCAGCCAGCCGCGCGGCACGCCGTGCAACTGGTTCACGGCGGCCTCGGCCTCGTCGAGGTCGCGCGCGATGCGGCGGCAGTGTTCGTAATACAGCGAGCCGGCTTCGGTCAGACCGATGCGGCGCGTCGTGCGCTTGAGCAGGCGCGTGCCGAGGCGGTCCTCGAGTTCCTGCACCTTGCGGCTGACGCTCGTCTTGGGCACGCCGAGCGTGAGGGCCGCGGCCGTGAAGCTGCCCTGTTCGACGACTTTGACGAAGATCAGGGTATCGTTGAGGTCGCGCGTCATCGAACGTCCGCATTGAACCATTGGCGGGACAATCATTCCCGTTTCTGCCGGCTAATCAAAGTGCCGGCGCTCGCCTACTCTTGCATGTCCCAAGGAGTGCCTGCCGGCCCTGAGGACGTTTGTATCCTCCCACAGGATGATCCGCCGGCGTTACGTGGCGGAGCCATCATGCAGCAGACAGTGCTTGTGATCGGTGCGGCCGGCGGTGTCGGACACGGCATTTCCGCGTACCTCATCGCCACCGGATATGCCGTGGTCGCGGTCGGACGGCAGCGCGACACGCTGCTCAAGCTCGCCGCGCGTCTGGGCGAACCTGAGGCGTTGACGCTCCTGCCCGCGAGTGTGGAGAGCGACGTCGCGGCCCAGGCGCTGTTGCGCGAACTGCGCGACCTGCGACGCCGCTACGTCGGGGTCGTCGTCGCGATCGGGTCGCCGCGCCGGAGCGGCCGGCTGCTCGATCAGGACGAAGTGTTTCTGGACGACAAGCTGCACGCCGACGTCGTCAGTCATTACATCGCCGCGCGCCACCTGATTCCGTTTCTCGCCGAAACGTCGCCGGGCGCGCTGTATCTCGGCATCGGCAGCGCCGCGGCGGAGTTTCCATGGGCGGGCTACGGCCACCATTCGGTCACGAGCGCCGCGCAGCGCATGCTCGCGCGCGTGCTGCACGACGAGAGCCGGGGCCTGGCGGTACGGGTTCAGCACCTGTCGCTCGGCGGCGTCGTGCGCACGCATTTGAATGCGCACTGCGCGTCGAACGACTGGCTTGACGCGGACGAGGTCGGCGCCCATGTCGCCGGCCTCATCGCCGGATCGGATGGCGCGGCGGCCGTGCTCGGCCTGCGCGCCGGCGGCGCGCCGTTACCGCTTTGACGCATTCGTTTTCTACTTGAAGGAGCAGGTCATGAAACGCATTCCGAGATCGGTGAGCCCGGCGCTGCCGCGCGCGGCCGCCCTCGCGTTGCTCGTCGTCGCGCTGGCCGGTTGCAACCGCGGCGGCGCGGGTGCCGGCGGGCACGGCCAGATGCCGCCGCCGCCGGCCGTCAACGTCGCCGCGGTCGTGCAGAAAGAGGTCATGTTGTGGGACGAGTTCACCGGCCGCATCGAGGCGGTGGACCGCGTCGAAGTGCGCCCGCGCGTGACCGGCTATCTCGACAAGGTCAATTTCGTCGAGGGCGCCGTCGTCAAGAAGGGCGACGTGCTGTTCCAGATCGACGACCGCGAATACCGCGCCGCGCACGGTCGCGCCGTGGCCGACATCGAGCGCGCCAAGGCGCGCGTGCTGCTGGCCAAGCGCCAGCTCGAACGCGCGCAGCAGCTCGTGGCGTCCAAGCTCACGCCGCGCAGCGAGGTCGACACGCGCGAGGCCGAAGTGTCGCAGGCGCAGGCCGACCTCGCCGCGAGCCAGGCCGCGGCCGAACAGACGAAGCTCAACGTCGAGTTCACGCGCATCATCTCGCCGATCGACGGCCGCGTCAGCAAGGCGATCGTGACGCCGGGCAACCTCGTGACGTCGAACGCGCCCGAGGCGACGCTGCTCACGACCGTCGTCTCGATCGATCCGGTCTACGTGTCGTTCGAAGGCGACGAGCAGACGTATCTGCGCTACCAGAGCCTCGCGCGCGACGGCACGCGGCAGAGCTCGCGCGACGCGAAGAATCCGGTGCGCATCGGCCTTGCCGACGAAGCCGGCTATCCGCACGAGGGCGTGATGCAGTTCGTCGACAACGCGCTCGACGCGAACACCGGCACGATCCGCGCGCGCGCGGTGCTCGACAACAAGGAAGGGCTGTTCACGCCGGGCCTGTTCGCGCGCGTGCGACTGCTCGGCAGCGGCAAGCAGAGCGTGCTGCTCGTCAACGACCGCGCTGTGATGACCGACCAGGACCGCAAGTTCGTCTACGTGCTCGGTCCCGAGAACCGCGCGCTGCGCAAGGACGTCAAGCTCGGCCCGCAGGTCGAAGGCCTGCGCGTCGTGACCGACGGCCTCACCGCCGGCGAGAACGTGCTGGTCAACGGCATGCAGAAGGTGTTCTTCCCGGGCATGCCGGTCGCGCCGAACACGGTGCCGATGGACAAGCCCGAGCAGGCCCCGCCGCAGGCGCCGGGTGCGCCGGGCCAGCCTGCCCAGGGCGCGCACTGAGCGCGCTCGGGGCCAAGGAGAATTTATGGATTTCTCTCGTTTTTTCGTAGACCGCCCGATCTTCGCGGCGGTGCTGTCGATCATCATCTTCGTCGCGGGCCTGATCGCGATTCCGATGCTGCCGATCAGCGAATACCCCGACGTCGTGCCGCCGTCGGTGCAGGTGCGCGCGGTGTATCCCGGCGCGAACCCCAAGACCATCGCCGAAACCGTCGCCGCGCCGCTCGAAGAGGCGATCACCGGCGTCGAGGACATGATCTACATGAAGTCGGTCGCCGGTTCCGACGGCGTGATGAGCCTCACCGTCACGTTCAAGATCGGCACCAACATCGACCTCGCGCAGGTGCAGGTGCAGAACCGCGTGAGTCAGGCCACGCCGCGCCTGCCTGAGGACGTGCGCCGCCTCGGCGTCACGACGCTCAAGCAGTCGCCGAACCTGACGATGGTGGTGCATCTTCTGTCGCCGAAGGGCAACTACGACATCACGTACCTGCGCAACTACGCCGTGCTGCACATCAAGGACGAGATCGCGCGCATTCCCGGCGTCGGCCAGGCGCTGATCTTCGGCGCGGGCGACTACTCGATGCGCGTGTGGCTGCAGCCCGATCGCGTCGCCGCGCTGGGCCTCACCGCCGGCGACGTCGTGCGCGCGATCCAGGAGCAGAACCTGCAGGTGTCCGCCGGCTCCATCGGCGCGCCGCCGCAGAAGACGAACGCCGAGCAGCAGCTGTCGATCAACGCGCAGGGCCGCCTCGTCACGGAAGAGGAGTTCGGCAACATCGTCATCAAGGGCGATGCGACCGGCAGCATCGCGCGCCTCAAAGACGTCGCGCGCATCGAGCTCGGCGCGTCCGAATACGCGCTGCGTTCGCTGCTGTCGAACCAGCAGGCCGTCGCGATCCCGATCTTCCAGGCGCCGGGCTCCAACGCGATCGCGATGTCCGACGCGGTGCGCGCGAAGATGAAGGAACTCGCCACGCGCTTTCCCGAAGGCGTGACGTTCGACGTCGTGTACGACCCGACCGTGTTCGTGCGCGATTCGATCAAGGCCGTCATCACGACGCTGTTCGAAGCGATCGCGCTCGTCGTGTTCGTCGTGATCCTGTTCCTGCAGACGTGGCGCGCGTCGATCATTCCGCTGCTCGCCGTGCCGGTGTCGATCGTCGGCACGTTCGCGGTGCTGTGGCTGCTCGGCTTCTCGATCAACGTGCTGACGCTGTTCGGTCTCGTGCTCGCGATCGGCATCGTCGTCGACGACGCGATCGTCGTGGTCGAAAACGTCGAGCGCAACATCGAGGACGGCCACAAGCCGCTCGCCGCGGCGCATCGCGCGATGTCGGAAGTCAGCGGTCCGATCATCGCGATCGCGCTGGTGCTGTGCGCCGTGTTCGTGCCGATCGCGTTCCTCGGCGGCGTCACCGGCCAGTTCTACCGGCAGTTCGCGGTGACCATCGCGATCTCGACGGTGATCTCGGCGATCAACTCGTTGACGCTGTCGCCGGCGCTCGCCGCGGCGCTCCTGCGCCCGCACGACGCGCCGAAGGACTGGCTCACGCGCGCGATGGACAAGCTGTTCGGCGCGTGGCTGTTCCGGCCGTTCAACAAGTTCTTCTCGCGAGCGAGCAAGACGTACGCCGACGGCGGCCGTCCGGCGCTCAAGCGCGCGCCGCTGATGCTCATCGTCTATGCCGCGCTGATCGCGCTGACCGTCGTCGCGTTCCGCGCGGTGCCGGGTGGCTTCATCCCGACGCAGGACAAGCTGTACCTGTTCGCCGGCGCGCAGCTGCCGGCCGGCGCGTCGCTCGACCGCACCGAGCAGATGATCCGCAAGATGAGCGACATCGCGTTGAAGACGCCGGGCGTGGCCAACGCGGTCGCGTTCCCGGGCCTGAACGCGCTGCAGTTCACCAACACGCCGAACATGGGCACGATCTTCTTCGCGTTGAAGCCGTTCGCCGAGCGCGACGGGCTGTCGGCCGAACAGATCGTGCAGCAGTTGAACGGGCAGTTCTTCGGCACGATCCAGGAAGGCCTCGGCTTCGCGCTGATGCCGCCGCCGGTGCTCGGCCTCGGCAATGCGGCCGGCTACGAGATGTACATCCAGGACCGCGCGAGCCTCGGCTACGGCGAACTGACCAAGCAGATCGAAGCGCTGACCGGCGGCATCATGCAGCGCCCGGGCCTGGATCGCCCGATCAGCTCGTACCAGTCGAATGTGCCGCAGCTGACCGCGGAAGTCGACCGTACGAAGGCCAAGGAGCAGGGCATCGCGCTGACCGACCTGTTCCAGACGCTGCAGGTGTATCTCGGTTCGCAGTACGTCAACGACTTCAACCGCTTCGGACGCACCTACCAGGTGATCGCGCAGGCCGACTCGGCGTACCGCGACGAGGTGACCGACATCGCGCAGCTGAAGACGCGCAACGCGGCCGGCCAGATGGTGCCGATCGGCAGCGTCGTGAACGTCGGCCAGACGTACGGCCCCGACCCGGTGATCCGCTACAACGGCTATCCGGCGGCCGACCTGCAGGGCGGCGCGAATCCGGCGCTGATGTCGTCGTCCGAGGCGGTGGCCGCGGCGGGACAGGTCGCGCAACAGATGCTGCCGAACGGCATGTCGTTCGAATGGACCGGCCTTACGTACCAGCAGGTGACGCAGGGCAACGCCAGTCTGTACGTGTTCCCGCTGTGCGTGCTGCTCGTGTATCTCGTGCTCGCGGCGCTGTACGAGAGCTGGTCGCTGCCGCTGTCGGTGATCCTGATCGTGCCGATGTGCATCCTGTCGGCGCTCGCGGGCGTGTGGCTGACCGGCGGCGACAACAACATCTTCACGCAGATCGGCCTCGTCGTGCTGATAGGACTCGCGTGCAAGAACGCGATCCTGATCGTCGAGTTCGCGCGCGAGCTCGAGACGCGCGACAAGATGGGCATCGTCGACGCCGCGCTCGAAGCGTGCCGCCTGCGTCTGCGCCCGATCCTGATGACGAGCTTCGCGTTCATCATGGGCGTGCTGCCGCTGGTGTTCGCGCACGGCGCCGGTGCCGAAGTGCGCCACGCGATGGGCGTGACGGTGTTCGCGGGCATGCTCGGCGTGACGGTGTTCGGCCTGTTCCTGACGCCGGTGTTCTACGTGCTGATCCGCAAGCTCGCGGTGCGCACGCAGCGCAAGCCGCACGGCGACGCGACAGCCGCATCGGCGACGCATCACGCGTAAGTCGTTGTCCGTGCAACCCCGCCGTACGCCGGCGGGGTTGCACCGGACGCCGCGATGCCCGACCATCGCGCGCCGTGGTATCTCGCAAATCCCCCTTCGAATGACCGATTCCGACGACCGCCTGCACGAGTACCTGCGCGCAGGCGTTGCCGCGGGCGACGTTCCGGCGCTGTTCCCGCTGCTGCGTTCGCGCGAACTGCTGCGCGCGTTTTCGACGCTGTTCCACGGCGGCGAGGAAGGCGTGATGGTGCGCCTCCTCGTGCTGCGCACGATCGGCGAACGCGGGCACGCGCCGGACTGGAGTCCGCAGGAGCTGCGCGACCATTTCGCGTATCTCGACACGACGAAGCTCGACACCGTGCTGGCGCGCCTGCGCGACAATGGCCTGCTCGCGTGGGAAACCGAAACGCAGCGCTGGCGCATCAGCCCGGTCGGCCGCCAGGCGCTGTCGGCGCTGTCGCTGCTGCTGCAGTTTCAGGGCGACGGCGACGAACTGGCCTACGTCACGGCGCAGATCGCGGCCGGCGAAGCGACCGGCCGCGTCGGCCCCGAAGACCTGCAGCACCTGCTGTCGCGCCTGAACGAACTGCGCGACGACTTCGACCGCGCGGTGCTGTCGGGTTCGGAGCACCGCATTCGCGCGGCGGCGGCGACGCTGAAATCGGTCTGGCGCTGGGTCGAAAAGGGCACGCAGATCGTCAAGCTGATCGCGCAGGACGGCGAGCTCGATCCCGCGCTGCACCGCGTCGCGCAGCAGATCGGCCGCGCGCAGAGCGCGATGCTGCGCCAGGCGTCGGTGTTCCAGCGCGCGCTGAACCAGCTCGACCGCCATCGCGTGCACCTGGGCGGCAGCGGCCTGTCGTCGTCCGACGTGAACCGCTGGCTGCGCTCCGTCGACGTTGAAACGCTGGCGGCGATTTCAGACGGCGTACTGGCCGAACGCCTGGCGCCGGCGTTCGTGCTCGGCGACATCGCGCTCGACGTCGCCGACTACGAACTGGTCGATCGCGAACGCGAAGTCGCCGAAGTGACCGGCCTGCCGCCCGCGCAGGGCGCGCCGGAGGAGGCGCGCGAACTCGCCGCGCAAGCCGACTTCAGCCTCGCCGAAGCGTGGTACGACGCGCTCGCGAATCTCGCCGAACCCGCCGATCTCGCCGCGCTCGTGCCGCACGCCGATTTCGCGACGAGCGCGTACCGGCTGTCGCTGCTGGGCCTGCTCGGCGATCCGGGCGCGCAATCGCGCGTCGGCGCGCTCGCGGCACTCGCGCGACTGCCGCTGCGGTTGAATCTCTCCGGAAAACTCCAGAAGGTCGACGGCGCCGACGTCGGCTGGATCAGCGCCGGCAGTCTTGCCGCGCTCGACGATATCGAGGTCAGGAACGATGAGTGATCCCGTAGCCGCGCTGATCGCGCGCCTGCTCGCCGAGCGCTGGCTGCCGCGCGACGACGACGGCGTGCGCCAGGCGCTGACCGACGCCGGTTTTCGCGAAGACCTCGAACGGCGCCTCGCCGGCGCGGGTCTGCGCCTGCTCGACCATCCGTACGCGTCGCACGTCGCGATCGCGATCGCCAAGGGCCAGGAAGCCGCGGTGTTCGCGGGGCCGAAGGCGTGGGCGGCGACGAATCTCGGCCTCGACCGCGACGCGATCGCGCTGCTCGTCGTGCTGTGGGCGTTGCTGGTGCTGCCCAAGCGCCAGCGCCAGATCGCGCGCGTCGACGCCGACCGCGGCCAGGACCAGGGCCAGATCTTCGCGGAACTCAAGCCGGTGCCGGTCGGCGGCGAAGTGGCCGAACCGGTCGGCGAGCGCACGCTGATCGCCGACTTCGGCGACAAGCTCGGCGGCAAGATGCGCATCCAGATGAACCTCGGCGCGCTCGCGCGCCACGGCTTCATCGTGCGGCGCAAGGAGCGCATCCACGAAGGTCCGCTGCTCGATCTCGCGTTCGACTACGAACGCACGGCGCGGCGCATTCTCGACGGGTCGCTCGCGTTCGTCGTCGACGAGGCGCGGCGCGAGGCGGCGGACGAGGCCATGGCCGACGATGCCGATGCGATCGAATAGAACGCTCCCTCTCCCCCAAGCTGGCTTGGGGGAGAGGGCTGGGGTGAGGGGGCGAGCGTGACGCGCTGCCCCGGCCATAACGCTGCACGGTGCGCCGCCCCCTCACCCCGACCCTCTCCCCGCGCGAGCGCGGAGGAGAGGGAGTCCACCATTGGGGAAATGGAAATGTTTGAATTCCGCTCGCTCGAAGTCGTGCATTGGGACTATTGGCAGCGCTTCACGCTGCCGCTCGACGCGGCGATCGTCACCGTCGTCGGTCCGAACGGCTCGGGCAAGACGACGCTGCTCGACGCGCTGCGCACGCTGCTGGCGATCGAAGACCGCGAAACCGCGCGCGACTACAAGACGTACCTGCGCCACAACGGCAAGCCGTTCGCGTGGCTGCGCGGCGTCGTCAGCAACCGGCCCGACCGCAACGGCCGCCGTCCGTTCTTTCCGCTGATGGACGGGGAGGTCACGCTCGCGTGCCGCATTCGCAAGAAAGGCGGCGACTGGACACGCGACTACCAGATCCTCGGCGGCGACGTCGCCGTGGAAACGATCGATGCGCAGGGCGGCGAATGGCTCGGCCTGCGCGATTACCGCGTGCGTCTGGAAGGCGCCGGCCTGACCCGCGCGATTCGCCGCGTGCTGACGCTCGAACAGGGCGCGACCGACAAGCTGTGCCAGTACCCGCCGCGCGAACTGCTGCAGCTCGTGTGGGACGTGTTCGGCGAAAAACCCGTGCTCGACGACTACCAGCGCGCGCGCGGCGAGCAGTTCGCGACGGAGCAGGAGCTCAAGCAGCTCGGGCAGGACCTGGCCGCGCTGCACACGCGCCTGGAAGCGGCGAAGGCCGACGTGCGTTCGTTCGACGAGTACGGCGAAATCCAGCGCGAGCAGCAGCGTCTCGAAGTGGAGATTGCACCGAAAGTCGCCTTGGCCGAACTCAAGGCGACGCTCGACGGCAGCCGGCCGCGCCTGACCGGCCTGCGCCGCGCGCTGCGCGAGGCGCTGTCGCGGCGCGATCGTCTCGACACCGCCGAAACCGGCGCCGCACAGCGGCTCTCCGACGCGCAGCGCGACGTCGCCGACGCGCAAGCGGCCACGCGCGACGCCGAGCAGCGCTTTCTCGCCGCGCGCGACAGCGCGCGCGACGTCGAAACGCTGGCGCGCCGCGCAGAACAGCTCGAACGGCTCGCCTCGACGCACGGCGCCGGAGATGTGGCGGCGCTGACGCGGCAGATCGAAGACGACCGCCGCCGCCAGGCCGAACTGAAATTCGAAAGCGTCGAAGACCGCCGCCGTCACGGCGACGTGCTGACGCAGATCGCCGCGCTCGCGAGCGGACAGCGCTACGCGCCGGGTTTCGAAACCGAATTCCGCGCCGCGCTCGATGCCGCGAAGATCGGGCATCGCATGCTCGCCGACAGCGTCGAGGTGACCGATCCGGCGTGGGAGGCGGCCGTCGAGGCCGTGCTCGCACCGCATCGCCATCTCGTGCTGCTCGCGTCGCCGTCGGATGCGAAGGCCGCGTTCGCGCTCGGCGAAAAGAAACAGTACCGGCACTTCGTCGTCGCCGAGCGCGCGCCGGTCGACAAGCCGACGCCGGGTTCGCTGCTCGAAGTGCTGCGCTTCTCGGCCGATCCGCCGGCATGGCTGCCACGCCAGCTCGACCGCATCCGCCGCGTCGCCGACGTCGACGCCGGCTCGCGCCTGCCGCCAGGGCAGGACTGGATCACGCCGGCCGGCTACCTGCGCGAGCATCGCGGCGGCCGGCACATCGGCACCGACGAGCGCCACTACGGCGCCAGCGCGCGCGCGTCGCGCCGCCGGGCGCTCGAAGCCGAACTCGCCGAGCTCGACGCTCGGCACGCGCGGCGCGAGGCCGAACTCAAGACGCTCGTGCAGCGCCTCGACGAGAACCAGGCGCGCGTGCTCAAGGTGGACGCGGCGCAGGAGCTCGTCACGCGCAGCGCCGAGTTCGCGCAGGCGCGCGTCGAAGCCGCCGAGCGCACCGAGGCCGCGCAGGTCGCGGCCGACGCGCTCGCCGCGGCGCGCGACGCGGTCGACGCCGCGCGCGAACGCGCCAAGCGCGAAGAACTCGCCGCGGCGTCGCGTCGCGCCGAACGCGACAATCTCGCGCGCGAGATCGGTGAACGCGAACAGCAGCTGGAACAGGAGCGCCGTACGCAGGTGCGCCGCATCGTCGAGTTCCGCCGGCAGCGCGCGCTGATGCCGCAGGGCTGGCGCAGCTTGGCCGCGCTCGCGGCGGCGCGCGAAGAATTCGAAACGGCGCACGAAGTGCAGCGCGAACTGGAACGCCTGGCGCATCGCGTCGAACGCGGCGGCTACGTCGTCGATCCGGCCTGCGTCGCGCTGCGCGACAAGATCGCGGCCGACCACGAGGCGCTCGAAACGACGCTCGGCCGGCGCGACGCGCATCTGGCGCGTGCGCGGCGCATCACCGACGAGGCACGCGGCGCGTACATCAACGTGCTGCGTGCGACGGTGCGCGCGTACGCGAAGAACCTGCGCGCGCTCGGCGAACTCGCCGGCATCAACGTCGACGTCGAGCAGCCGGAGCTGGCCAACGACGACGTCGCGCTCGCACAGGCCGGCCTGATCGTGCGCTTCGACTTCGACCGCAAGGGCTGGATCGGCCTCGACGACGGCGAGGCGTCCGGCGGCCAGCAGGTGATGAAATCGCTGCTGCTGCTCGTGGCGCTGCTGCGCGACGAGACGCATCCGGGCGGCTTCGTGTTCATCGACGAGCCGTTCGCGCATCTGGACGTTTTCAACATCGAGAAAGTGGGAAGTTTTCTGCGCGCGACCGAAGCGCAGTACATCCTCACGACGCCGATCACGCACAATCTCAACGTGTTCCACCCGACCGACCTCGTGCTCGCGACGACGAAGCGCCGGCCGCAGAGCGCGTGGGCCGAACCGGTCGCGGTGCTCAAGCGCGCGGCGAAGACGGCGCCCGCCAAGGCGAGCGCTTAGCCGACGAGCCAGCACCGCACTTGCGGCGCCGTGAGATTGCCGCCGGCGAGCACGGTCGCGACGCGTTGCTGCGCGAACAGCGGCGCGTGCGCGATCAGCGCCGCGAGGCCCGCGGCGCCGGCCGGTTCGATGACGAGGCCATGGTGCGCGTGCACGCGGCGCATCGCGTCGATCAGCACGTCGTCGTCGACGGCGAGCACGTCGTCGACGAGCCCCTGCATGTCGGCGAGCGCCTCGCGCACCGGCACGCGCACGGCGATGCCGTCGGCGATCGTGTCGGTGCGCGCGCGCTCGATGCTGCGCCCGGCGCGCCACGACTCGGCCATCGCGGTCGCGCCGCTCGCCACGACGCCGACCACGCGCGTCGCCGGCGACACGGCCTTGATCCAGCGCGCCATGCCGTTGATCAGCGCGCCGTTGCCGAGCGGCACGACGACCGCGTCGTACGCGTCGTCGCGCGCGAGGAGTTCGAGCGCGATCGTGCCGGCGCCTTCGCTGATCGCGGGCGCGAGACCGTCTTCGACGAGGTCGGTGCCGACCGCCCGCGCGAGCAGGCGCGCGGCGTCCTTCGCCGCGTCGAAGTCGGCGCCTTCCAGGCGCACGTCGGCGCCGAGCGCGCGCATGCGTTCGATCTTCAGCGCGTTCGCGTTGCGCGCGGCGAAGACGACGACCGGAATGTCGTACTTGCTGCCGGCACAGGCGAGCGCCTGGCCGAAGTTGCCGGCGCTCGCGCAGATCAGCGCGCGTCGGTCGCCGGCGTCGACGCGGCGTGCGACGAAGTAGTCGGCGCCGCGGCCCTTGAACGAGCGGATCGGATTGACCGTTTCCACCTTCAGCATCAGCGTGCAGTTCAGCGCCTGCGACAGCGGCGCGGAGACGAACTGCGGCGACTGCACGAATGCCGGATCGATGCGATGCGACGCCTCGACGATGCGATCGAGCGACAGCCGGTGCGCCGGACGCTGCGCATCGACGAGCCGTGCGCGCTCGCTCATCGGGCGGATCGAATCGGGCCCTGCCGCGCGGTCGGTCATCAGCACGCCGTCGAGATGGTCGATCTCGTGCTGCAGCAGCTCGGCGAGATCGGACGGCAGCCGTTCCCAGCGGCGGCGGCGGAACTGCGCGTCGCGGTAGTCGAGGCTGATCGACCGGTGACGACGCACGCGCACGAGGCGGTCGGGCACGCTGAAGCAGTCGTCCCACAGCTCGAACGTCTCGTCGCTGCGCCAGGTGATCTCGGGATTGACGAGGACGATCGGCCCGGCGCCGAGGTCGAGCGCGAGCATGCGCCGTGCGATGCCGATCTGCGGCGCGGCGATCGCGCGGCCGTAGCCGTGGCGGCGGCGGAATGCCGACAGCGTCGCGGCGAGCGCAGCGGCGTCGTGCACGACGGCGTCGTCGAGCGCGGCGACCGGTTCGGCCGCCCGGCGCAGGCGTGCGTCGGTGTCGGTGAGGATCGGTCGGGCGGAGACGTACAATGTGCTGGCTTCGGCGGACATGACGTTTTCAGTCGATGGCGATGCCGGAAGGTTAGCGGCGCCGGCGCGTCGGCGCGCCGCGTCCTCGCCGCCGCAAATGCCGCTTCGCCGCAGAACGCCCACGACGACCGATCGCGATGACCCGAAAACCCCCGCCGCTCGACGCCTTCGACCTGCGCATCCTGGAGCGGCACCAGCGCGACACGCAGACGCCCGCCGCGTCGATCGGCGAGGCGATCGGCTTGTCCGCCGCCGCGGTGCAGCGCCGCCTGAAGCGCATGCGCGAGGCCGGCGTGATCGAGCGCGAGGTGGCGCAGGTCGCGCCGCGTGCGGTCGGGCTGCCGATCACCTGCGTCGTCGGCGTCGACCTCGACCGCGAGACCGCGGCCGACCTCGACCGCTTCAGCCAGAAAATGGCGCAATGTCCCGAAGTGCAACAGTGCTACTACGTGACCGGCGAGACCGACTACGTGCTGGTCGTGCTCGCGCCCGACATGGAGGCGTACGAGGCGTTCACGCGCCGCGCGCTGCTCGACGATCCGAACGTCAAGAGCTTCGTCACGCACGTGGTGCTCGACCGCGTGAAGGTCGGTTTGACCGTGCCGATCGCGCCGGTTCGCTAGAGCGGCTCGTCCGACACGCCGAGCGCGCGCGCCAGCGCGCTCTGCTCGATCCACTGCAGGCGGCCGGCGTCGCCGGCGATCCGCGCGGCGCCCGTCAGTTCGCCCCGCAGCCGTGCGCGATTGTCGTCGCTCGCGTCGGCGCCGTAGTGCGCGATCGCCGAAGCCAGCGTCGCGACGCGGTGCGTGTCGAGCCGGCGCAAGGCCGGATCGTTGCGCGCCGACGCGATGGCCGCGTCGAGCACGCGCGCGGCACCGGCGTAGTCGCCGGTGCGGTTGAGGAGGCGTCCGTAGGCGACCTGCAACGCGAGCCGCGATGCCGCATCGCCGCTGGCCCCGGCCTGCGCGATGCAGCGCGAGAAACGCTGCACGGTTTCGGCATTCGCCTCGACGCCGGCGCCGCCGGCGAGCGTCGTCGCGCAGTCGGGTTCGGCGGCGACCGGGGGCGCGTTGCCGACTCTCGCGCGGATCGCGAGCGCCAGCGCGTCGTCGGCGCCGAGCGACGGCAGCAGGTGCTCGGCGAGTTCGCGTGCGACGGCGAGCGCCTCGTCGCCGCGACCGCGCGCGTCGAGGATTTCGACGCGGCGCCAGCCGAGCAGCGCGCGCTGCCGCGGCGTGGCGGCGATCGCGAGGCCGTCGTCGATCGCCGCGCGCGCGGCGCCGATGTCGGCGAGCCGCAACAATGCCGCGACCTTCGTGTCGTACAGGCGCACGCGCAGATCGACGGTCGCGTCGGTCGCGTCGACGGTCGCGAGCGCGCCGTCGACGAGCTCGAGCGCCGCGGCGGGATGGTCGCGACGCAGCTGTGTCAGCGCGTGCGCCAGCCGGGTTTCCGGCGCGACGGCGGCGGCGACCGGTTCGGGCGGTGCGACGGTCAGTGCGATCGGTGTCTCGGCCGGCGCCGCGGCGCGGCGCCACGACAGCGCCGCGAACGCGGCTGCGGCGAGGGCGACGACGCCGATCGCGGCGACGACGCGATGGCGCCGGATCGCGTCGAGGACCGGCGCGAATCGCCGTGCGCGCGACGCCTCGGTCGGGCGCGCGCCGAGCGCATTGCGCAGGTCGGCCGCGAAATCGTCGACCGACGCGTAGCGCTCGCCGGCGTTCTTGCGCAGCGCCATCAGCGCGACGCCGTCGAGTTCGCCGAACAGCGCGTCGGCGAGCGCGGTGCGGTCGGCGCAGCCGCGCAGCCGCGCGCGCGCGTCGGCGACGTTCGGCGGACCGCCGAGCGCGCGCAGCGACGGCGGATCGGGTTCGACGCCGAGGATCGTGTTCTCGATCTGGCCCGCGGTCAGGCCGGCCAGTTCGAACGGCGGTTCGCCGCACAGGAGTTCGTACAGCAGCACGCCGAGGCCGTAGACGTCGGTGCCGACGCCGATTTCGGCGCCGGAGATCTGTTCGGGCGCGGCGCTGTGCGGCGAAAACCAGCGTTGCGCAGTGGCGGTGCGCTCGACGCGCTGCCCGTCGAACACCGGCTGCAGCGGCTTGGCGATGCCGAAGTCGAGGAGCTTGGGTACGCCGTCGGCGCCGACGAGTACGTTGCTCGACTTGATGTCGCGATGCACGACGCGATGCGTGTGTGCGTGCGCGACCGCGGCGCACAGCCGCAGGAACAGCGCGACGCGGTCGCGCAAGGCCAGCCTCGCGCGGTCGGCCCAGGCGAGGATCGGCGCGCCGTCGACGTATTCCATCACGGCATACAGCGAGCCGTCGTGTTCGCCGGCATCGACGTAGCGCGCGATCAGCGGATGCGACAGCCGTGCGAGCACGCCGCGTTCGAGCAGGAAGCGGCGCCGTTCCGGCGCATCGACGAAGTCGGCGTGCAGCACCTTGATCGCGACGGGCGCGCCGCCGCCGTCCGGCTCGCCGAGGTAGACCGCGCCCATGCCGCCGGCACCGAGTTCGCGCGTTATCGTCCAGGCGCCGATGCGACGTCCGACCCAGTGCGCCGACGCGCGGCGCAGCGGTGCCAGCTGCGGCAGCAGCGGCTCGGTGGCGCGCTGCGTCAGGTGCGCATCGGCGTCGAACAGCGCGGCCAGCTTCGCCGCGACGGCGGGATCGCGCGTGCGCAGGTCGGCGAGGAACGCGGCGCGTTCGACGGGCGGCAGGTCGACCGATTCGATGAACAGTTCGCGCAGGCGCGCCAGCGTGTCGTCGCCGTCGCGTTCGGTCATGACGTGCCGAGCTTGTCGGCGAGCCACGCGCGCGCGAAGCGCCAGTGGCGCACGACCGTGGCGCTCGATATGCCGCACGCCTCGGCGATTTCCGCGGTGGTCAGGCCCGAGAAATATTTCAGTTCCACGATCCGCGCGCACACGGCGTCTTCGCGCTCGAGTTCGGCGAGCGCCGCGTCGATCGCGAGCACGTCGACGCCGGCGTCGGAGTGCGGGCCGGCCTGCTCGGCGGCGAGGTCGAACGACACGAACACCGTATCGCCGCCGCGCTTGTCGGCGAGCCGCGCGCGCACGTAGTCGACCGCGAGTCCGCGAATGATCTTGGCCGAGATCGCGAAGAAGTGGACGCGATCCTTCCACGGCGTTTCGCGCGCGATCTGCAGACGCGCGTAGGCTTCGTTGACGAGTTCGGTGGGATCGAGCGTGATCGCCTGGAACGAGCCGCGCTTCAGGCGCGAGCGGGCCAGTTCGCGCAGCAACGGATAGACGACGTTCATCAGCGCGGCTTCGGCATCGGGCGCGCCCTCGCGCCAGCGCACGAGCAGTTCCGTGATTGGTGTTTCGTCCATACGTAGAGGATTACGCTTTTGCGACGGCGCACGATCTTACCGCCGCGCCCGCCCCGGCGCATCCGGGCGCCGGTCGCGGACGCTACAGCGCGCCGAAGAGTTCGCTCAGGTCGTCCTCGTCGAAGCGCAGCGACTGCGTCGTGCCGCCTTCGAGCACGGCCTGCGCGAGATCGGCCTTGCGCTGCTGCAGGTCCTGGATCTTCTCCTCGACCGTGCCGGTGCAGATCAACTTGTACACGAATACCGATTTGTCCTGGCCGATGCGGTGCGCGCGGTCGGTCGCCTGTGCTTCGACCGCCGGGTTCCACCACGGATCGTAGTGGATCACCGTATCGGCGGCGGTGAGGTTCAAGCCCACGCCGCCGGCCTTGAGGCTGATCAGGAACACCGGCACTTCGCCGGTCTGGAAGCGTCCGACGAGTTCGGCGCGGTCGCGCGTCTGTCCGGTCAGCGTCTGGTAGGCGATCGATTCGGCGTCGAGCGATTTTTCGATCAGCGCGAGCATTTCGGCGAACTGCGAGAACACCAGCACGCGCCGGCCCTCGGCGACGAGTTCGCGCAACAGGTCGAGCAGGAGGTCGAGCTTCGCCGATTCGGTGGCGCGGCGGGCGCGGTCGAGCTTGACCAGCCGCGGATCGCAGCAGACCTGGCGCAGCTTGAGCAGCGCGTCGAGCACCACGATGCCCGACTGCGCGAGGCCGCGCTCGCGGATCGCCTCGCGCACGCGCTCGTGCTGCGCAAGACGCAGCGATTCGTACAGCTCGCGCTGCTTGCCCACGAGCTCGACGCCGCGCTCGATCACGGTCTTGGGCGGAAGATCGGTGAGCACGTCTTCCTTGCGCCGGCGCAGCATCAGCGGCGCGATGCGCTTGTGCAGCTTCGCCTGGCGTTCGGGATCGCCGTGCTTTTCGATCGGCGAGCGATAGTGGCGCGTGAAGCTCTTCTCGTCGCCGAGGAGGCCCGGTTCGACCGCGTCGAACTGCGCCCACAGTTCGCCCAGGTGATTCTCCAGCGGCGTGCCGGTCATCGCCAGGCGTCGCCGCGCGACGAGTTCGCGCACGACCTGCGCGGCCTGCGTGCGCGCGTTCTTGATCGCCTGCGCCTCGTCGACGATCAGCAGCGAGTAACGATGCGCCGCGAGACTTTCGCGGTCGCGCGCGAGCAGCGGGTATGTCGTGATGACCAAGTGGTGGTCCGGCACGCTCGCGAAGTTCGTGTCGCGCGTCGCGCCGTGCAGGATCAGCACCTTGAGGTCCGGCGCGAAGCGCTGCGCTTCGGCGCGCCAGTTCCACACGAGGCTGGTCGGCGCGATCACGATCGCCGGGTCGTTCAGTTCGCCGCGCTGGCGCATCGCTTCGAGGTGCGCGAGCACCTGCACCGTCTTGCCGAGGCCCATGTCGTCGGCGAGGATGCCGCCCAGACCCGCGGCGCCGAGAAACTCGAGCCACGCGAGGCCTTCGCGCTGATACGGCCGCAGCGTCGCGCGGAAACCTTCCGGCTCCTGCACCGGCGCGCGCGCCGCGCTGAGCTGCGCGAGCGTTTCCTTGAGTCGCGGTCCGCCGCGCCACGGCAGTCCGGCCGGGCCGCGCGTGAGTTCTTCGACGACGCCGACCTGCGCGCGACGCAGCTGCAGGTGTTCGCGCACGCTGCCCTGTTCGAGCCATTCGAGCAGCGGCGCGATCAGCGCGCGCACGCGCGCGACCGGCAGCGGCACGCGGCGGCGCGCGTCGATCGGCGCGAGCCACACCGCGTCCTTCGGCTCCTTCGGCGGCGCCTTGAGCGGAAACGACGGGTCGGACAGCGCGCGCTGCAGAATCGGCAGGAGATCCACGCGCGTGCCGGCGATGTCGATGCCGAGCGACAGGTCGAACCACGCGTTGCCGGCGTCCTCGATGTCGGCGTGCCAGGCATCCGGGCCGGGCAGGATTTCGACCGGCGACTCGGCGTCGAATTCGAGCAGAAAGCCGTCGGCCTGCAGGCGCAGCGCGAGCGCGAGCAGATGGTCGGGCGGCGCCAGTTCGCCGCGGCCGCGTTCGAGCACGAAGCAGCCGAAGGCGATGCCGTTGGCGAGCCCGTGCGCGTAGGCGACGTCGGCGGCGTCGATCAGCTTGTGCCGGTCGAGGCGTTCGTAGGCGGCGAGTTCGGCGCTGCGATCGCGCACGATATCGAGCACGCGTCCGTCGACGAAGCGGCGTTCGCTCGGACCTGCCGCTTCGAACGGCAGCCGGTGTCCGCCGTAGTCGAACGACAGGTACAGACAACCGGCCTGGTACTTGGCGCCGCCGGCGCGACTCGACGCGCCCGCGCGCAGCGTGCCCAGGCGCAGCACCGGCGCCGGCACCACGCGCACGGTTTCGATGTCGCCGTGATCCTCCGGCATCGGCACCGACGCGAGCGACTCGGTCGACTTCCAGCGCTCGCGCAGCAGCGGCGCGACTTCCGGCGAAACGTGCGGCGCGTTGAGCAGGCGCTCGGCCATGCGCACGTCGGCGTCGACCGGGCCGATTTCGTTGTTGTCGGGATCGCAATACCACAGGCCCGCGATGACGACGAGCCGCGCGGCGGGACCGGCGCCGACGATCTCGGCGTGCATGCGCTGCGTGCCGTCGTTCTGCGCGCGCCAGCGCCACGCGACGTCGCGCTTGGGGCCCAGCCGCAGCGCGCCGCCGCCGGGCTTGCCGAAATAGCACGGCGTGTGTTCGAGCACGTCGGCGAGCCAGGCTTCGTGGCGCGGCGACGTCAGGCGCTGCCAGTTGCCGCTGCGCAGGTATGTCGTCGGCGCCATGCGCAGCTCGGCGATGCGCAGGAACTCGTCGGGCGACAGGCCGGCCCACGGATCGGCGCGACCGCCGTGCCCGGCGTCGTTCTGCGGCGCGACCGGCCGCGGCTGCACGCAGCCGCCGCGCTTGCCGTGGCGAAACCACACCGCGAGGGCGCACAGCGCCGGCAGCCGCAGGTCGGTGGTCTCGAACAGAAAGCCGAGCACGCGCGGCTCGTTCGCTGACGGCGGCGCGCTCGGCGGCAGCGTGAGGTTGTCGAGCCACTGCTCCCACGGCCGCAGGTCGGGCTTCGGTGCGGTCGGCGACGGCGGCGGCTTGAGTTCGAACTGCTCGTCGATCTCGTCGATCTCGTCGCCCGCATCGAGGCCGGCGATCGTCAGCGCCACGGCGTGCTTGCAGAACTCGCCGACCGCACAAGTACAAAAAGTCTCGACTTTCGGCACCTTGCGGCCGGGCTTGATGCGCACCGCGGTACGGTACGGCTTGCCCTGGCTGCCGAGCACGAAGCCGAGCAGGAATCCGGCGTTGCCGTCGTCGGCAAACGCGACGGCCTGCACGCGGCCGCGTTCGTGATAGTCCTCGCCGCGGTCGAGCGTCCGCGGCGCGTAATACGCCGCGAGATCGATCTCGTTCAACAGGCTGAGGAACTGCGACCGCTGCATACCGCTCCCGCGTCGACGATGCCTCGCCGAACGCTTCGGCGAGACGGGAAAACGCCGATTATGCAGGGATTGAAGCGGATTGTGCGCGGATGCGACGGGCGCCCGCGGCGCGGTCGTTCAGGTGCCGGCGAGCGATTCGAGGCGGGTGAGCCAGGCGTTGAAGCGGGGGCAGCGGGTGCGGACGGCCGGGAGCCCCGCACTTTCGAGCAGCAGCCTGCCGTCGACGACTTTGTCGTAGCCGCGCCGCAGATGGATCGCGAAGATGGCTTCCAGCCGATGCGATGGACTTGTTTCCCGCGAATCGTTGATGTGCTCCGGAGTGGCGAAGCCTTCGGATACGCCAAAGAGCGCGTCTCGCAGCGCGGTCGAAGCAAACACGCGCTCGGCCGCATCGGGGCTGGCGAACAGCAACGCTTCGAATTCGTACTGCTGGACGTATGCGATAAAACGCCGATTGTTCAACCGGTCCGAGAGACGCGCTTCCAGTTCGTCCGCGCTTTCGTCAGTACGGCGATCGTCGAAGCCGTACAGATCGTAAAACGTCGTCGTCCAATCGAACGAGCCCAGGAGCGGCCGGATGTTCCTTGCGGCGCGCTCGACCGAAACGCTGCCGCCCTTGTACCGGGTACCGTCCGCGTCGATTCTCGTATTGACGATGGACGCTCGCGGGTCGATGCCGAAGTTCCACAGATGCGGCGCGAGCACCTTGCGAACGAATTCCTGTTCGGTCTGTCCTTCGACCGATATGCCGAGTTCGATCACGGCGTACCGCCGATGATGTTCTTCTCCCACAGGTCGCCGATCCCGTAGTCCTGGCCGAGCCACGGTTCGACATCGGCGCGGGTGAGGCGGCGCATCGTCGATGCCTCATCGACCCGGTCGACGACGATGATGTCGTCATGAGCGAACTGGTTGGCGAAGGTGACGGACTGCGTTGCCGCGACGATCTGCGTACGAATGGAGATCGATCGCATGATGCCGGCGAGTATCGTCAGCGCGAACGGATGCAGGCCGAGTTCCGGTTCATCGAGCACGACGACTTTCGGCGGGTCCGGCTGCAGCAGCAGGGTGGTGAGGCAGATGAAACGCAGCGTGCCGTCGGAGAAGTCGGCGGCATCGAAAATGTCGTCGCTGCCTGCGTGTGTCCAGCGCAGGTTGATGTACTTCTCGTTCTCGCGCTGCGGTTCGAGTACGAAGTCGACGAAGTAGGGTGCGACACGTTGTATCGTCCTGACGATCAGGCTGTAGGCGTTGCTCGTCCGGATGCTGCGAAGGAATGCGGCGAGATTCGACGCGTCGGCGCGCAGGCTGTCCGTCTGGTCGATACCGCCCGGCAATTTGACCTTCGCTTCCGGTGACGTGTCGTGAAAATGGTAGACGCGCCAGCTGTCGATTTGGGCGGAAATCTCATGGCCGGAATCAGTGCTATAGACAGCAGGGAGCGATGATTCCATGCCCCCTGGCAAACCCGAAAGTTCCAGTCCGTCGAGCTTGGGGGCGTCGTCGAACACACACCAATGCTCGTTCGAAAAATAAAGTCGATTTCCGGCGCCGGCAGAGAGATTGGTTGCGTACTGTCCATTGGAAAATTCGATGCGGCATTCCATCGTCGGTGTCCGCTTGCGACCGAAGAATAGGAATTTGTCAGCACCGCCATTTGTTTGAACGTAGAACTGCAGACTCTTCCGCTGCAGCTCACGCGCAAACTTGAAGAACGACAAAAAATTCGACTTCCCCGCCCCGTTCGCCCCGATCAACAGATTGATCGGCTTGAGCTCGATATCCATCTCGCGGATCGAGCGAAATCCCTTCAGAACGATGCGGTTGAGGCTTGCCGTACTCATGTGCGCTCCAGGTCGACGGCCCAGCATAGCGCGTGGGACCGTCGACCGGGCATGGCGCGGCGCCTTACGCCGCGCGCTTGACCGCCTGCGGATTGCGCCACGCGGCGAGGAGTTCCTGCCAGCGCGTGCGCGCCTTCGCCTCGTGCTGTTCCTTGACGTGGCCGTAGCCGCGGATCTGTTCCGGCACGCTCGCGATGTCGACCGCGAGCGCGCGGTTGTCCGCGTCGAGCTTGCCTGCCAGTTCGTCGACCGCCGCGAAGTAGTCGGCGATCCACTGCCGCTCCATGCGGCGCTCGTGCGTCTTGCCGAACACGTCGAACGCGGTGCCGCGCAGGCCCTTGAGCTTGGCCAGCACCTTGAACGCGCCGAACACCCACGAGCCGTACTCGCGCTTGGTCAGGTTGCCTTCGGCGTCGCGCTTGGCCAGGAGCGGCGGCGCGAGATGGAAGTGCAGCTTGTAGTCGCCGTCGAACGTGTCGCGTACCTGCTTGATGAACTCCGGCTGCGTGTACAGGCGCGCCACTTCGTACTCGTCCTTGTACGCCATCAGCTTGAACGCGTAGCGCGCGACGGCTTCCGACAGCGCGTTCGAACCCGGCGCGCGCGCCGTTTCGGCGGCGTGCACGCGGTCGACCAGCGCTTTGTACTTTGCCGCATAAGCCGCATTCTGGTAGTCGGTCAGGAACGCGACGCGGCGCGCGACGATCTCGTCGAGGTCGAGCGACAGGCGCAAATCGTCGATCAGGCCCTGCGGCGCGCTCAGCGCCGTCTCCGGCGCGCCCTTGCCGGCGGCGGTCTTGACGGCCGCGAGGTCGTGCGCCGCCATGCGGCCCCAGTTGAACGCCGTGCGGTTCATTTCGATCGCCGCGCCGTTGAGCTCGATCGCGCGGATCAGCGCATCGAGGCTCACCGGCACCCAGCCCTTCTGCCAGGCGTAGCCGAGCATGAACAGGTTGCTCGCGATCGCGTCGCCGAGCAGCGCGTTCGCAAGTTCGGTCGCGTCGACGAGTTCGGGCGGCTCGGCGCCCAGCGCGAGTTTCACCGCGTCGACGATCTGCGCCGACGGGAACTGCATGTCCGGGCGCGTCGTGAACGTGCCGGGCATCGCCTCGTACGTGTTGAGCACGGCGTGCGTGCGGCCGGCGCGGATCTTAGACAGCGCCCAGTAGTCGTTGACGACGACCATGTCGCAGCCGAGCACGAGATCGGCCTCGCCCGCGGCGATGCGTACCGCGTGGATGTCGGCCGGCGTGCGCGCGATGCGCAGGTGGCACGTCACCGCGCCGCCCTTCTGCGCGAGGCCGGTCTGGTCGAGCACCGTCGCGCCCTTGCCTTCCAGGTGCGCGGCCATGCCGAGCAGCGCGCCGATCGTCACGACGCCGGTGCCGCCGATGCCGGTGACGAGGATGTTCCACGGCTGCGCGAGATCGCTCGTGAAGACCGGCATCGGCAGCGCGTCGAAATCGACCTGGCCCTTGCCTTTCTTCTTTTTCAGCCCGCCGCCGTGCACGGTGACGAAGCTCGGGCAGAAGCCCTTCACGCAGGAGTAGTCCTTGTTGCAGTTCGACTGGTCGATCTCGCGCTTGCGGCCGAACTCGGTTTCCTTCGGCAGCACCGACACGCAGAACGACTTCTTGCCGCAGTCGCCGCAGCCCTCGCACACGAGCGAGTTGATGAACACGCGCTTCTTGGGATCTTCCATCTTGCCGCGCTTGCGGCGGCGGCGCTTTTCGGTCGCGCAGGTCTGATCGTAGATGACGACCGACACGCCCTTGACCTCGCGCAGGCGCTTCTGCGTCGCTTCGAGCTCGTCGCGATGCAGGAATTCGACGCCTTCCGGGAAGATCTCCGGGCGCGACCATTTCTCGATGTCGTCCGACAGCACGACGATCGTGCGCACGCCTTCGGAGCGCACCTGGTGCGCGATGTCGGGCACGGTGAGCGTGCCGTCGACCGGCTGGCCGCCGGTCATCGCGACGGCGTCGTTGTACAGAATTTTATAAGTGATGTTGACCTTCGCGGCGATCGACTGGCGGATCGCGAGCGAACCGGAGTGGAAATACGTGCCGTCGCCGAGGTTCTGGAACACGTGCGGCGTGTCGGTGAACGGCGCCTGGCCGCACCAGGTCGCGCCTTCGCCGCCCATCTGCGTGAACGTGTCGGTGCGCCGGTCCATCCACGTCACCATGTAGTGGCAGCCGATGCCGCCGAGCGCGCGCGAGCCTTCCGGCACGGCGGTCGACGTGTTGTGCGGGCAGCCCGAGCAATAGTGCGCGGCGCGCGGGAACGAGGCGCGCGGCAGCGCCAGCTCTTTTTCCTTCGCGGCGAGAAACGCGAGGCGGTTGTCGATCGTCTCGGACGAGAAGAAGCGCGACAGGCGCTTGGCGATCACGCGCGCGATGCGCGCGGGCGTCAGCTCGTTCGTCGACGGCAGGATCCAGTTGTCCTCCTCGTCGTACTTGCCGACGATCGACGGACGCACGTGGTGGTCCCAGTTGTACATGTGTTCCTTCATCTGCGATTCGATGAAGGAGCGCTTTTCCTCGACGACGATGATGTCTTCCAGGCCGCGCGCGAACTCGCGGATGCCGATCGGTTCGAGCGGCCAGGTCATGCCGACCTTGTATACGCGCAGGCCGATGTCGGCCGCTTCGCGGTCGCCGATGCCGAGGTATTCGAGCGCCTGCAGCACGTCGAGATAGCTCTTGCCGGTGGTGACGATGCCCAGGCGCGCCTTGGGCGAATCCATCACGGTGCGGTCGATGCCGTTGGCGCGCGCGAACGCGACCGCGGCCTGCACGGCGTACTGGTGCAGGCGCATTTCCTGGTCGAGCGGCGGATCGGGCCAGCGGATGTTGAGGCCGCCCGGCGGCAGCGCAAAATCGGTCGGGATGACGATGTCGAGCTGGTGCGGGTTGACGTTGACCGACGCCGACGATTCCACCGTCTCGGCGATCGTCTTGAAGCCGACCCAGCGGCCGGTGAAGCGCGACATGGCCCAGCCGAGCATGCCCATGTCGAGGATGTCCTGCACGCCGGCGGGATTGAGCACCGGCATCATCGCTGACACGAATTCCAGTTCGGAACCATGCGGCAATGTGGACGAGCGGCAGGCGTGGTCGTCGGCCGCCAGGCACAGCACGCCGCCGTGCTTGGACGTGCCGGCCGCGTTGCCGTGCTTGAAAACGTCGCCGCAGCGGTCGACGCCGGGGCCCTTGCCGTACCACATCGCGAACACGCCGTCGTACTTCGCGCCCGGAAACAGGTTCGCCTGCTGCGAGCCCCACACCATCGTCGCGCCGAGATCTTCGTTCAGGCCCGGCGTGAATTCGATGTTCGACGACTTGAGGTGTTTTTTCGCTTTCCACAATTCGAGGTCGAAGCCGCCGAGCGGCGAGCCGCGGTAGCCCGAGATGAATCCGGCGGTGTTGAGGTTCGCCGCGCGGTCGCGGATCTGCTGCATCAGCGGCAGACGCACCAGCGCCTGCACGCCGGAAAGGTAGATGCGGCCTTCGCTACGAGTATACTTGTGCTCGAGGCTGTATTCGCGGTCGATCTGGATGGCTGGCACGGACATGCGGGTGGACCCGTCGGCGAGCTGGAGAGGCGCGAATTCTACGCCTTTGCGCACGAAGCCCAGATGGGCCGATGTCCGGACAAGTAAGACTTAACTGTCTGAATACGCTGCCGCCTGCGTCTTTTCGGACGTGCGCGCGACCGCGGCGGGCGTCTCGTCGAGCCAAAGCGGCCATTCGGGCCAGAAAAACCAGGCGGACGGCGTCTTGCGGATCGCCGCGTCGAGCAGGTCGGCGAGCGTCTGCAGCGCGCCCGGGTCGGCAGGGTCGATCGGGTCGCCGATCACGAGCCGGCGCACGCCGCGTTCGAGGTCGTATTCCATCCAGTACGGCACGACCGGCACGCCGACCTCGCGCGCGATGTCGAGCATGCCGTTCGGCAGGCAGGCGTCGCGGCCGAGGAGGCGCACCGGTTCCTGGCCGTTGGGCGCCAGGCGCGGCGGCATGTCGAGCACGCCGATGATGGCGTAGCCGTCGGCCAGCGCCTGCACGAGCTGTTCGCGCGCACGCGGCCGGAAAATCGGCTGCCGACCGCCCAGGCGCGCGATGTCGCGGCCGCGCAGGCTGCCGTAGCGAAAGCGTATCGGCAGGCCGGGATAGTCGGCCTTGTCCCAGCGCGCCGAGACGATGACCGAATCGTGCCCGGCTTCGGCGAGGCTCTTGAACATCCAATGGCCGTTGCCGTGGTGGAAGCCGGCGACGACGAAGCGTCCGTCGCGCGGCCATTGCCCGACGCGCTCGATGTGCCACGGCCGCCAGCTGCGCTTTCTGTGCAGCAGCGACAGGTACAGGTCGGTCGTATCGAACAGCCAGTGCAGGCGCACGTTCGCGGCGAAGCGTTCGGCGTCGCCGATGTCGAGATGGTGCGGTGCGACGGCGCGCGCGGCGCGTGCCGGTTCGTCGAACGCGCTGGTGCCGCGCGCCACGCGGCGCAGCCAGCGATAGGCGAGGCGCCACGGCAGCACCGCCGCGATGCCGGGGACGACGAAGAACTGCCAGATGTCGACGAGATTGGTGCGGAGTTTGGCGAACATCGGCGAATGCTACACTCGGCCGCTCCCCAACTCTCCTTCCGCGGTCGCGCGGGAGAGACGACGCAACGCCGCGCCCAGCCATGTCCGACCTTCTGCACAGTCCCGCCGTTCTCGCGCTCGAACTCGATCCCACGCAACGTCCCGCCCGATTCGTGCTCGACCGCGACGAGGCGGCCGAACTCGCCGGTCACGTCGCCGCCGATCTGGCGCGCCTCCTGCCCGGCGCGAACGAAGCGAGCCTGGTCGTCGGCGGTGCGCTGTACGATCCGGCCCAGGCGCTGCGGCCCGCGTGGCCGCTGTTCGCCGAGCTAGGCGAGCTCGCGCGGCGCGGCGCGCCGGCCGACGCCCCGCCGCAGGTGCTCGCGTTCGGCGCGCACGACGGCGCGATGCCGACGCCGGCGCTAGAGCCCGACGTGACGCTCGTCGGCGGCGCGATGCTGCTCGTGCCGTGGATGCTGTCGGGCCCGGCCGATCGCGTGCAGGCGCTGGGCCAGCGCATGGAGCTCGAATTCGTCGCGCGCGGCGAAGCCGGCGCGCGCACGGCCGACTGGGCGATGCGCACGCTCGGCGTGCGCCTGGAGCACGCGCGCTACCTCACGCGCCACGACCTGTGCGCGATGATGTGTATCCAATTGGAACATGCGGGATTGTCCGCGTTCTGGCAGATGCTCGAAGCCGCGCTGTTCGCGCCGGAGCGCGTCGAGCAGGCGCTGTCGTCGCGCGGTCGCACCTGGAACTGGAGCGACGGCGTCGCCTCGACCGGCGTGCCGTCGTACGCGGCGTGGCACGCGGAGTACGGCGCGGCGCTGCCGGCCGCCGAGCGCGCGCACGCCTACGCCGGCTGGCTGTTCGAACTGCGCCAGTACGCGGCGATGCTCGCCGCGCACCGGCTGCCGCTGGCGTTTCACGACAACGACGGCGAGCACGCCTGGCCGCTGCAGGCGTTGCGACCGTCCGATCCGTCGCTGCCGCCGGCCGTGCTGTTCGCGCACGAGGCGCGCGGCCTCGGCATCGTCGCTTTGACCGCCGCCCAGCCGCGCGGCGACGGCTGGCGGCTGCTCGCGCATGCCTGGCCGCTCGACGCCGGCACGCTGGACGGCGCGGTCGACGAACTCGCGCGGCGCTACGCGGCGGAGCCGGGGCTGCACCGCATGGGGCGCATCGCCTTGTCCGCGGACTCGGCCGACCTCGCGGTCGCGTGACGGCCGCTGCGATCTGACGACGCATTCGCGGCGACGGCCGCGCCGCGGCGCAGGCGCACGTTCGCAGTGTCCGCGCGACAGCCCCGTCGACCCGCGCGGTTTTCGTCACGCCGGTCCATTCCTTCTGGCCCACGGCGGCCCGGCGCAAGCTTTCTACAATCGCTCGACGTCACCAGGAGTCTTGCGATGCCGACACCTTTCGTTGCCGCCGCGCTGCTCGCCGCGGCAAGCACCGCGCCGGCCGACGGCGCCACGCGTCTGTTGCGCTTTCCCGATATCTGCGGCGAATCGATCGCCTTCGTCTACGGCGGCGACGTCTACCGGGTCCCGGCCGCCGGCGGCATCGCGCAGCGGCTCACGTCGCACGCGGGCACCGAACTGTATCCGAAGTTTTCGCCGGACTGCGCGACGATCGCGTTCTCGGCCGAGTACGACGGCTCGCGCCAGGTCTACGTGATCCCGGCCGGCGGCGGCACGCCGCGACAGCTCACCTGGTACAACGACGTGGGACCGCAGCCGCAGCGCCGCGGCACCGACTATCGCGTGCTCGACTTCAGCCCCGACGGCAAGAACGTGCTCGTGCGCGCGAACCGCGCGCCGTATGCGACGAATATCGGCACGCCGTATCTCGTGCCGGTCGACGGCGGCCTGGAAACGCCGCTGCCGATGCCCGAAGCCGGCGGCGGCATGTTCTCGCCGGACGGCAAGTCGGTGGTGTACACGCCGATCGACAGCGATTTTCGCAGCTGGAAGCGCTATCGCGGCGGCCTCGCGCCGGACGTGTGGACCTACGATCTCGTCCACAACACCTCGCAGCGCCTGACCGACGCGAAGTCGACCGACCATCAGCCGATGTGGGTGGGCGACACGCTGTACTTCGTGTCCGACCGCAACGGGCAGAATCTCAACCTGTGGGCGATGAACGTCGACGGCTCCCATCAGCGCGCGGTCACGCAGTTCGCCGACTACGACGTGCTGTGGCCGAGCGCGGGCAAGGACGCGATCGTGTTCGAGCAGGCCGGCTACGTCTGGCGCTTCGATCCGAAGACGCAGACCGCGGCGCGCGTGGACATCCGCGTGACCGGCGACCTGCCGCAGGCGCTGCCGCAGTGGAAGAAAGCGGCGGCGAGCGTCGAATCGTTCGACCTGTCGCCGGGCGGCGAGCGCGCGGTGTTCGGCGCGCGCGGCGAAATCTTCACGGTGCCGGCGAAGAACGGCGAGATCCGCAATATTTCCAAGACGCCGCAGGCGCGCGAGATCGGCGTGACGTGGTCGCCGGACGGCAAGTCGATCGCGTACCTGTCGGATGCGAGCGGCGAATACGAAATCTACGTGCGCGCGCAGGACGGCAGCGGCGAGCCGCGCCGCCTGACGACCGACGGCGACACCTGGCGCTTCCCGCCGGCGTGGTCGCCCGATTCGCGCAAGCTCGCATACGCCGACAAGCATCAGCGCCTGCGCATACTCGACGTCGCGACCGGCAAGCAGACCGACGTCGACCGCGGCGTCTACGACGACATCGCCGACGGCAACGACGCGACGCAGTACACGTGGTCGCCCGATTCGGTATGGCTCGCGTACACCAAGACGAACGCGGCGTACCTGCGCGAAATCTGGGTGTATTCGGTCGCGAGCGGGCACAAGGGCGCAGTCACGGAGCCCACGACGCCGGCGTTCAATCCGGTGTTCGATCCGCAGGGGCGGTGGTTGTATTTCCTCTCCAACCGCGACTGGAACCTGACGTTCAGCGCGTACGAACAAAATTATTTGTACACGAATGCGACGCGGCCGTACGCGGTGACGCTCGCGCAGAACGGACCGGCGCTCTACCCGCTCAAGACCGACGAGGTGAAGCCGGCCGCGGCGCCGGAGACGAAAGGTGCCGGCAAGTCGGACAAGAAAGACGCGAAGCCGGCAGCGCCGGTCGTGCGGATCGATTTCGACGGCATCACGAACCGCGTCGCGGCGCTCAAGGCGCCGGCCGGCAACTATTCCGCGCTCGCCGCCGCCGACGGCGTCGTGTACTACCTCTCGGGCAATCCGCGCGAACAGCAGGGGCTCGAACTCAAGCGCCTCGCGCTCGACGACGACAAGGACAAGTCCGTCGCGGCGAACGTCGCCGACTATCGCCTGTCGCGCACCGGCAGCCATATCCTGCTGCGCCAGGGCGAGCGCTACGGCATCGTCAAGGCCGAGGCCGCGCAGGACTTCAACGCCGGCGCGCTCAATCTCGACCGCATGGAGGCGATGGTCGACCCGCGCGTGGAATGGCAGCAGGAATACACCGACGCGTGGCGCATCCTGCGCGACTGGTTCTACGACCCCGGCGTGCACGGCGGCATCGAGCGCTGGAACCAGGTGCGCGAACGCTACGCGGCATGGGTGCCGTACGTCGCGACGCGCGCCGATCTCGACTACGTGATGCACGAGGTGGCCGGCGAGGCGAACGCGGGTCACGTCTACGTGCAGCAGTCGCCCGATGCGCCGAAGGTCGAGCGCCGTCAGGGCGGCCTGCTCGGCGCGACGTTCGCGACCGATGCTTCCGGCTATTTCCGCTTCGCGAAGATCTACGCGGGCCAGAACTGGAGCCCGGCGCTGCGCTCGCCGCTGACCGAGACCGGCGTCGGCGTGCGCGAAGGCGACTATCTGATCGCCGTCGACGGCGTCGACGCGCGCTCGGTGAAAAATCCGTACGCGCTGCTGCAGGGCAAGGGCGAGCAGGTGGTCAGCCTGCGCGTCAACGGCAAGCCGGGCGAGGCCGGGGCGCGCGACGTTCGCGTGCGCACGATCACGTCCGAGGCGGGCCTGCGCTACGCCGACTGGGTCGCGTCGCGCCGCGCGCTCGTGGACAAATTGTCAAATGGCAGAATTGGCTATATCCACGTGCCGAACACGGCCGAGGACGGCAACCGCGAACTCAATCGCGGCCTGCTCGCGTATCACCACAAGGAAGCGCTGATCGTCGACGAGCGGTACAACGGCGGCGGCTTCATTCCCGACCGCATGATCGAGCTTCTGACGCGCAAGCCGCTCAACTACTGGAAGCGCCGCGACCTCGAGCCCGGCGCGACCCCGCTCCTGTCGCACGACGGTCCGAAGGCGATGCTGATCAACGCGCCCTCGGGTTCGGGCGGCGACGCGTTCCCGTACTATTTCAAGAAGCTCAAGCTCGGCACGGTGATCGGTACGCGCACCTGGGGCGGCCTGATCGGCATCTCGGGCAATCCGCAGCTCGCCGACGGCGGCGTTCTGCTCGCCGCGACGTTCCGCTTCATGGACACCGACGGCAAGTGGGCGGTCGAGGACGAGGGCGTGTCGCCCGACATCGAAGTGATCGACCGGCCCGAACTCGTCGCTTCCGGGCGCGACCCGGGCGTCGAAAAGGCGGTCGAGGTGCTGCTCAAGCAGCTGCCGCCGACGCCGCGCGCGCCGATCGCTGCGCCGCCGTCGCCGACGCGTTTCGGCGACTGACGTTACTGAATGGCTCCCGCAGCGCCGGCCCGTCGATCCGGGCCGGCGCTTGAGGAAATCCGTGCCTCGTCGCATGCTTGCGCGCCCCAGCCGCCGCACGCCCGGATTGCCCATGCAGTGTTTCGTCTACAGAAGCCAGCGCAAGGCCGATACCTACGTTTATCTGCGCGAGCGCGACGCGTTCGGGCTGCTGCCGGCGCCGGTCGCGGCGAACCTCGGCCCGCTGCATTTCGTGATCGAACTGGCGCTGTCGCCCGAGCGCAAGCTGGCACGCGAGGACGTCAACGCGGTGATGGCCAATCTCGCCGGGCCGGGCTTCCATCTGCAACTGCCGCCGCCGCCCGAGCTTTTCGACAATAGCTGACCGTTAAGCCGGCTTACCGCATGCGGCTGCGTGCGTGCTTATACTCGCGCGCAACATCGAGCCCGGAACCGCCGTGCCCCGAGCCAAGCCCAAGCGTGTACGCCGATTGATCGCCAGCCTGCCGTATTTCCTGCCGGCCGCCGCCGCGCTGGCCGCGGCGGCCTTCGTGACGCACCCCGCGGCGCTGTTGCTGCTGCTCGCGGCGAATTCTCTCGCCCTCGCGGCGGTCTGCCGCGGCCTCGGTTTCGAACTCGAAGACAGCTTTGCGCGCAACGTGCTGCGTCGCGGCGCGGCCCATTTCGTGCTGCTCGGCACCTATACGGCGCTCGTGATGCTGCTGATCGGCGTGCCGGCGCTGTGGCTGATCCGAGAGGGTTCGCTGGCCGCGACGCTCGCGGTATCGACCGCCGCGGTCGTCGCGCTGCTGGCGCTGTGGCGCTTCTGGGCCGCCTTCGGCCTGCTGTTCGTCTGGGACGACGCCTATCCCGACGACGAAGAAAGTTCGTGGATTTTCAACGCGCTGTCGCGCAGCCTCGCGTTCTCGCGGCATCTGACCGGCGACAACGACCTGTATTTCAGCCACGGCCTCGCCGTCGGCCTCGCCGAACTCGTGCTCGTGGTCGGCGCGCTGCTGCTCGCGGGGCTCGGCGGCCTGCTGCCGAGCGAACTGCGCATCGTCGCGCTCGCGGCGTACGGGCTGGCTTTGCTGCCGCTGGGCCAGCTGATCGTCGCCAACCGCACGCTGCGCGCGATGCTGACCGCGCACCGGAACCGTCACGAGGCGGCGGCGCCCGTCGCCGACGAAGCCGAGCCCGCGCCGGCCGAATTGCCCGGCGGCCTGTCGCGCGCCGAACTCGACGCGGCCCTGCTGCACGCCGCGCGCGGCGGGCAGGTGGAGCTCGCGCTTGCCGCGCTCGAACGCGGCGCCGACCCGAACGCAGCGCCGATGCCGGGCGACCGCGACCAGCGCAGCGTGCTGATGCTCGCCACGACGCTGCCCGAGGTGCGCCTGCTGCGCGCGCTGATCGCCAAGCGCGCCGACGTCAACCGCGTGCACGCGGGCCTGTCGCCGCTCCTGGCCGCGACGCGCGACAGCTACCAGGGCCGACCCGACGCGGTACTCACGCTGCTCGCCAACGGCGCCGATCCCGCGCTGCCCGACATGCACGGCAACACCGCGCTGCACTACGCCGCGCTCGCGTCCGAGCCGATCGTCGCGGCGATGCTGATCGACGCCGGCGCGCCGCTCGCCGCCGTCAATCGCGACGGCCTGACGCCGCTCGGCATCGCCGCGTCGACGGCGAACTGGACCCACGTGCGCTTCCTGCTCGAACACGGCGCGCGCAACGAAGTCGAGCACGCGCAGCCGGCGCTGCTCGCGGCGGCCGGCGTGCCCGACGACGACGTCGCCGGCGTCAAGCTGCTGCTGCGCCAGCGCGCGCGCGTCGACGCGCAGGGCCCGCTCGGCCGCACCGCGCTGATGGCCGCATCGCTCGCCGGGCACGCGGCGATCGTCCGCGTGCTGCTCGACGCCGGCGCCGACGCCGACCACGCCGACAGCCACGGCGCGACCGCGCTGATGGAAGCCGCACGCGCCGGCGCCGCCGAGGTGATCGCGCTGCTCGCCGCGCGCAAGCCCGATCCGAACCGCGTCGACCAGCTCGGCCGCAGCGCGCTCGTGATCGCGTGCCAGTCGCGCCAGACGAAGGTCGACAGCGTGCGCGCGCTCATCGCGTACGGCGTCGACCGCACGCTCGCCTGTCGCGACGGCCGCCGCGCGATCGATCACGCCGTCGCCGCCGGCCGCTGGGATCTCGTCGCGGCGATCGACCCGGCCTATCCGCTGCCGAGCAGCGTCGCCGACGCGGCCGTGCCGGACGCGAGCGGCGACACGCCGGCGCACCTGCTCGACGCGCTGCGTTTTGGACATTGGGAAATCGTCGCGCGCTTCGCGGCGCGCGTGAAGGAATGGCCGGCCGGCGACGTCGCCGCGCTGTACCTGGATCTCGCCGCGTACCCGGAATCGAAGCCGCGCGCCTGGCTCGCCAACCGTGGGCTGTCCCCCGACGCGCGCGTGCAGGGCGTCGTGCTGCTCGACGCGCTGCTCGACCGATTGCCCGAAACCGTGGCCGCCGCGAGCGAACTCGTCGCGTCCGGCGCGCAGGCCGGCGGCGCCGGCCGCGTGCGCCGCGTGCTCGAACAGGCGCGTGCCGCGGGCGACCGCACGCGCCGCGCCGCGCTCGTCGCGCTCGCGAGCGACCTTGCCGCGCGCGGCGCCGATCCGTTCCAGGCCAACGAGCAGGGCGAGACCGCGGTGCACGTCGCGGCGCAGGTCGGCGCGCTCGATCTGTTGAGCGCGCTGCTCGGCGCTGGCCTCGACGCGAATGCACGCGACGCGCGCGGCCGCACGCCGCTGCACGCCGCGCTGGCGCTGCCGGAGGCCGAACTCGTCGCGGTCGCCCGCTGCCTGATCCGCCACGGCGCCGATCCCGAGATTGCCGCGAACGACGGTGAAACCGTGCTCGGCGTCGCGCTCAGTCGCTCGGCGAGCGACCTCAAGGCCTGGGTGCACTGGCCGACGTGGCCGCTGCCGCGGCGCCGCCTGCGCGACACCGATCTCGTCGCGGCCGCGACGAAGGGCGATCTTTCGGCCGTGACGAAACTGCTAGAGATCGGCCTGCCGCTCGACGCGGTCGACGCGGTCGGCGCGAGCGCGCTGCTGCGCGCGTGCGGCCAGGGGCATCTCGATATCGTCGAATTCCTGCTCGCGCGCGGTGCCGACGCCAATCTCGCCGCCACGAGCGGCGCGACGTGCCTGTCGGCCGCGGTCAGCGCGCGCCGCGCGCCGGTCGTGGCGCATCTCGTCGCGCGCGGCGTCGCGCCCGACACGCGCCTGCCCGGCGGCGGCACGGCGCTGATGATCGCCTGCGCGCTCGGTTATCCCGACATCGTCGACAAGCTGCTGCGCGCCGGCGCCGAGCCGAATCTCGCCGACGAAAAAGGTTCGACCGCGCTGCACGCGGCGGCGCAGTTCGCGTTCGGCCATGCCGGCGCGCCCGCGCGCGGCGTGCTCGAAGCGCTGCTGCGCGCCGGCGCCGCGCCGAACGTGCGCAACGCGCGCAACCAGACGCCGTTGTTGCTGCTCGTCGGCGGCCGTGCGGATCCCGGCAGCCCGTGCGATCCGGTGCAGCTCGCCGCGCTCGTGGCCGTGATGCTCGACTACGCCGCCGACCTCGACGCGCAGGACGAACGCGGCGTATCGGCGCTGCACGCCTGCGCGATCCACGGTCTGCTCGGCTGCGCGCGCCAGCTGCTCGCCCGCGGCGCCGAGCGCGACACGCGCGACTGCCTCGGCCGGCGTCCGGCGGAACTGGCCGATCTCCTGGGCTATGCCGACGTCGCGGCCGAACTCGGCGCGGCGGCGGCGATTCCGAGCCTTGCGCAGATGCTCAGGCAGCCGGTGAAATAGTCGATTCGTTTTCGACGCGTCAGAAGAACTCGTCGAGCAGTCGGTAGAACGCGATGCGCTCGCGATCGATCGGCCCGCCGTAGCGTTCGAGGAACCGCCCGGCCCACGCGTCGCCGAACGCGCCTTCGATGTCGCGCGCCGCGAGCGCCAGGTCCTGGTGCCGGTCGGCGACGCCGAGGCGGCCGACGTCGAGGAAGCCCGCGAATCGGCCGTCCCGCGCGACGAGATTGTCGAGGCACGCGTCGCCGTGCGTCACGACGAGATCTTCATGCGCGGGCTTTCGCGCGAGGAGGTCGGCGGCGAGTTCCGCGGTGGACCGGCCTTGCCGCTCGTCATCGAGGTCGTCGAGATCGACGAGCCCCGCGTCGAGCCGTGCGAGCGCCTGCGCGATGCGAACGTCGGCGCGATGGTCGAACGGACACGCGGCGGTATTGAGCGCATGCAGCGCGCGCAGCGCATCGGCCGCGATCGCGATCGCACGAGCCGCATCCAGCGACCCGAGATCGGCACCGGCGAGGGCGCTCATCAGCAGCCAGTCGCGGCCGTCCTCGTGCGTCGTGTCGACCGCGGCGGGACACGGCGTACCGGTCGTCACAAGCCAGCGCAGCCGCGCGATCTCGCCGGGGAGTTCCGCAAGGTCGGCCGCGATTTCGGTTTTCGCGTACAGCGACGGCGCGCCCGGCAGATCGAGGCGGTACACCGCCGCGTCCGATTGGCCGAGCGCCGGCCGCGTCCAGGCGTAGCCGGCAAGCCGCTCGCGCCAGGTGCGCGGGGCGTACGGCGGCGCGGCGCTCATGCGGTTTTCGGCGCGACGTCGAGCGGCGCCGTCGTCGCGACGAGCTTCGGCGCTTCCTTGTCGGCCTCGAACAGTTGCTCGAGCTCGCGCTGCGCATCGCGCGCACTCTGCACCATCGCCGCGTCGTCGTCGTAGACGAGGTGCTGCGCCTTGAGCAGATCCTCGTCGTACTTGCGGAACCGCGCGACGCGTTCGGCGGCGACTTCCGGCGGCTGGCCGAGCGCCATCAGCACCTGCTTGGTCATGTCGAGGCTGCCTTCGAGCGTTTCGCGGATCACGCCGTCGACGGCCAGATCCATCAGGCGGAACGCGTGCTGGCGATTGCGCGCACGGGCGAAAATTTTCAGATTGGGATAAAGCCGCTTGACGATGCGCGCGGTGCGCACGTTCGCTTCGGGATCGTCGGTCGCGAGCACGAAGATCTCGGCCTTGTCGGCTTGCGCCGCCCGCAGCAGTTCGGGCCGGCTCGGATCGCCGAAATAGATCTGGTTGCCGAAGCGGCGCAGGAAGTCGACCTGCTCGGCCGAATTCTCCAGCGCCGTGTACGGGATCTTCTGCGCGCGCAGCACGCGCGCGACGATCTGCCCGACGCGGCCGAAGCCGGCGATGATGACGCGCGGCGGATCGCCTTCGATGTGGTCGTACTCGCGTTCGGGCTTGCGCTGCTGCGTTTTCAGGTACTGCGCGAGCACCATCACGAGCGGCGGCGTCAGCGCCATCGACAGCGTGATGGCGAGCATCAGGAAATCATGTTCGCGCGTGCTCAGGAGCTGTGCCTTTTCGGCGAGATTGAACACGACGAACGCGAACTCGCCGCCGGCCGCGAGCACGGCCGCGAACGACAGCGACTGCTGGAAGTCGAGACCGCCCGCGAGCCGGCCGACGCCGAACAGCACGAACGCCTTGACCGCGAGCAGGCCGACCGTGATGCCGACGACGAGCCACGGCTCGCGCAGCAGCAGGCCGAGATCGACCGCCATGCCGACGCTGACGAAGAACAGGCCGAGCAGCAGGCCCTTGAACGGTTCGATCTGCGATTCGAGTTCGTGCCGGTATTCCGAGTCGGCGAGCAGCAGGCCCGCGAGAAACGCGCCGAGCGCCATCGAGATGTGCGCCATTTCCATCAGCCACGCGGTGCCGATGACGACGAGGAGCGCCGTCGCGGTGAACACCTCGGGAATCTTCGTGCCGGCGACGACGCGCAGCACGGGGCGCAGCAGATAGCGCCCGGCGACGACCACGAGCGCGATGACGCCGATCTTCTGCAGCGCGGTGACCGTATTGGCCGCGGCGCCCTGGTCGCCGCCGAACACGGGGATCACGGCGAGAATCGGAATGGCCGCGAGATCCTGGAACAGCAGCACCGCGAACGCGAGGCGGCCGTGCGCGGACGTGAGTTCCTTGCGCTCGGCGAGGAGCTGCAGGCCGAACGCGGTCGACGACAGCGCAAGACCGAGGCCGATGATGATCGCCGGCTTGCCGGCGAGGTCGAACGCGAGATACGCGAGCAGCGAAATCAGCGCGGCCGTGGCGACGACCTGCGCGAAGCCGACGCCGAACACCATGCGCCGCATCACCCACAGGCGCTGCGGCGACAGTTCGAGGCCGATCACGAACAACAGCAGCACGACGCCGAGCTCGGAAATGCTCGCGATCTGTTCGGGGTTCTGCAGCAGCTTCAGGCCGGCCGGGCCGATGACGGCGCCGGCGATGAGATAGCCGAGCACGGCGCCGAGTTCGAATTTCTTCGCGATCGGCACGGCGACCACGGCGGCGGCGAGCAGGACGACGATGTATTGCAGGATGTTGGAGGTTTCCACGCGCGGTCTCCGGCTCGATCGAATCGATTATTGCATGCGTGCGTTGCGGGCCGGTTCGCGCGTTCGCGGCGGCTCTCAGGATTTGAGATCGCGTCCGCGCAAAGTAAACCCCGCACCCACGAGCGGAGATTCCCATGGCGGGTTTCGGTACGGCATCGAGCACGGTCGGCCCTGCGCCGCAGCGTCCGGCGGCGCGCATCGCATGGACGTGGTTCATGGTCGGCCTCGTCGCATGGAGCGTATCGCCGGCCCTGCGCGACTACTCGCCGCTGGCCGGCTGGCTGTCGTACTGGCTCGTGGGTGCGCCCTTGTTGATGCTGGTGACGATACACCGGCAGGCGTTGGCGGCCCGGTTGCGATCCATCCTCGTCGGATCGCAGCCGGACCGCGGCGGCGGCGCGGCAGCGGCGGGAAGCCGGTGGGACCGGCGCCAGGGATGGCGCCGCCGCGCACCCCGCATCGCGCAGGCGCGACGTGTGGCGCCGCCGCGGCGGTCGCTGGTGCGGGCGATTACGGCGGTGTTTTTCGCCTAGCCGTCGCCGCGGATGTCGTGCAGCGTCGGACACGGCGTTGACGCGCACGCTACCGGGGCGCGCTTCAGCCCGTCGCCGCAACGCAGTTCGATAGCGCCGTCCGACGACCGAGTGCCGCGGCACTCGAACGATCCCTCCGGGGTCGACGCGCCGGACAGCGCGACGCCGTTGCGCCGCGCCCAATCGGCGAGTGCGGCGAAACCGCGCCGGCCGCGTTCGCCGCTCGCGAAAAACAAGCTGCGGTCGACGATAAAAGCCGCGAGGTTTCCGTCGCGCAGCGGCAGGTCTACGCCCTGGCTGTCATACAACGCCTTCGCTTCGATCTCGTGCGTCCTCGCGTCGAAGCCGAGCACGGCGTAGCCGCCGTCGCGCATCGGCAGATAGACGCCGGCCTTGGACGTCATGATGCGCGTGACGGTCACGACCTGCGTTGCGCCGGAATCGAGCACCTGTGTTTCGTTCCATTGTTCCGTGCCGTCGTACAGGCCGCTCTCGACGGAACTGTCGATGTGCTTCAACTGGTCGCGCACGAAGTCGTTGGCGCCGCCGATGCCGCCGAACGCCGCGTCGTAGCTCGTTGCCGGAAACGTCGGCCAGTGCACGAGGAAGTCGTCGGCGAACGCCTAGGCGCGCAGGTCGATCCGGGTGCCTACGCCGGGTTTCCAATACGGATCGGAGCCGCCCACACGGCTGCAGGCCGCGATGAGCGTCGCTGCTGCGACGACGGCGACGGCCGTCGTCGACGCGGTGAGTACGGGTCGGATTCGCGTCTTCATTGTCCCTTGCCGATTCGGCGCGCAACGCGCCATCGAGTCGTGGGTTGCAGGTTCGGTCGCACCGAACCGTAGCGGCTCGGGCGGCACGAATCAACAATGAAAACATGCGGATACGTACAGAGAGGCGGTCGTCGCATCAGCCGACTTGTCCGGCCTCGTTGTGCTGAAGCTTTCGCGGATCGTTCGACGCTCGTCGCCCAGGACGACGTCCGCGCAATCGCCCGCGCATCGCGGGCGATCGAAGCGCTGCCGCGCTCAGCGGTGCCGGTCGCCCGCCGCTTCCGGCTGATACGGCACGGCGAGCACGCGCAGCTGCGTGGTGCGCCCGCCGGGCAGCGGCCAGGCGATGCGCGCACCGACGCGCAGGCCGAGCAGCGCGCTGCCGACCGGCGCGAGGATCGAGACGCGTTCTGCGCTGCCGTCGGCGTCGCGCGGATAGACGAGCGTGACTTCGCGTTCGGCGCCGCTGTTTTCGTCGACGAAGCGGATCACCGAGTTCATCGTGATGACGTCGGGCGGCATCTGCGCCGGTTCGACGATGTCGGCGCGATCGAGCTCGCGGCGCAGGCCGTCGGTGTCGAGGCCGGCCGACTGCGCGTTGTCGAGCAGCGTATCGAGACGGTCGCAGTCCAGGCGCGACACGATCAGCGGCGGCGGCAGGTCGGACGGAAGGTTTTCGTTCATTGCGGTGCTCCAAAGCAAGAACGGGCGGCACGCAAGCGCGCCGCCCGTGTTCTTGAGAATGTCAGCGGACCTTAGCCCGCGAGCGCGAAATGGGCAAGTCGATGTCAGTCGACGATGCCGAGCCTTTTGCGTTCGAGCCGCCGCAGAAACTCTTCCATGATGCGCCGGTACAGGTCTTCGCCGAGGTATTCGTCTTCGACGCCCGCGTCGATCGACGGGTTGTCGTTGACTTCGATCACGACGACGCGGTTGCCGACCTGCTTGAGATCCACGCCGTACAGGCCGTCGCCGATCGGCGCGGTCGCGCGCAGCGCGAGCCGCACGACGTCCCCCGGCGCTTCGCGCACCGGCATCGTCTTGAATCCGCCCGACTTGGCCGTGCCGCGCGCGCCGTGGTTGTAGATCTGCCAGTGGCCGCGCGACATGAAGTACTGGCACGCGTACAGCGGTTCCTTGTTGAGCACGCCGATGCGCCAGTCGTATTCGGTGTAGAGAAACTCCTGGGCGATCACGAGCGCGGTGTGCTGAAACAGCTCGTCGGCGCCTTTTTTCAATTCTTCGACATTTTCCACTTTGACGATGCCGCGCGAGAACGACCCGTCGGGAATCTTCAGCACGATCGGAAAGCCGAGCATGTCGGGCAGCTCGGCGAGCTGTCTGGCGTTGTCGCGGAACAGGATTTCGCTGCGCGGCGTCGGCAGCTTGCGCGAGCGCAGCAGATCGTGCAGGTAGATCTTGTTCGTGCAGCGCAGGATCGAGGCCGGATCGTCGATGACGACCATGCCTTCCTTCTCGGCCTTGTTCGCGAAGCGGTAGGTGTGGCTGTCGAGCGCGGTCGTCTCGCGGATGAACAGGCCGTCGTATTCGGCCAGGCGCGCGTAGTCGTTGCGCGTAATCGGGTCGACCTCGATGCCGAGGTCCTTGCCCGCCTCGATGAACGACTTGAGCGCGCGCTTGTTCGACGGCGGCATCGCCTCGTTCGGGTCGTGCAGCATCGCGATGTCGTAGCGGTACTTGCGCCGCGCGCGCGGCTTGCGCCAGAGCTTCTTGGAAAACTTGTCGAGCGCGTCGGCGAACGCGTCTTCCTGCGGATCGTCGAGCGTGTGCAGACCCGCCGGCTTCACCGCGGCGATCTGCCAGACCTTCTCGCGCTCGAACTCCAGCCGCAGGATCGGGCAAGGGAACGATTCGAACACCTGCCGAGCGAGATCCTGCAGCGGCGCGTAGCTCGTCTCGCCGAAATAGACCAGCAGGCCGAAATCGGTCGTGTCGCGCGCGCCTTCGGGCAGAAACCGGATGAGTTTCTGGTTCAGATCGTCGATGTCCAGGCCGTACAGCGAGCGGCGGCGCAGGTCGTTGATCGTGCGCACCGACGGAATGACCTTGTGTCCGCGCGCTTCGGCCAGCAGCGACACGTAGTAGCCGGTGCCGAGGTATTTGTAGCTGCGGCACAGGTTGATCACCTGCACCCGCTCCTCGTCCTTGTGGAGCGGCTCGCGCAGATAGTCGGTCGCGGTGACGACGTTGTCGGACGGGTAGTACGAACCCCAGTCCGACGCCTTCTCGACGACGATGACGAGCCGGCTCACGGGCTCTTCCGGCGAGGGGCGGTGCGCGCGGCCGGCGCGGGAGGTTCTGGCATGCGACGAATACCTTTTCGATGGCGAAGGTGTATCCGCCATGATTCCTTGGAATCCGCCGGACGAACCGTGCGGCCGGGCGCGAGTTTGACATACGCCGCGCGGGCTGGCATCAGCGCCGCGTTGCCGATGCGGCTGGCATTCATCCGGCCGCGGGCTTGGCAGGCTGTTGAGAAACAGCCTGCGTCGCGGGCCATGGATGGCCCGCCCGAGAGTCGATCGCGCAAGCGATTGATTCTCGGAGAACGTGCGCGAGCTGTGCTTGCGCCGTTCGATTGAGAAACGGGCAGGAGCCCGTTTCTCAACATCCTGTTAGTCTGCGCCGCGTGATTTCCCCCGCCCCCGCCCCTGCCTTCGCGATCCGCGCCGCCCGCGCGGACGACCTGCCCGCCCTCGTCGCGCTCGAAAACGGCGTGTTCGACTACGACCGCATGAGCGCGCGGCAATACCGGCGGCATCTGGCCGGCCCCGGTGCGACGCTGCTCGTCGCGACCGACGCTACGGGCCTCCTCGGATCGGCGCTCGCGTTCCGCCGCCGCGGGTCGCGCGCGTCGCGGCTGTATTCGCTCGCGACCGCGCCGGCCGCGCGCGGCCGCGGCGTCGCGCGCGCGCTGCTCGCGGCGATCGAAGCCGACGCCGCCGCGCGCGGCGCCGAGCGGATGCGGCTGGAAGTACGCGTCGACAACGCCGCGGCGATCGCGCTGTACGAGCGTGCGGGCTATGCGCGCATCGGCGAACTGCCGGCCTACTACGACGACGGCGCCGACGCGCGACGCTACGAAAAACGGCTACGGTAAAACACATGAAAAGGAACTTGTGGTTCGCGTTGGCGCTGTGCGGCGGTCTTGCGCTCGCCGACGAGCCGGCGCGGCAGGACCGCCCCGAAGAACCCGGCAAGCCGCCGGTGGCGTCCCTGCCGGCCGCCGCGCAGATGCCGCCGAACGTGACGCTCGTCGAGGCGCGCATGTCGCGCGCGGCGCTGCACGCGCTCAATGCGACGTCGGGCATCCGCCTGCCGCGCATCCAGCTGTACACGGCGCAGTACCAGCAGGTGCTGCACGCGATCGGCTGGGAGGAGGGCACGCCGGGCCGCGTGCGCGACGTCGTCGCGCGCGTTCCGCCGCGGGTGAAGAGCGGCACGCGGCTGGAAAAAGTCGTCGACGGCCTCGAAGATCCCGCGACCGGCGCGCCGCTCGCGATCGCCGCGCTGCCGCCGGCCGATTTCTATCTCGTCACCGGCTGGGCCGGCTGGTGCCTGCCGTGCGGCACGGCAATGGTCGAGCTGCGCAAGGTGCTCGAAGCCGACGCGTCGCGCCGCTACGTCTGGATCACGATCGAAACCGACGTGATCAAGCAGAAGCTGCAGAAGCAGACGATCCGCTGACGCCTACCAGCCCGAGTCCTTGAGCAACTGCGCGGTGGCCGCGTCGGCCGGCCGCGCGACGAGCCCGCCGCCGGCGGCGAGCGTCACCTCGTAGCGCGCGCCGTCGAGCATCGGCATGTACGCGGCGCTGCCGTAGTCGGCGTCCACCCACGACAGCCACTCGGGAAACCGATGCCGCAGCTGCCACAGGTCGAGCGCGCCTTCGCCGCCGATCGTCGCGACGCTCGGCGGCCGCGACTGCGCCTGCGTCACGTCGCGCCACCGGCCGCTCACGCGCTCGACGCGGTACAACGGCTGCGCGCCGAGCGTCACCGCGCGCGGCGTCCACTTGATCACGCGCGCGTCGAGCTGCCATTCGTCGCCGGCGAGCTGCACGCTTTCGTGCGTGCCGTCGGCGAGATCCACGCGCAGCGAGAACTGCTGCGGCGCGAACGCGCGCACGCCGATCGTCGCGACGGGCGCCTCGGCGATCAGCCGCTGGTAGCCGGTCAGCGACACCGACAGGCCGGCCGCCAGCAGCGCCGCGGCGAGCAGCAGCGCGAGCCACGCGCTGCGATGGCAGGCCGACAACCGCCGCCGCGCGCGCCAGCGCCGGCGCACGGCAAACGACTGTGCCAGCGCCGCGAGGCCGAACACGGCGGCGGCGACGGCGGGAAGCATTGCGGGGATGTCGAACAGCATCGCGTCCGGCTCCTTCATGATTCGCGGCGGCGCCGCTCGTTATACTGCATCCCGTGCGCGGCGCCACGAGCCGCGGGGATTGACCGATGCACCGCATGCTCCGCATCAGCCTGGGCCTCGTCCTCATCGCCGCGCTCGCCGCGTGCGGCAACAAGGGCGATCTCGTCAAACCGGGGCAGGAACCGGCCCAGAAGACGACGCCCGCGAAATCGTGAGCGCGGCCGTGCCCGCGGTTCTGCCGTTCTCCAAAATGCACGGCATCGGCAACGACTTCGTCGTCGTCGATTGCCGCGAGCGCGCGCTCGGCCTCGACGCCGCGGCGATCGCGCGGCTCGGCAACCGTCATACCGGCGTCGGCTTCGACCAGCTGCTCACGATCGAGCCGCCGCGCGATCCGACCTGCGCGTACCGCTACGGCATCTACAACCGCGACGGCAGCGAAGCCGGGCAGTGCGGCAACGGCGTGCGCTGCGTCGCCGCGTGGCTCGCGCGCGCCGGCGCGCTCGGCGCCGGACTCACGCGGCTGGAAAGCCCCTCGGGTCCGGTGGCCGTCGAACTCGTCGGCGAGGCGCGCGTGCGCGTCGACATGGGCGTGCCGAACTTCGAACCCGAGGCGATACCGCTGCGCTCGCCGGCGGCCGACGCGTACGAGCGCACGCTCGACGGACGCGCCGTGCGCTTCGGCGCGGTGTCGATGGGCAATCCGCATGCCGTCATCGAAGTGGCCGACGTCGCATCGGCACCGGTCGCCGATATCGGCCCCGCGCTCGAGACGCATTCGGATTTTCCACAGCGATGCAATGTGGGTTTTGTGCAAATTGTTTCTGCGCGCGAGCTGCGTCTGCGCGTGTGGGAGCGCGGCGTCGGCGAAACGCAGGCGTGCGGCAGCGGCGCGTGCGCCGCGGCCGTGGTACTGATGCGACGCGGGCTCGCCGACGCCGACGTCGACGTGCATCTGCCCGGCGGCACGCTGCGCATATCCTGGGCCGGCCCGGGCCAGCCGGTGTGGATGACCGGACCGGCCGCGTTCGTTTTCGATGGGGACTACTACCGATGAGCGACCTGACCCTGAAGGACGGCCTTACCGCGATGGACGTGGCGAGCTATCTGCGCCGCCATCCGGAATTCCTCAACGAATTTCCCGACCTCGCCGTCGCGCTGCGCCTGCCGCGCGACCAGGGGCCGGCGGCGTCGCTCGCGAGCTACCAGCTCGACGTGCTGCGCGACAAGAACCGCGAACTGAGCCGCCGCCTGCACGAACTCGTCGAGATCGCGCACGAGAACGAGCAGCTGATGATCCGCGTGCACATGCTGACGCTGTCGCTGATGCGCGCATCCTCGCTCGCCGACAGCCTCGCGCGCGTCGCCGCGGGCCTGACCGAAGACTTCCACACCGACCTCGTGCGCATCGTGCTGTTCGGCGTCGGCCCCGACCTGCCGGACGCCGAATGGCTCGTGCTCGAGCCGGGCGGTCGCGCGGCGCTGCCGGCGTTCCAAGAGTTCCTGCAGCGCAACGAACCGTTGTGCGGCCGGCTGCAGCCCGAAAAGCTCTCGGTGCTGTTCGGCAACCAGGCCGGCGAAGTGCATTCGGCGGTGCTGATGCCGGTCAACGGCCTGGGCATGCTCGCGATCGGCAGCAACGACATGGACCGCTTCCATCCCGGCATGGGCACGGTGTTCCTGAAGCTGATCGCCGAAGCCATCACCGCGTCGGTCGCGCGCTTCCCGATCACGTGACCGCGCTCGCGCCCGACGTCGAGCGGTTTCTCGACTATCTGCGCGTCGAGAAGCGCTACGCGTCCGGCACGATCGTCAACTACGCGCGCGAGCTGGCTACGCTCCGCGCGCACGCCGAGGCGCTGGGCCTTTCGCACTGGCGCGAGCTGCACGCCGAGCAGTTGCGCACGCTGGTGGCGCGCGAGCATCGGCGCGGTCGCGAATCGGGCAGCCTGCACCATCTCCTGTCGGCGTGCCGCAGCTTCTTTCGCTGGCTGCTGCGCGAGGGCATCGTCGCGAAGGACCCCGCGCTCGACGTGCGCGCGCCGAAACTGAAACGCAAGCTGCCGCAGGTGCTCGACGTCGACGAGGCGAGCGCGCTCGTGGAGATTCCGGTCGATACGCCGGGCGCCGTGCAGGATCGCGCGATGCTCGAACTGTTCTATTCGAGCGGCCTGCGCCTGGCCGAGCTCACCGGCCTCGCGTGGCGCGATCTCGATCTGGCCGAAGGGACGGTGCGCGTGCTCGGCAAGGGGGCGAAGACGCGCATCGTGCCGGTCGGCGGCAAAGCGCGCGAGGCGCTCGCGGCGCTTTGCGAGCAGGATTCCCCGCAGCCGGAAGATCCGGTGTTTCGCGGCCGCAACGGCGCGCCGATGGCGCCGGCGACGGTGCGACGGCGCATCAAGCAGTGGGCGCAGTCGCAGGGCGTGTGGAAGCGCGTCTATCCGCATCTGCTGCGCCATTCGTTCGCCAGTCACATGCTCGAATCGTCGGGCGACCTGCGCGCGGTGCAGGAACTGCTCGGGCATGCCGATATTTCCACGACGCAGATTTATACCCACCTGGATTTTCAGCATCTGGCGCGCGTCTACGACGCGGCGCATCCGCGCGCGAAGCGCCGCGCGAAATAGTCTCCGCGCGGTCTCAGTCCGCGCGACGGCCGCCTGCGACACTGCGTCTGCCGGTCGACAGGGCGGCCGGCATTCCCAAGGAGACTTGCATGCGTAAACCGCCTCTTGCGTCGCTCGCGCTCGCCTGCGCGTTCGCCGCGCCGCTGGCCGCGCAGACCGCCGGCTTCGGCTTCGGCGCCTACGAAACGATCCCGGGCGCCGTGCCGGGCTACCTCGCGATCGGCGACGTCACCGGCGACGCGCGCGACGATCTCGTCGAACTCGGCACCGGTACGAGCGGCGTCGACGGCTTCCGGCTGTACGCGCAGCAGGCCGACGGCACGCTCGCGCCGCCGGTCGTCGTCGCGATCGGCAAGCCGCTCGCCGGCGAACTCGCGTCGCTCGCGCTCGCCGACGTCGACGGCGACGGCGTCAGGGACGTCGCGCTCGGCTATTCGAACTATCAGGCCGGCATGCCCGGCAACGGCGTCGCGATTGTGCGGCGCAACGGCGCAAGCTGGACGGCGCTCGCCGCGGCGTCGACGAGGCGCGCGGCGATGCTCGCGGTGCTCGACGTCGATCGCGACGGCAGGGCCGACGTCGCCGCGCTCGCGCCGGACGAAGGTTTCGCGATCTACCGCCTGTCGAGCGCCGGAACGTGGTTCAGCGCGACGGGTGCACCGGCCGCGCCGGCAGGTGTCGCACGACGGCTCGCGGCCGGCGATCTCGACGGCGACGGCGTCGCCGATCTCGCGGCGGTGTCGCAGCCCGCGGCCGGCGGCAACGCGACGCTTTCGGTCTGGCGCCACGACGGCGTGTCGGCGCTGCTGCCGGCAGCGACCTATCCGCTGACGGGCATCGCGAACGCCGGCGGCCTCGCGGTCGGCGACGTCGACGGCGACGCGCGCGGCGACGCCGTCGTGTCGAGCGCGCCGCCGGGCGCGCCGGCGCTGTGGATGCTGCATCAGAACGCGGCCGGAACGCTCGACGCGCCGGTCGCGCAGCCGACGTCGGCCGCACCGGGCCTCGCTTTCGCGCTCGATCTGGACCGCGACGGACTGACCGACCTCGCCGCGATGCACGACGCGAACCTGTCCACGATGACGTATCGCCTGTTCGGCGCGGCCGGCGACGTGTCGGTGCCCCTCGCGCCGGCGAACCGCTATCTCGACGGCAACGTCGCGTTCGGCGATCTCGACGGCGACGGCTGCACCGACGCGGCGGTGTCGAGCAAGTACGCGAACATCGTGGGCTCCGCCATGAGCGTCGGCATCGTGCGAGGCCACGGCTGCGCGCCGAACGCCGACTTCGCGGCGTCGATCGCGATCGACGCCGCGGCCGGTCTCGTGGAAACGGCCGTGACGCATCTTGGCGGCACGCCGGCATCGGCGACGCTCTCGGTCGCGCTGCGCGTGTCGTCGAAAGCGAAGATCGACGTGCCGGAAGACTGCCGCGCGATGATTCGTCTGCCGCCGGTGCGGCCGGGCACGATCACGCGGAGCTACTTGTGCGACGCCGGCGTGCTGGCGCTCGGCGAGCGCCGCGCGTTCGTGTTCGGCGTGACGCCGGGCTACGCCGAGTCGGTCGCCGTCGAGGCGGTCGGCGACGTGGTCGATCCGGATGAGTCGAACAATACGGCCGAGGCGGCGTTCGGCGAGGTCGAATAAGGTTCACGCCGTCCTTTGCGCTTGCTCGTCATTCCGGCGAAGGCCGGAATCCAGCTTCCACGCTCGGTTTTCACTGAGACCGAAAAGCTGGATCCCGGCCTTCGCCGGGATGACGAGCCAAGGCAAGAGCCGGAATACCACGTTCCCTACGGCCAGGGCTTGATCTGCACCGCCTTGTACAACGCCGCGCTGTCGTAGCGCCGGTCGCCGCGAATCACCGTGCGCACCTTGCGCACGTCGCCGATGTTCAGCGTCGGGTCGCCGTCGATGAGGATCAGGTCGGCGACGTAGCCCGGTTCGACGCGGCCGAGACGGTCGTCGCGCTTGACCACTTTCGCGCTCTCGTACGTCGCCAGGCGCAGCACGTCCTTCGGCGCGATGCCGGCGGCGACGTACAGCTCGAGTTCGCGCGGCAGCGTCACGCCGGCCATGCCGTCGGTGCCCGGCACGATGCGCACGCCGCTGCGGTACAGAAGACCCACGAAGTCGATCATCTTCTGGTAGCCCTTGCGGTACAGCGCCTCCTGGCCCGGCTTGATCGGCAGGCCGCCGGCGCCCGAACGCACGCCGCGCTGCCACGTCACCGGCAGGCGGTCGATGATCGCGTCGTAGCCGGGGCCGGGCAGGCCCGGACGGCCGAGGAACATGTCCTCGAACGTGCACACGGTCGGGTCGATCACGATGTCCTTGCGCTTGAGCAGGTCGACGAAGTCGCGCACTTCCCGCGACGACAGGTCGATCGACGCGCCGTATTCGCCGATCGCGACGAAGCGCGCGGGCGAGCGCGTGTCCTGCACCTTGTCGAACAGGAAATTGAGCATCAGCATGTTGATGTGCTGGATTTCGTCGGCGCCGTTCTCGACGAACTGGCGCGCGGTCATGAACGCCGGCACGTGGCCGCTCACGCGCAGGCCCTTGGCGTGCGCCATGCGCGCGATGGCCGGCATCAGTTCGGGTTTGATAGAACTGTAGATCTTGATTTGTTCATAACCGGTGGCCGCGTACTCGTCGACGATCTTCTGCGCCTCGGCCTCGGTCGCGGCGAGCGCCTTGGTCGGACCGGCGAACGGTCCGGGGCCGTCGATGATGCCGGCCTTGACGATGCGCGGACCGATGTCGGTGCCGTCCTCGATCGCCTTGATGCGCGCGGCGAGCTTCTCGGGGTTGTTCGCCAGATCGCGCACCGACGTGACGCCCGATGCGATGTCGAGCACGCCGTCGGCTTCGCTCGAGAAATGCACGTGCATGTCCCACAGACCCGGCATCAGGAACTGGTTCTGCGCGTCGAGCGTTTCGGCGCCGGCCGGCACGGCGGCGTTCTTGCCGACCGCAAGGATGCGGCCCTTGTCGACGACGACCGTCGCGCCGTCGACGACGGTGGCCGCGACCGGATCGAAAACGCGCGCGTTGACGATCGCGAGCGGCTTGTCGAGCTTCGTGGTCAGCGATTTGGCGCGCGCCTGGGCCAGGCGCTGCTCTTCGGCTTCCTGGCGCTTGCCGATCGCCGGCAGCGCGTCTTCGTAGCCCTCGCGCACCGTCGACGACCAGCTGCTGTAGCCGGCGAAGAAGCGCTGCTTGTCGTCGAGCCAGGCATACGAGGGCGTGAGGCTCAGGCCGTGCAGCGCGTACAGCGTCGCGTTCTTCGTGCCGGCCTTGCCCTTGGCCTTGATGGTGGCGAGCTTTTCGATGCGCGCCTCGCCGTCGGGCAGGAGCTTGAGCGTCTGGTTCGGCGCCTTGAGCAGCGCGCGCATCAGCAGCGTGTATTCTTCCGGCGGGCCGTCGAGGCTCAGGTAGAAGGTCGGGCCCGCGACGGTGCGCTTTTCGCTCTCCGCCGAGTTCTTCCAGGTCGCCTCGTCGCCGCTGCGCGCGTACGTCTCGTCGACCTTGCCCTTCATGTAGTCGTTGCCGCGAATCTCGACCGAGGTCGGAATGCCGTCGGCGCCGACTTTGTAGACCGAATCGAGCTTCGGGCCGCGGCCGCGGTCGTTGTACTCGTAGTGATTGCGGACCGTGCCGTCGTCGGAATAGGTCGTTTCCGACCAGCCGGCCTGGTTGCCCATCATCAGAATCTTGCTCTTTTCCACCTTGTCGGCGGCGCTCGCCGTCGCGGCGGCGAGGAGCAGCAGTGCGGTACCAGCCAGGCGCAACGTCATCGCGATACTCCGGGGTTGGGAACTGCCTGAGCGTATGTCGCACGATCGGCAACGGCCTGTGCCGGAAGCTGGTCGCGCGAGCGAGTGATGCGCCGACGGCGCGAAAAGTTGAGAAGCGGCCCGAACGCGCCTGCACGATTTCTCCTCGATTCCTGCAACGGCGCTGCGAGATCGCCCGCGATCCTTGCGTTGCCGGGCCGCTCGTGGCCCTCGGAGCCACGCCATGTCGCAGCGATCGATCGTTCTTCGTCCCGCGCCGTCCAACGGTAACGGTCGGCGCGCGTTTCTCGGCGCCGTTGGCGCGTTCGGTGCCGCCGCGCTCGTCGGCCGGCCGCTGCGCGCGCAGGATGCCGATTCGATCGAGGGCATCGGCTGCGTCGATCCGTCGGTCTACATCGACGGCTTCGAAACGCCGCTGTCGAGCTGCGCGCTGATTCCGCAGGAAACGCAGGGGCCGTATCCGCTGCTGTCGGTGCTGTCCAATCCCGCGATGGTGCGCCGGGACATCACCGAAGGCCGGCCCGGCGTGCCGCTGACGATGCGCTTGAAGCTCGTCGACATCAACGCGAACTGCGCGCCGATCGCCGATGCCGGCGTGTACGTGTGGCATTGCGACAAGGACGGCGTGTACTCGGGCTATCAGCAGCCCGGCGCGAACACGGTCGGCCAGACGTTCTGCCGCGGCCTGCAGTACACCGACTGCAACGGCGAAGTCGCGTTCGACACGATGTACCCGGGCTGGTACGCGGGCCGGATCACCCATGTCCATTTTCAGGTCTACCTGACCACCGGCGGCGCGGTGACGGCGACGTCGCAGAACGCGTTTCCGCCGGCGGTGACGCAGGCCGTGTACGCCTCGTCGCTGTACGCTGCGCACGGTCAGAACACGTCGGTCGCGAGCATCGCGCAGGACAACGTCTTCAGCGACGGCTACGCGCTGCAGATGCCGACGGTGACTGGCGATACGACCACGGGCTACGTCGCGCGTCTGGCGATCGGCGTTGCGCGCTGAGACGGTGCTCGCGTCGGATGCCGCCGCCGTGCGCGCGGCGCCGGCATTGGGCATGATCGCGGCCATGCGACTGTGGCAACGCCTGTTTCTCGCCTTCGCCGCACTGAGCGTCGTCAGCCTCGCGGGCTACGCCGCCTGGCAGCAGCGCTCGTTCGCGCAGGGCTTCGGCACGTATCTCGACACGATCGCGCTCGAACGCGCGCGCGACGTCGCGGTGCGCCTCGCCGGCGAGTACGAGCGGCGCGGCGGCTGGGACTGGCTGCGCAACGACCCGGCCGGATTCGGCGGTCTCGTGTTCGATCGCCGCGCCGCGCCGTCGGGCACGCCGCGCGGGCCGCCGCCCGGCGAGCCGCCGCGCGAGGCGGCTCGCGCGTCGCCGGACCGCTCGCACCCGGGGCCGCCGCCGATGTCGCTCGACGCCGGCGCGCGTCTGGGACTCGTCGACGCCGACGGCGTCTACGTCGCCGGCAGCCGCACGACCTCGCAGGTGCTGCCGGAAACGCCGGTCACGGTCGGCGGGCGCGAAGTCGGACGCCTGCGCATCGCCGAGCTGCCGACGATGACCAATAGTGCAGAAAGCGATTTTGCGGCACGCCAGCTGCGCGACGCCGGCATCGCCGGCCTCGCGGTGCTCGCCGCGGCGCTCGCGCTCGCCTATGCGCTCGCGCGCTGGCTGCTCAAGCCCGTGCGCGCGCTCGCCGACGGCACGCGCGCGCTCGCGTCGGGCGACTACGCGCGGCGGCTCAACCTGGCCGGTCGCGACGAACTCGCCGCGCTCGGCCGCGACTTCGATCACCTCGCCGCGACGCTGCAGGCGCATCGCGAGGCGAGGCGCCGCTGGGGCGCCGACATCGCGCACGAACTGCGCACGCCGCTGACCGTGCTGCGCGTCGAACTCGCCGCGCTGCTCGACGGCCTGCGCCAGCCGACGCCGGCCGCGCTCGCGTCGCTGCAGTTCGAGTGCGAGCGCCTGACGACGCTGACCGACGATCTGTACCAGCTGTCGCTCGCGGACGCCGGCGCGCTCGAGTACCGCTTCGCCGACGTCGATCTCGCCGCGCTCGCGCGCGACGCCGTCGAGCACCAGCGCGGCGCGTTCGCCGGCGCCGGCCTCGCGCTCGCGGAAAACTACGCCGACGCGGAAATCGTCGTGCGCGCCGACCGCGTGCGCTGCGCGCAGCTCGTCGACAACCTCCTGGTCAACGCGCGTCGCTACACCGACGCGCCGGGCACGATCGCGGTTTCGGTCGCGCGCGAGGACGATCGCGCCGTGCTGCGCATCGACGACACGCCGCCCGGCGTCGACGCGGCCGATCTGCCGCGATTGTTCGAGCGCCTGTTTCGCGTCGAGCGCTCGCGCAATCGCGCGGCCGGCGGTGCCGGGCTCGGCCTGGCGATCTGCCGCGCGATCGTCGACGCGCACGGCGGCACGATCGCGGCCATGGCGTCGCCGCTCGGCGGCCTGCGTGTCGAAGTGGTGCTGCCGATCGCGGCGGGCGACGCATGAACGCGCAGCGCCACGTGCTGATCGTCGAGGACGAACCGAAGATCGCCGCGGCGCTGCGCGACTACGTCGAGGCCGCCGGCTATCGCGCGTCGCTGCTCGACCGCGGCGATGCGGTCGCCGCTTGGGTGCGCGAGCACGCGCCCGACGCCGTGCTGCTCGACCTGATGCTGCCGGGCCGCGACGGTGTCGCGGCGTGTCGCGACATTCGGGAATTTTCCACGATTCCCGTGATCATGGTGACCGCGCGCGTCGAGGAGATCGAGCGACTGATCGGGCTCGACGCCGGCGCCGACGACTACGTGTGCAAGCCGTTCAGTCCGCGCGAACTGATCGCGCGGCTCAACGCGGTGCTGCGCCGCGCGTCGGGGTTCGCCAGCGCCGCCGCGCCGGCCGGCGTCGTGCTCGACGCCGAGCGGTTCGAGGTGCGCGTCGACGGCAGGCCGATGGCGGTGACGCCGGTCGAGTTCCGGCTGCTCAAGCGCCTGACCGAGCGACCCGGCAAGGTGTTCTCGCGACAGCAGCTGCTCGACGCGGCGTACGACGATCACCGCATCGTCAGCGATCGCACGGTCGACAGCCATCTGCGCAACCTGCGCAAGAAGTTCGCCGAGTTCGGGCTCGATCCGATCGCGTCGGTATATGGCGTCGGTTTCAGGTTTGACCGTACTCAGCGTTCGGAGTGACCGGCCTCGCCGTGGTCGCCGCGGCCGAACAGACCGGGCTTGATCAGGTCGATGAACGCGCGCGCCTGCGTCGACAGGTACTTGCCCTTGCGCATGACGACGCCGTAGCTGCGCTGCGGAAAATACTGGCGCAGATTGCGCACCTGCAGGCGCTGGCGGTCGTTGTCGGTCAGGCAGATGGCCGTGACGATCGAAATGCCCATGCCCTGCGCGACGTATTCCTTGATGACCTCCCAGCCGCCGACTTCGATCGCGACGCGATACGGCACGCGGCGCTGCTGGAACACGAGATCGACCAGCCGATGCGTGGTCAGGCGCTGCGGCGGCAGTATCAATCCGTACGGCGAGAGGTCTTCGAGTACGACGTCGGTCTTGGCCGCGAGCGGATGGTCGCGCGGCATGATCAGCATCGGGTCGAACCAGTGCACCGGTTCGTACGAGAGGTCGTGCGGCACGTCGAGCATCGAGCCGAAAGCGAAGTCGACCTTGTCGTCGCGCAGCATGGCGATGCCGTCGCGGCCGGTCACGCTGTGCAGCTGCAGGCGCACGTTGGCATGGTGTTCGCGAAACGCGCGCACGTACGGCGGCAGCAGGTATTGCGTCGTCGACGAGCCGGCCGCGATCGTCACTTCGCCGGCGTCGAGCCCCTGCAACTGGTTGCGAAACTGCTGGTCGAGGCCTTCGAGACCTTCCACGAGCGGTCGCGCGAGTTCGTACAGCACCTGGCCTTCGCGCGTCAGCGCGAAGCGCGGCCGTACGCGTTCGAGCAGGCGGGCGCCGAGTTCCTTCTCCAGCGCCGACAGCTGCAGGCTGATCGATGGTTGCGAAAGAAACAGACTTTCGCCGGCGCGCGCGAGCGTGCCGAACTTCACGATGTGGCAGAACGCGCGCAACTGCTTGAGCCGATTGCCTTTGTAGTAGAAGCGCGGTGCCGTTTCGGCGGTCGCGGCGCGGGTTTTGGCCTTGCGCCGCGCCTTCGGCGCCGACGCGCCGGTTTTGCGCGAGGCCGGAGCCGGCTCGGGTTTCAAACTGTCGTTTGAGGCCATGATTTCAATCGCTTGAAAACGATTTAACGTTGTCAAATAGAAGCATTGAAACGTTTGATTCGTCAAATGGTGCGCCGCACGCATACGCTCAGCCCTCGATGAACGAGGTCGGAGTCCGGTGATGGCAGTCCCGATGGACCAGTTTTCCGCAGGCGCGGTCGAGATTCGCGCGGTACTCAAACCCGGCCACGCCGGCATCGCGACACCCGAGGCCCTGGCGTTCGTTGCTGCGCTGCATCGACGCTTCGACGCGCGGCGCCGCGAGCTGCTGCAGGCGCGTCAGGCGCGCCAGGCGCGCTTCGATGCCGGAGAGCTGCCGGATTTTCTGCCCGAAACGCGCGACATCCGGGAAGCGGACTGGCGCGTCGCGCCGATTCCGGCCGCCTTGCAGGACCGCCGCGTCGAAATCACCGGGCCGGTCGAACGCAAGATGATCATCAACGCGCTGAACTCGGGCGCGAAGGTGTTCATGGCCGATTTCGAGGATTCGTCGTCACCGACCTGGGAGTCGATGCTCGACGGCCAGGTCAACCTGCGCGACGCCGTGGCCGGCACGATCGAGTACCGCGCGCCGGACGGCCGCGAGTACCGGCTCAAGCCCGACACCGCGGTGCTGATCGTGCGTCCGCGCGGCTGGCACCTGCCCGAGAAGCACGCGCGCGTCGACGGCGAGGAAGTGGCCGGCGCGCTGTTCGACTTCGGCCTGTTCGCGTTCCACAACGCAAAGGCGCTCGCCGCGCGCGACCGCGGCCCGTACTTCTACCTGCCGAAGATCCAGAGCCATCGCGAGGCGGCGCTGTGGGACGACGCGATGGCGTTCGCCGAGAGCGAACTCGCGTTGCCTCCCGGCACGATGAAGGCCACCGTGCTGATCGAAACGCTGCCGGCCGTGTTCGAGATGGACGAGATCCTGCACGCGCTGAAATCGCGCATCGTCGGCCTCAACTGCGGGCGCTGGGACTACATCTTTTCGTACCTCAAGACGTTCCGCGCGCACCGCACGCACATCCTGCCCGAGCGCGGCCAGGTCACGATGACAGTACCGTTCCTCAAGGCCTATTCCGAACTTCTGATCCGGACGTGTCACCGCCGCGGCGCGTTCGCGATGGGCGGCATGGCCGCGCAGATTCCGATTTCCGGCGACGCCGACGCGAACGAAAAAGCGCTCGCCCGCGTGCGCGCCGACAAGGAGCGCGAAGCGCGCGCCGGCCACGACGGCACCTGGGTAGCGCATCCGGGCCTGATTCCGGTCGCGCTCGCCGAATTCGACGCCGCGATGCCGACGCCGAACCAGCTCGACCGCCTGCGCGCCGACGTGCACGTGACGCGCGACGACCTCATCACCGCGCCGGCCGGCACGATTTCCCGTAATGGATTTCTCAACAATATCGACGTCTGCGTGCGCTATCTCGCCGCCTGGCTCGACGGCCTCGGCTGCGTGCCGATCCATCACCTGATGGAAGACGCCGCGACCGCCGAAATCTCGCGCGCGCAGCTGTGGCAGTGGCTGCACCACGAGGGTCTTGCGCTCGACGACGGCACGCCGATCGACTTCGCGCTGTTCGATGCGGCGATCCAGACGATCGGCGAGCGCCTGCCGAAGTCGGGCCTGCCGGGCCAGGAGCGCGTGCCGCAGGCCGCATGGATGCTCGCCGAACTCACGCACGCCAAACAGCTCGCCGACTTTCTGACGCTGCCGGCCTACGCGTTGCTGCCGTAACGCCGCTCCTTTCTCTCTTCTTCCGCTCGATCTCCACAAAGGCAATCGCATATGAAGACCACGCTTCCGACCGCCGCCGACCTTACGCACGACTGGAACACGAATCCGCGCTGGGCCGGCGTCACGCGCAATTACTCGGCCGACGACGTCGTCCGCCTGCGTGGCACGGTCGCGATCGAGCATTCGCTCGCGCGCCTCGGCGCGGAAAAACTGTGGTCGCATCTGGGCAAGGAACCCTTCGTCAACGCGCTCGGCGCGCTCACGGGCAACCAGGCGATGCAGCAGGTCAAGGCCGGTCTCAAGGCGATCTATCTCTCGGGCTGGCAGGTGGCCGCCGACGCGAACGTCGCCGGCGAGATGTATCCCGACCAGTCGCTGTATCCGGCCAATTCGGTGCCGCAGGTGGTCAAGCGCATCAACAACACGCTGCTGCGCGCCGACCAGCTGCACCACGCCGAAGGCAAGGACGACATCGACTGGCTGCAGCCGATCGTCGCCGACGCGGAAGCCGGCTTCGGCGGCGTGCTCAACGCGTTCGAACTGATGAAGGCGATGATCGAGGCGGGCGCCGCGGGCGTGCACTTCGAGGACCAGCTCGCGAGCGTCAAGAAGTGCGGCCACATGGGCGGCAAGGTGCTCGTGCCGACGCGCGAGGCGATCGAAAAGCTCAACGCGGCGCGCCTGGCGGCCGACGTGATGGGCGTGCCGACGATCCTCGTCGCGCGCACCGACGCGGAAGCGGCCGACCTCCTGACCAGCGACGTCGACGCGAACGACCGCGGGTTCTGCACCGGCGAGCGCACGGTCGAAGGCTTCTACCGCACGCGCCCGGGCATCGACCAGGCGATCAGCCGCGGCCTCGCCTACGCGCCGTACGCCGACCTCGTGTGGTGCGAGACCGGCAAGCCGGACCTGGAATTCGCGCGTACCTTCGCCGAGGCGATCCACGCGAAGTATCCGGGCAAGCTCCTGGCCTACAACTGCAGCCCGAGCTTCAACTGGAAGAAGAACCTCGACGACGCGACGATCGCGAAATTCCAGAAGGAAATCGCGAGCTACGGATACAAGTTCCAGTTCATCACGCTGGCCGGTTTCCACTCGTTGAACTATTCCATGTTCAACCTTGCCCACGGCTACGCGCGCCGCCAGATGAGCGCGTTCGTGGAACTGCAGGAAGCCGAATTCGCGGCGGCCGACAAGGGTTTCACGGCGGTCAAGCACCAGCGCGAAGTCGGCACCGGCTATTTCGACGCGGTGACGCAGGCGATCCAGAACGGCGAGTCGTCGACGACGGCGCTCAAGGGATCGACCGAGGAAGAACAGTTCCACGGCGCGCGCCACGCGGCCTGAGCACGAACAAGCGGGGAGAGAGGGAAACGTCGGGTCCGCCGTTGGCGGGCCCGTTCGTTTCTCCGTGGCCGGCCGGAGACGGCGACGGCGGCTCGAACGCCCCCGCCCGGCGCCGAAACCGTCGCCCTATAGCACAACGCCGGGCTTGAGGTAAGATGCACCGACGTCCGGGCGTGGAGGAGCGCAGGGACGTTGCGATCCAGTGACGGATCGCCCGGGGTCGCATGCATACACGCTGCCGAGCCTGGACAGGCGACGCGGCCGACGTGCTGCGTCGTTCAAAGGACAGGACGGGCGCGACGGCTCAACGCCGTGCGCTCCGCAGCGGCCGGGGGAGTGTGCTTGTGGCGACGGTGAGTCCAGGAGCCTCGTTGACGGAGTCCGCGCGAACCGGTCAGGCGCACGCGAAGGCGCGACCGGGCTTTCTGCCGCGCCAGCTTTCCGACCCCGAACTGAACCTGTTCGCCGCGGCCGGCCGCCGCCGCGAACTCGTGCCGCGCGAAATGATCTTCCGCAAGGGCGAGCTGGGCCGCGCGATGTTCGTGGTCGAATCGGGCACGATCCAGCTCGAGTTCGGCGACGGCCTGCCCGACAAGCTGATCGGCCCGCGCGAATTCTTCGGCGAACTGGCGCTGTTCATCGGCAATCACGCGCGCGTCGCGAACGCCGTCGCGGCCGAGGGCAGCGTGCTGCACGTCATCGAACATGCCGCGTTCGAGCGCCTGCTCGAAACCGAGGCCGCGCTCCTCGCGCAGTTCATGCGCCGCTCGTTCTCGTATCTCGTGGCGAGCGAGCAGCAGCTGATCCAGAACCTCAAGCGCCGCAACGAGGACCTGCTCGTCACACTCGATTCGCTGCGCCAGACGCAGACGCAGCTGTCGACCGCCGAGCGCCTCGTGCGCACCGACGAACTGACCGGCCTGTGCAACCGCCGCGGCCTCTATCACTACCTCGAAGAGCTGCGCACGCAGCGCGACCCGACGCTCAAGCTCGGCCTGCTGCTCGTCGACATCGACCGCTTCAAGCAGATCAACGACCACTACGGCCATCTGACCGGCGACCAGACGCTGCGCGCCGTCGCGCGCGAAGTGCAGGCCGCGGCGTTTCCGTGCGATCTGCCGTGCCGGCTCGGCGGCGACGAATTCGCGCTGCTCGCCCAGGTGAGCGGCCCCGAGGACCTGCGCGATCGCGCGGCCCAGGTGGCCAACGGCGTGCGCGCGCTGCGGTTTCCCGTGCCGATCGACGCGCTGCACGTATCGGTGAGCATCGGCGGCAGCCTGTGCCACGAACACGCCGACTGGTCGGCGTGGTACAGCGATTCCGATTGCGCGCTGTACATGGTGAAAGGTGAAGGTGGGGACAATTATCGCGTGATCGCCTGATGCGGGCAGGCTTCGTATTGCGCTAGCACGTATGCGGGGAGGCGCGCCCGGTGTCCGGCATCGGCGCGGAAAATCCACAAGGTAGTGGTACGCAAGCCGCGTTCCGCCGTCGGAACGCGCAGGAGTTAAAGCTCATGAGTGCCGTGGAACTGCCTGTCGTCGATCCGGATCAGGGCGCACCCGCCGGTCCGCTCCTGCGCACGCTCGCGCTGTGCGACCTCGTCGACTCCACCGGCCTCGTCGAGCGCCTGGGCGACCAGCGCACCGCCGCGCTGATGCGCCGCCACGACCGGCTCGCGCGCGATCTGCTGCATCGCTACAACGGCCAGGAAATCGACAAGACCGACGGCTTCCTCGTGCTGTTCGAGCGTCCGATCCAGGCGATCGCGTTCGCGCTCGCCTACCAGCGCGAGCTGGCCAGGCTCGGCGAGGCCGAACAGGTGCCGCTGCAGGCGCGCGTCGGCGTGCACGTCGGCGACGTGATGATCTGGCAGAACTCGCCCGGCGACGTCGTGCAGGGCGCCAAGCCGGTCGAGGTCGAAGGCCTCGTCAAGCCGGTCACCGCGCGCCTGGCGTCGCTCGCGCTGCCGGGACAGATCCTCGTGTCGGGCGTCGCGACGAGCCTCGCCCAGCGTGCGCATGAAGAACTCGGCGCGGTCGCCGCGCGCGCGCGCTGGCTGCATCACGGCCGCTATCTGTTCAAGGGCGTACCCGAACCGCTGGTCGTCTACGAGATCGGCGAGCCGGGCGTCGCGCCGCTGCGCCTGCCGCCGTACACCGGCAAGGCGCACCGCGAAGTGCCGTGGTGGCGCCGACCGGCCACCGTCGCGATCGAAGCCGTGCTGATTCTTTCCGCGCTGGCGGTCGCCGGCTGGTTCGTGTTCCGGCCGCAGCCGGCGATCGCGTTCGCGCAGCGCGACTGGATCGTGCTCGGCGACTTCCAGAACCTCACCGGCCAGACGTCGCTCGACGATTCGCTGCGCACCGCACTGCGCATCGGCCTGGAGCAGTCGCGCTACGTCAACGTCGTATCCGACCTGCAGGTGCGCGACACGGTCAGGCGCATGCAGCGCGATCCCGCGCAGACGCGCATCGACCGCACCGTCGGCGCCGAGATCGCGATGCGCGAAGGCGCGCGCGCGCTCGTGCTGCCGATCGTCGCCGAGGTGGGCGGCAAGCTGCGCGTGACGACCGAAGTCGTCGACCCGAACACGCAGGCGACCGTGTATTCGGAATCGGCCGAAGGCGACGGCGTCGCGTCGGTGCTGCCGTCGGTCGACCGCATCAACAAGGCGCTGCGCGGCCGGCTCGGCGAAACGCTCGCCGCGATCGGCAGCGACAGCCCGCCGCTCGCGAAAGTCACCACGTCGAACATCGACGCGCTGCGTGCCTATTCGCTCGGCCTGCGCGCGCACATCGAAGGCCGCTGGGCCGATTCGCTGCTGCTGTTCGACCAGGCGACCAAGGTCGACGGCGATTTCGCGCTGGCGTATCTCGGCAAGGCGCGCGTGAAGCTTTCGAGCGACGACCGCGCCGGCGCGCTCGCCGACGTGCGCGCGGCGCAGGCGCTGCGCGAGCACCTGCCGCCGCGCGAAACGCTGATGCTCGATGCGCTCGCGGCAACCTACGGCAAGCCGAGCGACGCTTTGGACAAGTGGAAAGTGCTCGGTTCGCTGTATCCGGATGCGTACTTCGCGCACGCGAACTACGCGCTGTACTCGTGGCAGTACACGAATCGCTACGACGCCGCGATCGAGGCGGTGCGCAAGGCGATCAACGACAAGAATCCGTATCTCGGACAGGCGCACTATCTGTACGGCACGCTGCTGCTGGCGACCGATCGCGTCGACGCGGCACTCAAGGAACTCGACACGGCGCAGTCGATGCGCGGCCACGGCCTGGGGCTCGTGCTGGCCGAGGCATACGCGGCGCAGCGCAAGTTCGATCTCGCCGACAAGGCGCTCGCCGACTCGAAGCCGAGCGGCGTCGCCAGCAACGACATCTTCGTACGGCGTACCGCGATCGCGCTCGACGCCGACCGCGGCCGCCTCCCTCGCGTGCGCACGCTCGCCGCCGACGCGGCGCGCGAAGGCGGTGCGGTCGGCGCGTTGTACGAACGCGTGTTCCGCAGCATCGCGATCAGCCTCGAACCGTTCGGCGAGGGCGATGGCGATGGCGATGCCTACGCCGCGCCGCTCAAATCGTTCGTCGATGCGGAGCTTGCGGCCGCCGGCCGCCGCGAGGAGTCCGACAACCAGTTCGCGGTGTTCAACGTGCTGCTCGGCGGCTACGTCGCGGCGCGCCGCGGCGACGCCGCGCTCGCGCGGCGTGCGGTCGACGCGGTGGCCGAGGCCGACGTCGCCGGTTTCGTCGTGCAGCAGCACCTGCGCGCGATCGTGCGCGCGGAAATCGCGCGCGCCGGCGGCAAGCCCGACGAAGCGGTGGCGCTCCTGCGCGAGCGGATCGACGGTACCGAGCTGTACCTGACGCACGTCGCGCTGCGCGATGCGTTGACCGGCGCCGGCAAGCGCGACGAAGCACGCGCGCAGGACGACTGGCTCGCCGCGCATCGCGGACGCGCCTACGGCGAATTCAATCACCTGCAGGCGCTCAAGCCGCTCAACGTCATCGAATCGAACGTCGCGCTATTGCACGGCGCCGAGCTCGCGCTCGCGGCGAACGACCGCGACGGCGCGCGCACGGCGCTCGCGCAGTTCGCGCAGGCGTGGCCGGATCCCTCCGGCCTGCCGGCGATCGCCAGACGCGCGCAGGTCGTGCGCGACGCGCTGGCTCAGCCCGAGAAACCCTGAACCGACTGGTCGAGCAGCCCCGTCAGCCGCTTCTGCAGCGCCGAACGCGACGCCTGCAGCTTGTCCTTGCTCGCGAGCGATTTGACGTTGCCGAAGCACGCCGCGGCGGTCTCCGGTATGCCGATCGACTTCAGCGCGGCGGCCGTGTCGGTGGACCAAAGTTCGCGGAATGCGTCGTCGCTGCCGAGCTTGTCGAGCAACGTGTCGACTTGCTGCGGCGTCAGGCTGGTCGCCATTGGTGTTCCCCCGTTTGGACCGCGCCGGCGCGGCGCGGTCTGCCCGTCGAGTGTAGCCACGGGGTACGCCAGCAACAATGGCGTGCGTATTGTCGCAACTACAACCTTGGGTTAGCGTCGGGCTTCGCAACGGAGCGGACCATGCTCGTACGACGCTGCGCGATCGTGCTCGTCGAGCCGCGCGAACATCTGGCCTTCGATCCGCAGTCGCTCGCCGACGGCGCAGACGGGCTGCGCGCGACGTTGTCGCTCGTCGCACTCGCGCCGCATCTGGACGACGAGGTGCCGGTCGACACCGATGACGTCGCCGCGCTCGCGCAGATCGCGCCGGGCGCGTGGAGCGACCTTGCCGGCCTGTACGCGAGACACGCACGCGCGACGCTCGACGGTCTCGTCGAAAAAGGCCTGCTGATTTCGGACGCCGCCGCGCACGCGGCCGTGCGTGCCCGCGACGAGGCCGTGCGCGACCTGAACTGGCGAGGGTTGTCGGCGGTGGCGCACCATTTCGGGCGCTGGAGCGGCGTGCGTTCGGGCGAAGAGGCGCAGCGCGCGGGCGTTTCGAGTCTCGCCGACCTGACCGCGCGTCTCGGTCCGCCGCCGCCGGCCGTGCGCGAATGCGCGGCGCCCGGCGCGCGCATTGCGCTCGAACGCGCGCCGGGCGGCGCGTTCGACGACCTGCTGCGCCGCCGCGCGACCTGCCGCAACTTCGACGCGCAGGCATTGCTGCCGGCCGCGACGTTCGCGACGATGCTCGATCGCGTCTTCGGCGCGCAGGCGACGGTCGACGCCGCCGGCGCGACGATCCTCAAGCGCAACAGCCCGTCGGGCGGCGCGCTGCATCCGACCGAGGCGTATCTGATCGTGCAGCGCGTCGACGGCATCGCGCCGGGGCTGTACCACTACCACGCGCTCAACCACGCGCTCGAGCCGCTGCGCTCGCCCGATCCGTCCGCGCTCGCGGAACTGGCTTCCCGCAGCGTCGCGGCGCAGGACTACTTCGCGAACGCGCCGGTGCTCGTCGCACTGGTGACGCGTTTCGCGCGCACGTTCTGGAAGTACCGCAACCACGCCAAGGCGTACCGCGTCGTCGCGCTCGACGCCGGTCATTTGTCGCAGACGCTGTATCTGTCGGCGACCGATCTGCGTCTCGGCGCGTTCGTCACGGGTGCGATCAACGAGGTGGAGATCGAAGCGGCGTTCGGCCTCGATCCGCGCACCGACGGCGTGCTCGCGATCTGCGGCTTCGGCGCGCGGGCCGCGTCGCGCACGGCGGTGGAGCTCGATCCGCTGGGGCGCGTCTGGGACGCCGCAGGCAACCTCGTCAGGGAGTGATCCGCACGTCCACGCGCAGGCCGATCGGCAGCGGCGGCGTACCGTCGAGCGCGATCAGCGCTTCGAGAATCTTCGCGTCCTGCTTTTCGGCCGGGTCGCCCGAAATCGAATTGCGCCGGCCCATGCGGCGGCTCACGCGCACGACTTCGCCGGCGAACGCCTGGCCCGGAAACGCGTCGCTCGTGATCGCGGCCTTCTGCCCGGTGCGCACGCGGCCGATGTCGAGTTCGTCGATGTCGGCGCGCACGTACAGGCGGCTGATGTCGCCGACGCGCGCGAGCGGCAGCGGCGACAGCGCGACCACGGTTTCGCCTTCGCGCAGGTCGCGCTTGAGTACCTGTCCGTCGATCGGCGAGACGATCTGCGACTTGTCGTATAGCGCCTGCGCGCGATCGCGGTCGGCGCGCGCCGCGTCGACGGCGGCTGCCGCCGCGGCGAGATCCTCGGCGCGCGTGCCGGCGCGCAGCAGCGCGAGTTCCGCGTCCGCACGTTCGCGCCGCGCGGTCGCCGCTTCGGCCTGCGTGCGCGCCAGTTGCAGCGCTTCGTCGGCGATCAGCTTGCGCGCGGCCATCGAACGGCGACGGTCGTACTCGGCGCCGGCCTGGTGCTCGGCCGCGATCGCCTCGCTGCGCGCCGCCGTGGCCGCGTCGAGCTCTTCGCGCCGCGCGCCGGCCTTGAGCTTCGCGTGTTCGGCCTCGCGCCGCGCCAGTTCGGCGCTCGCCCCGGCGAGCATGGCGCGGTATTCGGCGTTCTCGATTTCGGCGATCACCTGCCCGGCCTTCACCGCGTCGCCTTCGCCGATGTAGACCCTGGCCAGACGTCCCGACAGCTGCGGAATGATGACGCGTTCCTCGCCCGAGGGTTCGACGAGTCCGCCGGCGGCGATGCCGAGCGTGCCGGCGGACGGCGGCGGCGCGGGCTTGCCGCAGGCGGCCAGCGCGAGCGTCGCGACGGCGACGCCGATCATGCGTTTCATCGCGGACTCCTCGTGGGGCGCCGATCGTCGATCAGCTGCCCGTCTTCCAGATGCAGGACGCGGTCGCCGAACGGTTCGACGCGCGGATCGTGACTGACGACGACGACCGCGACGCCGGCGCGATGCGCAAGGTCGTGCAGGGCCGCCGCGACGCTTTGCCCGGTCTTGCCGTCGAGCGCGGCGGTCGGCTCGTCGGCGAGCAGCGCCTGCGGCGATCCGGCGAGCGCGCGCGCGATCGCGACGCGCTGCTTCTGTCCGCCCGACAGCTCGCTCGGATAGTGCTCGGCGCGATCGGCAAGGTCCAGCCGCGCGAGGAGTTCGAGCGCCATCTCGCGCTGCCCGGCGCGCGGCACGGCCTTGATGTCGAGCGCGATGGCGATGTTTTCCCACGCCTTCAACGTCGGAAACAGGTTGTAGTGCTGAAACACGAAGCCGACGTGCGCGAGCCGCAGCGCGGCCATGCCTTCGGCGTCGACGCCCTCGACGCCGCGGCCGAACAGCTCGACGCGGCCCGTCGTGGCGCGCAGCAGGCAGCCCATCACCTGCAGCAGCGTGGTCTTGCCCGAACCGCTGGGTCCCAGCAGCAGCGTCATCTCGCCGGGACGGATGTCGAGCGTGATGCCGCGCAGCGCGGCGAAGGCGGTGGCGCCGCGGCCGTAGGTCACGCCGACGCCGGCGAGGCGGATCGGTACCGACGGCGCGTTCACTGGAACACCGACGTCGGATCGATGCGCACGATGCGGCGGATCGAAATCAGCGCACCGAGCGCGCACATCATGACGGTGAGGAGCGCGAGCACGCCGACGAGCCACGGCGGCAGCGCGAGCGCGACGCTGCCGCCGCGCATGAGGAATTCGACCGCGTAGACGAGCGCCATGCCCGAGCCGAAGCCGAGCGCGGCGCTGATCGCCGCCTGCTTCAGGATCACCGCGTACAGATAGCGGTTCGGCGCGCCCATCGCGCGCAGCGTCGCGTACTCGGGCAGGCGGTCGACCGTCGTCGCGTAGAGCGTCTGCCCGACGATCACGATGCCGACGACGAGCCCGAGCAAGGCGGCGAGCAGCAGCGCCGAGCCCGCGCCGGTCGTGATCAGCCAGTATTGCTGTGCCTGCCGCGCGAACGCTTCGGAGGGCCAGACGTCGACGCGGCCGAGCCGCGACTTCAGCGCCGTGCGTACGGCGTCGCGGTCGGCGCCGGGCGCGAGCGTCACGAGCATGTACGTCGTCTGGTCGGGCCGGAACAGCGTGAAGCGCTGCGCGTTCGTATGCGTCGTGAACACGTACGGGCTCTGCGTGAACGTGCGGATGCCCTCGGTGAAGCCGACGACGCGCGCGCGGCGGCTGTTGATTTCGACCGTGTCGCCGATCTTGCCGACGCCGAGCTTGCCGGCATACAGCCGGTCGACGACGACCGCGTCGTCCTGCTGCAGATCTTCGATCGCGCCTTCGACGAGATTCCAGGGCGCGCCGTGCCGCGTCGCCGGGTTGAAGCCGATCATGCTGACGCTTTCGTTGCCGCCGTCGGGCTTGCGCCAGAACGCGAACTGCGCCATGAGCAGGTCGACCGCGGCGACGCCGGGCACCGCGAGCGCTTCGAAGCGGCGGCGCTCGTCGAGCCGTCCGGCGATATCGACGTTGGTCGTGCCGGCCGGCGTGATCCACAGATCGGCGTGCGTGTGATCGACGAGGCCGGAGGTCGTGCGCGCGAAGCCGACGAGAAGTCCCAGCTCCACGCCCATCAGCAGCACGGCGAACAGCACGCCGACGAGCGTGACGACGAAGCGCGCGCGATCGTGGGCGAGGTTGCGCCAGGCGAGCAGCGTGGTTCCTGCCGGCGGCAGCCGGCGCGCTGCGCGCGGCGCCGCTTGGGCGGACACGGACATGCGCCGATTGTGCCGGAGCGCCGCCTGCGGCCGTAAGTCCCCGCGACCTCTCACCGCAGCCTACCGTTCGTCGCGAATTTCGCCCGCGCGACCTGCAAGAAACTACAGGTTTTGCCGCGCTTGTGAAGAAAAGCATTGGTGGAAAGTGTATGTTCCGAGGCACTCACGGCAATCGCCGCACGGCGTCGCGCCGTTGCGTCGATCGGCAGCGGTCGTACGCGTCCGACTCCGGCAGGCCGTCCCTTGAGCCACGGAGATTCCCATGCTGGACATGTTGCGCAGAATCATCGGCCAGAAGCCCAAGCCCGAACCCGCGCCGCCGCCGCGCCAGTTCGGCGCCACGCCGCCGGGACCGGCCCGCGCGCCGTCGTTCGATTCGGGCCTCGTACCCTCGCTCAAGCACGACCACCACGAACTCGTGGAACTGTTCGAGCAGATCGGCCGCGGCTTCGAGCAGGGCCGGTACGGCGACCTGCCGGCCAAGCTCACCGCGTTCAAGACGCGGCTGGAAGCGCACCTCCTGACCGAGAACGTGCGCTTCTACAACTACGTCGAGTACACGCTGCGCGACGACAACGAGAACCTCGCATTGATCCGCGACTTCCGCCGCGAGATGAACACGATCGCGCGCGGCGTGATCGAGTTCGTCAAGAAGTACCAGGGCGGCATTCCCAACGATGTGGCGCGGCAGAGCTTTCTCGCCGACTACCGCGCCGTCGGCGGTCTTCTGGTGCAGCGCATCCAGCGCGAGGAAGGCAACTTGTATCCGCTCTACATTCCCGCATGAAAAACGATAACTGATTCACAGTTTCACTTCGTGTCATTTAAGAAAAGCGCGCCGAGAGGCGCGCTTTTCGTTTGGGCGTCCGCATGTGCGCTTTTTCGCACATGAATGTACACAAAAGTATATGGTCTACACTGGAAACAATTACAGGTTGCAAACAAAGGGTATGGATATAGGCTCGGGTGACGGGAATGTGAACGCACGATCAAAAACGGAGAATCCATGCTCGGTCTTCTGCGCAGACTGATGGGACGCGATGCGCCGGCGCAGGCCGCGCCCGCGCCGCTGACGCACGGTACAGCGCAGGCGCCGCGCTACGACTCGGCACTGGTCGAATCGCTCAAGCGCGACCATGGCGAATTGGTAAAGATGTATACAGAAATCGGCCGGCTGCCCGAGCGCGGGCGCTGGAACGACATCCCGGCTCAGCTCGTCGCCTTCAAGAGCCGGCTCGAGGCGCATCTGCTGGCCGAAAACGTGCGCTTCTACAACTACGTCGAGTACACGCTGCGCGACGACAGCGAAGACCTGATGTTGATCCGCAGTTTCCGCCGCGAAATGAACACGATCGCGCGCGGCGTCATCGACTTCGTCAAGAAGTACCAACACGGCGTGTTCGACGAACGCGCCCGCAAGTCTTTCCTCGAGGACTATCAGGGGGTCGGCGCTCTGTTGACGCAACGCATAGAGCGCGAGGAAGGAAGTCTCTACCCGCTGTATCAGCCGGGCTGACCGCACCCGCGCCACGCGGCGACTCCGGCCCTTCCCCCGCGAAAAGGAGCGTTCCCGTGACAGAGATTCTCGAGCAAGTCTTCACGCCGGAAGTCCGCAGACTGCGCGACTCGCTGCACACCCACCCCGTGTTCTCGCGCATCGCCGATCTTGCGTCGCTGCGCGCGTTCATGGAGGTTCACGTGTTTGCGGTTTGGGACTTCATGTCGCTGGCCAAGCGGCTGCAGCGCGACCTCACCTGCATCGAACTGCCGTGGATGCCGCCGGCCGATATCGACGCTGCGCACCTCATCAACGAAATCATCCTCGGCGAGGAAACCGACACCGGTCCGGACGGCCATCCGATCAGCCATATGCAGCTTTACCTCAATGCGATGAAGGAGGTCGGCGCCGACACGCGGCAGTTCGAGCGGTTCCTCGATCTCGTGCGCGACCGCGTGCCGGTCGAGAACGCGCTGGGCCGCGTCGGCGCGCCGAACTGCGTGATCGACTTCGTCACGCATACGATGAGCGTGGCGATCGGCGAGCGCACGCTGGTCGTCATGGCGAATTTCTTCTACGGCCGCGAGAACGTCATTCCCGGCATGTTCCAGCGCCTCCTCGACAGCTGGAGTCTCGATCGCGCCGCCGCGCCCGCGTTCGTCTATTACCTCGATCGCCACATCGAACTCGACGGCGACGCGCACGGCCCCGCTGCCGAAGCGATCATCGCACGCGCGCTGGCCCGCGAACCGCAGCAGGCCGAAGCCGTACGCAAGGCCGCTGTCGCTAGCCTCTCGGCGCGCCAGGCGCTGTGGGACGGTACCGACGCGCTGCTGGCGAAGCTGCCGCGCGCGAATCGCAAGAAGTTCTTCAGCCTGAAATTCTGATCGACGCGCATCGGCCCGGCGGCGGTTGCGAGCCGCCGCCGGGCCACTTGTCTCGTCCGCCGCCGTCCCCACCTGTGAGTTCCACTCGCAGGAGGATTCCATGGCGGACAGTTTCCACGCCACCACCATCGTATCGGTGCGCCGCGACGGCAAGGTCGTCATCGGCGGCGACGGGCAGGTCACGCTCGGCAACACCGTGATGAAGGCCAACGCGCGCAAGTTGCGCCGTCTCGGCAAGGGCGACGTGCTCGCCGGGTTCGCCGGCGCGACCGCCGACGCCTTCACGCTGTTCGAACTCTTCGAAGAAAAACTCGCCAAGCACGGCGGGCAGCTCACGCGCGCCGCGGTCGAACTCGCCAAGGAGTGGCGCACCGATCGCCGCCTCGGCCGGCTCGAGGCGATGCTCGCCGTCGCCAACAAGGAAGCGTCGCTGCTGATTTCCGGCAACGGCGACGTGCTCGAGCCCGAAAACGGGCTGATCGCGATCGGCTCGGGCGGCCCGTTCGCGCTCGCCGCCGCGAAGGCGCTGAGCGAAAACACCGACCTGTCGGCGCGCGACATCGTCGAGCGCTCGCTCAAGATCGCCGGCGACATCTGCATCTACACGAACCACAACGTCACGATCGAAGAGCTGTAAGCATGTCCGAACTGACCCCCCGCGAAATCGTCAACGAACTCGACCGCCACATCGTCGGCCAGCAGGCGGCCAAGCGCGCCGTCGCGATCGCGCTGCGCAACCGCTGGCGGCGTATGCAGCTCGATCCGTCGCTGCGCGACGAGGTGACGCCGAAGAACATCCTGATGATCGGCCCGACCGGCGTCGGCAAGACCGAGATCGCGCGCCGCCTCGCAAGCCTTGCGAACGCGCCGTTCATCAAGGTCGAAGCGACGAAGTTCACCGAGGTCGGCTACGTCGGCAAGGACGTCGAGTCGATCGTGCGCGATCTTGCCGACATGGCATGGAAGATGACGCGCGACCAGGCCAAGCAGCGCGTGAAGACGATCGCCGAAGACCGCGCCGAAGAACGCATCCTCGATGCGCTGCTGCCGCGCCGCGCCGCCGGCTGGGACGCGCAGCCGGCCGATGCCGGCGACCACGACACGCGCCAGAAGCTGCGCAAGCAGCTGCGCGAGGGGCGGCTCGACGAGCGCGAGATCGAACTCGAAACGACGGTGCAGCTCGGCGTCGAAATCGCCACGCCCCCGGGCATGGAGGAAATGAGCCAGCAACTGCGCGGGATGTTCCAGTCGCTCGCCGGCAACCGCACGCAGAAGCGCAAGCTGACCATCAAGGCGGCGTGGCCGGTGCTGATCGAGGAGGAAGCCGGCAAGCTCCTCAACGAAGAAGAGCTGAAAGTCGAGGCGATGCGCAATTGCGAGCAGAACGGCATCGTGTTCATCGACGAAATCGACAAGGTGGCCCAGCGCGGCGACTGGCACGGCGCCGGCGTCAGCCGCGAAGGCGTGCAGCGCGACCTGCTGCCGCTCGTCGAAGGTTCCACCGTGTCGACGAAATACGGCGTCGTGAAGACCGACCACATCCTGTTCATCGCGTCGGGCGCGTTCTCGCTCGCCAAGCCGTCGGACCTCATTCCCGAGCTGCAGGGCCGCTTTCCGATCCGCGTCGAACTCGGCGCGCTCACGAGCGGCGACTTCGTGCGCATCCTGCGCGAACCGCACAATGCGCTGACCAAGCAGTACTCGGCGCTGCTCGCGACCGAAGGCGTGACGGTGGAATTCGCCGATTCGGGCGTCGAGCGGCTCGCGGCGATCGCGTTCCAGGTCAACGAGCGCACCGAGAACATCGGCGCGCGCCGCCTGCATACGGTGCTCGAGCGCCTGCTCGACCACATCTCGTACGAGGCGCCGGACCGCGGCGGCACGCAATACCGCATCGATGCGGCGTACGTCGACGCGCATCTGGGCGAGCTGGTCAAGGACGAGGATCTGTCGCGGTACATTCTCTGAAGCCCCTCCCCCGAGCCGTGCTTGGGGTAGAGGGGAGGATCTCCAGTTCGTTGAATCGCCACGCTTTACGGGAACAACGTCGAGCCCGGTACGGTCCGTGACGATGCGTCACGACGCCGCACGTTTCCCCTCAGGTACAATCGCCGCATGACCAATATCGTCCATTTCAAGGCGCGCGGGCCGCGCGCCTACCTGCGCGAGGCGCAGGAACAGCGCATCCCGGTGCGGGTCAAGCGCGAAGGGATCGATCCGGGCTGGGTTCACGGCTTCATCGTCGACGTCTCGGCCGAATTCCTGCTGATCGCCGAAGTCTCCGATTCGATGCACTACGACGGTTTTCTCGTGGTCGCGCTGGCCGACGTCACGCACGCCGAGGAAGATCCGTCGCGCGAATTCGTCGAAAAAGCGTTGGCGATCAACGAGGAAGTGCTCGTCGCGCCGGTCGGGCTGCGCCTGGACGACTGGGGCGTCATCGCCCGCGGTGCCGCATCGCTCGCGCCGGTGATCTCGGTCAACATGCTCGATGACGAAACCGGCGAAGCCAGCTACATCGGCCAGCTCGAGGGCGTCGACGCCGAAACGCTGACCTTGCGCGAGATCGACCCGAATGCGCGCTGGTATCCCGATACCGGCGAGTACGACTACGCCGACATCGGCTCGATCGGTTTCGGCACGGCGTACATGGACACGCTCTATCGCGTGGCCGGCAAGCCGTCCGATCCGCTGGAGCCGCGCGCGATCCGTACGACCGACCCGGTTCGATGACGATCGCCCGGTGACCGCTACCCCGCGCCCGACCGGCATCACGCTGCACCGCGCCTCTCACGTCCTCGAAGTGAACTTCGACAACGGCGAGTCGTTCCGGCTGCCGTGCGAATACCTGCGCACGCATTCGCCGAGCGCCGAGGTGCAGGGTCACGGGCCGGGCCAGCGCGTGCTCGTGCCGGGCAAGCGCAACGTCAACATCGACGCGATCGAACCGGTCGGCCACTACGCCGTGCTGCTGCGCTTCGACGACGGCCACCAGACCGGCATTTTCTCGTGGCCGGTGCTGTACGACCTCGGCCGCACGCAGGCGCAAGCCTGGCCGGCGTACCTCGCCGCGCTCGAAGCGGCCGGCCTTACGCGCGACTGACCGGCTCGGCCGGTCGAATCGACCGGCGCGGCGCAAATCGGGTCTTTCGCTCTGGCGCGGCGCCGCGATCGCCGCTTGAATGCGCGCACCCGTCTTCGGAGTGCGTCGCATGCGAAAATCCTCGCTTGTTTTCAACGTTCTCGCGCTGGCCGCGACGCCGGCGCTCGCCGCCGATCCGCAGGCCGACGTGCGTCAGATCGTCGAGACGTTTCGCGCGGCGATCGTCGCGAAGGACGGCGCGACGCTGCGCACGCTGTTTCTGCCCGGCCACGATTCGTGGTTCAGCGTCGACAGCGAGGCCGAATACGGCCGCCGGCTGCGGAAAGATCCCGCCGCGTCGCGTGTGCATCCGGGCACGAGCGCGCGCTTCGCCGACAGCATCGGCGGCGACCGGGGCCGCGTCGAGGAAACGTTCTCGAACGTGAAGATCCTCGCCGACGACGCAATCGCGTCGGTGCACTTCGACTACGTGTTTCTCGCCGACGGCAAGCCGACGAACCACGGGCAGGAGGCCTGGCAACTCGTCAGGACGGGCGACGGCTGGAAGATCGTCTCGCTCGTCTATTCGGTCGACACGGCCCCGCCGGACGGTGCGCCGTGATTCGCCGCGCGCTCGCCGCCTTGTTTGCGGCCTTCGTGCCGCACGCCGCCGCCGCACCGCTCGACGTGCTCGACGCGGGCCTGCGACCGACCGTGCGCAAGGCCGGCGAAGCGCCGCCGCGCTGGTCGCTGCGCGAACGCATGGCGTTCCACAAGGTGCCCGGCGTCGCCGTCGTCGTGTTGAAAGATGGTGTAGTCGTTCAATCAAAAGGATTCGGAGTGCGAGAAGCCGGAACGACCGGCGCGGTCGACGCCGATACCGTGTTCTCCGTCGGATCGATCAGCAAGGTTGTCGCCGCCGCGGCGGCGCTGCGGCTGGCGCAGGCGGGCCGGCTCGACCTCGATCGCGACGTGAACCGCTACCTGACGTCGTGGCACCTGCCGAAACCGCCGGCCGGCGGCGAGCCGGTCGTGACGATGCGTATGCTGCTGTCGCATACGTCGGGTCTCGGCGTGCACGGTTTCGACGACTTCCTGCCCGGCGAAGCGGTGCCGACGATGCTGCAGACGCTGTCCGGCGCGAAACCCGCGAAGAACGAACCGGTGCGCTTCAAGGCGGCGCCCGGTACGACGTACGACTATTCCGGCGGCGGCTATCAGGTGGCGCAGCTCGTGCTCGAAACCGTGGCCGGCGCGCCGCTCGAGACGATCGCGCACGACGCGGTGTTCAAGCCGGCCGGCATGCCGCGCAGCACGTACGCGAGCCCGCTGCCCGACGACTACGGCAACGTCGCGAAGGCGCATGACGAGACCGGCGCGCTCGTGGCGGCGCCGCGCGGCTGGCAGACCTTTCCGCAGGCGGCGGCGGCCGGCTTGTGGACGAGCGCGAACGACCTCGGCGCGTTCGTCGGCGTGCTGCTGCGCAGCTATCAGGGCAAGGACGCCTTCCTGCCGCGCGCCGCGGCCGTGCGCATGCTGACCGAGGTCGCGCCGGGCGGTCACGGGCTCGGGCCGCGCGTGTCGGGCGAAGGCGTCGCGCGAATCTTTCATCACGGCGGCGCCAACGACAGCTACCGCGCGTGGATCGAAGGCTATCCGGAGACCGGCGACGGTTTCGCGATACTCACCAACGGCGCGAACGGCACGATGCTCGCGCGCGAGATCCGCAACGCGCTGTCGGATGCGATCGGCCTCGGCGTGAACCCGCCGGTGCGCACGATCGCACTCGCCGACGGCGCGGCGGCCGACTACGCCGGCACGTATCGCCGCGACACCGCCGTACCGGCCGGCGTGCGCCGCGTGCTGGCCGACACGATCGAGTCGGCATCGCTGACCGTCAGCATCGAAGGCGGCGCGGTCGCGGTGCTCGCGGCCGGCGAAGACAAGCCATGGACGACGCTGCCGGTCACGCCGTCGCGCTTCGTCACGACGGGCGGCGCGACGACGTTCGAGTTCCAGCGCGATGCGCGCGGCGTGGTGCGCGGGATCGTCGTCGCGGCCGACGGGTCGCGGGACTACTTTCGCAAGAGCGGCGTGGCACGAGCGGATTGAGCGCGCTCCGTACCGTATCGTTTGCCAATGTGCGCGTTGTATCGTTTGTGCGCGCGCCTTGATCTGCAGCCTGGGAGCGCAGGCAGTCACCCTTACTCGGGAGTTGGCATGATCAGGCATCTGCTTTTTCTTGTGATTTGTGTGATGAGTGCAAACGTTCAGGCGGCGTCGCCGCCTGATCGCTTCGACGTGACGTTTGTTTCACTGCTGCCGGATGGTGGCGTCAAGCGAGAAACTCGCCCGTTACGTGCGGACGAAATTCGTTCCATGGGCGTGTTCGATTCACGCGATGCCGTGGCCAAAGGTCTCGAAGACGGGGCGCCGCCAACGCCGAACCCGCCGATCAACGGCGCCGTTCCGGACCATCTCATGAGAATCGACTTGCATCTCGTGCTGAACGGCTGGACGCGGGATACGGCATATGGCCGTAGCACGCCCGGCGGTCCTTGGCAGTTGATCCATGATCTTCTGCGTCGCGGTGCCGGCGGCCCGAGCACCGGCGGCATCGGCGGCGATTGCCCGCCCGGCGCCGGCGACAACTGCGTCGACCTGAACTGACCCTTCGTTCGCTCATGTACCATTCGGTCATGAGCGAACCAGAAACCACCCACTTCGGCTACCGCGACGTCCCGGTCGCCGAAAAGCAGAAACTCGTCGGGCAGGTGTTCTCGTCGGTCGCGACGAGCTACGACCTCATGAACGACCTGATGTCGTTCGGCATCCACCGCTTGTGGAAAAGACACTTCGCGGCGATCAGCGGCGTGCGCGCCGGCGATCGCGTGCTCGATCTCGCCGGCGGCACCGGCGACATCGCGGCGCTGCTGCTGCCGCTCGTCGGCGAGCGCGGCGAGATCGTCGTCGGCGACATCAACGCGGCGATGCTGACCGTCGGCCGCGACCGCCTGACCGACCGCGGGCTCGTCAAGGGCGTGCGCTACGCGCAGCTCAACGCGCAGGCGCTGCCGTTTCCGGACCGCAGCTTCGACGCGGTGACCATCGCGTTCGGCCTGCGCAACGTCACCGACAAGCAGCGCGCGCTCGAAGAAATGCACCGCGTGCTCAAGATCGGCGGCAAGGCGCTGATCCTCGAGTTCTCGCAGGTGCGGCAGGAGTGGTTGAAGCCGTTGTACGACTTCCATTCGTTCCAGGTGCTGCCGCGCCTGGGCCGCCTGTTCGCGCAGGACGCCGACAGCTATCGCTATCTCGCCGAATCGATCCGCAAGCATCCGAACCAGGAAACCCTGCTCGCGATGATGGATCGGGCCGGTTTCGCCAAGACCGAAGTTCGCAACCTCACGGCGGGCATCGTCGCGATCCATCGCGGCTACCGGGTTTGAGCACGGCGCGCCGCTGGCTGGCCGCGCTCGCGGCGTTCGTCGCCGCGAGCGGCGTGTGCGCCGCGGCCGATCTCACCGATGCCGCGGCTGCCTATCGGCGCGTCGCCGAGACCGAGCGCGGCGCGTACCGCGCGGTGCTGGCCGACTACGAACGCGCGACGCGCAGCCGGCCCGACGACGTGTCGCTGGCGGTCGCGCGCTGCGAATTCATCGGCCTGTTCGCCGCGAGCGAAGACGCCGACGCGGCGACGACCGCCGACGACGAGCGCTGCGAAGCCGATCTGCGCGAGCGGTTCGCGCAGGCGCCCGAGGCGCAGGTATTTCTGAATGCGCGCGATTGGGGCGACGACGCGGGCGCACGCGGCGACGCGCTGCTCGTGCAGTCGCAGAGCTGGCCGCCCGCGACGCGCTGCAAGCTGCTCGAAGACGTCGCGGCCCGGCATGCCATGGACGAGAACGCCGAGCGCGCGGGCGAGCTGGCCGTCGAAGCGGTGCGTCTGTGCGGCAACGCGACGCGCGTGGCGCAGGCATTCAGGCACCTCGTCGGCAAGGGGCTCGCGCAGCCCGCGGCGGCGCTGCTGGCCGGCGTGCCCGCCGCGAAGGAAACCTGGCAGGCCGACGAACGCGTGAAGGCGGCGCTGGCGCACCCCGATCGCGAACTCGCGCGGCACGAGTGGGAGCGCCATCGCGATGCCGGGGTCGAGGTCGACGCGACGCTGCAGGCGCGCGCGCTGTTCCGCGCCGGCGACGCGCAGGGCGCGGCGCGCGTGCTGCCGGCGCCCGATGCGACCGCGAAAACCACTCGGACACTCGAGAATCTGCGATTCGATCTGGCGCTGGCGACCGGCGACGTGCGCGCCGCCGCCGGGCAGATCCGATTCGCCGACGCGCTGACGCGGGCGGGCTGGATGACGCAGGTCGAGCGCTACGGCCGCGTCGTCGCAAAGCAGCCGCAGCTCGCTCTGGCGATGCCGTTGCTGCCGCTGACCGGCCTGCTGATGCTGACCGTCGCGCTGTTGCTGCTGCTGCCGGGCCTGCTGCTCGTTCCGGCGCACTACCGCGGCCTGATCCGGCGTCAGCACGGCCGCGTCGCCGAGCCCTTGTTCGCGTCTGTCGGGCTGACCAAGGCCTGGGTCGCGCTCGGCGCCGCGGTGCTCGTGCCGTTCGCGGTTGCGGTCGTGCTGGGCGTGGGCGCGGACGGCGCGCCGACCGGCAACGGCACGGCGCTGCGTTCGCTGCTGTACTCGACCGTGCTGCAGCTCGCGCTGTTCGTGCCGTGGGCGATCGGCCTGGGCCGCGTCGGCTGGACGGGTACGCTCGGCTTGCGCGAAAGCGCGCGCCAGGTCGTGCGCTGCTGGTTCACGCTGTTCGCGGTTTCGCTGGCGATCGGCGTCTGGCTCGTGAGCACCGGCGGCGGTGCGGACACCGACCAGACGCGCGCCGTCAACCAGGCCGTCGGCGACAGCCTGCACCTGTACGGTTTCGGCGGCACGGTGCTGATCGTTGCGCTGCTGGCGCCGCTCGCCGAGGAATTCGTTTTTCGCGGCATGCTGCTCGGCGGTCTCAGCCGGCACCTGAGCTTCGGCGCGAGCAATGTGCTGCAGGCCGGGCTGTTCGCCGCGTTCCATGCCGATCCGCCGCGCCTGCCGTTCTATTTCACGCTGGGCCTGCTCGCCGGCTGGCTGGTGCGGCGCAGCGGCGGGCTTGCGCCTGCGCTCGCTCTGCATGCGCTCAACAACGCGCTGTTCGTGCTGCTGCAGCGAATTTTCTAGCAGGCTGTCGAGAAACGCCCCGCCGGATCGATCCGACCACGAAACTTGCCGGAAACGTTCTACGGATCGATGAGACCCAGCGCGATCGCGCGCGCGACGGCCGGCTGCCGGCCGTTGACGCCGAACTTGTGCGCGGCGTTCTGCAGGTGAAACACGACCGTGCGCTCGCTGACCCCCAGCACGCGGCCGATCTCCCAGCTCGTCTTGCCTTCGGCGGCCCAGTGCAGGCATTCGAGTTCGCGCGCGGTCAGGTGCGGCGGCGGCGGCAGCGTGGTCGTGTGCGCGAAGCGATGGCCCGACTCGTGGATGTAGTGGGCGAACAGGTGCAGGTCGGCCACGTGCGCGGCGAAGTCGTCGTCGCGGCGCGGATCGCCGCTCGCGAACGACACCATGCCCCAGGTGCAGCCGAGGCCGTGCACCGGAATGCTGACGCCGCTCTTCAAGCCGTGCTCTGCCGCCTCGCGGTACAGGCGACGCACGGCCATGTTCTGCGCGTCGCTCGCGTTCGCGGCCTGGCGCGCGGGCCAGACGATCGGCGTGGCGTGGCCGTGGCAATGCGCCACCGCCGGGTCGACGCGCAGGAAGTCGTGCGCGAAGTAGTAGTCGAGCCAGGCCTGCGGAAAATTGCCGAGCAGAAATTGCGGTTTGCGCTGGTCGAGCAGCGGCAGATCGAGCGCGTAGCACCAGTGATCGATGCCTTGTCCACGCGACAGCCGCGTGATCGTCCGGATCAGCTCATTGGGCGAACGCGCTACGGCGATCTGCTGCAGCTGATCGAGCTGGAAGTTCATCCACACTCCGCGAAATCTGCACTCGTAAACTATAGCGAAAAAGTGAAGGAACTGTGCGTGCGGGCGATTTCGAGCGACGAGCGGTACGGCCGTCCGTTCCGAGCGCCTCGGCATGACCCCTCGGGCGTGATGGCATACTCTGCGCTTCGACCCTTCGCGGAGGCTCCATGCCGACTTTGCCGAAACTATTGTTTTCAGTGATGGCGCTCGTCGCCGCCGACGCCCGCGCGGCCGCCGATCCGCAATCCTATGCCGAGACCGACAAGGTCCGCGTCAGCGCGCTCAAGCTCAATCTCGAGGTGGCGTTCAAGTCGTCGCAGCTCGTCGGCACGGCGGAGCTGACGCTCGACTGGCGCGACAAGACGGCGCGCACGCTCAAGCTCGACACGCGCGACCTCGCCATCGCCTCGGTCGAAGCGATCGGCGCCGACGGCAAGGCCGAGCCGGTCAAGTTCGATCTCGGCTCGCGCGACAAGATTCTCGGCACCGCGCTCGTGATCGAGCTGCCGCAGCAGGCGCCGAAGGTGAAGATCGGCTATGCGACGTCGCCGCAGGCTTCGGGGCTGCAGTGGCTGCCGCCGATCCAGACCGCCGGCAAGAAGCATCCGTTCCTGTTTTCGCAGTCGCAGGCGATCCACGCGCGTTCGTGGGTGCCGCTGCAGGATACGCCGGCCGTGCGGTTCACCTATACGGCCGACCTGCGCGTGCCCGAAGAACTGCGCGCCGTGATGAGCGCCGGCAACGATCCGAAGCACCGGCTCACCGGCCTGTTCCATTTCGAGATGGACAAGCCGATTCCGTCTTACCTGCTGGCGATCGCGGTCGGCGACATCGCCGCGAAGGCCACCGGTCCGCGCACGGCGGTCTATGCCGAACCGTCGATGGTCGAGAAGGCCGCGAAGGAATTCGAAGACACCGAGAAGATGATCGTCGCGACCGAGAAGCTGTACGGCCCGTATCGCTGGGGCCGCTACGACATTCTCGTGCTGCCGCCGAGCTTTCCGTTCGGCGGCATGGAAAACCCGCGCATGACGTTCGCCACGCCGACCGTCATCGTCGGCGACAAGAGTCTCGTGTCGCTCGTCGCGCACGAACTGGCGCATTCGTGGTCCGGCAACCTCGTGACGAATTCGAGCTGGAAGGACATCTGGCTCAACGAGGGTTTCACGAGCTACGTCGAGCGCCGCATCGTCGAGGCGATCTACGGCCGCGAGCAGGCCGACATGGAAGACGTGATCGGCCAGTTCGGCGTGAAGCAGGAAATGGAAGGCCTCGCGCCGGGCGACCAGGTGCTCGCGTTGAAGCCGCTCGACGGCCGCGATCCGGACGAGGCGCTGACGGAAGTGCCGTACGTGAAGGGCGCGTGGTTTCTCACGTTCCTCGAAAACGCATACGGCCGCGCGACGTTCGATGCGTTCGTGCGCGGCTACTTCGACCACTTCGCGTTCCAGAGCATCGACACCGATACGTTCCTGGCGTACTACAAGAAGAACCTCGCGCAGAAGCATCCGGGCAAGGTCACCGACGCGCAGCTCGACGCGTGGCTGAACCAGCCGGGCATCCCGGCGTTCGCCAAGGCGGCGACCGCGGCGCGTTTCGAGAAGGTCGACGCGGCGCGCGCGTCATGGCTCGCGGGCAAGACGCCGGCGAAGGACATCGACAGCGGCAAGTGGGGCACGCACGAGTGGGTGCGCTTCGTCGAAGGCATGCCCGAAAAGCTCGACGAAAAGCAGCTCGCCGATCTCGACGAGGCGTTCAAGTTCACGGGTACGCCGAACGGCGAGATCGCGCAGCGCTGGTATCCGCTGACGGTGCGCAGCGGCTACGCCAAGGCGCGGCCGGCGATCGAGACGTTCCTGATCTCGATCGGCCGCCGCAAGCTGATCATGCCGACGTGGGAAGCGCTGACGGCGACGCCGGACGGCCTCGCGTTCGCGCAAGGCGTGTTCGAGAAGGCGAAGGTCGGGTATCACCCGATCACGACGGCGTCGGTGACGGCGGCGTTGGAAAAAGCCAAGAAGTAATTTTTGCCTTTCTCCCTCTCCTCCGGCACGGTTGGGGGAGAGGGCTTCAATCACGCCGGCCCCAGCGCCGCCAGCTCCTTCTTCGCCGCGTCGAGATACGCCTTCTCCTTGCGCCGGTAATACGCCGGCGCGACTTTCGCGCGCTTGTGCATCTCCTCGAACACGCGCCGCGCGTCGGCGTAGCGTTCGAGTTTCTTGAGCAGGAGGCCGTAGCGCAGCCGCGCTTCCTCGCCCGGATAGCTCGTCGACAACGCGTCGTATTCTTCGAGCGCGCGAGCGTGTTCGCCGAGTTCTTCCAGGCATCGCGCGTACAGAAAGTGCCCGTCGCTCGACGTGAAGTCGGGGTTCGCCTTGATCAGCGCGTCGAGCGTGTCGCGCGCGCTGGCGAATTCGCCGAGGCCGGCCTGCGCCTGCGCGAGCGCGAGCATGAAGCCCGGCTCGGTCGCGTAGATGCCCTTGAGCATCGAGCGGTAAAGCTCCGCCGCGTTCGCGTAGTCGCCCAGGCGCAGGCTTTCCTCGGCGAGCCGGCGGCGATTGTTGACGGTGTCGGCCGCTTCGAGCTCCTGCGCGATGCGGCGGCGCTGGCGCTCCGGGTCGATCTTGTTCTGTACGTCGCGTACGAGCTTGCGGCTGCGCGGGTCGTTGCGCAGATCGGGCAGGATCTGCGTGAAGAAATACACGGCGACCGCGAGGTACGAGCCGATGAAGATGATCCACATCCACCAGTGCGGCCGGCCGGTGCGCACGACGTGCACGAGACAGACGAACTGCAACACGATCGAAAGAATGAACAGTGCGGGCATGACACGACACGAAAACCGGGACGCCCAAGCTTGGCGCGGACATCGTGACCCGCGCAAGCACGGCGCCGCACGGCGCCGTGCTTGCGTTGCGCGAAGGCCTTACTTCTTCTGCGATTTTTCGCGCTCGGCGCGAAACTCGCTGTCGGCCGCCCACTGCGGCCAGGTCGTCTCGCCGGCGAGCTTCGCGCCGACCGCGTACAGCGCCTGCAGATCGAGCACCGTGCCGTCGAGTTTCAGGTCGTCGCGGTATTCGTCGCCGGGCTGGTGGTAGCGGTTCTTGACGTAGTCGTCGAACGCCGCGCGACCGGCGGCCTGGCCGCCTTCGACGAGGTCGGCGCCGCCCTTGGCGTACAGCGCCGGTATGCCGCGGCGTGCGAAATTGAAATGATCGGAGCGGAAGAAATGGCCCTTCTCCGGCGTTTCCTCGGGCGTCGCGCGGCGGCCCTGCGCGGCCAGCGCGTCGGCGAGATAGCGGTCGAGTTCGGACTGGCCGTAGCCGACGATCGCCATGTTGTTCGCCTTGCCGACGAGATACAGCGCGTCCATGTTGATGTCGGCGACGGTTTTCGCGGCGGGATACGGCGGATGCGCGCCGTAGAATTTCGAACCGAGCAGGCCCGATTCCTCGAGTGTCACGGCCGCGAACACGATAGAGCGTTCCGGCGGCGGGTCCTGTCTGGCGAACGCCTCGGCGATTTCGAGCAGGCCCGCAACGCCGGTGCCGTTGTCGACCGCACCGTTGAAGATCTGGTCGCCCTGGCGCGTCGGGTCCTTGCCGAGGTGATCCCAGTGTGCCGAGTAGACGATCACCTCGTCGGCGCGCTTCGTGCCCGGCAGCACCGCGATGACGTTGTCGGAGCTGCCGCTCCTGACCGTCGAATGCAGTGCGATCGACGCCTTCGCGTCGAGCGGCACCGGCTTGAAGCCGCGCGTGTCGGCGCCCTTGCGCACGTCGTCGAAATTCTTGCCGGCCTTGGCGAACAGGCGCTGCGCGGCGTCGCGCGTGAGCCAGCCGGCGACGGCCAGGCGCGGCGCCGGGTCTTCGCTCGCCGGCAGGTCGAACTGCGGGCCGCTCCAGCTGTTCTTGACCACGTCCCAGTCGTAACCGGCGCCGTCCTTCTCGTGCACGATGAACGCGGCGGCGGCGCCTTGCCGGGCGGCTTCCTCGAACTTGTAGGTCCAGCGGCCGTAATACGTCATCGCGCGGCCCTTGAACAACGACTCGTCGTTGTTGGCAAAGCCCGGATCGTTGACGAGCACGACGACGGTCTTGCCCTTCACGTCGAGGCCGGCGTAGTCGTTCCAGTTCTGTTCCGGCGCGTTGACGCCGTAGCCGACGAACACGACGTCCGAATCCTTGACGCCGGCTTCGAGCTTCGCCGCGAGCGTGCCGACGATCATGTCGTTCTTGTACGCGAACTTCTCGGTCGCGCCGCCGACGGCGACGTCGAGCGTTACGTCGGTGTTGGTCAGCGTCGTTTCGACGGTCGGCACCGACTGAAACCACGAATCCTTGTTGCCGGGCTTGAGGCCGATGCGTTCGAACTGGTCTTTCAGGTACGCCGTGGTCAGGCGTTCGCCGAGCGTGCCGGGTTCGCGGCCTTCGAATTCGTCGGACGCGAGCTTCTTCAGGTGCGCGCCGAAGTCGACCGTGTTGATCTCGCCGCTGAAGCGATGCGTCAGCGCATCGGGTGCCGGCGTCGGCGCGGGCGCGGCCGGCGCTGCGGGAGCAACGGCTGCCGGCGGCGCCGGCGGAGGCGCGGGCGAGGAACAGGCGGCCAGCGCGACGAGTACGGCGCTGACCAGGGGAAGATGGCGCATGCGGGCCTCCGGACGGACGAACGAACCCCGAGTGTAGGTGCGTGCGTCGCGGATGGGCCAGCCCGAAAGTCACGCCCCGGCGCCCGCGACGGGCGCCGGGGGCATGGCGGTATTTACGGCGACGGGCCGTCGAACGGCTTGGCCGTCGCGCCTTCGATCGCGCCGGTTTTCGCGCTGGTGGACACGTACAGATCGACGTCGCGCTTGAATACGAGCTTGCCGCCGACCGTGGCGTTCGGGCCGATCACGATGCGCGGATTGCGGTTGCGGCCCCAGCTGATGCCGCTCGGACGCTCGACGAGAATGCCGCCGTCGACGCGCGAACCGGCGCCGATTTCGATATCGCCCTGCACGGTCGACAGGCCGCCGCCGACGTGCGCCGACTCGATGCCGATCTTGCCGTTGACGTTCGAGATGCCACCGCCGACGGTCGCGCCGCGTTCGACGGTGATCGCGCCGTTCACCGCTTCGATGCCTTCGCGGATCTGGCCGCGGTCGCCGACGGTGATTTCGCCGTTGACCGTTTCGAGCGACGCGGCTTCCGTCGCGGTGCCGAGTTCGATGCTGCCGTTGACGGTGCTGACCGAGTCGGCCTTTGCGTTGTCGGCGAGGTGGATGCTGCCGTTGACGGTCTGCAGGTCGCCGCCGAGCTGTCCGGTTTCCAGGCGGATCGCGCCGTTGACCTTGTCGATGTCCGGCCCCGTGCCGGCGTGGGCGAGCGACGCGAACGCGACGGTCAGCGCGAAAGCGAGGGTACGGATCTGCATGGCGGTCTCCTGGAAGGTGATTGCCGGATCGGTCCGGCGGCAAGGGCTTGGATGCGTCGTTTCCGCGAAGGGTTGCAAGGCTGCGGTCCGGATTTTCGCTACCATGCGTGCCTTCGTTCCAGGTTCAAGCCATCCCGTGACCGCGCCGAAGCCCGTACTGCTCCTGATTCTCGATGGCTGGGGCCATCGCACCGAAACCGCGTACAACGCCATCGCGCTGGCGAAATGCCCCAACTGGCGCCGGATGATCGCGCAATGTCCGCACGATCTGGTGGAAACGCACGGCCTCAACGTCGGACTGCCGGACGGGCAGATGGGCAATTCCGAAGTCGGCCACATGAACATCGGCGCGGGCCGCATCGTGTACCAGGATCTCACGCGCATCGACCAGGACGTCGCGACCGGCGCGTTTTTCGACAACCCGGCGCTGGTGCGCGCGTGCGACGCGGCGCGCGACGCCGGCGGCACGCTGCACGTGCTCGGCCTCATGTCGCCCGGCGGCGTGCACAGCCACGAAGACCATATTTTCGCGATGCTCGATCTTGCGCATCGCCGCGGCGTCGCGCGCATCGCCGTCCACGCGTTTCTCGACGGGCGCGACGTGCCGCCCAGGAGCGCCGAGGCCTCGCTGCGCGCGCTCGAAGCGCGCTGCGGCGCGACGCCGGGCGCGTTCGTCGCGAGCGTCGGCGGTCGCTACTACGCGATGGACCGCGACAAGCGCTGGGATCGCGTCAAGCTCGGCTACGACGCGATCGTCGATGCGCAATCGGAATTCCACGCCGCGTCGGCGAACGGCGCGCTCGCGTCCGCCTACGCGCGCGGCGAGAACGACGAGTTCGTCAAGCCGACCGTGATCGGTGCCGGCGCGGCCGTCGCCGACGGCGATGCGATCGTGTTCATGAACTTCCGCGCCGACCGCGCGCGCCAGCTGACGCAGGCGTTCGTCGACCGCGCGTTCGACGGGTTCGCGCGCCGCGTGCCGGCGCTGTCGGCGTTCGTCACGCTGACCGAATACAGCGCCGCGCTGCCCGTCACGGCGGTCGCCTATGCCGCGCAGTCGATGGCGAACACGCTCGGCGAATACCTCTCCGGCCTCGGCCGCACGCAGCTGCGCATCGCCGAAACCGAAAAATACGCGCACGTGACGTTCTTCTTCTCGGGCGGTCGCGAAGCGCCGTTCGACGGCGAGGAGCGCATTCTGGTGCCGAGTCCGAAGGTCGCCACGTACGATCTGCAGCCGCAGATGAGCTGCCCCGAACTCACCGACAAGCTCGTCGACGCGATCCGTTCGGGCCGCTTCGATTTCATCGCGTGCAACATCGCCAATCCCGACATGGTCGGCCACACCGGCATTCTCGAAGCGGCGATCGCCGCGGTCGAAGCGGTCGACGTCGCGCTAGGGCGCATCGAGGCCGCGATCCGCGAGGTCGGCGGCGCGATGCTGATCACCGCCGATCACGGCAACCTCGAACAGATGCTCGACGAGAACGGCCAGCCGCATACGCAGCACACGGTCGGTCCGGTGCCTCTCGTCTACGTCGGCGCGCGGCCGGCGCGCGTCGCGCACGGCGCGCTGCGCGATCTCGCGCCGAGCGTGCTCGCGCTGATGGGGCTCGCCGCGCCGCCGGAAATGAGCGGGCGTTCGCTGATCGACTTCGCCTGAGCCGTGGCGCAGGCGCCGCAGCGTCCGAACGTTCGCCGTCCCGGCGCGAGTCGCGGGCGCGCACTGGCTTTTGCCGCAAAGGTAATGTTTTCACTTTGTGCGCTGACGGCGGCGAGTCTCGCGCAGGACGTGCCGGCCGACGACGTCGCGCGCAAGCACGAAGAAACCGAAACGCAGAAGAAGCTCGACGCGACGCGCGCGCAGATCAGGGCGCTCGCCGAAGCGCTCAAGGCCGTCGAGGCGCAGCGCGGCGGCGCCGTCGCCGAACTGCGCGAGCGCGAAACGCGCATCGCCGGCATCGTCAAGGACGTGCGCGCGCTCGACGAGAAGCTCGCGGGGCAGGAAGCCGCGCTGGCCGAACTCAATACGCGGCGCGACGAACTTGAGCGCAAGCTGTCGGCGCAGCGCGATTCGCTCGCCGCGCTGCTGCGCTCGGCCTACGCGATCGGGCGGCACGAGGAACTCAAGCTGATCCTGCAGCAGGACGAAACCGCGACCGCGTCGCGCGTGCTCGCCTATCACCGCTATTTCCAGCGCGCGCGCATCGGCCGCATCCAGGAACTCATCGCCGATCTTGCGGACCTTGCGAAAGTGCAGCAGGAGATCGAAACGCAGACGGCGGCGATCAGCGCGACGAAGACGCAGCGCCTGGCCGAAGCGCAGGCGCTCGAAGGCGAGCGCGCCGAACGCCTCGCGCTCGTCGCACGGCTCGACAGCGAGCTCAAGGATCAGGGCGCGCGTCTCGCCGCGCTCGGCAAGGACGAAAAGGCGCTTGCCGAGCTCCTGGAAAAGCTGCGCGACGTGTTCGCCGACATTCCCAAGCAGCTTGACGGCGCCGAACCGTTCGCCGACCGCCGCGGTCGCATGACGTGGCCGCTGCCGGGCAAGCTCGCGGTCGGTTTCGGCGCGCTCGACGACAGCGGCCGGCCGATTTCCGGCGTCGTCGTCGCGACGCGTTCGGGTGCCGAGGTGCGCGCGATCTCGCACGGCCGCGTCGCCTACGCCGACTGGCTCAAGGGCTACGGACTCATCGTGATCCTCGACCACGGCGACGGCTACATGAGCCTGTACGGCTACAACGAAACGCTGCTGCGCGACGTCGGCGACTGGGTCGACGCCGGCGATCCGATCGCGACCGCCGGCGCGAGCGGCGGGCGCAAGGAGCCGGGCCTGTATTTCGAGCTGCGCCTGAAGGGCAAGCCGCTCGATCCGAAAGGCTGGCTCAAACCCGGGCCTTGATACACGGCGTCTCAACGGCAACTTAGGTAAACATTTCTTGTCAGAACGGTTTCAACCGTTCGTCCATGCATAATGAATCCAGGCGCGAGGGCTGCGCCGCTGTTGCCGGAGTGGTGCCGATGCTGTCGCGTTCCCTGCTTGCGCTCGCCTTGTCCGCCGCGGTTTTCGCCTCGTACGCGCAGGCGCCCGCACCCGCCGTCGCGGATGCCGACACCGCCGATACGGCTACGGCCGCCGCGCCGGCCGCCAAGCCCGGCAAGGGCGTTTCGATCGAGGACGTGCGCACGTTCAGCGCGGTCTACAACCTCGTCAAACAGGCGTACGTCGAGGACGTCGGCGACAAGGAACTGATGGAAGCGGCGATCAAGGGCCTGCTCTCGGGGCTCGATCCGCACAGCGAATACCTCGACGCGCGCCAATGGACCGAACTGACCGAAGACACGAGCGGCGCCTACGACGGTCTCGGCCTCGAAGTGCTCACGGTCGACGGCGTGCTGCGCGTCATCGCGCCGATCGACGACACGCCGGCCGAGCGCGGCGGCATCAAGGCCGGCGACATCATCACGCGCATCGACGGCAAGACCGTCTCGTCCGAAAACGTCAACTCCTCGGTCGACCTGCTGCGCGGCGACCCAGGCAGCAGCATCACGCTCACGGTCATGCACGAAGGCGCGAGCCAGCCGACCGACATCACGCTCAAGCGCGAAACGATCAAGGTCGCGAGCGTGCGCGTGCGCTGGCTCGAACCCGGCTACGCCTACCTGCGCGTGGCGCAGTTCCAGGAAGACACCGGCGGCGAGCTCAAGCGCAAGTTCGCCAAGCTGCGTTCGGGCAAGGACAAGGACCTGCCGCTGCGCGGCGTCGTGCTCGACCTGCGCAGCAATCCCGGCGGTCTCCTGACCGCCGCGGTCGAAACGAGCGACGCGTTTCTCGAGTCGGGCGGCATCGTTTCCACGCGCGGTCGCCTGCGCGACGCGGACCTGAGCTTCAGCGCCACGCCGGGCGATCTCACGGGCGGCGCGCCGCTCGTGATCCTCGTCGACAAAGGCACGGCCTCGGCGGCCGAAATCGTCGCCGGCGCGCTCAAGGACAATCACCGCGGCCTGATTCTCGGCCAGAAGACGTTCGGCAAGGGCTCGGTGCAAACGGTGCTGCCGCTCGACGACGGCCATGCCGTAAAGCTCACGACGGCGCGTTACTACACGCCCAACGGCACGTCCATCCAGGCGACCGGCATCACGCCCGACATCGAACTGCGCGACCTGCGCCTGACCGAGCGCGATTCGGCGCCGACGCTGATTCCGAGCGAGCGCGACCTGCCCAATCACTTGAAGGGCGAGAACGAAACGCCCGATACGCCGGGTTTGCGGACCGAAGCCGCGCCGCTCGACGACTACGCGCTGAACGAGGCGATGCACGTGCTCAAGGCGATGGCGCTGCGCGCCACGCCGGCCGTCAAGGGCTAGAAAAAGCCGTTTCAGTTTCGCAGCCGTCGCGCGATCGACGGCTTGGACACCAGCGCGAAGGCCACGCCGAGCAGAAAGCCGGCGATATGCGTCCACCACACGACGGCGCCGAAGCCCGGGCCGACGTACGTGAACAGCAGCTGCAGCAGCACCCAGAAGCCGATCAGCAGCGGCGCCGGCACCTTCACGAACTCCAGGAACAGGCCGAGCGGTACGACGAGCCCGAGGCGCGAGCGCGGAAACAGCGCGAGATACGCGCCGACGACGGTCGACACCGCGCCGCTCGATCCGACGATCGGCGCGTTGACGCTAGACAACGTCAGCGCGCCGACGAGATTGGCCAGCGCGCCGCCGATGAGATACAGCGCCAGAAACCGGCGCGAACCGAGCGCGCGTTCGGCCGGCAGGCCGAAGATCATCAGAAACAGCAGGTTGCCGGTCAGGTGCAGCCAGTCGGCGTGCACGAACAGCGCGGTGAAGAGGCGCAGCGCGCGCAGTTCGAGCAACTGGTGCGTCAGCGACGCGGAAAAGTCGAAGAGCTTCGCCGGCACCGTGCCCCAGCGTGCGAGCAGCGCCATGCGCTGATCGAGCGGCGCGGCGACGAGCCAGAAGAACGCCACGACGCTCGCGACGACGATGACGATCGTCGCCCAGGGCGGCTTGGGCCGGCGGCGCGTTTCGACCTGTACGAATACCACCGTGTTTCCTCGTGGCGGGCGCCGCCGGACGGGCGATGCCGGTGGAATCTCGTCGCCGGCGGCGTCAGGTGCCGCCGCGCGGCACCAGGAAGCGCTGACCGTGGAACTCCAGCACCGCACCGTCGACGCGGATTTCGGTCAGCCGCACGTCGGCGCCGAGATCGTCGCCCTCTTTCTGGCGATTGCCGTTGAGGACGACGAAGCGCTGCTCCGGCGTCGGGCTGTAGACGTGCATCGACAGTTTCAGCGCCGGCAGATCCTTGCGGATGTTCAGCGGCAGTTGCCAGTACAGCGGCAGTTGTTCGAGCGGCGGCGCCGGCGGCGCGGCAGCCACGGGCGCACCGGCGGCCGGTGCCGGTGCGGCAGGCGGTGCCGCGGCTGGCGCCTGAGCGGCAGGCGGCGCGGGAGCCGGCGCCTGAGCGGCGGCCGGCGGAGGCGCGGACGGCGGTGCGGCCGGTTTCGTGGTTGCGTTGTTCAGCGTCGCCGGCGCCGCGGCGGCTTTCGCCGTCGTTGCCGGTGCCGGCGGGGTCTGCGGCGGGGTTTGCGGCGGCGCTGCGGCGACGGCGTTCTGTTTTTGCTTCACGGCCGCTTTCGCGGCGACGCCGGCCGGATCGTTCGGCACGGTTTCGGCGGGCGGCGCGCCCAGCGCGACCGGTGCGGCTTCGCCCGGTGCGAGCGGATTCGTGCCGGCCGGATGCGGTTCGGATTCGCGTTCGGCGACTTCCTTGACCGTCGGCGGCTGCGTCGACGCCGGCGCCTGGTTGATCGGGCCCGGTCCGCCCGGAATATTCGCCGGCGATGCGTTCGGGTTGCCGACCGGTCGACGATCGGCGGCCGTGCTGACCGGCGCGTCGGCCGATTTCGCCTTGGCGGCCGATGCCGGATTCGCGCCGGCGGGCGGGATTTTGACGTTCGCGTCGGCGGTGGCGGTCGGAGCGGGCGCGTCGCCCGCGCTCTGGCGGCTCGACAGCCACCAGCCGGCGCCCAGCGCCAAGGCGATCAGGCCGCCGAGCACCGGCAGCAGCGACGATCGCTTGCGCGTACCGGCGACCGGCGAGCCGAACGTCGGCAGCTCGCCGAGCCGACGCTGCGCTTCCGCCTTCTTCAGGGCTTCGTGTATCAACGACATGGGTACAGTTGTCCGTTTATTCCACATTGCGGGCGAGGTGCGGTCCCTCGGGCGCCAGCGCCGCGAGCGCGAACAGCGTTTCGGGGCCGACGATGCCGTCGGCGTTCAATCCGTAGGCGGTCTGCAGCTTGCGCACGCGCTCCTCCAACGCCGCATCGTACGTCGCGGGGCCGAAACCCGCGTCGGCATGGCCGTCGTGCCGCGCGAGCTGCCGCTTGACCCAGCCGACGCCGGTACCCGAGTCGCCGAGCTTGAGCCGCGCCGGCACGTCGTCGGGCAGACGCCACGCGACCGCGAAACCGCCCTGCCAGATCCTCGCCAGCTCGTCGCGCGTCAGCGTGTGCGAGACGCCGGCGAAGTCTAGCTGAACCTTGTCGGCGCCGATGCCTCGCAACAGCCCGAGACCTTTGCGCCCGCCCGATTCGAGCTCCAGGATCAGCGGCCGGTCGAACCGTGCGAGCTGGTCGAGCGTCGCATGGCCGCGCAGGCAGTCGAATCCCGGAAACACCTGAGGCTGGCAGCGCGCCGCGTCGGCCACGCTCGCTTCGTTGGAGCTGACCTGCCAGCGCGCGAGAAGTTGCGTCCAGGCCATGAGATCGGCGCCGTCGATAGCGCCGAGCGCGTCGGCGAGCGTCGCGGCGCGGTCGGGCGCGGGTTCGGCGACCGGCGCAGGGGGCGGTTCGGGCGGCGGCGCGGGCTTCGGTCGCGTCATCCACCACGTCGCGAAGGCGCCCGCCGCGACGATCAGCGCGAGTGCGGCCCAGCGCCCGTAGCGGCGCAGGTAGTAGCGCGTATGGCCCGGCAATGTTTCGTCGGCGGCGAGATCGACGAGGCGTTCGCCGATCGCCTCGGTTTCGCGCGCGAAGCCGGCCATCAGCGCGCGGTCGGCGATGATGTTGATCAGGCGCGGCACGCCGCCGGAACGCTGGTACAGCGCGCGCAGTCCGAGCCGCGTGAACGGCAGCTTGCGGCTGCCGGCGACGGCCATGCGATGACGCACGTACGCCTCGCACTCGTCGGCGTCGAGCGGCGTCAGGTGATAGCGCGCGGTGATGCGCTGCGCGAGCTGACGCAGGTCCTGCCGTTCGAGCAGCGTGCGCAGCTCGGGCTGGCCGAGCAGGATGATCTGCAGCAGCTTCTGCGTCGGCGTTTCGAGATTTGTCAACAAACGTACTTGTTCCAGCGCGTCGACCGACAGCTGCTGCGCCTCGTCGACGATCAGCACGACGCGCAGGCCTTGCGCGTACGCGTCGAGCAGGAACGTGTTGAGCGTATCGACGAGGCCCTTGATGCTGCCGCGGCGGCCGTCGATGTCGAGCTTGAGCTCCTCGCACACCGTTTCGACGAGTTCGACCGGCGTGAGCCTCGGATTGAGCACGAGCGCGACGCGCGTGTTCTCGGGCAATTGTTCGAGCAGCAGCCGGCACAGCGTCGTCTTGCCGGTGCCGACCTCGCCGGTGAGCTGTACGAAGCCGCCCGAGCCGCCCTTGCCGATGCCGTACAGCAGGTGCGCGAGCGCGTCCCGGTGGCGCTCGCTCAGGAAAACGTAGCGCGGATCGGGCGTGATCGAGAACGGCGATTCCTTGAGGCCGTAGTGCTCCAGGTGCATGCGACGGGGTTTCCTGCGACCGCGCTGGCGTGGCCGCGTAGCTTAACCGATAGCCGCGTTAAGACCGGTTGCGGCGCGCGCGTTCGCATCCGCCGCATCGGCACGTTGATTCAAGCGTCGGCGGCGGGCCGGCATGCGCGAGGAGGGTGCCATGAATCGAACGATACGGTGGCTGCTGCCGGCGCTCGCCGCCGCGATGCCGGCGCTGGCTGCGGACAACGGCGGCGAATGTCGCCGTGGCGATCAGGTGCTGAACCTGACCGACGGCTATGCGTATCGCGCGCCGGACGAATATGCCGACGGACGCATGATGGTGCACGTCGTCTTGAGTTCCGTCGCGCTCGACCGGGGCAAGCTCGCCGGCGCGAAGGAAATCGAGGACGCGATCCGCGAACAGGTGTGGGACAAGGACGGCGGCCAGGTCGCGCTGACGATCGACGGCAACGACGTGACGTCGGTGAACGCGTTCCTGCCGCCCGGCACGAGCACGTCGCGCTCCGGTACCGCGTTCGGCGAACTCAAGCTCGCGCGCAGCGACGATCGCGGCGTCGCCGGTACGTTTCGCTACCCACCGGCGGGCGACGGCGATCTTGGCTGCGACGTGCGCTTCGACATCGCGTACGCGACCGCGGCCGACGCGAAGGCGGCGACGGCCGCGCGCACCGGCAAGCCGCTGCCGGCCGGCGGCGGCGACGCGGGCAAGGTGTTTCAGGCGAATCTCGCCGCGATGCGCAAGGGCGACATCCCGGGCCTGCTCGCGACGCTGAACGCCGAGCAGGCGGGCAAATTGCGGCAGGACCAGAACAAGCCCGACTTCAAGGCGATGCTGGGCATGATGCAGGCGTTCGCGCCGAAGTCGCTCAAGGTGACCGGCGGTCGCGACCTCGGCGACCGCGCCGAACTCGATCTCGAAGGCCAGGACCAGGACGGTTCGGCGACGAGCGGCACCGCGACCATGGTCAAAGAGGGCGGCGCGTGGAAGGTCGAGCGGACGAGCTTGAAGTCGAAGATGGGCGGCTGACGAGCGGTCGATCGACGCGCGCGCCGCGTTGCGACGGCGCATCGATCGTCGAGCCGGTCAGGCGGTCGCCAACGGCATCCGCCGGCAATGCAGCATCAGGAGCGGCATCGCGAGCGAAATCGGCAGCGCGAGCCACGGCCGGCGTTGTGCGGCGCCGATCGCGATCGCCGACATTCCGGCGAGCCGCAGCTTGCCCGCGCACAGCATCAGCCGATGCAGATCCGGATCGCGCCGCAGCCGCACCTGCGGGCCGAACAGCGTCGCGAGCGCGTGACGCGACAACAGCTTCGCCGGCCAGCGCACCAGCAGCGCCGGTCGCGACGCCGCATCGCGCGACCATGCGCGAAAGCACAGGCGCCACGCGTCGACGAGGCCGGCGCGCCGCGGTCGCTGCGGCAGCTCGACGAGTTCGGCGCGCGGTGGCAGGTCGGCCGGCAGGCGCAGGTCCCACACGAGTCCCGCGCGCTCAAGCGCCACGAGACACCACCAGCCCGGATCCCATTCGCCGGCGGCGAGGCCGAGCCGAGCCGAACCGGGATACGCGTGGTGATTGTTGTGCCAGCATTCGCCCATCGTGATCAACGACGTGAAGCGCACGTTGCGGCCCTGCACTGCCGCACCCGTGACGACGCGCCGCATCGGCCCGTGGTTGTGCGCGAAGTAGCCGATCAGCCAATGCCCGAACACGCCGGCCGTCACACGCGCGCAGACGCCCCAGAACACGAAGGCCCAGCCGCCCCACGCATGGAAGGCGAGCGCCCACGGCAACTGCTGCGCCATCCACGTGCGTTCGAGAAAACGGTAGAAGCGATCGTTCGCGATGCGCGGCTCGATCGCGACGGCCGGTTCGGCGTCGAGCACGAGGTCGCAGTTGAGCTGCCACCACGCGTCGACGAACCAGCCCCGGCCGTTGCGCAGATAGTCGTGGCAGCGCGGCAGGCGCTGCGCGAAGTCGCGCAGGTCGTGCTGCCGCACGAGGCCGATGGGGCCTGCCAGCCCGACCATCGTGCCGCCGTAGACGAGCGTGCGTTCGAGCCACTTCGGACACTGGAAGCTGCCGTGGATCAGCTTGCGATGGCTGCCGAGCGAGTGGCCGAACAGCAGCACGATCGCGGTCGACGTGACGAACAGCGCGAACGCGCCCCAGGTGAACGTCGCCACTCCCCCACGACCGCGCCGGCGGCCATGCCGAGAAACCAGAAGGATTTCACGGGCGACCAGCGCACCTTCCCGTTGCACACACTTTCCTCAGTCGCACAACGCACACGATGAGCGGCAAGACTGGCGGGCAGCATGACGGCGATACCTACGTGGCTTTGGATTTCTTCCTGGCGATCGCGCGCGATTCGCGCTTGAGCGGCCCGCCGACCGGGCACAGCTCGAACGCGAACCCGGTCAACGAGTTGACGAGGCTGTCGCGATTCAACCGGTAGTAGACGAACTGGCCGCGGCGCTCGCTGCCGACGAGGCCGGCCTGCTCCAGTACGGAAAGATGGCGCGACACGGCCGGCGCGCTCATCGCGAAGCGCGCGGCGAGATCGCTCGTCGTCAGTTCGAGCTCGGCGAGGTACGCGAGTATCTGCCGGCGCGGCCGCGAGGCCAGCGCTTCGAAGATGCGATCGAGCGACATGATTCAACGATTAACGAATTTGCTAATACGTTAATCGTTGCGGCGCGCGGCGGTCAAGCGCCGTGCACGAACACGGCCAGCGGTGCCGCCGGCGCATACGTGGCGGCGACGTCGCTGATCCAGCGGCCGACGAACGCGACGCGCGCGGCGCGCCGTTCGGGCGGATCGTCGTCGTCGCCGTAGTCGGCCGGCTCTTCTCGTGCCGCCGACAGCGGCGGCGGGTCGTTGGCGACGGGATCGCGCAGCGCGACGCGCGCGATGCGCTCGTGGGTTTCGACCAGCTCGCGCAGGAACAGGGTCGACCAGTCGCGACCGCCGTCCGGCGCGCGCAGGCCGAAGCGCTCGAGGCACAGGCGTATCTGGCCGAACGACAGGCCGATGTCGAGCCGCAGCGCGGCGATGCGGTCGCGCGTCGGCCATGTCCACGGCTCGCGGTACAGCCGGCCGTCGACGAACTGGCAGCCGTAGGGCGCGCGACCGCCCCATTCGCGCAACGCCCAGCGCAGCGTGGCGGGGTCGTCGATCGTCGGTGGCGCGCTCGCGTACAGCGTCGGCTCGACGCCCTGCAGCGCGAGGCCCTGGTGATACAGCAGGGCCGGCAGCCGTGCGAGCCGTTCGCCGGCGGCCGGAAACGCGACGTCAAGGCGCAATACCACGCCGCCGTCGACGTGCTTGTTCTGCAGCTGGTGCAGCAGCGAACCGCCGCCGCGGCGCAGCGCCAACGGCAGGCGCGCCGCTTCGCCGTCGTCGGCGAGCACCTGCACGATCGTGTCGCCGGCGCTGCGCGCTTGCGCGATCAGGCGTTCGAGCTGCGCGCCGCGCGGACTTCCCGCTACGGCTTCGTCGGCAACGGTGTAAGCCGCTAGTTTCATGCGATCTCCCTGCGCATTCGGGCGGTCCGCCGCGGCGCCCGGTGCCTGCGCGGCGCGACCCCGCGTCGCCGGCGACCTTCTGGTCGCGGCATGGTTTGAGCGAACGGCTGCTGCACCGCGCGTTCGAAGTCTGCGCGAATCCTACAACAGAAGATTGTGGTTTGTGACAACCGTCGGTTGACTGAATGTGTAAATCGTAGTGTGACGCTTTTGTCGCCGATGCGACACATGCAAACTTAAAAGTTTCTCGTCAATACCAAGGCGTGTGTTGCGCCGCTCGGCGACGATCGAGCCGCCCGGGCGCGTCGGCAACAAAGTTCACTTTGCGTGAGTGCCGCGTGAAACATGGCGTTCGATGCCGATCGCGAGCGGTCGGCGTCGTGGTCGATTCGTTTCGGAGGTGGCGTGAAAGGGCTTGCGAGCTTGTGTTGCCTGCCTTTCTCCGGTCGGGCCATGGTTGCGCGCCGCTTCGCGGTGCCTGTGTTCGGCGCCGATCGGGTCGTGTCTTGCGGGCGATCGCGTGAGGAGGCGAATGGATCGGCAGGAAAGAATCATCTTTGTTGAATTAGGAAAAAATACGTATATGTATGTTTTATTGGGTGTCGGCCGCTCGCGCCGATCGCCGGCCCGTACTTGCGCGGGCGCCGGTACGACGAAACGACCGGCGTCGGCCGAAGAACTCACGTGCGGACGTGAATGTTGGATCGCAAGAATATGTTGGCATTTACGCCAATCGAAATTTGACTGACGCGCCGATTCGCGATGTAACAATCCTTGCCCCGCTGAAACACTTGTTACGACAACGTGTTTCGCGCCAATACCTGCGAGTTCGGTGCGCCGGATGGCAACGACGAGGCAAACAGGCCAGGATTTTGCGGATCGGCTCGACCAGGCGTTGACGCTGGCAGGCATTCCGCGCGGCCGTTCGCGCAACGGCAAGCTCGCGACGTTGTTCTACGTCAGTCGCGAAACCGCACGTCTGTGGCTCAAGGGGCGACTGCCGGCGTTGTCGAAGCTGCGGGAGGTGGCGCGGCGACTCGACGTTTCGCTCGACTGGCTCGCGACGGGGCGCGGACATCCGCGGCCGACCGGTGCCGGCGAGAGAAGCGGGTCGGCCGGCGATGCGGTCGAGGTCGAACTTTTCAATCTGATCCGGCTGATGTCGCAGAAGCGCAAGCGGGCGCTGCTCGCCTTGCTGGCGTCGGAATAGTCCGGCGCCGGTCGCGTCGGGCGTCCTACAGTCTTCTTGATGCGCGAGCGCGCCAGCACGAAGGCCGGCGCGCGGATGATGTCTTACTCGCCGAGCGTCAGCAGCGAGGCGTTGCCGCCGGCCGCCGTCGTGTTGATCGTCAGCGTGCGCTCGGTGACGAAGCGGGCAAGGTAATGCGGACCGCCGGCTTTCGGGCCGGTGCCGGACAGGCCTTCGCCGCCGAACGGCTGCACGCCGACGACCGCGCCGATCTGGTTGCGATTGACGTAGCAGTTGCCGACCTTCACGCCCTTGGCAATCTGTTCGATCGTCGTGTCGATGCGGCTGTGCACGCCGAGCGTCAGGCCGTAGCCGGTCGCGTTGATGTCGGCGATCACCTTGTCGAGATTGCTCGCCTTCCAGCGCAGCACGTGCAGCACCGGGCCGAACACCTCGCGCGGCAGCTGCGCCAGCGACGAGATCTCGTAGGCGCGCGGCGCGAAGAACGTGCCGTGGGAGGCGCTCGCGTCGAGCTTGGCGACCTTGATCGACCGGGCTTCGCGGTCCATGCGCGCGGCGTGGTCGTCGAGAATCTTCTTCGCGTCCTCGTCGATTACCGGGCCGATGTCGGTCGACAGCAGGCGCGGTTCGCCGACCGTCAACTCGTCCATCGCGCCGGCGAGCATCGCGATCACCTTGTCGGCGATGTCTTCCTGCACGAAGAGGATGCGCGCGCACGAACAGCGCTGGCCGGCCGAGTAGAACGCCGAGCTGACGGCGTCCTTGACCACCTGCTCGGGCAGCGACGACGAATCGGCGATCAGCGCGTTCTGGCCGCCGGTTTCGGCGATCAGAACCGCGATGGCCGCGTCGCGTGCGGCGAGCGCGCGATTGATCGCGCGAGCGGTCTCGGTCGAACCGGTGAAGACGACGCCGGCGATGCGCGAGTCCTTGCACAGCGCCGCGCCGACGGTCGCGCCGTCGCCGGGCAGGAACTGCAGCACGCCCGCCGGCACGCCGGCTTCGTGCAGGAACTGCGTCGCGCGGTAGGCGATGAGATTGGTCTGTTCGGCGGGCTTTGCGATCACGGCGTTGCCGGTGACGAGCGCGGCGACCACCTGGCCCATGAAGATCGCGAGCGGGAAGTTCCACGGACTGATCGCCGCGAACACGCCGCGGCCGTTGAGGAACAGCTGGTTCGATTCGCCGGTCGGGCCGGGCAGCGCTTCGGGATGCCCGAGCATCTTGCGCGCCTGCGCCGCGTAGTAGCGGCAGAAGTCGACCGCTTCGCGCACTTCGGCGATCGCGTCGGGAATCGTCTTGCCGGCTTCGCGCACGCATAGCGCGATCAGTTCGCCGCGATTGGCTTCGAGGAGGTCGGCGGTGTGCTCGAGGATCTTCGCGCGGCCGGCCGCCGGCAGGCGATCCCATTCGGGCTGCGCGGCCACGGCGTTGGCGAGCGCCTTGTCGACGAGCGCGGCGTCGGCCGGCTGCCACGTGCCGACGATGCGACGGCGATCGGCCGGGTCGGTCACATTGATCGTCGCGGCGCCGCTCTTGCCGCCCGGCACGAGCGGTACGGCGGTCCAGGCCTGTGCGGAGGCGGCGATCGCGTCGGCGAGCGCCTTGAGTTCGTTGTCGTTGCCGAGGTTGGCGCCCATGGAATTCTTCCGTTGTTCCCCGAACAGGCCGGCCGGCTGCGGAATGCGCGGATGCGGCTTCGTGGTGAAGTGGCGTACGACGTCGACCGGATCGGCGACGAGGTCGCGGATCGACAGGTTTTCATCGACGATGCGATTGACGAAACTGGTATTGGCGCCGTTTTCCAGAAGTCGGCGTACGAGATAGGGCAGCAAATCCTCGTGCGAGCCGACCGGCGCGTAGACGCGGCACGGCACGTTCATGTTGCGCTCGCCGATCACTTCGGCGTAGAGGTCGGCGCCCATGCCGTGCAGGCGCTGGAACTCGAACGGGCGGCCCTTGGCCATGTGGTGGATCGCCGCGATCGTATGCGCGTTGTGCGTCGCGAACGCGGGATAGAACAGATCGCCGTAGTCGAACAGGCGGCGCGCGCAGGCGAGGTACGACACGTCGGTGTTGGGCTTGCGCGTGTAGACGGGGTAGCCCTGATGGCCGCCTTCCTGCGCGCGCTTGACCTCGGAATCCCAGTACGCGCCCTTGACCAGGCGCACGCACCAGCGCTGGCCGTTCTTTTTCGCCTGTTCGGCCAGCCAGTCGATCACGAACGGCGCGCGCTTCTGGTACGCCTGCACGGCGAGGCCGAAACCCTGCCAGCCGGCGAGGGACGGATCGGCGTGCACGGCCGCGATGATGTCGAGCGAGATTTCCAGGCGTTCGGATTCTTCGGCGTCGACGGTGAGGCAGATGCCCTGCGCCTTGGCGAGCTGCGCCAGCTCCAGCAGCTTGGGTTTCAATTCCGCGTCGACGCGCGCCCGCTTGGCCACTTCGTAGCGCGGATGCAGCGCCGAGAGCTTGATCGAGATCGACGGCGCGTCGAGCACGTTCGCGAACGGCCCGCGCGCGCCGAGCGACTTGATCGCGTCGATGTACGCGCGGTGATAGCGCTCGCCGTCCGGCGTCGTCAGCGCGCCTTCGCCGAGCATGTCGTACGAATAGCGGTAGACGCGGTTTTCCTTTTCCTCGGCACGGTCGAGGGCTTCCTTGATCGTGCGGCCCATGACGAACTGGTGGCCCATGATGCGCATGGCCTGGCGCACCGCGAGGCGGATCACCGGCTCGCCGGCGCGGCCGACGAGGCGCTTCAACGCGCCCATGAAGTTGCGCTGCGTCTCGTCGGCGAGCGTGACGAGCTTGCCGGTCAGCATGAGGCCCCAGGTGCCGGCGTTGACGAGCACAGAGTCGCTCTTGCCGAGGTGCGATTCCCAGTTGGCGTCGCCGAGCTTGTCCGAGATGAGCTTGTCGGCCGTTTCCTTGTCGGGAATGCGCAGCAGCGCCTCGGCGACGCACATCAGCAAAACGCCTTCCTCGGACGACAGGTCGTATTCGCGCATGAACGATTCGACCGCCGACTTCTGGTCGGCCTTGGCGCGCACGCGTGCGACGATCTCGCTCGCGCGCGCGAGCACGAGGTCGCGCTCGGCCGGCGGCAGCGCCGCCTGCGCGACGAGTTCGTTGACGGCTTCGGTTTCGTCGCGGCAATAGGCGAGGGTCATGCGTGCCCGCGCGGCGTCCGGCGGCGCAGGCAGTTCGGGGCTCAGGATGTCGGTCACGAAAATTCTCGGTAGGGCGCGCCGCACAGGCCCGTTCGGCGACGCAGGGCCTTGTATTGTAGTTGTCCCGTCGCGACAGGGCCAAGCGCATGAGCGGGCCGCTTTGCCGCGTCTGCGGCGTATTGCCGCAGACGCTGCGCGGGCGCGCCGCCGGGTGCGACGATCGGCCCCGGCCTTCGCTCTTTGCGCGTCATTCCTTGCCCGTGCGCAAGCGACCCACTATCATTTCGCGGTTCTACGCCCGCCTGCCGGTCGCGTTCGGAGCTTTTCCGATTCGATCGTGCGGCGGTGCCGGTCACCGTATCCGCGAAACCCGAGCGCTGCGTGCCGCCGTCCAGGCCGGCGCGCGCCGAAGGTTCCGCCGCTGCGGCGCCTGGGCCCGAACCAGCCGGGGCCGGGCGGTCGATCCGGCGGCTGAAGGTTGCGAAAGCGGCGCGGCGGACGACGGGTGCGGAACGGGCGGCCTCAAGGCGCCGGCCGGGCTCGCGGATGCGGCGGCGACCAGGACGGAATGGGATGGCTTTAATGGTGATGGCAATGAAGTCTCTGCGAAATACGCGGAAGTCTCTGCACAAGATGGGGCGTGCCGTCGCGGCGGCCTCGCTGACGCTGTCGGCGGGCATGGCGATGGCGGCCGGCACCCTGCCGGACCGCTGGCAGCTCAATATGCATCCGGGCGTCACCGAGACGGCCCGCAACGCGTATCACATCCACATGCTGATGCTGTGGATCTGCGTCGTCATCGGCATCATCGTGTTCGGCGCGATGGCCTACGCGATGTTCAAGTTCAGAAAGTCCAAGGGCGCCGTCGCCGCGCAGTTCAGCCACAACACGGTGGCCGAGCTGATCTGGACGATCATCCCCATCGTCATCCTGATCGTATGCGCCTGGCCGGCGACGAAAATCCTCGTGCACACGGCCGACACGTCGAATCCGGAGCTGACGATCAAGGTCACCGGCTACCAGTGGAAGTGGCGTTACGAATACGTCGACTACCAGGGCAAGGCCACCGGCATCAACTTCATGTCCAAGCTCGACGGCGACAGCGACCGCACGCGCCAGCTCAAGTCCGGCCTCGACCCGCACGCGGTCAAGGTGGGCGAGGAGCAGACGTACCTGCTCAACGTCGACAAGCCGCTGGTGCTGCCGACCAACGCGAAGGTGCGCTTCGTCATCACCGCCGACGACGTGATCCACGCCTGGTGGGTGCCGGCGCTCGGCTGGAAGGTCGACGCGATCCCCGGAATCATCAACGACGCCTGGACGCTGATCGAGCAGCCGGGCACGTACCGCGGCCAGTGCGCCGAGTTGTGCGGCCAGGATCACGGCTTCATGCCGATCGTCGTGGAAGCCAAGCCCAAGGCGGAATTCGAGCAGTGGCTCGCCGGCCAGCAGGCCGCCAACGCCGCCCAGAACGCACCCGCTGCAGCGCAGGCGCCCGTCGCCGCGCCGCAGGGCTAACAGTTTGATCAGAGGTTGAAGCCCATGGCCACGCACGCCGCCGACGCTCACCACGACGACCACGATCACAAGCCGCAGGGCTTCTGGGATCGCTGGGTCTTCACGACCAACCACAAGGACATCGGTACGCTGTACCTGGTGTTCGCGTTCATCATGTTCTGCATCGGCGGCGCCATGTCCGGCGTGATCCGCGCCGAGCTGGCCCAGCCGGGCCTGCAGTTCGTGCAGCCCTACTTCTTCAACCAGATGACCACCGTGCACGCGCTGGTCATGATCTTCGGCGGCGTCATGCCGGCGTTCGTGGGTCTCGCCAACTGGATGGTGCCGCTGATGATCGGCGCGCCGGACATGGCGCTGCCGCGCATGAACAACTGGTCGTTCTGGATCATGCCGTTCGCGTTCACGGTGCTGCTGCTCACGCTGTTCCTGCCGGGCGGCGCGCCGGCCGGCGGCTGGACGCTGTATCCGCCGCTGTCGCTGCAGGGCGGCTCGTCGGTCGCGTTCGCGATCTTCGCGATCCACATGATGGGCATCAGCTCGATCATGGGCGCGATCAACATCATCGCGACGATCCTCAACATGCGCGCGCCGGGCATGGATCTGTTGCGCATGCCGCTGTTCGTGTGGACGTGGCTCATCACCGCGTTCCTGCTGATCGCGGTGATGCCGGTGCTCGCCGGCGCGGTCACGATGCTGCTGACCGACAAGTTCTTCGGCACGAGCTTCTTCAACGCGGCCGGCGGCGGCGACCCGGTGATGTTCCAGCACATCTTCTGGTTCTTCGGTCACCCCGAGGTCTACATCATGATCCTGCCGGCGTTCGGCATCGTGTCGGAAATCATCCCGACCTTCAGCCGCAAGCCGCTGTTCGGTTACCAGGCGATGGTCTACGCCACGGCGTCGATCGCGTTCCTGTCGTTCATCGTGTGGGCGCACCACATGTTCACGGTCGGCATGCCGCTCGGCGGCGAGCTGTTCTTCATGTACGCGACGATGATGATCGCGGTGCCGACCGGCGTGAAGGTGTTCAACTGGGTGTCGACGATGTGGAAGGGCTCGATGACGTTCGAGACCCCGATGCTGTGGGCGATCGCGTTCGTCATCCTGTTCACGATCGGCGGCTTCTCGGGCCTGATGCTCGCGATGGTGCCGGCCGACTTCCAGTACCACGACACCTACTTCGTCGTCGCGCACTTCCACTACGTGCTCGTGACCGGCGCGCTGTTCTCGATCATCGCCGCGGTGTACTTCTGGTGGCCGAAGTGGACCGGCAAGATGTACAGCGAGAAGTGGGGCAAGTTCCACTTCTGGTGGAGCACGTTCTTCGTCAACGTGCTGTTCTTCCCGCAGCACTTCCTCGGCCTCGCCGGCATGCCGCGCCGCATTCCCGACTACAACGTCGCGTTCGCGGACTGGAACCTCGTAAGCTCGATCGGCGCGTTCGGCATGCTCGCCTCGCCGATCATCATGTTCGCGGTGCTGTGGCACTCCAAGAAGCACGGCGCGCCGGCCACGACGCAGGTGTGGGAAGGCGCGCACGGTCTGGAATGGACCGTTCCGTCGCCGGCCCCGCACCACACGTTCACCGAGCCGCCGGTCATCCGCGCCTCGATGCTCGCGCACGGCGACGTGACGCACTGAGGAATGCGCGCGCCGCCCGCACCACGGGCGGCGCGACGAAACGACGATGAGCACCGAACCCGCCCGCTTCGATCCGAAAGACCGCCGCCCGGCCATCCGCCGCACGGTGTGGATCGCCGTGGGCGTGATCGCGGCGATCTACATCGGCTTCTTCATCCGCGCGGTGGTGCTGGCATGAGCGCGCACGACCAGCCCGAAACGATCGAAGCGCGAGGCTGGAGCCGGCGCGGGTGGAAAATCGCCGCGGGTTTCTTCCTGTTCGGCTTCGCGCTCGTGCCGATCTACAACATCGCGTGCGAGCACGTGCTCGGCATCAAGCTCGACAACGAAGCGGTGGCGAGCAGCAGCGTCGATGCGATGCAGGTTGACGAGTCGCGCCTGATCACCGTGCAGTTCGTCGCCAACACGAACTCGAAGCTGCCGTGGACGTTCGCCTCCGAGCTGACGCAGATCAAGGTGCATCCGGGCAAGCTGACCGAGACGTTCTTCAACGCGACGAACACGTCCGACCGCGACATCGTCGGCAATGCGGTGCCGAGCGTGGCGCCGAATTCGGCGTCGCTGTATTTCAACAAGACCGAGTGCTTCTGCTTCACCGAGCAGTTGCTCAAGGCCGGGGAGACGCGCCGCATGACGGTGCGGTTCGTCGTCGATCCGAAGCTGCCCAAAGACGTCAGCACCTTGACGCTCGCGTACACGTTCTACGAGAACGACGTCGCGACGAAGAAGCTGGCCGATTCCACACAGGTCGCCGCGCCGGCGCCCTGAGCCAAGACAAGTAACTGAGGTTTTGACGATGGCGACCGCACAAGGCAAGAACGTCTACTACGTACCGCACGGCAGCAAGTGGCCGGCCGTCGGCACGATCGGGCTGTTCACGACGATGATCGGCGCGGCCAACTGGCTCAACGAGCACAGCTGGGGCAAGCCGATGTTCTACGTCGGCGTCGCGGTCCTGCTCTACATGATGTGGGGCTGGTTCGGCGAAGTGATCCGCGAATCGATCAAGGGCATGTACAACCATCAGGTGGACACGTCGTTCCGTATGGGAATGATGTGGTTCATCTTCTCCGAGATCATGTTCTTCGCGGCGTTCTTCGGCGCGCTGTTCTACGCGCGCATGCTCTCGGTGCCGTGGCTCGGCGGCGAAGGCGACGGCGCGCTGACGAACTTCTACCTGTGGCAGGACTACGCGCCGGCGTGGCCGACGAACGGTCCGTCGGCGATCGGCGGCGCGTTCGAAACGATTCCGGCGTGGGGCATTCCGCTGCTGAACACGCTGATCCTGCTGACTTCGGGCGTCACGATCACGATCGCGCACCATGCGCTGCGCGCCGGTCATCGCAAGCAGCTGCTCGTGTTCCTGGGCCTCACCGTCGTGCTCGGCGCGATCTTCCTGTACTACCAGGCGCACGAATATATCGAGGCCTACCAGCACATGAACCTGACGCTCGGCTCGGGCGTGTACGGTTCGACGTTCTTCATGCTGACGGGCTTCCACGGCCTGCACGTCACGCTCGGCACGATCATGCTCGCGGTGATCTGGTTCCGCTGCCTCGCCGGCCACTTCGACAAGGACCACCACTTCGGCTTCGAAGCCGTCGCGTGGTACTGGCACTTCGTCGACGTCGTGTGGCTCGGCCTGTTCATGTTCGTGTACGTGCTGTAAGCGCACGCACACCGGCGGTACAACGAAAAAGCCGCGCAACCGCGCGGCTTTTTTGCTTTCGGTGCGGCGGGTGCTCAGCGGCCGAGGTCGTGCGGCTGTATCCAGCCCATCCAGGTCATGAACATGAACAGGAAGATCAATCCGAGCGACAGCGCGATGCGGCGCGTCAGCGCCTTCACGGTGCGATCGGTGGTCCCCTTGTCGACCATCATGTAGTACAGGCCCGCCCCGAGGTTGTAGAGAATCACGCACAGGAACAGGATGATGATGACTTTGCCGGCCATGATGGAGCGACCTCGGACACGCCAATTGCGCGTCGCCGATTATAGGCCTGCGCGCGATGGCGGGCCTGCGGCGTCATGACGCGGCGCTGGCACTCGCCGTCGTGGTTCGCCTGGCTGCTGCTCGCGGCCGGTCTCGCGCTGTTTCTGAACCTCGCGCGCTGGCAGCTCGGCCGCGCCGCCGAAAAAGAACAACTGCTGGCCTCGTTCGCCGCGGCTGCGGCGAGCGCGACCGTCGATCTCGCCGACCTTCCGGCCGACCTTGCGGCCGAAACCTACCCGCACGTGCGGGTGCGCGGCCGCTACGTCGCCGAGCGCTCGTACCTGCTCGACGAACAGACGCGCGAAGGCCGTGTCGGCCGCATGGCGATCGCCGTGTTCGAGCCGGCCGGCGGTTCGGGCCGCCTGCTCGTCAACCGTGGCTGGTTCGAGGCGCGGCCCGGCATGACGCCGGCGCCGCTGCCGCCGCTGCCGGACGGCGAAACCGTGCTGACCGGCATCTACGCGCCGCCGCCGGGCGGCGGCCTGCGCGTCGGCGGCAATGCGCTGGCGCAGCAGACGACGTGGCCGAAACTGACGCTATTCCTCGATCTCGACGCGATCCGCGCCGATCTCGGCGGTGCCGCCGTGCATCCGCGCCTGCTGCTGCTCGACCCCGACGCCGCGAGCGGCCTCGTGCGCGCATGGACGCCCGCCGTGATGCCGCCTGCGAAGCACCGCGGCTACGCGTTCCAGTGGTTCTCGTTCGCGCTGGCCGCGATCGTCATCTTCGTCGTGCTGCACTGGCGCAAAGAAAACAAGGAGCAAAATCCATGAATCCACAAAGCCGTAAGCGAGTGCAGCTCGTCGCCGTCGCGGGCGTGTTTCTCGCGCCGATGCTGATCGCGTTCGGGCTGCACCTGGCGAACTGGCAGCCGACGAACAAGCGCAACAACGGCACGCTGATCCAGCCGCCGCAGAGCGTCGCGGCGGACGCCGCGACGCTGCCCGACGGCGCCGCATACCACTGGGACGACACCGAATTTCGCTGGACGCTGGTCGTGATCGCCGGCCCGGACTGCGCGGCGGTGTGCGAGGGTCGCATCGCCGAGGCCGAGAAGATCTGGTCGCTGATGACGCAGAAGGCGACGCGCCTGCGCCTCGCGGCGATCGGCGTCGAGGCGACGCCGGCGCTGCGCGAAAAGTATCCGCGCATCGAATTCGTCAGGAGCGACTCGGCGCCGCTCGCGAAGCTGCGCCCGACGACGCCGGACAGCGCGACCGCCGCGATCGTCGACCCGGCGGGCCTCCTGATGCTGCGCTACGAGGCGGGCTACGATCCGGCGGGCGTGCGGCAGGATCTGTCGCGGCTGATACGCTGAGCGACCGGCCGCCAGCGTACAGACGGATTGGCGGCGAACGTTGCGACAATGGCGGACCTGCCTTGGATTGCCGCCATGCGTCTCGTCCGTTCGAGCAATTCGATCTTCTGGCTGGCGCTGCTGTTCGGCCTGATCGCCTGGGCGGCGCCCGGCGACCGGCTGGCGCTGCAGATGGCCGCCATCGGCGCATCGACCGCGGTCGCCGGGATCGCGCTTCGCCACGCCGACTCGCCGCGCCGGGCACCGCGGCATTTTGTCGCGCCGGCGCTCGCGCTCGGCGTAGCGCTCCTTGCGGCGCTGCGCCGTTTCTTCTGAGCCGAGCCGCGATCCCGCCGGTCGGCTAAAATCGCCGGCCCGGCGCCGCCGCATTGCGGCTGCGCCCGTTCCCCGATGGCCTGGTCGCTGCTCATGAAAATCTTCTCCGGCAAATCCGTCGCCTGGTTCGCCGTCGCGTTCGCGCTGCTCGTGGTCGTGTTCGGCGCGTTCGTACGCCTGTCCAACGCGGGCCTGTCGTGCCCCGACTGGCCCACGTGCTACGGCAAGGCCACCTGGCCGAAGCACGATCACGAGATCTCGGCCGCGAACGAGGCGTTTCCGGAGCGGCAGTTCGAATCGCACAAGGCGTGGCGCGAGCAGGTGCACCGCATCCTCGCCGGCGGCCTGATCCTGACGACGTTCGGCCTCACGTTCTGGGCGTGGCGCCGCGACCGGCGCATCGCCGCGGTGATGACGGCCGCGTCGGTGCTGATCGTGTTCCAGGCGCTGCTCGGCATGTGGACGGTCACCTGGAAGCTCAAACCGATCGTCGTGATGGCGCACCTCGTCGGCGGCCTGTCGACGTTCTGCCTGCTGGTCTACGCCGCGCTGCGCCTGACGCTCGCGCCGGGCGGGCGCGTCGACACCGATCCGCTGCGCCGCATGGCGATCGTCGGCATCGCGCTCGTCGCGCTGCAGATCGCGCTCGGCGGCTGGACCAGCGCGAACTACGCCGCGCTCGCCTGCGGCACCGATTTTCCGACGTGCCTGGGCCAGTGGTGGCCGCCGACCGATTTCCGCGAGGCGTTCGTGCTGTGGCGCGGCATCGGCGTGAACTACGAAGGCGGCGTGCTCGACGCCGACGCGCGCACCGCGATCCAGCTCGTGCACCGCATCGGCGCGATCGTCGTCGCGGGGCACCTGATCGGCGTCGCCGTCGTCGCGCTGCGCCGGCGCTTCGGCGCCTGGGGCATCGCGATCCTCGCCGCGCTCGGCGTGCAGATCGCGCTCGGCGTCAGCAACGTGCACTTCGGCCTGCCGCTGCCGGTAGCGACGGCCCACAGCGCCGGCGCTTCGGTACTGCTGTTCGTGCTGTTCGCGTTCGTCGTGCGGTTGCGCCGCGCGGCCTAGTGGCCTGTAGCCGGCAAATCGGAAGAGGGATCGCGAAGGACTGGTCGTGCGGGACGCCGTTGCGGAGCGAAGCCCATAGCACAAGCTATTGGCTGAGTGAGCAGCAAGTACTGCGCGGCCAGGAAGAGCGAGCGACTTTCGATTTGTCGGTTACGGGCCACTAGGCGCCGACGCGCCCAAGGTCGTCTGGCGGGCGGCGCGGTTGCCGCTACACTCGCGCCATGGGTCCGCGCACGAACAATACGACGCAGCGCCGCAGTACGCGGCCGCCCGGCGATCGCGCCGAGGGTGCGGCGTCCGCGTGCCTCGTCGTCATCCACGGCCAGGATCTGGGCCATCGCGTCGAACTCGACGGCCGGCCGCTCGTGATCGGCCGTTCGCCCGACGTGGAGTTGACGATCGACCATCGCAGCATCTCGCGGCGGCACTGCCGCATCTGGCGCGACGACGACGGCTATCGCATCCGCGACCTCGATTCGACCAACAAGACGTTCGTCAACGAAGCGCCGATCGTCGAGGCGCAACTGCACGACGGCGATCACATCGGCGTCGGCGACAGCGTGCTCAAGTTCATGGAGCGCGGTTCGATCGAGGCGCGCTATCACGAGGAGCTGTACCAGCTCGCGACGTCCGATCCGCTGACCGGCCTGTACAACCGGCGCCAGTTCCAGGAGCTCGTCGAGAAGGAAATCCTGCGCGCGACGCGGCACGCGCGGCCGTTGACGCTTGCGCTGGTCGACATCGACCACTTCAAGGCGATCAACGACCGGCACGGCCATCCCGCCGGCGACAGCGTGATCCGCGGCATCGCGCAGATCCTGAAGCAGAATGCGCGCGCCGAACAGCTGATCGCGCGCATCGGCGGCGAGGAGTTCGCGATTCTGTACGCCGAACAGTCGCTCGACGACGCGCTCGCCGCGGCCGAACGCCTGCGCGCGCTCGTCCAGGCGCAGCCGTTCGATCTCGGCGGCGAGCGCCTGCGCGTATGCGTCAGCATCGGCGTGGCGCAATGGCGCGCCGGCAGCCTGTCCGAGCTGATGCGCGCCGCCGACGCGCAGCTCTACCGCGCCAAGCGCGAAGGCCGCGACCGCGTCTGCGCCGAAGATAAACCGTGAGTCCGACCTGCGAACCCGAAGAGCGTCCATGCGCCGTCACGCCCCGCTCGCGGTAGCCATCGCGCTGGCTTCGGCACTGTTCTTCACCGCGACCTACGTGCTCAACCGCGCGACGGCGGTCGGCGGCGGACACTGGGCCTGGACCGCGGCGCTGCGCTATTTCCTGACCTTGCCGATGCTCGCGCTCGTGCTGCGCTGGCAGGGCGGTTTCGCGCCGGTGTGGCGCGCGCTGCGCGCGCATCCCGTCGCGTGGCTCGTGTGGAGCGGCATCGGCTTTACCGCGTTCTGCGTGTGCCTGACCTGGGCGGCGGCGAGCGGTCCGTCGTGGCTGATCGCCGGCACGTTCCAGCTCACGGTGATTGCCGGCATGCTGATGGCGCCCCTGATCTACCGCGACGCGCGCGCGCGGCTGCCCAAGCGCTCGCTGGGGCTGGGCGTCGTCATCGTCGGCGGCGTCGTGCTGATGCAGTGGGGCCATGCAAAAGGCGGTTTCGATGCGACCGCGTGGTGGGCGTTCGCGTCCGTTACCGTCTCGGCGTTCCTGTATCCGCTCGGCAACCGCAAGATCCTTCTGCACCTGGAGCGTACCGGCGAGTCGCTCAACGCGACGCAGCGCGTGTTCGGCATGACGCTCGCGAGCCAGCCGTTCTGGATACTGGTGGCGCTATACGGTTTCGCCGACGCGGGCTGGCCGAGCGGCGGCCAAGCGCTGCTCGCCGCCGGCGTCGCGCTGTCGGCCGGCACGATCGCGACGGTGCTGTTCTTCCACGCGACCGGCATGGTCAGGAACGACGCGACGGCGCTGGGCGCGGTCGAGGCGATGCAGGCCGCGGAAATCCTGTTCTCGACGGTGCTCGGCGTGTGGTTTCTCGCCGAGGCGTGGCCGCACGGCTGGGCCGCGGTCGGCGCCGCCGTCGTCATGCTCGGCATCGTGGGGCTGTCGCTCGTCGTCGCGGCCGACTCGGCCGGCAACGAGCGCCGCACGCAGGCGCTCGAAAGCGATCGCGGCGCATGACGCCGGATCAGCCCGGCAGCATGCGCTTGAGCGTGTCGTCCTTCGCGCCGTAGTGATGCCACAGCGCCGCGAGAACGTGCGCGCCGATCACGAAATAGAAAATCTTGCCGAGCAACACGTGCACGTCCTCGGCGCGTTCGTGCAGGTCGTGGTCGGCGCCGATGAACACCGGCAGCCGCCAGCCGACGAGCGGCAGCGTGATCGCGCGCTCGCCGGCCTGCGTCAGGATCACGCCGAGCAGCGGTTGAACGATCAGGAACGCATACAACGCGACGTGCGTCGCCTTCGCGACGAAGTGCACGGCGCGCGACAACGGCGGCACGATCGGTGGCGCCGGCCGCGACAGCGCGATGCCGATGCGCGGCAGCACGAGCACCAGCACGAGAAGGCCGAGCGCCATGTGCCACTGCATCATCGCCGCGCGTTCGGGTGTGCCGCGCGGCACGAAGCCGCGCAGCTCGGCCAGCGCGCAGGCGGTCGCGATGGCGACGAAGCTCGTCCAGTGCAGCACGCGCACGAGGCGCGAATAATGCGTCGTCGGGGTCATCGCGGCCTCACTTTGCGCGCCGGAACGGACAGCCGACGAGATGGTCGTTGACCATGCCGGTCGCCTGCATGAAGGCGTAGCAGATCGTCGAACCGACGAAGCTGAAGCCGCGTTTCCTGAGCGCCTTGCTCATCGCGTCGGACTCGGGCGTCTGCGCCGGCACGTCGCCCATGCCGCGCCTGCGGTTGACGATCGGCGCGCCGCCGACGAACGACCACAGGTACGACGCGAGATCGCCGTGCTCGGCGATTACCGCGAGCGCCGCCTGCGCGTTCTTGCGCACCGAGAAGACCTTGAGCCGGTTGCGCACGATGCCGGAGTCCGTGAGCGCGCGTTCGAGCTGCGCGTCGGTCAGCTTCGCGCAAGCTGCGATGTCGAAACCGAGGAAGATGCGCCGGTAGTTCTCGCGCTTGACGAGTACCGTGTGCCACGACAGGCCGGCCTGCGCGCCTTCGAGTATCAGCATCTCGAACAGCGCGCGATCGTCGCGCTGCGGTACTCCCCATTCGGCGTCGTGGTAGTCGCGCTCGGCGTCGCTGTGCTCGGCCCAGGCGCAGCGGCCGGTCACGCGCGCACCTGCCGCAGCCAGTCGTCGAGGTTGTAGTAGTTCGTCACGCGCGCGATCGCGCCGTCGGCGATGTCGAAGAACGCGCCGCCCGGCAGCACGTAGCGCTGGCCGCGTGCTTCGGGCAGGCCCGTGTCGGTCGCAAGGTACTCGCCGTGCACGACGTACTCGGCCGCCGCGCGCGAGCCATCGCTGTTGGCCATGACGACGATCTCGCGCAGCTGTTCGCGGTAGCTTGCGTGCATGCGATCGAGAAACGCGCGAAACGCCTCTCGGCCGGTCTCCCGCTCGCCCTGGTTGATGTCGTGCGCGACGTCGGGCGCGAGGCACGCGAGCATGCCCTCCCAGTCGCCGCGATTGAACGCGGTGTAATAGCGCAACAGCAGTTCGGTGGCGCGGTCCATGGCGCGCACGCCGTCGATGATCATGGTCTCTCTCCGTCTACGGTCGATAGCCGATGGCGCGGGCCATCATCACGGCAAGCAGCGGTATCAGCGCGATGCCGTGCAGTTCGATCATCACGCAGCGGCAGACGCGGCGCCAAGCCGCCTCGTCGGGGCGGAACGCGGGGTCGGCCTTGTGCGCGCGGCGCCACGCGAGGATACGCATCGTCGGCACGATCGAAATCAATCCGACCAGCACGAACAGTCCGATCTTCGCATGGAACACCGGGTTCTTCAGATAGAACGCGAGCGGCTTGGCGCCGAACGCGAGCCGCGCGACGCCGGTGGCGACGACGCCGATGGCCGCGAGGCCGACGCCGACGTCGGACAGCGCGAGGCGGCGCAGGTCGAGTGCGGCGGGCCCGGCGCGCAGCAGCGTCCACTGCTTGGCGACGAACCACACGAACGTCAGGATCGCGGCGAAATGCAGATACGCGAGGATCACTTCGGTAACCAAGGCGGCGGGCTCCGGCAGGGACTGGCGATGCGCAAGCATAGCAATGCGCCGATGGTCGGGTGCGGCGCGCACGGCGTTCGCGCGACAATGGGGCGATGACTTCCGATGCCTCCCGCCGCGGCGCGCTGATCGCGCTCGTCTTCCTCACGCTGATCTGGAGCTACAACTGGATCGTGATGAAGCAGGTGCTGCAGTACGCAGGGCCGTTTTATTTCGCCGCGCTGCGCGCCGTGCTCGCAACGCTCGTGCTGTTCGCCGTCGTGGTGTTGCAGCGCGAATCGCCGAAACCGCCGCCGTGGCTGCCGGTCGTGTTGGTGGGCCTCGCGCAGACGACGGGCTTCCAGTCGATGGTGCAGTGGGCGCTCGTCGACGGCGGCGCCGGCAAGACGGCGCTGCTCGCCTACACGATGCCGTTCTGGGTGCTGCTGCTCGCGGCGTTCGGCTACGGCGACAAACCGACGCGGCGCCAATGGTTGTTCGTGGCGCTCGCCGCGCTCGGGCTTGCGCTCGTGCTAGAGCCGTGGCACGGCATGGGCACGCTCGGCAGTTCGCTGCTCGCGCTCGCGAGCGGCCTGTCGTGGGGCGTCGGCGTCGTCGTATCGAAACGCACTTTTGCGAAAACGGGAATTTCGCCGCTGCGCCTGACGGCCTGGCAGATGCTCGCCGGCGCAATCGGCCTGTGTCTCATCGCCGCATGCGTGCCCGAGCGCGCGATCGAGTGGACGCCGTATTTCGGTGCCGCACTCGCCTACAACGCCGTCCTCGCGTCGGGCCTGGCCTGGGTGATGTGGGCGACGATCGTGCAGCGCCTGCCGACGACCGTCGCGGGCATCACCAGCCTCGCCGTGCCGCTGACCGGCGTGCTGCTCGCCTGGGCGATCCTCGGCGAGCGCCCGGGCGCGGTCGAAGCGTTCGGCATCGCGCTGATCGGCGCGGCGCTCGTCGGCATCAGCGTGCTGAAAAAGTAGCGGTCAGGCGACCCAGGGCAGTCGGTCGAGATCGACGTTGCCGCCGGAAACAACGAGTCCGACGCGCTTGCCGGCGAAATGCTCGCGATAGCGCAGCACCGCCGCGAGCACCGTCGCGCTCGACGGTTCGATCACCTGCTTCATGCGCTGCCACACGAGGCGCATCGCCGCGATCATTTCTTCTTCGCTGACGACCAGCACGCCGGCCAGGTGCTGTCGCATCAGGTCGTAGTTGATCGCGCCGATGTTCGCGCGCAGACCGTCGGCGATCGTGTTCGGCACCATGTCGGTGACGTGGCGTCCCTGACGCAGCGATTCGTACGTGTCGGCCGCGCCTTCGGGCTCGGCGGCGAACACCTTGATCTGCGGATCGAGCCCGTGCGCGGCGATCGCGCAGCCCGACGTCAGGCCGCCGCCGCCGACCGGCGTCACCAGCACGTCGACGCCGCCGCTCTGGGTCAGGAGTTCCAGCGCGGCCGTGCCCTGGCCTGCGATGACGCGCGGATCCTTGTACGGGTGCACGAGTTCGGCACCGGTCTCGCGCTGCAGGCGCTCGGCCGTCGCGTCGCGCGCGGCCATCGTCGGCGCGCAGTAGTGCAGCGTCGCGCCGTAGGCTTCGATCGCGGCGACCTTCGACTTGACGGCGTCCTCGGGCACCACCACGTGGGCGGTGATGCCTCGTGTGCGCGCCGCGAGCGCGAGCGCCGCGCCGTGGTTGCCGGACGAGTGCGTCACGACGCCGCGTCGCGCCGTTTCGTCGTCGAGCGACCACACGGCGTTGCAGGCGCCGCGAAACTTGAAGGCGCCGACGCGCTGCAGGTGTTCGGCCTTGAACAGCAGCGTGGCGCCGGTGATCGCGTCGATGCTGCGCGAGTTCAGAAGCGGCGTGACGTGGGCGTGCGGCGCGATGCGCGCCGCCGCATCGCGAATGGTATCGAGCGTGATGATTTGTGCGTTCATGGTCGACGACCATACAGCCTCGATTTTTATCGTGCTAGCCTCGGAAGTCACAGCTTGGCGATTGCCCGAATGACCGATCCCTCCCGCGACGCCGTCGTGCATCTGCGCGACTACCGCAAGCCTGCCTGGCGCGTCGAGCGCATCGAACTCGATATCGACCTCTCGGTGCGCGAGGCGATCGTGCGTTCGCGCCTGACGCTCGCGCGCGATCCGGCGCAGAACGAGGTGCTGACGCTCGACGGCGAAGGCTTCGCGCTGCAGTCGCTCGCGCTCGACGGCGCGCAGCTCGGCGCGAACGACTACACATGGGACGGCCGCGAGCTGCGCATGCCGCGCGCGCGCGACGGCAGCGTGCTCGAAAGCGTGGCGACACTCGACCCGTCCGCGAACAGCGCGCTGCAGGGCCTGTATCTGTCGGGCTCGGACGAGCACGGTTTTCTCGTGACGCAGTGCGAAGCGCAGGGTTTCCGGCGCATCGCGTTCTTTCCCGATCGTCCCGACGTGCTCGCGCGCTACACCGTGACGCTGCGCGCCGATCGCGCGCGTTTTCCGGTGCTCCTGTCCAACGGCAATCCGGCCGGCGCCGGCGAGCTGCCCGACGGACGCCACTGGGCGCGCTGGGACGATCCGCATCCGAAGCCGAGCTATCTGTTCGCGCTCGTCGCCGGTCGTCTCGAATCGATCGAGGAGCCGTACGTCACGGCCGAGGGTCGCGCGGTCACGTTGCGCATCTACGCCGAGCCCGATGCGATCGGCCGTTGCGGCTACGCGATGGAAGCGCTCAAGCGCGCGATGCGCTGGGACGAAGAACACTACGGGCGCAACTACGATCTCGATGTTTTCCATATCGTCGCCACGCACGACTTCAACATGGGCGCGATGGAGAACAAGGGGCTCAACATCTTCAACGCGAAATACCTGCTCGCCGATCCGGCGCGCTCGAGCGACGACGACTACCGGCACGTCGAGGCGATCGTCGCGCACGAATATTTCCACAACTGGACCGGCAACCGCGTCACCTGCCGCGACTGGTTTCAACTGTCGCTCAAGGAAGGCCTGACGGTGTTCCGCGAGCAGGAGTTCAGCGGCGACATGGGCTCGCATGCGTTGAAGCGCATCGAAGACGTGCAGCTCCTGCGCCGCGCGCAGTTTCCCGAAGACGCAGGTCCGCTCGCGCATCCCGTGCGGCCGCCGAGCTACAGCGCGATCGACAACTTCTACACCGCGACCGTGTACGACAAGGGCGCCGAGCTCATTCGCATGATCGCCGGCCGCCTCGGCCGCGCAGGCTGGCGCCGCGGCATGGACGAATACTTCCGCCGTCACGACGGCCATGCCGCGTCGATCGAGGAGTTTCTCGCCGCGCTCGGCGAGCCGAACGGCGCGGATCTTTCGCCGTATCTCGACTGGTACGAGCAGGCCGGCACGCCGGAACTGCGCGCGCGCGGCGACTACGACGCACAAAGCAAGGTGTATACGCTGACGCTGAAGCAGCACACCGCGCCGACGCCGGGGCAGGCGCACAAGCGCGCGCTGCCGATACCGGTCCGGCTCGCGCTGCTCGGCCACGACGGCCGGCCGCTGCCGCTGCGCATGGCCGGTGAAACCGGCGGCGTGGCCGAGCGCGTCGTCGAGCTCGACGGCGCGTCGCGCGCGTTCCGTTTTCTCGGCATCGAAAAGCCGCGCGTCGCGTCCCTGCTGCGCGGGTTCTCGGCGCCGGTGCGGCTCGAGGCCGGGTACACCGGCGACGACCTCGCGTTCGCGCTGCGCCACGACGGCGACGAGTTCAATCGCTGGGACGCATCGCAACAGCTCGCGCGGCTCGCGTTCGACGCGCTGATGCGCGGCGGCGGCGAGCGCGAAACGGCCGTGTGGGCCGACGCGCTCGCGCCGCTGTTCGACGACGCGTCGCTCGATCCGGCGCTGCTCGCCGAACTCGTCACGCCGCCCGACGTGATCGAGCTGACCGAGCGCGTCACGCCGGTCGATCCGCTCGCGGTGCATGCCGCGCGGGAAGCGCTGGAGAACGCGTTGGCGCTGCGCGTCGGCGCACAGGCGGCGGCACGGCACGAGGCGCTTGCGCGCGTCGAACGCGGCGCGCTCGACGGCGCGTCGCAGAACCGCCGGCGTCTGCTCAACCGCTGCCTCGCGCTGTGGATGCGCTGGCAGCCGGAGGCTGGCGCCGAAGTCGCCGCGACGCGCTACGTGCTGGCCGCCGGCATGACCGAACGCCAGGCCGCGCTCGCGCAGCTCGTGCTGCGGGCCGCGCCGCAGGCGCACAAGGCGCTCGCCGATTTCGAACAGCGCTATCGCGACGATGCGATCACGCTCGACAAATGGTTCGCGCTGCAGGCGCAGATTCCCGAGCGCGACGCGGTCGAACGCGTCGCCGCGCTGATCGACCACCCCCGGTTTTCGTTGCGCAATCCCAACCGCGTACATGCGCTTCTGCGCACGTTCGCCGCGCGCAATCTCGTCGCGTTCCATCGCGCGGACGGCGCCGGCTACGCGCTGATGGAAAGTGCGCTCGAACGGCTCGATCGCATCAATCCGACCACCGCGGCGCGCCTCGCCACCGCGCTCAAGGACTGGCGCCGCCTCGAACCGGACCGGCGCGAGCGCATGCGCCGCTGCCTCGAACGCCTCGTCGCGCAGGCGCGCTCGCCTGAACTGACGGACATCCTGCGACGTTCGCTGGCTTGAATCCGTCGGCGCAAGAAGGCATCTATCGGTTCGGAACGTCGCGCCGGCGCCGCTGAAATAACTTTCATGCGCGCTTCAGCACGAATTTACCGGCCAGGGATTAGCCTCAACGCAGTCACCGGGAGACCGTCATGCGCCGCCTACTTCTTACTTTTGTCGCCGCGCTGGCACTTGCCGGCTGCGCGACCCAGCCGCGCTACGCCTATCACGACGACGGCGCCGACTACTACTACGGCGCGACGACCGACTACGTGCCCGACTACATCGCCTACGGCGCGTACTACGACGCCTTGTGGCCGATCTATCACAACTACTACGACCCGTTCTACGCGCCGGGCTTCCGCTACGGCGTGACGTGGTTTCCGACCAACTGGTACGGTTTCGGCGGCGGCTGGGGCTATCCGTACTGGGCGTATTCGCCGTGGCGGCACAGCTGGTACGACGGCTACTACGACTGGGCGTACTGGAATCGCCATCGCGACGGTCACTCGGACTACCACCGTTTCGGCAGCCGGCGCGCCGAATCGGCGGCGATCGCCTCGATGCGCCGCGATGCGGCGCCGATCAACGGTCGCGGCGCCGCGGCGCCGTCGCTGCGCGGCGGCGACGAGGGTCGAGGCGGTTTCGCGCCGTCGCGCGGCGGCTTCGCCGGCGAGCGTGGTGCGGGCGGCGCGTCACTGCGTAACAACGGCCGTGACATGGATGGGCAGGTTCCGACACGCCGTGTCGGTGCGCCCGACCGGTACTACGGCGAGCCGCGCGTGCAGCGCGGCGAAGGCCCGCGACGCGAGGCGTATGTCGAACGCGGGTACGATCGCGGCGACGGTTTTCGCGCGCCGATGAATCGCGATGCTTCCGCGCCGGGCCGCTACAACGAATCGATGCCGCAGCGACGCGAAGCGATCGGCGGTCCCGACCGCGCCTGGCGCCAGCCGACCCCGCCGCAGCGCGACGCCGGTTTCCGCGCCGGTTCAAGCGATCGCGGCGGCTACGCGCCGGTGCGATCGGGTCGCGGCGACGGGCCGTCGTTCCGTGCGGCGCCCGTGGAGCGCGGCGGTGCCGGCGCGCCGATGATGCGTTCGGCGCCGGCTCCGACGATGCGCTCCGCGCCGGCGCCCGCGATGCGCTCCGCGCCGGCGCCCGCGATGCGCTCGGCGCCGAGTGCGCCGTCGCGCGCGCCGAGTTCCGCCGGTCGCGGCGGCGAAGGCGATCGCTGAGACGGCCGCCTCCGGTATTCGGGGCCAAAAAAACCTCGCGGTATAGGCCGCGAGGCTGGTGGAAAATCCGAGCCGAGGCACGGATGAGAGAGAGGGTTTTGCGGGCGATCGCCTGCCGGCGATCGGCGGCGATCAGGCGGTCAGACGGCCCAGCGCTTCATTCAGTCGCGCGATGCGCGATTCGAGCGGCGCGACGAGCGGCCTCACTTCGTTCGCGGCGCGGTGCGAGCGGATATCTTCGATCGCAAGCTCCAGGCGGCCGACTTCGATCAGCAGGTCCTGTCGCAAAAAGAGCGGATTGACGCGAATCATGGTGTCGACGGTACCCATGGGAAACTCCGTACTGCTGTCGTGCTTCGACTGCGAACTGTGATGCAGTTCGCGTGCCAGCAGCGGAAATTTGCGCAATCGGTCACGGATGAAAAGCTATGACATTGTGTTGACGACGATCGTCGTTTCTTGACAGCTTGGGCACCTAGACCCGTACGGTGCACCTGACACCGATCTAAGAGAATGTTCACAGTTTCCTAATGCGGGCGAAGGGTACTCTTGCGCGGCGCAGACAAACGAAAACGCCGCAGTCGCTTGCGCGATCTGCGGCGTCCTACCGGTTCTGGCGCCCGGCACACGGTCCTCTTGGATTCCCCCTGTTCCTACGACCGCCGGGCGCCAGCCTCTCCCCTGAAGAAAGACCTCGCCTCGGCCAGCCGTGGTGCGTCCTCCCACCGACGCAGAGCCGGCCCCTGAATTCCGACTATCGACGTGCTCGCAAACGCCGTGCGTCGGTGGGAGTGCGAGAAAGATAGTGCACATGCCGTGCCAACGGCGACGAATGGTGAGCCGGCACGGCATCGTTTTCCGAGTCGACGGTCGCGCGCGACGTCCGTAGCGCCTAAAATTCGCGGCCTGACGCAATCGACCCGATGCCATGGACTATTCCCGAACCTACGACGTCATCGTGATCGGCGGCGGCCACGCCGGCACCGAAGCGGCGCTCGCCGCGGCACGTTGCGGCGCGCAGACGCTGCTGCTGTCGCACAACATCGAAACGATCGGCCAGATGAGCTGCAACCCGGCGATCGGCGGAATCGGCAAGGGGCATCTCGTCAAGGAGATCGACGCGCTCGGCGGCGCGATGGCCCGCGCGGCCGACCAGGCCGGCATCCAGTGGCGCATGCTCAACGCGTCGAAGGGCGCCGCCGTGCGCGCGACGCGCTGCCAGGCCGACCGCGCGCTGTACAAGGCCGCGATCCGGCGCATGGTCGAGAACCAGCCGAACCTCGCGCTGTTCCAGCAGGCGGTCGACGATCTGATGCTCGACGGCGACCGCGTCGCCGGCGTCGTCACGCAGATGGGCCTGCGCTTTCGCGCGCGCACCGTCGTGCTCACCGCCGGTACGTTTCTCGCCGGCAAGATCCACATCGGTTTCGCGAACTATTCCGGCGGTCGCGCGGGCGATCCGCCCGCCGCCACGCTCGCCTCGCGCCTGCGCGAACTCAAGCTCGGCACCGATCGCCTGAAGACCGGCACGCCGCCGCGCATCGACGGACGCAGCATCGACTACTCGGGGCTCGACGCGCAGCCCGGCGACGATCCGATGCCGGTGTTCTCGTTCGTCGGCGACGTGCGCGAGCATCCGCGCCAGGTCAACTGCTGGATCACGCACACGTCCGAGCGCACGCACGACATCATCCGCGGTGCGCTCGACCGCTCGCCGCTGTACACCGGCAAGATCGAAGGCGTCGGCCCGCGCTACTGCCCGTCGATCGAAGACAAGGTCGTCCGCTTCGCCGAAAAGAACGCGCACCAGATCTTCATCGAGCCCGAAGGCCTCGATACCGTCGAGATCTACCCGAACGGCATTTCCACGTCGCTGCCGTTCGACGTGCAGCTCGACCTCGTGCGGTCGATCAAGGGTTTCGAGCGCGCGCACATCACGCGGCCGGGCTATGCGATCGAATACGACTATTTCGATCCGCGCGGCCTCAAGGCGTCGCTCGAAACCAAGGCGATCGAAGGTCTCTACTTCGCCGGGCAGATCAACGGCACCACCGGCTACGAAGAAGCCGCCGCGCAGGGCCTGCTCGCCGGCCTCAACGCCGCGCGCGCGACGCAAGAAAAGGCGCCGTGGACGCCGCGCCGCGACGAGGCGTATCTGGGCGTGCTCGTCGACGATCTCATCACCAACGGCACGACCGAGCCGTACCGCATGTTCACCTCGCGCGCCGAATATCGTCTGCAGCTGCGCGAAGACAACGCCGACCTGCGTCTGACCGAACACGGCCATGCGCTCGGCATCGTCGATGCGGCGCGCTACGACGCGTTCCGCATCAAGCGCGACGCGATCGCGCGCGAAACCGAGCGCCTGCGCGGCGTGTGGGCCGCGCCGACGAACGCGCTCGGACGCGAGGTCGAAGCGGTGCTCGGCGTCGCCGTGTCGCGCGAAACCAACGGGCTCGATCTCTTGCGCCGGCCGGAGCTCGACTACGCCAAGCTCGCACGCGTGCCGGGCCTGGGTCCCGGCGTCGGCGACGCGCGCGTGGCAGAACAAGTTGAAATTGCCGCGAAGTATTCCGGCTACCTCGAACGCCAGCAGGGCGAGATCGAACGCGCGCGCCGGCACGAGGAAACCGCGATTCCCGATGCGTTCGACTACGCGAAGGTTTCGGGCCTCTCCGCCGAAGTCGCGCAGAAGCTCGTTCGCGCGCGACCGCAGACGATCGGCCAGGCCGCGCGCATCGCCGGCGTCACGCCCGCGGCGATCTCGCTGCTGCTCGTGCATCTCAAGCGCGGCGCGCGTCGCGTCGCCTGAGCGCGCGCATGCACTAAACTGCGCGGCCGGCATCGATGCCGCGCACCGACCTCAGGTTCACGAAGAACGCCCAATGCTGAATATCGAACAGAAGATCGCCGAAGAGATCGCCGCGAAGCCGGCGCAAGTGAATGCCGCCATCGAACTCCTCGACGGCGGCGCCACCGTGCCGTTCATCGCGCGCTACCGCAAGGAAGCCACCGGCGGTCTCGACGACACGCAGTTGCGCAATCTCGAGGAGCGCCTGCGCTACCTGCGCGAACTCGAAGAGCGCCGCGCCGCGATCATCGCGAGCGTCGCCGAACAGGGCAAGCTCAGCGACGAGTTGAAAAAGGAACTTCTGCAAGCCGATACCAAGGCGCGCCTGGAAGACCTGTACCTGCCGTACAAGCCCAAGCGTCGCACCAAGGCGCAGATCGCGCGCGAAGCCGGCCTGCAGCCGCTCGCCGACGGCCTGCGCGGCGATCCGACGCTCTCGCCGGAAGATTTCGCGAAGACGTTCGTCGATGGCGAAAAGGGCGTCGCCGACGTCAAGGCCGCGCTCGACGGCGCGCGCGCGATCCTGCTCGAAGAATTTTCCGAAGACGCAGCGCTCGTCGGCGAGCTGCGCGGCTGGCTCCACGAGCGCGGCCAGGTGCGTGCGAAGGTGGTCGAGGGCAAGCAGAACGAGGGCGCGAAATTCCGCGACTACTTCGACCATGTCGAATCGATCAAGGCGATTCCGTCGCACCGCCTGCTCGCGCTGTTCCGCGCGCGCAACGAAGGCATCATCGATCTCGAACTCGAACCGACGCTCGAGCCGGACCAGGGCCACGCCGAAGCCGAAGGCCGCGTCGCGGCGCACTTCGGCATCGCGCAGCGCGGTCGCGCGGCCGACACGTGGCTGCTCGAGACGTGCCGCCAGACCTGGCGCGTCAAGCTGCACCTGCACCTGGCGCTCGACCTGTTCGGCAAGTGCCGCGAAGCCGCCGAGGACGAAGCGATCCGCGTGTTCGGCGACAATCTGAAAGACCTGATGCTCGCCGCGCCGGCCGGCCCGAAGGTCGTCATGGGCCTCGATCCCGGCATCCGCACGGGCTGCAAGGTCGCGTGCGTCGACGGCACCGGCAAGGTGCTCGGCACGACGACGATCTATCCGCACGAGCCGCGCAACGAATGGGACAAATCCATTACGCAGCTCGCGACGGTGTGCAAGACGCTCGGCGTGAACCTCATCGCGATCGGCAACGGCACGGCGTCGCGCGAAACCGACAAGCTCGCCGGCGAGCTGATGAAGAAGCATCCGGAACTGAAACTCGCGAAAGTCGTCGTCAGCGAAGCCGGCGCGTCGGTGTATTCGGCGTCGGAAGTCGCGGCGAAGGAATTTCCGGAACTCGACGTGAGCCTGCGCGGCGCGGTGTCGATCGCGCGGCGCCTGCAGGATCCGCTCGCCGAACTCGTGAAGATCGAGCCGAAGGCGATCGGCGTCGGCCAGTACCAGCACGACGTCAACCAGGTGAAGCTCGCCCGCGCGCTCGATGCGCGCGTCGAGGACTGCGTCAACGCGGTCGGCGTCGACGTCAACACCGCCTCGGCGCCGCTGCTGGCGCGCGTCGCGGGCCTGTCGAGCTCCGTCGCCGAGAACGTCGTGAAGTTCCGCGACGCGAACGGCGCGTTCCGCACGCGCGAACAGTTGAAGAAAGTGCCGCGCCTGGGCGACAAGGCGTTCGAGCAGTGCGCGGGCTTCCTGCGCATCGCGAACGGCGACAACCCGCTCGACGCGTCGACCGTGCACCCCGAGGCGTATCCGGTCGTCGAACGCATCATCAAGGCCTGCGGTCGCGAAGTACGCCAGATCATCGGCGACACGGGCTTCATCAGGACGCTGAAAGCCGAGCAGTTCACCGACGAGAAGTTCGGCGTGCCGACCGTGCGCGACATCTTGAAGGAACTGGAAAAGCCGGGCCGCGATCCGCGTCCGGAGTTCGTCACCGCGGCGTTCGCCGAAGGCGTCGAGGACCTGAAGGATCTCAAACCCGGCATGGTGCTCGAAGGCCGCGTGTCGAACGTCGCGGCGTTCGGCGCGTTCGTCGACATCGGCGTGCACCAGGACGGCCTGGTACACGTTTCCGCGTTGTCCACGAAGTTCGTCAAGGACCCGCGCGAGGTCGTCAAGGCCGGCGACGTCGTCAAGGTCAAGGTGATCGAGGTCGACATTCCGCGCAAGCGCATCGCGCTGACGATGCGCCTGGACGATCCGATCGGCGACGCGCGCGAGAGCGCGATGGCGCCGGGGGCGCAGCGCCGCGACGATCGCGGCCCGCGTCGCGACCAGCCGCGCGGCAACGGCCCGAAGCCGGCCGCCGCGCCGCCGGCGAACAACGCGTTCGCCGACGCGTTCGCGAAGGCGCGCCGTACCTGAAGACGGTGGCGGGAAACGGGCGATCGCCCGTTTCCCGCGCGCTCAGAGTTCCGTTTCGAAGCCGTTCGCGAAGATCGCGTCGCCTTGCGCGCGTTCGATCCGGAAATTGTCGAAGCGCGCGTCGAAGATCGTGAAACCGTAGAAAAACCCCGGCACGAACGTCGAGAACTCGACCTCGTCGACCGTCGCCATGACGTCGGCGAACGTCACGCCGGGCGGCAGGCGCGGTTCGAACGTCTTCGGATCCTCGTCGCCGTAGCCGCCCCAGCCGGCCGGCAGCGTGGCACTGTTCGGGGCGACGGTCACCGACAGACTCTGCCATGGCGTACCGGCGGCGATCGTGCCGAGATTGAACCAGACCGACGTCCACGGGTAGCCGTTCTGCGCCAGCGTGCGGCTGCGGAACTCCACGACGACGTCGCGCGACACCTCGTTGCCGAGATAGGTGATCGAGTGCGCCACGGCGTCGACGCCGACCGTGATCGACGGATGCAGCGTCATGTTGCCGATGAACGCCGGGTGGGTCTCGGTGGAGTACCGGATACCGAACGTTTCGAGCAGGAAATGCGCGTTGGCGTCGGGATTGCCGCCGGTCGGCTCGATCGGCGCGTTGCCGTCCCAGCCTTCGGCGCCGTTTTCCAGCGTGACGACCGTGGTCTGCGCGGCGGCGGGAAGCGCCGGAACCAGGCCGGCGGCGAGAACGACGAGAAAGGCGACTCGTTTCATGGCGATGACTCGCAGGGGACGGGACCGTAACCGTGCGCCCGCGCCGTGCCGGGCGCATGCGCTTTTCATGCGTTGTCGATGCGCCGGACATTCGCCCGGCGCCGAGCGGCCGCGACCGCCCGGCGCTATGCTTGCGCCTTTCCGCCGCGCGAGTCATCCATGCGTTTTGAAGGCACCGACCGTTACGTCGCCACCGACGAGCTGAAACTCGCGGTCAACGCCGCCGTCACGCTGCAGCGCCCGCTGCTGGTCAAGGGCGAACCCGGCACCGGCAAGACCCTCCTGGCCCAGGAAGTGGCCCGCGCGCTCGACGCGCCGCTCGTCGAATGGCACATCAAGTCGACGACGAAGGCCCAGCACGGCCTGTACGAGTACGACGCCGTCGCGCGGCTGCGCGATTCGCAGCTCGGCGAGGCGCGCGCGTCGGACATCGGCAACTACATCGTGCCGGGCAAGCTGTGGCAGGCGTTCGTCAGCGATCGCCGCGCGGTGATGCTGATCGACGAGATCGACAAGGCCGACATCGAGTTTCCGAACGACCTGCTGCGCGAGCTCGACCGCATGGACTTCCATGTCTACGAGACGCGCGAAACCGTCAGCGCGAAGCACCGGCCGATCGTCGTCATCACGTCGAACAACGAAAAGGAGCTGCCGGACGCGTTCCTGCGCCGCTGCTTCTTCCACTACATCCGCTTTCCGGACGCCGACACGCTGTCGGCGATCGTCGACGTGCACTATCCGGGATTGCGCCGCGACCTGGTTCACGAGGCGCTGACCGCGTTCTTCGCGCTGCGCGAAACGCCGGGGCTGAAAAAGAAGCCGACGACATCCGAACTCCTCGACTGGTTGAAACTCCTGCTCGCCGAAGACATCGGCGTCGAGGCGCTGCGCGAGCGCAACGCGCGCAAGGCGATTCCGCCGCTGTACGGCGCGCTGTTGAAAAACGAAGCCGACGTGCAGCTGTTCGAGAAGATCGCGTTTCTCGCGCGGCGCGGCAACTGACGGGCGTTCGCGATGACCGGCACGTTCAAGGACCACTTTTCGGGGCATGCGCAGACTTATCGCGAAGCGCGCCCGCACTACGATCCCGCGCTCTTCGCGTGGCTCGCCGCGCAATGCGCGCGACGCGATCTCGCCTGGGACGCCGGCTGCGGCAACGGTCAGGCGAGCGTCGCGCTCGCGGCGCACTACGCGCGCGTCGTCGGCACCGATCCCAGTTCGGCGCAGATCGACAACGCGCAGCCCGCGCCGAACGTCGAATATCGCGTCGAACGCGCCGAAGCGTGCTCGCTGCCCGATGCGAGTGCCGATCTCGTGACGGTCGCGCAGGCGCTGCACTGGTTCGACCTCGACGCGTTCCATGCGCAGGTGCGGCGCGTGCTGCGGCCCGGCGGCGTCGTCGCGCAGTGGTCGTATGCCGACTGCCGCATCGACGCGGCGGTCGACGCGGTCAAGAACCGGCTCTACGTCGACGTGCTCGACAGCTACTGGGCGCCGGAGCGGCGGCTGGTGGAATCGGGCTACCGCGAACTCGCGTTTCCGTTCGAACGCATCGCAGCGCCGGCGTTCGAACTGCGCGTGTCGTGGAATCTCGCACAGTTTCTCGGCTATCTGCGTTCGTGGTCGGCGACGCAGAAATACCTCGCGGCGCACGGCGTCGATCCGGTCGGTGAGATGGAAGACGATTTCGCGGCGGCGTGGGGCGACGCCGCGCAGGCGCGCGAGGTGGTGTGGGATCTGGCGATGCGGGTGGGGCGGGTTTGAGCCGAACCGCTTTTTGCCTCGTACTGCACTGATTGCCCCCGACGAAGACCTCCGCGCCGCCCCCTCACCCAACCCTCTCCCCCAAGCAAGCTTGGAGGAGAGGGCTCAAGCGGCCTGGCGCCTGAATCCTTGGCTCCTTCTCCCCCAACCGCGTTGGGGGAGAAGGATGGGATGAGGGGGCGCGGCGCAGGATTGCTTCGAGTTTCGGTTTTCGCTGCGGCGTGCCCGTGATGACGGAAAAGAAGACGCAAAACGCCGACGCGCCCTACCGATTCGTCAACTGAATCTCGATCCGCCGGTTCTTCGCCCACGACTCCGGCGTCTCGCCCGCGTCGAGCGGTTGAAATTCGCCGAAACCGTTCGCCGACAGCCGCGGCGCCGGTATCCCCTGCACGACGAGATACTTCACGATCGACACCGCGCGCGCCGACGACAGCTCCCAGTTCGACGGAAAGCGGTCGGTGTGGATCGGGCGCCGGTCGGTGTGGCCGTCGATGCGCAGCACCCAGTCGACCGTCGACGGGATTTCGGCGGACACTTCCTTGAGCGTGTCGGCGAGCTTCTGCATCTGTTCGGCCGCCGGCCCCGACAGCTCCGCCGACGCAGTGTCGAACAGGATGTCGGTCGGCACGACGAAACGGTCGCCGACGATGCGCACATCGGGCCGGTTGCCGAGCGCCTGCCGCAGGCGGCCGAAGAACTCGGAACGGTAGCGTTCGAGTTCGCCGACGCGGTTCGCGAGCGCGATGTTGAGCTGTTTGCCGAGGTCGGCGATCTTGACGTCCTTCGCCTTGGCGTCCTTGTTCGCGACGTCGAGCGCGGCCTGTATCTGCGCGAGCTGCGCGTTGAGCGCGGCCAGCTGGCGGTTCAGGAGTTCGATCTGCGCGATCTGCTGCGTCGAAAGCTCCTTGCCCTTGGCGACTTCGTCCTGGCTCGTGCCGAGTTCGCCGGCGAGCCTCGCGACTTCCGCTTCGAGCTGCGCCTTGAGCGCCTGCAGCGCGCCGATGTCGGTCGACAGCTGCGCGGCCTGCGCCTGCGCGGCGTCGAGCGCGGTCTTAAACGAATCGCGCTCGGTCGTCGCGCTGCCGAGCGACGCCGACAGTTCGTTGACCTTCGTATCGAGCGCGCGGTTCGTGTTCTGCGCGAGCGACAGCGTCTTGGCGAGTTCGGCGACACGCGCGTTGAGATCGTCGAGCGCGCGGTTCTTGCCGGCGAGCGAGTCGGACAGCACGAACTGGCCGATCGCAAACAGCATCAGCACGAACACCATCACCATGATCAGCGACGTCAGCGCGTCGACGAAGCCGGGCCAGATGTCGAGGCCGCGGCGGCGGGCGGCGAGGCTGCGCATCAGCGGCGCTCGACCGGACCGGCCGCCGGACGCCGCTGCTGCCCGTCGATCGCCGCGGCGATCGTGCGCGACAGCAGGCGGAACTCGGCGCGCAGGTCGTCCGACAGCTGCTGGCTGCCGTTCGGCTGCGACGCGAGCGTCTTCAGCACCGTGCGCAGTTCTTCCTGGGCCTCGACGCCCGCATGGCGCTCGCGCGCGTCGCGGCCGAGGAACTCGGTCAGACGGGCGAGCTGTGCGTTGAGTTCGCCGATGTGCTCGTTCGCGGCGCGACGCTCGCGGTCGTTGTCGACGATCGCGCGCTGCATGCGCTCGAGGCCGTCGGCGGTCTGTTCGAGCAGCGCCTGCACGTACGCCGGCACCGAGGCGTCCGCTTCGAATGCGAGCCCGCCGCCGGCCGAGAGCTTCGTCACGCCGGAAAGCCACTCTTCCATTTCGTTGTAAAAGCGATTCTGCGCGTGGCCGGCCTGCAGGTCGAGAAAGCCGATGACGAGCGAGCTGGCGAGGCCGAACAGCGACGTGGAGAAGCTCGTGGCCATGCCGCCGAGCGGTTCGCGCAGATGGTCTTTCAGGTTCGCGAACATCGCCGCGGCGTCGCCGCCGATGCTGAGCGAGCCGATGATGTCCGACACCGAGCGGATCGTCGCGAGCAGGCCCCAGAACGTGCCGAGGAGGCCCAGGAAGATGGCCAGACCGATCAGATAGCGCGACAGGTCGCGCGATTCTTCCAGGCGCAGATAGACGCCGTCGAGCAGCGTGCGCATGGAGCTGGGATTGAGCGCCAGCCGGGCGCCGCGCTCGCGCCCGGACAGCATGCGCGCCATCGGCGCGAGCAACCGCGGTTCGCCGGGTACCGGACGGTCGGGGTTGGCGCGGCGGAAATGCTCGATCCAGTCGATGTCGCGATTGAGGATCAGCACCTGGCGCAGGTTCACGACGATGCCGGCCGCGAGTACCGCGAGAATCACGCCGTTGAAGAACGGGTTGGCCTGGAAGGCGCCGGCGAGACGCGGCGCGATCAGCGCCACGAGCACGGCGACGGCGGCGAGAAAGCCGCCCATCCAGAGAAGACTGCGGTTCGGTCGGGTCATGAGGGCTGGCCTGAGTCGCGTGGGTACCGGCATAGGATGCCGAGCCGTTCTGACCGGTTGCTTTACGGATGGTTCCTTTCGTTGTCCGTCTCGAGGCGGAAAAAGGCGCGTGCGGTGGCCGTACTGGACGCGGCGACCGCCTCGACCGTCTCGCCGCGGTCGCGCGCGATCTCCTCGCAGATGTGCGCAAGGAACATCGGCTCGTTGCGGCGATGGCTCGGCATGGGCTTCAAGTTGCGCGGCAACAGATACGGGCTGTCGGTTTCGATCATCAGCCGGTTCGCCGGGATGTGCGGCACGAGTTCGCGCAGATGCGTGCCGCGCCGCTCGTCGCAGATCCAGCCGGTGACGCCGATGTGGCAGTCGAGATCGAGGTAGTCGAACATTTCCTCGCGCGTGCCGGTGAAGCAGTGCACGACGATCGACCCGAGCCGGTCGCGCAGCGGGCGCAGCATCGCCATGAAATCGTCGTGCGCGTCGCGCTGATGCAGAAACAGCGGCTTGCCGCAGTCGAGCGCGATCTTGAGCTGTTCCTCGAACGCGAACTGCTGCGTCGGGCGCGGCGAGAGGTCGCGGTGGTAGTCGAGCCCGGTTTCGCCGACCGCGAGCACTTCGGGCGCTGCGACGAGTTCGCGCAGTAGCGCGTCGGTTTCCGCGTCGTACTCGGCGGCATGGTGCGGATGCACGCCGGCCGTCGCGTACAGGAGGCCCGGATGCGCGCGTGCGAGCGCGAGCGCGTCGGGACTGCCTTCGCGGCTCGCGCCGGTGACGATCATCTGCGCGACGCCGTGGGCGCGTGCGCGGTCGAGCACCTGCGCAAGATCGTGACGAAACGAGGAGTGGGTCAGGTTGGCGCCGATGTCGACCAGTTGCATGAGGCACGCCGTGGCAAAGAAACCGATTATCCGCCACTTTCACGCGCGTGCGGCGACCGCGGAATTGCGGCAAAGTTCATAGGCAATTCATGCGTTCGCAACCATGCTGCCGGCGGTTCATCGGCATTGTGGACGAATCCCGCCGCGCGCGGCGGGCTACGCAAGTTCTGAAGGAGAGAGACAGATGCATGCACTGAAATGGTTGTTCGCGGCGGCGTTCGCGAGCGGTGCGTTCGCGGCGGTCGCGGCCGACGGCGAAGGCCGCGGTCCGGCGCGCGAAGGCGCATCGATGCGCAGCGTGGCGGCCGAGCTCAACGCGCTGATGCGCGAAAGCCGCACCGAACTCGACGCGTCGCGGATGCCGAAGCTCGCGCTCGAAGGCGCGACGAGCACGTCGGCGCCGGTCGCCAAGGCCACCTCGCCGATCGCCAACAGCTATCGCGCGTATCCGCCGAGCTGCATCGCCGATCCGCTGCCGATTCCGACCGGTGCGAACCAGGTCGGCGGTCGCGTCTATGCGCGCACGTTCACGTTCGACGCGTACAACACCGCCAACGGCCAGTTCCAGACCGAACAGGTCAACGCGTTCATCTGGCGTCTGCCGTGCTCCGGCGGCGATTCGGTGACGCTCCTGACGCTGCGCCGTCTGTCGCAGTACGAGGGCGACTCGAGCTTCTATCCGCTGTTCCCGCTGTTCCGCCTCACGCAGGGCGGCAACACGGCGAAGTTCGTGCGCGTCGCGCAGGAGCCGAACACGGTCATCACGAACCAGGACATCGACACGCCGCTGATCTTCTCGACGACGCTGGTCCTCGAGAACTTCCCGAGCAACAGCTCGGCCACGGCGTACTGGGATTTCAACCTGCCGTTCCGTCTGACGTCCGTGTACCGCAACAACAGCGTCGAAGATCTGTCGGCGCTCGATCCGTATCGCCCGTCGGAGTATCCCGACGCCGCGCTGCCGCTGCCGATCAACGGCTACATGAGCGGCAACTGGACCGACCCGAATCACGTCGGCGAGGGCATCAACCTCGAAGTCGGCGAAGTCGTCGGCACGCAGTCGCGTTATCTCTTCTTCGCGTGGTTCACGTTCGACGGCCTCGGCCTGCCGTACTGGATCAGCGGCGGCGGCGCGCTCAGCAACGCCAACGCCGCCACGCCGACGCGCTCGATCACGGCGCCGGCGATCTATCGCACCGGCGGCGGTTTCGCCGGCGGCTTCGGCGGCGATACGCAGCGCGCGACCTGGGGCGACGTCTCGTTCGAGTTCATCGACTGCAACACCGTGCGCATGAGCTGGCTGACCGCGAATGGCCTGCCGGAGAACACGCCGGGACGCGGTCCGGGCGGTTCGAGCACGAGCGGCAGCCGCACCTGGAAGCGCGGCAGCACGATCAACGGACTGACCTGCGATATGCCGCCGGCGAACTGACCGGCGACAGAGTATACAAAGCACACCGAACGCCCCGCATCGCGGGGCGTTCGCGTTTTCGCATACCCTATGCCGGTGAACGCGCCCGCCTCGCCCGACTTTCCGATCCGCGAAATCCTGCCCGAACTGCTCGCGACGCTCGCCGCCGGCACGCGCCTCGTGCTCGAAGCGCCGCCGGGCGCCGGCAAGACGACCCAAGTGCCGCTCGCGCTCGCCGACGCCGCATGGCTCGCCGGCAAGAAGATCCTCGTGCTCGAGCCGCGCCGCATCGCCGCGCGCGCCGCCGCCGAGTTCATGGCGCGCCAGCTCGGCGAAGACGTCGGCCGCACCGTCGGCTATCGCATCCGCTTCGAGGCGAAAGTTTCCGCCGCGACGCGCATCGAGGTCGTCACCGAAGGCATCTTGACGCGCCTCCTGCAGAGCGATCCGGAACTCGCGGACGTCGGCGCGATCCTGTTCGACGAATTCCACGAACGCCATCTGCACGGCGATCTCGGTGCCGCGCTCGCGCTCGACGTGCAGGCCAACCTGAGGCCGGACCTGCGGCTCGTCGTGATGTCGGCGACGCTCGACGGCGAGCGCGTCGCGCGCTGGCTCGACGCGCCGCGTCTGACCTCGGCCGGGCGCAGCTTTCCGGTGCGCATCGAACATCCCGCACCGCGGCCGAACGAAGACCTGCCGTTCGCGGTGCGCCGCGCGGCCGAACTCGCGCTCGCCGAAACCGACGGCGACGTGCTCGTGTTCCTGCCCGGCAAGCGCGAAATCGACCGCACGCGCGGCGCGCTCGGCGCGCTGCCCGGCGTCGACACGGGGCGACTGGCGCTCGTGCCGCTGCACGGCGAGCTGTCGCTGGCCGAGCAGCGCGCGGCGCTGCGCCCGGCCGACCCCGGCACGCGCCGCATCGTGCTGGCGACGAACGTCGCCGAGTCGAGCGTCACCCTGCCCGGCATCCGCGCGGTGATCGACAGCGGCCTCGCGCGCGAGCCGCGCTTCGATCCGAACTCGGGCTTCACGCGGCTCGAAACGGTGTCGATCGCGCAGTCGTCGGCCGATCAGCGCGCCGGCCGCGCCGGCCGCGTCGCGCCGGGCGTCGCGTATCGGCTGTGGCCGCAGAGCCAGCGGCTGGAGCCGTCGCGCAAACCGGAACTGGAACAAGTGGAATTGTCCGGTCTTGCGCTCGAACTCGCCGCGTGGGGCGCCGATTCGCTCGCCTGGCTCGACGCGCCGCCGGCCGGCGCGCTCGCGCAGTCGCGCGAACTGCTCGTACTGCTCGGCGCGCTCGACGACGCGCGCCGCATCACCGCGCTCGGACGCGACATGCTGGGCGTCGGCACCGCGCCGCGCCTCGCCGCCGCGGCCGTGCGCGCGCCGGCCGCGCAGCGCGGGCTGATCGCCGACATCCTCGCCGCGATCGACGCGCGTTCGCCGTTGCGCGGCGAGTCGGCACGCAGCGACGACTTCCGCACGCGCATCGCCGCGCTGCACGCGTGGCGCGAAGGCGGCGCCCGCGCGGCGCGCGACGCCGACGCCGGCGCGCTCGCCGCGCTCGACCAGGCGAGCCAGGGCTGGCGCCGCCGGCTCGGCAACGCCGCGCCCGCGCGCGGCGTCGCCGACAGCCATGCGCTCGGCGACCTGCTGTTGCATGCCTTTCCCGATCGCGTGGCGAAGCAGGACGCCGGCAATCCGCGCCGCTACGCGCTCGCGAACGGCCGCGGCGTGCGCCTGCACGACAACACCGCGCTGTTCGGCGAGCCGTGGCTCGTCGCGCTCGATCTGCGCTACGAAGAAAAGGACAGCCTCATTCTTTCCGCGGCGCCGTTCGATCCGGCGCTGCTCGAGCGCGACTACGCCGAGCGTTTCCGGCGCGAACGCGTGGTGCGCTGGAACGGCGCGAAGAAAGCCGTCGAGGCGTTCGAGGAGCGCCGTTTCGCCGCGCTGCTGCTCGACCGCCGCCAGGTCGGCGTGACCGCCGCCGACGCCGTGCCGGCGCTGATCGCCGCGGTGAAGGCGCAAGGGCTCGACGCGCTGCCGTGGTCCGACCATGCACGCGAACTGCGCCGCCGCGTCGAATCGCTGCGGCAATGGTGTCCCGAACTCGGCCTGCCCGACGTCAGCGACGAGGCGCTGCTCGCACGGCTCGACGACTGGCTCGCGCCCTATCTCGACGGCAAATCGCGGCTCGAAGCGCTGCGCGCCGACGAATTGTCGCAGGCGCTCGCGGCGATGCTCGACTACGACCAGCGCCGCGCGCTCGACGCGCACGCGCCGGTCGCGCTGCGCGTGCCGAGCGGCAACGAGCGCCGGCTCGACTACGTGCCGGGCCAGCCGCCGGTGCTCGCGGTGAAGCTGCAGGAACTGTTCGGCCTCGCCGACACGCCGCGCATCGCGCAGGGCCGCGTCGCGGTGACGCTGCACCTGCTGTCGCCCGCGCAGCGGCCGATCCAGGTCACGCAGGATCTGAAAGGCTTCTGGGAGCGCACCTACCCGGAAGTGAAAAAAGAACTCAAAGGCCGCTATCCGAAACACCCGTGGCCCGACGATCCGTGGAGCGCCACGCCGACCGCGCGCGCCAAACCGAGAGCGTGACGATCGCCTTCACGCGCCTTTCACGTCGGCGCCGATTATCCCGTCGGATTTTACAGGGTAGTGCGGCAAATTCCCGTTTTCGCATTTACGGGATATTCGCCGTCGTGAATTAATATCGGCGTCGAAACGACGAATGTCAGGGGAGCGTCGATGCCGTCGCCGCGTCGAGTCGAAACGATCCTTGCGCATCGCGGGCAGCACGCGCGCCTGCCGGTCCGGAGCGCCTGACGCATGTTCGTCGGCCCGCCGCTGTCGCCCGAACGCGTCGGCGCGCGCCGGCTGTTTCGGCTGGCCTGGCCGTTCGTCGGCATCGTCGCGGTGCTGGTGCTGCTGTTCGGCGCGAGCATGGACATCCTCTCGGCCGCGCGCGCGTACGTCGGCGGCGAAGGGTTGTGGTCGAAGGCGCAGAAACAGGCGTTCGCGACGCTCGAGCGCTATACGTGGTCGCGCGATCCGGCCGACCATCGCGCGTTCCTGCGCGAGATCGACGTCTCGCTCGGCGACCGCGCCGCACGCGCGGAACTCGAGCGCCGCGACCCCGACTACGCGGCGACGCGCGACGGTTTCCTGCGCGGACGCAACCATCCCGACGACGTGCCGGCGCTGGTGCGCCTGTTTCGCAACTTCAGCCGCACCGCGGATTTCGCCGAAGCGGTCGCGATCTGGACGCGCGCCGACACGCTGATCGACGAGGCCGTCGCGCTCGGCAAGGAAATCCACGCGCACATCGCCGACGCGACGCCGCCCGACTACGACCTCGCGGCGGCGCGCGCGCGCCTCGTCGAACTCGACGGCCGGCTCACGCCGCTCGAAAACGCGTTCTCGCAGGCGCTCGGCGAACTGTCGCGCCGCACGCGCTTTCTGCTCAACCTCGTGATCGCCGCGATCGCGGTTGTGCTCGTCGCGTTCGCGGTGCTGCGCACGCGCCGGCTGCTGCTCGAAAGCGACGCGTTCGAACGCGCGTCCAAGCGCAGCGAGGCGCGTTTCGAGCGCGCGGTGTCCGATTCGAGCGACGGCCTGTGGGAATGGGACCGCGTCGAACGCAGCTTGTATCTTTCGCCGCATTTTTACGAATTGCTCGATCTTGAAGCCACGCAGGCGCCGCGCGAGCCGGTCGAGATCTTCGCGCGCGTGCACCCGCAGGATCGCGCGCCGCTCCTGCGCCTGTTGCGCCGGCATTTCCGGCGCGGGGTCCGCTTCGACATGGAGTGCCGCCTGCGCCGCCGCGACGGCGACCACGCCTGGGTGCGCGCGCGCGGCCATGCCGAGCGCGACGACAGCGGTCGCGTCGTGCGCGTCGGCGGATCGATCGCCGACATCGGCGATCGCAAGCGTGCCGAGGCGCAGCTGTTCGCCGAAAAGGAACGCGCGCAGGTCACGCTCGAGTCGATCGGCGACGCGGTCGTCGCGACCGACGTGCAAGGGTCGGTCGAATACCTCAATCCGGTGGCCGAGGCGCTGACCGGCTGGACCAACGCGCAGGCGCGCGGCCTGCCGCTCGCCGGCGTGTGCGACATCCTCGACGAGGCAACCGGTGCGCCGGTGCGCGACCCGGTCGAAGCGGTGCTGCGCGAGCGCGGCACGGTGGCGCTCGGCACGAAGCTGCTCTTGCGCCGCCGTCACGGCGGCAGCACGCCGATCGACGAAACCGCGACGCCGATCCGCGACCGCACCGGCGAGATCGACGGCGTCGTGCTCGTGTTTCGCGACGTCAGCCGCGAGCGGCAGTATTCCGAGACGCTGTCGTACCAGGCGAGCCACGACCTCCTGACCGGCCTCGTCAACCGGCACGAATTCGAGCGGCGCCTCGATCAGTCGCTGCAGCAGGCGCGCCTGTCGCAGCGCCCGCATGCGCTGCTGTACATCGACCTCGACCAGTTCAAGCTCGTCAACGACACCGCCGGCCACGCGGCCGGCGACGAGCTGCTGCGCCAGATCGGCAAGCTGCTGCAGCGGCAGGTGCGCGAGAACGACACGATCGCGCGCCTGGGCGGCGACGAGTTCGCGGTGCTGCTCGACAACTGTCCGCCGGAAGCCGCGCTCAAGGTCGCGCACAAGCTGCGCCAGTCGATCGCCGAGCATCCGTTCCATTTCGGCCAGCGCAGCTTCGCGGTGCGCGCGAGCGTGGGCCTCCTCGATCTGGGCGCCGCGCCGCTGACGCGCGACGACGTGCTCGGCCTCGCCGACGCCGCGTGCTACGTCGCCAAAGACCAGGGCCGCGACCGCGTCTACCGCTACCACCCCGACGACGCGCTGCTCAATCTGCGCCGCGGCGAAATGGAATGGGTCGACCGCCTGCATCGCGCGCTCGACCAGGGCCGCTTGCGGCTGTACCGCCAGGAGATACTCGCGCTGTCGACGATCGCGCCGGCGGGCGCGCATTTCGAAGTGCTGCTGCGGCTGGAGGAGTCGGGCCGCACGGTGCTGCCGATGACGTTCATTCCGGCGGCCGAGCGCTACGGCCTGATGCCTCTGATCGACCGATGGGTCTTGCGCGCGACGCTGCATCGTCTCGCCGTGGCGCAGGAGCTGGGCGCCGAACGCGTCGCGCTGTGCGCGATCAATCTCTCGGGCGCGTCGCTCGCCGACGCCGATTTCATCCACTATGCCAAAGAGCAATTTCGCCACTTTCGCGTCGCGCCGTCGACGGTGTGTTTCGAGATCACCGAGACCGTCGCGATCGCCGATCTGGCGCGCGCCGGCGAGTTCATGCAGCAGCTGCGCGACATCGGCTGCCGCTTCGCGCTCGACGACTTCGGCGTCGGCATGTCGTCGCTGAATTACCTGAAGAACCTGCCGGTCGATTTTCTGAAGATCGACGGCGCGTTCGTCAAGGACATGCGCCACGACCGCATCGACCGCGCGATGGTCGAGGCGATCGCGCGCGTGGGTCAGGTCATGGGCAAGGCGACGATCGCCGAAATGGTCGAAGACGCCGCGACGCTCGCCGACGCCCGCGCGATCGGCATCGACTACGCGCAGGGCTACGCGGTGTCGCGTCCGCGACCCTTCACGGTCGGCCGCAACGCGACCGACCGTGTCTGATCCTCAGTCCTTCTTGCGGCCGAACAGCTTGCCGACCAGCGCGATCAGACCGACCACCGCGATGCCGACGAATTTCTTGCCGGCGACGAGCAGCGCGAGCAGCTTCGCGAACAGGCCGGCCTTCGACGCGAGCGCGCCGCCGACGAGCGCGGCGACGCCGTAGGCGGCCATCTTGTCGGTCGACGGATTGAAGTCGGCGTAGCGATAGCCCTCGTCGAATTCGGTCATCGCGAGCACGCGCTGCATACCGGTTTCGACCGTCGCGAGCTCGCTGACCGGCGCGATGGCGTTCAGGCTCAGGTAGCCGCTGCGGCCGAGCACGCGGATGTCGTAGTTGAGCGTGTTGCTGTCGGTGCCTTCGAATTTCAGTTCTTTCGCCCAGTAGATCTTGCTCGACGCCTGGTCGTAGTGCGGCTTGGCGGCCCAGCCGACGAGGTCGACCGTCGGATAGCCCTGCTTCTTGCGCTCGGCGTTCGAGTCGCGCGTCGCGGCCTGCATTTCCTTGAGCATCTTGTCGTAGTCGGTGCTCGACGCGTCCGCGTCCGAGACGTGACCCTCGTCTTCCCGCGTCAGCACGACCGCCCACGATTTTTCGCTGACCAGCGCCTTCTCGCCGCCCGGCAGCAGCATGCCGAGCACATCGGCGTCGGGCGGATTGCCCCACAGCTGCTCGAGCACCTTCTGCGCGTCGGCGGCGCCGAGATAGCGGTATTCCGGCGCGAGCTTGAGCGTCGCATGCGCCTCGGGCACCGTCACGGTGCCGGACTGAAAGTGAAGCCCTTCGAGAAACGCCTTGACGTCGGCGCGCTCGGCGAGCGCCTGAGCGTGGGCGGTGCCGGCGCACGCGAGCGCCGCCGCCATGACGAGACTGCGGAACAAATCCATTGCCTTTCCCCATGAAACCCGATCGGACGCGGGCCGTCGCAGCTTACGCCGCTCCGGCCGCGCCCGCTACGCGCGCAGGCCGACGCCGCGGTGCAGCAGCCGCATCGCGACCGCCCCGAGAATCACGGTGGCCGCGACCATCACGCCGAACGCGAGCCACAGGTTCACGTCGCTCGTGCCGAGCAGGCCGTAGCGGAACGCGTTGACCATGTACAGGATCGGGTTCGCCATCGAAACCGTGTGCCACGGCTGCGGCAGCATCTCGACCGAGTAGAACACGCCGCCGAGGTACGTCAGCGGCGTCAGCACGAACGTGGGCACGATCGCGACGTCGTCGAACTTCTTCGCGTACACCGCGTTGACGAAGCCCGCGAGCGCGAACACGACCGCCGCGAGCAGCACCGCCGCGAGCGTCGCGAACGGATGGGCGATGCGGGTGTGCGTGAAGAAATACGACAGGCCCAGCACGATCGCGCCGACGATCAGGCCGCGCACGACGGCACCGGCGACGTAGCCGGTCAGGATCACCCAGCTCGGCATCGGCGAGACGAGCATTTCCTCGACGTAGCGCCCGAACTTGGCGCCGAAGAACGAACTGGAGATGTTGCCGTACGCGTTCTGGATCACGCTCATCATGATGAGGCCCGGAACGATGTAGTCGATGTAGCTGTGCTCGTGGATCTTGATGTTCTTGCCGAGCAGGCTGCCGAACACGACGAAGTACAGCGTCATCGTGATCGCCGGCGGCAGGAGCGTCTGGCTCCAGATGCGCATGATGCGCGAGACTTCGCGGCGGACGATCGTGCCGAGAGCGACGAGATGGTTCGAGGCGTTCATGCGGTGCTTTGGGTTCCGTGGCTCAGGCGGCGGCGACGCCGGCGTTGCTCTCGACGAGGCGCACGAACAGCTCTTCGAGCCGGTTCGCCTTGTTGCGCATCGACGTGACGGTGATGCCGCGCGCCGACAGCGCGGCGAACAGCGAGTTGAGATCGTGCGTGCGCGACATCTCGGCTTCGAGCGTGTGCTCGTCCAGGCGCACGATGCGCACGCCCGGCACGTCCGGCAGCGCCGCGTCGTTCGCCGTGACGTCGAGCACGAACGTCTCGACGTCGAGCTTGCCGAGCAGATGCTTCATCGACGTGTTCTCGATGATCGTGCCCTTGTCGATGATCGCGATGTTGCGGCACAGCTGTTCGGCTTCTTCCAGATAGTGCGTCGTCAGGATCACCGTCGTGCCGGCGCGGTTGATCTCGCTGACGAAGCGCCACATCGCGCGGCGGATTTCGATGTCGACGCCGGCGGTCGGCTCGTCGAGAATCAGCAGGCGCGGCTCGTTCATCATCGCGCGGGCGATCATCAGGCGCCGCTTCATGCCGCCCGACAGCGTGCGCGCCGGCGCGTCCATCTTCTCCCACAGACTCAGCTCGCGCAGGTACTTCTCGGCGCGCTGCATCGCCACGTCGCGCGCGATGCCGTAGAAGCCGGCGGAATTGACGCAGATCTGGAACGGCGTCTCGAAGATGTTGAAATTCAGTTCCTGCGGCACGAGCCCGATCATCTGCATCGCCGCGCGCCGCTCGCGGTGGATCGAGTGGCCGAACACGCGCGCGTCGCCGCCGCTGGCGTTGACGAGCGACGACAGAATGCCGATCAGGGTCGACTTGCCGGCCCCGTTGGGGCCCAGCAGCGCGAAGAAATCGCCGGGCTGCACGGTCAGCGAGACGCCCTTGAGCGCCTGCACGCCGCTGGCATAGGTCTTGGTCAGTTGGTCGACTTCGAGCGCGGGAACGGGGCTCATGGGCTGCGCGGCGGGATGGGGGCGGGTAGTATACGGCCCCCTTTGCCCTTCATTGGTTCCTGTCCGTGGCCGAACATTTTCCGTTACGTCTCGTATCGAGCTACATGCTGGCCGACAGCGTGCGCCATCTCGTGTTCGAGCGCGCCGACGGCCAGCCGTTCGCGTTCGCGCCGGGGCAGTTCATCCAGGTGCATTTCCACTACGCCGACGGCAAGCCGACGAAGCGCAGCTATTCGGTCGCGACGATCGGCGCGGGCGACGCGACGCCGGTCGAGCGCGTCGAGATCGCCGTCTCGTACGTCGAAGGCGGTGCGGCGACCGAGCTGCTGGCCAACCTCAAGGAAGGCGAGTCGATCGACGCGAGCGGCCCCTACGGGCGTTTCTGCCTGTTCGACGCCGATGCGAACAAGCGCTACCTGCTGGTCGGCACCGGCACGGGCATCACGCCGTACCGCGCGATGCTGCCGCAGATCCGCAAGGTCATCGCCGACCGCGGCGCCGAGGTCTACGTGATCTTCGGCGCGCGCAGCGAACGCGAACTGCTGTACGCGCAGGATTTCATCGATTTCGAGCACGAGAACCCGGGCTTCCGCTTCTACGCGTGCCTGTCGCGCGAACAGCGCTCGCTGCCGCGCCTGTACGACCGCAGCGGCTACGTGCAGAACCTGCTGGCGGAGCTGGCGCCCGATCCGGCCGGCGACATTGCGTACTTGTGCGGTAATCCCAATATGGTCGACCAGGCCTTCGCGCAGCTCAAGGAGTCGGGGCTGCCGGTGCCGCATATCCGGCGCGAGAAGTACGTCTCGTCGCGCTGAGCCTGGAGAACCCTCTCCCCCAAGCTCGCTTGGGGGAGAGGGCAGGGTGAGGGGGCGACGCCCGGCACTGCGTAGAGCTAGACGAAGACTCCGGCGCCCCCCCCTCACCCCGACCCTCTCCCCCGACAGCCGTCGGGGGAGAGGGGGAAGAACGCAATTGCGACTTTGCGCGCAATGACAAAACGCTCACGTCCGGCGAGCTACTTTGGGAAAGTGTTCGGTTTTCCCATTCCGCCCTCCGGAGGTCAGCCATGCGCCGTCCGAGTAGCCTCGCCGTGCCCGCGTTTTGTGCCCTTGTCGCCGCCTGCGCATCGTCGCCGCCGCAGCCGCCACCGTCGTCGCCGCCCGCCGAGCCGGTGCAGCGCGCGGAACTCGTGATCCTGTCGGCCAACGTCGTCACGATGAACGATGCGAAGCCCTCGGCGCAGGCCGTCGCGGTGTCGCAGGGCCGCATCCAGGCGATCGGCACCGACGAAGCGGTCAAGGCGCTCGTCGGCAAGGACACCGTCGTCATCCACGCCGAACCCGGTACGACGGTGATGCCGGGCTTCATCGACGCGCACTCGCACACGGCCGGCTACGCGTTCTACAACGATCCGGTGCACTGGATCGACGTCTCCAGCGTCAACATGTACTTCAAGCCGCATCCGGGCGACCCGCGCTGCAAGACGCCGGACGATCCGCAGCACTGCTTCATTCCGGTGAAGACGCAGGCCGACGTCGAAGCGCGCATCAAGCGCAGGCTCGCCGACATCGAAGCGGGCCGCTCCGACTTCAAGATGGTGCTCGCGTTCAACTACGACCCGGCGCGCCTGGGCCGCGGCGACGGCTGCAAGCCCAAGGACGGCGTCGGCTTTGCGTGCCGCACGTTCGAAAACGGCCGCGCGCGCGAACAGCTCGACAAGCTGTCCAAGACCGTTCCGATCTATGTCGCGAGCGAGTCGGGCCATATCGGCTACGTCAACACGCCGGCGCTCAATCTGCTCAACATCTGCGGCGTCGAAGGCGCGACCGAGCCGTGCTACCAGCCGACGACGAACCCCGAGGAGGAAACCGAGCTCGCGCGGATCGGCCAGCTCGACGAAGACCTGTGCCTGTACGGCACCGGCCATTTCCAGAGCAAGTACGTGCTCAAGGGCAACAAGGGCCTGGGCCCGAAGCTGATGCACGACGGTGCGATGATCTACGCGAACCACGGCTTCACGCTCGTGCAGGAAGGCGCGGCCAATGCCGGCCTCGTCGCGCTGTACGAGGAAGTCCTGCGGCCGGGTCAGACGCAGTACCCGCCGTTCCCGACCGCCGTCGCGATCATCGCGTACGACGCAGCGTCCGCCGACTTCAACAAGACGCTCGAGACCGGCCTCGCCGCGCGCGCGCTGATCGGCGAGAAGAATCCGCTGCTCTCGGTCGCGGCGCTGAAAAGCTTCGCCGACGGCTCGCCGCAGGGCTTCACGGCGAACCTCGACGCGCCGTACCTGAACTTGTATCGGCCGTTCACCGAAAAGCGCATCTTCAAGCAGCCGTACACCGGCCTGCCCGACGTCGACGGCCGCGACCTGCACCAGCGGCTCGAGATCTCGCACAAGCACGGCTTTCCGATGGTGATCCACCAGAACGGCGACAAGTCGATCACCGAAGCGGTCGACGCGATTCTCGCCGCGTCGCCGGCGCCAACCGGCAAGCGCGACGTCGTGCTGCACGCGCCGATGATCACGACCGATCAGATCGAAAGTCTCGCCAAACGCGGCGACGTCGCCGCGAGCTATCTGATCCAGAACGTCTATTTCTGGGGCCTGCCCGAATGCCACCAGGTGCTCGGCAAGGACCGCGTCGTGAACATGTATCCGGTGCGCCAGTCGATCCGCGCCGGACTGCGCTCGACGTTCCACAGCGACAGCCCGGTGACCACGCCGTATCCGCTGTTCGAAGCGTGGGTCGCCAAGACGCGCCGCGCGCAGGAGATGCCGTGGTACGTCAGCGCGAAGACGGCCGGCTGCCCGGCGGTGCTGATCGACGACAATCTGCCGCCCGGCGACCAGAGCATCTCGATTCGCGAGAGCCTGCGTGCCGTGACCGTCCACGCCGCGTGGCAGTACGGCATGGAGAACGAGCGCGGCACGCTGGAGGTCGGCAAGTACGCCGACATGGTGATGCTGTCGGCCGATCCGCTCGCGATGGAGAACGCGCCCGACCAGTTGAAGACCGTGCGCGTACTGCGCACGATCCGCTACGGGCACGTCGTGGAGAACCCGAACGCGAACGATCCGCCGATATGGCCGGGTGACTAACCGCCGCGCAGCGCCAGGACGAATTCACGCAACGCCGCACCGATCGCGTGCGGCGAATCCTCCTGCACCGTGAACAGGCCCGGCACCGTCACTTCGCGCTGCGCGGGCCAGGTGCGGCAGAAGTCGCGCGCGTCGCCGGTGACGAGCGAACCCGGATCGGCGTTGACGAACAGCTTCGGTATCGACGTCGTCGCCATGAACGCGCCGTAGGCTTCGACGATCGCGAGCACGTCGGCCGGCTCGCCGCCGATCGGCTGCTCGCGCGCCCAGTCGAGCATCGGCTGTCGCGACTCGCGCCGCGCGAACGGCATGCGGTACATCGCCATTTCCGCGTCGCTCAATGTGCGTCGAATACCGCGCGGCAGTCCCTGTTCGACGAAGTAGTTGTCGTCGAACACCATGGCGACGCCGCGTTCGCCGCGCAGGTCGGCAAACACCTGCGCGCGCGTGCCGGGGAAGTCTTCCCAGCGGCGCGGCAGCACGAGCGATTCCATATGCGCGATGCCCGCGACGCGCGACGGATGCCGCCGTGCCCAGTCGAAACCGAGACCCGAGCCCCACGCCTGCACGACGAGCACGACGCGCTCGAGCGCGAGCGCGTCGAACCACGCGTCGAGATGGCGGGCGTGGTCGATGAAGCGATAGGTGCCGGTCGCGGACGGACCCGACTGCCCCATGCCGACGAGGTCGGGCGCGAGGCAGCGGCCGATGTCGGCGACGTGGGGGATGACGTTGCGCCAGACGTAGGACCAGGTCGGGTTGCCGTGCAGGAAGACGATCGGGTCGCCGGCACCCACGTCGACGTAGCTCAGCTCCGTGTCGAGCAGGTTGATGCGGTGGCGCGGGTGGTGGTCGGTCGGGTCGATGGGCTCTGTCATGACGTCGTTCCGTTCAGGGTTCGCTTCACAGGTTTCGCATGGCATCGACCTGACGGCCTTGCGCGGCCTATCGACCAGAGCCGTCATACCGGCGAAGTCCGGTATCCCGCTTTTTACGCAAAGCAAGCGCATGAACACCAAGTCACGCCACGCATAGCCCTCTCCCCCAAACGCCTTTGGGGGAGAGGGTTGGGTGAGGGGGCCGCGCTCAGTTCTTCGTTGCGATTCTGTCTCAGCGAGAAGCCAAAGCTCGCGGCATTGAGCGCAATACAACTGCTCGCTGCGGTCGTCTCAGCCTAGCACCGTGCTCAGGCCGTCAAGGACTGCGCAAGTTCGATAAAACCGAATCCTTGACGGCCTTCCGCGCGGTGCTCTCTGAAAGGTCGCCCACAGCGACCAATCGCTTGAAGGGCAAAGCGCGAACGGCGCGGTTGCCTCCACGCCGTTCGCTAACCACAAACCACCTCGAAGGAGTGGATCATGGCTAAGCGAAATCATACGTCACGCGAATCTTCCACAAAGCAAATCCGCATCGGTACGGCCTACTACCCGGCCGTGGATCAGGCACACCTCCCACGCGAAGTCCCCCAGATCCGTCTTTGCGGCATCTGGCTCATCAACGCCGGCTTCCTGCCCGGCGACCTCGTCACCGTCCGCGTCGCCTCCGGCCGCCTCGTCATCACCCGTTCCTAGCCCCGCCACCGCGGAAGCCTCCCTCGAGGCTTCCGCCTGCCACCCCGCAATGCGACCATCACACATCCGCCGCCGCCGGAGACCCGCATGCCGCTCGAACTGCGCCATGTCTGTCCGCTGCTGCAGGTGTTCGACATGCCGACGTCGCTCGCGTTTTATCGCGACACGCTCGGCTTCTCGATCGACGCCTCGTCGTCGCCCGGCGACCACGCCGACTGGGTGCAGCTTCGCCTCGGCGACGCGTACCTGATGCTCAACACCCGCTACGAGGCGCACGATCGCCCCGCGACGCCCGATCCCGCGCGCGTCGCCGCGCACGACGACACCGGCCTGTATTTCGGCTGTCCCGACGTCGACGCGGCCTACGCGTTCCTGCGCGAGCGCGGCGTCGACGCGCGGCCGCCGACCGTCGCGCCGTACGGCATGAAGCAGTTGTACGTGACCGATCCGGACGGCTACGCGCTCTGCTTCCAATGGCCCCATTCCGATCGGTAAACCCGTCCGATAAATTGAGATTGCGCTGCGCTATGCTCGGCGGACCTTCGGCAAGGACGCATCCGCTTGCATGGATACTGCGCTGACACGTGAGCAGGTACTGGCGCTCGCGCCCGACGATGCCTCGGCCAAGGCGGCCGGCGGCCTCACCGGCGCCGCGAAATGGGTGTCGTTCGGCGCCGACGACGATGCGATCTGGGGCGAGTGCAAGGGCAGCGGCGCCAAGCCGTATCAGGCCCAGGCCGAACGCGCCACGCTCGCCACGCGCTGCTCGTGTCCCAGCCGCAAGTTTCCGTGCAAGCACGGCCTCGCGCTGCTGCTGATGTACGTGCAGTCGGCGGCGACGTTCGCCGGCGCCGCGCGGCCCGCCTGGGTCGACGAATGGCTGTCGTCGCGCAAGGATCGCGCGGCGAAGAAAGAAAAAGCCGTGGAGACCGCGGCCGCGAAAGTCGCCGCCGATCCCGCCGCCGCCGCCGCGAGCGCGGCGAAGCGCGAGGAAGGCCGCTGGAAACGCATCGAAGCCGGCACGGCCGAGCTCTCGCGCTGGATCGCCGACCAGTTCCGCCGCGGCCTGGCGTCGTTCGGCGACGAGCAGCGCCGCGACGCGCGCGCGATGGCCGCGCGCATGGTCGACGCGCAGGCGCCGGGTCTTTCCGTGCTGCTGCTCGACGCGATCGAGGCGTTGAACGGCGGCCTCGATCGTCAACGCGAAGCGATCGAACAATTCGGGCTGCTGCAGCTCGCGCACGAAGGCGTGATGCGCCGCGCGGCGCTGTCGCCGGCGCGGCTCGCCGACGTGCGCACCGCGCTCGGCTGGGTCTACGACAAGGACGACGTCGCCGCGCTCGGCGAACCGGTGTCCGACCGCTGGCGCGTGCTCGGCCAGTGCCAGTTCGAACGCGACGACCGCCTGCACGAACGCCGCGTCTGGCTGCGCGGACTCGACACCGGCCGCGACGCGCTGCTGCTCGACTACGCCTACGGCGGTCGCGGCTGGGAAGGCGCGTGGACCAGCGGCGCGACGTACGCGACGACGCTGCGCTACTTCCCCGGCAGCGCCCCGCTGCGCGCGCTCGCGGCGACGGCGCAGGCCGTCGCCGTCGACACCGTCAACGATGCCGACGTCGACCGCGCGGTCGACGCCGCATCGCATGCGTTCGCCGCGAATCCGTGGTTGCCGTGCGTGCCGCTCGTGCTCGCCGGATCGACGCCGGCGCGTCACGACGACGCATGGCGATTGCATACCGGCGCCGGCGACGTGCGCCTCGCGATCGGCGACGCTTCCGCCTGGTCGCTGCTCGCGTTCGGCGGCGGGCAGCCGCTCAGCGTCATGGGCGAATGGGACGGCCGCCGCCTGCGCCCGCTCGCGGCGTGGGCCGCGCAAAGCCCGCGGCAACGCTGGACGGCGGAGGACGCGCTATGACGCAGGCCTGGTTCAAGCACGCGCTCGTCGGCGTCGGCAACGGCGCGCCGCCGTTCGACGGCGCGCTCGCGACGCTCGTCGAACGCGCGCCGCACGATGACGCGGCCGTGACGTTCGCGCGCGGCGTCGGCGCCTACGCCGCGTGCCGCCGCGCGGCCGTCGAGTTCGACGCGACGGCCGCCGCGCCGCCGCCACCCGCGCCCGACGACGCACGCGCACTGCCGCACGATCATCCGTGGACGCGCGCGCTCGCCGACGCGTTCGACAACGGTCCCGAACGCCTGCAGGACGAAGCCTGCCGCCGCGTCGCGCAGATCGGCGCCGTGCTGCCGCACGCGCTGCTGCCGCCTGCGTTGACGGCCGGCCAGCGCAACGCCGCGCTGCGCGATGCGTTGGCCCTCGCGCTCGGTGCGCGCGGCGCGTGGCTCGCCGCGCTCAATCCCGACTGGCGCTACGCCGCCGGCGGCGCGGGCGACGGCGACGATCCCGACCGCGTGTGGCAGGAAGGCAGCTTCGCGCAGCGCCTGGCGCTGCTGCGCGCGATCCGCGCGAGCGAACCGGCGCGCGCGAGAGAGATGCTGCGCGCGCAGCTGCCCGAACTGCCGGCGAAGGAGCGCCACGAACTCGTCGCCGTGCTCGGCGATCGCCTCGATGCCGACGACGCATCGATACTCGAACCGCTGCTCAAGGATCGCGCGCGCGACGTGCGGCAGACCGCCGCGTCGCTGCTCGCGCTGTTGCCCGAGTCGGCGCACGCGCAGCGGCTCGCCGCGTGGCTCGCGTCGCTCGTGACGGCCAAGCGCGGCCTGATGTCGACCACCTGGCGCGTCGACGCGCCGGCCGACGCCGATCCCGGCTGGGCCGCCGCGACCATCGAAGCGACACGCCCGCAGCACGACGCGCTCGGCGAGCGCGCGTGGTGGCTGTACCAGCTCGTGCGCCTCGTGCCGCTGTCGTGGTGGACGCGCCACACCGGCATGAGCGCGGCCGAACTCGTCGCGTGGAGCGGCAAGAGCGACTGGAAAGGCGCGCTGCACCGCGGCTGGCTCGAACGCCTGCGCGACGACGACGCCGACTGGATCGACGCGATGCTCGACGCGAAGCACGGCCTGTTCAAGCACCAGCGCGCGGCGCTGCTCGCGCGGCTGCCGGCCGGCGAGCGCGAACGCCATTGGGCCACGGCGATCGGCGAACTCGCCAAGACCGGCACGCTCGCCGACGTCGTCGTCTCGTGCGCGCTCGGCGCGACGCTGTCGTCGGCGTTCTCGCGAGCGCTCGTCGCGGACCTGCCCGAGCTCATCGGGAGCGACGCCTTCCGCAACGACTGGGGCCTGCGCGGCCAGCTCGTCGAACTGGCTGCGATCCTGCACCCCGACGCCCTGCGCGTCTGGCGCGCGCTGCCGCGCCACGCCGAAGAAACGCCGTCGATGGATACGTGCCTGCACTCGATTGAGCGCATCGTCGCGCTGCGCCGGCTGTTCCATTCCGTTCCCTGAACCTTCTCCGATTTGCCGCCGAGGTGCCCATGAACTCCGCCGTCCTGCGCCAGCATGCCGAACACCAGTTCGCCGAAGAACTCGATGCGTTGAAAAAAGTCGACGACCGGCAACGGCCGGAAAACTGGCAGCTGTCGCCGTGGGCGGTGCTGACGTACCTCATGGGCGGCAAGCTCGCGAACGGGTTCGTCGTGTCGCCGAAATACATCGGCAATCCGCGCCTGATGGAAATCGCGATCGCGACGGTCGCCACCGACCGCGCGCTGCTGCTGTTCGGCGTGCCGGGCACGGCCAAGTCGTGGGTGTCCGAGCATCTCACCGCCGCGATCAGCGGCGACTCGACGCTGCTCGTGCAAGGCACGGCCGGCACGAGCGAAGAGCAGATCCGCTACGGCTGGAACTACGCGCAGCTGCTCGCGCACGGGCCGAGCGAAAAGGCGCTCGTGCCGAGCCCGCTGATGCACGCGATGCGCATCGGCAAGATCGCGCGCATCGAAGAACTCACGCGCATCCCGGCCGACGTGCAGGACACACTGATCACCGTGCTGTCGGAAAAGACGCTGCCGGTTCCCGAACTCGGCTCGGAAGTGCAGGCGACGCGCGGCTTCTCGGTGATCGCCACCGCGAACAACCGCGACAAGGGCGTCAACGAACTGTCGAGCGCGCTCAAGCGCCGCTTCAACACCGTGATCCTGCCGGTGCCGTCGAGCGAGGAGGAAGAAGTCTCGATCGTCGTCAAGCGCGTCGGCGAACTCGGCCGCGCGCTGCAGCTGCCGGCCGAGCCGCCGGCGATCAAGGAGGTCACGCGCATCGTGCGCATCTTCCGCGAGCTGCGCAACGGACAGACCGAAGACGGCAAGTCGAAGCTCAAGTCGCCGAGTTCGACGCTGTCGACCGCCGAGGCGATCTCGGTCATCAACAACGGCATGGCGCTCGCCGGCCACTTCGGCGACGGCGTGCTGCGGCCCAACGACATGGCATCGGGCATGATCGGCGCGATCGTCAAGGATCCGGTGCAGGACCAGGTGGTCTGGACCGAATACCTCGAGACGGTCGTCAAGGAACGCGGCGACTGGAAGGACCTGTACCGCGCGTTCCGCGAACAGGTCTGACATGGCCGACGTTTCGCTGTTCGGCATCCGCCATCACGGGCCGGGCTGCGCGCGCAGCCTGGTCAAGGCGCTCGCCGCGCTCGCGCCCGACTGCGTGCTGATCGAAGGCCCGGCCGGTAGCGAAGACCTGCTCGCGCATCTGGCGGACGTTGGCCTCGTGCCGCCGGTCGCGCTGCTGTCGCACTGCCCGGACGATCCGCAGCTCGCGGTGTTTCATCCGTATGCGGTGTTCTCGCCCGAGTGGCAGGCGATGCAGTGGGCGCGCGCGGCCGGCGTGCCGGTGCGTTTCATCGACGTGCCGGCCGGTACGACGCTCGCGTGGCAACGCGCGGAAAAAATCCGGCTGAGGCGTCGGAACAAGCATCGCCCGACGAAGCGCCGGCACCGGTCGCGTCGAACCTGCGCGAAGCCGACGAGGCGATCGACGCGAACGAAACGCCCGACGAGCACGTGCCCGACGACCCGCTCGACTGGCTCGCGCACGCCGCCGGCTACGGCGACGGCGAAAGCTGGTGGAACCACATGGTCGAGGAGCGCGGCGACGGCGAAGGCCTGTTCGACGCGATCGCGCAGGCGATGACCGAGGTGCGCGAACACGCATCGCTCAAGTCGCGTCGCAACGACGCGCACGAAGCGATCCGCGAGGCGCATATGCGCTCGGCGCTGCGCGACGCGCGCAAGGAATTCGCGCGTATCGCCGTCGTCTGCGGCGCGTGGCACGTGCCGGCGCTCGCCGCCGACGTGACGGCGAGCGCCGACCGCGCGACGCTCAAGGGCGTGGAAAAACTCAAGGCGCAGTCGACGTGGGTGCCGTGGACGTACGCGCACCTCGCCGCGCGCAGCGGCTACGGCGCGGGCGTGGCCTCGCCCGGCTGGTACGAATATCTGTGGCGCAGCGGCGATCCGGCCAGCCGCGCCGTCGGCTGGTTCGCGCGCGTCGCGCGCCTGTTGCGCGAGCACGAGCTCGACTGCTCGTCGGCGCATCTGATCGAAGCGTCGCGTCTCGCCGACGCGCTCGCCGCGCTGCGCGAGCGCCCGGCACCCGGCCTCGCCGAACTCAACGAGGCGACGAAGAGCGTCATCTGCAACGGCGACGACGCGCCGATGCGCCTCATCGCCGACGCGCTGATGATCGGCGACGCGCTCGGCAGCGTACCGCCGGCCGTGCCGACCGTGCCGCTGCAGCGCGATCTCGAAGCGCAGTGCAGGCGCCTGCGCCTGAAGCCCGAGGCATTGTCCAGACGTATCGATCTGGACTTGCGCAACGAGACCGATCTCGCGCGCAGCCGGCTGCTGCATCGCCTGAACCTGATCGGCATCGGCTGGGGCGCGCTCGCCACGGCCGGGCGTTCGTCGCGCGGCACGTTCCACGAGCTGTGGGATCTCGCGTGGGATCCGCGCTACGAAGTCGACATCATCGTCGCGAGCCGCTACGGCCACACGCTCGATCTCGCCGCGACCGCGCGCGCGGACGAACAGGCGCGGCAGGCGCCGGCGCTGTCGGATCTCGCGAGCCTCGTCGACGCCGTGCTGCTGGCCAACCTGCCGGCCGCGGTCGAACGCGTGTCGCGCGAACTCGAAGCGCGCGCGGCGACCGACGCCGATCCGCTCGCGCTGCTCGGCGCTTTGCCGGCGCTCGCGAACGTGCATCGCTACGGCAACGTGCGCAATACCGACGCCGCGCTCGTCGGCCATCTGTTCGACAGCATGCTGCTGCGCGCCTGCGTCGGCGTGCCGCTGGCCGTGCGCGAACTCGACGGCGAACCCGCGCAGGCCGCGCGCACGACGCTGCTCGCGGCCGATCGCGCGGTGGCCTTGCGCAACGGCGAAGAACAGACCGCCGCGTGGCGCCGCGCGCTGCGCACGATCGCGCTCGCCGACGGCGCGGCGCCGCTGCTGCGCGGCCTCGCCACGCGATTGTTGCTCGACGCCGGTGCGTTCGACGCCGACGCCGTCGCGCAGCAGTTGTCGCTGAATCTGTCGACCGGCGCCGAACCGCTCGCGGCGGCGCACTGGCTCGACGGGTTCTTGAATCGCAACGCGGCCGTGCTGCTGCACAGCGACGGCGTGTGGCGGCTGATCGATGCCTGGGTCAGTGGCCTCGGCGATGCGCATTTCTTGAAAGTGATACCGCTGCTGCGCCGCACGTTCAGCGAATTCGAGAACGCCGAACGGCGCGATCTCGGCGAACGCGTGCGCCGGCCGCAGGGCGCGAGCGCTGCCGCCGCTGCGGCGCCGGACTGGAACGACGCGCGCGCGCAGCGTGCGCTGCCGATGCTGCGCGAATTGCTCGGAGTGGCCGATGACGCTTGAGACGAACGAAGATATCGGCGCCGTGCCGACGACGCGCGAGGAGCGCTGGCGCATGGTGCTCGGCGGCGCGGCGGCCGACAGCTGCGGCGGACTCGGCGCGGGCCTGCAGGGCATCGACGCCGCGCTCGCGGCGCTGTACGAACCCGACGGCGCGAACGGTCTCAACCGCCGCGGCGGTCGCGGCGGCTCCGCGCCGAACGTCGCGCGCTGGCTCGGCGACATCCGCAAGTATTTTCCGGCGTCGGTCGTGCAGGTGATGCAGCGCGACGCGCTCGAGCGGCTGAACCTGAAGCAGATGCTGCTCGAAAAGGAAATGCTCGAAGGGCTGCAGCCCGACGTGCACATGGTGGCCAATCTCGTGGCGCTCTCTGGCGTGATTCCGGCGAACACGAAGGAAACCGCCCGCATCGTCGTGCGCAAGGTCGTCGACGAACTGATGCGCAAGCTCGAAGAACCGATGCGTTCGGCGATCAGCGGCGCGCTCGACCGCGCGCGGCGCAACCGCCGGCCGCGGCACGCCGAAATCGACTGGAACCGCACGATCCGCGCGAACCTCAGGCACTGGCAGGCGGAATACCGCACGATCGTGCCGCAGCAGCTGATCGGCTACGGGCGCAAGTCGCGCCGGCCGCAGCGCGAGGTGATTCTTTGCATCGACCAGAGCGGGTCGATGGCCGCGTCGGTCGTGTACTCGAGCATCTTCGGCGCGGTGATGGCGACGCTGCCCGCCGTCGCGACGAAGCTCGTGGTGTTCGACACCGCGGTCGTCGACATGAGCGAGAAGCTCGACGACCCGGTCGACCTCCTGTTCGGCGTGCAGCTCGGCGGCGGCACCGATATCCACGGCGCGGTGAGCTACTGCCAGTCGCTGATCCGCGAACCGCGCAACGCGATCCTCGTGCTGATTTCCGACCTGTACGAAGGCGGCGTCGAGACGAAGCTGCTCGCGCGCGCGCAGGAGCTCGTCGACGCGGGCGTGCAGTTCATCTGCCTGCTCGCGTTGAGCGACGAGGGCAGGCCCGCGTACGACAAATCGCTCGCGGCGAAACTCGCGGCGCTCGGCGTGCCGTCGTTCGCGTGCACGCCCGACGCGTTCCCCGGCCTCATGGCCGCGGCGATCCGGCGCGACGACGTCAACCAGTGGGCGTCCGGCAACGGGCTCGTGCCGACGCGCGCAGAGCGATAGTCGTCGGCTATCGAAGTCATCGCATCAATTGATTTCCCGGTGCGCGTGCGCACCGCCGATACTCGCCACCGGGAGAGCGGCATCGCCTCGATACACCACTGAGGAATGCCATGTTGATGACGAATACGATGCGGTGGGCGGCGCTGGTCATGATCGCCGCCACGGCAACGGCCGCCGCGGAAGGTACGCTGACGCGCGACAACGGCGCGCCGGTCGGCGACAACCAGAACTCGCAGACGGCCGGTCCGAACGGGCCGACGCTGTTGCAGGACGTGCAACTGATTCAAAAGCTGCAGCGCTTCGACCGCGAGCGGATACCCGAACGCGTCGTGCATGCGCGCGGCACCGGCGCGCACGGCGAGTTCGTCGCGACGGCCGACATTTCGGCGCTGACCAGGGCGAAGGTATTCGTCAACGGCACGACGACGCCGGTGTTCGTGCGTTTCTCGACCGTCATCCACGGCCAGCACTCGCCCGAAACGCTGCGCGATCCACACGGCTTCGCGACGAAGTTCTATACGAGCGAAGGCAACTGGGATCTCGTCGGCAACAACCTGCCGGTGTTCTTCATCCGCGACGCGATCAAGTTTCCGGACATGGTGCATTCGTTGAAGCCGTCGCCGGCGACGAACATCCAGGACCCGCGCCGCGTATTCGATTTCTTCTCGCACGTGCCCGAATCGACGCACATGCTCACGCGCGTCTACACCGACTTCGGCACGCCCGTCGGCTACCGGTTCATGGACGGCAGCTCGGTGCACGCCTACAAGTTCGTCAACGCGGCCGGCGACTACCGCTACGTGAAATTCCGCTGGGCGAGCCGGCAGGGCGTCAAGACGCTCGACGCCAAAGGCGTGGCCGACGTGCAGTCGCGCGACTTCAATCATCTGACGCGCGATCTCGTCGACGCCATCGCGCGCAAGGAATACCCGCAATGGGATTTGTACATCCAGGTGCTCAAACCCGATGAACTCGCCGCGTTCGACTACGACCCGCTCGACGCGACGAAGATCTGGACCGGCGTGCCGGAAACGAAGATCGGCACGCTCACGCTGAACCGCAATCCGTCGAACGTGTTCCAGGAAACCGAACAGAGCGCGTTCGCGCCGGCGAACCTCGTACCGGGCATCGAACCGTCGGAAGACCGCCTGCTGCAGGGCCGCATCTTTTCGTACGCCGACACGCAGCTGTACCGCGTCGGCACGAACGGCCTGCAGCTGCCGATCAACCGGCCGCGCGCGGCGGTGCTCAACGGCAACCAGGACGGCGCGGCGAATGTCGGCACGACCGTCACCGACGTGAACTACCAGCCCAGCCGGCGCGTGCCGATGACCGAGCAGGCCGGCGCGAAGTACAGCGCGCTGCCGCTGTCGGGCACGACGCAGCAGACGCGCGTTCATCGCACGCTGAATTTCCGCCAGGCCGGCGAGTTCTATCGCACGCTCGACGCGACCGCGAAGAAGCACTTGATCGCGAATCTCGCGGGCGACCTGGGCCAGGTCGACGACGCCGCGACGAAGCTCGCGATGCTGTCGCATTTCTACAAGGCCGATGCCGACTACGGCACGCGTCTGACGCAGGCGGTGAAGGGCGATCTCGCGGCGGTGCGCCGCGCGTCCGACGCGCTGACCGAGTAACCGGGCGTAGCCCGGCGGCGTCGCGTGGCCGCTCTCCCAGGACGGTGCGGCGCCGCCGGGCAACCTTTGCCGCATGACAGGAACTCCCCATGAAACTCGTAGCATTCGTGTTCGCGGCGTGGTCGGGCGTCATCGCGACGGCGGCGACGTCGGCGTCGATCGAGGCCGACAAGGTGCAGAAGTATCTTTTTGAAACGGCGCGCGCCGGCGACGCGTCGCTCGTGGTCGAGCTGATCGGCGCCGGCGCACGCGTCGACGCACAGGACGAGAGCGGCTACACCGCGCTTATCCTCGCCGCGTACAACGGCCGCACGGCGTCGGTCGACGTGCTGCTCGCCGCCGGCGCCGATCCGAACGTCGGCGACAAGCGCGGCAACACGGCGCTGATGGGCGCGATCTTCAAGGGCGAGGAAGCGATCGTGCTGCGGCTGCTGCGCGAACCGCGCACGGCGGTCGATGCGCGCAACGCGGCGGGACAGACGGCGGCGATGTTCGCCGCGCTGTTCGGCAAGGACGCGGTGATCGACGCGCTCGCGGCGCGCGGGGCGGATTTCTCGATCGCGGATGCGGCGGGGCAGACGGCGCAGAAGCTGGCTGTGCAGCAGGGGAATGAACCGCTTGCGGTGAAGATTGGCGAGCTGACTCGGCGGTAAGGCTCCACTTGTCATTCCGGCCTGCGCCCGCTGCGGTTTGGCACAACGAATACCTCGGCGTCGCCCCCTCACCCAAACCCTCTCCCCCAAGACAAGCTTGGGGGAGAGGGCTTAAGCGACGCAGTGCCTGAACACTCGGCGCCTTCTCCCCCAACCGTGTTGGGGGAGAAGGTCGGGATGAGGGAGCGACGCCCACGATCGCATCGGAATCGGGTTCTCGCCGTTATGACGGCTAATGCCTCACCAACGCCAACACGATCTCCGTCACGATCAACAGCACGATCGCAATTTCCAGTATCTCCGCCCGCCGGCTCGACGCCTCGTCGTACAGCGCCGTATACGTGTCGCGGATGATCGCGAGCTTGCGGTCGACCGCGGCGCCCACGGTCGGCACGCGAAACTGTTCGAGCGCCGCGCTGTAGACGCGTGCGAGGTACACGTCCTCGGTCACCTGCAGCGCGTTGTCCACTTTTTCGGTCAGCTCGGTCACTTCGGCGACGAGCGTGTACAGGCGCCGCGCCAGATGCGCGAAGCGGCGCGACGCGAACAGCGACGAGGCGCCCCGCGCGTGTTCGACGCGGTCGTACATCAGCGGCAGTTCGTCGTCGAGCAGTTCGTCGTAGTAGCGCAGTTCGACGAGCTGCGCGTTCGCGACCTCGATGACGTTGGCGACGTCCGAGTCGCCGCGCGGCTCGTAGATGAATGCGCGATCCCAGGTCAGCACGACGAGGTCGTCGGCGTAGTACGAAAAGCTGCGCTGCGTCAGTTCGCGCGCGGCGCCTTCCGACAACGGCCGCGTCTCGCCGCCGAGCAGCGCCACGAGATCGGCCTCGTCGCGCAGTTCGGCCGCGCTGCGCGGGCGGTCGAGCGCCTGCACGATGCCGAACAGATAGTCTTCCTGCAGGCTCGACACGCTCGGCCGCTGCAGCGCCGGCGCGACGATCGCGCGCACTTCGGCCAGCCATTGCGGCCACGGCGCGTCGTTCGCCGCCGCGTCGAGCGCGTTGAAGCGCGCCGAGAATTCGTCCCACGACACACCTGCGACCGCGACGCGCAACGCGAGTGCGACGACGCCGAAGTCGTACAGCCGCGCGGTGACCGTCGCCTGCGCGCGCCAGGCGCCGAGCGCGACGTCGACCGTGCGCACGGTCAGCAGCAGCGGCGGCACGTCGAACGCGAGCGCCTTGTCGGGCGCGGCGCGCAGCCGCGATCGGCTGCCGCCTTCGCCGAGGTGTTCGGCCCAGCACCGTTGCGCGTGCGCGAGGTCGATCGCATACGCGACGTCGAACAGTCGCAGCGCGACGAGTTCGCCGGATTCGATGCGTAGCGGCGTTGCGTTCATGCGTCGAGTGTACGCGCGACAGCGCGGCACGGGCCGCCCGCGCGGGAAGGGCGGCCCGTGCCGAGGTCGCTCTCGGGGAAGGACCGCCCGCAGTGTCGATCGCGCGGATGTCAGCCGCAAGGCACGCGCGTCATCGCGGTTTCACGCGCCGCTGCTATCGATGCGCGCTTTCCGCACGAGTCCGCCATCATGACGCTACGCCGCCTGTTCGTACCGCTCGCCGTTGCCGCGCTCGCATTCGCGACGCCCGCGTCGGCCGCGCGCGTGCTGCTGATTTCGATCGACGGCCTGCGCCCGGTGGAACTCGCGCGCAAGCCGGCCGACGCGCCGCTGCCGAACCTGCGCCGCCTGCGCGCCGAGGGCGCACACGCGAGCGGCGTGCGCGGCGTGATGCCCACGCTGACCTATCCGAGCCACGCGACGCTCCTGACCGGCGTCGCGCCGGCGCGCCACGGCATCGTGTCGAATCTCACGTTCGATCCGTCGTTGAAAAACGCGCAGGGCTGGTACTGGTACGCGAGCGACGTGCGCGTGCCGACGCTGTGGGACGCCGCGCGCAAGGCGGGCCTCGCGACCGCGAACGTGCACTGGCCGACGAGCGTCGGCGCCGCGATCGACGCGAACCTGCCGCAGATCTGGCGCACCGGCATGCCCGACGATCGCAAGCTCCTGCGCGCGCTCGCGACGCCGGGCCTCGTCGACGAACTCGAAGCGGCGGCCGGCCCGTATGCCGACGGCATCGACGAGAGCATCGCCGGCGACGAGACGCGCGCGCGCCACGCGATCGCGCTGATCGAGCGCAAGAAACCGCAATTCATGACCGCGTACTTCACGGCGTTCGACCACGAACAGCACGAGCGCGGCCCGGACAGCGCCGAGGGCTACGCGGTGCTCGCGCGCATCGACGCGATCGTCGGACGTCTCGTCGACGCCGCGCGCAAGGTCGATTCCGAGACCGTCGTCGCGGTCGTGTCCGATCACGGCTTCGCGCGCGTGTCGGTCGACGTGAATCTCGTCGACGCGTTCGCGAAGGCGGGCCTCATGCGTTTCGACGCGGCCGGCAACGTCGTCGCCTGGGACGCCGCGCCGTGGATCGCCGGCGGCTCTGCCGACGTCGTGCTGCGCGACGGCGCCGACGCAGCGTTGCGCGAACGCGTGCGCGGGTTGCTCGCAAGCCTCGCGAACGACGCGGCGAACGGCATCGCGCGCGTGATCGAACGCGACGCGATCGCGACGGCCGGCGCCAATCCGCAGGCCGACTTCCACGTCGATTTCAAACCCGGCTTCGAAACGTCGCCCGATCCGAAAGCGCCGCTCCTGACGCCGAGCCGCCGCCGCGGCATGCACGGCTACGATCCCGCGCTGCCGCAGATGCAGGCGAGTTTTCTGATCGCGGGCAAGGGCGTGCCGCGCCGCGATCTCGGTGCGATCGACATGCGCGACATCGCGCCGACGCTCGCAAAGGTGCTCGGCGTCACACTTGGCGACGCGGAAGGCAAGACGCTGTTCTGACGGCCAGCCGTCCATCCGTCCAAATGCAACGAACGCGGCGGTGCAATCGCCGCGCAAAGCGGGTGTCACGTTCGGCGCGCATCGTCGCGCGCTGACTTTGGCCCCGGAAAACCACAACAATGAAACGCCATCCTTTGCATCTTGCGATCGTCGCCGTGATGATCGCCGGCGTCGCGCACGCCGAAACCAACGTCGCCGTCGAAGCCGCACCGGAAACCTCGGCCGAAGCGGCCACGCAGACGCTCGACACCGTCTCGGTGATCGGCCAGGGCGAAACGCGCCAGGTCCAGCGCGTGCTGCCGGAACAGGTGATCGACAAGCCGGCCGGCACGAGCCCGCTCAAGCTGCTCGACAAGCTGCCCGGCGTGCACGTCGAAGCCGCCGACCCGTGGGGCAACTACGAGTGGTCGACGCGCATCAGCCTGCGCGGCTTCAACCAGAACCGCCTCGGCTTCACGCTCGACGGCATCCCGCTCGGCGACATGAGCTACGGCAACACCAACGGCCTGCACATCAGCCGCGCGCTGATCGCCGAAAACCTCGGCATCGCCGAAGTCGCGCAGGGCAGCGGCGCGCTCGGCACGGCGTCGACCGGCAACCTCGGCGGCACGATCTCGTTCGCCTCGTCCGACCCGCTCGCGAACTATCAGGTGCGCCTCGCGCAGACCGTCGGCAGCGACGCCACGCGCCGCACCTATGCGCGCCTGGATACCGGCGACCACGCGGGTTTCGCGATGTACGTGTCGGGCGCGTATTCGAACACCGACAAGTGGAAGGGCTGGGGCGACCAGGAACAGACGCAGTTCAACGGCAAGGCCGTGTACGACTTCGGCGCCAACCACCTGGCGCTGCTCGTGTCCACGTCGCGCCGTAGCGAAGTGGACTATGCGGACTATTCGCTCGACTCGCAGCGCCGTCTCGGCTGGGACTGGGACAACTACGCGGCCGACTGGGATCGCGCCGTCGCCGCCGCGCGCGGCGTGTACACCGGCGGCGTCACGAGCCTCGACGATGCGTACTACCTCGGCCGCGGTCTGCGCGACGACGACCTCGTGGGCCTCTCCGGCGAGTTCGGTCTCGCCGAAGGCCTGACGCTGCGCCTCGGCAGCTACTACCACCAGAACAAGGGCCAGGGCCACTGGTTCACGCCGTACACGCCGTCGTCCGCGACGGTGCCGATCTCGCTGCGCACGACCGAATACGACATCGAGCGCACGGGCTATACCGGCGCGCTGAACTGGCAGATCGACAACCACACGATCGAAGGCGGCTTCTGGACCGAAACGAGCGTCCACGGCCTGCAGCGCAATTTCTACTTCGTCGACGGCCCGGTCGACGACGACTATTTCCTGCGCAACCCGGACGCGCGCGGCTTCCGCCAGCGCTTCGACACCGACACGACGCAGTTCTACCTGCAGGACCGCATCAGCCTGTTCGACGACAAGGTGAAGGTCGACGTCGGTTTCAAGAGCCAGGACGTCAAGACCGACGCGACGAACCTCATCGGCACGCGCGCGAGCGGCACGCTCAAGGCCGACAAGAACTTCCTGCCGCAGGCCGGCGTGAACTTCCGCGTCGCCGACAACGAAGAACTATTCTTCTCGTACGCGCAAAACCAGGCCGCGTTCCAGCCCGGCGTGAGCGGTCCGTTCTCCGCGTCGCAGGATGCGTTCAACGCGATCCGCGGCAGCCTGAAGCCCGAGCGTTCGAAGACGTTCGAAGGCGGCATCCGCTCGTCGCACGAGACGTTCGACGCGTCGCTCGCGCTGTACTCGGTGAAGTTCGACAACCGCCTGCTCGCGATCGCGCAGTGCAGCGGCATCGCCGGCTGCCCGACGGTGTTCGCGAACGTCGGCTCGGTGACCACGAAGGGCGCCGAAGCGACGTTCGTGTGGCGGCCGTTCGACGGCTTCTCGTGGTTCAACGCGCTGACGTTCACCGATTCGCAGTACGACGCGAACTACCAGGACGGCACGAACACGATCCCGACCGACGGCAAGGACGTCGTCGACACGCCGCGCCGTCTGTTCGCGACGGAGCTCAAGTACGGCTTCGACGGCTTCGAGGTCAGCGTCGGCGCGAAGTACACGGGCAAGCGTTACATCACGTACATCAACGATTCGTCGGTGCCGGGCTTCTGGGTCGTCGACGCGGGCGCGAGCTACACGCTCGGCGAAGTCGGCCCGCTGTCGGACCTGAAATTCTCGGCGAACATCACGAATCTCGCCGACAAGCAGTACTTCGGCACGGTCGGTTCGAACGGCTTCGTGGCTTCGGACCCGACGGGCCTCAACTACACGCTGCTGCAGGGCGCGCCGCGCCAGCTGTTCTTCACCGTCGACGCGAAATTCTGATCGACGCGGGAGCGAATCCGCCGTGCCGGAATCGGTGCGGCGGGTTCGCGCATACCACAACGTATTGAAAAGTAGACAATTATTGAGCTTGCGTCGCGTCCGCTGAGACCCTGATCACGTTTACTGCCGATTCTCGTTTAGAGCGCAGTACGACCCAACAGGGACCCAGCCATGCACGACCCCGGAAGCCGTTACTCATCGCGGCGCGTCGGCTTTGCCGCGCGCTGTCTCGCCATCGCCGCCGCGCTGCTCGGCGCGTCCGCCGCACCCGCGCAGGTGCAGCGCACCTTCGTCAATCTCGGTTTCGAACTGCCCGACGCGGGCACGTCGACCTGCTATTTCCAGATCGCCGAAAACGCCGTGCCGGGCTGGACGACGAATCATCCGAGTCAGGCCGGCGCGGCCTGCGCGCCGAACATCGCGCACACGACCGGCCCGCTGATCGAGATCTGGGCGAACGGCTTCAGCGGCGTGATGGCGCGCCACGGCAAGCAGTTCGCCGAACTCAACGCGGAAGCGTCGTCGCGGATCTTCCAGAACGTGTGCCTCGCGAACGGCGAGCCGATCGGCTGGCGGTTCAGCCACCGCGGTCGCGCGAGCGCGAGCGTGAAAGACCAGGCCGAATTCCGCATCGGCAGCACCGGCGACGTCAACCAGGTGGTGCGCGCGCAGACGACGAACTCGGGCGTCGGCGCGCACACGTGCTACGGCACCGCGGCATCGACGACGGGCGTCGGCAACAACACCTGCGCGAACGCGGCGGCGCCGAACGGCTGGCGCGACTACTCCGGCCAGTTCACCTGGAACGGCCCGACCGGCGTGCAGGCGATCGGCTTCGAGGCCAAGGGCACCGCGTCGACCGCGACGATCGGCAACTTCATCGACGACATCCAGGTGACCTTGCGCCCGTTCGTCGAACTGACGAGCGCGCAGGCGTCGGTGCGCGAAGGCGCGAACGACGCATTGCCGCAGCTGCGCGTGGTCGGCACGGTGCCGGCCGGCGGCATCGCCGTGACGCTCGCGATCGACGGCGGCACCGCGGCGCGCGGCAGCGACTACGCGACCGCGAGCGGCACGAACACGCTGAGCGTGACGGTGCCGGCCGGCGTCTACGACGGCACGAACTTCGCGCTGCCGCTGACGATGCTCGACGACGCGGCGATCGAGGACAACGAGACGATCTCGCTCGCGATCACCTCGTCGCCGACGAATTACGTGTTGAGCTCGACGCGCACCTGCGGCGCGGCGCCGATCACCGCGACGAGCGTGACCGTGCTCGACAACGACGCCGATCTCGCCGTGTCGCTCGCCGCGCCCGCGAGCGCGCGCGCCGGCGGACCGCTCGTGTACGTCGCGACGTACGAGAACCGCACCGCGGCGCCGACCGTCGGCGATACCGCGAGCCGCACGATCGCGACGCTGCTCGCCGAGGCGGTGCCCGCGGGCCTGACGATCAACGGCTGGACGTGCGCCGCGACCGGCGGCGCGCGCTGCCCCGGCGGCGCGCCCGACGCGACGGTCGGCGGCAGCGGCGCGATCGCCGGAGCCGTGACGCTGCCGGCCGGCGCAACCGTCAGCTTCACCGTGGGCGCGACGATCGCGCCGACGCAGTGCGCCGCGATCGGCCTGACCGCGCAGATCGCGATGCCCGCGGGCTACACCGAAGGCACGTCGGTGCAGGCGGGCTACGCGACGCCGGCGCCGGGCGGATCGGCGAACAATGCGGCGACGGCGAGCGTGGCGTCGGTGTGCAACGTGGCCCCCGTCGCGCGCGCGGCGAGCGTCGCGGTGGCCGGCGGCGGCACGGCGGCGATCGTGCTCGACGCGAGCGACGCCGACGGCGACACGCTGACCTACCGCGTCGTCACGGCGCCGCAGCACGGCACGCTGTCGGGTACCGCACCGAATCTCACGTACTCGCCGGATGCCGGCTACGTCGGTTCGGATACCTTTACCTTTGTGGCCAACGACGGCACGGTCGACTCGGCCGCCGCGACGGTCGCGATCACGGTGACCGCGTCGAACCGCGCGCCGACGGTGGCGACGCCGCCGTCCGAAGTGCCCGAGCGCGGCACGTACGCGCACACGCTCGACGCGAGCGACCCGAATGCCGGCGACACGCTGGGCTTCAGTCTCGTGCGCGCGCCGTCGGGCATGACGGTCGGCGCGTCGAGCGGCGCGCTGAACTGGCCGGCCGACGATACGCTGGTCGGTTCGAGCCGGTTGGACAACGCGCTGTGCTTCGGCGGCGGCACGTCCGTCAGCGCGGTGCCGCCGGCGGCGGACATCGCGATGGTGGTCGACGAATCGGCGTCGATGATCGGCGAGCACGCGTGGATCGCTGACATCGCGGTGCCGTTCCAGGCCTACCTCACGGCGAACGGCGTCGGCGACGGCGGCGAGCCCAATCGCTACGGCCTCGTCGGGTTCACGCGCACGGCCGCGACGATTCCGGTCGGCGGCGTGCCGTTTGGCGACTACCGCGCGCTGATCGGCGCGACCGGTCAGTTGTACATTCCCGACGGCGTCGCCGAGGAAGACGGCTGGCGCGCGATCATGCACGCGCTGACGCAGTATCCGTGGCGCACGACGGTCGCGCGCAACGTGTTGTTCGTATCCGACGAGGACCGCGACGCGGTCGACACGTCGCTGTCGTACGCGTCGGTGCTCGCCGCGCTCGCGTCGAGCAAGACGATGCTCAACGCGGTGGTCAACGTGCGCCTGCGCTGCGGCGACGGCAGCGCGGCGATGGGCCTCGGCGCCGACGGCACCGGCTACAAGCACGACGGCAGCGGCGGCTACGTGACGTGCGCGAACGCGAGCGCCGTCGCGGTGCCGGGCGACACGTCGATCGCCGACTACGTGAACCTCGCGCTCGCGACCGGCGGCGCGGCGTGGGACATCGAAGTGCTGCGCGACGGCGGCCACTACGCCGAGTCGTTCACCAACGCGCTGATCGCGCTGAAGGTGCGCGAGATCCTGTCGCAGCAGCCGACGGCCGAGCAGGCCGACCTCACCGTGCACGCGCTGCGCGTCGAAGACGGACAGGTGCACGCGACGCTGCGCAACCGCGGCCTCGCCGCCGTCGACCGCCCGTTCGTGCTCGCGCTGTCGGCCGACGGCACCACTTTCGCGCGCGTGACGGTCGATGCGCTCGCCGCCGGCGCGTCGGTCGAGCGCAGCGTCGACTGGCCCGCCGATCTCGCCGAACCGGCGCGCGTCTCGGCGCGCATCGAGGCGCCCGGCACGGTCGAGTGCCGGAACGACAACAACGATCTGACCGCCGCATGGGCGCGCGTGCGCGTGACCGATGCCGGCGGGCTCACGGCCGAACGCGCGTTCAGCGTCGCGGTGACCGACGTCAACGACGCGCCAGACATCACTTCGACCGCGCCGACGACGGTCGCGCTCGGCGACCGCTATCTGTACACCGTGACCGCGACCGATCCGGACCGCGGCGACGCGCTCGAATATCTGCTCGACGCCGCGCCCGACGGCATGACGATCGACCGCCTGACCGGCGTGATCCGGTTCCAGCCGACCGCGAACCAGTCCGGTCCGCACAGCGTCGCCGTGCGCGTGCGCGACCTCGCCGGCGCGAGCGACACGCAGACCGTGACGCTGACCGTCGGCGCGGGCCGCGCGCCGCCGCGCTTCACCTCGACGCCGAACCGCCGTGCGGTGCAGGGAGAAATCTACACGTATACCGCGACCGCGGCCGGCGAGCCCGACGCGGTGCTGCGCTACACGCTGGTCGAGGGTCCGGCCGGCATGACGATGGACGCGGTCAGCGGCGTCGTGACCTGGGGCGCGCCGGCCGACTTCGACGACGACGCCGAGCGCATCGCGCTGCGCGTGAACGATCAGTTCGGCGGCTACCATCTGCAGTTCTATACCTTGCTCGGCGACGTGCCGAACGAGGCGCCGACGATCACGACGGTGCCGCCGACGCGCGTGCTGACCGGCTATGGCCTGACGTACACGCCGGCCGCGATCGACGCGAACCTGTTCGAAACGCAAGTGTGGGACGCGCTGATCGTGCCGTCCGGCGTCACGCTGACGAACGGCACGCCGCCGACGCTGAGCTGGCCCGGTTGGGCATCGGAAAGCGCGATGCCGGCGGAACTGGCGGTGTTCAACCGCTACTGCCTGCAGACCGACGCGGCGGTGAAGCCGTTCCAGCCGGTCGCCGCGTGGCGCGTCGCCGCGCGCGCGCCGGGCACGCAGGCGCTGATCGGCCCGCTGTCGGATACGAACGACGACGGACGTCTGGACGCGAGCGACCGCATCGCGGTCGTGTCGATCGCGGCCGGCGGCGGCGATGCGCGCGTGCGCGCGCTGGACGCGGCGACCGGCGACGAGTGGTGGACGACGGCGCAGAACACCGCCGACGCGACCAACGCGCCGGCGATGGCCGACATCGACGGCTCGGGCGAGGTGACGATCGTCTATCTCGACACGCAGGGCCACGTCGTCGCGCTGCGCGCGGACGGCAGCCTGCGCTGGCGGTCGAGCGTGTCCGTCGCGAGCGGCATGTACTACAACGCGCTCCAGCTGGCCGATCTCGATCGCGACGGCCGGGCCGAAATCCTGATCGGCCGCTCGGTGTTCGACGCCGACGGCGCGCTGCGCTGGCGGTTCCCGGCCGGCGCCACCGAATACGGCCGGCCGCTCGCGCTCGATCTCGATGGCGACGGCATGCAGGAAGTGCTGCACCGCGGCCAGACGCGACGCGCGGACGGCACGCTGTGGTGGTCGACGCCGAGCCTCGCCGCGAACGAGTCGATGTACGCGGCGTACTACGCGCCGATCCCGGTCGACGGCGGCGCGCGCATCGGCGTCGTCGTCAGCGAAGAGACGAGCGCGGGCTATCGCCTGTCGCTGCTGCGCCCGGACGGCACGACCGTGTGGCGCATCGCCGGGGGCAGCGTCACGCGCACCGGTCCGCCGCTCGTGGCCGACTTCGTGGAAAGTTCGCCCGGCCCGGAAATCTTCCTCGCCGCGACCGAGCAGATGTACGCGTCGGACGGACGCCTCTTGTGGACGCTGGCCGGCACGTCGGGCTGGCGCTACTTCAACGGCATGAGCGCGAGCGCGGCCGACGCCGACGCGGACGGCCGACTGGAAATCTATACCTGGGCCGACGACGGCCTCAACGTGGTCAATCCCGAAACCGGCTACGTCACCGCCGCGCGCATCGGCAACGCGAACTTCAGCTACACCGGGCAGGTGGCGACGTTCGCCGACCCGACCGGCAGCGGCGACGCGCGCCTGTGGCTCGGCGACGGGCTCGGCATGAGCGCGTACCGGCCGGCGCTCGGCACGTGGTCGATCGGCGCGCGCTTCGTGCACCAGCAGGCGTATGCGGCCGACCGCATCGGCCCCGACATGCGCGTGCCGCCGGCGATGCCCGGCGCGATTCCCGCGCCGCTGTACGTGTTCGGCGCGCCGAGCACCGCGCACGATCCGACGCGCTACCTGCCGGACCTGCGCGTGTTCGGCCCGTATTCGGCCGGCAGCCCGGACGAGGTGACGCTCAAGGCCGACGTCGTCAATCGCGGCACCGGCGCGAGCCGCGCGTTCGCGGTCGAGTTCCACAACGGCACGCCGGCGTCGCCGGGCAATCTGCTCGGCCGCGTCGAACTCGAAGCGCTCGGCCCCGGCAAGAGCGCGACGGCGATCCTGCCGCCGCTGCCGGCCGGCGAGCTCGGCACCGGCACGCTCGTCGCGCGCGTGGTCACGGCGCCCGAGGAAACCGAATGCGAGACGCGCAACAACGCGTCGTCCGGCGTGCCGATGCAGATCGCGGTGACCGACCGCGACGGCCTGCGCACGCGCCAGACCTGGGCGATCGGCTACGACCGCGGCACGTTCGCGACGCCAACGTTCGTGTCGACGCCGCCGACCGCCGCGACCGAGAACGTGCCTTACGTCTACACGGTGCAGGCGACGTCGGCGAACATCGGCGACTCGCTGATCTACTGGTTCGAGGCGGCGCCCGACGGCGCGACGATCGATCCGCATACCGGCGTCATCACGTGGACGCCGCGCTGGGGCTTTCCGGGCGGCACGGGCTTCCAGGTGCGCGCGACGAGCCTGTCGGGCCTGTCGTACATCCAGACGTGGTGGGTGACGGTCGCGCGCTCGACCGATCCGAACACCGCGCCGCGCATCACGTCGACCGCGCCGCTGCATGCGACGGTCGGCGAGGCGTACGAGTATCCGGTCGTCGCGGTCGACGACGAAGGCCATGCGATTACCTACACGCTGACCGCGGCACCGACGGGCATGACGATCGGCGCGGCCGGCGGCGCGATCCGCTGGACGCCGACGTCGGCGACGCCCGCGACGGTCACCGTCACGGTCAAGGCCACCGACGCGCGCGACGCGAGCACGACGCAGACGTACGAGCTGCGCGTGCACGCCAACGCGAACCATGCGCCGACGATCACGAGCACGCCGGCGCTGACCGCGTCGCCGACCGTCGCGTACACGTACGCGCTCACGGCGACCGACCCCGACGGCGACACGCTGACGACGCACTGGCTGACGCTGCCCGCCGGCGCGACCGGCGACGCGAGCGGCATCGCGTGGACGCCGACCGCGGGACAGATCGGCGAGCACGCGTTCGACGTCGAAGTGCGCGACGGCCGCGGCGGCGTCGCGCGGCAGACGTACACCGTGTTCGTCAACGACGCGACCGCGAACGGCGCGCCGGACATCACGAGCACCGCGCCGACGGCCGCGACGGCCGGGCAGAGTTACACGTACGCCGTGATCGCGACCGATCCCGACAACGACGCGCTGACGTACCGCCTGACGACGAAGCCGACCGGCATGACGATTGCCGCGAACGGCGCGATCGCGTGGACGCCGGTCGCGTCGCAGGTCGGCACCCACGCCGTGCGCGTGGAGGTGACCGACGGGCATGGCGGCGGCGCGTGGCAGGCGTACGACATCGTCGTCGCGACCGGCGGCGGTGGCGGCACCGGACCGAACGCCGAACCCGAGTTCGCCAGCACGCCGCCGACCGGCGGCAAGCTTGGTCGCGCGTACCGCTACGACGCCGTCGCGACCGACGCCGACGGCGACACGCTCGTGTACTCGCTCGAAGCGGCGCCGTCGGGCATGACCATCAACAGCGCGACCGGCCGCATCGACTGGAACCCCGCGGCGACCGGCGACTACCCGGTGCGCGTGCGCGCCAGCGACGGCCGCGCGTGGGTCGAGCAGGGCTGGACGCTGACGGTGGTGCCGGCCGGCGCGCTCGCGCTGAACCTGTCGTTCGCGCCCGACACCGTGAACCCGAACGAACCGGTGACGGTACACCTGATCCCGACGAACGCGTCGGGCCAGCTCTACGCGACGCTGCAGCTCGACGGCGTGCCGGTGACGCTCGACGATCTGTCGGCCGTCGTGACCTCGGCCGCGCCGGGCCTGCACACGCTCGCCGCGAGCGTCAGCGACGGCGTGGAACTCGCGAACGCGAGCGGCCGGTTCCTCGTGCGCGCGCCCGAAGACGTCACCGCGCCGCGCGTGTCGCTGAGCGCGCCGGACGGCGACGCGCGCATCACCGCGCCGACCGACGTGCGCGTGACGATCGCCGACGAAGACCTCGTCGAGTGGACGCTGACGATCGTCGACGCGAACGGCGGCACGCCGACGCCGATATCGAGCGGCACGACGACGGTCACCGACGCGGTGATCGGCCGCATCGATCCGACGCTGCTGCTCAACGGCCAGTACCACGTCACGCTGCGCGCGACCGACGCGCAGGGCCATCGCACGACCGTCGTGCGCGTGGTGCTCGTCGACGGCGACATGAAGGTGGGCCATTTCTCGATCACGCTCGAGGACGCGAGCATCGACGTCGCCGGCATCCCGGTGCGCGTCACGCGCACGTACGACACGCGCCGCGCGAAGGAATCGCTCGACTTCGGCTACGGCTGGACGGTGGACTACAACAACGTGCGCGTGCACGAGTCGCGCAAGCTCGGCTTCGGCTGGAGCCTGATCGAATACCGCAACGGCTTCTTCTCGAACTGGTGCGTGCTGCCCAACGGCAATCCGATCGTGAGCGTGACGATGCCCGACGGCGACGTGCAGCGGTTCAAGGCGAAGGCGCACCCCGAGTGCCAGATGTTCATCCCGCAGCCGGACGTGGAAATCGTGTTCGAGGCGTTGCCGGGCACGACGTCCAAATTGGAACAGATGAACTATGGCAACGTGCGGATCATCGAGGACCGCATCACCGAGATCGGCGCGCCGGACACGCCGATCGACGCGAGCCAGTACCGTCTGACGACGCCCGACGGCCTGCAGTGGTCGATCGACCAGCACTTCGGCGCACGCCAGGTGCGCGATCCGCACGGCAACACGCTGACGTTCACGCGCGACGGCGTGGAGCACTCCAGCGGCATGGCCGTGACGTTCGTGCGCGACACGGCCGGCCGCATCACGACGATGCACCTGCCCGACGATACCGAGCGCACGTACGGCTACGACACGAACGGCGAACCTGACGTCGGCGACCGACACGGTGAACCAGACCTCGACCTACGCCTACGCGCAGCCGAACCATCCGCACTACCTCAAGGACATCACGGACCCTCGCGGCGTGCGCGTGAGCCGCAGCGAATACGACCCGCAAGGCCGCCTGGTCGCGCTGATCGACGCGGACGGCCGGCGCATGGAGTTCACGCACGCGATCGACGCGCGCACCGAGCGCGTGAAGAACCGGCGCGGCTACGAGACGGTGTACCAGTACGACGACAACGGCTGGGTGCTGACCGAAACGAACGCGCTGAACCAGACGACGACGCGCACGTACGACGAGAACGGCAACGAGCTGTCGGCGACCGATCCGCGCAACGTGACGACGATGCCGCACGTACGACATCCGCGGCAACGTGCTGACCGAGACCGACGGCATGCAGCGCACGACGGCGATGACGTACGACGCGAGCAACCAGCTGCTGACGCAGGTCGATCCGAGCGGCCGGACGGTCGTGACGAACACGTACAACGACCTCGCCAAGACGCTGCTTGACGACGACCGACGCGAGCGGCGCGACGACGCGGTTCAGCTACGACACCGGCATCGGTTCGACGGCGACGGGCGAGCTGAAATCGATGACCGACGCGGTGGGCCGCCGCACGGCGTACTACGTGCACATGGTGTTCGGCTGGCGCACCGACGAGGTGGATCCGCAGGGCGTGCACACGCGCTACACGCACGACACGGTCGGGCGCGTGAAGACGCAGGTGGTGACGCCCGACGCGACGAAGCCGAACGAGACGCGCACGACGAGCTACGTCTACGACGACAAGGGCCGGCTGACGAGCACGACGCATCCGGACAGCACCACGACGACCACGACGTACAACGCGATCGACAAACCCGCGACCGAGTGCGATGCAATCAATCGCTGCACGACGTACGTGTACGACAACGCCGGTCATCTGCAGTCGACGACGTACCCCGACGGCACGAGCGAATCGAAGACGTACGACGCGAACGGCAATGTCGAAACGGAAACCGACCGCGCCGGACGAACGACGCGCTACGTCTACGACGAATTGGATCGCCTGAAGACGACGATCCTGCCGGACGGCACGAGCGACCCCGACGACAACCCGTTCACCGAGCAGACGTACGACGCGGCGGGAAGGCTGTATCAGGTCAGCAACGAACGCGGCCACACGACGACCTACGGCTACGACGACGCGGGCCGCCAGACGAGCGTGACGAACGCGCTGAACCAGACGACGACGACGGTGTACGACGTCGCGGGCCGGCGCACGTCGGTGACCGATGCGCTGAATCGCACGACGAAGTTCGTCTACGACGAAGCGGGGAGGCTGATCGAGACGATCGCACCGGACGAAACGCCGTGGACCGACAGCGACAATCCGCGCACAACGTCGGCATACGACGCATTGGGCCGCAAGACGCGCGAGACCGACGGCGAGGGCCGCATCACGCGGTATCGCTACGGCATCGGCGGTCAGCTCGACATGGTCGTGCTGCCGAATCCGGCGACGGGCGCGAATCCGGAACTCGTGAACGGAGAAAGTCCGAACGGTTCCGGCACCTTGGTCACGCGTTACGAATACGACACGCTGGGCCACAAGCGGCGGCAGATCGACGCGCTGAACCGCACGACGAGTTGGACGTACGACGAGTCGGGGCGTGTGCTCACGCGAACGCTGCCGCTGCTGCAGCAGGAGACGTTCGTCTACGACACGCTGGGAAGGCGCACGCAGCACACGGACTTCCGCGGCCGAACGACGAGCTACGCGTACAAGCCGAACACCGACCTGCTGCAGACGATCGACTACGCGACCGACGCCGACACGACGATCGCGTACACGGCCGAAGGCCAGATCGACACCGTGCAGGACGGCAACGGCACGACGTCGTACGAATACAGCGAACGGGGACGGTTGGAAAAAGTCACCTGGCCGAGCGGGTTGTGGATCGAATACGGCTACGACGACGCAGGCAACCGCACGCAGCTGACGACGGCCGATCAGAGCGTGAGCTACACGTTCGACGAGCTGAACCGCCTGAAGACGGTGACGCCGACGCTCGGTCAAGGCGCAACGTACGACTACGACGCAGTCGGCAATCGTGCGACGGTGACGCATGCGAACGGCGTCACGACGACGTACACGTACCACCCGGGCAACCAGCTCAGAACCCTGACGACGACGCGGCCGGGCAACGCGCAGGAATACGTGCTGGCGTACCGGATCGACAAGAGCGGATTGCGCACGCAGGTGGCGCAGCTGCAGGACACGTTCACGCGCGCGACGTACGACTACGAGTACGACAAGGTCAAACGGCTGACCGGGCGAATACGTGTTCCTGCCGGCGGGGCGTTCGCGCACCGTGAACTGGACGTACGACAAGGTGGGCAACCGCCTGACCGAAGCGCGCACGGGCGTGCGTATCGCGAACAGCGCGTACAGCTACGACGCGAACGATCGGTTGACGCAACACACGACGAGCGGCACGGCGCCGGATGTCGGGACGACGACGTATGCACTACGACGACGCGGGAAATCTTGACGCAGAAGACGAGCCCGCAAGGCGTCGGAGAACTACGTTTACGACGATGCGAACCGCATGGTCGAACTGATTGCGGCGAATCAGGAAGTGACGCGGTATGCGTACAACCACAACGGGATCAGGATCAAGCAGACGCGAGACGCGACCGGGATCAAGCCCGCAGACGGCGCATTATCTCGTCGATCCGAACCAGGCGTACGCGCAGGTCGTCGAAGAACACGCGCAGACGGGATCGAACCCGAAGACACTCGCGGCGTTGTACACCTTTGGCGATGACCGTATCAGTCAGTACAGGCCTGCGAACGGTGCGACGCCGGCCACAGTCAGGCACTACCACGCCGACGGGCTGGGGAGTACAAGGCTGTTGACCGACAGCGCGGGACGTCGTGACCGATCGCTACTACTACGAAGCGTTCGGCGAACTGGAAGCGGCGGCTTCGCAGGTCACAAGCGATAACGACTTCCTCTACACAGGAGAGCAGCTCGATCCGAATAGTGAGTTCTACTATCTGCGGGCGCGGTATATGGACCCAAATGCGGCACGGTTTACTTCGCGCGATCCAGCAGCTGGGATCGCTTCAAGGCCGTTCTCACTGAATGCTCATATCTACGGGGAAAATGATCCGTCAAATAGATTTGATCCGTCCGGGCGAATGTCCACGATGTCCGCACTTGCGACGGCGTCTGCGGTAGCCGGAGTGATCACCGCTCTGGCTACATCACCCCATTCGCCGTTCCGGAGCAAGGGTAGTCAGCGAGGTGAAAATTTTGTTGGAACGCTGAATCTATCCGACTCGGAGCAGCAAAGTGTCGGCGACGCATTGTGCGCTTGTGTGGAAGAGCGATACAACCCGTTTGATCAGGAAGGTATGGAAATCGTGAGAGATATATCCGAGTTTGGCGCAATTCCGATCTACAAGCCGTGGATGGGTGTTCCAGTGCTTGGTGGAGCTTCGCGATTTACAAATTTCATAAATGCGTTCGGCTTTTTTACATTGAGAAAAACGAATTTCCGATTACCGTTCAGACTTGCTGGAACGGTGCGACCATATACCTTGGTTGGGCGCGGGAACGTCGTTGTCGCTACCGGTTTCTTTGCGTACGACATGACATCCATTGGTTTGTGTGTGACGGATCATTTATTTGGTGAATAAAATGGCAAATATAAATAGAGATTTTGTGAAGGGCGTTGTTGTTGGCGCGATTCAATCTTTAATGCGTGACAAAGACTTTATTGTGAATGAAGAAGACTCTATTGTTTTTGATAGCATTCTATATGGCGATGATTTTGGGAATGTTCTAATAATAGAAATTGAAGATAAATTAAAAATCAGGACGCCGACGAGTGAGTGGTCCAACGTATACACCGTGAGACAGGCGATTGATTTGGTGGCGCGAGCTTGCGCAGCAAGCGAGCCAGAAAGCCCTGGGCATTTGGAAAAACCCTGAGCTGTCCCGTCCAAACTGTCCCGTCCAAACTGTCCAGAAGCGAAGATCGTTGAGAAACTGATATTGATATCTCAACGAATGCGGAAAATATGAGCGTACGAGCTCCTCGTTCGCTTGCGATGATCAACCAACGGCGCCGTATTCGGCGCCGTTGGTTGTTGAAATGGCGGATTCTCGGCTTCGGCGCACGCTAGCCGTGGACAGTCTGGACTGCCCATCGTGATCGCGGCTATCCCGGCCGATCAGCGTTCCGGAGGGAAGAACCAACCGGCCAATCGCCCATTCCAACCGCTGAAATACGTCGGCGTACCGGTCGCTTTCGCCCGCAAGGGGTGCACACGCGCTACACGCACGACACGGTCGGTCGCGTGAAGACGCAGGTGGTGACGCCCGACGCGACGAAGCCGAACGAGACGCGCACGACGAGCTATGTGTACGACGACAAGGGCCGATTGACGAGCACGACGCATCCGGACGCAACGACCACGACAACGACCTACAACGCGATCGACAAACCGGCGACCGAGTGCGATGCAATCAACCGCTGCACGACGTACACGTACGACAACGCCGGCCATCTGCAATCGACGACGTACCCCGACGGCACGAGCGAATCGAAGACGTACGATGCGAACGGCAATGTCGAAACGGAAACCGACCGCGCCGGACGAACGACGCGCTACGTCTACGACGAACTCGATCGCCTGAAGACGACGATCCTTCCGGACGGCACGAGCGATCCCGACGACAACCCGTTCACCGAACAGACGTACGACGCGGCGGGAAGGCTGCATCAGGTCAGCAACGAACGCGGCCACACGACGACCTACGGCTACGACGACGCGGGCCGCCAGACGAGCGTGACGAACGCGCTGAACCAGACGACGACGACGGTGTACGACGTCGCGGGGCGTCGCACGTCGGTGACCGATGCGCTGAGCCGCACGACGAAGTTCGTCTACGACGAAGCGGGTCGACTGACCGAGACGATATCGCCGGACGAAACGCCGTGGACCGACAGCGACAATCCGCGCTCGTGGTCGGCGTACGACGCGTCTGGGCCGCAAGACGCGCGAGACCGACGGCGAGGGCCGCATCACGCGGTATCGCTACGGCATCGGCGGTCAGCTCGACATGGTGGTGCTGCCGAATCCGGCGACGGGCGCGAATCCGGAACTCGTGAACGGCGAAAGCCCCGCGAACGCCGGCACGCTGGTGACGCGCTACGAATACGACACGCTGGGCCACAAGCGGCGACAGATCGACGCGCTGAACCGCACGACGAGCTGGACGTACGACGAGTCGGGGCGTGTGCTCACGCGAACGCTGCCGCTGCTGCAGCAAGAGACGTTCGTCTACGACACGCTCGGAAGGCGCACGCAGCACATCGACTTCCGAGGCCGAACGACGAACTACGCGTACAAGCCGAACACCGACCTGCTGCAGACGATCGACTACGCGACCGACACCGACACGACGATCGCGTACACGGCCGAAGGCCAGATCGACACCGTGCAGGACGGCAACGGCACGACGTCGTACGAATACGGCGATCGGGGACGGTTGGAAAAAGTCACCTGGCCGAGCGGGCTGTGGATCGAATACGGCTACGACGACGCAGGCAACCGCACGCAGCTGACGACGGCCGACCAGAGCGTGAGCTACACGTTCGATGAGCTGAATCGCTTGAAGACGGTGACGCCGACGCTGGGCCAAGGCGCGACGTACGACTACGACGCGGTCGGCAACCGCAGCGACGGTGACGCACGCGAACGGCGTCACGACGACGTACACGTACCACCCGGGCAATCAGCTCAGAACGCTGACGACGACGCGGCCGGGCAACGTGCAGGAATACGTGCTGGCGTATCGGATCGACAAGAGCGGGTTGCGCACGCAGGTGGCGCAGCTGCAGGACACGTTCACGCGCGCGACGTACGACTACGAGTACGACAAGGTCAAGCGACTGACGGGCGAATACGTGTTCCTGCCGGCCGGACGCTCGCGGACCGTGAACTGGACGTACGACAAGGTGGGCAACCGCCTGACCGAAGCGCGCACGGGCGTGCGCACGGCGAACAGCGCGTACAGCTACGACGCGAACGACCGGCTGACGCAGCACACGACGAGCGGCACGGCACCGGATGTCGGGACGACGACGTATGCCTACGACGCGGCGGGGAACTTGACGCAAAAGACGAGTCCGCAGGGCACGGAAAACTACGTCTACGACGATGCGAACCGCATGGTCGAACTGATCGCCGCGAACCAGGAAGTGACGCGGTATGCGTACAACCACAATGGGATCAGGATCAAGCAGACCAAAGACGCGACGGGATCAAACCCGCAGACGGCGCACTATCTCGTCGATCCGAACCAGGCGTATGCGCAGGTCGTTGAAGAGCATGCGCAGGTGGGTTCGAATCCGAAGACGCTGGCGGCGTTGTACACCTTTGGCGATGACCGCATCAGCCAGTACCGGCCTGCGAACGGTGCGACGCCGGCCACAGTCAGGCACTACCACGCGGACGGGCTGGGGAGTACAAGGCTGTTGACCGACAGTGCGGGTGTCGTGACCGATCGGTACTTCTATGAAGCGTTTGGAGAGCTGGAGGCCGGGGCTTCGGTGCAGGCCAGTGACAACAGCTTCCTGTACACGGGAGAACAGTTAGATCCGAATAGTGGGTTCTACTACCTGCGGGCAAGGTACATGAATCCGGGTGACGGAAGGTTCACGCAACAGGATCCTTACGAAGGCGCGCCGTTGGAGCCCCTATCTCTTCATAAGTATGTTTATACAAGCGCAAGTCCGATATCAAATAGAGACCCAAGCGGCCTAGTTACTTTGGGGGAGATTAACGCAGGAATAGTGAACACCATGATTCGTGCGGCACAGGCAACAGCAACTTTCGGTAATGTGGCGGCACAGGTCGGTGCAAGGGCGGCAATGCAGCTTGTTGCGCATACGGTTAGAGTTGCTGTTCAAGTTAGGCCCTACGTGACTTCTATGCCAAAGATTGGCGCCCAGATGGGGCGTGTTCTATCGAGGCTTTTTGGTCATTTTCAGCGATTTGTAAAATCAAAGGCATTTCAAAAGGCAGGAAAGCATGAAATTGAACTTTGGGGGCCAAGCCCGGCGGTGAAGACGCCAGAGGTGGTGGGGCCGAAGATAGCAGTAATTCCCAAGGTTCTATCATTGGAGTTGCACAATGGGGGTTGCCGGGGAGAGTATTTCAGTTTGTATATAAAATAGGAAAGAATCCGCCCGGAGGCCTGTTTCGGTTCAGGTATGATTATTTAGATTTCCAGACCCTGCCGGTAAAATTTAGTCCGCATGTGCATATCAACTATGCAGGAGTTAATATTAATCATGGCGTACCGTAATGGGTGTAGAATAAATGCCGCAGGCAGCATACCTTTTGGCCGGCTATGGGGGGTGATTTTTCCCGTCGAGGTGCCTGGGGCGTGGACTTTTTCGGGATTTGTTATTGAAAATGACAATTGGGAGGGCTTCCAAGAGGTCCATGGTGGGGCTTTTGAGGTAAGCGAGAAGGGGGATATATGTGTGAAGGATTTTGCGGTTGCTAAAGCGCTAAGTGAGATTGTGAGCCCGGATTGGTCGAAACTTCTCTATTGGCATGATGGCGATATTCGTGTGGCAGCGGCATGTGTGGATCACGCCTTTTGGGTTGTGTTGGGCGCAAAGGCGGCCGCTGGCGAGCTGTCAAAGCAATTAGGGCAAGAGTGGTTAGAGGCGACCGAAGCTGATATCGAGCTTTCGGGTCTGGATGGTTATCCTGTACAAATCACTGGAACCTAGGCGGAAAATTGTCCCGTCCAAACCGTCCAGAAGCGAAGATCGTTGAGAAATTTATATTGATATCTCAACGAATGCGGAAAATCTGAGCGTACAAGCTCCTCGTTCGCTCGCGATGATCAACCAACGGCGCCGCATTCGGCGCCGTTGGTTGTTGAAACGGCGGATTCTCGGCTTCGGCGCACGCTAGCCGTGGACAGTCTGGACTGCCCATCGTGATCGCGGTTCTTCCGGCCGATCAGCGTTCCGGCGGGAAGAACCAACCGACCAATCGCCCATTCCAACCGCTGAAATACGTCGGCATACCGGTCGCTTTCGTCCGGCCACCCCAGGCTTCGGCTGGCGTGCGGCCCCCGCGGCCAAGCAGGTGTTGATGCGGTCGCGCATGGTTGTACCAGCAACGAAACGTCGCGAGCTTGGCGCACAAGTCGTCGCCGTCGACAATCGCGATGTGATTAAGCTTCTGGAAGAACCGTTCGATCCGGCCGTTCTGCCACGGACAGCGAGGCTGGATGCGTTGCAGGCGAATGCCGAGCCGTCCGAGCGCGACCTGCATCGCCGCCGAGACGAAGCAGGCTTCGTTGTCGACGCGAATCCGCTGTGGAATGCCGTATCGCCGAATCGCTTCGATCACCTCACGCAAGATCGTCAGGCTGCGTTTGTCGGTCAGGTTCGCGAGCCGCAACGCGGCACGACTGCCGTGATCGAGGATGCCAAGGACCAACTGCTGCCGCCCGCTCAAATCGGCCTTGGCGGTCAGGTCCATCGCCCATGTCCGATTCGTTGGTCCGCTACGTGGAACGCGGTGCTTGATCGTTCGCCGCAGGCGGACAATCTCGGCGTGATGCCGCCGCAAAGTCAACGCGACGAAGCTCTTGCTGACGATGACATGGCGCTCGGCGAAGCGGCGATTGAAGATTTCCGCGATCACGTGCGGATCCTGGACACCCAAACTGTGCGCTTACGGGATCGGGGGTTGGATACTACTTAGGAGGATCAAAGGGGGCTGTTATCGGGGGTGTCGTCGGAGGTGTGGGTAGATACTATTCCGGAGTCAATGCTCTTGCTGCCATGATTGGAATGACGCCATTCATTCATCGAATGCAAATGATGGTAGCAACCTGGATCTCTCCTTCGCAGCGGATTATTAGAGGTGCGAACAATACAGTTACCACTGTTCGTGAGCTCGACCGCCTCGCGGCAAATTCAAATTTGGTTACGCTTTATAGTGCTCTTTCAAAACTTCCCCAGTCTGGATACACATTATCCGCGTCTACGGCGCGATCGCTCGCGGCGGCAGGTGGAAGAGGCAACTATCCGATTTACTTATTTAGAGTTCCTCAGGCTGTTGCGAATCAGTTGGAGAAAATGGGCCTTCTTACTCGAAGGCAAACTCTCGAGGCTGGTGTCTGGGAGATGGAGTACTTTTTCGAGAAGGGTGCTTCACTAGCTTACATAATTGAAAGGTTCTTTGTGGGGAAGGGCTAGTTAGATATTTCGTGGGAGCTTCTCTTTCTTGCGTGGCGAGGAGTTAATAATGAAGATATGCTGTGATGCGATGCGTGCCATGCAAGAAAATGTGGATGGAGAAGGTCTTTTTGTAAGGCTGGTTGACGACATTCGTCCATTCTACGTAATCGAGTTCAGGGGCATTGCTTTGAAGAATGAAGGAGAATACAGGGAGTTGTTGGCTCGTAGCGAATTCGTTGCAAAGCTACTCATTGGCGAAAGGCGGCCAATTGAGTACTGCCCTTGGTGCGGCTACGATCTTCGTAAGTACATTGCAGATGCGCAGTTGAATAGGTATGGATTGGTGCGATTTTTAAAAAAAGCTTTTGGCTATTTCGGCGACGGGAATAATGTTGTCCCGTCCAAACCGACCAGAAGCGAGGATCGTTGAGAAATTGATATTAGTATCTCAACGAATGCGGAAAATCTGAGCGTACAAGCTTCTCGTTCGCTCGCGATGATCAACCAACGGCGCCGTATTCGGCGCCGTTGGTTGTTGAAATGGCGGATTCTCGGCTTCGGCGCACGCTAGCCGTGGACAGTCTGGACTGCCCATCGTGGTCGCGGTTCTTCCGGCCGATCAAAATCCTGGACACCCAGAGCTCGCTAGAGAAAGCCCCGCCAAGCGGGGCTTTCGTTTTTAGCTCACAGCCGATTCAACACGACGCGCCCGGCCTCGACGATCACCTCGACGCGATCGTGCGGCGAGAATCCGGCCTTGGCCAGCCACAATCCGCGTAGTCGGATGTAGGGAACCTGCCGTAAGGGCGCGTAGTAGTTACCGTCCAACGGCGCGTAGCAGATCGTGCCGACGACAATCCGAAGTCCTGGACACCCAAACTTTGCAACGTAGCTACGAAATCTCAAGCCGTGCGATCGAACAAGCGATCAGCTCTGCGGACACATATCCAGACAGGCTCCCACGCGCTGCTGACGGCGAACACCGCAGTTCTGCGGGGAACGATATCGACAGATAGTCAACGAGCGAGCGCTGGACGGGCGCTCGCAAAGAACTACACGGAGGCCGGCGTTGCTTTCAGGCGCCTCGCGAACGCCAGCCCCTGCAGCCAACGCTGCTGCAGTTCGGCAGCTTTGTCGATAAACGACTCGACCCGCCCAATGACTCGCCTGTATCGCGACAGCGTGCCCTGCACTTGCCTAAGCCACGCACTTTCCGAAAGACCGAGCCGTCGAACGATACTCGGCAACGATCTGTCGATGGCCCCGGGTTTGTCGCCGCGAATCATGCGTCCGGTTTCGTCGACGAGCTTCAAGTATTCCACTTCGCTGACGCCGCACGACGGGCCGCTGCCCACGATCGGCAGCAGTGGAAGGTCACGCGCCTGCGTTCGCTTGATCGCATCGAAGCGGTGGCGAAAGGACACGTTCTGCGCCGCTTCCGGCGTATCGACCACGCGTGCTCGAAGCGGATTCAGATCGACATACGTCATTGCGCTCAGGACTGCCGAGTCGTCGAGCAGTGCCTGGCAACGGAACCGACCTTCCCAAAATCGACCTTTGCAGCCATCCTCGGCGTTGGCCGCACGAGCGATCGATTCGTTCAGCGCCCGCATGAACCAGCTGAGGCTGCCGAGTCGCGATCGATACTCGGCGATTTGCGTTTCGTTCCCGACGCCGACGTCGATTCGCTGCTGCAGCGTCTCGCTGTTGTCGTGCTTGCACGGCGATACCGCAAACCAACGACGCAGGACGGTTTCCGCGTTCCACTGCTGCGTGCTCTCGGGATCGGTTCGTACGACCAGGTGAACGTGATTGCTCATCACGGCGTATGCGTAGACCGCGACGGCGAACTGGGCGGCCAAGGCGACGATGCGTTCCTCGATCCACCGCTTGCGGTGTGAGAAGTCGCTGCCCGTCACGGGATCACGACCGCACAGCCAGGCGCGACGAACGCAGCGCGAAACGACGTGATAAGTGCCGGCCGTATGAGCGTCAACGATGTGCATGCGGGCGATCGTCATGCCCGCAGAATGACTTCGTCCGGACGTCGGCGCATCGGGCGATTGCCGCCGAATTGCGTAGGAATTTTCTGGTACTTTGAGTGTCCAGAATTGCTCCGCATGCGGAGATGCGCATATCAACGTCGGCGCTATGTCGTCCGTTTGGCGGCTTCGATGCGAGCGAGCAATCACTCGAGCAGATTAAAGAGGGCATGCTTCGAGAGATCGAGGAGTACGCGCTTCCGTATCTGTGCTTGATGCTCAAGCATAGACATGGAACAGTCGTTACGCCGGAGGAGTTGGGGAGTTCGGAACTATCTGCCAAGTGAGCAAAAATGGCCAAATCCTGGACATTGTGTGGCGGGGCGCTGACAAGATTCTCGGGGGCCGTCTATTGAGCACATTCACGGTTGTAGCATTTGACATCAAAGATATCGACCTGCGTGAACTGGAGCCTGCCGGCAGCATTGCGAGTGGCATCTCGTCAACGTATTGCGACTGCATGCTAAAAGCGTTTGGAGAAGTTCGGAGGTATACCCCGGTCACGCCTGAGCCAGATCCGGCTAGCAATGTGATTTATCTAGCCGGTCCATGGGGAAGATTGGGTTGGGCGGGTCAATCTGTATTGGCCATTGCGGCTGGATATAAGTGGGGTGTGTTTCTGTCGAACTTGAATGCCCGAATTGACGCCATCAGGAGCGCATATTGCGTGGCGAAAACTCTGAATTGTGCGAGGGCATTAGTATTCGACTCCGATGGAATGGCACTCGAACTGGCCTCCGATGGTCGGCCTATCGATGAAGTCATTGCCGCGCTGCAATCGAAGCCGTTTCTCATGCGATTCTGCATGACATCTGCCGCGGACGCCGCTGTTGTCGCCAATAAAATGGGCCAATTTGAAGACGCAGAAGAGGGGTATTTTAAAATTGATTTCCTGTTAGCCGTCCCCGTTGGTGAGTGGAGGGGGTCTGGAAGGCGGGACTCGGAAGCTGGCCATGATGAATAGCCGGGCGGCGATAGGGTGGCCGCTCGGTTTAAGGATTTTCTCTAGATGCCCCGAATTCTGACAAATGGCCTCACAAATCCTGGACGCCCAAGCTTCGCTGGTACTACGTCCAGGCTTAGGCGCATCGGGTGGTAGCTGTCAAGCCGTGTAGGAGCTTCTGGTATTTTGAGCGCCCAGAGTTGGCGCATATATATTGGACATGGTCGAATGACACTCTTTATGCTGTTGTCGGCAATTGCGGTTGCGTCGGTAGTGTTCAACTACGCAGGTATGGTCCGAATTGCCGTGGCTGGTCGCAAAGAAAAATTGGGGGTCGCGGACAAGGTCTTTTTGCTTGTGCTGCTCGCCTCGGTGCTTTGGATCTTGGGCGTTCTGTTTTTGTCGGTTCGGACTCCGGGGCCGGATTTGGCATGGAAGCTTGCTTGCCTGGGATTTATGTTGGTGGTGTGCGGGCTTCTGATTTGGCGGGGTTGCGTCGACTACTGGAGGTTGAGGTCCCGCAAATCCTGGACACCCAAACTTCGCAAATGGCACGGCCCCGAAGACGCGTCGAAGCCGGCCGACGAACGCCGCCGGAAGCGCCGTGCGCCCTGAGAGCGGCTTCCTCAATCCCATCGACGACGACGAAGTCGTCTGGCTCGCGCTGTCGCATCTGAAGTTGCCGCCCGACGCCTTCGCCGCCGCGCTCGCCGAACCGCTGCTCGACGAGAGCTCGCCGTTCTGCGGACTCGTCCGCTGCAACCCGCTGCTGCAACTGCGCTCGCTGCTCGTCGACCGCGAGATGACGGAAGACTTCGCGACCCAATACGGCTCGACATCCTGCCTCGCTTTGCGCGAACGGCTGGCGAACCACGTCGTCGAGATCACCGACCGAGCGCGCTTCGCCTGCGATATCTACACAAAGAAACGTTTCTACACCGATCCCGTCTGGGCGCACCTGCGCGAACTCGCCGCGTCCGCGCTCGCGGAAGCCGGCCTCCCTGACTGGCACCCGGTGCCCGACCGCTGGAGTTATCGCCGCTACGCGAACTGGGACGAGCCGGAAGACGCTATCTACGCCGCACTCCTGCGCGGAGAACGCCTCGCGGATCTGCCGCAGTGTCGCGGCGACGACCCGTCGCGATGGGAGCCCGGGCGCCGCGGGTGATTCGCCGCTGCGTGCCGTGTTGCGAATCGGCTTGACGCCGCGTGCGCATCGATCGTCTCCGCGCGACCGCTCCGCCCGCCGCCGCATCTTCGCCGGTTTACGCCGAAGGAGATCGCCGTGCCCCGCCTGCTATCCGCGCTCTTTGCCGTACTCGTTGCCGTCGCATCGCCCGCTGCCACGCCGTCGCTCGATGCCGCCGCGCTGCGCACCGCGCTCGACGCCGCTGTGGTCGGCGCTCGCGACCAAGGCTATTCCGGTACTTTGCTCGTCGCGCAGAACGGCAAGACGTTGTACCAGGCGTTCGTCGGCAAGGCCGATCGCGAACGCGGCGTCGACGTCGCCGCCGATACGCGCTTCGGTCTCGCCTCGACCGGCAAGTTGTTCACGACCGTCTCGGTGCTGCAGCTCGTCGAAGCCGACAAGCTGGACCTCGACGCGACCGTCGGCCGCTATCTGCCGGACTGGCCGCAGGCCGACGTGCGCGACAAGGTCACGCTGCGCCACCTGCTGACGCACGCCTCGGGCCTCGGCAGCTACTTCAACGCACCGGGTTATCGCGACAAGCGCGCGCAGCTGCTCAGCGTCGCCGACCACCTGCCGTTGTTCGCAAACGAGGCGCCGGCTTTCGCGCCGGGCAGCGGCTTTGCCTACAGCAACAGCGGCTTCATGCTGCTCGGCCGCATCGTCGAGGTCGTGTCGGGCGAGGACTACTACGACTACGTCGCCAAACACGTGTTCGCGCCGGCCGGCATGCGCGACACCGGCTACTACGGTCGCGACGGCAAGGCCGACAAAGTGGCCGTCGGCTATCTCGCGCCGACCGGCAGCGAGACGAACGACGGCTGGCGCGAATGGCGCGGCGGACCGGCCGGCGGCGGCTGGTCGACGCCGGCCGATCTCTTGCGTTTTCACGATGCGCTGATGCGCGGCAAGTTGATCGGCGAGGCGGCGCGCGCGCGCTGGCTCACGCCGCTCGCTACGCCCGGCGAGGGCGGCCTGCGCGGTAGCGGCCTCGGTGCGCTGGTGCTCGCCGCGGGCGACGATGTCGTCTACGGCCATCCGGGCGGATCGCCGGGCACGGCATCGGAATTCTGGGCGTCGCGCGACTCGGGGCTCGTCGTCGTGCTGATGTCGAATATGGCGCCGGCCGGTCGCGGCGACACACCGCCGCTCGCGATGACCGTCGCGCGCCAGGTGTTCGATGCGGTGGTCGCGGCCGGCGGTCCGCGGTTCGGACCGCCGCCGCGCAAGCGGCCGTAGCGGAAGGATCGACCGGCGGCGACGCGCGTAGAGAGGGGAGGAGCGCGCCGCCGCCGGTCGCGAACGGTCAACGTGCCGGGAAGGCCACGGTTTCGACGGGGCGCTCTTCGCCGCCGACGTCGAACGAGTCGGCGAAGATATCGTCGGGCAGGATGCGGTCGACCGTGAATTCGAGATAGTGGTCGCCGTAGAACGTGCCGCCGCTCACCGGCGAGCCGTCTTCGAGGATGTGCATGATCTCGGCGCCGAAACGGCCCGGCAGGATTTCGCCGTTGAAGCCGTCGAACGTCGCTTCGTAGTCGAACGAGCCGGTGCCGGACCAGCCCATGTCCACGCCGTCGAGCACGATGTACGGCGCCGGGCCGGTGGTCGGCAGCGCGAAGTCGAAGTGGAACTGCGCGGCGTCGAGCCCTTCGGGCACGCGGTAGTCCTTGAACACGAGCTTGGCGTCGAGGATCGTGCCCTGGGTGGGACCGAGATCGGAGCCGAACCAGCCCCAGAGGTACGAGAAGCCCGCCACATCGAAGAAGTTGTAGCGCACCTTGACGATATCGGCCGAGGCGGCGGTACTGGCGAGCGCGAGCAGCGCGGCGAGAAGGGGGCGAATCATGGAAGACTCCGACGGTCGGGGAGGCCGCCATTGCAGCGCGATGCGGCGGGGCGGTCTTGATCTTTTCCCGACGCGTGCCGGGAATTTCGTGACGAGACCGTGACATCGGGGCGTCAGGGGCGTGATTCGAGTGGCGGCGCGCCTGGGGGCGTCCTCAGATCACGGAAATCGCGCGGCAGAGCGAGTTGGCCAGGTCGATGTCGAGCAGGCGGCCCTGTTCGTCGACGATCAGCAGGTGTCCGTCGTGTTCGCGAACCGACGAGGTGGCGCCGGGCCAGTCGATCCGGGCGATGCATGCGCCGTTGCTCAGCCGGACGAAGAAATGCCGGCAGCTGTCTTCCAGTTTCAGCGTGATCACGAGCGCGTCGTCGAGGCAAACGTACTGGACGCCGTACCCCACTTCGGGGACGACGCCGAGTGCGACGCGATGCGCTCCCTGCCAATGGAAGATCAGTTCCAAATGGCCGTCGACCGCACGTTCATAACGCCGTTCGAGCAAGACGCCTTGCGGGTGCAGAACGGCCTGGCCTCGTACCGATACGTCGGCGCGCTGCGCCAGTCGGCGCCCCGGCAGCTGGTATCGCCAGCACTCCCAATGTTCGGGCTGTTCGCCGAACGTTGTGGTCCGCAGCAGATGCGCCTCGCTCGTTGCCGAATACGCGGAAGTCATCCATGTCCGGGGCTGATCCGGCACCTGCCACAGCACCTCGCGCGCCGGAGTCGTCGTGTCGATCACGAGGATGAAGACCCCGCTGACGAGGTTCCACGCGATGCCGTCGAACGTGCCGGAGTACGCCGAAACCCGCATCACGCCGAGATCGACAATCGTATGCCGCACGAGATCGAGCCGCGAGATCTGCATCAACTCGCTGTGCGGTGCGAGCGCCGTCGCGTTGCCGCGGGGCGCGAGCGCCAGCGCCACATTCCGACTCGTCGCAATCACCAACCGCATCGCCGGCGCCGCAAACCGCTGCAGCAGCCGCCCCGACGCATCGACCACCGCGACGCCCGCTTCGCCGAGCGCGACGAGCCAGCGGTCGTCGCGCAGGCGCGCCGCGTCGTACACCGCGTGCAGCCCGGCGGCCGGCAGCGGCAGCGCCAACGGCGTTGCGCGATCGATCAGCCGGCCGCCGCCGGAGATCGGCGGCAACTGCCAGCGCGGCAGGTCGGCCGACAGCGTCGCGCTGCCGGCGAGACTCGCCAGGCGGTCCAGCGCATCGCGGTTCAACGCGTTGGCACCGGCCGCGCGATCGCCCGCGACGGCCGGCAGCAACCAGGCGGCGAGCCGCCGCACGCCGTCGCCGCGCTGGCGATGGTCGAGGATCGCCTGGGCCACGGCCGTGCGCGCCGCCGCATTGCCCGGCTCGGCGAGCGCTTCGATGCGTTCGGCGTGATCGTCCAGCGTTTCGGGCAGCAGAATCGCGCGCCGCACGAGCGCGCGCGCCGAAAGCTCGACGCCGGCCGTTTCGGCCGCGAGCAGCCACGCGGCGGCGAGTTCGCGCAGGTCGGTCAGCGGCCAGATCGCGTCGACGGCGCCGAGCCAGTCGCCTTGTGCGACGAGCGCGCGGCCCCATTCGCGACGCAGCAGGCGCGCGTGCTCCGCATGCTGCGGTTCGAGTTGCGCGACGGCCGCGGCGAACGCATTGTCGCGCCTCGCCACCTGTACCGCGCGCGGCGCGTCGCCGGCCGCGAGCAGCAGGCGCACGATCATGGCGGCGGGCATGTCCCACCCGAGCGCGAGTTCCGCGGCCTGCATCGCGCGGTCGTGCTTGACCAGATAGTCGAGCGCTTCGGCTTTCGCGTCGAGGAGTTCGGCGAGCACGAACGCGGCTTCGTCGACGCGGCCGGCGCGGTCGAGCTTCTCGAACGCGCGTCGGTACAGTTTGCGCAAATGTTCCATCAACGCGTCGCCGATCGCGATGCTCGACCCGCCGCCCGAAGCGCGCGCGGACAGTCGCAGGTCGGCGCGCCGCGAGAGCCAGCCGAACGCGGGGCTCTGCGGGTTCGCGCCGTCGTCGCCGGCCAGCGGCAGCGCGTTGCGCAGCGCCTCGTCGAGATTGCCGTCTTCGAACTGGCGCAGCAGCCGCGCCAGATGCTGCGCCTGCCGCCGGCCGATCAGCCATGACGCGCGCGTGAGCATCGCGAGCCGCGCGGCGGCGTCGCGCCACGACGCGTGTGCGGGCGTCGGCGCGCGCGGCGCGACGCCGCCAGTGTTCGGCACCGGACGCTTCGCGAACAACCGGCGCAGCGCGCCGATCACCAGCGAGCCGCCGCCGGCCGCGCCGTCGATCGCGCCGCGCCAGCGCCGGCCTTTGCCGGCGTCACGCCGCGCGAGGGCGTCGAGCACCGCGTCGCGTTCGGCGCTGGACGGCGGAACCGCGCCGCCGAGCGCCTCGCGTGCGTGCTTGCCCGCGAGCCGGCCGGTCGCCGGCGGCGGCAGCGATTCGGCGAGGTCGTACGTGTCGTGCAGCGCGTAGTCGTCGAGGTCGAGGTGCCGGTCGAGATCGATCGCGACGCCGTCGGCGCGGCGCAGCGCGACCAGCCGCGCGCCCGTGACGATGCCGAGATCGGCGCCGGCGAGTGCGCGCCGCTCGTCGCTCGCGAGCGGACCGCTCGCCAGCACGCCGCCGACGCGGCACAGCGGCAGTCCGGGGCAATCGTCGCAGCGGCGCAGGCGCGGCTCGGCAAAAAGCAAAACGTCGCCTTCGGGAAAACGCAGCGCCTGCGCGCCGGGCATCCATTCGGCGAACAGCCGTGCGATGCGCGCGTCGGCGCCGAGCGTGTCGTGCGCGAACCACAGCGCGGCGATCGGCTGCACGCCGTGCCAGACCGGGTGGCGGATCGTCGCGGGTTCAGTCATCGCGCGGATCGTGGTAGTTCGTGCGGACCAGCACGCGGCCGTCGTGCGAGAGCACGACGATCTGTCGCGCCTCGTCGACGAATGCGACGCGCGTGCCGTCGCTGCTGACGCCCACCGTCGCGATTTCGCCGCCCGCCGCGTACAGCTCGGCGTGGCCGCTCGTGCCGGCCACGACGAGACGATGCTTTCTGCGGTCGATCGCGAGCAGGCCGAATCCGTCGACCGCGTGGTCGTGCGTGGAGCGCACGGGGCCAATGACTTTCCAGTCCGCGTCGGTGCGTATGCGCTGCAGCGAGAGATCGTCCCGGTCGGTGCGAACCGCGACGAGCGACCAGTGGCGCATTTCGTCGCCGACGACCTCCGAGCGCCATTCGATCGCGACGGCGCCGTGCCATACCGAGCGCAAGCGCGCGCCGGCGAGTTCGCAGCGCAGCGGACGGGTCGTCGCCTCGACGCGCGCAAGCCGCGCGACGTGCCGCGCATGGCCGTTGTCTCTCCAGTAGTGCAGATCGGCGCGACGCTCGTGAAACGTCACGTACGCCAGGCGTTCCTGGCCCGCGCGCACGGCGCCGACGACATGTTGCGCGATCGTGTCGAACCGGACGCCCGCGGACGACTCGCGCCAGCGCACGAGGCGGCGCGCGTCGTCGAGCATGACGTAGCTGACGACGCCGCCGCCGAACCGCTCGCACCACAGCCGGTCGGCCTGGCCCGGTACGAGGCGCAGCGCGTCGTCGCCCGGCCGCGGCACGCGGCGCACGCCGGAACCGTTCCACAGCCCGATCTCGTCGCCGAGCGCGACGATGCCGCCCCAGCGGTTCTCCGATACGGTTGCCGCGACGAGCTGTCCGACCCACGAGGCATCGACGCGCCTGGGCGCCTGTCGCTTACGCGCATTGCCGGTCACGTGCAGTACGAAGACGGCGTCCGTGCCGACCTGCTGTACGGCGATGTGATTGCCGCGCCACGAAAACAGCGGCGCCGGCTGTCGCGCGAAGCGCCAGCGGCCGGGCACCGTATCGCCGGGTTCCGCCACCGGTGCGAAACGGCCTTGCAGCAGCCGCACGGCAAGGTCGTCGCGCGGCGGCTGCAGCGTCGTACGCCGCGGCGCGCGGCGCGCGCCGACGGCGACATCGATTTCGCCGGTGTAGCGCAGACGGATCGTCGCCGCATGCGTCGCGTCGACGTCGGGCTGCGCGCCGATCGACCAGCGCTCGCCGACGCTCGCGGCAAGCGCCGCGCGCCACGCGTCGCGATGCGCATCGCTCGCGCGCTCGAACGAGCGTGCCTCGAGCAGCTGCCGCAGCGTCGCCGGCGACTGCGCGTCGACGATCGTGCCCGGCGCCTGCAGCACGCCCCAGCAAAACCGCGCGCCGGCGCGCTCGGCGCGGCGCGCGAGCAAAATCCACAAAGCGATATGAACGAGCCTGGGTGCGCCGAGCTGTTCCGGCCCCGCGTCGAACAGCGCCACGAGTTCGCGGTCGACGCGCGGCGCGCGCATTCGCGGCGCGAGAAACAGGTGCTCGCCGCCGGCCGCGCGACGCAGAAATTCGTCCGGCATCGCGTCGGCCATCGCCCATTCGCTGACGAGCAGGCGCTCGTAGTTGCCGCGCCGCTGCAGGCCGTCGACGCCGTCGGGTTCGTGCGCGTTTTGCACGAGGCGCGGGCCGGGCAGGCCGAGCAGCGGATCGAGCGCGACGAGCATCGGGCCGAGCGCCGCGGCGACCTTGTCGTCGAACCACGACAGCCAGCCGTACCACGGCGCAAGAGCGGCCGGCAACCGCATCAGCGATTCCAGAGCGCTTCGATACGCGCAAGCAGCGCGTCGGTCGCGGGCAGCAGGCGATTGAGCGGCACGATCTGCGGCGGTTCGCGCCACAACAGCAGCGGCGTCTGCGGATGGCGCACGCGCAGCGCGCGCTCGACGAGGTCGAGCGCGACGTCGGGCCGTTCGGTCGTCGGCAGCCACACGGCCGGCGCCTCGGCGCGCGGCGCGGCGTAACGTACGCCGTTCGCCCACGGCAGCGCGGCGGCCGGGCCGGTGACCACGAGCACGTCCTGGTTCGCCGTGGCCCTGAGCGCGGCGCGCTCGCGCGTGCCGAGCGCCGCGACGACGGCGAGGAGCCGGCGCGACGCGGCCCCGATGCCGACGACGGCGGTCGGCTCCGGCGGTTCGGTCTCGTTGCGCCAGCGCCAGCGGATCACGCGACCGCCGCGATATCGACGAGCCGCGCGCGCAGCGCGTCCAGCTCGGGCGGCAAGGTGGTCGCTGAAAAATTCGCGTCGATTTCGCGCAATACGGCTTCGACCGCGGCGCGTTCTGACGGCTGCGCGTCGAGGCATGCCCGCGCCGCTTCGGCCAGTCGCGCGCTGCGCGACAGCGGCTGCAGCGCGGCGTGTTCGACGGCGCTGCGCAGGCTCGGATTCGCCGCGAGCGCGAACGCGTCGCGCAGCGCGTCCTGCGCGCTCGTCTGCGCTTCGCGCGTCGGCATCGCGTAGAACAGCGGCCACAGGTCGGCGCTCGTCGCGCGCGTGCGTCCCGCGAGCACGGCCGCCGCGGCGACCAGGCGCTGCGCCTTGACGATGCGGCGATCCGACAGCGTCAGCCCCGCCGCGCGCAGGCGCCGCACGAGACCGGCGAGTTCGCCGCGCGCGTCGCTCATGTCGACGGCGGCGACGCTCGCGCACAAGAGGTCGAGATCGGCGATGTCGGCGCAGTGCGCCGGCGTCGCGCGTTCGGACTGCCAGCCGCCCGCGAGCAGCGCTTCGAGCGCGTGGTCGGGCACCGGATCGACGAACGCGTGCAGCAGAAAACGGTCGGCGAACGCCGCGAGCGATTCGTCGTCGGGCAACGCGTTCGCGGCGCCCACGCAGATGCGCAGCGGGCAGTCGAGCACCGTGTGTCCGCGGCGGAAGCGCCGTTCGTTGAGCACCGAGAGCAGCGTGTTGAGAATCGCCGTGGAGCCGAGAAACACTTCGTCGAGAAACGCGACTTCGGCTTCGGGCAGCATGCCGGTGACGTCGGTTTCGACGCTGCCCTCGCGCAGTTTGCGCAGGTCGACCGGGCCGAACAGCTCGCTCGGTTCGGTGAAGCGGCCGAGCAGGTATTCGAAGTAGCGTCCGCCGAGCGCCTGCGCGACGCGGCGCACGACCGCGCTCTTGGCGGTGCCGGGCGGACCGACGATGAGGAGGTGTTCCTGCGCGACCGCGGCGAGCACCATCAGTTCGGCGAGCGATTCGCGTCCGACGAGACCCGCGGTCGCGGTGCGGACGACGTCGCGCAGGCGCGCGGCGGCGGCTTCGATGGCGGTGTTCACGACGGGGCGTTCCGGGACGGCACGAAGCGGCAATAGTAGCCGTTCGCCGTTGCGCCGCGACGCCGCGAAGAAAAAACCGCGGACCGGGAAAACCGCCTTCCGGTCCGCGGGTTTGAGGAGCCTTTGCGGCGTTATCGCGCGGCGATCGGCGCCGCGTCGTCGTCGATGCCGCCGAGTGCCTTGTACACGGCGACCGCGCCGGTGTTGACGTCGGTTTCGGCTTGCGCGACGGCGTCTTCGGCCGACAGCAGCGTGCGCTGCGCATCGAGCAGCAGCAGGAAGTCGGCGCCGCCTTCGCGGAACTGGATTTCCGCGAGCTGCGCCGCGCGCCGCGAGGCCTGCGCCTGGTCGACGAGACTGGCGAGGCGCGCCGTCTGCTTGCCGTAGTTCACGAACGCGTTCTCGGTGTCTTCGAGGGCGACGAGCAGGCTCTGCTCGTACGCGGCGAGCGCGCCGTCGGCGTCGGCCTTCGACGTGCGCAGCCGCGCGCGCGCCGAGCCGAAGTCGAGACCCGTCCACGACACGCTCGGATTGACCGACCACGCCTTGCTCGCGGCATCACCGAGGCCCGTGCCGGTGCCGGCGAGAAAGCCGATGAAACCGGCGACGCTGATGCGCGGATACAGGTCGGCCGTCGCGACGCCGACGCGCGCCGTCGCCGCGGCGAGATTGCGCTCGGCGGCGCGCACGTCGGGACGGCGGCGCAGCAGATTGGCGACGTCGCCGATCGGCAGCGCCTTGACGTAGGCCGGCGCGGTCTTCGGCGCGAGCTCGGCGTCGAGCGCGCCGGGCTTTTGTCCGAGCAGCACCGCGAGCCGGTACGCGTAGCGCTTCTCGGCCGCCTCGAACGACGGAATCGTCGCCTCGGTCGCGGCGAGGCGCGCGCGCGAACTCGCGACATCGAGTTCGGTGCCGCCGCCTTCGTCGAAGCGGAACTGTGTCAGCCGCAGCGTTTCGCGCTGGTTGTCGCGGTTGTCGCGTGCCACGCCGAGCTGGCGCTGCGCGCCGCGCAACTGGAAGTAGTTGCGCGCGACTTCGGCCGCGACGGTCACCTGCGCGTCGCGCAGGTTCGCCTCGCGCGCGCCGAGTTCGGCACGCGCCGCTTCGGTCTGGCGGCGCACGCGGCCGAACAGGTCGAGCTCCCAGCGCGCATCGAAACCGGCGCTGCGGCTTTCCAGTTCGACGCGTTCGCCGCTGCCGGAACCCGGCTGCTGCTGGCGGCTGTGCGCGTAGTCGGCGCCGACCGTCACATGCGGCAGCTGGTCGAGCCTGGCTTCGGTGAACGCGGCGCGCGCCGCGTCGACGCGCGCCACCGCGAGCCGCACGTCGAACGCGGCGGTCAGCGCGCGATCGACGAGGCCGGCGAGCACCGGATCGTCGAACTGGCGCCACCACTGCGCCGGTGCCGGCGCGGTGTCGTAGTGCGCCGGATCGGCGTTGCGCAGCGCGACGTCGGGCGTGTCGGGCCGCACGTAGTCCGGTCCGACCGCGCAGCCGGCGAGCGTGGCGGCAAGGAGCGCCGCCGCGGTCGTCCGGGTAAAACGTTTCTTCGTAAACATGTGCATTCCTCTCGGTGCCGGCTCAGGCCGGCAGATGCGACGGTTCCGGCAGCGCCGCTTCTTCGGCGGCGGCGCGGCGACGGCGCACGAGTTGGCGGATCACGAGGTAGAACACCGGCGTCAGCAGCAAGCCGAAGAACGTCACGCCGAGCATGCCGGAGAACACCGCGACGCCCATCGCATGGCGCATTTCGGCACCGGCGCCGTGCGAGGTGAGCAGCGGCACCACGCCCATGATGAAGGCGAGCGACGTCATCAGGATCGGACGCAGACGCAGGCGGCACGCGTCGAGCACGGCCTGCCACACGCTCTCGCCGTGCGCTTCGCGATCGCGCGCGAATTCGACGATCAGGATCGCGTTCTTGCACGCAAGGCCCACGAGCACGATCAGGCCGATCTGCGTGAAGATGTTGTTGTCGCTGCCGGCGAGCTGCACGCCGAAGATCGCGGACAGAAGACACATCGGCACGATCAGGATCACGACGAGCGGCAGCGACAGGCTTTCGTACAGCGCGGCGAGCACGACGAACACGAGCAGCACGCACAACGGGAACACGTAGATCGCCGAGTTGCCCGCGAGGATCTGCTGGTACGTAAGCTCCGTCCATTCGAAGCTCATTCCGTTCGGCAGCTCCTTGTGCGCGAGCTCTTCCATCAGCGCCTGCGCCTGGCCGGTGCTGTAGCCCGGCGCCGGGCCGCCGTTGATTTCGGCGGTGACGTAGCCGTTGTAGTGCATCACGCGATCGGGGCCCGACGTCTGCTTCACGTCGACGAACGCGCCGAGCGGCACCATGTCGCCGTTCGCGTTGCGCGTCTTCAGGCGCGCGATGTCTTCGGCCTGCATGCGGAAGCCCGGCTCGGCCTGCACGTTCACCTGGTACGTGCGTCCGAAGCGGTTGAAGTCGTTGACGTAGACGGAGCCGAGGTACACCTGCATCGTCTCGAACAGGTCGGACAAGGCCACGCCCTGCGACTTCGCCTTGTCGCGATCGACTTCCGCGTCGATCTGCGGCACGTTCACCTGGAAGCTCGAAAACTGTCCGGCGAGACCCGGCGTCGCATTCGCTTTCGCGACGAGGTTCTGCGTCTGGTGGAACAGCTCTTCGAAGCCGAGGCTGCCGCGATCTTCGACCTGCAGGCGGAACCCGCCGATCGTGCCGAGGCCCTGCACCGGCGGCGGCGGGAACACCGCGATGTACGCATCCTGTATTTTTGAATATTTAGCGTTCAGCGCGCCCGCGATCGCGCCGGCCGTCAGTTCCGGCGAGTTGCGCTCTTCGAACGGCTTCAACGTCGCGAACACGATGCCGGAGTTCGGCGCGTTCGTGAACCCGTTGATCGACAGGCCCGGGAACGCGACCGCCGATTCGACGCCGGGCTGCTTGAGCGCGATGTCGCTCATGCGGCGGATCACGTCTTCGGTGCGGTCGAGCGTCGAGGCGTCGGGTAGCTGCGCGAACGAGACGAGGTACTGCTTGTCCTGTCCCGGCACGAAGCCGGTCGGCGTGTGCGCGAAGCCGAAGTACGTCAGGCCGATGAGACCGGCATAGACGAACAGCGCGATCGAGCTCTTGCGCATCACGCGCGCGACGCCGCCGACGTACGCCTTCGACGAGCGTTCGAAGAAGCGGTTGAACGGACGGAAGAACCAGCCGAACAGCGTGTCGAGGATGCGCGTCAGGCGATCCGGCGGCGCGCCGTGCGGACGCAGCAGCAGCGCGGCCATCGCCGGCGACAGCGTCAGCGAACTGAACGCCGAGATGACCGTCGAGATCGCGATCGTCAGCGCGAACTGGCGATAGAACTGGCCGGTCAGGCCGGTGATGAACGCGGTCGGCACGAACACGGCGCACAGCACGAGCGCGGTCGCGATGATCGGGCCGGTGACCTCTTTCATCGCCTGCACCGTCGCGTCGACCGGTTTCAATCCGAGTTCGATGTTGCGCTCGGCGTTTTCGACGACGACGATCGCGTCGTCGACGACGATGCCGATCGCGAGCACGAGTCCGAACAGCGACAGCGCATTGAGCGAGAAGCCGAACAGGTGCATCACGGCGAACGTGCCGATCAGCGACACCGGCACCGCGACCAGCGGGATGATCGATGCGCGCCACGTCTGCAGGAACACGATCACGACGATAACGACGAGCACGATCGCCTCGAACAGCGTCTTAACGACCGCCGCGATCGAGCCGCGCACGAACACGGTCGGATCGTAGACGATGCGGTAGTCGACGCCTTGCGGGAAGTCCTTCTTGAGCTCCGCCATCTTCGCGCGGACCTGGTCGGAGATGTTGATCGCGTTCGAACCGGGGCGCTGGAACACCGGCACCGCGACCGCCGACTTGTTGTCGAGCAGCGAGCGCAGCGCGTACGAATCGGAACCCAGTTCGATGCGCGCGACGTCGCGCAGCCGCGTGATCGCGCCGGCTTCGCCGCTCTTGATCACGATGTTGCCGAAGTCTTCTTCCGACGCGAGCCGGCCCTTCGTGTTGATCGACAGCTGGAAGTCGGCCGTGCCGCGCACCGGCGGCGCGCCGAGCTGGCCCGCCGCGACCTGCACGTTCTGCTCGCGCACCGCGGCGACGACGTCGCTCGCGGTCATGCCGCGCGAGGCGACCTTTTCCGGATCGAGCCAGACGCGCATCGAGTAGTTGCCGGCGCCGAAGATCTGCACGTCGCCGACGCCGTCGAGGCGCGCGAGTTCGTCCTTGACGCGCAGCCGCGCGAAGTTCGACAGGTACAGCATGTCGTAGCGGTCGTCGGGCGAGAGCAGGTGCACGACCATGGTCAGGTCGGGCGAGGCCTTGTTCGTCGTCACGCCGAGCCGTTGAACTTCAGGCGGCAGTTTCGGCAGCGCCTGCGACACGCGGTTCTGCACCTGCTGCTGCGCCTTGTCGAGGTCGGTGCCGAGGCCGAACGTGACGGTCAGCGTCATCACGCCGTCCATCGTCGCCTGCGACGACTGGTACAGCATGCCTTCGACGCCGTTGATCGACTGTTCGAGCGGCGAGGCGACGGTGTCGCCGATGACCGTGGGATTGGCGCCCGGGTACGACGCGCGCACGACGACCGTCGGCGGCACGACTTCCGGGTACTCGCTGATCGGCAGGTTCGGCAGCGCGATGAGGCCGGCGAGCAGGATCACTGCCGACAGCATCGCGGCGAAGATCGGCCGTTTGATGAAATATTGCGAAAAGTTCATTGCGGGTGCTCGCTGTTGTTAGCGCGCGGCCGGCGTCGTGGCGGCGACGGTGCCGCGCGGTGCCGGTTCCGCGGCGATCTGTTGCAGGCCCTGCTTGCCGGTGTCCATGGCCACCTTTGTGGCGTTGACCTTTACGCCGGCGCGCACGTGCTGCAGGCCGTTGACGACGACGACGTCCTCGGGCGTGAGGCCCTGGCTCACGACGCGCAGGCCGTCGACGTTCGGTCCGAGTTCGACGAGGCGGTAGTCGAGCGTGCCGTCGGCCTTGAGCACGAACACGTACTTCTTGCCGAGGTCGGTGCCGACCGCCTTGTTGTCGATCAGGATCGCGTCGTAGCTCTCCTTGCCGACGAGCTTGATGCGCGCGAACAGGCCCGGCGTGAAGCGGCCGTCGGCGTTGTCGAACACGGCGCGCGCGCGGATCGTGCCGCTGCGGCCGTCGACGCGGTTGTCCATGAAGTTGAGCTTGCCCTCGTGCGGGTAGCCCTGTTCGCTGATGAGACCGAGGTACACCGGGCTCACCGCCGCGCCGCCGGCGTTCTGCGCGAGTTCGCGGAACTTCAGGAACGTCGCCTCGTCGGCGTCGAAGTGCGCGTAGATCGGATTGTCGGAGACGACCGACGTCAGGAGGCTCGCGCTCGTGACGAGGTTGCCTTCGGTGATCAGCGCGCGCGACACGTGGCCGTCGATCGGCGAACGCACCTGCGTGAACTCCAGGTTCAATTTTGCGGCGGTGAGCTGCGCCGCGACCGAGCCGACTTCGCCCGATGCCTCGGCTTCGACCGACGCGCGGCGTTCGAATTCTTCGCGCGCGATCGCGTTCTGCGCGGACAGGCGTTCGGCGCGCGCGTGGTCGTTCTTGGCCAGCGACAGGCGCGAACTCGACCGCTTGAGTTCGGCCTGCAGCCGGTCGACCTCGGCCTGGAACGGGCGCGGGTCGATCTGGAACAGAAGGTCGCCCTTCTTGACGCGCGTGCCTTCGGCGAAGCGCACGCTGTCGATCACGCCGCTGACGCGCGGGCGCACGTCGACCGTGTTGACGGCCTGCAGCTGGCCGGTGAATTCCTCGAACTGATGCAAGGGCTTGGCGATGACCTGAGCGACGGTGACGTCCGGCGCGGGCGCCGCGGCGACCGGCGCGTCGGCCTTGGACGTGCCGCAGCCGGACAGAACCGTGGCGATGGCGAGGGTGAGAACAAGCGGAACCAGTTTCCCGACGTGCATGGCAAACTCCGATAAGACAGAACCGTCCGACCCCCGTAGGCCGATCGATTCAAAAGTGTGATTCCCCAAAGACTTAGGACTTGACTTGGCACTCAAACAGGCAGATGCTCGCAAGTGAGTTACCGGTAAGTAACATCCAATACGTTACTGACCGGTAAGTAACGTGTCAACTGGAATCTTTCAATGCCGGCCGCATCTGTGGTTGCAACACGGGCCGGCGTTCGCAAAGCCAGACGTCAAGGAGACGACCCGGCCGCGGTACGGATGCACCATGCGTCCGCACCGCTCGTGCAATGGTGAAAACGTAGATTTGTGTTGGAGTAAAAAATGTCAGCCGAAAAGGTTTCCGCCGCGGCGCTCGAGGCCGGCGCCGAAAAGCCCGCCAAGCCGCGTGTTCGCGATCGCATCTTCGATACCGCCTGCGAGCTGTTCTATCGGCACGGCATTCGCGCGGTCGGCGTCGACGCGATCGCGACGGAGGCCGGCACGAACAAGATGAGCTTCTATCGCAGCTTTCCGTCGAAGGACGATCTCGTCGTCGAATACCTGCGCGAGCAGGAACGCGACTACTTCGAGTGGTGGGACGGCGCGGTCGGTGCGCTCGAGGGCGATCCTCGGGCGCAGATCGAAGCGCTGTTCCAGGCGCAGGTCGACGTCGTGATGGAATCGGACTGCCGCGGCTGCGCACTCGGCAACGCGGCGGTCGAGATGCCCAACGGCGACAACGCGGTCAGTCAGGTCGTGCGCGGCTACAAGCGCGAGGTGCGCGAACGGTTGCGCAATCTCGCGCGTGCAGCGAACGCACGCGATGCCGACCAGCTCGGCGACGCTTTGTTGTTGTTGATGGAAGGCGCCTATTTCACGCGCCTGGCGTTCCCTTGCGTGAACGGCCCGATGGCGGCGCTGATGCCGGCCGTGCGGGCGCTGCTCGATGCGCACCAGGCGAGATAGACAGGGCGGCGAAGCCGGCGGGAGGGTGCTAGAAGATCGTCATCGTGGGGTCTCCTCGTGAGACGTTCGATTCCCGCCGGAGGCGAGCGCTCGGCGGGGTGTGCAAAGGCTAGCGGCGCGACCCCGCGCGTCGATAGCCGAAAACCGCGCGATCCTTGCACGATCCTGCGAAACAGCGTGCCGCGCCGTTGCGCGCGCGCGGACCGGCGCTAAGCTGCGAGCCGCCATGAACAACATTCTGCGAATGCCTTCCAGTAGTCATATCGTCGATGCCGAGCATCCCGAACTCGCCGCGCCGCGCGCGGAGTTGTGCCGGCGGATCGAGCGCCACACGCCCGGCGAGGGCCTGTTCGAAACCGTGTTGCCGGGGTTGTTCTTCGCGCGCCTGACCAAGCCGGGCGATCTCAATCGCGCGGTGCATTCGCCGGCGCTGTGCGTGATCGCGCAGGGTTCCAAGCACGTGATGCTCGCCGACGAGCTGTACGTGTACGACGCGCTGCGCTACCTCGTCGTGTCGCTCGACCTGCCGGTGTGCGGGCAGGTGGTCGAGGCGTCGCCCGAGGCGCCCTACCTGTCGTTTCGACTCGATTTCGACGCGGCCGAAATCGCCGAACTGATGCTGCGCGTCGGGCCGGTCGAAACCGGCGTGCAGCGCAGCGCGCGCGGCATGTTTCTCGGCCGCACCAACGGCAGCCTGCTCGACGCGGTGCTGCGCCTGATGCGCCTGCTCGACACGCCCGACGACATCCCGGTGCTCGCGCCGCTCGCCAAGCAGGAAATTCTCTATCGCACGCTCAAGGGCGAGCAGGGCTGGCGCCTCGGCCAGATCGCCACGGCCGACAGCCAGGCGCAGCGCATCGCGCGCGCGATCGCGTGGCTCAAGGCGCACTACGCCGAGCCGCTGCGCATCGAGGAAGTCGCGCGCGAAGTGCATATGAGCACGTCGTCGCTGCATCACCACTTCAAGGCGGTGACGGCGCTCTCGCCGCTGCAATACCAGAAGCAGCTGCGTCTGCAGGAAGCACGGCGGTTGCTCATGAGCGAGGCGGTGGACGCCGCGACGGCGGGGCATCGCGTGGGCTATGAGAGCCCGTCGCAGTTCAGTCGGGAGTACAGCCGGTTGTTCGGCGCGCCGCCGGCGCGGGATCAGCGCAGGTTTCGGGAAAGATTGTCGGCGTAGAAATTCTGGACATGGATTCTACAGAGCGCACCCTCTCCTGCGCGCTCGCGCGGGGGAGAGGGATGGGGTGAGGGGGAAGGCGCCGGAGTCTTCGTCGAGATTGACGCGGCGCGATGGGTAGCCCCTCACCCAACCCTCGCCCCCAAGCACGCTTGGGGGAGAGGGCTTGCGCTATTTTCCGCAGATCGGCGGCCATGAGGCGTTGGCGTTCTCGGCAAGATCGACGAGAAAGAACTCCCCCGACCGCGCACCGTCAGCCTGCGCAAACAACACCCGATCCCCGCGCGGCGACAATAGCGGACCGACCTGAAACACCGCGTCGTCGGCCGGCACCTGCCCTTGCCCGATCCATCGTTCGCCCTCGCGGCGATATCGGTACAGATGCGAGCGCGTGCCGCGGTCGGCGACGACGACCAGCGTCTTGCCGTCTTGCGAAACTTCCGCTTCGTACTCGTTCGCCGCGCTGCTGACCGGCGCGCCGGCGTTCGCGACGGTCCAGCCGTCGGCGCGCGGGGTCGCTATATAGATGTCGCCCTGTCCGAAGCCGCCGGCGCGGTCCGATCCGAACACGAGCCGACCGTCCGCCGTCTCGCGCGGCAGCAGTTCCGACGCCGTCGAGTTGACCGGCTCGGGCAGCCGCTGCGGCTCGCCCCACGCACCGTTCGCGTCTCGGCGCGTCAGCCAGATGTCGAGCTGGTCGCCGCCGTCGGCGTTCTGCCGCGTCGAGACGAAGTACAGACGTTTGCCGTCCGCGCTGACGAACGGGTCGGCGTCGAGACCCGGCGGTGTCGCCGCGAACGACGGCGAGTGCGGCGTCGACCACGCGCCGCGCTCGCAGCGCGCCGCGAGAATCTTCCATTGGCGAAAGCTGCGGTCGCTGCGCATGAAGTAGATCTCGCGGCCGTCCGGCGTAAACGTCGCCGACGACTCGTATCCGTCGCTCGACAGCGGCGCGGGCGCCCAGCGTACCGGTGCCGCGGTCAGCGCGACGGCGAACAGCGCGACGGCGATCATGCGTCGCGCTCCGCTTTTGCCGCCGCGTGGAATCGCCGCGCCTTGGCGACGTTGCCGCACGTGGCCATGTCGCACCAGCGGCGGCGCCCGTTTTTCGAGGTGTCGACGAACACCCAGCCGCAGTCGCTGCCGTCGCAGACGCGCACGCGTTCGAGATCGGCGTGCTCGAACAATGCGAGCGCGTGAGCGGCCACCACGTGCGTGACGTAGTCGAGCCCCGAGCGCTCGACCGTCCATTCCACCCGCACGCGGCGCGCGCGGCTGACGAGTTGCGCGGCGTTCGCGGCGGCCGTGCGCGCCGCGTCGATCGCGTACAGCGCTTCCGGCTCGGGATCGCGGTCGGCCACCAGCGCGTAGAGCGCCGTGCATAGCGCCTCGCGCAGCGCCTTGGTACGCGCGAGCGCCGCCTTGGCCTTCACCGGGTGCCGTTGCGCAAGATCGGCGAGTGCGTCGAGTTCGCGCGCGGAGAAACGCTCGCTGCGCCGCGCCCAGCGCACGAGCGCGTCGTAGTCGTCGAGCCAGTCGCGCGGCTGCGTGTCGCGCGCGGTGACGGTGTTGACGAGGTCCGCAGCCAGATCGCCGCCGACGAGGTCGGCCGTGCGGAAGTCGTGATGCTCGATGCGCATGCCATAACCTTCGAAAGTCTATTGACAGGTTATTGGGCACGGGACGAAACTGTCAATACGTATTTTGAAGGTTACGGACCATGACGATCGAAACCTGCCTGCGCCGCGGACTGTTCGCGCTGGCGTGCTCCACGGGCGTCGCGACGGCATCGCCGGCGATCGTCGTCGTCGACGCGCCGAGCAATCTCGGTTTGCGACCGCCGGCGCCCGGCGTCGAGCCCGGCGCGCGCAAACTCGCCGCGGCGCTGCGCGGCACCGGGTTCGTCGATCGCCTGGGCGCGCGCGACGCCGGTCGCGTCGACGCGCCGCCGTATTCGCCGGATGCCGACGCGGCGACCGGCTTTCGCAACGGCACGGCGCTCGCGGCGTATTCGCGAACGCTCGCCGACCGGCTCGGCACGCTGCTCGCCGACGACGCGTTCGTCGTCGTGCTCGGCGGCGACTGCAGCGTGCTGCTCGGCGCCGGCGTCGCGCTGAAGCGCCGCGGCCGTTACGGTCTCGCGTTCGTCGACGCGCACGACGACTACACGTATCCGCGCGACGCGGCGCGCTACCGCGGTCGCTACACGGCCGCCGGCCTCGACCTGGGCCTCGCGACCGGACACGGTCCAGCGGCGCTGACCGCGATCGACGGCGCATCGCCGTATTTCGCGGAAAGCGACGTCGTCCACCTCGGCCTCGTGCGCGAAGCCGGCGACGCCGCGTACGGCGACGTCGCGCGGTTCGAACGTTCGCCGATCCATATCCTCGACCGCGCCGCGATCGAACGGCGCGGCGCCGCGGCGGTCGGGGCGTCGGCGCGCGAGCGGCTCGCAGGCGCCGGCACCGACGGCTACTGGATTCACGTCGACGCCGACGTGCTCGACGCGAGCGTGATGCCGGCCGTGGATTCGCCGAACGGCGAGGGCATCTCGTTCGCGCAGCTGCGCGCGTTGCTCGCGGCGCTGCTCGAGAGCCCGCGCGCGGTCGGCCTCGAGCTCACGATCTACGACCCCGATCTCGATCCGACCGGCGCGCACGGCCGCAACCTCGCCCACGCGATCGTCGGCGCGTTTGCGGATTCCGGTCGATTTTCAACGCAGCCGCGATAGTTTCGCCGCTGCTCGTCATCGCCGGCACGGCTTCGTGCCGAGCACTTCCGCGCGCACTCGTACGCCTCGTGGCGATAGCGGCGCACTATGCGCGTGCCGCGGGCAACGCAGAATAGCTAGCGTTTGCCCACGTACGTGGCGAGCCCCGCGTGCAGCGCGTCGAACACGGCCTTGCAGCTCGGGCTGTCGCGCAGGTCCTCGTGCATGGTCAGCCACGTGTCGAACGCCAGCGCGAACTGCTTGGGCAGCACGCGCACGAGCGCCGCATCGCGCCGCGCGAGCCCGACCTGGCACGCGCCGATGCCGAAGCCGGCGCGGATCGCGGCGAGCTGCGCCAGGTCGCTGTCGGTGCGCAGCGCGAACGACTTGCGCCGCAGCGGCCCTAGCACCTTGGCGAAGCTGCGTGTATACGCCGTTTCGGTGTCGAAGCCGATCACGCTGTGCGATGCCAGATCGTCCCAGTTGGCAGGCTTGCCGAACGTGTCGAGATAGTCGCGATGCGCGTGCAGGCCGACCTCGATCGTGCCGACACGCCGCGCGACGAGTGCCGCCTGCGTCGGTTTGAGCATGCGCACGGCGATATCGGCTTCGCGCTTGAGCAGGTCCTCGACGCGATTGGTCAGCACGAGCTCGACGACGAGTTGCGGATAGGTACGCCGCAGCGTCGCGAGTATCGGCAGCAGCACTTCGGCGCCGACGACGTCGCTCGCGCTCACGCGCACGGCGCCGCGCACGCCCGGCCCCTGGCCCGACGCCGCGCGCAGGAGCGCGGCGCTCGTGTCGGCGAGGCTCTGTGCGTACGGCGCCAGCGCGAGCGCGGCCTCCGTCGGCTTGAGCCCGAGCTGCGAACGCGTGAAGAGCGCGACGCCTAGCGCCTCCTCCAGCGCCTGCACATGCCGGCCGATCGTGGGCTGCGCGACGCCCAGCGCGCGCGCCGCGCCCGACAGCGAGCCTTCGCGCAGCACGCCGAGAAACGATCGGTAAAGCTCCCAGCCCGGCTCGTTAGTCGTCATACGAAAACGTATAGTCTCTGGTAGGTCCTCGGCAATTCCATGCTAGCCGTCCGGCGCCCAGACTGCACGCACCACAACGGTTGCGAAGAGCGGGAGCGGATCATGCAGGCGACGAAGACGGCATTGGTACTGGGCGCCACCGGCGGCATCGGCGGCGAAGCGGCGCGGCACCTGCGCGCTGCCGGCTGGCGCGTGAAGGCGCTCAATCGCGACGCGGCCAAGGCCGCCGCGGCGCAGCCGGACTTCGACTGGATGCAGGGCGACGCGATGCGCCGCGACGACGTGGTCGCCGCGGCGCGCGGTGCCGATGCGATCGTGCATGCGGTGAATCCTCCGGGCTATCGGCGCTGGGCCGAACTCGTGCTGCCGATGCTCGACAACACGATAGCCGCGGCGCAGGGCAGCGGCGCGCGCATCGTGCTGCCCGGCACGGTCTACAACTACGGCCCCGACGCGCTGCCGGCGCCGCACGAAGACTCGCCGCAGAACCCGGCGACGCGCAAAGGTGCCATTCGCGCAGAAATGGAAAAGCGGCTGCACGCCGCGAGCGGGCGCGGCGCAAAAGTGCTGATCGTGCGCGCCGGCGACTACTTCGGCCCGCGCGCCGGCAACAACTGGTTCTCGCAGGCATTGGTGAAGCCCGGGAAGCCGTTGACGACCGTGACGAATCCGGCGCGCGCCGGTGTCGGGCATCAATGGGCGTACCTGCCGGACGTCGCCGCGACGATGGTGCGTCTTCTCGAACGCGGCGATGCGCTCGACGCGTTCTGCCGCGTGCACATGCAGGGCCATTGGGACGCCGACGGCACGCAGATGGTCGAGGCGATACGCCGCGTCGCCGTCGCGCAGGGCGGCGCGCGGCCCGCGGTCAAGACATTCCCGTGGTGGGCGCTGCCGCTGGCCACGCCGTTCGTGCCGCTGTTTCGCGAACTGAACGAAATGCGCTACCTGTGGCGCGAGCCGGTACGCATGGACAACGCGCGGCTCGTCGCGCTGATCGGCGCCGAGCCGCATACGCGGCTCGACGATGCGGTAGCGGCGACGCTGGCGGGGTTGGGCGCGATCAGCGTGCGCGCCGGCGCAGGAGTTCCAGCGCGTGCGCCAGATTGAGCATCACCGCCAGCGGTTCGCCGGGGGATTCGACGAAGCCGTGGTGCAGGTAGAAGCGCTTGGCGCTGTCGTCGATCGCGTGACACAGCATCGCCCGTATGCCGAGTTCCTGAGACACTCTCAATGTGCGCAGCACGGCGTCCTTGAGCAAGCCGGCACCGATTCCGCGTCCGCCCCAGTCGCGATGCACGGCGAGACGGCCCAGCACGATAGCGGGACTCGGGTCCGGCATATTGCGCCGGATGCCGCCGGGCGCGGCCGCGCGCCCGACCGACCCGGCGGCCAGCGCGTAGTACCCGACGACGGCGTCGCCGTCGCAAACGACGAAGCATCGGGTGGCACCTTCCAGGTGATTCTTGCGCGCACGCTGCTTCAGCCAGTGCTCGAGTTCGTCCGCGGCGCACGAAAACGCATCGAGCCTGTGCCGACCGTCGAGCGGCTCCGGCGGTGAAAGATTCGCCAATCAAGACTCCCAAGGTGCGCGTTTGCGCAGGAGACCGACGAGCGCATCGGGTGCAGGCAGCGGCGCATCGAGAAGTTCGGCGAAACGCCTGAACGCCCTGGGATCGAGCGCGAACTGTGTCCGATCGGCCAACACCTCCTGCGCTTTCTCGCATGAGGCGTCGAGAATGAATTCGGAGCGGTTCTTGCCGGAAGCCTGTGCGGCCTGGTCGATCAGCGCGCGTTTTGCGCTCGGCGCTCGCAGATTGATGACGGCGGTGTTCGCTGCGGTTCGGGCCACCTCGATCTCCGGGTAGTAGTGTATGCACAGTGTATGTACAGAAAGATCGGCACTCAAGCGGACGAAACCCTCCGGCTCAAAACATGAGACGGCGTAGCGGCCCCCGAAAAGCATCGTCGTTCGTCTCGAATCGAGCAACCGCGCCGATCTCAGGGCGTGCAATCGCCATCGGCGATCCTTCCGTTCCATCGCCCGCACCGCGCTGCGCCTTCGTCGCCGCGCGTCGCGTCCGGCATCGAATCGGAGGAAGCGCCGCAATGAATGTACGCAAGATCATGACTCGCCTGAACGCAGCGACGGCGCGCTACGACGTCGCGCGCGGCGGCGTGCCCGAAATCACCGCGCAGGACGTCGCCGGCGCGCTGGCCCTCGTCGGCGACCCGCTCGCGCGCGACGTGTTCTGCTGCCTGTGGTGGCCCGACAGCACCGCGCTCAACCGCGAACGCGTGCTCAAGGCGCTGCGCGACCGGATCTGGAGCGAGTTCTCGCGCCGCCATCGCGCCGCGCAGCTCGCGCGGCTCGACCTGCACATCGCCGAAGGCGAACTGGCCGCCCGGCGTTCGCCGGGCGAGCACGACCGGCGCGAGTTCGACACGCGCCACGCCGCGTGGGAACGCGCTCACCGCCAGCTCTGGCCCGGCACCATGGCGACGTATCCGCAGCTGCTGCGCGCGGTGCTGACCGAGTTCGTGACGCCGCGCCACTGCGCGACGTGCAAGGGTCGCGGCGCGGTCGCCGGATCGAACGGCCCGCGCGTCTGTGCCGCCTGCGACGGCCGCGGCGAGAAGTCGCAGTCGAAGGCGTGGCGCGCGAACGCGCTCGGCATGACCGAGGCGAACTTCCGCCAGTCGTGGGAGCCGGTCTACGAGTGGACTTATAGCCTCGTATCGGATCTCGAATCGACGGCCGCGGCACAACTCACGCGCGCGCTCGGCGCGCACGACGAGCGCCGCTACGCCGCCACGGCGTAGCGAAGTAGCCGGGTTCGGGTTTCCTGCGTAATCTGGCCACACACGAAGCAGCGACGAAGCCCGGCCCCCGCGCCGGGCTTCGCGTTTTTGCGTTTCGCGCGACGTTCGCGCGACCGCATCCGAAGTGGTCGGGTTCGGGTTTCCTGCGTAATCTGGCCACACTCCACGTTGTATCCGAAGCCCGGCCGTCGCGCCGGGCTTCTCGTTTTCGGCCGGTCGCCGCCGCATTCCGCCTCACTCCCGGAACGCGGCGCGCCGGCCGCTTTATCGGAGACTGCCATGTCCGCTCAGTTCGACGCCGTCATCGCCGCGGCGGCGCGGGTCGCCCGCGCCGCGAATATCAGCGCGACGAAAGCGAAGAAGGCGCTCGGCGACGCGATGAAGGCGCTCGCGCCGCCGGCGCCGGTCGCCGGCATCGGTCCGCTCGACGAGTTCGGTTCGCACGCGTTCGACGGCCTGGCGCCGGGCCTGCGCGTGTTCAGCATCGCCGCGTTGAAAAATGCGACGACACCGCAACAGATCGGCAACATCATGATGCAGTGCGGCTGCGACGCCGACGGCAACCCGCAGGGCAGCGGCCCGGAGCCGTTCGGCTGGCGCGAAGGGCAGTCGCTCAACGTGTTCGTGCTGCCGCTGCGCCGCGTCGCAGGCAGTGACGCCGTCGGCGGACTGCGCTGGGAAGACGCCGAGGCGGACGGCAAGCACAGGTACGAGCGCGTGCGCGTCCGCGCGAGCGACGTCGCCGGCGTCCGCGACGCGCTCGCGCGCCTGTCGCGCTGAGTGCGGCCATGTACGCGACGCTCTACGACACGCCGATACGCGCGGCGGCCGAACAATATCTGCCGCAGTGGCATTGGCTGTGGCTCAAGGCGCAGCTGATCGCCGAATCGGCGCTGGACCCCGCGGCCGTGTCGCCGGCCGGCGCGCAGGGGATCGCGCAGTTCATGCCGCCGACGTGGGACGACGTGCGGGCGGCGCTCGCGTTTCCCGCGCACACGACGCCGTTCGATCCGGCATACGCGATCAAGGGCGCCGCCTGGTATCTGGGCCTGCTGCGCCGGCAGTGGCGTTCGCCGCGCGCGGAAGACGACCGGCGCCGTCTCGTGCAGGCGAGCTACAACGCGGGCCTCGGCAACGTCGTGAAGGCGCAGAAGCGCGCTGGCGGCGCGACGGCTTACGCGTCGATCGCCGCGCGGCTGCACGAGGTCACCGGTGCCGACCATGCGCGCGAAACGCGCGCCTACGTCGAGCGCATCGAACGCATTCACCGCGAACTCGTCGGCGTTTGAGGGCCTGGTCATGGCCCCGGCTCGATGCGGACATCTGCACAAGAGGAAAAAGTACATGCAAGAACACGACAGGAACATCCTCTGGCTGATCCTGCTCGGCATCTCGATCGCGCTCGGCAAGCTCTTGTCCGGTTCCGATCCGCTCAGCTGGCGCCTCGTCGCGGGCCGGTCGCTGCTCGGCGCCGCGACCACGATGATCGCCGGCGCCGCCGTGATGCAGATACCCGATCTGCCGCTGATCGCGATCCTCGGCATCGGCTCGGCGCTCGGCGTCGGCGGCGCGCAGGTCGTCGAGAAGATCATCGTCAACTGGGGTTCGCGAGGCGGCGGCTGAGCCCGTCGACCCTTCGCCGCCCGATCGACTCAAGGAGAAGCCATGAACATCGTCCACGTTTATCGTTTTGCGCAGCGCCGGGTGTTCGCATGAACCCGCCGGTCCTCGCGCTCGCGAGCGCCTCGGCCGCGGTCACCGACATCATCGGCACCGCGCCCGTGCGCTGTTTCGCGTTCGGCGTCGTGCCGGCGCCGCCGGTCGGCGAGCCGGCCGATTATCACCTGCCGTGCCTCACCTACAAGACGCTCACGAGCCGACCGGAGCAGACGCTCGGCGCGCCGCCCGCGGTCGAGCGCCTGCGCGTTCGCGTCGAGGCATGGGCGGCCGACCCCGACGTCGCGATGGCCCTGTTCGATGCGGCGCGCGCCGCGCTCGAAGACGGCGGCGCCAACACGCTCGTCTGGGGCAACAAGCAGAAGTACGACGCGGCGACGCAACGTTACCGCGTGCGCGGCAAGTTCGATTTCTGGGTGAACCGCTGAGTCGCGCGACGCGACGCGCCACACCCCCACGAGGCCCGGCACGAACGCCGGGCCTTTTCATTTCGGCAATCCCGCCGAAAACGGCTGCCGCGAACGGCAGCCGCTCGAGCCGCTGCGAGGCGGATCAAGTCACTACCGGAGATACCACATGAGCGGCGAAATTCGCACGCAAGGCACCCAGGTCTACATCTACGACAAGACCGCCACCCCGTCGGCGGACGTCAAGCAGATTCCGAACGTCGTCGACATCGGCGAATTCGGTCCGCAGGCCGACGACATCGACGTCACCAACTTCGACAGCGCCGCGAAGGAATACCTGACCGGCCTCGCCGACAACGGCGAGCTGACGCTGCAGCTGAACCTCGATCCGGCCAGCCCCGCGCACCGGCTGCTCGACGCCAACGCCGGCAAGGGCGAGCGCTTCAAGTTCGCCGTGTGCCTGAGCGACGGCACGGCGGCCCCGACGCTCGTGTCGACCGTGTTCACCGCGCCGACCGGCCGCACGAGCTACCTCTTCGAAGCGTCGGTGAAGGCGTTCCGCCGCGCGATCAAGACCAACGATGCGAATCGCGTGAACTGCGTGCTGCGCATTTCCGGCGCGATCGCGACGACCTGGAAGGCGTAACGCTTCCGCGAACCGCGATACGGCTTGAAAGTCCCCGCGGCCGGCGCGGCGTCCACTACGCCGTTTGCCGTGGCGCCTACGCGCCGCGCCGGCCGCTTCTACACAACGGCAGGAATTCACAATGAGCTATCTGAAGAACAAGCTGGCGCCGCGCGTCGGCCATTTCGAGCACGACTTCAACGACGGCGAAGGTCCGGTCAAGGTGTTCGTGCGTCCGCTGACGTTCAAGCGCCGCGCCGAACTGGTGACCAAGCGCGTCGCCGAATCCGGCGGCTCGCTGTACGGCTCGACGCCGGACAAGGGGCTCTACCTCGACGCCGAAATGCTCGCCGACACGCTGTGCGACGAGGCCGGCCGCATGATCGCGCGCATCGAGGAAATCCTCGACTGGGACGGCGGCGTTGTCTACGACCTCGCGCGCAAGGTGTTCGCGCGCGAGTTCCCCGACGTCGGCAGGAAGGCCGAGGAAAACCCTTCGCCGGCAGCGAACTAGTCTGGTATTCGCTGTCGCTGTGGTGGGGCGTGCCGGTCTTCCAGTTGAAGGAGACGATCGACGCCGACGAGTTCGACGGATGGTGCCGCTTCATGCGGCACTACCCGTTCGATCCCGAGTCGATGTACCTCGTGCCGGCCGCGCTCGTCGCCTCGACGATCATCAACGCGCACGGCGGCGGCAGGGACGGCCGGCCGGTCACGATCCGCGACCTCCTGCCCGAACGCGCGCCACCAAAACCAGAAGACCCGAAGGCGCTGGACGAGAAATTCCGCTCGTTCTTCCGGCGCCTGCCGCAAAGCGATCCATCCCCGGAGCCGGCGTGAGCCGGCTCGTTCGCGTGCGCCCGACCGACGCCGCCGGGATCCGTACCCGTCAAGGAACTCATCCATGATCACGACAATGACCGGCGCGAACCCGAGCATGCTGGCGTCGGCGAACGACGCCGAAGCCATCGGCCGCTTCCAGGCGACGCTGCTGCGGTTTCAGGACGTCGCGAAAACCAGCGCCGTCGCGGCCGGCGCCGCGATCGCGCAGATCGGCGGCGCCGTCGCGGCCGTCGGCGGCCTGGCGCTCGACAGCGCCGGCAAGCTGACGCAGTGGGTCAACGCCGCGATCGACGCGCAGGCGAAGATCGACGAGATGTCGCAGAAACTCGGCCTGAGCGCCGAGGCGACGTCGCGACTCGCCGCGACCGCGAAGATCAGCGGCACCGATTTCGACACGCTCGGCAAGGCGATGTCGAAGTTGACCGAGAACGCGATGAACGCGGCCGGCGGCTCGCGCGAGAACACCGCGGCGTTCACGGCGATGGGCGTGTCGATCGCCGACGCGACCGGCCGCGTCAAGGCCGGCGACCGGCTGCTGGCTGAAATCGCCGACAAATTTTCAGGCTATCGCGACGGCGCCGAGAAGTCGGCGCTGGCGACGAAACTCTTCGGCGACGCCGGGACGTCGCTGATTCCGCTGCTCAACGGCGGCTCGGCGGCGCTCGACGACTATGCGAGCACCGCGGCGTCGTTCGGCGCGATCGTCGGCGGCGAGACGGCGCAGGCCGCGTCGCAGTTCCAGGAAAATCTCGCGGCGCTCGAACTCGCCGGCGCCGGCGTCGCCAACCAGGTGGCCGCGGAAATCCTGCCCACGCTCGTGCAGTTCTCCGGCGACATTCTCGAGGCGACGAAGTCGAGCGGCCTCCTGACGGTCGCCGCCGACGTGCTGTCGGGCGCGCTCAAGATCGTCGGCGGCGTCGCGCTGGCCGTGACGAACATCGTGCAGAACATGACGAACTTCGTCGCGGCGGGATTCGACACCATCGGCGGCGCGTTCGACATCGTGTCCGGCGCGAGCGCCGGCGTCGCGCAGGGAATCGGCGCGGCGTACGCGAAAGTCACGGGCGACACGAAGGGCTACGAGACGATGTCGAAGGCCGCCAGCGAGACGATCTCGTCGAGCTGGCAGGAAGGCACGCAGCGCATCAGCGGTGCCTGGTCGAGCGCGGTCGACGGCGTCAACCAGAATACGCAGGAATTCATCCAGTACGTGTCGGCGGTCGAAGCGCCGATCGTCAGGATCGACGAGGCGCTGCGCAAGCGGCTCGCGCCGTCGCTCGAAGCGGTGAAGGTCGCCTTCGGGCAGTTCGCCAAGGCCGACGGCTTCGGCGACATGCTCAAGGCCGCCGACGCGACGATCGGCGCGATCGCCAACGCGTTCGCGAAACTCAACGAAGACCCGCGCGAAACCGCGCCGCGCGTCGGTAGCGGCGGTGGCAAGCCCGACGACAAGACGAAAGAACTCGAGGCCGCCAAGGCAAAGCTCAACGAGACGCTCAACGGCCTGCACGGTTCGATCAGCCCGGTCGACGCCGCGTGGGTGAAATTCAACAAGACCGTCGACGACTTCAACCTCTCGATCGACGACGCCACGAAGAAGGGACTCGCCGAGGCCGACGCGAACCGCATGTCGGCCGACGCGTTGAAATACGCGCAAACGATTCGCGACCGCGAAATTGCGAAGATCAAGGAACAGGGCGACGTCCTCGGGCGCTACCTCAGGGAGGTGGACAAGTCGCGCGCGCTCGACGGCCTGACCGACCGCCAGAAGGCGGTCGTGCAGGCGGTGCAGGCCGCGACGAAGGAATACGAGGCCAACACCAAGGCCAATATCGAGAACCAGCAGTCGCTCGGCGAGCTGCAGTCGACGGTCGGCGCGGTCGCCGCGGCGAGATACGACGAAGCGAAGGCGGCCGAGGCCGCGACCGCCGCCGCGAAGCGGCAGAGCGACATCGTGCGCAACGGCATGAACGGCATGGCCGACGCGATCTCGAACTGGGCCGTCAACGGCTTTTCCAAGGCGCGCGACTTCTGGAAGAGCATGGTCGACATCGTCAAGCGCTCGGTCGCGCAGATGCTCGCCGAATGGATCAAGACGCGCTTCATCGGCGCGTTCTTCAACGACCCCGGCGCGCGCCGCGGCGCGACGGCGGGCGCGTTCGGGATGCCCGTTTCCTTGAGCGGCGGATCGGTCGTCGATCTCGTGACCGGCGGCGGCGCGTCGTCGTCGTCGGGTGCGATGCAGACCGGCGGCTTCCAGTATTCGAGCGACGGTTCGCTCTTCAGCGGCGACTCGTGGATCAGCGCCGGCAAGTCACTGTGGTCGGGCTTCAGCCAGCTCTGGTATGGCTCGGGCCAGATGACCCAGCTCGGCAGCTACCTCGGCACCGCGGCCTACGGCCCCGGCATGGCGACGACCTGGACGCCGAGCGCGCTCGGCACGACGCTCGGCGTGGCCGGCGGCCTCTACGCGGGCTACAACCGCTACCAGAACAGCAACGGCGGTCTCGCCGGCGGCCTGGGCGCCGCGGCCTACGGCGTCGGCACGATCGGCGTGATGGGCGCGGTCGGCGGCGTGCTCGGCGGCGCGGGCGCGGCTGCAGGCATGGCCGGCGCGATGGGCTCGATCGGGCTCGCCGCGATTCCGGTCATCGGCTGGATCGCCGCGATCGCGATGCTGGTCGACATGGTCGCCGGCGGCAAGTTGTTCGGCACCAAGGCGCGCACGCAGTACACCGACAGCCGCATCGACATCGGCGCGGAAGGCGCCGAGGCGTCGATGCTCGTCACGACAGTGCGCCAGCGCTCGCTGTTCCGCGGGCGGCAGTGGAGTACGAGCGCGGGCGAAGTGACGCCCGAGATGACCGAGGCCGCGAACAAGTTCTGGAAGCAGCTCGCGGACATCGCCAAGGATGTCGCCAAGTCGATCGGCGGCGACGTCGCGCCGGTCATCGACGCCTCGCTGCGCACGGTCACCGAATACGACAAGAAGGGACGCGAAAAAGCAACGAAGTTCATTGTGGAAGCGCTCGGCCGTTCGTGGGAGGAAGCGTCGGCGGAACTGGCGACCAAGCGCATCGCCGCCGAGCAGATGATCGCGTCGCTCGACTTCGGCCAGAAGGAGGCCGAGGCGAGCAAGATCGCCGAACGCTATCGCAAGGAGGCCGAGGCGCTGGCCGACGCCGCCGCGACGATGGTGCAGGCGCGCGCCGATCTCAACGACGGCAAGGGCCTGCTCGGCGGCGGCGACACGCTGACGTCGGTGATGGCCTGGGTCGAGGAGCAGCGAAAGGGCGACGAAACCCTCGCCGCGACCTACGCGCGGCTGTCGCAGGCGACGGCGCAGTACAACGCGCTCGTCGAACAGACCGCGCAGGCGCTCGAGCAGATCCAGGTCGGCGCGGGCCCGGTCGAGCAGCTGCGTGCGGCGCTCGAGCAGATCACCAAGCAGACCGAGGCGACGGTCAAGGCGCTCAACGACGCGGCGATCGCCGCGGGCCTCACCGCCGCGCGCGAAGAAGATCTCGCCGCGGTGCGCGATCTAGAGAACGCGCGCATCGCCCAGCTCGTCGACGGGTTCTGGGGCAATATCGACGAGCAGTTCAAGGCGATCACGCAGGTCAATACGCCGGCCGGCGACTTCGCCGCGTCGATGCGCGCGATTGCGCAGTCGCTGTACGACAACATCGCGCAGGCGAACATGCTGGCCCGCGCGCAGGGCCAGGCGGGCGCGAGCACGCAGCAGCTCGCGCGCATCCACGAGCTCGCGGCGCGGCAGGCGGCGTCGGCGATCGCGCGCCTGACCGACATCGGGCGCAACCAGGTGCGCAGCCTCTACGGCGGCGCGTTCACGCTCGACCAGGTGAACGCCGACATCGCCGAGCTGCAGTCGCGCGCCGGAACGGCGAGCGGCGCGGTGCAGGACTTCGGCAGCGCCATGGGCGATGCCGCTAGCGCCGCGACCGACGCGATGAACCTCCTGCTCGGCGATCTCAGCCCGTTGAACGATCAGGAGAAACTGCAGCAGGCCATGGCGGGCCTCGCGGCCGGCACGGTGACGCAGGAGCAGGTGCTCGAAATCGGCCGGCGCCTGTACGCGAGCAGCGCGAACTACGACGCGCTGTTCGGGCAGGTCACGTCGATGGGCGGCAGCCGTTCGGGCGGCGGCGGCGGTGGCGGCGGCGGCGCGGCGCCGCAGCAGCAGGCGCTGACGCAGGAGGAACAGGAGCGGCTCGCCGATCTCATGCAGCAGCGCGACGAGCTGGTCAGGCAGCAGCGCATCAACGAGGCGCGCGATCTTGCGAACACCGTCGCGATGCTCGCGGCGGCGCAGGGCGAGTCGTTCGCGGAAGTCGCCGAGAGCATCGGCCTGGATCTGGAAAAACTCGCCAAAGACCTCGGCATGGAAAACCTCGCCGAGCTGACCGAGTACCTCGGCAACATCGACGTCAGCGCCGATCCGGTCGTCGACGCGTTCACCGACAACATCGACCGGCTGATCGCGACGATGAAGGAGCTCTGGGGACCGAAGGACGACGGCGCGGCCGACGGCGCCGACGACAAGTCCGGCGCGACGAGCGCCGACGTGCAGGTCGAGGTGCGCCGCGGCACCGAAGCGAACGAGCGCATCGCGCGCGAGAACGGCGCGCGGCTCGACCGCATCGACGTATCGATCCGCGAACTCGGCCGCGACTTTCGCGAAGCGTTCGCGCCGCAGCGCTCCACGCGCATGACGAACTGAGGAAACGCTATGAGCGCAGAAGTCGTACTGCTGGTCGCCATCGGCGAACCGGTGTCCCTGCAGAAGCATCTGACGACGAAAACGCAGTCGCCGGAAAAGCCCGTGCGCAACGAGCCGTACTCCGCGACGATCGTGCCGGACGGCGGTGTCGAGCCGTTCGTCTACGCGGCACCGAACGACGATCTGCCGCCGGGCATGTCGCTCGACGCGGACACGGGCGAGATCTCCGGCACGCCGACGCAGCAGGGACACTACGAATTCGTCGTCGAAGTCACCGACGCCGAGTCGACCACGTTCAGCATCGTCAACTCGATGTACGTCGAGGGCGGCATCGTGTGGGAAACGAAGCACCTGCCGGACGCCGAGTATCACGTTCCCTACTCGGCGCAGCTGAAGGTGTCCGGCGGGTCGCCGCCGTACACGTTCGGGGTACAGAGCGGATCTTTTCCTTTTGCACAGTTGCACATCAGCGGCGCGACCGCCGGCCGCATCGTCGATCCGAATCCGAACACGTACGTCGTCGCGCTGCGGCACCAGTTCACGCTGCGCGCGACCGACTCGGCCGGCAACTATTCCGATCACACGTTCAGCGTGATTCTGTGGCCCTCGCTGCAGTGGGAAGGGCCGCCGCAGTCGGACGGCCTGGTGAACCTGCCGTTCGAACAGCGCCTGAGTACGCGCTACGGCATGCTGCGCCTGTACGAGACCGAGCGTCCGACGACGAACTACGCGATCAGCGACGGCGCGCTGCCGCCGGGCCTTTCGATCAGTCCGTTGACCGGCACGATCTACGGAACGCCGACCGCGAGCGGCGTCTACAGCTACACGGTGACGATGACCGACTCGCTCGGCGGCGCGATCTCGTCGCCGATGCGAAGCCGCATCGCCGCCGTGACGGACATCGACCAGATCTACGAGGCGCAGATCGGCGACGGGTCGAGCTACGAGTTCCAGGTGTCGCACCAGTTCGGCGGCGTGCCGCGCAGCGTCGTCGTCTACGACGGGTCCGGCGAGGCGCCGTGGCCGATCGTCGAGGTCGAGTGGTCGATGGTCGATCTCGACACGATCAGCGTGACGACGGCGACCGTCCCGGCGCCGGGCCAGTACACGATCATCATCACGGGGTAGCCATGGCCATTTTTACGCGTCCGAAGATCTTCAACGCGTCGACGCGCTTTCTCGGCACGGCGACGTTTCAGCGCGACGATGGCGGCGATCCGGCGACGGCGAACGTCACGATCGCGCCGGCCACCGGCTCGGCGTCGACGCGCATCGCGTTCGCCGACCTGGCGTCGAATCAATACGCCTATTTTCGCGCGGACCCCGCCGCCAGGACCGGGCTCGCGCTCGGCTGCGACGACGGCGTCTTCGTCGAATCGGGATTCGCGCTCGCGAGCGGACTGTCGCTGCTCGGCGGCCATGCCGACCTGACCGCCGGCACGGCGGCGCTGGGCATCTCCACGTCGTATGCGATGCGCCTCGCGCTCGCCGGCGACGGCTCCGACGGCGCGGGCGTGCTCAACGGCACGAACACGTATGCGTGGGCGACGAAATTCGGTTCGGCGTACGCGCTCACGCGCGACGTATACCTGTCCAGTCTGAGCTTCGCGAGCGGGACCTCGCTGTTCACGAACGGGTTCCGGCTGTACGTGCACCTGCTCGACCTGAGCAGCGCGTCGGCGGCGGCGCTGCGGGCAAGCGGCACGACCGGCGGCGCCGGCAGCGGTTCGACCGGCGGCACGTTCGGCGGCGGCCGTTCGGGCGTCACGATCGGCGGCAGTTCGCAGGGCGCCGCCGGTCCGAACGGCGGGTCCGGCGCGGGCACGGCCGGCGGCGCGGGCGCGATCCTCCTGATCGGCAACGGCGGGCAGGGCGCCGCCGGGGGCAGCGGCGGCACCGGCGCATCCGGCGCCGGCGGCGCCGGCGGCGCGAGCGCGCCGGCGCCGGTGGCGCAAAGTCTGGGCACGCCGATGCGCGAACCGATGTCCGGCGCGTCGCTGGTCGGCGGCGGCTGCGGCGGTTCGGCCGGCGGTTCCGGCGGAGGCGCGCTCGGCGCGACCGGCGGCGGCGGCGGTGGCGGCGGTGGGGGCGGCGGCGTGTTGTACGTGCGCTGCAACGAACTGCGTACCAGCGTGATCACGGCAGCCGGGGCGATTGCCGCGAAAGGCGGCGACGGCGGCAACGGCGGCGCGGGCGTCGGTACGTCCGCGGGCGGCGGCGGCGGCGCGTCGGGCGCGGGCGGCGGCTACATCGACCTTGCGTTCCAGATCCGCACCGGCTTCGCCGTCGCCGATCTCCTCGACGCATCCGGCGGCAGGGGCGGCACCGGCGGCGAAAGCGGCGGCGGCGCCGCGACGACCGGCGTCGGCGGCGCCGGCGGCCAGTCCGGCACGATCGTCGTCTTCGATATCGGCAGCGGCACGAGCACGCGCGGAGCGCTCGCGAGCGGCGGCGCGGCGGTCGGCAAGACCGGCGGCGCCGGCGGCGTCTGCCGCGTCACGATCTAGCGCGGCAACGATGAATTCCTAGAAAAAATTCATCGCTTCGCGGCACCGAACATCAGGAGTTCTCATGGCACGCGTATACGCGACACTCGACCGCAACGGCCTGGGCGCGAGTCTCGCGCTCGAGCAGGGCGGCCTCGTCGTCACCAACGAAGAAAACGCGACGACGATCAATCGCCTGGCCCGCGGCACGATCGCCGCGACCGGCAAGAAGGCGTTCTTCGAAGCGGCGTTCTACGGCGACGGCCCGCTGCTCGACCGGGTTTCCGTCGGCATCGTCGGGCCGCTGCACTCGCTCGGCCAGTGGGTCGGCGCGCAGCCGACCGGCTACGGCCTCAAGGCCGGCAACGGCGGCGTCTATCGCAACGGCTTACTCGAAGCGGCGACCGCGCCCGTGCAGAAGAGGACGTTCATCGGCGTGCTCGTCGATCTCGATGCGCGGACGTGCACGTGGTACGTCAACGGCAGCCTGCATGCGCGCGTGACGAACATCGCCGCGGACCGCTGGTATCCGGCCGTCACGATCTCGGGCGCGACCGCCAATGCGCTCTACTGCTACCTCAATTTCGGACAGTACGCGTTCGCGTTTCCGCAGGACGGTTCCGACAATTTCGACGAGGCGCTCGTCGAGGGCTGGTATTCCGACAACGGCCGGCCCGATCCGCTGTACCTGTGTCCGCGCAACAGCGCCGGCTTCACGTCGCTGCCGACCGACGCGCTGCCGCTCGTCACCTTCGAGTCGCGCATCGCCAATGCCGACGCGATGTCGGTATCGACGCGCAGCACCGTGTGGCCGTGGGGCGGCGGCAACGCCGGGTCGAGCTACGGCGAGCTGGAAATCGACAACGCCGACGGCCGCTACGACACGCTCGCGGGGCAGGATCTGCGCGACCAGATCGCGCGCATCGTCGTGGCCGAAGCGGGCGGTTCGTACGACGTCGCGAACGCGGCGTTCACCGCGGTCGTCGACGACGTCAAATGCATCGGCGAATCGAAGCTGCGCGTGTCGTTCAAGGACATGCAGTCGACGCTCGAACGTCCGCTGCAGCGGCGCATCTTTCCGCCGTGGGCCGATCCCGGCGTCGCGTTTCGGCCGCTGCCGATCACGCTCGGCGCGTGCCGCAACGTCGCGCCGATGCTCGAAGACCAGGCGACGCGGCGCTACCGCCTGCACGACGCGCCGATCACGAACATCACGGCCGTGCGCGACAAGGGCACGCCGCTCGACAAGTATTCGTCGCCGCCGCAATACGTTCCGACGAACGACCTGCAAGGACTGACGCTCGAAACCCTGCCGGTGGGCCTCCTCACCGCCGACATCTCGAGCGAAGGTCAGCAGGTGACGATTCCCGGCGTCGCCGACGTGCTGAACGGCGCGGGTGCGTTCACGAACTGGCCGAACGGCGCGACCGCGCCGACCGGCTGGGTGTACGCCGGGGTTGCGGGCGACTCGCTGCAGCGCACCGGCACCGGATCGGGCCAGGGCATGCCGCAGAACTATGTCGCGGCGCTGTCGACGAACAAGATCTACAACCCGGCCGCGGGCCATTACGGCGCGCAGCTGCGCTACGGCCAGGCGATTCTCGAACCGGGCAAGTCGTATCGCATCCAGTTCAAGCTCGTGCGCGCGTTCGGGCAGCCGTCGGGCGTGATCGGCGGCAACGAGTACGGATTGCTGGTGCGCTGTCTCGCGGCGACCGGACCGGACCGCGGCAGTCCGAGCGACGCGATCTCGCCGCACGGTCGGCCGCTGTCCGCGCCGCAGTTCGGCACGCAGGGCACGGCGTATACGTTTACCTACACCGTGCCGCCCGGCGCCGCGCGCAACCTCGCGTTCATCGCGACGACCGCGGAGGGGGCGGGCACGTCGGCCGGCACCGGCGTGGCGTCGGGCGTCTATTTCTACGACGTCAAGGTCGAGCGCCTCGGCGAAGTCGAGCAGGCGCTGCCGCTGCAGGGCATCACGCTCGAACGCTACTGGTCGGAAATCTTCTCGCGCGCCGGCGTGCCGGAAAGCGCGTGGGTGCGCGCCGACTGCGCGGCGATCGACGCCGCGACCGGCTACAAGTTCGGCGTGCACATCCGCGAACCGGTCACCGTGCTGCAGGCGCTGCGCCTGCCGCTCGACACGTACGGTGCGGCAATGTTCACGGATGCACAAGGCAAATTCCGCGTACGCCGGCTCGTCAATCCGTCGACGGCCACGACGATCGCCAGGGCGTTCGGCGCGAGCGACATTCCGCGCGGCGTCGCGCCGCGCAACGATCTCGCGCCGGGGCTGACGTCGTCGATCGGCGCGCGGCGCAACTGGCAGCGCTTCAACGACAACGACTTCGTCACCGACTTCCTGCTCGTGCCGGCCTCGCTGCGCACGCAGTTCAAGGCGCAGCACCAGTTCGTGCGCAACGCGCCGGCCGACATCTCGCCGGCGTACCGCTTCGCGTCGAGCGCACCGGAGCTGCCCTGCCTGCTCGACGATCCCGATGTCGCGCAGCGCGAAATCCTGCGCGTCACGCAGCCGTATTCGGCGAACCGCAGCGACACCAACGGCAAGGTCAGAACGCCGATGCTGCCGCGGTTCGTGGAGTTCTCGGTGCACTACGACACGCCGTCGCCGCCGCCGCTCGTGTTCGGCGACGTGATCCGCGTGACGTATCCGCGCCACCGGCTCGGCAACGGCCAGAACCTCGCCGTGGTCGGCACGACCATCAACCCTTACACCAAGACGATGCAGATCGTCGCCTGGGGAACCCTATGACCATGTTCAGCGACACCCGCTACCGCTGCGTGCTGCACTCGATTCGGGCGAGCAACGGCCAGGCTGCCGAGTTCACCGGCGGGAGCAACATCACGGACGGCCGGCCGTCGACGCGCTGCGCGATCAAGTGGATCGGCGCGACGACGTCGGACTACATGGAAATCATCGTTCGCGTCGAACCGGCCGCGCCCTACATGCCGGCCGTGCCGGAAAGCCGGCTGTGGTTCATCGACAGTCTCGTCGGTATCCCGCAGTTCACCCTGGTCGCGGTGTATTCGGGCACTTCGCCGTCGTCGTTGTCGTACGTGTGGTCGAACTCGCTCGGCTCGATGCCGAACGGACGCCCCGGCCAATGGGTCGCAAGGCAGCAGGGCCAGGGAAGAACCCACGAATATTTCGCATTTCGCATTTTCAACAATGTCAGCGGCCAGGCGTCGATCGTGCCCGGCTCGACCGTGCAGATCGGCGAAGTGTTCGCCGGGCCCGTCATCGACTGGCCGGCGGCGGACCTCGAGATCAAGCCGGTCGATCTTTCGCTGACGAACGAGGCCTCCGACGGCACGATCCGGCGCGTCAAGCGCACGCCGCAGCGCCAGCTCACCGTGACGATTCCGCCGCAGACGTACGACAAGGCGATCGCCGGCGTCGGCGCGCTGACATTGCAGGAGTTCGTCTATCGTCTGATCGCCGCCGACTCGCTCGCCGTCGTCGCGCTGCCGCGACTTCACGGTTCGGCGGACATGACGGCATTGCAGCAGGCGACGGGCTTCCTCGTCTGCCTGCAGGATGCCGGCGCGCTCAAGTTCAGCGCGACGAGTCATGTCGGACCGCTGACGCTGACGTTCAAGGAAGCGTTGTAGCCACGCCGTCGGCGAACCGCGAGATCAGGCGGGGACGTACTTCAACCGGATCACGTCGTCGCCGATCCGGTCGTGCGCCACGAGGCGCAGCGGCGGCCGCGGCCCCGCGAAATACGGCGTGCCCTGGCCGAGCACGACGGGGTGCAGGTAGATCCGGTATTCGTCGATCAGCCCGAGCGCGGTGAGGCTTTGCGCGAGGTTCGGACCGGCCACTTCGAACTCGCCGTCGCGCTCGGCCTTCAGCCTGCGGATCGCGCCCTCGACATCGTCCGCAACCAGCGTGGCGTTCGGCCCGACCGACGTCAGCGTGCGCGAGACGACCCACTTCGGCTGCTTTCGCCACGCGGTCGCGAACGCGCGCTGGTCGTCGGTCCATTCGGGGCGATCTTCATCCCAATAGCGCATGAGCTCGTAAAGCGTGCGGCCGTAAATGCTGCCGGCCTGTCCCCGCGCCTCCTCGACGAAGTGGCGAAAGAGCGTAGGGCTCGGTGCGAACAACATATGATCGACGTAGCCGTCCAGCGACTGGTTCATTCCGAACACGAGCCTCGCCATGACGCGCTTCTCCCCGCGCGGCACAGGCGCGCTGATCGGGTTGCCCATTGCAACCGGTCGTAAGTTACATCGGCCGGATCGACGCGGCGACGGCCGGATCGTCGGACTGACTAGAACGGCAAGACCGCGCGATCGCGCGGTCTTCGTCGTCGCGCGATCGCGTTCGAATCCGGCATTGACAATATTTTTTGTCAAAGCTAGCCTCGCGCCATGCTCGATATCCACGTCATCGACGATCCGGCCACGGCGGCAGTGGCGCTGGAGCCGACGCGCAGCCGCATCCTGTCCGAACTGGCCGAGCCCGCTTCGGCGGCGACGCTTGCCGCGCGGGTCGGTCTGGCCCGGCAGAAGGTCAACTACCACCTCAACGCCCTGGAGGCGCACGGGCTCGTGCGCCTGGCGGACGAACGCAAATGGGGCGGGCTGACCGAGCGGCTGCTCGTCGCCACGGCCGCCTCGTATATCGTTTCGCCGGACGCGCTCGGCCCTGCCGCCGCCGATCCGAAGCGGGAAGTCGACCGGCTGTCCGCGAGCTACCTCATCGCCCTGGGCGCGCGAATCATTCGCGAAGTCAGCGACCTCGTTCGTCGCGCGCCAAAGGCCGACAAACGTCTGGCCACGCTCGCGGCGGATACCGAGATCCGCTTCCGCTCGGCGGCCGACCGCGCCGCCTTCACCCGGGAACTCACCGAAGCCATCGCGCAACTCGCGTCGAAGTATCACGACGACGCGGCGCCCGGCGGCCGTCCGCATCGCCTCGTCGTCGTCGCACATCCCCTGCCGCAGCCATCCGAGTCCAAGGAGCCGTCATGAGCGTGAAGCACGAAGCGTCGGGACGCCGGTTCGTCGAGACGCAATTCGAGGTTCCCGGCACGCCGGAGGAAGTCTGGGAAGCGATCGCGACGGGGCCGGGCATTTCGGCGTGGTTCGTTCCGGCGCGGTTCGAGGAGCGCGACGGCAAGCCCGTCGGCGTCACGTACGAATTCGGCCCCGGTTCGGAAATCCGCGGCATCGTCACGGCCTGGGATCCGCCGCGCACGTATGCCGCGCGACAGGAAGAAGGCTGGGGCGGCGCGCCGCCGATCGCGACCGAGTGGAACGTCGAGGCGCGTTCCGGCGGCACGTGCGTCATTCGCATCGTGCACAGCCTTTTCGCGAGCACCGACGAGTGGGACGACCAGCTCGAAGGCGCCGAATCCGGATGGTCCGGTTTCCTGGCGATACTGCGCGTCTACGTCGCGCATTTCCGTGGCCGGCGTTCCGCGCTGACGCAGTTGAGGAGCCCTGCCGAGGGCACGGACGCGCAGATCTGGGAAGCGCTGACGACGGCGCTGGGACTGCAAGGCGCGAGCGTCGGACAGCGGTTCGCGGCACCGGCCGGCGTTCCGCCGTTCGGCGGCATTGTGGAATACGTCACCGAGAACCCGTACGACGCGCTGCTGCGCATCGACCGGCCGGCGCCGGGCATCGTGGCGCTCGGCGTCGCCGGCATGCCCGGCGGTCCGAGCATGGTCGGGGTGAATCTCTATCTGTACGGCGACGAGGCCGCCGCGACGCTCGATCGCGAGAAGCCGGTGTGGGAGGCGTGGCTGCAGGAGCGCTTTCCGATGCCGGCCGATTCAAGCGATGGCGAATGAGGTGCTGCGGAGGGATTTGTACACTCTGCCGCATCGTGCCCGCCGGCGAGCGGGCGCGGGTCGCCGTTGACGGGCCGCGATGCGGTCGTCTCGCCGGCGGCCGGCCGTGTGCGTGATCGGATGGCGCGCCCGGAGGGATTCGAACCCCCGACCACCGCCTTCGGAGGGCGGTACTCTATCCAGCTGAGCTACGGGCGCGTTGCGCGGGCGGTTCGGGCGGCCCTCAAGAGGGGTCCGAACCGCGGCGAGGGCGCATGATAGCCGCCGGCCGGGGCGCGGCACCAGCCCTGCGTGAGGCCCGTGCTTCCTAGTTGGGCGGGCGACCGATATACTTGCCCGTCTTTTTTCTGGGCCGGCGCAGCACCGGCCGAGCCGCCGCTAGGAAAAGGTGTTCCGTGAGCAGCCCGATTACCCCGACCGACGTTAAGTTCCTGAAGTACTTCTCGATGCTGATCGGCATCCTCGCCGCCATGGCGCTGGTGTTCATCATCGTCGCGCACTGGATCTACCAGAAGAACCCGGCGCCGGTCAGTCCGAATGCGTCGGCGATCGTCGATGCGCGCATCGCGCCCGTCGGCGATTCGTATGCCGGCGAGTCCGGCCGCGCCGCGATGCTCGCGGCCGAGGAAGAGCGCAAGAAGCTCGCCGCCTCGCAGGTCGCCTACGGCGGCACGACGGACGGCAAGGCCATCTACGACCAGCTCTGCCACGCCTGCCACGAGTCGGGCGCCGGCGGTTCGCCGAAGCTCAGCGACAAGGGCGCGTGGACGGCCCGCATCGCGCAGGGCGAAGAAACCCTGCTCAAGCACGCGATCGAAGGCTTTACCGGCAAGTCCGGCATCATGCCGGCGCGCGGCGGCAACCCGGCGCTGAACGACGCGCAGGTCAAGGCCACCGTCGAGTGGATGATGAGCCAGGTCAAGTAAGCCGACCGCTACCAACGCAATGAAACACGACGCCGCCTTCGGGCGGCGTTGTCGTTTTCGGGCGCCGCAACGACGCGCTACGCCTGCGCGTCTGCGAAAACCTGCAGCTGCGGAAAGAACCGCGCGAAGCCGTCGGCGATGACCTCGGCATTCGCGTCGATCGCGCCGAGCGCGTCGGCGATCGGGTTCGCGCGTGCAAACCGCGACGCGACGCCCGCGAACGCGCGCGCGATCGCGGCGCGGTCGGCATAGCGGGCCGGTAGCCCGTAGCGCCGCATGTACGCGACGAAGCCGCGCATCGATTCGGGCAGCTCGCCGGCATGCGTGTCGAGCAGGCCCATCAGGCGGTCGGAGAACGCATCGATCGGTTCGCCGCCGTAGCGCGAAAAGTCGCGCGCGAGCAGGTGGTCGAACCAGATGTCGAGAATGATCCCGGCGTAGCGCCGGAACGGCGCGACGAACGTGCCGCGCAGTTCGCGCACGATCGGATGAGCGTCGGTGTAGACGTCGACCGCGCGATGCAGGCGCACGCCGGCTTCGACGTCGGGCCGCAGCCCCTGCGGCACCGGTCCGTGCACGAAGTCGCCCATGACGCTGCCGAGCATGAGGTCGTCGTTGCGCGCGCCGAGCAGCGCGTGGGCGAGGATGTTCATCGCGGCAGCTTAGCATCGCGCCGCGCGCGCCCCGGCCGCGGCCGGGGCACGCGACGCGTCAGCGCGCGACGTCGGTCTCGAAGTCGTCGGCGAACACCACGTCGGACGATGGCGCGATCACCGTCGTGAAGTTCGCGTTCGAGATGTCGAAGAAGATATTGGTCGAACACTTCACGCGCACGCGCGCGGTCGTGCTCGCGACCGCCGGCACCGTGATCGCCGCGCTGCCGGTGTTCGGCGCGGCGGGCGCGAGCGCGATCGGGAACGTGGCGCCGCCGTCGGTCGACAGCGTGACGTCGACGTTCGCGCACGAGATCGGGGCGGCGGTCGTGCCGCCGACGTCCCACGTCACGTTCTCGACCGTGCCCGACGTCCACGTCACGGCCGTGTTCGGCGCGGTCACGGCGAACGGCGTGGCGGTGGCGACCACCTGGATCGCCGGCAGGTCGGCGCTGACCGTCGCGCCGCCGCCGGCGTGGCTGTCGCGCACGGTCAGGCGGAACTTCATCGCGGTGCGCGCGACCTGCGGCAGGATTTCGCCGATCGCGAACGTATTCGCGACCAGATTCGACTGGCGCGGAATGCGGCGCGTGGGATTCGTCGTCGGATTGAACGAACGCGCGATCGGGCTCGTGCCGTTGTCGACGCCGACGTTCGTCGCCGCGCCGAGGTCGTATTCCTCCCAGCCGTAGGTCAGCGCGTCGCCGTCGGCGTCGGTCGCGGCGCCGGTCAACGCGAACGGCGTTTTCGCGGGAATCGCGTAGCTCGTCGTCATCGGCACGATCACGGGTGCGGCATTCGGATTCGGCGTGATGGTGCCGCACGTCGTCGCGGTGAGCCGCGCGCCGATCTCGTCGAGGCTTTTCGCGTGGAAGTACGGATCGGAGTTGGGCTGCAGGTCGTTCGCGCCGCAGATGCCGGCGTACGCCATGATCGTCGAGCCGCTGCCGGTTTCGTAGGCGGCGCCGGACGAACGGTTGCCGCCGCCGCAGCTGTCGGTCGTCGAGTTGAACGTATGGTTGCCGCCGTACTGGTGGCCCATTTCGTGCGCCACGTAGTCGACGTAGAACGGATCGCCGACCGGATTGGACAGGCCCGTCACGCCGCGCGCCTTGCTCGATCCGCAGATCACGCCGAGGCCCGCGACGCCGCCGCCGCCGGTGGAGAACACGTGGCCGATGTCGAAGTTGGCCGAGCCGATCACGGTGTTGAGGTTCGTGACGTTCTGCCCGAGCATCGTCGAGCCGTTGTTGTTCGTGTACGGATCGGTCAGGGCGTCGGTGTAGACGACGAGGCTGTTGTTCGCGACCAGCGTCATGTGCACGCTGAAGTCGGCTTCGTAGATCTGGTTGACGCGGTTCATCGCCGTGACGATCGCGGCCTGCCCGCCGGCGACCGTGCCGCCGAAGCGCGCGGTGTATTCGCCGGTCGCGGCGACCACCGTGCGCATGTTGCGCAGGTTCGCGCCGGTGACGGTGTTGGGGTGCGGCGCGTCCCAGATGCGCGGCGGCGTGTCGGCGGCTTCGGCCGCGTCGCCGTGCACGTCGCACTGGAAGCCGCGCCCGGCGTGCACCGCTTCGCGGCGAAAGCTCAGGTACGCGCTGCCGCCGAACGTTTCGGGCTCGACGACCCACGCGCCGCCGTCGCGGTCGAACACCATCGCCTGGAAGCCGAGCGACGAGACGTCCACGCGCACGGCGTTGCCGTTCGCGTCGCGACCGCGCAGGCTGCGGATCTCGGGGAATTTCGCCGCGAGCTGCGGATCCATCGTGCCGGAGTCCTCCAGCACGAAGTCGGCGAATCCGCCTTCGGGCCGCGGCAGCGACAGCGCCGCGCCGGTCATTGCCTCATTGTTTAAAAATCCGGTTATTGCGGCGACATCGAGATCGAGGCTGCGGTACGCGGTCGGCTGCGCCGGTCCGCTCGCCGACGGCCGCGCCGCGCGATCGGTCCAGGCGTCGCGCGCGCCCTGCGCGAGCGCCGCGGGCGACGCCGCGCACAGAAGCAGGGCGGCGGCGAGCGCCGTTCGGTGATGGTGGTGCATCGGTCGTGTCCTCGTCGCTGGCGTGGCGGCGATCGCGCGGGCAGCGCCCGGTCGCCGGTTCGATCGCGCAGCCTAGCGCGGTTCTCCGACCCGGGCATGGGACTCCAGACGGAGGCGGATCGTGCGGACGGCGGCCGAACTCCGCGCCGCCGTGGCGGCGCGGAGCGGGGGACGCGATCAGTTGATCGTGAAGTTCGCGTTGGAAACGTCGAAGAAGATGTTGCCGCGGCACTGCACGCGCACGCGCGCCTGGCTCGTCGCGCCGGCCGGCACGGTCACGCTGCGCGTGCCGCTGTTGGCGACGTTGCTCGCGAGCGCCGTCGGGAACGTGTTGCCGCCGTCCTTCGACAAGGCGATGTCGACGTTCGCGCACGAGATCGGCGCCGCCGTCGTGCCGCCGACGTTCCAGGTGACGTTCTGCGCGGTGCCGGCGGTCCAGGTCACGGCCGTGTTCGGCGCCGTGACGGCGAACGGCGCGGACGTCAGCACGACGCGGATCGGCGGAATGTCGGCGCTGACGGTCGCGCCGCCGCCGGCGTGGCCGTCGCGCACCGTCACGCGGTACTTCATCGCGGTGCGGTTGACCTGCGGCAGGATTTCGCCGGTCGCGGCCGTGTTCGCCAGCAGGTTCGACAGGCGCGGCAGCGTGCGCGTGCCGCTCGCGGCGGGATTGAACGACCGCGCGATCGGGCTCGTGCCGTTGTCGACGCCGACGTTCGTCGCGGCGCCGAGGTCGTACTGCTCCCATGCGTACGTCAGTGCGTCGCCGTCGGCGTCGGTCGCGCTCGCGGTCAGCGCGAACGGCGTCTTGGCGGGAATCACGTAGCTCGTCGCGAGCGGCGCGATCACCGGTGCGGCGTTGGGATTCGCCGTCGAGGTGCCGCAAGTGGTAGCGGCGAGCTTCGCGCCGATCTCCTCGAGGCTTTTCGCGTGAAAGTACGGATCGGAATTCGGCTGCAGGTCGTTGGTGCCGCAGATGCCGGCGTACGCCATGATCGTCGAGCCGCTGCCGGTTTCGTACGCCGTCGAGGCGTTGCGATTGCCGCCGCCGCAACTGTTCGAGGTCGAGTTGAACGTATGGTTGCCGCCGAACTGGTGGCCCATCTCGTGCGCGACGTAGTCGATATAGAACGGATCGCCGACGGGATTGGACGAGCCCGTTACGCCGCGCGCCTTGTTGCCGCTCGAGCAGATCACCCCGAGGCCGGCCACGCCGCCGCCGCCGGTCGAGAACACGTGACCGATGTCGTAGTTCGCCGAGCCGATCACGCTCGTTACGTTCGTCTGGTTCTGGCCGAGCATCGTCGAGCCGTTGTTGTTCGTGTACGGATCGGTCGACGCATTCGTATAGACGAGCAGGTTGTTGTTCGGCACCAGCGTCATGCGCACGCTGAAATCGCGTTCGTACACCTGGTTGACGCGATTGACCGCCGTGGTGATCGCCGCGAGGCCGCCGGCCACGGTGCCGCCGAACTTCGCGGTGTACTCGCCGGTGGCCGCGAGCGCGAGGCGCATCGTGCGGCGGTTGCCGCCGGTCACCGTCTCGATCGTCGCGCCGGCCTTCGCGTCGGCGAAATCCTTCGCGTGATCGTGTTTTTCGTCGCCGACCGCGCAGCGGAAGCCGGCGCTCGCGACGTCCGCGCGGCGCACGCTGACGTACGCGTGCACGCCGACGTCGAGCGACTGCCGCGACGATTCGGCCGCCAGCGCTTCGAAATTCTCGGGCTGCACGACCCACACATCGCCGTCGTGGCCGAACACCATGGCCTGGAAGCCGAGCGGGGAAATATCCACACGGATACGATTGCCGTCGGCGTCGATGCCTTTGAGGCTGCGGATCTCGGGAAACTTCGCGGCGAGTTCCGGCGGCATCGTGCCGGAATCTTCGAGCGCGAACTGCGCATAGCCGCCGTCGGGCCGCGGCACGGCGAGCGCCGCGCCCTTGACGGTCTCGACATCGACGAAGCGGCGCAGGGCGCCGACGTCGAGCAGCAAACGGCGGCCGGGCTCGATCGCGGCGGCGTTCGTTTCAGCGGCATTCTCGGCCCACAACGACGGTGCCGCGTGTGCGACGGTCGGCAATGCGACGGCGGACGAAATGGCGACTACCAGAATCGGACGACAAAAACGCATGGACTTTCCCTCCGGAAGTACTGCGTGGCGGCCTTGCGGCCATGGGCGGCGTCCCTGAGCGCCGGAATCGACGACGGCATCGTGTGCACTGTCTTCCAATTCGCGTCGGCACTTTGAGACTTTGTACGAAAAGTCGCAAAAGATACGCAGCCGAATCCGTCGGATGTGATCGGGTTCTCGTTTGCGGGTCGGCGGCGCGCGGTTTGCCGCGGCCGGTGACGGCGTCCGCAGCACCGCCGTAAACTCGGCGGGTTTCGTCGAAGAGGCCCGCCATGACACCGAACCCCGCGTACATCCGCGCCGTGCAGGACAGCGTGCACGACTCGCCGTATCCGGCGCTGATCGGCATGCGCATCGCGTCGCTCGAGTTCGACCGCTGCCGCATCGAACTCGACCTGCGCCGCGATCATCTGCAGCCGTTCGGCATCGTGCACGGCGGCGTGCTCGCGACGCTGATCGACACGGCGACGTTCTGGGCCGCTTTCCTGCGCATCGACGAAGATGCGGGCCTCGTCAACGTCGATCTGAAACTGAACTATCTGAAGGCCGTGGCCAGCGGCCGCCTGCGCGCCGAAGGCGAATGTCTGCGCGCGGGCCGGCAGATCAGCTACACCGTCGCGAGCGTGTACGACGAAGCCGGCCAGCTCGTCGCGCACGGCACGTCGACCGTCATGACCCTGCCGGGCAAAGGTCTGAAAGTCGGCATTCCGAAATTCCTGGAATCGTAGCGACGCCCGCTACAATCGCGCCATGAACGACAACCAGCCTTCCTTTCCGGGCGCGTCGACCGCGCTGACGCTCGCCGGCGGCGCCGGCGCGATCGAAGCTGCGATCGAACTGCCCGACGCCGATGCGCGCGCCGGCGTCGCGATCGTGTGCCACCCGCATCCGCTGCAAGGCGGCACGATGCACAACAAGGTGGTCACGATGGTGTCGCGCAGCCTCGTCGAACTCGGCATCGCGACCGTGCGCTTCAATTTCCGCGGCGTCGGCGCGAGCGCCGGCGAACACGACGAGGGCCGCGGCGAAACCGACGACGTGATCGCGATCGGCGAATGGCTCAGGCGCGAACGTCCGCACGACGCGCTGTGGCTCGCCGGCTTTTCGTTCGGCAGCTATATCGCGCTGCGCGCGGCGAAGCGGCTGGGCGCGAAGCAGCTGATCCAGATCGCGCCGCCGGTCGGGCGCTGGGCGTTCGAGGACATCGAACTGCCCGAGTGTCCGTGGCTCGTGGTGCAGGGCGAAGCGGACGAAGTGGTCGATCCGAACGCCGTGTATGCGTGGATCGCGAGTTTGGCCAAGCCGCCGACGCTCGTGCGCATGCCCGACACGAGCCATTTCTTCCACCGACGCCTGATGGACCTGCGCGGCGCGGTCAAGAACGGCGTGCGCGACAACCTGCCGCCGCCGCGGGACCCCGCTTGAGCGCGAGCGGGGCGGTGCTGCCGAGCCGGCACTACGACGCCGGCGTCGCACGCGGCGACTGGCAGGACGACCCGGCGCAGCGTTCGGTGCTCGTCGAGTTCGACCGCATCGCGCGCGAGCTCGTCGAACGCGAGTCGGCCGGCCTTTTCGCGCGGCTGCGCGCGAAGTTGTCGACGCCCGAACCCGTCGTCGGGCTGTACCTGTGGGGCGGCGTCGGTCGCGGCAAGACGTTCCTGATGGACGTGTTCTTCGAGCACCTGCCGATCGCGCAGAAGCGGCGCATCCACTTCCACCGCTTCATGCGCGAGGTGCAGGCCGCGTTGCGCGACCTGCCGGGCGTCGAAGATCCGCTCGCGCTCGTCGCCGAGAACATCGCGCGCGACCAGCGCGTGCTGTGCCTCGACGAGTTCTTCGTCAGCGACATCGGCGACGCGATGATCCTCGGCGGGCTGTTCAAGCATCTGTTCGAGCGCGGCGTGAGCCTCGTCACCACGTCGAACACGCCGCCCGTCAATCTGTATCGCGAAGGCCTGCAGCGCGAACGCTTTCTGCCGGCGATCGCGCTGATCGAAAAGCATTGCCGCGTCGTGGAGATCGTCTCGACGCAGGACTGGCGTCTGCGCACGCTGGCGCAGGCGCGGGTGTATCACACGCCGCTCGGCCACGCGACGGATCGCGCGCTTGCCGACTGCTTCGCGCGCATCGGCCACGGCGTGGTGCGGCCCGACCGGGCGATCGTGATCCACGACCGTCCGATCGCGGTGGAAAAGCTCGGCCGCGACATCGTCTGGTTCGCATTCGAGGACTTGTGCGAAGGCCCGCGCGCGGTCGCCGACTACATCGAGATCGGCAAGGGCTACGGCACGGTGATCGTGTCGGGCCTGCCGCAGTTCACGCCGCAGATGGAAGACGCGGCGCGGCGATTCATTGAACTTGTGGACGAATTCTACGACCGGCACGTCAAGCTCGTGCTGTCGGCGGCGGTGCCGATCGTCGACCTGTACGACGGCGCAAGGCTGCGCGCGGAGTTCGCACGCACGGAGTCGCGGCTGATCGAGATGCAGAGCGAGGCTTATCTGGCGTTGGAGCACAAGCCGTAGTGCTCGTTCGTTGCCCCGCCGACCAAAGTCGCACCGTCCCCGCGTGCACGCCGCGCCCCGCCTCGCTACGATCGACGCTTTCCGCCGGGAACCGTCTCGCCATGCTCCGCAGCGCGCTCGTCATCGCTCTTCTCGCCGGCCTCATGCCGGTCCACGCCCAGGACGCCGCCGGCGACGCCGCCGCGAAAGTGCTGCCGCAGGTCACCGCGTGGCGCCGCGACATCCATCAGCATCCCGAACTCGGCAACCGGGAGACGCGCACGGCCAAGCTCGTCGCCACGCAGCTCAAAAAGCTCGGCATGGACGTGAAGACCGGCGTCGCCCACACCGGCGTCGTGGCGATCCTGAAGGGCGGCAAGCCCGGCCCGAAGCTGGCGATCCGCGCCGATATGGACGCGCTGCCGGTCACCGAGGAAGTCGATCTGCCGTTCGCGTCGAAGGTGCGCGGCAAGTACGCCGGCCAGGACGTCGGCGTGATGCACGCGTGCGGCCACGATTCGCATACCGCGATGCTGCTGGGCGTCGCCACGGCGCTCGCCGGCATGCGCAAGGCGCTTCCCGGCGAGGTGATGTTCGTGTTCCAGCCGGCCGAGGAAGGCTCGCCGCCGGGCGAGGAGGGCGGCGCGAAGCTGATGCTCAAGGAAGGCGTGTTCGATGCGTTCAAGCCCGACGCGGTGTTCGGCCTGCATGTGTTCTACACGCTGCACGCCGGCAAGATCGGCGTGCGGCAGGGCCCGCTGCTCGCCGGCTCCGACCGCTTCAAGATCAGCGTGCTCGGTCAGCAGACGCACGGCGCGCAGCCGTGGCGCGGCGTCGACCCGGTCGTCACGGCCGCCGCGATCGTCGGTCAGGCGCAGACGATCGTCAGCCGCCAGCTCGACATCTCCAAGCTGCCGGCCGTGCTGTCGTTCGGCATCTTCCACGGCGGCGTGCGCTACAACATCATTCCCGAGCGCGTGGAACTCGAAGGCACGATCCGCACGTTCGACGCGGCGATGCGCGACGAGGTGATGACGCGCCTGAAGCGCGTCGCCGAAAACGTGGCCGAAGGACAGGGCGCGAAGGTCGAAATGGAAGTGCCGATGGAAGGCGCGGTCAATCCCGTGACCTACAACGATCCGGCCCTGACCGCGCGCATGCGCCCGAGCCTCGAGCGCGCCGTCGGCAAGGACAACGTCGTCGACGTGCCGCCGAACATGGTCGCCGAGGATTTCTCGTACTTCGCCAAGGAAGTGCCCGGCCTGTACTTCTTCGTCGGCTCGGTGCCGCCGGACCAGGATCTGGCCACCGTCGCGCCGAATCATTCGCCGAAGTTCTTCCTCCACGAGAAGGCGCTCGACGTCGGCACGCGCGCGATGCTCACTGCCGCGGTCGATTTTCTGAACGGCGCAAACAAGACGAGCCCGTGACGAAAAACCGGGCCGTGAACAAAAAATAGCCAACTTCATCGGCGCTTCACGGCCCCGCCGCGCGGGTCGCGCAACGCGACTCGCGCACGCGGCGCTTGACACGCAAGCGCCGCGCGGTCTTTCGAAACTGTGCATCGATCCACATCAGATTGTGTTGACCCTGCCGTGTCAACCCCGATATGTTGTGTCGGTCGGTGTCGGACCCCATATCGGTGGTCCCTGGGAATTCCGGTGCGAATCCGGAGCTGCCCCGCAACGGTAAGCGGAACCCCCGCAAGCCCGGATACCCGCCGACAGCCGCGCGCCGCACATCGCGCGGTCACGGTTACGGAGCTTCCGTAGGGGAAGCAGCCTACGAAAAACTCCGCACGCCCGAGGGGGCGTGGCCATGCTGCGGCACCTGACCGCGGCATCGTCGTCCCTTCGTTTCGCCGTCCTCAGGGAGAGGACGGCGGCCCGTGCCCCCACTCGCACCGGAGGGACGCCATGAGCACGACAACCGAACTGACCAACCCGACCCAGGCCGCCACGCGCGAACGCACGCGCGACGCCGACCCGCGCACGCCGCAATTCGCGCTGACGCCGCCGCATTCGAGCGGCGCGATGGCCGTCACCAAGCGCAACGGCAAGCGCGAACCCGTCGATCTCAACAAGATCGTGCGCGCCGTGACGCGCGCGGCCGAAGGCCTGCATTCCACCGATCCGATGCGCGTCGCCACGCGCACGATTTCCGGCCTGTACGATGGCGCGACGACGCGCGAACTCGACGAGCTGTCGATCCGCACCGCCGCGATGCTGACCGCCGAGGAACCCGAATACGGCCGCCTCGCCGCGCGCCTGCTCGCCGCGTACATCGACAAAGAGGTCGGCGGCCAGGAAATCCACGCGTTCTCGCAGTCGGTCGCGCGCGGCCACGAACTCGGCCTCATCAACGCGCGCCTGCTCGAATTCGTGCAGGCGAACGCGCGCAAGTTGAACAGCGCGCTCGACGCCGACCTCGACCGCCGCTTCGACTACTTCGGCCTGCGCACGCTGTACGACCGCTACCTGCTGCGCCATCCGCAAACGCGCAAGGTGATCGAAACACCGCAGCAGTTCTTCCTGCGCATCGCGTGCGCGCTGTCCGAAGACGTCGCCGAGGCGCTGGAGCTGTATCGCCTGATGGGCAGCCTCGACTACCTGCCGAGCTCGCCGACGCTGTTCAATTCCGGTACGACGCACGAGCAGCTGTCGTCGTGCTTCCTGCTCGACTCGCCGGACGATTCGCTCGAAGCGATCTACAAGCGCTACGCCGACGTCGCGATGCTGTCGAAGTTCTCCGGCGGCATCGGCCTGTCGTACACGCGCGTGCGCACGCGCGGTTCGCTGATCAAGTCGACCAACGGCCTGTCGAACGGCATCGTGCCGTGGCTCAAAACGCTCGACGCGTCGGTGTCGGCCGTCAACCAGGGCGGCAAGCGCAAAGGCGCCGCGTGCGTGTATCTCGAACCGTGGCATGCCGACGTCGAGGAGTTCCTCGAGCTGCGCGACAACACCGGCGACGAGGCGCGCCGCACGCACAACCTCAACCTCGCGAACTGGATTCCCGACCTCTTCATGCGCCGCGTCGAGGCGGACGGCCTGTGGTCGCTGTTCGATCCCAAGAGCGTGCCGCAGCTCGTCGACAGCTGGGGCCCGCGCTTCGAAGCCGCGTACGAGCAGGCCGAGACGGCCGGCATGGCGGTCAAGCAGATCAAGGCGCGCGACCTGTACGCGCGGATGATGCGTTCGCTCGCGCAGACCGGCAACGGCTGGATGACGTTCAAGGACAAGTCCAACCGCGCGTGCAACCAGACCGCTAAGGAAGGCAACGTCGTCCACTTGTCCAATCTGTGCACCGAGATCATCGAGGTGACGTCGCAGAGCGAAACCGCGGTGTGCAACCTCGGTTCGATCAACCTCGGCCATCACCTCGGCGAACGCGGCTTCGACTTCGACAAGCTCGCCGAAACGGTGCGCGTCGCGGTGCGCCAGCTCGACCGCGTGATCGACCTCAACTTCTATCCGATCGAAACGGCGCGCACGGCGAACCTCAAGTGGCGCCCGGTGGGCCTCGGCATCATGGGCCTGCAGGACGTGTTCTTCAAACTGCGCCTGCCGTTCGATTCGATGGAGGCGCGCAAGCTGTCGGCGCGCATCGCCGAGGAGATTTATTACAACGCGCTCGTGGCGTCGAGCGAACTCGCGGTCGAACGCGGCGTGCTGCCGGCGTTCGCCGACACGCGCAGCGCGAACGGCGAACTGCAGTTCGACGCGTGGGGCGTGACGCCGAGCGATACGGCGCGGTGGAACGCGCTGCGCGAGCGCATCAAGGAGACCGGCCTGCGCAATTCGCTGCTGATCGCGATCGCGCCGACCGCGACGATCGCGTCGATCGCCGGCTGCTACGAATGCATCGAGCCGCAGGTGTCGAACCTGTTCAAGCGCGAAACGCTGTCGGGCGACTTCCTGCAGGTGAACAAGTATCTCGTCGAGGAATTGAAGCAGCTCGGCCACTGGACGCCGGAGATGCGCGACCGCATCAAGCTCGCCGAAGGATCGGTGCAGGGGCTGACGGAAATTCCCGAGCGCTTACGCGAAATCTACCGCACGGCGTGGGAAGTGCCGATGCGCTCGCTGATCGACATGATGGCCGAGCGCGGCGCGTACATCGACCAGTCGGCGTCGCTGAACCTGTTCATGGAAAGCCCGAACATCGGCCAGCTCTCGTCGATGTACATGTACGCGTGGAAGGCGGGCCTGAAGACGACGTACTACCTGCGTTCGCGCCCGGCGACGAAGATCGCCAAGACGACGGTCGCGACGCCGGCCGCCGCACCGGCGCCCGCGCCGGTCGCGCCGACGCAAGAAGAAGCGCAGGCGGCGGTGTTCTGCTCGCTCGAGAATCCCGAGTATTGCGAGGCGTGTCAGTAAAGTAACTCCCTCTCCCCTGCTGCGCAGGGGGAGAGGGTTGGGGTGAGGGGGCGGCGCCGAGCCGTTCCTCGATCGCAACGAAGCGCCGGGCGCCGCCCCCTCACCCGACCCTCTCCCCCGCAGGCTTGCGGGGGAGAGGGCTACAGGCAAACAGGTGTCACCATGTCCAACCTCCTCGACCCCGGCTTCAACCTCACGCTGCGCCCGATGCGCTATCCGCAGTTCTACGACATGTATCGCGATGCCATTCGCAATACGTGGACCGTGGAAGAAGTGGATTTTTCGCTCGACGTCAACGATCTGCGCAACAAGTTCGGCCCGGCCGAGCGGCATCTGATCGAGCGTCTCGTCGCGTTCTTCGCGACCGGCGACTCGATCGTCTCGAACAACCTCGTGCTGAACCTGTACAAGCACATCAACGCGCCCGAAGCGCGCATGTATCTGTCGCGCCAGCTGTACGAGGAAGCGCTGCACGTGCAGTTCTACCTGACGCTGCTCGACACCTACCTGCCCGAGCCCGAAGCGCGCGCCAAGGCGTTCGATGCGATCGAGAACATTCCGGCGATCCGCCACAAGGCCGAGTTCTGCTTCAAGTGGATCGACTCGATCAACAAGCTCGACCGTCTCGAAACGCGCGAGCAGCGCCGCCAGTTTCTGCTCAACCTCGTATGCTTCGCCGCGTGCATCGAAGGCCTGTTCTTCTTCGCCGCGTTCGCCTATGTGTACTATTTGCGTTCGCGCGGTCTGTTGCACGGCCTTGCGTCCGGCACGAACTGGGTGTTTCGCGACGAATCGGGCCACATGGCCTTCGCGTTCGAAGTGATCAAGGTCGTGCGCGAGGAAGATCCGGCGCTGTTCGACGAAAGCCTGCAGGCCGACATCGGCCGCATGCTCGACGAGGCGATCGACTGCGAGCAGCGTTTCGCCGAGGACGTGCTGTCGGGCGGCGTCGCGGGATTGTCGATCAAGGACATGCGCCAGTACCTCGAATACGTCGCCGACCAGCGCCTGGCGCAGCTCGGCATGGCCAAGCGCTACGGCGCGCGCAATCCGTTCGCGTTCATGGACCTGCAGGACGTGCAGGAACTGACGAACTTCTTCGAACGCCGCGTTTCAGCGTACCAGGTGGCGGTCGAAGGCGAAGTCACGTTCGACGCGGCGTTCTGATCGGGATCGCTTTTCCGGGCCGCACCGGCAGGTGTGCCGACCGGGCGTGCCGACAGGATCGGGCAAGAATCGACCGCGTTCCGGCTACCGCGCGGTTCTCGCGGGCGGCTAATCTTTCGACCTGACGTCAAAGGAGCCGCCTCATGAAATACCGCAAACTGGGCAAGAACGGCCCGCAGGTTTCCGCGCTCGGCCTCGGCTGCATGGGCATGAGCGCGTTCTACGGCGCGCGCGACGACGACGAATCGCTCGCGACGATCCGGCATGCGCTCGACACCGGCCTGAACTTTCTCGACACCGCCGACATGTACGGCCCGTACACGAACGAGACGCTCGTCGGCCGCGCGCTCAAGGGCCGCCGCGACGACGCGTTTCTCGCGACGAAGTTCGGCATCCAGCTCGACCCGAACAATCCCGCGACGCGCGGCGTGAACGGCCGCCCCGAATACGTGCGCAGCGCGTGCGATGCGAGCCTCGCGCGCCTGGGCGTCGAGACGATCGACCTGTACTACCAGCATCGCGTCGACCCGAACGTGCCGGTCGAAGACACGGTCGGGGCGATGTCGCGGCTCGTCGAACAGGGCAAGGTGCGGTGGCTGGGTCTTTCGGAAGCGTCCGCGAAGACCGTCGAGCGCGCGCACGCGGTGCATCCGATCACGGCGCTGCAGAGCGAATACTCGCTGTGGACGCGCGACCCGGAAGACGACGTGCTCGCGACCTGCGAACGCCTCGGCGTCGGCTTCGTGCCGTACAGCCCGCTCGGCCGCGGGTTCCTGTCCGGCGCGATCCGCAGCATCGAGGATTTCGACGCCGACGACTACCGCCGCAACAATCCGCGCTTCCAGGGCGACAACTTCGGCAAGAACCTCGCGCTCGTCGATACCGTCGGCGAACTCGCGCGCGCGAAGGGCTGCACGCCGTCGCAGCTCGCGCTCGCGTGGGTGCTCGCGCAGGGCGAACACCTCGTGCCGATTCCGGGTACGAAGCGGCGCTCGTACCTCGACGAAAACATCGGGGCGCTCGACGTGGCGCTGTCGTCGGAGGAGCTCGCGCAGATCGACGCGGTGTTTCCGCGCGAGGCGGTCGCGGGCGATCGGTATCCGGCGAATATGATGCGGCTCGTGAATGCTTGAGGGGGCTCTTTATCTTTGGCTCGTCATCCCAGCGTAAGCTGGACTGCGCAGGCATGGATGCCGAAGCGAACATTCGCGCAGCGAATGGCCCCGGAGGGGTGAGCCGCGGATGCGGCGAATCATCCAGCTCTTCCTGTTGTTGTTTTGCGGACTGTCGCTTTGTAGTTTTTACTTGGCTTTCGACAAGGCGTTTCGCCCGCCTGCCGGCGGGCGAGTCACTTTCTTCGACTGGCCGAAGAAAGTAACCAAAGAAGGCCACCCCAGCTGCCGCGCCCCTCCGGGCATCCTGCCCTGCGGGGACCGCAAGCGCCCGGCGGGGTCCGTCGATGGTCCATCCATGGACCACGACGGACGACGCACATCCGTGTGCGTCCCCTGCGGGCCTTTTCGCCGTGCACTTGCTCGCGGCAGATGGGGCCCCGGGTGAAGCGGGCGGCTTCCTGCCGCCAGAAGCAACATCAACAGCCGCAGCAACAGCGCCAAAGCCACGCCGGCCCCCGCCAAACGCCGCTAAAATGCCGCGATGACCACCCCCGAACTCTCCGCGCTCGGCAAGTCCGTCGCCTATGTCGACGAATACGACGCGAGCCTGCTGTTTCCGATTCCGCGCGCACCCAAGCGCATCGAGATCGGCGTTCCCGACGCGCTGCCGTTTCACGGCGTCGACGTGTGGAACGCGTACGAGCTGTCGTGGCTCGACGCCCGCGGCAAGCCCGTCGTCGCGCTCGCGGAATTTCGCGTGCCGGCCGCGTCGCCGAACATCGTCGAATCCAAATCGTTCAAGCTGTATCTGAACTCGTATACCCAGACGCGGCTCGCCGACACGGCGGCCGTCGCGCAGCGGCTCGCGCAGGATCTGTCGGCCGCGGCCGGCGCCGCGGTCGGCGTGCGGCTTTCCACGCATGACGCGTTCGCGCGCGAGGCCGTGCGCGAACTCGATGGCGAATGCGTCGACGACGCCGACGTCGCGATCGACGACTACGGTCCGCCGAAGCCCGAATACCTCGTCGCCGACGCGGCGGCGAGCGTCGACGAGGCGCTCGTGTCGCACCTGCTCAAATCGAACTGCCCGGTCACCGGCCAGCCCGACTGGGCGAGCGTGCAGATCCGCTACGCCGGACCGCGCATCGACCGCGCCGGGCTCGTGCGGTATCTCGTCTCGTTCCGCCGCCACAACGACTTCCACGAACAATGCGTCGAGCGCATCTACATGGACGTCATGCGCCGCTGCGCGCCCCGGCAGCTCGCGGTGTACGCGCGCTACACGCGGCGCGGCGGGCTCGACATCAATCCGTATCGCGCCTCGTATCCGGGCGAACCCGGCAATCCGCGCGGCGCGCGGCAATAGTGCTGCAATGCAATAGGTGAAATAGTTCCTTGTGCGGGGCGGGCGGCGTGCGCATCATCCGCGCGCCGATGATCGGAGCCAGGGCTGCTCGTCGGGTTTCTCCTTCCATCTACAGGAGCACCCGCTATGCGTAGCGCTACGCCGCTTTTCTTCGCCCTCGTCCTGTCGACGCCCTCGCTCGTTCTCGCGCACGGCTCGATGACCACGCCGCCGAGCCGTGTCTACACGTGCGCCCAGGGCAATATCGAAAACCCGACCGACCCCGCCTGCAAGGCCGCGACGCAAGCCGCCGGCACGCAGCAGTTCTACGACTGGATGAGCATCAACCAGGCGAACGCGAACAGCAATCACACGGCCGTCGTGCCCGACGGCAAGCTGTGCGGCGGCGGCAATCCGACGTTCCGCGGCCTCGACCTCGCCCGCGCCGACTGGCAGGCCACGCCGATCGCGCCCGACGCGAACGGGCGTTTCGAATTCGTGTTCCGCGGCACCGCGCCGCACGCGACGAAGGACTGGATCTTCTACGTCACGCGCGAAGGCTGGGATCCGAACCAGCCGCTGCGCTGGGCCGACCTGTACGAATTCTGCCGCCTCGGCAACGTCGCGCTGTCGAGCGGCGGCGTGTACCGGCTCAACTGTCCGCTGCCGCAAAGCCGCGGCCGGCACGTGATCTACAACGTGTGGCAGCGCTCGGACAGCACCGAGGCGTTTTATACCTGTGTAGACGTGGTCTTTCCGGGCGGCAGCACGAGCTGGGTCGACGAAGGCCCGGTGACGGGCCAGAACGCGCTCGCGACCGGCACGACCGTGACCCTGCGCCTGTTCAACGCGGCCGGCAACGACGTCGAGCGCATCGAGCACGTCGTCGCGGCCGGGCAGGGCGCCGCGGCGGAATGGCCGTACCAGTTCGCGCTGGCGGTCAACGCGCGTTCGCAGCGCGCGCGCGTCGGGCGGCTCGACGGCGCCGGCAACATCGATCCGGTGCGTGCGGCGAGCGGCAATCGCGTCTACACGCGGTCGGCCGACAATCTCAATCATCAGATCGACATTCGCGCGCCCGACACCGGCGTGCAGCCGCCGGTCGCGGCGATCAGCGCGAGCGCGACGACCGTCACCGGTGCCGGCAGCGTGACTCTGTCGGCGACCGGTTCGAGCAATCCGTCGAACGCGGCGCTGACGTACAACTGGCGCATCGTCTCGGGCACCGGCACCTTGAGTTCGACGAATGCGGCGACGACGACGCTGCAGCTCGCCGCGCCGCCGCAGGACCAGACCGTCACGGTCGCGGTGACCGTATCCAACAGCGGCGGCAGCGATGACGAAAGCGTCGCGATCGCGCATCGCGCGAGCGGCGGCGGCACCTACGATTACGTGTATCCGGCGGGCATCGGCAGCTACGTGCCGGGTACGACGATCGTCAAGGGCAGCGACGGATTGCGCTACCGCTGCCGGCCGTTCCCGGAAGGGCAGTGGTGCAATATCGACAGCGCGTTCCACTACGCGCCGGGCACCGGCGCGAACTGGCAGGACGCGTGGGTCCGGCTGTAGTCGCTCAGCGCGGCGCGTCGTCCAGGCGCGCCGCCTTGCCGACGAGATAGTCGCGCTCCGGCAGGCTCGTCGTTTTCGCGGCGGCCTGCCGGTACAGCGCGGCGGCCTGCCCGGCGTCGCCCGCGCGTTCGACGAGATGCGCGCGCACGGCGTCGAGCCGATGGCCCTGTTGCAATCGCGCGTCGTTCTGCAACGGCACGATCAGCGCGAGACCGGCCTGCGGCCCCTCGACCATCGCGACGGCGACCGCATGGTTCAACGCGACGAGCGGGTTGTCGGTGAGCCGCATCAGCATCGCGTACAGCGCGGCGATCTGCGGCCAGTCGGTCGCCTGCGCGCTCGGCGCCTCGTCGTGCACCGCGGCGATCGCCGCGAGCAGCTGATACTCGCCGACCGCGCCCAGCGCGAGCGCGGCGCTCGCGAGCGCGATGCCCTCGGCGATCGCGTCGCGGTTCCACGAGGCGCGATCCTGCTCGTCGAGCGGAATCAGCTCGCCGCGCGGCCCGGTGCGCGCGTCGCGCCGCGCGTCGGTCAGCAGCATCAGCGCGAGCAGTCCGGCGACGTCGCCGTCGCGCGGCAGCAGCGCGCGCACCTGCCGCATCAGGCGGATCGCTTCGTTCGAAAGATCGGTGCGGTGCAGCGCGTCGCCCGAGCTCGTCGTATAGCCTTCGTTGAAGACGAGATACAGCACGTGCAGCACGGTGCCCAGCCGCTGCGCGCGCTCGGTCGCGTCCGGCGGCGCGAAACCGATGCCCGATGCCTTGATCGTCTGCTTCGCGCGGCTGATGCGCTGGCCGATCGTCGCTTCGGGCACGAGGAACGCGCTGGCGATTTCCGAGGTCGTCAGGCCGCCGACCGCGCGCAAGGTCAATGCGATCGCCGACGCCGTGGTGAGCGACGGATGGCAACACAGAAACAGGAGAGACAGCATGTCGTCGGGATCGACCGCGTCGTCGTCGAAGACGGCTGCAGGCAAGTCGGCCGCGACGATCGCCTCGCGTTCGCGACGCGACGCGTCCGCGCGCACCTCGTCGACCAGGCGCCGCTGCGCGGCCTGGATCAGCCAGCCGCGCGGATTGCCGGGCACGCCGTCGTGCGGCCATTGCCGGCTCGCGGCGATCAGGGCTTCCTGCACCGCGTCTTCGGCGGCGCCGAAGCGGCCGTAGCGCCGCAGCATCGCCGAGAGCGCCTGCGGCGCGAGTTCGCGCAGCAGGCGCTCCAGACCGGCGTCGCGCGTCGGCGTCAACGGATGTCCTCGTGACAGGCCATGAGCTGCCGAACCTCGATCCAGAACTCGGGCATGCGCTCGCTCGGCACGCCGGGTGCCATCGACGCCTCGGCCGCGAGCGCGTACGCGCGCTCGGCGCTGTCGACATCGATCAGCCAGTAGCCGGCGAGAAACTCCTTCGATTCGGGAAACACGCCGTCGGTGATCGGCTTGCCGTCGGCGCCGGCGCGTACGCGCCGCGCATGGTGCGGCGAGTCGAGCCCCTGCGTCGCGACGAGTTCGCCGGCCGCGGCGAGCCGCCTGGAAAACGCGACCATGAAGGCGATGTTCGCTTCGCGGATCTTCTGCGGCCAGTTGAGGTAGTCGTCGTAGCCGTCGTACGGGGTGTTCATGATCAGCATGAATTTCATGGCTTGCTCCTGTCACGGCGTCCCCGGTGCGGGCCGCCTTCGACGAACGGTCGGAGCCGGGCGCGCGATTTCGACATCGCGCGCGAAAGTTTCTGCGTTTCGTTCGCGCCGTGCTAGTGTGGTTATTCACAAGTACGTTGAAGAAATTCCGGATGGATTTCGCCGCGAGACTAGGCGCAACGAGGAGCCGTACCGGTAGTACGGCGACGAGTTGCAACGACGTATCGCGGCGAAAGACGCCGGAATTATTTAATGGTACTTGTGAATCACCACACTGGGTTGCGGCGGTCGCGGCGGTTCCGCGATGATCGCGCGGCAACGTGCAGGGAGCGGCGATTGGTCAAGCGCGACGACGGATTCATCGGCCTCGAAGGCGAATTCACGCACGCCGACGTCGCGGCGCTCGCCGCGCACGGCGCGATCGACAAGCTGTCGTTCGCGCAGCGCGCGACGCCGTTGACCGAACCGGTGGCGCGCGGCCTCGCGTCGATCGCGTCGGTCGACTATTTCTGGCTGTGGTGCACCGCGACGCGCGCGGCGATGCGGCATGTGTTCGCGCTGCCTGGCCTGCGCGAACTGCACGTGCTCGGCGTCGCGGCGCCCGGACGTCTGCGTGGCGCGGCCGAAGCCGCGCGCCTGGAAGTGTTCCGTTCGTCCTGGCTGGCCGAATCGGATCTGCTGGAGCTGTCGCGCTCGCCCACGCTGCGCGAACTCGCCGCGCACGGGTCGAAGATCACGCCGCGCGTCGTCGATGCGCTCGTCGCGATGCCGCGGCTCGAATCGCTGGATATCGAGGATTCGCGATTCGACGATGCGATGGCGCAGCGCCTTGCGGCGTCGCCGACGATCGTCTCGCTCTGGGTCTGCAACACGCGCCTGACCGGCCGCGGGCTCGCCGCGCTGTGCGGCATGCGGCAGCTGCGCGCGCTCGACCTGTGGGCGACGAAGATCGCCGCCGCCGATCTTGCGCTGCTCGCGACGCTGCCCGAACTCGACACGATCTCGCTCGGCAGCTACGACGGCGATCCCGGCGCGCTGCGCGGCCGCGACGTCGTGCCGGCGCTGCGCAAGATCCGCAAGCTGAAAACGGTCTGGCTCGACGGCGTCGCGCTCAGCGCCTCGGAGCGGCGCGCGATCGAAAAGCGCTACCCGAACGTGCGGATCAGCTGACGCGCCCGGCCCAGCTCGCGTAGCTGAAGGCGAGGCCCGCCGCGAGCAGGATCAGCACGGTGTGCAGCACCGGATGCAGGAGCGCCATCGCGGCCGTGCCGGCCAGGCACAGCCACGCGCTGGCCGTCGCGAGCGGGCGCAGACGCGGTGCCGGCAGATCTTTCGCCATCCACCAGTACGCGGTGCCGGCCAGCATCAGGAGGATCGCGAACGCGAGCGAGAACATGCACAGCACGGTCCACATCGTCGTGCCGAACGCCGGCGCGACGACGTAGCCCTTGAGCGCGCGCACGAGTTCCTGCGCGGCCGGTCCGCGTGCGCGGTCGGCGAGGTAGAACTGGTAGTGCGCCACCGCCTGCATGCCGCTGGCGATCAGGAACGTGCCGGCCGCGAAGCGTATGCCGCGGCGCATCGAAGATTCGGACATGGGTCGCTCGCGCAAAGACGCCGCAGTGTACGGATTTTGGGCCGCTACAATACGCGCATGAGCGAACGCCCCGTCCCGGAACATCCCTGCATCGGTTGCGGCGCCTGCTGCGCCCGCTACCGCGTGGCGTTCCACTGGTCCGAGACGAGCGCGCTCGATCCGGCCGGCATGCCGGTCGAACACGTCGTCTCGATCGATCCGCACCGCGTCGCGATGCGCGGCACCGACGGGCAGTGGCCGCACTGCACGATGCTCGACGGCAAGGTCGGCGTCGACGCGCGCTGCCTCGCGTACGCGCAGCGACCGTCGCCGTGCCGCGACCTGAAGCCCGCGTGGGAAGACGGCGCGCCGAGTCCGCAGTGCGATCGCGCGCGCGCCGCGTACGGCCTGCCGGCGCTGACGCCGGAATTCTGGGCCGCGCTGCGCGCCGTTCAGAACTCGACGATCACCTCGACGACGTCCTGATACGTGCCCGGGGGCACCCATTGCCCCGGCGCGATACGGCCGTACACCGGCACGCGCGTTTCGCCGACGCGGCCGGTTTGCGCGTCGGGCAGGGCGACGACGAGCGTGTCCGGCGCGCGCCACGGCCGGACGGCAGCGGCATCCTGGAACAACGTATAGCGCAGCGCGCGGCCGGCACCGGCGAGTTCGCGCACCGCGTCGCCGCCGAGCCGGATCGCCGCGCGGGTGACGGGTCTGGCCAGCGCATCGCCGCCGCAGACGAGCGCGATCTCGCCGCGTGCGAGCGCCGGCGCGGCCTGCGCCGGATCGTAGACGCCGAACGCGAGCGCCGTGACGTCGACGCGGCACGACTGCGCCGCCGCTGCGGCCGGCAGCGCGAGCATCAGCGCGGCACCGATCGTTCGTTTCATCGCACGCCCTCGCAGCGCAGCGTGGCGGCGTCGACCGGCGCGAGCCGGCAGCGCCCGAACGCGCCGCGCAGTTCCCACGTTGCGCCCGATGTCGGAGGTTCGACGTGCACGAGCCCGTCGTAGCCGACGCTCTGCCGGTCGGCGCCGTCGACGACGAGCACGCTGCCGGTCGGCGCGGGCGCGCCGTCGGCGAGCGTGAGGCGCAGGTCGCGCAGGCCGGTGCGGCGCACCCCGAACGACGCGACGATGCCGCCGCCGCGATATGGGCGCAGCACGAGCCGGTCGGTCTGCGCGTCGGCGTCGGGCGGCAGCTCGGTCGGTTCGAGTCCGATGTGGTTCGCTTCGAACGCGCGCAGTTCCGGCACGAGGAAGCGGCCGTGCGCGTCGGTGCGCCCGAGCCATTGGTTTTCCCGGTGAATCGGCACGTCGGGAGCGTCGCCGGTGTCGACGATCGCGAACGCGTCGCCGAGCCGCCTCGACGCGTAGCCGTGGCCGCCGATCCACACGAACGCACCGTCGGCGCCGGCACGCACGGCGGTGTCGTCGCGCGTGCGGTCGACATCGAGCGACAGCGCGGTCCACGGCGTGCGCCACTCGCCGCCGGCGCGCGCGTCGCTGCGTTCGAGCGCGCTTTCGACGTACCAGCCCCAGCCCGGGCCGGCCGGCGGCTGTCGCGCCAGCCGCGCGATCGCGCGGTCGCGTTCGCCGCCGATGCCGTTGACCGAGAACGACGTCATGCCGTCGGCGAGCGGCACCAGCAGGCTGAACTGCGCGGCCGTGTCGCGCCGGCCGTCGGCGTCGCGCGTGCGCTGCACCCCGAGCGACAGATAGGCGCGCACGGCGACGCGCTGCGACCAGAACAGCGAATCGAAGCGCAGCCGCCCGTCGGCGTCGGTGCGATCCAGTCGCGACAGGTTGAACTGGCCGAGCGCCGTCGCGACGCCGAGCGTCACTTGCGTCTGCCGCCTCGGCGGCGCGTCGCCGTCGAACGTGGCGAGGTCGCAGTAGTCGCCGCGCGTCCACGACTGCGCGGTGTTCGCGCTGAACCGGCCGCGTTGAAATTCGCTCGCGAAATACCACTGCGTGCCGTCGCAGCGGTCGCCGCCGCTGCGTGCGACCGCCGCCTGCACGGCGCCGAATTCCCCGACGCGCGCGATCGCGCCGACGCCCGCGCGGCGCACGTCGCCGCTCGCCTGCGCCTGGCCTTCGAGCGTCAGCGCGTCGGTCGCGCCGTAGCGGACGGCGTACGACGCGAACGCGTCGCCGTAGTCGTCGGCGTAGCCGCGGCGCAGCGCGCCGGCGTCGAACGAATAATCCGAAAGCCCGGTGCGCAGGAGCTTCGTGCTGACGTAGAACGGCACGCGGTAGACGGTTTCGCGGCCGAGCGCGTCGGCGACGACGACGAGCGCCTCGCCGCCGCCGGTGACGACCGGCAGGCGCGGGATCGAGAACGGTCCGTCCGGCACTTCGGTGCGCCGCGTGCGCAGGCCGTTGACGACGATGTCGACTGCCGACGGCACCGCGGCCTGGCCCGCGAACGCCGGCAGCGGATACGTGACGAGGTCGGGGCGCAGGCCGTAGTCGCGGCCGAAGTGCACGCCGGCGTAGCGCACGGCGCGGCTCCACGCCGGTCCCGGCGTGATCGCGTCGCCGACGCGCAGCTGCCGCATGTGTTGCGGAAAATCCTTCTGCCAGTAAGTTTCGATGCGCTGCCAGCGCGGGTCGCCGGTGTTGCGATACACCGCGTCGCTCGCGACGACCCCGAACGGGCCGAACCAGCGCGGCGCGATGCGCGCGCCGACGTCGGCGTCGCCGCCCGACGTCTGCGCGCTCAGCGTGTAGTCGAGCGCGGCGCCGTGCGCGAGCGGCTGCGGCGCGTCGCCGGGTTCGTCGAGAAAGCGCAGCGTGGTCGCCGGCCGCAGCGACGCGGCGAGGCGCAGCGACAGTTCCCCGCGCGCCTCGTCGACCGTCGCGGCGAGCCCGGCGACATCGGTCAGGCGCACCCACGCATCCTCGCCCGGCGGCACCGGCACGGCGAGTTCGACGAGCAGCGCGCGCGGCGCATACAGCGCGCCGTCGGTGCGGCGGAATTCTTCCACTTTGCCGGTAGGACGGCCTTGCAGCACGACGTCGTAGACGAGCCGGTCGCCGGCTTCCGGGTCGGGCGCGGCGAATGCCGGCGCCGCGAGCGCGAGTTCAACGAGCGCCGGCAAGATCCACGCGCGCATCGATCGGTCCCGCGTCGCTGTCGCCGACGATGCGCACGGCGCGTACGCCGTCGGCGAGCCAGGCCGGCCGCGCGAGCGCAACGGTGCGTTGCGCGCCGGGCAGGACGTAGACCAGTTGCGCGCCGTCGGCGGGTGGCGCGCCGTCGAGCGGCGCGAGCGCGAGGCGGCCGATGCGCACGTGACGGTCGCCGCGGTTGGCGACCGCGATATCGATCGCGTCGCCGCGGGCCTGCGCCTGCCAGTCGAGCGCGACCGCCGCAGGTTCGGTACCTGCAACGAACAGCGGAATCACGAGCCGGATCGGCATGCGCACCGTGCCGGGCGCCGCCGCGTCGCCGCCCGGAATCTGGTCGACGAACACGCGATAGGCGCGCTCGGCCGGCGGCGCGGCGGTGCGGCGATAGACGCGCACGACCTGCTGCGCGGCGGGCGCCAGCGTGAAGCGCGGCGGGCTCACGGTGATGTCGTCGGTCGGCGCGTAGGCGTCGTCGGCGCCCGCTTGCGTCCAGCGCAGCGCGCGCACCTGCATGTCGGCCGGCGCGTCGCCGCGGTTCGTCAGCGTCAGCACCTGCGCCTTCGCGTCGGCGGCGATGTCCAGGCGCACCGGCGCCGCGGCGACGCCCTGCGCCCGCGCCGGCATCGCGGCGAGCGCCGCGAAGGCCGCCGCGACGAGGCGCAATCGTGTCGATGTCATCGCGCTACCCCGGCCCGTCGTCGATCCGGCGACAGGATACACTTTCACAAGTTGCATGAGGTACTACGCGCAAAAGCGCGACGCAGGCGTCGTCGGACCCGATCCGCCGGGTCAGTAGAAGACGGTGACGCCGACCGTGTCGAGATAGGCGCCGGGCGCGGAGAACTGCCCGGCCGGAATGCGGCCGTAGACGTTGTGGATGTTCGGCAGCACCGCGCCGGTGCCCGCGACCGTGTCGGTGCCGTCGGTGACGCCCCAGTTCTGCGTGCGCGCCGCGTCGCGCCAGATCGTGTAGTCGAGCGTGTTGACGCCGAACGACAGCTTGCGCGTCGTGACCGTCGCGCCCGTGCCGGCGCCCGCGTCGAGTCGCACGTTGTACGACGTGCCGAGCGTGCAGGTGACCGTCAGCGCCGCCTGCGCGTCGAGCTGCGCGCCGCTGTAGTTGCCGAAGATCAGCGGCGTGGCGACGACGATGCACGTCGCGAGCACGGTGGCCGTGACCGGCAGCGTCGTCGTCGCGGTCGCCGCGGTCGCGCTCGGCTGCGCGACGGCGATCGAAAGGGCCAGCGCCAGGGCGCCGAGTCGTAGGTGCTTCATGACTGCCTCTTGTGTGCGCGCCGGCCCAGCGCCGGTGTGGCGTGTAGCCTTGCGCACTATCGGCGGGGAAAACACCTGTAAAGAGTTACAGAGTGGAATTTGATAATTGGGTGCGCGCCGTCGCGGCTGCCTGGATCCGCCGCGCGGCCGTGCCGGTCGAGCAGGCGCGGTCGCCCGCCGCGTGCGCGCCGGCGCGCGCCGCGGGTGCCGGCGGCCTCGCGCGCGGCGTCCGCGCGCGAGGCGCAAACGCAGCAAAACCAAGCAGTTGCGAGCGCCGCCTGCGTTCGTCGGGTTTCCGCTGCCGGGGCCGCCTGCTAATCTTGGCGACTGTCCGCGGTCCCGATCCCCCGGCCGCGCCCTATCCCTCCAAGGAGTTCCCATGGCCGAGCCCACCGTTACCGCCCCCGCCGGCGGCGCCAAGATCACGATCGCCGACGGCGTCCTCAACGTTCCGAACAATCCGATCATCCCGTTCATCGAAGGCGACGGCACCGGCGCCGACATCTGGCGCGCCTCGGTGCGCGTGTTCGACGCCGCGGTCGAGAAGGCGTACGGCGGCCAGCGCAAGATCCACTGGCTGGAAATCTACGCCGGCGAAAAGTCGAACAACCAGTTCGGCACGTGGCTGCCGGATTCGACGGTGCAGGCCTGCCGCGATTATCTCGTGTCGATCAAGGGCCCGCTGACGACGCCGGTCGGCGGCGGCATCCGTTCGCTCAACGTCGCGCTGCGCCAGATGCTGGACCTCTACGTCTGCCTGCGCCCGGTGCGCTGGTTCAAGGGCGTGCCGTCGCCGGTCAAGTCGCCGGACAAGGTCGACATGGTGATTTTCCGCGAGAACTGCGAAGACATCTACGCCGGCATCGAATTCGAGGCGGGCAGCGAGTCGCTCAAGAAGTTCATGGCGATGTTCAAGGAAGCGTATCCGAAGGAATACGGCAAGATCCGCTTCCCGGAAACCTCGGGCATCGGTTTCAAGCCGGTTTCCAAGGAAGGCTCCGAGCGCCTGATCCGCGCGGCGATCGAGTACGCGATCGCCAACAAGCGCAAGTCGGTGACGCTGGTGCACAAGGGCAACATCATGAAGTTCACCGAAGGCGCGTTCCGCAACTACGGTTACGCGCTGGCCGAGCGCGAGTTCGGCGACCAGACGTACACCTGGGAGCAGTGGGAGCGCACCAAGGCCGCCAAGGGCGAGGCCGAGGCGAACGCCGAGCAGAAGGCCGAACTCGCCAAGGGCAAGATCCTCATCAAGGACGCGATCGCCGACATCACGCTGCAGCAGGTGCTGACGCGCCCGGACGAATTCGACGTCATCGCGACGCTGAACCTGAACGGCGATTACCTCTCCGACGCGCTCGCCGCGCAAGTCGGCGGCATCGGCATCGCGCCCGGCGGCAACATCAACTACGTGACGGGTCACGCGGTGTTCGAAGCCACGCACGGCACGGCGCCCAAATATGCCAATCTGGACAAAGTGAACCCGGGTTCGGTCATCCTGTCGGGCGAAATGATGCTGCGCTACATGGGCTGGACCGAAGCGGCCGACGCGATCATCGCCGCGATGGACAAGGCGATCGGCAACAAGACCGTCACCTACGATTTCGCGCGACTGATGGACGGCGCGAAGGAAGTGAAGTGCTCGGAGTTCGCCGACGAGCTGATCAAGGCGTTTTGAGGAAATGCGCGGGGGAAGGGGTTTTGACCCCTTCCCCGCGATGCGCGCCTACGCGGTTCGCAACGACGGATAAGCCTTGCGACGGCGTTCCTTCACGATTTCCGGCACGTAGCCGTTCTTCGCCGCTTCGTCGCCGAGACCGAGGCGCTCATAGACCGATCCGCCAATGCCCGGCAGCACTTCGTCGCCGTCCGGCGACTTGTCGGTATCGGTCGCGAAGTGCACGAACTCGAATTTCGCCGACACAGCGTCCGGGAATTCGCGCGCGAGCCGCTGCTCGGCACCGGCGAGCATGACCGGCGCGGCAACGAAAACGCGCTTGGGCTCCGAAGCAGTCAAGGCCTTGGTCAGATTCGTCTTGACGACGCACGCGCCGGAAATGACCGACTTGACGATGATGAAGACGGCGTCGTTGCGGTCGAACTCCTCGGCGTAGCTGCGCACCACCGGCGAAATCGAGACGCGGTCATTCCTGACTCGGCGATTCCACAAGCACATCATGCGCGTGGTTGCGCGAAGATTGCTCAATTCGAGCGTTTCGACAACGCCGCGCGCAAGGAAATCGGCGTCCTCGACGGAACAGATCACGCAGATGTTCTTCGCCGATTCGTTGCCGAGCTTGGAGAGGATGACCGACGCGAGGTGCGAGCCGAGTTCGCGCATGTGCCGCCGATAGCCTTCGACGTCCTCCTTCGCACGCAGGAGTTCGTCGAGCAGCGAGCGGGCGAGAGGGTCGCTTTCGGCGAAAACGGTGAATGTTCTGCTCATGGGACAACCTTCTCGAAGTCTTCGAACGTTGCCGGATTGCGCCGGACGACTTCGTCCTGGAAGGCCTTGAACGCATCGCTCGACACGTCCGATTCGAATATGCCGGACGTGCCGAAGCCCGACCAATGGAAAAATCCTCGCTCGGCACCGTAGCTCAGACCCTCGATGTTGGCAAGAACGCGCATGAAAGCGTCCCGCAAAAACAAGTAGCGGAACGAATCGGCGTCAGCGGGCATGAGTCGCAACTGGTTCGGAAACAGCTTCGCAGCTTGCGCGAACAGCTCCAGAGCGGTGGCGCCTTCCGGTCGTTCCAGACATGCGTTCATCAACGCGTACATGACGCCCGGCAACACGTCGTCCGACGCATTCTCGACGCTGGCCAGCTTGCGCAAGAGGTTGCGTAACGTATCCGATTCCAGCACCAGGCGATTCAAGGTCACCGCCCACGGAAAATGACGCACTTGCGTGTGCGCTGCTATGGCACCCGGGATATTTTTGCGGAGCATCGCTGCGAGATTCGCGGTCGGCACGACCAGCGCGGTACTCGGTCCCGGCTCGTCGAGATGGCGGGAAAGCCGGAACTGAAGCGCGAAGTCCGTCGCTATTGGATGTTCGCCGGAAGACCAGTTGACCGAGTCTGCGTTCTTGAGCTGGTAGTAGTCCGTCGCGCTTGGGATTGCGATGCGCACATCGTCCACGAACCCATCGGCTTGCGATCGAATATGAGGATCCGCACCCGATGGAGCGTCGATCAACGCGGCTGCGGCCTCTGCAACCTTGTACGCGACAAAATGATCTTCGTATCGCGTGCCTTTGTTGCCGGCGTCCCCGCCGCGACGCTTGTTGGCGAAGTATGTCGCTATTTCCGCCCCGAACCAGCCCTCAATGTCTGCGTGCTCGACCATGCGTAGCCGTCCGTTGGCTGCGTTGTACAGAGTGCGCGATTGTACTGTTTGTCGCTGCCCGGACAAAAACGGCTCCGCATGTCGTCTGCGGAGCCGTTTTTGTCTGTAAAACTCAATCCAGCGCGTACCCGAACTGCTGCCGGAACTGATCGGCGAATTCCCCGTACGTGAAGCGCTGGTTCTGCGTGCCCGGATGCTCGACCTTGAGCGCGCCCATCAGCGATGCGAGGCGGCCGATCGTCGGCCAGTCCATGTCGCGCATGATGCCGAAGATGAGGCCGGCGCGGTACGCGTCGCCGCAGCCGGTCGGGTCGGACACGCGGCGCTCGTGCGCCGGCGGGATGTCGTGCACTTCGTCCTTCGTGTAGATCAGCGAGCCCTTCGGGCCGCGCGTGACGATGTACGCCTTGACGCGGTCGGCGATCTGTTCGGGCGTCCAGCCGGTATTGCGCTGCAGCAGCTGCGACTCGTAGTCGTTCACGGTGACGTACTGCGCCTGTTCGATGAACGCGCGGAATTCGTCGCCGTTGAACAGCGGCATCGCCTGGCCCGGATCGAAGATGAAGGGCACGTTGCGCTCGGCGAACTGCTCGGCGTGCTGCAGCATCGCTTCGCGGCCGTCCGGCGCGACGATGCCGAACGTCACGCCTTCGACGTCGCGCACGTGGTTTTCGTACGAGCGCATCATCGCGCCGGGATGGAACGCGGTGATCTGGTTGTCGTCGAGGTCGGTCGTGATGAACGCCTGCGCGGTGTAGAGATCTTCGATCTCCTTGACCTGGTCCAGGCGAATGCCGCAGCGCGTGAAGTGTTCGCGGTACGGGGCGAAGTCCTGGCCGACCGTCGCCATCGGGAGCGGATCGGCACCGAGAAGCTTGAGGTTGTACGCGATGTTGCCGGCGCAACCGCCGAACTCCTTGCGCATCCGCGGCACGAGGAACGCCACGTTCAGGATATGAACCTTGTCCGGAAGGATGTGGTTCTTGAACTGGTCCTGGAACACCATGATGGTGTCGTACGCGAGCGAGCCGCAGATCAATGCAGACATGGGAGCCGAAATCCTGGTTGCGGGAACGAAGCCGCGCGCGAGCGCGAGCGGGCGCGCATTGTCGCAGATTCGGCCGCTAAATGCGGCGATCTGCCGGCATCGGAATCAGAATCCGCCGCCGGCGTCGAGCCAGGCCTGCTCGTCGGCGCCGTTGACGCGGCCGAGCGCGGCGTTGCGGTGCGGAAAGCGGCCGAAGCGCGCGATCACGTCGCGGTGACGCCGCGCGTAGTCGGCATAGTTGTCGAAACTCGCGCGCTCGGCGGCCGGCGCCTGCGCCGCGAGCGCCTCGAACAGCGCGACGCTGCGTTCCTGCAAGGCCGCGTCTTCGGCGTGTTCGAGCGGCAGGTAGGCGAACACCCGCTCGATCGGCGCGAGCGCACGGTCGTCGCCGCTGTCGACGAGCTCGAGCGCCAGTCGCTGCGCGTGTGCGTCGCCGGCGAACGCGCGCGCCGAACCGCGGTGCACGTTGCGCGTGAACTGGTCGACGAGGAGGATCTGCGCGAGCCGCGCCCGCGGCGTCGCCGACCATTCCGGACCCAGCTCGCCGTCGATCGCGCGCTCGACGAGCGCGCCGAAGCGCGTGCGGATCGCATCGTCGAACGCCGCATCGCGCACGAACCAGCGCCGGGCGGTCGCGGCACGTTCGTCCGGCGTCGGGTCGGCCTCGCCGAACCAGAACTTCAGTATTTCCTCGATCGTCGGTGTCATGCGGTTTTCCGGAAAATGGCGCGCCCGGTCGGCGCTGTGGTTTGACCGTTATACGGCCGCATCGCACCCGATCAAGGATTGCGGCAACGAAAACAAGAACGGCCCGGGCGTTGCCGACGCCCGGGCCGCATTGTCCTGTTGTGGTTTTTGCTCCCTGGCGACGGACATCCGGTCCGTCACGAGCGCGGCTGCGTTACTTGCGCAGCTTCAGGGCGCGCGTATCGACGTCCGAAACGCCCTTGATGTTCTTGGCGATGGTGATCGCCTTGTCGATCGCCATCTGGTTGTCGAGCACGCCGGCCAGCGTCACGACGCCGTTCTTCGTCGACACGTTGATGTCGGTGCCCTTGACGTCGCTGTCGGCGAGCAGTTCGGACTTCACCTTCGTGGTGATCCACGTGTCGCCGACCGGCTGGTTCGATTCGGCGGAGGTCGACGTCGGCGTGGTCTTGTTGTCGTTCGGACCGGCCGCCCAGGAGGCGCCCGCGAGCAGGGTGATCAGAACGGCGGCAGCAGACTTCGTAACGGTGTTAAGACGCATGATCGTCTCCTTGGTTGGGGGTCAGACCGGTAATCGACTCAGGGCGTCGAAGGCCGGTGCTGGCTTAGTACGATCAAGTGTCGTGCCAAGAAAAAAACCAAGTAAAATCAATAAATTGAAGTAGCGTTCAGGCAGCAAACTGCAACGTCGCGCCTCCCTCGCGTGCAAGCCGCACGGATCGCTACCACTGCGTGCGGCCCGGTAGCAGGCCGTGCAGTTCCGCCGGCGTCAGGTTGCGCCATTGACCGAGCTTGAGATTGCCGAGGCGGATGTTGACGATGCGCACGCGCTGCAGCTGCTTGACGCGATAGCCGAACTCGGCCGACATCAGGCGGATCTGCCGGTTCAGCCCCTGCGTCAGGATGATGCGAAAAGCGAACTTGTTGAGCTTGTAGACTTTGCACGGCTTCGTCATCTGGCCGTGGATGCGCACGCCGCGCGACATGCCGACGAGAAATTCCTCCGTGACCGGCTTGTTCACGGCGACGAGGTATTCCTTTTCGTGCTTGTTCTCGGCGCGCAGGATCTCGTTGACGATGTCGCCGTTGTTGGTCAGGAGGATGAGTCCTTCCGAATCCTTGTCGAGGCGTCCGATCGGAAAGATGCGCTCGGCATGGTCGACGAAGTCGACGATATTGCCCTTGACCGTCGACTCGGTCGTGCAGGTGACGCCGACCGGCTTGTTCAGCGCGATGTAGACCGATTTCGCGCCGCCGCGCTGGTTCTTGAGCTTGAGCGCGTTGCCGTCGACACGCACGTCGGCACCGGTTTCGATGACCGCGCCGACGCCGGCGCGCTTGCCGTCGACGGTCACGCGGCCGGCTTCGATCAGCGCGTCGGCTTCGCGGCGCGAACACAGGCCGGTGTCGCTGATGTATTTGTTCAGGCGCATGGGATCGCGGCGTGGGACGGGGCGCGAATGCTCGCACAGCGCCGCCGGCCGGGCTACTCGGCGACGCGGTAGCCGTTGCGGCCGGCCTGCTTGACGCGGTACAGCGCCGTGTCGGCGCTGTGCAGGATCGCGTCGGCCGATTCGGCGCCGGTACCGAACGCGAGGCCCACGCTCGTCGTCACGTTGAGCGTCAGGTCGTCGAGCACGAACGGCTTGCGCATCGCGGTGACGATCTTCGCCGCGACCGCCGCGGCGTATTCGCGCCGGCGTACGCTTTCGCTGATCACGGCGAATTCGTCGCCGCCGAGACGGCCGGCCACGTCGGAGCTGCGCAGGCAGCCCACCAGCCGCTGCGCGAACGCCTTGAGCAGCGCGTCGCCGACCGCGTGGCCGTGCGTGTCGTTGATCTGCTTGAAGTGGTCGACGTCGAGATACATCGTCGCGAGCGTCGTGCGCTGGTCGCGGCTGCGCGCGAGCGCGCGCGTCAGGCGTTCGGCGAAGCCGGCACGGTTGACGAGGCCGGTCAACGGGTCGACCTGCGCCAGCTGCGTCAGGCGCGCCGCCTCGTGCTTCTGCGGCGTCACGTCGAGCACGAGCGCGTGGATGCCGGCGATCTCGCGCGGGTTTTCGTCGTCGCGTTGCGGGATGTAGTTGAACTCGAAGTGGCGCACGACGCCGTCGACCGTCTGCTCGAGCTCGAAGCACACGCGCTCGCCGGCGAACGCGCGCGCGAGCCACGGCCGGCGCTGCTCGTAGTTCGCGGCATCGAGCACGTCGCGCAGGTAGCGTCCGGCGACGCCGCGTCCGCCGCCGTAGACGCGTTCGTACGCGGCGTTGGCGAACACGAAGCGCTGTTTGGCGTCGAGATAGAAGATCATCGCCGGCAGCGCGTCGGCGATCGTGCGCAGGCGCTGCTCGCTGCGCTTGAGCGACTGCTCGGCGTGGCGCCGCGCGGTGACGTCTTCGACGCAGCCGACATGGCCGGTCACGTCGCCGTCGAGCACGATCGGCGCGGCCTGCACGTGCACCCAGGTCACGCGGCCGTCGGCGTGCACGTAGCGATGGTCGCTGCGGTAGCGGCGGCCGTTTTCGACCGAGTGCGTCCATTCGCGCGCGACGCGGTCGCGATCGTCCGGATGCACCGCGTCGAGCCAGCCGTCGCGCGCGGCCTGCGCCGCGTATAGGCCGCTGATGCGCTCGTAGGTGGTGTTGACGTAGGTCCACGAGCCGGCCGCGTCGGTGTGGAACAGGCCGACGAGCGCGGCGTCGTTCACGGCTTCCATCGCCGCGCGCTGCTGGCGCAACCGACGCTCGGCAACGCGGTTGGCGGTCACGTCCTGGGCGCTGCCCATGACGAACGGCGTGCCGTCGGCTTCGAACACGAGCCGGTTGTGGAATTCCCAGATGCGCTGCTCGCCGCTGCGGTGCACGAGATACAGAAGGCCGGTGTCGCTGTGGCGGTCGGCGATGCGTTTCAGGTACGCCGCGAACTCGCGGCGCAGCGGCGACGGCACGAAATCGGCGAGCGGCCGGCCGATCAGCTCGGACACCGAATAGCCGAGTGCCGCCGCCGCCGCCGGGTTGAGCGCGAGCAGCACGCCGTCGATGTCGTGCGTGCAGAACAGGCCGAGGCTGTACTCGAACAGGTCGCGATAGCGGCGCTCGTTGCGTTCGATCGTCGCGATCGCCTGGCGCTGCACGCCGTCGTCGAGTCCGCGCCGCGCGCGTGCTTCGGCCAGGCGCAGCGCGCGCGCGACCTCGTGCGCACCGGCGTCGAGATCGATGTACTCGTTCACGCCGGCGGCGACGAGGTCGAGCGCGCCGGTCTCGTCGCGCGGTCCGCGCGCGACCAGCGCGATGCGCGGAAATTCCAGACGCAACGATTTGACAATGTCCAGAAGTTGCCGGCGATCGGCCGCGAGATCGAGCACGACGATATCGGCGCCGCGCTCGCGCAGCACGGTGCGGGCGGCGAGCGCGTCCGCGGCGACCGCGACGTCGGCGCAGCCGATCGCGCGCAGCAGCGGCGCGAGGTCGCGACGCTCGCCGCCGACCAGCAGCAGGCGGGGCCTTTCGCCCAGCCAGGGAATCGCGATGGCCGCGGATGTCTGCATGGCCGAATCGTAGTCCTGCGCGGCGCGGCGATGAAGTGTCGCGCGGCGCTTTTCACGCCGCCTCGACAACAAATTGCCGCGAGCGTGATCCCTGCCGCACCGGTTCGCCGTACGTGATGTCGACACCGCCGGACGATCCGGCGTTTCTTCAACATCATGCGGAGGGTATGGAAATGGTTAACGGAACTGTTCGCGGCGCCCTGGTCCTGTTGCTCGGCGTCGGCTGTTCGCACTACGCGGCTGCGGCCGGCGTCGCCAGCGCCGAAGCGGTGGGTTCGGGCGCGGATCTCGTCGTCGACGTCACCGCCGGTCTGCCGGGCGCGACGGGCTTCACGCAGGAAGTGTGGCGCAGCGAAGGCAAGGTGCGCTTCGAACCGAAGAATGCGGCGGCGGCCGAGACCGCCTGGGCCGAGCGTTTGAAGCGCGCCGGCGACGCCGCGAAAATCGGCGCCGGCGACAGCGCGAAGGGCGACGGCGACAAGACGGTCACGAGCGGCGATCAGTACTGGACCGCGGTGAACGCGCAGACCGGTCAGAAGTATCGCGTCGAGATGCCGCGCGAACTCGCGCACGATCTGCATCGCCTGGCGCTGCAGTCGGGCCTCGCGGCCGGCAAGGGCGCGACGGCGTCCGAAACGGAGAAGTCCGCCGGCGACGACGGCCTCAAGGGCTGGAGCGACGGGTCGGACACCCGCACGCGCCGCTACGACAACACCGCGTTTCCGAACCGCGCGATGGGCCAGATGGGCGGCGGCAACAAGTCGGGCTGCTCCGGCACGCTGGTCGGCCGCCGCCACGTGCTGACCGCCGCGCACTGCCTGTACAACCGCGACGACGACTTCTGGTACTCGCTCGGCGCGACGCGCTTCCGTCCGGGTCGCGAAGGCACCTGCAGCGGCGAAGCGTGCGAACCGTACGGCGCGCACGACGCGGTGTGGTACTTCACGCCGGAACAGTTCCGCAACAGCGACACCGACTGGACCTACGACTACGCGGTGATGGTGCTCGGCACGGCGCCGGGCGACGAAACCGGCTGGCTCGGCTACGTCGCGATCGGCGAGGACAACCTGCGCGACTACTGCGACGCGAACACGTTCAGCCTGGGCCAGTGCTACAGCCGCGGCTATCCGGCGTGCGGCCTGTCGAACGCCCCGGTCGCCAACGAAGCGTGCCAGCAGGGCTGGGCGTACCAGGATACGAAGCCGTGCAACATCGGCGGCTTCGGCAGCAAGGGCGCCGACGGCTGGAACTCGCGCTTCTCGGTGAACTGCGACCTGTCGGGCGGCCACTCCGGTTCGGCCGTCTACACGAACCGCTGGTCCGGCGGCAACAACGTGGTGTTCGGCGTCGTCAGCACGCAGACCTGCTCGACCTGCACCGCGGCCGACGACTACCCGAACGGCATCCGCCGCCTGACGCCGGACGTGCTCGACGCGATCAGCTACTTCAAGTCGACGTTCCCGTAAACCTCCGACCGGCGCGAGCCGATGCCAGCGAGGCCGGGCGAGAGATCGCCCGGCCTCTCACGTTTTCTTCACCTGCGTGTAGTTGGGTAAAAGTACGCAATGACGCACCGCGGCGATCGTGTCGCCGGTCGCGCCCAAACGTGCGCCGCGGTGCTAGGCTTGCGACCAATCGCCGCCATCGCCGAGCCGATCATGAGCACACCGCCGGTCGTCAATTCCGTCACCGCGCCGAGCGCGTCGCAGATCGCGCTCGATCTCGCGGCGGCGATCATCGCGTCGGGCCGCTACCCGATCGAAGCGGCGCGCCCCGACATGGCCGCGCAAGATGCGCTGACGCTGTACGAAATCCTGCTGCAGCGCCTCAAGGAACGCGTCGCGCGCCGCCACGAAGCCGAGGCCGCGAGCATCGAGACCGCCGCCGCCGACTGATGCCGCGCGCCTCTGTTGCCGCGCCGTCGAACGCAGACGCGCGCGTCGAAAGCTTTCCGCCCCGCGTGACGCGCGAGTGCCGCGTGCTCGTGCTCGGTTCGATGCCCGGCGTGCGTTCGCTCGCGCTGTCGCAGTACTACGGCCATCCGCACAACCTGTTCTGGCCGTTCATGCAGGCGCTGTGCGGCGTGGCGGCCGACCTGCCGTACGCGACGCGCGTCGCGGCGCTCAACGCCGCCGGCGTCGGCCTGTGGGACGTGCTCAAGGCGTGCGAGCGGCCGGGCAGCCTCGACAGCGAAATCGCCGCGCACAGCGAAGAGCCGAACGCGATCGGCGAACTCGTCGCGAGCCATCCGTCGCTGCGCGCGCTCGCGTTCAACGGCGGCAAGGCCTGGCAGTCGTTTCGCCGCCATGTGCAGCCGCGCCTGCCGGACGCCGTCGCCGCGCGCGTCGCACTCGTGCCGCTGCCGTCGACGAGCCCCGCGAACGCGTCGGTGCCGCGCGGATCGAAGCTCGAACGCTGGCTCGCGCTGCGGCAGTGGTTGTAGCACCGGGGCGCGTCGGAACGCGTCATGCGCGCCGCGCCGCCATGCGCTATCGTTGCGTTTTTGAACGTCGATGCGCGCCATGTCGAACCTGCGAAATCCCGTTGCCGCCGCCCTGATCGCGGCTCTTGCGCTCGCCGCGTGCAGCAAGGGTCCGCCGCCACCGCCGCCGCCGACGCCCGAACAGGTGAGGGCCGCGCAGGCCGCCGAGCGCATGAAGATGTACGACCAGATGCGCACGACCGAGCGCTGGGATCTCGCCGCCGGTCTCGGCGACGACATCGTCGCGAAGTTTCCCGGCACGCCGGCCGCCGCCGAAATCGGCAAGACCCTGCCGGACATCAAAGCGCGCGTGGCCGCCGCCGCCGAAGCGCGGCGCATCGCGAAACTGTGGACCTACAACCAGGTGAAGGAAGCCAAGGGCACGCAGTACACCGCGTACGTGCTCGCGGCCGGTTCGCCGGCGCAGGAAGGTCCCGAGCGCGTGCGCCTCGTGCTGCGCCAGCATCCCGAGTGGGGCCAGAGCGTGTACCTGCTGCGCGACGAGTCGGGCTTCGTCTGCGGCGCGAAGTGCCAGGTCAGCGCGATCTTCGACGACGAACCCGCGCAGCTCCTGCCGGCGACGAAGCCGCCGACCGGCGAACCGGCGCTGTTCATCGACCCCGATGTCGCGTTCATCGCCAAGCTCCTGAAGGCGAAGAAGGTGCAGATCGGCACGCAGTGGGCCGACCGCGGCAAGCGCATGCTCGAGTTCGAAGTGTCCGGGCTCGATCTGACGAAACTGCCGAACCCGCCCAAGAAATAGCCCGGATCATTCGACGTGACGACGATTCCGTTTCTCGACCTCAAGGCCGCGTACGTCGAGGCCAAGGCCGACGTCGACGCCGCGATCGCGCGCGTGCTCGACAGCGGCTGGTACATCCTCGGCGCGGAAGTCGACGCGTTCGAGGCCGAGTACGCCGCGTACTGCGGCGCGGCACATTGCGTGGGCCTCGCCAACGGGCTCGACGCGCTGCACCTGGCGCTGCGCGCGCTCGGCGTCGGCGCCGGCGACGAGGTGATCGTGCCGTCGAACACGTATATCGCGACGTGGCTCGCCGTGAGCCAGTGCGGCGCGACACCGGTGCCGGTCGAGCCCGACGCGCGCACGTACAACCTCGATCCCGCGCGTATCGAAGCGGCGCTGACCGCGCGCACGAAGGCGATACTGCCGGTGCATCTGTACGGTCAGCCGGCCGACATGGACGCGATCATGGCGCTCGCGCGGCGGCACGGTCTCGTCGTGCTCGAGGACGCCGCGCAAGCGCACGGCGCGGCCTGCAAGGGCCGCCGCGTCGGCGCGCACGGCGACGCCGTCGCGTGGAGCTTCTATCCCGGCAAGAACCTCGGCGCCTACGGCGACGCCGGCGCGGTGACGACGAACGATCCCGTGATCGCCGATCGCCTGCGCGTGCTGCGCAACTACGGCTCGCGCGTCAAATACGTCAACGAAATGCAGGGCTGGAACAGCCGGCTCGATCCGCTGCAGGCCGCCGCGCTGCGCGCGAAGCTTGCGTATCTCGACGCGTGGAACGCGCGCCGCGCCGCGCTCGCGGCGGCATACGGCGAAGCGCTTGCCGGCGCCGACATCGTGCTGCCGCACGTGCCGGCGTGGGCCGCGCCCGCGTGGCATCTGTACGTCGTGCGCGTCGCCGATCGCGAGCGCGTGCAGCAGCGGCTGGCCGCACACGGCATCGGCACGCTGATCCACTATCCGATTCCGCCGCATCGACAGGCCGCGTATGCCGACTGCGGCTACGCGCCGGGCAGCCTGCCGCTCGCCGAAAGCATGGCGGGCGACGTGCTGAGCCTGCCGATGGGGCCGCATCTGGACCCCGCCGCGATCGATACGATCGCCCGGGCGCTGCGAAACGATTAATCGGCCTTCAACGCAACGCCCTGGCGGCGCAGCGATGCGTCGACCGCCTGCGGCATGAAGCCTTTGATCACCTCGTCGCCGACCACGACGAGCGGCGTGCCGATACCGCCCTTCGCGTCGAACTCGGCCTTGATCGCGGGCTCGGAGATGTCGCGCTCGGTCCAGGCGACGCCGACGCCTTCGAGGTGATGGCGCATTTTTTCGCAATAGCCGCATTGCGGCATTACGTACATTGTCACTTCAGGATTTTTGGCCGCGTGCGCGGGCGGCGACAGCGCGGCGAGCGCGAGCAGCGCCGCGGACATGAGCATCGGCAGTTTCATGAGGTTCCCCGTTCGACGCGGCGCGACGGCGCCGCGCATCGAACGACTGGGACAGAGCCCGCGCGGGCGAGTTCCCGCCCGCGCAGGCGGCGCGACGAACCGTGGGTTCAGCGCGCCGTGTCGACCGGACGCACGGTCGGTTCGACGAGCAGGCGGTCGCCCGGCTCGTGATCCATGCGCGTGGTGTATTCGCGGCCGTTGTGCACGTAGGTCACGTCGTAGCCGACGATCTTGTCGCTCGTTTCGTTGACGGTCTTGCAGCGGGTTTCGGTGGTCGTGACGACCTTGCCGCCCTGGTGGCGCTGGTCCATTTCGTGGCCGACGAAGCCGCCCGCCACGGCGCCGGCGACCGTCGCGGCCTTGCGGCCGTTGCCGCGGCCGACCTGGTTGCCGAGCGCGCCGCCGATCACCGCGCCGAGCACCGTACCGCCGACGTTGCCGTCGCGTTCGGGCTGGCGCTTCGTCACGGTCGCCTGCTCGCAGTCCTTGCGCGGCGTCGTCACCTGTTCGATCACGGGACGCACGCGGCGCACGTCGGCGTATTCGCCTTCGTCGCGCGCCGGTTCGACGGCCGCGAACGGCTGCGGTTCCTGCTGCGGATACTGCTGCTGCGAGGGCGGCGCCGTCGCGGCGGGATTCGCCTCCGGCTCCGCGGCCGGACCCGAGAATCGTTGCGCCGCGGCCATGCCGCCGATCGCGATGACGACACCGACCCCGATGCCCAGGATGAGTTTGTTGTCCATGGTGTTTCCCCGGTTGTTGCTTGCCGGGGCGATTGCAATCGATCGGTGCTGAACCGCGACCGCATGGTCGGCGACGTTGTGATCGCCGTCACCAAAATAGCGGGCGCGAGCGGCGATGTTGCATCGAACGTGCGCTCGTAGCCCCCGCGTCAGATTCCTGGCACACAGTGCTGAAATACTGGCGTCCGCTACAGGGGACTCCACGTATGAAAGCGGTTTGGTTGTTGGCGGGACTGTTGTCCTGCCTCGATGCGACGGCGCAGAGCGCGCGGTTCGGTTCGCGCATGATCTCGATCGGCGACGACGCCGATCGCGTGCGCGACGTCGCCGGTTCGCCGGAAAAAACCGAGGCGATCGATCCGGACAATCCGGCGCTGTCGGTGTGGACCTATCGGCGCAAGGGCCGCGTGATCGACCTGTGGATCGCCGGCGGCAAGGTCGTGCGCGTCGACGATCGCAAGGCCGAAGCGAGCGATAGCTAAGGTTGTTCCACCCGCACGTCGCAGCGTACCGAGTTGGCGATGAAGCAGCGATCGTGCGCGTCGTCATGCAGCGCCGCGATCGCTGCCGCGTCGGGCTGCCGCTCGCCGCCGAACGCGATGCGCGGCCTCAGCACGACCTCGCGAAACGCCAGGCGACCCGGCCTTATCGGCGCCATGTGGCCCACGGCGTCGTCGTCGTACGCGTCGACGCGCCAGCCGCCCTGTGCCGCGAGCGACAGGAACCACAGCATGTGGCAGCTCGCGATCGACGCCACGAACGCCTCTTCGGGATCGACCGCGCGGGCGTCGGTCAGCGCGGCCGGCACGACGTCGGGCGACGCCGCGGCTGCGATGTCCGCGCCGCCGTCGAAGCGCCAGCGGTGCGCGCGCGAATAGCGGTTGTCGACGAACGCGGCGTCGCCGCGCTGCCAGGAAACGGTGGCTGCATGTGTGCTCATTGAAGTTCCGTTCGCAGGTTCAATCGCTCGTGCCGCGGCCGCCGATAGGGCCGAGGCGCAGGTGTTTCGTCGCGTAGTAGATCTCGTGCAGAAACACGAGCAGCCCGGAGATCAGCGCGACCATCGCGAGCACGAACAGCGTTGCGGCGACGTAGCTGACGTCGAAGCCGAGAATCGCGCCGGCGAACAGCACGACGATCACGCTGCACACGAGCAGCGCGCACGCGCCCACCGCGCTGATCGACACGTTCATCAGGCGCGCGCGTTTGGACAGCTTGCGCAACTCGTCGAGAAGATCGGGATGCCGCTCGATCGAGAGGTGTTCGAGCCGGTCCTCGAGCCGCCGCGCGCGATCGACGACGCGGGCGAGGCGGCCGGTGAACACGCCGAGCAGCGCACCGACGCCGGTCAGCAGGAAGACCGGTGCGACGGAAAGCTGGATGACGTGCGCGATGTCGTCGATGGCCACGGAACGGTCCTCGTCAGTGCGCGACCAGCAGCGGCTTGTCGGTGTTCTGAAACAGGTGCCGCGTCGCGCCGCCGAGCACGAGCTCGGCGATGCGCGAATGGCCCCACGCGCCCATCACGACGAGGTCGGCGCCGCTGTCGCGCACGGCCGCGAGGAGCGCCGCGCCGCGCTCGCCGGTCGGCGCGAACGGCTTGAATACCGCGTTGACGCCGTGGTCGACGAGATGCGCGCGCAGGTCGAAGCGCGGCAGGTGCAGGATGCCGCCGTTCGACGGCGGTTCTTCGCCGTCGATCACGACGACCGATGCGGCCTGCTTGAGCACCGGCAGCGCGCCGTGCACCGCGCGGATCGCTTCGCGGCTGCCGTTCCAGAGAATCGTCACGCGCTCGCCGAGCGCGCCGATCTGCGCGCCTTCGGGCACGACGAGGAGCGGCGTGGCGGTGCCGAACGCCGTACGCGACACGAGGCCCCAGCCGAGCGGCGCTTCGGGTTTGAGCTGCGGACGTTCGATGACGATGAGGTCGTTCCAGCGCGCCGCGTGCACGATCGCATCGAGCGCGTCGGCCTGCGCCACCTGCCAGTCGCCGCGCGCGCCGGCCGCCTCGATGAGGCCGTTCCACCAGCTCGCGGCCGACTGCGCCTCGTGGAAGCGCCGGTCGGACTCCTGCACCAGCACCGCGACGGTTTCCGGCGACGTGAACGCGGCCGGCGGGATCGGCGCGACGTACAGGCCGTGCAGTCGCGCGTCGATGCGCCTGGCGAGCGCGGTCGCGGCGCGAACCGACGGCGGATCGCCCTGGTACTGCCGCACGTGGACGAGAATATCGAGAGCGCGCATGGCGTTGCCTCCTGTTCCGTCGCGTTGCGCGTAGCTTAGCCCAGCGGCGCGGAGCCGAGTTGATCGCGCGCATTCCAACCTTTCGGCACGCGCACGCATCGCAAGGACAGGCGCAATATTCTCTCGCGCCCGTTCGACGAAGGAGACGGCAATGTTCGCCCTTATCGTTACGCTGATGATCGCCGCCGCCCTGCTGTTCGGCGGCGCGTTCGTGCTGCTGCCGGCGCTGGTGTTTGCGCCGATCGTTCTCGTTGTGGCGCTCGTCGCCGGCGCCGTCGCGTTCGCGCTATGGCTTGCGTTCGCGCTCGTGCGCGTCGCGTTCTGGGTCGTCTTCGGCGTCGCCGCCGCGGCGATCGGCCTCGTCGCGCTGCCGCTCGTGCTGGTCGGCGGCCTGGGCGTGCTGTTCCTGTCGCTCGCGCCCGTGTGGCTGCCGCTGCTGGCGATCGCGCTCGTCGTCTGGGCGGTCAATCGCGGTCAGCGGCAACGGTTGCCGGCCGGCGCGCCGAACTGAGCGAAGCGCTCGATATTGGCGATTTCTTCACGCGTGCCGCGCCGCACGGAATGGCATCGTTCATTTTTTGCGTGCACCATAGCGACACCTCTTCAGAAGGAGCTGCCGACATGACCAAGACCTTGCTCAGTCTGCTTGCGGCGGGCGCGTTCGCGCTCGTCGCGCCGCAGGCGCACGCCGACACGGCGAAGATCGACTGCGAGATGAGTTTCAACATGTCCGGCTGGTCGGCGTTCTACAAGACCGCGACCGGCAGCGGCACGGTCCGCTGCAACAATGGCCAAAGCATGAAAGTGAAAATTCGCGCAAAAGGCGGCGGTCTGACGTTCGGCAAGCAGAAGATCCATGACGGTCGCGGCGAATTCTCGGGCGTCCACCGCATGAGCGACATCCTCGGCACGTATGCGTCGGGCGGTGCGCATGCCGGCGTCGTCAAATCGTCGGCGGCGAGCGTCGTGACCAAGGGCGACGTGTCGCTCGCGCTCGCCGGCACCGGCGAAGGCGTCGATCTGGGCATCGATTTCGGCAAGTTCGTCATCAGCCGGTAACCGGACGTCCACGCGCGCGCAACCCGCGCGCAAAATTCGAGCAACCTCGCTGCCGCATGCTGACGCCCTGCCCACTCTCGGGCAGGGCGTCGTCGCATGCGCAATCCGAAAACCGGCCAGCTCGAAGACGCATCGCGCCGCACCTGGCTGCGCGGCGCCGTCGCCTTCGCAGGCCTCGGCATGACCGGCGCGATCGCCCGCGTCGACGCGCCCGCGCGTTTTTCCGGCTATCCGTTCACGCTCGGCGTCGCGAGCGGCGACCCGGTGCCGAACGGTTTCGTGATCTGGACGCGCCTCGCGCCCGATCCGCTCGCGCGCAACGGCGGGCTCGATCCGGTCGCGCTGCCGGTCCACTGGGAAGTCGCCGACGACGAGCGCTTCGCCCGCGTCGTGCGCAGCGGTGTCGCGCAGGCGCTGCCCGAACGCGCGCATGCGGTACACGTCGACGTCGACGGCCTCGCGCCCGACCGCTGGTTTTTCTACCGTTTCCGCTGCGGCGATGTATACAGTGCGGCCGGTCGCGCGCGCACCGTGCCGGCGGCCGGCTGGCCGGCGCGCAATCTGCACCTCGTCATCGCCTCGTGCCAGCACTACGAGCACGGCTGGTTCGCCGCGCACCGGCATATCGCCGCTTCCGCGCCGGACGCCGTGCTGCACCTGGGCGACTACATCTACGAAGGCTCGTACGGCGAGCGCGTGCGCCGCTTCGAATCCGACAAGCCGCTCGCCGGCCTCGACGACTACCGCACGCGACACGCGTGGTACAAGCTCGATCGCGACCTGCAGTCGGCGCACGCGGCGTGTCCGTGGCTGCCGATCTGGGACGATCACGAAGTCGGCAACGACTACGCGGCGAATCTGCCGATGAACGGCGAGCCGCTCGAAACGTTCGCGATCCGCCGCGCCGGGGCCTATCGCGCGTGGCTCGAACACATGCCGGTGCGCGCCGCGTGCCGCGGCGTCGATACGCGTATTCATCGGCGCGTCGCGTTCGGCGCGCTGGCCGAACTGCACCTGCTCGACGATCGCCAGTACCGCGACGCGCAGCCGTGCGTCGCACGCGGCGGCGGCTACGCGCCGAACATCGCGGCCGACTGCGCCGAGCGCGGCGATCCGGCGCGCTCGCTGCTCGGCACGGCGCAGGAGCAATGGCTGCACGCGGGCCTGTCGAACAGCACCGCGCGCTGGAACCTGATCGGCCAGCAGACGCTGATGGCGCCGTTCTACACGCGCGGCGACGACGGTTCGGCGACCGTGTGGAGCGACGGCTGGGACGGCTATCCCGCGAGCCGCGCGCGCCTCCTCGATCGCGTGGCCGCGCAGCGCATACCGAACGTCGTCACGTTCGGCGGCGACGTGCACGCGTTCTACGTCACCGACCTCAAGCGCGACTTTTCCGACGAACGTTCGCCGCCGATCGCGACCGAGTTCGTCACGGGATCGCTCACGACCGCCGACGTCGATCACGACGCGGTCGCGCGCGACCTGCCGCTGAACCCGCATGTGCGCGCGTTCGACGGCCGCCATCGCGGCTGGCTCGACGCGCGCATCGCGCCCGACCGCGTCGACGTCGCATGGCGCGTGCTCGACGACGCGCGCAACCCGAACGCGCGCGCGTCGACGCTCGCGGCGTTCCGCGTCGACGACGGCATCGCCGGCATGGCCTCATAGCGCAAATCCATGACGCAGCCGACAGATTCGTAATCGCGCTGACGCATGCGCGACGTAGCCTTGCGCCCATGAACGCTTCGATGTCTTCGCTGCCGCCGGTCGCCCTCGCGCCCGCGCCGCCGGGCGATCTCGCCGCGCTGATCGCACCCGTACCGCCGCTGACGCCGGCCTGCACGGTGCAGCAGGCCGGCGAACGTTTTCTCGAACCGGCCGTCGCGGGGCTGTTGTCGCTGCCGATCGTCGAACGCGGTCGGGTGCTCGGCTGCGTCACCCGGCACGAGCTCATGATGCGCGTGTACATGCAGCCGTACGGCCGCGAGCTGCATGCCCGCCGGCCGGTGACGGCGCTGATGAACGCCGCGCCGCTCGTGATTGCCGTCGACAGCGCGATCGAAGCGGCCGGCCAGCTGATCGGCGCGCGCATTCAAAGCCCGATCACCGAAGACTTCGTCGTCACCGACGCCGCCGGCGACTACGTCGGCATGGGCGTCGTGCTCGACGTGCTGCGCGCGCTCGAGGCGCGCGTCGGCGAACACACGCGCGAACTCGAATCGGCGTACCGGCGCCTGAAGGCGTCGCAGAACCAGCTGATCCAGTCGGAGAAGCTCGCGAGCCTCGGTCAGCTCGTCGCCGGCCTCGCGCACGAAATCAACACGCCGCTCGGCTATGTGCAGAACAACGTCGAGATGGTGCGCAACCATCTGCCGGCCGCGGCCGAAACGCTCGCCGCGTATGCCGGCGTGCTCGATGCGGCCGGCGGCGACGACGCGACCGCCGCGCAGAGCGCGCAGCGCCTCGACGACGCGCTCGCCGCGTTCGATCCGGCGCTGTGCGGCGATCTCGCGTCGCTGCTCGACGACACGCTGCACGGCGTGCACCAGATCGCCGATCTCGTCGCGAGCCTCAAGGACTATTCGCGCATCGACCAGGCGCGCAGCGAGAACGTCGACCTGCACGGCCTGATCGAAAGCGCGCTGCGCATCGGCGGACATCTGCTGCGCCGGCGCGACGTGCAGGTGCGGCGCCAGTTCGGCGAGATCGCGCCGGTCACGTGCGCGCCGGCGCAGATCAACCAGGTGCTGCTCAACCTCATCGGCAACGCGGCGCAGGCGATCGAGCACGATCGCGGCATCATCGCGATCCGCACGCAGGCTTCCGGCGGCTACGCGATGATCGCGGTGCAGGACAACGGCAAGGGCATCCCGCCCGACGTGTTGCCGCGCATCTTCGAGCCGTTCTTCACGACCAAGCCGGTCGGGCAGGGCACGGGCCTGGGGCTGTCGATCTGCCAGCAGATCGTGCAGGCGCACGGCGGACGCATCGCCGCGACGTCGACGCCCGGCGTCGGCACGCGCTTCGTCGTCGCGCTGCCGGTCGCCGGCCGCAGCGGGGCGCGCGCATGAGCAAGCCGTGCCTGCTGCTGGTCGACGACGAAGAGCGCATCCTGCGTTCGCTCGCGATGCTGTTTCGCGCGCACTACGACGTCGTCGCGACCACCGACGGCGTCGAGGCGCTCAAGGTGGTGCGCTCGCGGCCGGTGCACGTCGTCGTCTCGGACCAGCGCATGCCGGCGATCACCGGCGTCGATCTTCTGCGCCAGATTCGCGACCACTCGCCGCGCACGATGCGCATCCTCCTGACCGGCTACGCCGATCTCGCCGCGGTCGAGGCGTCGGTCAACGACGGCGAAATTTTTCGCTTTCTGGAAAAACCCTGGGATGCGCTGAAGCTGCAGGACGCCGTCGCGCAGGCGGCCGACATCGCGCACGCCGAATTCGCCGAGCCGATCCGCGTCGCGCCGCCGCCGGAGGCGATCGTCGCGGCGCGCGTGCTCGTGCTCGACGAAGATCCGTCGACCGCGATGCTCGTGCGCGGCCTGCTGCCGCCGTCGTGCGCGATCACGATCGCGACGACGGTCGAGGCCGCGCTCGCGCGCCTGGGCGAGGCCGAGCACGCGGTGATCCTCGCCGAACTCAAGCACGGCAGCGACGACGTCATCGGCGCGCTCAAGCTCCTGAAGCAGGCGAACCCGCACACCCTCGCGATCGCGTGCTCGTCGCTGCGCGACGGACGCCTTCTGATCGACCTGATCAACCAGGGCCAGGTGTTCCGCTTCCTGCCCAAGCCGCTCGGCCGCGAACTGCTGCGGCGCGCGCTGACCGCGGCGCTCGACCGCCACGCGCAGCTCGCGCACGATCCGCAGCGCGCGCGCCGCCACGCGGTCGAGGCGCCGCGCGAGGTGTCGCTGCCCTCGCGCGTGATGGACTATTTCCGCCGCATCCGCGAGAACGCGCGCCAGAAGGCGGCAAGCTGACAGAATTGCTGCGCTGCGGTAAGGTGCGGCGTCGCATGATCTTTCGAGGACGCCGGCATGAACACCGCGATGACCCCGCGCTACGCGTTCGCCGAGGAAGTGCTGTCGAGCGCGATCCACGGCATCGGCATCGTGCTGTCGATCGTCGCGCTGACCGTTCTCGTCGCCTACGCCGCGATGCACGGCGACGCGTGGCACGTCACGAGCGTCGCCGTGTTCGGTACGACGCTGATCCTGCTCTACACGGCCTCGACGCTGTACCACGGCATTCCGAACGAAGTGGCGAAGCCGACGCTGCGCACGCTCGACCACATCGCGATCTACCTCCTCATCGCCGGCACGTACACGCCGTACACGCTCGTGAGCCTGCGCGGGCCGTGGGGCTGGTCGCTGTTCGCGGTCGTCTGGGGTCTCGCGCTCGTCGGCATCGCGCTGGAGCTGACGTCGTTGAAGCGCCTGCGCGCGCCGGCCGTCGCGCTGTACATCGGCATGGGCTGGTCGGCGCTCGCCGCGGCCGGGCCGCTGATCCAGGCGGTGCCGAGCGGCGGCCTGTGGCTGCTGTTCCTCGGCGGCGCGGCGTACACGCTCGGCGTGCCGTTCTACCTGTGGCGCAGCCTGCCGTTCAGCCACGCGATCTGGCACGGCTTCGTGCTGCTCGGCAGCGTTCTGCACTTTTTCTCGATTCTGTGGTACGTCGTGCCGGCCGCACCCGTCTAGACGAAAGTCTCGACCTTGCGATCGTGCGCGATCGCCGCATATCGCCCGTTCACTCTTCGAACGAGGTCGTCATGGATCTTAAGCTCACTAACAAGCTCGCACTGGTCAGCGGCAGCACCGCCGGCATCGGCCGCGCGATCGCCGCGGCGCTCGCGCGCGAAGGCGCCACGGTCATCGTCAACGGCCGCAAGGCCGATGCGGTCGACCAGGCCGTCGCGGAACTTACGAAGGAAACCGGCGGCAAGGTGGTCGGTTTCGCCGGCGATCTCGCCGACGCCGCGACCGCCGAACGGCTCGCGCGCGAACATCCGGACGTCGAGATCCTCGTCAACAATCTCGGCATCTTCGAACCCAAGGCGTTCGAAGACATTCCCGACGCCGACTGGCTGCGCTTCTTCGACGTCAACGTGCTGAGCGGCGTGCGCCTGGCGCGTCTGTACCTGCCGGCGATGCGCGCGAAGAACTGGGGCCGCGTCATCTTCATCTCGAGCGAAAGCGCCGTGCAGATTCCGGCCGAGATGATCCACTACGGCATGACCAAGACCGCGCAGATCGCCGTCGCGCGCGGCCTCGCCGAGGCGGTGGCCGGCACCGGCATCACGGTCAACAGCGTGCTGCCCGGTCCGACGCGTTCGCGCGGCGTCGTCGATTTCGTCGACGCGCTCGCGAGCAAGGAAGGCACGACGTTCGAGGCGTTCGAGAAGGAATTCTTCGAGAAGGTGCGTCCGACGTCGCTGATCAAGCGTTTTGCCGAGCCCGAGGAAGTCGCGTCGCTCGTCGCGTACATCGCAAGTCCGCTCGCGTCCGCGACGACGGGCGCGGCGCTGCGCGTCGACGGCGGCACCGCGAAGAACATCGTGTGATTCGCGTGCGGGCGATCCGGCGACGGATCGCCCGCACGATGTCCGCTTACTTGCTCGCGTACTTCGGTACGAACTCTTCGCGCACGGCGCGCGCGAGCAGATCCGGCGGCAGCAGGCCCTGGCCGATCACGAAGTCGTTGAACGCCATGCGGTCGAACTTGTCGCCGAGGGCGATCTCCGTTTCGGCGCGCAGTTCCATCAGGCGCGTATAGCCGTAGAAGTACGACGTCGCCTGGCCCGGCGCGCGGAACGTGTAGCGGTCGACTTCCTGGTCGGCCATCGCGTTCGACAGGCCCACCTCGTCGGTCAGCACCTGGTGCGCGCGTTCCGGCGTGATCTGTCCGAGGTTCAGCATCGGATCGAGAATCGCGCGCGCGGCGCGCTGCAGACGCGCCTGCAGCGCGAACAGCTGGCCTTCGAGCGGCTCGTACGGCTTCGTCTCGGCCTCGGCATACAACGCCCAGCCTTCCACATTCACACTATTGAACGCGAACAGGCTGCGCGGCAGCGACACGCCGCGCTCGACCATCGCGGTGAACTGCAGCTCGTGGCCCGGGCGGCCTTCGTGCGCGGTCAGCGTCCAGGTCGAGCCCTTGTGGCTGAAGTCGTCGTAGCCGCCGCCCTTGCTGCCCGGGTTGCCGGCGGTCAGCACGAACGTGCCGCGCTCGCCCTTGTTGCCGATCAGCGGCGGCGGGTCCATGTGCGGCGCCGGCTGCGCGGCCGTTTCGGCGTCGGAGGCGACGCGCATCACCATCGGGCGGTCCGGCAGCGTGATGATCTTTTCGCGGCGGATGATCTCTTCGATCTTGCCGATCACGTCGTGATACGTCGACTCGATCTGGTCCTTCGGAATCTGCTCTTTCTTCAGCGCCTTGATCACGTCGCGGTAGTCGCTCGACGGCAGGCCGCGCTGCGCGGCGATCTGCGCCGCGATCGACTTCATCTCGTTGCGCATCTCGGCGTAGGCGAGGCGCGCCTTCTGCACGAGCGCTTCGGGCGCGATGTCGAGGCCGACGTTCTTGAGATTGTCGGCGTACAGCTCGGGCGGCAGGCGGAAATCGGTGCGCGACGCCGGAATCACCGTCGCCTTGACCCACGCGTCGTAGTCGGCGAGCTGCGTTTCGAGCGCCGCGAGCGCCTTGTCGCCGCCCTTGATCTTGTACTTTTCAAACAATTTACGAATGCCTTGCGTGTACTGCGGCGTGTTGGCGAGCGCCTGCTCGACCTGCTTCTTGAAGGGGCCGAGCATGCCGGGCTTGCCGAGCGCTTCGGTGAAGCGCGCCTTGGCGAGTTCGACGACCGGGGTATAGCCCTTCTCGAGGCCGACGTAGCGCGCGAGGCGCTTGGCCGCCGCGGCCTGGCGCCTGGCCGGCACCTGGTCGTTGAGCAGCGAGAACATGCCCTGGAAGATGTTCTGGCCGACGTCGGTGTACGGCAGCTGGTACTTCTGGTTGATCGTGCTCGAATCGATCTGGCGCGCGATCGATTCGATCATGATGTCGAGATCCTGCTTGACGCGCGGATCGGATTCGCTCGCGCGGCGCGCGACGAGCGCCGCCTTCGCTTCCTCCGCCTTGCGGCGGAAACGCTCCGGGCCTTCGGGCTTGAGATCGAACACGTCCTCGTCGTGTCCGAGGATGCCCATCTGGCTGGCGAACTCCGGCGAGAACTCGGCGAGGACGTCCAGCATCGGCTGGGCGTTCGCGTTGCTGCGCGTGACCCATTCGGCCTGGGCGGGTGCGCCTTTCGACGATGGCGCTTTCGAAGGCGCCGCGACGGCGGGCAGAGCGAGCGCCAGCAGCGTGGCGGCGACGAGTGTGCGTAAACGAGACATGGAATTCCCCGATGAAAGACCGGCGCGAGTCTGGGCCGCCGCCGCGGCGATCGAATGTGCCGGAGGTCGCGGACGTGTTGTACGAATCGCCGATTTGGCAAAACCGCGGTCGCCCGCCGCGCGCAAAGTTGCTTCTGCCGCATGACGCGTCGCCCGCGCGGCACGAGCGGGGCGCCGCGACGGGGCCTTGTTTCCGTGCCGGGCGCCTCCACACCGATGACGTTGCAGCACGGATTGCCCGATGACCACCGCCCTGTTCGTCCTCGCCGCCGTCATGGTGCTCGCCGGCCTCGTCGGCACGATCCTGCCGGCGCTGCCCGGCGTACCGCTGATCTTCGCCGGCATGCTGCTGGCCGCGTGGGCCGACGGTTTCATGCACATCGGCGTGTGGACGCTCGTGCTGCTCGGGTTTCTGTGCCTGCTCGCGATCGCGGTCGACGTCGTGGCCGGCCTGCTCGGCGCCAAGCGCGTCGGCGCCAGCGGCTGGGCGTTGTTCGGCGCGGCGGTCGGCACGTTCGCGGGATTCTTCCTGGGCATACCGGGCCTGCTGCTCGGCCCGTTCGTCGGCGCGCTCGCGGGCGAACTCCTCGCCGGCGGCACGATGCGGCGCGCGGCCGAAGTCGGATTCGGCACCTGGCTCGGCCTCCTGTTCGGCACGCTCGCGAAGATCGCGCTGTCGTTCGCGATGCTCGGCATCTTCGTGTTCGCGCTGGTCTTCTGATTCGCCGACCCGTGACGGAACTCGCCTTGGCGGATTTCGCCATCAGCATTGCGATTCCGCCACCGGCGACGTAGCCTTGCGAGGCCTAGCATGGTTCCACCCTACGAAGGAGCCTTGCCATGAAAGCTGCCAAATCCACAACGCTACGCCGCGTCGCCGCCGCGCTGATCGCACTCGCGTCGCTGCCGGTTTTTGCCGCCGAAACCGCCGCCATCCGCGTCGAAGACGGCGCCGTCGAGCCGCTCGCCGGCCGCGACTACAACATGCGCGTCGACGTCGCCGCGTCGCGCTTCGAACGCTACGACACGGCCAGCGGCCGTACCGAACTCGCCGCCGTCGACACGCACGGCGCACGCGCGCTCGCGCCGGGCCTGTGGCTGGCGGTGCCGCAGGCGGGCGCCGACGCGGTCGCCCTGCTGCCGCTCGGCGCGAATCCGTCGACTGCCGCGGCGAACGTCGCGACGCTGAAGCTGCCGGCGGCGATCGTCGAGCATCTTCATCGCGACGGCGGTGTGATCTACGTCGACGCCGACGCGCGCATCGCCGCGGCCGCCGGAGCACGCTGATGACCCTGCGCGTCGGGCTGCTGGTTCACGCCACGTCGGTGCCGAGCGCGGTCACCGCGCCGCTCGACGTGCTGCGCGTCGCGAACAAGCTGGCGCACCTGCAGCATCCCGGCGCGCCGCCGCCGATTTCGATCAAGCTCGTCGGCGCGCGCGCCGGTACGCAGCGCGTCGGTTCCGGCGTCAGCTTCGACCTCGAACTCGCGCGCCCCGACGATCTCGACGTACTGTTCGTCTCGGCGATCGAGTACACGCGCACCGGCGAGCTGATCGCGCGGCTCGACGAGATGACGGCCGAGCGGCAGCTGCTGCGCCGCTGCGCCGACGCCGACCTGCACATCGCCGCGGCGTGCAACGGCGCGCTGATGCTCGCCGACGGGGGCCTGCTCGACGGCCGCCGCGCGACGACGAGCTGGTGGCTCGCCAATCTCATGCGCCAGCGCTATCCGCTCGTCGATCTCGACGTCGAGGAAGTGCTCGTGCACGACGGCAGGATTTCGACCGCCGGCGCCGCGACGGCCGAATACGAGCTGTGCTTTCACCTCATAGAAACGGCCGGCGGCACGCCGCTCGCGCAGAACGTGTCGCGGCTGATGCTGATGGACCGCCAGCGCCGCAGCCAAGCGCCGTACATCAGCCTCGCGCTGTCCGAACGGCCGCGCCAGGGATTGTCCGAACGCGCCGAGAAGTGGCTGCAGAAGCGGCTGCACGAGGCGATCAGCGTGCGCGAACTCGCCGATCACTGCCGCGTCAGCGAGCGCACCCTGCTGCGGCGCTTCCATCAGGATTTCGGTTCGACGCCTTTGGAATATGTACAGAAATTGCGCGTGGAGCGCGCCAAGGCGCTGCTCGAATCGACGCGGCTGTCGTTCGAGGAAATCGTCGGGCGCTGCGGCTACCAGGACGTGTCGAGCTTCCGCCGCCTGTTCAAGCACGTCGTCAGCATGACGCCGAACGACTACCGCGAACGCTATCGCATGCGCGGGCGCTAGCGCGCCGCAGGAGCGATCATGCGCGCGTTGCGCCAGCGCCCCCAGCGGTAGTACGCGGCGGCGAGCAGTGCCGCGACGAACGAGCCGAGCGGAAAGCTCCACCACAGCGCGTCGGCCTGCCATGCGTCGGTCATGAGCCACGCGAACGGAATGCGCACGAGCCACAGCGCGACGACGAGATTGACGAGCGGCGGAATCACCGCGCCGGTCGAACGCACGACGGCCGAAAACACCAGCGCGACGCCGAAGAACACGAACGACCACACGACGATCGCGTTGATGTGCTGCGCCTGCGCGAGCGCGTTGCTGTCGTCGGGCAGGAACAGCCCGAGCGCGCCGCGGTTGAACGCATAGATCACGAGCACGAGCGCGCCGGTCAGCGCGACGATGACGCCGACCCCGACGTGCGCGATGCGCTCGACGCGGTCCCAGCGTCCGGCGCCGACGTTCTGCGCGGCCATCGTCGACACCGCCGCGCCGATCGCGAAGCCCGGCATCTGGATATACGTCCACAACTGCGAAGCCGCGCCGTAGGCCGCGACGGTATGCGAGCCGTAGCGGTTGACGAAGGCGATCATCACGATCATCGCGAGCGACATCACGATCATCTGCAGACCCATCGGCAGCCCCTTCGCGACGAGCGAACGGAAGATCGCCGGATCGGGTACGAGATGCCTGAGGTCGCCGCGCGCGAGCCGCAGGAAATGCCGCTTCCAGTACAGATACGCGACCATCGCCGCGAGACTGACGGCGTTCGCGACGAGCGTCGCCGTGGCCGAGCCCGCGATGCCCATGGCCGGCAGGCCCGCGAGGCCGAAGATGAACAGCGGATTCAACGCGATGTCGAGCACGACGCTGAGCACGAGAAACACGAACGGGGTGCGCGCGTCGCCGGCGCCGCGCAGCACCATCATCACGTAGGTGAAGCCGAACATGAAAGGCAGCGCGAGAAAGATCACGCGGAGGTAGTCGGCGGCGAGCGGCAGCGCGTCGGGCGGCATCGACAGGTGCGCGAGCATCCACGGCGTCGCGAGCCACCCGCCGATCGCGCACGCGGCCGCGACGCCGACGAAGAACGTCGCGCTCGATCCGACGACGCGCCGGGCGAGGGCGACGTCGTTCGCGCCGATCGCCTGGCCGACGAGAATGCTCGCGGCCATGCCGATGCCGAACACGAGGCTCAAGAGAAAGAACAGGATCAGATTGGCGTTCGACGTGGCGGTGAGCGCCGCTTCGCCGAGATAGCGGCCGACCCACACCGCGTTGACCGAGCCGTTGAGCGACTGCAGCACGTTGCCGGCGAGGATCGGCAGCGAAAACAGCACGAGCGTCCTGCCGATCGCGCCTTCGGTCAGCGAGCGACCGGAACTTTGAGCATCCATCGGGCAATGCTAGCACCGGCCCGTTGCCGCGGTTTCGGATGTCCGTTACCAAAGTCACGCGCCGAGCCCGTGCGGTGACCGGGTATCCTCGGGTTTCGCCTGGGGAGGTAACGATGATGAAACGATGGCTGTGGTCCGCGCTGTGCCTTGCCGCCATGCCGGCGTTCGCGGCGATTCCGCCCGGCGCCGACCGTCACGAGGGCGACGGGCCGTATACGCAGCTGATCCTGCGCGGCGTCAACGTCATCAACGGTACCGGCAGCCCGGCCTACGGGCCGGCCGACGTCGTCGTCGAAGGCAATCGCATCGTCGAGATCCGCATGCTCGGTGCCGACATCACGTCGATCAAGCCCGACCAGCGCCCCAAACTCAAGGCCGGCGGTCGCGAGATCGACCTTGCGGGCCACTACGTCATGCCCGGCCTCGTCGACATGCACGGCCACATCGGCGGCGACGAGCAGCGCGTCAGCGCCGACTATGTATACAAATTGTGGATGGGCCACGGCATCACGACGGTGCGCGATCCGGCCTGCGGCAACGGCATCGACTGGTGCGTCAACGAAATGCGCCGGAGCGAGGCGAACAAGATCGCCGCGCCGCGCATCTTTCCCTACGCGTTCTTCGGCCAGGGCCGCGCCGCGCCGATGACCAAGCCCGAGGAGGCGCGCGAGTGGGTGCGCGACATGAAGAAGAAGGGCGCGGCCGGCATGAAGTGCTTCGGCTATCGGCCCGACGTGCTCGAAGCCGCGTTCGACGAACTCAAGAAACAGGGCATGCGCAGCGCGTGCCATCACGCGCAGCTCGACGTCGCGCGCGTCAACGTGCTGACGACGGCGCGCTGGGGCCTCACGTCGATGGAGCACTGGTACGGCCTGCCCGAGGCGCTGTTCGACGGCCAGACCGTGCAGAACTATCCGGCCGACTACAACTACAGCGACGAGGCGCACCGCTTCGGCCAGGCCGGACGGCTGTGGGCGCAGGCGGCGCAGAAGGGCAGCGAAAAGTACGAAGCGGTGATCAAGGAGCTGCTCGCTCTCGACTTCACGATCGACCCGACGTTCACGATCTACCAGGCCAGCCGCGACCTCATGCGCGTGCGCCGCGCCGAGTGGCATGACGCCTATACGTGGCCCGACCTGTGGAATTTCTTCACGCCGAACCGCGACAACCACGGCAGCTTCTTCTTCGACTGGGGCACCGAAGACGAGGTGGCGTGGCGCGACAACTACCGGCGCTGGATGGCGTTCGTCAACGACTACAAGAACCGCGGCGGTCGCGTGACGGTTGGCAGCGATTCGGGCTACATCTACAAGATCTACGGTTTCGGTACGATTGAAGAACTGGAATTGTTGCGCGAGGCCGGCTTCCATCCGCTCGAGGTGATCCGCGCGGCGACGCTCGCCGGCGCCCAGGCGCTCGGCGCGGCCGACCGCATCGGCTCGCTCGAGCCGGGCAAGCTCGCCGACATCGTGGTGGTCGCCGAGAATCCGCTCGCGAATCTCAAGGTGCTGTACGGCACGGGGCATATCCGCCTGGGCCAGGACGGCAAGGCGCATCGCGTCGGCGGCGTCGAGTACACGATCAAGGACGGCATCGTCTACGACGCGAAGAAGATGCTCAAGGAAGTGCGCGACATGGTCGCGGCCGAAAAGGCCAAGCGCGGCATCACGACGTACCCGCAGCCGGGCGACTGATCGGAATTTTCTCAAGCGACGGCGCGGCGTTCGCCCGATGTGCGCGCGCCGCGCCGGGCGCATCGTGCGGTTCCCCGATTACGGAGAACCGCCATGCGTTGCCTGTTGCTGCTGCTCGCGTTGTCCGCCGCGTTCGATTGCGCGGCGGCGAAAGCCTACAAGTGCACCAATGAAAAAGGAGAAATTGCCTACCTGCAGACGCCGTGCCCGGCCGGCAGCGAAGGCGGTCTTTTCACGTTCGCGCGCGAACCGGCCGTAGCCGCGGCGGCGCCCGCGCCCGAAACGCCGAAGCGCAAGGCGCCGCGCGCGCAGCGGCGCATGCCGACGCGCGAGCCGGAGCCGGCGCTGACTTCCTACGAATGCCGCGTCGCGAACGGCGAGGTGTTCTATCAGCACGGGCCGTGCCCGGCGGCGGTCGTCGCGGTCGGCTCGGTCAAGCGCGATCGCGGCCGCGGCCGTTCGGCGACGCCGGCGCAGATGACCGCCGTGTCGGCGCGGATGATCCCGCGGCAGGACGCGTGCCGGCGCATCCATGCCGCGAGCGCAAGCGGCCGTGCGGGGCACGAGCGCGACGAGAACGTGTCGACCTACGAGAAGAATCTCGGCCGCGATCCGTGCCGCTGAGCGGTCAATCGAAGCCGTCGCTGAACAGCCCGTCGATCACGAGACCCGACACGGCCTCCGAACTCGGCAGGATCACGCCGAAGCCGACGAGCCGCGGCCAGCGGAACACCGTGCCGCGGTACGTCGAGTGGATCGGATACGACGCGCCGCCGACGTTGCTGAGCAGGAACGTCGACAGCGTCGCGCCGTCGGCGACGCGCACCGGCGCGATATTGCCGCCCGGGGTTACGGTCAGCGCGTAGTCGGGATGCGCATCGTCGTACGCGAACACGACCGGGATGCACGGACCGGTGCCGTTGCAGGTCGTATTCGTTTCGGTCACGGCCGTCCAGGGAAATACCGGTGCGTTCACGATGTTCTGCACGCGCGCGACCATCGAGGTGACGCCCTGGCCGATGCACGACGAGCGGCCGGCGACGAGCGCGTCGTCGACGAACGCGCCGGGTCGCGCGATCGCATCGACCGCCGACCAGTTGCTGCCGGCCGGACAGGGCAGGCGAAACACGCGCGGGCGCGCGACCAGCGTGCCGGCGTCGTAGTCCATGTAGAGCGCGTCGTTGGCGACGGAGCCGACGAGCTCGACGTGATTCAGACCCGAGCCGCGCATCTGCAGGATGTTCGGCGTCGCGAGCATCGTCAGCGCCGAGCCGCCGCCCTGGTCGGACAGCGCCCCGGCGCCGCTGCCGTGCGCGCGCGTGAACACGAGGCGGTTGTTCTTTCCGGTCACCGCGACCACGAGCACCGGCTGGCCGAACACCTCGGTGAACGCGGCGCCGCCGACGGTCAGGAGGCCGGCCGGTGCACTGACCGGCAACCGGGACGAGACGTAGCCGCCGACGCCGAAATTCGGATCGAACGAGCCGTCCGCGCGGAACTTGGCGACGGCGACGTAGAAGTCGGGGCTCGAGAACAGACTGAATGCCAGGTAGAAGATGTCCTGGCCCGCTTCCTTGCCGGCGACGAGCTTGATCGCGTTCAGGCTGCCGCCCGGCGTGTACGGGACCGGCAGTCCGGGCAGCTGGCTGCCACCGAAGGCCCAGCCCGCGTCGATCGCGCCGCTTTCGGTGTAGCGCGTCAGCACCATGCGGTCGTTGCCCGACACGCGCTGCAGCGTGGCGACCATGTAGCCGCCGGCGACGTCGAGGTGGGCGATGCCGATCGGCGCGACCGTCGTGCCCGGGTCCGCCGTCGGATATCTCGGGAGTGCGGTGAAGCCGTTCGCGCCGAACGCGGGATCGATCGCGACGCCGAGCGCGTTCGACGCGAACGCCCCGGCGGACGCGAACGCCGCGAAGGCGACCGCGAGTATCATTTGCGCGAGCCGCTTGCCCAGGCCGCGTTTGCCGATGTTTCCATTGTGCATTTCCATTCCCTCGCTGGGGGCCGGGCAATTCCGGCCGACCGGCGGCGATGCTCGTCGCCGTGGCGGCGGCGCGTCCTCACGCGAACGTCTCCGCAGCATTACTTGCCGGCCGGTCAGGGCGTTGCGCGCGTGAATCTGCCCGGTTCGGAAATCGGCGAGGCCGAGCGCGACGACCTGCCGGTGTATCGCTTCGCGAACGTCGTCGTCGACGTCGCGCGCCAGCAGCTATGGGTCGAGGCGGTCGAAGTCGCGTGCCAGCCGCTCGCGTTCCGCCTGCTCGTGATGCTGTGCGAGGCGCGCGGCGCGCTCGTCTCGCGGCAGGCGCTGTTCGACCGGCTCTGGCCCGGCGGCCAGGAGATCGGCGACACCGCGCTGACGCAGCTGATCTGGCGCCTGCGCGGCGCGCTCGGTCCCGCCGCCGAGGCGATCAAGACGGTGCGTCGCGGCGGCGTGCGGCTCGACGCCGACGTGCGTGCCGATCCGCTGCGCGCGCCGCCGGCGGAACCCGTCGAGCCGCGCGTCGATTCGCCGGCCGCATCGCGGCAGGCGCCGCCGCGATCGCGGGCAAGGTGGCGGATCGGCGCGGTCTTCGCGGTGCTCGCGCTGGTGGGCGCGCTCGTCTTCGCGTTGCACGATCCGCTCGTCGGCGCGGAATACGCGATTCGTGTCGGCGATCTCGACGCCGGCCGCACCGACACGGCGGATCTGCTGCGCCGCGCGTTCGAGGCCGAGCGCGCCGCCGACAAGGGGCGTGCGCGGGAACTGTTCGAACAGGTCACGCGGCGCGACGAACGGTCGCCGGTCGCGCCCGCGCTGCTCGCGATCTATTCGTTCGGCGCGCCGGCCGACGTCGCGCGCTGGGCGGCGACGGCGAAGGCGCGGCTGCGCGAGTCCACGCCCGCGTACACGCGCCTGCTCGTCGAGCTCGCGCAGGTGATCGATACGAGCGCGCCGGCCGCGCGACAGGTCGAGGACGCGATGCTCGACCTGCGCCCGAACGCGTGGCGCCTGCATCTGGCGATCGCGCACCAGCACATGTCGCAGCGCGAATTCGGCCGCGCGCTCGCGGCCTACCGGCGCGTGCCGCTCGACGCGCTCGGCCCGGCCGTCATGGTCTACGCGCTGAGCGACCGCGCGAGCCTCGGCGATGCCGACGCGGTGGAGGCCGAACTCGATGCGGGACGCCTCGCGCATTCGCCGGCGCTCGAGGCGTGCGTGCGCGCGCGCCTTGCGTATACGCGCGGGCGCTGGGCGCAGGCGGTCGCCGAGTCCGATCGCGCGGTCGCCCTTGCCGATGCCGACCGCGCGTACGACAACGCGATGAAGATCGCCGAAGTCGGCGCGCTCGCGGCGTTTGCCGGCGGCGATGCCGGGGCGGCGGCGCGCTTCTCGCGCGTGCTCGCGCGCTGCGGCGAGGGGCGGTCGCTGTGTGTCGTGCGCATGCGAGGCTTTCTTGCGGTTCTCGCGGCGCGCGCCGGCGAGCGCGATATCGCGGCGCGGCGACTGGCCGAAGCGTGGGATGCCGCGCAGCTCGAGTGGGAGCGCGCCGCGCTGCATCTGGTGGCGCTCGAATACGGCCTCGCGCCTCCCGGCACGACGCACGACGTCGCAGCGGGGCTCGGCACCGATCCGTCGTATGCCGGGGTCGGCGAACTCTTGCGCGCGTGGCAGGCGCTCGCCGACGGCGACCGCGACACGGCCCGGCACGGCCTGGCGCGCGCACGGCTGGAGGGCGTTGCCGCGACGTATTTCGCCGAACACGCGCAGCTTCTGGGGGCTCGCATCGGCGAGCCGCCGGCGCGCTGCACGGTCGATCCGCCGTTCCCGAACAGCGTGCGGATCGCCGCCTGCGTGGAGCTGGCGGCGATGGCCGAAGTCTCGAAATAGCGTCGTGCGATGTCGCCGGCAGGCGCCGCGACGCGCAGGCGCGGCGGCGCCGCGTCGCGTCAGGTCGGATCGGGGGTGTTGATCACCTGCGGATCGCAGACGAACGACGTGCTGAACTTCGAGTCGTAGGCGACGATCGCCAGCTGCATGAGGTACGGCGCCGAGCCCTTGTTGTAGATGTAGATCGCACGGCTGCCCGGCTCGATCGGCTGCGGTTCGAGCTGTCCGATGGCGTCGCTCGTGGAGACGCCGGTGATATTGATCGAAATCGGCGTGTCGGTGCCGAGCTCGAACACCATCATCGTCGCGGTCGTCACGATGATCGGGTCCGTGCTGTACGAATAGAAATACTTGCCCTGGCCTGCGTTGCCGCCCGAGTCGACGCGCGCGATGTTGAGCGTGATCGTCATCGTCGGCAGATCTTTGTCAGTCATGTTCGGATGCTCCAAGTGGGTGGTCGGTAAGAAACCGGATGTGATCCGGATGTCGAAACCCCGCGGCTTCGAGTCGAACCGCGAGCGTGCGAGCCTCGTTGTTGCGTCCGAGCAGGCTCAACGCTCGCATGCGTGCATCGAGTACGACGGCCTCGTTGCTGGCGGCCACCGGCGCCAGGAGGTCGATCGCCCTTTGCGAATCCTGTTGCACGATCTGTGCCTTGCCGGCGTGCGCGGCGTACTCGGCGCGCGAGGTCAGCACGTTCGCGAGCGCCGCCGTCGTCTGCGGCGATGCGCTCGCGGCCTCGGTGGTCAACGTGTCGACGAGCGCGTCGAATTCTTCGTCGGCCTTGGCCGCGCCGGCCGCGCGCCGGATCTGCGCGATGCGGAACGCGGCCATCTGGCGCAGGCGCAGGTAGTCGGTCGAGCGCGAGCCGCGTTCGATGACGGCGCCGATTTCCGCCAGCGCCTCGCGCGTGAGCGCTTCGGCCGCGCCGCGGTCGCCGGCGAGCTCCTTCGCGGTTGCCGCGTTGACCGCGGCGAGCGCGCCGGCGTGCGACCACACCGCGTTGCTCGGATCGGACCGCGACAGTTCGATCAGAACCTCGCGTGCCCGCGAGTAGCCGTCGATCGAGCCGGCGAGGTCGCCGCGCATCAGCGCGAGCCGCGCGACGTGCATGCGCGCGATCGATTCGCGATAGCGCCAGCGCAGGTCGTCCGGCTGCCGCGCACGCAGCGACGAAAGCGCATCGAGCGCTTCCTGGTAGTGCTTCTCGGCCGTTTCGAGCGCGGTCTCGGCTTCGTCGACGCGGCCGATCCAGGTCAGCGTGTCGGCGAGATCGGCGACGACGGCGTCGTCGGGCGTCGAGGCGAGCACGCGGCGCTTGAGCTGCGCCGACTCGTCGAAGCGCTCCCGCGCCGACGCCATGCGGCTCGTGCGGTAGTCGAGCGTCGCGAGATTGTTCTGCGCATACGACAGCTCGAGCCGCGCCTTCGCGTCGTCGGGCTTGAGCGCGACGAGGCGCCGCGCCGCGTCGAGATAGCGCTGCCAGTGCTGCGCCGTCGCCGCGTAGTCGTTCTTCTGGAACGGAATCTGCCCTAGCCAGAACGCCGCGTTGCCGAGTTCGAGCCACGCGTCGGCGTTGTCGGGCTCGCGCGCGGCGAGACTTTCGGCGAGGTCGCGCGCATGCGCGAACGCGTCGGCGGCGGTCGGCTCGGCGCGCGACAGGCGAATCTCGCCGATCTGCCGCGACGCGCGAATGCGCAGCAGCTGCGTCGTCGCGTTGCCGTCGTCCTGCGGCAGCGACACGAGATAGCGCATCGCTTCGTTGCCGACCGAGTCGAGCACGTCGAGCTTGCCGAGGCCGCGCAGGCGCTCGGTCAGTTCGCCGAGCATGAAGCCGACGAGGCCTTCGGCCTGTACGCGGCGCTGATCGGCTTCGGCGCGCGCCAGCGCGGCGATCACGCCGGCCGTGCCCGCGGCGAGGCCGAGCACGAGCACCGCGACGACCGCGGCGTAGCGCACGCGCCGCTGGCGGCGCCAGCGCGCGATCGATTCGTCGACGTAGCGGCGCACGTCGGCGTCGAGCGCGACGTGGCGGTCGCCGATCAGCGCGCGCGCATCGTCGAGCTGCGTGCCGGGCGGCAGCAGAAAATCGCGGCGCCGGCCTTCGCTGTGCCAGCGCCGGTACGCGGCCGACACGCGCGAGCGCGCCAGCAGCAGGCGCCGGTTCTCGGCGACCCAGTCGCGCGCGCGCGGCCAGTTGCGAAACAGCGATTCGTGCGCGGCGGCGAAGCCCGGCACACCGCCGGTGAGGTCGGATACGAACAGCCGCTGTTCGACGAAGCCCTGCGCGAGCGCGCGCGTGTCGGCGTCGGCGACGTCGGCCCAGGCGACGCGGCGGCCGACCGGCAGTCCTTCGTCCGGCCCCAGCGCGACCATCGTGCGCAACAGCTCCGGCAGGCGCCGCTGCGCCGACGCGGGCAGGCCGTTGAAGATCATCTCGGCGCGCTGCGCGAGCGCGCCTTCGAGCCCGCCGATCGCGCGGTACGCCTCGAAGCTCAGCACGCCCGACACGCTGCGGCGCTGATAGATTTCGAGCAGCGCGTGCTGCAAGAGCGGCAGCGACTGCGGCTGGCGCACGGCGTCGTCGCGCAGCACGTCGTCCAGGCGCAGCGAGGTCGATTCGTCGTGCTCGAAGCGCAGGCCGGCCGCGAGCGCCGGCGCGCGGATGATCTGCGCGAGTTCGCCGGCGGCGAGCAGCGGCAGGTCGAACACGCCGTTGTCGGATTTGAGTTCGACCAGCGCCGGCACTTCGGCCACGCGCGGATAGAAATCGTTGCGGCACAGCGCGAACGCGGCCACGCGCTGTCCGGCCAGAAGATCGCGCAGCGCGGCGAACAGGCGGTCGAGTTCGGCCAGCGGCGCGGTGCCCGACGCGAACACGCGTTCGAGCTGGTCGACGACGATCACGAGCACGCGATGGCCGTCGCCGTCGCGCCGCGGACGACGACGCGAGAGCCGCTCCTCGATCGTCGCGACGACGAGCGCCCTGTCGCCGGCGAGCGAGTCGACGAGGAACGCGCGCTCGCCGGGAAGGAACAGCGCCTCGTCGTCGACCTGCCAGCCGAGCATCGCGTCGGCCAGTGCACCGTACGCGTCGTTGCCGACGCGCATCGCGTCGACTTCGCTCACCGCGAGTGCGGTGCAGCCGTCGAAGCCGCCCGGCTGCGTCAGCAGCGGCAGCACGCCGGCGCGCACGAGCGAACTCTTGCCGCTGCCGCTCGGAGCCAGCACGAGCACGAAGCCGCAGCCCTCGTCGACGCGCTCGCGCAGGCGGCCGAGCACCCACGCCTGCGCGCGGCTGCGGCCGAAGAACACCTGCGCGTGGCCGGCGTCGAAGGCGCCGAGGCCGACGTAGGGACTGCCGGTCGTCCAGCGCGGGAGCGCGGCGACGTTCGCGCTGTAGCGTTCGGGGAACGTCACGGGCGCGACGATGCGGTAGCCGCGCTTTCTGATCGTCGCGATGTAGCGCGGCTCGGTCGCGCTGTCGCCGAGCGCGCGGCGCAGCTGCGCGATCGACTTGTGCACCGGGTTGTCGCCGTAGAACGTGCCGCGCCAGCATTCGATCAGGAGCTGCTCGGCGCTGATCGTCTCGTCGGCGCGCTCGCACAACGTGACCAGTACGGTCATGAGCTTCGGCTCGATCGTGGTCTTGCCGGCCGGTCCTTCGAGCGCGCACTCGTCCGGCACGACGAGCCAGTCGCCCAGTCGGAATCGAGAAGCGATGGAGTTACCGCTGGAAGTCATCGGGAAGCTAGGCTGTGCGCAAGCGCATCGTATAGCAGAGGGAGGCGCGGAAAAAAACCACGAAAGCTTCTGTGGCGAACTGTCGAGTTGTATTTGTCCACGCCGTTGCAACCGGGCGACGCGACCCCGCGCTCGGTCGGTGCGCGCCGGCGTAGCGTCGCCTGCGGGTCCGCTCGTCGAACGGTCCCGCTCCCCGGTCTCGTGCGTTCGTCGGGGGATCGTCCCGCCGTCATCGCAGACCGTTTCGAACGACCGTTCGCAGCGTCGCGGCGGTGCGCGCCGTCGAGGCGAGGTCGCGTACAGCCGCAGGGAGACGCCGTTTTTTGCCGCAAACGCGATCGTAAGGTTTCCGTAAGGCACGCATCGGCACCGCCGGCGCAGTATCTCGACACCGGGGGCCGCAGGCCCTTGGTACCGCAACGACGGAACCCGCGCCGTCGTTGCGGCCGGCACCGCCGGCGTTCGTTCCGGTTCCGACCCGGAGCGCTCGTCGGCGGTGTTTTTCTTTGCGCGCGCGCCACCCGCCGCGCATTGCCACATGACGGTTTCGCGATGCGCCGGTACCGGCGCTTTTTCGATGAATATCAAACCGTAAGGTTTCCGTAAGGCGCGTGTCGGCGGCACGGGCGCAGTCTTGATCCCGCCGACGGAATAGAGGACGTCGGCACCGCACCGCAGGAACCCGCGCCTGCGATGCGGAACGAGACGCTGCCGGCGGCGGCCCCGGTTCCGACCCGGGACCGCCGTCGGTCAGCGCATCGCCGCCACACCGGCCGGCGTCGTCGACCGGCCGCTACCCAAGGAAAGGCGCCATGGACTCGTCGAGCACCGCCATACCGGTACTGAACATCCTCGTCGGCGACCGCACGATGCCGGAATACGTCGTGCTGCTGGCCGCCCATGGCGAATGGCAGCGCGTCGCCGGCAATCCGCGCCTCGATGCGTATTGCCCCGAAACGATCCACGGCGGACCCCAGGTCGGCCTCGAATACGTCGTCCATCTCGGCGGCGGCACCGAAATGCTGATGCGCTACGGCGGTCTGGATCCCGCGACCGGCGCCGCGCAGTTCGTGCAGTAATCCGCCCTCGCCGGAGCGCGCCGCGATGCGGCGGCGATCCGGCCCCACGCAGAGGATTCCGCCATGTTCGTTGCTACCGCCGCGAAACTGTCGCCGGGCGTCGCCGAGGCGCCGATCGCGTTCGCCGAAACCTATGTCCTGACCGATCCCGCCGCCGCGCGCCAGGCGATGCAGCTGACCGAATTCTTCCAGCGCGCCGTCGTCGCGACGCCGGCCAACCGCATCGCGTTCGACCTCGGCCGCGCGATCGAACTCGTCGCCGCGTCGTTCGACATGGCGCTGGCGCGCAAGATCGACCAGACGTTCGCGTTCGACGGCGAACCGCTGTACGCGACGATCGACGCGGTGCTGCGCATCGTGCGTTCGACGATCGACGTGCCGCTGCACCATCGCGATATCGACCAGCTGCGCACCGCCGTCGCCGGTGCGTTCGTCGGACTCGCCGCGCAGCAGGGCGACGCGTGGCTGCATTTCGCGCCGGCACCGGCGGGCCGCTGCGTGTGGAACTACAACGTCAGCATCGTCGTGCAGAGCGAGGAGACCGGCGACTTCGCGTACGCGGTGCCGTTCGGCCTCACGATCGAGAGCCGGCTCGCCAGGAGCGCGGTGCTCGCGCTCAAGACCGACGACGTCGTCGATCTCGTCGTGCGCGTGCAGTCGATCAAGGCGATTCAGTTTTTGCGCGGAGCGGAGCGTGAGGCGGTACGGGTACCGGGACTGCGCGCGCCGGCACCGCGAGCGCGCTCGGGAAGCCTGGGGTTGATCCACGAATCCTCGTTCCTCTAGGACTGGCTGATCAGCGAGCAGGCGACACGCGTGCTTCTCTTGCCGCAAATGTTCCGCATCGACGTTTATGGCCATCACCACGTTTGCACAGAGCACTGGGTTTCGGTCAACTCGCCGTTGCTGTAGTAGTCATAGCAGACTTGGTAGAAGCCGTTGACTCCATTTCTCTGGAACTGCCGAATGTACATATTGGTATTCTCACCCCCTCCGGCGCCTCCACCCGGTGCTTCGCGGCGTGAGCCTGGAACCGGAACCGCACTCATCGATCCGGTCTGAGAAATGACGATGCCGCATTCCTTTGATCGATCCTCGTACACAACTCGAACGGGAGAGCCTGGAGGTAGGCTAAACGTTCCATTGCCTGGAATACTCCGGTACGCGCCAACGAGAGCAGTAATCAGCCCTGATCGAACAGCTTCTTCGTCTTCGATTGTTACAAAGGAATTCCTAACAGTTTCGAGCTGGCTATATGGCGGCTGGTTCGTATTAAGTGTCGGCCCACCGCAGTTCAACTGAGCCAAAGCCATAGGACTAGCTACGGCGGTAAAAAGCGCATAAACAAAAACCGCTTTCTTACTTGTTTGCATGACAAGCTCCCTATTGTCACGCACTCATGGAAAAAGCCTGTCGATCCCTCCATCTGCAATGTCTTGCAGAATCTCCCGCTCTACTCCCAGTGTCAGCTCGTAATCCGAGGGCGTTAGAAGGTAGAACCGCACGATCTCCCTGTAATCACCGGGTATGCATCTTGCGTAGACCACGCATCCCTGACGTACCAGCGCGCTCGATGGTCCACAAGACATGCCGAGATCGCACGCAACCAGCTTCCACGCCATGGCGTATATGTGCGTGCCAGCTTTAGTGCCGAAGATTTCCCGATCATCGGGATTCTGTCCCATTGCATCGGCCATGATTGCTATAGCCCGTGCATCACGAGACTGCACGATTCGACGCAGGGTGTCCTTGACCTCTGCTTCGCTCATGGTCGTTGACGACTCCACGACACGTTGAGCTTGATCGACAAGATCATTGCCAAGCGAACCGGCGTGCGATGCCTCGCGCAGTCGTTCCGGCGTCATCTTTTCTGCTTTTGCCAGTTCGGCGCACCGTTCCCGGTATTGAGCTATGTGCGCGAGCGCAACGTTCCGTCGGTTTGGCGGCATTGCCTCGGCAAACTTGTCAAGACCTTCGGTACCGCCGCGCCTGACGCTAAGGGTTGCGCACTCATCCAGTGCTTGCGCGATGACTCGCGCCGCCTGTGCGTCGCCGGCGGCTGCACGGGGCGACAGTTCAAGTACGAGCTGCGCGAGATTGCTGGATGATTCGAACGCTAGTGCTAACGGCGAAACGGGTGCCGGACTGATCCCGGAAGGCAGCGAAGGATGCTCGGCACTTTGACTGTCGGGCGCAGAGTGTGCTTCCACAGGTGACGGAATGACTTTAACTGGAGGGGCTGCGGTCGTTGTGGTTTCGCCGATGCCCGATCGAACGGGTTTCTCACGAGATAGCCAAAAGTACCAGCCGCCGATCGCAACTGCGGCGACGGCCAGAAGAACAAGAGCTGCACGTCTCAACATATTGATATCGCGATCGTTGGGTATCTAGGTGACTTTGTTTTTTGCCGCTCGTAGGCATGCCTCTCCATTCTCATGGCAGCATTCGCTATTCGCAAAGTTAACCGGCAAGGGATCACGACTCGGACTAATTTTTGCTGCAAAAATTCGGCAACCCTTTCACTTACTGTGTTCGGCGCGTTGTCCCACGCGGCCCCCGTTCGATCCTGTGTGGCAGGGGGAGGGGTCATGACGCGTACGCGCTGGCACACTTCGGCGGCACACTTAGCGCAAGTCATTGATTGGCTTCGCGCTATTCTTCATGCTACATGACTGTACGTGCGCAATCGCGCCTGCACGTCACCTTCTGTGTTCGTTCGGCCTCGCAATGATGGCTAGCTGTGCGTATCAATCCCACACGCTGCCTCCTTCGTCTTGGCGGGGCCGAGTCGTTGCTGGTATTGCTCCAGCGTCTGCAGTTCTTCGTCCGGCAGCGAGCCGCCGCTCGCGAGATACGCGTGCAGGTAGGCGTATTCGAGCGTCGGATCGGGTTTGCGCACGCTCGAATCGCCGCGGTAGGCATTGCTTATCGCGAGCAGCGCTTTGCGATTGCCTTTGGCAAGCTCGTCGTCGAGATAGCGGTTCGCCGTGGCGCGGAACGCGTCGAGGTCGACCCAGTAGTCGGCCGTTGTAGCGCGATCCGGTGGCATCTGCGCGAACCGGAACCGCGCTTCGTCATCGCCGAGCGCCGCCGCACGGGCAACCCATTGCCGGTTCGAGCCGCGTTGCTCGGACGACAGCTTCCGACATGCGTCGAACAAGGCTTTCACGCGTTGAACTTCGTCGGCCGCCGCGTCGTGTGGCATACGAAACTCGATGTCGCGAATCGTGCCGGCAAGGTCGTGCGCATCGACCGGCGCCGGCTCGCACTGCTTGACGCCGAGGTGCAATGCAACGGCCGCGCGAACGTCGCCTTGCGCGGCGAGTTCGGCCAGCGCGCCGTACGCCGGCACGAACGTTTGCGGGTCGATGTCGTTGAGTCGTTGACGGCGACGGCCGTCGCCGAGCAGTGCGGCGATCGCGCTTCGTTCGGCGTCGGCCGATGCTGCGGACCGGTCGGCGACAGGGGGCTGCCCGATTGCCTGACTCATGGCTGGAGAAGCCGCGGCCGACGACTCGCGCTGCGTCGGGTCGTGTTTTCGGGCGTTCAACATCGCGCCGACGGCGATAGCGGCGAATGCGGCTATCGCGATACCCGCCATTCGCGCTCGCGAGGGTTTCATCATGTGCCCCGAAGGTAAGGCGTTTGCCGGCGCCGAGGTTGGCATGTTCGCGCGAAGTGTTCAGTACGGACCACGGCAGCGTGGCGCCGACGAGCGCCGGTTCCGACGGCCGAAGCTGCAAGGCACTGAAAAATCCACGATTTCCACGCCGTAAGGTTTCCGAAAGGTCGGCCGCCCGCCGATCGGCGACAAAGACCCAGGCCACGGACGCGTAGGACGAGGGGAATCCGCTCCGTTGCTCATCGCGGGCGACCGCGAACCGTCGCGCCGGCTGACCACCACCAGCCGGCGCGGCACCTTGCGGAGCGGCAGACAAGGAGCGCGCGTCGCGCGGCCCTGGCGAGGATTCCATGATTTCGCGTTTACGGAATTTTCTGCGGAGGAAACGCATGAACGAGCCCATCTACGCTCCCGTCGTCAACGTCCCGGCCCGCACGCACAGCATCCTGGTGCTGTCCGAACGCACCGCGCCGTGGTTCGAGATCTATTCGGTTGGCGGCAGCCGCGCGCTCGCCGGCGCGCTGCAGGCGGCGTCGATGCTGCTCGAAGCGCTGCCCGACCGCGTCGACGGCCTGCCGCTCGACGCGCTGATGAACGCGACGATCGACGCGAGCGTGTTCGCTCTGGCCGGTTCGCGCGCCGACAGCGCCGATCTGGGCGGCGCCGCCGCGGCCGACGTCGCGCGGCACATCGAGAGCGAACTGCGCATCCTCGCCGACGCCGCGATTCCGCGCGAGCTCGGCGCCGAATGCGAACGCGTGATCGGCGACCTGTTCGACGGCCGCGCGCACGTGCTGCTGCCGCACTGGATGCATCTGGAGTCGTCGGGGGACACGTCGCGCCTGTCAATCAACGCGCTCGTCGTCGGCGGCCTCGCGCGCGACGGCCGCGTGCCGCTCAGTCCCGTCACGTTCACCGTCGCGGTGACGCAGACGCGCGGCCTGTTGCGGCGCCGGCGCGAAACCTCGGTCGGCATCCGCGCGCTGCACATCGCGGTCAACATCGGCGGCAGCGACGCCGCCGCGTACGGCTGATCGCGACGCGACCATGATCGCGCCGGCCGTCGTCGGGCGTCGCGTACATCTCGTCGGCCCGTTGTCCGCGGCGCCGACACCGTTCGAAGAAATCTACGCGCTCGACGATCCGTCGTGGGCGCGTCAGGCGTTCGACACCGCGCGGCTGCTGCAGCGCGCGGCGACGTCCGGCAGCGGCGTCGATCTCGACGACATCGCGCGCTACGCGGCGCATCAGCCCGGCTGGGGCGTCGCCGCGCGCTACATGCCGCTTCTGTCGCAGGAGCGCGACCGCGCCGGCGACATGATCGAGCGCGTACAGAACGCGCTGCTCGCGTATCTGGGCCTGCCGCTGTCCGAACGCATGCGCGAGCAGTTCAACGCGACGATCGCCTACGCGTTCGTCAACCTCGCCGCGCAGCGCAACGCACCGTGGCTCGTATTCGCGCGTGAGGCCGACGGCTGCGCGCGCTATCGCTACAGCCTGCTGTTCGCGCTACACGCCGCGGCCGGCGGTTCGTCGCTGTGCCTCGCGCCCGTCGTGCTCGACGTTCGCGTCGATCGCGACGTCGAACGCGCCCGTCTCGTCACCGTGAAGGACGAGATCGGCTGCAGCGTCCGCATCGACGCGCTGAAGCTGTTCCTGCCGCGTCCGCGCGCCGGCGAATAGTCGCCGGAAAATCCAAACGTACCAGCCGGTTGGGTTAACTTTGTGACGAGTATCCCAAAAGACTCTGAGAAAAACTCACAAATCCAGTGAAGTTTTTTTCACGATCGGCGACACTGCGCGCGCATCGAGCGGAACCTGCCGGGGGGCGGGAGAGCCATGCCGTAGACGCACGCGTCGTTCCCGAGCGACGTGGCGCTTGCGTGTGCCTTTGAATCCACGATTGGGGAGATCGCCATGATTGGGGAACCGCTGTTCCCGCGGTCGCGTCCGCGCGCCGCGTTGTACCTGTCCGTCCTTGCCGCGTTCGCGTCCCTGCCGGCGCAGGCGCAGTCCGACGCCGACAAGCTCGAAACCGTCAACGTCGTATCCACCGGCACGCGTGCCGGCAACCGTTCCGACACCGACACCGCCGCGCCGGTCGACGTCATCACGCGCGAAGCGATCGAAGCGACCGGCGCGACCGAGACCGGCCGCCTGCTGCAGAAACTCGCGCCGTCGTTCAACTTTCCGACCAGCTTCGTCAGCGACGGCACCGACCTGATCTGGCCGGCGACACTGCGCGGCCTCGGCCCCGACCAGGTGCTCGTGCTCGTCAACGGCAAGCGCCGCCACCAGCAGGCGCTGGTCAACGTGCAGCAGTCGATCGGCCGCGGTTCGGCCGGCACCGACATCAACTCGATTCCGATCGCCGCGATCGCGCGCATCGAAGTGCTGCGCGACGGCGCGTCGGCGCAGTACGGTTCGGACGCGATCGCCGGCGTCATCAACATCATCCTGAAAGACCAGACCGACCGTACCGACATCGCGCTCGAAGTCGGCGAGACCTACGCCGGCGACGGCGACCAGTACCGCGGCAGCCTCAACACCGGCTTCAAGATCGCCGACGAAGGCTTTCTGAACCTCACGCTCGACTATCTCAACCGCTTCGAGACGAACCGCGCAGGCCCGGACAGCCTGCGCGTCGATCCGCCGCGCGTGACGCAGCGCCTCGGCGACGCCGACGCCGAATCGGGCCAGTTGTGGATCAACTCCGAAATTCCGCTCGCGGGCGGCGCGCTGTACGCGTTCGGCGGCGTGTCCAAGCGCGAAGGCGATTCGTCCGGCTTCTTCCGTTCGGCCGGCGACGGCCGCACGATTCCCGAGCTGTATCCGAACGGCTTCCTGCCGGTGCTCAAGACCAAGACCGAAGACCGTTCGCTCGCGGTCGGCTTCCGCCACCAATTCAACGATCGCTGGAAGTGGGACCTGTCGGTCAACCGCGGCTGGAACGAATTCGAATTCGCGTCGGCGGGCACCGCGAACGTCAGCTACTACTACGAGCCGAAACCCGGCGGCGGCATCTACGCCGAAACGCCGACGGCGGCGAAGGACGGCACGCTGCGCTTCAAGCAGACGACCGCGAACTTCGACGTCAAGGGCGACATCGACTGGGGCGTCGGCGCCGAGCCGCTGTATCTCGCGTTCGGTACGGAGTGGCGCCGCGACGGCTACCAGATCATCAAGGGCGATCCGGTGTCGTACCAGTACGGCCGCACGAACGATCCGTCGATCGTGATCCGCAATCAGGTCGGCGGCGCGGCCGCGGCCGGCATCCAGGGCTTTCCGGGCTTCACGCCGGCAACCGAGATCGACGAGAGCCGCCGCAGCCTCGGCGTGTACGTCGACGCCGAGTCGTACGTGACGAAGAACTTCCTCGTCGGCGCCGCCGTGCGCTTCGAGGACTACAGCGACTTCGGCAACAATGTAACGGGCAAATTGTCACTTCGGTACAATTTTACCGACACGTTCTCGGTGCGCGGCACGGCGTCGAAGGGCTTTCGCGCGCCGAGCGTGCAGCAGCAGTTCTTCAGCCAGGTGTCGACGAACCTCAACGCCGCCGGCCAGCTGACCGACACCGTCACCGCACGCCAGGGCAGCGCGCTCGCGCGCGCGTTCGGCATCAAGCCGCTCAAGGAAGAAGAATCGAAGAACTACTCGATCGGTTTCGTCTGGAAGCCGTCGTCCGAGTTCAGCTTCACGGCCGACTTCTACCGCATCAAGATCGACGATCGCATCGTGTTCTCGAGCGAGATCACGCCGGAAGCCGGCAGCGACAACTGCACCGATCCGGCCGTGTGCCCGATCGCGCTGCTCCTGCGTCCGCTGCGTGTCGGTCAGGCGACGTTCTTCACGAACGCGATCGACACGAAGACGACCGGCGTCGACCTCGTCGGCGAATACACGACCGAGCTTGCGAACGGCGCGAGGCTGGGCCTGTCGGCCGCGTTCGACTTCAACAAGACCGAAATCGAGCGCATCAACTCGCCGTCGACGTTCCTGTCGCCGTCGGCGCTGTTCAACGACATCCAGGTCACGCTGATCGAAGAGGGCCAGCCGCGGCAGCGCGCGACGCTCGGCGCGAACTACGGCGCCGGTCCGTGGCGTACCGATCTTGCGCTGAACTACTACGGTTCGGTCGCGGGCGCGGGTTTCACCGGCATCAAGCAGAAGTGGGGCGGCAAGTGGCTCACCGACATCGCCGTCAGCTACGCGTTCAACGACGACGTGAAGGTGACGCTCGGCGGCAACAACATCTTCGACGTGTATCCTGACAAGTGGACCGCGGGCGACGCGAACAGCAATCCGTTCCCGGCGCTCGGCTTCAAGTACGGCTGGGAAACGCTGCCGTTCGGCCTCAACGGCGGCTACTACTACGCGCGCCTCAACTGGAGCTTCTGAGTCGCGCAAGCTGAACGCCGTTCATCTCTTGGCAACGTAAGCGCGCCGGCACTGAGCTACAGTGCCGGCGCACCGCGCTCGCACGCGGTTGCACGGAGCGCGTCCGACGAGTTCGGTTCGCGCCCGCCATCACGTTGAAGTGCCCGTCGCCCGATCCGGTGACGGAAATCCAGAGGAGAACGTCGATGATCCGTTACACCCGTCCGCTGCTTGCCGTCTGCGCCGTGCTTGCGCTCGCCGCATGCCAGCAGGAATCCGCCCCGCCGGCCAAGCCCGCCGCGCCCGCCCCGGCTTCGACGCCGGCCGCGCCGCCGCCGGCCGCCACGCCGGCTGCAACGCCGGCTGCAACGCCGCCCGCGGCCACCGCGGCGATCGGCATCCCCGAATGCGACAACTACCTGACGAAGTACGAAGCCTGCGTCTCCGGCAAGGTGCCGGAAGCCGCGCGCGACGCGCTGCGCCAGGGCCTCGAGCAGACCCGCACCGCGTGGCGCAACGCCGCCGCGAACGAGGCGACGAAGGCCAGCCTCGGCGCCGCGTGCACGCAGGCGCACGAAGCGGCGAAGGCCGCGCTCTCCGCGTACGGCTGCACCGACTTCTGATCCACGCGCCGCCGCGCTTGTCGAAGCGCGGCGGCGCGTTTCTCTGCGCTATCCTCTGCGGGGCAAGCATCCTCAGGGGGAAGCGATTGATACGTCAGACCTTGCGGTTCGCAGCGATCGCGCTGTGGGCGCTCCTCTCCGCCTGCGGTTCCGACACGCCGCCGCCCGATGCCGCCGCGACGGCACAGACGCGCAAGATCGAACGCGACGGCTACGCGTTTGAAGTCGGTCCCGTGCCGGCGTGGGTCGTCGCCGCGGACATTCCTCCACAATGGGATGCCGACGCGCCCGGCGCCGGCGACTCGCGCTGGCGCAACTGGCTGTTCGACCGGCAGGCCGACCGCCGCCGCGGCGTGCGCGCGCGGTATTCGGACGTCGCGTTCGAGCCCGTTTCCGCCGAACTCGTCGGCGACGCCGGCAAGTACACGATCGGCTTCAATCCCGAATACCAGCGACTCGTGATTCATTCCGCGGAACTGCGCCGCGACGGGGCGTGGTCGAACCGGCTCGACACCGGGCGCATCACGCTCGCGCGCCGCGAAACCGACTTCGAGGCCGACATGGCGACCGGCGTCGTCAGCGCGCTGATCGTGTTCGACGACGTGCGCGCGGGCGACGTCGTGCGGCTGCGCTATTCGATCGTCGGCGAAAACCCCGTGCTCGGCGGCAGCGACAGCGAGGTGGCGACCTTCGCCTGGAGCGATCCGATCCTCGAGCGCCGCGTACGCGTGCTGTTCGACCGCGACGCCGACGTCTTCGAATGGCGCTCGCCGCAGATCGCGCCGGCGCAGGTCGCGCGCGACGGCGATGCGCAAGAGTGGAAATACGTACAAAGGAAAATCGAAGGCCTGCACGACGAGGGCGGCTATCCGCGCTGGTACTCGCCTTACGCGCAGGTGCGCCTGGCCGAGCGGCGCAGCTGGGGCGAGGTCGCCACGTGGGCGCAGTCGCTGTATCCGCAGCCGCAGGCGCTGCCGCCGGACCTTGAACTGCGTCTGGCGCAGTGGCGTGCGATCGAACCGCTCGACGCGCGCGTCGCCGCCGTGCTGACGGCGGTGCAGGAGGACGTGCGCTATTTCGGCGTCGAAATCGGCGACAGCACGCACAAGCCGGCCGAGCCGGCGCTGACGTGGACGCGCCGCTACGGCGACTGCAAGGACAAGGCAAGGCTGCTCGCGACGCTGCTGCAGCGTCTCGGCGTCGAGGCGTATCCGGCGCTCGTGTCGTCGCGCAACGGCAAGGCGATCGCGCAGTGGCCGCCGGGCGCCGACGCGTTCGATCACGTCATCGTGCAGGTGCGCCTGCCCGATGCGACGTTGTGGCTCGATCCGACCCAGACGCTGCAGCGCGGGCCGCTGCGCGCGATACCGGTCTCGGAACTCGGCGTCGCGCTGCCGCTGGCGCCCGGCACCAAGGATCTCGCGACCGTCGCGCGACCGGCGCAGGCGCGCGACCGCATCGCCGTCGTCGAACGCTACGCGCCGGCCGCGGCCGGTCGCGAGGTCGTGCTGACCGTGCGCACCGACAACGAAGGCACGGCGGCCGACCGCGCGCGCCGCGACCTCAAGGCGCAGGGACGCGAAGCGCTGCAGCGGCGCTTCGTCGAATACTACCGCCGCCGCTACGGCGAGGTTCGCGAAACCGCGGCGCTCGACGTCGAGGACGACGAGGCGGCGAACCGGTTCAGCACGATCGAGCGCTATACGCTCGTCGATCCGTGGGAGAGCGCCAGCCCCGGCGAACGCGCGATCGAAACCTGGGGCGACAGCCTCAATCAGGAGGTCGCACTGCCGAACACGGTCGAACGCAAGACGCCGCTGGCGCTGCGCTATCCGGTCGAAGTCGAGCAGCGCGCCGAACTCGTCGTGCCGGAAGGCTGGCACTGGCAGGGCGAGGACGGCGAGTCGACGCTCGACGACGTCGCCGCGGAATTCACCTCGCGCACCGAAACGAAATCCGGCGAAATCGTCCGCACGCAGCTGTACCGCGCGAAGACGCCCGTCGTCGGCGTCGACGACGTCGCCGCGCATCTGCGCTGGCGCCGCCAGGTGCACGACTCGCTCGGCCGCCGCTGGCGCTTCGCGCTGTCGCCGGCAGACGCGGACCGCGAGCGCGACCGGCGGCTGCAAGGTTTGCTGCGCGGCCTGATCGACGAGAACGCCGGCGCCGCGAAGCGGGCGAAGCCGTGACGCGCCGGCGTCTTGCCGCGTTCGCCTTCGCGGTGCTGTCCGCCGCGGCGCGTGCCGACGAACCGCAGCACCGCGACGAGGCGATCGGCGCGTTGTGGACGCAGACGTTTGCGCAGGGCGACTACGACAAGATCGTCCGCACGTACGGCGACGCCGCACTCGCCCTCGGCGAGGGCAGCGGCGTCGATCCCGCATTGTGCAAAAAGCACAAGGCGCGAATCGACGCCGCGGCGCAGACCAATCCGGTCGGCATCGGCGTCTGGCGCGTCGCGTGGCGCTGCGCCGAGGCGGACGGCGAGGCCGGGCTCGCCGCGCAGCGCCGGCGGCGCTTCGAAGCGCTCGTGCGCCACGCGTTCGAATCGGTGCCGCCGGACGCCGGACGCACGCCGATCCGCGTGCTCGACGAGGGCGACGTCGCGGCCGTCATCGCCGAGTCGGGTCTCGACGCGATCGACCTGTACTACGACACGGGGCGCAACTGGCGCTATCTCGAACTCGTCGTCACGCTGCTCGACAAGGAAGCGGGCATCGAGCGGCGGCTCGTGTTCGACGTACTCGACGCACGCATGCGCCTGAAACGCGACCGCGCCGACGCGAAGTTTCCGACGGGGCGCAACGATCTTGCCGAAGCGCTGCTCAAGCACGGTCACGAGTCGGGCAGCATCGCCGCGACGCGCCTGCTGCAGACGCGCCAGATGCTGAACGCCCGCGGCACGAAGTTCGACATGCCGATCGACGTCGCGGTGCGCGACAACAACAAGGTCGCGATTTATACGTTTGCGGCGATGTGCACGACGTCGCGCGAGAATCTCGAATGCGGTACGCGGCACGTCGACGCGCTGCTGCCGTACGCCGAAGGCCGATTTTCGCCGGCGCTCGTCTGGCTCGCGCAGGCGTATCGCAGCGGCATCGGCGTGCCGCGCGACGACAACGCCGCGCGCGTCCTCCTCGACGCCGCCGACCGCCGTGCGGGCGGCGTCACCGGACGTCTCCTGCTCGCGCAGGTGCTGCGTCGCCGCGGCGGCGAGACGTTCGAACTGCCTGCCGTGCTGCGCGGACCGATCGAAGCCGCCGCGCGGCGCGGCGATCTCGCCGCGCAGCTCGCGCTCGTCGACGCCGCGAACACGCCGGCGCAGACCGCGCGATGGTCGGCGCTGCAGCGCGACGCGGCGAAGCGCGCGGCCGAAGCCGGCAGCGCCGCGGGGCAGTACGCGTGGTCGCTGCGCCTGTCGGCCGAACGGCGCGACGACGAAGCCGCCGGATGGTTGCGGCGTGCGGCGGCGAACGACGAAACACGCGCGCAGGCGGCGCTCGCGCAGCACTATCTTCGCGGCGAGGCGAACGGCGACGACCTCAAGCGCGCGGCGCACTGGTACGCGCGCGCGGCGCACGGCGGCGATCGCGCGGCGATGCTGTGGCTCGGCAGACAGGCACTGGCGCAGCCGGACTACGCCGAAGCGAAAGGGTGGTTCGAGAGCGGCGCGTCGAGCGGCAACGCCGACGCGAAAGTGGAACTTGCCACGTTGCTCCTGTACGGAAAGGGATCGATTCCGCGCGACCACCAGCGTGCGGTCGCGCTGCTGCGCGACGTCGTCGACGATCCGGCACGCACGCAGGCGCGCGTCGATCTCGCCGAGCTGCTGCGATTCGGCGTGGACGTCGAGCATGATGCCGCCGAGGCCGAACGCCTGCTGCGGCTGCCGACGACGCCGCGCGACGATGCGGGCGTGCAGTTTGCGCTGGCGGCACTCTTGATCGACGACCCGACGACGCCGGCACGTCAGGCCGAAGGCGTCGCGCTGCTGCGCCGGGCCGCGACAACGAACGATCGCGCGAAAATACGCCTCGCTGCGAGATTGTGGAACGGACGCGGCGTCGAGCGCGACCGCGCGGCGGCCGAGAAGCTCTGGTTGCCGCTCGTGGAAAAAGGCGATCTCTACGCGATCAACGAATACGCGTGGGCCTTGTGCGCGAGCGACGACGACGCGATCGTCGACGGCCGCAAGGGGCTGGCGGTGTTCAAGAAGAATTCGGCCGACGGGCCTTTGCCCCCGGCGTTCCAGGACACGCTCGCGGCCTGTCAGGCCGCCGCCGGCGACTACGACGACGCCGTGCAGACGCAGATCCACGCGCTGGAGACGATGAAGGCGTCGTTTCCCGGCGAAAAGGCGACGATCGCCGCGTTCGACGCGCGCGTGGCGCTGTACAAGTCGCGTCAGCGCTATCGCGAAAAGCCGAAGGCGCCGTGAGCCGTCAGGCGCGCGCGGCCAGCCGCCGCGCGCGATATTCCGCATAGCCCTGCACGATCGCGGCGAGACGCGCGGCGTGCTGCGCGTTCATGGGCGCGCGCTTCGCCTTGCGCAGCAGGTCTTTCCACAGATAGCCGGAACGAAAAAAGTACGGGCGCACTTCGAGAAAGCACAGCACGATCTCGACGGCGTTGCGCTCGCCGGACGCGAGACGCTTGAGCAGCGCGTCGTCGTATCCGCCCGGCAGCGCGAGGCTGTCGTAACGCGCGTGGAACTCGCGGCAGGCGTCTTCCCACGGCTGGCGGCCGTGCGTGTCGCGCTGTGCGAACGTCTCGCCGACGCGCGCATGCAGCCGCGAGATCTCCTGCGCGTTCGCGCGAATCCGTTGCCTGAGTTCTTCCGAATCGCGCATGTCATCACCGTCTATCCGTCGACGCGGGCGAGCCACGTCTTGCCGTGCTGCGGTTCGAATGCGATCTCGACCGGCAGAAACTTCTCGATCAACGCGGCGTTCGTGCGCGCATGATCGGTGGGCGCGAGCGTCGTGAACGATCCCGATCCGGCCAGCGCCAGCGGCAGCAGCAACTGATCGGCCAGGTGCTCGCCGACGGCGACGCCCGAGTCGATGTAGCGCGACGCCTCGCGGCACACGCGTTCGGCGACCGTCTCGGCCGCGAGGCCGCGCTCGCCGAAACCGACGAACACCTCGGTCACGTGCTCCGTTTCGACCGCGACGAGCAACACGTTGCCCGGGCCGAGCGCCGGTGTGACGTCGGTCAGCGTCTGCCCGTCGCGCCTGATGCCGAGGCGCCGCGCGGCGACATCGAGTTCGCGCCGGCCGATGTCGGCCGGCAGGCCCGAGACGAGCGCCGTCGCGCGCACGCCGCGCACGTCGCCGCGTTCGACGAGATGCACCGGCGCCAGCGCGGCGCACGGTTCCACGCGCACGTCGATGCGCCCGCCGCCGGCCGGAAAAAAACCGTGGCGCTTCACGTCGATCTGCGCGTTCGCGCCCATGCGCGCCATCAGCGGCAGAAACGCCTGCGCGAGAAAGTCGGCCGGCGGCGCCATCGGATTGTGCGTGCCGCCTTCGAGCCGCACGGTCGAGACGCGTTCGGCGCGCAGCAGCGCCGGCAGCACGGTCTGCGCGACCAGCGTCGTCGAACCGGCCGTGCCGATCGCGAAACGGAAGTCGCCGCCCTGGATCGCGCCCGGTACGAACACGAGGTCCTGCGAACCCGGCGTCGCGCCTTCGACGTGCGCGTTGCCGACGCGCGTCGCGGCTTCGACGGCGGTCAGGTGCTGGCGCATGAGGCCGGGACGCGCGCGTCCCGCGCGGATGCCGCGCATGCGAAACGGCGTCAGCGTGCACAGCGACAGCGTCAGCGCGGTGCGCAAAAGCTGTCCGCCGCCGGCCGAGCCGTCGAGTTCGATCATGGTGGAAGTGTGCATTGTTGTTCTTCTTGTCTTCGCAACGACGGCGCCGCCCGGTGTCGCCGGGCGGCGCATTCCCTTTCCTTCTCGTATCAACCCTTGACGCATACCACCTGGCGCAGCGTATGCACGATCTCCACGAGATCGTTCTGCGCCGCCATCACCGCGTCTATCGGCTTGTACGCGGCCGGCGACTCGTCGACCACGTCGCTGTCCTTGCGGCATTCCACGTGCGCCGTCGCGCGCACGTGGTCGGCGACGCTGATGCGCTTCTTCGCCTCGGTGCGGCTCATCACGCGGCCCGCGCCGTGGCTGCAGCTATGGAAGCTCTCGGCGTTGCCGAGGCCGCGCACGATGAAGCTCTTGGCGCCCATGCTGCCCGGAATGATGCCGAACTCGCCTTCGCGCGCGCGCACCGCGCCCTTGCGCGTCACGTACACGTCCTGACCGTAATGCCGCTCGCGGCTGATGTAGTTGTGGTGGCAGTTGATCGCCATGCGCGTCAGCGCGAACGACGGCAGGTGCTCGCGCAGCACGCGCATCACCGTCTCCATCATCTGCTGACGGTTCTGCGCGGCATATTCCTGCGCCCACTCGACCGCGGCCACATAGTCGTCGAACAGCGTCGAGCCTTCCGACAGGTACGCAAGATCGCGATCGGGCAGGTTGATGAAATGACGCCGCATCTCTTCGCGCGCCCGCTCGATGAAGTACTGGCCGATCAGGTTTCCCGCGCCGCGCGAACCCGAGTGCAGCATCACCCACACGTGGTCCGCTTCGTCCAGACACAGCTCGATGAAGTGGTTGCCGCCGCCGAGCGAACCCAGCTGCGACAGCGGCGAGCGATGCGCGGCCTTCGCATGCCGCGCGAGGATCGCGTCGTAGCGCTCGTGCAGCGCGCGCCAGCGCGTCACGGCCGAATTCGGCGGCGTCACCCATGCGCCGTGGTCGCTGCGGCCCTTCACCGTCACGAAGCCGTGCGGCACGGCGCGTTCGATATCGCTGCGGATCGCGCCGAGCTGGTCGGGCAGCTGGTCGGCGCGCAGCGTCGTCTGGTACGCCATCATGCCGCAGCCGATATCGACGCCGACCGCCGCCGGCACGATCGCGCCGACCGTCGGCACGACCGAACCCACGGTCGCGCCCTTGCCGAGATGCACGTCCGGCATCACGGCGATCCAGCGGTGCACGAACGGCAGGCGCGACATGTTGACGAGCTGCTTGCGCGCGGCATCCTCGAGCGGCACGCCGCGCGTCCACGCCTTGATCGGCACGCCGCCTTCGTGGATCACGTTGTAGTTGGCGGTAGTCATTTCTCATTCCTCAAAAAGTGCGGCGACAAAAGTAGCGAAACGTCTCCGCGAAGCTTGCGCAACGCCCGGGATTTGAACCCGTGGAGTTGACCATGTAGTTCCGCCGGCATTCGCCGCGTAAAACCGTCTAACGAAAAAGTGCAGCGACAAGTATCGATGAAACGTTCCCGCTCTATCCGACTGAGCTACGGCCCCTTTGTTCGGTGGTCGAAGAACGGGCTCGTGCCCGTTCTTCGATCGAACGGCGCAAGCATGGCTCGCGCACGTTCTCCGAGAATCGATCGCGGTGCGATCGATTCTCGCGCGATCCATCCGTGGATCGCGTTCTCATGCTGCCTGCGGCAGCCTGAGATTGGCGGAGCCGGCGGGACTCGAACCCGCGACCTGGAGGTCTTTAGCCTGTAGTTCCATCTGCATTCGCTGCGAACCAAAACTCCAAAGATCCGTTGCTTCGTAAAGTGCGGCGACAAGAATCGGCGAAACATTCGCTACGTCCTGCCATTGGACGACGGTCCGAACATCGAACCGGCAGGAATCGAACCTGCGTATCAGCGATCATGTAGTTCCGCCCGCATTCGCCGCGGGGCAACGAATCGTCAAACCGAAATCCTCGAGCCGCGGCGGGCCCTCCCGCCGCGGCACCTGTTGCGAACGTCCGGCAAGGCCAGGTCAGCTCCCCATGGAGCACAGGCCGAAACGTCCGTCAGAGCGATATCGAACGGATACGCTCCACCCACCAGGCCGGTCCCTGGCCCGTTGCCGCAGCCGCGAGCAACTCGAACACCGTGTCGCTGAAGCCGCCGACGTGCAGCACGTCGTCCGACGCCGCCGTCTGGCTCGTCGCGTACGGCTGCAGGTCGATCGCGACCAGCTTCGCGTCCGGGCACCGCTGACGCAGCGTTTTCCACTCGTGCATCGTCCGCGTTCCCATGCCGACGTTCGTCTCCGCCCAGCTCTCGTTGTCCGAGACGACGATCAGCGTATCGACGCGCGCCCGCTCCGCGTTCAACTGCGCGAGCGGCGCGCTGACCGTCGTTCCGCCGCCGCACAGCGCGGCGAGCCGCTGTGCCTGCGTCATCACGCCGGCGTGCTCGGACATCGTCGCCGTGCGCACCTGCGTATCGAACGGCAGGATGCGCGCCGACGGATTCTTGCGCTTCACGCTCGCGGCGATCAGCGCGGCAACGTCGACGCAACGCAGCGACGTCGTCGAACCCTGGCGATGTCCGGTCACCGGCGAGGCCATCGACCCCGACACGTCGACCGCGACCACGACGTTGCCCGGCAGTGCCGGCACGTTCGCGGTGGCGTGCTCCATCGCCTCCTCGAGCGCCGACATGATCGCGACCGGCAAGCCGTGCGCGGCCTTCCACGCCGCGAACAACTGATACGGAAACACGCGGGCGCGGCGAATCTCGTTCTTGTCCGTCAGCTTCTTCGCGATCTTCATCGTCGTCGTCTTGTCGTCGAACACGCCGTGACGCATGAACGTGTTCAAGTTCATCCGCGTGGCCTGCCACGATGCGCGCAGCGCGATCTTCTTCCACTGCGTCGTGTTCAGGCCCAGCGCCGTCAGGTACAGAAACGGCAGATCCGGCGGCGAGCCTTCCGGCTTGCGCTTGTACGCCTCGAACGCGCGCACCAGCGGCGGCAACGCCTTCTTCGCATGCGGCTTGTCGATCAACCATGCATACAGCGCCTCACGCTCCGCGTCCTGCGGCTTCGGATGCACCATCTTCACGATGTCGGCGAGCGACGGCTGGTTGCCGATCGCCGCCGCCATGATCGTTTCGGTCGACGCACGCGCCAGCCACTGCTGCACGAGACGCTTGCAGCGCGTACCGAGCGACTTGCGGCCGACCACGCCGCTGCGCAGGATCTGCACGAAGTTGCGCAGCATGCGGCCGTTGTCGATCACGCGATCGAACACGCGCGCCAGCAGTTCGCCGTCGCGATGTGCCAGATGCGCGGCGAGCAGCGCCGGCATGTCCTTCATATGGCCCTGCTTGCGCGCATGGATCGCCGTCTTCGCGACGAACTCCGCCGACACCTGCTTGCACAGATCCAGCACCTGCGCCAGCTGCGTCTGCGCATCGGCATAGAACACGCCGTTCAGGCAACCGGTCGACGCGTACAGGGCCAGCGCCGCTTCCGGTTCGCGCAGGTACGCACGGCCGCCGGCTTCGTTGATCGCATTCGCGATCGGTGCCGGCTGCGGCCGGCGGGTCGCGAACAGTTGGGTGTTGGCCATGTCGTTCTCCTTCGTTGACGCCAGGGATATCGCAAACGGCGTGCCAACGACGAACGAGTCTGCTTAACTTATTGAAAATCAATAAATAGATGACGAAATCGCGAAAGTCGTCGGCGGGAAGGTTTCGCTAGATTGGATTCCAAGCAATCGTCAACTTATCCTATGGGATATGACCAAGCGCAACGTGATCATCGGCTTTCTCGGCACGCAGCTCGACAGCGGCGACGGTCCCGGCCGCTGGGAGAAGTGGCGGCCGACCGTGTCGCTCGGCATGCACGAGGACTTCATCGCGCATCGCATCGAGCTGCTGCTCGACGAGCGGCGCTACGCGAAGCTGCTCAAGCGCGTGGTCGACGATCTCGCGCAGGTAGCGCCGGAAACGCAGGTGCGCGTGCACGACACCCGCCTCGACGATCCGTGGGATTTCGAATCGGTGTACGCGTGCGTGCACGACTTCTGCGAGAACTATCCGTTCGACGTCGACCACGAGGAATACTTTCTCCACATCACCACCGGCACGCACGTCGTGCAGATCTGCCTGTTTCTCGTCGCCGAAAGCCGTCGCTTTCCGGGGCGGCTGCTGCAGGCGTCGCCGCCGCGCAAGCAGACCGCGGGCGATCCCGGCAGCTTCAACCTGATCGATCTCGATCTGTCGAAGTACGACCGCATCGCCCAGCGCTTCGCGCGCGAGCAGCAGGAAGACCGCGCGTTCCTGAAAAGCGGCATCGCCACGCGCAACCCCGCGTTCAATCGCCTGATCGAAGAAATCGAAGTCGTCGCGATCCGTTCGAACGCGCCGATTCTTCTGATGGGGCCGACCGGCGCCGGCAAGAGCCAGCTCGCGCGGCGCGTGTTCGAACTGAAAAAGCTCAAGCACCAGCTGCCCGGCGGCTTCGTCGAAGTGAACTGCGCCACGTTGCGCGGCGACGGCGCGATGAGCGCGCTGTTCGGCCACGTCAAAGGCGCGTACACCGGCGCCGGCAGCGACCGCGCGGGCCTGCTGCGCTCGGCGCATCGCGGCCTGCTGTTTCTCGACGAGATCGGCGAACTCGGCCCCGACGAGCAGGCGATGCTGCTGCGCGCGCTCGAAGACAAGCGTTTTCTGCCGGTCGGCGGCGACCGCGAAACCGAAAGCGACTTCCAGCTGATCGCCGGCACGAACCGCGACCTCGGCCAGCGCGTCGCCGAAGGGCGCTTTCGCGACGATCTCTATGCGCGCCTGAACTTGTGGACGTTTCAACTGCCGGGCCTGGCGCAGCGGCGCGAAGACCTCGAACCGAACCTCGACTACGAACTCGACCGCCACGCGCGCGCGCAGAACCAGCGCGTGATGTTCAACCGCGAAGCGCGCGACGCGTACCTGCGCTTCGCGACGTCGCCCGAGGCGAGCTGGCACGGCAACTTCCGCGATCTCGGCGCGAGCGTGATGCGCATGGCCACGTTCGCGACGGCCGGTCGCATCCAGCGCGAAGCCGTCGACGACGAAATCGCGCGCCTGCGCCGGCTGTGGCGGCCGAGCGGCGAGGGCGCCGACGCGCTCGTCGCACTGCTCGGCGAAGCGGCCGCCGACGTGGACCGCTTCGACGCCGTGCAACTGCGCGACGTCGTCGCCGTTTGCCGGCGTTCGCGGTCGCTGTCGGAAGCGGGCCGCGAACTGTTCGCCGCGTCGCGCGCCAAGCGCACGAGCACGAACGACGCCGACCGCCTGCGCAAATATCTCGCGCGCTTCGGGCTCGACTTCGATCGCGTCTCGCGCGGCTGATCGCGCCCTGCGCACGGCTCGTCGCGACGACGCGGCGATACAAAGTGAACGCGCGGAAAACTGCTGCGCCCGACACGAAACGGCAGTAACCCACAAGTACAAAATGCCGCCTGCGGCGCACCCTGGCGCCGCGAGCGAGGCTCCCATGACATTCGATATTTCCCTGCGCGCAGGCGCGGCGCTGCTCGTCGCCGCGTTGTCCCTGCCGACATCCGCCGCGTCGCTGTGGCCGCCGACGGCGACGCCCGCGACGATCACCGCGAACGACACGAACGCCGTCGAACTCGGCGTGAAGTTTGCAGCCAACGTCGCCGGATCGATTACGGCGATCCGCTACTACAAAGGTCCGAACAACACCGGCACGCACGTCGGCAATCTGTGGAGCGCGGGCGGCACGCTGCTCGCGAGCGCGACGTTCGCGAACGAAACCGCGAGCGGCTGGCAGCAGCAGGCGCTCGCGACGCCGGTCGCGATTGCCGCGAACACGACCTACGTCGTGTCGTACCACGCGCCGAACGGCAACTACTCGGCCGACAACGACTACTTCGCGACGAGCGGCGTGACGAACGCGCCGCTGTCGGCGCCGGCGGGCCCCGCGAACGGCGTCTACGTCTACGGCGCGACGAGCGCGTTTCCGACCGACAGCTTCCGTGCGTCGAACTACTGGGTCGACGTGGTGTTCGAGCCGTCGGGCCCGCCCGTCGATCCGCCGCCGGCCGCCGCGCCGATTCTCATCGTCACCGCCGCGGCCAACCCGTTCACGCGCTACTACGCCGAAATCCTCGAAGCGGAAGGGCTGAACGCCTACGCGCAGGCCGATATCGCCGCGATCGACGCGACCGTGCTCGCCGGCTACGACGTCGTGATCCTCGGCGAAATGCCGTTGTCGACCGCGCAAGTGACGTTGTTCGAAAACTACGTCGCGGCCGGCGGCAATCTCGTCGCGATGCGGCCGGACAAGAAACTCGCGCCGCTGCTCGGTCTCACCGACGCCTCGGCGACGCTCGCAGACGCGTACATCGGCGTCGACACGAGCGCGAGCCCCGGCGCCGGCATCGTCGGCGCGACGATGCAGTTCCACGCGACGGCCGACCGCTACGCGCTGAACGGCGCGACCGCGATCGCGACGCTGTACAGCAATGCCGCGACGGCGACGGCGAATCCCGCGGTGACGTGGCGCAGCGTCGGCGCGAACGGCGGCCGTGCGGCGGCATTCGTATACGATCTCGCAAAGTCGGTGGTCTATACGCGCCAGGGCAATCCCGCGGCGGCCGGCACGGAGACCGACGGCTCGTCGCCGATCCGCCCGGACGACCTGTTCTTCCCGAACTACGTCAACCTCGACAAGGTGGCGATACCGCAGGCCGACGAGCAGCAGCGCCTGCTCGCGAATCTCGTCACGCGCATGAACCTCGCGCGCAAGCCGCTGCCGCGCTTCTGGTATCTGCCGAACGGCATCAAGGCCGCGATCGTGCACACGCTCGACGACCACAACACCGCGCAGGGCACTGTCGCGACGTTCGACAAGTTTCTCGCCGCGAGCGCGCCGGGCTGCTCGGTCGCCGACTGGACGTGCCCGCGCGCGACGTCGTGGATGTACACCGGCGCGGCGCTGACGCCGACGCAGGCGCTCGCGTACGACGCACAAGGCTTCGAACTCGGCGTGCACACGCAGAACGGCTGCACCGACTTCGCGTCGCTCGCGCAGCTCTCCGACACCTACACGACGCAGCTCGCGCAGTTCGCGACGACGTGGCCCGGCCTGCCGGCGCAACGCACGTCGCGCTACCACTGCATCGTGTGGAGCGACTGGGCGAGCCAGGCGAAGGCGCAGCTCGCGCACGGTATCCGTTACAGCATGGACTACTACTACTGGCCCGGCAGCTGGGTGCTCGGCCGGCCGGGCGTGTTCACCGGCTCGGGCCTGCCGATGCGCTTCGCCGATCTCGACGGCAGCGTCATCGACGTCTATCAGGGCGTCTCGCAGCTCGTCAACGAAAACGACCTGGCGTATCCGGCCGCGACGTCGACGCTGCTCGCGCGCGCGCTCGGCAGCGAAGGCTACTACGGCCTGTTCGGCACGCACGACGACTATCGCGACACCGCGTTCTCCGATGGCGTGCTCAGCGCCGCCGCCGCGCACGGCGTACCGGTGATCAGCGCGCAGCAGGCGCTGACGTGGGTCGACGGCCGCAACGCGTCGACGTTCTCGGCGTTCGCGTGGAACGGCACGACGCTGAACTTCGCGATCGACGCCGACGCCGGCGCGCACAACCTGCAGGCGATGCTGCCGTCGAACTCGGCGACGCACGCGCTGTCGGCGATCACGCGCGGCGGCGTCGCCGTGCCGTTCGCGACGCAGACGATCAAGGGCGTGTCGTACGCGTTCTTCGCCGCGCAGGACGGCAACTACGCGGCGGTCTACGACGCGCCGATTCCGCCACCGGCGGCCGGCGGCTTCACGTTGTGGACGCCATCGACGGTGCCGGCGACGCCTGCGTTCGCCGACACGCAGGCGGTGGAACTCGGCGTGAAGTTCACGAGCGAGCGGCGCGGCCGCGTGATCGGCGTGCGGTTCTACAAGGGGTCGGGCAACACCGGCACGCACGTCGGCAACCTGTGGAACGCGAGCGGCACGCTGCTCGCGAGCGCGACGTTCGCCGACGAAACGCCGACCGGTTGGCAACAAGTGAACTTCGCGACGCCGGTAAACGTTGAAGCGAACACCACCTACGTCGCGTCGTACCACGCCCCGGACGGCCACTATGCCGCCGATGGCGCGTACTTCGCGACGGCCGGCGTCGACAACCCGCCGCTGCATGCGGCATCGGGCGCGAACGGCGTGTTCGTCTACGGCGCGAGCGCGTTCCCGACGTCGACATTCAACGCGACGAACTACTGGGTCGAACCGGTATTCGTCGACGTGCCGCCCGACACGCTGTGGAGCGACACGACGACGCCGGCGACCGCGTCGGCGAACGACACGAGCGCGGTCGAACTCGGCGTGAAGTTCACGAGCGACATCGCGGGCCGCGTGCTCGGCCTGCGGTTCTTCAAGGGCGTGCAGAACACCGGCACGCACACGGGCACGCTGTGGGCGGCGAACGGCACGGCGCTCGCGACCGCGACGTTCGCGAACGAAACGGCGAGCGGATGGCAGTCGGTGCTGTTCGCGACGCCGGTGACGATCGCGGCGAACACGATGTACGTCGCGTCGTACCACGCACCGAACGGCTACTACGCGGCCGACGCGAACTACTTCGCGAGCGCATACGACAACGCGCCGCTGCACGCGCCGTCGAGCGCAGCGAGCGGCGGCAACGGGGTGTATCGCTACGGCGCGACCACAGTGTTTCCGGATCAGACGTTCAATGCGAACAACTATTGGGTGGATGTGATTTTCGAGAGGGATTGAGGTGTGGCGTGATCGGCCGCCGCCTCGGGGCGGCGGCCGGTTGCCGAGAAGGCCGGCTGAATTCGATGTCGGATATATTGGACACGAACGGCGATGCGCGTACGATCGACACATGAGCACCATCCACGAACTTGGGCGCGCGCTGAAGACGCGGCGTACGGAAATGGGACTGACGCAGGCGCAGGTCGCCTCGCTCGCTGGCTTGTCGCGGCAGACGATCAACGAAGTCGAAACGGGTGCCGTCGCTGATCTGGGCCTCAACAAGGCCGAGCGCCTTGCTTCCGCGCTGGGGCTTGGGTTGCAGGTTGTCGATGGTCGCGTTACGTCGCCGCCCCGTCGCAGGCTCGCGCCGCTTGCGCGTGCGGCCGCTACGGCCAGCGTCAGCTACCGTAAGCCGATCACGGCGGCGCGACTGACGAAGATACTCGCGACGGGAATGCTACCGACCGCCTACGAGCCGCACCTGCACGCGCTGCTCGACGATGCGCCCGTGTCGCTGCTCGCCGGCGTTGTCGATCAGCTTCGCGAGGAGCTGCGCGTCGAGCGCGGTGAAATCTGGGCGAACTACCGCGAACTCGCGCGACAGGTAAAAAGCCTGCGTGATATCTGGCAATGAAGGCGTTTGATCTGGAGCGTACGAAGTCGGTCGCCTGCTGGCAGATTCTCGGGAGCGAGTGTCGAAACGGATAGTCGAATGAAGAAATCGGAAGCCGCCTATTTTCAATTGGTACTTCTCACCGAGCGTCCAGCTGCCCGGATCGGTCGCGTGGCGGTGAGCGACCTGACGCACGCCGAAGCGACGATCGCGGCCGTGCTCGACTTGAAGGCGCATATCGAGCATCGACTGCAGTTCAACGCGCCGTCGTTCTTCGAACTCGCCGTCGACCGCTCGCCATCCTGGTGGGCGCGCGGATTTGACGCGCTGGCTCGGATCGGCGACATACACACGCGACGGCGGCTGCATTGGGTGCTGCGCATCGCGGGCATTGATGGTGTCGACGATCGCGCGGCTCGCGCCACTGCGATCGCGGCGTTGCGGCAGCGCCGCGTCGAAGTCGTCGAACGTGTACTGTTCCAGGTGTTTCTGGATGCCTCGGATTTGCACGAGCCACTAGCTACGTGGGCCCGCGAATTCGCCGAGGATGTGCCCGGCTTCAATGATGTCGCCGAAATCTGTGCTGCGTCATGAAGTTCGACACGCTGGTTTTTTGCAGCGGGATTGCCGGTCTCAAAGCACAAGATCTTTCCGCTGAAGTCCGGCTTCTGATCCCTGCAGATACGCTTGCGGAAGCGCTTCCTCCCCAGCCTGCCTTCGAGCTTTCGTCCCGGCTCTCGCATGCGCAAAGAACGACGCAGCAGCTGGAAATCGAGCGCGCAACCGACGCGTGGATACACGAGGTCTTGTCGCGGCGCTCGTGCCACGTGTTCGATGCGTTCATCGGTACGATGGTTGTCGCACGGGCGGGCATGCACAGCGAATGGCTTGGGCGTCTGCGCGAAAGCCATGCCGACCACGTGCATTGCGATTATCGCGACATCGGGTCCATCGACGGCGATTTTCGAATGGCATGCTTCGGCGACTACGGTGCGGAGGGAAGCGTCTGCTGGGAGTTCGCCGGAAAGCACGACGGCGCGGTGCTCGTCTACTGCGAGTTCTACGCATACAGCGGTGACTGGTGGAGACCACACACGGCGGAAGCGCAGATCCTGCGTTGCGGCGTGGAAAATGTATGCGGAGAGACGGCGCTGCGTGCGATCTATCGCGTGACGTCGGCTCGGGTGCTTGCGAACCTGTGGCGCCGAACGTCGCACGACGACGCAATTGCGCGCGCGTGCTTTCCGGACACGACGCCGCTCGATGCCATCTGGAAATTCGGACGACTCGGTGCGGGCGCCGAGATGCGGACGGCGACGTTTGCCGCACGGCACGGCTGGGTCTACACGCAGGTTTACGGCGGTGGTTCCGACGAGCACTATGCGGTGTTCGTGGCGCGCGAAGCCGGCCTTGCATCGCGTGTCTACGCCTACGCCGCAACGCGGTCGCGCGACGACGAGGGTTGGTGGCTTGGCGGGCGAAGGTAGCTGGCGGGAATAAGCGCCGCCCCGCCCGAAGGCGAGGCGGCGCTGCCGCATCAATACTGCGGCCACAGCTCCGTGTTGCCGCCGAAGATGATCGGATAGTTGTAGCCCGCGCCCTTGTCGGCCGCGAACGCCGACTGCAGCGTGTAGCCGACAAGGCCGTAGTACGTCGACGAATTTGCGCACGCCGTAGTGACCGCGCTCTGGTTCGCCGTCGTGAAGAACTTCTGCAGCTTCGTGTGCGGCGTCTTCTGCCAGTCGCCCGGCAGCGCGTACCACTGCGAGTCGGACGTGAGGCCCCAGTACCACGTCACGTCGCTGCCCTTCTGGAAATAGCAGGCGAGCGACGTCGAACCGGCCGCGGCGGCCGGCACGACGGTTTCGGAACGGTCGGTCTTGCTCGTCGGACCTTTCTTGTCGGCCGCCGTCGCGGCGAGCGGGAGGGCGGCGGCAACGACGAGCGCGAGCGCGTAATGCAGTTTCATGGATGTCTCCATTGCGTGGGTGGATGAACGGCCGCGCCGACAGGGTTCGGCGCGACGGACCGCGCTGTCCGGAACGGGCCGCGCCCGCGCGCGGGTCGCCGTCGTCGCCGCATCATGCGCGTGCGACGGCGCCGCTTTCGCCGTTTGTTCCGGTTGCTACTTCGCGGTCTTGGCTACAAAGCGCAAATGCAGCATCGCGGCTATCGCCCCGAGCCGCGATATCGCGATCGACGATGGTCGGGGGTGCTGCGCCTTTTCGGCCGCAGCTTCCGGAACCGCATGGCCGCTCGATTTCAGATCATTGTGAAATTGTCAACGCGCAGAACCGACAGGTTGCGATGCGACAGGCGATGCGCCGGGCGAGGTCCGCGCTCGCCATCGACGACGAGCGAGCGCGACCGCACGAACACGTCGCGCCGACGCCTCGCGACAGCGCTATCCTGTGCGTCCCAAGGACCGAGGGAGACCACCGATGCGCATCGCAACGACACTGCTGATTCTGGCAACGACGACAGCGGCGACGGCCGCACCGCCCGACGGCGGCGGTCCGTGGCGGCACGCGCCGGGCGACGACCTCACGGCCGAGCATCGCGCGCGCATCGACGCGGAACTCGCGCGCAACGTCGAAGCACTCACGCGCGAGGGCAAGCTCGCGCCGGCGATGCTCGCGCCGCGGCAGGCGAACCTGCAGTGGCCGCTGCGCGCGGTGCCGGCGTACCGCGGCTTCGGCTATCACGGCATCTCGAATTTCGTCGATCTCAACACCGGCTTTCCGAACCAGGTGCTCGATTTCAACTGCGGCGGGCGCTCGTACGACTTGTCCGACGGCTACAACCACGCCGGCATCGACTTCTTTCTGTGGCCGTTCTCGTGGCGCATGATGGACCAGCAGATGGTCGACATCGTGGCCGCGGCGCCCGGCACGATCATCGGCAAGCAGGACGGCTTCAACGACCGCAGCTGCCCGAACAACTACTCGGCCGACTGGAACGCGGTGTACGTGCGGCACGGCGACGGCAGCGTCGCGTGGTACGGCCACATGAAAACCGGATCGCTCACGTCGAAGGCGATCGGCGCGACGGTGACGGCCGGCGAGTTTCTCGGCAAGGTCGGCAGCTCGGGCTTCTCGACCGGCCCGCACCTGCACTTTGAAAATCACACGGCGGTGTCGAACTACCAGATCGTCGAGCCGTATGCGGGCGCGTGCCGCGCGGGCGCGACGCTATGGGCGCAGCAGCCGGCGTACTACGACTCGGCGATCAACGAACTGGCCACGCACTCGGCGGCACCGAACTTCCCGAGCCCGAACTGCCCGAACCCGGTGGCCGAAACGCCGAACTTCGCCGACGCGGTGCAGCCGGGCCAGCAGGTGATCTTCGCGGCGTACTACCGCGACCAGCGCGCGGGGCAGGTGACGAACTTCGCGATCGTGCGGCCCGACGGCACGACGTTCCAGAGCTGGAACTTCGACATGGCGCAGGCGACGAGCGACCCGTACTACGACTCATCGTACTGGTACTGGACCTACACGCTGCCGGCCGGCGCGCCGGCGGGCGTGTGGCGGTTCCGCGCGACGTTCCAATCGCGGACGTACGAGCATCGGTTCACTGTGGGGGATGTGGTGTTTGCGGATGGGTTTGAGCAGTAGGGGCTGGCGTGTCCGTTGCAGCGGAATGTGAAAGCATCAACTAAACGCCCCTTGATCTGATTCGTCGCTCGTCTGCCGCCCCAACCCCCGGGGCTCGTCATCCCAGCGAAAGCTGGACTGCGCAGGCAGGACGCCGGAGCGAACGTTCGCGTAGCGAACGGCCCGAAGGGCGAGCGGCGGATGCCGCGAGTCATCCAGCTTTTGCTTTGTGCCTTTTGCTCATCATCCCAATAGGCGCTGGACTACGCAGGCGGGACGCCGGAGCGAACGTTCGCGTAGCGAACGGCCCGTAGGGCGAGCGGTGGATACCGCGAGTCATCCAGCTTTTGCTTTGCGCCTTTTGCTCGTCATCCCGGCGAAGGCCGGGATCCAGCTCTTTCGCTCGGAAGTACGATGCGTCGAAGACGCCGGTAAATCTGAGCTCCTGACCCTTGCTTGCCCCCTACGTCAGCGAATGCCCAACGATTTCACCTGCGCAACGAAGCGTCATCCGCCGTACCAGCGCACCAGCATCGCAAGATGCCCGATTACTACCCATCGCCGACCAGGAATCACCCATCGTCGGCCACCTGTCAGTCGAGCGCGGATGTCCGGCAGTCATGCGCCCATGATCGACGGGCATGGCTCTCCGGAAATCACGCAGCCCGCCGGTGATTTCTACGCACGCGCGGCTGATGGTCACCGGCGCGTCCCCAGGCGCCACCCGCGCGCCTCCAACCACCCCTCGCGCGTGAGCAAAAATTATCCAGACGGTTGATCGAAATCAGTCGTCGCTGGGTGATTTTCGGGCATCGCGCATGAAAGGCCGCGCTGCGCTGCAGGAGACCGCGAAAACTTCGACCCGCCTGTTTCCCGTAATGGGTGGAACCGTTTGACGCGTTGCTTTCGCCGGTCGGGCCGTTGCGATGCCGAAGCGAGGAGCGCGCGGCGTTGAGCGCAATACAACTGCTCGCTGCGGTCGTCTCAGTGTAGCCCCGTGCTCGGTCGGTCAAGGACTGACGCAAGTTCGCTGCGCGAATCCTTGACCGACCTGCGCGCGGGGCTCTGAAAGGTCGCCCACAGCGATCAATCGCCAAAAGGCAGAGCGCGAACGGCGTGGCGCCAACCACGCCGTTCGCTGACCACAAGCCACTAGTTAGGAGTGGATCATGATCAAGCGCAAGCTTACGGCAGCAAACCCCATACGAAAGCGTCTGCACGTCTCCACTGCGTACTACCCGCCGCTCGAGGCAAAGCGTTACGCCGGCGTCCGCGCGGTCCCGTACATCCGGTTGCGGGGGCATTGGCTGTCGGAGGCCGGTTTCGGCCCGAACGACGCGATCGGCATCGTCGCCACGCCGGGGCGTGTCGTCCTGACCAAACTGTAGAGCTACTAGCCGGGAGCCTCGCGCTGCGGGGCTTCCGGTGCGCCATGGCTACCGCTTGGCACTCGTTGGCCAATGATGGACTGGATCGCCACCAAGAGTTATGTCTTTACAAACATAGATTTACGCATGCGCTCGCGGAAAGCGTAGCGTCTTTGTAGCGCGCGACTTGGTTCTTGGCGTGGGAATACCGCCGCCAACAATCGGTCGGCTATGCTAGGAGTACAAAAAAGCTACGTCGCCCAGGGAGCGCATGGTATGGCTGACACGGTTAACCTCGACGCCCTAATTCCCCGCGAGGATTTTCTCGCCGTAGAGGGGGTCGATTGGGCCGGCAGCGCCGGCAAGGCTGACGCGTCTCGGACCGACTTAACGAAGGGCGAGAGCTTCTGCGCGACGCTACGAAAGCCCGATTTCCAGCGCGAAACTGCGGCGTGGACGCCCGAGGCAGTTAGGGATTTTATCGCTGGCTTCGTAGACGGTGACTTGATTCCGGCCGCGATATGCTGGCAATCGCCGGCGCGCTTGACTTTCGTAATCGACGGTGCGCATCGCCTAAGTGCGGTAATGGCGTGGTTGTGTGATGACTATGGTGACGGCGAAGAGTCAATTAAGTTCTACAACAACGTCATTCCCGACGCTCAAAAAGATCGCCGCAAAGACGCGCGAACTAATTAATGGAACTATTGGGTCGTGGAAAGATATTCGCGCCGAATCTAAAAATCCGGGATCAAATCCATCTTATTCGGCTAGGGCGCGCGCAGTGGGTCATAGCAAGATTCCCTTGCTTTGGATTCCGGGTCAGGACTCAAAGAAAGCTGAGCGCGCGTTTCTAACGATAAATCGGTCTGCGGTACAAATTGATCCAACAGAGCTACGCATTCTCAGTGGACGCTTTGAGCCAAACGCTATCGCAGCGCGTGCCATTGTTCGCAACGCGTCTGGACATCGCTACTGGGACAAATTCTCTATTAAGGGTCGGCGAGAAGTCGAGTCGCTGGGTAGGGAAATATATGCATCCCTGTATAACCCGCCGCTTGAGGCGCCTATCCGGACGGCTGACTTGCCGATGGCTGGGCCGGGATACGGTTCGCAGACTCTCCCCCTTATCTTCGACTTCGTCAATATTGCGAACGGACTGCCAGTTGTCGATGCATCCAAGACCCGACGAAAGGACAGTGAAAGCGTAACGGTCGCAAACGAAGCGGATACGCTCAGGGTAATGCGGAACGCCGTCAAAATGGCGAGGCGGCTGACAGGTACTCACGCGTCATCTCTGGCGCTCCATCCGGCTATCTATTTCTACTCATCCAATGGAAGGCATCAGCCGACGGCGGTTTTGGCTTTTACGGTATTGGTCAAGCATCTTGAGGACGAGCGGCTGTTGAATGAATTTACATCCGTACGGCATTTATTCGAGGACTTCCTGACTGAGAACAAGGGGTTTATTAATCAATTGACAACACAGTACGGCAGTATGACGAAGGGGTATCGACAACTGAAGGACTACCTTTTGTTCGTCTTGAATCTCTTCATTCAAGGTAGTAGTGGTTCGGAAGTGCTTGAAGCACTCAGTCTAAGTGACAAATATCAAAAGCTCGTCAAGTACAGTCCGGTGCTTGCTCAATCAGCGAATGGATTCTCGAAGAGTTTGCGGCAGTGGAAATTCCTTAAAGACGCGCTAGCCGTTTCGTTCACCTGTGGCATCTGTGGAAGTAAGCTTAACGCCCGGACATCGACCATGGACCATAAAAAGGATTTGAAACATGGGGGAAAGGATGCCGGCGATAATGCGCAATGGGCTCACCCCTACTGCAATAGCACCTTCAAGGACGCTGCTGCGAAGCTCGCGCAATCTGCCGACATGACACGAGTGTCTCGCTCGTGAGTGCTCCCCGCTGTCTCGTATATTCCTTGGCCCAATAAAGTGAGTAACGATGAACCAGCACGAGTCGGCGAATTACGGTGTTCGATACGCGGTGTGCGAGGGTTCGGTAATAGAAATATCCGCCGGTACTCCGGAAATGATCGGCACGTTGACGCTTCAACAACTGTACAACATGCTCCGTGCGATCCATTGCGATGAGCATGGAAGGCCTCTGCGCGGCTCGGAAGCATTTCCAGACGGGCACATATTTTCTCCCTTTCGAACACCGATCTGGAAAATAGTTCGTGCAGATGAGCTCGATGCATATTTGGCAGAGAACCCCGCGCAGAAATATAGGGAACAACGAGCTGACGATGGTCGTCGAGTAGGGCGCTACGAATCGCAATCGGCGGTTTGGTTTGAGGCGCTTGGGCGTTATTTGGCAGCGTTTGAACAGATGTGCGCGTCCGTCGTCAAACTCATTCGACAGTTGTTAAGGAAGGGCGGCGTTTCGAGCAGGGGTGTGGAAGATATCCTAGTCGCTGATCTCGCAGCCCGAGACTTGGTTCGTCTGGCCAAGACGTTGTATAACGAGCGGGCGGATCTGGACCCCAATGGACGGAAAATCTCAGAAAATATTTTCCGGCGGGCTGTCATATGTTACGAATCGCGCAACGAGATTGTTCACGCGTCGTGGCTTCCGGGTGGCGTTTTCGCATTTCGGCACGATGACTTCTCGCGGGCGAGAGGGCTTCGCTATATCAAGCGAGAGAAGGGCGGCGAGGCCGTGCGGCGGCTTTACTACTCGGCGGCAGATCTGGATTTCATGCGACGGCAATGTGTGGATACCGGAATACTGATCGATGACCTCACCGCTGCAGTTGCGCTAGATACAAAGGTCTCGTACTGGATGGGACTTGAGGGAGGGGTTATCGCGCGGGCGCTCGACTTTACCCGCATCGGAGGAGGAGTCCTTCTAGAGCGGTATGCAAAAGTCGAAGAGCGTCCTCCGTCGTCTGCATCGACCGGTGCCGCCGAGGACGACGACGTACCGGAAGGCTCCCCGCGCGCGGTTGCTTCGCGCGTCGGCAGCATCGACGATCTAACTTACGAGCTCGGACTTGGGCACGACGTACGGCCGCCGTCTTCGTTGGACGGCGACGCTTCTAAGGTGCCCTAGCTTGCAGCGATACGATCGTGTTTGGAGTCGGCGTAAGCGAGTCGATGCTTCAAGGCGCGCAAACGTGGGTGCGTAGTTTCTTCCAGTCCGATTCCGCGGAAGGAAATCCTGGACACCCAGACTTTGCACCCAGACTTTGCAAATTAGTTCCGGAACCTGCGTAAGCCACGTGACCGCATGGCTTGGCAGGTACTTTTCCGGGCGCGCTTCGATACGCTGCCCGCGGCGAGTGCCGCAGCTTTGTGGCAGAGCGAAATCGGCGAATAGCCTACGGGGCGAACGTTGTGCAGACACCCGCAAAGAACTACGCGACGCTCACCGTAGCTCGCAGTCGCCTCGCGAACGCGAGCCCCTGCAGCCAACGTTGCTGCAGCTCGGTGGCCTTGTCGATGAACGATTCGACTTGCCCGATGACTCGCCAGTAGCGCGTTTGCGTACCCTGCACTTGGCCGAGCCACGCGCTTTCCGAAAGACCCAGCCGCCGAACGATGCCCGGCAGCGATCGGTCGATGGCGCCGGGCTTGTCGCCGCGAATCAGGCGTCCGGTTTCGTCGACGAGTTTCAAGTATTCCACTTCGCTGACGCCGCACAACGGGCCGTCGCCCGCGATCGGCTGCAGCGGTCGGTCGAGCGCCTTCGCGTGTTTCATCGCATCGAACCGCTGCCGGAACGACACGTTCTGCGCCGCTTCCGGTGTGTCGACCACGCGTGCTCGAAGCGGATTCAGATCGACGTACGTCATTGCGCTCAGCACGGCGGAATCGTCGAGCAGCGCCTGGCAACGGAATCGACCCTCCCAGAATCGACCCTTGCAACCATCCTCGGTGTTGGCCGCACGGGCGACCGATTCGTTCAGTGCCCGCATGAACCAGCTGAGGCTGCCGAGCCGCGATCGGTACTCGGCGATTTGCGCTTCATTCCCAATGCTGACATCGATTCGCTGCCGCAGCGTCTCGCCGGTGTCGTGCTTGCGCGGCGATACCGCGAACCAGCGACGCAGGACGGTTTCCGCATCCCATCGTTGCGCGGCTTCGGGATCGGTTCGTACGACCAGATGAACGTGATTGCTCATCACGGCGTACGCATAGATGGCCACGGCGAATTGCGCTGCAAGGGCAACGATGCGCTCTTCGATCCAGCGCTTGCGATGCGAGAAGTCGCTGCCCGTCACCGGATCACGTCCGCATAGCCACGCGCGACGAACGCAGCGTGAAGCGACGTGATAGGTGCCGGTCGTATGAGCGTCAACGAGGTGCATGCGAGCGATCGTCATGCCCGAAGCATGGCGTCGTCAGGGAGGCCACGCATCGGGCGGCTGTCGCCGAGTTTCATCGGATTTTTCTGGGATTTGAGTGCTCGGATTTTGCGGGCCCGCATCATGCCGGGCCGGTACATTGAATTCTATTTAGGGTCGCAAATCGAAGCGGGAGCGCGGCGATAGACGGCGTTGTTCCGCGTTCGGTGCGAGGTGTACGTGAGCTTCTCATGATCCGCGCTCGGCCGAAAAACCATCGCCAGCGGCCCTTTGTTCGGGATCTCCACGGACACGAAAATGTCGCCGTTGTGCACGTGGTAGGTCGCGACCACCGACTCCGTGCAGCCAGGCCCGTAGACGACAAAGCGACCGTCGGCTCGGAACTCGGTGAGGTCGGTGCCCGGACGGGAACCGTCTTCGTCCTCGGCCAGAAGCCATCGCCCCACGTACCACGGCGGCTGGTCGAGCGATGACGCCACGCACGGTTTCCAAGTGCAAAGAAAGATCGGCAGGGCGCCTATCAGCACCGCGGCGAGATTTCGGCGTGGGACTTTGAGTGTTCGCATTTTTCGCTCCAGGACTTTGAGTGTCCGCATTTTTCACGTCGACTTTGCTGCCAAACTCGGCATCTTCGGCGAAAGCAGTGAGACAGCGCCTTTCCACAAGCGCGGATTGACCCTTGCTGAAATAAAAGAAGATTTAAGAAATTTCGAAACCAGTAGAAAAGCAAGCCCAGCTAGTTGAGGTCTGCAATCAGTTCCTGGTGTAGTTGTTGAAGCTATCTCTGGCAATTTAGCTTCGCCCAGTCGGACTCTGCCCTTTCTTTTTGCCTATCGAGATACGTCGCAAGTCGTGCAGCATCGATCATCCACGGCGACTTTTGTGTTCCGGCTCGGAACGTCGGTACCGGTAGAGATTGTCTCCCAGCGCGTTTCGCTGCCTCGTCTGTGCTTAGGCCAAAAAGGTGGGCGCATTTGGATAGAGGGATCTGGCCAGTCCCGTACTCCGCCATAAGCATCAGCAAAGTGTTCATTCGTATACATTAGCTCCGTTGAGCGCGTGTGACGTAGGATCACCTTCGCGTGCGGAATCTTGGACACCCAAAGTTCGTCAGCCGTCTCGGTTCGCCTGAAGTGCGGGGCGGCGAGGCAGGCTGCGTCGCAACAGGCTTCCCGGCTGTGCCCGGTGTATGGAAGATCCCTGCCGCGGAGAGCATCAGAGAAAGGCGCAGCGCCGGCTAGGAAAGCTCCGGAAACCCAAGCCATACTGACGCCGTCCCGCCCCGCCGGGGTATGAGTGAAGTTCTGCCTTGATCGAAATCATCCCGGGTACCGGCCTGGACATGCTGCACTTCGGTATGACCAAGTCCGAGGTGTTCGAGCAACTCGGATTCCCGAACAAGAGCTATCTGACGGCCTCGGACTGCCGAGAGGTTCAGTACTTCGCGCTCAAGCTCGTTCTCAAGTCTGAGTCGGGCAACGACAATCGACTCGGCTGGATGGAAGTGCACAACCGGGATTCGATCCTATTGGGGAGATCCCCATGGCTGATGCCCCGGGACGAGCTCGTGGCGCTGCTCACCCGCTCCTTGGGCGAGGCACCCGAGCTGGATGACTACAACCACTTTGAGTCGCTGACTTTCCGGGACTCCTGGGTAGAGTTGCAGTTCCAGCTCGGTGAGCTTTCCTGCATCAACTTCGGTGTCCGCTACGACGACAACGACGATCCCATCTGGCCGGTCAAGGCCTGACGTGATCAGCCGCAAGGTAGGTGCCGCGCGAGCAGGGCGAGCGCTTTCAGCGCGGGAGTCGTGCAGCAGATGGGCGTTCCATTCCGATCACAGCAGTTCTCGCCCGGCCGCCGTGTCGCCGAGCCATTCGCCATCGCGCGTCCATGCCGCTGGTGACTTCGGGCTGTTCGCCAATCGATCAGCGAGGCTGCGCCGAACGGGAGCAACGGCCAGGGCACGCCCCTCGACCGCCAGTTCGACGATCGATCCGGCTTTGAGGCCTGTGGACCGGACTATCGCCTTCGGAATCGTAAGAACGAGGGAGTCACCTGATTGACGCAGCTTCGCAGTGATACCCATGCTGCGCGGAGTCAAATCGACGAGGGCGGTGCGTCGTTAGGCGTCAATGACAATTGTGCTTGGGCAGGTGGCGAGGCCGGTGATGGGGCCTCGGCAGATTTCTTCAGACGATACGTAGGCAGCACGATACGGGGCAAGCACATACGGCTGCATGCGGCGTGTACCGCCTCTCGCCAGTACGGCCATAGCTGAAATGTAACGTTATGCGCGCCGAACTCGACGAGAGACTCTGCGTCGAGGGGGGCATCGTCGGGCGTGCGTTGCTCGTAGTAGCAAAAGAACGACGTTTCGATCGTCGCAAGGACGTACGTATCGATCTCGTCTTTTGTAAAAGCCGCAAGCGTCTCGGTAGTGCCCCGGAGAATTCGCAATGCCATCTGCACTTCGAAAACGACGCGTTCCTTGTCATCGGAGACGTGCTTGTACGGTACGATTGCGACGCATGTCGGTCCGCGCATCTGGATCGAAACGCGATCGTTCGGAAACAGGTTGATGCCCGGACGCACGTCGTCGTTCAGCCGTGCATCGATCGACTTCAGCACGACATCCTCGATGAACAGGCATTTGACGGCCCTGTCCAGCTTTGCATTGAGCGTCATGGCGCGCCGCCTGCAGCGGCTTCGATCTCTTGCCAGTCGCCGAGGTCGTTGCAGGCGAGGGTCTTGTTGGTCCAGCCCGGGGCGACCGCATAAAGATCGCCCGTTTGCAGAGCGTCAAGCGGTTCGGTATAGCTGCGCGCGTGGCGTGTCACGAATCGCTCGTGCAATTCCTCAAGCACGGAGTTGATGTCGATCGTTACACCGGAGCCCGGTTCGGACCATTGGAAGCTGCTGTCGTCCGGCGGCAGCACACGAGCCAGGAGGTCAGGCAGCGTCATGCCTTCGGTGGCATTCACTCTGTCGATCCTCGATTCGATCGACGCGAGCGCAGCCTTCAGCCCGGAATGACTGGCCGAAGGGAATGCGCCGACCACGCGTTCCAGATTGGGGGCGAATCGGGCGATGAGCTTGCCTGATGTCGGGGACAGCACGACAACTCCGACGTTCAGTCGTTCGCCTGAGACGACGTCATGCAGGTACCGCAGCACGGCATAGGCGTAGACGATGCGATGGTTCATGACAACACCTTCCTCAGTCGATCGAACGCTGCCGAAAGATTCATCTGCAGGGCCGCCAAGTATTCCACGATTTCCTTCAATGTTTCCGTACCGTCGTTCCACGCGGCAGGCACGCAAGCGGCGTAGCCACGAATGCGTTCCTCGCCTATTCCTCGCCACCGCTGCTCAAGCTCGCCAAGATCGAATCCCCGGCCCTTGATCGCTCGTTCGAAGACATGTTCGGACTCCGATCCCAAAAATGTCAAAGGCGTGGCCCAAGGGGCCGGAACCAGGATGCCGATGCCGACGACATCCAACGCAAGTTCGTGGTCAATCAGTGCAATCTGCATACCATTCGTCAGGCAATTCGGTTTCGTTGGCCGCCGATCAGGGTTCAAGATCAGCTGATCGAACGCCCAGGCGTCGGCTGCCTGCCGACCGAGGCTTCCGGTTGCCGAATCCTCGGTGCATAACGCGTATCCGGTTCCAAGTACTTTCGATCCGTAAGCAGGTGTCACTGACGATCGAACCCTCGCAGCAAGTTGGGGTTGTCCGATCAGTTGCAGCGAATCTGCGAGGAAATCGTCGAACTCGACGAGCAGAGGTGTTGCTGCGGGAATGCCGAGATCCTGGAGCAACAGGCTTGCGATGACTTCGCGTGTCAGTCCGCCGCGTGTGCAATGCGCCCAAGTGAACTTGGCCACGACATCGATCGATTCGCCGCTCGCGCGCCGACACGAAAGAAACAGCGGCTCGGTTCTGCCGTGAGCTGCCTGGTGGTCGAAGCGTTCGGCGTGGACCGTTTCGATCATGCGTCCTTGTCCGGCAATCGACTCGCGAGTTCGGTATCGACGAATGATCGGCACTCGCTGGGCTTGTCGCAATGGTGCTTTGTGAACAGGCGTGACGAACTGGCTTCGGCGACGTCCGACAGGAAAGTGAACTACCGTTGCAGCCGTGCCTCGATAGAAGGCCGCCCGCCAAACCACCTTCCGTCTCAAAGGCCCGTCCGCCATGCAGAGAGCCGTCCTGATCTTCAGCATGACGATCATCGCCGTCGTCGGGTTCGTCGGCGGGATACTTCTGGCTGTAGCTGCAGGCCTGCATGAACGGCTGCATGTGGGTTTGTCGGCGACAGCATGCGCTTTCATCCTGTCGATGCTCGGGCTTGCCGTCAGCCGACGGGTCGTTTTTAACCGCTGGCAGTTAGGCGTGTTGGCAGTCCTCGCCACCGTGTTGTTTGTCGCATTCGTGCGGCTCGTGCTCCATTGACGACCGGTACTCGTCGACTTTGTCCGCGACGGGCCTGATCGACGGACTTCCCACCGACGCGGCGTCCGCGTCCATCGAAGATTCCCCGACCCTCATCAGCAGAGCGCTTGACCCACGTCGCAGCGACAGGCTCGGCAAACCGCCCGGCGCGAGCACTCCCTCCCGCCACCTACTAAACTACGGGCATGCCCAGCCCCAACACCCCGCCCAGCCCACAGCCCTGGCGCCTCTCCGTCGCCCCGATGATGGACTGGACCGACCGTCACTGCCGCTACTTCCACCGCTTGCTGTCGCCGCACGCGCGGCTGTACACCGAGATGGTCACGTCGGCCGCGTTGACGCACGGTCATCGCACGCATCTGCTCGAACATTGCGATTTCGAACAGCCGCTCGCCTTGCAGCTCGGCGGTTCCGATCCCGCCGAACTCGCCCGCGCCGCGCGTTACGGCGCCGACGCCGGTTACGTCGAGATCAATCTCAACGTCGGCTGCCCTTCCGATCGCGTGCAGTCCGGCCGCTTCGGCGCCTGCCTGATGCGCGAGCCCGCGCTCGTCGCCGACTGCGTCCGCGCGATGCGCGACGCCGTGGCGGTGCCCGTCACCGTCAAATGTCGCATCGGCGTCGACGACCAGGACGACTACGCCGACCTCCAGCACTTCACCGAACGCATGATCGGCGCCGGCGTCGAAACGCTCGTCGTGCACGCGCGCAAAGCCTGGCTGCAAGGCCTGTCGCCGAAGGAGAATCGCGAGGTGCCGCCGCTCAACTACGAGCGCGTATACCAGTTGAAAAAGGATTTTCCGGATCTTTGCGTCGTCATCAACGGCGGCATCACCACCGTCGACGCCGTCGTCGAACATCTGCGCCACGTCGACGGCGTGATGCTCGGCCGCGCGGCGTATCACGATCCGTACGTGCTCGCGCGCGTCGAGGAGGCGCTGTACGGCGTCGCGCCGCCGCCGCGCGACGCGGTGCTGCGCGCGCTGATTCCGTACATCGAAACCGAGCGCACGCGCGACACGGCGTTCAAGCACATCGCGCGGCACATACTCGGCCTGTACCAGGGTCTGCCCGGCGCGCGCGCGTTCCGGCGCGTGCTGAGCGAACGCTCGCATCGCGCCGACGCCGGCGTCGACGTGCTGCTCGCGGCGATGGATATGACCCATGCGCCGCTCGCGGCCGCTTGAGGCCGCGTTCGCGCTGCTGATCGCGCTGCCTTGTGCGGCGGCGCCCGCGCTCGAACGCGTCGCCGGCCCCGCGCCCGAGCGGCGCGTCGACCTGCGCTGGGAAGCGCTGCGCCGCTACTCCACGCAGCAGGGCCTGCCGCAGAACACCGTGCTGGCGCTCGCGCAGGACCGCGACGGCTACGTCTACGCCGCGACCGAGGACGGCGTCGCGCAGTTCGACGGCCGCGCGTGGCATCGCATCGACTTGCCCGAGCCCGGTGGCGTGCGGCCGTTCACGACGCATCTCGCGGCCACCGACGACGGCGCGCTGTGGATCGGCACCGACAGCGCGGGCCTGTGGCGCCGCGAGCCGTCCGGCGCGCTCGCCGCATCGGCCGGATGGCCGGCCGACCTGCCGCTCGAAGCGCTCGCGGTGCGCGACGGCGCGAGCGTCTACGCCGGCACGCCGCGCGGCGCGTATCGCTGCAACGCATCGCAGTGCGCGGTGCTCGTCGGCACGCAGACGCTCGAAGTCGCGGCGCTGCATCGCGGCACCGGGCCGAACGGCGACGCGCTGTGGATCGGCACGAACCTCGACGGCCTGTATCGTCTCGACGCGCCCGATTCACCGCAGCCGGCGCTGTCGGACTGGCACCTCGGCAAGGCCGACGGCCTGTCGAACGACGCCGTGCGATCGCTCGCGCAATGGGGCGGTGCCGACGGCCGCGACCTGTGGATCGGCACCGGGCGCGGCCTCGCGCGTTTGTCCGGCGGCCGGCTCGTCGTCTACGACGCGACCACGGGCTTTCCCGAAGGCAGCGCCGCGCCGATCGTGCCGGGCACCGATGGCGCCGGCGCGCCGCTGTTGCGCGTCGGCCTGCGCGCCGGTCTCGCCGAATTGCGCGAGGACGGCAGCGTGCGATTGACGACGCGCGCCGAAGGCTTGCCGGAGGATTCCATCCGCAGCGTGCTCGAAACCGGCGCTGCGGCGGGGCACCGGCTGCTGTGGGTCGGTACCACGTCGAGCGGCGTCGCGCGTCGCGAGCCGTCGCGCTGGAGCGCGCTCGACGAGCGCCACGGCCTGCCGCATCGCGTCGTCTTCGGCATGGGGCGCGCGCGGTTTCCCGATGGTCTCGACACGTATTGGGTCGGCACGATCGAAGGGCCGGCTCGCTGGGTCGACGGCCGCTGGCAGCGCGTGCTGCCGCCGCCGCACGATCGCCGCATCGCGTTTTCGGCCGTGCGCGACGGCGAGCGGTTGTGGTTCGGCACCGACCAGGGCCTGCTCGGTCTCGGCCGCGACGGCGTCGCGCAGTATTCGGTCGACAACTCCGCGTTGCCGGGCCTCACGGTGCTCGACGTCGAACCCGAGCACGACGCGAACGGCGACCGGTTGTGGATCGCTACGCGCCACGGCCTCGCCCGGCTCGAACGCGGCGTCGTGGCGGTCGAGCCGTTGCCGGCATTCGGCGGCGATCCGCTCGTGCGCGAGCTGCTGCATGCGCCGGCGACGGACGCGACCGAGCGGCTCTGGGCCGCGACGTCCGACGGCCTCGGCTGGCGCGAAGGGAACGCCTGGCACGCCGTGCCGGACGGTTGTCTGCCGCATCCCGAGCTGATGGACGTGAAGCGCCGCGCCGACGCGGACGGCCGCACGATGCTGTGGGCGGCGACGCGCGGCGGGATTACGCGCATCGCCGTCGGCGGCGCGATCGCCTGCGAGACGATGCCGGCGTCGTCGCGACCGCCGGGGCAGATCTATCACCTCGCGTTCGACGGCCGCGACCGCCTGTACGTGTTCGGCTCGGCCGGAGTCACGAGGTATACGTTTTCCGGCGCGTCGCTCGCGCCGGTCGCGCAGGCGCAGTTCGGCATCGAAGACGGCCTGCCGGGCCTCGAATTCAATCGCGCGAGCTTCGTCGACGCGGCCGGCCGCGTGTGGGCCGGCGGCGTCGACGGGCTCGCGCTGTACGACCCCGCGAGCGAAGCGCCGCCCGCACCGGCGTCGCCGCTGCGCCTGCGCGCCGCGCACACTGAGCGCGGCACGCCGCTGACGCCGGGCGTGTCGCTCGCGGCCGGCGACGATGGCGTGCAGGTGGAACTCGCGCTGCTGTCGTACGAACGGCCCGAGCAGATTCGCTACCGCGCCGAACTCGACGGCCTGCGCAACCAGAACGCGGTGTGGACGGCCGACAGCCGCTTCGGCTTCAGCCGCCTGCCGCCGGGCGACTACCGCCTGCGCCTGTCGGCGCGCGACGCCGACGGCGTCGAGGCGAGCCCGATCGAGATTCCGTTCCATGTGCGCGCGCCGTGGTGGAAAACGCGCACCGCGCTCGCGGCCTGGGCCGTGCTGCTGGTGCTCGCCGGCGTCGCGTTCGGCCGCTGGCGCAACCGCGCGTTGCAGCGCCGCGCCGCGCTGCTCGAACGCGACGTCGCGTCGCGCACGCGCGAACTCGCCGACGCGAACCGCCGCCTCGAACACGCGTCGCTGACCGATCCGCTGACCGGCCTATGGAACCGCCGCCATTTCGCGCTCGAAATGCCGGCCGCCTGCGCGCGCGTGCTGCGCCGCGTCGAGGACGGCGATCGCGACACGGCGATCGGCCTCGTGCTGATCGACTGCGACTACTTCAAGCAGATCAACGACCGCTACGGCCACGACGTCGGCGACGCGGTACTCGTGGAGCTGGCCGCGCGGCTGCGCGGCGCGACGCGCGACGGCGATCAGCTGATGCGCTGGGGCGGCGAGGAATTCCTGCTCGTGCTGTTCGGCGACGATCGCGCCGGCCCCGCCGCGAGTGCCGGACGCATCCTCGACGTCGTCGGCGGCACGCCGTTCGTCGTCACGGGCCAGCCGCCGCTGGTCGTCACGTGTTCGATCGGTGCGTGCGCGTTTCCGTTCGATCCGGACGCGCCGGCGTCTCAAAGTCTCGACGCGTGCCTGCGCTTCGCGGACGCCGCGCTGTACCGCGCCAAGCGCGAAGGCCGCAATCGCGGCTTCGTCGCGCAGTCGCCGCCCGACTCCGACGACGAGCCGCTCTGGACGCTCGTTCTGCCCACCACCGCCACGGATGTCTGACGTGATCGTTCGCACCGCCGCCGAATTTCTTGCCGCATTTGCAACGCTGCCGCCGAACCGTCCCGCGTCCGCACGCGGCGCGTTTCTCGTCGCGCCGCTCGCGTTTCGTCTCGCCGACGAATCGGCGCAGGACAACCGCTACATGGCGATGCAGTCGTCGGTCGATGCGAACGCGGCGCTCGCCGAGCATGCGGAACTCGCGCGGCGCGTCGGCACCGCGCTGCCGACGGTGACGTTTCCCGGCAACCCCGAAACCCCGGACGCGGTGTTTCCGAACAACGTGTTCGCGACGGCACCGGGCCGCGCGATCGTCGGCCGCATGCGCCACGCGGTGCGCCAGCGCGAGGCCGATCGCGACGACATCCGCGGCTTCTTCCGCGGCGTGCTGCGTTATCGCGAGGTGGATCTGTCGACGCTCGACGGCGTGGCCGAACTCACCGGTTCGCTCGTGATCGACCGCGCGCGCGGCATCGGCTACTGCGGTCTTTCCGAACGCTGCGACGCCGCGGGCGCCGCGGCGATGCACGACGCGTTCGATCTCGCGCTGACGTACTGTTTCGATCTCGCGCCCGGCGAATACCACACGAACGTCGTGATGTCGGTGCTGGCCGGCCGCGCGCTCGTGATCGCGCCGGACGGTTTCGCCGATCCCGCCGCCGCCGCGGCGATCGCGCGGGCGTACGCGCCGCGCGTCGTCACGCTCACGCCGGCGCAGAAGGCCGACTACGCCGGCAATTGCATTGCGCTGTCCGATTCCAGCGTCTGGATGAGCGCGCGCGCCGCGGCGTCGCTGTCCGGCGTGCAGCGCGCGGTGCTCGCCGACGCCGGTTTTGCGCTCGAAGCGGTGGCGCTGCCGGAAATCGAGAAGGCCGGCGGCAGCCTGCGCTGTTGCGTCGGCGAAATCTTCTAGGCCGGAAAGCGCGGCCGGCCCGATCCGGTGAACGTTTTTTTTACAGGTAACCGGTAGCCAGGGCGCGTCCGAAGCGGACGCGACGCAAAGCCGTGGCCGGGCGTGGCGGATTCAGGCGCAATTCAATCCGTGCTATCGAGACTCGGACACCCTCGCTAAACTGAACGCATGAGTTTTCGACCGACCAAGACCGTGCTGGCGCTCGGTCTGATCGCCTTCGCGGCGTTCGGACGGCAGGCGCGTGCGGACCTTAGTCTCGAAGACGTGGTCGAACGCGTGCAGAAAGAGATCCAGGGGCGAGTGCTCAAGGCCGAGGAAGTCACCATCGGCAAGAAAAAACTTTACCGGATCAAGCTTCTCACCCGCGACGGAAAGGTCCAGGTGCTGAAGATTGCCGCAGACGAAAAGGAGATCCGAAATGCGAGTCCTGCTGGTTGAAGACGAAGCGCCGCTGCGCGAAACGCTGGCTGCGCGCCTTAAGCGGGAAGGGTATGCGGTCGACTGCGCCGCCGACGGCGACGAAGGCCTGTACCTCGGGCGCGAGATGCCGTTCGACGTCGCGGTGATCGATCTCGGCCTGCCGAAGCGTCCCGGCATGGAACTGGTCAAGGCGCTGCGCGACGGCGGCCAGCGCTACCCGATCATCATCCTGACCGCGCGTTCCAGCTGGCAGGACAAGGTGGAAGGCCTCAAAGCCGGCGCCGACGACTATCTCGTCAAGCCCTTTCACGTCGAGGAACTGCTCGCGCGCCTGAACGCGCTCGTGCGCCGCGCCACCGGCTGGACCAAGCCCGTGCTCGAATGCGGCCCTGTGGTATTGGATACGACGGCGCAAAGTATCACCGTGGAAGGCAAGCCCGTGGATCTGACGAGCTACGAATACAAGGTGATCGAATACCTGATGCTGCACGCCGGCGAACTGGTGTCGAAGGCCGATCTCACCGAGCACATCTACCAGCAGGATTTCGACCGCGATTCGAACGTGCTCGAAGTGTTCATCGGCCGCCTGCGCCGCAAGCTCGATCCGGAAGGCAACTTGAAGCCGATCGAAACCGTGCGCGGTCGCGGCTACCGCTTCGCGATTCCGCGCACCGACAACGCCGAAACCCCTGAAAACGAAGCCGGGGTCCAGTGAATCCAGACCCTTCGGCGCGCCGCGCCGTTCGCGTTGAACGCCCCCGCGGCGCGCCGCGGCGCGCGCGCGTGCGCCGATGAGATCGGTCAAGTCGATGAAGGCGTCGATGGCGGCGCGCCGGCCGCTGTCGCTGCAGGCGCGTTCGACGCTCGCCGCCGGCGCCGCGCTCGCGGCGTTTCTCGGCGTCACCGGTTTCGCGCTCGATCGCGCGTATTACGAAGCCACGGTCGCGGCGCTGCGCGATCGCCTGCAGAGCTACATCTACGCGTACCTCGCCGGTTCCGACGTGCCGCGCGGCACGAAGCTCCTGCCGCCCGAAACGCTGCCCGATCCCGAATTCAACCGACCCGGCTCGGGCCTGTACGCGGTGATCCTCGGCGGCGCCGACGGCGCGCTGCGCTGGGAATCGCCGTCGTCGCTCGGTCGCGACCTGCCGTTCGTCGCGCAGCTGCCGGTCGGCGAAACGCGCTTCGAAGGGCCGGTCGAAACGGCGGTCGGACGCATGTTCGTGCTGAGCCAGGGCGTGTCGTGGGAAGTCGACGAGCGCAAGCCGACCGCGCTGACGTTGTACGTGGCCGAAAGCGAACAGCAGTTCCATCGCCAGGTCGCCGCGTTCCGCCGCACGCTCGCGCGCTGGCTCGGCGCGCTCGCGGTGGTTTTGCTTTTGCTGCAGATTGCACTTTTGCGATGGGGTCTGTCGCCGCTGCGGCGCGTCGTGCGCGACGTCGACAGCGTGATGAACGGCGACGCCGAGCGCCTGTCCGGCGCGTATCCGCCGGAACTCGACCGCCTCACGGCGAGCTTGAACGAACTGATCGAATTCGGCAGCGAGCAGCTGGCGCGCTATCGCAACACGATGTCCGACCTCGCGCACAGTCTGAAAACGCCGCTTGCGGTGATGCGCAGCGAACTCGACAGCGCCGGCGACGAGGACAGCCTGCGCCAGACCGTCGCAAGCCAGACGCAGCGCATGCATGACATCGTCGCGTACCAGCTGTCGCGCGCGACGGCGTCGCGGCATCAGGTGTTCTCCACGCCGCTCGCGCTCGACGTCGCGGCCGAGGGCATCGTCACGAGCCTGGAAAAGGTCTACGCGAGCAAGCGCATCCTGTGCGAGTTCGAGATCGACTCGGACGCACGCTTCTTCGGCGCGCGCGGCGACCTCATGGAACTCCTCGGCAACCTGCTCGAAAACGCGTTCAAGTGGGCCGATCGGCGCGTGCTGTTCACCGCGCACGTGCTCAAGGCGCCGCGCATGCGCCGCGCGGGCGTGGAGCTGCGCGTCGAGGACGACGGCCCCGGCATTCCGCAAGAAAAAGTGGAACATGTGCTGCGTCGCGGCGTGCGCGGCGACGAACGCGTGCAGGGCCACGGCATCGGCCTTGCGATCGTGCAGGACATCGTCAAGGGCTATCGCGGCACGATGAGCGTGCGCAAATCCGAGACGCTGGGCGGCGCGTTGTTCGTGCTGCGGTTCGAAGCGGTCTAGCGCCCGATCGCCGCGGACAAAGCCCGCGCGATGTTCGCGGTGGCGTAGTGGCTCTCGACGTAGCACCGCCCTCGCGCGCCGAGTTCCGATCGGGCATCGGCGTCGACGGCCACCGCCTCGCCGATGCGCCGCACGAATTCGTCGCGCCCGCGGTACGTCCAACCCGCTCCCGAACGCGCGATGTGCTCGGCCAGCACGGCGCAGTCGCCGTTCGCGATCACCGGCGCGCCCTGCGCCATAGCCTCGAGCGTGACGATGCTGAAGCTCTCGTACGGCGACGGCATCACGAACGCGGTCGCGCCGGCCATCAGCGCGGCCTTGCGCGCGTCGTCGACGTAGCCGAGATACTGCACGTCGTCGCGCGACGGCACGCCGAGGTGGTCGCTGCCGGTCAGCACGAGATCGAGCGGCGCGCGGTGATCACGCCGGTAGCGCACGAACGCGTCGATCAGTTCGCGGCAGCCCTTCGCTTCGTCGATGCGGCCGCAGTACAGGAGATACGGCACGTCGCGGCGCTCGGGCGCGGCCGGCGTCGACGCCACCGCCATGCCGACGACGTCGCCGTGTTCGACGTGCCAGAGGCGCCGCCCGAGTTCGCGTTCGGCCTGCGTCAGCCAGACGACGTTCGCCGTATCGCGCGCCGCGCGCGCGAACACCCGCAGATAGGCAGGCGGCTCGTCGTGCAGCGTCGGCACGAGCACGCGCTTGGCGCGCGGAACCGCCGCCATGCCGTAGTACGTCGTCGGGTAGAGGTAGGTGCAGAACACGATCGCGGCGTAGTCGTCGTGGCGTTCGGCCAGATGATCGATCAGGCCCGGACACCACGGTCCCTGCGCGCGGATGAACGCTTCGGCGAGCTGCGGGCGCCACGGTACTTTTTCCACGACGCCGCGTTGTGCATTGTCGCGGTAGGTCGCCAGAAGCCGCCGGTGCAGGTCGCCGAACCAGCGACCGCGCGGCCAGGCGCTTTCGAAACGGCGGATCGTCACGCCGTCGCGCGTTTCGACGCCGGCCGGCAGCGCGTTGTCCCACGTGCGGTAGTCGAGCGCGCAGCTCGTCAGGATCTCGACGTCGCAGCGCTCGCCGAGCAGCTGCGCGTACTGCCACGCGAGCGCTTCGGAACCGCCGACGACGTCGGCGTGGCAGCGCTGCACGACGATCGCGATGCGGCTCATGCGAGCGCGCCGATCGCGTCGTGGAGACGCGCGACGCCGATCGTGCGGCGAAACGCCTGTCGATAGCGCGCGCGACCCGCGTCGCGCAGCGCCTGCGCAAGGTCGGCGTCGCGGAAGATGCGCGCGAGACTCGCGGCGTAGATACGCGGATCGGTGTCGTCCCATAGCAGGCCCGCGTCGCCGAGCGTGTCGGGAATCGCGCTCGTCGCGCGCGCGACGATCGGCACGCCGAACGCCATCGCTTCGACCAGCGGCACGCAGAAGCCCTCGTGCTCGGACAGCATCAGCAGCGCGTCGGCGCCGAGCCACAGGCTTTTCAGGCGCGCATCGTCGACGTTGTCGAGAAAGTGCACGTGGCTCGCGATGCCCTGCGCCGCGACGTGCGCGAACAATCGGCGCGTGTACGTGGCAAGCCGGCGATCCTGCTTGCCGACGATCAACAGGCGCGCGCCGTCGTCGTACGCGCGGCGGTAGCACGCGAACGCGTCGATCACCGCGAGGTGGCCCTTGTTCGGCGCGACGCGGCCGAGCATCAGGATATTGCGGCGGCCGTCGTTGTAGCGGTCGACGAGGTCGGTGTCGCCGGGCAAGTCGAGCAGGCGCTCGATCTGGTGGAACGGTGCGAGCACGCGACCGCGTCCGGCCGGAAAGCCGTGCGCGACGAGTTCGTCGAGGTTGTAGCGCGAGCAGGCGAGCGCGAGGTCGAAACCCATCGTCGACAGGCGCGGCAGGCTCGCGCGCCCGGCGGCACAGGTGCGCACGTGGTCGCGCGAATACCCGTGGAAGAATTCCGGCGGCGTGATGTTGTGATAGCGCAGCACGCGGCGCGCGCGCGTCTTTTCGAGCATCGCCTCGATGCGCGGCCAGCCGATCGAATAGTGGTAGATCACGGCGTCGCGCGGGCCGAGCCACGCGTCGAAACCGGCCGGCGCGTGCACGGCTTGCGCGATGCCGGTGGCGTTGTCGGCGTACAGGCGCACGTCGTGGCCGGCCGCGCGCAGCGCCGCGGCCATTTCGAGCACGTCGGTGCCGACCGCGTCGAACGCCGACAGCGACGGGGCGAGCAGCGCGATCTTCACGAGTCGTCGCGCGCCTTGTGCGCCGCGCGCAGCGCCGCGACCTCGTCGCGCAGCGCACGCAGTTCGGCGACGAGATCGTCGCCGTTCGCCGCGTCGCCGTGACGGGCCAGCGCCTGGCCGAGCCGGCGCTGTTCGCGTGCGATCTGCGGCAGTTCGGCGACGAGCGCCAGCCGTTCGACGATGCCGCCGACGACCGGCCAGCGCGTGACGCGCCAGAAGCGATAGCGCCATGCGAGGCCTGCGACGTGCACGCCGAAGCCGCGCCCTTCGCGCGACCAGCGCACGTCGCCGAGGATCGCGATCTTGCTGTCGCCGTCGACGAGACGTTCCATCAGTTCGAGCATGCCGTTGGGGTCGGGCGCGCGCTTGAGCAGGCAGCGGTACGCCATTTCGACAAACGCCTCGTTGTGCACATTGACGAAATCGCCGAGCGCGTACGACGTACGCTGCGGATGGTCGTACGGCAGTGCGGCGTTCGCCGCCGGTGCCGGCGCGACGGGCCCGGCGGGCGCCGACCGCGCGGGCGGCAGCGCTTCGGCTTCGGCGCGGATTTCGCGGCGCAGCGTGTCGTGGTCGATCGGTCGTTCGGCGGTCATCGGGACGTTCGGCGCGCGGCACCCGGCGCGGCGCCCGCGCTCGCGGCGGCGCCCGCGGCGAGCGGAATGATGCCATAGGCCCGCGCGGTCGGCAGGTCGATCCACTGGTAGTCGGGATTGCGCCGGCGGAAGCCGGCCGACTCGCGTGCGTAACGCGCGCGGCCCGCGGCGAGCGCGGCGTCGAAGCTGTCCATCGCGCGCGGATCGAAGCCGGCGAGACGGTCGGCGAAGGACGCGCGCGGCCTCGGCGGCAGGCTGCGCTTGCCGAGCAGCGTCGTCTCGACGAACAGCGGCGCATCGTCGCCGGATTCGCCGTGGAACGCGAGCAGCGCGTGACCGGGGACGAGGATCAGCGCGCTGCCGACGCCGATGCGTTCGAGCGCCGCGGCGATCAGCAGGCTGCCGTCGAGGCAGTTCGCGCGGCGTTCGCGCCACACGTCCTCGTGCAGGCGCACGCGCTGGCTCCACGCGGTCGGCCCGCGCGCGACGCCGGGATCTTCGTCGGCGTAGCGCAGGCCGTGGCGCTCGAGCACTTCCCAGATCGCGAACGCGAGCGCGAGCGTATCGGCGCGGCTGCGCCCGCGCGCGTCGAACGCGAGATCGGGATGGCGTTCGCGCGCGGCGTCGAGAATGGCGTCGACGATGCGCGAACTCGGGTCCGCGTACGCGGCGAAGATCCAGCCGAGGTCGACCTCGGCGTTGCCGGCGCGCACGTAGTACAGCGCTTCGCCGAGCGGATGCAGGCGCGCCGGCTGGCTGCGGCGCTCGGTCGTGCCGTCGACGGCGAACTCGACGTCGAGCGCGATGGCCTGCGGCGCGGCGAGGCGCGCGAGCGCGGCGGTGTTCCATTCCAGCGCCGGCCGCAGGCGATAACGCTCGCCGGCGCGCGGGAGCGTGGCGTCGAGCGATGCCGCTTGCGCGAGCCACGGCGAGCGGATGGCGAGCGCGACGCGCTCGCCGTCGCGCGCGGCGACGCGTTCGATCTGCACGAGCCCCGTGCCGGCGCCGACGATGGTGGTTTCGGCGCGCGCGGCGGGACGGCCCTGGGACAGGTCGAACACGGGATACAGCGCGTCGTCGGGCGTGATGGCGATCGAGAAGTCGAGCGCCCGCGCGGACGGCGCGACCAGGGCGAGGCAGAGCAGCGTGGCGCGTGCGAGGGTTTGCAAGGAAAGCATGCGCCGACTATCGTTGCGGACGGTCCTCGTTGTCCATGCCCGCGGCGCCGCAACGGCGCCTCCCGATTCGTCCGTCACAGCTGGAGTTCCCATGCGCCGATTCGCCGTTCCGTTCGCTTTCGCCGTCGTTCTCGGTGCCTGCAGCGCTCCGCCGTCCGATCAGAAGCCCGCTGCCGAGGCGGCGAAACCCGCGGCGCCGGCCGCCGCGCTCGCGACACCGCCGGCCGCGCCCGCCGCCGCCGCGCTGCCGCCGGAAGGCGCGTGCGGCGACCAGAGCGCGGTGGCGAAGGAAGAACGCCTGGCCAATACGCCGCGCTGGACGACGGCGAGCGAAGTCGAGAATTTCGGCTACGACGTGTTCCGCGGCGATGCCGAGGAAGGTCCGTTCACGAAGCTCACCGCATCGCCGCTCGCCGGCGCCGGCACGACCGACGAAACGAAGAAGTACGAGTTCCGCGACGACACGATCGATCCGTGCAAGGACTACTGGTACTACGTCGAATCGATCTCGACGACGGGCGTGCGCGAGAAGTTCACGCCGGTGTTCAAGGCGGCGGCCAAGCGCCGCGCCGCGGCGCCGAAGTAATACGTAGAAATGTCTCCCGCCGCGCGGCGGCGCGCCTGGTGGTTTGCCTTTCTGGCGTTGTATACGCTCGAACAGGCGCTGCTCTGGTGGCTGTACTGGGGCCATGGCGCCAAGACGCTCGCCGGCGACGAGGTGATCTATTCGGGCTGGGCGCGCGATGCGCCCGAGCTCGCGCCGTTCGCGCAGTCGTATCTGTGGCCGCCGCTGCAGGCGTGGTTTCTGCGCGCGCTCGATACGAACGTCGTCGCGGTGCAGCTCGTGCAGACCGCGCTGCTGCTCGGCTGCGCGGGCCTGCTGCGCGCGCTGTGGCTCGCCTGCGACGGGCGGCGGCGCGCGGCGAATCTCGCCGCGGCGTTGTTCGTGTTGAATCCCTCGACCGCGGCGTACGCGCAGTGGCTGTGGCCGGAAGTCGTGCATTTGTTCCTGATGCTCGCGGCGCTGCATTTGCTTTCGCTCAAGCCCTCTCCCCCAAGCTCGCTTGGGGGAGAGGGTTGGGTGAGGGGCTGCGCCTCGCGCTTCGTCGAGATCGAGGTGGTGCCGAGCGTCGCCCCCTCACCCCAACCCTCTCCCCCAACGCGGTTGGGGGAGAGGGAGCGATGCGCGGCATCGCCGGTTTTCTCGCCGGCATCGCCACCGGCGCCGCGATCCTCGCCAAGAGCCTGCTCACGCCGTTCTGGCCGCTGTTCGCCGTGCTCTTGTGGCGCCGCGAACGGCCGCGCTTGGACGTGCGCATCGCGGCGCTGTTCGTCGCTGGCGTCATCGCAACGATCGCTGTGCCGCTCGCGCGCGGCTGGCAGGCGACCGGCAAGCCGATGGTTGCGGACAGTTCGGCGTTCAATATCGTCGGCGGCCTCGCCGACCGTTGGCGCAGCGACTACGTCGGCGACAGCGTCGGCGTGCTGCTCGGCGAGTGGTTCGCCGCCGGCGCGACGCCGGCCGAACGCAACGCGGCGTTTCTCGACCGCGCGCGGCGCGTCGTCGACGAACGCGGCGTCGTCGCGACGATCGAAGGCCAGCTGTCGAAACAGTATTTCCGGTTGTTCAACGCCAAGACGCTGCTGCTGTCGCAGCTGCCGGGCGCCGCGTGCGCGGGCTATACCGGCGCCTATCGCGAGGCCGCGCCGGCGCTGGTGTCGACGCTGACGCTGTGGAGCGACGCCGCGCACGCGCTGACGCTCGCGGCATTCGCGTTCGGCCTCGCGCTGTGGCGGCGCTGGCGCGAACCGTTGCCGTGGCTTGCGCTCGCCTTCTTCGCGTACCAACTCGCGCTGTATCTGCCGCTGCACGTCAAGGCGCGTTTTCTGCTGCCGATGCTGCCGTTCCTGTGCGCGTTCGGCGCGAGTTTTCTCGCGAGCCTCGCGCGGCCCGAACCCGGCGCGGCCGTCGCGCTGCGCGGCGCGTGGCGCCGGCTTGCCGGCGCATCGCTGGCCGCGCTGCTGCTCGCGCTCGCGTTTGCCGCGCCGCTGCTCGACCTCAGCTGTGCCTGACGTCACAATCGGCGCACGATGAATCGCGACTACGAGTTCGAACTGCGTCTCGCCGAAGCGGCCCATACCGAGGAGCAACTGCGCAAGCTGCTCGATATCCTGATCGGCGAAGGCGAGGCGGTGTTCGCGAGCCGCAGCTGGCGGCTCGGCAAGCGCCTGACCGACATCGCCGCGACGCTCCTGCGCCCGTTCGGCTTCGAGCCCGCGCCGGCGCAGGATGCCGCGCACTGGCACCGCATCGTCGCCGCGCACGACGACGCGCTGCGCCGCCGCCGTCTGCTGCTCGACCAGCTCGTCGCCGATCCCGACGCGACGGTCGACGTCGCCGCGCTGCTGGCGACGCTGTGGCGCGAAGCCGGCGACGAGCGCGTGCAGCAGCAGGAACCATGACGCGGCGCGCGAGCATCGTCATGCTCGCGTGGAACGCGTGGGCGCTGACGCGGCGCGCGCTCGACACGCTGCTGGCGACCGATCTCGACGCGGCGGACGTCCTCGTCGTCGACAACGGTTCGACCGACGAAACGCCGGCGGAACTTGCGGCCTACGCCGACCGCGTGCGCGTGCTGCGCCTGCCCGAGAACGCCGGCTTCGTGCGCGGCAACAACGCGGGCATCGCCGCGGTCGATCCCGCGTCGGACGTCGTGCTCGTCAACAACGACCTGGAATTCACGCAGCGCGACTGGCTCGCGCGCCTGCGCCGCTGCGCGCACGGCGGCGACGCCGTCGGCATCGTCGGCTGCCGCCTCGTCGACGGCGAAGGTTCGCTGCTGCACGCCGGCACGCGCGTCTACGCCGACGACGGCGCCGGCGTGCAGATCGCGTCAGGACGCGTCGAGCGCGACGTCGGCCAGTACGCCGGCGGCGACCGCGTCGTGCAGGGCGTGGTGTTCGCCGCGGCGTACATCCGGCGCGAAGTCATCAGCGCGATCGGCGCGCTGCACGAGGACTATCACACCTACGCCGAAGACAGCGACTACTGCCTGCGCGCGCACGCCGCCGGCTTCTTCACCGTGCTGTGCGGCGGCGTGACGCTCGTGCACCGGCAGCACGGTTCGACCGGCGCCGACCGCGCGTGGCGCGAGCAGTTGCTGGGCGCGGGACGCACCGTATTCCTGCGGCATTGGCGTGCGACGCTCGAAGCGGGCTACACGCAGCGCCTCGTGCTGGCGTCGGCGTGGGATTTTCCGCACGACGTCGCCGAGGTCGCCCGGCCGCTCGCGCGCGCGCTCGACGAGGCCGGCGTGGACGTGCGCTACCGGTCGCTGTACCGGCGCGTGCTGCCGCACGCACTCGCCGAGACCGGCGACAGCCGAGACCACACGCTCAACACGCTGCGCGCGCGACCGATGCCGGCCGCGCCGCGCATCGGGCTGGCGCTCGGCGATCCGCAGCTGTGGCGCGAGCTGCACGCCGACCATCGCATCGGCTGGACCGCGTTCGACCGCGCGCCGGACGCCGCGACCGTCGACGCGTGCAACGCGATCGACGAGGTGTGGGCGCCGACGGCCGCGCAGCGCGACCGGCTCGTCGCCGCCGGCGTCGCGGTGCCGGTTCTCGTCATGCCGTGGGGCGTCGATCCGGACTACTGCCATCCGCAGATCGTCGCGCCGAAAAATCCACACGGGGAATTCGTATACCTCCTGGTCGCGTCGTGGGACGACGTCGATCGGCCGTGGCTCGCGCTGCGCGCGTTCACGCGCGCGTTCACGCACGACGAGCCGGTGCGGCTCGTCGCGTGGATCGATCCGCTCGGCGTCGATCTCGCCGCCGCGACGCGCGCGCTCGCGCTCGATCCGCACGGCGCGCGCATCAGCGTGCTACCGCAGCGACGCGTGCCGGAAGAAGAACGCGCGCTGATCTATCGCGGTGCCGACGCGCTGTTCGCGACCGCGCGCGAGGGGCCGGCGCTCCACGCCGCCGCCGCGGGCCTGCCGGTGGTCGCGGCCGACGACGCGGCGCTGACGATCGACCGCCTGCGCGAAACGTGGCGCGATCGCCACGCGGCGCGACGCACCGCGCTCGCGGCGAGCGCACGCGTGCGGCGCGAGCGCGGCTGGGCCGCGGTCGCCGAGCGCGTGCGCGAGCGTCTCGCCGACATCGAACGCGCGTTGCCGATGACGCCGCGAGCGCCGGTGCCGCGACGCGGCGCGGGCGGCGCGATCGTGCTCGGCATGCACCGCTCGGGCACGTCGTGCGTCGCGGGCCTGTTGCACCTGATGGGCTGCTACGGCGGCGACGAGGCGGGTTTTCTGTCCAATCCCGACGAGAACGCGCGCGGCTTCTTCGAGCGCGGCGACCTGCACGCCGCCTGCGTCGAAGCGCTCGCCGCGCGCGGCGCCGACTGGTCGATACCGCTCGACCGCGACGCGAACGCCGAACCCGATCGGCGCCTGCGCGGTACCTTCGACACGATCCGCGCGGAACTCGAATCGCGCGCGCCGTGGTTCGTCAAGGAACCGCGCCTGTGCCTGCTCTGGCCCGACATCGGGCCGCTCGTCGCTGACGCCGCGATCGTGCACGTCGTGCGCGCGCCGGGCGCGGTCGCCGCGTCGGTCGCCGCGCGCGACGGCCTGACCGCGCCGCATGCGCTCGCGCTGTGGGAGCACTACAACCTCGCCGCGCTCGCGGCCGGCGCTTCGCGTCCGCGCACGATCGTCGACTACCATGCGCTGCTGGCCGATCCGGTCGCCACCGCGCGGCGTCTGTACGACGCGCTGCGGGACGCCGGCCTGCGCGGCCTGCGCTGGCCGTCGGCGCCGGAAATCGTCGCATGGGTATCGCCGCGCCTGGCGCATCGCCGTCTCGCGCGAACGCCGCCGCTGTTGGCCGAGCACGCGCGGCTGTGGGCCGCGCTCGCCGACGGCGGCGCGCTGCGCGAACCGGTACCGGCCCCCGCGCCCGACAGTGTCGCGCTGCTGGCACGGCTGGCGGTCGAGCACGCCGAGATGCTGCGTCGTCAACATAGAGGCAAGGTCAAAAAGTCATGAATGCCGCCGTCGATCCGCCGCCGATCCGCCGCCTCGACTGGGACGGTGCCGTCCTGCGCGTGACGACCGCGCCGCATGCGGCGTTCGATCTCACGCTCGACGGCGTGCGCTACGCGCGCATCGGCGCCGACGCGCACGGCCACGCGCGCGTCGCGCTGCCGTTCTCGCCGAGCGGCCACACCTCGCTCGCGGTCGGTTTCGCCGGCGAGCACGGGTTGATCGGCGCGCCGGTCGGCATCGCGCTCGGCACGCCGGGCCTCGCGCTCGCGCCGGCACCGCGGCCGCTCGCGCCGCTCGCGACCGAAGAACTCGTACCGCTCGACCGGCTCGCGGATCTCGCGCGCCCCGTCGCCGTCGTCGTACCGGTGTACAACGCGCCGGAACTCGTGCGGGCATGCCTCGACAGCGTGCTGGCGCACACGCCGGACGACGTGCGGCTGATCGTCATCGACGACGCGAGTCCCGATGCGGCCGTCGCGCCGCTGGTCGCGCGCTACGCGTCGGCGCGCGCGACGGTGCTGACGAATCCGCACAATCGCGGATTCACGGCGACCGCGAATCGCGGCATCGCCGAGGCCGGCGACGCCGACGTCGTGCTGCTCAACGCCGACGCGGAAGTCGCGCCGCACTGGCTCGCGGACCTGCGCGCCGCCGCTTACGCGCGCGGCGACACCGCGAGCGCGACCGCGGTGTCGGACAACGCCGGCGCGTTCTCGGTACCCGAACTCGAACGCGAAAACCCGCTGCCCGCGGGCTGGACGTTCCACGACGCGGCGCGCGCGCTGCGGCAGTCGGCGGGGCTCGCGTATCCGCGCCTGCCGACCGGCAACGGCTTCTGCCTGTACATGAAGCGCGCGGCGATCGCCGCGGTCGGCGTGCTCGACGAGGTCGCTTTTGCGCAAGGCTACGGCGAGGAAAACGACTGGTGCCAGCGCGCCTGCGCGCACGGGTTCACGCACGTGATCGCCGGCAACGTGCTCGTGCGTCACGCGCGCAGCCAGAGTTTCGGCCACGAGCGCCGCGCCGCGCTCGGCGAGGCGGGCGCGCGCGTGATCCGCGAGCGCTGGCCGACGTACGACGCGCAGGTCGGCGCGACGCTGTTTTCGCCCGAACGCCTCGCGCTCGACTGGCGCGTGCGCCGCCTCTACGCGGGCGCGCCGCCGTCGCCGCGGGTGCTCGCGTTCGACGCGGCGGTTGAAGTGGAAAATGCGGAAGTGTGGACGTTGACGAGCGTGGACGGCGAGAAGCGGTTGCGCGATCCGAACGGCGTGACGGTCGACCGCGCGAGCGATCGCGACGCCGCGATCGCGTTCGCACGCTGGCTGCAGCGCCACGCGTTCGAGCGCGTTGCCGGCCGCGTGCCGGACGATCTCGCGGCGATCGCGCGCGCGTTCGGCGTCGGCCTCGCGTGAGCGCGCCGCTCGCGATCGTCACCGGCGCGACCGGGCAGGACGGCGCGTACCTGTGCCGCGCGCTGCTCGACGACGGCTGGCGCGTCTGCGGCACGCGCCGCGCGGGCGGCGACGAGGCGCTGTGGCGTTTGCGCGAGCTGGGCATCGCGGCGCACCCGTGGCTCGATCTGCGCACGCTCGATCTCGCCGACGAGAATGCGTGCGACGATCTCGTCGCGACGCTCAAGCCCGCGCAGGTGTTTCATCTCGCCGCCGTCAGCAGCGTGGCGGCGGCGTTCGAGGCGCCGCTGGCGGCGCTCGCGGCGAGCGGCACGGCTTGCGCGAACCTGCTCGACGCGATGCGGCGCCATGCGCCCGATGCGCGCCTCGTGTACGCGTCGAGCGCGGAATTGTTCGATGCGCCGCACGTCGACGAGAGCGTGCAGCCGCGCGCGCGCAGTCCTTACGCGTTCGCGAAACTCGTCGGCCACGCGGCGGTGCAGGCGTATCGCGCGAGCTATGGCGTGCATGCGAGTGCGGCGATCCTGTTCAATCACGAATCGCCGTTGCGCGGCGCGGGTTTCGTCACGCGCAAGATCGCCGCGACGGCCGCGCGCGTCGCCCGCGGCTCGGACGAGGCGCTCGCGCTCGGCAATCTCTCCGCGCAGCGCGACTTCGGCTACGCGCCGGACTACGTCGCCGCGATGCGCGCAATGGCCGCGCGCGACGCGCCGTCGGACTACGTGCTCGCGACCGGCGTCGCCACGAGCGTGCGCGTTTTCGTCACGACCGTGTACGCCGCAGCCGGCATCGCGCTGCGCTGGTCCGGCGCCGGCATCGACGAGCGCGCGCACGACGCGCAGGGCGTGCTGCGCGTGCGGGTCGATCCGGGTCTGCTGCGGCCGCTCGACGCGGCGGTGCAGCGCGGCGACGCCGCCAAGGCGCGGCGCGAGCTCGGCTTTGCGCCGTCGCTGGACATTGCCGGCCTCGCCCGGACAATGCTCGACGCCGAGTTGCGCCGTCTCGCCCGTTGAAGGAATGCGTTTGTCCGAGCCGATTCCCCTGATCCTGAACGTCGACGCGATCAGCGCGCCGTTGACCGGCATCGGCGTGTACACGCGCGAACTCGCGCGTGGCCTTTCCGGCGATCGGGCGGTCGCGCCGCTCAAGCTGTTTTCGGCGTATCGCTGGGTCGACGACGTCGAACAGGCGTTCGCGGTCAACCGCACGATCCAGTCGGTGCGGCGCGTCCTGCCGTTCCGGCAGTTCGCCCTGGAGGGCTACACGAAGCTGCGCGCCGAGCTGTTTCGCTGGAACGCGCGGCGTCTGCGCGGCTACGTGCTGCACGCGCCGAACTTCGTGCTGATGCCGTTCGACGGTCCCAGCGTCGCGACCGTGCACGACATCTCCTACCTGCGCTATCCGCAGTTTCATCCGCGCGAACGCGTGCGTTTTCTCGAGCGGCATCTGCCGCCGACGCTCGCGCGCGCCGACGCGCTGATCGTCGACTCGCACTACGTGCGCGACGAGCTCGTCAACGTGCTCGGCGTCGACGCCGCGAAGCTGCACGTCGTGCCGCTCGGCGTCGACGCGGCGTACCGGCCGCGCACGCCGGACGAACTCGCGCCGGTTCTCGCGCGCCACGCGCTCGCCGCCGGCGGCTATCTGCTGGTCGTCGCGACGCAGGAGCCGCGCAAGAACCTCGAACGGCTCGTCGAGGCGTATGCGCAGCTCGATGCCAACGTGCGCGAACGCGTGCCGCTCGTCGTCGTCGGCGCGCGCGGCTGGCTCGACGCGTCGCTCGCGCGCGTGATCGAACCGCTGGAGCGGAAAGGCCAGGTGCGCCGCCTCGGTTTCGTCGACGACGCCGACCTGCCGGCGCTGTACGCCGGCGCGTTCGGGTTCGCGTTCGTGTCGATGTACGAAGGTTTCGGCCTGCCGCTCGTCGAAGCGATGGCGAGCGGCGTGCCGGTGCTCACGTCGAACGCCGCGTCGATGCCGGAAGTGGCCGGCGACGCCGCGCTGCTGGTCGATCCGCTCGATGTCGACGCGATCCGCGCGGGTCTGGCGCGGATGGTCGACGACGCATCGTGGCGTGCCGGCGCGATCGCGCGCGGACTGGAACAGGTGAAATCGTATACTTGGGCGAACACGGTCGCCGCGACGGTCGACGTGTACCGCGCCGCGATCGCGCGCGCGGCGAACGCGGCGCCCGCGCTCGCGCATCAGCGGCCCGGCGCCGACGCGGTGTCGGTACCGCGTGCCGGCGTCGTGCTGGTCAACTACAACACGGCCGATCGCAGCCTGCGTTGCGTGCGCTCGCTGCGCGCGCTCGCCGCGCGCGTGCGGCTCGTCGTCGTCGACTCGGGCTCGCGCGCCGACGATCTGAAAGCGCTCGAAGCCGGCCTCGCGCACGAATGGCCCGGCGCCGAGCTCGTCGCAAGCCCCGTCAACATCGGGTTCGCCGCCGGCTGCAATCGCGCGATCACGCGGTTTCTCGATGACGCGTCGGTGTCGCACGTCCTGCTGCTCAACAACGACGCGGTCGCCGCGCCCGCGCTCGGCGACTGGCTCTGCGCGCACCTGGACGGCCGCGCCGACGCCGATCTCGCCGGCGGCCGGGTGCTCAAGCTCGGCGCGGCGCCCGGCGAGAGCGGCGAGATCGATTCGCTCGGCATCGCGTTCTACCGCAGCCTGCTGGCGTCGAACCGGCTTGCGGCCGGCGATCCGTTCTTCGGCCCGACCGGCGGCTGCGCGCTATACGCGCGGCGCGTGCTCGAAGCGCTGCGCGATGCGCACGGCGGCGTGTTCGACGAGGATTTCTTCTGCTACGCGGAAGACACCGACGTCGCCGCGCGCGCGCTGCTGCTCGGCTTCACGCCGCAGTATTCCGACGACGTGCTCGCGTGGCACGAAGGGCAGGCGTCCAGCGGCGGCGGCTTCAACGACTTCGTGCTGTACCACGGCATCCGCAATTCGATCTGGATGGCGGTGAAATGCGTGCCGGCGACGGCGGTGCTCGCGCGTCTGCCGTGGCTCGTCGCGCTGCACGCCGGCGTGATCCTGCGCCACAGCCTGCGCGGCAAAGGGCGCGTCGTCGCACGGTTGTACCGCGACGCGTTCTTCGGGCTCGCGCGGATGTGGAAGAAACGCCGGAAGATTCAACGCGCGCGGCGCATCGGCGCGCGCGAGTTCGGCGCGCGCATCAGCGCGCGCTTCTACGACCAGGGTTACTTGCGCAACGCCTTGCGCGAGCTGTGGGGCGCGCCGGCGCGCGATTCGTCGGCGCCGCCGCCGCCCGAGCGCGACGCCGAGTCGGCGACGGACCGGCGTTCCGGCTTGGACTGAGCCTTCGCCGCGGCCTTGGCCGGCGGCGCGTCTTCGAAGCCGGCGCGCAACAACTCGTCGCCTTCCTTGCGCTTCTTTTTCGGTGCCGCGGCGACGTCTTCCGAGGCGGCCTTCGCCGTGGCGTTCGGATCGTGCTGGCCCGGCTGCACCGGCGGCGGCTGCACGGCGGTCTTCGGCGCGGCCGGGGCCGCCGGCTTCGGCTTTTCCGGTTCGCGCAGCACGAGGCGGCCGATCGCGTCGAAGCCGCGGTTCGGGTCGGCGACGTAGGCGCGCAGCTCGGTCGCCTTCGCGGCGGCGTCGTCCGGCGGCGTCGGCAGCGCGAAACGCGGGCCGAGCGCGGCGAACCGTTCGGTGTGCGTGACCTTGCCCTTCTCGTCGAGCCAGTCGACCGCGACCTGTCCGCGGAAGCTGCCGCGGCTGACGATCGCATCGACGCGCTCGCTGCCGAAGGGACCCGGCACGCGCGCGAACGACAGTTCGCCTTCGGGGCGTTCGAGGATCACGGCCGGATCGCCGAGCAGGTTGTACGTTTCCACGAGCGTGTCGTCGCGGCTCGTCTTTTTCGCGGCGACGAGCGCCTCGCCGATCGTCGCGCCGCGCTTGGTCAGTTCGCGCACGACTGCCTTGCTGTATTCGGGCGACGGCGAGTTGCGCCAGGACGCCGCGAACACCGCGATCGCGCCGCGGTCGGCTTCGCGCAGGAAGCGCTCGCCGATGGAGTCTTCGGTCGGGTTGTCGAACGGCGCCGAGTAGCACGTCATCGACAGGATCATCGGCAGCGTCGCGCCGTTCTTCAGATGCGAAACGTCGTCCAATGTGAACAAGTCATGGTTCTTGCGCAGGTCGGGCGGGCCCGTGCGCCAGATGTACCGGCCGCCGTGGCCGATGAAGTGCACGAGCAGGCGGCCTTCGTTCAGGCCGTCCTTGATCGCGCTCTGGTGCGCGACGTTGTCCTTTTCGTCGGCGCTCGCGTACACCTTGTCGCTGAGAAAGCCGTTCTGGCCGAGTTCGTTCGCGATCTGGTCGGAGCTCGATTTGAAGTAGTCGCTCTCGTCGGTGATGAACATCACGTCGCGGCGCCAGGCGCCCAGGCGCGGCGTGCTCATGTACTTGATGGTCTTGTCGACGATCGCGGCGACCTCGGCCGGCTCGACGACCGGCAGGCGCCCGACCGCGATGACCGGATGCAGCGGGTCGTCGCCGACGCTCGCGAAGTGGTTGTCGCTCGCCGACTGGCCGTCGTACGAGGCGAACTGCCACGTCGGAATGAGGTTGCGGTGCGGCAGGTCCTTCGGCGTTTGCGCGTACGGCGTGCTCGGAATGTCGCCGAAGCCGCCCGGGTTGAGCAGTTCGTTGTCGGCCCATTTGGCGAGCGCGAGGCGGTCGATGCGCTGGTGGCGGATGTCGAAGCTCGCGTCGCCGACCAGCAGCGCGAAGCGCGGCGCCGGCTTCGGCCAGTCGTGGTACGCGCGGTCGAGCAGCGCGCGGATCGCCTGCGGATGCGAAATGCCGTGGTTGAATTCGTCGTAGACGTCGTCGACGTCGATGACCGCGACCTTGAGCCCGCGCCGTTCGTGAAACTCCGCCAGCGGCCGCGCGGCGTCGATCAGGCGCTTGTGCGCGATCATGATGTAGTCGACCGGCTCGCTCGGGTTCTGCCAGCGCGGCGGCGCCTGCTTGCGCACGAGCGTGGGCTTGTACAGGCCGTCGGCGCCGACCGCGTGCAGTTCGACGTTGCCGGCCGGCGCTGCGAAACGCCACGCGCCGTCGGCGCCGGCCGCGACGTAGCGGCGGCCGTCGCTGCCGTACAGCGCCGGCTCGGCGCCGGCGCGGCGCACGCTGACGATGCCCGGCGTCGCCGCATACAGCGCGTCGTTCGATGCGGCGAGGTCGCCCTGGATCGGATAGTCGAGTTCGAGCCAGTTGAACATGACCACGTCGACGATCAGCGTCTTGGGGTCGTGCGCGGTCGGACGCTGCGGCACCGACAGTTCGATCTTGTTGCCCTGCGCCTTGAGGAGGGCGAGCGGCAGGCGCAGGTCGAGCGTGCGCTCCTGGCGGCCGTCGAACGCGAGCTCGCCGACCGTCGTGCCGTTCAATACGATCTTGACGTGATGGTCGTCGGGCTTGGGCTTGTCGCCCATGCGCATGACGTCGGACATGCCGCGCAGGTTGATCTTCGCCGCGAGGGCGCTGCCGCGCGCGGCGAGGTCGGGCAGATCGAACGCCACCTCGTACGGCTTCGGGTCGACGTGCGTGAGTTTCGCCCAATGCCACACGTCGGGCTCTTCCCACAGCTTGGTCAGCGACTGGTTGAGGCGAATCATCAGATTCTCCTGCTCCAGGTGCAGGCGCCGCGACAGCTCGGCGTTGCGACCGCCGGCGGCGGGCGCGGGCACGTCGGCGATGCGCGCGTGCGTGCCCGGTTTCGACGTGAGCTGGTAGACGTTGACCGTGCTGTAGCTGTCGAACCACGACATCGGTCCGTGCAGCGGCCGGCCGACCCATTCGATGTGGTCCTGCGGCCCGAGCGTCGCGCCTTCGCCGGTCGTTCGGATCGGCACTTCTTCGCCGTTCTGCGTCAGTACGAGCGAATCGCGCGGACAGTCGGCGAGCGCGGGTTCGGCGGCGACGATGCCGGCGCGGTCGAGCGCGTAGACGCCCGGATGCTCAAGCTCGATGTGCAGCGCGCCGGAACAGGCGAAAGCGCCGGCCGGCAGGGCGAGGACGGCGGAAAGGACGAGGCTCGATCGGAAGGACATCGGCGAAAACCGGACTGCGACGTGCGCGACAGGATCGGCCAAGTTACCGGTTGCTCAAAAACTCTGCAAATGCCGTACGGCCGAACGTTGCGCTGCCGCGCCGACAGGAGCCGGCGCTATAGTTCGTATACGGGTGCAATCCCCCTTTTGTCGCCAAGGAGCAGTGTGATGATCGTCAGGACTACCGGTGCGGTATTGGCTTGCCTGATCGCGTGCAACGTGCACGCGCAGGTGACGGAAACGGGCAGCGAGCCCCTCCGTATCGATGCGACGGCCGCCAAGCGCGTCGAATGGCGCGATGCGGCGAAGGCCGCCGCCGAGGCGCCGACGCTGGCGCTGCCGGCGCTCGCGCACGAACGTATCGAGGCGATGCAGCGCCGCAACAGCGAAAGCCGGCATCGCCGCTTCCAGATCGGCGTCGTGCGCGCCGTCGCGAGCGAGGCGGTTTCCGACGTGCCGAAGCCGACGCTGCAGGCCGTCGCCGACGGCACGGTGCTGCGCCTGGACGTCGCGTCCGCCGGCGCCGCCGCGCTGCGCGTGGGCCTGCGCGTCGACGCCTGGCCCGACGGCGCCGAGCTGCGCGTGGCCGGCACGGTGTTCGGCGACACGATCTACGCGGTCGACGCCGCCACGGCCCGCAACCAGGCCGATCCGCAGGGCGTGTACTGGACGGCCGTGACCGACGGCGAGCGTCAGCGCCTGGAGCTGTTCGTGCCGGCCGGCATCGATGCCTCGCGCGTGCGCTTCTCGATCGATTCGGTGTCGCATCTCGTCGTCGGGCCGCAGGGTTCGAGCGGCGACGCGAAGGCGCTCGGCGACTCGGGCGCGTGCGAAATCGACGTCGTCTGCCGCACCGGCACGCTCGGCCAGAACTTCGTCGACCTGAAGAACTCGGTCGCGCGGCTCGTGTTCCAGTCCGGCGGCGGCACGTACACGTGTACCGGCACGCTGCTCAACGACACCGTCGCGGCCACGCAGATTCCGTGGTTCTACACGGCGCATCACTGCATCGGCAACCAGACCGAGGCTTCGACGGTCACGACGTTCTGGAACTTCGAAACGCCGACCTGCAACGTCGACAACGCCGGCCCGAACATCCAGGTGCAGGGCGGTTCGCAGCTGATGTATTCGCAGGCGAGCACGGACGGCGCGCTGTTGCGCCTGAACAACTCGCCGCCGGGCGGCGCGGTGCTGCTCGGCTGGAACGCAGGTTCGCTGCCGACGCCGACGTCGATCATCGGCGTGCATCATCCGCGCGGCGACATCAAGAAGGTCAGCATCGGCACCCACAGCGGCGTGAGTTCGAACGTCGACATCGACGGGCAGATCCTGTCGAGCGCGCTGCGCGCGTCGTGGGCCGAAGGCACGACCGAGGGCGGCAGTTCCGGCAGCGGCCTGTTCACGTTCAACGGCGGCTACCAGCTGCGCGGCGGCCTCGCCGGCGGCACGGCCGGCTGCAGCAACAGCGGCGGCAGCGAAGCTTCCGGCAACCGCGATTTCTACTCGCGGCTCGAACTCGTGTTTCCGTCGATCTCGCAGTACATCGCGGGCGCCGCGCAGAACGGCCCGACGCGCGACTACACCGGCCAGTGGGACCTGCCGAGCGAGGCCGGCCGCGGCGTGTCGATGTTCGCGTTCGGCCAGAACATCCTGTTCGCGCTGTGGTTCGTCTACGACAACCAGGGCCGCGCGTCGTGGTACCAGCTCGACGCGCAGTGGACCGGCCCGGACGTTGCCAGCGGCCGCGTCGTGCGGTGGACCGGCACGCCGTGGGGTCCGACGTACAACCCCGGCGATCGCGTCCTGACGCAGACCGGCACGTTCACGCTGACGTTCGTGTCGGCGACGCAGGCGACGTTCGCGTACAACGTCGACGGCGTGAACCGCACGATCACGCTGACCAAGGCCGTGGTGAACTGACCTGTCTCGTGCGTGGCCGGATGCTCGTCGCATCCGGCCGCGCCCGGCGATTCCGTCGGGCCGGCTCAGCCTTGCCCGAAGAACATCAGGTAGACGAGCCGGCCGTTCTCGAGACTGTCGCCGAACGCCGGCCCCGCCGTGTGCCACAGGTACGGTCGCAGCAGCACGAGGCGATTGAAGCGCATCGGCACTTCCATCGTCCGCTCCCATGCGGCGTCGACGGCGCCTTCCTTTTCGATCAGTTCGCGATGCGCCTCCTCGTACGAGGAATAGCCGGTCGCGCGCAGCTCGTCGGCGTTCATCGGCGCGCGGTCGGTGCCGGTGCGGCGATGGCGGAAGAATTCGGTGCCGCCGCGGCAGTCTTCGGGACGGCTGAGGTACAAGATGCCCGACCAGTGCGAGCGGTCGATGTGCACCTTGCCGCGACCGACGTCGCCGGCCAGCGTGATGCGGCACTTCGCGTGCGACTGCAACGGCTGCATGGGCGCGAGACGCTCGCCGACGATGCGCGACACCTGTTCCATCAACCCGTCGATCTTGATGCGCTCGAGCGAGTTGCGGCCCGGAAACGCGCCGTCCTGTTCGGGGTACGTCAGGCGCAGCGCGGCGCGTCGCAGTTCGTGCGCATTCGGAAGAAAATCGTCGACGACGATGAGCGAGGTAGGCATGGCGCGCGAGCTTAGCCGTCCGCGCCGCGCGCGTCCAAGGCGGCGCGCGCGCCGACTGCGCGTCGAATGAATATGTCGAAGAAAATACAATACGACGGCGCGAAAACGACGAAACCGGCTTGCGCCGGCTTCGTCGTTTCAAACGGTGGGCTCCGGTCAGTCGACCGAGAACTGCTGCAGCGATACCGGCAGCGATTCGTTGATGTACAGCGTCGCGGCGCTGATGTCGCCGACGCCCGCGTCGCCGGCGTCGAGCAGCGTCAGCGTCCACGTACCGTTCGCCTGTTCCGGCGTCAGACCCGTGAAGCCCACGCTGAGCGCGATCGGAATGCCGCCCTCGGGGCTGCCGCCGGCGCCGGCCGTGCTGGCGCGGTAGTCGCCCGGCGTGACCGGATCGCGCGTGCTCGCCCACCAGTCGCCGCCGGTGGCGTCGAACGTGAAAGGCGCGAGATCGTAGAAGCGGTACAGGCCGTCGAGCGGGCTGTTGTCGCCGCAGGCGTTCGGAACGTTGGTGCCGGTATGGCTGAAGACGACCTTGTTCGGCGTGCCGCCCGGCGCCGCGAGCTTGACCACGAGGTCGCCGCGGTACGGGTGCCGGATGTTCATCGTGAGGCCGACGGTGGACACGTTGGATGCCAGGCCCGACACCTGGAAGCTGACGACGAGCGGCGTGCCGCCTTCGTTGCTGCTGCCGCACGTCGGTGCGCCGGCCGGGGCGTCCGGAATCGCGCCGGTGCCGGTACCCGGGAAGTTGACCGCGCCGGCGGTCGAGCTCAGCGCCAACAGCACAGCGGCCACGGCGGCCGTCGATCCTTTGGTGAACATCCCAGGGGCTCCAGCAAGTCGGGAAACGGGCGGCAGTGTAGCCGAACTCTCGGCCGGCCGCTGCGGCATCCGACCGTCGGACGGCGGCGGCGGCAAGCCGGTATTCAGGCAGGTACCAGACGGCCCGCGTGGAAAAACCGTTGCAGCAGCGGTGCCAGTTCCGGCGCTTCGTCCCGGATTTGCGCGGGCGCCGAATACCAGGTTTCGCACAGGACGGCGAAGAACTCGTCCGGACTTTCGGCCGCGTACGGGTCGAGCACGGTGTCTGCGCCGTCGTCGACCGCCGCGCAGTGCGCGTCGTAGGCGCGCTGGAACGCGCCGATCCATTCGCGTCGCTCCATTCCGGCCGGCAGCGGCGGCACGCCGTCGGTCGCGCCGTCGAGCATGTCGAGCTTGTGCGCGATTTCGTGCACGATCACGTTGTAGCCGGCATGCGGGTCGGCCAGATCCTGCTCGATGTCGGCCCACGACAGAATCAGCGGGCCGCGCTCCCACGCTTCCCCGATCAGCACGTCGTCGCCTTCGGTGACGACGCCGGTGTGGTCGTCGTGATGTTCGCGCCGTACGCGAAATTCGCCAGGATAAACAATGATTTCGCGCCAGCCGCGCAGCCAGTCGAAGCCGAGGTCGAGCACCGGCAGGCAGGCGTAGGCGGCGATCACGAGGCAACGCGCGTCGTCGAGCGTCATGCCCTGCACCGGCGAGTAGCGCTTGTGCGCGAGAAACAGGCCGCACAGCGCGCGCAGGCGTTCGCGCTCGTCGGCGGACAGCGGAGCGAGCAACGGACAGGCGGCGAGCGTCGCCTGCCACAGGTCGTCGGGAATCGGGCGCGGCGCCGGGGCGAGGCGCGCGCGCAAACGGCGGATCAGATCGAACATGCGTCGATCATGCCGCGAACGGACGGTTCGGGGCGAGCGGAGTTACTTGATCGAGCCGGGCAGCACCGACTGCCAGCGCAGGCCGTTGCGCGGTTTCTGCGGCACCGCGGGTTCGGCCGAAGGCAGCCTCGGCGTCGCCGGAGCGGCGTCCGGGGTGTCCGCGGCGGTCGATACCGTCGCGCCGGCGCCGACGCCGCCGCGCGGGTTGACCGGCACGCTGACCGGGGCGTTCTGGCCGTCGTGATAGATCACGCGGGCCGTCGCGCCGCTGCTGGCGGCGGGTTCGGCCGGGTTGTTGTCGCAATCGGCCGACGGGCGTACCGGATCGCTCATGATGCGGCCCGGGCCGAGCATGAAGTCATCCGCAAACGCCGTCGTCGCCGTCAGGGCGAGAACGAGCGTGAGGATTCGCGTACTGGCTGGCGTAACCATCTGGATGCTCCGGAAAGCGACAGGCTCCGGCCGAAACGCATGCTCGCACGAACGAACATACCTGGCCAGTGACGACCCGAGAGCTTCAGCAGGCTTCGTGCCAGCCGTTTCCGGGGGCCGAACGCTTGTCGATCAAGGGCTTGAAGTCATGTATGCGTGTCCGCGCTGTCCGTTCATCCGGCAGCGGACACACGCCGGACAGTGACTTGGATGCGCCGGATTGTCATTCGGTTGCGATGACGATTCCCTTTGTTTTGGATTATTTGCGATCGGCGCGTCGTCGCAGGGCAGGAAAGAGACGGTCCGGGCGCGATTCCGGGCCGCGGCTGCGAGACGGCCGGGGCGGCGAGACCCGCGCGACGGACCGGCCGCGGACCGGCCCGGTCGCTCGGGTGCTCGGGTGCCGCGGTGCCGCGGAGCCGAGGCGGAATACGTCGCACGAACCGGTTCGCTCCGGCTCCGGGCGGCCCGGCGTCCGCGCCGCGACGCCGATGCGACTCGCGGACCGGCATCGTCACGTCGTCTTCACGCGCGCCCGCCCGTGGTTGAAATCGGGGCGTGGATTCCAGCGCGGATGTCCATACCTGACCGAACAAACGAACCGATTCTTCACAACCTGACGGTCGGTACGCTGTGTATGCTTGTTCGCACCGCAAGGCTTGTTGTTGCAGGGGAGCAACTATTCGGTCGTCGGCGTCGCGTCGTGTGTTGTTGAATTTTTCGCGACTCGCTCACCGATGTCGATGCTTGCGAACGGAACCGCGCAGGGGGAGCCGGAAACGGCTCGGCGGAATGCGTGATGGAAACGCGGTGGCGAAGGAACGTGTCGCCGCGCTGCTGGAGTGTATTCGGCGATGTCCGAAGCGAATGCCATTGAAGCGATGCCCGGCGTGGTGCGTATCGGTAACGTCGTGATCGATCAGGCGCGACGCCGCGTCGAACGCGACGGCGCGACGATCGAGCTGTCGCAGCGCCCGTTCGACCTGTTGTGCCTGTTTCTGGCCGAACCGCGCACGCTGCATACGCGCAAGGATCTCTTTCGCCGCATCTGGAAAGGCGTGGTTGTCGAAGACGCGAATCTTTCGCAGGGCGTCTGGGTGTTGCGCCGCGCGCTCGGCGAACAGGGCAAGGACTGGATTCGCACGGTCGCCAAGAGCGGCTACGTGTTCGATCCGCCGCTGCCGATCGAGTCGATCGGCGATACGCCCGCCGCCGGTGCGGCGACATCGTCTGGCGAGACCGACCTGCTGCCGTCGACGGCGCACGCAAGCGCGGCCGCCTGGCGCGGCCGACCGTTCGCACTGGCGATGATGGCGGCGTTCGCGCTGTTTGCCGTGGCGTGGGGCGCGTGGCGCTTCCTGCGGCCCTCGGAGCCCTTGCGCGTGCTGGTCATTGCCGCACCGTCAAACGAGTCGGCGCCGCCGAGCGCGCCGCAGTGGCCGGTGCAGCTGCTGCGCGAATGGCTCGAGTGGAAACTCTCGCGCGAACCGGACGTGCTCGTCGTCTCCGCGCTGCAGCTCGCCGACGCCGATGAGCGCGGCCGTATCGTGCTGCTGTCGGTCAGCGAAAGTCCCGGCGACGCGCAGCGGGTGCGTCTGCATGCGCATATCGGCAATACGGACGAACCCGGCGGGATTACGATCGACGCGCTGCCGGACGACATCACGCAGGCCGCCGATCGCATCACCGGCGCGATCGTCGATCGTCTGCTGCCGGCCGGCGCCGTTCAGCCGTTCCCGCCGCTCGTGCTGGATGCCGCCGGCGCACAGGACTACATCGTCGCGACGCAACGCCGCGAAGCGGGCCGGCCCGCCGAAGCGGTCGCGGCTCTGGAGGCGGTACTCAAGCGCCGGCCCGAGTTCGGCCTTGCGCGGTTGCAACTGGCCGAAATGCTCGACGAGCTGGGGCAGATCGGTGCGGCAAAGCAACAAATGGCGTTTGCCGAACAATGGATTTCACGCCTGCCGCCTGCCGCGCTGCGGATTCAGAAAGCACGTGAGGCGATGCTGGCGCGCGACTATCCGGCGGCGGCGGACGCCTATGCCGCGCTGGTCCGCGACTATCCGTACCAGCCGCGCTTCCGGCTAGATCGAGCGCGCGCATCGAGGCTGGCGCAACGCTACGCCGACGCGACGCGCGCGCTCGACGGGATCGACTGGAACCTGCAGCCGCTGCGACTGCGGCTCGAGGCGTTGCTCGCGCGAGCGGAAGTACAGTGCGAGTCGGGCGCGCTCGACGCGGCGAAGAAAACGGCCGAAGAGGCCCGCAAGCTCGCCGACGACGCAGGCTGGTCGCTCGAACGCGCCCGCGCGCTGCTGATTTTCGCCAACGCGTCGATCAACGATGCGAGCGCCGAAAAATGGTTGCCGTTCGAGCGCGCGGCCGCGCAGTTCGAGCAGGCCGGCGACCGCATGAACATGCTGCGCGCCCGCCTCGCCGGCGAAATGATGCGACCGCCGGAACGCGGCACCGGCGCCGACACGCTGCTCATGGCGCTCCTGGGCGAGGCGCGTGCCGCAGGCAATCGGGAAATCGAAGTCGACGCGCTGCGACTGGTGGCACGGCGCTTCCGTCGCGCCGCCGATTTCGTGCGCTCGCGCGACTATCTGGTCGAGGCGACCGCCGTCGCACACGCGTCCGGCGACGAGCAGCGCGACGCCGCGCTGCGTCGCGATCTGGCGCTGGTGAGCATGGTGCTTGGCGATTTTCCGGCCGCCAGCCGCCATCTCGCCGAATTCGACGCCACCAAGCCGCAGGGCACGTTGCGCCTGCTCGCCGGTCAGATCAAGGTCCGCCTGGAAAACTATCGCGGTCGCTATGACAAGGCAGCCGAAGCCGCCGATGCCGTGACAGCCGATCCGGTCGAGGCGTCGACGATTTCCGCGGCGATGATCGATTGCGACCGTACCCAGACGCTGATCGCGACCGGCGACCTTGCCGCCGCGCAGCTTGCCGCCGAGCGCTGCATGCGCAGCAATCTTCCGTACGATCTGGCGGCCGGCAATCTCGCGATCGCGAAGATCGCGGTGGCGAGCGGCGACAACGCCGAAGCCGCGCGTCGGATTGCCGCGGCGCTGCCGGCACTGCAGCAATTGCCGGATGTGGACCGGTGGGACCTCGGTGCGATCGCGCAGGGTTTGCGCGTGCGCATCGGCGATCGCGACGGCGTGGAAGCGGCGCTGTCGGAGATTCTGTCGCAGGTCGCTCCCGGCCACGTCCGCCTCACCGAAATCGAAGCGCGCCTTGGATTGGCCGAACTCGCATCGGCAGGCGGCGACTTGGCGGCGGCGCAGACGCAGATCGCGGCATTGCGCGAGATCGTGCCGGGCGACGACTGGTACGCCCAAAGCCGCCTCGCCCTGATCGACGCCGCGAGCGCTTTTCATCGCGGCGACGTCACCCGGGCGCAGGCGTCGCTGCGCACGCTCGACGAAGCGGCGCGCGCGCACGCCGACATCGCGATGGAACTGCGCGCGCATCGCCTGGCGGTGAGCTGGGGCAACAATCTGTGTCCCGAGGCGCGCGACCGCGAGCTCGTCGCCAAAAGCGGTATACGCGGCGCTTCCGAAAGCTGGCTGCTCGGCGATCGGTTCGATGCGTCGCAGCCGCGCGAGCACCTCGTGTTCGACCGCCGGCGAACCGATCCGCCGGAAGGGCGCTAGTGTGGTGATTCATAAGTACCATTAAATAATTCCGGTGTCTTTCGCCGCGATACGTCGTTGCAACTCGTCGCCGTACTGCCAGTACGGCTCCTCGTTGCGCCTAGTCTCGCGACGAAATCCATCCGGAATTTCTTCAACGTACTTATGAATCACCACACTGGCGAAGAAACCGCCCGCGACCCGGCGAAGCCGGGCCGCGAACGGCGGGCGGGCCTCCGGGTCAGGGGTGGCTGGCGCGTTCCCAGACTGGACCGCGCCGCCGCCGCAAACCTCCGGCTGACGATCAAATACGCATCAAATGCGTCTGGTTCCGGCACCGATACCGCTTTGACATCGCCGTGGCGGGGCGCTCATGCGCTTGTGCGCGGGCGCCGGCTGCGGTAACAAGTGCGCGGCGCACGGCGGCGGGGAGGTCGCCGCGCGCCGGCGTCCGCCTGCGCGGACGTGCCGGGTTCGGACCCGCCGGACGTTCGTCCGCGGGAACCGTGCCGACCGACGGCGCGCCGCGGCAGGACTCGCGGTGCGGCGCCGCGGATCGCGGAGGGTGCGATGACCGGATCGATACCGGCGGCATGGCCGCCGCAGACGACGCGGCTGCGCGTCGGCGCGTTGACGCTCGACCTGCGCTATCGCCGCGTCGCGCACGCCGACGGCGAATCGGAGCTGACGCAGCGTTGCTTCGACCTCGCGCAGCTGTTTCTCGCCGAACCGGGCGTGCTGCATACGCGCGAGGACATCTTCCGTCGCGTGTGGCCCGGCGTGGTGGTCGAGGACGCGAACCTGACCACGAGCATATGGATGCTGCGCAAGGCGCTCGGCGACGAGTCCAGGCACTGGCTGCGAACCATCGCCAAGCGCGGCTACGTATTCGATCCGCCGGTACCGGTGGAAGTCGTTGTGGATATTTCCCCGATCGAACTTTCGGCGCCTGTGGAAACCGCCGCGCCGCGTGCGCCGCTGCGCCGGCGCGCACGCTGGTTTGCCGCGGCGGCGCTCGCCTGCTGCGCCGTCGCCGCCGCGCAATGGCATGCACGCGCACCGGCGCCGCTGCGCGTACTGCTGGTCGCGGCCGGCCCCGGCGGCGACAGCGCCGCGCGCTGGCCCGAACGGCTGCTGGTCGCCTGGATCGACTGGAAACTGCAGCTGGCGCCGTCGTTGCGCGTACTCGCGCCGGGCGACGCCGGGACCGACGACGGCGCGCGCGAAACGGCGGTGCTGCTGTCGGTCGACATGCCGGCCGATACCGCGGAGAGCTGGCGTATCCGTGCCCGTTTTCGCGGCGAAGCGACCGTGCCCGACATCGTCGTCGCCTCGACGCCTGAGCGCCTGATCGCCGATCTCGACGCGACGAGCGAACGCGTGCGCGCCGTGCTCGCGCCGTCCGACGCCGGCACCGTCTGGCCGTCGCTCGCACTCGATGCCGCCATCGCCGCGCAGTTCGTCGACGCCGTCGATGCCCGCGCGCGACATCGCTGGGGCGCCGCGGCGCTGGGCTTCGGCGCGGTCGCGCAGCGCGCGCCGGGGTTCGGCCTCGCGCGCGTGCTGCATGCCGAAGCGCTGGCCGAACTCGGCCAGCAGAGCGCCGCGCTCGATGCCTGGCGAGGCGCGCAAGCGTGGCTCGCCGCGCTGCCGGGCGACGCGACGGCGCCGCTCGCCGCGCTCGGTCTCGCCATCGCGCAGCGCTACGACGACGCGGCCGCCGCCTACGCCGCGCTCGCGCGCGAACGGCCGGTCGACGCGTCGGCGTTTCGCTACGCGGCGGCGCGCAGCCTGCGCCGCGCCGGCCGCAGCGACGAGGCGCTCGCGCTGTTGCGCGGACCGGCGCCGTCCGAACCGTCGCTCGCGCTCGTCTGGCGGCTCGAACGCGCGATCGCCGAGCTCATGACGGGCGCACCGCACGACGTGCACGCGAGCGTCGCCGACATCGAGCGTCTCGGTGCGCGCCTGGGCTTCGCGCACGAACGCGCACGCGCCGCGCTGATCGACGCCGAAGCGCACGCGATCGCCGGCGACGCGCCGGATGCCGCCTTGTTCGAGACCGCCGCGCAGCGCTTCGCGAGCGTCGACGACCGCCTCGGCGCGCTGCGCGCGCGCTATCTCGCCGCGACGTTCGGTGTCGGCGGCGACATCGAACGCAGACTCGACGAACTCCTGGCCGAAGCGCGCGCCGCCGGCAACGCGGCCGCCGAAATCGACGCGTTGCGGCGAATGGCCTTTTTCCACTATCGCGCCGGCGACATGGCGGCGTACCGCGCGCGGCTCGCGCAGGCGTTCGACGTCGCCGCCGCCGCGGGCGACCGCACGGCGCGGCAGACGCTCGCGCTCGACCTCGCGCACCAGGACCTGCTGCGCGGCGACTACGCGGCGCTCGACGGACGGCTGGCGCAGCTTCGCGGCGAATCGGTGCAAGGCATGGCCGCGACGTGGCTCGGCCAGTTCGAAGCCGGCATGCAGTTCCGCCGCGGGCAGTACGCACAGTCGGTGGCGACCGTCGATCGCGCGGAAGCCGCGTTCGGCGACGCGCCGGCACCGGCGATGGCCGCCGGGCTCGCGTGCGCGCGCGGCGCCGTCGCGCTCGCGCGCGGCGAGTCGGCGCGCGCGCGGCAGGCGTTCGCCAGCTGCGGTTCGCGCCGGCTGCCGCATTACGAGCTCCTGGCCGGCATCGGCGAGGCCGAACTCGCGCTGCAGGGCGGCGATCCCGACGCCGCTCGACGCGGGCTGGCCGGCATCGAGGCGCGCCTGCGCACGCTCGCGAGCACGCCCGACCGCTGGATGCTCGCGTTGGAACTTGCGCCCGTGTTCGCACGCAGCGGCGACACCGTTTCGGCACGCCGTCTCGTGCAGCCGCTGCTGCCGACGCTCGAGCGGGCCGGATACGCACAGCTCGAAGCCGATGCGCGCACGACGCTCGCCGAAAGCGCGCTCGCCGACGGCGACCGCGACGTCGCGCGGCGCGAACTCGCACACGCCGAAGCGCTCGCCGGCGCCGACGACTGGTACGGCCGGCGCCGCCTGCGCACCGTCGCGGCGCTGCTGGCGCCGACCGCGCCGGAAACCGCGCAGGCGCTTTCCGCGCTCGACGCCGACGCGCGCGATCGCGGCGACGTGCTCGGCGAACTGCTCGCGCACAGCCTGCTCGATCGCTACGGCGCGATGGCGTGCGATACGCAGCGCCACTCGCTGCTGATCGCGCAGAGCGGCATGCGCGGCGCGTCGGACGCGTGGATGCTGAAACCCGAGTCCGGATCGCCGCTCGCGATCAAGTGAAGATCGTCAGACATATTCAACAGAGACGCGCGCGCTCGTCGAGGACATGCTGCAACGCAGCGTGCACCGCCGCGCGACGCGCGCTAGTTTCCGCGCCGCTCGTGCGGACAGCACGGGTTCGACGGCGTTCTTCCGGGTCAGGGGTGCAGTCGTCGTAGGTTCGAATGCGGTTTCGCACCGCCGCCGCGCGAGCACGCGCGGTCGTCCTCGTTCGTACGCGACCTCGCTGGCGCAACACCCTGTTGCGTTCACCAGCACGAGGAATCGCCATGCGTTTGTCCGTACTTCCGCTCGCCCTCGCCGCGGCCTGCGCCGCCGCGTCCGCGGCCCATGCCGCGCCGACGTTCCAGATTGCCGCCGCGCGCGCCGGCTTCCACGAAATCGCCTACGGCGCCGACGGCAGGCTCGACCTGATCGCCGGCGCAACGGGCCTCGTCGCGGCCGATGCCGACGGCGTAAGTGCATTGTTCAGAAGTTCACTCGGAGAAATCTACGGATTCGGCGCCGACGACGCCGTGCGCGTCGTCGACGCGAACGTGACCGCCGAAGGCCGCCGCTATTACCGCGCGCAGCAGACGTATCGCGGCGTGCCGGTGTGGGGCGACGGCTTGACCGTCGCGACCGACGCGAAAGGCGCGGTCGAAGCGGTGTTCGGCGGCACGATCGCGGTCGGCGCGGTCGATCTGGAAAAGCCGCGCGCCGCGAGCGAACTGTTCGCCGGCGCCGTGGGCCAGGCGCTCGGCGTCGACGGTCGCGACGGCCGCGCGTCGGCCGCGGGCGCACGCGACTTCCGCTATCTGCGCAGCCCGTCGCTCGCGATCTACGCCGCGCACGGCCATGCGCCGACGCTCGCGTGGGATGCCGATGTCGCCTACGACGGCGCCGGCCGTCCGTTCCGCGCGCGCGTGTTCGTCGACGCGCGCAGCGGCAAGCTGCTCAACGCCTACACCTACGTGCAGGACGCGCTGAACCGCGCCGTCCACAATTTGAACGGTTCGTGCGTGTCGACGAGCGGCAGCGGCCTGCCGGGTCCGCTCGCGATCTCCGAGGGCGGCACGAGCGGCGACGCGGTGGTCAACAACGCGTACCGCAACGTGGGCCGCGTGTACTGGTTCTTCCGCGACGCGTTCGGCCGCGACAGCTACAACGGCGCCGGCGCGAAGCTCACCGTATCGGTCAAGGCGACGTTCCAGGGCAACAGCGGTTGCGACGGCGGCAACGCGTACTGGAACGGTTCTCAGATCGCGATGGGCACCGGCGGCAGCACGTTCTACGACATGAACAGCGAGCCCGACGTGATCTATCACGAACTCGGTCACGCGGTGACGCAGTCGACGTCGAACCTTGCGTATCAGCGCGAGTCGGGCGGCCTGAACGAGGCGACGTCGGACATCTACGCATCGGCAGTCGAAGCCTGGATGAACACGGTGTCGGGCGAGCCGGGTGCGTCGACGACGATCGCCTACACGGCCGACGCGAACACCTGGAAGCTCGGCGAAGGACTGATGCGCAACGGCACCGCCGCGCTGCGCTTCATGAACGACCCGAAGGCCGACGGCCGCAGCCTCGATCACTACCAGCAGTACCAGCAGCAGTACGGCAACTGTTCGCCCAGCGCGCAGAACGACTACTGCGGCGTGCACACGTCGAGCGGCATCGCCAATCTCGCCTTCTACCTCCTGGTGACCGGCGGCACGCATCCGCGCGGCGCGTCGAGCGTGAACGTGCCCGCGATTCCGTTTGCGCGCGCCATCCGCTATCTGTACGAGGCGCACGTCAACATCGTGCAGGCGAACGACACGTTCAGCCGCGTGCGCAATGCGATGATGACGCGCGCGCGCGCCACCGCAACCGTCGGTGCGTGCGATGAAGTGTCGATCGGCAAGGCGTGGGACGCGGTCGGCGTCAGCGGCAATGCACCGCAGAACCCGAACGCGTGCGGCGGCACGGGCGGCAATCAGCCGCCGGTGGCCTCGTTCACGGCGTCGCCGAGCGGCCTCGGCGTGTCGTTCAACGGCAGCGGTTCGAGCGATCCCGACGGCTCGATCGCAAGCTATGCCTGGAATTTCGGCGACTCGACGAACGGCACGGGCGCGACGACGAGCCACACGTACGCGGCGGCCGGCACGTACAACGTGAGCCTCACGGTGACCGACAACCAGGGCGCGACGAACACGTCGACACAGGCGGTGACGGTGGGCGGCGGACCGGGCGGGCAGTGTCCGGGCACGAGCTACAGCGGCAGCTTCAGCGGCGGCACGGGCCAGACGCAGTACCAGCCGAACGGCAACTACTACCAGTCGACGGTGTCGGGCGCGCACACGGTCTGCGTGACGGGGCCTGCCGGCACCGACTTCGATATCTATCTCGACAAGTGGAACGGGACCGGCTGGACGCAGGTCGCCAAGAGCGACAGCCCGACGTCGAGCGAGCGGATCGCCTACAACGGCACGGCGGGGTACTACGTCGTTCGCGTCGTGAACTTTGCGGGGACGGGTGGTTATTCGTTGTCGTTGCAGAAGCCCTGACGGGGAGGGGCCGCGTCGGGTGGTTCCGGCGCGGTTCGCTTTTGCGCTTTGGCTTTGTCGTTTCGTTGACGCTCGCTTTGTAGTTTTCGCCTGGCTTTAAACAAAGCGTTTCGCTCGCTGCCGCGAGCGAGCAAGGGGAGATTGCTTGTCCAATCTCCCCTTGCATCCCCCAAGGACACCCCGACGGCCGCGGTCTCCGGGCATCCTGCCCTCCGACTCCGCGAGATCGCTCCGGAGTTCGTTGATGGGCCATCCATGGCCCGTCAACGAACTGCGCACATCCTGTGCGCACCCGCTGCGCGGGCTGATCCTCCACGATCTCGCCGCGACCGACGGGGCCCCGGGTGAAGCAGGCGGCTTCCTGCCGCCAGAAGCAACAGCCGATGCTCGGCCATTCCTTAGCTCGTCATTCCAGCGAGGAGCGAAGCGACAACGGTGCAGCCGGCCCGGAGGGCGAGCGACGAAGTCGCGAGTCAAGCTGGAATCCAGCTTTTCGGGCGTCAAGAACAACAGCAAAGGCTGGACCCCCAGCTTTCGCTGGGATGACGAGCATGTGGTCTGCGATGCTTTGGCCGTTGCAGTTGCAGTTGCCTCTGGCGGCAGGAAGCCGCCCGCTTCACCCGGGGCCCCATCTGCCGCGAGCAAGTGCCCGGCGATCAGGCCCGACAGGGGACGCACAGGGATGTGCGTCGTCCGTCGTGGTCCATGGATGGACCATCGACGGACCCCGCCGGGCGCTTGCGAACCTTCCGGGCAGGATGCCCGGAAGGGCGCGGTAGCTGGGGTGGCCTTCTTTGGTTACTTTCTTCGGCCAGTCGAAGAAAGTGACTCGGCCGCCGGCAGGCGGGCGAAACGCTTTGTCGAAAGCCAAGCGCAAGCTACGAAGTGACGTTTCCCGACAAAACCTAAGAAGCGTCCGCAGGCAACGCCGCAGCCGCGCGAGAAGAAACCACCGAGGCCACCGCCGGCACCGAATTCGCGCGCATCGGAATGCGCACGGTGAGGATCGTGCCACGCCCGCGCACCGGCTCGAGCGAGAGCGAACCGCCGACCGACTCGACGCGCTCGCGCATCCCCGTGAGCCCGTTGCCCGGCACGATCGGACCGCCGTCGCCGTCGTCTTCGATGCGCAGCACGACGTCGCCGTTGTCGGCGAGGCTCAGGCACACCTGCACCCATGCCGCGTTCGCGTGCCGTTGAATATTCGTCACCGCTTCACGCAGGCTCATCGCCAGGCACGTTTCGACATCGCCCGGCAGCTGCACTTCGATCACCGAATGATGGAAGCCCACGCCGCACGATTCGAGCAGCAGCCGCGCCGACGCAGTTTCCGCCGCGAACATCGCGGCGCGGATGCCGGTGACCGCGCGGCGCACCTGCGACAGCGCGTCGCGCGCGACGCGTTCGACTTCCTTCACCTCTCGCCGCGCACCGGCAAGGTCGCGTTCGAGCAGCTTGCCGGCGAGCTCCGATTTCAACGCGACGAGCGACAGCGTGTGGCCGAGCAGATCGTGCAGGTCGCGCCCGATGCGCTCGCGCTCGGCCATGGTCGCGAGGCGCCGCACTTCGTCGTGCGACAGTTTCAGGTTCGCGGCCTTCTGCTGGTTGCGCCGGAACAGGAAGTTCATCGTCGCCACGGCGATGCTGACCATGATCGAGCTGATGATGTAGATGACCGGCGTGTGCAGCCAGATCGACTCGATCGTGTACAGCCCGAGCACGAGCGCGGTCAGCGCGATGCCGAGCTTCAGGTTCGGGCTGAACGCGAGAAACGCGCAGGCGTAGACGATGTAGCCCTGCGCGCCGCCGTTGTAAGGCGTGACGAGAAAGCCCAGCGCCGCGATGCCGATCGCGTAGCGCACGACGTGGCGGCGGTCGCCCCAGTAGGCTCGCGCGTAGAACCACAGGAACGCGACGAAGCTCACGACCGTCGGCCACAGCCAGTTCGGAAAGATGTTCGGCAGGACGTAGGGCGTCGCGAAGATCCAGAACGTCCACATCAGCATGACGAGCGGATACCAGCTGAACTCGATCGGATCGCCGGTCTCCTCGCCGACGCGCCCGTGGCGCAGCACCGAGTTCGGATGGGCTTGGAGTAGATGCAGCATGACGCGGCGCGACCGTCGGTACGGCGGGAGGACAACACTAGGGGCGGCCGGTGCCGCCCGCAAGAGCCGGTGCTACCGGGCTTGCGCGTACCGCTTGCGGGCGAGCCGCCACGCGGTCGCGACGAGCCAGGCCACGACGAGCGCGATCACGACCTTCTGCCCGAGCCCGCGCGGCGAGCCGCGCCACAGCGTGTGCGCCCACAGGAGCGCGAACGCGAGCGCGGCGAGGCCGAACGCCGGCGCGAAGAACGCGCGCCAGCGCGCATCGTGCCGGAAGCGCCACGACTGCAGCAGCATCGCGCTCGTGACGCACAGGAACGCGGCGCGCGCGGCATTGCCGTGCACGAAGCCTTCGAACGTCGGATCGACGCGCGGCACGTCGGTATGCGCGAACGCCGTGACGACGATGCCGATCGCGGCCAGCGCGAACAGCAAGAGCGGCGCCGCGCTGCGGGCCGCCGGTTCCATCGCGCGGTACAGCGCGCTCGCGAGCGTCGCCGTGCCGATCGCGAGCGCGACGTAGGCCGCCTTGAGCCACGCGCCGTAGGGGCCGAGCAGGTAGAAACTCAACGGTGTCGCGTACCAGTCGAGATCGGCGCGCAGGAATTGCGACTCGATCGCGACGACGGCGAACACGATGAAGCCGGCGAGGGCGATGCGCGCGGGCGTGTCGGAGGTCACGGTCATCCGGCGAGTATCGGCCGCTTGTTCACGCTTCCACAAGTGTTGCGTCCCGTCGATCTGTTCGCGGGATGCAACGCTCCTTGTTCGGTCGCTCGACGGGCCGGACTGCGGCATCGGCGCGTACGAGTCGTCGTACGACTCCGATCGCGCGTTCGCGAACGGTTTAGGGTCGCCGTGGCGCTTGCCGTAGCGGTCCGCTTCGGCGAGGCTTGCCCGAACCTTCGCAACGGGCGGCCCGCGGCGCATGAACGAGCTCGACGTCGAACACGCATTGAGTTTTCTCGCCGCGCTCGGCGCCGGTCTTGCGATCGGCATCGAGCGCGAGCGCGCGAAGGGCGAGGGCGTGTCGCGCGAATCGGCCGGCGTACGCAGCTTCGCCATCGCCGGCCTGTTCGGCGCGGTGTGCGCGTCGATCGGGCTGCCGTTCGCGCTGTTCGGCGGCGGCGCCGTCGCGCTGTTCGCGTTCGCGAGCTACCGCCGCACCGCGAAGGACGATCCGGGCCTGACGACCGAACTTGCGCTGGTGCTGACGTATGCGCTCGGCGTGCTCGCGCTCGCCAACGCGCAGCTCGCGGCGGCGGTCGCGATCATCGCGACGATCCTGCTCGACAGCAAGCAATGGCTGCACGCGTTCACGCGGCAGACCCTGAGCGAGCGCGAACTCGACGATGCGCTGATACTCGCCGCCTCGGTGCTGATCGTGCTGCCGCTCCTGCCCGATCGCGCGCTCGATCCGCTCGGCGTGATCAACCCGCGCCGGCTGTGGCTGATCGCGGTGCTCGTGATGGCGCTCAACGCCGCGGGCTACGTCGCGGTGCGTCTGCTGGGCGCGCGCTACGGCCTCGCGATCGCGGGCTTCGCCGGCGGGTTCGTGTCGAGCACGGCGACGCACAACAGCATGGGTCAGCGCCTCGCGGCCGATCCGAAGCTTTACCACGGCTGCGTCGCCGGCGCACTGCTGTCGAACGTCGCGACGATGATCAATCTTTCGCTGATACTCGCGGCGGTGTCGCGGCCGCTGCTCGCGGTGTTCGCGCTACCGCTCGCGGCGGCCGGCGTCGTCGCCGCGCTCGGCGGCCTCGCGTTCGCCTGGAAGGCCGGGCGCGAGGCGGGCGAAGACGCGCCGACCGCGGACCGCCCGTTTCGCCTGTGGCACGCGCTGCTGTTCGCCGGCATCGTCGCGACGGCGCTGCTCGCGTCGGCGCTCGCGCGGCACTGGTTCGGCAGCGGCGGCGTGACGATCGCGTCGGCGCTGACCGGTTTCGCCGACGTGCATGCGGCGGCGGTGTCGCTCGGTCAGCAGATCGGCACAGGGCTCGACGCCGTGCAGGCCGAGCCGGCGCTGCTGGCCGCGTTTTCCACGAATTCACTGATGAAATGCGTTGCCGCGTTCTCGGGCGGCGGGCGCCGCTTCGGCGTGCCGGCGACGCTGGGGCAGATCGCGATCAACGTTGCGGCCTGGGGCGCGTACGTGTTCTACGCGACGTGATCGGCGAGCGTGGCGGCGTCGCCGTCCCATGCGCCGAAATAGCTGCGACCGCGCCGCTCGACGCTGTGCTCGGGGCCGCGCGGCGACATCTTCAGCGCGCGCTTGCCTTCGAGCCATAGCGATACGGTGTTGATCACGCGCGTGTCGCGGCAGACGCGGCCGTGGTCGGCGGCGCCCGCGAACGCGGCGAGCGTGACGCCGGTCACCGCGGCGCTGGTCAGGTGCACGCGGCCGTCGCCGAGCTTGTCGCGGTCGGCGCCGGTGAAGTCGAACCAGTTCGGATTGTTCGGATTGCGCGTCTGCACGGGCAGGCGGCGTGCGGTGTCGTAGCCCGTGCTCTGCAGAATCAGCACGCGGTCGGCGTTCGCGGCGAGTATCGCGTCCGGCACGAGCGGCGCCGTGCTCGCCGGGCCGCCGAACGCGAAGTCGCGCGCGGCCGCGACGAAGCGCGCATCGAAGCCGCCGCTGCCGTCGCGGACGTTCGCCTGCCACGCGTTCGGGTCGAACAGATCGACGGCGGCGCCGTCCTCGTCGGTCGCGCAGCCGGCGTAGTGCGGCGTCATCTGGTACACCGACGGAAAGCTGCGCGCGATCTTGCGGTAGTCCTCGTCGGTGCCGAACCAGCCGTCGCGTTCGCCGGCGACGAGCATCTGCACGGCGGCGATCGTGCCGCGAAACGGCGGTGCGATGAACACGACGCGGCCGATGCCGGCGAACGGATCGCGCGCGTCGCGCAGGTGCAGCGCCGAGCGCAGCACGAGCCCGCCCATGCTGTGCGTGACGAAGTTCAGCGCAGGTTTGCGTCCGAGCGCGGCTTCGCGGCCCTGGAGTTCGGCGCAGAACGCGACGAGCCGAGCCGCGGCGTGTTCGATCGGCCGGCGCCAGTCGTAGGTGAACACGTGCAGCGGCTCGTTCGGATGCCACGCGCGCAGCTTGCCCACCATCTCGCCGTAGACGAAGCGGATCGGTCGCGACGGCAGCATGCGATGGCCGTCGTTGCGCTCGTAGCGGCCGTCGAGCAGCGCGAAGTCGAGCGGATTCTCGAACGCGTCGCCGAACATCATGTCTTCGAGGCTCCAGCGCACCGGCCAGTCGAGCGGATAGCCGTCGGTCAGTTCGCTGCCCTTGATGCCGGGGATCAGAATGGTCGCCATCGCTTCGTTCCTTCGAGTACCTTCGGCGGCACTATGCACGCATTCCGCGGAGTTGCGCCATGACCGAGATACTCGCGAACGTGCCGGTGGTGACGACGCCGCGCCTGGTGCTGCGGCACATCGCGCGCGACGATCTCGATGCGGTCTACGCGTTCCATGGCGATCCGCGCGCGATGCGCTACTGGAGCTTCCCCGCGTGGACCGACCGCGCGCAGGCCGACGCCTGGTTCGACGAGCGCGGTACGCTCGGGCATTCGCGCGAACACTATCCGTGGGGCGTCGAGCGCCGCGACGAGGAGGGGCTGATCGGCGCGCTCACGCTGTTCCAGATCGACCGCGTGCAGCGCCGTTGCGAAGTGGGCTACATCTTCAATCCCGCCCACTGGGGCCGCGGCTACGCGGCCGAGGCGCTGCGCGCGGCGCTCGCGCACGCGTTCGACGTGCTCGAACTGGCACGCGTGGAAGCCGATATCGATCCGCGCAACGACGCGTCGTGCCGGCTCGTGGAAAAAATCGGATTCCGCCGCGAAGGCGTGCTGCGCGAACGCTGGCGCGTCAACGGCGAAGTCTGCGACTCGGCGATCTACGGATTGCTGGCGCGCGAACTAGTGGCCTGTAACAGATAAATCGGAAGAGGGATCGCGAAGGACTGGTCGTGCAGGACGCCGCTGCGGAGCGAGGCCGATAGCACCCGCTATTGGCCGAGTGAGCAGCAAGTACTGCGCGGCCAGGACGAGCGAGCTGCTTTCGATTTGTCTGTTGCAGGCCACTACCGCGCTGAGCCGGCATCACGGCCAGACCGGCTCGTCGAGCAAGCCTTGCCCCGCGACGCGCGTCTCGCCGAATTCGCGCACGAGGTGCACGGCGCTGACGTGCGCGATGTCCTCGATCGCGGCGACGAGCGCCGCGGCGTGGCTGATCACCCACACCTGGCTGCGTTTCGACGCCGCGGCGATCTGCCGCGCGAGCGGACGCAGGAGATCCGGGTGCAGGCTCTGTTCCGGCTCGTTGAGCACCATGAGTTCCGGCGGGCGCGGGCTCATCAGCGCCGCGGTGAGGCACAGGTAGCGCAGCGTGCCGTCCGACAGCTCGGCGGCCGTCAGCGGGCGCAGCAGGCCTTCGGTATGCAGGCCCACCTCGAAGCGCGGCGACTCGTCGAGGACGGTCAGGCGCGTGCCGGGAAACGCATCGTCGATCGCGGCGTGCAGCGCCTCGGCGTTGCCGATTTCGAGAATGGTCTGCAACGCGGCGGCGAGATCGCGGCCGTCGTGCGCGAGCGCGCCGGTGCGCACGCCGATACGCGCCTGTCGCAGCGGACTGTCGGGATCGGTGCGGAAACCGTCGTAGAAACGCCAGCGGCGCATGCGTTCGCGCAGCGCGAACACTTCGGGAAAACGATCGGGTTCGGACAGTTCCGACAGCACGGAGCGGTTGTTCTCGACCGGCGCGCGCAGGCGCTGCCACTCGCCGTCCTTGTCGCGCAGGTTGACGACGCTCGCGTCACGTTCGAGCCACGTGTTCGCGCGCCGCCGCGGCGGCTGCTGCCACACCGCCTCGGTCTTCACTTCGGGATCGAGATTGAAGCGCGACGTGCCGTCGGCCTTCGGCAGGCCGAGCGCGATCTCGTACGCGAGGTCGTCGGTGGCGAAGCCGAACCGGATGCGCAGCGGTCCGCGGCCTTGCGTGCCCTGAATCGCGACGCCGCGCTTTTGCTGCGAGCGCGTATCGTGCGGTCCGGCCCACTGCACCGATGCGATGCCGCCTTCCTGAGCGAGCGAATCGGCGAGCCGGCCGTCGGCCGCCTGCGCGACGAGGCGCAGCGCGCGATACACGTTCGACTTGCCGCTGCCGTTCGCGCCGGTGACGACGGTCAGCGGCTCGAGCGCGAGCTTGAAGTCGCGCAGCGAGCGGTAGTTGGCAGCCGTGAACGTGTGCAACACCGTCAGGATCTCGCGCTCGCCGGCAGCTGCAGCGTCACGCCGCGATGCAGCGGATCGCTCGCCGTCTCGGCGACGTGCCAGCCCAGGTGCTCGGCGAAGCGGCCGACGAGCGTGAGGCCGAGCCCGCGGTCGCTGCGCGTATCGTGCGGCGGCGGCGCGGCGGCAGCCGCATCCGCGCGATAGTCGAGCGTCAGGCGCGTATCGATCGCCGCAAGGCGCAGCACGCCGTTCGGCGCCGGCGGCAGGAGTCGCCGCAGCAGGCCGCGCAGCACGAGCAGCGCCTGCGACTGCGGCACGTGCAGCGAACCCGTCGCGTCGATGTCGATCGTCAACGCCCCCGCGTGCGCCGCGCGCAGCGGCGCGACGGCGTCGCGCAGGAGCGTCGCCGCGTCGACCGAGATCGGCGTATACGCGGTGCGGCGCGCGAGGCCGAACAGCACGTCGATGAGATCGGTCAGTTCGCCGACCCCGCGGTCGAGGCGGGCGAGCCGGCGACGCGTGACCGGATCGGCGCTCGGTTCGTCGAGCAGCACCTCGGCCACGCCGTGCACGACGGCCATGGGCGTGCGCAGCTCGTGGCTCGCGTCGGCGAAGAACGCGCGCTCGCTCGCGTCCGCGTCGACGAGACGCGCCTGATACGCGTCGATCGCGGCGGCGAGCCGGCCGAGTTCGTCGTCGGTCGCGTGCTGCGCGAGCGCGGTGACGTGCGGTCGCGTCGACAGCGCGTCGACGGCCTGCGCGAGCTTGCGCACGGGCTCGATCGTGCTGCCGGCGAGCAGCCAGCCGATCCAGCCGCCGGCCGCGGTGCCGAGCAGCACGACGGCGACGAGAAACCCGGCGAGATAGCGTTCGAGCGCTTCGATCTGGCCCAGATCGATCACGAAGAACAATCGGCCCTGCGGCGTATCGAACACGCCGATGTGGCGGCCGTCCTCGTTCTCGTCGTCGGATTCGTGGATGCCCGGCGGCAGGTCGAACATGTCGGCAGGCACGTCGCCGCTGCCGTCGGGCCGTCTCAGATAGCCGGACAACCGGTGGGTGCTCGGCAGCGGTGTGCCCGGGTCGTGCGCCAGACGCTCGGCGTAGTCCTGAGCCTGGCCTTCCAGGATTTCGGTGACGACGATTTCTTCGTACGCTTCGGTCAGATAGATCGTCGCCGCCGCGAACAGCACGGACAGCGCGAAGCCGAGCAGCGTATACGCGAGGCCGACGCGCCGGCGCAGCGACAGGCGGCGGCCGGTCATGGCGCCGCCAGCCGGTAGCCGACGCCGTGCACGCTCTGGATCAGCGCGACGGCGAACGGGCGATCGATCAGTTTGCGCAGTTCGTAGACGTGCGTGTGCAACGCCGCCGTGTCGCCGCCTTCGTCGCCCCACACCGCCTCGATCAGCTCGCGATGGCCGACGATCTGCGGCGAGCGCCGCATCAGCCGTTCGAGAAGGGCCGACTGCGCGCGCGTGAGCGGCATCGACCTGCCGCCGCGCGCCGCGAGCATCGCGGACGGATCGAACGTCAGATCGCCCACGGCGAGCGCGGCGCCGGGCAGCGGCTGGCCGCGCCGGTGCACGACGCGAATGCGCGCCTCGAGCTCCTTCATCGCGAACGGCTTGACGAGGTAGTCGTCGGCGCCTTCGGCGAAGCCGCGCAGCTTGTCGTCGAGCGTGTCGCGCGCGGTCAGCATCAGGATCGGCGTATCGCGGCCGGCCTCGCGCAGGCGCCGGCACAGGTCCAGGCCGTCGAGGCGCGGCAGGCCCAGATCGAGCACGATCACGTCGAAGCCGCCGGCGAGCGCCGCGGCGAGTCCGGCCTCGCCGTCGGCCGCGTGATCGATGCGATAGCCGCGCCGCTCGAGGAAATCCCAGATGTTCGCGGCGATATCGTGCTGATCCTCGATCAGCAGGATCGATTGTGGCTGGGACATCGACGGCGATCGGGGGCAAAGGTCGCGCTAGCTTGCCATGCGGCGGCGTCGCTGCGGTAACCGACGGTCGGAAACCGCGCCGTCGTTAACGAACGGCTGAGATTCGGCTGAGCCGGCTTTACAACCCGCCCGTCACGCTTCGCGAAATCCCCGCAGACGAGACCGACGTGTCCCTGATCGCTTCCGTGTGGCCGCGCTTTCGTCCGCTCGCGTGGTTCGCCGCGGTGTTCTTCGCGCTGTCGACGGCCACGCGCCTGGCGCTGCTCGTCGCGACCGGCGACGGCGTCGGCTTCGCGCCGTCGTACTGGCTGTACGCGTTCGCCGTCGGCGCCGTCTACGACGCGGCGACATTCGTCTATTTCGCCTGGCCGCTCGTTCTGTTCCTGTGGCTCGTGCCGCGGCGCGCGTACGAGGGCCGGTTCGGTCGTGCGGGGCTCGCCGCGCTGTGCTTCGCGCTCGTATTCGCGCTGGTGTTCGTCGCCGGTGCCGAGTGGACGTTCTGGGACGAGTTCCAGACGCGCTTCAATTTCATCGCGGTCGACTACCTCGTCTACACGAACGAAGTGATCGGCAACATCCGCGAGTCGTATCCGATCGGCGCGATCCTCGTCGGCGTCGCGTTCGCGACGACGTGCCTGTTTCTCGCGGGCCGGCGCTGGCGCCGACCGGCCGATGCGACGTCGACGTTCGCGCAGCGCAGCGTCTTCGCGCTCGCGTGGCTCGCCGCGAGCGTCGTCGTGACGTTCGCGCTGCGCAGCGATCTGAAGGAGCGCACCGGCAACGAATACGTCAACCAGCTCGCCGGCAACGGCGTGTACGAGTTCTTCGCGGCGTTTCGCGCGAGCGAGCTGTCGTACCCGCGCTTCTACCGCACGCTGCCCGGGGACGAAGCGTTCGCGCAGCTGCGCCGGTTGCTGCAGACGCCGGACGCGCGGTACGTCAGCGACGACGTCGCCGACATCACGCGCGACATCACGGCCGACAAGCCGGAGCGCAAACTCAACGTCGTGCTCGTGAGCATCGAAAGCCTGTCGGCGTTCTATTCGGGCGTCTACGGCGGCCATCCGAGCCTGACGCCGGAACTCGACCGGCTGTCGGACGAAAGCCTGCGCTTCACGCGGCTGTACGCGTCGGGTACGCGCACGGTGCGCGGACTCGAAGCGCTCGCGCTGTCGGTGCCGCCGACGCCGGGCGAGTCGATCGTGAAAAGACCGCACAACGAAAACCTGTTCAGCATGGCCACGGTGTTCAACGAGAAAGGGTATGTGTCGGAATTTCTGTACGGCGGCTACGGCGCGTTCGACAACATGAACTATTTCTTCGGCAACAACGGCTACGTCGTGCGCGACCGCGCCGCGATCGCGCCGGAGAAGATCCACCAGGCGAACATCTGGGGCGTCGCCGACGAAGACCTGTACACGCTTGCGATCGAAGACTTCGACCGCCTGCACGGCGAGGGCAAGCCGTTCTTCGCGCACATCATGACGACATCGAACCACCGGCCGTACACGTTTCCGGAGGGCCGCGTCGATGCGCCGCAGGGCAAGCGCGAAAGCGCGGTGCGCTACACCGACTGGGCGATCGGCGACTTCCTGCGCCGCGCGAAAGAAAAGCCGTGGTTCGACGACACGCTGTTCGTGATCACCGCCGACCATTGCGCGTCGTCGGGCGGCATCGCGAGTCTGCCGGTATTTCGCTACCACATCCCGTTGTGGATTTATTCGCCGCGCAACGTGCAGCCGGGCACTTTCGATCGCATAGTCAGCCAGATCGACGTCGGGCCGACGGTGCTCGGCATGCTCGGCATGAGCTATCGCAGCCGCTTCTACGGCGCCGACGTGTTTCGGCTCGAGCCGGGACGCGAACGCGCGTTCGTCGGCAACTATCAGCGCCTGGGATTGCTGCGCAACGACACGCTGATCGAACTGGCGCCGGCACGGCACGTCGGCGCGGTGACGCCGGACTACGACAAGAACAGCCCGCAGCCGAAGACGGCGCTCGACCCGCAGCTCGCGCGCGAGGCGATGAGCTACTACCAGACGGCGAGCTATCTGTTCAGCAACGGGTTGCTGGCGGCGGATCTGGCGGGGAAGGCGGACGTCGCCAGACAGTAGAAACGCAAAGGCCGGCTTGCGCCGGCCTTTGGTCGTTCCGCAGGGCGGTCGATTCGTTAGCGGGCGGCAACGAGCGCCAGCGTCATGTCGAGCATGCGGTTCGAGAAGCCCCATTCGTTGTCGTACCACGACAGCACCTTGACCATCGTGCCGCCCATTACCTTCGTCAGCGTGGCGTCGTAGACCGACGAGCGCGCGTCGTGGTTGAAGTCGATCGACACGAGCGGCGCCTTGTTGAAGCCGAGGATGCCCTTGAGCCTGCCCTCGGCCGCTTCCTTGACCGCCGCGTCGATTTCTTCCTTCGTCGTCGCGCGCGCGGCGACGAACGACAGGTCGACCACCGACACGTTGATCGTCGGCACGCGCATCGCGAAGCCGTCGAGCTTGCCGTTCAGTTCCGGCAGCACGAGACCCACGGCGGCGGCGGCGCCGGTCTTCGTCGGGATCTGCGACATCGTCGCCGAACGCGCGCGGCGCAGGTCGCTGTGGTAGACGTCGGTCAGCACCTGGTCGTTCGTGTACGCGTGGATCGTGGTCATGAGACCGTGCACGATGCCGATCTTTTCGTGCAGCACCTTGGCGAGCGGCGCGAGGCAGTTCGTCGTGCACGACGCGTTCGAGATGACCTCGTGCGACGCCTTGAGCTGGTCGTGGTTCACGCCGTAGACGAACGTGCCGTCGACGTCGCTGCCGCCCGGCGCGGAAATGATCACCTTCTTCGCGCCGCCGGCGATGTGCGCGCCGGCCTTGGCCTTCGTCGTGAACAGGCCCGTGCATTCGAGCACGACGTCGACGCCGTGCTCGCCCCACGGCAGCTTGGCCGGGTCGCGCTCGGCGAACACCTTGATGCGGTCGCCCTTGACGACGAGATCGCCGCCGTCGACGGCCACTTCGTGCGGGAACTTGCCGTGCGCGGTGTCGTAACGCGTCAGGTGCGCATTGGTCTCGGCGTCGCCCAGGTCGTTGATCGCGACGACCTGGATCTCGTGGTTGCGGCCCGATTCGTACAGCGCGCGCAGCACGTTGCGGCCGATGCGGCCGTAACCGTTGATGGCAACTTTCACCGCCATGGGAGGCTCCTCAAGCAAGGGGTGGGAACGTCAAAGACCCCGATTGTAGCGTTTCGGGCGCGCCGCCGCCCGGACGGGGCGGCATAAGAACCGGCGCGGGCTTGCTAACCGAAACCGCACGGGGCGCATCCTAGGCGCCATGGGAGACGAAAAAACCTGGGTCGAAGCGGCCCGACGAGGAGATCGCACCGCGTTTCGACGCCTGGTGGACGCCCATTCGCGTCCGCTGTACGGGCTGTGCGGGCGCATCACGCGCGACCCCGTGCTGGCCGAGGACGCGGTGCAGGAGGCGCTGTTCAACGCATGGCGCAACCTCGCCGGCTTCGACGGCCGAGCGAGTTTCGCGACGTGGCTGCACCGGATCGCCGTGAACGCGGCGCTCGAGCAGCTGCGCAAGCGCAGCGGCAAGGAGCTGGTGGCGACCGACGCCGCGCCGGCCGACGACGAGGACGCCGCGGGCGACTTCCTCGCCGCCCGCGCCGACGAAACGCCGGGCCCGGACCGGCACGCGAGCGGCGGCGAAATCCGCCGGCGCGTCGAAACCGAGCTTGGCCGCATGACCGCGCTCGAACGCAGCGCGTTCGTGCTGCGTCACCACGAGGGCCAGTCGCTGGAAGAAATCTGCGGCCAGCTCTCGATCAACGTATCGGCCTGCAAGCAGGCCATCTTTCGCGCCGTGCGCAAGCTGCGCGGCGCGCTGGAACCCTTGAGGTAACGCGATGGACACGATTCGCGACACGGACCTGATCCTCTACCACTACCGCGACGGCCTGGCCGACGACGAGATCGCGCGGATCGCCGCGGCGCTCGCGCAGTCGCCCGACCTGCGCCGGCGCTACGAGGCGATCTACGCGACGCTGCACGCCGCCGACACGCTGCCCGGTTTCGAACCGGACGCGGGTTTCGACCGGCGGCTGTGGAACGTGCTCGACGCGCGCATCGACGCGGCCGAGCGTGCGGCAGTACCGCCCGCGGCGCCGCGCCGCTCGTGGTTCGAGCGACTGCTCGCGCCGGGTCCGCGCCTCGCGCTCGGCGGCGCGTTCGCGCTGGCGATCGCGGCCGGCGTTGGCTACCGGCTCGGCCGCGAAAGCCTGCCGACGAATCCGACCGTCGCGCAGGAAGACACGCTGCGCGCCTCGCGCGTGCTCGACGCGTACGTCACGGCGCATCTGCGCGCGACCGAGGGCGCGGTGCTGACCGCGGTCAACAGCGACAGCGCCGAACTCCTCGCCGGCAATCGCGAGCTGGCGTCGAACCTGATCGAATCGAACCGTCTGTACGCGGCCGCCGCGACGCGCTCCGGCAATACGCGCCTGGCCGACTTTTTGCGTCAGCTCGAACCTTTGTTGCTCGAACTTGCTAACCCGCCGGCCGGCGGGTCCATCCAAAGCACTGACGGTCTGCGCGACTACCTCGACAAGACCGATCTGTTGTTTCAGTTGCGGGCGACGCGCAAACGCATCGATTCCGACGCGCGCCGCCCGACCTCGGCTTGATTGGAGCGAACATGAAAAAGAGTCTTTTGCACAAAGCACTATTTGCGATTCTCGTCGGCGCCGCGGGCGCGGCCTGCGCGGTGCCGGCCGCCGACGGCGACATGGCGCCGAACGACAAGGTGCTCAACACGCTGTACTGGCAGGGCCACGAGGCGCTGAAGAAATCCGAATGGACCGTCGCGCTCAAGCGCTTCGAAACGCTCGAAGCCGAGCTCAAGGCCAAGGAGCCGCAAAGCGCCGACGCGGCGGTGTACTGGCAGGCGTACGCGCTGTCGCAGGGCAAGCGCGGCGCCGAGGCGAAGGCCGCCGTCGAACGCCTGCACCGCGAGTTTCCGAAGAGCCGCTGGGGCAAGGAAGCCGACGCGCTGCTGCGCCAGAACCCGCAGCCGGCCGCCGCGCAGAAGGAACTGGCCACCGGCGACGACGATCTCGCGCAGATCGCGGTCGAGGGCCTGATGAGCGCGCCGCCCGAACGCGCGCTGCCGCTCCTGGCCAAGGTCGTCAAGGGCAACTATTCGATCAAGGTGAAAAAGCGCGCCTTGTTCGTCGCGAGCCAGCTCGACGACGCCGGCGCGATCGATCTCGTGATGCAGGCCGCGCGCGGCGGCGATCCGGATCTGCGCGGCGAAGCGATCCGCATGCTCGGCATCAGCGGCGACGACGCGGCGATGTCGCGCCTGATGGAGATCTACAAGACCAGCAAGAGCGCGCCGGAAAAACGCGACGTGATCCAGGCGTGGCTCGTCGCCGACCGCAAGGATCTGGTGCTTGACGCTGCGCGCAACGAAACCGATCCGTCGGTGCGGCGCGAGGCGATCAACGCGCTCGGCGCGATGGACGGCTCGGCGGAACTCAAGCAGCTGTTCGGCTCGGTCAAGGAACCGGACAACCAGAAGAACATCGTGCAGGCGCTGGGCGTCGCCGGCGACCGCGCCGGACTCGCGGCGATCGTCGCCGACGGCGGCGTCGGCGAAGACACGCGCATCGCCGCGCTGCAGTCGCTCGGCGTCGCCGGCGGCAGCGAAGAACTGGTGAAGCTGTACGGCAGCGCGAATACGCCGGCGCTGCGCGACGCGGTGCTGCAGGGCCTCCTGATCGCCGGCGACGGCAAGGGCATGGCGGCGCTGTACCGCCAGGCGAAATCGAAGGAAGAGAAGCAGTCGATCCTGCGCATGCTCGGCGTCATGGGCGACGACGCGGCGCTCGACATCATCGAACAGGAGCTCAAGTGATGGCTCGCAACGGATACACGAAAGCAACCGGATTCTTCGGCATCGTGCTGGCGCTGGTCGCCATGCCGGCGGCGGCGGGCTCGCTCGACGCGGCGCTGTCGCGCGCGAACGGCTGGACGTCGTGGCAGGTGCCGATCGTCGACGGCGCCGAACCGCCGTGCTGCTACGGCAATTTTTCGCGCAAGGCCAGCGTGCGCACCTGCGACCTCGACGCCCGCAACTGGTCGTGGGGGTCGAGCAGCGACTATCCGCACACGCCGGGTGAATCGCTGACGATCTACGCGCACGTGCAGGGCGGCAAGGTCGACAAGCTGCGCGCGCTCGCCACGTCGTGCCCGGTGAAGGCGAAGGGCGACATCGCCGCGATCGACGCGGCGCCGGCCGACAGCGTCGCCTGGCTCGCCCGACTCGCGGTCGCGGACAAGGACGAGGCCGACCATGCCGTCGCCGCGCTCGCGTTTCACGCCGAACCGGCGGCGACGCAGGCGCTCGCCGATGCCGCCGCGCCGGGCAAGCCGCGCGACCGGCGCGAATCGGCGCTGTTCTGGCTCGGCCAGCTGCGCGGCGCCGAGGGTGCGACGATCGTGGAGCGCTTCGCGACGCGCGACGACGATCCGGAAGTGCGCGAGCACGCGGTATTCGCGCTGTCGCAGTCGAAGGCCGGCGATGCGTATGCGCGCATCCTGGCGATCGCCGGCAGCGACGCGAGCGACGACGTGCGCAGCAAGGCGCTGTTCTGGATGGCGCAGATGCACGATTCGCGCGCCCAGGCCGATATCACGGCCGCGCTGCGCCGCGATCCGTCCGACGAGGTGCGCGAACAGGCGGTTTTTGCACTGTCGCAGCTCGAGACTGGCGCCGACCAGGCGCTGATCGCGGTCATACGCGGCGACTACCCGCGCTCGGCCAAGGAAAAGGCGCTCTTCTGGCTCGGCCAGTCGGGTTCGGACGAGGCGATCGCGTTCATGGACGAGATGCTGGCCAAGGGCGAGCGGCGCTAGCGGCGCGCCGCCGCAAGGCCGATACGCCGACCAAACGCTGCCGCCGGTCCGAAACCCGGGCGGCAGCGTGCGCCAGGTCGCGATCGGCGCGGGCGTTTCGAGATATCGTGAACCGGCCGTGTAGACGGCTGCGTATGGTAGGATCGCGGCGTAGTCTGACGGCGAGGGGCCGGGCGCAAAGTCCGTCCGGCCGGAGATCAACGCGCGGATGTTCAGCCGGAAAGGGCCCGGCGGAATACCGGCACTACGCTATCGAATGGAGGCAATATGTCGAGCCAGCGATCGTCCTGGGCTCCGACTTGGCCGCCGAGCGCGCCGGAAGCCGCGCAGCCTGCGGCTGCTTCCAAGCAGAATCCGCCGCCCCGCGCGCCCGTTCCGCCCGTGATACGGCCGCCTGCCGGTGCCGGCGGACTTGGCCGTCCGGCGACCCCGCCGCCGCCGTCGCATCCGCCGATGTCGGCGCCCCCGCACCAGTCCAACAGCGCCGTGCTGGCCGATCTTGCGCGTCAGGCGCGGACCGCGCGCGGCGAACTGCAGGCCGCTCAGGAAGCCTTCGCGCGCCGCGCGCTCACGCTGTACGAAAGCCTGCGCATCATCGACGACAGCCTCGTGCAGCTCGCCACGCACGTGCTCGGCAACAGCGTCATCGCCTCGACGTGGCTGTGTTCGCGCAATCACCACCTGTCGCAGCGCACGCCGCTGGAAGTGCTGATGGTCGGCGATCGCGAAGCCGTGGTGAACGAGCTGATGCGCCTGGAACACGGCGTGTACTAGTCGCTGCATGGGCGCGAAGAAGCGCTCGTGCTTTGATTCTTCTGGCGCTGTATCACATCCCGCAACCCTGCCTGACGCTGCCGCGTCAGGCGCCCCCTTAACTTAAGGGGGCTCCGAGAGCGAGAGCGCGAGACCCAGCGCTTCGCATCTTTCGTTCATTTCCCCAATCACCTGCCGGTGGCTAAAATCGCATGGTTGCTCAAATGGAACCTCGCCGGCGTGGCGTCGCCGGTAACCCAGGTTCGCCGCTTGGCGCGGCGAACCAGCAGGGGCATGCGATGAAGGACAAGAACGAGATCGTCAGCAACTGGCTGCCGCGCTACACCGGCGTGCCGCTCGAAGACTTCGGCAAGCACGTGCTGCTCACGAATTTTTCGAATTATGTGGATTTGTTTGCAAGTTGGCATGGTGTAGAAGTTCGCGGGCGCGACAAGGCCATGCCGAGCGCGCACGCCGACGGCCTCTCCATCATCAATTTCGGCATGGGCAGTCCCACCGCCGCGACCGTGATGGACCTGCTCTCGGCGATCATGCCCAGGGCCGTGCTGTTTCTCGGCAAGTGCGGCGGCCTGAAGAAAAAGAACCAGCTCGGCGACCTGATACTGCCGATCGCGGCCTTGCGCGGCGAAGGTACGTCGAACGACTACTTCCCGCCCGAAGTGCCGGCGCTGCCGGCGTTCACGCTGCAGCGCGCGGTGTCGTCCACCGTGCGCGACCACGGCCGCGACTACTGGACCGGCACGGTCTACACGACCAACCGGCGCGTGTGGGAGCACGACGAGGCGTTCAAGGGCTATCTGCGCCGCACGCGCTGCATGGCGATCGACATGGAAACCGCGACGCTGTTTTCCGTCGGCTTCGCGAACAAGATTCCGACAGGCGCGCTGCTGCTCGTGTCAGATCAGCCGATGATTCCCGAAGGCGTCAAGACCGAGGAAAGCGACCGCAAGGTGACGGGCGAATTCGTCGAGGCGCAGATCCGCATCGGCATCGACGCGTTGAAGGAAATTCGCGACGAGGGCAAGTCGGTCAAGCACCTGCGTTTCTGATGGCGCGGCAGGCCGGGTTCGCGCGATGCGCGAGCCCGGTCGGCGTCCGGCGTCAGCCCTTCTTGACGTCGTCCATGCTCCAGTTGAACTGCAGGAAGATGACGCTCGGCGCCTTGCCGGCTTCCAGGCGCACCTTGCAGTCGACCGTCTGCTTGTATTCGCTCGACAGCGACTTGTCGAACGTGATCTGCGAGCTCAGGTGCCATTCGTCGCCGACGGTCTTGGCCGATCCGGCGAGATCCTTTGCGCGCAGCTCGTAGTTGCGTCCGGCGAGCTTGGCCTGTACCGCGTCGACGCACGCCGTGGCCGCGGCGGTCTCGTTGCCGCCGCCGCACGACGCCAGCGTCACGGCGGCGAGGGCGAGCGCGGCGCCGCGCCAGAGCGCGGCCGTCGGAGATCGACGATGGCGCCCGGCGGTTCGGTCTTCGCGTGCACGCATCGACGTTCTCCTCGTGGCAGCGCCGCGAGCGTCCGGGCCGGTGCGCGGACTCGCCGCGGCGCAGTGGCAGCTGCGTCGCGGGCGAGTATATCAGCGGCTATCGCGCGTACGCGGCCTCCGCTTTGCAGCGCTGCGCGTACCGTTCAGTAGCGCGGAACCGATTCGTCGATCTGGCGCGACCACGCGTCGATGCCGCCTTCGACGTTGAACACCTGGCGGAAGCCCAGGCCGCGGAAGTGCTCCGCCGCGCCGCGGCTCGAGTTGCCGTGATGGCACAGGAAAGCGAGCGGACGGTCCTTCGGCAGTGCCGACAGACGCGCGATGGAATCCTCGTCGAGTATCTCGGCGCCGGCGAACGGCGCGTACTGCCGGTCGGGCGCCGGGCGCACGTCGACGACCGTGATGTCGCCGGCCGCGATCCGTGCCTTCAAGCCCTGCACGTCGAGCGACTGCACGGTCGGCGGCGCGTTCGGATTCGTGATCGACAGGCCGCTGCCCTGCACGGTGTCGACCCAGTCGATCGCGATGCCGCGCGCGCGCTGCGCGGTGGCGACGTCCATCAGGATCGCGATGCCGTTCGACTCGGCGCGGATTTCCGTGCCGTCGGTTTCGCGCAGAAAGAATTGCGCCTGGAAGCGCGCGTCGATCGACAGGTGCAGCGCCATGCCGTCGGCGTCGGCGAGGCCGGCGCGCATCGCGTCGGCGGCGGCGTCGCTGACGGTGATCGACGGCGGCGTGCGGTCGGGCTTGGGCAGGCCCAGGAGTTCGTGGAGTTCGCCGGAGTTGGCCATGCCGGCGACGATGTCGGCGCCGCCGATGAGCTCGCCGTCGACGTACAGCTGCGGAATCGTCGGCCAGTTGCCGTACGCCTTGATGCCTTCGCGGATTTCCGGGTCGGCGAGCACGTCGACGCTGGCGTAGTCGTCGACGAGGCCGTTCAGGATGCCGGCGGTGCCGGCCGAAAAACCGCAGCGCGGCGCGTTGCGCGTGCCTTTCATGAACAGCACGATGCGGTGGTTCCGGAGGATGTCTTCGATGCGGTCGCGGGTTTCTGGGGCAAGGTTCATGGGGGAACTCGAAAGGTCGAACGTCTGGGAAAGGCGACCATCATACGCCGGTGCCCTCGGGGCAGGCGACGCGGCGCTCGCGGTGCGCTTGTATAACGATATACATCGGTCCGCCGGTTTTCGCGCGGCCTTCACGGTCGGCATGTGGGGATTCCCGCACCGTTCGCAAGCGTGTTGTGGAAGTGAGGCGCCGTTCGACGCAACGACGCGTTCATCGGCGATAATCCGCGCCACTGGCGTGAGCCAAGGAACCCCTGGGGAGAAAACCTATGCATCGCTCGCTGCTCGCCCTGAGCATCGCTCTGGCCCTGTCCGCGCCCGTCGCGGCGCAGGACAACGCTACGCCGGAAGAACGCCGCCCGGCGGTCGATCCGAGCGTTCCGCTGACCTACGTCGGCCCGAACGCGCGCGTCAGCCTCGGCGTCAACCAGGACGGCGACGTCGGCGGCGAAGGCCTCGGCGTCTTCGGCTTCGACGGCGATTCGGCGTGGATCGCGCAGTTCTGGCTCGCCGAGCACGGCGCCGGCGGCGTGCAGCTCGACTATCACTTCCTGTGGGGCGGCAAGACGCGCCAGGACACGATCGACAATCCCGACAGCGTGCGCGTCGGCAAGGCGTTCGTCGCCGTCGACCAGAACGTCTGGCACGACCGCAAGGCCACGCTCGGCATGGGCTACGAGAAGGACGACTTCTTCGTCGACGGCTACGTGTCGGGCGGCATCACCGGCAGCCGCTTCGTCTCGAGCGCGGCGTCGACCGTCACCGATATTCTTACCGGTGTGGAAAATGGGCGACAGTATACGCAGACGTCGACCACGCGCACGGTCGTGGACGCGTTCGAGCGTCCGTACGAAGCGGGCGTCGGCGTGCGCGTCGGCAAGCACTTCGAAGATTCGCTGTGGCGCGTGCGCGGCGGCCTCGACTACGAACGCGGACGCTACAACTCCGACCAGTTCACGCTGTCGGCCGGCGTCGACAAGTATTTCCGCAACTCCGGCTGGAGCCTGTCGCTCGAAGGCGAGCACGTACGCAAGAAGGGCGACTTCGAGATCGACAGGAACGACGATCGCGGCTGGCTGTTCGTGCGCTACGACTTCGGCGATACGTTCCGGCCCAAGCAGCCGTACCGCGAAGTGCAGGTCGAGCGCACCGAAGCGGTCGCCGCCGCGCCGGCCGAAATGCAGGTGGTGCGCAACGAGGTCAAGCTCGACGGCGACGCGTTCTTCGATTTCGACCGTTCCACGCTGCGTCCCGACGCGGTTGCCGCACTGACCGAACTGATCGCCAAGGCGAACGGTACCAAGCGTGTCAGTCGTATCCGCATCGTCGGTCACACCGACAGCGTCGGTACCGACGCGTACAACCAGAGGCTGTCGGAGCGCCGTGCGAAGGCGGCAGCCGACTATCTGATCTCGCAAGGCGTATCCGCGGCCGAAATCGACACGGCGGGCGACGGCGAGCGCAATCCGGCGTACCCGAACGACACGCGCGCGAACCGGCAGAAGAACCGCCGCGTCGACGTCGAGTTCCTGACGATCGAGGAAACCGCCGCGCCGGTCGCGCCGGAGCCGAAGAAGATCGTCGAATGGAAGAGGGAGCCGGTGCCGGCCCCGGCCGCGTGGATCGAGCGCGCGCTGCGCAATCCGGCGCAGCACAAGCGCACGGTCGACGTGTACCGCTTCGAGAAGTCGTCGAGCACCACGACGCTCGGTCCGCGCGTATTCGCCAACCGCCCGCCCGACGCGCGCGACGACACGGCGACCGTGCCGCGCAACGCCGCCGCGACGCCGATCGCGGTGCTCGCGAACGACGTCGATCCCGACGGCGATCCGCTGACGATCACCGCGACCGGCGCGCCCGCGCACGGCACCGCGACGATCGCGGGCGGCGTCGTGAACTACACGCCGGTCACGGGCTACGTCGGTACCGACACGTTCACGTACACGATCGCCGACGGCATGGGCGGCACCGACACGGCCACCGTCACGATCACGATCGGCGCCGACGGCAACCGTCCGCCGGTCGCGCAGGACGACACGGCCTCGACGCAGCCCGCGACGCCGGTGACGATCGCGGTGCTGTCGAACGACAGCGATCCGGACGGCGACACGCTCTCGGTCGCGAGCGTCGGCACGCCGGCCAACGGCACGGCGGCGCTCGGTGCGAACGGCGCGGTCACGTACACGCCGGCGGCCGGCTTCACCGGCACCGACACGTTCACGTACACGGTCAGCGACGGCAAGGGCGGCACGGCGACCGCGCGCGTGACGGTGACGATCGGCGCGGCCGGCAACCGCGCGCCGATTGCCGTCGACGACACGGCGAACGTGCTCAAGGGCGGCGGCGCCGACATCAACGTGCTCGCCAACGACACCGATCCGGACGGCGACCGCCTGCGCGTGGTGTCGGTCGAAAACCTCGGGCCGCACCAGGCCACGGTGACGATCAATCCGGACGGCACGATCCGCTTCGAACACGTGCACGGCACCGAAGGCGCGGGCCGCCTGCGGTACACGATCACCGACGACCACGGGCATGAGGCCACGGCGATCGTCGTGGTCTTCGTCACCAACGTGCCGAATCCGTAACACCGGCAGCCGCGGCCCGCGCCGGCGGGCCGCGGCGACTTCCGATTCAGCGCGCGTGCAATGCGCGCGCCCAGGCCGGCAGCGGCAGCGGCGCCGGCTGCGACTCGCCGGCGTTCGCGCGTACGAGCGCCGCGCGGCGGTCGCTCCAGTGGATGAGTTCGAGCGAGCCGTCGTCGAGTTCGACGAGCGCGGTGCAGTGCTCCACCCAGTCGCCGTCGTTCAAATAGAGCAACCCGTCGTTCTCGCGGATCGCGCCGAAGTGGATATGGCCGCAGATCTGGCCGGCGAGGCCGAGCGCGCGCGCGCGTTCGAGCGCCATCGACTCGTACGCGCGGATGTACGCCAGCGCCCTGCCGATATGCGACTTGGCGAGTATCGACAGCGCGAAGTACGGCAGTTTGAGCCGCTTGCGCACCGCGTTGAAACGGCGATTCAAGAAGCACAGGAACGTGTAGGCCTTGTCGCCGAAGCGCGTGAGCCAGGTCTTGCCGTAGTGCTCGGGATCGAATTCGTCGCCGTGGCTTACGCGGAAGCGACGGCCGTCGGCGGTTGTATGAATCGCATCGAGTTCAACGCGGATCGCGCCGATGCTTTGTCCCGCCATGCCGCGCATCGCGCAGTCGTGGTTGCCCGGGATGTAGATCACCTCGGTGCCGCGCGCCGCCTTGTCGAGGAATTCGGCGAGCACCGCGCTATGGCTCGCGGGCCAGTAGGGCGTGCGTTCGAGCGCTTCGATGTCGACGATGTCGCCGACGAGATACAGCTGCTCGCAGTGCGTGGAGCGCAGGAAGTCGAGGAGGAACTCGGCGCGACAGTCGCGCGTGCCGAGATGCACGTCGGAAACGAAGATGCTGCGGTAACGCAGGCGGTCCATGACGGCGCGCCGGTAGCCAAGCCTTGCGAATCTTGGCGAAAGCGCGCGTCGATAGCGTTGCCGCGATGGGTCAGGGCGATGACAGCGCCTGCCGCGCCCTGGGTTCGATCGCGGTCAACCACGCGTCATATTGCTTCGCCGACGGATGCAGGCCGTCGTCGGCGAGCTGCGAGGCTTCGTCGCCCGCCTTGCGCGAAATCGCCGCGACATCGGCCCACGCGACACCGCGCCGCGCCGATTCTTCGCGATTGACGGCGTTGTACTCGTCGAGTTCGCGCGCGATGACGGCGACGTCGCGGCCCGATTCGCGGCCGAACTTCGTCGCGCCCCAGTCGGGTATCGACACGACGACGACCCGCTGCGTCCGCGCGCCCGCGAGCGCGATCGCGCGTTCGAGCAGCGCACGGAATTCGACGCGATACTCGTCGACGCCGCGACCGCGATACTGGTTGTTGACGCCGATCGACAGCGTCACGAAATCGTAAGGCGGCGCGAGCGCGGCTCGGTCCATCGCGGCCGACAGCTCGTCGGTCGTCCAGCCGGTGGTCGCGACGATCTGCGGATCGGAAAGACCGATGCCGTCGGCGCGCAGGCGCTGCGCGAGGCGCTGCGGCCAGCGACCGCTCGCGGCGACGCCTTCGCCGATCGTGTACGAATCGCCCAGCGCGAGAAAGCGCCCTTCGGCGGCCTGCGTCGCGGGCGCTGCAATGGTGACCATGGCGGCGAGCGCGTATTTAAGCCACATGCCGCGCCGGCGCGGCGCGCTCGGCGGTGCGGCGCAGGCAGCGTTCGATGCGGGCGAACACGTCGCCGATCTCCGCCGGCTGCGGCAGGAGCGTCATGCGGAAATGGTTGCGCTCGCGGATGTTGAAGCCGTTGCCCGGCACGACGAGCACGCTTTCGGTCTCCAGCAGATCGAGCGCGAACGCCTCGTCGTCGAACGCCGGCAGTGCGCCCGGTTTCACCTGCGGGAACGCGTACAGCGCGCCTTGCGGTGCGACGACCTCGAGGAATTCGCTCGCACGCACACCCTCGATCACGGCACGGCGCGCCTCGAACAGACGGCCGCCCGGCGCGGTCAGCGCCGACATCGTGTCGGGGCCGGTCAGCGCGGGCACGATCGCCCACTGCGAGGGCACGTTCGCGCACAGGCGCAGCGCCGAGAGCAGGTCGAGTGCCGCGCGGAACTCGGCGAACTTCGCTTCGCTGCCCGATACGCTGATCCAGCCGGTGCGATAGCCGCACGCGCGCTGCATCTTCGACAGGCCGGCGTAGGTGACGCACGGCACGTCGCCGGCGAGCGGCGCGAGCGGATGGAACTTTGCGTCGTCGTACAGAATGCCGTCGTAGATCTCGTCGCTGAGCAGCAGCAGGCGATGGCGTTCGGCGACGGCGACCAGCGCCTCCAGCAGCTCGCGCGGGTACACCGCGCCGGTCGGGTTGTTCGGATTGATCAGCACGAGCGCACGCGTGCGCGGCGTGATCAGCGCTTCGACCTCGTCGGGATCGGGCAGATGGCCGCGCGACGCCGGGCACGGGTAGTAGCGCGCGCGTCCGCCGTTGAGCACGGTCGCGGCGCTCCACAGCGGATAGTCGGGACTCGGCAGCAGTACTTCCTCGCCGGTGTTGAGCAGCGCGCGCAGCGTCAGGTCGATGAGCTCGCTGACGCCGTTGCCGATGAACACGTTGTCGGCATGCGCGCCCTGCGCGCCGCGGGCGATTTCGCGCGCGGCGATCGCTTCGCGCGCCGCCTGCAGACCCTGCTGGTGGCAATAGGCTTCGCTGCGCGAGAGATTCGCCTCGACTTCCGCGCGCACGTGCGCCGGAACGGCGAATCCGAACAGCCCCGGGTTGCCGATATTGAGGCGCACGATGTGACGCCCTTCCGCTTCCAGCTCCCTAGCTCGCCGCGACAGCGCTCCGCGAATCTCGTAGCGGACGTCGCTGAGGCGCGAGCTGACGGGAACGGTGCGTTGCGGCATGGACGGAGCCCTCGTGAAAGTCCGCGCCATCCTAATGGTTGATCAGAAAATGTCCAAACGACATTGCGTCACAAACAGGGCTTTTTGCGGGCATTGTGCTGCGGTGCAGGACTTACGCCGCAGAATGCGCCGCGCACGGGGCAGGGGAAGCAAAACGTCACGATTGCGCCTTCGCGGCGCCACGGTTCGACGCAACCATTGTTCCTGCCGGCGCATCTGAGGAACCCGACAGCGTGCCGAACGTCAGTAGCTCGTTCGGCACGCGAGTCATAGGCCGTTAGACACATAGCATTCCCGCTTGACGATAACAGTATTGGTGTTATAGTTACCTACAACACCAGGGCAACAGCCACGACCATGAAAACGCGCATCTTCGCTTCTCTGATTCTCCTGTCCGCCGCCCTGCCGCTGATCAGCGGTTGCGGCAGCGACGCGCATTCCGCCACGGCCGAGGCCGACGCGAAGAAGCCGAAGGTCGACGCGGTGCCGGTCGAGGTCGCGGCCGTCGCGCAGGGCGACATCACCGCTAAGTACGCCGGCACGGCCACTCTCGAAGCCGAGCGCGAGGCCAAGGTCGTCAGCGAAATCGGCGGCGTCGTGCTCAAGCTCAACGTCGAGGAAGGCCAGTTCGTGCGCAAGGGCCAGATCCTCGCCAAGCTCGACGGCGAACGCCATGCGGTGCTGGTGCGCCAGGCCGAGGCGGAAATGGAACGCCTGCGCCACAACGACATGCGCAACGAGCGCCTGTTCGAGCGCCAGCTGATCGCCAAGAACCTGTACGAACAGAACAAGTCCGACCTTGCCTCGCGCAAGGCCGAAGTCGAGCTTGCACGTCTGTCGCTGTCCAAGTGCGCGGTCGTCGCGCCGTTCGACGGCGTCGTGACGCGCCGCTGGGTCAAGGAAGGCCAGCTGCTCAAGGCGAACGACGTGGCGTTCGAAATGGCCGACTTTTCCGATCTCAAGGCGCGCCTGCGCGTGCCGGAACGGGCGAGCGTTGCGCTCAAGCCGGGCCAGCCGGTCGAATACCGCGCCGATGCGTTGCCGGGCGCCACGTTCCAGGCGACCGTCGAGCGCGTCAGCCCGGTCGTCGACGCCAAGAGCGGCACGGTCGAAGTGCTGGTCAAGGTCGACAACGGCGAACGCCTCCTGCGCCCCGGCCTGTTCTCGCGCCTCGAGATCTCGTACGACCACGTCGCCGCGGCGATCCTCGTGCCGAAGTCGGCGCTTCTGACCGGCGATCGCGATTCGAGCGTCTTCATCGTCCGCGACAGCAAGGCCGTCAAGGTGCCGGTCAAGCTGGGCTACGAGTCGGGCAACAACGTGCAGGTGCTGGCCGGCGTCGAGCCGGGCGCCGAAGTGATCACCGCCGGCCACGCCGCGCTCGTCGACGGCAGCCTCGTCGAGGCGCTCAAGCGCGCCGCGGTCGCCGCGGCGGTCGCCGTGGTGCCGAAAGCCTGAGGTTTTGACTTTCGTTTCAGGTCGGGACGAAGCCCGGAGCCAGGAAGGCTCCGGGTTTTCTTTTAGAATCGGGCCATGCAGTTAACTCCCGAACAGCGCGCCCGTCTCGCCGCGATCGGCTGGCGCGACGAAATCGCGCTGCCCGACGACGCCCCGTCCGACCACCGGCCCGCCCGCGTCCTGATCCAGCATCGCAACGGCTACGTCGTGCACGACGGCGAAGAAGAATCCACCGTCCAGCCGGCGCCGCGGTTCCTCAAACGCTCGCTCGATCCCACCGAACGCCCGGCCGTCGGCGACTTCGTGCTGCTCAAGCCCGGCAACCCGGTGCAGATCGAAACGATCCTGCCGCGCCACGCCGCGCTGACCCGCGCGGCGGCCGGCGAGCGCTACCAGCGCCAGCTGATCGCCACGAACGTCGATACGGTGATGGTGCTGATGGGCCTCGACGGCGATTTCAATCCGCGCCGCCTCGAACGCTATCTTGCGCTGGTGCAGGCGTCGGGCGCGCACTGCGTCGTCGTGCTGACCAAGGCCGATCGCCACGAAGACCTCGAGGCGGTCATGGCCGACGTCATGGACGTGCTGCCCGACGTCGAAATCCATCCGGTCAACGCCAAGGACGCCGCCAGTCTCGGGGTGCTGCATCCGTATATCGGGCCCGGGCAGACCGTCGTCGTCGTGGGTTCGTCGGGCGTCGGCAAGTCGACGCTGACCAATACGCTGCTCGGCCGCGAACGCATGGCGACGAACGAAGTGCGCGCGAACGACAGCCGCGGGCGCCACACCACGACGTTCCGTGCGCTGATCTCGCTGCCGCAGGGCGGCTGCCTGATCGACACGCCCGGCATGCGCGAACTGAAACTCACCGGCGAGGAAGACCTCGACGCCGGCCAGTTCGCCGACATCGACGCGCTCGCCGCGCAGTGCCGCTTCGGCGACTGCGCGCACCAGAGCGAACCCGGCTGCGCCGTGCGCGCGGCGCTCGACGCGGGCGATCTGTCGGACGAGCGCTGGGCCAGCTACCAGAAACTGCGCGGCGAACTCGACGTGCAGGCGGCGAATCTCGAAGCGCAGCTCAAGCGCAAGGGCGAACCGCACGTCGCGAACAAGGCGCTCGGGCAGCGGCTCAAGGGAAAGTACGGGCGGCGCTAGCCTCGTCGCATCACGTTCGGTTGTCGCGTCGCCGCGCTATATTCGGGCCATGGTGGCCATACTCGATTCCGGCGAGGAGCGCATCCTCGAACGTTGCACGGCGCTGGACCGGCGCCTCGTCGCCGCGACGCGCGGCATCCGCCTGCTGCAGGCGGTGAGCTGGCCCGCTTCGGCGCAACAGCGCTTCTGCGACGACTGGCAGCGCGGCGAACGCCGGTTGCCGCATATCGAATACCGCGCGCCCGGACTCGCCGGCGAACGCGCCGAACTCGCCGCGATCGCGCACGAAGCCGACCCGGGCCATCCGGTCGGCAAATACCTGCGCAGCAGCGCCGAATCGTGGCGCATCGCGACGGAACTGCTCGATGCGGTCGGCACGCCGGCGATCACCGGACATTCGATCCGCTTGTACGGACGCCCCGGCGATCTCCTCGCCGGATCGGAACTGACGAACCTCGACGCCGCGAGGCACTTCATCGGCCTTGCCGGAGAGTTCGATCAGGAACTCGGCAGCCGCGACGCCGACTACTGCATTCCGGCCGAAGTGCTGCGCCTCGAACTGCAGCAGCAGCTCGACGCGTTCTTCCATTCGCACAAAGTGGACGTGGAGATCGACCCCGACCTGATCGCCAAGGCCGCGGCCGGCCCGACGCGCATCCGCCTGCGCTCGGCCACCTGTTTCACCGAGTACGATCGCCACCAGCTGATCGAGCACGAAGCGTTCGTGCATTCGCTGACGGGTCTCAACGGTCGCGAGCAGCCGAACCTCAAGTCGCTGTCGCGTTCGTCGCCCCGCGTCACCGCGACGCAGGAAGGGCTCGCGGTATTCGCCGAGCTGATGTCCGGCTCTATCGACATCGAGCGGATGAAGCGCATTTCGCTGCGCATCGTCGCGATCCACATGGCGCTCGGCGGCGCCGACTTCATCGAGGTGTTCCGCTACTTCCTCGATTCGGGCCAGACCGAAGCCGACAGCTTCTCGTCGGCGCAGCGCGTGTTTCGCGGCGTGCCGGTGACCGGCGGCGCGGCGTTCACCAAGGACAATGTGTACCTGCACGGCCTGATGACCGTCCACACGTTCTTTCGCTGGGCGTTGAAGAACCGGCGCCTGTCGCTGTGCAGGGCGTTGTTCGCGGGCAAGATGGCGCTGCACGACGTGATCGCGCTGGAGCCGTATTTTTCATCGGGCTACATCGCGCAGCCGATGTACCTGCCGCCGTGGGCGCGCCGCGCGAACGGGCTTGCCGGCATGCTCGCGTTCTCGCTGTTCGCCAACCACATTCGCATGGCGCATGTCGAAGCGGAGGATCTCGTACTCGGATTGTGAGTCGGATACGGATCGTCGCCGAGTGCAAAAAAATGTGACCGATGTGCGCAACGCCATTGCCGGGTCTAACCTAGCCGGGACTTCAGGCGCAGCGATCGGATGATCGCCGCGCCGCGAATCTCCAGGGGGTAGCATGCGCAGCGTCACGGTGCGCACATTGGGCCCGGATACGGCGATCAGGACGGTCGCCGTGTCATCCGCGCCGCCTCGCATCGCGCTTTCGTTGCTCCCGTCCATTTCACGGGAGGCGCCGCGCGAAGGCCATCGTTAGCCTCTTTCCCCCGCCGTCGCGCGACGCCCGTTTTTTCCCGCACGCCACTACGCCGCGTCTTGCGCCGCGCGAAGTCCACCTTTCCCGAAAGCGCGCCGCGAGCCGCGGTCGCGCGGCGCCGTCATCGAACCATGCGATACGCGCATAGTTTCGCGGCCGGGCGGCACGGGCGCCTGTGCTATATTCCTGCGCCCGCCCTAAGTCGTTGCGCGGCAAGCATTTGCGCGCGCCATCGCCCATGTCGAACTCAGAAGAACTCAAGCAAGCCGCGCTCGACTACCACCGCCAGGCCCCCGCCGGAAAGATCAAGGTCACACCGACCAAATCGATGCTCACGCAGCGCGATCTCGCGCTCGCGTACTCGCCCGGCGTCGCCGCCGCGTGCGAGGCGATCGTCGACGATCCGAACGAGGTATCGACCGTCACCGCGCGCGGCAACCTCGTGGCCGTGATCACGAACGGCACCGCCGTGCTGGGCCTGGGCGCGATCGGCCCGCTCGCGGCGAAGCCGGTGATGGAAGGCAAGGGCGTGCTGTTCCAGAAGTTCGCCGGCATCGACGTGTTCGACATCGAAATCGACGAACTCGACCCGGACAAGCTCGTCGACATCATCGCGAGCCTCGAACCGACGTTCGGCGGCATCAACCTTGAAGACATCAAGGCGCCCGAATGCTTCGTCGTCGAGCGCAAGCTGCGCGAAAGAGTAAAAATTCCGGTTTTCCACGACGACCAGCACGGCACCGCGATCATCGTCGGCGCCGCCGTGATCAACGCGCTCAAGGTCACCGGCAAGGACATCGGCAAGGTGCGCGTCGCGTGCTCCGGCGCCGGCGCGGCCGGCATCGCCTGCCTCGACATGCTCGTGCAGCTCGGCGTGAAGCCCGAGAACATCCTCGTCGCGGACAAATTCGGCGTCGTCTTCGAAGGTCGCACCGAAGACATGGACGAGGCGAAGTCGCGCTACGCGCGCGCCACGTCCGCGCGCAGCCTCGCCGAGATCGTCGTCGGTGCCGACATCTTCCTCGGCCTGTCGGCCGGCGGCGTGCTCAAGCCCGACATGGTCGCGACGATGGCCGAACGGCCGGTGATTCTCGCGCTGGCCAATCCGACGCCGGAGATCCTGCCGGAGCTCGCCCGGTCGGTCCGCCCCGACGCGATCATCGCGACCGGCCGTTCGGACTATCCGAACCAGGTCAACAACGCGTTGTGCTTTCCGTACATCTTCCGCGGCGCGCTCGACGTCGGCGCCACGACGATCAACGAAGCGATGAAGGTCGCCTGCGTGCATGCGATCGCCGCGCTCGCGCGGCGCGAAGTCAGCGACGTCGCCGCGCGAGCGTACGGCGGCAAGCCGCTGTCGTTCGGCGCCGACTATCTGATTCCGCAGCCGTTCGATCCGCGCCTGCTGGTCGAACTCGCGCCGGCCGTCGCGCACGCCGCGACGATTTCCGGCGTCGCGACGCGCCCGATCCCCGACCCCGTCGCGTATCGCGAAAAGCTCACGAGCTTCGTGTTCCGCACCGGCCTCATCATGAAGCCGGTGTTCGATCGCGCGAAGGCCGACCCCAAGCGCGTCGCGTACGCCGAAGGCGAAGAAGAAACGGTGCTGCGCGCGGTGCAGGTCGTCGTCGACGAGGGCCTCGCGCGGCCGATCCTGATCGGCCGGCCCGACGTCATCAACAAGCGCATCGAGCGCATCGGCCTGCGCATCAAGGCCGGCGTCGACTTCGACCTGTGCAACATCAACGACGATCCGCGCTTCAACGACTACTGGCAGCACTACCATCGCCTGATGGAACGCCGCGGCATGACGCCGGCGCTGGCCAAGGCCGTCGTGCGTTCGCGCTCTACGGTGATCGCGGCGCTGATGGTCGAGCGCGGCGAAGCCGACGCGCTGATCTGCGGCGTCGTCGGCCGCTACGGCAAGAAGCTTGCGTACATCCGCGAGGTGATCGGTCTCGACGCCGGCGTCGACAAGCCGTCGTCGATGTCGGCCGTGTTCAACGACAAGGGCGTGTTCTTCTATCTCGACACGCACGTGCAGCCCGACCCGTGCGCCGAAGACATCGCCGAGGCGGTGCTGCAGGCCGCGATCCGCCTGAAGCTGTTCGGCATCCATCCGAAGATCGCGCTGCTGTCGCATTCGAACTTCGGCAGCGCCGAAACGCCGAACGCGTGCAAGATGCGCCGCGTGCTCGAAATCGTGCGCAAGCGCGCGCCGAAGCTCGAGATCGAAGGCGAGATGCAGGCCGACGCGGCGATGAACGAGGAAATCCGACAGCGCATCTTCCCGAACTCGCAGCTGTCGGGCTGCGCGAACGTGTTCGCGTTCCCGAATCTCGACTCGGCGAACATCGCGTTCAACATGACGCGCGCGATGACCGACGGCGTCGTGCTCGGCCCGATCCTGATGGGCGTCTCCAAGCCCGTGCACGTGCTGACGCCGTCGGCGACCGTGCGCCGCGTGCTCAACATGACCGCCATCGCCTGCGTCGAGGCGCAGATTCGCGGGCAGGCCAAGCTCGGCGCCGCCATCCTCGGCTGATCCGGCGGCGCGACCGGCGCGAACCGCGACGGTTCGCGCCGCGGCTTCGTGCCGCATCGCGGCACACCCTAAACGTTCGTTCGATAGGCAGATTCGAACCGTACGGCTAGACTTGACCTGTTGCGCAGGTCGTTGGCCCGCGCCATTGCTTTCGACGACGACAACAGCAAAGAGCGCCGCGTTCATCCCAGTCGGACGGCGTTCGTGGAGGGTAAGCCGTGAACATGCTGCAAGACATCTTGAACCAGGATCTCGATCCGGTCGAAACCCAGGAATGGATCGACGCGTTGAACGCCGTGATCGGCGCCGACGGCCCGGACCGCGCGCATTACCTGCTCGAACGCATGGTCGAGGCGACCCGCCGGGCCGGCGGCCATCTGCCGTTCCAGCCGACGACCGAGTACATCAATACCATTCCGACACATCTGGAAAAGCGCAATCCGGGCGACGCCGCGATGGAATGGCGCATCCGTTCGCTGATCCGCTGGAACGCGCTCGCGACCGTCGTGCGCGCCAATCGCAAGCCGGGCGAGCTCGGCGGCCATATCGCGAGCTTCGCGTCCTCGGCGACGTTGTACGACGTCGGCTTCAACCATTTCTGGCGTGCGCCGAGCGAGAGCCATCCGGGCGACCTCCTGTACGTGCAGGGCCATTCGAGCCCGGGCATCTACGCGCGCGCGTTCCTCGAAGGCCGCATCGACGAATCGCAGCTCGACCGCTATCGCATGGAAGTGGACGGCGGCGGCCTGTCGTCGTATCCGCATCCGTGGCTGATGCCCGACTTCTGGCAGACGCCGACCGTCTCGATGGGGCTGGGTCCCATCATGGCGATCTACCAGGCGCGCTTCTGGAAGTACCTCGAACACCGCGAAATGATGCCCGCGAGCGACCGCAAGGTGTGGTGCTTCATGGGCGACGGCGAAACCGACGAGCCCGAATCGCTCGGCGCGATTTCGCTGGCCGGTCGCGAAAAACTGGACAATCTCGTCTTTGTCATCAATTGCAATCTGCAGCGCCTGGACGGTCCGGTGCGCGGCAACGGCAAGATCATCCAGGAACTCGAAGGCGTGTTCCGCGGCGCCGGCTGGAACGTCGTCAAGGTGGTGTGGGGCTCGTACTGGGATCCGCTGCTCGCGCGCGACACCAAGGGCACGCTGCGCCGCCTGATGATGGAAACCGTCGACGGCGAATACCAGGCGTGCAAGGCGTTCGGCGGCGCGTACACGCGCGAGCATTTCTTCGGCAAGTACCCCGAGCTCAAGGAAATGGTCGCCAACCTGTCGGACGAGGACATCTGGCGCCTGAACCGCGGCGGCCACGATCCGCACAAGGTCTACGCCGCGTACGCCGAAGCGATGTCGACGAACGGCCGGCCGACCGTGATCCTCGCCAAGACCGTCAAGGGCTACGGCATGGGCGGCGCCGGCGAGTCGATGAACATCACGCACCAGCAGAAGAAGATGGACGACGAGGCGGTGCGCGCATTCCGCGACCGCTTCAACATCCCCATCGGCGACGACAAGATCGGCGACGTGCCGTTCTATCACCCCGGCAAGGATTCGCCGGAAGTCAAATACATGCTCGAGCGCCGCGCGGCGCTCGGCGGCTCGCTGCCGCAGCGCCGCCAGAAGAGCGAGTCGCTGCCGGTGCCGGAACTGTCCGCGCTCGAGCAGATCACCAAGGGCAGCGGCGAGCGCGAAATCTCCACGACCATGGCGTTCGTGCGCGGCCTGAACCTCCTGCTGCGCGACAAGACGATCGGTCCGCGCATCGTGCCGATCGTCGCCGACGAGGCGCGCACGTTCGGCATGGAAGGCATGTTCCGCCAGATCGGCATCTACGCGCCGTTCGGCCAGAAGTACAAGCCGCAGGACTCCGACCAGCTCCTGTACTACCGCGAAGACACGAGCGGCCAGGTGCTGCAGGAAGGCATCACCGAGGCCGGCGCGACGTGCAGCTGGATCGCCGCGGCGACGAGCTACAGCACGAACAACCTGCCGATGCTGCCGTTCTTCATCTTCTATTCGATGTTCGGCATGCAGCGCGTCGGCGACCTGTGCTGGGCGGCCGGCGACATGCGCGCGCGCGGCTTCCTCGTCGGCGGCACGTCGGGCCGCACGACGTTGAACGGCGAAGGCCTGCAGCACGAAGACGGTCACAGCCATCTGCTGGCCGGCGTGATTCCGAACTGCCGCGCCTACGATCCGACCTTCAGCTACGAAGTGGCGGTCGTGCTGCAGGACGGCGTGCGCCGCATGCTGACCGAGCAGGAGGACACGTACTACTACGTGACCGTGATGAACGAGAACTACAGCCACCCGGACATGCCGCAGGGCGCCGAGGACGGCATCATCAAGGGCATGTACCTGTTCAAGGACGGCGGCAAGCCGAAGAAGAACGCGCCGCACGTGCAGCTGTTCGGCTCGGGCACGATCCTGCGCGAAGTGATCTTCGCGGCCGAGCTGCTGGAGAAGGAATTCGGCGTCACCAGCGACATCTGGAGCTGCCCGAGCTTCTCTGAACTGCGCAAGGACGGCTACGAAGCCGAGCGCTGGAACCGCCTGCATCCGGAAGCCGAACCGCGTGTCGCGTACGTGACGTCGCAGCTGAAGGATCGCGCGGGTCCGGCGATCGCCGCGACCGACTACGTGCGCCAGTACGCCGACCAGATCCGCGCGTTCATGCCCGAAGGCAAGCGCTACACCGTGCTCGGCACCGACGGCTACGGCCGCTCGGACACGCGCGCGAACCTGCGCCGGTTCTTCGAAGTCGACCGCTACTACATCGCGCATGCGGCGATCGCCGCGCTCGCGCAGGAAGGCAAGATGCACGCGAAGGACGTCGCGCGCGCGGCGAAGGAATGGAAGATCGACGTCGAGAAGGCGAGCCCGGTCGGGGTCTGATCTGCCGCGACAACGCGTTCGAACGAGGCCCGGCATGTCCGGGCCTCGTCGTTCCCGTGTTGCGGAAAAGTACAATTCGCTGCAAAATGGCGGAACCTGATTCCGGGGGAATCCGATGACGCCGCCGCGCACAGACTACGCCTGGCTTGCCGGCACGTACTGGTACTGCGCTGCCGCCTGCATGCCCGCGCTGCGCACGCTGCCGGGCAATCGCTTCGAGCCGGTGATCGACCAGACGGTGTGGTCGATCGCCGGTTACGCCGACGGGTACTTCTGGGGTGTCGCGTCGGCGCTCGTGACGCCGGCCGGCAGCGAGCCCGACGCGTCGGGCAAGAACGACATGACGTTCTTCGCGAGCGTCACGCCGCAAGGGCGGGTGCACATCACGTTTGTACACGGCGACGGTTCGACGACGATCGGCACGGGTTCGATCGGGGGGCAGGGCGATCCGCGCTTCGAGATGCAGATGTCGTCGGGCGCGGGACCGGTGCTCGTGGTGCACTGGGCATATATGCTGCGCGTGACGCCGGACGATCCGCAGTGGCATCGGCTGCCGGGCGCGGGCGTGTCGGTCGAGGCGATGGTCGGCGATATCGCCGCGCCGATCGGAATAAATCCACAAAGCGGAAGCCGGGCGTAGTTCGGTTCGAACCTTGCGTGGCGTTGAAAATCACGACTCCTTCTCCTCCAAGCTTGCTTGGGGGAGAAGGATGGGTTGAGGGGGTGCCGCTGAACCTGCGTTGCGCTCGACGAACAGCCGGGCGTCGCCTCGTCGCCCCGGCCCTCTCCCCCAAGCAGGCTTGGGGGAGAGGGAGGTTCGGCTGATAGCTTTCGCCGAACTTTCACGCTGACTACGGCTGACTGGAGTCCGTCATCGCCTCGAGGGGGAGGCTACATGACCCGCTTTGCTGCTTTGCTTCTGTTTTTCGCCGCGTTCCCGGTATCGACTGCCGCTACCGACCTCATCGATTTCGTGCCCGTCGCCACGGGCCTCGACCGCCTCACGACGATCGTCTCGACGCCGCTGTATCCGGACAAGGTGTTCGTCGCCGAACAGCTCGGCCGCGTGCGCCTCGTCGAAAACGGCGTGCTGCGCGCGGCGCCGTTTCTGGATATCACCGACCGCACGCTGTCGACCGGCTTCGAGCAGGGCCTCACCGGCTTCGCGCTGTCGCCGGCGTTTCCGGCGAATCCTTTCGTCTATGCGCACTACATCCGCCTCGACGGCGCTTCGCGCGTGTCGCGGTTTCACCTGCTGCCGGGCCCGGTGCTCGCGGCCGATCCCGCATCCGAGACCGAGCTTCTGACGTTGTCCCAGCCGCACCCGACGCACAACTGCAACGAGGTGCGCTTCGGTCCCGACGGCTATCTCTACATCGGCTGCGGCGACGGCGGACCGCCGTTCACGCCGGTGCACGATCCGCAGTCGCTCGCCGAACGGTACGGAAAGATACTTCGCGTCGATGTGAACAATATTCCCGTCGGCCAGCCGTACGGCATTCCGGCCGACAATCCGTTCGTCGGCACGCCCGGCGCGCTGCCGGAAATCTGGGCGCTCGGCCTGCGCAATCCGTATCGCTTCAGCTTCGATGCGCTGACCGGCGACCTGTGGATCGGCGACGTCGGCCAGTCGACGTACGAGGAGGTGTCGTTCGTGCCGGCCGGCACGCGGTTCGGCGTGAATTTCGGCTGGAACCGCATGGAAGGCACGCACTGCTATCCGAATCCCGGCTGCGACACGACCGGTCTCACGCTGCCCGTCATCGAATACGACCACAACGAAGGCTGCGCCGTGATCGGCGGCCCGCGCGTGCGCAACGGCGAGTATTCGCAACTCGAAGGCCGCTACGTGTTCGCCGACTTCTGCACCGGCGCGATCTACGCCGCGCGGCCCGACGACGGCTGGCAGCGCGTCGTCGTCGGTCATCTGCCGCGCATGCCGACCGGCTTCGGCATGACGCCGGACGGGCAGCTGCTGATCGGCAGCTACGGCATCGGCGACGCGGTGCTGTATCGCGTGACGATCGTCGACGCGTTGTTCGCCGACGGTTTCAACGACTAGTTTTCTTCGGCTTCGACGCCGCCTTGCGCTCGGCCGCGTCGAGCGCGAGGCGCGCCCACGGACGCATCGCCTCCTCGCTGTCGAGCGCCTCGGCCGGCACCGACCAGAAGCTCATCGGCATCGGCTCCTTCATGCGCCGGTACACGAGCGGCGCGCAGCCGGCGTCGACGAATGCCTGCCGGTTCGCATCGTCCACTTTGAGGCCGATGTCGCCGTCGATGACGACCGCGAAGAATCGCTCGCCGCAGTAGATGCCGTAGCCGCCGAACATCGCCTTCACGCGAACCGGGCCGAAGCGGCCGAACAGTTCCTCGAGGTGCGTGCGCTGGTCGGGCTGCATGGCGGTTGTCGATGGCGGCGATAGCGGGGATCATAGACGGGTTTTTCCGCAAGGCCGAAACGTGAGACCCGAGCGCCTGTTGCCGCTGATCGTCGCGTGCGCGCTGTTCATCGAGAACATGGATTCGACCGCGATCTCGACGGCGCTGCCGGCGATGGCGATCGATCTCTCCACCTCTCCCGTCGCGCTGAAGCTCGCGTTGACGACCTACCTGATCGCGCTGGCCGTGTTCATTCCCGTCAGCGGCTGGATCGCCGACCGCTTCGGCGCGCGCACCACTTTCATCGTCGCGATCGCCGTGTTCCTGCTGGGCTCGATCGGCTGCGCCGCGTCGGGCTCGCTGCCGACGCTCGTCGCCGCGCGCTTCGTGCAGGGCATGGGCGGCGCGCTGATGGTGCCGGTCGGCCGGCTCGTCATTCTGCGCACGGTGCCCAAGAGCGAACTCGTCGTCGCGCTGTCGTGGCTCACGATTCCGGCGCTCGTCGGGCCGATGCTCGGGCCGCCGCTCGGCGGGTTCATCGTCACGTATTTCGACTGGCGCTGGATCTTTCTGATCAATATCCCGATGGGGCTCGTCGGCATCGCGCTCGCGCAGCGGCACATTCCGCAGCTGCGCGACGAGGCCGGCCCCCTCGACTGGACCGGCTTCGCGCTGTCGGGCGTCGGCCTCGCGCTGACGCTGTTCGGCTTCTCGACGATCGGTCGGCATCTGGTGCCGCTGCCGATCGCGCTGTCGTGCCTGGCGATCGGCCTCGTCGCGCTCGTCGCGTACGTGTTCCACGCGCGGCGGCATCCGCGACCGCTGCTCGACCTGTCGCTGTTTCGCCTCGAAACGTTTCGCGCCGGCGTCGTTGGCGGTTCGCTGTTTCGCATCGGCGTCGGCGCGACACCGTTCCTGCTGCCGTTGATGCTGCAGCTCGGCTTCGGCCTCACGCCGCTGCAGTCGGGTCTCCTCACGTTCATTTCGGCGGCCGGCGCAATGTTCATGAAAACGCTCGCGGCGACGATCCTGCGGCGCTACGGCTTCCGTCGGATACTGCTGACGAACGCGCTCGTCGCCTCCGCGCTGCTCGGCGGCTACGGCCTGTTCACCGCGCAGACGCCGCATCTCTTGATTTCCGCCGTGCTGCTCGTCGCCGGCTGCTTCCGCTCGCTGCAGTTCACGAGCCTGAACGCCATCGCGTACGCCGAAGTGGAATCGGCGCAGATGGGGCAGGCGTCGAGCCTCGCCGGCATGATGCAGCAGCTGTCGCTGAGCATGGGGGTTGCGGTCGGCGGCTACGCGCTGCAGCTCGCCGCGTTCGCGACCGGCCGCGCCGAGACCGCGGCGGAAAATTTCCAGTTTGCGTTCTTCGTCGTCGGCCTGTGTTCGGCCGCGTCGGCGTGGATGATGTGGCACCTGCCGGCCGATGCGGGCAACGAGATGTCCGGCAAGGCGAAGCCGGGCGGCGAGATCGCGGAACCGAAGGTCGAGCAGCGTCCGGCGACGTAGGCGATACTCGCGGCATCGGGAAGCGAAGGGGAGTCGCGATGCTCGACACGTTCCGCCGCGTCGCCGCGGCCACGCCGGATGCGGTCACCGCGTCGTTCTTCGTCTACACGTGGATACATCCGCTCGGCTTCGGCACGACGCTCGTCGGCGACCTGCTCGTCCTGATGCTGCTCGAATTCCTGCTCGTCCACTCCGGCGCGTTCATCGGCAGCATCGTGCTGTCGCCGACGACGTCGCGCTGGAAGAAGACGCTCGGCGTACTCGGCTTCGGCGCGTTCTACATGCTGTTCGTGCTCGGCTTCGCCTACGGCATGAACCGGCCGTGGGTGATCCACGTCTTCCTGTGGCTGCTCGTCGGACGGCTCGCGATGGTGTGGCTAGCGCCGGTGCCGCGCGACGAGGAAATCCGGCGCCAGCAGGCGCTCTGGGGCTGCGGCGCGCTGTTCTACATCCTCGGCGTGTTCGCGACCGTCATCCTGCCGGTTCCGGAGCTCGGCCTGACCGCGCAGGTGCGCGCCGAGCTCGGCATCGCGGCAACCGGCAAGGGGCTGTGGCAGCAGAAGCCGCAGACCGTGCTCGCGTTCGGCATGCTGTATTACGCGGCGATGGCTTACGTTCGCTGGAAGCTTGCCACGCCGCCGCCGAAAACGACGACACCAGCGTCGCCGCCGGTGTCGCAGTGGCCGTGGCCGAAGAAGTGACGGCTATTCGTCGTCGCCGGCGAAGAACGAGTACAGGCGCAAGAGGTGCATGAAGAGGATCGTGATGTTGACGAACTGCGACACGGCGATGTCGACGCAGTTGGCCTCGCCGTCGTGGATCATGCGGCTGGTGTCGTACAGGATGAAGCCGGACATCAGGAGCACCGACACGCCGGAAATCATGAGGCTCAGCAGCGGCATCGCGAAGAAGAGGTTGGCGATCGCCGCGACGAACACGACGACGCAGCCGACCGTCAGAAACCCGCCCATGAAGCTGAAGTCCTTGCGCGTGACGAGCGCGTAGCCCGACAGCGTGAAGAACACCAGCGCGGTCGTGCCGAGCGCGTTGAGCACGATCATGTTGCCGCCGGGCATCTTGAGGTACGCGCCGACGACCGCGCTCAGGAGGAAGCCGACGAGACCCGCCCAGCCGATCGTGGTGTAGATCGCCGCGTCGCCGCTCTTGATGCGTTCGATCAGGAACGGGCCGCCGATGAACACGACCATCAGCGCGATGGCGGTGACGAGGCTGGGCTTCAAGCCCACGGCGAGACCGATGCCGGCGCCCGCGGCGGCGACGGCCACGATGATGCCGAGCAGCGTATAGGTCTGACGCGCGATCTTGTCGGTGGTCAGGGTCTGGCGAATGATCGTTGCGGCATTCGTCGATGACATCGGGATACTCCGGTGGGCTGGGCTCCGACCTGGGGCTGGGCGGAGAGTTCCCAAGTGTCGCCTTCGCGGCGGTCGACGATCAAGGGCTCGAGGCCGATACGCGGCGGGTCGCGCGGCGGCCCGGTTTCGTGGCAGGCTCGCCGTCGCATCCGTTGCGAGGAGTTTCGCCATGCCGCGCGCCGCTTTTCTCGTTCTCGCCCTCGTCGCGGCCCCGTCCGCGCATGCCGATCTCAAGCAGGTGTCGGCCGACGGCTTCATCGTCACGCACCGCTACGACATTTCGGCGAAGCCGGCCGCCGCGTGGGCGGCGCTCGCCCAGCCGGGGCAGTGGTGGCCGAAGGACCACACCTGGTCGGGCGAGGCGAAGAACCTGAGTCTCAAGCTCGACGCCGGGTCGTGCTTCTGCGAGCGCTGGAAGGGCGGCAGCGCCGAGCACGGGCGCGTCGTGTTCGTCGAGAACGAAAAGACGGTGCGCATCGCCGGCGCGCTCGGACCGCTGCAGGCGATGGCCGTGTCGGCGGTGCTCGAGGTGTCGCTCAAGCCGAACGACGTCGGCACCGAGGCGACGGTGACGTACCGCGTCAGCGGCACGTCGGCGCACGGCTTCGACAAGTTTGCGGCGAAGGTCGACGAGGTGGTCGGGCAGCAGTTCGGGGCCTGGGCGGGGTTTGCGTCGAAGCAGCCGTAGTGTTCTCCCTCTCCCCCGACTGCCGTCGGGGGAGAGGGCCGGGGTGAGGGGGCGACACTGCGCACCTCGCCGAGCGGAACGCAGATTCCGGCGGCTCCCCTCACCCAACCCTCTCCCCCAAGCGAGCTTGGGGGAGAGGGCTCCAATCCTCAAACCAGCTTGCGCACCCGAAAACTGCGCCCCTTGATCTTCCCGGCCCGCAGCCGCTCCAGCGCCTTGTCCGCGACGCCGCGTTCGATCGCGACGTAGGCCCGCACGTCGAAGATGTCGATCTTGCCGACCACGGTGCCAGGCAGCCCGGCGCTGCCGGTCAGCGCGCCGAGGATGTCGGCCGGCCGCACCTTGTCCTTACGGCCGCCGTCGACGACGAGCGTCACCATCGGCGCGAGCGCGCCGGTGCGCAGCTTGCCCGGCGAGAGCTTCGCCGCTTCGCGCCGCGGTTCGGCGCCGAGGCGATCGACGATCGCCGCGACGCGCGACGCTTCGCGGGCCGTCGCGAGCGTCAGCGCGAGACCGCCGCTGCCGGCGCGGCCCGTGCGGCCGATGCGGTGGATGTACGTGTCGGGGTCGCTCGGCACGTCGTAGTTGACGACGGCGGCCAGCTCGCGCACGTCGAGGCCGCGCGCGGCGACGTCGGTCGCCACGAGGATCGTCGCGCTGCGGTTGGCGAAGCGCACCAGCACCTCGTCGCGGTCGCGCTGTTCGAGATCGCCGTGCAGCGCCAGCACGCTGTAGCCGCGCGCGTCGAGCGCGTCGGCGACGTCCTGCGTGTCGCGCCGCGTATTGCAGAACACCATCACCGACTCGGGCTTGTGCTGGCCGAGCAGCCACGCGAGCGCGTCGAGCTTGCTGTCCTCGTCGACGTCGACGAGACGCTGCACGATCGCGACGTCGTCGTGCGCGGCCTCGACCGTCACGTCGACCGGCTCGCGCTGATACGCGCGGCTGGCGGCGCGGATCTCGTCCGGATACGTCGCGGAGAACATCAGCGTCTGCCGCGCCTTGGGCGTCTGTCCGACGATGCCGGCGATCGCGTCGGCGAAACCCATGTCGAGCATACGGTCGGCCTCGTCGAGCACGAGCACCCGCAGGCCGGTCAGATCGAGGTTGCCGGCGTCGAGGTGTTCCTGCAGCCGGCCCGGCGTGCCGACGACGATGTGCGGCGCATGCGCGAGCGACGAGGCCTGCACGCGCAGCGGCACGCCGCCGCACAGCGTCGACAGCTTCACGTTCGGCACGAACCGCGCGAGGCGACGGATTTCCTTGCTGACCTGGTCGGCGAGCTCGCGCGTCGGGCACAGCACGAGCGCCTGCACGCCGATCTGCGCGGCGTCGATGCGTGCGACGAGCGCGAGACCGAAGGCGACGGTCTTGCCGCTGCCGGTCTTGGCCTGGGCGATCACGTCGCGGCCGTCGAGCATCGGCGGCAGCGCGTGTTCCTGCACCGGCGTCATTGTGGTGTACGAGAGCGCCTCGAGCGCCTGCTGAAGCGGCGGGGCGAGCGCAAGCGTTGAAAAATCGGGCATCGGGCGGGCCGTAAATGCGGTCGCCCGCGAAGTGGCGCAGTTTATCAGGCCGGTCTGCGCGCCGCGGCGAGCGGCGTGACGACGCCGCGCGGCGCGCGGTCGGCCGCGCGCGCTTCGAGCCATGCGGTCAGCGGCGCCCAGTCTTCGCGGTGCGCGCGCGCCTGCGCGCCGGGATCGTCGAACAGCGTCAGCCCGGCCGCGCTGTGGCCGACGTAGACCTGCGAATCGCGCACGCGCGCGATCGTGTAGCGCGCCAGGCGTTCGAGCGTGGCGTCGAGCGTGCGCGCCGAGAGCGTGCGCTCGCGCAGCCGGTTCGCCACCAGGCCGAGTCGCAGCAGGCCCTGGCGGATTTCCGGCTGCTTGCCGACGAGGTCGATGAACGCGAGCGTCGCGCGCAGGTCGATCGCCGACGGCACGACCGGAATCAGCAGCACGTCGGCATGCCGCGCGAACTGCGCGAACTCGTGCGAGCGCAGGCCGGCGGGCGTGTCGATCAGGACGATTTCGGTCGCGGTCGGCAGGCGCAGCAGCCAGCTGCCGCGCAGGCCGTGCACCGGATCTTCGCCGGCGATCGCGTGGACCGGCGGCAGATGCGCCGCGCGCAGGGCGCACCACGCGAGCGAGGAGCCTTGGGGATCGCAGTCGACGAGCGCGGTGCGCCGCCCGCTGTGGGCGAAGTAACCGGCGAGGTTCGAGGTCAGCGTCGTCTTGCCGCTGCCGCCCTTGCTGTTGGCCACCAGTACGCGAAACATGGCGATTCCCCCATCCCGGCGAACGGGATGGGGCCGATCATACGACCGGCAATGTCGACGCGCTATGACGATTGCCGCATAAAACGCTGATCGAGCGAGAAAAAGCTGAACAAAGAGGCGCGTCCCTGCGCCGGGGGATCGTCGACCGGTCAGTCGATCGGACCGGTCGTGTGCGAATACTGGGTGACGCCGCCGAAACGGCCGTATTCGCGGTAGTTCGTGCCGCGGCGTTCGAGACGGCCGCTGACGCCGTTGCCGGTGGTCTCGATTTCGCTCGCCGTGAACGTGCCGACGTCGGTTTCGTCGCAGCGGTACGTGCCGACCGCGCTGCCGAGACGGCCGTTCTGGCGATAGACGCCGGTGTAGCTGCACGCGCGCGGGGAACCGACTTCCTGCATCAGCAGCGTGTCGCCGCGGCGCTCGATGTCGAACGGTGCGAAGTAGTTCTGCACGACCGCGATCGGATTGCCTTCGACGACGCGGCGCATCGAAAAGCCGCCGAGATAGCGATAGCCGTATTCGGGCGCGGCCCAGGTCAGCCGCCGCGTCGACTGCGAGCGCTCGACGCCGTCGATCGTCGTGACGACGAGCATGCGGTCGACTTCGTGCGGTTCGAGATTGATCGTGCCGACGCGCGTCTGGCCGCGCCGCGCCGGATCGTACGGCGCGCCGTACGGCGAACCTTCGACGCGATACAGGTCGCCGCGCAGCGCCGGCTGGCCCGACGCGGTCGAGCCGTAGCGATCGAGCGCCGGCGCGACGTACCAGCGCGGCGTACCGTCGGCGCCGTAGTCGTACAGCAGCGCGTAGCCGCCGTCGCCGACGTGTTCGAGCATCACGCCGTAGCCGGGCGCGTCGGGATTCCACCAGTGGTCGTTGACGCTCGCCGCGCCGGCGAGCGGCGCGAAGACGAGCAGGGCGAGAAAACGCAGGAGACGCATGATTCGATTCCGTTCGGCGCCGCAACGGCGCGTTCGAATCTCAAGGACGGAATGGAGCGCGAATTCGCCTCACCGGCGCGGTGCGTTCGTTGCGCGTTCGCGAACGTTCTAAGGCTGTTCTTTCACCGTCAGCGGCTGCCCGGCGGTATTCGTATAGAAAACCAGGAGTCTCAGCGGCTTTTTCGGATCGAGGTTGCGTCCGTTGTGCCAGGTGTCGACCACCTCGGCGAGCGCCTGGCCCTGTTCGACGCGCCGCGTGCGGCCGTCCTTGAGCGCGACTTCGAGCGTGCCTTCGAGCACGACGCCGAACGACGGCACCGGATGCTTGTGCCAGCCGGTTTCGGCGCCCGGCGCGATTTCGATCGTCACGGCCGTCGCTTCGGCCTGCCCGGCGGGCCAGGCGAGCGGCTTGTCGTCCCAGCTCGTCGTCGACTTGAGCACCGGCGTCACCTTCAGCGTCGCGGTCGGTTCGAACGCGCTCGCGAGCGACGGGGCGAGGACGAGCAGGCAGACGGCGATCAGGCGGTTCATGCGAAGGCTCCGGGGCGGCGTGCGCCGATGGTATCGTGGCGGCCGGCAATACGGAGACCGTCATGCAGCAATCGATCGGCGCGCTGACCCTCGTCGTGCGCGACTACGACGAAGCGATCGCGTTCTACACGCAGGCGCTCGGCTTCGACCTCGTCGAAGACACCGACCGCGGCGGCGGCAAGCGCTGGGTGCTGGTCGCGCCGCGCGGCGGTACCGGCACGCGCCTGCTGCTCGCGCAGGCCGCGACGCCCGAGCAGGCCGCGCGCATCGGCGACCAGACCGGCGGCCGCGTCTTCCTGTTCCTCAACACCGACGACTTCGAGCGCGACTACGCGCGCATGACGGCCCACGGCGTGAAGTTTCGCGAGAAGCCGCGCTACGAGGATTACGGCACCGTGGCCGTGTTCGAAGATCTCTACGGCAACGCGTGGGATTTGTTGCAAATGAAATAAGGATGCGTCCGTGCCGGAACTGCCCGACATCGTCGTCTACGTCGAACATCTGGAGCGGCGCATCGTCGGGCGTGCGCTGCGCAAGGTCCTGCTCGCCAATCCGTTCGTGCTGCGCACGGTCGATCCGCCGATCGGCGACGCCGCCGGGCGCGAGGTGACCGGCGTGCGCCGGCTCGGCAAGCGCATCGTGCTGGCGCTGTCGGGCGAACGGTTCCTGGTGATCCATCTGATGATCGCCGGCCGGTTGCGCTGGCGCGACGCCGGCGGCAAGGCGCCGGGCAAGATCGCGCTGGCGAGCTTCGAATTCGACCGCGGCACGCTGTTTCTCACCGAAGCGGGCAGCAAGCGGCGCGCGTCGCTGCACTACGTGGCGGGCGAGGCGGCGCTCGCCGCGCTCGATCCGGGCGGCGTCGACGTGTTCGCGATCGACGCGGTCGCTTTCGCGCAGCGGCTGGCGCAGGGCAACCACACCATCAAGCGCGCGCTGACCGATCCGCGATTGTTCAGCGGCATCGGCAACAGCTATTCCGACGAGATCCTGCATCGCGCGCGGCTGTCGCCGTTCGCGCTCGGCGCGAAGCTCGCGCCGGCCGACGCGGAACGGCTGTACGAAGCAACGAAGCAAGTTCTTGCCGAGTGGACAACGCGGCTGCGCGACGATGCCGCAGAGGCGTTCCCGGAAAAAGTCACCGCGTTCCACGACGCGATGGCCGTGCACGGCCGCTACGGCAAGCCGTGTCCGGTCTGCGGTGCGCCGGTGCAGCGCATCGTCTACGCCGAAAACGAGGCGAACTACTGCGCGCGCTGCCAGACCGGCGGCAAGGTGCTCGCCGACCGTGCGCTGTCGCGCCTGCTGCACGACAGCTGGCCGAAGGACATCGACCAGCTGTTGTAAGGCTCGTCATCCCGGCGAGCGCCGGGATCCGGTTTTTGCTTTCGGCGCAAAGGCAAAAGCCGGATTTCCGCTTTCGCCGGAATGACGAGCGTGGTGAAGGCGCGTCTCTACCTCAGAACGTCAATCCCCAACTGTCGATCTTGCCGGTATCGGCGCTCGCGTTGTCGTTCACGCGCAGCTTCCACACACCGTTCGCCGTCACCGCCGAGGCGTTCACCGTGAACGTCTGGATGATGTTGTCGGTGCCGCCGCCGGTACGATTCCACAGGTTGAACAACGTGCCGTTCGGCGCGACGAGGTCGACCTTCAGATCGCCGATGTACGTGTGCTTGATGTCGACGGCGACCTGCAACGCCGCCGGCGCGTTGCCGGCGATGCCGCTGACCGTGATCGAGCTTTCGACCGTCGCGTTGTCGGTGATCGCGACGTCCGTCGCGTTCGAGAACGTGCCGCCGCCGCCGCCGGTCGTGTAGCTGCCGGTCAGCGTCACGCCCGAATACGCCGCGTAGCCGCGCAGCATCACGTAGTACGTGCCGGCCTGCGCCGTCGCGATATTGCAGGTTTCGGCGTTGCCCGACGTATACGGACGGCAGTCGTACGTGCTCGTCGTCGGCGCCGCGCCGAAGCGCACGTACATGTCCACGTCGCCGCTGCCGCCGGCGGTCGTGAACGTGAGGTTGCTCGCGCCGGCCGGCACGACGAGCGTCCACGTCTGCTCGCTGTTCAGCGCGCCGGAGATGCCGGTGACCGGCACGCCGTTCGTCAGCACGTTGCCGCCGCCGCCGCCCGACACGGTCACCGATTTCGTCGCGCTGTTGGTCGCGCCGCCGTTGTCGGTCACGGTCAGCGTGACGCTGTAGGTGCCGGACGCGCCGTAGGTCTTGGTCGGATTGGTCGCGGTCGACGTGGTGCCGTCGCCGAATGCCCAGCTGCGCGACGCGATCGTGCCGTCGCTGTCGCTCGACGTGTCGGTGAACGTCGCGGTCAGCGCGCTCGTGGTGAAGCTGAAGTTCGCGGTCGGCGGCGTGTTGCCGGGGCCGCCGGTGTTGTCGAGGCCGTCGAGCGTCTGCGCGCCGGTGCTGCCCGGGTCGAGCCAGTTCGACAGGCGTGTCGCGTTGGAGCCGCCGCCGGCCCACGACACCGAGACGCGGCCGTAGTAGTCGCGCTTGTTCGCGTCGGTCGCGCTGCATGACGACGGGCCGCCGTGGAGCTGGCCGATCACGCGCTTTTCCGGGCTGTACAACGGCGAGCCGGACGAGCCGCCCTCGGTCACGCCGATACCGGGCCGCCACTTCACCTGCACGTGCGTACCGTCGCCGGGTTCGGCGGTCGAGTTGTAGCTCGTCGTCGCGGTGGACGTCGTCGACAGGCTGATACGCTTTTCGGCCGTCGCCGGATGGTGGATGCCGAACGCGGACGGGAAGTTCTGGCTGCGGCGATCCCAGCCGTTCCAGAACAGGTTGTGCGCCGGGTTCGGCGCGTCGTCGAGTTCGACCAGCGTGAAGTCGGACGGCGTGTTGGCGGCGCGGAAGATCGCGCCGGTCTGGAACTGGCCCATCGTGCCGTTGCCGGCCGCGCCGCTCGCGGCGCTGCCGACCGGGCGGCAGAACGAGTTCTGGAAGTTCCAGTAGACGACGAGCGACGCGGCGTTGCCGGAGTTGATGCCGCAGTGCGCCGCGGTCAAAAAGTACATCTTGCGATCTTGCGCGGTATTGTTGAGCAGGCTGCCCGTGCAGAACGTGCTGCCGCCGGTGGAGTACACGGCGACGGCGCGGATCTGGTCGCGGTACGGATCGCCTTCGGGACAGACCACGTCGACGTTGCACGAGCCCGACACGTCGCCGACGTCGGCCGGCGTGACGCCGGTCGCGATTTCGGCGGCGACGCGGCCGAAGCCGCGATAGTCGTGGTTGACCGAAGTGAGTTCCAGCACGAGTTCGCCGGTGCGCTCGCGCGGCACCACGGCTTCGACGACGATGTCGTCGCTCATGACGATCGGCGTCCACAACTGGCCGTGCGGCGCGTTGTCCGCGTCCGAGAATTCGCGCACGAGGGTCGGGTCGGCGTTGCGCTGCATGCCGGCCGGATAGACGAGCAGGCGACCGCCGGCCGGCATGTGGTATTGCGTGAAGCCGAGGTTGATCGAGTGAGCGCCCGGCGAGGTGATGCGCAGGCGCCAGATGCGGTGCCCGGCGTCGAGGTCTTCCCAGGTACCGGATTTTTCCGGGTTCAGCGCAACTGCGATCGGCACGGCGAAACGCGGGGGCAACGCGCCGCGCGCGCGTCGCGCGTCGTCGTTGCGCAGCGCCTGCAGGTCGACCGCGGGCATCACCTGGCGGTCGACGCGATCGAGCGAGGCGAGCGAGTTTTCGAAAGCGGCGGGCGCCGCGGCGAGCGCGAGCAGCGGCGCCGCGGCGAGACCGAAGGCCAGTGCGAGCCGGCCGAAACGTGACAAGGTACTCATCTATAGTTCTCCACGCGAGTTCAGGGGATGGCGAACGCTCGGAGGATCGGCGCTGCGACAGGGGGACGCAGCCGCGGTACTATCGACCGTGCCGGGGGTACGTCTTGACGGGTTCCGACACCAGGGCTGTCGGATGGGTGAGGTGACGGATCGCGCGCGGCGCGGTGCGACGACACGACGGGAGCGTGTTGCGATGACCTCGATTTTTTCCGGTCCCGACGCGGGGGCGTCGCGAGACCGAGGCTTTGCGGCGCCGGTACTGCCGGTGCCGATGTCGTCGGTTTCGTGGTCGATGCATACGGCCTCGGCCGTGGCCGAGCGCCTGTTCGACTGCGCGCAGGACACGCTGTTCTTCGTCAAGAATCGCGATGCGCGCTACGTCGCGGTGAACCGCACGCTGGTCGAGCGGTGCGGTGCGCGTGCCAAGAGCGACCTCATCGGCCGCACCGCGCGCGACCTGTTTCCGAGCGCGTTCGGCGCGGCGTGCTACGCGCAGGATCTCGCGGTGCTCGACGACGGCGTGGAACTGCACGACCGCCTGCAGCAGCTGCCGCACGCCGACGGCGGCGCGAGCTGGTGCGTTTCGTACAAATTTCCGCTTCTGGAAGAAGGCCGCGTCGTCGGCCTGTGCGGCATCTGCAAGCTGATCGCGGCGGTCGACGCCGGTGCCGACGGCTACGCGAACGTCGCGCGCGCGCTCGACTTCATTCGCCAGCATTACGCCGAACCGATACGCATCGACGCGCTCGCGCGCGTCGCCGGCCTCGGCACGCGCCGGCTCGAACGCCTGCTCAAGCGATTGTTCGACCGCACGCCGATGCAGCTCGTCGCCAATACGCGCGCCGAAGCGGCCGCGCGCCTGCTCGTGCGGCGCGATGTCGGGCTCGCGCAGGTCGCGGCGGTCTGCGGCTACAGCGACCAGAGCGCGTTCACGCGGCAGTTCAAGGCCGTCACCGGTGCGACGCCGGCGGCGTACCGCGCGAGCCGGATCGCAACCGCCGCCGCGCGGGAGCGCGGCTGACGGCCATCCGCCCGCCGCGGTTTGGGGCATGATCGGTCTTGCGTCTTTCGCGCAGGACGATCGCATGAACCGACCGCTGTTTCTCGCCGTGCCCGTACTGATGCTGCTCGACTACGCGCTGACGATCGCCGGCGCGCGCCTGCATGCCGGCGGCTACGCGCGGCATTTCGAGATCGAACACTACGAGCTCAATCCGCTGTGGCAGGGCGCGGTCGCGACGCGGCGCTGGTTCAATCCCCGGCATCTGGCGATCGTCGCGGCGTTCACGGCGATCTTCGTCGCGCTCGACGCTTTCCTGCCGCTGCGCTATGCGTCGCTGACCGATTTCTTCATCGGCGCGTTGCTGACGATGTTCGGCGCGGTCAACGCGCGGCACCTCGCGAACATCGCGCTGTTCGCGTACGTGCGCGCGCATCCGGACGAGCTGTCGGGCAGCGTGCGCATGAGCCATCTGCTCGTGCTGTGGATGTCGGCGACGCAGACTTTCGTCGTGCTCGCGCCGATAGCGATCGTCGCGTGGCAGTCGCGCGGCCACTTCGCGCTCGGCGCGTTCGCCGGCGCGGTGGCGTATCTACTCGTGCATCTCGTGTGGTACCGGCGTGCGCGCCAGGCGTTCGAGCGTCAGCGCGATCACGGGGCCGAGCACGAACCAGTGCACGAGCGCGTTGGTGACCGAACCGAGCGACCATGACAGCTTGAACGGCGGCGCGGCCGACAGCGGCAGCACGACGAAATTCATCGTGAGCCAGATGCCGACGCCGAAGACGACGCCCCCGACGAACGCGCGCTCGACGAGAAAGCGCCAGCGCCGGCTGGCCGCGTAATAGATGCCGGCGGCGACGATCAGAATGAAGTAGTGCGCCGCAAACCCGAGCGCGCCGCTCGCCGCGCCGCCGTCGAACGACGCGGTGCCGAGCAAGCCCGACGCGATCGTCTGGAGAATCCGCAGCGGCGGCACGCCGCTGTTGAAAAAGTGAAAACTGCACGCGTAGACGATGTCGATCGTCGCGCTGAGCGCGCCTGCGGCAAGAACGGGAACGAGCGGCGAACGTTTCATGACGGTCCTCGGTGAGCCGTCGCGCACGATAGCGAAAGCCGCGTTGCCGGCGCCGGCATCGCGGCGTAACCGCAGGCGTTGCAACGTCGAGGCTAGAACACGCGGTAGACCTGCCCGGTTTCGGCGCCCTCGACGCTGCGGCCGTAGGCGAGCGCCGCGCGCGCGACCGGCACCGGTTCGAAGCCGCGGAAGAACGGGGCATAGTCCGGCATCGACTCGGCGAACACGTTCGGGCTCACGAGGTTGATGCGCAGGCCGCGCGGCAGCTCGATCGCGGCGGCCTTCACGAACGACTCTAGCGCGCCGTTGACCATCGAGGCCGACGTGCCGCTGCGGATGAACCGCTCGGCGAGGATGCCGCCGATCAGCGTGATCGAGCCGCCGTCGGCGAGATGCCCGCGACCGGCGAGTACGAGGTTCACCTGGCCCATCAGCTTGTCGTCGAGACCGCTCGCGTACAGTTCCGCGGTCATGTCGGCGAGCGGCTTGAACGGCACCTTGCCGGCGGTGCAGACGATCGCGTCGAGGCGGCCGATTTTCTCCAGCGCGGCGCGAATGCTTGCCGGATCGGTCAGGTCGATGCGCACGTCGCCTTCGGTGCGCGAGGCGGCGATCACGTCGTGACGCTGCGCGAGTTCGGCGACGACGGCGCGGCCGAGCGTGCCGCCCGCGCCGACGACGAGGACGCGCGGCAGGGACGTTGCGGAAGTCGGAGTCATGCGATTCTCCCCGGAGTGCGGATGGTATTGTGCGTCGTCGGGGCGCGCACGCGCAGATGAAGCCGGAGGTTCACGCATGACCGAACTGCGCCTGCGCCGCGCGCGCCGCGCCGATCTCGTCGATCTCCTGCGCATCATCGCCGACAACGATGTCGCGCGGGCGCGCGGCACGTACGTCGTCGAGGAAACGCCGGCCGTCGTCGCCGCATTCGACGCGATCATGGCGAGCACCGACAACGAACTGTGGGTCGGCGAACTCGACAGCGCCGTCGCGGCGACCGCGCAGCTCACCTTTCTGCCCGGCCTCGCGCACGGCGGCGCGTGGCGCGCGATCGTCGAATCGGTCCATGTGCGCGGCGATCTGCGCGGTCTCGGGCTTGGCGGGCAATTGATGGCCGCGATGATCGAGCGCGCACGCGAACGCGGCGCGGCAACGATCTCGCTGACGTCGGACCGGCGTCGCGTCGACGCCCATCGCTTCTACGAACGGCTCGGTTTCGCCGCGAGCCACATCGGCATGAAGCGAGCGCTGTGATCCGTTCCGAGCGGTTTGTCCGTTCGCCTTGCAATAATGCGTTTCGAAATCGAAAGCGGCGCCGTGCCGCGCCGGAGCCTGCCGATGTTCTCGCCCACCGCTAGCCGCCTGTGTCTCGTTGCGCCATGGGTGTGGTTCGCCGCGCAAGCCAGTGCGCAGGACGTGCTCGTGCCGCTCGCCGGCGCGACGACGGTCGCGTCCGGCTTCGGGCATTCGTGCGCGCTCAAGGCCGACGGCGCGGTGATGTGCTGGGGCCGCAACGCGGACGGTCAGCTCGGCACCGGCGACTACTGGTCGACCGCGACGCCGGTTCCCGTGCGCGGCCTGCCCGGCGCGGCGAGCGCGATCGCGACCGGCAAGACGCACAGCTGCGCGATCGTGTCCGGCGCGGTGTGGTGCTGGGGCGCGAATTTGTCCGGCGAGCTCGGCAGCGGCATCGGTACCGGCGACACGGCGGTGCCGGTGGCCGTGTCCGGATTGCCGCCCGGCGCGACGGCGATTGCCGCCGGCGATACGTTCACCTGCGCCGTCGTTGCCGGCGCGGCCTGGTGCTGGGGCGACAACACGCTCGGCAGCCTCGGCGACGGTTCGGGCGTGGGCGGGCCGGCGCCGGTGGCGGTCAGCGGACTCGGCGCCGGCGTCACGCAGATTTCGGCCGGCGTCTTCCACGCCTGCGCGATCGCCGGCGGCGCCGCGAAATGCTGGGGCAACAACGGTTCGGGTCAGGTCGGCAACGGCGTTACCGGCGGATTCGAGCCGACGCCGGTGCAGGTGGTCGGGCTTGCCGCGGGTGTCGTGTCGATCAGCGCGTCCGCCATTCACAGTTGTGCCGTTGCTGCCGGCGGCGTAGTCAAATGCTGGGGCAGCAACGGCAACGGGCAGCTCGGCACCGACGCCGTTTCGAGCAGCAACGTGCCGGTCGACGCGACCGGCCTGACCGCGCCGGCGCGCACCGTCGTGACCGGCGCGCTGCACACCTGCGTCGTCGGCACGGACGATACGTCGCGCTGCTGGGGCAGCAACCTGTACAGCCAGCTCGGCGACGGCGAAGGGCCGGACAGCAACGTCGCCATCGTGTCGCCGGGACTCGCCGGCAATGCGCAGAACGTCTCGTCGCACGGCTACCACACGTGCGTCCTGCGCACCGGCGGCGGCGTGTGGTGCTGGGGTTTCAATGCCTACGGCCAGGCCGGCGACGGTTCGCGAGAGTGGCGCACGCAACCCGTGGCCGTCGCGGTGACCGACGTCGGCGCGCTCGCGGCCGGCGCGGCGCATACGTGCGCGGTCGTCGGCGGCGGCGTGTCGTGCTGGGGATTCAACGGCGAAGGCGCGGTCGGCACCGGCCGGGCTTCCCTCTCGGTGCCCTTGCCGTTCGCCATTCCCCAGTTGTCGATCGGCGCGACGGCCGTGGCCGCCGGCTACGATCACAGCTGCGCGGTCGTCAACGGCGGCGTGTGGTGCTGGGGCAACAACGAAAAAGGCCAGCTGGGCGACGGCACCAACAACAATGCCGACGAACCCGTTGCGGTGAAGGGGCTCGCGAGCGGCGTCACGCGTATCGAAGCCGGCGGCAACCGCAGCTGCGCCGTGCAAAACGGCGACGTGCTGTGTTGGGGGTACAACGCGAACGGCGAGCTGGCGAACGGCACCACCGTCGATACGAATTCGCCGTTGCCGGCGGTCGGGCTCGACGGCACGATCGACTCGCTGTCGCTCGGACCGAATCACGGCTGCGCCGTCGTCAACGGCGCGGCGAAATGCTGGGGACTCAACGACTCGGGGCAGCTCGGCAACGGTGCGGGTTCGGGCTTTACCGCGACGCCGATTCCCGTGCAGGGACTCGCGAGCGGCGTGACGGCGATCTCCGCCGGCTATTCGCATTCATGCGCGATCGTCGGCGGCGCGGCGAAGTGCTGGGGCTACGACGGCTACGGCCAGCTCGGTAACGGCATCCTCAACGACACGCAGCTGACGCCGTCCGCGGTGACCGGGCTCGACGCCGGCGTCACCGCGATCGCGGCCGGCGACGACGCGACCTGCGCGGTCCACGACGGCTCGGTGTTGTGCTGGGGCGGAGACTACGAGGGCGACCTCGGCAACGGCGGTACGCCGCGGACGATGCGGCTGGTGCCGACATGGGTGATCGGCCTTGCCAATCGCGCCGGTGGTCTGGTCGCGATCAACGGCACGCATGCCTGCGCGACGACGACCGGCGGCGGCCTGAGCTGCTGGGGCGACGACCTGCTCGGCCCTCTGGGCATCGGCCGCCAGGTGATCGTCGGCACGCCCGGCACGGTCGTGCTCGACGATCGGATCTTCGGCAACGGCGTCGACTAGTGGCCTGTAGCAGATGAATCGGAAGAGGTATCGCGAAGGACGCATCGTGCAGGACGCCGCTGCGGAGCGAAGCCAATAGCACCGCTATTGGCTGAGTGAGCAGCCAGTACTGCGCGGCCAGGACGAGCGAGCTACTTTCGATTCATCTGTTACGGGCCACTGGCCGCTACGCGGTTTCCAGGCCGATCTTCTCGCGCAGCAGCGCGTTGAGCTGCTGCGGATTCGCCTGCCCGCGCGTGCGCTTCATCACCTGCCCGACGAAGAAGGGGAACAGTTTTTCCTGTCCGCCACGGCACGCGTCGCGCTGCTGCGGAAACTCGCGCAGCACTTCGTCGATGACGGCCGCCAGCGCGCCGGTGTCGGAAATCTGCCGCAGTCCGCGCGCCTCGATGATCGCGTCGGCGCCGCCTTCGCCGTTCCACATTGCGGCGAAAACTTCTTTGGCGATTTTTCCCGAAATCACGCCTTCGCGCAGGCGCGCGAGCAGCGTCGCCAGCGCCGCGGCGTCGACGCGCGCCGCTTCGATCGGCGTCTGCGCCTCGTTCAATGCCGCGGCGAGTTCGCCGAGCACCCAGTTCGCCGCGAGCTTGGCCTCGCCCGGCAGCGCCGAAAGCACCGCCTCGAAATAGTCGGCGGTCGCCTTGTCGGCGCACAGCTGGTCGGCGTCGGCTTCGGGCAGCGCCAGCGCCGCGACGTAGCGCGCGCGGCGCGCGCCGGGCAGTTCGGGCATGCTCGCGCGTTCGCGCTCGATGTCCGCGCTCGTCACCACGAGCGGCGGCAGGTCGGGATCGGGGAAATAGCGGTAGTCGTCGGCCGATTCCTTCGTGCGCATCGTGCGCGTCTGATGGCGCGTCGGGTCGTACAGGCGCGTCTCCTGCACGATCGTCTCGCCGTTCTCGATCGCGCGGATCTGGCGCTCGATTTCGTACTCGATCGCCTTTTCGACGAAACGGAACGAGTTGACGTTCTTGATTTCGGTGCGCGTGCCGAGCGTCGTCGTGCCGGCCGGCCGCACCGACACGTTGCAGTCGCAGCGGAACGAGCCCTCCTGCATGTTGCCGTCGCAGATGCCGAGCCAGCGCACGAGCGTGTGCACCGTGCGCATGTACGCCACGGCCTCGGCGGCCGAATGCATCACCGGCGCCGACACGATTTCGAGCAGCGGCACGCCGGCGCGGTTGAGATCGATGCCGGTTTCGGCGTGGAACGCGTCGTGCACCGACTTGCCGGCGTCTTCCTCAAGGTGCGCGCGTTCGATCGCGACCGCGATGGTGCGGCCGTCGTCCACGCGCACGGCGAGCGTGCCGCGTCCGACGATCGGCAGTTCGTACTGGCTGATCTGGTAGCCTTTGGGCAAATCGGGATAAAAATAATTCTTGCGCGCGAACACCGACGTCGACGCGATCTGTCCGTCGATCGCGAGGCCGAAGCGGATCGCCTTCGCGATCGCGGCGCGGTTCGGCACGGGCAGCGTGCCGGGCAGCGCGACGTCCACCGCCGACGCCTGCGTGTTCGGCTCGGCGCCGTAGGCGGTCGGCGCGCCGGAAAACAGCTTGCTCGCGGTGCTGAGCTGGGCGTGGATCTCCAGCCCGATCACGGCTTCCCAGGCGCGGCTCATGCGTAGCCCTCCGGCCGGCGTGCGTGCCAGTCCGTGACCTGCTGCAAACGGTGCGAGACGTTCAGCAGCCGCGCCTCGGCGAACGCCGGTGCGACGAGCTGCAGGCCGACCGGCAGGCCGCCGACGAAACCGGCCGGCGTCGAAATCGCCGGCAGGCCGGCGAGGTTGACGGCGACGGTGTTGACGTCGGCCGCGTACATCGCGATCGCGTCGTTCGACTTCTCGCCGAGACGGAACGCCGTCGTCGGCGCGGTGGGGCCGGCGATCAGGTCGACGTCGCCGAACGCCTGCGCGAAATCGCCGGCGATCAGGCGCCGTACCTTTTGCGCACGAAGGTAATACGCATCGTAGTAGCCGGCCGACAGCACATACGTGCCGACGAGGATGCGGCGCTTGACCTCGGCGCCGAAGCTTTCGGCGCGGCTGCGGCTGTACAGGTCGTCGAGCGACTTCGGCTGCGCGGCGCGATGGCCGTAGCGCACGCCGTCGTAGCGCGCGAGATTGCTCGACGCCTCGGCCGGCGCGATGACGTAGTACGCGGCGATCGCGTGATGTGCGTTCGGCAGGCTCACGTCGACGAGCGTCGCGCCGAGCTTTTCGAGTTCGGCGAGCGCCTCGCGCACGCACGCGGCGACGCCGTCGTCGACGCCGGCGCCGAAGTATTCGCGCGCCACGCCGATGCGCAGACCGGCGAGCGGGGCGTCGAGCGATGCCGCGACGTCGTCGACCGCCCGCGCCGCACTGGTTGCGTCGCGCGGATCGTGTCCCGCGATCGCGGCGAACACGTGCGCGCAGTCGGCGGCCGAACGCGCCAGCACGCCGCCGCAGTCGAGGCTCGATGCGTAGGCGATCATGCCGTAGCGAGAGACGCGGCCGTAGGTCGGTTTGAGGCCGGTGACGCCGCAGAACGCGGCCGGCTGGCGGATCGAACCGCCGGTGTCCGTGCCCGTCGCGAACGGCACGATGCCGGCGGCGACGGCGGCGGCCGAACCGCCGGACGAGCCGCCCGGCACGCGCGCTTCGTCCCACGGATTCTTCACCGCGCCGAACGCGCTGTTCTCGTTCGACGAACCCATCGCGAATTCGTCCATGTTCGTCTTGCCGATCGACACCGCGCCGGCCGCGTCGAGGCGCTCGGCGACGTGCGCGTCGTACGGCGCGATGAAGTTTTCCAGCACGTGCGAGGCGCAGGTCGTGCGCTGCCCCTTCGTACAGAAAATATCCTTGTGCGCAAAGGGGATGCCGGCGAGCGGTCCGCGCGCGTTGCCGGCGCGCTCCGCGGCGGCGAGCGCGCGTTCCGGATCGACGCCGATGAACGCGTTCAGGTGCGCGTGCCGCCGCGCGTTGGCGAGCGCGCGTTCGGCGAGATCGCGCGCGCTGACCCGGCGCGCGGCGAGATCGGCCGCGAGCGCGTCGATCGAAGCGAACGGCGCGCTCATTCGATCGCTCGAACTCATCGAATCGGCGCTCATTCGATCACCTTGGGCACGAGGTAGTAGCCGCCCTGCGATTCGGGCGCGAGCGCGAGCAGCGTTTCGCTGCGATCGGTCTCGGTCACGGCGTCGTCGCGCAGCGTCACGGTCACGTCGAGCGGGTGCGCGAGCGGATTCAGCCCTTCCACGTTCGCCGTCTGCAGTTCGTCGAAAAGATGCAGGACCTGCGTCAGGTCGGCGCTGACGGCGTCGAGCTCGCCGTCGGGCAGCGCGAGCCGCGCGAGCCGGGCGATATGGCGGACGGTGGCGTGATCGAGATTCATGGCGGAATGGTTAACTGAACGAGCCGTGACGGTAGCACGGCGCTGCAGCGCACCAAAGGACATATGGGGTTGTGGCAAATTTATGGCCGAGCGGGGCAAAAATGCTTTCTTAACTTGAGCTTAGCTTGCGCCGCCAAGGCCACGTCACTAGACTAGCCGCCCTTCCGCGGCCTTCCCGAGGCGCGTCGGACAGTCTCGCGAGTCCCGGCCCTTTCGGCGCCGGGGACTCATTCCACGTAACGCCGGCTCCTGGGCGACCATGTTCAAAAGCATTCGCGGTTGGTTTTCCAACGATCTTTCGATCGACCTCGGCACCGCCAACACCCTCATCTACGTGCGCGGCCAGGGCATCATTCTCAACGAACCGTCGGTCGTGGCGATCCGCCAGGATCGCGGTCCCGGCGGTCCGCGCAGCGTCGCTGCGGTCGGTACCGACGCCAAGCGCATGCTCGGCCGCACGCCGGGATCGATCGTCGCGATCCGTCCGATGAAGGACGGCGTCATCGCCGACTTCACGATGACCGAGGCGATGCTGCAGTACTTCATCAAGCAGGTGCACAAGTCGCGCGTGCTGCGGCCGAGTCCGCGCGTGCTGATCTGCGTGCCGTGCGGGTCGACGCAGGTCGAACGCCGCGCGATCAAGGAATCGGCCGAAGGCGCCGGCGCCCGCGACGTGTTTCTGATCGAAGAACCGATGGCCGCCGCGATCGGCGCCGGCATCCCGGTGCACGAGGCGCGCGGTTCGATGGTGCTCGACATCGGCGGCGGCACGTCCGAAGTCGCCGTCATTTCGTTGAACGGCATCGTCTACTCGCAGTCGGTGCGCATCGGCGGCGACCGCTTCGACGAGTCGATCGTCAACTACGTGCGCCGCAACCACGGCACCCTGATCGGCGAGGCGACGGCCGAGCGCATCAAGATCGAAGTCGGCTGCGCCTATCCGCAGAGCGAAGTGCGCGAGATCGAAGTGTCGGGCCGCAACCTCGCCGAGGGCGTGCCGCGCATGTTCACGATCAACTCGAACGAAGTGCTCGAAGCGCTGCACGAGCCGCTCGCCGGCATCGTCTCGGCGGTGCGCAGCGCGCTCGAGCAGACGCCGCCGGAACTGTGCTCCGACGTCGCCGAACGCGGCATCGTGCTGACCGGCGGCGGCGCGCTGCTGCGCGATCTCGACCGCCTGATTTCCGAGGAAACCGGCCTGCACGTGCAGGTGGCCGACGAACCGCTGACGTGCGTGGCGCGCGGCGGCGGTCGCGCCCTCGATCTGATCGATCAGCACGGCAGCGATTTCTTCGCGGCGGAATAACCCTCGACGTCGTCCCGGCCGACGCTGGGAACGCGCTTCGCAAGGCGTCAGAATCCACGTTTGGACCCCGGCGCACGCCGGGGTGACGCGCAACCGGCACCTCCCTTCCGCATGGCGATCGCCCGGAACGATTCCAGTCCCCTGTTCGCCGCCGGCGCCACGAGCACGCTGCGGCTGATCGTGTATCTCGCCGCCGGCGTCGCGCTGATGGTGGCGGACCATCGCGGGCGCTATCTCGAAACCGTACGGCAATACCTGCACCTGGCGATCGAGCCGGTCTACCGCATCGCCGCGATGCCGGCCGACGCCGCGCGCAGCCTGCGCCTCGCCGTTTCCGACCGCCAGGCGCTGACGCAGGAAAACCAGCGCCTGCGCGAGGCGTTGCTTCTGACACAGGCGCGCCTGAACCGGCTCGGCGCGGTGGCCGAGCAGAACACGCGCCTCAAAGAACTGCTCGAAGTGCAGCATTCGCTTGGCATGGGCGTGCAGCTCGCCAAGCTGATCGACGTCGTGCTCGACCCGAGCCGCCAGCGCATCATGCTCGACGCCGGCGCGAACCAGGGCATCACGGTCGGACAGGCGGTCCTCGACGCGTACGGCGTGATGGGCCAGATCTCCGAAGTGCTGCCCACCACGTCGAGCGCGATCCTCATCACCGACCGCAGCCACGCCGTGCCGGTCACGATCGAGCGCACCGGCCTGCGCACGATCGCCTACGGCAACGGCACGACCGATCAGCTCGAGGTGCCGAACATTCCGGTCAGCGCCGACGTGAAGGCCGGCGACAAGCTCGTGACGTCCGGTCTCGGCGGCGGGTTTCCGGCCGGGTTTCCGGTGGGCGTGATCGATTCGGTGTCGGCCGACGCGAGCGGCATGTTCGCCGCGGCGCTGGCGAGGCCGGCCGCCGCGCTCGAGCGCAGCGGCGACGTACTGCTGCTGAGGCCGCTTGCCGAACCGGTCGGGCCGCCGGCGCCGGCGGCGTCGGGCGGCCCGCCGGTCGATACTTCGCCGCCGCCGGTGCCCGCCGCGCCGCCCGCGGGAGGCGCGCGGTGAACCGCCAACGCGCCAATCTGTGGCTGTTCGTCGCGAGCCTCGTGCTGGCGTGCCTGCTGCAGCTGATGCCGCTGCCGGAACTGCTGCTGCCGTTCAAGCCGTACTGGCTGGGCCTCGTGGTGATCTACTGGGCGCTCGAAGAACCCGAGCGGCTGGGGCTCGGCCGCGCCTTCCTGTTCGGCCTCGTCGGCGACGTGCTGCAGGGCGATCTGCTCGGCGATCAGGCGCTGCGGCTCGCCGCGCTCGCGTTCGTCGTGCTGCGCTTCCGTTCGCGCCTGCGCTTCTTTCCGATGTGGCAGCAGGCGCTCGCCGTGCTCGCGCTGCTCGTCAACGACCGCGTCGTCAGCGTGATGGTGCGCGCGTTCTCCGGCGACCCGATGCCGACCGCGGCGTTCTGGTATGCGCCGTTCGCCGGCATGCTCGCGTGGCCGTGGGTGTTTCTGCTGATCGACGACGTGCGAGCGCGTCTGCGTACGCACGAGTCATGAGAACGCCCGCACCGCCGTCGCGCCGTCCGGCGATCAAGGACAACCCGGGCGAGGTCGCCCTGTTCCAGCGCCGCGCGATCGTGGGCTTCGCGATCATCGTGGCCTGCCTGTCGGTGCTGGCGTCGCGCTTCGTCTATCTGCAGGTGGTGCGCCACGAGGAATTCTCCACGCGCGCCGACCAGAACCGCATCAAGCTGCGGCCGATTCCGCCGGCGCGCGGCCTGATCTTCGATCGCAACGGCGTGCTGCTCGCCGACAATACCGCCGCGTTCCGGCTCGAAGTGGTGCCCGAGAAGGTCGACGATCTCGACGCGATGCTCGAGTCGCTGCGCGACGTCGTCGCGCTGACGGACGACGACGTCAAGCGATTTCGCGAACAGCGACGCGGTCGGCGCGGCTTCCAGAGCCTGCCGCTGCGCTTTCGGCTGACCGAGGACGAGGTCGCGCGTTTTTCGGTCAACCGCTGGCGCTTTCCGGGCGTCGCGGTCGTGCCGTACCTCACGCGCACGTACCCGCGCGGCGCCGAGTTCGGCCATCTCGTCGGCTACGTCGCGCGCATCGACGAGGACGACCTCGCCAAGCTCGACACGGCGCGCTACGCCGGCACGACGCACGTCGGCAAGACCGGTATCGAGCGCTACTACGAAGACCAGCTGCACGGACAGCCCGGCTACGAACGCGTCGAGGTCAACGCCGACGGGCGCGTGCTGCGCCAGCTCGACCGCCAGCCGCCCGTGCCGGGCAAGAACCTGTATCTGACGATCGACATCGGCCTGCAGGAAGCGGCCGAAGCCGTGTTCGAAGGCAAGCCGGGCGCCGCCGTCGCGATCGATCCGCGCAACGGCGAGGTGCTGGCGATGGTCAGCGTGCCGAGCTACGACCCGAACCTGTTCGTCAACGGCATCAGCCACTACGACTACCGCACGCTCACCGGTTCGCCGATGCGGCCGCTCCTGCATCGCGCGCTCGTCGGCAACTACAAGCCCGGTTCCACCGTGAAGCCGTTCATGGGCATCGCGGGTCTCGAACTCGGCGTGCGCAAGATCGACGACACGGTGTTCTCGACCGGCGAATTCCATATTCCGGGCCAGTCGCGCGGCTATCGCGACTGGCGCAAGGGCGGTCACGGCCGCGTCGACCTCGTCGAATCGCTGGCGCAGTCGGTGAACACGTATTTCTATTCGCTCGCGCTCGACATGGGCGTCGATCGCCTTGCGAGCTACATGAGCCGTTTCGGCTTCGGCAAGCCGACCGGCATCGACCTCTACGGCGAGGCGAGCGGCGTGCTGCCGTCGCGCGAATGGAAGCGCGGCATGTTCAACAAGCCGTGGTTTCCCGGCGAAACCGTGATCGCCGGCATCGGTCAGGGCTTCTGGGTCGTCACGCCGCTGCAGCTCGCCAATGCCACCGCGATCCTCGCCGCGCGCGGCGAACACCGCAAAATTCATCTGTTGAAAAGTACCCAGGCCGGTTTCGGCGCGCCGATACAGGACCTCGCGCAGCCGCCGCCCGAGCCGAGCTTCATCGTCAACATGACGAACTGGGAAGCCGTGCGGCAGGGCATGATCGCCGTGGTCAGCGGCCCGACCGGCACCGCGAACCGCGTCTTCGCCGACGCCGCGTACGTCACGGCCGGCAAGACCGGCACGGCGCAGCGCTTCTCGCGTACCGGCGACGAAGTCGACACGCGCGGCCTCGACGACGCGCAGCGCCACCAGGCGCTGTTCGTCGCGTTCGCGCCGGCGGACGAACCGCGCATCGCGCTCGCGCTGGTGATGGAATTCGGCGCGAGCGGTTCGCACGACGCGGCGCCTCTCGCCAAGCGCATCCTCGACGCCTGGCTCGCCCCGCAACCGAGCGCCGTACCATGATCGAACAAAGCTTGAGCTACGTTTCGGATCTCGCGCGCCGCCACCTGCGCAAGCCGCGGCTCGACCTGCCGCTGCTGCTGTCGCTGATTCTCGTCGGCGCGATCGGGCTCGTCACGCTCTACAGCGCCGGCGACAAGGACCCGCGCATCGTCATGAACCAGAGCGCGCGCTTTCTGCTCGGCGGCGTCATGCTGCTCGTGATTTCGCGGATTCCGCCGAGCACCCTGCGCACGTGGACGCCGTGGCTGTACGTGTTCAGCATCATGCTGCTGGTGATCGTGGAGATCTTCGGCGAGGGGCGCGGCGCCAACCGCTGGCTCGATCTGAAATTCGTGCGCTTCCAGCCGTCGGAAATCCTGAAGCTGTCGATGCCGATGATGGTCGCGTGGTACCTGCATTCGCAGCGCCTGCCGCCGAGCTGGAAGGACCTGTTCGTCGTCGCCGTGCTGATCGCGATCCCGGCCGGCCTCATCGCCGAACAGCCCGACCTCGGCACCGCGATTCTCGTCGCGGGTTCGGGCTGCTTCGCGCTGTTCCTGTCGGGCCTGTCGTGGTGGCGCATCGGCGGCATTTTCGCGGTCGTCGCCGGCGCCGCGCCGGTCGCATGGCACTTCCTGCACGAATACCAGCGCAACCGCGTGCGCATGTTCATGGACCCGGAATCCGATCCGCTCGGCAACGGCTGGCACATCATCCAGTCGGAAATCGCGGTCGGCGCCGGCGGCGTGTTCGGCAAGGGCTGGCATCACGGCAGCCAGTCGCGCCTGGAATTCCTGCCCGAGCACACGACCGACTTCGTGTTCGCGGTATTCAGCGAAGAATTCGGCCTCGTCGGCGTGCTCGCGCTGATCGCCCTCTACATCTTCATCATCGGCCGCAGCCTGTGGATCGCCGCGAACGCGAAGGACACGTACTCGCGCCTCCTCGCCGGCGCCATCGGCATGTCGTTCTTCGTCTACGTGATGGTCAACGGCGGCATGATCACCGGCCTCATGCCGGTCGTCGGCGTGCCCTTGCCGCTCGTGAGCTACGGCGGCACGTCGATCGTGAGCCTCCTGACCGGCTTCGGCGTGCTGATGTCGATTCACGCGCACCGGAATCTGGTGCGGTAGGCCGCCGCCGCGACCTCAGCAACGGCGACGCGCGAACGCGCTACCATGGCCTGGTTTCCGACGAGGCGCCGCGATGGCCAACGCGCGTACACGCTACGACACGATCAGCGAGTTCCTGCAGCGCGAGCACGAGGCCGCCGCGGTGAGCCTGTACGGCAAGCCCGCGGTGCAGCTCGGCGCGACGCCGTTTCTGTTCTACGCGACGAACGGCATGGCGTTTCGTCTGCAGGGCCGCGTCCGCGAGCACGCGCTCGCGCTGCCGGGTGCCGGCACCTGGGCGCCGATCGGACAGATCGCCGACAAAAGCCCGTGGGTGCTCGTGCCGGCGTCGCAGTTTCTGCGCTGGGACCGGCTCGCGATCGAAGCGCTGCGCTACGCGCAGGACGGCGACCTGCGCCGGCCGCAGGCCCAGCCGTCGAACGGTCCGCCGCCCGAGCCGCCGGCCTCGGCGCGCTGGCGCGACAACATCAAGGCGCTGATGGAAAAAGCCGCCGCATTTCGGCTGACGCGCTGAGCGATCGACCCGCATAAAGCGTGAACGGGGGCCGAATCCGACGGCTATGTCGGCGATCGAGCGTGTTAGGCTACCGCCCGATTGATTCCCCTGTACGGTGCCACGCTCTCGATGCCCGCGCTTTCTCGTGTGTTCGGTCTCTTGGCGAGCCTTGCGCTCGTGCCGGGCTTGTCTTCCGCCGCCGATACCCCGTCGACCGCCGACGCCGAAAAGGCGTTCGCCGACGAGCTCGCGCGCGAGAACGGCCTCGATGCGCAAGCCGTGCTCGACACGCTTGCGACGGCGCAGTTCCAGCAGAGCATCGTCGATGCGATGACGAAGCCGGCCGAAGCCAAGCCGTGGAAAACCTACCGGCCGATCTTCATCACCGACAAGCGCCGCGACGAGGGCATCGCGTTCTGGCGCGACAACCGCGAATTGATAGAACGCGCGGCGAAGGAATTCCAGGTCGCGCCGGAAATCATCGTCGCGATCATCGGCGTGGAAACGAGCTACGGCAAGATCACCGGCAAATACCGCGTGCTCGACGCGCTGTACACGCTCGCGTTCCATTATCCACCTCGGGAAAAATACTTTCGCGGCGAACTCAAGCAGCTGTTCCTGCTGCAGGACAAGCATCTGGCGTATCCGATCGGCGAGCTGAAAGGCTCGTACGCGGGCGCGATGGGCTGGGGCCAGTTCATGCCGACCTCGATCGCGAAGTTCGCGGTCGACTACGACGGCGACGGCCGCATCGACCTGTGGAATTCGACGCCCGACGTCGTCGCGAGCGTCGCGAACTATTTTCGCGGCTACGGCTGGGAGGAGGGCGGCAGCATCGCCACGCGCGCGCAGCCGGCCCAGGATCGCCGCGCGATCGCGCCGGGCAGCGTCGAGCCGATCTACCCCGTCGAACAACTCGTGTCGTGGGGCTACGCGCCGCTCGTGCACCTCGATCCGCAGCGTCCGGCGAACCTCGTGACGCTCGAAGCCGAACTCGGTCCCGAGTATTGGATTACGTTCCAGAATTTCTACGTCATCACGCGCTACAACAAGAGCTCGCTGTACGCGATGGCGGTGATGCAGCTTTCCGAGGCGATCGCCGCGGGCGTCGCCGAACCGGCCGCGGAGCCCGCTCCGTGAAAGCGCGGTTCGTGTGCCTCGTCGCCTTCGCGCTCGTCGCGACCGGCTGCGGCGGCGCGCGCACCAAGCGCGGATCGGCGCCGCCGCCCGCGTCGCAGGCGTCCGCGCCGGCTGCCCGCAACGCGCCAGAAACCAGCCTCTCCCAGGCCGAACGCTACCGGCAAAGTCACGACGGCGAACCTTCCGAGAAGATCGACGTGTCGACGATACCCGAGCCCGTGCCGGTTCCCGAGCCGCTGTCGCGCTACGGCAACCGTTCGCCGTACACCGTGCTCGGCCAGAGCTACCAGGTGCTCGCCTCGTCGCGCGGCTACGCCGAGCGCGGCATTTCCTCGTGGTACGGCAACAAGTTTCACGGCTACATGACGTCGAGCTTCGAGCCGTACGACATGTACAAATTCACCGCTGCGCACAAGAGCCTGCCGCTGCCGAGCTGGGCGCGCGTGACGAACCTCGAAAACGGCAAGAGCGTGGTGGTGCGCGTGAACGACCGCGGCCCGTTCCACGACAACCGCCTGATCGACCTGTCGTACGCCGCCGCCGTGAAGATCGGCGTGTGGCCCAAGGGCACCGGCCTCGTCGAGGTGCGCGCGCTGCAGCCCGGCGAAGCCGAGCCCGAGCGCCCGCCCGTGACGGTCGCGTCGGCGCCGCGCGCGCCGCGGCCCGCTGCGGGCGCGAAAATGCCGCCGCCGGCGCCGCAGCCCGCCGCCGACGGTGCGTCGCCGCGCATCTATCTGCAGGTCGGCGCGTTCGGCGAAGCCGCCAACGCCGAGCGCGCGGCCAATGCCGTCGCCAAGGCGGGACTCGGCGACGTGCGCGTCGTCGAGGCCGAAGTGAACGGTCGCAGCGTGCGGCGCGTGCGCATCGGCCCGCTGCGCGATGCCGACGAAGCCGACCGTCTGACCGACCAAATCCGCCGTCTCGGCCTGGGCGAAGCCCGGGTCGCGATCGATTGACCATGCACCGCCACGACCGCCGGCGCGTATCGCGGCGAGAACAGAACAACATCCGCACGGCCGGACGCCGCGCACAACCCTGAGTCCCTTGATGATGTCGCCCATTCGCAATCTGCTTGCCGCTCTCGTCCTCACCGCCTGCGCCGGCCACGCCGCCGCGCAGACCCCGGCACCGTCGCCCGCGCCGGCGAAACCCGTCGCCGCGCCGATCAATGTGCCGGTGCCGCCGCCGCCGACGCTCGACGCGAAATCGTGGGTGCTGATGGACTACGAAACCGGGCAGATCCTCGCGTCGCTCAATCCCGACGAGCGCGTCGAACCGGCGTCGATCACGAAGATCATGACGTCGTATGTCGTCTCGGCGGAGCTCGCCGGCGGCAAGGTCAAGCCCGACGACGACGTGTTCATCAGCGAAAACGCGTGGCGCGGCGGCGGCGCCGGCACCGACGGCTCGACGAGCTTTCTCGCGCTCAACTCGAAGGTGAAGCTGCACGACCTGCTGATGGGCATGATCGTGCAGTCCGGCAACGACGCGGCCATCGCGCTGGCCGAGCACATCGCCGGCTCCGAGGCGACTTTCGCCGAACTCATGAACCAGTACGCCCAGCGCGTGGGCCTGAAGGACACGCATTTCGCGAACGCGAGCGGCCTGTCGGCGCCCGACCACTACACGACCGCGCACGACATCGCGACCCTGTCGCGCGCGCTGATCCGCGACTACCCCGAGGACTACAAGATCTACGCGATCAAGGAGTTCGAGTGGAACGGCATCAAGCAGCACAACCGCAATTCGCTCTTGTGGCGCGACGGCAGCGTCGACGGCATCAAGACCGGCCACCACTCGGCCGCCGGCTTCTGCCTCGCCGCGTCCGCCAAGCGCGGCGACGAGCGCCTGATCACGGTCGTCATGGGCACCAAGGGCGAGAAGGCGCGTGCCGACATGACGCAGGAGCTCATGAACTACGGCTTCCGCTTCTACGAGACGCACAAGCTGTACCAGGCCGGCCAGCCGATCGCGGAGCCGACCTTGTGGAAGGGCGAGGGCAGCACCATAAAGCTCGGCGTCGCGCAGGATCTGCTGGTCACCGTGCAGCGCGGGCGCTATGGTGACCTCAAGGCCAGCATGGACGTGCCGGGACGCTTCGTCGCCCCGTTCACGAAGGGCCAGGCGGTCGGCACGATCAAGATCAGCCTCGACGGCAAGCCGATCGCCGAGCGGCCGGTCATCGTGATGGACGAAGCGCCGGAAGGCGGCTTCTTCCGCCGCCTCGGCGACGGCATCATGCTGTGGTTCAAGAGCGACGAGGCGATACAGCCGTCGACGCAACCGAATACGAAGTGACGCAATGCGCAATCTCGACGACATCCAACCCGAATCGCCGCAACAGGGCTTCCAGTTTCCCGGCGTGTTCGAGATCACCGCGGTAGGCAATACCGCGGCCGACCTCGGCCGACTGGTGCCGGAAATACTCGAGGAACTCGGCCTGTCGGTGCTCGCCGGCAGCGCGCGGGCGCGGCCGTCGAGCGGCGGCAACTACGTGTCCGTGTCGGTCAGCTTCACCTGCCCGTCGCGCGAGAAATACGACGCCGCGCACGCGGCGCTGCGCGCGAACCCGTATATTCGCTGGACGCTGTAGCGAAAGGAACCGACCGCGCGACCGTGGAAACCGCCGCTCTCCCCGTTCTGGTCCGCCGGTTTCCCGGTGTGCTCCCCTACGAGCCGGTCTGGCGCGCGATGCAGGCGTTCACCGACGCGCGCACCGAGGCGACCGCCGACGAATTCTGGTCGCTGCAGCACGAGCCGGTGTTCACGCTCGGGCAGGCCGGCAAGCGCGAGCACGTGCTCGCGCCGGGCGACATCCCGGTCGTTCCGGTCGATCGCGGGGGCCAGGTGACGTATCACGGCCCCGGCCAGATCGTCGTCTATCCGCTCGTCGACCTGCGCCGCGCCGGCCTCGGCGTGCGCGAGCTCGTGCACCGCATCGAGCAGGCCATCATCGACACGCTCGACCACTGGAACATCGTAGCGGCCCGCCGCGACGGCGCACCCGGCGTGTACGTCGGCGCGGCGAAGGTGGCCGCGCTCGGTTTGCGCATCCGGCGCGGCGCGTCGTTCCACGGCCTCGCGTTCAACGCCGCGATGGATCTGGAACCGTTCCACCGCATCAATCCTTGCGGTTATGAGGGTCTGGCGGTAACCCAGGTGCTAGACTTGGGCGGCCCGTCGAGCCCGGCGGCGCTCGAATCCGTGCTGATCGACCATCTGTGCGCTCAGCTCGGTCTGCGTGCGCAACCGGCCGATCCCGTACTCCCGGCGCTCGCCCCGCGCGTTGCCGCCCCCGCGTGAAATCCATGGAAACGACCAAGTCCATTCCCATCATCGTCGTCGGCGAAAAGCAGCTCGGCGAAGACAAGATCGCGCGCAACCGCGCCGTATTCGACGCCGCGCCGCGCCTGAAGAAACCCGACTGGATCCGCGTGCGCATTCCGCCCGGCAACGCGGTGGCCAAGCTCAAGGCGAAGCTGCGCGAAAACCGGCTCGTCACGGTCTGCGAAGAAGCTTCGTGCCCGAACATCCACGAGTGCTTCGGCAAGGGCACCGCGACCTTCATGATCCTCGGCGAAGTCTGCACGCGCCGCTGCTCGTTCTGCGACGTCGCGCACGGCCGGCCCAAGCCGCCCGATCCGCACGAGCCCAAGCACCTCGCCGACACGATCGCCGACATGAGTCTTCGCTATGTAGTGATCACGTCGGTCGACCGCGACGACCTGCGCGACGGCGGCGCCCAGCACTTCGCCGACTGCATCACGGCGGTGCGCGCGCAGAGCCCGAACATCCAGATCGAGATCCTCACGCCCGACTTCCGCGGCAAGGGCCGCATGGAGCGCGCGCTGGAAATTCTCAAAGCGGCGCCGCCGGACGTGTTCAACCACAACCTCGAAACCGTCCGCGAGCTGTATCGCGAAGTGCGGCCCGGCGCCGACTACGACTGGTCGCTGGACCTCCTGAAGCGCTTCAAGGCGCAGCATCCGGAGGTGCCGACGAAGTCCGGCATCATGCTGGGGCTGGGCGAAACCTACGAACAGGTCGAAGGCGCATTGAACGATTTGCGCGCGCACGATGTCGACATGGTCACGATCGGTCAGTACCTGCAACCCACCGCGCACCATCATCCGGTAATTCGTTACTGGACGCCCGACGAGTTCAAATCGCTGGAAGAGCTCGGTTACCGGCTCGGTTTCCAGCACGTCGCGTCGGGACCGATGGTCCGTTCGTCCTATCATGCGGACGAAATGGCACACGCGGCGGGCGTGATGCAGGTAGCCTGAGCCCAAGCAGCAACAGTTTTGCGGAGAACGTCATGCGGAAAACGCTACTCATCCTCGCTCTGATCGCCGCCGGCGCCGTTGGCGCGAAGCCGGCAGGTACGGTCGCGGGCGGCCCGCTGCTCAAGCCCGGCGAGGATCAGGCCGAAGCCGCCATCTGGGCGTCGCGCTTCCTGACGCGCTTCCACTACAAGGCCGTGCCGCTCGACGACGCGATGTCGGTCCGCATGTTCGACGGCTATTTCAAGTCGCTCGACCCCGACAAGCTGTTCTTCGTCAAAACCGATGTCGACAAGTTCGTCGCCGCGCGCGAACAGCTCGACGACGCGATCTACAACCGCGACCTGACGATGCCCTACGCGGTGTTCAACCTGTACCTGCAGCGCGTCGCCGAACGCACCGCGTATTCGCGCAAGCTGCTGCAGGCGCCGGTCGATCTCACCACGCAGGAAACCTACGCGTTCGACCGCGAAAAGGCGCAGTGGGCGAAAGACACCGCCGAGCTCGACGACCTGTGGCGCAAGCGCGTCAAGAACGACGTGCTGCGCCTGAAGCTCGCCGGCAAGAAGGACGACGACATCAGGAAGACGCTCGACAAGCGCTACGCCGGCTTCGAGGATCGCGTCGCGCAGATCAACAGCGAAGACGTGTTCCAGACGTTCATGAACGCGTACGCGACCGCGATCGAGCCGCATACGAACTACCTCGGCCCGCGCGCGAGCGAAAACTTCGACATCGCGATGAAGCTGTCGCTCGAGGGCATCGGCGCGGTGCTGCAGCGCGAAGACGAATACACGGCGATCCGCGAGATCGTGCCGGGCGGTCCGGCGGCGCTGTCCGGCAAGCTCAAGGTCGGCGACAAGATCGTCGGCGTGGGCCAGGGCGAAGGCGGCCAAGTCGTCGACGTCATCGGCTGGCGTCTGGACGACGTCGTCGACAAGATCCGCGGCCAGAAAGATACGACGGTACGACTGGAAGTGTTGCCTTCCGACGCGGGTCTCGACGCCAAGCCCGTGCAGCTCTCGCTCGTGCGCAAGAAGGTGAGCATCGAGGAGCAGGCGGCGAAGAAGCAGGTGATCGAGGTCAAGGACGGGCAAGCCGTGCGCCGCGTCGGCGTGATCCAGCTGCCGACGTTCTACCAGGACTTCGATGCGCGCCGCCGCGGCGACCGCGACTACAAGAGCGCCACGCGCGACGTCGCGCGGCTCCTGGGCGAGCTCAAGCAGGACAAGGTCGACGGCGTGCTGATCGACCTGCGCAACAACGGCGGCGGTTCGCTGACCGAGGCGACCGAACTCACCGGCCTCTTCATCGACCAGGGCCCGGTCGTGCAGGTGCGCAACGCGCAGGGCCGCGTCGAATCCGAACAGGACGGCAACGCCGGCATGTCGTGGGACGGCCCGCTCGCCGTGCTCGTCAACCGCGGCTCGGCGTCGGCGTCGGAAATCTTCGCCGCGGCGATCCAGGACTACGGCCGCGGCCTGATCATCGGCGAGCCGACGTTCGGCAAGGGCACGGTGCAGAACCTCGTCGATCTCGATCAGGTCGCGCAGAACGAGAAGCCGAAATACGGCGAACTCAAGATGACGATCGCGCAGTTCTTCCGCATCAACGGCGGCACGACGCAGCTGCGCGGCGTGGCGCCCGATCTTGCGTTCCCCGACAGCGGCGACGCCAAGGAATTCGGCGAATCGAGCTACGAGAACGCGCTGCCGTGGAGTTCGATCACGCCGGCGAAATACAGCGCCGTGGCCGATCTCAAGCCGCTCGTACCGATGCTGGCGTCGCGCCACGACGCGCGCGTGGCGAAGTCGAAGGAATGGCAGTACCTCACCGAAGACCTCGCCGAGATCAAGCGTCTGCGCGACGAGAAAACCGTCTCGCTGAACGAGGACGTGCGGCGCAAGGAACGCGACGACCAGGAGGCGCGGAAGAAGGCGCGCGACGCGGACAAGCAGAAGCTCGCGGCTGACGCCGGGAACGAAGCGGTACAGGGCAACGAAGCGGCCAAGGCGATCGAAGCGACGAAGGGCGCCGGCGCGGGCAAGAGCAAGGTGGAACGCGAAGTCGAGTCCGCCTCCGCCACCAGCGACGCGGTCGCCGCGACCGACGACGGCCTGCAGGCCGACGAGCGCAGCATCAAGGCGCAGGTCGAGCGCGAAAAGAAGGCGAAGGACCAGAAGGACATCCTGCTCGACGAAGCCGCGCACATCCTCGCCGACGAAGTGGGCCTGATCCGCGCCGACACGAAGCTCGCGCAGCAGGTGCTGCCGCACGCGGGCAAGCTCGGGGTCGACTGAATGTTCTTGGGCTTGCGAGTATGGAAATTTTTCGCGACGCTCGGTCGTACTCGACCGACTGTCGCGAAGGAACTCGCCATGCGCCGCGCCACGCTCAAGGAACTGATCACCGTCGACGTCATCCGCGAAGCGAATGCGCGCCTGATCGCGGGCATTCCTCCGAACAATCTGTACACGCAGCTGACCGGCCGCCGCTTTCACCTGACGAGCGAAGAAATCGCGCGGGCCGGCGTGATCGCGATGCGCTCGCTGTCAAGATCGCGCAGCAAGTAGCCGACGCCAAATCCGGTGATGGACGCGCAGCGCGCGATCCAGGCTTCCGGCGGTCCGGTCGCGCACCGGACGTATGCCACGTTCGTGCAGGACAAGGACGACATGGTCGGCCACGTCGCGTATGCGCTGTACAAACGCGACAAATTGAACTTCTGCGTATCGATGCGCGAGCGCCATGACCGCGAGACGACGCCGAGCGAACTCGATGCGTTCATCCACGCGGCGAACCTGCCGACGCGCATTGACGCGTATCGCGTCGAAGCCGAGAGCGCGCTTGAGACCCTGTGCGAGACTTCGCTCGGCGTCACGCTGCAACAGGCGCGAGCGGCAATGGACGCCGAACTCGTCCGCCAGCTCAAGGAAGCGAAATCGTGGTGGCGCGCGGTCGGCGAAAACCTCGTCGCGAACCTGCTGGCGATCGCCGTCACCACGCTGCTCGTCGTTCTCGTCTACGTCTCGCGCTATGGCGGCATGAAACTCCTGGCCGACACGTTCGGCTACTGGTGGCCTGCAACAGACAAATCGAAAGTAGCTCGCTCGTCCTGGCCGCGCAGGACTTGCTGCTCACTCAGCCAATAGCTTGTGCTATTGGCTTCGCTCCGCAGCGGCGTCCTCCACGACCAGTCCTTCGCGATCCCTCTTCCGATTCGTCTGTTGCAGGCCACGAAATCCGCGAAAAACCGGCCGCGATCGAGCCGCAGAACGCCACACGCTGACGCCCCGCTAACCCGTTTCCCGCGCCCGCGCGTTGCAGACGTCATCGTCGATCGAAAGGGGCGTCCGATGCTCGCGCGTTATTGCGGTGGGTTGCTGTTCTTGTGCGCGGCGTCGGCTTCGGCCGAACCGCAATGGTTCGCGGTGTTGATCGACGGCGACAAGGCCGGCCATGCGCAGATGCGGCGCGACATCGCCGACGGCCGCACGATCGACACGACGCGCGTCGAAATCGAATTGCAGGGCGCCGACCGCGCGAATCGCCTCGTGCTGGAACAGCGCTTCGAATCGGGCGTCGACGGCGCGCCGCTCGCCTACGCGTTCGCGCTGCGCACGCACGACGTGACGCGCGGCAAGACCGCGACCGTCGATGGCGGCGCAATCGCGCTCGACATCGACGAGCAGGGCATCGTGCGCCGCGAGCGTGTCGCGCTGCCGTCCGGCGTGACCTGGCCGCTGGCCGAAGCCGCGCTGCTCCACGACGCGATCGCGCAGCCGGGACGCACGCTGGCGCTGACCGGCTTCGACACGAACGACGACGCGGCCGTCCCGGTCGAATTGCGCATCGGCGAGCGGCGCGCGATCGATGTCGGCGGGGTCGGCGTCGTCGCGACGCAAGTCGTGCGCACGACGCGCAAGGGCGACAAAGTCTCCACGACGACGAGCTGGCTCGACGACGGTCTGCGGCCGCTGCGTGTGGAGATGCGCGTCGCCGGCGTCGCGCTCGATCTCGTTGCCGCCACGCGCGATGTCGCTCTCGCGCCGAACCGCTCGGTCGACTTCATCAAGCGCCTGTTCGTGCGCTCGCCGTACCGAATACCGCCGTCCGCGCAGTCGCAGCGCATCCGCTATGTGCTCGCGCATACCGACGGCGCGTTCGACGTGCCGTCGACCGGCGAGCAGCGTGTACGCGCGAACGGCGACACGGTGTCGATCGACATTTGCGCGACCTGCGGCGACGAGCCGCGCATCGACGTCGCGCCGACCGAAACGCGCGCGCCGAACGCGCGCATCGAGAGCGATGCGCGGGAATTCGCCGACGCGGTGCGCACGGTCGGCGCGGTCGCCGATCCGCGCAGGCACATGCTCGCACTGGAGGACTACGCGCGCCGGCATCTCGTCGGCATCAACGGCTTTCTCGGCGCGGGCTCGGCACTTGCGACCGCGCGCAGCGGCCAGGGCGACTGCGTCGCCTATGCGCTGTATCTCGCCGCACTCGGCCGCGCGGCCGGCATTCCGACGCGCGTCGCCGGCGGCATGGTCTACAGCCAGCGTTATGCCGGCCGCGGCGACGTGTTCGTGCCGCATGCGTGGACGCAGGCGCTGATCGGCGGTCGTTGGGTCAGCTTCGACGCGGCGACCGCGGGATTCGACGCGACGCACGTCGCGCTGGTCGTCGGGCAGGGCGATCGCGCCGCGTTCGCGGCGGCGATGGGACGTCTTGCGAAACTGCAGATTCGTTCAATTGCGCAAGTCGCCCAGCGCGCAAGTAGTGTCCTGTCCGATTAGTTCGCATGAATTCTCGCGGCGTCTTTGGCCGCGACTCGTCGTTGCGCCTCCTCGCCGTACTACCAGTACGACTCGTCGGCGCGCCTAGATTCGCGGCCAAATCCGCGCGCGAGATCTTCAAGCAACTAACCGGACAGGACACCCGCCGCGCGCTGAGCCACGCGTTACGGCGATCCGGCGTCGTCGACGACCACCGGCAGTTCCGGCGGTGCGTCGGCGTCGTCGACCTTCTCGGCTTTCGCCGGATCGATGACCGCCCCGACCATCAGGATCGGTTCGAGCAGCGTGTCGCCCTTGTCGCCGTCGACCGCGCCGGCGATCGCCGATGCGATCGGCATCGGCGGCAGCGTCGCTTCGGCCGATGCGACGCCGGCGAACGTGCCGACGGCGGCGGCCATCAGCCACGTCGCGACGGCCGGCGGCACGCGGCGCTTCACGCTGTAGGCGACGCAGACCGAGCCGTCGCCGCGCGCGAGAAACGCCGCGCGCTCGGTGTCGCTCATCGCGTTCAAGTTGTGCACACGCTTGCCGCACGGCGCGCAGTCGGCGCCGCCGGCGTCGGGCAGCGCGTTCCAGGTCAGCGGGCAGGGTCGGTCGATACGCGGAAATGTCGCCACGGCTTTCTCCTTCGTTGTTGAGGGGACTTGCCGTGGTTCAATACGTTGCCGGCCCGCGCGCGGGGTTGATCGACGATCAGTTTCCGGCGCGCACCGGCCCGGTCGATCCGCGAATCACGAGCTGCGGACTGAAGCCCTTGTTCGACACGACCGTGCGCCGGTCGGCGTCGTCGTCCTCGTCGAGCGTGGAGATGAGCAGTTGCGTCGCGTGGCGGGCGATTTCTTCGGTCGCCTGCTTGGCCGTCGTGAGCGTCGGCCACGACTGCTTGGAGAACGGGCTGTCTTCGAAGCCCGCGATCGAGAGGTCGTACGGCACCTCCAGGCCCGACGACTTCGCCGCGGCGAGCACGCCTGCGGCGATCTCGTCGTTCGAGCCGAAGATCGCGGTCGGACGCTCTTTCAGCGCGAACAGGCGCCGCGCCCCGCGGAAACCGTCGTCGAAGCTGTAGTCGCCGTGGATGATCAGTTTCTTGTCGAGCGCGATGCCGTAGTCCTTGAGCGCGCTTTCGTAGCCGCGAAAACGCTCCGGACTCGACCGGTGCGCCTCGCCGCCCCAGAGGAAGCCGATGCGCTGGTGGCCGAGCTGGATCAGGTGCTTGGTGATGTCGTACGCCGCGTCGCGGTCGTCGACGAACACGCACGGGTAGCCGTCCTTCGGGTCTTCGGCCGCCGAGATGATGCGCACGAAGCGGATGCCCTGGTCGGTCAGGTGCCGGATCAGCTCCATGCGTTCGGACATCGGCGGCGCGAGCACGAGCCCGGCCAGCCGCGAGTGACGCGCGAGCTGCACCAGTTCCTCGGCGAGGTTCGGCGAATTCGAATTGCACGGGTGGATCTGCAGGCCGTAGCCGCTCTCGCGGCACACCGACAGCACGCCGCTCTGCACCGCGATCACGTAGTACGGGTTCGGGTTGTCGTAGACGAGGCCGAGCGCGTACGACCGCGCGCTGCGCAGGCTGCGCGCGGACAGGTCCGGCTGATAGCCGAGTTCGGCGATCGCACGCAGCACCTTGTTGCGGGTGCCCTCGCGCACGGTCGTTTCGTTGTTGATGACGCGGGAGACGGTTTTCAGCGAAACCTGTGAACGTTCGGCGACGTCTTTGATCGTCGGACTGCGCATCCTTCAAACCTTGCGAAGGCGGATTCTTGGCGCCGGAGCGTCGTCCGGCGCGGGCATTGTGAAGCCAAAACGGGCGCGCGGCCAGCGCCGGCGCCCGACTTGCGCGGCATCGCTACGAAGCCAGCGCCGCCGCGCCCGTCGCGGCGGCGCGCCGGCCGGCCGCGTAGCCCTTGAGTGCGTAGAACAAAATATACAAATAACAGGGTGCCGCGATCGCCAGAAACACCAGTTGGAAGTCGTAGTGGTCTTTCAGCCGCGCGAACAGGCTCGGAATCAGCGCGCCGCCGGCGATGCCCATGATGAGAAGCGCCGACCCGGTTTCGGTGAAGCGGCCGAGCCCTGCGATCGCGAGCGGGAAGATCGCCGGCCACATCAGCGCGTTGGCGAGCCCGAGCGCCGCGATGAACGCGACCGAGACGTAGCCCTTCGTCACGTACGCGAGCACGCAGAACACGATGCCGAGCACGGCCGATATCGCCAGACCCCGCTCCTGCGACAGGTACTTCGGAATCGCGAACAGGCCGACGACGTAGCCGATCAGCATGCCGGTCAGCGTGAAGCTCGGGAAATACGCCGTCTGGCTCGTCGGCAGGCCGAAGCCCTTGCCGTAGGTGCCGATCGCGTCGCCGGCGAGCACCTCCACGCCGACGTAGAGGAACAGGCAAAGCACGCCAAGCCACAAATGCGGGAACTGGAAGATGCTGCCTTTTTTGCCGCCGTCGCTCGACGCGTTCGCCTCCGCCGCGCGCACTTCCGGCAGCGGCGACTTGACGATCCAGAACGCGAGCCCGACCAGCAGCGCGGCCATCGCCATGTACGGCCAATACACCGCGGCGGCGAATTGGTTCAACAGCTCGTTGCGGATTTCGGGCGTCGCGGCGGCGGCCACGCGGCTCTCGAAATGGTCGACGTCCTTCATCACGAGCATGCCGAACACGATGGGGCTCAGGATGCCGGCGAGCTTGTTGCAGATGCCCATCACGCTGATGCGCGCAGCGGCGCTTTCGATCGGACCGAGAATGCTGATATACGGATTCGACGCCGTTTGCAGCAGCGACAGGCCGGAGCCGATCACGAACAGGCCGGCGAGGCAGACCGGATAGTTGCGCGCGGTGGCGAACGTGCCGAACACGACGGTGCCGACGGCCATCACGCCGAGGCCGATCGCCATGCCGCGCTTCATGCCGGTGCGTACGAGGATCCACGACGACGGCAGCGCAAGAAAGAAGTACGCCATGTAGAACGCCATCGTGACGAGAAACGCCTTGGCGTCGGTGTCGAGGTCGAACGCGAGCTTGACGAACGCGATCAGCGGGCCGTTGAGCCAGGTGACGAATCCAAAAATAAAGAACAGTACGCCGATGGTGGCGACCGAACTCTTGTAGCTGTCGCCCGTGGTAACGCTCGTCATGCCCTCGCTCCCGAATGCCGGTTGGAATGGTGCGGTCGCCTTCCCGAGCGCCCGCCGGCTCGTCCGTGCCGTCGCGCCGTGCACACGGCGAGGCATCGAGACTAGCAACGTTGTCATATCTTGCGCGCGGCGCGCGCGTTTTGCACCTGCCGCGAATGCTGCACTGCAGCGATCCGGAACGGCTTTGCGCAGTCGGGCCGCCGCCGGCGGATCAGGCGAGAAAAGCGAGCGTCTAAGCGGGTTTCGTGCCAATGCGGCGCAACCCGTTGTGCGCATTGGGTCGGCCTCAGATCGGTCGTGGGCGGGTGCCTCCGGTCATGCATGACAGGCAGTTGACAACGTTGTCACGCGCTACCACACTCGGCGCCGCTTGGGGGAATGTCGCAAAGACAACGCGTATACCGACAGGGGAGGAAGGCGTGGCCCAACCAGCCAGTCAACGATTCGCCGGAGCGCGGACGGCCGCCATGGCGCCGTTCATCGCTGCGGACGTCGGCGGCACGCACGCGCGCATCGGCCTCGTCCGCGCCGAAAGCGCGAACTCCTCGGCCGTGCGCGTGGAGCAGTACGACAAGTACGTGTGCGCCGACTTTCCGGATCTCGCCTCCCTGCTCGCCCGTTTTCTGCGTTCGATCGGCGACGTGCGCGTCGACCGCATCGCGATCGCCTGCGCCGGCATCGCCGTCGGCGACACGCTCGTCAACAAGAACCTGCCGTGGGCCGTGTCGATGTCGGCGATCGGCGCCGAGCTCGGCGTCGAGCGCGTGCGCCTCGTCAACGATTTCGAAGCGGTGGCATACGCGACGCACTACCTGCGCGCGAACGAAACCGTGCTGCTCGCCGGCCATGCCGACGAAGCGGCGAACGGCCCCACGCTGATCGTCGGCCCCGGCACCGGTCTCGGCGCCGCGGTGCGCATCGCCGGCGGACCTCACCCGACCATCCTCGCTACCGAAGCCGGTCAGGCGTCGCTCGCGCCGGGCAACGAGATCGAGATCGAGATCCTGCGCGTGCTGATGCGGCGCGACAGCCACGTGTCGAACGAGGCCGTGCTGTCCGGGCCCGGTCTGGTAAACCTCTACAATGCGCTTTGTGACATCCGCGGCACGACGCCCGAACTGCGCGCGCCGGCGGCGATCACCGAAGCGGCGCTCAATGCGCACGACGCCCTCGCGCTCGAAGCGCTGAACGTGTTCTGCGCGTGGCTCGGCGCGGTCGTCGGCGATATGGCGCTCGTCTGCGGCGCGCGCGGCGGCGTGCACCTGGCCGGCGGCATCCTGCCGCAGATCCGGCAGTTTCTGGTCACGTCGAATTTCAGCGCGCGCTTTCTCGCCAAGGGGGCGATGCGCGCGGTGCTCGAACGCATTCCCGTCAGCCTGATCGAACACGGCCAGCTCGGCGTGATCGGCGCGGCGACCTGGTTCCTCGACACCCAGAACGACGGGTAACGCGGGACCGCGATCAACGGCGCTGCGCGCGCAGTGCCAGGGTATGGAAGAAGGCAGGTAACAGGACCGTTGCGACAAACAGAAAGAGGCCCGTCGATCGGCGTTGCGCGCGCAGCGACTAAAGCGACACCCACTCACGGTAGGGAAGGGGAACACCCATGATCCATCGCAAGAAAATACTGGCGGTCAGTATCGTCGCGGCGCTCGGCTTCTACGGGGTCGCTCAGGCCGAAACGACGGCCGCAGCCGAGACTGAGGCGCAGTCGTCCGGCGACAACCGCAGCACGCAGGAACTCGAAGAGGTCGTCGTCAAGGGCATCCGGCAGAGCCTGAAGGCGTCGCTCGACACCAAGCGCGAAGCCGAAGCCGTGGTCGAGGCGATCACCGCCGAAGACATCGGCAAATTCCCGAACACGAACGTCGCCGAGGCGATGATCACGGTGCCGGGCGTCACGATCGACCGCCGCTTCGGCCAGGGCGAGCGCGTCAGCATCGACGGCACCGATCCGAGCCTCAATCTTTCGTTCCTCGACGGCCATCCGGTCGCCCAGTCGATCTGGCTGTACGGCGAGCAGCCGAACCGCGGCTTCGACTACACGCTGATCGCGCCGGAAATCCTCGGCCGCCTGGAAATCTACAAGTCGCCCGAAGCGCGTCTGCCGGAAGGTTCGATCGGCGGCACGATCTTCATGCACACGCGCAAGCCGCTCGATCTCGAAGCCGGTTCGATCTCCGGCTCGATCGGCTACAGCTACAGCGACCAGGCGTCGGAAGGCAAGCCGAACGCCTCGCTGCTGTTCAGCACGAAGAACGCGGCCGAAACCTTCGGCATCACGGTCGCCGCGCAGCACTACGAAGAGCAGGTCGACCGCCAGGGCATCGAAATCTTCGGCTACGTGCCGGCTTCGACGTTCACCAACGCGACCGGCGTCGCCGGCAACGTGATGGTGCCGAACTCGGTCAACGCCGCGTGGTTCCAGCAGAAGCGCGAGCGCGACAGCGCCGCGGTGAACCTGCAGTTCAAGCCGACCGATCGCATCGAAGCGAACCTGTCGGCGCTGTACATCAAGGAAAATTTCGACAATTACAACCAGTCGGTCTACAGCTTCACGACGTGGACGCCGGCGACGGTCGGCGCGGTCGACCAGCTCGGCAACGTGCGCGGCGGCGTCGCGCAGAGCGGTCATTCGTCGGCCAACGGCGGCGCGGTGATCTACGACAACCAGGCGCGCGAATCGGAAGTTACGACCAAGGGCCTCGACCTCAACGTGCAGTACAGCGGCGAGACGTGGACCGTCGGCGGGCAGGCCGGCCGCTCGAAGTCGGAAAACCCGGACATCGCGCAGTGGTTCATCGAACCGGTCTACCAGGGCGGCTTCAGCTGGGATACGCATCGCGGCGTGACGTTCGACGATCCGACCGCCGCACGCAATCCGGCGAACTGGCGCGACGCCGGCTGGATGGGCAACCGCGGCGCGTTCTCGTCGGAAGGCAAGGACACGTACTATCAGCTCGACTTCTCGCGCAGCTTCGACAGCGTGTTCAACCAGCTGCTGTTCGGCTACCGCTACACCAAGCACGAAGAAGCCTACGGCCTGACCGTGGTCGGCGGCGTGCGCCTGGGCTCGCTCGCGGACGTCGGCACGATCGGCTACGCCGACACGATGGGCGCGTTCAACGGCTTCTCGCCGGGTCACGGCGGGCACCTGTACGTCGGTCGCGACAACGTCGTGCGCTGGGTACGCAACAGTCCGCTCGACTACGCGCACCCCGATCCGGGCTCGACGATCAACAACACCTGGGCGCTCGAGCAGGAAACCGACGCGTTCTACGCGCAGCTGAACTTCGCGTCCGACAACGGCCTGCACGGCAACTTCGGCGTGCGCTACGTCGACACGACGACCGACGCGACCGGCTACAACCCCGGCGGCGCCGCGCCGGTGCTGCCGGCGCCGGCTTCGTGGTGGCAGACCAAGTCGACCAAGTACAACAAGCCGCTGCCGTCGTTCAACATCGCGTACGACGCCGCCGACGACATCGTGCTGCGTCTGACCGGCGCGCAGATGATCGCCTGGGCGCCGTACAACCAGATGGTCAACAACACGTTCCTCAACGACTCGACGCTGACCGGCGCCGGCGGCAACGCCGACCTCAAGCCGTACGAAGCCATCAACTTCAACGCGACGGTCGAGTGGTACTTCGCCGAGCAGTCGGTGCTCGCGTTCGGCGTGTTCCACAAGCACATGCTCAACTACATCGACCGCGTCGCGCGCATCGAACGCCAGTACAACTCGATCCGCGACAACAACCCGGACCAGTGGGCCGGCATGATCGGCTTCAACGGCTGCGCCGCGGACGGCTTCTGCGACTACAGCGTTTCGCGTCCGTACAACGCGGGCTCGGCGAAGATCAAGGGCTTCACGGTCAACTTCCAGCAGCCGTTCGGCGACACCGGCTTCGGCATCCAGGCGAACTACACGTACGCCGATGGCGAAACGAGCCAGGGCAACGCGATGCCGTACCAGTCGAAGGATTCGATCTCGATCAGCCCGTACTACGAGAAGGACAACTGGACCGCGCGCATCACGTACAACTACCGCAGCAACTACCTCGCGGGCGGCTACGTCGCCGGCGCCGCGCCGGCGAGCGTCGACGACTACACCGACGTCGCCGCGAGCGTGTCGTACGCGTTCACGCCGAATCTGTCGCTCTCGTTCGACGGCAGCAACCTGATCGACGAGAAGTACTTCCAGTACCTCGGTACGAAGGACTATCTCGCCGGCCAGTACTCGACCGGCCGCCGCTACATGCTGACCCTGCGCGCGAACTTCTGATCGCGCGCGACGGAAACCTTGCGCCCGCGCCGGTCATGCCGGCGCAAAGAGAAGAAAGACCGAAAGACAGACGACTCCAACGTGGTGAAGCTTGCAGGCCGGGAACGGGATTCCCGGCCTCTTTTTTGAGGTTAGAGTCGATCCGGCATGTCGTTCCGACCGAGGTCATCATGAAGTTCGCGCCCGCATTCGCCGTACTTGTCATCGCGTGTGTCGCCGGGTGTTCGCGGCAGCCGGCGCCCGCGCCCGCGCCGCCGCAGGCCACGATAGTACCGTCACTGATTCCGCAGCCGTTGCGCCTGGACGTGCGCAGCGGCGTTTTCCGCGTCGACGCCGCAACGCCGGTGATCGCCGCATCGCCCGAGGCGAAAGCCGCAGCGGCGTATTTCGTCGACACGCTCGCACGCACGCGCGGCCTCGCGCTCAAGCTCGCCGACGCGCCCGCGAGCGGCGCGATCACGTTCGCGCTCGACGCGAACGCCGCCGGCGAAGGCGACGAAAGCTATACGATCGACGTCGCCGACAGCGGCGCGAAGATCACCGCGCGCACCGCGCGCGGCCTGTTCTACGGCGGCGTGAGCCTGTGGCAGCTCGCCACGAGCGACGCGCGCCGCGGCGACGCTGTCGCGTTGCCGGCACTGTCGATCCAGGACCAGCCGCGCTATGCGTGGCGCGGTCTGATGCTCGATTCGGCGCGCCATTTCCAGTCGCCGGACTTCATCAAGCGCACGATCGACGCGATGGCGCTGCACAAGCTCAACGTGCTGCACTGGCATCTGACCGACGATCAGGGCTGGCGTATCCAAATCAAAAAGTATCCGAAGCTGACCGACGTCGGCGCCTGGCGCGTGCCGCCGGGCCCCGCCGCCGCGGCCGACATCGATCCGGCAACCGGCAAGCCGCGCGTCTACGGCGGCTACTACACGCAGGACGAGATTCGCGACGTCGTGCGCTACGCCGCGCAGCGGCACGTCGAGATCGTGCCCGAGATCGACATGCCCGGCCACGCGCAGGCCGCGATCGCGGCGTACCCGGAACTCGGCACGGGCGATGCGCCCGGCGTTTCGGTCGACTGGGGCGTGCACACGTATCTGCTCAATGTTGAAGATTCCACGTTTGCATTCATTGAGGACGTGCTCGACGAAGTCGTTCCGCTGTTCCCGGGCCGTTACTTGCACGTCGGCGGCGACGAGGCGGTGAAGGATCGCTGGCAGGCGTCGGCGGCCGTGCAGGCGCGCATGAAGGCGCTCGGCGTCAAGGACGAAACCGCCCTGCAGGGCTGGTTTCTCGAACGGCTCGAGGCGATGCTCGAAAAGCGCCAGCGCAAGCTGATCGGCTGGGACGAGATACTCGAAAGCAAGCTGCCGGCCGAAGCGACCGTCATGTCGTGGCGCGGCACGAACGGCGCGATCGAGGCCGCGCACAAGGGGCACGACGTCGTTCTGTCGCCCGCGCCGCAGCTGTACATCAACAACCTGCAGAGCCTTGCCGGCGACGAGCCGGCCGCGCGGCTCGACGCGCTCGTGACGATCGAAAGCCTGTACGGCTTCGAGCCGACGCCGGCGGAACTGACGCCGGAACAGGCGCGTCACGTACTGGGCGCACAGGTTAACTTGTGGACGGAGCACATGCGTACCGAGGCGATGGTCGAACACGCGGTGTATCCGCGTCTCGCGGCGATCGCCGAAGTCGACTGGTCGCCGGCCGGCGCGCGCGACTGGAACGGGTTCGTCAATCGCCTGCCGGCGCAGTTCGCGCGCTATCGCGCGCTCGGCATCGGCTACGCCGACAGCGCGTTTCGCGTGCAGGCGTCGGTCGATGCCGGCAAGGTGACGCTCGCCGCCCAGGTGAAATCCGCGCAGATCCGCTACACGCTCGACGGCGGCGAACCGACCGCTCAGTCGACGGCGTACACGGCGCCGTTCGACGCGGGTGCGGCAACCGCGATGCGCGCCGCCGCGTTCGTCGACGGCGTGCGCATGAGCGAGGCGCCGCCGATCGCCCTCGACGCCGCGTCGCAGCGCCTGCGCAGCAGCGCCGACCTCAAGCCTTGCCGCGACAACGGACTGATCCTGCGCCTGGAAGACGACGCGCCGCTCGCCGGGCCGCGCGCGATGTACACCGTCGACATCTTCGATGCGTGCTGGATCTGGCCGCAAGCATCGCTCGACGGCATCGAGCGCATCGCGGCCGAGGTCGGCAACCTCCCGTACAATTTCCAGTTGTGGCGAGACATCAAGAATGTCGTCGTGCGCAAGCCGGCCAATCCCGACGGCGAACTCGAAATCCGGCTCGACGGCTGCGACGGCGCGCCGTGGACGACGATTCCGCTGACCGCGGCGAAAGCGAACCCCGGCGTGACCGTGCTCGGGGGCGAACTGCCGAAGGCCACCGGCCGGCACGACTTGTGTTTCCGCTTCACGCGGCCGGGGCCGGAAACGCTCTGGGCGATCGATCGGGTGCGGCTGCAGTAGAACCCTCCCCCGGAACGCCCCGCGTCCTGGGGGAGAGGGCAGGGCGAGGGGGCGACGCCGGGATCCTCCTCGACGCCGGATTTTCGAAACAGCCTTCAGCGAGCGACGTCCGGTGAAAACCCGGCGCCTGGCGCAACGATGCGCCGCCCCTCTCTCACGAGCGCAGCTTGAGGAGAGGGAGCGGCGTCATTGCGTCGCCTTCTCGAACGCCCCGCGAAACGCCGGCCTCAGCAATTCGCGAAATACCGACGCCGGCACCGCCACCTCGACGGCTCCGTCGGCATATGGCGCAACTTGGTAAGGTGGAAAAATCAGCACGAGGCCGCGCGCCGGCCGCGCGCCGTCGCCGTCGATCGCGAACACGGCGTAGTTTTCCGGCCGCGGCGCCGTGCCGTCCCTGAGCCAGCGCAGTTCGGCATTGTCGAGCGGACGCGCCGCGGCGCGCCGCGCGACGAGTTCGCGCCGCGCGTAGTCGCCGAGCGCGCGTTCGCCTTCCTCGGCGTCGGCGAAGAGGTCGGCCATCGTCACCACGCGGTCGCTGGCACGATGCAGGACGAACGAGGCGATCACCGGGTTGCCGTGGGCGCCGCCGCTGTACGCCTCGCCGGTTGCGACGATCGCGAGAAAGTCGCCGGTGTCGGCGCGCACGTCGAAGCGCAGATGCAGCTCCCACGGCACGAACTCGGTATCGGCCGAGCGCGGCGCGCCTTCGGCGGCGGCGAGAAACTCGCGCTTGCGCTGTTCGCCGTACGCGCGCAACGCCGCCGCCAGCGTCGCATCGCGTGCTGCGAGCGCGGGATAGTTGACGTCGTAGCGGTAGCGTTCGGTGCTGGCCTGGTCGACCGTGGAAACGTCGCCTGCGCGCGTCGCGGCGGTGGGCGTGGTCGGCGGGGCCGGCGGTTCCTGTGCGCCGCAGCCGGCGAGAAGGAGCGTCGCGGCGGCTAGGCGCAATGCGGCAGTCCGCATCTGCGATCTCCGTGGTGCCGTGCGACGAGTCTACGCGGGCCACCTGAATCGGGGCCGCACTCGCGCGTGTTAGCCTTTGCGGATGCAAGACTCCGAAGAACAACGCGAACTGCTCAAGGCCGACACGTTCGGCCACATCGAGCGCGTACAGCGCGGCGATGTGCGATTCGTGCGGCGCGACACCCGCAGCGCGCACTGGCTGCTGCGCTGGGCCGCGCGGTTCGCGGCACGCCACGAAGCGCGCGGCCTCGAGCGCGTGCGCGGCGTCGAGGGCGTACCGCAGCTCATCGCGTTCGACGGTGCGGTGCTCGAACGCAGCTATCTCGACGGCAAGCCGATGCAGGATGCGCAGCCGCGCGATCCGAAGTGGTTTCGCGATGCGCACCGGCTGGTCAAGGCGCTGCGCGCACGCGGCCTCGCGCACAACGATCTGGCGAAGGAGCCGAACTGGCTCGTGCGCGGCGACGGCCGGCCCGGGCTCGTCGACTTCCAGATCTGCTGGATCAGCCGCCGCCGCGGCGCGTGGTTCCGCATGCTCGCGCGCGAAGACGTGCGGCATCTGCTCAAGCACAAGCGCACGTACTGCCCCGACGCGCTGACGCCGGTCGAACGCCGCCTGCTCGCGCGCCGCTCGTGGCTCGCGCGCGCATGGAAGGCCACCGGCAAGCGCGTATACAAGTTCATTGCGCGGCGCTGGTTCGGCTACTGGGACGACGACGGCGGCGCGCTGCGCGTGCGGCGTACGCCGCGCGATCCTTAAGGCGCCGGCAGCTCGAACCCGTTGGCGAAGATGCGATCGTTGATCTCGACCGCGCCGATGTCGCAGCGCGGGCCCGACGGCCGCGCGATGCCGCGCGCGTCGTCGACTTCGCACGCGGGCGCCGCACCGGGCGCGGCCGGGTTGCCCGCGTCGATCGCGGGGCTGTCGGCGCGCGGCGGCTGCGTTTCGACGGTGCCGCCGTAGACCGCGAACGGTTCGAGCTTCGGATCGAGCGGTGCCGCCGCCGAGCCGATCTGGTCGCCGGGCCCCGCGATGAACGTGCAGCTCGTGCCCGGGTTGCCGATGAGGTTGTAGCCCTGCGACAGCAGCATGCCCGGCGAGGTTACGCAATCGGGATTGTTGGGTCCGCCGATCGCGACGCTCAAATCCACATTGCGCGCAATGATCGAATTGGAAACCGCGACGTCGCCGTTCGCGACGATCGCGCCGTCGCCGGTGCCGTTGAAATCGGCGTCGGCGATGTTTTCGGTCAGCGTGACGTTGTTGAACGTCATCGGTCCGTTGATCAGCACGACGCTGGCCGATGTCGCGCTCTCGTTCGCGTTGAACGTCGTGTTGCGAATGAGTGCCGCGCTCGTGCCGGTGTAGCGCAACGCGCCGCCGCCGTTGCCGGTCGCGTCGGTCGCGCTGTTGGCGTGGAACGCGCAGCCGTCGATTTCGAGGCCCCCCGCCGCGTCGATGCCGCCGGCCGTCGCGGCGGCGTTGTTCGACAGCCCGCAGTCGGCCACGCGCAGCGCCCATCCGGCGCGCGCGCGGATGCCGCCGCCGCTCGTGTCGTTGCCGTTGCGGATCGTCATGCCGACGATCGTCACGTGCGCGCCGGCCGGCGCGGCGGGCGTGCCGACGTCGAATACGCGTTCCTCGCGATCGCCGCGGACGGTCACCACGTCGGCGCCGGCGCCGCGCAGTTCGAGATTCGCGCTGCGGATGTCGAGATCGCCGTTGACGTTGTTGTCCTCGCCGCTGCCTGCGCGTTCGAGGCGATAGTCGCCGGCCGGCACGTCGATGCGGTCGTACGGCGCGGCGACGCCTTGCCCGCATTCGCCGGCCGCGGCGCCCGAAGGCAGGCCGGTGTTCGCGGCGGTGATCGCTTCGCGCAGCGAGCAGCGGCCGTTGTTGGCGACGGTGTCGGCGGCCTCGGTCACGACGAGCGTCGACGCCTGTGCGATCGGCGCGGCGAGGAGGGCGGTTGCCGCAAGTAAAAGATTTTTCATGTGCGAATCGTTTCGCACGCGCAATATCGCGTCAAGCGAACTTAGGTGTCGCGCCGCGGGTGGTCCGTCCTTGGACCGGTAAAGCGCCAGGGGGCAAACCTCGGCGGCTTACAACTGGTTGAGCTTGAACGCGATCGGCACGAGGCCCCACGCGATGAACGGCTGGCCGTTCTTCGTGCCCGGCGTGAAGCGCCATTTCATGACGGCCTCGCGCGCGGCGCGGTCGAGCGACGCGTGGCCCGACGACGACTCGACGATCGCCTCGAGCGGGGTGCCGTCGGTGCCGATCTTCACGCGCAGCATCACCGTGCCTTCGTGGCGGTTCTTGATCGCGTCACGCGGATACGCGACGTTCTTCATGCCGGCGCCGTAGCCGAGCGCGGTCGGCGCGGTTTCGGGGATCGGCGCCGGACCCGGGTCGGGCGCGGCCGGCGTCGGATCGACGGGTATCGCCATCGGGCTGTCGTTCGCCTCCACCGGCATCGGCGGTGTCGGCGGCGTTTCGACCCGCGGCGTCGGCGCCGGCCTCGGCCGGAACGGCGGCGGCGGCTTGAGAGGCTGTACCGGAATCACCTCTTCCGGCTTCTTCTCGGGAATCACCATGATCGGCTCGATCGCGGTGCTTTCGCGCCTGGCGACCGACTCCATCGCCGGCGGCGCGAGGATCAGCAAAGCGGCGAGCGCGTGAGCCGCCAGCGTCACGCTGATCGCGGAACTGCGCGTCCACTGGAAGGATTCGCGCGGACGGTCGTCGAATACGGCGGTAGCCATGATGTTTCCCCTTCAAGCCGCGAGTGCCGGCGAAGGGCTGCAACGACGCGGGTTCCCGGCCGGGGTTAGCGCTTCCGGGCGACATTCGCGGGCCCGCCGTCCCGGCCGCTTGCAACGCGATCGTGCGTTGCGTCATATGGTGATAACGGCGCGTCAATTCCGGCTTAACCGTCGCCGAACTAGGCTGTAGCCCACTCAACCGGCAAGGTCTGGAACCCCATGAGATCGATCCGCTCCACGCTGACCGTCCTCGCTTTCGCGTTCGCCGCGCACGCGTCGGCCGCCGACATCACCTTGCTCAACGTTTCCTACGACCCCACGCGCGAGCTGTACAAGGACGTCAACGCCGCGTTCGCCGCGCAGTGGAAGGCGCAGAAGGGCGACAACGTCACGATCAACGCTTCGCACGGCGGATCGGGCAAGCAGGCCCGCGCGGTCATCGACGGCCTCGAAGCCGACGTCGTCACGCTCGCGCTCGCCTACGACATCGACGCGATCGCCGAGAAGGGCTATCTCGCGGCCGACTGGCAGAAGAAATTCCCGAACAACGCGACGCCGTACACCTCGACCATCGTGTTTCTCGTGCGCAAGGGCAATCCGAAAGGCCTCAAGGACTGGGGCGATCTCGTCAAGCCCGGCGTCGAGGTGATCACGCCGAATCCGAAGACCTCGGGCGGCGCGCGCTGGAACTACCTCGCCGCGTGGGGCTACGCGCTCAAGCAGCCGGGCGGCAGCGAGGCGAAGGCGAAGGAATTCGTCACCGCGCTGTTCAAGAACGTGCCGGTGCTCGACACCGGCGCGCGCGGCTCGACCACGACGTTCGTGCAGCGCGGCATCGGCGACGTGCTGCTCGCGTGGGAGAACGAGGCGCTGCTCGCGCAGCAGGAACTCGGCAAGGACCAGTTCGAAATCGTCGCGCCGTCGATCTCGATCCTCGCCGAACCGCCGGTCGCGATCGTCGACAAGGTGGTCGACAAGCGCGGCACGCGCGCCGTCTCCGAGGCGTATCTCAACTTCCTCTACACGCCGCAGGCGCAGGAGATCGCGGCGAAGCGCTACTACCGGCCGCGCAACGCAGAAGTGGCCGCGAAGTACGCGGGCACGTTCCCCAAGGTGAACACCTTCACGATCGACGAGGTGTTCGGCGGCTGGAAGAAGGCGCAGGCGGCGCATTTCGCCGACGGCGGCGTGTTCGACACGATCGGCGCGGCGAAGTAACGACAGACGACGCGGCGCCGGCAACGACCGGCGCCGCGCAGGAAAGGCGCGACGCATGGCTCGACGAGTATTGCCCGGCTTCGGACTCAGCCTCGGTTACGCGATCGCGTACCTGGGGCTGATCGTTCTTTTGCCGCTCGCCGCGCTGGCGCTCAAGGCCGCCGGACTCGGCTTTTCCGGCCTGTGGGCGGCGGTGACCACGCCGCGCGTGTTCGCGGCGCTGAAACTGTCGTTCGGCGCCGCGGTGCTGTCGGCGTTCATCAACGCGGGCGTCGGCCTCCTGATCGCCTGGGTGCTCGTGCGCTACCGCTTTCCGGGCAAGCGCCTGTTCGACGCGCTCGTCGACCTGCCGTTCGCGCTGCCGACCGCCGTCGCCGGCATCGCGCTGACCGCGCTGTACGCGCCGAACGGCTGGCTCGGGCGCTGGCTCGAACCGCTCGGCCTCAAGGTCGCGTTCACGCAGACCGGCGTGCTCGTCGCGATGGTGTTCGTCGGCTTTCCGTTCGTCGTGCGCACGCTGCAGCCGGTGCTCGAAACGCTCGACCGCGACCTCGAGGAGGCCGCCGAAAGCCTCGGCGCCACGCGCGTGCAGACGTTTCTGCGCGTGCTGTTTCCGCTCCTCTTGCCCGCGCTGCTGACCGGTTTCGCGCTCGCGCTCGCACGTGCCGTCGGCGAGTACGGCTCGGTCATCTTCATCGCCGGCAACAAGCCGTTCGAATCGGAAATCATGCCGCTCTTGATCGTGCAACAACTGGAACAGTACAAATATGGCGAGGCAGCCGCGATCGGCGTCGTGATGCTCGGCATCTCGTTCGCGATCCTGCTCGGCATCGGCCTGTTGCAGCGCTGGAGCCGGCGCTGGGCGGAGCGCTGACATGAACGAGATCGTGCTCTCCCGCCGTCCGTCGAAAGCGCGCGTCAGCTGGCACGCGGTGCTCATCGCGTTCGCGGTGACGTTTCTCGTGCTGTTTCTCGTGCTGCCGCTCGCGGCGGTGTTCGTCGAAGCGCTGCGCAAGGGCGTGGGCGCGTATACGGCCGCGCTCGCGCATTCCGAAGCGCTCGCGTCGATCCGCCTGACGCTGCTGGTCGCGGCGATTTCGGTGCCGCTCAACACCGTGTTCGGCCTCGCCGCGGCGTGGGCGATGACGCGCTTCGACTTTCGCGGCAAGGCCTGGCTCGGCGCGTTCATCGACCTGCCGTTCTCGGTGTCGCCGGTCGTCTCGGGCCTGATCTACGTGCTCTTGTTCGGCGCGCAGGGCTGGTTCGGGCCGTGGCTCGCCGAGCACGACATCAAGCTGATCTTCGCGGTGCCGGGCCTCGTGCTCGCGACCGTGTTCGTCACGTTGCCGTTCGTCGCGCGCGAGCTGATTCCGCTGATGCAGGCGCAGGGCAGCGAAGAAGAAGAAGCCGCGCGCACGCTCGGCGCGACCGGCTGGCAGATGTTCTTCCGCGTGACCTTGCCGAACGTGAAGTGGGCGCTCCTGTACGGCGTACTGCTGTGCAACGCGCGCGCGATGGGCGAGTTCGGCGCGGTGTCGGTCGTGTCGGGCCACATCCGCGGGCTCACCAACACGATGCCGCTGCACGTGGAAATTCTCTACAACGAATACGACTACGTCGGCGCGTTCGCCGTGGCGTCGATCCTCGCGCTGCTCGCGCTCGTGACGCTCGCGGTCAAAACCTTCCTTGAATGGCGCTACGGCGCCGAACTGGCGGCGCGCGCGCCGCGCGGGCATTGACGATGACTCTGGAACTCTCGCATCTGCATCGCCGCTTCGCCGACTTCCGCGCGCTCGACGACGTCAGCCTGTCGATCGCACCCGGCGAATTCGTCGCGCTGCTCGGCCCGTCGGGGTCAGGCAAGACGACGCTGTTGCGCATCCTCGCGGGTCTCGACTTTCCCGACGCGGGCGACGTGCGCCGCGACGGCCGCGACCTGTTGTCGGTCAGCGCGCGCGAACGCGGCGTCGGCCTCGTGTTTCAGCACTACGCGCTGTTTCGCCACATGACCGTGTTCGAGAACATCGCGTTCGGCCTGCGCGTGCGACCGCGCGCCAAGCGGCCGAGCCGCGCCGAGATCGCCGAGCGCGTCGAGAAGCTGCTCAAACGCGTACAGCTCGACGGACTCGGCAACCGCTATCCCGCGCAGCTCTCCGGCGGCCAGCGCCAGCGCGTCGCGCTCGCGCGCGCGCTCGCGATCGAGCCCGATCTGCTGCTGCTCGACGAGCCGTTCGGCGCGCTCGATGCGCAGGTGCGCGTGACCTTGCGGCGCTGGCTGCGGCATCTGCACGAAGAACTCGGCCTCACCACCGTATTCGTCACGCACGATCAGGAGGAAGCGCTCGAACTCGCCGACCGCGTCGTCGTCATGAACCAGGGCCGCATCGAACAGGTCGGCACGCCCGACGAGGTGTACCAGCAGCCCGGCACGCCGTTCGTGTTCGAGTTCATCGGCCGGGTCAACAAGATTCCGGTCAAGTTCGCGGGCGGTCGCGTGCAGGCCGGCGACCAGCGCTTCGACGCCGATCCGCTCGACGGCATCGGCGACGGCAGCGGCGTCGCGTACGTGCGCCCCGAGCATCTCGCGTTCACGACGACGTCGCTCGACTCGGGCTGGAAGGCGACGCTCGGCCACGTGTTCTTCGCCGGCAGCGTGGCGCACGTCGAAATCGAAGTGCCGGCACTGGGCCTGACGCTCGACGCCGAACTCGGCGGCGACGAGGCGCAGCGGCGCGGGCTTGCGGCCGGCATGAGCGTGACGGTGCAGCCGCGGCATCTGACGGTGTTCGCGCACGATCCGAAAACCGGCCAGCTCGATCCGTCGCGGCGGCGCGTGGTGCATCCGCGCTACGGGCAGGCGGCGCTGGCGCGGATGCGGTAGCTTCGAGTCCTCTCCCCCAAGCGAGCTTGGAGGAGAGGGAGAAAGACATTACTGCACTTCTCGCAAAATCCCTTCCAGATAGTCGACGAACGCCCGCACCTTCGCCGGAATGAAACGGTTGGCCGGGTAGATCGCATGGATCTCCTGCACCGGCGACGCCCAGCGCGGCAGCACGCGCTTCAGGCGTCCGGCCGCGAGGTCGTCGGCCACGACGAAACCCGGCACGAACGCGATGCCGCTGCCGTCGACGCACAGCCGGCGCAGCGCGATCGCGTCGCTGCTGCGCACGCGCGACGGCGTGTCGATCGCGACCTCGTCGGCGCCGTTGACGAGCCGCCACACGCGCGGCGCGAGGCCCACCTCGAGCACGAGCCGCGTATGCGACGCGAGCGCGGCCGGCGTGCGCGGCGTGCCGCGGCGCTCGAGATAGTCCGGGCTCGCGACGAGCACGCGCCGGCTGCTGCCGAGCTTCCTCACGACGAGCCGCGCGTCGCGCTGTCCGCCGACGCGAATCGCGAGGTCATAGCCTTCCTCGACGAGATCGACGATGCGGTTCGCGAGACTCAGATCGAGTTCCAGGCCCGGATGCCGTTCGAGAAATCCCGCGACGAACGGCACGATATGCGTCATGCCGAGGCCCGCCGGGATCGTCACGCGCAGCGTGCCGTTGATCGCCCCGGAAAGCTGGCTCACCGCTGCCTCGGCATCGTCGAATTCGTTCAGGAGCGCCTCGCAGCGCGCGTAGTGCGCGCGGCCCGCCTCGGTCAGCGCGACACGCCGCGTGCTGCGCTGGAACAGGCGCACGCCGAGCCGCGCCTCCAGCGCCGCGACGCCGCGGCTCGTCGCCGAGACGTTCACGCCGAGCCGTTCCGCCGCGCGGACGAAGCTGCCTTGCCGCGCGACTTCGACGAACGCGGCCATCTGATTCAGTCGATCGCTCATTATTGCCCTCGGCGCAATAAACGATTGCTCGACGGCCAGTTTATCGCAGCGGCGCGCGAACCTATCGTACGCCCGTCATGAACTCGCACGGACCTTCGATGAACGCCGCCTGCACCGAACTCGCCGCCGAAAGACGCCCCTGGAACCTGCACGAATTCCTGCCCGCGGCGTTCATCGTCGTGTGGAGCACCGGCTATCTCGCGAGCAAGGTCGCGATCGCGCACGCGGGACCGTTCACCGTGCTGGTGCTGCGGTTCGGCATCGCCGCGCTCGCGTTCGCCGCGCTCGCGGCGATCGCGCGCCCGGCATGGCCGCCGGCTCGCACGCTCGCGCACAGCGCCGTCGTCGGCCTGCTGTCGCTCGCGCTGCAGTTCGGCGCGCTCTACACCGGCATGGCGCACGGTGCGAGCGCGGGCATCGCCGCGCTCGTGATCGGCGCGATGCCGATCGGCGTATCGCTGCTCGCGACGCTGACCGGCGAGGCGCTCACGCGCCGGCAGTGGGCGGGCTTCGCGCTCGGCTTCGCCGGCGTCGTACTCGTCGTGGCCGACCGCATCGATCCGAACGCGCTGACGCCGGCGGCGTTCGGTGCGCTGCTCGTCGCGCTCGTCGGCATCAGCGCCGGCACGGTTTACCAGAAACGCCACGCGACGGACGTGGACCTGCGCATCGGCCTCGGCGTGCAGCACGCGGCCGCGACGCTCGCGCTGTTGCCTTTCGCCGTGCACGAGGGATTTCGCCACGACGGCAGCGCGGCGTTCGCGCTGTCGATGGGCTGGCTCGTCGCGGTCAACTCGCTCGGCGGCTTCGGCCTCTTGTTCGTGCTGATCCGCCGCGGCGCGGCGACGAGCGTCGCGGCGCTGTTCTATCTCGTGCCGGCGGCGACCGCGGCAATGAGCTGGCTCGTGCTCGGCGAATCGCTGACGGCGTTCAAATTCGCGGGCTTCGCGCTGGCGGCGGGCGGGGTGTTTCTCGCGACGCGGAAGTAGCGCTGAAGTGCTGAATCTTGGACTCCTTCTCCCCCAAGCTCGCTTGGGGGAGAAGGTTGGGATGAGGGGGCGCCGCTACGGTTTTCGTCGACCTCGACGAAGTGCGACACGCTCTCCCCTCACCCCGGCCCTCTCCCCCAAACGAGTTTGGGGGAGAGGGAGTAAATCGCTACCGCCCCCACCAGGCGCCGGGAAAATACACTCCCGGATCCGGCCGCTCGCGAAACACGTCGTGGCGGAACCGGAACAGCTCCGCCGGCCGCCCGCCCGTGGTCGCGGCAAGCCTGCCGGTGCCTTCGACGAGGCCCGCGCTTTCCACCAGCCGGCGAAAGTTCTGCTTGTGCAGCCGGTTGCCGGCGAGCGCTTCGACCACTTGTTGCAGATGCAGCAACGTGAATTCCGGCGGCAAGAGCTCGAACACGACCGGCCGGTACGACAGCTTGCCGCGCACACGCCCGAGCGCGGTGGCGAGGATGCGCCGATGGTCGAGCGCCATCGCGTGGCCGCTCGCGGTCGACGCGGCGCAGTCGCGCTCGCGCTGCGCCTCGCCGACGAGACCGGCTTCCCACAAAAGCTCGTAGCGTTCGAGCGTGCGTTCGGGGTCCCACGGCGCGTCGTCGAGACCGAACGTCAGATCGATGCGTTCGCGCTTGCGTTTGTCGCGCGCGGCCCACGCATGCAGGCGCGGCGCGAGGTCGCGATCGATCAGCGCGGGCCGGCCGCTGCGCCAGTCTTCCCACGGCAGATAGCCGTACCAGTTGCGCCAATGCGCCCCGGCCTTCGCCGGCAGCGATTCTTCGCGCACCAGCGCGAGATACGCCGTGGAAATCACGCGCTCGCCGCCGGCGCGCTCGCGCGGATCGCGAAAGCGGTCGCCGAAGGTATACAACTGCTCGACGTAGCCGAGCTGAAAGCCGGTCTGCTGCGCGACCCAGTCGCGCACGCCGCGTTCGAGCGTCGCGTGCGATTCGAGATCGAGCGGGCCCGAAGGCAGCGCGTCGGCGCCGCTGGCGGCGTCGACGACGGTGAGCACGCGCGGCGCCTCGCCGGTGACTGCGATGATGACGGCGTCGAGGCCGATCAGGATGCCGGGGTTGTTCATGCGCCGGGCATGGTAGCCCGGCCTTCGTTGCGCGTGTAGGTCGTGGTGTATTCGAGACCGGCGTTCCACAGCTGCCAGCGCCAGAGCGAACCCTCGGCCGGGTCGTAGAACGCGAACGCCCGGGCGAAGCCGCAACGTTCGAGCACGCGCGTCGACGCGCCGTGGTAAGCCTGCGTATGCGCGACGACGCAGCGTACGCGACTGTCGGCGAACGCGCGCCGCACGAGCGACTCGACGGCCTGCGTCGCCAGGCCCCGGCCGCGGTGCGCCGGCGCGATGCAGTAGCCGATCTCGACCGTGCCTTCGGCGTCGGGCGCGCCCTGGTAACCGCCGAGGCCGATCAGGTCGCCGGCCGGCAGCAGGAACAGGTGCGTCCACCACGCGGGCGTCGCCTCGCCGTTCCACAACCCTTCGAGGCCGCGCTCGGCGGCACCGGGAAACTCGCAATAACCCTTGGCCACGGCGCGGTCGAAGCGCGCGGCGAAAACCTCGTCGCCCTCGGCCAGCGCCGCGAGCTGCGCGGCCGAGGCTGGTACAACGTGCAACACGGGACACCTCCGCTATCGTCTGTCGTCTCTACGTTTAGGGATACAGAATGGTCGCAGGCGATTAGAAAATATTTAAGGAAGCCTTGAACAAGTCCATCCCGGACGTGTTCAAGACGAGCCATCCGTGGCTCGCAGAAACTCTGAACGCGTTCGGCGTTTCGTTTAAAGGTCCGTTGCGGGAATCGTCCTTGGCTCAAACGGGGGATTCGCAACTCAGTCGAGCCGCTTGCTCACCCGCGCCACCGCGATCGACAGCATCAGCGCGCTGAACACGCCGAGCGCCGCCAGTTCGTGCCACAGGTCGCCCAGCGATGCGCCGCGCAGCATGATTCCGCGGATCAGGCGGATGAAATGCGTCATCGGCAGAACCTCGGAGATCCACTGCGCGAGCTTCGGCATGCCGGCGTACGGAAACATGAATCCCGACAGCAAGATCTGCGGCAGAAACGTGAAGAACGCGAGCTGCATCGCCTGGAACTGGCTCTTCGCGAGCGTCGAGAGAAACACCCCGAGCGCCAGGCTCGCGACGATGAACGCGAGCGCCGCGACGTACACGTCGACGAGATGCCCGCGTATCGGCACCGAGAAGATCAGCGTGCCGAGGAACAGCACGACGGTCACCTGCACGAGCCCGATGCCGACGAACGGCAGCACCTTGCCGACCGTCAGCTCCCACGGCGACACCGGCGTCGCGATCAGCATTTCCATGTTGCCGCGTTCGCGCTCCCGCACGAGCGCCATCGCCGTGAACATCACCATGGTCATCGTCAGGATCACGCCGACGAGCCCCGGCACGGTGTTCACCGGCGCGCGGCGTTCCGGATTGTAGAAATTCACGATCTCGACATTGTTCACGCTGGTCGCGAGCGGATTGCGCAGGCGTTCGATCGGATACGCGGCGAGCTGCCGCGCGGCCGACTGCACCACCTGGTCCGAGCCGTCGACGACGACCTGCAGCGGCGGGTGATCGCGGCGTTCCAGCCGCGTTTCGAAATCGGCCGGAATCACCAGCGCGGCACTGATCGCGCCTTCGCGCAAGAGATCGTCGAGTTCCTGCGGCGTCGCGAGCCGGCGATGGAATTCGATCACCTGCGAGGCGCCGAGTTCGGCGACGAGTTCGCGCGAACGCGCGGTGTTGGCTTCGTCGAGCACGGCGCCCTGCAAATGACGCACATCGAGATTGATCGCGAAGCCGAACAGGATCAGCTGCATCGTCGGAATGCCGATGATCATCGCGAACGTCAGGCGGTCGCGGCGCAGCTGGCGCAGCTCCTTGACCACGACCGACAGCATGCGGCGCAGGCTCATGCGGCCTCCGTCAACGGTTTGCGGGTGGCGGCGACGAACACGTCTTCGAGATTGGCGCGGCCTTCCTTGACGCGCGCGTCGATGCCGGCGGCCCTGAGCGCCGCGTCGAGCGCGCCGTCGTCCGCCTCGCGCTTGTCGGCGAGCACGCGCAGTTCCGCGCCGATCTGCGCCATCGACACGACGCCGGCGACGTGCTTGAGCGCCAGCTGCGCGCGGCGCGGCGCCGGCGTTTCGATCAGCCGCACGGCGTACGGCAACTCTTCGCACAACTCGCGCGGCGTGCCGTCGGCGACGAGGCGGCCGGTATCGAGAATGGCCAGACGATGGCAGCGCTCGGCCTCGTCCATGTAATGCGTCGACACGAGGATCGTCGTGCCGGCGTCGGCGAGTTCGAACAGCGATTCCCAGAACTCGCGACGCGACTGCGGGTCGACCGCGCTGGTCGGCTCGTCGAGGAACAACAGTTCCGGCTTGTGCAGCACGGCGCCGGCGAGCGCCAGGCGCTGTTTCTGGCCGCCCGACATCGTGCCCGCGAGCTGCTTGCGCCGGTCGCCGAGCCAGTAGCGTTCGAGCAGTTCGTCGATGCGCGCGCGCGTCGCGGCGCGCGGCACGTCGTGCACGGCGGCGAGGAACTCGAGGTTCTCCTGCACCGTGAGGTCTTCGTACAACGAGAACTTTTGCGTCATGTAGCCGATGCGGCGCTTGAGCGCTTCGGCCTCGGCGGGAATCGAATGGCCGAGCACGCTGATTTCGCCCTCGCTCGGCATCAGGAGGCCGCACAGCATGCGAATCGTCGTCGACTTGCCCGAGCCGTTCGGTCCGAGAAAGCCGTAGACCTGCGCGCGCGCGACGGTGAGGTCGACGTGGTCGACGGCGACGAGCGTGCCGAAACGGCGCGTCAGGCCGCGCGCGACGATCGCGTTGCCGTTCGAGGCGGTGTCAGCGCTCATCGGCGACGCGCTCCGCCTGCAAGGGCAAGCCGGCCGGCAAGTGCCGCGCGGCGTCGCCGGCGATCACCAGTTCGGCGCGATACGACAGCCGCGCCGCGTCGTCGCCCGACAGCGCGTAGTACGGCGTGAACGCGGGCTCGGCGCGAATGCTGCGCACGGTCGCGTCGAAACTCTCCTTCGCGCCATCGACGTGCACGCGATAGCGCTGGCCGTTCTGCGTCGCCGCGCGGCGCGGCTCGGGCACGTAGACGCGCGCGTAAGGCGCCGCGCCGCTGAGCAGCGACACGATCGCGGCGCCGAGCGGCGGCTGGTCGCCGAGCTTGAACGGCAGCGCGTCGATGCGGCCGGCCTGCGGCGCCTTGACCGTCAGGCGCTCGCGCGCGACGGTCAGCTCGTCGACCTGGCCGCGCGCCGCGTCGAGCGCGCTCTGCGCCTGCGCAACGTCCTCGACGCGCGAGCCGTTCGTCAGCTGCTGCAGTTGGGCGCGGCTCGACGCGGCTTGCGCGCGCGCGGCTTTCAGCGTCGTGTCGGCGCGGTCGAGATCGGCCTGCGCGTTCAGGCCGCGCTGGCGCAGGTCGGCCTGGCGACTGCGTTCGCGCTGCGCGTCGGCCACGGCGACGTCGTTGCGCGCGAGGTCGGCGCGGGCCGCGGCGATCGTCTCGACGCGCGCGCCGTTGACGAGTTCCGACAGCGCCGCCTCGCGCTGCGCAAGGTCGGCGCGCGCCTGCGCGAGGCGCGCGTCGGCGCGGCGCGGATCGAGTTCGAGGATGAGCTGGCCGGCTTCGACGGCGTCGCCCTCCTTCACGGCGATGCGCACGATCGGCTCGGAAGCCTCGGCGGCGACCGCGATGCGATCCCATTCGAGCGTGCCGAGCAGCGGCGCCTCGGCACGCTCGCGCGAGCACGCGGCGAGCGTGACGCAGAAAAACAACAGAGAAATTTCAACGGCGCGTTTCATCGGGCAGCTCCAGGCCGCGCATCAGCAGCGCGAGCACATGACGGGTAAGGGTGTCGGCGGTGATGTCGGTCGCGTCGAACACCTTGCGCCAGATCGACTGCGCGGCGACCGGAAACACGGCGAGACCGACGAGCGACACCATCAGCAGGCGTGGCTCGAGATCGGGGTTCAGACGTCCGGCGGCTTGCGCACGGCGGGCGCCGTCGGCGACGACGTGGGCGACCTGCGGCGCGAGGCGTTCGAGCATGCGCGCGCGCAGCTGGCCGCCTTCGATGACGACCTCCCGCAGCCACAGGCCGGGCAGCCAGGCGTGCGCGGAGAGCGTGGCGATGACTTCGGCGACGAAGGTTTCGATCGCGCGGCGCGGATCGTTGGTCAGTGCGCCGACCTTCGCGCCGAACGCCTGCACGAGCGGTTCGAGGCGCTCGTCGATGACGGCGTCGACGAGGCGGTCCTTGTTGCCGAAGTAGTAGTGCATCAGCGCCGGCGTGACGCGCGCCTTGCGCGCGACGAGGCTCAGCGCGGTGCCGGCGATGCCGTGCTCGGAGAACAGCGTCAGCGCGGCGTCGAGCAGGCGTTCCCGCACGTCGGGCGTCGTCGCGTCGGCTGGCGGGCGGCCGCGGCCTCGCTTGGGGGTGTCGGGGTGGGTTTGTTCGGCATGGCGCGAAATTTAATTGACGTTGAATTTAATTTCAACTGCGACGTTGGTCGAGGGGCTCTCGGCTCGTCATCCCGGCGAACGCTCACTGCTGTCCGGAATAAATATCATTTCCAATCAGCCAGTTGAGGCTGTCGAGCATCGAGCTCGGCAGCCTTGGTCGCTCGTCGTTGTCGCATGTCCTCGTGCAACTGCGGCCGCTCGAACAAAGTCATGCGTAGAACGGCGGTGAACAGCCAGAGCGTCGCGTCGGTTTTCGTGCGATGTCTTAACAAGGCCACGAGCAGATAGACGATCAGCGCGATGAGCAATTGTGTACGCACCGCGTTGGGAGATCGGCCCAGATAGCGCTTGATGTTCAAGTGCTGCTTGAGCCACTTGAAGAACAATTCGACGTCCCAGCGTTGTTGATAGCAGGCGGCGATCTGCGCAGCACTGCGGTCCAGGTCGTTGCTGATCAGCACGAGCGTCTGGTCGTTGTCTCTTCGTATCGTGATACGCCGCAGCCGCGCGGTATAAGGATTCTTGCGGCCCGCGCCGGGGTTCTTGTTGCTCAGACGCACGACTTCGTCAGCCAGAATCCGGGATCGATTGCCCGGAGGAATCGGCAGTGTCTGCTCGACCTTCAGCGCCGCGTTGGTCTTCACTCGCGTGACGAACCATGCGCCGGCCTGGTGGATCGACCACCACCAGCCATAGTCGCAGTAGCCCTTGTCGAACACGTACGTCGTGCCGCGTTCGATCGGTATCTTCGCTCCTTCGGTCACATCGTTGACGTTGGCCGCCGTGATGCTGTGATAGACCGGCACATCCGCATCGTCGAGCGCCACATGCAGCTTCAGCCCTTGCGTGAAGCAGTTGCTCGTATCGGACGTCCACGCGTCAAAGCCGTTGCCTTTGAGCGTGATCGAGGTCGAGTCGATCCGTACCAGCGTCCGCTGGCACTCCTTGCGCAGCTTGCGCGCCACCTGCGACATCAGCATTTGCGCCACCGCTCCGAACACCGCCGGATCGCGCTGGTTGGCATCGGCCAAGGTCGAGTGGCCAACGAGTCTGGTGCGCAGGTGATAGTGGTGGTTCGACAGCGCCTTCAGACCGCCGGTGAGCGCGCGCAGGCTCGTGGCGCCCTGCAACTGCGCACAGGTCATCGCCACGAACTGGTCCCAGCGTTTGAACTTCTTGAGGTGCTTGTCGGCGTTGTGCTGACGCACCTGCGCGTCGAAGCGGGCGCGGAAGCTCTCTTCCAATAGTTCGCCCAGGCGGCTTACTCTGTACATCGTTGCGGCGCTCGGATTTGAGTTGGCGCTCAGGGTCTTAACCCGTTAATCCAAGCGCCGCAACACTTTTCGCTTGCTCGTATACAAATATTCCGGACAGCAGTGAGCGAACGCTGGGATCCAGTTTTTGTTTATCGCTTTGTCCTTACGCCTGGCGTTGAACAAAGCGTTTCGCTCGCTGCCGCGCGTTGAACAAAGCGTTTCGCTCGCTGCCGCGAGCGAGCAGAGAGAGATTGCTTGTCCAATCCCTCTCTGCACTCTCCAAGGACACCCCGACGGCCGCGGTCTCCGGGCATCCTGCCCTCCGACTCCGCGAGATCGCTCCGGGGTTCGTTGATGGGCCATCCATGGCCCGTCAACGAACAGCGCACATCCTGTGCGCACCCGCTGCGCGGGCTGATCCTCCGCAATCTCGCCGCGACCGACGGGGCTCCGGGTAGAGCGGGCGGCTTCCTGCCGCCAGATGCAACGGCAACGGCGACGGCGACGGCCAAGGCGTGGCGCTTCTACAAAGCCGTCATACCGGCGAAGGCCGGTATCCAGCTTTTTGCGCAAAGTAAACGCGTAGACGTCAAGTCACGCCACGCCTAGCCCTCTCCCCCAAACGCTTTTGGGGGAGAGGGTTGGGTGAGGGGGCGACGCATCGGTCTTCGTTGCCGTTTCGTCCGGCGAGAAGCCAAAGCGCGCAGCGTGTAGCGCAATACAACTGCTCGCTGCGGTCGTCTCAGCCTAGCACCGTGCTCGGCACGTCAAGGACTGCGCAAGTTCGATAAAACCGAATCCTTGACGTGCCTGCGCGCGGTGCTCTGAAAGGTCGCCCACAGCGACCAATCGCTTGAAGGGCGAAAGCGCGAACGGCGCGGTTGGCTCCACGCCGTTCGCTAACCACAACCCACTTATCGGAGTGGATCATGATCAACCGCAATCCTACCTCACGCAAACCTTCCACAAAGCAAATCCGCATCGGTACGGCCCACTATTCCCGAGGCCTCTACCACGCCGCGCGCCCCGTCCCCTATATCCGCCTCCGCGGCGACTGGCTCTCGAACGCCGGCTTCGCCCCGAACGATCTCGTCGTCATCCGCATCACCCGCGGCCGCCTCGTCATAACACGCGCCTAGCACCGTCGTCGCGAAAGCCTCGCCCGTCGAGGCTTTCGCCCATCCCGCCGGTTAGCGTTTACGCTCCCCCCATGCCCACCTTCGTCCTCCTCCCCGGCCTTCACGGCACCGACGACCTCTACGCCGACCTCGCACACGCCCTCGCGCCGCAGGGCCGCTCGATCGCCATCGCCTATCCGACCGATCGCCCACTCGGCTACCCCGATCTCGTCGCGCAAGTGCTCGCCGCGTGGCCGACCGACGGCGACGTCGTCCTCGTCGCCGAATCGTTCAGCGGCCCCGTCGCGCTGATGCTAGCCGCGCAGCGCCCGCGCGGTCTGCGCGCCGTCGTCCTCAGCGCCACGTTCGCGCGCAACCCGTCGCCGTGGTTGCGGCCGTTGCGGTTCGTGCTGCCGTTTGCATCCAAGCACTGGATGCCGACGGCGGTCGCCGCCGCGCTGATGCTCGGCGAGTCGGCGACGCGCGAATGGGCCGCGACGATCGCGCGCATCCTCGATCGCGTTTCCGACACCGCGCTGCGCGCCCGCGCGACGGCCGCGTTCGACGTCGACGTGCGCGGTCTGATTCCGACGATCGACGTACCGCTCCTGTACTTGCGTGCGCGCCACGATCGCCTGATCGCGGCACGCCACGGCGACGACATCGTCGCGCGCGCCCGCGACGGCCGTCTCGTCGACATCGATTCGCCGCATCTGATTTTCCAGATCGCGCCGCGCGAAGCCGCCGCCGCGATCGACGACTTTCTGCGCTGGAAGCGCTGACGACGCCCGACCGGTTTCCGCCCGGCACGCGATCTGCAATGCTTGCCGCTTCGTCCCGATCGTCGCCGCCAGCCGTGTCGTTCGCACCGCTCCTTTGCGCGCTCGCCTTCGCGCTTGCGCTCGCGTTTCGCCGCCATCGCGCCGCGCAGATCCTCGCGGCGATCGCGCTCGCGCAGTTCGCGCTCGCCGACGACGGCGCGCTCGGCCTGCGCGCCGTGTCGGCGGCGACGATGTTCGCGCCGTGGCTGTTTCTCGCGGCCGTGCTCGTGCCCGAACCGCCGCTGCGCTCGCGCCGCATGCTCGCGTTCGCGGGCCTGCTCGGTTTCGTCGCGTGGCTCGCGCTCGCCGCGCCCGAGCACGTGTGGCGCGGTCTCGAGGACGCGCTCCCGCTCGGCGCGCTGTCGTGGCGTCCGTCGCGCGTCGCAGGCACGTTGTGCCTCGTCGCATCGGTCGTTCCTCTCGCACGCTGGCTGCGCCGCGGCGCGCCGTTGGAACTCGCGCTCGCCTTGGCGCTCGCCCTCGCCGCGTGCGCGTGGTTCGACGTCGCCGGGGTCGGTTTCGCGCGCTGGCTGACGATCGCCGCGCTCGTCGCGGCGCTCGGCGTCGTGTACTCGTCGTGGCGCCTCGCGTTTCTCGATGCGCTCACGGGCCTGCCGAACCGCCGCGCGCTCGACGAAACGCTCGCGCGCCTGTCCGGCGGCTACGCGCTCGCGATGGTCGACGTCGATCACTTCAAGCAGTTCAACGACAAGCACGGCCACGACGCCGGCGACCGCGTGCTGATCGAGGTGGCGCGCGTGCTCGCGAAGACGCGCGGCGCGGCGGCGTTCCGTTTCGGCGGCGAAGAGTTTTGTCTCTTGTTCCGCAAGCCCGACGGCGCGGCCGAGGCGTGCGAGGAAACACGCGCCGCGATCGAAGCGACGGCGGTCGCATTGCCGAAGAAACCGGCAGCGAAGTCGAAGGCGGGCAAGGGCACGAAGACGAAGGAGCCGCAGCGCACGGTCAACGTCACCGCGAGCATCGGCCTCGCCGCGCGCGACGCGAAGCGCCGCTCCGCGCAGGAAGTGCTCAAAGCGGCCGACCAGTGTCTGTATCGCGCAAAGGGCAAGGGCCGCAATCAGGTGGTCGCCGAACGCTGACTCGGAAAAGTCCGAGGCTACTGCGGAGCCCGCCCGATGCGGCGCGCCCCGGTCGTGAGAGAACGCGCGCTCCGCCGACAGTAGCGTCGCGGGCACGCGCAAAAACGGATTTTTTGCGATAGCCTTCACAGTCTGGGGGCGATGCTGTCGTTCGCCGGGCTCGCAAGGTCCGGCACGCGCGTCGCAAAGGGTCGGTCGACGGGTGTGCGCACGCGTTGTCGCGTGGCCGCAGGCTCGCGCAATACGGGCTGTGCGTCGACCGCTTTCAGGGGATTCATCGTGGCTTTCTGTCGATCCGTTCTGGGATCCGTCGCGGCGCTGTACGCCTTTTCGATCGCGGCCGCATCGCCGCCGCAGGCCGGCGCGTGGGCGCTCGCCGCCGTCGCCGCCGACGTCGAGGCGGTCGTCTTCGCCGACGCGAGCGGCACGATGCGCAAGGTCGCCGTCGGCGAACGCACGCCGGACGACGCGTGGCGTCTGTCCGCGATCCGCGACGGCCGTGCCGTGCTCAAGGCCGAACGACGCCTCGACGGGCGCATCGTCGAGATGCATCTGACCGTCGGCGAGCGCCTGGCGCCCGCCCCGCACGAATCGCAACCGTCGCGCGGCGACGCGAACACCGGAAATCGCTGATGCGCCGACTGCAACGCTGTGCCGCCGCGCTCGCGGTGCTCGTCTTCACCGCCGGCGTCGCCGCGAGCGAGCCCGCGCTCGAGCGCTGCGTCGAGATCGCGCAGCCGTCGAAGGCCGGCGGCAACGCGCCGAAGACGGTGTGGGACGCCGGCGACGTCGGCAACGTCACGATCATGGAATTCGCCGGCGACTACGCGCGCGGGCAGTTCGCGGCGCGCGAGGAAGTCGCGCGGAACTTCTACGCCTCGCATCCGGACGCCTACGATTTCCTGATCGTCTTCACGACGTTCGAATTCGAGACCGGCGGCGCGATCGCGTTCAACAACCGCGTCAGGAACGACGTCGCCGGCATCGGCCAGCCGCTGTACGACCACGGCGCGTCGTACGGCAGCGCCGGCCGTCTGCAGAGCTACATCGACATGGCGGCGATGTCGCGCTACGCGTTCGACGCGCGCGATCCGCGTCACGAAACGCTGCTCAACACGCTCGCGCACGAGCTGATGCATCAGTGGGGCGCGAACGTCGCGTACCGCGACGAGAGCGGCGCGAACAGCACGGCGCTGCTCGGGCAGGACGCCATGCACTGGAGCTACTTCCTCGACAGCGACGCGTCCGTGATGTACGGCAGCGACTGGCAGCGGCGGCCCGACGGCCGCTACGAAGCCGTCGCGGTGCGCCGGCGCTACAGTCCGCTCGACCTCTACGTCGCGGGGTTCGCCGCCGCAGGCGAAGTGCCGCCGATGACGCTGATCCGCGGCGGCGGCGATGCGAGCGCGCTGCCGCAGCTCGGCGCGACCGTCGCGGGACAGGGCGAAACGGTGACGATCGGGCAGATCGTCGCGGCGAACGGCGCGCGTGTGCCGTCGGCCGCCGATGCGCCGAAAAGCTTCCGCGCCGCGATGGTGCTCTTGACCCGGCGCGACGAAACGGTGTCGCCGCAGCTCGTGCAGTCGCTCGAAGCGCTGCGCGTGCGGTTCCAGCAGCGCTTCGCGCAGATGACCGACGGTCGCGCGCACATTCGTATTTTTACCGAAAGCAACAAGGACGACCGGCCGGCGCTGCCGGCCGTTCTGCAGGGCAGCAGTCCCACGCCGACGCCGCCGGGCTATGCCGCGGCGGTGGCATGGCTCGAAGCGCGGCAGGCCGACGACGGACATTGGGCGGACCGTCCCGCGACCGCGCTGCGCGACACCGCCGCGGCGCTGCGCGCGCTCGAAGAACTCGCGCCGCAGTCGTCGGCGATACCGCGTGCTCGCCAGTGGATCGCGGGCCGCGCGGTCGCGAGCCTCGACGCGCGCGCCTGGCTGCTCGTCGGCACGCAGGCGAACGAGCACGCCGTCGCGCTGGCTTCGGCGCAGGCAGCGGACGGCGGCTGGGGTCTTGCCGAAGGTTTCGCGACGAGCCCGTTCGACACCGCGACCGTGGCCGGCGCGCTCGCACAGGCCGATCCGGATCACGCCGCGATCGCGCATGCGCTCGCGTCCCTCGCGCCGCAGCAGAATGCCGACGGCAGTTTCGGCGCGGCGACCGGCGGGCGCGGTCGCGTCCTGCCGACGCTGCGCGCGGCGCGGCTGCTGCAGGCGAGCGCCGTGCCGCAGCATCGCGACCTCGCGCGGCACGCGGCCGACTGGTTCGCCGTGCGTCCCGGCGGCAGCGTCGGCGGCGGCGCCGGTCCGACCGCGCCGTCGTTGTCCGAAACGATCGAAGCGTACGCGCTGGTCGGCCGCGTGCCGTTCGCGACGAGCGTCGCCTCGGCCGCGCGCGCGTTCGTGAGCCGCGAGCAGGCTTCCGCCGGCGACTGGGGCGGCAGCGTGTATCTGACGGCGACCGCGGCGCTCGCGTCGCTGCGCGACCTGCGCCCGAACTTCGCGATCGCCGGCGCGCTCGTCGCGACGCCCGCGCAGCCGTACGACGGCGATCGCGTGAAGCTTTCCGCCGTCGTCGCCAATCGCGGCAACGCAGCGTCGCCGCCGGCCGTCGCGCGCTGGTACGACGGCGATCCGGCGCAGGGCGGCATGCCGATCGGCGAGATCGCGTTGCCGGCCATCGTCGGCGGCGCGCAGTTGCGTACAGAAGTGGAATGGGATACCGGCGGCCGCGCCGGCGAGCATGCGCTGCGTTTCGTCGCCGACCCCGACGCCGCCGTCGTCGAAACGAGCGAGGCCGACAACACGGCCGCACTCGCGCTCACGGTCGCCGGCGCGCCGCAGCAGCCCGACCTGCAGGTCGTCGCGGCCGATTTCGCGTTCGATCCGCCGTCGCTGTCGACGCTGCCGGCAACGGTGCGCCTGACCGGCGTCGTGCGCAACGGGGGCCTGGCCGCGGTGGCCGGTGCGACGTTGCGCCTGCACGCGGCGAATCGTCCCGCCGTCGCGCTCGCGCAGGCGACGCTCGACGTGCCGGCGCGCGGCAGCGCGCCGCTCGACCTGACGTTCGCGGTCGCCGACACGGGCGCGCTCGCGCTCGTGCTGACGGCCGACCCCGACGACGCGGTCGCCGAGGCGCGCGAGAACAACAACACCGCGACGCTCGCGCTCGTCTACGGCGATTCGCTCGATCTCGACATCGGCGCCGCCGATCTCGCGCTCGACGGCGCGGCGGTGGCCGGCCGCGACGTCGCGTTCCGCGTGCAGGTGCGCAACCGCGGCACGCTCGCGTCGCCCGACGCCGCGCTGCATGCGCAAGTCGAACAGAACGGCACGACGTCCGTCGTCTTCGACGGCCTCGTGCCGGTGCCCGCGGGCGGTACGGTCGAACGGCGCTTTTCGTGGCGCGCGGGCGCGGCCGGCGCGGCGCAGCTGCGCGTCGTCGTCGACGGCGCGAACCAGATTCCCGAGTCGCGCGAAGACAACAATTCGGCACTATTGGATTTCTCCGTCGTCGCGGCGGACCGCCCCGACCTCGCGCCGGTCGCCGCGACGCTCGAATTCACGCCGACGCCGGCGCTGCAGGGCGCGCCGCTGCTCGCGTCGCTGCGCGTGCGCAATCACGGCCAGGACGTGACCGCCCCGTTCGTCGTCGGCCTGTACGCGGGCGATCCGCGCATCGGTTCGCCGCGCATCGGCGCCACGACCGTCGCGGGCCTTGCCGGGTCCGCCGAAACCGTCGTCGCGATCGCGGTGGCCGACCTCGATCTCGCCGGCAACGTGTCGCTGTTCGTCGAAGTCGACGCCGATCGCGCCGTCGACGAACTCGACGAAGGCAACAACATCGCGGTCAAGCCGCTGCAGGCGATCGCGCTGCCCGATCCGGCGGCGACGCTCGCGGGCATCGCGCTGACGCCGTCGTCGCCGGTCGGCGGCGAAGCGACGAGTGCGCGCGTCGCGGTGCGCAACCTCGGCGGGCAGGACGCGCGCGACGTCGTCGTGCGCCTGTTCGAAGGCGACGGCGGCGCGGGTTCCGTCAACCTCGGCGACCGCACGATCGCGCTGCTGCCGGCCGGGGGCGGCGCCGACGTCGAGTGGCAGTGGACGCTCGGCGCGAACGCGCGCGCGATCACCGCCGTCGTCGACCCGGCCGGCGCGCTGCGCGAACTGAGCGAGGCGAACAACCGCGCGACGCTGCCGTTCGACGTGCAGTCGGGCGCGCTGTTCGCGAGCGAGCGCTACCTCTCGCCGAACGGCGACGGCGTGCGCGACGAGACCGCGCTCGTCGTGCGGCTCGGCGGCGGCGCCGCGGCGACCGACGTGACGATCGCGAACGGCCTCGGACGCGTCGTTCGCCGCTACGCCGACGTCGCGCTCGACGCGAGCGGTCGCGCGCAGGCGATCTGGGACGGCCGCGACGAAAGCGGGCGGATCGTGCCGGACGGCGACTATCGCGTCGACGTCGTCGGCGCCGACGGCCGCTCGGCCGGGCAAACGCGCGTCACCGTCGACAACAACCGCTCGTCGGTGCTCGAGGCGATCCATGCCGATCGCGCGCTGACGACGCCGATACCGTTCAACGAACCCCTCGTGCCGCCGCCCGGCGGCGCGAGCGCCGCGTGGCTGTACGGCTCGGCGAGATCGCCGCTCGAGCGCGTCAACGAAGCGCTCGACCAGCCGGTGCCGGTGATCTCGGCGGCGTGGGCGAATAGGAACAATGGGAATATTCACGATTTTGCATTCAGCCCCGACGGCGCGCAGATCGCCTTCACGCTGCAGAACCGTACGACGCAGCAGCTGCGTGCGATGCGCGCCGACGCGATGGGTCTCGACGCGATACGTCCGTTGCAGAGCGAGAACGATCTCGTCAGCCGGCGCGTCGCCGGCTATTTCGACGCGAACGAGATACTGCTCGAACGCGGCGGCGGCAGCGAGACCGACGTGTTCGACGCGCGTACGTCGACGATACGACCGTTCCGCGACCTGCCGCTCGACGATCGCGTGCTGACGCCGGCGCCGCTCGGCGTCGTCGTGTCGACGCGCTGGTCGCAGCGCACCGCGTACTTCGCGCCGCGCGACACCGCGCGGCCGATCGTCGAACTCGAGCCGGAAACGGCGCCGGGTTCCACCACCCGCTACGCGACGTCGCTGAGCCCCGACCGCTCGCGCGCGCTGCTGCACGCGCGCCTGCCGCTGCGCGAAACGCTGACGCTCGTCGATTTCGCGACCGGTGCGCGCCGCGTGCTGGTCGACCGCCCGAACGACGCGTTCGCGTCGCCGCTGCTCGACGGCGTCGGCAGCGTGCAGGAACTCGCCTACGCGTGGATCGCGCCGCGCGACGAGATCGCCGTCGTCGACGGCCGCCTGCGCCGCCTGCTGCGCTTCGACGCGGACGGCGCGCAGATCGACGACATCGCGCTGCCGCTCGTCGAACGCGCGGGACCCTACGTGCTCGACCCGCGCGACGTGTTCGCGCACGCGTTCGCATCGACCGCGACGCCGCGCTACACCGAAGGCTGCCTGTCGATGCCCGACGCGATGCGCGCGCGGAGCCGGCTGTACGACCCGGTCGGCGAATCGCTGTTCGTGCATCTCGTCGACATCGTCGGCGTGCGGCGCTACGTCGGCGAGGACTACGCGCTGTACCTCGACGGCGCGTCGCAGTTCGTCGACGTCGGCTTCGCGTCGCGGCAGGTGCGAGACGTCGGCGCCGGTTCGCCGCTCGGGTTCGCGCTGCCGGCCGATACGGGACGCTACCCGCTGTGGCCGGCCGCGTGCCCCGACAACCGGCCGGTCGGCTGGCCCGAGCTGATCCTCGGCGACGGCGCGCGCCTGTTGTCGACCGGGCAGGTGTTCAGCGTTTCGCGCGGCGTGTCGCCGCAGCCGCTCGTGCGCCAGATCGCCGAGATCTGGCCCGACGAAAATCGCGCGCTCGCCGACGGCGCGATCCGCACGTCGCTGCTCAACGGCTACGCGCTGATCCGCGCGCAGCGCGTCGGGCCGTCGCTGCGGCTGTCCGGCGTCGCGGCCGACCGCAATTTCGCGTACTACGAAATCGACTACGCGCGCGCCGACGCGCCCGGCGTGTGGCACGCGCTCGTGCCGCCGACCGACAGCGAGGTGGCGCCCGACGAATTCACGACGTGGTCGCCGCCCGATCCGGGCGTCTACGAGGTGCGCCTGCGCGTCGTCGATCGCGCCGGCAACGCCACGACGTCGACCACGCGCGTGACGGCCGACCGGCGTTCGCCGATCGACGGCTTCGCGCTGTCGTCGCGCTACCTGTCGCCGAACGGCGACGGCCTGCTCGATACGGTCGACGTGCGCTTTCGCGTGCGCGATCCGGTATCGCTGCAGCTGCGCGTGTCCGACGCCGACGGCAACGTCGTGCGCACCGAGGACCTGACGTTCGGCGCCGGCGACATCGGCGCGCAGAGCGTCGTCTGGAACGGCCGCAACGACGCCGGCGTCGTCGTGCCGGACGGGCGCTATCGCGTCGCGCTCGGCGACAGCGACGGCGTCGCGATCGTCGATACCGTCGCGCCGGCGGTCACGGCGACGCTCGACGACGCGTATCGCAGCTACCAGTCCGATCCCGAAAACTCGGGGCATCCGGGCTACGTCGCGGCGACGGAGCCGGCGCTGCACGTCGCGGCGAGCGACGCCGTTCCGCTGCGCTACGCCGTCGATGCGGTGTCGGCGACGGACGGCACGGTCGTCTCGCTATGCTCGGGCGTCGATTGCGCCAAGACGACGGTGTCGTTCCGGACGTATGCCGACGCGTCGTTCCGCGTCGCGGTGACCGACGCCGCCGGCAACCGCGCGGTCCGCGATATCGCGCGGCCGCCGCAGCGGCTCGTGCTGGCCGGCTTCGACGATGCGCGGTACGAGCAGACGCGCATCCCCTACGAGGCGCTGCCGTTCGGCGACGCCGTGAACGTCGGCATGAACCCGCCGCTGCTGCTCGACGAAGTGACGCCGAAGGTCGACCTGCTCGTATCGCCGGCGATGTCGTCGCTGCGGACGGTCGCGCTGCAGGCGCGGCTGGAAACGCCGCCCGATTCGCCGTGGACCGAACTGGCCGTCGCGACGCCGCGCCCGCTCGACTGCGAAGAACCGCCGTGCGCGCCGCATGTCGCGGTCGAGCTGTCGTCGCAGTCGCTCGCACGCGGCAACGCGTACCAGGCGCGCCTCGTCGGCGAGCGCGACGACGGTTCGCGCGTGACGTCGAACAAGATCGCCGTGCGACTCGGCGGCATCGGCATGCCGCGCTGCGAGGCGTCCCGGACGGGCATCCGGATCGTCGTGGACGACTTCAACGCCGGGACGCTGCGCGAGGCGTCGGTGACGTTCGCGCCGACCGGCAACGCGTCGGGCACGACCGTGACCTTGCCCGCGGAGTCCATCGACGAATCGCAGGCCGCGCTCGGATTGCCGGTTCACCTCCGGGGTTTCGCCATGACGGCGCAGGCGGTCGACGAGTCCGGCGTGCGGCACCGGTCGCTTCGTGCCGAACCGTGCGAGGACATCCCGGGCAACATCGTGATGTACGACGCGATCGTCTCTCCGGTCGTACAGGACCGCTGCGACGGCGAGCCGAGCGGCCGCCTGCTCGTGACGGGCTACGCGGTGCCGCAAGATCCGCGGTCTCCGGTCCTGCCGGCGTTCATGCGCTGGACCTACATCGACGGCGACACGCTCGAGGAAGTCTCGACCGAGCCGATCGACACGTACGCGGAAGCGCCGGATTTCAGTTTCGAGCTCGACGTATCGCGCTGGCCCGAAGGCACGTATCCGATCCATCTCGAAGCCGGCTGGCGCGACGACGCCGGCCATGTCGCCTGGGTGCCCGCCGAATCCGCGAATGCGATCGTCGAACGCGCGCCGCCGAACATTGCGATCGTGCGGCCTGCCGACGCGGAGCGCGTCTGCGCGAGCCGCCTGCTGTCCGATTCGCGCGCCACGCTCACGACGCAGACGACGATGAGCCATCGCCTGCTGGTCGGACAGGGCGCGGCGCCGGTGTCGTGGGAATGCGTCAGCGAAGTCGGCGCCGACGACGGCGATACGTCGGTGCGCGACGGGTGCCTCGACTATGCGCGCGTACGCAACATCCGGGCGACGAGCCAGATCGCCGAGCCGCTCGGCGACATCGCGCCCGACGTGCTCGCGCAGCGGCTGCGACCGTTCAACGGCCTGGCCTCGCTGCAACTCAAGGCGTTCAACTGGTCCGGCGGCACCGTCTGCACGACGGCGACCGTACGCATCGACGCCGACGTCGCGCTCGAACAGCGCGCCGCGCCGTCGCGGCTGATCGACATCGGCGGCGTCGCGACGATCGGCCTCGCGCCGTTCGGTTCGGGCGGCTACACGCTCGCGAGCCTGCGACTGCGCGCGAACGAGCCGCTGTCGGTCGTCGCCGAACTCGAACGCCCGACCGGCGCGCCGGTGCGGCTGTACGAGAACGCGCGCGCCGACGGCGACATCGACGTCGACTGGAACGGTCTCGTCGACGGCGCCATGGCCCCCGACGGCGGCTACACGATCAGGGTCTCGGCGACCGACGACTGCGGCCAGACGAAGACGCTGACGTATCCCTTGCTCGTCAAGAACGCGTCGCCGCTCGTCGCCTTCGGCGCGCCCGCCGCCGGCGCGACGATCGCGTCGGCCGTGGTCAACATCGCCGGTGCGATCGAAGATCCGATTCTCGATCGCTGGACGCTCGAGGTCGCCGACGACGCGGCGCCCGACGCCTGGCAGCCGATCGCCGGCGAAGCGCTCGCGATGCCGCGCATCGGCGACTATTTTCCGCCGCTCGCGGCGTGGTCGCGCGGCCAGCGCACCGGCCCCGTCACGTTCCGCCTGCGCGCGGTCGACCGCCTGGGCAATGCCGCGGTCGCGACGTTGCCGGTCGTGCTCGGCGCGCCGGGTAAGATCGTCGCCGCCGCCGCCGCGCAGCCGCCGCTGTTTTCGCCGAACGCCGACGGCGTGCTCGACGCGACGCGCATCGAACTCACGCTGCTGCGCGCCGCGAACGTCGCGATCCGCGCGCACGACGCGGGCGGCGCGATCGTCGCGACGCTGTACGACGGCGCCGCCGCCGCCGGTTCTCGCGGCTACCCGTGGAACGGCGCCGCGCTGCCCGACGGCGACTACGCGATCGTCATCGACGCGGCCGATCCGCAGGGCGCGCTCGCGCCGGAACAGGCGCGACTGCCGGTCGCCGTCGACGCGACCGCGCCGGCCGTGGCGATCGTCGCACCGGCAGGCGGCTATCTGCGGCCGGCGCAGCCGATCGCCTTCTCGGTCGAGGACGCGCATCTCGTCGAATACGTGGCCACGTTGAGCCGCGACGGCGCGATCGTCGCGACGGCCACGGGCCGCGACGCCGGCGCCGCGACGCTCGTCGTGCCGGCCGGCGCGGCCGAAGGCGCGTACGCGCTGCGCCTCGCCGCGCGCGACGGCGCCGGCAACCGCGCCGAGCGCACGTTCGACTTCATGCTCGACGCGACCGCGCCGACCGTCGACCTGATCGCGCCCGGCGATCGCGCGATCGTCGCCGCCGCGACGCCGGCGTCGGTGCGCGGCAGCGCGCAAGATGCCAATTTGTCAACCTATACTTTGTCGATCGCGTCGGCGAACGCGGACGACTGGCAGACCCTCGCGAGCGGCACCGCCGCGATCGACGCGGCGGAAATCCTCGCGTGGACGCCGAACCGGCCCGACGGCGACTACCGCCTGCGCCTGCGCGCCGAAGATCGCGCCGGCAACACGGCCGACGCGGTGCGTCTCGTCACCGTCGACGGCACGCCGCCGGTCGCGGCGATCGCGCAGCCGGTCGACGGCGCGGTCGTGGCCGGCGCGTTCGATGTCGCCGGTACGGCAACCGACGCGCATTTCGCGGAATACCGTCTGAGTCTTCTGAAAACCTCGGCGCTGCCCGGCGGCACGTGGTCCGACGTGTACGTCGGCACCGCGCCGGTCGACGCCGCGCGCCTCGCCGCGCTGAACCTGCCGCTGCCGGCCGACGACTACACGTTGCGCCTGACCGTCAAGGATCGGGCCGGCCTCGCCGCGACCGCGCAGGTGCGCGTGCGCATCGACGCCGAACCGCCGCCGGCGCCGCTCGCGCTCGTCGGCCGCGTCGAGAACAACCGCGACGTGCGGCTCGCGTGGAACGCGGTCGCGGCGCCGGATCTCGCCGGCTACCACGTCTACCGCGGCGGCGCGCGCATCACCGCGGCGCCGGTCGTGCCGGCGCAGTACGCCGACCTCGACGCGCCGGAAGGCACGCAGCGCTATCACGTCGTCGCGATCGACGCGGCCGGCAACGAGAGCGCGCCGAGCAACACCGTGACGTTCGCGCTCGATCGCACGGCACCCGCCGTCGCGCTCGCGCGGCCGGCCGACGGCGAGCGCGTGCGCGGCATCGTGGGCATCGCCGGCACCGCGTGGAGCGTGGGCGATTTCGACGAGTACCGTCTGATACTCGAACCGGTCGCGCCGCCCGGCGCGCCGGTCGAACTGCGCCGCTCGCCGCTGCCGGTGCAGTCGGGCGCGCTCGGCGACTGGAACACGCAGGGCTACGCCGAAGACGCGCGCGTGCGCATCCGCCTCGAGGCACGGGACCGCAGCGGCAACGTCGCGAGCGCGTCGGTCGATCTCGTCGTCGACAACGCCGCGCCGGCCGCGCCGACCGGCGTCGTCGCCGCGGTCGCGACCGCGCCGGCCGCGCCGTGTCCGACGCTCGCCGGTACCGAACGCGACGTGCGCGTGTGCTGGAACGCGAACGTCGAAGGCGACCTGCTCGGCTATCTCGTCTATCGCGACGGCGCGCTGCGCAACGCGCCGCAGCCGCCGCCGGACGATCTGCGGCCGTTCGCCGTGCCCGATCCCGCGTGGCTCGACGAGGCCGTCGCCGACGGCGCGCACACGTACGTCATCCACGCGATCGACCGCGCCGGCAACATCAGCGATCCGTCGCCGCCGGCCGAACTGCCGGCGCTCGACTTCGGACCGCCGGATCTCGATCTCGCGCAGCCGCTGCCGGGTACGCGTTTCGACCGCAGCGTCGCGATCGTCGCGACGAGCGAGCACCGCGACATCGTCGAGGTGCGCTTCGCCTACCGTGCGGCGAGCGGCGGCGACTGGATCGACATCGGCGCGCCGCTGGCCGCCGAGCCGTACCGCGCGACGTGGACGCCGGGCGCGCTGCCGTGGGGAGACTACGACATCCGCGCCGTCGCGCGCGACGCGGCCGGCAACGTCGATCCGACGCCGCCGGTCGTCCGCGTCGTCTACGCCGACCTCACGCCGCCTGACGCGCCCACGGCGCTGACCGCGCACGCCGACGGCGACGCGGTCGCGCTCGCGTGGAGCGCCGGTACCGCGAACGACATCGCGGGCTATCGCATCGAACGCCGGGGCGACGGCGACTGGGAACCGCTCGCCGGCATGCCGACGAACGCGCTCGCGCATACCGACACCGGCCGCGCCGACGGCGCATGGCGCTACCGCGCGTTCGCCATCGACGCCTACGGCAACCGCTCGGCGGCGTCGAACGTCGCGACCGCGAACGTATTCGGCCTGACGCTGCTCCAGCCGTACACGCCGACGCGCGATGCGAGCGTCGCGCTCGCCGGCCGCAGCGCGCGCACGGGCACGCTTTCCGTCCGCGTGGAAAACGCGCAGGGCGGCATCGACCTCGCGCCCGCGACGCTCGACGCGCAAGGCACGATCGGTTTGACGCATGCGCTCGTCGCGGGCGCCAACCGCTTCGTGCTGCGCGTGACCGACGCGAACGGCGATCGCAGCCGCGCGAGCGACGTGCGCGTCGACCGCGGCGACGCGCCCGCTGCGCCGACCGGCCTCGCCGTGCAGGTGAACGGCTACGACGTCGTCGCGAGCTGGAACGCGAACGCCGAGCCCGACGTCGTCGGCTATCGCGTGTTCCGCCGCGGCACCGCGACGCTCGCCGACGGCGCGCTCGGCGAAACGCCGGGCGCGAGCGCGACGACCGGCTGGGCGCCCGAGGCCGCGATCGACGGCGATCCGCAGACCGCGTGGTTCTTCGAGCATGCGTTCGGCGCGCAGCCGCGCGACAGCGATCCAGCGCTCGAACTCGCGTGGTCGTCGCCGCGCCTCGTCGTCGCCGCGAATCTCGCGTGGCAGCCGGTCGAAGGCGCCGCGACCGTCGAACTGCAGGCGTGGAGCGGCCATGCGTGGGTGACGCTCGCGAGCGGCGCGATCGCCGGCAACCACACGTTGCTGCCATCCGAGCCGTATCGCACGGACAAGGTGCGCGTCGTCGTGCGCGGCACCGGCGTCGCCGGTACGCAGCGCTACGACCTTGCCGAACTCGCGCTGGTCGAGCGTCCGCTGCTCGACGCGACGACGATCGCCGACACGCTGCTCGACGGCCGCTACGACTATCGCGTGTCGGCGGTCGACGCGCACGGCTTCGAAAGCGCGCCGTCGGCGCCGGCCGTGGCCGACGTCGGCGACGCCGTCGCACCCGATCCGGTCGTGCTCGCGGGTTCGCTTGCCGGCAATGCCGCCCAGCTCACATGGACCGCCAGCGCGTCGGCCGACGTCGCGCGCTACGAACTGCGCCGCGACGGCGGGCTCGTCGCGAACGTCGCGGCGAACGCGCCGCTCGCAGCGACCGACGCGGGCCTCGCGAACGGCGCGCATACGTGGATCGTGGTCGCGTTCGACGCGCACGACAACGCGAGCGCGCCGTCGAACGCCGTGACGCTGACGGTGGCCGGCGGCGGGCCCGGCGTGCCGCGCAACGCGCGCGTCACGGCGCCCGCGCCGGGCGGCATGCTCGACCTCGCCTGGGAAGCCGGCGACGGCAACGCGCCCGCGACCTACGTCGTGCGACGCGCGGCGTCGACGAGCGGTCCGTTCGTCGAAATCGCGCGCGTTTCCGCAACGGTGCTGCGCGACGCGCCGCTGCCGAACGGCGTCGCCGCGTTCTACACGATCGAAGCGATCGACGCGTTCGGCAACGCGAGCGGCCCGAGCGCGCCGGCGTCCGGCACGCCGCGCGACGCGCAGCCGCCGGCGCAGCCGCGGCTGACGTATCCGACCGTCGCCGGCCGCGCGCTGACGACGGGTGCGTCGTCGACGCTCGTGTGCGGCTTCGCCGAACCGGGCAGCGCCGTCGCGATCGAACGCGACGGCCTCGCCGTGGCCGGAACGACCGCCGCGGCCGTGCAGACCGAAACGTCGAGGCTCATCGGCTTCGGCGGCGACGCGTTCTACCCGGCACCGGACGGCGCGCACGTCGCGGCGCTCGGCGCGGACGACAGCCTGCGCATCGAAGACACGCGCGGCGGCATCGCCGAACCGGTCGCACCGGTCGGATGGCTCGTGCAATGGGCCGTGCGCGGCAACGCGCTGTACTATTTCGACGCCGCGAGCGGCGCGATCCGCCGGCACGAGCCGGGCGGCGCGTCGACCGCGCTCGGCATCGCCGTCGACGATCTGTGGGCGTTCGCGATCTCCCCCGACGAGACGCACATCCTGTTCGGCGGCGACTACGCGGCGGGCGGCGCGCCGGCAAACGGCGTGTGGCTCGCGCGCGTCGACGGCACCGATGCGCGCCGGATCGACGGCATCGACGCGGCGTCGATCGCGCGCGGCGGCATTCGCTGGTCGGCGAATGGCGACCTCGCGCTCGTCGCGCTCGCCGACGAGATCGTCGTCGTCGACACCGCGTCGGCCGCCGTGCTCGAACGCCATGCGGCGCTCGGCGACGTCGAACCGACGTGGTCGACGGATCGCCGCTACGCGTACGTGCGTATTGCCGCGAACGGCGACGCCGAAGCGCGCGTGCGCAACCTCGCCGACGGCAGCGAGTTCACGCTGGCGACCGCGCCGTTCTCGTTCGTGCGCCTGGCCTGGTCGCCCGACGGCACGCGCATCGCCGCGTACGACGGCTCGGCATTGGCCGTGCTCGACGCGGCCGACGGACACGCGCTTGGCGAGCCGATCGACGCGTTCGACAGCGACCTCGCATGGACCGCGTCGGGCCGCATCGTCGTCGCGCAAACCGACGGCACGATACGCACGCTCGTCCCGGCCGGCGTGTTCTGCGGCGGCGCGATCGACCTCGTCGCGGCGCGGCACACGTTCACCGCGATCGCGCGCGACGCGGCCGGCAACGCCAGCCTGCCGGCATCGCCGATCGAGGTGCGCAGCCCCGGTACCGGCCTGCCCGATCTCGCGATCGGCTCGGCGGACATTCTCGTCGTGCCGGCCGACGCGCGACCCGGCGACACGGTGCTCGCGCTCGCGACGCTGCGCAACGCGGGCAACGCGCTCGCCGCGGCGAGCGTGTCCCGCGCGACGCTCGTCGCGCCCGACGGCACGGTGCGCACACTGCCCGACACCGCCGTGCCGGCGCTCGGCGCCGGCGCGACGTACGTGTCGACGCTCGACCTCGGCGCGCTCGCGCAGGCCGGCACGTGGCGGCTGCGCATCGACGCCGACGCCGCCGCGCGCATCGCCGAAAGCGACGAGGCGAACAACCGCGCCGAAGCGCTCGTGCGCGTCGTCGCCGACGCCGCGCCGCAGCTCGACGTGCAGGCCGATCGCGGCCTGTACGCGCCGGGCGAAGCCGTCACGGGCGAAGTCGTCGTCGCCGGCACGATCGCCGGCGCACGCGTGCGCGTCGCGGTCGTCGACGCGGCGGGTGCCGTCGTCGACGAACTCGGCGACTACGCGGTCGCGACGCTCGCGCGCGGCGAGCGCTGGACGCAGGCCGTGCGCTGGAACGCCGCCGGCGTGTTCGCCGGCGACTATCGCTTGCGCGCGCGGCTCGTCGGCGCGAACGGCGCGACGCTCGTCGAACGCACGAGCGCGTTCGCCGTCGCGCGCGTGCGGCACGTCGCGCTCGCGGTGGCGCCGGAAACGGCGACCGCCACCGTCGGCGGCCCGTTGCGCGTGCGCAGCGAGGTTGCGTTCGCCGACGGCAACGCGCCGATCGACGGCGCGCGGCTCGTGCTCGTCGCGCTCGCGCCGGGCGGCGCGGAAATCGCGCTGGCCGACCAGCCGCTCGGCACGCTGCTGCCCGGCTACGAAATCCGCAAAGACGATTTGTGGAATACCGCGGGCCTCGCGCCCGGCGCGTACGGCCTGCGCCTGCGCCTCGTCGCGCCGGACTACGCGACGCTCGCCGAAAGCTCGGTCACGCTCGACGCCGCGGCGCCGACGATCGCGCTCGCCGGCGCGCTCGCGCTGTCGCCGGCCGAATCGGTCGCGGCGGGCTTCGGCGGCGACTTGCGTTTCACGCTGACCAATCGCGGCGACGTCGCGCTCGCCGGCGTCGTCGCGCGCGTGCGCGTTGCCGTTGCCGGCTCGTCGACGAGCGTGGCGCAGACGCAGCAGACGTTCGACCTCGCGCCCGGCGCGAACGGCAACGGCGCGCTGTCGCTCGCCGCGCCGCCGCTCGCGCTCGTGCCGCACGGCGCGGTTCTCGAGGCGCGGCTGCCCGGCGACGCGCCGGACGCCTGGCGCGTGCTCGCGCGGCTCGGCTTCGGCGTCGTCGACGCGCTGCCGCCGGAGATCGTCGTGCTGTCGCCGGCGAGCGCCGCGACGCAGTCCGCGGTCGTCGCGCTGCGCGCGAGCATCGTCGATCGCCATTCGACGATCGCGCTGGCGCAGTTCCGCGTCGACGGCGGCGCGTGGCAGCCGCTCGGCATGGGCGCCGAGGGCTACTACCTGCGCGGCGTCGACGGCCTCGCCGACGGCACGCACCGCGTCGTCGTGCGCGCGCGCGACGCCTGGGGCAACGAAACGACGAGCGACGAGCGCACGTTCGACGTCGACGCGACCGCGCCGTCGATCGCGATCGACGGCATCGCCGACGGCGACGCCGTCAGCCGCGTCGTGACGCCGACGATCGCGATCGTCGAGGCGCATCCCGGCACCGACGACGTGCGCCTGAACGGCGCGCCGTACGTGTCGGGCACGCCGATCGACGCCGACGGCGAATACCTGCTGTCGGTCCGCGCGACCGACGCGGCCGGCAACGTCGCGCAGCGCACCGTGCGTTTCGCGATCGACCGCGTCGCGCCGGCCGTCGCCATCGCGCAGCCCGCGGACGGCGCCGTCGTATCGCAAAGTACCGTTTCGGTCATTGTGCAAACCGAGGCGAACGCGACGGCGACGCTCGCGGCCGGCGCGTGGCAGTCGCAGCAGACCGCCGACGCCGCCGGCACCGCGACGTTCGCGGCCGTGCCGCTCGCGCCCGGCGACAACGCGATCGCGGCGACCGCGCGCGACCGCGCCGGCAACGCCGGCGGTCCGGCCAGCGTGCGCGTGCGCTACGAGACGCAGAGCGCCGCGCTCGTCGGCACCGTGCAGCCGGGCGCGGCCGAACTCGCGCACGGCACGCCGCTCGCGGTGACGCTGACCGCGCACAACCCGGGCGCGACCGCGCTGCCGGCACAGCGTCTGCGCGTGCGCGTCGAAACCGCGACGGCGCAGGTGCTCGCCGAAGACACCGTCGAGCGCGACTTCGCCGCCGGCGAAACGTTCGCGACCGATCGCACGTTCGCGTCCGACGCGTGGCCGCTCGGCAGCGTCGGCGTGACGCTCGCGGTCGATCGCGGCGGAGCCTGGACGACGCTCGACGCCGAAGCCGTCGACGTCGTCGACCGCGCGCAGCCCGTGCTCGCGGCGCTCGCGCCGGCGGCCGGCGCGGTGCTGCGCTCGCCGGTCGCGCTGCGCGCGGCGGCGAGCGACGCGTTGAGCGGCATCGCGTCGGTCGAGGCACGCATCGACGGTGCGGCGTGGTTCGCGCTGACGGCAACGGCGACGCCGGGCGAGTTCGCGAGCGCGCCGCTCGCGCTCGACGAAGGCGACCGCGCGGCCGAACTGCGCGCGACCGACGGCGCCGGCAACGTGCGCACGCTCGCGCCGGTCGCGTTCGCGGTCGACGACACGGCGCCGTCGATCGCCGTCACGGGCGTCGCCGACGGCGATCTCGTCGCGCACGCGGTGACGCCGTCGATCGCGGTGACCGACGCGCATCCGGGCACGACGACGATCGCGCTGAACGGCGCGCCGTTCGTTTCCGGCACGGCGATCGACGCGAGCGGCGAGTACGTGCTGCGCATCGCGTCGACCGACGCGGCCGGCAACGCGGCGCAGCGGCAGATCGCGTTCGCGATCGACCGCGAACCGCCGGCCGTCGTCATCGCGAGCCCGGCTGACGGCGCGACCGTGCACGCATCGACCGTCGCGATCGCCGGCACGACCGAACCGCTGGCCAGAGTGGATATCGCGATCGGCACGTTCGCGGCGACCGTCTTCGCCGACGCGAGCGGCGCGTTCGGCGTCGCCGCGGCGAACCTCGTCGCGGGCGCGAACACGATCGCGGCGACCGCGACCGATCGCGCCGGCAACGTCGGCGCGCAGGCCCGCATCGTCGTGACGTACGTGCCCGAGGTGTCGCTCGTCACCGGCGAGTTCGGCACGGTCGCGCCGATCGTGCTGCGCGGCGCGCCGCTCGTCGCGCCGTACACCGTGCGCAATCCCGGCGCGGTCGCCGTCGACGGCATCCCGGTGCGCGTGCGGCTGTTCGCGCTCGGCGCGAGCGAGCCGGCCGCGTCGCGCGAAACGACCGTCAGCCTCGCATCGCAGGGCGCGCAAACGCTCGACGCGACGTTCGACACGGCCGCGTTCGACGGCGGCGACTATCGCCTGCGGCTCGAAGCGTTCCAGGCCGCGAGCGGCGGCACGCCGGCGTGGACGCTGCTGGCCGAGACGCCCACGCAGATCTACGCGCCATGCGTGAACGGCGAGCCGCCCGACCGGTTCTTCATGAATGGCTTCGATCTCGTCGACCACATCTTCTGCGACGGCTTCGACTTCGTCGCCGCGACGCCGGCGTCGCGGCGATCGACGCCCGACGCCGTGCCGTGGCTCGCCTACGCGCGCTACGTGCTCGCCGCGCAGCGCTACGCGGGAGTGACGCGATGAACCCGACCGACCGCCGCCATCCGAACCCGACGACGCGAAACGCCATGCAGAAACTCAGTCACTTCGCGTTCGGTCTGATCTGCGCCGTCGCCTGCGGCGCCCATGCCGCCGAACCCGTGCCGCCGTCGGCGCGCGTGATCGAGGCGCTCGTCGCCGGCACCGACGCGCGCGCCGCGATCGCGCAGGCGCAGCGTGACGGCGCGCCGCCCCCCGCCGCGAAGATCGTCGCGGACGACGGCGCGTTCGCCGGCTACGCGCGACGTCTCGCGCGCGCCGGTGCGCTCGCCGGCGCCGTGCGGGACGGCGCCGCGCCCGACGCGTTGCGCGGCGCACTCGACGACCTCGCCGCGCAGCGCCTGCTCGTCGACGCGCGCATCGCCGCGATCGACGCGCGCGTCGCGACGCTGCCGCCGCCCGCCGCGACGCGCTGGACCGCGAAGAAGGCCGCGCTCGCCGCGGCGCTCGCGCGCGACGACGCGGCGCTCGCGCGGGCGCGTCAGGCGCTCACGTCGGTCAAGCGCGCGGGGCAAACCGCACAGCTGGCCGATCTCGTCGATGCGGCGTCCGCGAGCGCCGCGCAGAACGCCCCGTCGATCTACGGCGCGAACCTGCCGGTGCATCGTCCGCGCCTGCCGGCACGCGAACCGGTGCTGCTGCCGGCGGTCGTGCCGGCGTACGCGAACGCGGCGGAAGACGTCGCGCCGACCGCCGACGACGTGATGGAAGCCGACGACGCGCCGCTGTCGGCCGATATCCGCTCGAAAGCCGCGAGCCTCGGCCACGACTATGCGCGCATCGCCGACTTCGTGCGCAGCGAAGTGCGCACGCAGTGGTACGCCGGCGCGCAGAAAGGCGCAAAAGGTACTTTGCGCACGCTGTCCGGCAACGACGTCGACCAGGCGAGCCTGCTGATCGCGCTGCTGCGCGCGTCGCTCGCACCCGCGCGCTACGTCGAGGGCGTCGTCGAGGTGCCGGTCGCCGACCTCGCGGCGTCGCTCGCCGTTCGCGCCGACAAGATCGGCCAGGCGCTCGCCGCGGCCGGCGTCGCGCACAAGCCCGTCGTGCGCGGTGGCCGGATCGCCGCGTACGCGATCGCGCACGTGTGGGTCGACGCGTACCTGCCGCTGACGAACTATCGCGGCACGAGCGCCGATCTCGACGGCAGGACCTGGCTGCCGCTCGCACCGGCGCTCAAGCCGCACCGGTTCGTGCCCGCGCGCGGCGCGCTCGCCGCGGCGAACGTCCCGGCGCGCGCGTTCGCCGACGCGACGATCGCCTCGGTGCAGACGCAGGCGCCGCTCGATCGCCTGCGCGACACCGTGACGCAGACGCTCGCGCAGGCTTCGCCGCCGCTCGCGTACGACGACCAGCTCGCGCGGCACGGCGTCGACGCGCCGCCGCTCGAAGTGCTGCCGGCGAGCCTGCCGGCGGCGAGCCTCGCGGTGACCGGCGAATTCGCGCGGCTGCCCGAACGCCTGCGCCAGCACGTGCGCATCGTCGTGCGCGGCGCGGCCGATGCCGCGCTCGTCGACGCGACGCTGCCGCTCGCCGATGTCGCCGACCGACGCGTCACGCTCGCGTACGAGCCGGCGTCGATCGAGGACGGCAATATCGCCGATCGCGCCGGCGGCTTGGGTGCGGTGCCGCCGTCGCTGATCGAGGTGCGTCCGGTGCTGAATGTCGCGGGCATGCCCGCGCGGCACGGCACGGGCGCGCTCGAGAACGGCGCGACCCATCGCGTCGAGGTGACGTTCGACGGCCCGGCCGGCAGCGCCGCGCCGATAGCGCAGGACGTCGTGGCCGGCGGCATGGCGTCGCTCGTCGTCGACGCGCAGGCCGATCGTCCCGCGCAGCAATCCGACGACGTCGTGCTGCCCGGCGAGAGCGAAACCGCCGCGGCGCGCGTGCTCGGCAATCTCGGCGCGCGCTATCTCGCCTCGTGGGACGACGCCGACGACGAGCTCGCGCGGCTCGCCGGTGTCGGCGTGGTGCGGCCGTTTCCGGCGCTCGCGTTCGTCATCAATCGCTATGCGGTCGCGCGCGTCGGCGGCGTGGTCGACGGCATGGCGTGGCAGGGCGTCGCGCTCGACGCCGCGATGCGCCCGGCCGAAGCGTTCGCCGGCGTCGCCGACAACCGCGCCGAAGTCGACTTCACCGAACTCTCCGCGCTGCAGGGCTCGGCGCTCGAACATCGCGTGTTCGAACAGCAGTGGGCCGTCGACAGCATATCCGCCGACAGGGCGCTTGCGCTCGCGACGGCGCAGAATATTCCCGTTGTGCAACTGTCCAATTCGACCGGCGTTGCCGGCCTGAACCAGCCGCAGACTGTCAAGGACGCGATCGCGGCGTGGCTCGCACGCGGCTACGTTGTCGACGTGCCGCGCGATCCGCTGACGGTCAACGCGTGGACCGGCGCGGCGTGGCGCGTACGCGCGCTCGCGACCGGCGAGTCGGGCTGGTTCATCGCGGGCGATCTTGCCGGCGGCGCGACGACGCTGCCACCGGCGATGTGGTACTTCCAGAATCTCGTCGAACTGCTCGGCAACGCGTACGGCGAACCGCCGAACGACGATCCGCTCGCCGCCGCGCTGATGTCGGTCGACGCCGCGAGCCAGGACCAGGACGGCGTCGCCGGAACGCTGCTGGCGCGACCGCTGCGCGTGGTCGTCGCCGATGCGCGCGGACGGCCGGTGCGCGGCGCGTCGGTGACGTTCGCGATGCAAGTGGGCGCGTCGCGGCTCGTCGGTCCGGAAGGCGAAGGCGCGACGATCACCGTCGCGACCGACGCGCGCGGCATCGCAGAGGCGCGGCTGCGGCTCGACACGACGCTCGGCGAGGTCGGCCGCTATCGCCTCGAACCCGACTGGGAGTATCCGCAGTTCTTCGGCGCGGCAGTCGTCGACGTCAGCGCGCCGACACGCGCCGGACGCATCGGCGTCGGCGAGCCGATCCGCGCGTGGATCAAGCCGGACGCGCCGGCGAAACTCGTGTTCGGCAACACCGAGCCGCCGACGCTGTCGGTCGGCATCGCCTCGCGGCCGCTGACGGTCGCGGTCGCGGACCAGTACGACAACGACATCGCGAACGCACCGATCACCATCGACGCGTCGACGGCGTTCCGCGATCTCGCGTGCGGCGATCCGGGTATCCAGATTCCGGACACGATCGACGCGGCGCTGGCGACGATCGGCCAGTGTCCCGTCGACGCGCCGATCCTGACCGGCAACGGCTGCGCGACGCCGAGCGTGACGCTCGCGTCGCGCTCGTTCGGCGCCCCGTTCCTGCTCGTGCCGCCGAACGCGGCGCCGGCGACGGTGACGCTCGTCGCGACCGCCGGCAGCGCGACGCAATCGCTGACGCTGCGCACCGGCGAGGCGTACGAGAGCTGCGACAGCCACGACTACCTGATCCAGCCGTGGCTGTACACGCGCACGCACGGCCTCGTTCCGTCCGACCGCAACGTCGCCGACCTGATGGAAGCGGCGCGGCCCGGCGAGCTCGCGCCGTATCCGCTGCGCGTCGACCTCTACGACGCGACGTATCGCAACGGCCGCGTGAACGTCGTCGAGTGGCAGCCCGTCGTCGGCGCCACGCTCGACTTCGATTTCGCCAACGGCGGCGGCGAGAACGTGCGCATGACGGCGCCGGGCACGTATCTGTACGACCTGCGCGGCGGCCCCGAACCCGGACGCATCACCGGCACCTACCGCATCGTCGAGGCCGGCGGCCGCACGATCGCCGCGAAGAAGGCGGCGCGCGCCGACAGCCTGCAAGGCTGGACCGTCGATCCGCGCCAGCCGGCCGTGTCGCCCGACTTCATCGGGCTGAACGCGTTCTCGGCGACCGAGCACGACGTCACACTGACCGGCGCGTTCAAGCCGGACGACTACTACGCCTCGCCGGTGCGCATCGAACTGTTGAAGAACGACGAAGTCGTCACCGAGTGCGGCAACCCGCGCGACAACAGCGACGTCGGCTGCACGATCTCGCGCGGCTTCGTCGTCGAGCGCGACGCGACGTACAAAGTGCGCACGGTGCTCAACGACGACACGCCGTTCCGCATGGTGTCGGCGTCGACGACGCTCGCGTTCGGACAGGGCGTCGTGGCCGGCTACGGCGTCATCGCGGCCGGCGCGAGCGATACGCTGCCGGGCAGCGGCGGCGGCACGGGCGGCGGCGTGCCGGCCGATATCTCCGGGTTCCTCAGCGGCAATTTCCCGAAATCGATTTCTCTCAATCAGGACATCGATATTCCGTCGGGCTACGTCTGCTCGACCGGCGCGCGCTTCGGCTACGTGCTGGCGCAGCCGGCGCGCGTGACGCTGAAGTTCAACCCGCTCGACGCGCAAGGCAACCCGTCGACGATCGCCGAATACGTGCAGATCGCGAACGAACAGCGCGACGAAGGCCTGCACGACACGACGATCGAACCGAACCGTCTCGGTCCCGGCGACTACGCGTACACGCTCGAGGCGACCGCTGCCGACGGCAAATACGAAAAGTATACCGGCCGCATCTCGAACAACATCGAACGCCACGACGCGCTGCCGCTCGCGCACAGCATCGTCAAGGGCGTCGACGTGTTCAGCGGCAACGCGACGCTCACGGAGGAAGACATCGCGCTCGCCGGCCGCGGCCCGGGCCTGCGCCTCGTGCGCACGTACGCGAGCCATCAGGGCGGCGCCGATCCGGGCTTCTTCGGCAGCGGCTGGTCGGTCGATCTCGACAACCAGGTGCGCACGACCGGCTGCGACGAACGCATCATGACTGGCGGCACGGGCCAGGGGCAGCGCTTCCGGCCGGTCGGGATCGAACCCGACGGCGCGCGACGCTTCGAGGCGCTGAACGGCTATCACGGCGTGCTGATCCAGCGCGCCGGCGCGTACGACTACTACGCCAAGGACGGCACGCGGCATCACTTCGCCGAGGCCGACGTCGCCGGCCCGCGGCTGTCGTACGCCGAAGACACGAACGGCAACCGCGTCGTCTACACCTGGGAGCGCAACGACGGCGAACCGCGCGTCGTGCGCATGAGCGACAGCGCGGGCCGGCAGATCGACCTCGGCTACACGCGGCGCGTCGTGACGGCGCCGATCAACGGCGTGCCCGTCGAGCAGCACTACACGATGCTCGCGAGCGCGCGCGGCCCCGACGGCATCGAGATCGCGTACGACTACGACGCGAACGGCAATCTGTCGAAAGTGACTCGCAAGGACGGCAGCGGCCTCGGCACGCGCGTGAGCCTGTACGAATACCGCGACTACGGCTGGCAGGCCGTCGGCATGGGCGACCGCCTGACGGTCAAGCGCTTCGGCTATCGGCTGACGGCCGCGCGCGACGGCATGACGCAGCTTGCGCGCACGTACGAGTACGAACTCGGCTGGTCGGTCGCGCGCAGCGGCGGCGAAGACTGGCTCGAACCCGAGCAGCGCGCGAAGACGTTGACCGAACCCGATCTCGGCGTCACGCAGTTCGCGTACGACGGCATTCGCGGCAGCGGACCGGTGAACACCGAGGTGCTCGACGCGCGCGCGAAGCGCACGCGCTACGAGATGAACCGCTACGGCGCGACCGAGCGCGCGGCCGATCCCGCCGGCGTCACGCAGACCGAATGGAATCTCGCCGCGATGCAGCCGGCGCGCGTGACCGATGCGCTCGGCACCGTCAGCGCGTACGAATACGACACGTTCGGCAACAAGACGCGCGAGACGATCACGCGCAACGCGCAGGTGCTTGCGCGCACGTGGACCTACGTGCCGCCGGCGCAGTTCGCGGCGCCTTACATCAACAATCGCGTGAACACGGCAACCGACGCGCGCAGCATCGTCGCCGGTTACGGCTACGACGCGCGCGGCAACGCCACGCGCGTCGCGCGCGGCGGCGTCGAGGAAACGTTCGGCTACGCCGCGAACGGCGACCGCGCGACGCGCACCGATGGCCGCGGCAAGGTGTGGAAGTTCCGCTACGACGCGAACGGCAACCCGAGCGAAACCGAAGACCCGCTGGCCAACGTCACCGCGACGCGGCACGACGCGCGCGGCCGCAAGCTCGCGCAGACCGACGCGAACCGCAACACCACGACCTGGGCCTACGACGCGCGAGACCGCGTCGTGCGCGTGCAGTATCCCGCGACCGACGCCGGCGCCGCCGTCGAGACGACGACGTGGAACGACACGCAGCGCTCGCGCCGCGTCGTCAACGCGCGCAACGTCGCCACCGTCACCACGTTCGACGAGATGGGCCGCGTGCTCGACGAGCGCAGCCCGATCGGCGCGATCGTCAACACGTACGACAAGAACGGCAACGTGCTGACGACGACCGACCGTGAAAACCACACGACGACGTTCGTGTACGACGACGCGAACCGCCTGGTCGAAAAGCACGAGCCGGAAAACCGCACGACGCTCTACGCGGTCGACGCGCTGGGCCACGTCACGCGCGAAACCGTCGGCGACCGCGTCACCGAATACGTCTACGACGATCCGGAGTACCGCCGCACGCAGTTGCGCCGCAAGCTCGACAGCGAAAGCGGCACGACGTGGGTCGAAGAAACCACGCGCTACGACGGCAACGGCAACGCGATCGAAAGCATCGACGGCGAAGGCCGTTCGACGACGCGCACGTTCGATGATCGCGACCGCCTGATGGTCGAGACCGCGCCGCTGGGTCGCGTCGTACACCACGAGTACGACGGCAACGACGCGAAGACCGTGGAGACGCGCGAGAACCCGCGCGGTTCGGGCACGCAGGTGCGTCGCATCGCGTACGACGACGCGGGCCGTCCGACCGCGACGACCGATGCGCAGGACGGCACGCGGCGCCAGACCTACGACCCGGCCGGCAACGTGATCACGCGCACCGACGCGCGTTCGAGCGTCACGACGCTGCGCTACGACGCGCGCAACAACCTCGTCGAGCAGATCGGCCCGGAAGCGGGTCAGCGCGTGGTGTTCGGCTACGACCGGCGCAACAACAAGACGAGCGAACGGCGGTCGAACGGCCGCGTGCTGGCGTACACGTACGACAGCGCCGATCGCCTGACGCGCACCGAAGACGACGACGGCCTGGTCGAAGAACGCGTGCTCGACGGCGACGGCCTCGTCACGCAGCAGCGCGACGCCGACGGCCGTCGCACGACGCAGACGTACGACGCGCTGCATCGTCCCCACACGCAGACGCTGCCGGGCGCCGACTCGCGCACGATCGTGACGGTGCACAACATTCACGGCGATCTCGAATCGCAGACCGATCCGCGCAGCTTCGCCACGTTGCACACGTACGACACGCTCGGCCGGCGCACGAGCACGACGTATCCGCCGGTCGACGGCACGGCCGCGACTACGCGTACGACGTACGACAAGGCCGGCAACGTGATCGCCGAAACCAACGGCCGCGGTCAGACGACGACCTACACGGTCAACGCGCTGAACCAGCGCGAGCGGCAGACCGATCCGACGACGCCGGACGGCGACTTCGAGCAGCGCTGGACGTACGACGCGCTCGGCAACGTGCTCACGCACGTCGACCGCCGCGGTGTGCTCAGCGTCACCGCGTACGACAAGGAAAACCGCGCGATCGGCCACGCGCGCGACGGGCGCATCCTCGACACGCTGACGCGCGATGCGGAAGGCAACGTGACGATGCTGCGCGACGCGCTGGGCCGCGAAACGCGCACGGTGTACGACAAGGCGAACCGCAAGACGCGCGAGACGCGGCCGCTTGAGGCGCAATCGTCGTGGACGTATACGCCCGAAGGCGATATCGAAACGGCGACCGACGCCGACGCGCGCACGACGAGCTACACGTACACGAAGCGGCGGTATCTCGAAACGCAGACGCTGGCCGGCGAAACGACGACGCACGCGTACAACGGCAGCGGCCAGCCGACGCAGCGGCAGCGGCCGAACGGCAAGACGTGGACGTTCGCGTACGACGAGGCGGGAAGGCTCGAGTCCGTCGAAGATCCGCTGAGTCACGTCACGACGTACGGCTACGACGCGGCGAACAACCGCACGTCGATCGAGGACGCGAACCACCGAATCACGACGTTCGCGTACGACGCGCGCAACCGGCTCGCGGGCAAGACGTATCCGGGCGGCGCGGCATATGTGTGGAAGTACGATGCCGATGGCAACCAGACGTCGATCGACACGCCGAACGGTCGCACGATTGCGACGACGTACGACGCGCTCAACCGCGCGCTGACGACGACGTACAGCGGCGCGACACCGAGCGAAGCGTCGCAGACGACGCGGCACTACGACGGCAATGCGAACGTCGTGAGCGTCGACGAAACGATCGGCGGCGACACGCGAACGGAAACGCGCCGCTACGACGCGTTCGACCGCGTCGAACACGTGACCGATGCCTACGGCCGCACCGTGGACTACCGCTACGACGCGGTCGGCAACCGCACGCACCTCGTCGACCACGACGGCGCGGAAACGGTGTGGGGCTATGACGATCTGAACCGCAACACGGCGATCACGGTGCCGGGGCAGGGCACGACGACGCAGACGCAGACGAAGACCGGCAAGCTGGCGTCGATCGTTCGACCGGATGGCAGCGAGAGCGCATACAACTATGACGATGCGGGTCGCATCGACTCGATCGTGCACACGAAAGCGGGCGAGACGATCGCGAGCTACGCGTATCGCTACGACTTGAACGGCAACCGGATCGAGCAGAAGGAAACGAACGGCGGCACGACGAACGGCGAAGCGATCACGGCGTATCGCTACGACGATGCCGATCGCCTGGACCGCGTGACCGAACCGGAACGCGTGACGAACTACGTGCTCGACGCAGTCGGCAATCGCACGCGCGAAACGGCGACGGCGAACGGGCAGCCGGTCAGCGACTCGATCCTCGGCTACAACGCGCGAGACCAGCTGACGAGCCGCGCGGACGCGGTGGCGAACGTCAACGTCGTGCAGACGTACGACGACAGCGGCAATCTCAAGACGCAGACGAGCAATGGAGTTCTGCGCACGTACGACTACGACGCGCGCGACCGCATGACGCAGATGCAGGAAGGCGCGAACGCGCCGCTGACGTTCGACTACGACGCGCAGGGGATGCGGCTGAAGAAGTCGCAAGGCACGCAGACGACGAAGTACCAGTACGACCAGACGAGCCTGCTGGCGGAGACGAACGCGATCGGCAATACGCTCGCCCGATATCACTACAGCGCGACGCAGCTGATCGGCGAAACGAAGGCGGGCACGACACCGCAGCAGCGGCACTATCTGCTCGATGCGCTGCGCAGTCCGATTGCGTTGTTGACGCAGCAAGGGGCGGTAAGCGCCAGAACGCGGTATGACGCGTGGGGTGAGGTGATCGCGCAGCAAGGGACGAGCGGCGTGATCGTGACGCCGCTGCGGGATCAGGCGAATGCGAATCTGGTGGCGACGGATGAGCAGCCGGTGGGGTTCACCGGGTACATCAAGGACGGCGAGAGCGGGCTGTACTACGCGAAGGCGCGGTATTACGACTCGGCGGTGGCGCGGTTTACGACCGAAGATCCCGAAGCTGGCAAGGATATGGAGCCGCCGTCGTTGCATCGGTATTTGTATGCGTATGCAAATCCGACGGTGTACGTCGATCCGACGGGGCGTTGTGCGAACAACTGGTGCGCGGCCGGTATGGCCTATGCGTACGCGGAGACCGACGAAGAACGTCTCGTCGCGGCTCGTGCGATGGCGAACTCGAATCCCGCGCTGGGCCTAACTGTCGGAGCGGCAGTCCCGTTCGTGCAAACGTCTTTGGAATTGGGCCGTGCTCTGGGAATCGAAGGCTGGGAGCCGCCACCCGTCACTCCCGAGGTTGCGCTTGCTCAGGCGCATGCCGAAATGAGCGCTGCGCAAGAGATAGCGCTCTATGGTGCCGCGGGGTACTACCTGAAGAGTCTGGGTCAGAGTATCGGTACGAACGTACGCGACTTCAGGGATGCGAGCTCCAGCAACGACTACGTCGGCATGGGCGCATCGGGCGCTCGACTTGCCGGCAACGCGACGGAAGTAGCAGGCTTGGCTAGCGCGGCTGGCGTGGCCGGCCGCACCACGTACATCGCCTTTGAAGGCGCATCCGGCAAGACGGTGCTGAAGGCTTCGTCAAAGGTCGCTCCGACTTGGGAGCAGCGGTTGGCGATGAATGCGGAGAATGATTTTGTAGGGGATCAAATTGTCCATCCGGTTAAGGTCGTTTCTCGGCTTGAGCCACGAGTTGATGTGGCTAGCAAATTCAAATTCAAGAGTCGTGACAACGGTGCATATAGTCTCTCGTATGGGCGGTCTGATACGCATGGACTAGATGCCTACGTTGACAAGAATGGAATACTTGGATTTGAAATTAAGGCCGGTGGCGATGCAACACGACTCGGAAGTGGAAAAGATATGTTCTACAGCATGATGAGGCGTTTGCAGTCCGAGGGGGTCGAAGTCAATGGTATCAACGGACAATGGCAGGCCGGCGGGCGAAGCACTAACTACGATGGATATCATGCTGCTCGTTTGACGGGCGCGTCTGCAGAGGAAGCCGCGGCGACTACTTGGACAGGTCAACGAGCCGAAGAATTTGGATTTACGCATGTTGAGAGCGTGGAAGAAATATACAAAGGTGTGCGGGCGAAATTTAGAAAACCACCTAAGGATCCAAGCCAATGACGGAGCCAGAAGTGCCATCGGAAGAGTTCGCAAAGTGGCGGACCTTTGCGCAGGAAAAACAGTCGATCGCAGCAATGCTCCGTCAAGCAATGGAAGTGCATGGGATAGAAGCGCACAGGGCCGGGTGGGTCGCGGCAGATATATATGCAGAAAAAATTACACTCGATGATATACAGCAAATATGGAAGTGGAAGATTGGTGGTCGAGATAGCGGGTTCAGCGATGAGGAAATAGACGTGCTTCTTTCGCACCTTCTACAAGATGGGGGGCTTAGCGGGTGTCAGCCATCGGTGAATGGCAGCTCTGGACACTCAAGGTTCGGAAAATTCCTGCGTAACTCGACGGCAATCACCTGATGCGCCGCCGCCAGAGTGACGGCACGCTGCATGACGATCGCCCGCATGCACATCGTTGACGCCCACGTCGCCGGCACCTACCACGTCGTTTCGCGCTGCGTTCGTCGCGCGTGGTCACGACGTATCCGCCGGTCGACGGCACGGCCGCGACCACGCGGTCGACGTACGACAAGGCCGGCAACGTCGTCGCCGAAACCAACGGCCGCGGTCAGACGACGACCTACACGGTCAACGCGCTGAACCAGCGCGAGACGCAGGTCGATTCGACGACGCCGGACGGCGACTTCGAGCAGCGCTGGACGTACGACGCGCTCGGCAACGTGCTCACGCACGTCGACCGCCGCGGTGTGCTCAGCGTCACCGCGTACGACAAGGAAAACCGCGCGATCGGCCATGCACGCGACGGCCGTATCCTCGACACGCTGACGCGCGATGCGGAAGGCAGCGTGACGATGCTGCGCGACGCGCTCGGCCGCGAAACGCGCACGGTCTACGACAGAGCGAACCGCAAGACGCGCGAGACGCGGCCGCTTGAGGCGCAATCGTCGTGGACGTACACGCCCGAAGGCGATATCGAAACGGCGACCGACGCCGACGCGCGCACGACGAGCTACACGTATACGAAGCGGCGGTATCTCGAAACGCAGACGTTGGCCGGCGAGACGACGACGCACGCGTACAACGGCAGCGGCCAGCCGACGCAGCGGCAGCGGCCGAACGGCAAGACGTGGTTGTTCGGCTACGACGATGCGGGAAGGTTGAAGACGGTCGAAGATCCACTCGATCACGTCACGACGTACGGCTACGACGCGGCGAACAACCGCACGTCGATCGAGGACGCGAACCACCGAATCACGACGTTCGCGTACGACGCGCGCAACCGGCTCGCGGGCAAGACGTATCCGGGCGGCGCGGCATATGTGTGGAAGTACGATGCCGACGGAAACCAGATGTCGATCGACACGCCGAACGGTCGCACGATTGCGACGACGTACGACGCGCTCAACCGCGCGCTGACGACGACGTACAGCGGTGCCGGCCCGAACGAAGCGTCGCAGACGGTGCGGCACTACGACGGCAATGCGAACGTGACGAGCGTGGCCGAGACGATCGGCGGCGACACGCGAACGGAAACGCGGCGTTACGACGCGTTCGACCGGGTCGAGCGCGTAGTCGATGCCTACGGCCGCAGCGTGGACTACCGCTACGACGCGGTCGGCAACCGCACGCACCTCGTCGACCACGACGGCGCGGAAACGGTGTGGGGCTATGACGATCTGAACCGCAACACGGCGATCACGGTGCCGGGGCAGGGCACGACGGCACAGACGCAGACGAAGGCCGGCAAGCTCGCATCGATAACGCGGCCGGATGGCAGCAAGAGCGAATACGCGTACGACGACGCGGGGCGCATCGAATCGATCGCGCATACGAAGGCGGGCGAGACGATCGCGAGCTACGCGTATCGCTACGACTTGAACGGCAACCGGATCGAGCAGAAGGAAACGAACGGCGGCACGACAAACGGCGAGGCTATCACGGCGTATCGCTACGACGATGCCGATCGCCTGGACCGCGTGACCGAACCGGAACGCGTGACGAACTACGTGCTCGACGCAGTCGGCAATCGCACGCGCGAAACGGCGACGGCGAACGGGCAGCCGGTCAGCGACTCGATCCTCGGCTACAACGCGCGAGACCAGCTGACGAGCCGCGCGGACGCGGTGGCGAACGTCAACGTCGTGCAGACGTACGACGACAGCGGCAATCTCAAGACGCAGACGGGCAATGGAGTTCTGCGCACGTACGACTACGACGCGCGCGACCGCATGACGCAGATGCAGGAAGGCGCGAACGCACCGCTGACGTTCGACTACGACGCGCAGGGGATGCGGCTGGCGAAATCGCAGGGCACGCAGACGACGAAGTACCAGTACGACCAGACGAGCCTGCTGGCGGAGACGAACGCGATCGGCAACACGTTGAGCCGATATCACTACAGCGCGACGCAGCTGATCGGCGAAACGAAGGCGGGCACGACGCCGCAGCAGCGGCACTATCTGCTCGATGCGCTGCGCAGCCCGATTGCGTTGCTGACGCAGCAGGGGACGGTGAGCGCCAGAACGCGATACGACGCGTGGGGCGAGGTGATTGCGCAGCAGGGGACGAGCGGCGTGATCGTGACGCCGCTGCGGGATCAGGCGAATGCGAATCTGGTGGCGATGGATGAGCAGCCGGTGGGGTTCACCGGGTACATCAAAGACTCGGAAAGCGGGCTGTACTACGCGAAGGCGCGGTACTACGACCCGGCGGTGGCGCGGTTTACGACGGAGGATCCCGAAGCGGGCAAGGATATGGAACCGCCGTCGTTGCATCGGTATTTGTATGCGTATGCGAATCCGACGGTGTATTTCGATCCGCTGGGGAGACAGGCGTGTCGCGGGCACGAGGTCGACGATTGTCCGCTTTCCCAATGGACCCCCCCGAACAGGCCAGTTCAGCAGCGAGTAGCACCTGATGCGTTGTCGGGGCCGTCGCAACTCGTCGAAGTCGATGCCGATCGCGTGCTTGCTCTGCCCAGCTCTGCGCTGGGTCAACAGCAGCATTTGAATACCGAGAACTACCGCTTTGTTCCCTATGTCGATTCAAGTGGCGATGGTGAGGCGGTTCGTTATTACACTGCGCAAAACCAAACCAACGGTGAGTTCGACTGGGTAGTGCCGCCGGAGCAGATCGACTCATTTATCGCGAACGAGTCAAAAATGATGAACGTGGCAGCGTATAGTCGTGCGTTCGGCGGAGCCAGCGGCCGCAACATATACATTCAGCGCATGCAGCGCGACTTGATAAGGAAAGATCTTGCTGGCGTGGCTACCAACTTTGGAGAAAGCTGGAGATCTGCTGCAACCGACCCAATTTACTACCTCGAAGCTTCATCAAGTGTCGTTGCGGGGTCGGCGCTCCTTCGATCGGGAACCGTCATCGAGGGTGCTGCGGGTCGATCGGCGTTGCGAGTTTCAGCGCCAACACGGCAGGTCAAGAGTTCCTCCGGTAACCCGAGAAGTTCGAATGATTTTGCGGGCTTTGCCGACAGCGAGGCTGCGGGCTTTCACTCCCCCTTCAGGCGACTGACGTTGACCAACGACATTGATCCCGCCGCCGAAGATTTTGCCAGGCGTTTCAACGGGCAGTCGAGTGTAAAAATAGAAGGTTTTGGGGATCGTGAATTTGATATGGTGAGCGATACATACGTTGGCCAGACCTTTGGACCTAAGGTCGTTGGGGAAAAGCCAGCGTTTGAACTTAGTGGGAAGAATTTTATGAGCCAGAAGCGACGTCTACAAATTCGAGCGACCCTCGAAGCGGCCCATATAACGCAGCGAAAGGCATTGTTCGAATTCCGCGGCGGTGCGCCTGCGAGTGAAGTGAAGGATTTCATTCGGCGGAACGGCGAACGAGTTGGCGTCCGTTTCGAAATCCACACTTCGGAGTAATCCCCAATGAAGGAATATTCGGCATACCTAACCTTTAATGATCTAGAAGCTACCGACGTTGAGAAGATAAAGAGGTTGGCTGAAGAGTATTCAGTCCAAGCTGATATTGGTTCAAACTATCTGGAGTTTGACTATGTGGGTAGAGACACTTCCAGGAATGTCGTGAAGTTCTTCTACTGTCTGTCTAAAGTTGTAGTGGACGCGGCCGGTGAAGTCGCTTGCGAGATCGTGAATGATGACGGGGATAATGAATTCGAGTTCTATTCCATTAGGAATGGTTTGTTGATCTGTCAAGTTGGAAAAATAATTAGAGAGGCTGGGCGGGTTGTCGAATTCTAAAAGGTATGAAAAAATGAACGCCTCGTCAGGATACGGAAACACCATTTTTTCGACCAAGCCAATATGGTTGAACTTAGAGCGCCTAACAAAACGCTCCGAGAATGCCACTTGGAGGGGGAGTATTCTGTTGATGAATGGTTCGAGCAGGGGATCCTGCTGCGCGGTATTCGTGATGGGGTCGACGTCATCACTCCGGAGGAACAGAAATGAAATTAGTCGACGACTTGAAAAGCGCACTTAGATCTGTGGATCCCGGAAAGGCGTGGTCCGAATATGCCTTGAAAGTGCTTTCGAGTGAGCCTTTCAATGCTCTTTCAAGTGATCCGGGAAGCGAAGGGGCTGGCTCTCTTGCGGCAACATTTACTATTCGTATCAAAAGTGCGCGTGAGGCTGGGTTAGAAGTGTCTGGCGCCCATGAGGTCGTTGACGCTATGAAGCGCCTTCCGCCCGACACTTCGATCAATGTGCTGGTGGTAAAAAGTGAACATTACTTGGTTCAAGGGTTCAGGCACGCGAGTTCCGGCGAGCTGCTGGGTTGCCTTGTATTGAAGCGGCTGCGGGATTCTAAATCCTGGCATGAGGCAGCCGGAAATCGATCACAAGGATGATGTGAAGAAGCCGGGCCAGCCAGTTTTGGACATCCAGAATTCAACGACATGGACGACGAAAGCCCCGCCCTGCGAGGCTTTCGCCGTTCTGTGCTACACGCGTGTTATCACGATCCGGCCGTTCTCAGCGCGAACATCGAGAAGGTCGTTCGGTGCGAACCCCGCGGCCACGAGCCAGCGACCGCGCAGGCGGATGTAGGGAACTTCTCGAACGGGGCCGTAGTGGTTCGAATCGAGAGGCGGATAGTGAACCGTACCGACATGAATGTGCTTCCGGATCGTGACGCGTGAGGTAATCTTGCGCTTAGCCATATCCACCTCTGTGTAAGTGGTTTGTGGTCAGCGAACGGCGTGGTTGGCGCCGCGCCGTTCGCGCTCTGCCCTTGCTGGCGATAGATCGCTGTGGGCGACCTTTCAGAGCCCCGCGCGCAGGCCGGTCAAGGATTCGCGCAGCGAACTTGCACAGTCCTTGACCGGCCGAGCACGGGGCTAAACTGCGACGACCATAGCGAGACTTGTATTGACCTCGACGCGCGAGCTTTGGCTTTTCGCGCCTGCGTGAAATCGACGGCGAAGGCCGTTCGACGACGCGCACGTTCGACAATCGCGACCGTCTGACGGTCGAGACCGCGCCGCTGGGCCGCGTCGTACGCGACGAGTACGACGGCAACGACGCGAAGACCGTGGAGACGCGCGAGAACCCGCGCGGTTCGGGCACGCAGGTGCGTCGCATCGCGTACGACGACGCGGGTCGTCCGACCACGACGACCGATGCGCAAGACGGCACGCGGCGCCAGACCTACGATCCGGCCGGCAATGTGCTCACGCGCACCGACGCGCGCGCGAACGTCACGACGCTGCGTTACGACGCGCGCAACAACCTCGTCGAACAGCTCGGTCCCGAAGCGGGCCAGCGCGTAGTGTTCGGCTACGACCGGCGCAACAACAAGACGAGCGAACGGCGCGCGAACGGTCGCGTGCTGGCGTATGCGTACGACAGCGCCGACCGCCTGACGCGCACCGACGACGAAGACGGTCTGGTCGAAGAGCGCGTGCTCGACGGCGACGGCCTCGTCACGCAGCAGCGCGACGCCGACGGCCGCCGCACGACGCAGACGTATGACGCGCTGCACCGCCCGCACACGCAGACGCTGCCGGGCGCGACGCCGCGCACGATCGTGACGGTGCACAACATCCACGGCGATCTCGAATCGCAGACCGATCCGCGCCACTTCGTCACGACGCATACGTACGACACGCTCGGCCGGCGCGTATCGACCGGGTATCCCGATGTCGACGGCGTAGCAGCGATCACGCGCACGACCTACGACAAGGTCGGCAACGTCGTCGCCAAAACCAACGGCCGCGGTCAGACGACGACCTACACGGTCAACGCGCTGAATCAGCGCGAGCGGCAGACCGATCCGACGACGCCGGACGGCGACTTCGAGCAGCGCTGGACGTACGACGCGCTCGGCAACGTGCTCACGCACGTCGACCGCCGCGGTGTGCTCAGCGTCACCGCGTACGACAAGGAAAACCGCGCGATCGGCCACGCGCGCGACGGGCGCATCCTCGACACGCTGACGCGCGATGCGGAAGGCAACGTGACGATGCTGCGCGACGCGCTGGGCCGCGAAACGCGCACGGTGTACGACAAGGCGAACCGCAAGACGCGCGAGACGCGGCCGCTTGAGGCGCAATCGTCGTGGACGTATACGCCCGAAGGCGATATCGAAACGGCGACCGACGCCGACGCGCGCACGACGAGCTACACGTACACGAAGCGGCGGTATCTCGAAACGCAGACGCTGGCCGGCGAGACGACGACGCACGCGTACAACGGCAGCGGCCAGCCGACGCAGCGGCAGCGGCCGAACGGCAAGACGTGGTTGTTCGGCTACGACGATGCGGGAAGGTTGAAGACGGTCGAAGATCCACTCGATCACGTCACGACGTACGGCTACGACGCGGCGAACAACCGCACGTCGATCGAGGACGCGAACCACCGAATCACGACGTTCGCGTACGACGCGCGCAACCGGCTCGCGGGCAAGACGTATCCGGGCGGCGCGGCATATGTGTGGAAGTACGATGCCGACGGAAACCAGATGTCGATCGACACGCCGAACGGTCGCACGATTGCGACGACGTACGACGCGCTCAACCGCGCGCTGACGACGACGTACAGCGGTGCCGGCCCGAACGAAGCGTCGCAGACGGTGCGGCACTACGACGGCAATGCGAACGTGACGAGCGTGGCCGAGACGATCGGCGGCGACACGCGAACGGAAACGCGGCGTTACGACGCGTTCGACCGGGTCGAGCGCGTAGTCGATGCCTACGGCCGCAGCGTGGACTACCGCTACGACGCGGTCGGCAACCGCACGCACCTCGTCGACCACGACGGCGCGGAAACGGTGTGGGGCTATGACGATCTGAACCGCAACACGGCGATCACGGTGCCGGGGCAGGGCACGACGGCACAGACGCAGACGAAGGCCGGCAAGCTCGCATCGATAACGCGGCCGGATGGCAGCAAGAGCGAATACGCGTACGACGACGCGGGGCGCATCGAATCGATCGCGCATACGAAGGCGGGCGAGACGATCGCGAGCTACGCGTATCGCTACGACTTGAACGGCAACCGGATCGAGCAGAAGGAAACGAACGGCGGCACGACAAACGGCGAGGCTATCACGGCGTATCGCTACGACGATGCCGATCGCCTGGACCGCGTGACCGAACCGGAACGCGTGACGAACTACGTGCTCGACGCAGTCGGCAATCGCACGCGCGAAACGGCGACGGCGAACGGGCAGCCGGTCAGCGACTCGATCCTCGGCTACAACGCGCGAGACCAGCTGACGAGCCGCGCGGACGCGGTGGCGAACGTCAACGTCGTGCAGACGTACGACGACAGCGGCAATCTCAAGACGCAGACGGGCAATGGAGTTCTGCGCACGTACGACTACGACGCGCGCGACCGCATGACGCAGATGCAGGAAGGCGCGAACGCACCGCTGACGTTCGACTACGACGCGCAGGGGATGCGGCTGGCGAAATCGCAGGGCACGCAGACGACGAAGTACCAGTACGACCAGACGAGCCTGCTGGCGGAGACGAACGCGATCGGCAATACGTTGAGCCGATATCACTACAGCGCGACGCAGTTGATCGGCGAAACGAAGGCGGGCACGACGCCGCAGCAGCGGCACTATCTGCTCGATGCGCTGAGAAGCCCGATTGCGTTGTTGACGCAGCAGGGGGCGGTGAGCGCCAGAACGCGCTATGACGCGTGGGGCGAGGTGATTGCGCAGCAGGGGACGAGCGGGCAGGTCGTCACGCCGCTGCGGGATCAGGCGAATGCGAATCTGGTGGCGATGGATGAGCAGCCGGTGGGGTTCACGGGGTACATCAAAGACTCGGAAAGCGGGCTGTACTACGCGAAGGCGCGGTATTACGACCCGGCGGTGGCGAGGTTTGCGACGGAAGACCCGGCGCACGGTGCGGATCTGGAACCGCCGAGCCTGCATCGGTACCTGTACGCGTATGCAAACCCGACGGTCTATGTCGATCGCTCAGGCCGCTGTGCGACACCACTCGTGTGTCGCATGATGGCTTACCATTTTGCGCCGGCCGCCGAGAAGGAGCGTGCGTTTCAGGCGATCTCGCCTAACACTGCGCGTGTTGCAGGCGGCGCAATGGCCGTTGCCGATACTGCAGAGAGTCTGGTTGCCGGGCCAGTTATTGCGGCGGCCACTTTTGGTCAGGCAGTTGCAGAGCAAGTCGGACTGGCCAGTGGCTACGAAGCCACGGATCGGCTCGGAAGCGCGGTCGACGGTGTAGTGCGTGCCGGCGGAGAAATCTATGACCAAGGGCCGTATGACTACGCGGTCAACAAGACTGCCGATCGCTTCATGGCGATTGACGAAGCTGGCAAGCGTGGTGACTACTTCGATCAGGGCAATTTGGTCGCCGACACAGGCATAACTGTAGCGTCGCTAGGTGCAGGCGGTGGAGGGCTGATTCGTGCGGGTGGGAAAAGTGTTGCGAATGCAGTCAGGCGATCAGTCGAGCGAAGCGAGGCCTTTTCCGTTCTTGAGTCAGCTCGCCAGGAAATCTTGCTGCAGCGAAAGCTTGATCTTAATCCCGATAATGATTTCAAGCTCGATCGCTCGGAAAGCTTCCTTTTCGATAGTGTCGATGAACAGGCCCAGTACGCTTCAAGCGCTATTCCTGGGCTCGAAAAAAGCAAGCGCGTGCTTTGCTTGATGCCGCATTTAAATCCGGAAAGAATATTCCCGTCGTATTGGGCGGAAGTCGTGTGCGTTCCTTCTTTGGAGAGGGGGCCTACAGAGCGGACAGTGATCTTGATATCGGTTTCGATGCAAATCTGAAGCGCAGGCAAGTGGAAAGTATTCTCGACGCATTCGATGAAAATGGTGTGTTAAATTCGGAAAGAGGAATTAGGATAACTACCGGAAACGAGCCGCCAAGCGGGCCGATAGGAAGGCCGCAGGACTTCTTTCAGCGAAGTGGTCTACGGAGATCCCTATCAGTTTCCGAGAAAGGTGCTTTCTTTAAACCGTCAGGGTATTTGTTGTTCGGCTCGGACGGGGGGTCGAAGTAAGTCCGCCGGGGAGGGAGTGATGATGATCGAAGCCATTAGGTGCGAGATAGATGGTGTCGTTGTTGATAGTAATTTGGTAGGGGTTGATACGTACGAGTTTGGGAGACGGATCCCACTAGAGTATGCAATGACGTTCTCGGTGGATATTAGTCGTTCTTGTGTCAATGAAAAATTTGGAGATTTCTACAAGAAATTCATTGAGAAAGAGTCAGAGGATGAAGGCTTCAACGAAGAGTTGAGCGGTGTCTATCTTGATCTCGTTAATGCGGGTTATCCGAGCTTGGAAAAAATGTTTGTTGAGCACTCTCTTCTGCTTGCTGATGTCATCTATAGAGTTTTGCCCGGCGAATTTATGGGATTCATATTTGGGAGTTCAAATTCTTTGTATGAAAAGAAATACATGCTACAAACCTTGTCTGGTGTTTATGCCGATCACGACTGGGTCAGATGCAAGGGCTTCGCGTTTTTAAACGTGGGATTTCAGAAAAAAAGGTAGGCGCCAATCTGCACGGTCATAAGTCGAGGTTGATTATTGAAAGCATCTGCATATTTTAATCTACCTAGTGGATATGGTTTCCGCTCAGAATTGCCGTTCTACACTGCGCAGATATTTCCGCAACTCTGGACACTCAAGGTTCTGAAAATTCCTACGCAACTCGACAGCAATCGCCTGATGCGTCGCCGCCCGAACGACATCACGCTGGAGGCATGACGATCGCCCGCATGTGACGCAACTCTGGGCACTCAAGTTTCGGAAAATTCCTGCGTAACTCGGCGGCAATCGCCCAATGCGCCGCCGCCAGAGTGACGGGGTCAATACCCCTCAAGGGCACCTCGAATAACCCCTTCGCGACAGCACAAACTCGCTGAAGCGACGATTCATGAGGCTGGACCGGGTGCGGCTACATAGATCATTGCCGCTCACTCGCCGCATCGCGGCGGCGGCGGCCCCTCACACGGGCACGATTCCGCGGTGCTGCAACCTCGCCAGATGCATCACGTTGTGCGTGATCACCTTCAACGCGATCATCATCCGCGCTCGTGCCAGACCGATCGTGCGGATGCACTTGCCGCCCATCTGCGCCAAGCGCGCGAACGGGTGCTCGCCGAACGCCCGCTGGCGCGCAATGCGTCGGTTGCGACGCCGCTGGGCCTGGCTCAGCGGTTTATCCGCCTGGCCCTTGCGCTGGATGCGATCTCGATAGCCCGCCTCACGTAGCGCGAGTTCGCGCGCCGCCTTCGCATAGCCGCGATCCGCGTAGACCGCCCGACTCGTGTTGGTCGCATCCAGAATCGACTCGAACACCGTCGTGTCGTTGACCGAGGCGCTCGTCACCTCGATACGGCGAATGAAGCCCCAGCGCCGATCCGTGTTCGCGTGCAGCTTGTAGCCGTAGTAGCTCTTGCCGTGCTTGATCGTCCAGCGCGCATCGACATCCTTCTGTTCGCGCTTGGCCTCGCTCCAGTCCGGCGGTACCTCGCCGCGACCGATCGCCTCGTTCTCATCGCGCCGGTTGCGCTGAATCGGCACCGTCACGATGCTCGCGTCGATGATCTGGCCACCCCGCGCAATGAATCCCGCCTGCGCAAGCTGCCGGCCCACCGCTTCGCTGATATCGCCGATCAGATCCTGCTTCTTGAGCCGCTCGCGCCATACCCACAACGTCTTGGCATCCGGCACTCGACCACTTTGCTCAAGACCGGCGAAGCGCTGGAAACTCGCCCGATCCAGCAACTGATACTCCATCGCATCGTCCGACAAGTTGTACAAGTTCTGCACAACCAGCAACCGGATCATCAGCTCCGTCGGATACGGCGGACGACCGCCGCGACCGGCATCGCCGATCACCAGCTTTGCATCGACCGCCTTGGCCAGCGCCGCGAAGTCGATGTGCCGATCCAACACTTGCAGCGGGTCGCCCGGCCGGTCGCGCTTGGCCGAGCGTTCTTCTCCGGCGAACAGGCTGATCATGCGTGGCTTACCTCGCTAGGGCGGCGGCTACGAACCTACGACAATGCGGGAAGGCAACTCTGGACACTCAAGGTTCGGAAAATTCCTGCGTAACTCGGCGGCAATCACCTGATGCACCGCCGCCAGAGTGACGGCACGCTGCAGGCATGACGATCGCCCGCATGCATATCGTTGACGCCCACGTCGCCGGCACCTACCACGTCGTTTCGCGCTGCGTTCGTCGCGCGTGGCTGTGCGGTCGTGATCCGGTGACGGGCAGCGACTTCTCACACCGCAAGCGGTGGATCGAGGAACGCATCGTCGCCTTGGCCGCGCAGTTCGCCGTAGCGGTCTACGCATACGCCGTGATGAGCAATCACGTTCACCTGGTCGTACGAACCGATCCCGAGGGTACGCAGCAGTGGAACGCGGAAACCGTCCTGCGTCGTTGGTTTGCGGTATCGCCACGCAAGCACGACATCAGCGAGACGCTGCAGCAGCGAATCGACGTCGGCGTCGGGAACGAAACGCAAATCGCCGAGTATCGATCGCGACTCGGCAGCCTCAGCTGGTTCATGCGAGCGCTGAACGAATCGATCGCCCGTGCGGCCAACCCCGAAGATGGCTGCAAAGGTCGATTCTGGGAAGGTCGGTTCCGTTGCCAGGCACTGCTCGACGACTCGGCAGTCCTGAGCGCAATGACGTATGTCGATCTGAATCCGCTTAGAGCGCGCATGGTCGACACGCCGGAAGCGGCGCAGAACGTGTCGTTCCGCCATCGCTTCGATGCAATCAAGCGAGCGAAAGCGCTCGACCGACCACTGCAGCCGATCGCGGGAGGCGGCCCGTCGTGCGGCGTCAGCGAAGTGGAATACTTGAAGCTTGTCGACGAAACCGGACGCATGATTCGCGGTGGCAAACCCGGCGCCATCGACCGATCATTGCCGAGCATTGTTCGGCGGCTGGGTCTATCGGAGAGTGCGTGGCTCGGCCAAGTGCAGGGCACGCAGTCGCGATACTGGCGTAAGCGCTCGGCCTCACCACCTTCCCCACAACCACATCAGCCGCGATAGTCAGCCCCAGCGGTGCGGCAGAAGTTCGGCGACGCGCCGATCGGGATGTGTCGGCAGGCGGGTCAGCACATCCTTGAGATACGCGTAAGGCTCATGGCCGTTCTGCCTGGCGGTGGCGATCAGGCTCATGATCGCGGCGGCACGCTCGCCGGCGGCTTTGGAGCCTGCGAACAGCCAGTTCTTGCGACCCACGGCGATGGGCCGGATCGAACGCTCGACCGGGTTGTTGTCGATGGGCAGCGAAGCGTTGTCGACGTAGCGCACGAGCGCCGGCCAGCGCTTGCGGGTATGCGCGAGCGCTTTGGCGAGGCCGCTGTTGGGTGAAGCGGCAGACAACAGGTTGTCGATCCATTGCTTGAACGCATCGAGCACCGGTTGCGCATCGCGTTGTCGTCGGGCAAGCCGTTCGGGCGGATCCAGACCTTTGATCTCGGCTTCGATCCGGTACAGCTCGGCGATGTAGCGCAATGCCGGTTCAGCGTGCGCGCTGGCCTTCGCCGCATGCAACTCGAAGAACAGGCGGCGAATATGCGCCCAGCAGCCCACTTCGGTGATGTTTTCTGCAAAAAGGGCTTTGTAACCCGCGTAGTCGTCCACGACGAGATGGCCACGGAAGGCGCCGAGGAAGTTCTTGGCATGTTCGCCGCTGCGACTGGTGCAGAAGTCGAAGATCGTGATCGGCGGTCCGTCCGTGGCGCAGTAGGCAAACAGATACGCACGTGCTGTCTTGCCCGCGCCCGGATCGAGCAGCGCAACCGGCGTTTCGTCCGCGTGGATCACCGGGCGCTGCAACAGATCGGCCTTCATCGCAGACACCAGCGGCATCAGCGCGACGCCGGCGGCACCGGTCCAGTCGGCCAGGGTCGAACGGGCCAGTTCCACGCCGCTGCGCTGGTAGATCTGCTGCTGGCGATACAGCGGCAGGTGATCGGCGTACTTGCTGATCAGCACGTGTGCCAGAAGGCCCGGCGCCGGTCGGCCACGTTCGATCACGCTCGCCTGGCTCGGAGCGGCCGTCACCGTCTCGCACGCGCGACACGCGTACTTCGGATAGATGTGGCGGCGCACGAAGAACTCGGCCGGCTTGCAGTCGAGCTGCTCGGTGACGTCTTCGCCCATCGGCGTCAGCGCGTTGCCGCACTGCGTGCACGTGCACGAGGCGGGCTCGTGACGAACCTCCTCGCGCGGCAGGTGTTCCGGCAACGGCAGGCGCTTGGGCTGGCGCCGCGGTGCAGACGGCGATTCCTTGAGCGTCTCCAGCTCCGTCTGTATCGCGACGATGTCTTCTTCGAGCGACTCCTCGAACAGCTGCCGCTGGGCCGGGTCGAGTTGTTCGGAACGGCGGCCGTACAGGGCGCGGTTCATCGCCGCCATCTGTGCTTCGAGAACCTTGATGCGCGCGGCGCGGTAAGCGCCGACCGCTGCCATCTCGGTAATCTGTGCATCGCGCTGGGCAATGAGGGCATCGCGGTCAGCCAACGCAGCCAGCGCTTCGCGCAACCGCGTTTGCAGATCGTCGTTGGTCGATGCATCAACACTCATGCGCCGATTGTAAAGTTATACCAGCGCGCCGGCCAGCGGTTTTGCGCACAATCGATGCCAGTCCACACCCGTGCATAACCACGCGAACGACTGCGCGTCGATCTCGCAGACGCGATCGCTGCTGCGCGGCCAGATGAAGCGGCCTTCGCGCAAGCGCCGCACGCACATCCACACGCCGCTGCCGTCGGCGCAGATCACCTTGATCCGCGTGGCGCTGCGATTGCGGAACACGTACGCGCCACCGGCGAGTCCGTCGTGACCGAACTGCATCGCAATCGCCGTCAACAAGCCATCCATGCCACGACGCAGATCGATCGGCTCCACCGCGATCCACCATGACGTCGGGCTCAACATGCCAAGGTCTCGCGGATCAATGCAGCGAGCCAGCGTGGATCCGTTCCGACCGGCACGGCGATACGCCAGGCGCCATGCTGCAACTCGATGGTCGCCGGCAGTGTGTTGCCGACCACGCGGACCGGCACCAGAGCTTGCCCAGGCGTGCTCGACTTGCGCTTGAGCAGGTAGCTCCAATGCGCCAACGTCAACGCATTGATACCAAGCTTGGCGCCATATTGCTTCTGCGTCAGGCCGCTCGATCGCCACGCTTCAACGTGACGACGCCAGAATGCTTCGGTCTTCGATGCTTGCACGTTTGGCGCTCTGAGAAGGTGAGCGACAAGCATTGCTCTGATGATCGGGTTCGAGAATGTGGCGGCGCCGGACGCTTACGATGAAGTGCGGGATATGTTTTTTCGTTCGTTCTTGTGGAAAAGTCCGGAGGGCGGGAGGGCGGGTGTTAGTGATGAAAATTATGAAAACAGGGTTTGGGCGGATAGCCCGTACACCTCTTGGACGCGTAGAAAGGAATATGCTCTCGCCCGGGCCGGAGAAAACGGCGTAGTACTTAGGGTCGAGGCCGGTGCTCCGCCTCCTGGAGTGCAATGGCGCTGGGAGACTTCTCCCGACTACTATCAGGAGGACGAGCTCCTGTTGCGCGGGGTTCGAGAAGGTTGCTGTGTTTTGGCGCCGAGGTGAAATGGTGATCAGCAAAGAACGCTTGGTGGTTGAGCTCAAGCGGTTCCCGAGAGTGTCTTGGGCAACTGAAGCGGCTGCTATTCTGGAAGATTACGAGTTGCGAAGACTGGGGCCAACCTCCTTTTCGGGGAGTGGTCGCGATCTTGTTCCTTCGCTCAAGCGTCGTTTGGAAGTGTCGAAGCTTACCGGCGCCCGTCTTGAAGGGATCAGGGAACTGATCGAAGCGCTTGAGGGGCTTCCAAGGGATCTTCGTGTTTCGGAATTTGCTTTTGTCGATGAGCGACATTCGATCATCGGAGTTGCAGGTGAAAGCGACGACCTGATCGGTTGCATCGTCATAACGAAGCGTCTTGACTGATCAGTACGCGAACCGGTTTCGGACCACCGAAATTCATCGTAGGCGGTCATTGTTTCCCGTCTATACGCACACCCACCAAGGCATGCGGATACTGGTGCAACCGGGTAGCTTGGACCGCTTCCAGCCATTGCTCCAGAATTCCGAGTACGTGCAATGCTTGAGTGTCCAAAATTCAATTGCGGAAAAATTCCGCGCGTTCCCGTACTCATGATTTTATAAAATGAAGAAGCTCGGCGAAGTCGATCACCCAGATGACCCTCTGAAGCGAGTCATGAGGGATTTTTTGCATGTCGAATGGTGTTGTGTAGATGATCTCAGGGACAAGATACGATCGAGTGAATTGGGTTTGGATATTGACGCGCTTCGGAAACAGTTCTTGCAATTGATCAGTAACGACGAGGTTCCACTGCAAGATATTAATGATCTTACCGCAAACGAGTTCGAGGATGCCGGCGAAGTAAAAAAATGGGCGGAAGGAATTTATCGTAGGGTTTTCGATGTTGAACGCAGCTGACACGCTAACGAGATAGCGCCGGGTTTGGGTGTACGGAATGCAACGACATGGACACAACTCTGGCGACGCAACTTCGGATGGCGCAACTCCGGACACTCAAGGTTCAGAAAATTCGTGGCGCAACTCCGGGCATTCAAGGTTCGGAAAATTCGTGCGTGGCTCGGCGGCAATCACCTGATGCGCCGCCGCCAGAATGACGTCACGTCGTAGGCATGACGATCGCCGGCATGCACTGACCCAAAGCTTGGGTGTCCAGAATTTCTTCGAGTCATACTCAACGGATCGACCGATCAGTCTTTCTGAAATACTTGGAGAAAATCAAGGTGTTTGGAATGGTCTGTGTGTGCGGTTTATCATGACGAGTAGGGGTTGAAATGCGCTATGCGGATCTTTCTGATTACGTTCGCGTAAATCCAATTTCCAAGATTAAGAACATTGGGTGGTTGGAGTCTGGTTTTGAGTATGAATTTGGGGCGGTTTCGGATCTCGCGCTGCGTAATTTGCGAGAGATCGGTCGAGCTTCCTATCCGAGGCTGTATACGTTTAATCGTATGCGGGGCTACCACTATTGTTCTATTTGTGCTGTCGAGAAATTCTCGGGGGAGGCTGACAGGCCAAAGGGGAATGGCGAGATATTGGTGCCGGACAAAACGAACTTAGGCTCGTACTTTGCGGCTCCTGCGCTAATAGTCCATTATGTAGAAAATCACGCGTACTGCCCCCCGGACGAATTTGTCCGATCTGTCGAATGTATTGATCTTGCTTGTGAGTTTGATGCGGAGATCGCTTTTGACGCACTGCGTCTGACTCATGAGCAGATGGTGAAGCTCTACAAGTCATTTGCAGATCAATACAGGGAAATTGATCAGCCAGAGTATTCGAAGTACAGACGCTGGCTTGAGGCTCACCGACTTCTCTAGAGTTGCGATGCAAATCTGGACGCTTACGATTCGGAACGCTGGGTCAATACGCTCAACTTGCTGCGGAACGCTCAACGACGCTTTCGAACTCAAGCTTGAGACGATCGAGCACGCCAGCCACAAGAATGAGTTCCGCTTGCGCAGCATGGATCGCCGCACGCTCTTCTTCCGTCTTGCGCTTCTTGCGCCCGAACTCATCGACCATTCTCGACACGGAATCTTTCCGAGCCTCGTAGGCATTCAACGCGAGCATGTACCGAATGACGGCATCTGCTTGCGGGTCCGCGCTCGCCTGAAGGAGCGACTGCTCCAGCCGGGCGACGATCTCGGCCGTCAACGAACGGCCTGACTTCTCCATCGCCTTGTCGAGTCTGTCGCGCAGTTCGGCGGGAATCCGAATGTTGATTTGTGGTTGATCTCTGGCCATGACGCGCAGTGTCTCAGCACGAGTGCTTTACATCTACGAAGCACCAGTGCTACAAAGCACTAGTGCTTCATAGATTCCTCCCCCAACGAAGGAGAAGTGCCGTGCTCGATTCCGAACCCAGCATCACCGACTTGATTGTCCGTCCCGCTTCCGACGCGCCTCTCGATGCTGACCGCATTTGGCATGCGGCCGAGTCCGGTCGCACCTGTCTGCTTGAAGGTTTGCGCGTCGCGAGCACCATGCTTTGGCGCATTGCCAGGATGTGGAGAATCCGATCGACCCCGACGATCTTGCGAGCTTCGCGTGGCTGATGTCCTACGTGGTCGAACTGGTAGGTGCGCTGGAATCTTGCCGAGCCGGCTTCGAGAGCGAACTGAGCGAGTAGGCAAGAACGTTGACTTCCCGCGTCATCGACGCCACTATCACAGCGAGTCCCAAATTGGGACTGGTCGGAGCCCATGAAGATCGTTTCGATCGCGAAGCTCAGGGAGTTTTGGGAGCGTCATCCCGATGCCGAGCAGCCCTTGAAAGCCTGGTGCGACGAAGCCAGGAGCGCCGTTTGGCGTACGCCGAACGACATCAAGCACTATTACCGTTCGGCCAGCATCCTCAAGAACCGGCGCGTCGTGTTCAACATCAAGGGCAACGACTATCGACTCATCGTCGCCGTGGCGTACGAATTCGGCGCCGCCTACATCAAGTTCATCGGTACGCATCAGCAGTACGACGACATCGACGCCAACACCGTTTCCCAAGAGTAATCCCATGAACATCCGACCGATCCACACCGACGACGACTATCGCGCCGCCTTGCGCGAAGCGTCCGCGATGTTCGACGACCAGCCTGAGCCCGGGTCGGAGCGCGGCGACTACTTCGAGATTCTGACGACGCTCATCGAGGCCTACGAGGCCAAGACTTTTCCGATCGACTTGCCCGATCCGATCGAAGCCATCAAGTTCCGCATGGAGCAACTGGGCCTGTCGCCGAAGGACCTCGCACCCGCCATCGGCAAGCCCAATCGCGTCTACGAAGTGCTGTCCGGCAAACGCCGTCTGACGTTGAAGATGGTGTGGCGCCTGCACTCGGATTTCGGCATTCCTGCTGCGAGCCTCATCGCGCCGCCGAAGCGGACTCGTGTGGCCTGATCGGCTCGGCGTCAGAGAATTCCGGATGCACCGCCGTCCGGACACGCAGAACCGCCGCGCCCTCACGGCTCCAGCACCACCCTCGCCACCACCCAGGCCAGATCGTCCGACCCGTCCCCTCGCAACACCATCGTCTTGCCGCCGACGATCGCCATCGTTCCCTGATCGTCCATCGCCAGCGCGCCGCCGTCGTTCGGTACGCCGTCGCCGTCGACGTCCCATGCGAACGTGCTCTTGCCGCCGTCGCCGAACGTCGGGTCGAGCGTGCCGTCGAAAGCCACTTGCGCCAGCGCGAACGCCGTATGCGACGGCGCATTCGGCACATTCGCCGCAACGCCCGCGAGCACGATCTCGCGTGTAACGACCGGAAATCCGCCGATCGTCTGGATTTTCGATTGAATTTTCACCGAGGCGGCGACATCGCGGTTCGTGCCGCCGAGGTTGAACGGGATCGTCATGCGTCCGTCCCCGTCGAATCCGATGTCGGCGACGCCGCCCGCGTCGAGCACGCCGACTGCCATGTCGTAGTCGCCCGCCGCGGTTTTCGTATGGCCCGCCACGACGATCCGCCGCGTCGGCAGTTCGCTCACCGTCACGGCTTCGGCGACGTCGTCCTGTCCGACGACGTACCAGATGCGCGACTTGTCCGTCGCGAGATTGCCGAACGCAGGATCGAGCGCGCCGTTCGCGCTCAACCGGTCGATCACGCTGTCGGTGCCGCTCGGCGTCTGCGCGCTGCCGGCAACGACGATCTTGCCGTCGCTCTGCACGGCGACGCCGTCGATCGACGCGCGGACGCCGGCATTGGTGGCGAGTACGCCGGCACGCGCCAGCCAGCGTCCGATCGGAAAGCGGCCCGGGCCCGCGAGCGTCCGGTCCGGCACGCCGGCGGCGGTCAGGCGTGCGACGTCGGGTTCGAGGCGCACCGGCAGTTCGAACGGTCGGCTCGCCGCGCGACCGATCGCGACGATGCGGCGGTTCATGACGAGGCTCCGGCGATGTGTTGCCGGAACAATCCGCCGCGGCGCACGAACCGAACGCCGCGGCATTCGACGCGCTACTTCGCCTTGTCGAGCGTCTCGATCGTCGCGAACGACGGCCGCTCGGTCGCCTGCAGCTTTTTCGCCGCCGCTTCGGCACCGCGCATCACGCGCAACAGGTTCGCGCCGGCCGCCTTCGCGAGTTCGTCGTCGGTCCAGCCGCGCCGCGCGAGTTCGGCGAGCAGCGCGGGGTATTTGTCCGGGCCGTCGAGGCCCGCGGGCGTCACGGGGATGCCGTCGAAGTCCGAGCCGATGCCCACATGGTCGACGCCGGCCACCTTGCGGATGTGGTCGAAATGGTCGGCCACCATCGCGATCGTCACCGGCGGCGCCGGGTGTGCTTTTTCCCATTCGGCGAGCGCGGCCTTCGCGCGTTCGGGCTGGCCGATGTACAGGCCGGAGTAGGGCGGCGCGTTGTAGCGCGCGGTTTCGGCGGCCTTGTCGGCTTCCCAGCGCGCGTAGTCGGCCGAGACGTAGCCGGGATAGAAATTCACCATGACGATGCCGCCGTTCTTCGCGACGAGCTTGAGCACGTCGTCGGGCACGCCGCGCGGATGGTCGATCAGCCCGCGCGCGCCGGAGTGCGAGAAGATCACCGGCGCCTGCGCGATCGCGAGCGTCGCCTTCATCGTGTCGGGCGATACGTGGCTCAGGTCCACCAGCATGCCGAGCCGGTTCATTTCGCGCACGATCTCGCGGCCGAACGCCGTGAGTCCGCCGAATTTGGGCGTGTCGGTCGCCGAGTCGGCCCAGTCGGTGTTCGAGGTGTGCGTGAGCGTGAGGTAGCGCACGCCGAGCGCGTACATCTGCCGCAGCGCGGGCAGCGAGTTGCCGATCTGGTGGCCGCCTTCCACGCCGATCAGCGAGGCGATCTTTTTCGCCTTGTGGATTCGTACGATGTCGTCGGCGCTCGTCGCGAACGCGAAGTCGTTCGGATAGCGCGACGTCATCGCGTGCACGAGGTCGATCTGTTCGATCGTCAGCTTGATCGCGTCGGCGCCGGTGATCTTCGGCGAGATCCACACCGACCAGAACTGCGCGCCGACGCGCCCGGCGCGCAGGCGCGGAATGTCGGTCATCAGCGGCGAGGCACCCGGCTTCGGCGGTGCGAGCCTCGCGGTATCGGCGGAAAGATCGAGCAGGTCGGGGCCCGGATAGCGGTCGTGGATTTCCCACGGCAGGTCGTTGTGACCGTCGACGAGCGGCGTTTTCGCCAGCACGCGGTCGATGCGCGCGGCGAGCGCGGCATCGGTGGCGGCGAGCGCGGTCGTGCTGCCGGCGATACACACAAGGAGCGCCGCGAGGGCGCGGCGCAGCGGACGTGCGGTGGTGATCATGGCGCCTCGAACGGTGGGAGCGTGCGAGGCGCGAGCGTAGCGCGAAGCGTGGCTATCCGCCCAGGGCGTCGCGCAGCGACGGGTGCTCCTTCCACGCCGGCATCCTGCGCATGTAGTCGCGCGTGCGCTGCTCGGCGACGTCGCGCGGCACGTCCGGTTCGCGGCCGAGCACCCACTGCACCATGCGTTCGAAACGTTCTTCGAACGGCTGCAATCGACCCTGGTCGTCGACGCAGTAGCTGCAGTACGCGCCGCTTTCGATCTGCATGCCGCAGCTTTCGCAGGAATGGGTCATCGCGGTTCTCCGGGTTCGGGGTGAGGGTTCGCGCCGCCGCCACGAGCGCGTTCAGGCCGTCGACGAGCTGATCGCGCTGCGCCGGCGTCATGCGTTCGACCGCGGCCGTCAGCGCGTCGCGCGACAGCACGTCGTGTGCGCGATCGAGCACCGCGATGCCGTCGTCGGTCAGCCACAGCAGCGTGCGACGGCGGTCGCGGCCGTCGGGGCTGCGCGCGATCCAGCCGTTGCCTTCGATGCGGTCGACGAGTTCGCTCACGGCCGACAACGCGCGATCGAAATGCTTCGCCGCCTCGCTGACCGTCAGCGGCCCGCTGCGCGCGAGATGCTGCAGCACCGCGAGCGTTTCGGGCGTCGGCCGCTTCTCGGTCTTGCCCCAGCGCGCGTGCAGCAGTTCGTAGACGGCCGGATACAGGCGCGCGATGCGTTCGGCGATGTCGGCGGCGTTGGACATGCGGCCGATTCTAGGCCGCGTTATTGCTTCGGCAATCCCGAAGCATCGGGCAGCCCGAGCGCGAGCGCCCGGGTGAGCCGCGCCGCGCTCGTCGCGCGCACGAGCGGCGCGCCCTGGCCCGACCACAGCGGCGAGAAGTCGCCGCTGCCTTGCGCTTCCGCGCTTTGTCGCAAAGGCAACAATGCTGCAGCGGCGAGCGGGAACGCCGGCGCGGTACGAGACATCGGCCCGAGTTCGCGCACCGCACGGTTGACGATCGAGCGCGCCGGCCGGCCCGTGAACACGTTCGTGATCGCGGTGCCGTCCGCTGTCGCGCTCGCGAGCGCCGCGCGATGCGGCGCCGACACCTGCGCCTCGTCGCAGAGCAGGTACGCGGTGCCGATCTGCACCGCGCCCGCGCCGAGCGCGAACGCCGCGGCGACGCCGCGCGCGTCCGCGATGCCGCCGGCCGCGATCACGGGTACGTCCACCGCGTCGACGATCTGCGGCACGAGCGCGAACGTGCCGACCTGGCGCGTCATGTCGTCGACGAGAAAACTGCCGCGATGGCCGCCGGCCTCGGCGCCCATCGCGATGACCGCGTCGCAGCCGCGTTCGGCGAGATGCGTCGCTTCGGCGACGGTCGTCGCCGAAGCGATCACGGCGGCGCCCGCCGCTCGCACGCGCGCGAACAGCTCGGGCGACGGCAGGCCGAAATGGAAGCTCACCACGCGCGGGCGCAGCGTTTCGACGAGCGCGCACGCCGCCTCGTCGAACGGGCGCCGCGACGCCGCCGGCAACGGCGCGTCGGCGTCGAGGCCGAACTCGGCGTAGTACGGCGCGAGCGCGGCGCGCCACGCCGCCTGCCGCGCGGCATCGGCTTCGGGCTCGCGATGGCAGAAGAAATTGAGATTCAGCGGACGGTCGCCGTCGCGGCGGAACGCGTCGACGGCGGCGCGTATCGCGTCCGCGTCGCGCATCGCGCAGGCGAGCGAGCCGAGGCCGCCCGCGGCGGCGACGGCGCTTGCGAGCCGCGGCGTGTCGCAGCCGGCCATCGGCGCCTGCACGATCGGCAGCGCGACGCCGAAGAGATCGAGCAGTCGGCGGGTCGGGTTCATCGGCGCGGCCTCCGGGTCGGGGCCACGATGATACGGCGAGAACCCCGCGTCGCCGCGGGGTTCTCGCACGCGATCACGGAACGATCAGATCGACGCTCGCGCCGTCGCCGACGAGCGACGCGGTGCCCGCGCGCTCGGTCGTTTCGCTCCGCACGCGGAACGCGCCGCCGACCTTGTCGTGGAAGCGGTACTCGCCGCGCGCGTTGGTGAACGTGCGGTACTGCGTGCCGTCGGCGGCGGTCAGCACGACCTCGCGTCCGGCGACCGATTCCTTCGACGCGCTCGTGAGCTTGCCCTGCACCGACGCAAACAGCGGGCCTTCGACCGTCGTAAACATGAACGACTTGTAGACCGTGTCGTAGTACACAGCGATGTCGGTCGGACCGGTGTAGCCGTACGACGGTCCGCCGATCGTCACCTGCGCCGTTTCGTTCGTGCCGGTCGACGTGCCGCGCGTGTCGGTGTCGGTCCACGTCCATTTGTTTTCCGAGACGAGTTTCGCCTTGAACAAGGCGACGTTGACGCCGGCCGTCACCTTGAAGCCGGTGCTGTATTCGTTGCTCGTCTGGGTCGTGCTCGTCGAGGTGGTCGAATACGAGGCGTTGAAGCTGAACGTCGGAATCGGATCGCCCGGCGCGAACGGCGGCTCGTACGGAAACGTGGTCTGCAGCGACTTGTAGCGGTTCGTGTCGATCGTCGTGGCGCCGTTGGCGAACGGGTTCGCCTTGAGGATTTCCGGATAGTCGGCCGGCGTGATGTCGTAGACGGCGAGCCGCGACGCGACGCCCGGCGGCATCTGCGTCGGGTCTTTCAGATGGCCGACGTAGACGTACTGGATGTCCATCGGCTGTCCGCCGACGACCGACCACGTGGTGACCGACGTGTCGAGCACGACGTCGACCTTCGGGTTGAGCCACAGCCAGATCTGGTCGCGGTCGTGATCGATGCCGTTCACGGACGGACCGCGATGCGCGATCGTCGTCGTGCCCGATTTCTTGATGTCGATCGCCTGCGTATTCGTCGCGTTGCGGGAATAGCCGAAATTCGCGCTGATCTCGCCGCCGCTGCCGAGCCAGCCGGCCCCGGTCGACGCGGTCACGGAATACGCCTGCTTGAACGCGTTCGCCGTGCTGACGGTCGAGCCCGACGTGCTGCCGCTCGCGTAGCTGACGGCGCTCGTGCTGCCGCCGCCGGCCGTGCCGGGCGGCGCGTAGACGACGGTGAGTACCTTGTATTTCGGCTGTATGGTGAAGCGCGGCGGGGCCGGCGGCTGCGGCACCTGGCACTGGCCGTACATGCCGTTGCTGCCGCACGTGCGCGTGCCCTGCACGCCGTTGACGTAGCAGACGTCGACGTCGCCGGGGACGCAGAACGCGTACGCGCCGCCCGCCGCGAGCGACAAAACGAGAATGCCGATCCATCGAAACATATGCATGAATGAGTCCTTGGTCATGTCCTACGGGGATTCCATCCGCGAACGCTTTTCGAGTTCCCGAGTGGAAAAGTATCGATAACCACTGTGGATAACGATACTTCGGAATATGTAGTGTCATTCGCGACGAATTTCACACACGCCGGGCGGCGAAATCGCAGCGATTGCATCGCGCCGCGCGACGGCGTCAAGAATCGGTTAAGCACGGCGGGTCGGCCGGCACGCGGCGCCGGGTCGAAAAAAACCCGGCGCGCCCGTGCCGTCCGCATATGCGGCAGTGCCGTTCGTATACGCGACCGCGAAATGTCGCCGATGCGCGAGCGCAAGCGCTGGCAAGTACGAATCACGGCGTAATACGATTGCCGCACGCCGGGGTCGCTTTGCAGGAGCGAGCCGTGTGCCGCCGCAGTGCGGCGCACAGCCCCGGCGTCGCCAGCCCGATCGGTCGTCGTCGGCCGTTCGACCAGGGGTCTCATCGCGCAGCGACGCACCGTGCGGTCGACGGCGGCTTCGTGCGCGCCGAATTCCTCGGACCGACACTGCTTCTCGCGAAGCGGTGCGGGCAGGCGTCTGTCTTGGATACGGGTTTGGGGGTCGGCATGAAAGCTCAGGACTGCCGTACCGGCAGGGCGAATCGCACCGTCGTCGCGCGCGCGCAGGTTTGCCGCACGGTGAAATTCGCGTCCGTCATTCGACGGGCGGCGATCCGCATCGCGGCGCTCGCGTTTGCCGCGGGCCACGCCGCTGCGCAGGCGCCGGCTGTGCCGACCGCGCCGCCGCTGACGCTGCTGGCCGCCGCCGCGGACGCCCGTGCCGCCGTGTTCGACGTCGGCGGCGCGCAACGCAAACTCGTCGTCGGCGATGCGCTGCCCGGCGCGCCGTGGACGCTCTCCGCGGTGCGCGACGCGCGCGTCGTACTCGATGCGCAGCGGCGTCTCAACGGCCGGCGCCTGCAGATGCAGCTGAGCGTCGGCGAGCGCGTCGACCCCGCGGCGCTCGCCAAACTCGAAGCGGCGCAGCAGCCGCAGCCGACCACGGAAGTCACCGTCCGCACCGAGCCGCGCTCGGGCGCGCGCAAGCCGGCCAAGCCAGGAAAGCCATGATGCACGGAACCCGCCGACTGCTCCGCCTCGCGACCGCGCTCGCGTTCGCAGCCGGCGTTCCCGCCGCGCACGCGTCGACCGACCACGCGCTCGCCGACTGCGTCGTGATGCCGCAGCCGGCCAGGAGCGGCGCACCGGCGAAGGCCGTGTTGACGTCGACCGACATCGGCAACGTCACGGTGATGCAGATCGACGGCAACTACGACCGCGGCCAGACCGCGCCGCGCCAGAACGTCGCGACCGCGTTCCTGTCGCAGCATCCCGACGCCTACGATTTTCTGATCGCGTTCACCACGTTCGAGTTCGAGACGGGCGACGCGACGGCGTTCTACAACGCGATCAGGAACGACGTCGCCGGCATCGGCAGCGATACGTTCGACTACAGCGCCGCGTTCGGCAGCGCCGGCCGCCTGCAGGGCTACATCGACATGGCGGCGACGAGCCGCTACGAACTCAAACCGCGCGACGCGCGCTACGAGGCGTCGCTCGACGTGCTCGCGCACGAACTGATGCACCGCTGGGGCGCGCGACTGCGCTATCGCGACGCCGGCGGCGCCGACAGCGGTGCGCTGATCGGCCGCGAAGGCGCGCACTGGAGCTTCTTTCTCGACAGCGACGCGTCGACGATGTACGGCAACGACTGGCGCCGGCGCGACGACGGCAGCTTCGAGAGCGTCGCGGTGCGGCGCCGCTATTCGGACCTGGATCTCTACGCGGCGGGCTTTGCCGCGCCCGGCGAAGTCGCGCCGGTCACGCTGATCCGCAACGGCGACGGCGACGCGAACGCGTATCCGCTGCTCGGCGCGGTGACCGGCGGGCAGCCCGAAACGGTGACGATCGAGCAGATCGTCGCGGCCAACGGCGCGCGCGTGCCGGCCGCGGCCGATTCGCCGAAGGAGTTTCGCGCGGCGCTGATCCTGCTCACGCGTCCCGGCGAGCAGGTGACGCCGCAGCTGCTGTATTCGCTCGAATCGCTCCGCACGCGCTTTCAGCAGCGCTTCGCGCAGATGACCGACGGCCGCGCGCGTCTGCGCATTTTTACCGAACGCGACAATGCGACAGTGCCCGCGCTGCCCGAGATACTCGCCGGCAGCGGCGATGCGGCAACCGCGCCCGGCAACGCCGCGGCGGTGGCGTGGATCGAGGCGCGCCAGGCCGCCGACGGCCACTGGCAGGATCGCGCCGCGACCGCAATGCGCGACACCGTCGCGGCGCTGCGCGCGCTGGAAGCGCTGGCGCCGGCGTCGCCGGCCATCGCGCGCGCGCGCGCCTGGATCGCGCAGCGCACCGTCGCGAGCAACGACGAGGCCGCGTGGCGCTACCTCGCGACGCGCGACGCGGCGCATCGCGACGCGCTCGCCGCGGCAGCGGCACCGGACGACGGTTGGGGACTCGCAGACGGCTACGCGGCGAGTCCGTTCGACACGGCGCTCGTCGCCGATCTCGTGGCAACCCACGCGCCCGGCAGTACCGCCGTCGACGCCGCGCTCGGCGCACTGGTGCCCGCGCAGAACGCCGACGGCAGCTACGGTGCGACGGCCGGCGGGCGAGGACGCCTGCTGCCGACGCTGCATGCCGCGCGCGTGCTCGGCGCGAGCGGCGACGCCGCGCACCGTGCCGCCGCGTCGCGTGCCGGCACGTGGCTCGACGGGCGCCGCATCGGCAACGGCTACGGCCAGGGCGCGAACGCGTCGCTCGCCGATACGATCGAATTGTTTTCGCTGGTCGGGAAGATTCCGCTCGACGCGTCGGGCGTCGCCGGCGCACGCGCGTTCGTGCGCGCGCGGCAGCAGGTCGACGGCGACTGGGGCGGCAGCGTGTATCTCACGGCGACCGCCGCGCTCGCGAGCGCGAACGACGCGCGCGTGAATCTCGCGGTGCCCGACGCGATCGTCGCCGCGCCCGCCGCGCCGTCCGACGGCGAGCGCGTGACGCTCGCCGCGTCGGTCGTCAACGCCGGCAACGCCGCGGCGCCGGCGACCGTCGCGCGCTGGTACGACGGCGATCCGGATGCCGGCGGCGTGCAGATCGGCGCCGACGTGGCCGTGCCTGCGGTGCTGCCGGGTTCGCGCCAGTCGATCGCGACGATGTGGGACACGACCGGCCGCGCGGGCGCACACGCGATCCATCTCGTCGTCGACGCCGACCAGGCCGTGCCCGAACTGCGCGAAGACGACAACCGCGCGACGCTCGCGCTGACCGTCGGCGAAGCGCCGCTCGCGGCCGATCTGCAGCTGACCGCGGCGGCGCTGTCGCTCGATCCCGGCACCGTCGCGCAACTGCCCGCGAACGTGCGCCTGACCGGCGTCGTGCGCAATCTCGGCCGCACCGCGGCGACGGGCGTGCGCGTGACGCTGCATGCCGCGTCGGCGCCGGCGGCGGTGCTCGCCGAAGCGACGCTCGACGTGCCGCCGCGCGGCAGCGCGCCGCTCGATCTCGCCTTCACGATCGCGCAGGCGAACGCGCTCGCGCTCGTCGTGCGGGCCGACCCGGACGGCGTCATCGCCGAAGCGCGCGAAGACAACAACGAAGCGCGGCTGACGCTCGGCTTCGGAGAATCGGTCGACCTCGAGGTCGGCGCGGGCGATCTCGCGCTCGTCGGCGCCGCGGTCGCCGGCCGCGACGCGACGCTGCGCGTCGACGTGCACAACCGCGGCACGCTGGCGACGCCGCCGGCCGTGCTGCGCGCGCAAATCGTACAGAACGGGACGACGTATACGGTATTCGACGCGCCGATCGAACTCGCCGCCGGCGCGACGGCGCGGCGGCAGCTGGCGTGGCGCGCGCCGGCCGCGGGCGCGGCGCAGCTGCGCGTCGTGCTCGACCCGGCCGGCCAGGTCGCCGAGGCGCGCGAAGACAACAACGCCGCGCAGCTGGATTTCACGGTGGCGGCGGCCGACAGTCCGGATCTCGCCGCGGTGGTCGAGAGTCTCGAATTCACGCCGACGCCCGCGCTGCAGGGTCGATCGGTCACCGCGTCGCTGCGCGTGCGCAACTTCGGACCGGACGTGACGACGCCGTTTGCCGTCGGCGTCTACGCGGGCGATCCGCGGCTCGGTGCGGCGCGGATCGGCAGCACGACGGTCGCGGGCCTCGCCGGTTCGGCCGAAACGACGGTCGCGGTCGTCGTACCCGACCTCGACGTGTACGGCACGCCGACGCTGTACGCGCTCGTCGACGCCGATGCCGCGGTCGCCGAAATCGACGAGGCGAACAACGTCGCGATCAAGCCGCTCGAAGTGTTGTCGCTGCCCGACGCCGCGGTGTCGCTCGCCGGCATCGTACTGACGCCGGCGCTGCCGGTGGCCGGCGAGCCGGTCGTCGCGCGCGTGACCGTGCGCAATCTCGGACAGCAGGATGCCCGCGACGTCGCCGTTCGCTTCGCCGAAGGCGACGGCGCGGCGGCGCCGATCGGCACCGAAACGATCGCCGTGCTGCCGGCCGGCGGCAGCGTGGAGTTGCAATGGCACTGGACGTTCGGTGCGAACGTGCGCGCGGTGTCGGTGGAAGCCGACCCCGCCGACACCGTGCGAGAGCTGACGAACGACAACAATCGCGCGACCTTGCCGGTCGATGTGCAGAACGGCAATTTGTTCACCAGTGAACGCTACATCTCGCCGAACGGCGACGGCGTACGCGACGCGACCGCGGTGGTGTTCCGCCTGCCGGCCGGCGGCGACGCGACGGTGCGCGTCGTCAACGGCTCGGGCTACGAACTGCGCCGCTACGACGGCGTCGCGACGAGCGGCGACGGGCGCGGGCAGGTGATCTGGGACGGCCGCGACGCGTACGGCCGCATCGCCGCGGACGGCGACTACCGCATCGTCGTCGCGACGGCCGGCGGGCCGGCGCACGGCGAGCTCGTCGTGACGGTCGACAACAACCGCTCGTCGGTGATCGAGGCGATCGGCACGCCGTACGCGATCGGCACCACGTTCGGCGACAACGCGTCGCTGCAGGCCTCGTCCGGCCGCATTCCGCCGGCCGCCAGCGCATTCGCCGGCTGGCTGTACGGCCTGCATGTCGACGTGCTGCCGGGTCCCGGCGGCAATCGCTCGTACACCGGCGTGTATCGCGCGCACACGCTGCGCCTGCCGCGGATCGAGGCGGTCGTGCCGTCGCAGTGGGTTGCGCAGAGCGGGGCGAGTTTCATCGAAGGCCAGCGCGTGGCCTACAGCCCGTCGGGTCGCGAGCTCGCGTTCGACGCGTATTTTTCGGCACAGAACGCGTCGCGGCCGTATCGCGCGGCGGCCGACGGCAGCGGCGAGATCGTGCCGCTGCTCGCCGCCGGCGCGCAGGGCCAGATCGTCGGGTGGTTCGACGATGTCGAGATCCTGTTGTACGACCCGTCCTCGCGCACGTACGTCGTGGCCGACGCGCTCACGGGCGCGGCGCGTCCGTTCCGCGCGATGCCGGACATGCCGCTCGGCTACCAGAACGTGCGCACGACGCCGAGCGGCGTGCTCGTGACCACTTACGGGCTCGTGCGCCGGTTCGTGCCGCGCGATCCGGCGCGGCCGATCATCGAGATGTCCGATGCCGACGCGCCGGAAGGAAGCGAGACCCGCACGCAGGTCGATGCGCAGTCGACGCGTCTGGTCGTGCGGCGCCGCACGGCGACGCGCGAATCGGTCGAGCTCGTGAATCTCGACACCGGCGCGCGCCGGATGCTGGTCGACCGCGACAACGGCTATCGCTTGATGCCCGACATCTTCGGCAATCGCGCGATCGGCACGCGCGAACTGACCGCGGCGTGGCTCGATGCGCGGCGCGAAGTCGTCGTCGTCGACGGCCGCGAACGCCGGCTGCTGCGCTTCAACGCGGACGGCGCCGCGCTCGGCGACGTCGCGCTGCCGCGCGTCGAACGGGCCGGCGGCTACGAGGGCGGAGACGCGAACGAGATCGTCGCGACGTTCGCGTCGGTCGCGCTGCTCGGCGTGACGTGCGGCAACGGGTCGTACGACGAGTCGCCGCGCGGCGCCTACGATCCGACGACGGCGTCGCTGTTCGTCGAACTCGACGAAATCGGCGTCTACCCCGCGGTGCCGAGCCTTACCGGCGCGAAAGCGGCACCGGGACTCGCGGCGTACGAACCGTACCCCCTACTCGGCGTTGCGCAGTACGTGCGCGTCGATCTCGATGCCGGCACGGTCGAAACCTTGCGCGAGGGTTCCGGGCTCGGCCTCGAGCTGCCGGCCGACAGCGCGCGCTATCCGCGCTTCGACGGCGGCGCGTCGGCATGCGGCGAGCGCTATCCGGACGGCTGGCCGGTGCTCGTGCTGGGCGACGGCGCGCGGCTCACCGTGCAGGGCGGCGCGGCCAGCCCGTCGCGCGGCGCGTTCGAACTGCCGCGCAACGGCGCCGTCGTCGGACCGGGCGACGAGTTGTGGCCCGACGAGAGCCGCGCGCTGCGCTACGACAAGGTCACGACGTCGCTGCTCAACGGCGTGGCGTTCGTCGAGTCGCGCAGCGTCGCGGACGCGTTCGAACTGACCGGCGTCGCGGCCGACCGCAACTTCGCGTACTACGAGCTCGACTACGCGCTCGCGTCGCAGCCCGGCGTGTGGAACGCGTTGACGCCGGCGAGCCGCGACGAGGTGCGGCTCGACGAATTCCTCACGTGGGCGCCGCCCCAGGCCGGCGCCTACGTCGTGCGCCTGCGCGTGGTCGACCGCGCCGGCAACGCGACGACGGCGACGACGGCGGTCAACGCGCGCCGCGGCGCCGATATCGACGGCTTCGGCGTGTCGTCGCGCCACATCTCGCCCGACGGCGACGGCGTGAAGGATCGCGCCGAGGTGGGCTTTCGCGTGCGCCAGCCGGCGTCGCTCGCGTTCGTCGTCGAGCGCGGCGACGGCAGCGTCGTCTATCGCACGGAACACAGTTACGGCGCCGGCGACCTCGGCCGCCACACGCTGTCGTGGGACGGTCGCGACGACGGCGGCGCGCCGCAGCCGGACGGCCGCTACCGCATCCGCTTCGGCGGCTTCGCGGTGTGGGTCGTCGTCGACACCGTCGCGCCGACGCTCGATGCGCGGCTCCTCGACGCCTACCGCGACGATCGTGGCGGCCTCCCGCGCGAACCGCTGCTGACGTACGCCGCCGCCGACGCCAGCGGCGTGCTCGTGTCGATCGACGCGATCGCCGCCGCCGACGGCGTCGCGACGCCGTTCGTCGTCGACGCCGTCGTGCCGTCCGCGGAGCTGCCGGTGCCGCTCGCGACGTATGCGGCGTCGGCGTTCTCGGTCGTTGCGACCGATCCGGCCGGCAACGCGACGACGCGCGCGCTCGCGCAGGCGCCGCAGCGTCTCGTGCTGCGCGGCGTCGAGAGCCGCGGTCGCGACTACCCGGCGCCGTACCAGACGCCGCCGCTGACCGACGACGCGCCGACCGTCGACATGGCGCCGGCGCGCCTGGACGAGGACGAGCGGGACGCCTGGCTCTACGCGGTGCCCGCGATGGCGTCGCTGCGCAGCGTCGCGCTGCAGGCCGCGCCGCGCGATGCGCCCGCGGCGTGGTTCGAAGTCGCGCGTACGCCGTTCGCCGGCGCCGGCGCGCCGCAGTTCGAGATGCCGATGACGACGCAGGGTCTCGCGCGCGGCGCCGTCTACCGCGTGCGGCTCGTCGGCGAACGCGCCGACGGCACGACGCTCGCGTCCAATCATATACAAGTGCAATCCGGCGGCGTCGGGCCGCCCGAATGCCCGTTCCCGGGATTGCCGATCGCCACCGTCGTGGACTACACGGCCGGCACGCTGCGTTCGGCGACGCTCGCTTTCAAACTGCGCGGCGAGCCCGGCGTGGGCGGCACCGCGGCGGCGACGCGGATCGAAGAAGACGGGGCCACGTTCCATTTCTCGCCGCCGCGCGCCGGCACCTACGATCTCGTCGTCGACGCCGTCGACGAGGACGGCTACGCGCATCGCAGCATCGGCACGAGCTGCCCGCTCCAGGACCCGCCGCCCGAGCCGGCAGGGTACGCGTTCGCGCTGCGCGTCCTGCCGGTCGTCGCCGACCGTTGCGACGGCGTGCCGAGCGGCAGGCTGCGCGCGACCTGGCGGCTCGACCGCGGCGCGCTGCCGGCGCCGCAGCAGTTGCGTTGGCGCTACGTCGACGGCGCGACGCTGCAGGAGCGCACGAGCACGCCGGTGGATTTCGTGCCGGGCGCGACGCCGCCGCCGTTCGACGTCGACGTGCGCGGCTGGCCCGACGGCACGTACCGCATCGCGCTCGAGGGATCGAGCGTGCGCGACGGCACCACGGCCTGGACCGAGATCGGCTCGCAGGCGCTGCCGGTCGAGACGGTGCCGCCCGACGTTTCGATCGCGCTGCCGCAGGACGGCGCGCGCGTCTGCGCCGCGCAGCTGCCCGAATCGATCGAGGGCAGCGTCTATTCCGCGTCGCGCGTCGGCTGGCGCGTGTCGATCGGCGCCGGTGCCGCGCCGACGTCGTGGCGCTGCCTCGCCGACGAGGGGCTCGAGTTCGACGGCGGCAACTGCGCCGGTCTCGACGCGCTCGCGAAGATCGCGGGATCGAGCGCGATCGGCCGGCCGCTGTGGCGGCGTGACGCGTCGTCGTCGCTCGACGGGCTGGCGCTGTACGACGGCGCCGCGTCGATCGAGGTCAAGGCGCTGAACGGTTCCGGCGGCACGGTCTGCGCCGCGCGGACGATCGTGCTCGACAGCGGCGTGGAACTCGTCGAACGCGCGCCGCCGCGGCGTACGTGGCCGATCGGCGGCGTCGAGCACGTGATCGTCGCGCCGGACGGCGGCGCGGGCTTCGCGCGTGCCGAGATTTCGCTCGACGCGAGGGAAACGCTCGACGTCGTCGCGCGCGTCGTCGACGCGAGCGGCGCCGCCGTCGCGACGCTGCTCGACGCCGCCGGCACGAGCGGCGACGTCGACATCGTGTGGGACGGCCGCGCCGGCGGCGCACCGGTCGCCGACGGCGCCTACACGATCCGCATCGACGCGAAGGACGCGTGCGGCCAGACCCGCTCGCTCGTCTATCCGGCATGGGTCAAGCGCGCGCCGCCGCAGCTCGCGTTCGCATCGCCGCAAGCCGGCGCGACGCTCGCGCAGGCCGTCGTCAACGTGCGCGGCACTATCGTGGACGCGCTGCTCGCGAACTGGACGCTCGAGGCCGCGCTCGCCGCATCGCCGGACAACTGGCAGACGATCGCGCACGGCACGTGGCCGATGTCCGCGCGGGACGGCGTCGCGCCGACGCTCGGTTCGTGGTCGCGCGGACAGGCGACCGGACCGGTCGAGCTGCGCCTGCGCGCCGACGACGTGTTCGGCAACCGCGCGGCGATCGTGCTGCCGGTCGTGCTCGGCGATCCCGCCGCGCTGATCGCCGCCGCCGCCGCGAATCCCGCCCTGTTCTCGCCGAACGGCGACGGCGTGCTCGACGCGACGCGCGTGGAAGTCGCGCTGCGCCGCGCGGCCGATCTTTCGGTACACGTTCGCAATTCCACGGGTCAACCCGTCGCGACCCTGTTCCAGGGCGCCGCGACCGGCACGCAATCGGCAACGTGGAACGGCGGCGCGCCGGACGGCGACTACACGATCGTCGTCGACGCGACCGATCCGCAAGGCGTCGCGGCGCCGGAACAGGCGCTGCTGCCGGTCGCGCTCGACAGCGCCGCACCGGCGCTCGCGCTCGTCGATCCGGCAGCCGGCTTCGTGCGGCCGGAACAGCATCTTTCGTTCAGCGCGACCGACGCGCATCTCGTCGCGTTCGAGGCCACGTTGGCCCGCGGCGGCGCGGTACTCGCGACCGCGCAGGGCACGTCGTCGGGCACGCACGGCCTCGTCGTGCCGGCCGGCACGGCCGAAGGCGCGCTGACGCTCAGGCTTTCCGCACGCGACGGCGCCGGCAACCGCGCCGAGCGCACGTTCGACCTCGTGCTCGACGCGACCGCGCCGCTCGCATCGTTCGCGACGCCGGCCGACGCGGCCGTGATCGCCGCGTCTTCGGCGACCGCGGTCGCCGGCAAGGTCGCGGATGCACATCTGGCTTCGTATACCTTGTCTTTCGCGCCGGCCGGCAGCGACGCGTGGACGACGATCGCGACGGGCGTTGCCGATGTCGACGGCGCGATCGCCGCATGGACGCCCGGCGTCGCCGACGGCGACTACCGCCTGCGGCTCGCCGCGACCGACCGCGCCGGCAACGCGGCCGAGGCGATCCGGCACGTCACCGTCGACGGCACCGCGCCGGTCGCGCGCATCGACGCGCCGGCCGACGACGCGATCGTCAAGCCGGCGCTGACCGTCGCCGGCGCGGCGACCGACGCGCATTTCGCGAAGTACACGCTCGCGCTGATCCGCGCCGCGGCGTATCCCGGCGGCGTGTGGACCGAGGTCTACACCGGCACGGCGCCGGTCGACGGCGCGACGCTCGCCGAACTCGTGCTGCCGACGCTGTCGGGCGACTACGTGCTGCGCCTGACCGTGACCGATCGCGCCGGTCTCGCGACGACCGACGAGGCGCGCGTGCGCGTCGACGACCTGCCGCCGCCGGCGCCGACGCAACTCGTCGGGAGCGTCGAGAACAATCGCAACGTCGTGCTCGCGTGGAACGCCGTCGCGGCCGACGACCTCGCGGGCTACCACGTCTACCGCGGTGGCGTGCGCATCACCGCGGCGCCGCTGGCCGCGCCGCGCCACGTCGACGTCGACGCGCCGGAAGGACGCCCGTCGTATCGCGTCGTCGCGATCGACACGGCCGGCAACGAGAGCGCGCCGAGCAACACGGTGACGCTCGCGCTCGATCGCACCGCGCCGCACGTCGCGCTGACGCGGCCTGCCGCCGGCGAACGCGTGCGCGGCACGATCGACGTCGCCGGCACCGCGTACAGCGCCGACGACTTCGACGCGTACCGCGTGACGCTCGAAGCCGTGAATCCGCCCGGCGCCGCACGCGAACTCGCGCGCGCGACGCTGCCGGTGCAGCACGGCACGCTCGCGGCATGGAACACGCTCGATACGGCCGACGAGGCGCGCGTGCGGCTCGTCGTCGAGGCCGCCGACCGCAGCGGCAACGCCGCGTCGGCATCGGTCGAAGTGATCGTCGACAACCTCGCGCCGGCGGCGCCCGACGGCGTCGTGGCGGCGCTCGCGACCGCGGGCGGCGCGCCGTGTGCGGCGCTCGGCGGCACGTTCCGCGACGTGCGCGTGTGCTGGAACGCGAATGTCGAGCCCGATCTGCTCGGCTATCTCGTCTATCGCGACGGCCGGCTCGTCAACGCGCCGAATCCGCCGCCGGGCGACCTGCGTCCGTACGCCGTGCGCGAGCCGCGCTGGCTCGACGCGACCGTCCCCGACGGCGCACATGCCTACGTCGTGCACGCGATCGACCTGGCCGGCAACATCAGCGCGCCGTCGACGCCGGCGACGCCGGACCCGGTCGACTTCGACGCGCCCGATCTCGAACTCGTCAGGCCGGTGCCCGGCGAGCGCTTTGAAAGCAGCCTCGAAATTTTCGCGACGACCGATCATCGCGACGTCGCCCGCGTGACGTTCGCGTATCGCGCCGTCGGCGCGTCCGGCTGGACCGATATCGGCGTGCCGCTGACGGTCGAACCGTATCGCGCGCACTGGACGCCGGGCGCACTGCCGTACGGCGACTACGACGTGCGCGCGATCGCCGTCGACGAGGCCGGTCGCGCCGATCCGACGCCGCCGGTCGTGCGCGTCGCCTACGCCGATCTGACGGCGCCCGACGCGCCGGCCGCGCTCGCGGCGCGTGCCGACGGCGGCACGGTCGCGCTGACGTGGACCGCGAGCGCCGCGGGCGATGTTGCCGGCTACGTCATCTACGGATTCGACAACGGCCAGTGGCGCGAAATCGCCGGACCGGTCGCGGCGACGGCCTACGCCGATGCCGATCGCGACGACGGCGACTATCGCTACCGCGTCGTCGCGGTCGACGCATCGGACAATCGTTCGGCGCCGTCGAACGAAGCGACCGCGCACGTGTTCGGCCTCGCGCTTGACGCGGTGGCGACACCGACGGCGCAGGCGTCCGTCGCGATCGCCGGCCGCAGCGCGCGGTCCGGCACGCTTGCGGCGCGCGTCGAGAACGCCGCCGGCCACTTCGACCTGCCGCCGGTCGCGGTCGGCGCCGACGGACGCTTCGCGCTCGCCGCGGTCGCGCTCGAACTCGGCGCGAACGATGCGACGCTGCAGCTGACCGACGCCGACGGCAACCGCAGCCGCCGGACCGACCTGCGCGTCGAACGCGGCACCGTGCCGGCCGTGCCGACGGGTCTCGCCGCCGCCGTCGCCGACCATCGCGTCGACCTGACGTGGAACGCGAACGCCGAGCCCGATCTCGCCGGCTATCGCGTGTTCCGCCGCGGCAATCCGGTCGAGGCCGACCGGCCTGTCGCCGGCATCGCCGCGTCGTCGGCGTCCGGCTACGACCCCGCAGCCGCCGTCGACGGCGATGCCTCGACCGCGTGGGAATTTTCGATGTCGCACGATCAGCCGGACGGCGAGGACAACCCCTCGATCGCGCTCGAACTGCCCGCCGTGGTCCTCGTCGGCGCGGCACGCCTCGACTGGCGCGGCGCCGTGCCGCCGAACGTCGACCTGCAGGCGCGCGTCGGCAGCCGCTGGATCACGATCGCGAGCGTGCGCGGCGGCGGCGAGCGCGAACAGTCGCTCGTGCCCGCGTCGGCGTATCGCGCCGATACGCTGCGCGTCGTCGTGCGCGGCACCGGCGAGCCGGCCTGGAACGCGTATGCGCTCGGCGAGATCGCCGTGCTCGAACGGCCGCTGATCGCGCCGGCGTCGCTGTCGGAAACGCTGCCCGACGGACGCTACGACTACCGCGTGTCGGCCGTGACGCGCTACGGCTTCGAAAGCGCGCGCTCGGCGCCCGCCGTCGCCGATATCGGCGATATCGAGGCGCCCGATCCGGTCGTGCTGACCGGCACGCTCGCCGGCGCCGACGCGACGCTCGCCTGGACCGCGAGCGCGTCGGCCGACGTCGCGCGCTACGTGCTCGCGCGCGACGGCGAGCCGCTCGCGACGCTCGCGGCGAACGCGCCGCGCACGTTCGTCGACACGGCGTTGCCGAACGGCACCTACGCTTACGCGGTCACCGCGCTCGATGCGTACGACAACGCCAGCGAGCCGTCGAACACGGTCGTGCTGACCGTCGCCGGCCCGGCGCCGGGCGTGCCGCGGGCGCTCGCGGTGACGGCGTCGGCCGAAGGCGGCGCGCTCGATCTCGTCTGGCAGCCCGGCGACGGCGCGCCGGCGACGTCGTTCCGCGTCCGCCGCGCGCTCGCGTCGGGCGGGCCTTTCGTTGAAATCGCCAGCACCGATGCAACGGCCTATCGCGACGAGCCGCTGACCGACGGCGTGCGCTACTGGTACACCGTCGAGGCGATCGACGCGCTCGGCAACGCGAGCGGCGCCAGCGCGCCCGCGAGCGGCGTACCGCGCGTCGGCGCCGCGCTGCGCGTGCCGCTCGTGACCGCGCCGACGGTCGCCGGCAGCCCGCTCGTGACGCAGGCGCTGGAACTGCCGGTCTGCGGCTACGCCGACGCGGGCACGATCGTGGACGTCGCGCGCGACGGCATCGTCGTCGCGAGCGTGCCCGTCGACTTCGGCGACGCCGAAACCGAAACGAGCGAGTACCTCGACGAGGACGTGCTGACGTTCGCGCCGGACGGCCGCCACTACGCGTATCTGCGCGGCGACGGCACGGTTGGCGTCGGCGCGCGCGCCGGCGATCTCGGCCCGGTGACGGACACCGGCAAGCTCGCGACCTGGGCCTCGCGCGGCCTCGCGCTGTACTACGCCGACGTTGCGACCGGCGCGATCGAACGCGTCGAGCCGGGCCGCGCGCCGCGCGCGCTCGGCATCGAGATCGACGGCGTGCGCGCGTTCGCGATCGCGCCGGACGAGACGCGCATCGCGTTCGCCGGCGGCTACCGCGGCGCCGGCGGCACGCTCGCGACCGGCGTGTGGATCGCCGGCGTCGACGGCGCCGATGCGCGCCGCGTCGACGGTATCGACGCGATCGATGTGGCGGCGAACGGCCTGGCATGGTCGGCCGACGGCGTTCGTCTGCTGGTGCGCACGCCGGCGAGTCTCGCGCTCGTCGACGCGCGCACCGCGCGCACGCTGCGCACGATCGCGGAGACGGCGGACATCGCGCCGGCCTGGTCGAACGACGGCCGCTACGCGTACGCGACGCGCGACGCCGGCGCGTTCGTCGTGCACATCGCCGACGCGGCCGGCACGACGCGGCAGTTCGCGCGCATCGACGCGCTCGTCGCGCTCGCGTGGTCGCCGGACGGCACGCGGATCGCGCTGCAGGACGGCTACGAAGTCGACGTGCGCGCCGCGTCCGACGGCGCGCCGGCGAGCCGGTTCTGGGCGTCGGAGCGACCGGTCGCGTGGCTCGCCTCGGGCCACATCGCCTACTCGCGCCAGGGACGTCAGAACTGGCGGATGCCCGAAGGCGGGTTCTGCACCGAGCCGCTCGCGCTCGTCGCGCAGCGCCACGAGTTCGTCGCGACGGCGCGCGACGGGACCGGCCGGACGAGCCTGCCCTCGGCGCCGATCGTCGTGACGCGTGCCGCCGCGACGCTGCCCGACTGGGCGATCGGCACGACCGATGTCTACTTCGTGCCGGCCGACGCCGTGCCGGGCGACCGCGTCGCCGCGCTCGTGAACGTGCGCAACGCCGGTCTCGCCGCGGCGCCGGCCAACGAAGTGCGCGCGGAGCTGACATTGCCGAACGGCGCGCGCCGTCAATGGAACGCGCCGCTGCCGGCGCTCGCGGCCGGCGCGTCGCGTGCGGTCGACATCGACTTCGGCACGCTCGCCGACGCGGGCACGTATCGCCTGCGCGTGACGATCGACGCCGACGCGCGCGTTGCCGAAGCGGACGAAAACAACAACCGCGCCGAGGCATCGACGACGCTCGTGGCGCCGGGCGCGCCGCTCGTGGAAATCGTGCCCGACCGGACGCTGTTCGCGCCGGGCGAGCCGGTGACCGGCACGGTCGGCGTCGCCAATCTCGCCGTCGCCGCGCGCGTGCGCCTCGCCGCGATCGACGCGGCGGGCGCCGTCGTCGACGAACTCGGCGAATATCCGGTCGGGCCGCTCGCGCCCGGCGAACGCTGGACGCGCCCGGTGACGTGGCCGGCCGACGGCGTGCTCGCCGGCGACTACCGCCTGCGCGCGCGGCTCGTCGGCGCGAACGGCGCGGCGCTCGGCGAGCGCCACGGCGCGGTGGCGATCGCCGCGGTGCAGCGCGTGATGATGGCCGTGGAACCGGAAGTCGCATTCGTCACGGCCGGCGGCGCGCTGCGCGTGCGCAGCGCGGTCGCCTACACCGACGGCAACGCGCCGATCGCCGGCGCGCGCCTCGCGCTCGTCGCGGTCGCGCCGAACGGCGCCGAAAGCGTCGTCGCCGAGCAGACGCTCGGCACGCTGCTGCCCGGATACGAACTGCGCAAAGAAGACATGTGGAATACCGCGGGCCTCGCGTCCGGCGCCTACGGTCTGCGCTTGCGCCTGACCGCGCCGAATCTCGACCGCAGCGCGGAAACGTCGGTCACGGTCGACGATCCGGTCGCGCGCGTCGTGTTGGCCGGGACGCTCGCGCTCGCGCCGGCGGACTCGCTCGTGGCCGGCGTCGGCGGCGAACTGGCCTGGACGCTCGCCAATCGCGGCGACGCGATGCTCGCGGGCGTCGCGGCGCGCGTACGCGTGACGGCAGCGGGTTCGCCCGACGCGGTCGCGCACGCCGAGCGCACGCTCGACCTCGCGCCCGGTGCGAACGACGCGGGCCTGCTCGTGCTGACCGCGCCGCCGCTCGCGCTCGTGCCGCATCTGGCCGTGCTCGAAGCGCGCCTGCCCGGCGACGCGGCGGGACAGTGGCGCACGCTCGCGCGGCGCAGTTTCGGCGTCGTCGACGGCGTGGCGCCGCAGATCACACTCGCGACGCCGGCCGGCGAAACGCTGCAGCCTGCGGCGGTGCCGCTTCGCGTCGGTGTCGTCGACGCGCACTCGACGGTCGCGCTCGTGCAAGTGCGCGTCGACGGCGGCGCGTGGCAGCCGCTCGTGCGCGGCGAGGACGGCTGGTACGCGCGCGGCCTCGCCGGTCTCGTCGACGGCGCGCACCGCCTCGCCGTGCGCGCCCGCGACAGCTGGGGCAACGAAGCGTCGAGCGCCGAACGCGCGTTCGTCGTCGACGCGACGGCGCCGACGATCGCGATCGCGGGCGTCGCCGACGGCGATCTCGCGGCGACGCCGGTCGTGCCGACGATCGCCGTCGCCGACGCGAATCTCGCATCGAGCGACGTGCGCCTCAACGGCGAGATATTCGTCTCGGGCACGACGATCGACGCCGACGGCGAATACGCGCTCGCCGTGCGCGCGACCGACCGCGCCGGCAATCTCGCGCAGCGCTTCGTGCGCTTCCGCATCGACCGCACCGCGCCCGCGGTGGCGATCGCGGCGCCGGTCGACGGCGCGACGGTGGCGACGAGCGCGATCGACGTCGTCGTCGCGAGCGAAGCCGCCGCGCGGGTCGTCCTCGAGGTCGGCGCGTGGCAGGCGCAGGCGACGGCGGGCAGCGACGGCCGCGCGACCTTCGCGGCGGTGCCGCTCGCGCTCGGCGACAACACGCTCGTCGCGCAGGCGCATGACGCGGCCGGCAACGTCGGCGGCCCCGCGACCGCGCGCGTGCGCTACGACGCGAGCGGCGAAGGCCTTGCCGGCAGCGTGCAGCCGTCGCTCGCGCAGTTGCCGCACGGCCAGCCGCTGGCGGTGACGCTGACGGCCGAGAATCGCGGCGCGCAGGCATTGCCGGCGCAGCGCCTGCGCGTGCGCATCGCGGCCGGCGCGGCCGTGCTCGACGAAGCCGGCGTGACGCACGACTTCGCGCCGGGCGCGACGCATGCGCAGACGTTCGAATTCGCAAGCGCCACATGGGCGTTGGGTCAGGTCGCGGTAACGCTCGAACACGAACGCGCCGGCACGTGGACCGAACTCGACCGCGCGACCGTCGAGGTCGTCGACCGCGACGCGCCGCTGCTGACCGCGCTCGCGCCGGCCGCCGGCAGCGTGCTGCGATCGCCGGCCGCGGTGCGCGCGCACGCGACCGATGCGCTCGGCGCGGTGACCGTCGTCGAAGCGCGCGTCGACGACGGCGCGTGGTTCGCGCTCGAGGCCGACGCGGCGGCGCCCGGCGACTACGCGGGTTCGACGCCGGGGCTCGCCGACGGCGACTACGCGCTCGCGCTGCGCGCGGCCGACACGGCCGGCAACGTCGCGAACGCGGGACCGATCGCGTTCGCGATCGACAATACCGCGCCGGCGATCGCGATCGCGGGCGTCGCCGACGGCGATCTTGCCGCGCACGCGCTGACGCCGACGGTGACGATCGCCGACGCGCATCCGGCGACGCAGTCGATCACGTTGAACGGTGCGGGGTACGTCTCGGGCACGCCGATCGCGGCGAGCGGCAGCTACACGCTCGCGGCCGAGGCGACCGACCTCGCGGGCAATCGCAGCGAGACGAGCGTCGCGTTCGCGATCGACCTCGACGCGCCGGTGCTGGCGATTTCGAGCCCGCTCGATGGCGCCGTCGTCGACACGCCGACGATCGCGGTAACCGGCGCGACCGAAGCGCTCGCCAAGGTCGAACTCGACGCCGGTGCGTTCGCCACGCAGGTGTTCGCCGACGCGAACGGCGCATTCGCGGTGATCGGCGCGACGCTCGCGCCCGGCGCGAACACGATTCGCGCGCGGGCGACCGACCGCGCCGGCAACGTCGGTAGCTACACGGTCGTGCGCGTGACGTACGAGCCGACGGCGGCGACCACGCTGACCGGCACGCTGGCGCCGCTGCCACCGCAGGTCCCGCGCGGCGGCCCGCCGCTCGCGCTCGACTGGACCGTGCGCAATCCGTCGGCGAGCGCCGTCGCCGACGTGCCCGTGCGTGTCGCGCTGCGCCTGGCCGGCGCCGACGTCGCGACGCATGCGTTCACCGTCAGCCTCGCCGCGCAGGCGACGCAGGCCGGCGCGCACGCGTTCGAGACGCGCGGCTTCGATGCGGGCCGCTACGACGTCGTGCTCGAAGCGCGGCAGCCGGTCGGCGGCGGCGAGCCGCAGTGGATCGCGCTCGCGCAACGCGCCGTCGACGTGTATCGCCCGTGCGTGGCGCCACGCACCTGGGCCGACCGCCTGTTCCTCGACGGCTTCGACGCGCCCGACCTCATCTGGTGCGACGGCTTCGACACGTACCCGGACGAGGCCAAACGCGACGCGCGGTCGGCGGCGCCGTGGCTCGCGTTCGATCGCGCCTACGCGGTCGCGGCGGCGGGGGCGATGCGATGAAATATTCACTTTTGCAAAGAAGAAAAACGATGCTGCGCAATTTCGTTCGTTCCTGCGCGCTGGCCGTCGCCGCCGCGGGCGCCACCTGCGCCGTCGCGGCGAACGGCACGGCACCGGCGAGCGCGTCGCAACGCGCCGTCGCGGCGCTCCTGGCCGGGCAGGATGCGCGCGCCGCGGTCGCGCAGGCGCTGGCGCAGGCGTCGCCGGCGAAGTCGGCGCTCGCCGGCGCCGATCGCGGCGCGCTCGCCGGCTATGCGCGCGCGCTGGCCGACGTCGGCCGCGCGATCGACGCGGCACGCGCGAGCGGCGCCGGACGCGCCGCGCTCGCGTCCGCGCTGGCGTCGCTCGACGCGCATCGACTGCTCGTCGAGGCGCGGCTCGGCGCGATCGATCGGCTGTTCGCCGAACGTGGCGGCGCGCCGTCGCGCTGGCCGCAGCAGCGTGCGGCGATCGTCGCGCAGCTCGCGCGCGTCGCGACCGCGGCGGCGTCGGCCGGACAGGCGCTCGCCGCCGGCGACGCGCGCACGGCAGTGCCGCACGCGGCGCTGGCCGAACTGGCGGATCTTGCCGCCGCGAACGCCGACGAGAACCGCGCGCCGATCCACGGCGCGAATCTGCCGGTGCATCGCCCGCGCCTGCCGACGCGCGAACCGGCGGCCGCGCCGGTCGTGGTGCCGGCGTACGCGAACGCCGCGCAGGAGATCGAACCGGTCGCGGCCGACTACGCCGCGACGCCCGACGCGCCGCTGTCGCCCGAGATTCTCGCGAAGGCCGAAAGCCTCGGCCGCGACTACGCGCGCATCGTCGACTTCGTGCGCGGCGAAGTGCGCACGCAGTGGTACGCCGGTGCGCAAAAAGGCGCAATCGGTACTTTGCGCAGCCTGTCGGGCAACGACGTCGACCAGGCGAGCCTGCTCGTCGCGCTGCTGCGCGCGTCGCGCGCGCCGGCGCGCTACGTCGAGGGCGTCGTCGAAGTACCGGTCGCCGACCTCGCCGCGTCGCTCGCCGTGCGCGCCGACAAGGTCGGCCAGGCGCTCTCGGCGGCCGGCGTCGCGAACCGGCCGGTCGCGCGCGGCGGTCGCATCGCCGCGTACGCGATCGAGCACGTCTTCGTCACCGCACAGCTGCCGCTGTCGAACTATCGCGGCACGAGCGCCGACCGCGACGGCGAAACGTGGGTGCCGCTCGCACCCGCGCTCAAGCCGTACCGGTTCGTGCCGGCACGCGGCGCACTCGCCGCGGCGAACATCGCCGCGCGCGCGTTCGCCGACGAGTACGTGCGCGCGCCGCAGCCGGCCGCGCCGCTCGACGCGTTGCGCGAACGCGTGACGCACGCGCTGGCGCAGGCGTCGCCGCCGCTCGCGTACGACGACCAGCTCGCGCTGCACGCGCTCGACGCGCCGCCGCTCGGCCTCGTGCCGGCCAGCCTGCCGGCGACCGCGCTCGCGATCGTCGGCGAATATTCCGAACTGCCCGATCGCCTGCGCCAGCGCGTGCAGGTCGTCGTGCGCGACGCCGACGGCGCCGCCGCGCTCGATGCGACGCTGCCGCTCGTCGACCTCGTCGACCGCCGCGTCACGCTCGCGTACGAGCCGGCGTCGATCGAAGACGGCAACCTCGCCGACCGCTACGGCGGCCTCGGCAACGCACCGCCGTCGCTCGTCGCGGTAAGACCGGTGCTGAACATCGCCGGCCGCAACGCGCGCACCGGCGGCGGCACGCTCGAAACCGGTTCGCGTCATCGGGTGGAAGTGACGATCGCGGGGCCGGGCGGCGCGACGTCGTTCGCGCAGGACCTGACCGCCGGCGGCCTCGCCGCGCTCGTCTTCGACGTGCATGCCGACGGCCCGGCGCTCGAAGCCGACGGCGCGGTTCTGCCGGGCGACAGCGAAAACCCGGCCGCGCGCCTGCTCGCGAATGTCGGTGCGCGCTATCTCGCGGCGTGGGACGCGGCCGACGCGGAACTCGCGCGGCTCGCCGGCGTCGGCGTCGTGCGGCCGTTTCCGTCGGCCGCGCTCGTGATCAACCGCTACGCGATCGCGCGCGTCGGCGGCGTGATCGACGCGATGCCGTGGGACGGCGTGTCGCTCGACGCGTCGCTGCGTCCGGCCGAGGCGTTCGCCGGCGTCGCGGACAACCGCGCCGAGGCCGACTTCACCGAGCTTTCCGCGCTGCACGGCTCGTCGCTCGAGCATCGCGTGTTCGAACAGCAGTGGGCCGTCGACAGCGTGTCGGCCGACAAGGCGCTCGCGCTCGCGGCCGGCCAGAACGTTCCGGTTCTGCAGCTGACCGGCGCCACCGGTGTCGCGGGACTGAACCAGCCGGCCGAGGTGAAGGACGCGATCGCCGCGTGGCTCGCGCGCGGCTACGTCGTCGACGTGCCGCGCGATCCGGTCGCGGTCCAGTCGTGGCGCGGCGCGGCGTGGCGCGTGCGCGCGCTCGCGACCGGCGAATCGGGCTGGTTCATCGCGGGCGGCCTCGCCGGCGGCGCGACCGCGATGCCGCCGGCGCTGTGGTATCTGCAGGAACTCGTGGACATTCTCGGCAACGCGTACGGCGAACCGCCGAACGACGATCCGTTCGCCGGCGCGATCCTGTCGATCGACCGCGACGCGCAGGACCAGGAAGGCGAAGCCGACACGCTGCTGCCCAAGGCGCTGCGCGCGATCGTCGCCGACGAGAACGGCCGGCCGGTGCGCGGTGCCGAGGTCGTGTTCCACGTCGCCGCGAGCGGATCGAAGTTCGTCGGCGAGAACGACGTCGAGGTCGACGAGATCGCGGCCAGGACGGACGGCAAGGGCGTCGCGTCCGTGCGGCTCAAGCTCGCGCAGTCGCAGGGCGCGGCGGGCCGCTACATGCTGACGCCGGGCGACGAATTTCCGCAGTGGCAGGGTTCCGCGCTGGTCGAGGTGCGCGCCCGCGCGCGGCGCGGCGTGCTCGCGTCGGGCGAGGCGTATCGGGCATGGATACTGCCGGCCGCGGCGCAGGACGTGCGCTTCACCTATCTGGAAGACGGCGAGCGGTCGCTGACGCCGAACATCGGCTATCGGCCCGGCCTCGCCGAGGTGCGCGACCGCTTCGGCAACGCGATCGCGAACCGGGCGATCCGACTGACGACGGCGACGTCGATCGCGCCGGGTCCGTGCGGGCTCGGCGTCGGTTCGCCGACGGGAGCGAGTTTGTTCAAACCGCAACAATGTCCCGCCGATGCGATCCATCTGACCGGCGCGCCCTGCGCGTCGACGTCGATCGACGTCGTGTCGCGCCCGGGCGGCGCGCCGTTCTTCCTCGTGCCGCCGGCGACGGCGCCGGCGACCGTCACACTGCAGGGCGCCTCCGGCGGCGCGGCGGGCTCGCTGCGGCTGCATACCGACCCGGCGTTCGAGATCTGCAACGACGATCTGTTGATCTTCATGGTCGCGACATCGACCTGGGGCCACCGCCTCGGGCCGACCGCCTGGCCGACGACCGTGCTCGAGGCGGCGCGGCCGAACCAGCCGATTCCGGTCGCCAAGCAGGTCAATGCGTACTACATGCGCATGCCGCGGACGTTCGGGCAGGTGACGCCGGACTGGCTCCCGGTGTCGGGCGGCCAGCTCGAATTCTGGTTCGGCAACGGCACCGGGACGAACGCGCGCCCGTTGTCGACGCCGGGCGCGTATTCGTTCGATATCGTCGCCGGGCCGGACCCGGGCGAGATCGACGGCCGCTTCTACGTGCTCGCGGACATCGAAGGCCGGCGCCGTTCGATGTACGGCCATACCACCGCCTGGGTCGTCGACCCGAAGCCGCCGACGGTCGCGCCGGACAACATCGGCCTCACGCCGTTCTCGACGACCGACGCCAACCTCCGGCTCGGCGCGGGTTTCGCGCCGCTCGAATACGTCGCCGCGCCGCTGCGCATCGAGCTGCTCAAGAACGGCGAAGTGCTCGACGAGTGCGGTCAGATTTCCGCGGACGGCAACTTCTTCTGCACCTATCTGCGCGGCATGGGCATCGACAACGAGGCCGAATACGCCGCGCGCACGGTGCTCAACGACGGCACGCCGTTTCGCATGCAGTCGCAAGAAACGCCGATCCGGTTCGGCCAGAACATCATCGCGGGCTACGGCCGCCTGCCGAGCGACGTCAACGATCCGCTCGACCTCGTGCGCATCGTGCAGGGCTACTACCCGACCTCGATTCCGCTGCGCACCGAGATCGACGTGCCGACCGGCTGGTCGTGCGGCATCGGCGAGCGCCTCGGTTTTCTGCTCGCCCGCGCGGCGACCGTGTCGCTCGAGTTCCGCCGGCTGCAGGAAAACGGCGATCCGGCCGGCACCGCGATGTGGCAGCCGATCCGCGACGAGGCGCGCGACGAGGGCCTCCACGAGATCCTGCTCGACACCGCGCACCTGCCGCCGGGCGAATACCAGTACCGGCTCAAGGCGGTCGCTGCCGACGGTACGGTCGAGGAATACGCCGGCAACGCGTCCTCGCGCCTCGTGCGGCGCGATGCGCTGCCGCTCGCGCACAGTCTGGTCAAGGGCGTCGATACGTTCAGCGGCAACGCGTCGCTGTCGGAACAGGACATCGTGCTCGGCGGACGCGGTCCCGGTCTGCGCATCGTGCGCACGTACGCGAGCCACCAGGGCGGCGAAGAGCCCGGCGCCTTCGGCCGCGGCTGGTCGGCCGATCTCGACAACCAGGTGATCGCGACGGGCTGCAACGAGCGCATCGTGACGGGCAGCGCGGGGCAGGGCCAGCGCTTCCGGGCGATCGTCGGCCCCGACGGGGCGACGCGCTTCGAGGCGCTGCACGGCTATCACGGCACGCTCGTGCAGCGCGGCCTCGAATACGACTTCTACACGAAGGACGGCACTCGCTACCATTTCGGCGGCGCGGGCGTGCCGGGCGCGCGGCTCGCGTACATCGAGGACGTCAACGGCAACCGCGTTTCCTACACGTGGCAGTTCGACATCGTCGCGCCGCGCGTCACGCGCATCGCCGATGCGGCGGGCCGGCAGATCGATCTTGCGTACAAGACCGTCGTCGCCGAACGACGCATCGCCGGCACCACGCTGCGCGAAACGCTCACGCTCGTCGACGCGGCGCGCGGCCCCGACGGCCTGGTCGTGCGCTACGAGTACGACGCGAACGGCAATCTCTCCAAGGCCGTACGCAGCGACGCCAGCGGCAAGGGCGAGCGCGTCAGCGCCTACACCTATCGCGACTTCGGCGGCCGCATCGTCACGCAGCCCGACGGCGAACTGACGTATACCTATTTCGGCTATCGCCTGACCGGCTCGCGCGATGCGTCGTCGAACGACGAACGGCGCTACGACTACGACCAGTACCTGTCGGTCGTGCCGAACGGCAACGCGTTCTACTACGCACCGGAACAGCGCGCGATTTCCGTGCGCGAGCTCGACGGCGGCACGACGCGTTTCGCGTACGACGGCCTGCGCGGCGCCGGGCCGGTCCGAACCACGGTGACCGATCCGCGCGACGCGGTGTCGACGTTCAGCCTGAACGGCTACGGCGCGGCCGAGACGATCGTGGATCCGGCCGGCACGACGACGACACAGTGGGATCTCGTCGCGCTGCAGCCGAAAAAGATCGTCGACGCGCTGGCGACCGAAGTGCACTACACGTACGACGTTCACGGCAACAGGACGACGGAAGAAATCCGCCACGCGAGCGGCACGCGCACGCGCGGCTGGACCTACGTCGATCCGGCCGAGTTCGACGCGCCGTACATCAGGAACCGCGTGGACAGGTTTACGGACGCACGGCAGATCGTCACCGACTACGGGTACGACCGCCGCGGCAATCTCACGACGACGGCGCGCGGCGGCGTGACGCAGACCGACGCGTACGACGACAACGGCGATCGCACGTCGCGCACCGACGGCCGCACGAACGTGTGGAAGTTCCGCTACGACCGCTACGGTCATGTCACGGAAACCGAAGACCCGCTCGCCCACGTGGTCAAGACCGAATACGACGCGCGCGGACGCAAGACCGCGGAAACGAGCTCGAACGGCGGCGTAACGACCTATGCGTACGACGCGCGCGACCGAACGATCCGGACGAGCCATCCGGCGACCGCGGCAGGCCTCGCCGTCGAGACGACGGTCTACGACGACGTGCGCCGCGAGCGCACGTTCTTCAACGCGCGCGGCAAGACGACGCGCACGACGTTCGATCCGATGGGCCGGGTCTACGACGAGGTCGTCGAGGCCGGCACGCGCAGCCTGCGCTACGACGCGAACGGCAATCTCGAAAGCGAGACCGACCGCGGCGGCCATGTCGTGCGCATGGAGTACGATGCGGCAAACCGCCTGCGCAAGAAGTTCGAGCCCGAAAACCGCACGACGCTGTACGACGTCGACGCGCTCGGCCACGTCGTGCGCGAAACGGTCGGCGAGCGCATTGCCGAATATCGCTACGACGACGCGCAATACCGCCGCACGACGGTGCGCCGCTGGCTCGCCGGGGCGGCCGGCGGGCGCTTCGTCGAGGAAACGACGCGCTACGACGGCAACGGCAACGCGATCGCGAGCGTCGATGCGCTCCTGCGCGAAACGACGCGCACGTTCGACGATCGCGATCGCCTGAAAGTCGAGGCCGCGCCGCTCGGCCGCGTCGCGACGTTCGCCTACGACGGCGCCGACAACAAAGTGGAAGAAGTGCGCGAGAATCCGGGCGGCTCGGGCGCGCAGCGCCGCACGTTCGGCTACGACGCGGCGAATCGCCTCGTCGCGACGACCGACGCCGAAGGGCGCACGCGCACGACCGTCTACGATGCGAACGGCAACGCCGTCGAGATGACGAACGCGCGCGGCCACACGGTGCGCAAGGTCTACGATGCGCGCGACAACGTCGTCGAGGAATCGGGTCCGGAAATCGGCCAGCGCACGACGTACCGCTACGATCTCAACGGCAACAAGGTCGAGGAAAGCCGCGCGAACGGACGCGTGCTGACGTATACCCACGACGCGCTCGACCGGCTCGAGCGCACCGACGATGCCGACGGTCTCGTCGAGAAGCGCAAGCTCGATGCCGACGGCCTCGTCGAGGCGCTGACCGACGCCGACAATCGCACCACGATCTCGACGTACGACGATCTGCATCGCGTCGAAACGAAGACGCTGCCCGGCCCGGGGCCGCGCACGACGCGCTACGCGTACAACGTGCACGGCGATGTCGAACTGCAGACCGACGCACGCAATCACGCGACGGCGACCGTCTACGACACGCTCGGACGCCGCGTCGAAACGCGCCATCCGGAAGTCGACGGCGTGACGGCGGTCGAAACGACCGGCTACGACGACGCCGGCAATATCGTCGCGACGAGCAACGGCCGCGGCCACGTGACGGACTACTCGTTCAACGCGCTGAACCTGCGCGTCGGCCAGACCGATCCGGCCGACGCGCAAGGCCGCCGGTTCGAGCAGACGTGGACGTACGACGCGCTCGGCAACGCGCTGACGCATACCGACCGGCGCGGCATACTCGCGGTCACCGCGTACGACCGGGAAAACCGCGTGGTCGGCCGCGCGCGCGACGGCCTGGTCCTCGAAACGCTGACGCTCGACGAGGAAGGCAACGTATCGCTGCTGCGAGATGCGCTCGGCCGCGAAACGGCGACGACCTACGATCGCGCGAACCGCAAGCTGCGCGAGGCGCGTCCGCTCGGCGCGGTGTCCACATGGACGTACGAACCCGAGGGCGACGTTGCCGAGACGACCGATGCCGACGGCCGCACGACGAGCCACACGTATACGAAGCGGCGTCATCTCGAAACGCAGACGCTCGCCGGCGAAACGACGACGCACCGCTACAACGGCAGCGGCCAGCGCATCGCGACGCTCAAGCCCGAACGGCGCGGCGAATGGCTGTACGGCTACGATGCGGGAGGGCGCCTCGAAACCGTAGAGTCGCCGCTGCATCACGTCACGAGGTTCGGCTACGACGCGGCCGACAACCGCACGTCGATCCTCGACGCGAACGCGCACGAGACGACGTTCGCCTACGACGCGCGCAACCGTCTCGCGGGCAAGACCTACGAAGGCGGCGACGCGTACGCCTGGACGTACGATGCCGACGGCAACCGCACGCGCACGACGACGCCGAACGGCGTCGCGATCGACGCGACGTACGACGCGCTCGATCGCGCGATCGACACGACCTATGCCGGCGCGGCGACGGGCGAGGTCGGCAAGACGTCGCGCGGCTACGACGGCAACGGCAACATCGTTGCGGTGACGGAGGAGTTCGTCGGGGGCGCCGCGCGCACGCAGACGCGGCGCTACGACGATTTCGAGCGGCTCGAGCACATCGTCGACGTGCACGGCGGCACGCTCGGCTATCGCTACGACGCGGTCGGCAACCGCACGCATCTCGTCGACCGCGACGGCCGCGAAACCGTGTGGACGTACGACGCGCTCAATCACAACGACGCGGTGACGGTGCCGGGCCAGGGCACGACGACGCAGACGCACACGAAGGTCGGCCTGATCGACGTCGTCACGCGGCCCGACGGCACGACGAGCGACACCGACTACGATCCGGCCGGCCGCATCTCGCGCGTCGCGCACGCGAAGGCCGGCGCGACGCTCGCGACGAGCGCGTACCGCTACGATTTCAACGGCAACCGTGTCGAGCAGAAGGAAACGAACGGCGCGGCGACCGGCGGCATCGAGATCGTGACGGCCTACGGCTACGACGCCGACGATCGTCTTGAAACGGTGACGGAACCCGCGCGCGCGACGACCTATACGCTCGATCCGGTCGGCAATCGCGTGCGCGAACGCGTCGCCGCGAACGGCACGACGATCGGCGATTCGACGCTCGTCTACGACGCGCGCGACCGCCTGACGTCGCGCAGCGATCCGACCGCCGGCGTTGCGGTCGCGCAGACGTACGATGCGAACGGCAACCTGAAGACGCAGGTCGTCAACGGCGGCGCGCCGCGCACGTACACGTACGACGCGCGCGACCGCATGACCGCGCTGCACGAAGGCGCCGCGACGCCGTTCGCGTTCGACTACGACGCCGACGGCCTGCGCATCGCCAAGTCGCAGGGCATGGCCCAGGCGACGCGCTACCAGTACGACCTCGGCAGCCTGATCGCCGAGGCGAACGCGTCGGGCTCCACGCTCGTGCGCTACCACTACAGCGCGAACCAGCTCATCGGCCGCACGCAGGCCGGTTCGACGCCGGTCGAGCGGCACTATCTGCTCGACGCGCTGCGCACGCCGATCGCGATGCTGACGCAAGCCGGCGCGGTCGACGCGCGCACGCGCTACGACGCATGGGGCGAAGTGATCGCGCAGCAGGGCACGAGCGGGCAGACGATTGCGCCGGCCCGCGAAGGCGCGCATGCGGCGCTGCCGTCGACCGACGAGCAGCCGATCGGCTTCACCGGCTACTACAAGGACGGCGAGAGCGGCCTTTACTACGCGAAGGCGCGCTACTACGACCCGGCCGTCGCGCGGTTCATGTCCGAGGACCCCGAGGCCGGCAACGACATGACGCCGCCGAGCCTGCACCGGTATCTGTACGCGCATGCGAACCCGACGGTCTACGTCGATCCGACCGGCCGCTACGGCGAGGCGGGCCACTACTACACGACGTACTACGTCGCGTTGCGCATGGGCTATTCCGACGCGGACGCGCAGCAGCTCGCGTTCTATTCGCAGCTGCCGGACGAGGCGGCCGCGCTGGACGCGATGTACGTGGTGAAGGCCAAGGGCTTCAACCTGACGTCGCCGGAGCGCTGGCGGACGAACGAGGAGATTCAGGAGTTGCTGCACGGGCTCAACGGCGGCATCGCCGAACACGAGACGGGCAGGACGCTCAACGCGCTCAAGTCGGCAGGCGGCGACCTGACGACCAGCGGCCTGCTGATCCATCGGCTGGCCGACAGCTTCGCGCATCGCAAGACCGAACTGCACGGCGGCGAACACGATCCGCACGAGCAGCGGATGTTCACGACGAACATCGGCCACCTGACGGCCGGCTATTCGCCGGACACGATCCAGCGCCAGCCCGAACTCTATCTGCAGTACGTGCGCACGCTCGCCGGCGCGCTCGGCGAGAAACGCAATCTTTCGGCGGAGCAGATCGGCGCGCTGCAGACGCTGGTGGCGGGCGAGCTCTCGGAAGTCGCCTACATGGACGGCAAGCTGCCGCGCGAAGGTTTCTTCTCGCGAGGATTCTTCGGCCGCGACAAGGACGCGGCGCTCAAGGAACGCTCGATGCAGATGCTGATCCACAAGCTGAACATGCTCGGCATCGAACGCATCGGCAGCAGCAGGACGCGGCCGGGCCTGCTCGACATGGGCTACCGGCCTGAGGATCGCGAGTCGTTCGAACTGCTCTCGCCGGACCTGACCAACGCGCGCTCGATCGATCATGCGCTGGGCGACATCTGGGAGGGCAGCGCGCTGGCACGCGACAATGCGTCGCGCTACCGCCGCCGCAACGTCGACGCCGCGCTCGAAAACGTCCGCCGGCTGCTGCTCAAGGAGCATCGCAGCATCGAGACGATCGATCCGGAGTACCGCCCCGGCGTGACGATCATCATCGAGTCGGTCGACGGCATGGGTACGCTCAACGCGCCCGAGCGTTGGTGGGAAACGCTGATCGATCGTTACAACCCGATGCGGCGCTACGGCCCCAGCCCGGATTGACGCAAGAAAAAACCCCGGCTTGCGCCGGGGTTTTTTCTTGAAGCGACGACGACTACTTCAACGTCGTCTCGAACAGCTTGAGGATGCGCGCGTACTCGTCGCGCCACGCCGAGGCGTGCGTGAAGCCGTGGCGCTCCATCGGGTACGGCGCGAGTTCGACGTTGTCCTTGTGCAGCTCGATCAGGCGCTGGAACAGGCGTACCGAGTCCTGGAAGAACACGTTGTCGTCGATCATGCCGTGCGCGATCAGCAGCGAACCCTTGAGCTTGTCGGCGTATTCGATCGGCGAGCTCTTGCGGTACGCGATGTCGTCGTCCTTCGGCGTGTTCAGAATGTTCGACGTGTACTCGTGGTTGTACTGCGTCCAGTCGGTCACCGGCCGCAGCGCGGCACCGGCATGGAACGTCTCGGGCGCGCGGAACAGCGCCATCAGCGTCATGAAGCCGCCGTAGGAGCCGCCGTAGACGCCCACGCGCGCCGGATCGCCGCCGTGTTCCTTGACGAGCCAGTTGACGCCGTCGATCAGGTCTTCGAGTTCCGGGTGGCCCATCTGGCGATAGATCGCCGTGCGCCAGTCGCGGCCGTAGCCTTCGGACGCGCGGTAGTCGAGATCGAGCACGAGATAGCCGCGCTCGGTCAGGAGGTTGTGGAACATCTGCTCGCGAAAGTAGTACGGATACGACAGGTGCGTGTTCTGCGTGTAGCCCGCGCCGTGCACGAACAGCACGATCGGCTTTTTGCCGTTTGCCGCATTCTGCGGTTTGTAGAATTTGCCCCAGATCGGCGTCTTGCCGTGGCTCGACGGCACCGGCACGATTTCCGGCGCCTGCCACGCGATCGCCTTGAATTCGCTCGTGCGCGTGTCGGTGAGTTCGCGCGGCGCGCCGCCCGCGGCGTCGACCACGCTGATCTGCTGCGGCACGTAGCTCGCCGAATGCGCAACGAGCAGCTTGCTGCCGTCGCGCGACAGCGCGAAGCCGTCGGCGCCCTTGTAGTTCGTCAGCCGCTCGAGCTTGCCGCCCGCCGCCGGCACGCGATAGATGTCGTACGCGTACGGCGCTTCGGCGTTCGCGCGCAGGTAGAACCAGTGGCCGTCCGGCGACACGACCGGGCTTGCGAACTCGGCGTTGCCGCTCGTGAGCTTGAGCGGCTTGTCGCCGTCCTTGCGCGTGTACAGGTGCGCGTAGCCGGATTCCTCGGAGACGTACCACAGCGTGCGATTGTCCGGCAGCCAGCCGAATTCGTTGAAGTTCCAGTTGATCCACGCGGGGTCGGTCAGGCGATGGCGCGACTCGAGCGGCGCCTTGTCGGCGTCGGCGAGCGTCGCGATCCAGCGGTCCTTGTTGTCGTTCGCGCGCACCATCAGCGCGGCGGTCGCGCCGTCGCGGGTGAACTGGATCGCGCCGACCTGCACGTCGCGGTCCTTCGCCTCGGTTTTCTTGTCGTCCTGCTTCGCGGACTTCTTGTCCTTCTTGTCGTCGGCCTTCGCCTCTTCCTTCTTCGCGGCCTTTTCGTTCTCGGCGCGCACGGCGGCGAGCGGATCGTCCTTGATGCCGGGCAGGGCGGCGAAGTCGAGCTTCGTCGCAGCGTGGCTGGCGACGTCGACGCGCCACAGCGTGTGCGCGACCGGCGCGCCGCGGCCGACGCGCGTGCGCACGTCCTCCACTTCCTCGTAGCCCGACAGCGTCACGTAGACCGGCATCTTGCCGACGCGGCCGGCGTCGAAGCTCTTGGGCGTCGTGACGACGAGCAGCCAGCGGCCCGAAGGCGACAGCGCGCTTTCGGCGATCTGCACGTCGTCGCCGAGGTAGTACGGCGTCGACGCGCGCGTCGGGTCGGCCTTGCGCAGTTCTTCGGCGCGCGCCTTCTGCGCCTGCTTGTTGTCGTAGTCCTGCTTGACCGTCGAGATCAGGCGCAGCTGCAGTTCTTCGAAGTCGCCGGGTTTTTTCTCGTTCGGATCCTTCTCGGCCTTGAGCACGGCCACCGGTCCCGCGATCGCGCTGCGCAGGTCGTAGCTGTACCAGTCGTTGCCGACGCGATACTGCACGGCCGTGTCGTCGGCGGAGAACTGCGGCGCCGCTTCGTCCTGCGTCGTGCGCGTGACCTGGATCAGGCGGCCGTTGGTCAGGTCGCGCACGAACACGTCGCCGTTGCGCACGAACGCGGCGCGGTTGCGCGCGTGGTCGTACACGGCGCCGGTCGCGTCGGCGTCGGCGATCTCGGCGGGCGTGAGTACGGCGTCCTTGCCGTCGGCGAGCGTGACGCGATGCAGGTCGCGCACCGGCGAGCCCTGGCGCTTCAGGCTGTAATAGACCGCGCCGCCGTCGACCGACCAATACGGAGTTTCGACGGCCGCACCGATCCAGTCGGGATCGCTCATGATCTGGTCGAGGCTGGTCGCGGCGCCGGCGGATTGCGCGGCGAAGCACATCAGAGCCGTGGATACGGCGACGGGGAGGCGCATTGCTGGAGTCTCCAGGACGGCAAAGGCGCCGAATATAAGCCAGCGCCGCCGCGCGCGGCAGCGCCGAACGGCATGGGTGTTGCCGTTCGTGCGGGCCGGGTGCGAGTCGACCCGGTTCGGGCCGGCTTGCCGTTTACTGGAACCCGTTCTTGAACAACTGATCGGCGCCGCGGTAGATGCGCAGCGCGTCGAGCCGCGCGTTGCCGATGCTGCCGTTGCGCACCTCGATCGTCAGCTCGCCGTCGGTCACGTCGACCGTGAAGCGCCGCACCAGCGCCGTGTTGAAGCCGGCGGTCGCGCCGATGTCGAACTCGGAGAGCACCGGCACGCCTTCGATCAGCACCGAGAACTTGCGCTGGCCGACGGCGGTGTTGTACGTCTCGGCGAAGTGCAGGTCGACGTCATAGGCGCCGTTGTACACCGGCGTGCGATAGAAGAAATTTCCCCAACGCCAGTTGTTGTACAAGGCGTCGTCGGTCGTGTTCGCGACCGCCGCGTTCGACACCTGCGTGCTGCCGCCTTCGAAGCCGATGTCGGAAAGATAGACGGTGCCGTCGGCCGCGTTGACGTCGGCGCCGCCGGAGTTCACCGCGGTCATCAGCTGGCCGGGCGCCGGCGGCGGGCCGATGCGGTTCACGCGCAGCGCATCGCCGATCGTCGTCGCGCCGCCGTACGCCGCGTGGTAGCTCGTGCCCGTCGCGGTCACGCGCAGAAGATTCGATCCGGAATTCAACGCGATCGGCGGCGTGGTCCAGGCGAGCGTGCCGTTCGCCGCGCCGCCGGTGCCGCCGAGGCGGTCCCACGCGACGCTCGTCACGGTCTGGCCGCCGTTGTCGACGCTGCCGCCGAGCACGAGCTGCGCGAGGTCGGTGGAATAGCCCGGCGCGTTCGTCGGCTGTTCGATGCGCAGGATCGGCGGCTGCGTCGCCGACGGGGCGCCGCGGCGCTGGGCCATCATCCAGCGGAACAACAGCGGATTGTTGTACGCGACCGGCCAGATGCCGTGGCCGCCGGTCGCGTATTCGGTGTAGATGACGCTCGCGCCGGCGTTGCGCAGCGCGCCGACGAGCGCGCGCGACTGGTCCACGCCGACCGTACCGTCGTTGACCGCGTGAAAGAACCAGTACGGCAGCGCGGCGACCGAGCCGGCCGCGTTCGTGTCGCCGCCGCCGGACATCGGCACGCCGGCGGCGAAGCGCGACGGATTGCTCGCGGTCAGGCCCCACGTGCCGTAGCCGCCCATCGAAAGACCCGTGACGATGATGCGGTCGGGATCGACGCGGAACTCGGCCGAGACGTCGTTCAAGATGTCGTGCAGCGGCGTGTTGGTCGAACCGCCGCCCCAGAAGTCGGCCGTCGGGCACTGCGGCGCGACCATGATCACCTTCTGGATCGCGAGGTTCGCGTCGCTGACGAGCTGCATCGCGCCGTTCGCGTTGTTGTTGAGCTGCGAGGTGTTGTTGTTGCCGCGCTCCCCGGCGCCGTGCAGGAACAGGATCAGCGGATAGACCTGGCTCGTCGAATAGCCCGGCGGAATGAAGACGCGATACGGCATGCCGCTGCCGTCGGGATTGCTGTTGCGATAGAGGAAATCGGCGGCCGTCGCGGCGAGCGACGGCGCGGACGCGGCCAGCGCGACGAGCGCGGCGATCGAACGCGACAGGGGCGACATCTTGGGATTCTCCGGCGGTTGCGGCGCGACGGTAGCACCGCGCGCCGCTCCCGTTCGCTACGGTGTTCACAAATAGACAACGAATACAGCTGTCCGCAAGGACATTCGAATGCGCCGCGGCCGGCGTTACACTGCGCGCCTGTGCATCTACGGAACCTTTCGATGATCCTGCCCTGCGTCGAACGCGAAACCGGCCCCGCGCCGCGCTACAGCATCGTCTGGCTGCACGGCCTCGGCGCCGACGGCCACGACTTCGAACCGATCGTGCCGGAACTCGTCGCGCGCGAATGGCCCTCGCTGCGCTTCGTGTTTCCGCATGCGCCGGTGCGGCCGGTGACGATCAACAACGGCATGGCGATGCGCGCGTGGTACGACATCAAGGGCGCCGACATCGCCTCGCGCCAAGACGAAACCGGCGTGCGCGAATCGGTGGCGCAGCTCGACGCGCTGATCGCGCGCGAAGCCGAGCGCGGCGTGCCGGCCGAGCGCGTGTTCGTCGCCGGTTTCTCGCAGGGCGGCGCGATCGCGCTCGCGGGCGGCGTGCGCCACGCGCAGGCGCTCGCCGGCATCGTCGCGCTGTCGACGTACTTGCCTATCGCCGAGAAAACGGCCGGCGAACGGCACGCCGCCAACGCGAAGCTGCCGATCTTCATGGCCCACGGCAGCCACGATCCGGTGGTGCCGCAGCCGCTCGGCGCGTCGTCGCGCGATCACCTGCGCACGCTCGGTTACACGATCGACTGGCACAGCTATCCGATGGCGCATCAGGTCTGCGCGGAGGAAATCGCCGACCTGCGGCAATGGCTGGGCGCGCGGATGACGGCATAATCGACGGCGTCACGAAGGCGCCGGGGAGGCGCGTCTTGTTCGCCACCGAAGAACCGCCGCGCGGCGCGCGTCCGGCCGAAACGGCCGACGCGGACGCCGTCACCGACCTTGCGCACCACTGGCTGCCGGATTTCTGCACCTGGCCGGTGCTGTTCGCGCTGATGGTCGTGGCCGAACTCGTCGCGCTCGTGATCGTGCTCGCGCCGAGCGACGCGTCGGTGCCGACCTGGCAGCAGCTCGGGGTCGCGAGCCTCACCGTGCAGTGGCTCGCGGTGCTGTGGACCGTGTGCCTGTGCAAGTCGCGGCCGTTGTTGCTCAAGCTCGCGCCGTGGATGGCCGAGTTCGCCGCGTACGGGCTGATGCTCGCGACGACCGCGCTCGCGAGCTGGCTGCTGTTTAGTTTCGATCGCGCGTTGAGCCTGGGATTCACCGGCCCCGAGCAGTCGATGGCGCGGTTCGTGCTGCGCAACAGCGTGATCTGCGCCCTGGTCGCCGCCGCGGTGCTGCGCTATTTCTACGTGCAGGAGCAGTGGCGCGAACGCGTGCGGGCCGAGGCGCGCGCACGCTACCAGGCGCTGCAGGCGCGCATCCGGCCGCACTTCCTGTTCAACAGCATGAACACGATCGCGAGCCTGATCCGCACGCGGCCGGCGCAGGCCGAAACCGCGGTCGAAGATCTCGCCGACCTGTTTCGCGCCGCGCTTTCCAAGGGCGACGGCCGGCATACGCTCGGCGAGGAACTCGATCTCGCGCGCGGGTATCTGCGCATCGAAGAGCTGCGCCTCGGCGCGCGCCTGACCGTGCGCTGGGACGTCGACGAACTGCCGCGCGACATGGTGCTGCCGGCGCTCCTGCTGCAGCCGCTCGTCGAAAACGCGGTGTATCACGGCGTGCAGCCGCTCGAAGACGGCGGCACGGTGCGCGTCGTCGGCCGGCGCGTGCCCGGCGCGATCGAAATCGTCGTGGAAAATCCGCTGCCGGCCGCGAGCCGGCGCGCGCCGCGCGGCAACGGCGTCGCGCTGGCGAACATCCGAGGCCGAATCGCCTACCATTTCGAAAGCCGCGGCGCGCTCGTCGTCGACGAAAAGACCGAAGCTTTCGTCTGCACTTTGCGCTTGCCTTATGACTGACTCGACGAGGACCCCGCAATGCGCGTATTGATCGCCGACGACGAACCGCTGGCCCGCGAGCGTCTGGCGAGCCTGCTCGCGGAGGCCGGCGTCGAACTGACCGCCGCGGTCGGCAACGGCGAGCACGCCGTGCACGAGGCCGACCGCCTGCGTCCCGACGTGTGCATACTCGACATCCGCATGCCGCTGATGGACGGTCTCGACGCCGCGCGCGTGATCTGCGCCAGCGCCGACGCGCCGGCGATCGTGTTCTGCACCGCCTACGACGAATACGCGTTGAAGGCGTTCGAGGCGCACGCGGTCGACTATCTGATGAAGCCGGTGCGGCTCGAACGCCTGCAGCAGGCGCTCGAACGCGCGCGGCGCATGGCCGGCAGCAAGCTCGACGCGATCGCCGTCAGCATGGGCTCGTCGCGCCAGCGCACGCACATCTGCGCGCGCGTGCGCGGCAATCTCGTGCTGGTCGCGGTTTCGGACATTCTGTATCTGCAGGCCGAAGACAAATACGTCGTCGTGCACCACACGAAGGGCCAGGTGCTGGTCGAGGACGCGTTGAAAGGGCTCGAAGACGAGTTCGCCGACCGCTTCGTGCGCATCCATCGCAACTGTCTCGTCGCGCGCGCACGGCTGTCGGGTCTCACGCGCGGCGCCGACGGGCGCATTTTCGCGCGCATCGAGGGCTGCGCCGACGAGCTCGAGGTCAGCCGGCGCAACCTGCCGGGCCTGCGCAAGCTGGTGCGCACGCTGTAGAACCCCTGACGCGGGCGCGACGATGCGTGCAGTAGAATCGCCGCCCATGAAAACGATCCGTATCGCCACGCGCCAGAGCGCGCTCGCCTTGTGGCAGGCCGAACACGTCGCCGCGCGCCTGCGCGCCGCGCACGCCGACCTCTTCGTCGAACTCGTGCCGATGACGACGCGCGGCGATCAAATACTCGATCAGCCGCTGTCGCAGATCGGCGGCAAGGGACTGTTCCTCAAGGAGCTCGAAGTCGCGATGCTCGAAGGGCGCGCCGACATCGCGGTGCACTCGCTCAAGGATGTGCCGATGGAGCTGGAGCCGGGCTTCGCGCTCGGCGCCGTGCTCGAACGCGCCGACGCCGCGGACGCGTTCGTCAGCAACGACTATTCGCATTTGGGACAATTACCGCAAGGCGCTCGCGTCGGCACGTCGTCGCTGCGGCGGCAGGCGCAGTTGCGCGCGCTGCGGCCCGATCTGGAGCTCGCCGATCTGCGCGGCAACGTCGGCACGCGATTGTCCAAGCTCGACCAGGGGCAGTACGCGGCGATCGTGCTCGCGTGCGCGGGGCTCGAACGGCTCGGCCTGTCGGCACGCATCGCCAGCCGGCTCGATGCGCCGGACTGGATACCGGCGGTGGCGCAGGGCGCGATCGCCGTCGAGGTGCGCGCGGGCGACGTATCGACGATCGAGCGCGTACGCGCGCTCGACGACGCCGACACGCACCGCTGCACGGCGGCCGAGCGTGCGATGAATCGCAGCCTGCACGGCAGCTGCAGCGTGCCGATCGCGGGCTACTGCCGCGAGACGGAAGCGGGGCTCGAACTGATCGGCCTCGTCGGCGACGCGGGCAGCGGCCGGCTGCTGCGTGCCGAAGCGATCGGGATCGTCAACGATCCGGAGCATCTCGGGCGCGTGGTGGCGCAGAAGCTGCTGGCGCTGGGGGCGGGGGGGATGTTGGGGCGTTGAAAATAGTGAAAGAAGTCCATCGCCCGCATATTATCGCGGTCTGAGACATCGCCCCCTCAACCCATCCTTCTCCCCCAACGCGGTTGGGGGAGAAGGAGCCGAGGGTTCAAGCGCTGCGCCGCTCAAGCCCTCTCCCCCAAGCTCGTCTTGGGGGAGAGGGTTGGGTGAGGGGGTGACGCCAAGGTCTTCGTTGCCGCCGATGCATGGCGGGCGTGAACGAACACCAATGTTCTTAGAAGTTGTACACCAGATTCGTCGTCATCAGCTGATCGGTCTTCTTGATGCCCGGCGCCACGTCGCTGTTGTGGCGCACCTGGTAGCCGAGCTTGAGCGCCAGCGTCTTGTTCATGCTGACGACCAGGCCCGCGTCGTTCTGCATGAACTTGTTGTCGGCGCCCGCTTCGATCAGGAACGTGTCTTCGAAGCGCGTCGTGTCCGTGAGCTGGTACTTGAAGCCGATCAGGCCGCGGCCGACCACTTCGTTTTCGCTGTCGGCGGTCGTCGCCGGCGGCGTCGGGCGCGGCTTGTACTGCTTGTAGCCGGGGCCGACTTCGAACGACAGTTCGGTGCGCTCGTTCTTGATCGCCGTATAGCCGTAGCCGACCGACAGCACGGCCTGATAGTCGAACGGCGAGAAGTCGTCGTCTTCATAGCGCAGCGCGCCGACGATGTAGCTGCGTTCGTCGAGCTTGTAGCCGAGCGATGCGCCGGCTTCGTAGCGGTTCGAGGTGAGGTCGTATCGCTTGACGTTGACGAGCTGGCCGTTCTGCAACTCGGCGGTGGTGATCTCGCCCTTGCTGCGCAGCGCGGTCAGATAGAAGTTGTCCTTCCAGGTGTCGTCTTCCATCGAGAAGTTCAACTTGGCGTTCAAGTTCTCGGACTTGGAGTTGCCGCGCGACGCGGCGAAGCCGAGTTCGCCGGCACCTTTCCATACGCCGTCGTCGGCGGCGTGAACGCCAAACGGCATCGCGGCGAGCAGTGCAGAAGCAACAAGTAGCTTTTTCATGGGTTTGCCCCTTTGATTTTTGGGAATCGGAACGCGCGGACACGAACGCCGTCGCGCAGCGCCCGGCGCATCCTACCGAGGGGGCTTGAATCTGGCGTGAACTCGCGGAATCAACCGCGGCTGGAACCGTAATAAAGTGTCACAACGTGTTTCGCCTCGGCGAAAAAAAGCCAACGTTCTACAAACACGCCGATGCTGGCGACGACGAGTGCGAGCGTTGCGTACGGCGGTGTTCTGCCGGGTTGGAGCATCGGTACGAACATCAGCAGCAGCGGCGCGCCGAGGCCGGCGAACAGCGAGATCGCCCGCAGCGGCGACGCGTGCTTGCGTGCAAGAACAAATCCCATTTCTTTCGTAATATAGTTTTCTTCCGTGTGCGGGCGCTCGAACGACGCGACGCGGCCGAAGCGTCCGAGCCCGGTCGCCGATTCGGGCGTCGAGACGGGCTTCGCGGTATCGATGTGGCGCCAGTAGCCGAGCTTGAGCAGCGCGAGCGACATCGCCGCGAGCACGATCGCGCCGAGCAGCCACGCGGGCAGGCCCAGGCGCTGCCACGGGTCCTCGGCGGCGATCGCGCCCCATGCGGCGAGCGTCCACAGCCACAGGCCGCCCGTGTAGAACGCGAACAGCAGATAAGCCGGCAGGACGTACGCGTTGTGCCATGCGCGCACGGTTTTCAGACTCGAATAGATGCGTGCGGTGCAGAAAACGGTGACGGCGCAGCCGATCGCGAGCAGCGCCGCGGCGATGCGCTGCGCGGCGCCGCCGGGTGCCGCGAACGCGAGCGCGACGACGATTGCCGCCGGCACGAACGTCGCGGCCGATGCGACGCCTTCGCGCGACAGCCACGACGAGCGCCACTGCCCGAAGGCGCGCCAGGCGCGTTCGGGCCGGCCCAGGTGCGCGAACGACGCCGCGAGCCCGAGCGCCGCGAGCATGGCGCCGACGAAGATCGGCGCGACCGTATCGACGACGCCGGAAGGCCAGCTGCCGAGCGCGATGCCGACGGCGGCGAGGAACATCAGGCCGTAGCCGGCGCCCGACAGCGTGGTGAAGAAAATGACCGATAGCGCTGGATGCATGCGAGGCTGGACGGGCGGTGTCAAAGCGCGCAGTGTAACGCCGCGCGGGGACGGCGTTTCGAGGGATTCTCATGACGGTCAAACCGGGCGACGTGCTCGGACACTATCGGCTGACCGAACACCTGGCCGGCGGCGGCATGGCGCGGCTGTATCGCGCCGTCGACGCGCGCGACGGACGCGAGGTCGTCGTCAAGCTGCTGCCCGCGAGCGCCGACGCCGAGACGCGCGAGCGCTTCGCGCGCGAGATCCGCGTGCTGGCCGAACTCGATCACCCGCGCATCGTGCCGCTGCTCGACACCGGCACGGTCGACGACGCGCCGTATCTCGTGCTGCCGCTCGTCGACCGCGGCGATCTCGCCGATCGCATCGCGCGCGAGGACGGCCCGCTGCCGCTGCCGCTCGTGCGCCGCATCGCGCTGCAACTGTGCGACGCGCTCGCGTACGCGCATCTGCGCGGCGTGGTGCATCGCGACCTGAAGCCCGCGAACGTGCTCGTCGACGCCGCCGGCGACGTGCAGCTCGCCGACTTCGGCATCGCGCTGGCCGCCGGCAACGCGCGGCTGACGCAGGCCGGGCAGGCGATCGGCACGCCGGAATATCTCGCGCCCGAGCAGGCGCTCGGCGTCGCCGACATGCGCAGCGACGTGTACGCGTTGGGCCTGATCCTGTTTCAGCTCGCGACGGGCCGCCTGCCGTTCGCCGCACGCACGCCCGCCGAATGGCTCGCCGCGCATCGCGAGCTGGCGCCGCCGTCGCCGCGCTCGCTCAACGCCGGCGTGCCGGAGCCGTTCGAGCGCGTCGTGCTGCGCGCGCTCGCGAAGAAACCCGAGGCGCGTTTTCAGAGCGCGGCGGAGATGGCCGCGGCGCTGCGCCAGGCGCTGCCGGAGGATGCGACGCCGACGCTCGTCGGCGCGCGGCCGCCCGGCGTCGCGCCGGCGGCGCCGCCGACGACGTCGACATCGGTTGCGCCGGACCCGCCGTCGAATCTGTTGCCGGTACTCGCCATGGTCGTACTCGTCGCGGTGCTCGCGACGGCGGGCTGGCTCGTCTGGCGCGCGCTCGCGCGCGAAGCCGCGGTGCCGGTCGCAACGACAGCCGCGCCGGCGCCTTCCGCGCGGGCTCCCTCGCCGCCGCCTGTGACACCCGCAGTCGCACCGCCGGCGGCGGCGCAGCATTACGACGATTTCGCCGACGCCACACACGACGGCGCATTCGACGGTGCGCGCTGGCGCTCGACCAGCGGCGACGAACGCCTTGCGCAGCGGCAGTCGAACGGCGTGCTGCGCGTGCGTACGGCGCTGCGCGACGTCGGCCTCGCCGCGACGCGTGTCGCGCCGCAGCCGCGCCGCATCGCGGTGCGCGTGCGGCTGCTCGATCCGGTGCTCGCCGACGAGGCGACGATCGGCGTCACGCTGTTGCGCGCGGACCAACCGGGCACGTGGGTCGCTTGCTATCTTTACGCGACGCGCGGCGCGCTGCGCGCGACGCCGACGTGCACCGACCAGCGCCGCCGCGAATACCGCACGGGCAGCGCGGTCAACACCGGCGCGTGGGTCGAGCTGTCGCTGCGGCCCGATGGAAAAGAGGGTGTCGATTTCAACGCCGACGCGGACGCGATCGGCGCGCTGCCGCTCGTGCAGGACGGCGCGGCGACGTGGCTCGTCTTCGTCGCGGCGTGGTCGGGCGACGGCAAGGCGGTCGAGGGCGAGGTCGACTGGGTCGATATCGAGCCGTAGTGCTCCCTCTCCCCCAAGCTCGCTTGGGGGAGAGGGCCGGGGTGAGGGAGGGGCGCGTCGTACTCGTCGAGATCGAGGAAGAACCTGGCGTCGCCCCTCTCCCAACCCTCCCCAAAGGCTTTGGGGGAGAGGGCTTTGTAGCGAGCCGCGCTACTCGATCACCACCGCCGTACCCGTGACGGTGACCATCAGCATGTCGCCGCCTTCCTTGATCTGGATCGTCTCGTAGTCGAAGTCGACGCCGATCACCGCGTTCGCGCCGAGGTCTTCGGCCGCTTCGCTCAAGTCTTCGGCGGCGGCTTCCTTCGCCTTGCGCAGCACCTTCTCGTAGCTGCCCGAGCGCCCGCCGATGATGTCGCGGATGCCGGCGAAGAAGTCGCGGAACACGTTCGCGCCGAGCACGGCTTCGCCGCTGACGAGGCCGAGATATTTGACGACGCGGCGGCCTTCGATCGTCGGGGTGGTCGTCAACAGCATGGCGTTTCTCCTTTGTGAATCAGCGCGTGGTGAATCAGCGCGACAGCAGCTTGTCGACCCAGCGCAACAGCGGCGACAGTTGCTTCGTATCGAGGGTTTCGGCCCGCGCCGCGGCGTGCTCGCCGGCGGCCTTGCGCGGCCTGGGCGGCAGGTAGCGGTTGACCGGCTTGTAGCCGAGTTCGGGCATCAGCGCATAGCCGTCGCGCTCGGCGACGAGCCGCGACACGGCCGAGTCGGGATCGCCCAGATCGCCGAAATGGCGCGCGCGCGTCGGGCACGCCATGACGCACGCGGGCTGCCGGTCCTGCGGTTCGAACGATTCGTTGTAGATGCGATCGACGCACAACGTGCACTTCTGCATCACGCCGCGCTGTTCGCTGTACTCGCGCGCGCCGTACGGGCAGGCCCACGAGCACAGCTTGCAGCCGATGCACTTGTCTTCGTCGACGAGCACGATGCCGTCCTCGGCGCGCTTGTAGCTCGCGCCGGTCGGGCAGACGGTCACGCAGTCCGGCGTTTCGCAGTGCAGGCACGAGCGCGGGAAGTGTACGGTCATGGGCGGCGCCGGGGCGGCGCCTTGGACGGTCGTCGCCGCCTTCGCGTCGCCGCCGCAGCCCTTCGGCGTCACCTCGTAGCTGTGGATACGGTTGAACCACACGCCGAGCGGCTCCTTGCCGTACGCGTGCTCGTCCGGGAGCGGACCGAACTGGCCGCCTTCGTTCCATTCCTTGCAGGCGACGGCGCAGGCGTGACAGCCGACGCAGGTGTCGAGATCGATGACGAGGCCGAGCTTCTTCGTCGACGGCGGCGGCAGCGTGGTCATGCCGGCGCCTCCACGCGATGCCCGGGCGCTTCAGACGATGCGTCCTTCTCGATGCGCACGCGCAGATCGAACCACGCGGCCTGTCCGGTGACCGGGTCGGCGTTCGCGTAGCGCCGGCCGTCCGCGCGCGGCGGCAGCAGTTCGGTAATCACGTGGTTGAGCAGGAATCCGCGCTGCGACTCCGGCGCGTCCGGCGCGAGCTTCCAGGCGCCCTTGCGCTTGCCGATAGCGTTCCAGCTCCACACCGTACCGGGCTCGGTGCCCGCGTGCAGGCGCACCGGCACGCGGATGCGGCCGTGCGGCGACTCGACCCACGCCCAGTCGTCGTCGGAAAGATGCAGTCGCGCGGCCGTATCGGGGTGTACATAGAGAAAATTGCGCGCCGCGATCTGGCGCAGCCAAGCGTTCTGCGAGCCCCACGCGTGGTACATGAACATCGGACGCTGCGTGATCGCGGCGATCGGATAGCGCGCCATGTCGAGCCCTTCCCATTCGAACGGCTCGTACCAGAACGGCAGCGGGTCGAAGTAGCGGGCCACGCGCGCGCGATCGCGGTCCGGCGGCTGCGTCGCGCCGTGGCCGAGCGCGGCGAGGCGGAAGCGCTGCAGGCGCTCGGAATACAGCTCGATCACGATCGGCGCCGTGTTGCCGACGAAGCCGAGGCCGCGCGCCCATTCGAGGTAGTCGCGATTGGCCATCTTGTAGTAGCGGCCGGCTTCGGGCACCGGCGCGTGCCAGTGCGAGCCGTGTTCGATGTAGCGCTTCAACTGATCCGGGTTCGGCTCGCCGGTGCCCTCGCTCGCGCCGTCGCGACCGCGCCAGCCCGCGAGGAGGCCCACGCCCGGCGCGCGCTCGTGTTCGACCATGTACTGCGCGTAGCCGCCGGGATAGCGCGCGCCGCCGTCGGGCTTGAGCAGGCCGGGCAGGCCGATGCGTGCGCCGAGATCGATCAGCACGTCCTGGAACGCGCGCACGTCGCGGTCGGGCGTCGCGATCGGATGGCGGATCGCGTCGCTCGCGCCGTCGGCGTCGGAGATCGGGCGGTCGAGGATCGAGATGCAGTCGTAGCGTTCGAGATACGTCGTGTCGGGCAGCACGAGGTCGGCGAACTCGACCATCTCCGACGCGTACGCGTCGACGTAGATGATGCGCGGAATCTTGTACTCGCCGGTCGCCGCGTCGCGCTCGGCGAGCATGCGCCGCGTGCCGGTGGTGTTCATCGCCGAGTTCCAGCTCATGTTCGCCATGAACAGGAACAGCGTGTCGATGCGATACGGATCGCCGGCGACGGCGTTGGCGATCACGCTCTGCAGCATGCCGTGCACGGCAAGCGGGTGCTGCCACGAAAACGCCTTGTCGATGCGGCGCGGCTCGCCGTTCGCGTCGACGAGAAGATCCTCGGGCGCGTGCACGTAGCCGAGCGGACCGCCGTCGAGCGTGCCGTCGGGCTTGCGCGACTTGCCGGGCCGGTTCGCCGGCGGCACGCCTTTCGGATACGGCGGCTGGTAGCGGAAACTGCCGGGCGTGTCGATCGCGCCGATCAGCATTTGCAGCGTATGCAGCATCCGGCACGTGTGGAAACCGTTCGAATGCGCCGAGATGCCGCGCATCGCGTGCAGCGCGACCGGACGGCCGATCATTTCTTCGTGGCGCCGCCCGCACGCGTCGGTCCACGCGACCGGCAGGCGGATTTCCTCCTTGAACGCCGCGTGCGCGATTTCAGCGGCGATGCGGCGGATCGTCGGCGCGTCGATGCCGGAGGCGTCCGCGGCGGCTTCGGGCAGGTATTCGTCGGTCAGAAAGCGCGCGGCGAACAGCGCGAACGCGGTGGTCGCGCGGCGGCCGTCGGCGAGCGCGAATTCGCCGGCGATCGCGGGCGCGATGTCGATCGCGTCGGCCGGCGCCGCGGCGTTCGCCGCGCGGTTCCAGCACAGCGTACGGCCGGCGTCGTCGCGCGCGATCAGGCCGTCGTCGGCGCCGCCGGGGTTTTGAATCACGAGGTGGTGGGCGTTGGTGTAGCGCACGAGATAGTCGAAGTCGATCCAGTCGTTGCGCAGCAACTCGCCGATCAGCGCGCCGACGAAGAGACCGTCGGTGCCGGGCCGGATGCCGAGCCATTCGTCGGCGATCGCGGCGTAGCCGGTGCGCACGGGATTGATCGCGACGATCTTCGCGCCGCGCGCCTTGATGCGGCCGAGGCCGAGCTTGATCGGGTTCGAGTCGTGGTCTTCGGCGACGCCGAACATGAGGAGATAGCGCGTGTGTTCCCAGTCGGGCTCGCCGAATTCCCAGAACGAGCCGCCGAGCGTGTACATGCCCGCCGCGGCCATGTTGACCGAGCAGAAGCCGCCGTGCGCGGCGTAGTTGATCGTGCCGAACTGCTGCGCCCACCAGCCGGTCAGCGCCTGCGACTGGTCGCGGCCGGTGAAGAACGCCAGCTCGTCCGGATTGCGCCGGCGCACGTCGCCGAGCCATTGCGCCGCGAGCGCGAGCGCCTCGTCCCATTCGATTTCGCGAAACTGCCCGGCGCCGCGCTCGCCGGTACGCAGCAGCGGCTTGGTCAGCCGCGCCGGCGAATAGTGCTGCATGATGCCGGCGGATCCTTTCGCGCAGATCACGCCGCGATTGACCGGATGGTCGGGGTTGCCCTGGATGTAGCGGATCTTGCCGTCCTTGACGTGCACTTTGATGCCGCAGCGGCACGCGCACATGTAGCAGGTGGTCGTTTTGACCTCGTCGCCGACGGGTTCGTGAAGCTTGAGGTTCGCGTGGGGCATTCGCTGGCGGGTCGCAGCCGTGGCTAGACGCGCATGGTAGCGGAGGGCACGCCGCCGGGCGAACCGGTGTCGCGACCGGTGAGACGTCGCGCCGGCATACTCATCGTCAATTCGGAGCGGTCACCTCGATGCTCGCGTCGTCGAAGTCGTAGTACTTCACGCGCGTCGTCGACTTGACGCCCATGAAGCGGCCCTGCGATTCGATCTGGATCGGCAGGCCCGATTTCTGCGATATCCACACTTTCACATCGGCCTTGACCGGCTCGGTGATCGTGTAGGTGAACGCGTCGGCGAGTTCGCCGTCGACGCTGTCGCTGCCGGCGGGGGTAACGATCATGCCTTGTTCGAGCTGTGCGAGCGTCGCGGGGTTGCGGTACTGGCCGATGATCCTGCCGACCGGAATCGGCAGCTTCATCGCGCGGCCCTCGATGATCGTGTAGGCGTCGTCGCCGATGATCGTCTGCTCGGTGCCGCCCTGGCCCGTGCGGATGCGGTAGCGGTCCGGCGCGACGAAATCCATCGTGGAAATCTGCTGGCCCTTGGTCGCGTCGACGACGTTCGCGCGAAAGCTTCTGGCCTCCAGGAACTTCACGAACGCGTCGTGCAGCGCCTCCTTCGGGCCGGCGAGGGCGGTGCCGGCGAACGCCGCGAGGAAGAATGCGAGCGCGAGTTTCGTGCGGGACATGCGATTCTCCGTCGGGTAGAGGTCGACTTTACGAAATCCTATACGCAATAAGTGCTGCGCCGGTGACATCAAGGGCGCCGGGCGAACGCCGGTTTTCGCCGCGGGACGCGGGCGATCCCCGGCGTATTTACGGACCACAACCCTAAACGCGACAATCGAGCCATGGACCGTTACGAACGCATCTTAAGTCTGCATCGCCTGCTCAAGTCCGCGCGCTATCCGGTCAGCCTGCAACGGCTCAAGGACGAACTCGGCTGCTCGCGCGCGACGCTGTATCGCGACATCGCGTTTCTGCGCGACGCGCTCGGCGCGCCGATCGAGTCGGGCGAGGGCGAGCAGGCCGCCTTCCGCTACGACCAGGCCGAGGCCGAGCGCTTCGAGCTGCCCGGCCTGTGGCTGACCAGCGACGAGCTGTCGGCGCTGATGGCGCTGAACGAACTGATCGGCAAGAGCGGGCCGGGCGGCATCCTGTCCGACGCGCTGCAGCCGTTCCAGTCGCGCATCCAGACGCTGATGTCCGACCACGTCAGCGGCATGAAGCTGCCGATCGAGCGCATCCGCGTGATCGGCAGCGGCATGCGCAAGCTCGACCAGGCGAGCTTCCGCGCGGTGGCCGGATCGGTCATGGCGCGCAAGCAGCTCAAGTTTCGCTATCGCGCGCGATCCACCGGTTCGACGACCGAGCGCGTGGTGTCGCCGCAGCGGCTCGCGCACTATCGCGACAACTGGTATCTCGACGCGTGGGACCACGAGCGAGAGGCGCTGCGCAGCTTCGCGGTCGACCGCGTCGCGGCGGCGCAGATGCTCGAGGCGGCCGCGATCGACCGCGCCGACGCCGAACTCAACGAGCATCTCGCCGCAAGCTACGGCATTTTCTCCGGCAAGCCCAAGGCCGAGGCGACGATCCGCTTCTCGCCGCACGCGTCGCGCTGGGTCGCCGACGAACACTGGCATTCGCAGCAGAAAGGCCAGTTCCTGTCCGACGGCCGCTACGAACTGAAGCTGCCGTACAGCAACTCCAAGGAACTCCTGATGGACGTACTCAAGTACGGACCGGACGCCGAAATCGTCGGCCCGTTGAGTCTGCGCGAAGAAATGAAAATCCTGCTGCAGCTCGCGATCGGCGCGTACCAGCCGTGAGCGCGCATCCGACCGGCCTTGCGCCGCTCGCGCCGCAGGACGCGCTGCCGCGGGCGTCGATCTCGCTCGTGCTCGGCTCCGGCGGCGCGCGCGGCTATGCGCATGTCGGCGTGATCGAGGAGCTGCGCGCACAGGGCTATTCGATCCAGTCGGTCGCGGGCAGTTCGATGGGCGCGCTCGTCGGCGGCGTGTTCGCGGCGGGGCGGCTCGACGCGTACCGCGACTGGGCCAAGGGCCTGAAGACGTTCGACGTGCTGCGGCTCGTCGACTGGACCTGGCGCGGCGGCGGCCTGATCAAGGGGCAGCGCGTGATCGGGGCGCTGCGCGACCTCGTCGGCGACATCAATATCGAAGACCTGCCGATCAGCTACACCGCGGTCGCCGTCGACATCGACGCGCAGCGCGAGGTGTGGTTTTCGCGCGGCTCGCTGTTCGACGCGATCCGTGCGTCGATTTCCATTCCTACCGTTTTTCGCCCGCATACCTACCAGGGGCGGCGGCTGGTCGACGGCGGGCTGCTCAATCCGGTGCCCGTGACGCCGACGCTGCGCGACCTGACCGACGCGACGATCGCGGTCGACGTGAACGCCGAGGCCGAGGGCATCGCCGAGCGCGAGACGCCGATCACGCGGCCGGAAATCGCCGAGCCGGTGCCGGCGGAGAACCTGCATGGCTACCGGCGCATCGCCGCGCTGTTCGAAGGCTTCGTCGAACGCCGCGCGCGCCGGCGCGCCGTGGCGCCGGAGCCGGGCGTGCTCGAGCTCTTCGCGCGCTCGCTCGACGTCGTGCAGGAAACGCTGACGCGCTACAAGCTCGCGGCGCAGCCGCCCGACCTCGTCATCAGCATTCCGCGCAACGTCTGCGCGTTCTACGAATTCCAGCGCGCCGAGGAAGTGATCGAAATCGGCCGCCAGCGCACGCGCGAGGCGCTCGCGCGGTGGCAGAGCCGCAAGGTGCATCCGCGCGGCTGAAGTGCGGGTCCGGTCAGGTGTCGACCGTTTCCAGCCGCGTCTCGCGCGTCATGGCATGGCCGAGCCACAGCACGACGAGGCTCAGGATCGACAGGCCGCCGCCGACGACCATCGGCGAGAGCATCGTCGGCAGCTGGTCGGGCAGCGACGGGTCGGGAACGAGGTTCAGCGCGAGCATGCCGGTGTAGTGCATGCCGCAGACCGCGAAGCCCGCGATCAGCGACGCGACCACGAGATGCCACGGCCGGTCGAGGTGGAACGCCATCCACAGCGCGACCGTCGCCGCGGCGATCGCGATTGCCACCGACAGCGCGACGATCGGGCCGTCGTACCACCGCGCCGCCGTCACGCACAGCGCGGCCATGCCGGTGTAGTGCATCGCGGCGATGCCGAGGCCCATGAACACGCCGGCCGAGACGATCGCCGGCCCCGAACGCGATACGGCGCCGACCACGGCGAAGCCGACGCTGGTCGCGGCGATCGCCAGCAGCATCGAGAGGCAGGTGCGGCCGACCTCGTAGCTCGCCGGCATGCCGAGGTCGAGCGCCATCATGCCGACGAAATGCATCGACCAGATCGCCACCGCGCCCATGACGACGCCGGCCCACACGATCAGCGCGAGGCGCTCCTCCTGCTTGGCGCGCTGCGATTCGCGCGCGAAGACGAGCGCGGTGTACGAACCGCATACCGAAATCAGGTATGACAGGAAGACCAGGACCAGGTCGAACGTTCCGTACGCGACACGCATGACCGCCTCTCCGGGGGCTTTGCCGCCGATCGGCGTTTGCGGCGCGAGCTCGCCGGGGACGCCGATCGTTTCCGGCGGGTCGCACGGCGGCGCGCCGGAAGGTGGGGAAATAGTACGCCTTTGCAGAACTGCTTTTTGCCCCGGAATGAAAAAGGGCCGGCAATGCCGGCCCTTCCGTGGGCGTCGCGGTCCGATCAGCCGCGTTTCATGGTGTTGAAGAACTCGTCGTTCGACTTCGTGTTCTTCATCTTGTCGAGCAGGAATTCCATGGCCGCCAGCTCATCCATCGGATGCAGCAGTTTGCGCAGGATCCAGATCTTCTGCAGCATGTCCGGTTCGATCAGCAGTTCTTCGCGGCGCGTGCCCGAGCGGTTGATGTTGATCGCGGGGTAGACGCGCTTTTCGGTGATGCGGCGGTCCAGGTGCACTTCCATGTTGCCGGTGCCCTTGAACTCTTCGTAGATCACCTCGTCCATCTTCGAGCCGGTGTCGACCAGCGCGGTCGCGAGGATCGTCAGCGAGCCGCCTTCCTCGACGTTGCGCGCGGCGCCGAAGAAGCGCTTCGGGCGCTGCAGCGCGTTGGCGTCGACGCCGCCGGTGAGCACCTTGCCGGACGACGGCACGACGGTGTTGTAGGCGCGAGCCAGGCGCGTGATCGAATCGAGCAGGATCACGACGTCGCGCTTGTGTTCGACGAGGCGCTTGGCGCGCTCGATCACCATGTCGGCGACCTGCACGTGGCGCGCGGCCGGCTCGTCGAACGTCGAACTGATGACCTCGGCGCGCACGCCGCGCTGCATTTCGGTCACTTCTTCCGGGCGCTCGTCGATCAGCAGGATGATGAGGTGCACTTCCGGATGGTTGTGCACGATCGCCTGCGCGACGTTCTGCAGCATCATCGTCTTGCCGGCCTTCGGCGGCGAGACGATCAGGCCGCGCTGGCCCTTGCCGACCGGCGACATGAGGTCGAGGATGCGGCCGGTGATGTCTTCGGACGAGCCGTTGCCGCGTTCGAGACGGAACGCCTTGCGCGGAAACAGCGGCGTGAGGTTTTCGAACAGGTACTTGTTCTTCGACGCTTCCGGCGGCTCGGAATTGATGTCGTCGACCTTGAGCAGCGCGAAATAGCGCTCGCCGTCCTTCGGAGGGCGGATGCGGCCGGTGATGTAGTCGCCGGTGCGCAGGTTGAAGCGGCGGATCTGCGACGGGCTGACGTAGATGTCGTCGGGACCGGCGAGATACGACTCGTCGCCCGAGCGCAGGAAGCCGAAGCCGTCCTGCAGGATTTCCAGTACGCCCTCGCCCCAGATGCCGCCGCCGGACCGCGCGTGCGCCTTCAGGATGTTGAAGATGACGTCCTGCTTGCGCGCGCGGGCGACGCCTTCCTGGATGCCGAGGTCTTCGGCCATTTCCAGCAGCGCCGCGGCCGGCTTGCGCTTGAGTTCGGTGAGGTTGATCAGCGGGCCGCTGCCGCCGCCGTTGCGCTCGTCCGGAATCTCCTCGTCGTAACCGCCGCCGCCGCGCATCTGTTGCTGTTGCTGGCGGTTCTGCCGGTTGCGATTGCGGTTGCGGCCTTCGCGGCGGCCCTGCTGGCCCTGCGGGCCGTTGTTGTTGCCCTGGTTGCCGCCGCCCTGGCCCTGATTCGAATTGCCGCCCTGCTGGGGATTCTGGCCCTGACCCTGCTGACTCTGGTTGCCGGCGTCGTCGCTGCCGACCGGTTGCGGCGGCGGTACGCTCTGGCCCGGCTGCGGGCCGTCGCCGCCGAACATGTCGGGGACGCCGCCGCGGTCGGGCGGGTTCTCGTTGCGTTCGGCGCGCGGCGCCTCGTGACGCTCCGCCCGTGGCGATTCGTTGCGCTCGGCGCGCGGCGCGGGCGCCGCGGCGGCCGCTTCGGCCGCGGCGGCTTCGTTGCGCGCGGCGGCTACGGCCTTGGCGGCGGCGCGGGCGGCCTGCGCTTCGGCGCGGGCTGCCTGCGATTCGCGGCGCGATACGCGCTCGGTCGGCGCGGTTTCGCCACGCGCTTCGGCCGGCGCGGCCGGGCCGTTTTCTTTGTTCTCGATATCAGACACGGGCAGACCTCGCATGGGCGCCGTTGGCCAGCAGACAACCGCTGGCGGGATGGAATCAGGGGGTGTACCGGAAGGGGTCGGGACGGGCACGCCCCGGGAGAAGCTGCGGCTAAGTTAGCACTGTGAAATCGACGCGTAAAGCGGGGGCGGGCGTCGTGGGCCGCCGTACGCGCGGGCGGTTCACGGTATTGCGCGGCGGCCCGGCTTCGCGGGCCGCCGCCGGTAAAACTTAGATCGTACGATCAATCAGTTGCGTCAGCACCGACTTCGTCACGGCGCCGATCTGCGTCGCCTCGACCTTGCCGTTCTTGAAGATCATCAGCGTCGGAATGCCGCGAACGTTGTAGCTGCGAGGCGTTTTCTGGTTGTGGTCGATGTTAACCTTGACGACTTTCATGCGTCCCTGGTAGTTCGTCGCCAGTTCGTCGAGCATCGGCGCGATCATCTTGCACGGGCCGCACCATTCGGCCCAGAAATCGACCAGTACCGGCTCGTCCGACTGGAGCACGTCGGTTTCGAAGGATGCGTCGCTGGTGTGGGCAATAAGCTGGCTCAAGGTGTACTCCGTCTGAAATATTTCCGCCAAGCTGCGGAAATGTCTGGAATTAGGCTACACTCGGCCGCATCGCAAAGCGCATGCGGGAGGCGGCGAGCGCCGGGGGTGGAATGGGCTGCATTTGAGCCCAATCGACTGACCGATTCAAGTTGGGCCGGGAAGGCCCGCTTCAAGCCCTGAAGGAACGAAGGGCGTGCGCACTCGACTCATCTGGCCACTGGAATGTCCGAACAAGTACTGACCGACAGCTTTTTCGACAACTTCGACCTGCATCCGAGCCTCCTGGCCGGCCTGCACGAGTCGGGGTTCACGCGTTGCACGCCGATTCAGGCGCTGACCCTGCCGGTTGCGCTGGCCGGGCGCGACGTCGCCGGACAAGCCCAGACCGGTACCGGCAAGACCGGCGCGTTTCTGGTCGCGGCGATGCAGCGCCTCCTGACGCTGCCGGCGCTGCCCGAGCGCAAGGCGAACGATCCGCGCTGCCTGATCCTTGCGCCCACGCGCGAGCTGGCGATCCAGATCGACAAGGATTTCAGAAACCTCGGCCGCCACACCGGTCTGCGCTCGGCGCTGATCTACGGCGGCGTCGACTACGACAAGCAGCGTGAACAGCTGCGCGGCGGCGTCGACATCATCATCGCGACGCCGGGCCGCCTGATCGACTATTTCAAGCAGCACGTGTTCTCGCTGCGCGCGTGCGACGTCATGGTCATCGACGAAGCCGACCGCATGTTCGACCTCGGCTTCATCAAGGACGTGCGCTTCATCATGCGCCGCCTGCCGCCGCGCGAGCAGCGCCTGGGCCTGCTGTTCTCGGCGACGCTCAGCTATCGCGTGCTCGAGCTCGCCTACGAGCACATGAACAATCCGCAGAAGCTGTCGGCCGAGACCGAATCGGTGACGGCCGCGCGCGTGCGCCAGCAGGTGTACTTCCCGGCGACCGAAGAAAAAATGCCGCTGCTGCTCAACCTCATCATGCGGCCCGACGTGCAGCGCAGCATCGTGTTCGTCAATACGAAGGTGTGGGCCGAGCGCGTCACGACGCGCCTGGAGCGCCACGGCCTGCGCGTAGGCGCACTGTCGGGCGACGTGCCGCAGCGCAAGCGCCAGAAGCTGCTCGAGCGCTTCCAGCGCGGCGACGTCGAAGTGCTCGTGGCGACCGACGTCGCCGCGCGCGGCCTGCACATCCCGGCCGTCAGCCACGTGTTCAACTACGACCTGCCGAACGACGCCGAAGACTACGTGCACCGCATCGGCCGCACCGCGCGCCTCGGCGCCGAGGGCGACGCGATCAGCTTCGCCTGCGACATGTACGCCATGGGCCTGCCGGACATCGAGGCCTATATCGAACAGAAGATTCCGGTCGCGACGGTGACCGCGGAGCTGATCGTTCCGCCGCCCAAGCGCGACCGGCCGGCCGCGCTGCCCGACGACGATGACGACGAAGCCGACGACGCGCCGGCCGCGACGGGCTCGGCGCCCGCGAACGCGCCGGGCGCTGCGCCCAAGCGCCGTCGCCGCCGTTCGCGCAGCGGACCGCGCAAGAGCGGGGCGCCGGCGGCGAAGCCGCCCGAGGCGACCTGATCGAGGGACACGGCAACGGGAATGCGTTAAAGCGGTAGACGTGTAGTTCGGGGGAATGAACATGCGTGAGTTGACGACAGCCGAGATGGAACGGGCATCGCGCTACGGCGCGCTCGCCGCGTGCGCGCTCGCCGGTCTTCTCTGCGCCTGGCTCGCCGTACGCACCCTGTGGGTCGCGCTGCCGCGCGGCGACGATCTTGCCGCCGCGCCCCCGATGGCCGCCGCCGCCGAAACCGCGCTGCGCGCGACCGTTTCGGTCTCCAAATGGCATTTGTTCGGCAACGCGGGGCCGAGCGTGCACGATCTGGCGCGCGCCGCGCCCGCGACGCAGCTGCAGCTCATTCTGCGCGGCACGCTCGCCGAGGCCGAGCCGCGCGAAGGCATGGCCGTGATCGCCGATCCGACCGCCGGCGAGCGCGCCTATCGCGTCGGCGACGCGCTGCCCGGCGGCGCCACGCTCGATGCGGTGTATCCCGATCGCGTCGTGCTGCTGCACGAGGGCGTACAGGAAACGCTCGCGCTGCCGTTCGATCATCCGTCACCGGCGATCGGTTCGGCACCGCCGCAGCCGGGCGGCAACCCCGGCGCGCCGCGTCTGCCGGCCGGCGTCAATCCGGGCGCTCCCGCGCCGGCGACGCCGCCGGGTTCGGTCGGCCAGATCACGCCGATGTTCGTGCCGCCGCAGATGGCGCAGGGCGCGGTGGATTTTTCCAAGGTTCAACAACAGCTCGCGCTCGACCCGGCCGCGCTCGCGCGCCAGGTCAATGCGCAGCCCGTGCTCGAAAACGGCCGCATGGTCGGCGTGCGCCTGTCCGGCGGCCCCGGCGCGGCGATGGTCGCGTCGCTCGGCCTGCAGCCGAACGACGTCGTGACCGCGGTCAACAACGTGCCGATCGATTCGCCGGCGCGCGTCCAGCAAGTGATGTCCAGCGTACAGAGTGCCAGCCGCGTGACCGTGACGGTGCTGCGCGACGGCAAACCCGTGACCTTGAGCGTGAACGTCAAATGATGCGAATGATGCGATTGCTGCACAAATCCGCTCTGTCTCGCGCCGTCGTCATGGCCGTCGCGATCGCCTGCGCGAGCGCGCCGGCAGTCGCCCAGCCGCCGCCGTCGGCCGCGGGCAACCCGCCGGGCACGCACACCCTGAACCTCAAGGACGCCGACATCCAGGCGCTGATCGCGACCGTCTCGGAAATCACCGGCCGCAACTTCATCGTCGGGCCGAACGTGCAGGGCAAGGTCAGCGTGATCTCGGCGCGGCCGATGCAGCCCGACGAAATCTACGACGTGTTCCTGTCGGTGCTGCGCGTGCACGGTTACGCCGCGGTATCGGCCGGCAGCATGATCAAGATCGTGCCCGAGGCGATGGCGCAGGCCGAAGGCGGCAACAGCGTCGCGACGGCCGAGTCGGGCGACGCGATCGTCACGCAGATCGTCCCGCTGCGCCACGTCGCCGCGGCCGAGCTCGTGCCGATTCTGCGACCGCTGCTGCCGCAGGGCGCGCAGCTCATCGCGCACCAGACGTCGAACTCGCTCGTGATCTCCGACCGCGCGAGCAACATCCAGCGCGTCGCCGGCATCATCGCGCGCATCGACACGGTGTCGGACGCCGAAGTCGAAGTGATTCCGCTGCAGCACGCGAACGCCTCGGAAATGGCGCGCACCTTGTCCATTCTTTCCGAAGACAAGAGCGCGCAGGCGAACGGCGAGGCGCCGCGCGTGCTCGCCGACGAACGCACGAACTCGATCCTCATCGCGGGCGCCAAGAGCGGCCGTCTGCGCATGCGCACGCTGGTGACGCATCTGGACACGCCTCTGACGAAGGACGGCGGCACGAGCGTCGTCTATCTGCGCTACGCGAAGGCGAAAGATCTCGTACCGATTCTTTCCGGTGTCGCGGCGACGCTGAACAACGAATCGCCGCCGACGGCGCCGAAGGCCGGCGAAGCGGGCGGCGCGGCCGGCGGCAACGCGACGATCCAGGCGCACGAGGAAACCAATTCGCTGGTCATCAGCGCGTCGCCCGCGGTGTTCCGCGCGCTCGAAGGCGTGGTGCGCCAGCTCGACGTGCGCCGCGCGCAGGTGCTGATCGAGGCGATCATCGCCGAAGTGTCCGACGAATCCGCGCGCGAAATCGGCGTGCAGTGGTTCGGCGCGCCGAAGGACGGCAAGGGCGTGATCGGCGGCTCGCTGTTCAGCGGCGCGAACGGCGAACCGAACATGCTGAGCACCGTGACCAACGTCGGCCGCAACGGCTTCGCGCTCGGCAACGGCCTGTCGCTCGGCTATCTCGACGGCACCGTGAGCATCGGCGGCCAGGAAATTCTCAACCTCGGCGTGCTCGCGCGCGCACTGCAGGGCGACGGGCGTTCGAACGTGCTGTCGACGCCGTCGGTGCTCACGCTCGACAACCAGGAAGCGGTCATCAAGGTCGTGCAGGAAGTGCCGTTCAAGACCGGCCAGTACACGAACGCCTCCGGCACGACGGCCGGCAACAACCAGCTGAATCCGTTCCAGACGATCGAACGCAAGGACGTCGGCCTCACGCTGAAGGTGACGCCGCACGTCAACGAAGGCGATTCGGTGCGCCTGGACCTGCATCAAGAGGTGTCGTCGATCGCACCGAGCGTGGCCGGCGCGGTCGACCTCATCACGAAAAAGAGCGAGCTGTCGACGAGCGTGCTCGTCGCCGACGATTCGACGCTCGTGCTCGGCGGCCTGGTCGACCAGTCGGCCAAGGACAACAACCAGAAGGTGCCGGGGCTCGGCAGCATCCCGGTGCTCGGCAACCTGTTCCGCTACCGCAGCAACAACGTCACCAAGCGCGACCTGATGGTGTTTCTGCATCCGAAGATCCTGCGCGACGCGGCGAGCGAACGCGCGGTGTCGAGCGAAAAATACAATTACATTCGTACCGAACAGCTCCAGATGCAGCAGAACCGCGAGAACATGACGCCGGCGCTCAAGCAGCCGGCGGTGCCGGAGATGCACGACTTCCTCGCCAACCCGGTCTCGCAGGAGCCCGCGCAGGCGCCGAAGCCGGCCGCCAAGCCCGCCGCGACCAACAAGGCGGCGCGGAGCAAGAAGTGAGTGAAGCGCGTCCCGGGCGACCGAGTTTCGGTTTCGCCCGCCGCAACGGCGCGACGCTCGTCGCGTGGCACGACGACCACGCCGAGGTCGCGTGCCGCGAAGGGGTGAAGCCCGAGGCGCTGGCGGAACTGCGCCGCTACCTGCGCGCGCCGATGAAGCTCACGCGCCACAGCGCGGCCGAGTTCGAGCAGCTGCTGCGCCGCCTGTACGAGCAGGGCGACGACGCGCGCGGCGTCGTCTCCGACATGGACGAATCGCTCGATCTCAAATCGCTCGCCGACGATCTGCCCGAGCCGGAAGACCTGCTCGAAAGCGACGACGACGCGCCGATCATCCGCCTGATCAACGCGCTGCTGACCGAAGCGGTCAAGGAAGGCGCGTCCGACATCCACGTCGAACCGTACGAAAACCGTCTCGTCGTGCGCTTTCGCATCGACGGCGTGCTGCGCGAGATCCTGTCGCCGCAGAAAGCGGTCGCGAACGCGGTGGTCAGCCGCATCAAGGTGATGGCGAAGCTCGACATCGCCGAGAAGCGCCTGCCGCAGGACGGCCGCATCGGCCTGCGCATCGCCGGGCGGCCGGTCGACGTGCGCGTTTCGACGATTCCCGCCGGACACGGCGAACGCGTCGTGCTGCGTCTGCTCGACAAGCAGGCCGGGCGGCTCGATCTCGTGCAGCTCGGCATGGCGCCGGAAGACCGCACGCGCATCGAGAGCATCATCGAACGGCCGCACGGCATCTTTCTCGTGACCGGCCCGACCGGCTCGGGCAAGACGACGACGCTGTACGCCGCGCTGCTCAAGCTCAACGACGCCAGCCGCAACATCATGACCGTGGAAGACCCGATCGAGTACTACATCGACGGCGTCGGCCAGACCCAGGTCAACACGAAGGTGGAAATGACGTTCGCGCGCGGTCTGCGCGCGATCCTGCGCCAGGACCCCGATGTCGTCATGGTCGGAGAAATCCGCGACCTCGAAACCGCGCAGATCGCGGTGCAGGCGTCGCTGACGGGACATCTGGTCTTGTCCACCTTGCACACGAATTCCGCGGTCGGCGCGGTGACGCGACTGCGCGACATGGGCGTCGAACCGTTCCTGCTGTCGTCGTCGCTGGTCGGCGTGCTCGCGCAGCGCCTCGTGCGCGTGCTCGATCCCGCGACGCGCGAGGCGTACGCGGCGACCGCGCGCGAACTCTCGGCGTTCGGCCAGTCGCCCGACGCGCACGCGATCCTGCACCGGCCGGCCGAAGGGCTCGCGGGCCGCGCGTCGGGCTATCGCGGTCGCACCGGCATCTACGAACTGATCGGCGTCGACGAAACCTTGCGGCGCATGATTCACGAGGGCGCGTCGGAAGCCGAGATGGATCGGCACGCGCGCACGAAATTTCCGTCGATCGTCGACGACGGCTGGCGCAAGTGTCTTGCGGGCGCCACGTCGGTCGATGAAGTATTGCGGGTGACGCGGGAAGACTGACGCTACAACAACGACGCCGCCCCGGGCCTGCGACGTCACGATCCGAACGCCACGCGCCTGGCGGCGCGTGGCGTTTCCTTTGCCTGGGGAGGAAGCGCGTGACGCAGCGAGATCAAGAATTCCACCGTTCGCTCGGATTGCTCGACGGCACGATGCTCGTGGCCGGCTCGATGATCGGATCGGGCATCTTCATCGTCAGCGCCGACATCGCGCGCAACGTCGGTTCGGCCGGCTGGCTCGTCGTCGTCTGGCTGATTTCCGGCCTGATGACCGTGATCGGCGCGCTCTCGTACGGCGAGTTGTCGGCGATGTATCCGAAAGCCGGCGGGCAGTACGTGTACTTGCGGGAAGCGTGGGGCAGGCTGCCGGCGTTCCTCTACGGCTGGTCGTATTTCGCGGTGATCCAGACCGGCTCGATCGCCGCGGTCGGCGTCGCGTTCGCGAAGTTCGCGGCGTATCTGTTTCCCGCGCTCGGCGACCAGAACGTGGTCTTCTCCGCCGGTGGATTTTCCATCAGCGCCGCGCAGCTCGTGTCGATCGCGCTGATCGTGCTCCTGACCTACGTCAACGGCCGCGGCGTGAACTACGGCAAATGGATACAGACGAGTTTCACGCTCGCGAAGATCGCCTCGGTGCTCGCGCTGATCGCGTTCGGCGTGGCGCTCGGCGCGAACGCGCAGGTCTGGGACGCGAACTGGTCGAACGCGTTCGACCGCGCGCCGGCGACGCCCGACGCGCTGATGCTCGCGCTCGTGCCGGCGATCGCCGTGTCGATGGTCGGTGCGCTGTTCTCGTCCGATTCGTGGAACAGCGTGACGTTCATCGCCGGCGAGATCCGCGATCCGAAACGCAACGTCGGCCGCTCGCTCGCGCTCGGCACGATCATCGTCTGCACGCTGTATGTCGTGGCGAACCTGATGTACCTCGCGGTGCTGCCGCTCGCCGAGATCGCGCACGCGCCGGCCGACCGCGTCGGCGTCGCCGCGGCGCAGGCGGCGTTCGGACCGGTCGGCACGACGATCATCGCGGTGCTGATCATGGTGTCGACGTTCGGCTGCGTGAACGGGCTCGTGATGTCCGGCGCGCGCGCGTACTACTCGATGGCGCAGGACGGCCTGTTCTTCGCGCCCGCCGGGCGGCTCAACGCGCGCGCGGTGCCGGGCTGGAGCCTCGCGGTGCAGGCGGTGTGGGCGTCGGCGCTGTGCCTGACCGGCCGCTACGGCGATCTGCTCGACTACGTGATTTTCGCAACGCTGATCTTCTACGTGCTGACGATCGCGGGCCTGTTCCGTCTGCGCCGCATGCGGCCCGACGCCGAGCGCCCGTATCGCGCGTTCGGCTATCCGTGGCTGCCGGCGCTGTACATGCTGCTCGCGAGCGCGGTCGGCATCGGCCTTTTGATCTGGAAGCCGGCGTATACGTGGCCCGGCCTCGGCATCGTGCTGCTCGGCGTGCCGATCTTCTACGTGCTGCAGCGCCGCAAAGACACTGGAACGACATGACGTTTCGCCCGTATGGGCGAACTCGCCGCGTCCGCTATGATCCCGCGACTCCCCGGGAGGGAAATCATGAGCCTCATCCAACAGATCACCCGTCACAAGACGGTCGAACAACTGCAGGCCGAAGCCGGCACGCGCGGCGATTTCCGCCGCGTGCTAGGCCTGTGGCAGCTCACCGCGATCGGCCTCGGCGGCATCATCGGCGTCGGCGTGTTCGTACTGGCCGGGCAGCAGGCCGCGGTGAACGCGGGGCCGGCGGTCGCGCTCGCGTTCATCATCGCCGGCATCGCCAGCGCCGCCGCGGCACTGTGCTATGCCGAATTCGCCGGCATGATTCCGGTCACGGGCAGCGCGTACACGTACGGCTACGCGGTGCTCGGCGAAGGCGTCGCGTGGCTGATCGGCTGGGACCTCCTGCTCGAATACGCGCTGATCGTCGCGGCGGTCGCGAGCGGCTGGTCGGGGTATCTGGTGAACCTGCTCACGGCGGTCGGCATCCACCTGCCGGTGTGGGCGCAGGGCGCGATGGGCACCGGCGAAGGCCGCGTGTTCAACGTGATCGCCGCGGTCGTCGCGATGGCCGTCGCGGTGCTCCTGACCGTGCGCACCGAAGTCGGCGCGCGCCTCAACACGGTCGTCGTCGCGATCAAGGTGATCGGCGTCGTGCTGGTGATCGGCGTCGGCGTGTTCTACATCGATCCGAACAACTGGATTCCGTTCATTCCGGCCGAAACGGTCGACGCCAAGGGCGTGTCGCACTACGGCTTCAACGGCGTCGTCACGGCCGCGGCGGTCGTGTTCTTCGCGGTGTTCGGCTACGACACGCTGACGACGGCGGCCGAGGAAGCGAAGAATCCGCAGCGCGACCTGCCGCGCGCGGTGCTGCTCTCGCTCGGCATCTCGATGGCGCTGTACCTCACGATCTCGATGGTGCTCACGGGCGTCGCGAACTACACGACGCTCGGCAACGACGCGCCGGTCGCCAACGCGTTCGCCGCGCGCGGCCTCACCTGGGTGAGCCACGCGATCTCGGCCACGGCCGTCATGGGCATCATCAGCGTCGTGTTCGCGTTCATGCTCGCCGCGGCGCGCATCTGGTACTCGCTCGCGCGCGACGGCCTGTTGCCGCAGTGGTTCGCGAAGGTGCACCCGCGCTACGGCACGCCGTATCGTCCGACGCTGATCCTCGGCGTCGTCACGGGTCTCGCCGCCGGCGCGCTGCCGATCGGCGAACTCGCCGAACTCGTGAACATCGGCACGCTGTGCGCGTTCATCGTGATCTGCGCGTCGATCATCGTGCTGCGCCGCACGCGCCCTGACGTTCCGCGCGCGTTCCGCACGCCCTTCGTGCCGCTGATTCCGATCGTCGGCATTCTGTTTTCGGCGTGGCTCGTGTCGAAGCTGCCGTGGATCACCTGGGAACGCTTCGGCCTGTGGATGATCCTGGGCCTCGTCGTGTACTTCGGCTACGGCATGCGCCACAGCCTGCTCGCGAAGAAGAACTGAGCCTCACCGCACAGCGGGCTACGCGCCGTCCTTGTCGCGTAGCTCGCTGCGCAGCCAGCGGTCGATCAGCGCTTTTTCGTAGCGCAGCGGATCGGAATCGTTGAGCATGCGCGCGTCCATCATGAAGCTCAGGTTGCGCAGGCGCCGTTCGCCTTCGGCGATCACGCGGCCGTCGGCGCCGGTGCGCCTGATCGTCAGGTCGATGCGCGGCGGATACAGGTCGCGGATCACGCGCGTATCCTGCAGCTGCGGGCTGTGCCACGGCTCGTAGTCGCCGGCGCGCTTGATGTCGGTGATGTCCACGTCGAGCTTTTCGCCGGCCGGCAGCTGCGCCTGCGCGCGCGTGCGCAGGTACGTCGCGAGCTGGTTCACCCAGTCGCCCTGACGCGCCTCGAAGCGGTTGCGGCTGTAGCGGATTTCCGAGAACTGCGCGGGATCTTCCCAGCGCACGCTGACCGATCCCTCGGCCGGCAGGCTGCGCGGCGCGTCGGGATCGGTGACGCTGCGCGATTTGGCGTAGCCGACCGCCGGCGCGACGAGCGCGGCGGCGCACGCGGCGACGAATGCGAATGCGATGCGGCTTTTCATGACGAATCTCCTGACGGTTGCGACGACTATCTTCCGCCGCCTGCGGCGGACTGCAAGGGTACGGCGCGTTTTCGTACGCCTGCGTTCATCAGACGGACGAAGCGGGCTTCGCGTCGCGCGTCACGTCGCGGGCCGTTGCGGTCGCGGCCACGCCCGGATTTCGCGCAGATCCTTGAGCGCGCGCGTCCACAGCGCGTCGAAGCCTTCGATCAGCTGTCCCGCGAGCGCGCGGTCCTGCACGAGCAGCGAGGCGAAGCGTCCCTCGCCGACGAACGGATGATCGAGCGCGAGGATCACCGTGTCGTCGTCGACGACGTGGAACGGGTGGCCGATTTCGCCGGAATAGCGCACGCCGGAAAGCGTGCGCGTCGACGCCGCGAACTCGCGCAGGAATTCGAGCAGCCGCGGCGCGGTGCGGTCGCTGAAGCCGAAGATCGCGCGGTGTTCGACGCCGCTCTTCTCGCGCTGGCGCGCGATCGCCTTCATCGCGTCGAAGCCGCGGTCGCGCTGGCTGCGGATCGCGTCGATGTCGCCCGACTCCATGTACGAGCGCACGCATTGCCGCGCCGACGCGAGCCGGCTGACGTGCCGCTTGACGTGGCTTTCGGCGCCGAGCGCGAGGTCGACGCGCGCCTCGCTGCTTTTTAGCTTGTGCGGCAATTTCTCGAATGCGGCACGCAGGCCGGCGGAGGCGTCGGCGAACGCGTCGGCGCGCTCGCGGGCGATCGCGTTGAGGCGCTCGACCAGCGGTTCGGGCGGCAGCGCCGCGTACAGCTGCGGTCGCGAGCGGCGCACTTCCACGAGGCCGAGCCGCGAGAGTTTCTCCATCGCCGCGTATATCTTCGACGTCGGGATGTCGCCGTCGCGGCACAGGGTTGCCGCGTCGCTGACGCCGTGCACCGCCAGCGTTACCAGGGCGCGCTTCTCGTAGCTGCCGAAGCCGGCTTCGTCGAGCAGCGCGAACTCGGGCCAGGCGACGCGCATTTCTACTCCCGAAAGTAGATGAAACGCGCCAAGCGTGCCCGGATACTGATTTCGCGGCAACCACCCACCACGAGGAACGCCATGAACGCGAAATTCACCCCGGCCGTCATTCCCCTGCGCTACGTCCCGTCCGTCGACGCGGTGCGCCAGTACTACATCGACAGCCTCGGCTTCGAGCACATGATGGGCGTGGTCGGCAAGGACGGGCAGCTCGACTTCTCGATCGTCACGCGCACCGGCGCGATGCTGATGCTCGCGCGCCCCCAGACGCCCGACGGCGCGACGGCCGGCGCGCTCGAAATCTATGTCGAAGTGACCGACGTCGACGCCTATCACGCCGAACTCGCCGGTCGCGGCGTCGCGATCGCGAACGCGCCGGAAACGCAGTGGTGGGGCGACCGCAACTTCTCGGTGGTCGATCCCGCCGGCCACAAGATCTGGTTCTGGAAGACCGTCGCGGAAGTGCAGCCGCCGCCGGGCGTTACGCTGATCTGATTCGCCGATTCCGCAGCCTTGCCGTCGGGACGTTCGTTCCGGCGGCGCGGGGGCTCCACGCGCAGCGCGATTCCGTACACAATCGGCTACTGTTCCCGACGTACGGAATCCGCGTGCCGGCATTCGCCTATCAGGCTCTCGACGCCAGCGGCAAGACGCAGCGCGGCGTTTTGCAGGGCGACACCGCGCGCGCGGTGCGCCAGGCGTTGCGCGAGCGCGGCCTCTCCCCGATCGACGTCAAGCCGGTCGACGAGGCGCGCAGCCGTTCGCCGCTCGGCGTGCGCGGCCTGTCGGCATCGCAGCTCGCGCTGTTCACGCGCCAGCTCGCGACGCTCCTGCGCGCGGGCCTGCCGATCGACGAGGCGCTGGCCGCGCTGTCGGAGCAGGGCGAGGACGATCGCTCGCGCAGCCTCACCGCCGCGTTGCGCGCGCGCGTGCTCGAAGGCGCGGGCCTCGCCGCCGCGTTCGCCGAGTATCCGGAGAGCTTTCCCGAAATCTATCGCGCGTCGGTCGCGGCCGGCGAGCAGTCGGGCCGGCTCGACACGGTGCTCGAGCGCCTCGCCGACTACGCCGAGTCGCGCGACGCGCTGCGCCAGCAGGTGCTGACCGCGCTCGCGTATCCGGTACTGCTGGCGATCGTCGCGATCGCCGTCGTGACGGGCCTGCTCGTCTACGTCGTGCCGCAGATCACCGGCGTGTTCGCCAATCTCAAACAGGCGTTGCCGTGGCCGACGATGTTCCTGATCGCGCTGTCGGACGGCGTCAAGCATTACGGCTGGATCGTCGCGTTGGGCCTCATCGTCGCGATCGTCGGCGCGCGCCTCGCGCTGCGTCGCGACAGCGTGCGCGCGGCGTGGCATCGCGTGCTGCTGCGGCTGCCGCTCGTCGGCAAGCTCACGCGCGCGTCGAACACGGCGCGCGCGGCTCGCACGCTCGCGCTGCTGTCTGCCAGCGCGGTGCCGCTGCTCGACGCGCTCGGCATCGCCGCGCAAGTGGTGCCGAACCTGCCGATGCGCGAGGCGATGCGTCGCGCGGCCCATCGCGTGCGCGAAGGCGGCGCGTTCTCGCGCGCGCTCGGCGACAGCGGCTATTTTCCGCCGGTCGCGCTGCGCCTGATCGCCAGCGGCGAACGCTCGGGTCAGCTCGAACGCATGCTCGACGAGGCGGCGAACCACCAGGCGAAGGAGCTCGACCGCTGGCTCGCCGTGCTGACCGCGGTGCTCGGCCCGGCGGTGATCCTGCTGGTGGGCGCGATGGTGCTGTTCATCGTGCTGGCCATCCTGCTGCCCATTTTCAACCTCAACCAGATGGTGAAGTAGCGTGGCGTCATGATCCGCTTCGACCAGGTCACCAAACGCTACGCGTCGGGCCATGAAGCGCTGCACGAGCTCTCTCTCGAACTCGGGGCCGGCGAAATGGCGTTCATCACCGGTCACTCCGGCGCGGGCAAGAGCACGCTGCTCAAGCTCATCGCGCTGATCGAGCGGCCGACGCGCGGCCACGTCACGGTCAACGGCCAGAATATCGGCGCGATGCGTCAGCGCTCGGTGCCGCAGCATCGGCGCGGCATCGGCATGGTGTTTCAGGATCATCGCCTGCTGATGGACCGCAGCGTGTTCGACAACGTCGCGCTGCCGCTGGTCATCGCGGGCCTCGCGCGCGAGGAGATCGGCAAGCGCGTACGCGCCGCGCTCGACAAGGTGGGCCTGCTCGACCGCGACCGCGCCGCGCCGATCACGCTCTCGACCGGCGAGCAGCAGCGCGTCGGCATCGCGCGCGCGATCGTCGCCAAGCCCGCCGTGCTGATCGCCGACGAGCCGACCGGCAATCTCGATCCGCAGCTCTCCGCCGAAATCATGCAGCTGTTCGCCGAATTTCAGCAGGTCGGCACGACCGTCGTCGTCGCCAGCCACGACCTGCCGCTGGTCAAGCGCATGGGCAAGCGCGTGATCGTGCTCGACCACGGCCGGCTGCTCGACGACTTTCGTCCGGGAGCGCTGTGATGTTCGGACGCAAGCCGACCGGCAATCGCCTGAAGCCCACGACCGCGCCGCGTCCGGCCGAGCGCGCCGCGCCGCGCCAGCGGCTGGGCTTTTCCAGCTGGCGCGACCAGCACCTGTACAGCCTGTTCTCGAGTCTCGGCCGGCTCGTGGCGCGACCGTGGGCGACGGCGCTGACCGCGCTCGTGATGGGCCTCGCGCTCGCGCTGCCTTTGTTGTTTCTGGTACTTCTGAACAATGCGCGGTCTCTTTCGGGCGGTTGGCAGGACGCGCGCGAGATCACCGTGTTCATGCAGCCGGCTTCCGACGACGCGGCCGCCGCGGCGCTCGCGCAAAAGCTGTCGGCACGCGCCGACGTGGTCGCGGTCAAGCGCAAGACGCCGCAGGAAGGCCTCGACGAATTCCGCGCGATGTCGGGCTTCGCCGACGCGCTCGACGTGCTCAAGTACAACCCGCTGCCGAACGTACTGATCGTGACGCCGCGCGAGCCGGCGCGCGGCCAGGATCCGGCGGTGCTCGCCGCGCTCAAGGCCGAGTCCGGCGTCGACCTCGTGCAGTACGACGCGAGCTGGCGCCGGCGACTCGGCGCGATCCTCGAACTCGCGCAGCGCGGCGTGTTCGTGCTCGCGGGGCTGCTGGGGCTCGCGACGCTGCTCGTCGTCGGCAACACGGTGCGCATGGACATCCAGGCGCGCGCCGAGGAAATCGCCGTCATGCAGCTGATCGGCGCGAGCCCGGGCTTCGTGCGGCGGCCGTTTCTGTACACCGGCATCTGGTACGGCCTGTTCGCCGGCGCGTTCGCGCTGATCGCCGTGTTCGCGGTGCAGTTCGCGCTGTCGGGGCCGGTCGGGCAGCTGCTCGACAGCTACGACCACCGCTTCGTGCTGCAGGGCCTGAATCCGCTGGCCGCCGCGTCAGTGCCGTTCGTCAGTGCCGCACTCGGGTGGCTTGGCGCTATGCTAGCGACCGCCCGGCATCTCGCCGAAGGCCATCCGGAATGAGCGACGAGGGCCGATGCCGAGCGTTGACATGAACGAGTTTCCACAGGGGGACTGATGGAAACGCATCTGACCAGACATATCGCCAGCGACGAACCGCGCGTGATGGTCGTCGACGGTTCGAAGGTCGTGCGCAAGCTGATCGAACAGGTGCTCAAGGCCGACCTGCCGGGCGTCACCGTGCTGCCGTGCGAAACCGGCGCCGAAGCCAAGCAGCAGCTCGAAGCCGGCGTCGTCGATTTCGTCACGACCGCGCTGCGCCTGCCCGACATGGACGGCCTCGAACTCGCCAGCCACATCCGCGAGCACGCGCCGCAGGCCTACATCCCGATCGTCGTCGTCTCGGGCGACGTGCAGGAGCGCCTCGCCGCGCGCACGCTGACAGACGCGGTGACCGATTATTTCGACAAGTCGCTCGGCTTCCACGCGCTGGCGTCGTTCATTCGCGGCTACGTGCGGCCCGAATCGAACACGACCGGCGACGTGCTGTATGTCGAGGACAGCCGCGTCGTGGCGCTCGCCACGCGTCGCATGATGGAAAAGCACGGACTGACCGTATTGCACGTCGTGAGCGTCGAGGACGCGCTGGCGCTGCTCGAAACGGCGAAGGCGCAAGGCCGCGGCGCCGGCGCCGACATCGTGCTGACCGACGTGAACCTCAAAGGCGAACTGACCGGCGGCGACCTGCTCGACCGCATCCGCAACGAATTCGCCTACGGCAAGGCCGAGCTGCCCGTGCTCGTGATGACCGGCGACGACAATCCGAAGAACCAGGCCGCGCTGATCCGCGCCGGCGCCAACGATCTCGTCGAAAAGCCGATCGAGGAACGCCTGCTGATCACCAAGCTCTTGTTCCAGCTGCGCGTCGGCCAGCACGCCCGCTCGCGCGCCGCGGGCGAAGCGGCGTGAGCGACGCGCGGTTGAAACTCGAAGAATCGTGGAAGCGGCGCGTCGGCGACTATTTCGACCGGCCCGACATGCAGGCGCTGTCGGAATTCCTGCGCACCGAACTGCGCGCCGGCAAGACGATCTACCCGCCGCCGAAGCAGATTTTCTCGGCGCTCGACGCCACGCCGTTCGAGAACGTGAAGGTCGTGATTCTCGGCCAGGATCCGTACCACGGTCCCGGCCAGGCGCACGGCCTGTGCTTCTCGGTGCAGCCGGGCGTGCCGATTCCGCCGTCGCTGCGCAACATGTACCTCGAGATCCAGAACGACCTCGGCATTCCGATGCCGCGGCACGGCCATCTCACGCGCTGGGCGGAACAGGGCGTGCTGCTGCTCAACGCGGTGCTGACGGTCGAACAGGGTCTCGCCGGTTCGCACCAGGGCAAGGGTTGGGAAGGTTTCACCGACGCCGTGATCGATCACCTCAACCGCGAGCGCGAAGGCCTCGTGTTCATGCTGTGGGGGTCGTACGCGCAGGCGAAGGGCCGCCTGATCGACCCGCGCCGCCATCTCGTGCTCAAGGCGCCGCATCCGTCGCCGCTGTCGGCGCATCGCGGCTTTCTCGGCTGCCGGCATTTTTCGATCGCCAACGCGTATCTCGAAGAACGCGGCCAGACGCCGATCGACTGGACGCCGTAGCCTCGACCGATATAGCCATTGGTCGAAGACATTGAATGTCTCAATCGCGCTGCGAGGACAATGGCGCTGTCGCTGTTGCGATTTCTTGCCGTTCGGCAGTGCCGATCGACCCCGAAAAACAGGCCGAAAGTCATGCCACATCTGCGACCTTCGCAGGGAGCGAAGATGTGTCCGTCCCGTTAAATATCGAAAAAACAGTGGCTTGCGTATCGATAGGCGCGCTCAATGAACGCGATAGAAATTATGTTACCGATCGTCACGCTTTTTTGATGTTTTTCCTGAACTCTCTGGTACACTAACCCCCGTTCGCCGCACTCCTGAAGGGAACTACCGGCGTTCTTAGCACTCCCAGATCGCGAGTGCTAATCTGTGCACCAGTACCGGAGGTTTCAAGCAATGACCGAAGCTCTTGCCCTCGTCAGCAACAACCTGCCGATTCCGAGCGCCTTGGGCAGTCTGGATGCGTACATCAGCGCCGTCCATCGCGTGCCGATGCTCACCCAGGAAGAGGAGCAGGGTCTGGCCGAGCGCCTGCGTCGCGATACCGATCTCGATGCGGCGAAGCGTCTCGTCCTTTCCCACCTCCGCTTCGTCGTGCACGTCGCGCGCGGCTACCAGGGCTACGGCCTGCCGCTCGGCGATCTCGTGCAGGAAGGCAACATCGGCCTCATGAAGGCCGTCAAGCGCTTCGACCCGACGCTCGGCGTACGTCTCGTTTCGTTCGCCGTGCACTGGATTCGCGCCGAAATGCACGAGTTCATCCTGCGCAACTGGCGCATCGTCAAGGTCGCCACGACCAAGGCGCAGCGCAAGCTGTTCTTCAACCTGCGCAAGTCGAAGAAGCGCCTGGGCTGGATGAGCCACGACGAAGCGCAGACCGTGGCGAAGGAACTCGGCGTGCCGCTCGCGACCGTTCTCGAGATGGAATCGCGCCTGTCCGGCCGCGACGTCGGTTTCGACGCGCCGAGCGACAGCGACGACGACGCCCCGCCGGCGCCGGTCGCCTACCTCGTCGACCATCGCGCCGACCCGTACGACGCGATCGCGAACGAAGACCAGGAAGAAAACCAGCTCGAATCGCTGCGTGAAGGCCTCGCCCGGCTCGACGCGCGTTCGCGCGACATCATCTCGCGCCGCTGGCTCAAGGACGGCGAGAAGGCGACGCTGCAGGAACTGGCCGACGAATACGGCGTGTCGGCCGAACGCATCCGCCAGATCGAAGCGAATGCGATGAAGAAGATGCGCGCGCTGTTCGTCGCGTAATCCGCAAGACGCTCCACCGAACCACAGGCAGCAAGACGACGACGGCCCCGCGAGGGGCCGTTGTCTTTTGCGCGCGTCAGCTCGGCGATTTCGGCGTGCCGACGATGATTCGCGCGTGCCGCTGGTACGTCCAGTACGACCACGCCCAATTGATCAAGACGATCAGGCGGCTGCGGAATCCGATCAGAAAGAAGATGTGGATGAAGAGCCAGAACCACCACGCGGCGAGCCCCGACAGCTTGATCCGGCCGAGATCGGCCACCGCGGCCATGCGTCCGATCGTCGCGAGCGAACCCGCGTCGGCATAGCGGAACGCCGTGGTGTCGCGACCGGCGAGGCGCGCGCGGATCGCCCGCGCCGCGTGCGCGCCCATCTGCTTGGCGGCCGGCGCGACGCCCGGCACCGGCTTGCCGTCGCTCGCGACGCTCGCCAGATCGCCGACGACGAAGATCTCGCCATGCCCCGGCACCGACAGGTCCGGTGCGACCGCGACGCGCCCGGCGCGGTCGACCGCGACGCCGAGTTCGCGCCCGAGCGGCGACGCCGCGACGCCGGCCGCCCACAGCGCCGTGCGCGTCGCGATGCGTTCGCCGCCGAGTTCGACGCCGGTCGCATCGATCGCCGTGACCGCGCGGCCGGTCTGCACTTCCACGCCGAGCTTTTCGAGCTGCCGCTGCGCCTTGGCCGACAGCGATTCGGGCAGCGCCGACAGGATGCGCGGCCCGGCCTCGACGAGCATCACGCGCGCGTGGCTCGGATCGGCGTTGCGAAACTCGCGCCGCAGCGTGTGGCGCGCGATCTCGGCGAGCGTGCCGGCGAGTTCCACGCCGGTCGGGCCGCCGCCGATCACGACGAACGTCAGCCAGGCGCGGCGCGCGGCGGCGTCGTTTTCGGCTTCGGCGCGTTCGAACGCGGCGAGAATGCGACGCCGGATCGCGAGCGCGTCGTCGAGCGTCTTCAGGCCCGGCGCGTGTTCGGCCCATTCGTCGCGGCCGAAGTAGGCGTGGCGCGCGCCGGTCGCGAGCACGAGCCAGTCGTAGTCGAGCCGTCCGCCGTGCGCGAGTGCGACGGCCTTGCCGTCGGCGTCGACGTGTTCGACCTCGTCCATCAGCACGGTGACGTTCGCCTGCCGCCGCAGGATGTGGCGCAACGGCGCCGCGATATCCGGCGACGACAGGCCGGCGGTGGCGACCTGGTACAACAGCGGCTGGAACAGATGGTGATTGCAGCGATCGATCAGCGTGACCCGCACCGGCGCGCCGGCCAGGCCGCGCGCCGCCCACAGTCCGCCGAATCCGCCGCCGACGATGACGACGTGAGGAACCTTGCGTTCGCTCATGGCGCTTTCCCTTTCTTGAAAGAAATCCTTCGCGGCGTGGCCGCATGAGAGCAATCTAGCGCCGGAACCGCGCCGATCAAGACGTGGATCGTGCGCGCTGCGCTACGATGCTTCGAGCCCGCTCGCGTGGAACGCCGATGGCCTTGCGCAACGCCCTGGAGCTTCTCGAAGCGTCGCTCGCGCTGCCGGCCGGCGAGCGCGAACGCTACGTGCGCGAGCGGGCCGGCACGGATACCGCGTTGTGCGAGTCGGTGCTGCGCCTCCTCGCCGCGCACGCGGCCAGCGACGGCTTTCTGGAACCGGCGCCGCCGGCCGACACGCCGCTCGATCTCGGCGCGTACCGGCTGATCGAACGCATCGGCGCGGGCGGCATGGGGCAGGTGTGGCTGGCGCGGCGCCGCGACGGCGCGTTCGAGCAGCAGGTCGCGATCAAGGTGCTGGCCGGCACGCTTGGCGATCCCGAATCGATCCGCCGCGCCGAACGCGAGCGGCAGTTTCTCGCGTGGCTGGAGCATCCGCACATCGCGCGCGTGCTCGACGGCGGCACGACGCCGGCCGGCCAGCCGTACGTCGTCATGGAATACGTCGACGGCCGGCGCATCGACGCGTGGTGCCGCGAACGCGCGCTCGGCATCGAAGCACGCGTCGCGCTGTTTCTCGACGTGCTGTCGGCCGTCGACGCGGCGCATCGCGCGCTGATCATTCACCGCGACATCAAGCCCGGCAACATCCTCGTCGACGCGAACGGCCGCGCGAAACTGCTCGACTTCGGCATCGCCAAATCGCTCGACGAACGCATGCCCGGTTCGACGCGCACCGGTCTTGTGCCGCTGACGCCGGAATACGCGAGTCCCGAGCAACTGCTTGACTGGCCGCTGACGACCGGGTGCGACGTCTACGCGCTAGGCCTGCTGCTCGACGAACTGCTGACCGGACGCGTGCTGCGCGCCGGCATCGCAATCACGGAACTTGCGCGCCGCGTCGCCGACGAGACGATCGCGCCGACGAGCGCGCGCGTCGATGCCGCGGCGCTGGGCCTGTCCGAACGCGCCGCGCGCGACTGGCGCCATCGTGTCGCGGGCGATCTCGATCGCGTCGTGCGCAAGGCGCTCGCCGTCGAACCCGAACGGCGCTACGGTTCGGCGCGCGCGTTCGCCGACGATCTCGAACGCTGGCTCGCGCACCGGCCTGTGCTCGCGCGCGGCGGCGGCGCCGGCTATCGCCTCGCGAAGTTTCTGCGGCGCCATCGCTGGCCGGTCGCGGCATCCGCCGCGGCCGCGCTCGCGCTCGCGGCCGGCCTCGGCGTCGCCGCACTGCAGGCGCGCCGCGCCGCGCAGGAAGGCGACCGCGCGCAGCGCGCGAACCGCTTTCTCGTCGACATGATCGGCCGCGCGAACCCGTTCTACGGCGGCAAGCCGCCGCTGCTCGTCGACGCGCTCGACCGCGCGGTATCCGGCATCGATCAGCAGCTCGGCGGCCAGCCGCTGCTCGAAGCCGACGTGCGCCGCGCGATCGGCGACGCGTATCTTTCGCTCGAGCGCAACGACGCAGCGAAGGAACAGCTCGATCGCGCGGCGCGACTGCGCGCGACCGACGGCGGCCCCGGGTATTCGAAGGTACTCGGCTCGCAGGCGCAGCTCGAATGGCGGCTCGGACGCTACGCCGACGCCGAGCGGCTGTACCGTCTCGCGCTGACGCACAGCGGCGGCGATGCGGCGCAGCGCTCGGAGGTGCTCAACGACCTGTCGGCGCTGCTCGGCGATGTCGGCCGCTACGCCGAAGCGCTGCCGCTCGCGCAGGAAGCGCTGCGCATCAAGGACGCGCTGCCCGACGTCGCGCCGCGCGAGCGCATGGTGAACCTCTCGAACGTCGCCAACGCGCTCGACGGCCTGCAGCGTTTCGACGAATCGTACGCGGCGTACCGGCAGGCGATCGCGATCGGCGAGGCGATGCGACCGCAACCCGAGCTCGATCTCGGCATCACGTTGAACAATCTGGCGTATCTGCAAGACGAGATGGGGCGTCTGGAGGAGTCCGCCGCGACCCAGGAGCGCGCGGTCGCGCTGTACCGCAAGATCATGGGACCGGATTACCCGCGTCTGGCGGTGCAGCTGTCGAACCTCGCGCTGCGCTACTCGAAACTCGGCCGGCACGATGAGGCGATGGCCGCGACCGCCGACGCGCTGCGCCTGGCGCCGGGCGCCTATGACACGAACGACCAGAAATACGCCAACCTGCTCGTCGCCGCCGCGCGCGTGGCACTCGCGCGCGGCGACGCGGCCGAGGCGGCATCGCGCGCGCAAGCGGCAATCGCGATCTACGACGGCGCCGACATGGTCGAGGCCGGGCGCCGCGACAAGGCGCAGGCCTTGCTCGACGACGCCCGCGCGAAGCTCGGCGCGCCGGCGAGATAAAAATCCTCAAAAAAATTCAACGCGACGGCGTCATCGGATACCACTGCCCGTCGGGGCCTTGCGCGTAGTACTGGCCGTTGCCGTCGCGCACGAACGCCTGACCGGTGTTCGGGTCGACGTAAGCGTTGCCGCCGACGTACGACAGCGAGCGCGCCTGTCCGTCGTTCGGATCGACCCACGTGCTCTGGCCTTGCATCACGCGGCCTTGCTCGGCTTGGCCGGCGAAGTAGCTTTCCGAGTACGCGGCCTGTGCGGCGGCGCGCTGGTCCTGCGCGCCGCGGTAGCCGTTCCAGGTGGCTTGTTCGGCCGCCTGGTTCGCCTGCTCGCCGCGGCGGAAGTTGGCGATGCCGCCCGGCGTGAAGCCGCCGGTCGCGGCGTACTGGTAGGCGAACTGCGGATACGACAGCTTTCCGCCGGACGCGATGTGCTGCCGGTATTTCGCCTGGCAGTCGGGGTTCTGCATCGTCTGCTGCACGATCTGCTGTTCCGCCTGCTGCATCTGCATCGACAGCGCCTGGCCGGCCTGCAGCTGCTGGCGGATCATCGCGTCGAAATCCTGCGCGGCGGCCGTGCCGGTGCCGATGAGCGACAGCAGGGCGAACGGCAGCACGGAATATCGGGTGTTCATCGCATCGTCTCCTGTCCCGCGTCGATTCGCGGTCGATCGGAAGGGCGACGAGCGGCGTCCGGATGTCTCACACGCTCGGGACTTTCGTGCGAATCTGCGGAACGGTTCACCGTCGCGGCCGTGCGGCCGTCTCGAAGCGGTGCCGATCGTTCAGCCGTTGAGCGCCTCGAACAGAAACGCGCGCGCCACTTCCCAGTCGCGCTGCGCGGTCGCGCGCGAGATCTCGAGCAGCTCGGCGATGTCGGTCATTTCCAGGCCCGCGAAATACCGCAGTTCGACGACGCGGGCCTTGCGCGCGTCGGTCGCTTCGAGCTGTGCGAGCGCCTGGTCGAGCGCGAGGAAGTCGACGTCGCGCGCGCCGTCGTCGCCGACGAGCGACGACAGCGTGACCGCTTCTTTGCCCGCGCCGCCGCGCTTGGCCGCGTCGCGCGCGCGCGCGTGGTCGATCAGCACCTGTCGCATGCGCTTGGCCGCGACCGCGAAAAACTGGCGCCGGTCGGCGGGCGAGAGCGACGCGTCCCCGGACAGGCGCAGGTAGGCCTCGTGCACGAGCGCCGTCGGCGACAGCGTGTGGCCGGCGCGTTCGCCGGCGAGCTGACGCGCGGCCAGCCGGCGCAGTTCGTCGTAGACGAGCGCGAGCAGCTCGTGCTCGGCGCGTGCCTCGCCGTTCGACAATCGCCTGAGCCACTGCGTGATCGCGCCTTCCGTGCTCACTTTCGCCTCCTCACGGTCGGACGGCAGTCTACGTCAATACAAATCGATCGGATCGACGTCGACCGACCAGCGCACGTGCCGCGCCGACGCGAGCGCGCGCAGCGCGTCGATCCACGCCGGCAGGAAATGCTGCAGCCGCGCGCGCTCGGCGCTCGACAGCAGGATCTGCGCGCGATGCATGCCCGCGCGCAGCGGCATCGGCGCGGGTATCGGCCCGGCGAGGTCGATGCCGTCGGGCATGCCCGCCGCCTCGGCGGCGTCGCGTAGAAATTTCTCCGTCTGCTGCAACTGCTTCGCTTCGGCGCGCAGCAGCGCCAGATGCGCGTAAGGCGGCCACTGCGCGTCGCGGCGTTCGGCCAGGAGGCTCGCGGCCAGCCCGCGATAGCCGCCGCGCAGCAGCGTGCCGAGCAGCGCGTGGTCGGGATGATGCGTCTGCAGCAGCACCGAGCCGGGCTTGCTCGCCCGGCCGGCGCGGCCCGACACCTGCACCACCAGTTGTCCGAGCCGTTCGGACGCGCGGAAGTCGGCGCTGTACAGGCCGTCGTCGACGCCGAGGATCGCCACGAGCGTGAGATTCGGCAGGTCGTGGCCCTTGGCGAGCATCTGCGTGCCGACGTAGATGCCGGGCTTGTCGGGGCCGAGGCTGTCGAACAGCGCTTCGAGCGCGCCGCGGCGTCGCGTCGTTTCGCGGTCGATGCGCACGACGGGTGCCTGCGGAAACAGGTCGACGAGCGCTTCTTCGAGCCGCTCGGTGCCGTGGCCTTGCGGCGCGAGCGTCTGCGCCGCGCATTCGGGGCACTGCGCCGGCACGTTGCGCTCGGCGCCGCAGTGATGGCACACGAGCCGCGCGCGCGCGCGGTGCAGCGTCATCGGCTTGGCGCAGCGTTCGCAGTCGGCGTGCCAGCCGCAGTCGTGGCACGTGAGCACCGGCGCGTAGCCGCGGCGGTTGCGAAAGATCAGCGCCTGTTCGCCGCGCGCGAGGCAGTCGCGCACCGCGGTGACGAGTTCGGGACTCATGCCGTGCACGAGCCGCGAGCGGCGCATGTCGACGACGCGCAGCGTCGGCGCGCGCGCGCTGCCGGGCCGCGCCGACAGGCGCACGCGCGTGTAGCGCTCGGCCTCGACGTTGGCGAGCGTCTCGAGCGACGGCGTCGCCGAGCCGAGCACCACCGGCACGCCGAGCGCGCGGGCGCGCACGATCGCGAGGTCGCGCGCGCTGTAGCGAAAGCCGTCCTGCTGCTTGTACGACGCGTCGTGTTCCTCGTCGACCGCGATGATGGCCAGGCGCGGCAGCGGCGCGAAGATCGCCGAGCGCGTGCCGAGGATCACGCCGGCGTCGCCGCGCGCCGCGGCGAGCCACGCGCGCGAACGTTCGCCCTCGGCGAGACCCGAATGCAGCGCGAACACCGACGCGCCGAAGCGTTCGCGGAAGCGCCGCAGCGTCTGCGGCGTCAGGCCGATTTCAGGCACGAGCATCAGCGCCTGACCGCCGGCCGCGAGCACGCGTTCGATCAGCTGCAGATACACCTCGGTCTTGCCGCTGCCGGTGACGCCTTCGAGCAGGAACGCGCGGAAGCGGCCGTGTTCGGCCGCGACGGCGTCGATCGCGGCCCGCTGCTCGTCGGTCAGCGTCGGGCCCGTCACGCGCGCCGTCGGCAGCGTCGCCGTGGACAACGCGATAGTTTCCACAAAGTTACGCTGCCGCAGCGCGCTCGCGCTGTCGCGCCAGCCGGGCAGGGTTTCGTCGAGGGTCGCGTAGGCGAGCGGGCCGTCGACGAGCCGTTCGAACAGCGTGCGTACGCGCGTGCCGCGGCGCAGCGGCGGATCGGCCGCGACGGCGCGGCCGGCGGCGGCGAGCGTCAGCGCGCGCTCGCCTTCGAACGGCAGCGGTTTGGCCTGGCGCATGCCGACCGGCAGCGCCGTTTCGAGCACGGCGCCGAGCGGATGCTGGTAGTAGCGCGACGCCCATTGCAGCGTCGCGAGCAGTTCGGCGCCGATGAGCGGCGCGTCGTCGAGCACCGCGTCGATCGTTTTGAGCCGCCCCGCCGGCACCTCGCTCGTCGCGGCATGGCCGACGACGATGCCGACGCGCTTGTTGCGTCCGAACGGGACGACCACGCGGCAGCCGGCCGCCACGGTTTCACCGGGCGGCGCGCGATAGTCGAACAGCTGCGGTAGCGGCACCGGCACGGCGACGCGCAAAACATCGGGCATGCGCCGATTTTCGCACAGACGTCAGAACGGTACGCGGACGCCGAAGCCTTCCGAGCGCGCCCGCTCGACCAAATGCCATGCGCAGGCCAGATCCTGCACGATCGAACCGAGCGACTTGTACGCGGTGACGTCGGCGTCCGACGTGCGGCCCGCAAGGTCGCCGGCGAGCACCGCGCCGATGTCGCCGAGCACGTGGTCGTCGCCGACGAGCCCGGCTTCCTTCGCGCGCAGGAATTCCGCACCTTGCCGCAGCACGCCTTCGCGATGGTCGGCGAAGAAGCGCGCGCGCACGACGACGTCATGGTCGACTTCGACCGGCCCAGCGCGGCTCGACCCGACGAGATTCAGATGCGTGCCGGGTGCGATCCAGTCGCCGAGCAGGATCGGTTCGGCGGCGGCCGTGGTCGTGCAGACGATGTCGGCGCCGTCGACCGCGTCGCGTACGTTCGCGGCGGCGGATACGGCGAGACCGGTGTGCGCGCCGACGCGCGCGGCGAAGTCGGCCGTGCGTTCCGGCGAGCGGCCCCACACGCGCACGCCGGCGATGTCGCGCACGCAGGCCATCGCGACGACGTGCCGTTCGGCCTGTTCGCCGTAGCCGAGCACGGCGAGCCGTGCGGCGTCGCGGCGCGCGAGCGCGTCGGTTGCGAGCGCCGACGCCGCGGCGGTGCGGATCGCCGTGATTTCTCCGGCATGCACGAGCGCGACCGGCGCGCCGTCGGCCGGATCGAACAGCGCGACGACGCCCTGGTGCGACTGCTTGCCCTGATGGAAATTTTCCGGATACACCGAAATGAGCTTCGCGCCGAACGCCTCGCCGACGCCGAGCGCGCCGGGCATCACGCCGAACGCGCGGCCGGCGTCGAGGTCGACGATGCCGCGCAGCAGCTGGCGCGTCTGTCCGCGAGCGAGCGCGATCATCGCGGGGCGCAAGAGGTCGATGCAGGCGCGCATGTCGAGCCGCGCGCGCACGGTTTCCCCATCGATCAGAATCACGGCGTCGCTCCGGCGCTTTGTGCGCGTCGCGTCGCGAGCGCGCGGAACAACCGCACGAGCAGGCCCGCGTTGATCACCATGATCACGCCGTAGATCGTCGGCGTGATCGCGAGCGCGATGTCTTTGAGCACCGACAGCGACAGGAACGTCGCCATCGTCGCGTTGTGAATGCCCACCTCGATCGCTACCGTCAGCGTGTCGTTGCGATCGAGCGACAACCCGCGCGCGATGACGAGGCCGACGCCCATGCTCGCGGCGTTCAGCACGAACGCGGCCGGGCCGGCGTACAGCAGGTTGTCGAGCACGAGCTGCGCGCTCACCGCGACCGAGAACGCGATCACCGCGATCAGCACGACGAGCGACGCCGGGCGCAGCCACACGGTCATGCGCGCCGCGGCGGCGGGCCGCCACGCGCGGATCGCCATGCCGAGCGCGACCGGCATCAGCGTCATCTGCGCGAGCTGCAGCATCGTCTTCGGCACCGACAGCGGCGGGATCTCGCCGGCGACGAAGTAGTGCGTCAGCGCCCAGTTGAGCAGCAGCGGAATCGTGAAAACCGTGACGAGGCTCGACGCGGTCGTGAGCACGACCGCGAGCGCGACGTTGGCCTTCGCCGCGTAAGTGATCGCGTTCGACGTGATGCCGCCGGGGCAGATCGCGAGGATGAACAGGCCCGTCGCCATTTCCGGCGGCAGCCGGAACAGCCATGCGACGGCGATCGCGAGCGGCGGCAGCAGCACGAGCTGGCCGGCGAGACCGCCGAACACCGCGCGCGGATTGCGCGCGACCTCGCGGAAGTCGTTCGCGGTCAGCGACAGGCCCATGCTGAACATGATCGCGACGAGCCCGATCGGCACGACCGCGGTGTTGACCAGTGCGACGATCTCGTTCGGCATCACGCGCCCCACACGGTCGTGGCGTAGCGCACGAAGTTGCCGCCGAGAATCTTCTCGATGCGCGCGTCGGAGTGGCCGCGTTTGGCCAGGCGGTCGGCGAGATCGAAGAACTGGTTGACGCCGCGCAGGTCCACCGCGAACGGCAGCGTGTGCGGCCCTTCGCCCTTCGCGCCGATGCCGGCCTTCTTGCGCGCCTCGACGGCTTCGGCCAGTTCCTTGCGATAGCCGTCGAGATCGTCGATCGAAACGACCGTGCCGTCGGTACCGATGCCGACCGCGTCCTCGCCGCAGGTTTTCACCGCGTGCTCGATGTGCGCGACCACGTCGTCGGCGGTCACGATGCCGCCGGCGTCGAGGAACGGCATGAAATAGATGCCGACGAAGCCGCCCTTGTCGGCGACGAGTTTCAATTCCTCGTCGGTCTTGTTGCGCGGCAGGTCCACGAGCGCGCGACAGCCGGTGTGGTTGATCGAAATCGGCTGTCTGGAAACCCGCGCGGCTTCGAGGCAGGTTTTTTCGCCGCTGTGCGACAGGTCGACCATCACGCGGTTGTCGTTCAGACGCGCGACCGCCTCGCGGCCGAACGGCGTCAGCCCGCGGTTCTCGGGTGCCATCGCGCCGTCGCCGAGCGTGTTCGCCGGGTTGTAGGTCAGTTGCACGATGCGCACGCCGAGATCGGCGAAGACGTCGACGCGCTCGAGGTTGTCGCCGAGCTGCACCGCGTTCTGGAAGCCGTAGATGACGCCGATGCGGCCTTCGCGCTTGGCCTGGGCGATATCGCCGGCGCGCAGCACCTTGACGAGGTCGGCCGACGTATCGCGAATCAGCCGGTCGTACAGCGCGATGTCGGAAACGCTGCGTTCGAACGGATCGCCGGGGCCGGCGACGAAGCCGATCGTCCAGTTCACGGCGGTCAGGCCCGACGCGTGGGCGTCTTTCAGCGCGCGCGCGTCGAGCGACAGGCGCTCGCGCTTCGCCTGCTTCATGCCGGCCGGATCGGTGCCCGGGCGCTCGACGTTCGGGTTGTCGAGCGCGCCGAGTGCGTTGACGACGATCGCGTTGCGCCAGCGCGCCGACGGCGCCGGTTCGGCCGCGAATGCGCCGGGTGCCGCGGCGACGGTTGCCGCTGCGGCGGCGAGCGTGAGAAAGCGGCGGCGGTCGAAACCGCCGGTCGGGTCTTGCGTCATGTCGTGCCCCAAAGGTCGAGATGCCCCTGTCCGAGATTACCCCGCGGACGGGCGGCTGCCTGGGCCGAAAGTGCCGGTCGCGGCAACGGATTCGCAATTTTCGAGCAATGTGCCGCAGCGGTTTGTTTCCCAAGGCATTTGCCGTTTATCCACAACCCCTGTGGATAACCTTGTGGACGAACGGCCGGAAGAGGCCCGCAGAGCGCGTCCTGACGGGCCTTCGCTCGGCTTGACTAATCTTTGAGCAATCTGTCTTAGTTCTTATTATTCAACAACTTGCGTTGTCAGAATTGGACAAATTCAGGCGTTGGACAGCCTCCGTGACAGTTTCGCGACGCGCGCTCGGGGCCTGTGCAAAACCCTTGACAGCGGGCCCGGTTCGCGGTCAACCGCTTCGCTGTTGGGTTTGCCCGATGTCAACCGGTATGGTGGCCGCGCGTTGAGGGCTGCGACGACGCGGAATCGGATCGACAAATGCTGGAGAATCGCGTTCGAACCGACGGACAACCCTGGATGCCCGTAGAAACGCAAGAGCTCGCCGACGGGCGGGCGGCGCTGGATCGGTTCCTGCGCGGCGTCGAGCGCCGCGCGCTGCGCATGGCCGAACTGACGACCGGCCAGCGCGACGAGGCGCTCGATCTCGTGCAGGACGCGATGCTGGCGTTCGTACGCAACTATGCCGACAAGCCGGCAGCCGAATGGCCGCCGCTGTTTCATCGCGTGCTCGACAGCCGCATGACCGACTGGCACCGCCGCCAGCAGGTGCGCGGTCGATGGATCGGCGCGTGGTTCGGCCGGCGCGACGACGACGACGCGGGCGATCCGCTGGCCGAGGCGCCGGACCTGCGCGAACCCGGACCGCTGGCGCGTCTCGTCGACGCCGACGCCGGTGCCGCGCTCAACGGGGCGCTCGCGGCGTTGCCGCTGCGCCAGCGTCAGGCGTTTCTGCTGCGCGTCTGGGAAGGACTCGACGTCGCCCAGACGGCCAATGCGATGCGCTGCGGCGAGGGCAGCGTGAAAACCCATCTGTGGCGCGCGCTGAACGCTTTGCGCAGCGCGCTGGAGGAACATCAATGAACGCCCGTGACGACCGGCGCGACGACGCGCCGCCCGAATGGACCGCGCAGGCGCGCGAGCTGCTCGATGCGTCGGCCGACGCGCTCGACGGCGCGACGGCCTCGCGCCTGAACCGCGCGCGCCAGCGTGCGCTCGCCGCGCGCGCCCGGCCCGCCCGCCGCTGGTGGCTGCCGGCGGGCGCCGCGACCATGGCGTCGGTGCTGCTGGCGCTCGTCGTGGTCAATCCGCTGACGCGGCCGGCGCCGGAGCCGGCGATCGCCGTGCCTGCGCTCGCGGCCGGCGGCGCCGACGACGCGGAACTCATCGTCGCCGACGACAATCTCGAACTCGCGCAGGACCTGGAGTTTTACGCATGGCTCGACGCCGAAGACGAGCACAATGGCTGATCCTCGTGCTGATGCTCGGCACGCTGCAGGCGACCGCGGGCGGCAACGCGCCGGCGCAGGATCCGAACGACCAAAATCCGTCGGTGCCGTCGGCCGACCTTCTGATGTTTCTCGCCGACTTCGACGACAGCGACGGCGAAGTGCTCGATCGCGCCGAAATGGCGGCCGCCGAGCAGCATGAGCGGCCCGCGGACACGAAGCAGGACGACGATGACTAAGCGCAACCGACTGTTGGCGGCCGTTCTGGGCGTGCTCGTCGCGGGCGCGTCGAACGCGCAACCGCCGCCACCGACACCGACCGAGCCGATTCCGTTCGCGAGCCTGAGCGCGCTGGAGCGTTCGCAGCTCGCCGAGTTCAAGGACGTCTGGGATACCTTGCCGCCGCCCAGGCAGGATCGGCTGCGCCGCGGCGCCGAGCGCTGGGCGTCGATGACGCCCGAGCAGCGCGCGCAGGCGGCCGAGCGTTTTCGCCGCTGGCAGTCGCTGCCGCCGGAGAAGCGCGAGGAAATCCGTCAGCGTTTCGAGCATTTCCGGTCGCTGCCGCCCGAACAGCAGCGCAGCATTCGCGAAAGCTTCCGTCAATTCCGTTCGCTGCCGCCGGACGAGCGCGAGCGCCTGCGCAAGCAGTACGAGGGCATGTCGCCGGACGAGCGTCGCGCGTTCCTGCGCGGTGCGGGCGAGCAGCGCCGGGCGATGATGAAGGATCGCTGGCTCGAGTCGGTACCGGAAAACGAGCGTGCGGCGTCGAGCGCGATGTTCGACGCCTTCGCGCCCGAGGACCGCCGAGCGTTCATGCGCACGCTGCGCGACGCGCAGACGCCGGCCGAGCGCGATGCGATTCGCCGCGAGCTGTTGGCGCTGGCGCCGGACGCGCGCACGCAGCGGCTCCGGCAGATCGCGCCGCCGCCGCGCTTTCCGCCGCCGCCGCCGCGGGAGTAGTCGGCTCAGACACGCTCAGAAAAACCACTTTGACATACGCCGACGCACTCTGAATCTTCCGAGGCGCCGATGCGCCAGTTTCCGATTCCCATACGCCGCGGGTCGCGTTTAGCGTCGATGTCGCGTCGGCTCGACGCGTCACGGATGGCGTCATGGAATTGCAGGAAGCTTCGTGGTTTCGGCGGCGTTGCAAGATCGCCGGGGGATTCAACGCACTGCTGATCCTGTCGCTCGCCGCACACGCACAATCCCCACCCGATCCGCTCGTCCTGCGCGGCAGCGCAAGCGTCCCGGCCTACGTCGAATACGACAAAAAGGTGCGCGCCTCCGAGCAGCTGAAGCACCGCGGAATCGTGCCCGTGTGAGGGGCCGCCGCCGCCGCGATGCGGCGAGTGAGCGGCAATGATCTATGTAGCCGCACCCGGTCCAGCCTCATGAATCGTCGCTTCAGCGAGTTTGTGCTGTCGCGAAGGGGTTATTCGAGGTGCCCGCAAGAGATCTATATTTTCCAGTATCGTCAGCGATGGGCGAAATGATGATGTCGAAGCTAGCCTATCAGTCAATGATTCTCGGCGCGCCGGAAATCTCAGTAACATCGCACGGGAAGTGGTGGATATTCCGCTCATCGATCGATTGGATTGCCAAACGACCGCAGCCTGCTTCTGAAGTTTTCACGGCAATAGTTCCCTGCCCAGAGGATGGTCCAAACTCCCATCGCTATGAAATCGTCGTGGCGGCGTTCGCCAACGCCTACGTGTCGATCGGCAAAGACGGCGAGAAGATTTCGCGTGGCGATGTCGAAGGAATTTTGGGCGCGTTGGAAAAAAATGACAGGCTTCGCTTTCCCGATGGTCGTGTGTTGGCAGTTCGACTTGACGAATGAGTCAAGTTCTATTGGAGCACGGGCGGTTTTTGGTCGTCCGTCCCCTTCATGGAGGCGATCGAGACAATGCCGCAGGCAGAATCCTGGACATCCAAGGTTTGCAGCGGAAGCTGGACGCCCGGAATCTCTTCGCCCAATAACATTGGAGGCCGGTCTATGAAAACGCTCGAGCTTACGGAATGGCGTCCCGGACTAAAAACCGTCTCATTAATAAAAGCCGTGCACACATATGCCTGCCGATCCCTGTCGGAAGCAAAAAACGACGTCGAACGCTTTCTCGATGGCGAGACAATCGTGCTTGAGTTCCTGACGGAACAGTCAAGGGAAGCGTTTCGCAGCAAGGCAGTCGAGCTTGGGGTGAGCGTTCGATAGGCTGCCGCATAATTTCCCGGAAGCTGGACGCCCGGAATCTCTTGGGAGAGTGGCAACAACCAGAAATCCGGGCATCCAGAATCGCCCTGGCCGTGCGACGGCCGACTTATGCCGAACGTATCTGCGGTGCCTGGTTTTCAACGCGCAACACCCGCCGCGCCGCCGCGAAGCGCCCGCCGAACCGCGCGACGCCTTCTTCGCGCAGACGCGGCGCGTGTTCGGCGAGGTAGCGCGCGAGCGCCGCCTCGTCGGCGAGCCGGTACGCGACGACGAGCGATACGCGGCCTTGCGCCGGCGCCGGATCGAGCCGCGTCGCGAGGCTCGCGCCGGCGAAGCCCGGCAGCGCGAGAATCTCGTCGATGTGCGCGCCGAGCCATGCGCGGTATTCGACCGCGACATCGGCGTCGATTTCGAGATCGACCTCGTAGACGATCATCGCGCGGCGATCACGACGCGATCGCGAGGCTCGCGACCGCCGCGATGGCGACCGCGGTCGAAATCAGCACCGTGTAGCAGATGCCGATCGCGCCGAACTTCAGCGTCGTCATGATCCAGCCCTGCCGGTATACGCGCTTCTGCATCAGGAAGAGGTACACGGGAACCCACACGCCCAGGCAGGACATGATCCAGCCCGCCGGCACGGCGATCGACGGCACCCACGTCTTGACGAGGCCCAGCGCGCTCACGATCAGCAGCGAGAACGAAATGAACGCGTGGCTGTGCAGCGCGACGATCAGGTGCTCCATGTACAGGCGGCGCTTGAAAATATAGAAAATCTTCAACAGCACCGCGAACAGCGGCATCATCACGAACAGCGTCTGCGGCAGCACGTTGAGCACGCCGGCGGCGAGGCGCTTAGGGTCGCGGATGCCGCGGCGCAGATTGTCGCGCGCGTTGCTCGCCATCTGGTTGAGCTTGGCGTTGCCGGCGTCGGGCAACCAGTCGAACTTGATCGGGTTGTCCTTCGCGTCCCAGGGTTTGCCGTTGAAGCTCAGGTCTTCCTCGCCCTTGTCGATCGCCTCGCTGATGAACGGCGGCAGCGGCAGGTTTTTCGCCTTCGCCTCGTCGGCGCGCAGGATCCAGTCGGCGCGAACGCGCGCGCGCTTGCGCAGTTCCTCGCGTCCGGCTTCGAGTCCGGCGAGGCCGGCTTCGAGGCCCGCGCGTCCGGGTCCGCCGGCCTTGATCTGCTCGGCCATTTCGGCGCGCGCCTTGTCGAGCTCGGCCATCTGCTCGTCGAGCTGCTTCTGCAGCTCGGACTGCGTCTGCGCGCGGTCGATCGCGCTGTCGTCGACGTTGAGCTTCCAGCCTTCGGGCGAGCTCTGGTCGAGGTACCACTGCACGGTGAAGAACGCGACCACGGTCATGAAGAAGAACAGCCGGAACGGCGTGACGTAGCGCGTCCGGCGGCCGGCGAAGTAGTCGTTCGTGAGCCGGCCGGGCCGGAACAGCAGCGGGCCGACCGTGCGCAGGATGCGCGAGTCGATGTTCAGCACGCTGTCGACAACGTCGGCCATGATGCCCGACAGCGGACGGATCATGCCCTTCCTCGGCTGGCCGCAGGAATGGCAGTAGTCGCCCTGCAGCGGCGCGCCGCAGTTCGGGCAGGGCAGCGTCGGTTCGACGGGCGTGGGAGCGGCGGAGTTCATCGGGCTTGCAGCAGTCCTTCGTTTCGCAACCCGTCGATGGTATCGCGGATCAGGATTTCGAGCGGAGGCATGCGATAGTCGAGCTGCGCCTCGGCCTTGCGGCAGTCCACCCTGAGGTTGTGGCTCGTCAGCGCGACCGCCTCGGGCGTCAGTGCCGGCGCGCGCCGCGTCACGTAGCTCGCGAGTTCGGAAAGCTTCGCGTAGGCCTTGAGCAGTCCGAGCGGCATCGCGCGCTTCGGCGCCGGGCGGCCCAGTTCCGCGGCGATGCGCCCGATCAGGTCGAGAAAGGTCGCCTGCGCGCCGCCGAGCAGCCACGACTCGCCGTTGCCGGGGTGGCGCCACGCGGCGACGTGTGCGCGCGCGACCTCGCGCACGTCGGCGAACGCGCCGGCGCCCGGCGGCGCGCCCGGCAGCTTGCCGCTGTCGATCATCAGAAACAGCCGCGCCCAGCCGCGCCGGTCGCCCGGCCCGAGGATGTGCGAGGGGTTGAGGATCGCCGTTTCGAACCAGCCGCTGCGGCCAGCGTCGCGCACGATCAGCTCCGCGGCAGCTTTCGTGCGCTCGTAGTTGATCCACGACTCGATGCCGAGGCGCGGCAGCGCCTCGAACAGCGCCGAGTGCTCGACGCGGCCGAACGCGGCGACCGACGAAGTGTGCACGAAGCGGCGCACGCCGGCGTCGCGCGCTGCGGCGACGAGGTTTGCCGTGCCGGCGACGTTCGTGCGCGTCTGCGCCGCGTTCGCCAATTTCCACGATGACGTATCTGCCGCCATGTGGAAGATGGAATCGGTGTTCGCGCCGAGCGCCGCGGCGAGGCTCGCGCCGTCGGCGAGATCGCCGCGCGCGGTATCGGCGCCGAGATCGCGCAGGCGCGCCTCGCTCGCATCGTCGCGGCACAGCGCGACGACCGCGACGCCCTGATCGACGAGCTGCCGCAGTACGTGCCCGCCGAGAAAGCCGCCGGCGCCGGTCAGCAATACCCGAACCATGCCATCCCCTGCGCGGAGTAAACTACGCCGCCCTGCCTGCGACAGATTGTCGTGATTCTAGCCGTTGACCGCGCGCGTTTGCGCCGCGAACTTTCCGAAACCGTCGTCCTCGCCTTGCCGGTGATCGCCGGGCAGCTGACGGGCGTCGGCATGACCTTCGTCGACGCGATGCTCGCCGGGCACCTCGACGCGCACACGCTCGGTGCCGTGGGCGTCGGCGCGAACACGTACGCGCTCGCCTACGTCTGCGCGCTGGGGCTCATGATGGCGCTGCCGCCGTCGGTCGCGCAGCTCGCCGGCGCGAATCGCCACGGCGAGATCGGTCCGCTGTTCCGCCAGGCGCTGTGGCTTGCGCTCGCGATCGGCGCGGCGCTCGTCGCGGCGCTGTATTTTCTCGGCCCGCGGCTGCTGGGCGCGATCGGCGTCGCGCCGAACCTGCGCGAAGAGACGACCGCGTTCCTGCATGCGGTGGCCTGGGGCGTGCCGGCGGTGACGGGCTATTTCGCGTTGCGCGGCGTCAGCGAAGGCGTGGGCCTGACGCGCCCCAGCATGTATTTCGGCCTGTTCGCGCTGATGCTGCTCGCGCCGATCGGCTACGTGCTGATGTACGGCAGGCTCGGCATCGCGCCGATGGGCGCCGCGGGCGCCGGCGCCGCGACCGCGATCGTGCTGTGGCTGCAGTTCGCGGCGATGCTCGCGTGGCTGTATTTCCGGCCCGAGTACGCGCGCCTGAACCTGTTCGCCGGCTTCGAGCGCCCGCGCGCGGCACCGATCGGCGAGCTTCTGCGCATCGGCGTGCCGATGGGATTTTCGGTGCTGATGGAAGCGGGTCTGTTCGCCACGGCGGCGCTCGCGCTCGCACGGCTCGGCGAAACGACGGCCGCGAGCCATCAGGTGGCGCTGAACGTCGCATCGATCGCGTTCATGATTCCGCTCGGGCTTGCGATGGCGATCACCGTTCGCGTCGGTCATGCGGTCGGCCGCGGCGACGCGAGCGGCGTGCGCTACGCCGGCTTCGTCGGCATCGGCCTCGCGTTCGCGACGCAGGTCGTGGCGACGTCGCTGATGCTGTCGTTTCCGCAGACCATCGTCGGTTTCTACACGTCCGATGCCGCGGTGACCGCGCTCGCGAGCCAGCTTTTGATCCTCGCCGGCATCTTCCAGTTTTCCGACGGTGTGCAGGTGGCGTCGAACGGCGCGCTGCGCGGCCTGAAGGACACGCGCGTGCCGATGGTCATCACGGTGCTGGCGTATTGGGCGGTCGGCATGCCGACCGGCTGGTGGCTCACGTTCGAGGCCGGCTACGGCGCGCGCGGCATGTGGTTCGGCCTGATCGCGGGCCTGTCGGTCGCGGCCGTGTTGCTGTTCGTGCGGTTCTGGCTGCGAACGCGTCACCAAAGTTCGCAGCCGTGAAACCCTTTCGCCCTTTGCGAATTCTTACCGTTTAGGCGCGACAATAGGCCCGTATCCCATCGGCACGAAGCCGGTGCGGCGGCACATTCTGGAGACATCGAATCATGTCCGACGGCAAACCGGGTTTCATCCGGCGCTTCTTCGGCGGCATCTGGGCCGCGGTGAATTTCACGCGCAGGCTCGTTCTCAACGCGATCTTCGTGATCCTTCTCGTATTGTTCCTGTCGGTGCTGTTCGCCAAGGCGCCGCTCCTTGCGCCGCGCACGGCGCTCGTGATCGACCCGAAGGGCGAGATCGTCGAGCAGTACCGCAGCGATCCCGAATCGCGCGCGCTGTCGGGTTTTCTCGGCGACGAAGTGAAGGAGGTGCAGCTGCGCGACCTGCTGCACGTCATCGACACTGCGGCAAAAGATACGAATATAGAACGCATCGTGCTGATTCCCGACGAGCTGACCGGCGCGGGCCTCGCCACGCTCACCGAAATCGGCGCGGCGCTCGAACGCTTCCGCGCGACCGGCAAGGAAGTGATCGCGCTGTCCAACGGCATGACGCAGATGCAGTACTTCCTCGCCGCGCACGCCGACCAGGTGCTGCTGCACCCCGACGGCGCGGTGCTGCTGCAAGGCTTCGGCAGCTATCGCAGCTACTACAAGGATCTGATCGACAAGCTCGCGATCGACGTGCACCTGTTTCGCGTCGGCGAGTTCAAGTCGGCGGCCGAGCCGTACATTCTCAACGGCGCGTCGAGCGAGGCGCGCGAGGCCGACCTGTACTGGCTCAACGGCTTGTGGCAGACGTGGCTTTCGGAAGTCGGCCAGCGCCGCAAGCTCGAACCGAAGGCGATCCAGAACGGCATCGAGACGCTGCCCGAGACGCTCAAGGCCGCGCAGGGCGATCTTGCCAAGCTCGCGCTGACGTCGAACCTCGTCGACCAGCTCGCCACGCGCGACCAGGCGCGCGAAGTGCTGATCGCCAAGGGCGAGAAGGACGCCGAACTCCACAGCTTCCGCCAGATCGGCTGGCGCGCGTATTTGAATAGCCATCCGCTCGAAGCGATCGGCGATATGCGTCCGGCCGTCGCGATCGTCGTCGCCGAAGGCGAGATCGTCGGCGGCGAGCAGCGCGCCGGCACGGTCGGCGGCGATTCGACCGCCGACCTCATCCGCACCGCGCGCGAGGACGACAAGGTCAAGGCGCTCGTGCTGCGCGTCAATTCGCCGGGCGGCGAAGTGTTCGCGTCCGAACAGATCCGCCGCGAAATCGAGCTGACCAAGACCGCCGGCAAGCCGGTCGTCGTGTCGATGGGCGACGTCGCGGCATCGGGCGGCTACTGGATTTCGATGAACGCCGACGAGATCTACGCGCAGCCCGGCACGATCACGGGCTCGATCGGCATCTTCGGCATGTTCGTCAACGTGCCCGAGACGCTCGCGAAGGTCGGCGTGCATACCGACGGCGTCGGCACGACGTCGTTCGCCGGGGCGTTCGACGTGCGCCGTCCGCTCGATCCCGCGGTCGGCACGGTCATCCAGTCGGTCATCGACAAGGGCTACCGCGACTTCATCGGCCGCGTCGCCGCCGCGCGCGGCAAACAGCCGAACGAGATCGACCAGATCGCGCGCGGTCGAGTCTGGAGCGGTCGCCAGGCGCTCGAGCGCGGTCTCGTCGACAAGCTCGGCGGCCTCGACGCCGCCGTCGCGTCGGCGGCCGAGCGCGCCAAGCTCGGCGACTATCAGCAGCGCTACGTCGAAAAGCCGCTCAACGCGTTCGAACAATTCATGCTCGGCTTCAGCGGCAATGCCGCCCTGCAGGCGATCGGCCGCATCGACATGCTGCGTCCGGAGAACGCGCTGCTGCGCGACGCCGACCTGCGTCGTCCGCTCAAACTGCTCGACAACGTCACGGCGGGCAAGCCGGCCGTGTTCGCCTACTGCTTCTGCGATCTGCGCTGATTTCGCCGGCGGCGCCGGCGCGCGTCAGCCGCCGGCGTCGTCGACCTGCTTGCGGCGGTCCTGCGTCGCCTGATCGACCGTGTCCTGCACGGCCTTGGCTTTTTCCAGCGCCTTGAGCTGCGCGTCGATGACCGTCTTCTGCGGCGGGGGCGGCGGGGGCGGGGCGGCGCCGCAGGCGGCGAGCGCGGCGGCGGCGAGGGCGATGGCAAGGTGGCGCATGAGATTCTCCGCAACGGGCTGCGCTAAAGTCTGCGCTTGCGTTGGCTCGCCAACAAGCACGGAAGAGACCCGGTAATGACCACTGCATCACGCTGGCGGCTCGACGGCCACGGCGCGCTCGTGACCGGCGCGAGCAAGGGCATCGGCTACGCGTGCGCGCGCGAGCTGCTCGGCCTCGGCGCCGACGTATTGATGGTCGCGCGCGACGAGGCGCATCTGGAGCAGGTGAGCGCCGAACTCGCCGACGAGTTTCCCGACGGCCGCATCGAGACGTTCGCCGGCGACCTGTCGCAGCACGAGCAAAGGCTGGAACTGTTCGACTGGGTCGCCGATCTCGACGCGAACCTGTCGGTGCTCGTCAACAACGTCGGCACGAATGTGCGCAAGCCGACGCTCGACTACACCGAAGCCGAAGTGCGGTTTCTGATCGACACCAATCTCGTCAGCGCGTTCGAGATCTGCCGCCTCGCGCATCCGCTGCTCGCCGAACACGGCAGCGCGGCGATCGTCAACGTGGGGTCGGTATCGGGCCTTGCGCACGTGCGCACCGGCTCGCCGTACGGCATGACCAAGGCCGCGCTGCACCAGCTCACGCGCAATCTTGCGTGCGAGTGGGCGCAGGACGGCATCCGCGTCAACGCCGTCGCGCCGTGGTACATCCGCACGCAGCGCTCGGAGCCGGCGCTGGCCGATCCGGAATACCTCGAAGAAGTGCTCGACCGCACGCCGATGCGCCGCATCGGCGAACCCGAGGAAGTGGCCGCGGCCGTCGCGTTTCTGTGCCTGCCGGCGGCGAGCTATGTGACGGGTGAATGCATCGCTGTGGACGGCGGGTTTTTGCGCTACGCGTTCTAATGCACGACCGCTGTGGATAGAGGGGCGGGCAAGCCTGTGGATGAATCGCTGCAGGCGTTGCGGTGCAACGCTTTCGCACGATCTGCCGAACTTTCGGCAGCGGGCGCGCGGCTATCCACAGGGCCTGTGGACAACCGTGGTGACAAGTCTGTGGGCAGCCGCCGCAGCGCGAGCGGCGACGCGGGTGCGGCACGGTTTGCTCAGATTTTCGCCAGGCGCGTTTCTGCGAAAGATATTTGTATCCAATTGAACTCGCGGCGCGCCGCGACGGCGGTTACCCACAGCGCCTGTGGAAAGAGTGTCTGACAAGCCTGTGGATGAATCGCTGCAGGCGTTGCGGCGCAACGCTCTCGCACGGTTTGCCGAAACTTTCGCCAGCGCCGCGCGACTATCCACATGCCCTGTGGACAACCCTGGTGACAAGTCTGTGGGCTGCCGTCGCATCGCCAGCGGCGGCGCGGGTGCGGCACGGTTTGATCAAACTTTGGTCACGCGCGCCGATGTCGCGCGGACATCGCGCGATTGCACAAAGCAAAAAATTTTCGACGTGCTTATCCACAGCCGCTGTGGACAAACGTCGGGAGAAGCCTGTGGATGAAACGCTGCGGGCCGCGCCGCGCAACGGTTCCGCTCGGATCGCTCGAATTATCGACAGCCGGCCAGCGCCTGCTCGAGCGCGGCCTCGCGCGCCTCGAGCGTCGCGCGTTCGGCCTTGAACGCGTTGCGCTGGCGGCTGCGGTTGTCGCCGATCTCCTTGCGGCGCATGGCGCACGCGGCGGCATCGGACAGACGCCGGCATTCGTCCTGCACCGTGACGTAGGCGCCGGCCAGTGCGTTCGATCCGGTCGGCGCCGACACCGACGGCCGGTTCATGCCCGGCGCCGACAGGCCGCTCGATCGCGCGGTGTCGTTCAACGTGCGCGGCGGCCAGCCGAGCGCGCCGAGCGGTGCGAGGTACGGCTGCGTGACACCGGTCTCGCTCATGTAGCCGTCGCCGTTGACCGCGTTCGTGCAGGCGTACAGCGGCGCGACCGGCACGCGCTGCGGCGGCGGCGCGGCGGGTGCCGGCGGCGCTTCGGGCTTCGTCTCGACCGCCGCGGGCGCGGGCGGCGGACCCGGCGGCGGCTTCTCGTAGCGGAACGACGAGGCGGCGCTGCCGGCCGGGCAGGGGCGATCCTGGAACGCGACGCGGCCGGTCGCGTCGACGCAGCGATAGCCGGTTTCGGCGTGCGCCGCGCCCGCCGCGACGAGCAGCAGCGCGAGAAGCCCTGGGCGAACATGGCGGCGCATGCCGGCGATCTTAGCGCGAACCGACTTGCGGCTCTTGCGCGCGACGCGCCGTTGCCGCGATCTTGCGCGTTCGCCCCGACGGAGTCCGACATGCCCGCGTTCGCCGATTTCTTTTCCGACACCAAGACCCGGCCGACCGCGGCCATGCGCGCCGCGATGGCGAATGCCGAGGTCGGCGACGAGCGCGCCGGCGAAGATCCGACGGTCAATCGCCTCGTCGAGCGCTGCGCCGCGCTGCTCGGCAAATCGGCCGCGGTGTACCTGCCGTCCGGCACGATGTGCAACGAGATCGCCGTGGCGGTGCATTGCCGGCCCGGCGACGAAGTGCTGTGCGACGCGACGTCGCACCTGATCGGCTACGAAGGCGGCGGCCCCGCCGCGATCGCCGGCGTCATGCTCAACACGATCGCCGGCGCGCGCGGCATCTACGGCGCGCAGCAGCTGCGCGACAAGCTGCGCCCCGACCGGCCCTATGCGCCGCGGCAGCGGCTGGTCGAAGTCGAGCAGACCGCGAACCTCGGCGGCGGCGCGGTGTGGCCGCTCGCGGCGCTGCGCGAGGTGGCCGACGTTGCGAAGGCGCACGGCCTCGCGACGCATATGGACGGCGCGCGGCTGCTCAACGCGTGCGTCGCGAGCGGCGTCGCCGCGGCCGACTACGCGCAGGGCTACGACTCGGTCTGGATCGACTTCTCCAAAGGCCTCGGCGCGCCGGGCGGCGCGGTGCTCGCCGGCGACGCGGCGTTCATCGCCGAGGCGACGCGGCTGAAATTCCGCTGGGGCGGCGCGATGCGCCAGAGCGGCATCATCGCCGCGGCGTGCGAATACGCGCTCGATCGCCACGTCGAGCGGCTGGCCGACGATCACGCGAACGCGCGCACGCTTGCGCGGGGGATCGGCGAGATCGCGGGGCTTGCGGTCGACGTCGCCGGTGTCGAGACGAATCTCGTCTATTTCGATGTCGTCGACGAACGGTTCGACGCGGCGAGACTGGCCGCCGCGGCGTTCGAACGCGGCGTGCGGTTTTCGGAGATGGGGGCGCGGACGTTGCGCGCGGTGACGCATCTGGATGTCGATGCGGCGGCGGTGGAGAAGGCGTTGTCGGTTCTGCGCGAAATTTTGGCATAGCGATATTTTCTCCCTCTCCCCCACAGACTTGTGGGGGAGAGGGCCGGGGTGAGGGGGTGACGTGTCGGTTCGCGTCGGCGCGGGTTTGTCGCCGCCCCCTCTCCCCCAAGGCGAGCTTGGAGGAGAGGGAGTCGCAAGGTCAGCGCTTGCGCTCCACCCCTACCGGCAGTTCATCAACGCGCCGATATTCCGCCGCCTCGAACATCGCCGGATCGTCGAGATATTCCACCGCCATCGCCGTCGCGTCGTTGCCCCAGAACATCGTGTCGCCGATGCGCAGCGTCGGCACGCCGAACACGCCGTCGGCGAGCGCCTGCTCGGTGTTCGTGCGCAGCGCGTTCTTCACCTGCGGCTCGGCGGTCGCCGTGGCGATGTCGTCGATGCCGAGCTGCTCGGCGAGTCCCGCGAGCGATTCGAGCGTGTCGCCGTCCTTGCCGTCACGCCAGATGTGGCGGTAGATCGCGGCGATCGCGTCCCAGCGGTTGCCGCACGCGATGGCGAGCCGCAGCGACTGCAGCGGATTGAACGGATGCTTCGGCGGAAAGGAGAGCGGCGTGCCTTCGCGCCGCGCGGTCCACTGAATGTGGCGGTACATGAACGTGCGTTTCGCCGGGATCTCGGCCGGGCCGATCTGCCCGACCTTGTCGAGCACCGCGGCGAACAGGATCGGCACCGGCGCGATCGCCACGCGCTCGCGCAGCGCGAGCACCTTCGGCAGCTGCAGGTACGCGAACGGCGAGATGAAATCGAAATACCACGAAACGTGCATGCGCAATCCTTTCAATGTAGCGTTTTGAACGTTTGCGGATCGAACGCGTCGACCTGGATCACTTCGTCGCGCGCGTCGCGGGCGTCGTTCAACAGATCGTACTCGGCCTGCGAAATCACGCCGGCGGCGAGGCCGAGGTCGTCGAGCATGTAGCCCGGCGCGCGGTCGAGCCGGCCGCCGCGCACCGCGTCGCGCAGTTTCGTTTCGACCGGAATCGCACGCACGGCCTTGTCCAGCGCCGCCTCGAGCGCGCCGAGGCCCGGCTCGTCGGCTCGCGGCACGAACACGTCTTCGGTCAGGTTCAGGCGCGCCTCCTTGTCCTCGAGAATATCGCGCGCGACGCGCTGCCCGAGCTTGTCCGACGGCGGCCGGAAGCGCGCGCCGAGCGGAAAGATCAGCGCGCGCAGCGCCCACGCGGCCGGTCGCGCCGGCAGGTTGTCGAGAATGCCGAGCAGCGCTTCCTGGATGCGGTAGAGGCTCGTTTCGACCGACCATTGCACGAGGTTGTAGCGCGCCGTGGTCTTGCCTTCGTCGTGATAGCGCTTGAGCGCCGCGCTCGCGAGATACAGGTACGCGAGCGCGTCGGCGAGGCGGCCGGAAATCTTTTCGCGGCGCTTGAGCGATCCGCCGAGTGTGCCCATCGCGGTATCCGACACGATCGCGAACGCGGCCGAGAAACGCGACAGGTGGCGGTAGTAGCGCGTCGTGTCGATCGCGTCGGGTGCCGCGGCGAGGCGGCTGCCGGTGAACGCGCAGACGAGCGCGCGCACGGCGCGCGTGACGAGAAAATTCACGTGGCCGAACAGCGCCGTGTCGAACGCGGCGAGATCGTTCGCGGCGATGCTTGCGATTTCCTTCTGCACGAACGGATGGCAGCGGATCGCGCCCTGGCCGTAGATGATCATCGAGCGCGTGAGGATGTTCGCGCCTTCTACCGTGATGCCGATCGGCACGGCGTCCCACGCGCGTGCGAGCGAGTTGCGCGGGCCGCGCTGGATCGCGGCGCCCGCGCGAATGTCCATCGCGTCGATCACGACCGCGCGCATGCCTTCGGTCAGATACGCCTTGGCGATCGCCGACAGCACCGACGGCTTCTGGCCGGCGTCGAGCGCGCCGCAGGTGAGCGTGCGCGTCGCGGTCATGAGGTAGTTGAGGCCGGCGATGCGCGCGAGCGGTTCTTCGATGCCTTCGAAGCGGCCGATCGGCGTGTCGAACTGTTCGCGCACCGTCGCATACGCGCCGCAGATGCGCGTGGCCATCTGCGCGGCGCCGACCGAGAGCGCCGGCAGCGAGATCGAGCGGCCCGCGGCGAGCGATTCCATGAGCATGCGCCAGCCTTCGCCGATGCCGGCGCGACCGCCGATGATCGTCGTGAGCGGCACCCACACGTCGCGGCCGACCGTCGGCCCGTTCATGAACGGCACGCCCATCGGATCGTGGCGGTCGCCGATCTCGACGCCCGGCGTCGCGCGCGGAATCAGCGCGCAGGTGATGCCGAGATCTTCTTTGTCGCCGAGCAGCCGGTTCGGATCCTTCAGGCGAAACGCGAGGCCGATCAGCGTCGCGACCGGCGCGAGCGTGATGTAGCGCTTCTTCCACGACAGCCGCATGCCGAGCGTGTCGACGCCGTCGACGACGCGTGTTTCCACGATGCCTTCCGATTGCGTCGCGGCGGCGTCCGATCCGGCCTCCGGACCGGTCAGCGCGAAGCACGGGATTTCCTCGCCGCGTGCCAGGCGCGGCAGCATCGTGCGCTTCTCGTCGTCGCTGCCGTAGTGCAGCAGCAATTCGGCGGGGCCGAGCGAGTTCGGCACCATCACGGTGACGGCGCACGCGACCGACCGCGAAGAAATCTTCGTCACGACGCGCGAATGCATGATGGCCGAGAAGCCGTGGCCGCCGAATTCCTTCGGCACGATCATGCCGAAGAAGCGGTGTTCCTTGAGGAATGCCCAGATGTCCGGCGGCAGGTCGCGCAGCTGCTGCACCTGCCAGTCGTCGAGACGGCGGCACAGTTCTTCGACCGGCCCGTCGAGAAACGCCTGTTCGTCGGGTGCGAGCGGCTGCGGTTTGAAGTCGAGCAGTTCCTGCCAGTGCGGCATGCCGGAAAAGAGCTGCGCGTCCCACCAGACGGTGCCGGCGTCGAGCGCGACGCGTTCGGTGTCGCCGAGCTTGGGCAGCACCTTGGCCATCGTGCGCATCGCCGTGCGCGAGACGAGTCCGCGGCGCAGCGCCGGCAGGCCGAACACGGCGGCGAGCGCGAACAGCACGATCACGACGAGGCGGAACAGGTCCGGCGAATCGACGCCGGCGACGCGCCAGCCGACGAGCCACACGGCGGTGGCCGCGAGCCACGCGAGAAATCCGCGGCCGACGAACGCAATCGCAAGAAATACAAAAAGCGCGAGAATGGCGGTGACGAGCATGATCGCGGTCCGGCAGCGGGCGACGCCTGATTATGCGTCAGCGCGACCGCCTCGGCCTCGGCCGCGCGACACGGCCGAGGTCGTCCGCCGTCAGACGCTCAATGCCAGAACGACAACACCGCGCCGATCAGCGTGAACTGCACGGTGTGGTAGCCGCCGTCGATCAGGAACAGCTTCAGGCTGCGCCGCGCGAACAGATAGTTCATGCCGAAGCTCGACGCGACCCAGCACAGACCCGCCGAAAACCCGGCGCCGACGCCGAGCGCGACCGACGGCCGCGGCCCGAGGAACACGGCGAACATCAGCGCGGCGATCAGCGCCGCGACGAACGCGAGACCGAAGATGCGCGCCATGTTGCCGCGCGCGAGTTCTTCGTCCGACAGCCCCACTTCGCGCTGCCACGCCTTGCCGAACAGCGCCGGCGAATACCACAGGCCGCCGAGCACGAACGCGAGCACCGCCGACAGCAATACGGCCCAGATGTTGAACGGCATACCGGACATGTCTACTCCCCGTTGTTGTTGGTGCGTTGTTGGTGGTGCGGCCAGATTACGAAGACGCCTCGTGCTCGTATTGGAAAAACGTCACCGGACCACGACGCTCGTGGCGTCGGGCCGCGCCTGCTGCGCGAACTGCGCGGGCGACATGCGCGCGAACTGCTGGAAATCGCGAATCAGGTGCGACTGGTCGTAGTAGCCGCAGTCCGCGGCGAGATCGGCCCACGCGCGACCGGCCGACAGGTCGCCGACCGCGCGCTGAAAGCGGTGGATGCGCGCGATGGCCTTGGGCGGCAGGCCGACCTGCGCGCTGAAGACGCCCGTCAGATGCTTGCGGCTGCAGCCGGCTTCGCGCGCGAGCGCCTCGGCGCGTACCTGGCCGCCGGTTTCGGCGATGCGCCGCGTCGCCCAGTGCACGAGCGGGTGGATGCTGCGGCCGGTCATGCAGGTTTCGAGCAGCCAGTCCTCGACGAGGTCGAGGCGCGCGCCGATGTCGGCAAGATCGAGCAGACGTTCGCGCAGTCGTCGCGCCGCGATGCCGATCAGGTCTTCGAGCGGGCCCGTGCGGTTCGCCAGTTCCGACTGGGACCACGGCAGCAGCGACGCCGCGCCCGTGGCGCTGAACGCGACGCCGAGCAGCACGCTGCCGTGCGGCGCCTCGCATTCGATCGGGCCTTCGTACAGGCCCGAAAACCACAGGTCGTCGAACGGCACGCGCACCTCGGGCGGGCCGGGCAGGATCATGTACTGCGGCGCGCCGAGATTGATCAAAAGATAACTTTGCGCACACGGCAGGATGCGGTCGCGCTGGTAAGCCACGCGGCCGGCACCGTGCCAGAACTGCGTGACGTGATGACGCAGCGCCGGATGCGGGCGACGCAACGCGATCGACCACAGGCCGAGTGCGGAATCGTGCCGGTACGTCGTGACGGCGTCGCGTGCGCTCATCTGCCTTCCCCGGGTCGCGCGCGGCCTACAATACGCGCCTGCCCGATGCGCCGGAAGGTACGGATGTTGATCGATTCCTTTTTTCACGCCGCGACGAACACGTGGTCGCACGTCGCCGCCGCCGGCGACGGCGCGAGCGCCGCGATCGTCGACCCGGTGCTCGACTTCGACCCGGTTTCGGGCCGCGTATCGGCCGAGTCGGCCGCCGCGATCCTGGCCTGCGTGCACGCGCACGGGCTCAAGGTCGACTGGATACTCGAAACGCATGCGCACGCCGACCACCTGAGCGCGGCCGACTGGCTCAGGCGCCGTCTCGCCGCCGACGGCGCCGCGCCGCGGGTCGCGATCGGCGCCGGCATCGTCGACGTGCAGCGCGAGTTCAAGCGCCGCTTCGGCCTCGGCGACGACTTCCGCGCCGACGGTTCGGATTTCGACCGTCTGCTGCGCGACGGCGACGTGCTGCCGCTCGGCGACCTGTCGATCGAGGTCGTTGCCACGCCCGGCCACACGAGCGACGGCGTCAGCTATCGCATCGGCGATGCGGTGTTCGTCGGCGACACGCTGTTTTCGCCGGCCGCCGGCACGGGGCGCTGCGATTTTCCCGGCGGCAGCGCGCAGGCGCTGTATCGCTCGGTGCAGCGCCTGTATGCGCTGCCGGCCGACACGCGCGTCTTTCTGTGCCACGACTACCCGCCGCAGGACGCCGAACCGCGCAGCGTCGTACCGCTGGTCGAACAGCGCAGCGGCAACGCGCAGTTGCGCCGCGACACGGCCGAAGCCGACTTCGTCGCGCGCCGCACGCAGCGCGACGCCACGCTGTCGCTGCCGCGGCTGTTCCACTGGGCGCTGCAGGTGAACATCCGCGCCGGCCGGCTGCCGGCGCCGAACGACGAAGGCGTCGCGTACCTGCGGCTGCCGTTGTCGAACGCGGCCGACGATCAGGCATGATGCGCCGCGAAGAACTCTCGGAGTCGACGATGTTGCGCAAGCTGACGTTCGCCGCCGCCGCGTGCGCCCTCGCCGCGCCGGCGCTGGCCTGGGGGCCGCTCGGCCATCGTACGGTCGCCGGTCTCGCCGACCGGCAGTTGAGCGACGCCGCGCGCGCCGAAGTGCAGGCGCTGCTCAAGCCCGACAACGAGCGCACGCTCGTCGACGTCGCGACCTGGGCCGACGACCTGCGCGATACCGACCCGGGTCTGTACCGGCAGACGAGCCGGCAGCACTACGTCAACTTCCGCGACGACCAGTGCCGCTACGACGCCTCGCGCGACTGCCGCGGCGGCGAATGCGTCGTCGGCGCTTTGGAAAAGTACACCGCGATCCTGGCCGACCGGTCGAACTCGCGCGCCGAACGCGCCGACGCGCTGCGATTCGTCGTGCACTTCGTCGGCGACGTGCACCAGCCGCTGCACGCGAGCTTCAAGCCCGACAAGGGCGGCAACACCGTGCAGGTGCGCTACGGGCGGCAGAACTGGAATCTGCACGGCGTGTGGGACGGGCTGCTGCTCAATTCCACGCATTTGTCGTGGCCGAAATATGTGAATCGGCTGTCCGGCGGACGCGACGCCGAGCGCGGCGGCACGCCGGAACGGTGGGCCGAGGAGTCGTGCGCGATCGTGCGCGACGGCGACATCTACCCGGCCGGCAACAAGATCGACGACGCGTATCTCGAGCGCGAGCGGCCGGTCGCCGAGCAGCGCCTGCGCGCGGCCGGTGCCCGGCTCGCGGCGTTACTCAACAAAACCTTGCGGTAGAACGCATAAAGCATGATCGGAACCGTCGCTGCGCTGTGCTAGGTTACGAGGCTTCAAACGACAGTGACGACCATGCAGACGCGCCGCACGAAGATCATCGCAACGCTGGGCCCGGCCACCGACGCGCCGGGCATGTTGAAACGCATCGTCGAGGAAGGCGTCGACGTCGTGCGGCTGAACCTGTCGCACGGCACCGCGGCCGATCACCGCAAGCGTGCCGAAGACGTGCGCCAGGTCGCCGAGGAACTCGGCCGCGAAGTCGGCATTCTTGCCGATTTGCAAGGTCCAAAAATCCGCATCGAGAAATTTGCCGCCGGCCGCGTCGTGCTCGAACCGGGCGATCCGTTCGTGCTCGAGTGCCGCGCGGACGCGCCGCCGGGCGATGCGTCTCGCGTCGGCGTGAGCTATCTGGGCCTGCCGCGCGACGTCGTGCCGGGCGACACGCTGCTGCTCGACGACGGCCTGATCGCGCTGTCGGTGCTCGACGTGATCGACGCCGAAGTGCGCTGCCAGGTGCTGGTCGGCGGCGCGCTGTCCGACCGCAAGGGCCTGAACCGCCTCGGCGGCGGCCTGTCGATCGCGGCGCTGTCGGACAAGGACCGCGCCGACATCCGCCTCGCCGCCGACCTCAACGCCGACTTTCTCGCCGTATCTTTCGCCAAGTCCGCCGACGACATGCACGAGGCGCGGCGCCTGTTGCGCGCGGCAGCCGGGCAGGGCGCGCTCGTGGCGAAGATCGAACGCGCCGAGGCGATCGACGTGCTCGGCGAAATTATCGACGCGTCGGACGCGGTGATGGTCGCGCGCGGCGACCTGGGCGTCGAAATCGGCGACGCCGAACTGCCGGGCCTGCAGAAGAAGATCATCCGCGAAGCGCTCGCGCGCAACCGCATCGTCATCACCGCGACGCAGATGCTGCAGTCGATGGTCGAGTCGCCGATTCCCACGCGCGCCGAGGTGCTCGACGTCGCGAACGCCGTGATCGACGGCACCGACGCGGTGATGCTGAGCCAGGAAAGCGCGGCCGGCCGGCATCCGGACAAGGCCGTCGCCGCGATGCGCCGCGTCTGTCTCGGCGCCGAGCGCCAGTTCGAACCGATGGAAGGCTGGCAGCCCGGCTCGCACCGCATCGACCGCACCGACCAGGCCATCGCGATGTCGGCGATGTTCCTGTCCTCGCAGGTCAATCCGCGCGCGATCGTCGCGCTGACCGAATCGGGCGCGACCGCGCAGTGGCTCAGCCGCTACCGCTCGGCCGTGCCGATCTACGCGCTGTCGCGCAGCGCGCCGTCGCGGCGGCGCATGCAGCTGTACCGCGACGTGTATCCGATCGAGTTCGACCCGCGCGGCGTCGACCCCGCGCACGCGACGAAGGCCGCGGTGCAGCACCTGTTCAACCTCGGCCGGCTCGCCGAAAACGACCGCGTCATCATCACGACCGGCGACCACACCGGCCGGCTCGGCGGCACGAATACGCTCAAGCTCCTGCGCGTCGGCGCCGGCGGCGTCGCGGAGGGGCTGGGCGACCTGTAGAGAAATGTTCACCTGGCGGGCGCCGCGACGTTCCGTTGAGTTCACGCTCAGGGGAACCGTCATGAAAACGTCGCTCTATACCGTGCTTTGTCTCGTCGTGCGCGGCTTCGCGCTGTCGTTCGCGATCGGGCTGCTGCTCACGCTGCCCGGCGTGCTCGGCGCGGCGCAGGGCGCGCCCGACGCGACGACGAAGCTGTACGTGCTGATCTATCTCGGCGTCTGCGCGGTCGGCGTCTTCGTACTGTGGCTCTATCCCGGCGTCGTCGCGCGGCTCGCATCGACGCGCGCCGCGCACGAGCCGTTCGAATCGTCGGTCGACGCGATCGATCTGCAGCGCATCGCGTACGCCGTGGTCGGCGCGTGGTTCGCGCTGAGCGCGATCGGCACGCTCGCGTGGACCGTGCTGCGCATCGCGATGGCGCAGCGCCTGAGCGCGAGCTACGGCGGGACGCCCGACTACGGCTGGGATGCGGTGGTCGGCCCTGCCGTGACGTTCATGGCGGGCATCGCGCTGGCGCTCGGCAGCGGCGGACTGGCGCGCCTGACGCGCGCGGCGCGCTACGCGAGGCCGGCGCCGAAGCCGGCGGACGACGCGGGCTAGGCCTTGTTGGCGGTCCGACGCGGGGCGATGATCGGGCATCCGACACGTAAGTCCAAGGGATCGCCATGTTTCGTCATCGTTCTACCGGGTTTCGCGCGCGCGGCGCCGTCGCGGCGACGCTCGCCGCGCTCGCGACGGCCGCGGCCGCGCAGTCGCCGCCGCGCGAAGTGTCGACGACCGAGCTTGCGAAGTACTGGCTCGTCGCGAGCGCGTCGCCGACGGCCGACGCGCCGCACAACGGCAAGGGTCTCGACCAGCCGACCTGCGCCGCGCTGCGCTACGTCATCCGCGCCGACGGCACGACGAGCGACATCGTGCTCGAAAAGCTCGTGCCCGAGAGCGCGCTCGGTACGGTCGCGGTCAGCTTCGTCAAGAGCCTGCGCTACGCGCCGGGGCCGTCGAACAAGTCGCTCAATCCCGTGTCGACGCGGCTCGTGCTGCCGCTGAACCTGCCGCCGCTCAAGGGCGACGAGGCGCAGCGCGCGCAGATCCAGGCGCGGCGCAGCGCGGTGGTCGCCGCGTGCGCGCCGGATGTCGTCAAGCCCGCGGTGGCGGCGCCCGTGGCACCGAAACCCGCCGCCGACAAACGTTGACGACGCTGCGTCGCGTAGTGGCTTAGTGGAACTTTCCGGTGCCGCCGGTATTCTGCACGGCGGCAACCATCGCGAAGGAATCGAAAAAGATGCGCTATGCCATGATCGGACTGATGCTCTGCGCGAGCGCCGCCGCCGCCGCGAACGACGAGGTGCAGGTCGTCGACGAGAAGAACCTGTCGACGCTGTGGGTGCTCGATACCAAGCGGTCGCCGCCGCCGAAGTATCCGGTGCAGTTGCTGCGCGCGCGCATCGGCGGCTGCGTCGCGGTCGCGACGCTGATCGAATCGGACGGCCGCGTGACGACGCGCGGTTCGCTGCTGACGCAGTCGAACGCGACCAGCGACCAGCAGCGCGAGCAGCTGGAAAAAGCCGCCGTCGATGCGGCCGCGGCGTTGCGCTACGACCCCGCGCCGGCGAACGCCGCGCGCAAGCCGACGCTGACGTATTTCACGGTCGGCTACGCGATGCACGACGCAGGCCGGCCGCCCGATGTCGATGCGGTCAAGGCGCGGTGCGCGATCGCCGATTTTGCGGCGACGGTCACGGCGAAGCTCGACCGCGCGCCGACCCGTTGACCAGGACGGGTTCCTTCATGGTTTCATAGCGGCGTCGGGTCGCAACGCAAACCATTCAGGGGAACATCGATGTTCGACTATCAAGGCCGGCGCCTGCCGGCCCGGGCGCTCGCGTGCGCGGGAGTGCTCGTGCTTTTCGCCGCGACGGCGGCGGCCAAGGACGATCCGGCGGCGCTCAAGCCGGGGCAGGGCCTGCTGCTCGTCGCGATCGAAAACAGTGCCGCGGCGTGGTCAGTGCGCATCGACGGCGACGGCGGCGACCATGTGGTCAAGGATCTGGTTTCCGGCCGCAATACGCGGCTTTTGAAACTGCCGGCCGGCACGTACCGCTATTCGCGCGCCGACCGTTCCGACGACATGCGCTTTTCGATGGATCGCCCGGACAATCGCGCCCGCTTCACGTTCACGGTGGAACCTGGCGTCGTCAACTATCCCGGCGAACTCGTCCTGCGCATGCTGTCGCCGCACCGCATCTCCGGCGGCCGCTTCAACCGCGCGGCGTTCGCCATGGCGATGTTCGATCGCGACGCGCCGGGCGCGCGTTCGCGTCTGCCGTGGCGTACCGATGCCGGCGCGCCCGATCCGTTTCCGGAGTTCCTCGCGTCGAAGGTGGATGCGGCCGGCATGGCGCGCCTCGTCGAATCGTCCGGCGCCGACGCGCGGCAGACGCGCGAAGCCGCGCTTGCGCCCGATTTCGCCGCGGCGTTCAAGGATCTTTTCGTGCCGCAGACCGCCGCAATGTGGCCGCAGATTTCGCCGGGCGGCGATTTCGTCGCGTACAAGGAAGTGCGGCCGAACCAGGAAACCGCGGTCGTCGTCGACCTCGCCAGCGGCGAAAGCGTCAAGATCATGACCGTGGCGGGCGTCGTCGAATCGGTGCTGTGGACCGGCGACCGCAGCCTGATCGTGGGCTTCCGCAAGACGCTCACGGGCATCCTCGCGCAGTCGCCGGGCAAGAAATCGTTCAAGCCCTCGGATGCGGCCTCCGGCATCGAACTGGTGCGCCTGCGCGACGGCGCGCTGCGCGATGACGCGCTCGAACGCGTGCGCTGGCCGGACGTCACCGTCGTCGACGCGCTGCCGGACGATCCCGAACGCTTCATCGTGATGCGCGCGGACGAGGACGGCGCGCGGCACCTGTTCGCGCTCGACAAGCGCGCATCGGGCTACAACCCGCTCGACTTCCGGCCCGGACGCCGGCTCGACGGCGACTGGAAGGACAAGACGCTGCTGCGCGGCTTCGTCGACGGCAAGGGCGCCGTGCGCGCCGCGATCGTGCTCGACGATCCGAAGACCGGCACGCTCGCGCTGATGCGCCGCGACGGCGACGCGTGGACCAAGCTGCGCGAGTTGACCGAAGTCGACCTCTACGATCCGGTTGCGCTGAGCTTCGACGGCGCGTCGCTGCTCGTGCGCACCGACGAAGGGCGCGACCAGACCGACATCGTGCGCATTCCGCTCGACGGCAGCGCCGAGGACACCGTGCTGTCGGTGCCCGGCGTCAACATCGTCGCCGCGACGATACGCACACGCGACCGCGCGCTGCTCGGCGGCTACGTCTACCGCGCCGGTACCGCGCGCCTGCACTACGCCGAGGGCGACGCGGGCGTGCCCAAGGCGCTCGCCGCGAGCTTTCCCGACGCGCACGTCGCGGTCGTCGATGCGAGCCGCGACGGCCGCCGCACGATACTCGACGTACACGCCGAGGACGCGCCGAACGCCTACTATCTGTACGATGCTACAAAGCGCAAAGTGGAAAAATTGTTCGACGTGCGCGAGCCGTTCGTGCGCGCCAAGCCCGCCAGGTCGGTCGCGCTGGCGCCGTCCGGCACCGACGGCCGTCCGCTCGACGCCTACCTGACGCTGCCGGCCGGCGCCGGCCCGTTTCCGCTCGTGGTGATGCCTAACGCGGCCGGCGAGCGCTACGCGTTCGATCCGACGCTGCAATTGTTCGTGCACCATGGTTTTGCGGTGCTGCGCGTCGGCAATCGCGCTGGCGCCGACGTCGACCTCGCACTCGACGCCGCGCTCGCCAAGCATCCGATCGACGCGCGCCGCGTCGCGCTGTTCGGAGTCGCCGGCGGCGGCCACGCGGCGCTGATGCGGCTTGCGAGTTCGCCCCAGCGCTACCGCTGCGGCGTGACGGTTTCGGCGATCACCGACCTGCCGCTGATGTTCAGCGCCAGCGTCTGGAACGCACGGCCGGCCGCGGTGGCGCGCATGAAGCGCCTCGTCGGCGACCCCGCGAGCGACCTTGATCTGCTGCGCGCGAACTCGCCGGTCTATCAGTTCGAGAAGCTGACGCAGCCGCTGCTGATCGTGCACGGCACCGAGGATATGTCGGTGCCGTTCGAGCACGCGTGGCGCCTGCGCAGCCTGCTGGCGAACGCGGGCCGGCCGCCGGGCTGGCTGCCGCTGCCGGACGCGGACGAAACGCTGTCGCAGCCGGCCGACCGGCTCGCGCTGCACGCGGCGAGCGACCGGTTTCTGCGCGAATGCCTCACCGCGCCGGCCGCGACCGGGGGCAACGCCACGCCTTCTGGCCTATAATCGGCGGTCTCGCGGCCGGCCGCGGCGCTGCGCGACCGCGGCGAAGAATTCATCCACGGAGTCCTCCATGAGCATCGAACAGCTGGAAAGCATTGCCCAGGCAATGGTCGCCCCGGGCAAGGGCATCATCGCGATCGACGAGTCGAACACCACGATCAAGAAGCGTTTCGACGGCGTCGGCATCGAGTGCACCGAAGATACGCGCCGCGCCTACCGCGAAATGCTGCTGACCACGCCGAACCTGTCCGATCACATCGCCGGCGCGATCCTGTACGACGAAACGCTGCGCCAGTCGACGCGCGCCGGCGTGCCGTTCACGAAGGTCATGCTCGACAACGGCATCCTGCCGGGCATCAAGGTCGACAAGGGTCCGCACCCGCTGGCCGGGTTCCCGGGCGAGCTCGTCACCGAGGGCCTCGACGGCCTGCGCGAGCGCCTGCAGGAATACGCCAGGCTCGGCGCGAAGTTCGCCAAGTGGCGCGCGGTCATCACGATCGGCGACGACATGCCGAGCTCGACCTGCATCGAGGCGAACTGCCACGCGCTCGCGCGCTACGCCGCGCTGTGCCAGGAATCGGGCATCGTGCCGATGGTCGAGCCCGAAGTGCTGATGGACGGCAGCCACGATCTTGAAGTGTGCTACGACGTCACCGAAGTCACGCTCCGTTCGCTGTTCGCGTCGCTGTACGAGCAGAACGTCATGCTCGAAGGCACGATCCTGAAGGCCAGCATGGTCGTGTCCGGCAAGGACTGCCCGGAGCAGGCGAGCGTCGACGAAGTCGCCGAAGCGACGATCCGCTGCCTGAAGGCCAGCGTGCCGGCGTCGCTGCCGGGCATCGTGTTCCTGTCGGGCGGCCAGTCGGACGAAGCGGCGACCGCGCACCTCAACGCCATGAACCAGATGGGCCCGCATCCATGGCCGCTGTCGTTCTCGTACGGCCGCGCGATGCAGTCCGCGGCGCTCAAGCTGTGGTCGAAGGATATGGACAAGCACTTCGGCGATGCGCAGAAAACCGTCGCGCAGCGCGCGCGCGAGAACGGCCTGGCCGCGCTCGGCCAGTGGAAGAAGTCGGCGTAACGCTCGCGGCGTCCGCTCGCGGATGAGAAAAAGCCGGCGCGAGCCGGCTTTTTTCATGGAGGCGATCGGCGCGGCGATCAAACGCGCGCCGAGAGCGCCGCCCGGTACGCGCGCAGCGCGGTCGCGCCGAAGCAGCAGAACACGATACGCCTCAGCGAGCCCGGCTCGAGCGATGCGGCGTATGCCTCGTCGACGGCGATCTGCGTCGCCTGGTCGAGCGGATAGCCGAACACGCCGCAGCTGATCGCGGGAAACGCGACGCTTGCGAAGCCGTGCTCGCGCGCGCGATCGAGGCTGCGCCGATAGCACGATGCGAGCAGCGCCGGTTCGCCCTTGTCGCCGCCGTACCAGATCGGGCCGACCGTGTGGATGACGTGGCGTGCCGGCAGGCGGTGGCCGCCGGTGACGAGCGCCTCGCCGGTCGGCAGCCGCACGTGCGGTCGGATCATCGGCAGCGCGCGGCATTCGTCCATGAGGCCCGCGCCGGCCGCGCGGTGAATCGCGCCGTCGACGCCGCCGCCGCCGGCGAGCGCCTCGTTCGCGGCGTTGACGATCGCGTCGACCGCGAGCGTCGTGATGTCGGCTTCGATCGCTTCGATGACCAGGTGCATTCGGCGTCCTCCCCCGTAACTACTCGTAGTCGCATCCGGCGACGTCGCGCCATGGTGCGCCCGGTCGCCCGGCCGCGACTACGACGATCGTCTACCTAATTTTTGAACTCGCCGGTATTGATAAATAGCTGCCTAGGCAATAATGTATGCGGCAGCCATGAATACTCCCGATCCCCGATCCAGCTTCGTCTACCCGCTGATCGACATCACGCGCCTGATGCGCAAGCACTTCGACCGCCGCGCCGAGCCGCTGGGCTTGACGCGCGCGCAGTGGCGCTGCCTCAAGGCCGTATGGCGCCAGCCCGGCATCACGCAGAAAGCCGTCGCCGAACTCCTTGAAATGGAACCGATTCCGGTCGGCCGCACGATCGACCGGCTCGAACAGGCCGGCTTCGTCGAGCGCCGCGCCGATCCGAACGACCGCCGCGTCTGGCGCCTGCACACGACCGACAAGGCCGGCGGCGTCATCGACGACATGGAGACGATCGGCGGCGCTTTGCGCGACGAGGCGCTGGCTGGCGTCGGCGTCGACGAACTCGCGCAGTGCGTGGCCGTGCTCGACCGCATCAAGCAGAACCTCGTCGCCCTCGACGAAACGAATCCGAAGAACAACCCCGAGAAACGCCATGACCGAGAAGACGCAAAATCCCGCGAGCGCCGCGCCGGCCGCCGCCAAGCCGCGCTCGAACAAGCTCTTATGGATCGCCGGCCCCGCCGCTGTGCTCGGCGTCGCCGGCTACTTCTACTTTTTCGGTGGTCGCTACGTATCGACCGACAACGCCTATGTTCAGGCCGACCACGTGACGATTTCGTCGCAGGTGGCAGGTCGCGTCGTCGACGTGCTCGTGCGCGAAAACCAGGCCGTGAAGGCCGGCGACGTGCTGATTCGCATCGATGCCGAACCGCTGCAGATCGCCGCCGACCGCCTGCAGGCGCAGCTCGAATCGGTGCAGAGCCTGCTCGACGGCGCCCGCAGCGGCTATCGCGGCGCGCAGGCCGACCTGCGCTCGGCCGAAGCCGATCTTGCGCACTCGCAGCAGCAGCTGTCGCGCGTTCGCGACCTGCGTGCACGCGGCCTCGTCGCGCAGCAGGCGCTCGACGACGCCGAAAACGCCGTCGCCAGCGCGCGCGGCAAGCGCGACTCCGACGCGGCCGCCGTATCCAAGGCGCAGTCGATGCTCGGCGGCCTGCCCGATTCGGCGAACGAAACGCTGCCGGGCTACAAGCTCGCCAGGGCGCAGCTCGCGCAGGCGAAGCTCGACCTGGAGCACGCCACCGTGCGCGCGCCGGTCGACGGCGTGATCGGCAAGACCGACTTGCGCCCGGGCGAATTCCTCACCGTCGGCCAGCCGGCGATGCCGCTGATCGCGAACGGACAGCTGTGGGTCGACGCGAACTTCAAGGAAACCGACCTGACCCACGTCAGCGTCGGCCAGGAGGCGACGATCTCGGTCGATACGTATCCGGGGCGCGCGTGGAAGGCGAAGGTGTCGTCGATCAGTCCGGCGTCGGGCGCCGAGTTTTCGGTGCTGCCGGCGCAGAACGCGACCGGCAACTGGGTCAAGATCGTGCAGCGTATTCCGGTGCGCCTCGTGATCGAACCCGCCGCCGGCGCGCCGACGCTGCGCCCGGGCATGAGCGCCGAAGTGGAAATCGATACCGGTGCGCAGAACGCGCGCTACAGCCGGATGTTCGGCACGAAGCCGGCCGAGGCGCAGGTGGCGGCGGTGCGGTGATCGATCGTAGCAACACGTAGAGAGCCGTCATCCCAGCGAAAGCTGGGATCCAGCCTTTGATTTTCACTGCCCGAAAGCTGGATCCCAGCTTTCGCTGGGATGACGAGCAAAGGCACGAAAGCCGTCGCCAGGCACTTTCCGGGGCGACGCGCCGAGAGCAGAGCCATGACCGCCGTAGCCACCCACCGCCAAGTCTCCAACCTCCCGTTGCTCGTCTTCTCGGTGATGCTCGCCACGATGATGCAGGTCATCGACACGACCATCGCGAACGTCGCGCTGCCGGACATGCAAGGTTCGTTGTCGGCGACGCAGGACCAGATTTCCTGGGTGCTGACCTCCTATATCGTCGCCGCTGCCATCGCGACGCCGGCCACCGGCTGGCTCGCCGCGAAGTTCGGCCGCCGCCGCCTGCTCGCGTTCGCGATCGGCGGCTTCACCGTCGCCTCGGTGCTGTGCGGCATCGCGACCGACATCGGCCAGATGGTCGCGTTCCGCGTGCTGCAGGGCCTGTTCGGCGCCTCGCTCGTGCCGATTTCGCAGTCGACGCTGCTCGACGTGTTTCCGCGCGAGAAGCACGGCGCCGCGATGGCGATGTGGGGCATGGGCGTCATGGTCGGTCCGATCCTCGGGCCGCCGCTCGGCGGCTGGCTGACCGACCAGTACAGCTGGCACTGGGTGTTCCTGATCAACGTGCCGGTCGGCATCGTCGCGCTGATCGGCGTGCTCTCGAGCATGCCGGCCGACGACACGCGCGCGTTCCGCTTCGACTGGCGCGGCTTCGTCTTCCTCGCCGCCGGCATCGGCGCGCTGCAGCTGTTCCTCGATCGCGGCGAACAGAAGGACTGGTTCGGTTCCGTCGAAATCCAGGTCGAAGCGGCCATCGCCGCGCTCGGCTTCTATCTCTATTGGGTGCACTGGCGCACCGCCGAGCGGCCGTTCCTCGACCTCGGACTGTTCAGGGATCGCAGCTTCTTCGCCGGCAGCCTGTTCATCTTCGTGCTCGGCATCGTGCTGTTCGCCACGATGGCGCTCCTGCCGCCGTATCTGCAGAGCCTAATGGGTTATCCGGTCGTCACGACCGGCCTCCTGATGGCGCCGCGCGGCGTCGGCACGCTCGTGGCGATGGTGCTCGTCGGCCGGCTGATGGCCCGCGGCACCGATCCGCGCGCGCTGATCTTCACGGGGCTCGCGCTGACCGTCGTATCGTTGTGGCAAATGGCACATTTCAACGCCGACATGCCGGCGCAGCCGGTGATCGTCGCCGGCGTGATCCAGGGCCTCGGCCTCGGTCTCGTGTTCGTGCCGGTGTCGACGATCGCGTACGCGACGTTGCCGATGGCTTCGCGCACCGAGGCGGCCGGCATGTTCAGCCTGATGCGCAATATCGGCTCGAGCATCGGCATTTCGCTCGTCATGACAATTTTGTCACGCAGCACGCAGCTCAATCATGCCGAGCTCGCCAGCCGCATCACGCCGTTCGGCCACGAGCCGCTTCCGGCGGGCCTCGATATCGCGACGACGTCGGGCCTCGCCGCACTGAACGGCGAAATTTCCCGTCAGGCCAGCGCAATTGCCTTCCTCAATGACTTCTGGCTGATGATGATTCTCAGCGCAGCTGCGATACCTCTGCTGCTTTTGTTCAAGCGCACGCCTCGCGCCGCGGCTCCGGCGGTGCCCAGCGCGGATCACTGATCCGCCGGCGCGAACGTCCGAACGACAGCTGCGGGGCGTCACGCCCCGCTCATCCTGGCCCGGGACAATCCCGGGCTTCGCGCATTCAACGCGCCGCGCAAAGCGCGCGGCCCTTCACCTTGGTAAGGTTCGCGCAGGACGGCGCGGACGAGGAAGATTCGATGACCCGCAACCACCCGTTTCCGATGCCGGCATTGGCGCTGCTCCTGGCGCTCGCCGGCTGCGCCAAGAACGACGAGGCCGCCGTGCGCGCACCGCCGCCGCCGACGCCCGTCGTCGCGGCCGACGTCGCGACGCGCGAGTGGTCGGACGTCATCGAGGCGATCGGCACGGCGCAGGCGAACGAATCGATCACGCTGACCGCGAAGATCACCGAGACCGTACGTAAAATTAATTTTATAGACGGCCAGAAAGTGGACGCCGGCGACGTGCTGGTCGAACTGACGTCGAGCCAGCAGGCCGCGCAGCTCAAAGACGCGCTCGCGCTGTCCAAGGACGCCGACCGCCAGTACCAGCGCCAGCAGGATCTGGTCAAGCAGGGCACCGTGTCCAAGTCGCTGTTCGACACCGCGCAGGCGACGCGCGACTCGAACGCGGCGAAGGTCGACACGATCCGCGCGCAGCTCTCCGACCGCGTGATCGTCGCGCCGTTCTCGGGCGTGCTCGGTCTGCGCCGCGTCAGCGTAGGCACGCTCGTGACGCCGGGTACGGCGATCACGACGCTCGACGACGTCCACCTCGTCAAGCTCGACTTCGCGGTGCCGGAAACCGAACTCGCCTCGCTCAAGCCGGGCCTCGCGATTCGCGCGGCGACGCCGGCGTATCCGAACCGCCGTTTCGAGGGCAAGATCGACTCGCTCGATTCGCGCGTCGATCCGGTCACGCGCGCGATCACCGTGCGCGCGCTGATCGCGAACCCCGACGGCGAACTGCGCGCCGGCATGCTGCTCAACGTCGACGTGCTGTCGCGCGACCGACAGGCGCTGTCGGTGCCCGAACTCGCGCTCGTGCCGATCGGGCAGAAGCAATACGTATACAAAATAGAAAACGGCGACGTCGCGCGCCAGATCGAAGTGAAGGTCGGCACGCGCCGTGCCGGCGAAGTCGAAATCGTCGAAGGACTCGCCGCGGGCGACCGCGTCGTCGTCGAGGGAACCGTGAGCCTGCGCGACGGCGCGAAGGTCGCGGTGAGGTCCGGCGGAACCGGCGCCGCCGCCCAGACCGCGCGCAACTGAGGACGACGCCATGCTGCTGTCCGACATCTCGGTCAAACGGCCGGTCTTCGCGACCGTCATCAGCCTGCTGTTGTGCGTGCTCGGCCTCGTCGCCTTCACGAACCTGCCGCTGCGCGAACTGCCGGACATCGACACGCCGATCGTCTCCGTGCAGACGACGTATCGCGGCGCCGACGCGGCCGTCGTCGAGTCGCGCCTGACCAAGCCGCTCGAAGACGCCGTCAGCGGCATCGAAGGCATCCGCACGATCGCGTCGTCGAGCCGCACCGGGCAGTCGCAGATCTCGATCGAATTCGGCCTGTCGCGCGATATCGAAAGCGCCGCGAACGACGTGCGCGACGCGGTCAGCCGCGTCGTCGGCCGCCTGCCGGAAGAATCCGATCCGCCGCAGATCTTCAAGGTCGACTCGAACGGCGACGTCATCATCTGGTTCAACCTCGCCTCGTCGCGCATGAACCTGCGCGAGCTGACCGACTACGCCGAACGCTACGTGGTCGACCGGCTCTCGGCGGTCGACGGCGTCGCCAACGTCATCGTCGGCGGCGAACAGCGCTACGCGATGCGCCTGTGGATCGACCGCGAAGCGCTGGCGGCGCGCGGCCTGACGCTCGCCGACGTCGAAGACGCGCTGACGCGCGAGAACGTCGAGCTGCCGGCCGGCGCGATCAACTCGACGACGCGCGATTTCACCGTGCGCGTGATGCGCGGCTATTCCAAGCCGGAAGACTTCGAGCGCCTCGTGATCAAGAAAGGCGACGACGGGCATCAGGTGCGCGTCGGCGAAGTGGCGCGCGTGGAACTCGGCTCCGAAGAACCGCGCAACGACTATCGCGGCAACGGCCAGCTGCAGCTCGGTCTCGGCGTGGTCAAGACCTCGACCGCGAACGAACTCGAAGTGGTGCGCGGCGCCAAGGCCGCGGTCGAGCGCGTCAAGGAAACCCTGCCAGAAGGCACGCAGATCTTCGTGTCGTACGACGCGACCGTGTTCGTCGACACCGCGCTGAGCGAGGTCTACAAGACGCTGATCGAAGCGGTGCTGCTCGTGCTCGTGGTGATCTGGCTGTTCCTCGGCAGCGTGCGCGCGGCGCTGATTCCCGCCGTGACCGTGCCGGTGTGCGTGATCACGGCGTTCGCCGCGCTGTACATGTTCGGCTTCTCGATCAATCTTCTGACCCTGCTCGCGCTCGTGCTCGCGATCGGCCTCGTCGTCGACGACGCGATCGTCGTGCTCGAAAACTGCCAGCGGCGCGTCGACATGGGCGAGCCGCGGCTCGTCGCCTCGTATCGCGGCGCGCGGCAGGTCGGCTTCGCGGTGATCGCGACGACCGGCGTGCTTGTCGCGGTGTTCCTGCCGATCGGCTTCATGGGCGGCTATCTCGGGCGACTGTTCCGCGAGCTGTCGGTCGCGATCGCCGCGGCGGTCGCGATCTCGGGCCTCGTCGCGCTGACGCTCACGCCGATGATGTGCTCCAAGCTCCTCGTCAGCCACGAGCGCACGCGCGGCCTCACGCGCTGGCTCGACGACCGGTTCCAGCAGTTCCAGCGCCTGTACTCGGGCGTGCTCGACCGCGCCATCGGCCATCCGTGGGTCACCGTGCTCGTGATGATCGGCGCGATCGGCGCGATCGCGGCGCTCATGCGCGTGCTGCCGACCGAACTTGCGCCGAACGAGGATCGCGGCGTGTTCGTCGTGTCCGCGACCGGCCCGGAAGGCGCGAGCTTCGACTGGACGGTCGGCAAAGTGCGCGAAATGGAAAAACGCCTGATGAAGCTCGTCGACGAGGGCATCGTCCATCGCGTCAACACGCGCGTGCCGCAGGGCCGAGGCGGTTCGACGACGCAGACGTTCAACGTCGGCCAGGCGGTGGTGCTGCTGGCGCCGTGGGACCAGCGCTCGATCACGTCGCAGGAGCTCGTCGACCGGATCCGCAAGGATTTCTCCGACATCACCGGCGTGCGCATCTCGCCGAGCATGCGCCAGGGCCTCTCGCGCGGCGGCGGCCAGCCGCTGCAGTTCGTGCTGCAGGGCCCCGACTACGCGGAACTCGCGCAGTGGCGCGACAAGCTGCTCAAGCGCATGGAGGAAAACCCGCAGCTGTTCGCCGTCGACAGCGACTACAAGGAAACGCAGCCGCAGATCCGCGTCGACATCGACAAGACGCGCGCGGCCGATCTCGGCGTGTCGACGCAGGAAATCGGCCGCACGCTCGAAAGCTTCTTCGGCGGACGCCGCGTCACGACGTTCACCGTCGACGGCGAGGAATACGAAGTGATGGTGCAGGCCGACATCGAAGGCCGCCGCCAGCCGAACGATCTGACGAACCTCTACGTGCGATCGGCCACGACGCAGCAGCTCATTCCACTGGCGAACCTCGTGACGCTGTCGGACATGGCCGCGCCCGCGTCGCTCAACCGCTTCAACCGGCTGCGCTCGATCACGCTGTCGGCCGGCATCGCACCGGGCTATTCGCTCGGCGCGGGCCTCGCCTACGTGCAGCAGATCGCGCGCGAGGAACTGCCGGCGCAGGCGCAGAGCGATCTCAACGGCGATTCGCGCGACCTGCGCGAAACCGGCAGCACGGTCATGTTCACGTTCGCGATGGCGCTGATGATCGTATTCCTCGTGCTCGCCGCGCAGTTCGAAAGCTTCGTGCATCCGTTCGTGATCATGCTGACCGTGCCGCTCGCGGTGCTCGGCGCGCTGCTCGGGCTGTGGCTGTTCGGATCGACGCTGAACCTGTACAGCCAGATCGGCATCATCATGCTGATCGGTCTCGCCGCGAAGAACGGTATTCTCATTGTGGAGTTTGCCAATCAGCTGCGAGACCAGGGCCGCAGCATCGACGAGGCGATTCGCGAATCGGCCGCGGTGCGCCTGCGGCCGATCGTGATGACGTCGATCGCGACCGTGGTGGGCGCGCTGCCGTTGATGCTCGCCGACGGCGCCGGTTCGTCGAGCCGGCGTACGATCGGCGTCGTCGTCGTGTTCGGCGTCATGCTCTCGACCTTTCTGTCGTTGTTCGTGGTGCCGGCGATCTACCGCGTGCTCGCGCGCTACACGCGCTCGCCCGAAGCGGTGTCGCACGAGCTCGCCGAGCAGGACCGCAGCCATGCGGACGCGGACGGGACACAAGCAATATAAGTGCACATAATGCAGGCTACGGCCGAAGCCAGGGGATGGTTGAATGTCCGAGTTCGATTACAAACGGCGCCGACCGGGGCGCGGCGAACCTTTCACCGCCGCGCCGACGCGCGCGGTGCCGCCGTCGCAGCAGCGCCAGCAGGAAGTGCGCCTGTTCGGCCTGAACGCCTGCGTCGCGATGTTCAACGCGCGGCCCGAAGATCTGCGCAAGGTGTACCTCACCGAGCAGCGCATCAGCACGATGAAGGCCGTGCTCGCATGGTGCGTCAAGCAACGCATCGGCTATCGGCTGGTCGCCGACGTCGATCTCGCCAAGCTCACCGGCAGCCAGCACCACGAAGGCGTGTGTTTCGAAACGCGCCGCCGGCCGCTGCTGTCGCTCGCCGAACTGCTGGCCGATCAGCCGCCCGCGCCGGCAGCGAGCCTCCTGATCGTGTTCGACGGCGTCGGCAATCCGCACAACTTCGGCGCGGTACTGCGCAGCGCGGCGAACTTCGGCGCCGGCGGCGTTATCCTGACGGCCGACGCGGGCCTGAGTCTGTCGGGCGCGGCGTACCGCGTCGCCGAAGGCGGCGCCGAAGCGGTGCCGCTGGCCAAGCCGCAGTTCGGCGAAAACCTCGTCGCGATGCTGCGCGAAGCGGGCTACGGCGTCGCGGCGACGGTGCCGACGGGCGGCGAATCGGTATATGCCAAACCGTTGCCGGCGCGTCTGGCCATCGTGTTCGGCGCCGAGGGCTCGGGCATGAGCGACGCGCTGATCGCGGCATCGGACCGGCGCCTGACGATACCCGGCACCGGTCATGTGGAAAGTCTGAACATCGCCGCGAGCGCGGCGGTGCTGCTGGCGGAGCACTGGCGGTTGACGCGCGGTTGATTCCGGTCGGCTACCGTGCGGGCCAGCTTGCCTGATCGCGTGGCAGGTCGCCGCGCGGATCGATGACCTCGATGCGGTCGTCGGGGCGCAGCGCGTCGAGATACAAAACGAGATTGACGCCTTCCGACTTTTGCGACGGAAACAGGATGCCGCTGTGGCCGGCTGCGAGCACCTGATCGCAGAGATCCCATGTCGGCGGGTCGATTTCCTCGAGAAATGCGAGCGAGCGCCAGTTGCAGTCGATGTCTTGCCACAGCGGGTGCCAGACGCCGGGCGCATAGCCCGCGCGAAAGTCGACGACCGACGCAATGCGGGCGCGGTAGGCAACCAGCATGCAGGGCGGCATCAGCATTTCGTCCTGCTGGTATTCCGCGATCGCTGTCGCCTGGCCGAGCGCGAGGTACAACGCGTGCACGCCGGGCCGATTGAGGCGCCCGCCGTGCAGCGCGGCACCGGCGCCGCTGAGCGGCTGCGACGACCAGCGGGGCGTATGCGCGCGGAACAACGGCCATGACTCGTCGATGGCCGTGACGATCATCCGGACGCTCCGGTGCCGACGGATTCGATGTACTTGATGACGGCCTTCGCCTTGCCTTCCGCAACGAGTTCCATCGCCGTGCGATGGCCGAACTCCTTGATCGGATGATTGCGGAACCAGAACAACGCACGGTCGACGCTGCCGGTCAGTTCCTCGGCGGCCGACAATACCTTGACGACTTCGACCATCGCGTTCTGCAGCTTCGTCGACGATGGGGCGAGTTGGACGGTGTTGCGATGGACGCGTGCGAGCTGCGCGAGGTCCTGCGCGGGCAATTCAAGCGCTTCGGCGAGCCGTTCGGGGGAAAGCAGCGGCGAGTTCGGGGTTCGCAACGACTCGAGGAAACCCGGGAACGTATTGGAGTTGGTGGACGGTTGCATGCTCGCTCCGGCTTGAGTGCGGTCTCAAATTGTGCTGGATTTGTGATGAAAATATGCCCAAGATGGTCGCGAAGTCAAATCGGGTGTCTCGCGATGTTTATCAAGGACTGCGCGAACTCCTTCGAAGTCGGCAATGATCTTTGCGCCGATACTGCTGCTGTTCTGACGGCCTTGCAGGGATCCGAGCGCCTGCTTCGCATCGTGCATCAAGCGGGCGACGCCAACCGTTCTGCGGGAGCTGCGGTTTGTCGACTACGTGGTGCGCGCAGGAGATCGCATTCGATGGCATCGATCACGAATATCGCGCCCAACCGGAGTGGGTCACGCAGCGCCATTCGCACAAGATCGCTTATGTGCATATTTCGAGCAAAAAAGCACCAAAATCTCGGTTCTTCCCGTTGACCGCAAAATGGTCCGAGCTTCGTGGCGCGGCAAAAAGCGAGGGATTGGCGTGTCCTGTCGCGGAGCGGGCTGACACGCATTTGAGCGAACGGAACGTCGCCGAGCGCACGCCGTTGTCGCCATCTGCGGCACCGCCGGGTGATTCGTTGGAAACGGGCGACGAGCCGCTGGACGACCAGCACCCGGACGTTATCGGCGTCGTTGCGATGATGCACTTCGTCTCAAGGAAAGTTCGCGCCGTCGCGCGAGGCTTTTCTCTCGAAGCGATTGCGGCGCCGTCGGAAGAGTTGTGCTGGCCCAAGGTGCGGTCGATGACGATGACCGTTGCGGCCAACTATCCCGACCAAGCTCGCGATCTTGCGCGCCTGTGCGAAAGAGCGACCGAAGGTGTCGATCGATTCTTTACCCAAAGAAGCCGATACACCGTGGACGACGCGTACGCCACGCTTGTCGCGTTCGCAGACTATCTGGAAACGTTGCCCGATCTTCGCTCGGTGCGAGCCGGCTGATCGCGCCGACATTCCGCCGGCGACGGGAGCCGCCGGCAGATTCGTTTCGGAAGACCCTGGTCTCAGAAGACCCGATGCGTTGAGTGCGCCCGCGTGCTGGTGTCGGGGCGATCAGTGCTCGTCGTCCCCGCCCTGCTTGAACGCCCCCGGCGCCGACCCGAAATCGCCGTCCGCCTCGGCCGCGAGGTACGACCACGAAATATACACCGCCACATTTTGCGCAAGCTGCTTCGGATCGACCTTGTCGAGCGTGTCGTTTGCGGTGTGGTGGTAGTCGAAGTAGCGCGTGCCGTCGTTCGTCAGGCTCAGCGCCGCCATGCCTTCGGCGTGGATGGGGCTCAGGTCCGGACCGCCGTTGCCGCGGCCGTCGCCGCGTTCGACGCCGAGCGGCGCGAGCACCTGCATCATGCGGTCGATCGCCGGCAGCGATTCGGGCTTCACCGTCGCGTTGAGGCGCCAGATCCGGTCGGAGCCGAAATCCGATTCGCTGCCGAGCTGGTGTTTCGCGACGTCGGTCTTGTGCGCTTCCGCGTACGCCTTGCCGCCCCACAGGCCGGCTTCCTCGTTCGCGAACGCGACCACGCGGATCGTGCGCTTCGGCGGCGTCGGCAGCTTGCCGATCAGCGCGCCGGTGGCCATGCCGATCGCCACGCCGGCGCCATCGTCGATCGCGCCGGTGCCGAGATCCCACGAATCGAGATGGCCGCCCATCACGACGACTTCGTCGGGCTTTTCGCGGCCGGTGATTTCGCCGATCACGTTCGCGCCGGTGTAGTCGCCTTCGACGCCGCAGTCGAGCGCGAGCCTGAGCGTCACCGTCTGGCCGCGCTTGACGGCTGCGTCGATGATATCGGCGTCGGGCGCGGACACCGCGGCGGCCGGAATGCGCTTGCCGCCTTCCTTCCATTGCGTCACGCCGGTATGCGGCAGGCGGTTGTTGTCGGTGCCGGCCGAGCGCAGCACGAACGCGGCGGCGCCGAGTTCGGCGGCGATCGCGGGGCCGCGGCTGCGCACGCCCGAACCGATGCCGTAGTCGTGGCCGTCGCGGTGCGCCTGCATGCGCGCGCTGACGAAGACGATCTTGCCTTTGACGTCGGCGGCCTTCGCGGCCTTGAGCGCATCGAGCGAATCGAAATGCACGACCGGCGCGGTCAGGCCGCCCTTCGGCGTCGCGGTCGAATAGCCGAGCGCCGTGATCGCGAGCTTGTGCTCGAACGGCGCGACCATGCTCGCGCTCTCGCTGCGGCGCACCCACTTCGGATACGTCACGGGTTCGGTCCAGACCTTGTCGAAGCCGAGCGCCTTGAACTTCGCGATCGCCCATTCGCGCGCCTTCGCGTCGGCCGGACTGCCGGCGAGGCGCGGACCGATTTCGGTCGTCAGCGATTCGAGCAGCGTGTAGGCCGTATCGTCGGCGAGAGCCTGGTCGCGCAGCGCGATCGCCTGCTTCACCGCGGCGTCGGGAATGGTCGTGATCGTATCGGCGCCGGCCAGCGCGGGCAGCAGCGCGGCGACGACGAGCGACAGGGAACGTGGCGACATGGCTGGCTCCGGCAAAAGAGCTATCGTGCCAGAGCGTACCCGCAGGCGAGATAGGACGTTCGTCATGGGGCGCAGCGCTGCAACATCGGCGCGCGGCTCGCGCGTTAGCATGGCCGCACGGCGGAGCGGGGAGTCGTGCGCATGGCGGCAACGGGTCGATCCACGGTAGCAGCGCTGTTGGCGACGTTGCTCGCCGGCTGCGCGATGCACGGCGGCGAGTACGCCGAACGCTTCGGCGAAGAAGGCGGCGAGCGCGGCGAAGAGGCGCAGCGCGAGCGGCAGGAAAAAGTCACCGGCGCCCTCGAACGCGCGCAGCTGTTCGCCGCGCGGCGCGAGCCGTCGGCCGGCGCCGCGCTCGAGACGAAGCGCTGGTTCGATGCCGAAGCGCAGATGCGCAGGATGCCGCGCCACTATCCGCACGTTGCCGGCAACGTCGCGAAGGGTTCGGCGCCGCAATGGGAATGGCTCGGCCCCGCGAACGCGACGGGCCGCACGCGCACGCTCGAATTCGATCCGCGCAATCCCGACGTGATGTTCGCCGGCGGCGTTTCCGGCGGCGTGTGGAAGTCGACCGACGCGGGCGACAACTGGCAACCGGTCTCCGACGACGCGGTGAATCTCAACATCGGGGCGCTCGCGATCGATCCGGCGCGGCCCGACACGATCTACGCCGGCACCGGCGAGCTGTATCGCAACAGCGGCATGCCGTGGTCGCCGATGGCCGGCAGCGGCATCCTGCGCAGCGACGACGGCGGCCACAGCTGGAACGCGCTCGTCGCGACGCAGAACGAGAACTTCCGCTACGTCAGCGACATCGTGTTGAGTCCGCACGACTCGCGCCGCCTGTACGCCGCGACGAACAGCGGCGTGTGGCGTTCGGCCGACGGCGGCGCGACGTTCGAGCGCCTGCTCAGACCCGCCGACGACGCCGACCAGGCGCTGTACGAGGGCTGCACCGACCTTGCGCTGCGCACCGACACGCCGGGCGACTGGCTGCTCGCGACGTGCGCGTCGCGCTCGGTCGCCGACCGCTACTGGCTGCCCGGCACGGTGACGCCGCCGGCCTGCGGCGGGCCGTGTCCGGCCGCCGTGTTCCTCAACACCGACGCCGGCGGCGCCGGGCAGTGGCAGACGGTGCTGAGCGAAGCGGGGCAGGGCCGCACGCAGATCGACGTGCACCGCGCCGACCAGAACGTCGTCTACGCCGTGGCCGCGAGCATCGCGCCGGGTTTCGACCGCACCGGCGACGGCATCGGCGACTACGACAACGCGCTGCACGCGCTGTGGCGCTCCGACGACGGCGGTCGCACGTGGCAGGCGCGGCTGCGCAACGACAGCGCCGATCTGATGTCCGCGAGCCTGTTCCAGTTCCATTTCGCGGTGCGGGCGACGCCTTGCCAGGCCGGCGACGGCCGCGATTTCTACGGCGCGGGCTGGTACAACAACGCGATCGCGGTCGATCCGGTGAATCCCGACCGCGTCTGGGTCGGCGGCATGACGCTGTTCCGCTCCGACGACGGCGGGCGCCGCTTCGGCCTCGCGAGCTACTACGACAATCCGGACGAGACGTACGTGCATCCGGACCAGCACCGCATCCGCTTTCATCCGAACTACGACGGCGTGTCGGAGCGGCGCGTCTACGCGACGAACGACGGCGGCATCGCGCAGAGCGACGACGCCACCGCGCCGGTCAGCACCGGCGACGCCGCGCTGTGCGCGCCGCGCGCGCCGCCGCGCGTCGGCTGGCGGGACGTCAGCCGCGGCATGGGCACGACGCAGTTCTACGCCGGCGGCGCGTTTCCGGACGGCTCGGGCTATCTCGGCGGCACGCAGGACAACGGCACGTGGCTCGGCCGCGACGGCGCCGGCCCGTATGCGTGGCGGCATATCTGGGGCGGCGACGGCGGCTTCGTCGCGGTCGATCCGCGCAACGTCAACGTGCTGTATGCGACGTCGCAGTGCGTCGGCCTCGTCAAGTCGACGAACGGCGGCCAGACGTTCAGCGCGGCGCGCAGCGGCCTCAACGACCAGACGCTGTTCATCATGCCGTACGTGATGGACCCGAACGCGCCGAGCCGCCTGTACGCCGGCGGCACGCGGCTGTGGCGCACCGACAACGGTGCGTCGACCTGGCGCGCGGTCAGCACCGCAATGGGCGGGTTCGACTTCGGCGTGCGCATCTCGGCGATCGCGATCGCGCCGTCGGATTCCGACCGCATGCTTGTCGGCAACCGCCGCGGCATCTTCCGCAACGCGAACGCGACCGCGAGCGGCGCGAACACGACATGGGCGAGCGTCGCGCCGCGCGACGGCTGGGTGTCGCGGCTCGCGTTCGACCCGAACGACGCGAACGTCGCCTATGCGACGTATTCCACGTTCGGCGGAGTGCACGTGTGGAAAACGACGGACGGCGGCGCGTCGTGGACGCCGCTGGACGGCGCCGGCACCGGCCGCCTGCCCGACGTGCCCGTGCATGCGATCGTCGTCAATCCCGCGAACACGCAGGAGCTGTATCTCGGCACCGATCTCGGCCTGTTCGTGTCGCTCGACGGCGGCGCGCACTGGGCGGTCGAGAACACCGGCTTCGCCAACGTCATCACCGAGGATCTGAAAGTCGCGACGCCCGCCGGCGGTCCGCCGGTGCTGTTCGCGTTCACGTACGGCCGCGGCGTCTGGCGCGTGCCGCTCGCGGGTTTCGACGGCGTGCCGGACTACCGCATCGACACGCGCATCGCCGGCATGTGGTGGAACGCGCAGCAGGACGGCCACGGCCTGATGCTCGAGCCGATCGCGCTCGACGGCGTGGTGCACGTGGTCGCTAGCTGGTTCGTGTATCAGCACGGCGCGCCGCTCTGGCTCGTCGGCGTCGGCAAGGCCGACAACGACAAAGTCGAGATTCCGATGCACTTCTCGACCGGCGCGAGCTTCCCGCCGGCGTTCCGCCCCGGCGACGTCACGGCGACGCCGTGGGGAACGATCGCCCTGAAATTCAACGGCGACGCCGCCGCGACGCTGTCGTGGGTCAGCCGTACGCATGGCTTCTCCGACGGCACGATGGACATCACGCCGTTGCTGCGCGCGGCCGACCCGGCGACCGATCCGCCGGGCGCGCAGATTCGCGCGTGTCACAGCGGCAACTGGTACGACCCGGCGCAGAACGGCCACGGCCTGTTCGTCGACGTGTTCCAGATCGACGGCGTGCGCCAGCTCGTCGTCGCCTGGTACGTGTTCGACCGCGGCGCGCCGCTGTTTCTCGTCGGCGCGGGGCCGATCGACGGCGACACCGCCACGCTCGATCTTGCGATCAGCCGCGGGCCGTCGTTCCCGCCGGAATACCGCACGAGCGATCTGGTACGACAGCGCTGGGGCGGTGCGCGCGTGCGGTTCACCGGCAACGACACCGGCGAGTTCTCGTGGACGCCCGAAGTCGCCGGCTACACGGCCGGTTCGATGCCGCTGCGGCGGCTGACGACGCAGACAGGGCGTGCGTGCAACTGATCCGCGTCGGCAGGCTGCGAGGCAGCCTGCCGGGCGAGGTGCTATTTCTTCAGCGCGTCGCGGATCTCGGTGAGCAGCACGACCTCGGCGGACGGCGCGGCCGGTGCGGCTTCTTCCTTCTTGATCACGCGATTCATGATCTTGACGACGAGGAAGATCGCGAACGCGATGATGGTGAACTGGATCAGCGTGTTCAGGAACGCGCCGAACTGGATCGCGACTTCGGGCACCTTCGCGGCGGGGTCCGCGTGCTGCAGGATCCATTTCCAGGTCGAGAAATCGACGCCGCCGATCAGGAGGCCGATCGGCGGCATGATGATCTGGTCGACGAGCGACGTGACGATCTTGCCGAACGCCGCACCGATGACGACGCCGACCGCGAGATCGATGACGTTGCCGCGCATCGCGAATGCTTTGAACTCGGAAAAGAAGCTCATGCTGCACCTCCTGGTTGCTTCGGAAACGGCGACGCGCGCCGCGAGGCGGGTTTTAGCATGCCGGGTGCGCAAAGAGCGCGAATTTGCTTTGTTTTACTCCCTCTCCCCCGACGCCGTCGGGGAGTAGGATTTATACGACCCGCCCGCGCAGTTCCGCGATCCCCGCAAGCGTCGCGACGTACGTATCGCCGCGCGCCAGCGCCGCCACGCCGGCCGGCGTGCCGGTAAAGATCAGATCCCCGGCCGCGAGCTCGTACAGCTTCGACAGCTCGTGGATGATCTCGGCCACGTTGAAGATCATCTCGCCCGTATCGGTACGCTGGCGTTCGACGCCGTTCACCGTCAGCGCGAGCGTCGCGTTCGCCGGATGCGCGTTCGCGCCGATCGCATGGATCGCCGAGATCGGCGCCGAACGGTCGAAGCCTTTCGCGACGTCCCACGGCAGCCGCTTTTCCTTCGCTTCGGCCTGCAAGTCGCGGCGCGTGAGGTCGAGGCCCACCGCATAGCCGTAGACGTGCGACAGCGCCTCGTCGACGCCGATGTCGCGGCCGCCCGAGTGCAGCGCCACCACCATTTCCACTTCGTGATGCAGGTCGGCCGTCGCGCTCGGGTATGGCAGGTCGGCGTCGCCGGTCAGCACCGCGTCGGCCGGCTTGCTGAAAAACGTGGGCTTCGTGCGATTGACCTCGGCGCCCATCTCTTTCGCGTGGTCGGCGTAGTTGCGGCCGACGCAGTAGATGCGGTGCACGGGAAACAGCGCGTCGTCGCCGAGCACGGGAACGGCGGCGACGGGCGGAACGGGGATCACGTAGCGCATGACGAACTCGCAGCGGGAACAGACGCCTAGCGTAACGCCTTTCGCCGCACGAGTTTCAGGCCGCTCCACGTCGCGTCGACCGCGCACACTTTCACGTCGACGAGGCCGCGCGGCAGCGCGAGTTCGCGCACCGTGTCCTCGGTGATGTCGGTCGGCACCTTCGACGCCTTCTTCGGCCACGAGATCCACAGCTGTCCGGCCGGGTCGAGTTGCGGATCGAGCCTGGCCAGCACCGCGTCGAGGTCGCGCGCGCTGCGCACGAACGCATGGCCGAAATCGAAGCTGCCGGCGCGCGCGAGCACGACCGCGAGGCCGAGATCGAAACCGGTCAGCGCGGCGTAGTCGTCGGGCGCGTCGACGAGCCGTACGCGCAGACCCGGCTTCAGTCCGAGCTTCTGCCACAACGGTTTGCCGGAGTAGCCGGCGGCGTTGTTTTGCGGGGCTGACACCTGTCACCTCCAACTGCTGACCGGCACCCATGGCCGTACTGCGGATCGTACGGCAGTCTATGGCAGACTCGCCGGCGGTCCCCGGCGCGAGCGCCGGTTTTCCAGCCTTCGCGCGACGGGACGCAACGGATACCACGGCCGCGGGGGCGGCCGACGACACGCGCCGGCCGCCGCGCCGCAAGAATCCGAAAGCCAAAGGTATACGCATGGACAGTTCCGACAAGCTCAGTCAGCTGCGCATCGACCGCAACGAACCGCCGCCGTCGGGCGGCGGCAGAAAGTTTCTCGCCATCGGCATCGTCGTCGCCCTCGCGCTCGGTGCCGGCGCCTGGATGTACTTCGGCCGCGGCCCGACGTGGACGGTCGCCACCGCGATGGCGCAGCCGGTGACGACGGCGTCGGCCGCCGCGTCCGCGACGGGTTCGGTGCTCGATGCGACCGGCTACGTCACGGCGCGCCGCCAGGCCACGGTATCGGCGAAGGTCACCGGCCGCGTTTCCGAGGTGATGATCGAGGAAGGCCAGCGCGTCGAAGAAGGGCAGGTGCTCGCGCGCCTGGAAGCGATCGACGCGCAGGCGCAGCTCGACCTGTCCAAGGCGCAGCTCGACGCCGCCCGCGCGCAGCTCGCCGACCTGCGCGTGCAGCTCGAGCAGGCCGATCGCGACCTCAAGCGGCAGCGCGATCTCGTCGCGAAGAAGCTCACGAGCCAGCAGGCGACGGAAGACGCGCAGACGCGCGTCGCCAGCCTGCGCGCGCGCATCAAGGCGCAGGAGACGCAGGTTCAAGTGGGCCAGCGCGGCGTCGAAGTGGGGCAGGTGCAGCTCGACAACACGGTCGTCACCGCGCCGTTCTCGGGCGTCATCACGGTGAAGGCCGCGCAGCCCGGCGAAATCGTGTCGCCGATGTCGGCCGGCGGCGGTTTCACGCGCACCGGCATCGGCACGATCGTCGACATGGGCTCGCTCGAGATCGAAGTCGACGTGAACGAGTCGTACATCGGCCGCGTCAAGGCGGGCCAGCCGGTCGAGAGCACGTTGAACGCGTATCCCGACTGGAAGATTCCCGGCAAGGTCATCGCGATCATCCCGACCGCCGATCGCAGCAAGGCGACGGTCAAGGTGCGCATCAGCATCGACACGAAGGAAGACCGCATCGTGCCGGACATGGGCGCGCGCGTCGCGTTCATGGAAGAAAAGAAACCGGCCGCCGCGACCAACGCGCCGCCAGCGCCGCTGCCGGGTGCGCTGGTGCCGGGCGCCGCCGTCGTCAGCGCGGCCGAAGGCTCGGTCGTCTACGTCGTCAGGAACGGCAAGGCCGAAGCGCGCAAGGTCAGCGTCGGCCAGACGATGGGCGCGTCGCGCCAGATCCTCTCGGGCGTCGCGGTCGGCGAGCAGGTGGCCGTCGGGCCGCCGGACGGCCTCAAGAACGGCGATCGCGTCGCCACGAACTGAACGTAAACCTTTCCGCTTCGGAGACGAGTCATGAGCAATCTCATCACGATCCGCGACCTCACCAAGAGCTATGTGCGCGGCAAACAGAAAGTCGAAGTGCTGCACGGCCTGACGCTGGATATTCCCAAAGGCGATTTTGTCGCACTGATGGGGCCGTCGGGCTCGGGCAAGACGACGCTGCTCAATCTCATCGGCGGCCTCGACCAGCCCAGTTCCGGCGAAATCAGCATCGACGGCAAGCGCATCGACAAGTTCTCGAGCGGCGAGCTCGCGAAATGGCGCGCGCACAACGTCGGCTTCGTGTTCCAGTTCTACAACCTGATGCCGGTGCTCACGGCGCAGGGCAACGTCGAGCTGCCGCTGCTCCTGACCAACCTGTCGGCCGCCAAGCGCAAGCAGAACGTCGCCATCGCGCTCGACGTGGTCGGCCTCGCCGACCGCTCGCATCACAAGCCGCGCGAGCTGTCGGGCGGCCAGGAGCAGCGCGTGGCGATCGCGCGCGCGATCGTTTCGGATCCGACGCTGCTCGTGTGCGACGAACCGACGGGCGACCTCGACCGCAAGACCGCCGACGAAATCCTGACGCTGCTGCAGACGCTCAACCGCAAGCACGGCAAGACGATCGTCATGGTGACGCACGATCCGCGCGCGGCCGAATACGCCAACCGCACGCTGCATCTGGACAAGGGCCAGCTCGCGGAGCAGGCGGCGCACTGACGGAAAGCTTTCCGTTCGTCCCCGCTCATGCGCATAGGACTTTCGACATGACCAAGACCGGTTTCGTCATCGCCAATCTGTTTCGCAAAAAAACGCGCACGTTCCTGACGCTGTTGTCGGTGATCATGGCGTTTCTGTTGTTCGGCCTGCTGCAGGCCGTCAACGTGATGTTCAACTCCGGCGCCGATTTCGTCGGCGCCACGCGTCTCGTCACGCAGGCGCGCGTGTCGTTCACGCAGCCGCTGCCGTCGCGACTCCTGCCCGAGATCGAAGCGGTGCCCGGCGTCGCGCGCGTCGGCTGGATGCAATGGTTCGGCGGCGTGCTCGGCGAGAACGACCAGATCGTCGCGTTCGCGGTCGATCCGCTGCGCCATCACGACATCTATCCCGAGTGGGTGATGCCGGACGCGCAGTGGAAGGCGTTCGCCGAAACGCGCACGGGCGCCGTCGTCGGCCGCGTGCTCGCCGACAAGTACAAGTTCAAGATCGGCGACAAGCTGCCGATGAAGTCGAACATCTTCCCGCAGAAGAACGGCAGCAAGGACTGGCAGTTCGACATCGTCGGCATCGTCGACGGCAAAGACGAACAATGGCAGCGCAATTCGTCGCAGGTGTTCATCAATTTCGCGTACTTCGACGAGGCGAACCAGTTCGGCTCGGGGCGCGCCGGCATCTACTTCCTGAAGCTCACCGACGCCGGCCTCGCCAAGCAGGTGGCCGACACGATCGACAAGAAATTCGAGAACTCGCCGGACGAGACGAAGACGCAGACCGAAAAGGACTGGAACATCGGCTTCGCCAAGCAGTTCGGCGACATCGGCCTCATGGTGCGCTGGATCCTGTTCGCCGTGTTCTTCACGCTGCTGCTGGTCGTCGGCAACACGATGGCGCAGAGCGTGCGCGAACGCGTACCCGAGCTCGCGGTGCTGAAGACGCTCGGGTTCTCCGATGGCAGCGTGCTCGGCTTCGTGCTGGCCGAAGCCGTCGCGATGTGCGCGATCGGCGGCCTCATGGGGCTCGGCATCGCAACGTTGCTGGGTCTTGCGATCCAGAAGGCCATCGGCGCGCAGTTGCCGCTGTCGGTCGACGGGCAGGTGTGGATCTGGGGCCTCCTCGCCATCGCGGTGTTGAGTCTCGCGGTCGGTTTGTTCCCCGCGCTGCGTGCGCAGCGCCTGAAGATCGTCGACGCGCTCGCCGGCCGATAGGAGAAGAACATGCTCAGCCAAATTACCGCCATCACCGGCCTGAATCTCAAGAGCATTCCCGAGCGCTGGGGTCCCTCGCTCGTCATCGTCATCGGCCTTGCCGGCGTCGTCGCGGTGTTCACCGCGCTGCTCGCGATGGCCGACGGCTTCTCGGCGACGCTCAAGGCGTCCGGGCGCAACGACGTCGCGATGATCGTGCGCGGCGGCTCGTCCGACTCGGAACTCAACTCGGCGTTCGGCCACGACGTGGGCGTGCTGATCACGCAGTTGCCGGGCATCCGCCCGGGCCCCGACGGCAAGCCGCTCGCGGCGACCGAGATGGTCGTCATCGCCGAACTCATGAAGAAGGGCGAGACCGTCAACGGCTCGAACATCACGATGCGCGGCGTCGACGACAATTCGTTCAAGCTGCGCCCGAACCTGAAGATCACGGAAGGCCGCAAGTTCACGCCGGGCCTGCGCGAGCTCGTCGTCGGGCGCGGCGTGTCGCGCCAGTTCGACGGCATCGAGGTGGGCAAGACGCTCAAGATGCGAGGTTCGGAATGGACCGTGGTCGGCGTGTTCGAGTCCGGCGACGCGTACGAAAGCGAACTGTGGGCCGACGTCGGCATCGCGCAGACCACGTTCGGCCGCACGGGCTACAGCTCGGTGCTGGCCGAGCTCGACGGTGAGGGATCGATCGACAAGATCGCCGCCGCCGCGAAGACCGACCCGCGCCTGAACATCGAGGTCAAGACGCAGCAGGCGTACTTCTCGGATCAGACCAAGCAGTTTCGCACGATGATCGGCATCCTCGCCGGCGTGGTCGTCGTGATCATGGCGCTCGGCGCGATCTTCTCGGCGCTGAACACGATGTACGCGGCAGTCGCCACGCGCTCGCGCGAAATCGCGACGCTGCGCGCGCTGGGATTCGGCTCGCTGCCGGTGCTGATCTCGGTGATGGTCGAGGCGATCTTCCTGTCGCTGATCGGCGGGCTCATCGGCGCGATCATCGTCTACATCCTGTTCAACAACGTGGCGTTGTCCACACTGGGGCAGAACTTCACGCAAGTGGTGTTCAGCTTCAAGGTGACGCCGAGGCTCGTCGGCAACGGGCTGTTCATCGCCGTGGTGATCGGTCTCGTCGGCGGCCTGCTGCCGGCGATCCGCGCCGCCCGCCTGCCGGTGACGACCGCCCTGCGCGAATCGTGATCGGCTAGACGTTCCGAACGCGACGGCGGCGCCCGAGAGGGCGCCGCCGTTTTCGTTTGGGCGATAATGCGCATTCCACGCAAAGCGGCACATCGGGATTGGCGATGAAACTGGATCTGGGCTGCGGCCTGCGCAAGAAAGCGGGTTTTCTCGGCGTCGACATGTCGAGCGAATGCAATGCCGACATCGTGCACGACCTGCGCGTCGCGCCGTGGCCGTTCGAGGACGCGAGCGTCGACGAGGTGTTCTGCTCGCACTTCCTCGAGCATCTCGACGGTGCGCAGCGCATCGCGTTCATGCAGGAGCTGCATCGCGTGCTCAAGAACGGCGCGACCGCGACGATCGTCACGCCTTACTGGTCGTCGGTCGGCGCGGTGCAGGATCCCACGCACCAGTGGCCGCCGGTCGCCGAACAGTCGTTTCTCTATTTCAATGCGCAGGCGCGCCGCGACATGGGCATGGGGCACTACGAAATCCGTGCGAACTTCGATCTGTCGTTCGCGCTCGCGATGGACCCGAAGTTCAAGGGCAAACCCGAGGCCGAGCAGGCGTTCGCCGCGCGACATTTCCTCAACGTCGTGCAGGAACTCCACGCGACGCTCGTGAAACGACCTCTTGATTAGTTCTTGCGATCCTTCGCCAGCGTGATGATCGCGACGCCCGCAAGAATCACGCCCATCGCGACGACGTCGAGCACGCGCACGGTTTCGCCGCCGAGCAGCGCGCCAATGAGCACCGCCACCGGCGGATTGACGTACGCATAGCTCGTCGCGAGCGCCGGCCGCACCGTCTTGAGCAGGAACAGGTACGCGCTGAACGCGACGATCGACCCGAACACCGCGAGATAGAGGAGTGCGAGCGTCGCGTTCAGCGTCGGCGCGCCCGGCAGCGATTCGCCGGACAGGAGCGCGAACACGGTCAGCGCGATGCCGCCGGTCAGCATCTGCGCCGCGGTGTTCATCGCAGGCGCGGGCATGTCCTGGCGCTTGCTCCAGAGCGAACCGAACGCCCACGCGGCCGACGCGACGACGAGCGCAATCGCGCCGAGCGGGGACCCGCGCAGGTCGCTGCCGAGGTTGAGCACGATCACGCCGACGAAGCCGACGACGAGGCCGATCGTTTCGAGCCGGCGCGGCCAGTGTCCGAACATCATGCCGAACGCCGCGGCGAACACCGGCATGCTCGCGACCGCGACCGCGGTGAGCCCCGATGTCACGCTCTGCTCGGCGAAGCACACGAGGCCGTTGCCGAGGCCGAGCAGCAGCGTGCCGGTGACGGCGCAGTTGAGCCACTGGCGCCGCGTCGGTGCCGTTGCGCCGCGCCAGCGCTGGAACGCGTAGACCGCGGTGCCCGCCGCGAGAAAGCGCAGCGCGCCCATCACGAACGGCGGATAGCTCTCGAGCGCGAAGCGGATCGCAAGATACGTCGAGCCCCAGATGAGGTACAGCGCGCCGAGCGCCAGGACGACCATGAGGCGCGGTGAAATTTTCGGCGTCGTTGCAGCGGCGGTGACTTCGGTCGACATTGCGGTGGCCGTGCGTGGGGCGAAACTCGCCCAAGCTCATCATGCTATGGGCGAGCCCGTGTCGTTCAAAGCGCCACTGTTCAAGCGGACCGCGGAGCCACTTCGGCTTCGCGCGCGAGCAGCCGGCGCTTGCGCGCCATGCCCCAGCGATAGCCGCCGAGCGAGCCATCTTCGCGCACGACGCGATGGCACGGCACGACTATCGCGAGGCGGTTCGTCGCGCAGGCGCGCGCGACGGCGCGCGCCGCGCGCGGCTGGCCGATCGCCTCGGCGATTTCCGAGTAGCTGCGCGTTTCGCCGGCCGGAATGCGCGTCAGCGCCTGCCAAACGCGCCACTGGAACGCGGTCGCGCGCAGATCGAACGGCGGCAGCGGCGCGTCGCTCGCTTCGCTCCATCCGAGGTCGGCATGCACTTTCGCGATGATTTTCGCGAGCCACTCGTCGCGCCCGGCGTCGACGCGCTCGATCTGCGCGGCCGGATATTCCTTGGCCAGTTCGCGCTTGAGTTCGGCTTCGTCGCGGCCGATCAGGATCGCGCAGATGCCGCGTTCGGTCGCGGCGACCAGCAGCTCGCCGAGCGGCGTGGCCAGCGTCGTATAGCGCACGGCCATGCCGGCGCCGCCGCGGCGGTAGCTGGCCGGCGTCATGCCGAGCAGCGGATCGCTTTTTTCGTAGACGCGGCTGCCCGAACCGAAGCCGGCGTTGTAGATCGCCTCGGTCACGCTGTCGCCGTCGCGCAGCGCGCGCTTGAAGCGGTCGATGCGGCGGCTGGTCGCGTATTCGGCCGGCGACAGGCCGTAGCGCGCGCGGAAGCGGCGCTGCAGATGGCCGGCCGACAGGCCGACAGCACGGGCGAGCTCGTCGAGCTTCGGCGCATCCTCGCTCGCGGCGATGAGTTCCTGCGCGCGCGCAACCGGGTCGGCGGCAGAGGTTTCGGTGTCGTGCAGGGACATGGCGGATCTCCGCTGGGGTTTGGGGTCTGCGCGCAGTTTGCGTGGCATGGCCTTGCTCCGATATCCGCTTCTTGCGTTGTATCACCCTGTCGCGGCCCGCGTTCGGCAAGCGCCTCCGACCGGCGGCGGATGCGTGCCTGTACGCCGTAGAAATACGGCAAAGTCTTTCCGTACCGCACCGTGCATTTGTCATAAGGGCCGGCTATATTCGCCGGCCTCCGGGCCATGGGTGTCCGGAGTGCCGGTTGCGCTGCGGATACGCGCGCCGCGCGCGACGCTTGGCGGCGTCGCAAATCTGGGTTCGCTACGAACCCGCTCAACCGAGCCGGACCGTCCGGTTCTGAACGTCGATTCGATGCCGGATGCATCGGGTCGTGACCTCTGCTGGGGATTTAACCCGATGTCCATTCGCAACCTGGCGCTCAGGGGCGCCGTGTTGGCGGCGCTGTCCGGTCTCGCGTCCGTCGCGCAGGCCGTTACGCCCGTTTTCATCAACGAGATTCACTACGACGATTCCACCGCTGCCGGCGACGTCGGCGAAGCGATCGAAATCGTCGGGCCGGCCGGTACCGACCTCACCGGTTGGACCGTCGTGCTGTACAACGGCAGCGGCGGCGCGAGCTACTCGACGCTGAACCTGTCCGGCACGATTCCGAACCAGTGCAGCGGCCACGGCACCGTGAACGTGCCGGCCCTCGGCCTGCAGAACGGCGCGCCGGACGGCATCGCGCTCGTGCAGGGGACGACGGTCAAGCAGTTCCTGAGCTACGAAGGCACGTTCGCCGCGACGAACGGCCCGGCCAACGGCATGACGAGCGTCGACATCGGCGTGTCGGAAACGAACTCGACCGCGCCCGGCACCTCGCTGCAGCTGACCGGTTCGGGCAGCAACTACGAAGATTTCGCGTGGCAGGGTTCGGCGACGGCGTCGTTCGGCCAGTGCAACACCGGGCAGAGCTTCGGCCCGCCGGTCGATCTGCCGCCGAGCGTCGCTTCGACGACCCCGGCCAACAGCGCGACCGGCATCGCCAGCAACGCGAACATCGCCGTCACGTTCAGCGAACCGGTCACGCTCGGCGCGACGTGGTACGACATCGCGTGCAGCATCAGCGGCGCGCACACCGCCGTGACCTCGGGCAGCGGCACGAGCTATACGCTCGATCCGACGGTCGACTTCGCGTCGGGCGAAACCTGCACGGTGACGGTGAAGGCCGCGCAGGTGACCGATCTCGATCCGCCGGCCGACGCGATGCTCGCCGATCACACGTTCTCGTTCTCGACGGCCGGCGACCTGCCGCCGGCGGTGCAGACATCGACGCCGGCCAACGGCGCGAGCGCGTTCCCGCTCGCGGGCAACCTGTCGATCCAGTTCAGCGAACCGGTGACGCTCGATGCGAACTGGTACACGCTGTCGTGCGCGTCGAGCGGCGCGCACACGGCGGTGCAGGGCGGCAGCGGCGCGAGCTACACGCTCAACCCCGACACCGATTTCGCGGCGCTCGAACACTGCACGCTGACGATTCTCGCCAACCGCGTGCACGACCAGGACGGCACGATCCACGACATGACGGCGAACGTCGTGATCGGCTTCGACACGGCGGGTTCCAGCGGCGGCGACTATTACGCCGGCGTCGACACGTCGAGCGGCCCCGCGCTCAAGGCGTGGCTGCACAACCGCATCAAGGACCACAACTCGGTGCCGTACTCCGGCGCGACGCCGAATACGTGGACGGTGCTCGAGGCGGCCGACCAGGATCCGTCCGATTCGAGCAAGGTGCTCGATGTGTACAAGAACGAGTCGTATACGAAGGTCGGCGGCGGCAACACGAACTACAACCGCGAGCACACGTGGCCGAATTCGCTCGGCTTCCCGAACAACAGCGTCAACGGGCACGTCAACGCGCCGTACACCGACTGCCACATGCTGTACATCTCGCACATCGGCTACAACTCCGACCGCAGCAATTCGAAGTACAACAACTGCGCCGGCTGCACCGAGCGTCCGACGACGGTCAACCACGGCTTCGGCGGACCGGGCCAGTCGAACTGGTTCAACGGCGACAACTTCGAGGTGTGGGGCCACCGCAAGGGCGACATGGCGCGCGCGGTGATGTACATGGCGGTGCGCTACAAGGGCGGCACGAACGCGGTAACGACGCTGCCGGAGCCGAACCTGGAGCTCACCGACAACGCCTCGCAGATCGTCGGCGTCAACGCGCAGCCGACGAGCGGTACGGCGTACATGGGCTTGAAGTCGGTGCTGCTCGCGTGGCACCAGGCCGATCCGCCGGACGCGGGCGAGCGCCTGCGCAACGACGTGGTGTTCAGCTACCAGAACAACCGCAACCCGTTCATCGACCATCCGGAGTGGGCCGACTGCGTGTTCAACAACACGAACTGCCCGGTGGTGAGCGATGTGATTTTCGAGGACGGGTTCGAGCAGTAAGGTGCGTGCACCCTCTCCCCCAAGCTTGCTTGGGGGAGAGCGCACAGAGGGCGCGGGCGCATCCGCGTTTCGTCGAGATCGACGTAGAGTCGGGCGTCGCCCCCTCTCCCCGACCCTCTCCCCCAACGGTGTTGGGGGAGAGGGAGTGTCGTTCACAGCGCGCCGAGCTTGCCCGCCTGCTCCCGCAACCCCGCCAGCGTCGTCGTGAACTCCGCCAGGCGCTGCTTCATCTCGTCGACCACCGCCGCCGGCGCGTTCGCGACGAAGCTCTCGTTGCCGAGCTTCGCGTGGCATTTGCCGATCTCGCCTTCGACGCGCTTGATCTCTTTTTCCAGGCGCGCCTTCTCGGCGCCGATGTCGATCAGCCCCGCGAGCGGAATCAGAATCTTCAACTCGCCGACGATCGCCGTCGACGCGGCGGGTTCTGCTTCACCCGCATCGAGCCAGCGCTGCGATTCCACCTTTGCCAGAAACCCGATCGCCGCCGCGAACTTCGTCGCGCGCGCCTTGTCGCTCGCGCTGCCGCCCGCGTAGACCAGCGGAATCGTCAGCTTCGGCTGCAGGTTCATTTCGCTGCGGATGCGTCGCAGCTGCGACACCACCGTCTTGAGCCACTCGATTTCGTCCTCGGCCGCGGCGTCGACCGCGATGTCCGCCGCGCGCGGATACGCCTGCAGCGACACCGTCGGCGCGGCGATGCCGAGCCGGCCCTTGACGTTCTGCCACACCTCTTCGGTGATGAACGGAATCAGCGGATGCAGCGCCCGCAGCAGCGTTTCGAGCACGGTCAGGAGCGTCAGGCGCGTGGATGCCGCGGCTTGCGCGTCGTCGCCGCTCAGCGCGGGCTTGGCGAGTTCGAGGAACCAGTCGCAGAATTCGTTCCAGGTGAATTCGTACAGCGCCTGCGACACGAGATCGAAGCGGTACGCCGCGAATTCGGCTTCCACTTGCGCCAGGCAATGGTGCAGACGGCTCAGAATCCACTTTTCCGCCTCTGTCGCCGCGGCGGTGCCCGCCGGCGCAATGGCGCCCGATTCTACGTTCATCAGCACGAACCGCGCCGCGTTCCACAGCTTGTTGCAGAAGTTCTTGTAGCCGCCGCAGCGGTCGAGGTCGAACTTGATGTCGCGGCCGTGCGTGGCGAGCGAGGCGAACGTGAAGCGCAGCGCGTCGGCGCCGAACGCCGGAATGCCCTCGGGGTAGTCCTTGCGCGTGGCCTTCTCGATCTTCGGCGCGTCCTGCGGCTTCATCAGGCCGCTCGTGCGCTTGGCGACGAGATCTTCGAGGCCGATGCCGTCGACGAGGTCGATCGGATCGAGCACGTTGCCCTTCGACTTCGACATCTTCTGGCCGTCCTTGTCGCGTACGAGGCCGGTGATGTAGACGTCCTTGAACGGCACCTTGCCGGTGAAGTGGTCCGTCATCATGATCATGCGGGCCACCCAGAAGAAGATGATGTCGAAGCCGGTCACGAGCACCGACGACGGCAGATAGCGGTCGAAGCCGCGTTCGGCCATCGCGGCCTCGTTCGGCCAGCCGAGCGTGGAGTGCGACCACAGCGCGGACGAGAACCACGTTTCGAGCACGTCCGCTTCGCGCCGCAGCGCCGGCGCCGCGCCGCCGTGCTTCGCGGCGGCCTGCGCGAGCGCGTCGGCCTCGGTGCGCGCGACGTAGGTGTTGCCCGCGTCGTCGTACCACGCCGGAATGCGATGACCCCACCAGAGCTGGCGGCTGATGCACCAGTCCTGGATGTTGCCGAGCCAGTGGCGATACGTGTTGATCCAGTTCTCGGGCACGAAGCGCACTTTCCCGCTTTCCACGAGTTCGAGGCCGCGCGCGGCGAGGCCGTCCATCTTCACGAACCACTGCCACGTCAGGTACGGCTCGATGATCTCGCCGGTGCGGTCGCCGCGCGGCACCATCAGCTTGTGCTTCTTTTCCTCGACGAGCAGGCCCGCCGCCTCGAGATCGGCGAGCACGGTCTTGCGCGCGGCCTTGCGGTCGAGGCCGCGGTACTGCGCCGGCGCGTTCGCGTTGATCGTCGCGTCGTCGTTGAAGATGTTGATCGGCGTCAGCCGGTGGCGCTCGCCGATCGCGTAGTCGTTGAAGTCGTGCGCCGGCGTGATCTTGACGCAGCCGGTGCCGAACTCGCGCTCGACGTAGGCGTCGGCGATGATCGGAATGTCGCGGTCGGACAGCGGCAGGCGCAGCGTCTTGCCGACGAGATGCGCATAGCGCTCGTCTTCCGGATTCACCGCGACCGCGACGTCGCCGAGCATCGTTTCCGGGCGCGTCGTGGCGACGACGAGCGAATCGCTGCCGTCGGTCAGCGGATAGCGGATCGACCACAGCTTGCCGTCTTCTTCCTCGCTGACCACTTCGAGATCGGAGATCGCGGTTTTCAGCACCGGATCCCAGTTCACGAGCTTCATGCCGCGATAGATGAGGCCTTGCTCGAACAGGCGCACGAACGTCTCGACGACGGCTTCGGACGGGCCGTCGTCCATCGTGAACGTCGTGCGGCTCCAGTCGCCGGACACGCCCATGCGGCGCATCTGGCGCTCGATCGTGTCGCCGGACTGGCCCTTCCACTGCCACACGCGCTCGATGAACGCGTCGCGGCCGAGCTCGTTGCGGCCCGGGCTGCCTTCGGTCGCCAGAAGGCGCGTGACGACCATTTCGGTCGCGATGCCGGCGTGATCGGTGCCGAGCTGCCACAGCGTGTCGCAGCCGCGCATGCGGTGGTAGCGGATCAGCGTGTCCATGATCGTGTGCTGGAACGCGTGGCCCATGTGCAGCGTGCCGGTCACGTTCGGCGGCGGCAGCATGATCGAGTACGGCTCGCCGCGGCCGGACGGCTTGAACCAGCCGTTGGCCTCCCATTGCGCGTACCACTTCGATTCGATCGTCGAGGGCTCGAAACTGCTATCCATGGACATAGTGACCTTGTGCCCGTCGCGCATCGCGGCGGAGCTTGCTGCTGAAGGGAAGGCCCGATTGTAGCGGGCACGGCCGACCCGGCCCAAATCCGGGCCGTACTTCACGGTTTTCGCGGCCCGGACGGCCGGCTACACTGCGCCGGACCGACGAAGGACCGGGGGGACCGATGAGCGTCAACACGCAAGACCTCGCGAAGCTGTATCCGCTCGATTCCCTGCGGCCGGAAAATCTCGAACAGCTCGCGCGCGAGGCGGCGACCGAGGAGCACGGGCGCGGCGAAGTCCTGTTCCGCGCCGGCGACACCGACGAGCACACGATCTTCGTGCTCGCCGGCCGCGTGCAGGGCGAATACCCCGACGGCAAGATCAAGGAAACCGACGCGTCGACACTGCAGGGCCGCTATGCGCTCGGCGACATGCAGCCGCGGCGGTTCACCGCGACGGTCATGTCGATCACCGCGACGATCGTGAAGATCGAGCGGCGCTACATGGAAAAGATCCTGTGCTGGGATCAGCTCTCGCGCGCCGAGAATTTCCGCCACTACGATCCGTCGCCCGAAGCGAACCGCTGGGTGTTTCGCCTGCTGCAGTCGCGCGTGATGCACAAGCTGCCGACCGCGGGCATCGAGCGCATGTTCCAGCGCTTCGAGCAGGTGGACGTGCGCTCGGGCGAGACGATCGTGCGCGAAGGCGAGGAAGCGGACTATTTCTACGTGATCAAGGACGGCGCGGCGTCGGTGTCGAAAAGCCTCGAGACCGGCGATTCCGTCGTCGCGTATCTCGTGCGCGGCGACAGTTTCGGCGAGGACGCGCTCCTGGCCAACACCACGCGCAACGCCACCGTCGCGATGATCAAGGACGGCAAGCTGATGCGCCTGGCCAAGCGCGCGTTCGAAGAAGTGATGAAGCCGCCGGCGGTCGACTGGCTGACGCCGGGCAAGGCGTCGATCTTCGCGCGGCAGGGCGCGGTGGTGCTCGACGTGCGGATGCCCGAGGAGTTCGCGCAGCGCGCGATCAAGGGCGCGATCAACACGCCGTTGTATACCTTGCGCGAAACGGTCAACGAGTTCGATCGCGCGCGCAAGTACGTGATCTACTGCAACACCGGCGAACGCAGCGCGGCGGCGGCGTTCATCATGGCGAAGATGGGCTTCGAAACCTACGCGCTGCAGGGCGGGATTTCGGGGATGATCAAGCAGATCGACAAGAAGGGGTAGGGCTTTCGTTCGCCGTGCCCGCCCTTGATCGTCATTCCAGCGAAAGCTGGAATCCAGCTTTTGGCGTCGAACGAAGAGCAAAGGCTGGATGACTCGCCGCATCCACGGCTCGCCCTTCGGGCCATTCGCTGCGCGAATGTTCGCTCCGGCATCCTGCCTCCGCAGTCCAGCTTTCGCTGGGATGACGAGCAAAGCGACGCACGCACTCGCGCCGCTTCGGCATTACGCCATCACCTGATCCCCGATCAGCACCACGTCCGCCGGCCGCGCCGCGAACAGCCCCACGCAGACCACGCCGACGATCTGGTTGAACTCGCGTTCGGTCGCCACCGGATCGACGATGCGCATGCCGTGCACGTCGAGCACGACGTTGCCGTTGTCGGTGACCACGCCTTCGCGCCACACCGGCTGGCCGCCGCGCTTGACGATTTCCCGCGCGACGTAGCTGCGCGCCATCGGGATCACCTCGACCGGCAGCGGAAACTTGCCGAGCACGTCCACGCGCTTGGCCGGGTCGATCATGCAGACGAACTTCTGCGACGCCGCGGCGATGATCTTCTCGCGCGTCAGCGCCGCGCCGCCGCCCTTGATCAGACGCTTGTGCGGATCGCATTCGTCGGCGCCGTCGACGTACACCGGGATCGTGCCCGCGCCGTTCAAGTCCACCACGCGGATGCCGCGCGCGCGCAGAAGCTCGCTCGAACGTTCCGAACTCGACACCGCCGCCTCGATGCGATCGGCGATCTTGCCGAGTTCGTCGATGAAATACGCGACGGTCGATCCGGTGCCGACGCCGACGATGCCGCCTTCCTCGACGTAGCGCATCGCCTGCACGGCGGCCAGGCGCTTCTGTTCTTCGCGATCCATGTTCACTCCAGTCCCAGGATGAAATCCCATTCGCGCTTCGTCACCGGCAGCACGGACAATCGGTTGCCGCGGCGCGTCAGCACGAAGTCGGCCAGCTCGTCGCGGTCCTTGAGCTCGGTCAGCGGTATGGTGCGCGCGAGCTTGCGCTTGAACGTCACGTCGACCATCGACCAGCGCGGTTCCTCGCGCTTGCTCGCGGCGTCGTAGTAGTCGCTCCTGGCGTCGAACTGCGTCGGATCGGGATACGCCTCGGCCGAGATCTCGGCGATGCCGACCACGCCCGGCACGTCGCAGCTCGAGTGGTAGAACAGCACGCCGTCGCCCACTTTCATGTCGCGCATGAAGTTGCGCGCCTGGTAGTTGCGTACACCGTTCCACGCTTCCACTTTTTTCTTCGCGAGCATGTCGATCGAGAACTCGTCGGGCTCGGATTTCATCAGCCAGTAGCGCATCGGTTCACTCCGTTGCCGAACAGTCGATCAGTTCCCGTTCCGTCGCGACGAAGTCGAGCCGCACGTCCCAGGATTCGGGCGCGAGTGTAGCGACTTCCTGGAACGCGTAGCCGATGCCGACGAGCAGCGGCAGCGCCGGACGCTCGCGTCCGCGCAGGAACGCGAAGCTCGTATCGTAGAAGCCGCCGCCGTAGCCGAGCCGGTGACCGCCGCGATTGAACGCGACGAGCGGTACCAGCACGAGTTCGAGCGATTCGGGCGCAACGAGCGCGGCCGCGTCGACTTCCGGTTCGGGGATGCCGAAGCGGTTCGGCGCGACGGCCGTCTGCGCGGTGTACGGTGCGTAGTCGAGGCGCCGGCGCGAACCGGCGACCGGCAGGTGCATGGCCTGTCCGCGGCGCCAGCACTGCGCGACGACGAGATGCAGGCTCAATTCGCCGTTCACGGCGAAATAGGCGCCGATGCGCGTGTCGACGGTCAGTTCGGGCAGTTGCGCCAGCTGCGCCGCGACGCCTTGCGCGGCGGCGATGCGCTCGGCGGCCGGCAGCGCCTGGCGGCGTTCCTTGATGCGCGCACGCAGCGCGTGGCGATCGGCTTGGACGTCGGTCATGCGCGCTCCGGCCGCGATGCAGGATGCGGCTGTTGTTCTTGCTGTCGGAGCCCCCTTGAGTCGAGGGGGCGACGGGTACTCGTGCAGCGAGTACACGCAGGGGTTGTAGGAGACACGTGGCTTACGGAGGAACTCAACCTCGACGCTTGCCACGGCCCGTCAAAGAGACGTCCTCCGCCGTGCCGATGCGCACAGAACGACCTTGAACCCCGTTAACAGGTGGGACAGCTCGCGAGACCTCAGGCTTTCCGCTCATGGCGGACTTGCACAACGACCTCAGCACTGCAAACCCGGGGTAGTCGATAGGAACAAGGCAAAATGTTGGGCACGCTGTCGTACACGGCAGAGAACGACGCGGCTATTTTACCGACGCACTGAGCACGCCTTCAAGCTTGTTTTTCAGCGCTCGCACGTGCTGTGCCACCGAATCGGCTTCGATCGTGTCGCGCTGGCGCAGCGCAATCAGCTCGTGCGTGATGTTGAGCGCCGCGAGCACGGCGATGCGATCGAGGCCCGGCGCGCGCACCGCGTTGCGCACTTCGCGCATCTTGCCGTCGAGATAGGCCGCGGCCGCGATCAGCCCGGGACGTTCTTCCGGCGTGCAGACGATCAGGAATTCGCGATCGAGGATGCTTACCGATACGGGTTCGGACATCGAGGCCTCAGGCGTTCTGTTCCAGCGACTTCAGGCGCGCGATCATCGCTTCGACGCGGATGCGCGCCTGCTCGTTCTTGGACAGGAGCACCGCGCGCTCGGTCGCGAGCTGTTCCTGGCTTTGGCGCAGGCTGCGGTTTTCCTCGGACAGGCGCTGACACAGCTCGACCAGTCGGTCGATGCGTGCGCTGACCTCGCGCAGATCGGCTAGCGTGGATTCGGACGCGGACATGAGCCGGACTATAGCAGAGGGTATTGACGCCGCAACGGGAGCGGGGTTTTGTTTTGCGATGCCCAAAGCCCTCTCCCCCAAACGCTTTGGGGAAGAGGGTTGGGAGAGGGGGCAGACGCCATGTACTTCCTCGATCTCGACGAAGTGCGACGCGCCGCTCCCTCTCCCCGGCCCTCTCCCCAAGCTTCGCTTGGAGGAGAGGGAGCAAGGATTTGCAACATCAAACGCCGCTCAGGATCGTGTCCCCGTGCGCATCCGGCGTCGCCGCGCGCCGCGACTTGAGAAAATCGAGGCAGCGGTCGGCCGACAGCGGATGCGACAGCCAGTTGCCCTGGATCTCGTCGCAGCCCTGCTCGCGCAGGTATTCGAGCTGCTCGGCCGTCTCGACGCCTTCGGCGACGACGTTGAGTCCGAGCGAATGCGCCATCGTGATGATCGTCGCGGTGATCGCCTCGTCGTCGGGATCGGCGGTGATGTCGCCGACGAATTCCTTGTCGATCTTGAGCGTGTCGATCGGCAGGCGCTTCAAGTACGCGAGCGACGAATAGCCGGTGCCGAAATCGTCGATCGCGAGCGATACGCCGATCGCCTTCAATTCGTTCAACGTGCGCACCGAGCGCTCGGCGTTGTCCATGATCGTGCTTTCAGTGATTTCGAGTTCGATCTGGTCCGGCGCGATGTCGTGCTCGGCGAGGATCTCGCACAGGCGGCGCGTCAGTTCGCCGCGCAACAGCTGCAGCACCGAGACGTTCACGGCCATCGTCAGGCCGTCGACGCCGGCCTCGCGCCAGCGCGCGAGCGTCGCGCACGCGCGGTCGAACACGTGTTCGCCGATCTCGCCGATCAGGCCCGCTTCCTCGGCCAGCGGAATGAACACGTTCGGCGGCACTTCGCCGAGTTCCTCGCTGTGCCAGCGCAAGAGCGCCTCGACGCCGCCGATGCGCGCGTCGACGAGCGAGAGCTTCGGCTGGAACACGAGCCGGAATTCGCGCCGCTCGAGCGCCTTGCGCAGCGCGCCGACCATCGTGGCGCGCTTGCGCGCCGCGGCGTCCATGTTGGAAGTGTATACTTTGAACGTGTTGCGGCCGTGTTCCTTGGCCTGGTACATCGCGGTGTCGGCGAACTTGAGCAGGTCGGTCGGCACCTGCGCGTGGTCCGGGTACAGGCTGATGCCGATCGACGGCGAGATCACCACTTCCTGGCCCGCATCGAGCGCGAGCGGTTCGGCGAACGCGGCGAGCAGCGTCATCGCCACCTGCTCGGCTTCGGCGCCGTCGCGGATGTCTTCGAGCACGACCGTGAACTCGTCGCCGCCGAGCCGCGCGACCGTGTCGGTGTCGCGCACGTGGCTGCGCAGGCGGCTGCCGGCGGCCTTGAGCATGCGGTCGCCGGCGGCGTGGCCCATCGAATCGTTGACGTGCTTGAAGCGGTCGAGATCGAGAAACAGCACCGCGACGCGCCTGCCGTTGCGCCGCGCGCGCATGATCGCGTGGCCGAGCCGTTCGCCGAGCATCGTGCGGTTCGGCAGGCCCGTGAGCGTGTCGTAGTTGGCGAGGTAGCGCAGTTCCTGTTCGGCGCGCTTGCGATCGGTGATGTCGCTCATCACGCCGACGAAATGCGTGCGCGTGCCTTGCGCGTCGCGCACTTCGGCGAGTTCGAGCCAGCACAGGAATTCCTCGCCGTCCTTGCGCTTCTGCCACAGCTCGCCGCGCCAGTGGCCGCTGTTGCCGAGCGATTCGCGCATCTGCTCGTACACCTTCGGCACGTGTTGCGGCGAATTGAGCAGCGCCGCGTTGCGGCCGATCACTTCGTCCTCGCGATAGCCGGTGGTGCGCGTGAACGCGAGATTGACCGAGGTGAAGTGGTAGTCGAGATCGGTCACGCTGACCGCTTCGGTCATGTTGCGGATCACTTCGGCCGCGATGCGCCGCTCGCGTTCGGCCAGGCGCGACGCGGTGACGTCGCGCGCGGTGCCGCAGATGCGCAGCGGCTGGCCTTCGGCGTCGCGTTCGACGATCTTGCCGCGCGAGAGCACCCAGACCCAGTCGCCCGTCGCGTTGATCACGCGGTGCTCGGATTCGAAATGGTCGGTCACGCCGGCCACGTGGTCGGCGAGCGTGCGGTCGACGCGCGGCAGGTCGTCCGGATGCACCGCGATGTTGCGCCAGTCGTCGGCCGACACCGTTTCTTCCGCGTGCGTGCCGAGCAACTGGTCGGCGCCGTGCCGGAACAGCCGGCCCTGGCGCATGTCGAAATCCCAGAACTCGTCGCCCGAACCCCACAGCGCCAGACGCAGGCGGTCTTCGCGTTCGCGGATTTCGTTCTGGTGCCGCCGCTCTTCGGCGCGCTTGGCGCGGCGTTCGGCGAGTACCGCGACGACGACGAGCGCGGCGATCAGCGCATACAGGAATTTCATCCAGCCGGCGGCCCACCACGGCGGCACCACTTCGAACGCGAGCGACGCGCCGGCATCGTTCCACACGCCGGCGGCATTGCTCGCGCGCACGCGGAACGTGTAGAGACCGGGGTCGAGATTCGTGTATGTCACTTCGCGCCGGCTGCCGCCGTCGACCCATTCCTCGTCGAAGCCGTCGAGCTTCCAGGCGAAGCGGTTGCGTTCGGGCGACGCGTAGTCGAGCGCGGCGAATTCGAAGCGCACGAGCCGTGCGGCCTGCGGCACCTGCCAGGTGCGCGGCGCGCTGCCGACGATGTCGCGCAGATCGGCGCCGATGCCGAGCGCGGTGATCGCGACGGGCGTTACGCTGCGTTCCCGCGCGAGCGCTTCGGGCCGCACGAGGTTGATGCCGTTGATGCCGCCGAACATCAGCTCGCCGTCGGCGCCCGCGTACGCGGCGCCGCCGTTGAACTCGTACGCCTGCAGGCCGTCCTTCGGCGAGAAGCTGCGCACGGCGCGCGTGGCGGGGTCGTAGCGCGCGATGCCGCGATTGGTAGAAAGCCACAATGCACCAGCGCGGTCTTCGAGGATGCCGTAGATCGTGCTGCTCGGCAGTCCGTCGCCGGCGAGCACGCGCGAGAAGCGCGCACCCGCGGCGTCGAGCGCGTCGAGCCGGTTCAGGCCGCTGTGCGTGCCGACCCACAGCGTGCCGTCGGCGCCCTGGCGGATCGCGCGCACGAGGTTGCCCGACAGCGTGTCGTGGTGCGAGCCGGCGCCCTGCAGGTTGCGCAGGCGGCCGTTCGCGTCGACGACGGCGAGGCCGTCGAGCGTGCCGACCCAGAGGCGGCCTTCGCGGTCTTCGCGCAGCGCGAGCACCATGTTGTGCGGCAGGCCGGCGGGATCGGCGTCGTCGTGGCGCCAGCGCTGCGTCTCGTGCCGGTCGGGCCGCCAGCGCAGAAGACCCAGCGTGCGCGTGCCGATCCACAGGCTGCCGTCGGCGGCGCGTTCCAGCGCGCGCACTTCGCGCTCGCCGGCCGTCGACGGCGGGCCGGTCAGTCCGTCGACCGGCACGAGCGTCGCCTGGCGCGTCTTCGTATCGAGTTCGACGAGACCCTGGCTCGAGCCGATCCACAATCGGTCGGCGCCGGCCGGCACGATCGCGTAGACGCGCAGGTCGGCTAGCGCCGCTTTGGCGCCGAACGCGCGCGCCAGCGGGTCGCCGAAGTCTTCGTAGCGGTCGCGCGTGCGGTCGTAGCGTTTGAGACCGTCGCCCTCGGTGCCGAGCCAGATCGCGTCGCCGTCGCCGAAGATCGCGCTGACCACGTTCTTGTTGATGCGGTCGCGCGGCGGTTCAAGATCGACGAGCCAGGTGAACGCGCCGCCGCCCGGCTTCGTGGTCGCCACGCCACGCGTCTCGCCGCCGATCCACAACAGGCCCGAGCGGTCGAGCATCAGCGTCGTGGTGAATTCTTCGGGCAGCGAACCGGGCAGGTCGCGCTGATGGTGCAGCCATTCGCTCGTGCCGGCGTGCGGATCGACAATCGCGACCCCGGCGCCGCGAACGGCGAGCCAGAGCCGGCCGGCGGGGTCCTCGGCGATGTCCGAGACGTTCGCCACCGCGGTCGGCGACGGCGCGAGCGGCCACAGCTTGCGCGCGCCCGTGCCGTCGCCGTCGACGCGATACAGCCCGTCGGCGGTGCCGGCGTACAGCGTGCCGTCGCGCGTGACGAATGCGGACAGCGTCGATGCGAGTTCCGGCGCGCGCAGCCGCTGCGCGGTGGCGTTCGCGCGGTCGATCTTGAACAGACCCACGCTCGTCGCCGCGAACAGCACGCCGTGGCCGCTGTCGACGAAGCGCCGCAGGGGACGCAGCGGCAGACCTTCGGGTTCGAAGCGAACCACGCTCGTGCGCCGGCCGGTGGCCGGATCGACGAGATCGATGCCTTCGCGCGAACCGACCCACAGGCCGCGTCCGGCCTCGTGCCGCAGCGCCACGATACTGGTCGCGCGCAGCGACGGCCTGGGTGCGCGCTCGTCGCTCTTGACGTGCGCGACGGCGCCGGTCGCCGAGTCGAGCCGCACGACGCCGTTCGCGTTCGTGCCGATCCACAGGTGGCCGGCATCGTCCTCGCTGATCGCCGTGACGAAGCTGTCGGGCAGCGAATCGGGCCGGTTCGGATCGTGATCGTAGATGCGGAAGCGGTAGCCGTCGTAGCGGTGCAGGCCGCCTTGCGTGGCGATCCAGACGAAGCCGGCGCGATCCTGGTACAGCGCGCTCACGGTGTTCTGCGCGAGGCCCTGTTCGCTGCCGAGATTGTCGAAGTAGTGGCTGCGGCGCGCGGCCTCGATGTTCGGGGCGAGACAAGCCAGGGCGAGGGCCGCGATGCGGCACCAGACCCACACGGCAGCCCTGCCGTTACGCTGTGGCGCTCCGTTCATGCAGCTCGCCCCTCCGACCCGCGCGGGCAGTGTAGGCAATCGCCTGTGCACGCGCCATGCATGCTGCCGCAGCCGCGGATGCGCGGGTTTGCGGCCATGCGCCGTTGCGAAGCGATAGAATGCGGGCGCTCAAGAGCCTGCGGTCCGTCTGCCATGAACACCTCCGCCATCACCCACGCCGAACTCGATCTCGCGCTGTCGGACCTGCGTTTCGGCGTCGACCCGAGCGACCTGCACGGCTCGCTGACCGGCTATCTGTGCGCCGGCGGCGTCGCGAACGCGCGCAACTGGCTGCAGCGCCTGGAGATCGACACCGACGATCAGGTGTCCGAACGCGACCGGCACGCGCTGCTCGATCGCCTGTTTCGCGACTGCCGGCGGCAGCTCGAAGATCCCGAACTCGGCTTCGAACCGCTGCTGCCGGGCGACGACCAGCCGTTGTCCGAACGCGCCGACGCGCTGGTGCAGTGGTGCCGCGGCTTTCTCGGCGGCTTCGGCCTGTCCGGCGCGGGGGCCGGCGACGCCGCGGCCCTGTCGGGCGACAGCGCCGAGATCCTGCGCGACTTCGGCACGATCGCCGGCACGCGTTTCGAATACGAAGACGCCGAGGAAGACGAATCGGCGCTCGCCGAAGTGCTCGAATTCATCCGCGTCGGCGTGCTGCTGCTGCACACCGAAATGACCGCGCCGGCCGACGGGCGCCGCGGGACCGTGCATTGAATCCGCGCGGGCCGGCTCAACGATGATCGCTGCGGCCGAATACGCGCGCCGGCGCCGTCAGCTGATGCGCCTGGCCGGTCCCGAAGCGATCGTCGTCGTCCCCGCCGCTCCCGAGCGCATCCGCAACAACGACGCGCCGTATCCGTATCGGCAGGACAGCGATTTCCACTATCTGTGCGGCTTTCCCGAGCCCGAGGCCGTGCTCGCGCTGCTGCCCGGGCGGCGCCACGGCGAGGCGATCCTGTTCTGCCGCGACCGCGACCCGCAGCGCGAAGCGTGGGACGGCCCGCGCGTCGGACCCGAACGCGCGGTCGACGCGTACGGCGTCGACGATGCGTTTCCGATCGAGGACATCGACGACATCCTGCCCGGCATGATCGAAGGGCGTCTGCGCGTCTACTACCACTTCGGGCGCGACAGCGACTTCGACCTCAAGCTCATCGCGTGGGTCAAGCGAGTCCAGACGCTGCGCGGACCCGACGCGCGCGCGCCGCGCGAATTCGTGGCTTTGTCGCATATTCTGCATGATCTACGTCTGTACAAATCCAGAGACGAGCTGCGCCTGATGCGGCAGGCCGCGACGATCGCGGCCGAAGGCCACCGCCGCGCGATGCGCGCGGTGAAGCCGGGCCTGTACGAACACCAGATCGAAGCCGAGCTGCTGCACGCGTTCCGCAGCGCCGGCGCGGTGCCGTCGTACGAGCCGATCGTCGGTTCCGGCGTCAACGGCTGCGTGCTGCACTACCGCGCGAACAACGGCCTGATGCGCGACGGCGACCTGATCCTGATCGACGCCGGCGCCGAGGTCGCGTGCTATGCGTCGGACATCACGCGCACGTTTCCGGTCAACGGCCGCTTCACGCGCGAGCAGCGGGCGCTGTACGAGCTCGTGCTCGCAGCGCAGGACGCCGCGATCGACGAGGCGCGGCCGGGCCGCGCGTGGACGGCCGGGCACGACGCCGCGGTCGCGGTGATCGCGCAGGGCCTGTGCGACCTGGGCCTCGTCAGGGGCGGCGTGCGCGCGGCGATCGAGAGCGGCGCGTACAAACGGTTCTTTCCGCACAAGACCGGGCACTGGCTCGGCCTCGACGTGCACGACGTCGGCGACTACCGCGTCGACGGCGAACCGCGCATGCTGGAACCGGGCATGGTCATGACGGTCGAACCGGGCGTCTACGTGCCGCCGGACAGCGCGAACGTCGATCCGAAATGGCACGGCATCGGCATTCGCATCGAGGACGACGTGGTGGTCACGCGCGGCGCGCCGGAAGTGATCACGGCGGCGGTGGTCAAGCGCGTCGACGAGATCGAGGCGTTCATGGCAGCCCGCGCCTGAGCCCTCTCCCCCAAGCTCGCTTGGGGGAGAGGGTTGGGTGAGGGGCGCCGCCGCGGTCTTCGTCGAGATTCGTTTTTCGCAAGGACGTGCTGTTGAATTTCGTCGCAACGCTACGGCAAGCGGAACGCAACCTGACGCGCCGCCCCCTCACCCCGACCCTCTCCCCCAAGCTCGCTTGGGGGGAGAGGGAGACAAGCCGAGATCGCCCGCTTATGACGCTTTCGCTCGCCTTCGCCCTGATCGCCGCCACCACCGCCACCGCCTCCACCGAACCCCTCCACTATGGCTTGTTCGGCGACCTGCACGTCGCGCGGCCCGAGCAGGCGGCGCAGCGCACGCTGTTGTTCCTGTCCGACGCGGACGGCTGGAACGCGCGCGAGGAGTCGTACGCCGACGCGCTCGCCGGTGCCGGCGCGCTCGTCGTCGGCATCGATCTGCCGAGCTACCTCAAGGAGCTGTACAGCATCAAGGCGAAGTGCGCGTACCCGGCCGCGCACGTCGAGGAAGTCAGCCACTGGGTCGAGCGTCACGAAAACTTCGCGGACTACACCGCGCCGACGCTCGTCGGCCTCGACGCCGGCGCGACGTTCGCCTATGCCGTCGCGGCGCAGGCGCCGGCCGGCACGTTCGCGAGCCTCGTCACGCTCGGCTACGACTTCGAGTTTCGCCTGCAGCAGCCGCTGTGCCCCGGCGACGCGGGCACCGCGAGCGCCGATGCGGGACACCGCCACTATCGCGTCGTGCCGGTGCCGCATCTGCCGACGCCGTGGCTGCCGCAGCCGTTCGCGCCGGGCACGCGCGTCAACGGCCTGCCGCAGAAACTGATGCAGGTCGCGCCGTTTCTCGCGCACCGGCACGTCGAGCGCGCGCCGCCCGCGGCGCTCGTCGCGAGCCTGGAACGCTGGCAGCGCCGCGAGGCGCGCCGCGCCAAGCCGCTGCCCGAAGACGTCGCCGACCTGCCGCTGACCGACATCGCGCCCGAAGGGCCCTTCAAGCAGCGCGTGGCGATCATCCTGACCGGCGACGGCGGCTGGGCCGGACTCGACCAGGGCGTCGCCGCGGCGCTCGCCAAGGACGGCGTGCGCGTGATCGGCCTGTCGACGCTGAAATTCTTCTGGCAGACGCGCAAGCCCGAAGAGGCGGCCGAGGCGGTGTCGCGCATCATCGGCCACTACGCGGCGGAGTTTCCCGACGCGCGCTTCGCACTGATCGGCTATTCGTTCGGCGCGAGCCTCGCGCCGGTCGTGGTCAACCGCCTGCCCGACGAAGCGCGTGCGAAGCTCGACGCGCAGTTCATGATTTCGCCTGACGACGAAGCGGTGTTCGAGATCAAGGTCGGCGACTGGTTCGGCAACGTCAAGCACGACGGCGCGCTGCCGATCGCGCCGGAACTGGCGAAATCGGCCGTGCCCGCGTTCTGCGTGCACGGCGCCGACGAGGACGATTCGATCTGCCGCACGCTCGACACGAAATCGGCGACGCCGCTGCAGCTGCCCGGCGGCCATCACTACGACGGCGACTACGAAGGACTCGGCAAGCTCGTCGCGACGCACTGGCCCGTGAAGGGCTGACGCGCGGCGCGCTACGGCACGGGCGGCACCGTCAGCGCCGCCGGAATCGTCCGCTGACCCGCCAGCGCCCGCGCGCGCCGCAGCGCGTCGGCCCACGGCTGCACGCGGCCGAGCGCGTGGTACAGCCGCACGCGAACCAGCGCGCCGTCGAAATCGGCGTCCGCCGCTTCGGGCAGGCGGCCGACGAGCGCGCTGGCGGCGTCGCGTTGGCCTTGCGCGAGCAGCACGGGCACGCGCGACGCGGTCAGTCGCAGTGTCTGCGCCGGCACGTCGCCGGCATCCACGACGGCCGCCGCGGCGGCGAATTCCCATTCGGCCGCCTTGAGGTCGCCGCGCGCGGCCTGCAGCTCCGCCTGCGCGAGACGCAGGCCCAGCGGTGCGCGACCGCCGGGCGGCGCCTGCAGCGCCGAGGGCAAGGTATCGAGCGCCGTCTGTGCCGCGTCGCGCCGGTCGAGCGCGAGCAGCGCGCGCTGGCGCAGCAGTACCATGTCGGCGGCCGTTTCCGCATCGACCGGCGCGAGCCGGTCGACGGCCGCCGTCGCGAGCGCCGGCACCGCTTGCACGTCGCCGCGATCCCACGCCCGGCGCGCGCGCAGTTCCAGGCGCCGGCCGTCGAGACCCGCATACGGCGCGAGATCGAGCGCGTCGAGTTCGGCGAGCACGGGGTCGGCCTCGTCCAGGCGTCCTTGCGCGAGCAGCAGCGTCGCACGGTCGAGCAGCGTCTCGGCGCGATTGAGCGGGTCGCCGATCAGCGGCAGCAGCGCGCGCGCCGCTTCGTTCGCCTGCGAGGCCTGCGCATAGTCGAGCAGCGCGAGCCCGGCGTTGACCTGCGCCGAATACGCGTGAGCGCGCTCGTTGACGGCGCCGAACGGTTCGAGATCCGCAATCGCGTCGGCCAGCACCGGTACCGCTTCGCGCGGGCGATCGCGCGCGAGCGACGCGATGCCGTAGGCGACGTTCAGCCGCGCCAGCGCGAGCCGGTCGCCGGACTGCTCCAGCACGACGCGTGCTCGCGCGAGGTCGTCCATGCCTTCCTGAACCCGACCGAGCGTCAGGCGCGCGCCGCCGCGTCCGCCGAGCGCCTTGCCGTATTCGAGCAGGTTGTCGCGGCCTTCGAGCAGTGTCAGCGCCGCGCCGAACGAGCGCTCCGCGTCGTCGGCGCGGTCGCGCATCATCGCGATGGCGCCGAGGCCGTAGTGCGCGCGGGCGCGCAAGGGCGACGCCCGCGCCACCGATTCGTCGTCGAGCAGGTCGCGCCAGCCCGTTTCGGCGTCGTCCAGGCGGCCGGCGCGGAACGCGAGCACCGCGATCTGGTAGCGCAGTTCGGGGCGTTCCGACACGCGCGACGGCGCCTGCGTCAGGATGCGCTGCGCCGTCGGAAAATCGTTCGCGAGCATCGCGGCCTGCGCGCGCCGCACGGTTTCCTCGAGCGCGAGATCGGCGTCGGACGACGGCACGGATTTCAGACCGAGCTGGCGCATCAGCGCGTCGGTCGCGGCACGCAGCGCGGGCAGCACCTCATCGGCTTCTTCCGATGCGGCGTAGTCGAATCCCGCGGCGTTCGCGGCCTTGAGGTCGACGCGCCAGCCGCGCGCGCTGCGCCCGGCGCGACCCGAGACGAGCCATGCGGCGCCGCTGCCGCGCAGGACATCGGCCGGCCGCGCGCCGCTCGCGCGCATCAGCGCGAGCGTGTCTTCGCTTGCCGGTACCTTGAGGCCGGCCGCGCGCAGCCGTTCGGCGACGACGTCCATCGCGCCGAGCCGCACCCACGCCGCGTCGCCGTCCGGCGCGACGTCGAGCGGCAGCACGACGATCGCGGCTTCGGTCGCTTCCGGCGCCGGCGCCGGCGGCGGCAGTGGCCGTACGTAGAACCACGCCGCCGCCGCCGCGAGCGCCATCGCGCACGCCGCCGCCGCGACGATCCACCGTGGCCGGCGGGGCCGCGGCACCGTTTGCGGCGCGTCGTCATCGCGCGCCGGGACCGGCACCGGCGCGATCGGCGCGCGCGGCGATTCGTCGGCGATCTCGACCGCGACGTCGCAGACCCAGTGATAGCCGAACTTCGGAATCGTGCGGATGCAGCTCGCGTCGCCGCTGCCTTCGTTGAGCAGCCGGCGCGCGCGCAGGATCGTCTGCGTCAGCTGCGCTTCGGAAACGTCGCTGCGGCCCCACACGGCCGCGCCGAGTTCGTCGCGGCCGACGGCGCGCGAGCGGTGCTCGATGAGGTACGCGAGGCAGTCGAACAGGCGCACCGGCACCGCGATCGCGGCGCCCTTGCGCAGAAACTCGCGCGTTGCGGGACGCAGCACGAAGTCCCCGAATCGATACGTCTTGCCTGAGGTCATGCCGGTCTGCGACGACGAAGCCGAACGATCCTACTTTAGCCCAAAGCGGACGACGGCTCGTGCGCTCAGCCGCGCAGCAGCTTGCGATAGCCGCCGGCGACGAGCGCCGCGACGTCGACGAGCAGGCCCGGCACCCACATGCCGCGCGGATAGGCGAGGTACGAGCCGGTCCATTCCGGCTTGAACTTGTCTTTGTACCGTCGTACACCTTGATAATTGTAACGGCTGTTGCCGTAGCGGAACGCGAGCGACGCGAGCCGCTCGTTGATGCGCGCGTACGGGTTGGCGCCGACGTTCGACAGCGGCGCCATGCCGAGGCTGAACTGCGCGTAGCCCGATTCCTGCGCCCACTGCATCACGCGCGCGAACAGAAAATCCATCGTCGAGCGCGGCGCGCCGGGCACGTGTCGCATCAGATCGACGCTCGCCGTGCCGTTCGGTCCGTAGGCCGGCAGCACGTTCGCGAACGCGAGCAGTTCGTCGCCGCGGCGCACGAGCGCGAGCGGGCTCCAGCCGAGATAGTCCGCGTCGTAGCGGCCGAGCGAGAAACCCTTCTCGCTGCCGCCCTTGTCGGCGAGCCACGCGTCGGACACGCGCTCGACGTCGGCCATGAGCACCGTGTCGAACGGCGGGTGCGCGAGTTCGAACGTGAGGTTCTCCTTGGTCGAGCGGTTCACCGCCTGGCGCAGGTCCTCCCAGCGCTTGCCGGCGAGCGAGAACTCGGACAGCGGAACGATGGCCAGTTCGCCCAGTTTGAACAGGTCGAAGCCGTGGTCGTGGAACAGCGACAGGTCGGGTTCGAGCACTTCGTAGAACAGCGGGCGCCGGTCCTGGCTGTCGGCGTAGCGGCGAAAGTCGAGGATCGCGCGCGACACCGCGGCGTCCGGCCCGCACGGCGTGCCGAGCGCGACGAGCCGGTCGCGGATCACGCCGTATGCGACGACGGCCTGCCGGTCGGCGGCCCAGAACAGCGACTTGTCGCCCATGAACGACAGGTGCGCGAACTCGCCGCCGCCGTGCTTGAGATAGATTTCGCGCGCTTCGGCGAGCTCGGCGCGCACCGGCGCCGCCGGATGCGGGCGGCGTACCGCGAAGCTCTGCCAGATGAGGTAGACGACCATGCCGAGCACGGCTGCCGCGAGGCCGCGCGCGAGCCGCGACGAATGTTCGCCGAAGCCGATGTAGAAGAGGTCGAACGAATCGTCGCCGAGCACCGCGGCGACGCCGATCGCGAAGAACACGACGACGACGCCCACGAGTCCCGCGAACCAGCCGAACGTCGTCGCCGACATGAGGCTCATCGCGCGCTGCGTGAACGCGGCCTTGCGCGTGCGCAACAGCGCCATCACGCCGAGCACGAACAGCGCCTCGCCGAAATGCAGGCCCTTGGTCAGCGCGAGCAGCGCCGAGGCGAGCAGCACCGCCTGCGTCAGCGGATACGCCACGCGCAGCCGTCCGTCGATGCCGCGCGCAAGACCCAGTAGCAGCACGCCGGTGAGCACGCTGAGCCAGTACGCGCCCTCGACGGCGAGGAGCGGCATGTGCTCGCGCACGACCTGGATGTGTTCGTGCACCGCGGGTATCGCGGCCGACGCGAGCGCCAGCACGCCGGCGCCGAACGTGAACACCGCGATCAGGCGCACGCCGAGATCGGCGAGCAGGCTCGCCGGCAGGCCGAGCAGGCCGAACAGCGGGTGCCCCGCGAGACGCTCGCGCAGGCGCACCAGGAGCGGCAGGCGGTTGGCCAGCATGCCCGATCCCGCGTACAGCCCGAAGAACAGCGGCAAGAGGTAATAGGCGAGGCGGAACAGGAACAGCGCGGAGAGAATCGCCGCCTGGTCGTAGCCGGCCGCGCCGAGCGCGAGCAGCATCAGACCGTCGAACACGCCGATGCCGCCCGGCACGAGGCTGACGAGCCCGAGCACCGACGCGCCGGCGAACGCGCCGACGAGCATCAGCGGTTCGACCGCCGCACCGCTGACGTGCAGGCACGCGTACAGCACCGCGCAGGCGAACAGCCAGTCGACGAGCGACAGGCCGGTCAGCGCGAGCCGCAGACCCCAGCCCGGCAGCGGCTGTTCGGCCGGCAGCCAGCGCATCAGGCGGCGTTGACGCGTCAGCGCGAAATACAACGGCAGGTACAGCGCGGCGCCGGCGAGCACGGCGTACGCGAGCCAGCGCGTCGCGGTGCCGGGCGTCATCGGCAGGCTGCCGAGCGCGAGCGTCGCGACGACGAGCAACGAGAGGCCCAGCGGCAGCGACAGCGCCTGCATGCCGATCAGCGCCGCGGCGCGCGACAGCTCGACGCCGCCGGACGTCAGCCCCATCAGCCGCACGCCGGCGCCCATCGCGCCGGAAAGATTCACGGTATTGGCCAGCGCGTTGGCGACGAACGCGAGCTGCAGCATGTCGCGCGCGGGCATGGCGATGCCGAGCCAGCGCGCGATCACGAGGTCGACGAGGCCGGTCGCCGCGACCGCGGCGAACGCCGCGAGCGCGATGCCGAGCGCGCCTAGCGTCGGCACGGCGAGCAGCGTGCGCTGCGTCTGCGCGAGGTCGAACGTGTCGAGTTCGCGCCAGACGAGCCAGCCCGTCAGCGCGAGGAACGCGATCGGCACGAGCCAGCGCAGGCGGGCGGCGCGACCGCGGGCGGGGGTGTCGTCGATGGCGGCGTCGGTCATGAGCGTCCTGCTGGGCGGGCCGTAGCGGATTGTGCGGCAAAGGCGTGGCGAGGCGTAGCCGGGCGATTCCGACAGCGCGGGCGGGGCGAAGTGCCGCGGGATTCTCGGCATGCCGCTTGCCGGGAAACGCTGCGGCGGCCGGCGCGGTGCGTCGGACCATCGTTCCGCGGGGCGACCGCATCGTCGCCTGCGACATCGGCATGATCCGATTTTTCGCGACATTCCGGTAATGCTTCATGTGCCGGGTCGAACGACGCGGCGAGCGGCGCAGATGCGCGGGAAATGTCAGCCGTGGCATTTCACCTTTGCAATCGGCCATTCGTAAACATACGGACGAAACGCGCACGCGCGTTCGTGCGGCGACATGGTGTCTGCCGCCGAGTGCGCGGTGCTACCGAGGACGGATCATGGGAAAACGCATTGCTTCATTCGTCGGGCTGCTGATCCTCGTCGGCGCCTTCGTCTACGTGTTCGATCGCGCGCCGCTCGCGCCCGACGAGCGGACCGCCGCGGGAGCGCCGTCTTCGGCTCCGGGCACGTCGGCGCCAAAGGCCGCGGCGGCGGCGTCGACCGGCGATCGCGCTCCCGAAGAATCGGCAACGCTGACCACCGCGCAAGCGAACGCGCTGGCCGAGCGCGCGCTGCTCGCGCAGTACAAACCGCTCAACGCCATCAAGGAAGATTTCTCGACGCGCACGATGCGCGACGTCTACGGCGATCTTTCCGCCCGCGCGTCGGCCGGCGACGCCGCCGCGGCCTACACGCTGGCGCAGGTGCTCGCCGAGTGCGAAGACCATCTGCTCAATGAAAAGAAGTACGCGTCGTTCGGCGAGACCGGCAGCGTCGCGGCCGACAACGCACTCAAGAAGAACCAGCAGATCGCTCGCGACCAGTGTCGCCAGTTGACCGAAGACGAACTGGCCGCCTACGGCGAATGGGCGCTCATGGCGGCCGAGGCCGGCGACCGGAATGCCATGCTGAGCCTGTACTCGTATCCGCCGAAAAATGTCAGGCCGCAAAGTTCGCAATACGACGAGTGGCTCGGCAAGGTGCGGAAGCACCTGACCACGCTCGCCGAAGCGAACGATCCCGATGCCGCGCTGAAGCTCGCGGAGACCTATCACGGCGCGGCGCAGCCGAACCTCGAACTCGCGCGCAAATACTATACGCAGGCATTGGCGGCGGCCCGCAACGACGCCGCGCGCAAGAAAATCGAATTCGCGCTGCGCGACGTCGAAACCCGCTTGCAGTCGGGCGCGCGGTAACGCCATGGAGGCGATGCCGAGACTCTTCGTGGCCGATCGCGACCTCCGCGGTCCGCGGATCGCGCCGGCGACGCTGCTCGCGCTGCTCGATCACGCGGGCGCGCGCCGCGCCGGCGACGCGAACGCCGAGGAAGATCCGGGTTTTGACGACGCGCTCTGGGACGTCCTGGCGGCGTATGCCATTTCCTCGGCGCCATGGCGTGGCGCGCTGCCGGTCCATCCGTCTGCGCTGCCGCGGCCGCTGGACGCCGCGCCGGACACGTCGCTGCTCGCCGTGGGCTTGCGCCTGCGATCGCGCGCGACGGAAGTGGACATGCGGCGTCCCGGCTTCGCAACCCTGCGGCAGTTTCATCGCGGCATCGTCGTCGGCGACTCGCCCGAGAACCCGTTCAGGGTCCACGAACTCGCGACCGCGCTGCCCGACGGATCGGTCATGCGGCTGCCGGCCCCGTCCGACGTGAAAGGCATCGTCAAGCGCCTGTTCTCGCGCTACGACGCGGGCAACCGCGGGGTCGCCGCGGCCTTCGCGCTCGGAATCGCCGTCGTCGCCGTGCACCCGTTCGTCGACGGGAACGGCCGCACGACGAGAAGCCTGGTCTATCGACTGCTGCGCGACCTGCGCGGCCCGTCGGCGGCCGCGCTGAATATCGCGTTCTTTTTCCAGGCGTCCGGACGCTTCTGGAGAGCGGCGTATCCGCGACTGCTGCGCGGGAATTTCGACGAGTTCGACGCGCTGGTCGCGACCGCGTCCGCGGGCGCGCGAAGCATTTCAGGCGACATGCGCGCTGCGCAGCGCCGGTTCGACGAGTTGCTGGCGGCAAGGCATGGCGCCGCGCCGGCGCCGTCTTGCGGCGCGGCGATGCCCGAATCGGGCGGACGCGCGTGCGCGAGCGACGAGGTGTCTGGGAGGAAGTCCGGTACGCCGGACTTCCTGTGGGAAGCGTGTGCGGGGAATGGAGACCTTCCAACGAAACGAACGGGGCTCGTCGATCCTGCGGCCATCGGCGCAATGGATGTCATGACTCCGTCCATCTTTAAAGTCTTGAATTAAGGAGACGATAGTGAAAGTACTGGGAATGGCCGTCGCCGGGGCGCTCGCGCTCGCCGGCACGTTTGCTCCGCGCGCGGAGGCGAGCCTCTACAACGTCCAGGGAAGCCCGTATACGCTCGGCGTGATCGACGTCATAGGCGTGTACAACAACAGTCCCGAAATCTATCTCGGCGACTTGAGCGACGGCGTCTGGGGCTACTACGACTGGGGCGTCTATCCGGAATACGACTACTACCCGTCGGCACCGGACATCTGCGACGTGCTCGGACGCGAAGGCCGTCCGAAGGACTGCACGCGCGAATTCGTCGCCGGCGTGCCGAGTTCGGCGTCGTCCGTCCTCGCGGGCGCGACGTATCCGTATCCCAGCCGTTTCGTCGGCTGGAGCGCCGAGTTGTACCGCATCCAGATCAACGGGCACTACTCGTACGCCAACGAAATGCTCGCCGGTTGCTATTCCAATCCGTCGCGCGACCCGTCGCAGTGCGAGACGTCGTACCTCGCGGACATCGAGAACTGCAGCACTTTTCCGGACCTGAACACGGTCAAGGACGAGTTCTCCAATCCGCGCTACGTCTGCGAAAACGGCGCCTGGATGATCCGGCAGCGCATCGAGTCGGCGCAGATCGACCGCTACATCGGATCGTGGTTCGGCTCCGGCATCGGATTCGGGCGCGGACCGTTTTCGGTCAACATCAATCTCGGCGCGCTCGACGGGATGTGGTACAACATGATGAATGTATACAACCGGCTGATCACCTACCGGCGCAAGTACGACATCTGCAAGGAGTGGTACGACCAGTTCGATCGCCACTATTGCGATTCGTACTACAGCGGGTACTGACCGACCGGCGTCCCGGCACGACGGCGCCGCCGTCGTGCCGGACCGGGTCGACCTCCCGCCGCGACCGGGCCATGGCGAAAGAATTCCGCGAGGCGCGTCGACCGGCCGCATTCGCCGGGATGAAGAGCGGGAAGCGAGCGGCGATGCGTGCTACCACGCACAACCCACCCGCCCGATCCGCCACCCCGCCCGCGCATCTCCCGACCCGCCCGACCCGATGCGAAACCTCAGCCGAACATGCTTGCCGTGCGTTTCGCGCGGCAGTACCGCTCGCGTGAGGAGTGCCGTGGTGCCGCCCCACGCCGCGCGTTCGCCGAGCGGGTTGCCGCGGTAGCTCGTCGCGTCGTATCCGCCACCGTCGAATCTGCCGCCCGCCGCGACGAAGTCGCGCCACGGCGCACCGTCGATCGACACGTCGAGCACCGCCGCCGTGCTCGCCCACGACACGTCGACGCTATGCTCGACGACGATCTCGCCGCGCTCGTTCGGCACCGCGAACGCGGGCGATTCGACGCTCGCGTCGTAGACGCGCGCGCCGTCGTCGTCGATCGCGAACCCGCCGTCGTCGACGCGCCACGCCGGCGCCGCGCCATGCGCCCGCCAGCCGCCGTTGCCGGAAAAGATCAATGTGGACAAGGCGGCACAGCCGTCCGGCTGTGCCGCCGCGGCGGTCGCAAACGCGAGCGCCGCGAGGATCGGCGTCATCGCTTACTCGAAGCCCGACTCGAAGATCGTGTCGCTGTCGCCGAGCGTGCCGTCGTAGCGCAGGTTCTGCACGCGCACGTCGCCTTCGTCGGCGGCCGAATCGCTCCACACGTATACCGCCTGGTCGGCCGACGCGACGCCGCCGGCGCGCGAGACGTTCGACGTGGCCGTCTTCACGGTGGTCCACGGCGTCGACCAGACGTAGTCGCCGTTCGCCGCGATGCGCGCGACGGCCATCGGCGTCGGGTTCGGCAGCGTGTCGGTGACCCAGCCGGCGAGCATGCCGCCCGGCGCCGGCAGCGCGGTGAACTGCGACGTCGTGATCGGCAGGTCGGTCGCGAGCAGCGTCTTGCCGTTGTCGCCCCACGCCCGGGCGCCGGTCGCGTCGACGCGCTGCGCCGACATGCCGTAGTAGCGCTGCGTCGGCGTGATGCGCACGTCCTGCCACAGCGCGTAGATGTCGCCGGTGGCGCGGTCGTAGAAGCCGACCGCGTTGTAGTGGCTTTGCGTCGCGTCGATCGTGAGATCGAGGCCGTTCGCGGCGAGCTTTTTCGCGCCGGCCGCGTCGACGTGCTGCGCACGCACGTTGCCGCCGTTCAGGCCCGACACGACGTACCAGACGTACACCGCGCCGCCGGCGCCGTCGTCGACGAACGGCGGGAAGTAGCCGAGCTGCAGGATGCCGCTGGAATTGTCCGAGATCACGACCGGGCTCGCGCCCCACAGCGACGCGCCGTCGGCCGACGCGAGCTTCTGCGTCCAAAGCTGGCGGTTGAAGTTCGCGAGCTGCGCCTGAAACGACACGATCGCGTTGCCGTTGTCCGACGCCTGCAGGTCGGACAGCAGGAACTTGCCGTTGCCGGTCGGCGCATACGTGACGCCCGCTCCGGCCCACTGCGGCGCGCCCTGCGCGTCGAGCTTCTGCACGCGCACCTGCGAGGTCGCGTTCGCCCACGCGACCGCGGCGCCGCCGTCGCTCGTGCCCGCGATGCGGGACACGAGGCCGCCTTCGCCGGCGCTCGACACGGTCACGCCGTTCGCGCCCCACAGCGGCGCGCCCTGCGGCGACATGCGCTGCGCGACGATGTGTTCGTCCGCGGAATTGTTCTCGCAGCAGTGGAACGCGAGCAGCGCGTTGCCGGCCGTGTCGACCGCGAGGCTGTAGTCGTAGACGAAGCTGAAGCTGCGGTCGGCGACGAGTACGCCGCCGGGCGCCCACAGCGCATTGCCGGCCGCGTCGAGTTTCTGCAGGCGGATGTCGTAGCCGTTCGGCGCATCGGCCCAGCTGACGTAGTAGCCGCCGTCCGGCGCCGCGACGACTTTCGGCAGCGTCTGCTCGCCGGCGGCGTCGGCGACGACCGTGTTGACGGCCGGATCGTTCGACCATTGCGCGAGCGCCTGCCCGCCGAACGCGACGAGGCCCAGACCGAGCGCCGCCCACTGCCGCGCGCGCCGCGCGCCGAAACAAGACCACCGATTCATGATGCACCCTCGTCAGAGATGTCGGCCCGGAACCGGCCCGTATCCGATCGCGCCGTGCCGGCCTGCGCAACGTGCGGCAGGCGGTTCGACACTGCGCCCGTTGGGGCCGCGGCGCTTCAGTGTGCGCTGAACGCGCGGTCAAAACGGCCTGACAAAGCCATGACAATCGCGCAACGGCGCGGCTTTACGGGTTCCAGAACAGGCCCGGCGTCGTCCAGGCCTGTGCGGCGAGCCAAGCCAGCGTGACGACGAAGACGCCGGTGCCCGGTCCGGCGCGGCGGTTCCGGTCGGCGGGCGCCGCCTGCGCGGCGGCGAGACGCTGCGGCAGATCGACCGGCCGCGGCGGGGCATGGTCCGCCAGCGGTGCCGCCGTCTCGTACGAGCAGTAGGCGACATGACCGATTTGCCGGCCCGCGAAGTCGATGGCCTGGTTTTGCGCCAGCGCGACGAATGCGAGCACGGTGAACGCGAGCGAGGGCAGCGGGCGGGCGGTCATCGGTCGGCTCCGGCGAGGTTGCTCGCGATATTGCGGCCGGGTCGGCGCCGCGACAAGGGTGGCGTCACAACGTCGCGAGCCGTTCGACGCCGGCGCGCGCGAGGTCGTCGAGACCTTCGCCGCCGGCCGCGAGGTGCGCGAGGATCGCCGTGCGCATGCGCGGCTCCCAGAAGCGCTTCAGATGACCGGCGATGCCCGCGACCGCTTCTTCGCGGTCGGGCTCGGCGGCGAAATAGCGGCCGATGTCGTTCGCCATCTGCACGAGCCGCTCGACGTTCATGGATTGCCTCCCTGCGGCGCGCCGGCGTAGCGCCGGTGATGAGTGTAGACCGCGCAGCCGCCCGGCCGCGCGAAACCGATCAGCGTGAGATTCGCGCTGTCGGCGAGTGAAATCGCGAGCGCGGTCGGCGCCGACACCGCCGCGAGCAGGCCGATGCCGGCGCCCGCGGCCTTCATCGCGAGTTCGTAGCTCGCGCGGCTCGTGACGATCGCGAAACCGGCGTCGCGGTCGACGTTCGCGCGGGCGATCGCGCCGATCAGCTTGTCGAGCGCGTTGTGACGGCCGACGTCTTCGCGCACGAACGCGATGTCGCCGTCGGCGCCCGCCCACGCCGCCGCGTGCGTCGCGCCGGTCGCCGCGGCGAGCGACTGGCGCGCGGCCATCGCCACGAGCGCGGCATCGAGCGCCGATGCGCTCACGCGCGGTTCGGCCGCGACCGGCGCCGGCACGCGCACGAGGTCGTCGAGGCGCTTGCTGCCGCATACGCCGCAGCCGCTGCGGCCCTCGAGCGTGCGTTCGCGCGAGGCGAGCGCCCGCGCGCGGGAGGGCGGGATCGTCAGCGCGATCTCCCAGCCTTCCAGGCGCTGCGCGACGCCGATGTCCGCAAGTTCCTCGGCGTGCGCGATCACGCCTTCGGTCAGCGAAAAGCCGAGCGCGAAATCGGCGAGGTCGGACGGCGTCGCCATCATCACGGCGAAAGGCTCGCCGTTGTAGGCGAACGCCACCGGCACCTCCTCGGCGATGCGGTCGGCGCGCTCGTCGAGCGCGCCGTCGCGCCAGCGCGCGACGCGGCGCTCGACGGCGCCCGGCGGTGCGCTCATCGCGGCGCCGTCTGCCGCGCCCCGCGCAACAGCGAGAGCTGCTCGTGCGTGAACGCCTCGTGCCGCTTCTGCCATTCCGACGGTTGCGACACGCGCGTCGCCTGTACCGCGGTGACCTTGTACTCGGGGCAGTTCGTCGCCCAGTCGGAGTTTTCGGTCGTCACGACGTTCGCGCCCGACTCCGGGAAGTGGAACGTCGTGTACACGACGCCCGGCTGCATGCGATCGGAAATGCGCGCGCGCAGCACGGTGTCGCCGGCGCGGCTTTCGACGCCGACCCAGTCGCCGTCGGCGATGCCGCGCTCGTCGGCGTCGTGCGGATGCAGCTCGAGCACGTCTTCGTTGTGCCACATATTGTTCGGCGTGCGGCGCGTCTGCGCGCCGACGTTGTACTGCGACAGGATGCGGCCGGTCGTGAGCAGGAGCGGATACTTCGCGTTGACGCGTTCGGTCGTCGGCACGTACTGCGTCAACATGAAGCGGCCCTTGCCGCGCACGAACGCGTCGATGTGCATCGTCGGCGTGCCGTCGGGGTGCGCTTCGTTGCACGGCCACTGGATGCTGCCGAGGCGGTCGAGCTTCTCGTAGCTCACGCCGGTGAACGTCGGCGTCAGCGCCGCGATCTCGTCCATGATCTGCGACGGATGCGCGTAGTTCATCGGATAGCCCATCGCCTGCGCGATCAGCTGCGTGGCTTCCCAGTCGGCGTAGCGCGCCTTCGGCGCCATCACGCGGCGCACGCGCGAAATGCGGCGTTCGGCATTCGTGAACGTGCCGTCCTTTTCCAGAAAGGAACTGCCGGGCAGGAACACGTGCGCGAATTTCGCGGTCTCGTTGAGAAACAGATCCTGCACGACCACGCATTCCATCGCGGTCAGCGCGGCGGTGACGTGCTGCGTGTTCGGATCGCTCTGCGCGATGTCTTCGCCTTCGATGTAGAGGCCCTTGAAGCTGCCGTCGAGCGCCGCTTCGAACATGTTCGGAATGCGCAGGCCCGGCTCGTCGTGCAGCGGCACGCCCCAGGCGCGCTCGAAGCTCTCGCGCACCGCGACGTCCGAGACGTGGCGATAGCCCGGAAACTCGTGCGGAAACGAACCCATGTCGCACGAGCCCTGCACGTTGTTCTGGCCGCGCAGCGGATTGACGCCGACGCCGACGCGCCCGATGTTGCCGGTCGCCATCGCGAGGTTCGCGATGCCCATCACCGCGGTGGAACCTTGCGAGTGCTCGGTCACGCCGAGACCGTAGTAGATCGCCGCGTTGCCGCCCGTCGCGTACAGGCGCGCAGCGGCGCGCACCTCCTCGGCCCGCACGCCGGTTTCCGCTTCGAGCGCTTCGGGCGAGTTGCGCGACTCGCCGACGAACGCGCGCCACTTCGCGAACGCCGGGCCCTCGCAGCGCGCGGCGACGAAGGCCTCGTCGACGAGTCCTTCGGTCGCGATCACGTGCGCGAGCGCGTTGAGCACCGCGACGTTCGTGCCGGGACGCAGCTTCAGGTGATGCTGCGCCTCGACGTGCGGCGTGCGCACGAGGTCGATGCGGCGCGGGTCGATCACGATCAGCTTCGCGCCTTCGCGCAGCCGCTGCTTGAGGCGCGACGCGAACACCGGATGGCCGTCGGTCGGGTTCGCGCCGATCACGAGCACGACGTCGGCATGTTCGACGGAGTCGAAATCCTGCGTGCCGGCCGACTCGCCGAGCGTCTGCTTGAGACCGTAGCCGGTCGGCGAATGGCACACGCGCGCGCAGGTGTCGACGTTGTTCGTGCCGAACGCCGCGCGCACCAGCTTCTGCACGAGATACGTTTCCTCGTTGGTGCAGCGCGACGAGGTGATGCCGCCGACGCTGTGGCGCCCGTACGTCGCCTGCAGCCGCTTGAATTCCGACGCGACGTGCGCGATGGCGGTTTCCCAGCTCACCGGCTGCCACGGATCGGCGATGCGCTTGCGGATCATCGGCGTCGTGATGCGATCGCGGTGCGTCGCGTAGCCGAGCGCGAAGCGTCCCTTGACGCACGAATGGCCGTGGTTCGCCTGGCCGTCCTGATTGGGCACCATGCGCACGAGCTCTTCGCCCTTCATCTCGGCGCGGAAGGAGCAGCCGACGCCGCAATACGCGCAGGTGGTCACGACGCTGCGCTGCGGCTGGCCGAGATCGATCAACGATTTCTCGGTCAGCGTCGCCGTGGGGCACGCCTGCACGCAGGCGCCGCAGCTGACGCATTCGGAGCCGATGAACGATTCGTCCTGGCTCGCCGATACTTTCGAATCGAACCCGCGGCCCTGGATCGTCAGCGCGAACGTGCCCTGCACCTCGTCGCACGCGCGCACGCAGCGCGAACAGACGACGCACTTGGACGGATCGAACGTGAAATACGGATTGCTCTCGTCCTTCTGCGCCGCGCGATGGTTCGCGCCGTCGTAGCCGTAGCGCACGTCGCGCAGGCCGACGCTGCCGGCCATGTCCTGCAGCTCGCAGTGGCCGTTCGTGGGGCAGGTGAGGCAGTCGAGCGGGTGATCGGAAATATACAATTCCATGACGTTGCGGCGCAGGCCGGCGAGCTTCGGCGTCTGCGTGCGCACGGCCATGCCGGCGGCGACCGGCGTCGTGCACGAGGCGGGATAGCCCTTGCGGCCTTCGATCTCCACGAGGCACAGGCGGCACGAACCGAACGCGTCGAGCATTTCGGTCGCGCACAGCTTCGGAATCTGCGTGCCGGCGAGCGCCGCGGCGCGCATGACGGACGTGCCTTCGGGCACCGTGACCGGCACGCCGTCGATCGTCAGCGTGACGCGCGATGCGGCCCTCGAGGCGGGGGTGCCGAGATCGTTTTCGACGATCGACAACATGGTCGTTGACTCCTTATTGCCGCGCGCCGAAATCTTCGGCGAAATGATCGAGCGCGCTCAGAACGGGAAACGGTGCCATGCCGCCGAGCGCGCACAGCGAACCGTGGATCATCGTGTCGGCGAGATCGCGCAGCAGCGTTTCGTTGCGCGCGCGGTCGACGCCTGCGCGGATGCGGTCGATCACCTCGACGCCGCGCGTCGCGCCGATGCGGCACGGCGTGCATTTGCCGCACGATTCGACCGCGCAGAATTCCAGCGCGAAGCGCGCCTGCGCGGCCATGTCGACCGTGTCGTCGAACGCGACGACGCCGCCGTGGCCGAGCATGCCGCCTGCCGCGGCGAACGCTTCGTAGTCGATCACGGTGTCGAACTTCGACGCGGGCAGGTACGCGCCGAGCGGCCCGCCGATCTGCACCGCGCGGATCGGCCGGCCGCTCGCGCTGCCGCCGCCGTAGTCGTACAGCAGCTCGCGCAAGGTGAGGCCGAACGCCTTCTCGACGAGCCCTGCGTACTTGACGTTGCCCGCGAGCTGCAGCGGCAGCGTGCCGCGCGACCGGCCGACGCCGTAGTCGCGGTAGTACGCCGCGCCGCGCGCGAGCACGATCGGCACGCTCGCGAGCGTCACCACGTTGTTGATCACGGTGGGCTTGCCGAACAGCCCTTCGATCGCCGGCAGCGGCGGCTTGACGCGCACCTGGCCGCGGCGGCCTTCGAGCGATTCGAGCAAGGAGGTTTCCTCGCCGCAGATGTACGCGCCGGCGCCGAGCCGCGCGTGCAGGCGAAACGCGCGGCCCGAGCCCGCGACGTCGTCGCCGAGCCAGCCGGCCTGCGTCGCGATGTCGATCGCCTGCGAGAACGTGCGAAACGCATGCGGATACTCGCTGCGGATGTACACGTAGCCTTCGGTCGCGCCGACCGCGAGCGCGGCGATCGCCATGCCTTCGATCAGGCAGAACGGATCGCCTTCGAGCGTCAGGCGATCGGCATACGTGCCCGAGTCGCCCTCGTCGGCGTTGCAGACGATGTATTTTTGTTCCGATACGGCATCGGCGCAGGTTTTCCATTTGATGCCGGCCGGAAACGCCGCGCCGCCGCGGCCGCGCAGGCCCGATTCCGTCACGGCCGCGACGATGTCGGCCGGTGCGAGCGCCGCCGCGTTGGCGAGGCCCGTCCAGCCGCCGTGCGCGGCGTAGTCGTCCGCGTCGAGCGGATCGATCACGCCGATGCGCGCGTAGGTGAGACGATCCTGCGATTTGAGATAGGCGATGTCGTCGGTGACGCCGAGCGCGAGCGCATGCGAACCGCCGGAAAGAAAACCCGCGTCGAACAGGCTTGCGACGTCGCGCGTTGCGACCGGCCCGTAGGCGACGCGGCCTGCGGATGTCGCGACTTCGACCAGCGGTTCGAGCCAGAACAGGCCGCGCGAGCCGTTGCGCACGATGCGCACGTCGATGCCGCGCGCGGCGGCTTCCTGCGCGATGCGCACGGCAACGGCGTCGGCGTCGACCGACAGCGCCGCCGCGTCGCGCGGCACGTAGAGCGTCGTCGTCATGCGCCGCTCCGCGTCGCCGCGACGAGCGTGTCGAACGACTGCGGCGTAACGCGTCCGTGCAGGTCGCCGTCGATCATCACGGCCGGCGACAACGCGCAGTTGCCGAGGCAGTACACGGGTTCGAGCGTCACCGCGCCGTCGCGCGTGGTTTCGTGCCAGTCGACGCCGAGCGTCGCCTTCGCGTGCGCCTCGAGCGCGACCGCGCCCATCGCCTGGCAGCTTTCGGCGCGGCAGATCTGCACGATGTGCCGGCCGCACGGCTCGCTGCGAAAATAGTGATAGAAGCTGACGACGCCGTGCACGTCGGCGCGCGACAGGTTCAGCGCGTTCGCGATCAGCGGCACGGCGTCGCGCGGCACGTAGCCGAGCGCGTCCTGCACCGCGTGCAGGATCGGCAGCAGCGCGCCGGGCAGCGCGCGGCGCGGTTCGATCGCGTCGAGCACCGCGCGGCGCGCGTCCGGCGCGAGGCCGGGTTCTTTCAGGATCATCGCTGGCTGGGTGGCTGGCGGCATGGATTTCCAGGTCGGTCGGTTGTCCGTCGATCGGTCATTGTCGCGCAAGACGGTCAAAAGAGGACGAGCGCCTTGCGCAACGTCAGCCAGGCGCCCCACCCGATCGGGATGCCGACGGCGAGCCACGCGAACAGCACGGCCGGCGTGAAGCTCGCGGCCGTCGACGCCTCGACGGCATTCGCCGGGCTCGCGGCCACCTCGTGCGACTTGCGCTTTTCAGCGGCGAGTTCCTCGTCGGTCATCTGGTACTTCGGATCGACGGGTCTGATCAGCAGGTTGCAGACGAGACCCAGCACCAGCAGCCCCACGAGGATGTACATCGTCACGTCGTAGACCTGCGCCTTCGGCACGCCGTGCGCGATCTGCACGTCGCGGATGTAGGTCATCAGGAACGGCCCGAGGATGCCGGCCGCCGACCACGCCGTGAGCAGCCGCCCGTGAATCGCGCCGACCATCTGCGTGCCGAACATGTCGGCGAGATACGCCGGCACCGTGGCGAAGCCGCCGCCGTACATCGACAGGATGATGCCGAACGCGCCGACGAACAGCGCGATCTGGCCCGCGTGGCCGAGCGACGGCGCCGACGCGTACAGCACGATGCCGAGCAGGAAGAAGATCGCGTACGTGACCTTGCGGCCGATGCGGTCGGAGATCGACGCCCAGAAGAACCGCCCGACGATGTTGAACAGGCTCAGAAGTCCGGTGAAGCCCGCGGCGATCGTCGCGATCTGCGCCTTCTGTTCGGCCGACAGATCGTTGAAGCCGAGATCGACGCCGATCAGCTTGCCGCCGAACACTTCCTGCAGCATCGGCGAGGCCATGCCGAGCACCCCGATGCCGGCGCTCACGTTGAGGCACAGCACGCCCCAGATCAGCCAGAACTGCGGCGTCTTCCACGCCTGGTTCAGATGCACGCTCCTCGTCGCGATCATCGACGCCTGCTTCGGCGGCGGCGGCGTCCAGCCCGCGGGTTTCCAGCCCGACGGCGGCACGCGATAGCCGAACGCGCCGCAGGTCATGAACACGAAGTACACCGCGGCCATGACGAGGAACGTTTCCCACACGCCGACCGACGTCGGTGTGGCGAAGTGCCTCATCAGCTTGTCGGCCATCGGCGCGCCGATCATCGCGCCGCCGCCGAACCCCATGATCGCCATGCCGGTGGCCATGCCGCGCCGATCGGGAAACCATTTGATCAAAGTGGAAACTGGTGAAATGTATCCGAGGCCCAGGCCGATGCCGCCGATGACGCCGGAGCCGAGCCACAGCATCCAGATCTGGTGCAGATAGATGCCGAGCGCGGAAATGACGAGCCCGCCGCACCAGCACACGGCCGCGACGAAGCCGGCCTTGCGCGGTCCGGCGTGTTCGAGCCAGCCGCCGAAGGTCGCGGCCGACGAGCCGAGAAACACGAAGAACAAGGTGTACATCCAGCCGAGCGACGTGACGGTCCAGTCGCACTGCGTCGCGACGATCGCCGCGAAAAAGCCCATGTCGGCGGGGCAGGCGACCGGCGCGGTGACGCCGACCGCTTTCGCGAGCGGCAGCCAGAACACCGAAAAACCGTAGGCCATGCCGATGCACAGATGAATCGCGAGCGCTGCGGGCGGCACGAGCCAGCGGTTGTAGCCCGGTGCTGCGATGGTGCGTTCCTTGTCGAGCAATCCCGGTGTCCCGCCGGGCAGATCGAGTGCTTGCGGCACGGTCGCCATACGTCCCTCCCGAGGATCGTTGCGAATGGATTCGGAACGCGGCGGCCGGTTATATATGTACTGGAAAGCCTATGAATTGCCTGCGTCCCGCTCGACTCTACTATTCATTCCGCGCCGAACACTTGGACTTTGGTCGACCAATATGCTGTAAATAGCCGAACCAATCGGTTCTCGACAGCCAGCTGCCGCGCCGCGACGGAGCCAGCGATGTTCAAAGTTGCCATTCGTCCACAATGGGATCTGCGCCATTCCGACGGCCGCCAGCTCGTGCCGCGACTGATCGAGCTTCTCGTCGCGGTCGACGAATGCGGGCAGCTCGCCGCGGCGTGCGAGCGCGTCGATCTCTCGTACCGCTACGCGTGGGGCATGCTCAAGCAGGCCGAGCGCGATTTCGGCGCGCCGCTTCTGGCCACGGTGCGCGGACGCGGCGCGAAGCTGTCGCCGCTCGGGGAAAAACTCGTCTGGGCCGACCGCCGCGTCGCGGCGCGGCTGTCGCCGTTTCTCGACAGCCTCGCATCGGAACTCGAAGTGGAAGTCGAGCGCGCGCTGACCGAGGCGCGCCCGATCCTGCGCGTGCAGGCGACGCACGGTTTCGCGGTCGAAACGATGCGGCGTTTTCTCGTCGAGGAGGGCGTGCCGCTCGATCTCAAATACCGCGCGAGCCGCGAAGTGCTCTCGGCGCTGCATGCCGGCGGCTGCGACCTTGCGGGCCTGCACGTCGCGCAGGGCGAACTGCAGGAGAAAGTGGTCGCGCACTACGCGTCGATGCTCGATCCGTCGCGCCAGTGCGTGATCGATCTCGCGACGCGGCGGCTGGGCCTGATCGTCGCGCCTGACAATCCGCGGCGCATCCTGCACGTGCGCGACCTGGCGCAGCCCGGCGTGCGCTTCGTCAATCGCGAACCGGAATCGGGGACGCGGCTCGTGCTCGATCTCTTGCTGCAGGCCGAAGGCGTGCGCGGCGAAACGATCCTCGGCTACGACGAAATCGAATTCACGCACGCGGCGGTCGCGGCGTACGTGGCGAGCGGGATGGCCGACGCGGGGCTGGGTCTGGAAACGCCCGCGCGGCGTTTCTCGCTCGGCTTCGTGCCGGTGGTGACGGAACGATATTTTTTCCTTTGCGATGAAGACACGCTCGACTCGCCGCGCGTGCAGCACGTGGTCGGGCTGATGCAGAGCGATGCGTTCAAGGCGAGCGTCGGCAGCCTGCCGGGCTACGACGCGAGCCGCGCGGGGATGGTGCAGCCGGTGGGGGAGGCGTTTCCGAGTCTGCTCGCACGTTGAAAGATCGACGGAATCTTCGTCATTCACGCTA
>NZ_JAOVZO020000017.1 GCF_025717065.2 Tahibacter soli | reverse complement strand
CACTGCTGTCCGGAATATTTGTATACGAGCAAGCGAAAAGTGTTGCGGCGCTTGGATTAACGGGATAAGACCCTGAGCGCCAACTCAAATCCGAGCGCCGCAACGATGTACAGAGTAAGCCGCCTGGGCGAACTATTGGAAGAGAGCTTCCGCGCCCGCTTCGACGCGCAGGTGCGTCAGCACAACGCCGACAAGCACCTCAAGAAGTTCAAACGCTGGGACCAGTTCGTGGCGATGACCTGTGCGCAGTTGCAGGGCGCCACGAGCCTGCGCGCGCTCACCGGCGGTCTGAAGGCGCTGTCGAACCACCACTATCACCTGCGCACCAGACTCGTTGGCCACTCGACCTTGGCCGATGCCAACCAGCGCGATCCGGCGGTGTTCGGAGCGGTGGCGCAAATGCTGATGTCGCAGGTGGCGCGCAAGCTGCGCAAGGAGTGCCAGCGGACGCTGGTACGGATCGACTCGACCTCGATCACGCTCAAAGGCAACGGCTTTGACGCGTGGACGTCCGATACGAGCAACTGCTTCACGCAAGGGCTGAAGCTGCATGTGGCGCTCGACGATGCGGATGTGCCGGTCTATCACAGCATCACGGCGGCCAACGTCAACGATGTGACCGAAGGAGCGAAGATACCGATCGAACGCGGCACGACGTACGTGTTCGACAAGGGCTACTGCGACTATGGCTGGTGGTGGTCGATCCACCAGGCCGGCGCATGGTTCGTCACGCGAGTGAAGACCAACGCGGTGCTGAAGGTCGAGCAGACACTGCCGATTCCTCCGGGCAATCGATCCCGGATTCTGGCTGACGAAGTCGTGCGTCTGAGCAACAAGAACCCCGGCGCGGGCCGCAAGAATCCTTATACCGCGCGGCTGCGGCGTATCACGATACGAAGAGACAACGACCAGACGCTCGTGCTGATCAGCAACGACCTGGACCGCAGTGCTGCGCAGATCGCCGCCTGCTATCAACAACGCTGGGACGTCGAATTGTTCTTCAAGTGGCTCAAGCAGCACTTGAACATCAAGCGCTATCTGGGCCGATCTCCCAACGCGGTGCGTACACAATTGCTCATCGCGCTGATCGTCTATCTGCTCGTGGCCTTGTTAAGACATCGCACGAAAACCGACGCGACGCTCTGGCTGTTCACCGCCGTTCTACGCATGACTTTGTTCGAGCGGCCGCAGTTGCACGAGGACATGCGACAACGACGAGCGACCAAGGCTGCCGAGCTCGATGCTCGACAGCCTCAACTGGCTGATTGGAAATGATATTTATTCCGGACAGCAGTGAGCGCAAGCTGGGATCCAGCCTTTGCTTTTGACGCCTTGAACAGCCGGATTCCAGCTTCCGCTGGAATGACGAGCAAAAAGATACAGCCACCCACCCATGCCCTTCGTCACAAGACGCGGCGCCTCCCCTGCCCCACCATCGCCCGACTGGTCGAGCCGCGCAGCCCCGTCGCTGCGTGTTCTCTCGCTTGGGGCGCATGCAACCCGATGCGCCGAAGACGCATCAGCAACGCGTGGCGCCGCTCGGCGGCACATCGGAACACCTCGGAGGGTTGGTATGGACAGACGCAATTTCCTGCAAGTGGGCGGCGCCGGACTCGGTGCCTTGTTGATCCCGGTCTACGGCCGCGCGATCGCCGCTGAGCAACTGCTCAGCAAACTCGACGTCAAGACCAAGAAAACGCTCGCCGACACCGCGCTGACGGCCGCCAAGGCCGACGGCGCGACGTACTGCGACGTGCGCATCGGGCGCTATCTGCGCCAGTTCGTCATCACGCGCGAAGACAAGGTCGAGAACGTCGTCAACACCGAATCGTCGGGCATCGGCATCCGCGTGATCGCCAACGGCACCTGGGGCTTCGCCGCCACGAGCGACACCTCGCCGGACGCCGTCGCCAAGGCCGCCAAGCAGGCCGTCGCGATCGCCAAGGCGAATTCGCGCCTGACCACCGAACCGGTGCAGCTCGCGCCGGTCAAGGGCGTCGGCGAAGTGTCCTGGGCCACGCCGATCAAGAAGAACGCGATGGAAGTGCCGATCAAGGAGAAGGTCGACCTGCTCCTGGGCGTCAACGCCGCGGCGATCAAGGCGGGCGCGAGCTTCGTCAATTCGATCCTGTTCCAGGTCAACGAACAGAAATACTTCGCGTCGACCGACGGCTCGTACATCGACCAGGACGTGCACCGCATCTGGGCGCCGATGACCGTCACCGCCGTCGACAAGGCGACCGGCAAGTTCCGCACGCGCGAAGGCATGTCGAGCCCGATGGGCATGGGCTACGAATATCTCGACGCCAAGGTCGCCGACAAGGTCACGCTGCCCGGCGGCGCGGTCGTCTACGGCAATTCGTACGACATGCTCGAAGACGCCGTCGCCGGCGCCAAGCAGGCGCAGGAAAAGCTCAAGGCGCGTTCGGTCAAGCCGGGCAAGTACGACCTCATGCTCGATCCGTCGCACCTGTGGCTGACGATCCACGAGTCGGTCGGCCATCCGCTCGAACTCGACCGCGTGCTCGGCTATGAGGCCAACTACGCCGGCACGAGCTTCGCCACGCTCGACAAGTGGAAAGAAAAGTTCAAGTACGGCAGCGACAAGGTCACGCTGTTCGCCGACAAGGTGCAGCCCAACTCGCTCGGCGCCGTCGGCTACGACGACGAAGGCGTCAAGACGCAGCGCTGGGATCTCGTCAAGGACGGCACGCTCGTCAACTACCAGGTCATCCGCGACCAGGCGCACATCCTCGGCCTCAAGGAATCGCAGGGCTGCTGCTACGCCGACTCCTGGTCGAGCGTGCAGTTCCAGCGCATGGCGAACGTCTCGCTCGCGCCGGGCAAGGAAAAAATGTCGCCGCACGACATGATCAAGGACATCGAGAACGGCATCTACATCGTCGGCGACGGTTCGTTCTCGATCGACCAGCAGCGCTACAACGCGCAGTTCGGCGGCCAGCTGTTCTACGAAATCAAGAACGGCAAGGTCACCGAGATGATCGAAGACGTGGCCTACCAGATCCGCACGCCGGAATTCTGGAACGCCTGCGTCGCGGTCTGCGACGACAAGGACTACCGCTTCGGCGGCTCGTTCTTCGACGGCAAGGGTCAGCCGGGTCAGGTGTCGGCGGTGTCGCACGGTTCTTCCACGGCGCGCTTCAACGGCATCAACGTCATCAACACCGCGCGCAGCCTCGGCTGACGGCAAGGAGGACCTTCATGAGCATCTATACCGAGCAGGAAGCGAAAGCGATCCTGGACAAAGTCATCAAGCTGTCGAAGGCCGACCAGTGCAACGCGCAGCTCGGCGGCTCGATCACCGGCAACATCCGCTACGCGCGCAACGCCGTGTCGACGAGCGGCATCGTCAACAACGCCGAACTCGGCGTCGAAGTGGCGTTCGGCAAGCGCGTGGGCACCGCGACGATCAACGAGTTCGACGACGCGTCGCTCGAGAAAGTGGTCCGCCGCGCCGAAGAGCTGGCCAAGCTCGCGCCGGAGAATCCGGAGTTCATGCCGGCCATCGAGAAGCAGACGTACAAGCCGAGCGAAACCTTCAACGCGAAGACCGCCGCGATCACGCCGGCCTACCGCGCGCAGGTCGCCGCCGACTGCATCGAGCCGTGCAAGAAGGACAAGCTCGTCGCCGCCGGCTTCTTCTCCGACAACTCGAGCTTCACCGCGATCGCCAACAGCAAGGGCAACTTCGGCTACCAGAAGTCGAGCGCGGTCGATTTCACCTGCACGGTGCGCACCGACGACGGCCGCGGTTCGGGCTGGGTCGCGCGCAACGTCGGCGACGTCGACCAGTTCAACGCCAAGAGCGAAATCCAGATCGCGATCGAAAAGGCGAAAGGCTCGGCCGACGCCAAGGCGCTCGAACCGGGCAAGTACACGGTGATCATGGAACCGGCCGCGACCGCGGGCCTGATCTCCTTCATGATGTTCAGCTTCGATGCGCGCCAGGCCGATGAAGGACGCAGCTTTCTTTCAAAGAAGGGCGGCGGCAACAAGCTCGGCGAGAAGATGTTCGACGAGCGCGTGACGATCTATTCCGATCCGTGGGACAAGGACGCTTCGGTCGCGCCGTGGGACAACGACGGCCTGCCGCGCGAGAAGACGCCGATCATCACCAAGGGCAAGGTCGACTACCTGCAGTATTCGCGCTACTGGGCAAAGCTCAAGGAAAAGCGCGCGGTCGGCCAGCCGGGCAACCTGATCATGGTCGGCGGCGACAAGTCGACGATGGACCTCGTCAAGGACACGAAGAAGGGCATTCTCGTGACCCGCACGTGGTACATCCGCATGGTCGATCCGCAGACGGTGCTGCTCACGGGCCTGACGCGCGACGGCACGTTCTACGTCGAAAACGGCGAGATCAAATACCCGATCAAGAACTTCCGCTTCAACGAATCGCCGATCATCATGCTCAACAACATCGAGGACATCGGCAAGCCGGTGCGCGTCGGCGACGACGAGTCGCCGTTCACGATGATGATTCCGCCGATGAAGCTGCGCGACTTCACGTTCACGTCGCTGTCGGACGCGGTGTAACGATCCGCTCCCTCTCCCCCGGGCTCGCCCGGGGAGAGGGTTGGGGTGAGGGGGCGACGCCTCCGTCGCGTCGACGTCGCAGCCATCCCTCGCCTTGTGGCATTCGCCACGTCCTATACTTTTCCCATGACCCGCGCCGAATTCCTCCGCCTGATGCTCGCCGCCGGCTCGCTCGCCGCGCTGCCGCCGCGCGCCCGCGCGCAGGCGACGGGCGCGTTCGACTTCACGTTCACGCGCCTGATGTACGAATCGGGCGACTGGGACGTCGATCAGCGCATGCCGTCGAACCTGATCGACGCGCTGATCCAGTACACCACGCTGCGCGTCGATCCGAAGGAACGGGTGATTCCGCTCGCCGATCCGCGCATGCTGACCGCGCCGTTCTGCTATCTCGCCGGTCACAAGCTCGTCGAGTTCAACCCCGACGAGAAGCGCAATTTCGAGCGTTACGTGCGCAACGGCGGGTTCGTGCTCGTCGACGACTGCAACCACGACATCGACGGCCTGTTCGCCAAATCGTTCGAAGCGCAAATGACCGCGATCTTCGGCGCCGATGCGCTCGCAAAGCTCCCGAAAAACCACGCGCTGTATTCAAGCTTCTTTCGCTTCGACGGCCCGCCCGCGACCGGTTTCGAACTGAACGGCTGGGGTGACGATCTCGTGCACGACTATCTCAAAGGCATCGAGATCGACGGCCGGCTCGGCGTGCTCTACAGCAACAAGGACTACGGCTGCGAGTGGGACTACGACTGGCGCAACAAGCGCTGGCTCGCCGAAGACAACACCAAGTTCGCGGTGAACATCGCCGTGTACGCGCTGACCGCCTGAGGTTACCGATGGATACCGCAACCGAACACACTATCGCCGCACGCATCGAACGCCTGGGCGCGCTCAAGCGCGCGATCGGCGCCGCGATCGTCGGCCAGCACGACGTCGTCGAACAGCTGCTGATCGGCCTGCTCGCCGGCGGCCACTGCCTGCTCGAGGGCGTGCCGGGGCTCGGCAAGACGCTGCTCGTGCGTTCGCTCGGCCAGGCGCTGACGCTCGACTTCCGCCGCGTGCAGTTCACGCCCGACCTGATGCCGAGCGACATCCTCGGCACCGAAATCCTCGAAGAGGACCACGGCACCGGCAAGCGTCACTTCAAGTTCCAGCGCGGCCCGGTGTTCACGAGCCTGCTGCTCGCCGACGAATTGAACCGCACGCCGCCCAAGACGCAGGCCGCGCTGCTCGAAGCGATGCAGGAGCACACCGTCAGCTACGGCGGCACGACGTACGCGCTGCCCGAGCCGTTCTTCGTGCTCGCGACGCAGAACCCGCTCGAGCAGGCCGGCACGTATCCGCTGCCCGAAGCGCAGCTCGACCGGTTCCTCCTGCACATCCGCGTCGACTATCCCGACGAAGCCGACGAGCGCGCGATTCTCGCGCAGACGACCGGCAAGGCCGGCGCGAAGGTGCCGGCGGTGATGAGCGGCGAGGAAATCATCGCGCTGCAGCAGCTCACGCGCGAGGTGCACATCGGCGACGACGTGCTGACGTGGATCACGCGCCTCGTGCGCGCCACGCGTCCGCAGACGAGCGACGTGCGCGAAGTGCGCGAATGGGTGCGCTGGGGCTGCGGTCCGCGCGCGGGCCAGTCGCTCGTGCTCGCCGCCAAGGCGCGCGCGCTGCTCGAAGGCCGCCTCGCGGCGACGCGCGACGACGTCAAGGCGCTCGCCGCGCCGGTGATGCGCCATCGCCTGCTGCTGTCGTTCGTCGCCGAAGCCGAGCGCCGCAGCGCCGATGACGTCGTTGCCGCATTGTTTACTTCCGTACCTTTCCCGGGTTGAACCTTTGGACCCGAGCGCGCTGATTCCGCCCGACGTGCGAGCCCGGCTCAAGGCGCTGCGCCTGACCGCGCGCAGCGCCGCGGGCGCGCACGGCCTCGGCCAGCATACGAGCCGCAGCCGCGGATCGGGCCTCGAGTTCGCGCAGTACCGCGCGTACGAACCGGGCGACGAGCCGCGCCGCGTCGACTGGAAGCTGTACGCACGCTCGGACCGCTTCTTCGTGCGCGAATCCGAACGCGACAGCCCGCTCACCGCATGGATCGTGCTCGACGCGACCGCGTCGATGCGCCAGGCGGACGGCGAACGCGCGAAGTTCGACGCCGCGCGCGGCATCGCCGCGTGCGCGATCGAGCTCGCGCTGCGCCAGGGCGACCGCTTCGGCCTCGTCGGCATCGCGGGCGCGGGCCTCGAACTCGTACCGGCCGACGGCGGCCCGCGCCACCGCGATCGCTGCCTGCAGACCTTGCTGCGCCTCGCGCCCGAAGGCCGCATGCCCGACGAGACGCGTCTGCGCCCGATCTGGGAACGCGTCGCGGCAGGCTCGCTCGCGATCGTCGTTTCCGACGGCTTCGACGACGCGCTCGTCGCACTCGCCGAACGGCTCGCGGCCGCGCGCCGCGAAGTGGTCTTCGTCCAGTTGCTCACGACCGAGGAACGCGATTTTCCGTTCACCGGCAACCACCGCTTCGTCGATCCGGAAACCGGCGAAGAACGCCGCGTCGACGCCGCCCCCGCCCGGCGCGAGTTTCTCGACCGCTTCGCCGCGGCGCAGCGCGTGCTGACCGACCGCCTCGCCGCGGCCGGCATCCGCTACGCGCGCCACGTGCTCGACGAGGCGATCGACGCGCCGCTCGCGCGCCTGTACGGCGCGCGCGGCAGCGAGGCCGGCGCATGAGCCTCGCGTTCGCGCTGCCGCTCGGTTTCGCCGCGCTCGCCGCGTGGGCGCTGCCGCTCTTGATTCACCTGTCCCGCCGCGCCGATCGCCGCGAAACGCCGTTCGCGGCGCTGCGCTTCGTGCGCGGTCCCGAACGCCCGCGCCGTCGCCTGCGACTCGAACATCCCTGGCTGCTCGCCGCGCGCCTCGCGCTGATCGGCGCGATCGCCTTCCTCCTCGCCGAACCGGTGCTCGACGCGGCGACGCGCGACGAACGCGCGTGGGTCGCGGTCGTTCCCGGCGCCGATCTGGCGCAGGCGCGCCGACTCGCCGACGCGAACGCGAGCTGGCACTGGGTCGCACCGGGCTTTCCGGCGATCGGCGCGACCGGTGCGGCGCCCGACGTCGACGCACGCGCGAGTATCTCGTCGCTGCTGCGCGAACTCGACGCGAACCTCGCGCGCGAAACGGCGCTGACCGTGGTCGCGCCGGCCGACCTCGGCGGCCTCGACGCCGAACGTATCGCGCTCGGTCGCGCGGTGCAGTGGCAGGTCGTTGCCGGCGCGTCGCCGCAACCCGACACGAAAACGCCGCTGCGCACGCTCGCGCTGCGCGGCGCGCCCGACGCCGCCGCGCTGCCGCATCTGCGCGCCGCGGTCGCCGCATGGAATACGCCGGCACAACGCTGGCGGCTCGACGAACGAGCCGCCGACGCGCCCCCGGGCGACGCCGACGTCATCGCGCGGCTCGGCGCGGACGCGACGCGCGACGACCTCGCGCGCGCGAACGACGGCGCGGTCGTGGTGACCGACCGCGCGAACGACGGCGCCGCCGCGTGGCTCGACGGCGACGGCCGCGTGCTCGCGCGCGTCACGGCGCACGGCCGCGGCCGTGTGATCGGGCTCGCGCAGCCGCTGACGCCGGCCGCATTGCCGCTGCTGCTCGAATCGACGTTCGCGCACGACTTCGAACGCCTCGTCGCCGGACCCGCGACGCCGACGCGCGCACCGGCCGACGCGGTGGCGCCGCTCGTCGAAGCGCGCGCGACGACGCCCGCGCGCACGGCGGCCGCCGGCATCGACGACATGCTGATCCTCGTCATCGCGCTGCTCGCGCTCGTCGAGCGCGGGCTCGCGTGGCACGCCGCGCGCAAGGCGCCCGCGTCATGAGCGCGACGCAGATACTCGCGCAGCTGCGCGACGCGGTGCTGCGGCGCCGCGCGTCGATCGGCGCCCGCTTCGGCGCGGCGTTCGCGCTCGCCGCGCTGCCGCTCGCGTGGCGCCAGGGCGGCACGACCGGCGCGCTCGTCGCAGCGATCGCGATCGCGCTGGCCGGATTCGCGTTGTGGCGGCACGACCGCCGCCGCGTCGATGCGGCGTTCATCGCGCGCCGGCTCGACGCGGCCGATATCCGCTTCGACGACAGCGCCGAACTGCTGTATCGCGACGAGGCCGACCTCGGCACGCTCGCCGCATTGCAGAAACAGCGCCTCGTTCAACGCCTGCAGGCGCATGCGCCGGACCTGCGGCCGGCGATGCCGGCGCGCGCGCTGGCCGTCGCGTTCGCCGCCGCGGCCGTCGTCGCCGCGCTCTCGTTGTGGCTGCCGAACCGCGCGCAATTCCCGCATCCGGCGGCGAGCGATGCCGCCGCCGCGAACGGCGATGCGCGTTCGACGCAGATCGTCGCGTCGCGTCTCGCGATCGCGCCGCCGGCGTACACCGGCCTTGCCGCTCGCACGGAACCGGCGCTCGACACGCGCGTGCCGGAAGGCGCCGCGCTGACGTGGCAGCTCGCGTTCTCGACGACGCCCGCGGCCGTCGCGCTCGAATTCCACGACGGCACGCGCACCGCGCTCGCGCGCGACGGCGAGCGCTGGACCGGTACGCGCACGCTCGAACGATCGGCGCTGTACCGCGTCGTCGTCGACGGCGCGCCGCCGGTCGCGCCCGACACGCTGCATCGCATCGACGCCGTGCCCGACCAGGCGCCCGACGTGCGCGTCACCGCACCGGACAAGACGCTGACGCTGCTCGAACACGACCAGAAAACCTGGGACCTCGCGTTCGAAGGCAGCGACGACTACGGCCTTGGCGACGCCACGCTCGCGATCACGCTCGCCCAGGGCACCGGCGAGAACATCACGTTCAAGGAGCAGGCGATCGTGCTGCAGGGCGACGGCGACGCGCGGCACCGCCGCTACCGGCATACGCTGGATCTGGCGTCGCTCGGCATTCGTCCCGGCGACGACGTGATCGTCAAACTCGCGCTCGCCGACAACCGGCAGCCGACGCCGAACGTCACCCGGAGCGCAAGCTTCATCCTGCGCTGGCCGCCCGAAGCGAGCGCCGAAAGCGCGGGCATGGACGGCCTCGTGCGCAAGACGCTGCCGGCGTATTTCCGCAGCCAGCGTCAGATCATCATCGATACCGAAGCGCTCGTGGCCGACAAGGCCAATCTTTCCGAAGAGGAACTGCTCGAAAAATCCGACAAGATCGGCGTCGATCAGAAGATCCTGCGCCTGCGCTACGGCCAGTTTCTCGGCGAGGAATTCGAATCGAGCGCGGCCGAGAAGCCGCAAGCGGCCGAGCACGACGAGCACGATGACGAACACGAAGACGGCGACGAGAAGCACGGTGCCGACAAGCGCGGGGCCACGCAGTCCGACGCGCTGACGCACGACGACCACGCCGCGCCGAAGGCCGGCGCGTTCGGCGACGCCGGCAACGTGCTCGCGCAGTTCGGCCACACGCACGACCACGCCGAAGCCGCGACGCTGCTCGATCCGGAAACGCGCCGCATCCTCAAGGCCGCGCTCGACGAAATGTGGCAGGCCGAACGCGAGCTGCGCACCGGCAAGCCCGACGCCGCGCTGCCGTACGAATACAAGGCGCTCGACTACATCAAACAGGTACAGCAGGCCACGCGCATCTACCTCGCGCGCGTCGGCCTCGAACTGCCCGCGCTCGACGAAACGCGACGATTGTCGGGCGACCGCAAGGGCGTGACCGATCCGGCCGATGCGCTCGCCGCCGCGCAAGCCGACGCGACCGCCGCGAATCTCGCGCAGGCGCTCGCCGACGGCACGACGCCCGACTTCGCCGCGTTCGACGCATGGCTCGCCCGTCACGGCACGTCGCTGCCGGACGAACTCGGCCTGCGCGCCGCGCTCGATGCGGTGCGCCGCGATCCCGCGTGCGCCGACTGCCGCGAACGCGCGCGCGGTGCGCTCTGGCCGGCGCTGCCGACGCCGGCCGCGGCGCCCGCGCTGCGTCGCGCGCCCGATGCGCAAGGCCGCGCCTACCTCGACGCGCTCAAGCGCACGGAGCGGCCATGAACGCGTCGCTGCTCCTCGTCGTTCTCGTCGCGGCGGCCGTGTTCGCGGCGCTCGTCGCGTGGCGTGCCGCCGGCGCGCGCCGCATCGCGCTGTTCGCGGTGCACGCGCTCGCATTCGCGGCGCTGTACCTGTTCCTGTTTCCGCCGCCCGGCGCGACCGCCGCGCGCGCGCTCGCGGTGCTGACGCCGGGCAACGGCGACGGTGCGATCGATCGCACGACAACCGTCGTCGCGCTGCCGGGCGCCGCGGCGCCCGCCGGCGTCGAACGCGTGCCCGACCTCGCGACGGCGCTGCGCCGCCATGCCGACACGCAGCGTCTCGTCATCGTCGGCGACGGCCTGCCGGCGCGCGATCGCGACGCGGCGAAGGGCCTCGGCGTCGCGTTCGACGCGCCGGCCGAACCGCGCGGCATCGTGGAACTCGATACTTCGGCACAAGTTCGCAGCGGCGGCACCTGGCGCGTCGCCGGCCGCGTCGCCGGCGTACCGGGCGGTCGCGTCGAGCTGCGCGATCCGGCCGGCGCGATCGTCGCGAGCGTCGCGCCCGGCGCCGACGGCCGCTACGCGCTGGCGGCGCAGGCCAAGCGCGCCGGCCGCTACCGATTCGAGCTGCGCGCGCTCGACGCCGACGGCGCCGCCGTCGACACGGCCTCGCTGCCGCTCGCGGTCGACGCGGGCGACGCGCCGCGCCTGCGCCTCGTCGCCGGCGGACCCGATCCGGACGTCAAATACCTGCGGCGCTGGGCTGCCGACGCCGGCGTCGCGCTGACCAGCCGCATCGCGCTGTCGACCGATCTCGCGCTGCGCCAGGGCGACGCGACGCTCGACGCCGCGTCGCTCGCCGACACCGACCTCGTCGTCGTCGACGAGCGTGCATGGGCGTCGCTGGCCGCCGCGGAGAAAACCGCACTGACCGCCGCGGTCGACGACGGACTCGGGCTGTTGCTGCGCGTGACCGGACCGCTCGACGCGGCCGTCGCGGCCGACTGGGCCGCCTACGGCTTTGCGATCGCGCCGGCCGACGTCGCGCAAACGGTGCGCCTGAGCAGCGACGAGGCGTCGCCCGCGCTGACGCGCACGCCGGTGACGGTGACGGCGCACGACGCGATCGCGCTCGTCGCCGACCCGGCCGGCGCGCCGCTCGCGTCGTGGCGCACGCACGGTCGCGGTCGCGTCGGCGTGTGGCCGCTCGTCGACAGCTATCGCCTCGCCCTCGCCGGGTACGCGGCGCGCTACGGCGCGTTGTGGGCGGCGACGACCGGTACGCTGGCGCGCGCGCGCGGCGCGGTACGCGCGGCGCTGCCGGCAACCGCGAGGATCGGCGAGCGCGCCGTGATCTGCGGCCTGCCCGACGCCGCGGAAGTGGAAAGCCCGCAGGGCCGCCGCGTCGCGCTGGCGTCGCAACGCGACGCCGGCGACCGCTGCGCGGCGTTCTGGCCGGCCGCGGCGGGCTGGCACCGCCTGGTGGCCGGCGACGCCACGCAGGATTTCTTCGTGCGCGCAAACGACGACGCCCGGACGCTGGCGCGCGCGCAGACGATCGCCGCGACGCGCGCGCTCGTCGGCGGCGCCGGGGGCGACGGCGGCGCGCCGACGAAGGGCTCGCGCTGGCCGTTCTTCTTCGCCTGGCTCGTGCTGGCGGGCGTCGCCTGGCGGCTGGAGAAGCGCCGCGCCTGAACGCGCGTCGCGGTGCGTCCGTCGCATTCCGTGCGCAAACCGAGCACCCGCGCACAAAGCGCATTCGCTGCCTCTTGACCGTAAACGCAAACGCGCTACTTTGGTGCCGGCCGACGACGCGTGCGACGGCGCAGTCGGCCGGAACGTCCGAGCGTAAAAGGGACAGGAATCCCCCCATCAACCCAGTGTGCCCGTCCAGGGGGAAGGGCCTATGCAAATCCTGATCGCGCTCGCCATGGCGATGTCCGCGTCGAGCGGCACCGTCACCTACAAATGCCGCGACGCCGCCGGCAACTGGACCGCGGCTGCCTGCCGCGTCGCCGTGCCGCTCGCGGAAACCGCGTACATGCGCGAGCAGCGCGAACGCGAAGCCGTCATGCGCAAGCGCCGCGAAGAGCGCAACCGGCTCGGCATGTACTGCTTCCGGCTCGACACCAAGGCGTCGTTCTACGACTGCGTCGAGGCGCAGATGCTGGCCTACGACGTCATCAACCGCATGGCCCGCGAATTCGGCGCGGTGTCGCCCAACAGCGCGCGCCTCGCCGGCTGTCTGGCGACGAACCAGGACACCCGCACCGAAGCCACCGACTATCGCCGCGCGATGGAGTGCTTCTTTACGCGCTGACGGCGTGATGCCGGCGCGCCGCGATCCGCGTCGGCCGCCCCAAGGCGGCCGATGTCGCGATCAGGGCTGGAAACCGCTCGCGAAAATCCGGTCGATCGTCGTATTCGCGACGATGACGTTGATGACCTCGTCGCTCGCAACGTTGCCCGAGTAGTCGTACGCGCGGGCGGCGATCGTGTACGCGCCGTTGGCGACACCGCGCGTATCCCACGACAGCGCATACGGCAGGCTCGTGTCGGTGCCGATCAGGAGATTCGACGCATAGAACTCCACTTTCGACACGCCGAAATCGTCGTGCGCGTCGGCCGTGACGGCCGTCGTGTTCGAGACCACCTGATTCTTGACCGGCGTGAACAGCTTCACCGTCGGCGCCTCGCGGTCGTTCGCAGGGGGCTGCGGCGGTTGCGGCGCGCCGCCGTCGTCGATGCGATAGCTGGCGATATTGGAATAGTTCACATTGCCGGCAAGATCGGTCGCCTTGAGCTGGAACGTGCGCCAGCCGGCGCCGAGCGGCGCCGTGACGAGCGAGTAGCGGTACGGCGGCGCGGTCGCGCTGCCGCGCAGCACGTTGTCGACGTACAGGTCGATTCGCGCGATGCCGGTGTCGTCGAACGCATACGCTTCGAGCGTCGCGGTGCCCGACAGCACCGAGCCGCCGAGCGGCGCGGTCAGCGAGCTTTGCGGCAGGCTGTGGTCGGCGTCGGCGCGCGCGAACGGCGCGATCGTCGTGCGGCCGGCCTTGGTGACGCGCACGGCGCTCGCCGCGCCGGTCTGGATGCGCACGACGTTCGCGTCCGGCGCGTCGGGCGTGAACACGACGTCGGCCGGCGTCGCGAACGTCGGATACTCGAAGTCGAGCGCGTCGGGATTGTCGCGGTCGGACAGGCCGATGTGCACCGCCGCCACGCGCGCGCGGCGCAGCACGACGTCGCGAAACACGGTCGGCTCGACGGTGCCGTCGGACGTGTGGTCGTCGGATACGATCAGGTAGTCGACGATGTCGCCGCCGTCGAACGTCATGCGGTCGAAGCGCGACGCGAGCGGGCCTGCCGATACGGCCTGCAGGTACAGCGCGCCGTCGCCGTTGCCGTACAGGGTTCCATTGATGTAATGGTAGATATTGACGTACGCGCCATGACGCAGGCCGTAGCGGCCGTTGTGATAGGCGTCGAAATTCGCCAGCAGATGGCGCTCGTTGTCGTTCTGCCAGATGAACACGCCGTTGACGGCGTTGTTGTGCGCGACGTTGCCGCGCGAGAAATCCCACACGCCGTGCTCCTGGCTCGCGCCGCTCGATTCGGGCCAGTTGAAGCCCGACGCTTCGCCGTTGCCGCGCACGCCGACCGCGGCGCTGTCGCGCAGGACGTTGCGCAGCCCCTGCCCCAGGCTGAATCCGCCGAGCCGGTAGCCGCGGAACGGCGGATCGTAGAGCACGCGCGCGGCGAGCGCGTGATCGTACACCGTGTCGTGCGTCTCGTCGCCCCACGTGACCGTGTCGGGCGACAGATCCCACCAGTACGCTTCGTCATACGTCGTGTACGAGACGGTGTCGTGGAACGCGATGCCGTGACTCAGGTGCGGCACGAACGCGTGCGCGCCGGTGTCGCGCACCACCGTGCCGATCACCTGCGAGCCGCGGCTGCCGTCGTAGCCGTGGTGAAAATGCAGGCCGTAGCGGCCGAGCACCGGGTCGGTGCCGACCTCGGCAGGCTTGCGCGGCCCCATGTAGCGGATCTGCACGTAGTTGACCGTCTGCGGCCGGCGCGAATGGATGAACACGTGCGCGCGGCCGGTGCTCCGGCCCTCGATGCGCACGTTGCGCGTCAGGTTCATCACCTCGGCGCTCCAGCGGTTCTCGACGCGCGGATGCGCGCGCGCCGCCGGCGTGTTCCACGCGATCGCGGCACCGGCAACCTGGGTCAGGGTCGCGGCGTCGAAACCGTCGAACGCCGGTTCGTCGACGGTCGGCGGTTCGGTCGGCGCCACGACGATCTCGTCGCCGGCGCGCCAGCCGGTCGGCGCGGCGTCGAGCGTCGCAGCCGTCGCGCCCGCGGCGATGCCGCCCGCCAGGCGCAGCCAGCCCGAACGCGGCGTGCCGACGAGATCGAGCTGACCGTCGACCATCACCCACAGGCCGACGTCGGTCGCGAGCGGCACCATGCCGCCGCCGACGAACGCCGCTTCGTTCACACCGGTAAATTGCAGCAACTGGTCGACCGACGCGTTGGCCGGCCGCATCGTCAGGCGGCCTTCGATCACGACGTTCGCGCTCGACGACAGCGCGGACGACGCATCCGGATCGAAGCGCAGTGCGGCACCGGCTTCGACGACCATGCCTGCGACGGTGCGCGCGGCGACGTCGTAGGTCACCTCCGTGCCGGCCGCGACGACGACGCTGTCGCCGTCGGCGGGTACCTGCCCGCCGGCCCACGTCGCCGGCGCGCTCCAGCGGCCGGTTGCGACGCTCGTGCGCTGCGCGGCGTGCGCCGACGCGGCGAGCACGGCGCTCGCGAGCAACAACATCACGATCGATCGACCCATATGAGCACTCCGCGAATGTCGGCAGGAAGGCGAGCGGCGCGAGCGTACGCCGTCCGTGTTTCGCATGGTCAAGCACCGATTGCACGACATGCGGGAACTGCGACGCCGTACCGTTTTTCGCATTGTCGGCGATGCCACCGGTGCCATCGAACCGGCGTTTGAATCGTGCCGCGCCGCATCATTTGGCTTTTTTCGCCGCAGCCGGCGCGGATAAGCGACAAGTTGCAAGACGTATTCTTATTGCTTATGTGACATGTCCTCATTTATCTCATTTGCGTGTGGAATTTTCTCGCAAACGGCGTAAAGGTGCGCGCCGGGATCGGGAGCGGATGTTCCGGGGATACGGAAAGCCGCGACGGCGCCGGGGGGCACCGTCGCGTCCGGCTTGACGAGGCAGCGCGAACGACGCGGGCGACCGCGGCGCGAGCCTGCGTCGACCATTGTGCGATGTCGCCGCACGTCCCTGACGCGCGTCGACACCATCGCCCTCCGCTTCTCCTGACAAGGACGTTCGAACGGCCGCGAGGCCAACGCAACGTTAACGGGAGGGGAACATGTCGAAGTCATACACCGCCGGCCGCTCGCAGGCCGGCATGCGCCGCATCGCACGGCTGTTCGGGCCGGCGCTGCTGTTCGCGGCGATGAATCTCGGCGCCGCGACGCCGGAAGACCACGCGGGGCAAAGCCCGCTCGCGCGGCAGGTCGACGCCGTGCGCGGCAAGGCCGACGCGCTCGCCCGCGTTTCGGTATTCCGCGAGCAAACGCAGGCGGCAAGCCGCAACGCCGAAACGGGACAGGCCTTGAGCGGCGGCGCGCTGCTCGATCTTGCGCCCGAGGCGCTGGCGAATCTCAACCGCCGCCAGCCGCGTTCGATGACGCTCGTGCTGCCGACGCGCGAGCGCGGCGAGGTCGAACTCGAACTCGTGCAGCACGACATCTTCGCGGCCGACTTCAAGATCGAAGGCAGCGGCGGCGAAGACACGTCGAAACTGCATCGCGGCCTGCACTATCGCGGCGTGGTCAAGGGCGAAGCCGGCTCGTTCGCGGCGATCAGCGTGTTCGATCGCGAGATCATGGGCACGTTCTCGACGCCGACCGACGGCAACTGGGTGGTCGGCCGTCTCGACGGCGCGAACAAGGACAACCGCCACGTCGTCTACGCCGAGACGAGTCTGATCGACCAGTCGCGCGCGCCGACCTGCGCGATGGACGAGAAGGGTCAGCCGTCGAGCTTCGCCGAGTACTGGGAAGACCGCGCGGTCGACGCCGCGGCGCCGGCGCCCGACGCGGCCGAAACCGTCAAGTGCGCGACGCAGTGGCTCGAAGCCGAGTACGACGTGTACACGAACCGCGGCAGCATGCAGGCCACGACCGACTTCCTGACCGGCATCTTCAACAACTCCGCGACGATCTACGCGAACGACGGCATCACGCTGAAGCTGCAACAACTGTACATCTGGACGTCGGCCGATCCGTACAACGGTTCGAGCTCGACCGCGAACCTGTCGAGCTTCCAGTCGAGCCGCGCGTTGAGCTTCGCCGGCACGATCGCGCAGCTCGTCACGTTCCGCTCGCTCGGCGGCGGCGTCGCGGCCGGCTTCTCCGGCATCTGCAACGCCAGTCGTTCGGCGAGCATGTGCACGAGCGGCATCAACACCTCGTACAGCAACGTGCCGACGTACTCGTGGACGGTGTCGGTGATCACGCACGAGGCGGGCCACCTGCTCGGCTCGCGGCATACGCATGCCTGCGTCTGGAACGGCAACAACACCGCGATCGACAGCTGCGCCGGCAGCACCGAAGGCGGCTGCGCGCTGCCCGGCATCCCGTCCGGCGGCGGCACCATCATGAGCTACTGCCATCTCACCAGCACCGGCATCAACTTCAACAAGGGCTTCGGCGCGCAGCCGGCGCAGGTGATCCGCAACCGCGTCGAGGGCGGCAGCTGCCTGTCGTCGAGCTGCGGCGGCGGCGGCACCGAGACCACCTTGTCGAACTACACGGCGGTCACCGGCGTGTCCGGCGCCGCCGGCGCGCAGCGCGTGTTCAAGATCGACGTGCCGGCGGGTCGTCAGGCGATCTCGTTCAATACCTGGGGCGGTACCGGCGACATCGACATCTATGTCAAACAGGGGTCGGCTCCGACGACGAGCAATGCGACGTGCCAGTCGACCGGAACCACCAATGTGGAAGCGTGCAAAATTACCAATCCGGCGGCCGGTACGTGGTACGTGCTCGCGGTGTCGGACGCGGCGACGTCGAACGTCAGCATCTCGGCCGCGTATGGCGGCGGATGCAGCGGCACGCTCGAAGTGGGCGCGCTGACCGGCACCGGCGCTCAGGTACTGCTGCCGTCGTACGCGTCGGCCGGCAGCGGCACGCACGCGGGCACGAGCGCGGGCCCGGGCAACGCCGACTTCGAACTCGAGCTGCAAAAGCAGAGCGGTTCGACGTGGAGCAAGGTGGCCGAGGGCATCACCTCGACGTCGAACGAAAGCGTCAGCTACAACGGCACGGCGGGCACGTACCGCTGGCGGCCGTATTCGTATTCGGGCAGCGGCGGGTTCAGCGTCTGCTACTCGAAGCCGAATTGATCGCAAGGCTGCGGGAGCCGGTTTCGGCTCCCGCAGCATCGGTCATGCGGCGGGCTTCGACGGGCAGCAGTGCATGCGCTTGGCGAATTCGGCGAGCGCCGTGCTGCCGGTGCCGGCAACCGCGCGGCCGACGAGACCGAGCACTTCGAGCGACTCCATCGCCGCCTTCACGCAAGGCAGATGGGCGAGTGTCAGATGCGATATGTCGACGCACAGCACGTTGCCGAGGCAAGCGCGAGCCGGCCCGACGTGCCCGAGCGAGCCGGCCATGCCGGTCTCGCGGCAGACCGGCGTCGGCAGACAACCCGTGCCGTGAAAGACGACGATGTGATCGCAAACGGCGCTCGCCAGCGCCGACATTCGCAGACTCGATCCTTCCGCCGCGAACGCATCGGGATCGAGCTTCGGTACGATCAGGATCAGGTTCGCGACGCCACGCCGGTAACGGCCGGCGGCGATGGCATCGGCGTCGAGCTTTGCGAGCTCGGCGAGCACCCGCACCGCGAATTCCGCACCGCGTCCGACAGCCAGCAGCGTGATTTTCTGCGCACCGAGTTCGGCACGCAGGCGATTGGCAACCGTAAACTCGTCGAGGTTCGTGCTCTCGTCGAGGTCGCGCAAACGAACGAGTTCGAAGACTTGCGAAGAGTCGTTCATCTCGATCGCGAGGCGCAGCACTTCGCGCTGGCGTTTCTCGTCCGGCGTATCGCCCGACTGCTGCTGCCCCTGCACCGGCGTCGGCGCATCGAAGATTCCGTAATACTTCACGTTTGCATCCTCCCTCTGTGCGATGGTCCCGGCGCTAGCGGCCGCCGGTCAGTATCTTCGCCAGTCCGCCGCTCCACTCGAGCACGCCCGGCTGATCGGCGGCGATGATCGAAAGAATCAGCAGCACGACCGGGCTCAGTACGACCGCCATGAACTGCGTCGACAGCTGCAAGCCTTTGTCGGTGCCGCAGAACAGGCGGCTGAGCAGGCTGCTGCGCTCGAATGCGATCGTGTTGCCGACGTAGTGGATCGTCGCGAGCACGGCGACGACGAGCCCCAGCGTCATCGGTACCCCGCGGTAGGGCACAGGATAGAGCAGCGACAGCATGAGAATGCCGACGCAAGACACCAGGATCGCGAGTCCCGCCAGCGCCAGCGTGCGCAGGCTCGGCCAGAAAAGCTCGCGCAAAGCCATGCGTGCCGCAAGATCGTCACCAAAGCCGGCCTCGAAGGCGACGAGCCGGCCGCGCCACGTCGCATTGTCCGGCGGCGTGAAGTTCGGTGCATCGAGCAACAGTGTCGAGAGGCCCGCCTGTATCGGCGTCGACACGAAACGCGGTTTCGAACCGGCAATCGTGGACCAATCGTGCAGTTCGTCGCCGCCGGCTGCACGTACAAGATGCTCGGCATAACGCACCCAGCATCGCAGCCGACGACTGATTGCGAACGCGAAGATCAGCGAGCCGCAAGCCAATGCGGCGAACGACCATTGCATGAAGCGCAGCAGCGGCTCGGCGGTCGAGGACGAGAGCGCGCGAACAAACGAAACGGGAACCAAGGGATTCTGCACGCCCAGCGGAAAGAACAACAGCAGAGCACCGGCACAGGACGCGCACCAGAAACCGATGACCTTGTAGTTCACTAGACCTGCGCCCCACCAGGGGGCGCCCAGCGGCAACGCCGAGTCGGGTGGCTCGATGACGTACGTCGTCCGCTGCGCGATGCGCAACAGCAGCGCCAGCATCGCTGCAAGCAATACGAAACCGTAGGCCTTCGCCGGTCCGGCCGCATATCCGCCGCGCATTGACAGTACTGAACCCGCGTTCTCGCGGATTGGGCCGGCCCGACCGATACGATAGGGAACGACGGTGTCGCTGCGCACGATCGTCGCGTCGAGACAGCGCATCAGCCAGTACATCAGCGCCTGCCGGTCGCTGTCGAAACTCAGCATCGCACCGCCGCCTTTCGCCGCCTGCGGACACAACGGCGAATCCTTCACGTCGTCTTTCGACGCGTCCTTCGGCGCAATGAGGTCGTCGCCGACGAGCGTCGTCGACGAGAGCATCAACGCGCCACGCGTCGCATGCACATAGTCGGGATGCGCAAGCAGCAGATCCGCTTCGAGATCGACCAGGCGCGCCTCCGGCAGCTCGCGGCCGATGCGATCGAACAGATACAACCTGTCGCGCACGTCGGTCGCCGCAACGATGACAAGTCCCGGCCGCTTGCGGCGGCTCAAGTCATCGATCAGTTGCCGTAGATGCAGATCCGCGGAAGCGAGCGTGAGCGCCGAGCGGCCGCCATCGGGGTATTCATTGCCGTTCTCGGCGGTTTCCTCGATCGGCAGATGAACGTTGTCGGCGGCAAGGCTGACGATGCCGAATTTCTTGCGGTTCGCCTCGTCGGCGTCGCGCATGCGCTTGCGCAGGCTCGCGATATTCGGAGGAAACGCCGCGTGCGTCAGTTGCAGGCCGTCATCTCTTTTTTTGACGAGATCCTGCAGCGTCTGTGCTGCACCACGCCCGAACGAAGTGGATTCGTACAGTATGGCAATCCTGTCGACGTCGACGTTCTTGAGTATTTCGCCGAGCTTGTACTCATCGCCTACGGCGACACTGACGAAGCGAAAGCGCGAATCCTCCGCACCGCCGGCAAGATTGATCTCGCGGTTCGACTGGACCGTCGTCGAGACGCTGACGGCACGCACCTCGGTCTTCTCGATGTTCGGCAACTGCCGCCCTTCGGTTGAGTCGCGGCCGCGCTCGGCCATGAAATACACGCATATCTTCTGCGCGACGTCCCGCAGGTCCTTGGCGTCATTCGCGGATTCTCGGTCGGACGCGAGAGGACATGGCAACGTCTCGGCCGACCTCGACTCGACGATGCGATCGGCACCGCGCAGCAGTTTCTTGAAGACCGGCAACTGAGGCACCTGCGCCGCGACCTCCGCGCTTTTCTCGACCGCTTCGATCTTGCGCCGCAGTGTTGCCACGTACGCGCGGACCTTGGCCGGTACGACCACGCGCTCATGACCGTAAATGTCGTCCGCCGCCGCCTTGATGCTGCTCAGCGAACTCGAAAACGTCGGACCGACGACGAAGACCGTATGGTCCCGTTTTTTTCTTCCGGTCGAAACATCGCCTCGCCGACGACTGTCGGCACATCGAGGTAGCTGTGCACCACTTGCGAGTCGACGGGCACACAGGGCGATGCTTCGATCCTTTTGTCTTTGCTTGCAGTTTTTGGATACGCAGGATTGCCGAGCACCTCGTCGGCTGCGCGCACGAGCGCATTGCGCATCGCCTTGTTCTGCACGCCATAGGTCACCGTTTCGGCGACGACGTAGAACACGCGCACGCTCGTCCTGCCGCAGCCGACGGCGGACGTGCGCCAGTTGTCGCGGCGAAACACGAGCACGCCGTGCCTGCCATCGTCGGTCTGGTCGGCCGACGTCCAGCGGTCGCCCGCATCGGCCAGCTTTCCGCTGTAGTCCTGCCACGGAAAATAGTAGCGATCCAGTACGTAGTCGTCGTCGGCCAGGCCCGCGATCATCGCGCGCAACGCCATCTCGTAGCTGCGTCGATGCCGCGGTACGCGGGGATCGGGCAGCGTCACGATCGCATATTCGATCTTCTCCGCAGTCGGATAGATCGTGTCGATCGGCTGATCGGGATCGAGCTGCGGCCGCACTTCGCCGGAGGGATCCTTCGTTGCGCCCAACACGGAGGCGATCCGTCCGAATGTGTCGTTCAACCTGTCGAAGGAGCCGCCCAGGGAAGTGATCTGGCGTTCCGTCAGCTCCGCCAGTCGCCTGCCCTGCTGCTCGTAGGCTTCGCGATATCGGTCGGCACTCTCCCTTTCAGATGCAGTGCGTCGCGCGTACTGACCCTGCGCAACGAACTCCGCAAGCTGCTGCGCGCGGTTCGCTCTGCGTTCTTCGGCGAGCCGGTCGGCGGCGGCCTCCGTTTCCCGCTTGCGCTTGAGCTCCTGCTCCTGCAGGTTGCGTTCGTCCAATTGCTGCTGTCGCTGCCACGCGTTCGCGCGTTTGCGAAACCAGTCCGTGCAACCGGAAATACCGTCGCAAGTCGCTTTGTGGACGGCTGCCACGCAGAGCGGCAGGTCGTCGCAACGATCCGCCGCGCCGGTCTGACACGTTTCGACAGCCGCACAGTGTTCGATCAACGCATCGCGGCGCTGCTGTTGAGCACGACTCCAGGATGCCTGCGTCGACGCGCGCTCCAGTCGCTTGACGGCGAGCGCGCAGCGCCGCAGCGTCGATTCGTCCGGCGCATGCGGATCCAGGCCGGCGCGGCGGCGCCAGATCGCCGCATCGATGTTCCGGCACTGATTTTCGACGAATCGCAGCAACGGCTTCGGCTCGGCGACATCGAGTACGCGCGCGCAGTCGCTACCGACGTCGCAGTGCGACGCGAGCGCGACATCGCGCCGTTCCGGACTGCTCGACGTGATCGCGGACAAAGCGCGGCTGACATCGGTCGCACCCTTGTCGCGTTCGGCGAACTCGCCGAGCGTCGAGCGGCAACCCTCCGCGAACGTCGGGAACTCGCCCAGGCATGTCGACGCTACGTCGGCTTTTTCGCTCTCCGAACACAACAGCGCGACCGCGCAGTCACCTGCCGCCTTTTCGCGATCGCCGGCGATCGCCGGCATGCCGATAGCGAAACTCCAGACCCAACCAACGGCAACGACGAGCCGGCGAATGTCCATGCGCACTCCCCAAGTCGCACGTCGCCTCCGCGACGGCATCCCTAGCTGTCGCGACCGTGCGATTCCTCGCACGCAGGGATTGCGCGGCACTGCAAGCCATGGCTGTGCCAGCTTTCCGCATTGCTTTCCGTCCTTGGCTCAAGACCGCGCCGCAGCGGACCCGGCCCGAACGACGACGGGAAGCAACCGACGACCCTCCGCCCGCTTCCCTTAGAGGCGTCGCTCGCCGCTGCGGCGCGGTCTTTACGTCTTCGCCGGACCGCACCCCTCGATCTTCATCGTGTACGGGATGTACAGCATCAGCTCGGACGCCGACACGCGCTGCCATTCGATGCGCGTGCTCAAGCCCTCGATCGATACCTCGCAGCCGGCGCCGAGTTCGGCACGCACTTTCGCGGTGTCGTCGGCGATCGCCTTGACGAGGTCGTAGCGAAATCGCTCCGGGCGCGTCAAGCTCAGCGCGGTTTCGGTGTCGGCGTCGATCTCGGTGCGGCCGACGCGCTCGGCTTTCGCGACGAATTCGCGCAGGTCGCGCGTCAGCGCCTCGGCGCGCGACGGATCGCCGCCGATCGAGGCGCGCACGAACAGCTGCGCGCGATTGACGTCGGGGCGCTTGTCGTCTTTGCCGAGCGGCATCTTGTCGTCGCCGGCGCCGCCGATCACGGTAAGAAACGTATCGCCGTAGACGAGATCGAAACGCTTGCCGGCGGTCGCGGCCATCTTGCGGATCGTCGCGTAGATCTCGTCGTGCCGCGCGGTTTCGTTGCGCGTGTCGTTGACGAGCGTGACGCCGAGCAGGAGATAGTCGCCAGGCCGGCGGATCGACACGGCCGGCGTGTCGAGCAGATCGCGATAGCTGAGGCGCGAACCGGTGACGACGATCGTTTCGAGCTTTTCTTCCTGCGCGACGGCGCTCGCCGCGAACGTTCCGAACAGCAGGCCGACTGCGAATGCGTAGCGCATGGAACCTCCGACGTGATGTGGAAGTGTTTCCACGCGTCGGCACGCCGCGCGGGGTTTGGCTACCATCGGCGCAACCTCACTCGCGAGATCGTCATGGCCAAGGGATTACAGCGCGCGGTCGACAACGTCAAGGCCGCGATCGGCCGTCACGACAAGCGCGCGACACCGAGCGGCCTGTCGTGCGCGCTCGCCGATCGCGTCGACTTCTTGAACGGTGCGCATTGGGACAGCCTCGCGCGCGACGCGTCGTTCTTCATGTCGCGCGACTATCGCCGCCTGCTCGAAACGCACGCGCCGAACGGCATGCAGCAGCGCTACGCGCTCGTCTACCGCGACGGAGCACCGATCGTCGCGCTCGCGGCGCAGGTGCTCGAGGTGCGCGGCAGCCAGCTCGCCAACCTGCCCGATTCACGCGTGCGCAAGAACGCGCTCGATCGCATAAAGACGCGCCTCCTCGTGTGCGGCTCGCTCGTGTCGAGCGGCTTTCACGGGCTCGCGTTCGCGCCGGACGTCGACCCCGGCACGCTATGGCACGGCGTCGCCGAAGCGCTGTACCGCATTCGCCGCGCCGATCGCCTGCACGGGCAGATCGACTACGTGATGATCAAGGATCTCGACGACGCGCGTTCGTCCGCCGCGCAGCCGCTGCGCGACTTCAGCTATCGGCCGATGCAGACGGAAGCCGAGATGGCGATGCCGATCCGCGCGCACTGGCGGCACTTCGACGACTATCTCGCCGATCTCACGTCGAACTATCGCAGCAAGGCGAAGAAGATCGTCAAGGCGGTCGACGACGCGGGCTACCGCGTCGAGCGCAACGCCGACGCGACCCTGCACGACGCGCGGCTGCACGCGCTGTACGGCGAAGTCGAAAGCCGCGCCGGCACGCGGCTGTCGGCGCTGCCGCCCGGCTATTTCGGCGCGCTCGCGCGCCTGGCCGGTGCCGACCGCTTCCGCTGCACGCTGATCCGCAACGACGAGACCATCGTCGGCTTCATCACGACGATCAAGGACGGCGAGCGCGCGCTCGGTTATTACGTCGGCTTCGACTACGCCGTGAACGCGAACGTGCCGCTGTATCTGCGCTTGTTGCAGACGCTCGTGGAAGACGCGATCGAGCTGCGCTGCACTGAACTCAGCTTCGGCCGTACCGCGATGGAACCGAAGGCGTCGCTCGGCGCAACCGCGCATTCGAGCCACGTGTGGCTGCGCCATCGCGTGCCGGCGGTCAACGCGCTCGTGCGCGAAATCTTCGCGCGCGTGGCGCCGCACGAGGCGCCGCAGCGCAATCCGTTCAAGGAAACCGTCGCGAAATCGTAGCGTCGCGGTTTGCTGCGTTGCGCAAACCTGCGCCATGATCGACGCATGGCTACGCTCGCCCGCGATCTGACATTGGCGCTCGCGCTGCAAGGCGGCGGCGCGCACGGCGCGTTCACCTGGGGCGTGCTCGACCGCCTGCTCGAAGAGCCCGCGCTGTCGATCGAAGCGATCAGCGCGACGAGCAGCGGCGCGATGAACGCGGTCGCGCTCGCGCAAGGGTGGATCGAGGACGGCCGCGACGGCGCGCGCGCGACGCTCGCCGCGCTCTGGGACGCCGTCGCGCACCAGAACGGCATGCTGCAATGGGCGTTCGCGGGGCCGGCCGGACTCGGACTGCAATCGTGGCTCGCCGGCATGTCGCGGCATTTCGCGCCGACGACGATCAATCCGCTCGGCATCAATCCGCTGCGCGCGATCGTCGCGCGGCTGTTCGACTTCGAGCGCCTGCGCCGGCAAGCGCCGTTCAAGCTGTTCGTGGCCGCCACGCGCGTACGCGACGGCGCGCTCGTATTGTTCGACAACGCGCGGCTCGACGAAGACGCGCTCATCGCCTCCACGTGCCTGCCGCAGTTGTTCGCGCCCGTGGTCATTGACGGCGAGGCCTACTGGGACGGCGGCTACGCCGGCAATCCCGCGCTCGAACCGCTCGTGTACGAATGCGCGAGCCGCGACGTGCTGTGCGTGCTGGTGCAGCCGCGCGAACACGCGCTCGTGCCGACGAGCGCGCGCGAGATCGCCGCGCGCGTGGCCGAACTCGGCTTCTCGACGACGTTCCTGCGCGAAGTGGCGATGCTGCGCCGCGCGCGGCAGAACCTCGACGGCACGATGCCGGTCGCCTGGCTCGGCCGGCGCCTGCGCGGCCTGCAGCTGCACCTGGTGGAGCCCGAGGAATCGTTCGGCGCGGGCGCGGCGCGTACGCCGCTCAATACCCACGCGGCATTCTTGCAGCGCCTGCGCGAGCTCGGGCGCGAGCGGGCGCAGGCGTGGCTGGAAGTCCGCGCCGCCGATCCCGCGCGGCGCGGCTGGTTCGGCTAAGAATCAGCGGCTGCGCCCGTCGACCTTTTGGACCGACAGCCCGGCCGGATCGATGCCCTCGACGCAGCGCAGGTTCACCGCGAACATCTTGTTGCCCTGCGGATCGGCGCCTTCGCCGAACGGCGCGCAGCCGCAGGTCGCGCAGAAATGGTGCGCGATCACTTCCTTGTTGAACCGGTACGTCGACAGGTTCTCAGCGTCGGTCTTGAGCGTGAAGTTCGCGCTCGGCACGAACGTCAGCAGGTAGCCGCGACGGCTGCACAACGAACAATTGCACTCGATCGCCTTGCCGACCTCGCCGTCGAACTCGAATGCGATCTTTCCACAATGACAGCTGCCTTGATGACTCATGCTCGACTCCGGGGTTGCGATGCGCGGCGCAGTGTTCCGCGCCGCGCGCGCGAACGCAAGGCGCGATCGCCCTAACGCCTCTGGATCTCCCAGCTGTCGGCGAAAATCACGTCGGGGTCGACGATCTGCCCGAAACGCGCGAGGCCGTCGCGACGCGTCGCGGCGACGTCGGCGAATTCGCCGCCCACGTACAGCCGCGCGCGGGCGCGGTCCGCGTACAGTGCCAGCACGTTCGCGTCGGCGCCCGGGCGCCAGTTCGCGTCGATCGCGCCGATGCCCGCCGCGTCGACGCGTGAGGCGCGCGTACGCGGCCGGCGTCGTGCCGGTGAAGCTGCCGCCCGCGTAGAGCCACGGTCCGACGAGTTCGAGCGCGCGCACGGCGGTGTTCGGCTGCGGCCTCCCGTTGAGGTCGATCGCGCCGGTCGCGGCGTCGAGCCGGCCGACGTCCCACAGGTCGTGCGCGCTGAAATCGCCGCCGACGCAGACCTTGCCGCCGCCGGCCGCGATCGCGTGCACGACGTCGGTCGGCCCGACAGTCGGCCGACCACGCCGCCACGACCGTGCCGTCGTGCGTGAGCTTGGCGATGTTGCTGCGCGCGACGTTGTTGATTTTTTCGAAACGCCCGCCGACGTAGACGAAGTCGCCTTCGACGACGATCGCGTTGATCGCGGTGGCGCCGTTGGAGCTGACCGTGACCTCGAAGTCCGGGTCGAGCGTGCCGTCGCGCTTCAGGCGCAGGATGTCGGTGCGCGCGACGCCCGTGCTGGTCTGCACGAAGTCGCCGCCGACGAGGATGCGGCTGCAGGCCTGGCGCGCGAGCGCGCGCACGTGCCCGCCGACCAGCTGGCCGGCGCTGTCAAGGCGCTTGAGGCCGACGTTCGGTTCGACATCGGGCAGTTGCGCCGATGCCGCGCCGGCGACGAGAAACAGCGGCGGCGCCGGAAGGGAGCGGGGTGTCGCGGCATCGTTCGGGCTCCTGGCAGGGCCCGCAGTCGACGCGCAATCGCGTTGAAAGACATCGGCCGATTGCGACGAAAACGGCGTTCGCGCAACGACTGATACCGCGGCGCGAGGCCGCGGTATCCTTCGGCTGCGCGGAAGCGCTCAGCGCAACACGGTCAACGCAAGGTCAGCACGTAGACACCGATGTCGCCGGTCGACTGCGTGGTCGATCCGACGTTGCAGGCGCGTATCGTCACCAGGCCCGCGGACGGCACCTTGATCGCCTGGATGAACATGTTCGGCGGCAGGTTCGCGCTGCCCTGCAGGTTGAAGATCGCGATGTCGTTCGTCTGCGCGCCCGGCACGCCGATGTCGTATTCGTTGCAGTCGTTGCCGGCAACCGTCACGGCGATCGCGCCGTTCGAGTAGCCGCCGGCGATCTTGCCGCGCGTGATGCTGTCGCTCGCGATCTGCGACGTGCCGACGGCGCCGTTCGCGATTTCCGACGTGCCGACCGCACCCGTAGCGATCTTCAACGCGGTGACCGACGCGTCGGCGAGCTTGCTGTTCGTCACGGCGCCGGCGGCGATCTTCGAGTTCGTCACCGCGCCGAAACCGATCGACGGATTCGGATACGTGCCGGCAAGATCGCCGCCGGCGGCGCCGCCGATGACGCCCGACAGCGCGTACTGCGCGACGGGTGCCGTCGCCACGGCCTGGCGCGGCGACAACGCGGTGCCTTCGACCGTCACCTGCAGGAACAGCTGCGTGCCCGCGAATGCGCCGGGAAAGCTCAGCGACACGGTGAAGAGGCCGTCGGTCACCGGATAGTCGTTCTCCACGACGGTCGCGCCGACCTGCGTGCCGCCGCTCGCCAGCGTGAAGAGCGCAAACGTCAGGTCGAAGTTGCCGTTCGCCGGTGCGCCGCTCTGCGTCAGCCGGCCCTGGTAGACGAAGTCCGGCAGCTGGGGCACCGGCTGCGCCCAGGCCGACGCGGCCACGAAGACGAGTGCGGCGGCGGCGCCGCGTAGAATTTTTCGCCACGTATTCATCAGATGCACTCCTGGAAGCCGCCGCGGAACAGCTGGTCGCCGCGCACCCGGCCGGGGCCGGCCTGGAAGCCGGCGTCGATCGCGAACGCGCCGCCGGCGATGCGGCCGCCGGCCGGTTCGCCGACCGTCGCGGCGACGGCGTAGCAGCCGCCAGCGGAGCGGATCGTGCCGCCGGCGGAAACGATCGCGTGCGCGTTCATCGAGAACTGCGCCGGCGCATCGCCCGCGGCGAGCGCGGCCAGTGCGATCAGGGGAATGGCGTGCAGCCGCACGCGCTCGCCGCGCGGCGCCGGGCCGCGCGCTTTGAAAGGTTCGCGTTGCATTCGCTCTCTCTCAAGACCGTCCACCACGACGGCTTCGAGTCAGCAAACGTAGGAGTCGGAGAAAACGAACACGCACCGCGAAGATCGCGGCGGCACGGCAGAGCTCGCAACGGGCCTTGATTGCCGGCTCGCGTCGCACACGGAACCCCTGAGCGTTCGACGTGCGCATCGCGGCGATGCGCCGCTAGCAGGTGCGGCGCGCCGTCGTATCGCCGGGCGAGGCCCGGCAATCAAGTGCCCGAACGGAACTAGCGCACAAATGCGGCGCCGCCTATCACGCGCCACGGAGCGACTGCCCGGCCCTCGTCTGCCGGACTGACAGGATCGGTCACCCGATCCCGTCCTTTCGGGGCACCGGCAGCGAAGCCGGCAAAGACCTTGCGAACGGAGTCATCATGCGACACATCGGGTTTCTGGCGATCGCCCTCGCCTGCGGCGGCGCGAACGCCGCGACGTACGTCGTCGATTCGACCGCCGACACCTGCACGCTCGCCGATCGCTGCCTGCGCCGCGCGGTCGCGCTCGCGAACGCGGATGCGGCGACCGACACGATCGTCTTCGACATCCCCGGCGATCCGGCGCAGCCCAGACGCATCGTGCTCGGCTCGGAACTGAAGATCACGCAGCCGGTCGTGATCGACGGCTATACGCAGCCCGGCTCGAGCGCGAACACGCTCGGCGAAGGCACGAACGCGCAGATTCGCATCGTGATCGACGCCGGCGGCGGCGACCGGCACGCGCTCTACGTCACGCGCGGCCCGACCGAAATTCGCGGCGTGTCGCTCGTCAACAGCGCGACGGGCTCGGGGCTCTACATCGACCGCGAGGCGGCGGAAGTGAACCTGCGCGGCAGCTTCGTCGGCGTCGAACCCGACGGCGTCACGGCAAAGCCCAATCGCTGGGGCGTGACGGTCGCCGGCGAGTTCAACGTGATCGGCGGGACGACGGCGACCGACCGCAACCTCGTTTCGGGCAATACGTGGTCGGGCGTACTCCTGTACGGCGAGCGTTCGATTCGCAACGCGGTCGTCGGCAACCTGATCGGCACCGACCGCAACGCGGCGCCGGTGCTCGGCAACGGCTGGGACGGCGTGCAGGTGACGAACGCGCGCCTGTCGCGCATCGGCGGCTATTCGCGCGCGCTGCAGAACGTCATCGCCGGCAACGGCAAGGGCGGCGTGTACCTGATCAGCAATACGCCGCCGGGCATCGAATATCTCGAAGTCGTCTCGCGGATCTACGGCAACGGCGTCAACTACGCCGCGGTCGAAAGCGACTGCTCGCTCACGAACGATCCCGGCGACGCCGACGCCGGCGCGAACGAATGCCTCAATCATCCGACGATCGAACGCGCCACGGTCGTCAACGGCGAACTCGTGATCGAAGGCGCGTTCGACAGCGCGCCGAACCGGCCCGGCCGCGTGGCACTCTACGGCAACACGCGCGCGTGCACGTCGCCGCGCGGCGGTGAAACCGGCCACTTTCTCGGCTATGCGGACATCGCGACCGACGCCGGCGGCCATGCGCCGCTCCGCTTCGTCACGAGCGAAGTCGCGCCGGGCTATTCCTCGGTGACGGCGATCGCCGGCGTCGGCCAGGAAGACCTGTTCGTCGACGCGACGTCGCGCGTCAGCCCGTGCGTAGCGGTGGCGTACGCCGACCGGATTTTCGCGAACGGATTCCAGTAACGCCGCCGCCGGCGATGTCGTGAAATGACTATTGAGACATCGCGCCGTTTACGCAGGCCCGAACGCTGGCCGACAATCGGCGCATGACCTGCCCTCGTGCGACAGCCGCTCTTCTTGCGCTGGTGCTCCTGTCCGCCGCGTCCGCCGCCGCGGCGCAGGACGGCGCTCTCGCGCTGTCGTGCGCGCGGCCCGCGCCGGCCGGCGACGTCGCCCTGCGGCTGCCGGCGACGATCGCGGTCGACGACGTCGCGCCCGGCGCACTGCTCGTCCTCGAGGAGCGCGATGTCGACATCGAACTGGCCTCCGACGCGCAAACGATCGACCTGCCGCCGGCGCGCCGCGCGTTCGAGCCGATCGCGCTGCGTCCGCCGCGCGCCGAGATCGGCGTGCGCGCGCGCGCCAAGTCGGTCGACAAGGGCGCGTTTCGCGTGCACCTGTACTGCACCGGCGATACGTCCGGCCTGCAGCTCCTGGCGCAGGCGGGCGCTAAGCTCGCCGCGTCCGAAGACGCGAGCCTTGCGCGTCCGGCGCGCGAAGCCGCGCGCGCCGAGGCGATGACGTTGCTCGATCATGCGGCGGTCTCGAGCGCCGGCCAGCCGCCGTGGTTCGCGGCGCAGACGCTGCACACGCGCGGCTTTCTGTCGCATCGGCGCGGCAACGTCGACGCGAGCTACGATGCGTATCGCGCCGCCGCTAGCGCGTGGCGCGCGATCGACGACGAAGTGCGCGCGCAGTGGGCCGACATCGGCGCCGCGCGCCAGCTGCGCCGGCGCGGCGAATTGACCGCGGCCGAAGCCGCGTTCGCGACCATCGCGGCGAACGCGCTCGATCCGACGTTGAAGCGCCAGGCCGGCAACGACCGCTGCCTGACGTTGCGCGACCTCGGCGCGACCGACGCCGCGGCGACGTGCTACCGCGACGTGGTCGCGCTGCATCACGCGGCCGGCGACACGGGCGAAGAAGCGAACTCGCTCGCCAATCTCGCCGACCTCAACCTGGAACTGGCCCGCTACGGGCGCGCGCGGCAGAACGTGGACGCCGCGATCGCGCTGGCAAGGCGCGCCGGCACCGCCCGGTTCGAACTCATCGCGTCGATCGTCGGCGCCAAGCTCTTGCGCAGCGAAGGCCGCCTCGGCGAATCGCTCGCCGCGCTGACACAGGCCCGCACGCTCGCCGAGCGCGTGGGCGATGCGAACCTCACCGCGAACGTGCTGCGCCAGCTCGGCGTCGGCGCGCTGCTGCTGGCCGACGCCGAGCGCGCGCGCACGTACCTGACGGAAGCCGCCGAACGCTATCGTGCCGGCGGTTTCCGGCCGCGCGCGGCGCTCACGCTGGTCGATCTCGGCACGCTCGAGCGTCAGGTCGGCAACGGCGACAAGGCCGAAGCCGCGATCCGCGAAGCGATCGGGCTGCTCGATCCGGCCGACAACGCGAGCATTCTCGCCGACGCGCGCGGCCTGCAGGGCGAGCTGGCCCTCGACCGCAACGACCTGGCCGCCGCGAGCGAGGCGCTCGCCGCCGCGCGCAACGCGGTGCGCAAGCAGGGCTTCTACGCGAGCATGCAGCGGCTCGACCTGATCGCCGCGCGCATCGCGCTCGCGCAGGGCGACCTCGCCGCCGCGCGCGAAGCCGGCGCGCAGGTCGCGCGACGAGCCGCGCAGGCGCGCGATCCGCTGTTCGCCATCGAAGCGGGCGAAGTGGACGCCGACGCCGCGTACGCCGCCCACGATCCGGCGCGCGCGTTGACGGCGTACCGCGACGCGATCCGGCGCATGCTGGTGGTTGCACAATTGCAAAGTTATCCGCTGCATCGCGCGCACTACGTCTCGCGTGCGCGGCGCGCGCTCGAACGCGTGCTGACGCTGTCGCTGTCCGTGCGCGGCGACGGCGAAGCGGCGCGGCGCGAGCGCTACGCGTGGGCCGAGGAACTGCGCGCTTCGGCCGCGCTCGGCGCGATGCCGGCTTCCGGCGCCGACCCGGCCGAACGGCGCGCGACGCTCGCCGCGCTCAACGACGCGGTACGGCGGCATTGGCAGATTCTCGCGCCGGAAGAACAGCAGGCAGAGCCGGTGGTCATGGCCGACCTGCTGTCGCGCGTCGAACAGGGCGTCGCGGCCGGCGCCGGCGCGAGCGACGCGGCATCGGTCGACGCGACGCGCTGGCCGCGCGACACGGCGCTGCTCGCGCTGTTCGTCGGCGACGAGAACACGTTCGCGTGGCGGCTCGATGCGCGCGGCCTCGTCGAGCGCCATACGACGAACGCGGCGCAGGCAACGGCGATCGCCGGCGAGATGGCGCGGCTCCTGCCCGAAACGTCGTCGCCGGCACAGACCATCCAGCAGCGCGCACGCGAATTGCGCGACGCGATCGATCTCGACGAGACGATCGCCGGCAACGCGCAGAACTGGTATGTCGTGCTCGACGGCGCGCTCACCGCGATGCCGCCGATTCTTCTGATCGAACGGCCGCCGGCCGACGCGGCGTGGCCGGCGATCGTCGTGCTCGGCAGCTCGCGCGAGGCCGCGCGCGCGCGCCGCGACTGCTGCCGCGCGCATCCGCTGTACGCGTTCGCCGACCCGACCCCGCCGGGCGGCGCGGCCTCCACCGTCCGTGCGAGCGGCCTTGCGCGCCTGCCCGGCAGCCGGCTCGAAGCGGCGAGCATCGCCCGGCTGTGGCGCCCGGCGCCGCAGGAAGTGCACGTCGGCGCGGCGTTCACCAAGGACCGCGCGCTCGCGGCGCTCGCGCGGCCCGGCGCCATCGTCCACTTCGCGACGCACGGCCTGACGAGCCGAGACACGCCGGGCCTTTCGGCATTGCTGATCGCTTCGGAAACCGGCGGTCGCGGGCTCGACGTACTGACCTGGCACGACATCGTCGAGCAGGGCGTGAAGGCCGATCTCGTCGTGCTCGGCGCGTGCGACGCCGCCGGCGGCGCGCGCATCGACGCGGCGGGCACGGTGGGCCTCACGCAGGCGCTGCTCGCGGCGGGCGCGCCGGACGTGATCGCGCCGCTGTGGCAGGTGGGCGACCGCGACAGCGTCGCGTTCATGGAAGCGGTTTACCGCGCGCTCGCCGACGGCGCGACGCCGGCCGCGGCCGTGGCGCGCGCGCAGCACCAGAGCGTCGGCTCGGAGCGCTACAACCATCCGGCGTTGTGGGCCGGGTTCGTCGCGTTCGCCGCGCGCGCGCAGTAGCGCGGCCGATCGCGCACAATCGCGGTTTCGGCCAATCCGGAAGACGCCATGTTCGACACCGCGATACCGGTGCTGGGGCTCGCGCTCGTCGACAGCATCAACCCGTCGGCGCTCGCCGTCGCGCTGTACTGGCTGTCGCAGCCGTCGCCGGTGCCGCGCGTGCTCGCGTACGTCGCCGGCATCGCGATCACCTACCTCGTGCTCGGCGTCGCGCTGATGCTCGGATTCGGCTCGTTCGCGCAGGCGTTCGGTCACTGGTTCGATCACCCGGTCGCGCTCGGTGCGCAGCTCGTGCTCGGCGTCGCGATGTTCGGCTACGGCGTGTTCGCGCCGAAGGCGAGCGCGTCGGACCCGCCGCCGCAAAGGCAGCCGAGCCGCGCCGGCCTCGTCGGGATGGGGCTGCTCGGCGTGACGATCACCGCCGTGGAGCTGACGACGGCATTTCCGTATTTCGGCGCGCTCGCGCTGATGACGTCGGCGCAGCTGTCGTGGCCGCAGTGGCTGCCGCTGCTGGCGGTCTACAACGCGATCTTCATCGCGCCGCCGCTCGCGCTCGTCGCGCTGCACGCACTCGCGGGACGGCGCCTGCGCGAACGCTTCGAACGCTGGCGCGCGTCGCTGCAGCGCGGCGCGCGCGAGGCGATGCTGTGGATCGTGGCGCTGGTCGGCATGGCGCTCGCGGTCGATGCGTTCGCGCGATTGAAGGCGAAGCCGTCGCCGCAGAAGGCCGCCGAAACGCGGGCGGTCTCGGTCGCGCCGCGCGGCTAGACGACGCGACTGCCGCGCATCCGCCGCACGCCGCCGGCGACCGCGCTCGCCGCCAGCGCCGCGCCGACCGCCGTGCCGGTATGCGTCGCGAGCACGCCGCCTTGCGCATCGAGCACCGGCGCGCCGGACCAGCCCGGCCCCGCTTCGACGTCGTGATCGAGCCATATCGCGTCGAAGCCGAGCACGCTGCCGTCGCGCATCGCCACCGGTTGTCCGTCGGCGCAACCGGCCAGTGCAATGGGCTCGCCGAGCTGCGGCTCACGCGACGCGAACGTCAGCGGCACGGCGACGTCGGCCGGCACGTCGCGCTCGAGTTCGATCAGCGCGCAGTCGCCTTCGCGTACGCCGAGCACGCGCCGCTCGACCGCGCGCACGCGGAACACCGACGCGGCCCGCAGCTCGAAGTACGCCGGCAGTCCGCGCTCGGCGGCGCGAAAGGTGTCGGCGGCGTAGCCGAACGCGTAGACGACATCGGGATCGCCTTGCGGCGGCAACGCGTGCGCCGCGGTCATCACGTGCCGCGGCGAAACGAGAAACGCGGTGGAGGGCGCGGACAGAAGAATGCGCGGCGCGGCATCGGCTCGCGGGCGCCACGCGGCGACGAGACACTCGCCGCCGCGCGCATGGACCTGATCGCGGGGAATGGGGATTGCGCAGGCGCGCGTCGCCGTCTGCCAACAGCGGCGCGCGTCCGCGCTCACCCCGCCCTCCGGGGTTTCACCACGGATCGCCCTCGCCGCCCTCGTCGGGGTGGCAGTGCGGTTCGCATTCGTACATCGCGCGGTAGATCAGCTTGCCTTCGCTGACGTAGAACGACATGACGCGGCCGTAGCTCTCCGAGCGGTATTCGAGCGTCGCGGCGGCGGGGTCGGTCACGCTGAGCTTGATCGGTCCGCCGTGCGCGTCGACCAGGCCGTCCGGCCCCTGCAGCACGACGACTTCCGCGGTGCTGCGGTCGGCGCTCGTGTACTGGAAGATCAGCTTGTCGCCCTTGAGCAGCAGCGCCCGGCGCGACGGCGTCGTGGTGACGCGCTCGAAGCGCCAGGCGGTCGCCGCGATGTGATCGGGCCAGCCGTCGAATTGAAGTTGTGCCGACATTTTTCTCTCTCCCCGCGTAGACGTCACCGGCGCTCCGCGCCGGCGACAAAATTCAAAGGATACGCACCGCTCGCGACCCATTCGTCGCCGCGCCGCACGTCGACGACGAGCTTCGCCGACGCGACGCCGCGCAGGCCGGCCGTCTCGATGCCGAACCCGAGATAGCCCTCGTCGTCGTTCGCGACGATCGCCTCGGCGATCGGCTGCGGCGTGCCGTCGCGCACGAGGCGCACGCGGTACGGACCTTTTTCGTTCGGCGCGGGCACCTGCAGCGCCAGACGCGACGCGTCCGGCAGCGGCACGTTTTGCGCCGGCGCCTGCGTCTCCAAACGACGCGCGCCGGTCAACGCGAACACGGCGACCGACTCGGCGACCGGTCGCGGCGCCGCGCCGAGTTCGGCGAACGACACGCGCTGTTCGGCGCGCCACCACATGAGGCTCGGCAGCAATGCGCCGGCGGCGAGGCCCGCGGCCAGCGCGAGGCCGATGCGGCGTTCGCGGCGGGGCGTCTGGGCGACGAGTGGCCGGATCAGCGCCTCGTCGGCGCTCATCGAGCGGTACGTGTCGCGCAGGCACGCTTCGGCGGCGACGTCGGCCGCGAGATCGGGCGCGTCGAACAACCGGGTTTCGAACGCGTCGACGACGTCCGGCGGCAGGGTTTCGCGCACGTACGCGGCGATCAGGCGCTGGCGCTCGGCCGGATCGGCGAGCTTGCGCTGCAACAAGTCAGCGGTCGATGTAGTCGGCATGGCCAACCTCCTTTTGGCGGCTGTCGGCGCTGCGCTCGACAAGTTCGCGAAAACGCGTGCGAGCCCGGTGCAGCACGCGGTCGAAATGGCCTGCGGTCAAACCGAGCGACGAGCAGACGTCGTTTTTTTCTTCGTCGAGCACGTAGTAGTGCCAGAGCAGCTGCCGGTCGCGTTCGATCGGCAGCTCGGCGATCAGCTTGCGCACGAACTCCTGGCGCTGCGCGAGCGAGACGGTTTCGAACGGGCTGCGTCCTTCGTCGACGAGTTCGACGTGCGAGTCGTCGTCGTCCAGATGCGCTTCGCGGTGGTCGTTGCGGCGCGATACGGACAGGACGTTGAGCGCGATGCCGCGCAGAAAGCCGCCGAGCGCGTCGGGCTTTTCGATGCGGCCGGCGCGCAGGTGGCCGATCGCGACGCGAAAGGTCTCCTGCACGACGTCCTGGGTCAGGTCAGGATTGCGCGTGCGGCGGCGCACGATCAGCGTGAGGGTCGCGGCATGGGCGAGCCACAATTCGCGCTCGGCATTGCGATCGCCCGATCGGATCCGCTCGATCAGTCGCGCGCTCGGGCTGCCGGTCGAGTCTTCGGAAAGCATGGCGCTACGCGGTCCGCGGGGGCGAGATCCCGTGGGCAGTATAGCCATCCGCGCTTGGGCGCCGCCAGCCGCCGCGAGGCGCGCGATCGCGCCGCGCAAGGCGGTTTCGGGCAGGGCGCAGACAGGTTCGCTGATCGTAGCCATGGATAGCAGGTGACGGCAGACGCGCAATTCTCTCGCCGTGAGACGCCGATGTGCCCGCCCACCTGTCGGATCGGACAGGAGGCCCGGACGCGCGACGCGGTCCCGGCGCGTATTCGCAGCGCGTTCGGAACGCATCAAATCGGCGTCGAACGTGACGGTGGCGTATTGAACGCGGGCCGCGCATTGTCTGAAATGAGCCGGCCCCATCCGTGGAACTGTTTTCAATGGAAGCGAAAATGCCCGCCGCGGACGCGCGCGGGAACGCAAGGAGCGGCAACGGCGCCCGCGTCAGAGTGGCGCAATTCGACGCCGCGCGGCTGCGCCGTGTGATGGACGACGCGAACCGGCAGTCGAATCTCGCCACGGTGCTCGCAAGCCCGCTGCGCTGCGCGACGCTGTCGCTCTTGTCGACGTACCCGGCCATGAGCGTCGGCGACATCGCGACGCTGACCGAATCCACGCTCGCGCTGACGTCGTACCACCTGCGACGGCTCGAAGCCGAAGGGCTCGTGACGATCGAGAAGTCGGGCCGCGAACATCACGTGCGACTCGACGTCGACGCGTTCGTCGGCATGCTGCGCACGTTGAACCGGCTGGCGGCGCCGGACTGACGCCGCCGGCCGGCTACTCGAAGCCGTCGGCGAAAATCGCGTCGACCGGCGGGTCGGGCGTGCCGGTCGCGGCGATCTGGAAGTTCTCGTCGGAAATGTCGAAGAACACATTCGTGGAACATTGCACGCGCACGCGCGCCCTGCCCGTGTCCGGCACGTCCGGCACGACGACGGAGGCGAGCCCGACGTTCGGCGCCTGTGTCGCGAGCACGTTCGGGAACGTCAGTCCGCCGTCGGTCGACAGCGCGATGTCGACGCTCGCGCACGAGATCGGCGCGGCGCGCGTGCCCGCAGCGTCCCAGCCCACATTGCGGGTTTCGCCGCGGCCCCACAGCACCGTCATGTCGGGCAGCGTCACCGCGAACGGCCCGGCCGTGCCGATCACGGAAAGCCCGACCTGCGCGCTCGCGCTGCGCCCGCCCGGCATGCGGTTGTCGCGCACGGTCAGGCGGAACGTGAGATCGCGCGTGGTCGTCGGCATGTCTTCGCCGGGAAGAAACGCGGCGCCGAGCACCGTCAACAGGCGCGGGAAGTAGCGCGTCGGATTCGCCGTGGCCGGCAGCGAGCGGAAGATCGGCCCGTTGCCGATGTCGCCCGCGCCGAGCGGCGACGGATCGCCGAGGTCGTACTGCTCCCAGCTGTAGGTCAGCGCGTCGCCGTCGGGATCGGTCGCGCTGCCGGTCAGCGCGAACGCGGTCAGCGCCGGTATCGCCTTGCCGACGGGCAGCCCCGACGTGTCGATCACCGGCGCGCGGTTCGCGTTCGGCTGCGACTGCGCGCAGGTACCGCCGGCGCCGTCGGCCCAGTCGGTCATCTGCTGCAGGCTTTTCGCGTGGAAATACGGATCGGTGGTCGCCTGCAGGTTTTCCGCGCCGCAGATGCCGGCGTACGCCTGGATCGTGCTGCCGCTGCCCGGCTCGTACTCGGCGCCGAAACTCTGATTGTTGCAGCCGTTGAACGTGTGCGAGCCGCCGAACTGGTGGCCGATCTCGTGCGCGACGAAGTCGATGAAGAACGGATCGCCGACCGGATGCGGCTGGCCGGTCGAGCCCTCGGCCTTGCGCCCTTCCTCGCAGGTGACGCCGAGGCCCGCGAGCCCGCCGCCGGCGGTCGTGAACACGTGGCCGATGTCGTAGGCGGCATTGCCGATCGCCTCGTCGAGGTTCGGGCCGTTCTGCCAGGTCGCGTCCTCGTCGTTCGAATACGGGTCGGTTTCCGGATCGGGATAGATCACGAGATCGTTGTTCGCCACGAGCGTCATGTGGATCGCAAGCTCGGCCTCGTACACCTCGTTGACGCGATTGATCGCCGCGACGACGGCCGCGAGGCCGCCCGGACGCGTGCCGCCGCCGGCCTCGGCGACGTACGACGAATTCGCGGCGACCGCGATGCGGTAGTTGCGCCGCATCGTGCCGGTCACCGGCCCCGGCGCGCCGGCCGCGCGCGTCGCTTCGGCGAGCGTCGAGCGGAGAGGTCCCGTCGCGCCGCAGCGGAACGGCCCGCGCGCGGGCATCGCATCGCCGCGGAACACGGCGTACCGCGCGGCGTCGCCGGCCTGCGGCACGACGACCCAGCGGCCGTCGGCGTCGAACACCATCGCGGAAAAACCGAGCGGCGAGACGTCGACGCGCGCACGGCGGCCGTTCGCGTCGGCGCCGGCGAGGCTGACGATGTCGGGGTACTTGCGCGCGAGCGGGGCCGGCATCGTGCCCGAATCGGCCAGTACGAACGTCGATTCGCCGCCCTCGGGCAGCGGCAAGGCGAGGTCGATCGCCGCGCCGTTCGCGCGCGCCGCGGCGAGTTGCGCACGCACGGCGGCGAGGTCGAGTGCGACGGCACGGTAGCGCGACGGCTGCGGGCCGCCGGCCGGCAGCGGTGCCGACGGCGCGTCGGTCCACGGGTTCGCGGCCTGCGCGGCAACGGCCGGCGCAAGCCATAGCGCGGCCGTCAGCATGGTCGATGCGAGCGTGTGCATATCTCCCCCGACGCAAAAAAAACCGGGCGGCGAACCTTGCCGCCGCCCGGTTATTTACCACGCCACTTTCAATGACAGACGTAGTTCGACGTTTCGAAGCCGTCGTCGAACACGATGTCGGCGTCGCCGATGCGCACCGTATCGAGCCAGAAGCCGCCAAAGTCGGTGTTCGCGTCGCTCGATACGCGCCAGCGCACGATCACGTTCTGTCCCGCATACGCGGCGAGGCTGCTCGTGAACGGCTTGAACACGACGTTCGCCGGCGGCGTTTCGTTCGGACCCGCGTTCGACGCCGCGGTGGTCGCGCCGTTGAACGCGCCGTGCGTCGCGGCATAGCCGCACAGGTTGCCCGGCGGACTGCCGGTCTGCGCGAACGTCGACGGATAGCCGCCGGCCGGCGGCAGATCGTTCCAGGTCGCGCCGTCGTCGGTCGAGATTTCGACGACCACGCCGTCCCACTCCGACTCGAGGTTGTAGCGCGCGTTGTAGCTCAGCACCGAATTGGCCGTCACCGCGAGCTTCTCGGTGCGCAGCGCCGCGCAGTTGGGGCTGGCCGAGCCGTCGGGGCCCGTGTGATAGCTGTGCGTGCCGTCGGCCGCCGCGGTATCGGCGATGATCCACGAACCTTCGAGCTTGGCGTAGACCTTCGTGTCGGCGTCGTCGAGGTAGCGGCGCGGGTCCGGACCCGGCGCGCCGCTCGGCGTCGTGCCGACGACGCCCGACGTGCGCTCGTTGCCGAACGCATCGGTCGCGACGGTGCGATAGAAGTACGGATGGCCGTTGACGACGCCGGTGTCGGTCCAGGTCGGGCTCGCGAGGTTGGCGATGATCGTCTGCGGCGCGGTGAACGCCGGGGAATCGCTGCGCAGCACCTTGTACGTGATCGCGCTCGACGCCGGGCACGACGACTGGCTGGCGGCCCAGTTCACGGTCACGCCGCAGGTCGCGCCGCGGCCGTTCGCGCCGGTGATGCCGAACGCGCTCGGCATCAGGCTGCACGTGTCGGCCGATGTCACGTCGATGCACGCCGACGCCGTGCCTTCGACGTCGTTGCTGACGCCGCGCACCTTGTAGGCGTACTGGAAACCGCCGGTCGTGCGGTCGTCGACGAGCGGCGCCGCGGCGCCGGTCGCGACGAGGCGGAAATCGCCTGCCGCCGCGGTCGCGCACGTGCCGTTCGCGCGGTACAGCTGGAAGCCCTGCGCGCCGCCCGCGGCGGCGAAGCCGACGCCGATACCCGAGGCGTTGTTGCTCGCGATGGCAAGGCTCGTCGGCGCGGCGAACGCCGGACCGTCCGGCAGGCCGAACGCGCCGGACACCGCGAGCGCGTAGCCCTGGCGTTCGGACAGCTCGGCGCCGTTGCCCGGCACCGACGCGCCGATCACGCGGAACGTGTAGCTGCCGGCGGCCGGCGCGGCGAGGCGCACCTGCTCGACGGTGTTGACCGCGTCGGCCGCGCCGCCGGTCGTCGAGACGCCGGCCGCGAACACGTTGCCGCGGTACACGGTGCCGCCCGGACCGGTCACTTCGAGATCGAGATTGTTGACGAGCGATGCGGCCGCGCCGGGCACGCCCGGCAGGTCGTACCACGTCAGCGTCGCGCGCAGTTCGGCGCCGGCCTGCACGTTGGCGATCGTGTAGCTGTTGCTGTCGCCGGTCGCAAGGCCGCTCGCGTTCGTGCGCTCGAACAGGCGCAGGCGGCGCGTGTCGTCGCCGCCGGCGAGCGTGTTGGCGAACCACAGATTGCCGTCGAGCCACGCGCGGCCCCAGCCGGTGTCCATGCTCGGCCAGTTGTCGAGGACGCGCGTGCCGTTGATCAGCACGGCCTTCATCGCCATGCCGCTCGGATTGAGCGCGTCGTCGGCGTTGCGCGCGCCGCGCGGATAGAAGCCCTCGGTGAAGAACTGGCGCACGAGCGCCGTGTTGCCGGCAATCGTCGGCGTCGCCATCGACGTGCCGCTCTTCGTGCTCGTCACCGGCGCCTGGATCGTCGCGGTGATCGTGGCGTCGCCGGCCGCCGATACGATCGACGTGCCAGGCGCCATGATGTCGGGCTTGATGCGGCCGTCGGTCGTCGGACCGCGGCTGGAGAACGCCTGCAGCGTCGTCGTGCCCGCGTGCAGCAGCGCGCCGACGGTCAGCGCGTTCTTCGCGTTGCCGGGCGAACCGATCGACGTGATGCACACGCTGCCGACGACGTTCGCGGCCGGGCAGCCCTCCGCGGCGGTCAGGTCGCCGTCATTGCCGGCGGCGATCACGACGAGCAGGTCTTCCTTCTCGCGCGTGACGGTATCGACGTCGACGTCGCGCGATTCGTACGCGCCGAACGTCTGGCCGCCCCAGCTGTTGCTGTGGATGCGCGCGCCGCCGGCGTTCGCCTGGCGCAGCGTGTTCGGCCAGTCGTTGATCTGCAGGCAGCCGCTGGTGTCGTTGCCGATGTCCTGGAACAGCAGCTGCGCGTTCGGCGCCATGCCGTCGGCGAGATCGTGGTTCGCGGCGAGCGGCGTCGACGCGACATAGTTGTTGGCGCCGAACGTACCGGCCGCGTCGCCCGCGACCGTGCCGTTGACGTGGGTGCCGTGGAATCCGGTCGGCGCCGCGCCCGGGCGGCACGTGCGGTTGTTGTCGCCGGCGGTCGCGCCGGGCTGCACCCAATACGCGAACACCTTGTTGTTCGCGAACGTCGCGCCGGTCGCCGGCGGCACCGGCGAGCTGCCCGGCGTGATCGCGGTCGTCGGCGTGCCGGTGCCGCGGTCGAGCGTCGTGAACCACGCTTCGTCCGCGTCGAGGCCGGAGTCGGCGACGGCGACGATCTGGCCGGTGCCGAACAGCTGGTGATCCCACAGCGGCGTCGGGCCGCAGACCGCACCGGTGCCGGCGCAGGCCGCGGTCGCATTGCCCTGGATCGCACCGATCGAGCCCGCGTTCATCAGCTTGGGCTCGGCCCACGGCGCGACGAACTGCACGGCGTCGAGCGCACTCGCGGCGACGAGCGTCGCGTCGATGTCGCCGGCTCTGACCGACACGCGAACGCGCCGCGGCGCCGAAGCGTCGGCGTCGACGTGCGCGATGTCGAGGTCGGCCACGGCGCGCCGCAGCGCGCTCGTCACGACGGCCGGGTCTTCGCCGAGAAACGTTTCGATTTCGATGTCGTAGCGCGCGTCGCCGCGGTCCTTGAGTTCGGCGCGGCGGCTCGCCCACAGGCGCGGATCGATCTTCAGGCCCGGCGCGACGGCACCGGCCCAGCGCACGCCCGCGGCGCTGCGCACGCCGGCGAGGTCGGCGCCGTTCAGGCGCACGTAGTAGGCGTTGTTGGGCACGTAGCCGAGAAACGTCACGCCGCTCGCCTCGAGCGCGCGGCGCGCGTCGGCGCCGGCCTTGCCGAACTGCACGATCGCGTAGCGCGGTTGCGCCGGCGCGTCGGCGAGGCCCTCGACGACCGAACCCGCCTCGATGCGCTGCGCCAGCGGATCGACGATGCCGGCACGCAGCAGCAGGCGGCTGCTATCGCCGGCGGCGGCGGCGATCGCCGCGGGCGACGGCGGCGACGGCGCGACCGCGCGCGTATGTACGGTGGCGGCTTGGGACAAGCCCGACAATACGAGCCCGACCGCGACGGCCAGGGATTTTTTTGCGAACGACGAAGACATTTCGACTCCTGCAACGAATGGCGCAACGACACGGGAATGCTGATGCGGCAGGACTCGAGTCATCCCCGGACGCACCAGAACGCACGGAATCTAGCGGCGAACGAAGGGAGCAGCCTGGACGAACGGATGCGGTGGCGCAGTGGACTGAACAGACGCGCATGGACGTTCAGTGCGCGCACTTTCGGGACGAATCGGCGACGACGCCCTCTCAATCGTCGGACGCAATCGGCATGCGCCTTCGGGCTGAGTGCGGATCAGAAGCGGTAGTTGAGGGTCAGCGAGTAATAGCGTCCGACCGGATCGTCGAACAGAATATTGTAATTTGCGGAATTCAACCCGTTGTATACAGGTTCGCGATCGAGCGCGTTGAGCACGTTGAACGCCGCGCTCCAGCGCGGCGAGCCCTCGTAGCGCAGGCCGAGATCGAGCGTCGCGAAACCTGGCGTGCGGCACAGCGCCTCGGACGACGGCGCTCCGGCGCAGCTCAGCTCGTCGCCGGCGAAGCTGGTGTTGCGGTACGCGCCGATGTAGGTGACGTTCGCCGTCGCCGTCCACGGCGTATGCGTGACATCGAGACCGAGCCGCGCGCGCAGCCGCGGGTTGGAGTCGTAGCCGAGCAGGCGGATCGGCGGCACGTCGTTGCGTGTCTGCGCTTCGCGGCGGTCGGCATAGGTCGCGTCGAACCGTGCGACCCACGTCGATTTTCCGCTCTGCAGGAAACGGTACTGCGTCGCGACGTCGACGCCGCGCGTCTGCGTGCGACCGAGATTGACCGGATAGCGTTTGAGGCCGAGCAGCCGGCCCGCCTCGTCGCGCAGCAGAAACCCGGGAAATTCGCCAGGCAGCTGCAGCGCGTATTCGAGCGGCAGCACGCTGATTTCCTGTTGGCGCCGGATGTCGTACAGGTCGATGCCGACGCTGAAATCGTCGTTCGGCGCATAGACGAAGCCGATCGTGTGGCTGCGCGAGGTTTCGGCCTTGAGTCCTTTGGGATTGCTGGCCGAAAAGATCCGCAGGCGGCACTGCACGCTGCCGGCCTCGGCGAGCGGCTGCGCATCGACCGGGTCGGCGCACGGTCCGAGCTGCGCCGGCACGAGCAGCTCGCGCTGTTCGCTCAACACCGTCGGACGATTCAGGTCGAGCAGCGTCGGCGGACGGTAGCCTTCGGCGGCGGTCGCACGCAGCAGCAGCGAGTTGGTCGCGCGCCAGCGCAATCCGAGCTTCGGCGAGACGGCCGAACCGACGCTCTGGCTGCGATCGAAGCGCCACGCGACCTCGCCGGTCAGCTTGCGCGTCATCGGCAGCTCGAGTTCGGCGTAGGCCGCAGCGCTGTTGCTGCTCGCGCGCTGAACGTAGCTGCGTTCGCCGAACAGGCGGTCGTCCGACCGCAGGAGCGGATCGGGCACGTCCTTGACGCGCGCATGGCGCGCCTCGGCGCCGAGGCCGAGCATCGCCGTGCCGGCGGGCATCTCCCACACCGGGCCGCTCGCGCTCGCGACGAATTCGGACAGCGACGAGCGCCCCTTGCGCAGCAGCGACGGCGACAGCATCGCGAGCGCCTCGGCCGAGTTGGGCCCGCCGAAACGATAGTCGCCGGCGACGAACAGGCGCAGCGCCTCGCTCGGCTTCAGGAAACCGTCGATGCGATCGGTCACGGTGTTGCCCTGCAGCGACAGGTCGGCGTTCCACTGCCAGTTGTCGAACGCTCCCTTCGCGCCGACATTGAGCGCGCGCGTGAGCGATTGCGTCGCCTCGCGAATCGAGCCGACGTCGGCGAACGAGTACAGCACGATCACCGGTGAGTCGGGATTGGGACTGCCGGCGACACCGGGCGGAATCGAGAACGTCGCCGCGAACGGCGCGGCCTCCTGGCGCTGGTCGACGTCCGACAAGCGCAGGTCGACGTGCAGCTCGGTCGCGGCACCGACGTCCCGGCTCGCGCGCACGAACAGCGACTTGACCGTCTGGCTCGTCTGTATGGTCGTATACTTTGCCTCATCGAGACGGCACAGGCCGTCCTCGTCGAGCAGTTGCGGCGCGCAGCCGGGCAGCGGCGCGATCCGCACCTGGTCCTTGTCGTCGAGATACAGATAGTTGCCGGGAAACGAATACAGGCTGCGATTGTCGCCCAGGCCGTGCGAGCGCCGGTCGAGCGTGTACCAGTCGCGCTGCGAACCGGTGACGGGGTCGCGCTCGGACCAGTCGGCATGCATGAAGATGCGCGACGCGCCGTCGTCGCCGCCGAGCGTCGCCGAGGCGCCGCGGCGATGCGCGTCGCCCCGGCCGGAAACGCCGTAGTCGAACGCCACCTGCGCGCCGTCGAACGAACGGCGCAGAATGATGTTGACGACGCCGCCGATCGCATCGGCGCCGTAGATCGCGGACGCGCCGTCGCGCAGGATTTCCACGCGCTCGACGAGGCCGACCGGAATCGCGTTGAGGTCGACCACCTGCCCCGCGCCGCCGAGCGTCAGCGCGTAGGGCGCGATGCGGCGGCCGTCGACGAGCACCAGCGTCGCGCGCGCGCCCAGGCCGCGCATGCCGACCGTCGACGCGCCGGCCGCGCCGCCGTACGCGTAGTTGGCGGCCGGCGACGCCGCCATCACTTCCGGACGCATCGCCACTTCGATGCCGGGCTGCGTGCGCAGCACGTCCACGAGCGTGCGCAAACCGCTGCGCTCGATCTCCTCGCGCGTGATCACGCTGATCGGCGACGCGCTCTCCCATTCGGCACGGCGAATATGCGAGCCGGTCACCTGCACCGGCAGCAGCGAGGTCGTCGCCGGCGCCGCCTCGGGCGCGCGCGACGGCGCGCGCGCGATCTTCGGCGCGGCCGGCCGCGGCTGCGGCTTGAGCACGTAGGTGTTCGCGTTGACCGGTTCGGCGACGAGCCCGCTGCCGGCAAGCAGCGCGGTCAGCGCATCGCGCGCCGACGCGCGCACGTCGATGCCGTCGCTGCGGCGGCCCGACACGAGTTGCGCGTCGAACAGGATCTGCAGGCCGCTTTGCCGCGCGAACGCGGTCAGCGCGTCGGCGAGCGCCCCGGAGGCGATGCGATATTCGATACCGGCCGTCGCAGCCGGCTCCGGCGCAGGCTGCGCGCGCGCGTACGAAAACGGCGCCGCGCACAGCGCCGCCAGCAGCATTCCCTTGCCGCGATCGATTCGAAACGCGCGCCGCGTCACCGTCTCATCGGCGCGGCGGTGCGCGCAGCACGATTTCCCGGTCGGACACGCGATCCGCGCGCAGCGACCATCCGCTTTCCAGCGCCTTGATCAGCGCATCCTGGTCGCCGGCATGGAATACGCCGCTGACGGCGATGCCGTCGAGCGCGCGATCGCCGAGTCGGATCTGCGCGATCGCGTAGCGGTTCATTTCGGCGACGAGGTCGGCCAGGGCGCGGTTCTTGAACACGAGTTCGCCGCGCGTCCAGCCGTTCGCGGCGTCGAGGTCGGCCGCGCTCGCGGCGATACCGCCGCGCGCGTCGACGCGCGCCTGCGCGCCGGGCTGGAGCACGGTCGGCGCGGCGCCCGATTCCGGCGTCGCGATCGACACTTCGCCTTCGAGCAGCGTGACGAGGACGTGGTCGGCCGCGTGCGCCACCTGGAATCGCGTACCGATATCGTTGATCGTGCTGTTGGCGGCATAGGTGACGAACGGGCGGCCCGGCTGTGCGGCGACGTCGATTTCGACGCGCCCGCGCTCGACCGTCAGCGCGCGGCGGTCGGCGCCGTAGCGCACGGCGATCGCCGAATTCGTATCGAGCACGGCGCGCGTACCGTCGTCGAGCAGGATTTCACGGCGTTCGCCGACGCGCGTGTCATAGCGCTGCGCGGGTTCGGCACGCCACTGCACGGTCGCGGTCAACGCGACGAGCGCGATCGACGCGGCGGCGGCAGCCCAGGCGAGCGGGCGCAGGCGGCGCGTACGGCCGGCGGCGCCGTCGCGCCGCGCCGCGCGCGCGGCGGCGCCGATCAGCGCATCGCGCGACAGCTCGCGCACGCGCGTATGCAGGCGTTCCACACGGACGTAGTCGTTGCGGTTGTCCGGATTGGCCTCGCACCATGCCTCGAACGCGGCGATCTGCGCGCCGGTGACGTCGGGCGACGCCAGACGCGCGACCCACCCCTCGGCCGAATCCGGCATGGCAGGGTCTTCCAGGTGGATGATGTGCTGCGACTTCATGTCGTCTCCGGGGCTCGGGCCGCCATTTTATCGACGCGCTCGCGCAGCGTCGCCAGGGCCTTCGTGATCTGTTTTTCGACCGCCTTGACCGAAATGTCGCAGTGCCGGGCGATCTGGGTGTAACTCATGCCTTCGATGCGGTTGAGCAGATAGATCTGCCGGCACCGCTCGGGCAACTGCAGGATAGTTTCGCGGATCAGCGCAAGTTCCTGTTGGTCCGCAATGCGCTTTTCGTGCGGTACATCGGACGACGGCAGGTCCATGATCTCATCGTCGAGGCTCACGTGCGCGCCGTCGGCCCGCGTCGCGCCGCGGCGCCGCCGGTCGTTGAACGCGTTCAGGGCGATCCGGAACAACAGCGGTCGCCACGCCTCGACCGGTTCCGACTCGCGGTAGCGCACCAGCCCGAGAAAGCTTTCCTGCGCAATGTCCTCCGCGTCGGCGTCGCAATGCGTCAGCCGGCGCAGAAAACCCAGCAGCGCGGCGCGCTGATCCGACACGAAACGTTCGAACAGCGCCGTGCGCGGCGTCGATGAGATCAACGTCAATGTCGGTTCGGTGCGGCTCATCGATCGGCGGGCGAAAGGGCGCTGCGTGTCGCGTGCGTCGAGCCTAGCGGCTCCCCCCGTCCGGTCCAATGGAAACTGCCGGGGTCGAGACAAATGTTGACCCGCAACCGCGAATCGCGAGCAGCCATGCGGTGCATACGCATGCGTCTGGGTTTTTTTTCGGAATTTGTCCGTACAGGAGGTAGGGGGTAGGCATGCCCTTGCGTAGTACTCGACACGGGCGGAGCGACACAGGTCCGTGTCGTGAGCCAGAACGTTCGAGAGGTAGATCGTGAGCGCGAGTGACAAGATTTCCGACCTGACCGGCAAGGCCAGAATCCGCAACGCGGCATTGCACCTGTTTTCGGTGCGCGGCTACGCCAACACGTCCCTGCGCCAGATCGCCCATCGCGCCGGCGTTTCGCTGTCGCTCGTCACGCACCACTTCTACAGCAAGGAACAGCTCAAGCTCGCGGTCGATCACGCGGTGCTCGCCAGTTTCGAACAAGCGATCGATTCGGTACTCGCAACGACGATGCGCTCGGTCGACGAGGTGGCCTCGCGCATGGCCGAGGCGATCGGCGAGGTCATCGGCACGCGCCCGGAAGTGCGCTCGTACATCCGCCGGGCGGTGTTCGACCAGGTCGCGATCGCCGACACGTCGCTGATGGAACGCCTGCTCGAACTGATGGATGCGACGCTCGCGCGCATGTATCGCGCCGGCATCCTGCGCCGCGACGCCGAATCGCACTGGCGCCCGGCGCAAATGCTGCTGCTGACGTTCGGTCCGGTCGTGTTCGACTGGCTGCTCAAACCGCACGCCCCCGAAACCGCCAGTTCCGAAACGATGCGCACGCGCTGCCAGTCCGGCCTGCGCCTCCTGATGCACGACCTGTCGACATCGCCGCCGTATTTCGGCGCCGACAGTCGCGGCGCCCGCATCAATTCCGCTTAGCCGCCCCCCCAACAACGGCGGGCATTGCCCGCCACCGCGTCAGGCGTGTCGTCAACGGTCGCAAGTCCAACGTCTACCCATCCCCCCGGACAGGGCCCGACCTACCCCCATTCGACACGCCGCGTCCACAGGCCCCCTGCATGGGGCCTGTGCTTTTCCGGGGTCCGACCGAACGGCAACGTTCGGTCGGACCGGTCGGCGTCGTTAGACTCGCCCGACATCCGGGAGACGCGCATGACTCGTTGGGGGACGATCCTGTCGGTGGTGGCATTCGGCCTCGCGGCCGCCGCGTCGGCGCGGGCCGCCGACTACTATCTCGTCGACCGGCTCGCCGCGCAGGCCACCGATGCGCCGACGCGCGCGCAGGCGCGCGAACTCGAACGCATCTACGCCGATCTCGCGCGCGTCTCCGGCGTTGAAGCCAAGCTCATATATTCGACCGATCCCGACATCAACGCGTACGCGACGATCGTCGACGGCGAGAAGCTCGTCGTCGTGCAGGAAGGGCTGCTGGCGAACCTCGGCGACGATCGCGACGCCGTCGCCGCCACGCTCGGTCACGAACTCGCGCACCACAAGGCCGATCACATCAACGCCGGCCGGCGCAAGCAGGAAGGCGTGCGCGTGCTCGGCGCGATACTGGGCGCCGTCGTCGGCGCGAAGATCGGGCGCGACAGCGGCGATTTCGCCGGCGCGGTGTCGGGCGCCGCGGTCGGCGTCGGCGCGAATCTGCTCGCGCTGAAATTCAATCGCAGCCAGGAACTCGAAGCCGACCGCCTGTCGATCGGCTGGATGATCGACGCCGGCTACAACCCGCAGGGCATGCTGCGGCTGCAGCGCGAAATCGGCGCGATGACCGGCCGGCGCGCGGCGATCCTGTCGACGCATCCGACCGGCAAGAAGCGCTACGACGCGGCCGACAAGCTGATCGCGAAACTCGCGCCGCCGCCGGATCTCCTCGCGCGCGACGCGCAGCCGCTCGTCTCCGACGCGGCGCTCGCCGAGGCGGACGGCGCGATCAGGACCGACCGCGATGCGCGCGTCGCCGCGGCGGTTCGCGGCAACGACGCCGAACCGCCTGCCGCCGCGCTCGCGCCGATCGACGGCGTCGACTTCGCGACGTTCGCCGCGCTCAGCAACGAACTCGTCTACGCCGGCGACAAGGGCAAGCCCGCACTCCTGGCGCGGTACCGGCTGACCGACGCGAAGTACGCCGCGATCAGCGACGGCTACACGGCGCGCATGAGCGAGTACGGCGCGCTGCGCACGCGCTTCTCCGCCGGCTATTTCCGCGCGACGCAGGGCAAGCTCGCGCCGTGGGGAAAGGATCTCGCCGACTCGTACGAATCCGGCGCGCCGCTCAAGCTCGATCCGCCGTATCCGCTCGACGTCGCGAGCGCGCTGTTCGCGGCCATGCGCGAACGCGGCGCGCCGAATCTCGACGACGCGCAGCAGGCCGCGGCGGAACGCGACGTGCTCGCCGCGCACGGCCTGACGTATTACGACTTCCTGATCGGCCACAACTGGTGGGCGCGCCACGCGAAGCTCGCCGCGGTCGGCGGCGACACGAGCCTGCTCAGCGCCTACTTCGGCCTGAAACCGACGGCGACCGCGCCGGCCGACGGCGTGCACGTGGGCGACAACGTGAACATCGGGAAGAACGTGCGCATCGGCGGCAAGGAAGTCCGGACCGCCGATACGCACGACGAGTAGCGCTCGACGCGGCTCAACGCGCCGGTGCGCTCAAAGCCGCGCCAGGTTCGGCGACGAACACCACGAGAAACGTCGCCGGCTCCGTCGCGCTCGCATTCTCGCTGACGGCATGCAGCGCGTTCGGCGTCTCGGTCCAGCTCTGTCCCGCCGCGTATTCGCGCACCGGCCCGTCGTCGACGCGGCTGCGCACGCGGCCCGACAGCACGTACGCGAACACGAACGCGTCGTGCCGGTGCGGGGCCGATTTCGCGCCGGGCGGATACGTTACCGTGACCACCGACAGACGCTTGCCGGGCGCGTTCGGCAAGTCGCCCGCGTACACGTCGTCGACCGACGCGCCGCCAGACGCGCACAGCCCGGCGAACGACAGCACCGCGGCAGCAAAAGTGAACATGGCCACTACTCCCGTCATTGCGCCAATGCGGCGGCCAGCGCGTCGCGCACACTCGCGTCGCGGCCTTCCACGCGCCGGGCGATGCGGCCCTGCGCGTCGACGACGACGACCGTCGGCACGCTCGCGACGCCGAAGCGGCGGAACAGGTCGCCCGACGCATCGAGCGTCAGCGGCAGCGCGATCTTGTTCTCGTCGCGATACTTCACGAGATCGTCGCGATCGGCCCACAGGCCGGACGCGATGCCGAGCCACGTCGCGCCGCCCAGCGCGACGCGCCGCTCGGTTTCCTCGCGCACCGCGCGGCAGCTCGCCGACACGTTCGGCCGCGTCGTCGCCAGATACGACTCGCACCACGGCGACAGGAACACGAGCACGGTTCGCCTGCCGGGCATCGGCTTGAACCTCGTGCCCGCGAGCGTTTGCACATCGAGCGCCGGCAGCGCGTCGCCGACACCGACTCGCACCGTCGCCGCCGGCGCGGTCGCGGCAACGACGTCGGCGGCCGGCGCCCGCGCGGCGACGAGCGCCGCATCTAGCCTGGCGTCGGCAAGATGCCCGACGTACTTGACGCGACCGTCGCGGCCGATCACGACGTGCGTCGGCGTCACGCGCAGATTCAGCGCCTCGGAGAGACCGCCGTCGTCGATCGCCGTCGGCATCGTCAGATGTTTTTCGGCGACGAACGCGCGGACGTCCTCGATCGGATCGGAAAAGCCGGCATTGACGCCGATCACCGCGAGGTCGTCTCCGGCCGCGTCGAATGCGTGCTGGAAGTGCGGCATCTGCTCGCGGCACGGCGAACACCACGTCGCCCAGAATTTCAAATAGACGGCTTTGCGGCCGTACAGCGCGACAAGATCGATCCGGCCGCCGTCGAGCGTCGTCAGCGTCGCGCGCGGCGCCGGCGTGCCGACGATCGAGCGGCCCGCGGCCTCGGCGCGCGCCTGGCCTTCGTTCGCGCGCACCGGCGACGGCAGGCAGACGACGAATGCGCACGCCGCGGCGAGGAGCTTCGGACGCAGCGCGACGAGCCCGGTCGTCAGCGCGACGCCGACAAGGATCACCGCGCAGCCGAGCGCCATGTCGAGCGTGAACGATTCGCCGAGAAACAGCGCGCCCCAGAGCACGCCGAACACCGGAATCAGATATGCGACGGTAACCGTGCGCGACGCGCCGACATTCGCGATCAACTGGTAATACAGCACATACGCGAACGCGGTGCAGAACACGGCGAGCGCGAGCGCGGCGCTCCACGCGCGCGGCGACGGCGACGTCGCCGGCCACAACGCGAGCATCGGCACGAACAGCACGACCGCCGACACGAGATGGCCGCCGGCCGCGACCGCGACGGGCGCGGCGTCGGCGAGGCGGCGCTTGCTGAAGTTCGCGGAAAAACCGTACAGGAACGTCGCGGCCAGACAGGCGACGATCGCCCAGCCGACGTGCGACGCGCCGGGCTTGAAGCTCGCCTTGCCCGCGACGAGCCAGACGACGCCGGCGAAGCCGATCGCGAGTCCCGCGACCCGCGTCGGCGTCAGGCGGTCTTTGAGCCACAGCCAGCCGATCAGCGCGGCGAACAGCGGCACCGTCGCGTTGATCACGGCCGACAGGCCGGCGGCGATGCTCAGCGCCGCGAAGCTGAACAATACGAACGGCAGCGCCGAATTCGTGAAGCCGACGACGAGAATGTCTTTCCAATACGTGCGCCAGACGCCGACCTCGCCGCGCCAGGCGACGAGCGGCACCATGATCAGCACGGCGACGAGCGAACGCACGCCGGCGAGCGCGAACGCGCCGAACTCGGCGGCGCCCAGGCGCATGAAGAGATACGACGCGCCCCACAGCGCGGCGAGCAGCAGCAGTTCGGCAATGTCGGAACGTTTCATCGGAAGTCCTCGGTGCCCTCGCTCAGCGCGTGCGGCCGAACAGGTTTTTGCGTTCTTCGTCGGAGAGCGGCGCGGCCGAGCGGCCGTAGGTTTCGCCGACGCCGGCATACGTGCGCCGCGTCGCCGGACGCGCGACGATCGCGTCGAACCAGCGGCGGACATGTGGAAAATTGGCCAGATCCTGGCCGTGCGCTTCATGCGGCACGATCCACGTGTAGCACGCGATATCGGCGATCGAAAACGCGCCGGCGACGAATTCGCGATCGGCCAGTCGCGCGTCGAGCACGCCGTACAGCCGCGCCGTCTCGCGCGTGTAGCGATCGATCGCGTAGGGCACCTTTTCGGGCGCGTAGACGTTGAAGTGGCCGATCTGCCCGGCCATCGGCCCGAGACCGGCCATCTGCCAGAACAGCCACTGCGTGACCTCGGCTCGACCGCGCGCGTCGTCGGGAATCAGCCGGCCGGTCTTCTGCGCGAGATACAGCAGGATCGCACCCGACTCGAACAACGAGAGCGGCTCGCCGCCGTCGGCCGGCGCATGATCGACGATCGCCGGAATCTTGTTGTTCGGCGAGATCGCGAGAAACGCCGGCTTGAACTGTTCCCCCTTCGACAACGACACCGCGTGCAGCCGGTATTCGATGCCGGCCTCTTCGAGAAACAGCCGGGCCTTCAGGCCGTTCGGCGTCGGGGCGTAGTACAGGTCGATCATGAGTCGGTCCTCGCAAGGGGGCGCCGCGTCGCGCCTTCCTGCGGCGGCGAACGACGGCAAGCGGTTTCGGCCAATCGTTTCTTCGAGCATGAGCTTAGGCGCACGTGTGGCATGCTATAAGCGCCACGACCGGATATTTTTATGGATCCAGTTTTTGCGTTTCCGATCGCGCTTCCGCCGGCCGGCTCGCGTCGCCTGTTGCGCGCACTGCACGAGCAGCTGCGCGGCGCGATACTCGACGGCCGCCTGAAACCCGGGCTGCGCCTGCCGGCCACGCGCGCGCTCGCCGCCGCGTTCGGCATTTCGCGCAATACCGCGGTCGCCGCGTACGACTTGCTGCTCGGCGAAGGCTATGTGCAATCGCGCGCCGGTTCCGGCATCTATGTCGCCGATGTCGTGCCGCAGCGCGCCGAACGCCGGACGACCAAGACCGACCCGACGGGCGACAAGCGCCTCGCGGCGTTCTGGCGCGACCCGCCGCCCGGACCGAGTCCGACATCGCAACCGGCAAGCCAGGCGCGTTTCCAGCTCGGCGTACCCGATCCGCAACGTTTTCCGTTCGACGTCTGGCGCCGGCTCGCCGCGCGCGCGCTGCGCACGGCGTCGCGCGGCCCGGCCTCGTACAACGATGCGCAAGGGCAGCCGGCGCTGCGCGAGGCGATCGCGAGGCACGTCTCGTTCGCGCGCGCCGTTTCGTGCGGCGGCGACGATGTCGTCGTGACGACCGGCGCGCAGCAGGCGTTCGATCTCGTCGCGCGCATCCTCGTCACGCCCGGCCGCACCGTCGTCGCGATGGAGAATCCGGGCTATCCGCCGGCGCGCACGGCGTTCGCGGCGGCCGGCGCTGCGTTCGCGCCGGTGCGCGTCGACGCCGAAGGGCTCGTCGTCGAGTCGATACCGGCGAACGCGCGCATCGTCTACGTCACGCCGTCGCACCAGTTTCCGCTCGGCGTCGCGCTGTCGACGCGCCGGCGCACCGCGCTGCTCGAGTTCGCGCAGCGCAGCGGCGCAGTCGTCGTCGAGGACGACTACGACGGCGAGTTTCGCTATGGCGACCGACCGCTCGACGCGCTGCAGACGCTCGATCGCGCCGATTGCGTTTTCTACGTCGGCACTTTTTCGAAAAGTCTATTTCCGGCGATCCGGCTCGGCTTCGTCGTGGCGCCGGCATGGGCGCGGCCGGCGCTCGTCGCGGCGAAGCGCTGCGCCGACTGGCACTGCGCGACGCACGCGCAGGACACGCTCGCCGCGTTCATCGCCGAGGGCCACCTCGTACGGCACGTGCGCCGCATGCGGGGGATCTACGCGCAGCGTCGGCAGACGCTGCTCGACGCGTTGACGACCGACTTCGCGCCGTGGTTGACCGTGTTGCCGGCCAGCGCGGGCCTGCACCTGTCGACGCTCGCGCGCAAGCCGGCCGATGTCGCGAAGCTTGCGCAGCACGCGCGCGAGCTCGGTATCGGCACGCTCGCGGCGTATCACGCCGGCAAGGGCGCACCGGCGGGGCTGGTGTTCGGGTTCGGGGCGATCGACGAGGCGAAGATCGGGCCGGCGCTCGCGGCATTGCGGCGGGCGCTCGGTGCTGGCCGCTGACTATATTTGGTGATAGTTTATGCCCATAAAATATCACCAAAGATAGCCATGTCACGCACCGGCCGCATCGAAGCACAGTTTGCGACACCCGCCGTCGAACGACAGGCGGTGCTGCTCGGCGAACGCGTGCGTCAGGCGCGCATCGCGCGCGGCTGGACGCAGGCGGACCTCGCCGAACGATCGCGCATCAGCCCGCAGACGATGTTGCGCATCGAACACGGCAACGTCGCCGTGGCGCTCGGCGCGTGGCTCGGCGTGTTCGAGCGGCTCGGCATGCTGGAGTCGTTCGTGCCGAAGGTCGATGCGTTGGCGATGCTGCGCTCGGGCCGCAGGCGAATGCGGCGCAAGACTTCGGCCGACGACGGGCTGGATTTCTGACGTTGCGCGAGTCGAGCGCCGAGTTTTCGTATCGCTCGCTATAGCTTCGCCATCGCATCGCGTATACAACGCTCCTGCCAGCGTGTCGTGTCGTCGGCGTTCGCCACGCACTCCAGTGCCGCTCGCAGCACCTTATTGTCGAGCACGCAGATTCGCGTGATCACGCCTTTTCGGAGCCGACCGCGAAACACGTCGATGTCCAGATCGTCGAACGGTCTCAAGTCGAGCCAGCTGTTCTTCATCAACGGTTCGCCAATCACACCGAAGAAGAAGCCCGGATACGGCGCACCGTGATGGCACGGCGGCTGCTTCGGTCGCGCGTCTTCGTGCTGGCTGGTGATGAGACGAGCAACGATGTCTCCGCCGTCAGGCAACGCGAGTACGACAAGATACTTGGGCAGCAAGGCGCCCGTCATCGGATCGTTATAGAACTCGGCGTGCCGATAGATTTCCCCTACCTGCATCGACCGAACCTCAATGCGCCGTGCCGATAGCGGAAAGTATATTTCGATAATCTTCCGCCGCTTCGAGCACCGCTTGCCCGTGCGGATCGTCGTCGGCAACGGCGAGCGAGTACGGAATGCGCTCGTTGTTGCCGCGCCCGCCGTCCCAGATCTTCGCCCAGGGACCCAGCTCTATATGCGTATAGTTCACCAAAGGCTTGGTCAGCTCGTCATGGAATCTGCACGCAAGTTCGTCCATCAGGCGCAATTCGCGGCGCGTGAAATGACGATCGTCGAATTCCACGCGCGGAACCACTCTCAAACGTTCGAAGTCGAGTACCTTTTCCGGAACGATGTCGAGCGCCGCGACGAAATCCGGCTCCGGCGCCATCCATTCCTGGAACAACGCCGTCGGCACAGGACCAAGCTTCCAGGCGCGATACTCGAGACCGGTAACGTTGCGCCCCGTTTGACGAAAATGCTCGAAGTCGAGCAGATACAGCAGCTTGATCAATTTGGTCTTGCCGCAATACGCCGTATTCGACGCGAAATAGACGGCAACGTTGATCAGCTTCTCCCGCTCGTGGGACTTGATCATGTGCGGGCTCCGAATGCTCTATGTGTCAGGTTAGTGCAGGCGCCGTTCATACCGCAACATACGGCCGCACCACCTCCCCCAGCCACTGCATGAACACCTGCACGCGCTTGGAGAGATTGCGCCGGTTCGCGTACAGCAGCACCACCGGCATCGGTTCGGCGCGAAAATCCGGCAACACTTCCACGAGTGCACCTTGCAGCACGAGGTGCCGCACGCCCACTTCCGGCGCCTGGATGATGCCGAGGCCGGCCAGGCACGCCGCCTCGTAGGCCTCGGCATTGTTGACCGACAGCGCGCCGGCCATCGGCACGTTCGCATAGCCGTCGCCGTGCGGATATTCGAAGCCTTCGGGCTTCGCGCCGAGCGTCGGCACGTAGTGGATCAGGCGATGCGATGCGAGATCGTCGATGCGCTGCGGCGTGCCGTATTCGCGCAGATACGCCGGACTCGCGACGTTCGCCATGCGCATGCGGCCGAGCGGCCTGGCGATCAGGTGAGGCTCGGCCGGCATGCCGATGCGCAGCACGCAGTCGAAGCCTTCGCGCACGAGATCCACGCGCCGGTCGGTGCTCGACAGCTCGATCTCGAGGTGCGGATGCTCGTCGAGAAATGTCGGCAACTGCGGAATCACGAAATAGCGCGCGACGCCGCTCGGCATGTCCACGCGCAACCGGCCGCGCAGCGAGCGCGGCCCCTGCTGGAACATCGCCTGCAGCTCGTCCATGTCGGCGAGCAGATCCTTGCAGCGCTCGTAGAAGGCGCGGCCGTCCTGGCTCATCTCCACGCGCCGCGTCGTACGCTGCAACAGTCGCGCGCCGAGCGCGGTTTCCAGTTGCTGCACGGCGGTCGACACGCTCGCTTTCGGCAAGCCGAGGCTTTCGGCCGCGCGCGTGAAGCTTGCGAGTTCCGCCACGCGCACGAACACCTGCATCGCATCGAGTCGGTTCATGCCTGCGCTCTATTGTTCGGATTCTACGAACACAATGATCGATTCTTGCCAGTTTATCGATCGTTCGTCGCCCAATAGATTGCGCGTCACGGCAATCGGCCGCAATCACCCGAAGGATTTCCATGAACACGCATACCCCGATCACGCTCGTCACCGGCGGCAGCCGCGGCCTCGGCCGCAACACGGCGATCCAGGTCGCGCGCGGCGGCGGCGACGTGATCCTCACGTACCGCTCGAACCGCGCCGAAACCGACGCGGCGGTCGCCGAGATCGAAAAGCTCGGTCGCCGTGCGGTGGCGCTCTCTCTCGACGTGGGCGACAGCGCAACGTTCGACGCATTCGCCGATGCGGTACGCGATGCGCTCGCGCGGCACTGGCAGCGCGACCGTTTCGACCACCTCGTCAACAACGCCGGCGTCGGCGAGCACGCCGCGTTCGGCGACACCACCGAAGCGCAATTCGACACGCTCATGAACGTGCACTTCAAGGGCGTGTTCTTCCTCACCCAGAAGCTGTTGCCGCTGATCGCCGACGGCGGACGCATCGTCAATATCTCCAGCGGCCTCGCGCGCTTTTCGCTGCCGGGCTATTCCGCGTACGCGGCGATGAAGGGTGCGGTCGAAGTGCTCACGCGGTATCTCGCGAAGGAACTCGGCCCGCGCGGCATCGCCGTGAACACCGTCGCGCCGGGCGCCATCGAAACGGACTTCGGCGGCGGCACCGTGCGCGACAACGCGCAGGTCAACGCATTCGTCGCCTCGCAGACCGCGCTCGGCCGCGTCGGCCTGCCCGACGACATCGGCGGCGTGATCGCCTCGCTGCTCGCGCCGGCCAACCGCTGGATCAACGCGCAGCGCATCGAGGCATCGGGCGGCATGTTCCTGTAACGAACTTGTTCACATATCCAGCAACATGCCGCCGGTGAGGTTCACGATCGCGCCGGTCATCGGGCCGGCGCGATCGGACGCGAGAAACGCCGCGGTCGCGGCGACGTTTTCCAGTCGCGGCAGGCGGCGCAGCAGCGTGCTCTGCGCCGCGCCGTCGAGCATCGCGTCGAACGTCAGGCCGGCGGGTTCGGCCATCTGCGCGAACACCTCGCGGGTGCCCGATTCGAGTTCCGGCGCGATCGCGTCGGCGATCGCGTGCGAGCGGATGCACGCGACGCGCACGCCGTGCGCGCCGAGCTCGCCCGCGAGGTGGCGCATCATCGCCTCGACGCCGGCCAGCGCGACGCAGTGCCCCATGAAACCCGGTCCGGCCATGTGCGAGACCGGCGTCGTGATCATGAGAATGACGCCGCCACGCACCGTCATGTGCCGCGCGACCACCTTCGCGGTCAGGTAGTTCGAACGGATGTACGCGTGTACCGGGTGCTCGAATTCGGCCAGCGACAGCGCCGCGAGCGGCTTGCCCTGCACGTGTACGAAACCGGTCGCGTTGAACGCGATGTCGATGCCACCGGCCCGTTCGGCGACGACGTCGGCGTGCGCCTCGACCGACGCCGCGTCGAGCACGTCGACTTCGTGCGCGCTCGCCTCGCCGCCGGCCGCGACGATGTCGGCGACCACGCGGTCGAGCTTGCGCCGCGTGCGCCCGGCGACGAACACGCGCGCGCCTTCGCGGGCGAACGTCCGCGCCACCGCGCCGCCGATCGCGCCGCCGCCGCCGTAGACCACCGCCGTCTTGTTCGTCAGCAGCATCGTCGTTCCTCACCGGTGCAAGAGCGACGACTCTATACAAAACGCGTCTGCGGCAGGGCGCAGACGCTATGCAGAAAACGCCCGCTCGACCGGGGGGGACCGAGCGGGCTCCGGTGCGCCGAGCCCGTGCGTACGAGCGGCTCGGCGCGAGCGGCTACAGTGTTTCAAGAAACTCGACGAGCTGCGCGCGGCTCGCGGCCGGCAGCGCGCGAAACGCGTCGCGGCTCGCGGCGGCTTCGCCGCCGTGCCAGAGGATCGCTTCTTCGATCGAACGCGCGCGACCGTCGTGCAGCAGGCGCACCTCGCCGTTCACGACGCGCGTCAGCCCGAGGCCCCACAGCGGCGGCGTGCGCCATTCGCGATTGTCGGCGGCGTTCGGACTGAGCCCGTCGGCGAGATCGTCGCCGAGGTCGTGCAGCAAGAGGTCGGTGTACGCGCGGATGTCCTGCCCGCGCAGCTCGGCCAGCGGATGCCGATAGCCCGTGCGCATGGCCGGCGCGTGGCACGCGCCGCAGCGCGCCTGGGCGAACACGGCCTCGCCGGCGATCGCACCGGGCCGGTCGATTTCGTCGGGACGCCGCGACGGCGCGCCGATCATCTGCGTATACGTCGTCAGCAATTGCAGGTCGGCCTCGGTCAACGCCGCGGCGCTCTGCGCCGCGGTCGCGCACGCCGTCTGCGCCGTGCCGCAGTCGAGACTCGCGAACAGCGGCGACTTCACGCCGATCTCGTTGCGCAGCGCGACGGCCGCGAACTGGCGGATGCTCGACTTGTCGGCCTTCCAGCCGAAGCGGCCGATCTTCGGCGCGGCGCCCGACGTATCGGGCACGAGCGCGACGCGTCCGGAAACGCCGTCGCCGTCGGCGTCGTTCGGATCGTGCCGTTCGAGCAGCGTTTCCTCGTCGATCGCTTCGAGCAGGCCGAGGCCCGCGATCGTCTGCGGCATGCGCGCCGAGTAGTACGCGATGCCGCGGCTCGGCGGATCGTCCGCCGCGAACGACGACGCGAACAGGCGATCGTCGCCGCCGACGAACGTGTACGCCGGTTTTTGCAAGGTATACGTTTGCCCGTCGACGTACGCACCGGGCCGCGCGACGTAGTCGACGCGCACCGCGGGTTCCGCCGCGATCGCGGCGTTGAACGAGCGCGACTGCAGCGTATTGCCGTAGTAGTAGTGCGGTTCGGGCCGGCCTTGCGCATCGAGCCGGCCCGAGGCGATCTTCATCACGGCGGTCGACAGGTTCTGCCCCGGCGCGGTCGCCTTGCCGCGGCCGTTGTGCAGATGGCAGGCGGTGCACGACTCCTGCACGTTGAGTCCGCCGGCGAGGCCCGCGATCGTCGTCAGCGCGGGATTGCCCGATTCGAAGTGCGCGCCGGTCTTGAACGAGCTGTGAAACAAGCGGCGGCCGGTCAGAAAATCGCGATGCGTCGGGTAGCGCGTGTTGAGCGCTTCTCGCGTGAAGCTCGTGTAATCGGCCGGGCCGCTGTCGACGATGTAGTTGTCGTACGTCTCGGTGCCGTCGAGGATGCGGTGCGTCACCGTCTGCCCCGCGTCGTCGCGGTACGTCAGCATGTCGCCCTGGCGCGAGATCACCTGGTCCTGGTCGACCGATTCGCCGGCGCGCACCCACGGTGCGGTCGCAGCGCCGCCGGCGCTGACGCGCGCGTTCAGCACGTCGTTTTCTTCGATGTACAGACCGGGATAGCCGATGCGGAAGCGGTACGTGTCGGTGTAGTACACGCGCTGGCCCTGCACGACCGGATCGCTGTCGGTGAGGCCCAGAAACTGCTGGAATTCCACTTCCATCCAGTCGCCGACGCGCAGCACGCCGTCGCTGCCGCTGTGCGCGTTGCGGCGGATGTGGCAGACCCATTTCTGCCCCGTGCCGTCCGGGTTCGCCGCGACGACGGGCACCGGATCGAACGTCGCGTTGTTGTTGAACGCGGCACGATACGGAAAGCGATACGCCGAGCGGCACTCCGGCTGCCGGTAGTGCGCGTATTGCGGCGAATAGTAGATGTCGACCGAGTTGCCGCCGGCGGCGACGTGGTCGTGGATCTCGAAGCCGAACGCGCGGTGCTCGTGATAGCGCACCGGAAAAGTATAGAAAATATTTTCCGACTCGTGCCGCGAGCGCGCGCGACCGCTGCCGAACGTGACGATCGTACCGTCGGGCTGCACGTACCAGTTGACCGATTCGGCCGGCGTATACGTTTGTTCGAAGAGTCGCGAATACGGCGGCGCGGTGCCGGCCGGCGCGGTCGTCGACGCGTTCGCGACGCCGGTGCACAGGCAGACGGCCAGCAGCGTTCTGGATAGCGGATGCACGGTGGGCTCCTTGCGACCGGCCGTCGGCGATACGGATTGGATCGATACAATATCCGTACGGAAGCGTCCGTTTCGTGCGTCAAAGCACGAACGGAGCAAAGCGGCCGACGAACGACGCAGCGTCGGTTTGGACGTCCAAACGACGACGCCGATTCGGTGACGCGCGTCACGTTGTCCGACGGTCAAACGGGCACACCTCGGTGGAAACGTGGAATCGTGTGCGCGAGGAGCGCGATACCCGTTCGGGTAGTGGGCGGCGGCGGCGCGGTCGCTACACTGGATCGGGCCGCTACGACACGGAAAGCCCTCATGCCGAACAGCAGAACGCCGCAATGACGACGCCCGCGCCCGCCGCCGGCGCGTTCGCGCCGCTGCGCCAGACGACGTTCGCCGTGCTGTGGGTCGCGACGGTGCTCGGCAATACCGGCACGTTCATGCGCGACGTCGCGAGCGCCTGGCTGATGACCGGCCTGTCGCCGAGCCCGACCGCCGTCGCGCTCGTCCAGACCGCCGCCGCGCTGCCGGTATTTCTTCTTGCGATACCGGCCGGCGTGCTCGCGGACATCCTCGATCGCCGTCGTTTTCTGATCTTTTCGCAGCTCTGGCTCGCCGCGGTCAGCGCGACGCTGTTCGCGCTCGCGGCGAGCGGCCGGCTCACGGTCGAGGCGCTGATCGCGCTGACGTTCGCCGGCGGCATCGGCGCCGCCCTGTCGGCACCGAGCTGGCAGGCGATCGTGCCCGAACTCGTGCCGCGCCCCGAACTGAAAAGCGCCGTCGCGTTGAACTCGCTCGGCGTGAACATCGCGCGCGCGATCGGCCCGGCGGCGGGCGGTCTTGCGCTCGCGCATTTCGGCGCCGGCGTCGTCTACGGCGCCGACGTCGCCAGCTACGTCGTCGTCATTGCCGCACTCGTGTGGTGGCGACGGCCGCGGCGCGGTGCCGACGACCTGTCCGAACGCTTCGTCGGCGCGTTTCGCGCCGGGCTGCGCTACGCGCGCAACAGCCGCGAGCTGCACGTCGTGCTGCTGCGCGCGGCGATGTTCTTCGCATTCGCCAGTTCCGCGTGGGCGCTGTTGCCGCTCGTCGCGCGGCAGATGCTCGGCGGCGGCGCGGGTTTCTACGGCGTGCTGCTCGGCGCGGTCGGCATCGGCGCGATCGCCGGCGCGATAGGGCTGCCGCGACTGCGCGCGAAACTCGACGCCGACGGGCTGATGCTCGCCGCGTCGCTCGTCGCCGCCGGCGTGCTGGGCGCGCTCGCGTCGTCGCCGCCGCAGTGGCTCGCGATCGCGCTGCTGTTCGCGCTCGGCGTCGCGTGGATCGTCGCGCTGACGACGCTTGCCGGCGTCACGCAGTCGGTGCTGCCGAACTGGGTGCGCGGTCGCGGCCTTGCGATCTACCTCATGGTGTTCAACGGCGCGATGGCGGCCGGCAGTCTCGTCTGGGGTCTCGTCGCGCAGCGCTGCGGCCTTGCCGCGACGCTGCTCATCGGCGGCGCCGGCCTCGCGCTCGCCGCGCTCGCGCTGCATCGCGTCGCACTGCCCGCTGGCGAGGCCGATCTGGAACCGGCGCACCACCTGCCCGATCCGCTCGTCGCGGTGCCGGTCGAACACGATCGCGGGCCGGTCATGGTCACGATCGAATACCGCGTCGCGCACGCCGACCAGCCCGCGTTCCTCTCGCTGCTGCGCCGACTCGCGCAAGGCCGCCGGCGCGACGGCGCGTATCAGTGGGGCGTCGCCGAAGACGCGGCAGACCCCGAGCGGATCGTCGAATGGTTTCTCGTCGAATCGTGGGCCGAGCATCTGCGCCAGCACGAACGCGCGTCGGCCGCCGACGCCGATCTCGCCGCCGAGGCGCGGCGGTTCCACATCGGCGCGGAACCGCCGCTCGTGCGGCACCTGCTGGCGCCGCATGGCTGAACCGTCAGACGAGTTCGATCGCGACCGCCGTCGCCTCGCCGCCGCCGATGCACAATGCCGCGACGCCGCGCCTGCCGCCGCGCGCCTTGAGCGCATGCAGCAACGTGACGATGAGCCGCGCGCCGGTCGCGCCGATCGGATGGCCCAGCGCGCACGCGCCGCCGTTGACGTTGAGCTTGTCGCGCGCGATACCGAGGTCCTTCGCCGCGGCCATCGCGACCACGGCGAAAGCTTCGTTGATCTCGACGAGATCGACGTCGTCGATGCGCCAGCCGGCCTTGTCGAGCAGCTTGCGCACGGCCGGAATCGGCGCGGTCGTATACCAGGCCGGTTCCTGGCTGTGCGTCGCGTGCGCGACGATCCGCGCCAGCACCGGCCAGCCTTCGCGCTGCGCGATCGAGCGGCGCGTGAGCACCAGCGCGGCCGCGCCGTCGGCGTTCGCCGATGCGCTCGCGGCGGTGATCGTGCCTTGCGGGTTGAACGCCGGCTTCAGCGTCGCGATGCGATCGGGCGATACCTTGAGCGGATGTTCGTCGTTCTCGATCAGCACTTCGCCGCCTTTCGCGGGAACCGCGACCGGCACGATCTCGTCGGCGAAGCGGCGTTCCGTGACGGCGGCGCGTGCCCGCGTCAGCGTTTCGAACGCGTAGGCGTCCTGGTCGGCGCGCGTGAAGCCGTAGGCCTGCGCGGCCGATTCGCCGAAGTCGCCCATCGCGCGGCCCGCTTCGTAGGCATCTTCCAGGCCGTCGCGCTGCATGTGATCGATCACGACGTCGTGGCCGACGCGGTAGCCGCCGCGCGCCTTCGCCAGCAGATAAGGCGCGTTCGACATCGATTCCATGCCGCCGGCGACGACGACCTGCGCCGAGCCCGCGAGCAGCAGATCGTGCCCGAGCATCGCGGCCTTCATGCCCGAACCGCAGACCTTGTTGATCGTCGTGGCGCCGACGGCGTCGGGCAGTCCGGCCGCACGCGCGGCCTGCCGCGCCGGTGCCTGCCCCTGCCCGGCCGACAGCACGTTACCCATCAGCACCTCGTCGACGCGCTCGGGCGCGACGCCGGCGCGCGCGAGCGCCGCGCGTATCGCGTGCGCGCCGAGCGCGTGCGCGGGCAGCGGCGAAAGGTCGCCGAGAAAGCGGCCGAGCGGCGTGCGCACGGCGGCGACGATGACGACGGGATCGTGTTCGTTCATGGCAGTCTCGCTTGCTGTGTCCACTTGAGTGCGTTGCCGCTTAGATGATGACTATCATCAATAACTCAATGATGACGCCCGTCATATAATCGCGTCAACCCGCCACCGAAGGAGATGCGCGATGAAAGTCAGCCGCGAACAGGCCGCGCAGAATCGCGAAAACATCGTCGACGTCGCCGGCGCGCTGTTCCGCGAGCGCGGCTACGACGGCGTCGGCATCGCCGACATCATGCAGGCGGCCGGCCTCACGCACGGCGGCTTCTACCGGCATTTCGCGTCCAAGGACGATCTCGCGGACGAGGCGAGCCGCGCCGCGCTCGCCGCATCGGCGCGGCGCTGGCGACAGGTGATCGACGATGCGCCGGAACGGCCGCTCGCCGCGCTGCTGCGCGAATATCTGTCCGAACGCCATCGCGACGCGCCGGACCGCGGCTGCCTGCTCGCGATGATCGGCACCGACGCGGCGCGCCAGAGCGACGCGGTGCGTACGGGCATCGGCGAAGCCGTCACGCGGATGATCGACGGCGTCGCGCGGCTGCTGCCCGATCGCCTGCGCAGTACGCGCCGGCGCAAGGCGGCGGCGACGCTGGCCGGCATGGTCGGCGCGCTCGTGCTCGCGCGGGCGGTCGGCGACGCGGCGTTGTCGAAGGAAATCCTCGACGCCGCCGCGACCGAACTCGAACGCGGCTCGGCGACGTAGCGGCTGTCAGGCCGCGTTCATCGGGATGACCGAGCGCATGATCTCGTCGTGCGTCGCCAGCGTCTTGAGGTCGTACAGCGCCTGCATCTGCAGCCAGGACGCGGCGTCACCGCCGAAGAAGCGCGCGAGGCGTTCGGCGGTGTCGGCGGTGACGCCGCGGCGTTCGTTGACGATTTCGTGGATGCGCGTGGCCGGCACGCGCAGATGACCGGCGAGCGCATTCGCGCTCATGCCGAGCGGCGCGAGATAGTCGTTGCGCAGCACTTCGCCGGGGTGGATGGCGCGCATGCGATTGATCGGACGGTTCATGGCAGTCAGTGATAGTCGGTGATTTCGACACGGGCCGGACCCGCGTCGGTCCAGACGAAGCAAAGGCGGAACTGATCGTTGATCCGGATGCTGAACTGGCCTTTGCGATTGCCCCGCAAGGCTTCCAGCCGGTTGCCCGGCGGGGAGCGCAGAAAATCCAATGTCTTCGCGACGTCGAGCTGCGTCAGCTTGCGCTCGGCGATGTCCGTGATCGCCCGGAAGCGGCGCGGGCTGCCGCCTTCGAACAGTTCCTGCGTGTCCTTGCAGTCAAAGGATTGAATTCCCATACGTCCAACGTATTACGCTTATCGTAATACGTCAAGCGTAATTTGCGTCGCCGCGACTAGGGTAAGAGTTCGCCGCCCCAGCTCGCCGGATCGCTGTCCGCGATCGACTGCGAGAACGTCCACGCGTGCCCGCCAGGATCGATCGCACCGTACTGCCGCTCGCCGTACGGATAGTCGGTCGGCGCACCGGCGATTCGCGCGCCGGCCCGCACGGCCTGTGCGTAATGCGCATCGACATCGTCGACGCGCACCATCACGCGGTGCGTCGCATGCGTCGTCGACGGCGCGTCGCCCGCGCCGACGACGACGATCGCGCCGTTGCCGTACACGAGCTGCACGCGATGGCCGCCGATGCGCAGACGCTCGACGAAACCGAACGCGCGGCACAGCCACTGCGCGGCCTCGCGCACGTCGGGATACGCCAGTTCCGGAATCACGCTCGCGCCCGGCATCGAGCGGTTGTCGCGCAGGGTCATCGTCGTCTCTTCTCTAGCGGCGGCGGCTCACCAGTCGCGCGGATCGCGCGCGAGCAGTTCCTGCGCTTCGGCGCGGTCGTCGTCGATCAGGTCGTCGAATTCGAGCGCGCGGCGCAGGTACGCGATCGCGGTGTCGGCTTCGCGGTCGCTGACGCTGTAGAGCTTCGCCAGTTCGATCGCGGCCTCGCCGTGCCCGGCGTCGAGCGCGCGTTCGAACCACAGTCGCGACGAACGTATCTGCCCGCAGCGGCGAAACGTGACCGCGAGATTGAACATCGACGACGTGCAGCCGGCCTCGATCGCCTTCAGATCCCAGGCGACGGCCGCTTCGATGTCGATCGGCACGCCGTGCCCCAGGTCGCACATCAGCGCGAGACGCGACATGGCCGCGCTTTCGCCGAGTTCGGCGCATTGCGTGAACAGCCGGAACGCCGTCGCATAGTCGGCTGCGTCGTAGGCCGCGTCGGCGGCGTTGAACAGCGTTTCCTCGAGCATCGCGGCTCCCCTTCCACGGCAAGGCCGATCATACGCCGCACAGAGGCGCCTGCGCGTCGCCGCGCATTGGCTCCTTTCAGCGGTCGCGGCGCGCGCTACGCTGGAACTCCCTCACATCGGGAGCCGCCGTGTACACGCCTTCCGCCTTCGCCGAATCCCGCCTCGACGTACTGCACGCGTTCGTGCGCGCGAACCCGTTCGCCACGCTCGTCACCGACGACGGCGACGCGCCGTTCGCGAGCCATATTCCGCTGCATCTTCTCCAAGACGCGGCGCATCCGAACGGCGTGCTCGTCGGCCACGTCGCGCGCGGCAATCCGCACTGGCGGCTCGCGGCGGCGGCGCGCACGTCGCTCGCGATCTTCGCGGGCCCGCACGCGTACGTGTCGCCGAGCTGGTATCCCGGCAAGGCCGCGCATCATCGCGAGGTGCCGACGTGGAACTATACCGTCGTGCACGCGTACGGCCGTCTCGAAGCATTCGACGAACCCGACGCGCTGCTGCGGCTGCTGGAAAGTCTCACCGATGCGCGCGAGGCGCATCGCACGGAGCGCTGGCGCGTATCCGACGCGCCGGACGATTACGTGCGCACGCAGCTGCGCGGCATCGTCGGCCTGCGCCTGCCGATCGCGCGGATCGAGGGAAAGTGGAAACTGGGACAGAACCGCACCGTGGAAGATCGCGTGGGCGCCGCCGACGGACTCGATGCCGAAGGCGACGCGAATGCGCAAGCCGTCGGCGCGGCGATGCGCGAGATCCGGTAACCGCGACGACGGCTCACGCGCTCGAGCACGACTTCGCGCTCGTTCGGCATCGATATGCGCACCGAAGCGTTCATGTCGCCGCACTCGCGCGGCGCAGCGCGAGGCGCGCACCGAGCAGCGACGCCGGCAGACTGATGGCAACCAGCGCGAGCGGATACCACAACGGTCCATAGCCCATCATCGCGAACGTGCCGAGCGTCGACAGTACGACGCCGACGCAGCCGAGTATGAGCGCATGACGCATCGGATGGCGCGGCGCGAGGCGCGCGACGACCCAGCCGCTCGCCACCGCAAGCAGCAGGCGGTAGCTGAAGGCCAGCAGATTGTCGGACGGATCGAACATCGGTTCGCCCCAGGCCGGATACACCTCGAGGCGATGGAACACTTCGTCGATCGCGATCGCCGGGATCGCGTTGACGAGCACGCCGAGCACGATGACGCCGATGCTGGCCCAGTAGCGTGCCGGCTGCGAGCCGGTGCCGAGCGTTGCGCTAGCCATTGCGATTCTCCGTCAAACGACAAGGAAAAGAACGGCGGCGCACCGCGCGCCGCCGCTGCCGATCACGCGCCGGCTGCGATCTGATCGGCCAGGAACGCATCGAGCGTCTGGTAGCCCATCTCCATGCCTTCGGCCATGCCGCTCTGAAGCGCCGCGTCGCGGGCCTCGCGCGACGAATAGACGACCGTCGTCGTCAGCGTCGTGCGGCCGTCGCGCTCGGTGAACACGGCGGTGCCGATCGTTTCGCCGCCGGTCCAGTCCTGGTCGAAGATTTCGGTGCGCACGACACGCTCGGGCCGCACGATTTCCTTGTGTACGCCGCCCATGCCCATTTCGACGCCGTCGGGGCCGTTCCAGACGAAGCGATACTTGCCGCCGACGCGGAAGTCGACGTCGCAGACCGAGAGCGTCCAGCCCGGCGGGCCGTTGAACCAGCGCTTGAGCAGACGGGCTTCGCCCATCGCGTCGAAAACGAGTTCGCGCGGCGCGTTGAATTCGCGCGTGATGACGATTTCGCAATCGCCGGGGGTCGCGATCGACAGGGGCTTGGCGGCGCTCATGTTTTGTCTCCTTTGGTATTTCGACGTTTGGTGGATTTTTTTGCGGCGGCTTGCTCGGCTTTCAGTTCTTCGAGCAGATCGTCCAGTTGCGCGAAGCTGTGCTCCCAGAATCGTCGGTAGTTGTCGAGCCAGCCGCTCGCCTGCGCGAGCGGCGCGGCCTCGATGCGGCACGGCCGGCGCTGCGCGTCGCGGCCGCGCGAGATGAGGCCGGCGAGCTCGAGCACCTTCAGGTGCTTGGATATCGCCGGCTGGCTCATCGCGAAGGGTTCGGCCAGCTCGTTCACCGATGCCTCGCCGAGCGATAGCCGCGCGAGGATCGCGCGTCGCGTCGGGTCGGCCAGGGCGGCGAACGTGCTGTCGAGGGTTCGGGCGGTCGTCATTTCTATAACTCAAAGGTTGTATAACCCATAAGTTATGTACGACGGGGACGCCTGTCAAGCACTTTCTGCGCACTCCGGCGCCGGGCACGGCGGTAGACTTCGGCGACCCGGTTCGCGAGACCCGCAAAGTGAACAAAGCAACCGCACCGACGAAGCGCGCGTCCAAAACCGGAGCGCCCGATACGCGACCGCTGTCCGAACAGGTCGCCGACGCGCTCGCGCAGCTCGAGCGACGCGCGACGAAGGCGACGCGCGACGGCATGGCGCGCTACGCGATTCCGTCCGACCGCGCGCTCGGCGTCGGCATGCGCGACATCCAGGCGATCGCGAAATCGTTCGGCCGCAACCACGACCTCGCGGCGGCGTTGTGGAAAACCGGCGTGTACGAGGCACGCATGCTGACCGCCTACGTCGCCGATCCGGCACAGCTGACCGCCGCGCAGATGGACGGCTGGGCGCGCGACTTCGACAACTGGGCGGTCTGCGACACGCTGTGCTTCACGCTGTTCGACCGCTCGCCGCTCGCGTGGCGCCGCGCCGAGGCGTGGTCGACGCGCCGCGACGAATTCGTCAGGCGCGCCGCGTTCGCGCTGGTCGCGAGCATGGCGCTGCACCACAAGGGCGGCGACGACGCGCCGTTTCGCGCGAGCCTCGACTGGATCGAACGCGCGGCCGACGACGAACGCAACTTCGTCAAAAAGGGCGTGAACTGGGCGCTGCGGTCGATCGGGCGTCGCAGCGTAGCGCTGCATCGCGACGCGGTTTCGCTGGCGCAACGGCTCGGCGCTTCGCAGCAGGCGCATACGCGGTGGATCGGCAAGGATGCGCTGCGCGAACTGACGAACGCGAAGGTCGTCGCGCGCCTGGCGGCGAAGCGAAAGACGCCCGCTTAGCGGCGACCGAGCCGCTGCAACGCCGCCGCCATTTTTTCGGCACGCTGATACGCGCTGTCGGACGGCCCCCACGGCACGGCGACGTCCGGCGCGACGCCGCGACGCTCGTTGCTGCCGTCGGCACGCAGCCGCGCGCAATCGGGCGCATGCACCGCAGCGCCGCTGCGCGGCAGCGCGAATCCCGTTCCGGTGTCGGTGAACTGACCGCAGCCGGCACCGGCGCTCGTTTCTCCGACGATCGTCGCGCGCCCCGCATCCTTGAGCGCCGCGGCCATCAGTTCGGCTGCCGAATGCGTGTTCGCGTTGACGAGCACCGCGACCGGCAGCATCGGCTTGCGCTCGCGATATGCGCCGTAGCGTCGCGCGACGAACCGCATGACGTCGATGTCGCTCGCCTCCCGCGCGCTCGGCGCGACGTGCGGCGCGTAGCCCGTCGAATGCAGCGAGCCCGTGACGAGCGTCGAACACGGCAGCGGTCTGGCGCCGAGCGCGAGGTCGCGATCGGTCCACGCGGCCGACAGGTCGCAGTCGTCCGCGAGTGCGGCGCGGTCGCGCGCGAGCGCCGCGCGAACCGGCGCGATCGCAGCGCGTTCGTCGTCCGGCGCCGCGTCGATGCGCGCGAGCTGCGCATCGAGCTGCGCGCGCCACGCGGCATGCTTGAGCATCGCCACGCGCGCGGCGCGCACCGGGCCGCCGACGATGCGCAACACCGCTTCGACCCAGTCCGAGCCGCCGCCGTTGTCGGTGAGATCCACGACGAGACGATCGGCGCCGCCTCGACGCAGTTCGTCGAGCGCGACGGCGAGCGAATCGTTCAGCACGCGGCCCACTGCGATATCGAGCCTGCGTTCGCACGCGGCGTCGCACGGCGCGTCGGGCGCGACGCCGATCGCTGCCGCGCCGGCTGCGCAGGCGCGGCCGAACGCACGCTCGGTGAACGCGCCGATGCGCACGATGCCGTAGCGCGTGCGCGTGCCGGGCTTTTGGTACAACGCCGCCTTGTAGTCGCGCGCGGCGTCGGACGCCAGCGGCGCATAGCCGTCGAGGCGGTCGAAGCGCACGCCGGTAGAAGCCTCCTGCTGCGCGCGCAAGCCGGCCGGGCACGCCGGCGACGGCGCGGCATCGTCCGGCGCGACGGGATTCCAGACGATGCGCAGATGCGGGTCGCGAAACGCCGCGACGACGCCATCGAGCGCCGCGCGCCGGGCCGCGTCGTCGCGCGCGTTCGCGAGCGCCGTGCGCGCGGTGCGGTCGATGTTCGGCAGATCGATACGGCGCTCGCGCAGATTGAATTCGAAGTTGGCGTACGAGCGCGCAAGGCCCGATTCGAGCACCGCGAGATCGTCGAGCCACGGCGTCGCGTCGGCGGGCGACTGCGCATTCGCGCTGGCGGCGATTGCGAACATGACCGCGACACAGCGGCCGATCGTGCGAAACAGGGTCATGTCTTCCTCGAGATCGTCAAAATGGACCGCGACAGCGAACGCGGAACTGCGAGCAGGGTCGCGCTTCGCCGCAAGCCGCCGCTGCATAGTGGCCCCCTTTGCAGGAGGCACCATGAAACGTCGCGTCGCATTGCCGCTCGGCGTCGCCATCAGTGGATTTTGCGGCAGCGCCGCGGCGGCCACATTGTATGTCGCGCCGAACGGCAGCGACGGCGCGGCGAATCCGGGCACGTCGATTGCAGCCCCATTGCGCACGATTGCGCGCGCGGTCGCGCTCGTGGCGCCCGGCGACGCGATCGAGGTGCGCGCCGGCACCTATACCGAACGCGTGATCGTGCAGCGTCCCGGCACCGCGGCGGCGTGGATCGTGCTGCGCGCCTACGCTGGCGAGTCGCCGGTGCTGCGCAGCACCGGCGCCGGACCGACGGTGTACTTCTATCATTCCGACTGCGACGAGGACACGATCGGCAACGGCAGCGGCAACGTCGACTGCCGGCCGATGTACTGGCGCGTCGAAGGGCTGACGATCCAGGGCAGCGCGAGCGGCGGCGGCGACGGCTACGTCGTGAAGATCGACACGCCGAAAGTGCGCCTCGTCAACAACCGCCTGTGCTGCAGCACCGCCGACATCGTCAAGCTCGTGCGCACCGCGAACGACGTCGAGATCGTCGGCAACGAAATCTGGCAGGACGCGGCCGTCGTCGTGCCGGGCGCCAACGCGCAAGGCATCGACATCGTCGGCGCCGATCGCACGCACGTCGCGGGCAACTACGTGCACGACGTACCGGACTTCGGCATTTACGCGAAAGGCAACGCGCGCAATCCCGTGTTCGAGCGCAATCGCCTCGTCAACATCGGCCGCGCGGACAACGGCAACGCGCTGATGCTGGGGCAGTCGACCGATGCCGAACGCCTCGTCGACGGTCCGTTCGAGACGTACGACGGCATCGTGCGCAACAACGTCGTGGTCGGCGCGACATGGGCGTGCCTGGTCACGTCGTCGTCGTCGAACGCGCGGTTCTACAACAACAGCTGCTACGACACCGGCCGCAGCGCGCAGGCGTCTATCCTCCTGACGAACGAATCGGAGATCGGCCAGGCCGGCGCGAACATCCGCTTCGTGCACAACATCGTGCACGGCTCCGCGGCAAGGCCGATCGTGAAGATCGGGTCGAGTGCGATGAGCGACTATGCCGGATTGGTATTTTCGCGCAACCTGTACTTTGCCGGCGCATCGGCGCCGCAGTTCGCGGCGAGCGATTTCTTCTCGCCGGTCGGCTTCGCGCAATGGCAGACGAACATCCAGGCGCTCAGCGGGCATGCGGACGACAGCACCGTCGCCGACCCGCGGTACCAGGCGACGACGGGTACGACGCCGCTGATTCCCGGTGCGACGAGCGCGGCGGTCGACGGCGGCGACAACGCGCAGATGGAAACCCGCAGCGACTATCGCGGCGCGGCGCGACCGCAAGGCGCGGCGATCGACATCGGCGCGTACGAAGCGGGCGTCGTCGACCGCTTGTTCTGCGATGCGTTCGCGCTGCCGGCGGGTTGCTAGCGACGGACCGACGGATCGTCGTCAATGGCGGGTGAACCGACACGGTCGCGCTTGTCGCGATTGGCGGGCTATTGCATCCTCGCCGGCGAGATTTCGGCTTCCCGTCGGCGCCGCGACGACAGTGCGGACGACTTCGCGAAAGGACGCATCATGGCGAAACCGCTTGAAGAAACCACGCGTCAGCGCGTGCTCGACACCTACCGCGTCGTGGACAGCCTTCCCGAGGCCGCGTACGACGACATCGTGGCGCTCGCGTCGATCCTGTGCGATACGCCGATCGCGCTCGTGTCGCTCGTCGATCGCGATCGACAGTGGTTCAAGGCGAGCCGCGGCCTGGACGCCACGGGCACGCGCCGCGACGAGGCGTTCTGCAATCACGCGATCGACGCGCCGGCACAGCTCATGGAAGTGGCCGACGCGCGCGAAGACGCGCGTTTCGCGGAAAATCCGCTGGTGACCGGCGACCTGTCGCTGCGCTTCTACGCCGGCATGCCGCTGGTGACCGAGGAAGGCGCGGCGATCGGCACGGTCTGCGTGCTGGACCGCAAGCCGCGCGCGCTCGACGCGGCGCAGCGCACGGGCCTGAGCGCGCTCGCACGGCTGACGATGACGCTGCTCGACGCGCGGCTGCGGCAGCAGGAATCGGAACGCGCGGCGATCTTCGCTGAGGTCGAAGCGTCGCACGCCGAAGCCCCCGAGCGCGATGATCTCGCGCAGGCGGGCGGCGGCTACGCGGTGGCGATATTCCAGGTGCAGGACTTGGCCGGTCACGCGCTGAAACTCGGCGAGCGCACGATCGAACGGCGCCTGCAGGATCTCGAACGCGAACTGCACGACGCGCTCGAACCCGGCAGCGGCGACAGCGTCAACCGTACGAGCCACAGCAGCGACTTCATCGCGGTGCTGCACGGCGACGACACGCGCGGCAAAGAGCGCACGCTACGCGACAGGGTCGATGCGTTCGCCGCGCGACACGGCATGGCCTTCGTCGCGGCGAGCGCTGCGGCGTACGGCGGCGCCGAGCGCATCGAACGCGTCTTCCTGCGGGCGGACGACGAACTGACGCGCATCAAGAGCGAGCCGGCGGCCCTCGGCCTCTAGTCATACCCGTCAATGTCGCCGACGGTGATGCGCGTTGCGTCGTAGTGGCGCCGTCGTCTCGCGCCTGCCGGCTCGAACGAAGAAGAACCAAGAGCGCGACCCCGGTTTCGCAGCGGCGCGCCGTTTTCTCCTGACGGCCCGGATACGGCTACAATCGCCGCCCGCGGCAGTCGAAACCCTGACTGCATGAGCATCGTGGACGGTTCCTTGTACGAGCGGCGTGTTGGAAACGAAGGGCCTATAGCTCAACGGTTAGAGCAGAGGACTCATCATCCTTTGGTTCCAGGTTCGAATCCTGGTGGGGCGAGCCGGAGCTTTCGCGAGATGCGAAGTAACGCATCTCGCGCCGGCGAGCGCCTCGCCATGGATGGCGAGGCTGGCGTGAGCACCATGGACGGTTCCGTGCACGAGCGGCAGGGTTGGAAAGTAAAGGGCCTATAGCTCAACGGTTAGAGCAGAGGACTCATAATCCTTTGGTTCCAGGTTCGAATCCTGGTGGGCCCACCACTCCCCGCATCCTCTGCGGGTGAAAACGTGCATCTTGTTTCAATCCCCGAACCTTCGTCTCACCCCCTGCGACAGCGCAGTGCTCTAGTCGAACGCCACGACGATGCCGCGACCGAGAGCCAGCACGACGCAGCACGTGCATTCGCAGGCATACGCCCCGCCCGACCAGCCCCCGATCAGCCATGACCCCGCCCCGCATCGACCCGGAACTCCTTTTCGCCTGGCAAGCCGCCCATTCCATCGCCCGCGGCTCTCCTGCCCCCGTTCACGATCGCGGCGGCTTCCGGGTCGATACGCACTCGGAAAAGGAAGTGACGCGCTGGGTGTTCCCGCGGCTATCCGACGGGTTGCGCGCCATCGCGCATGAGGTTACGGCGCCACGGCAATACCTGAAGCTGTGCGGCTCCGACGAAGAGCTGCGAAGCGCGCTGCCCGCTCGCTGGGAGATTCAACCGGCAAACCATTTCATGACCGCGGCAGCCGCAACCCCCGATGCAAGGCCTCTGCCAGAGGGTTACACGATGGAAATCCATCGGGCCGGCCCCGTCACCCGCGCGTGCGTCATCGCGCCGACCGGCGACCGGGCCGCGAGCGGTAGCGCGGCGGAAACCGCGGATGTCTTCATCTACGATCGCATCGAGACCGCGCATGATCATCGACGCAAAGGCTTGGGCGCCGCGGTGATGATCGCGCTCGCAAGCGCGAGAAAGTCACTCGCCACTCCGCAGCTTCTGGTCGCGACGGAAGACGGCCGAGGCCTCTATGCGAACCTCGGCTGGACGGTGCTCGCACCGTTCGCGGCCGCGACGATCCCGGAAAGTTGAGCCGGTACGCGAACCGACACGCGTCGCGTTACCGCGCCTCCGTCTCCAGATGCGTCAGATACAGCCGCATGTCGAACTCGAGCTGGTGGTAGTCGGGCTCGATGTGCGTGCACAGCTGGTAGAACGCCTTGTTGTGCTCGGCCTCCTTCAGGTGAGCCAGCTCATGCACGACGATCATCCTGAGAAACTCGGCGGGCGCGTCGCGGAACACGCCGGCGATGCGAATCTCGCGGCTGGTCTTGAGCCTGTCGCCCTGGACGCGTGAGATGGTCGTGTGCGTGCCGAGCGCGTGCTTCACCACCTGCAGCCTGGCGTCGTAGATCACCTTGCCGAGCGGCACCGATTTTTTCAGATGCCGGTCCTTGAGCGCCTGCACGTAGTCGTACAGCTGGCCGTCGCTGCGCACGGCGTGAGGCTGATCGTACTTCTCGGCGAGCATGGCGCCCAGCCTGCCCTGTGCGATCAGTTCGTGCACGCGCGCCTGCACGTGCGCGGGATAGCCGGCGAGGTACTTCAAGACGTTCATGAGCGGCGGGAGGAGCGCGGGCGGCGGGGACGGCAGGTATGATGGGCCGGAAATCCTCAGCGCGAAACGGCGACATGGCAAAGGCGAACCCTCTTCAGGAACAGCTGCTCAAGGCGGGACTGGTCAAGAAGTCCAAAGTGGCCGAAGTGGCGCGCGAGCAGAACAAGGCCCGGCATTCCAAGGCGCCGGCCACGCCCAGCGAAATCCAGCGGGAAGCGGAACGCGCGCGGGCCGAGAAAGTCGAACGCGATCGCGCACTCGCCGCCGAGAGCAAGGCACAGGCGCGCGTCGCCGAACTTCGCGCCCAGGCGCGGCAGATCGTCGCCGACCGGAAAGTACCGCGCTCCGGCGAGAGCGAGTACCGCTTCAGCGTCGACGGCGCGATCCGCACCGTGCTGGTCAACGACGACCTTCGCAAGCAGCTGTCCTCCGGCGCGCTCGTGATCGTGCGCATCGACGAACGCTTCGAGTTGTTGCCGCGCGCGGCCGCCGACAAGGTGCGCGAACGCGACGCCGCCATGATCGTGCTCGATCATGGCCAGAACGCGGACGCCGAGCCGTCGACGGCCACCTCCGAAGACGATGCGTACTACGCGCAGTTCAAGGTGCCGGACGATCTGATCTGGTAACTGCGCCGCGTCCGCGACGCATCCGGTTCGCGAACCACCGCGGCATCTCCCCGGCGGCTTCTTCAACGCTCGACGCTTCTGCGGACCGGGCGAGCCGGTCGGGCCGGCGCGCCGGGATTCGTCAACGCGATGCCGCCGTCTCGAACCCGTCGTCGAAAATTCCATCGGTCTGGTCCGACTGGAATCGATAGACGACCGACGTCGCGGTATTGGCGATGTACAAATTCCCCGCCTCGTCCTCGCCGAATCCGGAATACGAGCCGTAGGCATTCGGATCGTCGCGCCAGCGCGTGAACGACCACGCGTTCTGCGCGTCGGGCCGCGCGAAAAAGATTTCGCTCGAGCACGAGTCGGCGAACACGTACATGCCCCGGAACGGCACGATCGGCCCGCGATACCGGAAGCCGCCGGTGACCGCGCAGCGTCCGCCCGTGTGGCCGTATTCCATCAGCGGCAATACGTGAGCGGGCAGCGGCGGCGCGCAGACGTTCGAGGTGTTGAAAACCGTCGATCCCTCCATGCAGCGCCAGCCGTAGAACAGCGGCTGCGTTGAATTTGCCGCACGAAAGTCGATTTCCTCCGACCGGCTCTGGCCGACGTCCGCGATCCACAGATCGCCCGTCTCGCGATCGAAGCTGAAGCGCCACGGATTGCGGAAGCCGTACAGGAAGATTTCGTCGCAGGTGTTCGTCGACGCCAAGTACGGATTGTCCTGCGGGATCGCGTATTGCGCCGGCTGGCCGGTCGCGGTGCCGCACATCTCGGCCGTCGCGTTCGCGCCGCGCGTGTCCACGTCGATGCGCAGCATCTTGCCGCGCAGGAAATACTGCGTGCCGCTGCCGGTGCCGCAGGTCGCCGGATTGTTGTCCGCCGGCTTCTTCCACAGGCATTCGGCAAATCCGTTCGTGCCGCTTTCCTGGCCGCCGTCGCCGGACGACATGTACAGATAGCCGTCCGGTCCGAAATGCAGATCGCCGCCATTGTGAAACGACGGTGGCGAGTTATCGGCAAGGCGCAGTACGACGGTGCCGGCCGGGTTCGCGACATCGGGGTCGGCCGAAACGGTGAAACGTTCGACCACTTCGTCGGGTCCGCTGCCCAGGCAACTGCCCGCAACGCTGCAGTTGCCCGAACGCATCGACGCGACATAGAACTCGTCGCTGTGCGGAAGCCCCGCGCGACCGTAGTTCGGATGAAACGCCAGACCGAGCAGACCACTCGTCCCGCCGCTGCCGGGATAGGTCACGGACAGCGTCAGGAACGGCGTCGGCAGCAACACGCCGTTCTTGACGATGCGGATCGTTCCCGCCTGGCTGATCACGAACAGCCGGCCGCTGCCGTCGTGCGGCGCGCGCACGCCGATCGGCGCCGGCACCGCACGCGTGATTTCGACCAGCGCAAGGTCCGGCGGCACCGACTGCCCCGCCGCCGCAACCGCGTACAGCGCGATCGCCGCGCCGGCCATAGACCGAGTCCACCGCATTGCCAGGCCCCCGAAGCGTGAGGCGAAAACTGTACACCCGCTCGGCGCGCGCGGGTTGGAACAGATGCGCGCGGCGCAGGCGCACACCGTACAATCGCGCCCCCCGACCGATCCATCCGCACCGGCGTGCGGCGCTCGCCGGCCGATCCGGCGGGGCGGCGAGCGCATGGACTCGCCGCAACGCCAAGCCTATGCTGCGCACCGCATGACTCATCCCGAACGCCGGGCACGGCCCGAAGCAACGTCAGCGCCCGACGATTCCGCGCCGTACCGGCCCGCCGGCTTCGCGCGCGCCGTCGCCGTCTGGACCGTGCTGCTCGCGTGCGCGCTCGCCGCCGTGTTCGTCGCCCTGCTGCTCGGCAGCAGCGACATCGGCATCGGCGATTCGCTCGCCGCGCTGGTATCGCCCGGCGACAGCCTCGCCGGCGCCGCGGTCTACCAGTTGCGCCTGCCGCGCACGCTCGCCGCGTTCGGCACCGGCGGTCTCCTCGCCGTCGCCGGCTGCCTGATGCAGGTTCTGCTGCGAAATCCACTTGCGGATCCGTATATTCTTGGCCTTTCCAGCGGCGCCGCCGTCGGCGCGCTGGGCGCGATGCTGTTCGGCGCCGGCCTCGTCGCGGTGACGTTCGGCGCCGCCGCCGGCGCGCTCGCATCGAGCCTGCTCGTGTTCGTGCTCGCCAATCGCGACCTCGCCCGGCTGCACATTTCGACGACCGTCGTCGACTCGCCGCGCCTGATCCTGACCGGCGTGATGCTCGCCGCCGGCTGGGGCGCGGTCGTCACGCTGATTCTCGTGCTCGCGCCCGAACGCAACCTGCGCGGCATGCTGTTCTGGGCGATGGGCGATCTCGGCGGCGTCGAGCGCTGGTGGCCCGCGCTCGCCGCGCTCGCGCTCATCGTCGCCGCCGCGATGCCGCTCCTGCGCCAGTTCAACGTGCTGCTGCGCGGCGACGCCGTCGCCGCGACGCTCGGCGTGCGCGTGCCGGCGCTCAAGCGCTTCATCTTCGTCGCGGCATCGATCGCGACGGCCGTCGCCGTGACGACCGCCGGCACGATCGGCTTCGTCGGCCTCGTCGTGCCGCATGCGCTGCGTCTTCTCGTCGGCAACGATCAGCGCGTGCTCTTGCCGGCCTGCGCGATCGCCGGCGGCGGCCTTCTCGTTGTCGCCGATACCGCCGCGCGCACGATCGTCGATCCGCTGCAGCTGCCGGTCGGCGTCGTCACGGCGTTCATCGGCGTGCCGGCGTTTCTGTCGCTGCTGCTGCGCACGCGATGAACGCGCCGACCCGCGTCGAACTGCGCGATCTGACGCTGCGCGTCGCCGGCCGCGACCTCGCGCGCGCGCTCGACGTGCGCATCGGCGCCGGCGAAATGTGGTGCGTACTCGGCGCGAACGGCGCCGGCAAGTCGACGCTGCTGCGCGCGGTCGCCGGCCTTGCGCGTGCGCACGCGGGCCACGTGCTGGTCGACGGCGTCGATGCGCACCGGCACGATCCGCTGCGTCTGGCGCGTCTGCGCGGCTTCATGCCGCAGACCGTGACCGACGCGTTCAGCATGAAGGTGATCGACGTCGTGCTGTCGGCGCGGCATCCGCGCCTGTCGCTGTGGGAATGGGGCGGCGAGGAAGACTGGTCGGTCGCCTACCGCGCGCTGGCGGCGGTCGGCATGGACGGCTTCGTCGATCGCGACGTGACGACGCTGTCCGGCGGCGAGCGTCAGCGCGTCTCGATCGCGACGCTGCTCGCGCAGGAAGTCGACACGATGCTGTTCGACGAACCGGCCGCGTCGCTCGACCTGCATCACCAGATACTCGTGCTCGGCCACCTCGAAGCGCTCGCGCGCGCCGGCAGGACGATCGTGTACTCGATCCACGACACGAATCTCGCGTACGCGTATTCGACGCACGGCATCTTGTTTCTCGGCGACGGAACGGTCATACACGGACCGATCCGCGACGTCATGACCGGCGCCGCCTTGTCGCGCGCGTTCAATCATCCGATTTCCGAGCGGCTCGTCGACGGCGAAGTGTTCTTCATGGCCGATCGCGCGCACGATTCGCCGCCGCAGCCCTGAAGGAACGCCCGTGTTTCGACCCGCCCTGTTCACGCTTGCCACCGTCGTGTCGTTCGCCGCACGCGCAGAGCCGATCAGCGTCGTCGACGACGCCGGCCGCACCGTGACGCTCGCGGCGCCGGCACGGCGCATCGTCAGCCTCGCGCCGAGCACGACCGAACTCATCTACGCGGCGGGTGCCGGCGCCTACGTCGCCGGCACGTCGAGCTATACCGACTACCCGCCCGAGGCGAAGGCCGTGCCGCAGGTCGGCGACGCGGCGATGATCAACATGGAGCGCATCGTCAGCCTGAAACCCGACCTCATCGTCGTGTGGTCGCATGTCGATTCGGCGGCCGTGCTCGAAAAGCTCAAGGTGTTCGGCATTCCGGTGTACTACAGCGAGCCGCGCAAGATCGTGGACATCGCCAAATCGCTGACCGACCTCGGCACGCTGGCCGGCACGAACGAAGCCGCCGCGCGCGCCGCGAACGACCTGCGCGAACGCCGCGAAAAACTGCACGCGCGCTATGCCGGACGACCGCCGATCCGCGTGTTCTACCAGGTGTGGGAACGGCCGCTGATGACGGTCAACGGCCAGCAGATGATCAGCGATGCGATCGCCTTGTGCGGCGGCGTGAACATCTTCGGCGACCTTGCGCCCACCGTGCCGACCGTGAACCGCGAAGCGGTGGTCGCGGCCAATCCCGACGTCATCGTCACGTTCAACGGCGAGGGCGAGGACGGTCTTGCCGGTTGGAAATCGCTGACGACGCTCAACGCCGCGACCTGGGGCAATCTCGTGCCGCTGTCGACGCCGACGCTCGGCCGGCCGTCGCCGCGATTTCTCGACGGCGCGGAAAATCTCTGCGTCGAACTCGACCGGGCGCGCGAACGGCGCGGCGCGGCGGCGAAGTAGCCGCATCGCACGCGCGTCTGCGGCTCACGCAAACACCATCGTCGCATTCGGCCCGTGTGACGCGCCGGCGACGTCAGCGCCGAAACTCGTCCGCGCACGCCGAACCCGCGATGGCCGCCTGCCACGCGGCCGGCCAGTCGGCCAGCGCGTCGGGCGTCGTCGCCACATCGAGCGCGACGAACCGCGCGGCGTCGGCATCGAAGCAGTACAGGTGCGGCACGACCGGTTGCGCCGGCGTCCACGGCACGTCGCGGCGCGCGATGCGGCCAGCCCATTCGGCGTAGGCGACCGGCGTGAACAGCGATACGCGCGACGCGACCGACGCGCGGCGAAACGGCGGTATCGTCGGCGCGCCCTGCGCATTGCGCAGGAACGGCGCGCTGCGCCAGTGGTCGGGTACGACCACGAGCGCGTGCACGTTCGGATCGCCGTGCGCGACGACGTCGTCGATCGCCACGAACAACGCGTTCATCGCCTGTCCGGCCTTGCGCCACGGCACCATCGCCTGCGCCTGCCCCGCGACGAACAACGCGACGAGCGCCCATGCGACGCCGACACGCGTGCGCGTCGCATCGCGGCAGGCGAGCGGCAGCGCCAGCCACAACGCGAGCCAGCTTCCGGCGAGATAGAACAGCCGTGCGCCTTCGCCGTTCTCCGGCACGCCGGAGAAATGCGGCAGCACAGCGCCGACCGACACGGCGAAGCCGAAGAGCGGCAACAGCCACAGCGTCGCGAACGCGCCGCGTCGCCACGCGCCCACGCCGTTCCACGCGGCGACCAAGGCAACGACGAACGCAGCCCATGGCCAAGCGCCGCCGAACGCGGCATCGGGTATCGGCCGCATGCCGACGAGATGATTCCACAATTGCGCAGGCGACAGATGCGCGAGCGGCGACGAGCCGGCGTACACCTCGACCATGTTGCCGGCGAACAGATAGCGCCGCCACGCGAGATATGCCGCGAGCACGACGAGCGCCGGCACGACGTCGCGCAGCGCGAGCGCGGCGCGGCGCGCGAGCGGTTCGCGCGCATGCACGACGAAGAAGCCGCCGAGCGCGAGAAACGCCGGCGCGGTCATCGCCGGCTCCTTGCTGCCGAGCGCGAACGCGAACGCGGCGAGGCTCGCGATGCGCGCGCCGTCGAACCACGCGCGCGCGGCGAGATGCCGGTCGAGCGCCAGCAGCACGCCGGCGAGCGCGAGCGCGTCGAAGCGCGCGACCATCCACGCGCTGACTTCCGGCGCAAGCGGATACGCCACGAACAGCGCCGCCGCGCACGCCGCGGCGAAGCGCGCGTGCGCCTGTCCGTCGGCGATGCGCCGCGCGACGCGATAGACGAGCAGGCCGTTGATCAGATGCAGCGCGAAGTTGACGAGCCGCCAGCCGAGCGGCTCGGCGCCGACGGCGAGCCAGTTCAGTGCGAACGAGAGAAAGCCGACCGGCCGGTAGAAATTGCCCGGCTGCGGCGTGGTGACGACGACGTGGTCCCAGACGTAGCCCCAGACGTCGCCGCGTGCGGCGGCGTGGTACAGGCCCCACGGAAACCCGAAATCGTCGGACAGGAAATGTCCGCCGAAACTGCCCCAGTGCACGCCCAGAACGAGCAAGGCCGCCGCGCCGACGAGCAGCGCGGCGGCCCTGGTATCGCTGCGTGCGATCCGGCCCGAAGTCACCCGGCGTCGATCAATCGAGATCGAGGAACGAGCGCAGCTGCTCCGAACGGCTCGGGTGGCGCAGCTTGCGCAGCGCCTTGGCTTCGATCTGGCGGATGCGTTCGCGCGTCACGTCGAACTGCTTGCCGACTTCTTCCAGCGTGTGGTCGGTGTTCATGTCGATGCCGAAGCGCATGCGCAGCACCTTCGCCTCGCGCGGCGTGAGGCCGGCGAGCACGTCGCGCACGGTTTCCGACAGGCCCGTCGACGTCGCCGATTCCACCGGCGAATCGACGTTGGTGTCTTCGATGAAATCGCCCAGGTGGGAATCCTCGTCGTCGCCGATCGGGGTTTCCATCGAGATCGGCTCCTTGGCGATCTTCATCACCTTGCGGATCTTGTCCTCGGGCATTTCCATCTTCTTCGCCAGCTCTTCGGGCGTGGGCTCGCGGCCCATTTCCTGCAGCATCTGGCGGCTGATGCGGTTCAACTTGTTGATCGTCTCGATCATGTGCACCGGGATGCGGATGGTGCGCGCCTGATCGGCGATCGAACGCGTGATCGCCTGGCGGATCCACCACGTCGCGTACGTCGAGAACTTGTAGCCGCGGCGGTATTCGAACTTGTCCACGGCCTTCATGAGGCCGATGTTGCCTTCCTGGATGAGATCGAGGAACTGCAGGCCGCGATTCGTATACTTCTTCGCAATCGAGATGACGAGACGCAGGTTCGCCTCGACCATCTCCTTCTTCGCGCGGCGGGCCTTCGCCTCGCCGATCGACATCGCGCGGTTGATTTCCTTGATGTCGGGCAGCGACAGGAACAGGCCGCGCTCGATCGCGCCGAGCTTTTCCTGTTCGGCGACGATTTCGTCCTTGTGCGCGCGGATGCCCGACGACCACTTCTGCTTCTTGCGGATCAGGTCCTCGGCCCAGTCGAGGTTGATCTCCTGGCCCGGGAACGAGCGCAGGAAGTCCTTGCGCGGCATCTTGGCGTGCTTGATGCACAGATCCATGATGATGCGTTCGTGGTTGCGGATGTTGTTGACGACGTCGCGCAGCTTCTTGACGAAGCTGTCGATCATGACGGCCGGCAGCTTGAGCTTCAGGAACGCCTCGGCCATCTGCTCGCGCAGCTTCTGCGCCTTTTTGTCGGCGAGGCCGTTCTTTTCGCCGGTCTTCTGGAACTTGCCGTAGAACTGGCGCAGTTCCTCGAGGCGGCGCTTGACCTCTTCCGGGTCCGGACCGGTTTCGCCGGGGCCGGCCTCTTCGCCGCCCTCGGTTTCTTCCTCGTCGTCCTTGGTGGCGGCGGCGCCCGCGCCCTCGTCGGCTTCGAGCATGTCGTCGGTGATGGCCGGCTGCGGCTCCTCGACGTCGGCGAAACCGGCGATGACTTCGGACAGGCGGCGCTTGCCTTCGACGTGCTGGTCGTATTCCTCGATCAGGAGGTGGATCGACCACGGAAAGCTCGCGAGCGCGGTCTGCACCGCGTTCAGGCCTTCCTCGATGCGCTTGGCGATCGCGATTTCGCCCTCGCGCGTCAGGAGTTCGACCGTGCCCATCTCGCGCATGTACATGCGCACGGGATCGGTGGTGCGGCCGACTTCGGCGTCGACGGCCGCGAGCATCGCGACCGCTTCTTCGGTCGCGGTTTCGTCGTCGGTCACGGCCGACGGCGCGTCGGGCGTCAGCAATTCGGTATCGGGCGCGATTTCATGCACCTCGATGCCCATGCCATTGATCATGCCGATGATGTCTTCGATCTGCTCGGGGTCGACGATGTCGTCCGGCAGGTGGTCGTTGACTTCGGCGTAGGTCAGGTAGCCCTGTTCGCGCCCCTTGACGATGAGGAGCTTGAGGTCGGACTGCTGGTCCTGCGTGGTGTTCTCGATGGCCATGGCTGTATCGGCTGGAAACAAAGACTTGGGATTATAGGAGGGCTGTCAAGGGCGCTTCGGACGGCGAGCGGGCCGTCCCGGATGCATAACGCAAAACAGCGCCTTCAGCGTACTTCGAGACGGAACGTGACCGGTCCGTCATTGACGAGGTGCACTTGCATATGGGCGCCGAACCGGCCGGTTTCCACCCTCGGGTGGGCGGCGCGTGCCAGTTCGACCAGATACGAGAACCAGCGTTCGCCTTCGGCGGGGGGCGCGGCGCTCGTGAAGCTCGGCCGCATGCCCGAATCGGTGTCGGCGGCGAGCGTGAACTGCGATACCAGCAGCAGGCCGCCGCCGGTGTCGGTCAGCGACCGGTTCATCTTGCCGGCCTCGTCCCCGAACACGCGGTAGCCCAACAGGCGCTGCAGCATGCGCCGCGTCTGCGGCTGCCCGTCGCCGGGCTGCACGGCCACGAGCGCCAGCAGGCCCGGACCGATCTGCCCGACCGTCTCGCCGGCCACGTCGACACGTGCGTTCGCAACGCGCTGGATCAAGGCGATCATGTCGATTCCCGGCACCGAAGGGGGCGCGATAGTCGTCAACCATGGCGGCCGGGTCAATGCGCCCGGTAAACTCGCAGGTTCCCATGCGCTGGTATATCGCCATCTTGTTTTTCCTGCTGCGGCTGGTCGGCCGCCTGCCGCTGCGTGCGCTGCACGCGGTCGGGGCGGGGCTGGGTCGCTTGTTCTGGTTGACCAACGGGCCGGAGCGGCATCACACCGAGGTCAATTTCTCGCTGGTACTTACGCAATACGGCGAAAAAGAGCGTCAGCAAATCGCACGCCGCACGTTGCGCGAAACCGGCAAATCGCTGACCGAGATCGCAAAAGTCTGGGGCGCGGGCCCCGAAGCCGCGCTCGCGCTCGTGCGCGAGGTCGACGGTGAACATCTGTTCCGCGACGCGCTCGCGGCCGGCAAGGGCCTGATCGTCGCCGCGCCGCACCTGGGCTGCTGGGAGCTTCTGAACATCTGGCTGTGCAGCCGCACGCCGATGGCGATCGTCTACCGCCCGCCGCGGCGCGCGGCGCTCGAACCGCTGCTCTTGCGCGCGCGCGGCGCGCTGAGCCCCGAACAGGTGCGCGCCGAAGGCGCCGGCGTGCGCACGCTGTACAAGCGACTGCAGGCCGGCGGCACGGTCGGCATCCTGCCCGACCAGCAGCCCAAGCAGGGCGACGGCGAGTTCGCGCCGTTCTTCGGCGTGCCGGCGCTGACGATGGTGCTGCTGTCGCGTCTGGCGCACCGCACCGGCGCGGCCGTGCTGTTCGCGTTCGCCGAACGCCTGCCGGACGGCGCGGGCTTTCGCATCCGCTTTCGTGCCGCGCCCGACGGCATCGCCGACGCCGACCTGCCCACGGCGGTCGCCGCGCTCAATCGCGGCGTCGAAGAATGCGTGAATCTCGCGTTCGAGCAGTACCAGTGGCATTACAAACGTTTCCAATTGCGTCCGGACGGCGGCACCAACCCTTACTGGCGCGGGTAGGCCGAACCTCCCTCCCCGATCGGGAGGCCGGGCGGCTTCGGTGATCCAAAGCGCAAAAACGCGCGCAGGTGTCCACAACGCGTAATCGGGGGGCGCGGCGACTCACGTCGCGGCGAGAATCCCCGTATCCGATACCTTGTCCGGCTCCCCGGCCGCGAGCGCGAACGCCACGGTCACGCCGAATCCGCGGCCGTCGAGGCCTCGTCCGGTCGCGATCGTCGCCCGGTGGGACTGCGCGATGCGGGCGACCAGCGACAGGCCGATGCCGCTGCCGCGCTCGTTGCTGCCGAGCACGCGGAAGAACCGGTCGAAGATGCGTTCGCGGTCGCCGTCGGCGACGCCGGGGCCGTCGTCGAACACCTGCAGCTGCACGGCCGCGCCTTCGCGCAGGCAGCGCACGGCGATGCGGCCGCCGCGGCCGGTGTAGCGCACGGCGTTGTCGACGAGGTTGGCGACGAGCACGCCCATCTCGTCGATGTTGCCGACGATCGGGCAGCGTTCCGCGTCGAGCGTGATCGCCTGATGCTTCTGGGCGACCATCGCGCCGTAGTCGTCGACGACCATCGCGACGATCGCGGCAAGGTCGAGCGGCGCCTGGGCGCCGCCGCGATGCTCGACGTCGAGCCGCGCCGAATCGAGCAGCTGCTGCGACAGCCGCGCGCTGCGCTCGACGCCGCGCACGAGCTGCCTGAGCGATCCGCGCGCCTCGGCCAGCGTGCGCGCGCCGAGCGCCACCTGCGCCTGCGTGAGCAGCACGGCCAGCGGCGTGCGCAGCTCGTGCGCCGCCTCGGAGAAGAACTGGCGTTCGCGGCGCACCGCGCGATCGACGCGCGCCAGCAGGCGGTTGAACGAATCGACCAGCGGCCCGACCTCGCTCGGCAGATCGCCGCCCGGCAGCGGTTCGAGATCGGTCGCCGAACGCGCGGCCATCGCCGCGTTGACGCGCACCATCGGCTTGAGCGACCAGTCGATCACGGCCTTCATCGCAAGGGCGAGCAACAGCAACACCACGATCGACACCGCCAGCGCCCGGCTCACCTTGCGGCGCACTTCCGCGAGAATCAGATCGAGCGATTTGCCGACCTGCACCTGCACGCGCCCGGTCGTATCCGTCAGCGCGTAGACGCGCCATTCGACGCCGCGGATCGTGCGCGTCTGGCGACCGTCGACGAAGTCGGGCTTGAGCGGTTCGCCCGTCGAACGCGACGACAGCACGATCGCTTCGCGCCGATCCTTCACCCATACCTGGAACTCGATGTCGTCGACATCGTTCACGCCCGTGCGATCGACCGGCAACGGCGTCAGGCGCGGCCCGGCCGACAGCGCCGGCAGGTCGGCCGGCATCGCCGACATCACCTCCACGGCGATCGCGACGAGATCGTCTTCCCAGTCGCCGATGCGTTCGCGCATGAACGCCGTGCCGAGCACGATCATCGCGATCAGCCACGCGCCGACGAACGGCAGCAGCAGCACGAGAAACAGCCGCGTGCGCAGCGAACGCGTCACCGCTCGTCGCCCAGACGGTAGCCGTAGCCGTGCACGGTCGCGATGAGATCGTCGCCGAGCTTGCGCCGCAGCTGGTGGATGTACACCGCGATCGTGTTGCTTTCGGTTGCGCACGCGTCGCCGTAGACGCGATTCTCGATGAAGCTGCGCGCGACCGCGCGGCCGGGGCGCTCGATCAGTGCCAGCAGCGTGCGGTACTCGTGCGTGGACAGGTGCACGCGCACGCCGTCGCGCGTGACCGAGCGCTGCGCCGGGTCGAGGCTGATCTCGCCGTAGCGCAGCGCCGGCGCGACCTGCCCGTTCGTGCGTCGCACGACGGCGCGCAGGCGCGCGAACAGCTCGTCGATCTGGAAGGGCTTGACGAGATAGTCGTCGGCGCCGGCGTCGAGGCCGCGGATGCGGTCGCCGAGCTGGTCGCGCGCGGTGATGATGATGACCGGCGTCGTGTCGTACGCCGCGCGCAGCGCGCGCAGCACGTCGAGGCCCGAACCGCGCGGCAGCCCCAGATCGAGCAGCACCGCGCCGTAGCCGTGCTCGACGAGCGCGAGGCGCGCGGCCACCGCGTCGGACGCGTTGTCGACGCGCCAGCCGTGCCGGCGCAGGCCCGCGCCGACCGCTTCGGCCAGCATCGCGTCGTCTTCGACGAGCAGGATTTTCGCAATCGACATGGACCCTCCGCGGGGCGATTTATGCCGGCGGGATTTTAAGGTTTGTTTAAGACGGCGCAATGCCGCCTGAATGACGCGATTTAAACAATCCTTAAAAAGACAAAAACACACTCGCGCCCCGTCGCTGCTCGCTTTGCGGGCCATTCGTCATTTTCCCGTCGCACATCGGCCCGATTAACAAAAAACGAATATGACCCGTATTTTCCGTTCAGATGTCCAATGGCCGCGCCGCGCCGTCCGCGTTCTCTTCGCCGCCGCCGCGCTATGGGCCGCGAGCCGCGTGCACGGCGCCGAAACCGCGACCGCGCTGACCGTCACCGCCGCTGCGACGCAGTCGACGACCTGGCCCGTCGCATTTGAAGCGTTCGGCTCGATTTCACCGTGGCAAGAGGCGGTCGTCGGCACGCAGATCGGCGGCTATCGCCTCGTCGACGTGCGTGCCGACGTCGGCGACCGCGTGTCGAAGGGACAGCTGCTCGCGCGGCTCGACGCGGCGCTGCTGCGCGCCGAGGAGGCGCAGCTCGTGGCGGCCTGGGAGCAGGCCGAGGCGAATCGCGCGCGCGGCGTCGCGGTGCGCGAGCGCGGCGGCATGAGCGAACAGGACGTGCAGCAGCTCGCGACCGCGGCCAAGACCGCCGCCGCGGCGCTCGAGGCCAAGCGGGTGCAGCTGCGCTACACCGACGTCGTCGCGCCCGACGCCGGCACGATCAGCGCGCGCGTCGCGACGCTCGGCGCCGTCGCCAACGTCGGCGACGAGCTGTTTCGCCTGATCCGCGCCGACCGGCTCGAATGGCGCGGCGAACTGCCGGCGCACGAATTCATCGATATCGAGATCGGCCAGCGCGTCGCGCTGCGCCTGCCCGACGGCGGCGAAGTCGGCGCGACCGTCAGCCGGCGCGCGCCGTCGCTCGACGCGCGCACGCGGCTCGGCATCGTCTACGCCGACCTCGAACCCGGCAGCCGCGCGCGCGCCGGCATGTACGTGCAGGGCCGCGTCGTGCTGCGCGACAGCCCGGCGCTCGTGATTCCGGCCGCGAGCCTCGTGGTTCGCGACGGCAATACGTTCGTCGCGCGCCTCGTCGCGCCCGGCACGGCGTCGGCGATCGCGCTGCAGCCGGTCGCGGTCGGCCGGCGCGACGCCGCGCGCGTCGAAATCGTCGGCGGACTCGCCGAGCACGATCGCGTGGTCGCCAAGGGCGCCGGGCTCGTCAACGACGGCGACGTCGTCAAGGTGGTCGGAGCGCCGCCGTGAACCTCGCGACGTGGTCGATCCGCAATCCGATTCCGGCGATCCTGCTGTTCGCGCTGCTGACGCTCGCGGGCCTGTGGGGTTTCGCGCGGCTGCCGGTACAGGCGTTGCCGGACATCGACCTGCCGGTGGTCGTCGTGACGCTCGCGCAGCCCGGCGCGGCGCCGGCGCAGCTCGAAACCGAAGTCGCCCGCAAAGTGGAAGATTCGCTGTCGACGCTCGCGGGCCTTAAGCACCTGCGCACGACGGTCAGCGACGGCCTCGTCACGATCCGGGTCGAGTTCGTGCTCGAAAAGCGCCTGTCCGATGCGCTGATCGAAACCAAGAACGCCGTCGACCGCACGCGCGCCGACCTGCCCGAAGACCTCTTGCAGCCGACCGTCGAATCGGTCGTCGTCGCCGGCGAACCGATACTCGGCTACGCGGTCGCGTCGTCGCGCCTGGACGAAACCGCGCTGTCGTGGTTCGTCGACGACACGATCGCCAAGCGCGTGCTCGCGGTGCCGGGCGTGGGGCGCTTCGAGCGCGTCGGCGGCGTCGCGCGCGAGGTGCGCGTCGAGGTCGATCCGGTACGCCTCGCCGCGCTCGGGGTGACGGCCGCCGACGTGTCGCGCGCGTTGCGCGAGATGCAGCAGGAATCGTCCGGCGGCGCGGGCCGCGTCGGCGGCGCCGAGCAGTCGGTGCGCACGATCGCGACCGTGCGCCGCGCGAGCGAACTCGCGGCCTGGCCGATCGCGCTGCCGGACGGCCGGCGCCTGCGCCTCGACGAGATCGCCGCGGTGCGCGACGGCGCCGCCGAACGCCGGCAGGCCGCACTGCTCGACGGCAGGCCGGTCGTCGGGTTTCGCCTGTACCGCGCCAAGGGACACGACGACACGCGCATCGCCGAGGGCGTCGCCGCGGCGCTCGCGGAACTCGCGGCCGGCGATGCGTCGCTGCGCGCCGACATCGTGTACGACCGCGTCGACTACACGCGCCAGCAATACGCCGGCTCCATGCAGATGCTGCTCGAAGGCGCGCTGCTCGCCGTGCTCGTGGTGTTCGCGTTCCTGCGCGATTGGCGCGCGACGCTCGTCGCCGCGCTCGCGCTGCCGCTGTCGATCCTGCCGACGTTCGCGGCGATGTACTGGCTCGGCTACTCGCTCAACATGCTCACGCTGCTCGCGCTCGCGGTGATCGTCGGCGTGCTCGTCGACGACGCGATCGTCGAGGTCGAAAACATCGAACGACACCGGCGCTACGGCAAGCCGATGCGCGAGGCCGTCGTCGACGCGGTCGACGAAATCGCGCTCGCCGTCGTCGCGACGACGCTCGCGCTCGTCGTGGTGTTCCTGCCGACCGCACTGATGAGCGGCGTGCCGGGCCTGTTCTTCCGCCAGTTCGGCTGGACCGCGGTCGTCGCCGTGCTGATGTCGCTCCTGGTAGCACGCGCACTGACGCCGATGCTCGCCGCCTTCGTGCTGAAGGATGCGCCGCAGCGCGAACATGTCGACGGACGGGTCACGCGCTCGTATCTCGCCGCGGTGCGCTGGTGCCTCGCGCATCGCACGGCGACGCTCGCCGGTGCCACGGGGTTTCTCGCCGCGTCGCTTGCGCTGGTGCCGCTGATTCCGACCGGCTTCGTGCCGGCCGCCGACCGCGGCCACACGACGATCGCGGTCGAGCTGCCGCCCGGCAGTTCGCTCGCCGATACGCTCGCGGCGATCGAAGCGGCGCGCGCGAGCCTCGCGGGCGTCGACGGCATCGCGCGCGTGTTCGCGACCGCGGGCGCGACGTCCGGCGAAAACGACGACGGCGAGGCCGCCGACGTGCGCCGCGGCAGCCTCGTACTGACGTTCGCGCCGCGCGGCGAGCGCGAAGGTCAGAGCGAGATCGAACGCCGCATCCGCGAGCGGCTCGGCGACGTCGCCGGCGCGCGCTTCGCGCTGTCGTCCGGCGCGCCCGGCGAGAAGCTGCAGCTGATCCTGACCGGCGACGACACCGCCGCGCTGACGACGAGCGCGCGCGCGATCGAACGCGAGCTGCGCGGCGTGGCGTCTTTGTCGAACGTCACGTCGAGCGCGAGCCTGGAGCGCCCCGAGATCGTGTTTCGTCCCGACGCGCGGCTCGCCGCCGAACGCGGCGTCACCGCCGCGACGATCGGCGACACGCTGCGCATCGCGACCAGCGGCGACTTCGACGCGCGCGTGGCGCGCCTGAATCTCGACAACCGCCAGTTGTACATTCGCGTGCGCCTGCCCGACGCGGCGCGCAACGATCTCGCCGCGCTCGCGAACCTGCGCGTGCCGGGCCGCGACGGCCTCGTGCCGCTGTCGACGATCGCCGCCGTCGCACTCGAAAGCGGCCCGGCGCAGATCGAGCGCTACGACCGGCGCCGCTACGTCATGCTCACGGCCGATCTCGGCGGCTCGCCGCTCGGGCCGGCGCTCGAAGCCGCCATGGCCCTGCCCTCGGTCGCGGCGCTGCCGTCGTCGGTGCGTCTCGTCGAAGAAGGCGACGCCGAAATGGCCGGCGAACTCGCGGCCGGATTTTCAATGGCGATCGTCGTCGGCCTCGTCTGCGTGTTCTGCGTGCTCGCGGTGCTGTTCAAGGATTTTCTGCAGCCGCTGACGATACTCTCGGCGATCCCGCTGTCGCTCGGCGGCGCGTTCGTCGCGCTGCTGCTGGGCGGCAGCGAGCTCGACATCCCGGCGCTGATCGGCCTCGTCATGCTGATGGGCATCGTCAGCAAGAACTCGATCCTGCTCGTCGAATACGCCGTGCTCGGTATGCGCGAACGCGGCCTGAGCGCCGTCGACGCGATGCTCGACGCGTGCGCCAAGCGCGCGCGGCCGATCGTCATGACGTCGCTCGCGATGATCGCCGGCATGGCGCCGATCGCGCTCGGTCTCGGCCCCGACGCGAGCTTCCGCCAGCCGATGGCCATCGCGGTGATCGGGGGACTCGTCACGTCGACCGCGTTGTCGCTCCTCGTCGTTCCCGTGGTTTTCGCCTGCGTCGACGCGGCTCGCCGCCGCGCCGCGCAGTTTTTTTCGTCCGGCGCACGAGCCGGGTGTCGTACGCAACAACCAATTGACCTTGCAATCGGAGCTGGAACGATGAATCGAGAAACCGCGTTTGTCCGCCGCAAAGCCCATACGTTCGCCGCGTTCGCGGTCCTGCTGCCGTTCGGCGCGGCCATCGCCGACGCGCCGCCCGACGACGATGCGTGGCACGTCGTGCTCGGCGCGGGCGTCGGGTCGCGACCGCTGTTTCCCGGCAGCGACAAGACCGAAACGCAGGCGCTGCCGTTCATCAACGCGCGCCGCGGCAATTTCTTCGTCGGCCGCGCGCCGGGCATGCCGGGACTGGGCGTCGGCTACGACCTGTGGCACACGGAAAACTTCCGCGTCGGCGCGGCGATCTCGGCGCAGCCGACGAAGCTGCGCGACGAGGACGACGCCGACGAAGATCCGCGCCTGCGCGGCCTCGGCGACATCGACGGGACGGCTTACGCCGGTTTCTACGCGGTCTACGAGCGCGGCTGGTTCGAACTGTCCGGCGGCGTGGCGACCGACGCCGCGGGCAAGGATCACGGCACGATCGTCTCGCTCGACGCGCAGGCGAACCTCGACGTCACCGACCGCCTGCGCGTGTCGTTCGGTCCCGGCGTGAGCTGGAGCAACGCCAAGCGCAACCAGACGTTCTTCGGCGTCGACGCCGCGCAGGCGGCAGCGTCGGGCCTCGCCCCGTACACGCCGGACGCGGGCGCGAGCGAAGTGCGCTTTTCGCTCGGCGCGACGTACCGGCTCGGCGAAAAGTGGAGCCTCGGCGCGCGCGCGACGGCGGCGCGGCTGCAGGGCGATGCGAAGGACAGCCCGATCGTCGCCGACGAAAACCAGAACACCGTGGGCGTGTTCGCCGCGTACCGGTTCTGAACGTGCGCAACGCTGACGCCAGGCGGCGTCAGCGCTTCAGGCGCCGTAGAAAAACATCCATTTCCTTCTGGGCCTGCTTGTCGCCGCGCGCCGCGGCGACGGCGATACCGCGCTCGTACGCGTCGATCGCGCCGGCTGTGTCGCCGCTCTGCGCGAGGGATTTTCCCAAGAGCTTCCACGCCGCGGAATAGTTCGCGTCGAACGCGAGCGTGTCGCGGCACGCCTGCGCCGCGGCGGCGTGATCGCCGCCACCGGCCAGCGCGTTGGCGAGCGAGAAACGCAGCAGCGCGCCGTCGCGCGCGCCGCCGATCTGCGCGCGCAGGTTCGCGATCAGCGCCTGCACGTCCATCAGTCTTCGCGCGCCATCGCCTTCACGTCGACGCCGAGGTCGCGCAGCTTGCGGTACAAATGCGTGCGCTCCATGCCGACGGCCTTGGCGAGCTTGCCGACGCTGCCGCCGGCCTCCTGCAGCTGGCGCAACAGGTAGGCGCGTTCGAACTGCTCGCGCGCCTCGCGCAGCGGCAGGCCGTAGTCGATGTCGAAGCCGTCGCCGCGCGGCGCGCGCACCGGCGGCGGCGCGGCGCCGAGCGCGTGCTCGACTTCGGCGAGTTCGACCTCGGGCGCGGCGCCGAGTATCAGAAGCCGCTGCACGAGGTTGCGCAGCTCGCGCAGATTGCCGGGCCAGCCGTAGTTGCGCAGGCGATTCTGCACCGCGACCGGAAAATGGCGATAAGGCAATTTGTCGCGATTGGCAAAAAAATCGGCGTAGTAGTGCAGGAGCTCGGGCACGTCCTCGATGCGTTCGCGCAGCGCCGGCACGGCGAGCGGCACCACCTTGAGCTGGTAATAGAGTTCGTCGCGGAAACGGCCCGCGCCGACGAGCGCTTCGAGATCCTGCGCGGTCGCGGCGATCACGCGCACGTCGAGCGGCACCGGCTCGCGACCGCCGCAGCGGATCAGCGCGCGGCGTTCGAGCGTCGAGGAAAGGCGCAGCTGAAGTTCCGGATCGAGTTCGGCGACCTCGTCGAGAAACAACGTGCCGCCGTTCGCCTGTTCGAGCAGGCCGTACTGCACGCCGTTACCGTCCTCGGCGCCGAACAGGGCTTGCGCCGCGTGTTCGCGCGCGATCGAACCCGGCGCCACGGTCACGAACGGGCCCGCGCGGCGCGCGCTGCGCTCGTGCATCCAGCGGCCGAGCGATTCCTTGCCGCTGCCGGGTTCGCCGGTCATCAGGAGCCACGTGTCGTGGCCGGCGAGACGTTCGAGCTGGCTGCGCAGCGACTGCATCGCGCGCGACGAACCGATCGGCTCGAGCGGCACCGGAATATTGCGCTTCAGGCCTTCGTTCTCGCGCTTGAGGCGGCTAGCTTCGAGCGCGCGCTCGACGGTGAGCAAGAGCTTGGCGAGCGAGATGGGTTTTTCGACGAAGTCGTACGCGCCCAGGCGCGTGGCCTCGACCGCGGTTTCGACCGTGCCGTGGCCGGAAATCATGATCACGGGACACGGCAGGCCGCCGCGCTCGGACCATTCGCGCAACAGGCTGATGCCGTCGGTGTCGGGCATCCAGATATCGAGCAGCACGACGTCCGGACGCTGCTGCCGGCGCGCCTCGCGCGCGGCTTGCGCGTTCTCCGCCACGCTGACCTGGTACCCCTCGTCCTCGAGGATTTCCTTGACCAGACTGCGGATGTCGGGCTCGTCGTCGACGACGAGTATGTGTCCGGAAGCCATGCCCGCCCCTGTGGCGCCAATACGACGATGCAGCATAGCGCATCGCGTCACGGCGGGAGTTCGTTCGCCGTTAGCGGTCGGTCAGTCCGTCAGCTCCGCGCCGTCGCGCGCCGGCGGCGTGCCGTAGCGCCAGTAGTCGGGCGGGTACAGCTGCGTGCGGCGCTCCGGTTCGGCCGGGGTTTTGCCGGCCTTGAGCGCGGCGAGCTTGTCGGCGTCCCAGATTTCGAGCCATTGCGAGCGGAACGGCTGGATCAGGCGCGCGTAGCGGCGCGCATCGAGATCGAGCTTCGGCGAGTAGCGCACGATCAGGCCGCCGGGATGCTTTTGCGTCCACTCGGCGATCTGCCCTTCGTAGATCTCGTCGATGTGCCCCGTCATGCGCGCATGGAAATGGAACTGGCCGGCGTACACGCCGAGATTGGCGACCGGCACGCCCTGCGCGCGCGCCGCGCCGATCGCCGCAGCGGCCGGACGCAGGTCGAAATTGTGGAACAGCGTCTGCGCGAACAGCGAATGCGCCGCGGCGGCAGCGAACAGACCCACGCCCGCGACGCGGTGCAGCTGCGTGTCGTCGCCGCGGCCCGGCAGCAGCAACAAGAGGCCGAGCACGACGAAGACGACGCCGTACCAGGGCGAGAGTCGCGCGGCGTCGTGCGCCCAGTGCGAGTTCAGGTGTCCGCTCGCGAGCCACGCCGGCAGCGCGAACAGCAGCACCGCGAAGAACAGCGCGGCGACGGCCAGCGGCCACGGATTCCAGAAGCGGCCAAGCGTCTCGTCGCGCACCTGCTGACGCCCGAGCGCACAGGCCAGCGCCATCGCGGCGCCCGGCAGCAGCGGCAGGAGGTAATACACCTGCTTGCCCGAGATCAGGCAGAAGACCGCGAACGTCGGCGCGAGCCACGCGATCAGAAACCGCTCGCCGTCGCCGATCGGCCGGCGCAGCTTCGCCATCGCATGCCACAGCCGCGGCCAGCCGACCCACGGAAACAGCAGCACGAGCAGCATCGGGAAATACCAGTACAGCGGCCGTGCATGATCGAAACTGTCGACCATGCGACCGGCGGTCTGCATGAAGAAGAGTTCGTTGCGATAGGCCTCGCCACCGGCGTACGCGGCGGGCAGCGCCCACGCGACGAGAATCGCGAAACCGCCGAGGAGCGCCGCGATGCCCTTCAGATACCAGCCGCGCCGGTCGGCGCGCGCGTGTTCGCTCCACCACGGACCGAGCAGCAGCGGAAACGCGACGTGCAGGAGCATGACGGGCCCCTTGGTCATGAGCCCCGCGCCGACGAACACCGCGAACCAGCCCCAGCGCGGCTTGCCGGCGAGCGATGCGAGCGCCGCGACGACCCATACGGCCAGCAGCACCTCGTACATGATCTGCAGACCGAACAGGAACGCGTACGTCAGCGCGAGCAGGAACCACGGCGTCAGGCGCGCGACGGCCGGACGCAGCGCGAACACGCGCCGTGCCAGCGCGACCGACACGACGATCCAGCTCGCGCCGATCAGCACCTCTAGTACGCGCGGCCACACGTCGTTGACGCCGAACACGGCCCAGCCCGCGTGAATCAGCCAGAACAGCAGCGGCACCTTGTGACTGTACGGCTCGCCGTTGATGTGGGGCACGATGAACTGGCCGCTCTGCCACATCTCCCACGCCACGGCGAGCGTGCGCGTCGAGTACAGCGGCATCGGGCCGTGCTGGAAGATCGCGAACAGCGCGACCGCGCACCAGAGCGCCAGCCACGCGGGCGGAACGAGGAAGTGTCGGGCGGACTGTCGCATCGGGCGCCGGTTCGGTACGGGGCGCGCAGTTTAGCCGAGCGCGGCGCCGGAAGCGGCCCAAACGGCTGAACGCCGGCCATCGCGGCGCGCGGCGGCCGGTACGCACCGGGGCGGCCGTGCAGGGCTGCGGGTGCCGCGTCGGCTATCCTTCACGGCCGTGCCCTTGCCGCCACCCGCATGACTGCCATCGCCGACCGACCGCGCCTGTCCGCCTGCATCATCACGCTGAACGAGGCCGACCGCATCGACGCCTGCATCGCGTCGCTCGCGTTCTGCGACGAGGTGGTCGTCGTCGACTCGGGCTCGACCGACGGCACCCGCGAACGCGCGCAGACAGCCGGCGCGCGCGTGATCGAGCGTGCGTTCGACGGTTACCGGCGCCAGAAGGACTACGCGGTGCAACAGGCTTCGCACGACTGGGTGCTGTGCCTGGATGCCGACGAGCGCGTGAGCGCCGAGCTGCGCGCGTCGATCGAAACGGCGCGCGACGCGGGCTTCGCCGGCACGTCGGGCTATCGCTGCGCGCGCGCGACCGACTATTTCGGCGCGTACCTGCGCCACGGCAACGCGTATCCCGACCGCGTGCTGCGCCTGTTCGACCGCCGCCGCGGCGGCTGGCGCGGCGACCGCGAAATCCACGAGCACGCGAGCGTCGACGGCAAGGTCGAGACGCTCGCGGGCGACCTCCTGCATCACGCGTACCGCTCGCTCGCCGACCAGCTCGCGCGGCTGGAGCGCTACGCGCGGATGATGGCCGAGCACGACCGCGCGCGCGGACGCCGCGCGACGGTCATGAACCTCCTGTTCAATCCGTGGTGGCGCTTCGTGCGCGGCTACGTGCTGCGCCTGGGCTTTCTCGACGGCTGGCGCGGCCTCGTCTACGCGTGGGTCGACGCGAACTACGTACGCCAGAAGTACATCAAGCTGTGGCTGCTCGACCGCGGCCAGCCGATCGCCTAGTTCTCAACGTCAGGCCTCGGCGAGCATCGCCTCGACGCGCCGCGCCATCGCGTCGGCGAACGCCTCGTCCTTCGCCTTCGCCAGCACGCGGCGATACTCCGGCAGAAGGTCGGTCAGCTCGGCCTTCGAGTACGCGCGTTCGAGCTTGAGCGTGAACAGGAAAGCGCGCAGCCCGAGCGCGGCCACCGCCGTTTCGTTGATGAACGCGCGCGCGAGCTGCAGCGGCGGCAGCGTCGCCACCGCGGTCGGCGCATTCGCCGCGACCGGCGCGGCACCGCCGTGCGCCGAGATCAGGCCGAGCCGTTCGAGTTCGTCGAGAATGCTGCCGACGTCGCCGATCGCCTGAAACTGACGTTTGAGTTCGGCCGCCGACTGACGCCCATGTATCGCGATCAGCAATGATCGCGTACGCGCATGAAGCTTGTGCCGGCGTTCGCCGAGTTCACGTACTCCAGCGTCGGTTTTTTCCGGTATCGCGTTGTCCAGCATAGTCCCCGCTCCCGTTGCCCCCCGGCACGAAAGTTAGCGTTGCACTGCAGCAATTGTCCAGCAACGTGTTGTGAAATGTCGGCTTTATGTCGCGATCGCGCAAGCGCCGCGTCAATCGTCCGGATCGTCGCCGGCCGTCCCGGCCTTGCTGCGCGGATCGCAGCCGTCCTTGAACGCGTCGGCGCGGATCAGCAGCCATTCGCGCCGGTTCGCGTGACCGACGTAGCGCGACTTGTCCTTGTCGACGCATTCGCCGAGCGCCTGGTCGAGAATGAACAACCACCGTTTTTCCGGCTGCTCCAGAACCCAGGTTCGGGCGAGCGCGAGCTGCTCCGGCCACGACCGCACGAAGCCGAAATCGCGCGCCGGGCGGTCGACGAGCAGGAGGTTCTGCTCCTTCCACGCGACCAGCCCGAGCTCGCCGTCGGGACCGATCATTTCGCCGGTGCGGCGCATCACGAGCGCGGCCGAGGTCGAGTCGTTCAGGATCGGGTACGCCCACAGGCTCCAGCCGAGCCAGATCGCGGCGAGCGTCGCGACCAGACCGTACAGGCTACGCCGCACGCGGAACGCGAGCGCGGCCAGCGCCGCGACCGCGCCGATCGCGACGATGAAGCCCCACAGCATCGCGCCGCCGCCTTCGAAGCCGCGCTGTTCGACCAGGAGGTTCGCGCGCGGCCACTGGCCGCTCCACGCGTAGCCGCCGATCGCGAGAAACAGCACCGCGAGAAGAACGGTGAAGCCGAACACGGCGCGCCGGAACGCGGGCCGCTGCGCGAACGTTTCGAGCTGCGCGCCGACGAGCAGCGCGACGAGCGGCAGCGCCGGCATGATATAGACGTCGCGCTTGCCTTTGGGAAAAGTAAAGAAAACAATGATTATCACAACCCACGCGAGCGGCAGCAGCACACGCGCGTCGCGCAGGCGCAGCGAACGCGCCCACGCCGGCACGGTCCACGGATACGCCAGCGACAGCGGCAGCCACGTGAACAGCACGATCGGCAGGTAGTACCACGGCGGCTGGTGGTGGTCCCACGATTGCGTATAGCGGCCGGCGGTCTGGCGAAAAAGAATGTCGTCGAGATACGCGGCGAACTCCGGCGAATCCTGCGTCCGGGCGGCAACGAACAACGGTCCGAGCCACAGCGCGACCGCCGCGACGAACGCCAGCGCGCCGCCGAGCCAGCGCCAGGCGCCGCCCTCGATGCGCGGCAGATGCTCCCACCGCTGCCAGCGCGCGAACAGGTACGGCAGGAACATGAACAGCGCGAGCACGCCGACGCCCTTGGTGATCACGCCGAGCCCCGCGGCGAAGCAGCCGAGCCAGTACGCGCGCCAGTCGGGGCCGAGCAGAAAGTGCCGCAGCAGGCCGTAGTTCGCGAGCGTCAGGAAAAAGCACACGGTCGGATCGATCTGCGCGCGCTTGACCTGGTACACGAATTGAAACGTGCACAACAGCGCAGCTGCCGCGTACAGGCCGGCGCGCGGATTCCACAGGCGGCGGCCGAGGTCGTAGACGAGCCACAGCATGCCGAGGCCGGCCAGGAGCGACGGCAGCAGGAACGCGACGCGCCATTGCCCGGTCAGCGTGTAGAAGAACGCCTGCATCGCCATGAACATCGGCGGCTTGTCGGAATAAAGCTCCGAGCCGCGATGCGGAATCAGCCAGTTGCCGCTCTCGATCATCTGTTTGGCGACGAGCGTGAAGCGCGGCTCGTCGGCCGGCCACGGGTCGCGCAGGCCGATGCCGGCGGCGAGGATCACGAGGGCGATCGCGAAAAACAGCCAGAATTGCTGGCGCTCGGTCAGCCGGAACGAGGACATGGTCATGCGAAAGGATACAAAGCGGGCGCACAGTATAGCCGCGCCCGCGTTACGGCCTTCTCAGGAACGTCTCAGAGAATCGGCTCGTTGAAATACAGCGCCCGCGCATACTTCACCGGCGGCGCGCCGTACGACAGCACCGCGTCGTGATAGCGCTTGAGGTCGAACTGCGCGCCTTCGCGGCGCTCGGCCTCGCGGCGCAGCGCGATCCATTCCTCGGCGCCGACGAAATACGTCGACAGCTGCACCGCTTCGAGCTGCGCGCGCGTCCACTTGCCGGCCGCCTCGCGTTCTTCCTGGAACGTCTCGTCGATCATGAAACGTACCGTGTCTTCGCGGCTCGCGCCGTCGACGTGCACCATCTGGTCGACGATCGCGTTGCTGATGCCGCGCAGCAGCCACTTCAGGTGCACGAGCTTGAACAGCGGATCGTCGGCGCGATAGCCGACGTCGACCATGACGTTCTGCGTGTACCACGCCCAGCCCTCGACGAACGGCCCCGACCACAGCACGGCGCGCAGCGGCGAGGCGTAGCCGTTCGCATGCCACATCTGCACGAAGTGGCCCGGCATCGCCTCGTGAACGGTCAGCTCGCGGATCGAGCGCGTGTTGTACTCGCGCAGGTACGACTCGACCTGTTCGGCGGTCCAGTCGTCGGGAATCGGCGAGACCGAGTAGAACGTCGGCAGGTGCTTCTCCAGCGGCCCCGGCGGATCGCACGTCGCGAGCGCGATGCCGCGCTGGAACGGCGGCAGCGGCACGATCTTGAGCGGCGCGTCGGGCAGCGTGAGCAGGTTCTTTTCGCGCACGAACGCGGTGGTTTCGGCGAGCGCTGCCTCGGCTTCGCGAATGACGCCGTCGCGCGCGGGGCGCTGCGCCGCCGCAAGATCGAGCGCCGCGGCGATGGTGCGGCGTTCTTCGGCCTTGCTCGGATGCTGCGGATAGAACGGCGCGCCCGGACGCGCGGCGAGGATCGACCGCGACAACGCATACATTTCCGAGCGCACGCGCGCCAGCTCCGCCTCGGCGCGCGTGCGGATTTCCGCGCGTGGCAGCGGCGAGTCGAGCGCGAACGCGAGCTTCTCGTCGAACCGCTGCGCGCCCGCGCGGAAGTCGCCGCGCGCGCCCGGCACGAGCGTTCCGTCGATCCACTTCTGCTGCTCGGCCACCGCCGTGCGCAAGCCCGCGATCGCGGCGTCGAGGCGCGCGCGGTCGGCCGCCTCGAGCGCGCCGGCCGCCGGCACGATCAGCTCGTCGATGATGCTGAGCACGCCGGCGTTCTGCACCGACGCGATTTCCGCGTGGATCTTCGGCACGCGCGACGGATCGAGGTTCGCGCGCGCCTGCGCGTACAGGCGAGGCAGTTTTTCCATGCGCGCGGCGGCGTTGCGCAGTCGCTCGGGCAGCGGCGCGAACTCGCGCGCCATCAGAAGATGCAGCGAATTGCCAGCGAGCTGCGTGTAGACGAGCGGATTCCACCGCCACGACTGGAACGTCTTGGCGTTCCACACGTCGGCGCGCAGCTGATTGCGCAGCATCAGATAGTCGACGTGGTTGGCGCGCGACAGCTGCGCGGGGTCGATGCGCGCGAGCCGGTCGAGCAGGCGCCGCGCAAACGCTTCGGACTGGCCGCGACCGCCGGCGGAAAGATCGTCGAGCTCGGCGTCGTAGCGGTGATCGCCGGCCAGCGTGGCATTGACCGGCGACAGGCGCATCGATTCCGACAGCCACTGCGCCGACAGCGTTTCGAAGGTGCGGTCGGCCTCGCTGGAGACGGCGGCATCCGGCGGTCGCACGGCCTGCGGCTGGCAGCCGGCGACGACGAAACAGGCGGCGAGACACGCGACGAGCAGGCGGCGCGACATGGTTTTCTCCGGCGCAGGGGGTTGCCGGAGCTTAGCCGTGTCTCGACAAATCCAGATATCCCAAAAGGCAGGGATGTGAACCGTTTCGCTAATCGAGCGGCAGGCGCAGGCGGAAACTCGCGCCGCCCTCGGGGCGGTCCTCGGCGCGAATACTGCCGCCGTGTTCCTCGACGATCTTCTTGACGACCGCGAGACCGAGCCCGGTGCCGCGCTGCTTGCTGCTCGTGTACGGCTCGAACCAGCGGTCGCCGAAGCCGTCGGGCAAGCCCGGGCCGTTGTCGGCGATGGTCAGCTCGACGAACGCGCGGCCACCTTCTTCGACGCGTTCGGTCACGACGTCGATGCGCGGCTTCGCCGTTTCGCCGATCGCCTCGAGCGCGTTCTTCAGTAGATTGTGCAGCAGCTGGCGCAGACGGCCGGCATCGGCGCGCACCATCAGCTCCTCGTCGGCGAAGCGGCGCGTCAGCTGCAGGCGCTGGTCGTTCTCGTACAGGTCGAGCACTTCGCCGACGAGCGCGTGCAGCGCGAGCGGCCGCGTCGACAGCTGCGGCGGGCGCGCGTAGTCGCCGAACGAATTGACCATCGTCTTGAGCGCTTCGACCTGGCTCACGATCGTGCGCGTCGCGCGGTCGAGCACTTCGGTGTCGTCGGCCGGCAGGCGGCCGATGAAGCGCCGGCGCAGGCGTTCGGCGGCGAGCTGGATCGGCGTCAGCGGGTTCTTCACTTCGTGCGCGAGGCGCCGCGCGACTTCGGCCCAGGCCGCGTCGCGCTGCGCGCGATTGAGCAGCGTCAGGTCGTCGAACACCGCGACGTAGCCGGCGTCTTCGGCGCCGCCGGCGACGAGTTCTGTGCCGTGCAGCAGCAGCACGCGGCGCTCGTTGTCGCGTTCGATCACGATCTCCTCGCGCCACTCGCGCGCGTTCTCGCGCAGGTGCCGCAGCAGCGGATCGATCAGCGGCCCGAGCGACGGATGATCGCGCCGCATCGCGGCCAGCGGCTGGCCGAGCTGGCGCGACAGCGGCAGTCCGAGGATGCCGTCGGCCGCCCGGTTCGCGGTGCGCAGCACGCCGTCGCGGTCGACGCCGAGCACGCCGGCCGACAGATGTTCGAGCACCGCTTTCAGATATGCGCGCTGCGCTTCGGTCTCCTGCGTGCTGCGCTGCGCGCGCGCGCTCGCGCGTTCGAGCTCGCGTTGCATCTGATTGAACGAATTCAACAGAAAGCCGAGCTCGTCGCGACTGGCGACCGGCAGCGGCGTGTCGTAGCGGCCCGCGCCGACCGCGCGCGTCGCGGCGGCGAGCCGGCCGACCGGCGCGACGAGCCGGCGCGCGACGCCGAACGCAGTCAGGAGCGCGAACAGCACCGACAGCAGCAGCACGAACGTCAGCACGAGCGTGAACGTAAGCTTCAACGAACTGCGCAGGAACTTCAGCCCCTGGAAGTCGAACGCCGCCGATTCGACGCGTGTGGTCAACGGACGCAGGCGCTCGGGCAGCGGAAACAGCGCCTGTAGCAGTCGCGCGTCGCCGCTGCCGGGCGAACCGACGCGCACGAGCACGCGCAGCACGAGCTGATCGGCCAGCGGTTCGGCCGACGCGTAACGGCCGCCGCCGGACAGGCGCATCAGCGTCGCGGCATCGGGATAGGCCGGCGTCAGAAACTTCGGGTCGGAACTCGACGTCGCGATCACCGTGGCGTTGTCGCCGAACAGCGTCAGCTGCGTCGCGGCGAACGCGTCGATCGCATCGTCGAGCTTGCCCTGCGCGTCGGCGTCGGCGACGTCGGCGAGTTCCGACGCGAGCGCCGCGCTCTCCTTCTCGCTCGCGCGCAAGCGCTCGTCGACGTACAGGCGGCCGATTTCCAGCGCGTCGTCGAGCGACTGTTCGAGGCGCACGTCGAACCACGCGTCGATCGTCGCGTTCAGAAAGTTCAGCGAAAACCCGTAGACGACGACGACCGGCGGCAGCGCCAGCAGCATCAGCATCGCGAGCAGCCGCCGCGTCAGCCGCGCACCCGGCACCTCGCGGCGCACGTCGCGCACGAGGCGCACGAGGCGCTGCGCGATGACGACGCAGAGCACGACGAGCGCAAGGCTCGCGAAGCCGAGCATCCACGGATGCAGGCGGCCGAGACGGCTCTCGCCGCCGGCCGCGTCGCCGGCCAGGAGCAGCGCGCAGCCGAGCAGCGCGACCACGGCCGCGGCCGGCAGCACGCGCCGCGTGAGCCAGTTCAGCCCGCGCGGGAACCGGGCCATGTCCGCTCCGCGCGAGGGTGCTGCCACAACCGCTGCACGAACGCCGGCAGGCGCAGCGCACCCGGCAGCGTGCTCGCGTCGAATTCGACCACGAGCCGCTGGCGTTCGCCGTCGCCGGCGACGATCGCGTTCGACGCGAGCGGCAGTTCGTAGCGGCCGAGCGCCGCGAGCGCCGCGGCGCGCACGCCGAACGCGCGCACGCTGCCTTGTTCCTGATCGCGCAACTGATACTGCCGCGTCAGCGGAAAATAGCGCAGCTCCACGTGCCGCTCGACGCTCGCGGCGTCGCGCCAGCCGACGAGGCCCGGCCGCTGCCGCGATACGCGCAGGCGCAGGCCGAGCACGACGCCGTGGTCGAGCGCTTCGAGCATGATCGCGCTCGGCCGCCAGTCGCAGTCGACGAGCAGCGCCGCACCGGTGCCGCGCGTTTCGACGCGCGCGCCGTTCAACGCCAGCACCGGCGCGCCGGGCGGCGGCGTGCAGCCGGCGAGCACGAGCGCCGCGGCCAGCGCGAGCGCACGGAGGCGCGATCGGCGGTCAGGCGCGTTTGTCGAGCACGGCATAGAAGAAACCATCCATGCCCCCGTCGCCGGGCAGGTTCTGGCGGCCGTGTCCGTCGGGGCGGCCGAATTCCGACGCGAAGTCGGCGAGCGGCGCGGCATCGGGGTGGCGCGCGAGAAACGCGGCGATCTGCGCGGCATTTTCGGCGCGCAATATCGAGCACGTCGCATAGACGAGGCGGCCGCCCGGTTCGACGAGCGGCCACAGCGCGTCGAGGATGCGCGTCTGTTCGGCGACGACCGGCGCGACGTCGCCGCCGCGGCGATGCAGGCGGATGTCCGGCTGGCGCCGCAGCACGCCGGTCGCCGTGCACGGCGCGTCGACGAGGATGCGGTCGTAGCGGCGGCCGTTCGACCACGCCTTCGGCGCGCCCGCGTCGCCGACGGCGACGCGCGGCTTCACGCCGAGGCGCGAGAACGTGTCGCGCATCGCCGCGACGCGTTCGGGATCGCGATCGAGCGCGGTCAGTTCCACATCGGCGCATTCGAGAATATGCGCGCTCTTTCCGCCCGGAGCGGCGCACGCGTCGAGCACGCGCTGACCGGACGCCAGATCGAGCAGTTGCGGCGCGAGCTGCGCGGCGCCGTCCTGCACCGAGAATTCGCCGTCGGCGTAGCCCGGCAGGCGCGTCACGTCGGTGCTCTGCGCCAGCACGATCGCGTCGGGCAGCCACGCGTGCGCGGCCGCTTCGCAGCCGCCCTCGGCGAGCCGCGCGATCAGCGCGTCGCGCGTCGTGCGGCGGCGGTTGGCGCGCAGCGTCAGCGGCGCCTGCGCGTTGTTCGCGGCGAGTATCGCTTCGACGTCGCGCGGCCAGTCGGCGGCGAGCGTGTCGAGCAGCCAGCGCGGGTGCGCGCAGGCGGTCATCGGATCGGCATCGAGCTTCGCGCCGATTTCGTCGCGTTCGCGCAGCCAGCGGCGCAGCACCGCGTTGACGAGCCCGGCGAACTTCGGCCGGCGCAAGGTGCGCGTGGCGTCGACGCTGCCGGCGACCGCGGCATAGTCCGGCAGGCCCATCACTTCGATCTGCACGAGGCCCAGCACGATCAGCGCGTGCAGCGCCGGTTCGCGCGTGCGCAGCGGCTGATCCATCAGGCGCCCGACGGCCGCGTCGTAGCGCAGCCACCAGCGCGCGCCGTCGTGCAGCAGCGCCGACAGCAGCGCGCGGTCGCGCGCGTCGTGGAGTCTCGGCGCGAACTGGGCGAACGCGTCGCGCAGCGACACGCCGCCGCGCACGATGCGTTCGAGCGCCTGCGCGGCGAACGCGCGGGCGTCGCTCATGCGGCTGCCTGCTTGAGTTCCGGCCGTGCGTTGAGATAGTCGAGCGCGCAGATGCGCTTGCCGCCGGCGCGCTGCAGTTCGGCGACGCGCAGCACGCCGTCGCCGGTCGCGACATCGAGGCCGTTGCGCGACGCGCCGACGAGCGTGCCGGGCGCGGCGTTCGCGCGCGCGTCGAGCGCGCTCGCGCGCCAGATGCGCAGGCGCTCGCCGGCGACGTCGCCTTCGGCGACCGGCCACGGATCGAACGCGCGCACCTTGCGCTCGATCGCGAGCGCCGACGCGTTCCAGTCGATCAGCGCTTCGGATTTTTCCAACTTGTGCGCATATTCCACACCGTCGTCCGGCTGCGCCTGCGTCGGCAGCGGCGCACGCGCGGCGGCCAGCAGCGGCAGCGTTTCGCGCAACAGGTCGGCGCCGATCGCACTGAGACGGTCGTGCAGGCTGCCGCCGGTGTCGTCGCGGCCGATGGGCGTCGCGCGCCGCGCGATGACCGGGCCGGTGTCGAGGCCTTTCTCCATCTGCATCAGGCACACGCCCGAGGCGTCGTCGCCGGCGAGGATCGCGCGCTGGATCGGCGCGGCGCCGCGCCAGCGCGGCAGCAGCGACGCGTGCACGTTCCAGCAGCCGTAGCGCGGCGTGGCGAGCACGCTCGACGACAGAATGAGCCCGTAGGCGACGACGACCATGAGATCGGCGTCGTACGCGGCGAGTCGCGCGCGCGATTCGACGCTGCGGAAATTTTCCGGCTGCTCCACGATGACGCCGGCGGCGAGCGCGGCGGCCTTGACGGGGCTTGCCGTCAGCTTGCGGCCGCGGCCCGCGGGACGGTCGGGCTGCGTGTACGCGGCCACGACGTTCGTGCCGGCGTCGAAGCAGGCGGCGAGACAAGGCACGGCGAAATCCGGTGTTCCGGCGAACACCACGCGCAGCGGTTCACGCATCGGCCCGCTCAAGCGCTGGCCGCGCCGCGGCGCTTTTCGAGCTTCTTGAGCACTATCTGGCGCTTGAGCGGCGAGAGGTAGTCGATGAACAGGCGGCCGGCGAGGTGATCCATTTCGTGCTGGATGCACACGGCGAACAGGCCGTCGGCCTCGATCGTGAACGGCTTGCCGTCGACGTCCTGCGCCTCGACCGTGATGCGGTTGGCGCGCTCGACGTCGGCGAAGATGCCGGGAACCGACAGGCAGCCTTCCTGATACGTCTGGATGCCGTCTTTCGCGACGATGCGCGGATTGACGAAGACGTGCGGGCTGTTCTTTTCCTCGGAGACGTCGATGACGACGAGCTGCCGGTGCACGTTGACCTGCGTCGCGGCCAGGCCGATGCCCGGCGCCTCGTACATGGTCTCGAACATGTCGGCGACGAGGCGCGCCAGATCGGGGCCGAATTCGGTGACCGGCTGCGCCTTGGTGCGCAGTCGCGGGTCGGGGGTTTCAAGAACGGTGAGCTTGGCCATGGGTGCTGCCTCGAAAGCCGATTTGCGCGGAAGTTGGCGGAACGGCTATCCGCCGCGCGCGTAACATGCGGAAATTCTACGCGGAATCAACCGCGTCGGACACGCGGCAGCGAATTCGCACGAAGACCCGGGGGTAACGGCCACGGCCGGTCATTTGCTCAAGCGTTTTCTTAAGATACACTCACAATGTCCTTGGGGAATCAGGTAATTGGCAGCCATGCTTAAAAAACTACCTGCACTTTTTGCCGGCCTGCTGCTCACCCTCGTTGCGGCGGCCGTCGACGACTCGGAGTTGCGTTCGGGTCATCCGGATACCTACACCGTCAAGCGCGGCGATACGTTGTGGGACATTTCCGCGCGCTTCCTCAAGAAGCCGTGGCTGTGGCCGGAGATCTGGCAAGCCAATCCGCAGGTCGAGAACCCGCACCTGATCTATCCGGGCGACGTGCTCAACCTCGCGTATCTCAACGGCAAGAACCGCATCACGCGCGCCGACAACGGCCCGCGCGTGCGCACCGAGCCGCTCGACAACGCGATCGAGCCGATTCCGCTCAAGGACATCAAAGAGTTCTTGAAGAACATGCGGATCGTCGACGAGGCGACGTACAAGCGCCTGCCGCACATCGTCGGCGTCGAGGAATCGCGCCTGCGCGTCGCCGAGGGCAACCTCGTCTACGCCAAGGGCATGGAGAACGCCAAGGCCGGCGACCAGTTCGTGATCGTGCGCCAGACCAACCTGTACTGGTCGATGCCGCCGGAAGAGAAAGGCGACGCGCCGACCACGCACGTGCGCGAGACCGATCCGTTCTTCCGCGGCGAAAAGGGCACGCTGTGGCACCACGCGCCGCTGGAACATACGTTCAAGGGCGACGTGAAGCTGCTCGGCTACGAAGTGATGGTGATCGGCAACGTCACGCTCACGCGCGCCACGAACCCGGCCTCGCTGCTCGTCACCTACTCGGATATCGAGATCCGGCCCGGCGATCTCGTCATGCCGATCGAAGACAAGCCGTACGACTCGCACTACCTGCCGCACGCGCCGGCGCAGGTTCCGGCCGACTTCCAGGTGCTCGCGTTCACCGATGCGAGCAACGCGATCGGACCGCGCCAGGTCGTCGCGCTGTCGCGCGGCGCGGCCGACGGCATCGAAAACGGCCACACGTTCAGCATCTATACGCCGGGCGAGCGCATCACCGACAACTACAAGTATCCGGAAGGCTCGTTCAAGAAGCTGTTCAACCCGAAGGACTCGAAGACCACGCTGCCGGAGGAGTACATCGGCCACGTGATGATCTTCCGCACGTTCGATCGCGTCAGCTACGGCCTCGTCATGGACGGCATCCGTCCGGTTCACAAGGGCGACGTGCTGCGCGCGCCGGATTGAGTCGGACCCGTTGAGTCGGACTCGTTGAGTCCGCCGGCGAATGCTTGCTACAACGAACGGCGCGGGGCAACCCGCGCCGTTTTCGTTTACGGAGCACAGCGATGCCGAACGACCGTTCGCCGGACGACACCCGCGCGTGGCTCGCGCTGCTGCGCGCGCCCGGCATCGGTTCGGCGACCGCGCGCGGCCTCGCCGTCCGCGCCGGCGGCGCCGCCGCGGCGCTTGCCGACCTCGAACGCCTGCGCGCCGAATTCGCGCTCGCCGACGCCGCGCTGACCTGGCTGCGCAAACCGGACGACGCGCGCATCGCGGCCGATCTCGACTGGCTCGCCGCGCCGGACCACCATCTCGTCACCTGGACCGACGTCGATTATCCGCCGCTCCTGCGCGAAATCGGCGCCGCGCCGGCCGCGCTGTTCGTCGCGGGCGACCCGACGCTCCTGTGGCTGCCGCAGATCGCCCTCGTCGGCGCGCGCAGCGCGACGGCCGGCGGCATCGCGAACGCGCGGCAGTTCGCACGCAGCCTCGCCGGCAGCGGTTTTGCGATCACCAGCGGCCTCGCCGACGGCATCGACGGCGCGGCGCACGCCGGGGCGCTCGACGCGGGCGGCGCGACGATCGCCGTGATGGGCACCGGCCCCGACCTCGTCTATCCGCGCAAGCACCGCGACCTCGCCGCGCGCATCGCCGAACGCGGCGCGCTGGTGACCGAATTCGCGCCGGGCGTCGAGGCGCAGGCGGCGTTCTTTCCGCGCCGCAACCGCATCATCTCGGGGCTGGCGCTCGGCACGTTGGTCGTGGAAGCCGGCGTCAAGTCGGGTTCGCTGATCACCGCCCGGCTCGCCGGCGAACAGGGCCGCGAGGTATTCGCGCTGCCGGGATCGATCCACAACCCGCTCGCGCGCGGCTGCCACCTTTTGATTCGCCAGGGCGCCAAGCTCGTGGAGACCGCCGACGAGGTGGCCGCCGAACTCGCGCCGCTCGCCGCCGCGCTCGGCGAGAGCCTGCGCGCGCGGCTGGCCGCGCCGGACGCGCCGGTCGCCGCCGAACCGGCGCCGGCCGCCCGCGACGCGGACTATCGCCGCGTGCTCGACGCGCTCGGTTACGATCCGATCGGCGTGGACGAGCTGGCCGAACGCTCGGCGCTGTCGATCGGCGCGCTGTCGTCGATGCTGCTGGTACTGGAACTCGACGGCGAAGTGATCAGCGTGGGCGGGGGCCGCTACAGCCGGGCCTGAGCCGTTCGGCGCCTCACGAACTCGCGCCGCGACAAGAACTTGCCGAACCGTGCGGCAGTCGACAGGAGGGCCCGCGGCCGCTCCCTTGATCGACGCTCCGGCGCCCCAACGCTCGGCGTTCAGCTTGACAGCGCGCGCCGGGCTGTGTGCACGATGAATAAAGAAGGTGTGCCCCGACGGCATGCCCGGTCGCCGTTGCGGACCGCCACCCCATACCATCGCCGGCCGCCCGACCGGCCTGCGCGCAGGATGCGCAAGGAACCCATGGCCAAGAACCTCCTCATCGTCGAGTCGCCCGCCAAGGCGAAGACGATCAACAAATACCTCGGCAAGGACTTCACGGTCCTCGCCTCTTACGGTCACGTGCGCGACCTCGTGCCGAAAGAAGGCGCGGTCGCGCCCGACCGCGAGTTCGCGATGAACTACGCGGTGATCGACAAGAACGAACGCCACGTCGACGCCATCGCCAAGGCCGCCGCCAAGGCCGACTCCCTGTACCTCGCGACCGACTTGGATCGCGAAGGCGAGGCGATCAGCTGGCACATCAGCGAAATCCTGCGCGAGCGCGGCCTGCTCGAAGGCAAGGACGTGCACCGCGTGGTGTTCTCCGAGATCACGCCGCGCGCGATCAAGGACGCCGTCGACAATCCGCGCGACCTGTCGCTCGACCTCGTCAACGCGCAGCAGGCGCGGCGCGCGCTCGACTACCTGGTCGGCTTCAACCTCTCGCCGGTGCTGTGGCGCAAGGTGCAGCGCGGACTGTCGGCCGGCCGCGTGCAGTCGCCCGCGCTGCGCATGATCGTGGAGCGCGAGGAAGAGATCGAACGCTTCGTGCCGCGCGAATACTGGAGCATGGACGCCGACGTCGCCCATGCGACCCAGCCGTTCCGCGCGCGCCTCTTGCGCCTGAACGGCAAGAAATTCGAACAGTTCGACCTGACCAACGCGACCGACGCGCATGCCGCGCGCGAAGCGCTGCTCAAGGCCGCCAACGGCACGCTCGTCGTCGCCGACGTGCAGTCGAAGGAGCGCAAGCGCCGTCCGGCCGCGCCGTTCACGACGTCGACGCTGCAGCAGGAGGCCGCGCGCAAGCTCGGCTTCACCACCAGCCGCACGATGCGCCTGGCGCAGCAGCTGTACGAAGGCATCGCGATCGGCGACGAGGGCGTCGTCGGCCTCATCACCTACATGCGTACCGACTCGACCAGCCTGTCGGACGACGCGATCGCCGAGCTGCGCGACGTGATCGGGCGCGACTACGGCAACAAGGCGCTGCCGGAAACCCCGAACGTCTACAAGACCAAGTCGAAGAACGCGCAGGAAGCCCACGAAGCCGTGCGCCCGACCTCCGCGCTGCGCCGCCCCGCGTCGGTCGCCAGCGCGCTTTCCGACGAGCAGCGCAAACTGTACGACCTCATCTGGAAGCGCACCGTTGCGAGCCAGATGCAGCACGCGACGCTCAACACCGTGTCGGTCGACCTCGCCTGCGGCGCCGATTCGGCGTTTCGCGCGTCGGGCACGACCGTCGTCGACCCGGGCTTTCTCGCCGTGTACGAGGAAGGCCGCGACCAGAAGAACGCCGAGGACGAGGACGAAGGCCGCAAGCTGCCGCGCATGGCCGTCGGCGACCGCGTGCCGCTGACCGACATCCTGGCCGAACAGCATTTCACCGAGCCGCCGCCGCGGTTCTCCGAAGCGAGCCTCGTCAAGGCGCTCGAGGAATACGGCATCGGCCGCCCGTCGACGTACGCGAGCATCATCCAGACGCTGCTCGGTCGCGAATACGTGACGCTCGATGCGCGCCGCTTCCGTCCGACCGACGTCGGCCGCGCCGTGAGCCGGTTCCTGTCGGGCCACTTCGCGCAATACGTCGACTACGAATTCACCGCCCGGCTCGAAGACGAGCTCGACGCCGTCAGCCGCGGCGAAGAGGACTGGGTGCCGCTGATGCAGCGGTTCTGGTCGCCGTTCAAGGCGCTCGTCGACGAGAAGATCGAAACGGTCGACAAGTCCGAGGCGAGCGGTTCGCGCCAGCTCGGCGTCGACGAGGCCACCGGCAAGCCGATTTCGGTGCGCCTGGGCCGTTTCGGGCCGTTCGTGCAGATCGGCACGAAGGAAGACGAGGACAAGCCGAAGTTCGCCAGCTTGCGCGCCGGCCAGAGCATGCACACGATCACGCTGCCCGAGGCGCTGGAGCTGTTCAAGCTGCCGCGCAATCTCGGCCAGGCGCCGGACGGCGACGACATCACCGTCGGCATCGGCCGCTTCGGGCCGTTCGTCAAGCACGGCAAGATCTACGCGTCGCTCAAGCCCGAGGACGATCCGTACACGGTCGAGCTGCCGCGCGCGCTGCAGCTGCTGCAGGAAAAAGCCGAGGCCGCCGCGAACCGCGTGATTTCGAGCTTCAACGACGGCGCGATCCAGGTGCTGCGCGGTCGCTACGGCCCGTACATCACCGACGGCAGCAAGAACGCGCGCATGCCCAAGGACCGCGAGCCCGAATCGCTGACCGAAGCCGAATGCGTGGAACTCCTCGCCGCGGCGCCGGACAAGCCCAAGCGCGGCGGCGGCCGTTTCGGCAAGAAGAAGGCCGACGACGCGCCGAAGAAGACGGCCGCGGCGAAGAAGGAAACCGTCAAGAAGGCGCCGGCCAAGAAGGCCGCCGCGAAGAAGACCGCGACGAAGAAGACCGCAGCGAAGAAGGCTGCCGTGAAGAAGGCGCCGGCCAAGAAAACCTGATCGCCTACGGAGCTGTACTGCGCAGTGAAGGAATAGTGCGTCATATTGCGTCTGTGACATGCAGGAACGGAATCTCATGCCGACGAACCCGACCATCGACGACGCCGTGCGCATCCTGCGCAGCGGCGGCATCGTCGCCTATCCCACCGAGGCCGTGTACGGCCTCGGCTGCGACCCGTTCAACGCCGCCGCGCTCGATCGCGTATTCGCCGCGAAACTCCGCCCGTCGGCGCGCGGCGTGCTGCTGATCGCGTCCGACTACGCGCAGATCGAACCGCTGATAGACCGCCGCACCGCGTCGGCCGCGTCGATCGAACGCGCGCTCGCGACGTGGCCGGGCCCGCACACCTGGATCTTCCCGCGATCGGACGCGGTACCCGAATGGATCGCGCGCGGACACGCCGGCGTCGCGCTGCGCGTCACCGCGCATCCGCTCGCGAGCGAGCTGTGCCGCGCGTTCGGCGGCCCGCTCGTGTCGACCAGCGCGAACCGCCACGGCGACGCGCCGGCGAAAACCGCCGCGGAAGTCCGCGCCGCGTTCGGCAACGACATCGACCTGGTGCTCGACGGCGAGGTCGGGGGCTTGAGCGCCCCACGCCGATCCGCGACGCTATGACCGGGGATTCACTCAGACACTGAGGCCCGGGGGGCTCCTCGCTTGTCCGCAGTCATCCAGACACATACGGGCGCCGCCGCTGCGCGCCTGCCGCTCGTGGCCGGACCGGCCGGACGCATCGTCGCGTGGCGCGACGGCGTGCCGGTCGACGCCGCGCATTTCCTCGCGCACGTCGCCGCCGTGGCCGAACGGCTGCCGGCCGCGCCCAACGCGGTCAACCTGTGCGACGACCGTTACCATTTCCTCGTCGCGTTCTGCGCCGTCGCGTGGGCCGGCCAGACGAACCTCTTGCCGCCGTCGCGGGCACCGCAGGCCGTGCTCGACGTCATGCACGCGCACCCGGGCTGCTACGCGATCAGCGACCAGACGCTCGAACTCGACCCGCCAAACCTGTGGCGCCTGCCCGACCTCGATACGCTCGGCGCACACCTCGAGACCTTCGACGTGCCGCACCTGCCGGCCGACCGCGTCGTCGCAATCGGCTATACGTCGGGCTCGACCGGCACGCCGAAGGCGAATCCAAAAACCTGGGGCTCGTTCAGCGCGAGCACCGCGAAGAACGCCGCGCTGCTGCGCGAGTTCGCCGGCGCGCCGCTCAACGTCGTCGCCACCGTGCCGCCGCAGCACATGTACGGCATGGAAACCTCGGTGCTGCTGCCGCTGCTCGCCGACGTCGCGATCCACGCCGGCAAGCCGCTCCTGCCGGCCGACGTCGCGCGTGCGCTCGCCGCCGTGCCGGCGCCGCGCCTGCTCGTCGCGACACCGGTGCATCTGCGCGCGCTCGTGCAGGCCGGCATCGACCTGCCGCCGATCGCCGCGGTGCTCAGCGCCACCGCGCCGCTCGCGGCCGATCTCGCCGCCGCGGCCGAGGCGCGGTTCGACACGCGCGTGATCGAGGTGTTCGGCTCGACCGAAACCTGCGTCATCGCGCACCGGCGCACGGCCTCGGACGACGCGTGGCAGGGCTACGAGGGCGTCGAACTCAGACCGCAGCCGGACGGCACGCAGGTGGACGCGCCCTGGTTCGCGGCGCCCGTGCTGTTGCAGGACATCGTCGAGATATTGCCGAAGAACGCGTTTCGCCTGTGCGGCCGCAACGCCGACCTGCTCGAAATCGCCGGCAAGCGCGCGTCGCTCGGCGACCTGACGCGGCGCCTGCTCGCGATACCGGGCGTCGAGGACGGCGCGATGTTCCAGAGCGACGACGACACCGCCGGCGTGCAGCGCATCGCCGCGCTGGTGGTCGCGCCGGGCCTGACCGAAGCGCAGATCCTCGCGCAGTTGCGCGAGGCGATCGATCCGGCGTTCCTGCCGCGACCGCTGCGGCGCGTGCCGAGGCTGCCGCGCAACGAAACCGGCAAGCTGCCGCGCGCGGCGCTGCTCGCGGCGTTGCGCGGGGCGGCTACCATTACCGGATGATCATCGCCGTTTTTGCCGCGCTGCTGTTCGCGCTGTTCGCGTTCGGCTTCTTTCCGGGTTTCATGTCGTTCGACAGCGCCTACCAGTGGTGGCAGGCGCGCACCGGCGACACGACCGACATCGCCGGCATCGGCATCGTGCTGATGTGGCGATTGTGCGATCTCGTGCTCGACGGGCCCGGCGGCTTGTTTCTGGCGCATCTGGCGATGTTCTGGTCCGGCGCGTGGCTCGTCGCGACTGCGTTCGACGTCGGTCGCGCGCGCCAGGCGCTGCTGCTCGCCGCGCTCGCGCTGCTGCCGCCGACGTGGCTGCTCGCGCACGCATGGAGCGACGCGGGCCTGCTCGCCTGCCTCACGCTCGCGACGGGCGCGCTGACGCGTGCGCAGGCGCGCGGCGACCGGCGCTGGATCCTCGTCGCCGTGCCGGCGCTGTTCTACGCGGCGCTGCTGCGGCACAACGCGCTTGCCGCCGTGCTGCCGCTCGCGTACTGGTGCAGTCGTTGCTATTTCCAGAAGGAAGCAAAAATCGCATCGCGCCGCGTCGCGCTGACGACGGTCGCGGCGATGGCCGCGCTCGTCGTCGCGACCGGCGCGGTCGACCGGCTCGCGGTGCGCAAGCACGTCACGATGCTGCCGTCGCTCGTGCTGTGGGATCTGTCGGGCATGTCCGCGCGCGCCGACACGCTGCTCGTGCCGCCGTACGCGATCGACGCGAAAGCCACCGTCGCCGACCTGCGCGAGACGTATCGGCCGTATACGAACACGTCGGTGCTGATGAGTTCGCGCGCGGCGCTGCGCGATCCTTTCGGCAGCTGGCCCGCGCCCGAGCTGCACGCGCTGATGCGCGACTGGGCCGGCGCGATCCTCGCGCATCCGGCCGCCTATCTCGCGCACCGCGCGCAGCTGTCGCGTTATCTGTTCTGGACGCGGCCGACGGCGCTCCCGCACGAACTCACGTTCGTGCCGACCCTGCTCGAATATCGCGACAACCCGAAGATCGCGCCGAACGAGAGCGCGCTGCACCGGCGCTGGACCGCGCTGATCGGCGATCTGCGCGCGACCCCGGCGTTCGCCGCGCTGACGTACCTCGTACCCGGCGTGCTCGTGGCGCTCCTGGCCCGTCGCGCGCGGCGCACGTCCGGCGGCGTCGCCGGCCTCACGGTGCTCGCGAGCGCGTGGCTGTACGCGCTGCCGCTCGCGCTGATCGCGCCGGCCGCGGAATTCCGCTACGTGCTGTGGCCGTGCGTGGCGAGCGCGCTCGGCATCTGGCTGACCCTCGCCGGCGCCGGTCGTACCGAACGGTCCGTCGCGGCCGGCGACGAAAGGCATTAAGCGCGACGGCGCCGACCCGGTAGAATTGCGCCCCCTCGCCTCAACGCGACACTCTCATGAAAATTCTCGTCATCGGCTCGGGCGGTCGCGAACACGCGCTCGCGTGGAAGATCAGGCAGTCGCCGCGCGTTTCCGAGGTCATCGTCGCGCCCGGCAACGCCGGTACCGCGCACGAGCACGGCGTGCGCAACGCCGCGGTCGCGATGACCGACATCGACGGCCTGCTCGCACTGGCGCAGCGCGAAGCCGTCGCTTTGACGATCGTCGGCCCCGAAGCGCCGCTGGTGGCCGGCGTCGTCGACCGCTTCCGCGCCGCCGGCCTGCGGTGCTTCGGGCCGCGCCGCATCGCCGCCCAGCTCGAAGGTTCCAAGGCGTTCGCGAAGGATTTTCTGCACCGGCGCAATATTCCGACCGCGCGCTACGCCGTGTTCACCGACCTCGATCCGGCGCTCGCGTACGTGCGCAAGCACGGCGCGCCGATCGTCATCAAGGCCGACGGCCTCGCCGCCGGCAAGGGCGTCGTCGTCGCACTGACGCTGACCGACGCCGAACAGGCGCTGCACGACATGCTCGGCGCGCATTCGCTCGGCGACGCGTCGGCGCGCGTCGTGATCGAGGAATTTCTAGAAGGCGAGGAAGCCAGCTACATCGTCATCAGCGACGGCCACACCGCGCTGCCGATGGCGACGAGCCAGGACCACAAGCGCCGCGACGAAGGCGACCTCGGCCCCAACACCGGCGGCATGGGCGCGTACTCGCCCGCGCCGGTCGTCACGCCCGAGGTCGAGCGGCGGATTCTCAAGGAGGTGATCGAACCCACGCTCGCCGGCATGGCCGCCGAAGGCGCGCCGTTCATCGGTTTTCTCTACGCCGGTCTCATGATCGACAAGAGCGGCGCGCCGAAGGTCATCGAATTCAACGTGCGCTTCGGCGATCCTGAAACGCAGCCGATCATGCTGCGCCTGAAGTCCGATCTCGTCGATCTCGTCGAAGCCGCGCTCGACGGCCGGCTCGACCGCACCGAAGCCGAATGGGACGCGCGGCCGGCGCTCGGCGTCGTCGTCGCGGCCCAGGGCTATCCCGGTCCGGTGCGCCAGGGCGACCGTATCCGGGGGCTCGACCGCCCCGCGCCGGCCGGCTCGAAGGTGTTCCAGGCCGGCACGAAGCTCGACGACGAAGGCCACGCGATCAGCGCCGGCGGGCGCGTGCTGACGGTCTGCGCGCTCGGCGACGACGTCGCCCAGGCGCGCGACCGCGCCTACGCGCTCGCGCACGAGGTGCAGTTCGAAGGCATGTTCTATCGGCGCGACATCGGGCATCGCGCGCTGCACCGCTGACGGCGACGCGACCGGCGGAACGGCTTCCGCCGGTCGTGCATCACGCGGACGGGATCAGCCTGCCGGCTTTTCCGCGGGTTTCGCCGCCGCCGGTTGCGCGGGCAGCGCCGGCGCCGGCTGCAGGCGCTCGGGCTTGAAGAACGGGCTCGTGCTCGGCCACGGCCGCTCGGGCTTCTGCTTGGCCTGGAACTGCTTGAAGAACTCCTGGAACGGCGCCGACGCCGGCGTGCCGCCGTCGCGCACCGCGGCGAAGATCGCGCCGCCCTGCAGCTGCACCGCATCGTCGAACTTGCCGGCCGCCGCCGCCGCGAGCGCGAACGCCTCGGTCACCTGCGGCATCGGCCGCTGCACGTACAGCTTGCGGCCGATGTCGAGCGCGAGCGAACGCTCGGTGTCGTTCGCGGCCGGGCACGTGCTCGCGACGCGCACGAACACCTGCGCGAGAAAGCCCTGGCGCTGGTTGCCGCGCATCCCATCGTTCAATTCCTTGAGCGATTCGGCGCAGCGGCCGTTTGCGACCTGCGCACCGACGATGTGGCCGTAGACCTCGAAGCGCTGCGGGTCGATCACGAGAATCTGACGGTACTGTTCGACGGCCTGACCGTACTGCGCCTTGCGCATCAGATAGTTGCCGAGCAAGAGCCGCGCCTCGGCCGCGTTGGGATCGGCGCGGATCGCGCTTTCGTAGTCGCGCCGGGCCGCTTCCTCGTCGCCGGCGGTTTCGTTGACGACGCCGCGTGTCAGGAACGCCTGCGCGTCGTTCGGCGCCGCGCGCAGCGCCTCGGCCGCGCGCGATGCCGCCGCGCTGCGGTTGCCCGCGAGCGCTTCGGTGCGCGCGTACAGTCCGAGCACGCCGATGTCGCCGGGCGCCTGCTTGAGCGCCGCGTCGAGTTCCTTGCGCGCCTCGTCGTACTGGCGCGCGGCGATGTGGCGCGACGCGCGCACGATCGGATTGCTCTCGTCGGGCGCCGCGGTCTGCGCGCCGCCGCCGAGAAAGCCCTGGGCGAGCGGATCGCCCATCACCGGCGGCGTGTTGCCGGCTTTCGCCCTCGCCGCCTGCGCGGCGCTCGCGTTGCCCTGGGCCTGGTACGCGTCGGCCTGGAGCGCGTACACGCTCGTCGCGTCGGGGTCGAGCTTGAGCGCCTCGTTCGACGCCGACAGCGCGTCGGCGTAGCGCTTCTGCTTGAGCGCGATCTCCGCGCGCATCGCGTGCAGCTTCGCGGCGCTGCCGAAATCCTTCACGCCGTCGTCGGTGATCTGGCGCGCGCGATCGAGATTGCCCTGCTCGATCAGCGCCGTCGCGAGCGCGATGCGGATCGGCAGATACGACTTGTCGACGAGAAACGCGCGCTCGAAATAGTCGCGGGCGGCGGCCTGCTGCTTGCGCGCGTTCGCCAGCACGCCCTGCAGGTAGATCCAGCGGCCGTCTTCGGGCACGACCACGACGGCGTTGTCGAGCGCGATCGCGGCGATGTCGGGAAAGCCGGCGGCGTAGTACGACGAGGCCATCATCGCGTAGGCCTGCGCCAGCGGCGGACCGATCAGGTCCTTTCTCGCCTTCTCGAAGTCGGCGCGATTCTTGGTCAGCTGCTCGGCCTGCGCCTTGTCGATCTGACCGAGGTTCGGCTCCGGCAGCGGCTTGAGCGCGGATTCCGCGCAAGCGGCCGTCGCGGCGAGGCTGAGAATCAGCGCGGAGGCGATGCGGGTGAATTTCATGGGGTCGACGGGGCCTGAACCTTGAGAAACCGCAAGTTTAGCCGGTACGCCTGAATGGTGCGTTCCCGAGCGGAAAACATTCACGCGACGCCGGGCTCTGCTAGGCTCCGGCGCGATCCCCGGGGAAAGCTTCCATGTCGGAATCGAACCAGTTCGCCCTGCTCCGCTCGCGCCGCTTCGGGCCGTTCTTCTGGACGCAGGCGCTCGGCGCTTTCAACGACAACGTCTTCAAGAACGCGCTCGTCATTCTCGTCGTCTATCAGATCGCCGCGGCGTCGAGCGCCGACAGCGCGTTCTACACGAACCTCGCGGCCGGCCTGTTCATCCTGCCGTTCCTGCTGTTCTCGGCCACGAGCGGCCAGTTGTCGGACAAGTTCGACAAGGCGCGCATCGCGCAATGGGTCAAGGCGCTGGAACTGGCGATCATGGTGGTCGCGGTCGCCGGCTTCGTCTGGCGCAACATCCCGCTCCTGATGACGCTGCTGTTCCTGATGGGACTGCACTCGACCATTTTCGGACCGCTCAAATACGGCCTCCTGCCGCAGGTGCTCGACGAGCGCGAACTCGTCGGCGGCAACGGCCTGATCGAGATGGCGACGTTCCTGGCGATCCTGCTCGGCCAGAACCTCGGCGCGACGCTGATCGCGATACCCGACACCGGCGCGTGGCTCGTCGGCGGCGCGACGATCCTGATCGCCCTCGTCGGCCTCGGCTGCTCGCTGATGATGCCGAAGGTCCCCTCGCCGGCACCCGACCTCAAGATCAACTGGAATCCGTTCAGCGAGACCTGGAACAACCTCACCTACATCCGCGGCAACCGCGCGGTGTTCCTGTCGTGCCTCGGCATCTCGTGGTTCTGGTTCTTCGGCTCGGTGTTCATCACGCAGCTGCCGAGCTACGCCAAGTACGTGATCGGCGGCGACGCGGGCGTCTACACGTTCCTGCTGACCGTGTTCTCGCTCGGCATCGGCCTGGGCTCGCTGCTGTGCGAGCGCCTGTCGGGCCACAAGGTGGAAATCGGCCTCGTGCCGTTCGGATCGATCGGCATGACGCTGTTCGGCGTCGACATGTATTTCGCCAAGCCCGATCTCGCCGTGGCGCAGGGTCTGCACGTCGCGCAGCTGCTGTCGCAGCCGTGGGTGTGGCGCGTGCTCGTCGACATCTTCCTGATGGCCGTGTTCTCCGGCTTCTTCATCGTGCCGCTGTTCGCGCTGATCCAGACGCGCTCGGACCCCGCCCGCCGCTCGCGCGTGATCGCCGCGAACAACATCTTGAACGCACTGTTCATGGTCGTCGCGGCCGGCCTGTCGGCGGTGCTGCTCAACGCCGCGGGCCTGTCGATTCCGGGCCTGCTGCTCGCCACCGCGCTGATGAACGCCGTCGTCGCGATCTACATCTACACGCTGGTGCCCGAGTTCCTGATGCGGTTCCTGTCGTGGATCCTCGTCAACACGCTGTACCGCATCAAGCTCGACGGGCTCGAGCGCATTCCCGACACCGGCGCGGCGCTCCTCGTGTGCAACCACGTCAGCTACATGGACGCGCTGATCATCGGCGGCAGCGTGCGCCGGCCGGTGCGCTTCGTCATGTACTACAAGATTTTCAACATCCCGGTGTTGAGCTTCATCTTCCGCACGGCCAAGGCGATTCCGATCGCGGGCTCGAAGGAAGATCCCGAACTGCTGGCCAAGGCCTTCGACGCGGTCGACGCCACGCTCGCCGAGGGCGAACTCGTGTGCATCTTCCCGGAAGGCGGCCTGACGCGCGACGGCGACATCGCGCAGTTCAGGAGCGGCGTGGAAAAAATCCTCGCGCGCCGGCCGGTGCCGGTCGTGCCGCTCGCGCTGCGCGGCCTGTGGGGCTCGGTGTTCAGCCGCCGCGACACCGCGCTGGGCCGCTCGCGTCTGCCGCGCCGGTTCTGGTCGAAGATCGGCCTCGCCGCGAGCGATCCGGTGCCGGCCGCCGAAGCGACCGCCGAGGCGCTCGAAGCGAAGGTGAAAACCTTGCGCGGCGACTGGGCGTGAGCGCACCGCGGCTGTTGCTGCTCTCCGTCTCGGCCGGCGCCGGCCACGCGCGCGCGGCCGAAGCGCTGCGCGTCGCGGCGCAGGCGCACTACGGTGCGCAAGCGCTGCATCTGGACGTGATGGATCACGTGACCGCCGCGTTCCGCAAACTGTATACCGATTACTATTTGCGCCTCGTGGACAAGTATCCGGCGCTCTGGGCGCAGCTGTACCGCATCACGAACGAAACGCCGGCCGATGCGCCCGGCGCGCGCCTGCGCCGCGGCATCGAGCGCCTGAACGCACGCGATCTGCGCAAGGCGATCGCCGCGTTCGCGCCGGACATCGTCATCTGCACGCATTTCCTGCCGGCGGAGCTGTTGCTGCGCGAACGCGAGCGCGGACGGCTCGATGCGCCGGTGTGGGTGCAGGTCACCGATTTCGACCTGCACGCGCTGTGGGAAGTGCCGCGCATGGCCGGCTATTTCGCGGCGAGCGACGAGGTCGCGTATCGCATGCGCGCGCGCGGCCTGCCGGCCGAGCGCGTGCACGTCACCGGCATTCCGATCATGCCGGCGTTCGCCGAGATTCCCGACCGCGCCGACTGCGCGCGCGAGCTCGGGCTCGATCCGGCCAGGACCACGTTGCTGCTGATGGGCGGCGGCGCCGGCGTCGGCGCGCTCGACGAGGCGGCGGCAACGCTGCTCGCGCTCGACGTCGATTTCCAGCTGATCGCGCTCGCCGGCCGCAACGCGGCGATGCTCGAAAAACTCCAGGCGCTCGCGCAGCGCCATCCCGGCCGGCTGTTTCCGCACGGCTATACGAACCGCATCGAGCGGCTGATGGGCGCGGCCGATCTCGCAGTCAGCAAGCCCGGCGGCCTCACGACGTCCGAGTGCCTCGCGCTCGGCCTGCCGATGATCGTGTTCGCGCCGATACCGGGCCAGGAAGAACGCAACTGCGACTACCTGCTCGAGCACGGCGCCGCGTTGAAGGCCGTCGACGCGACCGCGCTCGAATACCGCGTGCGCGAGCTCGTCGCCGATCCGGCACGGCTCGCCGCGATGCGCGCGAATGCACGCCGGCTCGGCACGCCATATGCGGCACGCGCGGTACTCGACCGGGTGTTCGCGCGCAACGCCTGACGGTTCACCGCCGGTTCGTGGCGGCTTGCCAGGCGTGCACGAACGCCTCGGCGTTGCGCCGGATCGTCGCCGGCGCCATGCCCGGCTTGTAGAGCGCCGATCCCACGCCGATGCCATCGGCGCCGGCCGCGCGCCACTCCGCGACGTTTTCCGGCGACACGCCGCCGACCGCGTACACGCGCGTCGCCGGCGGCAGCACCGCGCGCAGCGCGCGCAGACCGGACGGACCGGCGACTTCCGCCGGAAACAGCTTCAGGCCGTGCGCGCCGGCGCGCAGCGCGCGAAACGCTTCGGTCGGCGTGAACACGCCGGGCAACGCGATCAATCCGCGCCGGCGCGTCGCCGCGATCACGTCCGTATCGGCGTCGGGCGATACGACGAGTTCGGCGCCCGCGTCGGCGACCGCGTCGACATCGGCCGGCGTCAGCACGGTGCCGGCGCCGACGAGCGCGCGCCCGAGAAAACGTTGCGCGAGCGCGCGCACGCTGTCGCATGCGCGCGGCGAATTGAGCGGCACTTCCAGCGCGCGGATACCGGCGGCACACAGCGCCTCGCCGACATCGACCGCCTCGTCGACGCGCAGGCCGCGCAGGATCGCGACGATCGGAGCGTCGAGCCCCGGCGTCATGCGCGCAACGTCCCGTTCGACACGCGCAGCAGGCCGCGTGCGACGCAGGCTTCGGCGTCGACGGCCGCGACCGCGACGCCGCAGAGGGCCAGGGCGCGCGCATAGCGCCGCGCCAGCGCCGGCGCGCCGACGAGGCGGCAGGCCGCCGGCACGAGATCGGCGCACGCCGCGATTTCGGCGCCGATCACGAGGCCGGACAGATAGTCGTAAACCTCGCCCGCCGCGAGCGTTCCGGCGACGTAGCCGATGCGTGCCGAGAACAGCGCGGTCGGCAGCGGCGAGGCGCGGCCCGCCTCGACGCCGCGCTCGAACGCCGGCCACGCGGGCGCGTCGGGAATGGGAGCTGTCGCCTGCCAGCGCGGCCACAGCGCCGCGAACAGTTCGCCGGTGACGCAGGTGCGAAAAGTGGAAATATGTCCGTCGACCACGCGTATCCATTTGGAATGCGTGCCCGGACACAGCACGAGTTCGTCGTCCGCCGCCGGCGCAAGACCGATCGCCTGCGTTTCTTCGCCGCGCATGACGTCGCGCAGCGCATCGCCGTCTTCGCATTTGACGCCCGGCACCAGGCACACGCCCGGCTCGACCTCGACGAGCCCCGCGTGCAGCGCCGCGGCGTTCGCGGGACATGGCAGATACGGCACTTCCCGCCAGCCGTTGCGCGCGCCGGCCATGCCGCAGACGACGACCGGCAGGCCGTCACCGCGCCAGTCGCCGATCACGCGCGCGAGTTCCGCGGCATGCGTGCCGGACGGCAGCGATGCCGCGCCGACTTCCGCGCTGCGGCGCGCGAGCACCGTCGCGTCGTCGCCGACGAGCATCGCGCGCAGGTTCGTCGAGCCCCAGTCGACGCCGATCAGTGCGGGTCGCGGGGTCATCAGATCACGCCGCCGTCGAGGATGTACGTCTGGCCGGTGCACAGCGCGCTCTCGTCGGCGCAAAGCCACAGCGCGAGTTCGGCGACGTGCTCGGGCCGCAGATGCGTTTTCAGGCATTGCCGGTCGAGATAGCGCTGGAACTTCGACGGATCGGCGGCGCCTTTCGCGAGCTGCCGCTCGGTCAGCACCCAGCCCGGCGCGATCGCGTTGACGCGAATGTTGTCGGCGCCGAGTTCGCGCGCGAGGCTTTTCGTCAGGCCGGCGACCGCCGATTTCAGCGTCGCGTATACCGGTACGCCCGCCGCCCCCATCATCCAGGCGATCGAGCCGAGGTTGACGATTGCGCCGCGCCGCGCCGCGCGCATGCCGGCGGACACTGCCTGCGCGAGGAAGAACTGATGCCGCAGATTCACCGCGACGCGGTCGTCCCAGTCGGCGACGGTCACTTCCGCGAGCGGCTGCGCCGTATCGTTGCCGGCGTTGTTGACGAGCGCGTGCGCCGCGCGTCCGCCGAGCAGCGTATCGACCGTCTGCAGCGTGCGCTCGATGTCGCGCAGATCGACGAGGGCGCAGCGCGGTGGCGGCAGGCCGCGGTCGACGACGCGCGCGACGGTCCGCGCGGCGCCGTCGGCATCGACGTCGACGAAAGCGACGTCGGCATGCTGCGCCGCGAACGCCTCGACGATCGCCGCGCCGATGCCGCCGCCGCCGCCGGTGACGAGCACGAGCCGGCCGGACAGCGAAGGATAGGTCGCCATCTCAGCCGCCGTATTCGCCGACCGGCGTGCCGGCTACGTCGACCTGCACCGCGAGGATGCTGCCCGACAGCGGCGCCGCGGCAAGCTGCGTCGCCGAGAGGCGGATGCGCGCGGACGTCACGAACAGCGTCTTCAGCCCTTCCGCGCCGAACGCGCAGCTCGTCGGCCGCGGCACCGGCAGCGAGATCGTGCGTTCGAGCACGCCGTCCGGCGCATAGCGCCGGATCGCCCAGCCGTCCCACATCGCGCACCAGACGTGGCCTTGCGCATCGACCGCGAGTCCGTCCGGCATGCCGTCGGCTTCCTGGAATCTGGCGAACACGGTCTTGTTCGACAGCGTGCCGGCGGCGAGGTCGAAGTCGTAGACGTAGATTTCGCGTCGCCCCGAATCGGCGAGATAGAAACGCTTCGCGTCGGGACTCCAGCCGAGTCCGTTGCAGATGTGGAATCCGCTTTCGATCTCGCGCAGCGTGCCGTCGACGTCGAGGCAGTACAGCGAACCGCCGCCCGGGCCGGCGTCGAGCGCGAGCGTGCCGGCCCAGAGCCGGCCGGCGGCGTCGCATTTGCCGTCGTTGAAGCGGCGTCCGGCCATGCCGGGCGGGCTCGCCAGCGCCGCCATCTCGCCGGTCTGCGGATTGACGCTGCGAAAACCGCTCTGCGTCGCCGCGACGTAGCCGCCGCGCCGGCGCGGCACGACCACGCCGACGAGTTCGGACAGCGCCGTCGTGCGCGTATCGCCGTTCGCGACGTTCGACAGGTGAATCGCCGGCGCGAGAATGTCCACCCACAACAGCGACTGACCGTTGCCGAGCCAGTGCGGCCCTTCGCCGAGAAACGCGCTCGAAGGAACGACACACCGCACCTGGCCGTCGGCGGCATGAGCGGGGCTGACGGCCGTAGAAATCGACATAAAAGTTTCACCAACGTTGCCGGATACGCGGCGCGCGGATTCGATCACGTCGCGCCCGAGCGCGTGCAGCCGGTCGGAGGGCAGCCGGAACGACGGACCGCTGATGCTGATCGCACCGATCGATTCGCCGCGGTGGTTGAGGATCGGGGCCGCGACGGCGCTGACGCCGATCGCCTGCTCTTCGACCGAGATCGCGTAGCCGCGCGCTTTCGTCAGATCGAGTTCGCGCTGCATCTCCAGCGGATTCAAGATCGAGTTCGGCGTCATCGCGCGCAGCGAGCGGCCGGAGAAATAGCGCTGCAGTTCTTCCGGCGGCCGGTACGCGAGCAGCGCCTTGCCGATCGCGCTCGCGGTCGCGGGCAGGCGGCTGCCGACGCCGTAGGCCATGCGCATCGGCTGCAGTTCTTCGCGCTGATCGATGATCAGCACCTCGGTGCCGTCGAGCACGCCCAGGCGCGCGGCCTCGTGCGTGAAGTCCCTGAGCCGGATCAGTTCCGGCTCCGCCGCGCTGCGCAGGTCGAATTCGCTCCAGACGCGGTGCGCCATCTCGAACAGCCGATGACCGAGCCGATACGTCTGCGTCGCTTCGTCGACGCGGATCAGGCGAAAGTCGGACAGCGCCTGCAGCATGCGATGCAGCGTGCTCTTCGGCATGCCGGAATACCGCGACAGATCGCCGAACCGCAGCGGATGGGGGGCGTCCGCGATCAGCGCCAACAGACTCAGGCCCTTCGTCAGCGCCTGCGCGCCCGGTATCGCGTCGTAGCGCTTGTCGTCGTCGGCACCGTCGGCCGCGTCGCCGCCGTCGGGGTTTTGTCTCGCCGGAATCATGGACGTTCCCTGTGGTTGATTGTGGTCAGTCTATAATATAGAACGGCGTTCCGACAACTGACGGAGCCCGCCGTGAAAATCGTGGAAGTGAATTACTGGATGGTACGCATGCCCCTGACCGAGTCGATCGCGTGGGCGTCCGGGGCGCGCACCGGCGCGACCCGGCTCGTCGCCCGCATCGAAACCGACGCCGGCATCGTGGGCTGGGGCGAAACGATCTGCCTGATCGAAACGGTACGTGCCGTGTTCGAAAAAGTCGTCGCCGAACTCGCGCTGGGCTACGACGTCAGCCAGGTCGAGCGGTTCGGCCGCCACGTGCTGGGCGCCGGCTACTACCACCACAAGCGCGCCGCGGTAATGGCGATCGCGGCACTCGAAATGGCGATGTGGGACGCCCTCGGCAAGGCCGCGCGACAGCCGCTGCATGCCCTCTGGGGCGGCCTGTGGCGCGCCGACGTGCGCGCGTCGGCGTACCTGTTTCTGAGCGACGCGCGCGCCTGCGCCGACAAGGCGGCGTGGTTCGCCGACCAGGGCTACGACACGTTCAAGGCCAAGATCGGATTCGGCGAGGCCGCCGACGGCGCGATCCTGGAAGCGGTGCGCGCGCGCATCGGCGCGGCGCCGCTGCGCGCCGACGTCAACGGCGCGTGGCATCCGGGCACCGCCAAACGCATGCTGCGCCGCTTCGAATCGCTGGATCTTGCGTACATCGAACAGCCGCTGCCGCTGGAGAACCTCGCCGGCCACGCCGACCTGCGGCGTTCGCAGCCGACACCCGTCGCGCTCGACGAAAGCGCGTACACGCTCGAAGACGTCGCCGCGATCGTACGCGCGGACGCCGCCGACGTGATCCTGCTCGATCCGCACGAGGCGGGCGGGCTCTGGCAGACCATCAAGGCCGCAGCGATCGCCGAGGCGTCCGACCTGTCGGTCACGCTGCACAGCGGCGGCGAACTGGGCCTGTCGCAGGCGGCCTACGTCCATCTCGCCGCGTCGATTCCGAACATGGACATCGCGATCGACACCGAACGCGCGTATCTCGCCGGCGACATCGTGCGCAATCCGCCCGTGCTGCGCGACGGTGGCTACGCCGTGCCGACGGAACCGGGGCTCGGCGTCGAGATCGACGTCGAACAGCTCGAACGCTATCGCGTCGACGCGATTTCCGGCGCCTATCTCGACCCCGCCCGGCCCGGCTGGTTTCCGGTCAAACCAACATACTGAACCGTATTTTGGAATGATGTTCCAAATATAGAAACTGCGTGCTATAACGCACCGCCGACAGGCGCATGCCGACAAAACCAAAGAACCGTTCGGGGGAGGAAGTGATGCGTACTCAATATCTGGTACTGGCCATACTCGCGGTGCTGTGCGCGAACGGGACGGTGCGCGCGGCCGATGTCGCCGCCGGGCCTGCCGAAACCGAAAGCGACCCGGCGTCGGCCGGCGCCGACACGCCTGCCGACGCGCCTGCGACCGCGCCGAACGAAACGAAACAGCCCGCACGGCTCGAATCGATCACGGTCACGGCGCAGCGCCGCGAAGAAGATCCGCAGAAGATTCCGGTCGCCGTCGCGGTCGTCAGCGGCGACGCGCTCGAGCGCGTCAACGCGACCGACATCAGCAACCTCACGGCGATCGTGCCGAGCGTGTCGTTCTCGGCCGGCAACGAACTGCGCAACAACTCGATCCGCGTGCGCGGCGTCGGCACCGACGTGTTCTCGACCGGCGTCGAGGCCAGCGTGTCGACGGTCGTCGACGGCGTCGTGCTGCAGCGTCCCGGCTCGGCGTTCAGCGACCTCGGCGACATCGAACGCGTCGAAGTGCTGCGCGGCCCGCAAGGCACGCTGTTCGGCAAGAACTCGTCGGCCGGCGTGATCAACGTCGTCACGCGCGCGCCGGACTTCGACCGTCAGGGCGGCGAGATGTCCGCGACGATCGCGCAGGACAACGAATATCGCGTCAACGGCAGCGCGTCGGGTCCGCTGTCCGACACCGTCGCGTACCGGTTCGCGGGTTTCTACCGCACGCAGGACGGCAACGTGACCAATCGCGCGAACGGCGACACGGTCAACGACCAGGAAGCGTACGGTTTCCGCGGCAAGCTCGCGTGGAAGCCGGGCGAATCGCCGCTCGAAGTGCTGTTCAGCGCCGACTACTCGAAGCTCGACGCCCGCTGCTGCGCGCTGCCGCTGACCGTCGCGAGCAACAACCCGCGCGCCGTGCCGACCGGCACGCCGGTCGGTCCCGGCAACGACGAGGTCAACAACGACGTCGACCCGTTCGTGCACCAGAAGAACTACGGCGCGTCGATCACCGCCGACTGGACGTTCGGCGACTACACGCTGACGAGCATCACCGCGTACCGCCGTTTCGAAAACGTCAGCGACGTCGACCTCGACAACACGCCGGGCCGCTTCATCCGCCAGAACTTCAACATCGAATCGAGCACGACACGCACGCAGGAACTGCGCCTGACGTCGCCGACCGGCGGCGTGCTCGACTACGTGCTCGGCGCCTACTGGTTCGACGGGTCCGCGTACAACTTCCTCGACCGGCGCGGCCTCAACATCGGCGCGGTCGGCACGATCAATCCGGACGGTTCGATCGTGCCGCTCGTGCCCGGCGACGATGCGATCCTCACCGGCAACTCCGTCGTCGACACGCGCAACGTGTCGGCGTTCGGACAGGCGAACTGGCATCTGTCCGACGCGCTGACGCTGACCGGCGGCCTGCGCCACCTGTGGGAAAACCAGCGGCTGCGCTTCGTGCGCCCGGTCGCGGGTTATTTCAACGGATCGAACCAGGCGCCGACGAATCCGGCGTTCGGTCCCGTCGTCGGCAACTACGACGACAGCGCGACGATCGGCAAGGCGAGCGTGACGTACCGCTTCGCGCCGAAGGTCACCGGCTACGTCAGCTACAGCACCGGCTACAAGAGCGAGGGCCTCGCCGCGACGCTCGGCCTTTCCGCCGCGCAGTTCGCGCGCTTGCCTGCGCCTGCTGAAACCTCGAAGCTCGTCGAAGCGGGATTGAAGACGCAGTTCTTCGACAACCGGCTGCTGCTCAACGTCACCGGCTTTCGCACGCGCTTCGACGACTACCAGGCGCAGACCTTCAATTCGGCCGCGGGACTCGTCGTGCTGACCAGCGCGGGCGGCGTCGCGGTCGACGGCGTCGAAGTGGAATTTACCATTTATCCGTTCGACTACTTCAGCCTCACCGGCGGCGCGACGTTCCTCGACGCGCGCTTCATCGACGTGCCGAACGGCCCCTGCTACACCGGCCAGACCGCAGCGCAGGGCTGCGCGCCGGCGACGCCGGGCGGTCCGGCCGTGCAGAACCTCGACGGCAAGCCGTTCGTCAACGCGCCGGACCGGCGCTACGTGCTGAGCGGCCGCTATCAGGCGCCGCTCTCGGGCGACGTCGACGGGTACGTACAGGCCGATCTGCGCTGGCAGAGCGATGTCGTGTTCGACATTTCGCAGAACCCGAACCTGCGCCAGGGCTCGTACGGCGTCGCGGACCTGTCGTTCGGTCTCGACTTCTCGGGAGGGCAGTACGAAGTCGGCCTGTTCGTCAAGAACCTGTTCGACAAGCAGTACGCGGCGGGCATGATGGCGGTCGGCACGGCCGGCGGCGCGAACGCCTATGCGCAGCAGATTCCGCGCGACTTCCGCCGCTATGCCGGCGTGACGTTCCGCGCGCGCTTCTGATCGTCGCGGAGCCCATGCCATGTCGTTGATCGACACCGTCGTGCTCGCGCTGTATCTCGTCGGCACGCTCGCGATCGGCCTCTACTACGCCAGGCGCAACCGGCGGTCGAAAGACATGTTCGCCGCCGGCGGCAAGTCGCCGTGGTGGGTGTCGGGCCTGAGCGGCTTCATGACGCTCAAGTCGGCGGGCACGTTCGTCGTGTGGGGCGGCCTTGCGTATCGCGAAGGCGTCGTCGCGATCGCGATCAACACGTGCATCGGCGTGTCGGCGATCCTTGTCGGGTTCTTCGTCGCCGGCCGCTGGCGGCGAACCGGCGTGACGACGCCTGCCGAGTTCGTCGAACTGCGGTTCGGTCCGGCCGCCGTGCAGTTCTATACGTGGGCGATGATGGGCGTGCGCATCGTCTCGACCGGCGTCGCGCTGTACGCGGTGTCGGTGATGCTCGTCGCGCTCGTGCCGCTCGAACCCGGCGCGTGGCTGCGCGACCCGGCGACCGGGCATCTGTCGCTGACGTTCGCGGTGCTGCTGTTCGGCGCGATCGTCGTGACGTACACCGTCGCCGGTGGCCTGTGGGCCGTGCTGATGACCGACGTGCTGCAGTTCATCGTGCTGCAGCTCGCGGTGCTGTTCGTGATTCCGCTGTTGTGGCTGCGCGTGCACGACGGCGGCGCGACGGCCGTTCTGCCGGCGACGTTTTTCTCGCCGCTGTCGGACCAGTACACCCTGTGGTTCATGGCCGGCTGGGTCGGCGTGCACTTTTTTCTCGTCGGCGCGGAATGGGCGTTCGCGCAGCGCTACATCTGCGTGCCGAGCGATATCGACGCGAAGAAGAGCGCCTGGCTGTTCGGCGCGCTGTACCTCGTCAGCCCCGCGTTGTGGCTGACGCCGCCGATCCTGTTTCGCATGCTGCGCGCCGACGCCGATCCGGAGCAGGCCTACATCCTCGCCAGCCAGCTCGTGCTGCCGGCCGGCATGCTCGGGCTGATGATGGCGGCGATGTTTTCGGCGACGGCGAGCGCGGTGAGCGGCCAGATCAACGTGTTCGCCGGTGTGCTGACCGAACAGTTCTATCGCCGGCTGTTTCGTCCCGGCGCGAGCGACACCGCGCTCGTCTCGGCCGGGCGCTGGTTCACGCTCGCGATCGGCGCGGCACTGACCGCGGTCGCCCTGCTCGTGCCGCTCATGGGCGGCGCGGAAAAGATCATCCTGACGCTGACCGGCCTGCTGTTCGGCCCGTTGATGGCGCCGATCATCTGGGGCCTGCTGAGCGGTCGCATCGGCCTCGCCGCCGTCGCCGGCTCGGCCTGCACGAGCTTCGCGACGGGCGTCTGGGTCAAGTTCGGCATGAGCGCAGACGGCCCTTTCGGCAGCGGCGCGTTCGCCGCGTGGACGCAGGCGAATCCGCGCATGACCGACGTGCTGATCGGCGCGGTGCTGCCGGTCGTGCTGCTCGCGATCGCGCACGTCATGCGCCGCACCGACCAGCCCGTGTGGCGCGATATCGAAGCGCGCGTCGCCGCCTACGCGCCGACGCCGCTCTCGCCCGGCGAAAGCGTCGACCACGCGCCGGCGCGCATCGTCGCGATCTCGCTCGCGGCGTCCGGCGCACTGACGCTCGCGCTGACGGCGTTCAACCGCGAAGGCCGCGTCGCACTCGCGGTATTCGGCTGCGCGTCGCTCGCGATCGCGTTCGTCGCCTGGCGCATTTCGTCGAGGAACAACAGTGCATTAGTCAATAAATAAACGCCCGTTCGACGGGCTCACCACGGGAGGGAAGTCATGCAACGCAAGCCGCACTTGCTCAAATCCTTGCTGTTCCTCGGTTGCGCCGCGGTCGCGGGCGCCTGGTCGATCGCGGCGTCCGCACAGCAGTACCGCGTACGCCTCGACGTGCCGAAGCAGACGATCTGGGGCCTCGGCGTCGAGATCCAGAGCGACTCCATCGGCTCCGGCAACAACGGCCTGCCCGCGGCGACGACGTCGGTGCCGCACGATCTCGTGCCGAGCGAGCGCACGCGTTTCGCTACCGAAATGATCGGCCGCGGATACGGCTTCCGCTACATCCGCCTCGCGGGCGGCCTGTACTACCGCGGCCTGCGCAACGACGGCAAGAACCTGGTCGAGCGCTGGCCCGAACAGCTGAGCGAACTTGCCGCGCTGATTCGCGATTCGGGCGCGGAAGGCGTCAATTTCGAATATTGGTCGCCGACGCCGGGATGGAAATCGAACAACAGCTACATCGGCGGCAAGCTCAAGCAGTTCGACGCGGCGTTTCTCGGCAGCTTCGGCGACGCGGTAGTCGAAGACATCCGCTACCTGATCGCGAACGACGTGCCGGTCGTCGCGTTCGGCCTGCAGAACGAACCGGTCTATTCGACCGCCTATTCGTCGGCGGTCTACAGCGACGCCGAATACGTCGCGACGTACAACGCCGTCAACGCGAAAGTGCGCGCGGCATTCCCGGGCATCCACCTGCACGCGAACAGTCTCGACGGCCAGAATCGCGCCGCGCTGCGCACCGGCCTCGATCTCGACCTCGTCGACGCATGGACGTGGCACAAGATCGGCGCGAACTCGAACGACCAGATCGCGAACGCCGCGACGTACAACGCGAACAAGCTCGGCAAGGTGGTCTACAACAACGAGTTCGAGTATCTCGACAACACGACGTCCGAAGCGCGCATGATGAACACCGCGCAGTCCGTGATGAACTGGTTCGCGTTCGTCGATTCGCCGACCTGGTACTGGCTGCACGCGCTCAAGCCGACGTACAACGCGGAGGCGCAGGGTTACGCGCTCGGCTACTGGCGGCCGGCCGACGACAACGACTTCACCAAGTACCCGAACATCCAGAAGGGCCACTTCGACTACGAACTGCGCAACTGGCGCGCGCTCGTGGGCTTTCTCGAATGGATGCCGTGGGATTCGCGCCGCTACCAGGTCGACGAGCCGACCGTACGCAACAACCAGCGCATCCTCGCATTCCGCCAAGGCGGCGATACCGGCAAGCTCGTCGTCGTCATGACCAATCGCGACGCGACGACGTTCACGTTCAACGTCGACACCGGCACCGGCACCGTCGGCAACTTCAAAGGCTATCGCTACAACCTCGCCAACTGGAAGCTCGCGCTCGCGACGGTCGCGGGTCCGAGCCTTTCAGTCAGCGTGCCGAAAAACTCGATCGAGTTCTGGGTGCAGCAGTAGCATCGGCCGCCGGCGCTCGCGAGAGCGTCGGCGGTTCTGCTGAATCCGGCACAGAATTTTCACCGGTCGTCGTCGTTGCCGGCGAGAAACGCTTCGATCTCGCGGAACAGCTGCATCCGGCTCGCCTCCAGGTGCGCGCGATGGCCGGCGCGGCTGACGATCGCGTAGCGCTTGAGCGGCGACGCGAGGCGCTCGAACACCCGCAGGCCTTCGGCGGGCGGCGTGACGGCATCCCATTCGCCCTGGATCACCAGTGTCGGGCGATCGATCTTCCCGGGCTCGTACGGCAGCCGGCCGGTGCGCGCGATGTCGCCGATCGCGGCCGACAGGCCCGACGGCACGCGCACCGACGGCGGCTGCCGCCGCGCACCCGGCGGATCGCTCGCCAGGTACGTACGCCACCACGACTCGAACATCGCAAGATCCAGGCGCTTCGCGCTGCGCACCTTCGCTTCGTAGCCCCCGAGCTGCGCATCGCGCGTCGACGCGAACCAGCGTACGGCCTCGGGTTGCGCCGACGCGTCGGGCTCGCCCGGCCCCGGCGTGCCGAACAGCACGAGCCGTTCGACCTTGTCGCCGTGCAGCTGCGTGTAGCGCGCGGCGACGAGCGTGCCGGCCGAGTGCGCAACGACGTCGACACGCGGCGCGCCGGCCTGGGTGCGAACATGCTCGACCGCGCGATCGAGCTGTTCGACCATCGCCTCGATGCCGACGAGCGGCGCGCCGGCCGCGTCGTCCGACGCCATCGCCGGATAGCGATCCGATTCGCCGTAGCCGAGAAAATCGAGCGCGTAGACGTCGAAGCCGGCGGCGTCGAGTTCGTCCATCCACGAACGGCCGCCGATCTTCCACGCCGCCGCGTTCGCGGACGGAAACGTCGCGCCGTGCACGATCAGCACCGGCGCGGCGCGCGACGGCCGCGCGGGCGCCTGATGGCGCAGGTACAGGCGCAGGCCGTCGACGCCGGATGGTATGCGCGCTTCGTCGGCGACGGCGAATCGGGTTAACGTGGCGAGGCACAACAGCAGAAGGATGCGAGACATCGGCGGCACTCCGGGCAAGACGCCGACGGTAGCCCGCCGATGCTTCGTTGCGAGACGAAATGACGAACGATCCAGACCTTGCGAGCCTCGCCGCGCTCATCACGGAACCCGCGCGCGCGGCGATGCTCGCGCATCTGCTCGACGGCCGCGGCTGGACGGCGACGGAGCTCGGACGCGCGGCGAACGTCGGCGCCTCGACCGCGAGCGCACACCTGCGCAAGCTCGTCGACGGCCGCCTGATTCGCGTGACGCCGAGCGGACGGCATCGCTATTTCCGGCTCGCCGACGGCGAGGTTGCGCGCATGCTCGAGCACTTTGCGTACTTTTCCACACCGAGACGACCGCGCACGCCGGGCGAGACGCGCGCATCGGGCGCGCTGCGCCGCTGCCGACTGTGCTACGACCACGTCGCCGGCGAAATCGGCGTCGCGCTCGCGCAGGCGATGGTGCGCAACGGCTGGATCGTCGACGCCGAACCGTGGTTTCGCGTGACGCCGGCCGGCGCGTCGGCGCTCGCCGCGCTCGGCATCGCGGCGGCCGACGGCCGTGCGTGCATGGACTGGAGCGAACGCCGGCCGCACGTCGCCGGTGCGCTGGGCGCGGAAATCGCGCGCGCGGCGCTGACCAGCGACTGGGTGCGACGCGAAAAGGCGAGCCGCGCGCTGTGGGTGACGCCGGCCGGCGAAGAAGTCCTGCGGGTCGCGTTCGGCGTCGAACGCTTCGAGAACGCCGGCTAGACGCCGAAACCGCCGAGCACGAGCAAACTCGTCGCGGCGAGCCAGACGATCAGCACGCGCACGAGCAGATGGCGCGCGTCGGCGAGTTCGACGAGCGGATCGTTGACGTCTTCGGCGTAGCCGTCGCCGGCGATCACGTCGGCGTCGACGCTGGCGCGCGCGATGGCCGAGAGAAACCCGAGATCGAGGCTGAAATAGCCCTTGCCGGCACGGTCGTGCCACGTTTTCCACGTCTGGAAAACCGCGTCGAAGTCGGAGGCGATCGCGAGCGCGAGCGCCATCAGATGCGCCGGCGCCCAGTCGAGCAGCGTCGCGAGCTTCTGCGCGAATCCGCGGCCGACCTCGCCCTGCACGCCCGCGAGCGACGGCGAATACGCCAGGAGCTGCGTCAGCCGGTACAGCAGCGCGCCGCACGGGCCGAGCACGAGAAACCAGAACAGCACGCCGAACCAGCGGCGCAGCGCCGAGCAGAACGCGGCGTCGACCAGCGCCGGCGCCTCGAACGGCAGCGGGCGGTCGTCGCCGTCGCAGCGCAGCGCCTGTGCGGCGGCGAGGCGGCGGTCGCTGTCGGGCGCCTTGACGATCGCGTCGACGTCTTCGGACAGATCGCGCGGCCCCCAGCTGTACCACAGCACGCAGACGGCGAACGCGAACGAGAGCAGGCCGAACAGCCAGCCGCCGAGCGCATATTGCACGAGTGCACAAAGTACGACCGGCACGGCCAGCGCGACGACCGTGCGCCCGCCGTCGCCGAGCTGTTCGAGCACGCCGAGCCATACGCGCAGGCGGCCGAAGTCGCGCAGGCGCGAAAGATCGGGCAGGCCCTGGGCCAGCGCGAACACGACGAGAACGGCGAGGAGTTTGATGGCCATAAACCGGACGTCTGGAGGTTTGCCCGATTGTAGCCGCCGCGCGCGTCAATAGCAGTGCTGCGGCGATGCCGAAACGACGTTTAACGGCGCGGCGCGAGCCAGGGTTCGTCGTTCGCCAGCGCGGAGAGTTCGAGGCCCGCCGTTTCGCGCAGCCAGTGCTCGATCAGGCGATGCGATACGGACAGCGGCGGCGGCAGCACGAAGCTCTTGTCGGCGAGGCCGCGCACGATGTCGTCGACTTCGAACCAGCGCGCCTCGGCGAGTTCGGCGCCGACCTTGATCGCGGGGTCGGTCGCGCGCGCCGTGAAGCCGAGCATCAGCGACGACGGAAACGGCCAGGGCTGCGACGAGTGGTAGTCGCATTCGTCGACGGTGACGCCGGCTTCCTCGTGCACTTCGCGGCGTACGGCGTCTTCGAGCGTTTCGCCCGGTTCGACGAACCCCGCGAGCGTCGACCAGCGCCCTTGGGGCCACGACGGCTGCCGGCCGAGCAGGCACGCGTCGCGCCAGCCGACGATCACGATGATCGCGGGGTCGGTACGCGGAAAGTGTTCGAGACCGCACGCGGCGCCGGTGCAGCGCGCGCGATGGCCGGACGAGAGCAGCACGGTCGGCGAACCGCACGCGCCGCAGAAACGCACGCGCGTCTGCCAGAACAGCACGCCGCGGGCATAGGCGAACAGGCCCGCGTCGAACGCCGGCAGCGCGAGCCCGGCGCTGCGCAGGTCCATCCAGCGCGCGCCGAGGCTTTGCGCGAACGCATCCTCGTCGGCCTCCACGCCCACCGCGAACCATGCGGCGTGTTCGTTGCGTCCGAGAAACGTCGGCACGGCGAGCGGCACGCGTTCGGCGCGTTCGGCTTCCGTCAGCGCACGCAGGCTGCGGCGAGCCTCGTCGACGAGCGCACGGCCGTCGGCGCGCAGTACGAGAAAACGCGTGGTTTCGGCGGCGCGATGCAGCCCGATGAACGCGTCGTCGTCGCGAAACTCCCCGGCACGATCGAGCGCCAGCGCGGCGAAGACGTTGGCCCGGCTGCGAACGCTGGCGACCATGCGAACCCGGAGCGGCCCGTCAGACCGTGAACGACGACCCGCAGCCGCAGGTCGTTTTCGCGTTGGGGTTGCGGATGACGAACTGCGCGCCGGTCAGCGACTCGGCATAGTCGATTTCCGCGCCCATGAGGTATTGCAGCGACAGCGGGTCGACGACGAGCGTGACGCCGCCGTTCTCGATCGCCAGATCGTCCTCGGCGCGGTCCTCGTCGAAACTGAAACCGTACTGGAAGCCGGAACAGCCGCCGCCCGAGATCGCCACGCGCAGCTTGAGTTCGGGATTGCCTTCCTCGTCGATCAGCTCGCGCACCTTGCGCGCGGCGGCGTCGGTGAACAGCAGCGGCTGTTCGATCGCATCCTGGTAACTCGGCGTTGCGGTAGTCATCGGTATTCCGTGCGGCATGGCGGGCCTGCCCGCGAGATCGTGTCGGCAGGCCGCCGATTCAAGGCGTCAGGCCGGTTCGGCCGCCGCGGCGGACGTGTTGACGCCCGGCGCGGTCAGGCGCTTGGGCGCCTCGGTCTGGTGCACCATCTTGCCGTTGACGCGCGCACCCGCGTCCATCTGCAGCACCTTGTAGAAGATGTTGCCTTCCACGCGCGCGCCCTCGCCGAGCTGCAGGCGTTCGGACGCGTGCACGTCGCCGTGCACTTCGCCGTTGAGCACGATAGACGGTGCCTGGATTTCGCCGTGCACGACGCCCTGCGAGGTCTGGGTGAAGCTCGCGTCGTCGCCTTCGGCGCGCACGGTGCCTTCGATGCGCCCCTCCAGGAACATCGCGCCGGAGAACGTCAGGTCGCCGCGGATCGTGGTGCCCCGCGCGATCACCGTCGGGCTACCGAGCGGTTCCTGCGCCGGACTTTTCTTGCTGTTGAACATTTTGAGTCTCCTCGGCCGCCTGAGCTTCGTCCCAGGCGAATCCCTGTTCGATACGACCACCGCCGCCCGCGTCGACCAGCACCTTGATGCGGTTCGGCGAGAACCCCTCCGGCAACATCACGGTGCCGGAGACCTGTTGAAAATACTTGAACGAAAACGGCATGCCCCCCGCTTCGCCGCCGGCCGACAGCTCCGACCAAGGCAGGCTCCTGAGCTGTCCGCCGTTGACGCCCTCGATCGCGACCTGCACCTTGCCTTCGCTGACCTGGGAGCGTTTGAGGTTCTGCGTCAGCGTCACCGTCACGTTCCAGGCGCGCGATTCCTTGAGCGCCGACACATGTACAGAATGTACCGCCAAACCCTCGCGCCGCGCACCGCCGCCGACGAGCCGGCTGTAGAACGCGATGTCGGTGCGCAGGCCGGCAATCTCCTCTTCGCGCTCGCGCAGCGTCTGCTGCAGGTCCGAGCTCGCGATGCGGTCGACCTGGTCGGCGCGCTCGAGCACCGCGACACGCTGCTTGAGCGTCTCGTTTTCCTGTTTCACCTGTTCGAACGCCGCCGGCGACGGACCGTCGACCGGCACCGGCGCGAACCAGCGCATCACCGCGATCGTCACGAGCACCGTCGTGACCCACGCGACCGCGCCGAGCAGCACGCGGCGCCGCAATTGCTGCGGATCGTACCGGCGCACCACGAGCTGCGGAAATTGCGGGGTGTTGCGGGACATCGGCGAGTCGGTCCGGCCGTGGCTGCGGGGTCCGGGATGATAGGCGCAAACGGCGAGCGGCGTCTGCGGTTTCGGTCAAAGCGCCGGACGGCGGCGCGTCTTATCGCCGCACCGCCGCACGGGCGGCCCCCGAGTCTGGCTACACTCGCGCATCCGCCAGCCGCCGCCGACCCGCCATGCTCTGGTTCAAAGCGTTTCACATCGTCTTCGTCGCCGCCTGGTTCGCCGGCCTGTTCTACCTGCCGCGCCTTTTCGTCTACCACGCCGAGGCGACCGAGCCGGTCGTGCGTGAGCGCCTGAAGGTGATGGAGCGCCGGCTGCTGGTCATGACCAACATCGGCGCGGTGGCGACGCTCGTCTTCGGCGTGCTGACCGTGCTGCAGGTGCCGGGCTTCCTGCAGACCGGCTGGATGCACGCGAAGCTCACGCTGGTACTGGGCCTGTACGGCTACCACGGCTGGCTCGTGCGTCTGACGAAGCAGTTCGCGCGGGACGCCTGCACGCGCTCGCCGCGCTGGCTGCGCGTGTTCAACGAGGTGCCGGTGCTGTTTCTGATCGCGATCGTCGTGCTCGTCGTGGTGAAACCGTTCTAACCGGGCGATTGGCTTCGTGAAAGCCCGCCGGCCCGCACGTTGTGCGACGGCACGCTCCGGCATGTGCAACGAATCGCTACGCGGCGCGCCTTGCGGATTGCCCTGGAAACCCGCGTGGTATAGTTTTCCGCACCCCCGGGCTGGCGGACCGCGCGCCGATGCACAAGCAGGACGACTCCCAGCAGAACGCGGAACTGCGGCAGGCCTTTCTGCGGCATCTGCCCAAACGCCTGGACACGCTCACGCGCCGCGGCCTGCGCCAGGCGCGCGACGGCTGGGACATCAACACGCTCAGCCTCATCTTTCGCGAGGTGCAGACGCTCGCCGGCGCCAGCGGACGCTACGGCCTGCTCGATCTCGCCGAAAAGCTCTACGCGATCGAAACCGCGCTGGCCGAGCGCGTCGAAGCGGTCGCGCTGCCCGACGAGATCCTGACCGAACACATCGTGCGCCTGCTCGAAGACCTGCAGGAGCTGACCTGCGGCCTGATCGCCTCGACGCCGGCCGCAGCGTCGCTCGCGGGCATCGCCCCCGACGACCTCGACCGCACCGAGAACGGCTACCCGCTGCAGCTCGTGCCGCCGGCCGACTACTGGAAGCGGTTTCCCGCACCGGTCGCGGCGGTCGCTCCGGCCGCGAGCAACGTCGTACCGCTGCGTCCGGCGGCCCCGGCCGCGGACGAGGCACGCGCGACCGAAACGAAACCGGCCGCGACCGCGGCGACGCCCGCCGCGACCGCCCGCAACGGCGCGCGCAAGGTCTATCACCTGACCGACGGCGCCCCTCTGGCCTGCGAGATCGACCAGAAGCTCGAACTGTCGGGCTACGAGCTGTCGCTGCTCGACCACACCGACGAGCTGATCGAGGTGATCGGCGCGATCGCGCCGCATCTCGTCATCGTCGACGCGGCATTCCTGGGCGACCTCGAACGCATCGGCGACCTCGTCAAGACCGCGCGCAACCGTGCCAGCCACCGCGTCGCGATGCTGGCGCTGTCGGACGCCGGCGACCTCGACGTGCGTTTGCGCGCGATGCGCGCCGGCGCCGACGCGTTCGTCACGGTGCCTGCCTCGGCAGCCGAGATCATGACGCGCATCGCCGAGCTGACCGAAGCGGGCGACACCGACCCGTACCGCGTGCTGATCGTCGAGGACGATCGCTCGCAGGCGATCTTCGCCGAGTCGATCCTGCGCAAGGCCGGCATGCAGACGACGATGGTCATCGATCCGCTCGCGGTGCTCGACCAGCTCGACAAGGTGCATCCCGACCTGATCCTGATGGACCTCTACATGCCCGGCTGCTCGGGCATGGAACTCACCGCGATCATCCGCGAGCGCGAGGCGTTCGTGTCGACGCCGATCGTGTTCCTGTCCGGCGAGCACGACACCGACAAGCATTTCGAGGCGCTCAACGCCGGCGGCGACGACTTCCTGTCCAAGCCGATCCGGCCCAAGCACCTGATTTCCGCGGTGACGAACCGCCTGCGCCGCGCGCGCCACATCCAGCGGCGCAGCCAGAACCAGAATCCGCGCGATCCGGTCAGCGGCCTGTACGACCGCGCCTACGTGCTCGACCGCATCAACGCGAAGCTCGCCTCCGACGAGGCGATCGCGCACCGCGGCGGCATCCTGTTCGTCGATCTCGACGAAGCGGTCGCGCAGCGCGAGCGCATCGGCCTCATCGACTTCGACAAGCTCCTGGGCCAGGTCGGCACGTTCCTCGCCGGCAACGTCGATACGAGCGAACTGATCGCGCGCTTCGGCGATTCCAGCTTCATCGTGCTGTCGCCCGAACGCGGCGCCGAAGAGCTGCACCGGCAATGCGCGCAACTGCGCGACGGCACCTCGCGCGAAACGTTCGACATCGGCGGCCGGCAGCTGCACGTCAACCTGAGCTTCGGCATCTGCGCGTTCGCCACCGCGCTCGGCGACGCCGGCGCGATGCTCAACGCGGCCGAGCGCGCGATGAGCGATTCTCGCAAGCCCGGCGCGGGCAACGTGCACGTCTTCGCGCACAAGCCGACCGGCGACGCCGCGCTCGTCGAGGAAATCCGCGCTGCGCTGCGCGGCGACTCGTTCCATCTCGTGTTCCAGCCGATCGCCGCGCTGCAGAGCGAAGACGGCGACGACTCGGAAGAACAGTTCCAGGCGCTCCTGCGCCTGCGCGGCGACGGCGGACGCATCCTCACCGCGAGCGACATCGTGCCGGCGGCCGAGCAGGCCGGCCTGATCGACGACGTCGACCGCTGGGTGCTCAGCCGGTGTCTGATGGTGCTGTCCGATCGCGCGCGCCAGGGCCGCCCGGTGCGCCTGTTCGCGAGCCAGTCCGGCAGTGCCGTGCGCGATCCGTCGCGCATCGGCTGGCTGCGCCAGCAGATCGAAACGCGACGCATCGACCCGTGCCGCCTCGTGCTCGAACTGCGCGTGCCGGCCGACGAGGCCGCGCGCAACGTGCTCGTCGGCTTCGCGGTCGCGGCCCAGAAGATCGGCACGGGGCTGTGCCTGTCCGGGCTCGAACCGGGCGAGCCGGCGCACGCGGCGATCGACCGCGTGCCGACCGACTACGTCAAGCTCTCGCCCAACTGCATGGACGACCGCTCGATCCTGCATCGCGACGAACTGCGCCGTCTCGTGCACCATGCGCACGAAGGTGGCCGGCGCGTGATCGCGCCGCGCATCGAGGACGCGCAGAGCGCGGCGATGCTGTGGACGGTCGGCGTCGATTTCATCCAGGGCAACTTCGTCCAGCACGAAGCGCAGAATCTCGACTACGATTTCCGCGCGGCGGCCGGGTGACGGAGTGATCCGCGCCGCCGGCGGCATTGGGGGATGCCGCAGTCGAACCGCCCCCGGCAACGCGCATCGGAGGTAGCACGGATGGCGCCACGCGCGGATTGGAAACGACTCACCCACCCGCTCGCCCTGAGCGGCATGGCCTTCGCGGTCGCCGCCGCACTCGTCGCACTCGTCCTGATGCCCGCCGCGCACGGCTGGTGGGTCGCGCTCCTGATCGTCGGCGCGGCGGTGCTGACGCTCCTGGCGCCGGCGAGCGCCATCGAGATAGAGGTCGTTGCGCCGCAGACGCCCGTGCCGCAACGCGCGACGGCGGCGCCTGCGGCCGACGCGCCGCTGCTCGCCGAACTCGAACAATTGCGCAATGTGCAAAAAGAACTCATGAAGGCGAAGCAGGACGCCGAGGCCGCGATGATGGCCAAGAGCGAATTCCTCGCCACGATGAGCCACGAGATCCGCACCCCGCTCAACGGCATCATCCCGCTGCTCGACATCGTGCTGTCGACCAAGCTCGCGGCCGACCAGCGCGACTATCTCGTCACCGCGTACAAGTCGGCACGCGAGCTTTTGCGCATCGTCGACGACATCCTCGACTACTCGAAGATCGAAGCGAACAAGCTCGAGCTCGAAACCGTCGGCATGAACCTGCGCGAGGTGCTCGACGCGGTCAAACGCCTGATGGAGAAAGGCGCCGAGAGCAAGGGCCTGGCTTTCCATGTCGCGATCGACCCGGCCGTGCGCCTCGCCGTTCGCGGCGATTCGGTACGCCTGCGCCAGGTGCTGACGAACCTCGTCAGCAACGCGATCAAGTTCACCGAGCGCGGCTCGATCGCCATCCGCGTCGGCAAGCGCGGCGAAACGCGCACGCACAGCGAAGTGGTGTTCCAGGTGCAGGACACCGGCGTCGGCATCGCGCCCGATGCGGCCGACAAGCTGTTCCATGCGTTCTCGCAGGCCGACGCCTCGACGACGCGCATCCACGGCGGCACGGGCCTCGGACTCGTCATCTGCAAGCGCATCGTCGATCTCATGGGCGGCAAGATCGGCGTGAAATCGGAGCTCGGCAAAGGCTCGGTGTTCTGGTTCAGCGTGCCGTTCTTGAAGGCACACGGGGACGTGGCCGCCGCACGCAGCGACCTCGCCGGGGCGCGCGCGCTCGTCGTCGGCGACGACGCCGGCGTGCAGCGCCGCCTGGCAACGCATTTCGCCGGCTGGGGCGTGCAGCACCAGACGACGAACGTCGCCGCCGAAGCGCTCGCGAAGCTGCGCAGCGCGGCGTCGATGGGCGAAAACTGGGCGATCGACCTCGTCGTCGTCGACCTCGGCAGCATGCGCGGCAATCCGGTCGCGCTCCTGCGCAACATCACGCGCGAGCCGACGCTCGAGCGCGTGCGCTGCCTGTTCCTTTCAGGCTCCGACGACGTGCCGGCGGATCTGCGCAACGACGCGCGCGCCGCGATCGCGCCGGCCGGCGCCGGCGAAGGCGAGCTGCGGGTCGCGATCCATCGCCTGCTCGACATCCAGGACGCCGGAACGCGGGCCGCGGCGGCCGCCGACGCCGGAGCGCTCGAGCCCGAAGTCAGCATCGCGCCCTCGCCGACGGGCGCGAGCGCCCTCGCCGGCCATGTGCTGCTGGTCGAGGACAATCCGGTCAACCGGCAGGTCGCGCAGCGCATCCTCGGCCTTCTGGGCCTGTCGCTCGATACGGCCGAAAACGGCAAGGAAGCGCTCGAAAAGCTCGATGCGGGGCGCTTCGACCTCGTGCTGATGGATTGCCAGATGCCGATCATGGACGGCTACACGGCCACGCGCATGCGGCGTTCGCGCGAGGCCGAAGGGCGCGCGAGCCGCATCGCGATCGTCGCGATGACCGCGAACGCGATGGCCGGCGATCGCGAGAAATGTCTCGCCGCGGGCATGGACGAATACCTGTCCAAGCCGCTCAACCGCGGCCTGCTCGAACAGACGCTGCGCCGCTGGCTGCCGAAGGGCGCGCGTTCGCAGGTCACCGCCGCGCCGGTGGCGCCGACGGCCGCGGCATCCGGTGCGCCGCAGCGCGCGACGGCACCGGTCGCGCTCGCCGACGGCATGGACACGGCGATGCCGCTGGCGCCGCGCGACGGCGCCGCGCTCGATCAGGAGATCGTGCGCGATCTCGTCGACGTCATGGGCGAGGAGTTCACCGATCTCGTGGGCGTCTACCTTGAAGACACGCCGAAGAATCTCGGCCTGCTGGAACAGGCGGCAGGACGCGGCGACGTCAGCGGGCTCATCGCGCCGTCGCATTCGCTCAAGTCGACGAGCGCGAATCTCGGCGCGATGACGCTCGCGGAAATCGCCAAGCGCATCGAGCACGAGGCGCGCAGCGGCACGCTGACCGATCCGTCGATGCTGGTGCGCGACCTTTCGCGCGAATACGGCCGCGTGGCCGCGGAACTGCGCAACCTGCTCGCGCGCAGCGGCGCGTAGGCGGCCGGCAACGAAAAGGCGAAAACGAGAAGGGGGCCGCAAGCCCCCTTCCCTTCCCCCGCGTCAGTCGCCGATCTTCGTCTGCAGGTACAACCCGTCGCCGAGCTGGCCGATCAGGCTCAGCTGCGTTTCGAGCCAGTCGATGTGTTCTTCCTCGGACTCGAGGATGTCTTCGAGCAGCTCGCGGCTGATGTAGTCGCCGACCGACTCGCAATGCGCGATGCCGGCTTTGAGGTCCGGCACGGCCATGTACTCGAGCTTGAGGTCGCATTCGAGCGCTTCTTTCGGCGTCTGGCCGATCAGGAGCTTGCCGAGGTTCTGCAGGTTGGGCAGGCCGTCGAGAAACAGGATGCGCTCGATCAGCTTGTCGGCGTGCTTCATCTCGTCGATCGATTCCTTGTATTCGTGCTCGGCGAGTTCCTTGAAGCCCCAGTTGCGGAACATGCGCGCGTGCAGGAAATACTGGTTGATCGCGATGAGTTCGTTGTACAGCGCCTTGTTGAGGTGCTCGATGACTTTGGCGTCGCCTTTCATGGCCGCGTCTCCTCGTGTGAATGCGCGGACTATAGCGACGCGCGCGGGCGCGCGATGAAACGCGAATCGGATGCAGTTTCGGCCGCGATGGGGGCGCGGCGGCGGCGCCAACGCGCCGGTGTCAGGCGGCTTGCGCGACGAGCGGCAGCGAGAACAGGCGCGCGTTGCGCGGCAGCGCGGCGTGAAGCACTTCTTCGGCGAAGCCGGCGCAGGCGCCGCAGGTGCCGGCGCAACCGGTGCGCATCGTCAGTTCCGCGAGCGAGCTGACGCCTTCGGCCGCGGCTTCGCGGATGGCGGTGTCGGTCACTCCGTTGCAGATACAGACGTACATGGCGGCTCGGGTTCTCCAGTGGCCGCCATTGAATCCTAAATGCGAATGAGTGTCAACAAGACTCGTATTGGACCGCCCGCCCTCTGGGACTATCCGACTTCCGCGAAACGCAGCGGGGGCATGCAGGGCTGGGCTTCGGGCGGCAGGTCGCCGACGCAGACCGCGCACGCCGACTCGACGACCGGCGCGAACTGCCGCAACGCGCGCTCGTACACGCGGCGCTTGAACGTCACGACGTTCTGGGCCGGATACCAGAAGTCGACCCAGCGCCACAGGTCGAATTCGGGCTTTTCGTTGGCGTCGAGGCGTACGTGCGATTCCTCGCCGACGAAGCGCAAGAGGAACCACACCTGCTTCTGGCCGATGCACAGCGGTCGCTCGTTGCGGCGCAGATAGCGGCGCGGCAGGCGGTAGCGCAGCCAGCCGGGCGTCGCACCGAGCACTTCGACGTGTTCGGGCGCAAGGCCGGTTTCTTCCTGCAGTTCGCGATACATCGCCTCGAGCGGCGTTTCGTCGCTGCGCATGCCGCCTTGCGGAAACTGCCAGCCGTCACGATTGACCCGGCGCGCCCAGAACAGGCGACCGTCGTCGCGCAGAAGGACGATACCGACATTGGGTCTGTAGCCATCGGGGTCGATCACCGGCCGACTCCAGAAATACGATCTGAGGCCGATTCTTCCACAGCCTGCGCGCAGCCAGCAAGGCGAGGTGCGCTTATCGTCTTGACAGGCCGTCGCGCAAAGCTACAATCCCCGCCCTTCTTTCGGGCACAATTCACCCGACCGTGGCTAGGTAGCTCAGCCGGTCAGAGCGCGGCACTCATAATGCTGAGGTCGGCGGTTCGATCCCGCCTCTAGCCACCACTTTATTCCTCGGCCGCACGCGGCCTTCGGCGTCCGTCCCGATGGAACTGTTCAAGATTTTCCAGATCGAGGCGGCGCATCGCCTGCCGCGCGTACCCGCCGGTCACAAATGCGCGCGAATGCACGGCCATTCGTTCCGCATCGAGATCCATGTGTCCGGGCCGGTCGGCGACGACACCGGCTGGGTCATGGATTTCGCGGACATCAAGCAGGCGTTCGCGCCGCTGTACGACGCGCTCGACCACCGTTGCCTCAATGACATCGACGGCCTCGACAATCCGACCAGCGAAAACCTCGCGATCTGGATCTGGCAGCGGCTCAAACCCGCGCTGCCGCTGCTGTCGCGTGTCGTAATTCACGAAACCTGCACATCGGGCTGCAGTTACGGCGGACCCGCCCCGGGCTGAGCGGTTACAATTCCGTACTTTCTAGCACGCTCGAACGGCCACGACGATGTCGACGACACGGGTTCTGCCGCTGCTGCTGTCTTGTCTCCTCGGCGCGCAGGCGTCGGCGGCGACGGTGGGCGGTCACGATTTCCCGGATCGCATCAGCGTTCCCGGCGTCGGCACTAATCTGCGGCTGTCCGGCGCGGCCGTGTTCGACCGCAACTACGTGCCGTTCTACGCGGCGGCGCTGTATCTGCCGGTGTCGGTGCGCTCGAGCGAGCAGCTTCTGTCCGGCATGAGCCCGTACCGCATGACGCTGGTCTGGCAGATTCCGGCGCTCGACGCCGGGCGCGTCGACGAATACTGGCGCAAGGCGTTCACCGACGCCGCCGGCGCCGACCGGTTGCCGCGCATCCGCAGCCAGGTCGAACGCTTCATCGACATCTTCGACGACGCACGCCACGGCCAGACGGTGCTGTTCGACTACATTCCCGACGCCGGCATGCGCATCTACATCGACGACAAGCCGGCCGGCCAGCTCGCCGGTGTCGAGTTCAACAAGGCACTGACGTCGATCTGGCTCGGCGAGAGCGCTCCGCGCGACTTCCGCACCGCATTGCTGGCCGGGGTTGCCGCTCAATGACGCGTCGCGTCAGATTCGGCGAAAAACTTTAATTCGTTTAAGATCAATGCCTTGATGAAGAATACCCACGTCAAGTGCATTTTTTTCTTCGCGAGATGTTGCGTCGCAACAAAAGTTCGGATAGGCTACGCCCACACTCCAACTGCCTCTGAGGGCAAGCCATCATGATCGAGCAGTACAACAACCAGGTGCTGGCGTTCAGCAAGAGCTTCGCCGACGCCGCGTTCAAGGCCCAGGGTATCGCGCTGGCGAACTTCGAAAAGATCGCCGACATCCAGCTCAAGATCTTCGAGAACCGCGCCAACGCGACCGCCGCGTTCGTGTCGGAAGCGCTCGAAGTGCGCGACTTCGAAGGCCTGAAGGCCATCTGGCCGAAGGGCGTCACGCTCGCCAAGGAATCGGCCGAGAAGGCCTACAGCACGACGCAGGAAGTCTTCGGCCTCCAGGTCAAGACCGGCGAAGCGCTGAGCGAAATCGCCAAGACCAATTTCGCGGCGACGAACGAGACCCTGCAGAGCCAGGTCAACTCGTTCAAGAAGGCGGCCACCGCCGCTGCGAAGTAAGACCGGCGCCGGAGCGGATCTGCAAGTCCGCTCCGATCGCTGAAGCTGCATCAAGCCGCGCTACGGCAACCCTCCCCTCCCCGTAGTCGTAGCGCCGCTTTGGGCCGGATGATCAACATCATCCGGCCTTTTTCTATTGCGTCAGCCGCCACCGGTCGCGGCAACGACGAACAGACCGACGACGCAGAAGAAGCCGAGCGCCCAGACCGCGCTGCGCAACAGCGCCTTGTCGGCGATGTACAGCGCGCCGTACACGAGGCGCAGCACGATGAAGGCGATAGCGAGCAGATCGATACGGCCTTGCGGCGCATGCAGGAACTGCGCGATCAGCACGGCCGCGGCGAACGGCGGAAAGGCCTCCAGCGAGTTCAGATGCGCCCAGTGCGAGCGGGCGCGATAGCCTTCGAGATTCTGCTGGAACAGGCGCGGCTTGCGGTTCGTGAAGCCCTTGCCGCCTTCGCCGAACTTCGCGATCGCGGTAAACAACAGCGGCATGACGGCCGCGGCGAGCACGCACCAGAATGCGATCGTCATCGTCTTCTTCCCCTGGCAGGTTGTTGAGAAACGGGCTCCTGCCCGTTTCTCCATCGAGCGGCGCAAGCCGAGCTTGCGCACCCTCTCCGAAAGCCGATCGCTTGCGCGATTGGCTTTCGAGCGGTCCGTCCGTGGACCGCACAGCAGGCCGTTTCTCAACAGCCTGCCGGCGAATTTTTCCGAGCTTAGCGCTTTTTCGGATCGGAACCGCCGCCGCGCGACGCGGGAGCCGGCGTGCGCTTGCGCGACGGCTTGGCGTCGCCGGTCCCCAGCAGGCGCGCCGCGGCTTGCGACAGCTCGCTGCTGGCCGCGCCGCCTTCGGACTTGTCCGGCGCGGCGCCCATGAGCTTGCTCGCCGCGCTCAGGAGCGGATCGGCCTCGCCGCGCGCGGCCGGATGCTCGGCGAGCGCGGCGCGGCGATCGGGGTAAGCCTTCATGCGCTGCGCGACGTCGGTCTGCGCGAACGCCTCGCGCAGCGCGAGCGGAATCGCCGCCAGACGCACGCTGCCCTTGCCGCGCATGCGGTCGGCGAGACCGATCAGCACGCGCAGGCCGGCGTTCGACGCGTAGATGAGGCCGCCGCCGTCGACGACGTAGTGCCGTGCGCCGGCCGCTTCGAGTTCCTGCAGCGCGAGTTCGAGGTCGACCGCCCCGTCGGCGTCGAGGCGCCCGGCCACGGCGACGATGCGGACTTCGCCCTGCTCGTCGATCTTGACTTCCAGGGCCATCGGCGCGTCAGCCTTCGCGGAAGACCCAGCGCGCGGCGCCGATCTGGATGACGTCCTGGTCGCGCAGCAGGCGTTCGCGCACCTTTTCGGCGTTGACGCGTGTGCCGTGCACGGTGCCCAGATCGACGACGGTGTAGCCGGCCATGCTGACGGTCAGCTGCGCATGCTTGGGTTCGACGCCGGGGCCGGTGACGCGCAGTTCGTTCGCGGGATCGGCACCGATACCGACGGGCTTCAACGACAGCATGGTGCTGTTCTTGCCGGCTTCGGCGTTCTGCGGCACGAGCCTTGCGGCGCGCATGACGACGGTCGAACCGATCGCCGGCGCGGCGGGCGGCGCCGCGGGAGCGCGCGGCGGCAGCGGAATGTCGAGCACCGGCATCATCTGCGTTTCGCTGGGCGGGCGCACCGGCGGCACCGCGATGTCCGGAACGCTGATGGCCGGAATGGCCTGCGTGCGATCCGGCGACGCGACCGCGTCGGTTTCAAGTGTGCGGTACGGCGCGGTCGGCGGCAGCGTCTGGCCCGGATTCGTCGTCGCGGCGGCGGGCGGCGCGGCGCCCTCGAGTTCGGCCTCGGAGTGGAACGCTTCGAGGAAGTGCGCCTTGAGCGCCTGCGCGCGGTTCAACGCGTCGGCGCGCGCGGCCAGCTCGGTTTCGAGGTCCGCGATGCGGCTCTTGTACTCCGAGTCGTCGTATTCGCCGAGCTGGTGGCGCAGCTCGATTTCCTGGCGGTCGAGGCTGATCGATTCGTGATCGGCGCCGAAGCGGTCGAGCAGCGCGCGCAGCGCCGAATACTGCTCGCGCGCGCCCTGCTTGAGCGGCGCGGCCTGGTTGTCGAGCGCGCGGCTGCGCGTTTCGTAGTCGGCCCGCACGCGCAGATAGACCGCGTCGGCGACGCCGCCGCGTCGCTCTTCGAGCTGCGCCAGGCGCTCGGACAGCACGTCCTGTTCGGCCTTGACGAGCTTGAGCGCGTCGACCGCGGTCACGTCGATCGTTTCCAGTGCCGCGAGTCTTTCGTTGGTCATAGCGTTCTCCGAGCCGCGTTTCAGGCCGCGACGAGTTCGATCTCGACCGTGCCGAAACGCAGACGGTCGCCGGGTTTGAGCGGTACGGTCGTACCGGTCGCGATGCGCTGGCCGTTGACGAACGTGCCGTTCGCGGTACCGACCTCCTCGCGCAGAAAATACAGCCCGCCTTCGCTCAGGAGCTTCGCATGCCGGCGCGAAAGGCTGCGTGACGCATCCAGCGGTCCGAGATTGATCTCCGGCGTGATGCCGGTGACCGGATCGGTACGTCCGACCAGGAATTCGGCGCGCGCCGGATCGAGCGTGAAGCGCTGTCCGCTCGCCGTGTGCACGAGTACGAGCGGCGTCGCAGCCGCGGGCGTCGGCGCGGCGGGCTTCGGCGCCGGCGCGGCGGGCGCCGGCGCGGCGACCGGTGCCGGCGCTGCCGCCGGTGCCGCGGCGGGCGCCGCCGACTGCGCCTTCGCGTAGCGGTCGACGAGCGTCTGCAGCTCGGTCGCGCGCTGTTCGGCGCGGCGCTGGCGCGCGGCGAGCTTGCGCATGATGCGCACCGCAATTTCCACATTTTGCCGCAACAGGTCGGCAAACGCCGCGCGCTCGATGCGCAGGAGGCGCGCGTCGGTGCGCGCGATCGCCGAGGCGAAGCGCGGCTGGTCTTCGAGGATGGCCATCTCGCCGAGGAAGTCGCCGGCTTCGAGCACCGCGACGGGTTCGCCGCCGCGCGCCTCGCGCACGATCGCGATCGTGCCGGACTCGATGATGAACATTTCGGCGCCCGCGTCGCCTTCGCGAAACAGCGCCTGCCCGGCCGGAACTTCGATGTAGAGGTCGTTCGTCCTGCTCATCCGAGTGCTTTTCGTCCGCGGCCGATGCGCATCCGATTATGCCGAGCGGTCAATCCGGGCGGCAACCGCCGACACCGACACGATGTCGGCCGGCGATGCGAAACCGCGTACTGCGTCGCGAGGTCTGCGTGATCCGCTGCGATACGCGCGCCTCGAAACTCACATACGCTCTATAGGCCTTTCGGAGATCGCCATGCCGCTGCTGCGCATCGTTTTCGTCCTCCTGTCGCTCGTCGCATGCACCGCGGACGGCGCCGACCTCGTCGTCTACGCCGACGCCAGCGCCAACGGCTTCGACCAGAACTGCACCTGGAGCGATACCGTCGACTTCAACGAAGCGACGATCGTGCACACCGGCGCGAAGGCGATCCGCTTCACGCCGGCACAGTTCGAAGGCCTGTCGTGGTGCACGCCGGCGGGCGGCATCTCGAGTGCGACGTACCGCGCACTGCGCTTCTGGGTGCACGGCGGCAGCGCCGGCGGCCAGAATCTCAAGCTCGCGCTCGCGGGCGGTTCGCCGCCGGTGGAACTGGCGACCGCGACCGTCGCGCAGTTGCACGGCGCGCCAATTCCCGCCGGCGCATGGACGCTCGTCGAAGCGTCGTTCGACGCCGGCCCGCTCGCGTTCAGCGGCACGTTCAACCAGCTGTACTTCCAGGACCAGAACGACGCGGCCCAGCCCAATGTATACTTTGACGACATCGCCCTCGTCGACCGCCCGAGCGTACCCGACGCGATCTTCGCGAACGGCTTCGAAGGCGGCGGCGCGCCTGCGACGGCGATCGTGATCGAACGCGACGTGACGGTCGACACGATGCTGTCCGAGCGCTGGACCTGGCGCGACCGCGACAACCAGCCGCGTTCGGTCGTGCTCGCGCACAACGACCAGAACGGCCCCGGCGGCACGCGCGGCGGCGAGCTGCGGCGCTACGCGTACCAGACGCCGGCCGGCACGCGCACGGTCAATGCGACGACCGGCGGGTTCGGCGGATTCGGCTATGTCGTGTCGCACCTGGAAGACCCCACGCCCGCGGCGATGCTCGGCCAGGACGACTCTCCGCTCGGCCACTTCTACGCCGGCACGTGGACGCGCGCGCTCGAAGGCCGTCACCACGCGATCCTGCGCTATACGCAGAACTATCCGCGCTACTACTGCACCTACAACGCGCAGAACCAGTGCGTCGCCGGCACCGCGACGACGTTCCAGATGCCGGTGACGGTCGAATGGCTCGTCGCGACAGGACGCGACCATCCGCTGTGGTCGGTCAGCTACGACCTGTCGGCTGCGCCGCCCGACCGGATCAGCGCCGACAGCCGCGCGCCCTACGGCGATCTCGCGTTCGACGGCGACGCGGCGAATCCCGACACGGTCAAGGGCGTCGGCTGGGGCGACCGCTACAAGTTCGTCACGACGAGCGCGGGACCGGTCACGCTGCAAAGCCCGTGGACGTGGAACGTGCCGAACACGATTCCTTATGTATACCTGTGGACGCAAAACGTCGACGCGGAGATGGGCGTCGTGCTGACGCAGAACTACACGCAGCAGGACGCCGGCGGCTACTGGGGCACGACACGCTGGAACACGACGTCGGCGGCCGGCAACGCGTGCACGAATCCGGCGTACCTCATGCCGTGCGACTACAACTGGCCGTACCAGGCCATCGCCTACTCGTTCGCGAACGCGACGACGCCGACCGACTCCAAGCGCCTCGCCTGGGGCACGAACTTCGGCTTCCTGGGCGCGACGAGCTATCCCGAACACGGCTTCGGCGCGAACCGCGCGGGTTGGCCGCGCCAGAGCTACAGCACCTACGTCGTGCTCGACCGCCATTCGCGCACGCCGACGGCGAACGCGGTGACGCAGGTCGAAGCGACGATGACGGCCACGCTGACCGCGAGCGTCGGCGCGGTACGCACCTCGGGTCCGGCCGGCGTCAACCGCGTCGACACGCTGCCGTACCAGCCGGCCGGCTACAACCGCGTCTACGGCACGTGGGAAGCCGACGCGGCGGCGAACGCTGCGACGCTCACGCTGACCGCGACCGCGCTCGACCGGCCGATCTTCGTGCTCAACGGCTACACCGGCGCGCTGCCGGCGAACGTGCGCATCGACGGCGTCGCGCTGACCGCCGACGCCGACTATTTCGCGACGCTGGACGCCGCGCGCTCGCGCCTGTGGCTGACGATCAACCGCACGTGGAACGGCGCGCACACGCTAGCCGTGACGCCGTAAACCGTCGACCGCATCGCAGTCGCCGCGACGAGTGCGTCTCGACGCGGCGACGGCGCCGCCGCTATCGTGGCGGCGTCGTCACCGCCGGAACATCGATGAACCTTCGCCGCCTGCTCGCCGCCGCCGCGCTCGCCGTCAGCGCCGCGCAGGCGCACGCGGCGACGACCGTGCGCCTCGCGCCGTGGGCGTGCGACACGCTCGCCGACCGTATCCTGCGCAGCGGCTTCGACACCGGCGAGGCGATACCGACGGCGCCGAGCAACGGCAGCGGCGGCGCCGGACCCGGCAGCGTGTCGCTGTACTACACGATTCCCGACGTCGGCACCGGTTCGCAGGCGGCGCACCTGTACATTCCGCCGCGCTACACGCCGGCGCGCGCATGGCCGGTGATCGTCGTGCTGCACGGCGCGGCGGGCTCGGCGTTCTGGGCCGACCAGGAAGCGCTGCGCGCGCGCGGCAGCTGGCAGGACATCGGCTATCTGTACGGCGCGATCGTCGTCGCGCCGGTCGCCAACGGTTCGAACGGCTCGTGGGTCGAACCGGTCGGGTCGTCGACCTACGACTACGGCTACATCGCGAGCGTGCTCGACGACGTCGCCGCGCAGTACAACGTCGATCGCGCCCGCATCTATCTGTGGGGATTCTCGGCCGGCGGCCACGTCGCGCACGATCTCGTCATGAACGGCGAGGCGCCGAACCTCGATCGGAACCACGTCGCCGCCTACGCCGCGAGCGCCGGCCGCCTGTTCGGCGCGGCATGCAAGGGACTCACCGAAACGGGCTGCGCGAACCTGCTCGCCGCGCAGCCGCGCAAGCCGCCGTTCGACCTGCACCTGGGCGATACCGACCCGATGGGCGCCCCGCCGTACGACGCAGACCTCGACATCGGCCGCCTGCAGAACGCCGGCTGGGTGCCCGGCGACACGCTCAGCTACGTCACGTTTTCCGGCGGACACGACTACACGCCCGCCCACGCGGCGCAGATCTGGTCGTTCGTCTGCCGTTTCGCGACCGCGCCGTAGAAGCCTTACCCCGCAGGTAATTGCGGCCGGCACGGCCGGCGTCATACTTGGCGTCGATCATGCGGTACCACCCTGCCAGACCGAACGATGCAAACTGCCAAATCCGTCGCGCGACCGGCGTTTTGGTTGCGACGCGTCAAAGCCCGCTGATATACTTTCGCGGCTTTATTGACCGGTTTGCGCATCCTTCATGGCCGACCGGCAACCGCCAAGGCATGAATCCGAGTGAGAAATTCCATCGCCGCCGGCCGGCGACTGGCCGCTCGCATCGTGATCGCCCAGGCGGGCGTTTCCCTCTTGATGGCACTGGTGTTTCTGGCGCAGGGATGGCGTCCGGCGACGGGAGCCTTCGCGGGCGGCGCACTGGTTCTGATCGGCACGGCGCTGCTCGCAGCGCGCATGTTCGCCGACCCGGCCCAGAGCGCAGGACTCGCGTTCTTCCGGTTCGTGGCGGGCACGGCGCTGAAATGGCTGGTGGTGCTGGGAGGCATGTACGCGCTGATCGGGGTATGGGCGCTGCCGCCGTTGCCGGTACTGACCGGTTTCGTAGCAGCCCTCCTGGTCAACCTGTTGGGATTGCGGTTCAAGGAATAGCGGAGATCACGTGAGTACCGAAACGAGCGGCGGTGGCGGTCTGACCGAATACATCACCCATCACCTGACCCACAACGTGGTCAAGGTCGGTGAAGGCTTCTGGTCGGTGAACTTCGACTCGGTCATCGTCTCGGCGGTGCTCGGCCTGATCTTCATCGTGTGGTTCTCGCTCAAGGCGCGCAAGGCGACCGCCGGCGTGCCGTCCAAGGGCCAGGCGTTCGTCGAGATGGTCATCGAGTTCGTCGACGGCCAGGTCAAGGACGTCTTCCACGGCGACCGCCGCTTCATCGCCCCGCTCGCGCTCACGATCTTCATGTGGGTGTTCCTGATGAACGCGATGGACCTGCTGCCGCTCGATCTCATCGGCAGCATCGCCGGCCTCGTCGGCGGTCCGGAATTCGCCCACCACTTCTATTTCCGCGCGGTGCCGACGGCCGACGTCAACACGACGTTCGCGATGTCGATCACCGTGTTCTTCATCATCATCTTCTATTCGATCAAGGCCAAGGGCGCCGGCGGCTTCACCAAGGAGCTGTTCACCGCGCCGTTCCACGCGCACGGCACCGGCGCCAAGATCATCCTCGCCCCGGCCAACTTCTTCCTGAATCTCGTCGAATACCTGTCCAAGCCGGTTTCGCTGGCGATGCGACTGTTCGGCAACATGTACGCAGGCGAGCTCGTGTTCATGCTGATTTCGGGCCTGATGATCACCGCGATCGGCTTCGTGCCGGGCGTGTTGATCAACGCCGGCTGGGCGATCTTCCACATCCTGATCATCGGCCTGCAGGCTTTCATCTTCATGGTGCTGACCGTCGTGTACATCTCGATGGCGCACGAACACCACTGAAGTCGCTGCTGCGTAACGCCCCCATTCGTACAACCTGACCTTTCAGATCTTTAGTTCGAGGAGACCACCATGGAACAGTTCATCGCTCTCGTTCAGGCCTACACCGCTCTCGGCGTCGGCATCATCATCGGCCTCGGCGCGATCGGCGCCTGCATCGGCATCGGCATCATGGGTTCGAAGTTCCTGGAATCGGCCGCGCGCCAGCCGGAACTCGTGCCGATGCTGCAGGGCCGCATGTTCCTGCTCGCCGGCCTGATCGACGCTGCGTTCCTGATCGGCGTGGCCATCGCGATGTTCTTCGCGTTCGCCAACCCGCTGCTGTCCAAGCTCGCTCACTAAGCGGCAGGACTCGCGCCGCGGCTCGTCCGCGGCGCTAAAGGTTCCGGCGCGCGCCGACGTGCGCGCTCCGGTTTTCGCAGCGCATTGAAGATGGAGTCGTCGCAATGAACGTCAATGCGACTTTGCTGGGTCAGGCGATCTCGTTCGCGATCCTGATCTGGTTCACCATGAAGTTCATCTGGCCGCCGCTCATGGCCGCCATCGAAGAACGTCAGAAGAAAATCGCCGACGGCCTCGCCGCCGCCGAACGCGCACGTCAGGAATTGAAGGACGCCGACGCCCGCGTCGCGGACGAAATCCGCAAGGCGCGCGAGGAAGCGACGCAGATCGTCGATCGTGCCAACCAGCAGTACAACCAGATCGTCGACAAGGCCAAGACCGACGCGATCGCCGAAGGCGCGCGCCAGAAGGCCGCCGCCCAGGCCGAAATCGAATCGCTCTCGCACCAGGCCAAGGAAGTGCTGCGCCAGCAGGTCGCCGCGCTCGCCGTGTCCGGCGCCGAGAAGATTCTCAAGCGTGAAATCGACCAGGCCCGCCACCGCGACCTGCTCGACGCGCTCGCCAAAGAGATCTGATCGATGAGCAGCACGCAGAGCCTCGCCCGTCCCTACGCCCGCGCCGCGTTCGATCTCGCCAGCGAGTCGAAGGCGCTCGCGGAATGGTCGACCAAGCTCGACTTCGCCGCCGCCGTCGCGCGCGATCCGCAGGTACAAGCGCTGATCGGCAATCCCAAGCTCGGCAGCGACGCGCTGATCGGACTGTTCCTGCCCAAGGGCGAGAACACCGGCAGCGCGTTCGGCAATTTCGTCTCGACGCTCGCGGCCAACCGCCGCCTGTCGATTCTGGCCGACATCGCCCAGGGCTTCGACGAGCTCAAGCGTGCGACCGAGGGCGTGCTCAAGGTGCGCGTACGCGCCGCGGTGCCGGTCGACGGCGCCCAGGCCGACGCGCTCTCGAGCGCGCTGTCGCGCCGCTTCGGCCGCAAGATCGAACTCGAAAGCGTGATCGACGAATCGGTCATCGGCGGCGCGATCATCGACGCCGGCGACGTCGTCATCGACGGTTCGGTCCGCGGTCGTCTCGAACGCCTCGCGCAATCGCTTACGCATTGAATGTAGGGCGGGTTTCGACCCGCTGTTGAACAAACCGGTACGGCGCGCCCAGGCTCGCCAGGAACGGCGGGAACACCTCCCGCCCTACACAGATACCCGAGAAAACCCATGCAGACCACGCTCAACCCCTCCGAAGTCAGCGAGCTCATCAAGAGCCGCATCCAGCAGTTCCAGGCCACGGCGGAAGCGCGCAACGAAGGCACCATCACCTCGGTGTCCGACGGTATCGTGCGCATCCACGGCCTCGCCGACGTGATGTCCGGCGAAATGATCGAGCTGCCGGGCAACTCGTTCGCCCTGGCGCTCAACCTCGAGCGCGACTCGGTCGGCGCGGTGGTCCTGGGTGCGTACCAGCACCTGCGCGAAGGCGACACCGTCAAGACCACCGGCCGCATCCTCGAAGTGCCGACCGGTCCGGAACTGCTCGGCCGCGTCGTCGACGCGCTCGGCAACCCGATCGACGGCAAGGGCCCGCTCAACGCGAAGGTCAGCTCGCCGATCGAAAAGGTCGCCCCGGGCGTCATCTGGCGCAAGTCGGTCGACCAGCCGGTGCAGACGGGCTACAAGTCCGTCGACTCGATGATTCCGATCGGCCGCGGCCAGCGCGAGCTGATCATCGGCGACCGTCAGACCGGCAAGACCGCCCTGGCGATCGACGCGATCATCAACCAGAAAGGCACGGGCATTAAGTGCATCTACGTCGCGATCGGCCAGAAGCAGAGCTCGATCGCCAACGTCGTGCGCAAGCTCGAAGAGAACGGCGCGCTCGCGCACACGATCGTCGTCGCCGCTTCCGCGTCGGAATCGGCCGCGCTGCAGTACATCGCGCCGTACTCGGGCTGCGCGATGGGCGAGTACTTCCGCGACCGCGGCGAAGACGCGCTGATCATCTACGACGACCTTTCCAAGCAGGCCGTCGCGTACCGCCAGATCTCGCTGCTGCTGCGCCGTCCGCCGGGCCGCGAAGCGTATCCGGGCGACGTGTTCTATCTGCACTCGCGCCTGCTCGAACGCGCCTCGCGCGTTTCGGAAGAGTACGTGGAAAAGTTCACCAACGGCGCCGTCAAGGGCAAGACCGGCTCGCTCACCGCGCTGCCGATCATCGAAACGCAGGCCGGCGACGTCTCGGCGTTCGTGCCGACCAACGTGATCTCGATCACCGACGGCCAGATCTTCCTTGAAACCGACCTGTTCAACGCCGGTATCCGTCCGGCCGTGAACGCCGGTATCTCGGTGTCCCGCGTCGGCGGCGCCGCGCAGACGAAGATCGTCAAGAAGCTCTCGGGCGGCGTGAAGCTCGCGCTCGCGCAGTTCCGCGAACTCGCGGCGTTCGCGCAGTTCGCGTCCGACCTCGACGCCGCGACGCGTGCGCAGCTCGAACGCGGCCAGCGCGTCACCGAACTGATGAAGCAGAACCAGTACGCGCCGCTGTCGATCGCCGAACTCGCGCTGTCGGTCTACGCGGCCGAAAAGAGCTTCCTCGACGACCTGCCGGTCGCCAAGGTGCTGCCGTTCGAGCGCGGCCTGCATGCGTTCTTCCACCAGAACCACGGCGATCTGATGAAGAAGATCGTCGACACGGGCGACTGGAACAACGACATCGAAGCCGTGTTCAAGAGCGGCATCGCCGAGTTCAAGAAGACCGGCAGTTGGTAACACCCGGCTCAATTGAGACGCCCCGGCGGTCGATCGAAGATCGCTTGCGATCCAGGGATGGATCGCACGAAACGCGGATGCGTTTCGGAGGGGGTACGCAAGCTCCGCTTGCGTCGCTCGATTGAAAAAAGGACACGAAGTCCTTTTTTCAACTACAGAGAGAACGAAGACATGGCTGGCGGCAGAGAAATCAAAACCAAGATCAAGAGCGTGCAGAACACCCGCAAGGTGACGCGCGCGCTCGAAATGGTCTCGGCTTCGAAGATCCGCAAAGCGCAGGATCTGATGAAGGCGTCGCGTCCGTACGCGCGTCTGATGCGCCAGGTGATCGGCCATATCGCCAAGGCCAACACCGAGTACAAGCATCCGTTCCTCGTCGCGCGCAAGGACGTCAAGCGCGTCGGCTACATCGTCGTGTCGACCGACCGCGGCCTGTGCGGCGGCCTCAACTCGAACCTGTTCCGCCGCCTGCTCGGCGAAATCCGCGAATGGCAGGAACGGGGCGTCGAAATCGACGTCGTCGCGATCGGCAGCAAGGCCTCGGCGTTCTTCAAGCGCCTGAAGGTCAACCTCGTCGGCACCGCGACGCACCTCGGCGAAAAGCCGCAGGTCGCCGCGCTCGTCGGCGTGATCAAGGTGATGCTCGACGCGTACACCGAAGGCCGCATCGACCAGCTCAAGCTCGGCTACAGCGACTTCGTCAACACGATGACGCAGAAGCCGACGATCGACGTGCTGCTGCCGCTGCCGCCGTCGCAGGATCTGTCGACGACGCACGACTGGGACTACATCTACGAGCCGAGCCCCGAAACGGTGCTCGACCACGTGCTGACGCGCTACATCGAGTCGCTGGTCTACCAGGCCACGCTCGAAAACCTCGCGAGCGAGCACGCGGCGCGCATGGTCGCCATGAAGTCGGCCAGCGACAACGCCACCAAGGCGATCGAAACGCTGTCGCTGATCTACAACAAGGCGCGCCAGGCGGCGATCACGCAGGAAATCTCCGAAATCGTCGGCGGCGCGGCGGCGGTCTGATCGCGCGCGACTTTCGGAAAAACGCAATTATTGGATTCCTGCACGCGCGGGAATGACGCAAAGATTACGATTCTTGAGGAAACCATCATGAGCCAGGGCAAAGTTGTTCAGATCATCGGCGCCGTGGTCGACGTCGAATACCCGCGCGACCAGGTACCGAAGGTGTACGACGCACTCAAAGTCGACGGCACCGAAATCACGCTGGAAGTTCAGCAGCAGCTCGGCGACGGCATCGTCCGCACGATCGCCCTCGGCTCCACCGATGGCCTGAAGCGCAACCTCGTCGCGCGCAACACCGGCGAAGGCATCAAGGTGCCGGTCGGCACGCCGACCCTCGGCCGCATCATGGACGTGCTCGGCAACCCGATCGACGAAGCCGGTCCGATCGGCGAGAAGGACCGCTGGGTCATCCACCGCGAAGCCCCGAGCTACGCCGAGCAATCGTCGTCGAACGAACTGCTGGAAACCGGCATCAAGGTCATCGACCTCGTATGCCCCTTCGCCAAGGGCGGCAAGGTCGGCCTGTTCGGCGGCGCGGGCGTCGGCAAGACCGTCAACATGATGGAACTCATCAACAACATCGCGAAGGAACACTCGGGCCTTTCCGTGTTCGCCGGCGTCGGCGAGCGCACCCGCGAAGGCAACGACTTCTACCACGAAATGAAGGACTCCAACGTCCTCGACAAGGTGGCGATGGTGTACGGCCAGATGAACGAGCCGCCGGGCAACCGCCTGCGCGTCGCGCTCACGGGCCTGACGATGGCCGAATATTTCCGCGACGAGAAGGACGCCGCCTCCGGCAAGGGCCGCGACGTGCTGCTGTTCGTCGACAACATCTACCGCTACACGCTGGCCGGTACCGAAGTGTCCGCGCTGCTCGGCCGCATGCCGTCGGCGGTGGGCTACCAGCCGACGCTCGCCGAAGAAATGGGCGTGCTGCAGGAACGCATCACCTCGACCAAGACCGGTTCGATCACGTCGATCCAGGCCGTGTACGTGCCCGCGGACGACCTGACCGACCCGTCGCCGGCGACGACCTTCGCGCACTTGGACGCGACCGTCGTGCTCTCGCGCAACATCGCCTCGCTCGGCATCTACCCGGCCGTCGATCCGCTCGACTCGACCAGCCGCCAGCTCGATCCGCTGGTGATCGGCACCGATCACTACGAGACCGCGCGCAAGGTGCAGGGCACGCTGCAGCGCTACAAGGAACTCAAGGACATCATCGCGATCCTCGGCATGGACGAGCTTTCCGAAGAAGACAAGCAGGCGGTCTCGCGCGCGCGCAAGATCGAACGCTTCTTCTCGCAGCCGTTCCACGTCGCAGAAGTCTTCACCGGCTCGCCGGGCAAGTACGTCTCGCTCAAGGAAACGATCCGCGGCTTCCGCATGATCTGCGACGGCGAATGCGATCACCTGCCGGAGCAGGCGTTCTACATGGTCGGCGGCATCGACGAAGTGTTCGAGAAGGCCAAGAAGCTGGCCGAGAAGGCCTGATGATTCGCACCGACGCTCCGGTTGTCGCCGGAGCGCGGCTTGGCCTCGTTGGATAGGAACGAAACCATGTCTACCATCCGTTGCGACATCGTCAGCGCCGAAGAAGAAATCTTCCACGGCAACGTGCAGATGGTCGTCGCCGCCGGCGAACTCGGCGAACTCGGCATCGCGCCGCGTCACGCGCCGCTCATCACCCGTCTGAAGCCGGGCCAGGTGCGCGTGATCCTCGAGAACGGCGACGAGCAGTTCTTCTACGTCTCGGGCGGCATTCTCGAAGTGCAGCCGCAGGTCGTGACCGTGCTCGCCGATACCGCGATCCGCGCGAAGGACCTCGACGAAGCCGCGGCCCGCAAGGCCAAGGAAGAAGCCGAGCGCGCGCTCGCCAACCGCACCGACGCGATCGAAGTCGCGCAGGCGCAGGCCGAACTCGCCCAGGCGCTCGCGCAGCTGCAGGCGCTCGAACGACTGCGCAAGAACCTCAAGCACTGATCGCGGGCATCACGCACGACCCACGGAACGCCGGCCTCGCGCCGGCGTTTTCGTTTCCGCGCTCGCTTGCGCGCACCGGCCACGGCTGCAAGACTGCGCGCTCGCCAAGGAAGACCGACATGTCGATCACTTCGCTGTATCTGCCCGCGCCCGTTCGCCGCCAGTTCGCGCATACCCCGCGCGATCACGCGCGCCGCGACCGCGCCGTCGAGATGTTCGAGAGCGGCGAACGCCTCGCCGCGATCGGCGAGTCGATCGCCTATCTCATTCCCGGCATGGCGACGCCCGACCTCGTGCGCGAACCGCTGTGTCTCGTGCAGGGTTCGGCGCGCGTGCGCCTGCACGTCGACGGCGACCGGTTCTATCTCAGCGCCGTGCTCGCGACGCTGACGCCCGACAGCAACGCGACCGCCGCGCTGCGCCATTTCGTGTCGAGCGTCGCGGCCACCGGCCAGCTGTACCAGCCGCGTCTGCGCGACGACGTCGTCGCGCTCGAATACTCCGATCGCGTCGCGCTGATGCATCCGTTGAAACTGATCGAACTTCTGCAAACCACGGCGAAGGAAGCCAGCGGTCACGACGCGTGGCTCGTCGACAGTTTCGGCGTCGAAGCGAGCGACCGCGAGCCGATCGCGCCGCTCGCCGCCGACGAGTTCGACGCCGCCTGCGCGATCTGGGACGCGCACTGGGCCGCGACCGAAGACATGCTCGACGAACTGCGCCGCCGCCGCTCGACCGCGCTGCTCAATACGATCGCCGCGTACGCGAACAGCCAGATCGAATACGCACTGCCGCTGTACGGCTCGCTGCGCGAAGATCTCTCCGACGCCGACGACGTCTACGCCGACCGCGAAGAACATCCGACCAAGCGCCAGGCCGCGCTCGCGCAGTGCGTCAAGGAAATGCGGCAGCGCTCGCGCGACGAACTCGCGCGCTGCCTGGGCCACGCGCGCTACGCGATCAACCCGCTGCACGACGGCTCGCCGTCGCTGTTGACCAAGGTGCTCTCCGGCGCCCAGCGCGACCAGACGATCGGCGATCTGAACGCCGCCGGCCGCACGCTCGAATCGGCGCTGTACCAGGCCGTCGACTATCTTTATCTGCTCGCGTACTTCGCATGGCCGGCGGCGATCGCCGCCGCGCTGCGCGAACCGCTCGACCTCGCCTCCGGCCGGCCGCTGCGCGAAGCGGCCGACGTCATGCGCGCGCACGCGACGAATCTCGTGCGCGCCCACGGCGGCGAAGACGACGACGAGCGCGACGAACCCGCAGACGCCGATACGGCAGGAGCCACGCGATGAGCGCGCAGATACTCGACGCGATCGATCACCTCGGCGTCTATCAGGTGTACACCGGCGGCGGCACCGGCACCGGATTTCTGATCGACGCGACGCACCTCGTCACGAACAGCCACGTCGTTTCGCCGTATCGCACGGTCGCGGTCGAAATGCGCGATCGCACGCGCATCCTCGGCACCGTGCGCCGCGTGCACCCGCAGCGCGACCTCGCCGTGGTGGAACTCTCCCGCCCCGTCGACGGCGCGGTGCTGCCGCTCTCCGACATCGAACAGTACCGGCCGAAGCAGCCGGTGCACATTCTCGGCTTTCCGGTCGGGCTGCCGCTGTCGCTGACCGAAGGCGTCATCTCGCATCCGCGCCAGCTGCTCGACGAGCAGTATTTCCTGCAGACCGACGCGGCGATCAACCCCGGCAATTCCGGCGGCCCGATGCTCGACGACGAGCAGCGCATCATCGCGGTGACGACGTGCAAGCTCAACGAAGCCGACGCGGTCGGCTTCGGCATACCGGTCGCCGACGTGCGCCGCTTCGTCGAAGAGTTCCGCGCGCAGTCCGTGCCGTTCGGGGTGCAGTGTCCGGCGTGCGACGAGCTGATCGCCAAAGCGACGCGCTACTGCCCGAGCTGCGGCTCGAACCTCGACACGCGCGACGACTTCAAGGAATTTTTCCACACGCCCGATGCGCATCCGGTCGCCGACTTCGTCGAGCGCGCGCTCGCCAAAGCGAACGTCGACCCGGTGCTCGCGCGGCACGGCGATCTCAACTGGTCGTTCTACAACGGCAGCGCGCCGATCAAGGTGTGGTGCTGCTGCTCGGACCACCTGAACTTCTCGTCGCGCCTGGCGCAGCCGGGCAAGCGCGGGTTGAACGATCTGTTCCGATTTCTACTGTCGGCCGAACACGCGCCGTTCTTCTTCGACCTCGCCGGCAGCACGATCCGCATGAATCTCGTCATCCACATGAGCGACGTGTTCACGCCGGCCGAGCATGACGATCTCGTCGAGCGCGTGGGCCGCTTCATCACGAAAGCCGACTCCGCCGACAACCTCCTGATCAAGACCTACGGCTGCCTGCCGGCGCCGGAAACGCAAACCGACTTCCTCGACGCCCCGGCGCACGAAAACGCCTGAATCGGCGCCAACCGCGAACCGCCGCCGCGTTCAGCGCGGCGGCGCGCTGCGGCATCATCGGCGCGTTGCCGACGGGGGATTCCGATGCGATTCGTGCTGCCATGGCTCGTGCTGGCTTCGTGCGCGACGGCGTTCGACGCGGATGCGTGCTCCGTCGCGCCGGGCTACATACGCGAAGCCGAGTTCGAAGACTACGACCAACGGCACGCGCAATGGCGCGAGTCGGTCGGCCGGCGGCTCGCGACGGACGCCGATACCGAAGTCGCCTGGGCCGGCGCGATTATCGTGTCGGCACAAACGTCTGGCGACGACGCGAAACCGGCACTGCCGATGCCGCCGACGACCGGTCTCGGCCGGCTGCTGCGCGCGACCTACTGCAAAGGTTCCGGCCATTGTCCGGCCGCGCTCGACGCATGGATCGCCGCCGAGCCGGACAACGCGTTCGTGCGCTCGCTCGCTCGCGACGATCTCGGCGACGCAGCGGCCTGGCGCTCGCACGGCGGCATCGATGCAACGACCCGCTATGACGACTACTTTCTCGCGTCGCGAGCGCTGAGCGACAAGATCACGCGGCTCGCCGGCGAGCCGCCGCCGGAGCCCGAACGATACGTCTCGCCACCATGCAGCTTCATGCACGGGAACGGCATCGCCGGACGTATCGACGCACTCGTGGCGATGGCGTCGCTCGGCGCCGAAGACCTCAAGTACGATGACACGCTCGACGACACGGCACGCCTGCATCTGGCAAAACTGATGGTCGCGGCAAAAGGCAGCCCGGTCGCGGCGCAGGTCGGCGCGGCACTCGGTGTCGCGGCGGCCCGATCGCCGGCCGAGCGCAAACGCTACTGCCAATTGAACGAACGCGCCGTTCTTCAAGCCGACGTCGGCATGCTCGAATGGATCATGGACGAACCCGACGCTGAACGTCTCGGCGTGCGCCGCCTTTTTTCGACGCCCTGCGCACGCGCAACGCCGTCGACGCCGTCGACGCCGTCGCCGCGCAGCTGCCGGCGAGCCGCCGGCCCGATCCGGTCGATCCCGAACGTGTCGCCGCCTGTGTCGCCGGGAGCGACTGAACGGCGCGCCGGTGCGTCATTCGCCGAACAAGGAGGTTTCCATGCGCCTGGCTTTTGCCCTGCTCTGCCTGCTCGCCGCATCGACCGCGGACGCGTGCAAGCCCCCGCGCGACTATCGGCGCGAACCCGCACAGCGTGCCTACGACGCGCATTACGCGCAGTGGACGCACGATGCCGCCGACGCGCTCGTGAAAGATCCCGACCCGAACGTCGCCTGGGCATCGCTGGTCATGCTGCTGCAGGTCGGCGAAGGCGATCACGCGGCCACGCTCGACTTGCCGCGCGATCCGACGAGCGGCGTCGGCCGCCTGATGCGCTACGCGTACTGCGGCGAAACCGAGCGCTGCCCGACCGGCATCACCGAGTGGGTCGAAAGCGAACCCGACAACCTGTTTGTGCTCGCGGTCGCGCTGCACGAGAACGACAGCTACGCGTCGAAGGCGCGGCGCAAGCTCGACGGGGCGACGCGCTACGACGACTACACGGTCGCGACGCGCACGCTCGAGGAAACGCTGCTCGCGCGCGTGCCGGCGCCGCCGCCCGTGCCGGCCGGCTATGTGCTGCCGGCGTGCAGCGTGCTGGCGTTCGACGCGGTTGCGCCGCGTCCCAACCTCGGCAACCAGCCGGCCGTGCTGGCTGCGGCGGCGGTGTTTCTCGACGACGGCAAGCTCGCAACGCCCCTGCGGCTGAAAATCGCGCAGCTGCTGACCACGCCGAACCGCAGCCCGCTCGCCGCGGTCGCCGGCGCGCGCCTCGGCACGTGGGCCGCGGTCGACACCGACGAACTCGCGCACTACTGCGCGCTCGAAGCGCGCGGACGGTCGTTCGACGGCGACGTCTACGAATGGATCGTCAAGGGCGGACACGGCGTCGATCCGGCGGTACGTGCCGACTACTTCGCGACGCTCGCGACGCGCAACGGCATCGACGCGCTGACCGATATCGCGGCAAGACTGCCGCAGGCGCTCAAGCCCAAGCCGATCGACGAGGCGGCGCTCGCCAAATGCAACGCGCGGCTCGCGAAGAAGGAGTGACGCCATGCGACGCATCGCCGCCGCGCTGGTCCTGACGCTCGCCGCCGCCGGCGCCGCGGGCGCGTGCTCCCTGCAGCTCGGCTACCAGCGTAACGAGACATTCGCGCGATACGACGACGCGTACGACGCCTGGATCGCCGAACTCGGCGCACGGTTGCGCAACGACCCCGATCCCGAAATCTCGTACGCGGGGCGGCTCTTCGGTCTCCGGACTCCGAGCCACGCGCCGCCACGGCCTCCCCCGCCGCCGGGTGCGCGACCGCCTCCTGAAGCGCCCGAACCGGCCGCACGCGACCTGCCGCAGCCGGCTACCGTGCTCGCGCATTGGCTGCGCTTTCTCTACTGCGACCGCCCGTCGCGCTGCGAAGACGGCCTCGCCGACTGGATCGCATCGGAGCCCGACAACGCGTTCGTCTTCGAGCGCGCGCTGACGCGAGAACGTCGTGCCGGCCTCGGCGACGTCGATCGCCGCCTCCGGCTGGCGACGCGCTACGACGATCATGACGCGGCGTTCCGCGCGCTGCCGGCGAAGATCGCGGCACGCTACGACGTCGCGCCGCCGGTGCCGCCGGCGGACTACGAGATGCCGCCGTGCGAGACGCACTACGGCGTCGGCTTCGCCGAAGTGTTCGCGTATCGCGTCTCGACGATTTCCGATCTCACGGCCTCGGCGATCCGGCGCGACGCGTCGATCTCCGCCTCGACGAAACTGCACGTCGCCGAACTCATGCTCGCCGCGACCGACACGCCGTATGCGGCCGACCGCGCAGTGGCGATCGGCGACGCGGTCGCCGTCGCGCCGGCCGACCGCCAGCGCTGGTGCCGCGAAAAGGCGAGGCTCGAGGCGGTATCGAGGACGCTCGCGAGCCGCTACCTTTTCGGGGACGACGCCGCCGACGAACGCCGCCGTCGCTTCTATGCGGCGTTGACGACGCGCAACGCGATCGATGCGGCCGAAGCCGTCGCGCGCGAGGAAAACGAGCCGCTGCGCGACATCGACGACGCGGCCGTCGCGGCATGCATCGCAGCGAGCAGCTCATCGGTCGGCCGCTGACGCCGCTCCTGCCACAGTCCACAGGATTTCGCACCATGCGATAGGCACCGACCGCGCTGTTGCTGACGATCGGCATCGCCGCCTTCGCCGCCGACGCGAAGATGCCCGAGATCGATGCGTACGCCGCGATCGAGGCGCAACTGCCCGACAACCGGCGCGCCGAGCCGCCCGACGAAGCGGCCATCGCCGCGTGCGTCGCACGCAGCGATGCCGAGGAATAGATCGAACCGTCCTCGCCGCCGGGATCGCGAATGCGATACTCGGCCTGTTCCGACGCAGAGGTGACCCATGCGATTCGCACTCGGCTGGCTGCTGCTGATGACGTTCGCCACGCTCGACGCGCGCGCCGATTCGTTCGTCGAGCGGCGATCGCGCAATGACGCATCCGTCGAATACGACCGGTTGCGCGGCGAGTGGCTGCGATCGCTCGCCGATCGCATCGGCGCCGATCCCGATCCCGACATCGCCTGGGCCGGCCTGGCCATCACGACGCAAGCGCACGGCGCGGTCGGCGACTACACGGGAGCGCTGCCGCCGATGCCGAGAACCGGCGCGGGGCGACTGATGCGCTACAAGTTCTGCAGCATCAAACGCTGCCCCGAAGCGCTCTCGCAATGGCTCGCGGCCGAACCCGACAACCTGTTCGTGCTGCTGAGGGCGCGCTCGGACGGCGCCGTCGACCTTGCGCGCGCCGCACGGTACGACGACTACTACCTCGACACGCATGCGCTGCTCGCAGCGGTCGCCGCGCGCTACGACCTCACGCCGCCGCACAAACCGGAAGACTACGACTCGGGCCTGCCCGTCACCATCGTCGACGACGAGCCGATCTCGTTGGTTCCGTTGATGATCGCGTACTCGCTGTCGTTGCGTGCGCTGGTGCAAAACCGGACGCTCGATCGCACGGTGCGAGCCCGACTCGCCGCACTGCTGGTCGCCGCCACCGGAACGCCGGAAGCCGCGGTGTTCGGCGCGCACCTCGGCGCCCTCGCCGCGACAGACCCGGTCGAGCGCGAGCGCTACTGCCGCCTCGTGCTGCGCGCCAGCGCCGCGGACGCCACCATCGCGCAACTGTCGATCGAGAATGACGGCGTGCCGGCCGCGCGCGAATTCCGCAAGGCGCTGCGCACCCGCAACGGCATCGACGCGGTCGACGCCATCGTCGCGCACCTGCCGCCGCAATTGCGCCCGGCCCCTGTCGACGCGGCACGGATGGCACGCTGCGCCGCGGGCGACGATCGCGACGTCACCACCACCACCGAGATCAGCCTCGACGCACTCGACGACGACGAACCGACCTGACCCCGCGGCGCCGCGCGTGCCGTTGCAGCTTTTCCCCGTTGCGTTTGCCGAGGAGAAGCCCATGCGACTGCTGCCGCTCCTGTTTGCCGGATTCGCCGTCACACTCGCAACCGCGGCGAGCGCGTGTCCGATCTTCATTCCGCAGGGGCCGCGCAACGCGGCGTCGATCGAGTACGACCGCCAGTATTGCGCGTGGCAGCGCGCGCTCGGCGAGCGCATCGCGACCGATCCCGATCCCGACGTCGCGTGGGCCGGCGCCGCACTCGCGGTGCGCGACAACTGCGAGGCGACCGAACCGCCGGCGCTCGTGCCGTCGCCGCCGACGACCGCCGGCGGCCGGCTGATGCAGCTGCACTACTGCCAGCGCTCGGGCACCTGCGACGACGCGCTCGCGCGGTGGCGCAAGGCCGAGCCGGACAATCTCTACGTGCTGGCGCTCGCGATCGAGAACGACGAACCCGTTTCCGACGCCGACTTCGACCGCACCACGCACTATGCCGACGGCTGGCGCGACGTGCGCCGCATCGTCGCGACGGTACTCGCGCGCTACGACGTCGCGCCGCCGCGCAAGCCGAGCGACTACCTGCCCGGCCCGATGTGGCGCACGATCGACGAGAAGCCGGCCGACCTCGTTTTTCCGATGCAGGCGATGCGCCGCACGCTCGATGCTCTGGACAACCGCGAGCCGTTCGCGCCCGCGCTGCATGCGCAGTTCGCGCGGATCCTGCTCGCCGCACGCGACACGCCGTTCGCCGCCGAGTACGGCGCGCGGCACGGCATCGACGACGCCGTCACCGATCCCGTCGAACGCCGCCGGTACTGCACGGCCGACGCGCGCGCCAACGAAAACGCCCAGCTGCTGTGGGAACTGACGATCGAAAAGCCGGACTCCCCCGCCGCGCAACGGTTCGCCGACCTGCTGCGCGACGGCAACGCGCTCGATGCGATCGACGCCTTCGCGGCGAGTCTCCCGCTCGCGCAACGGCCGGCGCCGGTCAACGAGAACGACATCGATGCCTGCGTCGATGAAGTCGACGGCGAAGAGGACGAAGATGACGTCGAACCGATCGAGGCGATAGCAGACGTCACGACGATACCGTAGCCGGCCGGCGACTCCTCCGATTGCGCGCGCGTCGCTGCGACGTTTCGTTGCGCGCGCAACGTCCGTCGTCTCGGAGGTGCACGAATGCGCATATCGATCATCGCCTTGTTGCTGGCTGCGACGCCCGTCGCGCAAGCCGATCCGCCGCGCGAGATCTGGGTCGAGGAACCGATACCGTACGAACTGCCGCCCGACCGCCGCAACGCGGCGACGGTCGAGTACGACGCCGCGGTCTGCGCATGGCGACGCGCGCTCGGCGCGCGCGTCGCCGCCGATGCGGATCCCGATATCGCCTGGGCCGGCGCCGTCATCGCCGCGCAGGAAACCTGCCGCGACGAGCATGCGCCGCCCGCGCGGCTGCCCGAGCCGGCGACGGGCGCCGGCCGTCTGATGTGGCATGAGTACTGCGCGCGGACGCAGCGTTGCGAAGGAACGCTCGTGCGTTGGCGTGCCGCCGAACCGGGCAATCTGTTCGTTCTCGGGCTGTCCGCCGAGGCGCGCACATCCGGCACGGATTCCGACGACGGCGACGATGAGCAGACATGCGGACGGGAGGTCGGCGAATTCTCCGGCGCCACGCGCTACGACGATCACTACGCGCCAACGCGCGCACTCGCGGCGAGCGTCGTCGAACGCTACGGGTTCGTGCCGCCCACCGCGCCCGCGGATTTCGATGCGCAGACCAGCGAGACCTTTTACGCGCGGTCGGCCGACTTCTTCCAGCCCGATACCGTGTTGCGCGGCGCGCTCGAGGAAATTCGCGACGACTACGCAACGTCCGACGTCGAACGTCTGCGGCTGGCGCAGATGCTGATCGCCGTGAAGAACTCCCCGTACGCGGCGCAGTACGGCGCGCAGCTCGGTGCGAAGGCCGCGACCGATGCGGCTGATCGCGATCGCTACTGCCGCCTCGCGCTACGCGGAATCGCCGTCGACGAGGCCATCGATGCGATGGTGCTCGACGGCACCGGGTCGCTGGCGGCGCGCGAGTTCCACCGGCTGCTGCGCGACGGCAACGGCGTCGACGCCATCGAGGCGGTCGCCGCGTCGCTGCCGCTCGCGTTGCGACCAAAGCCGGTCGATCCGGTGCACGTCGCCGTGTGCGTGCTGCACGGCCCCGGCTTCGAGGTCGAAGACTACGTCGCCGAGCAGCGATACGCCGGCGGGAACGTCGACTAGCCTCCCTCTCCCACGTGCAATTCGCGGTGATACGCCGCGATCACCTCGTCGAACGGTCCTTCCATCACGCTGCGGCCGTGCTCGATCCATAGCAGCCGGTCGCACAGGTCCGCGAGCTTGCTTTCCTCGTGGCTCACGATCACCACCGTGCAGCCTTCGCGCAGGCGCTCGTGCAGCGCGCGGCCCGATTTTTCCTGGAAGTGCGCGTCGCCCACGGCGAGCACTTCGTCGATCAGCAGTACGTCGGGCTCGACCTGGATGGCCACGGAAAAACCCAGCCGCATGACCATGCCCGACGAATAGCTCGCGATCGGCTGCTCGAAGAAATCGCCGAGTTCCGAAAATTCGCGGATCGCTTCGATGCGCGCTTCGATCTGCCGGCGCGACAGGCCGAGCAGGAGGCCCGACAGGATCGCGTTGTCGCGTCCCGACAGATGCCCCACGAATCCGAGCGTGAGCGACAGCAGCTGGCACGTGACCGGCGCGCGCCGCACCGTGCCGCGGTCGGGTTCGAGGATGCCCGCGACGAGCCGCAGCAGCGTGCTCTTGCCGGCGCCGTTGCGGCCGACCACGCCGAGCCGGTGGCCGCGTTCGAGCGACACGCTCACGTCCTCGAGCGCCCAGTAACGCTCGCTGCCGAGGCGCCGCTGCGCGCGAAACGCGACGCCGACGCGATCGAGTTCGACGAGCGCCGCCATCAGACCGCCATCTTCGGATAACGCGGCGCGAAGCGCAGCACGAGCCCGACGCCGATCGCGCCCGCCGCGAACGACGCCGCCGTCGCCCGCGCGAGCGCCGGCCAGTCCGGCCACGTGCCGTACATCAGCACGCCGCGGACCGCATCGAGCAGCACGAGCACGGGATTGGCCGTCATCAGCCAGTCGGGCACGTTGCGCAGCGCGAACGCGACACCGGACAGGAACATCACGACCGTGAGCACCTGCTCGATCACGAAGCGCAGGTCCGGCACGAGCGGCATCAGCGCCGCGACGACGAGCCCCGCGCCGGCGGCGCAGACGAAGATCGACAGCAGGAGCAGCGGCAGCGCGGCGTAGGCGCGGTTCGGCGGAAAGCCGAGCAGCCACAGGATCGCGAGCAGCAGCACGAAAACGCAGCCGAATTTCACCGTGTCGGCGAACATCTGCACGAACGGAAAAATCAGTACCGGCACGCGCACCTGCCGGATCAGGCCGAGGTTGGTCCAGATCGCGTGGCCCGCATGTGTGATGCACGACTTCATCCACTGCCACACGACGAGGCCGATCAGGAGGAACGGCAGGTAGTCGCGACCGCCGGTATCGAGGATCACGTCGAACACGATCCAGAACGCGGCCATCATCATCGCCGGTTCCGCCAGCCACCAGACGAAGCCGAGGTAGCTGCGCGCGCGCTCGGCGCGCAGCTCGGCGTAGGTGCTGAACAGCACGAGTTCGGTCAGGTGGTGGCGCATGGCGCGCGAGCATATACCGGATGACGCACGACATGACGGATCGCGCGCGGCGGTCTTGCTATGCTGCGCGCCGGTCTTCGCAACACATGCGGCGCCTGTGAGTCCGGTTTTCTTCACCATCGCTTCGCGCAACTATCTGGCGTACGCCAGGACGCTGATGCAGTCGGTCGCCGCGCGCTATCCCGACGCGCCGCGCTACCTCGCGCTCGCCGATCGCGGCGAAGACGATCCCGCGCTCGCCGACGCGCCGTTCGACCTCGTTCCGGTCGAGGCGCTGGCGCTGCCCGACTTCGACGCGTTCGCGTTCCGCTACGACATCGTCGAATTCAACACGGCGATCAAGCCGTACGCGTTCGCGCATCTGCGCCGGCTGCATCCGGACGCCGGCATCGTCTATCTCGATCCCGACGTGCTCGTGCTCGAACCGCTCGCCGCGGTCGAAGCCGCGTTCGCCGACGGCGCGCTGGCGGTGCTGACGCCGCATCTCGTCGCGCCGGTCGACGACGACCGGCATCCCGGCGAACGCGCGATCCTCGCCAGCGGCACGTACAACTGCGGCTTCGTCGCGATCGGCGCGCACGCCGACGCCGACCGACTGATCGCGTGGTGGGCCGACCGCCTGGAGTTCGGCTGCGTCAACGATCCGGCGGCGGGCCTGTTCACCGACCAGAAATGGATCGACCTCGTGCCGGGCCTGTTTCCGGACGTGCGCATTCTGCGCGACGAAGGCTACAACGTCGCGTACTGGAATTTGTCGCAGCGACCCGTGTCGCAGCACGGCGAGCGCTGGTATGCGGGCGAACGGCCGCTCGTGTTCGCGCACTTCAGCGGCGTCGACGTCGACCGGCCGGCCGTGTTCTCGCGCCATCAGAACCGCCACACGATCGCGACGATCGGCGCGCTGCGACCGCTGTACGAAGACTGGCTCGCGCGCCTGGCGGCCAACGGCCATGCCGAGCAGCGGCGCAAGCCGTACGCGTTCGCGACATTCGCCGACGGCGAGACGATCGGCGCGCCGCTGCGCGCCGTGTACCGGCGCTATTTCGACAAGGGCACCGCGCAGCCGCAGCTCCACCCGTTCGCGATGGACCGCACGCCGTACGACCTGCCCTGCGACGAGCTGCCCGCGCGCGCCGACGCGCCGGTCACGCGCCTGATGTACGCGGCCTGGCGCCAGCGCGCCGACCTGCACAGCGCGTTCGACCTCGGCGAACGCGAAGGCCGCGAAGGATTCATCCGCTGGTTCGTGCGCGCCGCCGGCCGCGAGATGGGTGTCGCGGCGCGCCATATCGATCCCGTGCACCGCGCCTTCGCCGCCGCGAACGGCCGCGACGGTGGCGGCGCGTTCGCATTCGACACACGGGCCGGCCGGCATCCGGCGCCGGGCCTCGTGCGCCGCGTCGGCGCGACGTGTCTTTCGGCGATCGACTGGACCTGCCGCCACCGCGTCGCGCTCGCGCTGTACCGGCTGATTCCGGCGGCGCTGCGGCATCGCATCCGGCGCACGCTCGAACGGCTCGCGTTCGCGCCGCCGCCGGAAGCCGCCGCGTCGCAACCCGTCTTTGCGCCGCAGCCCGATCGTCCCGGCATCAATCTCGTCGGCTACGCGCACGGCGAGTTCGGCGTCGCCGAAATCCTGCGCAGCTACGCGCACACGCTCGAACGCGGCGGCGTGCCGTTCGTGGTGCGCAACTACGACATCGGCGTCGCCAGCCGCCAGCACGACCGGCGCATGCAGCGGTTCCTGTCCGACACGCTGATCCACGATATCAACCTGTTCTGCATCAACGCCGACCAGATGCCGGTCGCGCGCGAACACCTCGGCGCCGGCGCGTTCGCCGGCCGCTACAACATCGGCTGCTGGTTCTGGGAGCTCGAACGCTTTCCGCAGCGCTGGCAGGGCGCGTTCGATCTCGTCGACGAGGTGTGGGTGATGTCGCCGTTCGTCCGCGACGCCGTCGCCGCGTGCACGCGCAAGCCGGTGCACATCGTGCCGGCCGCGCTCGACGTCGAACTGCCGGCACGCTATTCGCGCGGCGACTTCGGCCTCGACGAAAATAATTTCGTATATTTGTTTAGTTTCGATTTCAACTCGTACGCCACGCGCAAGAACGCCGACGGCGCGATCGCCGCGTTCCGCCGCGCGTTCGCCGACGGCCGCCGCGACGTGCGGCTCGTGATCAAGACGATCAACGGCCAGCGCATGCCGCGCGAACTGCGTGCGCTCGTCGACGCGGTCGCCGACGACGACCGCATCGAAGTGCGCGACGGCTTTCTCGACCGCGCCGGCATGTGGGCGCTGCAGGCGTGCTGCGACGGCTACGTGTCGCTGCACCGCTCCGAGGGCTTCGGCCTCGGGCTCGCCGAATGCATGCTGCTCGGCAAACCGGTGGTCGCGACCGCCTACTCGGGCAATCTCGCGTTCATGGACGCCGACAACAGCTGTCTCGTCGACTACGCGCTGGTGCCGGTGCGCGAAGGACAATACCCCGCGTGGCAGGGCCAGCGCTGGGCCGAGCCCGACGTCGATCAGGCGGCAACGTATCTGCGCCGCCTCGTCGACGATCCCGCCTACGCGCGCCGCATCGGCGACAACGCCCGCCGCAGCGTGCGGCAGCGCCTGTCGGTCGAGGCGAGCCTCGCGGCGATCTCGGCGCGGCTGGCGAGCATCCGCGAACGCCGCGAACGGCCCGCCGTCGTCGCCGACGCGCCCGATCCGGGCCAGCCATCGGTCCCGCCCGGCCTGCCATAATCGGCATAGTTTCCGACCGGGCCAATCCATGTCCGCATCGCCGCTCCACGTCATCGTTCTCGCCGCCGGCGAGGGCAAGCGCATGAAATCGTCGCTGCCGAAAGTGCTGCTGCCGCTCGCCGGACAGCCGATGCTCGCGCATGTGCTGGCGGCGGCGCGCGCGCTGCGCCCCGCGGCGATCCATGTCGTGTACGGCCACCGCGGCGAGGCGCTGCGGGCCGCGTTCGCCGCCGACGGCGATCTCGCGTGGGTGCATCAGGCGCAGCAGCACGGCACCGGCCACGCGGTGCAGCTCGCGCTGCCGTCGGTGCCCGACGACGCGCGCGTGCTCGTGCTGTACGGCGACGTGCCGCTGCTCGCGGCGCAGACGCTGCGGCCGCTCGCCGAATCGCCGGCCGACCTCGTCGTGCTCGCGGCCGACGTGGTCGATCCGACCGGCTACGGCCGCATCGTGCGCGACGGCCTCGGGCAGGTGCGCGCGATCGTCGAGGAAAAGGATGCGAGCCTCGAGCAGCGCGCCATCCGTCTCGTCAACACCGGCATCGTCGCCGCGAACGCGGCGCGCCTGCGCGCATGGCTTTCGCGCGTGCGCAACGACAACGCGCAGCGCGAGTACTACCTCACCGACGTGTTCGCGCTGGCCGCTCAGGACGGCGATCCGGCGCTGTGCGCCGTCTGCGCCGACGCGCTCGAAGCGTTCGGCGCGAACGATCCGTGGCAGCTCGCCGAACTCGAGCGCCACTACCAGCGCCGACAGGCCCGCGCGCTCGCCCTGGCCGGCGTGCGCTTCGCCGATCCGGCGCGCTTCGACGCGCGCGGCAGCGTCACGGTCGGACACGACATCGACATCGACGTCGACGTCGTGCTCGAAGGCAGCGTGCAGATCGGCGACGGCGTGCGCATCGGACCGTTCTGCCGCATCAAGGATACGACGCTCGCGCCGGGTACGATCGTGCAGGCGCACTGCGACATCGACGGCACGAAGACGCACGGCGCCTGCACGATCGGCCCGTACGCGCGGCTGCGGCCCGGCACCGAGCTCGCCGCCGGCGTCCACGTCGGAAATTTTGTAGAAACCAAGAAAGCGCTATTGGCCGAAGGCGCGAAGGCGAATCACCTCGCCTACCTCGGCGACGCGGTGGTCGGCGCGCGCGTCAACGTCGGCGCCGGCACGATCACCTGCAACTACGACGGCGTGAACAAATCGACCACGACGATCGGCGACGACGCGTTCATCGGCTCCAACAGCGCGCTGGTGGCGCCGGTCGAGATCGGCGCCGGCGCGACGATCGGCGCCGGTTCGGTCATCACGCGCGACGCCCCGCCGGGTGAATTGACCGTCGCGCGCGGCCGTCAGCACACGATTCCGGGCTGGAAACGGCCAAAAAAGCGCACCTGAACGTGCCGCCGGGCCGCCATTGCCCGCATTTCGCCATCCGCGACGCCGGCACGCGCCATGCGACCGGTTAAAATCGGCGTCTGATTCGAACGAATGCGGGAGAAAGGCATGTGCGGAATTGTCGGCGCCGCGGCACGGCGCAACGTGGTCGATACGCTGATTTCGGGGCTCAAGGCGCTCGAATACCGCGGCTACGACTCGGCCGGCGTCGCCCTGCTGACCGACAAGGGTCTCGAGCGCCAGCGCATGAAGGGCAAGGTGCGCGAACTCGAATCGCTCCTCGCCGAGCACCCGCTGGAAGGTTTCACCGGCATCGCGCACACGCGCTGGGCGACGCACGGCGCGCCGACGACCGGCAACGCGCATCCGGTCGCCTCACGCGACACCGTCGCGGTCGTGCACAACGGCATCATCGAAAATCACGAAACGCTGCGCGCCGAACTCCTCGCGCTCGGCTACACGTTCGCGACGCAGACCGACACCGAAGTCATCGCGCACCTGATCGAACATCTGCACAGCGCCGGCGTCGATCTGCTCAGCGCGGTGCAGCAGGTGATTCCGCGCCTGCACGGCGCCTACGCGATCGCCGTGATCTCCAAGCGCGAGCCCGGCCGCGTCGTCGGCACGCGCCGCGGCAGCCCGATGGTGGTCGGCCTCGCCGAAGGCGAACAGTTTCTCGCGTCCGACATCCACGCGCTGCTGCCGGTCACGCGCCGCTTCGTCTATCTCGCCGAGGGCGACGTCGTCGACGTCGGCATCGACGGCGTGCGCATCTACGACGAGCACGGCAAGCCCGCCGAACGCGAGGTCAAGCAGGCGCACTTCTCCGCCGACGCGGTCGAGCGCGGCGAGTACCGCCACTACATGCTCAAGGAGATCCACGAGCAGCCGCAGGCGGTGACCGATACGCTCGAAGGCCGCATCGCCGGCGGGCGCGTGCTGACCGAAATCTTCGGCGTCGGCGCGAAGGACATGCTCACGCGCACGCGCGCCGTGCAGATCATCGCGTGCGGCACGAGCTATCACGCCGGTCTCGTCGCGCGCTACTGGATCGAATCGCTCGCGAAGATTCCGTGCAATGTGGAAATAGCGTCGGAGTACCGTTATCGCGAAAGCGTGGTCATGCCCGACACGCTGTTCGTGTCGGTGAGCCAGTCCGGCGAAACCGCCGACACGCTCGCGGCGCTGAAGTCCGCGAAGGCGCGCGGGTACCTGGCGACGCTCGCGATCTGCAACGTGCCCGAATCGTCGATCGTGCGCGAATCCGACCTGTCGCTGATGACTCGCGCGGGCCCGGAAATCGGCGTCGCGTCGACCAAGGCGTTCACGACGCAACTGACGGCGCTCGCGCTGCTCGCGTTCGAACTCGGCCGCCATCACGGCCTCGACGAGGCGCGCTACGCCGACCTCGTGCGCCAGCTCGAAGGCCTGCCCGGCGCGATCAACGGCGCGCTCGCGCTCGACGGACAGATCCGCGCGCTCGCCGAACGCTTCGTGACGAAGCAGCACGCGCTGTTCCTGGGCCGCGGCACGCAGTTCCCGATCGCGATGGAAGGCGCGCTCAAGCTCAAGGAAATCTCGTACATCCACGCCGAAGCGTACGCGGCGGGCGAACTCAAACACGGGCCGCTCGCGCTCGTCGACGAGGAAATGCCGGTGATCGCGGTCGCGCCGAACGACCACCTGCTCGAAAAGCTCAAGTCGAACATCGAGGAAGTGCGCGCGCGCGGCGGCGAACTCTACGTGCTGGCCGACGCCGACGTCGCGCAGCAGGTGCCGCACGCCGACGGCCGCCTGATCGTGCTGCCGCCGTGCGGCGAGCTCGTCGCGCCGATCGTGTTCACGGTGCCGCTGCAACTGCTCGCGTACCACGTCGCGGTGCTGCGCGGCACCGACGTCGACCAGCCGCGCAATCTGGCCAAGAGCGTGACGGTGGAGTAGTCGCACCGATGTCCGCGAACGACCGGCCCGCGTGGCGGCTGGAAACCGACGTCGGCGCGATCGAACTCGTCGACGTCCTCGAGTACGAGGGTGCCGCGCCCGACGGTCGGCATGTCGAAGACTTCACCGCCGGATACCGGCCGAGTTCGGCGCACCTGCTGACCCTCGACGGCGAGCCGATCGCGCTGTTCGTCGGTAGCGGCGGCGCGACCGCGGTGCATCCGCATTCGGCCGTCCACGTACGCGGGTTGTTGTACGTCGCCGTCTGCGACCGTGTCGTGTGCGTGCGCCCGAAACCTTACGAACGGCGCTGGACCGTCGTCGCCGACCCCGCAACGTGTTTCGGCGTGCACTACGACGCCGCGCAAGACGCGCTGATCTCGCACGGCGAACTGCAGATCGCGCGTCTGGACGACACCGGTCGCATCGTCTGGTCGGCATCCGGCGCCGACATTTTCACCGGCGCGTTTCGCCTTGCGTCCGATGCCGTCGAAGCCACGGACTTCGACGGCCGGATCCATCGCTTCGACTACGCCGACGGCAGCCCCTTAGGTCACTAGCGCCGTCGAACTACTTCTTCTTCGCCGCGATCCACCGGTCGATCTTCGCGTCGAGCACCGACAGCGGAATCGAACCGTCCTTGAGCACTTCGGCGTGGAACTCGCGGATGTCGAAGCGCTTGCCGAGCGCCTTCTCGGCGCGCTTGCGCACTTCCTGGATCTTCAGCTCGCCGATCTTGTACGCGAGCGCCTGCGCCGGGATCGCCATGTAGCGCTCGGCCTCGGCGATCGACTGCGTTTCCGATTCGGCCGAGTTGTCGAGCATGTACTTGATCACCTGCTCGCGCGTCCAACCCTTGCTGTGCAGGCCGGTGTCGACGACGAGGCGGATCGCCCGCCACAATTCGTTTTGTAGATAACCGAAGTAATTGTACGGATCGGTGTAGACGCCGAGGTCGGTACCGAGCGATTCGGCATACAGACCCCAGCCTTCCGAGAACGCCGTTTCGCTGCCGAAGCGGCGGAACTTCGGCAGGTTCGTCAGCTCCTGCTGCAGCGCGAGCTGGAAATGATGGCCGGGAATCGCTTCGTGCAGGTACAGGTCTTCGGCGTCCCACGTCTTGCGCGTCGGCAGGTCGTAGGTGTTGACGTAGAACACGCCGGGACGGCTGCCGTCCTCGCTCGGCCGCTGGTACTGTCCGCCCGACGCCGACTGCGCGCGAAACGCCTCGACCGGCCGGATCTCGAACTTCGATTTCGGGATCAGCGAGAACAACTGCGGCACCTTCTCGTTGATCTTCGCTTCGAGCCCGCGGTAGTACTTGAGCAGCGCTTCTTCGCTCTCGAAGCTGAAGCGCGGTTCGTTCTGCATGAACTTGAAGAAATCCTGCAGCGATCCCTTGAAGCCGACCTTTTCGATCACCTTGCGCATTTCGCCGTGAATGCGATCGACTTCGGCAAGACCGAGCTTGTGGATCTGCTCGGGCGTCATGTCGGTCGTCGTCGACCGCGCGACGTTGTACGCGTACCACGCCTTGCCGTTCGGCAGCGCGTCGAGGCCGACCGTGCTGCGCGTCTTGGGCAGGTATTCGTCGGCGACGAACGCGCGCAGCTTGCGGTACGACGGCATCAGGTCTTTGGCGATCAGTTCGCGATAGGCGCTCGTCAGGCGCGCCTTTTCGTCGGCCGAAAACGATTCGGGCATGCGCTGGATCGGCCCCCAGAACAGCGTGTCTTCGGGTTTTTCCTTGATCACGTTGTCGAGCTGCACGAGCACCTTGGTCATCAGCACGCGCGGCTGTACGACGCCTTCTTTTATACCTTGCCGCATATTCGCCGCGGCCGTGTCGAACAGCGTCGGGAGCTTCTTGGCGCGCGCGAGCCAGTTGTCGTAGTCCTTGACCGTCTTGAACGGCTGCGCGCCGGCGCCGGAGCCGAACTGCACCGCGAAGTTCGCGAGGTTGCGGAACTGGTTGATCGGCTGCTGCCAGTCGGGAAAGCGCTCGCCGTCGATGTCCTGTTCGGCGTCGCGCACGAAGATTTCGTAGCTGAGGAGATCCTGGCCGGAAAGACCGTCGGTGCCGACCGCCTTGACCGTCTTGAGCCACCGCTGCGTGAATTCGAGCGACTGGGCGCGGTACTGCGCCGAGAGAATGTCCGGCAGCTGATCGTTGTAGCGCGTATCGCCCTGCTGCGTCGCCTGCAGCGGGTTGAGCTTCAGGTTTTCTTCCCAGTATTCGTCGTACAGCGTGTTGAGCCGCGCCGCCTTGTCGGACTGCGCTTGCGCGACGGCCGGCGCGTCGGCGGCGAACGAAGGCGCCGCGCCGGCGGCGAGCGCGAGGGCGAGACAAAGAGCAAGCGGACGCGGACTCATCGGTGCGATTCCTGTCGATCGGTAGGGGCAATGGTCGAGGCTATGGCGGGTCCGCCGATGCGTCGACCGCCGTTCGTCACGTTCGACAACCGCTCGCCGCAATCGGCAACGGCTCGCCGCGAGCGCTCAGGAATTGGCGGGTGCCGCGGCTTGCGCCGCTTCGTCCGCGCAGTCGATCAGCGACGTGCGATACGGTCCCTCCGGCGCGTGCGCGGCGGCGGCGCTCCACGCGACGGACGCGGTCGCGTCGTCGCCCAGCCCTTCGCAGCTTTCGGCCAGCCGCTGGTATGCGTGCAGCAGCACTTCGCGCTGCCGGGCGAGCCCCGGCGGCGCGAGCGCGACGGCGATCAGTTCTGTCGCGACGCGATGCGCCTGGAGCCACATGCCGTCCCACGGCGCACGCCGATACGAGCGCTCGAGATCGTCGAGCGTCATGCCGAGGCGGCAAGCATGCACCTCCTGCGCGAGCGCGGACGGCAGGTCGAGCGAGAGCGCATCGAGCACGATGCCGCGGGCGGCGGCGGTCGCGAGCAAGACCTCGTGCATCTGCGACAGCCGCGCGAGCCAGCGGACCTGCCGCTCTTCGTCCCACGGATCGAACCGTGCCCGCGACGCGTCGACCGGCAGCGCCAGTTCGACCGCGAGCGCCGTGACGACCGCAACGAGCACACGCAGGCCGTCGGGCGACGCCAGGGCTTCCGGCGGCGTTTCGAGATCGAATCCGGGGTGACGCTCGTCGCTGAAATACGCGGCGACGGCGTCGCGCGCGGCCGACGCCGGCTCGCCTTGCGCGAGCGCGGCGAACGCCGCGGCGAGATCGACGTACTCGCCGTTCGAGAAGTGCACCGCGCGGCGCATCGCCCGAAAATAGAAATGCTCGCTCATGCGTGTTGCCGGTTTCCGCCGAAGCGCATCGTCATGCCAACGCGGCAACGTACGCGAAACGAACACGCGCTCGCCGCGCCCGCGCCGCATCTGGCGAGACGTTCGTTGCGAATTCGCCGTCGCGATGCAACTTCGGCGGCGTCCGCGGCATCTTGCGGGAATGCCATCCTCACGGAGTACACCATGTCGCGTATTGCAAGTATCCCCACGATCGCGCTGGCGCTGCTGTTCGCGTCCGGCGCCGGCGCGCAGACCGCGCGCAAGCCCGTCGCCGCGGTCGCCTCCGCGATCGAAGACAACTACTTCGACGCGGCGCGCGGCAAGACGATCGCCGACGACCTGCGCCAGGCGTCCGCCGACGGTGCGTTCGACGCGCTGACGGAGCCGGCGAAACTCGCCGAAGCGCTGACCGAACGACTCAAGCCGCTCGACCGGCATTTTCGCGTGACGTGGTCGGACGGCGCCGGCAGGTCCGGCCCGTCGGCGCCGCGACCGCCGTCCGGCGACGGCATCGAACGCGTCGACGTGCTGCCCGGCAATATCGGCTACCTGAAGCTGACGCATTTCGCGAACTTCGAGTTCGGCGACCGCGACGCGCCGGTGCGCCGCGCGATCGACGCGGCGCTCGCGCGCGTCGCCGGCAGCGACGCGATCGTCGTCGACCTGCGCGACAACCGCGGCGGATCGCCCAACATGGTCGGCTATCTCGTCAGCGCATTCACGCCGCGCGGCGCCGACATCTACAACACGTTCCACGCCCGCAACGGCGGCACGACGAGCGAGGCGCCGGCCGAGCCGTACGCGCAACCGATGCTGACGGTGCCGCTGTACGTGCTGATCAACGGCCGCACCGCGTCGGCCGGCGAAGCGTTCTCGTACACGGTAAAGAACGCGAAGCGCGCGACGATCGTCGGCGAAACGAGCCGCGGCGCGGCGAACCCCGGCGGCTTCGTCGAGGTCGGCGACGGGTATGCGGTGTTCGTGTCCGACGGGACACCGGTCAGCCCGGTCACGAAGACGAACTGGGAAGGCACGGGCGTCGCGCCGGACGTCGCGGTGCCCGCCGCCGAGGCGCTCGACAAGGCGACCGAGCTCGTGCGCGGTCCGAAGTCGATCTAGCGCGGACGGCTGGTACTCTAGGCGGATGACACAACCCGTCGTCCGCTTCGGCAACGTCGTCGTCAACACCGCCGCGCGCACGCTCGTGCGCGACGGCGAAGCCGTGACGGTCGCGCCGCTCGTGTTCGACGTCATCGTGTACCTGATACAGCACCGCGACCGCGCGGTCGGCCGCGACGAACTCGTGGCGGCGGTGTGGGGCAAGGTCGACGTCAGCGACGCCGCGCTCGGCAAGACGATCCTCACCGCGCGCCGCGCGATCGGCGACGACGGCGAGGCCCAGCGCTACCTGCGCACCGTGCCGCGCTTCGGCTATCGCTGGAGCGCCGACACGCAGGCGATCGAGAACACCGCCGACGCGCCCGCCGGCGACTACGCGCCGGCGGTGACCGCGACCGACGCGCTCGCGCGCACGGGCCTGACGCGGCAGCGGCGATTCGGCATGGCCGCGGCGATCGCCGCCGCCGTCGCGCTGGCCCTGCTGGCCTGGCTGCCGTCGCGGCGCGCGCCGCCGGCGACGGTACCGTCCGCGGCCACCGCCGATCGGCCGGTCGGCGTCGCCGTCGTGCTGCCCGCCGACGTGGCCGCGTCGGCCGACGACGCGTGGCTGCGCCTCGGCCTCATGGACATGCTCGGCACACGCCTCGCGGCGGCCGGCGTGCCGGTGCTGCCGAGCGACAACGTGGTGCGGCTCGCGCCCGCAGGCATCGCGCGCGACGCCGCGCTCGCGGCCGTGCGCGACGTCACCGAGCGCGGTCGCCTCGTCGTGCCGGTCGCGCGGCGCGAAGGATCGGCGTGGATCGTGCGCGCCGAACTCCTCGACGGCGACGGCGAGCCGCAAGCCGTCGAAGCGCGCGCCGACAACGTCGTCGCCGCGGCGCGCGACGTCGCCGACGCGCTGCTCGAGCGCCTGGGGCATCGGCCGCCGCGCGCGCCGGTCGACGCCGGCTCGCTGACCGCGACCGAGCTCTCGCAGCGCATCGACGCCGCGCGGCTCGCGCGTGCGCCGCTCGATGCGCGCGCGCTGATCGATGCCGCGCCGGCCGCGCTGCAACAGACGCCGGCGATCCGCCTGCGACGCGCGCAGATCGCCCTCGATCTCGGCGAATCGGAAGCCGCGCGCGAACAGCTCGAAGCGCTGATCGCGTCGGTGTCGGCCGAAACCGATCCCGTACTGCTCGCACGCGCGAACCGCAGTCTCGCCGTCGCGCTGTCGCGGCTCGGCCGCCCCGAACCCGCGCTCGCCGCCTGCGACCGCGCGATCGCGCTCCTCGCCGGCCGCGACCTGCCCGGCGACGTCGCGCGCGCCTACAACAACCGCGGCATCGTGCATCTCATGCGCGAGGAATACGATCTCGCCGCACAGGATTTCGCCCGCGCGCGCGTCGCCGCCGATCTCGCGGTCGATTCGCTGCTGCTCGCGCAGATCGAAGGCAACGAGGCGAACCTGCAGGCCGTGCAGGGCCGCTACGCCGAAGTGGCCGCGATCCAGGAACGCGTCGGCCGGCGCTTCGAACGCTTCGGCATGACCGACGAATACGCGCGCTCGCTGGTCAACGTCAGCACCGCGCAGATCACGCTGCTAAGGCCGGTCGAAGCGCTGGAAACGAGCGCCCGTGCGATGGCGCTGGTCGAGCGCGTGCAGCACGTCGGGACGCGCCTCTTCGTCTATCTCGAACGCGCGAACGCGCTCGAGCTCGTCGGCCGCCTCGGCGATGCGCGCGCGGTGCTCGACCGCGCCGTGCAGGAAGCGAACGACGACGCCTACGCCGCCGAGCGCGCGATCGCGCGCGCCGGCCAGGCGCGACTCGAACTCGGCGCCGGCCAGCCGACGTCGGCGCTCGCGCTCGCGCGGCAGGCGCTGGCCGCACTGCCCGCGCCGGTATACAACGCGCATCGCGCCGGCGCGTGGATCACCGTCGTGCGCAGCCTCGACGCGCTCGCGCGCGTCGCCGAGGCGGCCGACGAAACGCAGCGCTTCGCCGCGTGGGCGGCGACGTCGAACGACGCGTCGGTGAGCCTGTTCGCGCGCCTCGCACAGGCCGAGCAGGCCGCCGCGGAGCGTCGCGACGCCGATGCGCGCGCCGCGTTCGACGACGCGCTCGCGATGGCCCGGCGCTGGAGCGCGCCGGACGTCGTGCGCGAAACCGTCGCGAGCTACGCGCGCTATCTGCTCGCGCGCGGCGACACGGCGCAGGCCAGCGCGATCGCCGGGCTCATCGCGCGGCACGCCGACGTCGACTACGAATCGGCGCTGCTGCAGGCGCAGCTGTATCGCGCGCTGAACCAGGAACCCGCCGCGGCGAACGCGCTCGCCGCGGCGCGCCGCCTCGCCGGCGAACGCGTCGTGCCGGCGCTTTCCACGGCCCCGTAACGACCGGTCATACAAAAGTCACGACGCGGAAACGCTCCCGCAACGCGGACGGAACGTCTGTGCGTGAGATCCGGTGGCGACGCTCCGAACCCGCTCCTAACCTCGTCGACGGCCTCAACGAGCACCGGCAGGGGACGCCACCGGTCGCACGACCGTCGGCTCGCAGGGTTTTCGTCCACTCCTCAAGCTTCGGATCTTCCTCATGCGCAAGATAGTCCTCGGCATCGCCGCGGCGTTCTCGACCGTCGTCACGGTCGGCGCCGGCGCGACGCAATCGTCCGTCATTCAACGCCACGGCGCCCTGCCGGCCGGCGACGCCATGGTGCTGTACCGGCAGGCGTACAACGACCTCTACATCAACGCGCTCGTGACGCAGACGACGACGAGCGGCAGCGAATCGCTCGCCGCCGACGATTTCACGATCGCCAATCCGAACGGCTGGACGATCGCCGCGTTCGACTTCGCCGTCGCGTTCGCGAACTACGCGCCGGACCTCGCGCCCACCTACAACGTCCGCGTTTTCGCCGACGTCGCCGGCGCGCCGAACGAAGGCCTCGCGCCGCTGTGCGCGGCCGAACACGCCGGCGGCGCCTACGACGCGGCGAGCGGCACCGTGACCGTGCCGCTGCCGCAGGCATGCCGGCTGCCGCCCGGCACGTACTGGCTCGCGTTCCAGGCGAACCTCGACGTCGACGCGTCGCAGCCGTTCGCGCCGTCGCTGTACTGGCAGGGCTATACCGCGCAGCCGCGGCCCGGCTACGGCGCGATGTGGAAGAACCCGACCGACGACTACGGCACGGGCTGCACCGCGTGGTCGGTGCCGGCCGACTGCCGCTCGCCGCTCGATACGCTCGGCTTCGGCGTGCTCGGCTACGCCGGCGGCGGCGCGGACGACACCGTCTCGCTCGCGCTCACCGTCGCGCCGGACAACGGCGATCCGAACCAGTGCGGTACCGCGACGTCGATCCGCGCGAGCGCCGGCGACAAGATCAATCTGTGCTACACGATCACGAACGACAGCGCCGTCGCGCTCGACTATCAGACGCTCGGCGACACGCAGGTCGGCAGCCTGTTCGCGATGCAGAACCGCCCGCTGCCCGCCGGCGCGAGCTTCAAGGTCAACCGCACGATCGTCGTGGAAACGCGCGACAGCGGCGTCCTGCGCGCGACGCTGTCGGCGCAGGACCGCCTGCCCGGCTACGGCCATACCGACAACGGCGCGTCGCGCTTCGTCGAAATATCGGGTACCGGCACGCGGCTCGATCTCGGCAACGACTCGAGCACGTACGTCGACATGCCGTTCTCGTTCGCCTACTACGGCGCGACGACGAACCTCCTCGGCGTATCGGCGAACGGCGGCCTGTTCGTCGGCGCGGTGCGACCGCTCGATTTCTTCAACCGCGAGCTGCCGACCACCTCGTTCTCGATGCCGGCGATGCTGCCGCTGTGGGACGACTTCGAAACGACGAGCGGCGGCGTCTACACCGCGGTGCTCGGCGAAGCGCCGAACCGCCGCTTCGTCGTGGAGTGGTCGAACGTCGTGCACTACAACAGCGACCAGAACACCGACGGCGCGACGTTCGAAGTGATCATCGACGAGGCGACCGGCGGCTTCTCGTTCGAGTACGCCGACGTCGACTACACCGCGTTCGGCGGCTATCCCGATACCGACAGCTGCAACGGCGGCGTGTGCGCCACGATCGGCGTGCAGAAGGACGAAACGCTGGCGACGCAGTATTCGTTCACGACGGCGTCGGTCGCGAACGGCAAGTCGATCGTATGGGGTCCGGCCGCGGTCGACAACGCGTTCACCACGAGCGCGGCCGTCACGCTCGACGTCGGCGCGCCGCAGATCACCGTCGCGCCGGGCGCGCTCAACGTCGGCGCCGTCGCGGGCTCGACGAAGACGGCACGCCTCACCGTCGCCAACACCGGCGATCGCGATCTTTCGTGGAACATCGATGCCGGCGCCGATCTCGCCGACGCGCGCGCGCACTTCCCCGCCGTCGCGTACCGCGCGCCGCCGGCGAGCGCGGCGCAGCTCGCGCTGCTCGACGAAAGCGCCCGGCCGGCGCAGACGAAGCCGGCCGCGCCGAACGCGATGCCGCCGCTGCGCGATGCGCTCGACGCCGCCGACATTCCGGCCTACGCGCTCGCGGGCGACGGTCCGAACGGCCCGATCGGCGCAGTCTGGCTGAGCTGGTTCGCGCTCGACGCCGCGGCGCCCGACACGATGCTGCGCATCAACGCGATGCCGTTCTTCAGCTACGTCGGCGGCGCGTTCGCGAACAACGATTTCAGCAAGGAATATCTCGCGACGATGTACGGCGGATTCCAGTCGATCGACGTCGCCACCGGCATCACGACGCCGATCGGCGCGACCGACACGCAAGGCATCCGCATCACCGATCTTGCCTGGGACGCGGCGACGCGCACGATGTACGCGACGGCGTGGGATCCGACGAACACGACGGTCAGCTATCTCTACACGGTCGATCTCGCGACCGGTGCGATGACGCGCGCCGCGCGCATCGACGGCATCGTGCTCGTCAGCGGCACGTTCGACGAAACGGGGCACCTGTACGGCCTCGACAGCCTCGGCAGCCAGCTCGTCGCGATCGACAAGCGCAACGGCGACTGGCGCGGCATCGGCCCGCTCGGCGTCGCTGTGTCGAACATCGGCAGCATCGATTTCGATCCGCGCAGCGGCGTGATCTGGTACGCGGGCCACCCGCGTCGGCCGCATATCGGCGCGTTTCCGGAACCGGCGATCTGGACGCTCAACCCGGCGAACGGCCGCGCGAGCGTGGTCGGCCCTGTCGTGTTCGGCTACGACCTGTTCGCGTTCGCGCTCGCCGTGCCGTACGCGGGCTGCACCCTGCCTGCGAACGTGCCGTGGCTGTCGTTCGATGCGACGAGCGGCACGACCGCCGCGGACGAACTCGCGCCGCTGGCCGCGACGTTCGACGCGACGCATCTCGCGGCCGGCGTATACGAAGCGAATATTTGCGTACGCAGCAACGACCTGGCGAACCGCATCTTCGGCGTGCCGGTGAAGTTCACCGTGACGACGAACGATACGATCTTCGACAGCGGGTTCGACGACTGAGCGCGGCGGCGCCGGCCGGCATGCGAAGTGCCGGCCGGCGCGCGATCGATACGGTCCATGACCGACCTCCGCGGCGGGCACTTGGAAAGTGCCGAAACGGCGCCAGATGCGTTGCACGGACTTTCGGCGCCGCCATGCCCGACGTTGCGCGCGCGAGCGCCGCGGCCACGACCGCAGCGAGGGCACGGCCATGCTCGTCGAACGCCTCAGACACCGCGTGCAACAACTCCTCGCGCCGCTCGACATCGGCCTCGACGGTGCGCGCCCCTGGGACCTCGACGTCCACAACGACGCGTTCTATGCGCGCGTGCTCGCATCCGGCTCGCTCGGCCTCGGCGAGTCGTTCATGGAGGGCTGGTGGGACGCGCGCGCGCTCGACGACTTTCTCTCGCGCCTGCTCGCCGGCGGCCTCGACACCGCCGTGCGCACGCTGCCCGACTACTGGGACGCCGCTCGCGCCTGGCTCGGCAACCGCCAGAACGCGCGGCGCGCGTTCGCGGTCGGCGAGCGCCACTACGATCTCGGCAACGATCTCTACGAAGCGATGCTCGGCCGCCGCCTCGTCTACAGCTGCGGCTACTGGCGCCATGCCGCCGATCTCGACGCCGCGCAGGAGGCCAAACTCGACCTCGTCTGCCGCAAGCTGCGTCTCGAACCCGGCATGCGCGTGCTCGACATCGGCTGCGGCTGGGGCGAAACGCTGAAGTTCGCCGCCGAGCGCTACGGCGTATCCGGCGTCGGCGTGACGATCTCGCAGGAGCAGGCGGACTACGCGACGGAACTCTGCGCCGGGCTGCCGATCGAGATACGCCTGCAGGACTACCGCGACATCGACGAGCGCTACGACCGCATCCTGTCGGTCGGCATGTTCGAGCACGTCGGCGTGAAGAACTACCGCCGCTATTTCGACGTCGCGCGGCGCAACCTCGCGCCGGACGGTCTGTTTCTGCTGCATACGATCGGCACGAACCTCTCGACGCGCCGCACCGACCCGTGGATCGAGCGCTACATCTTTCCGAATTCGATGCTGCCGTCGGCCGCGCAGATCGCGCACGCGGTCGAAGGCGCGTTCGTGATCGAGGACTGGCACAACTTCGGCGCCGACTACGAACGCACGCTCACGGCCTGGCGCGACAACGTCGAACGCGCGTGGCCGCGGCTCGACGCGCAACGCTACGACGAACGCTTTCGCCGCATGTGGCGCTACTACCTGTCGGCGTCGATCGCCACGTTCCGCACGCGTCACTCGCAGTTGTGGCAATTGGTACTTTCGCCGCACGGCGTGGCGGGGGATACGTCGCGCCGCGGTGACGCGTACCCGGCAAGCGGCTAGGCAAAGCGCCGCGCAAAGCCCACGCACACCACGACGAAGCCCGTCGCGAGAACCATCGTCCACGCCACCGGCTCGTGCAGCAGCCAGCCGGCGAGCGCGAGGCCCATGAACGGCTGCAGCAGCTGCAGCTGGCCGACGCTCGCGATGCCGCCGAGCGCGAGGCCGCGGTACCAGAACACGAAGCCCACCAGCATGCTGAAGACCGAGACGTAGGCAAGGCCGAGCCACGCCGGCGCGCCGACGTCGTGCCACGACGCGGGCGCGGTGAAGCACGCCGCCGGCACCATCACGGGCAGCGACAACACGAGCGCCCACGAGATCACCTGCCAGCCGCCGAGCCGGCGCGAGAGCTTCGCGCCTTCGGCATAGCCCAGGCCGCACGCCACGATCGCGGCGATCATGAGCAGATCGCCGGCGAGCGACGCCTCGGCATCGTTGGAGAGCGCGAACGCGACGATCGTCGCGGCACCGAGCACCGAAAACAGCCAGAACGGCGGTCGCGGCCGCTCGCCGCCGCGCAGCACGCCGAATACGGCGGTGGCGAGCGGCAAGAGGCCGACGAAGACGATGGAATGCGCCGACGTGATGTGCCGCAGCGCCAGCGCCGTCAGCAGCGGAAAGCCGACCACCACGCCCAGCGCGACGATGGCGAGCGGAAAGTAGTCGCGACGCTCGGGCCGCGCCTGCCGCAGCAGCGCGAGCAGCGCCGCACCGAGCAGCGCCGCGATGACGGCGCGCGCGGACGTCAGAAACACGGGCGAAAAGCCCGCCACGGCGACGCGCGTCGCCGGCAGCGAGCCGCTGAATATCACGACGCCCAGAAGGCCGTTGCCCCACCCTTCGATCGATCCTTTCACGTCGCCCGCCGCTCGATTCGTCGCGCCTATGAAAGCCGAACGCCGCGTTCCGGATGAGATACAGTCGGGCGCGTTACCACCGAACTGTACGGGTTACGGCGACCACACACCTTGAACCGAAGTCGACCCGCACGCGCAGGCACGCAGACCGACGGCGTCGTCCAGGCGATCCGCGCACGGCTCGCGAGCCGCGCACTGACCGCCGGCGACCGCCTGCCGTCGATTCGCAGCTTCGCATCGAGCATGGGCGTATCGCCGTCCACCGTCGTGGAGGCTTACGACCGGCTCGCGGCGGAAGGCGCGATCCGCGCGCGGCGCGGTTCGGGGTTCTACGTCGCCGCGACGATCGTGCCGGCGGCTTCCACGAACGACGAAGCGCGGCGGCACGAACAGGCGGTCGATCCTTTCTGGGTCTCGCGCCAGTCGCTCGATGCCGATCCGGCGACGCTCAAGCCGGGCTGCGGCTGGCTGCCGCCGGAGTGGATGCCGGGCGACGCGCTGCGCCGTGCGATGCGTGCGGTCGCGCGCGCCGACGATGCGGGCCTCGTCGAGTACGGCGCGACACGCGGCTCGCTCGCCCTGCGCCGGCTGCTCGCGGCGCGCTGCGCGGAAGACGACGTCGACGTCGCGGTCGACCAGATTTTGCTCACCGCGTCGGGCACGCATGCGAGCGACCTGATCTGCCGGCTGCTGCTGCGCCCCGGCGACACCGTGCTCGTCGACGATCCCTGTTATTTCAACTTCCGCGCGCTGCTGCGCACGCACCAGGTGCGCGTGGCGAGCGTCCGATACACGCCGACCGGCCCGGACGTCGCGCAGTTCGAAGCCGTGCTCGCGGCGGAACGTCCGCGCCTGTACCTCACGAATTCGGCGCTGCACAATCCGACCGGCGCCACGCTGTCGGCGCAGACCGCGCACCGCGTGCTCAACCTCGCGGCGGCGCACGACGTCGTCGTCATCGAAGACGACATCTTCGCGGACTTCGAACCGGAACCTTCGCCGCGCCTCGCGGCGCTCGACGGCCTCGATCGCGTGATTCGCGTCGGCAGTTTCTCCAAGACGCTGTCGGCATCGGTGCGCTGCGGCTACATCGCGGCGCGCGCGGACCGGATCGAGCAGCTCGTCGACCTGCAGGTCGCCACCAATTTCGGCGGGCCGAGCCCGCTCGCGACCGCGCTGATCGCCCACGTGCTGGCCGGCGGCAGCTACCGCAAACACATCGAAACGGTGCGGCGGCGGCTGGCGCGTGCGCGGCGCGACGCGGCCGGCGCGTTGCAGCGCGTCGGCGTCGAACCGTGGCTGATGCCGCGCGGCGGCTTCTATCTGTGGTGCCGTCTGCCCGAAGGCGCGGACTCGGCGGACGTCGCGCGCGCGGCGCTGAAACGCAACGTGGTGCTCGCGCCGGGCAACGTGTTCAGCGCCTCGCAGTCGGCCGCCGCCTTCATGCGATTCAACGTCGCGCAATGCGTCGATCCGCAGGTGATGCGCGTGCTCGAGGCGACCATCGCCTAGACGCCCGCGCGCGCATCCCGCACGATGCGCGCATGGCGAAATCCACCGACACGCGCAGGCGCCGCGCCGCGACGAAGCCCGCACTCACCCGACAGATCGTCATCGACGCCGCGCTCGCGCAGATCGACGCGCACGGCGTCGACGCCTTCAATCTGCGCGCGCTCGCCGATCGCCTCGGCGTCTATCCCACCGCGATCTACTGGCACGTGCCGAACAAGACCGCGATCCTCGCCGAAGTGGCGGCTGCGGTGTTCCGCGACGTGGCGCCGCCGCGCGACGGCCGCGCGTGGCGCGACTACCTGCGCCTCGTGTTTCACCGCTATCGCGAATCGGCGCGGCGCCACCCGAACGTCGCGCCGCTCGTGGGCGCGCAGCTCGTCGGCAACGTCAGCATCGATTTCGATTTCGTCGAAGGCATTCTCGGCGCGCTCGTCGACGCGGGCCTGGCGGGCGCGAAACTCTCGGCCGGCTACAACGCCGTGTTCGCGTCGCTGATCGGCTTCGTGATCCAGGAATTCTCGCCGATGCCGGAAGACGACACGGCGCAATGGCAATCGGCCGTGCAGCAGCGCCTGCTCGGCGTCGACCCCGAACGCCATCCGGTTCTCGCCGCGAACCTGCCGCTGCTCGCGAACAAGGCGTTCGTGCTGCGCTGGCAGAACGGCAGCGAGGCGCCGCTCGACGCGGCGTTCGATGCGTTCGTCGGTCAGGTGATCGCCGGCGTGGAAAGTCTGCGCGACGCGTGACTACGCCGACACGCGTTCGAACGCGCTTGCGACAGCCTTTGCAAATTTGTCGGCGATTTCGTCAACGAGCGATTCGGGCACGTTGAACGGCGGTGCGATGAGCACGTGATCGCCGACGACGCCGTCGATCGTGCCGCTGCCGGGATAGACGCCGACGCCGGCATCGAGCGCGGCGTTCTTCACGCGTTCGGCGACGCCGTCCGACGCCGCGAAAGGGCAGCGCGCCGCGCGATCGGCGAGAAATTCGACGCCGACGAACAGGCCGCGACCGCGTACGTCGGCGACGTGCGGATGCTCGGACAGCGCCGCGCGCAGGTTGGTCTGCAGCCGCTCGCCGAGATCGCGCGACCGCGCGATCAGCCCCTCGGCCTCGACGATCGTCTGCACGGCGAGCGCCGCGGCGCAGGCGACCGGATGCGCCTGGTACGTCTGGCCGTGCGAAAACGCCGCCGAGCCGCGCCACAGCGCGTGCACGACGCGCTCGCCGACGAGCACCGCGCCGATCGGCTGGTAGCCGCCGCCCAGGCCCTTGCCGATCGTCTGGATATCGGGCGCGACGCCGTCGGCCTCCCATGCGTGCGGCACGCCGGTACGTCCGAGGCCGCACATCACCTCGTCGAGAATCAGGAGCGCGCCGTAACGCTCGCACACGGCGCGCATCGCGGCGAAATAGCCGGGCACCGCGGCGACGCAGCCCGTCGTCGCGCCGACCACGGTTTCGGCGCAGAACGCCATCACGCGATGCGGACCGACGCGTTGAAATTCGGCGTCGAGTTCCAGCGCGAGCCGGGCGACGTACGCCGCGTCGTCTTCGTCGGCACGGCGATGATGAAACGCGAAGCACGGCGACACATGGCTCACGTGCACCGGCAGCAGCGCCTCGTACAGCGCGCGGCGCGCGCGGTGGCCGCCGACGCCGAGCGCCGCGAGCGTCGCGCCGTGATAGCTCTGGCGCCGCGCGATCGCATGCACGCGCCCGGGTTCGCCGCGCTCGACGAAGTATTGCCGCGCGAGCTTCAACGCCGCCTCCATCGCCTCGGAGCCGGACGAGACGAACAGCGCGCGCGACAGGCCGCCGGGCCGATGCCCGACGAGTTTTTCGGCCAGCGCTTCGGCCGGTTCGGACGTGAAGAAGCCGGTGTGCGCATAGGCCAGGCGGGCCGCCTGATGCGTCATCGCCTGGATCACCCGCGCGTCGCCGTGGCCGATGCACGCGACCGCGGCGCCGCCGCTGGCGTCGACGATGCGGCGGCCGTCGGCCAGCACGAGCATCGGCCCTTCGCCGCGCAGCGCGAGCGGCGAGCGTTGGGACAGCGAACGTTGCAGCACGGCAGTCATGACGTTTCCTGTACTTCGTTCATCGAATTGGTCACACCGCTTCGTTTTATCGGTCGGCGTTTGACACCCATCATTGTACGTTGTACAACAAACGTCAATCGCCCTCTCGCGGAGCACGTCATGCGCCTGCCCGTTGCGTTCGCCCTGGTTCTTGCGTCTTCGATCGCCGCCGCCGCGCCGCGTGCGCGCACCGACACCTACCTCATGCTCGGCAACGCCGCCGGCACGCAGACCGTCGCCGAACAGGCCGACGGCAGCGTGCGCGCGGAGTACTCGTACAACGACCGCGACCATGGCGATCACATCGTCGCGACGTGGACGCTCGACGACGCGGGCCTGCTCGTCGCCTATCGCGGCAAGGGCCACAATTACATGAAGGCGCCGGTCGACGAGCAGTTCCGTATCGCGCACGGCAAGGCGAGCTGGAAGTCGCTCGACGAGGCCGGCGACAGCGCGAACACGAAGGCTTTCTTCCTGCCGGCGAACGCGCCGCCGGAAGTCGTCGGCGTGCTGGCGCGCGCGCTGCTCAAGGCGCCCGACCGCCGTCTGGCGCTGCTGCCGAGCGGCGAGGCGCGCATCGAGGCGGCCGGCGAACTCGTCGTCGGCGACGGCGCGTCGAAGACGACGGTGACGCACTACCGCATCACGGGGCTCGGGTTTTCGCCGTCGTCGGTCTGGCTCGATCGCAACGGCGATACGTGGCTCGCGTCGCAGTGGGTGTCGGTCGTGCCGAAGGGCCGCGAAGCGCAGGCGGCGAAGCTCGTCGCCGAGCAGGACGCCGCCGAGAACGCGTGGCATGCGTCGCTCGCGCAGCGGATCGCCCGCCAGCCCGCGGGCGATCTCGTGATTCGCAACGCGCGCGTGTTCGATCCGCGCGATCTCGCCGTCACGCCCGGCACGAGCGTGCTCGTCCGCGGCGAGCGCATCGTGCGCGTCGCGCCCGACGCGCAGATCGCGGCGCCCGGCGCCGAAGTCGTCGACGCGCGCGGGCGCTTTCTGATGCCCGGGCTATGGGACAACCACCAGCATTTCGGCGGCATCGACGGCCTGCTCGACATCGCCTGCGGCGTGACCAGCGCGCGCGATCTGGCGAACGACCCCGACACGTTCCTCGCGCGCGTCGCGCGCTTCGACGCCGGCACCGAAATCGGTCCGCGCGTGTTCAAGGCCGGCATGATCGACGGCAGCGGCAAGTATTCCGGTCCGACGAAGATGCACGTCGACACCGCCGAGGAGGCCAGGCACGCGGTCGATTGGTTCGCCGACCGCGGATACGTGCAGATCAAGACGTACATGTCGATCAAGCCGGAACTCGTGCCGTTGATCGCCGATCTCGCGCACGCGCGCGGCATGCGCGTGTCGGGTCACGTACCGTCGCTGATGTCGGCCGAACAGTTCGTCGAGGCCGGCGCCGACGAATTGCAACATTTCAATTATTTCGTTCTCGACCTGTTGTGGCCCGACGTGAAGGAAACGAACCGGCAGAGCGAGCGCTTCGGCAAGGTGGCCGAGCACGCGCGCGATTTTCCGCCGGACCATCCGCGTGTACGGGCGTTTCTCGCTTTTCTCGTCAAGCACCGCACCGTGCTCGACCCGACGCTCGGCCTGTTCGAAATGCGCTTCGCCGGCGATCCGAAACAGCCGATTCCGGGCCTGGAAACCGTCGCGCCGCGCTTTCCGCCCGAAATGCGGCGCGCGCTGCGCAGCGCGTCGTACGAGGCGCCGAAAGGCCAGGAAGCCGCCTATCGCGAAGCGCTGCCGGTGATGCTCGCGCTGCTCAAGGCCGCGCACGACGCCGGCGTCACGATCGTGCCCGGCACCGACGCGCTGGCCGGCTATCTGCTGCATCACGAACTCGAACTGTACGCGCGCGCCGGCATCGAACCCGCGCGAGTGCTGCGCATGGCCACGCTGACGTCGGCGCAGGTGATGGGCGCGGACGACCGGCTCGGCGTGATCGCGGCCGGCAAGCTCGCCGACATGGTGCTGATCGACGGCGATCCGACGCGCGACATCGCGCAGGTGCGCCGCGTCGATCTCGTGCTCAAAGGCGGAAAAGTGTACGACCCGGCGCAGATCGAGGCCGCGCTCGGCATGGCGCCGCGCGACAGGACTCAGTAGCAGGCGGCGAAGCGGTCGCAGACGTGGCGCATCGCCGCGCGCCAGCGCGCGAGCAGCGCTGCGTCGACTTCGGGATCGTTTTCGGTGATCGCCTGGATCAGGCTGTCGATCCAGTACGGATAAAGGCCGGGCGTCACCGGCGTGCGGCCGTCGCGCGAGTGCACGCGCGCCATGTGGTCGGTCGTGCGCGCGACGATGCCGCTGCCGGCCGCGTACGAGATCGCGACGCTGATGCCGCGACGCAGCGCGAGACGCTGCTTGGAGAAGTCGGTGCGCTCGAACATCGGCGGAATCGACGGATGGCTCGCGAGAAATATCTCGTAGAAGCGCGTGATGAAATCCTTGTTGCGCAGGCAGCGGCCGTAACTTTGCTGCAAATCGTCGTAGTTGTCGGACAAGGCGTCGTGGTCGCGAGGGAAAGGGCACGAGTATCGCGTGCGACGCAAGCGCTCCGGTGCGGCACGATGTCGCAACGAAAAACCCCGCGACGGGCGCGGGATTTTCCAGAACTTTACATTGCCGACATTATTTCAGGCCGTTCGCCGCATCGATGATGGCTTTGGCCACGACCTTCGGATGCGAGACCATCGGCACGTGGCTCGACGGCAGCGCGACGCGCGTCGCCTTGATCTTCGCCGCGAACTCGTTCTGCAGCGCCGGGTCGATCATGTGGTCCTGTTCGGCCACGATGTACCAGTTCGGCCTGCCCTGCCACGCGGCGGCATCCACTTTCTCGGCGAAGTTCGCACCGCGGATCGCGCCCTGCGTCGCGTAGATCAGCGCCGTCTGCTTCGGCGAGAGATCCTGCGCGAAATGCTTGGCGACCGTCTCCTTCGACAGGCTGACGAAGCCGGCCGCATCGACCACGGGGCTCGCGAGGCCCGGCGGCGTCGCGCGACCCTTGGTCGTGTCTTCGACCGACTGCCCGGCCGACGGCGCGAACGCCGCGACGTAGACGAGCGCGCCGACCTTGTCGTCGTTGCCGGCCTGCGTGATCACGGTGCCGCCCCACGAATGGCCGACGAGCACGACCTTGCCGGGCTGGTTCGCGATGGCGCGCTTCGTGAACGCGACGTCGTCGGCGAGCGAGGTCAGCGGATTCTGCACCGCGATCACATTGAGGCCCTGGGCGGTCAGGAGCGGAATCACTTCGTTCCACGACGAGCCGTCGGCGAACGCGCCGTGCACGAGCACGACGGAAACGGGCGGCTTGGCCGCATCGGCGGCGTTGGCGTTGGCGCCGCCCAGGGCGAGCGCGGCGGCGGCGAGTACGGCATACAGGGTTTTCATGGCTTGAGTCTCTGGTTGAGTTGGCCGGGATTTATTCGACGACGACGAGCTTGACGTCGATGTTGCCGCGCGTCGCGTTCGAGTACGGGCACACGACGTGCGCCTTCGCCACGAGCGCTTCGAGCGTCTCGCGCGGCACGCCCGGCGCGCGGATGCGCAGTTCGGCTTCGATGCCGAAGCCGGTGGCGATCGGGCCGATGCCGACGCTGCCTTCGATCGACGTGTCGGCCGGCAGAGCGACCTTTTCCTTGCCGGCCACGAACTTCAGCGCGCCGATGAAGCAAGCCGAGTAGCCGGCCGCGAACAGCTGTTCGGGGTTCGTGCCTTCGCCGCCGGCACCGCCGAGCTCGCGCGGCGTGGTCAGCTTCACGTCGAGCACGCCGTCGGAAGAGACGGCCTTGCCGTCACGGCCGCCGGTGGCGGTGGCATGGGCGGTGTAGAGCACTTTTTCGATGGACATGGCGCAACTCCTTGGGTGGTGGGACTACGGATGAATGGGACTGTTGGGCTCGAAATGAATCGCCAGCTATTAAATCGTGCGCTATTTATACGACGAACGAACGGGAAGTCGACGGTTCATTCGCTGCGCATCAGATTCGACCGCAGCGCCTCGATGCTCGACTTCATGGACAACAACTCGTCAAGCGTGCAGCCGGTGGCGCAGAAGAGACCTTGCGGAACGACTTTCGCTTTCGCCTTCAACGCGCGGCCGCGCTCGCTCAGCGCGACGATGACCTGGCGCTCGTCGCCGGCGGCGCGCGTGCGGGTGACGAAGCCCGCGCTTTCCAGCCGCTTGAGCAGCGGCGTCAGCGTGGCCGAATCGAGAAACAGGCGCTCGCCGATCTCCGACACCGTCACCGCGTCGCTCTCCCACAGCACCAGCATCACGAGGTACTGCGGATACGTCAGGTCGAACGGCTTGAGCAGCTTGCGGTAGACCTTGTTCAGCGCGAGGTTCGTCGAGTACAGCGCGAAGCAGAGCTGGCTGTCGAGGGCCTGCGGTGCCGGGGCTGCATTCTTCGGGTTGGCGCTTGGCGTCTTCATGGGGCGAGAGATTACATAGCGCGCTATTTAATTGCAAGCTATTATTTATCGACATTGGTCGAACTCGCCGGCGCGTTCGTCGCACCGGCCTCGCGACGGGACGGCGCACCGGCGCCGCCCCGTCGCGCCCGGCGGGCGCTCAGTCGGCGGCGTCGAAGCGATCGGCAAATATCCAGTCGGCGCCCGGCACCGCGACGATTCCGACGGGCTCCTCAAAGCCCGTCCGCGACCCGGCGATGCGGCGCACCGGCGCGGCGTTGCCGGTCGCCGTGCGCGCGAACGCGAGTACCGACGAATTCGGCAAGCCGGACGTGCCCGACACCACGTACAGACGATCGGTGAGGGCGTCGTACGTGATCGCGCGGCCGTAGACGATGCCCAGATCCGGTCCTTCGAGCACGCGCGTCGGCGCGACGTTGCCGCTCGCGTCCTGCGCGAACGTGACGATGCGCCAGTCGTCGCCGTCGCGCACGAGCGCGACGAGCTCGCCGTGCGCGGGCACGTATGCGAGGCCCGCGACGTGATCGCCGAGCCGCGTCGCCGCGCCTTCGATCGCGCGCGTCGGCGCGGCGTCGCCGCTCGCGGTGCGTGCGAAGAACAGGAGTTCGCCGCGGTTGGCGCCGCCCTGCCCCGGCACGATGTCGGCGACGACGACTTCGTCGGTCGCGGCGAGATAGTGGACGTTGACCGGACTGTCCAGGCGCGACGGCCCGCCCGTGCCGCCCCAGAAGATCTGGCGCCGCGCGCTGACGCTGCCGTCGGCCGTGCGAGGGAACGTCGAGAGGCAGCAGCCCGACACGATCGCGATGAGCTCGTCGTGTGCGGCGTCGACGGTCACCTGGCGCGGCTGTCCGAGGGGCCCGGTCAACGTGCGCAGCGGCGTGGCGTTGCCCGACGCGCCCGCCGGATAGACGCGGATCGCGCGGCCGTAGAAGTCCGACACGTACACCACGTTTTCGACCGGCTCGTACGCAAGATGCAGCGGCGATTCGAGGACGTTGCCGTCCTGCTGCGTCGTCAGGCTCGCGAGCGGCGCGCGGTTGCCGCTCTGCTCCGGTCCGAAGCGCAGCACCGGGCCCGGCGCGACGCCGCGGTAGTCGCCGACGAGCACGTCGGCGCTCGCGATCTTCGCGGCCGCATACGCGCATAGCGCGGCGATGGAAAGCAGTCGGCGAAACATGGTCGGCTCCTTGACGGGTATGCCGACCAGGACGGAAAAGCGCACGCAAAGCTGTAACGGCGCGCAGCGACGCGATCGCCGACGCGCAACGATCGCGCCTGCGCGCTCAGCCCGCGTCGAATCCGTCGACGAAGACGCGATCGCCGGGCGGCACGGCGACGAGGCCGGTCGGCCCCTGCATCGTCGTGTTCGAACCCGCGATGCGGCGCACCGGCGCGACATTGCCGCTCGCGGTGCGGGGAAACGCGAGCAGCGCCCTGTTCGGCGAATTGAACGCGCCCGACGCGACGTACAGCCGGTCGGTGCTCGCGTCGTAGGTCATCGCGCCGGGATTTTCGATGCCGAGGTCCGGTCCCTCGATCGTGCGCAGCGGCGCGACGTTTCCGCTCGCGGTTTGCGCGAACGTCACGATGCGATACGTGCCGGCGGCGCCCGTCAGCGCGTGCAGTTCGCCGTGCTGCGGCGAGTATGCGAGCCCCGCGACGTAGTCGCCGAGCTTCGTTGCTGCGCCTTCGATCGTTCGCACGGGCGCGGGATATCCGTTGGCCGTGCGCGCGAAGAACAGCAGCACGCCGCTGGCGACGCCTGCCGCGTACTGCACGTCGGAGACGACGACCTCGTCGCTCGCGGCGAGATGGTACAGATGCACCGGATTGTTCAGCCGCGTGGCGCTCCCGGGAACGCCGCCCCACCCGATATTGCGCAGCGGAAACTCCACGCTGCCGCTCGCATCGAGCGGAAACGTCGAGACGCAGCAGTTCTGCGCGACGACGAGAAGCTCGTTGTGCACACGGTCGATCGCGCTCTGGCGCGGCTGGCCGAGCCGCGGCGACGTCAGCGTGCGAAAGGGCAAGGCGTTGCCCGATGCGTCGGCGGCATAGACGCGAATCGCCTGGCCGTAGTAGTCCGACACGAAGACGACGTCGAGGACCGGCTCGTACGTCAGGTGCAGCGGCGTTTGCAGTTCGACGTCGCCGCCGGTGGTCCAGAAACTCGCGAGCGGCGCGCGGTTGCCGGTCTGCTCGGGACCGAAGCGCAGTACGGGGCCGGGCGCACCCGAGCGGTAGTCGCCGACGAGGATGTCGGCGCGCGAGGCGCACGCGAACGCGGCGAGCAGCAACGGGAAAACGAGGCGACGCGACATGACCGGCTCCGACGAAGGACTGCCGATCTCAACGCAAAACGATGCGCCAAACCTCAATGCGCCGCGTCGTCGCCCATGATTTCGCGCACGCCGCGCCGGTGGAACGGCTGCACGAGCTGGGCCAGAAACCCTTTCGCGATGCGGCCGTGGATGCCGATGTCGGCCGGCGGCGGACGGTCCGGGTTGTAGTACGTGCCGAACAGCTGGTCCCACAGCACGAGGTTTTCGCCGTAGTTGCGATTGCCCTCTTCGAGCAGCTTCGAATGGTGCCAGCGGTGCAGGCGCGGCGTGGACAGGAACCAGTCGATCGGTCCGGTGCGCATGACGACGTTGCAGTGCGTGAGGATGCCCGTCACCGCGGTGACCGCGCTGATCCACAGGAACACCGGCAGCGGCGCACCGAGGAAGTACAGCGGAATCTGCCCGAGCGCGGCCTTGAAGCAGGTGTCGACGATATGGAAGCGGCCGGTATTGACCACCCACAGCCGCTCGACGCTGTGGTGCAGCGCGTGGAAGCGCCAGAACTTCGGCCATTCGTGCGCGATGCGGTGCGCGGCGTACAGGCCGAGTTCGGCGATGACGAGGCCGAGCGCCACCTGCGCGAACAGCGGCCATTCGCCCGGCCACAGCCCGGCGGCCGGATGCGTCTGCGGCTGCACCGCGATCGCGGTGGCCATCGTCGCCGTCGACACGAGCGCGGCGGCAATCTGTACCAATCCCTTGGTGAACAATGTATGGGCGACGTTCGTGCCGGTCTCGCCGTCTTCGGCGAGCCACAGCGGCTCGTGCGGCGAGAATCGCTCGAGCACCGCGATGATCGCGATCAGCGACAGGTAGACGACGTTGAACCACAACAGCGGCCGAGCGCTGCCGAGCGCGAGATACGCGCCGTACAGCCCGCCGACGTACAACACGGGCCACCAGACGTACGACAGCGCCCTCGACAACCGGCTTTCGCCGATCACAACCGTAGCCATTGCGCGCACCTTCCCTATCGCTGTTGCCGTGCGAGCCGCGCATGCTGCGTCACGCACGTTGCGTCCGCGTTGCTGAGCCCGCCGGCCGATTAGACACAGCGGCGGCGCGCCCGGCAACACTTTCGCTCGCGGCGCCGCGGCGCCGTCGCGGAAGCTGCGCGCGGCGTTCAGGCGCGTGCGGCGGATACCGACCGAGGGCGCAGTCGCCTGGGCCGAAAGTCGCAGCACCTTGCTTACGGGCGCATGCGGACTACAATGCGAATGATTCGCAATACCCTGAACGAACCATGCGCCCATTCCTCACCCTGCTGCATCGCTGGTTCGGCCTCGCCGCGGCGCTGTTCCTGATCGTCTCGGGCCTGACCGGCGCGGTGATCTCGTGGGATCACGAGCTCGACGAGTGGCTCAATCCGCAGCTGTTTCACGCGCGCAGCGGCGCCGAAGCGACGGCGCGTCCGGCGCTCGAGCTCGCCGCGCAGTACGAAGCGTCGGACCCGCGCGTGCGGGTGAGCTACCTGCCGCTCGCGACCGAACCGGGGCATACGCTGATGATGTCGGTCGATCCGCGCATCGATCCGGCCACCGGCAAGGCGTTCGATCTCGACTTCAACCAGGTGGCGCTCGACCCCGCTACCGGCGAGGTGCAGGGCAAGCGGTTCTGGGGCGCCATCTCGCTGACGCGCGAGAACCTTTTGCCGTTTTTGTACAAATTGCACTACACGATGCACATCCCGGACGGCTGGGGCGTCGAGCTCGGTCTGTGGTTCATGGGCATCATCGCGATCGTCTGGGTGTTCGACTGCTTCGTCGCGCTGTGGCTGTCGTTTCCGAAGTGGAGCCTGTGGCGCAGGTCGTTCGCGTTCCGCTGGCGCAAGGGCGGCCACGTGCTGAACTTCGACCTGCACCGCTCCGGCGGCGTGATCGTATGGCTGCTGCTACTCGTGCTCGCGGTCACGGCGGTGTCGATGAACCTCGGCGCGCAGGTGATGCGGCCGGTGGTGTCGTGGTTCTCGCCGCTGTCGCCGGACATCTACGCCGACCGCACGCCGAACGATCTCGACAAACCGATCGCGCCGGGCATCGCACGCGAAAGCGCGCTGGCGATCGGACGTGCCGAAGCGGCGAAGCGCGGGTGGACCGCGTCGGCGGGCGCGATCTACTACGCTTCGTACTACGGCACCTACGGCATCGGCTTCTTCGAACTCGGGCAGGACCACGGCGACGGCGGCCTCGGCAACCCGTGGCTGTACTTCGAAGGCAAGGACGGCGCGCCGGCCGGCGGCTTCGTGCCGGGCACCGGCAGCGCGGGCGACATCTTCATGCAGGCGCAGTTTCCGCTGCACTCCGGACGCATACTCGGCATCCCGGGGCGCGTGCTGATTTCGGCGATGGGGCTCATCGTCGCGATGCTGTCGATCACGGGCCTCGTGATCTGGGCGAAGAAGCGCGCGGTGCGGGTACGCGGGGCGCAGCGGCGCGGTGCGAAGGCGGGCGAACGCGCCGACGACGCTACCGAGGTTCCGGCGCTGGCGCGCGCCGGCGAGTGAGTTGCGGCGGCATCGCGGTTGTCGACATAGTCGGAACACCGCACACATCCACGCGAGTCGCGAAATGCCGGCCGATCAGCATGCATTGCTCAGAGCACGCCTGCGCGCGCTCCCCAAGGTGCTTCCGCCGGCGCCCTGGCGCCGCTCGACCGTCATGGCCGTCGGCGGCCTGCGCGCGGCCGGCTTCGACCGCGACTCGGAGCTGCTGCTCGTCGTTTCCGCGTCGGGGCGCAGCGTCATCGACTGCCGCACCGGCGAAAAGATCGCGCGCGACCCGAGCGACTATTGGGAAGACCAACAACTGCTCGAAGCCGAAGGCATCGGCCCGCTCGCCGGCAAGACGCTGCGCGTCGCCGGCCTGACCGGCGGCGGCTTGCCGCTGTACACCTCGGACGGCTGGTCGATTGAACTCGCCGCGCCCGATTGGCCGGACACGGACGTGCTGCTGAAGGAGCCCGATTCCCATCCGCACGATTCGTCACGGGAACAACCCGCCGCCATGCACAAGCTGCATACGGAATCGGAACTGCGCGCCTGCGGTTTTTCCTGCACCGGCCGGAGCTTCATCGTCGGCACGCCGAGCGATCTTGCGGTCTATACGCGATAGGGCCGGCACGAGAGTCGGCGTCGCGAAGCATAAAATCAGGCATGATCGCGAACCTCTCAGCCGATACGCGTGCCGCCGCTCGATGAAACTCCTCGCCGGGCTCGCCGCCACGCTCGTCGCGACGTTCTTCGCGCTCATCGTTGCGATCCATCACTTCGACACGCTGTCGTTTCTCGTCTGCCCGAAGGAATTCAACGCCGAGGGCATCCTGTGCCGCTTCGCCGGACTCGGAATCACGGCCGCGCTGGTTCCGATCTGCGGCGTCGCCGTCGCCGTCGCGACGTGGCTGTGGCTGCTGTCGCGCGAGAAGCGCGCCGCCCGCGATGCGGACGCTTGAATTCGCCGTCGCGCGAACCCACTCGTTGCGCGTCTTCCCCGCGATGCGGATCGTTCGATGAGCGACAGCGCCGTTCCCGATTTCTTCGACCGCTTCGCGATGCGCGCCGTCACGAGCGCGCAGCTCGACGCCGTGCTCGACGAAGACGCACCGCCGCTGACCATCCTGTTTTTGTGGGGCCGCGACTGTCCGAACTGCGACATCGCCAAGCGCGCATTGCTCGCGCGGCCCGACCGTTTCCACTGGCCCGCCGTGCGCTGGCTGCACGACAACGTCTACGACGACGAGGCGATGGCGCATCGCTTCGGCCTGCACGGCATTCCGGTGTTCTTCGTGTTTCGCGGCGCGCGCAAGATCGGGCGCATCACGTCGTGGCCCGGTCCGGAGGCGTTCGTCGAGGCAATCGACAAGCAGATCGCCGAACTGCAAACCTGAACAGCGCGAGCCGGAAGAAAGAACATCGCGTCCTTTCTTCCGGCTCGCCTTACTTCAGTTCGACTGCCACTGCACGTCGTCGATGTAGACATAGATCGTGTACGCCGTGTTGGCGTGATCGATCCAGATCGCATCGAGCGTGACGTTCGCCGCCGTGATCGCGCCGTTGCCGCCGACCCACGCGTTCCACTGGTTCGCGTCGGTCAGCGACCATTCGACGTACGTCCACGTGTTCGCCGGCAGCGTCTTGTACGTCGACTGCTCCGTGCCGTCGCTGTCGTCGACGCCGACCGCCACGGTCACGCCCGTCGCACCGGTGTACGCCCAGAAGCCGACCTGCCCGTCGCGCGAGAAACTCGTGTTCGATCCCGCCGCGCCGCCGCCCGAGAGGAACCGCACCGACCACGCGGCCGTCGTCGCCGTGTCGTCGACGAGCTTGACCTGCTCCGAGCAGCTGCCGTTGCGCGCGGTCGTGCAGATGCGCTCGGACGCCGAATCCGCGCCGATGCCGACCGTGCTGCCCGAATACGTCGGGCTGTTCGTGAAGTGGCCTTCGTTCGCCTCGAACGTGTCGAACACGCGCGTCGTGCCGCCGCTGCCCGGATTGAGCAGGGTGTAGTAGCGGCGCCAGTCCCAGTTGATGCCGGGATCGGTGTGCGTATTGCCGGAATAGTGCTGGTGGCCCTTGATGCGCACGCTGTCGGGCAGCACGTTCGCGCCGCTCGACGCGTTGCCGTTGTACGCCGTCGCGCAGTTGATCGACCACGCCGAGCAGAAGTGCCGCGTCAGCAGCGCCGACGCGTTGTACATCGCGGTGGTATACCAGCTCGCATTGTTCACGAATCCTTCGTGCTCGATGCCCAGCGTATAGCCGTTGTGCGACAGCACGTGATGCGCGGCGCGGTTTTCGCGCACCATCTGCGTGATCTGGCCGTCGGAGCTGCGCACGAGATAGTGTGCGCTGACCGAGTTCGGGTTGTTCTGGAACCACGAGATCGAACCCGAATAGCTGCCCTGCATCGTGTGGATCGTCACCGCGCTCGCGTTGGCCGACCGCGTGGAGTGGTACGGCGACGCCACCCACAACGCCGGGCCGTAGTCGGTGCTTTCGGTCGCGGCCGGCACCTGCGGCTTGAGCGTTTCGGTCTGCGGGTCGACGAAGTAGTCGCTCGTCTCGACGCGGTCGCGCGCGGCGTCGAGACGCACGAACGGCGCCTTCTGGCGCACCAGCGCGTCGGGCGCGAATTCGCGTTCCCACTCGATCGCCCGCTCGGGCACGCGCACGCCGTCGTCGTCGACGCCGCGGTCGAGCGCGAACAGCACGTCGTACGCGAAGCTTTCGCGCGCGAACGACTGCAGCGCGCTTTCCTTCGCCGGCGCGAAGCCGGCATACGCGGCGAGCACGGCCGCTTCGCTCGCGCCCTTGCCGGCCGACGCCTTCGCCGCGTCGAGCAGCGCCGCGGCGCCGAGGATGTTCAGGCGCGGATCGTCGATCACGGCCTGCGCCGATACGCCGAGCAGCCGTGCCGCGCGGCCGACCTGGTCGTCGAAGCCTTCGCCGCGATACAGGCCCATCACGCCGTACGCGCGCGGCAGGTCGAGATGGTTGTCGCCCTTGTCGTACCTCGGCGTGCTCCAGCGCGTCTGCACCCACGCGAGCGCTTCGAGCTGGCCGCGCGCGAGCGTCGGATAGGCTTTGTAGGCGGCACTGAACGACGCCGGATACGCGGCGCGTTCGGCGCGCAGCGCGGCGGCCTCGGACGCGATGCGCGTCTCGAGCGCGGGGTCGGTCTGCGCGCCGGCGGCGGCCGGCAGCAGCGCGGCGAGGGTCAGCGTCAATCCGATCGACAGCAATGAACGTTGCATGCTTCTCTCCCGAAAGGTGGTGGCGTCGTTGCGATCTTCCCTGTTCCACAGCTCCCGTTATGCACTTGTGCGATGACAACGCATCGCGCCGCGAGCGTGCCCGCGGCGGTTTCTCCGGTCATTCCGATCGCGCTCCGACGACGCTCCGAACGGATTACTCGGCGCGCGTGAGGCTGCGCGCGACGAGTTCGGCCGGTATGCGCCGCTCGCCGGCGAGCGCACGCACGCGCTCGAGCGCCGCGTCGCCGCGGTCGGCGCCCGCGTGCTGCCGGACGAGGCGCGCCTGCAGCACCGCGCTGGTGAAGTCGTGGTCGGCCCACACCGCGACGCGACCGATCACCGCGGCCGATTCGTCGACGCGCCCTTCGCGCAGCAGCATCGGACCGAGCGAGGCGGCGACCGCGACCACGTCGATCGGCACGCCGCGCGCCTCGGCGTGCGCCTGCGCGATGCGCAGCTGTTCGAGCGCCTCGTTGCGCCTGCCGAGCGCATAGGCCCATTCGGCATAGGCGATGCGCAGGCGCGGCTCGATGTCGGCGGCCGGGTCGCGCACGCGCGCGGCGAGCGCGGCGACGATCGGGTCGGCGTCGTCGCGCAGGCCGCGCGCGATCGCCGCGCGCACGTAGATGCCGAGCGCGAGTTCTTCGTCGTGCCAGAAATCGTGCGCGGGCCGCTGCGCGAGCGCGGCGCGCGCAAAGTCGAGCGCCGCCGCGACGTCGCCGAGTTCCCAGGCGAGTTCCGCGCGCAGTTCGCGACCGCGGCTGGCGAGAAACGCGTGCCGGGGTTCCACCGGCAGGTCGAGTTCGGGCAGCAGCGCGAGCGCGTCGCCGAGGCGGCCGACGCCGAGCAGCGCTTCGATGTGCCGCTGCGCGAGATCGAGCCGCCATTTCGGGTCGACCACGCGCGGCAGCAGCGCCCGCGCGCGTTCGCTCGTGGCGAGCGCGTCGTGCCAGCGCAGCAGCTTGCGCTGGCAGTCGATCATGTTCGACAGGTTCGTGATCGACTCGTTGACCGCGCCGAGCTCCTCGAACCGCTGCGCCGCCGCCGCGTAGTGCGCGAGCGCGTTCGCGTGGCGCCCGTGCAGCACTTCGGCCGCGCCGAGGTTCGCGTCGACGCGCGCGACGGCGAGCCGGTCGCCGGCGTTGTCGAACAGCGTGCGCGCGCGGCCGAGGTCGGCGACCCCCGCGGTGCGTTCGGGCGCTTCGCTGAACAGGATCGTGATGCCGCGGCCCATCAGCGCCTTGCCGAGATCGACCGGATCGGTCGCGTCGCCCGCGGCGTCGATGACGGCCTGAAAGTCGACGCGCGCGAGCGCGTACTGCTCGTTGCGCACGCGCACCGCGCCGCGCAGATTCAGCACGGTCGGACGGAACGCGGCGTCGGCGTCAGCCAGGAGCGCCGTCAGCGCCGTGTCGGCCTCGGCGAGCCGGCCGGCGCGGAAGTCGATTTCGGCGAGGCGGTAGCGGCGCTGCGGTTCGAGCGACGCAAGCTGCGGCGCCGTCGCGAGGATGTCGCGCGCGGCGTCGAGATCGTTGCCGAGGATCGCCGCCTGCGCGCGCTGCAGCACCTGCCGCGCCTGGCTTTCGCGCGCGTCGACGCCGCCGTGGTCGCGGCCGAAGTCGTCGAGCAGGCGATGCGCCAGATGCTGCGCGGCGCGTACGGCGTCGCGGTCGGTCGCGGCGAATTCGAAACGCGTGTCGTCGGCGGCGAGACCCTCGGCCGACAGGCGCCAGCCGTCGGGGCCGGATTCGGCGCGCGCCCGCACGACCATGCCGACGCGGGCGCGGCGCTTGAGTGCGACGAGGTCGGCGTCGGCCGACATGCCGCGCAGCAGCGCCAGGGCGCTTTCGTTCGGCACCACCGCGACGCCGGCGGCGCGCAGACGCTCGCCGATGAGGTCCATCAGACCCAGGCGCATCCAGCGGTTGTCGGCGCCGACGTCGCCGCCGATCTCGATCGGCGTGACGAGCACGGGATTGGCGCCGGCCGGCAGTTCGCGCGGCGGCGGCACGTAGCGCGCGGCGACCATCACCAGAAGCGCGAGCAGCACGGCGACGACGGCGGTGACGACCGACGTCCAGTGCAGCGCGCGCGGCGACGCGTCGCCGGAGGCGGGCGCGTCGCCGATGTCATCGAGCGGCAGCGTTGCCGGCACGGGTTCCGGCTGCGCGATCGCCGGCACGAAGAGCGCCGGCACGGTCGTCGCCGGCACGGATTCGGCCTGCGCGTCGACCGGCTCGACGGGCGCAACCCAGCGATAGCCGTAGCCGGGCACCGTGCGCACGCACGCCTGTGCGCGGCCGTCATCGCCGAGCAGGCGGCGCGCCTGCACGACGATCTGGCCGAGCTGCACGTCGGAGACGTTCGCACGGCCCCACACGTGCTCGACGAGTTCGTCGCGCCCGACCGCGCGCTGGCGGTTCGCCACGAGATATTCGATGCAGTCGTACACGCGCCGCGGCACGACGAGCGACGCGCCGTCGCGGCGCAGTTCGCGCGCGGCGCCGTCGAGCACGAAGGCGCCGAAGCGCAGTGCGGCGATGTCGATCGTCGTCGTTTCCGGCATGACCTTTCCGTCGCGGGGGCGGCTGGCGCGGCGTCCCGCTCGATGAAAATACGCGCAACGATGCGCGCTCGCGGCTCAGTCCGGCGGTGCAAAACGAACGTTTAATTTGCGAACTCGTTGGATTTTTTACAGGGAGAAATGTGTAGGCCGCCGCGGCGACGCCGCCGCGCCGATGAAAGTGTGATGCGTTTCGCATTTCACGCGTGCGGCGCTTCCGCCACGAGCGTGGCGTATCCGGCGAACCGCGAACGTCGGCCCGCGTACGATCCGGACATGCTCGTCGCCACCGCCAGCGTCACCGAACTTCTGGGCCGTGCCCGCCACGGCGACCGTCGCGCCGTCGACGAACTGCTGCCGCAGGTCTACGACCGCCTGCGCCAGCTCGCGCACCGCTATCTCGCCGGCGACGGCGCGCACACGCTGTCGACGACCGCGCTCGTGCACGAGGCCTACCTGAGCCTCGTCAACCAGCGCGACGCCGTGTGGCAGGACCGCGCCCATTTTCTCGGCTACGCGGCCACCGCGATGCGTCACATCCTCGTCGACCACGCGCGCCGGCGCGGCGCGCAGAAGCGCGGCGGCGGCCAGGCGGCGCTCGACTGGACCGATGCCGAACTGCCGGTCGACTGCATCGCCGGCGAAATGGTCGCGCTCGACGCGGCGCTGACGCGGCTGGCCGACCTCGACGCGCGGCTCGCACGCGTGGTGGAGCTGCGCTTCTTCGCCGGACTGTCGGTCGAGGAGGTCGCCGCGGTGCTCGGCGTCGCCTCGCGCAGCGTCGTGCGCGACTGGAACAAGGCGCGGCTGTTTCTGCATCACGCGCTCGCGGTCGCGCCGTGACCGATCCGGTCGCGGCCCGCTGGCGCGAGCTCGCCCCGCTCGTCGACCGCGCGCTCGATCTCGCACCCGGCGAGCGCGCCGCGTTTCTCGCGCGCGAAGTGACCGACGACGAGTTGCGCGCGCTGCTCGAACGACTGCTCGCGCGCGGCGACGAAGCGGGCTTTCTCGACGGCAGCAGCGCGAACTACGCCGAAGCGCTGATCGCCGTGCCGGACGGTCACGATCCGCGTGAGGTCGGGCCGTATCGCCTCGTCGAGCGCATCGGCGAAGGCGGCAGCGGCAGCGTCTATCGCGCCGAGCGCGACGCCGACGGCTACACGCAGCGCGTCGCGGTGAAGCTGTTGCGCGTGGGGCTGCGCGATCCGGCCGAACAGGCGCGTTTTCGCCGCGAGCGGCGCATCCTCGCGCGCCTGGAGCACCCGTCGATCGCACGGCTGATCGACGGCGGCTTCACGCCCGAAGGCGTGCCGTGGTTCGCGCTCGAACTCGTCGACGGCGAAGCGATCACGCACTGGTGCGATGCGAGATGCGCGACCGTCGACGCGCGGCTCGAGCTGTTCCTGACGGTGTGCGACGCGGTCGACGCCGCGCACCGCGCGCTGATCGTGCACCGCGACCTGAAGCCCGCGAACATCCTCGTCGACACGGCCGGCCGGCCGAAGCTGCTCGATTTCGGTATCGCCAGGCTGCTCGACGAGGCCGAGCGCGACGGCGACACGCAGACGGGCCTGCGCCGCCTGACGCCGGCCTACGCCGCGCCGGAACAATTCGCCGGCGGCGTCGCGACCACCGCCGTCGATATTTATGCACTCGGCGTACTTCTGCACGAATTGCTCGCCGGCACGCGCCCGCGCCCCGGCACCGAAGCGACCGAACGGCTGCCGTCCGGCGCGTACGCGCGCCACGATGCGCGCGAGGCGCTCGCACGGGCGCGAGGCACGACGCCGCGCGTGCTCGCGGCCAGGCTGCGCGGCGATCTCGACACGATCGTCGCCACCGCGCTCGCGCCGGAACCGCAGCGCCGCTACGCGAGCGTGGCCGCGCTCGCGGCCGACGTGCGCGCGCATCTCGCCGCGCGCCCGATCGCCGCACGCCGCGCAAGCGTCGCGTATCGCCTGCGCAAGTTCTTCGCGCGCCATCGCGTCGGCTCGGTCGCGGCCGTTCTCGTCGTCGCGAGCCTCGTCGCCGGCACGGTCGCGACGCTGCACGAATCGCGACGCGCGCAGGCGGCGGCGCTCGCGGCGCAGGCCGAAGCGGCACGCGCCGGCGCGGTGAAAAACTTCGTGCTCGCGCTGTTCGACGGCGTCACGCCGGACGAGAGCAAGGGCCGCGCGATCGGCGCGCGCGAACTCGTCGAGCGCGGCGAGGCGCGGCTCGCCGAAACGCTGGCGGCACATCCGGAACTCGAAGCCGAACTCTCCACCACGCTCGCTTCCGCATACCGGCAGCTCGGCGCGCTCGATCGCGCGGCGGCGCTCGCGCAGGCGGCGGTCGCGGCCGGCGCGAGCGGCGAGGTCGCCGCGCAAGCGCGCATCGAACTCGGCCGCGTGCGGGCCGCGAACGGCAATCTCGACGCCGCGGAAGCCGATCTGCGCGCGGCGCTCGCACAGGACGACGCGCCGGCCAGCCGCGGCGAAGCGCGCGTACGGCTGGCCGAAGTGCTGGTCGAACGCGGCCAGCCGGACGCGGCGCGCAAGCTGCTCGACCAGGCGATCAAGGCGGGTTCGGACGACGCGACGCGCCTGCGCGACCTCGCCGCGCTCGGCGCGGTGCGTTTTCGCGCGGGCGACCTGCCCGGCGCCGAGGAGAACCTGCGCGCCGCGCTCGATCTGTCGCGTTCGTTGCACGGCGAGGAACACACGGCGACCGCGCGCATCGAGCACGATCTCGCGGTGGTGCTGCTGCAGCGCGGCGCGGCGGCCGAAGCGATGGAAATATTGCAGAAAGCGGAAAAGTCGCGACACGAGCTGCTCGGCGAGACCCATCCGGACTACGCGCAGACGCTGTTCGAACTCGGCGTGGCACACAGCCGCGCGGGCGACCGCGCGACAGCGGCCTCGTTTTTTGCGCGGGCGCTGGCGATTCAGCGCGCGACGTTCGGCGACGCGCATCCCGACGTCGCCAACACGCTCAACTCGCTCGGCGCGCTGGCGTGGCGGCAGGGCGATGCCGCGACGGCGATCACACGCACGCGCGAAGCGATCGCCGTCTCGCGCAAGGCGTACGGCGCGAAGCATCCGACGGTCGCGACGATGCTGTACAACCTCGCGTCGTTCGAGCGGTTCGCCGGCGATCTCGACACGGCGCTCGCCGACCAGCGCGAAGCGCTCGCGATCGTCGCCGAATCGCTCGGTGCCGACCATTACCTCATCGGCGTCGGCAAGCTCGGCCTCGCCGCGACGCAGTACGAGCTCGGCGATCCGGCCGCGCGTGCGACCTGCGTCGACGCGCTCGCGATCGTCGACGCGCGCCTCGGCGCGAACAGCGGCGACGCGGCGCAGGCACATGCCGCGTGCGCGCGCCTGCTGCTCGCGCTCGGCGAGCGCGACGCTGCCGAGCGCGAAGCGGCCGCGGCGCTCGCCGCGGCGGACCAGGGCCTGCCGAGCGCGAATCCGAATCGCGCCGGCGTCGAACTCGCGCTGCTGCGCGCACGCGCGGCCGACCGGTGCAAAGTCGACCTCGACCGCGTACGCACGCTCGCCGAACAGCTCGACCGCAGCGGTCTGACGCAACGCCCGGACGCCGCCGGCGCGCATCTCGTGCTCGCGCGCTGCGCCGCCGGCGTCGCGGAACGCACTGCCGCGCTCGCCGCCGCCGACGCACGCCTCGCCGATCTTGCGTACCGCCCGCGCGCGCTGCGCGACGAACGAGCCTCGTTCAAGCCATAACCGATGTCCTGCGTTTCCCCCGTTTCGCGCTTCAACCGGCACGAATAGGAGGAAACACGCTATGCAAGCTCGCACCATCGCCGCGGCGCTCGCCGTCCTCGCAGGCACCGCGCACGCCGGCTCGCCGCCGGTGAACTGGCCCGGCGCCCCGCCGTGCAACGCCACGCTGCAGGCGTGCATCGACGGCGTCGCGGACGGCCGCGCGATCGATATCGTCACCGACACGCCGATCGACGAAAACCTGAACCTGTACAACCGCAGCCTGACGCTCGGCGCCGGCGCGGGCCATCACCCGTCGCTCGCGCGAACGCGCTGGATCGTCGTCAGCTCGTCGGCGATCGCGGGCGACCTGACCGTCAATCTCTCGGGCCTGACGCTGACCGACGGCTATGTCTGGCTCGCCTACGCGGGGACCGGCACCGCGCGCTACGACGTGCGCCGCATGACGCTGACGCAGACGCCGGCCGGCGCGGCGTCGTACATCCGTGTCGCCGCGAACGGCGGCACGGTCGAGGCGACCGTCTACGACAACCGCGTCAGCGGCCGGCCGCTCGGCCTCAACAACGGTCTCGTCGAATTCGCCGCGAGCGGCGGCGCGACGCTCGATGCGAGCGCGCTGTACAACCGCGTGACGAATACGTCGCCGACCGCGGTATCGGGCGCCGGCATCCTGCTCGACGCCGCAGGCAACGCGGCCGGCACGTTCAAGGCGCACGCGAACGAGGTGCGCGGCGGTTTCTTTCGCGCCGGCATCTACGTGTCCGAAGGCCTGTTCTCGTCGACGGCGAGCAACTACGCGGCACGGCTGTACAACAACGTGCTGGTCTGCGCGCCGGACGGCGGCACCGGCATCGGCCTCGTCGTCAACAACGGCACGCTCGACGCGCAGGCGGTGAACAACACGATTTCGCGCTGCAATTACGGCATTCTCGCGAGCCAGTGGTCGGGCGGCACGAGCGCGAGCGCGGCGATCGCAGGCCTCGTGAAGAACAATCTCGTCGTTGCAAATACGACACTGTCGTTCAACGCGGCGCTCACGCCGGACCTCGCGAACGACTACAACCTGCTCAACGGCGCGACGAGCGTCGCGACCGGCGCGCACACGATCACCGCGGCGGCGCAGCTGGCGAGCAATACCGCGCCGCGCCTCACCGCGACGTCGCCGGCGATCGACGCGGCCGACACGGCGACGCTCGGCTTCGGCCTGATCTTCAACGGACTGCCCGTCGTCGACGCGGACGGTCTGCGCCGCATCAAGGAGGCCGGCGGCGGCGACGACGCGGATATCGGCGCGTACGAATACGGCGACCTGTCGTTCCGGCACACGGCGACGCCCGCGAACACGTCGAGCTACATCAGCACGTTCGATCACCCGGGCGCGAACGCGCAGAGCGCGGCGAACCTCATGGCCACGCCGAACTTCGGCGGCAACCTCGCCGGTCCCGGCGTCGCGAACGATCAGCCGTTCGGCGTGTACTACGCGTCGGCGCGCTGGCGCGTGTTCAACGAGGATGCGGCCACGCCGATGCCCGGCGGCGCGAAGTTCAACGTCTTCGCGCCGGCACCGGGCAGCGGCTCGTTCCGCCACGTCTCCACGGCCGCGAACACGGTCGGGCGCTTCACGGAAATCGACAGCGGATCGACCAACAACGTGCCGGGCTACATCGTGCTCGCGACGCAGAACTGGAGCGCCGGCAGCGGCATCTACAACGCGCATCCGATCGGCCTCGTCTATTCCGGCGCGACGAGCCGCTGGCAGATCGCGAATCTCGACAGCGGCGGCGCGACGATGCCGGCGAACGCGGGCTTCAACGTCTACGCGCAGCCGGAAAGCCCGAACGCGTTCCGCGTGTCGGCGGCCGGCGGCTCGAGTTCGATCGTGCTCGATCACCCGCTGCTCAACGGGGTGCCGTGCGCGCAGGTGAACACGACGCGGCTGTGGTCAGGGTCGACCGTCGTCGGCAATCACGACGTCTACTACGGCAGCGACGGCACCTGGCGCATCTTCGGCTATTCCGCGCTGCCTGCCGGTACGACCTTCCACGTCGTGATCGATCCGCGCCAGGTGTTCGACTGCACCGACCGCATCTTCGCGGACGGTTTCCAGTAGTCGCGCGTTGGCGAATATTCACAACCGTCGCATGCCCGTGGCGCGTCTCTTGCTGTATGAAACACCAAACGGCAGGAGATGCGCCATGAGCACGATCCTCACCGACACCGCGGCGACCGCGTTATGGCACGACCTCGTGCGCGAGGCGCAGCGGCGCGGCGCAGCAGCGCTCGACGACGAGATCGAGGCGTATCTCGTCTTCCTCCTGATGCGCCACCTGCGCGATGCCGGCCTTGGCGGCCACGTGCTCGCGCTCGACTACTTCGCCGCGCTCGACGACGCGGGCGTCTCGCGCCGCGACAACCTGCGCGACGTCGGCGACCGATGCCTGCTGATCGCCGGCCTGTATCCGCAACAGGCGCAGCGGCGGCTCGTGAGCCTGCGCTATTTCTTCGACCTCGGCAGCCGCGCCTACGCAGACCTCGCCGACGCCGCGCGCGCGGCCTACGCGGAACTGTTTCGCCGGCTCGCGGCAACGTTCGGGCGGCTGGTGCGCGTGCTCGTCGAGGTGCGGCGCATTGGCGGCGCGGACGGACTCGACGCGTTCGGGCGGCACGCGCTCGGCATCGCCGACCCGGCCGCCGCCGCGCGCGAGTTTCCGGGCGCGGTCGTGCTGCCGGCGCCGGCCAGAACGGCCTGACGCGCACCCGGCGTCGATGCGGCGGCGACAGGCGCGTGACGTAGAATGCGCGATCTTTTCGGCACGGAACGATCATGCGCATCTGCGTCTATTGTGCGTCGAGCAACGAAGTCGACCCGATCTACAAGGAAGCCGCGTTCGATCTCGGCGCGCGCCTCGCCGACGCGGGCTACACGACGGTCTACGGCGGCGGCGGCGCGGGCCTGATGGGCGCGGTGGCCGACGGCGCGCTGTCCAGGGGCGGTCGCGTGATCGGCATCATTCCGCGCTTCATGACCGAGGTGGAATGGCAGCACCCCGGCATCGCGAACCTCGAAATCGTCGAGGACATGCGCGAGCGCAAGCATCGGCTGCTGACCGGTTCCGACGCGGTCGTGGCGCTGCCCGGCGGCTGCGGCACGCTCGAAGAGCTGTTCGAAGCGATCACGTTGAAGCGCCTCGCGCTGTACTTCAGTCCGATCATTCTGCTGAACACGAAGAACTTCTACGCGCCGCTGCAGACGTTCATGCAGCAGGTGATCGACGAGCGGTTCATGAATCCGGAACACGGGCAGATGTGGTCGCTCGTCGACCGCACCGAAGACGTGATCCCGCGCATTCTCGATACGCCGCGGTGGCATGAGAATGCGCGGGAGTTCGCGGTGGTTCGCGGGACTGCCGGCTGATACGCCCGCATCACGCCGCATCGATCAATCGTCGCGTCTCGCGCCGGCGGAACGCATCGGCGTAGGCCCGCGCCGTTGCCGGCATCGCGCGCCAGTCGGCGAAATACCGCGCGATCGCCGGATCGTCGAGGAGCGGTTCGAGCACGGCGGCGACGAGGCAGGCGCGCGTCGCCTCGTCGGCCGCCGCGACGGTTTCGTGCAGCCACGCCTTGAGCCGCAACAGCTCGCTCTGCCAGCGTGCGCGATGACGCCACAGCCACGCGAACCAGTGGCGGAAGGTCGTCGCCGCCGACGCGCGCGACTCGGCCCATTCGCCGCGCGGATCTTCGTCGATGCAGCGCCGCAGATACGGCAGCACGATGCCGGCGTATTCGGCGAACGACAGCGGCGGTTCGACCGCGACGTTCGGCGCCTGGATCAGCCGGCACAGTGCGCCGAGCCGCTCGATATCGCGCGCGGCCGACCACGCGAGAATCGTTTCGCGCGCGATCGTCACCGGAACGGTCTGCTCGTGCTCGATCTCGCGAGCGATACCGCAAGGCGCGTCGGTTGCCGCACCACGGGCGTTGAGGAAGTCGTGGCTGGCGTTCATGCCTGACTTCCCGTATTTCGACGCGCGGCATGATCACGCGCGTCGCCCTGCCGGCCCGGCCGGCAGGGCCTTGCCGCTTACTGCGCCGCTTCGAACCCGTTCGCGAAGATCGCGTCGGTCGGCGCCGGTTCGTAGAAATAGGCCGCGCCCTGGTACGCGTTGCCGTTGTTCGCCAGCGCCTGGCCGACCACGAAACTGCCGCCCGACAGCGCGACGGCATAGCCGAACGCCGAACCCTGACCCGACACGGCGTCGGCCGGGACGATCTTGTCGGCTTGCGTCCACGTGCCGCCGCTGCGCACGAACCGGTACGCGGTGCCGTTGCTCGCATCGAAGAACGGCGCGGTGACGATCGCGTCGTCGCCGTCGACGGCGAGCGCGATGCCGAACACGTCGAAGAACTGGCCGTCGTCGGCGACGAGCTTCTGCGTCTGCGTCCACGTGCCGCCGGTCTTCTCGTACGCGTAGACCGCGCCCTGGAACGGGTTGCCGACCGTCGCGAACGGCGAGCTGACGAGCGCCGTCGTGCCGTCGAACGCGACCGAATAGCCGTAGTTTTCGCCCGCGACGCCGTCGTCGGCCGCGATGCGCTGGCCTTGCGTCCACGTGCCGCCGGCACCGTCGAAGAACACCGCCGCACCCTGCGTGGCGTCGCCGTTGGGTATGGTGACGAGCGCCGTCGTGCCGTGGAGGGCCACCGAGTAACCGAACTGGTCGTTCGCGGCACCGGCCGAATCGACGAGTTTCGCGGCCTGTGTCCATGTGCCGCCGGCGCGCGCGAACACGTAGGCCGCGCCCTGCGAACCGTTGGCGCCGATGTCCGAACCGCGCGAGCCGACGATCGCCAGATCGCCGTCGACGGCGATCGACCATCCGAACTGGTCGCCGGCCGCGCCGTCGTCGGCGACGAGCTTCTGCACCTGCGTCCAACCGCCGGGGCCGCGCGTGAACACGTAGACGGCGCCCTGGTTGACGTTCTTGCCGACGTCGCCGAAGGCTGCCGCGACGAGCGCGGTGTCGCCGTCGAGCGCGACGGCGTAGCCGAACTGGTCGTCGTCCGTACCGTCGCTCGGCACGAGTTTCTGCGCGAACGACCACAGCCGTGCCGTGCGCGTGTAAACGTAGGCCGCGCCGGGGCCGCCGTTGGAAGTGCCGGTCGGCGCGGCGGTGCCCTGCGCCGCGCCGATCAGCGCGACGTCGCCGTCGATCGCGGCGGAAAAGCCGAACACGTCGCCGGCCGCGCCGTCGTCGGCACCGACCTTCTGCTCCCACCATTCGTCGACCCCGAGCGTCGACATGACGCTCGACGTACAGACGGATGGACGGATAGACGTGCAGGCGCCGCGGGGCGCTGCGAATGCACCGATGCTCGCGGCGCAGAGAATCAGGCAAGCGGAAAACTTCTGAACGTTCAAGCGCAACCCTCCCGATGGTGTTTCTCGTCGCTCTCGCGTCGAGGCGAGGCGGCGGCGAGTATCGGGACGGCCCTCCTACTCTCGCCTCCCAGGGGCGTGTAAATTGCGTGTGATTTGAGTGTGAGACCGCGGTACCGCCTGAAGATGACCCGCAAACCCGAGCCCGAGAGCGGCACGCGCTACGTCTTCGGCCCGTTCGAGCTGGACGTCGCCGAGCGCCGGCTGCGCCGCGACGGCGCCGACGTGGCGCTGACCCGCAAGACCTTCGACCTGCTGCTCGCGCTGATCGAAAACGCCGGGCACCTGCGCTCGCGCGACGCGCTGATCGCGGCGCTGTGGCCCGACACGATCGTCGAGGAGCACAGCCTGACGTGGAACCTCTCCGCGCTGCGCAAGGCGCTCGGCGATACCGGCGACGCGCCGCAGTACATCGAGACGGTGCGCGGCCACGGCTATCGCTTCATCGCGCCGCTGCACGAACCCGCGCCGGCCGCGCCCGAAGCGGTCGTGCCGGCCGAACCCGTCGCGACGCCCGAACCCGGTCCGCGCGCGACGTCCGCGGCGGATCGGGCAAGCATGACGCCGAACGCGCCGCCGCCGCGCTCGATCGGATTCGTCGCGGCCGGCCTCGTGGCGCTCGCGATTGCGATCGCGAGCATCGTCGTGTGGCGCGACGCGATACGCCTGCAAGCGCCGAAGCCGCCGGCGACCGCGACGGGGCCGTCGCCGCGATCGGTCGCCGTGCTGCCGTTCGAAAACCTCAGCGCCGATCCCGGCAACGCGTACTTCGCGAGCGGCATCCAGGAAACGATCTTGACGAAGCTCGCCGGCATCGGCGCGCTGCGCGTCGTATCGCGCGCCTCGACCGAGCACTACCAGAGCCATCCGGACGACCTGCCGGCGATCGTCGCGCAGCTCGGCGTCGCGACCGTGCTCGAAGGCAGCGTGCAGCGTTCCGGCGACCAGGTGCTCATCAACGTGCAGCTGATCGACGGCCGCAACGGCGACCATCTGTGGGCGCAGTCGTATACGCGCACGCTCGATCAGGCATTCGAAGTGCAGCGCGACGTCGCCGAACAGGTGGCCGCGGCGCTCGAGGCGCAGCTCCTGCCGAGCGAGGCCACGCGCGTGGCGAGCCTGCCCACGCGCGACGCGATCGCGTACGACCTGTTCCTCCAGGCCGAATACGCGGCGCTGCAGATCGAGTCGGGCAACGCGACGAGCCCGGCCGGATCGACCGCGATCGCGCGCGAGTTCTATGCGAAGGCGATCGCGCGCGATCCGAAGTTCGCGCTCGCCTATGCGCGGCTGTCGTATCTGGAAAGCCACGCGTACTGGCTCGACATCGATCACACGCCGGAACGCGCGGCGGCCGGCCGCGTCGCCGCCGAACGCGCGCTCGAACTCGAACCCGACCTGGCGCTCGCGCACGTCGCGATGGGCTACGCGCACTACTACGGGCGGCGCGACTACGCCGCGGCGCTGGCCGAGTTCGAACGCGCGCGGCGCGACCTGCCCAACAACGCCGACGTCAACGCGTCGATCGCGAACGTCGATCGCCGGCTCGGCCGCTGGGAGGCGGCGCTCGTCGGCTACGAGCGCGCGTCGGTGCTCGATCCGCGCAACCCGCAGTTTCCGGCGCTGCTCGGCGACAGCCTGACGATGCTGCGCCGCTACGACGAAGCCGAAGCGGCCTACGACCGCGCGCGCGCGGTCAATCCGAACAGCTACGCCGCATCGCTGTCGCAAGGGCTTTGCATCCTTCTGCGCGGCGACGTCGAGCGCGCGCGGCGCGCGCTCGACGCGATACCGCCCGGCGTCGATCCCGAAGGCCTCGCGTCGGCCCTGCGCTTCGCCGCCGCGTGGGCGGCGAGCGACTTCGACGCGGCGATCGCCATCCTCGACGGCGCGCCGGCCCTGATCGAAGCGCCGTGGACGCCCGGCTACGTCCCGTCGAGCCTGTTGCGCGCGCAGGCGCTGCAGGCGCGCGGCGACGAAGCCGGCGCGCAACGCGAGTACGGCGTCGCGCGCGGCCTGCTGCAATCGATGTTCGATGCGCAGCCGGACAATCCCGCCGTCGTGAGCCTCCTCGGCCTCGCCCAGGCCGGACTGCGCGAAAAAGATGCCGCGATCCGCTCGGGCAAGCGCGCCGTGGATCTGCTGCCCGTGAGCCAGGACGCGGTCGACGGGCCGTACTATCCGGCGACGCTCGCGGAGATCCATCTGCGGCTCGGCGACGTCGACGAAGGCGCGGCGATCGTGCGCGAACTGCTCGCGCTGCCGGCCGGACGCGTCGTGTCGATGCCGCTGGTCGAACGCGATCCGCGCTACCGCGCCGTCGCCGCGCGGCTGCGCGGCGATGCGCGGTGAGCGTTCATCCGAACCGCACGCAGCGCATCGACAGCGACGCCATGTCGAAACCGTCGATCGGAAACGCGACCGCGTCGCCGCCGCCCGCGCCGATCGCGTACATCAGCGGCAGATAGTGCTCGGGCGTCGGATGCGCGTCGCGTCCGGTTTCGCTGTCGAGCGCATTTTCCAGAAAGTCGCGATCGCCGCGTTCGAGCGCTTGCGCGACGTCGGCGTCGAACGCGATCGCCCAGTCGGGCGTCGCGCGGTCGCCCGCGCGCCACGCGCGAAACGCGTGCGCGAGGTTGTGCACGAGATTGCCGCTCGCGACGATCAGCACGCCGCGCTCGCGCAGCGGCATCATTCGCGCGCCGAGTTCGACGTGTTCGCGCATCGTCAGGCGCGTGTCCATCGACAGCTGCACGACCGGCACGTCAGCGTCGGGAAACAGATGCCGCAGTACGCTCCACGTGCCGTGATCGAGGCCCCAGTCGCGCGTGGCGAGCACCTGCCCCTGCGACAGCGCGACGACGTCGGCGGCCAAGGCGGGATCGCCCGGCGCCGGATACTGCACCTCGTACAGCGGTTCGGGAAATCCGCCGAAGTCGTGAATCGTCTTCGGATGCTCCTGCGCCGTGACGGCGCTCGCCGGCAGATACCAGTGCGCCGAGATCGCGAGCACCGCGCGCGGTTTCGCGAGCGACCGGCCGAGCGCGCGAAAGCCGCGGCTCCAGCGATTGTCGTCGATCGCGTTCATCGGCGTGCCGTGGCCGACGAACAGCACAGGTTGCCCGGGCATCGATTGCGTCCGCGTTCGCGATGACGACCGAGCGTACGCCGCGTTCCGCGCACCCGCAACGCGCGCGCGTCCGCATGCGGTCGGCGCACTCGGATAAAATCGCTCGATGGACGTCTCCCACCTGCTCGATCACTTGAACCCGGCTCAGCGCGAAGCGGTCAGCGCGCCGAGCGGCCACTACCTCGTACTCGCCGGCGCCGGCTCCGGCAAGACGCGCGTACTGATCCACCGCATCGCGTGGCTGCTCGAAGTCGAGCGCGTGTCGCCGTACTCGATACTCGCGGTGACGTTCACGAACAAGGCCGCCGGCGAAATGCGCGGGCGCTGCGAACACCTGATCGAGCACGGCACGCGCGGCCTGTCGATCGGCACGTTCCACGGCATCGCGCACCGCCTCTTGCGCCGCCACTGGCGCGAGGCGCGCCTGCCCGAAACGTTTCAGATTCTCGACGCCGACGACCAGCAGCGGCTCGTCAAGCGCGTGATCCAGAGCCTCGACCTCGACGAGGCGCGCTGGCCCGCGCGCCAGGCGACGTGGTTCATCAACAACGCGAAGGACGAAGGCAGGCGGCCCGACGCGATCGAGCACGGCGACAACCCGGTCACGCGCACGCTGCTCGACATCTATCGCGACTACGAAGCGGTGTGCAAACGCTCGGGCCTCGTCGATTTCGCCGAGCTGCTGCTGCGCGCGCACGAGCTGTGGCTCGAAGACGCGTCGCTGCTGGCGCACTACCAGGAACGCTGGCGGCACCTGCTGATCGACGAGTTCCAGGATACGAACAGCCTGCAGTACGCGTGGATCCGCGTGCTCGCCGGCAACACCGGCCGCGTGTTCGTCGTCGGCGACGACGACCAGGCGATCTACGGCTGGCGCGGCGCGAAGGTCGAGAACGTGCAGCAGTTCCTGCGCGACTATCCGAGCGCGAAAACGATCCGCCTCGAGCAGAACTACCGCTCGACCGCGACGATCCTCAAGGCCGCGAACGCGGTGATCGCGCACAACCCGAGCCGCCTCGGCAAGCAATTGTGGACTTCGGGAGAAAGCGGCACGCCGATCCAGCTTTACGCGGCTTACAACGAGCAGGACGAGGCGCGCTACGTCGTCGAGCGCATCCGCGAGTACGTCGCGGGCGACGGCGCGGCGTCGGACGTGGCCATCCTGTATCGCTCGAACGCGCAGTCGCGCGTGTTCGAAGAACAGTTCAACCAGTACCGCATGCCGTATCGCGTGTACGGCGGCCAACGCTTCTTCGATCGCGCGGAAATCAAGGACGCGCTCGCCTACCTGCGCATCGTCGCCAACCGCCACGACGACGCGGCGTTCGAGCGAACGGTGAACACGCCGCCGCGCGGCATCGGCGAGCGCACGCTCGATCTCGTGCGCCAGAGCGCGCGCCGCAACGCCAGTTCGCTGTGGGAAGCCGCGCTCGGCGCGCTGTCGGGCAACGAGCTCGCGTCGCGCAGCAAGTCGGCGCTGCGCGCGTTCGTCGAGCTGACCGAGAAGCTCGCGCGCGAATGCCTGGGGCCGGCGCGCGCGGTCGCGGCGGCGGCGCCCGACCTCCTCACCGGATCGGCGATCGCCGAAGAAGACGCCGGCATCACGCTCGCCGAGCAGATGGATCACGTCATCGTGCAGACGGGCCTGCGCGACTACTACGAGAAGGATGCGCGGGGCAGCGCCGAAACGCGCGTGGAGAACCTCGACGAACTCGTGAACGTCGCGAGCCGCTTCAAGCTCACGCAGGAAGACAAAGAGGCGAACCTGACCGAACTCGCGGCGTTCCTGTCGCACGCGGCGCTCGAAGCCGGCGAAGGCCAGGCCGATCCGGGCAAGGACTGCGTGCAGCTCATGACCTTGCACACGGCGAAGGGGCTCGAGTTTCCGGTCGTGTTTCTCGTCGGCATGGAAGACGGCCTGTTTCCGAGCGATCGCTCGCTCAACGAGCCCGGCCGGCTCGAAGAAGAACGCCGCCTCGCGTACGTCGGCATCACGCGCGCACGCGAGCTGCTCACGTTGAGCTATGCCGAATCGCGAAGGCTGCACGGTTCGGAAAGCTATCAGCGGCCGTCGCGGTTTCTCTCGGAAATTCCGCCGAACCTCGTCACCGAAGTGCGCCCGCGCGTGCAGGTGAGCCGGCCCGCATACACGAGCCGCTACGCGACGCCGATCGAAGAGGATCGCGCGCTCAAGCTCGGCCAACGCGTGGTGCATGCGACGTTCGGCAGCGGCGTCGTGACCGACTACGAAGGCGCCGGCGAACACACGCGCGTGCAGGTGAACTTCGAGAACGCCGGATCGAAGTGGCTCGTGCTCGCCTACGCGAAGCTCGAGACGGCCTGATTCGATCCGGCTTTTTTCAGTCGCTGCCCTGTCGCGGCGCCGCGCCGTCCGTGCGCGGCGCCGCAGACCCGGCTGTTCTTACGAGTCGGAATCGCGCGACGCGACGTTGCGCGCATACAGCTGCTGCCCGTCTTCCTGCGCCTTGACGGCGGCGGCGAGCGATTCGTAGCGGCGCTGACCGACGGCCGCGACGAACTTGGCTTTCATCTGCGCGTACGAGGCCTTGAATTCGGGATAGGCGCCGGACGCGCCGAGCACCATCGCCACCTGGCGCGCGCTCATATCGGTTTCGGCGGCGAGATCGTTGAGGTCGATGTGCTGCTTGCCGGCGAACGCGGGGGAAGCGGCGAGAATCAGCGCGAGGGTCAAGAAGGAAGCTTTCATGGTCGTCTCCTGGGCCGGCAGGCGGGCCGGCAATGCCGTTTGCGAGTGGGCGCGATCGTTGATCGCCAGCCGGTGCGTTTTTCTCTTCGCGTCGGCATGACTCACTAGACGCCGTTCGGGCGCAAAAGGCTGCATCGAAATGCAATGAGCGCAGGAATCGCATCACGAACACGGGACTTTCGGCAGCGCTGCAACGAGGTCACGTACTTTCGGCAGGGGTGTGCGCGAATGCCTCGCGCAAACTTCGCAACGCGAACCGTCGCGTTTGAAAACGTCGCGGAAAATAAAAAAGCCCCGCGTCTCCGCGGGGCTTTGCCTTGCTGACTTTATCGGCGCTTGCGCGTCGATCAGAAGTCCATGCCGCCCATGCCGCCCATGCCGCCGCCACCGCCGTGGTCGTGGCCGCCGGCCGCCGCTTCCTTCTTCGGCGCTTCGGCGACCATCGCTTCGGTCGTGATCATGAGGCCGGCGATCGAAGCCGCGTTCTGCAGCGCCGAGCGCGTGACCTTGGTCGGATCGAGGATGCCGAACGCGATCATGTCGCCGTATTCGCCGGTCGCGGCGTTGTAGCCGTAGTTGCCCTTGCCTTCGACGACCTTGTTCAGCACGACCGACGGCTCTTCGCCGCAGTTCGACACGATTTCGCGCAGCGGCGCTTCCATCGCGCGCTTGGCGATGTTGATGCCGTGGTTCTGGTCTTCGTTGTCGCCCTTGACCGCCGAGATGTTCTGCAGCGCGCGGATCAGCGCGACGCCGCCGCCCGGCACGACGCCTTCTTCAACGGCCGCGCGCGTGGCGTGCAGCGCGTCTTCGACGCGAGCCTTCTTTTCCTTCATTTCGACTTCCGTCGCGGCGCCGACCTTGATCACCGCCACGCCGCCGGCGAGCTTCGCCACGCGTTCCTGCAGCTTCTCGCGGTCGTAGTCGGAGCTCGTCTCTTCGATCTGCGCCTTGATCTGCTTGATGCGCGACTGGATCGTCTCGCTTTCGCCGGCGCCGTCGATGATCGTGGAGTTTTCCTTCGACACGACGATCTTCTTGGCGCGGCCCAGATCCTTGATCGTGGCCTTCTCGAGCTGCAGGCCGACTTCTTCGGAGATCACGGTGCCGCCGGTCAGGACGGCCATGTCTTCGAGCATCGCCTTGCGACGGTCACCGAAGCCCGGCGCCTTGACGGCGCAGACCTTGACGATGCCGCGAATCGTGTTGACCACGAGGGTGGCCAGCGCTTCGCCTTCCACTTCCTCGGCGACGATCAGCAGCGGCTTGCCGGCCTTGGCGACGCCTTCGAGCACCGGCAGCAGTTCGCGGACGTTCGAGATCTTCTTGTCGTGCAGCAGAATGTACGGATCGTCGAGTTCGGCCTGCATCGACTGCTGGTTGTTGATGAAGTACGGCGACAGGTAGCCGCGGTCGAACTGCATGCCTTCGACGACGTCGAGTTCGTTGTCCAGGCCCGAGCCTTCTTCAACGGTGATGACGCCTTCCTTGCCGACCTTGTTCATCGCGGTGGCGATGATTTCGCCGATGTTCGCGTCGGAGTTGGCCGAGATCGTGCCCACCTGCGCGATCGCCTTGTCGTCGGCGGTCGGCTTGGACAGCGCCTTGAGCTCGGTCACGGCGGCCGAGACGGCCTTGTCGATGCCGCGCTTGAGGTCCATCGGGTTCATGCCGGCGGCGACCGCCTTCATGCCTTCGCGGATCAGCGCCTGCGCCAGGACCGTGGCGGTCGTGGTGCCGTCGCCGGCGACGTCGGAGGTCTTGGAAGCGACTTCCTTGACCATCTGCGCGCCCATGTTCTCGAACTTGTCGGCGAGTTCGATTTCCTTGGCGACGGAGACGCCGTCCTTGGTGATCGTCGGCGCGCCGAAGCTCTTTTCGAGCACGACGTTGCGGCCCTTCGGACCGAGCGTGGCCTTGACGGCGTTGGCGAGAACGTTGACGCCGCGGACCATGCGGGCGCGCGCGTCTTCGCTGAAGCGGATTTCTTTGGCTGCCATGTTGAATCTACCTTTGATTTTTCTGATGGGGAAAGACGTGGACGAAAGACGTTACGGACCGGGCTGCGAGTGACGCGCCGCGAGCTCCGCTCAGCCTTCGATCACCGCCATGATGTCTTCTTCGCGCATGACCAGCAGTTCCTCGCCGTCCACCTTGACCTCGGTGCCCGAGTACTTGCCGAACAGCACCTTGTCGCCGGCCTTGACGGCGATCGGACGGACCTTGCCGTCTTCCAGGATCTTGCCGGTGCCGGCGGCCACGACTTCGCCGCGGATCGGCTTTTCGGTCGCGCTGTCGGGGATGACGATGCCGCCGGCCGAGACGCGCTCTTCTTCCATGCGCTTGATGATGACGCGGTCGTGCAACGGACGAAGCTTCATGTGAACTCCCTCAAAGTGTTGAACAAAGGACTGAAACGAAACGAGTTTACCCCGGTTGTTAGCACTCGGGATAGGTGAGTGCCAATTTTAGCCGGAAGTTGTGACGACGCAATGCCGTCGACGTGGCCGACACGTTGGGCGGCCGGCCGCCCCTTTCAAGGGGCCACAGGCCGCGGCCTGCCGGAATTCGCACACGGCGGTCCTGGTGCCGCCCCCGGCCCAGGCGGTATCGTCGCGCCCCCTGTCGCCCGCCGGATGAGCGCCATGTCCGCGCTGATCGTCTATTGCACCGTCCCGGATCAGGACGTCGCCGACCGCCTCGCGCGGCGGCTCGTCGCCGAGCGCCTGGCCGCGTGCGTCAATCGCATCACGGGCGTCGTGTCCACCTATGCCTGGCAAGGCGAGATCAGGACCGACGCGGAGTTGCTGCTGCTGATAAAGACCACACGTGAACGGTTCGACGCGCTGCGCGCGTGCATCGTCGAGCTGCATCCGTATGAACTTCCCGAAATCGTCGCGGTCGATGTCGCCCTGGGGCTTCCCGACTACCTGGCCTGGATTGAAAGCGCGACCGCGTAGCACCGGTCTGGCCAGGCCTTCTCTATTGGAGCTGCAATGAACCGCCGTTTCGCCCGTTTCGCCGCTTTCCTGGCCGGTCTCGTCGCGATCGCCGGTGCGCACGCGCAGTCCGACGACCTCCTGCTGCCGGTCGAAAAGGCGTTCGCGCTGACCGCGACCGCGCCGACGCGCGACACGGTCCGGCTCGAATGGACGATCGCGGACGGCTACTACCTGTACCGCTCGCGCATCAAGACGAAGGCCGGTGCCGGTACGACGCTCGGCACGCTCGACCTGCCGCCGGGCGAGCCCAAGCACGACGAATTCCTCGGCGACGTCGAAGTGTTCCACCATCAGGCGACCGCGACGCAGCCGTTCACGCTCGCCGATCCCGCGGCCGACACCGTCGAGCTGTCGGTGCAGATCCAGGGCTGCCACGAGCTCGATCCGAAGATCTGCTATCCGCCGGCCACGACAAAGCTGTCGCTGAAACTGCCGCCGCCGGGCGCAACCGCGCCGGCTGCCCCGGTCGCGAGCGGCGGCTCGCTCAAGGATGCGCTCGGCAGCCTCGGCAAGCCGGCCGCCGCGCCGATCGAAGGCATGGACGCGATCGGCGCCGACGCCGCCGTCCCGGGCGACGAAAAACTGCCGCTGCCGCCGGAACAGGCGTTCCGTTTCGAAACCATCGCGCTCGGCCCGACCGAACTCCTCGCGCGCTGGACGATGCCGAAAGGCTATTACCTGTATCGCGACAAGACGGTACTGACCGTGCCGGCCGACGCCGACGCCGGCGTCAAGCTCGGCGCGCTGCGCTGGCCGGCCGGCAAGCTGCACCAGGACGAACACTTCGGTCAGGTCACCGTGTATTTCGACCAGGTGGAGCTGCCGATTTCGATCGCGCGCGAACGCGGCGACGCCGGCAAGCTGCGCCTGTCCGCCGAATTCCAGGGCTGCGAAGACGGCGGCGTGTGCTATCCGGTCATGACGCGCACGGTCGACTTCGACCTGCCGGCCGCGAGCGCGGCCGAGATCAAGGCGTCGGCCGCGAATGCGGTCGCGGCGCCGGCCGCGGAACAGTCCGAGGAACAGGCGCTCGCGTCGCAGCTGTCGGGCAATCGCCTGTGGGCGCTCTTGTCGTTCTTCGGCTTCGGCCTGCTGCTCGCGTTCACGCCGTGCGTGTTTCCGATGATCCCGATCCTGTCGGGCATCATCGCGGGCGCCGGCGATAACGTGTCGACGAAGCGCGCGTTCGTGCTGTCGCTCGTCTACGTGCTCGCCTCGACGGTCGTGTTCACGATCGCCGGCGTCGCGGCGGGCCTCGTCGGCGCGAACCTGCAGGCGCTGTTCCAGAAACCGTGGATCCTGTGGAGCTTCGCGACGCTGTTCGTCGCGCTGTCGCTGTCGATGTTCGGCTTCTACGAACTGCAGTTGCCGAGCGCGCTGCAGAACCGCATCGCGAACGTCAGCAATCGCCAGCAGGGCGGCTCGCTCGTCGGCGTCGCGATCATGGGCGTGCTGTCGGCGTTGATCGTCGGTCCGTGCGTCGCGCCGCCGCTCGCCGCGGCCGTGCTGTACATCAGCCAGACGCGCGATCCGGTGTTCGGCGGCCTGGCGCTGTTCGTGCTGTCGCTCGGCATGGGCGCGCCGCTCGTCGTCGCGGGCACCGCGGCCGGCAAACTGCTGCCGCGCGCCGGCGCGTGGATGGACGCGGTCAAGAACGTGTTCGGCGTGAGCTTCCTCGCGCTCGCGATCTGGATGCTCTCGCGCATCCTCGATCCGGTGTGGGTGATGCTGATGATCGGCGCGCTGCTGGTCGCCTGCGCGATCTATCTGGGCGCGCTCGAACGCCTCGCCGACGACGCCTCGGGCTTCACGAAGCTGTGGAAGGCGCTCGGCGTGATCGCGCTGATCGCCGGCGCCGCGCAGCTGATCGGCGCCGCGGCCGGTTCGCGCGACGTGCTGCAGCCGCTCAAGGGCATCGCGGGTTCGGGCGGTGCCGCGGCCGAGCAGCATCTGCAATTTCGCACGATCAAGAGCGTCGCCGACCTCGAACGCGAACTCGCCGGCGGCAAGCCGGTGCTGCTCGACTTCTACGCCGACTGGTGCGTGAGCTGCAAGGAAATGGAGAAGTTCACGTTTACCAAACCGGACGTGCAGGCCGCGTTGTCCGGCTACGTGCTGCTCAAGGCCGACGTCACCGCGAACGACGAGACCGACCAGGCGCTGCTCAAGCATTTCTCGCTGTTCGGCCCGCCCGCGACGATCTTCTTCGGTGCCGACGGCAAGGAGCGTCGCGCGTCGCGCCTGATCGGCTTCGAAGAGGCCGGCGCGTTCGTCGCGCGCGTGAAGAAGGCGGGCGGCTGATGCGCGCGCGCCAGGCCGCCGGCGTCGTCGGGCTCGCGCTCGGCGCGGCCGTCGCCGGTCTCGTCGCCGGCAGTTTTCTCGACCGCAAGGGTCCGCCCGCGTGGCTGACCGACGCGATGTCGACGACCCGCCCCGGCCGCTGGCTCGCCGATTCGTGGATCGCCGCGACGAAGCTGGCCGCGCCGCCGGGCGTGCCGGTCGCGCGCAAGGGCGATCGCCGCCCGGACATCGCGCTGGTCGATCTCGACGGGCAGCCGGCCGCGCAATCGGCGTGGGACGGCAAACTCGTCGTGGTGAACTTCTGGGCGAGCTGGTGCACGCCGTGCCGCGAGGAAATGCCGGAACTCGAACGCTTCCATCAGGCGCAGCGCGACAAGGGCGTCGAAGTGGTCGGGTTCGCGATCGACGATCCGGCATCGGTGAAGGAATTCCTCAACACCACGCCGGTCACGTATTCGATCGTGTTCGCGCGCGACACGCTGCCGAGCCCGACCACGCTGTTCGGCAATACGCACGGCGCGCTGCCGTACAGCGTGCTGATCGGCCGCGACGGCCGCGTGCTCGAGCAGCGGCTCGGCAAGATCGACGCCGCGCAGCTCGAACGCTGGATCGGCGATCCGGGTTGAGTGCGCCGCGACACGGCAAACCGGACCGATTCCGGCACACTCGCGGCGTAGCGGCCATCGGAGCGTGCGCATGCGGGCCACAGTACGGGTAGCGACAGCGGTGCTGTTGTCGATCGGCACCTGCGCGGCGCGGGCGGCGTCCGATCCGTGGACCGATCTGGCAACGGCCGCATTGCCGCCGACGGCGCCGCAGCCGGCGGACTACCGGATCGTCGCGCTCGACATCGCCGCACTGCGCGACGCGTTCGGCGACGCGCCCGGCGGCACGGCCCTGCTGTCGCTGCCCTTGCCGGACGGCGGCGTTTCCACGTTCGCGCTGTCCGACTCCGGCACGATGCCGACCGCGCTCCGGCAAAAGTTTCCGCAGATCGAAAGCCTCGCCGGCCGCGACGCGCAGGGCCGGCGCGCGCGCGTCGACCTGTCCGAACTCGGCCTGCACGTGCGCGTGTTCGCGCTGGAAGGCGGCTTCGTCGTCGCGCCCCTCGGCGACGCGAACAGCCGGCGCTATATCGTCTACCGTCGCGACCGGCTGCCGCCGCGCACGCAACCGTTCCGGTGCGGCTTCGATGCGTCATTCGATCGTCGGCCGGCCCAACTGCGCGCCGCACCGGCGTCGCCGGCGACGATCACCGGCGCGACGCGGCGCAACTATCGCGTCGCCGTCGCCGCGACCGCGCCGTACGTGGCGGCCGTCGGCAACGGCAGCGTGTCGGGCGGTCTCGCGGCCGTCGTCGCGACGCTCAACCGCGTCAACGAAGTGTACGAGTCGGAGTTCGCGATCCACCTGACGCTCGTCGCGAACAACGATCTCGTGATCTACGCGAACGCCGCGAACGATCCGTACCTCAACAGCCTGAACGACGTCGGCCAGAACACGGCGAATCTCGATGCCGTCATCGGCACCGCGAACTACGACGTCGGCCACGTGTTGACGACCGCGGACGGCGGCATCGCCTATGCCGCCTCGACGTGCCAGAGCGCGACCAAGGGCGGCGGCTCGACCGGCCAGGCGAACCCGCAAGGCGATCCGTTCGACATCGACTACGTCGCGCACGAACTCGGCCACCAGTTCGGCGCCGTCCACTCGTTCAACGGCTGCGAAGGCGAAGGCACCGACGAATCCGGCTACGAGCCGGGCAGCGGCAGCACGATCATGGGCTACGCGGGCCTGTGCGGCGCGGACGACCTGCAGCCGCATTCCGATCCGTACTTCCATGCGAAAAGCCTGCAGGACATCAACCGCTGGACGCTGATTTTCGGCGGCACCTGCGCGCAGAACTCGCCGAACCCGAACGCCGTCCCCGCGATCGCGGCGGCGTCGCTGCCGACCGGCAGGACGATTCCCGCACGCACGGCGTTCGCGCTGACCGCGAGCGCGACCGATCCCGACGGCGACGCGCTGACCTATGCGTGGGAGCAGTTCGACCTCGGCGCCGTCACGACGCTCGCCGACGGCGACATCGGCAACGGCCCGATCCTGCGCTCGGTCGCGCCGACCTCGAGCCCGACGCGTCTTTTTCCGCGCCTGTCGACGATCCTCGGCGGCCCGGCCGCACCCGGCGAAATCCTGCCGACGACGACGCGCCCGCTGAATTTCCGCCTGACCGTGCGCGACAGCCGCGCCGACGACGGCCGCTCGACGAGCGCCGACGTCGCGCTGAACGTCACGAGCGCCGCCGGTCCGTTCGTACTGACGCTGCCGAACGGCGCACTGGCCTGGGGCCGCGGCGAAACGCGCCTCGTGCGCTGGAACGTGGCGAACACCGACATCGCACCGGTCGGCTGCGCCGCGGTCGACATTGCGCTGTCGACCGACGGCGGCGCGACCTTCGCGCAACCGCTCGCGACGGCGGCGCCCAACAGCGGCCTTGCATCGATCGTCGTGCCGGCGGTGACGGACACGAACGCGGCGCGCGTCAGGATCTCCTGCGCGACGAACGTGTTTTTCGACGTATCCGATGCGAACTTCACGATCGGCGCGACGGGCACGCCCGACCCCGCGATCGACGCGATCTTTGCCGACGGTTTCGACCCGCCCTGAACGGGCGCGGCGCGCGGAGCGAATTAAAACATCGGCCAACTTCGCCGATATGGACAAGATCAGCGCCGAAGCGCAGACTTGCGCCCCCTGCCGGTCCCCACCGGCGACGGAGTGCCGGCTTGGCCAGGATCCTGCTGCTCAATGGCCCGAATCTGAACCTGCTCGGCACGCGCGAGCCGGAGACGTACGGCCACGCGACGCTGGCCGGCATCGTCGGCGATCTTGCCCAGATCGCGCAAGCGGCGGGTCACGAACTCGACCATTACCAGTCGAACGCCGAGCACGTGCTGATCGAGCGCATTCACGCCGCGCGCGCCGACGGCACGGCGTTCGTGCTGATCAATCCGGCCGCGTTCACGCATACGAGCGTCGCGCTGCGCGACGCGCTGCTCGCGGTCGCGCTGCCGTTCATCGAGCTGCACCTGTCGAACGTCCATGCGCGCGAGCCGTTCCGGCGGCATTCGTACCTGTCGGACATCGCCGTCGGCGTGATCGCCGGGTTCGGTGCCGACAGCTACCGCCTCGCGCTGCAGGCGGCCTTGCGCCGCCTCTGAAACCACCCCATCCCTTTCTGCACCCCGTGAGGATCCGTCCGTGGACCTGCGCAAGATCAAGAAGCTGATCGACATACTCGAAGAGTCGAATCTCGCCGAACTCGAAATCAAGGAAGGCGAGGAAGTCGTGCGCCTGAGCCGCATGCCGCGTGCGGGCCTGCCGATGGCGATGGCGGCACCCGCGCCGACGCCGGTCACCCATGTGCACGTCGAACAGCATCGCCCGGCGCCCTCGGGCTCCGCGCCGGACGCCGCGGGCGGCGCCAACGCCAAGACGCTGCCGGACGGCCACGTCGTGCGCTCGCCGATGGTCGGCACGTTCTATGCGTCGCCGAATCCGGAAGCGCCGGCCTTCGTCAAGGTCGGCCAGACCGTCAAGGCCGGCGACACGCTCGGCATCATCGAAGCCATGAAGATGTTCAACCAGATCGAAGCCGACGTCGCCGGCACCGTGGTCGCGGTGCTCGCGAGCAACGGCCAGCCGATCGAGTTCGACGAACCGCTGTTCGTGATCGGCTGAGCGAGATCGTCCCACCCGCGCGCACGCCGGCGTCTCGCCGCGACACGTGCGCGCTACAACCGGGCTTTGCCATGCTGGATAAAATCGTCATCGCCAACCGCGGTGAAATCGCGCTACGCATCCTGCGCGCGTGCCACGCGCTCGGCATCAAGACGGTCGCGGTGCATTCGACCGTCGACCGCAACTTGAAACACGTCGGCATGGCCGACGAATCGGTCTGCATCGGCCCCGCGCCCGCAGCCGAAAGCTATCTCAACGTGCCGGCGATCATCGCCGCGGCGGAAGTCACCGACGCGCAGGCGATCCATCCGGGCTACGGGTTTCTCTCCGAGAACGCCGACTTCGCCGAACGCGTCGAAAAATCCGGCTTCATCTTCATCGGCCCGACGCCGAACGTGATTCGCCTGATGGGCGACAAGGTCGAGGCGATCAAGGCGATGAAGGCGGCCGGCGTACCGTGCGTGCCGGGCTCGGGCGGGCCGCTCGGCGACGATCCGGTCGACAACGGCCGCATCGCGCGCGACATCGGCTATCCGATCATCGTCAAGGCCGCCGGCGGCGGCGGCGGGCGCGGCATGCGCGTCGTGCACACCGAGGCGCACCTGCACAACGCCATCGCCATGACGAAGTCGGAAGCGAAGGCCGCGTTCGGCAACGACATGGTGTACATGGAGAAATTTCTCGAGAATCCTCGCCACGTCGAAATCCAGGTGCTGGCCGACGGCCAGGGTGGCGCGATTCATCTGGGCGAACGCGACTGCTCGATGCAGCGCCGCCACCAGAAGGTGGTCGAGGAAGCGCCGGCGCCCGGCATCACCGCCGAACAGCGCGAGGCGATCGGCAAGGTGTGCGTCGACGCGTGCCTGCGCATCGGCTATCGCGGCGCCGGCACGTTCGAGTTCCTGTACGAAGCCGGCCGCTTCTACTTCATCGAGATGAACACGCGCATCCAGGTCGAGCATCCGGTGACTGAACTCATCACCGGCGTCGATCTCGTGCGCGAGCAGATCCTCGTCGCCGCCGGCGAAAAGCTGTCGATCCGGCAGGAGGACATCCGCTTCACCGGTCATGCGATCGAGTGCCGCATCAACGCCGAAGACCCCGACACGTTCATGCCGAGCCCCGGCACGATCAAGCGCTTTCTCGGCGCCGGCGGCCCCGGTGTGCGGCTGGACACGCACATCTACGACGGCTACCGCATTCCGCCGAACTACGATTCGATGATCGGCAAGCTGATCGTGCACGGCCGCGACCGCGAAACCGCGATCGCGCGCATGCGCCTCGCGCTCGCCGAGATGGTCGTCGACGGCATCAAGACGAACATCCCGCTGCAGCAGCGCATCATGGCCGACGGCGGTTTCCAGCAGGGCGGCCAGAACATTCACTATCTCGAAAAGCGCATCGCCGAACAGCGCGAAAAAGGGATAACGCTGGGCTGACGCGAACGCGCGGAAGCGATCCAGGGATGGATCGCCCGAAGATCGACCGCTCAGCGGTCGATCTTCGGAGGGCGTGCGCAAGCTGCGCTTGCGCCGCTCGATCCAAAAACGGGCAGGAGCCCGTTTTTATCCGCTACGTTCGTGCCGCTTTCACGTAGAACGCGGCACGATTCTCGCAACACGCCGTCAGGCCTTCGCAGACATTCCCATGCCCTGGATCGAACTCTCGCTCACCCTCCACGCCGACCAGCAGGCGCGCATCGAAGCCGCGCTCGACGACCTCGGCGCGCTGTCGGTCACGCTGCTCGACGCCGAAGACCATCCGATCTTCGAACCCGCGCCCGGCGAGACGCCGGTGTGGCCGACGATCAAGCTCGCCGCGCTGTTCGACGTCGCCTGCGATCGCGTCGGCCTCGTGCACGTGCTGACCGACCTCGTGCCGGAGCTCGCGCCCGACCAGCTCGAATTTCGCGACGTGCCCGACGAGGACTGGACGCGCGCCTGGATGGATACGTTCGCGCCGATGCAGTTCGGCCGGCGCCTGTGGATCTATCCGTGGAACATCGAGCCACCCGAGGACGATGCCGAGGCGGTAGTCGTGCGGCTCGACCCGGGCCTCGCGTTCGGCACCGGCACGCATCCGACGACGGCGCTGTGCCTGGAATGGCTCGACGGACTCGACCTCGCCGGCAAACGGCTCGTCGACTACGGCTGCGGCTCGGGCGTGCTCGCGATCGCGGCGCTCAAGCTCGGCGCCGCGCACGTCCTCGGCGTCGATCTCGATCCGCAGGCGCTCGAGGCGAGTCGTGACAACGCCGAGCGCAACGGCGTCGTCGAACGGCTCGAACTGATGCTGCCCGACGCGTACGCGCCGCGGCCGTGCGATCTGCTCGTGGCCAACATTCTCGCCGGCCCGCTCGACGAACTCGCGCCGCTGTTCGCCGCGAGCGTGGCGCCGGGCGCGCCGTTCGCGCTGTCGGGCATCCTCGCCGGCCAGGACGTCGATCTGCTCAAGCGCTACGCCGAATGGTTCGACGGCCTGGAAGTCGCGCAGCGCGAAGACTGGGTGCGCATCAGCGGCGTGCGGCGCTAGCCGCAGCGGTCCGGCAAGCCGTTTTCCGACAGCCTGCTAGACTTGCGGCATGTACACGCAATGCCCCGAATGCCTGACCGTCTACAACGCGGATGCCGCGGCGATCGCGCGCGGCCACGGCACGGTGCGCTGCAGCCATTGCAGCGCGATCTTCGACGCGCTGCATACGCTCGCCGACCAGCTGCCGCCGGAACCGTTCGACCGTCTGCCGCAACAGCCGGCCGAATCCGATCCGCCGCAGCTCGGCGTGCCGGTGTACCGGCCCAACGCGCAGCAAGTCACCTTCACGTTCGATCCCGACGAACGGCCGCGTCACCGCGAACGCCGCAGCACGCCCGCGTTCGCGCATCACGGACGCAGCGGCACGCGACGCCGCTGGCCGTGGGTCGTCGGCGTCGCGGTGCTGTTCGTCAGTCTCGGCGCGCAGATTTCGTACGCCGAGCGCGATCGCCTGCTCAATACCGACAGCATCCGGCCGTGGCTCGATCGTGGCTGCGAACAGCTGCATTGCACGCTGCCGCTGAGGCACGATGCGAGCCGTCTCGAACTTCTGTCGCGCGACATCCGGCCGCATCCGTCGGTGCCGGGCGCGCTGATCGTTTCGGCGACGCTGCAGAACGGCGCCGACTTCGCGCAGGCCTATCCGGTCGTCGAGATCACGCTGTCGGACCTCGACGAAAACCGCGTCGCGATGCGCCGCTTCCAGCCGCGCGAGTATCTGGGCGATTCGCGCACGATCGCCGGCGGCCTCGCGGCAGGCGCGAGCACGGCGCTGGTGTTCGAAGTGCGCGATCCCGGCAAGAACGCCGTCGCGTTCGAATTCAAATTTCTGTGAGCCGCGGCCCGAATCCCTGAGTTCGTCGCGCGTGCGCACGACGTCGCGATTCAGATGGGAGTTTTCGCGCGCGAGTCACACCTTGGCACTTACCAAGCCGATCGTCCCGCGCTAACATCCCTGCCCCGTCGGCTACTCGCATCCGGCGGTCATGGAAGAACAGACCCAGGTTGCCGCCTTCGTGAATGCCGTCCCTTTCCTGCGTGCCGACGCGGCACCCGATTCCGTCCTGCAGCCGGCGCTGCGCGAATGCGTTGCGCGCGCGGTGCGCCGCTATCTGACCGATCTCGACACGCACCAGGCCGAAGGCCTGTTCGACCTCGTCATGCAGGAAGTCGAAGGTCCGATGCTGCGCGAAGTCATGACGTGGTACGGCGACAACCAGAGCAAGGCCGCGATCGCGCTCGGCATCAATCGCGCGACGCTGCGCAAGAAGCTCACGCAGCACGGATTGCTGTAACCGTCGCATCGATCCGACGCGCAGCGCGCGAGCGCCGGCTATACTTTCCGCCTCTCTCGCTCCGACCGACTATCGCCATGTTCGACGCCACCCTCGTTCCGGTGCGGCGCGCGCTGCTCAGCGTGTCCGACAAATCCGGTCTGCTCGATCTTGCCCGTGGCCTCGACGCGCTCGGCGTCAGTCTCGTATCGACCGGCGGCACCGCGCGCGCGCTGCGCGACGCCGGCCTGCCGGTGACCGACGTGTCCACCGTCACGGGTTTTCCCGAGATCATGGACGGCCGCGTCAAGACGCTGCATCCGAAAATTCACGGCGGCCTGCTCGGCCGGCGCGGCATCGACGATCAGGTGATGACGCAGCACGGCATCGCGCCGATCGACCTTCTCGTCGTCAACCTGTATCCGTTCGAGGAAGCGACCGCGCGGCCCGACTGCACGCTCGACGATGCGATCGAAAACATCGACATCGGCGGTCCGGCGATGCTGCGTGCCGCGGCGAAGAACCACGAGCACGTCGCGGTCGTGACCGATCCGTCCGACTACGCCGAACTGCTGCAGGCGCTGCATGCGCACCAGGGCACGACCCTCGACCTGCGCCGGCGCTTCGCCGCGAAGACGTACGGACACACCGCGCGCTACGACGGCCTGATCGCGAACTGGCTCGGTGCGCGCACCGGCGAGCGCGAAGACAACTACCCGCCGAGCCTGCACCTGTCGTTCCGCCGCGCGCAGACGCTGCGCTATGGCGAGAACCCGCACCAGTCCGCCGCGCTGTACGTCGAACAGGGCGGTCCGGCCGGCATCGTCGCGACCGCGCGCGTCCTCGCCGGCAAGGAGCTGTCGTTCAACAACATCGCCGACGCCGATGCCGCGCTCGAATGCGTCAAGGCGTTCGGCAGCGCGCCGGCCTGCGTGATCGTCAAGCACGCCAATCCGTGCGGCGTCGCGCTCGGCGAAACGCCGATGCTCGCGTACGAGCGCGCCTACGCGTGCGACCCGACCTCGGCGTTCGGCGGCATCATCGCGTTCAACCGTTCGCTCGACGTGGTCACGGCGCGCGCGATTCTCGACCGGCAGTTCGTCGAAGTCGTGATCGCGCCGGAAGTGGACGAAGCGGCATTGGCGGCATTCTCCAAAAAGCCGAACGTGCGGGTGCTCGCGACCGGCCACTGGCCGGAACAGTCGCCGACGTCCCACGACCTCAAGCGCATCGCCGGCGGCCTGCTGATACAGGACGCCGACCGCGACACGCTGCTGCTGTCCGATCTGCAGATCGTCTCGAAGCGCGTGCCGAACGCCGACGAACTGCGCGACCTCCTGTTCGCCTGGCACGTCGCGATGTACGTGAAGTCGAACGCGATCGTCTACGCCAAGGGCGGACAGACGATCGGCGTCGGCGCCGGCCAGATGAGCCGCGTGATCAGCGCGAAGATCGCCGCGATGAAGGCCGAAGAAGCCGGCCTCGACGTGCGCGGCAGCGTGATGGCGTCGGACGCGTTCTTCCCGTTTCGCGACGGTATCGACACCGCGGCGAAAGCCGGCATCCGCGCCGTGATCCAGCCCGGCGGTTCGATGCGCGACGAAGAGGTGATCAAGGCCGCCGACGAAAACGACATGGCGATGGTGTTCACCGGCGTGCGGCACTTCCGCCACTGAACGAAAAGGCCGCGCAGAAAACGCGGCCTCGCTTCGGCTGTTGGTTTTTGGAGCCCCCGTAAGTAAAGGGGCGGCCAAACACGCAGTGTTTGGCCAGGGTTGTGGGATGCGACCTGCTGCTCGCAGAACCTCGAGCAATACGAATTAATTCCATTCGTAAAGTTTATAGTACACGGGGGCGACAGGCCCTTCCTTCGGATTGCCCTCGAGCTTGCCGTCGCCGTTCGTGTCGATGTACTCGTGCGGCACGCCGCCCTTGCGCGAAATGCGGATCATGCTGACCTTGCCGTCGGTGCGGTATTCCTCGATCGTGTCCTCACCCTCGTTGCGTACCGTGACGGTGGTGTTGCCCTTCGGTGCCTGCGAGGCGGGCTTGCCCTTGTCGGCAGCCGCTTGCGCGGCGACCTCGGCGTCGACGGCGGCCTTCACGCCCGGATCGTCCATGGTCGGCGGCGGTTGCGTCTTGAGGTCTGCGGCCGACGGCGGCGGCGTCGGATCGGACTTCTTCTCGGCGGCGCAGGCGAGCGTTGCGGCGAGGCTCAGGCCCACGGCGATGGCGATGCGATTCATGACGAACTCCTGCGACGGATGCTGCGCGCAGCATAGCAAAGGCGCCTGAACCGCCCCTGCCGCCGAACGATTAAACTCCGACCGGTTCGCCTGTGCGCAGGCCAAGGAGTTGCCATGCCCACCCTCATCCTGATTGACGGTTCGAGCTATCTGTTTCGCGCGTTCCATGCGCTGCCTCCGCTGACGAACGCGGCAGGCGAGCCGACCGGCGCGCTGTTCGGCGTCGTCAACATGCTGCGCAATTCGCTCAAGGCGAAACCCGACTACATCGCGTTCGTGTGCGACGCCTCCGGCCCGACGTTCCGCGACGAGCTGTATCCCGAATACAAGGCGAATCGCCCGCCGATGCCCGAGGAACTGCGCGCGCAGATCGAGCCGATGATGGAAATCGTCAAGGCGCTCGGCTTTCCGATCCTGCGGGTTTCGGGCGTCGAAGCCGACGACGTGATCGGCACGCTCGCGACGCAGGCGGCCGCGGCCGGCATCGACGTCGTCGTGTCGACCGGCGACAAGGACATGGCGCAGCTCGTCGGTCCGCACGTGACCTTGAGCAACAGCATGACGAACACGACGATGAACGCGGCCGGCGTGTTCGAGAAGTTCGGCGTGCATCCGAACCAGATCATCGACTTCCTCTCGCTGATGGGCGACTCGGTCGACAATATTCCCGGTGTGGAAAAGTGCGGCCCGAAGACCGCGGCGAAGTGGCTGGCCGAGTACGGCACGCTCGACGCGGTGATGGACAACGCCGCGAAGATCGGCGGCAAGATCGGCGAAAACCTGCGCGCCGCGCTGCCGCAGCTGCCGCTGTCGCGCCAGCTTGCGACGATCCGGCTCGACGTGCCCCTCGACGAGGCGCCGACCGACCTCGCCTTGCGCGAGCGCGACGTCGACGCGCTGCGCCGCCTGTATGCGCGGTACGAGTTCAACGCGGCGCTCAAGGAACTCGACAACAAGCCGCTGCCCGACGACGTGCGCGGCGCGAACGTGCCGGCGCAGTTCCGCAAACAGACGACGAGCGATGCCGACGGCACGCTCGCGATGCAGGGCGTGTACGACTGCGTCGTCGACCAGGCCGCGTTCGACGCGTGGCTGGAAAAGCTGCGCGCGGCGCCGATCGTCGCGATCGACACCGAAACGACGTCGCTCGATCCGATGCGCGCGGAGATCGTCGGCCTGTCGTTCGCGGTCGAAGCCGGCAAGGCGGCGTACGTGCCGCTCGCGCACGACTATCCCGGCGCGCCGCAGCAGCTCGACCGCGACGCCGTGCTCGCGGCGTTGAAGCCGCTGCTGGAAGATCCCGACCGGCCCAAGCTCGGCCAGCACGCGAAGTACGACATCAACGTGTTCAGCCGCTACGGCATCACGATGCGCGGCGTGCGCTACGACTCGATGCTCGAGTCGTACGTGTGGAACTCGACCGCGACGCGCCACGACATGGATTCGCTCGCGCGCCGCTATCTCGGCTACACGACCATTCCGTACGACGCGGTCGCCGGCAAGGGCGCCAAGCAGATACCGTTCAGCCAGGTCGCGCTCGAGCAGGCGTCGGCTTATGCCGCGGAAGACGCCGACGTCACGCTGCGCCTCCACGAGACGCTGTGGCCGAAACTCGCGACCGAACCGGGCTTGATGCGCGTGTACGAAACGATCGAAGCGCCGCTGATTCCGGTGCTCGCGCGCATGGAGCAGCGCGGCGTCCTGATCGATACGAACGCCTTGCGCGTACAGAGCAACGAACTGGCCAAGCGCATGCACGAGCTGCAGCAGCGCGCGTACGACATCGCCGGCCGCACGTTCAGCCTCGACTCGCCCAAGCAGCTGCAGGCGATCCTGTTCGAAGAGCTGAAGCTGCCGATCGTCGTGAAGACGCCGACCGGCCAGCCGTCGACGAACGAGGAAGCGCTCGACGCGATCGCCGACCAGCACGAGCTGCCGAAGCTGATCCTCGACTACCGCGGCTACGCGAAGCTGCGATCCACGTACACCGACAAGCTCGCCGAGATCGTCAATCCTCGAACCGGCCGCGTGCACACGAGCTACGGCCAGGCGATCGCGGCGACCGGCCGGCTGTCGTCGAACGATCCGAACCTGCAGAACATCCCGATCCGCACCGAGGAGGGCCGGCGCATCCGCCAGGCGTTCGTCGCGCCGCCGGGCTATCGCATCCTCGCGGCCGACTATTCGCAGATCGAGCTGCGCATCATGGCGCATCTGTCGGGCGACGCGGGCCTGCTGTCGGCGTTCGTCGGCGGCCTCGACGTGCACCGCGCGACCGCGGCCGAAGTGTTCGGACTGCCGCCCGAGCAGGTGGATTCGAACCAGCGGCGCGCCGCGAAGGCGATCAACTTCGGCCTGATGTACGGCATGGGCGCGTTCGGCCTCGCGCGCCAGCTCGGCATCGCGCGCAACGAGGCGAACGACTACATCGCGCGCTACTTCGCGCGCTATCCCGGCGTGCGCACGTTCATGGACAACATCCGCGAACAGGCGCACCGCGACGGCTACGTCGAAACCGTGTTCGGCCGCCGCCTCTATCTCGACGACATCCGCGCGCGCAATCAGAACCTGCGCGCCGGCGCCGAACGCGCGGCGATCAACGCGCCGATGCAGGGCACCGCGGCCGACATCATCAAGCGCGCGATGATCGCGGTGGACGGCTGGCTCGGCGCGCGCGACGACGCGCGCATGCTGATGCAGGTGCACGACGAACTCGTGTTCGAAGTGCGCGAGGACGTGCTCGACGAGATCGCGACGGGCGTGCGCGAACGCATGAGCGGTGCCGCGGAACTCGCCGTGCCGCTCGTCGTCGATATCGGCACCGGCAGGAACTGGGACGAAGCGCATTGAACGCGCGACCAAGGCAAAACGTAAACGCCGATTAACACGTAACGCCTTGATTTTCTTCCCAATGAATGGATTCTGAATTCGACCCGAAACCGCTGCGAACCTTTTGGATCGAATACCGTCTTATTCGTCAGGTGCACGCAACGGCACCTGGTTCATTCCCCTCCCTGGATGAGCCACGGAACCCGGGTCCCTCCCCAGACCCGCTTCCGCACCCCCGAACCCCGAAGATCCCCCCTGGTCTTCGGGGTTCTTTTTTCCTTGAGGCAACCTTCGCAGGTCGGGTTCCTGCCGTATTGCGCGTGCACCCGCAACCCTGGCCGAATGCTGTCGCATTCGGCCGCCCCCTTAACGTAAGGGGGCTCCGGAAGCACGAGACCTGCGTCGAACTTTGTTGCCCGGCTTTTATTTTTTGTATTCGATGCGGTAGATCGCGCCGGCCTTGTCGTCGGAAACCACCAGACTGCCGTCCGGCGCGACGACGACGTCTACCGGCCGGCCGTCGACGCTCTGGCCCTTGAGCCAGCCCGACGCGAACACTTCAGGCTTCTGCACTTTTCCACCCTTTACTTTCGCGACCGTCACGCGATAGCCGACCTTGCTCGACCGGTTCCACGAGCCGTGCTCGGCGATGAACAGCGCGCCTTCGTATTCCTCGGGAAACGCCTTGCCGTCATATACCGCGATACCCAGCGCCGCGACATGCGCGCCCAGGCCGTAGGCCGGCGCGACGAAATCCTTGCACGGCCGCTCCTTGCCGAATTCGCCGTCGGGGATCGTTCCGTTGTGGCAATACGGGAAACCGAAATCCATGCCCGCCTTCGGCGCGTGGTTGAGTTCGTCGTCGGGGATGTCGTCGCCGAGCAGGTCGCGGCCGTTGTCGGTGAACCACATCTCGCCGTTCGCGTCCCAGTCGAAGCCGACGCTGTTGCGGATGCCGGTCGCGTAGATCTCTGGCCTCGGCGAGGCGGCTTTCGCATCCAAGCGCAGGATCTGCCCGAACGGATCCTTGCGCGCGCAGACGTTGCACGGCACGCCGACGGACAGGTACAGCAAGCCGTCGGGGCCGAAGTGGATCGTGCGCATGCCGTGATGCGGAATGTCGGGCAGATTGCCGAGCACGACCGCCGGCCTGGGCGGCGCGTCGAGCGAGGTCTCGATCGCGTCGTAGCGCGCGATGCGCGTGCGCTCGCCGACGTACAGCGCACCGTCCCTGAACGCGACGCCGTGCGGATTCGTCAGGTCGTCGAGCACGACGCGCGCCTTCGCGCGACCGTCCGCGCCGGGCGGCCAGTCGACCGCATAAACCTTGTCGGCGCCGCGCGAGCCGACGAACAGGTGGTTCTGCCCGAACGCGAGACCGCGCGCGTCGGGCACCTCGTCGGTCAGCACGCTGATGCGAAATCCGGCGGGCACCGTCACGCCCTCGAGCGGATCGGCGGCGGCGCTGCCGCAGGCGAGCAAGGCGATCGCGGCGGTGCGAAACAGAGGGCTCATCGAAAGACTCCGTGGCGGTCGTCGCCCGATTATGCGCGAGGAACTTTCAGGGCGGAGCGGACTCTGCGGACTCGACCTTCGTCGAGGATTTCGCATGCGCCGGTTGCGTCTTCTGATCCTGCTCCCCGCGCTCGCCCTGGCAAACGCGGTCGCCGCGGAGCCGGATTTTCCGGCGCGCCTCGTCACCGCGGCGAGCGCGCAGATCGGCGTCACGCTTGGTTACGACGGCGCGTACGTGAAGCTCGCCTATCCCGGCGGCGACGTGCCGATCGAAACCGGCGTGTGCACCGACGTCGTCGTGCGCGCGTACCGTGCGCTCGGCGTCGACCTGCAGCAGCGCGTGCACGAAGACATGCGCCGCGCGTTCGCCGCGTATCCGAAATTGTGGGGACTGAAGTCGCCCGACTCGAACATCGATCATCGCCGCGTGCCGAACCTCGCGACGTATTTCGCGCGCCACGGCACCGCGCTGGAAGCGAGTCAGACCGACGCGTCGCTGTACGCGCCGGGCGATATCGTCACCTGGCGCCTGCCGAGCGGCGTGCCGCACATCGGCATCGTGTCGACGCGGCGCGTGGCGAACCGGCCGACCGTCGTGCACAACATCGGCCTCGGCACGCGCGACGACGACGCGCTGTTCGCGTTCGTCGTCACCGGCCACTACCGCTACGCGCCCGCGGCTACTGCTTCTTCGCCGCGTTGAGCAGCCGCTCGCGCGTCGGCACGGTCACGGGCACCTTGTCGGCGTTGCAGCTGCCGAGCGCGCACAGCTGCGCGCGGATGCGCGGCGCGCTCTGCGCGACGATGTGGAAGATCACGTTCTGTTCGAGTTCGCCGTGGAACGCCTGCGCGCCCGGACCGCGCGCGAAGATCGCGACGTCGTCGCCGCCGTGGCTTTCGCTCTTGAACGGGATCGGCGATTCCTGCATGTAGTCCGGCGCCGTGGTGTCGACGTGCGTCAGGTCGGCGCGGCCGGCCTTGTTCGCCAGCGCGCTCGTATACGAATGCGGATACGTCTTCGGGCCGGCCGGCTGCCGGTCGGTCGCGCCCTGGTAGCCCGGGCCGTTGGCGTAGCCGAGCGTCGTGTACGGCAGACCGAGCTGGTCGAGCGCGAGCGCATTCGTCGCGCCTTCGAAGTCCGAGCCGCCGCGCACGAGGCCGAGGATCGGATTGCCGCGGATCGGGTAGCCCGAGAACGTCATCGTGTGCGCGTGGTCGGCCGTCACGACGATCAGCGTGTCGGCGGCGTCGGTGTCTTCCATCGCCGCGCGCACCGCGTCCGAGAACGCGATCGTGTCGGTCAGCGCGCGATACGCGTTGCCGGCGTGATGGCCGTGATCGATGCGGCCGCCTTCGACCATCAGGAAATAGCCGTTCGGGTTCTTCTTCAGCACCTTGAGCGCCGTGTGCGTCATTTCCGCGAGCGACGGCTCGCCGGCCTTGTCGGTCGGCCGGTCGTGGTCGTACTGCATATGCGAGATCTCGAACAGGCCGAGCAGATGCTTCGTCTTGCCCGGATCGATCGCTTCGAACTGTGCACGATTCCACACGTACTGCGCGCCGGGCCGGCCGGTCCACTGCGCGATCAGGTCGCGGCCGTCGAGGCGCTGGCCTGGATAGCCGTCATATTCGGGATCGCGCTGCGTCGCCGGCATGAACTCGGTACGGCCGCCGCCCATCGCCACTTCGAGGCCGTCGCCGATCGGAAACTCGACGAGCTGGCGCGCGAAGTCGCTGCAGCCCTGATCCTGCGCGGCCTTCGACAGCTCGACATCGACTTCCCAGTCGCGCTCGGGCAGATGGCCGTACGTCGCGGCCGGCGTCGCGTGCGTGATGCGCGTCGTCGTGACGGCACCGGTCGACATGCCGGCGAGTTCCGCGATTTCGAGCGCGCTGACGAGTTCCTGGCCCTTGCTCGACGCGCAGTCGCCGCGGTTGGCCGCCTGCGATATGCCGATGAAGCCGGACTTCGTCTTCACGCCGGACATGATCGCGGTCATCGTGCCGGCCGAGTCGGGCGTCTGCGAATCGGTTTCGTACGTGCGCGAGAACGCCGTGTAGGGCAGCGTTTCGAACGACAGGCGATAGCTTTCGCCGTCGACGCCCGCGCGCTGGCCCGCGAGGATGTGCGCCGCGGCGATCGTCGGAATGCTCATGCCGTCGCCGAGGAACACGATGACGTTCTTCGCGCGCGGCGGCGTCGCGCCGACGTTGGCGTGCGCGGCGGCGGCGCCGGCCGTGAACCACCACGCGGCGGACTCGCCGCCCGGCCGTTCGATCGACGGCACCGCGATGGCGGTCGGCGTGCGCGCGGACGGCGCATTGGACGACGGCTGGTGGGCGCAGGCGGCGGACAGGGCGACGGCGAGCGTCAGCGGTACCAGGCGCAGGCGTTTCACGACGGTTTTCTCCCAGGCGAACGGCGACGATAGCGAGCGAGTGTGACAGCGCTTCGATGCGTGTGCCAACCCTCGCCCGATGCTAAGGTGCGCGCCTGCCAACGACCTCAAGACGCCCATGCAACGCCATCTTCTCGCCGCCGCGGTCGCCGTTCTCGTCGCCGCCTGCGCCTCCGCGCCGCCGTCGTCGAAGCCCGCCGCCGCACCGACCCTCGACGACGGCGCGCGCGCCGACGTCGCGCTGCTCGAAACCACCGACCTGCATTCGAACGTGCTCTCGTTCGACTACATGAAGGGCGTCGCCGACCCGACGCTCGGTTTCGAGCGCGTCGCCTCGCTGATCCGGCAGGCGCGCGAAGAATTCCCGAACACGTTCCTGTTCGACGACGGCGACACGATCCAGGGTACGGCGCTGTCCGACTTCCAGGCGTTGCCCGGCAAGCTCGCGTGCACCGAACAGCTCGCGATGTACAAGGCGATGGACGCGCTCGGCTACGACGGCGCGGCGATCGGCAACCACGAGTTCAACTACGGTCTTGCGTTCCTGTCGCAGGTCACCGGCACGCCGTACGATGTGGACGACTCCACAAAGCAGCGCTGCAAGGGACCGGCGTTTCCGATCGTGCTGTCGAACGTGTTCTCGGCGAAGACCGGCTCACCGCTGTATCCGCCGTTTCACGTCGTCGAGAAAACGATCAAGGCGTGGACGCCGGACGGCAGCGCGATCGACGTGCCGCTCAAGATCGGCATCCTCGGCTTCGCGCCGCCGCCGATTCTCAAATGGGACAAGCGCAACCTCGAAGGCAAGGTCACCACGATGGGCGTGGTCGAGGCGGCGAAACGCTATCTGCCGGAATTGAAAGCGCGCAACGTCGATCTCGTCGTCGCGATCTCGCACGGCGGACTCAACCCGAGCCCGTACGACGAAAACATGGAAAACGCGAACTGGCATCTCGCGGCCGTGCCCGGCATCGACGCGATGCTGCTCGGCCATTCGCACGACACCTTCCCGAACGCGGCGAACCCGAAGTCGCGTTTCAACAACATGCCCGAAGTCGACAACGAACGCGGCTTCGTGCGCGGCGTGCCGGCGGTCATGGGCAGCTTCTGGGGCAAGGGCCTCGGCGTGATCAAGCTCGCGCTCGCGCGCAAGGACGGCCGCTGGCAGATCGATCGCGACAAGACGCACAGCGAAGTGCGTCAGATCTGCGTGACGCCGAAGGACTGCGTCGCGCCGGACCAGCAGATCGCGCGGATCGTCGCGGCCGAGCACGCAGCGACCGTCGCCTGGGTCGACACGCCGATCGGGCAGACGCGCGAACGCCTGTCGACGTATTTCGCCGATCTCGGCGACACGAGCGCGCTCGGCGTCATCAACGCCGCGCAGCGCGAGTACACGATCGAGTGGATCAAGCGCGAACGGCCCGACCTCGCGAACGTGCCGGTGCTGTCGGCCGCGGCCGCGTTCAAGGCCGGCTTCGCGGGGCCGGAGGACTACACCGACATTCCGGCCGGCAAGGTGACGATCAAGAACGCGGCCGACCTGTACCTGTACCCGAACACCATTTCCGCGGTGAGCATCAACGGAACGACGCTCAAGGCGTGGCTTGAAAAATCGGCGGAACGCTTCAACCGCGTCGATCCGGCCGCGGCCGAGCCGCAGGCGCTGATCAACGCGAAAGTGCCGACGTACAACTTCGACGTGATCCAGGGCGAACTTGCGTACACGATCGACCTGACGCGCGCGGCCGGCGAACGCATCGTCAAGCTCGCGCTGCGCGGCAAGCCGGTGAAACCCGAGCAGCCGTTCATCGTCGCGACGAACAACTACCGCGCGAGCGGCAGCGGCAACATTCCGGGCCTCGACGGCAAGAACATCGTGATGTCGGAAGAAACGACGAATCGCGACGTCGTGATCGCGTGGATCCGCGCGCATCCGAACCTCGACCGCAAGGCGATCGAGGCGAGTCCCGTGCGCTTCGCGCCGATCGCGCTGAAAGCGCCGCTGACGTTCAAGGGCCGCGCGGGCCAGGCGGCCGTCGCGCAGGCGAACGGCATCAAGGGCGTCAAGCAGATCGCCGACAACGGCGACGGCACCGCGACGTATACGTTCGAACCTCGCTGAACGAACGCGCAGCTTCGGGCTAGGTCCGATCGCGCCGGCACGGCTACACTCCGGCGCATGAGCAAGACGCCCGCGCCGCGCGGCAACCCCAGAACGACAGTGCCGCCCGGCGCGCGCCGCAAGGACGCGCCGGCCGCGCCGCCGCATCCGGCCGATGCGTCGATGCGTTCGCGCAAGATTTTCGGCGCGCTGTTGCGGCTCCTGCCCGAAGGCTGGCGCGAACGCGCGCACGACCTCCTCGTGCTGATGCGGCTCGACCGACCGATCGGCGCGCTGCTGCTGCTGTGGCCCACGTGGTGGGCGCTGTGGCTCGCGCAGGGCGATTTTCCGCCGCCGGGCCTGCTCGTGATCTTCACGCTCGGCGTGTTCCTGATGCGCGCCGCCGGCTGCGTGATCAACGACTACGCCGACCGCTGGCTCGATCCGAAGGTCGAACGCACGCGCGAGCGGCCGATCGCGTCGGGGCGCGTGAGTCCGCGCGACGCGCTGATCCTGTTCGTAATGCTGATGCTGGCCTCGTTCGGACTCGTGCTGCTGACCAACCCGATGACGGTGAAGCTCTCGTTCGTGGGGGCGGCGCTCGCGACGTTGTATCCGTTTGCCAAACGCTACACGCATCTGCCGCAGGTCGTGCTCGGCGCGGCGTTCGGCTGGTCGATCCCGATGGCGTTCGCGGCGGTCAAGGGCGGCGCGCCGGCGGTCGGCTACGTCGACGCGCTGCCGCCGCTGTGCTGGCTGCTGTTTCTCGCCAACGTCGTGTGGGCGACGGTGTACGACACGCAGTACGCGATGGTCGACCGCGAGGAAGACATCGCCGCGGGATCGAAGTCGACCGCGATCCTGTTCGGCGACGCCGACCGCGCGATCATCGGCGTCCTGATGGCGACCCTCGTGCTCGCGCTCGTGCTCGTGGGCACGCGCGCCGACCTGCACGTCGTCTACTACGCGGGCGTCGCCGTCGCGGCCGGGCTGTGCGTATGGCAGCAGTGGCTGATCCGCGAGCGCGAGCGCACCGCGTGCTTCGCCGCGTTCCGCAACAACCTGTGGCTCGGCATGGCCGTATGGATCGGCATCGTGCTCGCGCTCGGCTTCAAGCACGGCGCGGCTTAAGCGCCGGTCTTCCCCACGCGCGGCGCCCGCGCGACGGCCCACACCTCGACGTGCACGCACCCCGCGCGGCGCAACGCGCGCGCCGATTCGCGCAGCGTCGTACCGGTGGTCATCACGTCGTCGACGATCGCGACGCGGCGCGGCAACGGCGCGACCACCGCGAGCGCGCCGCGCAGGTTGCGCCGCCGTTCGAGCGCCGACAGGCCTGTCTGCGGCGGCGTCGCCCGGGTGCGCACGAGCGCGTCGGCGGCGAGCGGCACGCGCAGCGCGCGCGACCACGCGCGGGCGAGTTCGAGCGACTGGTTGTAGCCGCGCTCGCGCAGCCGGCTCGCGTGCAGCGGCACCGGCACGAGCGCGTCGGGCAGCGGCGCGTCGTTCGCGCGCCGCGCCAGCGCGACTTCGGCGAGCACGCGCCCGGCCGCGAGATCGCCGCCGAATTTCAGGCGCGTCAGCAGCGTATCGATCGGCGCGCCGTAGACGAACGGCACCCACGCCGACGTCTGCGGCGGCGCGCGTTTCGCGCACGGGCCGCACAGCGCGCCGGATTCGAGCGGAATCGCGCAGCGCGCGCAGCAGCGGCGGTTCGGCACGAGATCGGCCGCGCAGCCGGCGCACAGGTCGCGGTCGACCGCCGCGGCGCCGCACAGCACGCACGCGGCCGGCAGCAGCGCGAACTCGACGCGGCGCAGCCAGCCGTCAACCTTCAAACGTCCGTTCAAGTTGACAGCCTCCGGGCCGCTTCACCACACTCGCGCCCACTCTAAGCCGCAGAACCCGCCCGATGACAGCCATCCGCCACGATTGGACGCGCGACGAAGTGCTCGCCCTGTTCGACCTGCCGTTCGCCGATCTCATGAGCCGCGCGCAGGCGATGCACCGCGAACATCACGACGCGAACGCGGTACAGGTGTCGACGCTCCTGTCGATCAAGACCGGCGGCTGCCCGGAAGACTGCGCGTACTGCCCGCAGAGCGCGCGCTACGCGACCGGGCTCAAGGCCGAAAAACTGATGTCGCTCGACATCGTGCTCGACAAGGCGCGCCAGGCGAAGGCGGCCGGCGCGACGCGTTTCTGCATGGGCGCCGCGTGGCGCTCGCCGAAAGACAAGGACGTGGAAAAGGTCGCCGCGATGGTCGGCGCGGTCAAGGCGCTCGGCATGGAAACCTGCGCGACGCTCGGCATGCTCTCGGGCGATCAGGCGCGCACGCTGAAATCGGCCGGCCTCGACTACTACAACCACAACCTCGACACCGCGCCCGACTTCTACGGCGAGATCATCCACACGCGCGAGTATCAGGATCGTCTGGACACGCTCGAACACGTGCGCGACGCCGGCATGAAGACGTGCTGCGGCGGCATCGTCGGCATGGGCGAAACGCGTGCGCAGCGCGCGGGCCTGCTGCAGACGCTCGCGAACCTGCCCGAACATCCGACGTCCGTGCCGATCAACCGGCTCGTGCAGGTGCAGGGCACGCCGCTCGCCGGCACGGCGCTGCTCGATCCGTTCGAATTCGTGCGCACGATCGCGGTGGCGCGCCTCCTGATGCCCGCGTCGATGGTGCGCTTGTCGGCCGGTCGCGCCGAGATGAGCGACGAGCTGCAGGCGCTGTGCTTCCTCGCCGGCGCGAACTCGATCTTCTACGGCGAAAAGCTGCTCACGACCGGCAACCCCGACGTCGAACACGACCGTGCGCTGTTCGCGCGCCTGGGCATTCATCCGCTCGAGGTCGAATTCGAGCCGGGGACGGTGCATGCGGATATCGTCGAAGAGGGTGGGTGCGGCGATGCGCGTCACTTCGAAGCGGCGTAACGACAGAGCCGTCATCCCAGCGAAAGCTGGGATCCAGCCGTTGCTGTTGCGTCTTTGAAAACTGGATCCCAGCTTTCGCTGGGATGACGGGCAAAGACAATGCCTCGTCCCGACCTGCTAAATCGCCTTGCCCAAGCCCACGCCGACCGCGCGCAGGCCGACCTCCTGCGCCGCCTGCGCACCGTGCGCGAGGCCGACGGCGCGTGGATCGCCGTCGACGGCCGCCGCCTGCTGAGCTTCGCGAGCAACGACTACCTCGGCCTCGCGCAGCATCCGCGCGTGACCGAAGCGCTCGTCGACGCCGCGCAGCGCTGGGGCGTCGGCGCGACCGCCGCGCATCTTCTGGGCGGCCACCGCGCCGAACACGAAGCGCTCGAACACGACCTCGCGCACTGGCTCGGCCGCGAACGCGCGCTCTTGTTCTCGACCGGCTACATGGCGAACCTCGGCGTGCTCGGCGCGCTGCTCGGCGACGGCGACGTGTGCGTGCAGGACAAGCTCAATCACGCCTGCCTCATCGACGGCGCGCGACTCTCGGGCGCCGAACTCAAACGCTATCCGCACAATGACGTCGACGGCGCGCGGCGCCAGCTCGACGCCGCGCCGGACGCCGGCGCGGTACTCGCGACCGACGGCGTCTTCAGCATGGACGGCGATGTCGCGCCGCTGCCCGAACTCGCCGCGCTCTGCCGCGAACGCGGCGCGCTGCTGCACGTCGACGACGCGCACGGCCTGGGCGTGCTCGGCGCCGACGGCGCCGGCAGCGTCGCCGCGGCGGGTCTGTCGGCGCACGACGTGCCGATCCACATGGCGACGCTCGGCAAGGCGCTCGGCGTCGCCGGCGCGTTCGTTGCCGGCAGCGCGGCGCTGATCGACGGCCTCGTGCAGTTCGCGCGCACGCACGTCTACACGACCGCGATGCCGCCGGCACTCGCCGCCGCCGCGCGCGCGGCGATCGGGCTCGCCCGCTTCGAACACTGGCGGCGCGAGCGCCTGGCCACGCTGATCGCGCACTTCCGCCACGGCGCGCAGCGGCGCGGGTTCGTACTGCTGCCGTCGGGGACGCCGATCCAGCCGGTGCTCGTCGGCGCGAGCGGCGACGCGCTGCGCCTGTCGCGCGATCTGGAAGCACGCGGCTTCTACGTGCCGGCGATCCGTCCGCCGACCGTGCCGAACGGAAAGGCGCGGCTGCGCGTGACGCTGTCGGCGCTGCACACCGAAACCGATGTCGAACGCCTGCTCGACGCGCTCGCGCTCGGCGGCGCGCAAGGAATGCAAAATGCACATTGAAACACTCGGCGACGGCCCGGACCTCGTCCTGATCCACGGCTGGGCCATGCACGCCGGCATCTTCGCGCCGCTGACCGAACGCCTCGCCGGCAGTTTCCGCCTGCATCTCGTGGATCTTCCCGGACACGGCCTGAGCCCCGAACGCGACAGCGGTTTCGATCCGGTCGAATCCGCGCGCCGCCTGCTCGCGGCGTTGCCGCGCGCGATCTGGTGCGGCTGGTCGCTCGGCGGCCTCGTCTGCCTGCACGCCGCGCTGCAGTCGCCGCAACAGGTGCGCGCGCTCGCGCTCGTCGCGTCGAGCCCGCGCTTCGTCGTCGGCGACGACTGGCCGCACGGCGTCGATCCGGCAATCTTTCGCCAGTTCGCCGACGGCCTGCGGCACGACTACCACCGCACGATCGAACGCTTTCTCGCGCTCGAAACGCTCGGCTCCGATCATGCGAAGGCCGAACTGCGCACGTTGAAACAGCACGTGTTCGAACGGGGCGAACCGTCGCTCGCCGTGCTGTGCGACGGCCTCGACGTGCTAGATCGCACCGACCTGCGCGCGCGCCTGGCCGAACTTGCGATGCCGAACGTGTGGATCGCCGGACGGCGCGACCGCCTGATCCCCGCCGGCGCGATGCAATGGGCGGCGCAGGCCGCGCACGGCCGCTACGTCGAAACGCCGGCCGGCCACGCGCCGTTCATCGCGCACGCCGACCTCGTCGCCGACGCGATCGGCGCGCTCGACACGGAAAACCCCGCATGACGCCGCCGTTCGACACGAGCCACGTGCGCCGCGCGTTCGGCCGCGCCGCCGCGACGTATGCCGAGCACGCGGTGCTGCAGCGCGAAGTCGAAGACCGCCTGCTCGAACGCCTCGACTACGTGAGCGACGCGCCGCTGCGCGTACTCGACATCGGCAGCGGCCCGGGCCGCGCGTCGGGACTCATGCGCAAGCGCTGGAAGTCGGCGCAGGTGATCGCGACGGATCTCGCGCTGCCGATGCTCGGGCAGGCGAAGCGCCAGGGCGGCTGGTTCAAGCCGCTGCCGCGCGTGTGCGCCGACGCGCGCGCGCTGCCGTTCGCCGACGCGAGTATCGATGTGCTTTTTTCCAGTCTGTGCATCCAGTGGATCGACGACCTGCCGGCGCTGTTCGACGAATTCCGCCGCGTGCTCAAGCCGCGCGGCTTTCTCGCGCTGTCGACGTTCGGCCCGCTGACGCTGCACGAACTGCGCGCGGCGTGGGGCGAAGTCGACCGCCGGCCCCACGTCTCGCAGTTCGCCGACATCCAGCGCGTCGGCGACGCGCTGCTCATGGCGGGCTTTCGCGATCCGGTGCTCGACGGCGAAGACTTCACGCTGACCTATCCCGACGCATCGGCGCTGATGCGCGACCTGAAAGCCATCGGCGCGACGAACGCCGATCCGGCGCGCGCGCGCGGCCTCGCGACGAAGGATCGCCTCGCCGCGGTCGCGCGGGCGTACGAGCCGTTCCGCCGCGACGGCGTGCTGCCCGCGACGTACGAGGTGATCTACGCGCACGCCTGGGGCCCGGAGCCGGGCCAGCCGCGCCGCGCACGCGGCGGCGACATCGCGACGTTTCCGGCCGATCAGATCAAGGTCAGAAAGAAGACCTAGGCGCGCAGCTTGTCGACCGCGCGGTTGAGCCCCGACAGCGTCATCGGATACATGCGCCCTTCCATCAGTTCGCGCGTCAGGCCGATCGACGGCATCCATTCCCAGCGCGATTCGTCGACCGGGTTGATCCACACGGCGCGACGGTAGAGATCGGTCAGGCGTTTCAACCACACCTCGCCGGCCTCCTCGTTCATGTGCTCGATGCTGCCGCCGGGCGCCGTGATTTCGTACGGCCCCATGCTCGCGTCGCCGACGATCACGAGCCGGTAGTCGGCAGCGTATTTGTGCATCAGTTCCAACGTGGACTGATGCACGTTCCAGCGCCGCGCGTTGTCGCGCCACACGCGCTCGTAGATGAAGTTGTGGAAGTAGAAGTGTTCGAGGTGCTTGAACTCGCTGCGCGCGGCCGAGAACAGCTCCTCGCACACGCGCACGTGGTCGTCCATCGATCCGCCGACGTCGAGCAGCAGCAACACCTTCACGGCGTTGTGCCGCTCCGGCCGCAGTTTCAGATCGAGCCAGCCGGCGTTGCGCGCGGTCGCGTCGATCGTGCCGTCGAGATCGAGTTCCTCGGCCGCACCCGTGCGCGCAAGCCGGCGCAGCACGCGCAAGGCGAGCTTGATGTCGCGCGTGCCGAGTTCGCGCGTGTCGTCGAGATTGCGGTATTCGCGGCGGTCCCACACCTTCACCGCGCGGCGCTGGCCCGAACGGCCGCCGATGCGCACGCCTTCGGGGTTGTAGCCGCCGTTGCCGAACGGCGACGTGCCGCCGGTGCCGATCCAGCGCGAACCGCCGCGATGCGCGCCGTCCTGCTGCTCCAGCCGCTCGCGCAGTTCGTCCAGCAGCTTCTGCAGACTGCCGAACGCGGCGATCTGGGCTTTTTCCTCGTCGGTGAAGACGCGCTCGAACTCGCGTCGCAGCCATTCCTCGGGAATCTTGCCGTACAGCTCCGTGGCAGCGGCGTCGACGCCGGCGAAAAAGCCGGCGAAGGCCCGGTCGTAGCGGTCGAACAGCGTTTCGTCCTTGATCAGGCAGACACGCGCAAGATGATAGAACTCGTCGAGCGAGAGGCGCGCAAGCCCCGCCTTGAGCGCCTCGAGCAGCGCCAGGAGCTCGTTGAGGCTCGGTTTGAGGCCCTGCGAGCGCAGCCATAGAAAGAAACGAATCAGCATGAAACGAGGACTCTTTGCGCGACCGTTGGTGGCATTATCGAACCCCGAGCCCTCGATCGGGGCGTTTAGCGCTACGCCTTACGACGGAAGTTGCCGCGACAGCGTCTTGAAAACCGGCTAGGCTGTCGGGCTGGCATCAGGCTTTTGACCCTAAGATTCTGACGTTTTTTGCGGAGATTTCGACGTGTACAAGCTGATCTTTCCTCTTCTCGCCGCGAGCCTCTTTCTCACCGCGTGCGGCAATTCCGGCACCGACAAGCCGCAGACCGCCGCCAAGGCGCAGGCTCCGGCCCCGACTTCGGTAACCGGCACGGTCAGCCTGAAGACGCCGATCCCCCTCACGACGGCCGCGCACCTGAAGCTGCAGCTCGTCAACGTGACGCTCAAGCCGTCGGTCGCGATCGCGCAGTCGAATTCGCCGATCTCGGCCGTGCCGGCGCCGTTCGAGCTCGCGTTCGATCCGAGCAAGATCGACCAGAACGCGTTCTACGTGCTCGAAGTCGCCATTGCCGACGGCGAGCGCAACTTCGTCGCGCCGCGCCAGTATCCGGTCGTGACGAAGGGTGCGCCGGCCAAGGTCGAGGTGGTGCTCGCGGCCGAGCCGACGCCGTCGGAAAAGCTCGACGCCGAATACGCATCGCTCGAGCGCGCCATCGGCGCCATGAAGATCGCGCGCGGCGCGAGCGAAGACGAAGCCAGCACGACCGCGTGGGACGGCTTCTTCGATTCGTCGGGCCTGCGCTACGTGCGCGAGATCACCGACTACGGCGACAAGGGCCGCATCAATACGTACTTCGCGTACCGCGACGGCAAGCCGATGGCCGTGGTCAAGGAAAACGTGCCGGCGATGGCGACGCGGCCGAACGCCGTGACGCGCGCCGGCTGGAACGACCAGGGCGTGCTCGTGCTCAAGACGAAGCGCGACGGCAGTACCACGACCGAACTCGCGGACAACGACGCCAAGGCGCTGCACGATCTCGCCGTGTCGAAGTTCGAAACGGTATCGAAGAAGAAGCCGTAAGTATTCCGCGCGCCGGGCCGCAACGGCCCGGCGCGGGTTTCATGGGTTCGCGTGCCGCCACTGGCCGGGCGCCAGGCCCGTGAGCCGATGCTCGCCGACCGCCACGCGCACGAGCCGCAGTGTCGGCAGTCCGACCGCCGCCGTCATGCGCCGCACCTGGCGATTGCGGCCTTCGCGTATCGTCAGTTCGATAAAACTGTCCGGCACGCTCTTGCGAAACCGCACCGGCGGATCGCGCGGCCACAACCAGTCGGGCGCGGCGTCGAGCGCGCGTACGCGCGCCGGCAGGGTCGGACCGTCGCTGAGTTCTACGCCGTTGCGCAGCCGCGCGAGCGCCGCGGCGTCGGGCACGCCCTCCACCTGCACGAGGTAGGTCTTGTCCTGCTTGTGGCGCGGGTCGGTCAGGCGATGCGCGAGCGCGCCGTCGTCGGTCAAGAGCAGCAGGCCTTCCGAATCGAAGTCCAGACGTCCGGCCGGATAGACGTCCTTGAGCGCGACGTACGCAGCGAGCGTGGGCCGCGGCGGCACGCTGCGGTCGGTGAACTGGCACAGCACGCCGTAGGGTTTGTTGAGGGCGATGAGCATGGAAGCTCCCTCTCCCCCGACAGCTGTCGGGGGAGAGGGCCGGGGTGAGGGGGCGACGTCGCGTTCTTCGTCGGTCTCGCCGCAGCGCGATGCGTCGCCCCCTCACCCTGCCCTCTCCCCCAGGCGAGCCTGGGGGAGAGGGTTCTTTACTGTGCCGGCTTCACGAACTTGAGTGTCATGCGATCGGATTCGCCGATCGCCGCGTACTTCTCGCGGTCCTTGTCGCCGAGCGCGTAGCTCGGCGGCAGCGTCCACACGCCTTTTTCGTAGTCCTTCGTGTCCTTCGGGTTCGCGTTGATCTCGCTGGAACCGTCGAGCTTGAAGCCGGCGTCGGTCGCGAGCTTCACGACATAGTCCTGCGGCAGGTAGCCCGAATCCTTGATCTTCTCAAGGTCGGCGCCCGACGCCGCGCGATGGTCGGTGACGCCGAGCACGCCGCCCGGCTTCAACACGTCGAATGCGGCCTGGAACATCGCCTTGTCATTGTTCCAGTTCATGAAATTGTGCACGTTGCGGAACGTTAGCACGACGTCGGCGGTGCCGGGCTCGCCGAGCTTCGGCGCCGTCAGCGAGAACTCGCGCACTTCCACTTCGCCGTAGTTCGCGGCGTCGGCGGCGAGCTTCTCGCGGAACTTCGCATTGCCGTTGGCCAGATACTTCTGCGTGCCTTCCTTCGCGGCGGTCGCAGCGTCCGCCACCGCGGCGACGAGCTTGCCCTGCCCCTTCACGAGCGGCGCGAGCACTTCGGTGTACCAGCCGCCGCCCGGCGTGATCTCGACGATCGTCTGGCTCGGCTGCACGCCGAAGAACGCGAGCGTTTCCTTCGGATGACGGTATGCGTCGCGGGCCTTGTTCGCGTCCGAGCGCCACGCGCCGGCCAGCGCCGCGTCGATGCGCGCGTCGAACGTCTGCGCGGCCGCGGCGGGCGGTGTCGGCGTCGCCGGCTGATCGGCGGGCTTGGCCGCTTCCGGCGCGGGCGCGGCGGCGGGCGCGGCCGGCTTCGGCGCTTCGGACTGCGGCGAACAGGCGGCGAGCGCGACGACGAGGGACATCGGCAGCACGAGTTTCTTCATGATCCTCTCCAGGGAAACAGGCGGGGGCCGGCAGGCTAGCACGCGCGCGCAACGGCCGGGCGCACGCCGCGCTCGGCTCGGCGCGCCGCGCGTTCGATTCAGCGCCTGGCTTTCTTGCGCGACTGTTGCGCGTCGACCACGCCGCCGGCCTGGTACACGGCGGCTTCTTCAAGCACCCATTCGCGAAACGCCGCGACGCCGGCGTGCCTCGCCGAACGCGGCGGATAGACGAGGTAGTACGACCATTCCGACCGCAGGCGTTCGGGCACCAGCACGACAAGCCGACCGGCGTGGATCAGCGGACGCGCGGTGACCATGCGGCCGAGCGCGACGCCGAGCCCTTCGACCGCCGCGCGGTGCAGCGTTTCCGAATCGCCGAAGCTTGCGACGTAACGGCGCGGCGGCGCGCCGCCGTGGAGGTCGAACCAGTCCTTCCAGCGCTCGCCGGGATCGCCGAGCAGCGGCAGCCGCGCAAGATCGCTCGACACCGGCAGCGCCAGCTTGTGCCGTTCGACGAAACCGGGGCTGGCGACCGGCGCGATCCATTCGTCGAACAGGTGCACGGCGTTCAGGCCGGGCCACTGCCCGGGACCGAAGCGCAGCGCGGCGTCGACCGGCTCGCGCGCGAAGTCGACGAGCGCGACGCCCGAATGCAGCTGCAGTTCGAGTTCGGGATGCTTCTCGACGAAGCGCGGCAGGCGCGGCACGAGCCAGCCCGACGCGAACGTCGTCATCATCGACAGCGAGAGCGCGCCTTCGCGGCTCGTCTTGACCGGCGCGAGCGCGCGCTCGATCGATTCGAGCGGCGAGGCGACCGCGTCGAGCAGTCGCTCGCCGTCGGCCGTCAGCGAAACGCCGCGCGGCCCCCGTTCGAACAGGCGCTGCCCCAGGCGCTGCTCGAGCGCGCGGATCTGATGCGACAGCGCGCTGACGGTGAGATTCAGACGCTCGGCCGCGCGCGACAGGTTCTTGTACTGGGCGGCCAGCACGAATGCCTGCAGAGCCGCCAGGGGTGCGCGCGCCATCTTGAATTTCCTTCAAGGCTGGCTTGCAAACATATCGCTTTTTGCGTGCAGCGGCGAGGACTACGCTTCGCAGCACATTCAAACCGCGCCGCCCGGCGCGAACCGGAGGAAACATGTATTCGCTCGCCAAGGACCTGCTGTTCCTGCACGGCTACGTCACGCGCCCGGAAGATCTCGAACCGGCTGTGCGACAGGAGCCCGCAACGCCCGAGCGCGTGGCGACGACGCCGCTGCGCGCGAACGCGGTGCCGGTCGGCAATGTGGAATGTGGGGCTTGCTAGCGTCGGCTGCTTTTTGCTCGTCATCCCGGCGGAGGCCGGGATGACAAGCTGACGACTTGCCGTCTCACAGCCTGTGCCAGAACCGATCCGACCGCGGCAGATAGTAGTTGTCGTAGTTGAGCGACACCACGACGCTGCGCGTGCGGCCGGCGATCTCCTCGCGAGGCACGAAGCCGTAGTAGCGGCTGTCCATGCTGTTGTCGCGGCTGTCGCCGAACGCGAGATAGTGTCCGTCCGGGACGGTGACCGGCCCGAAGTTCGCCAGCGGGTTGCGGCGCTTGGGCATCCACAGCACGCGATGCGAGAACCCGGCGATCGTTTCGGTCGCCTCGACGCCCATCGGCGTCTCGCGCAGATCGTCGTACCGTGCCTTCTCGCCGTTGACGACGAGCCGGTTGTCGACGAGTTGCACGACGTCGCCCGGCACGCCGATCACGCGCTTGACGAGCCGCGTATTTGCCTTGGCCGAATCGAACACGACGATGTCGCCGCGCTCGGGATCGCCGAAGCGATACAGGCTCGTGTGCGTCAGCGGTACGATGAGGTCGAAGGCGAGCTTGTCGATGAGGATGCGGTCGCCCTCGACGATGGTCGGCTGCATCGAGCCGGTCGGCACCGTGTTCCAGTCCGCGAACGACGTGCGGAACACGACCATCAGCAGCATGAAGAGAATGAATCCGCGGTTGCGGCGCAACAGGCCGGGCTCGGCAACGGCTTGCATCGGGGCGATCCTCGTGACGTGACGGCGCTTGGAGCGCGCCGGGCACGGCGAGTTCACACCCCGCTCCACAATACTTCCGGCACCACGCCCGCCGACGCCGGATACGGCGGCACGTCGATGCGCCGCCCGGCGCGGATGGATGCCTGCAGGTCGAGCCACCAGCGCACGTCGAAGATGTCGCCGTGCCGTTCGAGCAGCGCCGCGCGCGCGTCGTCCGAGAGCCCCAGAAAGCGCGGAAACTGCTCCGGAAACACGTCGTGCGGACCGACGTACCAGGCATCGCCGCCCGGGCGTTCCTCGTCGTCGGGCAGCGCGCGGAAGCGGCATTCGGTGACGAGGCACAGCTCGTCGTAGTCGTAGAAGATCGCGCGGCCGTTGCGCGTGATGCCGAAATTCTTGAGCAGGAGGTCGCCCGGAAACACGTTGCTGCGCGCCAGATCCTTGATCGCCTGGCCGTAGTCGACGGCGGCGCGGCGCGCGGCGTCGGCGTCGACTTCGCGCAGGTACAGGTTCAGCGGTCGCAGCCGGCGCTCGATATAGCAATGCGCGATCACGAGATCGGTGCCGTCGACGTACGCGCTGTCGCGGCATTCGGCGAGGATTTCGGCCAGCAGCGCCGGCGCGAACATTTTTTGTGGAAAACGCAGGAACCGGAATTCCTGCGCATCGACCAGGCGACCGGCGCGGTCGTGATGAAACACGAGCCGGTACTTGGCCATGACTTCTTCGCGCGCCGTCTCCTTCGGAAACGCGAAGCGGTCGCGGATCAGCTTGAACACCACCGGATACGACGGCAGCGTGAACACCAGCATCACCATGCCGCGTTCGCCTTCGGCGTGCACGAACGTCTCGTCCGGATCGCGCGCCAGATGCCGGAAGAAATGCCGGTAGCGCTCGGTCTTGCCCTGCTTGGCGCGGCCGAGCACGGTGTACAGCTCGTCGATCGGCTTGTTCGGCAGCAGCGTGCGCAGGAACACCACGGCGTCGCCGACGGTTTCGAGATCGGCCTGGTAGTAGCTGCGCGTGTAGCCGAACGCCTGCGCGACGTGCTCGCGCTCGGTCAGCACCGCGTCGGCGCGGATGCCGGCGGCGTCGTTGACGAGCGCGATCACGAGCGGCGCGATGCGCTCGACGCCGAACACGCGGCCGACGAGGTACGCGCGCTGCTCGCGGTAGAACACGGTCTGCATCAGCTCGATCGCGCGCACCGGATCGGGCCCCCACGCGTCGAGCCGGCGCGACAGCGCCTGCGCGATGCGGATCGCGCACAGGCCCGCATGCGCGTAGGCCGCGCCGAACGGATAGTCGTCGAGCACGGCCTGGAACACGCGCGGCAGGTTTCCCCACACCGCATAGCTGTGGCGCGCGACCGGATGCGTGATGCGGTCGGTCGGCTCGATGTCGAGCGCGACGAACTCGATGCCGGGATCGACGCCGCGCGTCTTGAAGAAACGCCGCGTCAGCGTGTTGAACCACGTTTTATACAATTCCTGATCGAGCAGCCGCGCGATCGCCCGCGCGTACGCTTCGCGCACCGGCACCCACACCGCGCGTTCGCCGATGCGCGCGCCGAGCAGCGCGTCGAGCCGAACGGCCATCTCGCCGATGCAGCGGTCGTACAGCTCGATGCGTTCGACCGCGTCGTCGCCGGCAGCGCTCCAGTCGCGCGCCTCGAAGCGCCGCTGCGCGCGCTGCGTGATCGCGCGAAAGCGCGCGTGATAGTCGGCGAAGCCGGCGACGAGCGCGTCTGCCACGTGAACGGGATCGGTCATGGCGCGAGTATCGCAAAAGGCCGTCGCGCAGCGCGAAACGGTCGCGGCCGTGCGGCCGCGGTCGTCACAGGCGCTCGACCAGCGACTTTAGCCGCAGGCAATGGTCCGCGATCGCGCGACGCTCGCCGCGCGCGGCCGCGCCTATACCGGCGGCGAGCGTCGCGAAGCCGACGGCGTCCAGTTTCGCCGCCGCGCCGCCCGCGCGTTCGCGCCAACCCTCGCCCGCGTCGCGCAGGCCGCGATGCAGCGCCTCGGCCAACACGAGCGCCGCGTCGTGCAGCACACTTGCGAGCGGATCGTGCGCGCGCGGCAGGCGTCCGACCGGCGCTGCCGCCAGCGCGCCGGTCGCGTTCTCGGTATCCGGCACGCATAGCCGCGTCGTCGTCGCGACCGACCACGGATCGACACGCACGAATGCCCCGTCGCGACGCAGCGGACCCGCGACGAATCGCGGCGCTCCGTCTGCGCCGGTCAGCGCCGCGTACAGCGCGTCGAGCGCGCCGGGCGCCGCGCCGTCGTGCTCGCGCACGAGCGCGAACGCATTGCCGGCGGCGTCTTCGCACCACGCGGTCAGGCATTGCTCCACCGGGTCGTAGGCGACGTCGCGCACCGTGTCGAGCGCGATCACACGGAAGTCGGCCAGGCCGTGACGCGGACGCAGCACGCCCGGCGCGGCTTCGCGCTCGGCGTCGCGCCACGCGGCCAGATCGCGGATGACCGCGGCGGCCGGCAGCGTGCGCCAGTCGCCGTTCTGCGGCGTCAGCGACAGCCGGCCGCCCCAGGTCGCGCCGATCTTCAGCTCGCCGTTCGCGCGACGGCGCAGCGTGGTCGCGACGATCTGTCCGCGCGCGAGCGCACCGAGCGCGACGCCCGGCGCGACCCGCAATCGTTCGATCGCGCCGGGCGCCGCCTCGGCCGCGACGGTGCTTTCGTGCCGCACGACGAGGCGCGTGCCGGTGTCGGGATCGATCAGCGCGACGCGCGCCACGCGCGTGCCGCCGTCGACCTGCACGCGCGCGCCGAGCGACACGAGCCGCGTGCGTCCGAGCTCGCTTTCCATCGGCTCGTCGACGCCGAGCACGTCGCGGCGCGACAACGCACCCGCGCCGCTCGCGGCGCGCGTGCGCGCGGCGAGTTCGGCGACGAGCGCGATGCCGTCCTCGGTGCGATAGCGCGCGCTGCGCGCATCGAATCCGTGCAGCCATTCCTGCAGCGCTTCGAGCGCGAACGTCAGCCAGGTCGCGCGGCGTTCGCGTGCCTCGTCGAACGCCGCCGTCAGCGCCGCGGCGTGCGTCGCGGCGCCGGCCGCGACACCGCGCTCGACGACGAGCGCGACGAGCGCATCGACGGCGGGCCACTGTTCCGCGGTCGCATCGTCGCGCGCGCCGAGTTCCACGCGCGCGCGCGGCGCGCCGGCATCGCGTTCGGCCGCGAGGCGAAACGCGCGCACGGCCAGAACCACATGTTCGCAGCGCTCGCCGAGCGCGCAGTCGCAGCGCGCGAACGCGAGGTCGGCGCCGGCGAGAAAGCGCACGGTCGCCGTCGGCAGGCGCGCGGTCGCGATCGGATCGGCCGCGCTCGCGCGCTCGACGTCGACGACGAGCCCGCGCGCCGTCAGCCGGCGCGCCGCCTCGACGATTGCGCGCGGCAGGCTCGCGACGAGCGCCGCCTCGTCGATCGACGACGGATCGGCCGGTGGCGCGGGCGTCGCCGACGCGGCGCTCGCGTGCGACTGATACGCGAGCACCAGCGCGAGGCGATGCCGGCAGATGCCCGCCGCGCCGCAGGTGCAGCGGCCTTCGCGCAGGCTCGCGCCGGCCGGCAGGCTCGCTTCGACGCCGTCGGCGTAGCGGCCGTGCACGGCGCCGTCGTCGGCGACGCGCAGTTCGGGCCGGTAGCCGCCGTCGAACTCGCGCTGCGCGCGCTTGTACAGGCCCGCGTTCGACAGCTGCGTCAGCGCCTCGGAACCGAGCGCGAGAAGATCGGTTCTCATCGGCGCAGTTTCTGCGCGAGCCACGCGGCGAGTTCGCCCGGCGTCATCGCGCCGACTTCGGCGCCGCGTTCGACCATCTGCGCGCCGAGCGCGCGGTCGAACGCGGGCTCGGCCGCCTCGTCGAGCGCCGCGAGCGCGAGCACGCGCGTGCCCTGCGCGACCAGCGACTGCGTCAGCGCGAGCAGGTGCGACGGCGAGCCGCCTTCGTACAGGTCGCTCACGAGCACGACGATCGCCCGGCGCGGCGTCTCGATCAGCTCGGCCGCGTACTGCATCGCGCGCGCGATGTCGGTGCCGCCGCCGAGCTGCACGCGCATCAGCGTCTCGACCGGATCGTCGATTTCGCCGGTCAGGTCGACGACGTTCGTGTCGAACGCGACGAGATGCGTGCGGATGCCCGGCAAGCCGTACAGGCATGCGGCCGTCACCGCCGTGTGGATCACGCTGCCGAGCATGCTGCCGCTCTGGTCGACCAGCAGCACGAGCTGCCAGCGTTCGATCGCACGCGTGCTGCGCGTGTTGAACAGCGGGTTGCGCAGAAATAGTTTCTTTGTGGACGGATCGTAATGTTTCAGGTTCGCGCGCAGCGTCGCCGCCGCGTCGAAATTGCGCGAGTTCGCCACGCGCGTGCGGCGGCGCCGGTTGCGCACGCCGGCGAACGCCTGCGTCAGTTGCGTCGCGAGCGCTTCGATCAGCTGCCGCACGACCTCGGCGACGAGCGCGCGGGCGAGCGCCAGCACGTCGGGATTCATCAGATGCTTGGAGCGGAGCACGGCTTTGAGCAGCGCCGGATTCGGCCGCAGCCGTTCGAGCACGTCGCGGTTCGTGACGATCTCGTCGATGCGATAGCGCTCGACCGCGTCGCGTTCGAGCCGCTCGATCGTCTCCTTCGGAAACAGCGTGTGCACCGCGTTGACCCACTCCGGCACGGTCAGCGTGCTGGCGCCGAGGCCGGCGGCGCGCTCGTGCTGATGGCGGCCGCGCTGTTCTTCGTCGCGGCCGTAGAGCCACGCCAGCGCCCGGTCCATCGCCGCGAGATCGCCGTCGCTCGCATCGCCGCCGCCGTCGGCGCCCGCGGAACCGCCAAGGCCGCCGCACGCCTGCTCGGCGGCCTCGCCGAGCAGCAATCGCCAGCGCTGCAGCGGTGTCGTCGTCATGCGCCGATCTCCGTGCGCGCGAGGCCGTAACGCGCGAGCACCGCGTCGACGTCGCGCTCGAGTTCGCGCGCGCGGCCGATCGCGTCGACGTCCACCGGCAGCCGCGCGGTCAATGCGTGCGCCGTGCCCGCGCCGGCCCCGTGCAGGCGCGCGACGGTGGCGGCGAGCTCGCCGCGCTCGCGGGGCGGAAACCAGGCGAACGCCTGCCGCAGCGCCGGCAGCGCGACGAGAAACTCGTCGTCGCCGAGCGCGACGAAGCCGCGGTCGAGCGCCGCGACGAGTTCGGCCGACGCGACGACGTCTTCGCGCGCGAGCGCGAACAGGCCCGACAGAAAGTCGCCGAGCGTCGTCGCGTTCGGCATCGCGCGCGCGGCGGCGCCGACGTCGTGCTGCGCCACTTGCGCGCGACGGCGCCAGAGCAGGCCGAACGCCGCGCCGCGCAAGGCCGGCGGCGCGTCGGTGTCGCCGCTGCGCCGGCGCAGCAGCGCGAGCGCGGCCGATGCCGCATGCGCATCGACCGGCAGGTCGCCGCGCGTCACGCGCTCGATGCAGCGGACCGCGTCGATGTCGGCCGCGTCGGCCGGCGCCTGCGCGCCGGCGATGCCTTCGACGAGCCACGTCAGCCGCGCGAGCAGCGCGGTCAGGAGCGGCGCGAGCGGCGCGGCCAGCGATTCGCGCCAGAAGCCCTGTTCGGCCAGCGACGCGAGCCGCAGGCCCGCCGCCGCGAGCGCGCCGTGATCGTGGCTGCGCGCGAGCGCGGCGTCGAGCGCGCCGAGCGTACGAGTACCGAGATCCGCAAAGCCCGCGCGCACGGCGTCGACGACGCCGTCGGCCAATCGTGCGGGATCGCCGGTCGCCGCGAGCCGTTCGGACAACCGTTCGCGCGCGGCGGTCGCGAGGTCGGGCCCCCAGGCGCCCGCCTCGATCAGCTCGGCGACGGCCGCGTCGGTTCGTCGCACGCGCCAGCGTTCGAGATACGCAAGATCCGGCGCGAGACCGCGCGCGGCACCGGGCGCGTCGACGCCGTCGAGCGTGTAGCCGCTGATGCGCAACAGGTGCAATCGCCACAGCACGATCGCACGGGACGCGTCGTTCGTGTCGCGCCGGTCGAGCGCGAACTCGCGCGTGCGCGCGCCGGGTTCCAGATCGTTGAGCGCCAACAGGCGCGCGACGTCGGCGACGAGCGGCGGCTGCGGCGTCGCACCGTCGAGCAGGCCTTCGTGCTCGCCGGTCAGCGCGAGCAGCGCCTCGCGCAGCCGCGGATCGACGTCGCCGCGCAGGCGTTCGCGTGCCGTCCACGGCAGCGGCGCGTCCAGCGCGCCGTCGACGAGCGCGTCGGCGAGTCCGTCGAGCACGTCGCAGCGCAGCGGCGCGGCGTGACCGCGCAGGCGCGCAAGCCCGTCGATGCGCTGCTGCGCGGCGACGAGGCTCGCGGTCGACACGGATTGTTTCTTCGCGCGCAGCCGCGCCACGACCGCGCGCACCGCCGCCTGCGCCGCGTGTTCGGCGCCGTGCCGCCACAGCCAGCGGTAGTACTGCGGCGACGGCATGCCGGCGCCGTAGCCCGAGAGCGCGTCGAGCCGCCGGTCGGCATACGGCACGAGAAAGCTGCCGTGGCGCGCTATCGACGCGTCCGGCGCAAGCGACGGTTCGTCGACGACCTCGCCGATCGACGGCCACAGGCGCTCGATCGCGGGCTCGTGCCAGCCGCCGCAAACGACGACGACGTCGCACCCCTGCGCGGCGGCCCACGCGACGTAGCGCGCCATGAACGCCTCGCGCGCATCGTCGGCCGGGTCGCCGGCGTCGTCGCCGCGCAATTCGTGGAAATAGGTAGAAAGCTGCTTCTGCAGATCGACGGGATCGGCACCGCGCTCGAACAGGTGATCCCACAGCGCGTCGTCGCCGTCGACGCCGCAGCGCGCGGCGAGGCTCGCCTGCGCGCGCGCGTAGCGGTCGCGGCCTCGCCACGCCGCGACGTCGTAGCGCTGCGATTCGCCGCGCCAGGCGCGCGCGTGGTACGGCAGGTCGACGAAACGCACGTGTGCGCCGACCTCGCGGCCGGCGACGAGCGCGGCCCATTCCGGCGAAAACTCGACGAACGGCGCGTAGCAGTGATGCGTGGCCTCGTCGCTCGCGTAGTAGCTGTACAACGCGATCGGCAGGCGATGCGGCAGCGCGAGTTCGTCGATGCGCGCGTTGAAGTCGCTCGGCCCCTCGATCAGGACGTGACGCGGACGCAGCGCCGCGATGCGCGCGGCGACGAGGCGCGCGCACGCCGGGCTGTAGTGCCGTACGCCGACGATCTCGACGCTCATGCCGGCAGGCGGTGCCTCGCCTCGTAGAACGCGCGCCACTGCGCGCCTTCGCGCCGCGCGACGCGCTGCTCCAGATACCGCCGCACTTTTTTCAGATCGTCGGCGTTGTCCTTGACCGCGGTGCCGGCCAGCGCCTCCACGATGTCGCCGGCGTCGCCGCGGTCGCCGCGCAGGTAGTAGCCGCGCAGGCCCACCGCGTACGCGACGCTCACCGCCTCGGCCGTCGACAGCACGCTCGCGAGGCGTTCCATGCCGCCGCCGTCGCCGTCGACGCCGTTGCGCAGTTCGCGAAAGCTCGCAACGAGCACTTCGAGCACGTCGTCCGGCGGCGCGTGCGGCACGCCCGACGTGGCGAGCAGGCGCGCCGATTCGCGGCGCACGAGATCGAGTTCGGCGTCGAGGTCGGCGATCGGAAACACGGTCTCGAACGCGAACCGGCGCTTCAGCGCGCTCGACATTTCGTTGACGCCGCGATCGCGCGTGTTCGCCGTCGCGATGAGATTGAAGCCGGCCTGCGCGAACACCCGGCCGTCGTCGCCGGCGAGTTCGGGCACCATCAGCACGCGCTCGGACAACACGCTCAGCAGCGAATCCTGCACCTCGGGCGGACAGCGCGTGATTTCCTCGAAGCGCACGAGACGTCCGCCCTGCATGCCGCTGTACAGCGGCGCCGGCACCAGCGCGCGCGGCGACGGGCCTTCGTTGAGCAGGAGCGCATAGTTCCACGCGTACTTGATCTGGTCCTCGGTCGTCGCCGCGCCGCCCTGGATCGTCAGCGTGCTGTCGCCGCTGATCGCCGCGGCGAGGAGTTCGGACAGGAGCGACTTGGCCGTGCCGGGCTCGCCGACGAGCAACAGCGCGCGATTGCTCGCGAGCGTGACCATCGCGCGATCGACGAGCGACGCCGGCACGACAAGCTTCGGCGGCGTTTTACCGTTGTCCCCAAGAATAAAACGCCGCACCGCGCGCAGCGACAGCTGCCAGCCGGGCGGTCGCGGGTCCTTGTCGGACTTGCGCAGCCGGGCGAGTTCGTCGGCGTGCAGCAGCTCGACCGGCGGGCGCTGGGTCGCGGATTCCTTGTTCTTCATGCGGTGTCTCCGAGCATCGGCAGGCCGTCGAGATCGCGCAGCATCTCGCTCGCGACGATCGGGTCGAGCGTGTCGAACGCGACCCCGTCCTGATTGTTCCACGTATGCGTATACCACGCGCCGGCGCGCCGCAGCGTCAGCGCACCGAGCGTCTGCGCGGTCGCATCGACGTAGCCTGCGTACAGGCCCGGGTCGAGCGCGACCGCCGCAACGAGGTCGCCCGGCAGTTCGCGCACGATCGCGCCGATGTAGCCGCCGTCCGACGGATCGTCGCGACGCCAGCCGCGATGTTCCAGGCCGATCGCGCTGCTGCTCGCGACGCGGCGGCCGGCGTAGCGCCCGATCGCCGATGCGCGCGACTCCGCGTCGGTCAGACGATGCGTTTCGCGGCCGAGCTGTCGAAACGGTTGCGCGATCTCGTAGTCGGCGAACAGCTGACCGAACGCGGCGAGCGCCGCCGCATCGAGTTCGAGCGGATGCACGATCCCTATCGCAACTTCGGACGGCAGGTCGATCGCGCCGTCGTGCGCATCGGCGAACGACGCATCCTCGGCAACGCGAAACGGCAGGACGAGCGCGTCGTCGCGATACGCGCCCCACAGCAGACGCCGCACGAGATGCTTGAGCAGCGGATGGCCGAGCAGGAACAGGTCGAACGCTTCGCGCGACCAGCGCCGGCGCTCGACCATCGCGCGCTCGAAGCGCCGGATCTGCAACGACGCGAGCGCGCGGGCGTCCTTCTTGAGCGCTTTGTAGCGATCCGTCGCCGCGCGCGAGCGCTCGGCGTCGTCGTCGCGATTCGGCTTCGGCAGATCTTTCAGGCGCGCGCCGTTCGCGTCGCGCACGAAAGGTTTGAGTTCTTCGTCGAAGCCCACCCGGAACTCGCGCGGGCCGAAGTCGAGCGCGAGGTCGCCGTGGTCGTCGAGGCCGAGATCGGGCACGACGCGGTCGGCAAGTTCGTCGCAGGTCAGGCCGCGCGCATCGGCGATCGTCGCGATGCGCGTGCGTGCCTGCTGCTGCAGCGCCTTGAACTTCACCCGCTGCGCGATGCCGTTCAGATGCATCAGCGCCACGTCGCTGCCGATCGCCGCCAGCACGTCGAGGCCGGCGACGGCGCGCGCGTTCGCGTTCTCGCCGGGCCACGCGCGAATCAGCGGCGCGAGCCGGCGCGCGGCCTCGTCGCCGCCGAGCGCGCCGAGCGCCGCGAACGCCCAACCTTCCTTGCTCGGCGCACCCGCCGCGAGCCACGCTTCGAACAGATCCCACGCGAACGCCGCCAGCGAGGCGGGCGTGCATGCCGCGCGCACGTCGTCGATGCCCGCGTAGGGCGCGTCTTGCGTCGAAAACGCGAGCATCGTGCCGAGCGCGTCGAGGCACGCCGCCGGCAGCGCGCGACCGTCGGCGAGCAGCGGTCGCGCGAACGCGCGCGGCATCCAGAACCCGGGGAGCGCCGGCAGCTTCGCCGGGAACAGCGACAGCGGATCGAAACCGAGCACGTCGTCGAGCGCGAGACGTCCGGCATCGCCATGCAACGCGGCGCCCTGCGCGAGTTCGTCGGCGCGACCGTTGCGCGCGAGCCAGCGCAACGCGAACTGCGCATCGAGCGCGACCTTGCCGCCGCGCTGCGCGGCCGGCAGCAGCGCGGTCGCGGCGAGCGACGCGTGCGCGAACAGCCATGCCTGCGCGGCGGTGCGCGCCTTGCGCGATGTGCGCAAGGCGTTCGCGGCGAGCGGCGCGACCGGCGCGGCGCGAAACGGCAGCGCGAGCTGCAGCGCTTCCGGCAAGTGCACTTGCGCGTAGCGCAGGAGTCCCGGCACGAACGCGACGCCGTAGCGCGCGGCAACGGCTTCGAGCCGGCGGTGACGGTCGTACCAGTTCGCGGGGTTCGCCCACGCCCACAACGTCGCGCCGGCGGCGTCGGGGAGCGTCAGCAATTGTTCCGGCCATTTGCCGCGCGTCGACAGGTCGTCGTGCGGCGGCGCCTCGCCGGCCGCGAGACGCTCCAGCCGGTCCGGCGAGAGCAGAAATTCGCCGAGCACGGTCTCGGCCGGCGACCGGCCGGGCGCCGCGCGCGCGGGTTCGACGCGATGCGCGCGCCAGCGCGCTTCGAGGCCCTCCGGCCAGACGACCCGGGGCGGCACGTCGAGCGCGTCGAGCCGGCGCGCCGGGGCGGCGCGTCCGGCCGCGGGCCGCAGCCACGGCGGATCGCGCAGCACCGCGGGCACCGCGGCCAGCGGCGCTTCGACGAGCGGCACGGCGTCGGACGGAACGAGCGCGTCGAGCACCGCGCGTGGGGCGTCGTCGACGCGTTCGCGCGCGATCAGCGCCTCGTCCCGATACCCGGCAACGAAACCGGCAAGCCATTCGCGCGCCGCGTCGTCCATGCCGGAAACCGGCGCCGCCGTCGCGATCGCGAACACCGGCCACGTCTTGGCGAAATCGTCGAGCAGGTTGCGTATCTCGTTGCCGAACGTCTGCCTGCGGTGCTTGAGCAACAATCGCATCGCCGTCGCGCTGTCGAGGGCGCGCACGAGCCTTGCGACCGCCACGCGTTCGCCGTGCTGCGTCTCTTCGAGCACGCGATCGAGCGCGGCTTCGGCCTGAGGCGCCGGCAGCCGCACCGCGTGCAGCGCGAGTCGCAGCGCGGCCTCGCGATCGAGCGCGTACCAGCGCGACGGCTGCGCGAGCACGCGCGACGCCTGCGCCACCGACAGGTCGCAGCGCAGCAGCGCCTGCCACGCCGCATCGAGCGGACCGCTCTCGAACGCCGCGAGCGCCGCGCCGATCAGCGCCGAGTCGCGCGGCAGCAGCGCGGCTGCGACTACCGCCGCGAGACCGCCGTGCGCCGACAGCTGCGCAAGGCGCTCGCGCACACGCTGCGTCGTTTGCGCGTCGAGCGTCGCGATCAGGTCGCGCAGTTCGTCGATGCCGTCGCCGCAGTCGCGGCACAGGCGGTCCGCTCGCATGAACGAGCGGTTGTCGATCGGGGTATACAGGCGCGCATACGCCTCGAGGGCCGTCTCGACACCGGCCCACGACGCGCAGAACGGCACGGCCCAGTCGAGCGCGAGCCGATGGCCGTCGCGCTCGCGCGGCGGATACGTCGCCCATTTCGCCGCGGTGACGAAGAGGCGCGTCCAGGCGTCGGGGTCGGCCGCGACGAGCGCGTCGGGCGTGAGTCGCGCACGCACTTCGTCCCACGTCAGCGGCGGCAGCGGCGACCGGCGCCGCGCGGCATCGTACGTGTCGATGTTCGCGCGCGACAGCGGCTCGGCCGCAAGCAGCGCATCGCGGTCGAGCTTGATCTTCGGGGGCTTCGCCTCCCAGTCCGGCAACAGCTTGCGCCACGCGGCCGTGCGCCGGAACACGCCGGGCGGATCGTGCGAACCGGGCGTCGTCACTGAATATTCTTCCAAATTTTCTGTTTCGATCATGCGGCTTCCTGCCGTTACGGAATCTGCGTGAGGAGATCGACGTCGCGCAGCAGTTCGCTCGCGACGATCGCATCGAGCGTACCGAACGCGACGAAACCGTCGTCGTTCCAGCTGCCGCGGCGGCGCAGCGTGAGCTTTGCGAGGCGCTGCACCGGCTCCATCGTGATGTCGCCCGCCGACATGCCGGGATCGAGGGCGAGCTCCGCGTCGAGTTCGTCCGGCAGTTCGCGCGTCATCTCGCCGATCCAGCCGGCGTCCTGCGGGCTGCCGCGGCGCCAGCCGCGGTGTTCGAGGCCGAGCACGCTGCCGGTCGCGATCCTGCGGCCTTCGAACCGCGCAAGCGTCGACGCCAGCGCCTCCTCGGCGGTCAGCGCATGGGTTTCGCGGCCGATCTGGCGGAACGGCTGCACGATTTCGTAATCGGCGAACACCTGCGCGAACGCCGCGGCCGTCGCCGCATCGAGTTCGAGCGGATGCGCGAGGCGCACGCGCACGTCGCCCGGCAACTCCCAGGCGTCGTCGTTCTCGTCGGCGAACGAGGCGTCCTCGGCCACGCGGAAACTCGCCACGCGCGCACCATCGCGCGTGGCCGTCCACAGCAATCGCCGGACGAGATGCACGAGCAGCGGATGGCCGAGCAGGAACAGGCGGAATTCGTCGGCCGACCAGTGGCGCCGTTCGACCATCGCGCGTTCGAACCGCTGCAGCTGCAGCGCCGCGAGCGCGCGCGCGTCTTTCTTGAGCGCCTTCCAGCGCTCGGTCGCCTCGTTCGCGAGCGCGGCGTCGTCGCCCTGGTTCGGTTTCGGCAGGTCTTTCAGGCGCGCGCCGTCTTCGTCTCGCACGAACGGTTTGAGCGCCTCGTCGAAGCCGACGCGAAACGCGCGCGGACCGAAGTCGAGCGCGAGGCTGCCGTCGGCGTCCAGGCCCAGATCGGGCACGAGCCGGTCGGCGAGCGCTTCGCTCGTCAGGCCGCGCGCGTCGGCGATCGTGCCGATGCGGTCGCGCGCGTGCTGCTGCAGCGCCTTGAACTTCACCTTCTGCGCGATGCCGTTCAAGTGCATCAGCGCCACATCGCTGCCGATGCCCGCGAGCACGTCCAGACCGAGCACCGCGCGCGCGTGGCCGCCTTCGCCGGGCCAGGCGCGAATCAGCGGCGCCAGTCGCCGCGCCGCATCGTCGCCGCCGATGGCGGCGAGCGCCGTGAACGCCCACGATTCCTTGCTCGGCGCGCCGGCCGCGATCCACGCTTCGAACAGATCCCACGCGAACGCCGCGAGCGACGACGGCGTGCACGCGTCGCGCACTTGCGCGATACCGGCATACGGCGCCTCGAGCGTCGAAAACGCGAGCATGGTGCCGAGCGCGTCGAGACAGCTTTCCGGCAACGCGCCGCCGGATGCGAGCTGCGGGCGCGCGAAGCTGCGCGGCGTCCACAGGCCCGGCAGTTTCGGCAGTCGCGTCGGGAACAGGCTCGACGCGTCGAATGCGAGTACGTGCGCGAGCGCCGCGCGGCCGGCGTCGCCGTGGCGCGCCGCGCCGTCGTCGAGTTCCGCCGCGCGGCCGTTGCGCGCGAGCCAGCGCAGCGCGAACTGCGCGTCTTGGCCGGCCGCGTCGTCGCGCAGCGCAACGGGCAGCAGCGCGGCGCAGGCGAGCGCCGCGTGCGCGAGCAGCCATGTCTGCGCGGCGTTGCGCGCGCGGCGCGTATTGCGCAGCGCGTCGGCGGCGACCGGCGCGAGCGCCGCCGCGCGAAACGGCAGCGCGAGCGTCAATCCTTCGACTGGATCATTCTGCACAAAGCGCAAAAGTCCCGGCAGGAACGCAAGGCCCCAGCGCGCGGCGAGGCCCGGCTTGCAGTCGGTGTAGTCGTACCAGCGCGCGGGATCGGACCACGTCCACAGCGTCGCGCCGGCGGTACCGGGCAGCGCCAGCAGCAGCCCGATCGAAAAGCTCGCGTGGGCGCGATCGTCGAACGCCGGCGTTTCGCCGGCTTCGAGCCGCGCCAGCCATTCCGGCGGCAGGCGGAATTCGCCGAGCAGCCATTGCGCGAGCGCCTCGCCTTTCGCATGCCGCGCCACCCACGGCGCGTGCGCCGCGGCGTCGTCGCCGCAGCGCGCGCGCCAGCGCGCCTGGAGCCCGGGCGGCCAGACGAGTTCGGGCGCCGCGTCGTATCGCGCCAGTTCGACGGCAGGCGGCTTGCGTTCCGCGCGCGGCTTGAGCCATGGCGGATCGCGCAGCACGGCGGGTATCGCGTCGAGCGGCGCGTCTTCGACGTCGGCGCGCCTGCGCAGACCGTCGAGCACCGCGCGGCCGGCGTCGCCGACGCGTTCGCGCGCGCGCGCGAGGTCTTGCGGATAGCCGTTCGCGAACCCGACGAGCCACTGCCGCGCGGTCTTGTCGAGATCGTCGCCGAGTTCGGCCGCGCTCGCGATCGCGAGCGCCGGCCACGCCTGCGCGAATTCGTCGAGCTGCGCGCGCATCTCCTTGCGCGCGGCGTGCTTCACGAACAACCGCATCGCGGCGGCGTTGTCGTGCGCGCGGATCACCTTTGCCAGCGCGGCGCGCGCTTCGGTCGACTGCGCCACGTCGAGCAGCCGGTCGAGCGCCGCGTACGCGCGTTCGGGCGGCAGTTGCGCGGCAAGAAGCGCCAGCCGCACCGCGTCGTCACGGTTCATCGCAAGCCACAGCTGCGGATGCGCGAACACCGTTTCGATCTGCGCCGGCGACAGCGCGCAGCCGAGCAGCAGCGTCCACGCGTACTGCGTATTGTGGACAAATGCCGCCAGCGCCGTATCGATCAGATCGGCCGAACGCGGCGACAGCGCCGCGGCGACGAACGCCTGCTGCGGCCCGCTCGCGGCGAATTCGACGAGCCGCGCGTGCATGCGCCCGTGTGCCGCGTCGTCGAGCGAGGCGACGAGCGCGCGCGCATCGGCAAGACCCAGGCCGAGATCGCGGTTGAGCCAGTAGTCCGGAATATGCCCGGCCCCCGGCGGCCCGCAGAACTGGCGCAAATACGCCTCGATCGCCGTCGACGCGCCGGCCCACAGCGCACACAGTCGCACGACCCAGTACAGCGCGATGCCGCCGTGCGGATGCGACGTCTTCGGATACACGCCCCATTGGGCGGCGGTGGCCATGAGGCGCGTCCAGTCGTCGAGACTCGCGCTCGCGAGCGCGGCGGGCGTCAGTTTCGCCGGCACCGCGTCGGGCTCGATCACCGGCAACGGCGGCGTGCGCGTATCGCCGTAGAAATTCGCGAAGCGCGTACCGGTCAACGGCTCGTCGGCGAGCATCGTCTCGCGGTCGTGCGTCAGCCAGTCGGGCATGGCGGGCGGCGCGTTCCAGTCCGGCAGCAGCCTGCGCCACGCGGCGGTCCAGCGCAGCGCGCCGGGCGGTTCGAAAACGTTCGCGTCGGCGGGTTTCGCCACGGGCGACGGCACCGCGGCGGATGCCGGCGCGGGCTTCGGCATGGCGGCGGCAACCGTCGCGCCGGCGGCGACGCCTTGTTCGACATAGCCCTTCGCGACTTTCTCGCGCACGAGCTTGTCGGCTTCGACACGCGCCTTCGCGGCGTCGGCGTGCGTCTTCGTCTGCGCCGTACCCGCGGCGCCGATGCGCCCGTAGCGCACCGTCACCGCGGCGTCGGTCTGCTCGATTTCCCAGAACTTGCTCGACGATCCCTCGACGAACTCGAAACGCCGCATGGCGGTCCCCGACGCTGATCCGAACGGCGATCGTAGCAGGCGGCTACAACAGGGATTCGATGTCGCGCACGATCTCGCTCGCCCAGACGCGACCGAGTTCCGCCACGCCGACGCGCTGTCGATCGCGCGTCGCCCAGACGCCGTCGAGCGTCTGCGGCTCCGAGCCACGAACGTCGTACGGTTCGATACCCGGCGAGAAGTCGAGCTGCAGCGACGTGCCGTTCGGCAGGTCGCGCTCGAAACAGTTGATGCGCGGGCCGTCCTCGACCGGGCCGCGGCGCCAGCCGCGGCTTTCCAGGCCGAGCAGGCGCACCGCCTCGATCGTGCGACCGTTCCAGCGCGCGAGCGGCTGCTGCGCACCCTCGGCATCGGACAGCACGAACGTTTCCCGGCCAAGCTGTGCGAACGGCTGCAGGATTTCGTAGTCGGCGAACACCTGGCCGAACGCGGCGAGCACCGCCGCGTCGAGCGTCAGCGGATGCGGCAAAGCGACTTCGGCGTCGTCGGGCAGCACGAACGCATCGTCGTTCGCGTCGGCGAAACTCGCGTCCTCGGCGATGCGGAACGCCTGCGCCGCGCCGTTCTCGTCGATCGCGGTCCACAACAGGCGCCGCGCGAGATGGCCGAGCAGCGGGTGGCCCGCGACGAGCGTGCGGAAATCGCCGGCGCTCCAGCGCCGCTCGCCGCACATCGCCGCTTCCAGGCGCTTGATCTGGATCGCCGCGACCGTGCGCACGTCTTTCTTCAGTTGCTTGAACCGCTCGCTCGCGGCGGTCGCGAGCGCGGCGTCGTCCTTCGCACCGGGCTTGGGCAGATCCTTGATGCGCTTGCCGGCCTCGTCGAGCACGCAGGGGCGCAGCTGTTCGTCGAACACGACGCGGAAGCGGCGCGGGCCGAAGTCGAGATCGAGACCGCCGGCCGCGTCGAGCCCGAACGTCGGCACGACGCGATCTTCGAGTTCGGCCGGCGACAGGCCGCGCTGTTCGGCCAGCGCATCGAGCTTGCCTTGTGCACGTTGCTGCAAACTCTTCGATTTCATTTTTTGCGCCATGCCGTGCAGCAGCGCGAGCGCCATGTCGTTGCCCATGCGCATCAACACGTCGAGACCGACGACCGCACGCGAGAAGCCGCCTTCGGCCGGCCATTCGCGGATGCGCGCGGCGAGCCGGCGCGCGGTCGCGTCGTCGCCGAGCGTGGCGAGCGCGAAGAACGCCCATTGCTCCTTGCTCGGCGTGCCGGCGCGCTGCCATGCGTCGAACAGATCCCACGCGAACGCGCCGAGCGACGCCGGATCGCATGCGGCGCGCACCTGATCCAGACCGACGTACGGCCGGTCGGGCTTGTCGAACGCGAGCATCGTGCCGAGCGTCTCGACCGCCGCGAGCGGCAGCTGGCGTCCGTCGGCCAGTCGCGGTCGCGCGAGAAGCGACGGGCGCCAGAAGTCGGGCAGCGTCGGCAGGCGTGCCGGGAACAGCGCCAGCGGATCGAACGACAGCACGCGTTCGAGCTGCGCCGCGCCCGCGTCGCCGAGCGGCGCGACGGCGGCGCGCAGGCGTGCGGCACCGTCAGGCAGCGCGACGAGCATGCGCAGCGCGAACTCGGCGTCGCTGCGCAGCCGCGCCTCGGTTGCCTGCGACTGCGGCACGAGCGCGCGCGCGGCGACGTCGAGATGCTTGCGCAGCCAGCGCTGCGCGTGACGCTTGTTCGCGCCCGAACCGCCGCGCAGCAGCAGCGCCGCAATCGGCGCGACGTCGGAACAGGCGAACGGCATGCACAGCGGCAGGCCCAGCGCGGGGCGCTCGGTCGCGAAACGCACGAGCGCGGGCAGCTGCGCGAGTTCGTCGCGCGCGAGCAGGCGCCGGAATCCGCCCACGAAGTAGTCGCTCCACGACGCCGCGGGCAGGCTGCGCCACACGGCCCCGGCGATCGTCGCCGGCATCTGCGCGAGCGGATTCGGGTCGCGCGCTTCGTGGCGCGCGTTCGTCGACGCGGCGGTTTCGCCGCGTTCGAGCTGCGCGATGCCGGCGTCGTCGAAACCGAAGCGGTGCAGCATCCAGTTCAGGCGCTTGGGCGCGTACGGCGCGTCGCTCGCGGTGAAATCCTCGTCGTCCCAGTCGCTCCACGACGGCAGCTTCGCCCACGCCGCGCGCTGGCCGGCATCCCACGCCATCGCCGCTTCGGCGATCGCCGCGACCGGTTCCGCCGGCGCGGTCTTCGTCTTCTTCGGCTTGGCGCGCAGCCACGGCGGATCGCGCAGCACTTCGGGCAGGCTCGCCGCGTCGGCCTCGGGCGACAGCGCGCCGGACGGCTTGAGTATCGATTCGAGACGCGCGCGGTCGGCGGCATCGGCGGCATCGAGCAGCGCGGCGAGCAGATCGCGGTGCGCCGCGGCGTGGCGCGCGAACAGCGTCTCGGTCGCGGCGTCTCGCTGTGCGAGCACGCGTTCGGCTAGCAGGCGCAGCCCCGCCTCGGGCATGGCGTCGAGCATCGCCGCGAGCGTCGACTGCGCGGCGACGACGCCGGCGTGCGCGACGAGCGTCGCGAGCGCGGCCTCGTTGTCGAACGTCGCCAGAAGCGCGATGCGGCGCGCGACCTCTTCGCCGCCCTGCACCGCCGCCATCGCGCGACCGACGAGCGGCAGCGCCGCGTCGCGATGCAGACGAACGTAGTTGAGCAGATAGCCGAGTCCGAGCTCGGCGTAGCCGACGCCGCGCTCGCGAATCAGGAAATCGGCCTCGTCGACCGTCAGCGCGCAGTTGAGCAGCCAGCGCGTGTGGCGCGCGGCGGCACGCGCGACGGTCGGCAGGTCGGCGAGCGCGGCGTCGAGCAGATCGCGCTCGTTCGGAAACACATACGCGAGCAGCGTGGTCGCCCAGCGCCCGGCACCGCGCAGCGGCGCGACGGCCGCGAGCGCGGCGGCGTAGTCGGCGTCGCTCGCGGCGGCGAGGTGTTCGCGCAGGCGGCGATGCCCCACCCGGCGATGCTCCAGCAGCCTCGCCATCTCGGAAGCGTCGGCCGCATGCGCGAGCACGGCCGCGAGCCAGCGCGGCGCGGCGAACGCGACGCCGAACTGCGCGGTCGCCGCATCGATCGCCCAGTCGCCGGACACTTCGCTCCACGGTTCGGGGTAGTTGTTTTCTTCGATGCACGCGACGAAGGTGCGCAGCCAGAACAACGCGTCGCGCGAGCGCAGCGCATCGGCGGTCAGCGCGCTCTTGCGTTCCTCCCAGGTCCACTCGGCGAATTCGCCGGCAACGCCGTCGAACGCGACGCCGTCGGGCAGCTTCAGCGTGCGCGCCGGCGCGTCGGCGTCGCGCCACCACGACTTCCTCGCATGGCTGAGCGGGATGTCGGCGACGAGCGCCGCGGCGTCGAGCGCGACCGGCGCGCGACCCTCGCCGCGCATCGGCGCGAGCAGCTTGATCCACGACTCCTGCCATTGAAAACCGGACGGCACGCCGGGCGCGGACGACGCGGCGGTGGCGGATTCGATACGCATGCGCAAACTCCTATCGGCGACGAAGCGTCGGCGGCGTCGCGTCGCGCGCCGTTCGTCGGGGCAACCAGGGGATGGCGCATTGTCGCCGACTTCGGCGCCGCTACAATCGCAGGCTTGTCCGGTGCGCGAGGCCCGCGCGCTTGACGCGGCGTCAAGCGCGCTGCGCGATCGCGGCGCAGGCCGCAGGTGCTTGTCGGGGACGCTGCCGCGTTGCGGCGCCGCATTGGAATCGCGGACGCGACGCCTGCGATACTCGGCGTCTTGCATTCCGGAATTCGCGCGATGCTGCTGAGCATAGCCACCCGCCATCCACCCGCGACCGACCTTGGATTTCTGCTCGCCAAGCACCCCGACCGCCTGCAGACGTTCGACCTCGCGTTCGGCGAGGCGCATGTGTTCTATCCGCACGCCGACGCCGACTATTGCGAAGCCGCGCTGCTCGTCGAGGTCGATCCGATCGCGCTCGTGCGCGGTCGCGGCGACGGCGGCGGACCGCTGTCGCAGTACGTCAACGACCGCCCGTACGTCGCTTCGTCGTTCCTGTCGGTCGCGCTGTCGCGCGTGTTCGGCACGGCGTTGAACGGCGACAGCAAGTCGCGCCCCGAACTCGCCGCGAGCGCCATCGCGCTCGACGCGCAGGTGCCGGTGCTGCGCTGCCGCGCCGGCGAGGACATGATCCGCCGCTGCTTCGAGCCGCTCGGCTACGCGGTCGACGTCGAACGCCTGCCGCTCGACGCGCAGTTTCCCGAATGGGGCGAAAGCGACTATTACCGTCTGAAACTTTCCGGCACCGTGCGCCTGTCCGAACTCCTGCGTCATCTGTACGTGCTGCTGCCGGCGCTCGACGGCGACAAGCACTACTACGTCGGCGACGACGAGGTCGACAAACTCGTCGACAAGGCCGCGGCATGGCTGCCGGCGCATCCGGAACGCGAGTGGATCGCGCTGCGCTATCTCAAGAAGCGCCGTTCGCTCGCCCGCGCGGCGCTCGCGCGGCTGATCGACGTCGACGAGGACGACGTCGAAACCGCGGAAATCGCGCGCGAGGAATCCGAGGCGCGCATCGAACGGCCGCTGAGCCTCAACGATCAGCGCATGAACGCCGTCGTCGCGGCGCTCCGCGCGGCCGGCGCGACGAGCGTGCTCGATCTCGGCTGCGGCGAAGGACGTCTGCTCGGCCGCCTGCTCGACGACGCGCGCTTTGCGCGCATCGTCGGCGCCGACGTTTCGCCGCTCGTGCTCGAACGCGCGGCCGAGCGATTGAAGCTCGACCGCCTCGCGCCTTTGAAGCGCGCGCGCATCGAACTCGTGCACGGCTCTCTGACGTATCGCGACGCGCGGTTCGCCGGCTTCGACGCCGCGTGCGCGATCGAGGTGATCGAGCATATCGACGCGTCGCGCCTCGATGCGTTCGAACGCGTGCTGTTCGAGCACGCGCAGCCGCGCACGATCGTGCTGACGACGCCGAACGTCGAATACAACGCCAAGTTCGAAACGCTGCCGGCGGGCCGCATGCGCCATCCCGATCATCGCTTCGAATGGACGCGCGCCGAGTTTCGCGCCTGGGCCGAGGGCGCCGCCGCGCGCCACGGCTATCGCGTCGAATTCCTGCCGGTCGGCGAGGAAGACGCCGCGCTCGGACCGCCTACGCAGATGGGAGTGTTCACACGATGATCGTACGGATCCCCGCGTTGTCGCTCGTCGTGCTGGTGGGTGCGTCGGGCAGCGGCAAGTCGAGCTTCGCCCGCCGGCACTTCCGCGCAACGGAGATCCTGTCGTCGGACGCCTGCCGCGGCTGGGTGCGCGACGACGAGAACGACCAGTCGGCGACGGCCGACGCGTTCGACGTGCTGCATTACATCGCGGCCAAGCGTCTGGCCGCCGGCAAACTCACGGTCGTCGACGCGACGAACGTGCGCGCGGAGGATCGCAAGCATCTCGTCGCGCTCGCGCGCGAGCATCACGTGCTGCCGGTCGCGCTCGTGTTCGACCTGCCCGAGAGCGTTTGCCACGACCGCAATGCGCAGCGCGCCGACCGCGCGTTCGGTCCGCACGTCGTGCGGCAGCAGACGCAGGCGATGCATCGTTCGCTGCGCGGCCTCGCGAAGGAAGGTTTTCGCAACGTCACGGTGCTGCGCTCGGTCGCGGACGTCGATGCGGTCGAAATCGCGCGCGAACGGTTGTGGAACGACAAACGCGACGAACACGGCCCGTTCGACATCATCGGCGACGTGCACGGCTGCTACGACGAGCTGTGCGCGCTGCTGCGCGAACTCGGCTACACGCTCGGCGGCACGCGCGACGCGCCGCAGGTGTCCGCACCGGACGGCCGCCGCGCGATCTTTCTCGGCGACCTCGTGGACCGCGGTCCCGATTCGCCGGGCGTGCTCAGGCTCGCGATGCGCATGGTCGCCGACGGCACGGCGCTGTGCGTACCGGGCAACCACGACGTGAAGCTGATGCGCAAGTTGAACGGCCGCGACGTGCAGATCACCCACGGCCTCGCCGAAACCTTGCAACAACTGGAAAAAGAAACCGACGCGTTCAGGCGCGACGTGGCAACCTTCGTCGACGGCCTGGTGAGCCACTACGTGCTCGACGACGGCCGGCTCGTCGTGGCGCACGCGGGCATGAAGGAATCGATGCAGGGCCGCGGCTCCGGCGCGGTGCGGCAGTTCGCGCTGTACGGCGAATCGACCGGCGAGATCGACGAGTACGGCCTGCCCGTGCGCTACGAATGGGCGCGCGACTATCGCGGCGGCGCATCGGTCGTCTACGGCCATACGCCGGTGCCGGAAGCCGAGTGGATCAACCGCACGATCTGCATCGACACCGGCTGCGTGTTCGGCGGCAAGCTCACGGCGCTGCGCTGGCCCGAGCGCGAACTCGTGTCGGTGCCGGCGCTGAAAACCTGGTACGAGCCGATCAGGCCGCTCGCCGCAGCCGCACCGCCGGCGCGCGACGCGCTGCTGCTCGACATCGCCGACGTCGCGGGCAAGCGCGTGATCGCGACGCGGCTCGCGCACACCGTGACCGTGCGCGAGGAAAACGCCGGCGCGGCGCTCGAAGTGATGAGCCGCTTCGCGATCGACCCGCGCTGGCTCGTCTACCTGCCGCCGACGATGGCGCCGCCGGCCGCGGCGAGCGACGGCGACGCGCTGGAACGTCCGCTCGAGGCGTTCGCGTACTACCGCAACGAAGGCGTCGGCGACGTCGTGTGCCAGGAAAAGCACATGGGTTCGCGCGCCGTGATCGTGCTGTGTCGCGACGAGTCCGCCGCGCGACAGCGCTTCGGTATTGCCGGCGACGGACGCGGCGTGATTCACACGCGCAGCGGCCGGCGCTTCTTCGACGACGGCGCGATCGAACGCGCGCTGCTCGATCGCATCGACGCGGCGCTCGACGCGTCGGGCCTGTGGGACGAACTCGGCACGAACTGGATCGTGCTCGACACCGAACTGATGCCGTGGTCGGCGAAAGCCCAGGAGCTGTTGCGGCAGCAGTACGCGCCGACCGGCGCTGCCGGCAATGCGGCGTTGACGACGGCGCAGGAATGGCTGGCGCGCGCGATGCGGCGCGTGCCCGACGCGACCGCGCTGCACGACGCCGCCGCGAGCAAGCGCGACGCGCTCGCGCGTTATGTCGACGCGTACCGGCGCTATTGCTGGCGGGTCGACGGCATCGACGACTACAAGATTGCACCTTTCCATATTCTTGCCTACGAAGGCGCCGTCGGCCTCGTACGCGACCATCGCTGGCAGATGGATACGCTCGCGCGCCTGTGCGCGGCCGATCCGAAACTGCTGCACGCGACGCGTCATCGCTACGTCGATCTGGCGGACGACGACAGCCTCGATGCGGCAACCGCGTGGTGGCGCGCGCTGACGGACGCGGGCGGCGAAGGCATGGTCGTCAAGCCGGTGGCGGCAGTCGTGCGCGGCACGCGCGGCGTCGTACAGCCGGCGATCAAGTGCCGCGGCCGCGAATACCTGCGCATCATCTACGGGCCGGAGTATCTGCTGCCGCGCAATCTGGAACGGCTACGCTCGCGCGGCCTCGGCGCGAAGCGCTCGCTCGCGGCACGCGAATTCGCGCTCGGCGTGGAAGCGTTGCATCGCTTCGTCGAACGCGAACCGCTGTACCGCGTGCACGAATGCGTGTTCGGCGTGCTCGCGCTCGAGAGCGAGCCGGTCGACGCGCGTCTGTAGCATCGTATAGCGAGGCCGCCTCGCGGCGGCCTCGTCGCAGGGATCGACGTCCTTGTCGGCCCCGGCATCAGCCGCCGAAGCCGTCCTTGAACACATGGTCGCTCGGATCGCTCGGTTTCGCGGTCAGCCACACGTCGTAGCCGTTGACGGTGGTGCGCACGAGAACCGTACCGTCCGGCGACGCCCAGCCGTCGCGGCTGCTCGCGTACTGCGCGCCGTAACCGCCGGAATTCGGCAGCTCGATCGAATTGATCGTCGCCTGCACCGGACCCGTCGACGTCGGCAGTGTGAACGCCTGGCCCGGCGCGAGAATCTTGCGCGCCGGCCTGCCTTCCTGGAACAGCCACAGCGCGGTGACGGAATCCGACGAGCGCGCGAGCATGACGATGTCGCCGTTCGCGAAAACCGTGCGGTCGTAGAACGACGTCCACGTCAGACCCGGACCGGGGTTGTATTCGAGCGTACCGGCGAGCGCGACCGGCTGCGGACCGTTCGAGCCGCCGGCGCGGAACACGCCCGAGATGCTCTGCCCGCCCGCGTTGACGCTCGCGCCGAAAACGATATAGCGGCCCGACGCGTCGAGCGTGTCTTCGTTGAACGTCATGAACACCGAACCCGCCCAGTGCGGCGACAGCAGGCCGGTGTCGCCCGACAGGGCGAGCGGACGATTGCGCGTGCCGTCGTTGCGGAAGATGCCGTTGACCGACGAACCGCCCGGCGCCTCGCGCGCGGTCGCGACGAAATGGAACGTGCCGTTGCCGCCGTGCAGCGCGCCGTTGTAGAAGTCGATGAACGTGCCGTTGGGGCTCGCGAGCCCCGGACCGCGCGCGCCGGTTTCCTCGTCGACCGCCAGCGCGCGCGGCGCACCGTTGCACAGTTCGAAGATGCCTACGCGCGAACCGCTGACCGTGAGCAGGCCATAGATGCGTCCTTGTGCGTCGACCGTGCGCACGCGGGTATTGCTCGACCAGCGCGCGAACGTGTCGCCGGCCGTGATGCCGGGCGACAACGCGGCATCGGCCGAATTCGACAGCGCGCACGGCACGTTGCCGCCCTGCGGCGTGTGCTTGAAAATCACGTCCTGCTGCGACGTGTTCGGCGCCACGACGGTCGCGTCGACCATCGCCGCGCCGATCGGCAGCGCGCGGATCTGGTTGAAGCCGGAACTGCCATGGATGTACCAGCCGGGACCGAGGCCCGGGCCGAGCGTGCCGGGTTCGACCGCGCGCGCGATCTCGCGATTGGCGCCGCCGACCCACGACCACACGCCGTTGCTCAAGGTCGCCGCGACGGCCGGATCTCCGGCACGCGCGAGAAAGACGCGGCTGCCGTCGGCGGCGACGTCCTCGTAGCCGGAGTAGCGCTCGACGAACACGTGGTTCGTTCCGGCCCGTCCGGGGCCGGTCGCACCGGTCGCATTGAACTGCATGTAGCGCACGAGCGCGCCGTTGCGCCGCGACCACAGGCCGCGATCCACATCCGGGCCGCTTTGCCAGAAGCCCCAACGGTCGCCGCCCGCGTGCGCGAGGTACAGCGCGTCCATGCTGCGACTGCTGTTGGTCTGCAACGGCGGCATCGGCACGCGGAAGTCTTCGCCGGCGATGACCGTCCAGGTCACGTCCTGGGCCGCGGCGGCGAGCGGCAGCAATGCGAGTGCGCCGGCGATGAGAGTGGTGGTTTTCATGCGATCTCCTTGCAGGGGTTGCTCTTTGCGCGTCGTCGAGGCGCGTGCGCGCGGACGCCGGCACGTATGCGCCGAAGTCGTGGCTGCGATGACGGGATTCGCGGTGTGCCGTCGGCTGTGCGCGGCGGCGGCGAACGTACGTACTCTATCGCGCGAAAATCGCGTCGCTACGGCGATATCGCCGTCGTTACCGATTCGTTGAAACTTTCGTCACCGGTTTGTTTTCGTCGGATGCGACCGACGGCTCGTCAGTCTTTGAAGCCGTCCTGGAAAATTCGATCGCGGGCTTTCGCGGCGATCCACAAGGTGTCGTAGCTCGGCGTCGTCGTCACGCGCAGCAGCACCGAACCGTCGGCGCCGGCCCACGTGTCGGCGCCGCTCCCCGAACGCGCGGCGATCGCGCCGCCGCTCGTTGCGATTGTTGCGATCGCCGCCTGTGCGGTGCCCGACGCCGTCGGCACCCCGACCGCCTGACCGGTGGCGAGCAGCCTTTCCGGCGCGCGACCTTCGGACGGCAGCCACAGGGCGACTTGTCCGTCGGACGTACGCGCGATCAGCGCGATGTCGCCGCCGGCCAAGATCGTGCGTTCGTACAGGTCGGTCCAGGTCAGTCCGCCGCCGGGCGAATAGGCGCCGGTGTCGCCGAGAATGGCTACCGGTTGCGGGCCTGCGCTCGAGCCTGCGCGCCAAAGTCCGACTCGGCTGCCCGAGGCGGTGTTCACGAACGCGCTGAATGTGACGTGGCGACCCGCGGCGTCGAGCGATTCCCAGACGAAGCTCGAGAACGCCGCGCCGCTCCAGTGCGGCGAAAAATCGCCGATGTCGCCGGCGAGCGCGCGATTTCGATGTTGCGCACGCCGTCCCATAGCCAGGCGCCGTCGGTGTACGCGTTCGCCGCGCCTGCGCGCGCGAGGAACGCACGCTTGCCGTCGATGCCGCCGTCGTACGCGTCGTCGAAACGCTGTGCGAACGTATGGCCGGACTCGACGCCGACGCGACCCGGTCCGGTCGTGCCGGTAACACCCAACGCCATGAAGCGCTGCAGCGTGCCGTTCCGCTGGCGCGTCCACTAGCCGGCATCGGGCGCCTGCGACGTCCAGAAGCCCCAGCGGCTGCCGCCGTCGGTCCAGCCGGCCGACTCGATCGCGCGGTCGCCGGCTGCCTGCATCGGCGCCATCGGCACGACCGGGTTCTGGCCGCCGACGACCGTCCAGTTCGCCGTCTGCGCGTGCGCAGCGCCGGCAAGCGCGGCGGACAGCTCAGCGATGGGGGCGCCATTTCGAATCGAGAAAGAGTTCATCCGTATTCCTGCCGTTGAAGAACGGCGACGCCGTTCGCCACGAAGAGGCTCGTAGACTAGCCGCCCCCTCGAGTCGGGGCGCGGGCAAAGACGCACGTTTCGGTGCGAACGTCCGTCAACGGCACGTTTTCGTATACGAACGACACCTTGCTTCGGTAGTGAAACAGCGGTGACCGAAGCGTCGAGCGGATTCCACGGACTTTCGCGTGCGCGGGCTCTTTTCGAGAACCATAAAAGCAAAAAGCACCAATCGCAAGATTGGTGCTTTGTATAAACTCGTTCCTCATGCCGGATCGCTCGCGCAGATCATGCGATCGAGCGCGCGCGGAACACCGTTGTTGTTTTTGAGCCGCTAAAAGCACAAGGCGCTCTCCGATGGAGAGCGCCTTGTAGTTGTAAGGCCCTGGCAGTGACCTACTCTTGCATGCGGATGCACACTACCATCGGCGCGGGTTCGTTTCACTTCCGAGTTCGAGAAGGGATCGGGTGGTACCAAACCGCTATGGCCGCCAGGGAGACGTTGGGGCTTGCGCCGTAAAAGAAGCGCACTGCCCGGCATTGGGACTTGGGATGTGAACAGAGTTGGGATCGCAGTCTCGACGTGTAGTTGAGACGAAGCGAAGCAGCTTGGAGTTATATGATCAAGCCGCACGGATCATTAGTATCGGTTAGCTCGGCATTACTGCGATACACACCCGACCTATCAACCAGGTAGTCTACCTGGGTCCTTCAGGGAGCTTGAGCTCCGGGAGATCTCATCTTGAGGCGCGCTTCCCGCTTAGATGCTTTCAGCGGTTATCGCTTCCGTATATAGCTACCCGGCAGTGCCACTGGCGTGACAACCGGAACACCAGAGATACGTCCACTCCGGTCCTCTCGTACTAGGAGCAGCCCCTCTCAAATCTCCAACGCCCACGACAGATAGGGACCGAACTGTCTCACGACGTTCTGAACCCAGCTCGCGTACCACTTTAAATGGCGAACAGCCATACCCTTGGGACCGACTACAGCCCCAGGATGTGATGAGCCGACATCGAGGTGCCAAACACCGCCGTCGATATGAACTCTTGGGCGGTATCAGCCTGTTATCCCCGGAGTACCTTTTATCCGTTGAGCGATGGCCCTTCCATACAGAACCACCGGATCACTAAGTCCTACTTTCGTACCTGCTTGATCCGTCGATCTTGCAGTCAAGCACGCTTATGCCTTTGCACACAGTGCGCGATGTCCGACCGCGCTGAGCGTACCTTCGAGCTCCTCCGTTACTCTTTGGGAGGAGACCGCCCCAGTCAAACTACCCACCATACACGGTCCCCGATCCGGATTACGGATCCAGGTTAGAACGTCAAGCACATCAGGGTGGTATTTCAACGTTGGCTCCATGCCAGCTAGCGCCGGCACTTCAAAGCCTCCCACCTATCCTACACAGACGAACTCAACGTTCAGTGTAAAGCTATAGTAAAGGTTCACGGGGTCTTTCCGTCTTGCCGCGGGAACGCTGCATCTTCACAGCGATTTCAATTTCACTGAGTCTCGGGTGGAGACAGCGCCGCTGTCGTTACGCCATTCGTGCAGGTCGGAACTTACCCGACAAGGAATTTCGCTACCTTAGGACCGTTATAGTTACGGCCGCCGTTTACTGGGGCTTCGATCAAGAGCTTCGCCTTGCGGCTGACCCCATCAATTAACCTTCCAGCACCGGGCAGGCGTCACACCCTATACGTCCACTTACGTGTTTGCAGAGTGCTGTGTTTTTGATAAACAGTCGCAGCGGCCTGGTCACTGCGGCCCAAAACTGCTCAGCAACGCGTGTTGCCACAGTTCTGGGCGCACCTTCTCCCGAAGTTACGGTGCTATGTTGCCTAGTTCCTTCACCCGAGTTCTCTCAAGCGCCTTGGGATTCTCACCCTGCCTACCTGTGTCGGATTACGGTACGGTCTGACCGTAGCTGAAGCTTAGAGGATTTTCCTGGAAGCGTGGCGTCAGTGACTTCGCTCAAAGAGCTCGTCTCGGTGCTCGGCGTAAATGAGAGCGGATTTGCCTACTCTCAACGCCTACCGCCTTTCCCCGGGACAACCAACGCCCGGTACACCTAGCCTTCTCCGTCCCCCCATCGCACTACAGTCAGGTGCCGGAATATTAACCGGCTTCCCATCGACTACGCTTTTCAGCCTCGCCTTAGGGACCGACTCACCCTGCGCCGATGAACGTTGCGCGAGGAAACCTTGGGCTTTCGGCGGGGAGGCTTTTCACCCCCCTTATCGTTACTCATGTCAGCATTCGCACTTCCGATACCTCCAGCAGACCTTACGATCCACCTTCGCAGGCTTACGGAACGCTCCTCTACCGCTTACTCTTGCGAGTAAACCCCGAGCTTCGGTACATCGCTTAGCCCCGTTAAATCTTCCGCGCAGGCCGACTCGACCAGTGAGCTATTACGCTTTCTTTAAAGGGTGGCTGCTTCTAAGCCAACCTCCTGGCTGTCTATGCCTTCCCACATCGTTTTCCACTGAGCGATGATTTTGGGACCTTAGCTGCGGGTCTGGGTTGTTTCCCTTTTCACGACGGACGTTAGCACCCGCCGTGTGTCTCCCACGCTGACACTTGCTGGTATTCGGAGTTTGCAATGGTTTGGTAAGTCTCAATGACCCCCTAGCCATAACAGTGCTCTACCCCCAGCAGTGATACGTGAGGCGCTACCTAAATAGCTTTCGAGGAGAACCAGCTATCTCCGGGTTCGATTAGCTTTTCACTCCTAGCCACAACTCATCCCCTACCTTTGCAACGGGAGTGGGTTCGGGCCTCCAGTCCGTGTTACCGGACCTTCACCCTGGTCATGGCTAGATCACCCGGTTTCGGGTCTACACCTTGCGACTATGCGCCCTATTCAGACTCGGTTTCCCTTCGCCTACCCTAGACGGTTAAGCTCGCCACAAAATGTAAGTCGCTGACCCATTATACAAAAGGTACGCAGTCACCCTTGCGGGCTTCCACTGCTTGTACGCATACGGTTTCAGGTTCTATTTCACTCCCTTCACCAGGGTTCTTTTCGCCTTTCCCTCACGGTACTAGTTCGCTATCGGTCAGTCAGGAGTATTTAGCCTTGGAGGATGGTCCCCCCATGTTCAGACAGGGTTTCACGTGCCCCGCCTTACTCAATTTCACCCACGATGCCCTTTCGCGTACCGGGCTATCACCTTCTATGGCCAGCCTTTCCAGACTGTTCCGCTAGAACATCGTGTGCTTATGGGCTGTTCCCCGTTCGCTCGTCACTACTTGGGGAATCTCGGTTGATTTCTTTTCCTCCAGGTACTGAGATATTTCAGTTCCCTGGGTTCGCCTCCTCACCCTATATATTCAGGTGAGGATACTCATTGCTGAGTGGGTTTCCCCATTCGGACATCATCGGATCAATGTCTGCTGCCAACTCCCCGATGCTTTTCGCAGGCTGCCACGTCCTTCATCGCCTCTGACTGCCAAGGCATCCACCGTATGCGCTTAGTCGCTTGACCATATAACTCCAAGTTGCCTCGGAATCGATCAAACTCCTGGATATTTCGCCTACTTGCCTCAACGACACGTCTTGGTGACTCGACTGAGTCCCAAACGCTTGTTCACATCCCAAGTTGTCAAAGAACGCACCGCGACCTCAACGTCGCGTTGCTTTAAATTCGTGTGCGCAGTTACATCCAGAATGGTGGGTCTGGGAGGACTCGAACCACCGACCTCACCCTTATCAGGGGTGCGCTCTAACCACCTGAGCTACAGACCCAAATGTCTTAGTCGACGCTCGCGCGCCGTTCGCTGGTTGGTGGAGCTGACCGGGATCGAACCGGTGACCCCCTGCTTGCAAAGCAGGTGCTCTCCCAGCTGAGCTACAGCCCCGTCTAACGGAGCCCCGACTCTCGTCGGGCTCTTATTCTGGATGCAGGTGCCTTGTGTGGACGCCTTGGTATGGGCTTCGTCGTTCTCGAAAGGAGGTGATCCAGCCGCACCTTCCGATACGGCTACCTTGTTACGACTTCACCCCAGTCATTGACCACTCCGTGGTAAGCGTCCCCCTTGCGGTTAGACTACCTACTTCTGGAGCAACCAACTCCCATGGTGTGACGGGCGGTGTGTACAAGGCCCGGGAACGTATTCACCGCGACATTGCTGATTCGCGATTACTAGCGATTCCGACTTCACGGAGTCGAGTTGCAGACTCCGATCCGGACTGGGATCGGTTTTCTGGGATTGGCTTCACCTCGCGGCTTCGCAACCCTCTGTACCGACCATTGTAGTACGTGTGTAGCCCTGGCCGTAAGGGCCATGATGACTTGACGTCATCCCCACCTTCCTCCGGTTTGTCACCGGCAGTCTCCTTAGAGTTCCCACCTTTACGTGCTGGCAACTAAGGACAAGGGTTGCGCTCGTTGCGGGACTTAACCCAACATCTCACGACACGAGCTGACGACAGCCATGCAGCACCTGTCTCACGGTTCCCGAAGGCACCAATCCATCTCTGGAAAGTTCCGTGGATGTCAAGGCCAGGTAAGGTTCTTCGCGTTGCATCGAATTAAACCACATACTCCACCGCTTGTGCGGGCCCCCGTCAATTCCTTTGAGTTTCAGTCTTGCGACCGTACTCCCCAGGCGGCGAACTTAACGCGTTAGCTTCGACACTGATTGCCAAGTTGCAACCAACGTCCAGTTCGCATCGTTTAGGGCGTGGACTACCAGGGTATCTAATCCTGTTTGCTCCCCACGCTTTCGTGCCTCAGCGTCAGTGTTGATCCAGATGGCCGCCTTCGCCACTGGTGTTCCTCCCGATCTCTACGCATTTCACCGCTACACCGGGAATTCCACCATCCTCTATCACACTCTAGCCAGCCAGTATCCACTGCAGTTCCCAGGTTGAGCCCAGGGCTTTCACAGCAGACTTAACTAACCGCCTACGCACGCTTTACGCCCAGTGATTCCGAGTAACGCTTGCACCCTTCGTATTACCGCGGCTGCTGGCACGAAGTTAGCCGGTGCTTATTCTTTCGGTACCGTCATCCAGCCCAGGTATTAGCCGAACTGATTTCTTCCCGAACAAAAGTGCTTTACAACCCGAAGGCCTTCTTCACACACGCGGCATGGCTGGATCAGGCTTGCGCCCATTGTCCAATATTCCCCACTGCTGCCTCCCGTAGGAGTCTGGGCCGTGTCTCAGTCCCAGTGTGGCTGATCATCCTCTCAGACCAGCTACGGATCGTCGCCTTGGTGGGCCTTTACCCCACCAACTAGCTAATCCGGCATCGGCTCATCCAATCGCGTGAGGCCTTGCGGTCCCCCACTTTCACCTCTCGGTCGTATGCGGTATTAGCGTAAGTTTCCCTACGTTATCCCCCACGACAGGGTAGATTCCGATGCATTCCTCACCCGTCCGCCGCTCGCCGCCAGGGTTGCCCCCGCGCTGCCGCTCGACTTGCATGTGTTAGGCCTGCCGCCAGCGTTCACTCTGAGCCAGGATCAAACTCTTCAGTTAGATCTTCTGACTTACGTCAAACTTATCTCAGGGTCCATCTAGCTTGCATATGCATGCTTGCTTTTCGGACGCCTTGTGTATCGATGGACTACGTCCACCCAAGGCGCCCACACAAGTCACCTGCGCACACTGTCAAAGATCTCGTTGCGGTGCGGAACCTTCCGGCCCCGCGGCGGCGAACATTTCGTTCAACCGAGCCCGCTATCTTACATCCCTTTTCGTTTCCGTCAACACCCAAATTCGATCTTTTTTCCACCGAACCCAGATGCCAACCACAGAGCTTCCTGCCCCTCCCCGCCGCCTCAACGTTGCCGTCTCAGCGAAGGGGCGCGAATCATACTGAGCCGTGTCGGGAATGGGAAGGGGTTCGGGCAAAGTTTTTTCGATCTTCGCGCAAGAGACCCGAGCGCGGCAGGCGAACCTCTCTCGCGCATAGAAAGCTCGCACGCGCGCGGGCCGGGGAGCCCCGCAGATCGGACAGGTCGCACGGGACGCCGCAAAGGCCTGTGCTAGCATCCGGACGATCTCAAGGACCTCGGTGAAAGACTGTATGGGCGAGCTGTACGACGAGCGCCGCCAGGAGCCCCGTTTCGCGACGTCGGGCACCTACACCCTGCAAAGCGGTTCGACCGGTTCGCCGGGGCGCGTTTTCGATCTGTCGCTGAACGGAGCGATGCTCGAGGAGGTTCCGGGTCAGCCGCTGGCGACCGGTACGCGCGTACTCCTCGTTCTGAGTTTTCCCGGCCAGCCCGACTTTGCCGCCGACGTCCTCGTTCAGCACATCGCCAACGGGCGCGTGGGCGTCGAGTTCTACGACATGTCGCCCGACCATTTCAGCGCGCTCGCGCGGCTCGTCGAACAGCATCGACGCAGCGCCCTTCAAGCCACTTGATCACAGGAACCCCGATGTCCACCCGTGTTATCCGCGCGCTAGGCGCCTTGGCGCTCGCCGCCTGCTCGAATCTTCACGCCCAGGCGGTTTCGTACGTCATGCTCAAGGAGCATCGTTTCATCGTCGAGCTCGCCGACAACGACGAGACGCGCACCAGAGGCCTGATGTTCCGCGAACGCATGGGCAAGGAGCACGGCATGCTGTTCACGTTCCCGGCGGAAATGCCGCTCGCGTTCTGGATGAAGAACACGTTGATTCCGCTGGACATGCTGTTTTTCGACAAGCAGCAGCGCCTGGTTTCGGTGCAGCAGAACGTCCCGCCGTGCAAGGCCGACCCGTGTTCGACCTATCCGAGCGCGGGACCTGCAATGTACGTGCTCGAGCTCAACGCCGGCCAGGCCGCGAAACTCGGCGTCAAGCCGGGCGACAAGCTCGACATTCACCGCTAGTTCGCCGATTCAGCGCGCGATCGATACTGCGCGGATCGCCTCGACGGCCGTCGGCGCGAGCGGCGCCCGGTGCGGCTCGCCTTCCGCGACCGCCTCGCGCAGCGCATGGAAACAACGCACGCCGGGCTGGTAAGGCACCGGCACCAGTCCGGCCGACATCGCGTCCGACCAGTCTTCGTCGCACACCGGAACGAATTGTTTCACGACACCACTCCTGCTGACGGCGGGCATCTGCCGGCGTCTCTGGGTCGCGGCGCCGGCTGCCCGCACGAGGCCATTAGGCCAGCGGCTGCGGGAGCGGCCATGACGTCTTTATGGCGCAATGGTGGCGATCGATAGTGGCACGGTTGTCCGGTTGGGTTACCATCGATCCAAGGCCCCGGAGTAGTCGCATGAACGATCCCTGGCTCCGTTTGCAGCAAGCTCCCGATCGTGAAATTTCCCTGCTCTCGGCATCGCTTCTGATCGCCAAGGACGAATACCCCGAGTTGTCGACGTCCGACTACGAACGCCGTATCGACGACTACTGCAACCGCCTCGACGCCGAATTTCGCCGCGCCGACTCGGACACCGCCCGTCTCTCCCGCCTGAACGCGTTCCTGTTCGGCGAACTCGGCTTCGCCGGCGACGAGCGCAACTATTTCGATCCGCGCAACAGTTATCTGAACGAAGTGCTCGATCGCCGCCTCGGCAATCCGATTTCGCTCGCGGTCGTGCAGATCACGCTCGCGCAGCGGCTCGGCCTGCCGCTCGAGGGCGTGTCGTTTCCCGGGCATTTTCTCGTGTGCCTGCCGCTCGACGAGGGCATCGTCGTGCTCGACCCGTTCCACCGCGGACGCACGCTCGACCTGCCGGAACTGCGGCGTCGCGCACGCAGCGAACTGGCCGCACGCGACGTCGACGATCAACGCCTCGCCAACCTGCTCGAACCGGCCAGCCATCGCGCCATCGTCGCGCGGATGCTGCGCAACCTGCGGATCGGCTACGAGGAGCGCGCCGCGTGGGACAAGGCGGTGCGTTGCGCCGACCGCGTCCTCACGCTCGATCCGCTTGCCGTCAGCGAATACCGCGAGCGCGGCAACCTGTACCTGAAACTCGGCCACACGCTCGCGGCGCGTGACGATTTCAAGCGCTATCTCGCGCTCGCGCCTCAGGCCGAGGACGCCGAAACGGTGATGAGCCAGCTGATCAGCTGTTCGGCCGAGACGCTGCGGATCAACTGAGCGGCTCGAAAAAACCGCAAGGACGAACCATCGGCCTGCTCAGCCGATTTCGATCATCTCGAAGTCGGATTTCGTCACGCCGCAGTCCGGGCACGTCCAGGTTTCCGGCACGTCGTCCCAGCGCGTGCCGGCTTCGATGCCGTCGCCCGGCCAGCCTTCGGCTTCGTTGTAGATGAATCCGCAAACGACGCACATGAAGGTGCGGAACGGGGCGTCGGCGCCCGCCGCGGAATCGGCTGGAGACATGTCGGCTCGCAAGAAAAACGGAAGACGCGCATTGTCGCAGCCCGGCCGTGGACGGTTCAACGCACCCGGCACGAACGACCGAGCGGTTAAACTCGGCGTTTCTCCGGCGGAATCGCCCGTGCCCCACCCTCTGCTTGCGCGCCGCGGCCTGTACGCGATCACCGACGGTCCGCGCGCCGATCTCGTCGATGCCGCCGATGCCGCGCTCGCCGGCGGCGCCGTGCTGCTGCAGTACCGCGACAAGACGGCCGACGATGCGCGCCGCCGCGACGAGGCGCAGGCGCTCGCGCGACTGTGCGCCGCGCGCGGCGTCGGTTTCATCGTGAACGACGACGTGGCGCTCGCGCACGCCGTCGGCGCGGCCGGCGTACATCTGGGCGAAGACGACGGGGATGTCGCCGCCGCCCGCGCCGTGCTTGGCCCAAGCGCGATCATCGGCGTCTCGTGCTACGACGCCATCGATCGCGCGCGTGGACTCGTCGCGGCCGGCGCCGACTACGTCGCGTTCGGCGCGTTCTATCCGTCCGCGACGAAGCCGCACGCGCGCCGGGCGACGACCGCCCTGTTGCGCGAAGCGGCGGCGCTCGGCGTGCCGCGAGTGGCGATCGGCGGCATCACGCCGGACAATGCGCGCCCGTTGATCGACGCCGGCGCCGATCTCGTCGCCGTGATCACCGCCGTGTTCGGCGCGCGCGACGTGCGCGCGGCGGCGAAGCGGTTCCAGTCTTTGTTTACCTGAGCGGATGCCACGATGACTACGAATCACGAACTGTTCCAGCGCGCGCAGCACCTCATGCCTGGCGGCGTGAACTCGCCGGTGCGCGCGTTCAAGTCGGTCGGCGGCGAGCCGTTCTTTACCGCGCGCGCCGACGGCGCGTACCTGTGGGACGTCGAAGGCAAGCGCTACGTCGACTACGTCGGTTCGTGGGGGCCGATGATCGTCGGCCACAACCATCCGCACGTGCGCGCCGCGGTCGAGCGCGCCGTGCAGAACGGCCTGTCGTACGGTACGCCGTGCGCGGCCGAGGTGACGATGGCCGAAACGGTCACGCGCCTCGTGCCGTCGATGGATATGGTGCGCATGGTCAATTCGGGCACCGAGGCGACGATGGCGGCGATCCGCCTCGCGCGCGGCTACACCGGCCGCAACAAGATCGTGAAGTTCGAGGGCTGCTATCACGGCCACGGCGACGCGTTTCTCGTCAAGGCCGGTTCCGGCGCGCTGACCTTCGGCGTGCCGACGTCGCCGGGCGTGCCGTCCGGGCTCGCCGATCTCACGCTGACGCTGCCGTACAACGATCTCGCCGCCGCCGAAAAACTGTTCGCCGAAGCCGGCGACGACATCGCGGGCCTCATCATCGAGCCGGTCGCCGGCAATATGAACTGCATCCTGCCGCGCGACGGATATCTGCAAGGCCTGCGCGACCTGTGCACGAAGCACGGCGCGCTGCTGATCTTCGACGAGGTGATGACCGGCTTTCGCGTCGCGCTCGGCGGCGCGCAGGCGCACTACGGCATCACGCCGGACCTCTCCACGTTCGGCAAGATCATCGGCGGCGGCATGCCGGTCGGCGCGTACGGCGGCCGGCGCGAGATCATGCGGCTGATCGCGCCGAGCGGCCCGGTCTATCAGGCCGGCACGCTGTCGGGCAATCCGGTGGCGATGGCCGCGGGCCTGGCGATGCTCGAACTGATCCAGACGCCGGGTTTCTACGCCGAAATCGACCGCAAGACGCGCGTGCTCACCGACGGCCTCGCGGCGATCGCGCTCGAGGCCGGCGTGTCGATGACCACGAACCGCGTCTGCGGCATGTTCGGCCTGTTCTTCACGTCGGAAAAAGTGGAAACGTTCGCACAGGCGACCGCGTGCGACACGGCGCTGTTCAATCGCTTCTTCCAGGCGATGCTCGAACGCGGCGTGTATCTCGCGCCGTCCGCGTTCGAGGCCGGATTCGTGTCGAGCGCGCACGATGACGGCGTCATCGCCGCGACGTTCGACGCCGCGCGCGAATCGCTGCGCGTCGCAAAGAACTAGGCGAGGTCTTTCAGCACCTCGCGCAACACGGCCAGGCCCTCGGCGACGTCCGCGTCGCCGATGTTCAGCGCCGGCACGAAGCGCAGCACATCCGGGCCGGCCTGCAGCAACAGCAGGCCGCGCGCGACCGCGGCGTCGAGCACGTCGCCGGCCCTGCCGGCGAGACGTTCGGCGAGCACGGCGCCGAGCATCAGCCCGCGTCCGCGGATTTCGCGGAACACGCCGAAATCGGCATCGATCGCTTCGAGCCCCGCGCGCAACGCGGCCGACTGCCGTTCGACATTCGCGCGAATGTCCGCCGAATCGAGCCGTCGCAGCGCGACGCGGGCGATCGCGGCCGCCAGCGGATTGCCGCCGAACGTCGTGCCGTGCGCGCCGAACTGCAGCGTCTGCGCGACCTTCTCGCCGGCCAGCATCGCGCCGATCGGAAAACCGCCGCCGAGCGCCTTGGCGAGCGTGAGTATGTCGGGTTTCGCGTTATCCCACTGCCACGCCCACAGCTTGCCGGTGCGGCCCATGCCGCTCTGGATTTCGTCGAGCGCCAGCAGCGCGCCGTGGCGATCGCACAGTTCGCGCAGCCCCGCGAGGAATCCCGGCGCGGCCGGCAGCACGCCGCCTTCGCCCTGTATCGGCTCGACCAGCACGGCCGCGACATCGCCGGTCGCCATCGCCGCCTCGACCGCGGCGAGATCGTTGTACGGGCAGTACCGGAAACCGCCCGGCAGCGGCTCGTAGCCTTCCTGGTATTTCGGCTGCGCGGTGGCGGTGACCGCCGCGAGCGTGCGGCCGTGGAACGAACCCTGGAACGTGATAATCACGCGGCGATCCGGGCCGCGGCCTTGCGCCGCGGCCCAGCGGCGCACGAGCTTGATCGCCGCTTCGTTCGCCTCGGCGCCGGAGTTGCACAGGAACACGCGCTCGGCGAAGCCGGACGCCGCGACGAGTTCTTCGGCGAGCCGCAGCGGCGGTTCGCTGACGAAGATATTGCTCGTGTGCCACAGCTTGCCGGCCTGTTCGACGAGCGTCGCGACGAGTTCCGGATCGGCGTGGCCGAGCCCGCACACGGCGATGCCGGCGGCGAAATCGACGTACTCGCGGCCTTCGCTGTCCCACACGCGCGAGCCGGCGCCTCGCGCCAGCACGATGCGTCGCGGCCGATACACCGGCACGTAGTAGCGATCGGCGTTGGCGAGCAGGGCTTGCGTGGCGGCGGACGTGGTCACGACGGTTCCATGGCGTGGGGGAAAGAACGCCGATTATGCGGCAGCGCCGCACATGGCTCTAATGCGACGATGATCGATGGCCTTTGCGCGCTCGCGCACCGGCATCGCACACTGCCCGTTCGACTTTGCCAGGAGCACGCCGATGCGTTTCGAAACCCAGGCCGTACATGCGGGCGCCGAGCCCGACGCCGAAACCGGCGCGCTGTCGCCGCCGCTGCACCTGGCGACGACGTTCCGCCACGGCCCGGCCGGCGAACGCCAGGCCGGCTACGAATATGTGCGCGAAAGCAATCCGACGCAGACGCGTCTGGAAACCGCGCTCGCCTCGCTCGAGCAGGGGCGCGCGGCGCTCGCGTTCGCGTCGGGCATGGCCGCGATGAACGCGCTGCTCGAATCGCTGCCGGCCGGCTCGCACGTGCTGCTGCCGTCCGACTGCTACACCGGCCTGCGCGAACTCGCGCGCGAGTTTCTGCCGCAGCGGGGCCTCGAGGCGAGCGCCGTCGACATGGGCGATCTCAAAGCCGTCGCCGCCGCGCTCCGTCCGAACACGCGCTGCGTCTGGCTCGAAACGCCGTCGAACCCGCTGCTGCAAGTCGCCGACATCGGCGCGATCGCCGATCTCGCGCATCGCCACGGCGCGATCGTCGCGTGCGACAACACGTTCGCGACGCCGGCACTGCAGCAGCCGCTCGCGCTCGGCGCCGACGTCGTGATGCATTCGATGACGAAGTATTTCGGCGGCCACAGCGACGTCATGGGCGGCGCGCTCGTGTTCGGCCGCTCGGACGAGCTGCACGAGGCGGTGTTCCACCGCCGGCACATCACCGGCGCGGTGCTGTCGCCGTTCAACGCGTGGCTGATCCTGCGCGGCCTGCGCTCGCTGCCGGCGCGCATGGCGTGGCATTGCGCGAACGCGCGGCGCATCGCGGCGTTTCTCGCGGCGCATCCGCGCGTCGCGGCGGTGCACTATCCCGGCCTCGCGTCGCATCCGGGCCATGCGATCGCGGCGCGGCAGATGCGCGATTTCGGCGCGATGCTGAGCTTTCAACCGCACGCCGGGCGCGACGCCGCACTCGCCGTCGCCGGAAAACTCAAACTCGTCACGAACGCCACGAGCCTCGGCGGCTGCGAATCGCTGATCGAGCACCGCGCGTCGATCGAAGGACCGCATCCGGTGTCGCCGCCGGATCTGCTGCGCCTGTCGGTCGGCGTCGAACACGTCGACGATCTGATCGCCGACCTCGAGCAGGCGCTGTCCTAACGGGCGCTGTCGCAGCGATCTACCAGTTGCCGGTGTTCGGCATCGACACCCACGGCTCGCGCGGTTCGAGCGAGCCGTTCTTCTGCAGCAGCTCGATCGAGATCAGGTCGGGCGAACGCACGAACGCCATGCGGCCGTCGCGCGGTGGCCGATTGATCGTCACGCCGTGTGCCTGCAGGCGTTCGCACGCCGCGTAGATGTCGTCGACCGCGAACGCGAGGTGGCCGAAGTTGCGCGCGCCGCCGTAGTCCTCGGCATCCCAGTTGTACGTCAGTTCGATTTCGGCGTCGGGCGATTCCGGCGCCGACAGGAACGCGAGCGTGTAGCGTCCCTGCGGATAGTCCTTGCGCCGCACTTCGACGAGGCCGAGCGCGTCGCAGTAGAACTTCACCGACGCGTCGAGATCGCGCACGCGCACCATCGTATGCAAGTATTTCATGGCTCTACCTTTGTACTTGTTCGGGTCACGCCGACTGGAACCGCGGAATGCAGCGCGTGAGCGCATCGAGCCGCGCGAGCGGGTCGGACAACTGTAGAAGGTGCTGCCGCTCGGACATTTCAAGCGGCAGGAACTCGGCCAGCCGGAAACCGACCCAGCTCGCGTCGTCGAATCGTGCGCGCTCGGCGCGTGCGTGTTCGCCGCCGGCGCGTTCGAGCAGGCGTTCGAGGATCGTCGCGAGCAGACCGTGCTCGGGCGGCACCGGCACGACCGGTTCGTCCGGCCACCACGCCACTTCGCCGTGCACGAGCCCGTTGTCGCGCACGCGCGAATGCGCGACCCGAAAACGGCGGCTGCCGCTCGCGCGGATGCCGAGCAGGCCGTCGGGCAAGGTGTAGAAGTCGTCGATGCGCGCGAGCGTGCCGACCGCGGCCGGCGCCGCCGGCAGCCCGGCTTCGGTGCCGGACAGGATCAGACAGACGCCGAAGCCCTGCCCGTTCTTCGTGCAGTCGCGCACGAGCGCGAGATAGCGCGGCTCGAAAATGCGCAGCGCGAGCGAACCGCCCGGAAACAGCACGGTGTTGAGCGGAAACAACGGGATGTCGTCGAGCGCCACGGCGCCGAGTGTAGACACAGTCGCCGGCCTCGCGCGAGCGTCAGCGCCGCGCGCGCAGAAGATCGACGAAGCGCCGCGGCGCGTTCTCGAAACCGCCGTTGGACATGAACACGACGTGGTCGCCCGGCCGCGCCGCGGCCACGAGTTCGGCCAGCAGTTCGTCGACGCTCGCGGCGGTGCGGCCGCGGCCGTCCAGCGCGTCGGTCACGCGGCCGGCGTCCCACTTGAGTTCCGGGCGCTTGAGAAACACCACGGCGTCGGCGTCGGCGAACGACGGCGCGAGTTCGTCCGCGTGCGCGCCGTCGCGCATCGAGTTCGAACGCGGCTCCATGCCGACGAGCACGCGTGCCTGGCCGACCTTCGCGCGCAGTCCCGCGAGCGTCGTCGCGATCGCGGTCGGGTGATGCGCGAAATCGTCGTAGACCGCGACGCCGCCGTGCTCGCCGACGCGCTCGAGCCGGCGCTTGGCGCTGTCGAACCGCGCGAGCGCGGCGATCGCCGCCGCCGCGTCGACGCCGGCCGCATCGGCCGCGGCGATCGCCGCGAGCGCGTTCATCACGTTGTGGCGGCCGATGAGGTTCCAGCGCACCGCGCCGCGTTCGACGCCGGCGTGCACGACGCGAAACGCCGAGCCGTCGGCGCGCTCGAGCCGCGCCTGCCAGTCGCCCTCGTCGATGCCGAAACGCGTGACCGGCGTCCAGCAGCCCTGCGCGAGCACCTGCGCGAGACGCGCGTCCTCGGCGTTCACGACGAGCCGCCCGTTGCCGGGCACGCAGCGCACGAGGTGGTGGAACTGACGCTGGATCTCGCCGACGTTCGCGAAGATGTCGGCGTGGTCGAATTCGAGATTGTTGAGGATCGCGATCTGCGGCCGGTAGTGCACGAACTTCGAGCGCTTGTCGAAGAACGCCGTGTCGTATTCGTCGGCCTCGATGACGAAGTCGTCGCTCGCCCCGAGCCGCGCCGAGACCCCGAAATTCTGCGGCACGCCGCCGACGAGAAAACCCGGCGCGCGACCGCAGGCGTCGAGGATCCAGGCGAGCATCGCCGTCGTCGTGGTCTTGCCGTGCGTGCCGGCGACGGCGAACACGCGGCGCTGCCGCAGCACGTTTTCGCCGAGCCACTGCGGGCCGGAGATGTACGCCATGCGCGTATCGAGCATGTGCTCGACCGCGGCGTTGCCGCGCGACAGCGCGTTGCCGACGACGACGAGTTCCGGCGCCGGCGTCAGATGCGCGGCGCTGTAGCCGGACTTGAGTTCGATGCCGAGTTCGGCGAGCTGCGTGCTCATCGGCGGATAGACGTTCGCGTCCGAGCCTTCCACGCGATGGCCCAGCTCGCGCGCGAGCGCGGCGACGCCGCCCATGAAGGTGCCGCAAATGCCGAGGATGTGAACGTGCATCGCTAGACTCCCGCAGCGGACGCCGCGCGCTCGCCGAACAGCGCCGCCAGCACGATGACGTTGGCGATGCCGATCAGGATCGTCACGAGCATGCCGGCGAAGAACGGCACGTCGAGCGAGTGGCGCAGGATGTGCGCCTCGACGCAGAGTTTCCAGATCGCCGCGACGAGGAACAGCAGCCCCGGCAGCGCCTGTTCGGGCCGCATCAGGCGCGTGGATTCCGGCGAGATGTCGCCGAGCATCCACAGGAGCGGCGCGGCGAGCGCGAGAAACACGATGCTGGTCAGCGTCTGCGCGAGCAGCGTCTGCATGAAGCGGCTGTTGAAGCCGCGGGCGTGCAGCAGCAGATACATCAGGCCGATCGGCACCGCGTTCGTCACGATGAGCCGCGGCAGCGTCTGCGACAGCGGCTTGTCGCCGAACAGCACGCTGACCGCGAGCGGGATCAGGAGGACGGCGACGACGGAGGCGATCGTCAGGTTCGGCGCGTACGGCAGATCCTGCGGGCCGCGCTTGAACGTCAGGATATCGCGTAGGATCTGGAGCAATTCACGCATTACGATTCCAAAGACGGCGACGCCCGATGTCCGTGCGCGGCGAAGACTACGACATTCTGGTGGACGCGCGCGGCCTCGTCTGTCCGCAACCGCTGCGCCTGCTGCGCGGCGCGCTGCGCCATGCGCAGCCGGGTGCGACAATTTGCCTCGTCGCCGACGACCCGCACGCGCTGATCGACGTGACGGCGCACTGCCAGCGCGTCGGACATGGGTTGATCGGTGAGGAAACGCAAGGGACGGCGCTGCGCCTGCTGATTCGCAAGCGCAGCGACTAGAGCCCGCCGAACTATTTATGCGGCCTGACGCGGCAACGCCGAAAGGATGCGCTGGAACACGTCGCCGAGTTCGCCCACGCCGTCGAGCACCGTCAGCTTGCCGTGTTTTTCGTAGTAGCCGGCGACCGGCGCGGTCTGCTGCTCGTAGATCTCGAGGCGCTTGCGCACGGTTTCGGGCGTGTCGTCCTTGCGGCCTTCGGCGGCGGCGCGGCCCGCGAGGCGCTCGACGATCATCTCGTTCGGCACGACGAGCTGCAGCGCGACGTCGACCGGCTGGCGCAGGCGCGTAAGCAGCGCCTCGAGCGCTTCGCACTGCACGAGGTTGCGCGGATAGCCGTCGAGTATGAAGCCGGCGCGCGCGTCGGCCTGTTCCAGGCGCTCCTCGAGCATGCCGAGCACGATCTCGTCGGAGACCAGGTGCCCCGCATCCATCACTTCCTTCGCCTTGAGACCGAGCGGCGTGCCGGCCTTGACGGCGGCGCGCAAAAGATCCCCAGTGGAAATGTGCGGAATGTTGAGTTCGACCTTGAGCATGGCGGCCTGGGTTCCCTTGCCTGAGCCCGGCGCCCCGAGTAGGACGATACGCATGATGGACGACTACCTCGATGATGAAATATCGCTCGCATCGTCCGCGTGGGGCTCGTTCCGCGCCTGTGACCGCCCGACGCGGTCGGGCGGCAGTCGCGCGCGCGACGCCGACGTTGCTCGTTGTTTTCGGCCGCGGCGGGGCCGCAGCGCTGGGTTAGACTGTTCGGCAAAGCTAGCGGCAGGCACCCGGTTAGTCAAACAACCGTCATGTCGGACGCAGCCAGGAAGCCTCGTTCCGCCGCCGGATCGCGCCTCGCGCCCCGGGCCGGACGATGCGCATCGGACCTTGGTCGTATCAGCCACACCGGGTACAACCCGGCGCACGGAGTTTTCGTCATGAGTCAGGGCAAGTTGCTATATGCGCAGTCCGGCGGCGTCACCGCCGTCATCAACGCCACCGCCGCCGCGGTGATCGAAACCGCGCGCGCCGCCGGCGTGCCGGTGCTCGCCGGCCGCAACGGCATCATCGGCGTGCTGCGCGAAGAACTCATCGACACGCGCAAGGAATCGGCTGCGGCGATCGCCGCGCTGCGCCACACGCCGGGCGGCGCGTTCGGCTCGTGCCGGTTCAAGCTCAAGTCGTTCGAGCAGAACCGCGAACAGTACGAACGCCTGATCGACGTGCTGCGCGCGCACGACGTGCGCTACTTCCTCTATAACGGCGGCAACGATTCGGCCGACACCGCGCACAAGGTGTCGCAGGTCGGCAAGGCGCTCGGCTACGCGGTGAACTGCATCGGCGTGCCGAAAACGGTCGACAACGACCTGGCGGTCACCGACTGCTGCCCGGGCTTCGGTTCGGTCGCCAAGTACACGGCGCTGTCGATCCTCGAAGCCGGCTACGACGTCGAATCGATGTCCGAATCGTCGACCAAGGTGTTCATCATGGAAGTGATGGGCCGCCACGCCGGCTGGATCGCCGCGGCCGCGGGCCTCGCCGGCAAGAACGCCGACGAGCCGCCGCATCTGATCCTGTTTCCGGAAGTCGCGTTCGACGAGGAGGCCTTCCTCGCGAAGGTGAAGGCGACCGTCGAACGCGTCGGCTATTGCACGGTGATCGCGTCGGAAGGGCTCAAGAACCAGGCCGGCGAGTTCCTCGCCGAAGCCGGCACGCGCGACGCGTTCGGCCACAGCCAGCTCGGCGGCCTCGCCCCGGTGCTCGCGCAGCTCGTCAAATCCAAGCTCGGCTACAAGTACCACTGGGCGCTGCCGGACTATCTGCAGCGTTCGGCGCGCCACATCGCGTCGCAGACCGACTACGAGCACGCCACCGCCGTCGGCAAGGCCGCGGTCGAGCTCGCGCTCGCGGGCAAGAACGCGGTGATGCCGGTGATCAAACGCACGTCGGACGCGCCGTATCGCTGGAAAATCGAGTCGGCGCCGCTGTCGAAGGTGGCCAACCACGAGAAGAAGCTGCCGAAGAACTACATCAGCCGCGACGGCTACGGCATCACCGACGCGGCGCGCCGCTACCTCGAGCCGCTGATCCGCGGCGAGGCGTATCCGCCGTACGGCAAGGACGGCCTGCCGAAGTACGCGCGCATGAAGAAGGTGCTGGTGGCCAAGAAGCTGCCCGAGTACAAGATCGCCGACAAGTAACCGCTTTTCCCTTCGTGGACAAAGCGCGCGGCGCGGGCCGCGCGCCGGCCGCCGCCGTACCGCGGCGGCCTTTTGCAGCGCAAAAACCACAATCGCGAAACGCTGGCATACTCGGCGCGTTGGTCTGCTGTACTTCCGCTTGAGATTGCCGCAGGTCCGCACGACCGGGGGAAGGTCGTACGGACGCGAGGTGTGTTCGTGCCCGGAAAGTAGCGCAACACCCATCGCTCCTGCCGGCAGGCTCAGGGTCTGCCTTGATGCGTGCGTTCGTGACGATGGGAGAGTTCGATGCTGCAACAGAACGGCTTGCTGATCGCCTTGGTTTGCGCTGTGCTGGCGATCGTTTACGGGGTGTGGTCGATACGCTGGATTCTTGCCAAACCGGCCGGTAACGAGCGGATGCAGGAGATCGCCCAGGCGATCCAGGAAGGCGCGCGCGCCTATTTGAACCGCCAGTACGCAACCATCGGCGTCGTCGGGGCGGTGCTGCTCGTCGTGATCGGCTTCGCGCTGAACTGGGGGACGGCCATCGGCTTCGCGATCGGCGCGATCCTCTCCGGCCTCGCCGGCTACATCGGCATGAACATCTCGGTTCGCGCGAACGTGCGCACGGCCGAGGCCGCGCGCTCGGGCATCGGCGCGGCGCTCGACGTCGCGTTCCGCGGCGGCGCGATCACCGGCATGCTCGTGGTCGGCCTGGGCCTGCTCGGCGTCGCCGGCTACTACTACGTGCTGCTCAAGATGGGCGTGCCGGTCAACGAAGCGCTGCATGCGCTGATCGGCCTCGCATTCGGCTCGTCGCTGATCTCGATCTTCGCGCGCCTTGGCGGCGGCATCTTCACCAAGGGCGCCGACGTCGGTGCCGATCTCGTCGGCAAGGTCGAAGCCGGCATTCCCGAGGACGATCCGCGCAACCCGGCCGTGATCGCCGACAACGTGGGCGACAACGTCGGCGACTGCGCCGGCATGGCCGCCGACCTCTTCGAAACCTACGCCGTGACGGTGATCGCGACGATGCTGCTCGGCGGCGTGATGGCCGCGCAGATCGGCGTCGACGCCGCGACCGCCGCGCTGTATCCGCTGCTGCTCGGCGGCGTATCGATCATCGCGTCGATCATCGGCACGTTCTTCGTCAAGACCAAGCCCGGCGCGAAGATCATGAACGCGCTGTACGCCGGCGTGATCGTCTCGGGCGTGCTCGCGGCGATCGCGTTCTATCCGATCACGACGGCGCTGATGGCGAGCGCGACGGTCGGCGCCGGCAAGATCTACGGCTGCGCGCTGATCGGCCTGGCGCTCACCGCGGCGATGGTCGTCATCACCGAGTACTACACCGCGACCGAGTACAAGCCGGTGCGCGACGTGGCGAAAGCGTCGGTCACCGGGCATGCGACGAACATCATCGCCGGCATCGGCATTTCGATGAAGTCGTGCGCGCTGCCGGTGCTCGCGGTGTGCGCGTCGATCTGGGGCGCGTTCACGCTCGGCGGCCTGTACGGCATCGCGATCGCCGCCACGGCCATGCTGTCGATGACCGGCATGATCGTCGCGCTCGACGCGTACGGTCCGATCACCGACAACGCCGGCGGTATCGCCGAAATGAGCGAATTGCCGCCCGAAGTGCGCGCGGTGACCGACCCGCTCGACGCCGTCGGCAACACGACCAAGGCCGTGACGAAGGGCTACGCGATCGGTTCGGCCGGCCTCGCGGCGCTGGTGCTGTTCGCCGACTACACGCACAACCTCAACGTGCACCTCGGCATCGCCGACTTCCGTTTCGACCTGTCGAATCCGTACGTGATCATCGGCCTCCTGATCGGCGGCCTGATTCCGTACCAGTTCGGCGCGATGGCGATGGAGGCGGTCGGCCGCTCGGCCGGCGCGGTGGTCGAGGAAGTGCGCCGCCAGTTCCGCGACATCCCCGGCATCATGGAAGGCAAGGCCAAGCCCGACTATTCGCGCGCGGTCGACATGCTGACCAAGGCCGCGATCAAGGAAATGATGATTCCGTCGCTGCTGCCGGTGCTCGTGCCGATCGTCGTCGTATTCGGCTTCAAGTGGATCGGCGGCGCCCAGGCCGGCGCGCAGGCGCTCGGCGGCCTGCTCATCGGCACGATCGTCACCGGCCTCTTCGTCGCGATCTCGATGACGACCGGCGGCGGCGCCTGGGACAACGCCAAGAAGTACATCGAGGACGGCCATCACGGCGGCAAGGGTTCCGACGCGCACAAGGCGGCGGTAACGGGCGACACGGTCGGCGATCCGTACAAGGACACGGCCGGCCCGGCCGTCAATCCGCTGATCAAGATCATCAACATCGTCGCGCTGCTCTTGATTCCGCTGCTGTAAATCCGCTCGGGGCGGCGCTCCTCGCCGCCCCGACGGCTGCTGAACCGGAAGGTACGGCCCCTGCTGCACCGCAGCAGGGTTTGCCGTATCCTTCGCGCCCTTGCGCCCCGCCCCGGGGCTTATCGTGGAAATTGCAATGGGCCTGGACCTCGTCCCCACCGGCAGCGACGTGCCGAACGTCATCAACGTCATCATCGAAATCCCCAAGGACGCCGAGCCGGTCAAGTACGAAGTCGACAAGGCCAGCGGCGCGATCTTCGTCGACCGCGTGCTGTCGACGCCGATGCGCTACCCGTGCAACTACGGCTACGTGCCGCACACGCTCGGCGGCGACGGCGACCCGCTCGACGCGCTCGTGATCCTGCCGCTGCCGCTGGTGCCCGGCGCGGTGATCCGCTGCCGCCCGGTCGGCGTGCTGCGCATGACCGACGAGGCCGGCAGCGACGAAAAGCTCGTCGTCGTGCCGGTGTCGAAGGTGTTCGCCGGCTACGGCCACATCGAAGACATCAAGCAGGTGTCGGCGCACTGGCTCGAGCGCATCGGCCACTTCTTCGAGCACTACAAGGATCTCGAGAAGGGCAAGTGGGTGAAGATCGATGGCTGGGAAAACGCCGACAGCGCGAAGAAGGAAGTGCTCGACGGCATCGCGCGGTACGAGGCCGACAAGACCGGCTGAGGCAAGGCGCCATCCGAAAACGAAAAAGCGGCCCGACGGCCGCTTTTTCTTTGCGCGAAACCTTCTTTGCCCGAAACCTGGCCGATCAGCCGCGTTCGAGCAACCGCCGCAGATCGATGATCGCCGCGTTGGCGCGCGACACGTAGTTCGCCATCACGAGCGAGTGGTTGGCGAAAAAGCCGAACGGCGAGCCGTTCAGTACGACCGGGCTGCCGAGCCCCTTCTGCGCTTCGCCGAGTTCGCGCACGACCTGCTGCATGCTGACCACGGCGTTCTTGTCGCGCAGCACGCCGGCGAAATCGCGCTCCATCGCGTGCAGTTGCTGCAGCAGTGCCCAGGTGTAGCCGCGCGCCTCGTAGAACTCGTCATCGATCTTCGACCACGGCGTCTGCACGATGCGCGGACCCGGTCCGGGCTTGGACTGCTCCGCGTTCGCGTCACCGGAAAGATCGGTGTCGAGCCGCAACTGACCCACGCTCGCCGACAGCCGCTGCGACAGCGAGCCCAGGCGCGTCGACACGATCTGCAGGTAGTCAGAGAGATTGTCGGCACGCGCGTAGAACTGTGCGTTGTTCTGGTCGTTGTCGCCGAGGCGCACGAGATACGCGTCGAGATGCCGCACGGCCTTGCGGTACTGGCCTTCCGAACTCGGCAGCAGCCAGCGGTCGTTCGGGCTCGACAGCAGCGGATCGGCTTCGCGCAGGTCGTTGTCTTCCGTGCTCTGCGTCTGCGACCGGCTGAAGTCGTTGCGCAGCGCGCCGGCGAGATCGCGGCTCGCCGTCAGCACGCCGAATTCCCAGTTCGGCACGTTGTCCATGAACACGCCGGGCGGCAGCATGTCGTTCGACAGATATCCGCCGCGCTTGTCGAGCAGCGTTTCGACGCTCGCGATCAGCGTCGCCGTCGTCACGCTGCCGACGACCACCGGCTGCTTGACCGCGTCGGCGCGCCGCTGCGCTTCGCGCTGCACGTCGAGCGAGGCAGGCTCGTAGTCCCACCACCACATCAGCGCGAGGATCGCGATCAGGATCACGCTGAGCAGCGTGCCGATCGCGCCGAACCACGGCAGGCGCCTGCGCGACGCGATCAGAGTGTCGGGCGTATTCATCGGAATCATCCTTGTGCGTTCGGGCGAATTCTTGGGCGGCCGGCCGGAGGGTTCAAGAGTGACCCTCGGCACGGTCGATCTTCGCACGCCGCCGCCGCTCCCGGGCCGTCCGCGCGATGCGGACGGCCCGTCGAGCGATCACGCTTCGCGATAGATCTCGCTGCCGGCCTTGCGGAACTCCTCGGCCTTCTGCGCCATGCCGTGCTCGAGCGCCGCGGCGTCGGCGGCGACGCCCTGCTCGGCGGCGTAGTCGCGCACGTCCTGCGTGATCTTCATCGAGCAGAAATGCGGACCGCACATCGAGCAGAAGTGCGCGAGCTTGTGCGCGTCCTTCGGCAGCGTCTCGTCGTGGAACTCCTGCGCCTTTTCCGGATCGAGGCCGAGGTTGAACTGATCCTGCCAGCGGAACTCGAAGCGCGCCTTCGACAGCGCGTTGTCGCGCGCCTGCGCGCCGGGATGGCCCTTGGCGAGATCCGCCGCATGCGCGGCGATCTTGTAGGCGATGATGCCGTCGCGCACGTCCTGCTTGTTCGGCAGGCCCAGGTGTTCCTTCGGCGTGACGTAGCACAGCATCGCGGTACCGAACCAGCCGATCATCGCCGCGCCGATCGCGCTCGTGATGTGGTCGTAGCCCGGCGCGATGTCGGTGGTCAAAGGTCCCAAGGTATAGAACGGCGCTTCGTGACAAACGCGCAGCTGGCGTTCCATGTTCTCGCGGATCAGCTGCATCGGCACGTGGCCGGGGCCTTCGATCATCGTCTGTACGTCGTGCTTCCAGGCGATCTGCGTCAGCTCGCCGAGCGTATCGAGTTCGGCGAACTGCGCCGCGTCGTTCGCGTCGGCGATCGAACCCGGACGCAGGCCGTCGCCGAGCGAGAACGCGACGTCGTACGCCTTCATGATGTCGCAGATGTCCTCGAAGTGCGTGTAGAGGAAGTTTTCCTTGTGATGCGCGAGGCACCACTTCGCGAGGATCGAGCCGCCGCGGCTGACGATGCCGGTTACGCGTTTGGCGGTCAGCGGGATGTGCGCCAGACGCACGCCGGCGTGGATCGTGAAGTAGTCGACGCCCTGCTCGGCCTGTTCGATCAGCGTGTCCTTGAAGATTTCCCAGGTCAGCTCCTCGGCGCGGCCGTCGACCTTCTCGAGCGCCTGGTAGATCGGCACCGTGCCGATCGGCACCGGCGAGTTGCGCAGGATCCACTCGCGCGTCTCGTGGATGTGCTTGCCGGTGGAAAGGTCCATCACGGTGTCGCCGCCCCAGCGGATCGACCAGACCATTTTTTCCACTTCTTCGGCGATCGACGATGTGACCGCCGAGTTGCCGATGTTCGCGTTGATCTTCGTCAGAAAGTTGCGGCCGATGATCATCGGCTCGCTTTCCGGATGGTTGATATTGTTCGGAATGATCGCGCGGCCGCGCGCCACTTCGTCGCGCACGAACTCCGGCGTGATCCGCCCGGGCAGCGCGGCGCCGAAGCTTTCGCCGGGATGCTGCGCGGCGAGGTGCGCTTCGCGGATCGCGTCGATGCGCTGGTTCTCGCGTATTGCGATGTATTCCATCTCCGGCGTTACGATGCCCTGTCGCGCGTAGTGCATCTGCGTGACGTTGCGGCCGGCCTTCGCGCGCAGCGGCTTGGAGAGGTTCGAAAAACGCACGGCCGCGAGGCGCGGATCGTGCTCGCGCTTGCGGCCGAATTCCGATGAAAGCTGGCTCAGTCGTTCGACGTCGCCGCGCTCGGCGATCCAGGCGGCGCGCAGCGCCGGCAGCCCCCGCGTGAGATCGACGCGATAGTCGGCATCGGTGTACGGACCGGAAGTGTCGTACAGCGTCACGGGCGCGTTCTTTTCGGCGCCGAATACGAGCGGCGTGTCGGCGAGCGCGACCTCGCGCATCGGCACGCGCAGATCCGGGCGGCTGCCCTCGACGTGAATCTTGCGCGAGCCCGGAATCGGGCGCGTCACGCTGTCGGAAAGTTCCTGGGTCTTGAGCACCAGGTCGGAGGGCACGGCATTCATCGGCATCGTCCTCGTAAGGTAGGAACGAAGCGAAGGCGCGGCCGGACGACGCGCAGGGCGTCGCGGCGAAGCTTCCTACGGCGGCATGACCCGCTCAGGTACGAAGGGACTCTCTCAGCCCATGCCTGGGCACCCCCGCTTCGGCGCGCATTCAAGCACGAAGCGGGGGCGGTTGTCTCGGGAGCGCCGGTTCAGCGCGGCGCGTACGCGCGCAGGAACAGGTCGACCGTCGCGTCGATGTGCTCGTCGACGTCGCGTTCCGTATACGGTTCGCAGCAGCCGAAGCTCATGCGCGCGTGCAGTTCGCCCTTGAGCAGGCAGAAGAACTGCCCGGTCGCGCGGCGCGGATCGGGAATGTCGAGCTGGCCGCCGGCGATTTCGGCCAGCAGGAACGCTTCGAACGAATCCTGCAGGCGCTTGGGACCGGCTTCCCAGAACATCTGCGCAAGCTTGGCCGACTGCTGCGTCTGCGCGGTCATCATGCGATGCAGCGAAATCGCCTCTTCGCTCGCGATGAGATTGAAGAACGCGCGCGCGATCGTCTGCAGCTGCCCGCGGATAGGCCCTTTGAGGTCGGCCAGGAACAGCTCGGCCGGCAACTGTTCTTCGCATTTGGCCTGGATCACTTCCTTGAACAAGGTCTCCTTGTCGTTGAAGTGGCTGTAGACCGTGAGCTTGGAGACGCCCGCCTCGTTCGCGATCGCGTCCATGCTCGTGCCGTCGAAACCCTGCCGCGGAAACAGGCGCTTGCCCGCCTGCAGGATTGCGGCGCGTTTTTCGAGATCTTTCGGTCGCCCGGGGGCGGCCTGTTTCATCAGTGATGACATGGCAAATTGAATACTAGACAGTGCAGTTTAGTAATGATACTGTACCGGACAGTTTAGGTAAACCATCACGCTACACGCCTTTGAGGATTGTAACAATGCGTGCCTTCATACGAGTCGGCCGGATCGCCATCGGTCTTGCCATGATCGCCCCGGCGCTCTGGCTCGCCGGCTGCAGTACCCACGCCGAAACCCCGGACCCGATCCGCCCCGCCATCGTCGCGCGCCCGCAACCGGCCGCCGCCGAAGCCGGCATGCTGTATTCGGGCGACGTCAAGGCGCGCTACGAAAGCGCGCTCGGCTTCCGCGTCGGCGGCAAGATCAAGCAGCGCCTCGTCGATGTCGGCGCACACGTCAAAGCCGGCGACCTCATCGCCGAACTCGACCCGCAGGATCTGAACCTGCAGGCGGCGAGTTCCAAGGCCACGGTCGCCGCGGCCGAGGCCGATCTTGCGATGGCCAAGTCCGAGCGCGACCGCTACAGCGCGCTGCTCGAAAAGCATTTCGTCAGCGCGACGCAGTTCGACGCGGTCGACAACAAGCTCAAGGCCGCCACCGCGCGCGCCGCCGAGGCGCGCGCCGCGCTCAACGTCGCGCAGAACCAGGCCGCGTACTCCGGCCTGCGCGCCGACCACGACGGCGTCATCACCGCGATCAGCGCGGAGGCGGGCCAGGTGGTCGCCGCCGGCCAGAGCGTCGCGAACCTCGCGCGCGACGGCGAACGCGAAGTCGAAATCAGCGTGCCGGAAGGCCGCATCGCCGACTACCGCAAGGAACAGACAGCGACGGTCGAACTGTGGGCCGAGTCGGGCAAGCGCATCGACGGCATGCTGCGCGAGATCGCGCCGGAAGCCGACGCGACGACGCGCACCTATCGCGTCCGCGTGGCGCTCGGCGAAGGCTCCGACGCCGTCAAGCTCGGCCAGACGGCGCGCGTGTATTTCGCCGGCGCCGGCGGCGACGACGCGCACGTGATCCCGCTCGCGTCGCTGTACGAAAAGGACGGCAAGCCGGCCGTGTGGGTGCTCGATCCGAAGACGCGCCAGGTGCACTTGAAGCCCGTCACGGTCAGCGCGTACCGCGAACAGGGCGTGCTCCTGACCGCCGGCGTCGACACGCAGGACTGGATCATCGCGGCCGGCGTGCACAAGCTGCGCGAAGGCCAGCCGGTGGCGCCGGTCGACGGCGGCAATCGCCCGCTGTCGCTGTAACGCACCCGATACGTTCAAAGCCCGACCGCCGCCCGCCGTCTTCCCCCTCCTCCCCACGGCGCGCAGCGGTTCGGGCGCTTCTTTGCGCACGGTTGGACCACGGATCGGTTCGGGCGGCGCGCGGCTTTTTCTCCTCGCGCGCACGTTCTGCAACGTCGTGCGTTTGCTGCCCGGGCAGGGCTTAGATGCGGCATAAAAAACAATGACAAAGTTCAATCTTTCCGAATGGGCTTTGCGCAACCAGTCGCTGGTGCGCTACTTCATCGTCGTACTCGCGATCGCGGGCCTCCTCGCGTACCGCTCGCTCGGCCAGTCCGAAGACCCGCCGTTCACGTTCAAGGCGATGGTCGTCAACACGCAGTGGCCGGGCGCCACCGCGGCGGAGATCAACGAGCAGATCACCGAGAAGATCGAAAAGAAGCTGCAGGAACTGCCCGAGATCGACTTCCTGCGCAGCTACGCGCGGCCGGGCGAGTCGCAGATCATCGTCATCGCGAAGGATTCGCTCGATTCCAAATACGTGCCGGACCTGTGGTACCAGGTACGCAAGAAGATCGGCGACATTCGCCACACCCTGCCGCCCGGCACGCTCGGCCCGTTCTTCAATGACGAATTCGGCGATACGTTCGGCAATATCTATTCGCTGACCGGCGACGGTTTCAGCTACGCGCAGCTCAAGGACTACGCCGAGCGCCTGAAGCTCGACCTGCTGCGCGTGCCCAACGTCGCGAAGGTCGATCTGATCGGCCTGCAGGACGAAAAAATCTTCATCGAAGTGTCGAACACGAAGCTCGCCACGCTCGGCGTCAGCTTCGCCGACGTGCAGCGCACGCTCGAAACGCAGAACGCGATCACGCCGGCCGGCAGCTTCGAAACCGACAGCGACCGCATCTACTTGCGCACGTCCGGCGCGTTCGATTCGCCCGAGGCGATCCGCGACATCGCGATCCGCGCGAACGGCCGCCTGTTCAAGCTCGGCGACGTCGCCGACGTGCGTCGCGCCTACAGCGACCCGCCGCAGCCGCGCATGCGCTTCATGGGCAAGGAAGGTCTCGGCATCGCCGTGTCGATGAAAAAGGGCGGCGACATCATCCAGCTCGGCCGCGACCTCGACGCCGCGACGAAGCGCCTGGAAACCACCCTGCCGGTCGGCCTGGAACTCGCGCGCGTCGCCGACCAGCCGCACGCCGTGCAGCGCTCGATCGAGGAGTTCGTGCGCACGCTCGGCGAAGCCGTGATCATCGTGCTGCTCGTGAGCTTCTTCTCGCTCGGCTTTCGCACCGGCCTCGTCGTCGCGCTGTCGATTCCGCTCGTGCTGGCGATGACGTTCGCCGTGATGAGCTACTTCGGCATCGACCTGCACAAGATTTCGCTCGGCGCGCTGGTGCTCGCGCTCGGCCTCCTCGTCGACGACGCGATCATCGCGGTCGAGATGATGGCCGTGAAGATGGAACAGGGCTACGACCGCGTCAGCGCCGCCGCGTTCGCCTACACCTCGACCGCGTTCCCGATGCTCACCGGCACGCTGATCACCGCGGCCGGATTCCTGCCGATCGCGACGGCGAAGTCGAGCACCGGCGAGTACACGCGTTCCATTTTCGAAGTGGTCACGATTGCGCTTCTGGTGTCGTGGATCGCCGCGGTCGTGTTCATTCCGTATCTCGGCTACAAGCTGCTGCCCGACCTCGGCAAGCCGGCGCAGCCGCCCAGGCCCGGATCGCTCGCCGCGCGCGTCGCCGGCCTGCGCCTCGCGCTCATCGGCTTTCTGCCGCGCCGCCTGCGCACGAAGCTCAGCGCACCGGCATCGCATGCGCACGAACGCGACCCGTACTCGACGCCGTTCTATGCGAGCTTCCGCCGCGCCGTCGACTGGTGCGTCGACCGGCGCTGGCTGGTCATCGCGATGACGCTGGGCATGTTCGTCGCGTCGATCGTCGGCTTCCGCTTCGTGCAGCAGCAGTTCTTCCCCGATTCGACGCGGCCGGAGCTGATGGTCGATCTCAAGCTCACCGAAGGCTCGTCGCTCAACGCGACCGAAGCGCAGGTCAAGAAGCTCGAAGCGTGGCTCGCGAAAAGGCCCGAGATCGACAACTACGTCAGCTACGTCGGCACCGGCTCGCCGCGCTTCTACCTGCCGCTCGACCAGCAGCTGCCGCAGGCGAGCTTCGCGCAGTTCGTCCTGCTGACCAAGGGCAAGGTCGAGCGCGAACGCCTGCGCGTGGATCTGCTCAAGCTGTTCGAAACCGACTACTCCGAACTGCGCGCACGCGTTTCGCGCCTGGAGAACGGCCCGCCGGTGGGCTATCCGGTGCAGTTCCGCGTGTCGGGCGAGGACGTCGCGAACGTGCGCAAGCACGCTCGCGAAGTCGCCGACCTCGTGCGCAAGAACCCGCACGTGCGCAACGTCAACCTCGACTGGGACGAGCCGAGCAAGGTGATCCGGCTCAACATCGACCAGGATCGCGCGCGCGTGCTCGGCGTCAGTTCGCAGGACCTGTCGAACTTCATGCAAAGTTCGCTGACCGGCGTGCCGATCTCGACGTACCGCGAGCGCGACGAGCTGATCCAGGTCGTGCTGCGCGGGCCGGCCGAGGAGCGCGCTCAGCTGTCGCTGCTGACCAGCCTCGCGGTGCCCACGGCGTCGGGCAAGACCGTGCCGCTGTCGCAGATCGCGACGGTCGACTACGCGACCGAGGAAGGCATCATCTGGCGCCGCAACCGCCTGCCGACGATCACCGTGCGCGCCGACACCGACGGCGTGCTGCAGCCGCCGACGATCACGAACCAGATCCTGCCGACGCTCGATCCGATCCGCGCCGCGCTGCCGGCCGGGTACCTGCTGGAAGTCGGCGGCACGGTCGAGGATTCGAGCAAGGGCCAGCGGTCGGTCAACGCCGGCTTCCCGTTGTTCGTTTTCGTGGTGCTGACGCTGCTCATGCTGCAATTGAAAAGCTTCAGCCGCACCATCATGGTGTTCCTGACCGCGTTCCTGACCCCGATCGGCGTGGCCCTGTTTCTGTTGGTGTTCAACGTTCCGTTCGGCTTCGTCGCGATGCTGGGCACGATCGCGCTGGCGGGAATGATCATGCGCAATTCGGTAATTCTGGTGGATCAGATCGAGCAGGACATCGCCAAGGGCCACGCGCCCTGGGATGCCATCGTCGATGCGACGGTCCGGCGCTTCCGGCCGATCGTACTGACGGCGCTCGCGGCGATCCTCGCCATGATTCCGTTGTCGCGCAGCGCATTCTTCGGGCCGATGGCGGTAGCGATCATGGGCGGACTCTTCGTCGCCACGGCCTTGACCCTGCTTTTCCTGCCGGCGCTGTATGCCGCGTGGTTCCGGATTCAACGTCCGGCCGCGGACGCGCAACCGGCCGGCGCATAGGAAACTCCCAATGTCACCGAGTACCGAACTTCACTTGAGCCAATCGTTCAAACTGGCGCAACGCGCTTTCGCGACGCTGCTCGACCGGGCGCAGTTCGACGCGAGCCAGGCGCTCGCCGCGCGCGGCACGCTCGCCGCGCTCGACCGCGTCGACGCCGGCAGGCTGTCGCGCTGGCTCGCCTGGCAGAGCCACGTGCGCAACCCGCAGGCGCTCACGCGCATCGAACGGGTCGATCAGCGCCTCGCGGCGGGGGTCGTCCACGCGCGCGCGCGGCTGCCGGTCGGCGGACGTCCGGCCGTGTCCGGAACGCCGCGCCGGACAGCGTAAACGGGTCAGAAGGTGAGGAATGTCAGATAGTTGCGGTGACTTCCGGCACTACGGGGGAAAGCCGACTCAGGCGATGCTCAATTGCCGCGAAGGGCAGCAGAGCCTATGCTTTCGCCCCTTTTATGCTGGAGCAGATCCATGTCGCTGAACGTCGAACAGGCCAGGTTCAACATGGTCGAGCAGCAGGTGCGGCCGTGGGACGTGCTCGACGCCCGCGTGCTGGACGTGCTGACGCAGGTGCGTCGGGAGGAATTCGTCGGTACGGCGCATCGCGACATCGCGTTCGCCGACCTCGAACTGCCGCTCGCGCACGGCGAAGTCATGATGAAACCGGTGATCGAAGGCCGCGTGTTGCAGGCGCTGTTGCCCGCGCCGCACGAAAGCGTTCTGGAAATCGGCACCGGTTCGGGCTTTCTGACGGCGTGTCTGGCACGACTGTCGCAAGAGGTGGTCAGCGTCGAGCAGCACGCGGACCTCGCGGACACCGCGCGTGCGCGGTTGGACAAGGCCGGCATCGGCAATGTCCGGGTCGAGGTCGGCGAGGCGGTCAAGGCTTTCGATCCGAAGCGGGAGTTCGATGTCGTCGTCGTCACGGGTGCCGTGTTTGCATTGCCCGAGCGCTTCAAGCGCTGGCTCAAGCCCGGCGGCCGGATGTTCGCGGTGATCGGCGAATCGCCGGTCCAGCGCGCCGCGGTCCTGACGCGCACCGGCGACAGCTGCAAAGAAGAAAGTTTGTTCGAAACCGATTTGCCGTATCTCACGAACGCCGCGCCGCCCAAGCGCTTCACGCTCTGAACGATCCGGGCAGGCCGGCGCACCAGGAATTCGATAAGCGCGAACTCCCCGCAAGGACGAGTTCCAACTCAGGAAGCCACAACAATGCGTAACCCGATGAAGCTGTTGCCCCTATCGCTGGCCTTGCTGCTCGCCCCGACGCTCGCGTCGGCCGAAGACCTCCTGCAGGTGTTCGAACAGGCCCGCCAGAACGACCCGACCCTCGCGATCGCCAAGGATACCAACCTGTCGGTCGGCGAGAACGTCGACATCGCGACGGCCGCGCTGCTGCCGCAGATCTCCGGCAGCTACTCGTTCACCGACTCGCACGGCAGCTCGACGAGCCAGCAGCCGGTGCAGGACGACAACGGCAATCTCGTGCTGCTGCCGTACACCTCGTCGTCGTCGACGCGCGGCGTGAGCTGGGGCGGCCGGCTCGACCAGTCGATCCTCGATTTCAGCCGCTGGACCGCGCGCAAGGCCGCCAAGGAACTGGCCCGCCGTAGCGATTCGCAGTACGTGCAGGCCGAGCAGGACCTGACGATCCGCGTATCGACCGCGTATTTCAACGTGCTCACCGCCGAAGACTCGCTGACGTTCTCGCAGGCCGAGGAAAAAGCGCTCGAACGCCAGCTCGACCAGGCGCAGCAGCGCTTCGAGGTCGGCCTGTCGGCGATCACCGACGTGAACGAGGCAAAGGCGCAGTACGACTCGGCGCGCGCCGCCACGATCAACGCGCAGAACGCGCTCGACGACTCGCGCGAAGCGCTGCGCGAAATCACCGGCAAGGAACCCGGCACGCTGCTGCGCCTGCGCGAAAAGCTGCCGATGAACGAACCGGTGCCGAACGACATGCAGGCGTGGGTCGACAAGGCGATCAGCGAAAACCCGGGCCTCAAGGCGCAGGAACTCGCGCTCGCCGCGGCGAACACGAACATCAAGACGCAGCGTTCCGGCCACCTGCCGACGCTGTCCGGCACGATCACCTATCAGAACCAGCCGAGCTGGGGCGATCGCACGGTGCAGGGCCGGCTCAACCCGATCCACAACACCGGCAGCGACACGGCGATCGGCGTCACGCTGAACGTGCCGATCTTCTCGGGCGGCGCGACGCAGGCCCGCGTGCGTCAGGCCGTATACGACCGCGACAATGCGCAGGACACGTTCGAACAGCAGAAGCGCGCGCTGATCCGTGCCACGCGCCTGAACTTCCGCGCGGTCGTCGCCGGCATCAGCGAAGTGGAAGCGCGCAAGCAGGCGGTGGTTTCGGCCAACAGCGCGCTCGAAGCGACGCAGGCCGGCTTCGAAGTCGGCACGCGCACGATCGTCGACGTGCTGCTGTCGCAGCGCCAGCTGTTCCAGGCGCAGCGCGATCATTCGCAGGCGCGCCACAACTTCGTCGTGAACCAGCTCAAGCTGCGCCAGTCGGCCGGCAGCGTCGAGCAGAAGGATCTCGCCGAGGTCAACGCGCTGCTCGAGTGATTCGGCGCGAGACGCCAAAGAAAAAGCGGGCTTCGGCCCGCTTTTTTTGCCTGATCGAGCGTCAGCGAGCTGCCGATTCGGCAGTATCAATTTGAACCAGAAATGGCGGCTCCCGCCGCAAGAGCTGACGAAACCGTCGGCTACGCCGACGATTCCGGCAGTATCAATTTGAACCAGAAATGGCGGCTCCCGCCGCAAGAGCGGACCGGATCACCGACTACGCCGGCGATCCGGTCATGACCTTCTCAATCGCCTCGAGATTGCGCTCGACCGCCCCGCGCTCGCGCTCGAACACGTGCCTGGCCGCTTCGCCCATCTCGACGCGGCGCCGCTCGTCGCCGAGCAGACGCACGACTTCGGCGCCGAGCTTTTCGCCGTCGGCGATCTGCAGCGCGCCGCCGGCGTCGACGAGGCTCGTCGTGATCTCGGCGAAATTGAACGTGTTGAGGCCCACGATCACCGGCACCGACAGCGCTGCCGGCTCCAGTACGTTGTGTCCGCCGATTTCCACGAGGCTGCCGCCGACGAACGCGAGATCCGCCGCGGCGTAGTAGCGCAGGAGCTCGCCCAGCGTATCGACGACGAACACCTGCGTCGCGCTCTCGGCGCTCACGTCCTCGCTGCGGGTGCGCGTGGCGAAACCGAAGCTGCGGCAGGCCAGCGCGACCGGCTTGAAGCGCTCCGGATGGCGCGGCGCGATCAGGAACAGCGCGTCGGGAAAGCGCCGCAGCACGAGCGCATGCGCCTTGAGCATCGCCACCTCTTCGCCCTCGTGCGTACTCGCGGCGATCCACACCGGCCGATGCGGCCCCCACTCCACACGCAGCGCGCGGCCGTGTTCGGGCAGGTCGGCCGGCACCGCCATGTCGAACTTGATGTTGCCGAGCACCGACAGGCGTGACGGATCGGCGCCGAGTTCGAGCAGCCGCTGCGCGTCGGCGCCCGACTGCGCCGCCACGTGCCGCGCCGAGCGGATCGCGACGCGCGCGAGCGGACGCACCGGCCCGTAGCCGCGCAGGCTCTTCGCCGACAGCCGCGCGTTCGCCACCACGAGCGGCACCCGGCGCGCCTCGCATTCGGCGAACAGGTTAGGCCAGATCTCGGTTTCCATGATCACGCCGAGGCTCGGCCGCACGCGTTCGAGGAAGCGGCGCACCGACGCCGGCAGGTCGTACGGCAGATAGACGTGGAAAACACGGTCGCCGAACAGCTTCTGCACGCGCTCGGAACCTGTCGGCGTGATCGTCGTGATCACGAACGGCAGGTCGGCGTGACGGCGCATCAGCGCCTCGATCAGCGGCACGGCCGCGTTGACCTCGCCGACCGACACCGCATGAATCCAGATGCTGCGCTCGAACCCGGGCGCGCGGAAAAAGCCGAAGCGTTCGCGCCAGCGCCCGAGATAGCTGCGGTAATGCAGGCCGCGACGCGCCAGCCGGAACAGGATCACCGGCGTCAGCAGATACATCACGAGCGTGTAGAGAGAGCGCGGGAACACGTACCGGCCGGCGGCGAAAGGTGGCGCAGTATAGCGGCGTCGCGTCCGGAGCCCGCTAAACTTGGCCGGATGTCCGACACCCAGCCCCCTGACCCGCCCGCCTCCCTCGCCGCGCCGCGCCATTGGCTCGCCTGGATCGGCCTCGCCTTCGCGCGCGGCGTCGCCCGCCTGCCGCTACCCGTGCTGCGCGCGCTCGGCACGGCCGCCGGCGTCGTCGCCGGCGCGCTGCTGTCGGTACGCCGGCACGTCGCGCGGCGCAATCTGGAAGTGTGCTTTCCCGAGCTTTCCGACGCCGAACGCCGTCAGCTGCTGCGCGCGACGCTGCGCGACAGCGGCCGCATGCTCGTGGAATTCGCGCTCGCGTGGTTCGGCAGCGACAGGACGATCGCCGCGATCCCCTGCCGCGTCGACGGCCTCGAACACCTCGCGCGCGCGCGCGCGGAAGGCCGCGGCGTACTGCTCATCGGCGGTCACTTTTCCCATCTGGAACTTTGCGCGCGGCTCGTGTCGCAGCGCATCCGCATCGCCGGCATGTACCGCGTGATGGACGACGCCGTGTTCGAACGCGCCGTGCTCGCCGCGCGGCTGCGCTACGCCGACGCGATGTTCACGAAGGACGAGCTGCGCGCGACCGTGAAGTACCTCAAGCGCGGCGGCACGGTCTGGTACGCGCCGGACCAGGACATGCGCGGCAAGGATTCGGTATTCGTCCCGTTCTTCGGCGTGCCCGCGTCGACGATCACCGCGACGCATCATCTGGCGCGGCTGTCCGGCGCGCTCGTGATGCCGTTCTATCACCGCCGCGAGGCCGACGGCAGCTACGCCTTGCGCCTCGAAGCACCGCTTGAGGCGTTTCCGAGCGACGACGTGGTCGCCGACACCGCGCGCGTCAACGCCGCGATCGAGGCGATGGTGCGCGAAGCGCCGAGCCAGTATCTGTGGCTGCACAAGCGCTTCAAGACACGGCCGCCGGGCGCGCCGAACGTCTATTGAACGCCGCTTGCGTTAGAGTGATGCGAAATGGACGGGGGCGTCACGTATGGGCTGGCTGCTCGGCTTGATCGGGTTGTTCGTCGGCGCGTTTCTCGGCGGTGGGGTATTCCGCCACGATATTTCCTGGCTCAGCGCGATCGTCGGCGCCGTGATCGGCGTGCTGTTCGGACGTATCGCCACGCTGAAGCAGAAGCTCGCGGAGATCGAATCGCGGTTCGACGTGCTGAACGCGGCGATCTCGCGACGCGGCGCGGCCGACCTCGACGACGAACGGCGCGCCAGAGCCCAGGCTCGGGCTCCCGAACCGCCGCGCGCCACCGCGCCGGTCGAGCCGGTCGCGCCGCCGGTCGCGTCGAAACCGACAGAGCCGGCCGACGACGCGGTCGAACCGCTCGCGCTCGACTTCACGCCGCCGCCGCTGCCGCCGCGCTCAGGCCGCGCGACGTTCGACGTCGGCGGCGAACCGGCGCCGTCGCCCGTGCTGCGCCGCGAAACCCCGCCGCAGTCGTCACGGCCGGCCGCGCCGCGCCCGGCGCCCGCGAGCGTTCCGCACGAACCCGACATCGTCGAGCGCGCCGTCGACGCGGTCCGGCGCTGGTTCACCGAGGGCAACGTGCCGGTGAAGATCGGCGTGCTGCTGTTGTTCCTCGGCGTCGGCGCGCTGATGAAGTACGCGGCCGACCAGGGCTGGCTGACCGTGCCGATCGAGCTGCGCCTCGCCGGCATCGCGGCCGGCGCGCTCGCGCTGCTCGTGTTCGCGTGGCGCAAGCGCGAAACCCATCGCGCGTTCGCGCTGAGCCTGCAGGGCGGCGCGATCGGCATTCTGATACTCGTGGTCTTCGGCGCGTACAAGCTGTACGGCCTGATTCCCTCGGGCGCCGCGTTCGCGCTGCTCGTCGTGCTCGTCGCCGGCGCCGGCGCGCTCGCGGTGCTGCAGGATGCGCTCGCCCTCGCCGTGCTCGGTATCGTCGGCGGCTTTCTCGCCCCGATACTCACCGCGAGCGACAGCGGCAACCATGTTGCCTTGTTCACTTATTACGCCGTCCTCAACGCGGCGATCTTCAGCATCGCATGGTTCAAGCCGTGGCGCGCGCTCAATCTCATGGGCTTCGTCTTCACGTTCGTCATCGGCATCGCCTGGGGCACGCTCAAGTATCGCCCGGAGCTGTTCGACACGACCGAGCCGTTCCTGATCCTGTTCTACGCGTCCTATCTCGCGATTCCGGTGCTGTATGCGTGGCGCCGGTCCGACAACCGCGAAGGCATCGTCGACGGCAGCCTTGTGTTCGGCACGCCGCTGATCGCGTTTCCGCTGCAGGCCGCGCTGCTCGAAGGCAACCGGCATCAGCTGGCGCTGTCGGCCGTCGTGCTCGCGGCGACGCATGTCGGGGTCGCGTGGTTCGTGCTGCGCAGACTGTCGTATCGCCTGCTCGGGCATTCGCACGCGCTGCTCGCGCTCGGCTTCGCCACGCTCGCGGTGCCGCTCGCGCTGTCGGCGCGTTCCACCGCGTGCGCGTGGGCCGTCGAGGGTGCGGCGCTCGTCTGGCTCGGTCTGCGCCAGGGGCGCAACCTGCCGCGCTGGATCGGCTACGCGTTGCAGCTCGCGGCCGGCGCGTCGCTCCTGATCCACGGCATCGGCGAGAGCGCACCGGACGGCGCCGCGGCGATCGTCAACGGCGATTTTCTCGCGATCGCGCTCGTCGCCGCCGCCGGCTTCGTCAGCGCGCATCTCGTGCGCGACGCCGCGCCGGAGTCGCCGTCCGCGCGCCTGCTGCTCGGCTGGAGCGTGCTGTGGTGGATCGCGCTCGGCGCCAACGAAATCGCGCGCTTCGCGCCCGACGGCACGGAAACGAACTGGGCACTCGGCTTCGTCGCGCTGTCGACGTGGCTGTACGCCGAACTGCGCCGCGGCCTCGACTGGGAAGATCTCGGCTGGCCCGCGTACGCCGGCTTCCTGATCGCGCCGGCGCTGATCGCGCCGACGCTCGAAGCGAACGGCAGCCCGCTCGCCGGCTGGGGCCTCGCCGCGTGGATCGCGTGGTTCGCCGCGAGCCTGCGCGCGCAGGCGGCGCTCGCCGCGTGCGGCGCACCGCTGCTCGCGTTCATCCATTTCGCGCATACGTGGACTTGGGTACTTCTGCTCGGCACGCAGATCCACAAGCTCACCGCCGCCGGCGCCGACGTCGCGCGCATCTGGCAGGCGCTCGCGAGCCTCCTGCCGGCCGCGTTCGCGTTCTGGGGCACGATCGTGCGGTTCCGGCCGCTGCGCTTCCCGCTCGGCGACGCCGCCGAAAGCGCGCGCACGATGCTGCTCGCGTCGCTGTCGTTCGTGCTGGGCTTCGCCTGGTTCGGCGGCCTGTTCGCCGAGGGCGATCCGCGGCCCCTGCCTTACCTGCCGGTGCTCAACCCGCTGGAACTCGCGCAGATCGCGTTCGTGCTCGCGCTGCTCGGCTGGTATCGCCGCGCCGAAGCCGACGGCGACGCGATCCTCGACGCCACGACGCGCGCGCAGTTGCTGGCCGGCGTGGCATTCGCGCTGCTCACCAGCATCACGCTGCGCGGCGCGCATTTCATCGGCGGCGTGCCCTGGACCGAAGCGATGTTCTCGTCGGCGCTCGCGCAGGCCCTGCTGTCGGTCGTGTGGTGCCTCGCCGGCCTCGCCGCGATGCTCGTCGGCGCGCGCCGCGGCTCGCGCGCGATCTGGATCGGCGGCGCGACGCTCGTCGGCATCGTCATCGCCAAGCTCATCCTCGTCGACCGCAGCCACCTCTCCGACCTGTCGGCGATTCTCGGCGTGCTCGCGGTCGGCGGCCTGCTGCTCGTCGTCGGCTGGTTCGCGCCGAATCCGCCGCGTCAGGCCGAAGGAGCCGGCGAATGAAGCGCGCCGTCGTCCTCATCGCCCTCGTCGCGGCGACCGCCGCGCACGCCGGCACGCGCGACGACTACGTCCGCGAATGGCCGCTGCGCCTTTCGCGCGACGACGGCGGCGCGTTTCGCGTCGCGCTGACGCGCGACGTCTACGCGACCGCGCAGGACGTCGTTCTCGCCGACATCGAAGTGTTCAACGCGGCCGGCGAAGCCGTGCCGTCCGCGCTGCTGCCCGCGCGCGCGGTGCTCGTGCGCGCCGCCGAGCCGCTGACCGCCGAGCTGCGCTGGTTTCCGCTCGCGCCGAAACCGGCCGACGCGACCGCCGACTGGAACGTGCGCGCCGAACGCGACGCGACGGGACGCGTCAGCCGCGTCGACGTCGGCGTCGCCGCCGCGCCCGACGCGGCGCCGGCGACGCGCGAACTGCTCGTCGACCTGAGCCAGCTGCGCTCGCCGCTCGCTGCGCTGCGCTTCGAATGGAAGGCGTCCGGCGCGTCGGCGCAGGCGGGCTACCGGCTCGAACAGAGCGACGATCTGACGCGCTGGCGCGCGACCGGCGTCGACGTCGACCTCGTCGATCTCGCGAACGACAACGCGACGCTGCGTCGCGACCGCGTCGCGCTCGCCGGTACGTACGGGCCGTATCTGCGGCTCGTGCCGCGTGCGACGAACACCCCGTTCGAGATCACGCGCATCGTCGCCGAACTCGCGCCGCCGCCGGCCGAAGCGGCGTGGGAATGGAACGAAGTCGCGGGCCGCCGCGTCGAGGCGAACGGCGTCGCGCACTACGAATACGCGCTCGATGCGCGCGTGCCGGCCGAGCGCGTCGATCTCGCGCCCGCCGCCGGCAACAGCGCGGCCGAGTGGACCGTGCAGAGCCGCGAGAACGCGCAATGGACCTGGCAGCATCGCGCGGGTCCCTGGATGGCCTACGCGGTCGATGCGGGCGGCACCGTGGAGCGCTCCGCCGAGCAGCGCCTGGCGAGCCTCGTTCGCGATCGGCTGTGGCGCGCCGACAGCGCGCAGCCGGGCAACGCGCCGCCGGTGCTGCGTCTCGGCTGGCGTGCCGAAGAAATCGTCTTTCTCGCGCAAGGCGCCGGCCCGTACACGCTCGCGGCCGGCAGCGTGAAGGCGCGGCGGCAGGAAGCGCCGATCGCAAGACTCGTCAGCGAACTGCGCGCGAAACGCGGCGGCGACTGGCAGCCGTATCCGGCGACGCTCGGCGACGCGCGCGCGTTGTCGGGTTCCGCGGCGCTCGCGACGCCGCCGCCACCGCCCAAGCCGGTCGCGTGGTCGTCGTGGCTGCTGTGGGCGTCTCTCGTCGGCGGCGCGGCGCTCGTCGCGGCGATGGCGCTGCATCTGTTGCGCAAGCCGCGCGAACCGTAACCGCTACGGCTCGCGCCGGCGCGTCGCTTCGTACAGTTTGGCGTATTTGAGAAAAACGTAATACGCCGCGCTCACCGCGTTGATGAAACCGGCCCAGCCGTCGAGAAACCAGCGCTTGCCGACGTACTGGCGCAGAAAGAAGAACCCCGGATACACGACGAGCCGCAGCGCCAGGAAGCGCCGCCGCTTGCCGCGCTTGTGTTCGACGAGGCCGGTCGAGTAAGCGTTGATCTTCGCGACCTTCGTATGGATGTCGGGTTCGCCGTAGTGTAGGAATTCGGCGTCGGCAAGCGTCGCCGTCGGCTCGCGCGTTTCCGGCGCCGCGTGCACCGGCACGTCGTTCATGCGCACGCGCGTGCGGTCGATCAGGCGCAGGTGCGTGTTCAGGCGCACGCCGCGACGGTTGAAACGCCAGAATACGCGTTCGCGCCGCGGCAGCCGGAATCCCGCGACGGCCGGCTGCTCCAGCGCGCGTTCGATCGCATCGCGCGCGCCGCCGGCCAGCGCTTCGTCGGCGTCGAGCAGCAGCACCCACGCATGCGCAGCCTTGTCGATCGCGCTCTGTTTCTGCAGCGCGTAGCCCTTGAACGGTTCGACGACGACGCGCGCGCCGTGGCGCGCGGCGATGTCGCGCGTCGCGTCGGTGGAGCCCGAGTCGAGCACGACGATCTCGTCGGCGAACGCGGCGCTGGCGAGGCACCGTTCCAATGTGCCGGCGTTGTTCAACGTCGTGACGACGAGCGAGAACGGCGCGCGCGCCATCACAGCCCCCGCTCGTCGAGATCGGCGCTGAGCGCCGCGCAGTACAGCGCGACGAGCCACCAGAACAGCAGGCCCCACCATGCCGAATAGAACGCGAGGTGCGTATTGAGCGGAAACGCCATCGCGACCAGCGCGACCGCCGGTGCGAATGCGCGTTCGCGCGCCGAGCGCGTCGCGCGCCGCCACGCGCGCAGCGCGAGCACGATGCCGATGCACCACAGCGCGAGTCCGACGAGGCCCGTTTCGCTCGCGACTTCGAGCACCCACTGGTGCGCGTGCATCGCGCCGGTACCGTCCGCGATGACGAAATCGTCGCCCGGCAGCGCGTGCTCGGCATAGTCGTAGCGAAAACCGCGCACGCCGACGCCGTTGACCGGATGCTCGGCGATCATGCGTTCGGCCGCGTGCCAGATGCGCAGACGGCCGGCGAGCGCGTAGTCGATCGCGTCGGGCGAACCTTGCAGCGCGAGCAGCGTGCGGTCGAACCGCGCGGCGAACGTATCGGAGGTGCGCAGCGCCGCGAACACGCCGAGCGCGCCGACGGCGCCGAGCGCCAGGATGCACAACGCAAACTTTTTCCCGTTGCCGACTTCGCGCCACAGGAACGCGACGGCGACGATCGCGTACGCGAGCCAGCTCGCGCGCGACCCGGACAGCAGCACCGGCCCGAGCAGCACGAGAAACGCGACGACGAGTCCGCGGCGCCCCCATCGTTCGCGCGCTTCCCACAGCGCGAACGGCGCGAGCGTCGACAGCACCGGACCGAACTTCAGATTCTCGGCGCCGAACACGCCGGTCAGGCGCACCGCTTCGGGCGCGCCGCCGAGGCTGTAGCCGGTCAGCGCCTGCACCCACGCATCGACGAGCCACAGCGCGACGATCAACGCGGTGCCCGCGTACAGCGAACGCACCAGAGGTTCGCGGCGCACCGCGAACGCGACGTAGACGCCGAGCGGCGCATAGCGCAGCACCGAGGCGACCGTGCTCCAGCTCTTGCCGGGGTTGACCGCATCGAGCGCCGAGACGAGCGCCGCGACGACGTAGCAGGCCCACAGCATCAGGAACAGTCGCGCGCCATCATGCCCACGCAGCGCCTGCGGGTTGCGCACGAAGAGACCGATGCAGCCGACGAGCGCGAGCGCGACGCCGATTTCGGCCGAGCGGCCGAGCGGCAGCAGCGCCGGCACGAGCCAGATCGGCAGGAGCGGCGAGCGCAGGACGTTGAGGAATTTCGAACCCGGGGAAACGGCGGTCATGCGAGGCGGGGAGCGGCGGGTAAGGCCGAATGATCGCCGATCAGTTGCCGTTAGTCTTGCCGCGCACGAGTTCGGCGTACAGCGCGAGCGTCGCGCGCTGCATTTCGGCGAGGTCGTAGCGCTTGAGCGGCGGGATCGCCGGCGCGAGCCGCAACAGCTCCGCGGCGCGCTCGACGAGCCGTCCGAAATCGCCGAACGGCACGCGTCCGGCCGGATACAGCTCGGACAACAGCTCGCCGACGCCGCCGTGCGCGTAGCCGAGCACCGGCCGGCACAGCGCGAGCGCTTCGACGACGGTGCGCCCGAACGCCTCGGGTTTGTTCGACAGCTGCAGCACGAGCGCGCTCGCCGCGTAGACGTCGCGCACGTCGGCGCGCGGCGGCGACATCGCCACGCGATCGGCGACGCCGCGCTCGATCGCAAGCTGCTTGAGCTCCTCGACGTACGCGCGGCGCTTCGGATCGACGACGCCGAGCAGCAGCAGCCGCGTATCGATGCCGCGCGCCTTCAGCGCGGCCACGAGTTCGATCGCGTCGGCGTGGCCTTTGAGACGCGTGCCGCGGCCGGGCAAAGTCAGGAGCGGCGCCTGCGCGAGCATGGGAAAGTCGCGGTGGAACGCGGCCGTCCATTCGTCGTCGGGCCGGTGGCCGTACGGGAATTCGTCATGGTCGATGCCACGCGGAATCACGACGATGCGCGCCGGATCGATTTCGTAGTTCGCGATCAGATAGTCGCGCACCGTGTGCGACACGGCGATCACGCGTTCGCCGCGCGTCATGATCGCGCTGTAGCGGCCGGGCGAGTTCAGGCCGTGCGCGGTCGTCACGAAATGCGTCTGCGGGTGCGCCGCACCGCCGAGCGCGAAGTGCGCGAGCCACGCCGGCAGGCGCGAGCGCGCGTGCACGATGTCGGGTTTGATGTCGGCGAACAGGCGCCGCAGCGCGCCGATATGGCGCAGCGAAAACAGCGACTTCTGGCCGATCGTGCGCGCGATATGTTCGCTGCCCGCCGCCACGAGCGGCGCGACGAGCCGGCCGCCGGCCGATACGACGATCGAACGATGACCCGCCGCAACCAGCGCCTGCGCGACTTCCAGCGTGGAACGCTCCACCCCGCCCGTGTCGAGGGCGGGGACGAGCTGGATGACGGTTAGGCGAGGCTCCTGCACCGAAGGCTCGTTCAGTTTTTCAGCACGTAGTGCGCGCCGCAGTACGGGCAGACCGACTCGCCGTTCTCGTCTTCGATCGGCAGGTATACCTTCGGGTGCGAGTTCCACAGGCTCATGCCCGGCATCGGGCACGACAGCGGCAGGTCGGCGCGCGTCACTTCGTAACGATTCTGAGCGTTGGCGGGGATCCGGTCGGCCGCCGCGGGATTCGGTCGGGACATGAAAAACTCCGATTTCGACAGGCAAGCGCGCGAGTTTAGCAGGAGTACCGGAACGGGCCGGCGTCGGCCCCGCTATCGATGCGCCTTTTGAAACCGTGATGTGATGCACGCTTTGTGCCGGACCTGCGGCACGCGACCGCTGCGACGCCGTCACGCGCCCACGGCGCGGGTACGGCCTAGAATCGCCGACGCATTCCGCCGCTCGCAATCGCGGATTCCAGCCGAAACGGGGAGCACCATGGACGTCAACGCACTGATCGCTCGCGTAAAGAACATTCTTCTGACGCCGAAGACCGAATGGCCGGTCATCGCCGCAGAACGCACCACCGTCGCGGACCTGTACAAGAACTACATCCTGATCCTGGCCGCGATCCCGGCGGTGTTCGGATTCATCAAGAGCAGCCTGATCGGCCTCAGCCTGTTCGGCGTTACCGTTCGCGTCGGATTCTTCGACGGCATCGGGCAGATGATCCTCGCCTACGGCCTGTCGCTCGGCATCGTCTATCTCGTGGGCCTCCTGATCGACGCGCTGGCGCCGACCTTCGGCGGCGAGAAGAATCCCGAGCAGGCGCTCAAGTCGGCCGCCTACGCCTATACCGCGGGCTGGGTCGCGTCGGTCACGATCCTCCTCGGCATACCGCTGTACTTCATCGTCGCGCTCGCGGCGGCGGCCTACGGCATCTACCTGCTCTATCTGGGCCTGCCGTACACGATGAAGGCGCCGCCGGAACGCGCGGCGGGCTATGCGGCCGTGGTCATCGTGATCGGCTTCGTCGCGAGCCTCGTCGGCGGCGGCATCATCAACGCGATGTTCGGCAGCACCACCGGATTGCAGGGCGGCATGCGCTACGGCAACGGCACCACGAGCGTCGAGGTCGACCCGAACAGCACGCTCGGCCGCCTCGCCGCGATGGGCGAGCGCGCGGACGCGGCGTCGAAGCAGCTCGAACAGGCGCAGCGCAGCGGCGACGCGCAGGCGCAGGCGGCGGCGGCCGGCGCGGTGCTCGGCGCCGTGCTTTCCGGCGGCGACGCGAGCGTCGAGGCGCTCGCGCCGGATCGCCTGAAGGGCTTCATTCCCGACACGTTCGGCAACCTGCCCCGCACCGACTATCGCGCCGAGAAGAACGGCATCGCCGGCATGCAGGTGTCGGAGGCGAGCGGCTGGTACGGCGACGGCTCGGGCCGCAGCCTGACGCTCACGATCACCGATTCGGGCAGCGTCAAGGGCGTGATGGCGTTCGCCGGCTGGGCCAACGTCGAATCCGAAAGCCAGCATGAGAACGGCTACGAGAAAACCTATCGCAGCGGCGGCCGTCTCACGCACGAGCAGTGGGACGGCGCGAGCAAGTCGGGCGAGTACTCGGTGATCGTCGGCGACCGCTTCGCCGTCAAGGTCGAAGGCGGCGGCGACAGCATCGACACGCTCAAGCGCGCGCTCGACACGGTCGACCTGCGCGCACTCGAGGCGCTCAAGAACGAAGGCGTGAAGAAAGGCTGATCGCGCGGGCCGGCGCCGCTACGCGACGGCCGGCAGATCGAACAGCAGCACCTGGCTCGCCGCGCTCGCGGCGAGATTCAGCGCGCGCTCGCCGTCGAGCGCGAGCGCGTCGCCGGCGCCGAGGGTACGCTCGCCGGCCGCAACGGCGCCGCTCACCACCTGCAGCCAGTAGCCGCGCGCCGGATCGAGCGTGCGATCGAGCCGCACGCCGGCCTGCAGGTCGGCCGCGTAGAGTTTCAGGTCCTGCAGCACCGCGACCGAACCGTCGGCGCCGTCGCGCGAGGCGATCAGGCACCAGCGGCCGTCGCGCGAGGCCGCGTCGAACGACTGCTGCGCGTACGACGGCTTGCCGTTGACGCGGTCGGGCTGTATCCAGATCTGTAAGAAGTGCACGGGCTGCGTCTGCGACGCGTTGAACTCGCTGTGCCGTATGCCCGACCCCGCGCTCATGCGCTGCAGGTCACCGGGCCGGATCGTCGAACCGGTGCCGAGCGAATCGCGGTGCGCGAGCGCGCCGTCGATCACCCAGGTCAGGATTTCCATGTTCGCGTGGCCGTGCGTGGCGAAGCCGCCGCCGGGCGCGACGCGGTCGTCGTTGATCACGCGCAGCGGGCCGTAGCCCATGCGGCGCGGATCGTAGTACTGGCCGAACGAGAACGTGTGGCGGCTGTCGAGCCAGTCGCTCGCGCTGCGGCCCCGTTCGTCGGCGAAGATCGGTGTCTGCATCGGCATCGCGCAGCGGCCCGGACCTGTCGTCCGGGCCGTCGCGACGGGCTCAGCCCTTGACCGCTTCGGTCGTGATGCGGATCGTCACGTCGTCGCTGACGTTCGGCACGTACTTGCTGATGCCGAAATCCGAGCGCTTGATCTTCGCGGTCGCGTCGAAACCGGCGGCCGGCTTCTTCGCCATGGGATGCTCGCCGATCGCGTTGACGGTCACGTCGAACGTCACCGGCTTCGTCACGCCGTGGATCGTGAGATCGCCCGACACCTTGAGCGCCTTCTCGCCGGTCTTCTCGACCTTGTTGCTCGCGAACGTCGCGTTGGCGAACTTCGGCGCGTCGAAGAAGTCGCCGGACTTCAGGTGCTCGTCGAGCTTGGCGACGCCGGTCGACACGCTGTCGATCGAGATCGTGGCCTTGACCGAGGACTTGGCGAGATCGGCCGTGTCGAGATTGATCTCGCCTTCGACCTTGGTGAACGAGCCGGTGATGTTCGAGTAGCCCATGTGGTTGTACTGGAACAGGACCTGGGTGTGGCCCGGTTCGAGCTTGTAGACGTCGGCGGCCTGGGCGGCCGAAGCGGCGAAGACGAAAGCGGTGGCGAGTGCGAGCTTGCGGATCATTTGAGTTCCCTCGTTGGGTGGCGGGTTTGCTTGCGGCCCCTGAGCGGGCGGCCCGGTCTTGAGGGCCGATCGAATCGATCGTACTCGAATCGGTCGGCTGCTCCGCAAGCCCGAAGTGTCGACAGTGTAGGGTGCGGATCGTTCGGCATCATCGCCGGCGCCGAAAACAGTCTGGTGACCGGCGCTCTACAATGGCGCGCCCTCCCCGACCCGGCAGCCATGCCCGACGCCCCCACGCCCGACAACACCGCGACATGCTGGATCGTCACCGACGGCGCCGCCGGCAACGAGCGCCAGGCGCTCGCGCTCGCGCAACGCCTGCGCGTCGCGGCGCGCGTGTGGCGTCTGGCACCCGGCGCGCCGTGGTCGTGGTTCGCGCCGCGCCTCGTCGCCGGCGCGCGGCTCGCGCTGCCGGCGAGCGTGCGCGGGCAGTTCGTCGCGCCGTGGCCCGCGCTCGCCATCGGCTGCGGTCGCGCGGCCGCGTTGTATACGCGAGCGCTGCGCACGTGGAGCGACGGCCGCACGTACGCGGTGCAGATACTCGATCCGCGCATCGCACCGGCGCACTGGGATCTCGTCGTCGCGCCGCGTCACGACGATCTGGCCGGCGCCAACGTGATCAACCCGCTGGGCTCGCTCAATCCGATCGACGACGCCTGGCTCGCCGACGGCGCGGCCGCCTTCGGCGACCTCGCGCGCCTGCCGGCGCCGCGCACCGCGGTGCTGATCGGCGCGAGCCACCGCGACGTCGCGGTCGACACCGACTACTGCGTCGGCCTCGTCGAAGCGCTCGCGCGCGCGCATGCGCGGCGCGGCGGCAGCTTTCTCGTCAGCACGTCGCGGCGCACGCCCGCGCCGCTGCGCGACTATCTGCGCAGCGCGTTCGCGCGTTTTCCCGGCGCGTTCTGGGGCGGCGCGGACGACGGCCCGAACCCGTACGCCGGCTATCTCGCGCACGCGCAGCGCATCGTCGTGACGCCCGACTCGGTCAATATGCTGTCGGAAGCGTGCGCGGTCGGCGTGCCGGTGCGCGTGTGGCTGCCGACGCCCGCGCGCGGCAAGCTCGGCCGCCTGCACGCGGAACTGATAGCGAGCGGCCACATCCGCGTGTTCGGTGGCCCGAAGCTGCCGCAGCCGCCGCCGCTGCGCGAAACTGCCGCCGTCGCGGCGGAAGTCGAGCGGCGCTGGAAAGCCGCTACGCCATCCCGCCGTTGACGCCGATCACCTGCCCGTTGACGTAGCCGGCCGCGTCGGAGCACAGGAACGCGACGAGCGCGGCGACTTCGTCCGGCGTACCCGCGCGCGCGGCCGGCACCATCTGCCTGATCGCGTCGGGCGTGAACGTCTCGTCGCTCATGCGCCCGGCAATCACGCCCGGCGCGACGACGTTCGCCGTGATGCCGCGCGACGCCATCTCGCGCGCGAGCGACTTCACCGCGCCGTGCAGACCCGCCTTCGCCGCGGCGTAGTTCGCCTGTCCGCGATTGCCGAGCACCGCCGCGACCGAAGACAACGCGACGATACGACCGCGCCGCACGCGCGCCATCGGCAGCAGCAGCGGTTGAGACACATGGAAAAAACCGTGCAGCGAAATGTCGATGACGCGGCGCCACTGCGTTTCGCTCATGCCGGCGAGCGGCGCGTCGTCGTGCACGCCGGCGTTGTGGACGAGCGTGCCGATCGCGCCGGCCTCGAGCAGCCGTTCGACCGCGCTGCGCGTCGCCGCGCCGTTGGCGAGATCGAACGCGGTGGCCTGCGCCGAACCGCCGTCGGCGACGATCGCCGCGACGACCGCGGCGGCCCGTTCGTGGCCGCTGTTCGCGTGCACGATCACGTGCAGGCCGTTGCGCGCGAGCTGCCGGCAGATCGCGCCGCCGATGTCGCCGCTGCCGCCCGTGACGAGCGCGCGTGGAATCGTTGCGTTCATGCGTCGTCCTTCCCGTCTCGCGCCAGCATCACCGCCGCGCGCCCTTGCGCCAGCACCACGCCGCCGTGCTCGACGCGAAACGCATATTGCCAGCTCGCGTCGCCGGCGAGCAGCCGCTCGGCGTGGACGTCGAGGTCGCCCGGCAGGTCGTCGATGCGTTCGACCTCGAGTTCTACCGCGCGCAGCGACACGAGCATGCCCGGCAGCGCCCTTCGGCCTGCCGCCTGCGCGAGCAGCGCGCCGTGCACCGCCATCGCCTGCGCGCCGTATTCGCACAGGTGCAGCGCGCGCAGGCGTCCGTCGCTGCGCAGGGGATTGTCGGCGCGCCGGTGCGAGGCGGTGCGCGCGTGCACGCGTTCGTCGTCGTGGCCGACCACGGCGTCGAGCAGGCACATCGCGCCGCGGTGCGGTATCAGATGCGCCCAATGGGATTTATCCAGCATGCGGCACGCTCCGGCGCGGGCGCGACACGAGCATCGCGAGCACGAAATTGAACGCGACGCCGAGCGTCACGGTGACGCCGATCGCGCGCAGCACCGGCAGGCTCGACAGCGCCAGCAGGAAGAACACGAGAAACGTCGACGCGCTGCACACGAGTATCGCGTGCAGCGTGCGGCGCTGTTCGCGTTCGTCGTCTTCGGCATGTTCGAAGAACAGCGCGTAGTCGAGACCGAGGCCGGCCGCGAGTATCAGCGCGATCAGATGGAACAGCGACAGCGACACGTCGAAGAAGCGCAGGCTGCCCACGATCATGACGGTCGACAACAGCATCGGCACGAGCACGCGCGCGATGCGCGCGGGCTTGCGCAGCGCGAACGCGACGACGCCGACGAGCAGCAGCGACGCGACCGCGAGCGAGAACAGCACGCGCGTGCGGTACGCCGCGACGAGCGACTCGGACGTGGCTTTCAGATCGAGGAGGTGCGCCAAGGCGCCGGGCTTTTCGCCGAGCGCGGCCAGCGCCGCGACGTCCGCGACGCCGACGAGGTTGACGAGTCCGACCCAGTGTCCGTCGCGCGGCTGCAGCATCGCCTTCACGCGCAGCCCGAGCGGGCTCGCGGCGAACGTCGCCGCGTCGACCGGCGGCAGCGCGCGCGCGGCGGCGACGTCGGCGACGAACGGTTCGAACAGGCCCGGCTTGAACGGCAGTCCGGCCGACGCCTCGGCGAGCGATGCGCGCAGCGCGGCTTCGTCGGGCAGCGCGGCCTGGCGCGCCCGCTGCGTCGCGGCGCTCGGCAGGTAGCGCGACGGCGTCTCGTACCCGGCGAGCGCGCCGCGCTCGCGCAATGCGGCGAGTTCGCGGTCGAGCGCTTCGCTCGCGGCGAGCACGCCGTCGGCGTCGGGCGCCTCGATCACCATGAGATAGCGCACGTCCGGCGCGCCGAGTTCGCGCCGCAGCTCGCCGTCGCGCGCGATCAGCTGCGGCGGCACCGGCGTGAGTGCCGCGAGATTGTTCTCCCAAAACGGACTGCGGTCGTGGATTGCGCTCTCGACTGCGAACAAAGCGACAAGGATAAAAACGAACGCCGGCACGCGAATCCGCGCGAGCGTCCGGTCGACGCGCGCGACGAAGCGCGAATCGGCCGCGTCGCGCGGCTCGCCGCCGAGGAGCGGCGCGAGCAGGAAGCGCGTCGAGACGCCGGCGACCGCGAGGCCCACCGCGGTGAACACGGCCAGCTGCTGCAGGCCCTCGACGCCGGACGCGAAGAACGCGAGGTACGCGATGCACGTGCTCGCGATGCCGGTCGACAGCGTCGGCCACAGGCGGCGCGCGACCTGCGTTGCGGGCGTGCCGGACCGCAGGTGGCTGAACAGGTGGATCGGATAGTCCTGCGCGACGCCGATCAAGGTAAATCCGAACGCGAGCGTGATGCCGTGAGCGCCGCCGAACGCGAGCGCGAGCGCCGCGGTACCGGCGAGCCCGCCGGTGACGAGCGGCAGCGCGCCGGCAGCGACCGTCGTCACGCGGCGATACGCGAGCAGCAGCAACGTCAGAAAACCGATCGAATCGACGAGACCGATGCGGTTCGCCTCGTCGCTCGTCGTTTCGTGCACGCGCACGGCGAACGCACCGGGGCCGCTGACTTCGAGCGTCGCGCGCGTGCCTTGCGCGGCGTGCGCGAACGCGTCGCGCAGCGCGGCAACGGCGTCGCGCTGCGCCGCCGGATCGAAGCCCGGCGCGGCGGTTTCCACCAGCAGCAATGCGTGCCTGCGTTCGGCGCCGAACCACACGTCGGCGTAACGCTCCGGCTCGCGCGGCGGTGCCCACGCTTCGGCCAGTCGCAAGGTTTCGAGCGTCGGGTCGCGCGCGAGCATCGGCTTCAACCAGGCCGACGCGGGCGAACCGAGATCCTCGACGCGCAGCTCCAGCGCGCCGCGCAGGAACGCGGCGTCGAAGCGCTCGGTGTCGAGCGTCGGCGACAGCAGGTAGCGGTACGGCAATAGATCGGCGCCGAGCGCGTCGAGATCGGTTTCGCCGTTGAGCACGCGCACGAAGCGCGCGTCGCCGCGCAGCGCGGCGGCGAGGCGTTTGCCGACGTCGGCGAGCGCGTCGGGCGTGTCGCCGGCGAGCGCCACGAGCAGCAGGCGCGAGCCCGGGCCTTCGCCGATCTCGTCGAGCAACAGGCGCTGCCCGGGCGTCTGCGCCGGCGGCATGAAGCCGCGCAGATCGGTGCCGACGCGCAGGTTCGACGCGACGTACGCGAACAAGCCCGCGAGCACGGCGAGCCAGCACGCGAGCAATGCGCCGCGCGCGCGCGGGGTCATGTGCCGTTCTTGCACATCTGGTCGAGTTCGTTCTTCGTCGGGTTGGCGGACAGGCGCGCGCGGGCCAGGCGCTCGACGAGCAGCACGCTCGAGTCGCCGTTCGCTTCCTGCACGCGAAAGCACAGCGGCGTGCGGGTTTCGCCGTCGATCTCGATGCGCGTGACCTGTTTGGCGAGCGACCGGTCGCGCGGCATCAGCTTCAGGCTCCAGTGCGACTCGTCGCCGGCGATCGCGACGGTGTAGCTCTGCGCCAGACGCGCCGAGTCGCCGCCGAGCACGCCGGAGAAGCTTTCCAGAAACGCGCCGAGCGCGGCCGCGCGCTTCAACGTGAACTTCTTGGTTTCGCGGCCCTCGCGTTCGATCGTCACGTCGCCGCCGGCGCCGACCGTCGTCGTTTCGCGATAGGGCTTGGTCACGCGCTTGATCAGCCCGCCGTCGGCGAGATACTGCAGCTCGCCGGAGAGGATCATCGGCGCCTCGAGCATGTCGACGAACCGCACTTCGGTATACGCCGTGGTCGACGGCCCGTTGCGCTTCAGACCCGCGATGATCGTCGCGGCGTCAGGCGCGGCGAGGCTCGCCGTCGGCAGCAGGAGACAGGCCCACGCGATCGCTTTCCCAGAAATCATAGAAGTTGAACCAGTTGTAGGGATCCATGCGCGCATAGTGTTCCATGCGCGCGGCGTAGCGCGCGAGCCATTCGTCCAGCCGGGCGCTGCGTTCGGTCCGGGGAATTTCGATGCGTTCTGCAAAATTTTCGAAATACAGGTCGTAACGGTTGCCGCCGCGGTACAGGCCGAAGCACAGCATGACCGGCACGTTCAGCGCCGACGCGATGAGGTACGGCGCGATCGGCAGCGGCGCCGGCTCGCCGAACAGCGGCGCCTTGCGCGTGAGTTCGCCGCGCCGCGCGCGGTCGCCGAGGAACGCGACCAGCGCGCCCTCCTCCGCGGCCTCTTTCATCGACAGCACGATGTGCGTGCCGCCGGTCGACGCGTCGATCACGGTGTCGGCGATCGTCGGATCGAGCGCGTGCAGCAGTTCGGTGATCGCCGGCGTCTGCGACTTGTCGAGCACGACGCGCACCTTCACCTCGGGCCGCTCGCGGCTGAGTACGCGCAGCACTTCGAAGCTGCCGACGTGCGAGCCGAGCAGAAACATGCCGCGGCCCTGGCGCCAGCACTGCAGGAGCAGGTCGAGCCCGTGCACGCGCACGTCGAAGCCGTTCATGCCGCCGTTCGCGAGCAGGAACACGCGATCGAGAATGACGCCGGCGAAACGATGGATGTGCCGCATCACGTCGAGCGTTCGCGCCGGCCGGCCGAGCGCGCGCGTCAGGAACGCGCGCGACGCCTCGCGTTCAGGGCGCCGCCGCAGATAGAAGTACAGCGTAATCGGATACAGGATGACGCGCGCGACGCGCCGGCCGCCGTACAGCGCGATCGTGCGGATCAGCCAGACCGCGAAACGCCCGCCGCCCTCGGGACGCTCGGTCCAGTGCGGACCGCTCATCGTGCCAGCGCCTCGCCGGCGGCGACGACGTCGGCGTCGCGCAGCACGCGAAAGCGCCAGCGCGCGTCGCGCGGTTCGAGTTCGATCCGCGCGTCTTCGCCGGGTTTGAGCGTTGCGGCGAATTTCACCTGCGCGAAACCCGCCAGCACGACGCCGCGCGCTTCGAGCGCCGCGGCGACGCGATCGAGCACGACGACGCCCGGCACGAGCGGATTGCCGGGAAAATGGCCGGGCAGCGCGGGATGATCCGGCGCGACGCGGAAACGGTCGGTGGCGTGTTCGGACATTCTTCGGGTGCGTCGGCGGTGGCGATGACGGCGCGCAAGCATCACCGGTTTGCAATGCAAGGGCAATGCCGTAGTACGCAACGCGGGGATGAACCCCGTCACGGTTCCGTCGATCGCTCCGCCGGCCGCGCGTGCAGGAGCCGCGTCCAGTTCTTTGCGAGGTTGTGGAAGAACTCGCGCGCGGTCGGATGCGGCAGGTGTCGCAGATGCCATTGACGCCACGCGAATTCGAGTACGAAGAACCCGCCGACGACGAGGTAGCCGCCGAGGTGGCCGTAACCGATCACCGCGTCGGCCGGCACCGGCAGCGGCGAGGCGACGCCGGCCAGGTCGAGCGCGCCGCCCGGCGCGGCGAGCACGGCGCCGGCGAGCAGCATCAGCGCCTGCATGCCGAGCAGCAGCGTCCACGCGAGCGTCAGCGAACGCGCGTAGCGCGCGACGCCCGGCTGCGCGAGGCGATCGTCGCCTTCGAGCGCGACGATCGCGCGCGCGACGAGCGGTTCGGAATCGGCCGCGAGGCTCGCGCCGAACAGCCAGGCGACCGCGGCGTTGATCGCCACCGGCAGCAGCATCAGGCCGAGCGCGGCATGGTCGTACCGCGCAAGCAGCGCGCCGCCGGCGACCGCGGCGAGCCACAGCGCCCATGCCAGACGCTTGCCGCCGACGAGGCCGGGCCACAGCAGCAGGCTGATCAAGACGAGGCCGGCCGCGGCCGACAGCACGCCGCGATGCAGCCACAACGACAGCACCAGCAGCGGCGGATACGCGCACAGCAGCAGGACGAAGACGCGACGCGGCCACGCCGCGCCCGTTGCCGGGTTTTTCGCACTCATTGCCGGGTCATCGCGCCGAATCCGTCTCGCGTGTCGCATCGCTGTGGCTATGATACGGCGACTTCACGACGGGAACTCCACGATGACGGCAGCGCAGGAATCGACGATCGCATGCGACGTGCTGGTGGTCGGCGGCGGACCGGCGGGTTCGACGACCGCGGCGATGCTCGCGCAGCGCGGCCTGTCGGTGCTGCAGCTGGAGAAGGAGCACCACCCGCGCTTTCACATCGGCGAATCGCTGCTGCCGGCGAACATGCCGATCCTCGAGGAACTCGGCGTCATGGACGAAGTGCGCAAGATCGGCGTGCTCAAGCTCGGCGCCGATTTTCCACAGAACGACAAGTTCCATACGTTTCATTTCCGCCGGTCGCTCGGAAAAACCCCGCCGTTCGCGTTCCAGGTCAAGCGCGAGGACTACGACCGCGTGCTGTTCGAGAACGCGCGGCGGCTCGGCGTCGACGCGCGCGAAGGCGTCAAGGTCGATCGCATAGCGTTCAAGGCGGACGGCGTGCGCGCGTTCGCGACCGGCGAAGACGGCGCCGCGCTCGCCGTCGAGGCGCGCTATCTCGTCGACGCGACCGGCCGCGACACGCTGCTCGGCAATCAGTTGAAGCTCAAGGTGAAGAACGTCAAGCACCAGAGCGCGGCGATCTTCGCGCATTTCTCGGGCGTCGAACGCCGCGACGGCGACGATGCCGGCAACATCAGCATCTACCGCTTCGAGTACGGCTGGAGCTGGTTCATTCCGCTGTCCGACGGCCTCATGAGCATCGGCTGCGTGTGCTTTCCGGAATACCTGAAGCAGCGCCGCGGCAAGACCACCGAGTTCCTGCTCGCCACGCTCGAGCGCATTCCCGAAACGCGCGCGCGCATGAAGAACGCGAAGATCGTCAACGAAGTGCGCGTGACCGGCAACTACTCGTACGTGTCCACGCGCATGGCCGGCCCGCGCTATCTGATGGTCGGCGACGCGTTCGCGTTCGTCGATCCGATCTTCTCGTCCGGCGTGTACCTCGCGATGCACAGCGGCAAGCACGCCGCGGCGACGGTCGACGCGATTCTCAAGCAACCCGCCCGCGAGGCCGAACTGCAGGCGCAGTTCGACACGCGCATCCGCCGCGGCATACGCGTGTTCTCGTGGTTCATCTACCGCTTCAACTCGCCGACCATGCGCACGCTGTTCGCCAATCCGCGCAATACGTGGCGCGTGGAGGAAGGCGTGATCTCGATGCTGGCCGGCGACGTGTTCGACAGCGCGCCGGTGCTCGCCCGCCTGCGCATCTTCAAGGCGATCTACGCGTTCACGAGCCTTTTGAACTTCCGGCGCTGGTGGAACGATCTCGCCGAACGGCGGCGCCAGTCGCGCTACGCGTTCGAGGGCGGTACGACGCCGGTCGACAAGGTCTGACGCAACGCCATGGCGCGACCGTCAGGCGACGCGGTTCGCTTCGATATGCGCCGACAACGCGCGCAGCGAGCCGAAGATGCGTTTGTTGTCGTCGTTGTCCGAGCGCAGCTGAAAGCCGTAGCGCTTGGACACCGCGAGGGCGATTTCGAGCGCGTCGATCGAATCGAGGCCCAGCTCGCCGCCGAACAGCGGCGCTTCGGGCGCGATGTCGTCGGGCGCGACGCCTTCGAGATTGAGGCTGTCGACAAGGAGTGCGGCGAGCTCGCGCTCGGCGGGGGTCTGTTCCGACATCGGGTTGAACTCGGATGGGGCGGGGACGGCGGGCGTCGCTCGAACGACGGCGGCGGCCCGCGGGGCGCGCGAGTGTATCATAGCGGTTTGCTTGCCGGCCCCGACCGGCTTCGAACCGTCTGCCACATGCCGATCCACGCACATTCGCGCCGCCCGCGGGTCCTGCCCGCATGAGCCTGCCCGCCCCGATTTCCATCGACTACGTCAGCGCCGACCTCGCCGACCTCCTCGCCGAACCGCGGGTGCTGGCCGTGCTCGGGTTCGCCGACGCACCGGCGTCGGACGATCCGCGCTATCTGCGCGTGGGCCTCGTGCCGGCCGCATCGCCGGCGCCGTACGAAGTGTGGCGCGCGCAAGGCGTTGTCGAAACCGGCCGCGACGGCGACGTGCGCTGGGCCGCCGACGCCGACTATTGCTACGGTGCGATCGAACTCGCCGAGAGCGACTACGCCGATATCGCCGACGCGACGCGCGCGGCCTATTCAGCGCTCGCCGCGTTCGTCGCCGGGTCGCGTTGGCCGCACCTCGTGCGCATCTGGAACTACCTCGCCGACATCAACGTCGGCGACGGCGACGCCGAGCGCTACAAGCATTTCTGCACCGGCCGCGCCGCCGGCATGGGCGCCCTTTCCGGCACCGCGTTTCCGGCCGCGAGCGCGATCGGGCGCAGCGACGGCGCACGCGTGCTGCAGGTGTACTGGCTCGCCGCGCGCGAACCGGGCCGGCCGATCGAAAACCCGCGCCAGACGAGCGCGTGGCGCTACCCGCGCCAGTTCGGTCCGACCGCGCCGACGTTCGCGCGCGCGATGCGCGCGCCGGGCATGGCACCGCAATTGTATATTTCGGGAACCGCGTCGGTGGTCGGCCACGCCTCGCAGCACGACGGCGACGTCGATGCGCAGCTCGCCGAAACGTTCGCGAACCTCGACAGTCTGCTCGCGAGCGCGACGCTGCCGCATTTCGGCGCGGGCAGCGTGCTCAAGGTCTACGTGCGCCACGCGTCCGACGTCGCGGCCGTGACGGCCAACCTCGATCGCCGCCTGCCGCCCGACGCGCGGCGGCTCGTGCTGATCGGCGACATCTGCCGGCTGGAACTGCTCGTCGAAATCGACGGGCTGCATGCCGCGGTGATTTAAGCCGTCAGCATCTCGCGTTGCGGCTGCGAGCCGAGCCTGCCGGCGAGCGCGATCGCGGCGATGACGACCCACGCGAGCGAGGCGTTGAAGATGAGGTGTCCCTGCTTGGCGACGTCGGCGATGCCGTCGCCGGCGAGCGTGATGCCGAGCGTCGCGACGATCAGCGCCGACGTCATCGCACCGAGCAGCAGCAGCGGATCGCCGGCGCTCGACGTTTCCGACGGGGCGAACGCCGACACCGGTCGCCTGCGCCACGCGAGCGCCGCGGCAACCAACGGCAGCGCGAACAGCGCGTAGCGCAGCGGCGGCACGCGGTCGAGCACGCCGTTCAACGAGACGAACCGCGCCGGCAGCTTGCCGAGAATTTCGCCTTCGACATGGCCGAGATTGCGCGGCAGCCAGGGATTGAGCGCCGCCAGGCCGTTGCCGAGGTAGCGCACCGCGGCCATCGGCTCGCGTACGAATTCGAACAGGATGCGCACGCGCCCGAGCTTTTCGATGCCCGGACACACGTCTTCGGGCATGCCCGGCATCTGCCACGCGGCCTTGCCGGTGTGCTCGGCGCAACGCGCCGGCATGCCGAGCCGCACGAGCGTCGCCGCCGGATCGCGCACCGCAGGCAGCAGGCCGGTAAAAATCACGTGGGCGCGGTTGTACGAGCGGATCGACTGCATCATGAGATCGCCGCGCGACAATTGCGCAAATTGGAACAATGCACCAAGCACGGCGCCACCCAGCAGCGCGTAGCCCTGCCACGGCCAGCGGCCGGTGTGCCTGCGGCCGAACGCGAGCACGACGAGCGCGAGCACGGTCGGCAGCAGCAGGTGCTGGATCTTGCTGGTGGCGAGCAGCAGCGCGCCGGCGCCGAGCAGCAGCACGCCGCGGCGCGTGCGTTCCTGTCCGTGGTACAGCAGCACGAGATTGAACAAGGCATACGCGGCGAAGAGCGCGGTCGCCTCAGCATAGAACGTGTTGAAGTACATCGTGTCGGCCGGATCGGTCAGCACGAGCGCGAACAACGCGGCGTTCGCGACCGCGCCGGCAGGCTTGCCGCGGCGCCACCAGGCGCGGCAGAACGCGGCGACGAGCGCGGTCAGGAGCGCGAGGCGCAAGTATCCGATCCAGCGCACCGAGTGACGCTCGACGCCGGCGAGTTCCTGCACGCCGTAGACCGCGGCGGTCGTGCCCTGCAGCAGGAGCTCGCTCGATCCGTAACACAGCCGCACGGGGTTCTCGAGGAACCGGTAGAACTCGAACGGCGCGTTCGGGCTGTTCTCGTCGGGGCGGATCGGCGGCGGCCGATCGGGAAACAGCTCGAAGCAGCCGGTATAGCGCGCCTGGTCGAAGCTGTTCGCGATGGCCAGGAGCGGCGTGTGGGACACGAGCGTCAGGGCACGCAGGAGCCCCACGGCGAGCGCGAAGATCACCAGGCTCAGCAGCAGGCGCGAGGGACGGGTCATCGCGCCAGTTTGCACGGCCAAGATGAACCTCAGATGGCAGCGCGCCGGACGAGCGCGCCGACGCCGAACCCGAGCACGGCCGCGCACGCCGCGTTGAGCGCCAGGTGCGAGTGCTTGGCGAGTTCGACGAGGCCGTCGCCGAACATGCTCACGACCGGCACCGCGAGCGCGACCGCCGCGCACGCGCAGGCGAACGCGAGCGCGAGCGGACTCGACCGGCGCCGCGCGAGCAGCACGGCGGCGAACGCGACCGGCAGCGCGAGCAGCAGCCATGCGAACGCGGCGCGGCGTCCGAGCCAGCGATCGACGGTGACGAAGCCGTCGGGCAACGGCGCGACCTGCGCGCCCGCGACCGTGCCGAGGTAATGCGGAATCCACGGCAGGAGGTCGCGCGGGATCGCGGCGACGAGGCGTACGAGCGTCATCGGTTCGGAGAACGCGAGGCCCAGCGCACGTGCGCGCGACAGCGCGCCGACGCCGGGGCACGCCGCTTCCGGCGGCGCGCCGACCGTGTAGATCGACTTGCCCCGATGCGCCGCGCATTCCGCGCCGAGCCCGACGCGCTGCGCGGTGCGCGCAGCGTCGTCCGACGCGGGCAACAGCGCCGTCAGCGCGAAATCGAGGTTGTTCGCGGTTTCGATGCTGCCGAACATCGGGCCGCCGCGGTGCATCTGCGCGAACTGCACGCCGAGCGCCAGCGCGCCGCCGGCCGCGAGCGCGAGCGCCGGCCGCCACAGCGCCGGTGCGCGCACGAACGCGGCGAACGCCACCGCGCCGCCGACGGCGAGCGGCAGCGCGAGATGTTGCATCTTCGAAAAGCCGAGCGCGAACGCCGCCAGCGCGACGAGGACCAGCCGCAGCGGCGTGGCGCGCACCGCCGCGAGCGCCGTCAGCGCGATCGTGAGGTACGCGAAGAACAGCGCACCGGCTTCGCTGTAGAACGTATTGAGATACAACGAATTGACCGGATCGAGACCGAGCAGCGCGAACCACGCGAGATTGGCGATTGCCACGTGCGCATAGCCTTCCCTCACGAACGCGAGCGACACGAGCGCGACCGCCGCGAGCCATGCCGCGAGGCGGAGCATGCCGAGCTGGCGCACCGAATGGTTCGCGTCGCCGCCGACCGCTTCGTGCGCCGCGAACGCGGCGGCGGCCAAGCCCTGAAACGCCAGGTCCGACGTCCAGTAGCAGATGGGGCTGGGCACGGGCTGGAACGCATAGGTCTCCAGCGGCGCCTGATAGTTGTTCGATGTCGGGTCGACGCCGGGCCGCACCGGATACAGGTCGAAGCAGCCGGTGTAGCGCACCTGGTCGTAGTTGTTCGCCAGGGCCACGAGCGGCTGCGCGGCGAGCATCAGCACGCCGCGCACGAGCGCGAGCGCCAGCAGCGCGAAGGCGAGCCACAGGGTTCGGCGCGGCGCGGCGCGGGTCGGGGTCGAAAGAGTCGGATTCGGCACGCGGCGGAGTCTAGCCGCGCCGGCGCCGGAAATGTTGCGGCGCAACCGATGTGCGTTTTCGCGGCGTTTTTACGTTCTGGAGTGCGCATTGGCTCACAATCGGCGCGAGAAGCGCGTTATGTGTTGCTCGCCAAGCGCGGCACGGCATCGAAATTCCACGGTGCTAAGCTTTCCGCCAGAGTCAACAGGCAGTTTTGCCTCAAACCGGAGTCGCCATGAAAACGCAGCTGGGCCACTATGACATCGTCGCCGAACTCGGCCGCGGCGGCATGGGCGTGGTCTACAAGGGCTACGAGTCGTCGCTCAACCGCTACGTCGCCATCAAGGTGCTGGCGGAATCGCTCGCGCACGACGAGAGCGTGAAAGAGCGCTTCCTGCGCGAAGCGCGCAGCATGGCGTCGCTGAACGACCCGCACATCATCCAGATCTATTTCATCGGCGAGCACGAAGGACAGACGTTCTTCGTGATGGAGTTCGTCGAGGGCGAATCGCTCGGCTCCATGCTCAAGCGCGACGGTCGACTGCGGCCGGACCAGGCCGCGCGCGTGATCTACCAGACCGCGCAGGGCCTCACCACCGCGCACGACAAGGGCGTGATCCATCGCGACATCAAGCCCGGCAACCTCATGGTCACGAGCCGCGGCGCGATCAAGATCGCCGACTTCGGCATCGCGCTGGTCACGCAGGATTTTTCCAAGAAGCTCACGTCGACCGGCGAATTCGTCGGCACGCCGGGCTATCTGTCGCCGGAAGTGTGCCTCGGCAAGCCGGTCGACCAGCGCTCGGACATCTTCTCGCTCGGCATCGTGCTGTTCGAGATGCTGACCGGCCGCATGCCGTTCACCGACGAATCGCCGCTCGGCCTGATGCTCGAAGTGGTGCGCGCCGACATCCCGGACGTGCGCCTGCTGAACGCCGACGTCGACCCGGAGCTGTCGCGCATCCTCGGCCGCATGATCGCGAAGGACCCGAACGACCGCTATCAGAGCTGCCAGGAACTCGCGAACGATCTCGCGCGCCATCCGCTGCTCGCGGGCGGCACGCAGACGATCAATCTCAAGCCGCAGATTTCCACCGCGGCGGCGACCGTGCTCGGCATGAAGACGCCGGTGTCGGGCCAGCGCCCGCTGCCGCAGACGCAGCCGACGCCGCGTCCCGGCGCGTATGCGGCGCCGACGCAGGCCGCCTCGATGCCGACGCCGCCGCCGGCGCCGCGCGCGTCGGTGCTCGACCGCGCGACGTCCCCGGGCGCCGCGCAGCCGCAGCGCAAATCGTCGGCGCTGCCGTGGGCGATCGCCGCGACGCTGCTCGTCGCCCTCGGCGGCGGCGCGTGGGCGTTCCGCAGCCAGATTCCGTTCCTGAACGGCGGCGACGCAACGACGACCACTGCCACGACGACCACGACGACGCCGGCCGCCACGACGAGCGTCGCGCCGCCGCCGGCAACGCCGCAGCCGCCGGCCACGACCACGCAACCGGCCGCGACGACCGCGCAGAACACCGCGCCGAGCACGCTGCCGGCGACGACGACGGCCGCGGCAACCGATCCGAACGCGACCGCGACGAACACGACGGCGTCCAGCGTGCCGCCGCCGAACGCCGTCGCCGACCCGAATGCCGCGACCACACCGCCGTCCGCGAACGTCGCGACCGCGCAGACGCCCGATCCGAACGCGATCGCGGTGCCGGCGAACGTCGCGGCGAGCACCGATCCGGCCGCGCAGACGCTCGCGACGGCCTCGCCGTCGAACGCGCCGGCACCGCGCGCGTCGAACGACATCGACGCGGTGCGCGATCTCGCCGCCGCGCGGGCGGGCGCCGAAGCGCCCGGTCCGCGCATCGCCAAGGCCGCGCCGCCGGAAACGCCGAGCGCGCCGGCCGAGCCGAAGATCCCGACCATCGCGGTGATCGTCGGCGGCGACAGCGCGATCGCGGGGCCGGCACGACAGGAAGTCACGCGCGCGCTGCAGCGCCAGGGCTTCAACGTGATCGACGGCGGTCGCGCGCACGACGACGGCGATGCCGACTTCGGCCGCCTCGGCGGTCGCGCGAACGCGGCGGTCGTCGTGTTCGTGCGCCCGGTCGGCTCGCAGGTGCTCACGTACTACGGCCAGGCGTCGACCTTGTACACGGCGCAGATCTCGATGCGCGCGTTCGCGATGCGGGGTCGCCGCGCGCTCGGCGCGGGCTGGACCGAACAGGTCAATTTCACCACGTTGAACGCGACCGAAAAGGCGCGCGAGACGATCGAGCCGATGGCCGACGACATGGCGCAGGCGCTCGACGAATTCCGCGCGCGGCGCGGGCGCGGCTGAGCGAACGGCCATACGAAGCGACAGAAAACGGCGCCCTTGCGGCGCCGTTTTCGTTGGCGGGTCAGCGACCGGGCGCGAGCGAATAGCGGGTATTGCGTCCGCCGCCCTCGTCCTTGACGAGCACGCCCAGCGTCACGAGTTCGCCGATGTCGCGCAGCGCCGTGTCGGCCGACGTCTTCGTCAACGCGGCCCATTTCGTCGACGTCAACTTTCCCTCGAACCCGTCGAGCAGTCGGTTGATCACCTTGCGCTGCCGCTCGTTCAGCGCGACGCCGGCGAGCGAATCCCACAGCTTCGCCTTGCGCAGCACGCCGGCGAGCGTGGCTTCGGCACCGTCGAACGCACGATCGAGACAGCCAAGAAACCAATGCAGCCAGCGCGTGACGTCGAGATCGCCCTTCTGCGTCGTTTCGAGCATCGCGTAGTAGTCGTCGCGCTCGATCCGGATCTGCGCCGACATGCTGTAGAAGCGTTGCGGGCTGTCCTCGGCGCGCGCCAGCGCCATGTCGGCGATCGCGCGCGCGATGCGGCCGTTGCCGTCGTCGAACGGATGGATCGTCACGAACCACAGGTGCGCGAGCGCGGATTTGAGTACCGGATCGAGCGTCGCCGCAGCGTTGAACCAGTCGACGAAGGCGGTCATTTCGGCCGGCAGGCGCGCCGCGGCCGGTGCCTCGAAGTGAACTTTCTGCCGGCCGATCGGCCCGGAAACGACCTGCATCGGCCCGGTGGCATCGTCGCGCCACGTGCCCACGGCAATCTTCGCCATACCGCTGTAGCCGGTCGGAAACAGCGCCGCGTGCCAGCCGAACAGCCGCTGCGCGGTCAGGGGCGCGGCATAGTTCTGCGTCGCGTCGAGCATCATCTCGACGACACCGTCGACGTGACGGTCGACCGGCGCGAGTGCGCCAATGTCTATGCCCAGGCGCCGCGCGATCGACGAGCGCACCTGTACATCGTCGAGCACGTCGCCTTCGATTTCGCTCGACTTGACCACGTCCTGCGTCAACGCGTGCAACACGGCCTCGGCACGCAGTTCGAAACCGAGCGCCGCCATGCGGCCGAACAGCCGGCCCTGCCGGTAGCGAACGGCCGCAAGCGTGTCGGCGAGCGCCGCCTCGTTCCACACAAAAAACGGCCAGTCGCCGCGTTCGTGGATATACCGGCCGATATTCTCCGCATTCATTGCGGAGAATATCGGCCCTATTCACCGCAACCGCAAGCGCTCAGCTCGCCAGCACCCCGCGATTGCGCAGAAACGCCAGCACCTGATTGGCGATCAGCGCCGGATCGGCGTCGCTCGTGTCGAACGCGAGTTCCGGATTCGCCGGCACCTCATAGGGATCGGAAACGCCGGTGAACTGCGGGATCTTGCCGGCACGCGCCTGCGCGTACAGCCCTTTGCGGTCGCGGCCTTCGCACACCGCGATCGGCGTGGAGACGTAGATTTCGACGAATTCGCCGTGCTGCTGCACGAGCCTGCGCACTTGCGCGCGCGTGTCGGCGTACGGCGCGATCGGCGCGCAGATCGCGATGCCGCCGTGCCGCACGATTTCGCTCGCGACCCAGCCGATGCGCGTGACGTTCGCCGCGCGGTCCTCGCGCGAAAAGCCCAGGCCCTTCGACAGGTTCTTGCGCACTTCGTCGCCGTCGAGCAGCGTGATCGAACGGCTCGACGTTTCCAGCAGCTTGGCGATCACCGCTTCGGCCAGGGTCGACTTGCCCGAACCCGACAGCCCCGTGAAGAACAGCGCGGCACCCTTGCCGCCGCCGGCCGGATGGCGCTCGCGCAGGATCTCGACCACTTCGGGAAAAGTAAACCATTCCGGAATGTGCTCGCCGGTCGCGAGGCGCCGGCGCAGTTCGGTGCCGGAGATGTCCTTGACGACGTCGTCGGCCTTCACCTCGTTCGACGGCACGTACGTGTCGCGATTTTCGACGTAGACCATCGCCGGAAACGGCACGATGCGGATGCCGAGCTCCTGCTGATGACGCGCGAGCAGCTCCTGCGCCGCGAACGGATCGTAGAACGGCTTGCCGCTCCTGTCGTTGCCCGGACCGGCATGGTCGCGGCCGACGATGAAGTGCGACGCGCCGTAGTTCTTGCGGATGATCGCGTGCCACACCGCCTCGCGCGGGCCGCCCATGCGCATCGCGAGCGGCAGCAGCGATAGGGTCGCGTCGTTCTTCGGATAGTGCGGCAGCAGCGCGCGATAGCAGCGAACGCGCGTGTAGTGGTCGACGTCGCCGGGCTTGGTGCGGCCGACCACCGGCTGGATCAGGAGCTTGCCGCCCACCTGCTCGGCCGCGCGCAAGGTCAGCTCGCGGTGCGCGCGGTGCATCGGATTGCGCGTCTGGAACGCGACGATCGTTTCCCAGCCGTTCCTGGCGAACCACTCGCGCAGACCGCGCGGCGTATCGCGCAGCTCGGGAAAATCATAGTGCTGCGGCGGCGCGATGCCGCGCACCTTGCCGCCGAGATACACCGGATGGCTGCGCTCGATGAGATCGGCCACGCCCGGATGCGTCGTGTCGGTCGTGCCGAACACCTCGCGCGCCTCGCGCAGCTTGTCCGGAAAATAGATGTCTTCGACCGTCAGCACGGCGAGCGGTACGCCCTGGCTGTCGCGCAGCGCGACGTGCTGACCCGGCTGCACGGTCGCGGCGAACGCCTCGGACACGTCGAGCGTGATCGGCATCGGCCACAGCGTGCCGTCGGCCAGGCGCAGCTCGTCGACGACGCGGTCGTAGTCGCGGCGCGCGAGAAATCCTTCGAGCGGCGAAAACGCGCCGTTGAGCAGCAGTTCGAGATCGCACAGCTGCCGCGCGGACAAATCCCAGCCGACGAGCGTCGCGCTGTGCTGTTTGAGCGCCGCGGCCTGGGGCGCCGGCAGGTAGAGGTCTTTGAGCACGCCGCCGTGCGGCGGATTTAAGGTGTCGTGCAAGGTCGGAGCAAGAGCGGTGTTCGTGGTCATGGCGTCGAAATCTCGATGCGCGCTCGGGTGCGAGCGCCGGAAATGCCGAAGGTGGGAGACGGGCGCGGCGGCGCGTTCAACATCGGAACGCGCGGGCGCGGCCGTGATGCTCAAAGATCCACATGGATACCGCACTCCCGCTTGAGGCCGAAGAAGCGCGTGTCTTCCTCGCGCATGCCGGGCTCCCAGCGCGACGTCGTGTGCACGTCGCCGATCGACACGTAGCCTTCTTCCCACAGCGGGTGATAAGGCAGGTCGTGGGCCTTGAGGTATTGCCAGACGTCGCGGTCGCTCCAGTCGACGAGCGGCTGGAATTTCCAGCGTCCGCCCTTCAATTCGAGCACGTCGGCGTCGGCGCGCGTGCGCGCCTGCGCGCGGCGCAGGCCGGCGAACCACGTGCGCACGCCGAGATCGTCGAGCGCGCGCCGCATCGGTTCGACCTTGCGCACGCGGTTGTATTCGTCGATGCCTTCGACACCGTTTTCCCACAGCCGGCCGTAGCGCGCCTCCATCCACGCGCGGCTGAGCGTCGCGCGATACACCTTGAGATTGAGGTTCAGGCGCTGCGTCATCTCGTCGGCGAACCGATACGTTTCCGGGAACAGATAACCGGTGTCGATCAGGATCACGGGGATGTCGGGCGTCTGGCTGGTGACCAGATGCAGCGCCGCGGCCGACTGCGCGCCGAACGAGGTCGACAGCGCGCGGCTCTGCGGCAGCGACGCGATCGCCCAGGCGACGCGGTCGGCGGCGTCCTGCCCTTCGAGCCAGCGGTTGAGTTCGGCCAGCGCGCGCGCGTCTTCGGCCGCGGCGACGAGATCGGGGATGCTCATGAGCGCAACTCCAGCGCGATCGCCGGCTTCGCCGCAACGACGCCGCTGCGCACGAGAAAATCGCCGAAGCCTTCGGCCTCCGTGCGTCGCGCCGCGTAGTCCGCGAACAGCGGATCGAGCGTGTCCAATATTTCCGTTTCGGCGATGTTTTCTTTGTACAGACGATTCAGGCGCTGGCCGCGATGGTCGGCGCCGAGCATCAGGTTGTAGCGCCCGGGCGCCTTGCCGACGAGCGCGATCTCGCCCAGATACGGCCGCGAGCAGCCGTTCGGACAGCCGGAGATGCGCAGGCCGATCGGCGCGTCGAGCAGGCCGTGCGCGGCGAGGCGCGTTTCGACGCGGCCGAGAAAGTCGGGCAGGTAGCGTTCGGCCTCTGCCATCGCGAGCGAGCACGTCGGCAGCGCGACGCACGCGAGCGCGTTCAGGCGCAGCGGCGAGGCATGGCGAAATCCGTCGAGACCGTATTCGTCGACGATGAGATCGATGCCGACGCGATCTTCCGGCGCGACGTTCGCGATCACGAGATTCTGGTTCGGCGTCAGGCGGAACTCGCCGTGGTGCACCTTGGCGATCGCGCGCAGGCCGGACAGATGCCGGCGCCCGCCGCGATCGGCGACGCGGCCGGCCTCGATGCGCAAGGTCAGGTGCCAGCGGCCGTCCTGCCCCTGCGTCCAGCCGAAACGGTCGCCGTTGTGGTCGAAGGCGAACGGACGCGCCGGCAGGAGAGTGAATCCGGCGCGCCGTTCGACTTCGTTCTTGAACGCCTCGAGGCCGCGGTCGTCGATCGTGTATTTCAGGCGCGAGCGCTTGCGGTCGCTGCGATTGCCCCAGTCGCGCTGCGTCGTGATCACGCCCTCGGCGACGGCGAGCACCTGATCGCGCGTGACGTAGCCGATCACGTCGGCCAGGCGCGGATACGTCGCGGCGTCGCCGTGCGTGGCGCCGAAGCCGCCGCCGATCGTCACGTTGTAGCCGGCGACGTCGCCGTTCTCGACGATCGCGATGAAGCCGAGGTCGTTCGCGAACGTGTCGACGTCGTTCGTCGGCGGCACCGCGAACGCGGTCTTGAACTTGCGCGGCAGGTACGTCGGTCCGTAGATCGGTTCGTGCTCGGGCGTGCCGCCGACCTGTTCCTGGTCGAGCCAGATTTCGTAGTAGGCGTGCGTGCGCGGCAGGAAATATTCGGACAGGCGGCGCGCGTCGTCGTACACGGTCGCGTGCACCGCCGACACATGCGGATTCGCCGCCACGAGCACGTTGCGGTTGACGTCGCCGCACGCGGCGATCGTGTCGATCAGCGCGGCATTGATCGCCGCGAGCGTGGGCTTCAGTTCGCGCTTGATCACGCCGTGAAACTGGAACGCCTGGCGCGTCGTGACGCGCAGCGTGCCGTTCGCGTACGCGGTCGCGATCGCGTCGAGCTTGAGCCACTGCTCCGGCGTCACCACGCCGCCCGGCGTGCGCGTGCGGATCATGAAGCTGTAGTCGGGTTCGAGCTTGGCGATGCGGCGCTCTTCGCGCAGGTCGCGATCGTCCTGCTGGTAGCTGCCGTGGTACTTGATGAGCTGCGTATCGGATTCGCGCAGCGCGCCGGTGACGGCGTCGGCGAGACTTTCCTTCAGCGTGCCGCGCAGAAAACGGCTTTCAGCTTTGATTTTTTCGACGGGTGAAAGTATCGCGCTCATTTCAGTACACGTCTCGGGCGTACCTGCCCTGTTGCTGCAACTGGTTGACGTAGGCTTCGGCGTCCTCGCGGCTCTTGCCGCCGTGCGCGACCGCGACCGCGATCAGCGCCTCGTGCACATCTTTGGCCATGCGCGCGGCGTCGCCGCAGACGTAAAGGTGCGCGCCGCCGTCGAGCCACTGCCACAGCTCGCGGCCGTGCTCGCTGATGCGGTGCTGCACGTAGACCTTGTGCGCGGCGTCGCGCGAGAACGCGAGATCGAGCCGCGTCAGCGCGCCTTTCTTCAGCGCGTCCTGCCACTCGGTCTGATACAGAAAATCGGAACGGAAATGCGGGTTGCCGAAGAAGAGCCAGTTGCGGCCCGCGGCGCCGGTCGCGGCGCGTTCCTGCACGAAGCCGCGGAACGGCGCGACGCCGGTGCCGGGGCCGATCATGACGACGTCGCGCGCGCCGTCGCGCGGCACGCGGAAGCGGTCGTTGTGCTCGACGAACACCGGCACGCGGCCGGCTTCGTCGCTGCGCGCGAGGTAGTTCGACGCGGCGCCCCAGTGCGCGCTGCCGAACGCGTCGTACGCGACGTGCGCGACGGTCAGATGCGCCTCGTCGCCGACCGCCTTCTGGCTCGAGGCGATCGAATACAGCCGCGGCGTCAGCGGACGCAGCGCCGCGACGAGTTCCTCGGCCGACCACGCGGCCGGAAACGCGCGCAGGAGGTCGATCACCTGGTACTCGGCCAGGAGCTTGACGAGCGCCGGCGCGTGATCGGGCGACAGCAGGCGGTTCAGTTCCGCGCTGCCGGCGATCGCCGCGTGGTGCGCGACGAACGGTCGCGCGAGCTTGGTCAGCTCGCGGTGTTCGGTCAGCCACAGACGCAGCGGCTGCGTCGTTTCCTCGTGGCCCACGGATGCGTTGCCGTCGAGCTTCAACGTCTGCAGCACCGCGTCGACCAGCGCCGGCGGATTGCGCGGCCACACCCCGAGCGAATCGCCCGGCTCATAGTTCAAACCGGAACCTTCGAGAGAAATCTCGAAGTGGCGAATGTCCTTTTCGCTGCCGCGCGCGGTCAGCCGCTGGTTCACCAGCACCTCGGCCGCGAAAGGTCTCTCGCGGGTCCACGCGGGCGCCGCGACCGGGCGCAGCGGCGTAACGGTCGCGAGCGGCGCGTGCGCCTTGAGCGCGTCGCGCGCGGCGGCGAGCGCCGCGTCGAGCCACGGCTTGGCCGCGCGTTCGACGTCGAGATCGGCGTCGGCGCGATCGACGAGACGCACGGCGCCGAGTTCGGCCAGGCGTTCGTCGATGCGACGGCCGATCGCGCAGAACTGCGGGTAGCTCGAATCGCCGAGCGCGAACACGCCGAACTTGAGTTCCGGCAGTTCCGGCGCGCGCTTGCCGGCGAGGAATTCGACGAAGCCGCGCGCGTCGTCCGGCGGATCGCCGTCGCCCAGCGTGCTGATGACGACGTACAGCAGGCGCTCGTTTTTGATTTCGCGCGTCGGGTAGGCATCGGCGCGCACGAGGCGCACGGCGAGGCCCGCCGCTTCGGCCTTGCTCGCGAGCTGTTCGGCCACGCGCCGGGAATTGCCGGTCTGACTGCCGAACACGATCGTCAGGCGCTGCTGCGCGGACGGCTCCTTCGCAAGCGCCGCGCCCACGGCGCGCGGCAGCGCGGCCGGTTGCGAGGCGAGACCCGCGGCGTAGCCGGACAGCCACCACAACGCGGCGGTATCGAGCCCGTCGACGACGCGCGCGAGCTGGGCGGCCTTCTCTTCGGGCAGCGGGATCAGGGGCAGAGCGGCGTTGGCGGACATGAGCGTCACCGAAAGATTTGGACGTCTAAACGCCCGCAGTAACACGATGCTATGGCTCGGCCCGACAGCGCGGAAAGGATGGGGGGTTATGCGGTTATTACAGCCCGGCATGTTCGGCCCGGGCGCTGCCGCTCGCGCGGCACAGGCGCCCGATCTCGCGCGGAACGGCAGAATCCGGCCGTACAAATCGCAACAAACCTGAGCCGGAACGGCGCCTTGCGGCGAGTTTTGTATTCAGGCGTATGGATAGCCTTCATGCTGCACCGCCGCGTGACTGGCGCGTGAAGATCGCGAAAATCCCCAACGCGCAAGCTCATCAGAAGCTTGCCGGGAGGGAACCCGTCGCAGATCGCACTGCGGCGGGTTTTTTTGCGCGCATGAAAACCGCGGACGGCCGGGGGTGGCGTCAGTCCGCAGTCGCAGGGATGCTCGGTATCGGGTCCTAGTGCGGGGTTTTCGGACGGCAAACAGGGGCGAAATCACGTATCGGAACCGGTGCTCGGGGCCGCGAACGCATGCGCCTTGAAGGCGCTCGCGTGGCGGCAAGGGTCGACGCAACCGAGGGTCATACCGTGAGCAAGAAGATGTTCGCCGGGTTCATCCTGGCGCTTTTCGTGGGAATTTCGGGGGTCGCGGGAGCGGCCGGTTTCAATGCGGACAAATCGAGGGTGACGTTCGACGATCTCGACATGGTGAAGATCGCCGGAGAAGACGGACTCAACGATTACAAGGGCAACGGGCCCTACCGCTTCGCCATCGGCCGCGACCTTGCGGTCACGCCGGCCGGCTACGGCACGTGGTCGACCAAGGCCGACGGCAATCTCGTCTGGAAATTCGAGGTCGTCACGGGCGACGCGGCGCACCTCAACTTCGGCTTCAATCCGTTTCATCTGCCGCCGGGCGCGACGCTCTCGATCCGCTCGCTCGACGGCAAGACGTCGCTCAAGACGCTGACCGATGCGAACAACCTGTCCACCGGCCAGTGGTGGACCGAAGTGCTGCTTTCCCCCGACGCGGTGCTCGAACTGACCGTGCCGCCGGCCGTGCGCGACGAGCTGCAGCTCAAGCTCGTGAAGGTCGGCCACGGCTATCGCGGCTTCGGCGCGCGCGCCAAGCACTGCAAGGCCGGCGACTGCATGATGGACGTGGCCTGCCTGGGTCCTTCCGATCCGTGGAACAACCAGCGCCGCGCGGTCGCGGGCTACTCGCTCGGCGCGACCGACCAGTGCTCCGGCTCGCTCGTGAACAACACCGCGAACGACCGCAAGCTGCTGTTCGCGACGGCCGGACATTGCGCGGTCAGCAACGATACCGTCGCGGCCACCGTCGTCGCGTACTGGAACTACGAATCGCCGACATGCCGCACGCCCGGCACGGCGAACAACGGCGCGGTGATTCCCAAGCCGAACACCACCTACAACGGCGCGGCGTTCCGCATGCGCACGGGCTCGACCAGCACGGCCGACTTCTCGCTGATCGAATTCGTGCAGCCGCTCAATCCGGCGTACAACCACTACTGGGGCGGCTGGGACCGCCGCGACCAGGCGCATACGTGCGCCGCGCCGGGCGATCCGACGTCGACCAGCGGCCTGTGCGCGACGATCCACCATCCCGGCGTCGACGAAAAGCGCATCACGTTCGTCGAGTCGACCATGGCGATCTCGGGCTACGGCACGCCGTCGGGCACGACGCACCTGCATCCGTTCTGGGATCCGACCCCGCCGATCCTGCCGGGCATCCAGCCGCCGCCGTCGTCGGTCGTCGCCGGCGCGACGCTCGGCGGCTCGTCCGGTTCGCCGCTGTACAACGCCGACCATCGCCTCGTCGGCGTGCTGAGCGGCGGCCCGTCGGCCTGCGGCTCGACCGGCGCGGATCTGTCCGACTACTACGGCCGACTCGCGATGGCGTGGGAAGGCGGCGGCACGACTGCCACCGCCGCCAAGACCTGGCTCGACCCGGTCGGCGGCGGCACCGCGCAGTTCATCGACGGCATCAACGCGTGCACGCGGCCGGACGCGCCGACGAACATCTCGGCGACCGCGACCGCGCCGAACCAGATCACCGTCACGTGGACCGCGACGGCCGGCGTCACGAAATACCGCATTCTGCGCTCGGACGGCGCCTGCCCCGGCGGCAACTATGCGCAGATTGCCGAAGTGGATAATGTCACGAGTTACGCCGACACGACCGTCTCCGGCGCGTCGACCTACAGCTACAAGGTGACGTCGGTCAGCAACGAGCCGTGCGAATCGACGCAGAGCACGTGCTCGAGCGCGACCGCGACCGGCGCGTGCACGCTCTCGCCGACGTTCGCGGGTGCGACGTCCGCGGCGAGCGCCGGAACGGCGGGCTGCGCGATCAACGTGAACTGGGCGACCGCTTCGCCGAACTGCGGCGGCGGCGGACAGATGCGCTTCAACGTGTTCCGCTCGACGACGACGCCGTTCGTGCCGTCGGCCGGCAATGCGGTCGCGACCTGCGTCACCGGCACGACGTTCAACGATCCGAACGTGCAGCCGGCAACGCAGTACCACTACATCGTGCGCGCCGAGGATTCGTCCGGCACCGGCAGCGGCATCTGCGCCGCGGGTCTTTCGGACACGAACACCGCGGTGAGGAGCGCGACGCCGGCCGGCCCGAACACGAACGCGTTCGCCGACGACGCCGAAGGCGGCACGTCCGCGTGGACCGTGGCCGGCAGCGGCGCCGGCGCGAATTTCTCGATCGTCACCACGCAGTCGAACTCGCCGACGCATTCCTGGTTCACGCCGGCGCCGGATACGCCGAGCGAGCACTTCCTGACGACCGCTTCGCCGGTCGCGGTGCTGAACAATCCGTCGACGATCTTCGAGGCGTACATCCGCTACAACACCGAGCAGAACTACGACGGCGCGCTGCTCGAATACTCGCTCGACGGCGGCACGACGTGGACCGACATCCTCGGCGCGCAGGCGCCCGTGCCGGCGAACGCGAACCGCTTCACCGCGGGCGGGTATAACGGTGCGATGAACGCGAACGGTTCGTTCGGCGCGCGCACGGCGTGGCACGGCTCGTCGAGCGGCTGGCGGCGCGTCGCGGTCGACATGACCGATTTCCTCGGCCGCAACGTCACGTTCCGCTTCCGCTTCAAGAGCGACGTGAGCCTGACCGCCGCCGACCCGGGCTTCTGGGTCGACGACGTGCGCGTGTTCTACGGCAGCGCGTGCAACCTGCCGGATTCGATCTTCGCGAACGGCTTCGAACTCGTCGTTCGCTAAACCGCGAGCGGTATTCGCGTTTCGAACCCCCTCCGTCCGCGGAGGGGGTTCTTTCCCGGCAACGCCGCTACAATCGGCAGCCCATGCCGAATCCGACCGCGTCGCCGCACGCCGACTTCCTCGAATCGCGCTACGCGCGCCTGCTCGCGCGCTGCCGCGAAGCCGGCGTGCCGTTCTACGACGACGCCGGCGTCGCCGAGCAGCTGCAGCGCGTGCTGCTCGCGAGCGATTTCGCGTTCGATTGTTTCTCGCGCGCACCCGCGCTGCTCGCACCCGACGCGCTGATGCTCATGAGCGACCCGCGCCAGGCCGACGCGCGCGCGCACCAGCTCGACGCCGGCGAACGCGACGAGGCGCGCCAGCTCGCGCTGTTGCGCAAATTCCGCAAACGCGAGGCGCTGCGCCTGATCTGGCGCGACGTCAACGGGCTCGACGAAGTCGCCGACACGCTCGCCGGCTCCACAGCGCTCGCCGAAACGTGCCTCGAAGCGGCGCTGCGCTACGCGGAGAGTCCGCTCGCCGCGCGGCACGGCGTACCGCGCGACGCGGCCGGCCGCCCGCAGCGGCTCGTCGTGCTCGGCCTCGGCAAGCTCGGCGGCGGCGAGCTCAATTTCTCGTCCGACGTCGATCTGATACTCGCCTACGCCGAAAACGGACAGACCGACGGCGCCCGCGTCGTCGACAACGAAACGTATTACGCGCGCCTCGGCCAGCAGATGGTGCGCCTGCTCGCCGAGGTGACGCCGGACGGCTACGTCTACCGCGTCGATCTGCGCCTGCGCCCGTTCGGCAACGCCGGCCGCGTCGCGCTGAGCTTCGCCGCGATGGAGCAGTACTACCAGCGCGAAGGCCGCAACTGGGAACGCTACGCGTGGATCAAGGCGCGGCCGGTCGCCGGCGACCTGCCTGCCGGCAAACGGCTGACCGAGACGCTGCGGCCGTTCGTGTATCGGCGCTACCTCGACTACACCGCGTTCGCCGGCCTGCGTGAAATGAAGGCGCTGATCGACGCCGAAGTCGCGCGCAAGGATCTTTCCGACAACCTCAAGCTCGGGCCCGGCGGCATCCGCGAAATCGAGTTCATCGCACAGTTGTTGCAAATGATCCGCGGCGGGCGCGAGCCCTCGCTGCGCGTGCGCGGCCTGTTGCCCGCGCTCGCCGCGTGCGAACAGATCGGCGTGCTCGAACGCGCGCGCGCGGCGCGGCTGCGCAAGGCGTACGTGTTTCTGCGCCGTGTCGAAAACCGGCTGCAGATGCTGCGCGACGAACAGACGCACGCGCTGCCCGCCGACGCCGATCTGCGTGCCCGCATCGCCGCGGCGCTCGACTTCGCGAACGTCGACGCGTTTCTCGCCGCGCTCGCCGAAGAGCGCCGCGTCGTGGCCGAGGAATACGCGGCGCTGCTCGCGCCGGTACAAGGCATCGACACGAGCGCGCCGACCGCGTGGACCGAACTGTGGCGCGGTCTCGACGACGACGGCGCCGACGCGCGCGCGCTCGCCGCCATGGGCTTCGTGCCGGCAGAACCGGTGCGCGAGGCGCTGCTCGGCCTCGTGCGCTCGCCGGCCGTGCGCAGCATGGCCGCCGGCTCGCGCGAACGCTTCGACCGCCTGATGCCGCAGCTCTTGCAGGCGGCCGCGGCGACGCGCTCGCCGTCGGCCTGTCTCGAACGCCTCGTGCGCCTCCTGCACGCCATCGTGCGGCGCGCGGCGTATCTCGTGCTGCTCGACGAACAACCGGGCGCGCGCCGGCGCCTGATCGCGCTGTTCGCCGACAGCGCCTGGCTCGCCGAACGCGTGATCGCCCATCCGCTGCTGATCGACGACCTGTTCGATCCGCGGCTCGAGCAGGTGCCGGTCGACCGCGCCGAGATCGGCCGCGAAATCGCGCGGCGCACCGCGACGCTCGACGACGCCGACGCCGAGGCCGAAATCGAAGTCCTGCAGGAGTTGAAACACAGCCTCGGATTTCGACTGGGTCTCGCGTTCCTGGGTCGCCGCGCCGACGCCGTCGCGACCGCGCGGCGCCTCGCCGTGCTCGCCGAGGCGATCATCGCCACGGTGCTCGCGTACGCCGAACGCGACGCGCTGCGTCAGCACGGCCGTCCCGCCGGCTACGCCGGCACCGGCAGCGGCCTCGGCATCCTCGGCTACGGCAGCCTCGGCGCGTCGGAACTCGGCTTCGCGTCGGATCTCGATCTCGTCTTTCTGTACGACGAGAGGCTCGGACAGGTCGAAAGCGACGGCCACAAACCGCTCGACGGCCAGCGCTACTACGCGCGCATCGCGCAGCGGGTCGTGCATCTTCTGACCACGCTGACGCGCGCCGGGCGATTGTACGAAGTCGACGTGCGCCTGCGGCCCGACGGCGGCAAGGGCCTGCTCGTCACGAGCGTGCAGGGCTTCGCCGACTACCAGCGCGACCGCGCGTGGACGTGGGAGCACCAGGCGCTCGTGCGTTCGCGCTTTCTCGCCGGCGACGCATCGCTCGGCCGGCGCTTCGCCGACGCGCGCGCCGGCGTGCTCGGCGCCGCACGCGACCGCGCCGAAGTGATGCGCCACGTCGCGCAGATGCGCACGCGCTGGCGCGCCGAACGCGATCGGTCGAGCGCGGCCGAACTCGATCTCAAGCAGGGCGCCGGCGCGCTGCTCGATATCGAGTTCACGCTGCAGGCGCTCGTGCTCGCGCACGCGCACGAGACGCCGGCGCTGCTGCGCGAAAGCAGCACCGCGCGGCTGATTCCCGTGGCGCGCGATGCGGGCCTGCTCTCGCCGCAGCAGGCCGACGATCTCGCCGCCGCGTACGCGGCGCTGCTCGAACGCGCGCTCGCGTGCACGCTCGACGCGCGACCTCGCATCGCGGCACGCGACGCGGCGCTCGACGCCGCCACGGCAGCGGTGCTCGCGGTCGCGCAGTCGCTCGATCTGCGCTTTCTTACTTCCGGTTAACGCAAGCCGAACGAAACCGGTGTTAGCGTCGCGGCCCGCAACGGCTCGCAGAAACCACTGATGAATCTTCTACGCCTCGCGGCGTTCGCGTGCGCCGCGACCGCGGCATCGAGCGCCGCCGCAGGTCCGATCGGCGATCGCATACAGACCACCACCCTCACATTGCCGGTCGCGCTGCAGGCGTCGCAGTCGAGCTACTGCATCGGCGGCAACTGCACGCTCGGCCCGCGCCTGTATCTCGCGCCGCGTACCGACGGGCGTCACTGGCTCGGCTGGACCGATCGCAACGGCGCCGCGCACGTCAGCCTCGTCGGCACGGCCGGCATCGCCGCGACGTACGACTATGCCGGCGAAGAAGTGCGCGGCCTCGTCGCGCACGACGACGGCGGATTCGCGGTGCTGCTGCGCACGAGCGCCAGCGGCGCGATACGCCTGACGCGGCGCACCGACGCGAACGCGCAGACGTTCTCGACGGTCATTCCCAATTCCACCGCGATCGCGCAGATGAACACCGGCGACGGCCGCCTCGCGTTCGGCAACAACCGTTACGCCGCATACTTCGCGGTGCACGGCACGGCCGGCGGCTTCGACGGCCACGAAGGCGACCAGCTCGCGTATCTCGACCAGAACGGCAATATCGCCGCCGGCGGCTGGGAATGGGGCTGCTCGCACCAGATGGCGGGTCTCGTCGGTTTTCATCCGGGCCTGAACGCGATGACGTCGATGTGCGTGTCCGACTGCTATTCGAACAAGGGCATCCTCGTGAACAACAGCCGCAGCCTGTTCACCGCCGACGCGGGCTGCAACGGCACGGTGTATGCGCAGTTCGGCCAGCTCGCGCCGGGCGCGTCGACGTGGAAGCTCGCGTTCGCGGCACAGCACCGCGACTGCTGCGACGCCAAGGGCATCGGCCTCATCACGTTCGGCAGCGGCGGCGCCAACGCGACGACCCGATGGCTGACGAACACCGACGGCAGCACCGAGCGCGATCCGGTCATCGCGCGCATCGGCAACGGCCTGCCGGAACGCTTTCTCGTCGGCTGGCGAGCGAGTTCGCCGACGCGCTACCTGCTCGGCGTGGTCGACGGCGACGGCGCGTTCGGCGTCGCCGCCGAAGAAGTGCAGACGCTCGGCGTGTCGTGGAACGCACGCGACGATTCGCTGCGCGCGACGCCGTCGGGCGGCGTCGCCTGGGTCTCGGGCTCGGCGAACGCGACGACGGTGAAACTGTATACGTATTCGGAAACCGCGACGGCAGATCCGGTGTTCCGGAGCGGATTCGAATAACCGTCAGCGCGCGTCGACGCGCTCGCGCAGCGTCGCGTAGAACTCGCCCTGCGCGTCGTTCTCGACGTTCACGGTAACGCCGTTGTATCCCGACTGCGCGAACAGCGCCTTGATCGCGTCGACGTCGGCGACGCCGGTTGCGTAGAAGTACCAGTCGTACTGCCGGTAGTGATCGAGCACGGCGACGAGTTCGCCCTTGCCCGCCATCAACTTGGCGAGATCGCGCTCGATGCGGTCGTAGGCGTCGATCGTCGACGCCTTGAGACGCTTGTCCTCGCCGACGTCGACGTAGTTCACGACCGAGACGACGACGAGCTGCGGCAATGTCGCGCGGCGCGCGGCGTCGACGTCCGCGCGGAACTCCCACGCGATCGGCGCGCCGTTGCGCTCGGCCTCGGCACGGTGCCAGACGCCGGGGCGCGCGCCGCCGCGCGCGGGATCGCGCGCGGCGGCCGTCGCGGCGGTGTAGGACGCGGCCGGCGGGTCGGTCGGCGCACAGGCGGCGAGCGCGAAGCAGACGAGGCACAGGGCGAATTTGTTCATGCGCGCATTGAGCAGCGTCGCAAGGCGCCGGTCAAGCCGACTGCGTCACGCCGTGTCGAACAAGGCCGGCGCCCGCGTCGCGTCCGCATCGGCGAGGCCGTCGGCGTCGATGTCCGGCGCGTCGCGCCGCGCCTGCTCGACGATGCCGGCCGCGAGCCGTTCGAGCATCGTCACGTTCGCGACGAGGCGCGCGCGCAGCCCGGCGTCGTCGAGCACGTCGTGCAGTTCGCGGTTGAGCGCGTGGAACCAGTCGAGCCGCCCCTGGTCGAGCATGACCGCCGGATTGCGCGCCGGCGCGGCGGCGCTCCAGCGCCGGAAGAACGCCTGCACGCGGCGGTTGAGATCGGACGCGCGCTCGAACGACGCGCGCAGGTCGGCGAACAGCCGCAGATCGGCCAGGCGATTCTGGAACACGATCTGGCACAGCACGCCCCAGTAGTACGCGTAGTCCCAGATCACCTTGACCGGCATCACCTGCGCGTCGCCGAACAGCGGATACTGGCCCTCGTACAGCGAGAGCGTGTTGCGGTAGAACGAAAAGTACAGTTGTTCGTACAGCGACGCGTACGGCGCCACCGGCGTGCCGGCGCGATCGTGCGCGATCAGCTCGCAGACGTACGTGTTCGACATCGCGATGAAGTCGCTGCCCGGCGAATAGAACGGATCGAGAAACAGCCCGGCCTCGCCGGTCAGCGCCCAGCGGTCGCCCGAGAACACGCGCCTGCAGCCGTACGAAAAGCCGCGCAGGAACAGGAAATCCATCAGCTTGTCGCGCCGCCTGTCGCATTCGCGCCAGACGATCGGTTGAAATTTCTTCAACCATTCCATCGCGCGCTCGAACGTGTTCATCGTCTCGAGCGGATGCATCGCCGCATCGCAGACGATGCCGACCGAATGCGCGCCGGAACCGAGCGGAATCAGCCAGACCCAGTAGCCCGGCCCGCACAGGTGATTCGTCGAACGCCAGCGCTCGGGCGGCGTGCATTCGCCGCGCCAGCGTTCGTCGCCGCACCAGTCGTCGATCTCGAGCTTGTCGTCGATGCGAAACCACACCGAGTTGGCGTCGTGGCCGTTCGGCTCGGCAAGACCGAGCTTGCGCTTGAGCAGGCCCGCGCGACCGCTCGCGTCGACGACCCAGCGCGCGCGGATTTCGTGCGCCGCGCCGTCGTGCTCGAAGCGCACCGCGTGATCGGCGCCGTCGGTCGAAAGATCGATCCCGCGCACGACCGCGCCGTCGCGAAAATCGACGCCGGCCGCGCGCGCGGCGTCGCCGAGGTGGTTTTCGAAGATGCCGCGGTCGATCTGGAACGTCGGCGTCGGCAGCACTTCGCGGACGCCCAGTTCGGTTACCGCCGGAAGATCTTCACGTCCTTCCGAGAAGAAAAAGCGAAAGCCGAACTTGCGGATGTGCTGCGCGTCGAGATGTTCGCGCAGGCCCAGCGTTTCGCCGAAATAGTGCGCGCCGATTTCGACCGTCGATTCGCCGACCTTGTGCGCCGCGAGCGGCAGCGGGTGCCGCCGCCGCTCGAGCACCAGCACGTCGATGTCGCCGAAACGCCGCTTGAGCTGCAGCGCAAGGCACAGGCCGGCAAGGCCACCGCCAGCGATGACGACATCGCGGCGCGCAGGCGTCGTCATACGATCTCCTTCGCGTCGAGGTCGGGTTCGCGCTCGCGCCGCGTGCGGCCGAAGTACGCGAGCATCGGCGTCGTCATCAGCGTGGTGACGATCGCCATGACGAGCAGCATCGTGAACATTTCCTTGCCGATCACGCCGATGTCGAGTCCGATCTTCATGACGATGAGCTCCATCAGTCCGCGCGCGTTCATCAGCCCGCCGACCGCGACGCTCGTGCGCCAGTCCATGCCGGACCAGCGCGCGCCGGCCGCGCCGCCGACGACCTTGCCGACGATCGCGGCGATCAGTATCAGCACGAGCGCGAGCCCGCCGCCGCCGTTGAACGCGTCGGCCGTCGTGTTGAGCCCCGCGAGCGCGAAGAACACCGGCATCAGCACGACGATCGCCACGTGCTCGAGCCGTTCGACGAGGCTCCCGAGCAGGCGGTCGTCGCGCGGCAGGCACGCGCCGAACAGGAACGCGCCGAACACCGCGTGCAGGTCGATCTGCTGCGTGAGCGCGGCGTAGGCGAACAGCAGAATCATCAGCAGCGCGAGCATCATGCCCGACGGCTTGCCGTCCGGCGCGCGGCGCGCGAGCAGCCGCGCGAGCGCGGGCCGCACGACGAGGAACGAGACGGCGACGAGCGCGACGAGGCCGGCCAGCGTCGCACCGAAGCGCGGCCAGCCGCTGCCCGACGCGATCAGCGCGACGACGAGCGCGAGCGCGATCCACGCGAGCACGTCGGCGAACGCGGCCGACGTCAGCGCGAGCCGGCCGATCGCGGTCTGCGTCATCGCGCGCTCCTTGAGAATGCGCGCCATGACCGGAAACGCCGTGATCGCCATCGACGCGGCGACGAACAGCGCGAACGGCGCGAACGCGACGCCGGCCGGCGCGAAGCGCGGATGCAGGATCGGCGCGATCGCGAAACCGAGCGCCATCGGCAGCACGACGCTGAGCACGCCGACGCGGCCGGCGGCCACGATGCGTTCGCGCGCGCCGCCGGGCAGGCGCAGCTCCGCACCGACGATGAACATGAAGACCGCAAGTCCGATCTGCGCCAGACCGTTGAGGGCGCCGAGGCTGCCCGGCGCGAACAGCTGCGCATGCCACTGCGGCGCGAGCGCGCCGAACACGATCGGGCCGAGCACGAGGCCGCCGATCATCTCGCCGATGACCGGCGGCTGGCCGATGCGAGCGAGCCCGAGCGCCAGCAGGCGCGCGGTGCCGATGATGACGAGCAGTTGCAGCAGAAGTGGACTATGCGACATCCGGCCCTCCCCGACCGTCAATCTCCGTTGATCGACTTTACACGGTTTGCACAGGCGCACCGTTGACGAAAACCACGCGCCGCGACGTCACGCGTCGGGATCGACGAGTTCGATCGGCGTGACGCGCGCGCGGCGGTAGCTCGCGACGACCGAACCGGCCTCGACCACCCGGCCGACGACATGCCTCGTGATGCGATAGAAGTCGCGCAGCGGCTTGAAGTGGCTGGCGCGAAACTCGCCCGCGTAGCGCGACCGGATCGGCACCGCGACGACGCGCGTGCCCAGGCGCCGCGCCGCCTCGATCAGGATGTCGGCCTCGAACACGAAACCCTGCGGCACGACGTCGACCGCGAGTTCGACCACCGCGCGCGGATACCATCGCTGGCCGCTCTGGCTGTCGATCAGCCGCTGCCCGACCGCCCACGCGATGCCCCAGTCGGCGATGTCGTTCGCGACGCGGCGGATGCGTGGCTGGCGCTCGCGACCGATCAGGCGCGCGCCGACGACGATCTGTCCCGGCCGCTGCGCGGCGACGCGCACGAGCCGCGGAATATCGTCCGGCGAATGCTGGCCGTCGCCGTCCATCGTCACGACGCCGTCGACGCCGAGCTCGAGCGCCGCGCGAAATCCCGCGCGCAGCGCATTGCCCTTGCCGCCGGGTTTCGCGTGGCGGATCAGGCGGATCGGCAAGCCGTCGAGCGCCGCGACCGTGCCGTCGGTCGAGCCGTCGTCGACGACGATGACGTCGACGCAATGCGCAAGCGCGCCGGCGACGACGTCCCGGATCGCGCGCTCTTCGTTCAGCGCGGGTATCACCACGGCCGCACGCGGCGCGGTCATGGGCGCACCGTCACGTCGAGTACGAAGCCCGGGCCCGCGGCGACGCGCACGCGGCGCTCGGTCGTACCGGCGAGCGCTGCGAGCAGCGGCAGCGCGATCGCGCTCGAGTTGCGTTCGCGCAGTTCGCGCGCCCAAGCGGCATCGGGTTCGGTCGCGCCGGCGCCGTCGAGCGGCTCGAGCACGAGGCGCGGCCCCGGCGCTGCGGGATCGTCGACGTCGACGACGAGCGCGAACGCGAAACCGCAGTCGTGGTGGATCGGATCGGCCATCGGGCCTACCGCGGCGCTGTCGTACACGGCGACCAGCACCGGCGCCTGCGTGTCGTGCGCCTGGATCGCCGCTTCCAGCAGGCTCGCACCGACCGTGTCGGTCCACGCCGACAGCGCCGTCGACGCCGCGCGGCAGCCGGTCGCGATGGTCCAGTAGCCGACGGCGGCGTTGTGCACGGAGTTGTGGAATTTCGTCGGCGACAGCTCGAACGGCGCCGTCGCGAGCGTCGCGCACATGTAGTCGGTGATCGCGATGTCGCCCTGCGCCGAACCGAACACGGCCGGCAGCTCGCCGGGCGACAGGCCGGCCGCCGCGCACGCCTCGACCGCGGCCTGCGCGGCGAACAGCACGGTTTCCGGCGCGCGCCGTCGCTCGGCCGGCGGCAGCAGCGGCGGCGACGGTTTTTGCGTTGTGGACAAATCGGCAGGCGCTTCGCCGCGCAGCACGGCGACGCTCGCGGGCCAACCGGCCAGCGCCGGCCCCCACAGGCCGATGCCGGCGACGCGTACCGCGAGCGCGCTCATGCGGCCCCCGCGTGCGCGAACAGCAGTGCGGCATTGCTGCCGCCGAAGCCGAACGAGTTCGACAGCGCGATGCGCGGCGCACGTGCCTCGTTCGCGACGGCGAGCTGCGGCCCGCAGACCGGATCGGGATCGACGCAGTTGAGCGTACCGGGCACGAAGCCGCGCTCGAGCGCGATCAGGCAGATCACCGCCTCGACGATGCCGGCCGCGCCGAGCGTGTGGCCGGTCCAGCCCTTCGTCGAACTCGCGCGCGTCGTCGCGGGAAACAGCGCGGCGATCGTGGCCGCCTCGACCGCGTCGTTCGCCGGCGTCGCGGTGCCGTGCAGGTTGATGTAGTCGACCGCGTCGGCCGTCAGGCCCGCACGCGCGAGCGCGTCGGCGATCGCCAGGCGCGCGCCGAGGCCCTCGGGATGCGGGCTCGACATATGGTGCGCGTCGCTCGACTCGCCCCAGCCGGCGAGCCGAGGCGCGCCGGGCGCGGCGTCGCCGCGTTCGAGCAGCGCGAAGCCCGCGGCCTCGCCGATCGAGATGCCGCGGCGCGCGGCGTCGAACGGCCGGCACGGATCCGGCGAGACGAGCTGCAGCGCGTTGAAGCCGAACAGCACGCTGTCGCACAGCGTGTCGACGCCGCCGACGACGGCCGCGTCGGCCCAGCCCAGGCGGATCAGCCGCTCGGCCTGCGCGAAGACTTTCGCGCTCGACGAACACGCGGTGGCCACGGTCGCGACGGGTCCGCGCGTGCCGAGCACGGCCTGCACGAACGCGGCGAGCGAATGCGGCGTGTGCAGCAGCGGTTCGTGGAAGCGCGCGGCGAAACGGCCGTCCTCGAGCGTGCGATAGGCCTCTTCGGTCGCGCCGATGCTCGCGGTCGACGTGCCGAGCACGACCGCGACGCGCGACGCGCCGTAGCGCGCGACGAGCGCGAGCGCGGCGTCGAGAAAACCGTCCTGCGAGAGGCCGAGCCACGCGAGCCGGTTGTTGCGGCAGTCCCACGCCGCCTGCGCGGCCGGCACCGGCGTGTCTTCGACGCCGGCCACGCGACCGACGTGGCACGCGAGCGGCACGCTGGAGAAATCGTTCGGCGCCAGACCCGAGCGCCTCGCCGCGAGCGCGGCGGCCAGCGCGTCCACGCCGCGGCCGGCGGCGCAGGTGACGGTGTAGGCACTGATGGCGAGCGGAGATTGGCGTTGCGGCACGCGGCGGTCGGTCCCTGAATGCGCTTGCTGGATGTGCGCTTGAGTATAGAGCGACTCGCACGAACTGCGACGCGCCCTCGTCGGCAAACGGATCGATCTGTTTCAATACGCAACCTCGAACGAAATACCGTCGCGCCCGCCGCATGACCGACCTCATCGCTCCGTTCCGCCGCGGTCCGTGGCGCCATCTGCGCGACCGCGACGTGTGGCATTCGCTCGTCGTCGCCGCGCTCGCCTGCGTCGCGACGGCAGGCCTGCTGTGGGCGTTCTGGTTCGCCTACGCGCTGCGGCTCGCCGCGACGAGCGGCGTTGCGGCGCCGCGCGCGCGCGCGCTGCTGCTGTTCGGCAAGCGCCTCGCGCACGGCCGGCCCGACGCCGACTACGACGCGCGCATCGCGCGGCTGCACGCGCTCGTCGTCGCCGATCCGTCACGGCGCGTGCTGCTGCTCGGCGGCGCGGCTGACGGCGGCACGACCGAAGCGGCGGCGGCGCTCGCGCGCTTGTCCGAGATCGGCCTGCCGCCCGGCGTCGCGCCCGTCTGCGAGGATGCGTCAACCGATACTTTGGAAAATCTGCGCAATGCGCGGACGCTCCTCGGCGACGCCGCGTGCGAGCCGGTCGCGCTCGTCACCAGCCGCTACCACCTCGCCCGCTGCGTGCTGCTCGCGCGTTCGCTCGGCTTCGACGCCGAGCCGGTCGCCGCCGACGCGCGCTTCTCGTGGCGGCCGCGCCTCTTGCTGCGGCTCGTGCTCGAATCCGGCTACTGCCTGTGGCTCGATACCGGCACGCGCTGGGCGCGGCTGATCGGCAACCGGCGCATGCTCGATCGCCTGACATAGATCGTCATTGCGCCGCGTCGCTCGCGGCGGTCCGTTGCCTCGACCCGAGGCGGGCCCTACCATCGCCGGGCCGCACCCAACCCTCAATGGAGTGAAACATGCTGCGTTCCCGCCTCCTCGTCATCCTGCTGCTGCCGATCCTCCTGATGCTGATGGCCGCGCGCCAGGCGCCGCTGGTCGATCCCGATCCGATCGCCATTCCGGCGAAGATCACCGACGCGCAGGTCGCCAAGTCGATCCGCGGCGCGCTGATCAACCGCAAGTGGACCGTCACCGACGAGAAGCCCGGCGAGATCAAGTCGACGCTGATGCTGCGCGATCACAAGGTGCGCATCGACATCACCTGGGACAAGCGCGCGATCAAGATCGCCTACGTCGACTCGGAAAACCTCAAGTACGAGGTCGAGAACGGCAAGCGGCTGATCCACAAGAACTACCTCGGCTGGATCAACAACCTCGTTACCGATATCAGTGCGAATTTGAACCTCCTCACCGAGTGAAGCGCTCAGCTCGGGGTGCTGCATACAACAGGTCGCATCCCACAACCCTGGCCAAACGCTTGCGCTGCAAGCGTTTGGCCGCCCCTAACTTAAGGGGGCTCCGAAAGAAAAAGCTTCTTCGTTCAGGTTCTTCACTATGTCGGCCGAAACACCCATCGCGCGCATGGAAGCGTTCCTGCGCGACCTGCAGGATCGCATCTGCGCCGCGCTCGAAGCAGCCGACGGGCAGGCGCGCTTCGTCGAAGATCCGTGGCAGCGCGCCGAAGGCGGCGGAGGCCGTTCGCGCGTCATGAAGAACGGCGCGCTGTTCGAACAGGCGGGCGTCGGCTTCTCGCTCGTGCACGGCGAGCGCATGCCGCCGTCGGCGACCGCGCACCGGCCCGAACTCGCCGGCCGGCGCTGGACCGCGCTCGGCGTGTCGCTCGTCCTGCACCCGAACAATCCGCACGTGCCGACGACGCATATGAACGTGCGCTACTTCGAGGCCGTGAAGCCCGACGCCGAACCGGTGTGGTGGTTCGGCGGCGGATTCGATCTCACGCCGTTCTATCCGGTCGACGACGACGTGCGTCACTGGCATCGCACCGCGCGCGATGCGTGCGCGCCGTTCGGCGACGCCGTCTATCCACGCTACAAGCAATGGTGCGACGAGTATTTCTTTCTGAAGCACCGCAACGAGACGCGCGGCGTCGGCGGCATCTTCTTCGACGATCTCAACGACGGCGGCTTCGAACGCTGCTTCGATCTGACGCGCGCGGTCGGCAACGCGTTTCTGCCGGCGTACCTGCCGATCGTCGAGCGTCGCCGCGACACGCCGTACGGCGACACCGAGCGCGAATTCCAGTTGTACCGGCGCGGCCGCTACGTCGAGTTCAATCTCGTGTGGGACCGCGGCACGCTGTTCGGTCTGCAGTCGGGCGGCCGCACCGAGTCGATCCTCATGAGCCTGCCGCCGCGCGTGCGCTTCGAGTACATGTATCAGCCGCAGCCCGGCAGCGCCGAGGCGCGCCTCGGCGAGTACCTGACACCGCGCGACTGGGTCTGACGCTTACGCGGCAGGAATGTTGTGCAGCGCGCGCACTTCGTCGATGCGCGCCTGCACCGCCGACGGCAGCGTGGTCTTCTGCGCCTGCGCGAAAACCTTCGCGAGCACGCGGCGCTCGTCGTCGTCGATGGTGTTGTCGCGCAGCGCGAGGCCGAGCAGGAAGTTGATCTCGCCGACGTCGATCTGTCCGTCGTCGGCGAATACGGGAATCGATTCGTACGCGATCTCGATGTGGCTCTTCGGCTTCGTCATGGTCGCTCCGTAAAGCGCGGGGGCAGCGTGCGGCGGCCGGGTCTGGGTCGGTCTGTCCACCGCACGCTGCGCACCCACGAATGTCATAACCGCAGTTCGGCGGAAAACAGGGTCACAAAAATCAGTTGCGATCGCGACGATGCCCGCTGGCGCTTCGCGAAGCAAGTCGGCCGCGCTGTCCGGCGTCCGTCCGGCGGACACCGTCCGCGCGGCATCGGCGCGCGCAAACCCTTGTCGCTGCTCGCGCTTGCCGGCAATCGACGGTTGGCACGACCATTGCGATAGGGACAGGGCCCTCAACGCAGCCCCTCGAAGGAATGCCGCAATGCCTCGCACCCGTACGTCGTATCCGGTTCGTGCCGCGATCGCCGCGCTGACCGCCGCCCTGTTCGCCGCCGCCTGCGCCGGCGGCGCCAAGCGCGAAGCGGCGCCCTCGACGCCCGCCGCCGTCGCGACGCCGGTCGCCGCGCCGAAACCCGATCCCGTCGCCGCGGTCAACGCCATCGCCGACCGCTTCGTCGCCGCCGTGATCGACTTCGATCCGACCGTCACCTACGCCACCGGCGTGCCGGTTCCGTCGCACGATCGCCTGCCGCGCAATTCGGCGAGCGAGATCGCGCAGTACGTGGCGGTCGAAGACGCGATGATCGCCGACCTCGACCGCATCGACGCCGCCGCGCTGCGCGGCACGCCCGCGGCCGTGACGTACGCGGTGCTGCGCGAAGGCTTCGACGCCAGCCGCGGCTTGCGCGTGTGTCACCAGGAACGCTGGAGCCTGAGCCACATGGGCGGCTGGCAGGTGTATCTCGCCGAAGCCGCCGCGTCGCAGCCGGTCGATACGCCCGAAGCGCGCGAACAGGCGATCAAGCGCTGGTCGAGCCTGCCCGGCTTCATCGAAAACGACACGGCCAATCTGCGCGAAGGTCTCGCCACCGGCTACGCCGTACCGAAGGCGATCCTGACGCGCGTGTTGCAGCAGCTCGACGGCGCGCTTGGCGCAAAGCCCGAAGAATGGCCGTTCTGGTCGCCGGCCGAACGCTCGAACGACGACGCGTTCAAGGCGCGCATGCGCGATGTCATCGTGCAGCAGATCAAGCCGGCCGTGCAGCGCTACCGCGATTTTCTCGCCAACGAATATGCGCCGAAGGCGCGCGTTAGCATCGGCCTGTCGGACTTGCCGGACGGCGCGGCCTGCTATGCCGCGCAGCTGCGCAACTTCACGACGCTGACGCGCACGCCGAAGGAAGTGTACGAGCTGGGCCAGAAGACGGTCGCCGCGAACGAAGCGAACGTCGCCGACATCGGCCAGCGCGTGTTCGGCACGCGCGACATCAAGACGATCATCGCCAAAGTGGAAAAGGCGAAAGACAACCATTTCACCTCGGAAAAGGAACTGCTCGACTTCTCGCGCGGCATGCTCGCGCGTGCGCGGGAGCTGTCGGCGCCGCTGTTCCGCGAACTGCCGTCGCAGCCGGCGATCATCCAGCCGCTGCCGGACTACCAGCGCGGCAGCGGCATGTCGGCGCACTACATTCCGAGCGGCGATCCGAACAAGCCCGGCGAATACCGCATCCCGCTGGAAAACTGGAAAAAAGATACGCGCGGCAGCGCCGAAATCACGCTCGTGCACGAAACCTGGCCGGGCCATCACCTGCAGATCGCAATCGCGAACGGCCTGCCGGCACGGCACGTGATGACGAAGCTGTCGTTCAACTCGGCGTACATCGAAGGCTGGGGCCGCTATTCGGAGCGGCTGGCCGAGGAAGCCGGCATCTACAACACCGACTACGCGAAGATCAGCCGGCGCATCTGGCCGGCGCGCGGCATGGTGGCCGACCCGGGCATCCACATGTTCGGCTGGACGCGCAAGCAGGCGATCGACTACTTCGTCGCGACGGGCCGCTTCGATCCGAAAACCGCCGAAGCGCTGGTCGATCGCATCGCGGTGATGCCGGGGCAGCTCACGTCGTACGACTCGGGCGGGCTGGAAATTTTCGCGTTGCGCGAGCAGGCGGAGCGGGAGCTTGGCAGTCGTTTCGATCTGCGCGCTTTTCACGAGCAGGTGCTCGGGAACGGGGTATTGCCGCTCAAGGCGCTGCGCGAGAATGTGGAGACGTGGATTCGTGACACGAAGGGGGCGGCGGCGCCGTAACGGCGCCGCTCTCTTTTTTGGCGCGTTGCTCACAGCATGTCGCGCTCGGCTCGTCATCCCAGCGCAAGCTGGACTGCGCAGGCATGGATGCCGAAGCGAACATTCGCGCAGCGAATGGCCCCGGAGGGGTGAGCCGCGGATGCGGCGAATCATCCAGCCTTTGATTGTCGCTTTGTAGTTTTCGCCCGGCCTTCGACAGAGCGGTTCCGCCCGCCTGCCGGCGGCCGGGTCACTTCTCTTTGCTGCCAAAGAGAAGTAACCAGGAGAAACCACCCCGACGGCCGCGGTCTCCGGGCATCCTGCCCTCCGACTTCGCGAGATCGCTCCGGGGTTCGTTGATGGGCCATCCATGGCCCGTCAACGAACTGCGCGCATCCCTGCGCGCACCCGCTGCGCGGGCTGATCCTGCGCAATCTCGCCGCGACCGACGGGGCCCCGGGTGAAGCGGGCGGCTTCCTGCCGCGAGCAAGCGACCGGTGATCAGGCCCGCAGGGGACGCACACGGATGTGCGTCGTCCGTCGTGGGCCATGGATGGACCATCGACGGACCCCGCCGGGCGCTTGCGGTCCCCGCAGGGCAGGATGCCCGGAGGGCGTGGCAGCTGGGGTGGTTTTCTTTGCTTACTTTCTTTGTCCACACAAAGAAAGTAAGACGGCCGCCGGCAGGCGGGCGGAACGCTCTGTCTAAAGCCAAGCAACAACGACGAAGCGACCGTCAACGACGAGAGCGACGCGGGTTGGAGTAGCGGCGAAAAACCAACGCCGAGAGCTGGATCCCGGCCTTCGCCGGGATGACGAGCAAAGATGAATAAACAAAAAAAGGGAAAAAAGCGGCGAGCGCGAGACCTACCCCGAAATCGCCAACCTCTCCGACCGATAAACCCGAGCGGTCACCGCCCAGGCGACGAGCGCGACGACGAACCCGCTCGCAAGACAAAGCCCGAGCTGCGCAGGCTCGATCCCCTCGGCGCGCACGAGCCGCGTAATCGCCAGATGCTGACTCAGGAGCGGCACCGCGTACATCCACAACTTCGCCTTGATCGGCGACACCACGAGCATCATCGACGGCAGCGCGGGGATCAGCAGCAGCACCGACAGGTACGTCTGCGCCTCGCGATAGCTTTTCGCGAACGCCGCGATCAGCGTCTGCAGACACGACGCGAGCAGCACCAGCGGCAGCATCATGACCAGCACCGTCACCGCGAACGTCGGACCGAAGTCGAGCACCATGCCGATCTTGCCGCTCGGAATCAGCGGTCCGGCAAGCCCGAACGCGATGACCGACAACGCAAGGCTCGCCATCGCGAACGTGCACGTCGCGGCGAGCTTGCCCGTCAGGATCGCCGAACGCGTCACCGGATTGGCGAAGAGCGGCTCCAGCGATTGCCGCTCGCGCTCGCCCGCAGTCGTGTCGATCGCCAGGTACATGCCGCCCATGAAGCTCGACAGGATCAGGAAATACGGCAGCATCGCGAACAACAGCCCGCTGCGGCTCTGCGGCGTCGACTGGTCGCGTTCGGCTACCGCGAGCGGCATCGCCACCGACGGCGCGAGGCCCCGCGCGAGCAGGCGCATCGTCGAATTCTGGCTCGCGTAGCGCGACAGCACGCCGCGCAGCCGCGCGACCGGCGTGCCCGATTCGCGCTGCGAGGAGTCGAACAGCAGCTCGACCTGCGCGGTGCGCCCGGCGCTCCACGCCTCGCCGTAGCCGGCCGGAATGCGCAGCACCATGTCGACGTCCTGCGCGATGATCGCCGCTTCCGGGTTGTCGATCGCGGGCTTCACGCGCACGCCGTTCTGGCCGAGAAACGCGACGAGATTCGGCGCGTGCTCGGCGCCGATCACCGGCACGCTGAGCGCCTGCTCGCTCTTTTCCAGTTCTTTGGAAATCACGATCGACGTCAGGCCGACGAAGAGCAGCGGCCCGAGCAGCGGCGCCATCAGGAGCGCGTTGGTCACGGTGCGGCGGTCGCGCAGGTTTTCCATCACTTCTTTCAGAAATACGACCCACGCGGCTTTCATGCGGCCAATCCTTCTTCGCTGCCGATGATGCGGACGAACGCGTCCTCGAGATTGCTTTCGCCGGTCTGCGCGCGCAGTTCGTCGGCCGTGCCCTCGGCGACGACGCGCCCCTTGGCGATCACCACGATGCGGTCGCACAGCGCTGCGACCTCCTGCATGATGTGGCTCGAAAACAGCACGCAGCGGCCTTCGCCGCGCAGCCGCAGCAGGAATTTGCGCATCGCGCGCGTGGCCATCACGTCGAGGCCGTTGGTCGGTTCGTCGAGGATCACGTTGCGCGGATCGTGCACGAGCGCGCGCGCGATCGCGGTCTTCACGCGCTGGCCCTGCGAAAAGCCCTCGGTCGCGCGCTGCGCGATGTCGCCCATGTCGAGCGCGTCGATCAGCGCGTCGCAGCGCGCCTTGATCGTGCCTTCGTCGATGCCGTGCAGGCGTGCGAAATATTCCACGTTTTCGCGCGCGGTCAGTCGCTTGTACAGGCCGCGCGAATCGGGCAGCACGCCGAGCCGGCGGCGCACTTCGTGCGCATGGGTCGCCGCATCGATGCCGTCGACGCGCACCGCGCCGCGATCCGGCGTCATGAGCGTGTAGAGCATGCGCAGCGTCGTCGTCTTGCCTGCGCCGTTGGGGCCGAGCAGGCCCGTGATTTCGCCGTCGCGCGCGGCGAACGTCACGCCGTCGACGGCTTTGACGCTGCCGAACGCCTTGTGCAGGTCGGTCACTTCGATCATGGCGCCGCTCCGTTGAAGTCGAGGAAGAACGGCGTGGGGCCGAGTTCGGCGATGCAGCCGGCGTCGAGCTGGTCGGTCTCGAGTTTTTCGATGAACCGCTTGACCAGCCGCGGCATGCAGCCTCGCCCGATCACGTTGTGGCCCTGCCCCGGCGCGACGAGATGGCGCCCCTTCGACAGTCCCTTGAGCACCGCGTCGCCGTAGCGCGGCGGCGTCACCGGATCGAACTGGCCCGACAGGATCAGCACCGGCAGGTCGGACTTGATCGGCCGGTGGAAGTCGTCCGGCCGCTTGCCCTTGGGCCACGCCTCGCACTGCGCGCGAATCGCCGCGACCATCGTTTCGCCGAGGATCAGCGATTTGTCCTGCGGCGCGTCCACGATGAGATCTGCGTCCTCGGCGCAGACCACCGACAGGCCCATGCCGGCCGTCATGCCGTCGGACAGGTCCTTCACGACGTATTCGGCCTGCGCGACGATCGGCGCGGTGTTGCCGGCCGCCGCTTCGCGGATCACCAGCGGCAGCAGCGCCGCGCTTTCCGGCGCGTACGCGAACAGGCGCACGAGACCGTCGAGCAGGTTGTGGTCGAAGCGTCGCTGCTTCGTTTCGAAGTTCTGCGGATCGCGGATCGTCACCGGAACCGGCGCGGCGCGATACTTTTCGCGCGTTTCGTACAGCGCTTTGTACACGTCGCCGAAGCGCGCGGCGCACGCCTTGTCGTTCGCGCACAGCGCGAAGCGGCCCTTGAGCGCCTCGTCGAGATTGCGCGCGAATTCGCCGCCGAAAATCAGCTCGTTCGGCGCGACGCCGTCGAGCACCGCGCTGCGCACGCCGTCGGGATGACGCGCCATGTACTGCTGCGCGACGCGCGTGCCGTACGAAACGCCGACGAGGTTGAACTTGACGCCGCCGAGCGCGACGCGCACGGCTTCGAGGTCTTCCACCGCGTCGGTCGTCGTGTAGTAGCGCGGGTCGGCCTTCGCCTTGATTTCGTCGAGGCAGCGCCGCGCTTGCGCGCCCGCGACCGCCGGATCGAAATCCGCGTCGGCTGCGGCGTCCGATGCCTTGCAGCGCAGCGCGTTCGAACCGCCGGTGCCGCGCTGGTCGAGCAGCACGACGTGGCGGTAGCGCCGCGCCGACTGCAGCGCCGGCGCGATCGACGGCCACGTTTCGGTCGCGGCCTGCCCCGGGCCACCGGCGAGGAACACGATCGGGTCGTCCTGCGTCGCGGCGATGTCGCTGCCGATCACCGCGAGCTTGAGCGCGATCTTGCGACCGTTCGGATCGGCGCGGTTCTCGGGCACTTCGAACGGCACGCACCACGCCGCGGTCGTCGTCGCCGATTTCGGTTGCGACAGCTCGCAGGGCGCGAACGAGAGCGTGCCGATCTGCAGGCGGTCGTTCGCGGTTACTCCTGATGCCAGCGATATCAGCGCCGCACCCAAGCTCACTATCATCGGTTCGATTCCCCGGTTTGTCCGCCGGAGTCTAACCAAACTGCGCGACCGCCGGTCGCGCGTATGTCGTCAGTTGGGCGGCCTAGCAGCGCGGGCTCGACGTCAGCAGCCCCAGTCGGCGAGCTGCCTGAGCGTCACGACCTGCCCCCCGCAAACCACCGCGACCACGCGTCGCATTCCCGCCAGACTCGGGTGATTCGCATACAACGGCGCCAGCGCCGTGCCGCACGCCGGTTCGATCATCTGCCCGTGTTCCTCGGCGAAGCGCACGCACGCGTTTTCCGCCTCCGCGTCGCTCACCGTCACCGGCACGACCGTGCCGCCGCGGCACGCGTCGATCAGCGCCGGCGCGATGCGCCGCACGCACAGGCTCGTCGCGACGCTTTTCGGCGACGCCAGCTCCACGACTTTTCCCTGCGCGAGACTCGGCGCGAGCGACGCCGAACCTTCCGGCTCGGCCGCGATCACGCGCGTATGCCGCCAGCCGACGCGGCGCAGCCCTTCGAGCACGCCGAGCAACAGACCGCCGCCGCCGACCGCGACGAGGATCGCGTCCGGCGCTTCGTCGCATTGCCGCGCGAGTTCTACGACGAGCGACGCGTGGCCTTCCCACAGCAGCGGGTGATCGAACGGCGGGATGTAGGCCGTATCCGGCGCTTGCGCGAGCTCGAGCGCCGCGGCGTTCGCGTCGTCCCATACGCGGCCTTCGCAGCGCACCTCGGCGCCAAGCGCGGCAATGCGCGTGCGCATGAACGGCAAGGTCGTTTCGGGAATCACCACGGTGACGGGAATGCCGAGCGCGCGCCCCGCCCACGCGACCGCGTAGCCGGCGTTGCCGGCCGAGGAACACACGAAGCGTTGCACGCCGCGCGCGGCGTAGTGCTGGCACAGGCGGCCGATGCCGCGCAGCTTGAACGAGCGCGCCGGCTGGAGGTTGTCGAGCTTGAAGCCGACCGACAGATGGTGAACGCGCGCACGGATCAGCGGCGTCACGATATGCAGCGGCGCCGGCATCGCTGGCGCGACCGGCGTTGAATCGAAGACGGACGTTTCATCGTGATACGAGTCGGCGAGTTCGGTGTGCGCGGTCATGGCGGCGTTCGCAGGCGAGGGAGGGGGCCTTACGGATCGACGACGCGCGAATAATTCGAATGCTCTGGATCTGGATGGGGTTCGTGTTCATGGCAATTCCTCGTGAGTTTCGTTGCCGGCGCGCGGATGCGCGCCGGCTCATGCTTCGTCAGGCGCAGCGTGCCGCCTCGTCGGCGCCGACGAGGCGCACCTGGCGCACGTCGACGAGCCGTTCGAGCTGGCGGCACAGGATCTGCGCATCGCGCGCGCCGTCGAGCGTCACTCGCACGGCGTACGCATCGGCGTGCGTTGCGGCATTGACCGCGACGACGTTCCAGCCGCGGCGTTCTATCGTTCCCAGCACGCGCAGCAGCGCGCCTTCGGCCCGATCCAGCGCGAGCTCCAGGCTGCAGGTCATGCCGCGCACCCCATCATTTCGCCGTTCGACTTGCCCGGCGGCACGAGCGGCCAGACGTTCTCGCGCGCGTCGATCTTGACGTGGCAGAACAGCGGACCCGGCTCGCGCAAGAGGCGCTGCACGGCGCCTTCGACTTCGTCGCGCCGCTCGATCGCGAACGCCGGGATGCCGAACGCGCGCGCCACTTCGGCGAAATCGGGATTGTCGGACAAATCCACTTCGCTGTAGCGCTTCTCGAAGAACAGCTCCTGCCACTGCCGCACCATGCCGAGGCTGGAATTGTCGAGCAGCACGATCTTCACCGGGATGCCGTAGCGCCGGAGCGTGGCGAGCTCCTGCACGTTCATCATGATCGAGCCGTCGCCCGACACGCACACGACCGTGGAACCCGGCCGCGCGAGCTGCGCGCCGATCGCTGCCGGCAGTCCGTAGCCCATCGTGCCGAGCCCGCCCGACGACAGGTGCGCCGCGGTGTACGGCACGCGCCAGTGCTGCGCGACCCACATCTGGTGCTGGCCGACGTCGCTCGCGACGATCAGGCGATTGCCGCCCGCCTCCGACAGCTGCTTGAGCAGCGCCGGCGCGTAGATGCCTTCGCCCGGCGCGTCGTAGCGCCACGCGTGCTGCTGTTTCAGCACGCGGCAGCGGCGCTGCCACGCGCGGATCGCCACCGGATGCACGAGGCGCGGCAACAGGTCGCGCAGGTCGCCGACGAGGCCGACGTCGCACGCGCGCAGCTTGCCGATCTCGGCCGGATCGGCATCGAGATGGATCACGCGCGCCTCGGGCGCGAACGACGCGAGGCGGCCCGTCGCGCGATCGTCGAAACGCGCGCCGGCGACGATCAGCAGATCGCACTCCTGCACCGCGTAGTTCGCGGCCGGGTTGCCGTGCATGCCGAGCATGCCGAGGTAGTGCGCCTCGTCCGGATCGCACGCGCCGAGGCCCTTCAGCGTCGAGACGGCCGGTATGCCGGTCAGCCGCGCGAATTCGCGCAGCTCGCGCTCGGCGTTGCCGATGCCGACGCCGCCGCCGACGTACAGCAGCGGCTTCTTCGCATGCGACAACAGCGCGCGCGCTTCGGCGAAACGCAGTTCGTGCGGCGACGGCGCCGCGCGCGTGACGCGGCGCACCGCGCGAGCGACCGCGCGCGCGTTCGCGACGTCCTTCGGCAGATCGATCAGCACCGGACCGGGCCGGCCTTCGCGCGCGATCGCGAACGCTTCGCGCACGACGGCGTAGACGTCTTCGGCGCGCCGCACGATGTAGCTGTGCTTGACCACCGGCAGGCTCATGCCGAACACGTCGACCTCTTGAAACGCATCCGTGCCCATCAGCGACGTCGGCACCTGCCCGGTGATCGCGATCATCGGCACCGAATCGAGATACGCGTTCGCAAGGCCGGTGAGGAGGTTCGTCGCACCGGGACCGGACGTCGCCATGCACACGCCGACGCGGCCGCTCGCGCGCGCATAGCCGTCGGCCGCGAGCGCCGCGCCCTGCTCGTGGCGCACGAGGATGTGCTTGAGTGTCGAATCGACCAGCGCGTCGTACACCGGCATGATCGCGCCGCCGGGATAGCCGAAGATCGTGTCGACGCCCTCGGCTTGGAGCGCATCGAGCAGATGCTGCGCGCCGGTACGCGGCAGGCTGGCCGCGGGTTCGGCAGCGGCGGCGCCGCTGCCGGTGGCTTGTTTGTCCCCGCCCCCATCCATGGTCAGGCCGTCCGTTTCAGGGGAGCGTCGGATGACGTCGGGACGGCGGCGAGCGCCGGCGTCGGGTTCAGCCACGGCATGCGCGCGCGCAGGCCCGCGCCGACCGCCTCGATCGGATGAGCGAGATCGGCATTTTTCAACGCGCGGTAGTTGCCGTTGCCGGCCTGGTACTCGGCGACCCATTCCTGCGCGAAGCGGCCGTCCTGGATTTCATCGAGGATCTTGCGCATGCGCGCCTTCGTGTCGCCGTCGACGACGCGCGGGCCGCGCGTGAGGTCGCCGTATTGCGCGGTCTCGGAGATGAACTGGTGCATCTTCGCGAGGCCGCCTTCGTGCAGCAGGTCGACGATGAGCTTGAGTTCGTGCAGCACTTCGTAGTACGCGATTTCCGGCTGGTAGCCGGCTTCGACCAGCGTTTCGTAGCCGGCGAGCACGAGTTTCGTCGCGCCGCCGCACAGCACGGCCTGTTCGCCGAAGAGGTCGGTCTCGGTTTCCTCGCCGAAGTTCGTTTCGATCAGCATCGCGCGGGCGCCGCCGATGCCGGCCGCGTAGGCGAGCACCTTGTCGCGCGCCTTGCCGCTCGCGTCCTGGTGGATCGCGTACAGGCACGGCACGCCGTGGCCCTTCTCGTATTCGCGGCGCACGAGCGCGCCCGGGCCCTTCGGCGCGACGAGCACGACGTCGATGTCGGCGCGGGGCGCGATCTGCTTGAAGTGCACGTTGAAACCGTGCGCGAACAACAGCGCCGCGCCGGGCTTCGCGTTCGGCGCGATCGCGTCGGTGTACAGCGCCGGCTGCACCATGTCGGGCGTCAGCACGGCGATGAGATCGGCGTCCTTCACGGCGTCGGCGGGCTCGGCGACTTTCAGGCCGTCGGCGCGCGCCTTGTCCCACGACGGGCCGTTGCGGCGCACGCCGACGACGACGTCGAGGCCGGAATCCTTGAGGTTCAGCGCATGCGCGCGGCCCTGGCTGCCGTAGCCGAGTACGGCGACTTTGGCGGATTGCAGGGCGGCGGTGGTCGGGGTTTGTGCGGTCATGGCGTATCTCCGGGTTCGATGATTGAAAGGTCTTCTACGGTTTCAACGCCCGGGGGACCGCCCGGTGCGCAAGAGGAAAGGGTTCATGTGTGCGTTACCGCGCCTTCGGCGGCCGAGCCGACGAGTTGCGCGTACTTGGCGAGCACGCCGCGCGTGACTTTCGGCTCGGGCGCGCGCCAGTCGGCGCGGCGCGATTCGAGCGGCGCGTCGGTAGACAGCGTGCGATCGTGCATGTCGATGACGATGCGATCGCCTTCGCGCAGGAGCGCGATCGGACCGCCGCGCGCGGCTTCCGGTGCGATGTGGCCGACCATGAAGCCGTGCGTGGCGCCGCTGAAGCGGCCGTCGGTGATCAGCGCCACGTCGTTGCCGAGGCCGCGCCCGACGAGCGCCGCGGTCACCGCGAGCATTTCGCGCATGCCGGGGCCGCCGGCCGGACCTTCGTTGCGGATCACGACGACGTCGCCGGCGTTGATCGCGCCCGCTTGCACCGCCGCGAACGCGAGCTCTTCGCTGTCGTACACGCGCGCCGGGCCTTCGTGCCGCGCGCGGCCGTGACCGGCGAGCTTGAGCACGCAGCCCTGCGGCGCGACGTTGCCGTAGAGAATCGAATAGCCGCCGCGCGGCTTGAGCGGCGCGTTGGTCGCGCGCACGACGTCCTGGCCCGGCGCCGGCGCGGGCGCCGCGTCGAGTTCGGCGTACAGCGTGCGGCCGGTGACGGTCGGCGCGTCGTCGATCATGCCGCCCTTGCGCATTTCGCCCGCGACGAGCGCGGTGCCGCCAGCGGCCGAGAGTTCGACCGCCGTATAGCGACCGCCCGGCTTGAGATCGGCGATTACCGGCGTGTCGCGAGACGCGCTCTCGAAATCCTCGAGCGTCAGCGGCACGCCGGCTTCGCGCGCGATGGCGAGCAGGTGCAGCACGGCATTCGTCGAGCCCGCGGTCGCGGCGACGAGCCGCGCGGCGTTGCGGAACGCCGTCGGCGTCAGCACCGAGCGCGGCGTGCGGCCTTGCTTGAGGCATTCCATCGCGAGTTCGCCGCAGCGGAACGCCGCGTCGCGCTTGGCCGGATCGGTCGCCGGTATGTCGTTGTCGCCGAGCGGCGACAGGCCGAGCGCGGTCAGCACCATCGCCATCGTGTTCGCGGTGAACTGGCCGCCGCACGCGCCGGCGCCGGGACATGCATGCTTTTCCACATCGCACAGTTTTTGCGTCGACAGCTTGCCGGCGCCGTGCGCGCCGACCGCTTCGAACACGTCCTGCACGGTGATCGACTTCGCATCGAGCCGGCCGTGCGCGATCGAGCCGCCGTACAGCGCGACGCCGGGAATGTCGAGCCGCGCGAGCGCCATGGCGGCGGCGGGAATCGTCTTGTCGCAGCCGCACAGCACGACCATCGCGTCGAGGCAGTGGCCGTCGACGGCGAGTTCGATCGAGTCGGCGATGATTTCGCGGCTGACGAGCGAGGCGCGCATGCCCGACGTGCCCATCGCGATGCCGTCGGTCACGGCGATCGTGTTGAACTCGATCGGCGTGCCGCCGGCCGCGCGGATGCCGTCGCTCGCGGCCTGCGCGAGATCGCGCAGGTTGAGATTGCACGGGCTGACGTTCGACCACGTGTGCACGACCGCCACGAGCGGCCTGGCGATGGCCGCGTCGTCGAGGCCGGTCGCGCGCAGCATGGCGCGAGCGGGCGCGCGGTCGGGGCCGGTCTTGATCGCGTCACTGCGCATGGCGTTGCTCCGGGTTTTCTCCCTCTCCCCCAAGCTCGCTTGGGGGAGAGGGCTAAAGATTGCTGCGTGCATGCGCATCACGCGGCCTCCTTCGAAGCCGCGCGCTCGTTGAGCGCCGCGAGCACCGCTGCCGTCGCTTCGCGCGTGCCGGCGTCGCCGCCGAGGTCGCGCGTCGACACACCCGCGTCGAGCACGCGGTCGACCGCCGCTTCGATCGCCGCCGCTTCGTCGGCGAGGCCCAGCGAGTGGCGCAGCAGCATCGCGGCCGAGAGGATCGCGCCGAGAGGATTGGCGACGCCGCGTCCGGCGATGTCCGGCGCCGAGCCGTGGATCGGCTCGTACAGGCCCACCTTGCCGTCGCCGAGCGACGCCGACGGCAAGAGGCCGAGCGAACCGGCGAGCGCCGCGGCTTCGTCGGTCAAAATGTCGCCGAACAGGTTTTCGGTGACGATCACGTCGTACGCGGCCGGGCGCGTGAGCAGCAGCATCGCCATCGAATCGACGAGTTGGTGCTCCAGCGCGACGTCGGGAAACTCGTGTGCGACGCGCTGCACCGTTTCGCGCCACAGGCGCGAGGTTTCGAGCACGTTCGCCTTGTCGACCGACGTGACGCGGCGACCGCGGCCGCGCGCGAGCGCAAAGGCGCGGCGCGCGACGCGTTCCACTTCTTGCGTCGTGTACTTCGTCTCGTCGGTGGCGACGTCGGCCGTGCGCGTCTTCGCGCCGAAGTACGCGCCGCCGGTGAGTTCGCGCACGAACAGCAGGTCGACCCCGGTCAGCCGCTCGTTCTTGAGCGGCGACAGCGCGGCGAGCTTCGGATGCACGCGCACCGGCCGCAGGTTCGCGTAGACGCCCAGTTCCGCGCGCAGGCGCAAGAGGCCCTGCTCGGGCCGCACCTTCGCCTTCGGATCGGACCAGCGCGGACCGCCGACGGCGCCGAGCAGCACCGCGTCGGCCTGCTTGCACACGATCAGCGTTTCGGCCGGCAGCGGATCGCCGTGCGCGTCGATCGCGCAGCCGCCGATCGCGTGTTCGCTGAATTCGAATTCGTGGCCGCCGCGCGCGGCGGCGTCGCGCAGCACGCTGACCGCCGCGGCCGTGACCTCGGGGCCGATGCCGTCGCCCGGCAACACGGCGATGCGCGCTTTCATGCGGCCTCCCGTGCTTGTTCGAAGCGCGCGATGTCGCGCTCGTGGCCGACGAGAAAGCCCAGCTGGTCCACGCCGGCGATCAGGCAGTGCTTCGCGAACGGATCGAGCGCGAACGTGAAGCGTCCGCCGTCGGGCAGTTCGATCGTCTGCGCGGCGACGTCGATCGCAAGCTCGATGCCCGGATGGTCGAGCAGGTAGCGATGCTCGGCCTCGGACAGCACCACGGCGAGCAGGCCGTTCTTGAGTGCGTTGTTGCGGAAGATGTCGGCGATCTCGCTCGACAGCACGGCGCGAAACCCGTAGTCGACGAGCGCCCACGGCGCGTGTTCGCGCGACGAGCCGCAGCCGAAGTTGCGGCCGGCGACGAGGATTTCGCAGCCGCGTGCCATCGGCTGGTTCAGCACGAACTCGGGGTTCGGCGTGCCGTCGGCGCGCCAGCGCCAGTCGTTGAACGCGTAGCGGCCGAGGCCCGCGCGCTCGGTCGTCGTCAGAAACCGCGCCGGGATGATGCGGTCGGTGTCGATGTTCTCGTGCGCGAGCACGGCGGTGCGCGAACGCACATGGGTCACGGCGGTCATGCGGCCTGTTCCTGGGAGAGCGGTTGCTGAGAAAGCGATTGCGGCGAGGCGACGACGCCCGCGACGGCCGACGCGGCGGCGACCGCGGGACTCGCCAGCACCGTGCGCGCGCCCGGTCCCTGGCGTCCTTCGAAATTGCGGTTCGACGTGGAGACGACCAGTTGGCCCGGCTGCGCGAGATCGCCGTTCATCGCGATGCACATCGAGCAGCCCGGTTCGCGCCACTCGGCGCCGGCGGCGCGAAACACCTGGTCGAGCCCTTCGCGTTCGGCTTCGCGCTTGATCGCGACCGAGCCGGGCACGACGAGCATGCGCACGCGCGGGTCGAGCCGGCGTCCGCGCAGCACGTCGGCCGCGTCGCGCAGGTCGCCGATGCGCGAGTTCGTGCAGCTGCCGACGAACACGACGTCGACCGGCATGCCGGCGACCGGTCGGCCCGCCTCGACGCGCATGTAGTCGAGCGCGCGGCGCTCCTGCAGGCTCGCCGCGGCCGGCACCGGCGCGTCGAGCGCGATGGCCATGCCCGGGTGCGTGCCGTAGGTGACGGTCGGGCGCACCGCGCGCGCGTCGATGCGCACTTCGCGGTCGTACGTCGCGCCGTCGTCGCTGCGCAGCGTTTTCCACGCGTCCACCGCGCGGTCCCACGCGGCGCCCTGCGGCGCGAGCGGACGGCCCTTCAGGTACGCGAACGTCGTTTCGTCGGGCGCGATCAGGCCCGCGCGCGCGCCGGCCTCGATCGACATGTTGCAGACGGTCATGCGCTCGTCCATCGACAGCGCGCGGATCGCCTCGCCGCGATACTCGATGACGTGGCCGGTGCCGCCGTTGACGCCGATCTTGCCGATCACGTGCAGGATCAGGTCCTTCGCGCCGACGCCGGCCGGCAGCGCGCCGTCGACGTGGATCGCGAGCGACTTCGGCTTCTGCTGCAACAGGCACTGCGTCGCGAACACGTGGCCGACCTCGGTCGTGCCGATGCCGAACGCGAGCGCGCCGAACGCGCCGTGGGTCGAGGTGTGGCTGTCGCCGCAGACGATCGTCATGCCCGGCTGCGTCGCGCCGAGTTCGGGCCCGATCACGTGCACGATGCCGCGGTGCTCGCTGTCCCAGCCGTTGAGGCGGATGCCGAATTCGGCGCAGTTGCGTTCGAGTTCGGCGACCTGCGCCGCCGCTTCTTCCGACGCGTACACCGGCTGGCCGAGATCGTCGTGCGGCGTCGTCGGCGTGGAATGGTCGAGCGTCGCGAGCGTGCGTTCCGGGCGGCGCACCGTCAGGCCGCGCGCACGCAGTTCGGCGAACGCCTGCGGCGAAGTCACTTCGTGGATCAGGTGCAGGTCGACGTACAGGATCGCCGGCGTCGCGTCGGTTTCGGGACGCACGACATGCGCGTCCCACAGTTTGTCGAAGAGCGTGCGCGCGGCCATCACGCGGCCTCCTTCGCGTACGCCGTCGCGGTCACCGGCGTGAGCCAGCCCCAGTGGTCTTCGGTGGAGCCGTCGAACAGGCCGAAGAACGCGCGCTGCAGCGCGCGGGTCACCGGACCGGGCTTGCCCTCGCCGACCGGCTTGCGGTCGACCGAGCGCACCGGCGTGATTTCCGCGGCGGTGCCGGTCATGAACACTTCGTCGGCGAAGTACAGCATTTCGCGCGGCAGCGCCTGTTCGATCACCTGATAGCCGAGTTCCTGCGCGAGCGTCATCACCGTGTCTCGCGTGATGCCGCACAGGATGCTCGCACCGGCCGTCGGCGTATAAATCTTGCCGTTGCGAACGATGAACAGGTTCTCGCCGGCGCCTTCGGACAAGAGTCCGCCCGGCGCGAGCGCGATGCCTTCGACGAAGCCGCCGCGCACGGCTTCCTGCGCGATCAGCTGACTGTTCAAGTAATTGCCGCCGGCTTTCGCGCCGCTCGGATAGGTGTTCGGCGCCGCGCGGTTCCACGAGCTGACGCAGACGTCGACGCCCTGCTCCAGCGCGGCGGCGCCGTGCATGCTGCCCCATTCGATCGCGATGATCGCGACGTCGACGGCGGTGTCGCGCGGCGGCGCGAGGCTGAAGGTGAAACCCGAGCGGTACACGATCGGCCGCAGGTACGCGCTGCCGAGCTTGTTGGCGAGCACCACTTGCGCGCACGCGGCGTCGATGTCGTCGGCGCTGTACGCGATGTCGAGATCGTAGACGCGCGCGGAGTGGAACAGGCGCTCGGTGTGGTCGCGCAGGCGGAAGAACGCGGGGCCGTGGTTCGTCGCGTAGACGCGCTCGCCTTCGAATACCGACGACCCGTAGTGCAGCGCGTGCGCGCCGACGTTGACCGTGGCCTCGTGCCACGGCTTGATGCGTCCGTTGTGCCAGATGAGTTGGGGCGCTTTCATCGTCGTTCCTCAGCGGTCGTTGACCGCGGCTAGCGGGGTCGTTGCGGTGGATGCGGGTGTGGCGCGCTCGATACGGTTGGCGATTTCGAGCGCCGCGAGCGCGGCGGCCTCGACGATGTCGGTCGACACGCCGCGGCCGCGCAGTTCCTTGCCGTTGTGGCGCACGCCGAGCGTCGCCTGGCCTTGCGCGTCGCCGCCTTCGGACAGCGCGCGGATGTTGAAGTCGACGAGTTCGAACGTCTGGCCGACCGCGCGGCCGATCGCGCGCAGCGCGGCGTCGACCGGACCGTCGCCGATCGCCGCTTCGCTCGCGCCGCGGCCGTCCTCGTGCGCGAGGCGCACCGACGCCGAGCCGCTGCCGCCCAGGTGCGAGGTCGCGTTCAACTGCACGATGCGCCACGGGCCGAGCGCTTCGCCGTCGCGACCGAGCGCGAGCGCTTCGAGGTCGCTGTCGAACACTTCGCGCTTCTTGTCGGCGAGCGTCTTGAAGCGCGTGAAGATCTGGTCGAGTTCGGCGTCGGCCGGCTGGTGGCCGAGCGCGGCAAGCCGTTCGCGCAGCGCGTGACGCCCGCTGTGCTTGCCGAGCACGAGCTGCGAGCGCGCGAAGCCGACGTCTTCGGGCCGCATGATTTCGTACGTGCCGCGATGCTTCAACATGCCGTGCTGGTGGATGCCCGACTCGTGCGCGAACGCGTTCTCGCCGACGATCGCCTTGTTGCGCGGAATCGGCTGGCCGGTGATCTGCGCGAGGAGGCGCGCGGTCGGATACAGCTTCGGCGTTTTCAAGTTCGTCGCCGCGCCGAACAGTTCCGCGCGCGTCGCCAGCGCCATCGCCACTTCTTCGAGCGCGGCGTTGCCGGCGCGCTCGCCGATGCCGGTCAGCGTGCATTCGACCTGGCGCGCGCCGGCCGCGACGGCGGCAAGACTGTTGGCGACCGCCATGCCGAGATCGTCGTGGCAGTGCACCGACAGCACGGCGCGCTCGATGCCGCGTACGTGCGCTTTGAGATACCGGATGCGCTCGCCCATTTCCGCCGGCGTGGTGTAGCCGACGGTATCGGGCACGTTCAGCGTCGTGGCGCCGGCCTCGATGACGGCGGCGAACACCTCGGCGAGGTAGTCCGGTTCGCTGCGCATCGCGTCTTCGGCGGAAAATTCCACATCGGTGCACAGTTCACGCGCGCGGCGCACGGCGGCGACGGCGGCGTCGATCACCTGCGCCTTCGACATGCCGAGCTTGTGCTCGCGGTGCAGCGGACTCGTGGCGATGAACACGTGGATGCGCGCGGCGGTCGCGGGTTCGAGTGCGCGCGCCGCGGTTTCGATGTCGCCGGTCTGGCAGCGCGCGAGCGCGCAGATGCGGCTGCCGCGCACATCGCGGGCGATCGCCTGCACCGACGCGAAGTCGCCGTCGGACGCCTGCGGAAAGCCCGCCTCGATCACGTCGACGCCGAGTTCGGCGAGCGCGTGCGCGAGGCGCAGCTTCTGCGCCCGCGTCATCGAAAAACCCGGCGCCTGCTCGCCGTCGCGCAACGTCGTGTCGAACACGCGTACTCGCGTGTCGTCGGGGGCTTGCGTGTTGTCGGGGTTTGTCATCTGCATGGCCGCTGTTCGCGGGCCGGGCATAAAAAAACCCCGCTTCCGTTGCCGGAGGCGGGGTTCTGGTTTCGTTCGTCTGGTGTTTCAGACTCGCGCGCCCTTAACCCGCACCTCCGGAGGTAATAAGAAGTACGAGGACGAGTACGAGCGAAATTCGGACGCTCTGCGCACGCAGGATCGCAAGACCGAGCGAGAGCTCGGCGGTGCGGTTCTGGTCGTGGCTGTTGCGCTGCGTCATGGACCCGAAGCTAGTTGCGATTCTGTGGGGCTGTCAATTACGGGGCGTATTTTTGACCGATATCGGCGCAATGGAGCACTGATTCGTCAAATTCCGGTGCTTATGTAGTTTTTGGCGTCGTTGCCTGGGTTTGGACGTCTGGACGTATGGACGTGCAAATGCATGCGACCCCGGGGTTTGTCATCCCAGCGCAAGCTGGGATCCAGCCGTTGCTTCTTAACGCAAAAAACTGGATCCCAGCTTGCGCTGGGATGACGGGCATCGGAGGCCCCGCACGGGTCGCGGCACATTGCGGCCGTTGACAACACCCGGCGCTCCGAGTATTTAACCAATCACGAAATTAACCAATCGGTTTAATTCATGCCCCCCGACCCGCTGAGCCTCACGCTCGCCGCCCTCGCCGACCCGACGCGCCGCGCCCTGCTGGCGCGCCTCGCCGACGGCGAGACCTCGGTCACCGCGCTGGCCGAGCCGTTCTCGATGAGCCTGCCGGCGATCTCCAAGCACCTCAAGGTGCTCGAACGCGCGGGCCTCATCTCGCGCAGCCGCGACGCGCAGTGGCGTCCGTGCAGGCTCCAGGCCGGTCCGCTCGCCGACGTCAACGCATGGCTCGCGACGTACCGCCGCTTCTGGGAATCGCGCTTCGACCGACTCGACGGCTATCTCGCCGAACTGCAATCCAAGGAGACATCCGATGTCCGCAAGGAATGACCCCGTGCCGGCCGAACCGGCCGAACGCGTGCTCGAAATCGTCCGCGTCTTCGACGCGCCGCCCGGTCTCGTCTACACCGTGTGGACGACGCCCGAACACGCGAAGCGCTGGTCGGCGCCCGACGGGCTGGAGCTGTTCTTCTGCCAGATGGACGTACGGCCCGGCGGCACGTCGCGCTGCGGCATGCGCGGTCGCGACGGCGCCGAATACTGGGCGACCGAGGTGTACCAGGAAGTCGTCGAGAACGAACGGCTCGTCTTCACGCAGGCGTGGGACGACGCCGACGGCAAGCCGGGCCATGTCACGACGATCGTCGTGCGGTTCGAACCGGTCGACGGCAAGACGCGCGTGACGATGCGACAGGGCGTGTTCTCGACCCCCAAGGCGCGCGACGATCACAACGAAGGCTGGCTCGAATGCTTCGATCAGCTCGGCGACTACGTGCGCAAACTCCAGGAGGCCGCATGAGCACCTCGACCGACATCGCCTGCGCGTGCGGCGACGTGCGCGTTCGCCTCGAAGGCGCGCCGGACATCGCGTTCTATTGCCACTGCGACGACTGCCAGGCCGTCAGCGGCGGCGCGTACGTATCGGTCGCGCTGTTTCCGAAGTCGGCCGTGACGGTGCTGCGGGGCACGCTCGAGACCTGGAAGCTGCGCGCGCTGCCGCGCCATCGCTGCGCGAGGTGCGGCATACAGGTGTTCGCCGAAGTGACGGCGTTCGACCAGATCGGCGTGAACGGCGCGCGGCTGCCGCCGGGCGTGTCGAAGCCGGCGTTTCATATTCAATGCCGCTACGCGGTCAATCCGGTCGTCGACGACCTGCCGCACTACGCCGACGCGCCGACGGATTTCGGCGGCAGCGGCAACACGATCGGCTGGTAGCGCCGCGTCCACGCGGCGAACGCGGCGACGAAGTGCGCAAGACGCGCGTGCTCGTCGCCGCGCAGGCGGCCCTGCGCATCGAACAGCGCTTCGCCGCCGGCGAGGAACAGCATCGGCGACGGCATAACGAGCGATTCGGTCGCCGCGAACACCTGACGCAGCCCCGCCTGCGCAAGCCGCGTGCCCCAGCGGCCCGCGGTCGCGCCGACGAGCGCCACCGGCTTGCCCGCCAGCATCTCGTCGCCGCGCGACAGCCAGTCGATCGCGTTCTTGAGCACCGCCGGAAACGACTGGTTGTACTCCGGCGTCGCGATCAGCAGACCGGCGACCGCGTCGCGCAGCGCGCGCACGCCCGCCGGTTCGCCGGCCGCCTCGACGTCTTCGTCGAACATCGGCACGGCGCCGAGCGCGTCGTAGCGCGCGATCGTCACGTCGTCCGGCGCGAGCGCGGCGGCGGCATCGACGAGGCGCCGGTTGAGCGAATCGCGGCGCAGACTGCCGGCGATGCCGAGTATCGAAAGGGCCTTCTTCACAGCGAAATCTTCATGATATTTTCAACCGCGAGGAACGCCGCGAACGCGAGCAGCAGCACGCCGTTGGCGATGTCCACGCCGCGCCGATGCGCCTGGAACCAGCGCGCCAGCATCGCGCCGGCGCCGGCCCATAGCGCGAGCGAAACGGCCGGTATCGCGGCGTACAGCGTGAACAGCACGGCATCGCGCGACGGTGCGAGCGCCACGACGCTCGCGGCGAGCAGCCACGCTTTCGGATTCGCGAACTGGAACGCGAACAGGCCGGCGGCGTTGCGCGGCAGCGCGGCGGCGTATGCATCCGTCGCGGCCCGTGCACGCAGCAGACGCACGCCGAGCGCGGCGAGGTAGGCGGCGCCCGCAAGCGCGGCGAGCGCTCGCGCCGGCGGCGACGACAGCGGCAAGGCCAGGCCGGCCGCGACGACGGCGAGCATCGCGAGCGATCCGGCGACGATGCCGGCGATCGGCGGCAGCGCCGCCTTGAGTCCGCCGCGCGCGCCGGCACCGAGCACGACGAGGTTGTTCGGACCGGGCGTGAGCGCGCCGAGCGCGATCAGCGCGGCGACGGCGTAGTACGTGTTCATGGCGACTCCTGTGCGATCCGGAGCGCCAGTCTCGCCCGAAGTGCTGGTCGAATTGAGGCGAAGAATGGTCTATCTTTGCGACCATGAACGACCTGCCGCTGGCCGCACTGCGCGCATTCGCGCTCGCCGTCGAACACGGCGGCGTGCGCGCGGCCGCGCGCGAGCTGGGCATCGCGCATTCGTCGATCAGCCGGCACATCGCCGAACTCGAAAAGCGCGTCGGCGTGCGCCTGATCGAACCGGCCGGCGGTCGCGCGGCGTTGAACGTCACGCCGCAGGGCCGCGCGCTCGCGCGGGCGACGCTCGACGGCCTAGCCGGCATCGCGAGCGTCGTCGACGCGATCGGCGAGGACCGCGACGGCCGCGGCGTCATGCTGTCCACGACGCCGTCGTTCGGCGCGCGTTGGCTGCTGCCGCGTCTGGCCGCGCTGCAGGCCGGCGGCGTCGAGGTATCGGTGCTGTTGAATCAGGGCCTCGACGACCTCGCCGCGGCCGGCGTCGACATCGCCATTCGCATGGGTCGCGGCCCGTGGCCCGGTCTCGAGTGCACGCCGCTGATGGACGAGACGCTGTTTCCGGTCATGAGCCCCGAGTACTACGAACGGCACGGCCGGCCGCGCACGCCGCGCGACCTGAAGCGCCTCGCGCTGCTGCACGATCGCGATCCGCAGGCCGCGTGGCCGGTATGGATCGCAGCATATGGCGGAAACGGCGCCGACACGCGCACAGGCGCGCGCTTCGCCTCGTCCGATCTCGTGCTGCAGGCCGCCGCGCAAGGACTCGGCGTCGCGCTCGCACGCGGCCGGCTCGCAGCGGCCGACATCCTGGCCGGGCGGCTCATGTGTCCGTTCGGCGAACGCTACGTCGCCGTGCCGAACGCGTACTGGCTCGTGCTGCCGCGACGGCTGCAGCGGCGCCGCGCCGTGCTCGACGTCGTCGAGCGGCTCAAGGCCGAGGCCGGTTGAACATCGGGGCGATCGCGCAACGGCGCGTCCACTTCGCCACGTCGATACTTTGCGCGGTCATGCGCGAGGCGTAGCATCGGCCCGCCCCTGACGGGCAACGGGAGAGCAACCATGACGAAGACGAAGACGGCCGCGCTCGCGGCGGTCCTGGCTTTGGCGTCGATGGGCGCCGGCGCGGACGACAAGAAGCCGGCGGCGGCACCGGCCATGAGCGCCGAGCAGCAGGCGATGATGGAAGCCTGGGCGCGCATGAGCGAGATCCGCGCCGAGCACAAGCAGCTCAAGTTCTTCGAAGGCAACTGGACGAGCGCGACGAAGATGTGGATGGACCCGAAGGCGCCGCCGCAGGAAAGCACCGGCACGATGAACGTCGCGCCGATGTACGACGGCCGCTATCTCGTGTTCAGACAGGAAGGCGAGTTCAACGGCGCGAAGTTCGAAGGCCAGGGCTATCTCGGCTTCGAGAACCTCAAGAACCAGTTCTTCTCGACGTGGATCGATTCGATGTCGACCGGATTCTGGCTCGCGTACGGCACGTACGACACGGCGAAGAAGACGTACACGTTCCACGGTTCGATGCCCGACCGATGAAGCCCGGCACGAGCACGAAGGTACGCCAGGTGTTCCGCGTCGTCGACGACGATCACTACGTGTTCGACTGGTACGACACGCACGACGGCAACGAAGCCAAGACGATGGAAATCACGTACACGCGCCGGTGAGCGCGAACGAAAACCCCGGCGAAAGCCGGGGTTTTCGTCGATGCCCCGCGGCGAACGCGGCGCGGGCTTACTGTCCGAAGCGATACGCGAGGTTCAGCGACGCGACGTCGATGTAGTCGAAGCGGCCGTTGCCGGTTTCGTTGAGCGCGAAGCGGCGGCCGATGTCGTGGTAGCGGTCGTAGTCGAGGCGCAGGTCGACGTTCGGCGTCACGCGCCAGTTCACGCCGAGGCCGATGGTCGTCTTCGTACTGCTGTCGTCCGGCGCCTTGAAGTACCACGGTTCGCCGGAGGCCTGCAGGCCGGTTTCCACGTAGTCGACGTTCGCGTCGAACACGCCGACGCGCGCGATGCCCGAGAACGTGTCGTTGAACGCGAGTTCGCCGAACACGGTCAGGCTCGTACCCTTGACCTGGTAGCGGCCGTCGAGAATCGCGTCGGCGTTCGTCAGCGGCACGAGCGAGTGCAGCACGTAGTGGCTGCGCGCTTCGCCGAGATCGTTCCACGCAAGCTCGACGCCGAGCCACGGCAGGAAACGATAGCCGCCGAAGATCTTGTAGGCCGTGTCCGAGTCGTCGGTCAGATCGACCGCGGTGACGGCGAAACCCGTGTGGCCGACGTAGGCCTGGCGCACCTGATTGCCGAGATCGTCGGAATACTTCGACTGGCCGACGCCGCCGCCGACGTAGAAGCCCGTGTCGGCCGCGTGCGCGGTACCTGCGAGAACCGCGGCGAGCGCCGCGCAAACCAGCTTGTGATTCATGTCTGCTCCGTGTTGGTGCGTGAAAGTCCATGCGCCTTCCTCCAAGGACGCGAAAGACCGGAAAATCCCTCATCCGGCGGGCACGGGCTCGCCAAGACATTGTCGCAATTGGGAAATTCGACGATTCGCAACGCCACAAGCGCCGCCGGCGCGCACGGTACCACCGAACGCGCAGCCGGTTCATCATCGGGGCGAAAGCCGAATGCGCGGTTTCGCGGTCTATCGATTCATGCCGACATCACTCATGGTTTTGCTCGCGCTTTCCGCCGCACCGGCCGCGGCCGTGCGCTACGAACTCGACTATGCCGCCGACGAGCGCATGCGCGTCCGCGTCTGCGTCGACGAAGCCGCGCCGCTGCGCCGCTTTCGCCTCGACCCCGGCGCGGCGGCCAATCTCGACGATCTCGCACGCGAACGCGGCGGCACGCTCGCGCGCCGCGGACGCGGCTTCGACGCGGCGGACTGGAAGGCCGGCGAATGCCTCGCGTACACGGTGTCGCTCGGCGCCCTCGCCGACCGGCAGGCGCGCGACGTCGGCGCGCGCGTGGGCGGCGATCTCGTCGTTTCGCCGATGCAGTGGCTCGTCGCGACCGATGCCGGCGCACCGGCCGACGCCACGCTGCGCCTGCCCGGCGGCTACGCGTTTTCCACGCCGTGGACGCGCCTGCCCGACCGCGAGGGCCTGCGTCGCTATCGCATTCCCGCGACGCCCGACGACTGGGCGGGCATGGTCGCGGTCGGCCGCTTTCCCGAACGCGACGTGACGGTGCCCGGCGGCGTGCTGCGCATCGCCGCGCTCGGCGGCATGAGCGGCGACGAGGCCGACAAGATGGCGCAGTGGATGCGCACCGTCGTGCGCGGCGCCCTCGCCGCATACGGCCGGCTGCCGCTCGATGAGATCCAGGTGAAGCTGATCGCGTCGAAGACGCGCGGCGGCGCGGTCGGCTTCGGGCAGTCGACGCGCGGCCAGGGCCAGGCGCTGACGATCTACGTCGACCCCAAGCGACCCGTCGAAGAACTCGTCGCCGACTGGACCGCGATCCACGAGATGTCGCATGTCGCGCATCCGTACCTGGGCGAGTCGGGCGCGTGGCTCGCCGAAGGACTCGCGAGCTACTGGCAGAACGTGCTGCGCGCGCGCGCCGGCCAGCTGACGTCCGATCAGGCGTGGCGCCTGCTCGACGCCGGCTTCGGCCGCGGCATGAAAGCCCGCGGCGCCGACATGACGCTGCACGACATCACCGCTGACATGCATGCGCGCGGCGCCTACATGCGCGTGTACTGGGCGGGCGCAGCGTACTGGCTCGGCGTCGACGTCGAACTGCGCCGCGCGAGCCGCGGCAAGCTCGGCGTCGACGTGGCCCTGTCGCGTTTTCAACAATGCTGCCTTGCGCGCATGCGCGCGTGGGAGCCCGAGGCGTTCGTGGCGAAACTCGACGAACTCGCCGGCACCGACGTATTCGCGCGTCGCTGGCGCGAGGCCGACGCGCGCAAGGGTTTTCCGGATCTCGCGCCGCTGTACGCGGCGCTCGGCATCGTCAGGGAGGCCGGCGCGCTGCGCTACGACGACGGCGCACCGGATGCGGCGATACGCGAGGCGATCATGCGACCGCCTCGCGATTGATCAGTGATGCTCGCGCGCGACTTTCGACGGCGGCGTCATGATGCGGTCGACCCACGCGATCGCGACGGCCGACACGACGAACGTCAGGTGCAGCAGCGTCTGCCACAGCATCGTTTTTTCGTCGAGCTTTTCGGCCTTGATGAACGTGGCCAGGAGGTGGATCGACGAGATGCCGATGATCGCCGTCGCAAGCTTCACCTTGAGCACCGCGGCGTTGACGTGCGAGAGCCATTCCGGCTGATCCGGATGGCCTTCCAGGCGCAGGCGCGACACGAACGTTTCGTAGCCGCCGACGATGACCATGACGAGCAGGTTCGAGATCATCACGACGTCGATCAGGCCCAGCACGGTGAGCATGATCGCGGTTTCGGCCGTCTGGCCGGCCGCGGCGGCGGCTTCGGACAGGCCGCCGTGCAGGATGGTGGTCTCCAGGAGATGCCACAGCTCGCGCAAGAACTGCACGACGTAGACGCCCTGGGCGATGATGAGGCCGAGGTACAGCGGCAGCTGCAGCCAGCGCGACGAGAAGATCAGGGCCGGCAGCGGCCCGAGGTTCCGGTTTCTGAGTTCGGACATGGGTTGAGGGCGGGTCGGAGGGGACCGGGAAGTTTAACAGGCGGCGTATGACATCCGCGCCGCGGATGAGGTTCCCCGACGACGCTACGCCTTCAGGCGGAATGCAGCGTCACCCCAGGCAGGCTCAGCACGTAGTCCGCGCCCATCAGCATCGACGGCGTGTAGAAGCCGCCCGGCCGCGTGCCGGCGAGCACCGCGCGCACCATGCCGACCGACGCCGTGGCCGTCAGCGCATAGCCGTTGGGCGCCGACAGCGACAGCGCCGCAACCTCGCCGCGGGCGTTGCGCGCCTCGCCCCAGACGCGACAGTCGGTTTCCTCGCGCCGCGACGCCGATGGCCCGGGCGTGTTCGCGTCGATGCGCTTCTTCATGAACGACTGCACGAAGCCGAGGCCCAGCAGCGGCTTGAACCAGCGCAGGCGTCTGACATGCGCGATCGTCGACGGCGGCACGGCCATATACGTTTCCACATTCGGAATGCCGGTCGACACGTAGGCGGTGTACACGTCGCCCCACGGAATCGTCATCGCGCTGCGCGGCACGCCGTCGCGGTCGAACGTGCGCGACTTCCACGCGAGCGGCACTTCGACGACGTCGCCGCCGATGCGCGCGCGGCCGCCCTTGGCGAGGCCCTCCACGCTCGTCTTCGCCGTGCCGGGGCTCGGCCCGCCGCCGGCTTCGAACGCGAGCACGAGGTGCGTCGCGCCCGGCAGCTTGCGCTTGAGCATCGCCGCGGTGCAGTCGGTCGGTACGACGTCGAAGCCGGTGCCGGGCGCGACGACGATGCCGGCTTCCTTCGCGCGGTCGTGCGCGCGATGGCACAGCGCGAACACGTCGATTTCGCCGGTGATGTCGAGGTAGTGCGCATGGTTGGCCAGGCACGCCTCGAGCATCGGCGCCGCGGTCTGCGAAAACGGGCCGGCGCAGTTGAGCACGAGATGCACGCCGGCGATGCCGCGCACGATGACGTCGGGGTCGTCGAGCGCGAACGCGCGCGCGTCGAGGCCGAACTCGCGCGCCTGCGCGTCGACCGCGTCGCGGTTGCGGCCGGCCAGCACCGGCCGCAGACCCTGCCTCAGCGCTTCGGCGACGATCAGTTGGCCGGTGTAGCCGTTCGATCCGTAGATCAGCAGTTCGCTCATAGCGTGCGGCCCGCCTCGCGCAGCGCCTGCACCAGCTTGCGGAAATAGAACTCCGGGAAAAAGCGCTTGAGCCGCCAGCGCGTGCGCTCGGGCGAGGTCGGCACGATCATGAAGCGGCCGGCCATCACGCCGTCGTACACGGCTCCGGCGATGTCGTCCGCCGTTTCGCCGGCGCGGTCCATCAGCTTCGAGGCCATCGTCCGCGCGCGTTCGGGGCCGCGCCAGTTCTCGAGCAGATTCGTGCGGAAGAACGACGGGCAGACGACCGAGACGTTCACGCCGGTCTGCGCGACCGCCATGTCGGCGCGCAGCGATTCGGACAGCGCGATGACGCCGGCCTTGGCGGTCGAATACGCCGCCATGCCCGAAGCGCACGCGATGCCGGCGAACGAGGCCGTGTTGACGATGTGTCCGCGCTGCTGCGCGACCATCGCCGGCAGAAAGGCCCGGCAGCCGCGCACGACGCTCATGAGGTTGATGTCGAGCATCCAGCGCCAGTCGTCGAGCGACGTTTCCATGACACTGCCGGCCGAGCTGACGCCGGCGTTGTTGATCAGATGGTCGATGCCGCCGAGTTTGGCGAGCGCCGCGTCGCGCAGACGGTCGACGGACGCGTCGTCGCCGACGTCGACGACGAACGCCTCGGCGGTCGCGCCGAGCGTGCGCGCTTCGCCGGCGACCAGTTCGGCGCGTTCGCCGACGATGTCGGCGACACCGACGCGCCAGCCTGCGCTCGCATAGCGCAACGCGAGCGCGCGGCCGAGGCCGCTGCCCGCACCCGTGATCAGAACGCGACCTGGCTGCATCATTCTTCCCCTTGCTGCGATAGGCTTCGATTCTCCATACGCCCGTTTGAATGTCGAGGACGCGATGAAAGACACCCTGTTCGACCTGACCGGCAAGACCGCCCTCGTGACCGGCGCCAGCCGCGGCATCGGCGCGGCGACCGCAGGGCTCCTCGCCGCATTCGGTGCGCATGTGATCGTCTCGAGCCGCCGTGTCGACGCCTGCGAAGCCGTCGTGGGCGAGATACGCGCCGCCGGCGGCAGCGCCGAAGCGCTCGCCGCGCACATTGGCGAAATCGAAGCGATCGACGCACTGTATACCGCGATCGACGCGCGCGGTACGCCGCTCGACATTCTCGTCAACAACGCCGCGGCGAACCCGTATTTCGGGCCGATGCTCGACATGTCGCTCGCCGCGTACGACAAGACGGTCGACGTCAACATCCGCGGCTACTTCTACATGACGCAACAGGCCGCGCGGCGCATGCGCGAGCGCGGCGGCGCGATCGTCAACGTCGCGTCGGTGAACGGCCGCCGCGCGGCGCCGGGCCAGGGCGTCTATTCGTTCTCGAAGGCCGCGATCCTGTCGATGACCGAGGGCTGGGCGCGCGAACTCGCGCCGCACGGCGTGCGCGTCAACGCGGTGCTGCCGGGTCTGACCGACACGAAGTTCGCGAGCGCCCTGACGCAGAACCCCGATATCCTGAAACCGCTGCTGCGCGCGATTCCGCTCGGCCGCGCCGCGCAGCCGGACGAAATCGCGCCGACGATCGCGTTTCTGTGCACGCCGGCCGCGGCGTATATCACCGGGGCGTCGTTTGCGGTGGACGGGGGTATCTGGCTTGAAACTCCCTCTCCCCCGACCGTGTCGGGGGAGAGGGTCGGGGTGAGGGGGCGACGCTTCGCACTTCGTCGAGCGCGAGGCAGAGCCGAGCGTCGCCCCCTCACCCTGCCCTCTCCCCCAAGCAAGCTCGGGGGAGAGGGTTCAAGAATCTACTTCACCGCTTTCTGCAGAAAGTTGCCCAGCAGTGCAAGATAGTCCGCCCCCTCGTACGGACAGTCGTTGTGCCCGCAGTCGTACCAGCGCGACGTCGCGGCGCGCGCCGCGGCCGCGAGCCGCTCGCCGTGCGCGAACGGAATCAGTTCGTCGCGGCGCCCGTGCGTGACGAGCACCGGCCCCGCGAACGCGCGCAGGCGTGCGACGCTGTCGAACGGATCGCGCACGAGCCACGCCGGCAGATACAGCTGCGACGCGAAGTCGGCGACCGCGGTGAACGTCGACTGCAGCACCAGCGCGCGCACCGGCCGATGCCGCGTCAGTTCGGCCGCCGCGGCGCCGCCGAGCGACTTGCCCATCGCGACGACGCGCTCGCGATCGACGTCGGGCTGACGTACGAGCCAGTCGTAAGCGGCGACCGACGCCTGTGCGATGTTCTCAAGGCTCGTCTCGCCGTCGGCGCCGCCGTAGCCCGGGTATTCGACGAGCAGCACGTGGAAGCCGAGCGCGCGAATCGCGTCGAAGCCGCGCACGTGCTGGTCGACGATCTCGCCGTTGCCGTGCGTGTACACGACGGCCGGCGCGACGCCTTGCGGGCCGCGCAGGAACACCGCGCGCGCGGTACCGAACGAAGCGGGCAGCTCGACGAGCCGGCCGTACTGCGGCAGCGGCGCGCGCAGCGCATGACGCTCGGGCGAGGCGATCGGAAACAACAGGTAGCGCTGCTGGCGCCAGAACAGGCCGGCGTACAGCGCATACGCGCAGCACGCGGCAACGAGGGCGATGATCGCGAGTCGGCGCATGCGGCTATGATGCCCGCGGTCTTTCGCAACGGATAGTTCGCATGCGGCCCTGGGTCATCGTCGGTTTAGCCGTGGTCGTGTCGAGTTGCACCGCACGCGCGCAACCGCTGCGCGACGGCGACATCATCTTCCACACGTCGCGGTCGAACCAGAGCGCGGCGATCCAGCGCGCGACGCATTCGCGCTACAGCCACATGGGCATGATCCTGTACCGCGACGGCAAGCCGTTCGTGTACGAGGCGGTCAATCCGGTGCGCTACACGCCGCTGGACCGCTGGATCGCGCGCGGCGAAGGCGGCCGCTACGTCGTCAAACGCTGGCGCGATGCGGACATGAAGCTCGACGCCGCAGCCATGCAGCGATTGCGCAAGGCCGCGCTGCGCTTCGAGGGACGCCCGTACGATCTCGCGTTCGAATGGTCCGACACGCGCATCTATTGTTCCGAACTCGTGTGGAAGGCGTACCGCGAAGCGCTCGGCGTCGAGATCGGCGCGACGCAGCGCCTGGCCGACTTCGACCTCGACGATCCGATCGTCAAGGCGAAGCTGGCCGAGCGCTACGGCGCGAAGATTCCGCTCGGCGAGACCGTGATCTCGCCGCAGGCGATGTTCGACAGTCCGCTGCTCGTTACCGTCGCGCCGTAGGTTCCGCGATCTGCACGGCCGCCACCGGCGTCGCCGACAGGCTCGCCGCGCGGTCGACCAGCCGGACGAACTCGCCGCGATAGCCCGACGCGTCGCGGCCTTGCGCACCGCCCGCGAGCCGCCCGATCGCGGCGAAGTCGAAATCGCCCAGATGCGAGCCGCCGCGCAGGCGGTCGGCGAACGCCGCGACCGCCGCGGCGAAGCGCAGGTTTTCGCCGGCCTCGCGGGCGACGGCGTCGCGCCTGACGGGAAACGCGACGAGCTTGCTGACGTCCGCGTCGGGCTGCTTGTAGCGCAGCTTCACGAACGCAAGCTCGTTGGCGTCGGCAGCCGGCGCCGACGGCTTCGCGCCGTAGCGCAGCGCGTCGCTCGTCTCGCCGCCGGAGCCGACGAGGGTGATTTCATACAGCGCCGTGACGTCGTGGCCCGCACCGATCTCGCCGGCGTCGATCTTGTCGTTGTTGAAATCCTCGCCGCGCAGCACGCGGTTTTCATAGCCGATCAGCCGGTATTCGGCGACGAGCGCGGGATTGAACTCGACCTGGATCTTCACGTCCTTGGCGATCGTGAGCATCGTCGAGGACAGCTCGTCGCCGAGCACCTTGTTCGCTTCGGCCAGCGTGTCGATGTACGCGTGATTGCCGTTGCCGACGTCGGCGAGCTGTTCGGCCAGCTGGTCGTTGTAGTTGCCTTCGCCGAAACCGAGCGTGGTCAGCGCGATGCCGGACTTGCGCTTCTCGGCGACGAGCGTCTTCAGCGCCTCATCGTCGGTCGTGCCGACGTTGAAATCGCCGTCGGTCGCGAGGATCACGCGGTTGACGCCGCCCTTGATGAAGCTTTGCTGCGCGAGCGTATACGCGAGCGCGATGCCGGCGCCGCCGTTGGTCGAACCGCCGGCCGCGAGCGAGTCGAGCGCCGCCACGATGCGCTCGTGCCGGTCGCCCGGCGTCGGTTCGAGCACGAGCCCCGCGCTGCCGGCGTAGACGACGATCGCGACGCGATCCTGCGCGCGCAGGTTCGGCACCATGCGCTTGAACGCGTCGCGCAGCAGCGGCAGCTTGTTCGGTTCGTCCATCGAGCCCGACGTGTCGATCAGGAACACGACGTTCGCCGCGGGAATTTGCGACTTCGGCACTTCGTAGCCTTTGATACCGACGAGCATCAGCTGCCGCTGCGCGTTCCACGGCGCCGGCGCGACTTCGGTCGTCACGCGGAACGGCACCTCGCGCGTCGCCGGCGGCGCGTAGCCGTAGTCGAAATAGTTCATGAATTCCTCGGCGCGCACCGCGTCGGCCGGCGGCAGCTGCCCGTCCGTGAGCATGCGGCGCACGTTCGCGTAGCTGCCGGTGTCGACGTCGATCGAAAACGTCGAGACCGGCTCTTCGGCCGCGCGGTGCACGGGATTGTCGGCGTGGTCCTGATAGCGCTCGGTGTTCTGCGGCAAGGCGATGCCGCCCCGCGCCGGCGCCTGCACCATCGGGGCCGGCGCGAACGTCTGCGATGCGCGGCGGTCGACTTCGACCACCGGCTGCGCGGTTTCGAGGTCGACCGCGCGGATGCGGCTGCCCGTCACGACGATCGATTCGAGCTTCTGCTCGTCCTGGTCTTTCGCCTTTGCGTCGGCCGGCGGCGGCGCGGGCTGCTGCTTGCCCTGCACCAGCACCGCGACGGCGTCGCGCTTCGGCTCGGAACGCTCGGCGCAGCCGGCGACGACGAGGGTCAGGGCCGTCGCGACGGCCAGGGTCAGACGATTGCTGCGCATCGGCGTGCTCCTTCGTGAGTGTGGGGCATGCAACGGCACGGGTTCCGCCGCGGGGTTCGCACGGCTCGTCGCGCCGCGCGTCGCGGCGGGCGCACGGTCGCGTAGCATCGGCCGATGGACATCCGATCGATCAACGCGAGCGGCGCGCCGGCCGCGTCGGGCTCGTACGCGCAAGCCGTCGACGTTCGCGGCTGCGAACGCCTGCTCTTCGTCAGCGGGCAGATTCCGGTCGCGCAGGGCGGCGACGTGCCGGCCGGTTTCGACGCGCAGTGCCGGCTCGTGTGGCGCAACGTCGAGGCGCAGCTCGCGGCGGCCGGCCTCGGTCTCGACCATCTCGTGAAAGTGACGACGTATCTGTCGGACCGGCGCTATCGCGAAGCGAACGGCGCGATTCGCCGCGAGGTGCTCGGCGCGCGCACGCCGGCATTGACCGTCGTCATCGCCGGCATCTACGACGAGGCGTGGCTGCTCGAGATCGAGGCGATCGCCGCGGCGTGAACGCGGCCGCGGCACGGGCGTGTTCGATCGACCGGCACCGCGACGTTCGGTAGCCTGTCGCGCATCAAGGGGGCTGCCGTGTCACGCCGCAAATCCGCAAGGCCGGTCAGCAACGATCCCGTCGGCGACGCCGCGTTCGAAGCCGCGATGCTCGAGCGCTGGCCCAAGCCCGAGCCGCTGTCGATCGGGCTGCGCGTGGCGACGCTCGCGCTCGTGTTCGGATTCACCTGGCACGCGATCCACCATCGCGGCGCGACCGCCGGCGCGCTGCTCCTGCCGATGGCCGGCGAAATCGCCGCGGGCGTGCTGATCGGCTTCGCGCTCGCCGCGACGGTCGTACGCGACGCGCAGTTCCGCAAGGAGGTGGTTTCCGGCGTGCGCTTCTGGGCGATCGTCGCGATCGTGTTTCTCGCGTGGTCGTGGTTTCGCGCCGACCGCGCGCAGATCGGCCTCGACCGCCAGCTGATGCTCACCGTGAATACGATCGCCGACTACGTGCGCGTGCAGGGCATGCTCTGGCCGATGCTCGCGGCCGGCGTGGGACTCGTCGCGGCGACGGCCGGCGACGTCGCCGCGTATCGCCGCAAAGGTCCGCCGTTCGTCTTTCTCGGCTCGCTGAGCCTCGGCCTGCGGCTGTTCGTGCTGATCGTCGCGGGGTTCGGGTTTCTCGTCGCCGCCGACGCCTCGCGCCGCAACCGCGCCGAACTGATGTGGTGCGTGCTGCTCGCCGGCGAGGCGTTCGCGCTGTGGGCGCCGTATGTCGTGCAGAAGAAGATTCGCGAGGAGCATGCGGCGGAGCGCGCGGAACGCGACGCGCGCAGGAAGAAAAAATAGCGCTACTCGCCACAGCTGTGCAGCAGCCATTCGTCGCCGCGGCGCATGAAGTAGACGGCCATCTCGCGCTCGCCGCTCCTGACCAGCAGCGAACCGAACGCGCCGTCGTTGCCGAAACCTTCGAACGACGTCGCCTGCGGACACTGCTGCTTGAGCCACTGCACGCCGCCGGCGATGCCGTCGAACGCGGCCAGCGCCTCGCGCGTCGGCTTGTCATAGCCGTTCGCTTCGAGAAACGCCATCGCCGAGTTCTGGTCGAGCGCGGCGCGCACCCGCGAGTAGCGTTCGGCCATGCGGTCGTGATCGTCGACGCGCTTGACGCTCGCCTCGCGCGGCATGCGGTCGGACGAGCGGTCCATCATCGCGACCTGCACCTGCGACTGCCGATGGATCGGCGCGACGACGGTCGCGTCGTATTCCTTGCCGAACGCGTAGCTCGCGTCGATCGCATCGCTGCCGACGTACAGGACCGACGCGTCGCACGCGCCGGGATTGCCGTCGCACGCCGCGTTGCTCGACCCGCGCCCGCCGCTGCTCGAATACACGCGCGTGAGCTCGCCGCGACCGTCGAGCGCGAGCTCGGCGTGCGGCGTCTGAGACCACGCGAGCAGCAGCGCGAGATCGACCACGGCCCAGGCGTCGTCGGCCGGGAGCTCGGGCAACGTGCGGTCGGCCAGGAGCACGGTCGTCGCGTCGCCGACCGGCTGGCGCCAGACGTACGCGTCGCGCACTTCGAATCGCGCGTCGCCCGACGCGATTTCGCCGAGCGCGCGGTAGTCGGCCGGCGTCGGCGGACCGGATCGGCATGCGCCGAGCAGCGCGATCGTGCACAGCGTGGCGAATCGACGCGTTGTCATGCGGTGCTCCGGTGCGGCCCGAGTCTCGCGGCACGACGATCGTGCCACGCCCCGGGAAACGCCGGTGCATCGGCGATCCGAACGCGCCCGCGGCGGACCGCCGCGAGCGGTCTGTCGCGCTACGCCGCCTGCGCCTTCGCGTCGAGACCGGCCAGCCATTCGTCGTCCGAGCCCTCGGCGACGCCTTCGAACAGTATCGTCGACAAGTAGCGCTCTCCGGTGTCGGGCAGCACCGCGAGGATGACCGAACCCGACGGCGCGGTTTCGGCGACGCGCAGTGCCGCGGCCACGGTCGCGCCGGACGATAGCCCCACGAACACGCCCTCTTCGGCCGCGAGGCGACGCGCCGTGTCGCGCGCGACGAGGTCGTCGACCGGCAGTATCTCGTCGGCGATCGTGCGGCTGAGCACGTCGGGGAGGAAATCCGGCGTCCAGCCCTGGATCTTGTGCGGCTTCCATTCGTGCCCCGACAGCAGCGCCGCGCCGGCGGGTTCGCTCGCGACGATGCGGATGTCGGGCCGCGCGAGCTTGAGCACTTCGCCGGCGCCGGTGATCGTGCCGCCGGTACCCCAGCCGCTGACGAAATAGTCGAGGCGCTTGCCGGCAAAGTCGCGCAGGATTTCCGGCCCGGTCGTGGAGCGATGCCACGCCGGATTCGCCGGATTCTGAAACTGCCGCGCGAGGAACCAGCCGTGCTTCGCCGCGAGCTCTTCGGCCTTGCGCACCATGCCGGTGCCGCGCTCGGCCGCGGGCGTCAGGATCACCTTGCCGCCGTAGGCGCGGATCAGCTTGCGCCGCTCGATCGAGAACGTTTCGGTCATGACCGCGACGAACGGGTAGCCGCGCGCCGCCGCGACCGCCGCGAGCGCGATGCCGGTATTGCCGGACGTCGCCTCGACGATCGTCTGGCCGGGCTTGAGCACGCCGCGGCGCTCGGCGTCGAGCACGATCGCGAGCGCGAGACGGTCCTTCACCGAACCGGCCGGGTTGAACGCCTCGACCTTGACGTACAGGTCGACGTGCTTCGGCGCGATGCGGTGCAGTTTGACGACAGGCGTGTTGCCGATCGTGTCGAGAATGCTGTCGTAGATCATGGCCAGGGCTTCCGTGTGGCGCGGCGCTTATGCCGCTTTTGCATAAGAGGTCGGGGTTTGCAGCGGCGGCGCGCCGTACCAGTGCAGGCGCGCGCCGAGCGCGGCGACTTCGCCGACCAGCAGCAGCGCCGGCGAGCGCACGGCGTGCTCGGACGCCAGCCGCGCGATGTCGTCGAGCCGCCCGATCACGACGCGCTGCTCGCGGCGCGAGCCGTTTTCGACCAGCGCGGCCGGCGTCGACCCGGCTCGGCCGTGGGCGATCAGGCGCGCGCCGAACGCCTCGAGACCGGCGACGCCCATGTACACGGCCAGCGTCTGGCGCTCGGCCGCGAGCGCGCGCCAGTCGAGCGTGTCGAGCGAATCCTTGCAGTGCGCGGTGACGAGGCGCACCGACTGCGCGTGATCGCGATGCGTCAGCGGAATGCCGGCATACGCGGCACATGCCAGCGCCGCGGTGATGCCGGGCACCACTTCGTAGGCGATGCCGTGGCTGCGCAGGAATTCCAGCTCCTCGCCGCCGCGGCCGAAGATGAACGAATCGCCGCCCTTGAGCCGCACCACGCGGCGTCCGGCCTGCGCGTGTTCGAGCATCAGCGCGTGGATGCCGTCCTGCGTCGTGCGGTGGTTGCCGGCTTCCTTCGCGACTTCGACGAACGTTGCGTCGCGGCGCGCGAGCGCGAGCACGTCGCGGCTCACCAAGCGGTCGTGCAGGATCACGTCGGCTTCGTTCAGCGCGCGCAACCCTTTCAAGGTAAGGAGGCCCGGATCGCCCGGGCCGGCACCGACCAGGACGACCGAGCCTCGGGGCAAAGCCTGTGCGGCGGCGCGATCGAGCGCCGCGCCGAGCGCGGCGTCGGCCGCGTCGTCGCGGCCCGAGCGCACGAGATCGGCGATCGGACCGTCGAACACGCGTTCGAGAAAACGTCGCCGCCGGCCGAGGTCGGCGAGGCGCCCACGGATGCGCCCGCGCCAACGCTCGGCCAGCCGCGCCAAAGAAGCGAGCGACGGATCGAGCAGCGTTTCGAGTTTCTCGCGCACGCGCCGCGCGAGGATCGGCGCCGCGCCGCCACTGGAAATGGCAACGACGAGCGGCGAGCGATCGACGATGGCCGGCACCTGGAACGACGACAGCGCCGCGTCGTCGACGACATTGACGAACACGCGCCGCGCAAGTCCCGCCGCCGCGACGGCCGCGTTCGCGGCCGCGTCGGACGTCGCGGCGATCGCGAGCCAGACGTCGTCGAGCCATTCGGGCGCGAAGCGGCCTTCGATCCAGCGCACGCGGCCGGCGTCAACCCACTGGGCCAGTTCGCAATTCAGTACCGGTGCACCGATACGCACGTCGGCACCCGCTTCGAGCAGCGCCGCGACCTTGCGCTGCGCGACCGCGCCGCCGCCCACGACCAGTACCGGTCGGGCGGAAAGTTCGGCAAAGATCGGATACAGTCGGGGCGAGGACATGGCGGCACTTTGCATAAATCGTCGGGAATACGCGGAGATACGGCTCGAACCGGTACCGCGTGCCTGCCGATCATGCTGAGGGCCGACCTCGACGCACGGAAGTGAGCAAACGCTTTGCCGATATGCCCTCGCGGCATGTCTCCACGGAGAGCCGTATAGACGGCCAAATGATCCGTGGTTATGATCGTATCAACCCCGTTCGCATCAGAGGCCGACCTCAAAGAGCCGGTCCGGGGCGAACATCACCGCAGTGGAGAGCGCTATGAAACCGATGAATACCCTCAATCGAATCTGTACGAATTATTCGTTTACGTATTGGCGCAACGTAGCCGTCGCCTCCGAACTCTTGCGATCTCCTCAGAGAAGGCCGTCATGACCCTGACCCAACTGCGCTACCTGATTGCCATTGCCGATTCCGGCCTGAACATCACGCTCGCCGCCGAGCGCGTACACGCCACGCAGCCGGGCATCTCCAAGCAGTTGAAGCAGCTTGAAGACGAACTCGGTTTCCAGATCTTCGCCCGCAAGGGCAAAAGCCTCGAACGCATAACGCCCGCCGGCGTGCAGGTCATCGACCGCGCGCGCGTCATCCTCGCCGAGGCCGCCAACATCCGCGCGCTCGCCGCGAATCTGCGCAACGAAGCGCAGGGCGAACTGCGCATCGCCACGACCCATACCCAAGCCCGCTTCGTACTGCCGCGCACCGTCGCCGCGCTCAAGCGCCGCTACCCGCAGGTCAGCGTGCACCTGAAGCCCAGCGGCGACGCCGAAGTGCTGGCACTGCTCGAACGCGGCGAAGCCGACATCGCGCTCGTCTCGACGGCCGGCAGCGTACCCGCGGGCGGCTTCGCCGTGCCGCTGTTCCGCTGGGACCGCCACGTGCTCGTGCCGCGCTCGCATCCGCTGGCCCGGCTCGACGCCGCGCCGCGCCTGGACGAACTCGCCGAATACCCGCTGGTCAGCTACGAATCGTCGCTCAAGCCCGACTCGTCGCTGCGCCGCGCGTTTCTCGGCGCGGGCCTCCTGCCCCGCATCGCGATCACCGCGCGCGACGCCGATCTCATCAAGACGTACGTGCGCGCCGGTCTCGGCGTCGGCGTGCTGGCCGAGATGGCGATGACGCCGGAAGACCAGGTCGATCTCAAGGCGCTGCCGGCGCCGGGCCTGTTTCCGGTCTGCACGACGTGGGTCGTGCTGCGCCGCGACCGCGTGCTGCGCGACTACGCGTTGGACCTCATCGCCGATCTCGCGCCGCAGCTCGACCGCCGCGGCCTGCGCCGCGTGCTCGACGGCGTCACGACGCCGGACTGGCCGCAGCCGCCGCACTGGCGGCAGCTTGCGGCACGCGCCGAAAACGGCAGCGCCGCCGCGCCGGCACTCGCCGCCGCGCGCGCGGCGTAAGCCCCGCGCAGAACATCGCGCGGCCGTCGTCGCGACGGCCGCGCGTGTTTCCCCCGCGTTGAATCGGTGACACGTTCAGCAACGACGTGCCGGCGCGCATGCGACACTTCGCACAGGTTCACGCGCGAGACTGCCTTCTGAAACTTCGCCTGCCTTCCCTGCGCGCGCTCGACGGCATCGAGGAGCGCAGGTCGACATGGATCGTCGTCGGCAGCGTCGGCGCGATCGCCGTGCTCGTCGCATGGCTCGCCGGCGGTTTCGCCGCGGCACCGAAACCCGCGCTGCCGAAACTCGACGCCGGCAAGGCGATCGACACCGGCCAATGGCGCGTCGCGGTGCACCGCGCGACGCTCAGCGCCCGCCGCCCCGACGGCCGCGCCGTGCCGACCGGCAAGGCCGCGCTCACGGTCGAGGCCGAACTGACCAATCGCACGCACGCGTCGAGCAACGACATCGCGTCGGCGCTGCGCGTCGAGCTTTCCGCGATCGCGCCGAAGGCGCTGCCGGCGATGACGCTGCTGCGCGACGGCACGATCCTGTTAGCGCTGCATCCGAAGATGACCGAGCGTGTCGCGCTGTCGTGGGAGATTCCGCTCGGCACGACGATTCCCGATCCGCTGCCGGTCACGGTGATCAGCAAAATCCACAAAGACCGCGACAACCTGCTCGGCGGCGAAGGCTGGTTCAATCCCAAACCGATGGCTCAGGTGAAACTCAAGGTGGAATCGCCCGACGCGCGAGGTGCGCCGTGAGCACGCTCGCCGCGGCACGACGGCGTTCGGCATGGCGGGTGCTCGTGTCGCTCGCGCTGCTCCTGGCCATGCGCGAGTCGATACCGAACTACGACGGCATGACCGGCCCGATCGTCGAACGCGGCGTGCTCGGCGAGTGGACGCAGGCGCGCCGCTTCGCCGCGCGCGCCGACACCGTTCTGACCGCGCGCGCGATCCGCACCGAAAAAACCGGCGTGCCCGAATCGCTGTCGCAGCACGACACGAGCGGCGTCTGGCTCGTCGTCGACGCGACCGCCAAAGCCGTCGACGAACCGGTGTCGATCGGCAAGGCGCAGATCCTGACGCGCGACGGCCGCCGCTATGCGCGCACCGAACGGCTCGGCAGCACGCGGCAGCTGAGCGGCGCCGAACTGCAGCCCGGCATCGAAAGCCGCGGCGTGCTCGTTTTCGAACTGCCGGCCGACCAGGTCGCCGGCGCGCAACTCGTGCTCGCCGATTCGCCGATCGCGATCCTCGATTCCGAACTGCAACTCGATCTGCGCCTGGCCGCGGCGCCGGCGCCGCGCGAGTTCTACGACCTGGTGCGGCGATGAGCGCAAGCCGCACGTATCGCCGCGGCCTCGCCGCACTCGTCGTGCTCGCGCCGCTCGCGCTGTGGACCGCGAGCGGCGACGACTTTCTGGAATACCGTACAAAGCACGCCGTGGTCGAAACCGTCGCCGCCGTCGGCGCGACGCAGGACTACGGCGGCAGCGAGTGGCGCATCGATCGCTACGACACCTGGGCCGGGCAACCGCCCGATGCCGGCAAGGCGCTGACGGCGGCGACGCTGCCGCAGGGCACGCGCCTCGTACGCGTGCGCGTCGCGCTGCGCGCGAAGGACGAGGCCGCGGTGAAAGCGCTCGACCGCTGCACGCTCGAACTCGTCGACGGTCGTGGGCGCCGCTGGAATCCCGGCGCCGGCGTGACGGCCGCGCGGCGCGACGTACCGACACGTTGCAACGGCACGTACGACAACGCGCCGCAGGTCGCGCAGCCGTTTCTTTTCGAGCAGGATTTTCTCGTGCCGGAAGACGCCGCGGGCGACGTCGACGCGGTGATCCGCCTCGCCGCCGAAAAACCGGCGCGGCTGCGCCTGCGGTTGCGCTGACGGGTCGGCGGCGCCGGCCCGTCAGCGCTCCGACTACCGGCGGCGACCGACGATCAGATTGTCCGCCACGCCCCAGGCGATATTGCCGTCGACGTCCTCGTCGGGCGTCGCGATCGTCAGCGTGCGGATCGGCTTCGTCGCGACGATGCCGCGGAACGCGTCGCGCGCGCTCGCGGTGAACGTCTCGACCGTGCCGTCGTCGAGCGTCAGCACCACGCGCGTCGTCGGCACGACGTGCATCGTCGTGCTCGTGTTCGTGTGGAACAGCGTGCCGTAGAAGTTGCCGCCGAGCGCCGTCACCGGCGCGCCCGTGAACGTGATCGTCAGATGGTCGAACGCCGCCGCCGTCGACATCACGCCCGCGCCGGGGAACAGGTACAGGCCGCCGACCGCGCCGTCGTGCGAGTACACGCGGTAGCGCCAGTCGTCGTTGCCGAACTCCACCGGCCCGTAGAGATAACCGGTGCGCAGGCCGGTGTAGCGCTCTTCGCTGTAGCCCGGCGCGACGCTCGCGACGAACGCGTCGCGGTTCGCGTAGACGCCGCGCGCCTCGCCGCACGCGGCCGCGATGCCGTCGAAGCCGTCGGCGAACACGCGATCGTCGGCGTCGCACGCGTCGGCCGACACGTCGGCCGTGACGCGCACGAAGCGCATCGACGCGCTCGCATCGTTCGTCGCGACGCACACGAGCGCCGTGTACGTGCCGGCCGCCTGGCCGTGCGTGTCGACGACGAGCCCGGCGTCGGCGCTCTGGCCGGCGGCGAGCGCGCCGCTCGTACGCGTCGCGCGCAGCCACGGCAGGTTCGCCGGCGTCGCGCAGTCGGCGGCCTGGCCGTCGGCGAACGCCACGGCGTAGCCGAGCGTGCCGCCGCCGACGTTGACGATGCCGAGCGCCGCGTTCTGCGTCGCCTCGCGTTTCATCGCGACGGCGAGCGTGTCCGGCCCGACCGCCGCGCGCGGCGCGCCGGCGACGATCGTCGGGTCGGGCGCGAACGTCAGCGTCACGTTGCCGTCGTGCGGAGCGTCGCCGCAGCACGTGTCGCCGTCGGCATAGATGGTCAGCGGCAGACTGCCGGCGTAGGCCGCCGGGATGTCCAGGTCCACCTGCACGGCCTGCGGTTCGCCGTACGGCGCGCCGCCGAAATAGCCGCAGCCGCTCGGATGCCCCGGATGCACCCAGCCGCCCGACGGCGTGCCCATGCCGAGGACGAGCCGGATGCCGTCGGGGCAGGTGTGGAAGCCGTCGATATGGCGGATCGCCGAGATCGCGACGCCGGCCGGCGTCGCGAAGCGGATGTTGTCGACGTTCTCCCACGCGGCCGAGGTGAGCTTCAGATCGAGCGCGAACGTGTTGGTGCGGCCCGCGACGTAGGTGCTCTGCGGGCTGGTCGCGCTGACGGCCATGTCGGCGCGGGCGGTGTGGACGAACGCGATGAAGCCGGTCAGCGCCAGCACGGCGCGCAGGAAGATCGAGGGCACGGTGGCGTTTCCGATGGCGGGAAGGGAGCGCGCGCTCACGGCACGTCTCCGATGACGAGGTTGTCGAGCGTCGCCCAGCGATCGGGCGACTGCGCGGGCGGGACCGACGCGAGGTCCGGCGCGTCGACGATCACCATCACGATCGGCGATTCGGAGACGAAGCCGGTGAAGTCGCCGGGACCGGCGGGCGTCACCGTTTCGATCGTGCCGTCTTCGAGCCAGATCTCGACCGAGATCATGCCGTCGACCCGATGCAACGCGAAGTCGGACGGCCACAGGTCGGCGCCGAGCGCGTGCACCGGCGCGCCGCTCAGAAAAAACAGCGTCACGGCGTCTTCGACGCGGTCGGTCGAGACGAATCCGGCGCCGTTGTACAGGCCGCCGTCGCGGTTGAACTGCGTGAAGACCGTGTACTCGTAGCCGCCCGTGGCGTACTGGAGGGCGCCCGACATGCCCGGGGTGACGGCGTCGAACGCGTTCTCGACGTAGCCCGGCGCGAGCGCGGACATGAACGCGGCGCGGTCGGCGTACACCTGCAGGCCGCCGCCGTCTCCGGTCGCGCAGCCGCGGCCAGCGCCGCCGTCGAGATTGTCGTGGAAGACGCGGTCGAAACAGTCGGCGACCCGCGCGTTGTGGATGAGCTGCTGCGGCGTGAGCCGGACGGACCACCCTGTCGGCAGGCCGGAACGCGAGACGGACGCGACCGTCTGCGCAGGCGCCGTGTCGGCGTGTACGGCGCCGGCCGCGAACGCGGCGAAGAGGAAAACGAGTATGGGTTTCATGGCGTGGCGTGGTTGGGCTGGCAAGGCGCGCCGGTGGAAGCCGGCACGGACGGCGGAGCCCCGGTTCTAGGCCGCCGCCCCGCCTCGCGTCCATTCGCCGGGCCTTCCGATCGTCTTCCTCGCCGCTTCTGCCGGCCGCGCTTCGTGTAAGACCGATGTCAGGCGTATGACGAAGCGTGACGGATCAGTGTCTTACCTGCTCCGGTGCCGCACGCTCCGGCGGCGTCTTTTCGAGTTCGGCCGGCACGCGGCGCTCGCCGGCGAGCCGGCGCACGTTGTCGAGCGCCGACTGCCACGCCGTGCGCTCGCCGAGGGCGTGCGCGACGCGCAGCTGGATCAGCGCCGCCTCGTAGTCGTCGCTCGCCCAGACCGCGATGCGCGCCGCGAGCGTCGCCGCGTCGCGCGTGCGGCCGTCGCCGATCAGCACCGGCACGTACGACGCGGCGATCGTCGTGAGTACGAGCGGCCCGCCGGTTTCGTCGGCGAGGCGCAGCGCCTCCTGGTACTGCCGTTCGGCGTCGGCGACGCGATCGACGCGCACGAGACGCTCGGCCTCGGCGAGCGCGCGGTACGGCGCGGCGTGGCGCACGCCGGGCGCGTCGTGCGTCGCCGGCGGCAGCGCTGCCGCCGGCAACGCGCTGTCGGGCAGCACGCGCTGGCGCCATAGCGACGCCTTGGCCGCGAGCACGTCTTCGCTCCCGTCGGGCCAGCGTCCGTTCGGCAACAGCTGTGCTTCGCGCGCGGCGTCGTCGGGACGGCCTTCGCGCCAGGCGAGTTCGGTGCGCGCCAGGCGCAACCGCGTGTCGTCGTGCGATTCGGCGAGATAGTCGAGATTGCCCGACTCGATCGCGGCCAGCACGTCGTGGACCTCGCGCAAACGCCCGGTCGCGATCAGGATCTTCACGCGCTGGATGCTCATCACGCGGCGCAACAGCGGATCGCCGCCGGCCGCGAGCGTGGCCCACGCGCGGTCGCTCGTCGCCATCGCCGCGGCGGTCTGCAACTGGTCGTACTGCACGTCCTCGAGGCCGATCAGCGCGCTCTTGAGCGGCCGTTTCGCCGCGAGCGCCTCGAACTGCCGCGCGGCCTGCGCGAAGCGCGTCGCCGCGGGTTCGGCCGCGCCGCGCGCGTGATCGAGCAGCGCCCATTCGAGATCGACGCGCGCCACGCCGAGCGCGTCGCCGCTCTGGTCGAGCAGCACGCGCGCCTGGCCCAGATCGTTCGCCGCGGCGGAAAAATCGTTGCGCATCGTACCGGTCGCGCCGCGCCCGGCGTACGCGTCGCCGCGCGCGTGCGCGTAGCGTTCGGCGCCCGGCACGGCGAGCGCGGCGTCGAAATCGGCGCGCGCGCGGTCGGCGTCGCCGAGCGGGATGTACGCCGCGCCGCGCACGATCAGCGCGCGCATGCGCAGGTAGGCGTCGGACGCGTTCGCGTCGGCGAGCAGCGCCGTGATCGCGTTCTGCGCGTCGGCGAACCGGCCCAGGCGCGCGTCGATCTGCGCCCGCATCAGGCGCACCTCGGGATCGTCGCGCAGACCCGGCGCCGCCGCTTCGATCGCCGCCTTCGCGGCCTTCGCGTCGTCGGCGAGCATCGCGGCGCGCGCCTGCGACAGAAGCTGCGCGACCGGCGCGTCGATCGCGTCGGTCGGCGCGCCGCGGCCGAGCGCCGTCAGCAGCGCGTCGCCCGCGGCGCGCAGCGCGCGCATCAGGTCGGCGTCGGCCGCGTCGCCGCGCAGCGCGTTCGCGCCGGGCCGCTCGGCGCGCAGCGTCACGTGCCACGCGCCGTCGCGGCGCGCGACGTCGCCGCCCACGACGAGGCCGATCGTCCCGGCGCGGCGCAGCGCGTCGCCGGGCGCCGCCTCGCCCGCCGCCATCACCGCGCCGAGCGTCGCCTCGCTCGTCTGCACGACGAGACCGCTGCGACGCAGCCGGTCGGCGACGAGGTCCATGCCGCCGTAGCGCACCCACGCGGCATCCGATTGCGCGTTCGCCTCGATATTCAACGGCACGACGGCGATGCGCGCCGTCTCGGCGACGGCCGCCGGAGGCGCTTGCTCCGCCGGCGGCGTGCGCAACCACGCGAACGCGAGCAGTGCGAGTACGAGCGCAGCGGCGATGCCCCAGGCGAGCGGGCGACGGCGCGGCGGTTGCGGCGGCGGCGTCGGCTCGGTCAGCGCCGGTTCGGTCCGAACCGGTTCGATGCCGGGTTCCGCTTCGGGCGTCTCGACCGTCGTCGGCGCGATCCAGCGATAGCCGAATCCGACGATCGTGCGGATCGCGTGCGGGTTGTCGGCATCGTCGCCGACCGCGCGGCGCGCGCGCAGCACGAGCTGGAACAGCTGCGTGTCGGAAACGTTGTCGCGTCGCCAGACCGCGCGGATCAGCTCGGCGCGATCGACCGCGCGCTCGCGCTGCTCGACGAGGTACAGGAGGCACGCGAACACGCGCGGCGGCACGTCGACGATGGCGTCGTCGCGCGCGAGCTCGCGCTTGGTCGGGTCGAGACGGCAGGCGCCGAAGCGGTAGACGGGCGAAGACATGGCGCTGTATGCGTCGCGTCGCGGCGACTGTCAATGACGCGGCGTCAGACCGCCTGCGGCTGCGCGGTCGCGTCTTCGGCCGGCGGCGCCGGCTCGCGCCGCCGGACCCACGCGGCGACGCCGAGTTCGAGCGTCGCGGCGAGCAGGCAGATGCGCAGCGGCTCGAACACGATGCTCGGCGTACCGAGCGGACCGCCGACGACGAGCGCGAGCGCATCGCCCGCGGCGCGCCAGAAGTCGATCGGATGCGGGCCCATCAGGTGCGTCGCGCCGATCCACGCCTGCGCCGACAGCCATTCGAGCCCGCGATAGCCGACGCAGAACGCGAGCAGCAGCGGCAGACCCGCATTCAAGGTCAGACGCACGCTGTTGGCGACCGGCACGTAGCGCGAGCGATAACCCTTGACGAGGTCGTCGCCGAAGCGGCGCACGAGCGACGGCAGCGCATCGTAGCCGGTGACAACGCGCTCGAGCCGCCGGTCGGTCGCGAGCAGCGTCTTTTCCGACAGGTCGCGGCCGAAGTTCAGCGCGGTCAGCGCGAGCCAGACGATCGGCAGCAACGCGGCGAAGAACACGCCCTGCCCGGCGTTCGTCAGCGCGTCGACGAGTGTCGGCCAGCCTTCGGCGAGCACCGGCGGCGCGACGTCGGCCGCGGGATCGGCGCCGCCCAGGTACTGCCACACGACGCGCGACTCGAGCCATTTCATCGCCGCATCTTTCCAGCGCGTGACGACGAACAGGCCGATGAACACCCAGTTCGCCTCGCACAACACGATCAGCGTCTGCCACCACGGCGAATGCTTGCGCGCCTCGCGCGCCTTCGCGTAGCGGCGCAGCAGCCACGATGCGCCGACCGACATCAGCAGGCCGTACGACTTGCCGGTGTCGAGCAGCGGCCCGTTCTTTCCGAACGGATCGCGCGACAGGCCCGCGAGCGAATATTCGCGGATCGTTTCGCCGAGGAATCCCCACGCCGCGTAGTAGGCGAAGAACGGCACGAGCGCGAGCGCGAGCACGGCCGTGAAACGGTCGGCGCCCGTCGGCGTCGCGGCGTCGGCCGGATTCTCGATCGCGGCCGTGAGCGACGGCAGCGACGGACGCAGCACATGAAACATCGCGACGACGACGACGAGCTGCACCACGACGAGCGGCGACAGCAGCGACAGGCCGAGCACGTGATTGCGGATGCCGATTTCGACGACGCCGCGCAGCAGCCACGCGTCGGCGACGTAGCCTGCGAGCACGAGCGCGACGAGCGGCGGCCAGTGGCGCCGCAACAGGCGAAAAGTCGTACGGGCGAGTTCGAACGGGATCGACATGCGCGGCAAGCATGCCCGAGCGCCACCGCCCGATCCAGCGACCGCGTAGCGGTTTGCCGGATCGCCGTTGCCGCGATCGCTACTTCGTGACGAGCAGCACCAGCGCGCAGCCGAACATCGTCGCGCCGCTGACCCGGTTGACCGCGCGCAGCGCGCGCGGCGAGGCGAACAGCCGGCGCGCGCGCTGCGCGAGCAGCACGTAGAACGCGAGCACGCCGCTGACGACGCAGACGGTGACGACCGACAGCGCGAGAAAGTCGACCGCGCGGATCGCGTCGAGATCGATCAGCGCCGGCAGCAGCGCGAGATAGAACAGCATCACCTTCGGATTGCCCAGCGCCATCGACAGGCCGGCCGCGACGAGTCGCAGGCCCTCGCCGCGCGCCGGCGGCGCGGCGACGTCGAGCGCCTCGCCGCACGAGCGCCACAGCTTCCACGCGAGCACGACGAGAAACGCGGCGCCCGCGTAGCGGATCGCGAGAAACACCGGCGCGTAGATCTGCGCGAGCGCTGCGAGGCCGAACGCCGCGGCGCTGAGCCAGACGAGATCGCCGAGCACGAGCCCGAGGCAGAACATCGGCGCGCCGACCGGACCGCGCCCGAGCACGCGCGAGACGACCGCGATGACGCTCGGGCCGGGTGTCACGCCCGCGACGGCGAGCGCGAGTGCAAAGATTCCAAGGTGGAGAAAGTCCATGGCAAAGCCTCTGCATTGCTCCCTCTCCCCGCAAGCCTGCGGGGGAGAGGGTTGGGTGAGGGGGCGGCGTCTCGCGCTGCGTCGGGATCGAGGAAGTACGCGGCGTCACCCCCTTGACGTACATGGATGTACTAATGCCGCGAGTGCAGGATGCACAGGAGCGGCCACCCAACCCTCTCCCCCGAGCAAGCTTGGGGGAGAGGGCTTTGCGCGGCAGCACAATAGGCCGGCTGATAGTTGATGCGGCTAGATTGCGTTCCCATGAGAGGAGTGACAAGCTGGAATCGACCCACCGCCTATAAGCTCGCCTTATGGAAACCTTGCTCCCTCCGCTCTCCGCCCTGCGCGCGTTCGAAGCCGCCGCGCGGCACCAGAGCTATACGCGCGCCGCCGACGAGCTGCACATGACGCAGGCTGCGGTCAGCTACCAGATCAAGGCGCTCGAGACGCGACTCGGCGTCGCGCTGTTCCGGCGGCAAGGCCGTCACGTCGTGCTGACCGACACCGGCGAGCGTCTCGGCGCGGCGGTCGTCGATGCGTTCTCGCGACTGCGCCGCGCGGTCGGCGCGGAAGTCGCGCAGGCACAGGAGGTGCTGTCGATCACGGCGCTGCCGACGATCGCCGGCAACTGGCTCGCGCCGCGGCTCGGCGAGTTCCAGATCGCGCATCCGAGTCTGGCGGTGCGCATCGATACCTCGATCGTGCTCGCCGACATCGCCGACGGCGCATTCGACGTCGGCCTGCGCGTGGGCGTCGGCCCGTGGCCCGGCCTGACCGCGCACCGCCTGATGCAAAGCACCTACACGGCCGTCTGCGCGCCGGAAACGATCGCGGCGCGGCGCCTGAAGAAACCGGCCGACCTGCTCCGGATGCCGCTGTACGGCCGGCCGGTGTGGTGGCACGAATGGTTTCGCACGGCCGGCGTGCCCGAGACGGCCGTATCCAGAATGGTAGAAATGGATCTCGGCGTGCAGTCGTTCGAGGTGAAGGCCGCGCTCGCGAACGGCGGTGCGGCGATGATTTCGCCGGCGTTCTTCGCCGACGATCTCGCGAGCGGCCGGCTCGTGCCGCCGTTCGCGGTGGAAGTGCGCGAGGCGGCGAGCTACTGGCTCGTGTACGCGAGCGCGCGGGCGGCCTCGCCGAAGATTGCGGCGTTCCGGCAGTGGCTGCTCGGCTTGGTCTAGACGTCGATATCGTCGAGCGAACGAAACATCACGTACGCGTCGACGAAACCGAGCCGCGCATGCCGGAACGCCCGCGGCAGCGTGCCGACGATGTCGAAGCCGAGCCGCTGCCACAGCTTCACCGCCGCCGTGTTCGTGCTGACGACGAAGTTGAACTGGATCGCCGCATAGCCGAGCCTGCGCGCCTCGACGAGGCTGTGCCGGCCGAGCGCTTCGCCGACGCCGCGCCCGCGCGCGGCCGAACCGACCATGTACGAGCCGTTGGCGACGTGCGCGCCATGGTCGCGCTGGTTCGGCACGAGCTTGTACATGCCGAGCACGCGATCGCCGTCGACCGCGACCCAGCTCGCCACGTCCGGCCCGAGCCAGTACGCGTCGGCGAAGTCGCGCGGCGTGTCGGCGCCGAACACGTACGTGTCGCCGCCGGCGACGACGTCGCGAAAGATGTCCCAGAGGCCGTCGGCGTCCGCGGCGCCGGCCCGGCGGATATCGGTCACGCCTGTTTCCTGCGCTTGGGCGCGGCCGCGCCCGGATCGCGCCAGATCATATAGACGTCCGAGCGCGAGTAGTGCGAATCGGGTTTCAGCGTCGGCTGGTGCTCGAAGCCCATGCTCTCGTACAGGCGCAGCGCGGGCGTGAGCTTGCGGTTCGATTCGAGAAACAGCGTGCGCCCGCCGCGCGCCTGGAACGCCTCGATCGCCGCCTGCAGCAGCTTCCGGCCGATGCCGAGACCGTGATAGCGCTCGTCGACCGCCATCTTCGTGAGCTCGTACGTGCCGGGCGAATCGAACTTCAGCGCGCACGTGCCGATGACCGCGTCGCCGAGCCGCGCGAACAGCACGTCGCCGCCCGGCGCGATCAGCTCCTCCTCGGGATGCGACAGCACGCGATGGTCGATCTCCTCGAGATAGAAATACTTGCGCAGCCAGTCGGCGTTCAAACGGTAGAAATGCTCGCGCAGCGACGGCTCGAACGCGACCACGCGCACGGCGTCGCGATCGACCTCGGTGCTGCGCGCGACGATCGCGTCGGCGAGCGATTCGTCGAGCACGCGCTCGAACGCATCGAGCGCGCCGAGGATGTCGACGTTCGCGGCGCGGCAACGCTCGCCGAGCACGTCGACGAGCGCGCGCCACGCGGGCCGCGCGTCGCGGATCGCCTCCTGCGCCTTCGGCGTCAGCGCGAGGCGCCGGCAGCGCTTGTCGGTCTTGTCCGCGACCGAGCGCAGCCAGCCTTCGCGCACGAGCTTGTCGGCGAGCTGGCTGACGGCCGAATGCGTCTGCCCGATCGACGCGGCGATCGCCCCGACCGTCTGCGGCCCTTCGTCGCTGATGAGCCGCAGCACCGGAAACCAGCGCCCCTGCACCTGCGACCCGCGGGCGCGGTACACCGCGTCGGCGATGCCGTAGAGCTGGTCGGACAACGCCCTCGCGCGGCTGCCGAGCGCCAGGAGGCCAAGATCGGCGAGAAAGGCCATGTCGTGCTCCATGATTTACGTAAGCACTAACATATCTGCCTCGCCGGACTTTGCGCAATCCCCTGGCCGCGCGCGGCTACGGCGCTTCGCAGCCGTCCGCGAAGATGCGGTCCCCGGTGCCGCCGACCGCCACGTCGCCGAGCACGACGCGGCCGGCCGTGTCGCGCGGCGCGTTCTGCAGCACGATGCCGTTGCGGCCGGCGCTCGTCGACGCCACGGCCAGCCGCAGCGAATACGTGCCCGGCGCGATGCCCGACAGCACGAAGCGGCCCGCGTAGCGCGTCGTCGCGCCGGGCAACGCGGTACGCGGGTCGGCGGCGAGCCGCGCGGTCGCGGCCACCGCGCCGCCGGCGCCGACGAAGTCCAGGCGCGGCTCGAACCCGTGATACGCCGGCGCGCTGCCGCGATTGGCGAGATCGAGCCGCCACGGCAGCGACGAGAGCTGGCCGAGCGTGTCGGGCAGCGTCAGCGCCGCGACGGAAAAGTCGTAGCCGAGCTTGCGTTTGATCGGCGCGAGCTGCGCGGCGAAGCCGTTCTCTTCGTGCTTGCCGGCCGGGCCGAGAAAGCTGAAATGGTAGTTGCCGAGCACCGTCAGGATGTCGGCCGTATCGTTCGTCCAGGCGTTTTTCTGCGACTGCAGCGGGCTTTCGCCGGAGATCGGATTGACGCGCCAGTTCTCGCGCGCGGCAGGCACCACGTTGGCGAAGCCGTATTCCATGTTCCAGTCGCCGCTCGCCTCGCACGCCGGAAATCCATAAATGCACGTTGTGGTAAACGACGGGAAGTAGTCTTCGTGGAAGCCAAAGTTCACGCCGACCGCGTCGGGGTTGCGCGGATAGCGCGTCTGCAGCCGCGCATGCGTGAACGCCTGCGCGTACGCGTCGCGCACGGCGACCTTCACGGCGTTGCCGGGTTCGAGCGATTCGCAGCCCGTCTGATGCCATTCGCCCCACAGGCCGAGCAGGCCCACCTGGATCGCGGTGATGCGCGGATCGTTGTCGTAGCGCGCGGCGAACGCCTGGATCAGCTGCACGGCCTGCGTCTGGAACGCCGCGGTGTTCCAGCCCGGCGCGCGGCCCGGGCCGTCGCCGTCGCACGACGCGTAGTCGGTACCGGGAATGTTGAGCGGCGGCTGTTCGAGAAACAGCGGATAGTCGCGTTCGTTCTGCCCGCCGGTGTAGTGCGCGGCGAGGCCCGTGCCGACGCCGTCGGGATAGTCGGCGACGAGGCGCAGCACGAACGTCGCCTGCGCGTCGACCGCGAGGATCGGCGCGAAGTGGTTCGCCTCGAACGTCGTCCAGTCGAACACCTGGTCGGCCGTTTCGACTTCGCGCCACGGCACGTAGACGTGATAGACGCTCGACCCGTAGTAGTTGCCTTCCTCGTCGCCGGGCCCCCACGTCGTACCCCACAGCATGAAGCCCTTGTGCGGGTTGTTCAGATCGTCCTGGGTCGGCGTCGGCGCGTAGGTGACGGCGCGGGCGGCGAGGCCGAGCGTCAGGCCGGCGATAGCGAGAATGCTGCGCATGGTGTTCGTTCCGCTCCTGGGAAACTCCTTCTCCCCCAAACTCGTTTGGGGAGAAGGTCGGGAAGGGGGCGACGCGTCGCACGCGTCAGGGTCGAGGCAGTGCGACGCGTCGCCCCCTCACCCCAGCCCTCTCCCCCGACGGCGTCGGGGGAGAGGGAGCCGTATTCCCATTGTCGCCAGCCATGGCGCAAAAACGTTCAAGCGCGTCTCAGACCGATAGCCGCGCGACGCCTTCGGCGCCGCGCGGTCGAACTCGCCGCTATCTCGCGGCGTTGGCGTTCATCGTCGCGTTGCGGCTCGCGTCCTGGTACTGCGCCGGATCGCGCATGCCGGTGGTATGGCACTGCCCTGTCGTGTGACCGCGGTTGACCGCGCCCGGCAGCTGGCCTTTCGACTGCTCGGTCGTGCCGTCTTCGGGGTCGTTGAGCACGAGGTCGGTCGCGACGTTGCAGTAGTCGTTCGTCCACCAGTTGGTCGTCTTGAACGCCGTCGTGTAATAGTTCACCTTGGCACGATTGGCATTCGGGATGCCGGCGAGCCACGCGGTCGCGCCGCTGTAGCTCAGATTGTCGTTCGTACCGCAACCGACGCCGAACCACGAGCCGAGCGTGGCGAGGATGCCGGCGAGGTTCGTGCCCTGGTACGGCGTGCCGACCGACTGCATCAGGCGGCTGCCGGTCGCGTAGTCGAGCCCGCTCCAGTAGTACGTGTACAGGTGCAGCGCGGCGGCACCGCCCTGGCTGTGCGCCACGGTGCCGAACGACGCCCACGTGCTGCCGTACGTCTGCAGCAGGCGCGCGAACGCATCGTGGCTGCGGTTCTGGTTCGTATCGAGGAACGTCGACGCCGTCGTGAACTGCGACGCCGGCCAGACGCCGCCCGAGCAGTAGCCGTGCACGAGAATCAGGCGCTGGCCGGTGCCCTTCGTCGCGGCCGGCCGCACGCCCATCGTCATGCGCTCGTCGATCGCCTCCGACGCGCCGGCGGCCGGCAGCCGCGCGTTCGGCAACGCGAGCGGCATGCGCTGCGCGGTCGCGAGCGGCACGAAGTGGTCGGGGTCCTCGATGCGCACGTCGCGCAGTTCGAACGGCGCCTTCGCGCCGCTGCGCGCGATCCAGCGCGCGTCGAGGCCGAGGCTCGCAAGACCCGCCTTCGGCGTGGTCATGCCGCCGACCCACGCCACCGGCACGGCATTGCCGTCGGCACCGGTGCCCCACACTTGCGCAAACGCGCGGTAGTGCTGATCGAGCTTGCGCGCGGTCACCGGAATGCCGAGCGCGTAGCGCCCGTCGCCGGTCGACTTCGCCGCGGCCTCGCCGCCGGCGAGCGACAGCGACCGTTCGACGACCGTCATCAGGTGCTCGGCGCTGCGCACGAGCGGCCGGCCCTTGCCGTTCGCGCCGCGCACGATCGTCTGCGCGAGATACGCGCCGGCCGCGCGCGCGTCGAACGCGGCGCCGTACACGCCGTCGGCGGCGGCGCCGTCATCGTGGCGGCCGTCGTCGAACATCGGCAGTTCCTGCACCTTGCCGTCCGGCCCGGTCACGCGCAGCACGGCCGTATCGACGCGGCCCGCGGCGTTGCCGACGAGCGCCTCGTCCTTCGCGCCGCCGGCCGACAGCGCCGCGACGACGCCGATCGACTCGCCGACGATCTGCCGCCGGTGCGTCGGATACGACACGAGTTCCACCGACTCGTCGCCCTCGAGCAGCACGTAGCCGCCGCGCGCGTTGCCGTCGATCTTGACCGTCCACTCGCCGTTGGCGACGTCGTCGAGCGTGTAGTAGTCGGCCGGATAGCTCGCCTGTTCGATGCCGAACTCGGCGGCGCCGGCGCGCGCGACGCCCGCGGCTTCGGCGAAACGTCCGCCCGGCGGCGCGACTTCGACCGAACCGCCGCCGAACACGAGAAAGCGCAGACGCCCGTTTTCGACCGGCAGGCGGCCCTGCCAGCCGCCTTCCACCGCGCCGACCGGAATCAGCGCCGATTTCGAATAGATCGCCGACTGCGCCGGATCGGGCGCGCGCATCGCGTCGAACTCCGCCGGCGGACCGGCGAGCTGTTTGGCGACGGGGCCTTCGGCGGCCTGCGCGGACGATGCGGAAAAAGCAAAGAGGCACAAAAGGTACAACGCGGTGCGTTTCGTGGACACAGTATCCCCTCCCAGGAATGCCGGACTGCTGGTTTGACGGGGTCGTTCCCTGTCCAACGTGCATGCCTTCCCTGGCGAGAGTCTGTCGACGCCCCGCTGTCGTTGTTCCGCCCGCTCCCCAGAACGCGACCGAACCGCGCGTTTTTATACTCGTGCGCGCAAAAAAGCAAACGTTCGTATGAATCGCGTCAGCCGGCCGACCGTCGGATGCGGTAGACGCTCGCCGGCGGCAGGTTCCACACCGCGAAACCGATGCGCTCGGCCACGAGGCCGAGCCGATCGAGCGTCGCGCGCGGCACCGGGCAGCGCGGCCCGTAGGTGAACTGGTAGAAGCAGCCGCCGGCGCGCAACTGCGCGAAAGCACCGGCGACGATCGCGTCGACGGCCGGCACCGGGATCGCCAGCAGCGGCAGGCCGCTGACGACCGCGCCGGCGCGCTCGTCGCCGAACGGCGGTTCGATCTGGCCGAGCCGTGCCGCGTCCATCGCGAGGATGCGCAGCGTCGGGAAGCGCGCCTCCAGCGCGCGCGCGAACGCGCGGTCGGCCTCGATCAGCACGAGACGGTCCGGCGGCACGCCGCGCAAGAGCAGCGCCTGCGTGAACGCGCCGGTGCCGGGGCCGAGTTCGATCACCGGCGCGCTCGCGGGCGTGATTTCGGCGGTGATGCGCCGCGCGAGCGCCGGCCCCGACGGGGCGACGGCGCCGACGCGGCGCGGATTGCGCAACCACGAACGCAGGAACATCAGGCTTTCGGCGACGGACATGCGGGCGTCTCGTTGGGAACCGGCGCCGATCGTGCCCGGGGCCGATTAAGGCTGGTTTAATCGCGGCGCCGCATGCTGAACGCCGCTCCGCAACGCAGAATCGATCGATGCACATTCTTCTCGTCGAAGACGACGCCCCGCTCGCGCAAGCGGTCGACGCCGGCCTGCGCCAGAACGGCTGGCGCTGCGATCAGGCGCGCGACGCCGCGACCGCGCGCATCGCGCTCGTCGACCACGCATACGACGCGGTGCTGCTCGATCTCGCCCTGCCCGGCGGCTCGGGCATCGAACTCCTGCGGACGCTGCGCGCGCGCTACGACGCGACGCCGGTGCTGATCGTCACCGCGCGCGACGCGCTCAGCGACCGCATCGAAGGGCTCGACGCCGGCGCCGACGACTACCTCGTCAAGCCGTTCCAGTTCGACGAACTGTACGCGCGGCTGCGCGCCGTCGCGCGGCGCAGCAGCGGACGCGTCGCGCCCGTGCTGCGCTGCGGCGGCGTCGAACTCGATCCGGCGCGGCGCGTCGTCACGCGCGACGGCGCGGCCGTCGCCCTGAGCATCCACGAATACCGCACGCTGCTCGCGCTGATGGAGCGGCAGGGCCGCATCGTCACGCGCGAGCAGCTCGAAGACCTCGTCTACGGCGGCGACGGCGCGATCGAGAGCAATACGATCGCGGTGTACGTGCACCAGCTGCGGCGCAAGCTCGGCGACGACCTGATCGCGACGCTGCGCGGCTACGGCTACCGCCTCGGGCAGGCGCGCGCATGACGTCGCTGCGCAGGCGGCTGTTCGGCGTGCTCGTCGGCGCGTTCCTCGGCTTCTGGCTGCTGTGGGTCGCGCTGTGGGCCATGTTCATGCAGCGCGAAGGCACCGGCCTGTGGGACGGCTCGCTGGCGGCGAACGCGCAGACGATCGCGCGCACGATGCCGCGCGATCGCGAACTGCTCGCGATCGCGCCGGTCACCGGCCTGCCCGCGAACGTGTGGATGCGCGACGACATGATCTACCAGGTGTGGGCCGGCGGCACGCTGCTGATCCGCTCGCACGACGCGCCGGCCGCGCCGATCAAGCCCGATTTTCTCGACGGTTTCGACGAGCGCGACATCGACGGCGCGCGCTTTCGCGTCTACGCCGTGTCGGACGCCGCGCACGGCATCCAGGTGCAGGCCGCCAAGGCGCACAGCCATCTCGAGCAGATCGCGCGCTGGCTCGCCGGCGCGACGCTCACGACCGTCGGCCTGCTGCTCGCGCTGCTCGCCGCCGCGCTGTGGCTCGGCATCCGCTGGTCGCTCAAACCCGTCGACGCGCTGTGCGAGGCGGTGGCCGCGCGCGCCACGTTCGATCTTGCGCCGCTGCCGACCGCGCAGCTGCCGTCGGAACTGCGCGGACTCGTCGACACGTTCAACGCGCAGCTCGCGCGGCTCGACCGCGCGGTGCAGGGCGAGCGCCGCTTCGTCGCCGACGCGGCGCACGAACTGCGCACGCCGCTGGCGGTACTGTCGGCGCACGCGCAGATCGCGCTGCGCGCGCACGACGTCGCCGACAAGGACGAAGCGCTGCGCCTGCTCGCCGCCGGCATCGACCGCGGCGCGCGACTGTCGGAACAGCTGCTCGATCTTGCGCGGCTCGACGCGTCGGCCGACGGCGCGCGGCGGCGGCGCACCGATCTTGCCGAACTCGCCGAACTCGTCGCGCGCGACTACGCCGCGAGCGCGCGGCGCAACGCGCAGCAGATCGTGCTGTCGACGCAACCGTGCCCGCTCGTCGGCGACGTCGACGAACTCGGCATCCAGCTGCGCAACCTGATCGACAATGCGCTGCGCTATGGCGGCGCCGGCGCGCGCGTGGAAATCCGCTGCGCGCCGCGCGACGGCGGCGGCGGAACGCTCTGCGTCGCCGACGACGGGCCGGGCGTGGCGCCCGACGAGCGCGAACGCATCTTCGACCGCTTCTATCGCGTGGCCGGCAGCCGCGAGCGCGGCAGCGGCATCGGCCTGTCGCTCGTCGCGCGCATCGCCGCGTCGCACGGCGCGACGATCGCGGTCGGCGACGGCGTCGGCGGCAGGGGCTTCGGCGTGACGATCCTGTTTCCCTAGTTTGTACCGCGGACATTCGCCCGCGTGCCCTTTTGGACAATGGCGCGCCCGACGGCGATATGAAGAAATGCGCCCCGGCCAACCTGGGGATGCAAGCATGAGAACGCTCGCCGCTGTCCTCTTCGCCGTCGCCGCGCTCGCGGCGCGCGACGCTGCCGCGCTGACCGAAGTGACGGGCTTCGGCAGCAATCCCGGCAATCTGAAAATGTTCAAATATGTGCCGGCCGGACTGCCGGCGAACGCGCCGCTCGTCGTCGCGCTGCACGGCTGCGCGCAGAGCGCCGCCGCGTACGACGCCGAAACCGGCTGGCAGATGCTCGCCGACCGCTGGCAGTTCGCGCTGCTCCTGCCGCAGCAGCAGAGCGCGAACAACGCGACGAGCTGCTTCAACTTCTTCGAAAGCGGCGACATGCAGCGCGGCCAGGGCGAGCCGCTGTCGATCAAGCAGATGATCGACCGCATGCGCACCGATCACGGCAGCGACGCCGCGCGCGTCTACGTCACCGGCCTTTCCGCCGGCGGCGCGATGACCGAGGTGCTGCTGGCCACGTATCCCGACGCGTTCGCCGGCGGCGCGATCGTCGCCGGCATTCCCTACGGCTGCGGCACCGGCACGACCGCGGCGTTCAACTGCATGAGTCCCGGCGTCGACCTCACGCCCGCGCAATGGGGCGCGAAGGTGCGCGCCGCGTCGAGCTGGACCGGGCCGTGGCCGATCGTGTCGATCTGGCACGGCGACGCCGACACGACGGTGCGGCCGGTCAACGCGACCGAAAGCCTGCAGCAGTGGACCGACGTGCACGGCATCGACCAGACGCCCGACGTGCAGGACACGTTCGCGGGCTACCCGCACAAGGTATACAACGACGCAAACGGCGTCGCGCGCGTGGAAACCGTCCTGATCACGGGCATGGGCCACGGCACGCCGGTCGATCCCGGCACCGGCCCGACGCAGTGCGGCACGGCCGGCGCCTACATCCTCGACGTCAACATCTGCTCGAGCTGGTACATCGGCCGCTTCTGGGGCCTCGACAACACCGACGGCACGCCGCCGCAGGTGGCCCTGACCGCACCGGCGAACGGCGCGGCCGTCTCGGGCAGCATCGCGCTGATCGCCACGGCGAGCGACAACGCCGGCGTCTCGCGCGTCGAATTTCTCGTCGACGGCGCGCTGCTCGCGAGCGACGCCGCCGCGCCGTATGCCGCGACGTGGAACAGTTCGGCCGCATCCAACGGCAGCCACGAACTGCGCGCCCGCGCGTTCGACGCGGCCGGCAACACCGCGACGTCGGCGCCGGTCGCGGTGACGGTGTCGGGCGGCATCGTCGACACGACCCCGCCGATCGTCTCGCTCGTGTTTCCGGCCGACGGCGCGACGCTGTCGGGGTCGGTCACGCTCGCTGCGCAGGCGAGCGACGACGTCGGCGTCACGGACGTGGTGTTCCTGCTCGACGGCAACGTGCTCGGCACCGGCAATCGCGCGGGCGCCGCGGGGCCCTGGACCCTCGACTGGAACACGACGTCGGCGAGCGCCGGCGGCCACGCGATCGGCGTGCGCGCGAGCGATGCCAGCGGCAACGTCGCGACCGGCGCGAACGCGCTCGTCACGATCACGCAGAACGTCGCGGCGCTCGACGAGCGCTATTCGAACCGCGACGGCAACGGCGACTATTTCGACAACGCCGGCTGGAGCGGCGACTTCGTCGCCGACGCCGCGAACGCGACGGCCGGCCCGGGCGCGAGCCAGTCGTCGTACGGCGCGGCGTCGTCCGGCACCGGCTGCTCGGTCGGCACGAAGACCAAATACCTCACGCGCAGCGTGACGTTCGGCGCCAGCCCGCGCCTGTCGTACGCGCGCAAGCTCGATCTGAAGGCCAACGCGAACGCGAGCTACAGCGCGTATTTTCGCGTCAAGGTGAACGCGACGACCGTCGACGAACGCGTGGTGACGTACGCCGCGTACGCCGATACGGCGTGGCAGCGCCGCGAGAACATCGACCTCGCCGCGTTCGCGAACCAGACCGCGACGCTGCGGTTCGAAGTGGGCGCCACCGCGAACGTCTGCCTCGAAGCATGGGCGCGCGCGAACGTCGACGACGTGCTGATCGCCAACGCCGACCGCGACGTCGACACGACGCCGCCGGCCGTCGACCTCACCGCACCGGCGAACGGCGCGACCGTGTCGGGCAGCGTCGATCTCGTCGCGAGCGCGAGCGACGCGAACGGGGTGACGAAGGTGGAGTTCTACGCGAACGGCGGCCTGATCGGCGTCGACACCGCCGCGCCGTTCGTATACACGTGGAATACGTCGGGCCTCGCCGCCGGCAGCTACGCGCTGCTCGCCAAGGCGTACGATCCGGCCGGCAACGCCGGCAGCGACGGCGACACGACGGTGAACGTCGGCGGCGGCGGCGCGGCGACGAGCCTCGTCTTCGACAACGAGGACGCGAACGACGGCTACGTCAAGGCGAACGCCGACGGCAGCGGCGCCGCGGTCGGCACGCTCGAAGCGTCGAGCGGCCTCGCGCTCGGTCGCGGCGTCGACGGCAAGTTCAATCGCGCGGTGCTGTCGTTCGACACGACCGCGCTGCCCGACGGCGCGACGATCACCGGCGCGGTGCTGACGGTCGCGTGGCGCAGCGCGTCGGGCAATCCGTGGAACGATCCGGCCGGCAACACGCTCGTCGTCGACGTCAACGGCGGCTGCTACGGCGGCTGCGCGATCGAAGCGGCGGACTACGGCGCGGCGACGGGTGCGAGCGCGGCATCGACGATCGCGCGATTCACGTCGGGCACGCAGAACAGCGCGGCATTCGGCGCGCCGGGCCTCGCGGCGATCAACCGCGCGGGACGCACGCAGCTGCGGCTGCGGTTCGCGCAGAATCCCGCGGCGACGAACTACGTGTGGATCGACAAGGGCGCCACGGCGAAGCTCAAGGTCGAGTACGTGCCGTAGCGCGGCGAGGCTATGTGGCGACGGCGTTGCTGCGACGCAAGTCCTCGACGCCGTCGGCCGACAGCCACAGCACCGTGTTCAAGAACGTGCCGATCAGCGAGATCACCGATTCGCGCGGCCCCGAACGCCACGCGTCGGAACCGTAGAACGCGTCCTGCCGCGCGTCGAGATCGTCGAGGTCGGCGTACGCGCGGACGAGAAAATACGTATCCGCTGCGTGCGCCGACGGACCGAACGCGACGACGTCGGTATGCCACTGCCGCAGCATCGGCACCGCGACGCCCGCCATCGCGGCGTGGAACGCGTCGCGCGTCCCGGGCTTGAGTTTGTACGAGCGGATTTCGACGAGGCGCCTCATGGCTTCGCCTTGTTCAACTTGATCAGATGCGTCGTCACCGTGGTGCCCGCGAACTTGCCGTCGGCCGTGAACCCGTCGACCGCCGAGCGCGAGAACGCGATGTGATCGCCCACGACCGGTACGGCATCGTCGGTCAATGTCAGCGTCGTGTCCTTGCCCCGATGTTCGCCGCAGTCGGTGTAGCCGAGCTCGCCGTTTTCCTTCGAACGCGCCGCGTCGGTCACCGAGACGACGACGACGTAGCCGTCGTCCGTTTTTTCGACGTTGCGGATCGCCCCGCGCAGATCGCAGTACTCGAACCACGAGGCGTGCGAGGCGGCCGGCACGATCAGGGCGATCGCGGCGAGGCCGATGATGCGTTTCGTCGTCATGTCGGCAAGTCCTTGCATTAGCACGAGCTATGAACGTGAGCGTCCTGGCGCCGGGACGTCGTCGGGTCGACCGCGATAGTAAGCCGGACGCGACCGCGCTTTGCGATCCGGTGCGCGTCGGAACGGCGCACCCGGCGAGCGCGCGGCCAATCGCGCCTTCGCCACCTGTCGACATAGCAACATGTAAAATCGTCAACGCGCGGGTGTCCCTCCCAACGAAGGTGCCACATGGTCAACCAGGCAAGCCCCCGAGCAGACCCAACGTTCTCGTCATCCTCGTCGACCAGCTGCGCTTTCCGCGCTTCGCCTACGGCCCCGACGGCGGTTTCGCGCCGGGTCTCAAGGACATCGTCGGATTCCAGGGCGAACCCGACGCGCCCAATCGCTACCGCGAGTTCTTTCCCGGCCTGTGGTCGCTGCGCAAGCACTCGGTCGTGCTGCGCCGCCACACCATCGCCTCGTCGGCGTGCATCCCGAGCCGCACCGCGCTGATGACCGGCCAGTACGGCACGCGCACCGGCGTCACGCAGACCGACGGCCTGTTCAAGAACGGCGACGCCGCGGCGTTTCCGTGGCTCGCCGCCGACGGCATTCCGACGCTCGGCCACTGGTTTCGCGGCGCGGGCTACCGCACGCACTACTTCGGCAAGTGGCACGTCAGCAATCCGCCCGGCCACAGCCTGCACGACTACGGCTTCGACGACTGGGAGCTGTCGTGGCCCGAGCCGCACGGCTCGAGCATCAACAACCTCGGCGCGTATCGCGACGTCGGTTTCGCCGACCTCGCCTGCGGCTTCCTGCGCGGCCAGGGTCTCGGCCTCGTCTACAACCGCAAGCTCGCGCAGCAGCTGCAGACCGCGCCGCTCGCCGAAGGTCCGAGCACCGAGCCCAAGCCGTGGCTCGCGGTCGCCTCGTTTGCCAATCCGCACGACATCGCCACGTACCCGGCGCTGCCGCGCGGCCTCGATCCCGATTCGCCAAAGCTCGGGCCGCTCGTCGTGCCGGCGAAGGGCGCGCTGTCGAATCCGCCGACCGCGGGTTCGCTGCGCATCGACCTGAATCCGCATGGCTTTCCGCAGGAGAACGCGTGCGCGCCGCCGACGCTCGACGAATCGCTCGCGAACAAGCCGGCGTGCCAGTTCGACTACTCGTACAAGATGGGCCTCGCGCTCGCGTCGAAGACCGGGCTTTCGGCGTCGGAACAGGCGGGTCTCGACCCGGTCACCGCGGGCCTGATGTCCGCGATTCCGTTCCAGCTGACGAAGGATCCGCACGACGGCGCGGTGAAGTTCCTGCAGTACTACGCGTGGCTGCAGCACCTCGTCGACGGCCACATCCGCCGCGTGCTCGATGCGCTCGACGAGTCGGGCCAGCGCGACAACACCATCGTCGTGTTCATGGCCGACCACGGCGAGTACGGCGCCGCGCACAGCTACCTGATCGAAAAATGGCACACGGCGTATCAGGAAGCGCTGCACGTGCCGGTGGTGATCCAGTCGCGGCACATCAATCACCGGCCCGACATGCGCCAGATCGACGCGCTGACGAGCCACATCGACATCGTGCCGACGCTGCTAGGCCTCGCCGGCGTGGACGACGCCGAAATCGCGCGCATCCGCCACGACCTGCGCAAGACGCGCCCGGTGCCGCCGTTCCCCGGCGTCGATCTCGCGCCGGTGATACGCGGCCACGAAGACGTGCCGCGCGAGGCCGACGGCCGCCCGCGCGAGGGCGTGCTGTTCGCGACCGACGACGAAATCACGCAGCGCCTGCACGCCGACGGCGACCCGCATCAGATTCATTCCGACCGCGAGTTCAAGGTGTATCTCGAAATGGTCGACGCGGTGCGCACCGGCAGCAGCAAGGTGCCGCACAACGGGCCGGTGCCGACGCTCAAACCCGGCCCGGTCTGCCAGCCGAACCATGTGCGCTGCGTCCGCTCGGGCGAGTGGAAGCTCGCGCGCTATTTCGATCCGAGCGGCGAGGCGGCCGACGAGTGGGAGCTGTACGACCTCGACCGCGACGGCTGCGAGTCGACGAACCTGCTCGTGACGAACGGCGCGTTCCCGACGCCGATCGACGATCTGCCGGCCGGCTACACCGACCCTGAAATGCGCGAAACGGCGCAGCGCCTGCGCCGGCTGCTCGAACGCTACGAGGCGGAATGGCTGTCGACGCCGGAGCAGGAAACCGCGCCGGCATTGACGGCCTGACACCGGGACAGAGGGAGTGCGCGGGCGCTGGGTCACGGACCAGCGCCCGCCGCATTGCAGCCTCGTCAGTGCTTGGCGTACACCGCCATCACATCGCGGCGCATCGCCGCCTGGCTGTCGCCGCGGCTGTAGAACATGTGGCCGCCCGCGTACGACTTCACCTGCACGCGGTTCGCGTCGCCCATCACCGGCATCTGGTCGACGATCAGGCGCGACGCCATGAACGGGCATGACAGATCGCCCCAGCCGTGCACGATCAGCACCTGCAGCTTCGGATCGATCGCCACCGCCTGGCGCAGCTCCGTCACCGAGCCGCGGCGGCCGCCCTCGCGGTTCCACATCTCGTTGACCTCGTAGCTCAGCGCGTTGTAACGGCCAGCATATTTCCAACCGGCTTCGCGCGTGATGAAGTCGACCATCGCGGTGGTCGTCGGCGCGATGATCGCGTCGAGAATCGGGTCGTTCGTGCGCGAATCCGGATCGAACGGGAACGGATCCCACGCCGTGACGTTCGCGTCGTAGCGGCTGCCCAGCTTGCCTTCCTCGCGGAACACTTCGCGCAGGAACGCCTGCGTTTCCAGGCGCCCGCCGGAGCGGCGCACGAACGCGGGATCGAGACCCGACAGCTCGGTCACGCGCTTGACGATGCGGTCGAGCGCCTGCGGATCGGCGCGGCCCTTGAGCAGGTCGGTCACGTATTCGCCGCGCGTGTACTCGACGATCTGCGCCATCGCGGCGTCGGTCAGCTTGCCGTGGCGTTCGAGATTGGACGCCGCGATCGTCGGCAGCGTGAGCATCCACGGCAGCGGCGACAGGTCGCCGTTCTCGCGCGCGGCCGGATCGAGATACGGCGAGACGAGCACGAGGCCGTTCATCGCGACGCCGAGGCGCGTCTGCAGGTAATGCGTCATGCGCGGCCCGCGAAAACCGCCGTAGCTTTCGCCGACGAGATATTTGCGCGACTGCAGCCGATTGTTCTTCACCAGCCAGTCGTAGACGACGCGCGAGAGGTATTCGATGTCCACCTGCGTCGCGTAGAACTTCTTCTTCGCCTCCTCGTCGGGAATGCGCGAGCGCGAGAAGCCCGTGCCGACCGGATCGATGAACACGAGGTCGGTGAAGTCGAGCCACGTGCCGGGATTGTCGACCGGCGTCGCCGGGTCGGACGGGCTGTTGCCTTCGGCGCCGAACTGCACGCGCTTGGGGCCGAGCGCACCGAGATTGAGATACACCGACGACGCGCCGGGGCCGCCGTTCAGCGCGAACGTCACCGGGCGGTCGCGGCCCGGCATCGTGTACGCGACGTACATCACGTCGGCGATCGTCTTGCCCTTCTCGTCGAGCACCGGCAGCGAGCCGACCGTCGCGTCGTAATCGAGTTTCCTGCCCGCGAGCGACATGCTCTGTCGCACCGTGCGATCGGCCGGAAACGCAACGGGCTTGTCCTTGTCGTCGCCCTTGTCGCTTTTCGCTTCGGCGGCGTCCTTGTCCTTGCCGCCTTCCGCGGCGGTCGCGGGCATCGCCGCGAACGCCAGCCAGCCTGCCGCGGCCAGCGCCGCGAGCCATCGTTTCGTCGTCATGTGTCGCCCCGTTCCGGTCGCCAACGGGTGAGGCTAGCGGCCGGGGACGCAGCGGGTATGTGCCGAAAGGGGCGCGCGGCTTCGTATTCGCCCAATGGCGTAAACCGCGCGCCGGATGACGGCTACGCCGCCTGGCGGGCGACGACCGGAAAATCGACGTCGGTGCGCGCGATGTGGTTCGTGTAGTTCGTATAGATGTTCAAAACGACGTTGACGAGCACTTCGAGGATGTCGGCGTCGCCGAAGCCGGCGGCCTTGAACGCGTCGAGTTCGGCGGTCGGCACGTGGCCGCGCGTCTCGACGATGCGGCGCGCGAGTTCGAGGATCGCCGCGTCGCGCGGGTTGTCGGCCTGCGCGCCGCGCGCAAGATCGATCTGGTTCGCGTTGAGGCCCACGAGCTTGCCGATCGCGCCGTGCGCGGCGACGCAGTACGTGCAGTCGTTCGCCTCGCCGACCGCGAGCGCGATCTGCTCGCGCTGCTTGGCGTTCAAACGCCCGCCGCTCGTGACGGCCGCGAGCTGGTTGTAGGCGTTCAGCGCGACCGGCGTGTGCGCGAACGTCAGAAACATATTCGGCACGCTGCCGAGCTTGGCCTTCACGCCGTCGAGCGCGGCGTTGGTGACGGCGTCGAGACGGTTGCGGTCGACGGTGGGGATGTACGACATGAGGATCTCCTTGCGTTTCGGTCGGTGCGGATCGCACGCCGCTACTTTGCCGTCGCGTATCGGCGTTACGGTGATGTAAAGTCGCCGAAAGTTGATCGTGAGTCCGAAACCGCCATGGATCGTCTCGACGCGCTGCTGCGCCGCTTCTCGCTCAGCGCGCGCATGTTTCATTCCGGCCCGCTGTGCGGCGTGACCGATTTCGCGCCGCGGCACGGGCTCGGACAGCTGCACCTCGTCAAGCGCGGGCCGGTGTTCGTCGAATACGGCCGGCGGGGGCGGCGGCGCGTCGACCGGCCGAGCGTGGTGTTCACGCCGAAACCGCTCGCGCACCGCTTCACGACGGACGCCGAGACCGGCGCCGACATGGCCTGCGCGAACGTGTCGTTCGGCGGCGGCGGCGGACCGATCGCCGACGCGCTGCCGGCGCTCGTGGTGATGCCGCTGGCCGACCTCGACGGCGCGCAGGCGCTGCTCGACGCGCTGTTTCGCGAAGCGTTCGGCGCGGCGTGCGGGCGGCAGGCGGTGGTCGACCGGTTGTTCGAAGTGGTGCTGATCCACATCCTGCGCGCGCTGATGAACGCCGGCGCGGTGCGCGAAGGCGCGCTCGCGGGCCTCGCGCACGCGCAGCTCGCGCGCTCGCTCGTGGCGATGCACGAAGCGCCGGGCGATGCGTGGCCGCTCGAGCGGCTCGCGCAGCGCGCGGGCATGTCGCGCAGCCACTACGCGGCGACGTTCAAGGCCGTGGTCGGCGCGACGCCGGGCGACTATCTCGGCGCGTACCGCATCTGCGTCGCGCAGGACCTGCTGCGGCGCGGCCACGCGCTCAAGCACGTGGCCGCGGACGTGGGCTACGGCAGCGTCGCGGCGTTGTCGCGCGCGTTCAAGGCGGCGTGCGGCGTGTCGCCGCGGGAGTGGAAGGCGAACGATGCGTCGCAGGCGTCTGCCTAGTGTCCTGTCCGATGAGTTCGCATGAATTCTCGCGACGTCTTTGGCCGCGACTCGTCGTTGCACTTCCTCGCCGTACCGCCGGTACGACTCGTCAGTGCGCCTGGATTCGCGGCCAAAGCCGCTCGCGAGTTCTTCAAGCAACTCACCGGACAGGACACTAGCGACGCATCCGCGATTCCCGCCGCCGCCCCCGCCCGCTACTCTGCCGCGCATGATCCACGGCGTTTTTCATTTCGGCGACTGCGCGATCAACATCGCCGCGCGCGAACTCTTGCGCGGCGGCGAGCGCGTCAACCTCGCGCCCGTCGTGTTCGACTGCCTCGCCTACCTCATAGAACATCGCGACCGCGCCGTCGGCCGCGACGAACTCGTCGCGGCCGTCTGGGGCAAGGCCGGCATCAGCGACGCGGTGATGGGCAAGACCGTCCTCGTCGCGCGGCGCGCGATCGGCGACACCGCCGAGGAGCAGCGCTATCTGCGCACCGTGCCGCGCTTCGGCTATCAATGGGGCGCGCCGACGCGCTTCGAACCGCCCGCCGCCGACGCGCCCGCGCCGGTCGCCGCCGTGCCGGTCGCCGTGCCTCCGGCGCGCACGCCGCGTGCACCGCTCTACGCCATGCTCGCGCTGCTGGCGCTCGCCTGCGCCCTGGTCTGGCTGCGCTCGCGCGACACCGTCACCACGACGGCGCCGCCCGCGGCGGCGCTCGCCGCCGACGTCACGGTCGTGCTGCCCGTCGACGTAGCCGCGAACGCGGACGACGGCTGGCTGCGGCTCGGGCTGATGGACTACATCGCCTCGCGCCTGCGCGCGGCCGGCGTCACGGTGCTGCCGAGCGATAACGTCGTGCGCCTCGTGCCGGCCGGCACCGCGCGCGACGCGGCCGTCGCGCTCGCGCGCGGCGTCGCCGTGCGCAGCCATGTCGTCGCGGCCGTAGTGCGGCGCGCGGGCGACGCGTGGTTCGTGCGCGCCGAGCTGATCGAACCCGACGGCGCGACGCACGCCGCGCAGGCGCAGACCGACAACGCGATCGGTGCCGGCGCGCAGGTGGCCGACCAGCTGCTCGACCTGCTCGGCCGGCGGCGCCCCGACGCCGCGCCGGGCGCGACCGGGCTGTCGCTCGCCGAACGGCTGCAGCGCGTCGACGCCGCGCGGCTCGCCGGCGATCCGGCGCAGGCGCGCGCGCTGATCGCCGCCGCCGACACGCTCACGCAGGCCGCGCCCGAAATGCAGCTGCGGCTCGCGCAAATCGACCTGCGCGGCGGCGCGTTCGAAGCGTCGCGCGACCGCCTCGCGACGCTCGTCGCGCACGTGTCGGCCGAGGCCGAACCCCTGCTGCACGCACGCGCGCAGAGCTACTACTGCATCGCGCTCGCCCGCACCAATCGCATGGACGCGGCGCTGCCGGCCTGCGACCGCGCGATCGCGCTGCTCGAGCCCGCGGGCCGGCCGGACGAACTCGGACGCGTGTACAACGACCGCGGCATCATCCGGCTGCTGCGGCACGAGTACGACCTCGCCGCGCGGGATTTCGCGCAGGCGCGCGTGGCGTCGAACCTCGCCGGCGACGCGCTGCAGCTGACCAAGGTGGAAGGCAACGAGAGCACGCTGGAAATGGCGCAGGGCCGCTACGCCGAAGCCGTGGCGATCCAGCAGCGCATCGGCGAGCGCTTCGCGCGCTTCGGCATGCACAACGAAGTGGTCGCGTCGCTCAACAACCAGACCGACACGCATCTGGCGCTGCTGCAACCGCTCGAGGCGCTCAAGATGAACGACCGCGCGCTGGCGCTGATCGACCGCGTCGCCGACGCGAGCATCCGCTATCTGACCAAGCTGCAGCGCGCCGACGCGCTCGCGCGCAACGGCCGGCTCGGCGAGGCGCGGCAGCTGTTCGACGAAGTGCTGCACGAAGCCGACGGCGCGCCGTATGCGCCGGAGCGCGCGATCGCGCGCACGGGCCAGGCCCGTCTGAACCTCGCCGCGGGCCGCGCCGGCGACGCCCTGCTGCTCGCACGCCAGGCGCTGCCCGACCTGCCGGCGCCGCCTTACGGCACGGTGCGCGCGGACGCGTGGCTGATCGCGATCCGCAGCCTGCATGCGCTCGGCCGCACGGGCGAAGCAGCGGAGGAAACGCGCGCCTTCGCCGCCTGGGCCGCCGGCGACGACGATCCGGTGGTAACGCTGTACGCACGGCTGGCCGTGGCCGAACAGGCCGCGGCCGAGCGTCGCGACGCCGACGCGCGGCACGCGTACGACGACGCGCTGACCGGCGCGAAACGCTGGGGCGTGCCGAACGCGCTGGCCGAAGTCGCCGGTTCGTACGGCCGCTGGCTGCTCGCGCGGGGCGAGCTGTCGCAGGCGGCGACCGTGCTCGGCCTCGTCGCGCGCTACGCCGAGGCCGACTACGACTGCGCCGTGCTGCAGCTGTCGCTGTACCGCGCGCTCGGCCAGGAAGGCGCCGCGCGCAACGCGCTCGCGGCGGTACGGCGGCTCGCCGGCGAGCGGCCGGTGCCGCCCGACAACGGTGCGGCTACACAAGCGCAATAGAACCGCTACCGATTCGGCATAGCCCCGCGCACGGCGGCGGCGGGAGCATCACGGCGCTGTCATGGCGGCGCCGGCGAGGTCGGCGCGCTTCCCTTCGCACCGATCAGGATTCCGCATGAACGTTCGCATCGCAACGCTGTTCGCACTGGCCCTGTTTCCGTTCTGGTCGCTCGCGCAGCCGGGCGGCACGCCGCAGCACACCGTCACCGGCAATGTCGTGGGGCACGGGACGGTCGAGCCGCCGTCGCTCGTCGTCGACGAAGGCGCGACCGCCACGTTCGCGATCGCGGCGGACCCGGGCTATCGCCTCGGCGGCGTCGACATGGGCTCGTGCGGCGTCCACGACAACGGCGACGGCACGTGGACCACCGACATCATCCTCGGCGACTGCGGCATCACCGCGACGTTCGTGCTGTCGGCCGACGACGTCGTGATGCAGGGCGATTTCGACGCCGACATCGTGCGGGCGGACGACTACGACGTACCGATCCAGAACGCGATCCTCGGCACGAGCTTCAACTGGATCACCGGCGAGCACTGCGCCGGCACGTCGGGCGCGCCGTGCAGCAGCGATTTTCAGCTGCGGCCCGCGGCGAGCTTTCCGGTGCAGACGCGCGTGTACCTCGTGTTCCGGTTTCCGATGTCCACGCCGGCCGATGCGTACGGCATCGTGACCGATGTCGAAGGCGAAGACGGCGTCTCGGTGCCGCTGCAGTCGGGCGATACGGTCGGACCGGAAAAGGCCTACGGATATCCGACGTCCGCGGCCGGTTCGGCGGCGTGGCGCTCGGCGGCGGGGTTCGACGGATACGTAGGATTCCGGATCTTCAATCCGCAGAGCGGCAGGACGAACTACGGGTATGCGCGGCTGACCACGAGCGGGTCGAGCCAGCCGTCGGTGTCGGGGTTTCCGGCGTCGATCGTGAGTTATGCGTATGACCGGAGGGGGAATGCGGTGGAGATTCCGTAGGAATCCCGGCGTTGACGCGAATCTTGGAAAACGCGCGCGCAGTTCCCGGCGGTCATCCGAACAGCGGCACCGGTTCGTGCTTCATTCGGTCGATCCGGTCGAACAGTCCGATTTTTTCGTCGGCCTGCCGCTTCGCCGCGTCGGACATGTACGCGATCAGCGCTTCAAGTTCCTCGATCGAGCCGACGTTCCTGAAGACGCCGGCTTTCTCGACGAAAACGACGGATTTCTTTCGCCGCGAAAGCAGCTCGACGATGTTGTTGAGCGTGCCTGTGCTCTTCGTGTCCCAGATCATGAGGCCGATGTCGGCGACTTCCGCCATGCGCACATCTTTGGCCGTGAAATACGCGCGCGAACCCTTCGCGTGGCGAGTTTCGACCCGCTGCACGGGCCAGCTGCCGACGTTGTTTCTCGGCAGCTGGCCGCTGCAGTAGACCGTGGTCCGCGTCGTACCGTGATCGAACAGGTGACGCTGAACCGACGCGTCCGCGCCGTCGGCATCGCCGACGACGACTTCGAAGTCCCGGGCGACGATATTGTCGATACGCGCCTTGACCTTCGGGTCGAGACGTTTGATGTTCATCGAACCTGCGATGAAGACTTTCGTCGCCATGAGCTACTTCCACGTCAATGCGGCCGCGTAGATGCGCCCGATTTTCGTATACGCGCGCAATGCTCCGCACGCGGCCTCCATTGTAGCGCCGGTGTCGAACAGATCGTCCAGCAACAGGATACTGCGGGAAGCGCCGCCGGAAATGCGGTCGATCACGCCGAAGCTGTCGCCGATCGCGTCGATCTTTTCGGTCTTGGTCGGCAAATTCTTCATCGGCACGGCGGGCGGGCGGCGCGTCAACAACCCATGGAGCACCGGCCGGCCCAGGAGCCTGCCAAGCGCAGCGGCCACTTCGCCGACGGGCTGCCGCACACGTCGTTGCGAGGCCGGCATCGGTACGATCGCATCGACACGAGCGAACCTGGGGCAAATATTCGCGGCAACCGCCTGTGCCAGCGGCACGGCCTGTGTCAGTTCGCCACGATACTTCAATCGGTAGACGGCTTCTCCGATCTCGGTGCGCTCGGTGTCGAAAATCGGTCGGCCATCTTCGTCGCGCCCGATGCAGACGCTGCTGATCGTGTGTTTGTCGAGAGCCCAGCCGCAATCCCAGGGTCCGTGAAGCTCTCGCAGCGAAACCTTCAAGGCGCACCTCCTTGCGCGAGCGCGAGCGCACGGTCGTGCGAATCGACGCGCTCGCAGCATGCGTGTTGTCGCAACCTGATTCCCTTGAGGAGAACACGCTTGCGCGCGACGCCGCCGTACGCTTGTGCGACGACGCGCGGAAGCCTCGACGGGCGAGGCTTCCGCGTTGATGGCGCTACGTGCGGGTGATGACGAGGCGGCCGCGTGTGATGCGGATGAAGATGTCATCGCCGGGGGCGAAACCGGCGGCAGTGAGCCAGTCGCCGCGCAGGCGGATGTAGGGGACGGGGCGCGCGGCGGAGTAGAGGCCTTGGGAATAGTGGGCCGTACCGATGCGAATTTGCTTTGTGGAAGGTTTGCGTGAGATATGATTTCGCTTAGCCATGATCCACTCCAATCAGTGGTTTGTGGTTAGCGAACGGCGTGGGTCAGAACCGCGCCGTTCGCGCTTTCGCCCTTCCAGCGATTGGTCGCTGTGGGCGACCTTTCAGAGCACCGAGCGGAAGCCCGTCAAGGATTCGCGCAGCGAACTTGCGCAGTCCTTGACGGGCTGAGCACGGTGCCAGGCTGCGACGACCGCAGCGAGCTTTGTATTGCGCTCAACGCCGCGAGCTTGAGCTTCTCGCCGGACGAAACGACAACGAAGACCGAAGCGTCGCCCCCTCACCCAACCCTCTCCCCCAAGCGGAGCTTGGGGAGAGGGCTATGCGTGGCGCAACTTGGTGTTCATGTGTTTACTTTGCGCAAAAGCTGGATGACTCGCCGCATCAGCGGCTCGGCCTTCGGCCCATTCGCTGCGCGAATGTTCGCTTCGGCATCCATGCCTATGCAGTCCGGCCTTCGCCGGTATGACGGCTCTGTAGAAGCGCCACGCTGTTGCCGTTGCTTCTGGCGGCAGGAAGCCGCCCGCTCTACCCGGGGCCCCGTCGGTCGCGGCGAGATTGCGGAGGATCAGCCCGCGCAGCGGGTGCGCACAGGATGTGCGCAGTTCGTTGACGGGCCATGGATGGCCCATCAACGAACCCCGGAGCGATCTCGCGGAGTTTGCGGGCACGGATGCCCGCAAACCGCGGCCGTCGGGGTGTCCTTGGAGAGTGCAGAGAGGGATTGGACAAGCAATCTCTCTCTGCTCGCTCGCGGCAGCGAGCGAAACGCTTTGTTCAATGCCATGCCTGAACAAAAGCAACTATCGCGCGCCAGCGCTACCATCCCGCCATGCCAAAACCCACCTTCCACCTGCGCGTACTCATCGACGAAAAAGCCGCCCTCGGCCCCGGCAAAGCCGACCTCCTCGAGGGCATCCGCGACACCGGTTCGATTTCCGCGGCCGGCCGGCGCATGCGCATGAGCTATCGCCGCGCATGGCAGTTGATCGATGCGCTCAACACCGATTTCGGCGCACCCGTCGTCGATACCGCCACCGGCGGCAAGGGCGGCGGCGGCGCGCAGCTGACGCCGCTCGGCGAGGAAGTGCTCTCGCGCTACCGCCGCATCGAAGCCGCCTGCGCGCAGGCCATCGCCGCCGACGTCGCCGCCTTGCGCAAACGCCTCGTGCGCTGACCCGCGCTGGCGCGTGTCCCGGTCGCTCGCTATATTCGATTGAACATAGCGAACCGATGATTCTTCCGATGCCCTTCCGCTCACTCGCGCTCTGCTTTGCGCTGCTCCTCACCGGTGCCGCTCCGGCACAGGAACCCGCCGTGCACTTCGACGGCGAATTCGCCAAGCCCTCGTCGTTCGATCGCGCGGCGCTCGCGAAGCTGCCGCGCACGACGATCGAGGCGTCGGACCACGGCAAGCCCGGCAACTGGCAGGGCGTCGCGGTCGACGAACTGCTCAAGCAGGCCGGCGCGCCGCTCGGCGACGCGCTGCGCGGCGGCAAGCTCGCGAGCTACCTCGTCGTCGGCGCCGCCGACGGCTATCGCGTCGTGTTTTCGCTCGCCGAGTTCGACGCCGCGTTCGGCGCGACGCGCGCGATTCTCGCCGACACGCGCGACGGCAAGCCGCTCGACGCGCACGAGGGGCCGTTCCGCCTCGTCGTGCCCGACGAAAAACGCCCCGGCCGCTGGGTGCGCCAGGTCGAGCGCATCGAACTGCGCTCGGCGCCGGCACAGCATTCAAAATAGGAGAAAGCGACATGTTGCGATTCGTACGACGCCTGCGCGCGGTTGCCGCCGCAGCGATCTTCGCCGTTGCGGCACTGCCCGCGCACGCCGACGACACGATCGTCTTCGCCGCGGCGAGCCTGAAGCCCGCGCTCGACACGCTGCTCGAAACGCCGGAAGCCAAGGCGATCGGCACGATCAAGACGAGCTACGGCGCGAGTTCGCAGCTCGCCAAGCAGATCGAAGCCGGCGCGCCGGCCGCGCTGTTCGTCTCGGCCGACAAGGACTGGATGGACTACGTCGCGAAGAAAGACCTCGTCGAAGCCGGCACGCGCGTCGACCTCGTCGGCAACGCGCTCGTGCTGGTCGCGGCGAAGGACAGCACGATCGCCGCCGACTTGCGCGAAGGCGCGTCGCTCTTGCCCGCGCTCGGCGACGGGCGCCTCGCGATGGCCGAACCGAGCAGCGTGCCGGCCGGCAAATACGGCAAGGCGGCGCTGACGAAGCTCGGCATGTGGGCCGCCGTCGAATCGCGCGTCGTCGCGGCCGACAACGTGCGCGCGGCGCTCAATTTCGTCGTGCGCGGCGAGGCGCCGCTCGGCATCGTGTATCGCTCCGACGCGGTCTCGGAACCCGCCGTACGCGTCGTCGCGACGTTTCCGGCCGGCAGCCACGAGGCGATCGTGTACCCGCTCGCGCTGATCCGCGGCCATGCGTCGGACGAAGCGAAGAAGCTGCACGCGCTGCTGCGCACGCCGGCCGCACGCGCGGTGTTCGAGAAGTACGGGTTCGACGTGAAGTGACGATCAAGTGGCCTGCAACAGACAAATCGAAAGCAGCTCGCTCGTCCTGGCCGCGCAGGACTTGCTGCTCACTCGGCCGATAGCGGGTGCTGTCGGCCTCGCTCCGCAGCGGCGTCCTGCACGATGCGTCCTTCGCGATGCCGCTTCCGATTCATCTGTTACAGGCCACTAGAACGCCGGGCCGCCGGCGTTCGCGGTCAGTCGGCCGCGCGCGGCTTCGCCGGCGTGCGGTACCGCTCCCTGTCGGTGACGCCGCGTTCGGAATCGACGATCAGTTTCTCCAGGCGCTTGAGCCGCGTCTCGTCCTTCTTCGCGCTCATGACGTGCCAGCACATCCGCTTGCGGAACCACGCCGGCTGCTTTTCGAAGAACGTCCACGCCTGCGCGTTGCGCCGGAACAGCGCTTCGAATTCCGCGCTCAGCACGACCTCTTTCTGCTCGAACGCGTAGATGGCGGTTTTCTCGTCCTTGCGGTGCGCGTATGCGGCGAGCCCCGCCGGCAGCACGCGACCCTGGGCGATCAGCGCCTCGATCTTCGCGACGTTGACCGCGCTCCAGACGCTGCCCGGTTTGCGTCGCGTGAAGCGGATCGTGTAGCTGTCGTCGTCGATGCGACGGCGCACCGCGTCGATCCAGCCGACGCACAGCGCCTCGTCGACCGATTCGGGCCACGTCATGCTCGGCTTGCCCGATTCGCGCTTCCAGAAACCGACGAGCAATTCCGTTTCGGTAGCGTAGTGCCTGGCGAGCCAGCGGCCGAAATCGGCGGCAGTCTTGAAAAATGTCGGCTTCATGCAACGCTCCCCGATTCGAGCGGTGACGGTTCGGCCAGGAGCGGCGGCACCTGCGCGACGAGCGCGTCGATCGCCACGCGCGTCTTCGACGGCAGGTAGCGCGTCTGCGGCCACACCGCGTGGATGTCGCTCGCGACCGTGCGCCGGCTGTTCATCACGAGCGTCAGCGCGCCGGTTTTCAGATGCGGCGCCATCAGCCAGCACGGCAGCCAGGCGAGGCCGTGACCCGCGACGGCCGCGTCGGCGATCACCTGCACGTCGTCGAAGCGCAGGCGCACGCCGATCGCCGGCTCGCGCACCTGGCCGTCGACGTCGCGCAATCGCCATTGCGCCGACTGGCCGTTCGAACCGTAGACGATCGCGGTATGCGACGCGAAATCCTCGACGTTCTGCGGCGTGCCGTGCCGTTCAAGGTATGCCGGCGACGCGCAGATGCCCATCGCCTGCGTGCCGAGCCGGCGCGCCGCGAGCGTCGCGCTGTCGCGCAGCGTGCCGATGCGCACGGCGAGGTCGAAGCCCTCCTCGACCATGTCGACCACGCGGTCGCTGAACGACATTTCCACCTGTAGCTTCGGATACTCGCGCCCGAGCGCCATCATCACCGGCGCCACGCAATGCCGTCCGAACAGCAGCGGCACGCTCACGCGCAGGCGACCGCGCGGCTCGCGCCGGCCGCTCGCGAGCGTCGCTTCGGCCGCGTCGAGCTCGGCCAGCGCGCGTACGCAGCGCTCGTAGTAGGCCTGGCCGTCTTCGGTGAGGCTCTGCTGCCGCGTGGTGCGGTGGAACAGGCGCGTGCCGAGCCGGTGCTCGAGCCGCGCGATGGTCTTGCCGACGGCAGAGCGCGACAGCCCCATGCGCTCGGCGGCGAGCGCGAAGCTGCCGGCGTCGACGGCGCCGACGAACGTATCGATGCCGGTCAGGCGGTCGTTCATCGCGTCATTGGTTCCTGTATGGCTACACAGATAGTAGAAACGCTCGCCACTACGGACGTCAAGGAACCTATATCTTGCTCGCCATCCCGCCGCGGCAACCGGCCGCGACGATCTACGACTCCAGGAGCAGGCGATGAAGGCTTATCACGTACACCCCGGCAAGAACTTCGACGGCATCGTGGCGATCGACCGCGCGAGCGTCGCGCCGGGTCCCGGCGAGGTGCGCGTGCGCATCCGCGCCGTGGCGCTGAACTACCGCGATCTCATGGTGATTCGCGGCAGCTACCTCGGCGGCGACGTCAAACCCGTGGTTCCCGCGTCCGACGGCGCCGGCGACGTGATCGACGTCGGCCCGGGCGTCACGCGATTCAAGCCCGGCGACCGCGTTGCGACGACGTTTTTCGCGAACTGGATCGACGGCCGCCAGACGCCGGCGAAGTCGGCGCTGTCGTTCGGCGGCCTGATCGACGGTGCGCTCGCCGAAGAAATCGTCGTTTCCGAAGACGCCCTGTTCGCGGTGCCCGAACATCTCGACTACGCCGAGGCGGCGACGCTCACCTGCGCCGGCGCGACCGCGTGGAATTCGCTGTTCGTCGAAGGCCGCGTGCCGACCGGCGGCAGCGTGCTGCTGCTCGGCACCGGCGGCGTGTCGATCTGGGCGCTGCAGCTGGCGAAGGCCGCCGGCCTGCGCACGCTGATCACCTCGGGCAGCGACGCGAAGCTCGAACGCGCGCGCAGCCTCGGCGCCGACGTGACGATCAACTACCGCACATCGCCGGAATGGCACGAAGACGTGCTGCGCGCGACGAACGGCGAAGGCGTCGATCTCGTCGTCGAAGTCGGCGGCACCGGCACGCTGCGCCGCTCGGTCGCGGCGACGCGCATGGGCGGCACGATCGCGATCGTCGGCGGCGTCAGCGGCTTCGGCGGCGACATCGACCCGATGACGCTGATCCGCGGCGCCAAGCACGTGACCGGCATCTACGTCGGCAGCCTCGCGATGCTCGAAGACCTCGCGCGCTTCGTGTCGCTGCATCGCATCCGTCCGGTCGTCGACCGCGTGTTCGCGTTCGGCGAAGCGCGCGATGCGTATGCGTATCTCGACGCGGGCAGCCACTTCGGCAAGGTCGCGATCGCGGTGAACTGATCCGCCGCGCTTGTCGCGTCGATGTCCGCCGGCCTACACTCGACCGGCTACAGGTGCCCTGCCGCCGCCATTCCGGTGCGCAGGGTGAAACGGGAAGCCGGTGCGGATCGAGTCGATCCCATGCCGGCGCTGCCCCCGCAACGGTAGGCGAGAACACCCGGCTCGAAAACCACTGCGACGTATCGCGGGAAGGTGCCGGGGTGATGCGCGACGCATCGCTCGCAAGCCCGGAGACCGGCCTGTGGTGGACGCCGCGTGCGGCGTTCTCCTCGGGTGTTGCGGCGGGCAACCGGACGAGCTGATTCGACGCGCGTCCGCCGCTTCGATTCGACTTGTCTTGCTCCCGCACATCCGCTTCGCGGGTGAGCGATACGGAGACGAGACATCATGTACAAGCCCCATCACGCCGCGACCGACGTCGCGACCGTCAAGCTGTTGATCGACGGCGAGTTCGTGGAATCGAAAACGTCGCACTGGCGCGACGTCGTCAATCCCGCGACGCAGGAAGTGCTCGCACGCGTGCCGTTCGCGACGCCGGACGAGATCGATGCGGCGGTGGCCGCCGCCAGGCGCGCCTTCGCGACCTGGCGCAAGACGCCGATCGGCGCGCGAGCCCGCGTGTTCCTGAAATACCAGCAGCTGATCCGCGCGCATATGGGCGAGCTGGCCGCGATCCTGACCGCCGAGCAGGGCAAGACGCTGCCCGATGCCGAAGGCGACGTGTTTCGCGGCCTCGAAGTCGTCGAGCATGCCGCGGCGATCGGCAACCTGCAGCTCGGCGAGATCGCCAACAACGTCGCCGGCGGCGTGGATACGTATACCTTGCAGCAGCCGCTCGGCGTGTGCGCCGGCATCACGCCGTTCAATTTCCCCGCGATGATTCCGCTGTGGATGTTTCCGATGGCCGTCGCCACCGGCAACACGTTCGTGCTCAAACCGTCGGAACAGGATCCGATGGTGACGATGCGCCTCGTCGAGCTCGCGCTCGACGCCGGCATCCCGAAGGGCGTGCTCAACGTCGTCCACGGCGGCGAGGACGTCGTCAACGCGATCTGCGACCACGCGGACATCAAGGCGATCTCGTTCGTCGGTTCCACGCGCGTCGGCACGCACGTCTATCGTCGCGCCTCGCAGGCCGGCAAGCGCGTGCAGTGCATGATGGGCGCGAAGAACCACGCCGTCGTGCTGCCGGACGCGAACCGCGAGCAGACCTTGAACGCGATGGTCGGCGCGGCGTTCGGCGCGGCCGGCCAGCGCTGCATGGCGGCGTCGACCGCGGTGCTCGTCGGCGATGCGCAATCGTGGATTCCGCAACTCGTCGAAAAAGCGAAAACGCTCAAGGTCAACGCAGGCACCGAGCCCGGCACCGACGTCGGTCCGGTGATCTCGTGCGCGGCGCGCGAACGCGTCGAATCACTCATCGCCAGCGGCATCGAGCAAGGCGCGACGCTCGAACTCGACGGCCGCGCGCCGGCGGTGCCCGGGTACGAGCGCGGCAACTTCGTCGGTCCCACGATCTTCTCCGGCGTGAAGCCGGGCATGCGCATCTACGACGAGGAGATCTTCGGTCCGGTGCTCGTGATTCTCGCCGCAGACTCGCTCGACGCCGCGATCGAACTCGTCAACGCGAATCCGAACGGCAACGGCACCGCGATCTTCACGCAGAGCGGCGCGGCGGCGCGCCGGTTCCAGGAGGACATCGACGTCGGGCAGGTCGGCATCAACGTGCCGATTCCGGTGCCGGTGCCGATGTTCTCGTTCACCGGATCGCGCGCGTCCAAGCTCGGCGACCTCGGTCCGTACGGCAAGCAGGCGGTCGCGTTCTACACGCAGACCAAGACCGTCACGGCGCGCTGGTTCGACGACGAGACGCGGCATCTCGGGGTCAACACCACGATCAGCCTCACGTGATGGCCGCCGTCATGGACATCCGCGCGACGGCACCGGCGACGCCGGCGCTCGACGAGGAGCAGCTCGCGTATCGCGAGGCCGCGCGCGACTTCGCGCAGGCCGAACTCGCGCCGCACGCGGCGCGCTGGGACGCCGAAGGCACGTTTCCGCGCGCGACGATCGCCAAGGCCGGCGAACTCGGTTTCTGCGGGCTGTACGTCGACGCGATCGCGGGCGGCACCGGGTTGACGCGGCTCGACGCCGCCATCGTGTTCGAGGAACTCGCCGCGGTCGATCCGTCGACCGCCGCGTTCGTCAGCATCCACAACATGGCGACGTGGATGCTGACCGCGCATGCGCGGCCCGCGCTGCGCGACGCGTGGGGGCCGCCGCTCGCATCCGGCGCGAAGCTCGCGTCGTACTGCCTGACCGAACCGGGCTCGGGATCGGACGCGGCCTCGCTCAGAACCCGCGCGGTGCGCGACGGCGACACGTACGTGCTGAACGGCAGCAAGGCGTTCATTTCCGGCGCCGGCGCCACCGACATGCTCGTGGTGATGGCGCGCACCGGCGGCGACGGCGCGGCCGGCATCAGCGCGTTCGCCGTGCCGGCCGACACGCCGGGCATCGTCTACGGCCGCAAGGAAGAAAAACTCGGCTGGAACAGCCAGCCCACGCGCGGCGTCACGTTCGAGGACGTGCGCGTGCCGGTGTCGCACCTCGTCGGCAACGAGGGCGAAGGCTTTCGCATCGCGATGAAGGGGCTCGACGGCGGGCGCATCAACATCGCCGCGTGTTCGCTCGGTGCGGCGCAGGGCGCGCTCGACGCCGCGCGGCGCTACCTCGGCGAGCGCCGCCAGTTCGGGCGCAGACTCGCCGAATTCCAGGCGCTGCAGTTCAAGCTCGCCGACATGGCGACGCAGCTCGTCGCCGCGCGGCAGATGGTGCACACCGCCGCGCGCAAGCTCGACGCGCGCACGTCCGACGCGACGGTCTGGTGCGCGATGGCCAAGCGCTTCGCGACCGACGCCGGTTTTTCGATCTGCAACGACGCGCTGCAGCTGCACGGCGGCTATGGCTACATCCGCGAATACCCGATCGAACGCCTGCTGCGCGACTGCCGCGTGCACCAGATCCTGGAAGGCACGAACGAAATCATGCGCGTGATCGTCGCGCGCCACCTGTTGAATACGGACGAGGAATTGCGATGAGCGGCTACACCGACAAGACGTGGACGGGGCTCCGGCTCGACATCGACGGCCATACCGCGATCGTCACGCTGAGCAACCCTCCGGCGAACACCTTCACGCGCGACAGCCTGTCGGCGCTGCGCGATCTCGTGCGCGCGCTGAATGCCGACCGCGAGATCTACGCGCTCGTCGTCACCGGCGAGGGCGAGAAGTTCTTTTCCGCGGGCGCCGATCTCAAGCAGTTCGCCGACGGCGACAAGGCCCTGGCGCGCGAGGCCGCGCGCCGTTTCGGCGAAGCGTTCGAGACGCTGAGCGCGTTTCGCGGCGTCAGCATCGCCGCGATCAACGGCTACGCGATGGGCGGCGGACTCGAATGCGCCCTCGCCTGCGATCTGCGCATCATCGAAGAACAGGCGCAGGTGGCGCTGCCGGAGGCGACGGTCGGCCTGCTGCCGTGCGCGGGCGGCACGCAGAATCTGCCGCGACTGGTCGGCGAAGGCTGGGCCAAGCGCATGATCCTCTTGGGCGAGCGCGTCGACGCGCCGACCGCGCTGCGCATCGGCCTCGTCGAGGAAGTCGTCGGCAAGGGCGAAGCGAAGACGCGCGCGCTCGAATGGGCGCACAAGGCGACCAAACAGAGCCCGACCAGCGTCGCCGCGTGCAAGGCGCTCGTGCAGGCGACGCGCACGCAGTCGCACGCGACGGCGCTGGTCGGCGAGCGCGAGGCGTTCGTCGACTTGTTCGACACGGCCGATCAGATCGAAGGCGTGGCGGCATTTCTGGAAAAGCGCGCACCGCAATGGAAGAACGCATGAACGACGTCACGACCGAACCGGCGCCGGTGCTGTTCGAGGAGCGCGCGGCCGGCGGGGTCTCGCGCATCGGCATCGCCACGTTGAATGCGCCGAAGACGCTCAACGGACTCTCGCTGGCCATGGCGCGGCTGCTCGACGCGCAGCTCGCCACCTGGGCGAACGACGACGGCATCGCCGTCGTCGTGCTGCAAGGCGCGGGCGAAAAAGCGTTCTGCGCCGGCGGCGATCTGCACGGGCTGTATCGCGGCATGCGCGAGTACCGGGACAGCGGCAGCCGCGATCCGCGCGACAACGTCTACGCGCGCGATTTCTTCGCGACGGAATACCGGCTCGACCATCGCATCCACACGTATAAAAAGCCGATCCTGTGCTTCGGCCACGGCATCGTCATGGGCGGCGGCATCGGCCTGATGTCGGGCGCGAGCCATCGCGTGGTCGGCGAGCGTTCGAAGCTCGCGTTTCCCGAGATCGCGATCGGCCTGTATCCGGACGTCGGCGGCAGCTGGCTGCTCAACCGCGTGCCGGATCGCGCGGGGTTGTTTCTCGCGCTGACCGGAGCGCCGCTCGATGCCGGCGACGCGATCCGTGCCGGACTCGCCGACTATTGCATCGCCGATGCGCGACGCGACGAAACGACGGCCGCGCTGCTCGCCGTCGACTGGAGTAAGAACGCCGACGACGACCACGAGCGCCTGAGCGCGCTGCTGCAGTCGTTCGCGCAACCGGCCGCGGCCGGTCCGCTGCAGCGGCATGCCGAACTCGTCGCCGCGCTGTGCGGACACGACGATCTGGAGACCGTCGTCGCGGCGATCGCGAGCGCCGCACCCGACGATGCGTGGCTGCGCAACGCGCAAGCCGCGCTCGCCGCCGGCGCGCCGGGCTCGGCGCGGCTCGGCTACGAGCTGCAGCGCCGCGCGGCGACGCTTTCGCTGGCCGACACGTTCCGGCTCGAATACGTCGTCTCGCTGCAATGCGCCGCGCACGGCGATTTCGCCGAAGGCATCCGCGCGCTGCTGATCGACAAGGACCGCAACCCGCGCTGGAACCCGTCCACGCTGGTCGAAGCCACGCCGGCCTGGGCCGAGACCTTCCTCAATCCGCCGTGGGCCGGCGACGCGCATCCGCTCGCCGACCTGCGCGCCGACACGGAGACTTCCGCATGAGCCGCATCGCTTTCATTGGCCTCGGCAACATGGGCGGCCCGATGGCCGCGAACCTCGTCAAGGCCGGCCATGCCGTGCGCGTCTTCGACCTCGTGCCCGCCGCAGTAGACGCCGCCGTTGCCGCCGGCGCACACGCCGCCGCGAACGCGGCCGACGCGGCGACCGGCGCCGAGGTCGTGATTTCGATGCTGCCGGCCAGCCGCCACGTCGAGCGGCTCTACCTCGGCGACGACGGCCTGCTGGCGACGCTGTCGCCGGACGCGCTCGTCATCGACAGCAGCACCATCGCACCGGCGTCGGCGAAAAAAGTGGCCGAGTCGGCCGCCGCGCGCGGCGTCGCGATGATCGACGCGCCGGTGTCCGGCGGCACCGCCGGTGCCGCGGCCGGCACGCTGACCTTCATCGTCGGCGGCGAAGCGCAGGCGCTCGAGCGTGCGCTCCCGGTGCTGCAGGCGATGGGAAAGAACATTTTCCACGTGGGCGCGAGCGGCGCGGGCCAAGTCGCCAAGCTGTGCAACAACATGGCGCTCGGCGCGATCATGGCGGTGACCGGCGAAGCCATCGCGCTGGGCGTGGCGCACGGGCTCGATCCGAACGTGCTGTCGCAGATGATGGCCGTCAGCACGAGCCGCAGCTGGGCGACCGAGGTGTGCAATCCGTGGCCGGGCGTCCACGCGAACGCGCCGGCGTCGCGCGGCTACACCGGCGGTTTCGGCAACGATCTGATGCTCAAGGATCTGGGCCTCGCCGCCGAAGCGGCGATGGGCGTCGGCGCGTCGATCCCGCTCGGCGAACTGGCGCGCAACCTGTACGCGATGAACAGCCGCGCGGGCAACGGCGGCCTCGATTTCTCGAGCGTCGTGAAGCTCGTGGCGAAGGACGTCTGAGCGAAAGAACGCGCCGCATCCCGGCCCGACCGGGATGCGGCGCGCACGGTGCATCAGCTCCCGTCCGGGTGCACCGTGCTGAACACCGGCGTCGCCGCCCCGTTGATCGTGACGCGCGAAATCGCCCAGTGCGCGTCGTCCGGATAGAAGATGCTCGGCGCGCGCGCGTGCAGGCGCAGCCGCAGCGTGCGGCCGGCGATCAGCGGCGGATTGAGCACGATCGTGTCCTCGCGCCAGCCGCCCGAGGTCCCGGTGAACTGCCATTGGCCCGACACGACGAACGGCGCGATCGGCATCCAGCCGCCGCCGTTCACTTCGATCTGCACCGTGCCGACGCCGTTGGCGATCTGCGGCACCGTCGGCGACGGCTGGTTGCGCGTGAAGTCGTAGTCGTGCCGCAGCGTGATCGACACCGGGCCCGCGGGCAGCGTCTGGAACGCCGCGGTCGCGATGCCGGTATCGAACGTGAGGCGTTCGTCGCCGATGCGGTACGCGGTTTCGCCCAGGTGCGTCACGCGCTGCCAGTCGAGCATGTCGGCGTAGGCGCCGGGTACGGTCGTGTCGGCCGAACACATGCCGCGCGCGCAGCCGTGGTTCGACGGATCGGTGAACTCGCGCGTCCAGTTCGCATCGAACGTCGACGCCGCCGCGAGCGCGTCGGTGCCGCTGTCGCGCACGAGGTCGTAGTTCACGACGATCGGCGTTTCGCGGTGCGTGGCGACCGGCGGAAACTGCAGCGCGAGCGCCTGCACGTCGATCGCGAGCGTTGCCGACGGCGTCGACGTGGCGACGTTCAACGGCAGCGTCAGCGTGCGTTCCTCGCCCGGCTGCAAGGTCACGTCGCCGGCGGCGATGCCGCCCGGCAGCGCGTAGCGGCCGAACTGCGGCAGCACGACGATCGACACGTGCGACAGCGGCGAGAAACCGGTGTTGCGCACCGTCGCGACGAGACGGCCGACTTCGCCGCGATCGAGCACGCCGTCGCCGTCGGCGCCGGAGACTTCCTCGAGCTTCGTCGAAATCACCGTCAGCGCCCGTTCGGCATCGTCGAAGCTTTCGACCGTGCCGCGCAGGCCGAACGAATGGCGCGGCGGCGGTATCGCGCCGGCGCCCATGCCGCGGGCGGCGAAGCCGGCGCGGCAGCGCAGATAGTCGAGCGTGTCGTCGGCGCGTATCGCCATCAGCAGCGCGTCGCGCGCCTCGGTGTACGTCGGCTCGGGCGGCGTCAGCTTCATGCCGGCGACGAGCCACGCGAGAAACTGCTTGTGCGTGCGGTCGAACCGCGCGCGCGGCGCGGCGGCGAGAATGTTGCGCGAGCACTGCCACAGCGCCGCCGTGTACACCTCGCCGGCGGTGTGGATTTCCGAATTGAGCAAAGAGCGCTGTTTCCAGTCGTACGCATTGGCACTTTGCGGCACCGGGTGATCGACGCCGATGTTCTTGAACGTCAGCGGGTTCGCGGCGAGATCGATCGTCGACGGAAAGCGCCGGATGCCGTGGTAGTACGTGTTGTCGGGCCAGCCCGGCGTGCCCACCGGCGGCAGCGGGTCGCCGGGATAGCTGTAGTTGCCGTTCATGTACGCGCCGACCGCGTATTTGCCGTTGAACGCCACCGGGCCGTCGAGATAGCGGTCCTGGTCGCGCACCATCAGGAACATGCCGACGAAATCGGCGATCGCCTCGTTCAGCGCGCCCTCCTGGCCGAGATAGAACGACGTGCCGACGAGGCGTCCGAACATCGTGTGCGCCCATTCGTGCGCGAGCACGCCGAAGTCGAGCGCGCTGACGTCGCGACGGTCGGTCCACGTGTTGAAGCCGTAGGTCACCGACGGACTTTCGCCGTCGGCCGGCGCGAATGTGAACGTCGTGTCGTAGGCGGCATGCACGATCAGCGGATCGTTCTCGATGCCGCCGCGGCCGTAGTTGTTCGCCTGCGGGTTGCCGGCTTCCTCGTCGTAGCCCAAGTCGTAGAACAGGTCGTGCAGCCAGTTCGTCATGTAGAACATCTGCACGATTTTCGCGTTGAGCTGCGTGTCGCCGACCGGAATCGGCACCGGCGCGTCGTCGCATTGCGAGTAGTCGCTCGCGTGCAGGTCGACGTCGTAGGCGTAGTCGAAACGGCGCAGGCCCGTCACCGGCGCGCGGAAGTCGCCCTCGGCCGCGTTGAACCCGGGGCCCCAGCCGTTGTAGTCGCAGAACCCGTCGACGTCGAACGTCTCGGCGTTGAAAAAAGCGTCGACGTTGTTGCCGCGCGTCTGCGTCGCGTCGTCGGCGAGCCACGGATCGCCGGTGCTGATGCCGCCGTGCACGCGCGGCAGCAGATGCATCGGCGCCTGCACGGTCGGCAGCCAGCCGTCCGGCAGGCCGGTGGGATGCGGGTTCGTGAAACCGTACGGATCGAAGTAGGGCTTGCCGTTCGCATCGGCCATCACGCGGTACGAGAACGGCAGCGCGTCGTGAATGAGGCTGTGCGAGGCCAGCGTACGGCCGTCGTCGGCCGAGACGACGAGCGCGAGGCCGATCGGCCGGTCCGCGCCGCGCTTCGTGCCGGTCACCTCGGCGTAGTACGCGGGTTCCAGACCCTCGGCGGTCGGATACCACACGCGCTTGATGCGGGCCGGACGGCCCGGCGCGAATTCCGCCGTCGCGGCCAGCGCGAACCGCGTGTAGCGGCCGGCCTGCCCGACCTCGCGCGGCGCGGCGGTGAGCGACGCATCGACGCCCGGCAACGCGGCGGCCAGCGCCTGCGCGGCGTCGAGGCGGAACGCGGCGCCTGCGACCGGCCCGGTTTTCGCCGCCAGGGCGCCGCCGGACGCGCGCGGCGCGAGGTCGGCGCCGAGCAGCACCGACAGGCGCGCGCGGTACACCTCGACGCCGTCGATTTCCTGCCGGTACTGCACGACCGACGCGGCGCCGGCCTGCTGGTGCACGGCCGCCGGCACGAGATCGGCACGCTGCGTACCCGTGCCCCGGCCGGCCGCGTCGATCAACGCGGCGCGGCGGCCCGCGCGCGTGGCCGGCGCAAGCGGCACGGCGTCGGACTTCGCCGCCGGCCCGTCGCCGCCGAGCCATTGCGTGCGCGCGTCGAGCGCCGGCGGCGCCGCGTGCGCGGCACCGGCGAACGCCGCCGCCATCAGCCATGGCGACCACCGGTACGATCTTGATCCGTTCATTCGAACCCTCCCCAGTGAGGACAACGATGGCCGCCTTCGGCGACCGCTCGACGCGCGGCGTTCGCGGCGCCGCGTCGTCGCGTAGCGATGCGTTACGTTTGCGTGCGGTATGCGAGCGCGCGCGAGGCCGCGCGGCCCGCGCTGTCCCGGGACAAGGCGACGGCGCGGCGGCGGACAAACAGGATTCCTGCAACTCGCGACAAAGGCGCGTAGTTCATGTGTGGACTCCCGTGAAGGCGTTGCGACTCTAGCAGGGCGAAAAGTTCTACGCTACTTTTCGTACGAACCCGGGTTGCACCTGCTAAGAGCCGGTTAAGACCATTCGGCGGCCAGGCCCGAACTGCGCCGCACGACGCGCTGCACCACGCCGTCGACGACCGCCGCGTCGGCGATCAGGCTGAACCGGCGCCGCGCGCGCGTCACGGCGGTGTACATGAGTTCGCGCGTGACGACGCCGGCGTCGTCGACCGGCAGCACGAGCGCGACATGTTCGAATTCAGAACCTTGCGACTTGTGCACCGTCATCGCGTACACCGTTTCGACCGCGTCGAGCCGGCTCGGCGCGACGAAGCGCAGGCGGCGCCGGCCTTGCGCGTCGGTCACGGCGAACGCGACGAGGAGACGCGTGCGACCCGCATCGTCGGGCACGCGCAGCGCGACGCCGAGATCGCCGTTCATGAGGCCCAGGCCGTAGTCGTTGCGCGTGAGCATCACCGGCCGGCCTTCGTACCACTCGTGCCCGGCCGCCACGAGGCCGGCCTCGACGAGCGCCTGCGCGAGGGCGTCGTTGACGCCGACGACGCCGGCGTCGCCGTGCCGCACGGCGCACAGCAGTTGAAACGCGTTGCGCGCCGCGAGCACGTCGCCGGCCCAGCGCTGCCACGCGTCGGGTTCGGCACGCTCGGCCGGCCGCGCTCGCGCGAGCACGTCGAGATAGTGGCGATAACCGGGCTCGGCCGGCGCGGCGTCGAACAGGCCGAGCTGGCGCGACGTCGCGTCGCGCGGCGGCACCGCGAGCCGCGCGGCGGCGACGTCGGGCCGCGTAGCCGCCTCGAGTCGTGCAACGTCGCCGCCCGCCGCGAACGCGGCGCGCACGGCCGCCGCGTCGCCGCGGTTCACCGCTAGCGCGAGCTTGCCGATCGCGCTGTCGCCGCCGAAACGGTGGCTCGTGCGCAGCATCGCGATGTGCCGGTCGAGCGCACGCGGCGTGCCGGTCGCCGCGTACGCCGAAACGTCTTCGCCGCAGACCTCGGCGAGCCACGCGACCGTCGCCGCGTCGTAGCCGCCGCCGGCCGCGTGCCGGCACAGGTCGCCGAGCACGGCGCCGGCTTCGACCGACGCGAGCTGGTCCTTGTCGCCGAGCAGCACGAGCCGCGCGGCGTCGGGCAGCGCGTCGAGCACCGCGCTCATCAGTTCGAGATCGACCATCGACGCCTCGTCGATCACGAGCACGTCCAGGTGCAGCGGATTGCCGCGATGGTGTCGAAAGCGGCGCGTGTCCGGCCGGCTGCCGAGCAGGCGGTGCAGCGTCGACACCTCGGCCGGAATCGCCTCCTTCACCGCCGCGTCGACGTCGAGCCGGTCGATCTGCTGCGCGATCGATTCGTTCAGCCGCGCGGCGGCCTTGCCGGTCGGCGCGGCGAGGCGGATGCGCAGGCGCGTGCGCGTCTCGTCGCGCAGCGCGAGCGTCTGCAGCAGGCCGAGCAGTTTGACCACCGTCGTCGTCTTGCCGGTGCCCGGTCCGCCGGTGATGACCGCGAACGCGCCGCGCGCGGCGAGCGCGCAGGCGATCTTCTGCCAGTCGATGACGCCGGCCCGCGCCGGTCCGAACAACCGGTCGAGTTCGTGCGCGAGACCCTCGGGCGGCGACGGCGGTCGCGCGACGCGCGCCGTGATCGCGGCGGCGACCGAGCGTTCGTAGTCGTAGTAGCGGCGCAGATAGACGCGCGTGTCGGCGACGACGAGCGGCGCGTCATCGCCGGCGACGAGCGGCGCTGCCGCGAGGTGCGCGCGCCAGGTTTCGACGTCGCCGAGTTCCGGCGCGAAGCCTCGCCACTTTTCGCGCAGTTCGGCGATGTCGGGATCGGCGAGATCCAGGCAGGGATGTCCCGTGCCGAGCGCGCGGCTGCACAGCGCCGCGGCGAGGAGCAGCGCGGGCGACGCGGCCGGATCGAGTTCGGCGAGAAACAGCGCGAACGCGCGGTCGAGCGCGCGCAGGTCGTCGTTGGCCACGGCGCGGTCGAGTTCGCGCGCGATCGCGTCAGCGGCCATCGCGCACCTGCCCGGCGAACAGCGCGTCCATCGCCTCGATCAGCGCGCGCGGCGGCCGTTCGACGTGCACGCCGTGCGCGCCGCCGTCGACGCCGCGCAGGTAGACGTACACGGCGCCGCCGATGTGGCGGTCGTAGTCGTAGTCCGGCAGGCGCGCGCGCAGCTGCCGGTGCACCGCGAGCAGATAAAGGCAATATTGCATTTCGTAGCGATGTTGCGCGATCGACGCGGCGAGTGCCGGCGCCGCGTAGTCGCCGATCTCGCGGCCGAGCCAGTTCGATTTGTAGTCGGCGACGTACCAGCGCCCGTCGTGCTCGAACACGAGATCGATGAAGCCCTTGAACATGCCGTTGAGCCGGTCGGCGTCGAGCGGCGCGCGTTCGACGCCGCCGAGCGTGCGCAGGGCGACGAGCGCGTCGAGCCGGCGCGGATCGACGTCGTGCGCCTCGAACCAGAACTCGAGTTCGGCCTGGTAGCGATCGCCGTCGCCGAGCGCGGCGAGGCAGACGGGTTCCGCGCCCGGCAACGCGAGCGGCTGGCGCAGGAACATCGGCAGCCACGCGTCGAGCGGCCGTATCCAGTCTCTCCAGCCGCGCGTCAGGCAGCGCCGCGCGATCATGTCGTGCGCCTCGGGCGACGCCGTCGCGCTGCGCGCGAAACCCTTTTCGGCCGCCCATTCGAGCAGGCCGTGCAGGAACGTGCCGGCCGCGGGGCCTTTCGGAAAATCCGCGAGCGGCAGGTCGGGCGCCGCGGCCGGCGGCGTCGCGCCGCGCACGCGCGCGTCGGCGCCGGCCTGTTCGACGAGATTGTCCTCGCCGGCCGTGTCGGGCGCGGCGGGCGCGGCCTCGCCGCCGATGCGCAGCGCGCTGTAGCTCGCGATCCACCAGCGCGGCAGCGGCGCGGCCTGGTAGCGCCGCGCGGGCGCGAGATCCGGCGCGGCGGCGGGCGCGACCTGAGCGTCCGATTGCGGCGGCGCGACGACGGCGATCGCATCGCAGTCGCCGGCGAGCCGTGCCAGCCGCTGCGCGAGTTCGCCGCCCGCGGCGATCGGCTCGCCGCCGGACAACAGATACCCGAGCGCGCTCCGATGCACGAGCGGCGACTTGTTCTGCCCGCGCGTGACCGGCGCGACGCCGAGCCAGCACGCGTAGCGCGCGCGCGTCAGCGCGACGTACAGCACGCGCAGGTCTTCCTGCAGCCGCGCGTCGTCGTCGCGGTCGCCGTCGGCGCGCGCGAGATCGACGACGAGCGCGCCGTCCGCGTCGTACGAGAGCCGGTACGGCGAGCGCGACGCGTCCTTGAACGAGCACGCGAACGGCAGGTAGACGAGCGGATATTCCAGACCTTTGGATTTGTGCACGGTGACGAGCTTGACCAGCCCCGCGTCGCTTTCGAGCCGCACGATCGCCTCTTCGGCCGTCTGCGCCTCGTCGATCCACGCGATCGATTCGGCCAGGTGCCGCACCAGCGCGGCTTCGCCGTCGAGCGTCTGCGCGGCGTGCTGCAGCAGTTCGGCCAGATGCAGCAGGTTCGTCAATGCGCGCTCGCCGCCGTTCGCGGCGAGCAGGCGCGCCGGCACGCCGAACTCGTGCAGCAGGCGCTGCAGCATCGCCAGCACGCCGGCGCCGCGCCACAGGCGGTGCAGATCGCGGAAGCGTTCGACGCACGCTTCCCAATGCACTTCGTCGCGATTCAGGCGATCGAGTTCGTCCCACGACAGGCCGAGCGTCGCCGTCGCGAGCGCCGCCCGCAGCGGTCGCTCGACGCCGGGTTCGGCGACCGCGCGCAGCCAGCGCAGCATGTCGCGCGCCTCGTCGCTCGCGAACACCGAATCGCGATCGGACAGATACACGCAGCGCAGTCCGCGATCGGCGAGCGCCGACTGCATCGCGCGCGCCTCGGCGACGTTGCGCACGAGCACGGCGATATCGGCCGCGGCGAGCGGCGTGTAGCCGCCTTCGGCGTCGACCATGCCGCAGCGCCGCTCGCCCGCGCGCACGAGCTGCGCGGCGATCTGCGCGGCGCACGCGCGCGCCATTCGCGCCTGATACGCGCCGGACGGCACGGCGACGCCGTCGTCGTGCAGCCAGAACGTCAGCGCCGGCGATCGTGCGTCGTCGACGAAACGCGTCTTGCGTCCGGCCGCCTCGACGTCGTGAAAGCGCAGCGCGCCGTCGAACGCGAACGCGCCGCGCGGCCAGGTTTCGCCGTACGCGAACACGCGATTGACCGCGGCGACGAGCGCGGCGCTCGAGCGATGGTTCGTCGACAGCGTGTAGTGCGGCGGTCGCGCCGCGGCGCCCGCGTCGAGATACGTGCGGATGTCGGCGCCGCGGAAACCGTAGATCGCCTGCTTCGGATCGCCGATCAGGAACAACCCTGTGTCGCCCCGCCCCGCGTAGATCGCGCGGAACAGCCGCCACTGCGCCGGATCGGTGTCCTGGAATTCGTCGATCAGCGCGATCGGGTATTGCCCGGCGATCGCGTCGCGCAGCGGCGCGCCGTCGTCGGCCGACACCGCGTCGGCGAGGCGCCGCTTGACGTCGTCGAACCCCGCCACGGCGAGGCGGCGCTTTTCGGCGGCGAGGCGCGCACGCACCCAGCCCAGCGCATGCGCGATCACGCGCGGCTTGAGGTCGAGGCGTTCGAGCGCGTCGGGGAGCGCGGCCAACGTGTCGAGAAGTTCGCTGGCGTCGTGCGCCAGCGGAGGCGCGCCTGGCTTGAGCGCCTCGTTGATGCCGGCGCGCGTCAAGCGATCGGCGGCTTTCCCGACCGGCAGCGGTTCGGCCTCGGCGCCGTCGGCCCACGCGTGCAGATGCGCGATCCAAGGATCGCAGTGGCGCCGCTGGAGCATGCTGCCGTTCACGCGCTTGGCGTCGATAAGACCATGCAGCAACGCTTCCAGCGCGTCGGCGCGCGCGTGCCACCCGTCGCGCAGCGCGGCTATGGCAGCTTCGCGCTGCGCGATCGTGTCGCGCAGCGACGCCGCCGGCGCATCGATGCCGACGACGCGCGCGTCGCCGCCGCGCTGGAGCAGCGGCGCGACGAGACGCGCAAGGTCGTTCGGTGTCGCGGCCACGGCGCGCAGCGCCTGCGCCTGCGCGGCATCGAGCGCATAGGCCTCGGCACGCCAGTAGTCGCGCACGGCGTCGGCGACGAGTTCGGTTTCGTCGGCGACGAGCGTCAGGCCGAACGGCGTGCGGCTCGCGACCGCGTGTTCGGCGAGCATGCGCTGGCACCACGCGTCGATCGTGTGGATCGCCGCCTCGTCCATCCACTGCGCGGCGATTTCCAGGCGCCGCGCCGCGTCGGCGCGCGCCGGTTCGTTCGCATACGACGCCAGGAGTTCTTGCAGCAACGCATCGTCCGTCGCATTGCCGCGCATCGCAGTCGCGGCTTCGACGAGCCGCGCGCGGATGCGCTCGCGCAGTTCCGCGGTCGCCGCGCGCGTGAACGTCACGACGAGTATCCGCGGCGGCCACAGCGCCGGCGCGCCGTGGCCGAGCACGAGGCGCAGGTACAGCGCCGCGATCGTCCACGTCTTGCCGGTGCCGGCGCTCGCCTCGATCAGGCGCACGCCGTCGAGCGGAAACGTCAATGGAACGAGCGGCTCGCTCACGCGTCGTCTCCACGCTGCAGGCGCTGCGCCAGCGGCCGGTACAGGTCGAGCCAGCGCTCGAAGCCGGCGTCGTGCAATGCCGCGAAGTCGGGAAAGCTGCGCGCGAGATACGGATCTTCAGACGCCTCGCCGCCTCTGCCGAAATCGCGCGCCTCGTAGGCGCTCGCCGCCTTGATCGCGCCGTCGGCGCCGCGGTCCTCGGCGGCGATCCACGCGAACGCGGTCTTGCGCGCGGCCGGCAGCGGCGCGCGCAGCCCGTGCGCGTAGGCGAAACCGATGCGGTCGACGAGCGCGAGCGCGTCGTCGTGGTCGAGCGGCGCGAGGCGGTAGGCCGCGTCCGGCGCGACGAGCCACGTGGCGAACGAAAGGCCCGCGGCGTGCGCGACGACGTGCGTCGCCCAGACCGATACGCAGCGGTGGTACTTGATCGTCTTGCCTTCCGAAAGCGGCATCGCCGCCGCTTCGATGCGCACGCGCTCGCCGGCGTCGTTCGCGCGCAGGTCGGCGATCCAGTCCTCGATGCGCAGGCCGGCGCGCGCGAACGACAGCTCCACGCGCGGCAACACGTGGGGCCAGCGCGCGGCGTGCTCGCGCGCACGCGCGTGCGCCTCGTGCGCGTGCGCAAGCGGCTCGGCCAGCGCGAGTTCGCCGAACGCGGCCAGCGGCAGTTCGCCGCCGCGGCGCAGGCGCTCGGCCGCTGCGTCGACCGCGGCGACGCCGCCGGCCGCGTCGTCGGCCGCGAGGCCGCGATCGAGCAGTCGCCGCGACGTGCGGTGGTTGTCGAGCACGTCGAACGCGAACGTTTCCTGATCGTCGTCGGCGCCGTCCGCGTCCTCGAAGAACACTTTCAGGCGCTGCTGGAAGAAATAGCGCACCGGCCGCTGCAGAAAACTGCCGACGTCGTTCAACGTCAGCGGCGACGGCGAGGTCCATTCGGACAGTTCCGCCGGCGCCGCCGCGTCGGCGCCGGCAAGTGCTTCGCGCCACTCGCGCGCGTACGTGTACAGACGCGCGTCGCCGCCGAAGTACGCGGTGCTGAACGGCTGCAGCGGATGCGTCGTGGTCAGCGCGTCGAGCAGCGGCGCACCGTTCGCGCCTTGCCAGCCGGCCGCGAGATAGTCGCGCAGCTGGCCCACGAGCACCGACGGCGGGCGCTCGCTGTCGTCGCGCACGTTGCGGCCGACCCACGAGACGTGCAGCGCGTGGCGCGCCGACAGCAGCGCTTCGAGAAACAGGTAGCGATCGTCCTCGCGGCGCGAACGGTCGCCGGCGCGGTAGGCGCCGGGCCACGCCATCAGGTCGAATTCGTTCGGCGGCTGCGCGCGCGGATAGTCGCCGTCGTTCATGCCGAGCAGCGCGATCACGCGAAACGGAATCGCGCGCATCGGCATCAGCGTCGCGAACGCGACGCCGCCGGACAGGAACCGTTGCGACAGGCCGCCCTCGTCGAGGCCTTCGAGCCACGCCTCGCGCACGACCGCGAGCGGCAGCGCCTCGTCGAGTTCGCCTTCGGCGCAGGCGTCCTGCCAGTGTTCGAGCGCGGCGACCAGACGGTCGTGCGCGATCATTTCCTCGTCGTCGCGCGGCTCGAAGCAGTCGTCGAGCAGTGCGCGCAGGCGCTCGGCCCAGCGCGCCGGCGACGCGGGCGTGCGCAGCGCGGCCCAGTGGCGTTCGAGCGTCTGCACGAGCTGCGCGAGCGCACCGACGAGCGCGGCGTCGAGGCCGCCGACTTCGCCGTAGGGATCGATGCCGTCGCGCCCGGCGCCGTCGCCGACCGCGTAGCCGAGCAGCATGCGGCGCAGGCCGAAGCGCCACGTGTTCTGCGCGAGCGGCGGCAGGCCGAGGCTGGCACGCTGCGCGGCGTCGAGGCCCCAGCGGATGCCGGCGCCCTCGACCCAGCGCCGCACGAGCGGCAGCTGTTCGGCGTCGATGCCGAAGCGGCGGCGCAGCGCCGGCACGTCGAGGAGGTCGACGAGTTCGCTCGCGCCGACGCGCGACTCGGGCAGGCCGAGCAGATGCTCGACGGCGACGAGCAGCGGCGAGTTGCCGCGCGCGCGCTGGTCGGCCACGGCGAAAGGAACGTAGCGCTCGTCGCCGGGCGCGTAGCGTCCGAACACCGCGCGGATCAGCGGCGCGTACGCGTGGATGTCGGGCACCATGACGATGACGTCGCGCGGCGCGAGCGGATCGCCGTCGCGCGCCGCCCGTTCCATGCGCGCGAGCAGCGCGTCGTGCAGCACTTCGAGTTCGCGCCGCGCACTGTGCGCAATGTGGAAATCGAGCGTCGCGTCGCCGGCCTCGACGACGGGCCGCAGCGCCGGGTCGGCCGGCAGCGGCGCAAGGTCGAGGATCGCGCGCTGCACGTCGCCGAGGAGACCGCGCGCCTCGGGTTCGCCGTACAGGTCGATCGCGCGGCCCCACGCGCTGAAGCGTTCGCGATAGTCGTCGGGCCGGTCCATCTCGTCGAGCAGGCGCAGGTAGTCGCGGCCGTGCTTGCCCCAGCTCGCCAGCAGCGGATTGGCGTGCAGGTGCAGCTCGCTCGCGTCGGGCGCGACCGGCATGCCGGGCTTGTCGGGCTGGCGCCGCGCGGCGGCGCGCGCGAGGTCGCGGTGCTCGACGATGTCGGCCCAGTAGTAGCGGCACGGATTGGCGACGACGACGAGCACCTGCGTCACGCGCGACAGCGCATGCAGCGCCTCGAGCGTCTGCCGCGGCAGCGACGAGATGCCGAACACAACCACCCGGCGCGGCAGCTTCGCCGGTCGCGCCGCTGCCGCCGCGAGCCGCTCGACGAACGCGAGCTGCAGCGCACCGCGGTGCTGCGCGGCGGCCGGCATGCCGACGTCGGCGAGCAGCGCGCGCCACAGCGACGCCTGCCATGCCTGCGCCTCCGGCAGCGCGTGCGGCCGGCCCGCGGCGTCGCGCCAGATGTTGCGGCGATCGGCCCAGTCGGCGAGCCAGTCGGCGCGGTAGACCTGGTACTGGTCGTACAGGTCGGCGATGCGTTCGGCGACGCGATGGCGCTTCTTCAGATCGTCGTCGTCGGCGAGATAATGCCGCAACGTGGCAAATGCGGGTTTGTGCATTTGCGCGGGCACGAGGCGCATCAGGCGCCAGACGAGCCGCGAGCGGTCGAACGGCGAGGTCTCGGGCAGGTCGTCGCCGAGCACGGCGCGATACGCGTTCCACAGGAACCGGCCCGGCAGCGACACGTCGACCGCCGCGGCGACACCGAGGCCGCCGTCGCGCTCCGGGCGCGCCAGCGCGAGCTTGAACCACTGCGCGATGCCGTTGGACTGCACGAGCACGACTTCGTTTTCGAGCGGCGCGAGCGGTTCGCGGCGCAGCCACAGCGCCAGCACGTCGCGCAGGTCTTCCAGCCGGTTGCCTTGCAGGACCATCAGGCCCGGGGTGATCGCCTCGCCTCGCATCGTCGCTCTCGTGTGTCGAGTCCCATGATACCCGCCGTGTTCGTATTGCGACGCGGTGCGCGTTCCGATGCGCATCCGGCACTTGACGATCACTTATGCTCATTCTTAGCATAAGCCTGTCGCCGGGATAGACCCGGCGCCTTTACCGCCATGAGGGATGCTCATGCGTTACGACTATCTGGTGTTCATCGGCCGTTTCGAGCCGTATCACAACGGCCATCACGCGGTCGTCCGCCACGCGCTGACGCTGGCCCGCAAAGTGATCGTGCTCGTGGGCTCGGCACGCAAGCCGCGCACCACGACGAATCCGTGGAACGCGAACGAACGCGAAGTGATGATCCGAGCCGCGCTCGGCGGCGACGCCGACCGCGTGCTGCTGCGTGCACTGCCCGACCATCTGTACAACGAGGCCGCGTGGATCGGCGGCGTGCAGCGCGAAGTGGCCGCGGCGATCGCGGACGACGGCGGCGCGAGCGACGCGACCGTCGGTCTCACCGGCTTCGACAAGGACGCGTCGAGCTATTACCTGCGCGAGTTTCCGCAGTGGGAACTCGCCGCCGTGCAATACAGCGCGGTGCTGTCGGCGACCGAGATCCGCGAGCATCTGTTCAGCGCCGACGAGGGCGGACAATTGCTGATCCGCGCGAACGTTCCGACACCGGTCGCCGCGATGCTCGAGGCGTTCCGCCGCACGCCCGCTTTCGCGCAGCTGTCGCGCGAGTTCACGTTTCTGAAGAACTACCGCAAGGCGTGGGAAGCCGCGCCGTATCCGCCGACGTTCGTCACGGTCGACGCGATCGTCGTGCATTCGGGCCACGTGCTCGTCGTGCGCCGCGGCGCCGAGCCCGGCAAGGGCCTGTGGGCGCTGCCGGGCGGCTTCGTCGGCCAGACCGAAACGCTGCTCGACGCCTGCTTGCGCGAACTGCGCGAGGAGACGCGCCTGAAGCTGCCGGCGCCGGTGCTCAAAGGTTCGCTCAAGGCGCAGCGCGTGTTCGACCATCCGCAGCGCTCGCAGCGCGGCCGCACGATCACGCACGCGTTCCATTTCGAATTCGCCTCGGGCGAGCTGCCGCCCGTGCGCGGCGCCGACGACGCCGACAAGGCGCGCTGGATTCCGCTGGCGCAGGCGCTCGATCTCGAAGACCAGTTCTACGACGACCACTACCACATCCTGCAGTTCTTCCTCGGCGTCGCGTAAGCGCCGCACCCCATCCGTTCGGCGCCGCCTTCGCGGCGCGGGAGTCGCACCATGCGTCACCTCGAAAACCTGATCCTCAACACCGACAGCTACAAGGCGAGCCACTGGCTGCAGTATCCGCCGCATACCGAAGCGACTTTTTTCTATGTGGAATCGCGCGGCGGCGTCTACGAGCGCACGCTGTTCTTCGGACTGCAGGCGATATTGAAGGAATACCTCGGCACGCCGGTCACGCACGCGATGGTCGACGAGGCGCGCGATTTCTTCGCCGCGCACGGCGAGCCGTTCAACGAGGCCGGCTGGCGGCGCATCGTCGACACGTTCGGCGGCCGCCTTCCGCTACGCATCCGCGCGGTGCCCGAGGGCACGGTCGTGCCGACGCACCACGCGCTCGTGACGATCGAATCGACCGACCCGGACAGCTACTGGCTGCCCTCCTATCTCGAAACGCTGCTGCTGCGCCTGTGGTATCCGGTGACGGTCGCGACGCAGAGCTGGCATCTGAAGCAGACGATCCGCTACTACCTCGAGCTCTCGTGCGACGACCCGGCCGCGCAGATCGGCTTCAAGCTGCACGACTTCGGCGCGCGCGGCGTATCGAGCGCCGAATCGGCGGGCCTCGGCGGCGCGGCGCATCTCGTGAACTTCCTCGGCACCGACACCGTATCGGGCGTGCTGACGGCGCGCGCGTACTATCACGAGCCGATGGCCGCGTTTTCGATACCGGCGGCCGAGCATTCGACGATCACGAGCTGGGGCCGCGAACGCGAGGTCGACGCGTACCGCAACATGCTTCGCCAGTTCGCCAAACCCGGGGCCGTCGTCGCGGTGGTGTCGGACAGCTACGACATCTACCGCGCGATCCGCGAACACTGGGGCAAGACGCTGCGCGACGAAGTGATCGCGAGCGGCGCGACGCTCGTCGTGCGGCCCGATTCGGGCGAGCCGGTCGACGTCGTGCACCAGTGCCTGACGCTGCTCGACGAAACGTTCGGCCATACGGTCAACGCGAAGGGCTACAAAGTGCTCAAGCACGTGCGGCTGATCCAGGGCGACGGCATCAATCCGAACAGCATCCGCGCGATCCTCGAGCGCGTGACGAAGGGCGGCTACAGCGCCGAAAACCTCGCGTTCGGCATGGGCGGGGCGCTATTGCAGGGCATCAATCGGGACACGCAGAAATTCGCGCTGAAGTGTTCGGCGGCGAAAATCGACGGCGCGTGGATCGACGTGTTCAAGGCGCCGATCACCGACCCGGGCAAGCAGTCCAAGCGCGGGCGCCTGGCGCTCCTGCATCACCGCGAATTCGGCAGCTGGCGCACCGTGGCGGTGCCCGACGACGTGGCGCGCGTCGACGACTACGTCCCCGACGCGGGCTGGGAACACGCGATGGTCACGGTGTGGGAGAACGGTGAACTATTGCAGGATTGGACGTTTGCGCAGGTGCGGGGGCGCAGCGAGGCGTGACTGCCGGTGCCTGTCGCCCCGGCGCAGGCCGGGGTCGAGCTTTCGGGCTTGGCAAGGCCGCGACGTCAAGAGCTGGATCCCGGCCTGCGCCCACTGCTGTCCGGAATAAATATCATTTCCAATCAGCCAGTTGAGGCTGTCGAGCATCGAGCTCGGCAGCCTTGGTCGCTCGTCGTTGTCGCATGTCCTCGTGCAACTGCGGCCGCTCGAACAAAGTCATGCGTAGAACGGCGGTGAACAGCCAGAGCGTCGCGTCGGTTTTCGTGCGATGTCTTAACAAGGCCACGAGCAGATAGACGATCAGCGCGATGAGCAATTGTGTACGCACCGCGTTGGGAGATCGGCCCAGATAGCGCTTGATGTTCAAGTGCTGCTTGAGCCACTTGAAGAACAATTCGACGTCCCAGCGTTGTTGATAGCAGGCGGCGATCTGCGCAGCACTGCGGTCCAGGTCGTTGCTGATCAGCACGAGCGTCTGGTCGTTGTCTCTTCGTATCGTGATACGCCGCAGCCGCGCGGTATAAGGATTCTTGCGGCCCGCGCCGGGGTTCTTGTTGCTCAGACGCACGACTTCGTCAGCCAGAATCCGGGATCGATTGCCCGGAGGAATCGGCAGTGTCTGCTCGACCTTCAGCACCGCGTTGGTCTTCACTCGCGTGACGAACCATGCGCCGGCCTGGTGGATCGACCACCACCAGCCATAGTCGCAGTAGCCCTTGTCGAACACGTACGTCGTGCCGCGTTCGATCGGTATCTTCGCTCCTTCGGTCACATCGTTGACGTTGGCCGCCGTGATGCTGTGATAGACCGGCACATCCGCATCGTCGAGCGCCACATGCAGCTTCAGCCCTTGCGTGAAGCAGTTGCTCGTATCGGACGTCCACGCGTCAAAGCCGTTGCCTTTGAGCGTGATCGAGGTCGAGTCGATCCGTACCAGCGTCCGCTGGCACTCCTTGCGCAGCTTGCGCGCCACCTGCGACATCAGCATTTGCGCCACCGCTCCGAACACCGCCGGATCGCGCTGGTTGGCATCGGCCAAGGTCGAGTGGCCAACGAGTCTGGTGCGCAGGTGATAGTGGTGGTTCGACAGCGCCTTCAGACCGCCGGTGAGCGCGCGCAGGCTCGTGGCGCCCTGCAACTGCGCACAGGTCATCGCCACGAACTGGTCCCAGCGTTTGAACTTCTTGAGGTGCTTGTCGGCGTTGTGCTGACGCACCTGCGCGTCGAAGCGGGCGCGGAAGCTCTCTTCCAATAGTTCGCCCAGGCGGCTTACTCTGTACATCGTTGCGGCGCTCGGATTTGAGTTGGCGCTCAGGGTCTTAACCCGTTAATCCAAGCGCCGCAACACTTTTCGCTTGCTCGTATACAAATATTCCGGACAGCAGTGGGCCTGCGCCGGGATGACGAGCAAAAACGAGGCGATCAATCAAAATCCCGCGACGTCCCCGTAATCTCGCGCACTCCGCTGTCGCCGTCGCCGAATCCGTCGCCCTCGTCGCGCCCGGCATCTTCGCCGCCGGATTCGCTCGACTTGCCCGATCCGTCGCGCGCGGCGCTGCGCGCGGCCGCCTTGTCCCAGCGGTTCTTGATCGGGTTCGCCGTTTCGGCCGATTCGGCCGCGAGCACGAGGCTCGACTTCACTTCTTCGGAGAGGTCGGCCCAATGGCAGTCGTCGAGCGCGCCCTGCATCGCGTAGAGCAGGTTCAGACTCGGGCGGAAGCCGGCGCGCTTGACCTTCATGAACGCCTCGATAGGCCCGACGCGACGCAGGTCGTCGATCGTGCGCACGCCGACCTGGCGCAGCCAGGCGGCCGATTTCGGGCCGACGTTGCGGATCTTGTCGTTGCTGGCCATGCGATCTCCGGTCGTTCTGTCGCCGCTAACTTACCGCGATCGGCGGACCGCGGCGTGACGGCGGTTCAAGCGTGGATGGATTCGAGAAACAGTGCGCACAGCCGCTGCATGCCGGCGCGGTCGTCCTCGTCGAAACGCGCCGGAATCGGGCTGTCGACGTCCCAGACGCCGATCAGCGCATCGCCGCGGTACAACGGCACGACGATCTCCGACCGCGACGCCGCGTCGCAGGCAATATGGCCTTCGAACGCGTGCACGTCGGGCACGAGCTGCGTTTGCCGGGTGGCCGCGGCCGTCCCGCAGACACCGCGGCCGAGCGCGATGCGCACGCACGCCGGCTTGCCCTGGAACGGGCCGACGACGAGCTCGGTGCCGTCGTAGAAGTAGAAGCCGCACCAGTTGAGGTCCGGCAGCGCGTGATACACGAGCGCTGAAAAATTCGCAGCGTTCGCGACACGGTCGCGCTCGTCGTGCAACAGTCCGCGCACCTGTCCGGCGAGCGCGTCGTACAGCTGCGCCTTCGAACCCGCTTCGATCGGTGCCGCGTCGAACATCGTTATTCCCCAAGTCAGACCGCTAGTGTGCCACACGGCAACGTTTGCTCGCTCGGTGCGGAATCAAGTGCCCGCGCGACGCGCTGCGGCATAATCCGCGCGCCTTTCCTTGCGCGACCGCGATGTCCACCGCCAATCCGACCGCCCGCGGCTGTTTCGTGACCGGTACCGACACCGGTATCGGCAAAACCTGGGCCAGCGTCGCCCTCCTGACCGCGCTGAACGCGCGCGGCGCCCGCGCCGTCGGCATGAAGCCGGTCGCGAGCGGCTGCGAACCCGATGCGCACGGCCGCCTCGTCAACGACGACGCGCTGGCGCTGCAGGCGGCCAGCCTGCCGCGGCCGGACTACGCGACGTGCAACCCGTTCGCGCTGCGCGAAGCGATCGCGCCGCATCTGGCCGCGCGGCGCAGCGGCATCGCGCTCGAACTCGCGCCGATACGCGCCGCGTACGACACGCTCGCGGCGAACGCCACGCACGTCGTCGTCGAAGGCGCCGGCGGCTGGCACGTGCCGTTGTCCGATACGCTGATGATGTCGGCGCTGCCGCGCGCGCTCGCGCTGCCCGCTCCCGCCCTGCCCGTGGTGCTCGTCGTCGGCGTGCGCCTGGGCTGCATCAACCATGCGAGCCTTTCGGCGCGCGCGATCGTCGGCGACGGTTTCGTGCTGGCGGGATGGATCGCGAACCGCATCGATCCCGACATGCCGTGCGCCGACGAGAACATCGCCACCCTGCGCGCGATGCTCGACGCGCCGTGTCTCGGGATTCTGCCCTACGGCGACGCCGGCGCCGCGGCGCATGCGATCGATTGCGGGGCGCTGTTGCCGTAGCTGTCGGTTCGGGCGGCCCGTGCGGGCAAACCCACGCAACACGTCGCGCTCGCCGGCCGGCCCAGGCGTCGGGGAATCAAACGCTTACGCTTCGAACGCCGTGCCGGCGCACAATGCGGACCGGCGTCGAACGCGGCAAACCCGCGCCGCACATGATGCGCCTAACGGTGCACTTATGACGGTTGTCACACGAAAAAGTCGCGCCGGCCCGGTAACGTTCGCATCTGCGCCGAACCGTTGCGCGGGTGCGCCGAGCCCCTCCTGCACTTCCGGCAGGTTCACGAGTTTAGATTTACCGTTATTTTTCTACGGTACGCAGTTCTTTGAAGAGCCGGCGCGTCGAGACGACGCCGCCGCCAGTCATCACGACCGAAGTTTGTCGGAGCCTTGTATGCAGCGCCGTCTGGTATCCCCTTCCCTGTTGTCCGCCGCCGTGCTCGCGGCCTGCCTCGGCATTGCCGGTACCGGCCGCACGCAAGGCCCTCCCGGCGGCGAGATGCCACCGACCGCCGTAGAAGCGGCGAAACCGAAGATCGAATCGCTCTCGGAAACCCTGAGCGCCGTCGGCACGCTGCGCGCCGACGAGGCGGTGACGGTGCGCCCCGAAGTCGCCGGCCGCATCGAAGCGGTGCTGTTCGACGAAGGCCAGAAGATCGCCAAGGGCGCGCCGCTGTTCCGGCTCGACCCGAGCCTCGCGCGGGCCGACGTCGCCGAGGCTCAGGCGAACGCGTCCAACAGCGATCGCGAACTCAAGCGCGCGACCGAACTCGCCGGCAAGAAGCTGATCGCGCCGGCCGACGTCGACACGAAGCGCGCGCAGGCGAAAGTCGACGAAGCCAAGCTCGCCTCCACGCGCACGCGCCTGGAAAAAACCGAGCTGCGCGCGCCGTTCGCCGGCACCGTCGGCCTGCGCAAGGTCAGCCCCGGCGAATACGTCAACGCCGGCGACGCGCTGGTCGATCTCGTCGCGCGCGACACGCTGAAGTTCGATTTCAGCCTGCCCGAGGTGTATCTGGGCCGCTTCCAGCCCGGGCAGAAGATCACGCTCGGCGTCGACGCGCTCGGCGCGCGCAAGTTCGACGGCGAGGTGTACGCCGTCGCGCCGCAGGTCGATCTGACCACGCGCTCGGTCACGCTGCGCGCGCGCGTGCCGAATCCCGACGGTGTGCTGCATCCGGGCCAGTTCGCGCGCGTCGCGCTCGAAGTGGGCTCGAAGGCGAATGCGCTGCTCGTGCCCGAACAGGCGCTGTGGCCGCAGGGCGACAAGCAATTCGTGTACATCATCAAAGATGGAAAAGCAGAACTCGTGCAAATCACGACCGGTCTGCGCAAGCCCGGCCTAGTCGAAGTGACGAGCGGCATCACCGCGAACGACCTCGTCATCAGCGCCGGCCAGATGAAGATCGGGCCCGGCATGAAGGTGCAGCCGGTCGACGGCAAGCCGCCGGGCGAGGCGCCGTCGGGCGCCGCGCCGGCCGCGAAGTAACGGAGCCCATATGATCCTTTCCGACGTATCGATCCGCCGTCCCGTATTCGCGACGGTGGTCAATCTCGTGATCCTGCTCGTCGGCTTCATCTGCTACGAGCGGCTCGCCGTGCGCCTGATCCCGAAGGTCGACGTGCCGATCGTCAACGTGTCGACGTCGTATCCCGGCGCGAGCGCGCAGGTCATCGAATCGCAGATCACGACGCCGATCGAAGAACAGCTCTCGGGCATCGAAGGCATCGACTACATCCAGTCGGTGTCGCGCGAGGAGTCGTCGCAGATCACGGTGCGCTTTCGCATCGACCGCGACGCCGACTCGGCCGCGGCCGACGTGCGCGACCGCGTCGCGCTGTCGCGCGACGTGCTGCCGCAGGAAGCGCGCGAGCCCGTCGTGCAGAAGCAGGAGGCCGACGCGCAGCCGATCATCTATCTCGCGTTCTCGTCCGACCGCCACTCGCTGCTGGAAATCGCCGACCTCGCCAAGCGCCTCGTCAAGGATCGCGTGCAGAACATCGCCGGCGTCGCGCAGGCGCAGATCTACGGCAACCGCTACGCGATGCGCATCTGGCTCGATCCGGCGCGTCTGGCGTCGTACCAGATGACCCCGGCCGACGTCGAAGACGCGCTGCGCCGGCAGAACCTCGAAGTGCCGGCCGGCCGCATCGAAAGCACGCAGCGCGAATTCACGGTGTTGTCCGAAACCGACCTCAAGACGCCCGAGGAATTCGGCGCGATCGTGCTGCGCACCGGCGCCGACGGCTACGCCGTGCGCGTGCGCGACGTCGCGCGCGTCGAACTCGGCGGCGACCAGGCGCGCTTCATCGCGCGCTACAACGGCCGTACCGCGGTGCCGCTGGGCGTCGTCAAACAGGCGACGGCCAATCCGCTGCAGATCGCCGAGAGCCTGAAGACGCTGCTGCCGGAAATCACGCGCACGCTGCCGCAGGGCATGAAAGTGGAAATCGCCTACGATTCCACGATTTTCATCGACCGCTCGATCAGCGAGGTCTACAAGACGATCGGCGAGGCGATCCTGCTCGTCGTCATCGTGATCTTCCTGTTCCTGCGCTCGGGCCGCGCCGCGCTGATTCCGATCGTGACGATTCCGGTGTCGCTCGTCGGCGCGTTCGCGCTGATGTACCTGTTCGGCTTCTCGATCAACACGCTGACGCTGCTCGCGCTCGTGCTCGCGATCGGTCTCGTCGTCGACGACGCGATCGTGATGCTCGAGAACATCTACCGGCACGTCGAGGAAGGCATGCCGCCGATGCAGGCGGCGCTCAAGGGCTCGCGCGAGATCGGATTCGCGATCATCGCGATGACGCTGACGCTCGCCGCCGTGTACGTGCCGCTCGCGTTCTCGACCGGCCGCACCGGGCGATTGTTCATCGAATTCGCGCTGACGCTCGCCGGCGCCGTGATCGTGTCGGGCTTCACCGCGCTGACGCTCTCGCCGATGATGTGCTCGCGCCTGCTCAAGCACTCCGAAAAGCACGGCAAGGCGTACGAGCTCGGCGAGAAGGTGTTGAACGGCATCCAGCGCGGCTACGAAGGCGGCCTGCGCTGGGGCATGCGCCAGCGCGCGATCGTGCTCGGCTTCGCAGGCCTCGTGATGGTCGGCCTCGTCGCGCTGTTCTGGTTCCGCGCGCTGCCGAACGAACTGGCGCCGCAGGAAGACCAGGGCATGATCATCGGCTTCGGCATGGCGCCCGAAGGCGCGACGCCCGAGTACACCGACAGCTACGCCAAGCAGATGGAATCGATGTTCTCGCAGCTGCCGGGCGTGGACCGCTACTTCCAGATCGTGGGCTTTCCGACCGTCACGCAGACGATCGGCTTCGTGGGCCTGAAGGACTGGTCCGAGCGCGATACGCCGGTCAGCGCGCTGCAGGGCATGCTGTTTCCGCAGTTCATGGGCATACCGGGCGTGCTGGCGTTCCCGGTGCTGCCGCCCGCGCTCGGGCAGGACGATTTCGGCCAGCCCGTGTCGTTCGTCGTGCAGACCACCGGCACGTGGGAAGACCTCGACCGCATCACCAACGGCCTGCTCGCGAAAATCCGCGAAAACCCGCAGCTGACGAATCCGGACACCGACCTCAAGCTCAACAAGCCGCAGCTGAAGATCGACATGGACCGCGACAAGATCGCCGCGGTCGGCGCCGACGTGAACGACGTCGGCCGCACGCTCGAAAGCCTGCTCGGCGGCCGTCAGGTGACGCGCTTCAAGCGCGGTTCGGAGCAGTACGACGTGCTCGTGCAGGTGGCCAACGAAGGCCGTCAGGTGCCCGAGCAGCTCTCGGCGATCTACGTGCGCGGCGGCGACGGACAGATGGTGCAGATGGCCAATCTCGTGACCGCGAAAGAAGCCGTGGCGGCGAAGGAGCTCAACCACTTCAACCGTCTGCGTTCGGCGACGATCAGCGCCGGCATCGCGCCCGGCTACAGCATGGGCGAGGCGCTGGAATATCTCGCCGGCGCGGTGAAGGAAGTGGCCAGCGACGCGCAGTACGACTTCTCCGGCCAGTCGCGCGAGTTCCGCGAATCGTCGTCGTCGACGTGGATGCTGTTCGGTCTCGCGCTGGTATTCATCTTTCTCGTGCTCGCCGCGCAGTTCGAAAGCTGGATCGATCCCTTGATCATCCTCCTGTCGGTGCCGCTCGCGATGTTCGGCGCGATCGGCGCGCTGTGGCTGTTGTCGCTCGGCGCGGGCGCCGGTCTGTGGCATGCCACCGGATCGATGAACATCTATACCCAGATCGGCCTGATCACGCTCGTGGGCCTCATCGCCAAGCACGGCATCATGATCGTGGAGTTCGCCAATCAGCTGCAGGCGCAGGGCCGCACGAAGGTACAGGCCGCGTTCGAAGCGGCGCGTCTGCGCCTGCGTCCGATCCTGATGACGACCGGCGCGATGGTGCTCGGCGCGCTGCCGCTGGCGCTCGCGAGCGGCGCGGGTTCGGAATCGCGCCACCAGATCGGCTGGGTCATCGTCGGCGGCATGAGCTTCGGCACGCTGCTGACGCTGTTCGTGGTACCGGTGGTGTACACGCTGCTGGCGCGCAAGCACCAGGCGATCGAAAGCGAGCACGGCGCCGGCATCGGCGGCCCCGCGCACGCGTAAGGAATATCGAAGTCCGCCGCGCCGCCTGTCGTGAGACACGCGCGCGGCGGCATTCCTCCGGCGTTACACTCGGGTCGAGTCCAACGACGCAGGAGCGCGGCATGTCCACGACGCAGCGGTATTACCTCAGCATCGACGATCTTTCCAAGGCGCGCGGCGAATACGCGCAGCTGTCGTTCGAAGGCATCAGCCCGGACAGCTTCGCCGCGGCGCTGCAGGCCGCGCTGCGCACGCCCGCACTGTGGGAGCGCTGGAAGGCGCTGCAGCCCGATCCCGACGCGGTCGACGATGCGATGGGCGCGAGCGATGCGGGCGCGACGGTAAAGGCCGAGCAATCCGACCTGCATACCGAAATCGAAGTCGTGACGAACCTGCCGCATTCGATCCTGAAGCACCGGTTGAACCTGCTGGCCGGCCGGACCTGGAAGCTGCACGACGTGAAGTAGCGCGCGTAACGACAATGCGTACGTTCGACGAACTCCTGAACTGGCAGGTGCAGGCGGCACGCATCGACAAGTCGTCGGCGCCCGCGCTCGCCGTCTGCGTCGAACTCGCCGCCGAGGCGCGCTACGCCGAATTCGCGTTGCTGCTGCGCGCATGGATCGCGCTGCGACCGCACCAGAAAGCGCAGCTGGTCGAACAGGTGCCTCGCATCGTGCTCGGCGACGGCGCCGATCCGCCGCACGTCGATACTTTTATAGAAAGCCAATCGGCGCTCGTCGAACGCGTACGCGCCGATTGTCTCGAACCGCACCTTCTGCCGGCCGCCGCGACCGCGCTGCGCGAACGGTTCGAATCGGCCGTGCCCTAGCGGCAATCCCCGCACAAACCGGGACTTCTGTCCTACGCTCGCGCCCGCCCGATGACCTAGCATCGGGTCTTTCCGTCTGGGGAGACACCCATGCTGCGCCATCCGCTCGCCCTTGCCCTGGGGCTGATACTCGCCTTGCCCGCGTTCGCCGCCGACAAGAAGGACGACAAGAAAGACGCCAAGTGGGACGTCAACGCGCCGCACGGGGCGACCAAGTCGGTGAAGTTCTCGACCGACGAGGGCACCTGGATGGATCTGGACGTCAGCCCCGACGGCAAGACCATCGTGTTCTCGCTGCTCGGCGATCTGTACGCGCTGCCGATCGACGGCGGCACGGCCAAGCGCATCACCTCGGGCCCCGCGTGGGACGTGCAGCCGCGCTACTCGCCGGACGGCCGCGAGATCGCGTTCACGTCCGATCGCGGCGGCGGCAACAATCTGTGGCGCGCGAAGGCCGACGGTTCGGGCGCGTCGCAGGTGTCGAAGGAAGACTTCCGCCTGCTCAACAATCCGGTGTGGACGCCCGACGGCCAATACCTCGTCGGCCGCAAGCACTTCACGTCCGAGCGCTCGCTCGGCGCCGGCGAGCTGTGGCTGTACCACAAGTCCGGCGGCGCCGGCCTGCAGATCGTCAAGAAGAAGAACGACCAGCAGGACCTGGGCGAACCGGCGGTGAGCCCCGACGGCCGCTACGTGTACTACTCCGAAGACGTCAGCCGGGGACCGAGCTTCCAGTACAACAAGAATCCGCACGACACGATCTATGCGATCAAGCGGCTCGACCGCGAGACCGGCGAAGTCGAAGACATCGTCTCGACGCCGGGCGGCGCGGTGCGTCCGCAGCCGTCGCCCGACGGCAAGTCGCTCGCGTTCGTCAAGCGCGTCGGCGACAAGAGCGTGCTGCACGTCGTCGATCTCGAATCGAACAACGTGCGTCCGCTGTGGGACGGCCTGTCGCACGACATGCAGGAAGCCTGGGCGATCTTCGGGCCTTACGCGAACTACGCGTGGACGCCCGATTCGAAGAGCCTCGTCATCTGGGCCAAGGGCAAGCTGTGGCGCGTCGACGCATCGTCGGGCAAACCCGCGCCGATCGCGTTCCGCGCCGATGTCGAGCAGACGGTCGCGGCGCCGCTGCGCTTCGAACAGAAGTTCGACGGCGACCGCTTCGAGCCGAAGATGATCCGCGACGTGGCGACGAGCCCGGACGGCAAGACGATGGTGTTCCACGCGGTCGGTTCGCTGTGGACGAAATCGCTGCCGAACGGCGCGCCGCAGCGCCTCACCGCGTCGAACGGCGTGTTCGAATACCAGCCGACGTTCAGCGCCGACGGACGCAAGCTCGTCTACACGACGTGGAGCGACGAGAAACAGGGCGCGATCGTCGAGCGCACGCTGGCCGGCGGCGCCGAGCGCACACTGACCGCCGCGCCGGGCTTCTACTACAGCCCGCGCTATTCGCGCGACGGCGCGTGGATCACCTGGTCGAAGCAGGCCGGCACGTCGCTGACCGGTTCGCTCAACGCCGGCGAAGGCGGCGTGTACGTGATGTCCGTTTCCGGCGGCACGCCCAAGCGCGTCTCGCACGACGGCGTCGAACCGCAGTTCACGGCCGACGGCAAGCGCGTGCTGTTCCTGACCGGCGGCGGCCTGAAGAAAAAGCTGCAGAGCGTCGGCCTCGCCGGCGAAGAGCCGCGCGACGTGTTCGATCTGAAATACGTGGACTTCGTCACCGTGAGTCCGGACGGCCGCTGGGTCGCGTTCACCGAACTCTTCAACGCGTACGTCGCGCCGATGCCGCAGACCGGCGGCACGGTCGAACTCTCCAAGGACACGACCGCGATTCCGGTCAGCAAGATCTCGGCCGACGTCGGCTCGTACCTGCACTGGGGCAACGACAGCGCGTCGCTGCACTGGATGGTCGGCAACCAGTACTACTCGCGCGATCTGAAAGACGCCTTCGCGTTCGTGCCGGGCGCGCCGGCGACGCTGCCGAAGCCCGATACGCTCAAGGGCATTCCGGTGGGCCTCACGGTTGCGAGCGACAAGCCGGGCGACGTCGTCGCGTTCACGCACGCGCGCCTCGTCACGATGAACGGCGACGAGGTGATCGAGGACGGCACGCTCGTCGTCGAGGGCGAGCGCATCAAGGCGATCGGCAAGAACGTGGCGGTGCCGTCGAACGCGCGCGTGATCGACGCGTCGGGCAAGACCATCGTGCCGGGCTACGTCGACGCGCACGCGCATGCCAACCACTTCAACAGCGGCGTGGTGCCGCAGCAGAACTGGGCGTACTACACGAACCTCGCGTTCGGCATCACGACGATGCACGACCCGTCGGCGACGACCGAAACCGTGTTCTCGCAGGCCGAACTCGTCAAGGCCGGCACGCTCGTCGGCCCGCGCGTGCTGTCGACCGGCACGATCCTGTACGGCGCGGACGGCGATTTCAAAGCCGTGGTCAATTCGCTCGACGACGCGCGCGCGCATCTGCGCCGCATGAAGGCGAACGGCGCGTTCAGCGTGAAGAGCTACAACCAGCCGCGCCGCGAGCAGCACCAGCAGATCAACCAGGCCGCGCGCGAGCTCGGCATGCTGGTGGTCGAGGAAGGCGGCTCGACGTTCAATCACAACATCCCGATGATTCTCGACGGCGCCACGAGCATCGAGCACAACATCCCCGTCGCGCCGCTGTACGGCGACGTGATGAAGCTGTGGAAGGAAACCGACGTGCGCAACACGCCGACGCTCGTCGTGAGCTACGGCGGCCTTTCCGGCGAATACTGGTGGTACGCGCGCGACAACGTCTGGGAAGACAAGAAGCTCAACCGCTTCTTCCCGAAGGAGACGCTCGCGGCGCGTTCGATCCGCCGCGAAACCGCGCCGGACTGGGACTACTGGCACGTGGAGGTTTCGAAGAGCGTCAAGGCGCTGCGCGATCAGGGCATCGGCATCCAGATCGGCGGCCACGGCCAGCTGCAGGGACTTTCTCCCAATTGGGAAATCTGGATGCTGACGCAGGGCGGCATGTCGAACCACGAAGCGCTGCGCGTGGCGACGCTCGGCGGCGCCGACATGCTCGGTCTGTCGAAGGAAATCGGTTCGCTCACGGCCGGCAAGCGCGCGGACTTCGCGGTGCTCAATTCGAACCCGCTCGAGAACATCCGCGCAACGATCGACACGCGCTACGTCGCGGTCAACGGCCGTCTGTTCGACGTCGACGCGGACATGGCCGAAGTCGGCGGCAAGGCGCGCCCGGCGCCGACGTTCTACTGGCAGCGCCACCGCGACGGCCGCACGTTCGGCATCGAGTACGGCCCGACCGCGCCGTGCCACTGCCCGAAGTCTGGCACCGTGCACGCGCACGAGGACTAAGTCGTATGTCGAGAAACAGGCTTCCTGCCTGTTTCTCGATCGAACGGCGCAAGCAGAGCTTGCGCACCTTCTCCGAACACCGATCGCTTGCGCGATCGGTGTTCGGGCGATCCATCCCTGGATCGCACGGTCTGCCGGTCGCAACGACCGGGCCGGTTTTGTTTCAGCGGATGTCGATCTGCCGCGTGAACGCGCGCAGCAGGTCGACGCCGTCCCACACCGCGCCGAACGCGAGCGCCTGTCCGATCGGCACGATGCGGTCGGCCGCGTGCGGCGGCAGCATCGGCAGCACGGCGAGCCAGTCGCCGCGATCGAAACCGTAGTGCGCGATCGTCTGGTCGCGCGATGCAAGCAGCGCCGCGACGCCGGCGAGATCGGGCCGGTCGAGCTCAAGAAACACGCCGTTGCCGTCGTGAACGGCACGGTCCTGCGCATCGAGATCGTCGACGAGGAGCCGCGTCGGCAGCGCGCCGATCGCGGTCTGCGCCGCCGATGCGCGCCGCGCGTGCGCGAGGCGGAACAGCGTCGTGGCGCGGTCCATCACGTGCGACGCCGGGTTTTCGTGGCCGCGCGCCGCGAGTTCGGCGGCCAGCGCGGGCCAGAACCGTTCGCGCGCCCGGGCGCAGTCGTCGTGCGTGCCGATCCACACGACCGCGCGCGGCGACGAACACGCCTGCTGGTTGAACCAGAACGCGTCGGCGTAGAACGCCCGCGCCAGCGCGGCCAGACCGTCGGCGTCGAGACCGAGCACCGCGCCGGCCGCAAGCGCCGCGAGCGAGAAACGATTGGCGAACGCGAGTTCCGACGCGAGCGCCGGCAGCGGCACGGCGCGGATCGCCGCGATCGTCGCATCGCCGCCCCAGATCGTGCGCAGATGGCAGCGCGCACCGATCGCCTGCGTCACGGCCACATCGTGGTCGTAGCTCACGACGAGGTTGCCGGCCGCGATCGCGCGGTGGTCGTCGCGCGCGAGCAGCGTACCGGTCGTTTCGAAGAACGCCGACATCTGCGGCGTGCGCCGCCGCGAGACGCGCGCGACGTTCGCGTTGCCGCACAAGAGCGACAGCAGCCACGAATAGATGAACACCGAGTCGACGTTCGACGGCGCGATATGGAAAACGAGACCGCGGCGCACGAAGGGGCCGCCGGTCAGCGTCGCGCGCAGGTCGGCGAGGCTCGCGGCGCGAAACCAGTGCGCCATCGCCATGAGTTCGGGAAATTCGCGAAAGCGCCGGTCGAGCAGCACGGCCCGCGACAGCTCGGCGACGAACGCGACGCGGCGCTCGTCGAACGGCGCCGCGCCGGGCGCTGCGGCCACGGCGTCGAGCCGCGCATCGAGATCGCGGGCATCCGTTGCGGGAGCGAGCAGATAGTCGATCATGTCGCGCGCACGTCGCTGCAGCCGCGCAGTTCCGCGGCGGGAATGCGGCCGTGAATGTGGAAATAAGTACCTTTGCGGCCGCAGGCGCAGTCGTCGCGGCCGCGGATCGTGCCGAGATCTTCGGTCAGGATCGCATGGCCCGGATAGCTGCGCGGCAGCGCGCTCAGCACCTCGACCGCGCCCGAATCCGCCGGCGCGAGCGTCGCGGTGTCGCGCATCACGACGTCGGCGAACGCCGGCGCGTGCAGATAACCCGCCTCGCATTCCATGTAGATCGAGCCGACCTGCTCGACCATGCCGTAGTAGTTGGCGACGCGCACGAGGCCGAAGCGCTCGGCGAGACGCCGCTTGAACGTCGCGTTGTCGACGCGCTCGTCGGCGAGCTTCTTCCAGCCGCCGCCGTGCACGAGCACGCTGCGCGGACCGACGTCGAGGCGGCGTCCGGCGCTTTCGGCGGCTTCGAGAAAATGCCGCCACACGACCCAGGTGAACCCGAACAGCAGAATCGGTGCGTCGCGATGCGTGTCGACGAAGCGCTCGATCGCGTCCCAGCGCGGCTGCATCGCCTCGTCGAGCGCGTATTCGTGGTGCCGCCCGAAGTTCGAGAAGCCGAGCACGCCGGCCGTGCGCGCGCTGAACGCGCCGCCGCGGATCGTCTGCGCGCTGTCGACGATCAGCATCGGCAGCCGTTGCCGGCCGATGAAATCCTGCACGATCGCCGCGAGCGCGCGCACCTGCAGCGCCGACGTTTCGGCGTCGAGAAAGATGCGCGACACCTGCCGTCCGCTCGTGCCGCTCGACGTGAGCTGCCGCACGACCGCGTCGTCCGGCACGCTGCGCAGCGCCAGATGCTTGAACAGCCGCACCGGCAGATACGGCACGTCGGCCAGACGCGCCGCCTGCGTCGCGCCGCCGTAGACGCCGCGCAACATCGCATCGTAGCCGGCGCAGCGTTCGCGATGCCAGGCGGTCAGCGCGTTGAGATCGGCGAGGAGGCGCGCCTCGCGTTCGGCCTGCGGTACCGAATACGGATCGGCGAGCGTCACGGCGGGCGGCGCGTCGGTCATCGCGGCAGCGCCGAATAGTCTATCTTGCCGGTCGAACCGCGCGGAATTTCTTCAACGACGCGGATGCCGAACGTCGAATGATGCAGGCGGTACGCGTCGGTCAGAAACGCCTTGGCCGCGTCGGCGTCGCCGCCGAGATAGATCCGCAGGCGATCGTCTTCGCCGGCGACGGCGACCGGCCGGTCGAGCCGCTCCTCGAGCGCGCGCTCGATGTCGTCGAGATTGACGCGGTTGCCGTGGATCTTGACGTAGCGGCGCAGGCGTCCGCGCAGAAAGTAACAGCCGTCGGCGTCGACCTCGGCGAGATCGCCGGTGTGGAGGCGACCGCCGGTCTCGTCGCCGCGCGCGAGATCGGCGCGATCGAACGCGTAGCCGAGCATGACGTTCGGCCCTTCGTAGACGAGTTCGCCGTCGGGCGACAGCGACAACCGCCCGCCCGGTATCGCGATGCCGATCGATCCGGCCTTGGCCGCGAGCAACGCCGGCGGCACGTAGCTGATGCGCGGCGCCGCTTCGGTCTGTCCGTACATCACGAAGAAACGCCACCCGCGGCGCTGCGCGACCTCGCGGAAATAGTCGACGAGCTTCGGCGCGAGCCGGCCGCCGGCCTGCGTCAGCGTACGCAGCGTATCGAGATTCAGCCGATCGGGATTGAGCCTGTGCAGAATTTCATACGTATACGGCACGCCGGCGAGCGACGTCGCGCCGTGCAGCGCGAAGCGGTTCCAGAATTCGCGCGCGAGCAGGCTGTCGTCGGACAGCACCAGCGACGCGCCGGCCGACAGGTGGCTGTTGAGCACCGACAGCCCGTACGCGTAGTTGAACGGCAGCGTCGTGATCGCGCGTTCGTCGGCGCCGAGCGCGAGATATTCGACGATCGCCCGTGCGTTCGCGTCGAGATTGCGATACGACAGCCGCACCATCTTCGGGCTGCCGGTCGTGCCCGACGTCGACAGCAGCACGGCGAGATCGTCGTGGATCTCGCCGGCGCCCGCGCCATCGTCGCGGCGCAGCGTCGACCAGCCGCCGTCGGCCCCGGCGAGCCGATAGCCCGGCAACGGGTCGCGCGCGGACGGCTGTACGATCCAGTCGGGGCGATACGCATCGAAGAGCGCCGCAAGCTGGCCGGGCGCGACCTGCGCGTTGAGAAGCATCGCCGCGTCGCCGGCGCGCAGCGCGCCGAGGTACGCGGCGATCGGTTCCGGCGCGTTCGCGCACAGCACGACGCCGAGGCGCTTGCGCGCGCGCGTGCCGAGCGTCGCGACGAAGGCGTCGGCGAGCGATGCGAGCCGGCGGTAGTCCACCACCCGCGCCGACGCCGCGTCGACGCCGAGCGCGAGCGCCGGCGCATCGCTCGCGGGCAGCGCCCAGAACGTCATACGAGCATGCCGCCGTCGACGCCGAGCACCTGGCCGGTCACGTATTCGGACGCGTCGGACGCCAGATACAGCGTCGCGCGCGCGACATCGTCGGGCGTGCCGATGCGGCCCATGCGCACGCCGCCGAGGCGTTCGGCGAACTTGTCCGGCGCGAGCTGGCGCACCATGTCGGTTTCGATGAAACCCGGTGCGATCGCGTTGACGCGGATGCCCTGCGGGGCGAGTTCCTTCGCCGCCGACAGCGTCGCGCCGATCACCGCGGCCTTGGACGCGCCGTACACCGTCTGCCCGGCATTGCCGGTGCGGCCGATGATCGACGCGATGTTGACGATCGATCCGGCCTTGCGGCGCGCCATCAGGCGCGCGGCGTACTGCATGTGGTAGATCGCGGCGTAGACGTTGATCGAGAACGTCTCGTGGATCTGCGCCGCGGAGACCATGCCGAGCAGCGCGTCCTGCATGACGCCGGCGTTGTTCACGAGCACGTCGAGCCGGCCGGTTTCCTTGTACACCTTGCCGAACGCCTCACCGACCCGTTTCGGATCGGCGATGTCGTAGTCGAGCGCGATCGGCTCGGGAGCGCCCGCGGCGCGGATCTCGTCGACGGTCTGCGCGAGATGATCGACGCTGCGCGCGACGACGACGACCCTCGCGCCTTCGCGCGCGCAGGCCAGCGCGATGCCGCGGCCGATGCCGCGCGACGCGCCGGTGACCCACGCCACCTTGCCGTCGAGCGTCACGTGCCGGCCCCGTACCTCGCGACGATCTCGCGCGCCTTGGCGAAGCTCGACATGTCGATGACGTCGTCGGTGCTAATGAGGATGTCGAAGTCGCGTTCGATCGCCGCGACGAGCGCCATGTGGGCGACCGAATCCCACTGCGGCACCTTGTTGTACGCGAGCGCGTCGGTCACGTCGCCGGCGGGAATTCCGAGACTTTCTGCAAAAGTAGCCTTGAGCTTGTCGATCGACATTTCGTTGTCCGTTCGTGGTACGCCGCGCGGTCGGTCGCGCGTCAGGCGCCCCGCAACGCGTTGACGAGATACTGGCCGCGCGAGGATATCATCCGGCTGTCGGGGGCATCGGCCCGCACGGGCGTGTGGCTGTCGACGATGCAGCCGTCGCCGATGCGCACGCCCGGAAAGATCGTCGCGCGCGTGCCGAGAAAACAGCGCTCGCCGATCGCCGCGTCACCGTTGAGCGCCGCGTACGGCGACAGGATCGAATGCGCGCCGACCCTCGCGCCGTGGCCGACGCTGCAGTGCACGTTGACGAGGGCGCCGTCGCCGATCGTCGCGTTGCGGTTGACGATCGAAAACGGACAGACGACGACGCCGTCGGCGAGCGTCGCGGCGCCGGACACGCGCGTCATGTCGGCGACGAACGCCGGGGTGCGCGCGCCGTTGGCGCGCAGCCGCGCGAGCACCGCGAGGCGTCCGCGCACCGAACCGATCGCGACGACGACGACCTGCCCTGCCGTCGGCCGATAGCCGTCGATCGTGCCGAGGTGCGCGGCGTCCACGCCGCGCGGCAGCGGCGCGCCGGGCGTGTCGTCCAGAAAGCCGGCGACGCGCGGTCCGCCGTGCGCGGCCCGGGCCGTCAGGTAGTCGAAGATTTCCAGCCCGAACCCGCCGGCGCCGGCGATCGCGACCGAGGCGATCGCCTCGTCGGTATGAAATCCCGCGGTCATGCGCGCGCGCTCATTCGCCGAACACCGCCCACGCGCAGTACGGCTGCAGCGGCGAGCGGCGCAGGCGCAGGTTGTTGAGGCCAACGACCTCGTCGAGCGCGATCGTTTCGCCGGGAAACTGGCGGCAGTTGAGTTCGTCGAACACGAGCACCGAGCCGCGGGTCAGGCGCGGCAGGATGTTGCGCAGCACGTCGCGCGTCGGCTCGTACAGGTCCATGTCGAAGATCGCCATCGCGATCACGGCGTGCGGATTGTCCTTGAGCCACCGCGCGCTCGTCTGCGCGGCGTCGCCCTTGATCAGTTCGTATTTGCGCACGTGCGGCATCGGCGAGAACGACTCGTGCAGCGCGAGGATTTCGTCGAGCCGTTCCTCGTAGCCGAGCATCGAGGCGTAGTCGCCCTTCGCCGAGTAGTCGCCGTCCTGCGGCGCCGTCGCGGCGAAGCCTTCGAACGTGTCGAAGCCGTAGATGATGCGGCTCAGGTTGAACGGCTCGTGGATGCTGCGCAGGTTGACGAGCTGAGTCAGCGTCGCGCCCCACTGCACGCCGAACTCGCAGATCACGCCCGGCACGTCGACGATCTTCCGGTACAACTCGTTGTAGTACAGAACGCGCGCCATCGCGCTCGCCTGCGTCGCGACCAGCGCGTGGCGGTGCCAGTTCGTGCCGTACTGCGGCAGCAGTTCTCCGGCGATGTCGCGCAGGCGGCGATGGCGCGTCTGCGCGTCGCCGGTCAGCGTCGTGAACTCGCCGCGGATTTTCTGTACGCCCGGAATCGGCTCGTCGGGGGCCGCGTCCGAAGGCTTCGAAACGTCGCTGCTCATGAATCTTCCTGGTCGATGCGCCCGGCACCGCGGGGATTCCGGGGCGCGCGGCCGGTAACGAAGTCTAGCCGGATACGCGGCCTTTGCGACCGGCGGAACGATGTTCGCGCGCAGCTGCTACGCTGCGCTTTGAACCCGCGGAGGAGATCGTCTTGCCACGCCCGACCCGGCCGCTGGCTCTCGCGACGTTCGGTCTGTGCGCGCTGCTCGCGTCGGCCGCCGGTGCGCAGACCGCGACGCTCGACGCCTGCCGCAGCGCGACGAAGAGCGCGGCGAACGACGCGCTCGCCATCTGCCTCGCCGCGCACGACGCCGCCCTCGCCGCGCGAGATGCGCGCACCGCCGCCGATGCGCTCGTCGAACGCGCCGACGCGAACGTCGCGCTCGCGCGCTACGACGATGCGACCGCCGATCTCGACCGCGCCGGCGCGCTGCTCGCGCCGTTCGCCGACTGGCGCGACGCGCATCGCATCGAACGGCGCCGCGGCATCGTCGCGTATCGGCGCGAACGTCTCGCGGAGGCGGCGCTTTCGTTCGGCAAGGCGCTCGACATGGCGCGCGCGCACGACGACGCGGCGGCGCAGGCGCAGAGCTGGAACGACGTCGGCAACGCGTATCGCCGCGTCGGCGACTACGCCCAGGCGCTCGAAGCGTTCACGACGAGCCTGGCCCTGCGCGAAAAGCTCGGCCAGAGCGCCGAAGCCGCCGCGGTGTTGAACAATCTCGGCAACGTGCAACAGGACCTGGGCGACTACGCGGCCGCCGAGGACTGGCTGCAGCGCGCGCTGGCGGCGTATCGCGCACAGGCGTCGCCGCGACAGGTGGCGCACGTGCTCGAAAGCCTCGCGCTGAACGACCGTCGCCGGCAGCGCGACGACGCGGCGCGCGCGAAGCTTGAAGCGGCCTGGAGCGAATTCGCCGGCCAGCGCGCCGCGCGCGACCAGCTGCGCGTCGCGACGCATCTCGCGCGCCTGGAGGCCGAGCTCGGCCGCAACGACGCGGCGAACGCATGGATCGCGCGAGCGCTCGACATCGGCACGTCGCTCAAGCAATCGCCGACGCTCGCGCTGCTGCTGGCGCAGGCGCGCGCGCAGACCGCCGCCGGCGAAGCGTCGCCCGCGCGGCAGGCGCTGCGCGCGCGGCTTGCGTCCGGCGACGGCGACGCCATCGCCGACCGCGTCGAGGCGTGGCGGTTTCTCGCGCAGGCATCCGAACGCGGCGGCGACGCCGAGCGCGCCGTGGCCGATCTCAAACAGGCACAGGCGGCCACCGTCGAGGAGGCGACGCGCACGCAGAACGAGCGCATCGCGCAGTGGCAGGTGCGGCTCGACGTGGCCGAGAAGGTGAAGGAGATCGCCGCGCTGCGCGAGACGAACCGCGCGCAGGCACGGACCCTCGCGGACGAAGGATCGCGCTGGCGCCTGCGGCTCGGCGCGGCGCTCGCGCTGTTCGCGATCGTCGCCGGCGCGCTCGTCGTGCGCGTGCGGCGCCAGCGCGCGCGGCTCGAAGCGCAGATCGCGCGCTACCGCGATGCGGCCGAGGCGCTGCGCACCGACGCCGCGGCGCCGCCGGACGAGGCGGCCGACGACGCCGCGAACGCGCCCGGCGAGGCGCCGCCGGCCGACACCGTCGCGCCCGCCGATACGTTCCGTCGCGCGCTGGTCGAGCTGATGGTCGCGAGCGTGCACGCGTGGGAGCGCAGCACGCGCACGTCGCCGGTCGAATTCGCCGAAAAGAGCGGCATCTGGCGCGTGCACATCGACGACGGCCGCCTGCGCATGCGCTCGATGGAGCGGTATCTGAGCCTCGCCAAGCTGCCGCGCCAGCCGCGCTGGCGCGAGGTGCTGCGCAGCGCGTATTTCGTGCTGGCCGAATGCCCGCTCGAAGCCGCCGAGCGGACGCGGCTCGAAGCGCTCGTCGCCGGCGTGCGCGAAGCGCTCAAGGCGCGCGCGATGGGCTGAGGCGCCGGGAAAAAGGCGGGACGAATCGCGTTCCGGCCCGGAATCGGCCCGGCGTTTCGCTGGCGAACCGGCGAGGCCGAACCTAGCGTGATCGCACCCGGCGCCATTCCGGCGCGGTCATCCGCATGAGGCTCGTCATGATTCGAAACCGTCTATTCGCGCTGGCCGCCGTCGGCGCGGCCGTCTTCGGCAGCAACGCGGCACAGGCGATACCGCCGTGGATTCCGCTGACGCAGCAGACGGCCGACTCGCTCAAATATGGCGGGTCGCTCAATCACACGAACGGCTCGGGCCACACGTATCTCGGCACGACGATGCAGCAGTGCATCAACATGATGAATCAGAGCAAGGCGCAGCACGCGAACCACAACCATCCGTCGTGCACGATTCCGACTTACACCGAGGTGCCGTGCCAGAAGCGCGGCTTCTTCGAATTGTCGGTCCCGACCGGCGGCGGCGTCGACGGCGTCACGACCGTTACGGTGAGCGTGCCGAACGAGGCCGTGCGCGCGTTCGGCGATCTGCGCGAGCGCTTCCGCATCGACGCCTACGAGGCCGAGATCCGCAAGCTCGGCGACGACTAATGGCCTGTGGCAGATAAATCGGAAGAGGGATCGCGAAGGACTGGTCGTGCAGGACGCCGCTGCGGAGCGAGGCCAATAGCACAAGCTATTGGCTGAGTGAGCGGCAAGTCCTGCGCGGCCAGGACGAGCGAGCCACTTTCGATTTGTCTGTTGCAGGCCATTAGCGCGTCGAACCCGGATCGCGCGGGCCGACCGGCACCGTCGCGCGCGGATCCGTGCAGCGCAGGCAGAAGCCGTACAGGCCGTCGGCGACGACATAGCCCGAGTGATGGCTCGCCGACAGGAACGTCGCCGGCGACATCACGAACGGAATGACCTGGCCTGCGTCCCCGTGCACGATACCGCCCTGGTACGCGGCGCAGGTATTGCCGGCATAGGTCATGGCGCGTTCGTAGGCGTGGTCGAACTCGCCGCAGTTGCGCGGCGCGTCGGGGCAGTAGTACAGCGCGAGCGCCGAATGCAGCTGGCCGCCGTCGTAGGCGAACATGCCGACGACGTCGATGCGGCCGTTCTCGCACCAGTCGGGGCGAGGCAGCGTCTCGTGCGCGGCGGCGGGCGTGGCGGCCAGCAGACAGGCCAGCGCGGCAGTCAGGCGGATCATGGCGAAGCTCCGAAACGGGTTTCGTCATGGTCCGTCGCGTGTCGCGCCGCGGCAAGGCGCGGCGGCGGGAAAAACCGGGTCGAAATCGCGGACGCGGGCGGCTAGAGGAACACGTAGCCGAGCACGCCGTCGGGCCGGGCGCGCTTGTCGCCGTCGCAGTCGTCGCTCAAGGTATCGAAGTGGTCGAGCCGCCCGCCGCCCGCGAAGTGGCAGCGGTACAGCGGCACGGTGCCGGCAAGCGGCGCCGCGGCGACATGGCCGACGACGGCGGCGCCCGGGATCGCGGCGCGGCCTTCGCAGTTCGCGTCGGATGACGTGAACGGCGAAGCGTCCTCGTACCGCGACGGGACGAGACAGGCGTACAGCGGCCTGGAACCGGCGAACGGCGTCTCCGACACGAAACCGAGCGAGCTTTGAGGCGCGTAGCCCGTCAGCGCGGCCGGCAGCGAGACGCCGGAATAGTGATAGCCGAGCGCGTCGGTCGGCGCCCGATAGTGGCGCACGAGCTCGCGCAGCGCGACGCCGTCGGGCAGCGGTTCATGGGTTGCGGCAACGGCGATGCCGGCGCCGTAGAGGCCGGCAACGGCCGCGGCGATTCGAACGAGCGTATTCATGATCGGACTCCTGCCTGGCCGCCGCACGATCTGACGGCGCGACACGCCGCGACGTTAGCGCAACGCGCGCGGCGGCCGGTTACCGATGCGTTAAGTCCTGAGCGCCCGCGCGTGATGGGCGATGTGCTCGCCGATGAAACTCGCGATGAAGTAGTAGCTGTGGTCGTAGCCGGCATGACGCCGCACGGTCAGCGGGTGGCCGGCGGCGGCGCACGCCGTTTCGAGCAGGTCGGGCCTGAGCTGCGTTGCGAGAAATTCGTCGGCCTCACCCTGGTCGATGAGGATCGGCAGCTTTTCGCGCGCCGTCGCGACGAGCTCGCTCGCGTCCCACGCGCGCCAGGCGTCGCGGTCGTCGCCGAGGTACGCCGTCAGCGCCTTTTCGCCCCACGGCACACGGCCCGGCGCGACGATCGGCGAGAACGCCGACACCGACGCGTAGCGGCCGGGATGCCGCAGGGCCGTGATCAGCGCGCCGTGACCGCCCATCGAATGTCCGAAGATGCCGCGGCGGTGCGAGACGGCGAAACCGCGTTCGACGAGCGCCGGCAACTCGTCGGCGACGTACGACTGCATGCGGTAGTGCGCCGACCACGGCGCCTGCGTCGCGTCGACGTAGAAGCCGGCGCCCATGCCGAGGTCGTAGGCCGGATCGTCGGCGACGCCTTCGCCGCGCGGACTCGTGTCCGGCGCGACGATGACGACGCCGTGCTCGGCCGCGTAGCGCTGCGCGCCGGCCTTGGTGATGAAGTTCTGCTCGGTGCAGGTGAGGCCCGACAGCCAGTACAGCACCGGGCACGCCTCGCGCTCGGCCTGCGGCGGCAGGTACACGGCGAAGTTCATGTCGCAGCCGAGCGATTCGGCACGATGGCGGTAGACGTCCTGCCAGCCGCCGAAGCAGCGCTGGTGCGAGAGGCGTTGCAAAGAGGCGGTCATGATCAGAAATGAATCACGGTGCGGATGCTCTTGCCGGCATGCATCAGGTCGAACGCCTCGTTGATGCGCTCGAGCGGCAGGTTGTGCGTGATGTACGGATCGAGCGCGATCGTGCCGGCCATCGCCTGCTCGACCATGCCCGGCAGCTGCGTGCGACCGCGCACGCCGCCGAACGCCGAACCGCGCCAGACGCGTCCGGTCACGAGCTGGAACGGCCGCGTGCGGATCTCCTGCCCCGCGCCCGCCACGCCGATGATGACGCTCTCGCCCCAGCCCTTGTGGCAGCACTCGAGCGCGGCGCGCATGACGTCGACGTTGCCGATGCACTCGAAACTGTAGTCGACGCCGCCGTCGGTCATGTCGACGATCACCTGCTGGATCGGGCCCGCGTGGTCCTTCGGATTGACGCAGTCGGTCGCGCCCATCTGCCGGGCGAGTTCGAACTTGCCGGGGTTCGTGTCGACGCCGATGATGCGGCCGGCCTTGGCCATCACCGCGCCCTGGATCACCGCAAGGCCGATGCCGCCGAGGCCGAACACGGCGACGGTCGAACCCGGCGTGACCTTCGCGGTATTGAGCACCGCGCCGATGCCGGTGGTGACGCCGCAGCCGAGCAGGCACACCTTTTCCAGCGGCGCGGCCGGGTTGATCTTCGCAAGCGAGATTTCCGGCACCACCGTGTATTCGCTGAACGTCGAGGTGCCCATGTAGTGGTACAGCGGCTTGCCGCCGAGCGAGAAGCGCGTGGTGCCGTCCGGCATCAGGCCCTTGCCTTGCGTGGCGCGCACCGCCTGGCACAAGTTGGTTTTTCCGGATTTGCAGAACTTGCATTCGCGACACTCGGCCGTGTACAGCGGAATCACGTGGTCGCCGGCCTTGAGCGAGGTCACGCCCGCGCCGACGTCGACCACCACGCCGCCGCCCTCGTGGCCGAGCACGCACGGGAACAGGCCCTCGGGGTCGTCCCCGCTCAGCGTAAACGCGTCGGTATGGCAGACGCCGGTTGCCTTGATCTGCACCAGCACCTCGCCGGCGCGCGGGCCTTCGACGTCGATTTCTTCGATGGACAACGGCTTGCCCGCTTCCAGGGCAACGGCGGCGCGCGATTTCATGGGCTACTCCAAGTCTTTGTCGGCAAAGGATTCTGCGATCGGCGTCCGGCCGGCGCCCGATCGGGTCGGCAAGGATAGCAAGCGTGCGATTTCCGGCCATCGTCCATTAGTAAATGCCGACCGTACATGCCAACCGGTATTGAACAGGGATATAGTGAAACTTCCGGCCGTTGGGGGCCGGGGAACCCTGGGGATGCTGCAATGAATATTAGAAAATGCTTGTGCGCTTTCTTTGCTATTTATTCCACATCTGCAATTGTTATGGCGGAACCGGCGAAAGCCCCGAAGGCGGACGACGAGGTGCGCGACTGCGCCGCGCTGCGCAACAGCTTCAAGCGCGAGCCGGACTGGTACTCCGAGCTGTGCCTCGGCCACGCGTACGGCGCGAAGGCCGCGAAGGGGCCGGCTGCCGAAGCCGAGTTCACGGTGATGCCCAAAACGATCGGCGACACGACCTACCAGTTCAATATGCGCGCCACCGGCACCGGCGCCGACTCGCTGCAGTCGTTCCTGTTGCCGAACGCGAACGCCGCGACGATCATCGGACCGCAGACCGGCAACATCTACGGCCTCGAGTACGATCCGGTCGCGCAGAAGATCTGGGCCGTCAACGACACGCTCCAGCTCGGCGAACTCAACAAGACGACCGGCGCGTTCACTTCGAGCGTCACGATCACCGGCGTCGCCGCGGGCCACAATCCCACGGGCCTTGCATTCCAGACCGCGGCGTCGCCGTTCTACATGTCGACGTCGGACGGTGCTACATCACACCTCTACACGGTGGTGCCGGCAACGGGCGTCGCCACGCTCGTCGGCGACACCGGGCTGCAGATCCTGATCGACATCGCGATCAACGCGAGCGGCCAGATGTACGGCCACGACATCTTCAGCGACTCGATCTATTCGATCAGCACGGTCGACGGTTCGGCGACGCTCGTCGGTGCGACCGGCGTCAACGCGAACTTCGCGCAGGGCATCGAGTTCGACAAGACCACCGGCGTGCTGTACGCGTGGCTGTACGAAGGCAGCGGCGTGAACCGCTTCGCGTCTATCGACCTCGCGACCGGCGCGGCGACGACGCTCGCCACGCCGCTGGCCGGCGAATACGAAGGCGCGACGACGCCGGTGTCGCTGCAGGCGTTTTCGGTCGACTGACCGTTCGCGCACCCGCGGCCGGACCGCCGCGGGTGCGCTACCGCGCCCGATGCACGTGATGCGGGCGCCGCGGCGACGCAAGATCGCCGCTACGACCCCGGCGACTTCATGCTTGCGACACGGGCGCGCAGGTAGCCGGTAAGCGTCGCGTGAAAGCGCCGGTCGAAGAGGTCGACATATCGGCGCGGGGCCTCGTGTGTCGGACACCACAACACGCTGACGAACGACCGCGGTGCCGGGCCGCCGCCGATGGCGATGCAGGCTTCGAGCTCGTCGGCCGACTTCGGCCAGTCGTGCGGGGGCTCGAACGCCCGGTGCCTCGACCCGAGTTGCCGTTCCAGATCCTGGCGATGGTCGGCATCGGCAAGGTCGAGCCGGCGATAGTCGGCAACCGGAAGCAGGAGCAGCGCAGGCAGGCCGTCGTGGCGAAGCAGCAGGTCGCGCAGATCGTCGTCGAGCGCGATGCCCAGCCGCTCCTGCACCGACGCGATCGCGGCATCGCCGGCCGGCGGGGGCAACGAAACATTCGCACCCGCCATGCGCTCGAGGAACCCCGGTTTCGGCAGACGATCGATCAGCGCGAGAACCGGCAGACCGGCCAATTCGCGTTCAGCCGCATCGCCGGCCGCGCGCGCCTGCCGGGCCATGTCGCGCGAGTATTCGGCGGAAATCCATTGCTCCTCGAGCCAGGCACGCAGCGACGGATGCCCTACGACATAGCCGTCCAGACCTTCGAAAACGCGATGACCGGGCACGGCTGGCGTGTCGCCGACGTCGTACGCGAAGAAGCTGCCGTCCTCGGCCGGCATGACCATCAGCCACTCGGCGGCGCGCGCTCGCGGCACTGAGTGCACTTTCGACGGCGAATCGTCGCCGCCGCGCAAATTGACCTCGACGGTGCCGTCCGGAGCAGCCGCATCGAGTGCGGGAGCCGGCGCGTCGCGCCAGCGCGCCACCGACGCGAGCGGCGCGAAACCGAGTTCCGGCAGACCGTCGTGTGCGCGGTACAGCGCGACGAGATCGTCCGGCAGCGTGATGCCAAGTCGCACCTGCGTCGCGGCGATCGCCTCGTCGGAGGCCGGCGGCGGCCACGACGCCTCGTCCGCCCTCGCCCGCAGGAGCGTACCGACATCGAGTGCCGCCGCCCGTGCGGCGAGCGCCACCCGCTTTCGTTCCATGTCGGCCCGTTGCCGTTCCGCTCGATCGGCGCTCGCGGCCATTTCCGCTTCCGTCGGCATCCGGCTCGCAAAGCCCCACATCGCGACCGCCGCGACGACCGGCCCCGCCAGCAACGCCGCGTACACCGTGCCGATCACGCCGCGCTGAAGCCATCCCATCGGCCTGACGTCGAGGCTTTGCAGCGCCTGCGTCGCCTGCGCGATGCGCGGTGCGGCGCGCGGCGTCGGACCGACCACGTCGTCGGCGATCTCGAACAACCGGCGCAGGCGCAGCGCGCGCGGTCGCTGCGGGTCGAGCGCCGCGTCGCCGCGCGCGACATCGATCACGCGCGCGAGCTGCCAGTGCGTCGAGGCAAGCGTCAGCTGCATCAGCGCGAGCACGACGAGCAGCATGAAGCCGAACCGGTAGGCGACGAGCGCGCCGATCACGCAGGCGATCACGATGAACACCGCCTGCAGGCGCGCCGCGCGCACCGGCAACAGCGCCTGCACGACATGGCCGCCGTCGAGCGGCGGTACCGGCAGCACGTTGAGGTAGTTCACGGCGAGAAACACCCATGCCGCGGTCATCCACCACGACGGCGCGCCGGCGCCGAGGTGCGGCATCGCGAGCAGCATCGCCCAGCCGATGACGACGCCGGGCAGCGGTCCCATGAGGCTCATCCAAGCGCGCCGCGCGGCGTCGGGCTTCGCTTCGTGACCGATCGTGACGCCGCCGACGAGCGGCAGCGCCAACATCTGCACATTGCGATAACCGAACGCGCGCATCGCGAGGTAGTGGCCGAGCTCGTGGATCGCGATGACCACGAGCAGCACGAGCGCGAAGCCCGAACTCCAGAACGCGGCGCCGAGCGCGAGGAACAACGCGACGCTGATCGCGAACAGCAACGCCTGCATGCGCCGCGGTGCCGGACGCTCGACCAGACGCTGCTGCATCAGCGCGAGCGCAGCCAGGCGAGCCGGCGGCACCGGCTCGGTGTTCGGCGGCGCTTTCGGCCGGCGCACAACGGCGCGCAGCATGCGGCACGCGAACGCGAGCGTCGGACGCGCCCAACCGCGGCTGTCGAGCCACGCCTTGCGTTCGGCGAGCAGGCGCGCGCGTGCGCCGTCGTGCATCTCGACGTCGAACGCGCCCGCGTCGGCGGTCGCGCCGGCCGGATCGGGCGCGGCACCGAGCGACGCGACGAATTCGCCGTGCGCCCGCCATTGCTCGGCCAGCGTCGCGCCGCCGATCGTGCGCGCCGGAAACCGGTCGGACGCGATGATTTCGAAGAACGGATCGAACGCCTGGCCGATCGCCATGCGGCCGTCGACGAGCCGCGTCGCGAACACGACGTTGAGCCGGTTCGGTTTGTCCAGACCGATGAGCGGATACAGCCGGCAGACGTCGCCGCGCTCATGCGTGTAGGTCGCGTAGAAATGCGCCGCGTCGTCGGCCGTGTCGCCGAGCCGCAGCAGGTGCCATTGCGGACCGGAAAAGCCGAGCGTCGCGAGGTCGGCATGCGCCTGCGCGTACAGGTCGGCCGCGCCGTCGGGCGCCTTCGCCAGATCGACGCGGCGCGATCGCGCGGTCGGAAACACGAAGGCGAGCACGCTGCGGAACATCTGCAGCACGATCAAGAGCGCGATCGCGCCGATCAGAAACACGATATCGATCATCGACTGGCCGCCGCGGCAAAGCGCCGATTCTTGCGCGCCGACGCCGCGAAGGATAGCGACGTCGACGTACGTTCGCGGCGCGGGGCTCAGCCGGTGTTCTGCACGCCCGCCGCGATGCCGTTGACCGTCGCCGCGAGCGCCTGGAACAGCTCGCCCTCGGGCCGGTCGGCCGCGCGCCAGCGCGCGAGCAGATCCACCTGCAGCAGGCTGATCGGATCGACGTACGGATTGCGCAGGCGGATCGACTGCTGCAGGCGCCGGTCGGCCGCGAGCAGCGTGTCGGCCTGCTTGATCGACAGCACCACCGACAAGGTCCGCGCGAACTCGTCGGCGATGCGCGGATGGAATTCGTCGTGCAGGCCGCCGGCGAGGCGCGAATAGCACGCGTAGATATCGAGGTCGCTTTTCGCGAGCACCATTTCGATGTCGTCGATCAGCGTGGCGAAGAACGGCCAGTCGCGCGCCGCCTCGCGCATCGCGTCGATGCCGCAGCGCTCGACGCCCCAGGCGAGGCCGGTGCCGACGCCGTACCACGCGGTGAGGCCGGCGCGGTTCTGCGACCACGCGAATACCCACGGAATCGCGCGCAGGCGTTCGATGCCGGCGCTGCCGCCGCGCCGCGGCGGGCGCGACCCGATGCGCAGGCGCTCGATCACGTCGATCGGCGTCGCCGCGCGAAAATACTCGGCGAAGTTCGGCGCTTCGTGCACGAGCGCGCGATAGTGCGCGCGCGCGACTTCCGCCATCGCGTTCGCCATTTCGCGCCAGCGCGTCTCGCGCGGCTCGGGCGGGCGCGGACGCAGCGACGCGCGCAGGACCGCACCGGTGGACTGTTCCAGATTGCGCAGCGCGATCGCCTTGATGCCGTACTTGCGGTGGATCACTTCGCCCTGCTCGGTCAGGCGCAGATAGCCGTCGACCGAGCCGCGCGGCGCGGCGATCACCGCGCGCTCGGTCTTGCCGCCGCCGCGGCTGATCGACCCGCCGCGGCCGTGAAAGAACGCGATGCGCACGCCGCTCGTGCGCGCAAGCTCCGTCAGCGCCACCTGCGTGCGCTGCAGCGCCCAGCGCGACGCGAACAGGCCGCCGTCCTTGGCGCTGTCGGAATAGCCGAGCATGACCACCTGGCGATCGCCGCGCGCGGCCAGATGCCGGCGATACGAGGGATCGGCGAAGAGTTCGACGAGGATGTCGTGCGCGGCGTGCAGGTCGGCGATCGTTTCGAACAGCGGCGCGACGTCGAGCGGCACGATGCCGGTCGCATCGATGCAGCCGGCGACGCGCGCGAGCGCGAGCACGGCCAGCACGTCGGCCGCGCTGCGGCTCATGCTGATGATGTACGGACCGATCGCGCGCGCGCCGTAGCGTTCGCGCGCGTCGCCCGCCGTGCGCAGCACCGCGAGCGTCGACGCGGCGCCGGCCGCATCGGCGTCGGCCGGCGCGGCGCCGTCGATCAGCGCGTGCAGGTCGGCCAGACGCCGCGCCGGCGCCAGCTGCGGCCATTCGGGATTTTTCAACAACGCGGCCAATGCCGCATCGTGCGCGCCCGACTCCTGGCGCAGGTCGAGCGTCGCGAGGTGAAAACCGAACGTATCGATGCGCCACAGCAGCTGGCGCACCGCGAGCCAACCGGCGTGCGTGCCGCGATGCGCGCGCAGGCTGTCGCCGACGAGTGCGATGTCGGCACGGAATTCGTCGACGTTCGCGTAACCGTCGTCGCGCCCGGCCGCGGTCGCCGCCAGTCGCGCGGCGACGAGGCTCAGGAACTGCCGGTACGGCATGTCGTCGTAGCGCGGCTTGAGCTTCGCGGCGGCTTTCGGCAGGCGCTCGCGGTACTCGTCGTAGCGCGCGAGCAGTTCCGGCGCGATGGCGACGCGCGACACCGACTGGCTCAGCAGGCGTTCGAGCTGCGCGATTTCGCGCCGGTATGCGGCGAGTACGAGTTCGCGCTGGGCCGACAGCGTCGTCGTCACGGTGGCGGCGCCGACGTTCGGGTTGCCGTCCATGTCGCCGCCGACCCAGGTGCCGAAGCGCAGGAGGCTCGGCATGTCGATGTCGCCGCCGCCCTGCAGCAGGTCTTCGAGCACTTCGTAGAACACCGGCACGATCGCGTACAGCACGTCGGCGAGAAACCAGCTGACGTGATCCATTTCGTCGGCGACGGTCGGCCGCTCGCTCGCGGCGTCGGCGGTCTGCCAGCCGGCCGTGAGCGCCAGGCGCATGCGCTCGGTGTCGGCGCGGCGCTCGCTCGGCGTGCGGCCGCGGTCGACGTCGGCGAGCAGGCTCCGAACCAGCACCTGCTCCTTGTCGAGCAGCGAGCGGCGCACCGCCTCGGTCGGATGCGCGGTGAACACCGGCTCGATGTGCAGGCGCGCGAGCAGGGCCAGGAGCTCGTCGCGACCGACGCCGTCGTGCGCCAGGCTCGCCAGCACGTCGCGCAGGCTGCCCGGCTGCGGCGCGGCGCCGGCGCGTTCGTACTCGCGGCGGCGGCGGATGCGGTGTACGCGTTCGGCGACGTTGATCGCCTGGAAATACGTCGCGAACGCGCGCGCCAGATCGTTCGCGCGATACGCCGACCCGGCGAGCAGCCTCGCCAGTTCGTCGGCGGGTTCGTGACTTTCGCGGCGGCGGATGGCCGCGGCGCGCACGCGCTCGACTTCGGCGAGGAAGTCGGCGCCGACCTGGTCGGCGAGGATTTCGCCGACGAGACTGCCGAGCCGTTTGACGTCTTCGCGCAACGGCTGGTCGGTGCGCGGGAAATCGACGTGGCGCAGTTCGACGGCATCGGCGGAAGCGGTACGGCTCATCGGCGGTTCCCGGCAGTTGCGGCAGTGCAGCATGCCGAGTGTGGACGCGCGACGGGGGGCTTGCCAATAGCTTTTGGTAGGGTCCGCGGCTCGGGCAAAGTGTGGAACGCGTCGCACGGCGACCGCGACGCGCGTACGACGCGTCGCAACGTTCGCCCCGCTACACTGCCCGCGTTTTGCCCTGCACGCGCCCGCGGCACGGCCGCAGGGCATTCGACGATTCGCTCGCCATTACTTTTTCTTGGGGGACATCATGAAACACCTGCTTCGCCTCGCGGCGCCCGCGCTGCTGCTCGTCGCCGGCGCCGCCGCCGCCGACACCATTCCGGTGACGGTGCTCAGCGCCACGGTCAAGGACCAGCACATCACCAATGCGTCGGTCACCGTGCAGCGCAACGGCGCGGCGTCGGTCGAGGCGCGCACCGGCATCGACGGCAAGGCGACGGTCGAGACCGAAGCGGCCGACGACGCCGAATCGCTGCTGATCATCAAGATGCAGGGCTATTCGACGCTCGTCGCGCGCTGCCCGTGCAAGGGCCTGACCTATGCGCTGAGCCCGGTCATGAAGAGCCTCGACGGTCTGCGCATCGTGCTGACCTGGGGCAAGAAACCCGACGACGTCGATTCGCACGTCGTGTACCCCGGCAATCACGTCTACTTCGCCTCGAAGCAGGGCGCCGACGCGAACCTCGACGTCGACGACACCGACAGCTACGGCCCGGAGACGATCACGCTCGAGAAGAAGCACCTCGGCGAGACGTATCTGTACGCCGTGCACGACTACACCGACAGCGACAAGCCGAACACGCCGAACCTGTCGACGAGCCAGGCCAAGGTCTACGTGTACATCGGCCAGTCGCTCGTGCGCAGCTACAGCGTGCCGACCGGCAAGACCGGCAACCTGTGGACCGTGTTCCGCATCAACGGCGACGGCGAGTTCCAGGACATCAACACGATGGGCGGCACGACCGCCTCGGGCGACGCGCTCGGCGCGCAGCTCGCGCAGGCGAGCGGCGGCGCGATCACGGCCGTCGCGGCGACGACCGACGCGATGACGCAGGCGAAGGAACTCAACCGCGCCGGCGAAGCGGCGTACCACGCCGGCAATCTCGACGGCGCGATCGACAGCTATCGCTCGGCGATCGACCTGTACCCGGAATACGGCCAGGCGTACAGCAACCTGGGCCTTGCCTATCAGAAAGCGGGCCGTCCGGCCGAGGCGATCTGGGCGAACCGCAAGGCGATCGCGCTCGCGAGCGGCGCCACGGCGCCGACGGTGCGCGCGAGCTCGTACTACAACATCGGCAAGCTGTACGAGGAAAGCGGCCAGTTCGCCGACGCGCAGCGCTCGTACGAGCAGGCGAAGAGCCAGAAGGCCAATCCGGTGTACGACAAGGCCATCGAACGCGTGAAGGGCAAGCAGTAAGCCTCTCGCATCCGCGCGGCGGCATGCGTCGCCGCGCGCCCCTACCGGATACTGGTCATGAAACGATGGATGTTCGGCGCGCTGTGCGCGCTCGCGCCGGCCGTGCACGCGGCCGGCCCTTCGGCGGTCGCGACGATCGACCGCGCGCTGTGGCCCGAAGCGACGACGACGCCGGCCGCGTTCGATCGCGCGTCGCGTGCGGAAATTCTCGCGTTCGCGCATGCGCTGGCGGAAAGCCAGAACGACGGCGACGACGCGTTGAAGGCGCGCCTCGGCATCAAGGAAATCGACCGCGCGTCGTTCGAGCGCGTGCGCGAACGGTTGTGGAAGGAACTCGCGCGCAACTACGCGGCGGCGTCGAAGCGCTGCGTCAAGGACGACGTGTTCTGCGCGCCGGCTGCCGATGCCGCGGCGCTGCGCGCGCTCGCGCAAGGCTTCAAGGCCGTGCCCGACGCGAAGTACCAGGCGTGGTACGACAGCGCCGCGGCATTCCATCGCGCGTATCGCGACGAACTGCTGCGGCTCGCCGCATTGTTCGGTCGTACCAATAGCGAAATCGATACCCTGAACGACAACGAGCGGCGCGGCGAGGAAGTGCCGGACAAGCAGTTCGAATTGACGTTCGACGACGGCCCGTCGCGCAGCGGCGGCACGAGCGACGCGGTCGCGGCGATGCTCAAGCAGCAGAGCCTTTCCGCGACGTTCTACGTGCTCGGCGAACGGCTCGAAGAGCGCATCAAGGCGAACGCGCAGCCGGCGGCGCTGTACGAAGGGCAATGCGTCGGCATGCACGGCTGGACGCACAAGTCGCATGCGCGGTGGGCCGAATGGCAGGACTCGGTGTCGCGCGTCACGGCACTGGTCAAGGCGACGATGCCGAACGCGTACGTACCGATGTTCCGCCCGCCGTACGGACAACGCACGACCGATAGCGGCGAGTGGTTCAAGCAGCAGGGTCTGAAGGTCGCGTTGTGGAATATCGACTCGCAGGACTGGAGCGCGAAGATCGACGCCGACCAGGTGGGCGGTCGCGTGCTGACGCTGATGCTGCTGTGGCGCCGCGGCGTGGTGCTGTTCCACGACGTGCATCCGAAGGCCGCAAAGGCGGTGCCGTGGATCGTGGCCCAGACGAAGGACGCGGGGGTCGTGTTCGGGGATTGCCGGCAGTATGCGAAGTAGGAATGCGGCGGCAGTGCGCGGAAGCCCCGGCGAGCGAGGCTTCCGCGATGCGGGCGTCAGGCGCGGGTGATGACGAGACGGCCTGAGGTGACGCGGATGGTGACGAGATCGCCGGGGAGGAAACCGGCGTTGATGAGCCAGATGCCGCAGAGGCGGAGGTTGGGGACTTCGCGCGGGAGGTGCGCGGCGTCGACGGCCGGGTAGTAGGCCGTACCGATGCGGATTTGCTTTGTGGAAGATTCGCGTGACGTATGCTTGCGCTCAGCCATGATCCACTCCTTCTAAGTGGTTTGTGGTTAGCGAACGGCGTGGAGCCAACCGCGCCGTTCGCGCTTTCGCCCTTCAAGCGATTGGTCGCTGTGGGCGACCTTTCAGAGCGCCGCGCGCAGGCACGTCAAGGATTCGGTTTTATCGAACTTGCGCAGTCCTTGACGTGCCGAGCACGGTGCCAGGCTGTGACGACCGCAGCGAGCAGTTGTATTGCGCTCGAAGCTGCGAGCCTTGGCCCCTCTCTTTTGATCGTCATTCCAGCGGAAGCTGGAATCCAGCCGTTGCTGTTGCTCTTGACGTCTAAGAGCTGGATTCCAGCTTTCGCTGGAATGACGAGCGGGGGAGTCAAGGATTCGGTTTTATCGAACTTGCACAGTCCTTGACGTGCCGAGCACGGTGCCAGGCTGTGACGACCGCAGCGAGCAGTTGTATTGCGCTCGAAGCTGCGAGCCTTGGCCCCTCTCTTTTGATCGTCATTCCAGCGCAAGCTGGAATCCAGCCGTTGCTCTTGCTCTTGACGCCTAAAAGCTGGATTCCAGCTTTCGCTGGAATGACGAGCGTGTGGAGCGCCGCGCTTTTTGGCCGTTGCCGTTGCTTCTGGCGGCAGGAAGCCGCCCGCTTCACCGGGGCCCCGTCGGTCGCGGCGATATCGCGGAGGAAAAGCCCGCGCAGCGGGTGCGCACAGGATGTGCGCAGTTCGTTGACGGGCCATGGATGGCCCATCAACGAACCCCGGAGCGATCTCGCGAAGTTTGCGGGCATGGATGCCCGCAAACCGCGGCCGTCGGGGTGCCCTTGGAGGGTGCAGGGAGGGATTGGGCAAGCAATCTCTCCCTGCCCGCTCGCGGCAGCGAGCGGAACGCTTTGTTTAAAGCCGGGCGAAAGCTACAAAGCGGAAAGCAAAGGCTGGATGATTCGCCGCATCCGCGGCTCACCCCTCCGGGGCCATTCGCTGCGCGAATGTTCGCTCCGGCATCCATGCCTTCGCAGTCCAGTTTGCGCTGGAATGACGAGCGGGAGCGTCAGTACGCAAACTCCTTGAACACCGGATCCACACTCCCACCCCACTTCGTGCGGAACAACTCGAGCTTGCGTTCGGCGGGCGTCTGATTCGCATCCGCGAACTCGATCAGCGGCTCGATGAACACCGCCTCGCTCGCGCCGCCGCTGTTGAACTGCGCGCGCCGCGCAAGACCGTGCCCCGAGATCTTCAGCGCCTCGAGCGCGAGCTCGCGCACCGTCGCGTTGCGGAACGGCAGCTTGAAGCCATGCCGCGGCACGCCGTCGCGCAGCGCGTGGCGCTCGGTCATCGAAAAATCCTTGACGAGATCCCACGCCGCGTCGAGCGCCGCATCGTCGTACAGCAGACCCACCCAGAACGCCGGCAGCGCGCACAGCCGGTTCCACGGTCCGCCGTCGGCGCCGCGCATTTCGAGGTACTTCTTCAGGCGCACTTCGGGGAACGCCGTCGTCATGTGGTCGGCCCAGTCCTTGAGCGTCGGCAGCGCGCCCGGCAGTTCGTCGAGCTTGCCGTCGAGGAAGCGCCGGAACGAGCGACCCGCGAGATCGATGTACTTGCCGTCGCGATAGCTGAAGTACATCGGCACGTCGAGCAGGTAGTCGACGTAGCGCTCGACGCCGAAGCCGTCTTCGAACACGAAGTCGAGCATGCCGGTGCGGTCGGGATCGGTGTCGGTCCACACGTTCGAGCGGAAGCTCAGAAAGCCGTTCGGCTTGCCCTCGGTGAACGGCGAATCGGCGAACAGCGCCGTCGCGATCGGCTGCAGCGCGAGCGAGACGCGGAACTTCTTGATCATGTCGGCTTCGTCGGCGAAGTCGAGGTTGACCTGCACGGTGCACGTGCGCGTCATCATGTCGAGGCCAAGCCCGCCTCGCAGCGGCATGTAGCGCTGCATGATCGCGTAGCGGCCCTTCGGCATCCACGGCATTTCCTCGCGCTTCCACTTCGGCTGGAAACCCATGCCGAGAAAACCGAGATTCAGTTCGTCCGCGACCGCCTTGACCTCGCGCAGATGGCTCGTGACCTCGCAGCACGTCTCGTGCACCGTCGCGAGCGGCGCACCCGAGAGTTCGAGCTGGCCGGCAGGCTCAAGCGTCACCGACGCCATGCCGCGCGTGAGCGCGATGAGGTTTCCGTTCTCGCGCACCGGCTCCCAGCCGAAGCGCGTGAGACCGTCGAGCAGCGCGCCGATGCCGCGCTCGCCTTCCCAGGTCGGCGGCTTGAGATCGTCGAGCCGGAAGCCGAATTTCTCGTGTTCGGTGCCGATGCGCCAGGCCTCGCGCGGCTTGCCGCCCGACGCGATGAACTCGACCAACTGGTCGCGACGGGTGATCGGCTCTTCCTTGACGGCGCTGGGACCGGACATACGAGGCTCGCTGAGGACGGAAGGCGTCCACGTGGGGACGCCGGGATCGAACAAAAGGGGCGCTTGCGGCCGGCGCGCGTTATCGAAACACTCGCGCGATGCCGCTGCCCCACCTTGCGCTATTGTCGTTGTTCGCGCTACTGCCGTCGGCGACGGCGGCGCGCGAGCTCGTGCGCGGCAACGGCCCGGAACCGGCGACGCTCGATGCGCACCGCTGCCAGGAAGTCGTCTGCGGCAACATCTTGCGCGACCTGTACGAAGGCCTCGTGACCGAGGACGCGCACGGCGCGATCGTTCCGGGTGCGGCGCAATCATGGTCGGTTTCGACCGACGGACGCGAGTGGCGTTTCCGCCTGCGCGACGAACTGCTCTGGTCGAACGGCGAAGCGTTGACCGCGAACGATTTCGTCGCGAGCTTTCGCCGCGCGCTCGATCCGGCGACCGCCGCGCCCGTCGCGGCGCTGCTGCGGCCGATCGCGAACGCACCGGCGGTGATGCGCGGCGAGGCGCCGCCCGAATCGCTCGGCGTCGCGGCGCCGGACGCCTCGACCGTGGTCATCCGGCTCGACGAACCCGTCGCGCTGCTCGACCGCCTGACGTTTCCGATTGCGTTTCCGGTGTACCTCCCGGCGGTCGCGCAGTTCGGCGCGCAGCACACGCGGCCGGGTCGGCTCGTCGGCAACGGCGCGTACCGGCTCGACGCGTGGACGCCGCAGGCCGCGGTCGTTCTGACCAAAAATACGCAATTCCACTCTGCCGCGTCGGTCGCGGTCGAGCGCGTGCGCTTCGCGGTGACCGAGGACGCCGCGAGCGAACTGAAGCGCTTCCAGGCCGGCGACCTGCACCTGACCGAAACCGTGCCGCCCCGGCCGCTCGCGGCGCTGCGCGCCGAATTCGGCGATGCGCTCAAAGTGAGCCCCTACCTCGGCAGCTTCTGGCTCGGCATGAACTTGACGCGCCCGCCGCTGCGCGACAACCCGGCGCTGCGCTCGGCGCTGTCGCTCGCGATCGATCGCGACATCGTGACGCGCTACGTCACCGGCTTCGGCGAGGAGCCGGCCTACGGCGTCGTGCCGGCCGGTGCGCGCGACTACGCGCCGTACCGGCCCGCGAGCGCGTCGCTGACGCAGGCGCAGCGCGAGGCGCTGGCGCGCGAGCGCTACGCGGCGGCGGGCTATTCGGCGCAGCGGCCGCTCGCGATCGAACTGCGTTACAACACGTCGACCCTGCATCGCCGGCTCGCGCTGGCCGTCGCGGCGATGTGGCGGCAGGTGCTCGGCGTACGCGCGACGCTGCGCAACGAGGAATGGAAGGTGTTCGTGCAGAACCGCCGCGCGCGCGCGATCACACAGGTGTTTCGCGGCGGCTGGATCGCCGACGTCAACGATCCGCTCGATTTTCTCGCGACGTTTTCCGGCGCCGACAACCCGCTCAACACGACCGGCTACGCGGACGCCGAATTCGACGCGCAGCTGATGCGCGCCGCGCGGCTGCCGCAGGGCGCCGAACGCACGGCGCTGCTGGCGCGGGCCGAGGCGCGCCTGGTCGACGCCGACGCGGTGATCCCGCTTTACTTCTATACGTCCAAACATCTCGTCGTGCGCGACGTGGAAGGGTTCGAGGCGAACGCGCTCGACCATCACGCGACGCGCTGGCTGCGCTGGCGCGAAGGCGCGGCGCGGTGAGCCGCGCGCCGCTGGCCCTGCGCATCGCGCGCAAGCTCGGCGGCGCGCTCGTCACGCTGTGGCTGCTCGTGACGCTGTGCTTCGCGCTGCTGCATGCCGCGCCCGGCGGACCGTTCGATACCGAGAAGCTCGCGCCGCCGGCGGTGCAGGCGCAGCTCGCGGCGCGCTATCGGCTCGACCGGCCGCTCGTCGCGCAGTACGCCGCCTATCTCGCCGACGTCGCGCGCGGCGATCTCGGTCCGTCGTTCCAGTATCCCGATTTCACGGTCAACGAGCTGATCGCAGGCGGCCTGCCGGTGTCGGCCGCGCTCGGCGGCGCGGCGCTGCTGCTGGCGCTCGTGCTGGGCGTGCCGCTCGGCGTCGCCGCGGCGGCGCGCGAGGGCAGCCGGCTCGATCGCGCGCTGATGTTCGTCGGCGCGGCCTCGCAGGCGGTGCCGAAGTTCGTGATCGCGCCGCTGCTGATCCTCGTGTTCGCGGTCGAGCTGCGCTGGCTGCCCGCCGGCGGCTGGACCGGCGAGTGGCGCTACGGCGTGCTGCCGGTCGTCGCGCTGATGCTGCCGAACCTCGCGTGGTGCGCGCGGCTGACGCGCACGAGCATGTGCGAGGCGCTCGGCAGCGAGTGGCTGCGCGCCGCCCGCGCGCGCGGCTACGGCGAGCTGCGGCTGCTCGTCGTGCACGCATTGCCTGCCGCGGTGCTGCCGCTCGCGGCGTGGCTCAGTCCCGCGCTGATCGCCGTGATCACCGGCTCGGCGGTGATCGAATACATCTTCGGCATTCCCGGAATGGGTCGCTATTTCGTGCAGGGTGCGCTCAACCGCGACTACACGCTCGTGCTCGGCGTGGTGCTCGTGGCCGGCGCGCTGGTGATCGCGGTCAACCTGCTGGTCGACGCGCTGCGCGAGCGGCTCGATCCGCGCCTGCGCACGGCATGACGGCGAAACTTGGCGTTTTTCCCCGCGGCGGCATCGCAAGCGCGCTCGCCGCGAACGCGGCGCATCCGTAGCCTGTGCGACGTGGGACGACGGACACGGCCGTCCCGCTCGATGCCGGGCGGAGCCGGCAGGCCGCCTGGCCCGAGGCGGTCAGTCGGCTCCGCCTGCGCTAGCCGCTTCCTCCCGGTCGTCGCGCTCGGAATCTTCGAACCAGCTCATCAGCACCGCGCGCGCCTCGTCGATGCCGGTTTTCGCGAGCGACGAGAACAGCTGCACCGTCGCGCCGGGACACAGGCTCGCCATCTCCCTGCGCGTGGCCAGGAGCGTGCGCGCCGCTTCGCCGCGCGAGAGCTTGTCCGACTTCGTCGCGAGCACGTGGCAGCGCAGGCCGATGTCGCGGCAGTACGTGAGCATCAGCCGGTCGAAATCCTTGAGCGGATGGCGGCTGTCCATGATCAGCACGATGCCGCGCAGCGAGCGCCGGCCACGCATGTAGCCGTCGATGGTCTCGCGCCAGTGGTCGCGCAGCGCGTTCGGCACCTTCGCGTAGCCGTAGCCGGGCAGGTCGATCAGGCGGCGGGTTTCGTCGAGCGTGAACACGACGAGCTGCTGCGTGCGGCCCGGCGTCTTGGAGGTGCGCGCAAGGCCGGTCTGGTCGCAGATGCGATTGAGCGCGGTCGACTTGCCGGCGTTGGAACGGCCGGCGAACGCGATTTCGGCCCCGTGGTCGGCCGGCAGCTGGTGCAATTCGTGCGCGGCGAGCCGGAACTGCGCGCGGCGGAACAAATGATCGGACATCGTGAACCTTTTTGAGAGAGGCCGGCGGGAAGGGAGTGGGTCGGCCCAGCAGACCTTTTGCGACCGCGCGGGTATAATCCGGCGCCTTTCCGTCCCGCCGGCACGGTCCGTGCGAGGATCGGACCGGAATCCAGCTAAATCTTGGAGTCGAGTGTAATGAGTTTTCGGCGCAGTTTTGCTCTGGCGGGCTTGATCGCCGCGGGTGCGGCCCAGGCCGCCGAACCGACCGCCCATGTCGTCGGCGACGCCAAGGCCGGCGAGTCCAAGGCCGCCGCGTGCGGCGCCTGCCACGGTCCGGACGGCAATTCGCCGACGAACCAGTACCCGAAGATCGCCGGCCAGCAGGCCGACTACATCGCCCGCCAGCTCTCGCTGTTCAAGAGCAGCGCGCGCGCCAACCCGATCATGCTCGGCTTCGTCGCGAACCTGACCGAACAGGACATGCACGACCTCGGCGCGTACTTCGCGACGAAGCAGGCCGTCGCCGGCAACGGCGACAACCAGCTCAAGGCGCGCGGCGAAACGCTGTGGCGCAGCGGCGATACGAAGCTCGGCGTGCCGGCGTGCATGTCGTGCCACGGTCCGGACGGCCGCGGCAATCCGGGCGCGGGCTACCCGCAGCTGGCCGGCCAGCACACCGACTACGTCGCCGCGAAGCTCAAGGAGTGGAACGCGGGCACGACCTGGGGCACCGACGATCGCTCCAAGATCATGCCGGACATCGCCAAGCGCCTGTCGAACCAGGACATGGTGTCGGTCGCCTCGTACGCCGAGGGCCTGCACACGGCCAAGCCGGCCGTCGCGGAAGCGAAGAAGTAACAACGCGGCACCTGCCGTCGAAGGTCGTGCAGCACGGCCTTCGGCGCGAACTTGGATCGGTTCGGCGTGTCTGTGACAGTCGTTCAGCATGGCGACGGCATGCGCCCCTATGCTGCGAGACTATCCGCCGTGCGGCCGAACCGCCGCCGGCGCGCCCAACCAGGAGATCCGGATGTTCCAGCGTTTGCTCATCGCCCTCGCCGCCCTGCCGCTCGCCGCCGCCGCACAGGCACCCGCGCCGGCCGCCCCGACGACCTATGTCGAAGGCAAGCACTACGAACTGATCGATCCGCCGGTGCAGACCGCCGACCCGACCAAGGTCGAGGTCACCGAGGTGTTCTCGTACGGCTGCCCGGCCTGCGCCGGCTACGCGCCGACGTTCAAGAAGCTCGTCGCCAAGCTGCCGCCGAACACGGTCGTCACGTACGTGCCGGCGTCGTTCAACACCGCCGAGAAGTGGCCGCTGTTCCAGCGCGCGTACTACGCCGCGCTCGCGCTCGGCGTTGCCGACAAGGCGCACGGAGACATCTTCCCGGCCGTGTGGGGCGACGATGCGCCGCTCAAGGTGTTCGACCGCCGCACGAACAAGCCGGTGGAGCTCACGCTCGAAGACGTCGCGAAGTTCTACGAGAAGTACGGCGTCAAATCGGCCGACTTCGTCGCCACGGCCAACTCGTTCTCGGTCAACACCAAAATGAAGAAAGCCGACGCGTACCTCAAGGCGACGCAGGTCGCCAGCACGCCGACGCTCGTCGTCAACGGGAAGTACCGTTTGAACAGCAAGGAACTCGGCAGCTGGGAAGCGCTCGACGATCTCGTGCTGTTTCTCGTGAAGAAAGAAAGCGCCGCGAAGTAAGCCGCCCGTCACCGTTCCGGAGAAACCGCAATGCTCAAGCGATTCCTTATCGTCCTCGCCGGCCTCGTGGCGGCCGCCACGGTCAGCGCGCAGGACGCCGCGAAAACCGAGTGGAAAGAAGGCCAGCACTATTTCGTGATCGACCCGCCGGTCGCCGTGGCGACGCCGGGCAAGGTCGAAGTGCTCGAGGCGTTCTCGTACGCCTGCCCGCACTGCGCGCACTTCCAACCGTACGCCGACCAGATCAAGGCGAAGCTGCCCAAGCAGGCGACGTTCGTCTACCTGCCGGTCGTGTTCAACCCGTCGTGGGAGCCGTTCGCACGCGCCTACTACGCCGGCCAGTCGCTGGGCGTGCTCGACAAGACGCACCAGGCGATCTTCGACGCGCTGCACCGCGACAAGAAGCCGCTGCGCTCGATCGAAGACATCGCCGCGCTGGTCGCGACGGTCGGCGTCGACGAGAAGAACTTCCTCAGCACGGCCAAGTCGTTCGTCGTCGAGGGCAATCTCGCGAACGGCCAGAAGAACCTCGCCGCCTACGGCATCGACAGCACGCCGACGATCATCGTCAACGGCAAGTACCGCCTCAACGCGGGCTCGGCCGGCGGCTTTCCGCAGGCCGTCGATCTGACGGGCTGGCTCGTCGCCAAGGAAATCGCCGGGGCGAAGAAGTAATCGCCGTCGCACCGGGGCCGGCGCGCAACCGCCGGCTCCGCTTGCCGCGGCCAACGCGGCAACAGTGACTTTAGCAAGGCTTGCGGCGGATCGGCGTCGCGGATAGCTTCGATACCATGAACGCCCACGACGGCTCGGCGCCCACCCCGGACGGCATCACGCGCTTGCGGCTCGTCAGCTGCAACATCGTGGCCGGGGCCAGCGTCGGCCGCTTCAGCGACTACGTGACGCGAACCTGGCTGCCGCATCCGGGCAAGCGCGCGAATCTCGACGCGCTCGCGGCGTCGATCGCCGAGTTCGACATCGTCGCGCTGCAGGAGTCGGACGCGGGTACCTTGCGCTCGGGCTTCGTCAACCAGACCCAGTACCTCGCCGACGCGGCCGATTTTCCGTACTGGAGCCATCAGCCGAACCGGCGCGTGTCGCGCCTCGCGCAGTCGGCCAACGGCCTCATCAGCCGGCTCGAACCGACCGAAGTCATCGACCACCCGCTGCCCGGCCGCATTCCCGGCCGCGGCGCGCTGCTCGCGCGCTTCGGCGCCGGCCGCGACGCGCTGTGCGTCGTGATCTCGCATCTGTCGCTCGGCCCCGAGGCGCGCATGCGCCAGCTCGGCTTCATCGCAGACCTTTTGGCCGATACGCCGCACGCGGTGCTGATGGGCGACATGAACTGCGCCGCCGACAGCCCCGAGCTACGCGAGCTGTACCGGCGCACGTCGCTGCGACCGCCGACCGCGCCGCCGGCGACGTTCCCGAGCTGGCGGCCGCGCCGGGCGATCGATCACATCCTCGCGTCGGAAGCGCTCGAAGTCGAAAGCCTGTGGACGCTGCCGCAGGCGTTTTCCGACCACCTGCCGGTCGCGGCGAGCCTGCGCCTGCCGGCGCGGCTGCAGCACGGTCTCAAACGCGCCGCCTGACGCCGCTGCCGCAAGCGCGGCACCGCCCTTCCCGCCTCGCGGGCTTCGCCAGATTCCGGCGGCCCTGAATCCGCCGGCGTGCCGCGGAGGTCAGCGGCTGGTCAGTTCCTGCACGAGATCGTTGTTGCTGATGCGCAGGCGTACCAGCGCGTCGGCACGCGCCTTGAGCGCATCTCGCAACGCCGTGTCGAGCACCGCGTACGGATCGACGGCCTTGGCGCGCATGTCCTCGAGCTGCTTGCGCTGGTCGGCGCGCGCCTTCGCGGACAGACCGGTCTGGTGCAGCTGTTCGAGCTGCGCGTTGAGCTGGTCGATGTACTCGCCGAGCACGAGGATGTCGCCGAAGCGCTTCTTGACGTCGCGATAGCGTCGCAGGTCGACGTTCAGCGCCTTGGCGGCGTTGCGCTCGTACTGACGCGACAGCACCGGCTGCAGCGCGACGTTTTCGGCGACGTCGTCGCGCGCGTCGCGGGCGGCCGTCAACCGCTGCTGCGCCAGCTGCAGCGCGTCGATTTCCATCTGCAGGCCGCGCTGGTAGAGGTCGAGATCGGCGACGGCGAGCGCCGCCTGGGCGTCGGCGGCCGCGTCGGCAGGCGATGCGGCACCGGTCGGGGTTTGCGCTGTGGCCGGCAGCGCGCAGCAAAGCATCAGGGCCAGGACGGACAAACGCAGGCTAACGGGTCGCATGACGACCTCCGCACTGTCGTGGAGAAGCTTCGCCGACAAATTAGCACAAACGGCAACGCGCGGAGCATGCCGTTGTGCATGGGGGACGCTCCGCGGAATGGCGCGTTTTGCTGCGCCGCATGAGCGCAATCGGGGAAAACCGCACGGCGGATTGGTACAAAGCGGCAAAAATGTACCAACCGGACCAGTCGAATTGTATGGACATACTCACGAGTGCCCGTGCGCGTCTCGACGCTCGGCGCGACGTCGCAAATCGTGCGGATGTCGCGCGGAATCGCACGGGCGCGGCTTCGCCCGCGACCCTTCGCGGCGTTTGTAACTCTCGGGGATATTTATGGCGAACAAGTACACATATATCGCGACGTCGATCGCGCTGGCGCTTGCCGGCGCGACCGGCGTATCCGGCGCGGCATCGGGCGGCGCGACCGCGCTGCAGCCGTCGAACGCCGGCAACGCAGCGTTGTCGGCAGGCCGTGCCGATCTCGCGCAGCAGGGCGAAGATCGTGCAATCGCCGTCTTCGTCACGCTCGAAGGCACGCCCGCCTCGGTCGAGTACGCCAGGGCCATCGCGCGCAGCGGCGATACCCTGCTCGGCCGCACCGCGGCCGGCACGCAGTCGCGCGCGGCGGTCGCCGCGAACGAAATCGAGCAGTCGCGCTTCGCCACGACGCTCGCCAACAGCGGCATCCGCGCCACCGAGCTGTATCGCGTCTCGCGCGTCCTGAACGGCTTCGCGCTGAACGTGTCGTCGTACGACGATCTCGCGCGCCTGAAGGCGCTGCCCGGGGTCGTCGCCGTGCGTCCGCTGCCGCTGCACGAGCCGTCGAACGCCAGCAGCGTCGCGTTCATCAACGCGCCGAAGCTGTGGGAAGGCACGCCGCTCAACAGCGCGGGCTACAAGGGCGAAGGCATCCGCATCGGCATCATCGACAGCGGCATCGACTACCAGCATCCGATGTTCGGCGGCACCGGCCTCCTCGCCGACTACCAGGCGAACAACCGCACGCTCATCACCGACCTCATCAACGGCTCGGTCGCGTTCCCGACCGCCAAGGTGTTCGGCGGCACCGACCTTGCCGGCGACGCGTACAACGCCGCGGCGCAGGCGACCGCGACGCCGGCGCCCGACCCCGATCCGATGGACTGCGGCGGCCACGGCACGCACGTCGCCGGTACCGCGGCGGGCTACGGCGTCAAGGCCGACGGCACGCCGTACAACGGCCCGTGGGACACGACGACCGACTTCTCCGGCCTGCGCATCGGCGCCGGCGTCGCGCCGCGCGCCGAGCTGTTCGCGATCCGCGTGTTCGGCTGCTCCGGTTCGACCGCGCTCACCGTCGCCGGCTTCGAACGCGCGCAGGATCCGAACGACGACGGCGATCTGAGCGACCGTCTGGACGTTGCGAACCTGTCGCTCGGCTCGGCGTTCGGCCAGCCGGACGACGATTCGGCGACCGCCGCCGACAACGCCGCCTCGACCGGCATGATCGTGGTGATCTCGGCCGGCAACAACGGCGATACGCATTTCGTGCTCGGCTCGCCGTCGAGCGCGAAGAACGCGATCAGCGTGGCCAACACGATGGACGACGGCGTCGGCGGCCCGGTCCGCGGCGATGCGCCGGCGGCCGTCGCCGGCCTCAAGGTCACGGGCGCGGCCAACTTCGGCGTCGCGCCGCCGCCGGCGGGCCTGACGCTGCCCGTCGTCGCCGTCGACGACGGTTCGACCGCGACGGTACCGCCCGGCTCGGCCGGCGGCACGCCGCAAGACGGTTGCTCGACGCCGTTCCTCAATGCCGCCGCGGTAGCCGGCAAGATCGCGTTCATCGATCGCGGCGCCTGTCCGTTCAAGCTCAAGGTGTACAACGCGCAGTTGAACGGCGCGGCCGGCGTGATCATCGGCAACGTCGCGTTGAGCGGCAATCCGAACGCGGTCATCGGCATGGCCGACGATGCGACGATTCCGGCCGTGACGATCCCGTCGGGCCTGATCGCCCTGCCCGACGCGAACGCGTTCCGCGCGAACCTCGCCGCCGGCGTCACCGCGACGCTGACCAACGGCGCTGACACGGTGAACGCGTCGACCTCGCGCGGCCCGAGCGGCGCGCCGGGACAGCAGTCGCTCAAGCCCGATATCTCGGCGCCCGGCACGAACATCGTTTCGGCGCAGAGCGGCATCATCTGTACCGCCAATGCCACGGGCTGCGTCGCGTTCGATCCGTCGGGCTACCTCGCCTCCGGCCGACCGCTGTCGCTCAGCGGCACGTCGATGGCCGCGCCGCACATGTCGGGCTACGCGGCGCTGCTGCGCCAGCAGAACCCGGGCGCGAGCGTCGCCGAAATCAAGGCGGTCGCGATGAACTCGGCGAGCCACGACCTCTTCTTCGGTCCGGCCGGCACGCTCGACCGCTACGCCGGCGGTCGCATCGGCTCCGGTCGCGCCGATGTCGCGCACGCGGTTTCGCCGATCCTCGCGCTGAACGATGCGAATCCGGAACAGGTCTCGCTGTCGTTCGACGACACCGTGGTCGGCACGGCCGACGTGACGAAGAACATCCGCCTCGAAAACCGCACGGCGCTCGCCCAGTCGGTGACGCTTGCGCTCGATACGCTCAACGACTCGCCCGGCGTCGCGTTCGCGCTGACCGGCCCGACGACGGTGACCGTGCCGCCGGCCGGCTCCGTGATCGTGCCGGTCCGCATGACCGCGACCGCGACGGACATGAAGCGCCATCGCGATCCGACCGTGTCGGCGACGCAGGTCGGCGCATCGGCGGGCGCAGCCGCGCTCGGCCCGCTGCCGCGCTACTACCTCGACGAGGAATCGGCGAACCTGATCGTGTCGAAGGCCGGCAATGAAGTCGCGCGCGTCCCGGTGTACATGGCGCACCGTCCGCATTCGGACCTGAGCGCCACCGTCGGCCCGGGTCCGAATCTGCAGCTGAACGTCGCCGGCACCGGCGTCTGTACCGGCACGCTCGCGGGCTCGAGCTGCGATGCCGCAAGCGGCGTCGACCACCAGTCGCTCGTGTCCGCGCTCGAACTGCAGTACACCGGCACGCGCAACGAGGAACTGCCGGGCTACTTCGACGTGCAGCACCTGGGCGTCACCTACGGCGCCGATCGCTTCGTGTTCGGCATCTCGACGTTCGGTGCGAAGGCGACGCCGAACAATATGGCGTTCAACGTCTGCGTCGATACTAACGAAGACGGCAACTACGATCGCGTGCTGTTCGCGACGAGCGTGACGGGCTATTTCTCGGTTGCGGGCCAGGCGAACGATCCGATGGACGTGTTCGTCACCGGCATGTTCACGCCGCCGACGTCGCTCAACATCGTCGGCTTCACGAACCTCGTGTCGCCGGACCAGATCGACATCGGCACGTTCAACAGCAATTCGCTGCTGATCAGCGCCACCGCGGCCAATCTCGGCCTCGCTGCCGGCGACCGTTCGTTGCGCTACGCCGTTGCCGTCTGCCCGAGCTTCAATCCGCTGTGCGTGCGCCTGAACCCGGCCAACCAGTGCGGCAGCTCGGTCTCCGCGTACGCGACCGTGCCCGGTCCGTTCACGTTCGACGGCAACGCGCCGGGCGTGACCGTGAACGTCGCGGGCGGTGGACCTGCCGCGCTGCTGTTCGAACAGAACGGCACGCAGATCAACGGCACGTACAACCCGGCCAACATGGCGGCGAACGGATCGAGCGGCGTGCTGCTGCTGCACCACACGAACCTGCCGGAAAACGCGGCGCAGGTGATCCAGCCGGATCGCATCTTTGCGGACGACTTTGAAAACTGATCGATCGCAGCGACCGCGGTAGGCGGTAAAAAGATGAGGGCGCGGAGCGATCCGCGCCCTTTTTCTTGCGCGCGATCCGGCGTCGCCGGTACCGTCGATGCTCGTCACGACCGCGCAAGGAGCGTCCGCGAAACGATGTCCCGACGCTCCGCCACGTACGCGTTCGCTCTCGGCTTCATCGCACTGCCCGCGTCCGGCGAGGAAACCACGCTGCCGCCCGTCGTCGTCTCCACACGCCTCGAATCGGTCGAGGCGTTCGACGCGCCGGCGTCCGTGAGCGTCGTCGACATTGCCGACCGCGCGCATGCCGATCTCGCCGAATCGCTCGCGCAGGCGCCCGGCGTGATCGCGCGCGACCGGCGCAACCACGCGCAGGATACGCAGCTGTCGATCCGCGGCTTCGGCGCGCGCGCGACGTTCGGCGTGCGCGGCGTGCGCCTCTACGCCGACGGCATTCCCGCGACGATGCCCGACGGCCAGGGCCAGGTGTCGCATCTCGATCTCGTCGCCGCCGACCGCATCGAAATCCTGCGCGGCCCGTTCTCGGCGCTGTACGGCAACGCGTCGGGCGGCGTCGTACAGGTGTTCACCGCCGACGGCGCCGAACCCGCGCAGGTGCGCGTGCAGACCGCGTTCGGCAGCGACGGCGAACGCATCCACGGCGCACGCGCGCTCGGCGCGATCGGGCCGGTCGGCTACCACGTCGCGTTCGCCGTCGCCGATACCGACGGCTGGCGCGAGCACAGCGCCTCGCGCCGCGAGTCGGCCAATCTGAAGCTGCGGGTGCCGGTCGGCGACGACGGCACGCTCGATCTCGTCGCCAACGGCTATCGCGCGCCCGAGGCGCAAGATCCGCTCGGCCTCACGCGCGCCGACGCGCGAGCCGATCCGCGCCGTGCGACGCCGGCCGCGCTCGCGTTCGACACGCGCAAGTCGACGGCGCAGAACCAGCTCGGCGCGGTGTGGCGCCACGCGCTCGGCGGCGGCCACGCGCTGCGCGCGACCGCATACGCCGGGCGCCGCACGATCGAACAGTTTCTCGCCGTGCCGATCACGGCGCAGGCGAGCCCGACGAGCGCCGGCGGCGTGGTCGATCTGGCCGGCGACTACGGCGGCGTCGACTTGCGCTGGTCGTGGCACGGCGAACTCGCGTCGCGCGCGGTCGAGATCGACGCCGGCATCGACGCCGACCGGCAGCGCCAGCATCGCCGCGGCTTTGAAAATTTCGTCGGCTCCGCAACCGGCATCCGCGGCGCGCTGCGGCGCGACGAGATCAACGACGCGCGCAGCGTCGACCGCTACGCGCAGGCGTGGTGGGCGTTCGCGCCGCGCTGGTCGGCGCTCGTCGGCGCGCGCGCGAGCGACGTGCGCTTCGCGTCGGACGACCGCTACGTCACCGCGGCCAATCCCGACGACGGCGGACGCGTCGACTATGCGCAGACGACGCCGGTTGCCGGCCTCGTCTTCGCACCGCGCGACGACGTGCGTGTGCACGCGTCGGCCGGCCGCGGGTTCGAGACGCCGACGTTCAACGAACTCGGGTATCGCGCCGACGGCGGTTCGGGGCTCGCTTTCGACCTGAAGCCCGCGCGCAGCCGTAACCTCGAGCTCGGCGCGAAATGGCGCGGCGCCGACGGCGCGTCGCTCGAAGCCGCGCTGTTTCGCGCCGACACCGACGACGAGCTCGCCGTCGCCCGCAACGTCGGCGGCCGCAGCAGCTATCGCAACGTCGGCCGCGCGCGGCGCCAGGGCGTTGAAATTTCGGCGTCGATTCCGCTGTCGACGGCGTGGCGCGTCGATATCGCGGCGACGCGGCTCGACGCGACGTTCCGCGACGCGTTCGCGGTCTGCACGGCGGCCGGCTGCACGACGCCGACGGCGCGCGTCACGCCCGGCACGCGCCTGCCGGGCGTCGCGCGCGATCAGGCCTGGCTGCGTGCGGCGTGGCGCGACGGCGGCTGGTCGGCGGCGATGCAGGCGAGCGCCGTCGGCCGCGTGACGGTCGACGACCGCGGCACCGAAGCGGCGCCGGGCTACGCGCGCGTCGACGTCGAGGCGGCGTGCGACTTCGCGTTCGGCGACGGCACGCTGCGCGCGTTCGCGCGGATAGACAACGTGTTCGATCGTGGCTACGTCGGCTCGGTCATCGTCAACGAAGGCAATGCGCGCTACTACGAGCCCGGGGCGGCAAGGACCTGGCTTGCGGGATTGCGCTGGACGTGGGATGCGCGCTAGGCGGAAACGATTCGGGCCGCTTGCGCGGCCCGAATGCGTTTGTCGCCTTGTGTACGATGCTTAGAACTTCACGCTCGCCTGGACATAGCTGAAGCGGCCCGGCAGGTCGTAGGTCGACGCGTCATAGCCGTTGAGCGAGCACGACACGCAGATCGGCGGATCCTTCGCGAACACGTTGTTGACGCCCGCGGTCAGCGTGAAGTCGAAGTTCACCGGCAGCTTCCAGTTCAGGCGCACGTCGTGGAACGTCGTCGCGCCGAGATGGTTGGTGCCGCCCGTGCCGGCCGAGTTGAGATTGCTGCACACCGCGCCGACTTCGGTCAGGTCCGGGTTGCAGGTTTCTTCGAGGCCCGAGGTGTAGCGCGAGGTCCAGCGCGCGCTCCACGGACCGTTCGACCACATCAGCGACGCCTGCGTGCGCCATTCCGGAATCGACGAGTTGTTGACCTCGACGCCGACGGTCAGCGGTTCGGACTGGCCGGTGTCGGACGCGACGACCTTGTACTTGTCGGCGTACGTGGTCTGCAGCGCGAGGCCCAGCGTGCCGAAGCTCCACTCCGGACCGAACCAGTTGACGCCGATGTCCCAGCCTTGCGTGTCGATCTTGCCGAGGTTGCGCAGCTGGTTGTTGAAGCTGATGATGTCGCCCGACGTACCGCGCACGATGCCGTTGCAGAACACGGCCTGGTTCGTCGCGACGCAGCGATCGAGCTGCGCCTGCGCGTCCGGTGCCTGGATCGCGTCTTCGATCTTCACCTTCCAGAACGTCAGGTCGAAGTCGAGCTTGTTCGCCCAGTTCGTGCTCTCGGCCCAGCCCGGGCTGTAGACGATGCCGGCGGTCAGCGTCTTCGACGTTTCCGGCTGCAGCAGGATGTTGCCGCCGGTGCGCGTGGAGATCTGCGTGTTCGCCTGCTCGAACGAACCCGGATTGGCCACGCCCTGCGCGATGCAGTTCGCCGCGAGCGTCGGGTTCGTCTGGCCGTTGCACGGATCGGAGATGGTCGCGTCGAAACGTGCCGGCGCGCCGTACAGTTCGCCGATCGACGGCGCGCGGAAGCCTTCGGCCCACGTGCCGCGCGCGGTCAGGTCGTCCGACAGCTGCCAGCGGAAGCCGAACTTGTTGTTCGTCGTGCCGCCGAACGTGGAGTAGTCGGAATAGCGCGAGGCGATCGAGAGCTCGAGGCTCTTGGCGAGCGCCACGTCCTTGAGCAGCGGCACGTTGAGTTCGAGGTAGTACTCGTCGACGTCGTATTCGCCGCGCGTCGGCAGCGACGGCACGCCGTTGGACTCGCCGGCGACGACGATGGCGTCCGGCGTGTACGAACCGGTCTGCTTGCGGTTTTCATAGCCCGCCGCGAACGCGAGCGAACCGGCCGGCAGCTGCACGATGTCGCCCGAGATGTTGGCCGTCCAGGTCTGCAGCTTGTTCTCGCTGATGTCGTGCTCGATGTAGCTGATGTAGTCGAGCATTTCGCGCGTGATCGAACCCGGGCCGCCGAAGATGTTCAGCGGCACGCACGGCGCGGTGCACTGGCTGATCGGGCCGAGCGCGCGCGCGATGTGCGCGATGTTGTAGGTGCCGTGGACGGTCTGCTGGCCCTTGTTGGTGGCGTCGACGTAGTTGACGTCCCAGTAGAAGTCGCGGTCGCCGGCGGTGAAGCTGCCTTCCAGGCCCGTCGCGAAGTAACGCGTGTCGACGTCCTGGCTGAACACGCGCGGTCCGCCTTCGACCGGACGGCGGCCGAGGCCGAGGAAGTTGGAGTTCGGATCGAGCGTCACGCCGAACGGGTTGTACGGATTCGTCGCGTCGACGCCGGTGATGAGGCCGAGGTCGCTCGTATTGAGCGCCGAGCCGAGGCCGATCGGTTCCGGCGCGGCCTGGTTGGCCGACTTGCGGTTCGTGTAGCTGCCCTTGAGATACCAGGTGATGCTGTCGGCGACCTTGTAGCGCGCCTGGCCGAAGAACGCGTTGCGCTCGTTCGGCGTGAGCAGCAGGTTGTACGGCGCGAAGTTGAAGCGGTCGGCGTTGGTGAAGCGGTGGAAGCCGTCCGGGAACGGCTGCACGCCGTTGGTCGTGCCGTTGGCCGTGATGTTGCAGCGCGCGCGGCCGCTGGCGTCGATCGGGCACAGGCCGCCGTACGTGTTGAGCGGGTCGGTCGGGTAGAAGATCGTGCGCGTGAACGGAATGTACGAGCTGCCGCCGAAGATGCCGGCGCCCGGCGTCGGGTAGAACGACTGGCCCCAGTCGCCCGCGCTGATCGAATCCTGCTCGTAGTGGCTGATGTCGAGGAAGAAGTCGAGGCGGTCGGTGCTGCCGCCGAGCGACAGGTTGCCCGACTTCGTGGTGCCGTCGCCGATCGAGTAGTCGCCGTACTGGAAGCTCGCGCTCGCGCCTTCCTGCTTGCGCTTGGTGATGATGTTGATGACGCCGGCGATCGCGTCCGAACCGTACAGCGACGAGGCGCCGTCGGTCAGGATTTCGATGCGCTCGACGGCGCTCGACGGAATCGTGTTGAGGTCGACCGCGGCCGAGACGCCGGAACCCGACGATTCGCTGACCCAGCGCAGGCCGTCGACGAGCACCAGCGTGCGCTTGGCGCCGAGATTGCGCAGCGACACGGTGGTGGAACCGGAGCCGACGCCGCCGCCGTCCGCCGGGAAGCCGAAGTTGCCGGCCGAGTTGAACTTGGTGTTGAGCGACGAGCCGCTGACGCTCATGCGCTGCAGCACGTCGCCGATGCCGTTGAGGCCGGTGGCCTCGATGTCGCGCGCCGTGATCGTGACGATCGGATTCTTGCCTTCGAGCTCGGCGCGCTTGATGCGCGAGCCGGTTACCTGAACGGCTTCGAGGCGAGTGGTGTCGTCGCCGCGTTCGGACTGGGCGAACGCCGGCACGGCGAAACTGCCGGCGAGCATCGCGGCGGTTACGGTGTGAATGGTCAGGCTGAGCTTGCGACGGTGCAGCAGTTTCATTGGGTGACTCCCGTTTTGGTGACCCGAATACCCGAGGCTTATCGACCGGCCCAGCGCCTCCCACGCGACCGCGCCACGGCGCCCGGAAAGGGCACGCGCGGTGCGGCGTTCGTTCGAACCGGTTGCAGACGTGCGAGGCCCCCCAAGGCACGCACGCCCGGAACTTTCCGTTCCGTACGCTTCGAGGCCCCCCGCCCTGGAAACGTGTAAAAGAAATGTAAATCAGATTTCAGACAGCGGCTAGGGGCCGCGGGTACGACTTACGACAGGGGTCCCAGGCGGATTCGCCGGCGCACGCCTAGCCGCTGAGGCCGACGGCAAGCCCCATCAGCACCAGAAACGCCGCGAAAACGCGCTTGAGCGCCTCGCCGGACAAGGCATGCGCGAGCCGCACGCCGAGCGGCGCGACGAGCACCGAAGCCACCGCGCAGCCGAGCGCGGCGGGCAGATAGACGAAGCCGAGACTGCCCGGCGGCATCGTCGCGCCGACCGCATGGCCGCCGTACACGAAGCCGATGGCGCTGGCCACCGCGATCGCGAAACCGCAGGCGGCCGACGTGCCGACCGCACGCACGGGTACGACACCAAAATAGACGAGCAGCGGCACGGTCATGCTGCCGCCGCCGATGCCGACGACGGCCGACAGCGCGCCGATGCCGACGCCCGCGGCGAACAGCAGAGGGCCGTGCGGCGCGTCGTGCGCTTCGCGCGCGGGCTGCACGCGTCCGAACAGCAGCTGCGCCGCGGCGATCATGCAGTAGCCGGCGACGATCCAGCGCAGCACGTCGCTCGGCAGGTGGCTGGCGATCTGCGCACCGCCGAGGCCGCCCAGGATCATGCCCGGCACGAGCGAGCGCACGCTCGTCCACAGCACGCTGCCGCGGCGCCAGTGCGCGCTCGCCGACGAGATCGACGTCAGCACGATGCTGGCGAGCGACGTCGCGAGCGCCACCTGCATGACGTAGTCGGGCGCGAAACCGCGCGCCGGCAGCAGCCAGGCGAGCGCCGCGACGATGATGAGGCCGCCGCCGACGCCGAGGAGTCCGGCGAGCAATCCCGCTCCCGCGCCGACGGCGAGGTACAACGCGATATCGAGAACCATGCGGAACGCCGCTCCTTTCGTTGCGGCTACAATCGCCGCATGTATTTCAAAAGTATGCCCGACCTGGTGTGCCGCCCCACAGGTAATTCGACCAAAGATTCCGGATGGATTTCGTCGCGAGACAAGGCGCGGCGAGGAGCCGTACCGGCAGTACGGCGACGAGCCGCAACGCAGGATCGCGGCGAAAGACGCCGGAATTGGTCGGATTACCTGTGGGGCGGCGCACCCCTAGGGCGCGCGCTGGGCCGATTGTTACTTTGGTCTGGCGTGCTCGCGGCGGTGCCTGCCTACGCCGCGCAGCGGGACGACGAACGCGCCGCGTTCCGCCGCGCGCTCGACGCCGTCGAACACGGACGCGACTGGAAGAAGGAAGCCGCCGTCCTCGAACGCTATCCGCTGCTGCCGTCGCTCGAGGCGCTGGAGCTGACGCGCCGGATCGGCAAGGCGAAGAAGCCCGACGAGATCAAGGCCGACGAGATAGAAGCGTTCCTCGCCCGCTGGCCCGAAACGCTCGCGGCCGACGACGTGCGCCGCGCATGGCTCGCCGATCGCGCCGGAAACGGCCGCTGGAAGGAATTTCGCGCCGCCTACGCGCCGGGTCTCGGCCGCGAATTCGCGTGCCATGACCTCGCGGCGCGCCTGGCCGACGGCGAAAAGCTCGATTTCGCCAAGGACTGGACCGCGCTGTGGGAGTCGTCCACGGCGCTGCCCGCGTCGTGCGACGGGCCGCTCGCGCGCTCGGTCGACGCGGGCGTGATCGACGGCGCCAGGCTCAGACAGCGCATCGATCGGGCGCTCGACGCGGGCCAGTCCGGCGTCATCGACGAACTCGTCGCGCATCTGCCGGCCGCCGAACGGCCGGCCGCGACGCAGATCGCGCTGGCGCTGCGCGACGCGCCCGCGGCGCTCAAGCAAGCCGCGACGTGGCCCGACGACACGCGCCATCGCGACGCCGTGGTCGCCGCGATCAAGCGCGTGGCGCGTCGCGACGCCGACGGCGCGGCCGACGCCTACGCGAAGCTCAAGGCCCGGTATCAATTTTCGGACAAGCAAAAAGGCGACGTCGCCGCCGCTTTCGCGCTGTACCGTGCGACCGAATTCGATGCCGACGCGCTCGAACGTCTCGCGTCGGTGCCCGCGGCGTCGCAGACCGACGGCACGCGCGAGTGGCGCGTGCGCGTCGCGCTCGCGGCATCGGACTGGACCGCGGCGCTGGCCGCGCTCGATGCGCTGTCCGACACGCAGAAGGCCGACGCCGAATGGCGCTACCTGCGCGCTCGCGTGCTGGCGAAACTCGACCGCAAGAGCGAGGCCGCGCCGGTATTCGCCGCGCTCGCTCGCGAGGCGAATTTCTACGGCTTCCTCGCGGCCGACTGGAGCGGCGAGGCCTACACGATCTGCCCGCTGACGCTGGCCGCCGACCGCGACGCGGAAAAATCGTTGAGGGAAGGCGCGCTCGATCGCGCGTTCGAATGGCGCGCGGTCGACCGGCTGCGCGACGCGCGGCGCGAATGGGACTGGGCGATGGCGCGCTTCACGCCCCCGCAGCGCCGGCTCGCGGCCGATCTCGCGTATCGCGAAGGTTGGTACGACCGTGCCGTGTTCGCGTTGAACAAGGGCGACGAACTCAAGCTGTATGAGCAGCGCTTTCCGCTGGCGCGCGAGCCGCAGATTCGCCGCGAATCGCATGAAACCGGACTCGATCCGGCGTGGACCTACGCGATCATCCGCGCCGAAAGCGCGTGGGTCGAGGACGCGCGCTCGAGCGCGAACGCGCTCGGCCTGATGCAGCTCCTGCCCGGCACCGCGGCACAGCTCGCGAAAACCGAAAACATCGCGTACCGGCGCGCCGAAGACCTGTTTCTGCCCGACACGAACATCGCGCTCGGCACGCGCTACTTGTCGCAAATGGCAGAAAAGTACAACGGCGCGCCGTGGCTGGCGAGCGCCGCGTACAACGCGGGACCGGCGCCGGTCGCACGCTGGCTCGCGGCACGCGGCGACCTCGAACCCGACTTCTTCATCGCCAGCATTCCGTATCGCGAAACCCGCGAATACGTCGCGCGCGTACTCGCGTTCAGCGTGATCTACGACTGGCGTATGAACGGCAAGGCGCTCGCGCTCGCCGCGCGCCTGCCGCGCAACGGCCAGGCCTATGCGGCGCCGAAAGACGACACGCCGCGCAAGGCCGTGGTCTGCCCGGCCGCCGCGGAACCGGCCGACGCGGCCTCGGCGACCGCCGCGCCCGGCTCCTGACGGGTCACTGCCCGACGATCTGCGGTCGCATAGCCTCGAACAGCGCCGTCAATCGGCGCTGCGCGTCGGCGGGCACCGTCACCGCGTTCATCGCGGCGGCGAAGTCCTGCATGAACGCATCGAAATCGGCGTCGACGAGGTACATGCCGGAGTGCGCTTCCTCCATCGACCGGCCGGTGTACGTGCACGGCCCGCCGCTGATCGCGCAGAGCTGTTCGGCGAGCAGCCGGCGCGACTCGGCCATGCTGCCGTTGGCGAAGAACAGGTTGATGCGCAGGTCGTTGAGGAGTTCCCTGACCGTCGCTTCGGCGAGACGATCGATGCCCGCCTGTCCGCCGAGGGACAGATACAACGCGTCTTTCTGAACAACGGGTTTTTGCGGTGCCGCGGCACACGCGGCGAGCGCGACGGCACAGAGCATCGGAACGATTTTTTTCATCTAGTGGCCTGTATCAGCCAAATCGGAAGAGGGATCGCGAAGGACTGGTCGCGCAGGACGCCGCTGCGGAGCGAAGCCGATAGCATCGCTATTGGCTGAGTGAGCGGCAAGTACTGCGCGGCCAGGACGAGCGAGCTGCTTTCGATTCGGCTGTTGCAGGCCACCAGGCACCAGGGTGCGCCGCCGGCCGTTCGCGCGGCTTGCTGCTAAGCTGCGACGTTCGATCCGGGGCGGCAGGGAGTCGGAAAGCATGCAGATATACCTCGTCGGGGGCGCGGTGCGCGACCGGCTGCTCGGCCGGCCGGTCGTCGATCGCGACTACGTCGTCGTCGGCGCCGATCCCTCGCAGTTGCTGGCGCTGGGCTACCGGCCGGTCGGCAAGGATTTTCCGGTGTTTCTGCACCCGCAGACGAACGAGGAATACGCGCTCGCGCGCACCGAGCGCAAGAGCGGCCATGGCTACGCGGGCTTCGCGTTTCACGCCGACGCGACCGTGACGCTGGCGGACGACCTGCGCCGCCGCGACCTGACGATCAACGCGATGGCGCAGGACGAGGACGGCAACCTCGTCGACCCGTTCGGCGGCGCGGCCGATCTTGAGGCGCGCGTGCTGCGCCATGTGTCGCCGGCGTTCGCGGAAGATCCCGTGCGCATCCTGCGCATCGCACGGTTCGCCGCGCGCTATGCGCCGCTCGGTTTTCGCATCGCCCCCGAAACGCTCGCGCTGATGCGCGCGATGACCGCCGACGGCGAGGTCGACCACCTCGTCGCCGAGCGCGTATGGGCCGAAACGCGCCGCGCGCTGACCGAACCGCAACCGTCCGCGTTCGTCGCCGCCTTGCGCGCCTGCGGCGCGCTGGCGCGGCTGTTTCCGGAAATCGACGCGCTGTACGGCGTGCCGCAGCGGCCCGAATATCATCCGGAGATCGACACCGGCGTGCACACCGAAATGGTCGTCGACATGGCCGCGCGCCTCGCGCCGGGCGACGCGCTCGTCGGCTGGTGCGCGCTCGTGCACGATCTCGGCAAGGCGCTCACGCCGGCCGATCAGCTGCCGCGCCACGTCGGCCACGAAGAAGGCGGCGTCGAACCGATCCGCGCGGTGAACGCGCGCTATCGCGTGCCGGCCGAATTCGCGGAACTCGCCGTGCTGTGCTGCCGCCAGCACTTGAACGCGCATCGCGCGCTCGAGCTGCGGCCCGGAACGGTGCTCGAGCTTTTCGAGAAGCTCGACGGTTTTCGCAAAAAGGAACGTGTGGAACAGTTTCTGCTCGTCTGCGAGGCGGACAAGCGCGGCCGGCTCGGCCTGACCGAGTCGGAGTATCCGCAGGCGCGGTGGCTGCGCGAAGCGTATGCGGCTGCCGCCGCGATCACGGCCGCGACGTTCGTCGACCGCGGGCTTGCCGGCCCCGCGGTCGGCGAGGCGATGCGCGAGGCGCGTATTCGCGCGATCGCGGCGCTCAGGCAGTAACGCGACGCTCGACCCACGTAAACAGGTCGCCGAAGGGCCCGCGCGCGACGAGCCAGCCGAGGACCGCCCCGAGCGCGTCGGCGGCGAGATCGGCGAATTCGGCGCTGCGGTACGGCGTCAGCGCCTGCAACACCTCGATCGCCAGTCCGAACGCGACGCACGCCAGCGCGCAGCGCAGGCGTTCGCGCACGCCGCCGTAGATCTGCGCGTACCACAGCATCAACGCGGCGAAACCGAGCACGTGGCCGATCTTGTCGCCGAACGGCACGGCGCCGACGACCTGCGGCGCCGGCAGCAGCGCGAGCATCAGCATCAGGGCGACGAGCAGGCGGCCGAGCAGTCGCCAGTACGCGAGGTGTCGCAGAGGGCGGGCAGTCATCGCCATGGCGCAGCGTCCGTTTTCGAAGGTTCGCGCAGCGTGCCGCCCGCTCGTGCGATCGCCGCGGCGACGATCTGGCAAAACGCGGGCGTCGGCATCGCGGGCGAGAGCATCAGCGCGAGAATGCGATCACCTTGAACTTCTCGCCCATTTCGCCGGGCAGCGTCAGGCGTTTGATTTCCTGCGAAACCCGATAGCGCTCGACCTCGTCGGCATTCGCCTGCAGATCGGCGAAGACGTCGGCGAGGCCGTTGGCGATCAGGAAATCGGCCTGCGTGCCGAGCCCGGCGATGTCGAACCCGGCGCCCTTGCCGGCCTCGGCCAAAGCGCCGAAATCCACAAAGGCAGTAATATCCTGCAGACCGACGAGACGGAACGGATCGTCGTGAGCGCGGTGGCGGTAATTGGCCAGCAGCGTACCGTCGCGGCGGTCGGCGCGGTAGTACTCGCGCCGCGCGTAGCCGTAGTCGACGAAGATCGCGAGGCCTTCGGCAAGTCCGCCGCACACGGCCTGGATCCAGTAGGGCAGCTGCGGCAGCACTTCGGAGCGGTAGTCGTCGGGCAGCTGCTGCTCGATGTCGCGCTCGATGTGGCGCACCGCGCCGCCGACGAAACCGTCCGCCGGCAGGTCGACGATCGCGAAACCGCCGTCGCCGTCGTCGACGATGTGTTCCTCGAACACTTCGCCGCCGCGGATCGAAAAGCGCGTCGTCGGCAACGCGTCGATCACCTCGTTGGCGAACAGCACGCCGCGCCAGTCGTCCTCGGGCGGGCGGTCGATCCAGCGCACGCGCGCGGCGAGGTCGGGCGGCAGCGCCGTCCGCACGCGTTCGCGCTGGCGTTCGCGCAGGTCGGCGCTCGGCTCCAGGATCGAATACGTCGCCGGCACGGCGTCGAGACGTTGCAGTTCGGCGAGGCAATGCTCCGCGAACGCGCCGCTGCCGCCGCCGAGTTCGAGCATGGCCGCGTCGGCGCCGATATCGCGCAGCGCCGGCGCCACCGCGCGCGCGACGCAGCGCGCGAACACGGACCCGAGTTCCGGCGCCGTGATGAAATCGCCGGCCGCGCCGAATTTCGTCTTGCCGGCGCTGTAGTAGCCGAGCCCGGGCGCGTACAGCGCCAGCTCCATGAAGCGCGAGAACGGCATCGGGCCTTTTTCGGCGATTTCGTTGCGGATGAAACGCGCGAGCGTGTCGGAATGCTCGCGCTCGGCAGCGGTGGGTTCGGGCAGATCGATACGCAAGGTCGGGCTCGCCGCAAGACGTGAAGGCGCCTAGGATAAGTCAGCATTGCTCACTCGCGGGCCCGACACCATGACCGATATCCGTCCCGTCGCCCTCGTCACCGGCGCCGCCAGGCGCGTCGGCGCAACGATCGCGCGGCGCCTGCACGCCGCCGGCTACGACGTCGCGCTGCACTGCCGCCGCTCGCGCGCCGAACTCGACGCGCTGATCGCCGATCTCGAACGCGAGCGCCCGAACGGCACGCTCGCGCTGCAGGCGGAACTCGCGAATGTCGAGGCGTTGCCCGACCTCGTCGACGCGGCGCTCGAGCGCTACGGCCGGCTCGACGTGCTGGTCAACAACGCCTCGGCGTTCTACCCGACGCCGGTCGGCACCGTGACGGCCGCGCAGTGGGACGAGTTGTTCGCCAGCAACGCGCGCGCGCCGTTCTTTCTCGCGCAGGCCGCCGCCGCCGCGCTCGCGACGTCGCACGGCGCGATCGTCAATCTCGTCGACATCTACGCCGAACGGCCGCTCGCACGACATCCGCTGTACAGCATGGCAAAGGCGGCGCTCGTGATGATGACGCGCGCGCTCGCGCTCGATCTCGCGCCCGACGTGCGCGTCAACGCGATCGCGCCGGGCGCGATCCTGTGGCCCGAGGCCGGCAAGACGGCGGCCGAGCGCGACGCGCTGATCGCACGCACGCCGCTCGCGCGCGCAGGCACGCCCGACGACGTCGCCGACGCCGTGCTGTGGCTCGCTCGCGACGCGCGCTATACGACCGGCGAGGTCGTCCGCATCGACGGCGGCCGGTCGCTCGGCATCTGAAACGACGAAGGCCCGGCGTCGGCCGGGCCTTCGTGCATCGCATCGGACGAACGCTTATGCCTTGACGCGAAACGCGTGCGCGACGAGTTCGCGGTCGAAGCCGCCGCCGATCTCGCCTTCTTCGGCGTAGCGGTAGATCGCCGCGGCGTAGATGCCCGACAGCGCGGCCTGGATCAGGCTCAGGACGACGATCGCGAAGAACATCAGCGCCACCGCGGTGACCACGAGCGCGCCCGACTTCGCCGACGCCGCCGCCATGATCAGCAGCACGCCGCCCATGACCGTCGCGAACATCAGCACGCCGAACACGAGGCCGACGCCGACGTTGCCGATGAGGTTTTCGCCCCACGTCTTCTTCAGGAGCTCGACGCTGCGCTTGACCGCATCGACCGGGCCGACGTCGTTGCTGACGAGCACCGGCACGACGAGGAACGTCGCGACGGTCCACGCGGCGCCGATGAGGCCCACGATCCAGCGGCCGATGAAGCCGGCGCGTTCCTGCAGCGCGCGCAGGATGATGCCGACGGTCGCGGAGATCAGCGCGTAACCGAGGATGGCCGGCAGCTTCGACATCGCGATGCGGAAGCCGTCGGCGACGGTCGGGTCGCCGCCGCGCAGGCGGATCATCGCCGCGCCGACGAGCGCGGTGTTGAAAAAGATGATGACGAAGTACTGCACGAGGTAGAACAGGAACCCGAGCACCGCGAGCACCGGATCGATCTTGTCGCGCGAAAAGTGCTCGAACAGGCCCGCGAACGCGGCCGGCACGAAGAACGTCGCGGCGACGATCAGGCAGCACAGCGCCGACAGCGCCGGAAACAGCAGCAGTTCCTTGTCCGCGCGCAGTACGCCTGCGCTGGCCTTCATCAGTTCCCAGCTTTGCTTGAACTTTTCGATCATGGTCGTTCCCCTGACGCTCCCTGAAGTCGTGCGCAAAATTAGCACGGCGCCGGGGCGCCGTCATGGACGAAACGTCAGGTGCTCAAAGTCACGATGTCGTAGTCGCGCGCGTAGTCGGCGTGCTCGCGCCACAGATCGGCGAGGCGGACGCCCGCGACCGGGTGCACCGCTTCCGGCGCGATCTGCGCGAGCGGTTTCAACACGAACGCGTATTTCAACTCGTCGCGCGGAATCTTGAGGTTGCCGCGGCCCGAGAGCACGCGTTCGCCGCAGAGCACGATGTCGACGTCGAGCGTGCGGTCGGAATAACGCGGCACGTCGCGACGGCGGCCGTGGCGGTCTTCGAGCGCGTGCAGCCAGTCGTTGAGGGCTTCCGGATCGAGTTCGGTGTCGATGCCGGCGGCGAGATTGACGAACGCGGGACCGTCGAAACCGACGGCGGGAAAGCGCCAGGCGGCGGAAGCGACGACGTCGCCGAAATACGCGCGCAGTTCGGCGAGCGCGGACGCGAGGTGACGCTCGGGCTCCTCGTTGGAACCGAGGCTGAGGTAGTAGCGGGTCATGCCGACATTCGCGCATGACCGGCATGCGACGGTCAAGCGCGTCGCGATGCGGAGGTCTGTCGTAGAATCGGCGCATCTTCACGACGGCATCGCCATGACCTACTGCGTCGGCATCCGGGTACAGCAAGGGCTCGTGTTCGCGGCCGATACGCGCACGAGCGCGGCGTTCGACGACGTGCGCATCCACAGCAAGATGCACGTGTTCGAATTTCCCGACCGCGTGCTCGTGCTGCTCTCGTCCGGCAATCTCGCCACGACGCAGACGGTGCTCGCGCGCCTCGCGTGCGACGCCGAAAACGAGGCTTCGGGCCTGCGCAGCGCGAAGCATCTGTTCGAAGTGGCCGAGCACATCGGCCAGACGCTCGTCGCCGCGCAGCAGCTCGTCGCGAACAACAACAGCCCGAACCCGGTGAACGTCGAGGCGACGCTCGTCCTCGGCGGCCAGATTCGCGGCGAGCAGCCGGCGCTGTACCTCATCTATCCGCTCGGCAACTGGATCTCCGCGTCGCCGGAAACGCCGTACGTGCAGATCGGCGAGTCGAAATACGGCAAGCCGATTCTCGATCGCATCGTGCGTTCGGCGACGACGCTCGAGGACGCCGCGCGCTGCGCCGTCGTGTCGCTCGATTCGACGGCACGCTCGAACCTGTCGGTCGGCCTGCCGTTCGATCTTGCGATCGTGCGCACGGGCGAGCTCAAGATCGCGCAGACGCTGCGGCTCGAGGCCGATACGCCGCTCTACGTCGAGATACGCGACACGTGGTCGCGCAAGCTCGAACACGCGGTGCATTCGCTGCCGCGCTTCGCGTGGGAAACCGACGCGGCCAAGATCAAGTCGGCCTAGTCAAGTCGGCCCGGCCCGGCCGGGTTGCGCTCAGGCGCGGAAGTAGGCTATCCGCAGTTCGTCGTCGAGACTTGCGAGCGCGCGCTGGATTTCGTCCATCAGCGCCGTAGTCCCGGCTTCGACCAGGCTTTCCGCGTCGGCGTCGGTCGCCAGCGCGAGCGCGCGCAGCACGGCGCGCTCGACCGGCTGGTAGTGCGGCAGCGACGGCAGCAACTGCCGGATGCGCACGAGGCAGAACGCGACGCTGCGCGGAAAATCGCGACTCTGCAGCAGAAAGCGCAATGCCGGCGCCGGCGCGAAACGCGCGCGCGCATGGCGGCGGAACATCTGGTCGGCTTCGAGCGAGCGCAGCACGCTCATCCACTGCAGGTTGCGGATCGTGGCCGCATCGTCGGTCAGGCGCGATCGGATCAGGCCGAGCGCGCCGGCGTCGATGATGCGGCTGGTCATGTCGGCCTGTTCCAGCGCGGTGCCGAGTCGCAGGAACTGATAACCGATGTCGCGGCTGACGTTCGCCGTGAGAATGCCGGAAACGGCGAGACAGCCGTCGACGACGCGCGCGAGCAACTCGTGGCGATAGCGCCGCGCGATGCCGCGCTCGGCGCCTTCCTGCAGGTCCAGGTGCATGTGGTTGACCTTGAACCACACTTCCTGCGGCAGCGTTTCGCGGATCGAGCGCAGGATGTCGCGCGCCTGCGCGAGCGAGACGAGCATCGACGACGGGTTGCGCTCGTCGACGAGCAGGAAGCGCGCGACGGCCGTCTCGCCGCCGTCGGGATACAGCTGCGCGAACTGCGCCTGCACGCCGAGCGTCTCGACCAGCGGTTCCCACGCGAAACGCAGGCCGCGCGGCAGGTCGAGTTCGAGCTGTCCGTTGACGCCGACGAGGCGCGCGCAGTTTTCCGCGCGGCGCAGGTAGCGGCTGAACCAGTAGAGAGAGTCGGCAACGCGCGAAAGCATCAGTGCGCCTCCTCGATGTCGACCACCCACGTGTCCTTCGCGCCGCCGCCCTGCGAACTGTTGACGACGAGCGAGCCCTTGGTCATCGCCACGCGCGTGAGGCCGCCGGTCGTGACGTAGACGTCTTCGCGCGACAGCACGAACGGGCGCAGGTCGACGTGGCGAGGCTCGAAACCCGATTCGGTAAGAATCGGCACGGTCGACAGCGACAAGGTCGGCTGCGCCATGTAGTTGCGCGGATCGGCGAGGATCAGGTCGCGGAATTTCGCGCGCTGGCGCGCCGTCGAACGCGGCCCGATCAGCATGCCGTAGCCGCCCGACTCGTTCGCCGGTTTGACGACCAGCTCGTGCAGATGCTCGATCACATAGTCGCGTTCGCGCTTTTGCGTACAAAGATAACTCGGCACGTTCGGCAGGATCGGTTCTTCGTCGAGGTAGTAGCGGATCATCTTCGGTACGTACGTGAACACGACCTTGTCGTCGGCGACGCCGGCGCCCGGCGCGTTCGCGAGCGCGACGTTGCCCGCGCGCCACGCGCGCATCAGGCCGCGCACGCCGAGCACGGAATCGGGGTTGAACGCTTCGGGATCGAGGAAGAGGTCGTCGACGCGACGGTAGATCACGTCGACGCGCTGCGGACCTTCGACCGTGCGCATGTAGCAGCAGTCGTCGTCGCCGACGAAGAGATCGGTGCCTTCGACGAGCTCGATGCCCATGCTCTGCGCAAGAAAGCAGTGCTCGAAATACGCGCTGTTGTAGATGCCGGGCGTGAGCAGCGCGATGGTCGGCACGTCGCCGGGACGCGGCGTCAGCGCGGCCAGCGTGTCGTACAGCTGCGCCGGATATTCGTCGACCGGCAGGATCGCGCTCGTGCCGAAGAGTTCCGGAAACACGCGCTTGGCGACCATGCGGTTCTGGATCATGTACGACACGCCGCTCGGTATGCGCAGGTTGTCCTCGAGCACGTACAGCGTCCCGTCGCCGTCGCGCACGAGATCCGAACCGCACACGTGCGCCCAGACGCCGAGCGGCGGCTTCACGCCGACGCACTGCGGTCGAAAATTCACCGATTTGCTCAACAGCGCACGCGGAAACACTCGGTCGCGCACGATGCGCTGCTCGCCGTAGATGTCGCCGATGAACCGGTTCAGCGCGGTCACGCGCTGGCGCAGGCCGGCTTCGGTACGGCGCCACTCTGCGCGGGTGATCGTGCGCGGCACGATGTCGAACGGCAGCGTGCGATCGACGTTGCGGCCGTCGCTGTAGACGGTGAACGTGATGCCCATGAGCCGCGCCGCGAGCCCGGCGGCGAGCTGGCGCTCGCCGAGATCGCGCGCATTGAGGCCGCCGAGATAGGCGAGCAGATGTTCGGCGGCCGGCCGGGCGGCGCCTTCCGTCGTGATCAGTTCGTCCCACGTCGACGAACGGTAGCGTCCCCACGCCGACCCAATCGCGTTCGACCCCATTGCGCCTCCCCGGCGACACCGGTTGGGCAGTGCGACGAATGATGCGCCGCACCACGTCGGGATCATCTATACGCGGAACGAGAACGCTTTTCCAGCCGGCGACGCGGATGCGAGGAACGATCAGGCCTTGCCGCGCTCGATGCGCACCCCGACGGCGCGCGAACCGCGCACGGCGCCGGGCTTGGACAGTTTCAGACGCAACCAGCTGACGCCGAATTCGTCGAGCACGATCGCGGCGCAGCGCTCGGCCAGCGTCTCGACGAGCTCGAAGTGCGACGCCTCGACGAACGCGATCAGGCGCTTGGACACGGCCTTGTAATCGAGCGTGTCCTCGATGCGATCGGTCGCGGCGGGCTTCGTATTGTCGAACGCCATTTCGAGATCGATGGCCACGACCTGACGGATCTTGCGTTCCCAGTCGTAGATGCCGATGACGGTTTCGATGCGCAGGTCTTCGATGAAGACGGTGTCCATGAACGACGGATCTCCTAGCGGGTTTCGAGCGCGGTGAGGCTTTCCAGATCCCAGCGCGGCATCACCTTGATCGCCGGGCTTTCGATCTGTCCGGCGGACAGGCGCAGCGCGCCGGCGAGCGCGATCATCGCGCCGTTGTCGGTGCAGAACTCCGGCCGCGGAAAGTACACGCGCGCGCCGATGCGCCGCGTCGCTTCGTCGAGCCCCGCACGCAGGCGCCGGTTCGCGCCGACACCGCCGGCGATCACGAGCGACTTCGCGCCGGTGGCCTCGAGCGCTCGCAGGCATTTGATGCGCAGCGTATCGACCATCGCCTCTTCGAAGCCGCGCGCGATGTCGGCACGCGTCGCATCGCTGCGATCGCTCTGCTGCCACGCGAGCAGCACCTGCGTCTTCAGGCCCGAGAAGCTGAAATCCAGACCGGGCCGGTCGGTCATCGGCCGCGCGAACTTGAATCGTCCGGGCACGCCGTGTTCGGCGAGCTTCGCCAGCTGCGGTCCGCCCGGATACGGCAGGCCCATGAGTTTCGCGGTCTTGTCGAACGCTTCGCCGGCGGCGTCGTCGAGCGTGTCGCCGAGGAGGCGATAGCTGCCGATCGCGTCGACCGCGATCAGCATCGAATGGCCGCCGGACACGAGCAGCGCGACGAACGGCGGTGCCGGCGACTCGGTTTCGAGCAACGGCGCCAGCAGATGACCCTCCATGTGGTGCACGCCGATCGCCGGCACGTCGAGCGACCAGGCGAGCGCACGCGCGGCCGACGCGCCGACGAGCAAGGCGCCGATCAAACCGGGTCCGGCGGTATAGGCCACACCGCCTAAGTCGCCGACGCCGATGCCGGCCGCGGCCAGCGTCTCGCGCACGAGCGGCAAGAGCTTGCGCACGTGATCGCGGCTGGCCAGTTCCGGCACGACGCCGCCGTACTCCGCATGCAGCCGGATCTGGCTGTACAGGCGGTGCGCGAGGAGGCCGCGTTCGATGTCGTAGACCGCGACGCCGGTTTCGTCGCACGACGACTCGATCCCGAGCACGGGCTTTACGACAGCCGGCTTGACGATGGCGGGCTTGATGATCGGCTTTGCAATTGACACGTCTGACACGCTAAACTTCGCGGCTCGCCCAAGAACGGGGCCCAGTGTAACAGCGGAGATCTCATGCCCAACGTCAAAGTTCGCGAAAACGAACCCTTCGAATTTGCCCTGCGTCGCTTCAAGCGCACCTGCGAAAAGGCCGGCGTCCTCGCCGAGACGCGCAAGCGCGAGTTTTACGAAAAGCCGACCCAGGAACGCAAGCGCAAGCGCGCTGCGGCCGTCAAGCGCCATCTGCGTCGCGTCGGTCGCGACGTGACCAAGCGCAAGCGGTTGTACTGAGCACCCGGGCGGGCGTACGCCCGTCCTCCCCGTTCAGCGGGCTGCTCCGCCGGCCGGTGCTACGCAAGTGGCGCCGGCTTTGTGCTTTCTGCGATTTGAGGAAACTTGTCCCATGTCCCTGAAAATCCGCCTCACCGACGACATGAAGACCGCGATGAAGTCCGGCGAAAAGGATCGCCTCGGCGTCATCCGCCTGATCAATGCCGCGATCAAGCAGCGCGAAGTCGACGAGCGCATCGCGCTAGACGATGCGCAGGTGCTGGCCGTGCTCGAAAAGCTCGTCAAGCAGCGCAAGGATTCGGTCACCCAGTACGAAGCGGCCGGCCGCGAAGACCTCGCCGCCGTCGAGCGCTACGAAATCGGCGTGATCCAGGCCTACCTGCCGGCGCAGCTGTCCGAAGCCGAGGCGATCGAAATCGTTGCCGCGGCCGTTGCCGAAGTCGGCGCGGCGGGTCCGAAGGACATGGGCAAGGTGATCGGCGCGGCGAAACCGAAAATCGCCGGCCGCTTCGACACCGGCAAGCTGTCCGAACTCGTCAAGGCGAAGCTCGCCACGCTCGGCTGATACTTTCGCCCCGGAGCGCAGCGTCGTTCCGGGGTCTTCTGGCGATAGCAGGGCCTACGCATGGCCGGTCGCATCCCCGACACGTTCATCGACGAGCTGCTGGCACGCGTCGATATCGTCGACGTTGTCCAGGAGCGCATTCCCCTCAAGAAGGCGGGACGCGACTGGAGCGCGCGCTGTCCGTTCCACGACGAGCGCTCGCCGTCGTTCACGGTCAGCCCGACCAAGCAGTTCTATCACTGCTTCGGCTGCGGCGCGCACGGCAGCGCGATCAAGTTCCTGATGGACTACGACCGGCTCGAATTCCCCGACGCGATCGAGGAGCTCGCCGGTCGCGTCGGCCTGAAAGTGCCGTACGAAGGCGGCCGCTCGAACGCGCCGGCGGCGACCGACAACACCGATCTCTACGGCGTGCTCGACCAGGCCGCGCAGTTCTATCAGCGCGCGCTGTCGCAGAACCCGACCGCGCAGGCGTATTTCGAGGGCCGCGGGCTCGATGCGGAAACGCAGAAGCGCTTCGGGCTCGGCTACGCGCCGGACCAGTGGGATGCGCTCAAGTCGCAGCTCGGCACGAACGCCCAGCGCTCGGCGCTGCTCGAAAAAGGCGGACTCGTCAAACGCGGCGAGCGCGGCAGCCTGTACGACATCTTCCGCGACCGCGTGATGTTTCCGATCCTGGATCGCCGCGGTCGCGTGATCGCGTTCGGCGGCCGCGTGATGAAGAAAGACGACGGCCCGAAGTACCTGAACTCGCCGGAGACGCCGGTGTTCCACAAGGGCCGCGAGCTGTTCGCGCTGTGGCAGGTGCGGCAGGCGGCGCAGAAGGTGTCGCGCATCATCGTCGTCGAAGGCTATATGGACGTGATCGCGCTGCACCAGTACGGACTGCCGCAGGCGGTGGCGACGCTCGGCACCGCGACGACGCGCGACCACGCGGAATTGCTTTTTCGCAACTGCGCCGATGTGTACTTCTGCTTCGACGGCGATCGCGCCGGGCGCCAGGCCGCGTGGCGCGCGGTCGAGTCGGTGCTGCCGCGCATGCGCGACGGCCGCCAGGCGCATTTCCTGTTTTTGCCCGACGGCGAAGATCCCGACTCGGTGATCCGCAAGGAGGGCGCTCAAGGTTTCGAGCAGCGCCTGACGAGCGCCACGCCGCTGTCGGAATTCTTCTACGCGCACCAGGAAGCCGATACCGACCTGCGCACCGCGGACGGCCGCGCGCGGCTCGCCGAACGCTGCCGCGAGCTGATCGGCGGCATACCGGAAGGCGCGTTCCGCGATCGCATGCTCGAAATCCTGACCGACAAGACCGCGATCCGCTGGTCGCTGGCCGCGACGCTGTCGCCGCAGATGCGCGAGGGCGCGCAGGGCATGCTCGAAGAACGCTACGCGCAATTGCGCGGCGATCCGGCGGCCGCCGCCCCGGCGACGCGCGAATCGGCCGGCCGCGCGCCGGCAGGCGGCGACGGCGGACGCAGCGTCGTGCGCCAGGCCGTGGCGCTGCTGCTGCAGCATCCGTCGTTCGCGCAAGCCGCGACGCCGCCGCACGCGTTCGTCGCACTGCGCCGGCCTGGCGTGCCGCTGCTCGTGGAGCTGCTTCAGCTGTGCCGTGCGCGGCCGGAAATCAACAGCGCGGGCTTGCTCGAACACTTCAATGAGCGCGACGAAGGTGCCGCGCTGCGCAAGCTCGCGGTGCTCGACCTGCCCGGCGATCCTGAAAGCCTGCAGCACGAGTTCGTCGACGCGCTGGGCACGCTCGATCGCCAGACGGCCCAGCAACGGATCGACGACCTCGTGCAGCGGCAGTCCGAGCAGGGACTGGCCGACGCGGAGAAGGCCGAACTGCGGAGCTTGCTCGCGGCACGCAACGTGCGTTGACGGATGCGCCGGCGCATGACTTCCGGCTTATGCCGCAAGTCACGCGCACGCTAGGCTGGGTACTCTACGCCCCCTGGAGCGAAACCATGAAGCATCTGATCGTCGTGGCGACGCTGTCGCTCTGCGCGCCGCTCGCGACCGCGGCCGACGCGTCGGTCGCGCGCGTCGAGTCCGGCACGCGCATCGTTGAAAATGTCCCGGATATTCCAGCGGACCTCGCGGAACGCCTGCAGCGCTACCAGAACACGCGCGGCGCGCAGTTCGTCGGCTGGAATGCCGACGGCGCGTCCGTCCTGATCTCCACGCGCTTCGGCAACACCGCGCAGGTGCATCGCGTGAAGATGCCCGGCGGCGCGCGCGAACAGCTGACTTTCTACGAAGAGCCTGTGCGCGCGATCGCGGCGAGTCCGGCACGCGACATGTTCGTGTTCGGCAAGGACGTCGGGGGCTCGGAGTTTTGGCAGCTCTATGCGTTCGACGGCGCAACGCGCGAAATCACGATGCTGACCGACGGCAAGTCGCGCAACGGCGATCCGCTGTTCTCGCACGACGGCCGGCAGCTCGCCTACAGCAGCACGCTGCGCAACGGCAAGGATACCGACGTGTGGGTGCGCGATCTCGACGGCGGCAAATCGCGCGTGGTCGTTACGGCCGGCGGCAGCTGGCAGCCGGTCGACTTCTCGGGCGACGGCAAGCGGCTGATCGTCATGCAGTACGTGTCGGCGAACGAGTCGCGCCCGACCGTCGTGGATCTCGCGAGCGGCGCGCTGACGAAGCTCTACGACGAGAAAAAGCGCGTCGCGTACGGCAATCTGCGTTTCTCGTCGGATGGCGCGAGCGTCTACTACACGTCGGACGAAAGCGGCGAGTTCAGCGAGTTGCGCAAGCGCGATCTCGCGTCGACGCGCAGCACGAGCCTGACCGCGAACATTCCGTGGGACGTCGAGGGCTTCGTGATGTCCCACGACGGCCGCCGCATCGCTTTCGTGACGAACGAGGATGCGATCGGCGTACTGCACGTGCGCGATCTCGACAGCGGCAAAGACCTTGCGCTGCCGAAGCTGCCGACCGGCGTCATCGACGCGGTCGAGTTCCGACCGGACGGCGCGCAGGTCGCGCTGTCGATCAATTCGGCGACGTCGCCGAGCGACGTGTATTCGATCGACCTCGCAGCCGGCACGCTCGCGCGCTGGACCGAGAGCGAAGTCGGCGGCCTCGACACGGCGAGCTTCATCGCGCCGGAGCTCGTGCGCTTCCCGACATTCGACAAGGCAGGCGGCAAACCGCGCACGATTCCGGCGCTGTACTACCGACCGAAAGGCGACGGCCCGTTTCCGTCGGTCGTCGTGATCCATGGCGGTCCGGAAGCGCAGTCGCGCCCCGTGTTCAGTGCCGACGCACAGTTCCTCGCCGGCAAGCTCGGCGTTGCCGTGCTGGTGCCGAACGTGCGCGGGTCGAGCGGCTACGGCAAGACCTATCTCGAACTCGACAACGGCTTCAAGCGCGAAGATTCGGTCAAGGACATCGGGGCGCTGCTCGACTGGATCGGCACGCGCAAGGAGCTCGACGCGGGACGCGTCGGCGTCTACGGCGGTTCGTACGGCGGCTACATGGTGCTGGCCGCGATGACGCACTACAACGCGCGGCTGCGTGCCGGCGTCGACATCGTCGGCATCTCGAACTTCGTGACGTTCCTCAACAACACCGAGAGCTATCGCCGCGACCTGCGCCGCGCCGAGTACGGCGACGAGCGCGATCCGAAGATGCACGCGCATCTGCAGAAGATCTCTCCGATGACGAACGCGAAGAACATCACCATCCCGCTGTTCGTCGCCCAGGGCGCGAACGATCCGCGCGTGCCGGCGTCCGAGGCGGAACAGATCGTCAGGACCGTCCGCGGCAACGGCGGCAATGTCTGGTATCTGCTGCAGAAGGACGAAGGACACGGTTTCCAGAAGAAGTCCAACAAGGACTACTTCGGAGCCGCGACGATGCAGTTCTGGAAGCAGTACCTGATCGGCGACGAGAGGCGCTGACGGCGAGCCGGGCCGGCCGCTCCGCGCGGCCGGCTCAGGCGACGACGAACGCGCGCAGCGTCGGCGTCGCGAGATAGTGATCGGCGAGCAGGAACGCGAACAACGCCATCAGGTATACGATGGAATAGTTGAACACCTTCATCGCGAAGAACTCGTCCGGCGGGTTGAGCAGGACGATCGCGTAGTACAGAAACACCGCGCCGAGCACGAGCGCGCCGCCGAGATAGAACAGGCCCGTCATGCCGGTGAGCCACGGCAGCACGGTGACCACGAGCAGCAGCACGGTGTAATACAGCACGTGCCAGCGCGTGTACTCGACGCCGTGGGTCACCGGCAGCATCGGAACCTGGGCGCGCGAGTAGTCGTCGCGGCGGAAGATCGCGAGCGCCCAGAAATGCGGCGGCGTCCACACGAAGATGATCAGGAACAGCAGCAACGCGTACGGGTGCACTTCGCCGGTCACCGCGGCCCAGCCGAGTACCGGCGGCGCCGCGCCGGCGGCACCGCCGATCACGATGTTCTGCGGCGTCGCGCGCTTGAGATACGCGGTGTACACGATCGCGTAGCCGATCAGCGACGCGAACGTCAGCACGGCGGTCAGCCAGTTGACCCAGACGACGAGCATCGCCATCGACACGACGCCGAGCACGATCGCGAACACGAGCACCTGGCGGGGCGTCAGCGCACCGGTTGCCAGCGGACGATGCGCCGTGCGCGCCATGACACGGTCGATGCGCTGGTCGATCAGATGGTTGATCGCCGCTGCCGACCCCGCGGCGAGCCAGATGCCGACACTGCCGGCGATCGCCGGAACGAGGGGCGGCCAACCGGGCACCGCGAGAAACATGCCGATGATCGCGGTGAACACGATCAGCGCGACGACGCGCGGCTTGGTCAGCTCGAGGTATTGGCGCAGGGAGGAGGTCGACATGGATTGCGTAGCCTGCAAGCTGCGGCGTCGATGTGCAAGGGCCGGAGCGCCGAGCCGCTGCTCGCCGCGCTCTGGATATTCGAGAAGCCATAAAAGCACAAGGCGCTCTCCGATGGAGAGCGCCTTGTAGTTGTAAGGCCCTGGCAGTGACCTACTCTTGCATGCGGATGCACACTACCATCGGCGCGGGTTCGTTTCACTTCCGAGTTCGAGAAGGGATCGGGTGGTACCAAACCGCTATGGCCGCCAGGGAGACGTTGGGGCTTGCGCCGTAAAAGAAGCGCACTGCCCGGCATTGGGACTTGGGATGTGAACAGAGTTGGGATCGCAGTCTCGACGTGTAGTTGAGACGAAGCGAAGCAGCTTGGAGTTATATGATCAAGCCGCACGGATCATTAGTATCGGTTAGCTCGGCATTACTGCGATACACACCCGACCTATCAACCAGGTAGTCTACCTGGGTCCTTCAGGGAGCTTGAGCTCCGGGAGATCTCATCTTGAGGCGCGCTTCCCGCTTAGATGCTTTCAGCGGTTATCGCTTCCGTATATAGCTACCCGGCAGTGCCACTGGCGTGACAACCGGAACACCAGAGATACGTCCACTCCGGTCCTCTCGTACTAGGAGCAGCCCCTCTCAAATCTCCAACGCCCACGACAGATAGGGACCGAACTGTCTCACGACGTTCTGAACCCAGCTCGCGTACCACTTTAAATGGCGAACAGCCATACCCTTGGGACCGACTACAGCCCCAGGATGTGATGAGCCGACATCGAGGTGCCAAACACCGCCGTCGATATGAACTCTTGGGCGGTATCAGCCTGTTATCCCCGGAGTACCTTTTATCCGTTGAGCGATGGCCCTTCCATACAGAACCACCGGATCACTAAGTCCTACTTTCGTACCTGCTTGATCCGTCGATCTTGCAGTCAAGCACGCTTATGCCTTTGCACACAGTGCGCGATGTCCGACCGCGCTGAGCGTACCTTCGAGCTCCTCCGTTACTCTTTGGGAGGAGACCGCCCCAGTCAAACTACCCACCATACACGGTCCCCGATCCGGATTACGGATCCAGGTTAGAACGTCAAGCACATCAGGGTGGTATTTCAACGTTGGCTCCATGCCAGCTAGCGCCGGCACTTCAAAGCCTCCCACCTATCCTACACAGACGAACTCAACGTTCAGTGTAAAGCTATAGTAAAGGTTCACGGGGTCTTTCCGTCTTGCCGCGGGAACGCTGCATCTTCACAGCGATTTCAATTTCACTGAGTCTCGGGTGGAGACAGCGCCGCTGTCGTTACGCCATTCGTGCAGGTCGGAACTTACCCGACAAGGAATTTCGCTACCTTAGGACCGTTATAGTTACGGCCGCCGTTTACTGGGGCTTCGATCAAGAGCTTCGCCTTGCGGCTGACCCCATCAATTAACCTTCCAGCACCGGGCAGGCGTCACACCCTATACGTCCACTTACGTGTTTGCAGAGTGCTGTGTTTTTGATAAACAGTCGCAGCGGCCTGGTCACTGCGGCCCAAAACTGCTCAGCAACGCGTGTTGCCACAGTTCTGGGCGCACCTTCTCCCGAAGTTACGGTGCTATGTTGCCTAGTTCCTTCACCCGAGTTCTCTCAAGCGCCTTGGGATTCTCACCCTGCCTACCTGTGTCGGATTACGGTACGGTCTGACCGTAGCTGAAGCTTAGAGGATTTTCCTGGAAGCGTGGCGTCAGTGACTTCGCTCAAAGAGCTCGTCTCGGTGCTCGGCGTAAATGAGAGCGGATTTGCCTACTCTCAACGCCTACCGCCTTTCCCCGGGACAACCAACGCCCGGTACACCTAGCCTTCTCCGTCCCCCCATCGCACTACAGTCAGGTGCCGGAATATTAACCGGCTTCCCATCGACTACGCTTTTCAGCCTCGCCTTAGGGACCGACTCACCCTGCGCCGATGAACGTTGCGCGAGGAAACCTTGGGCTTTCGGCGGGGAGGCTTTTCACCCCCCTTATCGTTACTCATGTCAGCATTCGCACTTCCGATACCTCCAGCAGACCTTACGATCCACCTTCGCAGGCTTACGGAACGCTCCTCTACCGCTTACTCTTGCGAGTAAACCCCGAGCTTCGGTACATCGCTTAGCCCCGTTAAATCTTCCGCGCAGGCCGACTCGACCAGTGAGCTATTACGCTTTCTTTAAAGGGTGGCTGCTTCTAAGCCAACCTCCTGGCTGTCTATGCCTTCCCACATCGTTTTCCACTGAGCGATGATTTTGGGACCTTAGCTGCGGGTCTGGGTTGTTTCCCTTTTCACGACGGACGTTAGCACCCGCCGTGTGTCTCCCACGCTGACACTTGCTGGTATTCGGAGTTTGCAATGGTTTGGTAAGTCTCAATGACCCCCTAGCCATAACAGTGCTCTACCCCCAGCAGTGATACGTGAGGCGCTACCTAAATAGCTTTCGAGGAGAACCAGCTATCTCCGGGTTCGATTAGCTTTTCACTCCTAGCCACAACTCATCCCCTACCTTTGCAACGGGAGTGGGTTCGGGCCTCCAGTCCGTGTTACCGGACCTTCACCCTGGTCATGGCTAGATCACCCGGTTTCGGGTCTACACCTTGCGACTATGCGCCCTATTCAGACTCGGTTTCCCTTCGCCTACCCTAGACGGTTAAGCTCGCCACAAAATGTAAGTCGCTGACCCATTATACAAAAGGTACGCAGTCACCCTTGCGGGCTTCCACTGCTTGTACGCATACGGTTTCAGGTTCTATTTCACTCCCTTCACCAGGGTTCTTTTCGCCTTTCCCTCACGGTACTAGTTCGCTATCGGTCAGTCAGGAGTATTTAGCCTTGGAGGATGGTCCCCCCATGTTCAGACAGGGTTTCACGTGCCCCGCCTTACTCAATTTCACCCACGATGCCCTTTCGCGTACCGGGCTATCACCTTCTATGGCCAGCCTTTCCAGACTGTTCCGCTAGAACATCGTGTGCTTATGGGCTGTTCCCCGTTCGCTCGTCACTACTTGGGGAATCTCGGTTGATTTCTTTTCCTCCAGGTACTGAGATATTTCAGTTCCCTGGGTTCGCCTCCTCACCCTATATATTCAGGTGAGGATACTCATTGCTGAGTGGGTTTCCCCATTCGGACATCATCGGATCAATGTCTGCTGCCAACTCCCCGATGCTTTTCGCAGGCTGCCACGTCCTTCATCGCCTCTGACTGCCAAGGCATCCACCGTATGCGCTTAGTCGCTTGACCATATAACTCCAAGTTGCCTCGGAATCGATCAAACTCCTGGATATTTCGCCTACTTGCCTCAACGACACGTCTTGGTGACTCGACTGAGTCCCAAACGCTTGTTCACATCCCAAGTTGTCAAAGAACGCACCGCGACCTCAACGTCGCGTTGCTTTAAATTCGTGTGCGCAGTTACATCCAGAATGGTGGGTCTGGGAGGACTCGAACCACCGACCTCACCCTTATCAGGGGTGCGCTCTAACCACCTGAGCTACAGACCCAAATGTCTTAGTCGACGCTCGCGCGCCGTTCGCTGGTTGGTGGAGCTGACCGGGATCGAACCGGTGACCCCCTGCTTGCAAAGCAGGTGCTCTCCCAGCTGAGCTACAGCCCCGTCTAACGGAGCCCCGACTCTCGTCGGGCTCTTATTCTGGATGCAGGTGCCTTGTGTGGACGCCTTGGTATGGGCTTCGTCGTTCTCGAAAGGAGGTGATCCAGCCGCACCTTCCGATACGGCTACCTTGTTACGACTTCACCCCAGTCATTGACCACTCCGTGGTAAGCGTCCCCCTTGCGGTTAGACTACCTACTTCTGGAGCAACCAACTCCCATGGTGTGACGGGCGGTGTGTACAAGGCCCGGGAACGTATTCACCGCGACATTGCTGATTCGCGATTACTAGCGATTCCGACTTCACGGAGTCGAGTTGCAGACTCCGATCCGGACTGGGATCGGTTTTCTGGGATTGGCTTCACCTCGCGGCTTCGCAACCCTCTGTACCGACCATTGTAGTACGTGTGTAGCCCTGGCCGTAAGGGCCATGATGACTTGACGTCATCCCCACCTTCCTCCGGTTTGTCACCGGCAGTCTCCTTAGAGTTCCCACCTTTACGTGCTGGCAACTAAGGACAAGGGTTGCGCTCGTTGCGGGACTTAACCCAACATCTCACGACACGAGCTGACGACAGCCATGCAGCACCTGTCTCACGGTTCCCGAAGGCACCAATCCATCTCTGGAAAGTTCCGTGGATGTCAAGGCCAGGTAAGGTTCTTCGCGTTGCATCGAATTAAACCACATACTCCACCGCTTGTGCGGGCCCCCGTCAATTCCTTTGAGTTTCAGTCTTGCGACCGTACTCCCCAGGCGGCGAACTTAACGCGTTAGCTTCGACACTGATTGCCAAGTTGCAACCAACGTCCAGTTCGCATCGTTTAGGGCGTGGACTACCAGGGTATCTAATCCTGTTTGCTCCCCACGCTTTCGTGCCTCAGCGTCAGTGTTGATCCAGATGGCCGCCTTCGCCACTGGTGTTCCTCCCGATCTCTACGCATTTCACCGCTACACCGGGAATTCCACCATCCTCTATCACACTCTAGCCAGCCAGTATCCACTGCAGTTCCCAGGTTGAGCCCAGGGCTTTCACAGCAGACTTAACTAACCGCCTACGCACGCTTTACGCCCAGTGATTCCGAGTAACGCTTGCACCCTTCGTATTACCGCGGCTGCTGGCACGAAGTTAGCCGGTGCTTATTCTTTCGGTACCGTCATCCAGCCCAGGTATTAGCCGAACTGATTTCTTCCCGAACAAAAGTGCTTTACAACCCGAAGGCCTTCTTCACACACGCGGCATGGCTGGATCAGGCTTGCGCCCATTGTCCAATATTCCCCACTGCTGCCTCCCGTAGGAGTCTGGGCCGTGTCTCAGTCCCAGTGTGGCTGATCATCCTCTCAGACCAGCTACGGATCGTCGCCTTGGTGGGCCTTTACCCCACCAACTAGCTAATCCGGCATCGGCTCATCCAATCGCGTGAGGCCTTGCGGTCCCCCACTTTCACCTCTCGGTCGTATGCGGTATTAGCGTAAGTTTCCCTACGTTATCCCCCACGACAGGGTAGATTCCGATGCATTCCTCACCCGTCCGCCGCTCGCCGCCAGGGTTGCCCCCGCGCTGCCGCTCGACTTGCATGTGTTAGGCCTGCCGCCAGCGTTCACTCTGAGCCAGGATCAAACTCTTCAGTTAGATCTTCTGACTTACGTCAAACTTATCTCAGGGTCCATCTAGCTTGCATATGCATGCTTGCTTTTCGGACGCCTTGTGTATCGATGGACTACGTCCACCCAAGGCGCCCACGCAAGTCACCTGCGCACACTGTCAAAGATCTCGTTGCGGTGCGGAACCTTCCGGCCCCGCGGCGGCGAACATTTCGTTCAACCGAGCCCGCTATCTTACATCCCTTTTCGTTTCCGTCAACACCCAAATTCGATCTTTTTTCCACCGAACCCAGACGCCAACCCAGGGCTTCCTGCCCCTCCCCGCCGCCTCAACGTTGCCGTCTCAGCGAAGGGGCGCGAACTCTAACATCGAATTCCGAGTTGGCAACCCCCTCCGCAAAACTTTTTTCTACGGCGCGATCAGACGCACCTTCGCGTAGCCGCGCTTGCCCAGCTGCAGCAGGTGCTCGGCGCCCGCATGGAACGTCAGTTCGCGGTCTTCGACCACGTTGCCGTCCACGCGCACCGCGCGCTCGTTGAGCTTGCGCATCGCCTCCGACGTGCTCGGCGCAAGACCCGCCGCCTTCAGCAGCGCACCGATGCGCAAGCCGTCGGCCGGCACCGCGATATCGGTCGTGACGAGATCCTGCGGCACGCCACCGCCCTGTACGACGTCGTTCCAGTGCTTGACCGCCGCCTCGCCGGCACCCGCGCCGTGGAAGCGCGCGGTCAGCTCCACCGCGAGCTGCATCTTGTAGTCGCGCGGATTGACCTGCCCGGCCGCGACCGCTTCACGCATGGTCTTGAGCTGCGCGAGCGACTTGTCGAACGACAGCAGCTCGAAGTAGCGCCACATGAGATCGTCCGACAGGCGCATCACCTTGCCGAAGATCTCGTTCGGCGGCTCGTTGATGCCGATGTAGTTGCCGAGCGACTTCGACATCTTGTTGACGCCGTCGGTGCCTTCCAGCAGCGGCATCGTCAGAACGATCTGCGGCAGTTGTCCGGCCTCTTCCTGCAGCTGGCGGCCGACGAGCAGGTTGAACTTCTGGTCGGTGCCGCCGAGCTCCACGTCGGCCTTGAGCGCGACGGAGTCGTAGCCCTGCACCAGCGGATACAGAAATTCGTGGATCGCGATCGGCTGCTGGTTCGTGTAGCGCTTCTGGAAGTCGTCGCGCTCGAGCATGCGCGCGACCGTGTGCTTGGCCGCGAGCTTGATCATGTCGGCGGCGCTCATCGGTCCGAACCACTCGGAATTGAAGCGCACTTCGGTCCTGGCGCGATCGAGCACCTTGAACACCTGGTCGGCGTACGTCGCCGCATTCGCTTCGATGTCCGCGCGGCTGAGCGGCTTGCGCGTGACGTTCTTGCCGGTCGGGTCGCCGATCATGCCGGTGAAATCGCCGATCAGGAAAATGACCTGGTGGCCGAGATCCTGGAACTGCCGCATCTTGTTGAGCAGCACGGTATGGCCGAGGTGCAGGTCCGGCGCCGTCGGGTCGAAGCCGGCCTTGATGCGCATCGGCCGGCCGAGCTTCAACCGCGATTCCAGGTCTTCGTGCTTGATGATTTCCTCTGCGCCGCGACCGATGAGGTCGAGCGACTCCTGCAACTGGCTCATGATGATCCTCGACGAAACATTGACCCGACAGCTTAGCCGGCGATCGGACTGACCGCGCGGTTGGTCGGGCGAAAAGGGTGAACGCGGTTAATTATTCGTTAACCCCGTAACGTAGCGCAAACCCTTGTGGTTATTGGCGTTGACGAGGTTTGAAACACGCAGTTATGGTACGGGCCGTTTGACCGGATAGCGACCCGTGACCGAGACCCCAGCCCCGCACTCATCCGTCCGTCGCGCCAGCCGCCGTCTGGCCATCCGGCGTCGCGCCTTGCGCAAACATTTTCAGTTTTATTCAAAGTATCGAAGCTGGGCGTTCGCGCAGAACGTTTCGATCTCTCCGATTTCCTGGCGCCGCGAGCATTGGGTGCTCGCAAGCGTCGTCGTCGCGCTGACCGTGATCGCCGGCCTCGTCATGCCGACGTTCGCGAACGCGATGCGCCACGACCCCGTCGCCACGCCGCTGACCACGCTGGAACTGCCGCTGCCGAGCCTGTCGGCCGACCAGACCAGCGCGGCCGATCAGGCGACCGCAGGTCTTGCCGGTGCCGGCATGCTCCCGGGCGGTGCGGCCGACGACTGGAAGATCGTGCGCGTGCGCGCCGGCCAGTCGCTCGCCGACATCTTCCATGAGCTGGGCCTGTCGCCGACCGATCTGCAGCGCGTCGTCGACGCGAAGGTCGACAACGGCGCCTTCCGCCGCATCCATCCGGGCGACGAGTTCGCGTTCAAGAGCGCCGAAGGCCGCCTGACCGCCCTGCGCTTCGATCGCGACGACAAGACGCGCGTCGTACTCGCGGTCGACAACAAAGAGGTGCGCAGCGAAATCGTCGAGCGCGAACTCGAGCGGCGCGTGCACGTCGCGCACGGCACGATCACGAGCTCGCTGTTCGAAGCGGGCGATTCGGCCGGCATGACCGACGCGATGACGCTGAAACTCGCGCAGGCGTTCGGCTACGACATCGACTTCGCGCAGGACCTGCGTGAAGGCGACAGCTTCACCGTGATCTACAACGACGTCTACCGCGAAGGCGAGCGCCTGCGCGACGGCGACATCATCGCCGCGACGTTCATCAACGCCGGCAAGCGCTTTACCGCATTCCGCTACGAAAGCGCCGACGGCACCGTGTCGTTCTACAGCGAGGACGGCCGCCCGCTGCGCACGTCGTTCCTGCGCACGCCGGTCGAGTTCACGCGCATCTCTTCGCGCTTCACGTCGGGCCGCATGCATCCGATCCTCGGCAAGATGCGCGCGCATCGCGGCGTCGACTACGCCGCGCCGTCGGGCACGCCGATCTACGCGGCAGGCGACGGCAAGGTGCTGTTCCGCGGCGTGCAGAACGGCTACGGCAACGTCGTGATCCTGCAGCACGGCGGTCGCTACAGCACGCTGTACGGCCACATGTCGCGCTTCGGCAACGTCAAGCAGGGCCAGCACGTCAACCAGGGCCAGCTGATCGGCTACGTCGGCATGACCGGCCTCGCGAGCGGCCCGCATCTGCACTACGAATTCCGCCTCGACGGCCAGCATCGCGATCCGCTGACCGTGACGCTGCCCAAGCCCGAACCGCTGCCGGGCACCGAGCTTGCGACGTTCCGTTCGCTGACGACGCCGCTGCTCGCGCGCCTGAAGCTGTACGAAGGCACGCGTCTGGCCAAGGCGCAATGAGCGATACGCGCGGCGACGCCGCGCTGTATCTCGGCCTCATTTCCGGCACCAGCGCCGACGCCATCGACGTCGCGCTGGCGAGCTTCGAATCCGCGCCGCGCGTCGTCGCGAGCCTCGCCGCCCCGTATCCGGCCGACCTGCGCCGCCGCGTGCTGGCGCTCGCTCGCGACCGCGCCGACGTCAGCCTCGACGAGATCGGCAGCCTCGACACCGCGCTGGGCCACGCGTTCGCCGACGCGGCGCTCGCGCTGCTCGATCAGGCGGGCATCGCGCCGACGCGCATCCGCGCGCTCGGATCGCACGGCCAGACGGTGCGTCATCGCCCTTTCGACGCCGCGCCGTACACGATGCAGATCGGCGATCCGAACGTCATCGCCGAGCGCACGGGCATCACCACCGTCGGAGATTTCCGCCGCCGCGACATCGCCGCGGGCGGTCAGGCCGCCCCGCTGCTGCCCGGCTTTCACGCGGTGATCTTCGCGCAGCCGGCGCGCACGCGCGTCGTGCTCAATCTCGGCGGCATCGCCAACATCACGATTCTGCCGGGCGCAGCGAACGGCGCGGTGCTCGGCTACGACACGGGCCCGGCGAACTGCCTGCTCGATGCGTGGGCGCAGCGTCATCGCGGCACGGCGCGCGACGAAGGCGGCGCTTGGGCGCGCACCGGCACGGCCGACGCCGCGCTGCTCGCGCACCTGCTGCGCGAGCCGTATTTCGCGCAGGAAGGCCCCAAGAGCAGCGGTCGCGAAGTGTTCAACGTCGACTGGCTCGATCGCCATCTCGCGGGCACGTCGCTCGCGCCGGCCGACGTGCAGGCCACCTTGCTCGAACTCACCGCGCGCAGCATCGCTATGGCGATACGCCGCGATGCGGCCGACGTCGCCGAGGTGCTCGCCTGCGGCGGCGGCGTCCACAACGGTGCGCTGCTCGAAGCGCTCGCAAGCGCCCTCGCGCCGGTGCCGGTCGCCAGCACCGCGCAGTACGGCGTCGATCCCGACTTCGTCGAAGCCACCGCGTTCGCGTGGCTCGCGCAGCGGCGCCTGGCCCATCTGCCCGGCAATCTGCCGAGCGTTACCGGTTCGCGCGGCGACCGCGTGCTCGGCGCGATCTACTTCGGATCCTGATTCGCCTCGTCGTGCTCGAACAGCGGGCGGCCGGACACGCGCTCGAACGCTTCGAGCGCGGCACGGAACGCGGCGGTTTCGGTCGTCTCCCACGTGCCGCCGAGCATCGCGATGTCGTGCAGCTCGCGCCGCATGAGATCGTCGCCGGCAAGGCCGACCCCGCGCCGCAACGCGTGCAGAATGGCCTCGTTGATCGACCATTGGTGTTCGCGCGCGATGTCCTTGATCCTTTCGGCCAGGACGTCGTCGATGTGGCGTACAAGAATATCCGGCACGTTCTCCGCCTTTACGCTTACGGTTGGCATGCCCCTGTACGGGACATTCTCGCAGCAAGCGGCGACGATTTCAGCCGGGTTCGTCGCGCCATTCGGGCCGGCGCGACAGCCACCACAGCAACAGCAGCGTCGGCACGATCGAGATCGCGCTGAACGCGAAGAAGCCGGTGTACGACCACGCCTGCACCATGAAGCCCGACATGCCGCCGATCAGCTTGCCCGGCATGTTCGCGAGCGACGAGAGCAGCGCGTACTGGGTCGCGGTGTAGTGGCGGCTCACGAGCACCGACATGAACGCGACGAGCACCGTGCCGGCGAAGCCCTGCGCGAAGTTGTCGCCGGAGATCGCGGCGATGAAACTCCATTCCTGGCCCGGATACACGGCCATCAGGATGAACAACAGGTTCGACAGCGCGACAGCGAGCGCGGCCGGCAGTATCGTCCGCCGCACGCCGAACGCGGCGATCGCGACGCCCCCGGCGAACGTTCCGGCAAGGCCGATCCAGACGCCGTACAGTTTGGCAACTGTGGCTATTTCGCTTTTGCTGAATCCTGAGTCGCGATAGAACGGCCCGGTGATCACGCCGAGCATCTGGTCCGGCAGCTTGAACAGGCCGACGAACACGAGCAGCGCGATCGCGAGCAGCGGCCCGTTGCGCTGCAGGAACTCGACCAGCGGCGCGACGAAGCGCGACAGCAGCACGCCGCGACTCGCCGGCAGCCGCGACGTCAGCGGCGCGATGAACGCTTCCATCGCGGGCGTGTGTTCCGGCGTCGCCGCGTCGCGTGGACGCTCGCGCGTCGGTTCGCGCGCAAACAGGGTCGTCGCGACCGGCACGAGCATCAGCGCGCCCATCGCATAGTACGCGTTCGACCAGCCCAGGCCGTCGGCGACGTACAGCACGCCGGCGCCGCCGACGATGAGACCCATGCGATAGCCGAACATGTACGTCGCGGCGAGCGCGCCTTGCGCTTCGGGCGTCGTGATTTCGATGCGGTAGGCGTCGACGACCGCGTCCTGCGTCGCGCCGGCGAAAGCGACGAGCGCCATCAGGCACAGGAACGGCGCGAGCGCGGCGACCTGCGGCCCGTAGGCGCCCATCGCGAAGAGGCCGGCCGCGACGCCGACCTGCGACACGACGAGCCAGCCGCGGCGCTGGCCGAGCGGCAGCGGCGGCGCCCAGCGGTCGAGTGCGGGCGCCCACAGGAATTTGAGCGTGTACAGCAGGCTGATGTAGCTGACGAGGCCGATCGAGCCGAGGTCGAGGCCCACCTCGCGCAGCCAGATCGACAGGCTGTAGCCGACGAGCAGGAACGGCAGTCCGGAGCCGAAGCCGAACACGAACATGACGAGCGCCGACGGCTGCGCGAACGCCTCGGCGATGCGGCGCAGCGCATTCGGCGCCTTGACGGCGGCGGGATCGTTCACTTCGTCGGCAACGCGTAGTCGACCGTGTACGGCGCGTGGTCGGAGAAGCGCGGATCGCGCAGGATCTCGCAGCTCTTGAGCTTGTCCTTGAGCGACGGCGTGACCACCTGATAGTCGATGCGCCAACCCACGTCGTTCGCGCGCGCCTGGCCGCGGTTCGACCACCACGTGTATTCGACCGCCTCGGGCTTGATGCAGCGGAAGCTGTCGACCCAGCCGCGCTTCAGAAACAGCTCGTCGAGCCATGCGCGCTCTTGCGGCAGGCAGCCCGAATTCTTCTGGTTCGACGTCCAGTTCTTGATGTCGTTCTTCGTGTGTACGATGTTCCAATCGCCGCAAAGTACATAATCGCGACCGCTCGCGAGCCATTCGTCGAAGATCGGCGTGATCCATTTCATCACGTCGAACTTGAACGCCTGGCGCTCGTCGCCCGACGAGCCCGACGGCACGTACAGCGACACGACCGAGAGATTGCCGAAGCGCGCTTCGATGTAGCGACCTTCCTCGTCGAACGGCGCCCAGCCGAGCGCGGTGCGCACTTCGTCGGGTTTCCTGCGCGAATAGATCGCGACGCCGCTGTAGCCCTTCTTCGTCGTCGCGTCGCGGAAGTACGCGTGGTAGCCCTCGGGCCGGAAGTGCGATTCGGTGAGCTGATGTTCCTGCGCCTTGGTCTCCTGCAGGCACACGACGTCGGCCTTGTGGCCGGCGAGCCAGTCGAAGAAGCCCTTGCTCGCCGCCGACCGGATGCCGTTGGCGTTGAAACTGACGATGCGCATGCCGCTTACTCCCCGGGCGAAGCGCGCAGCGTAGCCGCGCGCCGCTTCCGCGCCAAGCGCCTTCGTGTATGCGTTATCCCTGTTCGACCACGCGCACCGACTGCCCCGGGTTCAGCCGCTCGGCGCCGCGCACGACCACGCGGTCGCCGGCCGCCAGCGCACCGGTCACTTCGACAAGCGTGTCGCGTGCGGCGCCCGGCTTCACGTCGACGCGCTCGGCCGTGTTGTCGGCCTTCACGCGCATGACGTAGGTCTGCGATTCGCGCAGCACGAGCGCGTCGCGCGGCACCGTCAGCGCCGACGCGCCGTCGGTTTCCGGCAGCGCCACTTCGATCGCCGTGCCGACGAGCGCGGCGCCTTCGGGCAGCTTCACGCGCAATTCGAACTGCCGCGAGCGCTCGTCGCCGACCGGCACCACCGTGCGCACGCTGACCGGCTGCGTCGCGCCGTGCAGGCGCAGCGTCACTTCCTGGCCGGCCGCGAGTTTCGTCGCGAGCGCGAGCGGCGCCTGCACGCGCGCTTCCAGGTGCGTCGTGTCGACGAGATGCGCCACCGGCGCGCCGGTGTTGAGGTATTCGCCGCGCTGCGCGAAACGCTCGGTGACGACGCCGCCGAACGGCGCGCGGATTTCGGTTTCCGACACGTCGTGTTCAATGCTGCGCCGCTCGGCGTCGGCGCGCGCGAGTTCCTGCTGCGCGCCCTCGAGCGTCGCGCGCGCCTCGTCGAGCTGCGTCTGCGCGATCGCGTTGCCCGGCGCGAGCTTGGCCAGGCGCGTCGACTGCGTCTGCGCCAGATCGCGCTGCGCCTTGGCCCGGCCGGCGCTCGCGCGCACCTGTTCCAGGCGCAGGCGCAGGCTCGTGTCGTCGAGCTTGGCGATGCGTTCGCCCTTCGCAACGACGGTGCCGACTTCGGCAATCTCGACGACGCGGCCGGACGCCACGCTCGCGATGCGCGCGTCGTCGCGGCTGACGACGCTGCCGGGCACCCAGCGCGACGGCGAAAGCTTCACTTCGTTCGCCTGCGCGACCGACACGGTCGCCGGCGGTGCCGGCGGCGGTTTGGGTTGTTCCTGCGCGCGCGTCAGCGCGAACGGGGTTGCCGCGAGACCGGCGACGGCGAGGGCGAGCAGTTTCGTTTTCATGGTTTTGTCCTCGAATGCTTCAGGCCGCGCGCGGATACGTCGCGTCGGCGTCGTCGGGCCGGCGTTGCGGCACGGACGGGGTTTTCTTCTGGCGCACGGTCAGTCGCATCAGGCTCGGCAGCAGCACCAGCGAGAACACGAGGCTGATCACGACGCCGCCGACGTTGACGGCCGCGAGGCCGCGATAGATCACGCTGCCCGGGCCGGGATTGACCGCCATCGGCAGCGCGCCGAGCGCGCCGGTCAGGGTCGAGGCGAGAATCGCGCGCAGGCGCTGGTTCAGGCCGATGCGGATCGCGTCCTCGATCGTGTGGCCGTCGTTCTGCGCTTCGCGCGTGAGGTCCACCAGCAGGATCGCGTGATTCACGATCACGCCGATCATCATGACGAAGCCGATCATCGAGAGCAGGTCGAGCGGCTGGAACGCGAACAGGCCGAGCACGCGCAGACCCACCATGCCGCCGATCAGCGCGAGCGGCACCGTCAGCATCACGACCATCGCATCGCGGATCGACTTGAACAGCGCGGCCATGATCATCAGCAGCACGAGCAGGGCGAGACCGAAGTTCTTCGTCATCGTCGCGACGATCTGGTCGAGGCGGTCGGCGCTGCCGGCCAGGCGCACGCTGCCGTTCGCCGGCAGCTTGTCGCGCAGCACCGGCACGACGCTCTTCTCGATCGTCGAGAGCGCTTCCTCGAGCGACAGCGTCGGCGGCGGATCGACCGTCAGCGTCACCGTGCGGCGATGGTCGACGCGGCGGATCTGCGTCGGTCCGAGCACCGTTTCGAACCGCACCAGATCGCCGAGCGGCACGACCTGTCCCGACGGCGTCACGAGCGGCGCCTCGGCGAGCTGTTCGGGCGTCTGCCCCGCGTTCGCGCGCAGGATGATCGGCACGCGGGTTTCGCCGTTGAAGTATTCGCCGAGCCACGCGCCGTCGCCGACCGCGCGCACGACGGTGCCAAGCGACGCGCGGTCCCAGCCCGCTTCGGCGATGCGACGATCGACCGGCACGGCACGCAGTTCGGCCTGCGTCGCGTCGGTGTTCGGGAACGCCTGCACGTTCGCGCCCGGGAACGTCTTTTCGAGCAGCTGGCGGCCTTCTTCGGCCACGCGTTCGAGCGTCTTCGTATCGTCGGTCTGCAGATGGATCTGCACCGAGCGCGCCGAACCGCCGAAGCCGCCGAACAGCTCGCCCTCGTTCGTGAAGACGCGCGTGTCGGGCAGACCGACGACGACTTCGTCGCGCACGATTTTTTCGAGTTCGCCGATGCGCGACTCGTCGACGACGCGCGCGCCGAGCGTGCCGCCGCCGGGCCACAGCAGGAGGTAGTAGTTCTTGAGCTGCGGCTGCTTCTCGCCCTTCATGTACGGCTGCATGCGTTCGAGAATCTTGGCCGAGAACTCGCGATCGACCGCTTCGGGACTCATGCCCGGCGGGAAGCTGAAGTACGCGTCGATGGCGGCGCGCTTGACCGGCGGCAGATAGTCCAGCCGCGGCAGGAAGATCCAGCACAGGATCAAGGGCGCCACGAGCAATGCGGCGATCCAGCCGAGCTGCTTGGGCCGCGTATCGGTGATGCGCAGGATCTTCTCGGTCAGCCACGGCCAGCCGTCGCCGAAGCCGGACGACAGCTTCTTCGCCTTCAGCCAGCCGCCCGCGGCAGCCGGCAGCACGGTCAGCGCGACGACGATCGAGATCGCCACGGCGATCGAAATCGTCAGCGCGAGGTCGGCGAAGATCTGGCCTTCGACGTCTTTCAGGAACAGCACCGGCAGGAACACGGCGATCGTCGTGACGGTCGAGGCGAACAGCGCCGGCACCACCTGTTTGGCGCCCGCCAGCGCGGCCTCGATCGGCGTCATGCCGGATTCTTTCAAACGGATAATATTACCGGATACCACAATGGCGCCTTCGACGACCATGCCGACGGCGAACGCGAGGCCGGCGAGCGAGATCACGTTGAGGCTGCGGCCGGTCATCTGCAGCACGATGAACGTGGCGAGCAGGCAGATCGGAATCGACGTGGCGATGAGCAGCGTCGCGCGGCCGTCGCGCATGAACCACCACACGCACACGAGCGCGAGCAGCGCGCCGACGATCAGGTTTTCGGTCAGGAGGTTCACGGCGCGCGTGATGAAGAGGCCCGCGTCGAACGACTGCTCGATGCCGAGTCCCTTCGCTTTCAGCGGTCCTTCGCGCAGTTCGGCGACCACCTTCTTCACGTCGTTCAACGTGCCGAGCACGTTTGCGCCGCTCTGCCGCAGGATCTGCAGGCCGATCGCCGGGTTGCCGTTCTGGTACGAGAAGAACTGCGGATCGGGCGGTCGCACTTCGACCGTCGCGACGTCGCCGAGCTTGATCGGACGGCCTTCGCGCCACGTCAGCACGAGTTCGCCGAGCTGCTCGGGCGTGTAGCGGCCGGTGAAGCGCAGCGTGTACTGGCGCCGGCCGACTTCGACCTGGCCGCCCGAGACGTCGGTCGCGCTCGCGGCGCGCGCGGCGATGTCGGTGATGGGAATCCCCATCGCCGCGGCCTTGGCGAGGTCGATCGTGATGCGCACTTCAGGCGGCGGCCCGGCATTGACGATCACGCCGGCGACGCCGTTGACCGATTCGATGCGCGGACGCACCGTCGCGTCGATGTAGTCGCGATAGTCGGCGATCGGTCCCGGCGTGCCGGGCAGGAGCTGCACGAAGAACCACGTCAGCGACTGGTTCGCGTCGTTCGCGCCGAGCTGCACGATCGGCCGGTCGGAGTCGCGCGGCAGCGGCGGAATGCGGTTCAGGCGCCCCAGCACGTCGACGAGCGCGGCTTTCATGTCGGTGCCGATCGCGAACGTGAGGTTGATGTTGCTGCCGCCGGGGCCGGCGTTGCCGTCGATCTGCTCGACGCCCGCGAGGCCCTGCAGCACGCGTTCCTGCGGTTCGAGGAGTTCGGATTCGACCTCTTCGGGCGATGCCGCGCGCCAGTTCGTCTGGATCGAAATCTGCGGCCGCTCAATGTCGGGGAACAGCTGCAGCGGCAGTTCCATCAGACTCATCAGGCCGAACACGCAGACTAGCAGCACCGTTACGCCGACGGCCACCGGATTGCGCAGCGAAGTTTCGATCAGTTTCATGTCACCCTCCCCCGAATGCCGCGCGAGCTGCGCGTCGGGTTGCCCGGCACGCAGAGTCGCGCGCCCTATGCGAATTGGGATGCGGCGAAGGTCATAAGAGTTGCCGTGCTAGCGACAAACAGGTCGCGGCCTGCGACGAATCGAACGGCCGTGTTGCCGAAATGGCGCCGTCGGGCCGCGCGCCGGCACGACTCGGGCCGCCTCGCTGCGGCTATTCTCCGGCGCATGAATACCTGGAGCCTCCTCTACGTCGTGGGCGCGTCGCAGGCCGCGCTGCTGGCGCTCGCGCTGTGGCGCCGCCCGCTCAATGCCGAGGCCAACCGCGTATTGGCCGTGTGGATCGCGCTGATCGGCATCGACCTCGTCGTCAAGGCCGCCTATTTCCACGCGCCGGGACCGGCGCTGTTCAAGCCGTATCGCTTCGTCGGGCTGTTCCCTTTTCTGTACGGCGCGTTCTTCTACGTCTACGTGCGCGTGCTGACGCAGGCACGCCCGGTCGGCTGGCACGACGTCAGGCATCTGGCCGGCTTCGCGTTCGCGCTGGTCGTCAAGGCCGGCATGCTCCTGCAAAGCCAGGCGGAGACGGAGGCCTATTTCGCGCGGCTCGCCGCCGGCGAACCGATGGGCGACCGCTGGTGGTTCGACATCGCGCTGTACGCCTACAGCCTGTCGTACATCGTCGCGGCCCTGGTACGGGTACGCCGCTACCGGCGCGGCCTGCTCGCACGGCGCTCCGATGCGGACGCCATGTCGCTGCGGTGGATCGACGCGATGGCCGCCTCGCAGATCGTGATCTGGTGCATCGCCACCGCGCACTGGCTCGTGCGCGTGCGATGGATCGACTATCCGCTGATCTACGGCGCGGTAGTCGCCTGGGTGTTCGTCGTCGGCTACCTGAGCCTGCGCCAGAACGTGATACCGGCCGCGCCGGCGCCCGATCCGCAGCCTCCCGCCGCATCGCTCGACGAGGCGCCGCTCGACGACGCGCGCGGCGCCGCGGTCGAGTCGCGCCTGGCGCAACTGATGTCGCAGGAGGCGCTGTACCGCGAGCCGGCGCTCACGATCGGCCAGCTCGCCCGGCGCAGCGGCTATCCCGAATATCTCGTCTCGGCCGTGATCAACCGGCGCTGCGACGGCAATTTCTGGGAATACATCAACCGGCTGCGCATCGAGGCCGTGCGCGAACGCCTCGCCGACGCGAACGACGCGCGCACGATTCTCGACATCGCCTACGACTGCGGCTTCACGTCGAAGTCGACGTTCAACGCCGCGTTCAAGCGGCAGCTGGGACTGACCCCGAGTGCGTACCGCGGGCGGCATGCCGCCACAGCAGCCATTCGCACAGTGCCAGATTGATCGTCCAGCAGCCCCAAGCGGCCACGATATAGACCGGCATGAACGGCGCGTGCAGCACGCCGAGCCCGAACCCGAGGATCAGCCGCAGCGTCACCGCCGACGCGGTCAGCGCGACGCTGCGCCACATCCAGCGCCGGTGCCGCGCCGTGTCGCCGGCTACCGCGTAGCCGACGCCGAGCGCGGTCGTGCCGATCCACGCGATGCCGAGCAGCGTGAACGCACTGGCGGTGACGAACCCGCCCTGCGCCTGCGGCGCCATCGCCAGCGCGCCGGCGCCGCCGACCAGTACGCAGCCGGCATACAGCCAGCCGCCGACGCGATGCGCGCGCGGCCAGCGTCCGCGCAGCCACGCGTTCATCTGCAGCGGCGCGACCAGCAGCGCGGCGCCGCCGAAGAAGAAATGCGCCGGTATGCTCCAGCCCGCCAGCGCAAACCGTGCATGCAGCGGATTGCCGAGCTGGTACGGGCCGTACAGGAACCGGAACGCGTACAGCGCGATCGCGCCGCATAACAGCGCGAAGATCAGATACGCCGCGCCGCGCGCCAGCCGCCGAAAACCTTGGTGCATGAACCGCCTCCCTCGCCGTTGATGGCGCGAGAATCGGCGTCGCGACGGGGTGCGGTCGTCCGGACCGGCGGAGTCGTACGTCCGGACGCGTCAGTGCAGCAGGTGCACCTTGTCCTTGTAGCTGCGCGAAAGCTTGAGCGTCTGGCCCGTTTCGAGCGTCACGAAGTATTCGCCGTTCAGATGCGAGCGCAGCTCGCGCACGCAGGCGAGATTGACGATCGTCGAGCGATGGATGCGCTGGAAGCGGCGCGGATCGAGGCGCTGTTCCATGTCGCGCATCGTGGCGCGGATGACGAAATTTTCGACGTCGGTGTGGATGCACAGATAGTCGCCGGCCGCGTCGATCCAGCGGATCGTCTCCGGATCGAGCCGCACCGTGCGGTTGCCGTCCTTGATCGTCAGGCGTTCGGGCGTTGCGACCGCGGCCGGCTCCAGCGCGTCGGCGAGCGTCAGTTCGGGCCGCCCGGATACCTGCGCCAGCAGCTTGAGCAGGCGGTCGCGGCTGTTTTCGGCCTCGCGCGACGCGAGCCGCGCGCGCACCGTGGCCAGCGCCTGGTCCAGGCGCGCGTCTTCGACCGGCTTCAACAGATAGTCGACCGCGCACGCGGAGAAGGCGTCGAGCGCGTACTGATCGTAGGCGGTGACGAAGACGGTGAGCGGCATCTGTTCGGCCGGCAGGCCTCGCAGCAACGCGAAGCCGTCGACCTCGGGCATCTGCACGTCGAGAAACATGAGGTCGGGACGCAGCGCCGCGATGGCGAAGCCGGCCTCGCGGCCGTTGCCGGCCTGGCCGACGATATCGACGTCGGCATGCTGGGCGAGACGCAGTTCGAGGCCGCGGCGCGCCAGCGGCTCGTCGTCGACGATGAGGGTGCGGATCGGTGCGGTCATGACGCGACAGGCTCGTAGGGAAGATTGAGGACGACTTCGACGCCGCCGGCGGCCCGGTTAAGAACGTCGACGCGCTGCCGGTCGCCGTACAGCACCTTGAGCCGCTCGCGCGTGTTGGCGAGCCCCACGCCGTTGCCGCCGCCGTTGCCGGGGCATTCGGGCATGCCGGGGCCGTCGTCCTGCACGCGCACGGTCAGGCATTCGCGCGCGACGCTCGCGCGGATCGCGATCGTGCCGCCTTCGATGCGCCGGGAAATCGCGTACTTGATGCAGTTTTCGATCAGCGGCTGCAGGATCAGGCTCGGCACGAGCGCGCGGCGCGCTTCGGTATCGGCCTCGACGTCCACGCGCAGCCGTTCGCCGAACCGCAGTTGCTCGATGCCGAGGTAGCGCTGCAGCGCCTCGAGTTCGTCGTTGAGCGTCACGCGCTGCATCGGATCGGAATCGAGCGAATGCCGCAGGAACGCCGACAGGCCGCCGACCATGCGGTTCGCGGTCGCGTTCTGCTGGTCGAGGATCAGCGTCGAGATCGCGTTCAATGTGTTGAACAGGAAATGCGGATTCAGCTGGTAGCGCAGCATGCGCAGCTGCGCCTCGTGCGCGGCCGCGTTGGCCTTGAGCGCCGTTTCGCGTTCGTGCGCGATCGCGCGGCCGAACTTGATGCCGAAATACAGGCCGGCCCACGACATCATCACGTACAGCGTCGTGCCGAAGTACCCGATGTAGCCCATGAGGCTCGCCGGCCGGCAGTCCATGCACCAGCGAAACACGACCTCGGCGTGGAAGCGCGCGTACACGGCCGTCGCCAACAGCAACAGCACGACCGCGGCCGGCGCCATGCGTCCGGTCGGCCATTCCCACACCGCGCGGAACCCGTAGCGCAGCACGCTCGTAACGACGAGGCCGGCCAGCGCGGAGCCCGCCGACACCCAGACGTAGTGCAGCGGCTTGCCGTAGCCGACGGCCGCGAGGAAGTTCAGCGCGAAGTAGCCGAACCAGCCGACGAGCTGCAGCATCCAGAACAATCGGGCCGGCGCGGTGAGAAAGCGTTTGAACATGTCGACGTGAGCCACCATGGGCGCCCATGCTAGGGCGTTCGAAAAAACTGCGGGTTCGATTCGGCGTATTTCGCCCACCGATTGTCGCAGTATGCCGCGAAGCGGTGCGCCGACCGCGTCCGCGGCGCGCGATACACTCGCGATTTTCGACGAGGCACCGCCATGCTCGACTACCAACGCGACTTTCTCGACCTCGCGCTCGCACGCCGGGTGTTGCGCTTCGGCGAGTTCACGCTCAAGTCCGGCCGCGTCAGCCCGTACTTCTTCAATGCGGGCATGATCGACAGCGGCGCGTCGCTGCGCCGTCTCGGCAGCGCCTACGCCGCCGCGGCGAACGGCGCCGGCATCGAATACGACATGCTGTTCGGCCCGGCGTACAAGGGCATCGCGCTCGCGGCAGCAACGGCGATCGCGCTCGCGGCCGATCACGACCGCGACATACCGTTCGCCTTCAACCGCAAGGAAGCGAAAACGCACGGCGAAGGCGGCCAGCTGATCGGCGCGCCGCTCGCCGGACGCGTGCTGATCGTCGACGACGTGATCACGGCCGGCACCGCAATCCGGGAATCGTTGCAGCTGATCGCAGCGCACGGCGCGACCGCGGTTGGCGTGCTAATTGCACTGGATAGGCAGGAGCGTGGGCAGGGGGCGCTGTCGGCGGCGCAGGAAGTGACGGCGGAGTTCGGCATTCCGGTCGTCGCGATCGCGCGGCTCGCCGATCTTCTGACCCTGACCGCGGAAAGGCCGGAACTGGCGCAGCAACAGGAGCGCCTGGCGAGGTATCGCAGCGAGTACGGCGTCTAGCGGGCGATCCATCCATGGATCGCACTGGCAGGCTGTTTCTCGACAGCCTGCCAGGCGACCGTGTAACGGCTTGTCAATTTGGGACGCGTGGCCGGGAGTCCGATCGATCGGTCCCTATACTGCCGCGCAGGCGAGGAGGAAAGCATGCGTGTCGCATTACGTTCGTTGATGCTCGGCTGCATCGCACTGTCGGTGGTCGCGGGTTCCGCGCAGGCGCAGACCGAGCGCGTTCGCTACAAGTGGCGCGACGAGACCGGCGCGCTGCACTACGAGGACGCGATACCTCCCGAAGCGGTGAAGTTCGGCTACGAAGTCGTCAACAAACAGGGCATCACGGTCCGCCGGGTCGAACGCGCCAAGACGGCGGACGAACTCGCGGCGGCCAAGGCCGCTGCGGAAAAAGCCGCGGCCGAGCAGAAGAAAGCCGACGACGCGGCGCGCACCGACGCGCAGATGCTCGCGGCGTATCCGACCGAAGACGATCTGCGCCGCTCGATCCAGGCGCAGATCGATCTCATCACGCAGAACATCCAGGCCACCGAGATCGGTATCGCGAGCCAGGAAAAAAACCTCGCCGAACGCCTCAATCACGCGGCCGAGCAGGAACGCATCGGCAAACCCGTGCCGGTGCCGGTGCAGAAGCAGATCACGACGTTGAAGGACGGCCTCGCCGAGCAGCGCGCGTTCCTCGCGCGCCGCACGAACGATCGCGAGGCGATGCAGAAGCAGATGGAAACGAGCATCGCGCACTACCGGCAGATCAAGCAGAAGCAGGACGACCTGCGCAAAGGCCGGTAACCGGCGCCGCGGCGGCAGAGCGCCGCCGCGACGCGATCGGGCGATACGTCAGAACGGCAGGTGCAGGTTCGCGTCGACCGCCAGCAGCTGCTTGCGATACGTCTCCTTGATGCGCAGGAGCGCCGCGTCGCTGTCGGCGTCGAAGCGCAGCACGAGCACCGGCGTCGTGTTCGACGCGCGCACGAGTCCCCATCCGTCCGGCCAGTCCGCACGCACGCCGTCGATCGTCGTCACGCGCGCGCCCTCGAAGCTTGCGCGTTCGCGGAAGCGGTCCATGAAGCGATAGTGCTCGCCCTCGTGCATCTCGACCTTGAGCTCGGGCGTGGAGACGCCCTTCGGCAGGCTGTCGAACACGGCCTGCGGATCGCGGCCTTCGAGGTCGCCGGCGAGGATTTCCAGCAGGCGCGCGGCGGCGTAGATGCCGTCGTCGAAGCCGTACCAGCGTTCCTTGAAGAAGAAGTGGCCGCTCATCTCGCCGGCGAGTTCGGCGTCGGTCTCGCGCATTTTCGCCTTGATCAGCGAATGCCCCGTTTTCCACAGGATCGGGCTGCCGCCGTGCTTCAGGATTTCCGGCTGCAGTTTGCCGGTGCACTTGACGTCGTAGATGATCGACGCGCCCGGATTGCGCGTCAGCACGTCCTTGGCGAACAGCATCAGCAAGCGGTCGGGGAAGATCACCTCGCCGCTCTTCGTCACGACGCCGAGGCGGTCGCCGTCGCCGTCGAAGGCGAGACCCAGGTCGGCATTCATCTGCTTGACCGTCAGTATCAGGTCGCGCAGGTTGTGCAGGTCGGACGGATCGGGGTGATGGTTCGGGAACTCGCCGTCGACGTCGCAGTACAGCGGCATCGCCTCGCAGCCGATCGCGTCGATCACGGCCGGCACGATCAGGCCCGGCACACCGTTGCCGCAGTCGACGACGACCTTGAGCTTCTGATCGACCTGCACGTCGCCGGCGATGCGATCGATGTAGTCGGCCTTGACGTCCATCGACTGCAAGCCGCCGCTGCCCGACGTGAAGCGGTTTTCGGCGATGCGCGCGTACAGCGACTGGATCGCGCTCTCGGCCAGCGTTTCGCCGCCCAGCACGATCTTGAAGCCGTTGTAGTCGGGCGGGTTGTGGCTGCCGGTGACGGAAACGCCCGAGCCGGTATTGAGATGAAACGTCGCGTAGTAGACGAGCGGCGTCGGCACCATGCCGACGTCGATCACGTCCATGCCGGCCTGGCGCAGACCTTCGATCAGACCCGCGGCCATGTCCGGCCCCGACAGGCGGCCGTCGCGGCCGACCACGATTTCGCGCAGGCCGCGCTCGACGCCTTCGCTGCCGATCGCGCGGCCGATCTGGCGCGCGACGCTGCGGTCGAGCGTCTTGCCGACCACGCCGCGGATGTCGTACGCGCGAAAAATGCTGCGGTCGACCGCGAGCGCCGGCTGCGCCGGCGCGGGCGGCGGACTCGGTTTCGCCGCCGCGGGCCGGTCGGCGACGCGCGGTGCGGGCTTCGCCTCCTGCTTGAGCGTCTCGGCCATCGTCAGCTGCGAGCCGGCGTCTTCCTTCGCGCCGCCGAGCTTGCCGGTCAGCTTGGCCATGCCGGCCTGCAGGCCGACCTTGCGCAGCCACAGCGCGATCATGCCCGCGCCGCCGAACAGGATCGTCAGCACGAGCATCAGCCACGGATTGTCGGGCGCAGCGATATACAGGTCGGGCGGCTGCGACGCGACGCGGAACGCGCTGCCCTCGACCGGGTAGCCGTTGTCGAAATCGTACGCGCGGCGCTCGGTGCCCGAGCCCACGCCGGTCAGCACGAGATCGCCGCGGCTGCCGTCGCCCTGGCGCAGCTCCAGGCGGCCCAGGCCCACGTCCGCGGCGCTCGCGAACGCCGTCAGCAGCGGTCCGCTCGGCAGCGCGACCCACGCGACCGCGAGCGGCTGGCCGTCGGCGCCCTTGATCGGCTCGGCGAAGCTCAGAAGGCGCGCATCCTTGCCGTATTTGATCGACTGCACCGGCGCCGAACCGCCCTGCGCCTTGATCAGCTGCGCGGCCTTCGCGTAACCGAACTCGCGAAAATCGTTCGACATCACTTCGGTGAGCGTCGGCGAAAAGAACGCGCCGTCGGCCATTTCCGGCAATGCCAGGCGCAGCGCGGCGAGCGCCGGCGCGCGGCCGGACTCGCCCGCGGCCAGCGCCTCGAGAACCGCCGGCGCCGCGAGCGCCGCCTGCACTTTCGCGTGGCTTTCGGCGACCCGTTCCGACAGCGCCTGCGCGACGCGAACGCGCTGCTCGTTGAGCGAGCTGCGCGCATCGGCGTCGAGCCACACCTGCACCATCTGCCAGGCGCAGAACAGCGCCGTGACCAGCAGCAGCGTCGCTGCCGCGACCGGCAGGAAGCGGTGCCAGTCCACGTTCACGGACGGCAGCCTGCGCGCGGCTTTCGGCGCGGAATCCGCCTGAGCCGGCGCGGCGATCGCCTTGCCGCCGTTGCCGGCGCCGTTCGTCTTCTTCATCCGCTCCACTCCCTGTCAGGCAGTACCGGACGAGCCGAAGCCGCCCGTGCCGCGCACCGTCGGTACGAATTCGTCGACCAGCCGAAAACGCGCGTGAGCCACCGGCAGAAAAACGATCTGCGCGATGCGGTCGCCGGGCGCGATCGTAAATGCGCGGTCCGAGCGGTTCCAGCACGAAATCATCAGCGGCCCCTGGTAGTCGGCGTCGATCAGGCCGACGAGATTGCCGAGCACGACTCCCTGCTTATGGCCGAGTCCCGAACGCGGCAGGATCACCGCGCAGTAGCCCGGATCGCCGATATGGATCGCGATGCCGGTCGGAATCAGCTCGGCCTGGCCCGCCGCCAGCGTCAGCGGCGCGGTCAGCGCCGCACGCAGGTCGAGTCCGGCCGAACCGTCGGTCGCGTAGGCGGGCAGCGGAATCTCCGATCCGACGCGCGGATCGAGAATCTTCACGTCGACGTCGATCATGCGGCATCCCGCTTTGCGCGATAGCGTGCGGCGATGCGGCCGACCAGATCGCGCGCCAGCTCGCACTTTGGCGCAGTCGGCAGCTGTTCGGCGCCGTCGGCCGAAATCAGCGTGATCGCGTTCTCGTCGGTTTCGAAACCCAGGCCGTTGCCGACGCGGTTCGCCGCGACGAGATCGAGCCGCTTGCGCTCGAGCTTGGCGCGCGCGTACGCCTCGAGATTTTCGGTCTCGGCGGCGAAGCCGACCAGGAACGGCCGGCGCGCGAGACCCGCGATGTCGGCGAGGATGTCGGGATTCTGGGTCAGGACGAGGCTCAGGCCGCCGTCGCCCTGCTTCTTGATCTTGTGCGCGGCGATCTCCGAGGGCCGGAAGTCGCCCACGGCCGCCGCCGCGATATAGATGTCGGCCTGGGCCGCGGCCGACAGCACCGCGGCATGCATCTCGCGCGCGCTGCGCACGTCGATGCGGCGTACGCCGCGGGGCGTCGAAAGGTGCACCGGCCCCGCCACGAGCGTCACGTTCGCGCCCTGCTCGGCCGCGGCTTCGGCGACCGCGAAGCCCATGCGGCCGGAGCTGCGGTTGCCGAGAAAGCGCACCGGATCGATGTCTTCGTAGGTGGGGCCCGCGCTGACGACGACGTTGACGCCGGCCAGTTCGTGCGGGCCGCGCGAGCGCGCCAGCTCCGCGACGATCTCCATCGCCTCGAGCAGCCGGCCCGAACCGAACTCGCCGCAGGCCTGCGAACCGGATGCCGGCCCGAAGATCGCGACGCCGCGCCTGCGCAGCGTCTGCACGTTCTCCTGCGTCGCGGGATTGGCCCACATCTGCTGGTTCATCGCCGGCGCGACGGCGAGCGGCGAGGCGCTCGCCAGGCACAGCGTCGTCAGAAGATCGTTCGCCATGCCGTGCGCCAGCCGCGCGATGACGTCGGCCGACGCGGGCGCGACGAGAATCTGGTCGGCCCAGCGCGCAAGCTCGATATGCCCCATCGCCGCTTCGGCCGATTCGTCCCACAGGCTCGACCGCACCGGATTGCCGGACAAGGCCTGGAACGTCAGCGGCGTGACGAAGCGCGCGGCCGATTCGGTCATCACCACGCGCACCTCGCAGCCCGCGTCGCGCAGGCGACGCACGAGGTCGGCGCCCTTGTATGCCGCGATGCCGCCGGACACGCCGAGCAGGATGCGCACCTGCGCCAGCCCTGTAACACCCATTCGGAAGATTCCTAGGAAACCACGCGTCGATAGCTTAAGGGAAAGCCGGCGTCCGGCGCTCGGCTCCACTGCACGCTCCTGACTAATCTAGGCGCACGGAATCGCAGCGCGGAAACCCCCTCATGAACATACTCAGCTGGCCGGAGCACGAACGGCCGCGCGAAAAACTGCTCGCGCTGGGCGCGCACGCGCTGTCCGACGCGGAGCTCGTCGCGATCCTGATCGGCAGCGGCACGCGCGGCCGCAACGCGGTGGATCTCGGCCGCGACCTGATCCGCAACGCCGGCAGCCTGCGCTCGCTGCTCGATCTGCGCACGGGAATGCCGAGGCCGCGCGGCGTCGGCAAAGCCAAGGCGAGCCGCCTCATGGCCGGACTGGAACTCGCCCGGCGCTGCCTCGCCGAAGACCTGCGCCGCGACAACTGCCTGACCAACCCGCTCGACTCCGCCGCCTATCTGCGCGCGCGGCTGCACGGCTACCCGTACGAGGTGTTCGCGAGCCTCTTTCTCGACACGCGCAACCGCGTGATCGCGTTCGAAGAGCTGTTTCGCGGCACCGTCGACGGCACGATGGTGCACGCGCGCGAAGTCGTGCGCGCCTGCATGCGCCACAACGCCGCCGCGATCATCGTCGCGCACAACCACCCGTCGGGCGAATGCGAGCCGAGCGAAGCCGACCGCATGCTGACGCTCGAGCTGCGCCAGGCCGTGGGGCTGATCGGCGTGCGCCTGCTCGATCATTTCGTCATCGGCGCCGGCGCCCCGGTGTCGATGGCGCAGCGCGGCTGGCTCTGAACGCCACGGCATCGATCTGCCAACCGCCGCACGGCGGCATTGTGGAATCCATGAACAATGGGGCGGGCATGAATCTGCGACCCGACCTCGCCGCGACGCTCGCCGTCCCGCTCAGAACCGCTACCGAAAAGCCGTCGAGGCCCTATACTGCGGTCGGCTTGGAGAGGGCCCGGTCGCACGTGATCCTGCCGTTTCCGCATTCATTCGCCGAAGATGCGACCGAGCACGCCGTGCCGGACGTCGCGCGCGCGCGGGCGCGCCTCGCGGCGCGGCCGTCCGGGCTCGCCGATGCGCTCGCGCGCCGACGCGTCGCGCTGGCGCCGCTCGCGTCCGGCGCCGACGCGCCGCTGCTCGATCGCTGCGACGCCGCGGTCGAACTCGCCTACGCGCGCCTGGCCCTGCGTCACGGCAGCTGGGGCGACGACTTCCACGCGTATCACAACGAACAGCACATTCTGGAAATCTTCGACAGCCGCATCGCGCGGCTGATGGACGAGATCGGGCGCGACGCGCTCGGCCTCGCCGACTGGCTGCTGCTGGGCCTGTTCGCCGCGTGCCACGACCTGCGCCAGCGCGAGCCGGCCGAGTACAGCGCCGGCGTCGGCAGCAACGAGCGCGCGAGCATCGAAGAGGCGTTCCGCATCCTCGACCGCGTCGGCTTTTCGCGCGAACGCGACGCGCGCTTCTACGTCGGGCTCGAACTCACCATCGCGGGTTCGACGTTCGATGCGCGACCGCCGGCGAAAGACTGGGAATACAACTCGGTCGACCTCGTGCAGTCCGGCGGCGCGCTCGCCTCCAAGCTCGACGCGAAGCTCGACAAGCACGTGCCGGGCTGGCGGGACGATCCGGCGATCGCGCATGCGCTCGACCTGGCGCTGATCGCGGCCGACCTCGACACCGCGAACGTCGCCGAACCGTTCGCGCGCTTCGTCGAAACCGGCACGCGGCTGTGCCTCGAACGCGAAATGCGCTGCCACCGGTCGCCGGACGACGCCGCGTCCGCGCTGCCCGTGCTCGGCTTTCTGACCGACGGCCAGGAACGCTTCTTCTTCGACCTGCACCGCTTCAACTCCGACGTCGGCCGGCACGCGTTTTCCGCCGCGAAACAATCGAACGCCGCGCCGCTCAAGGCGCTGACGATGGCGCTGCGCGCGCGCGTGGCGATGTCCGGCAGGCCGCGCAGCGGCAGCGAGGTGATCGCAACCCTGCGCCGCCTGACCGACGAGATCCTCACGCGCGAGGCGTAGACTAGGCATCCTTTTGCTGCCTGGAAGCACGCATGAGTTCCGACGACACCCGGCACGGCGTTGCGCGCGCCGACGCCGAAGCCGCGATCCGCACGCTGCTGCGCTGGTCCGGCGACGATCCCACCCGCGAGGGCCTCATCGACACGCCGCGCCGCGTTGTCGACGCGTACGGAGACTGGTTCTCCGGCTACGAATCCGATCCGGCCGAATACCTGCGCCGCACGTTCGAGGAAGTGGCCGGCTACGACGAAATGATCGTCCTGCGCGACATCGAATTCGAATCGCACTGCGAGCACCACATGGCGCCGATCATCGGCCGCGCGCACGTGGGCTACCTGCCGACCGACAAGGTCGTGGGCATCTCCAAGCTCGCGCGCGTCGTCGAAGGCTTCGCGCGGCGGTTCCAGGTGCAGGAGAAAATGACCGCGCAGATCGCGCACTGCATCGAAGACGTGCTGCATCCCCGCGGCGTCGCCGTCGTCGTCGAGGCCGCACACCAGTGCATGACGACGCGCGGCGTGCACAAGACCGGCGTGTCGATGACCACGAGCCAGATGCTCGGCACGTTCCGCGAAGACGCGCGCACGCGCGCCGAGTTCCTGCAATTCATCGCGATGCCGGGGCGCTACCGCTGAGCGCTCCGCCGGCCGATCAATCGAACGCGACAAATCCTGTTCGATACATGTGGTAATGCTCCTGCTGCATGCCGAGCACGGCGTACGTGCGCTGCGCCCGCTCGTTCTCCCATTCCACGTACAGCCGCAGCCCGACCGCGCCGTTCGCGCGCGCCTGACCCTCGACGTCGCGGTACAGCGCGCCGAACACGCCGCCCCGCCGCGCGGTCGGCGACACGTAGACGCTCTGGATCCACCACCAGTCGCCGTTGCGCCAGTCGCTCCATTCGAACGTGATCAGGAGGCAGCCGACCGCGGCGCCGTCGCGTTCGGCGATACGGTAGAAGCCGCGCCGCGGTTCGTCGAACACCGCGGCGACGCCGCGCGCGAGCACGTCGCGATCGAGCGTCTTGCGTTCGGTTTCCCATGCCATCGACGCGTTGGCGTCGACGAGAAAGGCGATGTCGTCGCGCGTCGCGGCGCGTATCGTGATGTCGGTCATGCGGGTCTCGTTCGTGTCGGTTCGCGGCGCCGTCGCGGCAGCCACGGGCCGTACTTTTCCCGCGGCGCGCGGCCGGGTCAATCGCCAAAAGAAAGGGCGGCCGTCGGCCGCCCTTTCGCATACCCGGATCGCGAACGATCAGTCGACGCTGAAGCGCTGCAGCGAGACCGGCGTCGCGGTCGTGTTGCAGGCGATGTACAGCTGCACCGTGCCGGTGGCGCCGGGGGCGAGCTGCAGCGTCCACTGGAAGCCGCCGGTGAAATCGCCGGGGCCGAACGGCAGGCCGGTGTTCGCGAAGTTCGTCACCGTCGTGTTCGACAGCTGCGCGGCAACGTCGGTCGCCGCCGCGAACGGCAGCACGAGGTAACCGACGGAACCCGGTCCGCGATACTCGCACTGCCCGGCCGTCGCATCGTTGATGCGAATGTAACGGTTGTTGGCGTCCACGACGACGGCATTGTCGGTGCCGGCGCTACCGTTCACGTCGAGGTCGGCCATGTTGAACAGATGCAGCGTGATCGCCGACGCACCGTTGTTCGTCACGGCGATCGTCGTGCCGGCTTCGCCTTGACCCGCGCCCGGGCTCGTCAGCACGATCGTCTTGGCAACGCCGAGGCCCCGGCCGGCGAGGTCGGTCCAGTTGAGCGTCGCGGTGTTGCCGGTGTAGTTGCTCGACGTCGGCGCAGTGAACACGGTTTCCTGCGTGTCGCCTTCGATGCGGAACCACCAGCCCGATTCGAACAGCTGATCGCCGGTACCGACGCCGGTGAAGTTCGCTTCGGGCGAGACGTCCCAGTGCGACGCGGTGTGTACGTAGCTCGCGCCGCCCGAGGTGATCGTCCCCTGGGCAAAGGCGCCGCCGGTCGCCAGCAACAGCGCTGACGCAAACAAAGTTCTCAACGTAAACATGTAAACCCCCAAGCCAAGGTTCAGAGCAGGAACTGCATTGACCTGGCCGTCGTCGTACCTTTTGGTCCGCCCACCCGCAGACCCCCCGAACGCACGCGACGACTCCCGGCCCGTACCATCCTCCACGGTATAGGCTAGTGAAACAAGTACTGCGAATTCGAAGCGCAATCGGAGCGTTTTCGGCAAATACGGCCACGTTGCGGCCGGTCGCCTCAGCGGCGTCGGGGGCGGGAGCTTCCGAGCTTGCGGGTCAAGGTGTTACGACCCAAACCTAAAGCATTGGCTGCGTTCTGGCGATGCCCGTCATGCGCCTTGAGCGCGGCGTCGAACAGCACGCGCTCGAGCTCTCCCGACGCCCGGGTATGCAGCTTCTCCCGCCCGAGTGCGAGCTCGCGCTCCGCCCACAGGCGCAACGCGACGGTCCAGTCCGCTTCGCCGGACGGTGCTGGGACAACCGAGTCGAACGGCAGATCGCCGGGTCGGATTTCGCGACCCGGCGCCATCACGGCGAGCCGCCGGCACAGGTTTTCGAGCTGCCGAACGTTGCCCGGCCAGTCGAAACCCGCGAGCGCCGAGAGCGCCGCGGCCGACCAGCGTTTCGGTTCCAGACGCATCTCGTGCGCGGCGCGCGCGAGAAAATGTTCGGCGAGCAGCGCGATGTCCTCGCGCCGCTCGCGCAGCGCCGGCAGCTGGATGCGCACGACGTCGAGGCGGTGCAGGAGATCGGCGCGAAACTCGCCGCGCGCGACCTTCGCCTCCAGATCCTGATGCGTCGCCGCAATCACGCGCACGTCGGCGCGAATCAGCTCGCGACCGCCGACGCGGTAGAACTCGCCTTCCGCCAGAACGCGCAAAAGTCGCGTTTGCAGCAAAAGCGGCATATCGCCGATTTCGTCGAGAAACAGCATGCCGCGATCGGCCTGCTCGAAGCGGCCGGGATGACGGCGCGTGGCGCCGGTGAACGCGCCGGCCTCGTGGCCGAACAGTTCCGACTCGAGCAGTTCCGACGGAATCGCCGCGGTATTCAACGCCACGAACGCGCGATCGGCGCGCGCACTGTGGCGATGCAGCGCGCGCGCGACGAGCTCCTTGCCGGTGCCGGTTTCGCCGGTGATCAGCACGTTGAGGCCGCTCGCGGCGACGCGGCCGATCGCGCGAAACACTTCGCGCATGCGCGGCGAGTGGCCGATCAGCTCGAGATCGGGATCGCGCGCCGGCGCGGCCGGCGGCGGCGCCGACGTGCGCCGCTGCGCCAGCGCGCGCTGCGCGGCTTCCACCGCCTGGTCGAGATCGAAAGGCTTCGGCAGATAGTCGAACGCGCCGTGGCGATACGCCGCGGCCGTCGTCGCGATATCGGTGTACGCGCTCATCACGATGACCGGCAGCGCGGGACGCTCGGCGTGCAGGCGTTCGAGCAGCGCGAGGCCGCCGACGCCGGGCATGCGCACATCGGTGAACACGAGATCGGGCGCGTCGCCGCCGAGCGCGGCGAGCAGCGCATCGCCGTTTTCGAATTCGCGCACCGCGAGGCCGGCTTCGCGCAGCGCGGCGGCCAGCACGAAGCGCACGCCGCGATCGTCGTCGGCGAGCCAGAGGGTTGCCGCGTCGGGCGGCGCGCGATCAGCCATGCGAATCTCCGAACGGCAGCAACAGCGTGAACACGGTTTCGCCGGGCCGGCTGCGGCAGCTCACCGCGCCGCCGTGCTCGCGCGCGATCTCGCGGCACACCGCGAGGCCGAGACCGCTGCCGTCGGCGCGACCGCTGACCATGGGCAAGAACAAGGTGTCGGCAAGCGCGGGCGGCACGCCTCGGCCGTTGTCGAGCACGTCGACGCGCAATGCGAGCCGCACGACGCGCTCGCCGATGCGCGCGCCGTGCTCGGCACGGCTGCGCAGCACGACGCGATCGGCGCCGGCCTCGATCGCGTTGCGGCCAAGGTTGAGCAACAGCTGCGTCAGGCGATCGGCGTCGCCGCGCAACGGCGGCAGACTCGGATCGAAGTCGCGCGTGAGCATCGGCGCGCGCTCCTGCGCGGCGAGCAAGGCGGCGACGCGCTCGAGCACCTCGTGAATGTTCACAACGGCCAGATGTGGCTTACCGGAACCTTGCAAAAGGCGATTGGCGAGCGCACCGAGGCGATCGGCCTCGGCGATGATGAGATCGGCAAGTTCCTTCAACTCCGGCTCGGCGACGCGACGACCGAGCAGCTGAGCGGCACCGCGCAAACCGGCGAGCGGATTCTTCACCTCGTGCGCGAAACCGCGCAGCGATTCGGACAGGCGCACGGTCGACTCCGGCAACGCCGGCGGCAGCGCGTGAATCTCGAGGAGCACGCCGCCGTCGGGCAGCGGGCTGAAGGCGATGTCGACGGTGACCGGATCGCCGAGCGGCGGCGCGAGCGAAAACGCGCGCAACTGCACGATGCGCTGCTCGGCGGCGGCGCGGCGCGCGGCGTCCGGCAGCTCGGCGCGCTCGGGGGCGAGCAGCGCCAAGGATTCGCCCTCGAGGCGACGGGCGCTGAGGCCGAGCAGTTCGCACAGCGCGGCGTTCGGGGCGCGCAGACGCAGGCCGTCGTCGATGTGCGCGACGGCCGTGCTGAGCTGGTTCCAGAGGGCGGTGATTTCCACGATGGTGCGAACGGGGGAGTCCGCACCATCATAGTGCAACGACACCCATCAGGGCCGCAGCTCGTGTGCCGCTTCGAATTGGGCAAAACAGCAATGTCTGTGCCCTAGGCAACATGGCCGTCGCGCGTGCTACCCAGAAAGACTCCACGTTCGGGAGTGACCGGATGGCACAAGGTCTCAAGGACACCATCGCCAAGCTTATCCAGGAAATCGCCACCTGCTGTTGCGGGCTGGTGGTTATGTAGTCTTCTTCATCACAGCAGCACGCGTTTCACGCAAAACGTGCGCCGGGATGCGGACAAGCCGACCGTCCTTCACGACGACAAGATCCGTATCAGTGCGAATGGCGGTTTCACGGGCGAGCTCAGCCGCGCGACGCATCGCCGCGATGGAGGCGCGCAAATCGGGGTCTTCTGCTTCGGAGATGTCTTTCGTAGTCACGGGTTTTCTACCCACTCCAGCAGGATCGGGCTCTCGCCTTGGTTGTTGTATGTGGTCCAAGCGTTTACCAGCAGTTTGTACGCGTTTTCGAAGTTGTACAGGCCCGCAGCAAAGCGGCGGCGGATCACGTCTTCAGGAATGTCGTGCCCACCTTGCCGCACGCGCCCGGCGACGCGAGCGATAGCGACCTCGGCGTCGGGTAGAGATCAAGTCGGCATTGATGACGCGCGGGCAATGCGCTTCTTGCGGCAAGAACGAACGCGCGAACGTTGTCTTGCCCGCGCCGTTCGGGCCTGCGATCACGATGATCTTCTTGCTCATACCCTTGTCGTCCTGAAGATTGCTTCCTTTATGGAGGGATCTACCGAGGACTTCTCGATAGACCCTTCCCGGATGGGTTCACCGTCCTCGTAGGTCTTCTTGGGATGCAGGCCGACATTGTCGGTGCCGACATCGAGCCTAGCGTGCCCGCCGCCTGGGCGGTGCCCCTCCTCTCTCGACGAAGCCCGCAGCAATCTCTTTCTCGTCGAGCTTCCCAAGTTCGCGCCCCAGTGCCCGAAGCGTTTCGGCGTGTTCTGCGATAGCCGACAGCAAAGCCACGGCTCGCGGCGCTCCCGGCTCATTCGCCAGCGCCACGCCAAGGCTGCCCTCCAGACGATGAACGATCTCGGCATTCATCGATCGCCCCGATTCCTTCGCGGCAGCCGTCATTCGTTGGTGGAGTTCCGGCGAGAGCCGCAGCTGCGTCTTGATGGGTTCTTGGTCTGCCATGCGGCCAGTATGCCACTGCGGCAGGTCTCGGCACTTGACACTAAAATAGTGGCATGCTCGAATGCACCTGAAACAGGTGCATCGCCGTCCATCCGCCCGCCACGAGGAAGTGCCCATGTCGACGAAAGGAAACTCCCGTTCTCGCGCGACCACCGCCAAGTCTCGCAGCTCGCGCAAGCGAGCGCCCGCCACCTTCCCCGCCATGTTCACGATGGCACAAATGCACGATCTCGAAGCGTCGTTGCAGGATGTCGAGTCGCATATCCCGCGGCGCTTAGCGCTCGCCGTTCTTGCCAACGATTCCGAGCAACTCGTCGAACGCTTCGGCAAGTCCGAGGAAACCGCCAGTCTTCTGCCCGAGCAGGCTTCCGCGATCGAGTGCTACATCTCCGCGCAACTCGACTTCGTCGCGGTACTCGGCGTCGCGCGCGATCGTATCGCTCGCACCCTGGAACGCATCGCCACCGAGCGCCCCCAGTTCGCGAGTCGATAAAGAGGACGGCGAACTCGTCCGCGAAGCAACTACCGAGGATTCCTCGGTAGTTCAAACCGAGGGCGGTAGCGAGGCTCGGCGTTCGATCACGCTGTACCACCTCGACGCCGTGCTCGCCGCGCACCGCCGCAGCGAGCAGATGGAAGGCTCCATCATCGCGCGCTACCTCGATTTCGACTTGTAGTACGGTTGGCCTCGACGCCACGCCAGAGCGCGACGGCCCGCCCCGCGCAGGCGTGCGGCGCCACCGCAACCCAGCGAGGCCGCAAGGCCAAGGAAACCGCATGAGCGACAGCAACGGCGAACTGATTCTCTATCGCACCGACGACGGCCGCACCGATATTCATCTGCGTGCCGCCGACGGTACCGTCTGGCTGACTCAAGCCGAGATGGCGAACCTGTTCGAGACCACGTCACAGAACATCACGCAGCACGTCCGCGCGGTCTATGACGACGGCGAACTGACGGAAGAGGCAACTTGTAAGGATTACTTACAAGTTCGTTTCGAAGGCGCGCGCGAGGTTCGCCGGAGCGTGAAAATCTATCGACTGGAGTTGATCCTCGCCGTCGGCTTCCGCGTCCGCTCCCCCCGCGGCGCCGAGTTCCGCCGCTGGGCCGGCACTACCCTGTCCGAGTATCTGGTCAAGGGCTTTCTGCTCAACGACCAGCGTCTGAAGGACGCCGAGCGCGCCGACTACTTCGACGAGCTGCTGCACCGTATCCGCGACATCCGCAGTTCGGAGAAGCGCTTCTACCAGAAGCTGCGCGACCTGTTCAAAACGAGCAGCAGCGACTACGACGGCACCGCGCAAACCGCCAAGACCTTCTTCGCCACCATTCAGAACAAGCTGGTGTACGCGATCACCGGTCGCACCGCCGCCGAGCTGATCGTTGAGCGCGCCGATCCCGACGCCGACAACATGGCGCTGACGAACTGGACCGGCGACCGCGTCCGCAAGTCCGACGCACTCGTGTCAAAGAACTACCTCGACGCTCAGGAACTCGACCAGCTCAATCGGTTGGTCACCATGTTTCTGGATTTCGCCGAGGACCGTGCCGTGCGTCGCCTCGAAACGCGTATGGCCGACTGGATCGTCCAGACCGACCGCTTCCTCGACTTCAACGAGCGCTCGGTACTGGCCGGCTCCGGCCGCGTATCGCACGAGCGGATGGAAGCGATCGTCGGTGAGCGCTATGCCGCCTTCGATGACCGTCGCCGCTCGGCCGAGACGCTGGCTGCCGATCGGGAAGCCGACGACGATCTGAAGGAGTTGCAGTCCGAGGCAAGACATCTCGCCGCCGCCAAGAAGTCGGACAAGCCGCAACCATGAACCGCAGTGCCCTTACCTGCAGTAGGCGAGCACCTCGCCTTCGCTTACTTTCCAGCTGCCGCCACCCAGTTAGGGGTCGGGCATGACGGAAAGCGGCGCCAGCTCACGAAACTCGCCGAGTTCGGCGAAGTCCTCCACCGCCGTTTTCACTGTCTTCGTCCGTGAGCAAGTGTTCGTCGTGTAGGCGGGCGCTGCATCGTCGACGGAATTGAGCCGCTTTTCGTCGATCGTCGTTCGATCCTCCGGCCGCACCGTGAAGGTGCCGCCGGTTTTCCAGCGCTCGCCGTTCTGCTTGAAGCCGTAGACCAGCAGGACTTCCCCGTCCTGGCATGCTCGCGCCACATGCCGCTGCAACTCGACGCCTCGATGTTGGTGTGCAGTGAGAATTTTTCCCCGACTTCACCTTTCCACACGCGCTTGACGGCGAAGTCGACGACGACACGCGGCTCCCGGTCCGTCAGTGAATCCACGGGGTGCACAGCCTCCACGACGCCGGCGAAAACGACATCCGAGCCGTCGAGGGCTTCGGCCACTGTCAGCGGATTGCACGTACACGCCAGCGCAGGCGTCGCGGCGATCATGGCGTATGCAACGACGAATCGGACGAGCGTTCGCATACGCAATGGCCTTTATCGGGTGTCGCGGGTGCGTCGATCATCCCGGCGGCCAAATCCCGATTCAATCGCCGGCTCGGACAGCGGTTTCTCTTCGTTCACGATCTCATCGCACCATAGGGCTCGTCAGATGCGAACGCTTGCCGTGCCCGTCCGTCATGTCTGCGCCACATTCAATCAAACCCGTCACTGAAGATCCCCACCGCATCCGGCCCATCAACGGCCGAATCATTCGCCGCATTGCCGTCGAGCACCGTGTTCGGCGCCAGCACGCTCACGCTGTGCACAAGCGGCGCCTCCGGCAGCACCGGCACATTGCCGCTCAAGGTGTAGTGCAGGCTGCCGCCGGCCGGCAGGTTCACCGTCGCGTCGATCGCGCCCGTGCCGCTCGCGGCGGGACACGTCGCGCCCACGGCGCTCGTGCACGTCCACGTCACCGCCGTCAGCGTGTCGGGCGGCACGTCGACGAGTTGTGCGCCGGTCACCGCGTTCGGTCCGTCGTTGCCCACGATGATCAGGTACGTCACCGTCGCGCCGCCGGCCACGAAGTCGGTCGCGTTGTCGACGTCGACACCGAGATCGGCCGGCGCGCGCGGCGTCACCGGCGCGGCCGTCGACGCGGGCCCCGCACCGGCGCCGTTGACGGCGCTGACCGAGCACGTAACCGCGACGCCGTTCGCGAGCCCCGTCACGACGAGCGGCGACGTCGTGCCCGTCGCGGTGCCGCTGCCCGGCGTACACGTCGCCTGGTAGCTGCCGGCCGCTTCGCCGCCCCAATGGCTCGGCGCGTCGATCGCGAGACTCACCTGCGCGTTGCCCGGCGTCGCGATCACCGACGCCGGCGCGGCCGGCACCACCGCGTCGACGACGATCGTGAGATCGCCGCTCGTGACGCTGCCGAACGCGTTGGTCGCGGTCAGTCGCACCGTCGCACTGCCGGCCGTCGTCGGCGTGCCGCTGATCGTTTTCGTCGCGGCGTCGAACACGAGGCCCGGCGGCAGGTCGCCGCTCGCCACGCTCAGCACCGGCGCCGGCGAACCCGTTGCGGTGACGGTGTAGCTGTACGCCACGTTCCACGTCGCATGCGGCGGCGCGAACGCGTCGAATGTCGGCGCGACGCCCGGCGTCACCGGAGCGGCTGCGGTCGCGGGCCCCGTGCCCGCGCTGTTGACCGCGCTGACCGAACACGTCACCGCGACGCCGTTCTCCAGTCCCGTTATCGTCAGCGGCGACTCGGTGCCCGTCGCTGTGCCGCTGCCCGGCGTGCACGCCGCCCGGTAGCTGCCCGCCGCTTCTCCACCCCAGTGGCTCGGCGCCGTGAATGCGAGACTCGCCTGCCCGTCGCCCGGCGTCGCAACGACAGATGCCGGCGCCGCCGGCACCACGGCGTCGACGACGATCGTCAGGTCGCCGCTCGTGACCGTGCCGATCGCGTTCGTCGCGGTCAGGCGCACCGTCGCGCTGCCGGCCGCCGTCGGCGTGCCGGCGATCGTGCCGCTCGCGGCGTCGAACGTGAGGCCGGGCGGCAGATCGCCGCTCGCGACGCTCAGCGTCGGCGCGGGCGAACCCGTCGCCGACACAATGTAGCTATAGGCACTATTCCACGTTGCGCGCGGCGGCGCGAACGCGGCGAAGCCTGGCGCGACGCCCGGCGTCACCGGTCCGAACGGCGCGGACGCGACGCCGCCGCCGGCGCTGTTGATCGCGTTCATCGTGCACGTGACCGGTTCGCCGTTCGGCAGACCCTGGATGACGATCGGCGACGTCGCGCTGCTGCCCGCGAACCCGCAAAACGCGTTGAACATCGTCGCCGGCGCGTTGCCGTCGGCCGGCGCCGGCGTGAAGTACACGGTCACCGTGCCGTCGCCCGGCACGACGTTGTCGATCGTCGGCGGCACGGGCCAGTCGGGCACGATCTCAATGGAAAACGGCTGTGTCACCGTCGTCGCGCCGCTCACGGCCTGCAGCACGCCGTTGAACGTGCCGACCTGCGTCGGCGTGCCGCCGATGACGCCGTTCGCGCCGAGCGAGAGCCCCGGCGGCAGCGTGCCGGCACTGACGCTGACGACCGGCGCCGGTACGCCGCTCGTCGCGATCGCGAACGAATACGGCGTATGCCACTTTCCGCCCGCCGGTGCCGCACTCGTAATCGCGACGGGCACTTCGGGCTGCAGAAAGCGCCCGATCGCCCACGGCTGCGAAGTCGCGCCGAGCGAGATCGTATCGACGACCGCGTGCGCGGCCGTGTCGATGACGCTGAGCGAACCGCCGTCGCGGTTCGCGACGTAGACGCGCGAGCCGTCGGCCGTGATGTCGATGCCGTAGGGCCGCGCGCCGACGGTATACGCCGTGCCGAGCGTGAGCGTCGCGACGTCGATCTCGACGGTCTGGTTCGCGAGAAACTGACTCACGTACAGCGTCTGCTGGTTCGGCGACAGCACGATGCCGTTCGGCGCCTTGTTCGTGCCGAGCGCGACGGAGCCGACCATCGTGTTCGTCGTCGTGTCGAGCACGCGCACCGTGCTGTCGCCGGCGTAGGCGACGTACGCGCGCGTGCCGACCGCGTTGAGCGCGATCGCATTCGGCAGGTTGCCGGTGACGATCGACGCGATCACGGTGCGATTGACGAGATCGAGCACCTGCACGGTGTTCGGCGACGCCGTGAGATAGCCGCGCGTGCCGTCGGGCGATACCGCGAGCCGCTGCGGCTGCGAGGCGACCGGCATCGTCGCGACGACCGTGTCGGTCGCGGTATCGACGATGCTGATGTTGTTCGAGGTGTTGTTCATCACGTACAGGCGGCTGTCGTCCGGCGACAGCGTCGCGCTCCACGGCTGCGTGCCGACCGTCACGTTCGTGACGACCGTGCTGGTGACCGGATCGATCACGGCCACCTTGCCGGCCGACTGCAGCACCGTGTAGACGCGCCGGCCGTTGCGGCTGACGGTCGATGCGAGCGGGCCGCCCGTAACGACGATGTCGGCGACGGTCGTGCCGGTCGCGAGATCGACCTTGGCGACCTTCGCGGCGCCCGCCTTCGGCACGAATGCGAACGGCGCGGCGCCAGCCGCGCCGACGTGGATGAGAAGAACGGAGAGAGCGGCGAGTAGCCGGCGTGTGCGCGCAACCGAATGCATGACGAACCCCTGAGCGGGGCCGCCGAAAGACGAGCCCTCGATAGGGTTTTCGGATTTCGGGGGGCGCAACTGTCAGCAATCGCGACCGCTTCAGGAGATGCCGACGGCCGCCTTTGCCAGCAACCGCCGCGCCTGCAGCGCACCGATCACGGCGAACACGCCGAACGTCGCGCCGACCAGCGCGAGCAGCACCGGATCGCGCGGCCCCGACACGAACGGCGCGCCGACCGGAATGCGCGTCAGCGTTTCGTTGAATCCCGGGATGAAGTGGAAAAATACCGTCAGCGTGTAGCCGAGCGCCGCGATGCAGCGCCGCGCGCCGCGATCGGGCGCATCGCGATCGGCGAACCACGCGCCGGCGAGCACGACGAGCGTCGCGATGCCGAGCGCATGCGCTTCGCTGAAGCCGCCGTGCCGCACGATGAAGAAGCCGGTCGCGCAGGTCACGATCGTCACGAGTACGTACAGCCTGCCACCGGGATTGGCGTAGCGGATCTCGCCGTAGCGCGCGAGGCCGTAGAGGCCCGCGAACAGCGAGACGAGGCTGATCGCGGTATGGAACAAACCGAAAGTCGTAATGCCGAGCATGGCTCACCTCGAAAGAAAGTCGTCCGCGCGGCGGCACGGTCGCGGCGAAGGGAACCGCCCCGCCGCGCGGACGCGAAAAGCTACCGGTTCGGCTTGCCGGGCAGGCTCAGAACGTCATCGCGGCGGCGGTCGGGATTTTTTCATGGTCTACATCCTTGGAGGGCGGGATCGGGTTCACCGGCGGAACATCGGCAATGGCCGCAGCGGATGCCGCACGAGGCGCCGCAGCGACAGCCGCGCGAGCAGCCGGTGGAAGCCGGCGTTCGGAAACAGGCGCAGCACGTCGACGACCGCGCAGCGCGCGAGGCCGAAGCGCAGGTGCCCGAGCGAGACGTCGATCCAGTCGGCGCGGCGGAACGTTTCGGCCGACGCCGGCACGCCGGCGCGGCAGCGCGTGAGCTTGTGATGGTTGTCGATCATGGCCGCGACCTCGCCGCCCCATTCCGCCTTGCCGATTTCGTCGAGGTACGCCGTCGCGAGCGCGATCGACGGCGCGAGGTAGTCGAACGTGCCGGCGGTCCAGATGCCGAGGTCGTGGTACGCCGCGGCGATCGCGAGCTTGTCGAGGTCGCCGTCGGCATCGAGCAGAAAGTGGAAATTGGCAACCCTGTACGTGTGGTTGCGATACGCGGCGTAGTCGGCGCCGAGCGCGTCGGCATGCCGCTCGAGCAGCGCGTCCAGGCGCGGCACGTTCACGAGCATTCGCGAATCCTCCTGTCGGTGGCGCCGATGCCGCGTCGCGGCCGTCTGTTCCGAGCCAGCACGTTAGGCGCCGGGCGCGCCGCGCGAATCGGACATCCACGCGCCGGCGCGCTCCCCCGTTCGGGTGACCGGCCGCGCCTTTACGGATGTCGCGGCGCCTGCCTAAACTGATAATCCATACGGTGGAGTTTCAATTAGCGCACGCCGGATGCGTTCGCAGCGTTCGTCGTCGTGGATCGTTCTGGGGGCGTCGTGACCGGCAAGCGTTCATTCCTCTGCGTGCTGCTGCTCGCCGGCGCGTTCGCGCCCGATGCGTCCGAAGCCGCGCGACCGGTCGCGCTCGACCGCTACCAGGTGACGCGCTACGACGCGACCGACGGCGCGCCGACCACGCAGGCGTTCATGACGCAGACGGGCGACGGCTTCATCTGGGTCGTGTCGTCGACGTCGCTGCACCGGTTCGACGGCATGCGCTTCACGCGCTGGCGCGGCCCGGACGGCAAGCCGCCACCGACCGACGGCGCGTCCACCTTCGCGGCGGCGCCCGACAACACGCTGTGGGTCGGCTCGATCGGCGGCGGCATATCGGCGATCCGCGGCGCGAACGTGCGCATCTTCGGCGCGACCACCGGCCTGCCGAACGCGCCGGCCAAGCGCTCGGTCCAGACGCTGCTCGTCGACGGCGAGCGCGTGATCGCGGCGACGCGCGGCGGCCTGTTCAAACGCAAGGGCGACGTGTTCGTCCCGTTCTCGCCGGTGCCGGAGCTCGTCGACAAACCGATCGACGATCTCCAGCGCGACACCGCCGGGCGCCTGTGGATCAAGACACCGACCGCGATCCACGTCGTCGAGCCCGACGGCGCGGTGCGGCAGCTGCCGCTGCCGGGCGGGCCCGACGCGATCGCGTCGCGCCTCGTCGCGGCACCCGACGGCAGCCTCTGGTACGCGAACCACAACGGCGCGAGCAACCTGTGCCGCGTTTCGCCGGCAGGCCCGTGCTGGCGGGCCGACGAGATGGCCGCCGTGCTGTTCGACCGCGACGGCATGCTCTGGTGGTCGCGCCCCGACCGCCTCATGCGCGTCGCCGACGTCGGCGCGCTCGACCCGAACGATCCGGAAGACCTGATGCGCCGCGTCGAGTCGATCGAGATCAAGGGCAGCGGCATATTCGAGTCGGACGACGGCGCGATCTGGGTGTACGGCGCCAGCGGCATCGCGCGGCTGCGCCGCCCGGTCGCCGAACGCACCGACACGCCGAGCGGCGGCCTCGCGCCCGGCGACGGCGGTTCGGTGTGGCTTGCTAGCTATACGCGCGGACTGATGCACATCGGCGATGCGGGCGCCGCACCCGGTCCGTACTTCAAGGGCGAGGACGGCACGCTGTGGACCGCCGCGGCGAAAGCCGGCGACGCCACCGCGACGTTTGCGACACTCGACCGCGCACTCGCGCCCGACGAGGCGATCGTGCAGGAACGCCACATCGAGGCGACGCGCACGGCCGTGCATCTCGACGCCGATCCGCAGGGCGGATTCTTCGTCTCGCGCATCGCGCCGCCGGGCCTGACGCGCATCGTCGACGGCCGCGAGCGCGTAATCGCGATTCCCGAGCTCGACCGCGGCGCGGCGCCGCGCGGCGCACGGCGCGACCGCGCCGGCCGGCTGTGGATCGGCATCGGGCGCAACGGCGTGGCGCTGTACCGGCTCGACGGCGAGCGCTGGATTCCGAACGGCAACCTGCCGGTGCCCAAGGACCTCCTGCTCAACGGCTTCACGTTCGATGCCGACGACACGCTGTGGATGGGCGCCAACCGCGTCGTCGTCGCGGTGGACGCGAACGGCGCGCGCCGCTACGGCATCGACGAAGGCGTCGACGTCGGCAGCCCCGCGCAGATCATCGTCGCGCCGGACAGCCTGTGGGTCATGGGCACGCGCGGCATCGCGGTACGCAACGGCGAGCGTTTCGTCACGCTCGTCGGCATCGGCGGCGATGCGTTTCTCGGCGCGACCGGCCTCATCGTGCGGCCCGACGGCGACGTGTGGCTCAATGGCGCCGACGGCGTCACGCGCATCCCCGCGAGCGAGTGGCGCGGCGCGCTCGCGGCGGGCACGCGCGAAGTGCGCTACACGCGGCTCGATCACTGGGACGGCCTGCGATCGACCGCGCTGTCGGGACCGTTCCCGTCGATCGCCGCGAGCGCCGACGGCACGCTGTGGTTCGCGATGCGCAACGAGCTGTACCGCCTGCGTCCCGACGCGCTGGCCGCGGCATCGAGCCCGCCGGCCGTCGTGGTCGATACGCTGACGGTCGACGACGTCGTTCGCGAGGCGACGGGCGATCTCGCGTTCGCGCCGGGCACGTATCGCATCGCCGTCGACTACGCCGCGCCGACCGCGCAGCGGCCCGAACGCACGCGCTATCGCTACCGTTTTTCCAAGGACGGCGACTGGGATCCGTGGCTCGTCGCCGGTACGCAGCAGCAGATCGCGTTCAACCGCCTCGATCACGGGCGCTACATGCTCGAGATCGCCGCCTCGGGCCGCGACGGCGACTGGTCGGCCGAGCCGACGCGTCTTGCGTTCCGCGTGCTGCCGGCATTCCACCAGACGCCGGCTTTCTACGCGCTCGTGGCCCTTGCCGTCGCGCTCGTGCTGGCATTCGCTTACGTGCAGCGCGTGCGGCGCGTCGCCGCGCGCATCCGCACCGAGATGGGCGCGCGGCTGCGCGAGCGCGAACGCATCGCGCGCGACCTGCACGACACCTTGCTGCAAGGCATCCACGGCCTGCTGCTGAGCTTCCAGGGCATCGCCGCCAAGCTCGCCCCGGGCGATCCGCTGCGCGCGCGCATGGAACGCGCGCTCGATCGCACCGAAGAAGTGCTGCGCGAAGGCCGCGACCGCGTCAGCGCGCTGCGCGATCCGCTCGCGAGCACGCTCGACCTGCCCGACGGCCTGCAGCGCCACGCGCGCGACCTCGCGGTCGAGAAAAAGCTTCTGTGCGAAGTGGCCGTACCGCACAAGCCGAGGCCGCTCGAACCGGTCGCGTACGAGGAACTGCTGCAGGTGGGTCGCGAGGCGATCGCCAACGCGTTCCGGCATTCGCACGGCACCGAGGTGCGCGCGACGCTCGCCTACACCGACGAGGGCGTGCTGCTGACGGTGATCGACGACGGCGTCGGCCTGCCCGACGACGCCGGCCGCACCGACGGCCACTGGGGCATTCGCGGCATGCGCGAACGCGCGCAGATCGCCGGGGCGCTCCTGACCCTCAGGCGCCGCGCCGAAGGCGGTACCGAAGTGAAAATGTTCCTGCCCGCCGCACGCGCCTATCCCGGCGCGCGCGCCAACTGACCGTACGTCCGACGAGCCTCGCCATGCCGATTCGCATCCTCATCGTCGACGACCATCCGGTGCTGCACGAAGGCCTCGCGGCCATGCTCGAATCCGAAGCCGACTTCGCCGTGGTCGGCGGCGCCGCCGACGCCGAGTCGGGCATCGACGCGTTCCGCAAGCTGCGTCCCGACGTGACGCTGATGGACCTGAAGATGCCCGGCATGGGCGGACTCAAGGGCGTGCGCGCGCTGCGCGAGGAATTTCCGGGCGCGAAGGTCGTCGTGCTGACCACGTTTCGCGGCGACGCGAACGCGCGCGAGGCGATCGGCGCGGGCGCCGCCGGCTATCTGCTAAAAACGACGCTGCGCAGCGAACTCGTCGCCTGCATCCGCAAGGTGCATGCGGGCGGGCGTTATCTGTGCGCCGACGTGTCGGCCGACATCGCGACGTACCTCGGCAGCGAACCCCTGACCGAGCGCGAACTCCTGATTCTCGCGATGATCGCCGAGGGCCTGGAGAACAAGCGCATCGGCACGAAGCTCGACATCTCGTCGGAGACGGTCAAGTCGCACCTGACGCGCATCTTCGAAAAGCTCGGCGCGCACAACCGCACGCAGGCGGTGCACATCGCACTGCGCCGCGGCATGCTCGGCGACTTCGCCGACTGACCTCACCCGCATGGGGGAGCGCGCGTACCGCGCTTTGCCGCACGACGCCGGATCGCCGCGCCCGCATGCTGGCGCGCAATCTTCCCGGGAGCGCGTCATGACCCAGCGGCTTACCCACGCGAACGGCTGTCCGGTCGCCGACAATCTCAACATCCGTACGGCCGGCCCGCGCGGCCCGGCGCTGCTCGACGACATCTGGCTGATCGAGAAGCTCGCGCATTTCGATCGCGAAGTGATACCCGAGCGCCGCATGCACGCCAAGGGCGCGGGCGCGTTCGGCACGTTCACGGTGACGCACGACATCACGCGCTACACGCGCGCGCACGTGTTCGGCGAAGTCGGCCGCGCGACGCCGGTCTGCGTGCGCTTTTCGACCGTCGCGGGCGAACGCGGCGCCGCCGACGCCGAACGCGACATCCGCGGCTTCGCGGTGAAGTTCTACACCGCGCAGGGCAACTGGGATCTCGTCGGCAACAACACGCCGGTGTTCTTCTTCCGCGATCCGCTGCGGTTTCCGGATCTCAACCACGCGGTCAAGCGCGATCCGCGCACCGGTCTGCGCAGCGCGACGAACAACTGGGATTTCTGGACTTTGCTGCCCGAGGCGCTGCACCAGGTCACGATCGTCATGAGCGACCGCGGCATTCCGAAGAGCTACCGCCACATGCACGGCTTCGGCAGCCACACGTTCAGCCTCGTCGACGCACGCGGCGAGCGCGTCTGGACGAAGTTCCACCTGCGCTGCGAACAGGGCATCGAAAACCTCGTCGACGCCGACGCCGCCGCGCTGATCGGCGCCGACCGCGAAAGCCACCAGCGCGATCTGTTCGACGCGATCGAACGCGGCGAATTTCCGCGCTGGCGCCTGTGCATCCAGGTGATGACCGACGCGCAGGCGCGCGCGCACCGGCACAATCCGTTCGACCTGACGAAGGTGTGGCCGAAGGCGCAGTTTCCGCTGATCGAGGTCGGCGTGCTGGAGCTCAATCGAAATCCGGAGAATTTTTTCGCCGATGTCGAACAGGCCGCGTTTTCGCCGGCGAACGTCGTGCCCGGGATCGGCTTTTCGCCCGACCGCATGCTGCAGGCGCGACTGTTCTCGTACGGCGACGCGCAGCGCTACCGGCTCGGCGTGAACTTTCCGCAGATTCCGGTCAACGCGCCGCAGTGCCCTTTTCACAGCTATCACCGCGACGGCGCGATGCGCACCGACGGCAATCTCGGCCGCACCGCGAGCTACTACCCGAACAGCGTCGACGAATGGCCCGACAGCCCCGACGTCGCCGCGCCGCCGCTCGCACTCGACGGCGACGCGAGGCATCACGACCATCGCGTCGACGACGACCACTACGAACAGCCGGGCGATCTGTTCCGGCTGATGACACCGGCCGAGCGCGAGCGCCTGTTCGCGAACACCGCGCGCGCGCTCGGCGACGCGGCGGCGCAGATCAAGGCGCGCCATGTCGAAAACTGCCACCGCGCCGATCCGGCCTACGGCGACGGCGTCGCGCGCGCGCTCGGCCTCGTCGCGCAACCCGTTCCCGCCTGACGATCCGGAGAGACCGATGAAGTTTTCCCTCTTTGCCGCGCTGCTGTTCGCCGTCGTCGCGCTGCCCGCCGTCGCCAAGGAAACCGCCGCGACCGCGAAAACGCGGTACGTGCAGGTCAACGACGACCGCATCGCCTACCGCTCGATCGGCTCGGGTCCGCCGCTCGTGCTGACCACGCGCATGCGCGGCACGATCGACACGTGGGATCCGCGGTTTCTCGATGCGCTCGCGCAGCGGCGGCGCGTGATCACCGTCGACTATCCGGGCGTCGGCCACTCGGCCGGCGCGCTGCCCGACGACGTCGGCAAGGCCGCCGCGTTCGTCGACGATTTCGCGACCGCGATCAAACTCGACCGCTACGCGATTCTCGGATGGTCGTGGGGCGGCCTCGTCGCGCAGGCGCTGCTGCTCGACAAGCCCGAGCGCATCACGCACGCGGTGCTCGTCGCGACGAACCCGCCGGGGCCGGTCGAATACCCGATCAAGCAGGTGTTCATCGAACGCGCGATCAAACCGGTCAACGATCTCGCCGACGAGGAGGTGCTGTTCTTCGAACCGACATCCGACGCGAGCCGCGCCGCGGCGGCGGCATCGCGCGCGCGCATCTACGCGCGACCGGGCGTCGACGAGAAGATTCCGTCGACGCCGCAGCTGTTCCAGACGTACTTCAAGGCCGGCGAAGCGTTTCGCGCCGACGCGCCGGGCAGGCGCGACAAGCTCGTGCAGACGCGCCTGCCGATCCTCGTCGTCTGCGGCGACAACGATCCGAGCACCGTCGGCCAGAACTGGTTCGCGCTGATCGGCCGCATGCGCAACGCGCAGTTCGTGTACTTCTCGGAAACGGGTCACGGCCCGCAGCATCAGTATCCCGATCTCTCCGCGGACTACATCCTCGACTTTCTCGAACGCATGCCGCCGGCGCGATAGCACGGCTCAGGCATAGACGTTCGAGCGCACGCGCGCGTGACGGTCCGTCACGCGCGATTGGTGCGCGCCGCGCAACATCGTGCGTCCGCCGACGCACCTACCGGGTCACGACGGCCGACCCTACGCTGTGGGCAACGCACTCCCGCGAAGTCCACGAGACCGTCATGACCCAACGCCTCAACTACGCCGCCGCTTCGCCCGAAGCGTTCAAGCTGTTCCTCGCGTTCAGCACCGCGCTCAAGAGCGGCGCGATCGAGCTGCCGCTGTTGTTCCTCGTCGAGCTGCGCGTATCGCAGATCAACGGCTGCGCGTTCTGCGTCGACATGCATTCCAAGCAGGCGACGATCCTCGGCGAGCGTCCGCTGCGCCTGCACCACGTCGCGGTCTGGCGCGAATCGCCGCTGTTCAGCCCGCGCGAACGCGCCGCGCTCGCGTGGGCCGAGGCGCTGACGACGCTGCCGCCGCACGGCGTGCCCGACGACGTGTACGAGCACGCGCGCAGCGAGTTTTCCGAGAAGGAACTGGCCAACCTCACCTTCATCGTCATGGCGATCAACGGCTGGAACCGCGCCAGCGTCGCGTTCCGCAGCGTGCCGGGCTCGCAGGACAAGGCGTTCGGTCTCGACAAGGCCAATCTCGCCTGATCTCTCCGCACAAAGGGATAAAGCGCCATGTACAGAACCGCACTGCTGTTGACGGCCGCCCTCGCCGCCGCTCCCGCGTTCGCGCATTCGACCGGCGGCGCGCCGGGCCCGAACGTCGCGCCGCTGATGACGCAGGCGCTCGCCGACCATCCCGGCAAGGAAGTGCTGATGATCACCGTCGAGTATCCCCCCGGCGGCGCCGATCCGGTGCATCGCCACGACGCGCACGGCTTCATCTACGTGCTCGAAGGCAGCATCGTCATGGGCGTCAGGGGCGGCAAGGAAGTGACGCTGACCGCGGGCCAGACGTTCTACGAAGGCCCGGCCGACGTGCACACGGTCGGCCGCAACGCGAGCGCGACCCAGCCGGCGAAGTTTCTCGTATTCCTCATCAAGAACCGCGACGCGCCGGTGCTGATTCCGGTCGAGTGACCGGCCGCGGCGCGGCGCCCGCGGGCGTGCGCCGCGCTATGCTGTGGCATGCACGACGCTACGGACATCGTCACCCGCCTGCAGCCCCGGCTGCACGGCATCGCCTATCGCATGCTCGGTTCGGTGGCCGACGCCGAGGACGTCGTGCAGGACGTCTGGCTGCGCTGGCACGACACCGAGCAGAGCGCGGTCGACAACCCCGAGGCGTGGCTCGTGACCACCACCACGCGCCGCGCGATCGACCGCCTGCGCTCGGCGCGCGCCGCGCGCGAGCACTACGTCGGCATCTGGCTGCCGGAACCGATCCTCACCGGTTCAGTGCCGACCGACGCGCCGGCGACGCCGGAGCAGACGCACGCGCGGTACGGCGATCTGTCGGTCGCCCTGCTCGCGCTGCTCGAACGCCTGTCGCCGGAAGCGCGCGCGGCATTCCTGCTGCGCGACGTGTTCGACGTCGACTATCCCGACATCGCCGCGGCGCTGGGCAAGAACGAAGCCGCGTGCCGGCAGATCGTGTTTCGCGCCCGCGCGCAGCTGCAGGACGATCGTCCGCGCTATCGCGTCGACGCGGATGCGCACCGGCGCCTGCTCGAACGCTTCGTCGCCGCGATGACGGGCGGCGATCTCGACGGCATGAAAGCCCTGCTCGCCGGCACGTCCCGGCTCCTCGGCGACGGCGGCGGCATCGTGCCGAGCATGCCCGAACCGCTCGTCGGCGCCGACCGCATCGCCCGGCTGTTCTTCGCGCGGACGTTGCGCAACAGCGAGAGCCTGCGCGTCGAGATCGTGCCGCTCAACGGCGGCTGGGGCCTGTTGCGCTATTTCGACGGCGTGCTCGAATCGGCGCAGGCGTACGAGAGCGACGGCGAACGCATCCATCGCGTGTACGTGCAGCGCAATCCGCACAAGCTCGCGCGGATCCTGCGGCAGCTGGCCGGCGACGCCGGCCGGCCGGCGATCGACTGATCGTCGCTAGTGGCCTGTAACACGCCCTAGGGCGTACAGCCGCCGTCGGTGTTGACGTTGTCGAGCGTCACGTCGTCGACGTCGAGCGTGCTGCCGGTCGAGCCCGGTTCCATCACGCCGCCGAATTCGAGCAGGCGCATGTGCGCGTCGGCCGCGACGCCGGTGTAGATCGTCGCGCCGTTCAGGCACACGCGCAGCGCCTTCGTCGCGCGCTCGACGACGATCTTCACTTCGAAATACGCGGTGTCAGACCACAGCGCACCGGTGTCGACGAAGGTGCCGGTCGCGCCGTCGAACACGCGGATCGCATGCGTGTCGCGCTCGAACACCACGTAGGTGATCGGCGGCGTCAGCGTTTCGTTCACCGGCTTGAAGAACCAGGTCGAACCGGTACCCAGCTGGCCGATCGAGAGCTTCGCGGTCGCGATTGAGTACTGCGTCGCGCCTTGCGGAAAGGTCGGCGAGATCAGCGCCGACGCGTTCTGGATCGGGTAGTTGCCGCCGTTCGACAGCACGCGCGCATGCTGCACGCCGGTCGCGGGATTCGCGTTGAAGATGCCGTTGACGCCGAGCCAGGCGAGCTGCGGCAGGCCGCCGATCGCGAACTGCGGCGGCTCGAAGCTCGTCGTCATCGTCGGCACGCCCGGCGTCACCGCCTGGTAGATCGCGCTCGTCGGCTGCAGATTGTTGCCGCCGCTCGTCTTGAGCGCGCTCGCCGCGAGCGTGTGCTTGTACATGCCCATGTTCTGCGTGACGACATCGTAGCGAACGGTACAAGTACCAAATGCGGGAATGACCGCGCCGGCCGCGAACGTCAGCGCGCGCGTGCCGGCGATGGCCGTGATCGCGCCGTTCGCGCAGGTCGTCGACGCGTTCGGCGGATCGGCGAACACGAGACCGTTCGGCAGATTCGTCGTCAGTGCGGCCGTCAGCGTCACGGGATCGGCGCGCGTGCTGCCTAGCGTGATCACTTCCGAGGCGACCGTGCCGGTGATCGTGTTCGTCGGTTCGAACGCGTTCGCGAGCGTGATGCCGTTGCCGGTGTCGAGGTTGATCGAGTCGATCCACCAGCCGCCGCCTTCTTCCTTGACGCTGCAGTCCGATCCGTGGCGCCAGCGGAACGCGACGTCGTGCCCGGCCATCGCATTCGGCAGCACGATATTGACCGCCGACGTGCCGGTGCTGCCGCTGCCGGTGTTGAGCACCCAGCCGTAAGGCGCAAGCGGCTCGGCGTCGCAGTCGGTCACGCGCGCGATCGAACCGCCGAACCCGCCGCTGACGAACAGCGCGCCGACGTCTTCGGCGTTGACGAACACGCCGCCGTCGACCGAAATTTCCAGCGTGCCGCCGTCGAGGTATTCCTCGGTCCGCACGCGATGGCGGAATGTCAGTCGCGCGCCCGCCGCGACCGCGACGGTTGGGCTCGTCAGAAAAGACTGGCCCTGCGTTTCCTGCTCGGGCACGAACAAGGCGTTGGGGGCCGTGTGCGACAGGCTCGCCTGCGTCACGAACGGCACGCCGCTGCCGATCGCAGAAGTGGTCCAGCCGGCCGGCAAGGCCGGCGGCACGACGCCGTCGAAGTTTTCGGCCGGCGGAAAGCCGCCGATGCCGATCGAGGCCACCGCGAGCGTCGCACTCGACGATGCCGCGTTGTCGCCCGCGTTCGTGCGCAGCGCGCCCGGCGCGATCGTCTGCGTATACATCTGCGGGTAGCGCGAGCGTACGTCGACCGTCACGGTGCAGCTACCGTTCGCCGGAATCTGCGCCCCGCTCGACAGCGTCACCGCCGTGCCCTCGCCGTTCGCCGTCACGGTGCCGCCGACGCAGGTCGTGGCCGCGGTCGCGTTCGGCGCGGCGAACACGCCCGGCGGCAGTCGGTCGACGAAGTCGTGCGTCAGCACCGCGTCGACGGCGTTCGGATTCGTCAGCGTCACCGTCGACACGCTCGTCGTGCCGGTCGTGACCGCCGCCGGCGCGAACGCGTTGGCGAGCGTCGGCGGTTGACGGATTACCGTGAATTCCAACGGCACCGGCAGCGTCGCCGCGTTCGTGGCGTTGCTGTTGAGGCACAGCGTGGCGCGGTAGGTGCCGGCGGCGAGGCCGGCGGCGTTGAACGTGGCGTCGGTGGTGGTTTGTCCCGCGAAGCCGAGCGCGCCGCCGGTGTTGCTGTAGCCGATCCACGCCGGCTGCGTGCAGTCGACCGTGCCCTGCACGAACGCGGACATCGTCTTGGTGTCGACGTCGAACTGCCAGTTGAGCGGGTCGTCCCACGGCGCGTACAGCTGCGGCTGCGCGCCGATCTGCGGGTCGGAGCTCACGCGCCACGCCCACAGCGGATTGCCGGCGGTGGCGTTGCCCTGGCCGTTGATCGTGGGCCACACCATCAGCCAGTAGCGGCCCGGGGCGAGATCCAGCGGCGTGCCGGCGACGTTCGCGGCGGTGAGGTTCAGCTGCAGGTTGCCGCTCGTGGTGGTGATGCCGTTGGGCGTGCCGATCGTGTTCGAGTACGTCCACAGCGGGGCGGCGCCGAAGCCCTGCGGCGCGCCGGCGGGCACGCCCGAGGCGTCGGCGTAGATGCTGAAGGTCACCGACGGCGTGTTGCTCGTGGTCAGCGTCGTGTTGGGCAGGGTGAAGCCGTTGGCGCGCAGCGTGGTCACGTGCGTCTGGGCGGTGACGTCGAAGTTCTGCGCCCAGTAGTAGCCGCGCGAACTGCCGTTGTAGAAGCCGCCCTGCTGGCCGTTGCCGGTGGTGACGGTGTTGAGTGGGGTCACCTGCGCGGTGCCGCTCGTGCCGATGGTCCAGTTCAGCGTCGGATTGCCGAGGTTCTTGATCGTCAGGGTCTGGACGCTGGTCAGGTCGCTGGTGGCATTGAGCGCCGTCGGCGTCGTCGCGATGACCGGGCCGCCCGGACGGATCGCCACCGGCATGTGCATCGGCGGCTCGGCCGGGCTGGCCGGCGTCAGCACGATTTCGCCGAGCGCCCAGGCCGCTTCGGGCAGCAGCTGGCTCTGCACCGTGATGGTCAGCGCGCGCGTGCCGGAACTGCCGATCGTGAAGCTCGCCGGCGTGACCGCGACGGCCGAGCCGGGGAAGCCGGCCGTCGACACGGTGTAGGTCTGCGCGCCGGTCAGCGCGCGGCGCACCGTGCGCGTGAACGTGCAGGTGCCCACGCAGCTGGCGGTGGCGAGGCTCGGCAGGTTGAGGTTCGCCACGTTGCCGCCGGTCGCCGGGTTCGCGGCGAGGAAGTTCGCGCCGGTTTCGTCGAGCACGAGGCCGGCCTTGGCGGCGGCGGCGAGATCGACGCGGCCCGCGCCGCGATCCCACGCATCGCTCGGCTGGCCGCTCTGCTTGACGAGCCCGGCGGTCTTGGACGTGAGCATCAGCGCCGACTTGATCTGCATCGGCGTCCACGTGGGATGCAGCGCGCGCAGCAGCACCGCGCCGCCGGCCATGTGCGGACTGGCCATCGACGTGCCGTTCTCCAGCGCCGTCTCGTTCGCGTTCGGCGTGGCGCCCACGTTGGCCTGGTACGCGGCGAGGATGTCCACGCCGGGCGCGGCGATGTCGGGCTTGACCAGGAACTGGTTGCCGGCCAGGGCGCGCGGACCGCGCGAGCTGAAGTCGGCCACGACGTCGCCGGTGCCCGGATAGGCGCGCGCCGGCAGCGTGATCGACACGGTGACGGTGGCCGGGTCGAGCAGCGCGAGGTTGTCCCAGTTCGAGCGCAGCATCGACCAGGCGTTACCGGCCGCGCCGAGGTTGATGTAGAACGCGTCGACGAAGATCACGCCGATGGCGCCCGCCGCGACCGCGTTGGTCTGGCGCACGCCGCTGCCGCAGCCGGAGTTGTTCTGGTTGAGGTTCAGCACCGCGATGGCGCCGACCGGCGGCGGATTGGCCACCGGCGGGTCGAAGCCGTCGGCGAAGACGCGGTCGGCCGGCGGCGCGTACGGCCGCGTGAACGTGCCGGCCGGGAACGCGGTGCAGCCGTCGGTGGTGCCGTCGGCGAAGCCGGGGCTCCTGACGATCGGCGCGGCGATGAAATCGCCGGTCTGGATCGGCGGCGCGCCGGGACGCAGCGGAATGTTCTGCGTGTTCGCCGGCGGCGTGCCGGGGCCGGTGGCGTCGAGGTTGAAGCCGAGCACGCGGTCGTGCGTGGAGGCCGCGACCGTCTGCACCCACGGTTCCTGGTGGTCGGACGTGCCGGCCGCCGGACCGCTGTTGCCGGCCGAGGCGGCGACGAAGATGCCGGCGTTGTGCGCGCCGAGGAACGCCACGGAGTTGGCGTCGGTCCACGGCGAGCCGCCGCCGGAGATCGAGAAGTTCATGACGTCGACGATGCCGTCGGCGACGGCCTGGTTGGCCGCCTGCGTGATCGCCGAGCTCGGGCAGCTGCCGACGCAGACCTTGTACGCGATGATGTTCGCGTGCGGCGCGACGCCGGAGATGCGGAACGTGCCGCCGCCGAACGGCGCGTCCCAGGTGTTGCCGCCGACCGTGCTCGCGGTGTGCGAACCGTGGCCGTCGTCGTCGGTCGCGCTGCGCGTGGGCGAGGTCGAGGTGAAGTTGTACATGCCGATCAGCTTGCCGTTGCAGCGGCCCAGATCGGCGTTCGGCGGCGTCGGGCCGCACAGGCCCAGATAGTTGCCGGCGCCGAGCGGATTGACGTGCACGTAGCCGTCGATCGGGCCGGTACCCGCGAACGCGGGGCTCTGCCAGTTGATGCCGCTGTCGAGCACGGCCGCGACGATGCCTTCGCCCTTGGTCGCGACACCGCCGGTGGCGCTGCCGTCCCAGATCGACGGCGCGCCGATGAACGCCGGGCCGCGGTCGGTCAGCAGTTCGAGCTGGCGTTCGCGTTCGACCAGCATCACGTCGCCGCGCTCGCGCAGGGCCTGCGCTTCGGCGTCGGAGAGGTCGAGGATCACCGCGTTGACCGCGTGGCGCAGCGTGACGTCGGCGGTGAGCGCGCGGCCGACCTGCGTGCCGGCCGCGGCGAGAAACGCGTTCTGCTTCTGCTCGAGCAGGTTCAGGTACGCGCGCGCCGCGGACGAGTTCACGTCGACGCGGCCCTGGTTCGCGCCCGATTCGTTGCGCGGCAGCGTCGGATAGCCGTTGAGCGAACCGTCGTACGAGGCGAGCGGCGCGTCCCTCAACACCACCGTGTGGCGCGCGCGCTCGAGCGACGAGGGCGCGGCCAGCAGCTT
>NZ_JAOVZO020000016.1 GCF_025717065.2 Tahibacter soli | reverse complement strand
CTTTAATAATTCACAGCCGATAAGCGTGGGCGTTTGAAGATGAGTACTTGATATTCGGGTGACCGAGTATCAAGTCTCTTGACTTTAAACGCTCACGGAAATATTTGATTGGAATCATGCAAAGAAATTTGTTGTGGTTTTAGTCGATTCCGTTGAGTAAAATCAAGATCGAACTGTAGAGTTTGATCCTGGCTCAGATTGAACGCTGGCGGCATGCCTTACACATGCAAGTCGAACGGTAACAGGTTAAGCTGACGAGTGGCGAACGGGTGAGTAATATATCGGAACGTGCCCAGTTGTGGGGGATAACTACTCGAAAGAGTGGCTAATACCGCATGACGACCTGAGGGTGAAAGCGGGGGATCGCAAGACCTCGCGCAATTGGAGCGGCCGATATCAGATTAGCTAGTTGGTGGGGTAAAAGCCCACCAAGGCCACGATCTGTAGCTGGTCTGAGAGGACGACCAGCCACACTGGGACTGAGACACGGCCCAGACTCCTACGGGAGGCAGCAGTGGGGAATTTTGGACAATGGACGAAAGTCTGATCCAGCCATGCCGCGTGCGGGAAGAAGGCCTTCGGGTTGTAAACCGCTTTTGTCAGGGAAGAAACGGGTTTCTGGCTAATACCCAGAAGCCTAATGACGGTACCTGAAGAATAAGCACCGGCTAACTACGTGCCAGCAGCCGCGGTAATACGTAGGGTGCAAGCGTTAATCGGAATTACTGGGCGTAAAGCGTGCGCAGGCGGTTATGCAAGACAGATGTGAAATCCCCGGGCTCAACCTGGGAACTGCATTTGTGACTGCATGGCTAGAGTACGGTAGAGGGGGATGGAATTCCGCGTGTAGCAGTGAAATGCGTAGATATGCGGAGGAACACCGATGGCGAAGGCAATCCCCTGGACCTGTACTGACGCTCATGCACGAAAGCGTGGGGAGCAAACAGGATTAGATACCCTGGTAGTCCACGCCCTAAACGATGTCAACTGGTTGTTGGGAGGGTTTCTTCTCAGTAACGTAGCTAACGCGTGAAGTTGACCGCCTGGGGAGTACGGCCGCAAGGTTGAAACTCAAAGGAATTGACGGGGACCCGCACAAGCGGTGGATGATGTGGTTTAATTCGATGCAACGCGAAAAACCTTACCTACCCTTGACATGTCAGAGATCCTGAAGAGATTTGGGAGTGCTCGAAAGAGAATCTGAACACAGGTGCTGCATGGCCGTCGTCAGCTCGTGTCGTGAGATGTTGGGTTAAGTCCCGCAACGAGCGCAACCCTTGTCATTAGTTGCTACGAAAGGGCACTCTAATGAGACTGCCGGTGACAAACCGGAGGAAGGTGGGGATGACGTCAGGTCATCATGGCCCTTATGGGTAGGGCTACACACGTCATACAATGGCCGGTACAGAGGGCTGCCAACCCGCGAGGGGGAGCTAATCCCAGAAAACCGGTCGTAGTCCGGATCGTAGTCTGCAACTCGACTGCGTGAAGTCGGAATCGCTAGTAATCGCGGATCAGCTTGCCGCGGTGAATACGTTCCCGGGTCTTGTACACACCGCCCGTCACACCATGGGAGCGGGTTCTGCCAGAAGTAGTTAGCCTAACCGCAAGGAGGGCGATTACCACGGCAGGGTTCGTGACTGGGGTGAAGTCGTAACAAGGTAGCCGTATCGGAAGGTGCGGCTGGATCACCTCCTTTCTAGAAGATGATCGAGCCACGGTTGAGTCACTTGTGACTGAGCATGAGCGAGATCCACATGTACTCAGATTTAAGCGCCCACACTTATCGGCTGTAATTCAACTGCAAGAGTGAATGAAGCGTGAGCCTGCGGAGCTGGCCTAGCAGTTGCAGAGACGGGGCAAGCTGCAGATCCGAGACGGGCCACGAGTGAATAACGCGTGGGTCTGTAGCTCAGTCGGTTAGAGCACCGTCTTGATAAGGCGGGGGTCGCTGGTTCGAATCCAGCCAGACCCACCACGGATTTGAAAATATCCGGGGGGATTAGCTCAGCTGGGAGAGCACCTGCTTTGCAAGCAGGGGGTCGTCGGTTCGATCCCGTCATCCTCCACCAACTCACATCTGATATCGATTCTGAGTTGACAAACCAAAGCATCCGCGTGCTGCAAGTGCGAGGGGTTGTTCTGGTTTGTCAGTTCAAATTGGCTGTTGTTCTTTAACAATTTGTAGAGTCGAATCAGCGCTGCTAGCGGAAAGCTTGAGGCTCTTGTAAAGGGAGTCTGAGCACCGTGCCGCTAGTAGCATTTTGATTGCGTCAAACATAGACTTCAACTAAGCAAGCAAATTGATTAGATTATGAAGAACGGCGTAACGCGTAAATACTCAATATACGTATAGACCGATGAAACGGGTTTGTACGAGTTCTTGACCGACACTGCAGTCAGCGGTGTCAAAGTTATAGGGTCAAGTGACTAAGTGCATGTGGTGGATGCCTAGGCGATTACAGGCGACGAAGGACGTGATAGCCTGCGATAAGCTTCGGGGAGCTGGCAAATTAGCTTTGATCCGGAGATTTCTGAATGGGGAAACCCACCGCGCGAGCGGTAACTCATGACTGAATACATAGGTCATGTGTGGCGAACCGGGTGAACTGAAACATCTCAGTAGCTCGAGGAAAAGACATCAACCGAGATTCCGAAAGTAGCGGCGAGCGAAATCGGAGTAGCCTTTACGTTTTAGCATCGTGTATATCAGAACGGAATGGAAAGTCCGGCCATAGCGGGTGATAGCCCCGTATGAAAAATGCTGCGGTGTGGAACTAAGCGCAAGACAGAGTAGGGCGGGACACGAGAAATCCTGTCTGAATATGGGGGGACCATCCTCCAAGGCTAAATACTCGTAATCGACCGATAGTGAACTAGTACCGTGAGGGAAAGGCGAAAAGAACCCCGGGAGGGGAGTGAAATAGATCCTGAAACCGCATGCATACAAAAAGTAGGAGCCCGCAAGGGTGACTGCGTACCTTTTGTATAATGGGTCAGCGACTTACATTCAGTGGCGAGGTTAACCGAATAGGGAAGCCGTAGAGAAATCGAGTCCGAATAGGGCGAATTAGTCGCTGGGTGTAGACCCGAAACCAAGTGATCTATCCATGGCCAGGATGAAGGTACCGTAACAGGTGCTGGAGGTCCGAACCGACTAATGTTGCAAAATTAGCGGATGAGCTGTGGATAGGGGTGAAAGGCTAAACAAACTTGGAAATAGCTGGTTCTCTCCGAAAACTATTTAGGTAGTGCCTCAAGTATTACCATCGGGGGTAGAGCACTGTTATGGCTAGGGGGTCATGGCGACTTACCAAACCATTGCAAACTCCGAATACCGATGAGTACAGCTTGGGAGACAGAGCACCGGGTGCTAACGTCCGGACTCAAGAGGGAAACAACCCAGACCGCCAGCTAAGGTCCCCAAAATTGGCTAAGTGGGAAACGAAGTGGGAAGGCTAAAACAGTCAGGATGTTGGCTTAGAAGCAGCCATCATTTAAAGAAAGCGTAATAGCTCACTGATCGAGTCGTCCTGCGCGGAAGATGTAACGGGGCTAAGCCAGTTACCGAAGCTGCGGATGTGCAATTTATTGCACGTGGTAGGAGAGCGTTCTGTAAGCCTGTGAAGGTGGGTTGTGAAGCCTGCTGGAGGTATCAGAAGTGCGAATGCTGACATGAGTAGCGTTAAAGGGGGTGAAAAGCCCCCTCGCCGAAAGCGCAAGGTTTCCTACGCAACGTTCATCGGCGTAGGGTGAGTCGGCCCCTAAGGCGAGGCAGAGATGCGTAGCTGATGGGAAACAGGTAAATATTCCTGTACCGATCTATAATGCGATGTGGGGACGGAGAAGGTTAGCTCAGCCGGCTGTTGGATGTCCCGGTTCAAGCGTGTAGTCGTGCCCTTTAGGCAAATCCGGAGAGCTTAGATGAGGCGTGATAACGAGTCTGCTTGCAGACGAAGTGAGTGATACCCTGCTTCCAGGAAAAGCCACTAAGCTTCAGCTTATAGATTGACCGTACCGCAAACCGACACTGGTGCGCGAGATGAGTATTCTAAGGCGCTTGAGAGAACTCTGGAGAAGGAACTCGGCAAATTGACACCGTAACTTCGGAAGAAGGTGTGCCTCTAGTAGTGAACCATTTACTTGGTGAGCAGAATGAGGCCGCAGAGAATCGGTGGCTGCAACTGTTTATTAAAAACACAGCACTCTGCAAAGACGAAAGTCGACGTATAGGGTGTGACGCCTGCCCGGTGCTGGAAGATTAAATGATGGGGTGCAAGCTCTTGACTGAAGTCCCAGTAAACGGCGGCCGTAACTATAACGGTCCTAAGGTAGCGAAATTCCTTGTCGGGTAAGTTCCGACCTGCACGAATGGAGTAATGATGGCCACACTGTCTCCTCCAGAGACTCAGCGAAGTTGAAATGTTTGTGATGATGCAATCTCCCCGCGGAAAGACGGAAAGACCCCATGAACCTTTACTGTAGCTTTACATTGGACTTTGAACAGACCTGTGTAGGATAGGTGGGAGGCTTTGAAGAGTGGACGCTAGTTTGCTTGGAGCCAACGTTGAAATACCACCCTGGTGTGTTTGAGGTTCTAACCTTGGTCCCGTTATCCGGGATTGGGGACAGTGTATGGTGGGCAGTTTGACTGGGGCGGTCTCCTCCCAAAGTGTAACGGAGGAGTTCGAAGGTACGCTAAATACGGTCGGAAATCGTGTTGATAGTGCATTGGCATAAGCGTGCTTGACTGCGAGACTGACAAGTCGAGCAGGTACGAAAGTAGGACAAAGTGATCCGGTGGTTCTGTATGGAAGGGCCATCGCTCAACGGATAAAAGGTACTCTGGGGATAACAGGCTGATACCGCCCAAGAGTTCATATCGACGGCGGTGTTTGGCACCTCGATGTCGGCTCATCTCATCCTGGGGCTGTAGCCGGTCCCAAGGGTATGGCTGTTCGCCATTTAAAGAGGTACGTGAGCTGGGTTTAAAACGTCGTGAGACAGTTTGGTCCCTATCTTCCGTGGGCGCTGCAAGATTGAGAGAGCCTGCTCCTAGTACGAGAGGACCGGAGTGGACGCACCTCTGGTGTATCGGTTGTCACGCCAGTGGCATCGCCGAGTAGCTAAGTGCGGAAGAGATAACCGCTGAAAGCATCTAAGCGGGAAACTCGTCTCAAGATGAGTCTTGCCGGGGCCTTGAGCCCCCTGAAGGGTCGTTCGAGACCAGGACGTTGATAGGCTGGGTGTGGAAGCGCAGTAATGCGTTAAGCTAACCAGTACTAATTGCCCGTGAGGCTTGACCCTATAACTTTGACTGTGCTTGAGCTTATGAAAAGCTATGGCTGTCAACAGAGAACAGTTGAGTAACACAGCACGTTATGCCGTTCTTCAGAAGTCTGAGCATTGAACGCAATCAAAATCAAAGCTGATTCGACGCGCAGTACACCAAATCTTGGTATACTGCGCAGACTCTACAAATTGGGCCTGATTGTTCGCAAAGAACAGTCAAGCCAACCAGTTAAGCCTGATGACCATAGCGAGGTGGTCCCACTCCTTCCCATCCCGAACAGGACAGTGAAATGCCTCAGCGCCGATGATAGTGCGGATTCCCGTGTGAAAGTAGGTCATCGTCAGGCTAATATCAGCAAAACGCCCGGTCAGCCGACCGGGCGTTTCTGTCTCCGCGCGCTACATCATGTGGTGTGAGGTCTTCAGCTACAAGCGACTGCGCGCAGTGTTTGTAAATGCGGATCAGCCTGGCTTCATGTCGGGTGATGCGAAGCAGAGGCCAGCAAGTGATGTGAATCGCATGCAATAGGTGTTGACGATAGTAAAAAAATCAGTCATAATCCCGCTTCTGCGCTGCTAGCGAATGCGTTAGTGGCTAAGCAAAAAACAAGAAGTTAGGCCTAGGCCAGACACTTGAGCT
>NZ_JAOVZO020000015.1 GCF_025717065.2 Tahibacter soli | reverse complement strand
TTCCAGCTTGCGCTGGAATGACGAGCCAAGGAGTTGCCGCGCTTCGCGTCGTTGCCGTTGCCGTTGCCGTTGCTTCTGGCGGCAGGAAGCCGCCCGCTCTACCCGGGGCCCCGTCGGTCGCGGCGAGATTGCGGAGGATCAGCCCGCGCAGCGGGTGCGCACAGGATGTGCGCAGTTCGTTGACGGGCCATGGATGGCCCATCAACGAACCCCGGAGCAAGCTCGCGGAGTCGGAGGGCAGGATGCCCGGAGGCCGCGGCCGTCGGGGTGTCCTTTGGGGATGCAAGGGGAATTTGGACAAGCAAATTCCCCTTGCTCGCTCGCGGCAGCGAGCGAAACGCCTTGTTTAAAGCCAAGCGAAAAATACAAAGCGACAATCAAGAACTGGATCCCAGCCTGCGCCGGGATGACGAGCAAAAAAGGAAAAAGCAGCGCGCGCGCTCAGCGCGCCAACCACAGCGAAAGCGCGGGCCAATACGTAATCACGAGCGTAGCCGCCAACATGATCAAGAAGAACGGCACCGACGCGCGCACCAGCGTCATCACCGGCTGCCGAAACCGCGCACTCGCGATGTACAGATTGATCCCCAGCGGCGGCAGAAAAATCCCCAACTGCAAATTGGCCAAAAAAATGATGCCGAGATGTACCGGGTCGATCCCGTACTTCACCGCCACCGGCAGCACGAGCGGCACCAGCAGGATGATCGCCGGAAACCCCTCAAGCAGCATGCCGAACACCAGCAGGAACACGTTCAGCGCAAGCAGGAACAGGAACGGCTGGTCCTGCGGGATGTGCGTGCGCAGGAACTCGAACAGCTTGTCCGGCACTTCCGCGTCAATCAGCCAGTTCGTCAGCGCGAGCGAAAAGCCCAGGATCATGAGGATGCCGCCGACCAGCACCATCGCATGACGGATCACGCGTGGCAGGTCGCCGATCCTGATCTCGCGCCGGATCAGCACCGTCACCACGAGCACGTACAACGCCGTCGCCGCCGCCGCTTCCGACGCCGCGAGCTTGCCCGAATAGATGCCGATCAGGATCACGAACGGCAGCGGGATTTCCCACGCGGCATCTTTCGTCGCGGCCAGCAGTTCGTCCGCGCCCGCACGCGGCGGCCGCGGCACGTGCCGCACGTGCCACGCGCTGTACGCGCCGAGCATCACGACCATCAGCAGGCACGGCAGCACGCCCGCGCGGAACAGCGCGTCGATGCTGACCGGCGGCGTCGTCTGGAACTGCTGCGCGACCACGCCGTACAGGATCAGCGGCATCGACGGCACGAGCAAGAGGCCCAGGCTGCCCGACGCGGTGAGCAGGCCCAGCGAGAACTTCTCGCCGTAGTGCGCCTGCAGCAGCGCCGGATACAGCACCGCGCCGAGCGCGATGATCGTCACGCCCGTCGCGCCGGTGAACGCCGTGAACAGCGTGCACGCGCAGACCGCGACGATCGCAAGACCGCCCGGCAGCCAGCCGACGAGCGCGTTCGTCAGACGCACGAGGCGCTGCGGCGTCTTGCTTTCGGCGAGGAGGTAGCCCGCGAGCGTGAACAGCGGAATCGCGATCAGCGCCGGCATGTCGCCGAGCCGATAGAACTCGACCGCGACCGCGATGCCTTCCTGTCCCGCGTTGTGGAAACCGATCAGCGCGACCGCGCCGAGCAGCGCGAACAGCGGCGCGCCGAGCACGGCGAGTACGATCAAGCCGAGAACGATCAGCCACGTCACGAGCCGATCTCCGGCAGGTGGTCGCCCTTGGGCGGCGCGAACGCGCGGATCGCGAAGCGCACGGCCATCAGCGCGAAGCCGGCCGGCAGCACGAGTTCGAGCACCCACGCCGGTATGCCGACGACGCCTTCGGTGCCGCCTTCGCGATCGAGTTCGACGAGCCCCCAGCTGTACCACGCCATCGCGCCGCACAGCACCGTGGCGAAACCGAGCGCGACGACGCGCGCGACGCGCAGCTTCACGCCGTCGACGAAGCGGTTGATGAAGTCGAGGCCGATGTGCTGATCGTCGCGCGCGGCGATCAGCGCGCCGAGCATCGCGCTCCACAGCACGAGCATGCGCAGCACCGGCTCGGCCCACGTGAACCCGCCGTCGAACACGTTGCGCAGCACGATCTGCAGGCCCGCGAGAACGATCAGCGCGACGACGAACAGCGTCAGCAGCCAGTCTTCGAATCGGTGCAGCCGCGCGAAGAACGGGCGCTGCGTCGTCGGCGTCGGTTCGCTCATCGGCTTACTTGCGCAGCGCCGCGAGTTCGTCGGTCAGCGCCTTGTACAGCTCCGGCGAGAACGTGTGCTTTTCTTCGAGCTGTTTGGCCGAGTCGACGCCGACCTGCTGCCACACCTTGTTCTCGTCGGCGCTCGGCGTGTAGAAGCTGATGCCTTGCCCCTTGAGCGTTTCGGCCGCGCTCTTGTTGTCGGCGATGCTGATTTCGTCGAGGCGCTTGAACGCCTTGGCGATTTCCTCGCGCATGATCGCCTGGTCGGCGGCGGAGACCTTGTCGAACGCCTTCTTGTCGACGACGAGCACGCCGACGACGTAGGTCACGGGCAGGTCGACGACGTACTTGACCTTGGTGTGCCACTGGAACGCGATGGTGCCGGCGAGCGTGTTCGCGGCGGTGTCGATGAGGCCGGTCTGCAGGCTCGTGAACACGTCGGTCAGCGGCAGCGACACCGGCGTGACGCCGGCGGTCTTGAACGCGATTTCCGAGATCACGTCGCCCTGCGGCACCCACACCTTGGCGGCCTTGAGATCGTCGCGCGACTTGATCTCGCGGGTGCCCATGAGATACGCGAAACCGCCGCCCGAAAGGCCCAGCGCGACATAGCCCTTGGGTTCGAAGCCGGCCTTGATCTTCTCGTCGAGCTTGGCGCGCACGGCGTCGACTTCAGCCTGGCTGCGGAACATGAAAGGCAGGCCGTAGAGATTCACGTCCTGGTTCAGGGCCGAGATTTCGCCGCCGGTGAAGGCGCCGCCCTGGAGCTGGCCGATCTTCACCTTGCGCTGCACCGTGGCCGCGTCGCCCATCACGCCGCCCGGGTAGAACTTGATCTCGACGCGGCCTTCGGTGCGCGTCTTGACCGCGTCGGCGCCGGCGCGCATTTCCTTCATCCACGCCGTGCCGTCCGGCGCGGCCGTGGCGACCTTGAACACGTCGGCCGCGTGCGCGCCCGTCGCGAGCGCGAGCGACAGCATGCCGCCGAGCCAGAATCCGATCTTCTTCATATTGCCTCCGATGCCCGCGCTCGCGCTCGGGTTAGAAATAGTCCTTGCCCGACGCGAGCAGCGCTTTCGCCCGCTCCTGCGCCAGCACGTTCATCAGCGTGAGCTTCGGCGCTTCCGGCGCCGCGGCCACCACTTCGTTCAACAAACGGTCGTGCAGTTCCTGGTCGAACACGAGCCGCGCGTAGTACTGCGCGTACAGCGTCTTCGCCATGAGGTTCTTGCCGTCCGACAGCGCGATCGCCTTCTCGAAATTCTGCTTGCCGACTTCCGGCTTGCCGCCGTATTGCGCCGGCCGCAGCGAATTCAACACGCCGAGCACCATGTACGCCGAACCGCCGTCGTAGTTCGGATCGAGCGCGAGAATGCGCTCGTACAGCGCCTCGACCTTCGGCAGGTCGGCGATGGCGTTCCAGTCACCGCTGTCCTGCTGGATGCGGCCGGCCCACGCGGCGCCGAGGCCGGCGAGCACGTCGAGGTCTTTCGCTTCGATCTTCGCAAGCTCGGCCGAGAACGGATCGAACGGCTGCGCGAGCACGTCGCAGAACGATTTCGCGCGAATGCACGTCGCGCGTCGGGCGTAGTCGTACGCGCGTAGTGCGAGGCGCTTGGCGCGCACGGGCTCGGCGACGAAACCGCCGGCGTACGAGCCGTACAGCTTCGATGCCGAAAGCAGCTTGCCGGCGTCGTCCGGATTGCCCTCGATCATCGCATCGAGCAGCAGCAGATACGACGGCACGCCGTCGCGCACGGTGCCCGGATCGTTTTCGTTGAGGATGGCCGTGCCGAGGTTGTCGGCGAAGCGCTGGCTGGCCTTGTTGACGAGGCCGACGCAGCCGCTCGCGCCGAGCGCGAGCAGGCACAATGCGGCATTTTTGATAAGGCGACGAAGAGACACGGTATTTTTCCGGATCAGTCGAAGAAGGTTTCGGCGGCTTCCAGCGTGTTTTCGATCAGCGTCGCGACGGTCATGCGTCCGACGCCGCCCGGCACCGGCGTGATCCACGACGCGCGCGCGGCGGCGGCGTCGAATTCGACGTCGCCGACGAGACTGCCGTCGGCGAGGCGGTTGATGCCGATGTCGATGACGATCGCGCCGGGCTTGATCCACGCGCCCTTGACGAGATTCGGCCGGCCGACCGCGACCACGACGATGTCGGCCTGCGCGACGAAGCCGGCGAGATCGCGCGTGAACTTGTGGCACGAGGTGGTCGTGCAGCCGGCGAGCAGCAGTTCGAGCAACATCGGCCGGCCGACGTGATTCGACACGCCGACGACGACCGCGTGCTGGCCGCGCACCGGACGGTCGGTATGCGCCAGGAGCGTCATCACGCCCTTGGGCGTGCACGAACGCAGGCCGCGCTGGCGCAGCACGAGCGCGCCGACGTTCGCGGCGTTGAAGCCGTCGACGTCCTTGCGCGGATCGATGCGGTTGATGATCGCGGTGGCGTCGATATGCGCCGGCAGCGGCAGCTGCACGAGAATGCCGTGCACGGACGGATCGGCGTTGAGGCGGTCGATCAGCGCGCGCAGGTCGATTTCGGGCGTGTCGGCCGGCAGGTCGTAGTCGAACGAACGAAAACCGACCTGGGCGCACGCCTTGCGCTTGTTCTTGACGTACACGCCGGACGCGGGATCGGCGCCGACGAGCACGACGGCGAGGCCCGGCCGCGACCTGCCGGCCGCGACGCGTTCGGCGACGCGGGCGGCGATGCGGTCGAGCAGTTCGTCGGCGATGCGTTTGCCGTCCAGTATCCGGGCGGTCATGGTCGAGATCGGTTTCCTTCGGGCCGGCGGCAGGGCGCGCCGATGCGCCGGAGCACCGGCGGGCAAGGCGCGCATTATCCACGGTCGGACGGATTGCCTCAAACCGGCGGCGGGCTTGCTAGCATCCGGCGGTCAGCCTGGAGTTAGCCATGACCGTCGACACGACCGAATTCGAAGCCGCGGCGTTCCGCCGCCTCGTTGCGCACCTCAATGCACGCACGGACGTGCAGAACATCGAACTGATGACGCTTGCGGGCTTCTGCCGCAACTGCCTCGCCGACTGGTACCGCGAAGCGGCAGCCGAACGCGGCGTGGCGATCGACAAGGACGCGGCGCGCGAGCGCGTCTACGGAATGCCGTTTGCGGAGTGGAAAAAGCGGTATCAGCGCGAGGCGACGCCTGAGCAGGTCGCGGCGTTCGAGGCGGCGCAGAAAAAGCACGCATAGCTGTCGACTGCAAAGACGCGTCGCCGCAGGGCTCCCTCTCCCCCGACGGCGTCGGGGGAGAGGGTCGGGGTGAGGGGGAAACGCCGGAGTCTGCGTCAGTCTCGACGAAGTGCGCAGCGTCGCCCCCTCACCCTGCCCTCTCCCCAAACGCGAAGCGTTTGGGGGAGAGGGTTCAGCCCGCCGCCGCGCAAAGCGCCGCGATATCCTCATACGCCCCGCGCGCGCGATGCGCCCCGCACCCCGGGCAATCCGGATCGCGCGGCAGCCGCAGTTCGCGAAACGTTGCCGCGAGCGCGTCGTAGCAAAGCAGCCGCCCGACCAGCGCATCGCCGCGCCCGAGCACGAGCTTGATCGCCTCCGTCGCCTGCAGCACGCCGATCACGCCCGGCAGCACGCCGAGCACGCCCGCTTCGGCGCAGTTCGGCGCCTCGGCCGCCGACGGCGGTTCCGGGAACAGGCAGCGATAGCACGGCGACTCGTCGCGGCGCGCGTCGAACACGCTCACCTGGCCCGTGAACCGGTGAATCGCGCCGTAGACGAGCGGCAGTTTCAGGTTCACGCATGCCGCGTTGAGCAGGTATCGCGTCGGGAAGTTGTCCGCGCCGTCGATCACGACGTCGGCGCCCGCCAGCACGTGCTCGACGTTCGCCGCGAGCAATCGTTCGCTGACGAGTTCGACGTTCACCCGCGGATTCAGGCCCGCGAGCGTCATGCGCGCCGATTCGGTCTTGAGCATGCCGACGCGCGCATCGGCGTGCACCACCTGGCGCTGCAGGTTCGAGCGCTCGACGCGGTCGTCGTCGACGAGCACGAGGTGCCCCACGCCCGACGCCGCGAGATACAGCGCCGCGGGCGATCCGAGGCCGCCGGCACCGATCAGTACGACGCGCGCGTTGGCCAGACGCTCCTGCCCCGCCGCGCCGACTTCGGGCAGCAGCAGATGCCGCGAATAGCGCTCGGCGCTGTCGGCGTCGAGCGTGCCGCGATCGACGGGCAGGCCGCTCGCGAGCCACGCGGCGTAGCCGCCGGCGACCGACGCGACGTCGGTGTAGCCGAGTTGCGTGAGCGTGTCGGCCGCGAACAGCGACCGCGCGCCGCTGCCGCACACGGCGAGAATCGCGCGGTCGCGATCGGGCGCGAGTTCGCCGATGCGCAGTTCGAGAAACCCGCGCGATACGCCGATCGCGCCGCTCGGCGTGCCGGCGGCGCGTTCGGCGTCTTCGCGCACGTCGACGATCAGCGCGCCGGCGCGCTGCGCCGCGTGCGCCGCCTCGACGGAAACCTCGCGCGTCCGCGCGCGCAGCGCCGCCACCAGTTCGTCGCGATTGGCCATCCTACTGTCCGGGCAAGGGCAGGAATTCCACGATGTCGCCGACTGCGAGCGACGCCGTTTCTTCCGGCAGAACGATGAGGCAATCCGCCTCGGCGACGCTGCGCAGCACGCCCGACCCCTGACGCGGGAACGGCGTCACCCACACGCTGCCGTCGCGGCGGCTTTCGCGGCGCGCGCGCTGGTACTCGGCGCGCCGGTGGTTTTTCACGATGGGGACGGCGACGCGCGCATACCAGGGGGACACGTCGTCCGATCGGCCGGCGAGCGCCGCGAGCGCGGGCGTCACGAGCGTCAGGAAGGTCGCCATGCCCGACACCGGATTGCCCGGCAGCGCGCAGACGAGCGCGGTGCCGATCTCGCCGACGAGCATCGGCATGCCGGGCCGGATCCGCACTTTCCAGAAATCCACACGGCCGACGCGCGCGATCAGCGCCGGCATGAAGTCGGCTTCGCCGGCCGACACGCCGCCCGACGTCACGACGAGATCGGCGTCGCGCGCGGCACGGCGCAGCGCATCTTCGAGCGCCGCCGGATCGTCGCGCACGTGTTCGTGCCGCACGAGCTGCGCGCCGGCCCCGCGCAACAGACCCGCAAGGCTCGCGCGGTTCGAGTTGTAGACCTGCCCGTATTCCAGCGGCATGCCCGGCGCGACCACTTCGTCGCCGGTCGTCAGCACGACCGCGCGCGGCGCGCGCGCGACGGCGACGTTGACGAGTCCGAACGACGCGAGCACGCCGACGCGCGCCGGCGTCAGCACGGTGCCGGCCGCGAACGCGAATTCGCCGGCGCGATAGTCCTCGCCGGCCGGCCGCACGTTCGCGCCGGCCGTTTCGCCGGCGGCGACGATGACCCCCGCGCCTTCGAGACGGACGTTTTCCTTGATCACGACGGTGTCGGCGCCGGCCGGCAGCGGCGCGCCGGTCGTGATGCGCAGGCATTCGCCCTCGCCGACCGCCGCGGGCCGGCCGTCGCCGGCGAGCCGCGCGCCGACGAGCGCGAACGTACGCTCGCCCTCGGCCGGCAGGTCGGCGCCGCGCAGCGCGTAGCCGTCCATGGCGGAGTTGGCGTAGGCCGGTACGTCGTCGTCGCCGCGCACGTCGTGCGCGAGCACGCGGCCATACGCGGCGTCGAGCGCCACGCGCTCGGCCGGCAGCGGCCGCGCGGCGGCGAGCGCCACGATGCGCGCGCGTGCTTCGGCAACGGAAATCGCAGTGGGAAACGAAGAGGCGGTGTTCGTCATCGCGGCAGTTTACCCGCGTGCGTACCGCGCGAGTTCTTCGGGCGTGTTGAGATTGACGAAGCGTTCGGCGCTGTCGGCGAAATCGACGATGCGCGCGCCGAGCGCGTCGTGCCAGCGCCACACCGGAAGGTCGGCCGGCGACGCGGGCAGATCGCGCACCGCGGCGACGCGATACAGCGCGAACAGCGGTTCGCGTTGCGCACCGTTGGCCGCGCCGGCCACGTTCACACCGTCGTCGAGCGAGGCGGCGAGCCGCGCGACGAGATCGGCGCCCGGCTGCGGACTGTCGACCGGTACCGTCACGAGCCACGGCGTCGTTGCGGCCGCGAGCGCCGAACGGATGCCTTCGAGCGGGCCGAGGTAACCATCGGCGCGATCGGCGATCACGCGGCCGAACGCCGCGTAGCGCTCGGCGTTGCGGTTCGCGACGACGATGACGGCATCGGCCTGAGGCGCGAGCGCGGCGGCGCACCACGCGACGAGCGGACGTCCGCCGAGTTCGACCAGACCCTTGTCGATGCCGCCGTAGCGCCGCGCCGCGCCGCCGGCGAGGATCGCCGCGGTGACGTCGCCGCGCGCGATCGCGATCATCGCGTCAGCGTTTCTTCGCGTTGCGGATCAGGCGCTGGCGCTTGCGCTGCTGGCCTTCGGTCAGCACGTTCTTGCGCCCGGCGAACGGATTTTCGCCGTCGCGGAATTCGAGCCGCAGCGGCGTGCCGATCAGCTTGAAGCGCTTGCGGAAGAAGTTTTCGAGGTAGCGCCGGTAGCTCTCGGCGAGATGCTTCGTGCGCGAGCCGTGAATGACGATCGTCGGCGGATTCGTGCCGCCCGGATGCGCGTAGCGCAGCTTCGGCGAATGCCCGCGCACGAGCGGCGGCTGATAGCCCTCGTACGCGGCTTCGAGCGCGCGATTCAACTCGGACGAGTTGAACTGCTTGGTCGCCGACGCGTGCGCGCGATCGACCGCGCGCATCAGTTCGCGCAGGCCCGAGCCGTGCAGCGCCGAGATGAACACGCGTTCGGCCCATGCGACGAAGTCGAGCCGGCGTTCGAGCGACGTTTCGCACTGCTCGCGCTGGTACTTCGTCAAATTGTCCCATTTGTTCGCCGCGATCACGACCGCGCGCGATTCGTTCAGCACGTGGCCGATCATCGTCGCGTCCTGCTCGGACACGCCTTCGGCCGCGTCGAGCAGCACCACGACGACCTGCGCCGCGGCGATCGACTGCAGCGTCTTGATCACGCTGAACTTCTCGATCGCCTCCTCGACGCGCGCGCGGCGGCGCACGCCGGCGGTGTCGATCAGCATGTACTTCTTGCCGTCGCGCTCGATCGGCACGCGAATCGAATCGCGCGTCGTGCCGGCGATGTCGGAAACGACGACGCGGTCTTCGCCGAGCAGCCGGTTCACGAGCGTCGACTTGCCGACATTCGGACGGCCGACGATCGCGACGCGGATGCCCAGATCGGCGCTCGGCGCTTCTTCGGGCGCGTCGGCCGGCAGATGCGGCTCCAGCGCCTCGAGCAATCCGTCGGTGCCGCGGCCGTGCGACGCCGCGAGCGGTACCAGCGTCGCGACGCCGAGCGCCGCGAAGTCGGCGAGGCTCGTCGTCTCGTCGAGTCCGTCGGTCTTGTTGACCGCGACGATCAGCGGCTTGCCGCGCTTGCGCAGGTCGATGAGGATGTCGCGGTCGAGCGCCATCAGGCCCGCGCGCGCATCGGTCATGAACACGACGATGCTCGCCTCGGCGATGGCGAGCTCGACCTGCTTGGCGGTCAGTCCGTCGATACCTTCGTCGTCGCCGGAAAGACCGCCGGTGTCGACGACGAGAAACGGTGAGTCGCCGAGACGGCAGATGCCGTAGTGGCGATCGCGCGTGAGGCCGGGCTGGTCGGCGACCAGCGCATCGCGCGTGCGGGTGAGCACATTGAACAACGTCGACTTGCCGACATTGGGACGACCGACGAGAGCGACGACGGGCAGCATGTTGTGGCCTGATGTGAAGCCGCGCCGGCTCTCGCCGGCGCGATGCGAACGTAATCAAAAGTGAAAATCGGGCTCCTGCCCGTTTTCACATCGAACGGCGCAAGCATAGCTTGCGCACGTACTCCGAGGATCGGCCGCCGACGCGACCGCCCCTCGTGCGATCCATCCGTGGATCGCGACAAGCCGCGAACGGCTTGTCACGGCGCGGCGCGATACGCGCCGACTTTGCCGTCGATGTCCTCGACGATGACGAGATCGCCCATGACGACCGGGGTCGCCTGGATCGCCTTCTTCGACAGACGCTCGCGCGCGGCGATCTTGCCGTCGCTGATCGAGAGCCAGTGCACGTAGCCTTCGAGGTCGCCGACGACGACGTAGTCGCCTTGTACGGCCGCGCCCGACAGCCAGCGGTGTTCGAGGGCGTCCTGCTTCCACATCGACGAGCCGCTGGTGCGATCGAGCGCCCAGACCGCGGAATCGGCATCGACCGCGTACACCTGGCTCGCCGAGACGCCGATGTTGGTGTAGCTCGACAGCGCGCGCGTCCAGATCTGCCGGCCGTTCGACGCCGACAGCGCCGCGACCTGGCCCCGGTACGCCGCCGCGTAGACGACGTCGCCGTCGACCGCGAGGTCGCCGTCGATGTCCGACAGGCGTTCGAGTTCGGTACGGCCTTCGCCGGTCGTCAGCGACTGCTCCCAGATCGCCGCGCCGTCGCTCGTGCGCAAGGCGACGAGCCGGCCCGCGTCGGAACCCGACAGCACGGCGTCGCCGACGATCACCGGCGCGCCGGTGCCGCGCAGCGACAGCAGCGGCACGGTCGCGCGATCGTAGATCCAGCGCTGCTTGCCGTCGCCGGCGTCGAGCGCGTACACGCGGCCGTCGTTGCAGCGCACGAACACGGTGCCCTGTCCGACCGCCGGTGCGGCGACGACTTCGGCCGACACGCGCGCCTTCCAGCGCTCGGCGCCGCTGTGCGCGTCGAACGCGATCACGTCGCCGTCGAGACCGCCGACGACGAGCACGTCGCCCGCGACGCCGGGGCCGCCGGCAAGACGGAAGTCGACGTTCTTCTTCCAGATTTCGCGACCGCTCGCGGCGTCGAACGCGCGCACGTCGCCGTCGACGCCCGCCGTGTACAGCTTGCCGTCGGCGAGCGTCGGCTTGACGCGGATGCCGGACTTGCCGGCGCCCTTGCCGATGTTGCGCGACCAGACTTCTTTCACCGACAGCGTCGGCGTCAGCTCGACGAGTTCCTTCGGCGCGGCGATGTTTTCTTTCTTCGTCGACTTCGCGCCGGAAAACCAGCCGCAACCGCCGGTCGCGACGAGCGCTGCGAACAGCGGAACGAGGACCCGCTTCTTCATGAGTTCTGCTTCCCGGCGACGGTCAGGTCGTCACGCTTCCATTCGAGCGACTGCCGGCCCGGCGCATTCGGGTCGAGCGCCTGCAGCGACGCTTCGTACGCGGCGCGCGCTTCGTCGCGCTTGCCCTGCGCCGCGAGCACGTCGCCGCGCAGTTCGGCGATCGCCGCGGCGTAGCCCGCGACCGGCAGCGAGTTGATCAGCGTCAGCGCGTCGGCGGCCTTGTCGGCGCCGAGGCGCACGCGCGCAAGCTGCTGGCCGGCGAGGCTCTTCATCGCGTCGCCCTTGGCGTGTTCGTAGGCCCACAGCGCGGACGCTTCGGCCGCCGGCAGATCCTTGGCGGCGCTGGCCGCCTCGGCCGCACGCATCGCCGCGAGCACGGCGTAGGCGGTGTCGCCGAAGTCCTTCTTGAGGCGTTCGATGCCTTCCTTGCTCGCCGGCTCGTTCTTGCCGGTCAACGCGGTTTCGAACGTCTGGAATTCGACCGCGGCCTGGGCCGCGCGCTGCACCTTGTGCCGTTCCCACTGCGTCCAGCCGAAGACGAGCAGCAGGCCGAGCACAATGCCGACCAGGATCGACGCGGAGTTGTCGCGTATCCACTTGCGTACAAGTTCGCCTTGTTCGTGTTCGTCGAGCGTATCGAATGCCATTGCGATGTCCGTTTGCGCCCGCGCGCGAAGCGCGAGTCTTCTTGGTTGTCGGTCCGCCGTCCGGCGGAACTGGGGATTTGGCGGCGCGAAAACCGCGCGGCCCGCACCGGCCGGTTGCGGCCGGCGCGGGCGCCGTAGAGTAGCGCAGAAGCGGCGCCGCGGGACGCGCGCGCCGCCAAACAAGCACTTACGGTTCAGTTAGCGGCCGGCGCCGTCGCGCCGCCGTCGACGAGCCGCAGATGCGCGACGTTCGCGCGACGGAACGAGGCGAGATCGACCGCCTTGCCGTTGACATCGAGCTCCGCGCCGTTCGCGTTGCCGAGGCGCACGCTGACCGCCTGGTCGGTGCCGTAGGTGCGCTCGGCACCGGCCGGCAGCAGGCCGAATTCGAGACGACGGCCGTCGGCGGCGACGATCTCGACCCAGCTCGCCTCGGACAGCTTCAGGCGCACGCGGTACGCGCCGGCCGGCGGCGGCGGTTCGGCCGGCGCGGCCGGCTCTTCGTGCTTGATCGACGGCAGCGCCATCGACGCCATCAGCGGCGCGTCGGCGTGCGGCACCGGCGCAGCCGGTTCCTGCGTCGGCGCGGGCGTTGTCGCCGGTACGGTCGTCGCGGCGGTGGCGTTCGGATCGGGCGGCAGCGACAGCGACGTGTTGTCGGCGCTGTCGAGCGTCGTCACGCGCGCCAGATTGCGTTCGAGGCCGCCGTGACTGGCGAGCCAGATCGCCGGGGCGACGATGAGGCCGGTCAGCACGACGTACACGGCCGGCACCGAATAGCGCTGGAACAGGTAGCGCGAATGCGAGATGCGGCCGGTCGCCACGAGCGGCGGCTGGGTCGGCGCGCGTTCGCGCGCGAGGTCGTCGGTGAGCGCGCTCGTCGGCAGGTCGAGCAGGCGCGTATAGCTCGCCAGGTACCCGCGCAGGTAGACGTCGTGCTCGATGCGCGCGAAGTCGCCGCTTTCGAGCGACGCAATCACACGCTGCGGCAGGCGCAGGCGCAGACCGACTTCGTCGACCGACAGGCCGCGCGCCTCGCGCGCGGCACGCAATCGGGCGCCGAGATTCACGGTCGACGGCTGCGCGTCGGCCGGCATCACGAACAGTTCGCGGCCCTCGTCGGCCGGGGGCGTCGTCAGGGTCGTATCGTCCGTGGCCGTTTCGGCGTGGGCATCCATTACCGCGCTGTCGTTGTTGTCGTCGTGATGGGCGGTCATTGGGAGCGAGTCTTCAGCGAGCTCGGGGTGGAGATCCTCGCGGATCGGGCGGGTTTCTTCAGGGCTGGTCGGGTCGCCGGCGACATCGAAAAGGCTCGATGCGGCAGCTTGCTTGCGAATGCGCCGGCGTTTCATGACGGCGTGCTCGATTCGAGTTGGCGCGTCTGTTCCGAATCGGGGAACTCGGTTCTGAGGCGCCGCGCGTATTCGCCCGCTTCGCGCGCGTTGCCGAGCTTCTGCTCGATGTTGCGACCGAGCAGCAGCGCGTCGGGATTGGCCTGGCCGAGCGAATCGAAGCGCTGCAGGAACGCGCGCGCGCGCAGGAAATCGCTCTTGCCGAACAAGAGCCGCGCAAGCTGGTACAGCGCCTCGGCATTGTTCGCGTTCGTCTCCAGCGCGGCGCGGAAATCCTTTTCGGCCTCGTCGGCGCGGTTGGCCTGCATGCGGCAGGTACCGGCATTGGTCAGGGCGACGTCGCGCGTCTGGTAGAACGGATCCTCGAGCGCACGATCGAAATACTTCACGGCCTCGTCGAGCCGGCCGTAGCGGCACAGGAACGTGCCGTAGTTGTTGTTGACCGCACCGAGCTTGGGCTGCAGCTGCGCCGCGCGGCGATAGTGCTCCTCGGCGAGCAAGGGGCGATTGATGCGCTCGTACAGCACGGCGATCACGGTGTGCGCGTCGGCGTAGTTCGGGTCCTGCTGAAGCGCCCTTTCGAGTTTTTCCAGCGCGATTTCGAGCTTGTCCTGCTTGAGATAGCCCTGCGCCAGCGCGACGTTGATTTCGGCGGCCTTGCGGCCCTTGCTGTCCGCGTTCGATCGCGGCGCGGCGGTCGCGCAGCCGCCGAGCAGGAAAAACAATAGTGCGATCAGCGCGAACTTACGCGGCATCAGCCTGCCCTTGTTCCAGTTTGCGGCGGAAGTCGGCCTGGCGGCGCGTGCGGTCGAGCACCTGACCCTTGAGCTGGCCGCAGGCGGCGTCGATGTCGTCGCCGCGCGTGCGGCGAACCATCGTCAGCACGCCCGCGTCGAGCAGGATCTTCTGGAACGCGCGGATCACCGGCTCGTCGGAACGCGTGAAGCGCGTGCCGGTGAACGGATTGAAAGGAATCAGGTTGACCTTCGAGGGCACCTTGCGCATCAGCTTGATCAGCTGGCGCGCGTGCTCGGGCTTGTCGTTGACGTCCTTGAGCATCGTGTACTCGAACGTGATCGACGTGCGCGGCCGGCGCGCGGCATAGCGCTGGCACGACGCGATCAGTTCGGCGATCGGGTACTTCTTGTTGAGCGGCACGAGCTCGGTGCGCAGCTCGTCGTTCGGCGCGTGCAGCGACACCGCGAGCGACACGTCGCTCGACTCGGAAAGCTTGTCGATCATCGGCACGAGGCCCGCGGTCGACAGCGTCACGCGCTTGTTGGCGAGGCCGAAACCGAGGTCGTCGCGCATCACGCTCATCGCGCGCACGACGTTGTCGAAGTTCAGCAGCGGCTCGCCCATGCCCATCATGACGACGTTGGTGAGCTTGCGCTGGTGGTGCGGCACGTTGCCGAGGTGCTTGGCCGCGACCCACACCTGGCCGATGATTTCGGCGGTCGACAGGTTGCGGTTGAAGCCCTGCGTCGCGGTGGAGCAGAACTGGCAGTTGAGGCCGCAGCCGACCTGCGAGGACACGCACAGCGTGCCGCGCGAGGTTTCGGGAATGAACACGGCTTCGATCGCGTTGCTGCCGTCCATGCCGAGCAGCCACTTGTGCGTGCCGTCGGACGACTGCTTCTCGAACATGGTCTTCGGCGGCACGATCTCGACCTCGGCCGAGAGCTTTTCGCGCAGTGCCTTGCCGACGTCGGTCATGTCGGCGAAGTCGGTGACGTGGCGGTGGTACATCCACTTCATCACCTGGTCGGCCCGATAGGGCTTCTCGCCGATCGACGCGAACAAATCGCGCAGACCCTGGCGGTCGTAGTCGAACAGGTTGGGTTTCGCCATCGTCACCGAACTGATCCTCACCTATCTCAACGCGCGCTGACTTCGGTAGAAGCGAAGAAGTACGCAATTTCCACAGCCGCCGTTTCGGCGGCGTCCGAACCGTGCACGGCGTTCGCGTCGATCGAATCGGCGAAGTCGGCGCGGATCGTGCCCGGCGCGGCCTTCTTCGGATCGGTCGCGCCCATGAGGTCGCGATTCTTGGCGATGGCGCCTTCGCCTTCGAGCGCCTGGATCATCACCGGGCCGGAGATCATGAATTCGACCAGCGCGTTGAAGAACGGACGCTCGCGGTGCACCGCGTAGAAGCCCTCGGCTTCCTTGCGCGACAGCTGCTTCATCTTGGCGGCGACGACCTTGAGGCCGGCCTTCTCGAAACGCGCGTAGATCTCGCCGATGACGTTCTTGGCGACGGCATCGGGCTTGATGATGGACAAGGTGCGCTCCAGCGCCATGTCAAATACTCCAGATTGGAAGAAAAGCAGATTGAACTCCGCGCGCGATGCTAGCACCAAATACGCGCAGAAATACGGGGTTAGCGGACAAAATCCTTTCGAATTCTAGCTGATCCGCACGTTTCGTGCACGGTCGTCTCGACACCTGCGACGCGACTATGCTCCCTCCGGCGGCGGTTTGACCTCGTACCGTATCGTCTCGTAGCATTCAAACGCTCGTTTTACCTACGATTCCGCCTGCGAGCATGCCAGACCGGCGCCGATCGCGGACGGAAGCCAAGGAACCGACTTGAACACCCAGCACTTCTCCACCAAGGAACGCATCCTCGGCGCCGCCGAGCAGTTGTTCGCCACGCATGGATTCGCCGGCGCATCGCTGCGCCAGGTCACCGCCGCAGCCAACGTCAACCTTGCCGCCGTGAATTATCATTTCGGCTCGAAGGAAAACCTCATCAACGAGGTGTTCCGGCGCCGGCTCGACGATCTCAACGCGCACCGCATCGAAGAGCTCGACAAGGCCGCCGCGCGGACCGATTCCGACCTGGAAGACCTCCTGTCCGCGTTCATCCGCCCCGCGCTCGACCTGTCGCTCGACCGCACCGGCGGCGGCGCATTCATCCGCGTCCTGGCGCGTGCGTTCGCCGAGCACAACGATGCGCTGCGCAAGTTCCTGTCCGACAACTACGGCCACGTGATGAAGCGCTTCCACGCCGCTTTCGCGCAGCGCCTGCCGAACCTCGACAAGGAAGAGCTGTACTGGCGCCTGGACATCATCGCCGGCGCCCTCACCTACGCCATGGCCGACTTCGGCGTGATCAAGCGCAAGACCGGCGTGACCGAGCAGACGCACCGCGAGCGCGCCGTCGAGCACCTGATCCGCTTCGCCGCCGCCGGCCTGCGCGCGCCGTAAGCAGCCGGGCCGGTCGTCGCCGCGCCCGCGCTCGGCCGAAAAACCAAACGATCGTTTTAAAGCAAAAGCGTCAAACCATTCGTTTAAAACTTCCGCTCCTTTCGCTCACGAGGTTTCCCATGAGCTTCAAACCGCTACGCATCCGCAAAGCTGCGGTGCTCGGCGCCGGTGTCATGGGCGCGCAGATCGCCGCCCACCTGACCAACGCCGACGTCGAAACCGTGCTGTTCGACCTTCCCGCGAAGGAAGGCGACAAGAGCGGCATCGCCGTCAAGGCGATCGCGAACCTGGGCAAGCTCTCGCCCGCGCCGCTCGCCGACAAGTCGCGCCAGGGCGCGATCGTGCCGGCCAACTACGACGAACACCTCGAACTTCTGCGCGGCGTGGATCTCGTGATCGAAGCGATCGCCGAACGGATGGACTGGAAGCTCGATCTTTACAAGAAGATCGCACCGTATCTCTCTGAAAACGCGGTGATTGCGAGCAACACGTCGGGCCTGTCGATCAATACGCTGGCCGAGGCACTGCCGGAAAACCTGCGCCACCGCTTCACCGGCATCCACTTCTTCAATCCGCCGCGCTACATGCATCTCGTCGAGCTGATTCCGAACCGCTCGACCGACCGGTCCATCCTCGACGGTCTCGAAGCGTTCCTGACGACGACGGTCGGCAAGGGCGTCGTCTACGCGAAGGACACCCCGAACTTCATCGGCAACCGCATCGGCGTGTTCTCGATCCTCGCGACGATGCACCACACCGAACAGTTCGGTCTGGGCTTCGACGCCGTCGACGCGCTGACCGGCCCGGCGATCGGCCGCCCCAAGAGCGCGACGTACCGCACGGCCGATGTCGTGGGTCTCGACACGATGGCGCACGTCATCAAGACGATGGCCGACACGCTGCCGAACGACCCGTGGCACCGGTACTTCCAGGCGCCGGCGTGGCTCAAGGCCCTGATCGACAAGGGCGCGCTCGGCCAGAAGACCGGCGCCGGCGTGTTCCGCAAGGTCGGCAAGGACATCGTCGTGCTCGATCTTGCCAAACAGGACTACCGCGCGGCCGACCAGACGGCGTCGGAAGAGGTCGCCGCGATCCTCGCGATCAAGGACCCGGCCGAGAAGTTCGCCAAGCTGCGCGCGTCGAACGATCCGCAGGCCAAGTTCCTGTGGGCCGTGTTCCGCGACCTCTTCCACTACACCGCGTATCACCTGGCCGATATCGCCGACACCGCGCGCGACGTCGACTTCGCGATCCGCTGGGGCTACGGCTGGCAGCTCGGTCCGTTCGAAACGTGGCAGGCCGCGGGCTGGCAGCAGGTCGCCGGCTTCATTGCCGAGGACATCGCGGCCGGCAAGGCCATGAGCGACGCGCCGCTGCCTGCGTGGGTCACCGACGGCCGCAACGGCGTGCACGGCAAGGACGGCTCGTACTCGGCCGGCCAGGGCAAGGCGCTGCCGCGCTCGGCGCACCCGGTCTACGCACGCCAGCACTATCCCGACGCGATCATCGGCGAGAAGTTCGATCAGGGCACCACCGTTTTCGAGAACGACGGCCTGCGCCTGTGGACGCTCGGCGACGACGTCGGCATCGTCTCGTTCAAGACGAAGATGAACACCGTCAACGACTTCGTGCTCGACGGCCTGCAGCACGCGGTCGGCGAAGCCGAGCAGCGCTTCAAGGGCCTCGTGCTGTGGCAGACGCGCGAGCCGTTCTCGGCCGGTGCGGACCTGAAGGGCGCGATGGGTCTGTTGCAGGCCGGCAAGATCGACGCGTTCGACGCGATGATCAAGAACTTCCAGGCCACCAGCATGCGGATCAAGTATTCGCTCGTGCCGGTCGTCGCGGCGATCCGCGGCATGGCGTTCGGCGGCGGCTGCGAGTTCCAGATGCATTGCGCGAAAACCGTCGCGGCGCTGGAAAGCTATATCGGCCTCGTCGAGGCCGGCGTGGGCCTCCTGCCCGCCGGCGGCGGCCTGAAGGAAATCGCGCTGCGCTGCGCGAAGGCGAATCCGGCCGATCCGTTCAACGGCATCAAGACGATGTTCGAGACGATCGCGATGGCGAAGGTTTCGGCGAGCGCGCTCGAAGCGAAGGAACTGGGCCTTCTGCGCCAGACCGACACGGTCGTGTTCAACGCGTATGAGCTGCTTTACGTCGCGCAGCGCGAAGCCGCGGCGCTGGCCGACGCGGGCTATCGTCCCCCGCTGCCGGCACGCGCGATCCCGGTCTGCGGCGATGTCGGCACGGCGAGCCTCAAGATGATGCTGGTCAACATGCTCGAAGGCCGCTTCATCTCGACGCACGACTACGAAATCGGTTCGCGCATCGCCGACACGCTGTGCGGCGGCGTCATCGAGCGCGGCTCGACGGTCGACGAGGCGTGGCTGCTCGACCTCGAACGCAAGCATTTCGTCGAACTCGCGCAGATGCCCAAGACGCAAGCGCGCATCGTGCACACGCTGACGACGGGCAAGCCGCTGCGCAACTGATGCGCGCGGCTTCGATACCCGACTCCAACGAATGAAGGGATAACCCATGACCCGCCAAGTTCAAGACGTCTACATCGTCGCCGCCACGCGCTCGCCGGTCGGCAAGGCACCGCGCGGCGTGTTCAGGAACACGCGACCGGACGACCTGCTCGCGCACGTGCTGCGCGGCGTGATCGCGCAGGCGCCCGGCATCGACGTGAACCGCATCGACGACGCCGTGATCGGCTGCGCGATGCCCGAAGCCGAGCAAGGCATGAACGTCGCGCGCATCGGTACACTGCTCGCCGGCCTGCCGAACACCGTTGCGGCGGTGACGATCAACCGCTTCTGCTCGTCCGGCGTGCAGGCCATCGCGATGGCCGCCGACCGCATCCGTCTGGGCGAAGCCGATCTGATGCTCGCCGGCGGCACCGAATCGATGTCGATGGTGCCGATGATGGGCCACAAGATCGCGATGAATCCGGCCGTGTTCCAGGACGAGAACATCGCGATCGCCTACGGCATGGGCATCACGGCCGAGAAGGTCGCCGAGGAGTGGAAGGTGAGCCGCGAAGACCAGGACGCGTTCGCGCTGGCCTCTCACCAGAAGGCGCTCGCGGCAATCGCCGGCGGTGAATTCACGAGCGAGATCACGCCGTACGTGCTCGCCGACCACTACCCGAACCTCGCCACGCGCGGCATCGTCGACGACACGCGCACGATCGACACCGACGAAGGTCCGCGCAAGGACACTAGCCTGGAAGGCCTTGCCAAGCTCAAGCCCGTGTTCCGCATGGGCGGCAGCGTGACGGCGGGCAATTCGTCGCAGATGTCGGACGGCGCCGGCGCCGTGCTGCTTGCGAGCGAACAGGCGATCAAGGACTACGGCCTGACGCCGCTCGCACGCTTCGTATCGTTCGCGGTCGCGGGCGTGCGTCCCGAAGTCATGGGCATCGGCCCGATCGCGGCGATTCCGAAGGTGCTCAAGCAGGCCGGGATCACGAAGGACCAGCTCGACTGGATCGAACTCAACGAAGCGTTCGCCGCGCAGGCGCTGGCGGTGATCCGCGACATCGGCCTCGACGCGAGCAAGGTGAATCCGCTCGGCGGCGCGATCGCGCTGGGCCATCCGCTCGGCGCGACCGGCGCGGTGCGCGCCGCGACGATCGTGCACGGCCTGCGCCGCCGCAAGCTCAAGTACGGCATGGTGACGATGTGCATCGGCACCGGCATGGGCGCGGCGGGGTTGTTCGAGGCGGTTTGATCCTCCCTCTCCCCCAAGCGCTTCGCGCTTGGGGAGAGGGTCGGGGTGAGGGGGCGACGCTTCGCACTTCGCCGAGATCGACGCAGACGCCGGCGTCGCCCCCATCACCCTGCCCTCTCCCCCGACGGCGTCGGGGGAGAGGGTTCTCAGGCCAACCGCGTCCCGTTCGGCACCGGCTTGTCGATCGCCGTCAGCACCACGCCCGCGTCGGTGGTGAATCCGGTCAGCAGAAATTCCGACGTGATCGGCCCGATCTGCTTCGTCGGAAAATTGATCACGCCGACAACCTGTCGTCCGACGAGTTCGTCCGGTTTATACAAAGCGGCAATCTGCGCGCTCGTCTTCTTCTCGCCGTAGGGTCCGAAATCGACCCACACCTTCAGCGCCGGCTTGCGCGCCTCGGGAAACGGCTCGGCCTTCACCACCGTGCCGGCCACCAGCAGCACCTTCTCGAAATCCGCCCAGCTGATCGTTTCGCTCATCGTTCTTTCCACGCCTTCCAGGCGTCCTTCGTCTGATACCACCAGTAGCTCGCCTGCGCGCCGAGAAAACCGAACGGCCGCATACCCGACACCAGGCCGAAATCGCCGAAACTCGCCCACGCCTCGTCGTCCTGCGCGATCGCCGCGGCGATCAGCTCGCCGGCCACCGTCGTCGGCGCGACGCCGTGTCCGCCGAACGCCTGCGCGTACCAAAGGCCCGGCTCGCGCCGCCCGATCTGCGGCATCTGGTGCCGCGCGTAGCTCATGAGGCCCGACCACGCGAAATCGACGTGCACGCCGTCGAGCTGCGGATACACCTTCATCAGGTCACGGTACAGCAGCTCGCGCACGTCGCGCGCGCTGCGTTCGCGCACGCTGATGCGCCCGCCCCACAGCAGCCGAGAATCGGGCAGCGGCCGGTAGTAGTCGAACGCGAAGCGCGTGTCGTACACCGCCGCGCGCGTGTTGATGCATTCGCGCAAACGCGCGCCGAGCGGCTCGGTCACCATCACGTACGTCGCGATCGGCAGGATCGCCCGGTCGATCGCGCGATCGAGCCCGGCGAGGTAGCCGCCGCACGCGAGCACCACGTGTTCGGCGTCGATCGTGCCGTCCGCGGTGTGCACGCGCCAGCCGGCGCCGCTGCGTTCCAGGCGCGTCGCGGCGCTGTTCTCGTGGATCGCCACGCCCTGCCCGGCCGCCGCCTGCGCGATGCCGATCGCGTAGTTGAGCGGATGCAGGTGCAGCGCGTTGCGTTCCCACAGCGCGTCGGCGTAGCGATCGCTGTGCAGCAGCTCGCGCACCGTCTCGCGCGGCACCCATTCCCACTGCACGCCGAAGCGTTCGGCCAGAAACCGCTGGCGTTCGCGCAGCACCGCCGGATCTCGAAACCAGTTCGCCCAGATCACGCCCTCGTCGACCGCCGCGCATGGAATGCGATGCTTCGCGACGCGCTTGCGGATCAGTTCCACGCCGCCGACCGTGCACAGGAACAGCGCCTTGGCACGCTCCGCGCCCAGCCTTGCGACCAGCGATTCCTCGCCGAGCGAGTAGCCCGCGAACACGAAGCCGCCGTTGCGTCCCGACGCGCCGAAGCCGACCTGCTCGCCTTCCAGCAGCACCACGTCGCCGACGCCGCGCTCGGCCAAGCCGAGCGCCGTATTGAGCCCCGCGTAACCGCCCCCGATCACCACGACCCGCGCATCGCGCTGTCCCGAATACGGCGCGTATCCGCCGTAGGCCGTCGCCGTCGCGCGGTAGTAGCTGTCCTGCGTCATCGCACCTTTGCGTCCTTGTCCTGTTCCAGTCCCACCTGCAGCCAGCCGAGGTTGAGGCCGATGCGCCTGGCATCGGGGTCGGCCCAGACGTAGGCCAGCGTCTTGCCGGTCGCGTCCTCGATCACGGCCAGGCGCAGCACCTCGGTGTTGCTTTCGCGGTACGTCAGCCGCGCCAGTTCCAGCGTATACCCCGAAGGCGCGCCGTCGCGCCACTGCAGCGCGATACGGCCGCCTTCGCTGTGCAGGCGCAGGTCGCGCTTGAGATGCCAGTCGGTGTTTTCGCCCGACGCCTTCGGCCCCGCGCCGTTGATCGCGTCCCAGCCGCCGAACCAGCGCACGCGCTGCGATACCGTCGCCGCGTCGACGCCGCGCGCCTGGTCGGCGACGGTGACGACGCGCAAGCGATCGCCGTCGAGCCGAAAGCGCAGCGGCAGCAGCGCCGCGGTTGCGCCGATGCCCGGCAGCATCGCGCTGCACGCGCTCGGATCGGCCGCGAACTCGGTACCGCTGCGCGAGGCGGCGGGTTTGAGCGTGCACGGCGTCAGCGCCGCCCAGGATGCGGCCTCGAAGCGAAACTTGCCGTCCTTCGCGGCGAACTGCGCGTCGGCGTCGGCGTTGAGCGGCCGATACGGCACGAAGCCGTTCTGCTCGTAGCGCAGCAGCCAGCGGCCTTCCTGCACCGGCGTGGTGTCGGGCAGCACGACGCGCCACAGCACCGTATCGGTATCGCCGGTCGGATTGGCCAGCCAGTGATGAATCGACGGCGGCGCGGTCGGCCCCGGCACGCCGCGGCCGTCGGCGGTCCAGCGTTCGGCGTGGTTGTCGTATTCGCCCGCAAGAGCGCCGATGCCGGCCGCGTGCGCCGCCTCGGCGTTGCCCTTGACCGGCGCGGTCGCCGGACATGCCGCAAGAGCCAGACAAAGGCCGGCGATCAGAACGCTGTGGCGAAGGCGCATGCGAATTCCTCGAACGGGTTGGGTCGGCGTTGCGGGCGAGGCGCCAAACTACACGCGATCGAGCGCCTGCGCGAGATCGGCGATGAGCACGTCGGCCTCTTCAAGACCGATCGACAGGCGCACGAGATTGACCGGCACCTGCCCCGCGCGCTCGAAACCCGTGCGCGTGTCGGGCGGATAGACGGTCGCCACCGGAAATACCAGCGATTCGTAACCGCCCCACGACACGGTCATCAGAAAACGCCGCAGCGCTTCGCAGAAGCGTTCGATCGCGCTCGTCGATTCGCAGCGGATCGTGCACGAGAACAGACCGTTCGCGCCGCGCAGCTGCGCCTGTGGATCGTTCGCGGCTTGCGGATACCAGATGCGCTCGATCTTCGGATGCGCCGACAGAAATTCGATCACCCGCGCGGTCGTCGCGGCGATCTGGCGCAGGCGCAGCGGCAGCGTGCGCAGGCCGCGGATCATGAGCCATGCGTCGTGCGGCGAGAGCATCGCGCCGAGCGTCATGTACGGGCCGCGGAACGTCTCGCGGATCAGGTCTTTCGATCCGCACAGCACGCCGGCCATGACGTCGCAGTGGCCGTTCAGGTATTTCGTCGCCGAGTGCGCGACGAGGTCGATGCCGAGCGCGAGCGGCGACTGGTTCAGCGGCGTCGCATAGCTGTTGTCGCACAGCGTGCGGATGCCGCGTGCGCGGGCGAGCGCCGCGATCGCCGCGAGATCCTGCGCCTCGTAGGTCATCGTGTTCGGGCTTTCGAGCACGATGAGGCGCGTGGCCGGCGTCAGCGCCGCTTCGACGTCGGCGACGTCGCTCGCGTCGACGAACGTATGCGATACGCCGAAACGCGCGAGATGGTCGCGCACGAGCGCACGCGTCCACGAATACGGCTTCTGCACGCAGACGACGTGATCGCCGGCGGCGACGCAGGCGATCGCGCCGGCCGCGATCGCCGCGGCGCCCGAACCGAACAGCAGCGCGTCTTCGGCGCCTTCGAGCGCGGCGAGCTTCTTGCGCAGGATTTCGACGGTCGGATTGTTGCCGCGCGTGTAGACGGTGCGGTCGAGCTCGTCGCCGAAGCCGGCGCGCATCGCCGCGACCGTTTCGAACGCGAAGATCGCGGTCTGGTAGATCGGCGGCGATACCGCGCCGCGGTGCGCCGCGCGGTCTTCTTCGCCGAGGTGGTTGAGGATGTAGGAGAGGTCCATGACGTGATTGGCTGTCGCTCTTGCTCGTCGCTCTTTGCTCGTCGCTCTTTGCTCGTCGCTCTTCGCTCGTCATCCCAGCGAACGCTGGGATCCAGCCTTTGACGTCGCTTTGCTCGCCGCCCTTGCTCGTCATCCCGGCGGAGGCCGGGATCCAGCTTTTGCATTGTCGCTTTGTAGCCTTAGCCCGGCGTCGAACAAAGCGTTTCGCCCGCCTGCCGGCGGCCGACCTACTTTCTTTGGATGGCCAAAGAAAGTAGGCAAAGAAAGCCACCCCAGGCGCCGCGCCTTCCGGGCATCCTGCCCTCCAGGCCGCAAGCGCCCGGCGGGCCGCGCAGACGGTGCTTCCTGCACCGCTGCGCAGTCGCGCACATCCCTGTGCGCGACCCTTCGGGCCTTTCCGCCAGCCGCTTGCTCGCGGCGCATGGGGCCCCGGGTAAAGCGGCCGGCTTCCTACCGGCAGAAACAACGACGACAGCAACCGCAACCGCAACCGCAACGGCAACGGCGACAGCAGCAGCAGCGGCGGCGGCGGCGGCGGCGGCAACCGCGAGTTCGGCGCTGCTTTATTTGCCGGCCACGAATTCCCGCGTCGCTTCCGCCAGTGCCGGATCCTGCAGCGCGAAATGCATCGTCGCCTTGACGAGGCCGAGCTTGTTGCCGCAGTCGAACCGCTCGCCCTCGAAGCGGTACGCCAGTACGCGCTCCTGCTTGAGCAGCGCGTCGATCGCATCGGTCAGCTGGATTTCGCCGCCGGCGCCCGGCTTCGTGCTTTCGAGCAGCGAGAAGATGCGGCCCGGCAGCACGTAGCGGCCGACCACCGCGAGATTCGACGGCGCGTCTTCCGGCTTCGGCTTTTCGACCATCAGCTTGATCAGCGCCGCGCGATCGTTGATCGGCGTCGCGTCGACGATGCCGTATTTGTTCGTCTGCTCGCGCGGCACTTCTTCCACGGCGATGACGCCGGAATTCTCGAACGCCGCGAGATCGGCCATCTGCTTCAACGCGCTCGCCCCCGTGTTCCAGATCAGGTCGTCCGGCAGGATCACGCCGAACGGTTCGTTGCCGACCACCGGCTTGGCGCACAGCACCGCATGGCCGAGACCGAGCGCCTCGGGCTGCGTCACGAACACGCAGCGCACGTTCTTCGGCAGCACGTTCTGCACGAGCGACAGCAGTTCTTTCTTGCCGGCCGCCTCGAGCTTCTGCTCGAGCTCGTACGCCTTGTCGAAGTAGTCGGCGATCGCGTGCTTGTAGCGGTTCGTCACGAAGATCAGCGTGTCGGCGCCCGCGTCGACCGCTTCGTCGACCGCGTACTGGATCAGCGGCCGGTCGAGCACCGGCAGCATTTCCTTCGCGACGACCTTGGTCGCCGGCAGAAAACGCGTGCCGAGACCGGCGACGGGAAATACCACCTTGCGCAGACGCTGGGTCATCGAAAATCCTCGTAGTCGTCGATCGTCAGGAGGGGCGCGCCAGCGCGACGACGGTGCCGCCGTCGGTGTCGCGCCAGGCGAAATCGGGCAGCAGCGAGCTCACGCAACGGCGCAGCGCGTCTTCGTCGAAGTCGGCGACGGCCTGCGTCGCGCGCGCGAGCTGCGCGTTGAGCAGGTCCCAGCTCATGCTGCGCGGCTGGGCGAGAAAAATCTTCGCATGCGCGGTGCCGGAATAGTTTTCGAGCGGGTGGAACAGTTCCTCGAACAGCTTCTCGCCGGGACGCAGGCCCGTGTATGCGATCTGGATGTCGCGGCCCGGAATCTTGCCGGTGAGCCGGATCATCTGCTCGGCGAGATCGTGGATGCGCACCGGTTCGCCCATGTCGAGCGCGAAGATCTCGCCGCCCTTGCCGAGCACTTCGGCCTGCAGGATCAGCTGGCACGCTTCGGGAATCGTCATGAAGTAGCGTGTGATTTCCGGATGCGTGACCGTGACCGGTCCGCCGGCGCGGATCTGGTCGCGGAACAGCGGCACGACCGAACCGGCCGAGTCGAGCACGTTGCCGAACCGCACGGTGATGAAGCGCGTGCGCGAACGCCGCGCGAGATTCTGGCAGTAGATTTCGGCGACGCGCTTGCTCGCGCCCATGACGCTGGTCGGGTTGACCGCCTTGTCCGTCGAAATCAGCACGAAACATTCGACGCCGTGACGGTCGGACGCGTCGGCGACCGTGCGCGTGCCGAGCGCGTTGTTGCGCACCGCCTCGCGCAGCTGGCCCTGCAGCAGCGGCACGTGCTTGTAGGCCGCGGCGTGGAACACCACCTGCGGGCGCACGTCGGCGAACAGCTTCTCGCACGCCGCCGCGTCGCCGGCGTTGCCGATGCGCGCATCGAGCAAAAGATCGGGATACGCCGCGCGCAGTTCCTGTTCGATGCGATAGAGATTGAATTCCGACAGCTCGAAGATCGTCAGCGAGCCGGCGCCGAGCCGCGCGACCTGACGGCACAGTTCCGATCCGATCGACCCGCCGCCGCCGGTCACGAGCACGCGCTTGCCGGTGAGGCCGGCGCGGATCGCCGTCCAGTCGAGCGTGACGGGATCGCGGCCGAGCAGGTCTTCGATCGCCACTTCTTTCAATTCGTTGAACTGCGAACGGCCCGAGACGACGTCGTCCAGGCGCGGCACGGTGCGGAACGGCAGGCCGGTCGACTCGCACAACTCGACGATGCGGCGCATCTGCGCGTTCGTCGCCGACGGCATCGCGATCAGCAGCATGCGCGCGGCGACCTCGGCGGCGATCTCCGGCAGGCGCTCGAGCGTGCCGAGCACCGGCACGCCGTGCAGCTTCGCGCCGCGCAGCGAGGCGTTGTCGTCGACGAAACCGACCGCGCGGAATTTGTTTTCGCGCTTGAGATCGCGCACGAGCGCCTCGCCGGCGCGCCCGGCGCCGAGCACGAGCACGCGTTCGGCGGCCGATGCCTGGAACAGGTCGAGCCGCGAATCTTTCCAGAACCGGTACGCCAGGCGCGGCGCGCCGAGAAATACGACGAGCACGGCCGGATAGATCAACAGCACCGCGCGCGGCACGGTCGACAAGCGGTTGTACAGGAACAGCGTGATCGCGATCAGCAGCGCGCCGGCGATGCCGCCGCGCACGATGTTCCACAGGTCCGGCAGGCTCGCGAAGCGCCACAGGCCCTTGTACAGGCCGGTCCACCAGAACACGAGCGCCTGCACCGACAGCACGAGCACGACTTCGACGCCGAACCAGATGACCGGCTGCGGTTCGGGCAGCAGCGAATAGCGGATCGCGTAGGTGCCGATCCACGCGAGCCAGACCATCGTGAGATCGTGCAGCACGACCGCGAGGCGCGGATGGATCGCGGCGATCGCGCGGCGAGCGAGATTAGTCACGGGCGCGCACTCCGGCGAGCACGGCGCGCCGGCCCTGCACCCATACCGCGAAGCCGGCGACGTAGACCGCCGCGGTCAGGCCGAGCGCGAGACCGAATCGCGGCGTACGCGCCGCGACGACGGCCGCCGGTGCTGCGATGAGAAGATTCCATGCCATGTAGTAGCCGACCACTCTTGCATGCGACCGGCCGCTGCGCACCAGCCATTGGTAGAGATGTTCGCGGTGCGCACTATACCAGCGGCGTCCGGCGAACATGCGCGAGAGCAGCGTGGCGGTCGCGTCGACGACGACGCCCGAGGCGAGGATCGATCCGACCATCCACCAGCGCGGTTCTCCAGACAGCACGGCGAGCCAGATCGTTGCAGCGACGAGAAAACCGAGCGCGCCGCTGCCCACGTCGCCCATGAACACGCGGGCTCGCGGAAAGTTGAACGGCAGGAACGCGACGCACGCCGCCGCGAGCGCGAACGGCAGCGCGCCGAGCGACCCGCGAAAGCACAGATGGTCGATCCCGCCGATCGCCGCGAACGCGAACGCCGCGTGCGACGCGAGCAGTCCGTTGATGCCGTCGATGAAGTTGTGCAGGTTGATCGACCAGACCAGGCTCAGCAGCATGATCGCGGCGAGGAGCGCGAGCCAGGCGCAGCCGGTCGCGTTGCCGACGTAGCCGGCGAGGCTCGCGACGACCGGTGCGACGAAGACCAGCGCCGCGAGCGCGTGCACGACGAGGCGCAGCGATGCGCGCAGCGGGCGATGGTCGTCCCACCATCCTATGCCGGCGACGAGCGCGAGGCCGATCATCGCGGGCACCTGCTGCGGATGCGCCGGCAGGCCGAACCCCAAGGCGACGAGCGCCGCCACGACGATGCCGACGCCGCCGCCGCGCGGCGTGACCTGCGTATGCGAACGCCGGCGGCCGGGCTCGTCGAGCAGGCGGCGCGATTGCGCGTAGCGGATCGCCGCCTCGGTCGCGACCGCGGAAACGACGAAGGCCAGCGGTACGATCCAGGCGTCCATGGTCGGTTCGGTTACTCGTTGGCGACGCCGTGAATCGGCCGCACCGAGCCCCAGCTCTTGCAGCTCGGGCATTGCCAGTGATGCGCCTTCGCACCGAAGCCGCAGCGGCTGCAGCGATACATCGCCTGGCCCTCGACGAGCTTGCGCGTGAGGTCCTGCAGGATCAAGAGGTTCTCGCGCGCTTCGCCGGTGGCCTTGTACAAGGTCGCGTTGATCAGCGCCATCAGGCCGCGCACCGACGGGCGCTGGCGCAGCTGACGCGTCAGGAATTCGATCGCCGACGGCTCGCCGTGCGTGCGCGCGTACAGCTTGGTCAGCGCGAGCACCGGCGAAATGCCCTGGTAGCGTTCGATGATGTGCGACAGGAACTGCTCCGCGCGCTGCATCTGCTGGCTTTTGGCGTAGGCGTCGAGCAGCGGCGGCAGGATTTCCGGCACGAAGTCGACGTCGTACTCGGCCGCCGCCTCGAACGCGGCGACCGCGTCGGCGTAGTGCTCCTGGTCGGCGGCGACGAGGCCCATCAGCATGCTCGCGCGCACCGACCGCGGCTCGCGTTCGAACGCGCGCACGAGATGGCCGGACGCGTCGTCGTAGCGGCGCTGGTTGCGCGCCTCGGCCGCGAGCTCGCACCAGAACTGCGCGATTACCGGCGCCTGCGATTCGCCGGTCATTTCCTCGAAGCGTTCGGCGTGCGCGATCGCCTTGCCCCAGTCGCGCTCGTGCTGGTAGATCGCGATCAGGTGCTTGAGCGCCGACGGCGCGTGCGCCTTCATCGCGACGAGGTCGGAAAACAGCGTTTCGGCGCGGTCGAGCAGACCGGCGCGCATATAGTCTTCGCCGAGTTCGAGCAGCGCGACGGTCTTCATCGCATCGGAAAGATCGGGTCGTGCGACGAGGTTCTGGTGCAGTCGGATCGCGCGATCGACTTCGCCGCGGCGGCGGAACAGGTTGCCGAGCGCCAGATGCGTCTCGACCGTGTCGCGGTTGACCTCTGCCAGGCGCACGAAGACCTCGATCGCCTTGTCCTGCTGTTCGTTCAGGAGGTAGTTGAGGCCGCGGAAATAGCTCGACGACAGCTCGCTGACGCGCTCGCCGGACGTGCGCGCGCTGGAACGCCGCGCGACGTACCAGCCGGAAAACGCCGCGACCGGCAGCAACAGAAACAGAAGGTACAGCGGGTTCATGCGTCGGACGGCGCCCCGTTCGTGGCGGCCGCCTGCGGGCGCTGCACGAGTTCGCGCCGCGCGCGGCCGAGCCGGCGCTTGAGCGGAACGACGACGCCGAGCCATACGGCCGCGCCGCCGGCGATCCAGCCGGTCAGAAGCGCGGCGAGCAGCGCCGCGCCTTTCGGCAGGTCGGCCTGCCCGGCGTAGAAATCGAAAACGACGCTGTCGCTGTTGAGCGCGCCGAATACCGCGCCGGCGATCGCGAACAGGAGGATCAGGGCAATCCAGACGACGCGCATAGCCTAGTGGCCTGTAACGGATAAATCGGAAGAGGGATCGCGAAGGACTGGCCGTGCAGGACGCCGCTGCGGAGCGAGGTCGATAGCACCCGCTATTGGCCGAGCGAGCAGCAAGCACTGCGCGGCCGGGACGAGCGAGCTACTTTCGATTTTTCGGTTGCAGGCCACTGGGGTCCTTGCCGCGCCGCGCGCGGAACGCGTGCGGGGGTCAGGCGGCCGTCGGGCCGGCGTCTTCCGGTCCGTTCACGCGTTCGCGCAGTTCCTTGCCGGGCTTGAAGTGCGGCACGTGCTTGCCGGGCAACGCCACGGCCGCGCCGGTCTTGGGGTTGCGCCCCATGCGCGGCGGCCGGAAATGCAGGGAAAAGCTGCCAAAACCGCGAATTTCGATGCGTTCTCCGCTCGAAAGCGACTGGCTCATCTGTTCGAGGAGGTTTTTGACGGCAAGTTCAACATCGTTGAACGCAAGGTGCTTCTGCCGGTCGGCCAAGGCCTCGATCAGCTCAGACTTGGTCATGGGTACTTCGGCTCCGCCGGGTAGAGTTCCGTTTCAGGACGGGAGCTTAGCGCATTATTCGACCCGGTTCACAGGGGAATTTGTGCGCGGGCGACGACGGCAGCCCCGGACGAGGCCGCCCGTCGAGCGACGACGGCGGCCGGACGGCCGCCGTCGAACGCGATGTCGCTTACTTCTTGAGCTGTTCCTTCAGCAGCGCGCCGAGCTTGGCGGTGCCGAGGGTGCTCGACTGGTACTCTTCGAGCGCGGACTGGAGTTCTTCCTCGTCCTTCGCGCGGATCGACAGCTGCAGCGTGCGGCCCTTGCGGTCCATGCCGATGAACTTGGCTTCGACCTTGTCGCCGACCTTCAGGTGCTGGGTCGCGTCGTCGATGCGTTCCTTGGCGATGTCGCTGGCGCGCAGGTAGCCTTCGACGCCGTCGCCGAGGTCGATCGTCGCACCGCGCGCGTCGACTTCCTTGACCGTGCCGTTGACGATGCTGCCCTTCGGCGAGCCGGCCATGAACTGGCCGAACGGATCCTGCTCGAGCTGCTTGATGCCGAGCGAGATGCGTTCGCGTTCCGGATCGACCGCGAGAACCACGGCTTCGACTTCCTCGCCCTTCTTGAAGTTGCGCACGAGGTCTTCGCCGGTGGCCTGCCACGAGATGTCGGACAGGTGCACGAGGCCGTCGATACCGCCGTCGAGACCGACGAAGATGCCGAAGTCGGTGATCGACTTGATCTGGCCCTTGACCTTGTCGCCCTTCTTGTGGATGGCCGCGAAGGTTTCCCACGGGTTCGACTGGGTCTGCTTGATGCCGAGCGAAATGCGGCGGCGCTCTTCGTCGACGTCGAGCACCATGACCTGCACTTCGTCGCCCACCTGGACCAGCTTGCCCGGGTTGACGTTCTTGTTCGTCCAGTCCATTTCCGAGACGTGCACGAGGCCTTCGACGCCCGGTTCGAGCTCGACGAAGCAGCCGTAGTCGGTGACGTTGGAGACCTTGCCGAACAGGCGGGTGCCGGTCGGGTAGCGGCGCGAGATGTTGACCCACGGGTCTTCGCCGAGCTGCTTGAGACCCAGCGAAACGCGATTGCGCTCGCGGTCGAACTTGAGCACGCGCACTTCGAGCTCGTCGCCGACGTTGACGACTTCGGACGGGTGACGCACGCGCTTCCACGCCATGTCGGTGATGTGCAGCAGGCCGTCGATGCCGCCGAGGTCGACGAACGCGCCGTAGTCGGTCAGGTTCTTGACGACGCCCTTGATCACCGCGCCTTCCTGCAGCTTCTCGAGCAGCGATTCGCGCTCGGCGCTGAACTCGCTCTCGACGACCGCGCGACGCGACACGACCACGTTGTTGCGCTTGCGGTCGAGCTTGATGATCTTGAACTCGAGTTCCTTGCCTTCGAGGTAGACCGGATCGCGCACCGGACGCACGTCGACCAGCGAGCCCGGCAGGAACGCGCGGACGTCCTTGATGTCGACCGTGAAGCCGCCCTTGACCTTGCCGCTGATGCGGCCGGTGACGGTGGCGTTGGCCTTCTGCGCCTCTTCGAGTTCGTCCCACACGAGCGAGCGCTTGGCCTTCTCGCGCGAGAGCATGGTCTCGCCGAATCCGTTTTCCAGCGAATCGAGCGCGACCTTCACCTCGTCGCCGACGGCCACTTCGAGCTCGCCGCGTTCGTTGCGGAACTGCTCGATCGGCACGATGCCTTCGGACTTGAGGCCCGCGTTGACGACGACGACGTCCGACTTGATGTCGACGACGATGCCGGTAACGATGGTGCCCGGCTTGAATTTGATCAGGGCTTCGCTCTGTTCAAACAGTTCGGCAAAACTTTCAGTCATGTTGGGTTCCAGAATGGAAAAAAGCCGCATCGCGACGCCCCTTGCGGTGCTTCACGTGCCGGCTTGCCTGTTGGGGCGCGCATTCGGTGCGACGCCGTTGAATTCCCCGCGTTCGGCGGGACCTTTCCCTTTGTGCAAAAGCGAAGAATGCGACTGTCAGGCCGGACGGAGGAGGTTCAGCACCTTCTCCACCACGGCGTCGACGGGCATGCCGGTCGAATCGATCAAGACGGCGTCGTGCGCCGGCTTCAGCGGGGCTACCGGACGCGCCGCGTCGCGGGCGTCGCGCGCTTCGATCTCGCGCAAAAGGGACGTAAGTGTAACGGCCAATCCCTTGTCCTTCAACTGTTTATACCGGCGCTTCGCGCGCTCCTCGGCGCTGGCCGTCAGGAACACCTTCGTCTGGGCGTCCGGGAAGATCACGGTGCCCATGTCGCGGCCGTCGGCGACGAGGCCCGGCGCGCGGCGGAAGCTGTGCTGCTTGTCCACGAGCGCGGCGCGCACGGACGGAATCGCCGCGATCGCCGACGCGACCGCCCCGACGGTTTCGGTGCGCAGCTCGTCGGTCGAGTCGTGGGAATTGACGTAAACCCTTGTTTCTCCGCCGTCTTTCGGATCTCGGAACGTGATCTTCGTGGTCTCGGCGCAGCGCGTCATGGCCTCGGCGTCGGACAGGTCGAGTCCGGCCATGCTCGCCGCGTAGCCGACCGCGCGGTACAGCGCACCCGAATCGAGCAGGTGCCAGCCGAGCCGTTCGGCGACGAGCCGGCTGATCGTGCCCTTGCCCGAGCCCGAGGGGCCGTCGACGGTCAGAACGGGGACGGGCTTGTCGGATCGACTCATCGGCTGGACTCCCTGTGCGCAAACCTTGAGAGTCTAGCAGTTCCGGCGACGGCGCAGACCGTCGAGGCCGCTGTCAGGCGCCGGTCGACAGCGCAAATCCGCAGCCGTTGGCGAGATCGGCGAAACCCGGAAACGACGTCGCGACGTTGGCGCAGTCGGCGATGCGTACCGTACCGCCCGCCACGAGCCCCGCGACGGCGAAACTCATCGCGCACCGATGGTCGCCGGCGCTGTCGACCTCGCCGCCGCCGATGCGGCCGCCTTCGACGACCGCGCCGTCCGGCGTTTCTTCGACCGCGACGCCGAGCGCGCGCAGGCCGCGGGCCATCACCGCGATGCGGTCCGACTCCTTGACGCGCAGCTCGGCCGCGCCGGTGACGCGCGTCGTGCCGGAAGCCGCCGCCGCGGCGACGAACAGAATCGGGAACTCGTCGATCATGTCCGGTACGAGCGCGGCCGGCACGTCGACGCCGCGCAGCGTCGCGTGACGCACGCGCAGGTCGGCCACCGGCTCGCCGCCGAGCTGGCGCGGGTTTTCGGCGCGGATGTCGGCGCCCATCAGACGCAGCGCGTCGACGAGGCCCGTGCGGCGCGGATTGACGCCGACGTCGCGCAGCAGGAGGTCGGAACCCGGCACGATGCTCGCCGCGACGAGAAAGAACGCCGCCGACGAGAAATCGGCCGGCACCACGACGTCGGTCGCGCGCAGGCGATGGCCGCCGTCGAGGCTCGCCCTGCCCTCGCCGAACGCGATCGGCCAGCCGAACGCGGCCAGCATGCGCTCGGTGTAGTCGCGCGTCGGATGCGGCTCGGCGATCGACGTTTCGCCCTTCGCGTACAGGCCGGCGAGCAGGATCGCCGACTTCACCTGCGCGCTCGCGACCGGCAGCGCGTAGTCGATGCCGACGAGGTCGCGCCCGCCGCGCACCGTGAGCGGCGGCAGGCCGCCGTCCTGCGCGTCGATCCGCGCGCCCATGCGCGCGAGCGGTTCGATCACGCGGCGCATCGGCCGGCGCGACAGCGATGCGTCGCCCACGAGCGTCGTATCGAACGCCTGCCCGGCGAGGATGCCGGTGAGGAGGCGCATGCCGGTGCCCGCGTTGCCGCAATCGATCGGCCGCGCCGGCGCGGCCAGGCCCGCAAGGCCCACGCCGTGCACGACCCGCTCGCTCGCCGACGGCGCGTCGACGCGCACGCCCATCGCCGCGAACGCGCGCGCGGTCGCGCGCGTGTCTTCGCCTTCGAGAAAGCCGCTGACGCGCGACACGCCTTCGGCCAGCGACGCGAACATCACCGCGCGGTGCGAAATCGACTTGTCGCCGGGTACGCGCACCTCGCCGCCGAGGGCTCGCGCGACCGGGACGCTCGTCCAGGTTTCCGTCGATCCGCTCACGGCAACGCCTCCAGCAGCCGCTCGCTTTCGGCGCGCGTGCCGACGCTGATGCGCAGGCACGTCGGCAGGCCGTAGCCGGCCATCGGCCGCACGACGACCGCGTGCTCGAACAGCTTCGCCTCGATCACCGCCGCGTCGGTCGCGAAATCGACGAGGATGAAATTGGTCTGCGACGGAAAACAGCGCAGGCCGCGCGCGGCGAGTTGCGCGGCGAGCCATTCGCGCTCCTGCGCGGTGACGTCGCGGATCTTCCGTGCGTGCCCGGCATCGCCGAGCGCCGCCTGCGCCGCGACCAGCGCCAGCGCGTTGACGTTGAACGATTCGCGCAGGCGCTCGAGCACGGCGATCACGGCCGGCGAGCCGACCGCATAGCCGACGCGCAGTCCCGCGAGCGCATAGGCCTTGGAGAACGTGCGCGTGACGACGACGTTCGGATGGTCGGCGACGAGACGCAGCGCGCTCGATACGCCGGGCTTCGTCACGTACTCGGCATACGCCTCGTCGACCACGACGATCGTTTCGGGCGGCACCGCGGCGACGAACGCGTCGAGCGCGGCGTCGTCGAACCACGTGCCGGTCGGATTGTTCGGGTTCGCGACGTAGACGAGCCGCGTATCGGCTTCGATCGCCGCCGCCATCGCGACGAGGTCGTGCCCGAGCGGCGCGCGCGGATGTCCGGCCGGCAGCGCCGGCACGCGGACCGGCCGCGCGCCGGTCGCGGCCGTCGCGATCGCGAACACGGCGAAGCCGTACTGCGAAAAGACGACCGAAGTCGACGCGTCGGCGAAACACTGCGCGATCAGCATCAGGAGTTCGTGCGAGCCGTTGCCGAGCGCGATCTGTTCGGCGCCCACGCCGAGCGTCGACGCGAGCGCCGCTTTGAGCGACGCGCCTTTCGGGTCGGGATAGCGGTACACGTCCGGCAGCGCCGCGGCGATGGCCTCGGCGACGCGCGGGCTCGCGCCGAGCGAGGTTTCGTTCGAACCGAGTTCGACGAGACGCTCGCCGTATTCCAGGCGCAGCGCGGGCAGGTCGTGGCCGGGGTCGTACGCGCGCAGCGCGCGCGTCGCGGGATTCGCAAGTTTCAGCGCGTCGAAGCTCACAGCAGCGCCACCGGGTAGGAGCCGAGCACTTTCAGTTCCGCCGCGCGCGCGCGCGCCGCTTCGATCGCCGCGCTCATGCGCGCGTCCTCGGCGTGGCCTTCCACTTCGACGAAGAACACGTACTCCCACTTGCCGGTGCGCGCCGGCCGCGATTCGATCTTGGTCATCGACAGGCCCTGGTCGGCGAACGGCGTCAGAAGGTCGTACAGCGCGCCGGGGCGGTCCTTGACCGACATCAGGAGCGACGTCTTGTCGTGTCCCGACGGCGGAAACACTTCGCGGCCGATTACGAAGAAGCGCGTCGTATTGTCCGGCCGGTCCTCGATCTGCCGCGCCAGCACCTTGAGGCCGTAGATGTGCGCGGCCGTTTCGCCGGCGATCGCGGCCGCGTCGTCCGCGCTGCGCGCGCGCCGCGCCGCTTCGGCGTTGCTCGACACGGGAATGCGCTCGGCGTTCGGCAGGTTCGCGCGCAGCCACGCCTTGCACTGGCCGAGCGACTGCGGATGCGAGTACACGCGCTCGATGTCTTCGAGACGGCCGCCGCGCGCGAGCAGGTGCTGGTGGATGCGCAGCTCGATTTCGCCGCAGATCTTGAGCGGCGAGGTCACGAACAGGTCGAGCGACGAGTTCACCGTACCCTCGCTCGAATTCTCGATCGGCACGACGCCGAAGTCGGCGCTGCCGGCGGCGACCTCCTGGAACACCTCGTCGATCGTCGCGAGCGGCAGGCCCTTGATCGAATGGCCGAAGTGCTTGAGCACCGCTTGCTGGCTGAACGTGCCTTCCGGGCCGAGAAAACCGATCTTGAGCGGCTCCTGCTGCGCCAGGCACGCCGACATGATCTCGCGGAACAGGCGCACGACTTCCTCGTTCGAGAGCGGCCCCCGGTTGCGGTCGATCACCATCCGCAGCACCTGCGCTTCGCGCTCGGGCCGGTAATAGTCGACGGCCGCCTTGAGCGGCCCCTTCGCCCTGCCGACCTCGCGCGCCCAGCCGGCGCGTTCGGCGATGAGCGCCTGGATGTCGCGGTCGATCGCGTCGATGCGCGCCCTTACGTCCGCCAGGTTCGGCGGCGCCGCGTCGTTGTTCTCGTTCATTGCTTCTCTCTCGTTAGCCGTTGCGCCGCGCGAAGTCGCGCATGAAATCGACGAGCGCCCGCACGCCCTCGATCGGCATCGCGTTGTAGATCGACGCGCGCATGCCGCCGACGAGCTTGTGGCCCTTGAGCGCGAGCAGGCCCGCGTCGTGCGACTCGCGCAGAAACGCCGCGTCGAGCTGCGCGTCCGGCAGCGTGAACGGCACGTTCATGCGCGAGCGCGCGGCCGGGTCGACGGGGTTGCGATAGAAGCCCGAGCCGTCGATGTAGCCGTACAGCATATCGGCCTTCGCCTGGTTGCGCCGGGCCATTTCGGCAACGCCGCCGTTGTCGCGGATCCATTCGAACACGAGGCCCGACAGATACCAGCCGAACGTGTTCGGCGTGTTGAGCAGCGATCCGTTCGCCGCATGCTCGGCGTAGCTGAATATCTTCGGGATGTCCTTCGGGCTGCGCGCCAGAAGATCGTCGCGCACGATCACGACGACGAGACCCGCTGCGCCGATGTTCTTCTGCGCGCCGGCGTAGATCAGGCCGAACTTCGACACGTCGACCGGGTGCGACAGGATCGACGAAGAGAAATCGGCCACGAGCGGCACGTCGCCGACGTCCGGTACGTCCATGAACTCGACGCCGCGGATCGTTTCGTTCGGCGTGTAGTGCACGTAGGCGGCGTGCGGATCGAGATCCCACGTGTCGCGCGGCGGCGGCGCGGTGTGGGCGTTCGCCGCCGACGTTGCCGCAACGTGCACTTTTACCATCGGGCCGGCTTCGCGCACGGCCTTCTCGCCCCAGTCGCCGCTGACGACGTAGTCGGCGCGCTCGTCGCGCCGCGCGATGTTCATCGGGATCTGCGCGAAATGCTGCGTCGCGCCGCCCTGCAGAAACAGCACATGGTAGTTGGAAGGAATCGTCATGAGCGAACGCAGGTCGGCCTCGGCGCGCTGCGCCATCGCCATGAAATCCTTGCCGCGATGGCTCACTTCCATCACCGACGCGCTGACGCCGTCCCATTCGAGCAATTCGGCCTGCGCGCGGCGCAACACCGCTTCCGGCAGCGCGGCGGGGCCGGCGCTGAAGTTGTAACCGCGACTCACGGGGCACTGCTCCTCGACGATCTTCACCGCATTATGCCGCGACGCAGCATCAAGGCAATGCCCGCTATCACCGGCGTGCATAAGGCCCCGAGCACCGCGCTCGGCTACGCCCGGCGTTTGAGCCCCGAGCCCGCCGAGAGCAGCAATTCCATTTCATGCGCACGCAGCGCCGGGGCGTAGAGAAATCCCTGCGCGGTATCGACGCCCATCGCGATCAGGAGTTCGGCCTGCCCGTTCGTTTCGACGCCTTCGGCCGTCAGCGCGAGGCCGAGGTCTTCGGCGAACGCCGCGATCGTGCGCACGATCGCGCGGTGGCGCCGGTTCGATTCCATGTCGCGCACGAAGCCGCGGTCGATCTTGAGCGCGTCGAACGGCGACGACGCGAACGAATCGAGCGAGGAATAGCCGGTGCCGAAATCGTCGACGACGAGGCTGACCCCGAGCGCCTTGACCTCGCGCAGGATCGTTTCGGCCTTGCTGCGGCCGGTGCGGAACACGGTTTCGGTCACTTCGAGGGCGAGCGCCGACGGCGCGAGGCCGGTGCGCGCGAGCACGTCGCCGACGCCGCTCGCGACGTCGCGCTCGGAAAACTGCCGGTCGTCCACATTGACATTGACGTGCAAATGGGAAAATGCCGGATAGTCGCGGCGCCAGCGCGCAAGATCGGTGCAGGCGCGTTCGAGCATCCACCAGTCGATCGGCACGATCAGGCCGGTTTCCTCGGCGACGTTGAGAAAATCCGGCGGCAGCAGCAGGCCGCGGCTCGGATGGCGCCAGCGCAGCAGCGCCTCGCAGCCGACGAGCGCGCCGCTCCTCAAGTCGACCAGCGGCTGGTACCACACGTCGAACTCGCCGCGCTCGAACGCGAGGCGCAGGTCGGTTTCGAGCGCGAATCGCGCGCGCGCCTCGCCGTGCATCGCCTCGTCGAACACGACGTAGCCCGACTTGCCGCGCGCCTTGGCGCGGTACATGGCCGTATCCGCGTCGCGCAGCACTTCCTGCGGCGTCGAATACGCGTCGGCGCCGAGCACGATGCCGATGCTCGCGCCGGTGTAGATGCGATGACCGTCGACCTCGAACGGCTCGGCGAGCGAGGCGAGCATCTGCCGCGCGACGACCTCGGCCGCGGCCGCGTCGCACGAGGCCGTCGGCAGCACGGTGAATTCGTCGCCGCCGTAGCGCGCGAGCACGCCGCCGTCGCCGAGGCTCGCCGCGAGGCGTTCGGCGATGGCGACCAGCAGGCGGTCGCCGGCGGCATGGCCGAGGCTGTCGTTGACGAACTTGAAGCCGTCGAGATCGAGAAACAGCATCGCGTAGTCGAAGCGCGACGTCGCGCGCGCGTGCTCGAGCCGCCGCGCCATCAGCCGGTCGAACAGCTCGCGGTTCGGCAGCTGGGTCAGCGCATCGTGCGTCGCGGTGCGTTCGAGCTCGCGTTCGAAGCGGTGCCGCTCGGTCACGTCGCGCAGCGTGCCGCTGAAGTAGTCGACGTCGTCGAGGCGGAACACGCCGGCGCTGACGTTCACGCGCAGCTCGCGCCCGTCCTTGTGCCTGAGCCAGGTTTCGTAGTCGTGCGGCACCGGCTCGCCGCGCGCTCGCGCGGCCAGGCGTTCCTCGATGATGCGCAGACCTTCGGGCGTAGCGAGCTCGCGCCAGTGCATGCCGACGAGTTCGTGCTCCTCGTAGCCGCTCAGCGCCACGAACATCTGATTGACGTAGGTGTAGCGGTCGTCGCGCATGACATAGACCGCGGCCTGGCTGTGCTCGACCAGCAGACGATAGCGCTCTTCCGAGCGGCGCAGCGCGCGCTCGGCGTCGCGCCGCGCGGTGACGTCCTGCGTCGACCCTTCGATGTGCAGCACGGCGCCGTCCGCGTCGCGCACGAGATGCGCGTCGGCCGACACCCACAGCTCGCTGCCGTCCCTGCGGCGGAAGCGCACTTCCTCGTCGCGGAACCGGCCTTCCCGTTCGAGCAGGCGCATCAGGCGCACGCGTTCGTTCGCGTCGGCGTAGATGTCGCCGGCCCGCGTGCCCGACGCGAGCAACTGCGCCGCCGACGCATAGCCCGTCATGCGCGCGAACGCCGGATTCGCCTCGAGGATGCGCCCGTCCGGATGGCTCTGGAACAGGCCGACGACCGAATGCTCGAACAGTTTTCGGAATTTGCGTTCGGCCTCGGCCAGCGCGACGCGGCTCGCGCGTTCGTCGGTGACGTCGCGCGCGGTGCCGGTGCTCGCGATGTCGCCGTCGAACTCGACCGGATCGGCGCGCACCTCGACGAGCCGGCGCGTGCCGTCCTTGCGCAGCATCTGGATCTCGTAGCCCTGCGCCTCGCGCGAGCCGGCTTCGCGCTCGGCGCGCCGGCGCGTCTGCGCCTCGCGCGACTCGGGCGCGACGAGGTTCATGTATTCGCTGCCGGTCAGCTCGTCGACCGTGTAGCCGAGCATCGCCGCCATCGCGCCGTTGGTGAACACGACCTTGCCGCGCTGAATGAGAAACACGCCGTCGCGGCAATTGTCCACAAGAATACGATACAGCGCCTCGGACTGGCGCAGGCACGCCTCGGCCGCGACCTCGTCGGTGATGTCGACCATCGACCCTTCGAAGAACAGGAGCCGCCCCTCGGCATCGCGCACCGTGCGCGCGTTCTCGCTGATCCAGATCACGCTGCCGTCGCGCCGGTAGACGCGCGCGCGTTCGTTCGCGATGCGGCCCTTTTCGTACAGTTCGCCGTAGATGCGGTCGGCGTGCGCGGCGTCGACGTAAAGCTCGCGCGTCACGCGCGGAAAATCGCGCAGCATGTGTTCGGGCGAGTCGTAGCCGAACAGGTTCGCATACGCGGGATTCACGTCGATCATGCCGCCCGTCGGCAGGCTGCGGTAGATGCCCTCGCGCGCGGCGAGAAACAGCGAGCGGTAGCTCGACGCGTCGATCGCGGCGTCGGGCCGCGGATCGGCATGCGTCAGCTGCGCGATCGCGAGCACGAGCACGCGATCGTCGTAGTCGATCAGTTCGCACTGCAGCGTGGCGCCGAGCATCGTGCCGTCGCGCCGCGCGAAGCGCAGCGGCTCGTTGACGATGCGACGCTCGCCGCGCAGGCGCGCCCAGATCAGCGAACGCGCCTCGACCGACGGCCACAGGCCGATGTCGAGCGGCCGGCAGCCGACGAGTTCGTCGCGCGACCAGCCCAGCGTGCGCTCGAGCGCCGGGTTCGCATCGACGATGGTGCCGTCGGCCGCGTCCAGGATCAGCACGAGGCTGTCGGACAGCCGAAACGCCGCCGCGAGTTGGATGTGCGCCGATCCCATTGCAAGCGAGTATATCGAGCGGGTGTCGGCGCGCTACGGGGCGGACGCGAAAGAACTGTCACAGAATCCGGGTCCGTGTTGACAATCTCGACACATCTGCCAGTACGCTGAGCCGGGCGCCCGCCGCCCGCTTCGCCCGGAGCCCGCCATGCCACGATTCGACGACATCCGTATCGCACCGTCCGACATCACCGACGAGGCGGTCTACCGCGACCGCCGCCGCTGGCTCAAGGCGCTCGGCTACGGCCTGCCGCTGCTGGTCGCCGGCTGCGGTTCGAACGGCGACGCCGACGCGAAGACCGCCGCCGCGCCGCCGACCGGCAAGGCGTTCGACAACGTCAAGCGTCCGAGCCCGTACGACGCGACCGACCCGCAAACGAGCTGGCGCGACGCGACGAGCTACAACAACTACTACGAGTTCGGCACCGACAAGGACGACCCGGCGAAGCATTCCGGCAAGTTCAAGCCGCAGCCGTGGTCGGTCGAGATCGCCGGCCACGCCGAGGTCACCGGCACGTTCGCGCTCGAAGACCTCGTCAAGCCGACCGATCTCGTCGAACGCATCTACCGGCATCGCTGCGTGGAGGCATGGTCGATGGTGATCCCGTGGGTCGGCGTGCCGCTCGCCGACGTGCTCGCGCGGTTCAAGCCGACGAGCCGCGCGAAATACGTCGCCTTCACCACCGTCGCGCGGCGCGACGAGATGCCCGGCCTCGCCTACGGCGTACTCGACTGGCCGTATCGCGAAGGCCTGCGCATCGACGAGGCGATGCATCCGCTGGCGATGCTCGCTGTCGGCCTGTACGGGCGCGAGCTGCCGAACCAGAACGGCGCCCCGCTGCGTCTCGTCGTACCGTGGAAGTACGGCTTCAAGGGCGCCAAGTCGATCGTGCGCATCGAATTCACCGAACGGCAGCCGCCGACGTCGTGGAACATGGCCGGTCCGCGCGAATACGGGTTCTATTCGAACGTGAACCCCGCGGTCGACCATCCGCGCTGGAGCCAGCGCACCGAGCGGCGCATCGCCGGCGACGGCTCGTCGCTGTTCGGCAACCGCGTCGCGACCCTGCCGTTCAACGGCTACGCCGACCAGGTGGCCTCGCTGTACGCGGGCATGGACCTCAAGGCGAACTATTGATGCGCACCGACGCGATCGCGCGGACCAAGCCGTTCGTCTTTCTGGCCTGTCTCGCGCCGTTCCTGTGGCTCGCCTGGGACGTGTGGCAGCAGACGCTCGGCACCGATCCGGTCGCGCAGCTCGAACATCGCAGCGGCGACTGGGCTTTGCGATTCCTGCTCGTTACGCTCGCGGTCACGCCGCTGCGCCGCCTGACCGGCGTCAATGCGCTCGTCCGCTACCGGCGCATGCTCGGTCTGTTCGCGTTCTTCTACGCCACGCTGCACCTGACGATCTATCTCGTCGTCGATCTCGGCGGGTTCTGGAGCGAGCTGTTCGTCGAAATCGTCAAGCGGCCGTACATCACGGTGGGCTTCACCGCGTGGCTGCTGCTCGTGCCGCTCGCGCTCACGTCGACGAAGGGCATGATCCGCCGGCTCGGCCGGCGCTGGCAGCTGCTGCACCGGCTCGTCTACGTCTGCGCGCTGCTCGGCGTGCTGCACTTTCTGTGGCTGGTGAAGTCGGGCGAAAAGATCGCCGTGCGCGAACCGCTCGTCTATCTCGCGATCTTCGTCGTGCTGATGCTCGCGCGGCTGCCGTGGGCGCGCTGGACCGCCGCGCTGAGAAAGGCCTAGTGTCCTGTCCGGTGAGTTGCTTGAAGAACTCGCGAGCGGCTTTGGTCGCGAATCCAGGCGCGCTGACGAGTCGTACCGGCGGTACGGCGAGGAAGCGCAACGACGAGTCGCGGCCAAAGACGTCGCGAGCATTCATGCGAACTCATCGGACAGGACACTAGAAGCCGAACATCAGCAGCAGCGCGATGGCCGCGCCGATCAATGCGGCGGCGGCGATCAGCCACCAGATGTCGCTGCGGTTCGACGACGCGGCCGGCGGGGGCGCCGCGTCCGGCTTCTTCGGCTCGGGCACGTTGACCGCCTGCATCGTCTGCGTGATCTGCGGCGTCTGCGACGCGACGCGGTCGGTCGTATCCTGCCCGCGCAACGGAAAGCCCGGCGCCTCGAGCAGAAAACGGTTGCGGTCGAACGCGATCTGGTCGCCCGGATGCAATACGGCGTCGCGCACCTGCACGCCGTTGACGAACGTGCCGTTGGACGAACCGAGGTCGCGCAGATACACGCCGTCGCCGGCGTTTTCGATTACCGCGTGACGGCGCGACATCTCCGGCTCGTCGAGCACGAGGTCGCATTCGGAGCCGCGGCCGATCGTCAGGCGCGTTCGCACCGGCACGATGCGGCCGAAGTGACTGCCGGAAACGCCGCGCAGCACGACCTTCGCCGGCACGATGCGCGCACGGGTTTCCGGCGCTTCGGTACTGGCATCGTGCGCGGGCACCGACGTGCGGACCGCATCGTCGCGGTCGGGCTTGACCATGATCTGCACGGTATCGATGCTGAGCACGTCGCCGAGGCGCAGGATGCCCTTCTCGCGCACCGGCCGCGCATTCAGATGCGTTCGCGCGCGCGGGTCGAGTACGTTGAGCGTCAGGCCGCGGCCGTCGACTTCGATGCGCGCATGCTGCGGCTGGATGCCCGGCCCCTTGAGCACGATCTGGTTGTCCGCACCCGAACCGATGCCGCAGGCACCGGAACCGAGCACGACGTCTCGGTGCTCTCCGTTGGGAAAACTCAAGCGCGCACGTATTTCCATCAGTCGAACGACCCGCTCCGTATGTCTGTGCGGCGGCAATTTAGCACGGCTTGCGACCGGCGCATTACCAACGCGATTCCAGATCGATGACGACCCGCTGCGTATGCTCGTCGAGCCCCTCGCGCAACTCGCGGAAGCCGGCCACGCGCAGGCTCCAGTTGTCGTCGAACCCGTAGCCGACCCACGGCATGTAGCCGTGCGCGAAACTGTGGAACCACCAGTCGTCCTCGTTGAACGCGGCCATCACCGCGTCGCGCTGGATGCGCTGGTTCGAATAGCCGAACTCCCAGCCCCCGGCGCGACGGCGATCGCCGAGCACGAGGCTGAATCGCGCACCGTCGCGACGGTCGTCGGCGCCGAGATTGCGCACGAGGTCGATTCGCGCTTCGAGCGGCCACGAGCCGACGCTCGTGCGCCCTATCAGCTGCAGGTCGAGCAGGCGATAGTCGCTGACCAGGCGGTTGGTGCCGGCCACGCGCCGGTTCGTACGCGCAAGGCCCTGCGACGTGAGTTGTTCCAGATTGCTGAAATCCAGATACGTCAGAAGTATACCCGCGCCGGTCGGCGCGCCTTCGCGCCAGCGCCAGCCGGCCTGCACCGCCGCGATGCGGCTGTCGTCGTCGTACAGGTGCTGGCCGCGGAACACGCCGGCGCCGATCTCGAAACGGTCGAAGTCGCCGACCGGCACGTGCTGCACGACGCTCGCGCCGGCCGGACGCAGGTCGGCGTCCCAGACGAGCGGCGTCAGTTCGAACGGCAGCGGCGCCTTGCCGACGAGCACGCGCGTGTTGTCGCCCGGCTGCCAGCGCAGGTACAGCTGGTCGATGCCGGCGCCGTCGCTGCGCTCGTTGTCGTTGTTGATGCGGTTGTCGCGATTGTGATCGCTGCCCTGCGCGAGCTTGATCGCCGCGCCGAAGTTCAGCGTCGGCATCGCCGCGTATTCGCCGCCGAGCCGTGCGCGGGCGCGCGTGCGATGCAGCGCGTCGCGATTGTTCGGCAGGCCGTCGGTGTGTTCGTAGCGCGCGAGGAAATCGCCGAACCAGCTCCAGCGCGCGGCCGGCGCGTCGGCCGCGTCGCTGCCGGCGAGAATGCCGTCCTGCGCCGAGGCGGCGCCGGCGGCGAGCAACAACCCTGCGTACAGCACGATCGCGCGCATCGTCAGGCCCTCAGCTGCGACAGGGCCGCGGCGAGTTCCGCCGCGCTGGCCGGGCGCTCGGCCGCGCTGCGCTTCAGGCAGCGGACGATCAGCGTTTCGAGTTCCGGGCGAATTTCGGGCCACAGCGCCGACGGCCTGGCCGGTTCCTGCTGCATCTGTGCCATGTAGATCTCCATCGTGTTCGACCCGGAAAACGGCAGCGCGCCGCAAAACATCTCCGTCATGAGAACGCCGCAGGAATAGATATCCGCACGTTCGTCCACTTCTTCGCCGGCGAGCTGCTCCGGCGCACAGTAGTTGGGCGTCCCCAGGAACGTGCCGGGCTGCGTGTGTCCGGGCATCGAACGGCGCACCGGACGGGCGATGCCGAAGTCCATCAGCTTGGCGTTGCCGTTCGCCTCGAGGATGAGGTTTTCGGGCTTGATGTCGCGATGCAGCACGCCGACCTCGTGCGCCGCCGCGAGCCCGGCCGCGAGCTGCCGCGCGATGCGCAGGCCGGCCGAATACGGCACGCGCTTGGCCTCGCGCAGGAGATACCGCAAGGTCATGCCGCGCACGTATTCCATCGAGATGTACGGCAGGCCGTTGACCTCGCCGAAGTCGAACGTGCGCAGCACGTTGGGGTGCGTGATGCGGCGCGCGAGCTTGATCTCGCTTTTCAGGCGATCGAGCTGCTCGGCGTCCATCAGCGCGCCGGGCTTCAACATCTTGAGCGCCACGATGTCGTCGAGTTCGAGATCGTGGGCCTTGTAGACGACGCCCATGCCGCCGGCACCGAGCACCGACAGCACGCGGTAGCGTCCTCCCAACGTGGAACCCGGCGCCAATTCCCCATTGTCGCGAAGTTGCCGCGCGGCCTCGCTCGAACGCGGCGTGGTCGCGGCGCCCACGGCGTCGCGGCGCACGGTCGCATCGGGCGACGAGGCCGCGGCCGGCGCGAGCGGGGCCGGAACGCGGTCGAGCACGGCCGGGTTCAGCGCATAGAACTGCTTGCCGCTGAACGCGCCCGTCGCCGCGCTCATCGCGTCGGCGCCGAGCACGGCGCGCACGGCGTCGCCGGTCTGGCGCGACGCGAGCAGCTGCCCCGCCCCGGCGTCGCACAGCAGCCGGTCGATCTGCACGAGCGGCGCGCCGATCAGGCTGTCGGTGCTGCCCGCCGCGCCGCGCACCATCGCGCCGTCGGCGAGCGCCGCGGCCGGCGCCTTGCCGCCCGCCTGCAGCACTTCGCGCAACAGGCTCAACGCATCGACGAGGCGCCGCTCGCCGGCCAGTGCGAACAGCCAGCGCGCGCCGCCCGACGCGCGGCCGGTCGCGCCGACCGCGGCGGCGGCCGTGTCGAGCACGCGCTGCACGCGCAGCTGCGCGGCGAGCACGTCTTCGGGCGGCGTTTCGGCCGGCAGCGTCAAGAGGTCGCGAAATTCCAGGCCCAGGAGCGCGAGCGGCTCGCGCCGCGGCGCGACCGGCTGCGGCATCGGCCGCGTGCGCACTTCGACGACCGGCGCACCGTCCTGCCCCGGTTCGGGCAGGAAGCGCGCGAGATTGCCGACGTAGCCTTCCATGTCGCTTTTTTCGCGCAGGTCGGACAGCAGCGAATCGAACGCGCGCGCGAGCCGTGCGAGTTCGTCCTTGCCCTCGCTGCCGATGCGCGTGGCGAAATTGCCGGCGGCGGCCTCCTCGGCCGCCTGCGCCATCGCGCTGACCGGCCGCAGGATGCCCTTGGAAATCACGAACGACAGCAGCAGCGCCGCGACGAGCGACGCGAGCCCCGCCAACAGCACGCTGTTCAAGATCGACTGGTAGCTCGCGACGATCTGGTCGGCCGACGCGAGCACGAGCACGGTGCCGAGATCGGCCTCGCCGGGCGCCGCGGTCGCCGCCGCGCGCGCGACCCACGCATGACCGCCGGCGTCGAGATTGAGCCGCGCGCCGGCGCCGACGGCTTTCGCGTCGAAACCCGCGTCGAGCGCGTTCTTGAGTTCGGCCACCTGCGCGCCGTCGAACGAACTCGCGACGAGCTCCTGCTTGCCGCCGACCGGCATCACGAACGCGATCTGCGCGCCGCTGACCTTGGCCACCTTCTTGGCCAGCGCGTCGTCGACCGCGAGCGCCAGCAGCAGGAAACCGACGACGTTCTGGTCCTGCGCGAGCGGCACGATCGCGGCCTGGTACAGCTTGTTGCTCTGGCGCCAGTAGCCGCTGAACGGCGTGGAATCCTTGAGCGCCGGCGCGACGAGGCTGTCGGCCGCGAGCGATTCCTTGAACGCCTCGGTCTGGTCGGTGCGCGCGAGCACGTCGCCCTTGCCGTCGAGCAGGATGCCGAGGTCGAAGCCGAATTCCTTCTGGCGGTCGCCGAGAAGGTCGCGCATCGACGCGACGTCGGGCGCCGCGTCGCCGCCGAGGCCCGGCAGGCTGCTCGCGCTCGTCGCGTCGGCGATGTACTTGACGAAGTTCGCGTCCGACGCGATCACGCGCAGGCCGAGTTCGAGCTGTTCGAGCCGACGCTGCTCGGCCTCGCGCTGCACGGCCGCGCTCGTGTCGAGCGACTTGTCGACCGCTTGCGCGGCGATGCGCTGGCCCTGCACGTAGGTGACGACGACGGCCGCGCCGAGCGCGAGTACGATCAGGAGCGCGGTCGCGAGAAAAAACCGCAGCGCGAGCGGCAGCGCGAAACCGGCCTGCCGATGCGGCGCCTCAGTAGCCGCCATCGGGAGTCCTGCCGTACGGCTTTCCGAACTTGTTCATATGTGGCGGAATCTTCTTTTGTGCCAGGTCGAGCCGCACTTCGACCGGCCCGCCCTGGCCAGGCGTCGCTTCCTGGTGCCACGGCGTCGCACGGTCGAACCACACGACGAGGTCGCCCTTGCCGGCCGGCAGCCCGGTCAGCTTGAACGCGCCCTGCGCGTCGGGGTGCGCGAAATGCGGCGTGTCGAGCACGAGGATGTGGCCGACCATCGAGTGGTGCACGTTGCAGTACACGCGCACGTAGCCCGCATGGTCGAATTTCTGCGCCTTGCCCTCGCCCTGGCCGTACAGACCGATGTCGAACGCATTGTCTTTCGACGTCGAGAACGCGTTGTGAAGAATCGGATCCTGGTTCGGAAACTCGACCGTGCTGCCGACGGTGACCGGCAGGATGCGCGGCACGAACTGCTTGCGCTGCGTGGTCATCGTGTAGGGTTTGGCCGCGGCTGAGACGGGGCCGGGCGCGCTGGGGCGAAAGTAGACGACGGCTTCGGCGGCCTCTTCGGCGCGCAGCGGCTTGCCGTCGGAGTACAGCATGATCCGGCCTTCGATCGTCGCCGCCGGCGCCGCGCAGGGCGCGGCGACCAGCACTGCCAGCAACACCGACCTTGCGCGCATTCCGTCCCCTTAGTGCCCGATCCGACCGTCGGCAGCCTTCGGGCGCCGACCGTGTCGCGCACGATCGCTCCGCCGTCACGCCTGCCCTTTCGCCCGCCCGGTGCCGTTTCCGTGCACGGCGGTTGAAGGCCGGATGCAACGCCCCGATCGTTACGCCCGACGCCGACTCATGCATCATAGTGCAAAGCCGCGCGGACCGGCAGTACGCGCCGACGAGACGACAGGAGCCCTCATGCCGAGCATCGACATCCGCCACGCCCACAAGAAGCCGCTCAAGGAAGCCAAGGAAAAAGTCACCGACGTCGCGAAGGAGATCGCCAAGAAGTTCGACCTCACCTACGGCTGGGAAGGCAACGTGCTGCACTTCGAGCGCAGCGGCGTGAACGGCAAGATCGCGCTCGCTAAGAACGAGGTGCACGTCACCGCCGAACTCGGGTTCCTGCTGTCGATGTTGAAGCCCGCGGTGGAGAGCGAGATCCGAAAGCGCCTCGACCAGCATTTCGGCACGGCATGACCAACGGCACATAGCGGCCTCGCCGGCGCGCGACGGCGGGCTCGACGAAGGTCGCAGGCGGCGATGCCGCAGTGCGGCTTGTCGCGTCGCGGCCGACCGCTACAATCGGCCACCTCCTCGAATCGAAGTCCCTCATGCTCGTGATCCAGGCTGCACGGCAGCCGCGCAAACGCCGGGCGCCCGCGCGCATCGGCCTCGCCGTCGCCGGCGGCGGCCTGATCGGCGGCATGTACGAACTCGGCGCGCTGCGCGCGATCGAGGAGGCGATCGAAGGCGTCGACATGAACGCGCTCGACGTCTACGTCGGCGTCAGCTCCGGCGCGTTTCTCGCCGCGGGCCTCGCCAACCGGCTGTCGACCGCCGAGATGTGCCGCATCTTCCTCACCGGCGACTCGCACGAGGCGCGCTTCAGGCCCGAAGTGTTCGCGCGCCCGGCGATGTTCGAGTACCTGCGCCGCGCCGCGCACGTGCCGCGCATGCTGTTCGACTGGTTCGGCGCGATCGCGAAGAACCCGTTCGACCTCAACGTGTCGGACACGCTGATGCGCTTCGGCAGCCTGCTGCCGACGGGCCTGTTCGACAACCAGGCGATCGAGGACTTCCTTCGCGGCGTGTTCACGAGCGGCGGGCGCAGCAACGATTTCCGCGAGCTCGAACGCAAGCTCTACGTCATCGCGGTCGAACTCGACAGCGGCAAGGCCGTGCGCTTCGGCGCCGAGGGCTACGACGACGTGCCGATCTCGCTCGCGATCGAGGCGAGCGCGGCGCTGCCCGGCCTGTATCCGCCGGTGAAGATCGGCGGCAAGTACTACGTCGACGGCGCGCTGCAGCGGACGCTGCATGCCTCGGTCGCGCTCGACGAGGGCGCCGACATCGTCATCGGCATCAATCCGCTCGTGCCGTTCGACGCGACGCGCGCCCAGTCGAACGGCCACGACGCGCCCGACAGCCTCGTCGAGGGCGGCCTGCCGGCGATCCTGTCGCAGACGTTCCGCACCATGCTGCAGTCGCGCATGCAGGCGAGCCTCTCGAAGTACGCGCGTCACTACGACGGCGCCGACATCGTGCTGTTCGAGCCGAACGCCGACGACATGCGCATGTTCTTCAGCAACGTGTTCAGCTATTCCAATCGCGAGGAAGTGGCCGAGCACGCCTACCGCTCGACGCTCGCCGACCTGCGCGCGCGCCGCGCCGAACTCGAACCGGTGCTCGCGCGGCACGACCTCGCGTTCCGCGCCGCGATCATGGACGACGAAGCGCGCGGCCTCCGCGACGGACTCGTCGACAAGCCGGCGCGCAAGACGCCGTCGACGTCGCGCCTGCGCCGCGCGCTCGACGAACTCGACGAACTCGTGGTGCCGAAGCCCGCGACGGCGCGCGCGAAGGCGGCGCGGCCGAGCCGCAGCGCGCGCCAACAAAAATAAACAAAGATACGAAGTATTGCGAAGCCCCCTTGAGTCAAGGGGGCGGCAGTCGTTGGCGCAGCGAACGAATGCGGGGTTGTGGAAAGGCACGCGTCCCGGAGGAACTCGAACTCGATGCAAGCCAAGCGCTTGATAGTGTGTTTATTCTAGGCGGCGCAACGAGACTTCGCGGCACCGTCGGGAAGCGCGTGCGCGCATCCCGTCTCCTATCGAAGAGGGCGTCATGAGCAAACCGAAGTTGAAGTCGAAGGCCAAGCCGGCCGAGAAGCCGGCGGAAAACCTCGGCAAGTCGATCATGGAATCGGCGCAGCAGATCTGGCTTGCGGGCCTGGGCGCCTTCGCCAAGGCGCAGGAAGAAGGCACCAAGCTGTTCGAGAATCTCGTCAAGGAAGGCATGAGCCTTGAAGAGAAGACGCGCAAGCTCGCGTTCGGCAAGGCCGACGAAGTGCGCGGCGCGGTCGAGTCCGGCGTCAACCAGGTCAAGGAACGCACGCAGGAAACCTGGGACAAGCTCGAGAAAGTGTTCGAGGACCGCGTCTCGCGCGCGCTCGGCAAGCTCGGCGTGCCGGGCCGCAAGGAACTGAACGAACTCGCGTCGCGCGTCGAAGAACTCTCGCGCGAAATCCGCAAGCTCAACGGCGGCGCGGCGAAGCCGGCCGCGCGCAAGAGCACGCGCGCGAAGGCGGAGTAAGCGTCACCTGTAGCGTCCGGCGCGAAGAGCGCCGGACCGGTTTTATAGCCCGCCGGCCACACGAGGCACCCGGATCCCTCCCCCGGACGCCTTGGCCGGCGGGCTTTTTTATGATTGCGTCACTCGCTCAAGCACCCTCGAGCGCGACGCGCTCGAGGGCGAGGAACGCCGATTCCGCGACGCCTTACCAGTGCACCCCGCGCATCAACGCCGCCACCGCGATCTGCTCGTTCGTCGGCTGCTCGGCTTCGCCGCGGCCGGCCATGCCCTTCGCCGCGGCCGAATCCGGGAACAGGCGGAACGCGCTGTTCATGATGATCTCGTACGCGCGCGGCGCCAGCGCATAGAGGATCGACGCGAACACGCCCAGCCGCGTCGCGATGCGCACCGGCCGCTCGATGATCGCCTCGACGATGAGATCGGCCGCCTCTTCCGGGCTCAGCGTCGGCACGTGGTCGTACATCTTCGTCGGCGCGATCATCGGCGTCTTCACCAGCGGCATGTTGATCGTCGTGAAGTTGATGCCGAGGTCGGAATACTCCGCCTGCGCACAGCGCGAGAACGCGTCGAGCGCCGCCTTCGAGGCGACGTAGGCCGAGAAGCGCGGCGCGTTCGTCAACACGCCGATCGACGAGATGTTGATGATGTGCCCGCGGTGACGCTCCGACATCGACGGCAGGAAACCCATGATCAGCCGCAGCGCGCCGAAGTAGTTGAGCTGCATCGTCCGCTCGAAGTCGTGGAAGCGGTCGAAGCTCAGCGCGATCGAACGGCGGATCGAACGGCCCGCGTTGTTCACGAGCACGTCGCAGCCGCCGTGGTCGGCGACCACCTGCTTGACGAACGTGTCGCACGACGCGACGTCCGACAGGTCGACGACATAGGTGTGGCACACGCCGCCGGCCGCTTCGATCTCCTTCTTCGTCGCGGCGAGTTCTTCTTCGCCACGCGCGCAGATCACGACCTTCGCACCGGCGCCGGCCACCTTGAGCGCCACGGCCTTGCCGATGCCCGACGAGCCGCCGGTCACCACGACGACGCGGCCCTTGACCTTGCCGGCGAGCGAATGGTCGACGAAGAGGTCGGGGTCGAGATGGCGTTCCCAGTAGTCCCACAGACGCCAGGCGTAGTCGTCGAGCTTCGGCAGCTTGATCTTCGAGCCCTTGAGCGCGCGCTCGGTTTCGCGGCAGTCGAAGCGCGTCGGGTAGTTGATGTATTTCATCACCTCGCGCGGAATGCCGAGGTCGCGCAGGATCACCTGCGTGAAGCGGCGGATCGGCGGCAGGTTGCCGAGCGCCGAGCGGATGCCGCTCGGAATGAACGCGAACATGCGCGCGTCGAGGCGCATCGTCATCTGCGGCGCATGGCCCACGCGCGCGAACAGGTTCAGCACCTCGCCGATGCGGCGCGGCGCGGGATCGGTGAGATGGAAGCAGTGGCCGTCGAGCCCCGGCTTGTGCGCGATGTGGTCCATCGCATCGGCGACCCAGTCGACCGGCACGAGGTTCAGCCGCCCGCCTTCGAGACCGACCGTCGGCATCCACGGCGGCAGCGTCTGGCGCAGTTTCTTGATCAGGCGGAAGAAATAGTACGGGCCGTCGATCTTGTCGATCTCGCCGTTCTTCGAATTGCCCATGACGATGCCGGGCCGGTAGACGCGCCACGGCCGCGCGTATTCCTTGCGCACGAGCCCTTCCGAGTCGTGCTTCGTGCGGAAGTAAGGATTGTCGAGTTCCTCGGCCTCGTCGAACATGTCTTCGCGGAACACGCCCGGATACAGGCCGGCCGCGGCGATCGAACTCGTGTGGTGGAAACAGCCCGCCTTGACGGCATCGGCGAGCGCGAGCGCATGGCGCGTTCCGTCGATGTTCGCCGCGTGCTGGCTCTCGGCGTCGGCGGAAAGATCGTACAAAGCGGCAAGATGGAAAAAGTGCTGGACCTTGCCGGTCAGCGTCTTGAGCATGGCCGGCGACACGCCGAGCTTGGGCTTGGCGAGATCGCCGTTGACCGCGACCAGCCGCTTGTCGTCGGCGCCGAGGCTTTCCTTGAGCGCCTCGAATTTCTCGCTCGATCCCTTGCGCACGAGGCAGTAGATCGTGCCCTTGCGCTTGAGCAGATTGGCAACGAGATGGCGCCCGATGAAACCGGTGGCCCCGGTAACGAAATAGGTCATGCTGTTCCCCTCATGCTCGCGCTGGCGGCGATTCGTAGACGGCGGTGCGCCGTTCCCTTCGGCGCATAAGATAGACCTGCAAAGAGCGACATTCCAAGCCTGTTCGCACCGTCGTTTGAAACGGCTGCGCGAGCGCGTTGACCCTGTCCGGTACGCGTGATATAGCTCCGCCTCACGGCGCGCGACAGACGCCGGGCCGCGGCGTCGAGTCGCGGCAATAAGAACGCAACGCACCGATAACCGAGAGCGATCATGTCCGACCTGACCACGAAGTTCGAAGATGCCGCGAAGAAAGCGATGAACTTGCCGGAGCGCCCGGACAACGACACGCTGCTCAAGCTGTACGCGCTGTACAAGCAGGGTTCGTCCGGCGACGTGTCGGGACCGAAGCCGGGCTTCTTCGATTTCGTCGGCACCGCCAAGTACGAGGCGTGGGCGAAGCTCAAGGGCACGAAGAACGAAGAAGCGATGCAGAAGTACATCGACCTGGTGAAGAAGCTCGGCGGTTGAAGCGCCATACAGCCGCAACGCGCGGAGACCGTTGATGGCCAGGCGTACGCGCGAGCGCATCCTCGAAGTCGCCCTTGCGATGTTCAACGCGCAAGGCGAACCGAACGTCACCACGAACCACATCGCCGACGAGCTGGAGATCAGCCCGGGCAATCTGTACTACCACTTCCGCAACAAGGACGACATCGTCGAGCAGCTCTTCGGCGCTTACGAAGTGCGCATGGACCAGGCGCTCACGGTGCCGACCGAGCGCCTGCCGAATCTCGAGGACGTCTGGCTGCAGCTGCATCTCGTGTTCGAGTGCATGTGGGACTACCGGTTCCTGTACCGCGACCTCGTCGACATCCTCTCGCGCAACCGCAAGCTCAAGATGCATTTCGGCCGCATGCTCACGCGCGCGGGCACGAGCGCGACCGGCGTGCTCAAGGGCCTCGCCGCCGCCGGCATCATGCGGGCGACGCCGGACGAGATCCGCGCGAGCGCCGAAAACGTGCTGCTGCTGACCACGTTCTGGCTCAACTTCAACGCCGTGCGCAATTCGCGCGCCGACCCGAACCAGGACGACCTGACTCAGGGCATCTATCAGGTGATGCTGCTGATCGCGCCGTTCCTGCGCGACGGCGAGCGCGTGCACCTGAACACGCTCGCGTCGGCCTATCGGCGCTGAATACGCAACAAATCCAGCGCCTTAGGGCTGAAAGGCTTGCAATCGACCGACAGGGCGCGTATGCTCGCCCGTCTTTTGCAATGCTGTTTCGAGGAGCTACCCCATGAAAGTCCTGAATTCGCTGAAGTCCGCGAAGCAGCGCCACCGCGATTGCAAAATCGTGCGCCGCCGCGGCAAGGTGTTCGTGATCTGCAAGAGCAACCCGCGCTTCAAAGCGCGCCAGCGCTAAGCCGGTTGCGGCAACAAAGCATTTGCCGAAGGGCCGCCTCGTGCGGCCCTTTTGCTTTGGTACGTGGGCCGCCTCGTGCGGCCCTTTTGCTTTGGTACGTGGGCCGCCTCGTGCGGCCCTTTTGTTTGGGTACGTGGGCCGCCGTGTGCGGCCCTTTTGTTTTGGGGGTGTGGGGCCGCCTCGTGCGGCCCTATTCTCTTCGGATCGCCGCTAGTCCCGCGCCGCCAGTTCGATATCGAGCCCGACCGACTCGTAGAACGCCGCCGATCCGAGCACGAACCGCACCGTTTCGGCGATGTCCCCGCGCGACGCCGTGAAGGCGAAGGACGCGAGATCGACGAGGTCGCGCGGCTCGTCGCCGACGAAACGCCGCACGAGCCGCGTCGCGACGTGGCGCGCCGTTGCCGGATGCGCGGCGAGCCGTTCGATCAGCGCATCGCCATCCTCGACGCCGCCGCCGGCCGGCAGCAGCGTGCCGAAGAGGCGCTTGGCGCCGTAGTCGTGTCCGGCTGCGACGAAACGCAAACCGCCGCCGACCGGATCGGCGGTCCAGCCGCTGAAACAGCGCAGCGCCTCGTCGATGTCCGTATCGCCCGCCGTCGCGCCTCGCGAATAGCGCCCGAGCAGGTCGGCGAGCCAGCGGCGCCGGTCGCGCCCGAGCATCGCCGCGCTGCGCGCGCTCGCGCGCATCAGGTCGGCGTAGCGGCCGAGCGCATGCGCGCGCACGACGTCGCGGTCGTGCAGCAGCGCGTCGACTCCGTCGGGCACGCCGAACCAGCCCGACCAGAATTCGACCATCACTTCGTACAGCTGGCGACGGCTCGCGCTGCGGCGCGCGCGCGCGGCGGCGCGCCATTCGATCTGCGGTCGCCGCGGATCGTTCGAACAGGCAAGGAGCGCGGCGCGATCGCAGGCCAGCGTCCCGAGCACGCGCTCGAGATTGCCGGACAGCGCATCGTCGTCGAGCGAGCGCCATGCCAGCTGCCGGTCGACGTACGCGGCGAAGCCGTGCGCGCGCACGAACGCGACGTCGGCCGCGCTCGGCGCGAACGCGACGCGGGTCAAAAGTCGCGCGATCGCCGGTCGCGCTGCACGGTCGGACATACGGCTTCCTTCGTACGGAACGAGGCCGACCAACGCGGACGCACGGGCGGCGTTGACGCCGCGAACATGAAAAGAAATTGATAAACGGCGGCGGAACGCGGCATCGCTCGCCTCGCCGGGGCCGCTTGGGAGTGCGGCAGCCGTCGCAATGTCGACAAGAGGACGGGCACGCATCGTGGAACTGACCCGGCCCATCTGCTACAACGCGTGCGCCGCCCCTGACGGCGAAGGAGAAGAGCCATGTTCCAGCGCATCGTCCCCACCCTCGCCCTTGCCGCGCTCGCCGCCGGCGCCGCGACGCTCGCGCAGCCGGCCGCCGCCGACACGCTGCTGATGCAGCGGGTCGAAACCGAATCGAAGACCGACCTGCCGCGCCGCGGCATGCTGATGGCGCAGGTCGAAAACCGCTACGGCGCGCCGCGCGCGAAGCTCAATCCGGCCGGCGGAAACAAGCCGCAGCATCCGGTCATCAACCGTTGGGAATACGACAACTTCATCGTCTATTTCGAGCGCGACCACGTGATCGACGCGGTGCTCAAACAGGCCTCGCCGACCGAACAGGGCGTCAAGCGCAGCCGCTGAGGCCCGCTACGCGCAGACCGCCGCAAGCCCTTGTCACACAAGGGCTTGGTACGCGCTCGCCGGTCGGCTATCCTGCGCGATTGCGCGGCATCCCGCCGCGCGTTCGCACAGGACGGCGACACCGATGTCATCCGTATTCCGCCTGCCCGCCGAATGGGAGGCGCAGGCCGCGGTTCTGGTCGCCTGGCCGCACGCGGGCACCGACTGGGCCGACCGGCTCGCCGATGTCGAAACCACCTATGTCGCGCTCGTCGGCGCGATCGCGCGCTTCGAAACGGCCATCGTATGCGTCGCCGACGCCGAGGTGCGCACTCGCGCGCAGGCGCTGCTCACGGCCGCCGGCATTGTCGACAACGTGCGCTTCGTCGATATCGAATACGACGACACCTGGCTGCGCGACTCGGGACCGATCACGCTCGCCCGCGCCGACGTCACGGCGTTCAAGCTGACCGATTTCCGCTTCACCGGCTGGGGCGGCAAGTTCGCCGCGAGCCGCGACGATCTGCTGGTCGAGGGCCTCGTCGAACGCGGCCTGTTCGCGAACGCCGACCACAAACGCATCGACTGGGCGCTCGAAGGCGGCGCGATCGAATCGGACGGCGCCGGCACCGTGCTCACGACGTGGCGCTGCCTCGCCCAGCGGCATCCCGAGCAAAATCGCGCCGAAATGACGGCGATCCTCGCCGGCGGCCTGCACGCGCGGCGCGTCCTGTGGCTCGACCGCGGGTATCTCGAAGGCGACGACACCGACGCGCACATCGACACGCTCGCGCGCTTCGCGCCGAACGACGCGATCGTCTACCAGGCCTGCGACGACGCGGCCGACAGTCACCACGCCGAGCTCGCCGCGATGGCCGACGAACTCGCCGCGCTGCGCACGCTCGACGGCAAACCCTATACGCTGCATGCGCTCCCGTGGGCGCGGCCGATCGTTGACGAAGGACGGCGGCTCGCCGCGTCGTACGCGAACTACCTCATCGTCAACGGCGCGGTGCTCGTGCCCGCGTACGGCGACGCGGCCGACGCGCGCGCCGCCGACATCATCGGCAAGGCGCACCCGGGCCGCACGGTCGTGCCGGTGCCTTGCCGTCCCTTGATCTGGCAGAACGGCAGCCTACATTGCGTCACGATGCAGCTGCCGAACGGAGTGGTGAAATGAAAGCCGATACCCTGCGCGTCGCGCTGCTGCAGGAAACCGACCGCGGCAGCCGCGACGCGAATCTCGACGCGATCGAAGCGGGCCTGCGCGAAGCGGCGGCGGCGGGCGCGCAACTCGTGCTGCTGCAGGAACTGCACAACGGGCCGTATTTCTGCCAGCACGAAAGCGTCGACGAATTCGACCGCGCCGAAACCATTCCCGGCCCGAGCACCGAACGCATCGGCGCGCTCGCCGAGGCATTGAAGCTCGTCGTCGTCGCGTCGCTGTTCGAACGCCGCGCCGCCGGCCTGTACCACAACACCGCGGTCGTGTTCGACCGCTCGCGCGCGATCGCCGGCAAGTATCGCAAGATGCACATTCCGGACGATCCCGCATTTTACGAAAAGTTCTATTTTACACCCGGCGATCTCGGCTTCGATCCGATCGAAACCTCGGTCGGCAAGCTCGGCGTGCTCGTGTGCTGGGACCAGTGGTATCCGGAAGCCGCGCGCCTGATGGCGCTCGCCGGCGCCGAGCTTCTGCTCTACCCGACCGCGATCGGCTGGGACCCTGCCGACGAAGACGCCGAAAAGGCGCGCCAGCGCGACGCATGGATCACCGTGCAGCGCGGCCACGCGGTCGCCAACGGCGTGCCGCTGCTGTCGTGCAACCGCATCGGCTTCGAAGCGTCGCCCGACGGCGGTCGCGGGCTGCAATTCTGGGGGTCGAGCTTCGTCGCCGGTCCGCAGGGCGAATTCATCGCGCAGGCATCGACCGATACGCGCGAACTCCTCGTCGCCGACGTCGACATGCGCCGCAGCGAGAACGTCCGCCGCATCTGGCCGTTCCTGCGCGACCGCCGCATCGACGCCTACGACGATCTTCTGCGCCGCTTCCGGGACTGACCGCGTGACCAACGAAGAATTGAGCGCGCCGGCCGTACTGCCGGACGACGTCGGCCCTCCCGACGCGCTGCGCGACCAGCCGATCCGCCGCGTCACGCTCGGCGGCACCGAATTCGTGCTGCTCGGCACCGCGCACGTGTCGCGCGCGAGCGTCGCCGCGGTCGAGGCCATCATCGAACGCGAGTCGTTCGAAGCGGTCGCGGTCGAGCTCGACGCGAACCGTCACGCGTCGCTGCGCGACCCGGAACTTCTGCGCAAAATGGACTTGTTCCAGGTGATCCGCCAGGGCAAGGCCGGCCTCGTCGCGGCGAATCTCGCGCTGTCGGCCTTCCAGCGCCGTCTCGCCGAGCAGTACGGCATCGAGCCCGGCGCCGAACTGAAAGCCGCGGTCGATCTCGCCGAAGCGCGGCAGACGCCCGTGTGGCTGGTGGACCGCGACATCGGCACGACGCTCAAGCGCGCCTATCGCAGCGTCGGATTCTGGGATCGCCTCGGCATCATCAGCGGCCTCGGCGCCAGCGTGTTCTCGAGCGACGAGATCGGCGAGCAGGAAATCGAAAAGCTCAAGCGCGGCGACATGCTCGAAAGCGCTTTCAGCGAGTTCGCGAAAGAATCCGAACCGCTGTATCGCAGCCTGATCGCCGAACGCGACAGCTACATGGCCGCGAAGCTGCGCGAAGAAAGCGCCAAGGGTTCGTTCAAGCGCGTGCTCGCGGTCGTCGGCGCCGGCCATCTCGCGGGTCTCGAGAAAGAACTCGCCGCGCAGACGCAGCCGCCCGAACAGCTGCGCCGCGACCTCGACGTCGTGCCGCCCGGTTCGCGCTGGCCGAAGTGGATCGCGCTCGGCGTGTTCGTCGCGATCGCCGTCGCCATCGCGCTCCTGTTCAAGCGCGACGCGAGCCTCGGTACCGACGCGCTGCGCGACTGGGTGCTCTTCACCGGCGGCCTCGCCGGCCTCGGCGCGCTCGCCGGCGGCGGACATCCGCTGTCGGTGCTGGCCGCCGCGATCGTCGCGCCGCTCAAGCCGTTCCGGCCCGGCATACCGCCGGGCGCCGCGAGCGCGGGCGTCGAGATCTGGCTGCGCAAGCCGCGCGTCGCCGACTTCGATACGCTGCGCCACGACGTCAGCGAGTGGACGGGCTGGTGGAAAAATCGCATTTCGCGCACCCTGCTCGTTTTTCTGTTGACCAATTTCGGCGGCATGATCGGCGTCTGGATGGCCGGTTTCCGCATCTTGAAGAGCCTCGCTTGAGGGCGAAGAACGCATGAAACTCGCACGTTTGTTGTTCAAGCCCCGCTGGCAAAGCAAGGATCCGGCGACGCGTCGCGGCGCCGTGGCCGAAGCCGGCGACGCCGAACTCGTGGCCGCGCTGCCGACGATCGCGCGCAGCGACGCCGATGCCGGCGTGCGCCTCGCGGCGCTGCGCCGTCTCAATCAGTACGAGGCGTGGCGCGAGCGCTCGACCGCCGACGCCGACGCCGCGATCCGCCAGACCGCGCGCTCGGCCTACCTCGCCATGCTCGTCGGCAACGGCAGCGGCGTACCGCCGCTCGATCGCCGGGTCGCCGAACTCGACACGCTGTCGCCCGAAGAACTCGAACGCGTCGCGATCGACGCGGCCGACAGCGAGCTGCGCGGCGCCGCGCTCGCGCGCGTCACGCGCACGAGCCTCCTGATCGACGTCGCGGTCGGCGACGCCGACGTGAAGCTGCGCCATATCGCGCTCGGCCGCGTCGTCGACGTCGACGCGCTCGCGCGCGTGGCCGAACGCACGCGCAAGACCGACAAGCTCGTCAGCCGCCTCGCGCGCGAACGCGTCGAGACGCTGCGCATCGCCGCCGGCGACGCGGCGACGATCGAAGCGCGCGCACGCCTGTGCTGCGAACGCATCGAAGCGCTGCTGGCCCGCCCGCGTTCCGAGCGCGCCTCCGAACTGCTCGCGCTCGAACCGCTGTGGAGCGAGGTCGCCGTGCGCGCGCCCAAGCTCCTGCGCGAACGCTACGAATCGACGCTCGCGTTTCTGAAGTCCGACACCGCCGAGGCGGCCGTGCAGCGCGAACGCCTGCGCGAACTGCGCGATCGCGGCACGGCGCTCCTGGCCGACAAGGCCGCGTCGGTCGCGTCGCTCGAGGCGCTCGTCGTCGAAGCGCACGAGGCGATCTCCGCGACTGCGCCGGAACTGCCCGAACGCGAGAAGGCCGAAGCGCTCGTCGGCAAGCTCGCACAGCGCATCGCGCAGCTCGCGGTCGCGCCGCCGCCCGAGCCGGAACCGGCGCCCGTGCCGGTCGAAGAAGCGCCGAGTGCCGAAGCGGTGCTCGCCAAGGCGCATCTGGAAGCCGCACTCGCGCGCACGCTCGCCGACAAGCTCAAGCACGAAGAACAACAGAAGGCGCTGCGGCGCAATCTCGACGAACTCGTGATCGAACTCGAAGGCCAGCTCGAAGCCGGCGATCTCGCCGCCGCGCAGACGACGCAGACGCGCATCCAGGGCGTGCTCGACGGCCTGCCGCCGATCGCGCGCCACGACAAGCGCCTCGCGAACGCGCAGGCGCGCCACGCCGAACTCAAGCGCTGGCAGCGCTGGTCGAACAACGAACGCCGCAAGGCGCTGTGCGACGACATCGAAGCGCTCGCCGCGGCCGGCCTGCATCCCGACGCGGTGGCGAACCGCGTGCGCGACGCGCGCCAGGAATGGCAGGCGCTCGACGCGACGGAAGGCGGCGAAAGCAATCCGCTGGGCAAGCGTTTCCACGCGCTGTGCAATCAGGCGCTCAAGCCCGCGCAGGGCTATTTCAACAAGCGCGACGAGTTGCGCAAATCGGCGCAGCAGGAAATCGAAACACAGCTCGCAGCGTGGGAAGCGCCGGATGCCGAAGACGGCAACGTCGACTGGAACGCGCTGTCGGCGCGCCGTCGCGACGTATCGGCGTCGCTGCGCACGCTCGACGGCGTCGAGCCGCGCGCGCGCAAGACGCTCGCGCAACGCCTGAAGAATCTCGTCGCCGCGATCGATGCGAAGCTCGACGCGCACGCCGGCGAGATCGAAGCGGCGAAGCGCCGCCTGATCGCCGACGCCGAGCGCAATGCGGCGAGCGCCGACCCGCTGGCCGCCGCGCGCGAAGTACGCGACCTGCAGGCGCGCTGGAAGGCGATCGGCAACGGCCGCCGCCGCACCGACGAAGCGCAGTGGAAGGAGTTCCGCGCGCACTGCGACGCGGTCTTCGCCAAGCTCGACACGAACCGCCGCGAGCGCGAGCAGCGCGACGCCGACGCGAAGCAGTCGGCGCTCGATGTCGTCGCCGCGCTCGAACAGCTCGCGGCCGACGCCGACGCGCCCCGTGCGGCACGCCGCGACATCGAACAACGCTGGAACGAGACCGGCGTGCGCGACCGCGACCTCGAACGCCGCTGGCAGACCGCCCAGGAAACGCTCGACCGCCACGCGCGCGACGCCGACCGCCGGCGCCGGCAGGCCGCATTCCACGACGCGTTCGCGCGGCTCGCGCTGTGCGAAGCGGTCGAAAACGGCGACACCGAGGGCGCCGTCGAGCGCTGGGACGCGATCGGCGCAACGGCCGAGCCGCTCGCCATGCCGCTCAAGGCGCGCTTCGACGCCGCGCTCGCCGGTACGCCGCTGGCGTTCGGCGGCGACGACGATGCGCGCGGCCTGCTGGTCGAACTGGAATTCTTCGGCGCGATCGAAACGCCGGAAATCGATCGCAAGCGGCGCATGGACCTGCAGATCGCGCGACTCTCGCAGCACATGTCGGGCGGCGGCGCGCCGTCCGCGCCGCGCGAAGAACTGACTGCGCTGATCGCGCGCTGGGTCGAACTCGGCGCGGCGCCGGGCGACATGCGCGATCGGTTTGCGCGAGGGTTTGCGGCGGCGTTGGAGCGGCTGCCGTAGTCGGTGCACACCCGGCCCTTGCTCGCCATCCCAGCGAACGCTGGGATCCAGTTTTTGACTTTGCCGTAAAGTTTCGAGCAAAGGCTGGATCCCAGCTTGCGCTGGGATGACGAGCGAGAGCTACTTCTCCGACCAATACTTCCGCCGCGCCTCGCGGCACCGTTCTATCGGCGTCACGCCGCGTTCGGCGGAAAATTCCATCCGTATACATCCGGACTCCGCCGTGCCGATCAGCGGCACGCCGAGCGCCGCGTAGCGCGCGACGACGTCGGGATGCGGATGCCCGAACCGGTTGCGATAGCCCGCCGACACGAGTGCGATCGACGGCGACAGCCCTCGGACGAACGCATCGCTCGACGACGTCTTGCTGCCGTGATGCGGCACGCTGACGACGACTGGCCCCTGCCCCGCCGCCCGCACGACCGCCGCTTCGACGGTCGCCGTGATGTCGCCGGTCAGCAGCAGGCGCGCATTGCCGGCTTCGATCAGCAGCACGCACGAGCGATCGTTTTCGCTGACGGTTTTCGCGTCGGTCGGATGCAGCACGCGGAACGCGACGCCATCCCAGTTCCACGCGTCGCCCGCGCGGCACGGCTGCGACGGGGTGTTCACGCGTTCCGGCTCGCCGCTGTCGACCTGCGCCGGCCGCATCGCCGCGACCACCGCCGCCGCGCCGCCGGCGTGATCGTTGTCGCCGTGGCTGAGCATCAATCGATCGAGCTCGCGCACGCCCAGCGCGCGCAGCGCCGGCGCGACCGCGGCCTGACCGAGATCGAAACCGGACGGAAACCGCGCCCCGGCGTCGTACAGCAGCGCGTGGTTGCGCGTGCGCACGAGCACCGCGAGACCCTGCCCGACATCGAGCATCGCCGCTTCGAACGCGCGCGGCGGCGGCGTGCGCACGCTCGGCCACGCGAGCGGCAACAGCAGCACGACGCCGAGCCAGCGCGCCGGCACGCCGCGCGGCAGCAGCAGCCACAACGCGCCAAGCGCCGCGAACGCGAATGCGAGCGGCGTGCTTTCGGGGAAATACCACTGCGCGTACGGCAACTCGGCAAGCCGTTCGAGCGGCAGCCACAGGGCCTGCAGCAGCCACGCCGCGACCTGCAGCGCAGCACCGCCGGCCCACGGCGCGAACGGCACGAGCACGCTGCCGGCGACGGTCAGCGGCACCACGGCGAGGCTGATCCACGGCACCGCGACGAGGTTCGCGAGCGGTCCGACGAGCGAACTCTGTCCGAAGAACCACACGGTCAGCGGCGTCAGGCCGATCGTCGCGACGGCCTGCGCCGCGACGAGTCCGCGCGTTCCTCGCGCCGCGCGTGCGCCAAGGCAGAACACGAGCCACGCGACGCCCGCGAACGACAGCCAGAACGACGCCGACAGCACCGCCAGCGGATCGACCGCGAGGATCGCGACCGCGGCGAGCGCGAGTCCCTGAGCGATCGGCAGATGGCGCCGGCGCAGGCTCGCGAGCGCGACGACCGCGATCATCGCGAGCGTGCGCAGGGTCGGCAGACCGAACCCGGCAAGCGCGGCGTACAGCGTCGCGCACGCGAGCCCGAACGGCGCTTCGACGAGCGGTGCCGGAACGCGTCGCGCGAGCGCCGGTATCCGGCGCCATACGAAGCGCATGACGAGCGCGCCGAACGCGGCGAGCATGCCGATGTGAAAGCCGGAGATCGCGATCAGATGTCCGATGCCCGTCGCGCGCAGCACCTGCCACTCGGGCTCGCCGAGCGCGCGCTGATCGCCAACCGCGAGCGCGGCGATCAGGTGCGCGATCGCCGTGTCGCCGAACTGCCGCGCGATCGCGTCGCTGATGCGCGCGCGCCACGCGTCGACGCACACGCCGCCTGCGATCACGCGCTCGGCCGGCGCGTCGTCTCGCACGTAGCCGGTCGCGACCACGCCCTGCTGCAGCGCGTAGCGTTCGAAGTCGAATCCGCCGGGATTGACGAGGCCGCGCGGACGCTTGAGCCGCACGGTGAGCCGCCACGTTTCGCACGGCGCGAGCGCCGGCGCGTCGCCGTACCACGACAGGCGCACGACGCCGTCGACCGGCGTGCCGCGCACGCGCACGTCGAAGCGCGTCGATTCGCCGCGCGTGTCGACGAGGCCGGCGATCGTTCCGACGAGTACGACGTCTTCGCCTTCGAGCGCGTGCGGCAGGCGGCGATCGAGGCCCCAGGCCGCGTGCAGCATCGCCCAGCCCGCGCCGAACAGCGCGAGCGCCGGCAGACGCAGCCGCGGCGCCCACACGCAGGCGACGAGCGCGACGACGATGCACGCGAGCGACACGGGCCACGGCGGCAGCGCCGTCAGCGCCTGTACCGCGACGGCGCCCGCGAGCCACGCGAGCGCGCCGGCCGGTGAGAGAGGGTGCGAAGGATACGGTGCAGGATGTCGTGGGGCGGCCTGCACCGGTCGGGTTACGCCGCGGTTGCGGCGGCCTCCGTCAATCGTCCGCCGTGGAGCTCCAGCACCCTGTCCATGCGCCGCGCTAGGCCGAGGTCGTGCGTGACGAGCACGAAGCTCGTGCCGATTTCGCGGTTGAGTTCGAGCATGAGGCCGTAGACTTGCGCGGCGTTCTTCTCGTCGAGATTGCCGGTGGGTTCGTCGCCGAGCACGCACGCGGGCCGCGTGACGAGCGCGCGCGCGACGGCGCAGCGCTGGCGTTCGCCGCCGGACATTTCGCCCGGCTTGTGTTCGAGCCGCGCGGCGAGGCCCACACGGCCGAGCAGGTCGGTCGCCTGCGCGCGCGCCTGGCCGATCGGCGTGCCGCGGATCAGAAGCGGCATGCAGACGTTTTCGAGCGCCGTGAATTCCGGCAACAAGTGGTGAAATTGATAAATGAAGCCGAGCGCGCGATTGCGCAGCAGGCCGCGCGCACGGTCGGACAGCGCCGACATCCGCTGGCCGGCGACGTCGATTTCGCCGGTGCTCGGCGTGTCGAGGCCGCCCAGGATGTGCAGCAGCGTGCTCTTGCCCGAGCCCGAGGCGCCGACGATCGCGAGCGTCTCGCCGCGCCGGAGCGCGAAGCTCACGTCGGCGAGCACGTCGGTGCGCAGCTTGCCTTCCTGATAGGTCTTGGCCACGCCGCTCGCGCGCAGCACCACGTCGTCGTTCGTGTTCATCGCGTTACTCATAGCGCAGCGCCGCGGCGGGTTCGGTACGCGCGGCGCGCCACGCGGGATAGATCGTCGCGAGCAGCGAAAACACGAAGCCGAGCAGCGCGATCAGGCCGACGTCGCTCCAGTGCATGTCCGACGGCAGGTCGCTGATGTAGTACACGTCGGGCGACAGGAACGCGACGCCGAAGGTGTGCTCGATCCATTTCACCACCGCCTCGAGATTGAGCGCCATGATCACGCCCGACACCACGCCGATCAGGATGCCGATCACGCCGACGAAGACGCCCTGCACCATGAACACGCCCATGATGCTGCCGGGCGTCGCGCCGAGCGTGCGCAGGATCGCGATGTCGGCCTGCTTGTCGGTCACGAGCATGACCAGCGTGGACACCAGGTTGAACGCCGCGACCGCGACGATCAGCGACAGGATCATGAACATCACGCGCTTCTCCATCGCGATCGCGCGGAAGAAGTTCTGGTGGCCCTGCATCCAGTCGCGCACGCGGTACAGGCCGCCGAGGTCGCCGGCGAGTTCGCGCGCGACGCCGAGCGCCTTGAACATGTCGTCGAGTTTCAGGCGTACGCCGTCGGGGCCGTCGGTCTGGTACAGCCGCTGCGCGTCGGCGAGGTGCACGATCGCGAGGCCCGAGTCGAATTCCTCCATGCCGATCTCGAAGATGCCGACGACCGTGAACGACTTGAGCCGCGGCACCGCACCGACCGGCGTCGCGCGGATTTCCGGCGCGTAGACGACGATCTTCTCGCCGACGTCGACGCCGAGCTTGTACGCGAGCTCCTTGCCGAGCACGATGCCGAAGCCGCCGGCCACGAGGTCGTGGAGTTCTCCGGCGACCATCTTCTTGCCGACTTCGGACACTTTGGGCTCCTGCTCCGGCAGGATGCCTCGCACGAGCGCGCCGGCGACGCGCTGGCCCTGCAGCATCGCCTCGCGCTCGGTGTAGGGCGCCGCGCCCAGCACGCGCGGATTCGCTTCGGCCTTTTTGATGACCTCCGGCCAGTCGCGCACGCTTTCGCCAACGCCGGCGATCGTCGCGTGCGACACCATGCCGAGGATGCGCGTGCGCAGCTCGTTGTCGAAACCGTTCATGACCGAGATCACGACGATGAGCGCCATGACGCCGAGCGCGATGCCGGCCATCGAGACGAGCGAGATGAACGAGATGAAATGGTTGCGGCGCTTGGCGCGCGTGTAGCGCAGGCCGATGAAGAGTTCTAGCGGTCGGAACATCGATGCGTCATTCCTTTGCGACACTGGCGGCTTCCGACCGCGAACGGCGCCGGGAGTGCGATAACGCGGCCGTTATTTTTGCAGGCACGGATCGTTGCCGGCCGCGCGGTCGCGTTCGGTGGCGACGTCGTCGAAGACGTGTCCCTTGCGCGCCGGGCCTTCGGCGATGCGGCGGCAGGCTTCCAGCCGCGGCACCGGCGCGCCGCTGACGCGTATCCATTCGCCCTGCGTCGCGGCGAGCGTGTCGCTCGCGTCGACGGTCGTGGCGCCCGGCGTCGGGACGCGCACGCCCGGCGGGCACGGCCGGTGCTTGTAGAACGTCCAGCCCTGCGCGGTCGTGCATTCGTACGACACGAGCGGCTTGGGCTCGACCGGCAGGCCGGTTTCCGGATCGATTTCCGGCGCCTGTTCCGGCTGCGCTCCGGATTCTTTCGCCGGCTCGCGCAGTTTGACCTCCGACTGCCTGGCGCCCGCCGTGCACGGCAGCGCCTGGAACGTCGTCACGCCTGCGGCGTCGACGCACTTGAACATCGTCTTGGACGGCGGCTGCGCCGCGGCGGCCGTGCCGCACAGCGCCCACGCGGCGGTGAGGCACGCGCTCGTGATCAGGGATTTTTTCATCGGCATGCGAACCTGCGCGAACGACGCGCGAATCATGGCAACAATGACACATCGGCAGCCGCTTGCGCAGCTTCGCCCCGTGCGAGCCGCACGACGAGGCGCCGGCGCGTGACGGCGTCGACATTGTCGGGCAGCAACAATAGCGACAAGCGCCGCCCGGACGCGAGCGTCAGGCGCAGCGCGGCGAAGTGGCCGATCCGGCTCCAGCCCGCGAGCGTCGCCTCGGAAGCGACCGACCGCGCGTCGGCGACGCCCCAGGTGCCGTCTTCGCGCCATGCGACACGCCATGTGCCCGTGCGGGCGTATCGCGTCGCGGAAACGACCGTTCCGAGCAATATCATTCCGCGCCAGATGTCGGCATGCGGCACGCCCGACAGCGTCACCGCGAGCATCGCGGCAAGGGCCAGCGAGACCAGCAGATAGACGAGGCGCCGCGACGGCGCGACCTCAAACGCGATCGCTTGCGCGGATTTCATCGACGATCCGCCGCCAGTCGGCGCGCGGCGGCGCCTCGCGTCCGACGAGCCAGTTCCAAAGATCCGGATCCTGCACGTCGAGCAGTTCGGCGAACGCGCGCTGCGTCTCTTCGTCGGCCTGCGCGTAACGCGCGTTCAGCCACCAGCCGACCAGCGCGTCGAGCTCGCGCGTGCCGCGCCGGCAGCGCCAGCGCAGACGATTGATCTGCGACGCGTCGGTCATCACACCGACTGGCGCTGCACCATCAGTTTCTTGATCTCGGCGATCGCCTTGGCCGGGTTCAGGCCCTTCGGGCAGGTGCGCGCGCAGTTCATGATCGTGTGGCAGCGATACAGGCGGAACGGATCTTCGAGGTCGTCCAGGCGCGCACCGGTGTCCTCGTCGCGGCTGTCGACGATCCAGCGATAGGCCTGCAGCAGAATGGCGGGACCGAGGTAGCGATCGCCGTTCCACCAGTAGCTCGGGCACGACGTCGAGCAGCACGCGCACAGGATGCACTCGTACAGGCCGTCGAGCTTGGCGCGGTCGTCCTTCGACTGCAGGCGCTCGGCGTCCGGCGGCGGCGCGCTCTGCGTGCGGATCCACGGCTTGATCGACGCGTACTGCGCGTAGAAATGCGTGAGGTCGGGCACGAGATCCTTGATCACCTGCATATGCGGCAGCGGGTAGATCGGCACCTCCTTCGCGTCGCAGTCGCCGATCGCCTTCGTGCACGCCAGCGTGTTCGTGCCGTCGATGTTCATCGCGCACGACCCGCAGATGCCCTCGCGGCACGAGCGGCGGAACGTCAGCGTCGGGTCGATCTCGTTCTTGATCTTGATCAGCGCGTCGAGAACCATCGGGCCGCACGCGGCGAGATCGACGTCGTAGGTGTCGACGCTCGGGTTCTTGCCGTCGTCGGGATTCCAGCGGTACACCTTGAACGTGCGTACGTTCTTCGCATCGGATTTCGCCGGAAAGTGGCGACCCTGCTGGATCTTCGAGTTCTTCGGCAGCGTGAATTCAGCCATGACGGTTGTCGTCCTGTTCGGCCCGGCCTGCGAGGTTGCGCATCCAGTTGCCGCTTAGTACAAAACGCGGAAAAGTAATGAATTGTTCGGCGAACACGCGCGCGACGAAGTCGCCGGGGCCGTCGAACGGCTCGGGCGGCTGCGCTTCGCGCTTGTGGCCGATGCCCTGCAGCGCGAACGCGACGATCGCGAACACGAACGCCGCGGCGGCGCCGTAGTAGAACCCCTTGAGCGCGAGCGACACGGTGGCGAGCATGCCCGCGACGAACGCCGGCACCGCCACGATGTGCAGCACGAGGTTCAGCCGGTCGCGATGGTTGCGCGAATAGCCTCGCCACTGCCAGTTCAGGAGTCCGCCTTCGCGCGCCATCGCTGGGGCCTTAGTAGACGCGCGGCTTGGGCGGCACCACGTCGACGTCCTTCGTCAACGTGTACATGTGCACCGGCCGGTAGTCGAACGAGACCTTGCCTTTGTCGTCGACGGCGACCAGCGTGTGCTTCTGCCACTCGGCGTCGTCGCGATCCTTGTAGTCCTCGCGCGCATGCGCGCCGCGGCTTTCCGGCCGGTTCTCGGCCGAGTACATCGTCGCGACGGCCTGACCGAGCAGGTTCTGCAGCTCCAGCGTTTCGATCAGGTCGGAGTTCCACACGAGCGAACGGTCGCTGACCTTGACGTCGGCGAACGAATCGAACGTCTGCGAGATCTTCGTGCAGCCTTCCTTCAACGTCTCGCCGGTGCGGAACACCGCGGCGTCCTTCTGCATGATCTTCTGCATGTTGAGTCGGATGTCCGCGGTCGCCGAGCCGCCGTTCGCGTAGCGCAGGCGGTCGAAGTTCGCGAGCGCCGCGTCGCAGACCGACGCCGGCAGATCCTTGTGCGGCGCGCCCGGCTTGATCACCTCGGCCGCGCGGTTCGCGGCGGCGCGACCGAACACCACGAGGTCGAGCAGCGAGTTGGAACCCAGGCGATTGGCGCCGTGCACCGACACGCACGCGGCCTCGCCGATCGCGAACAGGCCCGGCACGACGGCGTCGTTGTCGTTGCCGACCTTGCGCACGACTTCGCCGTGGTAGTTGGTCGGAATGCCGCCCATGTTGTAGTGCACGGTCGGCAGCACCGGAATCGGCTGCTTGGCGACGTCGACGCCGGCGAAGATGTGCGCGCTCTCGGCGATGCCCGGCAGCTTTTCGTTGATCACCTCGGGGCCGAGGTGCATCAGGTTCAGGTGAATATGGTCGGCATGCTCGCCGACGCCGCGGCCTTCGCGGATTTCGATCGTCATCGCGCGCGAGACGACGTCGCGCGAGGCGAGATCCTTCGCGTTCGGCGCGTAGCGCTCCATGAAGCGCTCGCCCTTCGAGTTCGTGAGGTAGCCGCCCTCGCCGCGCACGCCTTCGGTGATGAGGCAGCCGGCGCCGTAGATGCCGGTCGGATGGAACTGCACGAATTCCATGTCCTGCAGCGGCAGGCCGGCGCGCAGCACCATGCCGCCGCCGTCGCCGGTGCAGGTGTGCGCCGACGTCGCCGAGAAATACGCGCGGCCGTAGCCGCCGGTCGCCAGCACCACCGCGTGGGCGCGGAACAGGTGCAGCGTGCCTTCGGCCATGTCGAGCGCGAGCACGCCGCGGCATACGCCGTCCGAATCCATGATCAGATCGAGCGCGAAGTATTCGATATAGAAGCGGGCGTCGTGCTTGAGCGACTGCTGATACAGCGTGTGCAGAATCGCGTGGCCGGTGCGGTCGGCCGCGGCGCAGGTGCGCTGCGCGGTGCCCTTGCCGTAGTGCGTCGTCATGCCGCCGAACGGGCGCTGGTAGATCTTGCCCTCTTCGGTGCGCGAGAACGGCACGCCGTAGTGTTCGAGCTCGATCACGGCCGGAATCGCTTCGCGGCACATGTATTCGATCGCGTCCTGGTCGCCCAGCCAATCCGAACCCTTGATGGTGTCGTAGAAGTGGAAGCGCCAGTCGTCCTCGCCCATGTTGCCGAGCGCGGCCGACATGCCGCCCTGCGCCGCGACCGTGTGCGAGCGCGTCGGAAACACCTTGGTCAGGCACGCGGTGTTCAGGCCTTTCGCGGCCATGCCGAACGTCGCGCGCAGGCCCGCGCCGCCGGCGCCGACCACGACCACGTCGTACTTGTGCTGCTGAATCTTGTAGCTTTCCATTCTTTGCGCTTCCCGCTTCTCAGCTGGCCAGGGCGATGCGGACGACGGCCAGCGCGCACGCGAGCGCGCCGAGCACGGCGAGGAATTTGACCGCGAGCTGCGAGGCGACTTCGAGGCCGCGCGTGTGCACGTAGTCTTCGATCACGACCTGCAGGCCGAGCTGCGCGTGCCAGAACGTCGCGACGATGAACGCGATCATCAGCACCGCGTTCCACGGCTGGCCGACGAGCGCGCGCGCCGACGCGTAGTCGAGGTGCATCAGCGACAGCGCGAGCCAGACGAACCACAGCGTCAGCGGCACGAGCGCGACCGCGGTCACGCGCTGGACGATGAAATGATGGGTGCCGCTGCGCGCGGCGCCGATGCCGCGGACGTTCTTGAGCGGCGTGCGCAGACGATCGTTGGCGCTCATGCCGCACCTCCGCGCAGGAGCACGCAGGCCCAGACGAGCGCGGTGAGCACGAACGAGCCGATCACGCTGATCCAGCTCGTCGCGACGAATTCCTTGATCTTGTAGCCGTAGCCGGCGTCTTCGTACAGGTGCCGCAGGCCGTTGAGCAGGTGGTACGCGAGCGACCAGGTCCAGCCGACGAGCAGTATCCGTCCGAACGGCGAACCGGCGCAGGCCTGCACCTTCGCATAGGCTTCGGGGCCGCTGGCGAGCGCGCCGAGCAGCGCGAGCAGAAGGATCGTGCCGACCGCGAGCGCGATACCGGCGCCGCGATGCAGGATCGAGGTGGCCATCTGAACCTGCCAGCGATAGACAGACAGATGGGGAGATGTGGGTCGTGCCGCCTGAGGCATGGTCGCCATCCTTTACGCCAACCGGGATACCGAACCGGTCGCCGCATCGCCTCGAATGCGCTGCACGCCGCCGGGGGCGGCGCTTCACGCATCAAAAGTCGATACAACGACCATTCTTCTCCCAGTCGCCGTAGCGGGTCGGCTCCGGCCCCTGGCGGCCGCCGATTTCGCGCGGACGCGACGGCGCATCCGGCTGTGTCGGAGCCACGGGCTCGGGCACGGCGCGATCGGGCGGAACTGGCTGGGAAGTAGGTTCGGGCATAGTCGTGAAGCGGCGGAAGGTTAGCGCCCGGGCTGCGACATGACAACCCTTGCTTTGGCCGTACGAACGTGCCGCCGGCCCTGCGATAATCGCGCCTTCGCCCCCATCGTGTCCGCCGTGTACGCCCTATCGCGATCCCGAACGATCGAACTTTCCGGCCCCGACGCGGCCGCTTACGCCCAGGCGCAGTTCTGCAACGATGTCGACGCGCTGCCCGTCGGCGGCGCGCAACTCTCCGCATGGCTCAATCCCGACGGCCGTATCCGCGCGCTGTTTCATCTGCTGCGCCCGGCCGACGACCGTTTCGTTCTCGTCCTGCGCGGCGGCGACGCGCAAGCGCTCGAACGGCCGCTCAGGATGTTCGTGCTGCGGCTCAAGACCAAGGTCGACATCGTCGAACACGTCGTCGCCGCGCTCGAACCCGGCGAGGCGCCGCCGGCCGGTGCCTTCGCGTTCGCCGTCGACGATACGCGCCTCGCCGCGTTGCTGCCGCCAGACGCCGTCGCGTCGGATGCGACGCCCCGGCAACTCGACGCCTGGACGCGCGCCGACATCGACGCCGGCCTGCCATGGCTGCCGCCGCACGCGCTCGACGCGGTGCTGCCGTCGTGGCTGGATCTTGCACGCCTGGGCGGCATCAGCCACAGGAAGGGGTGCTATCCGGGCCAGGAAATCGTCGCGCGCCTGCATTTTCGCGGCGGCGGCGACAAACGCCGGCTGACGATCGTCGCCGGCGACGAAGCGACGATGGCCGCCGCAACAACGCTGCGCGATACCGGTGGCGCCGAAGCCGGCGTCGCGCTCCAGTCGGCGAACGACGGCGCCGGACGGCGCGTCGCGCTGGCGGTCGTGCGCAAGGAAGTCGCCACAATCGGATCGGTATTGTCGGCGGCGAATGGATCGATTCAAGTTATTTCTGCGAAATGGAACCGTCCGGATTGATAATCAAGGTGAAATGGCGCGACGCTCCGTGCGTATAATCGCGCGACGAACGCGGTGACCAGGGGATGCGGCATGAGCAGGTTCGGCAATGCGGTTCGACAGCGACTGCAAGCGACGATGGCGGCAGGCGCACTCCTCCTCGGCGGCACGGCGGCGGCGGCCGACTACAGCTTCTGGGTCGAACCGATCTATCCGCCCGAAAAGGCCACCGAGGTCTACAAGCCGCTGATGGAATATCTCGGCAAGGCGACCGGCGAAAAATTCACGCTGGTCGCGCCGAAGAACTACCACTTCTATTGGCGCGACCTGCGCCAGTCGCAGAAAACCGATTTTGCGCTCGACGAGGCGCATCTCGCCGACTACCGCATCCAGCGCTCGAAATTCGTGCCGCTCGTGCATACGGCCGAAAAACAGAGCTATACGCTCGTTTCGAACCAGGATCTGCAGGCCGGCGGTCTCGAGGGCCTCGTCGGCCAGAAAATCGTCTGCATGGGCGCGCCGAGCCTCGGCTACGCGCTACTGCTGGGGTTCTACCCGAATCCGATCCGCCAGCCCGACATCCAGTCGTCGGCCGCGTCGTGGAAGGATGCCGTCGAGGCCGTGTTCGCCGGAGAGGCGCAGGCCGCGATGATTCCGACCTGGCTCAAGGACCAGTACCCGAACCTCGTGCCGATCAAGACCTCGAACGAGTTCGCCGGCGCGGCCATCAGCGCTGCGCCGTCCGTGCCGGAACCCGTCCGCGCGAAAGTGACCGAGGCGCTGCTCAAGCTCGACCAGGACCCGGCGCTCGCCAATCTCCTGCTCGAACTCGGCATCAGCAAGTTCGTGCGCGCGACGCCGGCCGACTATGCCGGCGCCGAAGCCATGCTGAAGGATTTCTACGGGTATTGACCTGGCGTCGTGCCGCGCGCGGCCTCGCTTTCGCCGAAATCCCCGAAAAAACAACAAGCTGGATCGCAGTCTTCGCGAAGACTGCGGTTTGCGGCGCGGCGGGGTTCACCCCGCCGCCCTCGCCGGTCCGCCGCCGCATTCGTCGCAAACGTGGCTTTTCCCGCGTTTCGCCCTCCCCTCGCCGGCGCCGCCTTCAGGGGCGTTGAAGCGTTCTTGCGATCTACACCGCCCCCGCCCCCGGCCGCCACAACTTCGCCATAATTTCGCCACATTTCGCCTGCGGACCGCCTCCCCGCAACGCCAGCAACGGCAAGGCGAACGACCCTGTCGAGGCATCTTGTTTCCACTATTATTAAAGATTACAAAGAAACTATTACCCCGTTTCAAGAACAAAATACAGACTGAACAGCATGTTAGACAGGCGTTAATCCGCGGAATTGGCGTACCGGACGGTTTGACAACCCTGCCCCGGACCCGGTAGGGTGCGCCCCACTGACTCATCGCGGGTAGACATTCCCGCTTCGCAAAACTGATCGAACCAGGCCTGCCGAACCGGAAGAATTCGGATCTCGCAGGCGTTGGCGTCCGGGGCCGTGTGCCTATCCGGCGCCCTGGTTGGGCCCTCCCGACAGAGCGGGAGACGTCACTAACCGGCTGAACCTCCCCATTGCGAGGGCAGCCACGCCGCCTTACCGAAACGGCGGCGACACCGACATCCAGGTTTTCCGCAAGATGCACGGCGCTTCCGCGGCCCGGCGTCCCATGGTGCCGAGTGCACGGAGGTTTGACCATGAAACTGAGCTGGCTCATGTGGCTGACGCAAGTCATGCCGCAGCCTCTCGCCGACCAGACTTGCCTCGCAACGACGGTCTATCTCGAAGCGCGCAGCGAACCGGCGCTCGGCCAGATGGCCGTGGCCGAAGTCGCCCTGCGGCGCCGCGAACAGCGCCGTTGGGGCGATACGCTGTGCCAGGTCGTCAAGGCGCGTGGACAATTTGCCATGTCCATTACGAGCAAGAATTACAACCTGGACAACCTGGAATCGTGGCTGCACGCCTGGGTCGTTTCCGGCGCCGCCATCAACATGTGGAATCTGCCGGACAATCTGCGCATGCTGGTCGTGCCCGGTGCGAACCACTTCCTCGCCAGCTACGCCGAAACGCCGTCCTGGGCGACCGGCACGCCGCTCGCCGTGATCGGCGAACACCGCTTCTTCGCGGTGAACTAGCGCCGCCGGCGAGTCGCAAGCAAACCACCGAACGCCCGCGCAAGCGGGCGTTCGGCGTTGTTGGCATCGGCTATCGTTGAATAAACCGAACGTCGATCAACGATACAGATAGGCCTGCCCGTTGCGCACCTGCACGCGGTCGCCGCGCCGCAGCGATTCGCGATTGCTGCTCATCGTCACGCTGCGATGGCCGCCGTCGTCCATTTCGACTTCGATGCGCCACACGTCGCGCGAACCGCGATTGCGCTTTTCCACATTGTGTCCGATCGCGCCGCCGGCAACCGCGCCGGCGACCGTCGCCGCCTTGCGGCCGTCGCCCTTGCCGACCTGGTTGCCGAGCGCCGCGCCGGCAATGGCGCCGATCACGGTACCCGCGCCCAGATGCCGGTCCTGGTCGCGATCGCGATACACCTCGCGCACGACACCGCAGTTGCGACAGTAGTCGTAGCGGCGCGCGTCGGCGGTCGTCGAGGCGGTGCCGAGCACGGCCGCGAGCAACAGGGTCAACGAACCGAGAAACGAATGGAACGATTTCATGGGTAGCCTCCGTGAGCGCAGAAACGCCGTTGTCGCAGACCCGAGGCTGCCCCCCTGACGCTGAACCAGCGCATAGCCCGGGCCGCCTTTCGTTAAGCTAGCATTAGGGCTTCGACTTTCAAGCCCCCGGCAGGTCTCCATGGTGCCTTTGACCCAGCGCGTACGCGAACTCGATCCCAAGGGCGCGGCCGAAGCGCTGGACGAGTGCAGCGATACCGAAATCGCCGCCGTGCTGGCCGAGCTCAATCCGGGTCAGGCCGTCGAGATTCTCGAGGAATTCGCGCCGGAGCGCCGCGAGCGCATCGCCGCGACGAACAGCGCCGGCGAGCAATGGCTCGAGGACAGCGCCTGGCCCGAGGGCACGGTGGGCCGGCTCATGGAGGAACCCGTCGCGGTGTTCGCGGCCGGCACGCGCGTGCACGAGGCGGTCGACGCGCTGCGCGACGCGGTGCGGCACACCCTGATCACCTATATCTACGTCGTGGACACGAGCGACCGGCTCGTCGGCGTGGTCGCGTTCCGTGAGCTCCTGTACGCCGCGGCCGACGACACGCTGGCCGACGTCATGGTGCGCTCGCCGTTCGCGCTCAAGCCCGACATGGAGCTGTTCGACGCGATGCACGAAGTGGTCACCCGCCACTATCCGGTCTATCCGGTCTGCGACGACGACCGCCGACTGATCGGCGTGGTACGCGGCTCGGTGCTGTTCGAGCAGCAGGCCTACGAGATCAGCGCGCAGGCAGGTTCGATGGTCGGCGTCGAAAAAGAAGAGCGCACGGCCACGCCGTGGCTGCGCGCCTTGAAGTTCCGCCATCCGTGGCTGCAGCTGAACCTGTTCACGGCGTTCATCGCGGCCGCGGTCGTCGGCACGTTCCAGGACACCGTCAACCGCATCGTGCTGCTCGCGGTGTTCATTCCGGTGCTGTCGGGACAATGCAGCAATACCGGCTGCCAGGCGCTCGCGGTGACGCTGCGCGGCATGACGCTCGGCGAACTGCGCGCCGGCCAGGCCGCGGCGCTGATGGCCAAGGAAGCGCTGCTCGGCTTCGCCAACGGCGCGCTGACCGGCCTCGTCGCGGCGATCGGCATGTTCGCGCTGGCGACGATGCAGCACCATCCGCAGCCGGGGATGCTCGCGTCGATCACCTTCGTCGCGATGGTCGCGAGCTGCGCGATTTCCGGCGTCGCCGGCGCCGCGGTGCCGCTGGCGCTCAAACGCCTCGGCGCCGATCCGGCCACGGCGTCGAGCATTTTTCTTACCACCGCGACCGACGTCGTCAGCATGGCGCTGTTTCTCGGGCTCGCCGCGTGGCTGATCGCCTGACGGCGCGCGATCGGAAGCGAGCTGCCCGCGGGTGCCGCTCAACGGATCGCGGCGTGCGCAGGTGTCTTTGTCTCCCGTACGCACCTCGCCAACCGCGACGGAATGTTTACCGTCCATACGGCGAATTTGGCGCGTCCGGCGATTGAGCGGATCGCGACCGGCAACGTAGGCTTTCCTCACCTTCCGAGGAGAGCGGCATGCTTTGCAAATTTTCCAATAGTCTCAATGACCGCAACGATTGCGGCGCGGAGATCCTTCACCGAATCGGTCGGGTCGGCGCGCGCGCGCTGCTGTTGATCGGACTGTGCGGCGGATGGGCCGGCCCGGTTTTCGCGCAGGCGACGGCCGACACGGCGGTTCTCATCCAGGGGACCGCCGACGCACCGGCGGGTCAACCGGTGCAGTACAACGTCACGATCACGAACGCAGGCCCGGCGAATGCCAACGGAGCGCCGTTCAATATCACCTTCATGCCGCCGCTGGTCGCTGCGAACGCGACCTGCATCAACCCATTCGGAGGCGCGGTATGCCCGCCGCTGAACGGCGCCGGGCCGTATACCGGCAACATTCCGGCGCTTCCGCCGAACTCGGGATTCATGATCCAGATCATGGGAGGCGCACCCGGCGGCACGGTCACGGCCACGGTTCGCGCCGATCCGCCGCCCGGCACCAACGACCCGAACAACGGCAACAACCAGGCGACGACGAACACACTGCCGGTGGCCCTGCAGTATTTCGACGTGCAGTAGGCCGCACGACGCGGTTTGCCGGGCCGGCGAGCCGCGTCTGCACTTCGGTCGTCGCGGATCTATCCCTTCAGACCGAACCAGCGTCGCGGCAACAGCAGCTTCAACGCGCGCTCGGCACTCTTGCGACGCAAACCCGGATGATTGAGCCCACGCCAGATCGGCGCTATCCAATCGCGCCGCGGCTTCGTCAGAATCGCCTCGCGCGCATCGGCCTCGATGCGGTACATCTCGACGATGCGCATCGCCTGGACGCGCCGCTCGGCCGCCAGCTCCGGGGTTGCGGCAACCGCGTGTTCGAGATCGTCGGCGACGTCGCGGTACATGCGCACGGTGCGCTCGTAGCGGCGGCGAAAACGCTCCGGCGTGTCGTCGCCGCGCGCGAAGATCCAGTTGCCCAGGCTTTCGGGGTTCTGACGATAGTCGACCAGCGGTTCGGCCAGGCACAGGCCGCGGCCGAGCAACGCGGCGCGCAGAGACAGGATGTTGTCCTCGGCGCCCGCCACGAGCGGCCCGAATCGGTCGAACACCTCGCGCCGCAACGCGATCGTCGCGCCGAGCAGCGTCGCGAGCTTGCCGGCGCGCAGGAAGTACGCAAGATCGAATGACGGCGGCATGTGCCGCACGCCCCGGCGCAGCGGCGCGCCTTGCATGTCGATTTCGTCGACGACCGAGCCGACGATGTACACATCCGGATTTTCGGAAAACGCGGCAAGGCTGCGTTCCACGCGCGGCGGTCGCGCGATATCGTCGCCGGCCATGACGACGAACACGTCGCCGCGCGCCATCGCCATCAGTTCCGAAAGATGTCGCCCGAGACCGCGGTTGGTCTCGCTGCGCCGCACGACGACGCGATGCGGTCCCGCGTAGCCTTCGACGTGGCGCCGCGCGACCTCGAAGGTGTCGTCCGGCGATGCATCGTCCGAAATGATGATCTCGCACGGCACGGTTTGCGCGAGCGCGCCGTCGATCGCCGCCGCGATCGTGTCGGCCGCGCGCCATGCGACGAGAAGAACGCTCGCGGAATGCGGTGCGGAAGTCATGCGTGCGGGGCTGGGGAAAAACGCGAGTCTAGCGCCGCGACCCGCGGCCGGCGAGCGCGGCGCTTGCCGGCCACGCACTCCGCGCGCGAGACTCGGCCGGATGACGACACCCTCGCCCGCCCCGCTGACCGACAGCCACAGCCACCTGGACGTCGCGGAATTCGACACCGACCGCGACGCCGTCATCGCGCGTGCACGCGCCGCCGGCGTTACGCGGCAGGTGATCCCCGCGATCTCGCGCGCCGGTTGGGACGCGCTGGCCGCGCTGTGCCGCACGCACGACGGCCTGCACCCGGCGTACGGCCTGCATCCGATGTATCTGCCCGAGCATCGTCCCGAACATCTGGCCGATCTTGCCGACACGCTCGCGCGCGAACGGCCGGTCGCGGTCGGCGAATGCGGGCTCGACTACTTCGTGACCGACCTCGATCCCGACGCGCAGCGCCGCTATTTCGACGGACAGCTCGAACTTGCACGCGAATTCGACCTGCCGCTGATCGTGCACGCGCGCCGCGCCGTGGACGAAGTGATCGCCCGCGTGCGCCGCGTCGGCGGCCTGCGCGGCGTCGTGCACAGCTACTCGGGCAGCTACGAGCAGGCGTCGCAATTGTGGAAGGCGGGATTCTGCCTCGGCTTCGGCGGACCCGTCACGTACGAGCGGGCCAGACGCCTGCGCGACATCGTCGCGCGCATGCCGCTCGAATTCCTGCTGCTCGAAAGCGACGCGCCGGACCAGCCGCTCGCGAGCCGTCGCGGCGAACGCAACGAGCCCATGCACGTCGCGGAAGTGCTCGACCACGTCGCGAGCCTGCGCGGCGAATCGCGCGAGACGATCGCCGCGGCGACACGCGCGAACGCGGCACGGCTGTTCGCACTACCCGACTAGCGTGCCGGCGGCGGCGACTCGATTTCCGGCGGATCGTTGCGCCGCTTCCAGCGCGTCAGCAGCAATGTCGCGAGCGCGAGCAGTATCTCGTCCGCGAACGGAATGAAGTCGGGCACGACGAGGTCGATCGCGAACAGCACGGCCGTCACGAGCGCCAGACGCGGAAAACGCAGCCGCGACAGATACGCAACGACCGGCCCCAGCAAGAAACTGCGCACTCCGGCTTTCGACATCTTCCCGTCCTCTCCGTCCGACATGCCACGATATGCGGTCCGCCGCCCGCGGCTCAAGCGACGTCGGATCTCGCGAGCAGTTTCTCGATGATCTTGCCCGACGCGACCATGCCGAAGGTCGCGGTGACGTGCATCGCGGCGCCGAGGCCGGCACCGCAGTCGAGCCGGAAACTCGCATCGGCATCGGCCGGTCGCGTGCCGCAGACGCTGCCGTCGGCTTGCGGGTAGCGCACGTTTTCGAGCGAGAACACGGCCGGCACGCCGAAGTAGCGGTCGCGATTGCGCGGGAAGGCAAAATCCTGGCGCAGCTTCTTGCGCACGAGCGACAGCAGCGCGTCGTGCTCGGTGCGCGACAGATCGCGCACCTGGATGCGCGTCGGATCGACACGGCCGCCGGCGGAGCCGACGACGACGAGCGGCAGCTTGCGGCGGCGGCACCACGCGATCATTTCGACCTTGACGCGAAAACTGTCGCAGGCGTCCAGAACGATGTCGTATCCGCCGTCGAGCAACTCGCCGAGATTCACCGGCGTCAGGAACGACTGCACCGTGCGTACCTCGATCGCGGGATTGATCGCCCTGCAACGCTGCGCCAGAACGTCGACCTTGGCCAGTCCGAACTGGCCCTCGAGCGCGTGCAATTGCCGATTCGTGTTCGACACGCAGACTTCGTCGGGGTCGATCAGCGTCAACCGGCCGATGCCGCTGCGCGCGAGCGCCTCAACGCTCCACGAACCGACGCCGCCGACGCCGACGATGGCGACGTGCGCACGCGCGAGGCGCTCGATACTTCCACGTCCGTACAGTCTGTCGACGCCGTCGAATCTTTGGGGCTGCGCGTTCATCGTCATAGTTTACGTGGACCAGGGCATGTTGTGTCCGGCCTTTTTCTACGCCGCTTGAGAAAAAATTGAGATCGGCCTGAGGTCGAAGCTGCGCGCCACGTCCTAGATTGACCTCGGCTGCCGCGTTTCGGCGAAGGCAAGACCCCGATCGTTTCCGCATCCCCAAAAGCGGTCGGGCTCCCTTCAACGACGCGTTGCTTCCACGGCGCTTGCGGCTCTGCCGCAAGCAAATACTAAAAAAGTGTACGTTTTATTTTTTAATATCCAGTCCCGCGTGGAAACCGGTCGCGCTTGCGCCGCCGTTTTCTTCTCCTGACGGAAACGAACGACCGCGACCGAACCCATCGCGGTCGCGACCCGCAACCTGCGGAACTCCGACGCAATGCAAAGGCGCGAGCATGACTCCGACTTTTCTCGGCGATACGTTTGTTTTTTCCGATCGGCCGGTGTCGGGCGACGAATGTCGCCGCACGGACTTGCGTCCGTCGATCTGCGGCACCGCCGCGTCCGACCCGGCGGCGGAGTCGCAGGCGTGACGCCCGCCGTCCGGCGCGTCGCCGCCTGCGGCCTCTCGCCGCGCGAAGAACGTGTCGTCGGCATCATTCTTTCACGCGTGCCCTCGTCGCGGTTTCGCTACGTCTGGTCGCCTCTCCCGCACGACGAGGGCTGCGACATCCTGTTGATCGAACCGCTGGCGCCAGGCTGGCAGATCGCGCTGCAAAACTTGCGGGTCCACAGTCCGCGCGTGATAGCCGTCCATCTCGCCGACGCGCATGCGCCCGATCGACGCGGCTACAGCATCTCGCGACGCGCGTTGTGGTCCCATCTCGTCTGCACGCTCGACGACATCGTGCTGTCCGAAGCGAACGGCACGCAAGGATTGCTCGGCGGATCGAGCGCCACGCCCACGCGCGCCGCGGTGGCGATCCCGACGCCGACCGCGTCGACGCAGACGCCCGCGCCGCAGCTGGCGCAAATACGCGCGCTCGTACTCGACGACAGCATCACGGTGCGCAATCAGATCCAGGCGGCGCTGATCGAGCTCGGCATACGCAGCGAGGGCGTGTCGAACGGATCGGCGGCACTCGACCTTCTCGAGCGACAGACCTTCGATCTCCTGTTTCTCGATGTCGTGATGCCCGGCGTCGACGGCTACGAGGTGTGCCGGCGAGTCCGCCGCAACCCGGCCACCCGCAGGCTGCCGATCGCCATGCTGACGAGCCGGTCCTCGGCGTTCGACCGAGCACGCGGCGCGCTCGCCGGCTGCGATCTGTATCTCGTCAAGCCGATCGACGTCGTCGCCTTCCATCAGGCGGTCAACCGGATCGTGGCGAAGCTGTGCAAGAACGATCTGGCGCAAGCGCAACGGCGCGGATTCATTCCGGCGGCGGGCTGGCCGAGCAACCCCGCCGCATAACGAACGGCGCTTCGCGCCCATGAAGGAGGTTCCATGTCTTTGCGCACCGTACTCATCGTCGACGATTCCGCCGCCGAAGTGGCCAACCTGCGCGCCATCGTCACCGAAGCGGGGTGGCTCGCGATCACCGCCGCCAGCGGTCGCGAAGCGGTCGATCGTGCGAAATCCGAAAAGCCGAGCGTGATCCTGATGGATATCGTCATGCCGGAAATGGACGGCTACGAAGCCTGCCGCGTACTGCAGGCCGATCCGTCGACGAAGGCCATTCCCGTCGTGATGGTGTCGACGAAGAACCAGAAGGCCGATCAGCTGTGGGCGCGCATGCAGGGCGCCCGATCGCTGGTCGGAAAGCCGTATTCGAAAGCCGAACTGATCGACGCGATCAAATCGGCCGTTGCCTGATGAACGTCGCGAGTGCTCCGCTGCCCGTGCCGGCATCCACGAACGGCACCGAGGGCCGCGCTCGTTGCGGCATCGTGCTCGACCTGTCCGACGGGAAGCCGCTCGGTCTCCTGTTGCCCACCGGCAGCGTCGCGCAGCTGCTGCGCAACGTTCGCGCGACCCTCGTACCGAACACGCCGCCGTGGCTTTGCGGACTGCTGAACCGGCACGGCAATCTCGTGCCGCTGTTCGATCTTCCGCACTATTTCGGACTGGCGGCACGCGCCAGGTGCGCCCATGCGGTCGTCGTCGGCGACGGCGAGGCCGACGCCGCATTCGCGCTGCCGGTCGCCGTCGAGCCGCGCGTCCTGCCGCCCGACATGGCCCACGACGACGTCCGGGACGCGCCGCACGGGCTCGACGGCTTCGTCGGCGCAACGTACCGCCATGACGGACAACGCTGGTACGACTTCCGTTTCGATCTCTGGCTCGTGCGGCTCGCCGCAGGCACCGCTCCCGCTTCGCTCATCCCGTCCTCTTCCCTGGAGAAAAAACCTGCATGAAACCGTTCGAGGCGTTGAACAGCATCCGTGGTCGAATCCAGTACGGCACGCTGCTGCTGTCGCTGCTGCCGACGCTCGCCGTCGGCATCGCCATCAGCGTCATCGCCTTCGACCTCGGCCGCGATGCGCTGCGCGCACGCGCGCTCGAGCAGATAACGAGCCTGCGTACGCTCAAGGGCGACCAGGTCGTCGACTACTTCGCCGACCTCAGGAACAGCGTCATGCTGCTCTCGCAGGCGCGCTCGATCCGCACGATGGCGCCGAAGCTGATCGAATCGGTCGGCACGGTCGGTCCCGGCGTGCCGACCGCGGTCGCGCGCGAACGCATGCAGCGCTTCTACCTCGGCGAGTTTCAGCAGGAATACGCGCGGCGCAACGGCGGCGAGCCCCTCGACGTCAAGCCCATCCTAGAGCAGCTGTCCGACGCCACGTACGTGATGCAGTACCAGTACCTCGCGAACAATCCCAATCCGATCGGCGCGAAATCCGCATACGTCGGCACGAAAGACGGCAGCGCCTACGACAACGTGCATCAGGAACTGCATCCGCGCATCGGCGAGTTCGTCTCCGTGTACGGCTATCGCGACGTCTACCTCGTCGAACCGTCGACCGGCCTCATCGCGTACTCCTACGCGAAGGAAATGGACCTCGGCACGTCGCTGCTGAACGGGCCGTTCGCCAAGAGCAAACTCGGCGAGGCGTTTCGCGCGGTGCGGGAAAATCCGCGCGAGGACGCGTTCCATCTGACCGATTTCGCGGCCGACTACGCGCCGTCGCTGCTCGATCCGAGCGGCTTCATGGCCGTCGCCCTCGACGACGACGGCAAGCGCATCGCGATCGTCATCGTGCAGACGTCCGATGCGCGGCTGAACGAGATCATGACGTTCGACCGGAACTGGAACGAGGCGGGCCTCGGCAAGACCGGCGAGGCCTACCTCGTCGGTCCCGATGCCACCGCACGCAGCCTGGCTCGCAAGTTCGTCGAGAACAAACAGAGCTATCTCGCGCAACGCCGCGCAAGCGGCATGAGCGAGGTCGCGGCGAAACGAGCGGATGCGAAAGACGACACCGTCGGCTTCGAACCCATCCGGTCCTTCGCCGCGACCGAAGCGTTGCGCGGCAACACCGGCGTCACGACGTACGTCAGCCGTCTCGGCGAACGCTCGCTCGGCGCCTACGCGCCGCTGGACGTGCTGGGCCTGCGATGGGGCATCGTCGCGCGCTTCGACGAGACCGAAGCGTTCGCGCCGATCGCAGCCCTGCTGCGCAACATCCTTCTTTTCGGCGCGGCGCTGCTCGCCCTCGCGCTCTTCGCCGCATGGTACTTCTCGTCGCGCCTCGCGCGCTCGGTCAACCAGCCGATCGCACGTCTGCAAGGCACCGTCCGGCGGCTTGCCGACGGCGATCTCGACGCACGCACCGGCATCGCCTCGAACGACGAACTCGGCCAGCTCGGCAAGGCTTTCGATAACCTGCTCGACGATCGCGTCAACACGCTCGCGGCCGCGGCGCGCGAGAACGAGCAGCTGAACCAGTCGGTGATCGAGATCATGCAGGCGGTGAGCCGCCTGAGCTCGCGCGACCTCACGGTCAAGGTGCCGGTGACGGCCGACGTCACGGGCGCGATTTCCGACGCGTTGAACCTCATGACGAGGCAGACCGCGCAGGTGCTCTCTAACGTCGACGAGATCTCCGGCAAGGTGGCCGACGCGTCGAGCCGCGTGCGCGAACGCGCGGAGACGGCGATGGCCGTCGCCGAGGAAGGTTCGAAGGAAATCGACGCGGCATCGAAGGAGATTTCCGAAGCCGCCGATGCGCTCAGGGACATCGCGGAGCGCGCGACGCAGGCCGACCGCGCTGCCGACGAGGCGATCCGCAGCACGCGCGAGGCGCTGACGATCGTGCGCGACACGGTCGGCGGCATTTCCGCGTCGCGCGACCTGATTCGCGAAACCGAAAAGCGCATCAAGCGGCTCGGCGAGCGCTCGCAGGAAATCACTTCGACCGTGAATCTGATCGGCAACATCGCCGAGCGCACCAGCTTGCTCGCCTTGAACACGAGCATGCAGGCCGTCGCGGCCGGCGAAACCGGCCGCGCGTACGCGGTCGTGGCCGACGAGGTCAAACGCCTCGCCGAAGGCGCACGCGGCGCGACGCAGCAGATTTCCAATCTCGTCGGCGCCATCCAGTCGGAGACCGTCGACACGGTCGAGGCAATCAATCGTGCGATCTCGCAAGTCGTGGAAATCAGCCGCCTCGCCGAACGCGCCGGCGACCAGATGCGTTCGACCGAAGAGAAGACCGAACTGCTCGTGAACTCCGTGCGAAGCATTGCGCAGACGACCGACGCGCAGTCGCGCGCATCGGGCGCGCTGCAGACGCGCGCGCTGCAGATCCGCAACGCGACGCGCGAAACCGCCGACCAGCTCGCAAGCCAGGCGGACGAGACGCGCAACCTGAGCGACTACGCGACGAACCTCGTCGAATCGGTGCGCGTGTTCACGCTGCCGCGGCATTGAGCGGGACGACGGCCGCGGCAAAGGCCTTGCGGGAGGAAGCGTGATCAACGACGCCTACGTCAGCGATACCGTCGACGGCTTCGCGCGGCTTGCGGCACAAGTGCTCGACGGCAACGCACGCGCACGCCCCGAAGGCATGCCGGTCGCGAAGATCGCACAGGCGATGGAAGCGCAAAGCGCCGCCCGCGGCTTGCGCGGACTCGCCTACCTCTTGCGCCTGCTGCACAAGCTGCCGATCCGATGGCCGGCCGACCTCTCGCCGGCCGATCGCACGGTATTCGGTGCATGGATCGCCGACTGCCGCGGCTACGTACTCTGCGGCGAACCGCACGACGCGGTCCGTCTCGTCGATCCGCTGCTGTCGCTGTCGTTCGTGCCGGCGCTGCCGCCGCGCGTGCGCGAACTCGTCTCGGGCGCGCTGAACGAAGAGGCGTCGGAGTTCGCACGTGCCGCTTCGCGCCGTGCCGGCAGCGGTGGCGAAGCAAGTCTCGCGGCCGAGGCGGCGCGCGACGCGGCCGGAGACGACAACGCGCTGCCGCACGACGAGACGGTCGCGCCATCCGGCACTGCGGTGTGGATCTCGCGCGAGGAACTCGCGCTCGTTCGCGAGGCCATCGAAGCGCAGCTGCTTCCCGCCGTATCCGTCGCGCTCGAACGCCACGACGCGTCGCACGACGAGCGCGCCGAAGCGCTCGACGCCTGCCTGGACACGTTCGTCCCGATCGAATCGGCCGTCGAGGGACTCGGACTCGTCGGCTTGCACCAGGCCTGCGCCGGCTACCGGCGCCTGCTCGAACGCGTGCGCGACGACGCCGCGCCGACACCGGACGACGTGCACGCGGCCGGCGTCTGGCCGGTGCTGCTGCTCGGTCATCTCGACGATCCGCGTGACGGACAGGTCGCGGCCGATCTCGTAACCGCCCTGATCGAGGGCCGTGCCTTGGCCGACACCGACGCCGCCGGCCTCCGCACGGCACTGTCGGCTGTCGCGGTCGGCATCGATCCGACCGCACGGCTCGCACGCAAACGCATCGCCGAGGCGGCCGATGTCGCGCTCGAACTGGCGGCCGACGCCTTGCCCGGCGTGCTCGCGGGCATGCTGCAGGAACTGCCCGGCCGCAGCGCGGACTTCTCGGCCAGCGTGCAGCGCTACGTGCGCGCCCATTCCGCGGACGATCTCGCTCGCGCGCTTCGCGTCGCGCACACGCTCAAGGGCGACGGCAGCATCGTCGGCCTGCGCGGCATCGCCAATCTCACGCACGCGCTCGAAGAAATCCTGTCGGCGCTTGCGGCTTCGCCCGAGCGCGCGAACGCGCAGATCGATGCCTTGCTCGTCGATGCGGCGGACTGCCTCGAATCGATGAGCGACCACGTGCTCGGCCGCGCGCCCCCGCCCGAACACGCGATCGACGAGCTTCAGCGCGTCTACGACTGTGCCAACGCACTGCTCGACGAGGCGGACGGCGGCACCGTCGACGAATCCGCCGACGTCGCCTTGGCGCACGGCGAAGAAGTCGATCGCGACGCGACGGCGCAAGATGCCGCCTTGCCGGCCGACCGATCGTCACAGCCCCGCAGCGCCGACGCGACGGCGACGATCACGATACCGATGCGCCTGCTCGACGAACTCCGGCGTCTCACCGGCGAGACGATCATTCGCGCGCGGCAGGTCGAAGACCGCATCGTGCACATCGAGCGCCATCACGCCGACATCCGTACCCATGCCCGCGCGTTCCAGACGTTGATCGCGCAACTGCAGCAGCTCTTCGAAGTACGCGGCGCGGCACTCGACACACTGCGCCAGGCCGGCGCGTTGGACGATCTGGAGCTCGATCGCTACAACGAACTGCACACCGTCATGCTGCGCCTCGTCGAAGCGTCGGCGGACGCCCGCACGTCGATCGACGAACTCGACGACGAAGTGCTCGACTTGCGCGACCGGCTGTCGCAGCAGGATCGGGTACAGCTCGACGTGCGCGAGCACGTAACACGGGCGCGCCAGATCGCCGTACGGGACATTTCGCCGCGACTGCAGCGCATCGTCCGGCAGACGTCGCGGCAATTGGAAAAACCGTGCGAACTTCACATCGACGGCGACGGCGTACCGCTCGACAAGGATCTCGTCGATGCGCTCGCCGAGCCGCTGCTGCACGTGCTGCGCAACGCCGTCGACCACGGCTTGGAAGCGCCCGCGCACCGGGCCGCGCTCGGCAAGCCGGCCACCGGCCGCATCGCGCTTTCGTATCGCCGCGACGCCGGTTGGATCGTCGTGCTGTGCCGCGACGACGGCGGCGGGCTCGATGCCGAGGCGATTCGCCGGCGCGCGATCGAGCACGGCCTGATCGCGCCGGACGCCGAACCGGGCGACGCCGAACTCGCGGCGCTCGTGTTGCGCAACGGCTTCTCGACGCGCAAAGCCGCGACGCTGACCTCGGGCCGCGGCATCGGCTTGGACATCGTGCATCGACGCATCGTCGAGCTCAAAGGCTCGCTCGACTTGCGCTCGAGGCGCGGACAGGGTTGCGACGTCGAAATCCGACTGCCGTTGAGCCAGGTAGCCGCCGACGTACTGATGGTCGAAGCTGCGGACGCCGCGGTGGCGGTAGGCCTCGACGGCATCCGGCGCGTCGTCGCGTCGTCCGACGACGATCTGTCCGTGCGCGACGGTGCGCTGCGCATGACGATCGACGATGCGACGATCGGGGCGACGCGACTGGAAACGCTGCTTGGCTTCGAAACGTCCGCTCGCGGTCGCCGTGGAGAACGCCATGCGCTGGTCGTCGAATCGACACAAGGCGAACCGTTCGCCATCCTCGTCGACGCGGTCGGCGACGCGCGTGCCGTCATCGTCAAGAATCTCGGTCCGCACGTACCGCCGAATCCCGGCCTGCTTGGCGCCACGATCCTCGGAGACGGTGCGATCGCCCCGGTCGTGGATCTGCCGCAACTGCTGCGGCGACGCGCCAGCGAAGCGTCGCAACCGCTGTCGATCGTCGAGGAGATCCCGCCGGCGCCGTCGGTGCTCATCGTCGACGACTCGCTCAGCGCGCGCCGTTCGCTCGAACAGTTGATCGGCGATGCGGGCTTTCGCGTCGTCACTGCACGCGACGGCCTGGAAGCGCTCGAACGCATCGAGCTGGAGCGGCCCGATCTCTTGATCGTCGACCTCGAAATGCCTCGCATGAACGGACTCGAACTCGCATCGTTCGTCCGCAAGTCCGAAGCGACGCGCACGGTGCCGATCGTCATGATCACGTCGCGCACCACCGAGCGGCATCGCGAGCTCGCTCGCACGGCCGGGGTCGACGTGACGCTCGGCAAACCGTACTCGGAAGACGGCCTGCTCGGTCTTGTCGCCAATCTGCTGCAATCCGGTCGCGCGACCGCGTAGTCGAACGAGGCCGCTGCTCGTCGGCGACTCTTGACGCCGTTGGAGGAAATCGGCCCGCGCGTCGAGACGAACGGAATGCGCGACATCGGCGAACGTGACGCAAAATTGAGAAGTAAATGATGGGATGTTGAGCCAATCGAATAGGTGGACACGCCACAAAATTCGGATAGTGTCGCCGCCTCTCGCCCCCGGTCGTTCATGGGAGGTAGGACCGTCGTCTTCCTCGCTGCAGAGGGGACGGCGGGCCGCTTGAACCGTTACGAAAAAGCCCGTCACGCATCCGTCCATCCCATCGGCGACCTCTCGCCGCATGCGCACGCGACGCGCGTCCGCACCGCTTCGTCGATGCAATCGCCCGACGCTTTTCCGGCCGCATGCGGCTCGTCCGTCCGTTCCGCAACCGATGGAACGCGCGCGACAGATCCCTATCGCGCGGTGCCGTCGACCAGCCAGCGGCGCGACGCGCCGCGCATGCCCGACTGCGCGATCAGGGCGTCGTACGCCGCACGGCTGCTGCCGATCGCGTCGAGCCGATCGCGCGCAAGGCTCATCGCTTCGAGCTGCACGAGTACGTCGCCGCGCTCGTGCGCCTCTACGTTCAATGCCGCCAGAACCGGCCACGCGGCCGTCTCGTCGCCGCTCGCCAGCGCGATCGACGCCCCAAGCAGGCGCGCCGTGGCGTTGTCGGACCAGTCGTCGGCCGGTATCGCCGTGCGAGCCCGCTCCAGTTCGGCCGCCGCTTCGCGGTACCGTCGCTCGAACAGCAGAATCTGGGTCTGCTGCAGCCGCGCGGCCCCCTCCAGCCGCCGAAATCCGCTGCGTTCGGCATAGGCGAGCCCGCGGTCGACGACGCGGCGTGCGTCGTCGACATCGCCGAGCCAAAGCAGCAACTGGGCACGATACGTCGTCTGCAATACGTGCCAGTTCGGGTTCGATGGCGTATCGTCCGCCACCTTGGGCATCGTCATGCGCGCCCGCGCGCCTTCGCGATCGCCGCTCACCATGGCGACGGCCGCGAGGCCCAGTTGTCCGACACTGCTCTCCACCGGCCTCGGCGAGGCCGCGCACACGGCGAACCGGCTTCGCGCGTGTTCGAGAGCGCCCTGCCTCATGAGAATGTCGGCGTCGACGCACGCGAGTCCCGCCGTCGTGGCGCTCGGCGCGTTCGCGGCCGTTCGATCGCGCAGCCCGATCGCGCCGAGCGTCCGCAGCGCCGCCGCAAATTCACCGATGTGAGCTTCGAACCGCGCGATGTTGATGCCGAGATCGACGCCGGCGGATCCGCGCAGCGCGTCGCCGCGCCATCGTTCGATGCGCCGGCGCGCCGCGGCATAGTCGCCGCGCTGCACCTCGTCGTAGAGCACTCGGGCTTCGACGCCGCGCTGTTGCACGACGTTGCCGCCGATCCGGGCGGCGTGCTCGGCTTCCGCCAGACTTTCGCGATACGCGGGAAAGTCGCCGCCGTTCGCCGCCAGCAGCGCACGGTCGAGCAGCGCCTGCACTTCGAGCGCGACGTTGCCGACTGCGCGGGCCTTCGCCAGCAACGTGTCGAGCTGCCTCCGCGCATTCGCGCCGTCCGGCGCGAGCGACGCCGCCGCGACGTTCGCGCGCAAGGCGCCGAACGCGTCGCCGGCCGACTCGAAACGACGCGCCGCTCGCCGCAACGCGTCGGCGTCGGGCGCGCCCCCGCTCGCCTGCGCGCCGGCAAGAACCGCGATCATCTGCGCGCGAGCGTGCAACGCCTCGCAGCGACCGGCCATCGCGCCGGCGCGGAGCGCCGACGTGCGCGCGGCGTGCGCGTCGCCGAGGGCCAGTTGCGCATCGGCGCGCAGCAGCAACGATTGCGCCTGCAGCAGCGCCGGCGGCGTTTCGCCGGACGCCTCGTCGAGCATGCGCAGCGCCTCGTCGGCGCGATCGTCGGCGAGGAGATTGCGCGCAGCGTCGATCCGGAACCGCACCTGGTGCGGATACGCTCGCGCCAGCGCCGAATAGTCGTACGCCGCGACGTCGAAGTTCTGCAGGACCTCGGCGCGCTGCGCGCCGAGCAAGCGGCGCGCGAGGTACGGCATGCCGGCGATCCAGGTCGACAACGCGGCGACATGCTCTCGCGCCGGAGCAATCTGGCCGAGTTCGACCAGGCGACGCGCAAGCTGCAGACGGGCGGGTTCGAAGCGCGGCGCGCGGCGCACCGTTTCTTCAAGATCGGCCAGGGCCATCGCGCCGCCGCGCCGCGCATCGAGCGCGCGAGCGTACGGGCGCACCGCGTCGAGCGGCAGCGCGAACGCAACGGCCGCTTCGTTCCGATCGGGGGCGACGGCCGCGATCACCTGACGCGCGAGCGCGTCGACGAGCCGCGGCAGGTCGTCGGCACCGCCGGCGACCTGCCAGTGTTCGTCCCCGCCGCGACCGACGCGCTGCGCGTCGAGGACGAGACGCTGCGAGGCATCGTCCAGACGGGCCGACAGCAGCAGCACGTCGTCGTTCGCGCGCGCCGCGCCGATATCGGCACCGGCCGCCACCCTCGCGACGTCGCGCAGATGCAGGTCGCCGAGCTGCCATGCGATCCATTCGCTCGCCAGCACGATCGCGGCGCGCGGCGCGCCGTCGTTGCCGTCCGCGACGGCCTCGACCACCACGAGCCGAGCCGGGGTCTGCGCGCCCTCAGCACGCGAGGCGAACCACCATCGCCCGATCAATGCCGCGGCCGCCGCCGTCGCGACGAGCGCGACGATCGCGATTCGACGACGGATGCGCGGCCTTGCGACCGACGGCGCCGATTCCGCCTCCGTCCGCACCGCATCGGCCGATGCGCCGGGCGTCACGTCTCGCCCGGCCACGGGCGGCGCGGCCTCGACGACCGGATTTTCGTCGGCGGCCGCACCGAGCACTTCGATGGGCGGACCTTCGAACACGTAGCCGCGCTTGGATACGGTGCGTATCCAGGTCTTGCCTTCGTCGCCGAGCGCGCGCCGCAGCAGCCACACCGTCTGCGTCAGGTTCGCGTCCTCGACCAGTACTTCCTTCCATACCCGCCGAAAAATATCGTCCCGCGCGAGCAGCACGCCCGGCCTCGTCAGGAACAGTACGAACAGATCGAACGCACGCGGCGGCAATGCGATCTCGCGACCGTCGCGCGTCAGGCGCGAGTAGCGCAGATCGATGACGACCGTCCCTATTCGCAGCAATCGAGCGTCGGCATTCGGCTCGCCGTCTGAAGCGTCTTGCATCCGTCATCTCGTGAGTGGCCGGTCGCGTCGCGTGCGCCGTCCGCGACGCGCGCGACGGCGCCGTTTGGCCACACCGAGTCTAGTGCAGCGGGCCGGTCGATAAATCCGCCGGACAGGGCCGATCGGCAGAAAATATGAAACAGAATGTATATTCGGATACGTATCTATTTTATTCGCTCACAATCATTGAATCCGCGAGCGAATGTTCAATCGCCGGAAACCGCCAGGCGACGTCGGCAGATCGACGTCCCGCTGCCGGTGTCCCGTCCGGTGAGTTGCCTGAAGAACTCGCGAGCGGTTTTGGCCGCGAATCCGTGCGCCCCGACGCGTCGAACCGGCAGTACTTCGATCCGGCCCGACGAGTCGGCCAAAGATGCCGCGAGCGTTCATGCGAACTCATCGGACAGAACACCCGCGAGCCCGGACCCGCGGCCGGTCGGCGGTCCGCCGATGACGGGCCCGGCCGCCGACTTTCGTCTATTGGGGGGAATCGGCGCCGTTAACGTCTTTTGAATCGGGAATTCGCCCTCACGTGACTTGCACGGACCCAACCGCACAATCATGACCATGAGCGTCACCAGCAACCTCGCTCCTCCGACCGGTCCGGGCGCTCTGCGCCGTTCCGCGACCCGTCCGCGACGCCTGCGCGCCTCACGCAAGCCCGCCGAAAAAATGGAAGCGACGTCAAACCGCGCCTCGCCGTTCGGCCTCGTCGTGCTCGGCGGCGTCACCGTTGCGCTCGCCCTGCTCGCCTGCGCGTTCGTCGCGACCGGCGTCGTCGTTCTCATCGACTACGGCGCGGCCGAATGGCTGGCCGCATCCGTTCCCGCGGTGCTCGCCGCGTTGCTGTTCTTTCTGGCCGCCAAGTTCGGCGGCGCGCTGATCGGCGGCTCCGCCGACGACAAAACGCACCGGCGCGACTGACGGCAACTGCCGCCGCGGCGACATCGCCACGAAAGTACGAAAGATACGGTAGACTCCCACACGCTACCGCACGCTGCTGCGGCCAAGCGGGGGAAAACCAATGCTGCTGTCGTCCAGTCGATACCGGGCGCGCGTTGCCGCCCTGTTGTTGAGCCTGTACTGCCTGATCGCCGCCGCAGCCGAATCGCCCGGCTGGCTGCTGGTATTCGACACGAGCCAGGGCCGCTTCGCCGAGACGACCGTCGTCGCCACCGAACGCTTCGAACCGGGACACGCCGCGGACGTCGACGGCGCGTCGCGGATCGTGCTCTACGACGAAGCGGACCGCCTGCTCTACGCCGCCCCGATCGCGGTTCCGCGCAACGAGGCCCTCCGTCACGCGGGGCCTGATGCAAACCGACTCGCGGTGCGCGTGCCGGCGCTGCCGCAGGCGACGCGCATCGACATCGTCGACGCCGGTGGCGGCGTCGCCTGGAGCCGCCGCATCGACGCCGATTTTCGCGCCGGCGCGCGCCGCGCCGCCGACGGCGTCGCCGCGAAACTCGAGCTCGCCCAGCGGTCGGCCGGCAAGGCCTCGTCCGAGGCGATCGCGACCGTCGCGACACTCAACGAACGCCGCCGCCGTGACGAACGCACGCGCGTCGCCGCCGCATTCGAACGCGAGCCGACGGCCGAAAACTGGCGCCGGCTCGATACGCTGCTGCGCGCCGACGCGCCGCATGCGCCGTATCGTCCCGTGACGATCGCGCGCGCGGCGGACCGCCGCGACGCGAAGACGGCGATCGCGGACAGCCCGCCCGCGTCGGCGTCCAAGGCCGGCCCCGTCATCACGATCGGCGCACCGATCACGTATCGCGGACGCATCCTCGGCGAGGACGGCGCAGCCATCGGCACCGCGTTCCGCGCGCAGATCGAGATGCCGGGCGGAACGCGCGCGTTCCAGGTCGACGCCGACGGCCGCTACGCGGTCGAATCCGATATCGGTACGGCGATTCGCGTACACGTCGAACCGCCGCTGCCCTATCCCGAGCAGCGCCTGTTCGTCACGGTCGATACGAGCGGCAAGGCGACGGACGCGCGCCTCGCGCGCGGCTGGGTCCTGCAGGGCCGCGTCGTGACCTCGGACGGCGCCGCCGCGACCGGAGCGTTCAAGATCGTTGCCGAGGAAACGGACCTCAACGGGCCCTCCGACGCCGGAACCGCGGTTACCGACGACGGCCGGTACGCGATCGCGCTGCGCAAGGGCAGCACGAAAGAGATCGCGCTGATCGCGCAGGACCTTGCGAATCCGCAGCGCTATCTGAGCGGACGCAGCGCGATCGGCCGCGTCGACGGCGACCGCAGCGTCGACGTGACCGTCGATCCGGGCCTGGTGCTGCCGGTACGGCCGCTGGCCGACGACGCCATGCCCGACGTGGAGTGGCGCGTCGGTTGTATCGGCGAGGGCGATTTCAGCGAGGCGACCGGCACCGGCGGCGCGACCGCGATGCTGCGCGTCAGGCCGGGCGTGAAGCGCAGCTGCTACTTCCTGCCCGCCGCGCCATACCTGTCGATGACGTACGCCGACCTGCGCTTCGACAGCGGCCAGATCCTGCTGCCGGCGCTGCGCCGCGGCCATCGCGTTTCCGTCACGGTCGGGGGCGACGCCGGATCGAACTACACGCCCGTCGAAGCGACGACCGTCGACGGTGCGCATGCGCAGGGCGCGTCGTCGTTCACGAACTGGTCCGTGGTCGTGGGCGACGGTTCGGTCCTCATGAACTACGCGCCGTTCGAGGGACTGCTGCCGGCGGCCATCGGCCCGCGCCGGTTCGAACGCGACGAGCGCATCGACCTTGCGCCGCGGCGCGGCTCGACCGTGACCGGAACCGTCGCGCTCGAAACCCCGATCGCCTGGCGCAGCACCGCGTACGGCACGCTCAGCGCGTACCGCGCCGGCGACGGTGCGCTCGTCCAGTCGACAACGATCACCGAAGGCGGCGCGTACTACATCGCGCTGCCGCACGGCACCTACGACTTCCGCGCCGAGTTCTTCGAAGACCCGTCGTACGCCGTGCTGCATCTCGCGCCGGCCGAGCGGCGCGGCATCGTCGTCGCGTCCGACACGACGGTAAATCTCGTCATCCCGGCACCGGCGCGCACCGTCACGGTCAACGTGTCGTGGCCGGACTGCGACAAGAACTACCTGAGCAACGTCGTGCTGCGCCAGAACGGCCGGCTGCTGGGACGCCCGCGGCTCGGCGCGCAGAACACGTCGTGCGACGCCGGCGTGCGCACCGCGAAATCGGTCATGAAGATCGCGCAGGGCGACTACGAACTGCGGCTCGAACCGGAAGGCACCGCCGCCACGCCATGGCGCCGGCTCGACGTGCGCGACACCGACGCGACGCTCGACTTCGCGATCGAACCGACGCGCATCTGGCGCCCGAAGCTCGTCGACGAAGCGCGCCGGCCGGTCGAATTCTCGGACGGCGTGGTCATCGACACCGTGTCGCACTACCGCCGCACGCTGAGCCTCGGCCCCGACGGCCGCCTGGAAATTCCGGTGGTCGACGGCTGGCACGTGCTGCTGTGGCCGCCGGCCGGTGGACGTCTGCTGCCGGCGCGCGTCGCGTTCGACGCGGCGTTCGACATGCCCGACGAACTCGTCTTCAAGGCATTGCCGCCGGCCGTCGACGACGCCGGCAGCGTGCGGACGATCCTCGCGTCCGACCGCGCCGAGCCGTTGCGCGTACTCATCATCGGCGACGGCTACGTCGCCGAACGCGAGACGTTCACCGACACGAACGGCAACGGCGTCTGGGACGGCTACGCCTGGTACGACGGCGACGGCGACGGCGTCTGGCGCAACAACGCCCGCGATCGCATCGACGCGCACGGCGCCGCGCAGATGCCGCCCCCGGAGGGCTCCGATCCCCGCACGCTTTCCGAACCGTTCGTCGACGCGAACGGCGACGGCGTGCCGAACGTCGACGACGCGTCGTTGTTTTATGCCAATGTGAACAGTTATCTGCGCGACTGGTTCGGCGCCGACTACTGGTCGCAGCGGCGCGGCGATTTCGAAGTGAAGGCCGCGTTCCTGGCGTCGCCGCAGGCCGGCTCGTCGCTGTACGACGCGAGCGGCGCGACGCTGTACGAACGCCGCACCCTGTTCGGCGCGGGACTCGAGTCGGCCCGCGGGATCATTCTGATCGACCGCGACAAGGCGATGACCGCCGCCGAACGGCTCGCGCCGGGCTACGACGTGCTGGTGATCCTCATCAACGAGCCGCTGCTGTACGGCCGCGCGAACGCGACGATCGGCACGCTGCCGTCGTCGATCGTCGCCTACGGCGGACATCACTATGCGGGCTACCAGACGACGCCGATCGCGCACGAAGCGGGCCACGCGATCGGCTGGCTCGGCGACGAATACACGGACATGACGGTCGAAGGCGGCGTGAGCGACGTCGCCGAGCCGGTCGAGCCGAACGTCTCGGGGCGCGCCGTACGCGACGACGTGGAATGGAAAGATCTCATCGCCGGCGACGCGCCGATTCCGTCGACGTATACGCACGACGGCATCGGCCTGTTCCCCGGCGCGCGCTACTACCTCGGCGGCGCGTTCCGCCCGAGCTGGAACTCGATCATGCGCGTCGGCACGCGCTTCGACGCGGTGGGGCGCCGCGCGCTCGACGAACGCTTCAAGCGGCTGTTCCAGTCGGCCGCGACGCCGCCGTCGGGCAACTGGTACGACCGCCGCCGCGCCGGCCACGGCGTCGACCTGCAGCTGTTCCGCCGCGATCCCGAGCACGGCGACATATACTTCGTCGTTTTCTACACTTATGACGACAGCGGCAAGCCGGAATGGTACCAGGCGCTCGGCCGCATCAGCGGCGGCCTGTTCGTGCCGATCGCCGACCCGAACGGCACGACGCTCACGCGCGTGCGCGGCGCCGGCGGCGGCACGCCCGCGGCCGCGTCGGGAGACTTCGCGATCGACTTCGCGCGCAACGAGGCGTGCCGCACCGACGACCGCGCCGACGCGCCCGCGCTCGCGGCGATGCGCTGGTCGGTCGGCGGCAAGGCCGCGCTGTGGTGCATCGAACCGGCCGTCGCGCGCTCGGCGCATGCTTCGCCCGACTTCTCGGGACACTGGTTCGCGCCTGCCGATCCGGGCTGGGGCATGGAAGTCACCGCGATCGACGACGGCGACGGCGCGCCGACGCTCGTCGCGTTCCTGTACTACGTCGACGCCAGCGGACAGCCGCGCTGGGCGAGCGCGTCGACGGGCGATTTCGCTTCGGGGCAGCCGCTCGTCGCGTACGAAGCCGACAACGGCTATTGCCGCACCTGCGAAGCACCCGCGACACGCACGCAGGCGGCGATCGGCCGCATCACGCTGACGCTCGCTGCGGCCACGCGCGAAGATCCGCCCGGCGGCGCGAACCGCATCGACGTCGACATCGTGCCGCCCGGCGGCGGCGGCGCGTTCCGCAAGACCGACGTGCCGATCACGCTCTTGTCCGAACCGCCGCCGTGACGCGCCTCGCCGCGCGTCGACATAGAATCGAACGCTGCCGCGCGTCCGCGCGGCCATCAGGGAATGAACGATGTCGATCGCCGTCCGCTGCCGTGCCGCTGTCTGCGCCCTGCTCTTCGCCGTTTCGGGCATCGTCGCGGCAGCCGAGTCCGCCGGCTGGCTGTTGCTGCTGGATGCCGCCGACGGCGGCCTGACCGCGACCGACGTCGTCGCGACCGAGCGCTTCGTCCCGGGGCGGGCGATCGCCGGCGGCAGCGACGCCGCGCGGATCGAACTGCGCGACGACGCCGGCAGGCTGCTGTACCAGGCGCCGTTCGCGCTGCCGGTGCACGGTGGCGTCGCGCATGCCGGTCCCGGCGCGTACCGCCTCGCGGTGCGCGTGCCGGCGCTCGCGGAAGCGACGCAGATCGCGGCGATCGAGGCGTCGGGCCGCGTCCTGTGGAGCCGCCGCGTCGACGCGGCGTTCCGCGGCGAGGCGCAGAAGAAAGCCGCCGATGCGGCCGTCGAATTCGCGCGGGCGTCGTCGTCGGCCGGCAAATCGTCGTCCGAAGCCATCGCGAAGCTCGCCGCGTTCAACGAACGCCGCCGACGCGAGGAAGGCGACGACGCCGCGACCGCCTTCGTCCGCGAACCGACGGACGAACGCCGGCGGCGTCTCGACGCGCTGCGGCTCCCCGACGGGCCGCATTCGCCGCAGACGATCGACGCCGTACGCGCCGACGCGACGGCTGTCGCGCCGATCGCGGTGCCGGCACCGCACGCCGTACCCGCAAAAGCCGCGACGGTACGCACGTATCGCGGCCGCATCCTCGGCGACGACGGCCGCGCGCTCGGCGCCGCGTTCGGCGCCTGGATCGACCTCGACACCACGGGCTCGCGTTTTTTCACGGTCGACGCCGACGGCCGCTACACCGTCGACGTCGATGCCGGCGCCGCGGTGCGGATCGATGCGCGTCCGCCGCCGCCGTATCCGCAGCAGGCATTCGACATCGCACCCGCCCCCGACGGCAGCGTGCCCGACTTGCGGCTCGTGCGCGGCTGGGCGATCGAAGGCCGCGTGCTGACGCCGACCGGCGGCGCACCGACCGGCAACGTCGCGGTCGAGGCCAGAGTGCCGACCGGATACGGCGGCGATTACATCATCGGCGAAGGCACGGTCACGGCGAACGGCAGCTACGGCGTCGCCGTGCCGAGAGACGGCAAACCGGTCACGCTGGTGGCAACGGACCGTGCGACGCCGGCGCGCTGGCTCAACTCGCGCCGGTCACTCGGCGTCGTCGGCGGCGACCTGCGCGCCGACATCGCGCTCGACGCCGGCATCCTCGTGCCGGCGCGTCCGCTCTCAGACGGTCCGGTTCCGAATATCGACTGGCAAGTCGGCTGCCACAACGAAAACGATGCGACCTGGGGCAACGGCAACGGTTTCGCCACGGTGCTGCTGCGCATCCGGCCCGGCGCGCGCTACGGCTGTTCGCTGAGCGCGGCTGCGCCGTTCCTGCCGTCGAGCGCGCAGGGACTCGTGTTCGAGGCGGGTCAGGTCTGGCATCCGGCGTTGCGCCGCGGCACGCGCGTCGCACTCGCGGCCGGCGGCGACGCCGGGCCGTCGTGGCAGGGCTACGGCAGCGCGTACGCGGGCGGCGACACCGTGTCGTTCTCCGCCGGTTACACGAACTGGAACGTGCTCGTTCCGGACGGTCGCGTCATCCTGAATTTTCCGGCCAGCGACGGACTGATGCCGACGGCGATCGGCCCGCGCCGCTTCGCCGACGGCGAGCGCGTCACGGTCGCGCCGCGGCGCGGCGCGATGGTGACCGGCCGCGTCATGGTCGATGCGACGGACCTGTCGAACGGCGACAACTACGGCACGCTCAGCGCGTATCGCGCGAGCGACGGCGCGCTGGTGCAGTCGACCGAGATTTCCACGACCGGCGCCTACGTCATCGCGCTGCCGCTCGACACCTACGATTTCAAGGCCGAGCGCTTTCCGGAGACCGCGTTCCGGGTACTGCACCTCGCACCGACCGAGCGTCGCGGCGTCCGCATCGACGGCGACGCGACCGTCGACCTGACGATCCCGGCGCCGACGCGAACGCTGACGATCGAGCGTACCTGGGCCGACTGCGACACCTATCGCTCGACCGTCATGCACGTGCGCGAAAACGGCCGCACGCTCGGCGAACCGGTCCTGGGCAGCACCGAGTCCGCGTGCGCGAACGGCGTACGCACGATGACCTCGATGCTCAAGACGCGACCCGGCGTCTACGAACTGCGCTTCGTCTCGGCCGGCACCGATACGACGCCGTGGCGGAGCGTCGACCTGCGCGAAGCCGACGCGACCCTCGCACTCGACCTCGGACCGATGCGCGCGTGGCGGCCGAAGCTCGTCGATGCGCACGGCCGCGAGGTCGCATTCGGCGGCGGCAGCATCTTCGATCGCCGGTCGCACAGCCTCGGGTGGCTGTACGGCAACGGCCCGCTCACGATTCCGGTCAACGACGACCGCACGCTCGTGCTCGACCCGCCGCCCGGCACGCGCGCGCTGCCCAAGCAGATCGCGCTCGACACGACGGCGGCGCTGCCGGACGAAATCGTCTTCGACGAACTGCCGGCACCGTCCGGCGACGGCCCCGTCCGCACGATGCTCGCGTCGACGCGCGACGATCCGATCCGCGTGCTGTTCATCGGCGACGGCTACGTCGCCGGCCGCGAAACCTTCACCGACACGAACGGCAACGGCGTCTGGGACGGCTACACCTGGTTCGACCGCAACGGCGACGGCGCCTGGCACAGCGGCGACGGCGACCTCATCGACGGCCATGGCGACAGGCCGGCATACCCGCAGGAAGGCGCCGACCCGCGCGCGCTGTCCGAGCCGTTCGTCGACGCCAACGGCGACGGCGTGCCGAACGTCGACGACGCGTCTTTGTTTTATGCCAATGTGGAAACTTATCTGCGCGACTGGTTCGGCGGCGACTACTGGTCGCAGCGGCGCGGCGACTTCGAGGTCAAGGCCGCGTTCCTCGCCTCGCCGCAGGCCGGCGTCGGCGTCGTCGACGAAAACAATACGCGGCTGCGCGAACGCGCCTCGTTGTTCGGCGCGACGTACTACGCGAGCCGCGGCGTCGTCCTGCTCGACCGGAACGCCGCGCTGGTCGCGGCCGAACGCGTCGTGCCGGGCTACGATCTCGTCGTCGTGCTCGTCAACGAGATGCCGCGGGGCGGTCGCGCGAACGCGACGATCAATACGTGGCCCGGATCGATCGTCGCCGACGGCGGTCATCGCCTGGCCGGCTACACGAAAACTCCGATCGCCCACGAGACCGGCCACGCGCTCGGCTGGCTCGGCGACGAATACATCGAATACTGGTATCTCGACAGCGTCAGCGACATCGCCGAGCCGACGGAGCCGAATCTCACCGGCCGCCCGGCGCGCGCCGACCTCAAATGGAACGACCTCGTCGCGGCCGACGCGCCGGTGCCCTCGACGTATGCGCACGACGGCATCGGGCTGTTTCCCGGCGCGCGCTACCACCGCGCCGGCGCATTCCGGCCGAGCTGGAACTCGATCATGCGCTACGGCCTGTTCTTCGACGCCGTCGGGCGCCGCGAGCTCGACGCGCGTTTCGCACGGTTGTTCCAGACCGCGACGGCGCCGCCGTCGGGCAACTGGTACGACCGCCGCCGCGCCGGCCACGGCGTCGACCTGCAGCTGTTCCGCCGCGACCCCGAGCGCGGCGATATGTACTTCGTCGTTTTCTACACTTATGACGACAGCGGCAAGCCGGAATGGTACCAGTCGCTCGGCCGCATCAGCGGCGGTACGTTCGTGCCGATCGCCGACCCGAACGGCAGAACGCTCACGCGCGTGCGCGGCATCGGCGGCGGTTCGCCGGCCGTCGCATCCGGCGATCTGTCGATCGACTTCGCACGCAACGAGGCATGCCGCACCGACGATCGCGCCGACGCTCGCGGGCTCGCGGCGATGCGCTGGTCGGTCGGCGGCAAGGCCGCGCTGTGGTGCATCGAACCGGCCGTCGCGCGCTCGGCGCATGCTTCGCCCGACTTCTCGGGACACTGGTTCGCGCCTGCCGATCCGGGCTGGGGCATGGAAGTCACCGCGATCGACGACGGCGACGGCGCGCCGACGCTCGTCGCGTTCCTGTACTACGTCGACGCCAACGGACAGCCGCGCTGGGCGAGCGCGTCGACGGGCGATTTCGCTTCGGGGCAACCGCTCGTCGCGTACGAAGCCGACAACGGCTACTGCCGCACGTGCAATGCGCCCGCGACGCGCACGCAGGCGCCGATCGGCCGCATCACGCTGACGCTCGCGACGGCCACGCGCGAAGATCCGCCCGGCGGCACGAACCGCGTCGACGTCGACATCGCGCCGCCCGGCGGCGGCGCGTTCCGCAAGACCGACGTGCCCATCACGCTCTTGTCCGAGCCGCCGCAGTGACCTGACGCGAAACAGGCGGCGCCGCGCTTGAAAACGCGCGGCGCCGCACGCATACGCGTTCGACCTTGCGCAGGAACACGACCATGATCGAGCTTTACTACTGGGGCACGCCGAACGGTCACAAGATCACGCTGCTGCTCGAAGAAGCCGGCGTGCCCTACGAGATCCGTCCGGTCGACATCACCGCGGGCGACCAGTTCAAGCCCGAGTTCCTCGCGATCTCGCCGAACAACCGCATTCCCGCGATCGTCGACACGCAGCCCGCCGACGGCGGCGAGCCGATTCCGGTATTCGAATCCGGCGCGATCCTCCAGTACCTCGCGACGAAGACCGGCAAGTTCCTGCCGGACGACCCGCGCACCCGCACCGCCGTGCTCGAATGGCTGTACTGGCAGGTCGGCGGCCTCGGGCCGATGGCCGGACAGAACCACCATTTCGGGACGTACGCGCCGGAGAAGATTCCCTACGCGATCGACCGCTACGTGCGCGAAACCGCGCGCCTGTACGGCGTGCTCGACAAGCGGCTCGACGGCCGCGAATTCATCGCCGGCAGCGCGTACACGATCGCCGACATGGCCTGCTATCCGTGGATCGTGCCGCACGAGCGCCAGGGCCAGAACCTCGCCGACTTCCCGAATCTCAAGCGCTGGTTCGATGCGGTCGCCGCGCGTCCGGCGACGATCCGTGCGTACGCCGTCGCGAAAAACCTCGCCGCGCGCAACCCGATCACGAGCGACGAAGGCCGCCGCGTGCTGTTCGGACTCGACAAGAAATAGCGCTCTACGACGCGAGCGCCCCGCACTTTTCGGTCAGAAAACCGATCAGGAGGCGCAGCGCCGGCGACAGCTTGCGGTCGGGATAGACGAGGCTCAGCGGCACGGGTTCGCCGTGCCATTCGGGCAGCACGCGCTGTAATTTCCCGTTTTCCACATCGGCGGCGATGTCGCTCAGGATGCGATACGCGACGCCGTTGCCGCGTATCGCCCAGCGCCGCACCATCTCGGCGTCGTTGAACACCCAGCGCGGGCGCACCTGCACTTCGACGTCGTCGTCGCCGCGCGAAAGCCGCCAGCGGTCGGCCGCGCGCTGCTGCACCATGTAGCAGATGGTGTCGTGCGCGACGAGATCGAGCGGCCGCTCGGGCGTGCCGCGCCGCGCGAGATAGCCGGGCGCGGCGCACAGCACGCGCGCAAGCGTCGCGACCGGCTGCGCGATCAGGCTCGAATCGGCGAAGCGGCCGTAGCGCAGCGCGAGATCGATCGGCGAGCGGAAGAAATCGGCGACGGCGTCGTCGAGCGTCATCTGGAACTGCACGTTCGGGTGCGCCGCGGCGAACTCGTCGAGCCACGCGGCGACGCGATTGCGCCCGAAGTCGGCCGGCGCGGTGATGCGCAGGAGGCCGCGCACGTCGTTCGTGTCGCTCGCGAGCGCCAGACGCCCCTGCCGCAGCGATTCGAGCGCGCCGCGCGCATGCGCGAGGTAGCGCTCGCCCTCCTGCGTCAGTCGCAGGCTGCGCGTCGTGCGCAGCATCAGCTTCGCGCCGAGCGAGGTTTCCAGGCGTTTGAGCGCCGCACTGACCGCCGCCGGCGAGATGCCGAGCGCGCGCGCGGCGTGCGCGAGGCGACCGCTGTCCGCCGCCGCCACGAACACCGCGATGTCGCCGAGACTGTCGGACACTTCACCGTTCCTTGAGAGTGAATCTCGCCGCGCAATGGTATGGCGGAACGCGGCGCAGGCGTAAAGTGCGCTATCGCCTTTACGGAACGCACGCCCGCATGACTACGCGCGACACTTCCTGGACCCGCGCCGCGGTGATCGCGATCGCCTGCGGCGCGCTGATCGTCACGCTGAGCATGGGCGTGCGGCAGAGCTTCGCGATGTTCATGCAGCCGATGGGCGTCGAATTCGGTTTCGGCCGCGAGTACTTCGGCTTCGCGCTCGCGGTGCAGAATCTGCTGTTCGGCATCGCGCAGCCGTTCGTCGGCGCCGTCGCCGACCGCTACGGCGTGCGCCGCGTGCTCGTCGTCGGCACGATCGTCTACGCCGCGGGTCTCGCGCTCGCCGCGTTCGCGCACGCGCCCGGCGACGTCATGACCGCGCTCGGCGTCATGATCGGCCTGGGCCTGTCCGGCACGACGTTCGTCGTCGTGCTGACCGGCGTCGGTCGCCTCGTGCGCCCGGAACAGCGCAGCATGGCGTTCGGTCTCGTCACCGCCGGCGGCTCGTTCGGCCAGTTCGCCGTGGTGCCGATCGCGCAGGCGCTGATCGCGAGCACCGGCTGGCGCGGCGCGATGATCGGCCTGACCGCGCTCGTGCTCGTCTCGATCGTCGCGGCGATCGGCATCCGCCCGGCCGCCGTCGCGAACGCCGCGGCCGACGACGACGCGCTGTCGCTCGGCACCGTCATGCGCCGCGCCGCCGCGCATCCGCACTACTGGCTGCTCAACTTCGGCTTCTTCGTCTGCGGCTTCCACATCGCGTTCATCGCGACGCACTTCCCGGCGTTTCTCGTCGACCGCGGCCTCGCGCCGAGCGTCGGCGCGTACGCGCTCGCGCTGATCGGCCTCGCCAACATCGCCGGTTCGTATCTGTTCGGCCTCTGGGGCAACCGTCACTCCAAACCGATGCTGCTCGCCGCGCTGTACGGCGGTCGCGCCCTGGCGATCGTCGCGTTCCTTCTCGTGCCGCTGTCGCCCGCGTCGGCGCTCGTCTTCGCCACCGCGTTCGGCTTCCTCTGGCTCGGCACCGTGCCGCTGACGAGCGGACTCGTCGCCGGCATGTTCGGCCTGCGCTATCTGTCGACGCTGTACGGCGTCGTGTTCCTGAGCCACCAGATCGGCAGCTTCCTCGGCGCGTGGCTCGCCGGCCGGCTGTACGACACCACCGGCAGCTACGACCCGATCTGGCTCGCGAGCATCGCGCTCGGTCTCGCCGCCGCGGCGATCAGCCTCGCGACGAGCGACCGCGCGGTCGAGTTTCCGCGGCTGCGCGCGGCGCCCGAGCCGGTCTGATGCGCCTCGTCGCGCGCCGCTACGCCGTGTGGATCGCCGCGATCGCGCTCGCGGCGGTGCTCGCGGCGCTGTGGATGCGCTGGGGTGCGGCGATCTTCGCGTCGAGTCTCGGCGGCATGGTCTGCTGAAAATTTTTTCGTGCGTGATCCCTGCGCGCGACAAACGCCGTACGTCTGGATAACCCGCCGCTGGGCGGACCCAACCAAACGATACGGAGATTGTCATGTTGACCAAGAACCTGCTGGCCGCTTCCCTCGGCACCCTGCTCTCGCTCGCCGCGACCGGCGCCAACGCGATGGCCGAATACAAAGTGTGGCACTACGTCTCGCCGGACACGCTGCTCGACGTTGCGCCCGGCGACATCACGCTCGGCAACTCGAAACTGACGCCGCCGGCGTTCGCCTGCGGCATGCGCATCAACCTGCCGGCGTACTGGGACTGGAGCGACACCTCCGGCAACGGCAACTTCAGCAAGGACGTGTTCGTCTGGATTCCGAAGGCCGGCTGCCCGTACCCGAACGACATCGTGGTCGAGTACACCGATCACAGCCAGACGTTCTCGTACAAGGTCGGCAACGAGTACCGCTCGATCTTCACCAACTACGGCAAGAACTGGGTCAACGCGCAGGGCAAGGTGCCGTCGTGCGGCTGCGTGCCGAACTTCCCGTACAAGATCAGCGGCGCCAAGTGGGCTTCGCTCGATCCGGACTTCGACCGCCTCAAGGCCGACCTGCGCAATCCGGCGCAACCGACGCGCGCGCTCGTCGAGACGCGCACGCTGCTCGCGACGCTGAGCAGCCTCGCCACCGAAGCCGCCGGCCGCGTCGAACTGCGCCGCCGCACGAACCTGCCCGACCGCGAAGCGGCCGTGCGTTCGCTCGAAGACTCGGCGCTGCGCAAGCTCGCCGTCGCCCAGGCACACATGAACACGGCGATGGACCGCCTGTCGGCCGGCCTGTTCGACGACGAGACGCATACCGAAGTCGATCTCGGCCGCGAGAACAGCATCGACGCCGGCAAGGAGTTCGACGAAGCGCTCGATCTGATCGCGCCGCAGGCCGGCGAACGCTGAGCATCGCCGCGACGCCCGGCCCCCGCTCCGGGCGTCGCACAGGCATCCTTCGATGGGTTATGTTCGCGTCGCTGTCCCTGACGCGTTCCGTTCGCGACCCAACCGGAGGAAACTCATGTCGTCCATGTGGTTCGTCACGCTCGTACTTCTGATACTGCTCGGCATCCTCGGCATCGCCGCGCTGCTGCGCGAACGCAACGCCAATCTCGCCGGTCCGTTGAACCAGCTGCAATCGGTCGAAGGCTGGATCGGCCTCGTCGGCCTGATCTGGGGACTGATCGGGTTCCTGCACCTGCTCTCGGCGATGTCCGCCTTCAGCTACGCGCCGTTCCACTTCCTGATCGGCCTGCTCACCCAGTTCGTCGTCATCGCGCTGTCGCTGATCCTGTCGGTGCCGGCGCTCAAGGCGCTGATCGGCGAGAACGGCTTCACCAAGGGACTCGCCGACTTCTCCGCGAGGCTCGCGCCGTTCAAGGCGATCCTCGGCGTCGTCTGCCTGGTGCTCGCGCTGTGGCTCCTCGTACGCGCGTTCTGACGATCCATCCCCGACACGACACCCGCCGCCCGCCGCGAAACCGCGGCGGGCGGACTGCCGCAAACGCGCCAAAGCGGTATCGTCCAGCCGTATCCACATCGGCGCACGCGAACTAACATCGACGGTTCCGCACTCCCACGGTACCGTCGATGAACCTCTCCCGCCTCCTCGCCGCGCTCGTCGCGACCGCCGGCGCAAGCCACGCGCTCGCCGCCGCCGATCCGCTCGCCACCGTCGCCGAACAGTCCGGCTTCAAACGCACCGGCCGCTACGACGAAGTCGCGGCGCTGTGCGAACGTTTCCACAAGGCGTACCCGGACGCCGTGCGCTGCATCGAGTTCGGCCGCACGCCCGAGGGCCGGCCGATGCTCGCGCTCGTCGCGTCGAGGGCCGGCGCGCTGACGCCCGACGAGGCGCGCGCCAAGGCGCTGCCGGTGCTCCTGATCCAGGGCGGCATCCACGCCGGCGAAATCGACGGCAAGGACGCGGGCTTTCTCGCGCTGCGCGAGGCGCTCTCCGGGAAAGCGGCGAAGGGCGCGCTCGCCAAACAGGTGCTCGTCTTCGTGCCGGTGTTCAACATCGACGGGCACGAGCGCTTCGGCCGCTGGAACCGGCCGAACCAGCGCGGCCCGGAAGAAATGGGCTGGCGCACGACCGCACAGAACTACAATTTGAACCGCGACTACCTCAAGGCCGACGCGCCCGAGATGCGCGCGATGCTCGGCCTCGTCAACGCCTGGGATCCCGTCGCGTACATCGACCTGCATGTGACGGACGGCGCGCAGTTCGAGCACGACGTGTCGATCCAGGTCGAGCCGGCGCATTCCGGCGACGACGCGCTGCGCAAGGCCGGCCGCGCGCTGCGCGACGACACCGCCGGCAAGCTCGCCAAACAGGGTTCGCTGCCGCTGACGTTCTATCCGTCGTTCGTCGTCTCCGACGATCCGGCCTCGGGCTTCGTCGACGGCGTGCCGCCGCCGCGCTTCTCGACCGGCTACCTGCCGCTGCGCAACCGCTTCGGCATGCTCGTCGAAACGCATTCGTGGAAGGACTACCCGACGCGCGTTCGCATCACGCGCAACACGATCGTCGACGTGCTCGAACTCACCGCCGAGCGCGGCGCGCAATGGCGCAAGCTGCAGCACGAAGCCGACGCGCGCGCGACGCAACTCGGCGGCACGCGCGTGCCGCTCGACTACAAGGCGACCGAAGCGACGCGTACGATCGATTTCCGAGGCTACGCGTACACGCGCACGCCGTCGGAAATCTCCGGCGCGCTGATGACCCGCTACGACGAGAAAAAACCGCAAATCTGGAAAGTGCCGCTGCGCGACGAAGTCGTGCCCGATCGCAGCGTCGACGCGCCGAAGGCCGGCTATGTCGTGCCGGCCGCGTTCGCCGAAGAAGTCGGCGCGCGGCTCGCCGCGCACGGCGTCGAGTTCCGCGCGCTGAAGCGGCCCGCGTCGCTCGCCGCGCAGACGTTCCGCGCCGACGGCGCCGCGTTCTCGGGCCAGCCGGTCGAAGGTCACCAGCGCGCGACGCTCACGGGCGACTGGAAGAACGAGACGCGCGACGTCGGCGCCGGCGCGCTGTTCGTGCCGATCGCGCAGGCGCGCTCGCGCATCGTCGTCGCGCTGCTCGAGCCGGCCGCGCCCGACGCGCTCGCCGCGTGGGGCCTGTTCAACGGCGCGTTCGAACAGAAGGAATACATGGAAGACTACGTCGCCGAGGACGTTGCGCGCGCGCAGCTCAAGGCCGATCCGGCGCTCGCCGAGGCGTTCAACAAAAAGCTCGCCGACGACCCGGCGTTCGCCAAGAACGCGAGCGCGCGTCTTGCGTTCTTCGCGCGCCGGCATTCGTCGTGGGACGAGCGCTTCAATCTCTATCCCGTGCTGCGCGTCGACAGCGCGCCGGCGGACTAAACCGTCGCGCCGCGGACGGCATCGAAGCGCGATTCCCGAACGGAGTCGCCCGATGCCCGCCTTGCGCCGATGGTTGCCGCTGTTGCTCGCCGCCGCCGCACCGGCGCACGCGACCTACTCGATCGTCGCCTGCGACGCCGCGACACGCGCCTGCGGCGTCGCGGTGCAGACGAACAACCTCGCCGTCGGCGCGAGCGTGCCGGCCGCGCAGGCCGGCGTCGGCGCGCTCGTGTCGCAGTTCGAGACGAACCCGCACTACGGCCCGCAGGCGCTCGCGCTGATGGCGGCCGGCGCGACGCCGGCCGACGCGCTCGCGCGCATCCTCGCCGACGACGGCGATTTCGACGGCGAGACGATCCAAGCCCGTCAGGTGGCGCTCGTGCGCGTCGACGGTACGAGCGCCGTGCATACCGGCCGCGACGTCGCGGCGTCGCCGTGGGCCGGGTCGCGCGGCGGCGCGGGCTACAGCGTGCAGGGCAACGGCCTCGCCGGCCCGCAAGTGATCGCCGCGATGGAGTCGGCGTTTCTCGCCGCGCGCGGCCCGCTCGCCGAACGCCTGCTCGCATCGCTCGCTGCCGGCGAACGCGCCGGCGGGCAGACGACCGGGCGCGAATCGGCCGCGCTCCTCGTGCGCACGACCGACGGCTGGCCGATCGATATCGACCTGCGCGTCGATCACGCGAGCGATCCGATCGCGGCACTGACCTCGCTGTACGGGCAATACGCCGCACGGCAGGACATCGTCGCGGCGCGACAGGCCGCCAGGCGCGGCGAGTTCGAACGCGCCGCGAATCTCCTGATCGGCGCGGTCGCGAAGGCGCCGGCCTGGCCGCGCGCGTGGCTGCAGGCGGCGCGCGTCGCCATCGAGATCGAACGGCCGCAGCTGGCGCTGCAATACCTCGCGGCGGCGTTCGCGCAGAACGATGCGTGGCGCGCGGTCGAACTCGGCGCGGGTCGTTACGCCGCGCTCGGCGCCAATCCGCTGTTCGCCCGCTACGTCGACGACGCGCAGCGCAATGCGGCGCTCGCCGATCTGCGCGCGCTCGACGCGCAGGCACCCGCGGCCGCGCGCGCCTCGCTCGCTGCCCGGCTCGTCGAGGCGCAACGGCCGGCCGAGGCGCTGGGCGTGCTGCCGGCGCGCGACGAGACATCGCGGTCGGCGCTCGTGCGCATCGATGCGCTCGCCGCGCTCGGTCTCGCGCGCGACGCGCGAACGCAGCTGCGCCTCGCGCGCAAGCGCTGGCCGGACGACCGGCGCCTGTCAGCGCGGTCGCACGAGTAGCGAATAGCCGCCCCAGTCGCGCGGCGGCGCGCCGCGGCGGCGCGTCAGCACCGTGCGCTGCGCGAGCGCGAGCGCCTCGGCCGCATCGTCGCTGCGCTGCTCGAGCGCGGCGTACACGAGCTGCGCGAAACGCGCGGCCTGCGCGTCTTCCACCGGCCACGCGGCGGCGAGCGCGGCATCGGCGCCGGCGCGCAGGAAATCGCTCGCGAGCGACGACGGCGCCTGCGTCAGGAACATGCGGCCGGCAGCGCCTTCGCACGCGTTCAAAAAAACGAGACGAGGCGGAATTTTACCCAAATCTACTTCGCCGCCGCCGAGCAGCGTGAACGCGCCGCCGTCGGCGTCGGGCAGCGCGAGCGCCGAGGCCTGCGGATGCGCCGCGCTGGCGATGCCGTGCGCCGCCACGTGCAGCACCCAGTTCGCCGCGTTCGGCGCGACGACGCGCGCGTACGAATCGCCGAGGCTCACGCGCGATTCGCCGAGCGCGGTTTCGATCAGCGCGAGCTCGATCGACGCGCCCGGCAGCGGCGCGAGCTTCGCGCCCGAGCGAAACACCGCCCGATCGGCGACGATGCGGCCGGAGGCGGTGCGGCCTGAACCCCACACGACGACCGGATACCCCGCCGAGACGGCGAGCGGTCGCAGCTGCGCCGGCAGCGACGGCGGCTCGGACAGCAGCGTGACGCTGCGGCGTTCGACCCAGTAGCGGCCGTCGCCGTCGCGCAGCGCCGCAAACGGCACGAGATGCGACGCGCCGTCCGGCACGATGATCGCGCGGCGCGCGGAACCGAGCGCCTGCGCGAGCGGAACGAGCGCCTGCGACAGCGGTGCGAGCGTCGACGCGTCGGGCCGCGAGACCGACTCGACCGTCGCCGCGTCGAGCACGCCGCGGCGCGGCAGCGTCACCCAGCGATAACCGTCGGGCGCGACGACGAATGCGCCGCTGCGCCGTTCGCCGAGCGCGAGCGCCGCGAACGCCTCGCCCGGCTTGAGCGCCGCCGCGAGCGCCGGCAGCGACAACGCCGTGCGCGAAGCGGCGCGCCGTTCCTGCGCGGCGCGCGCGTCGAGTTCCGATTCGATCGCCTCGATGCGGCGCGCCACCGCGGCCTGCTCGTCGGCGTCCTGAGGCTTCGCGGCCGCTGCCACGCGCGGCGACGACGCGCCGGCCAGCACCATCACCTTCGCGCGCAGTTCGGCGAGCAGTTCGCGTTGCGCCGCGTCGACCGGCGCGAACGCGGCCGGCGACGACGCGAACCTGCCGCGCAGCGCCCAGGCGCGTTCGATGGCCGCGGTGCCGGGCTCCGGACCGAGCACGAGATCGGTCGCCTCGTCGATCAGTTCGCCGCGGCGATCGAGCAGGTTCGCGGCCAGCACGGGGCTGCCCGGCAACCGCTCGGCGTGCCGCAGTTCGGCGAGCGCGCGCTCGAGTTCGGCGAGCGCCGCGTCGGCACGGCCCGCGCGCCGCTCGATACGCGCTTTTGCCAGCCGCGCCGCGGCGACTCCGTCGGGCTGGCGCGCCTGCACGCGCAGCGCGATCGCCTGATCGACCAGCACGAGCGCGTCGGCGTCGCGGCCCTCGCGCTGCGCCACCGTCGCGCGCAGCATTGCGGCCCGCGCGCGCTGCACGCGGCTCGCACCGTCAGCCAGCAGCGCATCGATCTTCGCCAGTTCCGCCGTACGCCCCGCGGCGTCGCCGAGCGCGTCGAGGCGACGCGCGAGCTCCAGCCGCTCGTCGATCTCCCACTCCGACTGGCCGGTTTGCGCGTACCAGTCGATGACGTCGCGATGCGCCGCGGCGGCGAGCGCATCGTCGGTCTCGCTGCCCGCGAGCACCGACCGCGCCGCGGCGATCGCGCCCTTGTCGCCGGTCTTGTTCGCCAGCGCCAGCGAGCGGTTGAAGTATTCGCGGGCACGCGACGATTCGTGCAGATTTTCGTAGATCCAGCCGCGCACGAGCAGCACGCCGGCCAGACGCGCGGTATTGCCGATCGACTCGAACACGTTCTGCGCCTCGAGACTGTGGGCGAGCGCCTCGGGCCATGCGCCGGTGCGCGCCTCGAACACCGCGAGGTTCGTCAGCACGACGCCGAGGCTCACGCGATCGGTGCCGGCGCGGCGCAGCGCCAGCGCTTCGTGAAAGTTCGGCAGCGCGGTTTCCGGCTCGCCGAGCGCCGCAGCAGCGGCAGCGAGATTCAGCAGCGGCACGGCGACCTGTTCCGGCGCGACCTTGCGGTACGCCGGAATGACGTCGCGATAACAGTCGCGCGCCGCCGCGAGGTGGCCGAGATGCTGCTTGATCAGACAGCGGTTGTTGCGCGCCGAGACCCATTCGAACGGATCGTGCCCGGCGTCGCCGATCGCCTCCGAGCGCGCGAACGCCGCGTCGGCCTCCGGATAGATCGCTTTCTCGCGCAACGACAAGCCTTTGCCGTTGCTCGCGCGCATGACCCATTGCGGCTGTTCGCGTTCGTCGAGCGTCGCGAGCATCGCGTCGTACGCCGCGATGGCCTCGTCGTGCTTCATCGCGCGGCGCAGCAGATTGGCGATGCCGAGCCGCACTTCGCGCAGCGATTCGCCGCCGCCGTCGGCACTCGCGGCCAGCGCGGCCTCGACGCCGCGCAAGCGGCCGGCCGCTTCCGGATAGCCCGCGACGGCATCGACGCCCGCGTCGTAGTACGCCTGCGCCCACAGCCGCCAGACCGGCGCGGGCAGGCGGCGGCCTTCCGCGCCGCCGAGCGCGAACGCGCGAACGCGATAGCGCGCGTTCGCGACGCCGGTGGCGCGCGTGCGCACGACGATTTCCGCATCGCGTTCGACGATCGCGAGCTCGTCGCCCCAGCGTCCCGTCGGCGCGTTGCGCACGTGCGCGTCGCCGTCGACCTGCAGCGACAGGTCGACGCCGTTCTGCGCGACGACGACGACGAGCGGGCCCGCGTTCGCGTCGATCGCGATGCGATCGTCGACGCCGGTCGATATCGTGCGTTCGAGAGTGCCGCCGTCCGCGAGCCGCGGCACATCGGCGTGCACGGCGGCGCACGCCGTCGCGAGAATGACGACCCAGGCGGCTCGCGCGGCGAGCCGTATCGTTTCCTTCTGCGCCATCCGACCCCCGTCTCGGGCGACCCGCTGGTGGTCGCCGTTCGCGCGCTTTGCCTACTTTGGCACAATCGCGCGTTGGAGGCCGATCGCGCAAGTGCGCGCTGCGCGAACGCGACGTGTTCGCGTCGTTCGTTGAGAGGCTCGATACAGTGGCGACGGGAAATCCACAGTCGCACTTGCGGCGGCAGCTCCGTTCGATCGTCCGAAACAGCCGCACCGCTCCCGCTATTCCGGAAGTGCCTGGCCTGCGAAGGTCAGTCCGAGTATGACGCTCGGCAACTTGCCGGTCTCGCGCAGATCCTTGAGGTTCGCGCCCTTCAACTGTGGCCATCCTGCGCGAATGCGTGTGTCAAGTTCCATCTCGTTCTTCCTGTTCTTCGCGCTTAGTACGTTCCCGTACAGAATTCGCTCCAGCGCATCGACGACAATTCGATGCTCGCCCAATTGCCGGCTCATATAGTTGGCCACCTTACCGATGTCGTCAGCGACCTCTTCAATCGCCTCATCTTCGATCAATCTCTTCCTCTGCTCGCTCGTTGTTGCGATATACTCAATAATTCCCTTTTTTACCTTGTCGCGCCCTCTCCAACCCAGCAGCCAGTTCGCGACGTTGATCGCAAACTGCTCGACGTGCAGCCACGTCGGCGAAAAACGCAGGCGCAGCGCGTTCGAATCGGTCCAGTGATGGAACGTCGAATCGACGACGATATTGCCCTCGCAGTTCTCGGACTCGTAGACGGAAACCACCGGATATTCAAGGGACCGTCCTTTGCGTCCCATGCTGAAACTCATGCGATTCGCGTACGCGACGATGCGCGGAAGCGGCGCACCAGGGTAGGTTTGACTGAAAATCGCCGGATCGTCGGTTGCGGAATAGTCGCGAAGCCGCCCCTCGTGCATGTGATCCGGCAGGAACCTTACCCATTGTTTTTCGGTTCCCACATAGCCGAGCTGGAACAGTTCGTGCGCCGTGCCCGATGCGTCGTCGCGGGTTGTCCAAATCTGCTTCGCGGAAGTGTCGCTGTCGTCAGTTTCCACGTCCCCGTACATCGTGGTGAGCTTGTAGTCGATCACATCGCGATATGGCGAACGCAGGTTCGAGTTGTACGAATCCGGCGGCATCTGGCGAGGCGCATCGGCACCTCGCCAGACCCTCATCCTGTCGACGCGTGGAATCCGTTCGCACAGGCACGCACCGATCTGCTCATGGTCGCCCGTGGCGAATACGCCAACGCCGACGATCATTCGTGCGTTGATGACGGCAACTTCGTCATCGCTTAGTGGGAGGCTGTTTTCCGGCTTGTTGCACAACGCCGTACCGAAGAACCACATTTCGTCGACGTCTTCGACGAGTTCTTCGGTGATCGGCTTGTCTTTCAAACGCACGTGCTCGCGTACGACGAAGCGATATCCGAAGCCACGCCAGTTTCTCACGGCGTCGAGCAGGTGATTGAAAGACCATTCGCCATCGCCGACATTCTTTTCGAAGATCGCGAGAATGTTGACGCAGTAATTTTTTTCAGGCGGGTAGTGAATCATGGCGGGCTTCATCCGGAACGGGGATGCGAGAGGGTACGATGTGCGATGCGGTTACTTCGGGCGATTGCCGTCCCACTGCCCGCCACTGTCTTCCGCGGTCGTGTGGGTTTGCGCGTACCCAAGGATGTACGCGTAGTCGCCGAATTCCTTGATGTACGCCGTCACCGAATACTCGACGCCGGTGGGCATGTACCGTTCTTTCCCTTGGACTGCCCCGGTGGAACCGCTGTACTCGACCTTGATTCGAAAATAGGGCGTCGTGGGGTTTACGCTCGAGTACGCTTCGAAATATAGCTGGCCATGCTCGTCCTTGATAACGACCTTGTGGCCGGCCTGGATCAGCGGATACATAAAAAGCCCCGGCACCGGCACGTGCGTCTTGACCGGCCACTCGCCCAGAATATTCGCCATCGTCGTATCTCCTCATCAAATGTTCGCAGCACTGCGCTGCGATGATCCATTGCATTGAGAAGACCGAATCTCTCACCCGTCCGAACGAATCACCGAATACCCGCTCCAGTTGCGCAGCTCGCGCAGACCACCGTGCCGCAGCGCGGTGCGTTGCGCACGCGCGAGCGCGTCGGCGACGTCGGACGGATCGCGTTCGAGTTCGGTGTAGAGGAGCGCGGCGAAGCGTGCCGCGCGACTGTCTTCGATCGGCCACGACGCCGCGACGACGACGTTCGCACCGGCTTCGAGAAACCGGCGCGCGAACGACGACGGCGGCTGCGATTCGAACAGGCGTCCCGAGAAGCCCTCGCACACGTTGACGAACACGACGCTCGGCGGCCGGGCGCCGAGCGCGAGCGACGGCGCGCTCATGAACGTGAATCCGTCTTCGCTTGGCAGCGCAAGCGCCGCTGCGTATGGATGCTCGCTACTCGCCAGACCGTGCCCGGCGACGTGCAACATCCATCGGTCCGTCTCGGGCGCAGCAATCGCGCGCGGGTCGCCGAGCCTCACGCGCCGTTCGCCGAGCACGCGTGTGACGAGGCCGATTTCGACGGCGACCGCCGGCAGCTCGGCCATGTCGGCGCCGGAGCGATACACCCGCACACTGCTCTGCACGAGCGCCGGTTCCCCGGACGCGCCGCCGCCCCAGACGACCACCGGAAACTTCGGCGCGAGCGCGCTCGGTCGCAACGGCGCTGTCGACGCCGGCGGCGCGGCGAGCAACACGATCGCGCCGCGCTCGACCCAGTACTTGCCGTCACGGTCGGCCAAGCCGGCAAACGGAACGAGGTTCGAGGGGCCATCAGGCAGGATCAGCAGGCGTCGCGCCGATGCCGTCGCGACGGCAAGCGGCGACAACTGTCGCGACAGGACATCGAACTCCGCCTTGCCCTGGCGTTCGACCACGTTCCGCGTCGCGCGAATCACGTCGGCGCGGGTCGGCAGCGAAACCCAGCGCACGGCGTCGGTCGTAACGACCCAGGCGCCGCTCGTGCGCGCGCCGAGGTTGATCGCGATGAACGCCTCGCCGGGCCGAAGCGCCGCGCGAACGGCAGCGAGACCGAGCGGCGGCGCGACAACGCCGACGGCGGCGACAGCACGCCGCGCGTCGAGCTGCGACTCGATGGCGTCGACGCGTGTTGCGATCTCGGCGAGTTGTTCGGACGTATATGGCTTGGACGAACTCACGAATCCTGGCGCCCGCGAACCGGACAACAGCATCACTTTCGCGCGCAGTTCGTCGACCAGCTCGCGCTCGTCCGCTGCAGCCGGCGCGGGCGACACCGCTTCGGGTATGCGCGAGTACTTCCACTTCAGCGTCCACGCCCTCTCCACATCGGCTTCGCTGGCCGCATCACTGCCGAGCAGCATGTCGGTCGCCTCGTCGAGCAGATCGATCCGGCGGTCGTAGAGATTGGCGGCGAGAATCGGGCTGCCCGGCAAGCGCTCGGCGCGCTGTAGTTCGTCGAGCCCGCGCACGATCTCGGCGAAGGCCGCATCGGCGCGTCCGCGTCGGCGCTCGACGCGTGCTTTGAGCAGACGCGCATCGGCAAGACCGTCCGGCTCACGCGTCTGCCGGCGCAGCGCAATCGCCGCTTCAGCACGCGCCTGCGCCTCGTCGAGCCGGCCTTCGCGCAGCGCGACGCGGCCACGCAACATCGCGGCATGCGCGCGGTACGGGCGATTGCCATTGGCTTGCAGCAAAGCTTCGCAGGCCGCCAACGCCTCGTCGCGTGCAGTGCCTGCATTCATCGCATCTAGCCGCTCGGCGAGCATCAGCCATTCCTGGCTCGCAAACCCGGACTGCCGTGTTTCAACGAAATAGGCGATCGCCTCGCGATGCGCCGCCGCGGCCGCGCCATCGTCGGGATCGCTGCGCGCGACCCCCGACTTCGCCATCGCGATCGCGTTGCGGTCGTTGCTCTCCTGTGCGACGCGCAAGGCGGCTTCGTAGTATTCGCGCCCACGGCTCGCCTCACCCAACTCGCGATAGATCCAGCCGCGCAGCCGCAACGCGTTGGTCGTCCGCGGTCGATCGCCGAGCGCTTCGAAGATGCGCTGCGCTTCCAGGCTGTGCTTGAGCGCGTCGGGCCACGCGCCTGTCTGTGCTTCATGGTTCGCGAGGTTGAGCAGCACGATGGCGAGACTGCTGCGATCCGTGCCGGCACGCCGCAACTCGAGCGCTGCACGATAGTTCTTCAGCGCGAGCGCCGGCTCGCCGAGCGTGTCGGCGGCGGCCGCGAGGTTGAGCATCGGTACGGCGACCTGGTTCGGCGCGGCCTCGCGGTAGAGCGGAATCACGGCGATGTAGCAGTCACGCGCCTCGGCCAGCCGGCCGTAGTGGTGCAGTATCAGACAGCGGTTGTTCCGCGCCGAAACCCATTCGTACGCGTCCTTGCGGTCCGCCCCGTAACGCACCGCGTCGGCAAACGCGCGATCGGCGTCTTCGAACCGGTCGAGTTCGCGCAGCGCCAATCCCTTGCCGTTGCTCGCGCGCGCGAACCAGACCGAATGCCGCTTCGCGTCCAACCCTTTCGTCAGCGCATCGTATGCCGCGATGGCTTCGGCATACCTGCCCATGCGACGCAGCATGTGCGCGTTGCCGTATTGCAGATAGCGCCGATCGTCGCTGCTTCCGCGCGCCGCAACCGCGCGTTCGACCTGACGCAGTTTTTCCAACGCGGCCGTATGGCCCTTGGTGTCTTCGGTTCCGCTGTCGTAGTGTCCCTGCGACCACAATCTCCAGATACGCGGCGGCAAGCGCCGTCCTTCGGCGCTGTCGAACCCGAACGCACGGACGCGATAGACGATCCTCGGCATGCCGACGCTGCGCGCGCGCACCGACAGGTCGCACGCCTTTTCAACGACGACGACTTCGGGTCCCCAGCGGCCGGTCGCCGAGTTGCGCGCATGCGCTTCGTTGTCGCAACGCAGGACGAGGTCCGCGCCGATCTGCTCGACGATCACCACCAGCGCGCCGCGCGACGCGTCGACGATCAGACGGTCCTGCGCATCGCCGGGCATGCTGCGTTCGATGCGCGTGCCGTCGACGAGCCTCGGCGGCGCGCCATCGGGTGCGGCGCAATACGACACGAACGGCAAGAGGATCGCGACTGCCATCAACCCGCGCATGACCAACCGCGCGAGGCACGGACACCTTCCCCCGTTCGATTCCATGGCGCCTCCGCTGTAACGGGCCGGCTGGAACACATTGCGACGGCGCCTACTTTGGCACAAAGTCGCCGTCGTCCCTATAGCGTCGCCGCGTGTTCGCTTCGTGCACGCGAACACGTTGCGACATCGATACGACCTGCGCGGAACGCCGATGAAACCAGCCCGCCACGCCTTCTTCGCGCTTGCCTTCGCCGCATCGTCCGTCGCCGCGCCGCCGGACGACGGCCTGCGCTTCGACAGTCCGCGCGTCGTCGATCTGTCGTCGCGCGTGCGCGAACTCGACACCGCGGACGTTCCGATCGTCGCGCTCGCACCCGACGCGGAGGCCGCGATCCTCGCCGCTCCGGCGCTTGCCGAAGGCGATCCGTCGCTGCCGTTCGCGAGCGACGCACTGCATTGCGCCGACGACGCGCGCTGCGCCGCGCAAGCCGAAGCGCGCCTGATCGACGCCGAGCACGGACTCGTCACGCGCGACGGCGGCACGCTGCGCATCGCGCCGCCGAACGGCACGCCGCTGCGCTTCGTCGACTACGCGATCAAGGCCACGCGCAGCGCCGACGGCGACGGCGCGCGCCATCGCTTTCTCGGTCGCATCGCGAACACCGGACTGCTGCACGTCGCGATCGACTTCGCGCATGACTCGCCGGGCGCGTTCCTGATCGGCGCCGACAACGGCAAGGTCGCGTTCGTGCACAACGGCGGCGACGTCGCCGCGCTGTCGCCCGGCGGCGGCCGCATCGCGGTGCTCAACAGCCTCAATGCGCCCGCGGCCGTCGCGATCGCCGACCTCGACGCGCAAGGTCCGAGCCTTGCGCTCGCGTGCCGCGCGCGCGTCGCGGGTTCGCGCGTCGTCGCCGACGCGAAGGGCTGGCACGACGCGAACGGCTTCGACATCGTGCTCAGGCGCACCGATGCCGACGGCAAGCCGCAGCTGCTGCCGCTGCGCCTGGCGCGCGACGGCGGCCATTGGCGCGTGATGGCGCGCGACACGGCGGCGCCGGCCGCCTTCGACGATTTTTCATGCCGCGCGCCGCGTCAGCAGTTCTGATACTTCCAGTTGCGCTGCTTGCCCTCGGCCATCCACTCGACGGCCTGCGCCACGCGCTTGGCGCGCGTTTCCTCGCGCTTGGCCTCGGTGATCCACTCGACGTACTCGCGACGCGCGCTGGGGCTGAAGGCCTCGTACGTCGCCCCGGCCTTCTTGTTCTTTTTCAGCGCGACGGCCAGATCGTCCGGCAGTTCCACCGGCGGCTTCGGCGCGCCGCTTTTCGGCCGCACCGGCTTCACGTCGTCTTCGTTGAGCTTCATCGCCTTCTTGATGTAGCCCTCGATCGTGCGGCGCGGCGGCAGGTCCTTGACCGTCGCGATGCAGCCGAAATTGCCCATCGCCTCGTCGTTCCTGTCGTCGGGCACCACGAGCGCGGCCTTCCAGAAGCCGAACGCGCAGTGCTGCTTGAACGCGGCCATGCCGCACAGCATGCCGCGATACATGAAATGCGGCGAACTCCACTTTATCTCTTCTTCCACTTCCGGACAAGCCGCGTGCACGATCTCGCGCAGGTGCTCGAGGATCGGCCGCGCGAACTCGGCCGACTTGGCGATGTACGCGTCGACTTTCGGATTGCGGGTACCCATCTCGCACCTCCGGGTTTCGTTCAACCCGCCAGATCGGCGTATTCCGGATGCCGCTCGACCCACACCGCGGCATAGCTGCACGCCGGAATCACCTTCCAGCCCTGCGCGCGCGCGGCGTCGTACGCGGCGCGCACGAGCTCGCCCGCGATGCCGCGTCCGCCGACGGCCGACGGCACGCCCGTGTGCACGATCTTCATCACGCCGCCGGCGAGGCGATAGACGAGTTCGCACTCGTGCCCGTCGACGACGACGACGAAACGGCGCGCGTCGGGTTCGTGGCGGATCGGATATTGCCCGGTGTGATCAGTCATCGCGGTTCTCCACGGCTTGCAGGATGTCGAGCGCGGCTGCGCCGGCCTGCACGATAGCCAGGACGTAGCGATCCTGCCAGTCCGGCAGTTCGGCGAGCGGCGGATCGGCGTTCCAGCTGCCGTCGTCGGCCTGCTCCGCCAGCGCGTCGGCGAGCGCGCCGCGCGGCAGCGGCAGACCGAGCCGCAACGACAGGCCCGGCCGGTCGCGCCGCAGCGCCGGCGGCCAGGCGTCCGCCGCGTCGAGTACCGCGGCCGCATCGCGCGCGATGGCCGCCAGCCGGAGCCGCACGCCGTCGGCGAGTCGCGGCGCGGCGCGCACGAACGCGTCGAGCAGCGACAACCGCCGCGCGGCCGTCGAGGGTCGTCCGCCGAAGCCGTCGACGATCGCCGTCGCGATCGCACTTGAGCGGCGAGCCGACGCGGTCCATGCGAACGCCGTCAGCCGCTGCAGACGCGCAGGCCCGCGCCGGCCCGCACGCCAAAGCGCGAGTTCGGCATCGATGCGTCCGCGCGGCCATCGCGCCGCCGCGTACGCGCGCACGGCGTCGACGACGCCGGCGAGCTCCTTCGGCGCGGTCGCGACGTCGAAGCGCTGCGCGCGTGCGCAGAGCGCGACGATGTCGTCGACGCGCGGCCGGCGCGCGGCGAGACTTGCGTGCTCCTCCGCCAGCGCGAGCGCGACGACCCGCACGAGCCAGCGCTGCGCGAGCGCCGGCAGCGCGACGCCGACGCGCCGCTGCGGCGCACGCGGAAATCGCAGCATGGCCTCGAGGAGTTCGCGCTCGAGTTCCGCGCGCGGTTCGAGTTCCATCAGTCCGTCGTTGCGCTCCGACAGGCTGGCAAGGCCGAGCAGGAACGTCCAGCCGCGCGCGATCGCCTGCGTTTGCGCATCGGGCTTCGCGGCCTCGACCCTGCCGAAGCGCTGCGGAAGCGCGGCGCCGGGCAGCAGCCCGCGCAGCCCGATGTGATAGTCGTAGTCGGCGTCGACCGGATACAGCCCGCGCGTCGGCGGCGTGGCGACGATGCGCAGCAGCCGGGCGCGATCGTCGGCGTCGCGGAACGAACGCCCCGCGTTATACGTATGCAATTGTTCGCTATGCGGCACCGGGCCGTATTTTTCCTCGAAGCGCAGATGCTGCGACGACAGCACGCGGTCGAGCTTCGCGTCGAGCGGGTCCTGCAGCGCCGCGAGTTCCGGATCGGCCGCGCCTTCGGCGTTCGCGTCGCCCCAGCGCAGCGCGCGGCGCATCTCGGTCCAGAACGCGCGCCGCCAGCGCGTCGCGAAACCGTCGTCCGGCGCCGCGGCGCCGAGCGCGGCGAGTTCGGCGTCGACCGCATCGAGCGTCAGCGCGCCGTCGCGGATCGCCTCGTAGCCGTCGGTGAGGACGATCGCCGTCTCGCCGGTGCTGCGCCGGCGGCAGTGGTCGTAGTAGTACTCGCGGCACGCGAGCGGCCGCGCCGGATGCACGCTGCAGACGCGCCGCGGCGTGCCGTCGGCGTCGTGCGCGTACTTGAGGAACACGCAGGGACTCGCCGCGGCGAGCGAGCGGCGGCGCAGGAACGTGACGATGCTCGAGTCCTGCGCCTCGATCCACGTCGTATAGCGCGCGTCGCCGGCCGGATCGACGAAGCGGTCCTGCGTGAACTTTTCCAGAAAGTTGCCCGGCGACACGTCGAAGAACGCCGCCAGCCGCAGCACGTCGAACGGCGTCAGCGCGATCGCGCCCTCGGTCGTGCAGCAGGCGCCGGACACGCAGTGCGAGCAGACGTCGTGCGTATCGGCGATGTCGTCCTGCCGCGCGAGCGTCACCGGATAGCGCCGGTCGGCGCGAAACCGCAGCGGCGCGCGCGCGCTCAACGGCGTCTCCGGGTTTTCTCGGTCGGCACGTTCGCCGACGGCGCGTAGTCGATGCGCGCCCAGCGCTCGAGCGACGGTTTGAGGTCGGGCCAGAACAGCGCGGGGCCCTGCCACGCGAACTCGCGCAGGCCGTCGATCGCGGCCCACGTCGCGTGAAAGCCGGTGTACAGCGTGTCGGCGTCCCAGACGCCCCAGCTGCCGTCCGCGTTCTGCGCGCCGAGCACGTAGTCGTAGCCGCGCGCGACGGCCGCGTCGTCTTCCGGCTGCCCGAACGCGCGCAGCGCGTCGAGGAACTCGCCGACGAGGTCGGGGTCGTCGCAGGCGATCGCGGTGTCGATGTACGTGCGCAGGAATTCGTACTCCCACGGCAGCCACGCCGGTTCCAGCCGGTACAGGCCGTAGTCGTTCAACGTGTAGACGAGGTGCGTGATCGTGTAGGCGATGTCGTAGAACGTCGCGGTCGAACTGCGTCCGTCGATGCGGTACGGCCGCATCTGCGGCAGCCAGCGCACGACGTCGCGATAGCGTGCGCGAAACGGCACGCCGTAGCGCTCGGCGCAGTAGGCGCCGGTGAACGCGTTGCACCACAGGCGGTAGCGGCTCATGCGCGTAAGCGGCGCTCGGCACGCGCGATTGACGCAGACGCCGCGGCCGCGCGGGCTGCGCGTGCCGCAGTCGCACTCGTCGGTGCAGCCCGCGGGCGGCGCTTCGCGGCGCGGGTCGAACAGCAGGAAGTCGTCGACGTCGAAGCGCACGACCGCCGACGCGAGCCAGCGCTTCATCGACGGCGAACGCACGCCGAGGTCTTCGCCGGCCGCGTAGCCGCGCACGAGTTCGGCCACCCACCAGGCGGCGTCCGGGTCGGCCGTGTCGCCCCACATCGTCGACTGCCAGTGCGCGAACGCGACGCGTCCGATCTGCCGCGCCTGCGTGCGCAGGTGCCGGTCGGGCGACGTCGTCGCCAGCGATCTGCAAAAGTACAAAAGACCACTACCGAGGTAGTCGAGGCAGCCGTCGGTCTCGACCAGCGCGACGATGAAGCCCATGCCGCGTCCGATCGCGCGTTCCCTCGCCTTCGTTCTCATCGCCGAGCCGCCCCTTGACAAGTCCACAATGCGGTTGACTCCCCAAATAGATGGGCCTACAGTGATTGTCGATCGTGGGGCGACGCTTATGCAATGCACCGATCTCGCCTCGCGGTTCGTCGTCGCAACGGACCTACCAAGGAGGCCACCGACATGCCCGCAGGACCGAAGTTGCCGAAACTCGCGAAGCTGCCGCCGGCGAAGCTCGCGAAACTGCCGCCCGCGAAGCTCGCCAAACTCCCACCCGCCAAACTCGCGAAGCTGCCGCCGGCGAAGCTGGCAAAGCTGCCGCCGGCGAAGCTCGCGAAACTGCCGCCCAAGCTTGCGAAGCTGACGAAGCTGCCCCCGAAGCTGCCGAAACTGACCAAGCTCCCGCCGAAGATCGCCAAGCTCGCGAAGCTGCCGCCGGCGAAACTCGCGAAGCTGCCGCCGGCGAAACTGGCCAAGCTCCCGCCGGCCAAGCTCGCCAAGCTGCCGCCGAAGATCGTCAATCCGAAGATCAATCCGAAGTTCGTGCCGCCGAAGATCGGCGGTCCGGTTCGGGGTCGCGGCCGCTAGAACGAAGCCAAGAAGCGCACCGCCTGTCGTCAGGCGGTGTGTGTCGTCGATACGGGGTCTTTGCGCCGGTCGCGCCGCGACCGCCGCGCGCCCGGTTCACCGGCAGGCGTCGATCTTTTCCGACAGCGCGTCCGCGAGCTGCGCCGGCCGCACGAAGCGCGCCGGCAGACGCAGCATCGCGTCGATGCGCGCGCCGACCTTCGTATACGTTTCCACGCCGCCGTTCGTCTCGAAGCTGCGCTGCCCGTTCGCGTCGAACGCGAGGTCGGCGAGCAGCGCGACCGCGTCCGCCGACTCGAGTTCGGCATACAGCGCGCCGCCGTCGGCGAGATAGACGAGCGCGCGCCGCCGGTCCGCCGCGCGGCATTGGGCGACGAGCACGTGCGACTGACGGGCGACGGTTTCGCGGAACAGCCGCGTCTCGTCGGCCGAAGCGGCCCAGGCGGCGATGGCGAACGCGGTGAGCATGAGGCCTCCTAGCGGTACGTGTTGAGGTAGATGCCGGTGCCCGGCAGATCGGGCGTCGGGTAGCTGTTTTCGAACGGGCCGTTCTGCGTCTCGATCTCGTGCCCCTGGAACGGCTTGCGGCTGTCGTTGCGGCGCATGTTGAAATGCGTCGCATCGTTCGTCGGGTCGATGCCCATGTACTCGTCGATGAACGCGTCGATGGTCGCGCTCTTGCACTGTTCGTACACGTCGCGCTCCTCGCGCGGCACGCGTGCGCGCGTCGTCGAGGTCTGCGGGCGCGCGTTGCCGAACTGCTCGTCGCCGTTGATGACGGCGTGCGCGACGTCCTTGCGCGCCTGGTCGATGCCGGGGCCGTCGAGCGAACGCGTCTCGTTGAACACGATGTTCGCGACCTGGTTCCACGACAGGCGGTAACCGCCGGGATCGAAGAGGTTCACCGGATCGTTGCCGGCGTAGGCGTACAGGTTCACCTGCCCGCCGCCGAAGCCGACCGGGTCCTTCGCGGTCCAGCGGCCCGTTGTCGCGTCGTAGTCGCGCGCGCCGAAGCGCGTGAGCTTCGTTGCCCGGTCGTACAGACCGCCGGCGAAGCCGAACGGCTGGAAGCCCGGGTTCGTGTCGAGCGTGACGTTGCCCCACGCATCGTAGTCCATGCGCTGCGCGATCGCGCCGGTCTCGACGTCGACGACGAGGCGCGGGCTGCCGAGACGATCGGCGACGATGCGGTACGCGCGGCCGGCCTTGACCATGAAGCTCGGCGCGTACTGGCGGTCGGCGTAGACGAAGCTCGCGACGATGTTTCCGGCCCCGTCGAGTTCCGCCGCGGGCTTGAGCTGGTTGACGTAGAGGAAGCCCTGCACGAGCGCGCCGTCGACCTTGCGTCCGACGCGCCGGTTCAGGCCGTCGATCACGTAGTCGACGTCGGTGCCGTCGGGCAGGTCGACGTGCCGCAGGTTGCCGAGCGCGTCGTAGTCGTAGCGCGTGACGTCGTCGCCGTCGCGCCGCGCCGCGAGCTGGCCGCTGCGGTTGTACTCGAACGTCTGCGCACCCCAGGTCGCGAGGCGGTCCTGGTCGTCGAACGTCGCGTTCGTCGCGCCCGCGGGCGTCGTCGCCGTGCGGCGGTTCGAATTGGCGTCGTAGTCGTAGTCGGCCTGCAGCACGCCGTCGACGGTGACGGTGTCGAGGCGGCTCGCGACGTCGTACGTGTACGCGGTGACGTGCGTCGCGCCGGCGATGGTCTCGGTGCGCGCGACGACGCGGCCGAGCTTGTCGAACGTGTACGCGGCGTGCAGCAGCGGGTCGCCGTCGAAAGTCGCGGCATAGTCGTCGAGTTCGCCGAACGTGTCGTAGCCGCGCGTGTCGGCGACGAGGCCGATCTGCGTGCCGCGCAACAGGCCGTTGGCCGGATCGCGCGCGAGCGACAGCGCGACCGGCGTGCCGGCGTCGAACGTCGCGCCCAGCATGAGCCCGTCGCGATCGTAGTCGTACGACACGTCGTGCACGTCGCCGCCCGCCGTCGTGCGGATACCGTTCAACCAGAACTGCCCCGGCGCGCTCGCGACGGCGCCGCGCAGGAGCTGCACGCGGCCGGCGATCGCGCCCGACGTCGTGTAGCCCGCGTAGAACGGGCCGTCCCACTCGAACGCCAGCGACGGCTCGCTCGTCGAGTCGATCGTCGCGGCGAGGCCGTTGAACGTATAGCCGAACGTGCGCGCCGCGCCGGGCAGCGTCAGCGTCTGCGGCTGCGTGCGGCTCGCGATGTAGCCGACGCCGATCGTCCGGCCGTCCGGATCGGCGATGCCCGCGAGCTGCCGGTCGAGGTTCGGCGTGTACGTGCGGTCGACCGCGCCGCCGGCGATCGCCGGCGGCCGGTACGCGGTCATCGTGTTCACTTTGTTATAAGTAAACCCGTGAACCGGACGACCCGGCGGCTGCACGCCGGTGAGATTGCCGTTCGCGTCGTAGTCGAGCGCGATGGCGCGCGCGCCCGGCAGGCGCTGCACGCGACGGCGCCCGATCGCGTCGCTCTCGAATTCGACGACGCGCTCGAGCGGATCTTCGACCGACGCGAGATAGCCGTTCGCGTCGTACGTGTAGCTCCATTTCCGACGCAGCGCGCCCTGCCCCTGCGCGACGCCGGTGAGGCGTCCGCGCCCGTCGTACGCGTATTCGACCGGCGCCACGCCCGCGATCTCGCGCCGCAACGGCCGCGACTGCGCGTCGACGACGATGCGCATCTCGCGTCCCATCGGCGTCGTGAAGGTCCAGGTGCGGTCGGCCGCGGTGTAGGCGCGCGCGAAGACGCGCGTGTCGATCTCGCGCGTTTCGGTCACGTCGTACGTGCCGTCGCCGCCGGTCTGCACGTAGCGCGAGCGGCGCTCGACGCCGACCGACGTCCCCCAGGCAACCCCGGTTTCGCCGGCGACCGGCGCCTGGAAACCGTAGCGCGGATCGGCGTTGAACCGCGTGTTCGCGAACATGCCCGTGCGCAGGTCGTAGACCGCCTGCGAGGCGTTGCGCGCGCTCAACAGATGGCGTTCGAGGCCGTCGCTGCGCGCCGACGTGCGATACGCGTCGCCGCCCGGCGCGCGACGCCGATAACTCACGCCCTTGCGCCCGAGCGCGCTCTCGTAGCTGCTTTCCCGCGCGCGCTGCGAATCCCACGCGTAGCTGACGAGTTCCTGGTAGCCGCCTTCGGCGTCGGTGTCCTTCGAAAGCCGTCCGAGCAGCGTCCATTCGAACGCGCTCGCGTAGCCGCGCGGATCGGTGAACGTCTGCAGCAGCCCCGCGTAGCCGGGCTTGTAGGTCATGCGCCACGGATCCACCAGCGGCGGATCGATCGCTTCGAGATAACCCGCCGCGTTGATCGTGAGCGTCGTCGCGGTGCCGTACGGGCCGACGATCGCGGTCGCGACGCCGGCCGCGTTGCGCACGATGCGCGTCACGTTGCCGTCGCCGTCCTCGATCTCGACGAGCCGGCCCGCGGGGTCGTAGCGGAACGCGTAGCGCACGGCGCCGGTGATCGCGTCGCGCGTCTGCAGGTGCCGTCCGTTGCGGTCGAACACGTACAGCTCGCGCGCGTCCTGCGAGGCGATCGTGATCGCCGCTTCCGGGCCGTCGAGGCGGAACGACGAATGCGACGAGCGCAGCACGCCGCCGGCCCAGTCGTCGAACACGATGCTGCCGTCGGGCAGCGATTCGATCGACCTCGCCTGCACCGACAAGGCGCGACCCAGGCTCTGCGTCTCGCGCGACGGATAGCCGTCGCCGCCGCCGACGACGGTGCGCAATTGTCCATTCTTGGCGATTTCCCGAATGCGCGGCGACTCGGCGAACAGCAGCGTGCCCTCGTGCGACACCGCGATGGCCATGACGTCGCCGATCGCCGCGCCCGCGGCGGTCGCGCCGTCGGGCGTGAACCCCGCAGTGCCGTTGCCGGCCGCGATCGTCACGCGGCCGTCGGTGCCGATGCGCCGGATGCGGTTCGCGCCGGGCTCGGTCGCGAACAGCGTGCCGTCCGGTCCGATCGCCAGCGCGCCGAACCGCTCGAACTGCGCCGCGGACGCCGCGACGTCGGCGCCGGCATCGCTGCCGCCGCCGGCGAGCAGCGTGACCTGCCCGTCCGGCCACAGCGTGAAGAGGCGCGTCTTTTCCGCACTGTCGACGCAGGCGAAGTACAGGCGGCGCTCGAACCACGCCGCGAGCCGGTCGATCGTGCAGTCGCGGCCGGCGAGTTCCGCGGGCAGCAGCGCTTCGATCGCGCCGCCGCCGTTCACGCGAAACACACCCGTATCGGCAATGAGGATCACGCGCGAACGGTCGTCGGCGACCAGACGGTGCACGGTGCGCCAAACCGGCGTCGAGCCGGGCGCGCAGCGCATGTGGTTGTCGTCGTCGGGCGGGCAGCTTTGCGCCAGCTCGATCGACGTGTCGGAACCCGGCGGATGCGCATAGACCAGTTGCCGGCCGATCGAGCCGTTCGGCGCGTCGCGCCGCGGAAACGTCTCGAGCTGGAACGCGGTGCCGTCGGCGTCGAGCGCGAACGGATCGTGGTTCGCCGAAACGCGGCTCGAAAACGGCTCGACGATCGTCGCGCCGCCGTCGCCGACCATGCCGATGCGGCGGCGCGTGCCGTCGCCGTAGTACAGCGTGCGCGTCTGCGGATCGAACACGTGATGCAGCGAGATCGACCACCCGCCGAGGCCGAGCCCCGCGGCGCTCCACGCGCCGACCGAACGCCCCGGCTGCGTGATCGTCGTCTGGCCCGCGTATCGGCTCCACAGCGTGGCCGTGCCGGTACCGCGCTCGATCGCCGCGACGCCGGACAGCCCGGCCCAGGACGCCTCGAACGCATCGCTCGTCGCCTGATAGACGAGTCCATACGCGTAGCCGATGCGCGCGGTCATCGCGGCGCTGCCCTGCCACTGCCGGCCGTAGGCGTCGAGCCCGTTCCAGGCGAAGTTGCGGAAGCGGTTCGGCGCCGGCGCTTCGCTTTCGCGGAAGCACTGCCCGCCGACGCAGATTTCGCTTTCGATGCTGCGCACCTGCCGCGGCACCGCGGCGCCGGAAAGGCGCATGCGCACACTGAAGCTTTCCGGCGTGCCGCCGGGCACGCGGTCGCTGCGATACGTGAGCAGTACCGGCGTGCCGGGAATCGGCACCGATTCGCCGAGCCGCGCGTTCGTGCAGTCGATGACGCTGCCGGTTTCGCAGTCGGATTCGTCGGTGTCTTCGGCCTCGTCCGTCTCGGCCGGATCGTCGTCGCCGTCGGGATCGGTCGGCGGGCCGGGGTCGGTCGGATCGGTCGGCGGATCGTCCGGATACGGCGGATCGTCCGGCGGTTCGGGCGGCTGCGGCGGATCGGGATTCGGGTCCGGCCCGTACGGATAGTTGCAGTCCCACGGCGTCAGATGCGTCATCGCGCTGCGCCAGAGCACCTGCCCGACCGGATAGATCTGCGCGAGCTTCGCGCGCTCGCCGGCGGTGACGCCGAGCGCGGTCAGCGCGGCGTCGTCGGCCGGCGTGCCGCTGCCGTCGATGTCGAGCAACGCCAGCGCGCCGACGTTGCCGACGATCCTGACGACGCGCCCGTTCGGCGCCGGCAGCCACGAGCCGCGCCGGAAATCGTAGTAGCCGAGCGGGATGCGGCTACCCGTCGAAAAATTGAGATAATTTTCGAAATACAGGACGATCGGCCGGTCGAACTCGACCGAACGCGCGTCCTGCGCGACGGCTTCGTCGGCGCCGAGTTCCACCGCGTACGTGTAGCCGGCGCTGGCCGGCAGGCTCGCGGGCATGCGCTGCGGGCCTTCGGGGCCGACCGTGTATTCCGTCGCGCGGAAGCGGATCGTCGACAGCGGCCGGCGCGTGCCGTCGGCGGCGACGAGTTCGCCCGTGACGCCGGCGGGAAAGATCACCGTCGCGCGGCGCGCGCCGTCGGCGTCGGCGACGAGATTCGCGCGGTGCACCTGCACGTCGCTCGTCGGCGTCAGGCCGATCGTGGTCACGGCGTCGTCGAGCGCGACCATGCGCGTATCGGGCATCACGCGCCAGTCCTTCCACGGCGCGCGTTCGGCGCGCTGCGCCCGCAGATAGCCCTGCTTGCGCAGATCGACGGTGAGCTCGCCGCCGCCGTTGACCGCGAGGTCGTACATGCCGTCGGCGCGCGTATACGTGTAGCCGAGTTCCGGCCGGTCGAGCACGCGCACGAGCACGCCGGGCAGCGGCGCGCCGTCGCCGTCGAGCACGCGACCGCGCAGCACCGCCGCGCGCCAGCTTCTGATCGCGTCGGGCGCCACGCCGCGCTGGACCGGTTCGGGTCCCGCGTACAGGAATCGCGTCGCCTCGTGGAAGTCGGTCGCGACGGTCGGGTCGATCGGCGTCGCGACGGCCGCCGGATCGGGCGGCACGAACGGCGTCGCGCAGGCGAGATCGATGAGGTTGTCGCCGTCGGCGTCCGGCACGCCCGGCAGGCACGGCGGCCGAGGTTCGAAACCGTCGGCGAAGATCGGATCGTCGGCCGGGCCGCCGCGGGCACCGACGACACCGAACGACAAGCAGAGAGCCAGGAAAAAGCCAACGCTCACGCAAGCCGGCAGCAACCGGCTTCTCCGTGAATAACGCTCCATGGTTGCGCCCCTCTCGGCGCGGGTGTTGCGGTACGACGTTGGACCCAGCGCCGCGAAGTGTAGCGCAAACTTTCAACAAGCCGACAATGCGACGAATGCCGCACGCGGTTGGAACGATTCAACGCGACGTCGACGGCACCGCCAGGTACGCGAGCACGACGTCGACGATCGCGCCTTCGAGCGCGCCGCGCCGGCGTCGCCGCGGCGGTTCGAGCACCGCCGCATGCACGAGCGCGTGCACCGTGTGCGCGACGGCCCATGCCGCGAGTTCGCGATCGGCGACGCGCACTTCGCCCGCATGCCGCCGCAGCAGGCGCCGCACTTCGCGATAGATGTCGAATCCCGTGTCGGGCGCCGACGTGCGCTCGTCGAACGACGCGTACTCGTGCTCGAGCACGCGGTGCAGCTCCGGCTCGTCCGCGTGTGCCGCGAGCATGCCGCGCACGACCGCGGCCACGGCCTCGCGCAGCGTCGCATGCGCGCCGTCGGCGAGCGCATCGCCGATCACGCGGTGCATCGCGCGGCCGTGGCGGTCGTGCAGCGCGACGATCAGCGCCTCCTTGTTCGGAAAGTACTGGTACAGCGAGCCGACGCTGACGCCGGCCACCTCGGCGACGCGGTTCGTCGTGAACGCGCGCGACCCTTCGCGCTCCAGAACGCGAGCCGCGGCGACGAGTATCGCCTCGACGGTGGCCTGCGAGCGCGCCTGGCGCGGCTGTTTTCTTGCATCGACGCGCTTGTCCACGGCGGCTCCGGAATGCGAGTGGTGAATGCGAGCTTTCGCTCATAAACTGGCGATATGCGAGCGAATGCTCGCTTCCCTTCCACGACTTCGCAAGTCCCGCTTTCGCGACCGGCCGCGCCGTTCGCGCGGACGCGGCTTGCCCACGACAAGGCCATCATGAACGCCACTCCGCTTTCTCCCGAACGGGACGCCGGTCTCGCCGCGCTCGTTCCGCTGTGCATCGCCGTATTCCTGGGTTTCTCCGCCATCGGCGTCGCGCTCGGCGCGCTGCCGCGCTACGTGCACGACACGCTCGGCTACGGCGACGTCGTCGTCGCGCTCGCGATCGCCGCGCAGTCGCTCGCGACGCTCGCCACGCGCCGCGCCGCCGGCCGCGCCGCCGATACGCGCGGCGGCCGCCGCACGATGCTGGTCGGCCTTTCGATCTGCGCCGCGGCGGGTCTCGTGCTGCTCGCCGCGACGCTGCCGGCGTCGGCGGCCGGCAGGCTCGCCGTGCTCGTGATCGCGCGCCTCGTGCTCGGCGTCGGCGAAAGCTACGTCATGACCGGCGGCCTCGGCTGGGGCATGCGCCGCTTCGGGCCGGCGCGCGCGGGCCGCGTGATGGTCTGGTGCGGCGTCGCGATGTACGCGGCGTTCGCGGCCGGCGCGCCGCTCGGCGCGTGGCTGCTCGGCCACGGATTCGCCGCCGTCGCAGCAGCGTCGGTCGCGCTGCCGCTCGCCGCGCTCGCGGTCGCGGCGACGCTCGCGACCGTGGCGCCGGCCGGCGGCGAACGGCTGCCGTTCTCGCGGGTCGTCGGGCTCGTCGCGCGCTGCGGCACCGGCCTTGCGCTCGCGAGCGTCGCGTTCGCGGCGACGGCGACGTTCGTCACGCTGCTGTTCGCCGCGCGCGGCTGGCAGCATGCGGGCTGGTCGCTGACGCTGTTCGGCGCGGGCTACGTCGGCCTGCGCCTCGTCGGCTCGGCCTGGCCCGACCGCTACGGCGGCGCGCGCGTCGCGCTCGTCTGCCTCGGCGTCGAAGCGCTCGGCCAGCTGCTCGTCTGGTCGGCGCCCGACGCGACCTTCGCGCACATCGGCGCGGTGCTGACCGGCGCCGGCTTCTCGCTCGTGTTTCCGGCGTTCGGCGTTGAGGCGATGCGACGCGTGCCGCCGGCGAGCCGCGCGTCGGCGATGGGCGCGTACGTCGCGTTCTTCGACATCGCGCTGATCGCCGGCAGTCCGCTCGCCGGCCTCGCCGCGGCGCGCTGGGGCTATGCGTCGGCGTTTCTCGTCGGCGCGGCGGCGGCGGCGGCTTCCGCGTTCGTCGCCGCGAGTCTGCTGCGGAAACCGGCGATACTTGCCGCATGAATGAAACGTCCGTCACGCGCTGGTTCGGCGCAGGCTTCGAAGGCCTGCACCCGCTACTGCAGCAGCTGCATCGCGACGGCGGCGTGCTGCAGGGCGCGATCGATCTCGACGTACGCCCCGCGGGCCGCCGGCTCGCGCGGCGACTGGGCCTGCCCGTCGACCGCACGCGCTGCGACTTCGCGGTCGACATCCGGCACGAGCGCGACGCACTCGTCTGGACCCGCCGTTTCGACACCGGGCAGACGATGCGTTCCGTCTTCGTGCCGCACGGCCGCTGGCCCGACGGGTACTGGACCGAAACCGCCGGCCCGTTCGCGCTGCGCCTCGCCGTCGACGTCGTCGACGGCGGCTGGCACTGGCGCTGCGTCGGCGCGCGCGCGTTCGGTATCGTCGTCCCTTTGTGGCTGATGCCGCAAACGCGCGCGTTCAAGCGGATCGAGGACGGCCGCTACCGCTTCGAGGTCGCGATCGCGCAGCGGCCGTTCGGAGACCTGCTGCGCTACGGCGGCCTGCTCGACGCTCACGCCTGAACCGGCAGACGGCGCAGGCCGATCGCTTCGAGTTCGGCGAGCACCGCGACGAACGCGGCCTGCATCAGCACGAAGGCGACGCCGAGCGTGGTCGGATGCGTCCAGCCGACGAACAGCACCGCGACGCTTTCGACCACCCACAGCGCGTTGATCGCGACGACCGCCCACACCGCGGCACGCGGCATCGCGGCGCGGCGTGCGAGCCAGGCAACGAATGCCGCGAACGGCAGCAGGATCGCCGCGGCACCCTGCAGCAGCGCGACCGGCAATCCGAGCACGCCCGATAGCGGCGCCGCGGCGGCGAGAAGCAGCGCGCCCATGCCGGCGCACGACACCGCGTCGACGAGCAGCACGCGGCGCAGGAACTGCGGATGATTGAAGAGGTTGGCGAGGTTCATGGTCGACTCCGTCGTTGAGATTCGACGCCATCGTCCGCCCGCGCCGGCCGCGCCTCAATTACCCGTGAGGTAATGGGACGGCGCCGCGCGCTGCGCTATCGTCGCCCCATGAACACGAAGCCCCACGTCGGAACCCTGCTGCGGCAATGGCGCCAGCGCCGCCGCCTGAGCCAGCTCGATCTCGCCTGCCTCGCCGACACGTCGTCGCGCCACGTGAGCTTTCTCGAAACGGGACGCTCGCGGCCGAGCCGCGCGATGCTGATCAATCTCGCCGACCGGCTCGACGTGCCGCTGCGCGAACGCAACGCGCTCCTGATCGCCGCCGGCCTCGCGCCGTCGTACGCGGAGCGCAGCCTCGACGATCCGGCGATGGCGCAGGCGCGCGCCGCGATCGATCTCGTGCTGACCGGCCACGAACCGTATCCGGCGCTCGCGGTCGACCGCCATTGGCACCTCGTCGCGGCCAATCGCATGATGGCGCCGATGCTCGCGCACGCGTCGCAGGCGCTGCTGACACCACCGGTCAACGTGCTGCGCGTGAGTCTGCATCCCGACGGCGTCGCCGACCGCATCGTCAACTATCACGAGTGGCGCGCGCACATCCTGCATCGCCTGCGCCATCAGGCCGACGCGACGGCCGACACGGCACTCGACGACCTGTATCGCGAACTGGCGGCTTATCCCGCGCCGGCCGGCGCGCAGCCGGCGGACGCCGCGTCGCTGCCGCAGACGGCAAGCGTCGTCGTGCCGCTGCGCCTTGCGAGCGCCGCCGGCGAGCTGTCGCTGATCGGCACGACGACCGTGTTCGGCACGCCGATGGACGTCACGCTCGCCGAGCTTGCGATCGAATCGTTCTTTCCGGCCGACGCGGACACGGCACAGCGGCTGCGCGGGCTCGCCGCGCAGCACGGAATCGGATGATTCGCTGAAGAATCGCGCGATCGTTCAAGGGCACGCGATCGTCGCGCCGGCGTTCGTCGCGCAGGCGACCTCGGTGCGCAGCGGCTCGGTCGACGTGTATTCGAACGTCGCGCCGTTCGGCCCGTTCGTGTTGACGTACAGCGTCGCGGCGAAGCCGATCATCGGCAGGCCGCGCAACGCCGGCCCTTCGACGCCCGCCGGCAGCACCGCCGGGGTCGTGCCGCTCGTGCCCGACGGCGTCGGGTCCGGCAGTCCCAGGCGCAGCCGCGTCGTGCCGCCGGTCGCGGTCTCGCGCTCGTCGATCAGCTCGAACACCCATTTGTACGGAATCACCGCGGAACCTCGGTAGGTGTCCGGCACGTCGTGATAGCGCGAGAACGCGACGACCTCGACCGCGTTGCACAGTGCGCGCGTGCCGCGCGCCGGATACGGCTCGAACAGGATGTTCGGATCGACGGCCTCGGGCCGCGGCGGCAGCGAGGGCCGGACGAGATACGTCGTGCGCGGCGCGATCGCGTGCTGGTCGCGGTCGCGCACGTCGGCGTCGTAGTACGAGCATGGCTGACGGCGCCACATCGCCGAATGCGCGCGCGCCGCGAACGGTTCGCGCGCGACGCCGTTGTCGTTGTTCGCGCCCGCGACGTAGAAGCGCCGCGTCGGCATCGCGAGTACCCAGTCGGTCTTCGCGCCGGCCGAGGGGTCGACGACGAAATCGCCGTGGACCGCGTCGGTCATCAGCACGGCCGACACCGCGTCGATCGCGCGATCGCGCGGATATTTCACGCTGAAGCGCCGGCCGTTCGCATCGACGCTCGCCTCGACCGGATCGTTCGCGTTCGCGCTCGTGCGCCCGTGCGAGAGGTCGGCGAGCGGCCGATCGCCGAGCGGCACGACCGAGAAACCGTCGATCGCCGTCGCGGCGCCCGAGGTCACGCGGCCCGTCGCCGCGTTGACGAGCGCGAAGCTGCCGTAGAGCTTTCCGCCCGGCGCGTCGAGCGACGCCGCGAGATCGGCCGTGTCGACGCCCGCGCACGACGGCACGCCGGCGCCCTGCGACGTCACTGCCGTCTCGAGCGCCGAGCCGGCCTTGATCTCGCCGAGCTCGATCGCTTCGATCGCGCCGGTGCCGACGCGTCCCTGATCCCAACCGGGCGGATCGACCGCGTTGACGCGCGAGAACACCCAGTAGCGCCGGCCGTCCGGCAGCACACGTACGTCGGCAACCGTGACCGGCACCGCGCAGCCGCGATCGTTTGCGATCAGGTTCGGCCCGTCGACCGGGAACACCGGAAGCCCGAACGCGGTGCCGTTCCAGGCGTCGCGCGGTCCGAGAAACAGCCGCAGCGTCAGCGTTTCGGCACCTTCGGCGCCTTCGCGAAACGTCAGTTGCACGACCTTCGCGCGGTCGGAAGTGTTGACGAGCGTGACGAGCGTCGAGAGGCTGCCGGAGTTGTAGGCCGAATAGAACGGATACAGCAGCACCTGCCCGAGGCCGCGCGGATTGAGCGACATCGCGGCGTTGGTCGCGCCGATCGGCGCGAGCGCCAGCGCGGCGAACGCGACTTTTCCAAAAAGGTTCATGGCAGCTTCCATCGTTGCGCGCCCAGACTTGCGCTCATGGACGAGCGCGCGCGGCGAAACCCCCAACTTGCGCCCGCCGCGCGCGCCCCAATCTGGCAACGATTCCTATCACACCCGCAGCGACGATGAGCACGACAATCGATATCCCCTGCCCGCACTGCACGACGCTCAACCGCCTGCCGCGCGAACGCCTCGCCGACGCACCGTCGTGCGGCCGCTGCCACAAGGCGCTGTTCGAGGCGCATCCGGTCGAGCTGACCGACGCGACGTTCGCCGCCCTCGCGCAGCGCGGCGACGTGCCGGTGCTCGTCGACTTCTGGGCGCCGTGGTGCGGCCCGTGCCTCGCGTTCGCGCCGGTGTACGCCGACGCCGCGCGACGCTACGAGCCGCAGCTGCGGCTCGCCAAGCTCGATACCGACGCCAACCCGCAGACGTCGCGGCAGTTCAACATCCGCAGCATTCCGACGCTGGCGCTGATCCACCGCGGTCGCGAAATCGCGCGGCAGTCCGGCGCGCTCGACGCCGGCAGCCTGCAGCGCTGGATCGCGCAGGCGACGAGCGGCCTGCGCTGACAGCGGGGCTCAACGCGGCACGGGCCGGGCCATCGGCAGATACAGCGCGCTCGGCCGTTCGGCGTCGTGGTGCAGCGTCACGGTCACGGTTCGCGCGTCCTTGCCCGACTCGGCCGATACCACGCCGCCGCTGTTGTAGTTGTGCTCGAACAGCTTGCGCGGCGTCGGTCCTATCACGAGACGCAGCCGGCTGCCTTTTTCCAGGCGCCGCGCGACGAACATGAACTCGTCGAAATCGTACGGCTCGATCGCGCCGGGCACGACGGGCCGTGCGACACGCAGGCTCTCGCGATAGCGCGCGCGCATCAGGTCGAAACCGAGCATCACGTTCGAGCCGTCCGGCCGCACCTCGTACAGCCATGCCATCAGATCGGTGTCGGGCTGGTCGAGCGAGAGCCAAACCTTGAGGCGAGGTCTGCCGGCGATCTCGGTCGCCTCGGTCAGCGGCGCGCCGTGATAGATCAGCATCTGTTTGCCGTACGCCTGCATCGGCAGCCCGTGCTGCGTGACGAACTGGAAGTCGTACATCGGATCTTCCGGCGGCGTCGCGAGCGGATCGTAGACGTAGGCGTCGGGCGTCTGCGGCGTAGGGGGCCGATCGCGCTCGAGCCGTCCCGAGCGGAAAATGTCGTTCGCCTCGCCGCGATCCGACGCGAGATAGTACGGACGCTCTTCGGCGGTGACGGCTTCGAGCGTGTCGGCGTAGCGCCACTCTTCCGCGCCGGCGCCGAGCACGTAGTACGCGACGCGCTTCTTCAGGAATTCCGGTTTTGGACCGCCCTTGAGCGTGTAGTCGTACCACGCCTTGTTCAGCGCGTTGAGATCGAGAAGGCCGGCCGCGCCGATCGCGAGATTGCCGATCTTCGCCCGCGGCGTGCGCGTGCCGGCGTGGTCCCACGGTCCGAGCACGAGATAGTGCTTCGCCTTCGCCGCTTCCGACGCGTGCAGCATGTGCATGCGATAGAACTCGAGCGCGCCGGGCGTGAGGATGTCGTACTGGCCGACGATCGACAGGATCGGCAGGTCCATTGCGGCGAAGTCGCGCGGCGCCGGCCCGTGCTTGTCCCAGTAGGCGTCGCGCATCGGGTGCTTCACCCAATCCTTGAAGATCGGGTTCGGATTGCCGAGATCGGCGTCGAGGCCGTCGTACGGCCGGTTCTGCGCGACCCACTCGGTCATCTTCGCGTCCCAGTAGGCAAGGTCGCCGAACACGTCGTCCTGCGCGGTCTTGCCGCTCGTGAGCGTCAGCCACTTCGGGTTGTACGTGAGAAAGATGCCGCTGTTGGACGGAAAGTCGTAGCCGGGCCACGGCGCCGCGGCCGGAACGATGCCGCGCAGCGCCGGCAGCCGCCATTTCGCCGCGAGCCACTGGTTGTAGCCGGCGTACGAGCCGCCCCACATGCTGACCTTGCCGCCGCAGTAAGGTTGGCGACCGAGCCATTCGACGACGTCGCGCACGTCGTCGACTTCCTGCGCGAGCGGCGTGAACCGGCCCTCGGAATTGCCGCGGCCGCGCACGTCGATCGTCAGGAACGTGTAGCCGTTCTTCGAGAAATACTGACCGCGGTCGTGATACGTCTGCGAGACGTACGGCGTCAGCGTGAACACGCACGCGGCGATCTTCGTGTCCGGCGCGGGCCGGTACAGCGTGGCGTTAAGTTTCACGCCGTCGCGCAGCGGGATCTTCACGCCCCATTGCCAGCCGGCGGTGGCGCTTTGCATCGGCGCGGCGACGGCGGCGCCGGCACAGACGGCGGCGAGCAGCGGTAACGCGGAACGGATCATTCGCTTCCCCTTCGATCGCGGCATCGCGGCGATGCCGGTGCGGTCGAGGGTTGCGCGAAGCGTGTGCGGAGGCGTCCGCGCCAGTCGGCCCGGACGTTCGGTCGGGCGGGATGGGACGCGGCGAAAACCGAAACTCGATGCCATCGTGCGCGCCGCCCCCTCTTCCCAACCTTCTCCCCCAACGTGGTTGGGGGAGAAGGAGCCGAGGATTCAGGCGCTACGCCGCTTGAGCCCTCTCCTCCAAGCTTGCTTGGGGGAGAGGGTCGGCCGCTCGTGCGCATCCTGCGCCCGCGGCATTAGTACATCCATGTACGTCAGGTGAGGGGGCGGCGCCGAAACCTTCGTTGCCGCGAAGGCGACGCCACATCTTCGAATCCAGATCGACATGCCGAACTCGATTGGAAACTCGCGTCGATGTTTTACATATTCCGCCGATACTCCCCGCCCACGTCGTACAGCGCGTGGCTGATCTGCCCGAGCGAGTTGTACTTCACCGCCTCGATCAGGCTCGCGAAGATGTTGCGGCGTTCGCGCGCGGTCGCCTGCAGGTTGGCGAGCGCGCCCGCGCCGTCGCCGGCATAGCCGTTGCGGTTGTCCTGGTACGCCTGCACGTTCGCGATCTGCTGGTTCTTTTCTTCTTCGGTCGAGCGGATCAGCTCGATCGTCGTCGCGATCTCGCCGCCGTGGTCCTTCGGCAGGAACGTGTTGACGCCGATCAGCGGCAGGCTGCCGTCGTGCTTCTTGTGTTCGTAGTACAGGCTTTCTTCCTGGATCTTCGAGCGCTGGTACATCGTGTCCATCGCGCCGAGCACGCCGCCGCGTTCGCTGATCGCCTCGAACTCCTTGTACACCGCCTCTTCGACGATGTCGGTCAGCTTGTCGAGCACGAAGCTGCCCTGCCACGGGTTCTCGTTGAAGTTGAGGCCGAGCTCGCGGTTGATGATGAGCTGGATCGCGACCGCGCGGCGCACCGACTCCTCGGTCGGCGTCGTGATGGCCTCGTCGTACGCGTTCGTGTGCAGCGAGTTGCAGTTGTCGAACAGCGCGTACAGCGCCTGCAGCGTCGTGCGGATGTCGTTGAACTGGATTTCCTGCGCGTGCAGCGAACGGCCCGACGTCTGGATGTGGTACTTCATCATCTGGCTGCGCGGGCTCGCGTCGTAGCGCTCGCGCATCGCGCGCGCCCAGATGCGCCGCGCGACGCGGCCGATCACGCTGTACTCCGGATCCATGCCGTTAGAGAAGAAGAACGACAGGTTCGGCGCGAAGTCGTCGATGTGCATGCCGCGCGCGAGGTAGTACTCGACGATCGTGAAGCCGTTCGACAGCGTGAACGCGAGCTGCGAAATCGGGTTCGCGCCGGCCTCGGCGATGTGATAGCCCGAGATCGACACCGAGTAGAAATTGCGCACCTTCTGGTCGACGAAATACTGCTGGATGTCGCCCATCATGCGCAGCGCGAATTCGGTCGAGAAGATGCAGGTGTTCTGCGCCTGGTCTTCTTTCAGAATGTCGGCCTGCACCGTGCCGCGCACCGTCGCGAGCGTTTCGGCCTTGATCTTCGCGTAGGTTTCCGCGTCGACCACCTGATCGCCGGTGAGGCCGAGCAGACCCAGGCCGAGGCCGTCGTTGCCTTCCGGCATCATGCCCGAATAGCTCGGGCGGCGACGGTCCTTGAAGAGATCGAGAATCTTCTCGTGCGCGGCGTCCCAGCGCGCGCCGTCGGCGCGCAGGTACTTTTCCACCTGCTGATCGATCGCGGTGTTCATGAACATCGCAAGGATGATCGGCGCGGGACCGTTGATCGTCATCGACACCGACGTCGACGGCGCGCACAGGTCGAAGCCCGAATACAGCTTCTTCATGTCGTCGAGCGTCGCGATCGACACGCCGGAGTTGCCGATCTTGCCGTAGATGTCCGGGCGCACGGCCGGGTCTTCGCCGTACAGCGTGACCGAGTCGAACGCCGTCGACAGACGCGCGGCCTTCTGCCCGACCGACAGATAGTGGAAGCGGCGGTTCGTGCGTTCCGGCGTGCCTTCGCCGGCGAACATGCGGATCGGATCCTCGCCGGTGCGGCGATACGGATACACGCCGCCGGTGTACGGATAGTCGCCGGGCAGATTTTCCTTCATCAGGAATTTCAGCAGGTCGCCCCAGTCGCGCAGCTGCGGCGGCGACACCTTTGGAATCTTCTGGTGCGACAGCGATTCGACGTAGTTCTCGACGCGGATCTTCTTGCCGCGCACTTCGTATTCGTTGACCTCGTCGGTGACCGACTTGTAGCGCGCCGGCCACTCGCGCAGCAGAGTTATCGCCTCGGCCGACAGTTCCTTCACCGCCGCGTTGTAGCGCTGGCGCAGCACGATGAGCGAACGGTCGCCGTTCGCCGACGCGCCGACGTCGGCCGGCGCGTACAGGTCGAGCTCGCGCGGCAGCGACGGATCGTCGAGCTCCGTCAGTGCCTGAAAATAACTCTGCGCTTTCGACGCGGCGTCAGCTTCGACGTCGATCTGCGTATTGACGCCGCGGCCGCCTTCGGCGATCTCGGCGAGATAGCGCACGCGCGGGCCCGGAATCAGCACCGTCGCGCGCGGCTCCTTGAGCGAGGTGTCGATCGTCGGCGTCCAGCGCTCGGCCGGCAGCTTGAGCTTGTCGCGCAGAAGGCGGCACAGGTTCGCGAACATCCACGACACGCCCGGGTCGTTGAACTGGCTCGCGATCGTCGGATATGCGGGCACCTCGTCGTCTTTCAGCTGGAACGCGACGCGATTGCGCTTCCACTGCTTCTTGACGTCGCGCAGCGCGTCTTCGGCGCCGCGCTTGTCGAACTTGTTGAGCACGATGAGCTCGGCGAAATCGAGCATGTCGATCTTTTCGAGCTGGCTCGCCGCGCCGTAGTCGCTCGTCATCACGTACATCGGAAAATCGACGAGATCGACGATTTCCGAATCGCTCTGGCCGATGCCGGCCGTTTCGACGATGACGAGGTCGTAGCCGAGCGATTTCAGGAACGCGATGCAGTCCTTGAGCACGACGTTAGTGGCGACGTGCTGGCGGCGCGTGGCCATCGAGCGCATGTAGACGCGCGGGCTGCGCAGCGAATTCATGCGGATGCGATCGCCGAGCAGCGCGCCGCCGGAGCGGCGGCGCGTCGGATCGACCGCGAGCACCGCGATGCGCATGTCGGGAAAAGACTGTAAAAACCGCAACAGCAGTTCGTCGACGACCGACGACTTGCCGGCGCCGCCGGTGCCGGTGACGCCGACGACGGGAATCTTCGCGCCGGCGAGCTGCCATTCCTTGCGCAGACGCGCAAGGTCGCTCTCGTCGAGCATGCCCTCTTCGATCGCGGTGAGGAAACGGCCGACCGAGATGTCGTCGTCGATGTTCGCGGCGTTGCCGGCCGCGCGCGCGGCGGCGGCGGCGCGTGCGCGGCGGATCACGTCCTCGATCATCGCGACGAGGCCCATGTGCATGCCGTCGTTCGGGTGATAGATGCGCTCGACGCCGTAGGCCTGCAGTTCGGCGATTTCCTCGGGCGTGATCGTGCCGCCGCCGCCGCCGAACACGCGGATGTGCGGCGCGCCGCGCTCCTTCAACATGTCGACCATGTACTTGAAGTACTCGACGTGGCCGCCCTGGTACGACGACAGCGCGATGGCGTCGGCGTCTTCCTGCAGCGCGGCGCGCACGACGTCCTCGACCGAGCGGTTGTGCCCGAGATGGATGACTTCGGCGCCCTGCGCCTGGATCAGACGGCGCATGATGTTGATCGCGGCGTCGTGGCCGTCGAACAGGCTCGCGGCCGTGACGAAGCGCAGCGGACCGGGCTCTGCCGACAGATCGGCGGCGGACAGGTCGGCGGTGATCTTGGCGGGAGTGCTCATCGAAAGGCCCGTGCGGTGCGGCGTTGGGACCGCCATTGTACCCGTCCCCAAACCCGCGCTCGCCGAATGATGTCCGGACAAGCGAGGGGTCGTCCGGTCGGCTCGGACGCGATCATCGACTATCATCGGCGATCCGTCGCTTTGCCCGAGGTACACCGCGTGAAAATCGCCGCCGCCATTCTGCTCGCCCTGCTGCCGCCGTTCGCCGCCGCGCAGTCGATCAATCTCGTCAATCCGGGCTTCGAACAGAAACCGGCGGCCGGCGAAACGATACCGGGCTGGCGCGGCCATCAGCACGCGGGCGAACCGTCGTACGAATTCGCGCTCGACAGCGAGGTCGTGGCGAAGGGCAAGGCTTCGTTCCGCATGAAGCGCCTGCTGGAGCAGGACTACGGCGCGCTCGACCAGATCGTTCCGGCCAGCACGCTGGTCGGCAAGGAAGTGGAATTCTCGGCGCTGGTGCGCACGCGCGACGTCGGCAAGCGCGGTTTTGTACTTTGCGTCAACGTCATCGACCGCACCGGCGGCGTGCGCGAGCAGTTCCGCTCCAAGCCGCGCACGACCGGCACCAACGACGAATGGACGCGACTGAGCGTGCGGGCGAAGGTGTCGTCGGGCACGCGCGACATCGAAGTCGGCTTCCTCCTGATCGACGGCGGCACCATCTGGGCCGACGAGGCGACGCTCAAGGTCGTCGAACCGGGCGCCCCCGACGAAGAAGGCGCCAAGACGAAGGTGCCGGAAAAGACCGAGACGGACGGCAAGCCGCCGGCACCGGAAGCCGCGCCGGGCGATGCCGGCAAGAAGGCCGAGAAGAAGCCCGACAGGAAAGCCGACCGCAAGGCGAAGGAAGCGGCGAAGGACGCCGCCGCGGCAGAAGCGAAAAAGTAAACTTCGATCTCCCGCTTGCGACAAACGAACGTTCGATCCGCCACCAACTTGCGCCGAAGCATTCCACCTGCCGGCGCACGGGGCTACACTACGCGCCGCCAACGCCCGCCCCCTCTTGCGGGCGTTCGCACATCCGCATTTCCATTCAGCTAGTTAGCGTCCGTTCTTCGCGGGTTGCCGCATCCGACCGCGGCCCGCGCCCGCGCAGTTCCAGACGCTTCGACTCGGAGCTTTACGTCGATGATCTTTGAAACCCTCGCTCAGACCGGCCACGAGCAGGTGGTGTTCTGCCACAACAAGGACGCGGGCCTCAAGGCCATCATCGCGATCCACAACACCGTGCTCGGTCCCGCCCTCGGCGGTACGCGCATGTGGGCCTACAAGACCGAGCAGGAAGCGCTCAACGACGTGCTGCGACTGTCGCGCGGCATGACCTACAAGGCGGCCGTGTCGGGCATCAACCTCGGCGGCGGCAAGGCCGTGATCATCGGCGATCCGTCCAAGGACAAGAGCGAAGCGCTGTTCCGCGCGTTCGGCCGCTTCATCAACTCGCTCAACGGCCGCTACATCACGGCCGAAGACGTCGGCATCGACGTCAACGACATGGAATACGTGCTCAAGGAAACCGAATTCGTGACCGGCGTGCACCAAGTGCACGGCGGTTCGGGCGACCCGTCGCCGTTCACCGCGTTCGGCACGCTGCAGGGCCTCATGGCCGCGCTGAACGTCAAGTTCGGCAACGAGGACGTCGGCAAGTACAGCTACGCCGTGCAGGGCGTCGGCCACGTCGGCTTCGAGTTCGTCAAGCTCCTGCGCGAACAGGGCGCCAAGGTGTGGGTCACCGACATCAACCAGGAAGCCGTGCGCCGCTGCGTCGACGAGTTCGGCTGCGAAGCCGTCGCGCTCGACGAGATCTACGACGTGCCGGCCGACGTCTATTCGCCGTGCGCGCTCGGCGGCACGGTCAACGAAAAGACGCTGCCGCGCCTGAAGTGCAAGATCATCTGCGGCGCCGCCAACAACCAGCTCGCCACCGACGCGATCGGCGACGAGGTGGAAAAGCGCGGCATGCTGTACGCGCCGGACTACGCGGTCAACGCCGGCGGCCTGATGAACGTGTCGCTCGAAATCGACGGCTACAACCGCGAACGCGCGATGCGCATGATGCGCACGATCTACTACAACCTCGGCAAGATCTTCATGATCGCCAAGCGCGACGGCATCCCGACCTACAAGGCCGCCGACCGCATGGCCGAAGAACGCATCAACGCCATCGGCAAGATCAAGCTGCCGCACATGGGCAACCAGCAGACGCGCTTCCTCGGTCGCATGCGCGGCCAGTAACACGCTCGTTCCGCACGACTCTCCCGGGCGCCCGGGAGAGTCGATGCTCGCGTGCCCGGTCACACGCGCGTCTCGCGCATTCGTGCATCATGGCGCTCCACCAACCGGAGTCTGCCGTATGCGCCATCTTCTCGCCGCTACCGCCCTCGTCACCTGCCTCGTCGCCGGCGCCGCCGGTGCCAACGAAGGCAAGCTCGACTACGCGCATCAGGAAAAATGGCCGTCCGCACTCGATCGCGCGCAATCGCCGATCGACATCGTGACCGCCGCCGCCGTTGCGGCCGACGACAACGAACCGCAGGGCCTGCAGATCTGGCGGTCGGTGTCGCCGATCGACAAGGTGGAGGACAACGGCCATGCCGTGCAGGTCGACACGCATTCGACCGAAGCGATGATCCGCGGCCGCCACTTCACCCTCGCGCAGTTCCATTTCCATGCCGCGAGCGAGCACACGATCGACGGCAAGCACTATCCGCTCGAAGGCCACTTCGTGTTCAAGGCGCAGGACGGCCGGCTCGCCGTGATCGGCGTGATGTTCGCCGAAGGCGAAGCGAACGCCGCCGCGCAGACCGTCATCGACGACCTCAAGCCCGGCGCCGACGTCGCGCAGAAGACGATCGACATCGGTCAGCTGCTGCCCAAGCAGCGCGGCTACTACCACTATCTCGGCTCGCTGACGACGCCGCCGCTGACCGAAAACGTCGAGTGGTACGTGCTGCCGGCGCCGGTGACGATGTCCAAGGCGCAGCTCGACGCCTTCCTCGCGCGCTACCCGCGCAACAATCGCAAGCTCCAGCCGTTGAACGGCAGGCCGGTCATTCGCTACGGCAACTGAGCGTCGCCTGCGCGCCGCCGCGCGACGGTGAGCGGCGGCGCGTTGCAGGCGGCGAAATGCAGGCGGCGGAATGGGACAGGCACGAATCGCCGGCGAATCGGAGCCGTCGTGAAGCGTATCGGGTCCGCGAGCGAAGCGTATCAGGACATCAAACGTATCGGGACATCCACGAATTGCGTGGCCCCATCGTTCCCGACCGAACCGGGACAGTCGAGGACCAGATCCGGGACAGTCGAGCAGATCCGGGACAGTCGAGAATCGCGATCGAGCGAATCAGGACAGTCAAGAATCCCGAGGAGCGAATCAGGACAGTCAAGAATCCCGAGCAGCACCATTCGCGACCGGACCGGGAGACCGAACCGGGACAGTCATCGTTTGCCGGACTCCGACCTGGAATCGATCAGACGGCGCATAGTTGTGCAGGCGCGCATGCGGAACCGGGACCGTCATGAATCGCGAGCGAATCAAGGCAGTCACGCATTCGCTCCGGTCGGGAGAGTCTCCGTATCGGGTCAGCCACGTGCGGGAATCGGGACAGCCGCGAATCCCCAGAATCGAACCTGGACAGACACAAAACCGCCAGTACGCCTGGCTGGGCAATCCCTCCCGCAAACCCCGTCGAACTCGTACGGACGCGCATTCGCACCGCTATACCCAGAAGTACGGCCTTAGCGCGACGCATCATTGGCCGCGGTCGTGGGCGAAAAGCTAGAATCGTCGGCTGCGACCACTGCCCGGACGATTCGAATGCGACCGTTTCCCCTCGGTGAAGAACTCGACCTCCTGCGCGAAACGGTGCGCCAGTTCGCGGAGAAGGAGATCGCTCCGCGCGCCGACCTCATCGATCGCGAGAACGTGTTTCCGAGCGATTTGTGGAAAAAGCTCGGTGACATGGGACTGCTCGGCATTACCGTTTCGGACGCTTACGGCGGGTCGAGCCTCGGCTATCTCGCCCATCTCGTCGCGATGGAAGAAATTTCCCGCGCCTCCGGCTCGATCGGCCTTTCGTACGGCGCGCATTCCAACCTGTGCGTACAGAATCTGTATACGAACGGAACGGAAGAACAACGCCAGAAATACATTCCGAAACTGTGCAGCGGCGAATACGTCGGCGCCCTGGCGATGAGCGAACCGGGCGCCGGCTCCGACGTGGTCGGCTCGATGACCTGCCGTGCAGAACTCAAAGGCGATCGCTGGATCGCCAACGGTTCGAAGATGTGGATCACCAACGGCCCCGACGCCGACGTGCTGCTCGTCTATATGCGCACCGCGCCGCGACCCGCCGGCAGTCGCTGTATGACCGCCTTCATCGTCGAGAAAGGCATGAAGGGTTTCTCCACGGCGCAGAAGCTCGACAAGCTCGGCATGCGCGGTTCGAACACGAGCGAGCTCGTGTTCGAAGACTGCGAGATTCCGGCCGAAAACATCGTCGGCCAGGTGAACGAAGGCGTGCGCGTATTGATGGGCGGCCTCGACACCGAACGTCTCGTGCTTTCGGGAGGCCCGATCGGCCTGATGCAGGCCGCACTCGACATCACCCTGCCCTACGTGCGCGAACGCAAACAGTTCAACGCGCCGATCGGCACGTTCGGCATCATGCAGGCAAAGGTCGCCGACATGTACACAGCGTTGCAGTCTTCGCGCGCCTACGCCTACATGGTCGCGCTCGACTTCGACCGCGGCGTGAAATCGCGCATCGATCCGGCATCGTGCCTTATGAACGCGTCGCAGAACGCCGTCAAAGTGACGCTGGAAGCCATCCAGGCGCTGGGCGGCAACGGCTACATCAACGAGTTTCCGACCGGGCGCCTGCTGCGCGACGCCAAGCTGTACGAAATCGGCGCCGGCACGAACGAGATCCGCCGCATGCTGATCGGACGCGAGCTGTTTCACGGCAAGAGCTGATCTACGGATCGACGGCGGAGGCACCACATGCCTCCGCCTCGCCCGCGCTCGAAGAGCGCCGCCCCGCAGAACGCAGGGCCGGCAACAAAGCACACGGTCGTGAACCCGGTCGGGCAAGTTTCGGACAGGCACGTTCCGGGTACGCTCCCGACCCGGCCCGGCGCGATCAAACGTCCGCAAGACCGGGACAGACACAAAACGTTACGAGCACGCGAAACCTGCGGGAAATCTGGACAGCCACGAAACGCGTTGGTGCGCCGACCATCGCATGATCGAGACAAACTCGTACGTACGAACTCAGGTCTGAATCAGAACCGCGACGCGTTCAAGACGCGACGCGAAAGCGCCGTCGTCGCGCGAAGAATGCGTAAATTACGAACGTCATGTCGTACCGACTCCCGGGCTTCCGAATCGAAGGTTCTGGAGTAGACTGCCTGTGCTGGTACCGGGGGGCTACAGCATGGGTGTACTCGACGACCGCTTCGAATTCGCCGCCGAGCCAAGCGACAAGCGCCCTCCGTGGAAAGTGCTCATCGTCGACGACGAGCCCGAGATCCACAACGTCACCCGCCTCGTTCTCTCGAGCTTCCGCTTCGCCGAACGTCCGCTCGAACTGCTGAGCGCATATTCGAGCAAGGAAGCCGCGATCCTGCTCGCCGAACACGAAGATACCGCCGTCGTTCTGCTCGATGTCGTCATGGAAACCGAGCAGGCGGGACTCGATCTCGTGCGCACGATCCGCGGCGCGCTCGGCAATCATTTCGTGCGCATCGTGCTGCGCACCGGGCAACCGGGACAGGCGCCGGAACACGAAGTCATTGCCGCGTACGACATCAACGACTACAAGGAAAAAACCGAACTGACCGCGCAGAAACTCGCGACGACCCTGTACGCCGCCCTGCGCGCGTACCGCGACATGCGCACGATCGAGGCCAGCCGTCTCGGTCTGGAACACGTCATCCGGGCGTCGTCGCGCGTGTTCTCTCAACAGCAGCAGCCGCAGCAGTTCGCATCGATCGTGCTCGGCCAGCTGGCCGATCTGGTCGGCGTCCAACGCGGCGCGTTGTGCTGTCGCGTCGCGCATCCCAACGGCGCGCTGCCGGAGCATTTCGAGGTTGCCGCGGCGACCGGCGACTACGCGAACCTGCTCGCGCGCAACGCCGACGAAAAACTGCCGGGCCACATCGCGCAGTCGCTGCGCGGCGCGTACCTCAACAAAAGGCACGTTTTCGCCGACGATCACTACGTGCTGCATTTTGCGGACAGTCAGGAAACCGAAGCGCTGCTTTACGTCGGCGAATCGCACACGCTCGACGATCTGGGGCTGCGGCTGATGGAAGTCTTCTGCAGCAACGTCGCGATCGCATTCGAGAACCTGCATCTGAACCGGGAACTCTTCGACAGCCAGCTCGAGATGGTCTATCTCCTCGCCGGCGCTGCCGAAACACGGTCACAGGAAACGGCGAATCATGTCCGGCGTGTCGGGATCATCGCGAGGATGCTCGGTCAATTGCACGGCCTCCCCGACGAAACCTGCGAACTCCTCAACTACGCCGCGCCGCTGCACGACATCGGCAAGATCGGCATACCCGACGCGATCTTGAACAAGCCGGGGCCGCATACCCCGGAAGAAACCGCCGTGATGCGCACGCACGCGGAAATCGGCGCGAAGCTGCTCGGCGGATCGAGGCGCCCGATGTTCAAGCTCGCAGCACAAATTGCCGTCAGCCATCACGAAAACTGGGACGGCAGCGGCTACCCGGCGGGTCTGGCAGCGACGCAGATTCCGATCGAGGGCAGGATTACCGCACTGGCCGACGTGTTCGATGCGCTGGGCAGTCGGCGCTGCTACAAGGACGCATGGCCGGAAGACGAAATCCGTCTTTTCATCGCCGAGCAGCGCGGCAGGAAATTCGATCCCGAATTGACCGACCTGCTGTTTGCGCATTGGGATCGGATCTTCCACCTGCGACGCGAATTGCCTGACGCCTGACGAACGGCACGGCTTCGACGCGCAGCCCATCAAAAGTCTAAACAGATACAACCGCGGAAGTTGGCGCACTACGCGACCGCCCGTCCGCCTCCGTCGGCGTGTGTTTGGCGCAATCCAAACCCCATCGCACGCGACCGCATCCTATTCGCGACGGCCGGTCGGCCGACGGGGAGCTCGATCATGCGATTCCTGATCGGCCCGGCGCTCGTATTGAGCACGCGCGGCGCGCCCACGGCCGACGCGCAAGTCGTCGACTTGCGAATCGTGACTGTCCGCAACCGGTCTGCGAATCGTGACTGTCCGCAAACGGGCTGCGCCACGATTCATGGTGACTGTCCTTGAATCGCAGGGTGACCGTCCTGGAATCGGCCGATAGTCCCGGAATTGGCGGCACTTGTCGTCAAGACACTCGCGCGCCGTTCGCGCATGCCGAACTTGCCGTTGTCGGCCGCAATTTCGAACCTCGAGAGCCCTATTCGAAGCTGGCGCGAAAAATCAGATCCGGCAGCCATTCGTAGGCACCGATGTCGATCGCTCCCGCCGTCGAGCGCGACGAAGCCTCAGTCGGATGTCGATACTGCTGCGTCGGCATCAGCGACTGGCCCATGCCGCTACCGGGATCGACGCCGGCGTCGATCGCCGCGACGCCGGGCAGCAACCGGTAGTCGAAGTTCGCCGCGTCGACGAACATGGGCGCGCTACCGGTCAGATTGTGGTCGACGACGGCCGAAGCCTGCGTACTCACAGTGCCGTTGCCGAACAGGATGTTGTTGCGTATGAGCGCAGGCGACATCGCGGCGGCACCGATCTGAACGAAGGTGCCGGCGCTGCGGTTGTTGACGAACGTGTTGTTGACGACAAACAAATGATCGTCGGGATTGGTATTCCCCGGCTCGCTCAGATAGTCGAGCATCGCACCGTTCTGCGATGTCGAGGGTTGCTGGATGAGGTTGCCGATGACAAACGAGGTGCCGCCGCTCGGCAAATTGATTTCGTAGCTCTCGGTGCCGCCGGCCTCGCCGGTGAGACGGTTGTACAGCACGAAGTTTTGTCGCGCTCGCGACTTCAGCAAGTGGCCGACACTCGCGCCATGCGACCAGTTGTACCTGAATATCAATGTATCGACGTGATTGATGTACAGGTTGTGCGTAAGTCCGTCGCCGGCGCCGTTGTGCGAGAACTCGCTATGTTCGATCAGTATCGTGCTGCCGATCTTGTCGCCGGCGAGAATGCCGTTCTCGTTGTCGTGAAAAAAACGCGGCGCACGGTCAGGTTCTTACCCTCCTGACGAATGCCGGCGCCATTCCCGTCGGGGACGCGACAGCCCGACAGTTCGACGTTTTCGATCGTCGTGTCGTTGCCGGCAATCACCCAGATGGCCTTCCCCTGCGCGTTGTTGCCGGCCGCATCGATGCGCGGCCGACCGTTGACACCGCGCAAGGTCAATCCGTTCGTCGACCAGCCACAGACATTGCCGTCATAGTTGCCGGCCGCGTCGATCAGAATCGTGCTGCCCGCCGACGCCGCGGCAATCGCGGCACATGGCGTCGCGTAGGGCTGGCCAGGCCCGACGCTCAGCGTTTGCGCCGCTGCAAGCGACGGAATGGCCATTGCGATTGTTAGCGCGAGCGCGTGTTTCAGCATGACGATTTCCGGTCGATGGTCGGGAGGATTGTGTGAATCGTCGAATCTGGGGATCGAATGTGGACAGTCCGGAAGCCGGGCGAGCGAATCTGGACAGTCTGGAAGTCGGGCGAGGAGATCGAATCTGGACAGTCTGGAAATCAATCACGAGCGCGCACCCACGAAGGCGAACGGCGAGCCCGGGCCGAGGAAAGCAGCGTAGGCGAGCATTCGGCGAATTTCCGCGAATCGCGACACGAGCGAGACAGGGACGCTCGTGACAATTCGACCACGCGACAGCGACGCCTCAAGACGCGTCGATTCGATCGACAAGGAGGAGGTACGCCCGTCGCTATTTCGCGCAACGTTTGTTCGGACATTTGTCCGAACGCAGTCCACGGTGGCCGCACGATGCGAAAGCTATTCGACGGGACAGACTCGATGAGGTCGGCGAGACAGCGCCGAGCGTCAGTCCGCTTCCAGGCGACCGGCGAATCGACACCCCTTCAGCCAGCGCTGGCCGAGTTCGGCGGCTTTGTCGAGGAACGATTCGAACCGGCCGATGACGCGCCAATAGCAAGACTCGGTGCCACGAACCTGCGCAATCCAAGCCGACTCCGAGAGCCCGAAACGTCGAACAATCGGCAGCATCGTCCGTGCGATGTCGTCGTTTTTCTTTTTGCCTGCGAGACGCCCGGTCGTATCGACGAGCTTAAGGTACTCGCGTTCCGTGACGAGGCGCTCCGGACCGCAACCAGCGACCGGCCGCAGTGCGTCAGCCCTCTTGCGGCAACGCCTGCTGTTGCGGCAGCGCCATCGGATCGAAACGTGCTTCGCCGCCTCAGGTGCGGTGACAATCCCTGCACGAACGGGGTTCAGGTCGACGTATGCCATAGCGCTAAGGACCGCCGCCTCGTCGAGCAACGCCTGGCACCGAAATCTTCCTTCCCAGAATCGTCCTTTGCGACTGTCTTCGGCATTGGCGCGCCGTGCAATCGGCTCGTTCAGCAGGCGCATGAACCAGCTCAAACTGCCGAGCCTCGCACGAAGCTCGGCGACTCTCGATGAATTTTCTGATTGCCGTTCAATGTACTGCTCCAAATCGGCGCCGGATTCGAATCGCCGCGGACAAACCGCCAGCCAGCGACGCAGAACGGTTTCTGCGGACCAGGAAAGAGGTCTGTCCGGGTCGGTCTGGACGACGATATGGACGTGATTGTCCATGATCGCGTAAGCGTAGACGGCGATCGCGAAATGTGCGGCCAGATGATGGATTCGTTCTTCGACCCAGCGTTTCCGATGCGACAAGTCACGCCCCGTTTCGGTGTCGCGGGCGAACAGCCATGCTTGGCGAACACATCGCGATACGACGTGGTAGGCGCCGGACGAATGCGGATCGACAGTGTGCAGGCGGGCGAGTGTCATGCAGTCAGTATGCGAACGGCGAACGTCTATCGCATCCGGCGTCTTCCGTCGAAAATCTCGGAGAATTCCGATTTCGGCGCATAACGCAATCGTGAGTATTCGCGCTACCGGCTTTCCGCATTCCAGGCTTTGCGGCAATTTTTCGACTGCCCTCATTCGTGCTCGTTCGTTCTCGTTCGTAGTCACTCGCTCGCCGGCTATCGTCGCAAATTTCCGGGTGTCCACATTCCACTCGTCTGCTCGCCGGCCCTCGTCATGAATTTCTGAGTGTCCGCGTTCCACACGTTCGTCACGAATTTCTGGGTGTCCGCATTCCACGCATTCCCGCCGCCGCCCCGTGCAACACACACTGCGCCATCGCGAAGCCCAGAAACGCCCAGCCGAGCCACGCCAGCCGGGGCGGCAACGGAAACGGCCATGCCGCGAGGTACGCAGCATGCGCTCCCCAATACGCCGCGAACGTGGCAGCGACGAAGCGCCCGGACGCTTCGCGCCATTCGTCGTACCGGGCCAGCCGCAACGCGATCGTGCCTGTCCCGATTGCGAGGAGGCTCCAGAACGCGTTCAACGACACCAGCGCCCACCGCAGACTTGCCGGTACCGAGGCCATCGAGGAGTGCCAGTCGAAAATCCGCGGCAGCCATAAATGCAAGCCGCCCATGCCGATCGACAACGCGCCGCCAACTGTCAACGCCGTGCGTGCGCAACGTAGTTCGTTCATGATCCGCTCCGCTGGAGGCGTTCACCCTGCGCGCCGCGCCCCCGGCGCGCCAGCGGCGGGTGACGAATGACAAACGCGTGTGACGAACGGCAACGATCGACGGATGATGGATCACTGATGGCGAACGGAATCGGCGACCGCCTGCGCGCATGGCTCGCGCGTCCCTACCCGCTGTGGCGCGGCCCCTGGCCGGAGACGCGCTTCGCCGTCGCCGCGACGGCGCTCGTCACGGCCATCGTCTACGTCGCGCGCCCGTTCGGCCTCGCATCGGTACCCGATCCCGCCGCCGCTTTGCTGATCGGCGAGCTCGGCGGCACATGTCTCGCGGTATCGCTCGTGCTGCGCGTCGCGGTACCGGCGTTGCTCGCGCGCCGCTGGGACGAATCGCGCTGGACCGTCGGCCGGCAGGTCGTCTGGGAAGTCGTCGAAGTCGTCGTCGTGGCCGGTGCGCTCATGGCCGTGCTCGCCTGGAACGGCCATATCGAGATCAACGCGACACGCGCACGCGCGTTCGTCGCGATCACCGGACTGTGCGCGGTCGCGCCGGTCGTCGTGCGCACGCTGCTGATCGAGCGCTGGCTGCGCCGACGCAACGAAGTGCGGGCCGCGCAGTTCGTCGATGCGCAGGCACCGCCGCAAATCGACGTGCCGGTCGAGGCGCCGCCGGCGCGACTCGTCCGCGCTCGCGACGGCGCCGTCGAACTCGCGCCCGACGAGTTGCGCTATGTGCGCGCCGAGGAAAACTACGTCGACGTCGTCTTCGTGCGCGACGGCGAACGCAGCCATCGCCTGCTGCGCGTCGCGCTATCGGGCGTCGAGCGCCAGTTCAACGACGGCAGCGTCGTGCGCTGCCATCGCTCGTATCTCGTCGCGCTCGCGGCGATCGCCGGCGTGCGCGGCAACGCACAGGGCTTTCGTCTCGCGCTGCGCGATCTCGCCGAAACCGTACCGGTGTCGCGTTCGCGCGCGCAGACGGTGCTCGGTCTGATCGAACGGACAGTCGCGGAGGCGTCGGCGACGACACCTTCCGAGCCGCCCGCCTCCGACGACGCGCCTACGCCGCCATGAAACCGAGATCCCGCAGCGCCGGCGGAAAATGGCGCAGGTTCGGAAAACACGTATCGAGCATCGACTCGTCGGCAACGCCGAACCAGCGCGCGAGCGTCGCACCGTACTGATCCACCGAAATCTTCGGAATCAGATTTCCGTCGCCGGCGAAATCGTCGCTGCCGTCCGCGAGATTCGGCAGCGCGCCGAACACGCGCTGCCCGCGCACGGCGCCGCCCAGCACGAACAGATGATTGCCCCAGCTGTGGTCCGAACCGTCGCCGTTGCTCGTCATCGAACGGCCGAACTCCGACGCCGCGAACGTCGTCACCTGCGCCTCGACGCCGAGGTCGATCGTCGCCCGATGAAACGCCGCAAGCGCGCGCGACGTGCCGAGCAGCAGCTCCGGCTGATCGGCGGTCTGCGCATCGTGCGTGTCGAAACCGCCGAGCGCGCAGAAAAAAATCTGCCGGCGATGCCCGAGCGCCTGGCGCACCGAGATCAGCTGCGCGGCCCGCCGCAACTGGCTGCCGAGCGCGTATGCGAAGCGCACGGCAGGCCGGTCGCCTTCGTTCGGCGGCGGCGGAAACGCGGTCGGCAGCGGCTGCGCGGCGGCGAGCGCGGTGCGCAGCACGGCGTAGTCGTCGATCGCCGCGCGCGTCGAGCGGCGATATTGCTCGACCAGGAGGTTCGAGTGCGTCTGCGCGTACACCGCTTCGAGTTCGGCGACGACGGTCGGATCGCGGTCGGCCTCGATCGCGCGGATGTCTCCGGTGTCCACCGTCAGCGCTTCGCCGCCGAGCCCCACTTGGAACGGATTGGCGCCGGCCAGCGACAGGTTCATCGCGAGCGTCGCGCACGGGTTGTACGTCGGGTGCGCGACGTCGGCGAGTCGCCCGGCCCAACCGCTCGCGGGCGTCGTGTCGACCGGCGAACGCTCCTGCAGCGATTGCCAGAACGCCTGCTGGTCGTTGTGCGAAAACAGCTGCGGCGGCAGCCGCGCGGTGCGCGCGTCGTACTGCGCCTTCGTCACCGGCTCCATCAGCGCGCCGACGCTGCCGAGGATCGCCATTTTTCCACTATCGAACAATTGCTTCAGCTCCGGCAGGTCCGGATGCAGCCCGATCGCGTAGTTCGCACCGGAGAGCGGCGCGACCGGCTGCAGGCGCTGCTGCGCGATCGCAAGACCGCGGCGACGGTTGGCGTACGCGGCGTATTCGGCGCCGGTCGGCACGACGAGATTGTGGCCGTCGTTGCCGCCGAGCAGGAACACGCAGACGAGCGCCTTGTAGTCGCCGCCGCACTGCGGGCCTTGCGCCCATGCCGCGTTGAGCAGCGAGAGGCTCTGCGGCGCGGCGAAGAAACCGGCGCCGCCGGCGAGCGCCGCGAGGCTGCGCTTCAAGAATCGACGGCGCGACGCGTCGTTGTGGTTGCGGGTCATCGACAGGTCCTCAGCGCTGCACGGCGAATTCGGGAGACGTCGCGATCAGATAGATCGCGTTCTGCACGCGGCGCAGCGGATCGTCGGCGTCGATCGACAGCACGCGCGCGCGAATGCGACTGCGCAGCGCGGGCGTGATCTGCCCGCCGACGAGAAGTTCGGCGCAGCGATCGATCAGCCGGTCGACCGCGCCGGCCGGCGCTTCGTTCGCGCCGGGCGCCGGGCGTATCGACGCCTCCCAGCGTTCGAGCCGGATCAGCCGCACGCGGTCGTCGAACTCGTCCATCGGGCCGCCGCGATAGCTCCAGTAGACGCGGCCGTTGACGTCGTTGGCGAGGCGGATCGCGAAGTTCGCGGTGACGATCTGCATCTCCGGCGCCACGAGTCCGGCCGTCGCGAGCGCGCCGCCCGGCGTATAGCCCGGCGAGAAGAAATTGAACACCGACGGCGACAGCAGCGGCGACTGGTTGTGGCTTTCGTGGATTTCGCGATCGTCGGGAAACAGCGCGTCGTTCTCCCACATCACGTCGAACGCGCGCCACAGCTGCGCCAGGCGGACGATCGGCTCGCGCACCTTGCCGAATGTCTGCGGCATCGTGCGATGGCCGTCGCGCGCCTCGGGATGCGTGAGCATCGCGCGCACGGTCGCGGCGAGATCGCCGCGCACGCCCTGCCCGTTGTTTTCGAACGCGGCGGCGACGGCGTCGACGTAGCCCGGCGACGGATTGCTCGTGACGAGCTTTTGTATCAATTGCCGCGCGATGAACGGCGCGACGTTCGGATGGTTGAACAGCACGTCGAGCGCCGCCTCGAGTTCCGGCCGCGCGTCGCGGCCGGCCGGCAGCACGACGCCGTCGAGCACCGTCTTCGCGTCGCGGTCGTGATACGCCTCGTACGGCACCATCTCGTGCTCGGTGCTGCACGTGAACGGCTCCACCGGGAACGGATCGGCCGGGCACGGCTGGCCCGGCCCGCAGTGGCACGCCCAGCCCGTGAACACGCGCGCGAAGCCGCGCACGGTGCCGACGTCGTACGTCGGCACCGTGCGGCCGCCGACGATCACCGGCGAGCCGTCGCGATGGAGTTTGACGAGGCCGATCGAGAACAGCTGCATCACTTCGCGCGCGTAGTTCTCGTCCGACTGGATGTTGTTCGCGAGGTCGGGCTTGCGATTGCGGTACATGGACAGATACCGGCCCATCGCGGGACTCAGCGTCACGTCTTCGAGCAGCTGGCGATAGTTGCCGAGCGCGTTGCGCAGCAGAATGTCGTAGTACGCGCCGAGCGCGAGACCGTCGTTTTCCAGGCCGTTGCCGCGCTCCGAAACCACGAGGATTTCGCTCAGCGCGAACGCGACGCGCTGTCGCAGCTGGTCTTGCGCGCCGAGCGTTCGCACGAACCACGCCTGCTTGAACAGGTGAAACGGAATGGGCTCGAGCGGATCCGCCGTGCCGGCCTGCGCGCGCATGTACGGCAGCATCGACGTCGGCGGCAGCGCGATCTGCGCCGACAGCCACGCGTCGTAGCCGCTCGCGGCGAGTGCGTCGATATCGGCGTCCGAACCGCCGAACGTCGCCTGCGCGAGAAAACGCGACGCTTCGCCGCGCGTCGACGGTCGATCGTCCGATCGTTCGAAGCCCTGGCGAAACACGAGATCGTAGCTCGACTGCGCGAGCGCGGCCGGCACGGCCAGCCAGACAGCGGCGAAAACGCCGACGCGACGGAGGAATGCGCGCATGAAACTCCCCAGGTGGATGTCCCCGAGGACGGACGCGGCCCGACGAAGCCGTCACTCCGGCGCCCGATGCGCAATGCCGGTTCGTCCAATTCGCAACGAGAGCGCCGCCATCGGACGCGCGCGTCAGTCCGCCTGCCAGCGCACGCGAAAGCAGGTGCCGCGCCCGCGCGTGCTGTCGCAGTCGATGCGGCCCTTGAGCACCTGAGTGGCGAGCGTGTAGACGACGTGCAGGCCTAGCCCCGTGCCGCCCTGCCCGCGCCGGGTCGTGAAGAACGGCTCGAACACGCGCGAACGCTCTGCCTCGTCCATGCCGCGGCCGTCGTCGCGAACCGACAGCGATACGCCGTCGCCGTCTCGCGCGACGGCGATCGCGATCGTGCCCGTCTCGCCCTGCGCGAACGCATGCTGCACCGCGTTCAACACGAGATTGCTGACGATCTGGTACAGCGCACCGGGCGGCGCGCGCACGACGACGGTTTCGGCGCAGTCGACGACGATGCGGTGCGGCGTACCGCGCAGCAGCGGTCCGATCAGCGCCAGCGCGTTTGCGACCGCCTGTTCGAGATCGATGTCGCCGATCTCGTCGACCGCCTGGTCGACGGCGGTCTGCTTGAAGCCGCGCACGAGACGGTCGGCGCGCTGCAGGTTGCGCACGATGATCTCGGCCGCCTCGCTCGCGCCGTTCTGGTACGCGTCGAGCTGCGAGCGCGTCAGTTCGCTGCGCGCGAGACGCTCTCGCGTCACCCGCGATTCTTCGGCGAGATGCGAGGCGGCGGTCAGACATACGCCGAGCGGCGTGTTGATCTCGTGCGCGACGCCCGCGACGAGCCCGCCGAGCGACGCGAGCTTCTCGGCCTCGACGAGCTGGCGCTGCGTCTCGCGCAGGCGCTCGAGCGTGCCGCTGAGCGTTTCGTTCGCGGCGACGAGGTCGGACGTGCGCGATGCGACGCGCGACTCGAGTTCCTCGTTCATGCGCCGCAATTCTTCTTCGCTGCGGCGGATCTGCGCGGCGACGGATCGCTCGTACGCCAGGCGCCGTTCGTAGCGCCGCCACAGCGCGCCGAGCGCGAGCGCGGCGAGCGACGCGTAGGCGGCGTAAGCCCACGGCGAGCGCCACGGCGGCGGCGATATTGAAATTTCAAGCGTCGTTTCACTCGGTGCGGCGCCCGCGCGCTCGGCCTGCACGCGCAGCCGGTAGCGGCCGGCCGGCACCCCGGAGAACACCGCGTCGCGCCGCCCCGGCAGCACCGGTATCCAGTCGTCGTTGAGACCGTCGAGCCGGTAGCGATAGGCGACGCCGGCCGGATCGCGATAGTCGAGCGCGGCGAAACCGAAGCCGAAGACGTTCTGGCGATGATCGAGCCGCAGCAGCGGCGTCTGCGCGATGGCGCGTGTCAGCGGCGCATCGGCCGCGTCGGGCCGCACGTCGACCGGGCGGTTGAACAGCAGGAAATCGGTCAGCACGACCGGACCCGGCGCGCGCGGCGGCGGCAAGTCGGCCGGCGCGAACGCGATGAGCCCCTCGACGCCGCCGAAGTATACTTTGCCGTCGCGCGCGTCGCAGGCCCCCGCGGCGAAGCCCGCGCGATCGATGCGGCCGAGCGCGGCCGGCAGCGCGAACGCGCCGTCGGACGGCCGATAGCGCACGAGTCCGGTCGTCGTGCCGACCCACAACTCGTCGTGCGCGGCGGCGGCGAGGCACACGACGTGTTCGCGCCCGCGCCAGCCCTCGCCGCGCTGCGCGACGAAACGCGCCTCGCCCGTGGCCGCGACGTCGAGGCGATCGAGGCCGCCCGCCGAGCCGATCCACAGGTCGCCGTTCGCGTCGGCGAGCAGGCTGCGCACCACGTCGTTCGACGGCCCGGCGCCGCCGGCCGCGGCGGCGTAGCGCCGTATCCTGCGCGTCGCCGGATCGAGCCGCGCGACGCCGCCGCCGAACAGGCCGAACCAGACCGCGCCGTCGCGTGCGATGGCCAGCGACGTCGTCGTCGCGCGCGCGAAATCGAAGCGGTCGTCGCCCGCGTCGGCATAGCGCACGAACGCATCGCAGCCGTCGCACAGGCTCGCCAGCCCCCCGCCGTCGCTCGCAACCCACAGCGTGCCGGCGGCGTCGACGGCGAGCGCGTTGACGAGATTCGCCGGCAGCGATCCCGGATCGCCTTCGACGCTCGCGTAGTGGCGGATGGCGCCGTTCGCGTCGAGGCGGTCGAGGCCGTTCGCGACGTGGCCGATCCACAGCGCGCCGTCGCGACCGCGCGCGAGTGCGGCGACGGCGTCGCTGGCCAGACCCGATTTCCGGTCGAGCCGTTCGACCACGCCGCGTTCCGGCGCATAGCGCACGACGCCGGCGTCGCCGAAACCGAGCCAGAACGCGCCGTCCGGCTCGACCGTCACGGCCTGCACGCGGCTCGACGGCAGGCCGTCGGCGCGGCGGCGGTAGACGCTCACGGCTTCGCCGTCGGGATCGTGCACGCCGATGCCGCTCGTACCGCTGCCGGTCCAGACGAGACCGTCGGCGTCCTCGAACAGCGCGTGCGATTCCGGCGGCGGCGTCGTGCGGTCGCCGGCGTCGTGACGGATCGCGACGAAGCGGTCGGCGTCGCGATCGTAGCGCGCGACGCCGAGCTGTGTGCCGATCCACAAATCGCCTTCGCGACTTTGCAGCAGGCTCGTGACGACGTCGCTGCCGAGGCCGTCCGCCGCGCCGTAGCGGCGGCGCTCGCGGCCGTCGGCGTCGAAGCGCAGGAGGCCTCCGGCGACGAGCGCCACCCACAGATCGCCGTCGCGACCGCGCGTCGAGCGCTCGGCCGGATGCCGCACGCCCGCCGTGTCGAGCAGCGGCGCGATCGTGTCGCCGCCATTCCAGCGCCAGACGTTCGAACCGGCGGCGAACAGCATGCCGCCGCCCGGCAGGTCGACATAGCCGTGCACGCCGGCGAGCGCTTCGGGACGGCCGAACGGCAGGTCGCTCGCGCGGCCGGTCGCAGGATCGAAGCGCTGCACGCCGATGCCGAAGCTGCCGACCCACAGGGCGCCCGCGGCGTCGACGTGCAGCGCGCGGATCTGGTCGCCGGCCAGTCCGGTCGCGTCGCCGGCGCGGTAGCGTTCGAAGCGGTCGCGCGCGGCGTCGTAGCGCGCGAGGCCGCCGCCGGCCGTGCCGATCCACAGCGTGCCGTCGCGCGTCGTCGCCAGCGTCATCACGACGTTGTCGGGCAGGCTGTGCGGATCGTCGCGGTCGTGGCGGTAGACGCGAAAGCGCGCGCCGTCGAAGCGGTTCAGGCCGTCGCGCGTCGCGATCCACAAATAGCCTTGTCCATCCTGCGCGAACGCGCGCACGCGGTTGTGCGACAGCCCGTCGTCGACGCCGTAGTTGCGAAAGCGCACGGCGTCGACCGACGGCACGGCGGCGACGGCCGTTTGCGCGAATACGGCGAACGCGGCGAACGCGCAGCGCCGTCGCGCGTTCAACGGCCCGTGCCGTGCGGAAAGCGGATGCGGAATTCGACGCCGCGGCCGGGCGCGCTGCGGCACGCGATCGTGCCGCCGAGCGCCTGCGTCACGAGGTTGTAGACGATGTGCATGCCGAGCCCCGATCCGCCCTGGCCGCGCCGCGTCGTGAAGAACGGATCGAAGATGCGCGAACGCGTCGCCTCGTCCATGCCGGCGCCGTCGTCGCGGTAGTCGACGACCGCCTCGTCGCCGTCGCGCGCGACGGCGATCGACAGCGCGCCGGCGACGCCCGGCGCGTAGCCGTGCGTCAGCGAGTTCATCACGAGATTCGTCAATATCTGGTACAGCGCGCCCGGCGCGGTGAGGCACGGTACCGGCACCGGGCACGCAAGCGTCACCGCGTGCGGCGTCTTGCGCAGCGCCGGACCGAGCGTCGTCAGGATTTCGCGCAGACACGCGCCGAGTTCGACCACGCGGCGGTCCTCGTTCGACTGGTCGACCGCCACCTGCTTGAAGCTGCGCACGAGGCCGTCGGCGCGCTGCAGGTTGCGCAGGATCAGCTCGGAGCTTTCGCGCGCCATTTCCTGGAACCGCGTCAGATCCGAACGCGCGAGCGCGCCGCCTTCGAGCGCGCGGCCGAGACGCCGCGCTTCTTCGGCCAGATGCGACGCCGCGGTCACGCCGACGCCGAGCGGCGTGTTGATCTCGTGCGCGATACCGGCGACGAGGCCGCCGAGCGACGCGAGTTTTTCCGCGTCGACGAGCTGGCGCTGCGTCAGCGTCAGGCGGTCGAGCGTCTGCTGCAGTTCGACGTTCGCGGTGCGCAGCGCCGCGGTGCGCCGCTCCACGCGCAGCTCCAGTTCCTCGTTCAGGCTGCGCAGCGCTTCTTCGGCGCGCTTCAACGCGTTGATGTCGTGCGTCGTGCCGGTCATGCGGCGCGCGCGGCCCTGCGCATCGCGTTCGACGACGCGCCCGCGCGTGAGCAGCCACGTCCATTCGCCGCTGCGGTCGCGCGTACGAAAGCTGATCGCGAAATCGTCGGACGCGCCCTTGAGGTGCACGATCATCGCCTCGCGCATCGAACCCGTATCGTCGGGATGCAGGAACGGCATGTACGACGCGACGGTCTCGGCGGTCGCGTCGTGACTCGCGGCGAGATGTTCCAGACGGTTCTCGCGATGCAGCCGGCCGCTCGCAAGATCGATGTCCCACAGCTCGCCGCCGCTGCCCCACAAGGCGTGCTTCAGGCGTTCCTCGCTGCGGCGCAGATCCTCCTGCGCCGCGGCGCGCCGGCGCAGCCGTTCGCGCCGGCGCCACCACCCCGCGGCGCCGAGGAGCGCTGCCAGCGCCACATACGCGGCCAGCGCCGGCGGCGCGAACCAAGGCGCGGGCTTCACGCGCACCGCGAGCGCGGCTTCGGCACCGCTCCACGCTTGGCCTGCGTAGCGCGCGCGCAGTCGCAGCCGGTAGTCGCCGGGCGGCAGCGCGGTGTACGTCGCGGTGCGGCGCGACGCGTCGGTTTCGATCCACTCCGCGTCGTGCGGGTCCAGGCGATAGGCGTAGCGCACGGCGTCGGGATCGGCTGCGTTCGGCGCGGCGAAGTCGAGCGAGAACATCGACTGTCGGTAGTCGAGTTCGATCCCGCCGCCGGTCCACGGCGTCGCGGCGAGCGGCGACGCCGCGTCGCGCGCGCGCGGCGCGACCGGCGCGTTGAACAGGCGAAAGTCGGTGAACAGCGGCTGCGGCGGCGGTGCGGTCGCGACATCGGCCGGATCGAACACCGTGACGCCGGCCGGTCCGCCGAACAGCACGCGGCCGTCGGCATGCTGGCTCGCCGCACCGATGAAATAGCCCGCGTCGGAGCCGCCGCGCGCGCCGGAAAGATTGAGCACGCTGCGCGTCGGCGGATCGTAGCGGCTGATGCCCGCGGTCGTGGACAGCCACAGACGGCCCTGCGCGTCTTCGGCGATGCCGCCGATCGCGTCCGCCGCGAGGCCCTCGCGCGTCGTGACGGCGTCGAACGCGACGCGGCCGGCGGCGTCGCGGCGCAGGCGATTGAGGCCGCCGCCCTGCGTGCCGATCCACAGGTCGCCGCGCGCGTCTTCGTGCAGCGACGTGACGACGTCGTTGGCGAGCGAACGCGCGTCGTCGAGGTCGGCGCGGAAGTGTTCGAAGCGGCCGGTCGCGCGATCGAGCCGGTCGAGCCCGTTGCGCCGCAAGCCGACCCACAGCTCGCCGGCGCGCGTTTCGAGCACGGTCTGCACGCTGCCGCCGCCGAGGCTCGCCGGATCGTTCGGATCGTTGACGTAGCGCCGGAAGGCATCGCACCCGGCGCACAGCGCGGCAAGGCCGTTCGCGGTGGAAACCCACAAGGTTCCACTTTTATCGACGTACAGGCCTTGCACGTCGTCGTCGGGCAGCGTGTCGGCACGCGCCGGATCGTGCCGGTAGTGCGCGAAGCCTTTCGCGCCGGGCGCGAGCCGGTCGAGCCCCGAGTCGTTCGTGCCGACCCAGAGCGAACCGTCGGGACCGCGCGCGAGGCCCGTGACGAAGTTCGTCGCAAGGCTGTCGGCGCGGGCCGGATCGTGCACGTGGCGTTCGACGACGCCGCGCGCGGGATCGAACCGCGACAGCCCGCCGTTTTCCAGCGTGCCGATCCAGAACGCGCCGTCGGCGTCGGCGAGCACCGCGGTGGCCGACGCGCCGGGCAGCGCATGCGGCGCGGCGCCCGGCACGAGCTGCACGAACGCGGCCGTGCGCGGATCGAGCAGCGACACGCCGCTGCCCCACGAGCCGACCCAGATCACGCCATCGCGGTCTTCCAGCAGCGAGAACGCGCGGTTCGACGCGAGCGAGTATTCGCGCCCCACCGCATGACCGTAGCTCTCGAGCGCACGCGTCGCCGGATCGAAACGCGACACGCCGCGCACGTCGCTGCCGAACCACACCGCGCCGTCGCGATCGATCGCAAGGCCGTGGACCGTGCGGTCGGCGAGCGGCGGCACGGCGTCGCTATCCAGACGCAGGCTCGGCGTGCCGTCGGCGTCGAAGCGGAACACGCCCTGGCCCGACGCCGCGACCCATATTTCGCCGTGCGCGCCGACGCGCAGCGTCTGCGAGCCGGACACGATGCGCGCGTCGCCGTAGCGGATTTCCGACAGCGCGCCGCTCGCGACGTCGCAGCGCCACAGCCCGCGATCGGTGCCGAGCAGCAGCGCACCGTCGTGCGCCTGGGCGAGCGCGTTGATTCGCGCCGTCGGCTCGCCGTCGCAGGGACCCGGCGCAAAGCCGCCGCGTTCGTCGACGAACTGCAGCGCGCCGCCGGACGTCGCCACCCAGATGCGGCCGTCGCGATCTTCGAGCAGCGCGCCGACCGAGCGCGCCGCAAGCGCGTTGCGCACGCCGGGCGCGGGGCGCCACGTATCGAAGCGATCGAGCGCGGCGTCGTAGCGCGCAAGGCCGGTCGCAAAGCCGATCCACAGCCGGCCTTTCGAATCCGCCAGCAGACGGCGCACGTTGTTGTCGGGCAGCGACGCGGGATCGTCGCGGTCGTGCCGGTACACGCGAAAGCCGTAGCCGTCGTAGCGGTTCAGGCCATCCTGCGTGCCGACCCAGACGAAGCCGCGAGCATCCTGCGCAAGCGTCGTGGCGATCGTCTGCGACAGCCCGTCGCGCACGCCCAGACGCTTGAAACGCAGGCGTTCGACGCCGGCATCCGCCGCCCACGCGGGCGCGGCGACGGCGTCGTGCGCGACCGCGGTCGCGAGCACGACGGTCGCGATCAGCCACGCGAACCGCCCCCTGTTGCGCATGCGTCGAGGCTAGCGCGCGCACGGCCTTCCGTACAGCAACGAATCGTGGCGGACCGCATTTGCCGCAGCGCAACAAGCCGCGCATAATCCGGAGGCTTTGCGCCGCGTGCGGCGCATCCTTTCAGCCATCCAAACACGCGGAGAAATCCATGTCCGATATCGTCATCGTCGGCGCCAAGCGCACAGCGATCGGTTCCTTCCTCGGCCAGTTCACCGGCGTGCCCACGCCGACGCTCGGCGCCGCCGCGATCAAGGCCGCGCTGGAACACGCGGGCGTCGCCGCGACCGACGTCGGCGAAGTGATCATGGGCTGCGTGCTGCCCGGCAATCTCGGCCAGGCGCCGGCCCGCCAGGCGGCGCTCGGCGCCGGCCTGCCGCCGGCGGCGGGCTGCACCACGATCAACAAGGTGTGCGGTTCGGGCATGAAGGCCATCATGCAGGCGCACGACGCGATCAAGGCCGGTTCGGCGAGCATCGTCGTGGCCGGCGGCATGGAGTCGATGACGAACGCGCCGCACATGATTCCGAATTCGCGCACGGGCAATCGCTACGGCGGTTTCGAGGCGGTCGACCACATGGCGTGGGACGGCCTGACCAATCCGTACGACGGCAAGGCGATGGGCGTGTTCGGCGAGCAGTGCGCCGACAAGTATGCGTTCACGCGCGAAGACCAGGACGCCTATGCGTCCGAGTCGGTGCGCCGCGCGCTGGCCGCGCAGGCCTCCGGCGCGTTCGGCAGCGAAATCGTTCCGGTGAAGGTCGCCACGCGCAAGGGCGAAGTGGAATACGCCACGGATGAACAACCGGGCAAATGCGACATCGGCAAGATTCCGACGTTGAAGCCCGCGTTCAAGAAGGACAACGGCACGATCACGGCGGCGAGCTCGTCGAGCATTTCCGACGGCGCGGCGGCGACCGTGCTGATGAGCGCCGACGAAGCGGCCAAGCGCGGCCTCGCGCCGCTCGCGCGCATCGCCGCGCACGCCACGCATTCGCAGGAGCCGCAATGGTTCACGACCGCGCCGGTCGGCGCGATCGAAAAGGTGCTCGCGAAGGCCGGCTGGAGCGTCGGCGACGTCGACCTGTTCGAGGTGAACGAAGCGTTCGCCGTGGTCGCGATGGCGCCGATCAAGGAACTGGGCATCCCGCACGAGAAGCTCAACGTCAACGGCGGCGCCTGCGCGCTGGGCCACCCGATCGGCGCGAGCGGCGCGCGGCTCGTCGTGACGCTGATCCACGCGCTGAAGAATCGCGGCGGCAAGCGCGGCGTCGCGTCGCTGTGCATCGGCGGCGGCGAAGCCACCGCGATCGCGATCGAACTTCTGTAACGCGCGCTTGCCGGTCGAAGCGGACCGTTCAATACTCGGCGTTGTCTTCAACGAAGGAGCGAAGCCATGCAAGCTAGCCGTATCGTCATGAGCATTGCGTTGGTCGCGGCCCTGGCCGCGTGCAGTGAGCAGGGTCAGCAGAACGCGCAGCAGAAGATCGACGAAGCCGCGAAGGCGACCGCGCAGAAGGCCGAGGAAGCGAAGAAGGCCGTCGCCGACGCCGCGCAGAAGACCGGCGAGGCCGTGCAGGATGCCGCGAAGAAGACCGGCGAGACGGTCAACGCCGCGGTCGACACGATCGGGGAAAAGTCGCTGACCGCGGGCGACCACATTCGCAACGCGACGAACGAGGCCGGTACCGCGATCAAGGACGGCGCGCACGACGTGAAGGAAGGCGCCAAGGACGCGTGGGAAGCGGCGAAGGCCGCGGGCCGCGAAGTCAAGGAAGGCGCGAAAGAGGTCGGCCACGAAATCAAGGAAACCGCGGTCGAGGCGAAAGACGCCGCGAAGGACGCGGTGAAGAAGGACGGCGACAAGCACTGAAGTCGCCCGTCGCGCGCTCGCGGCCGGCGCTGTCGGCCGCGAGCGCGCGGCACGCGGCTATGATCGCCGCATGAACACGATCTCCCTGCCCGACTGGCGTGCCGGCGGCCATTATTTCTCGCACGAAGGCCGCACGATTTTCTTCCGCGACGACGGCCCGCGCGACGCGCCGGCGCTGCTGCTGATTCACGGATTTCCGACGGCTTCGTGGGACTGGGCAGTCTTGTGGGCGGCACTCGCGTCGCGCTTCCGCACGATCGGTCTCGACATGCTCGGCTTCGGCTGGTCGGCGAAACCACGCGACCACGACTATCGCATCGCCGATCAGGCGGACCTGCAGGAAGCGCTGCTGCGCAGACTCGACATCGACGCGTGCGACGTTCTGGCGCACGACTACGGCGACACCGTGGCGCAGGAACTGCTCGCGCGCCGTGTCGAGGCGCGCGATGCGCGTCCCGCGATCCGCAGCGCCTGCTTCCTCAACGGCGGACTGTTTCCGGAAACGCACCGCGCCGCGTTCGTGCAGAAGCTGCTGGCGTCTCCGGCCGGCGGGCTGGTCGCGCGTCTGACCGGGCGGCGCGCGCTGGCGCGCAACCTGCGGCGCATCTTCGGACCCGGCACGCCGCCGGACGCCGAGCATCTCGACGGTTTCTGGACACTCATCGATCACGACGGCGGTCGCGCCGTGCTGCCGCGGCTCATCCGCTACGTCGAAGAACGCAGAACGCATCGCGAGCGTTGGGTCGGTGCGCTGCGCAACACGCGCACGCCGCTGAAGCTGATCTGCGGCGCGAGCGACCCCATTTCCGGCGCGCACATGGCACAGCGCTATCACGAACTCGTACCGGCCGCGGACGTCACGCTGCTGGAGGGCATCGGCCACTACCCGCAGGTCGAAGCACCGATCGACGTCGAACGGGCGTACCTGCGGTTTCGCGATCGCGTCGGCGGCTAGCGAGGCCACGTTTCGGGACAGCCTGCGCAGGTTTCGGGACAGCCTGCGAATTTGGGGACAGCCAGAAAACGTCAAGCCCTCCCCAGGCAACCTCTCTTCCAAACCGGAACGTATGTTCGCGTGTGCGTTCTGGCCGCGACTTCGGGATAGTCGACTTCGGACGGTTTCTGGACACTCATCGATCACGACGGCGGTCGCGCCGTGCTGCCGCGGCTCATCCGCTACGTCGAAGAACGCAGAACGCATCGCGAGCGCTGGGTCGGCGCGCTGCGCGACACGCGCACGCCGCTGAAGCTGATCTGCGGCGCGAGCGACCCCATTTCCGGCGCGCACATGGCACAGCGCTATCACGAACTCGTACCGGCCGCGGACGTCACGCTGCTGGAGGGCATCGGCCACTACCCGCAGGTCGAAGCGCCGATCGACGTCGAACGGGCGTACCTGCGGTTTCGCGATCGCGTCGGCGGCTAGCGAGGCCAGGTTTCGGGACAGCCTGCGAATTTGGGGACAGCCAGAAAACGTCAAGCCCTCCCCAGGCAACCCCTCTTCCAAACCGGCACGTATGTTCGAGTGTGCGTTCTGGCCGCGACTTCGGGACAGTCGACTTCGGGACAGTCACGATTCTTCTGCTCACGGCTTCGAAACAGCCAGGATTTGCCGCCCGTATTTCCAGCGCTTCCGGGACACACAGGAACTTCCGGGGTGTAATTCTTCGATCCATTCGCACCCAGCTGGAGCGCGCGACATGCGCGACGGCTTGCGGCGGCCCCGACTGCCCGACAGAGCGGAGGTCCTGAGCTATCTCGAAAGTCGAGAAACATGACCGTCTTCCATTGCGCCAGTGATCTTCGAGAATCGTGACTGTCCCGGATTGCGCCAGTGATCTTCGAGAATCGTGACTGTCCCGGATTGCGCCAGTGACCTTCGAGAAACGTGACTGTCCCGAATCTCGCCGGTGATCTCCGAGAAACGTGACTGTCCGGAATCTCGACCGCCCCCGCCCAACCACCGACACCTCCGTCGCCAAGGATCAGCCGGAACATTAAGATCGACGGCTTCGACCGTCCGGCTCAGGGGCCCGTACATGATTGTCGGCATTGATCTCGGCACCACGCATTCGCTGATCGGCGTCTGGACCGCCGACGGTGCGCGGCTCGTGCCGAACGCGCTCGGCGAGGTGCTGACGCCGTCCGTCGTCGGCGTCGGCGTCGACGGCAACCTCCTCGTCGGTCGCGCGGCGTTCGAACGTCTCGCCGCCCAACCCGCCCGCACGGCCTCGACGTTCAAACGCTACATGGGCAGCGCGCGCGAAACGCGACTCGGCGATCGCGCCTTCAGGCCCGAGGAACTCTCGGCGCTCGTGCTGCGCGCGCTCGTCGCCGACGCCGAGGCGCACACCGGCGAGAAAGCGACGGAAGCCGTCATCAGCGTGCCCGCCTATTTCAGCGACGCGCAGCGCAAGGCCACGCGCAACGCCGGAGAAATCGCGGGGATCCGCGTCGAACGTCTGATCAACGAACCGACCGCCGCGGCGCTCGCCTACGGCCTGCAGGCGCAGAACGCGGAATCGAAGTTCCTCGTCTTCGATCTCGGCGGCGGCACGTTCGACGTGTCGATACTCGAAACCTTCGCCGGCGTCATGGAAGTGCACGCGAGCGCCGGCGACAACTTCCTCGGCGGCGAAGATTTCGTCGATCTGCTGGTCAAGACCGCGCTCGACGACCTTCACGTCGCACCGCCGCCGGCACCGGCCGACGCGGCCGCGCTGCGCGCGCGCATCGAGCGCGTCAAATGCCAGCTGACGAATCAGGCGTCGCTTGCCGTGCCGCTGACGATCTCCGGAAAAGAATACGAGTGGAACATTACAGAAGCGCGCTTCGAATCGCTCGCGGCACCGCTGCTCGCGCGCATGCGCGCACCCGTCGAGCGCGCGCTGCGCGATTCGCGCACGCGGCCCGACGAGCTGCTGCAGATCGTGCTGGTCGGCGGCGCGTCGCGCATGCCGATGATCGGCCGCATGGTCGCGCGCATGTTCGGCCGGCTGCCGCTGCGGCATATCAATCCGGATCAGACGGTCGCGCTCGGCGCCTGCGTCATGGCCGGCATGAAAGCCCGCCACGAGGCGTTCAGCGAAGTCGTGATGACCGACGTGTGTCCGTACACGCTCGGCGTGGAAACCTCGCGCGTCGACGAGAACCAGCGTCAGCACGACGGCCTTTTCTCGCCGTTGATCGAACGCAACACCGTGATTCCGGCCAGCCGCGTGTCGCGCTACAACCCGCTGCGCGATTTCCAGCCCGTGCTCAAGCTGCGCGTGTTCCAGGGCGAATCGCCGCGCGTGGCGAACAACGTGTTTCTCGGCGAACTCGAAGTGCCGCTGCCGCGCCGCACGTCGGCGGAAAATCCGGTCGACGTGCGCTTTACCTACGACGTCAACGGCCTGCTCGACGTCGAGGCGCACGTCGTCGCCACCGGCGCCATGCACCAGCTCGTGATCGAACAGAACCCCGGCCTCATGACGCCCGACGAGATCCGCGCGCGACTCGCCGCGCTCGCCGAGCTCAAGGTGCATCCGCGCGAACATCAGGCCAATCTCGCGGTGCTCGCGCGCGCCGAACGGCTGTACGAAGAGAACGTCGGCCCGCTGCGCCAGGCGTTGACCGAGCACATTCATGCGTTCAACGCGGAACTCGCCACGCAGGAACCGCAACGCATCGAACGCGCGCGCAAGCGCTTCGCCGAGTTTCTCGACCATGTCGAAAGCCAGTCGGCGTTCTGACCCGTGAACGCCGATCCGTGGGAGCTGATGGCGTTGCCGCGCGGCGCGCCCGCGCGCGACGTGAAGCGCCGCTACGCGCAGTTGCTCAAGCTCAATCGCCCCGATGAAAATCCCGGCGGTTTTCAAATGCTGCGCTGGGCCTACGAAATCTGCCTCGCGCATGCCGGGCCGGCGTCCGACTCGACGCCCGACGATGCGCGACAACCGGCGTTCGCGGCCGAAACCGCGGTCGCATCCGTCGTGGCGGTCCAATCGCCACCGCAGCCCGCCGGCGCGATCGAACCGCCGACCGACGACACGCCGCCAAGCGACACCGGCACGCGTCCGAGCAGCATGCCTCCGCCTGTCGCGGCGTCGGTCTCCGCGCACGAATGGCTCGGGCTCGACCGGCTCGAGGCGCTGCGCAGCCCCGTCGCGGTCGTCGACGAACTGCTCGCCGCGGCCGACCCGGCGCGCGTCGACGGCGAAGCGTTCGGCGCGTGGTTCGCGCGCTGCCCGGAGCTGTCGAACTTCGCCGCGCGCGAAGCGATCGAGCGCGAACTGCTCGGCCGGCTCGCCGCGAGCGACACGCAGCTGAGCTACGAGGCATTTTCCGCCTTGGACCACAGCTACGGCTGGAGCCAGATCGGCTTCGAGCGACGGCTGCTCGCCGGCGGCATGTCGCCGGCGCTCGTTCAGCGCGTCGTCGCCGCGCTCGATCATTGCCTGATCGACGCGCAGTTCGCCCGCCATCTCGCCGAGCGGGACGCCCTGTTCAACCGCACGCCGGAACGCTGGCACGCCGTGCTCGGCGATGCCGACGGCGAGCGCGCCGAGCTCAGGCGCCTGCACGCGGAGCGCGCGAGTCCGCGATGGCGCCTGCTGCGCGCGCTGCGGCCGAGCGTCGTCAACGTGGTCAATCAGCTGTTCTACGCCTACACCGCGCGCTGCGGCGCGGCGGCGGTCGATCGCCTGTTCGGCGCCGACGCGGTGCGGTTCTGGAATCGCGCGCATCCCGGCACGCCGCCGAACCTGACGCAAATCGGCCTGTCGGCGCTGCGCTGGCTGCTGGGCTTCGCCGCGTTCGGCCTGTTCGCCACGGGCATCATCATGAGCCCGGACGATCCGCATCTCGGCGAAGCGCTGCGCAACCTGTGGCTCGGCGTGTTCGCGAGCGCCCTCGTCGCCGTTGCCGGCGCAACCGCCTGGCGCTGGCTGCGCTTCGTCGGCGTGCCGCGCTACGCGCAATGGCGCGAGACGTTCAAACGCGGCGTCGAATCGTATCTGGAGCCTGCCATCGCGATACCGGTGCTGTCGGTCGGCACCGTCGCCGGCGTCGCCTTCGCGCTCGGCGACAACCCGTATTTCGGACCGGGCAGGCTCGCGCTCGCCGCCCTTGCCGTCATCGGATTCGTACTCGGCGGGCCTGCGGCGGTCAGCAGCGCCATCGCGCTCGTGTTCGGCCGCTACGCGATCGAGAACACGTTCGGCGACGGGACGTTCTACTTCGCCGCAGGCGCCGCGCTGCTGCCGGGATTCGCGTGGCTGTGCGACCGCATCGCCGTGCGCACGACCGGATGGCCGAACGCCGCGAACGGCGCTCGCGAACGGCGCACGTTCTGGCTGCTCGTCGGCACCACCTTCGCCATGCTGGTCGCGTCGCTGATCTGGGGGCCGCACGCCCTGGGCACGTGACGGTGTCGGCCCACGGTCGCGTACCGGCCCGCACAGCGTCATGTCGTTCCCAAACGGCGCCCGCAGTGCGTAACATGCGCGACTTCGCCAAGGCCGGTGCGCGCGCATGAGCATGATCGAAACCAAGATCGACACCCGCAGTCCCGAATTCCAGGCCAATGCGGCGCAGTTGCGCGCCGCGGTCGACGACCTGCAGGCGCAGATGGCGAAGATCGCGCTCGGCGGCGGCGAAAAGGCCCGCGCCAAGCACACCGAGCGCGGCAAGCTGCTGCCGCGCGAGCGTATCCGCGCGCTGCTCGATCCCGGCTCGCCGTTTCTCGAGCTTTCGCCGCTCGCCGCGCACGGCATGTACGACGACCAGGCGCCGTGCGCCGGCGTGATCGCGGGCATCGGCCGCGTCCACGGACAGGAGATCGTCGTCGTCGCGAACGACGCGACGGTCAAGGGCGGCACGTACTTCCCGATGACGGTGAAAAAACACCTGCGCGCTCAAGAGGTCGCGCTCGAGAATCGTCTGCCGTGCGTCTACCTCGTCGACTCGGGCGGCGCGTTCCTGCCGCTGCAGGACGAAGTGTTTCCGGACAAGGAGCACTTCGGCCGCATTTTCTACAACCAGGCTCGCCTGTCGGGCCTGGGCATTCCGCAGATCGCGGTCGTCATGGGCTCGTGCACCGCCGGCGGCGCCTACGTGCCGGCGATGTGCGACGAAACGGTGATCGTCAAGGAACAGGGCACGATCTTCCTCGGCGGCCCGCCGCTGGTGAAGGCGGCGACCGGCGAAGTGGTCGACGCCGAATCGCTCGGCGGCGCCGATGTGCACACGTCGGTTTCCGGCGTGGCCGACCACTTCGCCGAGAACGACGCGCATGCGCTCGCGATCGCGCGCGACATCGTCAAGCACCTCAACCGCAAGAAGACGCTGCCGGTCGCCTTGGCGACGCCCGAGGAGCCTGCGTATCCGGCCGACGATCTCTACGGCATCGTGCCGGCCGACACGCGCCGGCCGTTCGACATCCGCGAGATCATCGCGCGCATCGTCGACGGTTCGCAGTTCCAGGAATTCAAGGCGCGCTACGGTAAAACGCTGGTTTGTGGATTCGCACACATCTACGGTTATCCCGTCGGCATCGTGGCGAACAACGGCATCCTGTTCGCCGAGTCGGCACTCAAGGGCGCGCATTTCATCGAGCTGTGCAACCAGCGCAATATTCCGCTCGTGTTTCTGCAGAACATCACCGGTTTCATGGTGGGCAAGAAATACGAGAACGCGGGCATCGCGAAAGACGGCGCGAAGATGGTGACGGCGGTCGCGTGCTCGCACGTGCCGAAGTTCACCGTGATCACCGGCGGCAGCTTCGGCGCCGGCAACTACGCGATGTGCGGACGCGGCTACCAGCCGCGGTTCCTGTGGATGTGGCCGAACGCGCGCATCAGCGTGATGGGTGGCGAGCAGGCGGCATCGGTGCTCGCGACCGTGCGCCGCGACGGTTTCGAAGCGGCCGGCACCGCCTGGAGCCGCGACGAGGAAGAGGCGTTCAAGGCGCCGATTCGCGCGCAGTACGAAAAGCAGGGCCATCCGTACTACGCGAGTGCGCGGCTGTGGGACGACGGCGTGATCGACCCGAGGGACACGCGACGCGTACTGGGCCTGGCGATTTCCGCGAGCCTGAACGCACCGATCGAACCGCAACGCTACGGCGTCTTCAGAATGTGACGAACCGGCCCGCGCTTCAGCGCGGCTTTGCCGGTTCGTCATCCCGACGCAGGTCGGGATCCAAGACAAATACTGCGCGCGCAGCGCGGCGCTCTACGAACCGGCTTGCGCTCCAGCGCGGCTTTGCCGGTTCATCATCCCGACGCAGGTCGGGATCCAAGACAAATACTGCGCGCGCAGCGCGGCGCTGTACGAACCGGCCCGCGCTTCAGCGCGGCTTTGCCGGTTCGTCATCCCGACGCAGGTCGGGATCCAAGACAAATACTGCGCGCGCAGCGCGGCGCTCTACGCAGTGAACCGAGCTTCAGCGGGGCCTTGTCGCTGCCTCGTCCCCGAACCGCGCGGTTCAGTCCCGGTACCAGCGACGAACGTCCTCGCCGATCCAGCGCTCGGGCGGCAATCCGAGCGCGTCGTACGCATCGAGCGTGTCGCGCAGCGTTCGTGCGAGCGGCGCGACCGCGTCGTGAGACGGCCCGTGCTCGAACGCGCGAATCGCATCGAGCTGGGTCGCGCTCCATGCGTACAGCACGGCGGCACGCTGCTCGAGCGCATGCGCGAGCCAGACGGAGGCCGGGCGATGTATCGGATAGCCGTGCTGTACATGTAGCGACTCGATCGACGCTGCCAGCGGCGCATAGGCACCGCGATACCACTCGGTGTGGCCGGCGGCAAGGCGCGGCACGACGAGCGGCGCCGGCGCGCTGTGCGCGGCGACGGATTCGCCGAGCAGCGTTTCGAGCCGTCGCGCGTCCGCGACGCTATCGGTCTCGATGAGCAACCCCGTGTCGAGATCGAAGAATTCGAACCAGCGCGCGTGCAGCGCCCGGAAACGATCGAGCGGATCGCGCGAGAAGCCGACTTTCAGAATGTCCTCGTATCGGCACGGCATGACGTAGACAAACGCACGTCCGCGGCTGGGACCGACGCCGGGGTCTCTAGGGCGTACGTCTTCGAAGGTTTGGTCGTCGTTCGGGGACATGGCGAGTCTCGGTTCCTTTCTGTCCGGGTTCTTGCTTCTGGCTGTCCCCATCGCCGGTCCCCATTGCCGATTGTCGTCTATCCGGATTACGGCGGATTCCTGTCTGTCCACATTCCAGCGGCATATCTCGATTGTTGTCTGTCCACATTCGGTCGGCGGCGCAGATTGCGTCCACCGATTGCGGGTGTCCGCATTCGTCACGCCAGGTCGCCGTGTACCTCCCCTGGTCGCAGGTTCCTGACTGTCCTCATTGCCGGTCCCCATTGCCGATTTCTGACCACCTCCGTCCGATTCGGACACTCGCGAGCGCGCCCCTCGACCGTTCGCGGGCTCGGCCTCTACCGCTTGGCGGTCGTCTGTCAACGCTGTGCTCGCCGTCACGATTTGGAACGTACAGAAAAGTACAGTCTGCGCAGCCACTAGGGGAATCCAGCCATGTCACTCCGCACTGCCGCGCGCGTGTTGCCGCTCGCCGCTGCCGCGATGTTTGCCGCCGGCGCTCAGGCGCGCGTCTACGATCATCTGTTCCGCGCCGGTTTCCAGAATTTCGCCGATGCGCCGGCGACCGACGCCGAAGCCGCGCGCTTTCTGACCCAGGCGACGTTCGGCCCGACCAAGGCCGATATCGCGCGTGTCCGCTCGCTCGGCATCGGCCAGTGGATCGACCAGCAACTGAGCACGCCTTCGACCGCCGCGCGGCCGTTCATGGAAACCGTCAGCGCCGCGATGACGGCTGCCGGCCAGAACATCGGCCACGGCCAGCGCATCGACCGCTGGTTTCATACCGCGATGGTCGCGCCCGATCAGCTGCGCCAGCGCGCCGCCTACGCCCTGTCGCAGATCTTCGTGATCTCGGACCAGAACGGATCGCTGTCCGGCGAGCCGATCCAGGTGACCGAATACTGGGATCTCCTCGCGCGCAACGCGTTCGGCAACTACCGCACGCTGCTCGACGAGGTGACCTACAACCCGTCGATGGGCAAGTTCCTGTCGCACTTCCGCAACCGCAAGGCGGCGACCGGCCGCGAGCCGGACGAGAACTACGCGCGCGAAGTGATGCAGCTGTTCTCGATCGGCCTCGTCGAACGCAATCTCGACTTCTCGCCGCTGCTGGACGGACAGAACCAGCCGCTGCCGACCTACGACCAGAACGTCATCACGAACTACGCGAAGATCTTCACCGGCTTCGCCTACAACAACGCGACGAACATCAACAACGGCACGAACAACTACCTGCCGATGCGATGCTTCGACAACGAGCACGACCAGACGCTCAAGACCGTGCTCGACGGCATGACCGTGGCGGCCGGCCAGACCTGCGCGGTCGACGTGCAGCAGGGTCTCAACATCATCGCCGCGCACCCGAACGTCGCGCCGTTCATTTCGCGGCAATTGATACAACGCTTCACCACGAGCAATCCGTCGCCGGCGTACATCCAGCGCGTCGCGCAGAAGTTCCAGAACAACGGCGACGGCGAACGCGGCGACCTCGGCGCCGTGATCAAGGCCATCCTCACCGACGCCGAAGCGCGCAACAACGCGCCGCCGGCGAGTTTCGGCAAGCTGCGCGAACCGCTTCTGCGCCTGACCGCCCTGTGGCGCGCCTGGACGTTCCAGATGCCGGCGCCGTCGGTTTACGGCGAGATGAAGATGGGCCTGCCGAACCTCATGACGACGTACGGCCAGCGTCCGCTCGGCGCGAACACGGTGTTCAACTTCTACGAGCCGGACTACCAGCAGCCCGGCCCGATCGAGGACGCCGGCCTGTACTCGCCCGAGTTCCAGATCATCAACGAAAGCTCGACGTACACCATTTCCAACGCGCTGTACGACGTGTCGTTCCGCTACTTCGTCGGCATGACCAATCCGCCTACCGACCGGCCGCTGCTGATCGTCGACGAAGTGTCCGCGCAGCCCAACGCGACGGCGATGGTCGATCTCGTCAACACGCGCATGATGTACGGCAGCATGTCGACCAATATGCGCACGACGCTGATCAACATGCTCAATTTCATGAACGGCGCGACCGCGAGCGAGAAGGCGCGCTCGCTGATCCACATCACCGCCATCTCGCCCGAATTCGCGACGCAGCGCTGAGGAGCCGCCATGAACAACGACAATCACTCGCGCCGCCGTTTTCTCGCCAATCTCTGCACGACGCTCGCCGCCGGCGGCGCCTCGGCGCTCGTGCCGCAGCTCAAGCTGATCGGCTCGGCGCTCGCCGCCCCGACCGGCGACGTCACTGGCTACCGCGCGCTCGTCTGCGTGTATTTTTCCGGCGGCAACGATTCGTGGAACATGCTGATGCCGTACGACGCGACGCGCCACGCCGTGTACGCCACGGCCCGCAGCGGCGTATACAACGCGACGACGAACGCCGGCGGCCTCGCGATCGACCGCACCGCTCTGCAGCCGATGCGCATCGTCGACTCGGCCACGAGCGCCGAATACGCGCTCAATCCGGGCAACGCGAACTACCCCACCGGCATGACCGACCTGCGCAACCTGTACAACCAGGGCAAGGTCGCGTTCATCGCGAACGTCGGCACGCTGCGCCGGCCGATCGACAAGGCCACGTACAACAGCCAGCCCGCGCAGCGCCCGCCGCAGCTGTATTCGCACAACGATCAGGAAAACCTCTGGCATCTCGCGCAGACCGGCAACGTCGCGACCGGCTGGGGCGGCCTCGTCGCCGATCGCGTACGCAACCAGAACGCGTTCGACACGCTGTCGCCGTGCATCTCGATCGCGGGCTCCAACCGCTTCGAAGTCGGCCAGAGCACGTTCCCGTACCAGATGTCGTCGGGCGGCCTGTCGGCGCTGAGCAATGTATACAACAGCCCGAACTCGACCGGCGGCACGTACGGCGCGCAGCGCGGCGGCGCGCTCGACCTCCTGCTCGCCGATACCGGCAACTCGCCGTTCGCGAACGAATACGGCCGCACGTTCAAGCGCGCGCGCGACCTGTACGACACCGTCAACAGCGCGCTGACCGGCCCGACCGGCAACGTCACGACCGTGTTTCCGACCGGCAATTCGCTCGCCGACCAGCTGAAAATGGTCGCGCGCATGATCAAGATCTCGCGCGACACGGCGCTGCCGATCCAGCACAAGCGCCAGGTGTTCTACGTGCGCATCGGCGGCTTCGATCTGCACGACGGCCTCATGGCGACGAACCAGAACGGTCACGCGGCGCTGCTCAATCGCGTGTCGCAGGCGCTCGGCGCGTTCTATACGTCGCTCGGCGAGTTCGGCGCGCAGAACGAAGTGACGACGTTCTCGATGAGCGAGTTCGCGCGCACGTTGAGTTCGAACGGCAACGGCTCGGACCACGCCTGGGGCGGCGTGCAGTTCGTCATGGGCGGCGCGGTCAACGGCGGTCGCCTGTACGGCGCGTTTCCGAATCAGGCGCTGGACAACCCGATCAGCTTCAGCCGCGGCCAGACGATTCCGTCGACGAGCGTCGAGCAGATGGGCGCCACGCTCGCGCGCTGGATGGGCGTGACGAACACGAACGAGCTCGCCGCGATCTTCCCGAACCTGATCAACTTCCCGACGGACAATCTCGGCTTCATGCAGGCCTGACGCGGGGAATCGCGCGGCCGTTGCGAAACGGCCGCGCTTTTCTATGCGAAGGATCAGCGCCGGATCGGCTTGGGCGGCGCGAGCGCGATGGCTTCGGGCCGCGGTTCGACAGGCGCCGCGCATGCGCCGCAGGTCGAGCAGCCGCCGTCGGAACTGCCGCAGGCGCCCGCCTTCGCGCCCGAGCGCGGCCAGTATTTGCGCACCGTATACCAGGCGCTCGCGGCCACCGCGAGGCCGATGACGACGTACTGGATCGCAAGATTCGCGCTCATGTCAGCGCCCTCGCCACCTGATACGTCACGAACGACGCGAGATACGCGAGCGCGAAGAGGTAGCCCGTCGCGATGCCGACGTTGCGCCACGAATTCGTTTCGCGCCGGATGACCGCGAGCGTCGACAGGCACTGCGGCGCGAAGATGTACCACACGAGCAGCGACAGCGCGGTCGCCAGCGTCCACTCGTTGGCGATCAGCGGACCGAGCTGCGCGGCGACGGTGTCGTCGCTGCCGGACATCGCATACACGGTGCCGAGCGCCGCCACCGCCACTTCTCGCGCGGCGAGACCGGGAATCAGCGCGATGCAGATCTGCCAGTTGAAGCCGATCGGCGCGAAGAACACTTCCAGCCAGCGGCCGATGCGTCCGGCGAAGCTGTAGTCGATCGCCGGGCCGGTCGCGCCTTCGGGCGGCGCCGGGAAGCTCGACAGGAACCACAAGAGCACCGTGAGCGCTAGAATGATGCCGCCCACGCGCTTCAGGAACGTCTTGGCGCGCTCCCACAGGCCGAGCGCGACGTCGCGCGCGTTCGGCACGCGGTACGACGGCAGTTCCATCAGCAGCGCATGCTCGCTCTTGTCGCGGCGAAAGCGCTTCATCACGAACGCCACGGCCAGCGCGCTCGCGATGCCCGCGACGTACAGCGCGAACAGCACGATGCCCTGCAGGTTGAACACGCCCAGCACCGTGCGCTGCGGAATGAACGCGGCGATGAGCAGCGTATACACCGGCAGGCGCGCCGAGCACGTCATCAGCGGCGCGACGAAGATCGTCGTCAGGCGGTCGCGCGGATCGGGAATGCTGCGCGTGGCCATGATGCCGGGAATCGCGCACGCGAAGCTCGACAGCAGCGGAATGAACGCGCGGCCGGTCAGGCCCACCTTGAACATCAAGCGGTCGAGCAGGAACGCCGCGCGCGGCAGGTAGCCCGATTCTTCGAGTACCAGAATAAACAAGAACAGAATGAGAATCTGCGGCAGGAACACGAGCACCGAGCCCAGGCCCGCGAAGATGCCGTCGGCGAGCAGGCTCTTGATCGGCCCGTCGGGCAGCGCGCCGGTGACCCACGCGCCGAGCGACGCGATGCCGGTTTCGATCATTTCCATCAGCGGCTCGGCCCACGAGAACACGCTCTGGAAGATGAAGAACATCAGTACGGCGAGGATGGCGAGGCCCCACACCGGATGCAGCACGACGCGGTCGAGCGCGTCGTCGATCGCCGCGGTGCGCGCCGGCATCGAGATCGTGGCGGCCAGCAAGCGCCGCACTTCGGCATGCAGATCGTCGATGTCGCGCAATTCCGGCGGCGGCGCGGCAACCTCGCGATCGACGCGTTCGACCAGCGCCGCGCCGCCGCCGCGTTTGACCGCGACCGTTTCGACGACCGGAATGCCGAGCTCGCGTTCGAGCGCGGCCACGTCGACGCGAATGCCGCGGCGCGCGGCCGCGTCCATCATGTTGAGCGCCATCACCATTGGCCGGCCGAGCTTGCGCACTTCGAGCACGAAGCGCAGGTGCAGGCGCAGGTTCGTCGCGTCGGCGACGCATACGAGCAGATCGGGCGGCACCTCCCCGGGATAGCGGCCCAGACAGATGTCGCGCGTGATCGCCTCGTCGGGGCTGGTGGCGTCGAGACTGTAGGCGCCCGGCAGGTCGGCGATGTCGACGATGCGGCCCGATGGCGCTGTGTAGCGGCCTTCCTTGCGCTCGACCGTGACGCCCGCGTAGTTCGCGACCTTCTGCCGGCTGCCGGTCAGGAGGTTGAACAGAGCGGTCTTGCCGCAGTTGGGATTGCCGACGAGGGCGATGCGCAGGGACGACATGGAATTCTCAACAGGCTTCGGAAACATCGACGTGCACGCGCGCCGCCTCGCTGCGGCGCAGCGCGAAACGCGTAAAACCGATCTGGACCAGCAGCGGATCGGCGCCGATCGGCCCGCTCGCGACGAGCTTGACCGGCTCGCCCGCGACGAAGCCGAGATCGCTCAGCCGACGCGCGATCGGATCGGACGGATTCGTGGCTTCGACATGCGCGACGATGGCGTTGGCTCCCGGCGACAGTTCGGACAACCGCACGTTCGACATGGCCTAAATAGGAATGGTTCTCGATTGTACCCGCAAACGCGCGCGTCCGGGGCCATGACGAGTTGCCTATGCGGCAAGTTGCCGCGGCGAACGGCGTGACGACGTCGCTACAACACCGTGCGGTGCGGCGAATGCGGGACTTCGGACCTGCGGGTGTGTCTGGAAAACGCCGGGTGAATCCTGGGTGTCCTGGAATCCTGGGTGTCCTGGAATCCTGGGTGTCCTGGAATCCTGGGCTGTCCCGAAATCCTGGGCTGTCCCGAAATCCTGGGCTGTCCCGAAATCCTGGCTGTCCCGAAATCCTGGCTGTCCCGAAATCCTGGCTGTCCCGAAATCCTGGCTGTCCCGAAATCCTGGCTGTCCCGAAATCCTGGCTGTCCCGAAATCCTGGCTGTCCCGAAATCCTGGCTGTCCCGAAATCCTGGCTGTCCCGAAATCCTGGCTGCCCCGAAATCCTGGCTGTCCCGAAATCCTGGCTGTCCCGAATCCCGGAACGCCCGTTCGCCGCGACATGTCCACCGAAGACACGCCCTTCCCCGCTATCATCGGCAGTCCCCTGAATGCGAGAGCCGTCCATGTCCGAAGCCGTCGCCGTCAGCCGTCGCGGTTCCGTCTGCGAAATCCTTCTGAACCGCGCCTCGGTGCACAACGCGTTCGACGAGCATCTGATCGCCGAGCTGACCGGCGCGTTGCGCGCAGCCGACGCAGACCCCGCCGTACGCGCCGTCGTGCTGACCGGCGCCGGCGCATCGTTCTCGGCCGGCGCCGACCTCAACTGGATGCGTTCGATGGCCGCCGCGAGCGAGGCCGACAATCGCGCCGATTCGCTCAAGCTCGCGCAGTTGATGAGTGTCCTCAATTTTCTCGGCAAGCCGACCATCGCGCGCGTCAACGGCGCGGCGTACGGCGGCGGCGTCGGCCTCATCGCATGCTGCGACGTCGCCATCGGCGTCGAGTCGGCGAAGTTCTCGCTGTCGGAGGTGAAGCTCGGGCTCGTGCCGGCCGTGATTTCACCGTATGTGATCGCCGCGATCGGCGCGCGCGCGGCGCGACGCCTGTTCATCACCGGCGAGGTGTTCGACGCAACCGAGGCGCGCCGCATCGGCCTCCTGCATGAAGCCGTCGCACCGGCCGCGCTCGACGAAGCGGTCGACCGCTGCCTGCACTGGCTCGGCAAGGGCGGACCGGTCGCGCAGGGCGAAGCCAAGCGACTGGCGCTGCGCATGGCCGGCATGACGTCCGAATCGCAGGCCGCGGTCGACGCCGACAACGCGGCGCTGATCGCGCGGCTGCGCGTATCGGCCGAAGGCCAGCACGGCCTTTCGGCTTTTCTCGACAAGCGGGCGCCCGACTGGGCGAAGGAGTCCTGAGATGTTGGATCACGTCGGTTTCAAGGTTTCCGATATCGCGGTCAGCCGCGCGTTCTACGACGCCGCGCTCGCGCCGCTCGGCTACGGCCTCGTCATGGAAGTGACGCCCGAAATGACGGGCGACGGCTCCACGCACCTCGGCTACGGCGTCGGCGGCAAGCCGGACTTCTGGATCGGCACCGGCGGCCCGGCGACCAGGCACGGCCTGCACGTGGCGATCGTCGCGCCGAACCGCGCCTCGGTCGATGCGTTCCACCAGGCCGCGCTCGCAGCCGGCGGCAAGGACAACGGCGCGCCGGGCCTGCGCGAGCACTACCACCCGACCTACTACGGCGCGTTCGTGATCGATCCGGACGGCCACAATCTCGAAGCCGTGTCGCACCGCCCCGAGTAGGCGTCGGCGCAAACGACGTACCGCAGCGAACGCCGGCCGCCAGCCGCTACCATCGCAAGCCACCATGCCCACGACAGGAACGCGACCGATGCAGGGAATGTTCACGAAGGTCCTGATTGCCAACCGCGGCGAGATCGCGTGCCGCGTGATCCGCACGTGCCGGCGCCTCGGCATCCGCACGGTCGCGGTGTACTCCGAGGCCGACGCCACCGCGCAGCACGTGCGTCTCGCCGACGAGGCGTATCCGATCGGCGGACCGCGTCCGGCCGACTCCTACCTGCGCGGCGACGCGATTCTCGAAGCGGCGAAACGCAGCGGCGCGCAGGCGATCCACCCCGGCTACGGGTTTCTGTCGGAGAACGCCGACTTCGCCGACGCCGTCGAAGCCGCCGGCATCGCGTTCATCGGCCCGTCGGCCGCGTCGATGCGCAAGATGGGTTCGAAGGCCGGCGCGAAAAACCTGATGCACGCGCACGGCGTGCCGGTCGTGCCGGGCTATACCGGCGAAGACCAGGATCCCGCGCTGCTCGCGCGCGAGGCCGAGCGCATCGGCTTTCCGCTGATGATCAAGGCCGCATACGGCGGCGGCGGCAAGGGCATGCGCATCGTGCGCGCCGCGGGCGAGTTCGCGGCGAACCTCGAATCGTGCCAGCGCGAGGCGAAGAACGCGTTCGGCCGCGACCGCGTGCTGCTCGAGCGCTACGTCGAAAAGCCGCGCCACATCGAGTTCCAGATCTTCGGCGACCGGCACGGCAACATCGTGCATCTGAACGAGCGCGAGTGCTCGGCGCAGCGCCGCTACCAGAAGGTGCTCGAAGAATCGCCCTCGCCGTTCGTCACGCCCGAGCTGCGCGCGCGCATGGGCGAGGCGGCCGTCGCCGCGGGCCGCGCGATCGACTACGCGAACGCCGGCACGGTCGAGTTCATCGTGGGACAAGGCGGCGATTTCTACTTCATGGAAATCAATACGCGCCTGCAGGTCGAGCATCCGGTCACCGAGATGACGCTGAATCTCGATCTCGTCGAACTGCAGCTGCGCGTCGCCGCCGGCGAGCCGCTGCCCGGCTCGATCGTGCGCAACAAGTCGGTGCCGGCGGACGGCCACGCGATCGAGCTGCGCCTGTACGCCGAGGATCCGTCGCAGAACTTCCTGCCGGGTTCCGGCAAGCTCGCGACGCTGCGCCTGCCCGAGCCGTCGCGCCACGTGCGCATCGACGGCGGCGTGATCGAAGGCGACGCGGTGACGATCTTCTACGACCCGATGATCGCCAAGATCATCGTCTGGGACCGCACGCGCGCCGACGCGCTGCAGCGCATGCGCGAAGCGCTCGCGGCCACCGAAATTGCCGGCCCGAAATCGAACGTCGAATTCCTCGAGCGTCTCGTGCGCCATCCGGCCGTCACCGGCGGCACGATCGACACCGGCTATCTCGATCGCCATCTCGACGAATTCCTGCCGCAGGCTGCCGCCGCCGATCCGGCACTGCTCGCCGCGGCGGCCGTCGCCGTGATGATCGACGAGGAAAGCGCCGCGCCGGCGCTGGCCGCGACCGGCACCGATCCGCATTCGCCGTGGAGCCGCGCCGACGGCTGGCGCCTGGGCCATCCCGGCAAGCGCGTGGTCGCGCTCGTGCACGCGGGCACGCGCGTCGAAATCGCCGCGCACGGCGCCGACGGCCGCTACGCCGTCGATGTCGACGGCCGGCGCATCGAAGTGAACAATGCCAAACTGTCGCACGGCCGGCTCGCCGCCGAAATCGACGGCGTGTCGCGCCGCTACGCCGCGAACGTCGACGTGCGCCACGTACTCGTGCATGACGGCGACGCGCGCCACGCGTTCGAGCGCGCGCAGGCGTTCGCGTACGCGGCCACGAGCACCGGCGGCGGCGATCGCGTCGGCGCGCCGATGCCGGGTCGCATCGTGCTCGTCAAATGCGCCGCCGGCGACGCGGTAACCGAAGGCCAGGAGCTGGCGATCATGGAAGCGATGAAAATGGAGATCACGCTGCGCGCGCCGCGCGACGGCACGATCGCCGCGGTGCAGGTGCAGGCCGGCGAATTCGTCGAAGCCGATGCGGTGCTGATCCGCCTGGAGCCCAAATGATGATCCGAACCTTGCGTACCCTCGCCTGCGCGCTCGCTTGCGCGTTCGCGCTCGCCGGCTGCAACGAGACGCGCTTCGAGGCGCCGCTCGGCGACAACATCGAAACCTGCGACGTGCAGTGGAAAGGACTGTGGACGCCGGCCGACGAAAAGCCCGGCGAAGGCCCCGGCGCCGAGCACGCGAACGCGTTCTTCGTCGACCACGAATGCCGCTTCAGCGTGCTCGACCAGCCCGAGCGCGGCGCGCCGCTCAAGCAGATCCACGTGCCGCTGAACTTCGTGCACGACGGCGGCAACCACTATCTCGTGGTTTCCGACGCGCAGCTGAAGGGCCTCGTGAAGCTCGATCCGCCGCACGCCGTCGCGCCGGTGCCCGAGAAGTCGTTCTTCTACGCGCGCTATCGCACGCACGGCAGCCGCATCGACCTGTACGACGTCGACGCCGAGCGCGTCGCCAAGCTCATCCTCGACGCGAAACTCGACGGCACGATCGACAAGACCGCGACCGAGCTGCACGTCTACGTGCGCGGCAACCGCCAGGCGATGCTCGACATGGTGCGCCGCCACGCGATCTTCGCCGACAAGCCGGTGACGCTCGTGCGCAGCGACCTGTCGGTCGAGGCGTACGAGAAGGCGCTGCTCGAGCGCCAGCGCGCGGGTGCGCGATGAGCGCGTATCCCGCATCGGTGCGCATCGTCGAGGTCGGTCCGCGCGACGGCCTGCAGAACGAGAAGACGATCGTTCCGGCCGCGACGAAGATCGAACTGATCGACCGCCTGTCGCGCACGGGTCTGCAGACCATCGAAGCGACGAGTTTCGTCAGCCCCAGGTGGGTGCCGCAGCTCGCCGACGCGGCCGAGGTCTACGCCGGCATCGACAGGCAACCCGGCATCGCCTATCCCGTGCTCGTGCCGAACCTGCAGGGCTACGAGCGTGCGATCGCGGTCGGCGTGCGCGAAGTCGCCGTGTTCGCGGCGGCGTCCGAAGCGTTCAGCCGCAAGAACATCAACGCGACGATCGACGAATCGCTCGACCGTTTCGCGCCGGTGCTCGAACGCGCGCGGGCCGACGGCGTCAAGGTGCGCGGCTACGTCTCGACCGTGCTCGGCTGCCCGTATCAGGGCGACGTGCCGCTCGCCGACGTGGTGCGCGTCGCGCGGCGCCTGCACGACGCCGGCTGCTACGAGATCTCGCTCGGCGACACCATCGGCATCGGCACGCCGACGAAGGCGCGTGCGATGCTCGCGGCCGTCGGCGAGGCCGTGCCGATGAGCGCGCTCGCGATCCACTTCCACGACACGCGCGGCCAGGCGCTCGCGAACATCCTCGCGTGCCTCGAACTCGGCGTCGCGGTCGTCGACGCCGCGGTGTCGGGCGCGGGCGGCTGCCCGTACGCGAACGGCGCGACCGGCAACGTCGCGAGCGAGGACGTCGTCTACATGCTCGAAGGCATGGGCGTCGCGACCGGCGTGGACCTGCCGCGCCTGGTCGAGACCGGCAACTGGCTCAGCGCGCGGCTCGGCCGCGAAACGAGCAGCAAGGTCGGCCGCGCCGCCGCGTAACAAGCGCGCTTTTTGCACTTTCCGCAACGCCTGTGCCGCGCGCGAACGACGTGCGGTGGCGAATCCGCACGCGGCGCTTGCCCGACCCGACCGCGATGCTATGCTCGTGCGCGTCGCCGGCCGCGCCGGCGGGGGGTCGAATGCACTGGGAGCACGAGCCTAGCGAGGCCAAGCCGCGCGTCGTCGCGCGCGTCGCGCCGGAATCGAGTCTGAGCGCCACCGCGCTCGGCGCGCTGGCCGAGCTCGCGCGCGAACGCGGCGACGATCCGCTCGTCGCCGACGCGGTTGCCGCCGCGCGCGATGCGCTCGATCGCGTCGAGCGCGACGCCGAGGCCGTCGCCGCGCGCTATCGCAGCCTGATCGATGCCGTGCCCGACGCCGTCACGCTGCACGACGAAACCGGCCGCATCCTCGAAGCGAACGACGCGGCCTGCGCCGTATACGGCTATTCGCTCGAGCGCTTGAAGCAACTGACCGTATTCGACCTCAATCCCGACCTCGCGCCGTCGCGCCTGAACGAAGTGCTGGTCAGCGTGCGGCCGGGCCACAGCGATACGGTCGAGACGACGAACCGCCGTGCCGACGGCACGACGTTTCCGGTCGAGGTGCGCTCGAACGTGTACATCGACGGCAACGCGCGCCGCATCGTGGCGATCGTGCGCGACATCACCAACCGGCATGCCGCCGACCGCGAACTGCGCGCGTCCGAAGCGCGCTATCGCGGCCTGTTGCGCGCGATGGACAAAGGCGTGCTCGTGCAGGACGCGCACGGCCGCATCGCGTCGGTCAATCCGGCCGGCTGCCGCCTCCTGGGCCTGACCGAGGTCGAACTGACGGGCGCGAACCGGCAGACGATGCAGGAGTGGCGCTTCGAGGACGAATACGGCAAGCCGCTGCCGTTCGACGAATTGCCCGGCATGCGCTCGCTGCGCGTCGCCGCGCCGATCGAAAGCACGCTCGTCGGCGTATGGCTGCCGCACCTGCGCATCTACCGCTGGTTCAGCATCAGCACCGTGCCGCAATACCACGGCGGCAGGACGCGGCCGTTCCAGGTGATCTCGACGTTCAGCGACGTCACAGCGCTCAAGCGCGCGAGCGAACTCTTCGCCAAGACGCAGACGCTCGCGAGCATCGGCGGCTGGGAATACGATGCGCAAAGCGGGCAATTGTTCTGGACGGAAGAAATGTACCGGATCCACGACCTGCCCGCGGCGAGTCCGGTCACGATCGAACGCGCGCTCGGCTTCGTGCTCGACGCCGACCGCGCGCGCCTGGAGGCGTCGCTGGCCGCCGCTCAGCGCGGGCAGAGCTTCGAACTCGAGCTGCGGCTCGTCAGCGCGATCGGACGGCGCCGCTGGGTGTGCGTGCAGGGCCAGCCCCTGCGCCGCCACGGCAACATCCACGGCGTCAGCGGCACGCTGCAGGACGTCACCGAACGCAAGCTGCACGAAGACGAGCTGCGCCGCCTCGCGCAAACCGACGTACTGACCGGCCTCGCCAGCCGCGACACGGCGCTCGCCGATCTCGAACGCGCGATCGAACGCGCGCAAGGCGGCGCCGGCCCGGCGCTGCTGTTCGTCGACCTCGACCGCTTCAAGATCGTCAACGACATGCTCGGTCACGCCGCCGGCGACCGCCTGCTTGCCGCCGCCGCCGAACGCCTGCGCCACTGCGCCGGCGAAGCCGACGTGTCGCGCTTCGCCGGCGATGCGTTCCTGCTGCTGCTCCCCGCCGTCGCCGACCCCGCAGCGCCGCAGCGCCTGGCCGAACGCATCACGGCCGCGTTCGGCGAGCCGTTCGACTACGCCGGCGAGGAACTGCAGGTCACGGCATCGGTCGGCATCGCACGCTGGCCCGACGACGGCACGAACGCGCAGCAGCTCGTCAACCACGCCGACGCGGCCGTGAACGAGGCCAAGCGCCGCGGTCGCAATACGTGGCAGGGATTCAATCCGCAGCTCGCGCGCGGCCTGTCCGACCGCCTGATGATCGAGTCGCAGCTGCGCCGCGCGCTCGACAACGGCGAATTCCGCCTCGAATACCAGCCGACGATCGACCTTGCGACCGGCCGCGCCGTCGCGGCCGAAGCGCTGCTGCGCTGGAACAACCGCCAGCTCGGCGAACTCGGGCCCGCGCAGTTCGTCAGCCACGCCGAGAACTCCGGCGACATCGTGCGCATCGGCGCGTGGGTGATCCGCGAGGCGTGCCGGCAGCTGCGCGAGTGGCGCGCGCGCGGCATCGATCTCGCGCGCATCGCGGTGAACGTTTCGTACCGTCAGTTTCTCAATGAAAGCCTCGTCGACACCGTGCGCGCGGCGCTGCGCGAATCGGCGCTCGACGGCGCCGCGCTCGAACTCGAAATGACCGAACGCGTGCTGATCGACGACGTGCCCGACACGTTCGAAACGTTCGCGGCGCTGCGCCAGACCGGCGTCGCGCTGACCATCGACGACTTCGGCGAAGGCTATTCCGCGCTCAACTATCTGCGCCGGCTGCCGATCGACGGCATCAAGATCAGCCACACGTTCATGCAGGGCATCCCGGGCAACCGCGCCGACTCGGCGATCTGCGAGGCCATCGTGCGCATGGCGCGCAGCCTCGGCCTCAACGTCACCGGCGAAGGCGTCGAAACCGAGGCGCAGCGCCAGTTTCTCGTCGGCCAGGGCACGCCGCTCGCGCAGGGATTCCTGTTCAGCCGGCCGCTCGCGCCGGCGCGCTTCGCCGAGTTCTTCGACGCCTGGAACCGACGGCGGCACTGACGGCGCGCGCGGCGCGTCCTGCTACCATGTGCCGATTCGTCCAGTTCGAGGTGATCGCGTGCCCGCCAGACTCGCTCCCGACCAATCGCGCGGCGTGCTCGTCGCGATCGGCAGTTACGCCGGCCTCGACACCGAGCAGCGTCTCGCGCGCCGCCTTTTGTCGCTTTGTTCACAACGTGCGCACGTCGTGTTCGTCACGGCCGGCGATCCCGACGCCGCGGCGCTCGACGACCTCGAAACCGCGCTGATCGCGCACGGCGCCGGCGGCGTGCAGCGCATCGCGCTCGCGGGCCGCACCGACGCCGAACGCAGCGACAACCTCGGCGCGATCGAACGCGCCGACCTGTTGCTGCTGACGGCCGCGCAGCCGTTGCAGCTGTCGACGACGATCGGCGGCACGACGCTCGCGCGGCTCCTGCGCCGGCGCAACGCCGACGGCGTCGCGATCGCGGGCCTCGGCGCGGGCGCCGCGGTACTCGCCGAGCACATGCTCGCGGCCGGCGAAACCGGCATCACGCCGCGCATGGGCGCGGTCACGCTCGCGCCGGGCCTGGGCCTCACGAATCGCATCGTCATCGACCAGGGCGGCGCCGCGAGCGACCGGCTCGGCCGACTGCTCGGCGCGCTCGCGCTCAACCCGTTCGCGCTGGGCCTGGGCGTCGACGCCGACACCGGCGCGTTCATCGGCCCGGACAACGTGCTCGAAGTCGTCGGCCACGGCGGCGTGACGCTGGTCGACCCGAGCGACGTCGGCGCGTCGAACATCGCCGAAGCCGGGCCGCGCGCGCCGATCTCGATCACCAACCTGCATCTGCACGTGCTGGTGCACGGCACGCGCTACGACCTCGATTTCCGGAGGCCGCTGTGACGACGATGTCATTCTCGCTGCGACCGATCCGCCCCGACGACGACGCCGCGGTCGCCGCGATCATCCGCACGGTCATGCCGGAATTCGGCGCCGACGGCCCCGGCTTCGCGATCCACGACGCCGAGGTCGACCACATGTCGCGCGCCTATGCGATCCCCGGCGCGGCGTACTACGTCGTCGTGCGCAACGGCCTGATCGAAGGCGGCGGCGGTGTCGCGGCGCTCGCCGGCGGCGAACCCGACGTGTGCGAACTACGCAAAATGTATTTCTTGCCGTCGCTGCGCGGCCTCGGCGCGGGACGCGCGCTGATCCTCAACTGCCTCAACGCCGCGCGCGCGTTCGGCTACCACCGCTGCTATCTCGAAACGCTGGCCGGCATGGATGGCGCGCAGCGCCTGTACGAAAGCGCGGGATTTCAACGGATCGCCGCGCCGATGGGCGGAACCGGGCATTTCAGTTGCGATCGGTACTATCTCCGGGACTTGTAGCGCCGACGGTGCCGAGGATAAGCGCGGGACGCGGAAAGCCGTCGGCGCGCAAAGCCGGCAGCAAGCCCGCCATACCGTCCGCGCCAAACCGTTTACAATTGGCGTTTCGCCACCGCCAGGTAACCCCATGGAACTCAACCAGATCAAGGCCGTCGTCACCGGCGGCGCGTCCGGCCTCGGCTATGCCGTCGCCAGGCACTTCGTCGCGAACGGCGCGCAAGTCACGCTGCTCGACGTCAACGACGAGAAAGGCGCCGCCGCCGCGGCCGAACTCGGCGCCGCGGCGCGCTTCCTGAAGGTCGACGTCACGAACGAGGACGGCGTCGCCGCGACGCTCAAGGCCGCGCACGAGGCGATGGGCGGGCTCAACGCCGCGATCAACTGCGCCGGCATCCTCGGCGCCGGCCGCGTGCTCGGCAAAGAAGGCCCGATGCCGCTCAAGACGTTCCAGACCACGGTCATGGTCAACCTGATCGGCTCGTTCAACGTCGCCAAGGCCGCCGCCGACCTCATGCAGCACAACGCGCCGGGCGAAGACGGCGAGCGCGGTTTCATCGTCAACACCGCGTCGGTCGCCGCGTACGAAGGCCAGATCGGCCAAGCCGCGTATTCCGCGTCGAAGGGCGGCGTGATCGGCATGACGCTGCCGATGGCACGCGAATTCGCCCGCATCGGCGTGCGCGTGATGACCGTCGCGCCGGGCGTCTTCCACACCCCGATGGTCGACGGCATGCCGGAAAACGTATACCAGTCGCTGTGCGCGCAGGTGCCGTATCCGTCGCGCCTGGGCAAGCCCGAGGAATTCGCCGCGACCGTCGCGTTCATCGCGCAGAACCGCTATCTCAACGGCGAGACGATCCGCGTCGACGGCGCGATTCGTCTGCAGCCGAAATGACTTCAGGATGAAGTCATCCCGTACAGGCCATGGATGGCCGGCGATACGGGATCCAGCTCTTGACAAGTAAACTGCGGCATTACGCACCTCACTCCGACACCCCGACAACCCATGAAAGCTTTCGAAATCAAGAAAGGCAACGTCGTCGAGCACGACGGCAAGGTCTATCAGGTGCGCGACATCGAGCGCAGCTCGCCGCAGGGTCGCGGCGGCAACGTCACCTACCGCTTCCAGATGTACTCCGTGCCGGGCGGCCAGAAGCTCGACCTGTCGCTGCGCGCCGACGACGAGCTGAAAGAAACCGAACTCGTGCGCCGCCAGGCGACGTTTTCGTATCGCGAAGGCGACACGTTCATCTTTATGGATGTGGAAGACTACACGCAGTACATCCTCGACGCGACGACGCTCGGCGATTCGGCCGGCTACATCATCGACGGCATGGAAGCGTGCTACGTGCAGTTGATCGACGACGCGCCGGTCGCGCTGCAGCTGCCGGCGACCGTCACGCTGACCGTCGTCGACACCGCGCCGGAAATGAAGGGCGCCACTGCGACGAAACGCCCCAAGCCCGCCAAGCTCGACACCGGCATCGAAATCCTCGTGCCGGAATACATCGTCAACGGCTCGCGCATTCTCGTGAGCACGGTGACCGGCGAATACGCCGGTCGCGAGTAGTCGCTAGGCGGCGTGGCGGGCGAGCCACTTGCCCGCCATGCGCCGCATCGATTCGTCGCATGCGGGATCGTCGAGCATCGCGCGGATGTCGCGCCAGGCGAGATCGAGCGATTCCTCGCTGACCGTGAACGCCTCGCTGCCGCGACAGCGCACGACGAATCGCACATCGTAGTGCCAGTGTCCCGGCACTTCGCGCCGCTCGGGAATCCAGTGGCGGTCGAGGTCGAAGATCGCCGGCTCGACCGCAAGATCGCTCAGGCCCGATTCTTCCTCGGCTTCGCGCAGCGCGACGCGCGCAAGATCGGTATCGCCGTCGGCGTGCCCGCCGAGCTGCAGCCAGCGTTCGAGCTTGCGATGGTGCGTCAGCAGCACGCGCCGCCCGTCGGCGCTGACGAGCCACACCCCGCCCGTCAGGTGCCCGTAGTCGAGCTCGCGCCGCGCGGCGTCGGCGTGCCGCGTGACGAAATCGCGGAATTCGTCGATGCTCGCAGCCTCGCCGGCATGTTGCAGCGCATACGCTTCTATCTGCGCCAGCCAGGCGATTTGCCAGGGTTCGAGTCCGTTCGTGGTATTCATGACCGCGCCCGCTTGCTGCACCAGTGAGGGTCGCGTATTTTAGCCGCGCTTCACCGCACCCCGGCAGGGGGACAACGAGCGGGCCGTCCATGAACGGTTCGCAAGATGCCGTACGACTATCGCCAGGCCTCGCTATGTCGCGTGAGCAACTTACGTCGCCGGGTTCCACCACACAGCCTCCGGGAGGGGTGTAATGATTTTCTGGCGCGTAAAGCCGCTCGATCAGATTCTCGAAAACGCGGAACGGAAAAGTCTGAAACGTCAGCTCGGCCCCGTGCAGCTGACGCTGCTCGGCATCGGCGCGATCATCGGCACCGGTATTTTCGTGCTGACCGCCGAAGCGGCGCAGAAGGCGGGTCCGGCGATGATGGTCGCGTTCGTGATCGCCGCGGTCGTCTGCGCGCTCGCCGCCCTCGCCTACGCCGAACTCGCGGCAATGGTGCCGGTTTCCGGCTCCGCGTACACGTATACCTATGCGGTGCTCGGCGAAGCGCTCGCCTGGACCGTCGGCTGGGCGCTCGTGCTCGAGTACGCGGTGGCGGCCGGCGCGGTCGCCGTGGGCTGGTCGGGCTATATCAACGGGCTGATGGCGAACGCCGGATTCGGCCTGCCCGCATTCCTGCGCACCGGCCCGTACGACGGCGGCGGCTTCAATCTGATGGCGTGCATCATCTCGCTGGTGATCACGGCCCTCCTCGTCATCGGCACCTCCAAGAGCGCGTGGGTCAACGCGTTCCTCGTCGCGATCAAGATCGCCGCGCTGATCCTCTTCTGCATCATCGCCGTGCCGGCCGCGAACCTGGACAACTTCCAGCCGTTCACGCCGACCGGCTGGGGCACCCCGATGGGCGGCATCGGCGTCCTCGGCGCCGCGGCGTCGATCTTCTTCGCCTACGTCGGCTTCGACGCAGTGTCGACGGCCTCGGAAGAAACGCGCAACCCGAACCGCAACATCCCGATCGGCCTGATCGCCTCGCTCGCGGTCTGCACCGTCTTCTACATGCTGGTGGGCTACGGCGCCGTCGGCGCCGCCGGCGCGCAGCCGATCTACGACGCCGCCGGCAAGCTGATCGAAGCCGGTTCGCCCGACCTCGCCGCGGCCTGCGTCAACTCGACCCAGCTCGTCTGCAGCAAGGAACCGCTCGCGCACGTGCTGCACTCGCTCGGTTCTCCGAAGGTTGCCTACTTCGTCGGCGCGGCGGCCAGCCTTGCCCTGCCGTCGGTGATCCTGATGATGATCTACGGCCAGACCCGCATCTTCTTCGTGATGTCGCGCGACGGCCTGCTGCCGGAAGCGTTCTCGAAGGTGCATCCGACCTTCCATACGCCGCACGTCATCACGATCATCACCGGCATCGGCGTGTCGCTGTTCGCGGCGCTGTTCCCGGTCGGCATCCTTGCCGACATCTCGAACTCGGGCACGCTGTTCGCGTTCATCATGGTCGCCATCGGCGTGATGATCCTGCGCCGCACGCAGCCGGGCCGCGCCCGTCCGTTCCGCACGCCGCTCGTGTGGGTGGTCTGCCCGCTCGCCGTCGCCGGCTGCCTGCTGCTGTTCGTCAACCTGTCGCAGAAGGCGCTGACCGTGTTCTTCGTCTGGGCGGCGATCGGCGGCGTGGTCTACTCGCTGTACGGCTTCGGCCGCAGCCAGCTCGCCAAGAGCAATCTGGCCGCCGCCGCCGCGGCCAAGGCCGGCGGCTCCGCCTGACGCACCTGCCCGGTTCGTCGAACCGGGCTTTGCCTTGCCGATCAAGCACTTGAACCGCAACCGCGCAACCGCGCGGTTGCGGTTCGTGCGCGTTGAAACGACCCCGTTGTTCTTCAATGACTTAGCGGGGTCTTTCGCAGTAGCGGCTCAGGACGGCTCAAACAGTCCACACTTTCACGAATCCCCGAGCCGTCGCGACAAGGCGCTGAAAATTCAAGATTTTCGGCCGTAGACCCACAAGCAATCCACGGCTTATCAACAGCCCCTGGTTAGCCCCTGACGACCCGAACGGTTATGATCGGGTTCCGCGGGATTTTTCACTTGGCAGTGGGCCCCTCGGAATGCGGCTCGGGTGCGTCCAGACGGGTTAGCTCCTCGGTCTGGGCGCACCCGGGCAGCGCTATCGGCCTGCGGCGATTGCCGCAAGTCTCTGAATCGGAAACGAAAAACGCCGGGACCAGCCCGGCGTTTTTCGTTTCCGAGCGACGCGTCCGGTCAGGTCTTCTGCGCGAACGCCGAGCACCAGCCCTTGCCGGCGACCGACTTGCCCGGAAACAGCGTGCAGGCGCCGCGGGGGCCCGTGCCCTGGTAGAAACTGCAGCCGGCGCAGGTCTGGGTCGGCTTGTGCGTCGGAAACTTCGCGGCCTCGACCTTGCTCGCGTCTTCCTTGTAGCCGAGCGCGCTGCCGGTCGGGTCGGATTCGGACAGCGCCGGCAGATCGTCGGCGCGCGCAGCGAGAGGCAGCGCCGCGATCGCGGCGACACCGGCGACGGCGGCAAGAAATTCGCGGCGCGTGCCGCAGACCGTTTTGGGTCGGGACGTGGTTGGCTGAGACATCGGAAAGCTCCGGTCCTGGCTGGGGGAGCCCGAATCGTACCGCGCGCGACGCGCATCGTGCGTGCGGCGCGACGCCGCAGCGTTTCGACATGCCGCGCCGTCGTTAGCCCGTCGCAACCTATCGGTTATAGTTGCCTCCCGTTGGCTCAGCAGTTTTCGTCCCATGCCCGACACCCCTCGTCTCGATCATGCGCGCCTGGCCTCCTGCGCGCGCGACATCGCCGACGCCGGCCGCGAGCTCGGCGCCCGCGGCTGGACTCCGGCGACCAGCAGCAACTTCTCGATGCGCTACGACTCGCAGCATGCGGTCGTGACGATCTCCGGCCGCGACAAGGGCCGCCTCGGCGTCGACGACGTCATGGTGGTCGACCTCGCCGGCAAGCCGGTCGGCACGGCGTCCAAACCGTCCGCCGAGACCGCGCTGCACGTGCAGATGTACCGGCGCGACCCGCAGATCGGCGCGGTGCTGCACACGCATTCGCACAACCAGACCGTCGCCTCGCGCCTGTACGCGCAGGCGGGCGTCGTGCGCTTCGCGGGCTACGAACTGCAGAAGGCGATCACCGGCTATACGACGCACGAAAGCGAACTCGACCTGCCGGTGTTTCCGAACACGCAGGAAATGGGCGAACTCGTCGACCGCGTCGATGCGTGGCTCGATGCCGGCAAGCCGCTGCACGGCTACTTGATCGACGGCCACGGCATCTACACATGGGGTCGTACCATGGCCGAGGCGAAGCGGCATCTCGAAGCGTTCGAATTCCTGCTCGCCTGCGAACTCGATTTGAGGAGACTCACCGCATGAGCCGCTTGCGCATCTTTTCGGAAAACGACGGCGCCGCCGTGCAGTTCGATTCGCACGACCACGCCGCGATTTCGCGCGAGCTCGGCGCCGTCGGCGTGCGCTTCGAGCAGTGGCGGGCCGCGCAGCCGATCAAGCCGGGCGACGCGCCCGAAACCGTCATCGCCGCGTACCGCGACGACATCGACCGCCTGATGCGCGACGAGGGCTACCAGGCCGTCGACGTCATCAGCCTGAACCCGGAACATCCGGACAAGGCCGCGCTGCGCGCGAAGTTTCTGAACGAGCACACGCATTCGGAAGACGAGGTGCGGTTCTTCGTCGCCGGACGCGGCCTGTTCACGCTGCACATCGGCGAAAAAGTGTACGAAGTGCTGTGCGAACAGGGCGACCTCATCGGCGTGCCGGACAACACGCGCCACTGGTTCGACATGAGCGAGTCGCCGCATTTCGTCGCGATCCGCCTGTTCACGAATGCCGCCGGCTGGGTCGCGAACTTCACCGGCGACGATATCGCGCAGCGGTTTCCGCGGCTCGTCGCCTGATCGCTCCCTCTCCCCCGACGGCCGTCGGGGAGAGGGTCGGGGTGAGGGGGCGACGCTCCGCACTTCGTTGACGTTGCCGCAGCACAAACGCCCGCCCCCTCACCCAACCCTCTCCCCCAAGCACGCTTGGGGGAGAGGGCTCAAGAAAGTCACCGCGCCTCAATGACCCGCGCCATCCTCACCGACATCGAAGGCACCACGAGTTCGATCAGCTTCGTCAAGGACGTGCTGTTCCCGTATGCGCGCGAGCACCTGCCCGCCTACGTCGCCGCGCATCGCGACGATCCGGAAGTGCGCCGCTGGCTCGATGCGGCGGCCGGCGACGCCGGCATCGCGCGCGACGACGAAGCGGCGATCGTCGCGACGCTGCAGCGCTGGATCGACGAAGACCGCAAGGCGACGCCGCTCAAGGCGCTGCAAGGCCTCATCTGGGCCGACGGCTACGCGAACGGCGCGTACCGCGCGCACGTCTATCCCGAAGTGCCGGCGCGGCTCGCCGCATGGCATGCGCGGGGCCTGCCGCTGTACGTGTATTCGTCGGGCTCGGTCGCCGCGCAGAAGCTGTTCTTCGGCTACAGCGAAGCGGGCGATCTGACGCCGCTGTTCCGCGGCTACTACGACACGGAAATCGGCGGCAAGCGCGACGCGGCGTCGTACGCGCGCATCGCGGCCGACATCGGCATCGCGCCGGCCGACATCCTGTTCCTGTCCGACATCGTCGAAGAACTCGACGCCGCGCGCGCCGCCGGTCTCGCCACGACGTGGCTGTGCCGCCCGCCGCTCGCCTGCCCCGCCGACGCGCGCCACCCGTGCGTCGCCGACTTCGACGCGATCACGCCGTAAGCCCATGCACGCGCGCGAGGCCGCCCGGCTGCTGCTGGCTCTCGCCGCCGGCGTCGCCATCGGCTGGACGCTGTCGACGACGGCGCCCGCCCCGCGCGTCGTCGCAACGCCTGCGCCCGACGCGGCGCCGACCGGCGCAGACCTCGCGCAATTCCGGCAGTTTCTCGCAGACCTGCTCCCCGGCAACGAGCCGCGCCGCGCCGACGAGCCGCCCGACTACAGCCCCGAGGTCGTGATGTACGACCAGCCGCGCCTGATGGACGAGGCGTTCGCGCACCTTGTGCGCCATACGCCGGGCAAGACCGACCTGTATCTCGTCGCGTTCGGCGGCGACGGCGACGAGGACGTGTTCCGCAACGAAGTGGAATACGCGGAAACGTTGTTTTCGCAGCGCTTCGGCGCGAAAGGCCGCACGCTCGTGCTCGAAAACAATCCGGCCACCGTCGGCACGCGGCCGCTGGCGACCTGGACGAATCTAGAAGACGCGCTCGAACGCCTGACCACGCGCGTGATGGACCCCGAGGAAGACATCCTCGTCCTGTTCATGACGAGCCACGGCAGCGAAGAACACGACCTCTACGTCGGCATGGGCACGCTGCCGCTCGACCCGATCAACGCCGAAGACCTCGCCGACATCCTCGCCGCGCATCCCGTGCGCTGGAAGGTCGTGATCGTTTCGGCCTGCTATTCCGGCGGCTTCGTCGCGCCGCTGAAAAACGCGACGACGATGGTCGTCACCGCGGCGCGCGCGGACCGCACGTCGTTCGGCTGCGGCGCCGACTCGGACATCACCTACTTCGGCAAGGCGTTTTTCGCGCACGGCCTGAACGAAACCGACAGCTTCCGCGGCGCGTTCGACGTCGCCACGCGGCTCGTCGCCGAATGGGAAGCCGAACACGACGACGCCAAGGCGTCCGAACCGCAGATCGCGTCGACGCCGCTGATCGAGGCGAAGCTCGCGAGCTGGCGCAAGGATCTCAAGCTCGGCGCGCCGGTGCCGTTCGCGCCGGCGGCAAAACCCGACGGCGAGGCTCAGTCCAGAGCCAGGTCGAGAAACCAGTAGCCGTCGCGGCGTTCGCGCGCGCGTTCGGCGAGCGCGACGGGCCGCGCAAAGCACGGTCCGTCGACGACGATGCTGTGGTATTCGCCGTTCTCGCCGGCCAGATCGATGCCGGCGGCACGAAATTCGTCGATGAGCGCTTCGTCGAGCGTGCGGCCGAGCAGCGCCGGAGCGAGCCTGCCGTCCTGTACGGCGACGAGGCGCGTGACGAAGCCCGCGTCGAGAAACTCGCGCAGCAGCGCCTCGCGCGGCACTGCCCAGATCGGATGCAGGCAGTCGATGCCGATGTCCCCGCACAGCTTGCGGAACCACGACCGGTGCGCCTCGAGTTCGATGTCGCCGAACACGGCCGCGGTCACGCGGGCCTCGTCGCGCAGGCGCGCGAGCGCGGCGCCGAAGTTCGCCGCGTAGCCCGGCAGGCTGGTCGGCACGTCGACGAGCGGCACGCCGAGCGCGGCGGCCTGCGCCGCGAGCAGCGCGGGCGCGAGGCCGTGCGCGCGGCTGCGCGAGCCGTCCTCCTCGTACGTCGTCACGAGCGCGGCCGGCGGTCCGTGCTCGCGCCATACGCGCCACATCGACAAGGCGCAGTCCTTGCCGCCGCTCCACGAAACCGCATAGTTCATCGATATAACCTTGTACTTGTCGCGCCTATTCGCCGGCGCCGATGCGGTCGCGCCCTTCCGCCTTCGCGCGGTACAGCGCCCGGTCGGCGCGGGCGACGAACTCGGCCGGCGACAGCGACTCACCTGGCCATACGCTCGCCACGCCGATGCTGACCGTGAGTACGCCGCGCGTCGTGTGCGCGTGCGTCAGACGCAGCCGGCGCACCGCGTCGCGCAGGTGCCCCGCCACGCGCAGCGCCTCGTCGGGGCCGGTTTCGGGCAGCAGCACCGCGAATTCCTCGCCGCCGTAGCGCGCGACGAGATCTTCGCTGCGCGTCGCCGCGCCCGACAGCGCCGCGGCGACGCGCCGCAGCGCATCGTCGCCCGCGAGATGCCCGTAGCCGTCGTTGTACTGCTTGAACTCGTCGATGTCGACGAGGAGCAGACCGAGCGCATGGCCGTGGCGAGCCGCGCGGCGCCATTCGCTCGTCAGCGCCTCGTCGAAGCGGCGGCGGTTCGCGATGCCGGTCAGGCCGTCCATATGCGACAGCCGCTCGAGCCGCGCGTTGACTTCGCGCAGCCGTGCGTTCGCCTGCATCAGTGCGGCCGACTTCTCCTCGACCAGCCGGTTCGTCTGGCTCAGGCGTTCGTTGATGCCGGCGACGTGGATCGCCCCGGCGATCTGTTCGGCCAGCACGGACAGCATCTGCCGGTTCGACGCGTCGAACGTTTCGGCGTGCGCGCTTTCAAGATTCAGCACGCCGATCACGCGGTCGCGAAACCGCACCGGCAGCGCGAACTCGGCGACGACGGCGCCGCTGCCCGTCACATAGTCGGGATCGGTGCCGACGTCGGCGACGTACTGCGCGTCGCCCGTGCGGAACGCGCGACCGATCACCCCGAGGGCCGGCGGCCATTCGCGCCCGCCGCCGGCGTGGAACACCGACTCGCCCGCGTGCGCCGACAGGCGCAACTGCTCGCCGGCGTCGTCGACCAGCGCCACGCAGCAGTTTTCGAGACGAAAGCGCGAAAGGAAAAAATCCACGATGCGCTGCAGAGTCTGGTCGAGGCCGTCGGCTTCCAGTGCCGCACGCATCAGCTCGCCGACCATGCCGAGCAGCGCCGTGCGGCGGCGCTGTTCTTCGTCGAGCGCCTCCGACGCGAAGATGCCGGCGACCTGTTCGGCCACGGTCGCGACGAGGTCGACGCTGTCGGCGAACGCGTCCTCGCGGCGGCATTCGGCGTTCAGCGCGCCGATCACCTCGCGGTTGTGGCACACCGGCACGCACAGCTCGGAGCGCGCGCCCGGCATCGTCTCGATGTAGTTGGGATGTTTGCCGACGTCCGGCACGTACAGCGTGCGGCCGGTCGCGGCGACTTCGCCGACCACGCCGCTGCCGATCTCGCGGCCGTAGCCGACGTGGATCATCGTCGGCACGTCGGTCGACAGCGCCTCGCAGCGAAAACGCCCCGCCGCGCCGTCGATCGCGACGCAGGCGACGAACTCGCAGCGCAGATGCTGCTTGAGCGCCAGCACGACGCGCTGCAGCTTGTCGCGCAGCGGCAGGGCGCCGGTCGCGATGCGCGCGACGCGGTGAATCAGCGCAAGCTGGCGTGCTTCGCGATCCCGGGCGGAAAGCGTGGGTCCGGCGCGTGGCATGTCGTCCCGCTGTCGTAGAAACGGCGTCAGTCTAGTGTTCGGCGCAACCGCCCCGCAACGAAACCGTCACGCCGCCGCAGCGCCGTTTCGTGCCTGAGCCGCGCGCGCACGATCAGCGATGGCGCCGCGCAAGAACCGCGACGGCGTCGGCGAGCGACAAGCCCCGCGCGCGCAAGAGCACCGTCAGGTGGAACAACAGGTCGGCCGCTTCGCCGGCGAGGTCGTCGGGCGTCTGCGCCACCGCCGCGAGCGCCGTCTCGACGCCCTCCTCGCCCACCTTCTGCGCGATGCGCCGCACGCCGCCCTCGAACAGCCGCGTGGTATAGCTGCCTTCGGGCCGCTCGCGCTCGCGCGTCTCGACGAGCGCGTCGAGTTCGGCGAGAAACGCGAACGCCGGCCTGGCTTCGTCGCCGAAGCAGCTCGCCGTGCCGGTGTGGCAGGTCGGCCCCTGCGGTTCGGCCAGCACGAGAATCGCGTCGCCGTCGCAGTCGGCGCGGATGTCCTTCGCGACGAGCCAATGCCCCGACGTCTCGCCCTTCGTCCACAACCGGCGCTTGCTACGACTGTAGAAAGTGACTTTTTCCGAAGCGCGCGTCGCAGCCAGCGCCTCGGCGTTCATCCAGCCCTGCATCAGCACGACGCCGCTGCGCCAATGCTGCACGATCGCCGGCAGCAGCCCGGCGCCCTTGTCCCAGTCGAGCGCGAGATCGGCGTTCATGGCCTCACCGCCACGCCCTGCGCGCGCAGGAATGCTTTCAGGTCCGGTATCGCGATCGCGCCGGAATGGAATACGGTCGCGGCGAGCGCGCCGTCGACGTCCGCGCGCGCGAACGCGTCCGCGAAATGCTGCGGCGCGCCGGCCCCGCCGGACGCGACCAGCGGCACGTCGCAGACGTCGCGCACCGCGGCGAGCTGTTCGATGTCGTAGCCCTCGCGCACGCCGTCCGACCCCATGCAGTTGAGCACGATTTCGCCGGCGCCGCGCGACTGCGCCTCGCGCACCCAGTCGAGCGTGCGCCGCGCGAGCGCGCGCGTGCGCGACGGATCGCCGGTGTATTGCCGCACGCGCCACTGGCCGTCGTCGTCGCGCAGGCTGTCGATGCCTACGACGACGCACTGCACGCCGAACGCCGCGGCGAGTTCGTCCACGAGCGTCGGCCGTTCGAGCGCCGGCGAATTGATCGACACCTTGTCGGCACCGGCATGCAGCACGTCGCGCGCGTCGTCGACGCTGCGTATGCCGCCGGCGACGCAGAACGGAATGTCGATCGCGCGCGCGACGCGGTCGACCCACGCGCGGTCGACGCGGCGTCCCTCGGGGCTCGCCGTGATGTCGTAGAACACGAGCTCGTCGGCGCCCTGCTCGCGGTACGCGAGCGCGAGTTCCTCGATGTCGCCCATCACGACGTGGTCGCGAAAGCGCACGCCCTTGACGACCTTGCCGTCCTTCACGTCGAGGCAGGGAATCAGTCGCCGGGTCAGCATGCCAGGGCGTCCGCGAGCGTCAGATGACCTTCGAGCAGGCTGCGCCCGAGCACGACGCCGGCGCAACCCGCGTCGCGCACGGCACGGATGTCGGCGAGGTCGCGCACGCCGCCCGACGCCTGCAGCGCGAGCGACGGCGCCAGCGCGCGCACGTGGCGGTACAAGTCCACATTGGGTCCGGCGAGCATGCCGTCGCGCGAGATGTCGGTGCACAACAGGTGCATCGCGCCCGCCGCGGCGTAGCGCGGCGCCAGATCGTCGAGCGTCGCGTGCTCGTTTTCGGTCCAGCCCGCACTCGGCAGACGCCAGCGCCCGGCTTCGTTGCGCGTATCGAGCGCGACGCAGATGCGCTCGGCCCCGTGGCGCGCGATCCACTCGATGACGCGATCGGGATCGCGTATCGCGATGCTGCCGACGACGACGCGCGACACGCCCGCGTCGAGCAGGCGTTCGACGTCGTCCTCGCTGCGCACGCCGCCGCCGGCCTGCACCGCGAGGCGGCCGGCCGCGAGCGCTTCGATCGTGCGCAGGTTGGCGAGATTGCCGGCACGGGCGCCGTCGAGATCGACGACGTGCAGCCACGTCGCGCCGGCCGCGGCGTAGTCGTGCGCGAGCGTCAGCGGGTCGACGCGATAGCTGGTCTGCTGCGCGTAGTCGCCCTGGCGCAGGCGCACGACGTTGCCGGATCGCAGGTCGATGGCGGGAATGACGGTGAAGGTCACAGTTCGAGAAACCTCTTGAGCAGGCGCGCGCCGACGGCCGCCGAGCGCTCGGGGTGAAACTGCATGCCGTGAAAGTTGCCCTGCTGCACGATCGCCGAAAAACGTCCGGCGTGATCGGCGCTGGCGACGGTCCAGGGGCCGAGCGGCGCGGCGTAGCCATGCACGAAGTACGCGTGATCGCCGGGCCGCAGCGCGTCGGCGAGCGCGCCGTCGCGTTCGCGCACGAGCGCGTTCCAGCCCATGTGCGGCACGCGCGCGCCGGGCGCGCCGGCCATGCGCGCGACGCGCGCGGCAATCACGCCGAGGCACGCGGTGTCGCTCTCGTCCGATGCGTCGAACAAGAGCTGCATGCCGAGGCACACGCCGAGCACCGGCTGCGTCAGCGAACGCAACGTTTCCACGAGACCGAGTTCCTGCAAACGCGCCATGCCGGGCGCGGCGGCGCCGACGCCGGGCAGGATCACATGGTCCGCGGCGCGCACGCTCGCCGCGTCGGCGACGAGGCTCGCATCGACGCCCAGGCGCTGCAGCGCGTAGCGCACCGAACCGAGGTTCGTGCCGCCGCCGTCGACGAGAACGACGCTCACAGCGCCCCCTTCGTGCTCGGCAGATCGGTGCCGTCGCGCGCGATCGCGGCGCGCAGCGCGCGCGCGACGGCCTTGAAGCACGCCTCGACCATGTGGTGCGCGTTCTCGCCGCGCACCGCCAGATGCAGATTGGCGCCGAGCGTTTCGCACAGCGAGCGGAAAAAATGCGGCACCATTTCCGTCGCGAGATCGCCGACGCGTTCGCGCGGATACGCACCGTCGAACACGAACCACGGCCGGCCCGAAAGATCGAGCGCAGCGCGCGCGAGCGTCTCGTCCATCGGCAGCACGATCGTCGTCGTCGCGGGGGCGTCGTTCGCATCGAGCGCGGCATCGCCGTAGCGCGCGATGCCGCGCTTGTCGCCGAGCGCCTGGCGCAGCGCCTGGCCGAGCGCGAGCGCGCTGTCTTCGACGGTGTGGTGTTCGTCGATGTGCGTATCGCCGGCGCAGGTGAGATCGAGCGCGAAGCCGCCGTGCTTGCCGAGCTGCTCGAGCATGTGGTCGAAGAAGCCGTTGCCGGTGGCGACGACCGGGTCGGCACGGCGATCGAGATCGACGCGCACGCGCACGCGGGTCTCGCGCGTGACGCGCTCGACGCTCGCGCGGCGCGGCGCGGCGCACAGCACGTGCGCGATCTCGTTCCAGTCGACGTCGTCGTCGAGCTTGAAGCCGCGCACGCCGAGGTTCGCCGCGAACGCGATATCGGTGTCGCGATCGCCGACCATCGCCGAGTCGGCGCGGCTCCAGCCGTCGTCGGCGAGATACGCGCGCATCAGGCCGGTGCCGGGCTTGCGCGTATCGAGACCTTCGTGCGCGAAGCTGCGATCGATCAGCACGTCGGCGAAGCGCACGCCCTGCGATTGAAACAGCTGCAGCATCAGCCGGTGCGGGCCGTCGAACGCGTCCTGCGGAAAGCCCGGCGTGCCGAGGCCGTCCTGGTTCGTGACCATGACGAGTTCGTAGCCGGCGTCGACGCAGCGGCGCAGCGCGCCGATCACGCCCGGCAGCAGCGCGAGCTTCTCGTACGCGTCGATCTGGAAGTCCGGGGGCTCGACGATCAACGTGCCGTCGCGGTCGACGAACAGGATCTTGCGGCGGCTCATGCGGCCTCCCGTCGTGCCGCGAGCACGCCGACGACGCGCGCGTTCTCGTCGGGCGTACCGATGCTGATGCGCAGGCAGTCGCCGAGGCCGCGATACCGTCCGACGTCGCGCACGACGATGCCCGCCGCGAGCAATGCCGCATACGTGCCGCGCGGATCGTCGAATCGCACGGTCAGGAAATTGGCCGACGACGGCAGCACGCCGCGCACGCCCGGCAGCGTCGGCAGCAGCGTGCGCAGGCGCTCGCGTTCGGCGACGAGCGTTGCGATGCGGCGGCGCGTCAGCGCGAGGCCGTCGGCATCGATCGCGCGCAGCGCCGCGTCGACGCTCGCCTGCGGCAACGGGTACGGCGCGATGATCTTGCGCAGCAGCGCGACGACGTCGGCGCGTGCCACGAGCGTACCGACGCGCGCGCCGGCGAGCGCGTACGCCTTCGACAGCGTGCGCAGCACGGCGACGTTGTCGTGGCGATCGAGCAGCGTCGCGGCGCTCGGCGAACCCGCGAATTCCGCGTATGCCTCGTCGACGACGACGAGCGCGCGGCCGGCGAGCGCGTCGGCGATACGTTCAATCGTGGAAAGTTCCACGACGTTTCCGGTCGGGTTGTTCGGCGTGCAGACGAAGACGAGCTTCACCGCCGGCGTGACGCGCCCGAGCAGCGCATCCGCGTCGAGCGAGAAATCGTCCGCCAGCGGCGCTTCAATCACCGTCGCGCCCTGGATGTTCGCCGCGACCGCGTACATGCCGAACGTCGGCGGCGAAACGACGACCGCGTCGTATCCCGCGCGGCAGAACGCGCGCACGAGCAGATCGATCGCCTCGTCGCTGCCGCGGCCGACGAGCACGTTCGCCGCGTCGACGCCGTACAGCGCGGCGAGACCTTCGACGAGCGCGCGCGGCTGCGGATCGGGGTAGCGATTGAGGCCGTCGCCGTCCATCGGCGCCCAGGGCGATTCGTTCGCGTTGAGCAGAACGGTGCCGCCGCTCGCCTCCATGCGTGCGGACGAATACGGCGCGAGCGCGCGGATTTCCGTCCGCGCGAGATCGACGATGCTCATACCGCGTTCTCCGCCAGGCGGCGCAGGCGGCGCGTCACGGCGCGTTCGTGCGCGTCGAGCCCTTCGGCGCGCGCGAGCGTCGCCGCGCACGGCCCGATCGCGCGCAGGCCGTCCGCGCTCAGCTCCTGCACCGTCACGAGCTTGACGAAACTCGCGACCGACACGCCGCTCCACGCGCGCGCATGGCCGTACGTCGGCAGCACGTGGTTGGTGCCGCTGCAGTAGTCGCCGACCGCCTCGGGCGACCACGGACCGAGAAAGATCGACCCGGCATTGTCGACCTGCGCGAGCCACGAACGTGCGTTTTCCACATTGAGAATGAGGTGTTCCGGCGCGTAGTCGTTGCTGACGCGCACCGCGGTCGCGAGATCCGGCACGTGGATCAGGCGACTGTGCGCGAGCGCCCGGCGCGCGAGATCGGCGCGCGGCAGGTCGGCGAGCTGCGCTTCGATCGCCGCTTCCACGGCCATGATCAGCGCGCTCGACGGCGACAGCAGGATGGCCTGCGAATCGGGACCGTGTTCGGCCTGCGACAACAGATCGGCCGCGACGAAGCCGGGATCGGCCGATGCGTCGGCGATCACGAGCACCTCGGACGGACCGGCCGGCAGGTCGATCGCGGCGCCTTGCGGATCGAGCGCCACCTGTCGCTTCGCTTCGGTCACCCACGCGTTGCCGGGGCCGAACAGCTTGTCGCAACGCGGCACCGACTCGGTGCCGTACGCCATCGCGGCGATCGCCTGCGCGCCGCCGAGCTTGAACACGCGCTTGACGCCGCACGCGCGCGCCGCATGCAGCACGAGCGGATCGCAGTCGCCCTGCGCGTTCGCCGGCGTGCACATGACGACGTCGTGGCAGCCGGCGATCGCGGCCGGCACGGCGAGCATCAGGACGGTCGACGGCAACGGCGCGCTGCCCGACGGCACGTACAGGCCCACGCGGCGCAGCGGGCGCAGCACGCGCTCGCAGCGCACGCCGGGCGCCGTGTCGAGCGCGACGTCGGCCGGTGCCGTCGCGCGATGAAAGCGTTCGATGCGTTCGCGCGCCTCGCCGATCGCCCGCTTGAGTTCGGGCGCCACCAGCGCGTCGGCGGCGTCGAACTCGCCGGCCGACACCGCCAGCGCGCCGAGTTCGCAGCCGTCGTAGCGACGCGTCAGTGCACGCAGCGTCGAATCGCCGTCGGCGCGCACCTGCGCGATCAGGCGCGCGACGCCGTCGCGCAGTTCGACGCTCTGCGCCTCCGGCGCGCGTTCGAGCATCGCGGCGCGCGCCGTCGCGTCCAATGCCGACCATTCCACAATGTTCATGCGAGCATTTTCTCCACCGGCAGCACCAGCATGCCGCTGGCACCCGCGCGCTTCATGTCTTCCAGGTGCTGCCAGGTGATCGCGCCGTGGCACACGGCCTGCAGCGCGACCTCGTCCGGACTGCCTTCGATCGGCGTGATCGTCGGACGCTGCCCGGGCGGCAGCAGGCGCGCGATGCCGGCGATCGACGCGCGTGGCGCGTGCAGCATCACGAGTTTCGATTCGCGCACCTGGATCACGCCGTCGATGCGCCGCAGCAACAATTCCAGAAGTTCGCCGCGTTCGTCGTTCGGCGCGACGCCGGCGCCGGCGAGCACGGCTTCGCTGTCGAGAATGGCCGCCGCCTCGCGCAGCTGGTTCGCCACGAGCGTCGAGCCGGTCGACACGAGATCGCAGATCGCGTCGGCCGTGCCGAGCTTCGGTGCGATCTCGACCGAGCCCTTGAGCAGCACGACCTTTGCGTCGACGCCGTTCGCCGCGAACCACGCCGCCGTCAGCGCGGGGTATGTCGTGGCCACGCGCAGTCCGGCCAGCGACGACGGACCGGCGTAGTCGAGCTCCTGCGGCACCGCGATCGACAATCGGCAGCGGCCGAAGCCGAGCGGACGCAGTTCGTCGACGGCGGGCGTTTCGCCGCGTGCCGCGACCGCGGCCTGCTGTTCGGCGAGCACGTTGCGGCCGACGATGCCGAGATCGCACACGCCGTCGGCGATGAGGCCGGGGATGTCGTCGTCGCGTACGAGCAGCAGGTCGATCGCGAGGCTTTCGCCGAAGCAGAACAGCTTGTCGCGGCTCTGACGGAATTTGAGGCCGCAGCGCGCGAGCAAGTCCTGCGACGGATCGCCGAGGCGGCCCGATTTCTGCACGGCGATGCGCAGGCGGTCGCGCGGCTTCATGACTTGCCTCCGGTGCGCGAGCGCGCGGCCGGCGCGGAAGCGGCTTTTGCGGCCGGCGCCGCGGGCGGAACGATCGGTGCTCCCGCGCGGCGGCGGATCGGTTTCGGCAGCGCGGGCAGCGCGTGGTGCGCGACGACCGCGAGATAGCCGCCGTTGCCCTGCTGCAGGAAGCGCGCGACGCGGCCGATCGTGGTGACGCTGACCGACGTGCGATCGTGGATTTCGCGGTACGCGTAGCCTTGCAGCAGATACGGCACGACGCGCCAGCGATCGACCAGCGCTTCGAGCTCGGCCGGCGTGCACAGGTCGCGCAGGAACGCGAGCATCTCCTGCGGCGTATCGAGCGACAGCAGCGCGCGGCACAGGCTTTCGTCGGCCGGAATCGACAGGTTTTCAGGCTCGAGGAAACGTCTTTTCATGGTGATGCCTGCGATCGGGCGACAGCGCGGGGGCGGATCATTCAATGTAATAGCGCATTAGTACATTGGACGATAGTAGCTCACGACGGACGGCGGAGTAAACCCGGCAGGATGCCAGATTTCGACGGTCGGCGAGTTCGGCGGGTATCGCGCGGCGACAGGCGTGGCGCGGGACGTACGGCTTTTGCCACGAAGAATGGCTTTCGTTCGATCCGGCCTGCGACGGATCCTGGCGGTCCCGGATTCAGGCTGTCCCGGATTCAGGCTGTCCCGGATTCAGGCTGTCCCGGATTCAGGCTGTCCCGGTTTCAGGCTGTCCCGGTTTCAGGCTGTCCCGGTTTCAGGCTGTCCCGGTTTCAGGCTGTCCCGGTTTCAGGCTGTCCCGGTTTCAGGCTGTCCCGGTTTCAGGCTGTCCCGGTTTCAGGCTGTCCCGGTTTCAGGCTGTCCCGGTTTCAGGCTGTCCCGGTTTCAGGCTGTCCCGGATTCAGGCTGTCCCGGATTCAGGCTGTCCCGGATTCAGGCTGTCCCGGATTCAGGCTGTCCCGGATTCAGGCTGTCCCGGATTCAGGCTGTCCCGGATTCAGGCTGTCCCGGATTCAGGCTGTCCCGGATTCAGGCTGTCCCGGATTCAGGCTGTCCCGGATTCAGGCTGTCCCGGATTCAGGCTGTCCCGGATTCAGGCTGTCCCGGATTCAGGCTGTCCCGGATTCAGGCTGTCCCGGATTCAGGCTGTCCCGGATTCAGGCCCGGGATTCCGCGATTCGAGCATGACCGGCGCCGGAACTTGCAAAGCGCGCGTTCGGGCGTAGCATCCGGCCCCTGCGGCAACGAAACCGGTGCAGGCGCAAACGTCGGCGAATGACGAACACCGGCATGAGGTTGCTGTGCAATACGTTCCTTCGTTTCCCGCCGCTATCGAACCGATCGCTACCGCGCTGTTCGGCGCTCTCGTCCGCCCGTCGGGCCCCTTGGACGCCGGTTTCGCCGTCTCCGTCGCCGGCGAAAAGCTGTCGGTGCCCTATCGCATCCGCCTCGACCCGGAAAGGCTGCGGGCCACCCTCTCGACGGCAGCCGGCGACGTACGGCTGCTCGCGTTGTGCCTCGGCACGCGAGACTACGACGGCTACGTTCGTGAAGACTGCCTGGGCAAACTCACCGGCGTCGAATACCCCTGGGTGGTGCCGTTCGTCGTCGCGCTGCTTGGCGACTACGTCAACGACATCGCAGAACGCGCCGCAGCTGCGCTGGAAGCCGTGAATCCGGCGCTGCTCGATGCGCTGGCTCGCGACAACCCCGCGTTCGTCGCGACGACGCAATCGCGGGCCGCGAGCTATTGGGGCCATTACTACCGTCAGCGCCGATACTGGCGATGCCGCGACTATCCGCCCTACGCCCTACTGCAACGCATCGTGCGACGCGTGCGCGGCAGCGGCGGTTCCGACGCCGCGTCATCCGGCGCGCATCGCTGAGCATCTATACGGATGCAACTGGAATAGGGACAGTCCAATTGGAATAGGGACAGTCAAGATTCGTGCGCCCGGAATTCGTGGCTGTCCTGATTCGTGGCTGTCCCGACTCGTGACTGTCCCGAACCGCACACGCCAACGCACGGAAACCTCAAGCCCGCGATCGCGACTTCAACGCCTTCCCCGTTCATGCGACGGTCCCGCCTGCCGGCACGTCTTTGCAGCCGCGCCCGCAGTTCATATCCAATTTTTAACAAATGGATATGGACAACAATAAACATCCGGCCCGCACCTCACAGTACGCCTGCACGGAAGACCCGGAATGTACCAATCTTGCGGTCACACCATCGCTTTCATCCATGCGTACCGTATCGTATCGAACAATCTGGCAGATACGATCCGAGCGCTCCCTCCCCCGCCGATCCGGCTTTGTTCATGTTGCCGCTGCTAGAACCTTCCTCGGCATTTTCGCCTTTAGACACCCGTCGCACCGCGAGAATGTCCTTCTGTCGAACGGCTGCAAGCACGCGCGCCGTTCCGGCCGCGGCGACGCCGGCGGCGTACTCGTGCACCCACCCTCGGCGGTCGCCGCGATGATGGACATTCACGCTTTGCGTAGCCGCCTCGCCGCTCGCGGCATGCGTCTCCTCGCTGGTCCGGGCGACACCGCCGACGCCGGGGTTCTGCTGCCGCGCGGCGTGTTCCGCATTCTTATCTGCCGCATCAGCCACAGTCTCGGCAATACCTTGCTGATCACGCCGTTGCTGCAGGAGATCGAAGCCATCTGGCCGGGCGCCGAGGTCGACATCGTCTCGCGCAATCCGATCGCGCCGGAGATTTTTCGCGGCTACGCCTGCGTACGCGACGTGATCTGCCTGCCGCGGCGGGGATTGCGTCATCCCCTGGCATTGCTGCGCTGTCTGCGCCGGCTGCAGCGCGCCGAATACGACCTGGCCATCGACACCGATCCGCGCTCGCAAACCGGTCGCGCGCTGCTGTTGCGCAGCCGCGCGCACTACAAGCTCGGTTTTGCCGGGGAACGAAAAAGCGGTGAAATCAGTTGCGCCGTTTCTCCCGACGAGGCGCCGCGACACAACGGGCAATATCCGGTGTACCTCTTGCGCTCGGCACTGCGGCGCGCAGCGATGCCCTACCCGCCGCTGGATCTGCGGTTGAACCCGTCCGAGCGCGAGTCGGGTGCGCAGGTGCTCGCCCGGCTGGCGGCGCAGGCGGCGCCCGGGTGCGGTCGTCGCGGCGTCATCGGCGTGTTCGCCAACGCCACCGGCGCCAAGCTGTTGAGCCCTGCCTGGTGGCGCGAGTTCATGCCCGCGATCGACGCGCATTTCAGCGAATTCGCGATCGTCGAGATCGTGCCGATGAACGCCGTATCGATGCTCGATTCGCGCTATCCGGCGTACTACTCCAGTCACGTGCGCAAGCTTGCGTCGGTGCTGTCCCAACTATCGCTGCTGATCTGCCTGGACTGCGGCGTGATGCACCTTGCCCGCGCCAGCGGCACGCGCACGGCGGCGATCTTCACGCAGACCGATATCGCCGAATGGGGGCCGTACGGCGAAGGCGCGACCGTGGTCGACGCGGCCGGATTGTCAGCCGAACAAGCCGCGCAAGCGCTGATCGCGACCGCCAGCATCGACGTCGTCGGCGAGCCTGCCGACGCGGCCAGGGTCGCCTAGCGGGCAACCCGCGCTTGTCCGCACGCGCGACGAATCGGGACAGACACGATCCGAGGGTTCGCGCCCGTCCGGCGGACAAGCTCGACCAACGATTTTCTGTCTGTCCCGATTCGAGATCCTTTTCTCGTCTGTCCCGATCCGCGCGATTCGAGATCCTTTTCTCGTCTGTCCCGATCCGCGCGAAAACCCGCCGCGCGGACGAAACGTCGCGCTCAGCGCCCGAAGGGCGTTCCGCCGCCCCACACTTCGGTTTCGCCGCACTTGAGGCACACCGTCTTGCGATTCGATTCGTGCAGATACTGCTGGCCGTCGCGGCGTGCGCGTTCGCGCTCGGCGAGCGTCACGCATTCTTTCTGCTTGCGGTGAGAGCCCGAAATCGTCACGGACTCGCAGATCAACCGGCGTCCGTCGCGCTTGGTCAGGATCGCGTTGACGTCTTCTTGTGCGACGAACAGCGCAACCTTGTCGTCGTTCGCGAGCGGCGCGCCGATCTCGTAGCGGGCGAGGATCGCCGCGATTTCGTCGAAGCGCCGGTCGATCACCTGGCGATCGGCAGGCGTCGCGAATTCATAGTGCCCTCCGCTGCCGAGCTGGGTGCGGATGGCCGCGACCTGATCCTCGAACGCACTCCTGGTTTCGGCGGTCAGCACGCGCTCGGTCTTGTCGTTCGCGGCGCCGGCCGTCGCGGCCGCCGCCAAACCCGCCGCCAGCACCACATGCACTATCCAGCGATACATAGACACCCCCTCGGGTTCGCGCGGCCGACGCGGTGTCGGCCGTCATCGCGTGACCGCATGCTATGTCGCGACTTTTGCGCAGTCAACGAAAAGTTTCGTACGAACAAATGTCGCAGTTCGAGCGCGCCTTGGCGCTAAGGACAAGCCATGCCCTGCACCTGCGTCAGACGCACCAGCGGCAAGGTGCCCGCGGCGGTGAACGAGGGGTCGGTTGAGGTCCAGTCGACCTTGCCGCTCGCGCATCCGTCGAACGTGAACGTCAGGGTTCCCCACGGTCGCGCGACGATCGCCGCCGGATCGAAGTTCGGGGGAAAGCGTCCGCCGCTCGAGCGGCCGGCCTGCATCGCGATGCGATTGCCGTCGACCGTTCCCGAACCGACGATCCACGCCGGCGCGCCGGCGGCGTCGAACGTGAACCAGATCGCCGTGACGAGGGTTTCGCCGATCATCTCGAGCTGGACGCCATGGCCGTTCTGCGACGGGTCGTACCAGTTGCCGGTGATCGACGGGCCGATGCGGAAACCGCCCCCGCCCGACGCCTCGACGACGATGCGGCCGAACATGCCCGAACCGGGCCCGCCGTGCGCTTCGCAGTGATAGCCGACCGTGCCCGGCGCGCCGAACGTCAGCGTCGTGCGCCACGCGGCCGAACTCGGGTCGCCCGGCGCGTCGTCGCAACCGTAACCGCCATACGGGCCGCAGTAGCCGTCGGGGTCCGCCCCCTCGGCCTTGAGCGTCGTGTACCAGCCCACGGCCGCGCGGTTCGGGCCGTCGGTCGAACACCCCGCGGCGCAGCGGAACGAGCCGTCGTCGGCGACGACGTTGTGCGTGCCGCCGGCGTTGACGAACGTCACCGTGTCGCCGACGCGTATCGTCAGATCCGACGGCGCGAAACGCATCGCGCCGCCGCCGACCGATACCTCGTGGTCCGCCGCGAACGCGGACGCCGCCGGCACGCACGCGAGCGCGGCCAGTCGTACCAAAGCCTGGAGTTTCATCGTGCCGCCGTACCGGACGGCGCCGCGTTGCCGCGACGCCCGGATGCGTTGCGCGCACGCCGCGAACGCGCGGCGCCCGCACCGACTGAGTGCGCACCGCGTGCCGCAGGGTTGTCGTCGCACGCGCATCGGGGCCGGACGTCGCCCCGATCGAAGCCTCAACAGAAAACGATCGCCGTACGATGCTCGATGCTCAGGCGTGCCGCTTCGAACAGTGCCAGCCACACCATCAGCTCGACGAACCAGGGCGCGTTCGCGTCGACGAGATCGTTGATTCTCGCGGCCTCGGCATCGCTCAGGCGACCGTCTTCGAGCCGTATGCCGAGAAAAGGCGCGATGCCGGCCAGCTCGTCGCGCAGACGCACGCTCGATCCGAGCGCCCAGCCCGGCATGCCTTGATCGTCGATCGCCTCCTCGAAATCGACCGGCACGTAGTAGCCGTCGGCGTCGGAATGCCAAAGCAGGTGATGTTCGGGCAACGAGATCATATCCACCACCGGATCCCGGCTCGCCGCCTCGGCCCCGTCGGGCAGCGACGGCAGTTCGCCGTACGCGACGATGTGCGCGTATGCACGGCGCAGATAGTGCAGCGACGAATACGAGACCGTATCGAGACCCGCACGCGACGGCGGCGGCGACACGCGCTCGGGCTCGACGAATCCCGGCAGTCCGCGCGCACGCAGCATGGCGTCGATCACGGCGAATTCCGCGCGAATCGCGTCGACGAACTCCGATTCGTTTTCGATCATCCGGGACAGCAACCCGACGCACACCCACAAGCCCATCGCGGCACTCCCGTCGACCTTCGCAGCGAAGGATGCGAACCGAAAACCGAACGCCGCGCACGCGCGCATCCGAACAGTCGCCCGCACATGACGCGTGTCACGCCGCATCGCTTACGGGCGCTACGTCTTTTTGCTCGCGCTCGCGCCGACAATCGTCGCACCCGAAGAAACCGGAACACATCATGGCAAACAAGTGGATTGTTGCCGCCGCCGTCGCAGCGTTGTTCTGCTGCACCGACCGGCTCACCGCGACTTACATGCCGCGCACTCCCGCGCTCGCGCCCGCCGTATCGCCGGTCGAGCGTCCGCACGCCGAAGGCAGTGCGCAAGCGCCGGCGACTTCCCCGGAACCGCGCAAGCCGGCTAGCACGCTGCCCGACTGGCGACCGAAACATCGGACGAAACGGACGAACCGCCCTCCGCCGCAAGGCGCGGGACGCATCAAAATTTGCGAAATGCTGCACTGCGGTAACAACACCGCAGCAGTGCCGGCGCTTAAGATCGCATGCTGTATCGGCATCCGGGGTCACGCATGCGCCATCCAGGTTGGTTACTCGCTGCCGCCGTTTCCGGCGCGCTCGCCGTCGGCGTCGCCTCGGCCGCGCAACCCGAGTCGCCCGAGATCGTGCAGGTCTATTCGCTCGACCCCGCGCTGATCGCGCGCATGAGCGAGCAGTTCGGGCACATGCGCGTCGACCGCAAGAAAGGCGTCGTCACGGTCGAGGCCGACGCCGCGCAGCGGCAATGGCTTGCGCAGCAGCGCGTGCGCGTGGAAACCGACAAGCCGGCGACCGCGTCGCTGGCGCTGCAGAAACCGGGCGTTTCGCTCAAGAGCATTCCCGGCTTCGCGTGCTATCGCACGGTCGAAGAAACGCAGGCGTCGGTCGACGCGCTGATCGCCGCGCACCCCGAACTCGCCAGCAAGATCGACATTGGCGACACCTGGGACAAGGTCACGGCCGGCGGCAATCCCGGCTACGACCTCGTCGTGCTCAAGCTCACCAACACCGCGAACACGCAACCGAAGCCGAAGTTCTTCGCGATGACCGCGATCCATGCGCGCGAATACACGACGGCCGAACTCAATACGCGCTTCGCCGAATGGCTCGTCAACGGTTACGGCACGAACGCCGAGGCGACGTGGCTGCTCGACCACACCGAATTCCACCTGCTGCTGCAGTCCAATCCCGACGGCCGCAAGAAGGCGGAAACGGGCCTGTCGTGGCGCAAGAACGCGAACACCACGTACTGCGGCTCGAACCCGAACCAGCCGGGTCCCGGCGTCGACCTCAACCGCAACTTTCCGTTCCATTGGGGCGGCGCGGGCGCGAGCAGTTCGCAATGCGATCCCACGTACCGCGGTCCGGGCGGCGCGTCTGAACCGGAAACGCAGTCGGTCGTGAGCTACATCGAGAGCATCTTTCCCGATCTGCGGCCCGACGACACCGCGACGCCCGCGCCGGACACGACGCAGGGCCTGTTCTTCGACATCCACAGCTTCTCAAGACTCGTACTGTGGCCGTGGGGCGATACGACGACGGTCGCGCCGAACGGCGCCGCGCTGGAGATCCTGGGCCGGCGCATCGGCTGGTTCAACAATTACGACCCGCAGCAGTCGATCGGCCTTTATCCCACCACCGGCACGACCGACGACACCGCGTACGGCAAGCTCGGCGTTCCCGGCTACACGATCGAACTCGGCGTCGATTTCTTCGAGAGCTGCTCCAGTTTTGAAAGTTCCACATTTCCTATCAACTTCGACGCGCTGCGCTACGCCGCGCGCACGACGTACGCACCGTACAAGCTGCCGTTCGGTCCCGATACGACGACGATCGCGGCGACGCCCGAACTCGTGGTCGCAGGCCAGCCGGTCGCGCTGACCGCGCGCGTCGACGATACGCGCATCAACACCACACCGCAGCCGCAAGCCGGCGCCCCGCCGGTGCCGACGACGCAGAACATCGCGTCGGCGAGCTATACGATCGACGCCCTGCCGTGGGAGATCGGCGCCGTCGACCGGCCGATGACGGCGACGGACGGCACGTTCAACAGCGGCAGCGAAGCCGTGCAGGCGACGCTCGACACGACCGGCATGGCGAGCGGCAAGCATCTCGTCTACGTGCAGGGCGTCGACAGCGGCGGCGCCAAAGGTGCGCCGCAGGCCGTGTTCGTGGAAGTCGCGCAGGCGAACGAGATCGCGACGGTGCACGGCAACGTGACCGACGGATCGACGCAAGCGCCGCTCGTCGCGCAGATGAAGATCGGCACCGCCACGTTCGCGACCGCCGCGAACGGCGGGTACACGCGGGCGTTGCGCGCCGGTACGCTCGACGTTGAAGCGAGCGCGCCGGGCTACATGACCGAGCGCGTGAGCGGCCTGGTGTTGGCCGGCGGCAGCGACGTGACGCGCGATTTCGCGCTGCTGCCCAAGTGCGCGCGGTTCGCCGACAACGTGGAAGGTGCGAACCCCGGCTGGGTCGCGCAGTCGCCCTGGGCCGTTGCGAACAACGTGTCCGGCAACGCGACGAAGGTATGGACCGACAGCCCGGCCGGCAGCTACGGCAACAATATCGACGTCAGCCTGACGTCGCCTGCGATCGACTTCACCGGCTACGACGAAGCGGTGCTGCGCTTCGACCACAAGTGCCGCACCGAGGCGGGCTACGATTACGGCCGCGTCGAGATTTCGGCGAACGGCGGTGCCTGGACGGAAGTGATGCGCTGCGACGGCCAGACGGCGTGGCAGAACGCGAGCGTGCCGCTGCCGCAGGCGGCGAACCAGGCGAACGTCAAGGTGCGTTTTCGCCTGACGAGCGACACGGGCGTGACGGACGAGGGTTGGTCGATCGACAACGTTCGCATCGAGGCCGGTGGCGCGGCTTGTCGGTCGGCGGTGGTCGATCGGATTTTCGAGGATGGGTTCGGGTCGTAACCCACACTCGCTTCTTCTTTCCTTTTCTCTTCAACTCGGTGCGAGCTGGGGCGCAGCTTTTGGCGTCGTTGTTGTTTTTGACGGTCGCTTTGTAGTTTTCGTTCGACTTTCGACAACAGGTTTCGTTTCCACTTCGTAGTATTCGTTTGGCGTTGAACAAAGCGTTCCGCCCGCCTGCCGGCGTGCGTCTTACTTTCTTTGTGGTGGACAAAGAAAGTAAGCAAAGAAAACCACCCCAGCTGCCGCGCCCCTCCGGGCATCCTGCCCTACGGGGACCGCAAGCGCCCGGCGGGGTCCGCCGATGGTCCATCCATGGACCACGGCGGACGACGCACATCCGTGTGCGTCCCCTGCGGGCCTGATTGTAGCGCGACAAGTTGGTTGATCGTCGGCGACAACTGGTGTGATCTAGTTACTCAAAGGATTTCGACCGAGCTACTACAACCCGCGAGCTACTACAACCCGAGAGTTGCGTCGGGCATGCGCCCGGGGTTCTTCGGTCATCGCTTGTCCAAGAACGCCTTTCGCACGGGGTCAGTGTCCTGCAATGCTTGCAGTGCCGCCGGCTCGACGACTACGACCTGCCAGATGTCGCGCGTGATGGCAGCCCACAACGCCAATGCACGCAGTCGCTCGTTGTTTTTTTCTTCTAGCTGGTTCCGGCCGTGCACGATATCCGAGCGCACAACATAGGCTGCTCGAAGCGCCTTCTCAGCCTTGCTGCGATCAGCCGCACCCGGAGCAACTAAGGCTGAATAGGCCTTTGCAAGCTGAAGCGTCACCCTTTCCTTGCGATCGTTGGTGAGCAATGTTTCTACAGCGGCGCTATACAGGACGATGCCTGCGTGCCAGCGATGCTGCGAAATTGCTTCGTACGTAAGCGAAAGCGCCATCCCCAAGCGCGATTCGGGCGTGATCGACTCAAACACTGCAAACACTTTCTGTGCCTGGTGCAACTCGGTTGAGGTGAACGGGCCGTGCTCGACGTCTTCTCTGTTCCAATCGATCGGACACAGCCTAGAGAAGCCCTTCCGTCCGTCAGGGAAATTCTTAAAGAGAAAGCGCAGCTCTAGCCGCGTCGGCCGCACAACCCATAGCGCGAGCATCCAATCATTTACGCGTACTTGAAGCGAGTGTTTACTTGCGGCGTCTTTGACCACCAACCAGTACTGTACGTCGTAGGAGAGCTTGCTTCGCTCATGCGTTGTCAACTCGTTGAGTTCAACGTCATCGTTTCCAACGAGGCGCTGTATGTAAACGTCTGGCGTGATGGCAAAGCTCTCGCAATCACACGAAAAATGGTACAGCGGTGCGTACCCTATGTAGTCGGAAGATGACATGCGGCGTTCCTACACTTGGGGGCTTGGCATTCATTTCCGGAAGACCGGTGTAGCGAAGGCTAACAAGGAACTGGAGATTGCCACTCCAGCCCATAGACACTAGCGCGTTGCTACAGACCTTCCTCTACTTCAAGATCGCACGAAAATAGCTCGCCCGACAGATGCCGCACCTGTACAGGCCGCGTAAAGCGCCCATAGATCGCGAGGCGCCCCAGCGCGAGCGCGTCATCGCTGCGCGGCACCACCAGCACTTCGCCGCTAACGCCCACTTGAAGCCCCATCAATTGCAGGTTCGGCCGGTTCGGCTGACTGACTGTGCCGATCGCCAGCGCTTCCGGGACGCTCGGTAGCCGGAACTGACCGACGCGGTAGCGCGGTACGGCTTCGGCGTAAATTTGCTGACCGCGACTGCGCATCACGCGCGCCGAGTCGGCCATCGTCATATTCCAGTCGGCATCGACGCCTTCGCTGAAGGCGACGCCGTCAGCCGCATACACGCGGCCGATGTCCAGAATCTCCGTCCCCGTCGACGTCGGGAACGGCTGCGTCACCGACAGCACGATCTTGTCCGTCGCCGTGACCGGCGTCGGGAACACGTAGACGACGATGGACGGCGCGCCAGCCGGCACCGCACCGGCCGTGCCAATGATGCCGAACTGCGGACTGCTGTGAACGATCAGCGACGGCGTGCCGTATACGTCGACGGTGAAACGTGCGCGGGTCGTGATGTCCTGGCCGTTGCTGGCCGTCAGCTTGAACCCGACGATCGCGATAGCCGATATGCGCTTGTCGCCGCCAAAGGTCGCGAGCGGAAAGGAAAAGACCGACGTCGAGTCGACCGCCGCATTCGGCCGTTGCACGCGCGCGACCTTCGCGACACGGCGATCCAAGAGATTCGCGAGCGGCAGCGTCGGCACCGATACGCTGCTGCCGACGTTGACGTGGCTCAAGGTCGGCACCGCGTTTGCGGCAGCCAAGATGTCGTTGTAGAGGAAATATGCGCCGGCCATGGGTTATCCGATTGCCACGAAGTTGCAGAGATTGGAGAGCAGGCGCGAATTCACGCCGAGGATTTGCACCTGCCGGCCGTCCTTGAGGCCGTAGCGGCGCGTGCGGTCGGTCTTGATCGTGACGATCTGGCCCGGCTCGGTCGCGGCGATGTCGGCGTCGTCGACGAAGGCGCTGAACGTGAAGAATTGGCGCGGCACGGCGTAGAACGTCGCGAGGTAGTTCACGAGCGTCTGTGCGGCTGTTTCCGTGGTGAGCAGCGACACGATCGGTTCGGCGCCTCTCGCACGCGCATACGCCGCCGCAAGGCGATTGGTCGTGGTCTTGCGGATGAGGTATTCGGCCGCGAGCAGACCCGCGTCCGCCGTCGCCTGCACGCTGCCGGCAATTTCGCTCGTCTCGTGCGGCGAGTAGTTGCGCAGCGCAGCGACCGTGTCGGACAAACCCGGCGCGGTATCCAGTTCGACGCCGATCGGGCCGTGCAGCTCGATGTCGGTAAACGTCGCGACCGAGTTCACCTTGTTGAGCAGCGACAGACGGCCGACGCGCAGGACGCCGAAGCGATCCCACCAGTACCAGCCGGCGAAGCTGTCGAGCGTCTGCTTCAGCAAATCGGCCAGTTGCAGCGCCTTGTCGCTGAACACCGCGAGCGGCACCGGCGCGGCCGTGTCCAACGCCGTGATGGTGCCGGCAATATCGACCTTGTCGGCCGGGATGCCGGCACGCGTGATGCAAAGCTCCGTCATCCAGTCCGGGAGGCGCTCGATGACTTGGACTTCCTGCAGCACGAAGCGATCGACGTAAATATCCGTCGCCTCGGCATCCGTCGCCAGCGCGATCGGTCCCGATCCGGCGGCAACGAACGCGCCGCGATGCGTACCGATGCGGTCGGCACGCGCGCAGTCGCCGAAGCCGGGCATCGTGACCCTGACTTTGCCCGCGATACGCGAATTGATCACCAGCTCATACGCGTAGAGCTTGCCGGCTGTGAGCGCGCCGATTTGAATGCCGATGAACTTGCTGCCGTCGCTACGCAAGCGCGCCAAGCTGCCAACCTGAGACACGCTGACGGCCGCTGTTTCAGGGCCGTTGAGCAATGTCCAGCCGTTCGGGTTGTCGCCGGTCCACAACGCAAAATCGTCGTTGACGATCGTCGCGACGACCTTGCACGCACCGCGCAGGCTCGCGCACTGGCGACCGGCCGGATTCGTGAGCCGCCGCAGGCCGAGCGTGTCGGCGCGTGACGACGGGCCGTAGCCGATCATCGGCGTCAGCACGACGCCCTGGTCGCGCACTTCGACGATGCCGCCGAACGGCGCGCTGTCGGCCAATGCGTATTCGAGGTTCGGCGCATCGACGATCGTCAGCGGCGCCCATCGCACATTGCCGAGTGCGAGCGGCTGCGGCGTGTTCGCAACGGCGGTATTCGGAACGGTCGCGGCGAAGGTCGCGCGCGGTACTGGCCGTTGCAGCGCGGCGCCCGGATCGGCGAACACGACGCGCGAGCGTTCCTCGGTCGAGATGTCGATGCGCTCGATGCGCGCCGCCGCGCGATCGATAAACGCGGATACCGCATCGCCCAGATAGCCGCGACGAATGCGCACCGGCACGTCGTGGCAGTCGTAGTCGATGAGGTAGTCCAACGTGCCTTCGACGTTGATCAGTTCCAGATCGCCGAGCGTCGTGCTGCTGCGCTGACCGCGATCCCAGATCACGCACGACACGCGCCGGTCGTAGACGGGATCGCCGTCGGCCGCGATGCATCCTTCGTAGTACACGCTCGCTGGCGTGTCGCTCGGACTTGTCGCAAAGCCCCGGCTCGCGATGCGCGCGAGATTGCCGAACGGCGTGAAGCCCGCCGGACACGTCGCGCGTAGCTCGGCGTCGTCGGGCAACACCGTGGCACCGGCGCCGAGGCTGTAGCACGACATGGCCAGATACAGCGGCCCCGACAGATTGGAAAACTGCGGTGCCGCACCGGTCACTGGATTGCCGCTGCCGAACCACACGCCGTTGCGGCCGAACCAAAGCTTGCCGTTGTCGAGGTCGACGGCCATGTCGATGATGTCGCCGACGACCGACGCAACAAAGCCGGTCGGCGTGCCGCTGTTCCAGACGAAGCCGTCGGCCGCGTAGCTCCAGCCGTTCGCCTCGGAGCCGATATTGAAACCGGCATTCGGCAACAGCGCGGGCGTCGCCAAGCCGACCAGCAGGCCGCCGCTCACCGGCAGAAAATCGATGCGGAAACGCGCGTACAGCTTTCCGCTATCGCGCGGCCGTAGCACGCGCGTCATACCGAAGTTCAGGCTCGCGCCGCTCGTGCGGCGCAGCGTGCGGCCGACATTGGTCACCTGCACGCCGTTCTGCCGCCATGCCGAATCGAAGGCGATTTCCTCGCCGATGTCGACGAGCAGCACTCTTTCCTTGTCCACTATGCGCCTCTCTCCTTTGCGCGCCGGAATTCACGCGCCTGTGTCTGCGCGCTTTCGCTCGTCGCCAGTTCCACGCGCTCGACGGCGCGAACGACGCTTCGATCGCCTTCGCGCCGCTCGGCGCGCAGCGCGGCGACTTCTTCGCGCAGCCGCTTGAGTTCGTCGGCGATGGCGCGCTGCGTCTCGCGGTTCGTCTGGGTGAACGCGGCCAGTGCGTTCGATGCGTTCCAGCTCGCGCCGAAGGTCGCTTCGTTCGCCGCGTTGCGTATCGGGACGATGCCGCTCGTCTTCGATGCCGGGATCGCATCGGCGTAGCTGCCGCTGTTGATGCCGGCGCCGTTGGTGAGCGCGTCACGAATCTCGGCGAGGCGGCTATGCATCTCGACGAGCGATGCATTGCTCACGTCACCTTGGAAAGCCAGCGACATGCCGCCGTGGTACGCAGCCTCGGCAAACTTCGCGGTGTTGCTGGCGACGTCGGCCGTCATCGACGCCGTATTGCCGATCGCCGTTTGCGTCGACTGCGGCATACCCAGGAGCGGCGCGAGCAGATCGCGGTATTGCGCCGGCAGCGCGTTGGTCGCTGTCTGCAAGCTCGCGATGGCGGCGTTCGCATCGGCCGCGTTCGTGGCGGCTTCGACCGCGCGGAACAACGGTTCGAGCAACGCCCGTTCGGCCGCCGGCAGCGCGTTGATGCGCTGCTCCAACGCGTCATTGATCGCGCTGTTCGCGTCGGCCAGTTCGCCGAGCGAGGCGCCGACCGCGCCGGCCAGCTCGCCCAGGCTGATACCGAGCGTGCTAGCAAGGTCGGCCAGCTGCAGCACCGTTTGCGCCGTCACGTCCGCGACGTCGATACCCAGATCGCGCACGAACTGGTCGAGCTTCACGCCGAGCGAGGCCGCCAGTTCCAGAATCGGCCGGCCGCTCGACTCGCCCAGCTCGCGCAACTGCACCGCGAGCTGCTGCGCCATCGCAAGGCGCGTTTCGCGTTCCTGTTCGGCGAGGAGTTCATCGCGCCGCTCGTACAGCGCTTGCAGCTCCGCACTTGCCGTAAACGTCACCGCGCCACCGGTGCCGTATCCGCCGCCTGGTTGCGACGACGGCGAAATGCCGAGCAGTTGCGAACGCACCGCATCGAAGATGGCTTGGTACTGATCGCCCGAGCTGTAGTAGCCGCGCGCGCGGTCGAGCAGCTGTTGCGCCAAGTCCGGCAGCTGCTGCATCGCTTGCGCGTCACCGGCGCGCGCACGCGCCAAGACGAGGTCGTACTGCCGCTGCGCCTCGGCCAGTTGCTGTTCGGGCGTGAGCGTCGTCAACTGTTGATTGAGCAACAGCGAATTGACGAAACCTCGGATGCGCTCGATCGCTGCCAGCTCGTCTTCGTAGCGCTGCGCGCTCGCGTCGGCGACGTCGCCCACGCCGGCCATCGCACCGGACTGCGCGGCTTCCAATTCCTGGATACGGCGCGTGACTTCGTCGAGGCTGCCCGGCGCGCCGCCATACAGCCGGCTCACCAGATCACGCGTGCTGATTTCGAGCTGGCGAATCGCCTGTGCACGCAACTGCGCAGCGCGCATTTCGACCAGCGCCAAGTCTTCTTCTTTCGCAGCCGCGAGACCGGCGGCACGCGCGAGCTGATGCATGCTGTCGATCGTGTCGAGCCGCCACTGATCGATCGCGCGCATTTCCGTTTCGAACGGCGTTTCGGCGAACGGCTCCAACGATGCGCGCAGGCCCGACACAAAATCGTCGTACGCCTTGAGCGCGTTCGCGTACGACTCCTGCGCGCGCGTCGCTTCCGCCAACGCGTTGCCGGCTTCGAGCCATTGCACGACCTGCTCGGGCGTCAGCGTCGGCAACGCGGTCTTGAAGCGCTGTTTGAACTCGTCGAGCGAGATCAGGCCGTCGATGCCGATATCGTTCAACTCGCGCTCGGCCGCGTTGACGACGGAATCGAGCTGGTATTGCATCAGGTCGCTGCCGCCGAAGTTCTCGAAGAACGACGACCACAACGCGTTGGCGCGATCGATGCCGCCGGCAGCTTCCACGATGTCGGCCGAGAAGCGCACGAACGCATCGCCGCTCGTGCGCATGTCGACGCCGAGAATGTCGATAGCACGCCGCCACGACTCGGCCGACACGGTCAGACGCGCATACGTCTGCGACAGCGTTTCACCGGCGTTCGCCAAGTCCTGCACGAGTTCGGTGACTTCCGTCAGCGTCGAGTTCGCGCCGAGCAAGCCGCGCCCTTGACCGATGTCGGTCTGCGCGTTGATGAGAAATTCCGCGCCTTCGGCCAGCTTCTCGGCGCTGTCGCGCCATTGCTCGGCAATGCGGCTGGCTTCGCCGCCCGACGCGGCAGCGGCAACGGCAATGCGTTCTTCGGCGGTGATACGCAGCGCCGCGAGTTCGCCGGTCGCTTCCTCCCAGGTACGGCCGAGCATTTCGACGACGTACTTGGTCGACTTGATGCGGCCCTTTTCGTCGAGGTCTTGAATCGTCTGCAACGACGCGGCGAGGATCGGCGGCACTTCGATGCCGAGCCGGCGCGCATCGTCCTTCATGACGCGGCCGATCGATTCGAACAACTCGTCGGCGGCGCGCTCGGCGTCTTCGGTGGATTCCACCTCGCGGTTCTGCCACTCGCGGCCACGGAACAACGAGCGGTTGCGCACTTCGCGAATCGTCGTCGTCGCGTCGCCGCCGGATTCGCCGACGTTGAGTGCGACCGTCGCCCAATCGGGCTTGAAGCGCGAGCCGAAGATTTTTCCACCGGTGAACTTGTCGATCAGCGCAATGGCAAGCGCGATCCAGCCGATCACCGGGATCGCCGCCATGGCGCCCATCGCGCCGGTCGCGGCGCCGGCCACGGCCGTGCCGCCGGCAGCAACGGCAGCCGAACCGCCGAGCACGGCGCCGGCCGCGACCGTGCCCGCCGCCCAACCGGCAACGCCATACGTCGCGGCGCCTGCGATAGAACCACCGCTGCCGTTACCCGAACCGCGGTTGTTCCAACCGTAGTTCGCGCCGGCAATTGCGCCGCCCCATGCGCCGACGTTGCCGACGAAGCCGGGATTGTTCGCCAGCCACGGCGCGACGGCCTGACCGGCGCGACTCGTCAGCGAGTTATTGCCGGCGTTGAAGCCGCCGCCGCTCGCACCGCCGCCGCCCGCGCCGCTGAACATCTGCACGACGGAATTCATGAATCCGCCGCCGCCACCATTGCCGAGCATTTGCACGCGCAGCCAGTTCGCGATGATCTGGCGCACCATGTCGACGACGATGCCGACGAGCGCATCGCGAAAATCGCTCCACGTCCGAATCTGGCGCGTCAGCACGTCCGCGCCCAGGTCGGCCATGCTGTTGACCATGTTGCCGTAGGCACGCTGGTTGTTCTCGTACGCCTCGCGTGCGCCGTCGATGCTGCGAAGCATTTCCTGACGTGCAACAACGCCCGCGCGCAACTGGCGGATTTCTTCCTCAGAAAGCGGCTTGCCTTGTTCCTTCGCGCGATTAACCGCTTGGATCACGACTTCTTCGGCCGTGCGCGCTTCGTTGCTCAAGCCGCGCAGGCTGATTTCCTGATCGAGCTGTTCGAGCGTGCGCGCGACCACGTCGGCTTCGTCTTCGGCCTGCCGCAAACGCACGTCGTATTGCGCGTTCGCATCGGCGAGCACGCGCGCGAGTTCGGCTTGCACGGCGGCCGTCGGCGGTCCCTGGTCGAGCCAGACTTTCGCGGCCTTCGCGATGCGATCAAGCAAACGCTGATGCTCGTTCATCGCACGCGCGACAGGTCCGTTCAAACCAGCCGCAAGGTCGGTTTGAATGTCCGTCAAATCGTCGGTGGCTTGGGCCTGCGCTTCAATCGTCTTTTCGAGCTGGCGCGCCTGCTGGTCGTGCAAACGCTCGGCCGATGCCGTCGACGTGTGCGACGCCTTCGCGCGATCGAGTGCGGCGACGGTCGCGATATACGCGTTGCCTTCGCGCTCCTTCTGCGCGATCAATTCGGCCGAAAGGCCGGCAAGCCGCGCCGCCGCCAAACCCTGTTCGACATACGCGCGCGCGATTTCCGTCGACGACTTGCCGGCGGTTTTCAGTTTCTCGTTGGCGTCGGCGGCCTTCTTCGACAGGTCACCAAAAAACGCCGTGGCACTCGCATTCGCCGCGAGCGTGCGCGTGCCGCTGACGATCGCGGTAAATCCTTCGCCGATGCCGAGCAATATCGATCCGACATCCGCGTTCGCCCTAAAGCGCGCGAATGCCGCGCTGGCATCGTCGAGCGCCGGGCCGACCGTGCCGCGCAGACTTGCACCCAAAGACGCCTGCGCCGCTTCCAGACGGTGCAGATCGTTTTCCAGCTTCACGACCTGATCGATAACCGCCTGTACTTCGGGCGGCGCCGTGTAGTTGCCGGACGCGAATAGCGCACGCCAGTCGCCGCCGATCGCGTCGTTCAATGCCGCGGTGCGGTCGCGCAGTTCCGTGTGCTTGACGAGAATCAGATCGACGTTGTCGATGTACTGCTTCGCGACATCGGCGATCGGCGGAATCGGCGCCTTCGACAATTGCTTCATCGCGTTGTCGAGACTGACGGTTTTCGCCGCCGCGCTGTCGAGCTGCGCGCTACTGGCTGCAATGCCGTCTTCCCAATCCTTTGCCGCCTTGTTGACGGACTCGTAAGCGAGATAGAGCGCACCGAGCGCGATGACCGCAGCGCCCAACGGACCGCCGACCAATGCCGACAAGCCGGAGCCCAGACGACTCAGTGCGCCGACCTTCGTTATGGCCGCAGCGGTCGCCGCTTCGGTCGCGGCGATCGTGCGGGCTTGTGCGACTGCCAATGCTTGTTCGGCGGCAATGGCGCGGCCGGTCGAACTGATACCGGCTTCGAGCGCACGCATGCGCGCCAGATGCGCCACAGCAGCGGTTTCAGCGGCGCGGGCCTCCGCGAGCTGCGCGGTGGTATTCGTCGCAGCGGCAGCGGCAACTGCGGCCGCCTGTGCGCGCGTCGCGAGTGCGGCGGCGGTGATACCGGCGACGTAGCGCACGCCCCAGACCGTTGCGATACCCAAAACGAGTGTGGCGACGGTGCCGAGATTGTCCGCGAGCAGCGAGATGGCCGACGCAGCCAGGCGCGAGGCGCCGACGCCTTCGTTCGATTCGCCGATCCAGCGTGTCCACGCATTCGCCAGTTGCGTCGACGCGCCGCCGATCGTCAGCGACATCTGCGCGAATTGCTTGTCGATATCGCGGCTGCCGTCGAGCAAGGCGCGCGTCAAAATGCCGGCCGTGAGTTGTCCGGCTTCGGCCATCGCGCGCAATTCGCCGCGTGTCTTGCCCAGGCTCTTGGCGAACAGCTCCATCAGAATGGGCGCTTGTTCGGCGACCGAGTTGAACTCGTCGCCGCGCAGCGCACCGGACTGCAAGCCCTGACTGAACTGCGTGATCGCGGCGCCGGCTTCGGTCGCGCTCGCGCCGCTCACCGCGAACGATTTATTGACCGTCTCGGAAATCCGCAAACGGTCTTGCTCGGCGATAAACAGCGTGGTCGTCGCGCGGGTCAGGCGCGTGTACAGATCGGAGGTCGCGGACAAATCCGCACGCGTGTCCTGCGCGATGCCGTACAGCTTGCGACGAACGTCGATCAGGTTCTGTTCGCTGTTCGTGACCAGCCGAACCTTGCTCGACAGGTTCGTGTATTCGTCGGCGGTCGAGGCCAGCTCGTTGGCGAAGGCGGCCACGCCGATGCCGGCAAGCGCGCCGCCCATCTGCCGCGCCAAGCCGGCGCCGGTCGTCAGACCGGCGTTCAAGCCGCTGATGTTCTGACGCGAAACACGCTCGGCCGCCGAGCCGAAACGTTCGAGATCGTTCGTGCTGCTGCGGAGCGTGTTGCCCGTCTGACCGGCCGATCCGCTAAGGTCGGCGAGCGCGCGTTGACTCACGCGCACGTCGCCGACGAACTGGCCCGAATCGAGAGTGAGGCGAAGCTTGACGACGGGATCTGTCATTTCCGGTTGAGCAGTGCGCGCGCCGTCGGGACCATGATTTGCTGGATGCCGAACAGCACGCGCGGCCACTCGTCGGCGGGCACGCGATGCATCACGGCGGCGGTGTGGATTTCGGCGGCAGAGATGCCGAGGAAGACGAGCCCGTTGACGCCGCTCGCCGTTGACCATTGGCAATCGCGATACACGATCACCGTGTTCCAGTTGCTTTCGAGCACGTCAATTTCGGTCGAGTCGCCGAGCGGTCCGGCTCCTTGCCGCTCGAAACTGCGCAAGAACTCTGCCGCGGTGCCGCTCGTGTTGATGTGCTCACGAGCGACACCGCGCGATCGTTTGCCGATCGTCAGGGCTTGCGCGACCGCTTCGAGTTTTTTGCTTCGACGTCGCGATTGACGTTGTCCCAGAACGTCAGGACGCAGGCCTGCGAGGCGAGCTGATTGACCTTCACGATTTCGACCGGCGTGTACGGCGTGCCGTCGTCCTTCCTCTCGTCGGTCTCGACACCGAACACGTCGACGAGCACGCGATCGAGAAGGCCGACGATGACGCCGCGCTCTTCCTGGTCGCGCTTCAGCGCGTCCTGTTCGTCACCGGGAACGGTCTTGAACTCGGCCTTGAACTCGACGTTCCGCCACGTGCCCGGCGCCGAGCCCGGCTCGCTGTACTTGACGTCAACGGTAAAGTTGTTCGATTTCTTGAGTTTCATGCAGCTTCCTGTTGCTGGGGTCGGAGGGGGCGCCGCGCTTACGGCAGCGTGAGAAATTCGAAGACCAGTTCGTCGTTGCCGCTGGAGCTGGGGACCAGCTCGCCTTTGATTTCGACGGCCGTGTCCTTTTCGTGCTCGACTTCCTGCGGCGGCTCGACGATCTGCGCGCGCAGCAAGGTGCGAACGCCGCGACCGGCACCGGCACCGATGCCGACCGAAGCGACGATCGGCAGGATCGTGCGACTTTTCCACAACGCCCACGCGTTGAGGTTCGCGTGCGCGGGCCGGTAGAAACGCACGGTGAAGGTCGGCTTGCGGTCGCTGATGCGCGCGATGCGCGCCTCGGTGTGCTGCTTCACGGCAAGTTCGTTGCCGAAGTCGACCGACAGCGAAATGCCGTCGACGTTGAAGCCGTTGACCTTCAATTCGCCGTACTCGGTCGTGTACGGCATCGGCTCGACGAATGCGTCATAGTCGAGGTCCGACGGCAAGTCGTCTTCTTCGACGTCGATGCAGTTGCCTTCCAGGCGCAGCTTCGCCGTATACGTCTTGCCGATTTCGTAGGCGAGGCCCGACAGGTTGCCGCGTGCGCCCAGGAGCTTCTTGAGCGTGCCGGCGTGAAAGAAGTAGCTCGACGCCGAGGGGATGCCGCGCGAGATGACGTTGTAGCGCGCGAGCGCCGGAGCCGGCGACGTGACCAGCGTTTCGGCCATGCCGCAGACCTGCAACAGCGGCGACAGCGGCGAAGGTTGGCCGGGCGTCAGCGCGCCGACCATCTCGACTTCGCCTTCGATGAAGCCGCGAATGTTCACCGGCGTGGACGGATCGCCGCCGAAGAACGGCCGGTCGAGCTGGCGTTTGATCGAATCGGCTTGCAGGCCCGAACGACCGTTCATCAGCTGAAACGCGTTCGCCGTAGCGGTCGGCGCCGCATCGGTGTTCTCGACCGTTTCGAGCTTGAGCAGCATCGCTCGGTTTTCGAAAGATTCCAGGGACAAATCGGGCTCCTTACGCGTCGGCCGGCGCGGCCGGGCCGTGGGTGTTTTCGTCGACGGTCGGCGTGGACGGCGCAGCCTTCGGCGCCTTCGTGCGCGCGGCGCGTTCCTTGGCCGGCGGCGGCGATGCGGCGGTGCGCGCGGTCTTGCCGGGATCGGCGACGGTCGGCTCGGTAACGCGCGTCAGCGTCTTGCCGTCGTCGATGTAGCTGCCGCCGGATGACGGATAGCGCGGTCGGGTGTTGCTCATGGGCGGACCTCAATGCGGTAGGACGAGCGATAGATTTCCTGCGTGACCAAGCTGCCGCCCGAATACATCTCGTCGCGGTTCGCGTGGAAGCTCAGGGGGTGAACGGCCGGCGCGCTCGCGGGACGCCGATTGAGCAGCGCGCCGCGCACGGCGCGAATCAGCGCGTCCATCTCGTCGCGCGCGGCGGCGCCCGTGTCCTGCGCGGCGTAGTTGTTGACGTAGAGGACGACGCACAACGACACGGTGACTTGCTGGATCAACACGCCGCCGCTCGCGCCTTTCGGCTCGCTGCCTTGTTCGCGGGCGACGACGTAGGCGGCTGGCAGAACACGCGGCGATTGCTTCAACGCGGTTTCCAGATCGGCGCAATTGCCGACGAAGCGCAGCATCGCGACGGCGCGCAAACGGGCAATCGCATCGGCGACCGGATACGGGCCGACGAAGCTCACCGGAACCCCCGTAGCTCGTCGCCGCCGAACGTCTTGCGACCGCTTTCGATACGCACGTCCAAGGCCGGCGAATCCGCGCTCGACGGATCGGAAACGCCCAGCGTCACCTTGCCGTCGCGGATCGCGTCGAGCAGCCGCAGCGCGTCGTAGTAGTCGCGCGCGATCGGATCGGTCTTGGCGTCCGTCACACGGTCCTTGTGCAGCTCGTAGCGCACGACCGCACGCGCAACGCGCGTCAACGTCAGCGGCACCGAGGCGAGCGGCAGCGACAAGCGCGCGGCGAGGTAGCCGTCCATCAGTTCGTCGGTCTCGACGATCACTTGCGTGATACGCGCGAGGGCCGCATCCGCGCTCGCCATGTCATCGGCGTCGTAGCTCGACCGATCGCCGCCGCGCAGCGTGCGATCCATCAGCTCGGCGTCGACCACGGCGCGATGCTCCGTGCTGGCGACCTGTGCAAGTTCGCGCGCGCCGGGCTTCTCCGCCAGTTGCAGCGGCGTGACGTACGACATCGCTTAGCGGACCTTCTTCGCCGGTTTGTCGCTCGACGCGGCGCCGGGATCGTTCTCCGGCTCGTCGGCCGACAGCACGGTCACCGCCAGCATCGATTCTTCGGCGATGGCACGCAGCTGCGGCTCGGTCAGCTCGCCGACATGGAAGTCGCGACCTTCGCGCGTGAACACGAAACCGGCACGGCGGAACTGATCGCACTTGGATGCGATGCGCAATTTATACATGGGGGTCTCCAGCGCTCGCGGCGGACGCCGCGAGCGCATCAGCGGCGGTGGTGAGATCAGGCCATCCAGGCCGGTGCGCGCACCTTGAGCTTGCCGGCCATCACGTTCGACGCGCCGTTCGCCGCATAGATCGCGGTGACGAGTTTTTCGGCGGCGGTTTCGAGCACCGGCGGCACGACGAGGATGTTCGGCGTGATGCCGAGCGGTCGGCCGCCGTCGCCTTTCTGGCTCTTGATCGTGGCGATCGCCGCCGACAGCGCGGCTTCGTCGAGTGTCTGTTTCGACGCATACGCCATCTGCCAGAAGCCGAGGCCCACATTCCAGCGACCATCGACGCCGAACACGGCTTCGTTCTTCTCGAACACGTTATCGTCGTTGGGCTGATTCTTCGCGACGAACGCCGGGCGCTTGCGCATCTGCAGAATCAGCGGCTTCAGCGCGCGCGTCGTGTCGAGCACGAACCACGGCTGGCCCGAACCGCCGCCGAAGTTGCTCACCGATTGCACGCTGCCGTCTTCGCCGACGACCGGGTGATCGGTGTCGAAGAAGTATTGCTGGTCGTAACAGCGCGTAGCGAAGCCGTTCTTGAGCAGCCCGAAAACGAGCTGGTTCGGATGCGTCTTCGCGGCGCGGCCGAGTTCGGTCATCAGCGGCGTATACGTGCCGTACTGGTCGTCTTCGATCACGGGCACCGGCACGGCGACCGTGTCTTCCCACGACTTGTTGCGGATCGTGTAGCCGTGCTGCTGCAGATTGTTGATCTGGCGTTCGCCGATCCACTCGCGCATGCCCGGAATCTGGCCGAGCCAGCCGTATTCCTCCGAGCCGGTCGTCGACGGCACTTCAGTCGCGATTTCCTCCCACTCGCTCGGCGCGCCATCGAAACCGATCTGATACGCGGTGCGATAGGCGGTGTTGAGCGTGGCGAGATTTTGACGGGTGATGATCAATGCGTGTTCCTCGTGTTGGGTAGGCGGACTGGGCTCAGAACTCGACCCAGACGCCGACCGCGTCGACGCCGCGCACGACGCCAGCAATGGAGCGCGTACCGCCCGCGTCAGTCTTGGCGACGGTCTGGTCGTCGGCCACGTAGCAGTTCGTGCCGTAGTCGCCGTTCGTGATCGCGTCGGCGGCGGCGGAGTTGGAAAACGGGAAAATGCCGCGTTTGATGCGCACCGAAACGTCGCCGGCTGCGCCGCCGGTGTTGTCGACGGTTTCCTGAGCGACGCCGACCGTACGTTTGCCGGTGGCGGTCGTACCGGCTTCGGCGTAGCCGGTCGCGGCGAGCACGGCGATCGTGCCGGCATAAATCTTCTTGCCCGCGCCGACCCCGAAAACGAACTCGGTATTGCCGGCGCGGCGAATGGTGTTGCGTTCCTGTGTGGCGGCAGACATGCGTAACTCTCCGTGTGGCGGCCGATCAGGCCCGGCGGTTCTTGGCGAAGTCGGCCGGCGCGATGCCGGCGGCGCGGCAGATCGCCAGCTCGTCGGCGTTGAGGCCGTGCGCGTTGGGATCGGCGTTCGGCGCAATGCCGCGCGTCTGCGTGCCGGAAAGCGCCGCGATCGGCTGGGCCGTCTTGAGGTAGGCGCGAAGCTGCGCAACGTCGGACTTGCCGAGGTCGCGCGCCCACGATTCGAGCGCGGGCAGCAGGCGGCCGTCGGTCAGCGCGTCTTTGACGAGCGCGTCGACATCGCGTTCGGTGTTCTCGGACTTGAGGGAGGCGATTTCCGTGCGCAGCTCGTCGACGGCCGCGCGCGGCACGTACTCGGCCGGGTCGGGCTTGGTCGCATTGGCCTTCTGGCGCAGCGACGTGCATGCGGCGACGACGGCTTCGCCGTCGGCGTCGGCGCCGAGGCCCAGCGCGGTACGCACGCGGTCGGCCGGCACATGCTTGGCCTTGAGCGCCGTCGCAGCTTCGTCTTCCGTCGCGTTGGCGTGCAGCGACAGCGCGGCGATGACCGCCGCGAGCAGTTTATCCATGGGGGTTTCCTTCGGGGGTTGGAGGCGAAAGCTCGCGGCGGCGCGCAACGCGACGGCCTGCATGCCGTCAATCGCCGGGTTGTTCGTCAGCGCGCCCATCACGAACGCGAGCACGTCGCCCGTCTTCGGGTCGTAGCGGATGACGGGAGAGAAGTAGCGGTATTCGCCGTCGGCGATGTACTGGCGAGCGCGCGCCGTCAGCTCGACGTCACCGAACAAGCCTTCGCCTTCGCGCCAGACGAGATTGCGAAACCAGCCGGCGGCCGGCGCCGGCTGGCCGTTTTCTTCGGCCAGCAAGGTCTGGTGTTCGTAGTCGAGTACCGGCGGTGTCGCCAGTTGCTGGAAAGCCGCAATGACCCGCGCAGCCTTGGCGGCATCGATATGCCACGCGTCGACGGACATCTCGCGGCCGTCGCGCGGCCGGAACGATCCGGCGGGGGTGAGCTGGATTGCGACGAGCGGGGAATCGCCGAGCGTGGGCAATGCGAACGCACAGGCGGCGATCGCGATACCCGGTGTCACGGCCGTGAGTACGGCGATGCTCGGGAGGGAAGACGCGACCCCCATCCTGCGGGTCGGTCGTTCGATTGCGTGGGGAGTGAGGTCTGCGCCGGTCATTGCCGGCGTAGAGTGCTACTTTGGAATTAGGGAGAGAGTTTCACTGCTGTGAAATCGGCACCCGAGGCGCTCGCAGTACAAACCGGATGACCAAGGAAATCCACGTTCAAGTGTGGCGCTTGTGCAGGCGAGCAACTTGTGGAAAAGCGGTGATTCAATTGCGAGGTTTAAAAGAACCGGCGGAGTCTGGTTCCGGCGGTGGAAACAGCGCACGAACAGCCCGGTCATCAGATCTGAACCACTCAAGGCCAAGTTCTAGCCTCATTTGCAATAGAAGATCGTGCAAGATTTCTGCTGGATCACGCAGTGACACGGGCTCGGGCGGAAATTGGTGGAACTCATCACGGAAGACGAAGTAAATTTGCGAATATGGGTCCAGAAACTCGATCGTCAGCCTGACAACCTCTTTCGATCCAACGATCCAAGAACCCAAGTTTGCCGAGGCCATTGCATCGCGGTGACCTTTGGGGTTGCGCACATATTGACCGACAAGGGCAAGGATGGACTTGTAGTTTTCTTCCTTGCGCCTACGTTGTTCCGCCTCAATTTCGCGGACTCGGTTTAACGAGTGCGCAACGATTGCTGTAGCTATACCCGCGGCAGCCGCGAGTACAGCCACGGCTAGCTTCACAATGTTGTCAGAAAGGGTGACCATCGCATACAAGACAGCCCCTCCGCCCACAAGCAATGCGAGCCCCCATCCGACCAGAAAAGCGATGCGGTCGCCAGATTGTCGCCATGTGAACCGCGAATACATTCTCTTTGTCATCTTCACAAAAGGTTCCCCCAATTGTTTGGAAGGGAGCGTTCATTTAGATGTCCCTTCTGTCACGAAGAGCATAGATCGCCGCCCCCAGCAAAGGTACAAGTCCGAGAAGCGCATAGAGGGGTTCCCATCGGCCGTCGCCGGTAACCCCCCAAACAATGCCCACGCCCGCCGTTACCAACAAAAGTAGAAGTGTCGCAATTTTTCCCGTCGAAAACCTGTTCGGGGGATTGCTAAGGGCCTGACGACCTTCCTCGGTCAGTCCTCGCACAACAGCATGCTCGTAGACCCCAGTCGCACGGGTAGTCTGCCCTTGCGCCTTGAATCCACTCACATATCCCTTGCGACTCAGATAGCTCAAGCACTCGACCTCTTCGTCAAACCGCTGCTGCTCTTCCTCGGTCTGGCCATCCAGCTGGAAGAACTTTTCACCGGCAGCAATCCTCTCCAGCAATTTGCGTCTCAGTTCGACTCTAGCCATGTGCTTACCTCAGAAATGCGCCTTTCACTTTATCGCTTGAACGAGCCAGAAGAGCGCAAGTAGAACAATAGGAACTTGCGCTGTCATCAAGGCAGCTTCTATCTGGGCCCGACGAAAGCTCTTGTCGGCTAGCGCATTCCCGTTTTGTGCATTAGGGTTGCGAAGCTTCCTCCGCGAGTACCATCGAGCCGGCCAGAACAAGGCGCTGTCGAGTCGCTGCATCACACGCGCCTGATAGCTCATCGACAGATCCGATGGGCTGCCGTCCCCCTCGACTTCGGATTCGGCTAGCGCTTTGTCGACATCTAACGCTGCGACGACCGTAGTAAACATCGACAGATATCGTTGAATTCCGTGAAGTGCAAGGGCACCGAGGTAGATATATGCAGATGTCTTTATCCCGCTCACGAGAACGTACTTTTCCAGCTTGTCGATGTTTGCCACGATAACGCCGATCGCCGCCCCAGCGCCTGCCACGAGCCAGCCAGCGAAATCAAGCGCCGCCCTGCTAAGACTCGTGGTCATCGGAACCAGCATTCTGTTCACAACTCGGTCCGACGCGTCCACTTTGCGCTTGTATTGCTCGATAGGCTGCATGCTCTCGCTCCCAGCAAAACTAAAGTGAAGCTTGCACAAGGTTCTCAACGATGATTCTGCTGACCCGACGTGCGTCCTCGCTGCTTATCCCCAAGTACGGTCTAGGCAAAATTGCGGCGGCACCTGGCGCCATATTCGAGCTTCCGCCAAACTGATGAATTGCAGCGTACTCGCGGTCTGCGCCGATTTCCACAAAGCCATCAGTCGCCTCAAGCACTGCGATCCCGCCACGCAAGAACCCATCCTCTATGAGCTTCTTGCTGCCTTTCTTCCGCGCCAGCGTCGCCGGCTTCAGCTCCACCCAGGGGTTGCCGTCCGGATCGACTTCATCGTCAAACCGTTGCAACGTCGACCGCACAAGCTCGTAGCCGATTTCCAGCATCAGCGGTCGCGTGTTCGTCCCACGCTTGATCAACTCGGTCAACCTGACGCGAGCGGCGGCATCCTCCCACTCCATGACGAAACCGCCGCTCATTCGCTGCGCTTCCATACGAGCAGACCTTGCCGCGCCAACGCGACGGTGTCGGCATCAAAGGCTAGGCGCAGCCAGACGCCACCGGCTGTCGACTCGGCGACTAGCTCGACCGGCTGGTTGTCGTCGAGCGTCACCGCCTTCACGAAGCGCCGCCGCAGCTCGTACCGGCCGCGTGCGTTGACGATCCAGTTCGTCCAGATTTCCGCCGGCTGCTCGATCAGCTCGCGCAGCAGCGGCAGGAACCGTTCGCGCCCGCCGAGCCGTTCGGCCGGTGCGTCTAGCCAATGCTCGACCACACGATCGCTCAATACGACTCGGCCGCCGTTGGCGTCGGCCAGTACGGATTGTTCGCCGTAGAGGTCGCGCCAAACGTTCCTTATAGATGTCGGGTCGGAAGTCGCGGGCAGCGGCGAGGCGACAGCGGTGTCGACCGGTAGCGCCGGCAACGCATTGCCTCCAGCTGGGGCTGTGCCGGGGGGCGACCAGCCGCCATCGGTCAAGTCGCGCAGCGCGGTATCCGCAATCGGACGGCCCCACGCCGCCTCGCCGACGTTGTACTGCCATTCGGGCCGAACATCTCCCACGCCGGCCGGCGCGGTATCCGGCCCGTCCTTGCCGAGTTCGCGCAGACGTCGCGCCGTCGCCGGCAGCACGTCGCAATGGCACCCCCAGCCGTTCGGCGGGAAATGCACCTGCCACCACGGATCATCGTGTCGCAGGATCAGGCCGCTCCAAGCCTTGTGTTCCAGACGCGGGTTGTCGCGCGTGAAGTGGCGATACTCCCAATACGGATGTCGCGCGAGCATGTCCGGGTCGGTGAGCTGCGCGTATTTGCCGGCCATGAACGACGTGCGGACGTTCGTGTCGTAGATGACCTTCGTGCGCCAGTTACGCGAGCCGGTGTGCGCCCAGCCGTGCCGCGCGACAATGTCGTCGAAGCGCTGGCGGAACTTGCCAAGACTTTCGCCGTCGCGGATCGCACCGTCGACCGCCTGCCGCAGATCGGCCAGCAGATCGGCCTTCATCGCGCCGGCAACCGTAAAGGCGCGCGCATGCTGGCCTTGCCACAGGTCGCGCCACGTCGCCGACGGTACGTTCGCCTTCTCGCCGAAGTATCGAACGGCTTCGGGCATCGTGCGGAAGTTGCCCCGAATTTTCGGGGTCGGCGAATCGCCCGCCAGAACCGCCTGGAACCCCCTGGCTGCGACTCGGATACCCCCTTGAGGGTTCGAACGCAGCAGCGGTCGTTTTGAAGCGGTTTTAAACGTCGTTCCGGGTCGGCTCGGCGACCCCATCAGACACCCCGGCCGGACGATTGCGACTTCACGACCGATCGACCCGCCAGATCGGCACCCATGAGCGCCTGACGCATGAGCGTCTGCAACTGGTCGGTCGGCAGCTCTTCAAACTGCGCGAGCAGCGCATCGCGAAATTCTTCCAGCGACGATGCCGACGCGAGCATGCCCCGGATCTGATCGACCCATTCGGCAACGATCGGATCGGCCGCGTCCTGCAGCAGCTCGGACAACGTGTCGGTGATCGCGTCGGCGCGCTCCGGCTGCGCGGTGAAGCGAACCTGCGCCGTCGCCGCTGCGGTTGCCGTCGCCGGTGCCGCCTTTGCGAACGTCAGGACGGCTTCGCCGTCCTTGGGCTTCGGCACGCGCAGCTGCTGCCGCGCCCAATCGACAGGCACGTCCATTCCCATCTGTACGAGCTTCGGCAGCGCATCGGCATACAGCTTCAAGTCTTCCGGCTGCCGCGTATTGAAGACGAGGCGCGGCGAACGTTCGGGACTGTCGGGCGCGAGCCCGTTCAGCACCGCGACCGGATAGATCAAATCACGCGTCACCGTCGCGGCCACCTGCAACGCGTCGGAATCGCGCAGATCGATACGCACGTCGTTGTGTACGTTGCCGAGCGCGTTGGTGTTCGATCCCCGGTCGGCCTGACTGGTCAGCGTGCCACCCAGAATTGCCTTGCTCTGCGTGCGCTCGCACCAGTCCAGCATGACTTCGAACGCCTTGGCGTCGCCGTTGGCGATGTCGTGGAAGTCGACTTCCATGCCGGCCGGGATGATGCCGGCGGCGTTGTGGCCGATGTGCACGAGCGCGCGCATCAAGGTGCGCTTGTCCGCCTCGGTCGCCCCCGACGGGTACTTACCCAGGCGCATCGGGATACCGTAAATCTCGAGGAATTCCGCCAGATCGCCGACCGAGTAGTTCTTGAACACGAACGGCCAGATCAGCACGCGCATCAGCGCCGCGCGCTCGATGTAGCCGGACTTGGCGCGATGTACGTGCGTGATCCACCCGAACGGGTTCAACGGCGCGCCGTCCGCGCTGTGGTCGCGCAGGCGTATCTCTTGCCGACTGCCGCGGTGGAGCTGGAACCAGGTCTGCGGCCGATGATCGATCGCGAGCGGCAGCCAGCTGCGGCCGGTACGGCGCCACTCGATTTCCAGGCAGGCGAAACCCTTGCCGATCGCGTCGGTCGCATCGAACAGCATCGTCTGCCACCCGGCGATGCCGGCGACCAGTTCGGCCACGCGCGCGGCGGCGGTGGATTCGGCGGCCGTCGGGTTCAACGGAGGTTCGATCGACCATTCAAGGCCCGCGACGGCTCGGCGGCGCTTCCCCATCTCGGAGGCGACGTGGCCGTCTTTCTCCTCCATGTCTTCGAATGCTTCGTACTGCGCGCGGATGTCGCCTTGCTCGGCGTCGTCAAGGATGCGCGCGAGCTTCGACGGCGTCAGGCCGCGCGTCGGGTGTCCGGCGAACTCGCGTTGCAGATGCACCATGCTCGCGGTCTGCGGTTCGTCGAGCGTGCGTTGTTCGAACGGCCGGCCGTAGCGGTCGACGATAGCTACCATGTGGAAGGTTCCGCGATGTAGAAGTCGTCGTCGACGTCGTTGCCGATGACGTTGTCGAAGCCGCGCGAACGCGCCGGCACCGGAATGAAGGCGATTTGCGCCGACAAATTCAGGCTCGCGAAGTACGCGAGCGCCGTTGCGATGGCGACATCGCCGTGCCGCATGAGGTCGGGGTCTTTGATGTCCTCGCGACGGATCGCCGACACCATCGGAATGCCGTCGACGTCTTCGATCGCGCGCAAGTCGTCGGCGACGCCGTCGTCGCGTGGCATAAAAATCACGCCGTCTTCGAACGCCTGCACGAGCTTGGGCATCCAGGCGCCGTACCACGCGCGCGACAGCACGACTTCCGCGATATGCGGTCGGCCAAACTTGTCACCCGTGTATTCGGCCAAGGTCTGGCCGGCGCCGGTCGCGTCCATCGCGCCGCCGCAGCGATTCGGCAGCGCGTCGACGATCGCCCACAGAATCTGTTCCTGCTGCCGCGTCGGCACGTTGTGCAGCTCGACCACGAACGGCACATTGCGCGACAGCGTGTGCGTGATCTGCATCGGCACGATCGCCGAGAAGTCGCGATGCCGCGCGAAGTCTTCGCCAAACACGGTCTTGAAGCGTGGATCGAACAGCCGAAACAGCGGCTTCAACTCGCGTTCGATCCATTCGCCGATCAGCGATTCACGCTCGTGATTCGGCTTGGCTTGGAACGGGCTGTCGAGCGCGAGGCGCAGCACCGGGCGAACCTCCGGCATCGCATTCTCGATCCAGATGCCCGGAATGCACCGGCCACCACCATCGCGCGGAATCGCGTCCAGCTCTTCGCGCATCGCCGCTTTGCGCGCGCCATAGCCGTTGCGGTTTCTCTCGTACCACGCGCGCTTGCCGTCGACGCTCGGCGTCCAGCCTTTGATGAGGCAAACGCGCTCGTACAGACCATTGCCGACGGCATCGTCGAAGGTCACCCGAAAGACGACGGCGTCATCCCCGTAGCATCCGTTCTCGATGTCCTTGATCAACAGATTGAACGGGTTCCGAATGCCGTTGTGCGAACTGATGATGACGATTTCGCCGCCCCAGATCAGGAGCGCCGTAGCAGCGTCGAGCACGCCTTGCACGTCCGGATGGAACGCCGCTTCGTCGATGATGACGTGACCTTGCAGACCGCGAATGTTCGCCGGCCGCGACGACAACGCGGTGATCTGGAAACCCGACGCAAAGCGGATGCGATAGGCCGTGATGTACTTGGTGCGGCCGTCGTCGTCCTGATCTTCGAACAGGAATTCTTCGATCCGCGAATTGCCTTGTCCCTGCGCCTGCGCGATCACGCGCGCGAACTTGGCGCAGTAGCCGACGAACTCTAGACCCTTCTCCTTGGTGTCGCCGATGTAATAGACGTTATCGCCGCCGGCCGACTTGCGCGACGCGGCGGTGATCGTCTTGTTCAAGGCAAACGCGAACGTCATGCCGGTGCGTCGCCCCTTGGGGACAACGAGGATCGAGGCGCGGATCGCCAAGCACTGCACCTGATGCCGCATCAGAATGCCGTCCGCGAGCGGATCGAAGCCGTTCGGAATCTCGCGCGCACGCGGCGGCAGTTCGTCCCACTCGACGACGCGTACCGTACTGGCAAGGGGCTTGGTTACGTCGACCATCACTGAATCCCCAAGACCTTCTCGCGCCAGAAGCGCACCTGCGCGTCGTCCATGCCTTGGGCGCGTGCGGTTTCGTCCAGGCGCTCGGCTTGCTCGCGCTGCAACTTCTCGCGCGCGGCCTGTTCGATCGCCTGTCGTTCTTTGAGGCTCAGCGTGCGCGCCGCGATCGTGTCCTTGGCGGCGCGCGCGAGCTTGCGCACTTCGTCGATCGATACGTCGTCGCGCTCGCTCGCCGACAGCGCGGCGTGCGTCGCCAACGTCGTGATGGCCTGGCACAACAGCGCGCCGGCCTTCTCGTCGGGACTCTCGCCGAGTTCGCCGACGACGGCGCGCGCGACGGTGTCGATATCGCGCATGCGGCCGGTCAGCTCTTTCAAGCTGACTTGGTAGCGGTGCAGGCTGCTACGACTCGGCTCCGCCGCCGGGAACCGCGCGCGGATGTCCGCGAGCATTTCATCGAGCGTCAGTTGGTCGTTGCGGAGCAGCTTTTCGATGTAGGTGCGTGCCTCGGCCGGGAGACGCGAAATCGCGGACTTGCGCGGCACGTCAGCTGCCCGGCCGCGATACGCCCGGCACGATTGCACGGCCGCGCGCGACGTCCTGGCCGCGCTCGCCGAGCGTCGCAACGATCACCGGGCCGATATCGTCGATCGTGAGCAGGCGTTGTTCGGCGAGCCAGTGCAGTTCTGTCTTCACCTGATCGCGGCTGATGCTATGACCGAAGTGATTCAACGCGACCGTGATGACGCTGCTGTTCGCGCGGTACTCGATCTGTTCGTTCAGGACGCGCAGGATCACGAGCCGGCGATCTTCGGTCAGACGTTCTTCGAAAGTCTTTGTGCTCATTTGGACTCCAACAGATGCGCTTGGATCGTGCGCACCATTTCCAAGGTCGCTTCGCTGCGCTCGGATACCGCCGACACTGTGCCGTTGATGTCGCGCAGCTCGCGCTGGATTGCTTGCAGGTCGTTGTGCGTCGGCATGTGGCGCACGGTCGTTTCGAGCACGGCGACGCGAGTGCCGAGCGCGGCGACGTTGGCCGTCAGCGCGACAAGCTGCGTGGTCGTCGTATTGGCCGTGTCGCCGAGCTGGCGACTCAGCTCCGCGTCCTTGGCCTTGAGCGCGTCCAGCGCTTTGTCGTTGCGACCGCGCACCCACAGCCAGACGTTCACGCCGACGCTGCCGAGCAACACCGCGATCTGCACCGATCGCAATACGTTGTCGAGCGAATCTAGCGAGACCATGCGAAGCCTCGCGTACGCCGTGCGCTCTCGTGTGCGCAGCTCGCGCAATAATCCGTCGCGCCGAGCACGCGCAAACGCTCCGCTTCGATCGGCTCGCCGCATTCGGTGCAGGCGTCGTCGGCGGTGCGCGGCGACTTCGGCGGCATGCGCGCGAGCGTCATCTGCAATGCGATTGCGCGGTCGCGTTCTTCGGCCGCCTGCGCGCGGTCAGCTTCGTCCATCTTTTCCTCTTTCCAGCAGTGCGCGCAGCTCGATGGCGCAGGCACGCTTCACGCGCGCGTGCATGTTGAGCAGGCGTTTTTGATCAGGGGTTGTTGTTGCACGGCCCGCGTCGCGTTCGAGGTCGCGCGCGTCGTTGTTCCATTTGTCGATCAGGTCGGCGGGCTTGTGTGCCTTCATCGCCGCCACCACGCGCGGCGCCAAACCTGCCACCAGCGCGCGGCCGGTTCTTCCGGCGTGGTGACTTCGTCGATCAGCGCGTTCAGGCGCCGCGCGACCTTGTGGTATTGCTCAGCGGTCTCCGCGTGGTTCGCCATCAGGGCCGGCAGCGCCGCGCTCTTGGCCGCCGGCAACGTCGTCGGTGCCTTCACCAGCAGCGCAGGTGTGAACGCTGCCCGGTCCCGCGTTCCAGCGGTTCCAGACGCACAACCCGACAGGGCCGATATCGACGTGCTCAAGGTCAGGACGATCAGCCACGACGCGAGGCCACCAATAGGGCAGCGCGCGGTAGAACTGGTCGACGGCTTCGCGCTCTTGCTCATAGCGGGCTCCGATGATTTGGCGGCGAGCGGTTTCCTTCTCGATCGCGGCGGCGTCGGCGCGGACGGCCTTCAAGTCGGCCTTGGCTTCGCGCCAGCCGCGCGCGGTCCAACCGCCCGCGAAGCCGGCGGCGACGACCGCCGCCGCCAGCGCGTAGGAAACGAGAGGTTGTGAAAGCGTCGGGAGCTTCATGGACACGCCGCCTCGCCGGGCCAGCCGGCGGCGATGTAGGCCGGTTCGAACCGCCTCAGAATGCGAGCGACGTAGGAGCGGTTCTCGACCATGTGCGCGGCGCCGCGCCCGGATTGCTTCTCGACGTGATCGAACCAGCGAGCCGGGTCGGCTCCCTTAGCCGATGCTCGTGCACGATCACGATAAACCCACGTCAAACCGCCGTTGTAGCCGGACAATGCGAACGCCCATTCGTCACAGACGGTCGCGCCGTCGACGCGCTGCAACAGCCATGCGTCGTAACAGGTGATCGCGCGCAGCGACCAGCCGGCATCCCACGGATCGGGCGGGCCGACTTCGGGGCATACCGTCGGCAGCCATGCGGCCGTGGGCGGCGTGAACTGCGACAGGCCCTGTGCGTAGGCACTTTCGGCGGTCGGCTCCCAGGTGCTTTCGGCGTGAATCTGCGCGGCGATGCGCGCGATCGGGGCGTCGAGGCCGAATCGCGCCACGGCTTCGCGTTCGAGTGCGAACCGGTAGCGTGCCGATGCTTCGGGGATGCGCACCGGCGACGCGGCGGCAGCAAGGGCGCTCGCTGCGACGAGCGTGATAGCGACGAGCAGGCGCTTCACGGCGTGAACGCCGCAGCGAGGATCGTCGCCGACACGATCGCGGCGCGGCGCTTCCACGACGTGCCGGCTTCCACGCCAATCAGATCGTGCGGACGGGCGTAAGGAAAGATCAGCCGGTCAATCCAGTAACCGACGTAGCCGCCCATGCCGAGCTTGGCGATGCCCCAGACAGTCAGGCCGACCTTCGCGGGGTTGAGAAACGCCGTGATCGCGAACGTCACGACAAACAGAACGAGCAGCGGGCTTGCGCGCAGCTTGTCGCGCAGCATCGCCGGTAACCGGGTCTTGGGATTCATCGCGCCTCCAAAAAGGCGCGGGCGGCGTAGGAGTCTTGAGGAGGGCCGCCGCCCGCGCGACGCCGGGACGGGGGAGCTACCCGGCAGTGCTAGAGTGCGCGGTGTGGACTATGGGAGGAGTTTCACTGTCGTGCCATCATGATGGCGCGCCCCTTATTCGCCCATCAAAAGAATGCGGCGGCCGGACAGGCGGAAATGAAGCTTGATAGTCGAAATTTTAGCGGGATTCGATTATAAGCCTCGTACACCACCGGCTCGGATTCGCTCAGTAGAGCGTATTAGCTGTTCGAGGGCTTATTCTCCTTTACCTAGTCTGTGCATGAAAGGATCGAAAATGCTGCGAGCATACAATTCTCGATTGCGGACCTATGAATTCGTGCATTCAGGCGACGCGCGCCAAATAGGCGCTAACACATATACGATAATTGTCGGCCGAAATGGCACAGGCAAAAGTCGGCTGCTGCGATCCGTGGTCACGTGCCTTTTGCACAACATCACAGACGATGGATGGTTCGTGCGCGAAGATCGTGCGCACTTGAAGCCTGATTCCCAAGAGTATTTGGATGTCGAGCGCGCACCTACTCGCATTATTTGCGTTTCAACTAGCCCATTCGATCGATTTCCGCTCCTGCGTCGAGATTCCTTCCTAGAGCACTATAGCTACCTAGGCTTGCGCGGACTGCCCAGCGCAAATTTGGGCATCGCATATATGTCGCGAATCGTTTCGACACTACTGGCAACCATAGACAAAAGCCCCGAACAAGCGGAGGCCGTAATACGGACACTGCAATTTTTACAGTACGATGGCTCCATGAGTGTCATATTCTCGGCTCCAAACGAAGAAATTCTTCACGGCTTGATGTCGCCGCATCCGGATCGATTCCTCGCCGATTACCTAATTCGGCCAAGACCCATGATGTTCTTCGCTGACCATCTCTTCGGCCTTCGCCAGCTCGACACCGATAGGCACAAGCTTGAAGAAGTAACCGAGGCTTTGTATCGAATGCGCTTGCGTTTGCCTCGCGGCCCCACTGAGATTTCTATTGGCCCCGGTGGGATTACCGGCGTGTCCGGTGCATTGGATGCACAAAAGGATATAGTTTTGCTTGCTTGTTCCGGACTGATGAGGTTGAGGCATGTGCTGCTCTACAAGGATCTCGTGCCGGTGAAGCTCAGTGAAACTAGTTCGGGTGAGCAAGCAGTTATTCTGGGCCTACTTGGAATTAGTAGTCAGATAACAGAGAACGCACTCGTTTGCATTGACGAGCCCGAGGTATGCCTGCATCCTGCTTGGCAAGAGCGATACATTGATCTTCTCTTTCATGCATTTAGCATGCGCCGCGGCTGTCACTTTTTGATCGCTACGCACTCGCCACAAATCGTTGCGCAGATTCCGGACGGCAATTGCTACGTTATGTCTATGGAGGACGGGATTGCGAAGCATGCGCATGACTATTCTCGTCGATCTATTGACTTTCAACTGGCAGAAGTGTTTGAAGCTCCGGGTTATAGGAACGAGTACCTAAATAGAATTGCTTTGAATGTATTTGCGAAGGTTTCAAAAGCGAAGCGATTCGACGATCAGAGCCGCCAGGAGATCAATGCGCTTAGAAAATCCCTCTCCAATTTGGATCGACTTGATCCACTCCGTGATTTAATTGCCGCTCTCGAAGAGATGGTAATAGCGTATGGCTGATATCAAAAGCGCGGTCAAGTATTCGACCGAAATGCAGCAGCTTATCGCAACCAAACTCGTTGACGTTGCTTTTTGCTATCGCGACTGGAGCGGGGACGAGCTGGAGGGTTTGCGACACTATATACGATGCCACTATCGCTCAGTGCAACTTGGGGTGTGCGCGTATTGCAAGTGCAATGTTTCATTGCACTCGGCAGCAAACTGCCATGTTGAGCATATCGCGCCGAAGTCGAAATATCGGATGTTTATGTTTGAGCCAAAGAATCTTTGTGTTATTTGCGCTGACTGCAATTCAATTAAACGAGAACAAGAAGTGCATCAGCAAGAGCCCGACACGATCTCGGGCCAGAAAGAACGCAAGAGATACCCTCGGGCAGGAAGCGCATTTCTAATCGTGCATCCGCATTTTGACACCTATGACGATCATATTGAAATATTTGGCCAATTCTACGTTGACAAATCTGACAAAGGACACTTCACCATTGGCGCCTGCAAGCTGAACAGGAAAATGCGTATGTTTGGATGGGATGCGGCATATGATGCCGATATCGCTGCGGAGTGCGCAGAGTATATGGACGCCAAAACTCCAAACGACAGGTCTAAAGCCTTGCGAGCAATTCGAAAGAAATTGGCCGTGCTGTAGGTAATTGCAGCCCGATGACTGCGTTGCTACTGGAAGAGCCGCCCCTGCATCTTCCGAAGACGTCTTTTCCGTTCCCTGGCGAGCAGCTCATAGAACTTTGTTGTCGTCATTCCATACTCGCGCGCTAGCACGTTGGTGTTCCGACCATCATGCCTTCTGTATGCTTCGCTATCGCGAACAGCCTTGCGCATCGCATCGCCGCGCGGCAAGTAGACGACGGCCCCGCCAAGATAGTCCGCGATGAGCACGGCACGCGCGCTCGCGTCGCGTGCTGCGGTTTCTGCGTCGGCGCCAGTTTTCCGTGCGTACGCGAACAAAACGTCGTACAAGTCGACTAGCCGTTGCGGCCAGCGGGACTTATCGGCGATCACCTCGCCGCCACGCTCGATCAAATCGAGAGGGTCACACGTCAACGCGTCGAACATCTCGCCTTGTCCGCTCATACGTTTTGTCCCGTCTTGGATTTCGCTTCGGCGACGGCGTTCTGATACTCGTCGTCGCTCAAACGCCCGTGTTCGAACAACTGCCGCAGCCAACGCAGGTGCGCCTCTGTCGGGCTTTCGGCCAGCCGCGCCGGACTCGGACCGACTGCCGCGCGTGAACGCGCGACCGTCTCGCGCACCTGTTCGGCCTTCGCATCGATCTTTTCGGCCAACCCGAACACGACAATGTTGCAACAGT
>NZ_JAOVZO020000014.1 GCF_025717065.2 Tahibacter soli | reverse complement strand
GTCGGTGAGAGGCGGCCCCTTGTCGGGAAGGACGGGATCGTCATGATTTACCATTGACTCAACGCGGCTTCCGCCAATTTGACACCCCGGAGGTTTGCATATGCACGTTACCGACGTCGACCTCGGATTTGTTCATATAAATCCGTACGTACTCGCTGCATTAATCGCAGCACTTGCAAGCATTACGGTTAATGGCTTTTTTGCATTCCTAATAGCCATGCGATCCGCTCGTGTTAATTTTCAGAACAATCGTACTTTGCAGAATGACATTGAAGAAATTCGAAAAAATAACTTTAACGAGCTCGAGAAAATCAGGAGCGATCACGAAAAAGAAGTCGCCACACTTAAGAGTCAACTCCAGATTAAAGAAGCTAAAGAAATTGATAAGCACGCGAGAAGGCAGAACGAGCGCGAGAGGCAGCGTGCTGATAGGCTTGAGCTCATTGAGCGCCTTAGGGCTAAGCTCGTCACCCTGGAGCCGGAATTTCGGAGAGCGCTTGGATTAACCCCGCAAGCAACAGACGACGAAGTGATCGACGTGGCGCATCGGGTTTTTGGACAGTATTCCGATTTGCGAGAGCTGATGGGCAAGCTGCGTGGAAAAATTCGAGCAAGTCACTACCGAAAAGTAGATGTTCTGCGCGAGATTCTCTTGCGAATTTGCTTAGACGTCGCAATCGACTCAGAAGAGAGGGCCGACCCCAAGCGCAAAGATCGAGTTTCGGAACAATCAGCGCAACTCGATTCATTTATGGATGAGATCGACGACCTCTTCGAAGAAGTGCTAGTCCCGTGGTCGCAAACTTGAGCTTGCTTCTCATGATAATCGCGTTGTTGCCCCTGATTGCCTTATCGTGAGAGCAGCATCCACGTCGCCGCAATGCCTGATATGGAAAATCCTGAAGGTGCCCCCGTCAGCGCGGCTTTGCCGACACCAAAAAATCTCTCAGCATCACGCGCAATACAATTGCTCGCTATGGTCGTCTCAGCGTAGCCCCGCGCGCAGCGCCGTCAAGGACTGCGCAAGTTCGATAAAACCGAATCCTTGACGGCGCTGCGCACGGCGCTTCCAAGTGGTCGCCCACAGCGAGCAATCGCTACAAGGGCAAAGGCGCGAACGGCGCGGTCTCTACCCACGCCGTTCGCTAACCACAAGGCCACTTACAGGAGTAAGCCCCATGGCTAAGCGCAAGCGTACCTCCCGCAACCCCTCCACCCGCCAAGTCCGGGTCGGCAAGATCCACTACACCCGCGGCGTAAACGTCGCCGCCTGCGACGTTTCGTACATCCGCCTTCGCGGTCACTGGCTCACCGCCGCCGGCTTTGCGCCGGGCGACGACATCACCGTTCGCATCTGCCACGGCCGCCTCGTCCTCACTCGCCGCTGATCGTCGATACGGCACCCGTCCCGCCCGGGGCGGGTGCCCTTCGCGTTCCGCAACGTCATTGCTCATCTGGCTTACGGCGTTCCGTCCGCCTATTGCAGAATGGCATTGGTGTACCGATCGCCACGGCGCTCGTTCGGCGCCTCCCCGGATCGTTCCCGACCCGCCACGGCTTCCACCGGCAACGCCGTTCGGCGTGCGTCCCTCACCGCGCTTCCGCCCCAGCCGAATGTTCGGCTTTCCTTCCGTCGCGCGTTGAACACGCCGACCGTTAGACAAGAAAGACGCCGCTCACGGCGATCGACACTTCAAACAACAGGAAGGATCATGAACACGATGCAATCCGCGCACCGGCGCGGCAAGGGATTGCGCGCCAGTGCGCGGCGACTGAGTACCCTCTGGCTCGCGGGCGCCATGCTCGGCGCGCTGAGCCTGCAAGCCCATGCCGACATCTACAACGTCAACGTCTCCAGCGACGCCCCGCAGGATCCGGCTATCACCAACAAGTGCGCGGCCCAGGGCGATACGACGCACTGCTCGCTGCGCGCCGCGATCATGTACGGCAATACGCGCGCCGGTTCGCACACCATCAACTTCGTGGGCGTCACGTCCATCACCGTGGTCAACGGCGGGCTGCCGCAGATGCGCGCGCCGTATACGGTCAACGGCAACAAGGTGGTCATCAACGGCAACGGCCGTCCTTGCCTCGATCTCACCGACTCGGGCACCGCGGCGCTCGGCCATGCCGACGGCGCCACCGGTTCGAAGATCCTCAATCTCGTGATCGGCAACTGCAACGGCAACGGCATCAGCGCCAATGGCCACAGCTATACGTTCAGCGGCAACTACATCGGCGTGAACGTGACCGGCGCCGTCGCGATGCCCAATACCGGCGACGGCATCTCGCTCTCGGCGTCGCACGTCTATCCCGATACCAGCACCGCGTTCCTCTCCAATCTGTATTCGCAGTTCCCGGTGCAGCCGGTCGATGCTTCCGCCGTCAACGCGTTTCAGAGCCAGCTGGCCACCGCGCTGGCCTCGCTCGACCCGGTGCTGGTCACCGGCAACGTCATCGCCGGCAACGGCGGCGACGGCATCGAGATCTTCAGCCAGAACCTCGCGGCGGTCTTCGTCAGCGGCAACATGATCGGCACCGACCTCACGGGCAACATCGCCATCGCGAACGGCGGCCACGGCGTCAACCTCACCGGTACGACGTTCGGCAACATGATCGGCCCCGGCAACGTCATCAGCGGCAACAACGGCAACGGCATCAACGACGTTTCCGGCGCCGTGTTCCTGCCGAACTTCATCATGGGCAACCGCATCGGCCTGAGCGCCGCCAACCAGGCCGTGCACATCGGCAACGCCCTGAGCGGCATCTATGTCGATTCCAAGCCCGATACGTCGGGCGCGAGCTACAACCCGAGCTTCACCGCCGCCGTCATCGGTCCGGCCAATATCATTTCCGACAACAAGGGCGCGAACAACAACGCGTTCCCCGATGTGGGGGCCGACTATGCCGGCGTCATGATCACGGGCGCGAGCAATGGCGTGAAGGTGCTCTACAACACCATTGGCCTGGCGGAGTTTCCCACCGGCACGCCGATCAACTCCGCCGCGTTCGGCAACAAGGGCGACGGCATCATCGTCACCACCACGGGCAACGCCATCACCGGCAACACCGTTTCGGCCAATGCGCGCCACGGCATCACGGTGCGCGGCAGCAGCACCAACAGCACCACCATCACGAAAAACCTCGTGGGCATCAGCGCGAACTTCGCCAACGTCACGACCCTGGGCAACGGCGTCGACGGCATCCATATCGAAACGGCGGCCTCCACGACGGTGGGCGGCCCCGGCGCGAGCGACCGCAACGTCATCGTCGCGAACAAGCGCAATGGCATCAAACTATACAATGGCGGCGGCGACACCAGCGGCTGGGCCAACCTGTTCCAGCGCAACCGGGCGTACGGCAACGCCAAGGCGCTGCCCGGCGTGGACATCGATCTCGAGCACACCACCAATGCGGCCGACTTCGACCACAGCGAATTTCCGGCCAACTACGCCAACCGCGATCAGAACACGCCGCAGATCTGCACGGGCAACGACGCCTCCGGCCCCTGCGTCGGCGGCGCCGCCCCCTTCAACGTGGGTGCGAACACCTCGGCGCGCTGGACGATCGCCACGCATGGCCCGGCCAGTTTTCGCATGGAGTTCTATTCGATCAACGCCGCCACGACGACGGCGGCCACGTCGATGGTGTTTCTGGGCGAGCAGCTGATCACCACCGACGCGACGGGCAAGCCCGCCAACAGCGGCGCGTGTTCGGCAGGGCGTTGCACGGCCACGATAGGGCCCGTATCCACCGGGCGCCGCATCGTGATGACCGCCACCGACGTCACGCCGCTGACCAATGTGCCTTCCGGCAGCGGCTGGCAGGGACAGCTGAAGTGCTTCCTCGGCAACAACGGGATCATTCTGTCGGCCTGCAACGCCAACAACACGTCGGAATACTCGAACGTCGTTGTCATCACCGGGGGCGACGTGCTGTTTGCCAACGGGTTGGACTTCTAGGAATGGTCCGTAGCGTCCATCGTTGACCTGTCATTCCGCGTCGCGTCCGGAGCAAGTCCTGACGCGACGCACGCCGCATCAGGCACTATCGACTTCGCCGGTTTCCCGACGCCGCCTACCAGATATGCACGCGATCCGCAGGCGCGAGATAGAGCTTGTCGCCGGGCTTCACGTCGAACGCGACGTACCACACGTCCATATTGCGGACGACGCCGTTGACGCGGAATTCCGCGGGACTGTGGGGGTCGGCGGTGAGGTTGGCGCGCAGCTGCGCTTCGCGAATGTTCTCGCGATAGGTTTGGGCCCACGAAAGAAAGAAGCGCTGAAGCCCCGAAAAGCCGTCCAGCACGGGCGGTTCGCCGCTCAGCAACGACATCTGGTAGGCCTCCAGCGCGACGCTGAGACCGCCGTTGTCGCCGATGTTCTCGGCGAGGGTGAGGTTGCCGTTGAGGTGCGTGCCGGGCAGGGGTTCGAATTGCGAATACTGCGTCGCGAGCCTTGCGACCAGCGTCTTGAAGCGGGCGACGTCCTCGGCTTTCCACCAGGTGCGCTGGATGCCGTTTTCATCCGACTTCGATCCCTGGTCGTCGAACGCGTGCCCCATCTCGTGGCCGATCACGCCGCCGATGCCGCCGTAGTTGACCGCGGGGTCGGCCTGCGCATCGAAGTAGGGGGGCTGCAGGATCGCCGCGGGAAACACGATTTCGTTGAAATACGCGTTGTAGTAGGCGTTGACGGTTTGCGGCGTCATGCCCCACTCGTCGCGGTCCGTCGGCGCATCGAGGCGGGCGATGCGGCGGCGCCATTCCCACGCTTTCGCGCGCTTGCGGTTGCCGACGGGATCGCCGGCGCGAACATCCAGCGTCGCGTAGTCGCGCCACGTGTCCGGGTAGCCGATCTTGACGCGAAACGCATCGAGTTTTCGAAAGGCCGCCTGCTTGGTTTCGTCGGACATCCAGGCCGCACGCGCGATCCGCGCGCGGTAGGCGGCACGCAGGTTCTCGACCAGCGATGCCACTTGCGCCCTGGCTTCCGGCGTGAAGTGCTCGCGCACATAGAGCGCGCCGACGGCTTCGCCGAGCGCGGTATTCAACGCCACGGTCGCGCGTTTCCAGCGCTCGCACTTCTGCGGTTGTCCCGAGAGCGTCCTGCCGTTGAAGTCGAAGGCGAGGTCGTCGAGGTTGCCGGGCAACATGTCCGCCATGGCGTTGAGGTACTGGAACGTCATGTACGCGCGCCATGTCTTTACGGGTGTCGCGCGGAACAGTTTCGCCAGCGCGCCGACGGCATCGAGTTCCTTCACGACGAAGAAGTCGTGATGCGGGATCTGCGCCGCGGACAATATCGCCAGCCACGGGAAATCCGGCGCGAACGCCACCAGTTCGGCCCGCGAGCGGGGGTGATAGGTCAGATCGCGATCGGCGCGCTTTTCCGCCGACCAGTGCAGCGTCGCGATCTGCGTTTCGAGCGCGGCAACGGCGTTGGCCGAACGCGCCGCCAGCGGATAGCCGCCCATCGACAGCAGTGCTTCGATGTAGGCGCGATGCTTGCGGCGTATCTCGACGAATTTCGCGTCGTCCTTCAGATAGTAGTCGCGGTTCGGAAGGCTCAGGCCGGACTGGACGATGTTCACCGCGTAGCGATCGGGATTTTTGCGTCGGGCCAGGGTGAGATCGAGACTGGGCCGCCCACGTCGATGTCGCGGCGTCCCATGAGGCGCGCGACGTCCTCGTGCGAGCGCGCGGCGGCGATCGCGGCGAGGTCGTCGCGGACCGGTGCGAGGCCCGCCTTGTCGATGGCTTGCGTGTCGAGGTAGGCGTTGTAGTAGTCGGCGATCTTCCGTTCGATCGATCCCGCCGGATTCGGCCGGCTGGCCACCGCTTCGACGATGGCGTTGACGGCCGTCTCGGCATTCGCGCGCAGCATGGAGAACGTACTCCATGACGCGCGATCCGGCGGGATGGCGGTACGGGTCATCCATGCCCCGGCGCTGTAGCGGAAGAAATCGTCTCCCGGCCGGATCGTTCGATCCATGCCGGCGAGGTCGAATCCCCAGGGGCCCGTGTGCGGCTTGGCCGTTTCGCCATGGGCGACGTTGAGCGATAGCAGCAGCAGGGTCGCGGCAACTCGCGCGCGAACGCCGTTCGATGTCATGGCGAATCCTTGAAAGCGGTGGGGACTGCGTACGCGCTACCGCTGGCGCGCTTCGGCGTTGTCGTGCCGCGCCGGGCAACGACGGGGTCGATGGGTGCGACTGAGATGGCGGCGAACGGGAAAGGGTTTACGCGAGGTCGGGGCAGGGGTGGGGCAAGGGGCCGGGCAGGCCCCGAAGGCCCGATCGCGCCCGGGAACGTCGCGAGTGGCCAGCACTCACGCGTGAGTATTCGAGTACTCATGCGTGAGTGATTTTTACTCGCGCGTGAGTGCCCGGCAGTCACCGTCGAGTGGCTGGTACTCACGCGTGAGTGATTTTTGCTCACGCGTGAGCGGCGGGCATTCTCGCGTGAGTGACGGCCAGTCTCGCGTGAGTATGCGGATACTCGCGCGCGAGTGATTTTTGCTCACGCGTGAGTGATGAACAGTCAACGCTGAGTGTTCGTCACTCACGGGTGAGTAGTGGACACTCAAACGACGAAAAAAGCGTGCGAAATGCCCGGAAAAGCGCGGTTTCGGACTGCAAGCGGGCCCGAACGCGGGCGAATCCGCGTTCGAGGTAACGAACGAGGGCATACGTGCTTGCGAGTCTTGGCACTTGCTCCGGCTCGTGCTCGTCACTCAGGCGCAGGCCGGGGTCCAGCTTGTCGGTGTCTACGAAGATCGGACGGTACAAGCTGGATGACTCGCCGCATCCGCGGCTCGCCCTTCGGGCCATTCGCTGCGCGAATGTTCGCTCCGGCATCCCTGCCTTCGCAGTCCGGCCTGCGCCGGTATGACGAGCAAAGGCGAACGTCAAAGGCTGGATGACTCGCCGCATCCGCGGCTCGCCCCTCCGGGGCCGTTCGCTGCGCGAACGTTCGCTCCGGCGTCCTGCCTCCGCAGTCCAGCTTTCGCTGCGATGACGAGCAAGGGCGTTTCATCCGCGAGCAGGAGATTCAGGGACACCCAGATTCAGGGACACCCGCCGATGGATATGCGAGGCCCGAGTCATCGGGGCGAGCTCTGACTTTGCTTTAGCTCGCCATTCCAGCGAAGGCTGGAATCCAGCTTTTAACGCCCGGTCTTCGTAGAAACCGAAAAGCTGGATGACTCGCCGCATCCGCGGCTCGCCCTTCGGCCATTCGCTGCGCGAATATTCGCTCCCGCATCCCTGCCTGCGCAGTCCGGCTTGCACAGGAACGACGTGCAATAACGCGCGCAGACCTTCCCGCACTTGCAGTGCAGCAACACGGTTTCATGACCGGGACGTGACGTTTTTTCGGAAAGCTTCAATGCCGACTCCCACCCGGTCGGCCGACGCCCGCGCCCAGTCAGAATCCGCGCCGGAGCGCTACTGTAAAATGTGATGACTTGCACATATTCACCAGCAGGCGTAGATTCAAAGTGGATAAATTCCGATGTTTTGAATCGTCGCCGCAAGGTCACAGGGGCCTGCGATGGGGTTGAGGTGCGCGCGGTCGTCGTATCGCGGCGCGCGGTCGTACTCGCCCCTGATTCCACCCGCTCGATCGTTGCCGATGCGGCCCGGCGGGAGCCGCATTGCTTCGAAAAACCGACAACCCCTCGTTCGGTGAACGGCCGCCGGCCACGGCGTCGCCGGCAAGGGCGGCATGCCAGACGCCAAGCGTCTCTTGGACGGATGTGACGGATGCGCAATCAACAGGCAACGCACTCTCAACGGGAGAAACAAACATGTCCACTCCGCTATCCGGCAATCAGATTTCTCTGAGCGCCAATCCGATTCCCGCCAACGTCATCTGCGTCTTGAGCGGCTACTGCCAGTCGGCCTATACGCAGTTCGCCCAGGTCCAGGACCAGAACGGCAACGTCGTGGCCCAGATCACCGGCGGCTCGATCGCCCCGGGGCAGATGTCGCCGCCGACCGGCCAGTCCATTTCGTTCAAAGCCGCTGCCGGAACCACTTACACGGTTTCGATCGGCAATACCGGCAATGGCGGCAAGAGCCCGAAGGCCTACAACACGGTGCTCGCGCAGTACCAGACGATCGCTTCGGGCACGAGCACCTATATGGGCGTCTGGCTCTTCATTTCCGAGGACGGTGCCGACAAGGACTTCAACGACAGCACGGTTCAGTTGAGCTGGAACCTGTTCTCGGGTTGATGCCGCGCTGCACAGTGAAGTCGTGAACGCCCTGCGCGACGGCGTCGACAGCCCGTAGCGCGCATCCGGGGCGATCGAAGTACGGCGGCACGCCGCTATGCATCCGCAGCCGCCGTACTTTCCGCAACCGCCGCATGACGTCACGCAACGCTCGCCACCGCAACCCTCGCGCGAGATCGCCCGTGCGCCACACGAATCATCCCTCGAAGCCGTTCGCGAACAGCCTGTCGTTGTCGGGCACAGGCATCACGTTGCCGATGCGCATCAACAGATGCTGCGTGCTGTCGTCCACCGGCACGCCGGGGCGCCGGTCGGATTGCGATCCGATCACGAGCACGCGCCCGTCGGGCTGCAGCGTCGCGGCGTTCGCGAACTCGTCGAAGCGGCCGAAGATTTCCGGGAGGCGAAACAGGCTCGCGCCATTGATCTCGCCGAAGTCGAAGTCCGGCGAGCCGTTCGCCAGCAGACGCGCGACGCCGATGTCCTGCGTGCCGTAGTACACCTCGGTGCCGTTCGTGTTCATGTGCGTGCCGACCGCCACGAGCTTGCCGTCGGGCAGCGGCAGGATCTGCTGCAGGCTGGTGGTGCGGCCTTGCGCGCTCTGCGTCGGCGGGAGGAAGTTCACGGGCGTTACGCCGCCGGTGCCGAAGTTGAGATCGAGCTGGCCGTTGCGCAGCAGGCGCGCGATTCCGACGCCGCCGCCGCTGCGATAGCAGCTCACCATCGCCCGCTGCTGCGCATCGAGCGCGATGTCGCCCGACGCCACGCAACTGCCCGCCAGATGCACGTAGTTGGAATCGCCGGGCCAGCTCGCGTCGACCGAGCCGTCGTCGAGCAGGCGATGCACCACGCCGCCTTCCTGCCCGGTGCCTGTCTGGCCTTCGGTGCCGGCGAAGTACAAGTGTCCGTCGGTGTCCTGCGCGATGCTCTCGACGTACAGGCGGAACGGATTGGTGGTGGTGTGCAGGCGCACCACGCCGCCGTCGCCGAAACCGGTGTCGACGGCGAGGTCGGCCGTGAGGCGCAGCACCAGGCCGAACTGGTCCGTCCCGTTGGCGCCCGGTTGCGCGGTGCTGCCGGCGACGACGATGCGTCCCTGCGCGTCGCGCATGATCGCGTTGAAGGTCGCGCTCCGGCTCGTCGCCTGGAAGTTGAGGTCGGTCCAGGTTTCCAGCGCGCCGTTGCCGAAGAAGTTCGTGTCGACGCTGCCGTCGGGCAAGAGGCGGATCACCGTGCCGCTGTTGCCCACGCTGCCGGCGATCAGGGTGCTGCCGTCGTCCAGCGCCAGTACGGATGTGCACAACACCACATTGTTTCCGGTCGGGCTCAGGCTCAGCGTGCGCCGGCCGTTCGGCGGCGCGAACGACGTGTCGGCGCGGCCGTCGGCCAGCGAGCGCGTCACCACGCACTGGTAGGTGGGCGAGGGGTTGGTGTCGAAGCGCAGCCGTCCGATCGTGGTGATGCGGCCGCTGCCGTCCACGGCGACGTCGGTGCCGGTGGTGTCCTGGCGCGGTCCGCCGCCGAGGAACTCATCGAAATGCTGCAGGCGATAGCCGGTGTTGAAGCCGAAATCGGGATCGAGAAAACCGCTGGCCACGGCGGGATCGGCCATGCCCAGGCGCGCGATCAGGAAGCGCGTGGCCTGGGTGCCGAAGTCGCGCTGTCCCACGATCACCGGACGTCCGCGCGGATCGAGCACGAGGTTGCTGACCTGTTCCCAGTACGATTCGCTGCTGGCAGTGACGTACGGATCGCCCACGCGCAGCCGGCTGTATCCGGATTGATAGCCGAAGCCGAAGTCGGTGGAGCCGTCGGCGTTGAGTCGCGTCACGTACCAGTCGAATTCGTTGTTCGGCTGGTCGGCGACGTCGAGCGTCGCGGCCATCACGATCTTGCCGTCCGCTTGCAGCGCGATGCGCGGCAGCGAGTACAGCGTGCCCATGGGCGAGGTGAAGCCCAGCGGTTCGACCAGGCCGTCGCCGCCGAAGCTCGTGTCGGGCAAGCCGTTCGTGCCGAGGCGCAGCACGCCGGCGGCCAGCAGCGGGCCGGGTGTCGCGCCGGAGACATCGGGTTCGCAACCCATCAGCGTGCGACCGCTGCCGTCGATCGCGAGGCTGGCGATGCGGTCGCAGCGCGATACGAAGCCGCGCCCGCCGCCGCCGTTGCCGTTCGCGCCGTTCATGCCCGCGCCGTAGCCGCCGTCGAGCGAGCCGTCGTCGAGCACGCGGAAAATCACGCCGTGACGCACGCTGCCGGGCTGCTGCGTGGTGCCGCCCACGAGGATGCGGCCTTGCGCATCGAGCACGAGCGAGGTGGGCTGCACCAGCGGCGTGCTGAAGTCGGCGAGCGGCACCGCGCCGTCGAATCCGAAGCCGGTATCGAGCGTGCCGTCGGCGAGAAAGCGAACGAGGATGCCGCGTGCCTGGCCGTTGGCCTGCACGCGCCCCACGGCGAGCAGCCGGCCCTGCGCATCCACGACGGAATCGACGAAGAGCGTGCTTTCGGCCGGGTCGATCCAGCCGATCTGTGCGTTGAGTTCGAACACGCCGTTGTCGAAGAAGGTCGTGTCGGGGGTCGCGTCCGCGTTCAGGCGCGCGACCATGCCGGTGAGGCGGTCGTTGCTGGTGGTCGCGTAGCCGATCGCCAGGAGGCGGCCGTCCGGCAGCACTTCGAGCGAGGCGCACAGCTCGACGTTGGAACCGCCACGATCCAGCGTCAGCCGCTGCTGGATTTCGAGGTCGCGGCCGCCGGGCGTGGAGATGAAGACCAGGCAGTCGGCGTTCGCGCTGCTGCCGGGATGCGACAGCGTGCCGATGGCGATCACGCGGCCTTGTGCGTCGAACTTCGCGTCGCGCAGCGTCTGGAATCGACCGCGATCGCCGCCGACGAATTCGTCGAGTTGCGCCCAGCCGCGGTACAGAAAACTCGGGTCGAGCAGTCCGTCGCGGGCGAGGCTCGCGCCGGAGACGAGCAGGGTCAGCAGAAAAAAGACGCATCGTGCGGCGTGCATGGGAGTCCCTCGCGGTGGTGTCCGTTGTTGGGACATACGTCGCCGCGGGCGAAACCTGACAGGCGCGTGTTGCGAGCGGGCCGATGCTCGCGACCGTCTTCTTCGCGGGGGCGGACGCGACTTTCCGCAAGTCCCGCCGTTGCGACTAAACCAGAACTCGACGCGATCGTGCGCTTCGCCCCCTCAACCCAACCTTCTCCCCCAAGGCGGTTGGGGGAGAAGGAGCCGAGGATTCAGACGCTGCGCCGCTTTAGCCCTCTCCTCCAAGCTTGCTTGGGGGAAAGGGTTGGGTGAGGGGGCGACGGCAAGGTCTTCGTTGCCCTGACAGGAAATCCGCTCGCGAGCACGGCACACGCTGGTTTCGGACGACGGCAAGCGTTCGCCTGACTGGCCCCTGGCGAGCGAAGAGAAAAAGGCCGACAAAGTAAAAACTGAATTCTTATCTCTTCCGGGCGGCGAAGCGCCGCAGCCTACGACAAGAACCCGCGCTCCAGCCCATCCAGCGCCTCCTGCCCGAGCCGCGCCAGATCCGGCTTGCCGTCCTTCTCATACCAATACCGCATCGTCGCGCGGATAACCCCGATCGCCGCCCCGGCCATCAGCCGCGCCCGGCGTTCCGACGCCGCGCCGCCGCCGAAGCGGCGCTGGAACGTCGCGGCCATCGCCGTTTCCCAGTCGCGGTCGATTTCGTGTTCGCGCGCGGCGAGCGCCGGCACCGAGTCGACCAGGCGCTGCTGCGCGAGGATCGTTTCGCGATTCGCCGAGTACTCGCGCGCGAACGTCTCGCAGATCGCGCGCAGGCCGTCGACCGGGTTCGGCGATTCGTCGGCCCCGTCGAGCAGCGCGAGAAAGCGTTCGAGGCGCTCGGTCCGGTGCGGAAAAGCGAGCGCTTCCTTGTTCTCGAAGTAGCGGAAGAACGTGCGCCGGCTCACGCCGGCGTCTGCGCAGATCTCGTCGATCGTCGTCCGCTCGAAGCCGTGGCTGTGGAACCGGCGGTTCGCCGCGGCGACCAGCGATCGGCGGACTGCGGCCTTTTTTAGTTCTCGCAGTGGCATTTCCGCTCCGGCGCGGCTATAACGGCGGACCGCTAAAGTGCCACCGAGTGCCAGTTTTGGCTAGCGTCCCCACGATTGCCCCTCACGCGCCGGCGCATTGGCGCGGCGGAGCGCCCGCGTTCGCGCCGGCCGAGCTTGCGAGCGCCTGCGCCCAGGTGCGCCACACCGCGGTCGTCATCCGCGACGAACGCGACGGCCGGCTCGGCGTCGGTCTCGACGGCGTACTCGCCGCCGCGGGCGACAGCGGCGCGTGGCCCGTGCTCGGCATGTTGCCTCCGCTGTATCCCGAATGGCTCGGCGACCGCACGTTCAACGAGACGCACGGCACGCGCTTCCCGTACGTCGCGGGCGCGATGGCGAACGGCATCGCCACGACCGCGCTCGTGATCGCGCTGGCGCGCGCGGGCTGCCTCGGCTTCTTCGGCGCCGCGGGTCTGTCGCCGGCGCGCGTGGAAGCCGCGGTCGACGAACTGGCCCGCGAACTCGATCCGCGCGGGCTGCCGTGGGGCGCGAACCTCATCCACAGCCCGAGCGAGCCCGCGATCGAAGACGCGGTCGCCGATATCTTCATTCGCCGCGGCGTGCGCTGCGTCGAAGCGTCGGCGTTCATGGCACTTACGCCGGCGATCGTGCGCTACGCGGCGACCGGCCTCACGGTCGACGGCGCCGGCAATATCGCGCGCCGCCATCGCGTGCTGGCGAAGGTGTCACGCGAGGAAGTGGCGAAGCACTTCATGGCGCCGATGCCGGTCGCGATGCTCGACGCGCTCGTCGCGCGCGGCGAACTCACGCGCGCCGAAGCCGACCTCGCCGCGCGCGTGCCGCTCGCCGAAGACATCACCTGCGAAGCCGATTCCGGCGGCCACACCGACAACCGTCCGCTGGCCGCGCTGCTGCCGACGATCATGGCGCTGCGCGACCGCATCGCGGCGGAGCAGCGCTACGCGCGGCCGATCCGCGTCGGCGCCGCCGGCGGCCTCGGCACGCCGGGCGCGCTCGCGTCGGCGTTCGCGCTCGGCGCGGCGTACGTGCAGACCGGCTCGGTGAACCAGGCCTGCGTGGAATCGGGTCTCGGCGCCGGCGCGCGCGCGATGCTCGCGCAAGCGTCGATGGCCGACGTGATCATGGCGCCGGCGGCCGACATGTTCGAGATGGGCGTCGACGTGCAGGTGCTGCGTCGCGGCACGATGTTCGCGATCCGCGCGAGGAAGCTCTACGAGGTCTGGCGCGCGTATCCGTCGCTCGACGCGGTTCCGGCCGCCGAGCGCGCGAAGATCGAGAAGGAGATGCTGCGCGCGAGCTTCGAGGAGGCATGGGCCTCGACGCGCGCGTTCTGGTCGTCGCGCGACGCCTCGCAGGTCGCGCGCGCCGAATCCGATCCGAAGCACCGCATGGCGCTGGTGTTCCGTTCGTACCTCGGTCTTTCGAGCCGCTGGGCGATCGACGGCGTGACCGAGCGGCTGACCGACTACCAGATCTGGTGCGGCCCGGCGATGGGCGCGTTCAACACGTGGGCCGCCGGCAGCTTCCTCGAAGCGCCCGCGCAGCGCACCGCGGTGCAGGTTGCGTTGAACCTGCTCGAAGGCGCCGCGGTCGTCACGCGCGCGCAGCAGCTGCGCACGTTCGGGTTGGCGATTCCGCCGTCCGCATTCGATTTCCGTCCAAGGCCTCTCGCATGAGTTCTTTGAAGCGCCAGCCGATCGCCATCGTCGGCGTCAGCGCGATCTTTCCCGGCTCGCACGACGCGAACGGCTTCTGGCGCGACATCCTTGCCGGCAAGGATCTCTTGACCGACGTGCCGTCGACGCACTGGCGCATCGACGATTACTACGACGCCGATCCGTCGGCGCCCGACAAGACGTACGCGCGCCGCGGCGGGTTTCTCGCGCCGATGGATTTCGATGCGCTCGGCTGGGGCATTCCGCCTTCGACGATTCCCGCGACCGACACCTCGCAGCTGCTCGCGCTGATCGCCGCGCGCGCGGTGCTCGAAGACGCGGCGCGCGAGCAGTTCGAGACGATGGACCGCTCGCGCATCTCGGTGATCCTCGGCGTCACGAGCGCGCAGGAGCTCTTGTTCTCGCTGGTGTCGCGCCTGCAGCGTCCGGTCTGGCAGAAGGCGCTGCGCGAAACGGGCCTGCCCGAAGACGACGTTCAAGCCGCCTGCGCGCGCATCGCCGCGCAGTACGTGCCGTGGCAGGAGGCGTCGTTCCCGGGCCTGCTCGGCAACGTCGTCGCGGGGCGCATCGCGAACCGGCTGGGCCTGGGCGGCACGAATTGCGTGACCGATGCCGCGTGCGCGTCGAGCTTTTCGGCGATCCAGATGGCGGTCAACGAGCTGCAGCTCGGCGATTCCGATCTCGTGATCTCCGGCGGCGTCGACACGCTCAACGACATCTTCATGTACATGTGCTTCTCGAAGACGCCCGCGCTGTCGGCGAGCGGCGACTGCCGGCCGTTCTCGGACCAGGCCGACGGCACGATGCTCGGCGAAGGCCTCGGCATGGTCGCGTTGAAGCGCCTCAATGACGCCGAGCGCGACGGCGACCGCATCTACGCGGTGCTGCGCGGCGTCGGCACGTCGTCGGACGGCCGCGCGAAATCGGTGTACGCGCCGGTGTCGGCGGGGCAGGCGGTCGCGTTGCGTCGCGCCTACGCACAGGCCGGCTTCGGACCCGAGACCGTCGAACTCGTCGAGGCGCACGGCACCGGCACGAAGGCCGGCGACGCCGCCGAGTTCGAGGGTTTGCGCAGCGTCTACGCCGAAGCCGATGCCGCACGCACGCAGTGGTGCGCGCTGGGCTCGGTGAAGAGCCAGATCGGCCACACGAAGGCCGCCGCGGGCGCCGCGGGCCTGTTCAAGGCCGTGATGGCGCTGCACCACAGGGTGCTGCCGCCGACGATCAAGGCCGACGTGCCGAATCCCAACCTGGATTTGGGAACCAGTCCGTTCTACCTCAACACGTCGGCGCGGCCGTGGGTCCGCGACGCGTCGCATCCGCGGCGCGCGGCAGTCAGCGCGTTCGGTTTCGGCGGTTCGAATTTTCATCTCGCGCTCGAGGAATACACGGGCGCCGCACCGCGCGCCGAACGGCTCGCGACGCAGTCGCACGATCTCGTCGCACTGAGTGCGCCGAACGCCGACGCGATGCTCGCACGCATCGCGCTGCTGCGCCGGTCGTGCGCGAGCCAGATTCCGCTGTCGTCGATCGCGCGCGATTCGCGCGAGGCGTTCGATCACACGGCCGCGTTGCGTCTCGCGCTCGTCGCGGCGAGCGTCGACGAACTCGATGGGCGGCTAGCCCTCGCACACACCAAGATCGCCGACGATCCGGCAGTGTCGTTCCAGCTGCCGGACGGCACGAGCTACGGCGTCGGCGCGCCCGACGGCGCGCTCGCGCTGCTGTTTCCGGGGCAGGGCAGCCAGTACGCCGGCATGGGCGCCGCCGCGGCGATGCAGTTCGACGCGGCGCGCGCGGTGTGGGATCGCGCGGCCGACCTGCGCATCCACGACGTCGCGTTCGGCCGTTCGACCGACGCGCTGACGCACACCGAAAACGCGCAGCCGGCGCTGGGCCTCGCGTCGATCGCGCTGCTCGCCGTGTTGCGCGAGCTTGGCGTCGAAGGCGCGATGACCGCCGGCCACAGCTTCGGCGAGATCGTCGCGCTGCACGCGGCCGGTGTCGTCGACGAAGCCGACGCGCTGCGCATCGCGCGCCGCCGCGGCGAACTGATGCGCGACGCGGCGGCGAGCGGCAGCGGCGCGATGTGCGCGCTCGCGTGCTCGATCGAACGCGCGCGCGCGCTGATCGGTCCGTCGCTCGCGATCGCCAATCACAACGCGCCCGAGCAGGTGGTCGTGTCGGGACCGCTGGAGGCCATCGCCGCACTCGAGACGCAAGGCATCGCGGCGAAACGTCTGCCGGTTGCCGCCGCATTCCATTCCGCGCAGGTCGAACCCGCGTGCGCGCCGTTCGGCGCGTTCCTCGCCGGCATCGACTTCGCCGCGCCGCGCGTGCCGGTCTATGCGAACGCACACGCCGCGCCTTACGACGGCGATGTCGGCACGATCCTCGCGCAGCAGATCGCGCAGCCGGTGCGCTTCGTCGAGACGATCGACGCGATGTACGCCGCGGGCGCGCGCTGCTTCGTCGAAGTCGGCCCGGGCACGGTGCTCAAGGGCCTCGTCGGCGCGATTCTCGGCAAGCGCGCGCATCGCGCGATCGCGCTCGATCGCAAGCACCGATCCGATCCGGGCAAGAACGATCTCGAGCCGCTGCTCGCGGGCCTCGCGCAGCTCGTCGCCGCCGGCCATGTGACGCGCGTGTCGGCGTTGTTCGCCGACGTGCGCGTGCCGGCGCCGCCCGCGAAGCACAAGCACGGCATCGCGATCAGCGGCACCAACGTCGGCAAGCCGTATCCGCCGGCCGATCCGTCGCAGCTGCCGGCGCCGAATCCGCCGCGCGCGAATCCGTCACCGTCGAATCCAGCACCGTCGAATCCGCCGCGCGCGGAACCCGCATCCGTCGTCGAGGTACGCACCGTGAACCCAGAACAGCCACTGTCGCCGGCCTGGCTCGCCGCGTTCCAGGAAGCGCAGCAGCAGACCGCGAACGCACATGCCGCCTACCAGCGCGCGCTGAGCGACAGCCACATGCAATACCTCAAGCTCGCCGAGAGCGCGATCAACGGGCTCACCGCGCTGCTCGGTGCGGCGCCGCCCGCTGTCGGTGCGGCGTCGGTCGCGCCTGCCTTGCCGCAGATCGCGCCTGCGCAGATCGCCGCGCCAATGCCTGCACCGATGCCGATGCCGGCACCGGTCATCGTGGCCGCGCCCGCGCCGGTCGCACCGCCGGTGCCGGTCGTCGTCGCGGCGCCCGTCGCCGTTGCCGCGCCGGCGCCGAGCACGGACCTCGCCGCGCTCCTCCTCGCCGTCGTCGCCGACAAGACCGGCTATCCCGCCGAGATGATCAACCTCGACATGGATCTCGAAGCCGACCTCGGCGTCGATTCGATCAAGCGCGTCGAAATCCTCTCCGCGGTGCAGGCGCACGGCACCGTCGCCGCGCAGGCCGATCGCACGAAGCTGAGCGGCATGCACACGCTGCGGCAGATCGCCGAATATCTGCAGGGCGGTGCGCCGGTCGCCACGCCCGTCGCGGCACCCGTCGCCATGCCGGCCGCCGCGCCGGTCGACGACATCGCGGGCATCCTGCTCGGTGTCGTCGCCGAGAAGACCGGCTATCCGGTCGAGATGCTGAACCTCGCGATGGACATCGAAGCCGATCTCGGCATCGACTCGATCAAGCGAGTGGAAATTCTCGCCGCGATGACCGAGCGCGTGCCCGGGATCGCGAAAGACGGCGCGCGCCCGCCGGCGCTGCACACGCTGGCCGACATCGTGGCGTACCTCGGCGCGGCTCCGGCGACGGCTCCGGCGGCGGCGCCGGGTGCAGAAGTGCCAAAAGCAAAATCGCTGCGCCGCGCCGAACTCGGCCGCTTCGTCACCGAACTGATGCCGGCGCCGGCAGCGGGCTTCGCGGCGCCGGGCCTCGTCGGTGGCGAGCCGGTGTTCGTGCTCGGCGCCGCGGGTCTCGACGCCGCGGTCGCGACCGCGCTGCGCACCCACGGTGTCGACGCGCGCGCGGTCGACGCGTTGCCCGACGGCGCGAAGCGCTGCGTCTATCTCGGCGGCCTGCGCGGCGTCGACGACGCCACGCAGGCGATGGCCGTGAACCGCGAGGCGTTCGTCGTCGCGCAGCGTCTGGCCGCCGTCGACGATGCGCTGTTCGTGACCGTGCAGGACACCGGCGGCCACTTCGGCCTGCGCAACGCCGACGCGCGCCGCGCGTGGCTCGCGGGTCTGCCGGCGCTGGTCAAGACCGCTGCGCTGGAATGGCCGCGCGCGACGCTGAAGTCGATCGACGTGGAACGCGGCACGCGCGACGACGCGGCGCTCGCCGAAGCCATCGCCGACGAACTGTTGCGCGGCGGCGGCGAGATCGAAGTGGCGTTGCCCGCCGCCGGCGGCCGCTACACGTTGCAGAGCGTCGCACGCGCGGTGCGTCCGTCGGTCGCCGCGATCGATACGGGCGACGTCGTCGTCGTGTCGGGCGGCGCGCGCGGGGTGACCGCCGGTTGCATCGTGGCGTGGGCCAAGCAGTGCAAGGCGCGGTTCGTGCTGCTCGGACGCACGCCGCTCGCCGACGAACCCGCCGATTGCGCCGGCGCCGTCGACGAGGCGGCTTTGAAGCGCATCGTGCTCGCACGCGGCGCATCGCTCACGCCGAACGAACTGTCGCGGGAAGTCGATCGCATCGTCGGCGCGCGCGAGATCCGCGCGACGCTCGCGGCGATTCAGGCGCACGGCGCGCAGGCGCGCTACGAATCGGTCGCGGTCGACGATGCCGCCGCGCTTGCGGCGACGCTCGATCGCGTGCGCCGCGAGTGGGGACCCGTTGCGGGCGTCGTGCATGCCGCGGGCGTGCTCGCCGATCGCCGCATCGCCGACAAGACGCTGGCGCAGTTCGATCTCGTGTTCGGCACGAAGGTCGGCGGGCTGCATGCGTTGCTCGACGCGACCGCGGCCGATCCGCTGAAGCTCTTGTGCGTGTTCTCGTCGGTGTCGGCCCGCTGCGGCAACACCGGGCAGAGCGACTACGCGATGGCGAACGAAGTGCTCGCGAAGGTCGTCGCGGCGCAGGCGCGCAAGCGCCCGGGCCTGCGCGCGAAATCGCTGGGATGGGGACCGTGGGAAGGCGGGATGGTCTCGCCGGAGCTCAAGGCGCGCTTCGCCGAACTCGGCGTGCCGATGATTCCGCTCGACACGGGCGCTGCGATGTTCGCCGACGAAATGCGCGACTCGCGCGCCGCCGACATCGAGCTCGTGCTCGGCGGCGAGCCGCGCGGCGAAGCGCTGCTGATGGACGGCGTCGAGGCGCGCGTGCAGGGCGTTGAGCTGGTCGTCTCGCGCGCGAGCCACGCGTTTCTCGAAGGCCACGCGGTGAAGGGCACGCCGGTGGTGCCGGTCGTGCTCGTCGCCGAATGGATGGCGCGCGCGGCGCGCAGCTTCCGACCGGGCCTCGCGCTCGCCAGCCTGCACGAACTGAAGGTGCTCAAGGGCATCCGGCTCGGCGGATTCGACAACGGCGGCGATCGCTGCCGCATCGAGGCGACGCCGCTGCCGAGCGAGCGCGGCGCGCAGCTGATGATGACCGTGCGCGACGCGCGCGGCACGCTGAACTACAGCGCGCGTGCGGAACTCTTGCCCGAGCCGCCGAAAGTCCGGCGCGAGGCGCCCGCGCTCGCGCTGGACGCGTGGAGCGGCGAAAGCATCTATCCCGAGCTTTTGTTCCATCGCAAGCAGTTCGAGCTGATCGACGAGGTACACGGCATCTCGGACGAGGGCATCGGCGCGACGGTGCGCGGCGTCGACGCGGCCGGTTGGAACGGCGAGCGCTGGTCGCTCGACGTCGCGGCACTCGACGGCGGCCTGCAGATCGCGGCGCTGCACGGCCGGCGCATGCTCGGCGGCCAGACGCTGCCGACGGCGATCGGCGAGCTGCGGCACTTCGGCGCCGAGCCGGTCGCCGGCCCGATCACGGCCACCGCGTACGTGCGCAAGGTCGGCACCAGCGACACGACGACCGACATCGTGCTGACCGACAAGAGCGGAAAGCGCTACGCCGAAATGATCGGCGTGCAGAATCACGCGCTGCCGAACGGCGCCTAGTCGATGTTCGAGCCCATCGCCATCGTCGGCCGCGCCTGCGTGCTGCCCGGCGCGTTGAGCCCGGCCGCGCTCTGGGACGCGGTCGTCAACGCACGCGACCTCGTCACGCGCGTGCCGGCGGATCGCTGGCGCCTCGCGCCCGAGCACGCGTTGTGCGCGCCCGATGCGCCGCGCCCGGATCGCGCGTGGTCCGATCGCGGCGGCTACGTCGAAGGCTTCGAGGCGATCTGGAATCCCGACGGGTTCGCGGTTGCGGCGGCCGAACTCGAGGGACTCGACCCGCTCGTGCACTGGACGCTGCATTGCGCACGCGAAGCGCTGCGCGAAACGCGTGCGGCCGGTCGCGTCGGCGCGATCTTCGGCAATCTCGGTTTTCCGACCGCGAGCATGGCCGCGTTCTGCGAACAGGTGTGGACGGGCGAGGGCCACGTCGATCCGCGCAACCGCTTCATGAGCGGCGGCACCGCGGCGATGCTCGAACGCGCGCTCGCGCTCGACGTCGGAAGCTTCTGCCTCGACGCCGCGTGCGCATCGTCGCTGTACGCGATCAAGCTCGCGTGCGACGCGCTGCACGATCGCAGCGCCGACACGATGCTCGCGGGCGCCGTGCAGCGCGCCGACGATCTCTTTCTCCACATTGGCTTTTGTGCGCTCGGCGCGCTGAGCAAGTCCGGGCGCTCGCGGCCGTTTCATCGCGACGCCGACGGACTGGTGCCGGCCGAAGGCGCGGCGTTTCTGGCGTTGAAGCGCCTGGCCGACGCGCGCCGCGACGGCGACACGATCCACGGTGTGATCCGCGGCGTCGGCCTCTCGAACGACGGCCGCGGCAAAGGGTTTCTCGCGCCGAGCGAAGAAGGGCAGCGGCGCGCGATCGACGCGGCGTATGCGATGGCGGGCATCGCGCCGACGCAGGTGTCGCTGCTCGAATGCCACGCGACGGGCACGCCGGTCGGCGACGCCACGGAGCTGCGCAGCAGCGCGCACGTGTTCGCGCAGGCGCAAGGATTGCCGATCGGCTCGCTCAAATCGAACCTCGGTCACCTCATCACCGTCGCGGGCGCGGCGGGTCTGATCAAGCTGCTCGAAGCGATGCGCGCCGGCGTGCGTCCGCCGACCTTGCATTGCGACGATCCGAATCCGGCCGTGCGCGACACGCCGTTCCGGTTGTTGCGCGACGCCGAGCCTTGGACCCACGACGGCCCGCGCGTCGCGGCGATCTCCGCGTTCGGCTTCGGCGGCAACAACGCGCATCTGATCGTTTCGGAAGACGACGCCGGCATCGCTTGCGAGCGCGTCGCTGCCGTCGCGGTTCCGGTCGCGATCGTCGGCATCGGCGCGAAGATCGCCGATGCGCCCGATCGCGCCGCGTTTGCGCGCGCGCTGTTCGACGGCCGCGCACCGCGCGATAGCGGCATCGATTCAGGCGCTCGCGCGCCGCGCGAGCGCCGCATGGACGCGTTCGAACTCGACATGGACGGTCTGCGTTTTCCGCCGCGCGATCTCGAACAGGCGCTGCCGCAGCAACTGGCGCTGCTCGCGGCCGCCCGCGAAGCGCTCGCGGAGACGACGCCACTGCCGCGCGAACGCAGCGCGGCGCTGATCGGCATCGAGCCCGACCCGGAAGTCGCGCGTCACGGCGCGCGCTGGCGGCTGACCAACGGTCGCGACGACGATTGGGCGTCACGCACACGCGCCGCGCTGGTGCCGGCGCTCGAAGCCGCCGCGGTGCTCGGATCGATGCCGAACATTCCGGCCAATCGGCTGAACTCGCAGTTCGACCTCGGCGGCCCGTCGTTCACGCTGCAGGCCGGCGCCGCGTCGGGTACGCACGCGCTGCGCGTCGCGGCGCGCGCGCTCGCGCGCGGCGAGCTCGACGCGGCGATCGTCGGCGCGGTCGATTTCGGCTGCGAGGCGGTACACCGCGCGGCGAGCGCGGAAGCGCCCGGCGACGCGGCGGTCGCCTTGGTGCTGAAGCGGCTCGAAGACGCGCAGCGCGACGGCGATCGCGTCTATGCCTTGGTCGACGATGCGTTCGTCGATGCGACATCCGAGGCGCCGCCGTCGCGACTGACGGCGCTGCTGCGAGCGCGCTTCGGCGACGCGCAGGCTGCTTTTGGACTAGTGGAAACGGCCGCCGCCGCGCTCGCGCTGCATCATCGGCGCGATGTCGACGGCGAACCGTGGCTCAGCGCCGAGCCGCGCCGCGCGGCGAATCTCGTCGAAGCCTCGGCGCATCCGCGCCGTGCCGAACACGAAGTCGCGCGGCTGCACGGTTTCGCGGGCGCCGACAAGGCTGCGGTGATCGACGCGTTGAAGCAGGATCGTCGCGGCCTCGACGGCCCGGCGCGCTGCGTGCTCGTCGCTACCGACGCGACGCTCGACGCGGTTCGCGCGCGCGCGATCGCGCACCTGGAAACCGGTGCGCCCGCCGGCCGCGGCGTGTTCTTCCGCGCACGGCCGATCGGCGGCGAGATCGCGTTCGCGTTTGCCGGCGCGGGCGCGTCGTATCGCGGCATGGGCCGCGACCTGCTGCTGCACCTGCCGCAACTGCACGAGCGTCTGCGCACGCGCAGCCGGCGTCTCGCGACCGCGCTGGCGTGGTCGTTCGCGGCGGACGACGCGACACCGGGCGTCTTCGATCAGCTGTGCGGTTCGTCGGCGCTGTCGCAACTGCATCTGGCGTTGAGCGAAGGCCTGCTCGGCCTCGAAGCCGACGCCTGGCTCGGCTACTCGTCGGGCGAGACGAACGCGCTGATCGCGGCGGGCGTCTGGAACGATCCCGACGCGCTGATGGCCGACATGGAATCGTCGGGGTTGCTCGAACGCGAGCTCGCCGGGCGCTTCGATCTCCTGGCGCGCACGTGGGGCGAACCCGCCGCGTGGGAATGCTGGACCGTCGCCGCACCGCTGGCCGAGGTGCGCCGCGCGCTAGCGGACCTCGATCGCGTGCATATCGCGATCATCAACGACGACGCGAGCTGCCTCATCGCGGGCGACGCCGTCCAGTGCGCCCGCGTGGTCGAACGGATCGGCGCGGCGCGCTGCCTGCACCTCGACTATTCGCTGGTGGTGCACGTGCCCGAACTGCGCGGCGCCGAGCGCGCGTGGCTGGCCGTACATCGCCGCGCGACGTCGGCGCCGCGCCGCGGACGCATCTACGGCACCGCCAGCGGCCGGCCGTATGCGCCGGACAGCGAGGCCTGCGCGCAGGCGATCCTCGCGCAGGCGGTCGACACGATCGACATTCGTGCACTCGTGGACAATGCGTGGAACGACGGCGTGCGCGTCTTCGTCGAGCACGGACCGGGCGGCACCTTCGGCCGCGCGATCCGTCACGTGCTCGGCGCGCGCGAGGCGCTCGTGGTGAGCCTCGACCGCCAGGGCCACGGCATCGAGACCGTGCTCGGCGCGACCGCGGCGCTGCTCGCCGCCGGCGTGGCGGTGGATCACGCGGCGCTCGAAGCCGCGCTCGCGCCGGTGCCGCGCGTCGAGGCGAAGCGTCCGCGCCGCTTCGATGCGCACCCGCCGCCGGTGCGCCTGCCGCCGCGCGAGGAACCGTTGCAGACGATGGCGCCGGCGCCGCGGCTGCCGGCGATTCTTGCGGCCACGGTTCTCGAACGCACGATCGTCGAAAGCACGATCGTCAAAAGCACGATCCCCGAACGCACGATGCGCGAGCCCGCCGTCGCGGCGCTGCCGGTCGCGGCGCCCGCGCTCGCCGCACCGCCGCCGATGCGTGCGGCGCATCCCGCGCTCGAAGGCATCCGCGCCGAGCTCGCGCGACTCGCCGCCGCGCAACAGGCGCTCACGCAAGCGCAGACCGGCGCGCACGCGCAGTATCTCGCGCTGCAGGCCAAGGCGACCGACGTGCTGTTACGTGCCGGACGACACGGCGCGAACCCGCTCGCGATGCCGTCGCCGTCATCTCCGCCGCGAGCGACGCCCGCGGTGCGTTTCACGCGCGAAGATCTCATGGTTCACGCCGACGGCAACATCTCGGCGATCTTCGGCGCGCCGTTCGCCGCGCAGGACGGCTTCCAGCGTCAGGTGCGCATGCCGCGTCCGCCGCTGCTGCTCGCCGACCGCGTGACCGCGCTCGACGCCGAGCCGATGAGCATGGGCAAGGGCTCGATCACCACGCAGACCGACGTCGGCGCCGAGCCCTGGTACCTGCACCAGGGCCGCATGCCGGGCGGCGTGATGGTGGAGGCGGGGCAGGCCGACCTGATGCTGATCTCGTATCTCGGCGTCGATGCGCTGAACCAGGGCGAGCGCGTCTACCGGCTGCTCGGCTGCGAGCTGACCTATCACGGCGAGCTGCCGCGCGCGGGCGAGACGATCACGTTCGACATCCATCTCGACGGCCACGCGGCGCAAGGCGACGTGCGCCTGATGTTCTTCCACTACGACTGCATGAACGGCAGCCGCAAGCAGCTGACGGTCAGAAACGGGCAGGCCGGATTCTTCACCGACGCGGAGCTTGCGGGCTCCGCGGGTTGCCTGTGGACGCCGCAGGGTCAGGAGATCGTCGCGAATCCGCGCCTGGATCCGCCGCGCGCGACGAGCGAGCGCACGCGCTTCGATCGCGCCGCGCTCGAGGCGTTCGCGAGCGGCGACACGCACGCGTGTTTCGGCGCCGGCTTCGAGCTCGCGCGCACGCATACGCGCAGCCCGCGAGTCCAGTCCGGGGACATGCTGCTGCTCGACCGGGTGACCGCGTGCGAACCGCGCGGCGGTCCGTGGGGACGCGGGTACCTCAAGGCCGAACTCGACATCGATCCGTTGCGCTGGTTCTTCGACGGGCATTTCAAGAACGATCCGTGCATGCCCGGCACGCTGATGCTCGAAGGGTGCCTGCAGGCGCTCGCGTTCCATCTCGCCGCTTGCGGCTACACGCTCGAGCACGACGGCGCGCGCTTCGAACCGGTGCCAGAACTCGCCTACAAGCTGCAGTGCCGCGGCCAGGTGATTCCAAGTTCGAAGTTGTTGGTGACCGAGGTGTTCGTCGAGGAGATCGAGGCGGGACCGGTGCCGACGATCTGGGCCGACCTGCTGTGCACGGTCGACGGATTGAAGGCGTTCCACGCGCGGCGCCTTGCGCTGCGCCTGGTGCCGGATTTTCCAGAAGTGAATAGTGAGGGCCTCCTCGCGTCGGCGCTCGGCCGTCCGTCGCGCGCGTTCGGACCGATGTACGAACGCTTCGACGGCACGCTGCGCGCGCCGCGCCTGCCGGCACCGCCGTATCTGTGCATGAGCCGCATCGCGCGCGTCGACGGTACGCAAGGGCAGATGCGCAGCGGCGCGCGTGTCGTGGCCGAATACGACGTGCCGCGCGATGCCTGGTATCTCGATGCCGCCGGCGTCGTGCCGTTCGCGGTGCTGCAGGAGGCCGCGCTGCAGCCGTGCGGGTGGTTGTCGAGCTGGGCCGGCTGCGCGCTGGCCAGCGACGAGGAACTGCGCTTTCGCAACCTCGACGGCCGCGGCACGCAGCATTCGGAACTGCGCGGCGGCGAGACGCTCGCCACCGAGGCGACGCTGACGTCGGTCTCGGCATCGGGCGGCATGATCATCGTCGCGTTCGACGTGCGCTGCGCGGTCGGCGCGCGCGAGGTCTACACGCTGAAGACGGTGTTCGGATTCTTCCCGCGCGCCGCGCTCGCGGCGCAAGCCGGGCTGCCGCGCAGCGAGCGGCACGAGGCGCTGCTGCGCCGCGAACCGAACGCCGCGCGCGCGCTCGACGAAACCTCGATGCTGCGCATGATCGACCGCGTCGACGGCGTCTGGCCCGAGGCGATTCGCGCGCGCAAGCGCGTCGATGCCGGCGAGTGGTTCTTCAAGGCGCACTTCTTCCAGGATCCCGTGCAGCCCGGCTCGCTCGGCGTGCAGGCGATGCTGCAGGCGCTGGAGCAGTGGTGCACGACGCGCGATGCGCCGGCGGGCGTCGCGGCGCCGCTGCTCGGACGCGAGCACACGTGGAAATATCGCGGGCAGGTGCTGCCGCATCACGGCGAGGTCGCGATCACGCTGCAGGTGACCGAACAGGGCGCCGACTACGCCGTCGCCGACGCGAGCCTGTGGGTCGACGGCGAACGGATCTACGAGGCGAACGGAATCGGCGTGCGTCTGCGCGATCGGCACTGAGCGCGTGTGGCGGCACGAGCGCTGCGCCCGATGTTTCACCGAATCGGGGCAGGCCCGCCTTCAGCAATCAGATCGCGGATCTCACTCGAACCCGCTTTCGAACAGCGTATCGGCGCAGACGTCCACGACGGTGCCGAACACGGTGTTCTGGGTCGCGCCGCAATATGTGTAGAACGTGCCGCCGTCGTAGGCGCTCAGCGACGTGGCGCCGGCGACTTCATGGTAATTGTGGAACGATGAATTGCCTACGATATGGTGGATCCCGCCGGTGGTGCGGAACGAACCGTGGTTGTAGAAGACGGCGCCGTTGGTCATTCTGAAGATCTCCTGCGACGTCCAGATGGAACCGGGGTAGGTGGTGACCGTGCCGCCCTCGCTGACGAAATGGTAGCTGCTGCTGAAAAGACCCAGGTCGATATCGACGAGGCCGACCGTAATCGTGCCGGTATTGGTCATTTCCACGTCGTTGAGCAGGATGCCGTTGTTGTCGATCGTGCCGTGGTTGATCAGCGTGGAAGATCCGTTGAGCACGTTCTTGAGGAAGCCGTTGTTGGTGATGTGACCGTCGTTGGTCAGCGTGCTGAGCGCATTTTCCAGCGTGGCATTGCGCGTGACGACCAGGCTGCCGCCGGGATGGATCGTGAAGGGCGCCCAGTTTTTGTACGTCGCGCCGCTGGAATCTTCGCCCAGCACCAGCTCGCCGCCGACCTCCACGGTGCCTGAGTTGCTGAAAATGCAACCGACGCAGATTTCCAGCCGGCCCGTTTCGGCGATCACCAGGGTGCCGCCGGCATTGACCTGCGCGCCCGCCCGCGGGGGCGCGGTCGTGACGGTCACCGTGTGTGCGGCGCGGATCACGGCGTCTTCGGTCGACCCCGGCACGGCGCCGCCCCAGGTCGCGGGATCGGCCCAGTCGCCGCTCTGTACGGACGCCGCGGCGTGAACGAGCGGCGGCATGGCGACGATCGGGAGCACGATGAAAATGGTTTGGGACAGGCGGTTGCGCATGGGTAGTCGGGCCGGGTGCGGGACGGGAGGGACAGCTGCATCGCTCAAACGACGTTTGCCGGCGATGTGCGACACTGCGCTTCCGTTCGCGCCGCGGAGACCCTCGCCATGTCGAATGCGACCGTTGCCGACGTCAACGGCCAGCCGCTCTCTTATCGCGTGCACGGCGCCGGCAAGCCGCTGATCCTGCTGCACGGCGGCATCAACCCGGACAGCTTCGGCGGCAATCTCGCCGAACTGGCCAAGCACCGGCAGGTGATCGCCGTGCACCTGCAGGCGCACGGGTACACGCCGGACAGCGACCGGCCGCTGCGCGTCGAAACGCTCGGCGACGACGTCGCCGCGCTGATCGGCCATCTGAACCTCGGCAAGGCCGACGTCATGGGCTACTCGTTCGGTGCCAGCGTCGCGCTGCAGACGGCCATCCGCCATCCCGATGCCGTCGACCGCCTCGTGCTCGTGGCCGCGCGCATGCGACAGGACGGCGCGTACCCCGAGGTCGTGGCCGCCTTCGAACAGCTCGAGGCCAACGCGGCGGTGTACGGCCCGGGCGTCAAGGCATCGCCGCTGGGGCAGGCGTATCCCGATGTCGACTGGACGAATCTCTTCCGCAAGCTCGGCGAGCTGACCCGGCAGCCCTTCGACTGGAGCGCCGATGTCGCCGGGATTCAGGCGCGCACGCTGCTGATCTACGCCGACGCCGACTGCATCCGTCCCGAACACATGGTCGAGTTCTGGAAGGCGCTGGGCGGCGGCTGGCGCGATGCCGGGCTCGACGGCTCGCTGCGGCCCGCGAACCAGTTCGCCATCGTGCCGAACACGACCCACCACACGCTCGCCGTCGAGCCGATGCTGCCGACGATCGTCGAGCGCTTTCTCGCGGCTGAATAAGAAGCAGGTGTTTCAACGGCCGGGAAGGTCCTTCCCGGCGCCGTAGACGCGATTCGCCCGGTTCCGTTCGAACCCGTTGCGGAAGAGCAGGTCGCCGACGGCGCGGAAAGACGCGTCCGGGGCCGCGCCGTTACGGCGAGACGAAGCGGCACTGCGCCGCGTCGGGCGCCGATGCGACACAGGCCTTCTGCACGGCCGCGGCGTCGGGCTTGCGCGCGCCGTCGAGCCACGCCTCGAGCGCGGCGAGCGCGCTGCGGTAGGTCGCATCCTTCAACCGGCTGTGCTCGTTCTCGTCGGTCGCGACCTGGGCGAGCAGCGCGCCGCGGCCGGCGGCCTCGACCACGGCCGCGTAGTCGGCGTCGGCGTCGGGCGAGACGACCGGGTCGTGCAGCGCATGCACGGTCAGCGTCGGCCGCACGATCAGGCCCGAAAGATCCGCGTCGTAGGCGAGCTCCGCGAGTGCCTGCGGATCGGCGGCGAAGCGCTCGATGCCGGCGTTCAACGCGCGGTCGTCGCGCGAGCCGCGGTAGCGCGTGTGCGTGTTGTCGAACGGATTGCGTCCGCCGAGGCGCTTGCCCACGAGATCGCGGAAATGGAACGTGCCCCAGGCGAGGTGGCCGAGCAGTTCGCGCTCTTCGACGCCGCTGACGGCGAGGATGTCGCGCAGCCGCGCCGCCTGCTCGGGCGTGCGCTCGGCCGGCGGCGAATCGAGCCCGGTGCACGCCTGCACGCGGCGGCGCAGTTCCTCGCGATTCATGCGCGATCCGGCCGGCAGCCCCTGCCACAGCGGATACGCCGGTTCGTCCGGCGCAGGATGGTTGCGGCAGTAGAACTGCCAGATCGCGCGCAGGTCGGCGCGGAAGCCGTAGGCGCGCGTGCCGCCGTACAGCACGCCGTTGGTCACGAGCACGCCGTCGTAGTTCGCGCGGCCGTCGGCGTCGAGCGCATAGAGCTCGGCCGTCTTGGCCGCCACGTTGCCGCCCCACGACTGACCGTGCAGCAGCGTGCGCTCGGGCCGGCCCCACCGCGCCCAGAACAGGCGGCGGCTCTCGTCGACGCCGGCCGCGGCCATGCGCACGCCGTAGCCACCGCGCCGGTAGGTCGACCCGATCCAGGCGTAGCCGCTTTCGACCATCACCGCGAAACGCGCGAGGTCTTCGGCCGAATCGCCGGCCTGCGGCTCGCCCAGGCGCGGCCCGCCGTGCGCGTGGACGACGAGCCGCTTGTTCCACTGGCGCGGCATCGCGGCGAGCAGCCACGCGCCGTGTCCGTCGGGCGCGCTGAAGCAGTCGGCGAACGGCGCGACCGCCGCGGGACAGGCGACGGCCGAAAAAGCCGTCGCCTCGGGCGCCTTGTCCGCCGCCCGCGCCGCCGAAGCGGCCAGCAGCGCCGCGAGCACGCATCCGATCGTCTTTCCGCGCATTCCCAAGCCTCCGTCAGAACGTCTTGCTGACGCTCACGTACCAGTAGCGACCCCAGGGATTGTGCAGCGAGCCGCGATAGCCGCCGTCGGCCAGCGCCGGGCCCTCGTCGGTGACGTCGCGCACGCCCACGCGCACCGTGGTCTCGTTGTAGAAACGATACTGCCCGAAGAGGTTCGTGATGAGCCGGTCGTCGACCTTGAACGGTACGCCCGATTCGCTGAGGAGCTGCGCCTGTTCGAAGCTGCTCATGTACTGCGACGAGATGCCGGCGCGCCAGGGGCCGCGGCTCCAGGTCAAAGAACCGCTCGCGCGCCAGCGCGGCCGCCCGTTCTGGCCGATCAGCTGCGTCGGGTCGGGCAGGGGCGTGCCGGCGTCGATCGTGCCGGCCGCGCGCGCGGCGTAGAGCGCGGCGACGACGGGGCCCGGGTCGCGCGTGAACTCGAGCAGTTTGGTCGCGTTGAGGTCGACGCTGAAGTTGCCGAAGCGCGTACCGCGCAGCACCCAGTTCAGGCCGAAGTCGAGGCCGCCCGCGGTCTGCGGCTGCAGGTTGATGAAGCGGTCGGAGACCGAGATGGCCTGGCCGACCGGATCGATGCCGGTGCCGGCGAACAGCGCGATGTCCTCGGCGGTCGGCGCCGCGCGTACGACCAGCGGGTTCGCGCCGCCGCCGACGCGGTTCAGATAGTCGAGCGTCAGCGCCGTCTGCGCGCCGAGCAGGCCCACGATCTGCTCCTGCTCGATGCGCCAGCGGTCGGCGGTCAGCGTGATGCGGCCGTATTCCTCGGGCACGAAGCCCGGCTGGAAGACGAAGCCGAACGACGTGCTCTTGCTCTCTTCGGGCTCGAGGTCCGGATTGCCGGCGACGAGCAGCGACACGCCCGACGTGGTCTGCGTGCAGTCGGCGAACGAAGCGATGCGGCCGGCGCGCAGGTCGGCCTCGCAGCGAACGTGGTCGACGCCGTTGGCGAGGCGCGAGTACTGCGTCGCATGGGTCTGTTCGAGGTTCGGCGCGCGGAAGCCTTCGGAATACGAGCCGCGCAGGCGCAAACCGTCGACGAGGTCCCAGGCGAGCGCGATCTTCGGCTTGGCCACCGAGCCGAAGTCGGAATAGTGCTCGTAGCGTGCGGCGAGCTGCATGTCGAGGCGGTGCACCAGCGGCACGTCCATCGCCGGCGCCACCAGCGGCAGCGCGAATTCGACATAGCCCGAACCGACCGTGCGCGAGCCTTCGGTGTCCGGATTCGGGCTGACCGCCGCGACGTTGCTGAGGTTCGTGGCGCCGGTCACGCTGTCGGTGAACGTGTAGGTGCCGTCGACGTTCGCGTCGCGGTCGTCGCTCTGGGTCTCGCGCCGCGCCTCGACGCCGAACGCGATGCCGGCCGATCCGGCCGGCAGCTCGAACAGGTCGGCGCGGTTCATGCGGAAGTCGGCCATGCTCAGCGTCGTGCGCGACGTGCGCACGAGATCGAACACGATCGCATCGATCGCCGCCGCCGAACTCGGCGAGCAGTCGCCGTAGGACGGCGTGCCGGCGCAGCCGCCGCTGAACGGGTTGTACGCGTCGGGCGTGGACAGCGCGAGCTGGCGCTGCAGCGCGGTCATGTTGACGTTCGGCGAGCGGTCCTCGGCCTCGGCCTCGGAATAGACCAGCGCCGATTCCCAGTCGAAGCCGCCCCAGGTGCCGCGCAGGCCGCCGACGAAGCGCGACTGGTAGTTCTCCACGCGCACGTTCTGGAAGCCCGCGTCGACGTAGCGGTAGTTCGACATCTGCACCGGCAGGCCTTCGTTCGGCACGCCGGTGAGGTTCGGCAGGCGGTTCGGGTTCGGCGTGCCGTCGGCGAACGCGACCGGGCCGAACGGGTTCCAGTAGTTGCCGGCCGGAATCCAGATGCTGTTGAGATTGACGACGGCCGGCTGCACCGCCTCGCTGACCGCGCGGTAGTAGCCGAGCTCGCCGAACGCCTCGATCGCGGGCGTCAGTTCGTAGTGGCCGGTGAGGTAGGTGTTGATGCGCTCGACCGAGGGCCGCACCGTGGTGCCGACGCGCGTGTCGAAGCGCATGTCGCGGTGCGTCGTGTTGAAGTTGTGGTTGCCGCTGGCGAGGCACAGGCCGTCGCCGAACGCGACGCCGCAGCCGCCGAAGCTGTCGGGCTGCACGTGGAACGTGCCGGCGCTGGCGGTGACGGCCGTGCCGCCGGAACGGATCACCGGCCGCGCGCCGACCGTCAGCCGCGCCCACGGCGTGTTCGAGGCGCGGCCGTCGAGGCTCGCGAGTCCCGCGTAGCCGGGCTCGTCGGCGAACAGCGGACGCAGGTCGTCGCTCGCGGTGTAGTCCTGGTCGGCGGCCCACAGCGCGCTGCGGTCGACGTAGTTCAGGAATACCGACACGTTGCCGCGCTCCCCGGTCTTCCCGGCGAGCACGTTGGTCTCGAACTCGTTCATGCGCGTGCCTTCGGCGGTGCCGTAGCGCGTGCTGAGCGTGACGCCGTCGAAATCTTCCTGCAGCACGGTGTTGACCACGCCGGCGACGGCGTCGGCGCCGTAGATCGCGGCCGCGCCGTCGAGCAGGATTTCGAGCCGCTCCAGCCCGCTGACCGGAATCGCGTTGGAATTGAAGCTCTGCACCGGCACGGTGCCGGTGTCGGACGTGCCCTGGCTGGTCGGATGCTGCACGAGGCGCCGACCGTTGAGCAGCACCAGCGTGTTGCCGACGCCGAGCGAGCGCAGGTTGACCGAGTTCACGTCGCCGCGCGCGGCGTTGCTGGTCTGCGGGTTGTTCGACGCGTCGAACAGCACGTCGCCCATCTGCGGGATGAAACGGAACAGCTCGTCCCCGGACACGGCCGCGGCGGCGTCGATCTGCTCCTGCCCGACGACGACGACGGGCAGGGCGGCCGTGGTCTGCGCGCCTTTGATGTGCGTGCCGACGACGACGATTTCCTCGATGCGGACCGCGTCTTCCGGCGCCGCGGTTTTCGGCGGCGCGTCGGTCGGCGCGGCCTCGGCGGCCGGCGCGGTCTGCGCGCGGGCGGGCAGTGCGGCGGCCCATAGCGCGGCGGCGACGGCGCCGGCCAGCAGTGTCGGACGATGAATCTGGCGCATGGTGTTTCCTCCCCTTGAATATGGTGCTGCGGCTCGAATGGCCGCTGTCAGTCGGCGGCAAGAACGCCCGGATCGCCGGGGCCGGCCGCGGTGTCTGGCGCGGCGGCGATGGGGCGCGGCCGGGCGTCGAGCGCGCGTGCCAGCGCGTCGCGGTCGAGTTCGCCCTCCCAGCGTGCGACGACGACCGTGGCCACGGCGTTGCCGATGAAATTGGTCAGCGAGCGGCATTCGCTCATGAAGCGGTCGACACCGAGGATCAGTGCCATGCCGGCCACCGGCACGTCCGGCACGACCGCGAGCGTGGCCGCGAGCGTGACGAAACCGGCGCCGGTCACGCCCGCCGCGCCCTTGGAGCTGAGCATCGCGACCAGCAGCAGCGCGATCTGGTTGCCGAGCGTCAGCGGCGTGTCGGTGGCCTGCGCGATGAACAGTGCCGCCAGCGTCATGTAGATGTTCGTCCCGTCGAGGTTGAACGAATACCCGGTCGGCACGACGAGCCCGACGACGGACCTGCCGCAGCCGGCGCGTTCCATCTTTTCCATCAGCGACGGCAGCGCCGACTCGGACGAGGACGTGCCGAGCACGAGCAGCAGTTCGGCCTTGAGGTAGCGGATCAGCTTGAGCACCGAGAAGCCGGCGATCCGCGCGACGGCGCCGAGCACGACGAGTACGAACAGCAGCGAGGTCAGGTAGAACGAGCCGACGAGCCAGGCGAGGTTGGTCAGCACGTCGAGGCCGTATTTGCCGATCGTGAACGCGATCGCGCCGAACGCGCCGACGGGCGCCGCGCGCATGAGCAGGTGCACGAGGCGGAACACCGGCGCGGTCAGCGTATCGAGCAGCGCGACGACGGGCCGGCCGCGTTCGCCGCACTGCGCCAGCGCGATGCCGAACAGCACGGCGACGAACAGCACCTGCAGGATGTTGTCGCCGACGAGCGCGCCGAGCAGCGTGCGCGGAATGACGTCGAGCACGAAGCCGGTGAGGCTCAGCTCGTGCGACTTGTTGACGTAGTCGCGGACGGCGCCCTGGTCGAGGTCCGCCACGTTCGCGTGCATGCCGGCGCCGGGCTGCACCACGTGCGCGACGACGAGGCCGACGACGAGCGCGAGCGTCGAGAAGAACAGGAAGTACGCCATCGCCTTCAGGAACACGCGGCCGACGCGGTGCAGCTGCGGCATGCCGGCGATGCCGTTGACGATGGTCAGGAAGATCACCGGCGCGATGATCATCTTCACGAGCTTGATGAACGCATCGCCGAGCGGCTTCATCGCCTCGCCCCAGGCCGGCTCGAAGTGGCCGAGCAGCACGCCCAGCACGATGGCGGCCAGCACCTGCACGTAGAGGTGGCGGTAGAAAGGCAGCGGCGCGGCGGCGTCGTACATTGCGGCTCCGGAACGGCATGGCCGCGGCGGGATGCGGCGGCGCGTCTTTGTACCGTGCCGCGTCCGCCGCGCCGATAACCTATTCGTACTAGCACGAGCATGCGCGCGGCGCCCTACACTCCGGCGCATGCACATCACGCGCAAACATCGCTCGACGCTACTGCTGCTGGCCGTCGGCGGCGGCGTCATGGCGCTTGCGATGTCGGCCGCCTGGCATATCGCCGGCGACGGCTCGCTGCGCGCCGAGCAGGCGCAGGTGCAGCGTCAGCTCGACCTCTACGCGCAGGCGCTGCAACAGCGCATCGACCGCTACCGCACGCTGCCGCAGGTGCTCGCGCTCGACCCGGAACTGCGCGCCGCCGTATCGCAGCCGGAACCGGCGCGGCACGACGCGCTGAACCTCAAGCTCGAGCGCGCCAACAGCGTCACGCGCGCGTCGACGCTGACGCTGATCGGCCGCGACGGCATCGCGCTGGCCGCCAGCAACTGGCGCGAACCGTCGAGCAACGTCGGCCGCGACTACAGCTTTCGCCCGTACGTGCGCCAGGCACTGTCGGAAGGCAGCGGTCGCTTCTACGGCGTCGGCGTGACGACGGGGGAGCCGGGGTATTTCCTTTCGCAGGCGATCCGCGACGAGGCCGGTGCCGCGCTCGGCGTCGTCGTCATCAAGATCGAACTCGGCGCGCTCGAACGCGAATGGCTGAGCACCGCCGACATCGTGCTCGTCAGCGACGCGCACGACGTCGTGTTTCTCGCGAGCCGCGAAGAATGGCGCTACCGCACGCTGCGCCCGCTGACGCCGGTCGACCGCGACGAACTGCGCACGGTGCGCCAGTACGCCGACGAGGCGCTGGTGCCGCTGCGCCTGGAAATCCTGCGCGAGCTCGGCCCGGACGCGCGCATGGCGCGGCTCGAATCGCCGCCGCTCGCAGGGCCGGTGCTCTGGCAGACCGTCGCGCTCGGCGAAAACCATTGGCGCCTGCACCTGCTGCACGACGCCGGCGTCGTCGGCGCGGCGAGCCGCAGCGCCGCGCTCGCCGCCGGCGGCGCCTGGCTCGCGCTGATCTTCCTCGTGCTGTTCGTGCAGCAGCGCCGGCGGCTGTCCGCGCACCGCCAGCGCAGTCGCGAGGAACTCGAAACCGTGCTGCGCCAGCACGCGCAGGAGCTGCGCACGGCGCAGGACGGACTCGTCCAGGCCGCGCAGCAGGCCGACAGCGGGCTCAGCCGCAGCCTCGAGCATCTGCCGCAGGGCGTCGTCATCATCGATGCGGCGCTGCGACTCGTTGCCTGGAATTCGCGCTACGTCGAGCTGTTCCGGTTCCCGCCCGAACTGCTCAAGGTCGGGCGTCCGATCGAGGACCTGTTCCGCCACAACGCGCGCCGCGGCCTGCTCGGTCCCGGCCCGGTCGAGGACTCGATCCAGCGCCGCCTCGATTTCCTGCGCAGCGGCAAACCGCACCTGCGCGAAAGCGAGAAGGACGACGGCACCGTGCTCGAGATCCGCGGCAATCCGCTGCCCGAGGGCGGCTTCGTCACGAGCTATGCCGACATCACGAGCTACGCGAACGCCGCGCGCGAACTGCGCTCGCTCGCCGACGCGCTGGAACGCCGCGTGGAAGAGCGCACGCGCGCGCTGGCCGAGGCCAAGGCCGACGCGGAAAAAGCGAACCGCTACAAGACCCGCTTCGTCGCCGCGGCCGTGCACGACCTGCTGCAGCCGCTGAACGCCGCGCGCATGTTCCTGTCCGCGCTGCGCGGCCGGCTGCGCGACGACGACGAACGCGAGATCGCCGGCCACACCGACAACGCGCTGGCCGCGCAGGACGCCATCCTCAACAGCCTGCTCGACATCGCGCGGCTGGAGGCCGGCACCTTGCAGACCCGCGTACGCGACTTCCGCCTGGAACCGCTGCTCGATACGCTCGGCCGCGAATTCGGCATCGTCGCGCAAAGCCGCGGGCTCGCGCTCGAACGCGTGCCGACGCGGGCCGTCGTGCGCAGCGACGAGGCGCTCTTGCGGCGCATCCTGCAGAACTTCCTCTCCAACGCGATCCGCTACACGCCGCGCGGGCGCATCCTGCTCGGCGTCCGCCGCGACGGCGCCGCGCTCAAGATCGAAGTGCACGACCAGGGCCCCGGCATTCCCGAACGCCTGCACACCGAAATCTTCGAGGAGTTCCGCCGCCTCGACGACGGTGTCGCGAACGATCGCGGCGCCGGTCTCGGCCTCGCGATCGTCGAACGCATCGGCCGCCTGCTCGGCCATCCGATCGGGCTGCGCTCGCGCCTGGGCCGCGGCACCGTGTTCTGCGTCACGCTGCCGTGCGGCGACGCGCTCGCGGCCGACGTGCCGGAGCCGGCCGCAGCGGCCGATCCCGGCGCCGACTCGTCGCTGCGCGGCTGCGAGGTCTGGTGCGTCGACGACGATCCGCGCGTCTGCGAGGCCACGCGCGCGTTGCTGCAGCGCTGGGAATGCACGGTCGGCCTCGCCGGCGCCGCGGACGCGGCGCTGGCCGCCGCCGACGCGGCCGGCGCGCCCGACCTGGTCCTGCTCGACATCCACCTGGCCGGCGATCTCGACGGCCCCGCGCTGTACCCGCGCCTGTGCGAGCGCTGGCAGTGCCGGCCGCCGGTCATCCTCGTCACGGCCGGGCGCGACGAGGCGTTGCGCGAACAGGCGAGACGCAACGGATGGGGCTTTCTGCTGAAGCCGGTGCGTCCGCCGGCGCTGCGTGCGCTGATGACGCAGTTGCTGCTGCGCCGCGGCTGAAACGTCAGGGCTGAAGTGTCACGGCTGAAGCGTCACGGCATCGCTTCGGGCTCCAGCGCGCGGACCAGCACTGCCGCCTGGGTGCGGCTGTGGCAGTTGAGTTTCTTCAGGATCGCGGTGACGTGCACCTTGACCGTGTTCTCGGCCAGCCCGAGTTCGTGCGCGATCTGCTTGTTGAGCAGGCCGTCGGCGAGACAGAGCAGCACGCGGAACTGCTGCGGCGTGAGCTGCGCGAGGCGCGCGGCGAGCTGCGCGTCCTCCTCGGAACGCTCCGCGGTCAGTGCCGGAAACCAGGCGCCGCCGTCGAGCACCGCCGCGACGGCCTGTCCGATCGCGTCGGCCGGCGAGGATTTCGGAATGAACCCGACCGCGCCGAATTGCTGCGCGCGGCGAATCACGCGCGGATGGTCGTTCGACGAGATGATGACGACGGGAATCTCGGGCCGCTCGCCGCGCACGTGCAGCAGCGCGGAGAAGCCGCGTGCGCCGGGCATCGCCAGATCGAGCAGCACGAGCTCGATCTGCGGTTGCGCCGCGAGCACCTGATCGAGCGTGGCCGCACTGGCGGCCTCGAATACCGTGGCCTGCGGCAGCGCCTCGCGCAGCGCATGCAGCACGGCCGAACGGAACATCGGATGGTCGTCGGCGACGAGGATGGCGGGCGCGCTCATGACCGCGAGTCTGGCATTGCGGCGGGCGCTTTTGGGCTAGTTCATTCGGATTAGTACGCGGGGAGGCGTACCGCATGGGCACGACCGGGCGTCGGGGTTGAACCCAAGTCGTCGCCATCGACCCGCGGATGCGACCGAAACAGTGCCCCGCCTGCGAACGGGTCGAAACGCCGACCCTCTGAATACGCCCCCGGCCGGCTGCACGGGCGCCGCGGCGGCGTTGGCCGGCTACCTGATCGGCGCGAACAAAGCCGACTGCGCCGCGGGCCGGGCGACGGCAGCGCGCCTGGCCGCAGGCCGCGCAGGGCGATGCGTCGCGAGGGACGCACAGCGCGCCGGATCTGCTTCGTTCGCCGCGGCATCGGCGGCTTCAGTCGCGGGGCGCGCTGCCGATATCTGTTTCGAGCGACGCGCGCTGCGCGCCTCTCGATACGGAGCCGAAAACTGGAGGAAGGGACATGTTGCCAAGTCGCCGATCCACCTTCCGCCATTTGTTGCTCTGCGCCGCACTGCTGTTGCCGACCGTCTCGCCCCCGCGTGCCCAGGGCGTGGGCGTGACCTTGCGGATCACGCTGAGCGCCGATTCCGAAGAGATATTGCACGCCTGGCGGCGTGCCCAGGGGCTCGAACCGCCCGATCCGGCCGCCGACGAGCGCGTGCGGCAGGCGGCAATGCGCCGGGCCGCGGAGCGCGCCGAGGCGCAGTCGCCGGAGGCCGCGCGCCGCCGCCGCATGGCCCGCACCGTCGAGCTCGTCGACACGCCGGTCATACAGGTCGGCTACTGAAGCTATTGCTGCCGCGGCGCCAGCGGCAACCGCGCCAGCAGTACGCTCCCCATTCCCGGCGTCGAGACGATTTCGCAACGACCGCCCGCGAGCGCGGCGCGTTCCTGCATGCCCAGAACGCCCAGGCTCTCGCCGCCCGCCGCGCGTTCGCTCGCGGCGACGGGATCGAAACCCACGCCGTCCTCGCTGATGCGCAGGGCCAGCTCGGTTGCCGTCACCTTGATCGCCACGTCGACGTGCCGCGCCCGCGCGTGACGCAGGATGTTCGTCACGGCTTCCTGCACGAGCCGGAACGCGGTCAGTTCGATGACCGGCGGCGGACGCCGGCCGAGTCCTTCGACCGACAGGTGCGCCTCGAACTTTCCCGCCGCGGCCTGCTTGTCGAGGTACCAGCGCAGCGCCGCTTCCAGCCCCAGCTCGTCGATCAGCGGCGGGCGCAGCCGCAGTGTCATCGCACGGACATCGCCGAGCGCGCGGCGGATCTCCTCGGCCGCGGCGCGGCGATCGGCCGGGTCGAGCGGCCCGTCGGCATTCATCTCGAGCGTGAGGATCGCGGCGGTCAGCGACTGCCCGATCTCGTCGTGCAGCTCGCGCGCGAGGTGCCGGCGCTCGTCCTCCTGCACGTTGACCAGGCGCTGCGACAGCTCGGTGAGCCGTGCGTTGGTCGCTTCCAGCTCGCCGCGTTGCGTTTCGACGCGGTCGAGCGCGGTCTTGAGCGCATCGATGTCGGTGAGCAGCCCGGCCATCACACGGGGCTGTCCGGCATCGTCGCGCAGCGCGCTTCCGACCGAGCGGAACCAGCGGTAGCTTCCGTCGCGGTGGCGCAGGCGCAGCTCGATGTCGTAGGGCGCGTCGTCCACGAGGTGCCGGGCGAGCGCATCGGGAATCGCCGCGACGTCGTCCGGGTGCACGCGCGGCATGAAAAATTCGGCACCGGGCGCAGCATCGTCCGGCGCGAAGCCGAGCAGGGCGACGCAGCGCGCGGAAAGGTAGAGGCGGCCGGTATCGAAGTCGCGCATCCACAGCGCGAGGCTCGCGCCGAACGCACCGAGCGCGAATCGGCTGAGCCGGTTCCAGTCTTCGGCACGGCTGCCGGTGAGGATGTCGTCGTCGCCCCTGTCCACGCCCCTCGTCCGTAAAAAAAGAGAGCTTTGCGACAATGGCACCAGTTTACAGCGGCGCGGTGCCGGTGCGGAACACCAGCGGCGGGCGGTGGCTAGAACAGCTGCACGCTGCCGGTGTCGAGGCAGACCTGGCTCACCGGCTTGTGCGGCGGCGTCTCCCACTCCTGCCGGTTTTCGCGCAGGCGGCGGCCGAAGGCGGCGAGCGCGTCGACCGCGCCGCGGTCGTGCGACAGCGCGCGCGCGACCAGGGCCTGCAGCGACGACGCCTCGTGGTTGACCGACACCAGCCGCGCGAGGTGCACGTCGGCGGCGCCGAGCGCCTGCGTGGCGATGTCCTCGAACTGCAGCGACCGCACGGCATCGGACACCGCGCGCTCCATCTTCTTGCTGCACGAGGCGACGTCGGCGACGCCGGCGGCGAGCGCGTCGTTCATCGATTCGGCGTGCTGCGACAGGCGCGTCGCGTCGTTCTTCGCCTCGCGCGAGCGCGTCGAATCGCGGGTGGCCATCTGCACGACGGCGCCGCGCACCTTGCTGACCGACTCCTTGGCGTTGCCGGCGAGCTTGCGGATCTGGTCGTTGAAGGCCGTCGACCGCTCGGAGAGATTGCGCACCTCGTCGGCCACCACCGCGAAGCCGCGGCCGGCTTCGCCGGCACGAGCCGCCTCGATCGCGGCGTTCAGCGCGAGGAGGTTCGTCTGGTCGGCGATCGACTTGACGTCTTCGAGCAGCGCGAAGATCTCGTCGAGCTGGGTCGCCATCGAATCGATGTTGCCGACTGCCGCGGTGCTCTGCTCGCTCACCTGGGCGAGCACCTCGGTGAGTTCGCCGATGTGCTGGCCGGTCTCGCGCGCGAAGCGGCGCATGTCGATGCCGCTGCGCTCGCCGTCGCCCGTCTGGTCGACGAGGCGCGAGATGGCGAGGCTCTGCGTGCGCGAGTTCTGGTTCATGTCCTCGAAGCTCGCCGACAGCTGGCCGACCGCCTGCTGTACGAGGCCGCGCGCGCGCTCCACTTCCTGGCGGGAGCCGTCGATCTCCTGCGCCACGTACGAGCGCAGTTCTTCGAGCAGCCGGTTCTGTTCGCGCAGTATCGAGCCGTCTCCCGCGCCGGTGCGGCGGATGGAGACGACGAGCCAGCCGCCGAAGACGAGCCAGGCGAGCAGCGCGGTCGTGGTGATGGCCTGCCGCACCGAGGGCGACCAGGCGGCGAATTCGGCAACGATGTGGAGCAGGGTGAGAACGATCGCGGGCGTGAGTCGGATCAGGGAGCGGGGATGCATGGCGAGTTCCGTCGTCCTTCGGGGGACGTATCGAGGTCGTTGAAAGAGTTAGCGGCCGATTCCGGCGCGGGTTGAGGCCGCGGGCGCATCGGCCGGCTTGGCGCCGGCGGCCTGCAGCAGCCATCCGGCGATGCGATCGAGCGGCAGCACCTCGCGCACGGCGCCCATCCGGACCGCGGCGCCGGGCATTCCCCAGACCACGCTCGTGGCTTCGTTCTGGGCCACCGTGGGCACGCCCGCGTCGCACAGCTGGAGCAGTCCGCGCGCGCCGTCCTCGCCCATGCCGGTGAGGATCGCCGCCACCGCGTTGCGTCCGACGTTCTGCGCGACGGAACGGAACATCACGTCCACGCTCGGGCGGTGATGGTGTTCCGGCGCCGCGTCCGACAGCCGGCAGCACCAGCGCGCGCCGCTGCGCTCGATGACGAGGTGCCGGTCGCCCGGCGCGATGTAGCAGTGGCCGGGCACGATCTGCTGGCCGTCGGCGGCTTCGCAGACCGACATCGCGGTCGACCGGTCCATGCGCTCGGCGAAGGCGCGGCTGAAGGTCGCCGGGATGTGCTGGGTCACGACGATCGCGGGGGCGTCCGCCGGCATGTTCTGCAGCACGACGCGTATCGCCTCGGTGCCGCCGGCCGAAGCGCCGATGGCGATCAGGCGATCGGTGGTGCGGTAGCCCAGCGCTGTGGCGGCCGGCCGGACGGTCGTCGCCGCGCGGCGGCGCTGCGGCCGGGCCCCGGCCGCGGCGCGCACCTTCGCGCGCAACTCGTCGGCATAGGCTTCGATGCCGTGCGCGACGGCGGACTTCGGCTTGGCGACGTAGTCGACGGCGCCGAGTTCGAGCGCGTCGAGCGTGGCCTCCGCGCCGGCCTCGGTCAGCGACGAGACCATGACCACCGGCAAGGGATGCAGGCGCATCAGGTTGTCGAGGAACGTGAGCCCGTCCATGCGCGGCATCTCCACGTCGAGCGTGACGACGTCGGGTTCCAGCCGCTTGATCATTTCGCGCGCGACGTACGGGTCGGGCGCGGCGCCGACGACGACGAGGCCGGGGTCGCGGCCGAGCACTTCGGTCAGCATCTGGCGCACGAGCGCCGAATCGTCGACCACCAGCACGCGCTTGCGCGGACCATGAGGCACGCGGATTGTATTCATGTGAACAGCTCCACATTGCCGGAAACGGGGGTGGCGGAGATGCGTGCCCGATAGCGCTGTTCTTCGGAGCGCACGCGTGCGTCGCTGGTCGAGGGCAGCCGGCGCACCACGACGCGCCCGCTCGACGGAAAGAACCAGATCTTGCGCGGATGCGGACCCATCAGGTCGCTCGAGAGCACGGGGATGCCCTCGGTCGCGAGGTAGTCGATGACGAACTGCGCGTTGCGCGTGCCCACCGGTTGCGACGAGAAGCTCTTGAGCACGTTGCCGCCGCCGAACACCTTGGCTTCCAGCCGCTGACGGCTGGCGCCGGCGGCGAGCAAGCCGTTGACGAGGAGTTCCATCGCGTTGGTGCCGTAGCGGGCCGGCGCGTCGGCGCAGTCGCCGTCCGGCAGCAGGAAATGGTTCATGCCGCCGACGCCGGCCGTGCCGTCGCGCAGGCAGGCGGACACGCACGAGCCGAGCACGGTGACGAGCGCGACGTCGTCGCGCGTCACGTAGTAGTCGGCCGGCAGCAGCTTCACCGCGGCGATGTCGAAGCGGTCGTCGTGGTAGTGCAGGGGCGCGCCGACGCCGAGCGCTCGGACGTGCGGCGCGGGCTTCACGCGCGCGCTCCGGCGTCCGCGGCACTGCGATAGACCGTGCCGCCGCACGGGCGGAACAGGTCGTGCGCGTGCAGCAGGTTTTCCGAGTGGCCCGCGAAGAACAGTCCGCCGGGCGCCAGCCGCGACTGCAGGCGGCGCAACACGTCGTACTGCGTTTCCTTGTCGAAGTAGATCATCACGTTGCGGCAGAAGATCGCGTCGAAGCGCCCGGCCGGCATCGCCGCGGCGTCGTCGATCAGGTTCACCGACCCGAACTCGACCAGCCGCCGCAGCGCCGGCGTGACGCGGCAGCGCCCGGCGTTGGGGCCGGTGCCGCGCAGGAAGAAGCGCTTGCGCCGCGCCTCGCCGATCGTCTCGATGCGCTCGATCGGATACTCGCCGGCCTCGGCGGTGGCGAGCACGTTGGTGTCGATGTCGGTCGCGAGCACGCGCACCGGCGGCGACGGCGAATCGAACGCCTCGCACGCGGTCATGGCGATCGAATAGGGCTCCTCGCCGGTCGACGCCGCGCAGCACCACACCGACAGCGGCGCCTGCGCGCGGCGTTCGCGCAGCAGGCGCTCGAGCACGCCGAAATGGTGGGCCTCGCGGAAGAATGCCGTGAGGTTGGTGGTGAGCGCGTTGGTGAACTGCTGCCACTCGGCGGCGTCGTCACCGGCGGCGAGCCGGTCGAGGTAGTCGGTGAACGAGGCGCAGCCGCGTGCGCGCACGCGGCGTACCACGCGGCTGTAGACCATGTCGCGCTTGCCCGGCGACAGGGCGATTCCGGCGCGCTCGCGGATCAGCCCGCAGACGCGATGGAAGTCGCGGTCGGTGAACGTGAATTCGCGGTCGGCGACGGCGTCCATGGCGGATCAGAACTCCTGCCAGTGCTGGTCGGCCGGCATCGCGCTGCCGTTCGCCACCTTGCGGGCGGCCGCGGAGGCCCCGCGGCGTCCGCCGCGCGCGGCGGCGGGCAGGGGGGCGACGGTCGCGGACGCCGCTACCGCGACGGCGCGGACGGGCTCGTGCGTGCCGGCCGCTTTCGCGTCCAGCTTGAACGCGGCCACGGCCTGCGCGAGGTTCTGCGCCTGGCGTTCGAGGCTGCGCGCGGCGGCGCTGGCTTCCTCGACCAGCGCGGCGTTCTGCTGGGTCGTCTCGTCCATCTGCGCGATCGTGCGGTTGACCTGCTCGATGCCGCTGCTTTGTTCCTGCGAGGCCGCCGAGATCTCGGCCATGATGTCGGTGACGCGCCGCACGCTGTTGACGACTTCGCCCATCGTCGCGCCGGCCTGCTCGACGAGCGCGGAGCCGGCCGACACCTTGTTCACCGAATCGGCGATCAGCGCCTTGATCTCCTTGGCGGCGTTCGCCGAGCGCTGCGCGAGGCTGCGCACTTCCGAGGCGACGACCGCGAAACCGCGGCCCTGCTCGCCGGCGCGTGCGGCCTCGACCGCCGCGTTCAGCGCGAGGATGTTGGTCTGGAACGCGATGCCGTCGATGGCGCCGATGATGTCGGCGATCTTGCGCGACGCCGCGTCGATCTCGCGCATCGTCGCCACCACCTCGCCGACCACGGCGCCGCCGCGCGTCGCCACGTCGGAGGCGCCGAGCACGAGCTGGTTTGCCTGACGCGCGTTTTCGGCGTTCTGCTTCACGGTGGAGGTGAGTTCCTCCATCGACGAGGCGGTCTCCTCGAGCGAGGCGGCCTGCTGTTCGGTGCGGTTCGACAGGTCGGCGTTGCCCGAGGCGATCTCGCCCGCCGCGGTGCCGATGGTGTCGGAAGCGAGCTTGATGCCGCCGACGATGGAGGCAAGCTGCGCGACCGTCGCGTTGGCGTCGTTGCGCAGTTTCTCGAACGCGCCCTGGTAGGTCGCGTCGATGCGCACGTCGAGGTCGCCGCCCGCCATCGCCGCGAGCATGCGCGACAGCTCGCCGATCGGCGCGGCGATCGCGTCGAGCGTGCGGTTCACGCCGCCGATCATCTCGCGGAAGCGGTATTCGAAGCGGTCGGCGTTGCCGCGCCGCTCAAGGTCGCCCTGCGTCGCGGCGGCGACCATCGCGACGATCTCCTCGTTCATCGCGCGCAGGTTCGCCTGGGCGCGGTCCATCGTCTCGGTGACGATCGCCTTCTCGTTCGGCAGGCGATCCATCACGACGTCGAAGTCGCCGACGGCGTAGCGTCCGACCACCTCGATCATGCGCGACTTCTCCTCGACGTGCGTGTGCACCAGCGCGTTGAACTCCTCCGCCACCTGGCGGAAGGCGCCCTCGAACTCTTCGGTCGCGATGCGCTGCGACACGAAGCCCTCGGCATGCCGCTGCGCGACGTTCTGCTGCGCGCTGATGAACGCGCGCACGGTCCTGGCGATGCCGTCGAGCGCCGCCTGCACCCGGCCGACTTCGTCCTTGCGGTCGATGTCGATGCGCCGGTCGAGGTCGCCGCGCGACACGGCGGCGGCGGCGGCCGCGAGGCGTCCGAGGGGCCGCGTGATGCTGCGCGATATCCACCAGGCGAACCCGCCGCCGAGCAGCAGGCACACGATGAGAATCGAAAGCTCGGAGTACATCGTGGACCACCACGCCGCCTCGAGCCGGATCGCGGTGCTCCGCGAAGCCTCGACCTGCAGGTCGACCAGCCCGCGCACCGCGTCGTTGTACGTCTGGCCGAGCGGCAGCAGCGTCTTGGTGAAATATTCCACTTCGTTCTGCTGCGCGCCGGAGAGCAGTTTCTCGATGAAGCGGTTGCGCTCGCCGATCCAGGCCTCGCGCGTCTTCTCGAGCCTGGCCATCGCGGCGACGTCTTCGGGCGTGTCGAGCTGCGACTTCAGCTTGGCGAGCAGCGCGTTGTTCGCGTCGCGGGTCGCCTTGATCTGGTCGGCGATCGATTCGAGGGTGGCACGATCGCTGGCGAGCAGCATTTCGGCGACGCGCCGCTGCTGGATGAGGTTCGTCCCGAGCAGGTCGTAGCTGATCGTTATCGACGAGATGTCGTTCTGGGTCGTCGCCATCTCCGAGGTCTGCATGTGGCGCCAGGAGAACAGCGCATGCAGCAGCAGCCCGGCGCAGAGCAGCAACGTGACCGCGAAGCCGAGGGCGAGGCGCGACCCGATGTTCAAGGAGAGGCGTGGCATGTGGGCGATTCCTGATTGATCGGCGCGTCCGCGCCGTAGGTAGCGGTGAGGCCGAACTCGGTGCTGCCGAGCAAGCCCTCGATGTCGAGCAGGATCAGCATGCGGCCGTCGCGCGTGCCGATGCCGGTGAGAAAGCGGCCGTCGATCGCGCCGCCGAATTCGGGCGCGATATGGATTTCGTCGCGCGCCAGCGGCGCCACGTCGCAGACGCCGTCGACGACGACGCCGACCACGCGGCGCGCGGCGTTGACCACGATCATCGCGGTGAACTCGTCGTAGCGCGCGTCGGGCAGGCGGAACTTCGTGCGCAGGTCGACGACCGGCACGATGGTGCCGCGCAGGTTGATCACGCCGCGGACGAAGTCGGGCGCGTTCGGTATCCGCGTGACGGCGTCGTAGCCGCGGATTTCCTGCACCTTGAGAATGTCGATGCCGTATTCCTCGCCCGCGAGCGTGAACGTGAGGAACTCGCGCGGCGGCGCCGGCATGCCGCGCGCGGGCGGCGAGGGTTTGTCGATGTCGATCATGCGTGGGCTCCTTCAGGCGACGCGTGCGTAGCGGCGGGCGAGGCCGCCGACGTCGACGATCAGCGCGACGCGGCCGTCGCCCAGGATCGTCGCGCCGGATACGCCGTCGACGCGCCGGTAGTTCGATTCGATGCTCTTGACCACCACCTGCTGCTGGCCGACCAGTTCGTCGATCTCGAGCGCGAGCTTGCGCCCGTCGCTTTCCACGACGACCGCGACCGGCTGGCGCTGCGCACCGGCCGCGCCGGGGCTGCCGAACAGCTCGCGCATCGCCAGCAACGGCAGGTACTCGCCGCGCACGCGCAAAACGCGATGCCGGGCGGCGACGAGGTTCACGTCGGCCGGCCGCACCTGCAGCGACTCGACGACGTAGCCGAGCGGCAGGACGTAGGTCTCGCCGTCGACCGCGACCGACATGCCGTCGAGGATCGCGAGCGTGAGCGGCAGGCGCACGGTGACGCGGGTTCCCGCGCCGGGCTCGCTGGCGATGGCGACTTCGCCGCCGAGCGCGAGGATGTTCCGGCGCACCACGTCCATGCCGACGCCGCGGCCGGAGATGTCGGTGATCGCGCCGGCCGTCGACAGTCCGGGATGGAACACCAGCTGCCAGATTTCCGCGTCGGACGCGCCGGGATCGACCGCGATGCCGCGTTCGGCCGCTTTCGCGACGAGGCGCGCGCGATCGATGCCGCGGCCGTCGTCGGTCACTTCGATGACGATGCTGCCGCCCTGGTGCGACGCGGACAGCGAAATCGTGCCCGCAGCCGGCTTGCCGGCGCGAAGCCGGTCCTCCGGCGGCTCGAGGCCGTGGTCCAGCGCATTGCGGACGAGGTGCACGAGCGGATCGACGATGCGCTCGATGACGCCCTTGTCGAGTTCGGTGCCTTCTCCAGAAGTCTGCAATTGCACTTTTTTGGAAAGGCGCGCGGCGAGGTCGCGCACCAGGCGCGGGAAGCGCGAGAACAGCGCTTCGACCGGCACCATGCGCACGGCCATCACGGCTTCCTGCAGGTCGCGCGTGTTGCGCTCGATCTCGTCGAGGCAGGCGCCGAGCGATTCGGCGGCCGCGGCGTCGAGCAGGCTCGCGCGCTGCTTGAGCGACGCCTGGTTGATCACCAGCTCGCCGACGAGGTTGATCAACGCGTCGATCTTCGGCACGGCCACGCGCATCGACGTCTCGGCGTGCTCGCCCGGTTCGATGGCGCCCGACCCGGCGGCGCGCGTTTCGGGGGCGTCGGCGGGAGGCGCCGCCGCGGGCGTGGCGATCGCGGGTAGCGGTGCGATGTCGAGGTCGCATTCGGTGTCGACCCAGGCGAAGACGCCGTCGACCGCGTCGCGCGGTATGTCGCCTTCGAGGTCGATGCGCCAGGCCAGGCGCGCTTCGACCGGGTCGAGCGCGGAGAGCGGCGGCAGGTCGGCCAGGTCGCAGGTCACGCGCGCGCGGCCGAGCGCGTCGAGCTCGCGCAGGAGGCGCGAGGGATCATTGCCGCTCGCGTAGAGCCCCGGTCGCGGCCGAAAGTGGATGCGCCAGCCACCGGTCGGCGGCGCGGCAGCCGCGGAGGCGGCCGGCGCCGATGCGGCGCCGAGCAGGCCGTCGAGCCGGGAGCAGGTCGCGCGCACGATGCCGGCCGGCGCGTCGAGGCCGCGTTCGGCCGCATCGAGCATTGCCCGCAGCGCGTCCACCGTCGCCAGCAGCGCGTCGACGAACGCCGCGTCCGCGGCACGCCTGCCGGCGCGCAGCTGGTCGAGCAGCGTCTCGGCGAGGTGCGTGGTGTCGGTGATCGCGGTGAATCCGAACGTGGCGGCGCCGCCCTTCATCGAATGCGCGGCGCGGAACACCGTGTTGATCGTCTCGGCATTCGCCGCGCCGCTTTCCAGCGCGAGCAGGCCCGCCTCCATCGCGTCCAGTCCCTCGCGGCTTTCGGCGAAGAACGTCGCCTGGAACTGCGCAAGATCGATCGCGGCCATGGTCAGCCCAGCACCTTGCGGATCGTCGCGACCAGCTGCTGCGGGTCGAACGGCTTGACGATCCAGCCGGTGGCGCCGGCGGCCTTGCCTTCGAGCTTCTTCTCGCCGCCCGACTCGGTGGTGAGCATGAGCAGCGGCGTGAAGCGATAGTCCGGCAGCCGCCGCAGTTCGCGGATCAGCGTGATGCCGTCCATCTTCGGCATGTTCACGTCGGCGACGACGCAGGAGTATTTTTCCTGCCGTGCCTTGGCCAGCGCATCGGCGCCGTCCTCGGCCTCGCTCACCTCGAAGCCGGCCTCGCGCAGCGAGAAGGCCACCATCTGCCGCATGGTCGGCGAGTCGTCCACCGCCAGCACGCGCAGCGCGCTCACGACACGCCTCCGGCCGCGAGTCCCAGCGGCACGTCGAGGGCGAGCAGGCGTGCGGCGTCCGCGAACTCCGGCGCGACGCCGTCATAGCGCAGGGCGCGGCCGGCGGCGCGGCGTTCGAGCGCGAACGCGCACAGGGTCTGCAGCGCGGCGCTGTGGATGCGGTCGACGCCGCTGGCGTCGAGCACGACCACGTCGTGCTCGGCCACCAGCGGCATCAGCGTGTGCTTGAGGGCATCGACGGATTCGATGCCCAGGTCGGATTCCAGCGTGAGGCGGTTCATGGCGTCCTCGTTCGACATGCGTTGAGGGGTGTATCGGCCGCATCGCGCGCGACTTGAGCGGATGCGGAAATTTTCAAACACGGCGTCGCGCTCAGCGCACCAGCGCGTCGGCGTCGAGCAGCAGCGCGAAGGCGCCGCCGTGGCGCGTCAGGCCGGCGAGCGACGGGTCGGAGATTTCGTTGAAGGGCGTCGACAGGCGCTCGAGCGCCGCGTCGGGAAACGTGACGACTTCCGTGACGGCGGAAACCAGCAGCCCGGCCAGGGCGCCGCCGCGTTCGAGCACGACGATGCGCGAGGCGTCGTCGATCGCGGCGCGTTCGAAGCACAGCCGCCGCGCGAGATCGATCACGGGCACGATCTGCCCGCGCAGGTTGACGATGCCGACGATGTCGCCGCGGACCCCGCGCAGCGGCACGATGTCGCTCACGCGCTGCACTTCCTGCACCGCCAGCAGCTCGACGGCGCAGGTGCGGTCGCCCGCGCGCAGCAGCAGCCAGCGCTGTTCGCGGCTCGCGGCGGACGAGGCGGCGCTGGCGCGAAAGGCGCAGGCGGCCACGTCAGCCGGCCTCGCCGGAACGCGCGACCGACGCTTGCGCGGTGGTCGTTTCGGCCGCGCTCGTGCCGGGTTCGTCGGGCGTGGCGAGGATGGCCAGCACGACGCGCCGGTTCTCGCTGCGGCCGTCGATGTCGGCGTTGTCGGCCTTCGGACGTTCCTGGCCGTAGCCGATCACCGTCATGCGCGCCGGCGCGACGCCTTCGGCCGCGAACAGGCGCACGACGCTCGCGGCACGCGCGGCCGAGAGCTCCCAGTTGGACGGAAACGCGGCCGTGGCGATCGGGCGGTCGTCGGTGTGTCCCTCGATGCGGATGCCGTTCGGGAACGGCGCCAGCGTCTGGCCGAGCCGCGCGATCGTCGCGCACGCGTCCTCGCGCGGCGCGGCGGAACCCGAGTCGAACAGGATGTCCGCCTTCACCTCCACCTCGAGCCACAGCGGCGTGCGGGTGACGACGACGAGATCGGCGCGGATCAGCGGCGCGAGCGCTTCTTCCACGCGCACGGCGATCGTCTCGAGCTTTTCGCGCGCCCGCGCGTAGCGTGCCGTGGCGGCGTCGGGCGAGCCGGTCTCGACGGCGAGCCGCATCTGCGGTCGCGTCGGCAGGTCGCTGATCATGCGCGAGGCGAGGGCGCTGCGCGGCAGCTTGTTGGCCACCATAGTGGCGGATTCGTTCTGCGAACCGCGCTGCTGCACGCGGCCGAGCTGCAAGGGCTTGACCGAGCGCGGCGGACCGCCGAACGCTTCGGACAGCGAGTCGGCCAGCACGCGGTACTTGCCCTCGTTCACCGACGAGATGGAATACATCACGACGAAGAAGGCGAGCAGCAGGGTCACGAGGTCGCCGTAGGGGATCGCCCAGGCCTCGTGGTTGGCATGTTCCTCGTGGTGCTTCTTGCGCGCCATGGCGGTCTCAGTGCAGGAAAGCCTGCAGCTTGGCTTCGATGTTCCGCGGGTTCTCGCCGTGAGCGATGGCGATGAGGCCCGCGACGAGCAGTTCGCGTTCGCGCGTGCGCTGCGCGACGACGCCTTTCAACTTGTTTGCAAAAGGAAGAAATACAAGATTTGCGGCGCCGATGCCGTAGATCGTGGCGGTGAACGCGGCGGCGATGCCGTGCCCGAGCTTGCTCGGGTCGGCGAGATTCTTCATCACCGCGATGAGGCCGAGCACGGCGCCGATGATGCCGAGCGTGGGCGAGTAGATGCCCATGCCTTCGAACACTTTGGCGGCGGCGAGGTCGGCGTGCTCGGTCGTGGACATGTCGGTTTCGAGCGTGTCGCGGATCGCGTCGGGTTCGCTGCCATCCACCAGCATCTGCAGGCCGCGCTTGACGAAGGGGTCGTCCTGCGAGGCGATCTGGTTCTCGAGGCCCAGAAGGCCCTGCTTGCGCGCGACGCCGCTCCACTCGACCACTTGCGCGATCAGCGCCTCGGCGCCGCTGGCCGGCGGCTTGAACACCCAGGCGACGATGCCGAGCGCGCGCTTGAAGGTCGACATCGGCGTCTGCACGAAGATGGCCGCGAGCGTGCCGATGATCACGATCACGAACGCCGCGGAAGACCACAGCGCGCTGAGGCCCGCGCCCTTGAGCACGGCGCCCACCAGGAGCGCCACCAGCGCGAGTACGAGGCCGACGAGAGTGAGGATGTCCATGTGTGGAATATCGGCAGGATCGCCGGCGGCTTGAGCCGTCAGGCGGCCAGGAACGTCTCGGCGTCGAGGATCGGCGCGAGCCTGCCGTCGCCGATGATCGCCGCGCCGGCATAGCCCGCGGTGCCGTGCACCAGTCCGGGCAGCGGCTTGATAACGACGTCCTCGCGCCCGTGCACTTCGTCGACCAGCAGCCCCACGCGCCGTCCGCCCTGGCCGACGACGACGACGAACGCCTCGCCCGAGCGCGTGCCGGCGGTATCGAGCCACATGCCCAGCGCGACCAGCGGCAGCGCCTCGCCGCGTGTATCGAGCACCTCGCGGCCTTGGAGCCACCGTCGCTGCGAGGGCGCGAACGTGAATACCTCCTGCACGGACGCGAGCGGCAACGCGTAGACGCGCTTCGCGCAGGCGACCAGCAGCGTCGGCAGCACGGCGAGCGTCAGCGGCACGCGGATCTCGAATCGCGTGCCGCGGCCGAGGTCGCTGCGCACCGCCACGCGGCCGCTGACGGCGGCGATGCGGGTCTTCACCACGTCCATGCCGACGCCGCGGCCGGAGATCTCGCTGACCGCCTCGCGGGTGGAAAAGCCGGGCAGGAAGATCAGGTCGTAGCAGTCCTCGGTGCTCATGCGCGCGGCGCTCTCGGCGTCGACCAGGCCGCGCGCACGCGCCTCTTCGCGCAGCGCCTCGGGGTCGATGCCGCCGCCGTCGTCGGCGACGACGACGAGGATGTGGTCGCCCTCCTGCGACGCGGACAGTTCGAGCCGGCCTTGCCGCGGCTTGCCGCGGCGTTCGCGAACGTCGGGCGGTTCGATGCCGTGGTCTATCGCATTGCGCACGAGGTGCACCAGCGGATCGGCGAGCGCCTCGACGACGTTCTTGTCGAGTTCCGTCTCTTCGCCCGCGAGCACGAGCGCGACTTCCTTGTGCAGCTGCCGCGCGACGTCGCGCACCACTTTCGGAAACCGGGAAAAAGCGCGGCCGACCGGCTGCATGCGCAGCCGCATCACGGCGTTTTGCAGGCGGCCGGTGACCACGTCGAGATTGCCGACGGCGCGCTCGAGCGCCTCGTCGCGAAAGCGCCGGCGCAGCGACTTGAGCCGGTTGCTCGCGAGCACGAGTTCGCCGGCAAGATTCATGAGGCTGTCCAGCCGGTGCGTTTCGACGCGCGTCGAGGGTTGCACCGCGGCGGCGCGCGGCGGTTCGGCCGCCGCTTCCGGGACGGAAACGGCCGCAGCCGGCACGGACGGGGACGGCGCGTTGTGGAAAGCGTCCAGCAGCCGGTCGAACTCCTCGTCGCTGACGGGCGCGGAAGACGACGCCGCGGCGGCCGGTGCGGGCGGGCAGGCCTGCATCGTGGCGGCCTGGAGCGCGTCGAGCAGCGCCGGCGGCGCGGAGCCCGGCGCGGTGCCGGCCGCGATCGAACGCATCATGCCGGCGACGGCGTCGAGCGAAGCCTGCGCCGCGTCGAACACGCCGCGGTCGACCTCGCCGTTGCCCGCGCGCAGGCGGTTGAAGAGTTCCTCCACGCCGTGGCAGACGGCGACGAGCGGCGCGAAATCGAAAAAGCCGGCACCGCCCTTGATCGTGTGGAAGCCGCGGAAGATCGCATTGAGGAGTTCGCGGTCGCCCGGGCGCTGCTCGAGCGAGACGAGATCCTCACCGAGGCGATCGACGATCTCGTTCGCTTCGACGATGAAGTCGGCGACGACGTCGGAGGCGTGGCCGCTCATCAGAAGCCGAGGTCCGACAGCAGCGCGTCGGCGTCGTTCTGCGAGACGGCGGGCGCGTCGAGATGCTTGATGGCCGGACCGAACGAACGCACCGGCGAACGCGCGGCGGGCTCGAAGGTCACGCCGCAGTCGGCAAGCGCGGTCTCGACACGTCCCACGATTTCGGTGACCCGGCGGATGATCTGCCCGGTCAGGTCCTGGTATTCCTGCGCCAGCGCCATCTGCGAGAGGTTGGCGCGCAGCGCGAGCACCGCGGCGTGCACCGCGGCGGGATCGGTCGCCGCGTCGATCTCGTCGAGCAGGCGGCGGTTCTCCTCGACGAGGTCGAGCGTGCGGTGCGTCGCTTCTTCCGTCATGTGCGTGACGAAGTCGAGCCGTGCCCGCGCATCGGGCAGCTCGCAGCCGGCGAGCGCGCCCAGGCGCGAATCGACGGGCAGCGACGACATGGCCTCGGCGATCTCGCGGGCGAGGCGGCCGAAGGTGGCGTAAAGAGGGCGCGTGCGCCATTCGGCGAGCGCGTCGATGCATTCGCGGTAGCGGGCGGCGTCGTCCGCTTCGACCGCATGCAGCGCGCGGGTGAGCAGTTCGACGATGCGCGCGGGGTCTTCGATCGGCGCGGCCGGGACGGGGGCGGGGGCGTTCATGCTGCGGCCTCCAGGCGTTCGAAGATCTTGGTGAGTTTTTCCTCCAGCGTGTTCGCCGTGAACGGCTTGATGATGTAGCCGTTCACGCCGCAGCGCGCCGCCTCGATGATCTGGTCGCGGTTCGCCTCGGCGGTGACCATGAGCACCGGCAGCTTGGCGAACTGGGCGTCGGCGCGGATCGCGCGCAAGAGCTCGATGCCGCTCATGCCGGGCATGTTCCAGTCGGTCACCACGAGATCGCAGCGGTTCGACCGCAGGTGCGCCAGCGCGCCCTGGCCGTCCTCCGCCTCGGCGGTATCGGAGAACCCGAGGTCGTTGAGGAGGTTCTTCACGATGCGGCGCATTGTGGAGAAGTCGTCGACGATGAGTATCTTGATTTTCTTGTCCATGGCGGGGTCCGGGGTCAGGCGCAAGCGGTGTCGTCGATCCAGCCGGCCAGGCGCGAACGCACGCGCAGCAGTGCCTGGCCGTGGATCTGGCAGACGCGGGATTCGGAGACGCCGAGCGTCGCGCCGATCTCGCGCAGGTTGAGTTCCTGTTCGTAATAGAGCGAGAGCACGAGCGCCTCGCGCTCGGGCAGCCCGCCGATGGCCTCGGCCAGCGCCGCGCTGAACTTCGCGCTCTCGTAGCGGCCGGACGGGCTCGCGTCGGCCTGGAGCGCGGGCAGGCGCGCGTCGCCGTGCTCCTCCACGTGCATATCGAGGCTCAGCACCTGGCCGCGGACGGCGTCCTCGAGCAGGTGATCGTAGTCCTCGCGCGACATGCCCAGCGCGCGCGCGACATCGGCCGGCGCGGCGGCGCGCCCGGTGCGCTGCTCGATGTCCCGCACGGCCTGGGCCGCCTCGCGCGCGCGGCGGTGCACCGAGCGGGGCATCCAGTCGCCCTTGCGCACTTCGTCGAGCATCGCGCCGCGGATGCGGATCGAGGCGTAGGTTTCGAACGACGCGCCCTGCGCGGCGTCGTAGCTGCGCGAGGCTTCGATCAGCCCGATCATGCCGGCCTGCACGAGATCGCCGACATCGACGTTCGCCGGCAGGCGCGCGCAGAGGTGGTGCGCCAGGCGCGACACGAGCGCGGTGTGCCGTTCCACGAGTTCCGCGAGACTGTCGCGGCCTGCGGCGCGGTATTCCGCGTGGGCGTGTGCCCGAGGGGTTCCGAGAGGGAAAGGCATTGCGTTCATGCGGAAACTCCGGCGCTGGTGACCAGGCGCTCGACGAAGAATTCGACCGGCCCGCGCGCGCCTTGCGGCGGGCGCCACTGGCCTATGCGTCGCGCGACGTCGGCGAGCGCGCGCGAGGAGGCGCAACCGGGATAGGCTTCGACGGCGGCCTGCTGACGCTGTACCGCGCGGCGCATCCATTCGTCGTGCGGCACGCTGCCGAGGTGGCTCAGGGTGACGTCGAGGAAGCGTTCGCTGACGCGCACGAGCTTGCCGAACAGCTCGCGGCCCTCGTCGGCGCCGCGCACCATGTTCGCCAGCACCTGCACCCGGGCGACGCCGCGTTCGCGCGACAGCACCTTGATCAGCGCGTAAGCGTCGGTGATCGAAGCCGGTTCGTTGCACACGACCACGACGACGTCCTGCGCCGCCTGGCCGAACGTCAGCACGCTGTCGCAGATGCCCGCGGCGGTGTCGACGATCATGACGTCGACGTCGCGGCGCATCTCGGAGAAGGCGCGGACGACGCCGACGTGTTCGCCGGTGGAGAGCTCGGCCATGCGCCGCTTGCCGGAAGCCGCGGGCACCACGGCGAGGCCGCGCGGGCCTTCGATCACCGCGTCGTCCACCGTGCAGCGCCCTTCGAGCACGTCGGCGAGCGTGTAGCGCGGCTGCAGTCCGAGCAGCACGTCGACGTTGGCGAGGCCGAGGTCGGCGTCGAACAGCAGGGTGCGCTGTCCCGCGCCGGCGAGCGCGACGGCGAGGTTGACCGACACGCAGGTCTTGCCGACGCCGCCCTTGCCGCTGGCGACGGCGACGACGCGCACGGGGCGGCGCTGGAGCGACAGGCCCTCGGCCTGGCCGGGCAGGGTCGTTTCACGCTGCGGCATGGCGGGTTTCCTCGAGCGCCGACCGGCGCAGTTCGCGGACACGCAGGGCGAGCCGCTGCGGCTCTGCGGGGTAGAGGTCTTCGGGTACGCGCTGGCCGTCGGTGACGTAGGCGATCGGCAGGCGATGACGGATCGTCACCGACAGCACCGCGCCGAGGCGGCTGGTTTCGTCGAGCTTGGTCAGCACCACGCCGGCGGGCGACGCGGGCGCGAAACGGCGCACGACGTCGTCGAGGTCGGCCGGCTGCGCGTTCGCCGGCATCACGAGGTAGCTGCGGATGCGCCGGTCTCGCGCCAGCCACGAAAGCTGGGCGGCGAGCGCGCGGTCGCGCTGGCTCATGCCGGCCGTGTCGACCAGGACGAGCCGGTAGTCGGACAGGCGCTCGAGCGCGGCGGCGATTTCGGCTTCGCTGGAAGCTTCGGCCACGGGCATGCCAAGCAGGCGGCCGTAGGTGTGCAGTTGCTCGCGCGCGCCGATGCGAAACGCGTCGGTCGTCACGAGCGCCACGTCGCGCGTGCCGTGAGTGTGGGCGTAGCGGGCGGCGAGCTTGGCGAGCGTCGTGGTCTTGCCGACGCCGGTGGGCCCGACCAGGGCGATCACGCCGCCGTCGGCGATGGGTTCGCGGACCGGCGTGGTCAGCGACTTGGCGAGGATCGCGAGCTGAAAGGCGCGCGCCCGCCGCGGATCGGCATCCGCCGGGATCTTGTCGACGATGCCGCGCGCCACCTCGGCGTCGCAGCCGCAACCGTCGAGGTCTTCCAGCGCCGCGGCGCGGCCGGGTGCGGCGCGCAGGCGTTCGTCGCTGAAGCGCGCGACCTCGCGCTCGAACATCGCGCGCATCGCGACGAGTTCGCGGCGCAGCTCGCCGATGACGGCGTCGGACGCGGACGCACCGGCGGCAGCGGCCTGGGTCGCGGCCGGCATCGCAACGGGCACCTGTACGGGCGCCGTCGCCGGCGGTGCGGAGGGCCGCTCCGCGGGTCGCGCGGCCTGGCGTTCGACGGGCGGCGCAGCGGGCGGTGCGAACGCCCGGGACGCCTGCCGCACGAGCGCTTCGTCGAAGTCGGTCGCGGCTACCACCTCGATGCCGCCGTCGACGCGGCGATTGGAGAGGATGACCGCGTCGGGGCCTTGCTCGTCGCGCACCTGGGCGAGCGCCGAACGCATGTCCGGGGCGACGAATCGCTTGATCTTCATGGCAGGTCAGCCCAAGGTGCCGACGAGACGCAGACGCTTGTCGTCGGGAATTTCGTGGTAGGCCAGCACGTGCAGGCCGGGGATGCTGTGCCGCGCGAGTTTCGCGACGAGCGAGCGCACGACGCCGGGGACGACCACGACGGCGGGTTCGCCGGCGAGTTCCTGCCGCTTGACGCACTCTTCGAGTGCCTGGTGCAGACGTTTCGCAAGGTTCGGCTCCAGCGATGATGCGTTGACGCTGACCGATTCCTGCAACACGCGTTCCAGTGTCGGCGACAATGTATAAATCGCCAGTTCCGGCGCCAAGCCGTTGATTTCCTGCACAATGAAGCGACCGAGCGCGGTTCGGACCGCCGCGGTGAGCGCGCCGGGATCCTGACTGTGCGCCCCGTGCTCGACGAGCGCCTCGGCGATGCGGCGCATCTGCCGCAACGGCACGTTCTCGACCAGCAGGTTCTGCAGCACCCGCACCACGACCGCGAGCGGCAGCGTCTTCGGCGTCAGGTCCTCGGCGAGCTTCGGCGCTGCACGCGCGAGCGTCGCGACGAGCTGCAGGGCCTCCTCGTGTCCCATGAGGTCGGCGGCGTGCCCGCGCACCACGTGCGACAGATGCGTGGCGATCACCGTCGCCGGATCCACCACGGTCATGCCTTGGGCCTCCGCCGCGGCGCGCGACGACGGCGCGATCCACAGCGCCTCCAGGCCGAATGCCGGGTCTCGCGTGGGGATGCCGTCGATGCCGAAGGCCTGCCGACCGGCGTTGAGCGCGAGCTCGCGGTCGACGTATACCTCGCCGCCGGCGACGGCCACGCCGTGCAGCAGCAGGCGGTAGGCCGTCGGCGCCAGCTCGAGGTTGTCCCGGATGTGCACCGAGGGCACGAGGAAGCCGAGGTCCTGGGTGAGCTTGCGGCGCACGCCCTTGATGCGCGCCATCAGTTCGCCGCCGTGGTCTCGGTCGACCAGCGCGATCAGGCGATAGCCGAGTTCGAGCCCCAGCGCGTCGTGCGGGGCGACGTCTTCCCACGACAGCTCCGGCGGCGCGGGCGGCGGCAGGGCGGCCGCGGCGGCGCCTGCGGCCTGGGCGGGACGCGCCTTGCGCGCCATGCGCCAGGCGAGATAGCCGATCACGGCCGCCAGCAGCAGGAACGCGACGTTCGGCATGCCGGGCACGAGGCCCACCGCGCCGATCACCGCCGCCGTCACGGCCATCGCCTTCTGGTGGCCGAACACGCCGACCAGCGTGCGCCCCATGTCCTGCGCCTTCGACACGCGGGTAACGAGGATCGCCACCGCGGTGGAGGTGAGCAGCGCCGGGAGCTGCGCGACGAGTCCGTCGCCGATCGCCAGCAGCGTGTAGGTGCGCGCGGCGTCGCCGAAGGCGAGGCCGTGCTGGATCACGCCGATGCCGAGGCCGCCCAGCACGTTGATGAAGAGGATCAGGATGCCGGCGATCGCGTCGCCGCGGATGAACTTGCTGGCGCCGTCCATCGAACCGTAGAAGTCCGCTTCTTCGCGCACTTCGTCGCGCCTGACGCGCGCTTCCTCGCGCGTCAGGAGTCCGGCGTTGAGGTCGGCGTCGATCGCCATCTGCTTGCCGGGCAGCGCATCGAGCACGAAGCGCGCGGACACTTCCGAGATGCGGCCCGAGCCCTTCGTCACAACCACGAAGTTGATGATGGTGAGGATCGCGAACACGACGAAGCCCACCGCGTAGTTGCCGCCGATCACGAATTCGCCGAACGCCTCGATCACGCGGCCCGCCGCGCCGTGACCGGTGTGGCCGTGGAGCAGCACCACGCGCGTGGATGCCACGTTGAGCGAGAGCCGCAGCAGCGTGACGATCAGCAGCACGGTCGGGAACACCGCCAGTTCGAGCGGGCGCTGCACGTACACCACCGCCAGCAGGATCAGCATCGACAAGGCGATGTTGAAGCTGAAGAGCGCGTCGAGCAGCGGCGTCGGCAGCGGCACGACGATCATCGCGAGCAGCGCGACGATGACGAGCGGCACCCCGAGTCCGTGGCGCAGCACTTCGATCAGACGGATGCGGCTTGCGGTGAGGTCGGCCATGCGCGGTTCGCCTTCGCGCGGCGGACCGCGCGTCACAGATCGGGTTTGGAATCGGGGTCGGCTTCGCCGCCCGGCGTTTCGCCGGGGCCGAGCGTCGGCGGCTGTGGCATGCGTCCGCCGTGCCGGCGCCAGGCGCGCAGCTGGTAAATGAAGGTCAGCACCTGCGCGACGGCGGCGTAGAGCGCAACCGGGACTTCGCGATCGAGCTCCACCTGCCGATACAAGGCGCGTGCCAGGGAAGGCGCTTCGACGATCGCGACGCCGTGGCGCTGTGCCGTTTCGCGGATCGCCTGCGCGATCAGGTCGACGCCCTTGGCGACGACGCGCGGCGCGCGCATGCGCTTGCCGTCGTAGGCGAGCGCGACGGCGTAGTGCGTCGGGTTCACCACGACGGCGTCCGCGCGCGGGACCGCTTCGAGCATGCGGCGATTCGCCATCTGGTGCTGCAGGCGCCGAATGCGGCCCTTCACCTCGGGGCGTCCCTCGCTCTCCTTCAGCTCGTCGCGGATTTCCTCGCGCGTCATGCGCAGATCGCGCCGGTGCCGCCACAGCTGGTAGGGCACGTCGATCGCGGCGATCCCGACCAGCGCGAGCGTCAGCGCGGCGAGCGCGAACAGCACGAGCGACGCGCCATGAGCGATCGCGAGCGGCACCGGCACGGCCGCGAGCGACAGGAACTCGACGATGCGCGCGCGCAGCGCGAACCACGCCACGGCGCCGACCAGCGCGACGCGCAGCAGCGCCTTGGCGAGTTCGGCGAGCGCGCGCGGCTCGACCAGCCGCCGCAGTCCGGCGACGGGATTCAGGCGCGAGAAATCCGGCGTCATCGCCTTGACGCTGAAGGCGAGGCCGCCCATCGCCAGCGGCGCGACCAGCGCCGCGAACACCGCGGCGGCGACCAGCGGTGCGACGATGAGGAAAAGATCGAGTGCGAGCCGGCCCGCGTGCGCGGCGAGGTCGGGCTCGGCGAGGCCGGCGCGCGTGAACGACAACGCGCCGCGCAGCCAGCTCGCGCAGGCCGCGGCGAGCGAGGGGCCGGTCGATGCCAGCGCCAGCGTGCCGGCACCGAGCGCCGCGGCCGCGCCGAGTTCGCGAGAACGCGCGATCTGGCCGCGCTCGCGCGCCTCGCGCAGGCGCTTGGCGGTCGGTTGTTCGGTGCGGTCTTCGGCGTCGGCGTCGGCCATCACGGCACCGGCGCGGGCAGCATGCCGGCTGCCGCTTCGAACAGCGCGGCGAAGGGCGTCGCCAGCCGCGGCAGCAGGGCGCCCAGAAGGACGAGTCCGGCCAGCAGCGTGGCGGGCAGGCCGATCGCGATCGGGTTGAGCGAGGGTGCGGTGCGGGCGAGCACGCCGAAGCCGAGGTTGACGATGAGCAGGGCGATGACGATGGGCAGCGCAAGGCCCACGCCCGCGACGAGCGCCCGGGCGAGAAACGCCGGCAGCGCGCCGGCGAGCGGCGCGAGTCCCTCGGCGCCCGCGCCGGGCGGCAGCACGCGCCAGCTCTCGGCGACGAGCCGCACCAGCGCGAGATGGCCGTCCAACGCGAAGAACATGAACCCGGCGGCGAGCCAGAACCACTGTCCCATCACGCCGCTGGATGCGCCGCGCAGCGGATCGATCCACTGGGCGAACGACAGCCCCACGCTCTGCGACACGAGTTCGCCGGCGAGCGCCGCCGCCTCGAAGGCGATGCGGTAGAAGAAGCCGAGTGCCACACCGATGGCGAGCTCGCGCCCGATCGCGAGTACGAGACGGCCGTCGATCGCGCCGGACGTTGCCTGCGGCGGTACCGGCAGCACCTGTCCCAGCGAAAGGCACAGCGCGAGGGTCAGCACCAGCCGCACCGTCACCGGCACGGCGCGCGAACCGGTCAGCGGCGCGGCCATGAACATCGCGCCCACGCGCAGGGAAGCGAACCAGGTGCTGCGCAGCTCGCCGAGCCACTGCGTCGCATCGAGCATCGTCGCGGCCGGCGTATCCATCAGCCCACCAGCTGCGGAATGCCCTGGATCAGCGCCGCGGTGAACTGCACGAGGCGCGCGAGCATCCAGGCGCCGGTGCCGGCGAGCACCGCCATCAGCGCGACCAGCTTGGCGACGAAGGCGATGCTCGGCTCGCTCACCTGCGTCGCGGCCTGCAGCAGGCCCACGACCACGCCGACCACGAGCGCGGCGACGAGCATCGGCGCGGCGACGATCAGGGCGACTTGCAGCGCGCCCTGCAATTGGGCCATGGCGGTTTCGGGCGTCATGTCGGGTGGAAGCTTCCGGCCAGCGAGCCCACGACCAGCGTCCAGCCGTCGACCAGCACGAAGAGGAGGATCTTGAACGGCGCCGAGATCAGCATCGGCGACAGCATCATCATGCCCATCGACATGAGCACGCTCGACACCACGAGATCGATGACGACGAACGGCACGAACAGCAGGAAGCCGATCTCGAACGCGGTCTTGAGCTCGCTGGTGACGAAGCTCGCCGACAGCACGGCGAACGGCACGTCGTCGGGCGACGCGTACGGAGCGTTGCCGGCGAGGCCGGCGAAGGTCGCAAGGTCGTTGTCGCGCACCTGCGCCAGCATGAACACGCGCAGCGGCGCGACGGCGGCGCGCAGCGACGGCTCGAACCCGGCCTTGCCGTCGAGATAGGGCGCGATGCCGGCGGTCCAGGCCTGGTCGAACACCGGCGCCATCACGAGCACCGTCAGCGCGAGCGCGAGGCCGATCAGCACCTGGTTGGACGGCGTCTGGCCGGTGCCGAGTGCCTGGCGCAGCAGGCCCAGCACGATGATGATGCGGGTGAAGCCGGTGAGCGCGAGCAGCGCGGCCGGCAGCACCGTCAGCGACGTCATCAGCGCGAGGATCTGCAGCGGCACGCTCACCGTCTGGCCGCCGACGCTGGCCACTGTGACATCCGGTACCGCGGCCGCGAACGCCGGGGGCATCGCCGCCAGCGCCGCGCAGGCCGCGGCGATGCGCAGGCTACGCACGGGACTGCGCTCCGAGCGATCGCAGCAGTTGCTCGGCGAAGGCCGGAGCCGCGGGCTCCGGCGCGACCGGCAGCAGCGGTGCCGCATCGTAGCGGTGTACACAATGCACGCCGTTCGCGCCGATCGCCAGCAGCAGGTGCTCGCCGGCGGCCTCGACCAGCACGAGACGCTCCTTGGCGCCGAGCGGCAGCGTGGCGCGCACGCGCATCGGCGCGTCGCGGCGCACGCCCGCGCGGGCGAGACGGCGCGCGATCCAGGCGAGGCCCACGATCAGCGCGATGACGAAGACGAAGCTGCCGACCGAGCCCGCGAGCGACGGCGCCGCGGCGGCGAGCGGTGCCGCGGCGCTCACCGCAGCCTCCGGATGCGCTCGGCCGGGCTGACCACGTCGGTCAGGCGCACGCCGAAGCGGTCGTTCACCACCACCACCTCGCCGTGCGCGACGAGCATGCCGTTGACGTAGACGTCGAGCGGGTCGCCCGCATCGCGCTCGAGCTCCACCACCGAGCCGGGGTTGAGCTGCAGCAGGTTGCGGATCGGCACGCGCGTGCGGCCGACCTCGAGGGCCACGGTGACGGTGACGTCGAGGATGACGTCGAGATTCATGTCGGCGCCGCCCGACGGTTCGGCCCTGAGCGTGTCGAAGGCGGCCGGGGCGGGTGCGGCGGTATCGGTGATCGTCATGGGGGCATCCGCGGAGAAGAATCGGTGGAGGAAGGCAGCACCTGCGTGATCTTCACGGCGCGCCGGCCGTTCGAGAGGCCGAATTCGCCGCGGAAGACCGGCACGCGCTCGACGCACAGGTCGACGCGCGGCGGCAGGTCGATCGGCAGCACGTCGCCCGCGCGCAGCGACATGAGCCGCCGCAGGTCGATCGTCGCGTGGGCGAGCGTGCTCGAGAGCTCGACGTCGGCATCCTGGATGCGGCCGCGCAGCGCGCCCGCCCAGCGTTCGTCGCGTTCGGCACGATCGCTCTGCACGCCGGCGTCGAGGATCTCGCGCAGCGGTTCGAGCATCGAATAGGGGAACGTCACGTGGATGTCGCCGGCCGCGCCGTCGAAATCGACGTGGAATTTCGAGACGACGACGTACTCGCGCGGCGTCACGATCGTGGCGAAGTGCGGATTCACCTCGGAGCCCACGTACTCGAACTCCACCGGCATGACCGGCGCCCAGGCTTCGACGAGGTCGGCGAACACCTGCGCAAGCAGGAGGCGGATCACGCGCATCTCGGTCGCGGTGAACTCGCGGCCCTCGATCTTCGTGTGAAACCGTCCGTCTCCGCCGAAGAACGTGTCGACCGCCGTGAAGACGAGCATCGGCTCGAACACGATCAGCGCGGTGCCGCGCAGCGACCGGATGCGCACCAGGTTGAGGTTCGTCGGTACCAGCAGCGAATGCGTGTAGGCGCCGAACTTGACCAGCTCGATGCCGCGCACGGAGATCTCCGGCGCGCGGCGCAGCAGGTTGAAGATGCCGATGCGCACGAGCCGCGCGAAACGCTCGTTGATCATCTCGAGCGTCGGCATGCGGCCGCGGACGATGCGATCCTGCGTGGCGAAGTCGTAGTTGCGCGCCTCGCCGCGCGCCGGCGGCGGCGAGGTGTCGACGTCGCCGGAGCCGACGCCGTGCAGCAGCGCGTCGATTTCGTCCTGGGAGAGAAGGTCGTTGCTCATTGCATCACGAAGCTCGTGAAGTACAGCGCCTCGACCATCGGCTTGCCGGTCTCGGTCTCGAGCACCTTGCGCACCTCGGCGAGGGCGTCGGCCTGCAGCTTTTCGCGGCCGCCGCGCTCGCGCAGGCCGGCGCTGGTCTGCTGCGCGAAGAGCAGCAGCAGGTTGTTGCGGATCTGCGGCGCATGCTGCTTCACCGCGTCGGCCGAGCCGCCGCGCAGGAGCAGCTGGATGTCGGTCTGCAGATAGCGTTCGGCGTCGCCGTCGGCGAGGTTCACCACGAACGCGGGTTCGAGCGAGACGTACTCCGCCGAGCCCTTCGCGCGCTTGGGCGCGTCGTGGCCCTCTTCTTCGTGCGCCGGCGCTTCTTCGGCGCCGGCGTGCGCGGCGGCGTTGCGGGAGAGGAAGTACCAGCCTCCGGCACCGCCGCCGGCGCCCAGCAGCAGGCACACGAGGACGAGCAGGAACGGAAATCCGCGGCGCGGCGCGGGCGCGGGCATGCCGGGTTTTTCGACGGGCTTGGCCATGCGACCTCCAGGATGGATGCTTCCCGGCTGCAAGGCGTGTACCGCGCACGGCGGCGGAAAATTGGCGGCGGGCGGTCAGGCCCAGGCGTCAAAAAGTCCGCGTGCCGCGATCGTGCGCACGGCGGCCGCCGCCTGCGGCGCGTCTGCGGCGTCGGTATCGGCAGCGGCGTCGGTGTGCGCCGGCGGCGCGGCGCGCGACTGCTGCGGCGCCTGGCCCAGGCTGCCGCCGACCCCGGCGCCGGAGAGCTCGAGCCCCTGCGTGCCCAGGAGTTCGCGCAGGCGGGGCAGGTGCGTTTCGATCGCCGCCCGCACCTCGGCGTGCGCACTGCCGAATTCGGCATGCACGCGATCGCCCTCGAAGCGCAGGCGGATGTCGATCGGACCAAGGTCGTCGGGCGACACGCGGATCTGCGCCTCGCCGACGCGCTGTTCGGCGAGCCAGGTGACGTGGCCGCCGAACGCGTCGCCGAACTGCGGCGAGTGCACCACCGGTGGCGGCAGCTGCGGCGGTTCGCGGACGGGCGGCGCTGCCGCCGGCGCGCGCGCCTCGGGCAGCGGCGCGGCAGCGGCCGGTGTGAAGTCGACGTGCGGCGGCGCATCCGGGGCAGGCACGACGGCGACTTGCGCCGCCGTATCGGGAGACGGTGCGGGTGCGGCGGTACCGGCGTCCGCGGTCGGTGCCGGCGCGGCCGCGGCAGCCAAGGTGTCGGCGGCCGAAACCTCCGGCACGGGGGCGTGCCGGTGCGTTCCGCGAGTCGGCGGCTGCGGCGAGGCGGTCGCTTCGGGCGCAGGCGACGCCGGCGCGGCTGCGACAAGGCTCTCCGGCAGGGCGCAGTTCCGTGCCGGCAGTGTGGAAAAGTCCGGAAATACAGGTTCGGCCGGGACGATCGCCGGCGACGCCGTTGCGGGCGACGGCGACGGCGACGTTTGCCCGGACGCTTCCGCCGTCGGGCTCCGCCGGGCGGGAACCGGCGCAGCCGCCGGCATCGACGCTGCGAGCGATCGCGACGCATCGAGCAGCGCCATGGTGGTCGCCGCCGCGGAAGGCGGTTCGGACGCCGGCGCGGGCGCCGGTGCCGTTGGCGCAGCGGCGGACGGCGGCGACGCGCAAGGCGGTGCCGACGCGCGTGGCGGCGCCGCGGGTTTCACGTCGGATGCGGCGATCATCGGCGCGGGCGGCGCATACAGCCAGGCAGCCACCGGCAGCGGCGCGGAGCCGCCGTCGCCGGCAGCCGCCTCGTCTCCCCCGTCGCTGCCTTCTTTCTGCAGTGGCGCGCCCGCGTCCGCGGAAATACCGGCAGGCGCCGCGGTGCCCAGCAACAGGGCAAAAGCCGCGTCGAGGCTTCCGGCGGCGGCCCTTGCCGATGGCGCGGCGGCGGGGGACGTTACGACGGCCGGCTTCACGGCGACGCTCATCGGCGCTGGTCGGTCGGGGTGCGCGGGTGCTGACCGTGCTCGTCGAGCTCTCCTTGCGCGCGGCTTTCGGCCTCGGCGCGTTCGCGCGCGGCGAGCGTGTCGGAGAGGCGCTCGTAGACCGCGGCGCCGCGACGGGCTTCCACCAGGCGTCCGCGCTCCGCCTCGCAGGCGAGCGCGGCATTCGCCACCTGGCGGCGCTGCTGTTCGCGCGCCTCGCCGAGCTGCGCCACGAACGCCAGGTGATTGGCGAGCAACGCGGGCGCCAGGGTCCCGAGTCTCGCGCCCTCGTATTCGGCGATGTAGCGCTCGATGTCGTCCAGCCGGCGGGCCTGCGCCTCGGCGACGCGCTGCTCGGCGGCGTAGCGCCGCGCCTGCTCGCGCTCGCGCAGGTCCGCCAGTTGCCGGATCGTCTTGAGTCGTCGGGAATTCATGCGGCACCTTCGTCGTCGATGAGGCGGGCGAGGGCGGCCCGGCTGCCGGCCACGTCCGCGGCTTCCTCGACGTCCTGCTCGAGGAAGGCGGTCAGCGCCGGCCAGCGCCGCAGCGCCTCGTCGACGCGCGGATCGGCGCCGCGCTGATAGGCGCCGATGGCAATCAGGTCGCGATTGGAGGAATAGGCCGACATGAGCCGGCGCACGCGGCGGATGCGGTCGCGCCAGGCGGGGTCGGTGAGTTCGGACGCGAGGCGGCTGATCGACGCCTCGACGTCGATCGCCGGATAGCGGCCGCTCTCGGCGACGGCGCGCGAGAGCACGATGTGGCCGTCGAGGATCGCGCGGGCCGCATCGGAAATGGGCTCGTGCGGGTCGTCGCCTTCGGTCAGCACGGTGTAGAACGCGGTGATCGAGCCTTCGCCCGCGTTGCCGTTGCCGGCGCGCTCGACGAGCTGCGGCAGCCGCGCGAACACCGACGGCGGATAGCCGCGCGTGGTGGGGGGCTCGCCGACCGACAGGCCGATCTCGCGCTGCGCCTGGGCGAAGCGCGTCAGCGAATCCATCAGGAGGAGCACGTTGTTGCCGCGGCTGCGGAACCACTCGGCGATGGCGGTCGCGCGCCAGGCGCCGTGCAGGCGCGCGAGCGGCGGCCGGTCGGCCGGCGTCGCCACGACCACGGCGCGGCTGAGCCCCATCTGGCCCAGCGTGCGCTCGACGAAGTCGCGCACTTCGCGTCCGCGTTCGCCGATCAGTCCCACCACGATGACGTCGGCGGTGGTATGGCGCGTCATCATGCCGAGCAGCGTCGACTTGCCGACGCCGGATCCGGCGAACAGCCCGACGCGTTGTCCGCGGCCGATCGGCAGCAGCGCGTTGATCGCGCGCACACCCACGTCCAGCGGCGCGCTGATCGGCTCGCGCTGGAGCGGATTGATCGACGGTCCCTGCAGCGGTACGGCACCCGTCAGGTGCGGCTCGCCGCGACCGTCGAGCGGCACGCCCTCGCCGTCGATCACCCGACCGAGCAGCGCCTCGCCGACGCCCACGAGCCCGTCGCCGGGCGAAGGCACGACGCGCGCGTTCGGGATCAGCCCGTGCAGCTCGCCGCTCGGCATGAGGAAGGTGCGGTCGCCGGAGAAACCGACCACCTCGGCTTCGATCCACGATCCGTCGGCGGTCTCGACGCGGCATTGCGCACCCAGCGGCACCTCGCAGCCGGCCGCTTCCACGGTCAGGCCGACCACGCGCTTGAGGACGCCCTCGCGCACGAATTCGCGCGCCGGCGGCCGCGTTGAAATCAAAGACAGCCGTTCGACGATGCGGGCGTCGCGCCGGTCCTGCCATTCGGTGCGCAGGTTCATGGCGCGCTCCGTGCGAGACCGGCGACGACGGCGTCCAGCCGCGTGGCCAGGCGGGCGTCGAGACGCAGGTTGTCGGCATGCACGCGCACGTCGCCGCGGGCGAGGGTGGCGTCGGCGGCGAGCCTGGCGAGCGGATCGGCGGCGACGAGCGGCAGCACGGCGGCGAGATCGTCCGGGTGCAGGCGTACCTCGACCTTGCGGTCGCGGTCGCCGACGGCCGCCAGGGCTTCGGCGACCAGCGCCGCGAGCAGCGCGGGTTCGGCCACGTACTCGCGGCGCAGCAGCGCGCCGGCGATCTGCGCCGCGGCGGCGCCGAGCACGTTCTGCACGTCGTGCCCGAGTTCGCCGAGCGGACGGGCGAACGCGTCGATCACGCCGGCGAGTTGCGCGGCGAGGCGGCGCTGTTCGCCGAGCGACTGCGCGAGACCTTCCTCGTGGCCGCGTGCGTAGCCCTCGGCCCGTGCCGCGGCCGCGATGCCTTCCAGTTCGGCCACGCTCGGCGGCGCCGGCGCGGGCGGCGGCGGGTCGAGCGACGGCGCACGCCACGGACGGGCGGCGACGCCGGCATCGGTGCTGCCGTCGGCGAGGCTCATACGAACGACTCGCCCTTGCCGCCGAGCTGGATCGTGCCGGCGTCGGCCAGCCTGCGCACGGTGGCGAGGATTTCGCGTTGCGCCGCCTCGACGTCCGACAGCCGCACCGGACCGCGCGCTTCCATGTCCTCGGCGAGGATGGTGGCGGCGCGCTCGGACATGTTGCGCAGGACCTTGTCCTTCACGCGCGGATCGGCGCCGCGCAGCGCGACGCCGAGCTTGTCGCCGGGTACGTCGCGCAGCAGCGTCTGGATCGTGGGATCGTCGAGCTCGGCCAGGTTGTCGAAGACGAACATCAGCTCCTGGATGCGGTTGCCGAGCTCGCCGTCGAGATCGCGGATCGATCCCAGGATCTGCTGCTCGTTCGTCGAATCCATGAAGTTCAAGATGTTCGCCGCCACCTTGACGCCGCCGACATTCGCCGCGCCGCGGTTCTGAGCGCCGGTGAACTGGCGCTCCATGATCTCGTTGAGTTCGTTGAGCGCCGACGGCGGGATGCCGTCGAGCGTGGCGATGCGCAGCAGCACGTCGGTGCGCACGCGCACCGGCAGCTGCTTGATCACCTCGGCCGCCTGGTCGCTGTCGAGATAGGCGAGCACGATGGCCATGATCTGCGGGTGCTCGTTGCGGATCAGATCCGCGACCGCGCGCGGCTCCATCCACTTGAGGGTTTCGAGGCCCTTGGTGTTGCGGCCCACGAGGATGCGGTCGATCAGGCCGCCCGCCTTGTCCTCGCCCAGCGCCTGGACGAGCACCTTGCGCACGTAGTCGTCCGCGCCCATGCCGAGCGAGGTCTCGCTGTCGAAGGCGTCGGAGAACGACGACATGACGTCGTCGAGCTGCTCGCGCGAGACGCTCTTGATGGTCGCCATCGCGCTGCCGAGCTTCTGCACTTCCTTCGCGCCGAGCTGGCGCAGCACTTCGGCCGCCTCCTGCTCGCCCAGCGCCATCAGGAACACGGCCGCGCGCTGCGTGCCGCTCAGGGTTTCGATCTCAGGCATCGTTGGCCACCCAATTCTTGACGACCTGCGCCACCTTCTTCGGATCCTGGCCGACCGCGGCCTTCGCCAGGCGCAGGCGGTCCTCCCATCCGTTCGCCGTCGCCGGCGGCAGCGCCGGGGAGGAATCGATCACGTCGGCGTCGACGATCACGGGCTCGTCCGCGGCGGGGGAGCGAGCCGGTCCCACCAGGGCGCGCAGGGTCGGGCGCAGCACGGTGAAGACGAGGAGCAGCACGATCGCCGCACCCACGCCCAGCCGCGCGACGTCGCGCAGCACCGGCTGGCGCCACCAGGGAGTGGCTTCGTCGGCGCCGACGTCCGCGACGCGCGCGAACGAGGCGTTGACCACCGAAACGCCGTCGCCGCGCTTCTCGTCGAAACCCACGGCCTGGCGCACCAGCGCCTCGACCTGCTTGAGCTGGTCCGCGGTCAACGCCTGCTCGACGGTCTTGCCCGGCTTGCCGTCGGCGCCGGCTTCAACGGTAGGAACCGTGTCGACGATCACCGCGACGTTGACGCGGCGAACCCGGCCCGGCGGCTGCCGCGTATGGCTCACCGAGCGGTCGAGCTCGAAGTTGCGGGTCGCGCTCTTGGTCGAGTTCGGCGCGACCGCACCGGCGGCGATCGACGACGCGGGCGTCGCGCCCGTGCCGGGCGGCGTGTTGCTGGTCGCGCCCGGCACGCCCTGCGGCGGCGCGTTGGCGGCGCCGGTGGCTTCGGCGACCTGCTCGCTGCGCACCTTGGCGGGGTCGGGCGTGAACGATTCCTTCGCTTCCTCGACGACGGTGAAGTCCATGTCCACCGCCACCTGCGCGCTGACGCGGCCGCGGCCGACGAGCGGCTCGAGCAGTTCCTGCACGCGCTGCACGTAGGCGGCCTCGAGCCGGCGCTGCTGCGCGAACTGCGCGGCGGCGACGGCGTTGTCGCTGTCCGGATCCGCGTCGGTCAGCAGCCGGCCGGTCTGGTCGACGACCGAGACGCGTTCCGGCGCGAGATCGGGAATGCTCGACGCGACGAGATGCACGACGGCGGCGACCTGCTCGCTCTCGAGCGGACGGCCGGGCTGCAGCTCGACCAGCACCGAGGCGCTGGCGGCGTCGCGGCCGCGCGCGAACGCGCTGGGCTTGGGCACCGCCAGGTGCACGCGCGCGTCGCGTACCGGCTTGAGCTGCGCGATGGTGCGCGCGAGCTCGTTTTCGAGCGCGTGCTGGTAGCGGGCGTTCTCGACGAACTGGCTGACGCCGAAGCCCTGGTCCTTCTCGATGAATTCCAGGCCCAGGCGAGACTGTTCCGGCAGGCCCTGCGCCGCGAGCTTCATGCGCGCCTCGTGCAGCGCAGGCTCGACCACCGAGATGGCGCCGCTCGCCGCGTCGATGCGGAAGTCGACCCCCGCGGCGCGCAGCGCGTCGACGACGTTGGCGGCGTCCTTGTCGGCCAGGCCGCTGTAGAGCGGCAGGTACTCCGGTTTCTGCGCCCAGAAGTACGCGCCGACGCCCACGGCGACGGCGGCGGCGAGCGCGACGAGCATCGCGAGCTGGCGCAGGCCGGGAATGTCCTGCAGGCGTTCGAGCGCAGAGGCCATGGGGCTTTGTCCGGAAGTTCGGTAGTGGTTTAGGGAAATTCTTTACAGCGGCATGTTCATGACGTCCTGGTACGCCCGCACCAGCCGGTTGCGCACCTCGATCGCCGCCTTGAAGCCCACCTGCGCCTCCTGCTGCGCGATCATCACGCGCGCCAGGCTCACGTTGCGGTCGCCGAGTTCGAACGACCGGGCAAGATCGGACGCCTGGTGCTGCGCATCGCTCACGCGGGTCGCGGCGCGGGCGAGCGTATCGGCGAAGCTCGTGCCTCCGGCGGGCGCCGCGCCGGTTTGCGCGGCGGTGCCGACGCCGCCTGCCGCATCGCCCTTGAGCGCGCGGATCTGCGCCAGTATCGCGTTGATGCCGATATCGCTCATGGTTGCCCCCGTGTCGTCCGTTTGACGGCCTTCTGCAAGGCGCGTACCGCGGCAGCGTCAGGTTTCCGCCAGCGCCGCATCGAGCTCCCTCGCCATACCGTACTTGCGCAGCTTCTCCACCAGCGTGGTGCGGCGAAGGCCGAGCAGCTGGGCGGCGTGCGCGACGACGCCGTCCGCGCGGTCCAGCGCGGCGCGGATCAGCGACGTCTCGACCGCGGCGAGGTGTTCCTTGAGGTCGATGCCTTCCTCCGGCAGCAGCGCCGGCGACGCGTCACGACCGGCGGCGACGGCGGCCGGCTTCGACGGGCAGGGCAGGTCGGCGATGTCGACGCCCGCGCGGTACCGGGCCGGCAGGTCGGCCGTACGCACCGTGCCGCGCGGATGCAGCACGCACAGCCGCTCGATCAGGTTGGACAGCTCCCGCACGTTGCCGGGCCACTCGTAGCAGGCCAGCGTCGCGAGCGCGTCGTCCGAGACGCAGACGCTGCCGCGGCCCGCCTGTTCGAGCTGCCGCGTGATCGCGGCGACGAGCTCGGGCAGGTCCTCGCGGCGCTCGCGCAGCGCGGGCATGTCGATCGGAAACACGTTGAGGCGGTAGTACAGGTCGGCGCGGAACGTGCCCGCGGCGATGGCGTTTTCGAGATTGCGGTGCGTCGCGGCGATCACCCGCACGTTGCACTTGATCGTCGTGTCGCCGCCGACGCGCTCGAAGCTGCGCTCCTGCAGCACGCGCAGCAGCTTGACCTGCATCGGCAGGCTCATGTCGCCGATCTCGTCGAGAAACAGGGTGCCGCCCTCGGCCAGCTCGAAGCGGCCCTTGCGGGCGGTGATCGCGCCGGTGAAGGCGCCCTTTTCGTGCCCGAACAGTTCGCTCTCGAGCAGTTCGGACGGTATGGCGCCGCAATTGACCGCGACGAACGGACCGCTGCGCCGCGACGAACGCTCGTAGATGGCGCGCGCGACCACTTCCTTGCCGGTGCCGGACTCGCCGAGGATCAGCACGGTGGTGTCGAAGCCCGCGACCTGGTCGATCATCTGGCGCAGCTCGCGCACGGCGGTGCTCGAGCCGGTCGGGCCGCCCGGCGGCCGGTCGGCGCGCGCCGCGTCGTCCAGCCGCTTGATGCTCGCACGGCGAAGCAGTTCTGCCACCTGCGGCATGCGCACGGCCTCGTCGAGCAGCCAGCAGCTGGCCGGACCGAGGCCGAACTTCGCCGGCGCGTCGAGGTGGTGCTCGGGCAGCGCGAACAGCGGCGGGTGCAGCGGGTCGCGCTTGAGCCAGGCCAGGAAGGACGACCAGGCCGCCTCGTCGTCGATCCGGCCGACCACGACGGCGATCCAGTCTTGCGGCTGCCGCCGGGCGGTGGCGACGTCGCCGGCGCACAGCGCGAGCGTCGGCGTCAGGTCCATGAATTCGAACAGCGCGCAAAGGCGGCGCGCGCGCGCCTCGTCGGCATCGATGACCAGGATGCGCGATTCAGACATGGCGGGGCTCCGCGGCGACGCGTTCGAGGATCGGCATGACTTCCTGGACGTAGTTGAGCTTGCTGACGAATGCGTCGGCGCCCGCGCGGGCTGCATGTTCGCGGTGTTCCGCGTCGTCGAAGTGGCTGGCGATGACGACGTAGGGCGGCGCCGTCTGGGCCTTGATCAGGCGCGTCGCCTGCAAGCCGCCCATTTCCGGCATCGCGAGGTCCATCAGCACGACGGCGGGCCGCAGCGACTCGGTGCGCTCGATGGCCTGCAGGCCGTCGTAGGCGCGGCCGACGATGTCGAGCCACGACACCTGGCGGAAGTGGCGCATCGCGGCGTTGAGGAAACCCTCGTGATCGTCCACCAGCAGTACGGACAGCCTGTTCATGGAAGCAGCCCTCTTCAGCAAGCGACCATGCGCGCCGGCGGCGCGAAGCCCCCGTGGCGCAGCTTGGCCGGCGCGATGTTCATGAGATCGCGATACTTCGCGACGGTGCGTCGCGCCACCGAAACGCCCTGGCGCGCCAGGAGCGACACGATCGCGTCGTCGTGCAGGGGCGCGACCGGGCTTTCGCCGTCGATGAGCCGGCGGACCATGGCGCGAACGGCCGCACCCGACACCGCGGCGCCGTCGAGGCGCACGGCGAAGAACGCCTTCAGCTCGAACGTGCCCCGCGGCGTGGCGATGTACTTGCCGGTGGTGATGCGCGAGACGGTCGACTCGTGCATGCCGATCGCGTCGGCGACTTCGCGCAGGGTCAGCGGCACGAGGCCCTCCTCGCCGCGTTCGAGAAACGCGACCTGGCGCTCGACCAGCGCCTGGGCGGTGCGCAGCAGCGTGTCGCACCGCATCGCGACCGCGCGCGCCATCCAGCGGGCTTCGCCGGCGAGGTTGCGCAGGCGCTGCGTGCCGGGCGTGTCGCCGGCGCCGGCGAGCAGGTTCTCGTAGCCGGCGTTGACGCGCAGGCGCGGCGCGGTGTGCGGGTTCAGCGCCACCTGCCAGCCGCCGTTGCCGCGCACCGCGACCACCTCGGGAATCATCGCGACCGACCTGTCGCCGCCCGGCAGCTCGCCCGGCTTCGGATCCAGCGAACGGATCAGGCGGGCCGCATGGCCGAACTCGGCCTCGTTCGCGCCGAGCCGGTACGCGAGGCTGGCGTCGTCGCCCTGCGCGAAATCTGCCAGGCAGGATCCGACGATGCGGCGCGCCAGGGCGAGACCCCGGGCGTCCGGAGCGACGTCGTCGAGCTGCGCGGCCAGGCACTCGGCGAGGTCGCGCGCCGCGTAGCCGGCGATCTCGCCGCACACGATGCGACGGCGCAGCGACTCGACATGGCGGGTCGTCGTCTCGAACGCCCGCGCGCCGGCGGCGAGCAGTTCGTCGTGCGGCACCTCGAGGTAGCCGGCGTCGCCGACGTGATCGAGGATCCACGCGGCGATGGCGAGGTCGGCTTCGTCCAGGTTCGGCGACAGCGCATCGAGCACTTGCACTCGGCGGTCGGTGGAGGCGGGCTGCGCCACGGCGGCCAGCGGATCGGTGTCGCCGTGGCCGGCGCCGCGGAAGTCGTACATCTGGGCGGCGCCGTAGGCGCTGCCGGCGAGGCTGGCGTCGATCGTCGGCGTCGTTTCGTCGACGCGTTCGAGCATCGGGTTCTCGTCGAGCGCCCGTGCGATCTCGGCATCCAGCGTCGCCGCATCCACCTGCAGCAGTCGTATCGATTGCAGCAGCTGCGGCGTCAGCCCGATCTGCTGCGACATGTGTGCGCGTAGCGTCGTTTTCATGGCGTGCCCCCTGTCTGTCCGTGGCAGCCATTGTGGATAGCACGCGTCAACGCAGGAATCGGGGCTTTGCCGGCCGGTGTGGGGAAAATCCAGAATGCGCTGTAGGGAATTTCCCGACAATGCCGGTTTTTCGACGGGCGTCAGCCGCCCAGCGACGATTGCACGGCGAGGCGCAGCAGCTCGGCGCTGCGGCGCACGCCGAGGATCTCCATCATGCGGGCCCGATGGGTTTCCACCGTCTTCGCGCTGATGCCGAGGTCGGCGGCGATCTCCTTGGTGGCGCGGCCGCGGGCCATGAGCGCGAGGATCTCGCGCTGCCGCGGCGAGAGCGCGTCGAGCCCGCTCGCGCGGCCGCGGCGCACGTAGGTGTCGAGCATCCGCGACGACACCTTCGGGCTGAGGAACGTCTGGCCGGCGCACGCGGCGCGCAGGGCGAGCTCGAGCTCGGCGGGTGCCGCCTCCTTGACGACGAAGCCGGCGGCGCCGTTGTCGAGCGCGGTGCGCACGTAGCTGACGTCGGCGTGCATCGACATGATGACGACCACGGTCTCGGGAAAGCGCCGGCGCAGCTCGGCCGCCACTTCCAGGCCGTTCTTGCCGGGCATGGACAGGTCGATCAGCGCGACGTCGGGATGCTTCAGCGCGACGAGGTCCGACACCGCGTTGCCGTTGTCGGCTTCCGCGACCACCTCGATGTCTTCGACCGATTCGAGCAGCCGGCGGATGCCCGCGCGTACCAGCGTGTGGTCGTCAGCCAAGAGGACGCGCATGCGGTCTCCTCCAGACGTATGCGTACACCGAAGCTAACCGATGTCAGGAATGGAAGAAAGGACAAATTCGCCCGCTGCGCGCACGGAGGGCTCAGCGCTGCCGGCGGGCCTGCGCGACCGCGCGGCGGTGGGCGCGGAACACGCGCCGCGCCAGCGCGGATTCGAACGCCTCGTCGGCGTGCGCGTAGCGGATGCCGGCGCGGCCGGCGTCGCAGCGCACGACGTTGCCCGGCAGTTCGAGCGCCAGCGGCAGGCCGGGCATGAGCGCGATGCGCACGACGCCCGCGGTGCCGGGCGCCACGGGCCCATCGAGCGGCAGCTCTACGCCCTGCGACGACCAGCGCAGCAGGACGTCGGGCAGCGCCTCGCGGGCGGCAAGGGTACCGAGCATCTCGAGCGCGAGGCCCAGCTTGGCTTCGATCCGGGCCAGGCGCGGGTCTTCGTCCTCGTCGACCGGTTCCTCCTCGAGCAGCGCGTCGACGGCGAGCAGCCGCACGGCGCGCTGAACCAGGCGCTCGCCCGCCGCGGCGTCGAGCGCGCGCGGCACGAAGGCGGCCGGCAGGTATTCCTCGCCGACGAGCCCTTCGCCGAAGACGGGGTCCGGCGCGGTCACGCGCGTGCGCCGTCGAGGTAGCGGCGGGCGACGGCGATGCCGCGGCTTTCGCCGGCGCGGCCTTCCGCCAGCGAGTCGCGCCGCGCCACCAGGCGTTCGAGGCAGGCGGAGTAGGCCGCGGCCAGGTCGCGCAGGGCGGCGATCTCGGCGGGAACCTCGTCGCGTACGCGGCGTTCGACGTCGCTGAAGCCGGCGACGGCCTCTTCCACGCGGCCCGCATCGAGCAGCGCCGAGGCATCGGCGAGATCGTCGATCAGCCGGCGCATGCGGACGCCCTCGCGGTCGCGGCCGGACGGATGGCCTGCCAGCCCGATTCCACGCTTTCGATCAGCGCGTCGACCTCGGCCAGCTTGGCGTCGTCGTTGCCGGAGTTCGCCTCGACGAGCCGCCGCACGGCGTAGTCGTACAGCGCGTCCAGCTGCGCGGCGATCGCACCGCCGGCGGCATGATCGAGGCTCATGCGCAGTCCGTCGACGATGGAGCAGGCGGATTCCACGGCGGCCAGCTTGCGCGGCACGTCGCCGCGCTGCAGGGCGGCGCGCGCGGTGCGGATGCGTTCGCGCGCGCCGCGATAGAGCAGGGCGATGAGCGCGTGCGGGTCGGCGTCGGCGACGGCACCGGCGACGCCGGCGGAGCGGTACATGTCGAGATAGCGTTGGGCGTGCACGGGAAGGCGTCCTTCAGCCGGCGCCGGGGAGCGCGGCAAGTTGTTGCGTCAGGAAGCTCGACGTGGTGCGCATCTGGCCGATGAGCGCGTCGAGAGCGGCGAATTGCGTGCGGTAGCGCGATTCCATGGCGTTCATGCGCGCGTCGAGCGCGGTGCGCTGGCGGTCGACGTCCGTCAGCCGGCGGCTGATCGCGTCGGTGCGGTCGGCGAGGATGCCGCCGTCGTCCGCGTAGCGCCCCACCGCCGCGGCGACCGCGGCCGCCGGTCCGCCCGGCGCGAACAGCCGCGCCACGCCGTCGCCGTTCGACGCGGCGGCCGCGTCGAACCGGGCGCCGTCGAGGGCGAGCGTGCCGTCGGCCTGCGTCGTCACGCCCGCCTCGGCGAGCGACGGCGCGCCGTGGCCCGCGGCGGTGCCGAGGGCCGAGCGCAGCGCCGCCGACAGCCCGCCGACCAGCGCATCGCCGGTCAGCACCGACGCCTTGCGGGTGGAAGCGTCGTAGCGAGTCGCCGCGTTGATCACGTTGACGAGCGCGTTGTACGACTGCACGAATTTTTCAACGGCCCGTCGCGGCGCCGTGGCGTCGCGCGAGACGGCGAGGTCGAAGCTCGAATCCGGCTGCGCGGCAACGAGGTTGAGCGAAACGCCGTCGATCGCGTCGGCGACGACGTTCGACGCGCTCGTACGCGTGCGGCCGTCGATGCGCAGCACGGCGTCCTGCGGCGGTACCACGTCGCTCATGGCGCCGAGCGCGGCGAGGCCGCCGTCGCCCCCGGTCGCGGTGACGGAGATCGCCTGGGCCGCGCCGGTACGGCGCGAGGTGAGGGTGAGGCGTGCGCCGTCGTCGGTGCGCACGATGGCGGCATCGACGTCGGCATTGCCCGCGGCGGCGTTGATCGCCGAGCGAATGCCCGCCAACGTGGCGTCGCCGCTGCCGATCGCCACGTCGAAGGCGTGGTCGCCGACCGCGACGTGCAGCGTGCCGGTGCCGACCCGCGTATCGGCGGAAGCGAAGGCGCCGGTCGACACCTTGTGCGCGGTGGCGAGCTGGCGCACCTCGATCGCGTAGCGGCCGACGGCCGCGCCGGGCGACGCGGTGGCGCCGAACACCTCGGGCTTGGCCGACGCGGCCACGCGCGTTTCGAAGGCGGAATCGTCGCCGGTCAGCGCGGCGAGCGCCGTGGAAACGCCGCCGAGCGCCGCCTTGAGCGAACCGAACGCGCTCAGCTGGGCCTTCGCTGCCGTCGAGACGGCGTTGAGGCGGTTGTCCGAGGGCGTGCGTTCCGCGGTGACCAGCTGCGAGACCAGGCTGCCGATGTCCAGTCCCGAGCCGAGCCCTGTGCTGGTGGTGATCGTCATGGCGGTCGTGGTGTCGCGTCAGGATCCGTTGCGGGAGTGCCGCCCGTGCCGGCAGTTCGCGACACCCCCGGGGAGTGGGCGCCGCGCCCTGCCTTGCCGGCACGGGCGGGGGAGGAGACGCGCGGCGCCTTGTTCGCCGCACGCCCCCGCGGACGCGTCAGCCGCGCAGGAGGGAGAGCACGCCCTGCGGGGCCTGGTTGGCCTGGGCCAGCATCGCGGTGCCGGCCTGCTGCAGGATCTGCGTGCGGGTCAGCTCGGCGGTCTCCTTGGCGAAGTCCGTATCCTGGATGCGGCTGCGCGAGGCGGACAGGTTTTCGGAGCTCGTGTTGAGGTTGGCGACGACCGAGCTGAAGCGGTTCTGGATCGCGCCGAGCGACGCGCGTGCCGAGTTCACCTGCGACAGGGCGCTGTCGACCTGCTGGATCGCGAGCGTCGCGCCCGCGAACGAGGCGACGCTGAGCGAGGTCAGGCCGGTCGTCGAGGTCGCGGTGGCCGAGCCGTCGCCGCCGCCCACGTCGAAACCGGTGGCCGTGCCGTCGTCGGTGCCCGTGACGGCGATGTTGGCGCCGGACGAGAGCACGATGCGGCCCGTGGTCGAGTCGAACGCGGCGTTCACGCCGGTCGTGGTCGAGTAGTTGTTGATCGCGTCGACCACCTGCGAGACGCGCTGCTGGCTCGAACCGGCCGCGCCGATCGAGGCGCCGACGTCGGTGCCGTTGATCACGAGCGCGCCCGCGCCGACCGCACCCAGGCTCGAGATGCCCGTGACGGAGCTCGACTGGCCGCTGGCCGAAGTGACGTTGCCGAGCGCCGCGATGTTGGCGTCGACGAAGGACGGCACGGTGATCGTTTCGTTGGCATTCGCGCCGACCTGGAAGACGGCCGAGGTGAAGCTGCCGTCGATCAGCTTGACGCCGTTGAACTGCGTCTGGTTCGCCACGCGGTCGATTTCGGCGAGCAGCTGGCTCGCCTCGGTCTGCAGCGCCGCGCGGTCGGTGGACGAATTGGTCGCGTTGGCCGACTGCACCGCCAGTTCGCGGATGCGCTGCAGGTTGTTGCCGATCTCGCCGATCGCGCCTTCGGCCGTCTGCGCCAGCGAGATGCCGTCGTTGGCGTTGCGGCTGGCCTGGTCCATGCCGCGGATCTGCGAGGTGAAGCGTTCGGAAATGGCGAGGCCCGCGGCGTCGTCCTTCGCGCTGTTGATGCGCAGGCCGGACGACAGGCGCTGGAGCGACGTGGAAAGGGCCGACTGCGACGACGACAGGTTGCGCTGCGCGTTGAGCGAGGCCACGTTGGTGTTGATGACTTGCATGACGATCTCCTCGGAAGGACGGTAACCGGGTACGGCGACGCGCCGCTCCGGGAATCCGCAGGGCCGTTCGGGCGTCCGAGACGTTTGCCGCTGCTGTTGAAGTTATCGGTCGCGTCGCGAAAACCTTTAGCCCGGCCGTTCGGCTCAGCGCAGGAAGTCGAACAACGAGGCGTTCTGTACTTTGACGAACGTCTGCTGCGCCGCCTGTAGCCCCACCAGTTGCTGCGAGAGCCGCGACGCGGCCTCGGCGTAATCGGTTTCGCGCAGTTGCGAGAGCGTCCCGGACAGTGCCAGCGCGTTCGCGCTTCGCTCGTCGGCGGCGGCATCGAGCGCGGCGAGGCGGCCGCCGATCGAGGCTCGCGCCGAGGTGACGTGCTGCTGCGCCTGCTCGAGATCTTCGAGCCCGGCGAACACCGCGTTGCGCCCGGCGGCGCTCAGAACGGCGCCGCCGCTCGCATCTATGGCGTCGGCCAGGCTCTTCACGGTGGCGAACGCGTCCTGCGGCGGAGCCGCGCGCACGCTGAACTCGTCGCCCGTGCCGGGCTGCCCGTTGATCGTTACTTGCACGCCTTTGAACGCCATCGCGGCGCCGGGCGTGTAGCTGCCCGAGGCGACCGTCGCGCCGGCGCCGTCGAGTACGGCGTAGCCGCCGGCGCCGTCGAAGCGCAGCCGGTAGCTGCCGCCGTCCCAGCTGCCGGTGGACGAGGTGCCGGTGGACGCCAGCGTCGCGCTGCCGGTGTTGCCCGCGGCGGCGCGCACGGCGAAGGTGCCGTTGCCCGTAGGGATGCGCTGGAACACGTCGCTGCCCGGCGGCACGTCCGCCAGCGCGGTGTCCGGCCCGACGTCGACGCTGCGGCGAAGATCGTCGCCGGCATAGGTCACGGCCACGCCGCGCACGAACGGCGGATCCGCGTCCTGGCCTCCCCCGAACAGATAGCGCCCGGTGCCGTCGCCGCTGTTGGCCAGCGCGACGAGCGCGTCGTACTGGTCGCGCAGCTGGCCGGCGATGACCTGCCGGTCGGCGGGCGAGAGCGTGTCGTTCGACGCGCGCAGCGCGAGTTCGCGAACCTGGGTGAGACGCGAGGTGAAGCCGGACAGCGCGTTCTCGGCCATGCCGAGGCGCTGCTCGAGCGCCTGCGCGTTCTCGCCGAACTGCGCGAGCCGTGCCTGCGCGCGATCGAGGGAGACGGCGAGGCCGGCGGCGAGCGGGTCGTCGCCGGCGCGACCGATGCGCGAGCCGCCGGTGAGTTCGGACTGCGTGCGCGCGATCTCGGCCTGCCGCCGCAGCATGGCGGCGACGCCCTGGTCGTACAGCGTGGAAGTCGCGATCCTGAGGTTCATCGATGCACCGCTCCGAGCAGCGTCTGGAAATTCTCGTTGGCGATCGAGATCACCTGCGCCGCGGCCTGGTAGGCTTGCTGGTAGCGCACGAGGTTGGCCGCTTCCTCGTCGAGATTGACGCCGGACACGGCGGCGCGCTCGTCGGCGATCTGCGTGTCGATCGCCTGCTGCGCGTCGAGCGCGAGGTCGGCCTGGCGCGCGGCGCTGCCGATCGTCGAGGTAAGTTGCGCGGTCGCCTGCGTCAGCGATTGCATGCCTTGCCCGAACAGGCCGGCCTCGCCCAGTCCCGCGAGGGCGCGCGCATTACCGTTGTCGCCGGAGCGCGGATCGTTCGGCCCGACCGCGAAGCTGTCGCCGGCGGCCGGCGTGCCCGAGAGATCGAACCGCCAGCCGTTCGCCGCGATCGGCGACCCCGGGGTATACGTGTAGCTGCCGCTGCCGTTGATCGAATACGTGTTCGGGCCGGTGAACGCGACGGTGACCGGATCGCGCAGGCGCGGATCCGACGGGTCGGCGATCGTTACGCTGCCCGCGACACCGCTGCCGGTGTTGCCGGTTGCCGCCGACGCGCGCAGGGCGGAGGCCGCCGCGATGCGGGCCGGGTCGGTCGTCGCGACGCCGATCTGCGAAGCGGCGCTCGCGGTCGGCCGTACCAGGAACGTGTCGCCGGCGACCGCGCCGCCGGACGTCGTGAGCGCCAGGCCGCCGACGCGAAACGGATCGGCCGCGGTGCCGCTGCCGGTCATCGCCAGCGTGGCACCGGTGCCCGCGTCGCGCGCGCGCCAGGCCGAGCCGTCGAAGGCCATCACGATGTCTGCGCCGTCCAGCGCGGCGGGATCGGCGATGGACGCCGCGACCGCGCCGCTGCCGGCGTTGGTCGACGCGGCGAGTACGGACGGTGCGACGCCGGTGAAGAAATCCGAGCCCGGCTGTCCGTACTGGTCGACGCCGAGGCGATGCTGCGCGTTGAACGTTTGCGCGAGTCCCGCCGCGAGCCGGCCGAGCTGCTGCCGGGCAGGATCGATCACATCGCGGCGGAAGGCCATCAGGCCGCCGAGCTCGCCGCCGAGCATCGCATCGGGCAGCGGGGCGGAGTCGCCCGCCAGCATCACGTGGCTGCGGGTCGGCTGGTACGCATCGGCGACGAGCGAGAGGCGTTGCGACTGCCTGCCCGCGACGAGCGCCTGGCCGCCCTGCGTGGTGACGTTGAGCGAGCCGTCGTCCTGCATCGCCGTGGTCACGCCGATCTTGCCGGCCAGCGTGCGCACGAGTTCGTCGCGGCGGTCCAACAGGTCGTTCGGCGGATTGCCGTTTGCCGCGCCGGTCTGTCGCGCGATCGCATCGTTCATTTGTGCAATCTGCGCGGAGAGCCGGTTGACGTCTTCCACGCCGGCGGCGAGGCGCTGCTCGTTCTCGCGGTCGAGCGACTGGGCCTGCGTATCGAGCGAACGGAAGCGCGTGGCGAGCGCCTGCGCGTTGGCGATGAGGCCCTGGCGTGCGGCCGGCGACGAGGGGTTGGCCGACACCGACTGCGCGGCGTCGAAGAAATTCGACAGCGGCGCGGCGATGCCGGTGGCGCTGGAAGTGAAGGCGGCATCGAGCCGCTGCGCCGAGGCGGCGAGCTGCGACAGACGCCCGAGCTCGCCCGCGCTCGCGAGCGTGCGCGAGGCGGCGAGGTCGTCGATCACCCGGCGCACCGACTGCGCCTGCACGCCGCCGCCCACGAAGCCGAAGCCGTAGTGCTGGCCCGGCCGTGCGGCCAGCTCCACGCGCTGGCGCGTATAGCCGGGCGTGTTGGCGTTCGCGACGTTGTGGCTGATCGTCGACAGCGCGCGCTGGAAGGCGAGCAGTGCCGACGAGCCGGTGGAGAGAATGTCCGGCATGAGCGTCTCCTTCGGCTATCTCGCAGCCACTAGCGGCTCGTCGTCGGCATTCTTGAGCGCGCGTTCGAGCGCCGGGCCGTTGGCGATGCCGACGAGCTTGGCCGCGTAGGCCGGGTCGGTGGCGTAGCCCGCGCGCTGCAGGGCGTGGGCGAAGTTCGCCTCGTCCGTGCCCGCGGCGAGCGCGCCGGCGTAGCGCCGGCTCGATTTGAGCAGGCGCGCGTAGTCGTCGAAGCTCGCGCCGACGTCGCCGTAGGCGCGGAACTGCGCCGTCGTGCGCTTCATCGCGCCGTCGGCGTATTCCTGCGTCGTGGTGGTGGTGCGTTCGCCGTTCCAGCTCGCGCCGGCCTTGATGCCGAACAGGTTGTGGCTGCCGCTGCCGTCGTCGGCGCGGGGCACGTGCCGGCCCCAGCCGGTTTCGAGCGCGGCCTGTGCCACCAGGATGCGCGGGCTGACGCCGAGTTCGGCGGCGGTGCGCACCGCATGCGGCCAGACGGCCGCGACGAATTCGTCCGGCGAGTCGTAACGGGCAGTGCCCGCGGAAGGAGAAAGCCGGCCCGGCGAGGCGTCGTCCGCGAACGGGGTATTCGCGCTGGACGACGCGCTGGACGCCGGACCGGTGGGGGAAATCGGTGGTTCGGTCGTATCGGGTTTATCGGCCGGTCGCGGCATTTCCTGAGCCGGCATCGCGCGCTGCGGCGGCAGCGTGCGGGCGTACGCGGCGAGCGAGTAGGCGCGCCCCGCGGCGGTGCGCGCCGGGACGCCGTCCGCGGCCGGTGCCGCCGAGCCGCCGAGGCTGCGCTCGACCACGCCGGCAAGTCCGAGGCCGCGGCCCTGCGCCAGCTTTTGCGCAATCTGGCGATCGTACATTTCCTGGTACAGCGGATTCTGAGCCGGAAACAGGCTGTTGCCGCCGCTGGCGCTGCGCATGCTCTTGACCAGGTGCTCGGCGAACACGCTTTCGAGCTGGCGTGCCGTCGCGGCCGCGGCGCGCGGATCGCGCGAGGCTGCGGCCGCCTTGAGCGACGACAGGCTCGTCTGCATCGCATCGACGGGAACGAGGCGCGTATCCATCGTCGTGCGCGGTCAGATGACGTCGAGCTCGGCGCGCAACGCGCCGGCTTCCTTGAGCGCTTCGAGTATCGCGACGAGATCGCCCGGCGCGGCACCCACCTGGTTCACCGCGCGCACGATCTCGTCCAGCGAAACGCCGCCGGCGAACAGGAACATGCGGCTGCCTTCCTGCGACACCTCGACGGTGGAACGCGGTACGGCGACGGTTTCGCCCTGCGAAAGCGGCGCCGGCTGCGACACCGCCGCGCGCTCGGCGATCGACACCACGAGCGAGCCGTGCGAGACGGCCGCGGGTGTGACCCGCACGCGCGCGCCGATCACGACGGTGCCGGTGCGCGAGTTGACGATGACCCTGGCCGGCGCATCGGCACCGACGAGTTCGAGGTTTTCCAGCCGCGCGATGAAGCCGATGCGTTCGGACGGGTCGGCCGGGGCGCGTACGGCGGCGGTGACCGCGTCGACGGCGTGCGCCGCGCCGGGGCCGGCGTCGCGGTTGATGGCGTCCACCATGCGCTGCATGGTCGTGAAGTCGGGGGAGTTGAGGTTGAGCGTGACGTCGCCGCCGGCGTCGAGCGCGCCCGGCACCGCGCGCTCCACCGTCGCGCCGTTCGGAATGCGGCCGGCGCTGGGAACGTTCACGGCAACGCGCGAACCGTCCTTGCCGGAGACGCCGAAGCCGCCGACCACGAGGTTGCCCTGCGCGATGGCGTAGGTCTCGCCGTCGGCGCCGCGCAGCGGCGTCATCAGCAGCAGGCCGCCGCGCAGGCTGCCGGCGTTGCCGATCGACGCCACCGTGACGTCGATCGGCTGGCCGGGCTTGGCGAATGCCGGCAGGGTGGCGTGCACCGCCACCGCCGCGACGTTCTTCAGCTGCGGATTGACGTTCGGCGGCATCGTCACGCCCAGTTGCGTGAGCATGTTCTTGAGGCTCTGAACGGTGAAGGGCGCCTGGCTGGTCTGGTCGCCGGTGCCGTCGAGCCCGACCACGAGGCCGTAGCCGACCAGCGGGTTGCCGCGCACGCCGCCGACCTGCGCGAGGTCCTTGATGCGTTCGGCCGGCGCGGCCGCAGCGTAGGCGATCAACAGCAACAGAACGAGCGCGCGCATGCCGGATGCCTCAATAGGGAGAAACGGAAGATTGGAAAAAGCGCGTCAGCCAGCCCATCGCGTTGGATTTCGCGATCGGCCCGCGGCCGCCGTAGACGATCTGCGCGTCGGCCACGCGGTTCGACGGGACGGTGTTGTCCGGCGCGATGTCGGCGCCGCGCACGATGCCCTGCACCTGCACGTATTCGTCGCCCTGGTTCAGCCGCAGGCGCTTCTGGCCGCGCACCACCAGGTTGCCGTTGGCCAGGCGCTGCGCGACCGTCACGGTCACGCTGCCGTCGAGACGGTTGCCCTGGGTCGAGTCGCCGGAACCCTCGAAGCTGTTGGCGCCGGAGAGCGAGTTGTCGAGCAGCGCGCGGCCGCCGAGCGTGACGGCGCCGCCGAACAGCGAGGACACGGCCGTGTCGGTCTTGGTGTTCTTCGAGGTCTTCGTCTTCGCGCTCGTCGTCGCATTGGTACGCTCGACCAGCAGTATCGTGATGAGGTCGCCCGGGTTGCGCGCCTTCTGGTCCTGGAACAATGCGATGTCGCCGCCGGCCCGGTAGATCGCGCCCGGCGTCGCCGGCGGCGGAGCCAGGGCCACGGGCTGCGTCGGCGTCATGTCGGCGAGCGGCAGCGGCTGCGGTCCGGCGGCGCACCCGGCGAGGGCGGCGAGGGCGGCGAACGTGGCGAAGCGGAGAAGGCGGTTCATGGTCGCGCTCACAGGTTGTTGGTCAGGTGGCCGAGCATCTGGTCGGTGGTCGAGATCGCTTTGGCGTTCATCTCGTACGCTCGCTGCGTCTCGATCATGTTGACCAGTTCTTCGACCACGTTGACGTTCGAGCTTTCGAGCGAGCCTTGCTGCAACGTACCGAGGCCCTGCACGCCGGGCGCCGCCGATTGCGCGGGCCCGCTCGCGGCGGTCTCGACGTAGAAGTTTTCGCCCTTCGCCTGCAGGCCGGCCGGATTGATGAAATCGGCCAGCGTGAGCGCGCCCACCTGCACCGGCTGCGCCTGTCCCGCCACCTGCACGCTGACCGTGCCGTCGGCGCCGACGGTGACGCTTTGCGCGCCTTCGGGAATCTGGATGCCGGGCTCCACCGCGTAGCCCGACGAGGTGACCAGCGCGCCCTGCGAATTGACCTGGAAGCTGCCGTCGCGCGTATAGCCCGAACTGCCGTCGGGCATGCGCACCTCGAAGAAGCCGCGGCCCTGCACGGCGAGGTCGAGGGCGTTGCCGGTCTGCAGCAGGTTGCCCTGCGCGAACGACTTTTCCGTCGAGACCACCCGCACGCCGGTGCCGAGGCTCACGCCCGAGGGCAGCTGCGTATCCTGCGAGGTCGCGCCGCCGGGCTGGCGCACGTTCTGATAGAGCAGGTCCTCGAAGCTCGCGCGACCGCGCTTGAAGCCGGTCGTGTTCACGTTGGCGAGATTGTTCGACACGACGCTCATGCGCGTCTGCTGCGCGTCGAGTCCGGTCTTGGCGACCCATAGTGCCTGGTTCACGATTCGTATCCTCCGTCAGCTCGGACGCAGCAGCGAATTGGCCGACCGCGCGTTCTCGTCGGATGTCTGCAAGACCCGGACCTGCATTTCGAACTGGCGCGACAGCGCGATCATGGTGACGAGCGACTGCGCGGCGCCGACGTTCGAGCCCTCGATGGCGCCCGAGGTCAGCACTTTGCCGGCGGCCGGCTCGAGCGTGGTGCCGGCGGGGGCGCGCATCAGTCCGTCCTCGCCGCGCTCGAGCGCTACGGCACTCGCGTCGACCACGCGCAGGCGGCCGATCACCGCCTGTGCATCGGGCGCCTCGCCCTGCGGCACGATCGAGACGGTGCCGTCGGCGCCGACGCTGACCGACGCATGCGGCGGCAGCGTGAGCGGGCCCGACGCGCCGAGCACGGGCCGGCCGGACGCGGTCGTCAGGATTCCGTTGGGCGTCAGCGTCAAATCGCCGGCGCGCGTGTACGCCTCGTTGCCGGCGGAATCCTGCACCGCGAGCCAGCGGTCGGGCGCGAGCGCGACGTCGAGCGCGCCGCCGGTCTGAATCAGCGGACCGGAAGACGTGTCGACGCCGCCGATCGCCGATGTCGCGTCGACGCGGCTGGCGGCGCCCGGCGTCGGGTCGACATAGTACGGATCGGTGCGCACGAGCATCGCCTTGAAGCCGGCGGTGTCGATGTTGGCGAGGTTGTGCGAGACCGCCGTCTGCGCCTTGAGCGTGGCGGCGGCACCGGTCATCGCGACATAAATGCCTTTGTCCACGATGGGATTCCTTTACGCTGCGGCGTCGCCGGGGTCAGCGGATGTTGATGATGGTCTGGGTGACCTGGTCGGCCGTCGAGATCATCTGCGCGTTCGCCTGGAAGTCGCGCTGCGCGGTGATCATGTTGACCAGTTGCTCGGTCAGGTCGACGTTGGACGCCTCCAGCGCGCCGGACTGCACCTTTCCGAACGCCGACGTGCCGGCGGCGCCGAGCAAGGGCTGGCCGGAGTCGTAGGTTTCGGCCCAGATGGTGTCGCCGAGCTGCTGCAGGCCTTGCGGGTTGGCGAAGCCGGTGAGCGCCACCTGGCCCAGCGGGACGGCCTGGCCGTTCGTGTAGCGCGCCGTGACGACGCCCTCGTCGCTCACGTCCACGCCGGAAAGCTGGCCGGCGGCGTAGCCGTCCTGCGTCAGCTTGTTGACGGCGAACGACGAGCCGAATTGCGTCGAGGTCGACAGGTCGAGCGTGACGTTCATCGGCGCGGCGCCGTTGGTCGGCGCGTACGCCGGCAGCGCGAGCGTGCCGCCCGCCGGCGCGATGAGCGCGCCGCTGGTGTCGTATTGCAGCGTGTTGGCGCCGCCGACCGCCGTGCCGTCGACCGTCGAATACATCTGCCACTCGTTCGGATTGGCGGTCTTGACGTAGTAGAACGTCGCGGTGTGCTCGACGCCGAGCGAATCGTAAAACGACATCGACGTCGACTGATTGTAGCTTTGTGCATTCGTCGCGCTGAACGGCGTCACCGTCGGCGCCGTCGCGTTGGCCGGCAGATTGGTGCCGACGGTGGCGTTCTGCGTCGCCGAGGGCGGCGCATCGGCGACCGACAGGTGCAGGTCGCCGAGCGCGCCGGTGTTGAATGTCGGCGCCGCGCCCGGCAGTCCCGGCACCGCGGGAAAGGCCTGCAGGCGATCGCCGGTGTTGTTGACCACGTAGCCGTTGCGGTCGACGCTGAAGTTGCCGGCCCGCGAATAGACGTGCGCGCCGTTGCGGGACAGCGTGAAAAAGCCTTCGCCGGAAATCGCCATGTCGAGGCTGTTGTCGGTGAAGTCGATGTTGCCCTGCGCGAACTGCTGCGAGATCCGCGACACCTTCACGCCCGCACCGATCTCGTTCTTGGCGAGGCCGTAGGGCGACACCGCGAAGAGGTCGGAGAACTCCGCGCGCGAGCGCTTGAAGCCCGGCGTGTTGACGTTCGCGATGTTGTTGGCGGTGACGTTGAGGTCGGCGGTCGCGGCGTTGAGGCCGCTCAGTGCGATGCGAAAAGTCATACGGTTTTCCTCACGCGATGCGGGTGATGCGATCGAAGGTCACGGCGCCCTGGCCGTGGACGTTGAGAACCATGCCTTGCGGGGTGAACGAGACGCTGTCGATGCGGGCGGCGAACTGCAGCGCCGCATCCGTGCCTCCCGATGTGGCGGAGAACTTGTATTCGCCGGCCGGCAGCGCCGTGCCGTCGTCGCCCTTGCCGTCCCAGGAGAAGTCGACGTCGCCGGCGCCTGTCGCCTCCACGGTCAGCGTGCGTACCACCTGGCCGGCCGCGTTCTTGATGGTCACCACGACCGGCCCGGCCGCGCCGGCCGTCGCGACGCCGCGGATCTCGCGCGGCGCGTTCGCGACGGGCGCATCGAGCGTGACGTGATCGGTGGAGAGATAGGCGTCGCGTCCCACCATCGAGGCGGCCTGCAGCGCCTGGCTTTCGCCGAGCATCGCGCCGACGCCCAGCAGCGAGTCGTTGACGCCCTGGATGCCCTTGACGGTCGAGAACTGGGCGAGCTGGGCCAGGAAGCCGGTGCTGTCGAGCGGCTTGGTCGGATCCTGATTTCTCATCTGCTCGGCCATGAGGCGCAGGAAATCGTCCTGGCCGAGCTCGGTCCTGCGCGGCGTCGTGACGATGCCCTGCTGCGCGATGCCGAGCTGCGCGTAGGGATTGGTCGAGGTTACGGTCATGTCGTTGTCCGTGGAGGCGGCCGTCAGCGGCCGAGATTGAGGGTCGACAGCGCGAGTTCCTTCGCGGTGTTCACCATCTCGACGTCGGCCTGGTAGGCGCGCGATGCCGAGATCATGTTGACCAGCTGCGCCACCGGGTCGATGTCCGGCGCGTACACGTAGCCTTGCGCATCGGCCGCGGGGTTGCCCGGCTCGTAGCGCTTGAGCGGCGGCGATCGGCTTTCGTCGACGCGCGTGACCTGCACGCCGGCGAGCGAAGGGTCGTCGCCGACCTGAAAGGCGGCGAACACCGGCTCGCGCGCGCGGTAGACCTTGGCCGGGTCGCCGCTCGTGCTGTCGACGTTGGCGAGATTGCTCGCGACGGTGTTGAGCCGCACCGACTGCGCGGCGAGCGCCGAGCCGGCGACGTCGAAGATCGGCAGGCCGGACATCATTCGCCTCCGATCGCGGCGAGCAGCGTGCGCACGCGGCCCTCTACGAACGACAGGCTCGCGCGGTACTCCAGCGCGGCCCGCGCGAAGGCGGCGTTCTCGAAATCGGTGTCGACGGTGTTGCCGTCGAGGCTCGCCTGCATCGGCACGCGGTAGACCTGGGCGGCGCCGGGATTTCCGGCGGAGTCCGCGACCTTGTAGTGCGCGGCGCTCGTGGCATCGAGCCCGCCGGCCTCTCCCCCGGCGCGGCGCAGGGCGGCGTCGAAGTCGAGGTCGCGCGCCCGGTAGTTCGGGGTGTCGGCGTTCGCGATGTTCGATGCGATCAGCGACAGGCGCTCCTCGCGCAGGGCGAGCGCGGCCCCGTGGATGCCGAACATGCTGTCGATGCTGCCTGCCATGAGCGACTCTCCGTCGTTTGACGGAACGATCAGGCAAGCCGCGTGCCGCGGCGGTGGAGGTCAGGCGATACCGAGGGAGGCGAAGCGGGACAGCACGCACTCGGCCAGCTCGTCGGGGCTGTACTTGGGAACGAACGCGTTGGCGCCAACTCGCTCGACCATCGCATTGTTGAAAACGCCGGAAAGCGACGTGTGCAGAAGTACCCAGCAGCCGGCGAGCGCGGGATCGCGTCGGATTTCCGTCGTCAGCGTGTAGCCGTCCATCTCCGGCATCTCGATGTCCGACACGACGAGCGCGTAGTACTCGGACGGAACGATGCCCCGTTGCGCGAGTTCCTTGAGGTGCGCCAGCGCCTGGCGGCCGTCGGGCAGCAGCACGCATTCGGCGCCCAGCTGCTGGAGCATCGTGCGGATCTGCGCGCGGGCGACGCGCGAGTCGTCGACCACCAGCACCCGGGCCGCGCCTGGCCGCACGGCCCGCTCGACCAGAACGGACGATATCTCGATCGAAACGCCGGCCACGTCGGCCAGCACCTTCTCGACGTCGATCAGCTGGACCAGCTCGCCGCCGACGCGGGTGACGGCGGTGAGCAGCGGCGGACCGCCGTAGTCCGGCGGCGAGCGCAATTCCTCCACCGGCACGTTGACGATGCGATCCACGGCGGCCACGAGGAAGCCCTGCACCGAACGGTTGAACTCCGCGACGACGAGAAATTCGCAAGCGGCGGCGTCGGCTTCCGGATGCGCGATGGCGCTGCCGAGGTCGAGCACGGGAATCGACCGGCCGCGCACGTCGGCGACGCCGAGCAGCGGACCGGCCGAGCCCGGCAGCGGGTACACCGGGGGACGGCGCAGCACTTCCTGCACCTTGAACACGTTCACGCCAAAAAGTTGGCGACCGCCGAGGCGAAACAGGAGCAGGGCGAGCCGGTTGTGGCCCGCGAGCCGGGTGCGCTGGTCGATGCGGTCGATGAGTTGCGAGGTCATGACGAAACGCATCGGCGCCGGGGGCGAAAACTTGAGCGGCGCCGCGGCACGAGGCTTGCCTCGGTGCATCGTGCCCGTAACGGAGTTTCGCCATGCGCCGCATCGCCGCCACGCTGACCGCTTTTATCGCGACCGCCACGTTCGCGCAGGATGCCTGGCAGCCGGCCGACGGCATTCGCGCCGCCGCCATTTCGGTAGTCGCGCCGGATGCCGGCGAAGATCCCAACCTGCGGGCCGTCGCGACACTCGACGGCGCGCTGCGCCTGCCGCGCTGCGAGGCGGAACTCTCTGCACGCGTAGTCGTCGCGCGGCGTCGCACTGGTCGAATGCACGGCGCCGTCGCCGTGGCGGGTATACGTGCCGGTGAGGACGACGCGCCTGGCACAGGTACTGGTGACGACGCGCACCGTCGCCGCGGGCGAAACCGTTTCCGCCGATGCGATCGTCGTCGAAACCCGCAACATCGCCGGCGCCGCGGGCGCGACGCTGGCCGATCCGGCTGCCGCGGTCGGGCGCGCGGCAGCCCGCACGCTGGTCGCGGGCAGCCTGGTCGCGCCGCCCGATCTCGTCGCGCCGCGCGCGATCCGTCGCGGCGACCTGATCGTCCTCGTCGCGCGCGCCGGATCCCTCGAGGTGCGCGCATCCGGCCGGGCCCTGTCGGACGCCGGCGTGGACGAGCGCGTCAGCGTCGAGAACACGACGACCCGGCGCGTGCTGCAAGGCGTCGTGGCCGCATCCGGCGAAGTGCTCGTCGCCCTTTGACGCCATCGGCACGCCGCCCTGAAGGTCGCGAACCGCACGACTAAAGTTTCCGTCGCGGCGGTCGATAGTCTCGTCAGAACATTGACGGATCTGTGGCCATGACCTCGAAGATCGACAGCCTTACCGCCGCCGGCATGCGCCAGCCGGACCCCACGCCCACGCGCGTCGCCTCCGCCCGTACTGCCGACACGCCGGCCGTCGCCTCCCCCGACCGCGTGGCACTCACCGTGGACGCGCAGAACCTCGCCGTCACGCGGTACAGCGCGGCCGCCCAGCCGGCGCCGTTCGACCACGCGAAGGTCGCCAGCCTGCGTTCGGCGATCGAGAGCGGCACCTACAAGGTCGACCCCCAGGCGATCGCCTCCCGCCTCATCGACATCGACAAGGCACTGCCGTGAATCCCCGCGCGACGGCGGCGCTGGCCGAACTCGAGGCGGCGCTCCTGGACGAACGCAACGCGCTCGTGTCGCGCGACACCGAGGCCCTCGGCGCCGCGGGCACGGCCAAGCTGGCGGCCTTGCGCGCCGCGGTCGGCACCTGCAGCGGCGACGACGACCCCGCGATGCGCGAGCGCATTCGCGCACTCGACGAGCTCAACCGGGCGAACGGCGCCTTGCTGGCCCGGCGCCGCAGCGAAGTCGCCTGGACCTTGCGCGCGCTCGGCCTCGAGAACGCCGCGGGCGGTTACGACGCGCGCGGCGCCCTCGACGGCGCCAGCGCCCTTCGTCACGGACGTGTGAAGGCGGAGGCCTGACATGCCATGATCGCGTACGGTACTGAACATGTGGACCTGTCCGAACGGACGCAGGTCCAAAAGCCCAGAGGCGCGATGCGATTCGTCAACGGCTCCCGAAGCGAAGGCGCGGATTTGCTCGATTCTCTCGCCGACGCTCTTCACGATCCGATGCTGGTCTTCGACGCCGGCCTGCGCGTGCTGTACGCGAACGATGCGGCGTTCCAGCTCGTGGCTCGCCTGCACGGCGCGACGCCTGCGCCGCTCGACGTGGTCGGCGCGTGGCACCCCGACCTCGTATCGCCGGCGGCGCTCGCGGTGGCGGCGACCGAAGGCGAATGGGTGGGGGAGGTCTCGCTGCCCGCCATGAGCGAGGCGCATCCGATCGCGCTGCGCGTGCAACTGGTGGCGCTGCGGTCGGCCGGCGAAGCGCGCTACGGGTTCGTCGCGCGCGACGTCTCGGCCGATCATGCCCGTCGCGACGAGCTCAGCAACCGCAACGCCGAACTCAAAGAGGCTTATCGCAAGCTCAAGGGCGCGCAGGAGCAGCTGATCCAGTCGGAAAAGCTCGCCTCCATCGGCCAGCTCGCCGCGGGCGTGGCGCACGAGATCAACAATCCGATCGGCTACGTGCATTCGAATCTCGGCACGCTGGCCGACTATTCGCGCCACCTCCTGACCCTGATCGGCACCTACGAGGAGGCGCTGCGTTCGCCCGGACCCGCCGCGACCGCCGAGATCGCCGAGCTGCGCCGCCGCTTCGACATCGACTTCGTCGTGGACGACCTGCCGGCGCTCCTGTCCGAATCGCGCGAAGGCATCGAGCGCGTACGCAAGATCGTGCAGGACCTCAAGGACTTTTCCCGCAGCGACCGCGGCGACGGCTGGGTGGTCGCCGACATCCACCGCGGCCTCGATTCGACGCTCAACATCGTCTGGAACGAGATCAAGTACAAGGGCCAGATCGTCAAGTCGTTCGGCGACCTTCCCGCCATCGAATGCCTGCCGTCGGAACTCAACCAGGTGTTCATGAACATCCTCATGAACGCCGCCCAGGCCATCAGCGATCAGGGCATCATCACCATCAGCACGGGCAGCGACGGCGGCCACGTCTGGGTCGCGATCGGCGACGACGGCGAGGGCATCCCCGAGACGAACCTGTTGCGCATCTTCGATCCGTTCTTCACCACCAAGCCGGTCGGCAAGGGCACCGGACTCGGACTTGCGATCTCCTACGGCATCGTCGCCAAGCACAACGGGCGCATCGACGTGACCAGCACGCCGGGCCAGGGCTCGATGTTCCGCATCGTCCTGCCGGTCAAACAACCGGCCGCACCCGCGGCCGAGTAAGGGGAGTGCCATGTTCCGGATACTTCTCGTCGACGACGAACCCAACGTGATCAACGCATTGAAGCGTTCGCTCGCGCGCATTCCGCTCGAAGACCTGGACGGCGAACCGCTCGACATCGTCGGCTACAGCTCGCCGCTCGATGCGCTGGCCACCGCGACGTGCCGCCGCTACGACCTCGTCATCTGCGACTACCGCATGCCGTTCCTCACGGGCATCGAGTTTCTCAGCCGCTTCATCGAGAAGCAGCCGGACGTCGCCCGCATGATCCTGTCGGGCTGCGCCGATCGCACTATCGTGGTGGAGGCGCTCAACGGCACGCAGATCTCGCGCTTCATCGACAAGCCGTGGGGCGAACACAACCTGCGCCAGAGCGTCGTGGCGCTGCTGCACCAGCAGGCCCGTCGCAACGGAACGAGCGCCGGCGACGACAGCGCCGCGCCGGGCTCGGATCGGCTGGAGCTCGACGAACTCGAGTTCGACTGTCCCGGAATCACCCACGTCGAGCGCGACGAACACGGCGCCATCCTGCTGTCGTTCGACGAGGAATGAACCGAACGATTCGCGGCGCGCGCGCGCCGGGGTCTAGGCGTACCCGGCGCGCGTCGTCGTCCGCGTCTCGTAGGTGCGGAACGCCTCGCCGATCTGCTTGCGCAGATCGTCGTCGTCCCAGGGCTTGGTGAGAAACTTGTAGATCGCGCCGCGATTGATCGCGTCGGTCACCGTCGCCACGTCGGTATGGCCCGACAGCACCATGCGCACCGTGTCCGGGTACATCTCCTTCACCTTGCTCAGGAAGTCGGTGCCGTTCATGCCGGGCATGCGCTGGTCCGACAGGATCACCTGTATCGAATTGCGCGCCAGGATGTCGAAACCCTGCTCGGCACTCGACGCCGGATAGATGCGGTAGCCGTCGCGGCGCAGCGTGCGCCCGAGCGCGCGCAGCACGTTCTCTTCGTCGTCGACGAGCAGCAGTCCGCGCTCGACGACGTGATGGCTGGCGAGATCCGGGCCGAGGAACCGGCGCTTGAGCAGCGTCACCGCGCGCGCCGCAGGGACCGGTTCGCCGAACACGTAGCCCTGGAACTCGTCGCAGTGGTTGCGCTTGAGATAGCCGATCTGCGCCGCGGTCTCGACGCCCTCGGCCATCACCTTGAGCTGCAGCTCGTGGCCCATCGCGGTGATCGCGCGCACGATCGCCGCTTCGCCGCTCTCCTGCGCGACGTCGCGCACGAAGCTCTGGTCGATCTTGAGCTTGTCGATGGGAAAGCGGCGCAGGTGCGCCAGGCTCGAATAGCCGATGCCGAAGTCGTCGAGGGCGAGGTGCACGCCGAGCTCGCGCAAGGCGTTCATGATCTCGGTCGCGCGCTCGACGTTCTCCATGATCGCGCTCTCGGTGATCTCGAGTTCGAGCAGGTCGGCGGGCAGGCCGGACGATTCCAGCGCGTCGCAGACCTCGTCGATGAACGAGAGCCGCTGCAGCTGCAGCGCGGAGACGTTCACCGCCACGCGCACGTCGTTGCAGCCGAAGTCGTGCCAGGTGCGCGCCTCGCGGCATGCCGCGCGCAGCACCCATCGGCCGAGTTCGACGATGATGCCGAGTTCCTCGGCGACGCCGATGAAGCGCCGCGGCGGCAGGAGGCCCATGTCCTTGGTATCCCAGCGCACCAGTGCTTCCATGCCGATGATGCGGCTGTCGTAGCTCGACACCTGCGGCTGGTAGTACAGCACGAGTTCGTCGTTGCGCACCGCGTCGCGCAGCCGGCTGCCGATCGAGAGCCGCTCGCGCAGTTCTTCCGCCTGTTCGTTGCCGAAGTGGTGGACCGAATTGCGGCCGTTGCGCTTGGCCCGCATCATCGCCGCCTCGGCGTAGTTGAAGAGATCTTCGGGCAGCGACGTGTTGTGGGGGTAGCTCGCGATGCCGATGGTCGCGCTGACGAAGATCTGGTACGTCGACAGTACGAACGGCAGCTCCAGCGCTTCGCGCAGGCTGTCGGCGAACGTCCGCGGGTCGAGCTGCCCGGGCAGGTAGCGCACCGCCGCGACGAACTCGTCGCCGGACACGCGCCAGAGCAGCCCGTGCTCGGCGATCGCCATCTGCAGCCGCTGGGCGAGCAGATGCAGCATCTCGTCGCCGGCGCGATAGCCCATGGTTTCGTTGATCGAATGGAACCGGTCGACGTCGAGGTAGAACACGCTGACGTGCTCGCCGCGCGTGCGCGCGTCGCGCAGTAGCGGTTCGAACGAATCGGCCGCGTCGACGAAGCGGGGCAGGGCGGTCACCACGTCGTGCCGCGCGAGATAGGCGAGCTCCGCCTCGTAGCGCCGCCGCTCGGTGAGATCGGTGCTGACACCGATGTAGTGCGTGGCCCGCCCGTCGGCATCGTGCACGGGCGCGAGCGTGAGCTGGTGCCAGAACACTCCGCCGTCCTTGCGGTAGTTGCGCAGCACCACGTTGCATTCGGTGCGCCGCGCTATCGCTTCGCGGATGATGTCGATCTCCGGCTGGCGGGTGTCGGTGCCCTGGAGGAAGCGGCAGTTGCGCCCGAGGATTTCCTCGGCGTCGTAGCCGGTGAGACGCTGGAAAGCGGCGTTGACGTAGATCGACGGCATGTCGGGCTGGCCGAGGTCGGCGATCAGCATGCCGCTCTGGCTCGACTCGAAAGCGCGTGCGAGGAGTCGCGAGCGCTCCTCGGTCGCCAGGCGCTCCGTGACGTCGTTGATGAGCACCAACCGGGCGGGCCGGCCGTCGAATTCGATGTCGTCGGCAAACACTTCCACATTGATGATGCTGCCGTCCTGGCGGCGGTGCAGGCTGGCGATCCCCCGAGTTGCCGCGCCGTTCGCGCTGGACCGACGCGGCGCGCTGCGCCACTCGGCCATGCGGATGTCGCCCAGCCGCATCGACAGGAATTCGTCGCGCCGGTAGCCGTAGTGCTCGATCGCCGCGTCGTTCACGGCGAGAAATTGCCGCGTGACGGCGTCGAACACCCACATCGGCATCGGGCTGCGTTCGAACATCAGGCGGTGGCGTCTTTCGCTCGCGGCGATCGTCACGAGATAGCGGGCCCGGTCGAGCGCGTAGCGGATGCTGCGTCCCAGCTGGCTGGCGTCGATCTGCCCCTTGACCAGGTAGTCGGCGGCGCCCGCCGTCATGGCGGCGAGGTCGATCTCGTGGCTACCGCGGCCGGTGAGCAGGATGATGGGACGCGTCACGCCGCGCCGCTGCGCTTCGGCGAGCCAGGCGAGGCCGCTTTCCGGGCCGATCCGGTAGTCGATGAGATAGACGTCGTGGCCGCCCTGCTCGGCGCGCGCGAGCCCCTCGTCGTATCGCGGCGTCCAATCGACCGTCGCGTCGAAGTCCTCGATCTCGGAGAACATCGCGCGAGCCAGGATGAAGTCTTCTTCGTCGTCGTCGACGATCAGCACCGAAAGCGCGGTCTTCGGCATGCCGTTCATCGCGGTTGCTCTGGCAAGTCGACCACGGAGAACCAGTAGCGGCCCAGCGTCGAGGCGATCTCCACCAGCGCGCCGAAACTGCCGGGTTTCTGGATGAACGAATTGCAGCCGGCCTGATAGGCGCGCGCGACGTCTACTTCCGCCGACGATGTCGTCAGCACGACGACCGGAATGTGCTTGAGCGTGGGATCGGACTTGATCTGCGCCAGCGCCTCGCGCCCGTCGACGCGCGGCATGTTGAGGTCGAGCAGGATCAGTCCCGGCAGCGGCGGTGCCGTCGCGGCGTAGCGGTCGCGGCCCTTGAGGTAGTCGAGGAGTACCTCGCCGTCTTCGACGAACTGCATGGGATTGTCGATCCGGGCCGCGCGGAACGCCTCCATCGTCAGACGGCAGTCGTCCGGATCGTCGTCGGCGAGCAGCACGGAAATCGAGCTATCCAGCCGTGGCATTGAGGTCATGCATGTCTCCCTTCCGTCGCCGGATTCGAAGTCCGCGGCTGCGTCTGCCGCATCGGCATCTCGATCGTGAAGCGCGCCCCCAGACCGGGCTGTCCGTGTGCCGCGAGCAGGCCGCCGTGGCGCTCGACGATACGGCGCACGATCGCGAGCCCGATGCCGGACCCTTCGTATTCGTTGCGGCCGTGCAGGCGCTGGAACGGCGCGAAGATGCGTTCGCCGTAGCGATTGTCGAACCCGATGCCGTTGTCCTCGATCTCGATGCGCAGCCAGTCGGCAATCGTGCTGCCGGGCTGGGCGATCGGCCTCGCGCGCACCTCGACGCGCACGGCGCGCGCGGGATCGCGGAACTTGAGCGCGTTGGCGATGAGATTCTGCAGCAATTGCCGCATTTGCGTGGCGTCGGCCTCGATCGGGGGCAGGGTGTCGAAGGCGACCGTCGCACCGCTCTCGGCGACGCGCGCGTCAAGGTCGACCAGCACCTCGCGCAGCACCTGGTCGAGGTCGACGCGGCTGACGCTGCGGCTGCTCGTCGAGACGCGCGAATAGGCGAGCAGGTCGTCGATCAGCCGTTGCATGCGCTCGGCCGCCGCCCGCATGCGCTCGATGTAGTCGACGGCCTGCGCGTCGAGCGTGTCTCCGGCATGGGTGCGCAGGCGGTCTCCGAACGCGCGCACCTTGCGCAGCGGCTCCTGCAGGTCGTGCGAGGCCACGAAAGCGAACTCCTCGAGTTCGCGGTTGTTCGCCGCCGTGGTCCGCAGCGCCGTCTCGAGTTCGACGCGTGCCTGGGTGTGCCGCGTCACGTCCCGCGCGATCACGTAGATGCCTGCCGTCTCGCCGTCGACGACGATCGGCAGCGTCGTGGTCGCGGCGTTGTAGCGCGAGCCGTCGGGTCTGACGCCTTCGTGGTCGAAGCGGCAGACTTCGCCGGCGAGCGCGCGGCTCATGCAGGATGCCGCCTCGTCGCGGCTCTCCGGCGCGACGAAGTCGGCAAAGTTGCGACCGAGGATCCGCTCGCGCGCATGGCCGCTCATTTCCAGCGCGGCGTGGTTGCAGTCGACGATGCGGCCGTCGGCGCCGATCGCGTAGACGGCCTCCGGCACGTAGGCGAACAGCGAGCGCAGGCGCTGCTCGCGGTCGGCGATGCGCGCCCGCGCGCGCTCGGCGTCGAGCGCGATCGCGGCAATGGCGACCACCGACGCGATCTTTTCGAGTTCGGCCGCCACCGGTTCGCGCGGCTGGCGGTAGTACACCGCGAACGTCGCGACGACGTTTCCGTCCTTGTCCGGCACCGGCGTCGACCAGCATGCGCGCAACCCGAAGCGCAGCGCCGCGTCGCGCCAGGGCGCCCACAGCGGGTCGTGCTCGACATCGGAGACGATCACCTGCTCGCGCCGCCACGCCGCCGTGCCGCAGCTTCCCGCGGCCGGCCCGATCTCGATGCCGTCGATCAGACGGGAATACTCCTCCGGAAGCTTCGGTGCGGCGGCGGTATGCAGGCGCCCGTCCTCGAGCAGCAGAATCGAGCAGGCGGCGTCGGGAAACCGACGCTCGTACAACTCGGCGATGGCGACCAGCGTCTGCGACAGCGGAGCGCCGCTGGCGATCGCGCGCAGCACCTCGGCGCGTGCGATCGCCTGCTGCTCGGCCGACTTGCGCTCGGTCACGTCCTGGCTCGTTCCGACGATGCGAGCGGGCGCTTCGTCGGTGCCGGCGTCCACGCGGGCCTCGGAATGGATCCAGCGCTGTATGCCGTCCAACGGCACGATGCGGTAGTCGAGCGCGAACGGCTCGCCGTGTTCGAACGCGCGGGCGACCGCGGCGTTGAGCTTGTCGCTGTCTTGCGCGTTGACGAGCGGCCAGATCGCGTCGGCATTGGGCGGATCCGCACCCGGTTCCAGCCCGAACAGGCGGAACATCTGTTCCGACCAGGTGCGCCGGCGCTCGCCGCCGGGCAGCAGTTCGACCTCCCAGCTGCCGAGTTGCGCGACGCGTTCGGCCTCCGCGAGCAACGCCCGGCTGCGGGCCAGCACGCCGAGTTGCGTGCGCAGGTCGGCCTGGGTGGCGAAGAGTTCGTCGATCAGCTTCGACCAGCCGATCGAGATGGAGAACGTCTGCGCGAACTGCAGCAGGATGAGCTCGTCTTCCGCCGTGAAATCGCCCTCGGTGCGATCGGAAAGCTGCAGGACCCCGATCACGCCGCCACGGCGGTCGCGCAGCGGCACGGACAGCAAACCGCGCAGCGGCAACTGACCGGGTTCGCGGGCACCGCGCGCCGCAAGCGCCGCTTCCGACAGCCGCAGCGCGCCGCGCCTGTCGTCGCCGTGCACGCCGATCGCGGTTTCCGCGTCCCGCCACTGCGCGTACTTGTCCGAAAGCGAGACGATGGTAGCGGCCGATGCGCCGCACGTGGCGTCCAGCGTGGCGCTGCCGATGTGCGCGCCGATCGCTTCGCGCACTTCCTCGACCAGCACGTTGGGGAGGTCGGGATCGCCGAGCTTGCTCGATGCGATCAGCGAGACGTGACGCAGCGCGCGCAACTGCATGGCCTGGCGTTCCGCGCGCTGCAGCGTGGCGGCGAGCGCGAGCGCGGCCTCCTTCTCGGCACTGACGTCTCGCAGGTACAGCGCGATCCCGTCCGGCTGCGCGAAGGCGCGCACGGCGATGACGCGCGAGGCGTGGGCGACGATCTCGAAGTCGGCCGTGCGGCGTTCCAGAAGCGTGGCGGACAGCTGTTCGTGATACCGCGCCAGCAGGGCCGACGTTTCGAACGGCTGGCCGACGGCCGCGACCGGATCGAGCGCCAGCATCTGCGCCGCGCTGGCATTGACGAAGGTGAGGCGCCGGTCGCGATCGATCGTCACGAAGCCGTCGCTGATCGTCGCAAGCACCGAATCGGTGCGATCGCGCAAGGTCTGCAGCACGGCGTCGGTGCGGCGGTGCGCGTCGATCTCGTCCCGCAGGCCCACGTTCGCACGTTCCGCGCGGCGTGCGCTCTCGTCGGCCTGCGACGCCAGCCGCAGCGACAGAACCAGCAGCGCGGCCACGCCGAAGCCCCCGAGCAGCACGAGGTCGGGCTGGTGCGACGACACCAGCCCCAGTGCCACGGTCTGCGGCGCGACGGCCAGCGTCAAGGTTTCGTCGCCGGCTCGCAACGACGCCCGGTGCGTCCATCGGAGGTCGGGCGAGCCGAGCGCGAACCAGCGCCGGTCGCCGCTGCGCAGTTCGGCGGCGTAGCGGCCGTCGATCGGTTCGAGCACACGGCGCATGAACGGGTCGAGGAACATCGACGCCGCGAGCGTTCCCCCGCCATTGCGCCACATGAACTCGATCACCGTCCGACCGCCCGCCTCGGCGATGCGCGTGCCCTGCGTGATCGTATGCAGATGCGCGGCGGCATCCGCTGCCGCGGCGCCGTCGCGCGCCAAGCTCCAGGCCCCGGCGCGGTGGCGCCATTCGAGCGAGGCAACGTCCGGATAGTCGCGCAGGTAGATGGTGGCTTCGCGGCGGAAAGCGTTCTCGTCGCCCTGCGCGGCCAGGCGATCGGCAAGACGCGTCATGGCGTCGTCGATCAGGTCCAGTTCGCGGCCCACCTGATGCCTGGCGAAGCCGAGCACGGTCTGCGTCGATGCGCCGACGCGCACTTCTTCCTGCGCGATCAGCACCAGCCACACGGTGACGCCGGCCGCGATCGTCAGCACGCCGATGGAAATCGGCAGCCAGTTGCGCCGACGGTCGGTCGCGGGCAGCAAGGCCAGCATCCCGACGCCGAACGAGCCGTAGCCGAGCGCAGCCAGCCATGAGGTCAGGGCGTCGGACGAACTGCGTATCGATTCGATGTCGAAAACGCGACCGCACAGCGCGGTGATGGCGATCAGCACGGTCATGACGCCGCACGTCCAGGTGATGGCGCTGCGCACTCGCGATTCGCGCCTGCTCGGCCAGACGGCAACGCCGATACCGCCCAACGACAGCGCGAGGGCCGAGTTCGGCAGCGAGACGAGCCGGTTTTCGGTCCAGGCATTGGCCGGTACGACCAGTTCGGCGGCGAGCACGGCGACGGCATACAGGCAGACCGGCAGTGCCAGCAGGCGTCCGAGGCGCTCGCGGCCCGTCGCGACGCAATACAAAGCGGTGGCGAGGAAGGCGAGGGCCACCGACGTCAACGGGCGCATGGTCGCGCCCGGAAGATACGTTTCGACGAAACCGCCGGACAGCCATTGGACGAGGCCGGCGGCCGCAATCAGGCCGACCGCCGCCGTCGCAAACCTGCCGGCGCCCGTTTGCGGCGATCGGAATTTGGTTACTTCGAGCGCTTGTCGACTAAACCCCATTCGCAAATATTCCCTTCCGCACGACAACGTCAGGGTCGTCTGATCTTAACCCCATGCGAACGCGAATGGCCGCCTTCCCGAAACGGCCCTTGCCTGCCGCATGCAAGCGCGATACCGGGGCGACGGCCATCGCCGCGCCTGTCCCGCAAGACATCGCTCAAGATTGCGCCGCCGCGGCCGACATCGATCCCATGTCCCGAGGTCACCCATGTCCGATCCCATCGTCTTCGCCTTCAGTACGGATCCCGACCCGGTCGCTGCCGTCGCCGAGCTCGCCGCTCGGTTTTCGCCGTGCGTGCCGGACCTGATCCTGTTCTTCTGCTCGCCCGGCTACGATCTCGACGCGCTCGGCGACGCGCTCGCCGGCACGTTCGCCGGCACCGTCGTCGGCTGCACCAGTGCCGGGCAGATCGGCCCCGACGGCTTCGCGCCCGGCGGCATCTGCGCGATGGCCCTGTGCGGCGGCGCGGTGCGCGCCACCGCGCATCTGGTGCAGCCGCTGTCGGAATGCCACCTGCAGGCGGTGCAGATCGCCGGCCGCGTGCACCGGCAGGCCGAGCTCGGCGACAAGAACGTGCGCCGTTTCGGGCTGCTTCTGTGCGACGGGCTGTCGATGTGCGAGGAACGGCTCGCCGCGGCGCTGTACCAGGCGCTCGGCGCGATACCCGTCGTGGGTGGCTCGGCCGGCGACGACATGGCCTACGTGCGCACCGGCGTGTACTGCGGCGGGCGCTTCCTCAGCGACGCGGCGGTCTTTCTCGCCTGCGACACCACCATGCCGTTCGTGGCCTTCAAGCTGCAGCACTTCGTTCCCACCGCGACCAAGCTCGTGGTGACGCAGACGAGCCTCGGCGACCGCACCATCCGCGAGCTCAACGGCATGCCGGCGGCCGAAGCCTACGCGGCGGCGGTCGGCGTGGACTGCGAGGCGCTCGACGCGCACCTGTTCGCGCGCCGGCCGCTGCTGTTGCGGTTCGGCGACGACTACTTCGTTCGCGCGATCCGCAAGGTGAACCCCGACGCCTCCTTCACCTGCTTCGGCGCGGTCGAGACCGGCGCCGTGGTCACGCTCGGCGAGGCGATCGATCCGATCGCGACGGTGGAGCAGGCATTCGAGCGGATCCGTGCCGACATCGGCGAGCCGCAGGCGATCCTGGCATTCGATTCGGTCCTGCGACGGCTGGAACTCGAGGCCGGCGGCCTGCTCGCACGCATGAACGCGTTGTTCGGTGCGCATCGCGTGCTCGGCTTCTCCACCTACGGCGAACAGTTCAACGGCCAGCACGTGAACCAGACGCTCTGCGGCCTCGCCCTGGGACAACCGGCATGAAGATCGACGACCGTGAAACGACATACGCCACGGCAACGGTCGAAGACGGCTCCGGCAGCTGCCTCGGCCGCCGCATCGCGACGCTGACGCGCATGCTGGCCGCGCGCGACCGCACGATCGAGGTGCTCATACAGCGCATCGAATCGCGCAGCGCGCGCGAAGGCTCGGCGTACGCGGTGCTCGAGCAGAACATCGCGCTCGAGCAGGTGGTATCGCGCAAGACCCGCGAGCTCGAGTGCGAGCGCGAGCAGCTCAAGACGGCCGTCGACGAACTGCGCAGCACCCAGGTGCGCCTGCTGCAGGCGCAGAAGATGGAATCGATCGGCCAGCTCGCGGCGGGCGTCGCGCACGAAATCAACACGCCCACCCAGTACGTGTCGGACAACATCGCTTTCCTGCGCAACGCGTTCGACCGCACGTTCGAGGCGCTCGACACGGCGTTCGCCACGCTCGATGCGCTGCGCGAAGTCCGGATCGGCCCCGACGGCATTGGGGCCGCCCTGGGCAGGATCGACCGCCGCAAACTCGACTTCGTGCGCGAGAACGCCGCCGCCGCTTTCAGCGAATCGCAGGACGGGCTGAACCGCGTGGCGACGATCGTCGCGGCGATGAAGCAGTTCTCGCATCCCTCCGCCGGCGAAAAGGAACTCGTGGACCTCGCCGAGATCGTGCGTACGACGGTGACCGTCGCGCGCAACGAGTGGAAATACGTCGCTGCACTGGATATGCAGTTCGACCCGCAGCTGCCCGAAGTGCGCTGCCTGCGCGACGAGGTGAGCCAGGTCATCCTCAATCTCGTCGTCAACGCGGCGCATGCGATCGCCGACGTCGTCGCGGGCGACCGCGAGGCGCGCGGCCGCATCGTCATCAGCACGCACCTCGACGGCGACGTCGCGGAACTGCGCGTGAGCGACACGGGCACCGGCATTCCAGAGAAGATCCGCGCCCGCGTCTTCGATCCGTTCTTCACCACCAAGGGTGTGGGGCAGGGCACGGGGCAGGGGCTTGCCATGGCCTACTCGACCATCGTCGACAAGCACGGCGGACAGATCTACCTCGAAAGCGAAGTCGGCACCGGCACCACGTTCTTTGTGCGGCTGCCGATCGTACCGCCCTGCGCCGAGCACGTGTCATGCGGGTGATGTTCGTCGACGACGAGCAGCGCGTGCTCGACGGCATCGCCCGCATGCTGTTCGCGTTCGATTGCGACTGGGACGTGAGCTACGCCCTGGGCGGCCCCGAAGCGCTCGCGGCGATCGAGGCCGAAGCGGTCGACATCGTCGTGACCGACATGCGCATGCCGGTCATGGATGGGGCGGAGCTGCTGCAACGCGTGCGGCAGGTCGCACCCGCGACGCTGCGCATGATCCTTTCGGGTCACACCGACGCCGACGCCGCGCTGCGCGCGCTCGACGTCGCCCACCAGTTCCTTTCCAAGCCGTGCGAGCCGGCCGTGCTGATCGCGGCGATCGAACGGCTGGCGACGCTGCAACGGCTGCTCGACGATCCGCAGCTGCGCGAACGCGTCGGCAGGATAGGCCAGTTGCCGCCGGCTCCGCGCGTATACGCCGAGCTCAACCGGCTGCTCGCCGACCCGAACGGCGATGCCAAGGGTGCCGCCGATATCCTCGCCGGCGATCCGGCGCTCGGTGCCAAGGTGCTGCATCTGGCGAATTCCGCCTTCTTCGGAACCAAACGCTCGATCAGCGACGTGCGCACGGCCGTTACCCGCGTGGGGCTGTCGATGCTCCGCACGCTGGTGCTCGCAAGCGAGGTGTTCGCCGGCACGCAGAATCAGGCCGCGATCGCCGCGTTGCAGGCGCGCGCCCTCAGGGCTTCGGTGCTCGCAGCCCGGATCGCCCACGGCATGGCCGATTGCGACGGCGTCGAGACGGCCGCGCTGCTCGCCGACGTCGGACTGCTGCCTTGCCTGGCCGACGCGACCGGCGCCGGCGGCCACGCGGAAGTCGGCGCCTACCTGCTCGGCTTGTGGGGCCTGCCGGTGCCGATCGTGGAGGCCGTGGCGTTCCATCACCGGCCCGGCGAGGTCGAAACGAAACGGCTGGGCATGGTCGGCGTCGTACACATTGCCGCGGCACTGGCCGGCGACGCGGAGCCCGACATGGAGTTCGTGGGGCGCTTCGGCCGCGAAAATAAAGTGCACGAGTGGAAAAAAATGGCCGACTCGCTGAAGGGGGACAGCCCATGACCGCCACGCAGCCGCGCATCCTTTGCGTCGACGACGAACCGAACCTGCTGTCGGCGCTGTACCGCACGCTGTGCGAGGACTACGACGTGACCACGGCGCATGGCGGTGCCGAAGCGCTGGCGATCCTCGCTCGCGAAGCGCCGTTCGAGGTGGTGGTGTCCGACATGCGCATGCCGCAGATGGACGGCGCCGCGTTCCTCGCCCGCGTCAAGGAGGGATGGCCGGATGCCGTCCGCGTGCTGCTGACCGGCCAGACGGACATGACGCAGGCCATCTCGGCCATCAACGAGGGCGCGATCTTCCGCTACCTTGCCAAGCCGTGTCCCCAGGAAGAACTGCGTCGAACCCTCGAATCGGCCGTGGCCAAGTACCGGTGCGATCAGAACGAGCGGCATCTCCTGGAGAGTACGCTCACCGCGCTGGTGAAGACCTTGACCGAAATCCTCGCGCTGGCGACGCCGTGGGCCTTTCACCGCTCGTCGATCGCCGTGGCTTGCGTGCGGCACGCGCTGCCGCGGCTGCGTTGGCGCAATCCGTGGATCTACGAGGTAGCGGCATCGCTCAGCCAGATCGGATGCATCGGGATTCCGCGCGACGTGCTGATCCGCGATGCGGCACGTCGCCCGCTGACGGCGCCCGAGTCGAAGCTGATCGCCGAGCATCCCGACGCTGCGTCCAAACTGCTGGCTGCGATTCCGCGCCTCGAGAAAGTGGCGCAGATCGTCCGCTACCAGGGCGCGCCGCCACCGCGCGGTACCGATCCGGAGGTGCAGCGTGGCGCCGAACTGCTGAGGGCGGTGCTGACCCTGGAGCGCAATGCCTCGCTCGGCCAGGGAGGCAGGGTGCGGCAACAGCTCGAGGCGATCTATCCGGCGCTGCCCGACGAGGTTGTCGGCGCGCTGGCGGACTTCCGCGGCGCGGTCAGCGAAATGCGCATCGCCTTCGTGGCCGAGCTTCGCCCCGGCTGGGTGCTTGAACAGGACGTCTACACGACTACGGGAATGCTGCTGCTGTCGAAGGGGCACGAACTCACCGACACCGCCATCCTCGCGCTGCGGCGCCAACTGGCCTGCAACGCACTCGCCGAACCCATCCATGTGCGCTGCCACGCGCCCGCTCGCGCCGAGGCATGACGCGCACGCGAGGGAAACGCGACATCACGGGTTCAAGAACCTTCCGCCGACGCCGATAGATGAGCTCGCCGACCGGCCGAATGCCGCACGGCGCGAGCACGATCCACCCCTTCCACGCGGAGGCCGAGGCCAGCCATGCGCTTTCTCAAACTCGATTTTCTGCGCCGCAGGCGCATCGGAACCAATATCAACCTGCTTCTCGCGGCTTGTGCACTGCTGGTCGTGGCGCTGTGCGCGGCCGGACTTGCGAACCAGCGCAGCACGCTGTTGCGCGACCAACTGCGCTTGACGCGCCACGAAGTCGAAACCGCGTTGAGTATTGTCACACATTTTCACAACATGGCATCGGCGGGAAAACTCGCCGACGTCGAGGCGCGCGACGCTGCCATGTCGGCGCTGCGCGAGCTGCGCTACGGCGACAACGACTATTTCTGGATCCAGGACGCCGAGCCCCGCATGCTGATGCATCCGATCAAGACCGAGCTCGTCGGCCGCGACGTCGGCGACATGGTCGACCCGGACGGCGTCAGGATCTTCAAGGAGTTCGCCCGGATCGCGCAAACCGAGGGTTCGGGTTTCCTGCACTACGAATGGTCCCGGCCCGGCGGCGGTGCCGACGAGCCGAAGATCGCGTTCGTCGGCACCTTCAAGCCATGGGGCTGGATCGTCGGCACGGGCATCTACGTCGGCGACGTCGACAAAGAAATCTGGAGCCTCGCCACGGGCTACGCCGCGGCCACCCTCGGCGTGCTGCTGCTCCTGTTCGCGCTGGTGCGGATCGTAGCGAGATCCATCACCGACCCGATCGAGGACGCCGTGGCACAGGCGCGCCGACTCTCGCAAGGGTGCCTCGACGCCGTCGCCGACGATCGCCGGGCGAACAACGAGGTGGGCAACCTGCAACGCTCGCTCGACGCCATCCGCGACACCCTCGCCGGCTTCATAGAGGAGCAGGAAACGCTGGCGCGCCAGCATGAGGACGGATTTATTTCGGCGGTGATTCCGGCGGAGCGCTTCGAGGGCGCGTTTCGCAAGGTCGCCGAACAGCTCAACGAGCTCGTGAGGTCGCACATCGCAGTGAAGATGCGGCTCGTCGAGGTGGCCGGACGCTATGCCGTCGGCGATTTCTCGATCGACATGGACCGGCTGCCGGAAGAAAAAGCGGTGCTCACCCATACCATGGACCGCGCCAAGGCGAACCTGCAGGCCATGAACGGCGAGATCCTCGCCATCGTCGGCGCGGCAAGCCGAGGGGACCTTCGGCGGCGCGGCGACGAGTCGCGTTTCGAATACGGCTATCGCGACATGATCGCGGGCATAAACCATACGCTCGATGCGATCGTCGGCCCCGTCACGGACGTCTCTCGCGTGCTGTCCGCCGTATCCCTGGGCGATCTCACCGAGCGCATCGGCGCATCCTACGCCGGCGCCTTCGAGCAACTGGCGCAGGATACGAACGAGTCCGTCGCACAACTCGCCGGCATCGTCCAGGGCATCAAGTCGGCGGTCGATTCGATCACGGCCGCTGCGGGAGAAATCGCAGCCGGCAACCTGGACCTCTCGAACCGTACCGAGCAGCAGGTGGCGAGTCTGGAAGAAACCGCGTCCTCGATGGAGGAACTCACCTCGACCGTCAAACAGAACGCGGACAACGCGAAGCAGGCCAACGACCTCGCGTTGGGCGCCGCGCAGATCGCCGAAGAGGGCGGCAAGATGGTCGAGCGCGTCGTCGCGACGATGGCGCAGATCGCGGGCTCGTCCGAGAAGATCGTGGACATCATCGGCGTCATCGACGGCATCGCATTTCAGACCAACATCCTCGCCCTCAATGCGGCCGTAGAGGCGGCGCGTGCCGGCGAACAGGGTCGCGGATTCGCGGTCGTCGCGGCCGAAGTGCGGAATCTGGCACAGCGATCGGCCGGCGCGGCGAAGGAAATCAAGACGCTGATCGACGAATCCGTCGGACGCGTCGAGGCCGGCTCGGCGCTCGTCGGCCAGGCGGGAAAGACCATGGCTGCCATCGTGACCTCGGTGCAGCGGGTCGTTCAGATCATCGGCGAGATCTCCGTTGCCTCGAAGGAGCAACATACGGGCATCGAACAGGTCAACGCCACGATTACCCAGATGGACGAGGCGACGCAACAGAACGCCGCCCTGGTGGAGGAGGCGACGGCTACGGCGCGCTCACTGGAGGACCAGGCGCGTGCGCTGGTCGCGGCGGTCGCGCGATTCAAGCTCGATTCCCGGCGCCAGACGCCGAAGGCCAAGATCGCCGTGGTCGCGGCCTGAGCAAAGATCCCTGCCGGCTGGCCGCACCCGTCGGCGGCCAAGCCGGCCGAGGCATCCGGCAGCGCAGAATCGGCAGCCTTCGGCGCTGGGCATCGCCACGCACGGAACCGCGAGGATGCCGAGCGCGCGCCTTTCGGGGCGAGCTGCCGGCATCGGCCGGCAGCGTGATCGCGGCGCTCCCGGATTGGCGTTCCTGCTTGCGCGTCAATCTCTCGACGCGCGCGACGGCATCGCGACGCCTAGGCGCTCAAATCGAGCTCAAGACCCAGGTCGGACAAGGCGTTGCGGAACACGCCGTAGGCGCATTCGAGATCGGCTTCCGAATAGCCGACCTGCGCGTCGGAGAGCCATGCCATCCGTGCTGCCGGGTCGTAGCCCCAGGTCCAGCTCATGTAGCCGTCGCCGGCGGCAAGCCGGTCCAGCGCGGATTCGACCGACAGCGGATGACGGCTGGTTTCGGGGCGGCCTATCGGCAGTTCCGCGTAATACGGCAGCGCCGACGGATCGCCGCCATGCGCGGCCAGCTTGCGCATCCGCCGGGCATCGTTGGGGCTCAGGCCGACTTCGCAACCGAGGTCGGCGAGCCGGTCAAACAGCCATTCGGCGTCGGCGGCGCAGGCCTGCGCGCGCAGGTACTCGCGCTCGGCGCGCAGGAGGTCGGCGGCGCGAGTCGCGCACGACGCAAGCTCGGCGCGCAACTGGTCGAGACGCGAGGCGAGGATGGCGCGGTCGAACATGACGGTCTCCGCTAGAACCCGGGGGTTGTACGCCCGGGAGCAAGCGGCATGCCGAAGGCCGGATGCCGGCTGCATGGCGCCGACAAGATGGGCCAGATATATCTTCTTTGAAATCAGCGCGCTTGGAGATATTCCTCAAGTAATTTGACGCCTCGGGCCCGCCACGGCCGGCGCAAATGTCGCAATTGTTTTAACGCCGGCTTTCCGGCAGCCGGCGCGCCGAACCCGGCTTGCCTTTTATCAGAAGAGCGGGTAAAGAAATCGGGAGATGTATACGGCAGGAATTGTGGCCGCTGCCAAAGGGGGACGAGATTGGGCATCCGCGACTTGCTCGATCCGGCGGTCGACCTCGCCGCCATCATCGACGTCGTTCCGAACGCCATCGTGATGGTGGATCGCGAGGGGCGCATCGTGCTGGTCAATTCGCAGGCGGAAAGCCTGTTCGGTTACGCGCGCAACGAGCTTCTCGGCGAGCCGGTCGAGATGCTCGTGCCGTTCGCGTTGCGCGGCGCGCATCCGCATCATCGCGCCGCGTTCGAGCGGTCGCCGAAGTCGCGTCCGATGGGCGCCGGCCGCGATCTCTACGGCCTGCGCAAGGACGGCAGCGCGATCCCGCTCGAAATCGGGCTGAGTCCGATCCGCACCGAATCGGGCATCTATTTCGTCAGCGCCATCGTTGACCTCACCGAGCGCAAGCGCCTCGAAGCGCGCTTTCGCGCGACCGTCGAATCCGCGCCCACGGCAATGGTGATGATCGACCAGGCCGGAACCATCGTGCTCGCCAACGCGGAGCTGACGGCGCTTTTCGGGTACACGCGCGACGAGCTTCTCGGACGCAAGATCGAGATCCTCGTGCCGAACCGCTTCCGACACGCGCACCCGGGACTGCGCACGCAGTATTTCGGCGAACGCGTGGCGCGGCGCATGGGCGAGGGGCGCGACCTGTTCGGCATACGCAAGGACGGCACCGAGTTTCCCGTCGAGATCGGCCTGAACCCCATCGGCACCGACGAAGGCATGTTCGTGCTCGGCGCCATCGTCGACCTCACCGAGCGCACGCACCAGGCGCAGGCGCTGCGCGCGGCCAACGAGGCGCTGGAGCACAGCAATATCGAATTGCAGCGCTTTGCCTACGTTGCCTCGCACGACCTGCAAAGCCCGATGCGCACGATCGCGGGTTTCGTCGAGCTGCTCGGCTCGCGCTACGGCGAACAGCTCGACGCGCAGGCGCGCGACTGGATCCAGCGTGCCGTACATGCGACCAAGCATTTGCAGGCGATGGTGCGCGACCTCCTCGAATATTCGCGCGTCGATGCGAACCCGCGTCCGTTCGTGCGGGTCGCGCTTGACGAGGTGTTCGACGAAACGGTTGCGATGCTGCGCGCGGCCATCGACGAATCGCGTGCGACGGTCGTGCGCGAAGGCAATCTGCCCGTCGTGGAAGGCGACCGCTCGCAGCTGGCGCAATTGCTCCTGAACCTCGTCGGCAACGCCATCAAGTATCACGGCGAAGAACCGCCACGGGTGTCGATGTCGGGCGGCAAGGTCGACGGAGAGTGGCGCTTCGCGGTCGCCGACAATGGCATCGGCATCGATCCGCGCAGCCACGAAAAGATCTTCGAGATCTTCCGGCGACTGCACACGAAGGAATACCCTGGCACGGGCATCGGCCTCGCCGCCGCGCGCCGCATCGTGCAATGCCATGGCGGCCGCATCTGGGTGGAGTCCGCCCCGGGCCGGGGCAGCACGTTCTATTTCACGCTGAAGTCCGATCCGGAGGGAGGGCAGCTTGGACACGGCATCCACGCGTAAATTCGTCGGTCAGATCCTGCACGTCGAGGACGACGACGACGACGCCGAGCTCACGACGATCGGCCTTGCGCAAGCCGCGGTGCCCTTGCGCGTGCATCGCGTCAAGGACGGCATCGAGTGCCTTGCGTTTCTCAAGCACGAAGGCGATTTCGCAGGCTCGCCGCGACCGGACATCATCCTCCTCGATCTCAATCTGCCGCGCATGGACGGCCGCGAGGTGCTGGACGCGATCACGCAAGACCCCACGCTGTGCAAGCTGCCTGTGGTCGTGTTCACGACCTCGGCCGCCGAGCGCGACGTATCGTGGTCGTACCAGCGTCGTTGCAGCAGCTACGTGGTGAAGCCGGTCGGATTCGAGGATTTCCAGAAGGCGCTTCGCGTGGTGACCGATTTCTGGTTCGATGTCGCGACGTTGCCGGTGGCGAACGACTGACAATCCCGGGTTTGGCGATACATCAGGGCGGGCCTTCAAAGCCATTGGCGTAGATGCCGTCGAGCGGGTGGTTGAACGTGAAGACGAAACTGTCCATCCGCGTCTCGCTGCCGTTCGCCGAGAAAACCACTTCGCATCGGGCGGAGAATTCGTTGGCGTTCGTGACATGCGATCCCTGCATGCCGTTCCAGCTCCCCGAGCCGAAGTAGTACAGCGGCAGGTAGGAGAAATTGCCGGTGGGCTGCGTGCAGCCGGCATCGGCATACGCTCTGCAAAACAGATCGAACTCGCCGCCGGCGAGGCCGATATTCGCCCATGCATCGAAGCTCACGTCGTACACGGTTTGCGGTTGGACCGAAAAGCACGACGACGTGATGATCGAAGCGCCCGACCCCGGAACATCGATGGCGCCGATGCTGCCGTTCGAACCCTGGGCGATCCAGGTGCACGCGCCGTTGCACGTCCAGCCGTCCAGCGAGGTGGCGAAATCGCCATTGGGTATGAGGTTGCCGAGACCCGCAGAGGGCGCGTCGTTCCGATCGGCACCCGGTACGTCGCCGATCCATGCGGCGAAAGCAAGCGCAGGCAGAACGCCCGCTGCTCGCAACGTGGTGGAACGGGCAGTGCGTGAACGTCGGAGCATGGCCTTCTTGTCGGGAGCAGTCGCCGGATGGGCTTGCCGACTCGAACGACGTTCCGGGGAGATTCGCGCCACGGCGCGGAAAACGCCTGGCGGAGGTCGCGGCCTGCAATCGAAGGCATAACGTCAGCTTGCCCGCAGTTGCCGGCACATCGGCCGTCGCGCATGCTCATGCCATGCGCAAGCTCGTGACACCTGCCGAAGACGCCACTGGAATGCGCGTTTACCTCGACGACGAACGCCCCACGCCTTCCGGCTGGACGCGCGTCTACTGGCCTGACGAAGCCATTGCGCTGATGCGGCAAGGCGGCGTAGCCGAGCTCAGTCTCGATCACGACCTCGGCGACGATGCGCGCGGCACAGGCTATGACGTCGTTGCCTGGATCGAGGAAGCGGTGGCCATGCACGGTTTCGTCCCGCCGCGGATCCACGTGCATTCGGCCAACCCCGCCGCGCGCGAGCGTATGCTCGCCGCCATCGCCGCGATAGAACGGCTTGCCCGCTCACGCGGGTGACTCGGCGACATCGAGCTGGCACACGCAGGTATCCATTGGAAGCCACGACTCGGATTCCTGCGTGTGCCGGGTTTACATCAAAGGGCGGCGTCCTTGAGCTTCTTCAGCGGGCGCACCTTGACCTTGACGGTGGCCGGCTTCGCGGCGAACACCTGTTCTTCGCCCGTGAACGGATTCTTGCCCTTGCGCTTCGGCTTGGCCGGCACCTTGACGGCGTTGATCTTGAACAGGCCGGGGACGGTGAAGGTGCCCGCGCCATTCTTGTGCACGGAGCCGAGCACGGTGTGCTCGAGTGCGGCCAGTACGGCCTTGACCTGCTTCGGCTCGACCCCGGCACGCTCGGCGAGATGCGCAATCAAAGCGGACTTGCCGAGGGCGTCCTTGATCGGCTTGATCGCGCCCGCCGGCTTGGCGGCAGCTTTCGTCTTGGTGGATTTCTTGGCAGTGGATTTGGTGGCCATGGTTCTCTTGGTCTCTGTATGCACCGCTCGTTATCGAGCGACGGCCATTGGGCACCGTAAATCTAAGGGTTTCTGGCCTCCAGAGCCATCTTTGGCGATAGTCGAAATCGCGACAATGCGCTTCGCGACAGCCCGATCGACCGGCATCGTCGTGCCTACTGGCCCCTGCGCCGTCCGCGGGACTGGATCTCGGCACGCTGCTGTTCCCGCCAGTCGCGGCATTCCAGGGGGAAGGGCACATGAAATTTCTCTTGTCTTTGCTGCCGCTACTGGCATCGCCGCCGGCCGGGGCCGCGCAGGGTGGGCGGCTGCCCTCCTTGTACATGAGCCACCTGGTCGCGTCGCCCGCCACCTTCAACAGCCCGCGCGTGAATCTGCAGCTGCGGGATAGCTGGTCGAGCGGCGCTACGCCCGTTTTTTCCAACTCGCCGGCTTCCGTGATCGTGGCCGATGTGACCGGTCCGTTTACGCTGAACCCCGGCACGCCTGCGACCATCGATGAGACGCTGGCCGCCGCTCGTCGGAGTTGGAGCCCATTCGCCGCGGCGGTCGTTGATGACGTGGTCACCGACAATGACCTTGAGGGCAGCGGCGTCAGAACCTTCCATGCAGGGTGATTCGAAACTGACGTTGTTCGACGGGATGGAAGTGGAAGTCCGACACCGGGCTCGACTCTCCGGCGAGCTGCGAGTCGTAGAAGTAGGTGATGTCGTTCTGGCGGCTGTCGAGCGCGTTCAATACCTCGACGGAGAGCTTGAAACGATCGTCGAGTCGATACCCGATTTCCGCATTCACGATGGTCGTCGAGCGTGCGCGCGCGCTGTTGTCCTCGATCAGCGGCGCGGGGCCCAGGAAGCGATAGCGCAGTCCGCCGGACCATCGGTCGGGACCGCTGAACTCGGCGCCGACCGAGGCGACGCGTTCGACCGCATTGGGAATACGGTTGCCGGCGGGATTGGCGTTGCTGAAGCGTGCCCGCGAGCGCGCATAGTCGGCGTCGATCAGGAGCCACGGCAGCGGCCGGTAGTACGCCGACAACTCGATGCCGGTGCGCGTCGACGGATAGCTCGGCTCCGTGGTCCCGCCGTCGCCGGCGAACACCAGCTCCGAGCCGATCTTCAGATGCCACAGCGAGCCGGTCACGGTAAGGGTTTCCGTCGGGTTGGTGCGAATGCCGATTTCCTGGCCCGTCGTCGGCACGAGCAGTTCCTGCGACGCCGCGGCCTGGCCCGGATCGTTCGGATCGACGCGCAGGGTGCCGCCGCGCGCATCGTTGGAATGAAAGCCGCGGCCGACGTTGGCGAACACTTCGGTGTTTCGCCACGGGCCGAGGATCAGGCTCAGCTTCGGGCTCGCGCGCCGGTCGGTCGCCGTGCCGGAATTCGCGGCGATGTTGCTGTCGACGGTCGCATGGTAGTAGTCGTAGCGGGCGCCGATCACCGTGCGGAGCCGGTTCGTCCAGCGCGCCGAGTAGCTGACGAAGCCCGCGACCGATCCCTCTTTCACCGAATCCTCGCGCACGGTGCCGGTGCGCCGTAGCGCCTGCGTGTGGTAGAGGCCGACGGTGACGATGTCGTCGAACCGCGTTTCGACGCCCGCCGCGAACTCTTGTGGAATACCGCCTGAATTCCATTGTTGGACATATTTTACCGTGCCGCCGTAGTAGTTCCGGTCGTCGCGCTGCTCGAACTCGTCGCCGTTTGCCGGATCGTCGAGGAAGTAGGTGAAATTCGAATACAGGCCGAACGCGTAGTGGACGGCATAGGCGTTGACGAGCAGGCGTCCCTCGCCGATCGGCGCGTGGTATTCGCCGGAAGCGGTGTAGCGGGAGGTCGATCCGCCGAGAAAGGGGTCGATCTGGCCGTCGCTGTCGATGATCCCCGCCTCGACGGCGCGCAGCGGGACCTGGTCGCTCGAATCCCAGCCGTTGCGGTAGACCGTCAGGTTGACTTGATAGCCCTCCGACGCGTCGCCGCCGGGGTACCGGCCGAGCATCGATACCTTGCGTTCGTTGCCTTCCTTGGCCCAGGGGCCGTCGTAGACCGCGACGTCGGCCGCCGCGAGCCAGTGGCCCGCGCTCGCCTCGCCGGATGCGCCGCCGACGACCCGGCCGTAGCCGTGCTCTCCGGCCGTGAGCTGGTAGAAATCGCCGTCGAGCCGGTCCTTGTAGCGGATGTGCACCGAGCCGGCCGACGAAAAGTCGCCGTCCTCCGCGTAGTAAGGCCCCTTGCGATATTCGATCGTGTCGATCAGTTCCGGAATCAGGCCGTTGAGGTCGTTGTAGCCCTGTCCGTGGCCGTGCGTGCGCAGATTGTTCGGCACGCCGTCGATGAAGGTCGACAGGTCGGTCCCGTGATCGAGATTGAAGCCCCGCAGGAAATAATGGTTCGCCTTGCCGCCGCCGCTGTGCTGCGTCGCGATCAGGCCCGGCACCACCTCCAGCACTTCCGCCGGCCGCGATATCGGGCGGTTTTCGATCTGCTCCTGCGTCACGACGCCGGCCGAGGCGGCATCGGCCTGTGCCAGCTGCTCCGCATCAGGGCTGCCGGCGACCTCCACGAGAGGCAGGCGCGTCGCGGGAACTCCGACACCGAAGGCATACATGCCGGGCAGCAATGCCAGCGATGTTGCGAACGCTACACGTCCAAAATGCGTCATGTTCCCCTCCCGTGGCATTCCATTCCCGTACGGGAAGGACCACGGGACGGATGCATGCGGGACGCGAGTCCACGGCAGCACCGGCCGGCAGGGGCTTGCCGAACCGGTGTGCCGGTTTGGCGCCCCTCGCGCGGTACCGCGTTCGCTACGCACTGCCTGCGTCGCAGATGAGGTCACCGTCGTGACGAGGTGATGCCGCCTCCGTCGTCACGCCCCCTTCACTTCATTCTTTTGCGCGAGCTGAATCCGCCTGACGCACCGGACTCGTAAGTCCCCGGACCGTGCCTGCGCAGGCGCAGGGGAGGGGCGCGGCCCCCTAGGCAACGCAAAGGAAACTGCTATGTACCAATTCCTTTTTTCCATTCCGCTCGCTCGCACGGCTTGCGCAGTATTAGCGCTGGCATTCGCGGTGCCCGCGTCCGCACATACGCTTTACGTGTTGACGACCACCAACGGTCTGGCGACCGTCGACGACGCGACGCCCGGTTCGCCGGCTACGGTGTTGCCGGTCGGAGGACTGGCGCCCGGTGATGCACTGGTCGCCATCGACGTGCGCCCGCAGAACAACCGTCTGTACGGGCTCGGCTACAACGCGAGCACGTCGTCGGTGCAGCTGTACCTCGTTGAAAGCCGCGCCGGCTCGGCAAACGCGACGGCAATCGGTCCCGCCGGTGCGTTCGTCGACGCCGGCGGCGCTGCGCTGCCGATCACGGGCACCGCGTTCGATATCGATTTCAATCCGACCGTGGACCGCCTGCGCGTGATCACCGGCAGCGGCCAGTCGTTTCGCATGAATCCCAATACCGGCGCCCTGGTCGACGGCGATCTCGGCATGGCCGCCGGTTCCGTCGCGGGCGTCAACCCGGATGGTTCCGCGAACGGCGCAGGTACGACGTTCGATGCGACGGCCTACACCAACAACCGGGCGAACGTCGCCGCCACCACGCTGTACGCGATCGATGCCGCGAGCGATCGACTCTTCATCGTCAATCCGCCGAACGCCGGAACGCTGACGAGCGCGAAACCGCTGATGCTCGCCGGCAGTCCGCTGGACATCAACGCCGAGAGCGGCTTCGACATACCGGCCGGCATCGACGTCGGCACGTCCAACACGGCGGCGTCGGGCCTCGCGTACGGGGCCTTTACGGTCGCCGGCGCCAGCGGGCTGTATCGGGTCGAACTGTCGACCGCCGACGCGACGTTCGTCGGCGCGCTAGGCGGATTGAACGTGCGGGACATCGCCGTGGCCGCGTTGCCGAGTTCGGCACAATCGCTCGACGCGAGCGGAACCAGTCTTCGACGCTTCCTGGTGCAGTCGCCCGCCGCGACGATCAGCGTCGCGATCACGGGCGTAACCGCGGGCGAGCGTCTGGTCGGTTTCGACGTGCGGCCCGCAACGGGGCAGTGGATCGCACTCGGCGTCAACGTGGGCGCCAATACGGGCTCGCTCTATCGGATCGATCCGCAAACGGGCGCTGCCAGCATGATCGGCGCCATGCCGGGCACGATCGCCTTCGTCGACGGCAGCGGCATGACGGTCGACCTCCCGGACGGCACCTACGGCGTGTCGTTCAATCCGTCCGTCGACCGCGTCCGGGTGGTCGCATCCAACGGCGTGAACTTCCGCGCCAATCCGATCACCGGCGGGCCGGCCGACGGCGACCTCGGCGGCATGGCCGGATCGGTGGCGGGCATCAATCCGGACGGCACCTTGACGATCAGCGGCCTCGCGGCCGGTATCCACGGCGCCGCCTACACGAACAACGTAGCGGGCACGACGGTGACAACTTTGTATACCCTGGATGCGGTCGGCGATCGGCTGTTCATCCAGAACCCGCCCAACGGCGGCGCGCAGACGTCGCCGCTCGCCGTCACCGTCGACGCCGTGCCCGTCGATTTCACGACGACGACCGGCTTCGACATTCCGCCCGGTCCCGCCGCCGCCGCGAACAATCTGCCGGTGACCGGCTTCGGCTATGCCGCGCTGACGGTGGGTGGTTCGACGCGGTTGTTCCGGATCGCGCTCGACACCGGCGCCGCGCAGGATTTCGGGCCGATCGGCAACGGTACCGTCGCGAGCGTCGGCCTGACGATCGGGGACGTCTACGACGACGTGATCTTTGCCGACGGCTTCGATTGATTCCAGGTTTATCCAGGTGGAAGTTGAAACTTTTAAACACTCCGCGCGGGACGTGTGCGCCTTGTGAAGAAAAACTTCCTCTGAGGCCGCATCCGTGCGGCCTCTTCTCCCGTACAGCTACCAGATGCCGCCGATGTCCGACGTCGGCGGCGCGACCGGCGCCATGCGCCGGACTCGACGTTCAACCTGCAACGGAATTTCCAACAAGGAGCGCGACATGATGCATCACCCGAGTTTCCGGTCGATACGCGCCGCATTGAGTGCCGCCTTGACGGTTTGCCTGGCCGCGGCAGCGCTGCCGGCCGCGGCTTCCAGCCATCGCGAGGCGCCGGGCATCACGCAGTATCCCAAGCTCGACGGCACCGACCTCTACGTCTTTCGCAGCTACGAGCCGGGGCGGTCCGATTTCGTCACCATCATCGCGAACTACCTGCCGCTGCAGGATTCGTACGGCGGTCCGAACTACTTCACGCTCGATCCGGACGGCGTCTACGAAATCCACATCGACAACAACGGCGACGCGCGCGAGGACCTGACCTACCAGTTCAAGTTCCAGTACGACCTGAAGAACATCGAGTTGCCGATCGGCGGCCAGCGCGTGGCCATTCCGCTGCGCAACGCCGGCCAGATCGCCGCAGGCGACGCGTCGGCGCGCAACGATGCTGAAACGTATACCGTGTCGCAGATCAACGGCGCGCGGCGCCAGCCGGCGGGCGTCGTCGGCAAGCTCGCCAACGCGACCGGCGGCGCGAACCAGTTTGCCAAGCCCATCGACAACATCGGCAACAAGTCGATTCCCGACTACGCGGCCTATGCGAACAGCCACATCTACACCGTCACGCTGCCGGGCTGCCCGATGCCCGGGCGCCTGTTCGTCGGCCAGCGCAAGGAGGGTTTCGGCGTCAATCTCGGCGAGATCTTCGATCTCGTGAACCTGCCGGCGTCGCGCGTGATCGGCAGCCGCTCCGGCGGCAGCAACGCCACCGCGGACAAGAACGTCACGTCGCTCGCGCTGGAGCTGCCGATCGCCTGCGTGACGCATGGCGACGCGGTGATCGGCGTGTGGACCACGGCGAGCCTGCCGCGCTCGCGCCTGGTCGGCAACGAACCGCTGCGCCAGATCATCCTCGACCGGAACCTGGTGCAGGTGTCGCGCCTCGGCATGCCGCTCGTCAACGAGATCGTGATCGGTTTGAAAGACAAGGACAAATTCAACGCCAGCGAACCCAAGGACGACGGGCAGTTCGCCACCTACGTCACCAATCCCTCGCTGCCGGCGCTCGTCGAAATCCTGTTCGGCTCCGCCGGCGTGCGCGCGCCGTCGGTATTTCCGCGCACCGATCTCGTGGCCGCGTTTCTCACCGGCGTGCCCGGCGTCAACCAGGCGCGCAACGGCGTGGCGTCGGAGATGATTCGCCTGAACACGGCCTTGCCGGTCACGCCGAAAGGCAGCCAGAACAGTCTCGGCGCCGCCGCGTGCTTCGTGGCGGGCGCGTTGACCCTGAGCAATCCGGGCTGCGACCCCGCCGGCTTTCCGAACGGCCGGCGCCCGGGCGACGACGTGGTCGACATCGAACTGCGCGTGGCGATGGGCGTGCTGTTGCCGCCGGGCAGCGGCAAGCCGGCGAGCGCGGACCTGCCGTACACCGACGGCGTGCTCGTCGAGGATGCGCAGTTCGACAACGCGTTCCCGTACCTGACGACGCCGCTGCCCGGTTCGCCAAACGGGTCGAACGGCCTGCCGTCGAACCCGCCGACCCCTTGAGACGCGCGGCCGCCGTATCCGCGCGGCGGCCCGCTTCCCGATGCCCATGACGACTTTCCGGTTGGTCGCACTCGCCGTTCCGCTGCTCGGTGCCTGGCTCACGGCCGGTGCCGCCGCGCCTTATCGGCCCGCCAGCGATTCTGAAGTGCTCGAACGGCTTCCGGCCGGCAGGGACCGCGCGGCCGATCGCGCCGTGCGCGCGATGCGCGCCCTGCTGGCGCGCGACCCGGCCGATCTCGACGTCGCGTTGCGACTGGCGCAATGGCAGTTGCAGAAAGCGCGTGCGACCTCCGATCCGCGCCAGCTCGGCCAGGCGCAGGCGGTGCTGGCGCCGTGGTGGAACGAGACCGCGCCTCCGGTGCCGGTACTGCTGCTGCGCGCGACGATCCGGCAGAGCAGTCATGCCTTCGACGCGGCGCGCGGCGATCTCGAACAGGCGACCGCGCGGGAACCCGGCAACGCGCAGGCGTGGCTGACCCTTGCGACGATCCAGCAGGTGACCGGCGATCTCGCGGGCGCCGCACGCAGCTGCGAGCACACGCAACCGGCGGCCTCCGCGACGATCGCCACGATCTGCCGCGCGGCCGTCGACGGCGTGGCCGGGCAGGCGGCGCGCGCGTATGCGGCGCTCGACGCGCTGACGTCGCGCGAACGCCTGGCAAACGAACCCGTTGCCGTGCAGACCTGGGCCATGACCTTGCAAGCGGAACTGGCCGAGCGGCTCGACCGCGGGTCCGACGCCGAGCACTGGTATCGGACGAGCCTCGCCAAGGATCCCGGCGACGCGTACACGCTCGCCGCGTACGCGGATTTCCTGCTGGACGCGAACCGGCCGGGCGACGTGGCGGCGCTCGTCGCATCGGACACGCCGGTCGACAACCTGTTGCTGCGCCGGGCGCAGGCCGACCGCCTGCTCGGGTCCGCCGATGCGGCGGTCGGCGCGCGTGCACTGAGCGATCGTTTCGCCGCGCTGCGCGCCCGCGGCGACCGCGTGCACCTGCGCGAGGAAGCGCGGTTCCGGCTGGCGCTCGAGCAAACGCCGGACATCGCGCTGGATCTCGCGTTGCAGAACTGGGCCGTGCAGAAGGAACCGCTCGATGCACGCATCGCGCTCGAATGCGCGCTCGCGGCGGGAAAGCCGCACGCGGCCGATGCCGTCGTGCGATGGATCGACGCGACCCGCCTCGAAGGCCGGCAGATCGCGGCGCTCGCGCAGCGGGTACGTGCGCCGTGACGCGCGCGCGCCGGCTGTTTCTGGCCGCCGCCTGCGCGCTCATGGGCGCCGGGCCGGCATTCGCACACAAGCCGAGCGACAGCTATCTGTCGCTGCGATTGCAGCACGACCGCCTCGACGGCCGCTGGGACATCGCGCTGCGCGACCTCGACGTCGTGCTCGATCTCGACCGCAACGAAGACGGCCGCATCGACTGGGGCGAGGTGCGGACGCGCCTGGCCGAGATCGACCGCTACGCACTCGGCCATCTGCGCGTCGCAGCGGCCGCGCCGTGTGCGCTGGGCGTCGCCGACCACCGCGTCGACCGGCACAGCGACGGCGCCTATGTCGTGCTCGCGCTCGGCGGCTCGTGCGCCGGCGGCGAATCGCTCTCGATCGACTACAGCCTGCTGTTCGACGTCGATGCGCAGCATCGCGGCCTGCTCAAGCTCGACATCGTCGACGGTGCCGACACACACGTCGTCACCGCCGTGTTTCCCGCGGACCGGCGGCAGCAGGTCTTTCCGCTGCAAGGGGTGTCGGCGGGCACGCAGCTCCTCGGCTATCTGCGCGACGGGGTCATCCACATCGCCGCGGGATACGACCATCTCCTGTTCCTGCTGGCGTTGCTGCTGCCGGCCGTGCTCGTCAGGCGCCAGGGCGCCTGGGTCCCGGTACCGAACGTCGCGCCGGCGGCCGGCAGCGTCGTGAAGACCGTCACCGCGTTCACGCTGGCGCATTCCGCAACGCTGGCGCTCGCCACCCTGGGCGTCGTGTCGCTGCCGGCGCGGCTGACGGAATCGGCCATCGCCGCGTCGGTGCTGCTCACCGCGATCGACAACCTCGTGGCAGTCCTGCCGTCGAAGCGCTGGATCGTCGCGTTCGCCTTCGGGCTGGTGCACGGCTTCGGTTTCGCGAGCGTGCTGGCCGATCTCGACTTGCCGCGATCCTCGCTCGCGCTGTCGCTGGTCGGGTTCAACCTCGGTGTGGAAACCGGTCAATTGATACTCGTCGCTTTGTTCATTCCGCTGGCCTACGCGGCGCGGCGCAAGTCGATGTACCAACCCGTGGTTCTGCAGGGCGGTTCGATCGCCATCGCCGTGCTGGCGGCCGGCTGGCTGATCGACCGCAGTCTGAATCTCGGGCTCATGCCTTTCTGAAAGCGTTACCGAACAGTTCCGTCATTCACCGAGCAGGAGGCACACCATGAACGTTCGCTCCGCAACCTGGCCCTTGGCGGCCTTGATGATCGCTTTGGTCGCGCCGGCACAGGCGCAGTTCTACGCGGGCGGCCAGGTCGGCCGCTCCGACGCCTCGGCCGAGCGGCAGGGCCGCAACGATCAGTTTCTCGACCTGGGGTTCTCGAGCGCGACGACGTCGAGCGACCACAAGGACACGGCGTATCGGATTTTCGCCGGGTACCTGTTCATGCCGTATCTGGGCGTCGAAGCGGCCTATACCGACCTCGGCAGCACGCGGTTCCGCACCGACGTGGACCCGCCCGGCGCGCTGGCGGGCGAAACGTCCGTCAAGGGAGAAGAGCTGAGCGCGGTCGGCCGTTATCCGATCGGAGACCGGTTTGCGGTCTACGGCCGCGCAGGCGTGTATTTCGCGCGCACACAGACGACGTATCGCGCGGAAGGTTCGGTCGAACTGGTGGACGGCGCCGACCGGCAGCGCAAGCGCACCACCAAGCCGGTCTATTCGGTCGGCGCCACGTACGCGTTCACGCAGCAGCTCGCGGCGCGCGTGGAGTGGGCGCGGCACAACGATCTCGGCGACGATTCGACGGGCGGCAGGATGGACGTCGACTTTGTATCAGTTGGAATTGTGTATACGTTTTAGCTCTTCTGAAGGAGGCCGATATTTCGCCGTCCGGTCGTACTGCAAGTTGTCCCGGTGCGGCAGTTCGTCGGGATGCCGGAATGTGAAAGGCAACAAAATCCAGCCTGCGGACTTCAGGGTTGGCGTTCGGTGGATTGTGGAAATCGAGCGCCAACCCGCTTCAGCCGGAGCCTCTATCGATGCAGGAAAACCAAACGGCCACTTTGAAGCGCCAGGCGAAGCTCGTCTTGCTTTACGCAACCCGACGATCGCGACCGCAATGTGAACTCTCATTCCCCAATACCTCCTCGGCGGCAATCGACCTCCTTGCAACGTGATACGTGAAGCGGGACTTGCGCATCGTTGCCTCGCTCATTGGCGAGAGCATTCTTCCACGTTTCAGTTCGGTCGAAATCGCCGGGGGTCAGTTCGAACAGTTTAGCTGTGGCATTATTCACAATGGCGCAGGGACGGTTTTCAGCCGTAGCGCGTTCCCTCGCGCGACGATGTTGAAGGAGGTCGCGACGAATTCGCGGACGGGGAGGCAGTGCTTTACGAGATCCTCGAGTTGTTACGTCATAACTCGCCGCCGAATCAACGCGCACGGCTGACACCGATCCCACGAGACGTTCCGTCGCACTGGGAACTCAAGTAGCGTCGCCGCCGGCGTGGGATTGCTGCTGTGCCGACAGCGGCGAGTCGTGCGACGAGGGCAAGCGTGCGCCGTGACGCGAACCGGCGACCGAGCATGTATTTGCACCGGCCCGTTGCCAAACGGTGTCGAAGCCGTGAGCGTCCGGTATACTTGACGGCGTCAAGGCCTCGTAATTCAGGGAAAGGTGATGACCGGGAGTGCGATTCCCGACGATCTGCGACGGTTCGTGCTGTCGAATGCGCTGACCGTCCCTGACGTTGAAGCGCTACTGATTTTTCGAGCGGCGCGCACGGTCGGCCACGACGCCACTCGGGTTGCCTCGCGGTTGTACGTATCGATACCTCGCGCCGAACAGGCGCTCGCCAAGCTGTGCGATCTGGGTGCGATCGCCGCCGAAGGCGACGACGGTACCTTCGTATACGCGCCCCGCTCTTCGGACATCGGTAAAGTGCTCGATCGCCTCGAAGACTACTATTCCCGGCACCTGGTCGAGGTCACGCAGTTAATTCATTCGACGGAAACGAAGGCGGCGCAAGACTTCGCCGACGCGTTTCGCGTTCGCAAGGAGACGTAAATGGCCAGTATCGTCTACGGACTTTGCGCACTCACCGCACTCGCGTGCGCCGTACTCCTGCTACGAGCCTATCGCGCAACCCAGAGTCCGATCCTCTGGTGGAGCGGCCTTTGTTTCTGTGGCCTCATGGCGAGCAACGTCATCCTGGTTGTCGACAAGCTTGTGGTTCCCACGGTAGACCTGTTGCCGCTGAGGCTGGCCACGACGCTGCTGTCGATGGGCCTGCTGCTCTACGGACTGGTGAACCGGAGCGAATGAACGCCATGGTCGACTTCACGACCGGCGCTATAGCGATGGCTTCGTTCGTCGCCGGCCTGGTTTTTCTTCGATTCTTCAGGCGTACTCGCGACCGGATCTTCGTCTTCTTCGTGGCCGCGTTTTGGCTCGACGCAGCCGGTCGTACGCTGGAAGTTGCGCTGCGACTGTCCGACGAGAACGACGCGCTGGTCTACCTCGTCCGGCTTGTCGCGTACGGACTCATTCTTGCCGCGATCCTCGACAAGAATCGGCCGAGACGGCCTCGGTAACGGCGAGTCGACGACTCATGCGTCAGTCAGTCGCCGGCGCAACGAACTGCGAGCGCAACCAACGCGCCGCCGTGCGTGGTGTGCCGCCGGCGCCGGCGTCTTCGACGCGCTGGTTCGCCTTGCGCATCAAGTCGATCGAGATCTTTCCGACGACCGGACTCAGCGCCGCGCGGAGCCTGTCGTCGTGCGCGCGTGACGGTGCCGCCAGCAACAGCGCGTCGTAGGGTGGAATGGCACCGGCAGGGTCGTCGAGAACCTTCAGGTCGTAGGACGCGATGCGGCCGTCGCTCGAGAAAGCCGACACGACGTCGACGTCGCCGTCCGCCAGCGCGCGGTACATGAACGTCGACTGGTATTGCCGCTCGCGGCTGAAGGCAACGCCGTACGCCTGTCGAATGGACGACCATTCCGGCCGCCCAAAGAATTCGTAGTCGCCGCCGATCACCAGCGTCGGCGCGTGCATACGCAAGTCGGCGATCGACGCAACGCCGAGTTCCTTGGCACGTTCCCGACGCATGGCCAGCGCGTACGCATTCTCGAAACCGAGCTCGCCGAGCACGACGATGCCATGCGTTTGCGCCAGCCACCGAGTGACCTCGCGGGTTACGGCCACGCGCCCCGGGTTGTCGCGTCGCCCCATTGCGTTCGCCCAGATCGTCCCCGAGTAATCCACGTAGACGTCCAGTTCGTTGTTGGCGAGCGCACGCAGGATCACCGTAGAGCCGAGGCCCGACAGTTGCGAAGCCGACAGGCCGTTTTCCTGCAGTTGATCGACGAGGAGGCGCGACAGGATGAACTGTTCGGGAAACGTCTTTGCGCCGACGACGTATTCCGGCGCGTTTCGACCCGTCATCGGGACGACGGCGACAGCAATGCCGAGTAACAGGCCCGCCGCGCCGACCACGATGCGCGGCCGCTCGCGACGCGCAAGCCCGATTTCGATCAGACCCAGCAACTGATCCGTCACGAGCGCGAGAACGGCGCCCGCGACACAGCCGACCAGGACGAAAATCCAGTTTTCGGTTTGCAGGCCCGTGAAGATGAAGTTGCCCAGACTCGTCTGGCCGATCGGCGTCGACAGCGTCGCGGTGCCGATGACCCAGACGGCACTGGTTCGTACGCCGGCGAGGATGGTCGGCGCGGCCAACGGCAACTCGACCTGCCAGAGCCGCTGGCGGTCGGTCATGCCGACGCCGCGTGCCGCCTCCACGAGCGCCGGGTCGACGCTCGCGAGGCCGACGACCGTGTTTCGGACGACCGGCAGCATCGAATACAGCGTGAGCGCCAGCAGCGCCGGCAGGAATCCGAGCGCTGAAAACCCGCGGCCGAACGCGTGTTCCGCGAGCGACGAAAGCCCCAGCAGCAGCGGGTAGAAGAGCGCGAGCAGGGCGAGGCTCGGAATCGTCTGTACGACACTGACGACCGTCAGCAGCGGCCAGCGCAAGGAGGCTCGCCGGTACGCGAATATCGACAGCGGCAGGCTCAGCAGCAGCCCGAGCGCGAGGGCGGCGGCGCTCAGCGTGACGTGTTCGGCCGTGTAAAGCGGCAACCGCGCCAGCGCGGCGGCGATGCGCTCATCCATGGGCGAGGGGATGCGCGTCGAACTTCCGGGCGACGCGCTCGGCCTGTCGTCGCGGCATCTCCAGCAACTGCCGGGCATACGAATCTGCGGACGCGTCGAGGAGGTCGGGCGGTGCTCCCAGGCCGACCAACTCGCCGTTGCGCATCACGCCGATGCGGTCGCCCAGCAGCAATGCTTCGTTGACGTCGTGCGTCACCATGACTGTCGTCAGGTCGAGCGTGTCGTGTAGCCGGCGGAACGATCGCGCCAGTGCGTCGCGCGTGATCGGATCGAGCGCGTCGAACGGCTCGTCCATCAGCACGATTCGGGGCCGGCCTGCGAGCGCGCGCGCGCGCGAAACCGACGCGTTGACGCTGCCCGCCGGACAGCTCACGAGCTCGCCGAGTAGCTGGCGCTCGCCCTTGCTCAGCTCAGGATCTGGCACCACGCAGGTCCCAGACGTGTTACAGGGACGCATGTGAGAAGTATACATCCGTGTAATGGCGATGAAGTGATTGCTTCGGCGACCTGAATCGACAACAGTCCTGAGTGACCGATCCCAGGCGAAGTAGGCCATGTCGAAGCGGAAGCCCAGGAAGCCACACCGGCGCAAATTTCAGGCCCCGCAGCGGCCAGTCAACGAAAGCACGAAGGCATTGAATTGCAGCATTGAGGCCATTCGCGGCCACCTGACGTCGATCAACGCGATCGACGCTTACCTTGCTCTGCTCGTCGGCGAATTGTGGTTGCCCAACATCTCAGCGCAAGGTCGCCAGGCGTTGGCGGCGTCGGTCTTCGTGGCGGAAAAGCCTTCCGCCTTTGCCGATCGTCGCTTGATCACCTACGCCGAGTTCAGCGAATTCGTGACGCGTCTGCACGCGTTGCTGCCCGCGTTTCCAATGATGGAGGACTACGTGCCCGAGGTGGATTGGGGCCAAGTCCGAGTCGTCTTTGAAGGAACGGTCTATCGTCTGATGTACGGCGGCTCCTTCGAGCGCATGCCGGATTTCATCGAAGCCTTTCGCCTCGCCAAGACTGGAGGTGCGCCGGGGCAGAATGACTTGCATGCCGTCTTGGCGCTGCAGGACCACTTGCTGACGAACATCGCGCAGCCGAGCGATGTCAGTGGGATCGAATCGGGCCACCTTGAGGTTCCGCCGGAAGAGTTCTGGGCGCAGGCTCGATCGGCGTTGCAGGCCATTCCAGACGTTGCGGCTAGGCTGGCCGTAAGTCCCGCTTTGGTCGCTCGCCCAGGTGCCATCCCGCGTCCGGACGGGGCCTCCTTCGCGGCCAAATTCATGTCGGGGAAGCTGCTGCCGTTCGCGTGGCTGGAGCTGGAAGGAGAGCGCTTTCCGGTCTGTCCGCGAAGTCTATGTGCCGCGGTGATCCAGTACTGGGACGAACGCGAGGCCAGGCCCAGCGGGCAACTGGAGCGAGACACGACAGAACAAACCGCGAAATTTCTGACCAAGCGCTTCCGCGCGGCGGACATCGTTCCTGGACCAATGCGTGTGTCGCTTCGCCACCCGAAGTTGGCCGATCTGCAGGTCAGCGCACTCCTCCGCACGCGCAACGCGCTGTGGGTGGTGGTCATCATCGACGTCAGGCGCGCCAAGGACCTGGCTGCGGCTGAGACGCGGCTTCGCGCCCTGATTGAAGAAGACGACGGCCTGCTCGCGCAGAATCTGGCCACCGGCCAGCTCCTGCACATGCCGTTGCAAGGGCGTCCGGCGGGCGCCGTGCGGGTGATCGTCGCCATTGTCGCGCCTATCGCAGGCGCCTCGGTCGCGGTCCCGCATTCGTCCGCCGCCCGGACCTTGTTCCTCGTCGATCTGGTTTCGATCGTCGAATCGGTCAAGCGCGTGCAGGACTTCGAAGGCTTTTTCGCCTTCGTGGATGCCAACGAAGAATCGGCATCGCCCTTCACCAGTCCCATGGATCACTTCGCCGCCTACCGGCACTCGCATGGCGTGCTGATCGGTGGCGCGATTCGCCCGAACATGATCATGCTCGACCCACACGGGGGGTCCAATTTCCGATTTGAGAAGCTGCGGGAGTTCTGGGCCTCGGCGCCACGCCGGTTTCCTGACGACGAGCCCACGACTTGGTCAGTCGAGCCTACCGAAGGAACCTTGCGTCAGCTAATCCACCGGAGCCGGCCGCAGCTTTCTTGGTGCGCCGACCGGGTCGTACCCACGCTGCATTTCATGCTCGATGTCGAGGCGCAGGATTTGGAGCTTGCGCACGGCAAGCTCTTGGAGCTCTTCGTCCATTGTGTGGCGGACGCATGGAATGAACGGGCCGAGCTGTTTCCCACCGACTTGCTCGCGCACCAGCGCATCGTGACCCATTGCCGCGCCAACCTGGACCGCCTGCCATCGGAGCGTGGGGGTGAGCCTTCCACCGATCCGCTGCTGACGGCGTGGTCCATCCGCGAACGCAACGCCGACTCGCTGGTGGTGGACGTCGAGGTCGACCTTTCCCAGGTCGCCTTTGGCCTAGAGGATACGGCTGATGCCCGATTCGAGGCGTTTTGTGCAGGCGAGTGGCTTCGGGGGCGTGCGCCCTGGTGGGCGCGTCCCTGGATGAGCAGGTGCTGCGAGATTTGGCGACGACGGCGGACCGAACGCCTCGCTTCACCCTCTCACAAAAGGAGCGGACCGTAGACGTCCCCGATCACCCCGACCCGATTTCGCCCGATCCGGAGCATTTCAAGTTGGCCCGGCGCGATCTGGCGATGGAGTTTCGTGCCGAAGGCATCGCGCCAGGTCGCTACGAACTCAAGCAGGCCAAGGCGGTGATCGACAAGATCCGGGATCGCTACCGAGCCATAGTCCACGAACACATTCGAAAGTTTGATCAGCAGGCACTCATTCGCCTTGCCGTCGAGCAATTCGATCACCTGGTGGCCGACTACGACCGCGAGACCATGCGGCTTCAAATGAGCCGGTCGCATGAAGTCGATTTCGATCGCACTGAGCAACTGGCCAAGGCGCACGAAGAATTCATACGGGCGACACGTAACGTGCGCTACCTGCTGGAATTTGGATATAGCCGCGGCGTATCGGGGGGCAGGGGTCCCTTGGTTGAAGACTGGCAAGGAATGCTCGCGCAGGTCGATTGGCTGCTGGTGCTCTATGGTGCGAGTGACACTCTCCACAACGAACTGGAAGTCGGCGGTGTCGACGTCGACAGCGACTTCATCCCCGAAGTTTTCTACGAAGGCGACGATGACCAGTCGTACCAGCAAGAGGCCGCGAACGAGCTCTTGGAGCGCAGCGATACCGAAGATCGCGTCACAGCGATGGACGATGCCGAGAGTCAACGGCTAAGCGCGGCCTTCTTGAACAGTGTCGGCTTTTCCTTGTCGACGCTCCTCCCCGTGTTGACGGTTCTGGGTCGATGGGTGAGCGCCCACCAAGGGGCTTTTCCGCTGGCGTGGTACTACAAAGCGCCCAAAGCAGACGTGTTGGCTGTTCTCGTCGCGCACCTGCCACAAGTGCCGCCGGCCGAAGTAGAGGCGGCGGTGGACTTTCTGACCTTGGACGCGAACCGCGTGTGCGTGCTCGCCGGTCGAGATCGCGAGGAGGGCGATGTGCCGGTCTGGGAGCATCGCAAGCGCGTCCACCGTTACGCCATCCGGCCCTTGCTGCGGGTAGGGCAAGACAAGCTAGTGTGGGGCGCGGCGGCCGCTCATCGTGCCTTCGGCATTTGGAATGGCACGTTCTCGGACGGCTATCCGCCGGCTGACTTCGGGTATCCCGAGATCGAAGCTGTCGCCGCGTCGATCAAGAAGCGAATTGAAGACGATCTGGAACTGCGCGCCGTCGAGGTGTTCGGCCGTCACTTCACGTACTTCGGGCACGGCATCGACTTCGCCAGGCGGTTTCCGCAAGAGGACTTCGACGACGTCGGCGATTTTGACGTGCTGGCCTACCGTCCAGAAAGCAACCAGTGGTTCATGGTCGAATGTAAGTACAACAAGCCGCCGTTTTGCATCAAAGACACGCGGCGTCTTCGCGAAGAAGTCTTTGGAAGGACCCCCGAATCGGGGCAGTTGGCGAAGATCGCACGCCGACACGCTTTCCTGGATAAGCACGGGCCGCGAATACTGGAGCTGTTGAACTGGCCCGCGGCCGCCCCCGTCGAGTGCCGCATCGAAGATTTGTACGTGTGCCCGCGCATTTACCCGTTCATGCGCCGACCACCGCGTCCAGTGCCAACGCAGTTCGTCCGGCTCGGCAAGCTCGATTCGTTGCTTCGCAGCCGACTCGGCGACGGAGCCGATCCGAGTGAGTAGCCGGCGAGCACCGCGATGGGAGCGGTTCTACCGCGACGATCGGACCCTTTACCGGTGCAAAGCGTTCAACGGCAGATCAACGTGAGCCTAGCTCACAGCCTGAAGGTACTCTCTTTGCTGATTAGCATGCGCATCAACAAAAGATCGTCGGGGCACCTTTCCTCAAGGTCACCTTCCGGCCGCACGACGTAGCGTGCCAGTCGATCGTGGTCGAAGACATCGGCCGGGAGCGGTTGCTCCGCATACGGGTTGTGGAACACATAGAGCCCATCGAGCAGGTGCTCGGCATAGCCTGCCTTCATCGTCGTGCGCACGTCGGGCTTCAACCCGGGGGCGTTTGAGGGGTGAAAGGTCGTGAACTCGATATTGCGTTCGGGCGCATCGGCCAAGGCCCGCACCTTGCCCCAGGTGGCGAGCGGTCCGTAGACCACGGCCGACACGTCTTTGTAGGTCTCATCCGAAAACATTCCTACCGGCACGTTCGCGTTGTCGTTCTTGGTGACCGCTTCGATGTGGCGCATGATCACGTTCTCGGCCTGGGCCGCGATCGTCGCATCCTCGTCGAAGTAGATCCCGTACAAGGTGGCCATGATTGGGCGGTTGGCCGCGAAGTGCGCCTGCGGTCGGTCGAACGGCGCGATGGCGATCACGTAGGGCCGATCGCGCACATGAGCCAGCGTGGCGTAGTGCTGGCGATACTTGCGAACCTTGCTGGTGAAGCTGTTGCACAGGCGCAAGATCGCCTGGCGATTGAACTCGCCGAAGTCGTCGGAAATTGCGGGTTTGCGCAGCCCGTACGCCGGCGCGCCGCCGTCAGGGGGCGAAGCGATAGTGGCTTCCATCACGAACGGCGTCGGCGCGATCACGACAAAGTCAGGTGCGTGGAACGAGTAGTCCAGGCTCATGCCCATGTCCTTCAGCACGGCATGCATGTAGAGCTCCCAGAAGCTGGACTGGAACGTTGTCTGAAACTCCTTGACGAATTTTCCGTCGCGATCGAGGAAGCCCGCCGCCCATCCTTGGATGACCGCCCGTTCCGGCCCATGCGCCGGGTGCATGAGCATCCGGAAGATGTCGTGCTGCTTGTCGACCGGAACAACGGGCTGGAACAGATCCATGGGGTCTCGTGGCTTACTGTGAACCCAGGCGAGGCGCCTCGTTCTTCGCAGCATTCGAACGTACGGCGCTTCGTCCTAGGAACCTAACGACGGGCGACGACTTGGACGCATATCCGAACGTCTGGCGTTGTTGTCGGCCATTATCCGAAGCTCTGGCGACGTGTTGGCCCCAAAAGGGCGTTCTGTTGGCCGTAGCTAGGGCGACTTGTTGGCTGGTTGTAACGGACAACGTTGCCTCACCTAAGGTACTGATTTAAAAGGGTCAGTGCTTCAACAATCTAGGGTGTTTTCTCATGCGCAGGCCCCGATATTCCTGAGCAACTTTGACGGTCACGCGGAAATCTTCGTGCATCGCTGACGCCACCGCGCAAGACTGTGGCCAGAATGTGTGCCGCGCTGAGTCGGTGCGTGTTGGCCACCATTCGCCCCGACAATGTTGTGCAAGATTGCTCGATCGAGCAGACAATTCTGCGCATCATTGATGCGGCACATCCAGCCACAGCTCGGTTCTCACCCGGATTTGAATCCCTAGACGCGATGTCGCATTCACTTCGCCTTCGGACCACGCAGTAGCGGGGCACCGATGGCGGCTTCGTTGAGGTGATGCCAGGCAGGACTCCATAGAACTCGGCGGTGTCGGGATCATCCAGGGCATTGAGCGCTAGCGCGATCGCCTCGAACGCCGCTTGCCAGGACACCGGCCGACAACCGTCCGTCGCCTAAGGACTGGAAGCATCGTCCCGAACTGAGGGGCTCGGCCCGAAATTCGTATTAACGCCTCAAGTTTTTCGGATTGATCCTTCGATGAAATGATCGAATATGTATATTATGTCAAATTTCAGAGATGGGTTGCGAGGCTGCTGGCGCGCCTCCTTGTCGGTGCTCGTTAAAACTGTCCGATGTTCGCTAAAGCTGTCATAATCACTATTGCTGTCACTTTCTTCCAGCAAGGCTGCGCCTGGCACAGTAACTTCGCTGTTCGCAAGACAGTTTCAGCGCACGCCGGGAGATCTGCTAGGCCGCACAAGCCCTCGCCAGCGGCCAGCGTGCCCTTCGCGCGGCCGTTCTCGTCGATAAGTAGACGGCGCAGTGCAAAGCCCTGTACGCCGCCTTGTCGATACCAGGCACAACAGAAATAGGTTTACGATTCGGAACGCCGCCTGCGCCGGCTCGGCGTCGACGGCTTCTCTGCAGCTTTCGTCTTTGGCGAAGAGCGACTTTTTTCACGTGCCGCCAGCTGCTGGTGCAAACGCTCGACCTCCTGTGCCTGCGCGGCTGTCCGTGCTTCGCCGGCCACGGCACGTCGCTCAAGTTCATGAGCACGACGTTGCGACTGTTCGAGTTGCTCGGTGAGCGTTTGCAGCGCGCTGCGATGCGACTGCTCCAGGTGAACCCGATCGCGTTGGACTACGACAGTTTCTTGGCGCGCCCGATCTACTTCCTGTAAGAGGTAGCGACAAGGAAGCTACGGTACGGTGCCATTTGTATTGCAAGCTGCTGAAATAAGGCAATATTTGTCCAGCTCTGATGGCGTGCATATTGATCAAGCTTTTGACATGCTTAGGTCTATCTTCCGCCACGGCGCGGACATGAAAGCCGCCAGCCCAGAGGGCCCCGATGACCATAGAACGCGGTCGGCTACTACTGGCCCAAGCAAAGGAGCGGCTCCGAGCGTGTCGCGCTCTCGGATTCTTCACTGCCGCACACAGGGAGCTTAATCGCGAGCCCAACGACGGAATGCCGTGGTTGCAACGACTACCGCACATCTGGTTATTGATCGCCAAATGGGCGCTGGCCAACTGGCGTCCCGATGACCGCCGTCCGGAACCGGCGGACGAGGATGTCCGCTTTGTTGTTCAAAGCACCTGGGATGCAATTGGACAGCTGCAGGCGGTCGAAGGGCGACCAGCAATCTTCATGCGAAGAATGGCCCTGCAGCAGATCTGGCTGCAACGTTCCTTCGATGCCAGCTCGATTCCACGGCAGCTGCGCATACTCGGAGAACTCATGGCAGGATCCGCCGCGATGGCGCGATTTAGAGAAGCCTTCGGCATCTCTGCAGCCGAATTTGCCGTGCAGCTCGCACATATGGCTGCTGATGCTGGAGACATGCTTCGTTTGGAAGCCCTGGCGGAACTGCGGCCGCAAACGCCGCGTAACCCGGATCACTGGCAACTGATTCGGAGGCTCCTCAACAGAAATGTTCCCGCAATACACGAAGAGCTGGCGGCTCTACAGGCCAGAAATACTCCTGCCGAAGTAGAAGTTTGCGAGCAGTCTCCGTTGGTGCGCACTCCATTCTTGGAGGCGAAGGGCTTAGGTCCTGTCTGCATTCACCACAAGCTACTCTTCAGAAATCTTGAAAGCGTCGTGTTCGATCTCGCCCGATCGCTGGGCGCTCGCCCCTTCATGAACGATTTCGGGCCCGCCTTCGAAAACTTCGTGGCTGAAGTCATCGAGGACCTGCATTGCCACTCCATTAGAGAGGAAGAGCTGAAAGGGCGACTGCTTGGCGAGGGACAAGTTGTCGACTTTGCGCTGGTCTTTGATGAGGTACTCGTACTGATCGACGCAAAAGGGATTGAAGGGCACTACGACGAGCTGTACCACAATCTGCCAGCGGAGCTGGCTGAGCGATTGAGAACATCTTTGCTACGAGCTGCGGACCAGGCGATCGCAACGGTAGCCCGACTTCCCGAGGATCTGCGGCGAGCAGAGATCTACTTTCTCTGCGTCACCTTCAAGCAAGTCGTGGTTACTGATGGGATAGCCCTTAGGGAGCTGACGATAGGTACTGAGCAATGGAACCACGAGCGTTGGAATTCCGACGTGCTCACGCCGGCAAGAATGTTTTTTCCGAGCGTCTACGAGTTCGAATCGATGATTGCGCTGGCAACCGCCAAGCAGATCCCTCTGAGCGAAATCGTTCAAGGATTCGTCGCCGACAATTCTGATCCGGCGACCCGCAAATTGCTTCTCGAGCAACATGTGATGGCCCAACACATAGATCTTCTTTCCCCCTCCACGGTTCAGACAGCCGCTGATCGATTGCGCCGCTGACCAGAAAGCTGTCGACCGGCGTCTAGCGATCGCGGCCGATCACCGGCAGTGCGGCCTCAATGCGCCGCTGCGCGAACCCGTCGCCGCCGTCGATGTAACGCATGGCCGAATGGATATCGCGCCAGCCGACGTACTCCATGAGCGTCTTGACGTCCCAACCGTTGTCGTTGGCCCAGCCGGCGAAGCCGCGGCGCAGTGAGTGGCTACTGTAGGTCGCGACGTCTGCGACGCCGGCAGCCGCAAACACGTTACGCAGCACACGAATCAAGCTGTTGGGGTGCAGCGCGTCGTCTGCTAGGTGTCCCCAGCGGTCGATGCGCCTGAAAACCGGCCCCGCAGTGAGCGAGGAGACCTCGAGCCAGGTCGCAACGGCCGTGACCGGACACCAGCGCGTGAGCGCCGGCACTTTGTAGGTCGTGCCAGCGTTCTGGCGATCTCCCTTGGTGCGCGCAAGAAAGCACGTCATGCCCTGACCTGGAACAAGCTGCAAATGCTCAACGCGAAGACGCAGCAGTTCGTCGCCACGGAACCCGCGCCAGAAGCCGAGCAGGATCAGGGCGCGGTCGCGCCGATGGCGTAACGCGTCGGCCGACCGCGCGGCGTAATCAGCTTGCACAGCGGCTTGCTCGAGCACATCGGCGATGCGGGCGAGCTGCTCGAGCTGCAGTGGCGTGGCTCGCTTCTCCTGCGCCGGGTGCAGCGCCTGAATACCCTTCATGACCTGGCGCACGTGCGGCGTGCGCGTAGGGTCGGCAAAGCCGTGCGTCGTGTGCCATTGCGCTAGCGCGGCGAGACGGTGCCTGAGCGTGTTGAGGGACAGCGCTCCAGCGTAGTCGGCGAGATAACGCGCAACGCTGTCAGCGGTGGCCGGCAGATGCCCGCCCCAGTCGATTTCAAAATGGCGCGTTGCGGCTTCGTAGCTACGGCGCGTATTCGCACGCGTGGCGGCTTCCAGGTATTGCTCGACGCGACTCATGCATCGACTCCAGGTCGGTGCACCGCCGTGCGATAGCCCCCTTTCGGGGCCAGCGTGGTGTTGGACGCCGTGCTCTGCGCTCGTGCCTGCCGGTCGCTCAGGGCGGCCGCGGCCGGATCACTGATATTCATCGACTTGACTCTGGAGCAACCACGAACTTTAGGCTAGCGCCCTGCGATCCCTACGACCAGGGGTGTCAGCTTTGCTGGGTCGCATGGCGTCGGCGAGTCGCGTACACCGTCGCCTGCCACCGCGCGACATCGCGGGCACGCGCGAACGATCCGCGGCGTCCGGAAATATCGAAGACTTCGACCTCGACCCGATTTTGCGAAAGCGCTTTTCGGAACGATGCCGGCGTCGCGAACCCCAGTTCCTTCCACAGCGAGGACGGGGGAACAAATTCCCCGTAGCGGTCCGTCAAGCGCGACTCGAATTCTTCGACAAGCTCACTCATCGCGAAATGCCCGGCTCTTCACAGGTTTGGTCTACGGTGTCGCATCAACGGTAGACGCAATCGGCGCGAACAAACAAGGCGATGCGTCGAAATCCGAGCACCTGCGGTACTGCGCCGCAAGTGTGAACTCGTTTTTCAGGATTTCCCGGTCAGCGAGCCGAATTCGCGGCGAATCTTGGCTAGGAGAGTGTCGAGTTCCCCAGCGTTGCCGCCGGTGTACGACAGGGCCAGGAGCGTCATCGGGTGGACCGACAGTACCTGGCAAATCGCCGTGAGTTTATTGAGCGTAGGGCTCTTCATGCCGCGCTCCAACGTACTCATGTACGTGCGGCTGGATACGTCAGCAAACGCTTCCTGGCTCAGGCCGCGCGCTTTGCGGGCCAACTTGAGTGCAGCAGGCAGGGAGCGTTTGGTGGGCATCCGTGAACTCTCGGGAATTCGCGGATGACAACCGATTGAACCCTATAGAACTACAATCTATAGTGTTCATTTGTAAGGGAATCCTTCTCTTCCGATGTTGTGCGAGCCCATCGTCGCGAGGTGACGAGCGGTGCCTGGGACGAATCTCACTGCCGATCTGTATTTCGTGTCCGCCTTGCGCGCCGGCGCCGACCGATCGCGTACCCGGCTATTACCGTTGGCCAACCTGAGGGAGCCGTTGGCGCCTCACGGCCGCTTCGCCCAACGCATGCTGCTGGCCCTGCAGAGCTTGGGCTACATCGAGCCGGAGCTGTCGCTGTCTTGGGCAGAGGACTGGCTGGATTCCCGTGACTGGCTGTCGCACGGGTTTGAGCACATCGGCTGGCGGATCCTGCGCTCGCCGGGCGCCTGCACCGAGGCGCTTCACGCGTGGGGTGACGCCCCCGGCACGAATGCCGATGTCTTGAAGACCTGGGCGCTCGTTTGGGAGAGCCTGGCACTGGCGGAGGTGGCCGAGTATGCCCAGTGCGTCCTGGCCGACACCGGGTTCAATCCGAATTGGGCGCGCGATGCCACCCAGGCGTTGCAGGCGGGACTCGCCCAGTTCAGCGTCCACCAAATTATGTACTTGGTGCACATCGCGCTTCGCTCCCTCGCGCTTGAGCAACGAAGATCGTTCCCTCGATACGGCCAACCCGGGCACGCGTTCACGGCCGCGATCCGCAACTACGTGCGCCGAGCCGCCGCAGAAGGCTGGGTGATCCGCGGCATGACGCGCCCGTCAGATCTGCCGCGCAGCGCGATCACCGCGATCTTTGCCGAGACGGTCACCGGCCTCGGTGAACGCTACTACACCGAATGCCCCTCGCTCGATGCGCTAGCGCGGACCGTCGCACAACGGCAGACGTGCCGCGGATCCCTGCCGACAGGCTCGCGATGAGTGTGCTGACTCCCGACATACCCGATGGTGTCGCGCTGGAAGGTCTGCTCCAGCAGGCGAGCGAGGAAGCGGCGTGGCGCCCCGCGTTCTACCGCAAGCTTCTGGAAAGCCCTGTGCTGGTCATCCTCCCCGATGAGGCACGTGCGCGACGCGTAGCTCGGCCGGACCGCATTCACTTCGTGCAGTGGAAGCGCATCGACGGTACCGACGCCATTCCATTTTTCTCGTCTGCACGAACGTTCTTCGAAGCGGCGCCGCAGGGCGCGCGCTGTCTGGTACTTGATACGCGACAGCTCCTCGAGCTGACGCGCGGTGCCATTCTTCATTTGAATCCGTATAGCGAATTCAATGTGGAACTGACTCCATCCGATGCCGAAGCATTGTTGTCCAACGGGACGCTGGTCGTGCCCGAAAGCTTCCGGCTCCAGGCGGAGCGGGAGATGTCTTTCCGCCGTGTCATCGATCCCCCTGTCACGATGCTGCACGCGTTGACGCTGCTCTATAGCCAACTCCCTCAGGTACTGTGCGCATACTTGGCGTCAGTGAAGGGGATGTACGAGGGACGTGAATCGCTGCTGTTGGGCCTCGACATCGATGGTGATCCCGAGCCCGTCGTACGCGACAGCAGCCTCGTGATCCGCGATACCTACCAGGGGCCCTACGACCTCGACATTGTCCACATCAAGCCTGGCAAGCAGGGCCTGTTGAACTCGGGATTCAATCCGACGTTTCGGTTCTTCGATCGGCGTATGGCGGATGTTCTCGCTGCCCCTTCGGCGCCCCGGACGGCGCAATAGCACAGGATTTCGGGCGACGTAGGCCGATAACCTCTTAGGGGCCACATTAAAAACGGGCGCTTAAGCGCACCCTCTCGCCGTGTCGTCATCCGCCCGAGCTGATCGCCCTCAATAGCATGGAGGGTCAAATACGTTGTCGCGCATGATCGTACAGCGCTCCAAAGAAGCGATCGATCCCTCGTCTGTCGCGCAATCGAAAGGCTTCAAGTAGTGCTGGAATCGAAAGCGTCGTAGATGTGGGAAATCGCTGCAATTTGTTCCGCCGATCCACCAAGGCTAACTCCAACATTTCGGGAGAACGGATGCGAAGTAGGTCCACGTAAACTCTGCGCGCGTCAGTGGAAATCGAAGGGCCAGCAATTTCGATCACTGGTGGTTCGCACAGCAGATACATGGCTTCCCCCACACTTTTGGCGTGGATGATCTGCTCTCGGCGCCAGTACCAATTGAGATAGCGTCGTAACCTACGGGTTTGCCAAAACCGATTCGGCGGCGGTCCTTCAAACGTCCAGAACGCATCGATCGCTTCAGTGATGGCGTCGCGAAACATCTCGAGCACGTTCTGCTCATCCGACGCGTTTCCTTGACGAAGGATGAAATCAACTTGGTGCAAAGTACCGTATGCGTCGGCAATGTAGTCCAAACGCTCCAGGCAATTGGGAAAGCTACCTATTCCCGTAGCTGTGTTCTCGGTGAGATTTTGATATTCGTGTAGATATTCGTGCCATAGAAACGCCCTCGCGAGTCGTTGAACCGTTGAGGCATCGCCGTTCGCGGCCTGATACATTGCAACCAGCATTCGATCAGGCAAATACCAGCGGCGTGAATCGCGATCAAAGCGGAATTCGGTTGCGTCATCACTTGCTATAGAATGTCTTTCGTTCACGAGCTCCCAAATAGAAGCTAGTTCGGTAGGGCAAGGGCGTGCATCCTTCAGCGCCGGAACTAGGTACGACGGCCATGCCCCGTCGGCACGCAGCTTTCGCGCGTGGTCGTTGATATCCGTGAGGGCCTGCGACCAGATGTCCCTCGCGGATCGAGCGATTGACAGTTCGTCGTCTGATAGCGGAGCCTGCACGTAAGCTGTTGCCTCGGGCGTCAGTAAGATTGCAGGTGTCTGTGGCGGTGAATCTTTCGCCCGGTAGCGATAAGTCTGCACACGGCGACCGTTTCGCAAGCGGAGTTCCTGTCCGGCTGCTAGACATGCCGAAACTGGCCCAGCCAGGAAGAGGTGAATTGTTCGCGTACTCGGTCGCACTTTCTCGATTTCGGCCAATACGCGACGCACTTCGATGCGGAAGGCCTCAACATCTGTCTGAGCGCGCACTAGGCCTGGTCGGGGAAGCGCCCCCTTCGGACGAATCGTGATGTCGGCCAGACGATCCGGTACGGCCGCGTGGACGTCGCGAGACTGAACCGGGTAAGACAGTTCGATTCTTAGAACAACATCGCCGGGGACATCCAAAGCCTCCGCCGGAACGCCAATCGATTCGAATGCTAGCGCTCCTTCCTTGTCAGGCCAGTGGAACACTTCCTGATCTCGATCATAGTCACGGCAGGCCAACCGATGTTCATCGCTCAGAAAAGCAGAAAGGGCTAACAGTGTGGGAACTTCGTCGATGCCTACATACAGAAGTGCCGCCGGCCCATGTTCTTCGAGGTTAGCTAGCACCTCAGATGCGAAAGCGCGCACTTGAGCGTCGATCGGCCCCCAATAGCCGCTCGCGATACTATTTTCGTGTGTCCGAGTATCTAACCGCAGGGTCATTTGCGGAAGTCTGCGTTCGTCGTCAGTAAGCGCGGCCGCGACCTCAGCTTCGCCGGTGGCGCGAATCGAGCTTATACCGTGGAGAATTAGAAGTCGGGGGTGAGCCATGCAGTGCCACCTCTGGAAATCTCAGACGCATTTGGATTGCAAGCCTAGTAACAGATCCACGAGTGCGGAAAGCTACTACTACAAGTAATCACTATCCCAATTTAGTGAGGACAGCGATGGAGTAAACGCGCGCGAAACTGCTGTTGCCAATGGAGAGAACTTTAGTTCGGCAATCGCGACGCCGGTCTTGTTTGGCGCAGCAACACCGTTTAGCAGTGGCTGAGCTTGATTCGAGCTAGTGTCCTCACTCAAGGCAGGATGCCGTCCGCCACCGGTCCATTTTCCAGTGGCGTGCCAGCCCTCGTAGCTCACAAGCCAATCTATGACCCACGGAACAATCGTGTCCGCGATCGCGAGTGACGAATCCCATTCGTCCGATTGCGGATCGAAAACGCAAAGGCGGGAATTCAGCGGATGCTTGCTATCGAAATAGATATGGGGGACACGCTCACCGGGCGCAAATTCCGTATACAGCTCCAGGGCGGGATCGACCAGCCAAATTTGAGGACGGATGCTCGCTACCCAGATATCGCCAATCCAACGGCCAAGCGAGTACGCAATGCGAAGCTCGTAGCGCTGGCACAATGGCCGAACGTGCCCCACCCAGTTGACGCACCACCCTCCATCAAAGGTAAGGCGAAAGTCCGGAAAGCGTGATCGCATCCGTGCAATCTGCTCCCGCATGGATAACACCGCGGCCGTCAGTCGCTCCCGAAATTGGTATGCGAAGGCGTCGATATGCTGCCTGCTCGTGCAGAACCGGCAGCTACGCCACTCGCAGCCAACCCAAAGGAACCGGAGCCGGGATTGTGATAGGACTGTCCCTTCGTGATTGCATTACCGGTCGCACGATTGAAAGCTTCGACGACATCAGCGGTTGCGTTCTCGCCAAACAGCTCGGCCAGAATCGTTCGCATGGTACCGAGGCTGACTCCAGCGACGAGCCGTTCGAGCTTTCGAACGAGGTCATGTAAGTCAGCAATGAACACGCGTTGATCCGTTGCGGCTTCGGGCCAGCGGTCGCTAAAAACGTCCTTATCACAGGCCGGATTTCTAACTTCAATCAACCGGTGTTTGATTTCCGCGGCTTCAAAGAACGCTTGCAATGCTCGAGCTTGAAACAACATTTCCTCGGACAAAGTCGTCGTGCGATTCGCGGAGTCGGCGACAAGTTTAGCAAGCATTACCGAGGGCGGCCGCCGCCCATTGCGTGTATCGTAGCGAACGTTTCGCCAACGCTTTAGCAATTGCAGCGCGATAACCGCTTTTGACTTCTTGTGAGCAGGGGTTTGATCCGGCACGGGTTCTGCCTCTGCTGCCTTGGTGAGCAGCATTTCCCGACCGTACACGACCTCCTGTTCCGCAAAGAGCTTCGAAAACTCTAGCTCAGGGGGAGTCTTTGTGTTGAACCATTCGGCGAAGCCATACGGATTGGCAAGGACAAATTTGTCGCCCACCAGGGCAAATCGATTCTTGGCGTGCGAGATGTTTCCGCAGCGCTCCGACAGTTGAGGTTGTCGGATCAAAGGTGTCACGTCGAGATGCATGTTATCGGCGTACTGGATTTGAATACACCTAGTGCATCGCGTTGTCATATCGAAGTAGCGCGACCCGCGCTCACCACGAATCGCTTGCTCAAGCAGATTGAGCACCTGATGGGGCGGAGTAGTTTCGGGAATGTCGAGCTCGGCGATCACATCGATGTCGTACTCGTCGGTACGCAGCTTTGATGCGATGGTCGATCCGGTTGCCATCGAGCCCTGTGCATAGAAGAGTTGGACGCGATCTTTCAGCGGGCTGCCTTCGCGCTCGATCCATGTGTTGACAGTCCCGTACCGCTCGACGGCGAGCTTGTAGTGGCTTGGTGCGAGCTGGATTCGAATCGCTATGTTCGCCAGCAGGACATCGAGCGCAGTAGCTAGCGGGCTAGTCGGGGGCAAATTGACAACGGCCATGATTGGTCCCTCGGCAAAGTACACACGGCATCCTGCCGCCACGCCGTCTCACGGAATGCGACCGAGCTGGGGCATTGCGGCGTAGTTTGTGCCGATCGCCGCACTTTCAAGGGGTGACTACAACATCTTGTGCTTTTTTGCCCTCACTACCCCTACTGGGATTCATGCGCCGCGATGGATGATCTGTACCGCGTGAGCAGCTTGTTACCGCAATTTCTAGGCTCGGGCGGGATAACCTCACATTATCCCGTGTGAAAAATCTGCGTACTCCTCCTGTTCTGTCTCATTGAATAACATGTAATTACGTGGTATGTAATGCCGTACGAAATTCACTGGTGATGGGTGTCACCATGGCCCGGGGTGGCGTCTACAAGACCGAAGTCGAGAAGGCGCGCAACGCGCTGCTCGCACAGGGAAAGCATCCGTCCGTTGACGCGGTGCGCGTTGCCCTGGGCAACACGGGCTCCAAGACGACGATCCACCGTCACCTCAAGGAGCTTGAAGCCGAGGACGCCAAGGGCGTTGGTGGGAAATATCCGGTTAGCGACGCGCTGGCAGATCTGGTGAGTCGCCTGGCCGGACAGCTCAACGGCGAGGCCGATGCACGGATTGCGGACGCCCAGGCACGGTGTGACGCCCAGCTGCGCGATCGTGCGGCCGCGCTGGAGCAAGCCCGCCAGGAGAGCGCGACGCTGGCCGATCAGCTACGCCACACTCAGGGGGCGCTGCAAGCCAAGCAGGCCGAACACGAGGCTGACCAGGCCCGCTTGGCCGAGGCTTTGGCAACGGTGCGTCAGTTTGAGGAGCGCATCGCCGGCATGACCACACGCCTGGACGAGCGCGATGCCCACGCGCAGTCCCTGGAGCAGAAGCACACGCATGCCCGCGAGGCACTCGAGCACTATCGAACGGCAGCCAAAGAACAGCGCGACCAGGAGCAGCGACGCCACGAGCACCAGGTGCAGCAGCTTCAGGTGGATCTGCGCGAGACGCGCGACAGCCTCACCGGCAAGAACCAGGAACTGTTGCAGCTCAACCGCGACAACGTTCGGCTGACCGAACAGGCCGGCCAGCACGACCGCGAGGCACGCGACCTGCGCGCACACCTGCGCCGGCTCGACGAGGAAGTTCAGGCACTGCGCCCCGTCACCCGCGAACTCGACAGCCTGCAGATCCGCTACGCACAAGAGCAACTCGCCGGCGAGGGCCTGCGCGCGGAGCTGGCGGCCACGCGCGACGCACTGGCAACGGAACAGGCCGCGCGCCAGCTTGCCGAGACGACCGCTGCGCAGGCCGCCGCGCGTGCCCAGGCTTTCGATGACCTCCTCAAACGCAATGGGTCGATCTCATCCAATGAGACCTCGGCGCCGACCAACACCTAGCGCCACTGCAGCAAGGCTTTGCCGTGAGACCGGACGACCCTAAACTGGTCTCGTGGGAACCTTTTTGGAGGTGCAACACCATGGCAAAGAAAGATGCCCCCGGCATGCGGGGCCAACGGTCACGCAATGACAGCGGCCCGTTGCGTCAAAAGCGCGGCGACACCAACGTCGGCACGATCGAGCAGCAGTACAACCGCGACTTCGGTGTTCGTAGCGATATGCACTTGGACACGCTGCTGGAGCAAACCGGCCATAAATCGCTGAACGATCTGATTCGCAGCGACGCCGGCAAGAAACCCTAGGCACACACGGCAGAGTCGAGACCTTGGAAGACGTCCAAATCCTCGAGTACACCTTTCGCGAAACGGAAGACATGGGGCCGGTGACGACGCTGCTTGAGGGGCACGTATTCCATGTGACAAAGCAGCGATTCCTTCCAGCGATTCGAAAAACGGGCTACTTGTTGCCCAACGAAGCCGGTACGCGACCAAGCACATTTGGGTTGAGATCCAACTCGTTCTTCTTGCGACGCGGTTGTGTCTCCCTGTTCGACTATCGGACCATTCCTGACGATCCGGATTACAGACGTCGATGCTGGCCCCTCCAGGCAGCGGAACCCGGTGGTGACGGAATTGCCATTCTTTTCATCGACTCCGCACTCCACGATCGCCTGATTCCGTGGACGAAGTGGAACGATGAGAGGGCCTGGAGTGAGGTGGTTGTGCCGTACGTCGAGGCGGGATTCCAGGGGCCACTGCCGCTGACGCATATCGAGCGCGTTGTGTTAGTGACAGTTCTCGAAGACCCCAACAGCCTTGCGGCCATAGTGCGAGGAGCCCGAACGGAATCTCAAAACAACGAGGGCATTGGGTAGTTCCGTCGACGCCAACAGTGGTGGGACGTCGGCCGCCGTCACCGATGAGCACGTAGAACCGTCCCCTCGTGACGCCAGGCGTCAGCTCGTACGGATCGCTCGGCACGAGTTTTTGCCGGAACTCACTTTACGCGGAGACGTCATGGCGACAACGCGAAGAACTGACATCGAAGTGCGCGTACGCGAGGCGCTTCGCGTGCTCCGAGCAGCGGGCAAGGTAGAAGACGCGGGGCTCGAACTCAAAGGCTCCCCGCCAAGCGCTGAAACCAAGGCAGCACAGCTTGCCGGCGCTGCCAATGCATCGGGCGGAGAATCCATCGTTTGGGTATTTGGTATTGCCGACGACGGCGCCTTCGTGGACATCTCTGGGTTCGAATTCGATGACTGGTTTGCCAGGATGCCCGGTCAATTCGATGGCCCATATCCTGAGCCCACGATCGCGTGGCTCGACCACGAGGGAAACGCCATCCTGGCGGTGTCCTTCCGAACCGATCATGCACCGTATGTCGTGAAGCGCGTCGCCGATCCGCGGCAACGCGAGACGCCTTGGCGAGAAGGCGCGCACACGCGAACCGCGACGCGAAGCGAACTGATTCGAATGCTTCTTCCGCAAGCACGCTTACCGCACATTGAAATTCTTGGCGGAAGCGTCGCTTTTGAGCCGCAACCCGGACAATCGCCGGACCTCGTCAAGGATGTTGTGTTTGCGGCGGAGCTCTTCGTCGACCCTGCCGATGCCAACGGATTCCACCTCTCAAAGCATCGCTGTGAATTGTCAGTGCAGCTGGGAGAGAAGACGTTTGTTGCCACAGCGGGAAACGTCGCTCTTCAAGCCACCGACCATGAGCGATACCCGCAAACAGCCGCCGTGCGACCTACGTCAGCCGGCTTGCATATCCAGGGGCCAGGAAGTTTTGCACTCAATACGACGCGCATCGGCCAGCTGCCGGCAGACGTGCTGAACGGTCTTACGGAAGCGACCGTCGTGATCACGCTGGGATTCGGTCCGCCTGTGGGACTCGTGCAAGCGAGGGTCACGACGAGGGCGTTCGCTCGAGATCGCATGATGATCGTGCCTGGCACACTCCTGGCGCTTGCGCGGCGATGATGACGGGCTGGAGAAACGAGCGAGAGCCCACGGCGATGTCACCACCCCGCGTCCGGATCTAACAATTCCTTAACCTTTAATCAGAAACTAAAGTGCTTGTTGGATCATTGGGCCAGAATGGCCCAACCATGCAACTGCTCCTTGTTGAAGATGACGCCATGCTGGGAGGCAGCATTTGCGAAGGCGCGCGTCTGAGCGGTTGGAACATCGACCACGTGACCGATGCTGTCGCGGCACGGGCGGCACTCACCGATATGCGGCCGTACTGCTCGACATTGGCCTGCCCGGCGACTCGGGGCTCACCGACGCCAAGCCCGAAAGCGATACGAGGTGCTGCAGCGCCGAGACTTCCATTTCGTTGTGCTGTTCGAACCCCAGCGTCTCTAAGCCCACCCATTCCAGCCGGCGGGCGGTATCGACCTCGATGATGCGCGGGCTCACCTGCGAAGTCTTGCGCACGAGCCAGTTCAGTGCGGCCGCGTCGCCGTCGATCGTCAATTCCCAACCCATAGAGCCCTCCAGAATGGGATGGCGAGAGGAAATCCAGCCACTGGCCCCCAAGTTTAGGCTTGAACGCGACGAGAGGGACCGGGCGGCGGCCTAGTTTTGAACTGCAACACCGGTTCGGAACAGCAACCTACGCTTTGGTCGCTACAAATAGCACGAAATCCGAGATCATCCCAAGAATGACGGCACTATGCACCCGAGTATAAGAATGCGCATAGAATTCGTCGAGGTCCGCGGGGAGCGATGTAGGACTAAGGCTTGCTTTGTTTCCTGGCTTTTCAGTGTCTCGCTCTATATTGGAGTCGCGTCTGTCGACGGTACAAGCTCATGCAAATCGTAGTCATTGATGCCAATGTGCTGCTGCAGTGTCGTTCGCTCAACGAGTTACCGTGGCAGGAATTGAGCGAATCGCTCCGTGTCGTTGTACCGTTTGCCGTCATCAAGGAAGTTGACGCGTTAAAGGGTGACGGTAACAGTCGGCGCGCACAGCGAGCGCGTAAAGCATCTGCGTTGTTTGCGCAGGCGCTGAGGTCACGCGGTGAAAAAATGCCCCTCAGCGGGACCGCGCCGCGGACCTGGGAACTGGGTTCCGGCCGGATGCGTGAGCATCCTGCATTGAGCCCATCCGAGGCCGACGATCGTCTGGTCGCCGAAGCGTTAGCGCTGGCTGATGAAGTGCCGGTCATGGTGCTGTCGGGCGATACCATCGTACGTTACAAGGCGATGTTAGTGGGGCTCAACGCCGAGGAGATTCCGGATACTTGGCGCCTGCCGCCGGAACCCAATGATTCGGAACGTCGTTTGGCGGCGATGGAGCGGCGGCTGCAAGCGATCGAGTCCCGCGTGCCGCAATTGACGCTCAGGTTATTTGTTGGACGCGAGACTATGCTGACCACGCAAGTCCGGGTGACCGTGCACCGCTGCAGGGCGCTCGGGGAAGATGAGATTGATGAGCTCGTCGCAATTGCGCGCGAGCGTCGCCCCATGGCTACTGAAGAGGCTATTCGCTCGTCGGCGCGATCGGAGATCTTGTCCACTAATCTGTTGAGTGGCAGACCGCCCGGAAAATTCGAGATTTACACGTACCAGAATGTTCTTTACCCGCAATGGGTGGAGGAAGTGCGCACATGGATCGGCGAATACGTGCGTTGGCGCAACGACCAATTGCGCACTATTGCACTGAGATTCGAACTGAGCAACAACGGTACTGTTCCAGCAGATGGTTTGCTGCTCGAGTACGAAGCCAGTAGCGACGCGTTGCTGGCACCGTCAGCAGACGATGACGATGCGATGGAAAACGTTCGACCACCTTTTCCTCGGCCGCCAACGGTCCCACGGGCAGCAGATGATCGGCTGAGCACGTTAACTACGCCCTACTTCCCGAATATCCCTGAGAGCCGCCTAAACCGTGATCGATATCAGTTCTACCCGCGATTTCAGACGACGCGTCCGGAGCCGATCCTCGGATTCGAGTGCGGAGAGTTTCGCCACGGTTCAATTCAGTCGTTCGATGTCGCAATGCTCGTTCCGACCACCAGCAACAGCGGCCGGCTTGGATTGACCGTGCGCGCAACAGCGCGAAACCTTCCCGAGCCGTGGCACCAGGTCACGCCCGCCTTCTATACCGTCGAGGAATTCGATCTGTTGCCGGAGCTGCGTCAATTGGTCGATCCGCCACGCAAGCCGAAGAAAAAGCCTGGCGTAACGCTTCGGCTAGACATTGGTAAGAAAATCGTCCCGGGCGCCGCGGACGACTAGTCGCGCTCAGGTCTCTAACCTTCGATTACCGGTCTTAACGCCGCGCTCTACGGCGCCGACTTTTTGTCGCGAAAGTGCACCCTGACGACAAAGACGCAATGCTACAAGGGGATCTGAAAACGAGATGAGCATCGCAACCACAGCCCCTGAAAAGTACGACTTCCAGGATTTGGTCTGCCTTTGGCTGTTTCTTCGTTTCGCCCCCACCGAGTTGCGCGCCGAGTTTGGCGGAGAGGACGCGCAGATTTCTCTGTCCGGAACATCCTTACCCCTCGACGTGCAAGTCAAGGGTGCGGCCGGGCCAATTACCATGGATACGTTGGCGGATGTACTCACACATTTTCCGCCTCGCAGTTCTACTTCGCCATTATTGGAGCGACTGGTCGCTTCACAGGCCGCTCTCCTACTCGTCTGCGCTGGCCGTGCGAATGATGCGACATCGGTGATCGTCAGGGATGCTGCAACTTGGAACGACGCAGGAAGTTCAATCAGCATCAAGGACGCACAGCTGTTACTGGAGGCGCTTCACAAAACCACCTCCCCGAAACGGGGCGACGCAAAGCTTGCCGCGCAACGTCGCGCAGCGACAGCCAGACTACTAGCCACATTGGATGCATCGAAGCTGGCGACAATCAGCCCACGGGTGACGGTGTTCGAACGCATGACCCGGCAATGGGTGGACGGTGATTGCGAACGCCTGCTCCGGGCTCGGCAGGTGCCTGTCGACAAAGTACGGTCGCTGATCGATCAGCTTCAGGCAACGACGCGGAAGAACAAGGGTTCGACCGTCGATCTTGTACCTTTGTTGGAGGAACTAGTCGACGCGCAGAGTCAACCCACGATTGATCCGAAAAGTTATGTCGACAGAGAACAAGAAAGCAACTGGGAAGCGATACTCAAGGACGGCGATTGCATTTTGCTGACTGGTGAGCCTCGATGCGGAAAGACCTGGGCGGCGCGTCATTTGGTCGCAAGTTATCAACGCAATGGATACGAACTTGAGCAAGGCAGTTCGATTGAGGCGGCGGAACGTTTTTTGAGCAATCCCGGCACCCTCCACCGCATCTTTCTGCTTGAAGATCCACTTGGGGCAAGCGAGCCGGCGCCAGACGCCAACCGCCTTTGGCAGCGACTTGGCCAACTAATTGCCCATCTCCCCCTAAATCGTAAGCTTGTGGTTACGCAGTCGGCGCCGACTTTGCTAGTGATCGCACGTCAGAGCACACCGGCCAGATGCTCGCTCGGTGGGCGAATATGGATGGATCTCTCCAACCCGTCGTCTGCGTTTTTGCTCCGCGTCTGGGACGCGCTGGCTGACCAATACACATGGCCCAAGCCTGCTTCTCAAGCGTTTCGAGGCGCGCTTGAAACAGGCAATGCGAGACTGCCCGTGGGTTGCCTAGCGCATTTAGCATCGTCGCGCGAAAAGATTGATCTGACGACAACCGTCGAGCAAATGATCAGCATTGCGTCGCAAGATGCCCAGACATTCGGGCGGGATCTCGCGCGCACCTCCGTCACAATGGAGCGTTTGTTAATTGCACTCGCCATCTGTACGAACGCAGGTACTTCGGTGTCTGAAACAGACCTGGCGTTCATCCTTGACACAAAAACAACTGAGACACCCTCGTCAGTCCTGAGTGATGTGCTGGTTGTCAACTTCGGCGCCCCGCTGACAACAGGCCCATCCCGCCCTACTTATCGCGTGACGCCGTCGCTGCGAAAGAAAAGCCGGAATGCGCTGGGGGAGCTGGAACAACGTAGCATCATCGCCTGCGACACCCAGCGAAACTCGACATTCGGCCACCCTTTTTATCGCGGCGCGGCCGAATCGCTCATGCGCGACATGCCGTCGGATCTCGTCAGAACGGCTATCGCGATGTTTCGCAACGCAATCACATCGCCTGCTCCCGTGATCTCCCGCGCTGCTGCCAGGAATCTCTCGATGGCAATCGACGTGTTTGGCGAGACGTTGTGCGATGACATTGTCGATCTGGCCGAGATCGCTCTGGAGAGTGCGTTTCCTTCAACCCGTGATCTCGCGTTCGGATTTCTCGCAAGCAACGTGGAGCGCCTACCGGAACCCAGGCGAAAAGCAATGTCTGAGTGGGCTCAGAAAGTAGCGTATGTCCGCCTCGGGTCGCTGAGCTGGCAGGGCAGCGAACCATACCTTCCTCTGGATGGCATGACCGGTGGAAGTGAGCGGTATTACTTGTCTCGTCCGAAGGTAGCGGATGTTCGTGTGACGCTCGATGCGCTAGAACACGACAACCCTGGAATCCTTGGAACCAGGGAAGTGGTCGATGCGTTGAAATTTCTTACGGGACATCCGAACGCTCTTACGCGCAAAGCATTCGATCGGCTCTTCCGTTTCGATGAAGCTTCGATTCGCTCGACCGTCGCAGGAATCTGGCTCCAGGAAAATAGAATTTCACTCAGCGAAACTCTAGAAACAATCTTCAAGGATGCGCACCCCAATACCGCTTCCGCGGTATTGGAAGCAGTCACCGCCAACTGGGCCAGCTACGATGAGATAGTGCGAACTCGGCTTCTGGAAGAACTCAAAGGATGGGCCGCGCTTCCGATGCTCGCCCCCGCGCTGCTGGATTTCCTGGTCGTTTTTGGGCGCGTGGAGTACACAGGAACAAACACACCTTGGGATATTTTCGGGGCGCTATTGCCCGTTGCGCTAGCAACACTTCCCCCCGAGGCGCATTCCAACGACGCACGCCTCTATCATGCAGTCGAGTCGGGACTTTCTTCGTTGAGTGCGGCTTGCGTCTTGCAGATTGCTGAGGGCTGGTTCGGAATGCTGAAACGACGTCTTGGCGAGGGAAAACTGCCGGACGACTTCGCATTGGGGGTGGCGAGCCTGGTTCTCTCGTCACGTGAGACGCACACGACGGAAGAAACAGACTTCCTGTTGCGAGTCCTCAGTGTCTCTAGCACAGGTCCATTGCTCGTCTTTATCAAAGACATTGTTGCTCGATGGAATGTCGTTCATCCGAAGGAGCGGCAACGACTGCTGAGATTGCTCCAATCGGATCGAAGCGATCGCGAGTGGTTGCGCGCAGTAGCAATTTCCGCAGAGCGGGTACCGCAAGAAGTGGAGCATGTTGTGCTCGCCGGCAAGGTGACTCTTGACGCTTCACCGGAGGAGCTCTTGGCGGGCCTACCCGCCGACCTTCTCAGTTGCGTGGTCCATGTTTTTACAGGTGACCCACAGCCCCTTTGGTGGCTCGGTGTCCACCATATGGCTCGGCAGCGCTGGAAGCCGCTGATTGCACTCATCGCCACGCGGCCTGAACACTCCTGTTTCGAGCCGTGTTTTCAGGAAGTGATTGACCATGAGGGAGTAGACAAACTTTTGGAGGTGATCGCAGCGCTCCCTCCGGCCTCAATGCCATTCGTCTTCGACACCCTGCTGCGCGACAAGGCACGCAGGGTAGGTGACTTTCGCCCGCGTGCGTGGAGCGCAGTACTGAATCGGCTCCAAGGCATTGACTTAGATCGAGCACTGAAGCAAATCGACGAAGCTGCTCCGGCGCTGCTGGAGTCTGTCGTCGACATCCTCGAACTGGTCGACGATACAGGTTTGCGACGCCGGATACTCGACTGTGTTCACATTGACAGCGTGCTACTCGAACTCTCCTCCGTCACACTTGCGAGCGATCTGGAGTGCCCAAAGGAACTTGTGAAAATGGTCAGCGACCTAGTAGTTCATCTCTTGGCTAAGGCGCCGGCGCGCTTGGAGGATACCTACGATGTACTTAAACGCCGGTTTGCGAACGCCGGTGCGGAGCCTGATATTTTGACAATGCTCGAACAGCACAGGCTTGGGGCACTCAAACAATCGCGACAGTTAAAGGACACATTGCGCTCGCCGGATACCGAACCGGTGAACTGGATTCAGCCCTAGCAGTGTTCATGCCGATGTACTCAACTGATCAACACAACAGCTGCGCCCACCGAAACTCCCATTTGGGCCCGTCAGCCGATGCGCCGTCGAGAGCACCGCGGTACGGTGCACCACGCTGGAGAGCTTCCAGGGACCAGACTTGGCCTTCAATCCCGCGGCGACCAGCGCTTGATCGACCACTGAGGGTAACTCCCAGACCAGACCAGCCCTGTCTTGCCGCGACGCGCGACGTCGTCGACGACCTGTCCCCACTGCGGTCACGTAGCCACAGAAACGATGCCGTGAGTCTGTGCTTACCGTCTGACCCCTGGGCGCAAGCTACGCGTCTGCCGTTTCCATTTCGCGCGTCGCTGCGATCCTCGTTGTCGGCGCCGGCATATGCCGCAAACAACAATCGCACCGTCATGAGGCTGCTGCCTCGATCGGGAGCCGTTCTTCCATGTCAAGATCGAAACGACCATACGGATTGACGTGCAGATAGATCAATGGGCACAGCGCCCGTCGGTCTGCGTCTGTCAGTCGTCGTCGCCATCGTTTTTCGGAGAGGACTCGCTGAATCATCAGCGTGTTGATGAAAACTAAGCACTGCTGCAGCAAGTGCAGTGACAGTACCGAAAGCTCCTGATCATCGAGCCGGTTGCTCGCGACCTCGCCACCCTTGCCGTAGAAGATAAACGTGTTGGTCGAATTCCAGTTTTCCACCACGTTCAGGCCTTCGTGGATCTCTCGGCGCAGAGCCTCAGAGTGGAGGTACTGACACAGGAAGATCGTCTTTACCGCACGCCCAAGCTCGGCCAGCGCCGCATACGTCGGATGCTGCGGAACGTTGCGGGTAAACCGGCGCAGGATTGCTTCCGAATCGGCCGTTCCCAACCGCAGCGCGGTCGTAAATTTCACCATTTCGTCGTACTGCTGCTCGATCAGTTCCCAGTTGATGGGTTTGTTGGCCAACACCGGTTGCAGATGCGGGAACTGATCGCCGGATCCACTCTCTGGCAAATACAGCTTCTGCTTGTGGATGGCCTTCAGACGCGGTAACAACTCGAACCCGAGCAAGCGGCAGAATGCAAACCCTACCTCACTCTGCCCGTGCGTATCGACGTAGTTCTTCTCGACCGACATGTCGGTGCAGTGGCGCAAGACACCCTCGATCATGGATGCCACTTCCGAGGACGAACAGCGCTTGAGCTGCGAGTAGATGCACGTCGATTTCTTCTCGACGTGCCAATAGATCATGATGCCGCGGCCGCCATACCGAATGTGCCACTCGGTCATCAGGTTCTGATCCCAGGCGCCGAATTTTTTGGAGTCCGAACCGCAGGCGGTCGTGGCTTCGCCCCACAGATCGATCTCGCGCGCGGCAAACGTGGCGTTCACGACCTGTGCGATCGCATTGCGCAATGACGCCTTCAGGATGAAGCGGCGCTTCGTATACAACAGCTCCTTGTACGTTGCGCCCGTGTCGCCAGCCAAGATTCGACGCAAGCCGGTGTTGGTGCCGAGCCCGTAAAGGCATAGCAGGAGCCGGCGACGCAATTCGTGAGGATCCAGCGCTGCGCGTGACGCCGTCGTCTGGAAGGCATCAGTGAAACCAATGCGCAGCTCCGATTCCTTGAGAATATCGAGCAGGCTGGTCGACGCCCACCGCTCGCCGATCTCCCGTTTGAGCGCCGCCAAATTGGTCGGCTCGGGTTGGGCGTCCAGTGGTGCCACACTGAGGCGATGACGGCCGCGTTGAAGAATGCGGACTTTCGTATTCCTCGGCAAACCATCGTTCAACGTCCGCAACCATGCGAACATCTCTTGCCTGAGCCGTTCCACGAACGGTTTCGGATCATCTGTGAGATTGAGCGCCGCATAGTAGGTTTCTCGATTCTCCCGAAAATCGCTCGGCAGATCCTCATCCGGATTGCGAAAACGATCGGCCCCTTCGACCCAGATTTCCTTGCTCCGCAACCCATCACGCAACGCCTGAAGCACGCAGATTTCGTAGTTGATGCGGTTGATCCGGCGTTTGTTCTGCGGACTTGTCTCGATCACGATATCGAGCCATTTGGTCTTAATCACACCCTCGATCGGAAGGTCATCGTCGAGAAGGTGGTACTGAAGACGCTCGCCACGCGTGGCTTGAACCAGTTCCAGTGCTCGCATGACCGGCCGATACGCGTCGTTATTGCACCGAAATTTCAGCGTGTTCAGAAGTTTTGGCAACGCACGTCGATAGTGGTTGCTGTAGGACGCCCGCATCACCGTATGGACGACGGTGTTGAACATCGGCCCCGCGGACTTGTATTCCTTGACTAGGTCGCGCAGCGTCTGTTCGCCGACAACCGGGAAAAGCACGTCCTGGACTATGCCTTCGGGATGCTCGACGGCCGCTTCGGCCAATTTGAACAACAGTCCCGTTTTTCCGCGCACGCGACGAAAGTCTTCCAGCAGCTGCCGTTCCACACGATGTTCTGCGCTGACCCCAATGCGATGTACGGTCTGGATGAGCAGTTCTACCAACCCATCAATGACTTCGCGTTGCCGCTGCCAGCAATAGGCTGCCAGCATCGTGTATCGCACGGGTTCTACGCGGCCGCGGAGTTCATTCGCGGGCTCGGTGGCCACACGGCGTCGAAATACTTCGACGATCTTTGGTGAGACATCCGCGAACAATTCAGCTGGCAGTTCGAGCTGGTCGATTGTGCGTAGCTTCGCGATCTCGACCTCAATGGTGTCCACGCCTGGGCGACGCGGATCGGACTTGAGCGCGGTAAGCGTCATCGTCATTGATTCGGCCAAACCATCGGCTTCATCGTCGGCCGCGACACCGATGACGAGCAGAGCGTCGATCGACACCCGTGTCGAGACCGACAATCGTCCGGCCAGCGACTCGACCAGTTCATTGTCGAACTGATTCACTGCGGCGCGCACGAATCGCTCGCGGTTGATACTCGCCGGCGTCTCGATCCGATGGTCGCGATACCAGGACAGGGAAATCTCATCGAGATGGTGGGGATCGGGTGCCGATGGCAGCACGTCCGATCGCAACCAGGCCGACATGCTGGCGTTGTCTGCCTCCGTAGCTTGTCGCCAACCGAGGTGTTTGCGAATATCCACGCGGTCGCGCTTCGCCGTCCGCCCTTCGGGGTCGTACTCTGCAAACGCTTTTGGGTTCACGCCGACCTGCTGGGCAACGAAGCGAACAGCCACGCTGGGAACCTCAGTGACCGCATCGAAGAATCGGCTCTCCAGCGGCAATACCTTCAGCTGCAGGGCATAGCCAAGGCGATTAGCCGCCGTCTTGTTGACCAGCAGAGCAAGTTCCTCAGGTGTCAGCAGCCATATCTCATCAAGCTCCGGATCACTCCAGTTTCGCTTCACTCGGCGCTCCTTGAGAACGGAACTCAGCCCACGGCTGCAGACCGCGAACGCCAAATGATAGTTGAAATCGGCGCGGATGCTAGTTTATTAAAATCAGCAAGTTACGAGTCAGATGGCACCGTACCGTAGCTTCCTTGTCGCTACCCCAACTAGGTATGCGCTGGTGGCGCGCGCGTGACGCGGCATGCCGTGCCGCCCTTGACATCGAGCAGCAAGCAGGTAAGCTGGAGTAGAAGTGAGCCTTGACCAGCTCTATTCGCTTCACGAAGTAGACGGCACAAGTCTTCCCACTTGTGCCGTTTTCGTTTCTGCGCCTCGTCGATCTTCATTTGGCGCTATGTCATGATGGTTCCTCCTCAACCCTATCGAGCGCCCTCAGTCGGGTATTTCCGCAAGGGGATCGCAGGGAAGCTAACATCGCTAACCTGCAGTCGCTTCGCTGGTAGCTAGCAAAGCTCCGACTGTTTTTTCGTTCCGGTGCTCGACCGATGACGAAAGACCCGCCTCAACCCACCTAGCTAAATCAGATGCGCGCACGAATCGTCCCCGATGTCCTTGAAGGACGACGCAAGGTACAGGCGCCTTGCCCCGGGCAGCTGCTTTGCGGGCAGCTTCGAGAGATGGATAGGACAAAAGTCGCCATACTCGATTCAACGGGCAGTACGGGCCGTACTCGTCGATGAGGGTTTGCTGAATTTGCGCCGCGCTTTGAGCGTAGTCCATCGAAACACCTGCTACTCGCAGTTTGTCCGGACTATCGTTCCAAAGCCGGATTTGTCGCAACCCTCGGTTTTGGCGTTAGCAAAAAATGCTGCACCGCAAAACTTGCAGGAACATGTAAGGACGGCGCGGCTACCTGACTTTTTTACGCCAAACCTGTACTTGTACAGCGGAAGATCTTCCGCTGTCACCATGTAAAATGTACAAAGTACAGTAAAAATGAACGTGTTGATGGAAGAACTTCCGTAGTTTCCTGCAACTTGGTTTTCGCGTCCAAGATCCACTTCTTGCTACGCAACAAAGCGCATAGCGCGATCCAACGAGCGAGCAGAGGTAGAAACTGCGAGATTCGACACTGCCCGCTCGACGCTGTCGCCAATCTCATCCACTCCTCCAGCGCGCCCGGTACTGGTTGCCCTGATCGCTGTGGTGGATCACCTGCTGCGGACGACGCTGCTCCAGCGCCATGTTCAGCGCCGCCAGCACCAGGTCCGTCGTCATCACTTCTCCCATCGCCCAGCCGACCACGCGACGGCTCCACACGTCGATCACCACCGCCAGGTACAGGAACCCCGCCCACGTCGGCACGTAGGTCATGTCGGCCACCCACAGGCGATTGGGCTGCTCGGCAACGAACGTGCGCTGGACCAGATCCGGCGCCGGCCGATCACGCGCGTCGCGCCGCGTCGTGACCGTATAGCCACGGCGACGGCAGACGCCACGCAGCCCGGCCTTGCGCATCAGCCGTGCTACACGTTTGCGGCTGATGCGGTCACCCGACTCGATCAGGTCGGCGCGGATGCGCGGCATGCCGTACGTTGCGTCCGATGCGGCGTGAATCACACGTATCTTTTCCGTCATCGCAGCATCCTCCAGCGCGCGCCGACTCGGCGCACGTTCCCGCCATGCGTAGTAGCCGCTGGGCGATACCGCCAGCACGCGACACAAGGCTCGAACCGGATATTGGGCCTGATTTGCCATCACGAGTTCGAAGACGACGTGGGCGTCTTCTCGCCGTGAACGGCAAACCAGGCCGTAGCCTTTGCCAGGATGTCGCGCTCCATCTTCAGCTGCCGGTTCTCGCGCCGCAGCCGCGACAACTCGTCGCGCTCGGCGCTCGTCAGGCCGTCACTGATGCCTGCGTCGGCGTTGGCCTGCGCCACCCAGTTCGAGATCGACTGGGCCGTGACATCAAACTCTCGCGACAACTACGCCGGCGTGCGTCCCGCGCGCACCAGCTCGATGATCTGCTGTCGAAATGCCGCCGGGTACGGCGGTCGGGTCTTGCTCATGGTGGACTCCGTTTCTCAAGAGGATACGTATCCACGAAAGCGGGGCAACTTCAATTGCCGTCACTTTCTTCAAGCAAGACTGCTGTCGATAAAAGGTGAGAGGCGCGCCTTGCGAGCGACAGGATCGTATTGGGGATTGCTAGCCCCCTTAACGTACCGCCGCGCGACTACCGCTTCCTGTTCCAGGAGATCCCCCCATGATTCTACTAAAGGCCTCTTTTTGTCTGCTGCTTGCCCTGCATACTGGCGCGTCACTTGCCGCAGACTACGATTGCCGCGATGTGTTGTCGATCACAGGGCGAGAGCATCGCGTCATTGCCTCGCGGGACCAAGGCCTCCGCTACCGCAAATGGACACAAAGTCGCTATGACTCGCAAAGCTGGGAGTTCTTGTACACAAAGGAGCAAAGCAAGGGCCAGTTTGGTTTTAGTGACGATGAGGGTTATTTTTCGTCGTCTGAAAGCTTATCGACTTGGGAAAAACAATATTTCGAGGATTCGCAAACTGTCTTCGCGCCAGCGGTCGCCGCGTGGAGAGAGTGTATGAATGCCAGCGTCGTGCGTGCCGTAACCAGATTGAACAAGAACAATGAACTGTCTATCGACTACTATGCGGGATCCGAAGCCGGTCAACAGCCGTTTTATGGCATTACAAGCCTTGGAGCGACCTGCAAGCACGGTGACCAAGTAATTCCCGAGAAGCTAGACCCCCCCGAGATTCTTAAAAATAGGGCTTGGAACGTCACATGTACCAGAAATGCGAACACTCCCGGCAACAAAGAGGTTATCGTTCAGGCGCGTACCGGCGCTAGGACAGTCGTCCTGCTGATGCCGAAAGTCTCGTTAGGCGTAGTCAAATTCATGGACAAGCCCGGGGAAAAGCGGTTACTTGCGAAAGTCCCGGGATGTACCTCCGCAATTGTCATACCAGCCGAGGACTGGGACAGAGAAATCCAGTTGTCGATGAATATGAGGGCAGAAGGCGCTAGCATCAATCAGCCGGAATTCTACGGCTACTTGGGTACCAACTTGCTGGATCCAATCGTGTCGTTTAATGGGCCGTTTCCGGTCCACCAAGGTGAAGCAACTTTGCCCCCGAATCCCATCTCTGCGACAAAGCTGTGGCCCGCCTATGTTCCAGTACCTGTTTTGGTGAGGGGCACCGGGGGATGTGTTTCGATCGGCGCGGAGGTTTCAGATTCGCTGATCCAGAACCGCGGAGGGGAAACGCCGCACACGTTGTGAGCGCGATGCACATGACGCTTGGCCGAAGCCTGGTGTAGAGAGGTTTCAGAAATTGACCCCTTAGCGTACGGGCGGATGGGCACAAACTGAGCGCTGCATCTGCGGGCCTTCGCTTTTTTAGGCCCTTTACGCCGCTTGCGCGGTGCGGCCTGGTCCGCGGGTGTCCTGTCAGGCATTCGCGTTTGTGCCTCGACCAGCGTGCGATCGAGCCAAGCTTCGGCGAAGCGGGCACGATCCTCGGCCGCGGCAATCTGACTTGCGGCGGCTGAGAGCTGGCCGTTCGCGCCGGCGAGGTCGATCGCTAGGCACTGGCTCTCGTCGCGCGAGCGCTGCAGCGCTTCGCTCAACGCAGCCTCGCGATCACGCTGCAGGTGCAGCTCTCGGCCCTGCTCGGCATGCTTCCGAAAAAAGTGTACAAAATTCCATAGAAGGAACCTGTCAACGGAAGAACTTCCGCAGTTTACGGAAGTTCTTCCGCAGTTTTATGCAGCCTGATTTCTGCGTCCAAGATCCACTTTTTTGCTACGCAACAAAGCGCATGACGCGATCTGCCGAGCGAGCGCAAGTAGAAACTGCGAGATTAGACACTGCCCGCTCGACGCTGGTGCCAATCCGATCCGCACCACCAGCGCGCCCCGGTATTCCCCATACGTCGAGCACCGGGACGCCGCTCGCGCTAGGGCACCTCGAATAACCCCTTGGCCAGCGCCGCGAAGTCGATGTGCCGATCCAGCACCTGCAACGGATCGCCCAGCCGATCGCGCTTTGCCGAGCGTTCTTCTCCGGCGAACAGGCTGATCATGCGTGGCTTACCTCCTGCAGGCGACGGCTAAGAACCTACGACAATGCGGGAGGTTTTTCGAGGTGCCCGCTAATGGCAACGAGGTGCAATGCCCTCGCTGCCTTCGAGCGAACTCAACTCTGGGCGTCAAGGTCCAGACGAAAGTCAGTTGTGCCGCCAGCCTGAGGATCCAGCAAATCGCCGTCCAACGTCATTTCGTTGTCGCCCGAACCGTGGGAAAGCACGTAGATCCCCGCCAGGTTGTTGGCCTTCGGCACCTTCGTTTCGAAAAAGTCGAACGACTGCCCGGCTTCCAAGTAGATTAGGACCGTCAGATTCGAGCTGCCGGTGTACTTGTCTTCCAGCCCATCCAGAATTTCCTGCAACGACTTGCGGCCGGGAAGTCCTTCCCTCTTGACCGTCTTAATCTGGACTGGGCCGAGTGCGGTCACCTTAGGCTCGGCTGACCAACAAAGTACGCCGTCGAAGTCGGACAGCTCTTCCGCAGCCCATCCGAACTGCTGGCCGTAGCGCGACGACAGGCCCAGCGCAAACGCAAAGCCGATTTGCGCCTCCTCCCATGCAGTTCGATCCCTCTTATGCACGACGCCGCCCTCTCGCAGAGCCTGCTCCATGACCTGTAGGGCGCTAGCAGGATCACGATAAGCCATTTTGCCAAGTGGATGAAACTTCGCGAGCTTCTTCAACTACGCCCTCCTATCGCCGCGCGGGAGATATGCCGCGTAGAGGATCTCGCGCCTGCACCGATTTCCCGCCCCTGCCGGAAATTTCGCTAATGGCGTCCCTTTCTACGATTTGCTCGGTAAACTTGACCAATACTCTGCGTCATCATCTAACGCACAGTAAGCTTCGGGCGAAACATCAAAGCGATCACGGAGTTGCGCTCGGCTATCCTTCGGACAGAATTGGCGAACACCGACACCGACTTTCCAGCGCTGTGCTGATCAACTACCCAGCCAACCCTTGCGGCGACTGACGGCACGCACGAACGCTTCGAAGGCACCCTGCTTCCGGCCTCCCCCTCGCATATTCGTGTTGGTTCCTCCCGCTCGGCCACTGACGGGAGCGCCGACGGGTTCACGGCAGGATCAGCATCGCAAGCACCAAGCTCGTCGCAACCGTCGTGCCGGCAAACCATACGCAAACCAGCGTCAATGCCTTAAGCCAACTCGACTTGTAGAGCGTCCTGTACGCGATCGTCCGGGCCAGGATGTACCACGCAACACCCGCCGCCGTGACTGCAATTCCCGCCCAATGCATCGTGTCGACGCGGAGCAATTGCTGTCCCACCGCGGTGAGAATCACGAACGGGCATACGAGGAACGCCTGGATGGAAAACGGTTCTCGCAGCGTCTCGCGCGTGACCGTCTGTCCACCCAGCCACAACGTGCTCAAAGCGGCGCCCAGCGCGTAGATGCAGAAAACGGCCGACCGAGTGAGAAGCAGGCCTTGCTCGCTGCCTAGCATGAGCTTTCCCATGGGCGTGTCGCTGTCGGCAATCGATACGCGGCAGATCAATTCAATGGCGTGAGCGAGGGCAACGGAAAGAATCAGCATCAGCACCGGGCTGATGGTGTCTTGAAATTGCAGTTCCCGGTTTTTCGCGAGCTCGCCTTTTGTATAGACCGCGATGGCGCCCGGGTGTAGAAGAATCCGCCAAAAGGTGCGGGGGTAAAACACGAGCCAGCCGACCAATTCGTACAGAAATTCCTCAAGGGATCGCAGCAGGCGAATGAGATCCATAGCCCTGGTCGGTATGTGCGATGAAGCAATCTTAGCGTAGCGATGGTTCGAACAGCACCTGAGTCCATTCGCCGAGCGCTGCGGCCCGTGCCTGGAAATCCATGAACATTCCGACAGGAAGCCGGCGCGCGCCGATGCCGAAAATCGCGATCGTGGTCATGCTGATGGCCGGCGGTTCCTTGGCAGCGATTCCCGCAGCCGCGACGGCACCGCCCGCGCGCCAGCGCATCGCGATCGTCGGCGTGAACGTCATCGACCTCGTCCACGACCGCACCAGTCGGCCGCGCACGGTGCTGATCGACGAAGGCCGCATCGTCGTCATCGGCGATCCGCGCACGGTGCGGATTCCGGATGGAACGCATCGCGTCGACGGCAAAGGACGATTCCTGATCCCCGGTCTGGTGGACATGCACGTCCATCTGTTCAACGGCTATTCGCGGCGTCCGCCGAACGACTGGACGTTTCCCCTGTTCGTCGCCAACGGCGTGACGGCGGTGCGCGAAATGAACGCGGACACCGCGGCGCTCGCGCGGGTGCGGCAGTGGCGCCGCGCGCTGGACGACGGCGAACGGCTCGCGCCGCGCATCGTGGCCGCGGGTGTGGCCGTGCGCGGCACGAGTGCCGACGACGCGGCACTTCAGGTCGATGCCGCAGCGGAAGCCGGTGCCGATTTCATCAAGGTGTTCTCGGATATACCGCCGGCGCACTGGCTGTCGGTTCTCGACGCGGCGCGGCGGCACGCGTTGCCGGTCGCCGGTCATGTGCCCGCACAGGTGCCGCTGCTGACCGCGGCAACGCGTCAAGCGAGCAACGAACATCTGATGCAGGCGAGCGAGGCCTGCTCGTCGACGGGCCGGCGCGTGATCGACGAACGTCGCGCCGCGACGGACGACCTCACGGCGGCACAGCGCGACGCCGAGGAAGCGCGCGTGCTGCAGACCTTCGACCGGCGCCGTTGCCGCCACGTGGCGACAGCACTGGCCGCCACCGGACAGGCGCAGGTCCCCACCCTCGTACTGCCCCATGCGGAATCGATGCGGCGCGTTCATGCGCCGGCACCGGATTCGCGTGCGCGCTATCTGCGCGCCGACGAACGCCTGCGCTGGGAACGCCTGCTCGCCGACGCCGCTACCGCCGACAGCGGTCTCGCGCGACAACGCTGGCGGACCGCGCGCCGCATCGTCCGCGCCTTCGACCGCGCCGGCGTGATCGTGCTCGCCGGCACGGATGCGCCGATGCCGGAGATCTATCCCGGCTTTTCGCTGCATGACGAACTCGCGTTGCTCGTCGATGCCGGACTGTCGCCGCGCGACGCACTGCGCGCGGCGACGCTGCGGCCGGCGCAGTTTCTCGGCCTGTCGGCAACGCAAGGCTCGGTCGACGTCGGCAAACGCGCCGACCTGGTGCTGCTGGACGCCGATCCCACACGCGATATCCGCCACACCCGACGGATCCGGGCGGTCGTGCTGGATGGACGGCTGCTGCAGCGGGAGGCGCTCGACGCGCTGCTTGAAGAGGCGGCACGCGACGCGGCAACCCCGTCGCCGCCCTGAAGGCATGCGCCTTCGATGCTTGCACAGAAATCGTCGCTGTTTCGATGCCATGAACGTACGCCCGCCGCGCCGCATCGGCGACGCACGACGCCGCCCGTTCTCATGACCTGTTCCGCTTGACCGATCGCGTTTCCTCGACGAGCATCGCCCGCGCCGCCATACGGCACCGTCGAAGTTTGACGCAAGGGGGAAACACCGATGATTCGCCACACCTGGGCCGCACTGCGCGCCCTGTCCTTCTGCTTTGCCTTCGCGCCGCTCGCGGCGCACGCCGCCGAGATCGCCGGTACCCGCCTCGCGGGCGCGACCGGCATCGGCGAAACCTCGGCGCAATTGATGGCGCGCCCGACGGATTCGCCCGTTCGGCCGCCCGTGTTGACGCGTCAGCGTGTCGCGAGCCCGAACCGCACCGCGGTAGCCGGCGCCGGCGCCACCTCGCAGTGGCCGGCGGCCGTGACACAGACCGCGTCGAGCGGCGTAGCGCCAGCGATCCACACCACGGCGAACGCTTTCGACGGCATCGATCTCGCCGCCACGGGCTCCGTGCTGGCCAATCTTTCCGGCGCGGCCGGCCCCACGCAGGTCGTGGTCGCGACCGACGGGCGCCTGCGCACCTACAGCCGCGCCGGCGTGGCCGACGGCGTGCTCGATACCCCGCTCGCGAGCTTCTTCGGCCCGGCGATGACGCCGGTGACGGGCACCGTTGTGGCGAATTTCGCCGGCAACCCGAACGTGCGCTACGACCGTTTCACCGCGCGCTGGATCTTCTCCGCGCTGGACAGCCCCTGCACCGCCGCCGATTGCTCCACGCTGGCGCCGAACCGCGTGATGCTGGCCGTGAGCGATGCCGCCAGCAACGGCACGATTTCGGCCGGCACGGTGTGGACGTTCTTCAGCTTCCAGGCCGACGCGACCAACATCGCGTCGCAGCTGTCGCTCGGCGTGGACGTCAACGCGCTCTACGTCGGCACGAACATCATCACCCCGGCGGGCAGCCTCGTCGGCACCAACGGCTACGTGGTGCAGAAAAGTTCGATCCTCGGTGCGGGGCCGATCGCGGTGACGGCCTTCGCCAATCTCGTGAGCGGCGGCACCGGTGCGGGACCGTTCTCGCCGCGCGGCGTCGACAACGTCGACCCCGCCGCTACCGAGGGCTATTTCGTCGGCGTGGACAACGCCACGTTCAGCACACTCATGTTTCGTCGCGTGAGCAACCCCGGCAGCGCCACGCCGACGATCTCGGGCAACATCGCGGTGACGGTGCCGACGACCACCTTCCCCGCCCGCATCCCGCACCTCGGCAACACCGGCGGCGCCAACGGCCAGCTCGACGGGCTCGACGACCGCCTCGGCGCCGCCGTCGTGCGCAACGGGCGCCTGTGGACGGCGCACAACTTCCGCGTCAGTACGTCGGGCGTGGCCAGCACCGCGGCGGGCAACCGCGTGGCGGTGCGCTGGTACGAACTGCAGAATCTCGCCACCACGCCCACCCTGGTGGAATCGGGCACGATCTTCGACAACGCCGCCACGAATCCGAGCCAGTACTTCGTGCCGACGGCCACCGTGACCGGCCAGGGCCATGCCGTCATGGCGTTCACACGCGCCGGCACGCAGTCGGGCGCGACGCCGGCCTACACCGGCCGTCTGGCCGGCGACACGCTGGGCACGACCGCGGCCGTCACGACGTTCGGCACCAGCACGGCCAACTACAACCCGCCGAGCGATCCGGGCGGCGCCGCCGGCCGCCTCTGGGGCGAGGCGTCGGCCACGGTCGTCGACCCGATCGACGACATGACCGTCTGGACGTTCCAGCAATACAACAACGCCCTCAACAGCTGGGCGATCCGCGTCGGCAGACTCGCGGCGCCGCCGCCGGCGACGCCGTTGTGTTCGGGCACGCCGATCGCCTTCAACGGCCCCACCGGCAACATCGTGATCAACGCCACCAGCAGCGGCGGTTCGGGCTTCTACGATCCGGGCGCGAACCTGCCGGCGCCGGCGCGGCCGTTCGCCCACCTCGCGGCGACGATGACCAACGCCACGGTGAACAGCGTCACCTTCAACTCGCCGACGCAGGTCACGCTCAACGTCACGGCGTCGGCCAGCGGTGCCCAGAACGTGACGATCACCAATCCCGACGGCCAGAGCGTCACCGCGAACGGCTGCGTGACGGTGAGCCTGCCGGCAGCGGACCTTGGCATCACCAAGACCGACGGCGTGACCACGGCGGTACCGGGCGGCAGCGTCACGTACACCATCACGGCCTCGAACCCGAGCGCCGTCGCTGCCACCGGCGCGACGGTGGCCGACACGTTCCCCGCCTCGCTCACGTGCACCTGGACGTGCGTCGGCGCCGGCGGCGGCACCTGCACGGCGTCGGGCAGCGGCAACATCAACGACTCGGTGAACCTGCCGGTCGGCGCCAGCACCACCTACACCGCGAGCTGCACGATCAACGCGTCGGCGACGGGCACGTTGTCGAACACGGCCACAGTGACGATCGCGGGCGATCCCAACGCCGCCAACAACAGCGCCACCGATACCGACACCCTCACGCCCAGCGCCAACCTCGGCATCACGAAGACCGACGGCGTGACGACGGCGACGCCCGGCGGCAGCGTCACCTACACGATCACGGCATCGAACGCCGGCCCGAGCAACGCGACCGGCGCCACCGTCGCCGACACGTTCCCGGCGAGCGAAACCTGCACCTGGACGTGCGTCGGCGCCGGCGGCGGCACCTGCACGGCGTCGGGCAGCGGCAACATCAGCAATAACGTGAACCTGCCGGCCGGCGGCAGCGTGACCTACACCGCCAGCTGCACGATTTCGGCCGCGGCGACGGGCACTTTGTCGAATACCGCGACGGTGGCGGCGCCGGCCGGCGTCACCGATCCGACGCCCGGCAACAACTCGGCCACCGACAGCGACACGCTGAGCGCGAGCGCCGATCTGTCGATCACGAAGACAGACGGCGTCACCACGGCCACGCCGGGCGGCAGCGTCACCTACACGATTACGGCGAGCAACGCAGGTCCGAGCAACGCAACCGGCGCGACCGTCGCCGATACGTTCCCCGCGTCGCTCACGTGCACCTGGACCTGCGTCGGTGCCGGCGGCGGCACCTGCACGGCCAGCGGCAGCGGCAACGTCAACGACAGCGCGAATCTGCCGATCGGCGGCAGCGCGACGTACACCGCAAGCTGCACGATCTCGGCCGCGGCGACGGACACGCTCAGCAACACGGCCACCGTGGCGGCGCCCGGCGGCGTCAGCGATCCCGTGCCGGGCAACAACAGCGCGACCGACAGCGATACGCTGAACGCGAACGCCGATCTCGCGATCACGAAGACCAACGGCGTCACCACGGCGACGCCGGGCGGCAGCGTCACCTACACGATCACGGCGTCGAACGCAGGCCCGAGCAACGCCGCGGGCGCGACCGTCGCCGATACGTTCCCGGCCTCCGAGACCTGCACCTGGACGTGCGTCGGCGCCGGCGGCGGTACCTGCACCGCGAGCGGCAGCGGCAACATCAACGACACGGTGAACCTGCCGTCGAGCGGCAGCGTCACGTACACGGCGAGCTGCACGATTTCCGCGTCGGCCACCGGCACGCTGACCAATACCGCCACCGTTGCCGCACCGGGCGGCGTTACCGATCCGACGCCCGGCAACAACTCGGCTACCGACAGCGATACGCTGAGCGCGAGCGCCGATCTGTCGATCACGAAGACCGACGGCGTGACCACAGCCACGCCCGGCGGCAGCGTGACCTACACGATCACCGCTTCGAACGCCGGACCGAGCAACGCGACCGGCGCCACCGTCGCCGATACGTTCCCGGCGAGTGAAACCTGCACCTGGACCTGCGTCGGTGCCGGCGGCGGCACGTGCACTGCCTCGGGCAGCGGCAACATCACCGACACGGTGAACCTGCCGAGCGCCGGTTCCGTCACCTACACGGCGAGCTGCACGATTTCCGCGACCGCCACCGGCACGTTGACGAATACCGCGACGGTCGCCGCACCGGCCGGCGTCACTGATCCCACGCCGGGCAACAACTCGGCCACCGACAGCGACACGCTCAGCGCCAGCGCCGACCTGTCGATCACCAAGACCGACGGCGTCACCTCGGCCACGCCGGGCGGCAGCGTGACCTACACGATCACCGCATCGAACGCGGGCCCGAGCAACGCGACCGGCGCGACCGTGGCCGACACGTTCCCCGCCACCGAAACGTGCACCTGGACCTGCGTCGGCGCCGGTGGCGGTACCTGCACCGCGAGCGGCAGCGGCAACATCAACGACACGGTGAACCTGCCGTCGAGCGGCAGCGTCACGTACACGGCCAGCTGCACGGTATCGGCCGCCGCCACCGGTTCGCTGACCAACACCGCGACCGTCAGCGCGCCGGCCGGCGTCACCGATCCGACGCCCGCCAACAACAGCGCCACTGACGTCGATGCTCTCGGCGCGAGCGCCGATCTGTCGATCACGAAAACCGACGGCGTCACCAGCGCCACACCGGGCGGCAGCGTGACCTACACGATCACGGCCTCGAACGCGGGCCCGAGCAACGCGACCGGCGCGACCGTGGCCGACACGTTCCCCGCCACCGAAACGTGCACCTGGACCTGCGTCGGCGCCGGCGGCGGTACCTGTACGGCGAGCGGCAGCGGCAATATCGCCGACACGGTGAATCTGCCGAACGCCGGTTCCGTCACCTACACGGCGAGTTGCTCGATCTCGGCCTCGGCCGCCGGCACGCTGACGAATACCGCCACCGTGACCGCGCCGGGCAGCGTCACCGACACGAACCCGGCGAACAACTCGGCCACCGACAGCGACACGCTGGGCGCCAGCGCCGATCTGTCGATCACGAAGACCGACGGCGTCACCACCGCGACGCCGGGCGGCAGCGTCACGTACACGATCACGGCGAGCAACGCAGGTCCGAGCGACGCGACCGGCGCGACCGTCGCCGATACGTTCCCAGCGTCGCTGACCTGCACCTGGACCTGCGTCGGCGCCGGCGGCGGTACCTGCACCGCGAGCGGCAGCGGCAATATCGGCGACACGGTGAATCTGCCGAGCGCCGGCTCCGTCACCTACGCGGCGAGCTGTTCGATCGCCGCGTCGGCCACCGGCTCGCTCGTCAACACCGCCACCGTGGCGGCGCCGGCCGGCGTCACCGATCCGGTGCCGGCGAACAACGCGGCCACCGACACCGACGGCCTCGGCGCCACGGCGGATCTGTCGATCACGAAGACCGACGGCGTCGCCTCGGTCACTGCAGGCGGCAGCACCACGTATACGATCGTCGCCGGCAACGCCGGCCCGAGCAATGCGAGCGGCGCGACCGTGACCGACACGTTCCCGGCCGGCGAAACCTGCACATGGACCTGCACCGGTGCCGGCGGCGGCACCTGCACGGCCGGCGGCAGCGGCAACCTCGGCGACGCGGTGAATCTGCCGAGCGGCGGCAGCGTCACGTACACCGCGGTGTGCGCGATCTCGAGCGCCGCCAGCGGCACCCTGACCAACACCGCCACGGTAACGGCGCCGGCCGGCGTCACCGATCCGACGCCGGGCAACAACAGCGCGACCGATACCGACAGCGTCACCGCGATTCCGCCGAGCGGCGCGACCGTGAGCGGCACCAAGTCGGTGAGCGGCAGCTTCGTCGCGGGCACGAACGTCACCTACACGATCGTGCTGAGCAACACCGGCGCGGGCGCGCAGGCCGACAACACCGGCGACGAGTTCGTCGACACGCTGCCGGCGGGCCTCGCCCTCGTCTCCGCGAACGCCACGTCGGGCACCGTCTCCACCGCAGGCAGCACCGTGCAGTGGAGCGGCGCGATCCCGGCCGCGGGCAGCGTGACGATCACGATCGTCGCGTCGATCGACACGAACGCGACCGGCCAGATCGTCAACCAGGGCGCGATCCACTACGACAGCGACGGCAACGCCAGCAACGATGCCAGCGCGGTCACGGACGATCCGGCCGGCCCCGGCACCGCCGACGGCACGGGCTTCGCGGTCGTCATCGTCAACGGCGGTCCGCCGGCGCCGGTGCCGACGCTCGGTCGCCTGGCGATGTTGCTGATGCTGTTGGGCCTCGTCGGCCTCGCCTGGCGACGCTACGCGACACGGTGATTCGAGAGCCTGCCGGCATGCCTTGCCGGCAGGCTTCCGCCTTTGCGCCTGAACCGGCAGGCTGTTTCTCGACAGCCTGCCCGATTTCTCAGCGACTCACCGGCGCGACGAACAGTGTCGACGGATCGCTGGTGATCTTCTGGAAGGAAAGACCGGTGCTGCCGCCACTCGCGCCCGTACTTCCGTTGCCGCTGCTGCCGCCGGCGCCGCCGGAACCACCGCCGCCGCCGCCCCAGCCGGTGTTCGCGGTGGTGTTCGTGCCGCTGCCGGCCACGCCGCCGGCGACGTTGATCGTACCCGCGGTAATCGCGGGCGCGAGCAGATAGACGACACCGCCGCCACCCCCACCCGACGCCGCGCTGCCCGTCGCGCCGGCAAGCGCGTCGGCGCCCTTGCCGCCGACCGCGCGGAGCGTACCGCTGTTCACGATCGCGGTTTTCGCCGCCAGGACGATGATGCCGCCGCCGCCACCGCCGCCGCCGTTGCTCGCCCCGGCAACCACTGCGGGACCGATCGCGCCGTCGGCGCTGATCGAGCCGCCGGCCGCAATCGTGATCGAGCCCGCGGCGACGATCACGACGGTGCCGCCGCCGCCGGCCGGTGTCGACCCGTTATTGATCCTGTACGGCCCTACACCGCCGCCGACGGAACCGGGAGTCACCACGAGGCGGGCGAAGAGCGGATTCGTCGCGGCGCCACCGGCCCCGGCGCTGTTGTTGCCGAGCACGGCGTCGGAGCTGCCGATGCCGGCGCCGGCGAGCGGATTCTTCGCGACCGCGATCTGGCCGTTGATGACGACGTTGCCGGACGCCCGAATGACAAGACCGCTCGGCACGGTCAACGTGCCGTTGACGGTGAGGTTGGTGAACTGGAGCGTGCTCGCCGGCGGCGCGCTGGTCCAGTCGGCGGTGGCGAAGGTGCCCGCACCGTCCGAACCGTCGCCGTAGAGATTCGCGATGCCGGCCGGGCCTTGCGCGCCGGTCGCGCCGACGGTTCCCGTGGCGCCGGTCGCTCCCGCCGTTCCCGTCGATCCGGTGGCGCCGGTCGCTCCCGTGGGCCCGGTTGCGCCCTGCACGCCCGTGGCCCCGGTCGCTCCCGCGGGTCCGGTTGCGCCCTGCACGCCCGTCGCGCCGGTAACGCCCTGCGAACCGGTAGCGCCCGTTGCGCCGGCAGGTCCGGGATTGAGCGAATACTGCGCGACCGGCGTCGCCGCGATCGGCTGGCGGCCGGCGAGTATTTCCTGGTTCGCGATCGTGGTGCCGACCTTGATCTCGAGCCAGTACTGCGTGCCGTTGAACACCGCACCGAAATCAAGATCGGTCGTGAACAGGCCGTCGACCACCGGGATCGTCTGTTGGATCGGCGTGCTGCCGACGACCGGCATGCCGCCGGTTGCGGCGTCGTAGAGCGAGAACGTGAAAACGTAGCTGCCGTTGGCGAGGCCGCCGCTCGCGTTGAGCCGGCCCTGGTAGGTGAACGCGGACGACTGCGGCGCCAACGGCGCGGCGACGGCCTCTTGCGACGCGCAGCACAATAGCGCTGCGGCGAGCAGCGCGGACAGATGACGCTTTTTCATGGTCAGCACCTCTCCATGCTGCTGAAGAACAACTGGTCGGGACGATCGACGGCGACGGCAGGCCAGAAGCCGGCGTTCACCGAAAACGTCGCCGAGTCCGAGTAGCCCGGCGCCGGCTGGCCGACACTGCCGTTCAATCGATAGCACGCGTTGCTCAGCGAACCGCCACCGGCGCTGACGCGGTGAATGTCGATGCTGTAGGTCGAGGTGCCGGCATTGCCGTCCGACGATGGCAACACGAACAGCGCGGTGAAAAGTGCGACAAGCGCAAACGCGCCTCTGCGCGACCGTGACCGATCGCGCTTGCGATGGATATTCATCGATTCCCCCTGGGTTCCCCAAGGAGCATCGATTCCCCTTGGGTTCGCCAAGGAGCATATACGCGCTTCGTGAATTAAGACATCCGCCAGCCGGTCGACAACAGCTCGCATTCTCGGAAGCGATCGCAGCCGGCTACGCCACCTGCCAATACGCTTCGGCTTCGTCGGAAACCGCTTGCGTATGCCAGTGACTCAACGCTCGCCGCTCGTCGGCCGCCGCGATGTCGGCTTCGCTTAACGGACGCCAGTGCTTGCCGCGACGAAAGCCGCCCGCAACCTCGATGTGCAGCGGATACCGTTCGATCGCCCGGCCCTGGGCGTCCGCGAGCGACCGCGAGTTCGCGCCGCCCGCCGACGTCGGATTCGCCAGTTGCACGCCGTCGTCTTCCCAGTTGCACACGGGACAGATGACATACGAGCCGTAGGTATCTTCGAGTGTAAGGAACCCGCAGCAAGGACACGGCAATTCGGACATCGGGACACCTTGCGTCGCGGTTGTGACACGCGCGAAAGAATAGCCCGAAAGCACGCGGCGACCGGCGTCGAGTAACGACAGCGTGCCTACGGCACCTCGAACCCGTTCGCGAAGATCGCGTCGCCGAGCCGCCGGTCGACCTTGATCGCCCACCACTTCGTCGTCGCGCTCGGCAGGATCATCACGACGCCCCATTCGCGGATGTAGTCGAGCTTGTACGTCAGCGCGACGGGCGGGATGCCGGACGCATCGAGCGCGATGCGCGTCGAGCGCAACAGCTGCGGATCGGCGCCGGTGCCCGAGCCGCCGGTCGGCGTCACGTCGATCCGGTACAGCGCGTCGGGCTCGGAGACGTAGTTCCACATCCAGATCGACACGTCGTCGCTGAAAACCGGCACGGTCTCCTGCCGCGGCGAACCGTTCGACCAAGACGGCACGTCGCCGACGATCGCGAACGCCTTCGCCGTCGGCGCGTCGACGCTCGTGTCGAAATGGAAACCGCCGTTCGCGAGGCTGACATTCGGATTGCCCGGACTCTGGCGCGACGTGACGCCGTACAGCTCGCGTCCGATGAACGCCATCGACGGCGAACCCCACGAGACGTTCGGCGCACCGACGAGGCGCTCGATCGTCTGCGTCGACGGCTCGATGCGCATCAGATGGCTGCGCGCGTTGATGCCCGCGGAGCCCGAGTTCAGCGACACCCAGCCCTTCCCGCTCACCGGATCGGTCGCCGCCGCGAGGCCGTCCTGCAGATAGTCGTTCGCCGAACCGAGGCTCGGACTGATCGCGTTGAGCTGCGCGCCGTACGTCTGCTGGCGCAGGTTCGTCCAGGTGCGATTGACCACGTCGGCGTCGCCGACGGTGCTCTGGTAGTAAAAGGAAATTTTTCCGTCGCGGAACGTCATGCCCGAGTACGCGTGCATCGCGCGGCGCGCCGGAAACGGCGCGGCGTACGGCAGGTCGCGCGGATCGCTCAGCGTCGCAGCCGACTGGAACCAGCCCGTGGTCGCGCCGGACGGATAGACGATCGCCGCCTGCGTCGTGTTGAACGCCGGCGGATACGCCGACGGCGGCGTCGGCGGCACGGCGATGCCGTAGCTCAGCGTCGCGGCATCGAACTTGAACACGGCGTTGAGACTGCCGTCGTTGTGTCCGCCGCCGGCGAGGTAATACGTCTTGCCGGCCGGATCGAACAGCGGATTCGAATACGCGTCGCGGACCGAGCCGATCGGATTGCTGCCGTAGTAGCCGCCGCTCGGCACGAGGTTCGCGCGCACCCACGCGTCGAACACCGGTGTCGGCAGTTCGGTCCAGCGCGTCGTCGACAGCGTCGCGACCCACGCGGGCATGCCGTCGATCGACGCGGGCGTCGCGCCGTCGTTCGCGACCGCGGTCGACACGCCGGCCGCGCAGAACGACGCGACGACGAAACGCACGGCGATACTCAAGGATGCAGCTTCGACGCGATTCATTGGAACTCTCCCCTTTCCCCGGCCATTCCGGCCGACGGATCGAAACCGTCGGCGAAGATCGCATCGGCACGCGCCCGCGGCGCGACGCCGAAGATCGGCGTGTTGCCGAAACCCGAGGCGCGCAGCTGCGCCCAGTTCGTCGCGCCGGTCAGGCGCGCCCAGGCCGCGGCAGCGCCGGGGGCCTCGTGATCGAGCGCGTAGGCGATCGCCGGCAGCAGGTTGCCCCAGTAGCCCGACGCCGCGCCGGCGATGCCGCCGTCGCCGTCGGCGAGCGTGTTCGTGCAGGCCGGCGGCGGCGCGGAACTTGCGTTGTACACTTGTGACCATTGCTTGAACCACGCGTTCGGATGGATGCTCGAACCGTCGTTCGAGATCAGCGTGTAGACGCCGGCGTGGTTGAAGCAATAGCCCGAGGCGTCGCCGAGAATGCCGACGACGCCGCGATACAGATAGTCGCGCAGCGCGTCGTACGCCGACATGTTCGCGAGCGGCTCGAGATCCGAGCCCATGCCGATCGACTGGATGAAGAAGTGCTGCTGCCACGGCGCGACGCGTCCCGTGCCGTAGCCGTTCTGGTCGCCCTCGAACACGTAGCCGATGCCGTCCGGCACGATGGCGGTCCGCAGCGTCATGAGATGCGCGACGTTGCCCGCGAGCAGCGCGCGATAGTCCTCGACGATCGCATCGTCCGCGGGACCGATCGCCGCGAGCTGGCTCACCGTGCGCAGCGCCCACGCGTAACCGCGCGTCTGGCCGATCAGACGTCTGGACGTCCCGAGGTTCGGCACCGGCGCGTCGGGCGAATAGAAGTCGCGCGTCGACACCATGAGGTAGACGGTCGCCGCCTGGCTCTGCATCGCCTCGAGGTGGTAGTGATCGCCCGTGAGGAGATACGCGAGATAGCCCGCCGATCCGTGATGGGCGCCCTCCCACGTCAGCGGCCCGGCGCTCCAGTCGTTCGAACCGCCGCCGTTCTGACCGAGCACGCTCCAGTCGGGCCGGCGCGACGGCATCACCGTCTCGCCGGTCGTGCTGTCGCGCCAGTCTATCGGAAAACCGTAGATCGCCTTCGCGTTCGCGATGACGGCCGCGTAGGCGCGCGGGTCCGCGTCCGACGTCACGTAGAGCGCGTCCCACAGCGGCAAGAGGCCGATCTGGTTCTGAAAGCCCGTCGTGCCCATGTACGCGGTCCAGTCGCCGCGCTGATACGGCGCGTAGGCGCGGTACAGCGAATCGAGTCGCGCACCGGTCGGCGCGTCGGAGAAATAGTTCGGCACGAGTTTCGTCGCGCGCAGATAGCCGGTGTCGTGCCGCGGCGTCACCTGCGGATCGCCGCCGATCCAGCCTTCCGCGGACCAGCGCGTGTGCCCGTGGTGCGAGAGCGCCGCGCCGCCGTTGTCGAAGACCACCGTGCCGCCGATGTTCGCGCTCGGCACGTAGCTGCGCAGCACCGGCGGCGCATCGAGATAGCCGTTGTCGGCGATCGCGCGCACCCAGAGGCGGCCGGACTTGTAGAGCCGCACCTGGAACGCCACCGCGAGTCCGGTCGTGCCGACGGCGCCGCGGTAGTGCGCCTCGATCATCTGCGGCCCCGCGACCCACACGCGCACCGGCGATGCGACGAGGCTCGCGAGCGTCACGGTGCCGAAGCTGCCGAGCGCGACCGACGCCTGCGGATTCGCCGCGACGATGTCGGCCGTCGTCAGTGCGGTGCCCGACGATGCGCCGGCATCGAGCACGCGGATCGTCGCCGGCACGTTCGCCGTCAGCGCTACCTGCCCCGACGCGATCGCGTGCTTGACGCTGCCGTCGTTCCAGCGCCGCTTGACGACGACCTGCTGGTCCGGCAGGTCGAGCGCGGGCTGGCCCGGCACGTCGCCCTTGCGGAATGCGAGGCCGATCGTGAACGGCGCGGCGGGCTGCGAAGTCGGCGACGTCAGCGAGACGCTCGTGACGATCGCGTTCGCGGCCGCCGATGCCGCAGGCGTCCCGGCGAAGAGGAACGGAACGAGCAGCGCGAACGCGAACGATGCTCGGTGCTGCGCGAAGACGGCGCGGCGCGGCCGCACGTGGTTTTCAAACACGCTGCTCACTCCTTGACCCCGGGGACGTCGCGCCGCATTCGGTCGACGGCGCATTGTCGGGACCGCGCATGGCGCACGCCGTGATCTCGACCACAATTCTCAATGTAGAAATAGCGAGGATTTCGACGACGAACGAGAGCGCGCGATCCCTACCCTCCACCCCGTCGACAGCGCCTGCCCGCGGCGGTAGGCTCCGCCCGTCAACGCCAGGGACGCCGCCCATGGAAAAGTCGAAGGTATTCGCGCTGCAGTTCGCGAAGGTCTATCCGATGTACGTCAGGAAGGCCGAGGCGAAGGGCCGCACGAAGGCGGAACTCGATGCCGTCATCGAATGGCTGACGGGCTACGACGCAACGGCGCTGCAACAGCAGATCGACCGGGGCAACAGTCTCGAAACCTTCTTCGCGCAAGCGCGCTTGAATCCGAACGCGACGAAGATCACCGGCGTCATCTGCGGCCATCGCGTCGAAGCCATCGACGATCCGCTGATGCAGAAGATCCGCTGGCTCGACAAGCTGGTCGACGAGCTGGCCAAAGGCAAGGCCATGGAGAAGATCCAGAGGAAGTAGCGGACGCTCTAGACCTGCACCGCCTTCGGAAACTCCGCGGCCAGGTGGTCGACGAACGCGCGCACCGACGGCAGCAGTCCCTCGCGATACGGCAGCAGCGCCGTCAGCGTGGATTCGCCGGCGATCCAGTCCGGCAGTATCCGGCGCAGATCGCCGGCCACGACCGTGTCCCGACAGACGTATCCCGGCAAGGCGACGATGCCGCAGCCGTCGATCGCGGCCTGCTTCAAGCTCACCATGTCGTCGCTGGCGACGCGCGGCGACAGCGGCACGCTCGCGTCGGGCCGGATGCCGGCCGCATGACGCAGGCGCCATCGCGGCGCGACGCCCTTGCGCACCATGAACAGCGACGGTCGTCCGGCCAGGTCGTCCGGCGTCGCCGGCACGCCGTGCCGGTCGAGATACGCCGCGCCGGCGAACAGAAACCACGGCGCCGGCGCCAGCACGCGCTGGATCAGGCCGGAGTCGGGCAACGGGTCGGCGTGCGCGCGTATCGCCACGTCGTAGTTGTCGCCGACGACGTCGACATAGCGATCGGTGGCGTGCGCGAACAGGTCGACCTTCGGATGGCGCTCGAGAAACGCCGCGAGCATGTGCCGGATTCCGAACTGCATCGTGGCCAGCGACGCGGTGAACCGCACGAGGCCGGTCGGTTCGCTCGAGCGCAGCCGGATCGCGGTTTCGGCGACTTCGGCCTGCCGCACCATCGCCGCCGCGTGGCGGTAGAACTCGCGGCCGGCTTCGGTCGTGCCGAAACGCCGCGAGCTGCGGTTGAGCAGCCGCACGCCGAGCCCCGCCTCGAGCTGCCGCATGCGATGACTCAATGTGGACTTGGGAATTCGTAGCGCCTCGCCCGCGGCGGTGAAGCCGCCGCGATCGACGACTTGCACGAACAGATAGAAATCGTTGAGGTCGTGCATGTCTCCTCCCCTGCCCGCCGTCGCGCGAAGCCGGCGATTATGCGCGGCGGCGCATCGCCCCGCGTCGATCGGTTCCCATCGTCCAGGACATTGGACGCAGATTCCAATCCCCGTTTCTTGTCGACGCGCGCCCTGCCTGTCGGAATACGCCGATCTCCTCGTACACGGAACGAACATGACGACCCGACATACCCGCCGCACGCGCGACAACACCGCGGTGCTCCTCATCGATCATCAGGTGGGCCTCATCACCGGCGTGCGCGACATGCCCGTCGCCGAACTCAAGCACAACGTCGTCGGCCTCGCGAAAGCCGCGAAGGTGCTCGGACTGCCGGTCGTCGCGGTGACGACGTCGCGCGACAGCCTGTGGGGACCGACGACGCCGGAACTCGTCGCGGCGCTCGACGGCGGCGAGATCATGGACCGCTCGACCGTGAACGCGTGGGACGATCCGCGCTTCGTCGCCGCGGTGAAGGCCACCGGTCGCGACCATCTCGTCATCGCCGGCCTCTCGTTCGAGGTGTGCGCGTCGCTGCCGGCGATCGCGTGCCGCGCCGACGGCTACTCGCCGGTCGTGGCGCTCGACGCCTGCGGCACCTTCTCGTCGGCCAAGCGCGAGGCCGGCATCGCGCGCCTGACGGCGCTCGGCATCGAAGTGTCCGACTACGCGACGCTGATGGTCGAAATCATGGCCGACAACGCCGACCCGAAAGCCGGCGACGTCTACGCGGCGCTCGACATGCCGTTCGCCGTCCTGATGGGCCAGGTCGCCGGGGCGCTGGCACGATGACGATCGTCGCGATCGACGACGCCGACGTCGCGGCGGCGCGCGCGCTGCGCGTCGCGTTCGCGCGGTTCTGGTCCGAGGCGAAGGGCGATGCGCGCGACGTCTACGACGTCTTCGTCGCAGCGACGCCGACGGCCGACGGTATCGCGACGCGACAGGCGGCCGACATGCCGGGCTGGTGGTGCGAACCGGCCGACGCCGTGGCCGGTCGCGCGATTCTCTTCGTGCACGGCGGCGGCTACGGCCTGGGCCATGCCGCCGCTTATCGCGGCTTCGCGAGCCAGATCGCCGCGCGAGCCCACGCACCCGTCTTCGCGCTCGAATACCCGCTCGCGCCGGAAGCGACGCTCGGCGCCGCGCTGGAACTCGCGGCGACGACGCTCGCGCGGCTGGCCGCGACGTTCGCGTCGGTCGCCGTCGTCGGCGACTCGGCCGGCGGCGGCCTCGCGTTGGCGACCGTGCTCGAGGCGCGGCGTCGCGGCATTCCCGTCGCCGCCGTCGTCGCGTTCTCGCCGTGGACCGATCTCTCGCTCGGCGGCGACAGCGCGCGCGACTGCGCCGTCGGCGATCCGTTGCTCGACGTCGGTTATCTGAAAGCCTCGGCGGCGGCCTATCTCGGCCCGGCGCCCGCGACCGATCCGCGCGCCTCGCCGCTGTTCGATCCGGACCTGGCGCTGCTGCCGCCGACGCTGATCCAGGTCGGTTCGGACGAAGTGCTGCTCGACGATTCGCGCCGGCTCGCCGAATATGCGCGGGCGGCAGGCGCCGACGCGACGCTCGAGGTGTGGCAAGGCATGCATCACGTGTTTCAGCTCAACACGCGTGAACTCGCGAGCGCGCGTCGCGCGCTCGACCGCGCGTCGGCGTTCCTCGCAACGCATCTGGCCGACTGACGCGATGGCCGCACGATCGTTCCCGCAGGTGCCGGCGTCGTTCTTCGGCATCGTGCTCGGCCTCGCCGGCCTCGCCAACGACTGGCGCGCGGCGCACGCGGCGTGGTCGTTGCCGGCGAGCGTCGGCGACGTGCTCGTCGTGATCGCGGCCGTCGCCTGGCTCGCGATCGGCGTGCTCTACGCCGGCAAGTGGATCGTCGCGCCGGCCGTTGCGAAAGAAGAAACCGGGCACGTCGTCCAGTGCTGCTTCATCGGCCTCGCGGGTGTCGCGACGCTGCTCGTCGCGCAGGGCGTCGCGCCGTGGTCGCGCACCGCGGCGGTCGTGCTGTTCATGGCGGGTGCCGCGTTCACGCTGGCGTTCGGCCTGTGGCGCACGGGCATCCTGTGGCGCGGCGAACGCGATCCCGCCGCGACCACGCCGGTGCTCTACCTGCCGATGGTCGCCGGCGGGTTCGTCACCGGCACGGTGTCGGCGTCGCTCGGCTGGCCGCAATGGGGACAGCTCGCGTTCGGCGCGGCACTGTTCACGTGGCTGGCGGTCGAGTCGGTGCTGCTGCATCGGCTCTACACCGCGCCGACGCTGGCGCCCGCACTGCGCCCGACGCTCGGGATCCAGCTCGCGCCGCCGGCGGTCGGCTGCGTGTGCTATCTGTCGGTCAGCGGCGGTCATGCCGATCTCGCGGCGCACATGCTGATCGGCTACGCGCTGCTGCAGGCGCTGCTGCTCGTGCGCATGAGCCGTTGGATCGCGCAGCAGCCTTTCGGTGCCGGCTACTGGGCCTTCACGTTCGGCGCGACGGCGCTGGCCGGCGCGGCGATCCGGCTGTCGATCGCACAACCCGACGGCCCGATGGCGATCCTCGCGCCGATTCTGTTCGTGCTGGCGAACGTACTCGTCGCCGGCATTGCCGGGGCGACGCTCCGGTTGCTGTTCGCCGGCCGATTGCTGCCGGCGGCGCCATCGGCGCCGGCGCGCTGATGGCGTCAGGCGCGCATGTCGACGCGTGCGAATCCACGTCGCAACACGGCAACGCCGCCGCACGAAGCGCCGAATGCGACGTTCGGTCGCACCATTCCAGGACGAAACCGGCACGATCCGGCGCCGGCGCGGCGGTATCCTTGAACGGCACGGACCCGCTCGTCCAGGACGCCGCCATGTCCCCTTCGCTCGATCGCGTCACCGCCATCGCGCTGCCCGCGCAATCGCGCATCGTCGATATCTATCCGACGACCGATCTTGCCGACGCTTACGCCGTCGAGCTGCCGGCCGGCGCTTCGAACGATCCCGAAGCGCTCGCGCGCTTCGTCTTTTCGCAGTCGCCGCGCTGGGCAGGTGGACTCATGCGTGTGCGGGACGCGCTGGTTTCCGTCTTCGGCCTCAAGACCGCGCGGCACCTGCAGGCGCTCGACGCCGACGCGATGAAAGAGCGCGTCGGTCTGTTCCGGATCTATCGCCGCGAGCCTTCCGAAATCCTGCTCGGCGAGGACGACCGGCATCTCGATTTCCGGCTGTCGGTGCTGTGTTCGCAAGAACCGTCGCCGGCATCGACCCGGCGACTCGTCGTCTCGACCGTGGTCCGATGCCGCAACCGGCTCGGCCGCGTCTATATCTTTCTCATCGCGCCGTTTCATCGCCTGATCATGCGCGCGTCGCTGCGCCGGGCGGCGCGGGCCGGCTGGCCGCCGGCCGCGTAGGCATCGCGTTCGCCGCGGCAGCGAAGCTGCCGGGCGACGGTGCCGAATCGCCGCGATACGTCACTGCGGCCCGAAGGATTTTGCTACTTTTTTACCTTTTTTCTCGGCCTTCTTTTCCTTCATCGTCTTGGCCGGTTTCTTTTTCTGGTCTTTTTTCTGATTCAAGCCCTTGCTCATTGCGGTTCCTCGCTGTCGTGGGCGCTGCAAGCCGCAGCGATGCCCTCGCAGTATGCGCCCGCAGGACGCCGCCGTGTGCGGTATCGGCTCAGCGCCGCGTCGCCAGCACGCCGTCCAGCGCGAGCTGTGCCTTGAACCCGGCCTTCTCCAACCGTTTCTGCACCTCTCGCGGCACGTCGCGACCGCTGGTGAGCTTGTTCGGGCTGCCGGTGTAGTGAAACAGGCGCCCGCCCCGGCGCAGCACGCGCGCGAGCTCATCGTAGAACGCCTGCGAGTACAGCTCGCCGGCGATGCCGAAGCGCGGCGGATCGTGCAGCGCCGCATCCATCGACGCATCGGCGATCTGCGCGATCGCCTGCGACACATCGGCATGCGTCAGTTGCAATCGGTCGCCGACGCCGGATGCGGCGGGATCGGGCGACCACGGATTGATCGTGCGCAGCCATAACACGTCGGCGTTCTTCTCGAACGAGACGATGCGCGCGGCGCCGGCCTCGACGCAGCACGCCGCGAAGTAGCCCAGGCCGCCGCAGGTATCGAGTACCGACTTGCCGCGCGGTTCGATCAATGCCACCTTGCGGCGCGCGTCCTCGAACGGCGATTCCTTCGCGGTCGGCAGCATCTTGATGCCGTCGATCTCGAACGTCGGCGCGCCCCACTCGCTCGGCACCAGCTTGATCAGCGCGCCGGAATATCGCGATACGGAAGCAAACGCCTCGCCGTCCCAGTAGTAGATCGTGCGGTCTTTCAGGCGCTGCGGATACGGATAGCGCACGCCGCGCCACTGCCAGGCGTCGGCGTCGAGCAACGCGTCGCCGCGCGAGCGTTCCAGGTCGAGCGAACCGGTCCACCCGTTTGCGCCGGCATCGCGCGCGGCCGACAGCGCCTCGGCAACGGCCGCCGTGAGCAGCGGGCCGGAGTAATGCGATTCGATGAGGATGCTCCGCGTCGAAAGAACGCGCATTGTCCCAGGATCGCCGCGCGCTTGTCGCATACGCGGCGGTGCTACAGTGTGCGGCTCCACCGCCAGACAGCCGGACCCGCGACGATGAACGACACAGCCTTCTATCCCATCGGCACGCCCGGCCAACCGTGGGGCGACGCGGAGAAGGCGCGGTGGCTGTCGCGACAGACGCGCCTGCGCAGCTACGCGGACGAGGTGCAGGCCGCGATCGAACCGCTGCGCGCGCGCTTCGACGTCGTGGAATACGGGCGCCTCGACTACGCCCCCGACACCTACCCGCTGTTCGCGATCCGAAACCGCGCGTGGCGCGGCGACCTGCCCTGCGTGCTCGTCACCGGCGGCGTGCACGGCTACGAAACGAGCGGCGTGCACGGCGCGCTGCGATTCGTCGAGCGGCACGCGGCGGACTATGCCGAGCGCGTCAACCTGCTCGTCGCGCCGTGTGTCAGCCCGTGGGCATACGAGCGCATTCACCGCTGGAACCGCGACGCGGTCGACCCGAACCGTTCGTTCCGCGAGAACAGTCCGGCGCCGGAATCGGCGGCGTTGATGCAACTCGTCGCCCCGCTGCGCGATCGCGTGCTCGTGCACGTCGACCTGCACGAGACCACCGACACCGACGAGTCGGAATTCCGTCCCGCGCTCGCCGCGCGCAACGGCGAGGCGTTCGAGCCCGGCGAGATTCCCGACGGGTTCTACGTCGTCGGCGACAGCGACAATCCGCAGCCCGCTTTCCAGCAGGCGATCGTCGCGGCCGTGGCGCGCGTCACGCATATCGCGCCGGCCGATCGCAACGGCGAGATCATCGGCTCGCCGGTGGTCGCGCCGGGCGTCATCAACTATCCGGTCAAGAAACTCGGCCTGTGCGCCGGCGTGACCGATGCGCGCTACGTGACGACGACCGAGGTGTATCCCGACAGTCCACGCGCGAGCGCCGAGCAGTGCAACGCCGCGCAAGCCGCCGCGGTCTGCGCGGCGATCGATTTCGCGCTGGCGCACTGAAACGGCGCGACGTCGCGATCGAGAGATCGACGTCGAAACCCGGACTACAGCGACACGCTGACGTTCCGCGTGCAAGAGCAGCAAGCCCCGCCTCCACGCAAACTTTCGGAGGCGTTCATGCAAACCACGGCAACAACATCTAAGCGTTCGTCGTGCAGCCCCGATTCCGACGCCGACGCCCGCCTCGCGCGCGCCGAATTCGACGCGTTCCGCCGCCAGCGCTTCGACGCGACCGACGCCAACGGCACGGTCGATGTCGAGGAATACATGCAGGAATTCGAAGACCGCGTGCGCCAACAGCTCGAACAAGGCCGCGGCGGCGAGATCGAAGCAACGCACCCGGCCGATCAGCCGGGCGCGTTGATCGCGAGCTGCGCCGCGAACGCGCGCCGGTACGCCGGTCTCGCCTCGCCGCGCGCGACGTAGGCGGCAAGGCTCGGAAACTCGTCGAGGATGCCCGACGGTCTCGTGCGCAGCAGCACCGACGCCATCATCAGATCGCCCGCGCTGAAATCGCCGTCGAGCCAGTCGGCGTCGCCGAGGCGCGCGGACAGTTGCCTGAGCCGGTCGCGCACGCGATCGGCGACCAGCGGCAGTCGCTCCGCGGCCCAGGGTTTATCGCGTTCGACCACCTTCGCGTTGAAGAACTCGAGGATCGGCGGCTCCACCGAATTGACCGCGGCGAACATCCACGCGATCGCGCGGGCGCGCGCGTTCGCGTCGGCCGGCAGCAGTCCGCCGTGGCGCTGCGCGATGTGCAGCACGATCGCCCCGGTCTCGAACAGCACGAGATCGCCTTCCTCGTAGGTCGGAATCTGGCCGAAGGGATGCAGCGCCAGATGCGCCGGTTCCTTCATCGCCCGGAACGAAACGAGGCGAACGGCGTAAGGCAGGCCCGCCTCTTCGAGCGCCCAGCGCACGCGCGTGTCGCGCGCGAGACCCTTGCCGCCGTCGGGCGAGCGGTCGAAGGCGGTGATGGTGATGGTCATTGCGAAGCTCCTTGCGTCCTGCCGGGGTGGGCCGCCGCTTCGTGTCGCGGCGGATCAGTTAGAGTACCGCCCCCACGAACGAATTCGCCCGGTGACGTTGCCGCACGGCTCAACACCAACGCCGTCGTCAGCAGTGCGCCGAAAATCCTCATGCACCCTCTCCTGCTCTACCGTGAAGCAGGCAGCGCAGGCGCGCCGGGTCGTCCGCCCGAGCGACAGGTGACGTGCGGTCGGGACGCGCATTCAACGGTCGCTCGAACGGACAAGCGGTCGGTGGCGTCGACGAACCGCGATCGCCGCACCCGACGCGTTCATCTTTCGCGATAGAGCACCATGCCGGTATGGCGGAGCACGCCGTCAACGAAGTCGCCGTCGGCGGTGAACCCGGTTTCGTCCAACGGCAAGGCCGACATTGCGGTCACTCGGCGCCCGCGACCGGTGCGCACGAGCCCCTGCGCCGTCCGCCGCCGCCGGGAGCCGGCGCGCGACGGATGCGGCACTGTGGACAACGCCGCTGATGTGAACAGCGCGTCGAGAGGGCCGATTCTCCCGACCTCGCGTCCGGCGCCGTCAACGCGCCTCGCCGAACCTCGCGATCAGTTCGACGAGCCGCGCGATATCCGCCGCGTCGTTCGCAAGGCCGACCGATGCGCGGATCGCGCCGGCCGTCTTGCCGGTGCATTCGGACAGTCGCTGTGGGGTGAACGCGTCGCCGAGCGCCGCGAGGCATTGCGCGAGCCGTGCCGGTTCCGCGCCGAACGCGGCTTCGGACGCGCCGGGATTGCAGAAGCAGCCGCCGCGCACCGAGATGCCGGCATCGCGCGCGGCAGCTTCGATCCCCGCGTACGGCAACGCGACGCCGCGCGCGTCGAGCACGTTGAACGTCACCGCGCCGCCGCGCCTGCTCGCGTCGACCGGCCCGTACACGCGGACGAGCGGCGCGCCGTCCGGCTGCCGCAGACCGCGCAGGCGTTCGCACAGCTCGGCCGCGAGCGTATCGACGCGCTCGGCGAGCCGCGTCATGCCGACCTCGCGCAGCAGCGCGAATCCCGCCGGCAGCGCCGCGATGCCGAGAAAATCCGGCGTGCCGTCTTCGAAACCTTCGGCGCCGCCGTGCAGCCGGTGCACGTCGGCCTGCACCGATGCATAGCGCACCGTGCCGCCGGCGAACCACGGGCGGCGCAGCCGGCGCATCGCGTCGCGCCGCATCACCAGTGCGCCGAGGCCGGTCGGATAGCCGAACAGCTTGTAGAACGACAGCGCGACGAAGTCGGCCTCGCACTCGCGCAGGCTCAGCGGATGGCTCGGCACGTACGCTGCGGCGTCGAGTAGCACGTCGAAGCCGAGCGTCCGCGCACGCCGCACGAGATCGAGCGGGTGAAGAACGCCGGAAAAGTTCGACTGCGCCGGAAACGCCAGCAGCCCTTCCCCGTCGGCCGCTGCCGCGCGCAAGGCGTCGTCCGGCGCGTCGAGTTCGAGCGTCGCGGTCAACGGCAGGATGCGTACCGGCGCGCCGGCGCGGCGCGCGTATTCGCGCATGCCGTTCACCGAATTGTGGTTGTCGGCCGACAGCACGAGCGGACGTCGCGCATCGAACGGCCAGCTCTCGGCGACGAGCTTGATCGCGGCGCTCGCGTTCGCGGTGAAGCACACGGCGTGCGTCGTGTCATCGACATCGAGAAACCGCAGCACGTCGGTCCGCGCCTGTTCGATCAGCGCGGTGCTCGCGCGTGCGGTGCCCGATTCGGAATGCGGATTGCCGAACAGGCCCGCGGCCAGCAACTGCGCATGGGCGTGCAACTGCGACGCGCCGTACAGCGCGCTGCCGGTGTAGTCGAGATACGCGTGGCCCTGCGCGTCGAGCCGCGCGAATTCGCGTCGGCGCAGCGCGGCGAAGTCGAACGGCGCGGGCGGCAAGTCGACGGCCGGCGACAGTGGGAGATCGGCAAGCGTCAGCATCCGCGCCGGCTCCGCGTGCGGCCGGCGGCTTCGCCGGGGTCGAGCTGTCGCGGCGTACCGCCGAAGTAGCGGCTCAACGCGGCGCGGGCTTCGAACCGTTGCCGTTGTCCTGCCGACGCGTCGCCGCGCAGCACCGGAAACAGCACCTCGTCGTTCCATGCGCGCAGGCCGCCGTGCAGTCGCAGCACGCGAGCCGCGGACTGCCGGCGCAGCGCGTCGGCGACGCCGGCATCGACATCGCGATCGGCATAGACGACCACCGTGTCGCCGTCATCCGATGCCGCGCTGTCGGCCAGTCGCCGCGCGCCCGGCAGATGACCGGCATCGAACGCGTCGGCCGAACGCGCGTCGAGCACGCACAGCTTCTCCCGGCGTTCGCGCAGCCAGCCGGCGAGATCCACGGCCGCGACTTCGTCGCCGGCAAGCGGCGGCTGCGAACTGCCGGCGACGGCCGCGAGTCCGCCGATCGCGAACGTGGCGAAGGCCAGAACCGATCGTGCGCGGAGGCTCATCGCGCACCCCGCTCGATGCGTTCGGCGACGGCGAACGCCGCCAGCGCGAGCACGACGACCGCCGCCACGACCGCGCCGTAGGGCACGTCGAACAGTTCGGGCAAGATCCAGGCGCCGTGGGCGGTACTCGTGTAGAAGCGCTCGAATTTCCGCAAAATCAATCCGGTAAGAAACATTCCTGAGAATATTCCTAGCAACACGAACACCCCGTCGATACGGCCGGTCGCAGCCGACACGCACGCGGTGCCGGGACACAGGCCGGCGACGATCAGCCCCGCGCCGAACAGCACGCCGCCGGCGAGCTGCGGCCCGACGAACGTTTCGGGCACATGGACGGCCGCGAGATCGAGAAGACCGAACCGGCTCAGCCAGAACACGCCGAGCATCGCCGTGACCAGCGCGCTGAACAGCACCTTGAGCACGGCGAGGTCGCGCCAGTAGAACTGCGCGACCACCTTGCGCGCGCTGCCGAGCCCCGCGCGTTCTAGCGCGAAACCGAAACCGACGCCCAGCACGAGCGCCGCCGCGAGCGTTGCGGCCAACGGCGCGCCTTCCGGCAGCAGCGGCGCGCTCACGACCACACCTTGCGCAACAGCGACGCGAACACGTACGCGGCAGCGAACGCCACGCCGAGAAACAGCCAGCCGCCGACGCCGAGCAGCGCGCCGCCGGTCAGCGCCTGGCCGCTCGTGCAGCCGCGCGCGAGCACCGCGCCGGCAGCCATCATCACGCCGCCGCCGAACGCGAGCGCGAGGCGCCGCGCCGGCGCGAGCGTCTCAGGGCGTTCGATCTCGACGCGCACGCGGCCGGCGAGCTTCGCGGACAGCCATGCGCCGATCGCGACGCCGATCAACTCGACGCTGAGCCACTCGAGCCACGGCCCCGGTTCGCCGAGGTAGTGCGCGAACAGCGGGCTCGCCGCCGCCTGGTCCGGCGCGACCAGCGCGACGGTGCCGGCCGCCGTGCTCGCGAACGCCCCGGACGCGCCGAGCCCGCGCCCGACGAGCACGAACGCGGCGAGCAGCACGAGGCCGAGCGCGACGCCGGCAACGTAGGGATCGGCGTACGCGCGCGGCGTCCTCGGCGCGCTCACGGACGGCCTCGCGCAACGGTTTCGACCGGATTGTCCTTGCCGCGCGACCAGTCCTGGAACGAGCCGTCGTACAGCCGCACCGGATGGCCGAGCAGCCGCGCGGCGAACAGCATCGCCGTGGCCTGCTGGCCGATATGGCAGTAGCCGACGATCGTGTCGCCCGGCGCGATGCCGGCCGCGTCGAACCGTGCCTTGAGTTCGGCGGTCGGGCGCAGCCGCAGCGTGTCGTCGGTGAGTTCGGTGAACGGAATGCTGCGCGCGCCGGCGACATGGCCGGTGCGGTCGGTCTGCCCGTGCGCGCCGCCGGTTTCGACGCCGTCGTAGTACGCGGCGGCGCGCCCGTCGACGATCGCGATACCCGGCGTCGCGCGGTGCTCGCGCACGTAGTCCGCGTCGACGATCAGCGGCTCGATCGCGAGCGCCGCGAGCTTGCCGGGCCGCGCTTCGGGTACGTCCTTGCTCAGCGCCCCGCCCTGCTTCACCCAGGCGGGCATGCCGCCGTCGAGCAACGTCGTGCGGTCGCCCAAGCCCGCGTACTGCAGCGTGAACACGACGCGCGTGGCCGGACTGACCCAGTCGTTGCCGTAGTACACGACGATGCGCGACGCGTCGGATATGCCGAGTTTTTCCAGACGCGCGCGCAGCGCGTCGGCGTCCGGCATTTCCAGCATCAGCCCGTCGCGCGTGTGCTCGGACACCGATACGTCGTCGAGCGACACGAGGCGCGCGCCGCGGATGTGGCCTTTCGCGTATTCGCCGCGATCGCCGACGTGCAGCAGCACGAGGTCCGGATCGTCGACGTGCGCCGCAAGCCAGGCGGCGTCGACGACGAGGTCGCCGCGCGCATCGCCGGCCTGCGCGGCGGCGGCGAGCGATTGAAGCAGAACGAACAGTGCGATTTTGAAACGATTGGACGGCGTCATGAGCAACTCCCGATGGACGTTGCCACGATGCGCCGGTCGGCGGGTTCGCAAAACCGATTGGCAGCGGACGGGCGCCGCGATGCAGCGAACGGGTCAGCGGCGCACGCCGATCTGCGCGAAGCGCGCCTCGAATTCGCGCCGGCGGTTGCGCGAGAGGCGCACGGCGGTGCCGTCGGCGAGTTTCAGTTCGCAGTCGCCGCGAAACAGCGGATGGATCTCGCGCACGCGCGCGAGGTTGACGATCGCCGAGCGGTGCGCGCGAAAGAACTGCTGCGGGTCGAGCTGGCGCTCGATCTCGTCCATCGTGTCGCGCAACAGATGGCTCGCGCCGCCGACGTGCAGGCAGATGTAGTAGTCGGCCGCTTCGATCCAGTCGACGTCGTTCGCGTCGACGACGATCGTCTTGTCGCGCGCCGGCACCAGAAACCGCTTGCGTGGCGACAGCCGCTCGCGCAGGAGATCGGCGATGCGCGCGTCGAGCACACCGTGCCGGCGGCTGCGCGCGCGCTCCTTCGCACGCGCCAGCGCGCTGGCGAAACGCGCGTCGGTGAACGGCTTGAGCAGATAGTCGAGCGCGTGCACGTCGAACGCGCGCAGCGCGTAGCGATCGTACGCGGTGACGAAGACGATCGCCGGCACCGCGTCGGCGCCGACGCGTTCGAGCAGCGCGAAACCGTCGACCTCGGGCATCTGGATGTCCAGGAACAGGATATCCGGACGCAGTTGCGCGATCAGCGCGATCGCGTCGACGCCGGTCGCCTGCCCGACGACTTCCACTTCGCGATCTTTGGACAACAGCGCATCCAGCCCTTCGCGCGCGAGCGGCTCGTCGTCGACGATCAGCACTTTCAGCGGCGCGGCGCCCGTTTCGCTCACGATGTCTGTTCCCACGGCAGATCGAGTATCGCGAGCACGCCGCCGCCCGCGGCGGCGAGGCCGAACACCGCCGCGTCGCCGTACAGCGTGCGCAGCCGCTCGCGCGTGTTGCGCAGGCCGATGCCTTCGACCGGCGCGGCCGCGAGCGAGCCGCTGTTGCGCAGGCGGATGTGCAGGCGATCGCCGACGCGGCCGGCTTCGACCGCGATCGTGCCCGCCGCGGCCATGCCGGCGATGCCGTGGCGCACCGCGTTTTCCACGAGCGGCTGCAGGATCAGGTTCGGCACCAGCGCGCGGCCGGCGCCGTCGGCCACGTCGACGCGAAACGACATGCGATCGGGAAACCGCGCGTTCTCGATTTCGAGATAGCGCTCGACCATGTCCATCTCCTCGGCCAGCGGCACGCGCTGGCGTCCCGCGTGATCGAGCGAATAGCGCAACAGGTCGGCGAGTCCCGCGATCATCGTGACGGCCTGCTCGTTGCGCCCGCTGCGCACGAGACCGGCGATGGCGTTGAGCGTATTGAACAAGAAGTGCGGCTGCAGCTGCAGTTCCAGCGCATGCAGCTTCGCGTCGGCGAGCGACCGTTCGAGTTGCGCGGCGAGCAGCGCGCGCTCGTGATAGCGCTGGTAGTACTCGAACGCGAGCACGCCGCCGAGCACCAGGCAGTAGAGGATCCACTCGAGCGGCACGCGCGAGAACAGCACGCTGCCGAAATTCACCTGCGACAGGTTCGAGGTCATCCGGTCGTACGGTTGCAGCCACAGCATCATCGCCACTTCGTACAGCGCGTGCGCGATCGCGATGCCGGTTGCGGCCGCCACGTGCACGAGCACGCTCGACGGCCGCGGCGGCACCACCGGAAACCGCCGGGCGAGCCGCGCGATGGCATAGGTCGGCACCAGCCAGGCGAGCCAGACGACGAGGAAATAGCCGAGCAGCCGCGGCACCGAGTGGCCGTGGCTCAACATGCTGATCCAGACCAGGATGCCGGTCACGATGCCGAACACGGTCCAGAACGCGGCGGCGATGAGCAGGAAATGGCGGGTTTTCACCCGCGGAGTTTGCCGCAACGGCGCGGTTCGAGCAGGCGCGATGCAGCGAACGGTGTCGTGGCGGCGGCCAAAAGGCGCCGGCACGGGCCGCCGGCGCGCAAGCTGTGCGACAATCGCCGGTTCAAGACCACCCACAAGGACTCACCATGAAGCGTTCCCGCGCCCGTCGCCGCAAAAACCGCCTCCGCAGCAACCTGCGTTCGCGCGGCAAGCTGTAGTCGAAGCAACGAGCGGCGCCGATCCGTGCGCATCACGGATCGGTTCGTCGCCGCGAAAGCCGCTGTTTCCGGCCGGCGCCTCCCGGCCCGCCGTTTCATCCCCGTCCGCGTGCAGCAGCACGTATTTGCCGGTCTGCGACGTCGCCACTTCCGCGAGCCGTGCGCGCAGGTCCTCGGGCAGCAATGCCAGCGCACGCGCTTCCGTCGCGACATAGGCACCGGGCGACCGTTCGAGATGCTCGCGCAGCGCCTGCACGTCGTCGGCCTGCCGCGCGCGGCCCTGTGAATAAAACGCCGCCGAATACGGCCGCTGACGGAAGTACACGAGCGACGCATCGCGCGTCGACGCCGCGCGATACGCCGACACGATTTCCCGCTGCGACTGAAAACCGACGCGCGTCCACGCCGCGAGCAGCAGCGCGGCCAGCGCCGGCGCAGCGAGCGCCAGCAACACGAAATGCCGCCGCGGCGCCGACACGTCGCGCCGCTGCCACGCGTGCGCGACGACGAGACCGAACGCGGCGATACCCGGCAAGACGTACGTCGGCAGGATATTGCGCGACAGCGTGAAGAACGCGACCGGCGCGAGCATCCAGCAGACGAGATACCAGCCCCAGCCGTCGCCGGCGCGCAGCGGCTCGACCGTTCGCGCAAGACCGTGCCGCCCGATCCGCCACAACAGCCACGGCGACCATGGCAGCGTGCCGGCGAGGGCGAACAACCCGATCGTGCCGCGCGGGTATTCGTGTCCGACGCCGTACAGATCGCCCTTCCAGCCGGGCACGAGAAAGCGCTGCAGATGCTCGCCGACGAGGAAGTAGCGCAGAAAGCCGGGGCTGGCCGCTTCCGCGGCCCAGTACCACGGCACGACGAGCACGATCGCGACGAGGCTGCCGCCGAGCCACGGCAGCCGGCGCCGGCTTTCGGCGACGCGGCCGGTGGCGATCGCCCATACGCCGATCGGCAGCACCGTGAGCACGGTCGCGACCGGGCCCTTGGCGAGGAGGCCGATAGCGAGGCCGATGAAGAACAGATAGCCCCAGCGGCGCGAACGTTCGGCCAATGCGAACCAGTAGCCGGTCATGGACAACGCGATGCCGAACAACATCGCGGGGTCGGTCATCACGGCGCCGGCGCTCACGAACATCAAAAGGCTCGTGCCGACGACGACGCTCGCGCGCAACCCGAGCTCGCGACCGCCGCGCGAAGCGCCGAGACGATAGACGAGCACGCAGACCGCGACGCCGAGCAGCAGCGACGGCAGCCGCGCGGCGAACGCGCTCACGCCGAACGCCTCGTACGAGGCCGCCGTCAGCCACATCGACAGCGGCGGCTTGCCCCAGAACGGAACGCCGTAGTCGATCTGCGGCACGAGCCACTGCCCCGTCTCGACCATCTTGCGCGCGATCTCTGCGTAGCGCGCCTCGGTGTTGTCCGTCAGCGGATACGCGCCGATGGTCGTCAAGCGTGCGACGAATGCGCAAAGCAGCAAAAAGTACAAGTAAACGTGTTGCGAAATCGCGTCGCGCAGCGGCACGACGCCGCTGCGCGGAAAGACGGCGGCGCGGCCGTCGAGACGGCCGTACCGGGGGCTGGATGTCGGGTGCATGGCGCGGACGGAAGGCGCCGCCGGCGGGCGGCGCGGCGCAGTTTCCGCGGCGCGGTGTAAAGACCCCTGATGCGAATCTCAGTCGCGCGTTAAGCGCGGCGCGCGGGCGATCCGTACGCCGCGCGACGCGCGACCGGCGACGGTCAATCCGCCCGGCGCAGCTTCCACTGCGTGCGGCGCTGGCGCTTCCAGCAACGCTCGGTGTGACGCGTCAGGTCGTCCCAGACGGTCGGCAGCAGATGTGCGCGGCGCGACGCGCGCGGCGGCGCTTCCAGATCGTCGCGCGACGCCGCTTCGCGCACGACGCGAAACAGCCGTGCCGCGCGCCAGTGCAGACGCCAACCTGCCCCGAATCCGCCGTCGCGACGTCGCGGCGGCAACGGCGCCGCCGGCAGATCGGCCGACGACAGGCGTTCGCCGTAGACGTTCGTCAGGCGCCATTGCGCGATGTCGAGCGAGCGATTGACGGTCGGGCGGACCAGCTCGGCGAACGCCGGATCGCCGACGAGACGGGCGATGCCGCGCGCGCGCAGAAACGCGGCAGCCGCGCGGGCGGTCGCGTAGAGGCGGATCTCACCCGTGGGAAGGTGCAGCAAGGTGAACGGGCCCGCGTCGGGCCCGGCAAGCAGATACATGGCGACTCCTAGGGTTGTGTTCCCTAGTGGCCGTCGCGCACCTTGTTGTCGTGGACGTCGAACATCGCGCGAGTATAGAGCGGCCGGCAGCGAACGGAACATCGCCGAATGGCGATGGAGCGCCCGCGCGAATCCTCTATAGTGACTCGCGGCGGAACCTGCCGGACCCGCCGTATCCGTCGTCAGCAACGCGCGATCGCCGCGGCCGTCTGTCGTTCCGACCTGCGATCGTACCGGCGGCGGCGCCATCCACGCACGAGCAATGATTCGACCCGTCTATCGTTTCGCGACGTTCCGCCTCGATGTCGCCGCGCGCGAACTGCAGGCCGGCGGCACGCTCGTGAACGTCTCGCCGAAAGTGTTCGACGGGCTCGTCTGGCTGATCGAGCACCGCGACCGCGCGGTGGGCCGCGACGAGCTGATAGCCGCGGTGTGGGGCCGCGCCGACGTCACCGACGCGCAGCTCGGCCAGCTCATGCGCAAGCTGCGCCGCACGATCGGCGACGAAGGCGAAGCGCAGGCGTTCGTGCGTACCGTGCCGCGTTTCGGCTATCGCTGGGTCGCGCAGACGCAGGTCGGCGACGCGGCCGATCCGACCGAAACGCACGTGTCCGAAAAGCAAGCGCCTGCGGCACCGCCGGGCAGGCGGCACCGCCCTGCCCGCGTCGTCGCGGCCGGCGTCGCCGCGCTCGCCGCCGTCGCCGCGCTGGCCGCGTGGTTGCTGCGAGCGCCGGCCGCCGGCGGCATGAGCGACGTCGTCGCGGTGCTGCCGGTCGCGACCGGCACCGAGCCCGAATCGGCCTGGCTGCGCCTGGGCCTGATGGACCGCATCGCCGACGACCTGCGCGCCGCGGGTCTGCGCGTCGTGCCGAGCGACAACATCGCCGCGGCGGCGCGCAACGACCGCGTCGCGCTGCTCGACGACGATCGCGTCGGCGCGGCGACCGGCGCCGGTCGTTTCGTTGCCGCGACGGCGCGGCGCGTCGCCAACGGCTGGGTCACCCGCATCGAATGGCGCGAGGACGGCCGCGTGCGCCGCGAAGTCGAAGGCAGCGGCGACGGCGCGATCGCCGCGACGCGCGAGGCGAGCCGGCGCCTGCTCGCCGCGATCGGCCGCACGAGCGCCGACGTCGGCGCCGCGCACGGCGACGCGTCGGCCGCGCAATGGCTCGAGCGCATCGACGCGGCGACGCTCGATCGCGACTACGCCGCCGCGCGCGAACTCGTCGACGCCGCGCCGGCGCCGCTGCGCGACGGCGTGCCGTGGCTGCTGCGCCGCGCCGACGTCGATCTCGCGACGCAGCGCATGGCCGCCGCGAAACAGGGCTATCTCGAAATTCTCGACCGCGCCGCGACGCAGGACGTCGACGCGACGACGCGCGCCCGTGCGCTGATCGGCGTCTCGGGGCCCATCGCGCAAGAAGGCGACCTCGCCGGCGCGACGGCGAAGCTCGACGAGGCGATCCGCGTGCTCGGCGGCCTCAACGCGCCGCAATGGCTCGGCGAGGCGCTGTACGGCCGCGGCATCTTCACGATGGTGCAAGGCGATCTCGACCGCGCCGACGCCGACTTTTCGCAGGCGCGCATCGCGTTCGAACTCGCGGGCGCGAGCCTGCAGCTGGCGCGGCTGCACGGCCAGCAGGCGACGCTGCTCGCGGTGCGCGCGCGCCATGCCGAAGCGCTCGCGATGTGGAACGAAGCGGCCGACCGCTTCGAGCGTTTCGGCGACGCCGACGGACTGGTCGACGCGCTCGGCAACGCCGCGACCGAGCAGCTTTCGCTGCTGCAGCCGCAGGCCGCGCAGGCGTCGATCGACCGCGCCGAACCGTGGCTGCCGCGGCTCGACCAGCCGCTGACCGACGCGCTGTTCCGCTACGCCGCCGCGCGCGTCGCCGCGCAGAACGGCCGGCTGCAGGCCGCACGCACGCTCCTCGATGCGCTCGCCGGCAATGCCGCGTCGGCGCAGGTCGCCGGCATGGACGCGACGATCCGCATCGAGCTGGCGCACCTCGCCTACGCCGCGGACGACGCGTCCGGCGCGGCGGCGCGCGCCGCCGCCGCCATGACGCGGCTGCGCGAGCCCGATCTCGCCTCGCCGGTCTACGCGCGCATCCGCAACGACGCGACGCTGCTCATGATCCGTGCGCTGCGCGCGGCCGGCGACGCGGCGGCGGCCGACGCCGAAACGCGCCGTTTCGTGGCGCAGCCGCAGAGCGACGACGCGACGTCGATCTATGCGCGCATCGCCGACGCCGAATCGCAATGGTCGTCGGATAATCTCGCCGCGCGCCGCGCATACGAAGCCGCGCTGACGGTCGCGCGCCGCAGCGGCGCGCCGGCGGATATCGCCGAAGTCGTGGTGTCTTATGGACAATCGCTGCTGGCGGCCGGCGATCTGGCGCAGGCGACGACGGTCGCGGGCCAGGCGAGCCAGTGGGCCGATCGCGACTACGCCTGCGCCGTGCTGCAGGCACGGCTGTATCTCGCGCTGCGCCAGCCCGAGGCGTTCGCGCACGCGCTCGCCGGCGTGCGCGCGTTGGCCGGCGAACGGCCGCTGCCCGGCGATCTCGCCGCCGCGGCGCGGCAGCTGCGCTGATTCGACGCGCGCGCCGTGTGCATCGTTTCCTTTTATTTCAACCGGTTGACCGAATCGCTCATGAAACGGCCATGGTCGCGCGGCGCGTCGGGTCGCGCATTCGGCTGTGATCGTCCGCGGTCCGCCGCGCCATGCGCGAGCGCTTTCAACCGATACGGGACATCCACAGTGAATCCGATCTCACGCCGATTGCCGACCCTGCTCCTGCCGCTGCTGCTGGCCGGCGCGCCGACCGTACCCGCCTTCGCCGATACCGCGCCGACGCGCGGCACGCTCACGCCCGACGTGCAGGCGGCGCGGCCCGTGCCGGCCGCCGCGCCCGGCGCGACGCCGCGCTCGGTGCACCTTCTGCTCGGTTCCGTGCCGGCGTACGCGCTGGAAATGACGCTGAGCTTCACGCGCTACTACACGGCGTTCGACGCGTCCGCGCCGACGAATTTCGCCGCGGTCGGCCCGCCGCCGCCCGATCCGCAGCTGTGGACCGGCACGTTCGTCCGCAACGATTTCAGCAAGCAGTATTTCGTCGGCAACGCGAACCGGCTGACGACGATCAGCACGGCCGACGGCACGCCCGAAGAGATCGGCGACGCAGTGCCGCCGGTCGAAGGCGAATTCTGGGTCGGCATGAAGTGGGATCCGGTCACCGACAACGTCTACGCGGCGGCCTGCAACCACGTCGTCGGCGTCGGCTGCAATCTGTACACGATCGATACGGTCACCGCCGCGGTGACGCCGGTCGCGCCGATCGCCGGCGGTTCGGGCGATTTCGTGCTGATGGACCTCGCGATCAATTCCGTCGGCGAGATCTACGCGATCAACCTGGTCGACCCGTACGACAACTATCTCGTCAAGGTGAACAAGACGACGGGCGACGTCGACGTGATCGGCCCGACCGGCGTCAACGCCGCCTACGCGCAGGGCATGGATTTCGACAAGCGCACCGACACGCTGTATTGGGCCGCGTTTGGCGCGCTCGGCGCGGGCGGCGCGTTCCAGGGCCAGGTGTACACGGTCGACACCGCGACCGGCGCCGTGACGCACCTCGGCACCACGCCGAACGGCGGCAGCGAAGTGTGGTCGCTGTCGATCGCGACGAGCGCGCCGGCGCAGGGCGCGTCGTGGAATTTCGACGACGTGACCGCACCGGCATTGCCGGCCGGCTGGACGACCGACGCGTCGGGCGCGGGCACGGCCTTCGCCACGCAGACGGCCGTGTTCGACGGCGCGCCGAACGCCGCGTACGTGCCGGAACCGGCGGCGGCCGGCGAAAGCAGCCTGTACAGCCCGGTCGTGCACGCCGGCGCGAACGACGAGCTCGCGTTCCGCCATCGCTGGGCGCACGAGACGAGCCCGTACGACGGCGGCGTGCTGGAAATCGCGATTGACGGCGCGCCGTTCCAGGATATCGTCACGGCGGGCGGCGCGTTCGTGTCGGGCGGCTACACCGCGACGCTGCCGGCCTGCTGCGGCGGCAATCCGCTCGGCGCGCGCGCCGCGTGGGCCGGCGGCACGCGCAACACGTTCCTGACGACGCGCGTGACGCTGCCCGCCGCCGCCGCGAACCGCGACGTGCGCTTCCGCTGGCGCTTCGGCACGGATTCGTCCAGCGTCGCGCCGGCGCCGAACGGCTGGTGGATCGACTCGGTGACGCTCGGCGCCGCCGGTCCCACCGGCCCCGCCGCCGCGCTGTCGGCGAACGCGCTGACGATCGATGTCGAGGCGGGCGAAACGCGCGCCGAACGCGTGACGATCGCGAACGTCGGCACCGCCGCGCTGAATTTCACGAACGCCACGGCGTCGAGCCAGTGCGCGATGGCCGGCGATGCCGCATGGCTGACCGCGACGCCGGTCGCCGGCACGCTCGCGGCCGGCGATTCGATCGACGTGTGGGTCGCGGCCGACGCCTCGGCGCTCGCGGCCGGCCCGCACGACGGCGTGCTGTGCGTGACGACGAACGATCCGGCGCATCCGTCGTTCGCGGTGCCGGTCGCCGCGACCGTGACGCCGCCTTCCGCCGCCGACACGATCTTCCGCGACGGCTTCGACGGCGCGGGCGGCAACGGCGGCGACATCGTCGCGAGCGGCCCGCTGAACTGGCCGGTGCCGGCCGACATCGACGGCCTCGCGATCGACCTCGTGACCGGCGAACACGGCCCGTGGCGCGAAGACTTCGTCGCCGACGTGAACCTGTATCTCGCCACGCAAGCCCCCTCGCCGTCGCTGTACGTGTACTGGTACGCGGACATGGTCGCGAACGCGGCGGTCGGCGGCGTGATCGACGTCAACGACACCGGCGCCGTGCGCTACTCGGTGCTGCAGCGCGGCCGGACGGTCGGCCCCGACGGCACGATCTGGTACGCGCAGACGTCCAAACAACTGGAAAACTGGACGCCCGGCGCGACCGGCTACCTCGGCTTCAAGTTCTACAACGAGGCCACCGGCCAGGTGAACTACGGCTACGTGCATCTCAAGGCCGCCGCCGGCAACGGCTATCCGGCGACGGTGCTCGACTACGCGTACGACCGCACGGGCAACGCGATCGTCGTTCCGTAGCGGTTCGCGTCCCGCTTCGTTCCCGCATCGTTCCCAGCTTTGCCCGGTCGGGATTCCTAGCATCGAGAGGTCCGCCCCACGCGCCGCCGGCGCGGCGGCGGACCTCAATGCCAGGAGATTCCCCTCATGCACCGCACCCGAACGCTCGCCCGTTTCGGCGGCCTCGCCCTGTTCGCGTTTCTGCCCGCGGCCTGGGCCGTTCCGTGTCCCGAAGAAGCCAAGCTCGATCCGCGCGGCAACGTCACGCTGCCGGCCGGCGCGACCGAGATCGAAGGTCCGGAAGACGTCGACGAGGAAGTCGGCCCGCTCTCGACCGTGTATCCCGACCTCGACACGACGACCGACGCGATGTACCCGCTGCCGTGCGAACCGTCGATCGGCGGCACGCTGCCGCCGGAAGCCGAGGAACCCGAATCCGACGCCGACATCGCCAACGACGCGACCGTCGATACGTTCGAAAAGGATCTGCTGCCCGACCTGCTGGGCGGTCTGCCCGACCTGCAGCTGCCGAAGCTGCCGGCGTTCAACGCCAAGCCGGTGTGCTACTACAAGAAACAGGTCTATCCGTGCGACAGCGAGGTGTTCCTGCGCGACGGCGAGCCGTTCGCCGGCCGCGACATCATTTACATCCACGGCCTGTCGATGAAGGCGCTGACCGACGCCATGTCGGGCCATCAGGGCGCCACGAGCCTGTGGCCCAACACCCAGTCGGCGTACCAGCCGGGCGGCTATTTCTACGACAAGGCGGTCGAATACTGGACGCCGCACATTCGCGAGCACCTGTGGGACATCGGCAATCCGTACAACAACGCGCTCGCCGGCTACCAGTGGCCGGCCGGCGGCTCGCCGAGCTACGTGCCGAAGGGCAACCGCCTGCTGATCGTCGCGTGGAGCACCGCGCAGCGCCTCGAATACGCGCAGCACGCCTTTCTGACCCAGGTCATCCGCGCGATGAACACCGGGCAGAACGTGCTGACGCCGCCGAGCTATCCGCCCGACAGCGTCGTCAAGATGCCGTTCTGCGCGAACGGCTGCATCGTCGTGACGCATTCCACCGGCGGCCTGATCATGAACAGCGCGATGGGCCGCCTGCAGCTCGGCGACTACGGCGCGGCGTACAAGCCGCTGGTCAAGCGCTTCCGCGGCCACATCGCGATGGCGTCGGCGCTGTCGGGCAGCCGCCTGGCGAGCGCCGCGATCGCACTGTCGAGCCTCATGGATCCGACCGACCCGCTGTGCGACGTCATCTCGTCGTGGTTCGGCGGCGGCGGCAACTGCGGCTGGAGCCTCGCCGCGGCGCTCCAGACGGTACTCGTGGACTTGACGCCGTTGTATACGCATCAGCGCTGGCATCCCGTGATGGAGGAGTCGCCGGTTACCACGATCACGGTGTCGGGCGCGCATACGCGCGGCAACTACGCGTTCGGCATCCTCGGCACCAAGCTCGTGCATCCCGGCAACGACGACGGCGTCGTGACGATGGATTCGTCGTGCGGCAATCCGACGCCGGTCGCGCCGTGGGCGATTCCGTCGACCGGCTTCATGGTCACGGGCCTCGTCAAGGCGTTCGACCTCGGCATTCCGTTCGGCCGCGCGGTCGGGCAGTTCTGGGATCAGCGCCGCGTCAAGGCGATCGTGCCGCTCAAGTACATGAGCGCGATGTGCTCGCCGTGGCTCGCGCCCAGCGGCATGGTCATGCCGGTCGAGGACGCGTTCTCCGGCACGATCCTCGATTCGCGCCGCCGCCTGCGCAACGTCTATTCGTTCATCCAGGGCGCGGTCGACCATTCGTTCCTCGGCGGAACCGACGACGCGAACCCGCTGCCGTCGGCGTCGAACCAGAGCGCGTGGGTGCCGCGCCCGTACCGCGACAACCTGTTCGGCAATCCGATGCGCGAAGAATCGAGCGCGATCACCGACGCGGCGATCTACGCGGCCGGCCCGGACGGCGTGCGCCCGGTGCATCCGCTGTTCGCCGCGCAGATGAAGGAATACCAGCGCGGCCGCAAGATCAGCTTCAAGCTGTTCGGCATCAAGATCAAATGGTGGCTCTGGCGCCGCACGTATCACCTGCTCAACAACTGGCAGAACAAGGCGGCGTCGCATTTCGCGTATGAGTACGCGTATCGGCGCAACTGAGCGAACGACGGCCGGCGGCGTGGGTGGGCCGCCGGCCGTTTCCGTTTTCCGCCGCGGCGCATGTCGCCAAAGCCGGAGATTCCAGATTGAAAGGACCAGCGCGCGTCGGGCCGAGCCAGACGTCCGACGCGACTGCCGCTCGCGGATCACGCGCCGCAGCAAGTCTCGTCGCCGGGCACAGGCCGCATCGTCAGTGGGGGCGAAGCAACGACCCCATCACGCCCACGCAGGCGAGCGCCGCTGCCGCCAGAAGGAAGGCGACCTGCAGCGACCATTGCTGCGCGATGAAGCCAATCGACGCCGGTCCCAGGAGCACACCTGCGTAACCCATCGTCGTTACGGCGGGTATCGCGATGCGCTCCGGCATGCGAGTCTGCTTTCCGGCAAGCGTGAACATGACGGGCACGATGTTCGCGCAACCCACACCGACTAGCGCATAGCCAAGCAACGCGAGTTCAAAGCTCGGCGCCCACGTGGCCAGCGCGAAGCCCGCGCCCGCCAGCAGCCCTCCGATCAGAACCGCCGGCGAACGACCGAGCCGGTCGACCGCCTTGTCGCCGAGGAGGCGCGTCACGGTCATCGCAAGATTGAACGCAACAAATCCCCAGCCCGCATGCGAGATGTCGACCGATCGGACTTCATGCAGGAACACCGCACTCCAGTCGAGCATCGAGCCTTCCGCGAGGAAGGTTACGAAGCAGATGGCGCCGATGAAGATGACGACGCCCCTCGGGAGCGCGAACGTGGCGCCGTCATGCGATGCGCGTTCGGTACGCCAGTGGAACATCGACAGCAGCGTTACTGACACTGCGCCTGCGGCAACGGCGAGCGTCGCAACCAGCGCGTTCGCTCCGATGGAAAGCAAAAGGGAAACCGCGGCTGCGCCGACGAGGCTTCCAACGCTGTAGAAGGCATGGAAGCCCGACATCATGGACCGGCCCGACTCGCGTTCGACGACGACGGCTTGAATATTCATCACGCAATCCATCGCGCCGACGGCCCCGCCGAACGCAAGCAGGACGAGGCCGATCGCGATCGGCGACGACACCACGGCGAGCAGCGGCAGGATCAGGACCATCGCCGCCACGGTCGCGGCCATGACGTTTCTGCAGCCGTGCTTCGCCGCGAGCATTCCGGAGAGCGGCATTGCCATCAGCGAGCCGAGCCCCAGGCATAGCAATACCACCCCGAGCATCGCGTCATTCAAACCCGCGCGCGCTTTGGCGAACGGCACCAAAGGTCCCCAGCAGGCGATGACGAAACCGGGAACGAAGAACGCCGCACGTGTTGCGACCTGTTGCTTGCGTTGCGTATGGCGTATGTCGGACATTGATCTGGAAGAGACGCGCACCGCGGTCATGGATGCGAAGAAGAAATCGTAACGCGGTTCGGACCGAGGCGAACGAATGGCCCGTCCAGGTATGTTCCAGGCGGTGCGGCTGTTTGTCTCGGAAGCTTGAATGTCGGGAATGGCAAACGTCGGCCACGAGCAAGGCGCGTTTCGGCACTGCCGGGAACATCGGGTGCAGGTGCAACTCAACCGCACATCGGAGGGATCTGCATCGGCATCGCGGTTTCGCTGAAGGTTGCTTGTTCCCTCTCATTCGCCAGCCGCCCCGACGACCACCGTCCAATCGCGCTCGACCTCGCCCGACGCTGCGATCAACACCACGCGGCGACGTCCCTGCCCCAATAGCGCCGCCTCGACGCGCGCTTCGACGTACGCATACCCGTCGGCCTCGCGTGGAACGAGGTCCCGCGCGAGCGGCGTGCGGCGACCGTTCGTCTCGATCGCGAGCGCATAGCGCCGCGTCGCGTCGGCGACTTCCACTTGCAGGCGCACCGCCGTCTGCGGTGCCGGCAGCGTCAACGCCGCCTCGGCGCCTCGCGCGGTCTGCGCGAGCAGCACGTACGTCGGCAGCGTTGCCGGCGGGGACGTCCAGCGCATCGGCAGCACGATCGCCGCCGCCGCGATCGCCGCCGCGGCGAGCCACGCAAGGCGACGGCGATGCGGACGTCGCACGACCTCCTGCCCGCCTTCTTCCTCGCGCAATCGCGCGAACGCGCGTGCCGCGACCAGCCGCTCGCGCGTTTGCGGGTCGACGAGCCGATACCGTCTGAACGCCTCGGCGTCGTCCGCGCCGAGCGCGCCGCGCGCGGCATCGTCGATCAGATCGGTCTCGGCCTCGCGCAGGCGCTCGGCGAGCGCGTCGTCGTGCATCAGCCGCGCGTCGAGCGCTTGCGCGTCGGCGTCCGTCAGCTGCTGCAGCAGCCAGCGGCGCAAGGTGTCGTCGGTCGGCGCGTTCGCGTCGGTCATGGCGTTTTTGTTCGGGTCGTTCCCGAGTGTGTCGGCGCGCGGCGATCCATCACGCGAGGCCTCCGTCGCCGAGCCGGCGCTTCAGGCATTCCTCGATCCGCACGCGCAGCCGCAACGCGCGGTTGCGCAGCGCGTTGAGCGTGCTGCCGCACGCGTCGGCGAGCCGCTGCCGCTCGCGGATGCGCGCGCCGCCGTCGGCGCCGTAGTACGCGAGGATCAAGGCGCGCGCCGCCGCATCGATCTGCGCCAGGCACGCACGCAATGCCGCGAGCGCGGCATCGCGCGTTTCGCGATCGTCGTCGTCGGCATCCGGGACGAGCGTCGGATCGGCCGCCGCGTCGCGCTGCCGCATTTCGCGCGCCCGCGCCTCCTTGACGACGAGCCGCGCGATGCCGAGCGCGTACGCGCGCACGTCGTCGATCGCGACGCCTTCGGCGATGCGCCGCGCCAGCCGGTCGAGCACGACGTCGGCGAGCGCGTCGGCTTCGGCCGGCACGTAGACGCGCAGCAGCGCGAGCAGCCGTTCGCGCAATCGCTCGTACGCGCGCGCGCCGCCGCCCGGTTCGGCCGCGAGCGCGCCGAGCAGCGTGTCGAACGCATCGCCGTGCGCGGTCGCCGTCCGGCTCATCGCGGCGCCGACCGCGTGTAATCGCCCTGCAGCACGAACGCGGCCCAGTATGTCGGCGCGCGCCAGCGCGGCGATTCGCGCAACTGCCGCTGAGCCGCCGCCAGCGCGACTTCCGGCGCCGCGCCCTCTTGCAAAAGCGCCTTGTAGAATTGTTCCATGAACTGCGCGCCCGCGCGGTCGTCCACCGGCCACAGGCTCGCGACGACGCGGCGCGCGCCGGCATGGAAGAACGCGCGCGACAGGCTGTAGACGCCTTCGGCGCCCGGCGCTTCGCCGTCGGCCGAATCGCACGCGCTGAGCACGACGAGGTCGACCGGCATGTCGAGCCGGTAGACGTCGCCAGCGCGCAGGAAACCGTCGTCGGGACGCCCGTCCTTGTCGTACAGCGACAGCACGATGCCCGACAGTTCCGGATTGCGCCGGTCGACGAGCGCATGCGTCGCGAAGTGCACGCCGGCATAGCGCGACCAGTCGGCCGCGAGCACGTCGCGCCGGTTCGCGGCGAAGTCGGTCGCGATCCACGGCGCGGGATCGGCACGCAGCGCGGCGATCGCCTGCGCTTCGCGGCGCGTCTCGCGAAGGCGCGGCAGTTCGCGCAGGTCGGTCGGCGCGGCAGATCGCCACGCGACGGCCGTATCGGGCGACGCCGGCGACGCGGGCAACCGCGGATCGTCGGCGCGAAACACCGGATCGGCGATCACCGCATACGCGCGACCGGCCGCGCCGCGCGGGCGGCGCCGGATTTCGCGCAAGGTCGTCAGCGACGGCGCGTAGACCGGCGCCGCCGCCGCGTCCGGCGCAAACAATACAAAGGGAATACGCAGCAAGCCGCCGTCGGCGATCACGACGTGCCGACTCGCGCCGTCGCGCCACGCGCGTGGCAGCACCCGTTCGCCGAGCCTGGCCGCGAGCTGCAGCGTCGCGGCATCGTCGGCGCGGCGTCGCGCCGCCAGCGCGTCGATCGATGTCGTGGCGACCGCGTCTGACGCGTGCAAGCGTTCGCGCAGCGCGTCGATGTCGCGCTCCAGTTTTTCGCGCGGCGGCAGCGCGATCGCATCGACGCCGTCGCGCGTCACGCGCCACGCGGTGCCGCGCGTCTCGCCGAGCCAGTATTCGAACACCGCCGTGCCGGGGTCGAGATCGCGCTGCACGGCGGCGACGTCGAGCGGCGCCGGCTGCGCGAGCGCGGCATAGCGCGGATCGGCGTCGCGCACGCGACCGCGTGCGGCGTCGAGTTCGCGCTCGGCGCGGTCGATGTCGTCGCGCAGCGCGTCGCGCGCGGCGACGTCGGCATCGGCCGGCAGCTGCGCGTATCGCCACGCGAGTTCGCGGCGCGTGTCCTCGGCATCGCGCAAGGTCGCCGCGAGCGCGGCATCGATGCGCGGCGCGAGATCGATGCGCCGCGCGACGACGAGATCGAGCAGCGCGCGCGTCCTCGCCCGCTCGGCCGCGACGAGCGCGCGTACCGCGTAGCCGTCACGCGGCGAGCGCGCATGGCGGCGCATCAGCACGTCGACGTAGAGGTCGTAGTACGCGCGCTGCGTCGAAAAATACGTCGTGCGCAGCTGCGGATCGGGTATCGCCGCGCGCTCCGATTCGATCAGCGCGAGCGCGCCTTCGATGCGCTTTTGCGCCGCGTCGAGCCGGCCGGCGTCGGCGTCGAGCCGCGCGAGGCTCGCCTGCGCCGCGACGCGCGTCGCGCGGTCGCCGGTTTTTTCGGCGAGCGTGAGGCTTCGCGCATACGCGTCGCCGGCCGCCTTCGCGTCGCCGCGCACGCTCGCGAGATCGCCGAGTCCTTGTTCGATGCCGGCTTCGAGCGCTTCGGCGCGGATCTGCCTGGCAAGATCGCGCGCGGCGTCCAGCTGCGTCTGCGCCTGCGGCCAGTCGCGCCGCGCGACGGCCGCCCGGCCCAGGCCGCCGAGCGCGTGCACTTCTTCGCGCTTGAAGCCGTGCTCGCGGTCGAACGCGAGCGCGCGGCGATACGCCGCTTCCGCGTCGTCGACGCGGCCCGCGTCGAGCAGCGCGTCGGCCGCGTTGAGTTCGGTTTCGGCGAGGCCGGCGCGGTCGCCGCTCGCGGTCCACGCGGCGCTCGCGCGGCGGTAGGCGTCTTCCTGCGCGCGACGATCGCCGAGCCGGCCGTAGACGAGGCCGAGATTGTTCCAGGCCATGCCTTCGACGAGCGGATACGGCGTGGCCGGCAGCGCGTCTACGATCTCGCGATAGCCGCGCAGCGCCGGCGCGAGTTCGCCGCGCTGCAGGTGGACCGCGGCGATGCTCTCGCGCACGAACAGCGCGCGTTTCGTATCGCCGAGCGACTGTGCGACGTCGAGCGCGGCCTGCGCGGTCGCGAGCGCGCGGTGGCTTTCGCCGAGCACGCGATAGTTCGCGCTGAGATTGCCGAGCAGCATCGCCTGGAACGCCGGATCGCCGGTCTTGCGGTAGCGTGCGAGCGCGCGTTCCGACCATGCCGTCGCCGCGACGAGGTCGCCGAGATAGCCCAGCGCCGAGCCGAGCGTGCGCTCCGCGGCGGCGGCCTCGGCTGCGGCGGCGAGATCGTCGTCGCCGCCGCACGGCGTCGGCAGCGCGGCTTGCGCGTAGCGCCGCGCCTCCCCGTAGTCGCCGCGCGCGAAGTGCCAGCGTGCAAGCCCGGTCTGTGCGACTGCGGCGATGCAGCGCTCGCCGGCCGCGTTCGCGGCATCGATCGCGGCCCGATAAGCCGCGACGGCGCGCGCGGGCAGATCGTCGGCGGTCGCGCGCTTGCCGGCTTCGAGACTGCCGGCTTCGCGCCGCAGGTTTTCGGCGGTCGCGAGCGCGCGCTCGGCCGCCGCGCGCCGACGGTCCCGCGCGGTCGCCGCATGCGGCTTGCCGACGCGCACCGCGTACGTCGCGGCGGCGCCGTTCTTCGCGGCGACGTCGAGCACAACGTCGCCGGCGCGTTCGGCCACGAGCGTCACGGCGAGGCGCGCCTGGCGGCCCGCGTCGTTCTGATAGAGGGGCGAGTCCGACGTCGACGCAACGCGCAGCCGCAGCGTCGCCGTGCGCTGCACGAACGCGACGTCGACCGCCTGCCCCGACGCGAGCTTCACGCGATAGCGCCGAGTTGCTTTTGCGGCGAGCGTCTCGTCGACGGCCGCACCCGGCGCAAGCCGGCGTTCGTCCGGCGGCGCCTGCGCGACGGCGGCGGCCAGCCATGCAAACCCGAGCGCCGCGGCCGCGCAGCGGATCGCTCGTCGTCGGTGCTGCGCTCGCGTCATCGCCCGTCCGCGTCGGTTGCCCGCCGCGAATATACCCGCGACGCCGATCGCCACGTCATCGCGTGATGTTTTCGCCGTTTCGCTCACACGGCACAGGGGCCGGCCGTCGGACCCCGCGGGGAGAGGCCATGAACGGAACAAGGAACGTCCGCGCCGCCGCGCGGATCGCGTTGCTGCAGTGTCTGATGGGGTTCGCGACGGCCGCTGCCGCGGCGCCGATCGACGTGCCGGCCGGCTGGCGCTACGGTCCGCCGCCGGCGCCGGCACCCGGCGACGCGCGGAAGATCGCCGCTGCGCCGGACGGCGACGAGACCGACCCCGCCATCGTCGCGCAGGCCGCCGCGCTCGGCCACGATCCCGCGCGGATCTTCGCGTTCGTGCGCGACGACGTCGGCATCGATCCCTACGTCGGCAGCCTGCGCGGCGCGCGCGGCGCGCTCGCCGGTCGCGCCGGCAACGCGCTCGATCGCGCGAGCCTGACGATCGCGCTGCTGCGCGCGTCCGGCTTCACGGCGCGCTACGCGCAAGGCGAACTCGCGTATGCCGACGCGCAGCGCGTCGTCGCGCGCGTGTTTCCGGACGCGCGGCGTTTCGTCGGCTGCAACAACCCCGGCGCGCGCGCCGACGGGCGCAACGACTACAACCTGATCGCCCCGGCGCAGGCGCACACCTGGGTTCAGTACCAGGCCGTCGCGTCCGGGCCCTGGATCGCGCTGGATACGGCGTTCGCCGATGCGGCACCCGGCCAGTTCTTCGCGAGCGCGACCGTCACGTTCGACGCCGTGCCGGCCGCGCAGCAGCACCGCGTGCGCGTGCGCGTCGTCGCCGAAACCTGGTCGCAGGCCGGCGCGATATACGGCTTCGGGCTCGGCAGCAGCACCGTGCTCGACGTCACCTACCCGGCCGCCGATCTCGTCGACCGGCCGCTGACGCTGGGCCATTTCGTCGCGCACAACGCGCCGCCCGCGCTCGCGATCGGCTCGATCACCAATACGTATTCGCCGTATCTGCTCGTGGCGAACCCCGCGCTGGACCCGAGCGGCTATCCGGTCGTGCGCGGCACCGACTACGTGGAGACTTTTACCAATTTCCCGTTGGGAACCGTGCTGCTGACGGGCGTCTTCGCCGTCGTCGACGTGACCTCGCCGCAAGATCCGCAGAACCCGAGAACCTTCCAGCGCGTGCTGGTCGATCGCATCGGCTACGCCACGCGCGTGAACGGCGGCTCGGTGCAGGCGCCCGATTCGAACGCGCCGCCGGCGCTGGCGCCGCTGGATCTGACGACGATACAGGTGTCGCCGTCGCAGCAGCCGCTCGACGGTTTCGCGGCGCGCCGCACGCGCCTTGAAGCGCTGCAGGCGCAGACCGCCGCGCTCGCGCCGGCGATCGCCGCGCTGCCGCCGCCGGCGCAGCAGTCGCCGGCGCAGATCGGCCTGCGCACGCAGGCCGCCGATCTGAACCGGCGCGCGGTGATCGCGATACTCGAACTGCTGACGGCGTCGTTCGAAGGCGCGGCCAGCCGCGCCGACGAGGAGGCTGCCGCGACGTTTCTCACCCGCGCCTGGATCGACAGTCCGCGGCTGACCGTCGCCAGCGCGCGCGCCGGCGCCGACACGCTCGGCTTCGCACTCGACATCCGCAAGAACGACCTGCGCGTCTATCCGCACCAGGGCATCGCGTGGACGAACACGGCGCATTTCGAACGCGCGCGCGGCCTGCAGGAATCGCTGCTCGAAGCGCAGGTGCTGACGGCGGTCACCGGCCAGCCCGCGGCGAGCTTCGCGTCGCTGTTCGGCGCGAACGACGCCGACCTCGTGCCGATCACGCGCTACGACGTCACGCGCGTCGACGATCTGGCGCTGTCGCCCGAGGCGAAGGCGCGCATCCGCGAGACGGTGACGGGGTTCAACGGCCGCAGCGTGCTCGCGCCGCGCGCGCCGGTCATGGTCGGCGGCCGCCCGTACAGCATCTGGCTCGAAACCGATCCGAACACCGGCTACACGATCAGCACCGGCGAAGACGGCACGCATCAGGCGCTCGGCGAATACGGCGGGCTGCTGCTCACCCTGTTCGGCGTCGACAGCCTCGAAACGCAGATGGCGAAGTTCATCGGCCAGGTCAACGCGGCCGGCGTCGTCGGCGTCGCGTTCACGGCGGCCGTCGTGCAGGCGGTTGCCTCGGGCGGTGCGTTCGGCGATCTCGGCCAGGCGGTCAAGGCGATCCTCAACGACGCGACCGGACCGCTCGCGAACATCATGGAGATGCTCGAGAACTCCGGCGCTTCGGAACTGTGCGAAGGCGGCTGCGGCCTCGTGCAGAACATGCTGTCGGGCCTGCTCGACGGCATCAAGACCTTGCGCAGCGCGATCACGTCGGGCGATCCGCCGGTGCCGTCGATCCTGATCGCGCCGCCGGTGCCGCCGCTGCCCGCGGACGTCGCGCCCGGCGCAACGCCCGGCGTCGCGGTCGACGTCGTCGCCGATCCGCGCTGGTTCGTGCCGTACAACGGCGCGGAACTGCCGTTTGTATATCTGGCGAAAATTACCAATACGGGACCCGCGACCGATACGTTCCGCATCGACAACGCCGGTGCCGGCAACGGCTACGGCCTTTTCCTGGCAATGACGCAGATCACGCTGCGCCCCGGCCAGAGCGGCGAAGTCGGCCTGTGCATCGCGCCGGGCGGCGCGCTGCCGGCGCCGGGTACGCCCGTGCCGTTCAACGTGCACGTTTACAGCCCCGCCAACCCCGCGGCCGACACGACGAGCGCGAACACGAACACCACGCCGCCGGCGCAGGCGCTGCGCCTGCGCGCGCTGCCGGCCGGCGCGAGCGTCCGCGCCGGACAAAACGCCACCACGACGCTGACGCTCGACGCGCTCGGCAACGTGCCGACCGTCGCGACGCTGACCGCGACCAACGACGCGCATCTCGGCGTGACCGGCCTGCCGGCCGACGTGGCGCTCGCGGCCGGCGAATCGCGCTCGCTGCCGCTGACGTACACCGTCGGCGCGGGCGCGACGTCGGGCACGAGTCTCGTGTCGGTGCTGCGCGGCGATCTCGGCGGCGTGGAACCGGCGACGACGCGCTTCACCGCGCACGTCACCTCGTCGCTCACGACGTGTACCTCGCAGGCCGCGCTCGACGCGACGCGGCTCGGCCGCGGCTCGATGGGTGCGACGCTCGCGCGGCTCGCCGGCACGATGGACGTGCTCGCGGGCCGGCCCGACGATGCCGGCGCGCTCGCCGCGGCGCTCGCCGAACTCGACGATCTGACGCACAACCAGTTCAACACGACGATCTTCGCGACGCTGACCGCGACCGTCACGGCCGCGCGCACGCAGCTCGCGAATGCCGCGGTTTCCGGCATGCCGGCCGCGCTCGCGGCCGTCGACGCGAGCCTGTGCGCGCTCGGCGACGCGCTCGTGGAAGCCGCGAGCGGCGAGATGTCGCTGACCTTGCAGCCGCAGCTCGCCGTGAATCCGCCGGCGCAGGCGACGGTCGTTAATATACAGCTGTACAACGATACGTCCGGTCCGCGCACGTTCGACATCGCGATCGACGGCGTGCCGGCGAACGTGCAGGCCGTGCTGTCGGCGACGACGGTGAACCTCGGTTCGCGCGGGCTGACGAACGGCTGCTGCGGCGCGCCGACCTTGAGCGTGACGTTCACGAACGCCGACGGCCAGGCGCGCGCGTTCGACTACCGCGTGACCGCGACGCCGCGCGACCTGCCGCAGATCGCGCGCAGCGTCGTCGGCGGCGTCGCCTTGCGTCCGGACATCGCGCGCGTCGCGAGCGTGCGCGCATCGCCGTTCGCGGCGACGCCGGGCCAGCCCGTCACCGTGTCGACGCGCGTGATGAATTCGGCGAACGGCTATCGCAACGTGTTCGGCGGCTGGACGCTGCGCGACGCAACCGGCGCGACGCGACGCTCCGGCAGCACCGACGCGAAGCTGCTCGCGCCGGGCGACGGCATCGTCGCGCTGAACGATTTCACGATCGACACGACGGGACTCAACGGCGCACTGACGCTCGAGATGGGCCTCGTCGACGCGAGCCGCTGCTGCGACGCGATACCGGGTTCGTTCGCCTCGGGCGCGCTGATCGTCGGCGCGCCGTTCTCGGCGCAGCTGTCGGCGACGCCCGCGACCGTGCCGCCCGGCACAAGCACGATCGCCTACGCGCTGACGCTGTCGCGCGAATCGGCGCCGACGCCGGTGATCGATCCGCGCGCGTCGCTCGCGATGCCGGCGTCGACGCGCTCGTTCGCGCAGCGCGGGCGCTACCTGTACGTGTGCCAGCGCGACCGCGTGACGATCGTCGATGTCGCGACGCCGGCCGCGCCGGTCGTCGCCGGCACGTTCGCGACCGACGCGCTCGCGACCGGCTACGCCAATGTCGGCTGCAATCTCGACGGCGACGTGCTCGTGCTCGCGTACAACTTGAGCAGCCCGAGTTCGTTCGACGATCTGAAGCTCGTCGCGTACCGCGTCGACGACGCGCACGCGACCGCGCCGCTGCGGCTCAATCCGACGCCGGTGTCGATCCCCAAGCGCTTCGGCGGCACGATCCGCTTCAACGACAGCCACATCGGATCGCTCACGACCGCGGCGATGCTGTACAACCCGTTCTCGGGCTTCGTGTTCCAGCAGAACGGCAATCTCGTGAGCCTCGACTTCTCGACGCCGGCCAGCCCCGCGCCCGCGGGCGAACTTTTCCACCATTTCGGGCCGACCGATACGAACGATCCGATCTACGGCGGCCCGAACATGATCTTCTCGAGCCTGCCGCGCGGCACGACGACGCTGCTCGCGTCGACGAGCGCGGTCGGCGACGGCTTCGGCACCGGCCCGGGCGTCGGGCGCATCGCGGCGGCCGACGTCGCGCAGCTGCCGACGAACTGCCCCGGCGCGCCGAACCCGTGCGTCACGGGCACGACCGACGTACCGGGCACGCGCGTGCTGTTCGGCATCGCGGCGCAAGGCGACGCCGGCCTCGCCGCCGGCGACACCGACGGCGCGTACGACGGCTATTCGGGCTTCGTCGGCAACCTCACGCTGAGCGCGCTCGATCTGTCGGGCGCCTTGCCCGCGGTGCGCAGCACGCTGACGTCGCTGATGCTCAACCGCCGCCCCGCGGGCGGCGCGTGCAACCAGCCGCTCGACACCGGCGGCACGACGCTGTCGGCGCTCACCGGCAACTACTACGCCGTCGGCGCGTTCAACCCGCTGTCGTGCGCGTGGGTGCTCGCGATCGTCGACGCGAACGATCCGGCACACCTTGCCGTGATTCCGTACGACGTGCCGTCGCCGCTGCGCAACGTGCTGCTCGACGGCAATACGCTGTACGCGCTGACCGACACGGCGATCCTCGTCTACGACTACGCCGTGATCGCCGGACCCGCCATCACCGTGCGCGTCGACATTCCGAAGAACACCGGCGTCGCGATCGTGCCGGGGTCCTTCAGCGTGCCGCCGACCGGCGTCGACACGAGCGCCGCGGAGTACGACCGCTACACGTGGTACCGCCCGACCGCGAACGCGATCGCGTGGCAAGGCCAGGTGACCGGCATGACGCCGGGAGAGCTGCGCGCGGTCGCCGCGGGCGGTCGCGTCGACTACACGCTGCCGGCGATCGGCTCCGGCAGCGTCGCGCTCGAACGCGTGGCGGTCAGCGCGGACCAGACGCTCGCGATCGTGCCGGCTCGGCAAGGCGCGACGCTCGGCGATCCGCTGACCTACGCGATCGTGCTGACGAACCCGGGCGCGAGCGCGGTCACCTACGACCTCTCGCTCTCGGGCGTGCCGGACGCGTGGCGGGAATCGCTCGCGACGCCGGTGACCGTGCCGGCGCACGGCCAGGCGAGCGCGAACCTCGTGCTGCGCGCGACGCCGGGCGATCCGCAGTACGCCGATTTTCCGTTCACGGTGACGGGTACGGTGCGCGGCGGTTTCACGACGTCGGGTTCGGCGGTGTTCGGCACCGGCGGTCGCAACGTCGGCGGCGATCCGAACACGCCGATCCTCGCGTCGACCGTCACCGTGCTGACCGATCCCGTCACGGCCGGCCGCGGCGACGTCGCGCCGGTGACGCTGCGCGTCGCGAACGTCGGCAACGTCGCGCAGAACTACAACGTCGGCCTCGCGAGCGCGCCGCCGGGCCTCGGCCTCGCGTTCGTGCAGCCGAACTTCACGTTGAACGCCGGCGCGACGAAGGATGTCGCGGGCACGGTCAGCGTCGCGACGAACGTCGCGCCGGGCAGCTACGCGGTCGCACCGCTCGTCAACAGCTTCGCCGGCAACCAGACGGCGAGCCTGACCGTGAACGTGCCCGGCCCGGGCGTGTTCGTCGCGCTGACGCCGGGAAGCGGCACCGCCGCGACCGCGTACACGGCGCGCATCACGAACACCGGCACGGCGAACGACACGTTCGACCTGCGCGCACTCGGGCCGCTCGGTCCCGCCGTGACGCTCGCGCCGGACGTCGTCGCGCTCGCGCCCGGCGAGGCGCGCGACGTGACCGCGACGCTCGCCGGCACCGGCTATCTGCCGCCCGGCACGAGCACGTTCGACGTGGAAGCCGTCTCGCGCGCGGTCGGCGCGGTGCGCGCCCGCGCAACGGCAACGGTGACGCTCGCGGGCAGCAAGGCGGTCGCGCTGCGCGGCGTGCCGGCGAGCGTGACGGCACCGAACCTGCCCGCCACGGCGAGCTTCGGCGTGCGCGTCGTCAACGCCGGCAACGTCGAAGACGTCTACCGGCTCGCACTCGCCGGCACGACCGGCAACGTTACCGCGAGCCTGTACGACGCCGGCGGCGCGCCGGCCGCCGCGGTCGAGCCGATCCGCCTGCCCGGCAACGCCGCCGCGCAGTTCCGCGTCGACGCGACGCTCGCGGCCGGCGGCAGCGAAGCCGGCAGCGTCACGCTCACGGCGACGTCGACGAGCGACGCCGCGGTGCAGGCCACGATCGTGCTCGCGTTCTCGCGCAACGGCGCGGCGAACCTCATTCTCGGCTCGCCAGGCGCGATCGATTTCGGCGACCAGGCGCTCGCGTCGACGAGTGCCGTGCGCTCGGCCACGCTCGTCAACAGCGGGCCCGGCGACTTCGTGATCGGCAGCGTGTCGGTCGCCGGCGCGAACGCGGCGGACTTCGCGCTCGCGGCAGGCGCAGGCTCTTGTGTCGGCGGCACGACGATCGCGGCGAACGGCGGCAGCTGCACGGTTTACGCGCGGTTCGCGCCCACCGCGCTCGGCGCGCGCGCGGCGCGCATCGACGTCGCCGGCAACGGCGCACCGACCGTCGCGATACCGTTGTCGGGCACCGGCGTCGAGGGCACGCAGCTGTCGGCCGAACTCACGGCGAACCGGCCGTACGTGCAGTACCTGCGCACGCTCAGCTGGCTCGTCACCGCGCGCAATCCCGGCACGACGCCGGTCGCGGGCGTCGACGTCGCGCTGCCGCTGCCGCCGCAGATCGAACCGGCGAGCGCGACGTGGTTCTGCATCAACGCGAGCGACCCGAACACGCACTGCGCGACGGCCGGCAGCGGCGCGCTCGCCGACCACGACGTGCTGATTCCGGCCCAGGGCAGCGTCAGCTACGTCGTCAGCGGCACGGTGCGATCGTCGGTCGCCGACGAGCGCATCGTCGCGACGACGACGGTTGCGAGCGTCGCCGACCCGACGCCGCGCAACGCCAGCGCGGCGACGCAGATCGTGGTGTTCCGCGACGGGTTCCAGCCGTTCGGCGACGGTGCGTCGACGCTCGTGGCGGCCGGCACGCTCGCGACCGACGGCAGCGTCGCGCTGCGCGTCGCGCCGCCGGCAACGCCGCATGCGATCGACACCGTCGTGCGCGGTCGCAACGGACCCGACGCGTTCCGCGTCGAGCGCGTCGGCTATGCCGCGCGGTATTGGCTGCGGCTCGTCGCCGAGCGGGCCGACGGCGACACGGCAGGCCGCTGGATCGCGGTGCCGTTCGACGGCGTCGTCGAACTCGGCGCGGTGACGCGCGAGGACGGCGTGGAACTGCTGCTGCGCGCGGGCGACGGCGAATCGCGCGTCGTGCTGCCGCCGGCGGCGTTGCGGTCGTACGCGCTGGAGGTCGCGTCCGACGCAACGCTTGCCGTCGCGGATTGATGCCATGCACCGGCCCGTACGCGGGCCGGTGCGGGGGCCGCTCAGCGTCGAACGGTACAGTGCAGCGTGTGGCCGTCCCACGTGCACCGGATGCGGTAGCCGTGCGCGTCCATGTAGTTGATGTTCGCGTTCAGGCGTTCGAGCAGGTCGATCAGCCGGCCGCGCGCATAAGAGTGGCTCGGGTCGTAGTTCCAGTTGCCGGCGTAGTTCGCGGTGTTGGCTTCGGGGATGAGATAGCCGGCGGTATCTCGACCGGATTCCGCCAGGTAGTTGGGCAGGCCGCTCAGTGCCTGGTTGAATACGAGGCTCGATCCATCGGGGAACACGACTTCGAAGTTCATCGTGATGCCCTGCGTATAAGCCATCGTCGCATTGATGTTCGCCTTCACATACGCGACCGCCGCCTGCACCCACGACGGCGCGCCGCCGAGTCCGTTCGTATCGACGAAATCGCGTACCTGCGCGCGCAGCACGGCATCGGTCATGAAGTCCTGCGCTGTCGGATTCTGCGGATGGTATCCGCCGAAGCCGGGCGGCAACGGCACGCGCAAGCCGCGCGAGTTGCCTGCTCCCTTCAGGGTGTTAAGGTTTCTGCCGATCACCCACGTCCCGTTCGTCGCCAACCAGATCTTGCCGAGATGCGGCGCGACATCGGCGTACTGCGGTTCGACCGGCACCTCGTCGGTCGCCATCGACTGCCCGGTACACGCGCCGTACGGCGACGGCGCCGTCTCGACGCGCAGCGCGAGCTTGTCGTCGTTGACGCGCTCGGCACCGCCGCAATAGCTGACGTACTTGCGCACGTCGCCGTTGTACGGATCCCAGATGTAAATCGTGCCGGGACCGAACGCGCGCGCGGCGACGATCATGCGATCGACGCTGCAGTTCGGGCAGACCTGGTTCTTGATCGCGAAAACGGCGGGGCTGGCGACGAAGCCTGCGATAGCGGCGAGCACGATCGCGATTTTGCGGGCGAATTTTCCTGTCATGTGACGCTCCTGTGTGTGAATGTCGCTGCAGCGATTCACCCCGGTCGCCAACATCACTCGCAGCTGCGGCAGCGACCGGCTCACAGTCGCAACCGCATGGTTGCGAGGCCGCGATTGAGAGCAACGGAAAATTCTCAATGGCCCTTTCGGCAGGATCGCCGCACAGGCGCCGGTCCGGTGCGAATCCGGCGGGGCGCAAAGGATGCCGCGCCCGCCCCTCCCGGACGGACCTCGCATTGTGACAATCCGCGAAAGATGAAACACAAGCTACTTTGACAGCTCAATAACTTTGACAAAGTTGATAAATCTGCTAAGACTTGCCATCGTGCCGCCCGCAGCCTCCAGACCCGGGGACGTGGCGTCGACACGATCGACGCAGGGGTCTGCCTCGATCGAGCGGCCCAGCAATGCCGTCACGGCCGTTCGTCGAGGCTTCGAGCGCCTTCGGCGCCCCGCTGTGCGGATCTCGCGCTCGTTTGAACGCGCCGGGCGACGCCCCGGCATCCACGACGTCTGCCGACAGGAGAGCAAGTGAACAAGCACCTCGGAAATCTGACCCTCGCCCTCGTCGCCGCCCTTGCCGCAGCACTGGCGACGGCGCCCCGCCCCGCGCACGCCCAGTTCCAGGAACCGTGCACGATCGACAATCCGGACTCCTGCAACTTCCCGCCGCCCGGCGGCGGTGGCGGCGGCACGCCGACCGGCCCCACGTATACGTTGCAGGGCGTGATCCAGCATCAGGGCTACGAATACAGCAGCGGCGGCTTCCGCCACGCCAAGATCCGCGGGTATTCGCGCTTCGCGAACCAGAACAACGACCGCGTCGACGCCGACTACATCGAAGTGCGCTGCTACGCGTACGGCCCCACGGGCAACACGATGGACTACGACGACGAGACGAACGGCGCCCTCGTCGACGTGCATTTCTACTCGAGCGGCTATCCCGCGATCGGCGGCTCGGGCATCGTCAACGTGCAGTGTACGCATTACGCGGAAAACAACGGCGTCGTCTACAACGCGACCAGTTCGGCGCAGATCGCGATCTCGAACTATCCGTAGTCGCGGCGCTCCGGACCCTCGTGCCGGACCGTGCCGCCATGCGCCGCGCGGCAGACCCCGACTGCCGCGCCGGCCTCGTTGAAAATCATCAAGGATTTCCCATGAACTTCGCGATTCACCGCGAGCGGCTCGCACGCTTCGCCGGTTTCACCTCGTCGCTGCGCTGGCTCGTGCTGGCGCTCTTCGTTGCGGCCGCGCTGCCGCAGCGCGCCGCGCACGCGCAGGCCTGGCTCTTGAGCCAGAGCGACCGCATGGCCTATCTGCAGTACTACGCGCCCGTCATCATGCAGCGCGCCGAGGAAAACAGCAGCAAGCGCGGTCGCGACTGGCTGTCGAACTACGACTTCGACCGCGACGGCAACTTCGCCAACAACCGCTACACCTGGGCCAATCTGCTGCCGCAGTACATCGCCGCCTCCACGGCCGGCTCCGGCGCGTACCAGAACTGGCGCATCCGTCCGACGCTGTACACGTCGGCGCTCGAGTTCATGGACGGCGGCAGCAAAGGCCTCGTGCTGCTGTTCCACGTCTACCACCCGGTCGACAAGAAGGCCAACGAGATCCACGACTGGGAACGCATCGAGATCGTCGTGCGCGGCGTGACCGGCGTGCCGGGCGGCGCGGGCGAGTACGTGGGCCACGTCACGATCACGAGCCACAAGGACCACGTGCTGCGCAGCTACGGCAGCCCCGACCTCAATTTCATGCAGGTCGCCGGCGGCCGGCACGTGATGATCTGGCAGGCCGACGAGGACAACACCGAACTCGGCACGCACGGCCACGAGCTGCATTTCGTGCAGGATTCCTACGCCACGATCGCCGCGCGCGTCGCGGCCAGCGCGTCGGCGGAAGTCGAAGTGACCAACGACGACGACAAGTCGGTGCACTACGTCTGGGTACCGGAAACGTCGCAGGCCGCCGTCGCGGCCTGGAACGCGCGCGCGATCAGCTATGCGTATGCGGCGCCGCTCGCCGCGGGCGTCGACGGCACGGTCAGCTGGTTCGCGGTCAACCGCATCACCTACGAACTGCAGGATCTCGCCGACGTGTTCGCGAGCCAGTGGTCCGGCGCGAACTGGTCGCTCAACTGGACGAGCGACGTGACGGCCGACATCCTGCTCGACAGTCCGATCGTCGACGAGAGCGGAACGACGCAGGTGCCGTCCGGCCTGCAGCGCTTCTATCTCGGCTCGCGCGATACGCAGAGTTCGAACCTCACCGACGGCCGCGAAGGCGTGCTCGCGAAGGCCTGGTTCTGGGGCGGCTATTCGGCCGAGACGAACGCCGACACGATCTCGGGCTCGGACAAGCTCGACGGCTACGGCGGCGCGGGCCGCGACAGCTACAACCGCAACCGCGCCGACGCGAGCGGCGACTACGCGTCGCTCGGCGCCTACTGGCGCCAGCACGATTTTCTCGTGCACTCCGGCGCGATCGACACGCGCGAGCACTACGAGGCCGGCGTGTGGCTCCCGGCCGGCTGGCACCTGCCGCAGAACGGCGGCTACGACGGCCGCTGGGCGCAGGTCTACGACGATCGCGTGAACGTCGACGGGTTGAACGTCGCGATGCCGTCGTCCGTGCGCGGCTGCGGCGCGACGAAAACCGCGACCGCGACCGTCAGCGGCGGCAGCCTGCCGTATACGCTCACGTGGACGAACGTGCTGTCGCAGGCGCCGAACGGCCTGTCGGCGCAGGTCGCGAGCGGCGCGACGGCGACGCTCGTCGTCGGTTCGGCCGACGGACAGAGCGCGACCCGCACGTTCCAGAACCAGACCGGCTGCCGGCCCGATCCGGGCGGCAACCACTGAACTTCACTGCGCGGAGGGCGACGCGTACGCGCTACGCGTCGGCTTCGAGCACGCCGCCCGGCACGCGCACGTGGCCTTCCATCAGCACGCGCGCGCTGCGGCTCATCAGCGCGCGCGTGACGGTCCACTGCCCGTCCACCTGCTTCGCCTCGGCGCCGACGCGCAAGGTGCCGGACGGGTGACCGAAGCGCACCGCGCTGCGCTCGCCGCCGCCGGCCGCGAGATTGACGAGCGTGCCGGGCACCGCCGCGGCCGTGCCGATCGCGACGGCGGCCGTACCCATCATCGCGTGGTGCAGCTTGCCCATCGACAGCGCGCGCACGACGAGATCGATCTCGCCGGCATCGACGACCTTGCCGCTCGACGCGGTATACGTCGCCGGTTTCGCGACGAACGCCACCTTCGGCGTGTGCTGCCGGCTGGCCGCTTCCGCGACGTCGCGGATCAGCCCCATGCGCACCGCGCCGTGCGCGCGAATCGTCTCGAACATCGCGAGCGCTTTCGCGTCTTCGTTGATCGCGCCCTGCAGCTCGGTGCCGGTGTAGCCGACCGCGGCGGCGTCGACGAAGATCGTCGGAATGCCGGCGTTGATCAGCGTGGCCTTCAGCGTGCCGACGCCGGGCACGTCGAGGTCGTCGACGAGGTTGCCGGTCGGAAACATCGCGCCGCCGTCCTCGCCCACGTCGGCCGGATCGAGAAATTCGATCGCGACCTCGGCCGCCGGAAACGTCACGCCGTCGAGTTCGAAGTCGCCGGTTTCCTGCACCTGCCCGTCCGTCATCGGCACGTGCGCGACGATCGTCTTGCCGATCTGCGCCTGCCAGATCCGTACCGTGCAGAGGCCGTCGCGCGGAATGCGCGCGGCGTCGACGAGGCCGTTCGAGATCGCGAACGAACCGACCGCCGCCGTCAGATTGCCGCAGTTGCCGCTCCAGTCGACGAACGCGCGGTCGATCGCCACCTGGCCGAACAGGTAGTCGACGTCGTGACCGGGCCGCGTGCTCGCGGACAGAATCACGACCTTGCTCGTGCTCGACGTCCCGCCGCCCATGCCGTCGGTCTGCTTGCCGTACGGATCGGGGCTGCCGATCACGCGCAGCAGCAGCCGGTCGCGCGCGGCGCCGGGTACCTGCGCCGCTTCGGGCAGGTCGGCGAGGCAAAAGAATACGCCCTTGCTGGTGCCGCCGCGCATATACGTGGCGGGAATGCGGATTTGCGGCAGATGCGGCATACGTAACTATTCCATTCTGTAATGCGGTGCGGCGTCGCGCGGCTCAGGCCGCCTGCGACGACTCGAGAAAATCCTGCGCGAAGCGCTGCAGCACGCCGCCGGCCTCGTAGATCGACACTTCCTCGGCGGTGTCGAGCCGGCACGTCACGGGCACTTCGACGCGCTCGCCGTCGCGGCGATGGATCACGAGCGTCAGATCGGCGCGCGGCGTGCGCGTGCCGATCACATCGAACGTTTCGGTGCCGTCGATCGCGAGCGTCTTGCGGTTCGTGCCCGGCTTGAACTCGAGCGGCAGTACGCCCATGCCGATGAGGTTCGTGCGGTGGATGCGCTCGAAACCTTCGGCGGCGATCGCCTCCACGCCGGCGAGCCGCACGCCCTTGGCCGCCCAGTCGCGCGACGAGCCCTGCCCGTAGTCGGCGCCGGCGACGATGATCAGCGGCTGCTTGCGTTCCATGTAGGTTTCGATCGTCTCCCACATGCGCATGACGGTGCCGTCGGGTTCCAGGCGCGCGAGCGAGCCCTGCTTCACCTGGCCGTCGACGACGGCCATTTCGTTGACGAGCTTCGGGTTCGCGAACGTCGCGCGCTGCGCGGTGAGATGGTCGCCGCGATGCGTCGCGTACGAGTTGAAGTCTTCTTCCGGCAGCCCCATGCGCGCGAGATATTCGCCGGCCGCGCTGTCGAGCAGGATCGCGTTCGACGGCGACAGGTGATCGGTCGTGATGTTGTCGCCGAGCACCGCGAGCGGACGCATGCCGGTCAGCGTGCGTTCGCCGGCGAGCGCGCCTTCCCAGTACGGCGGCCGGCGGATATACGTGCTCTGCGCGCGCCAGTCGTACAGGGGGCTGATCTTCCCGCCGCCGCTGGCCGCGAAACGGAACATCGGCTCGTACACTTTGCGGAAATGTTCCGGCTTGACGCTGCTCGCGACGATCGCGTCGATCTCCGCGTCGCTCGGCCAGATGTCCTTCAGCGTCACCGGCTTGCCGTCGGCGTCGTGGCCGAGTGCGTCTTTCTCGATGTCGAAACGCACCGTGCCGGCGATCGCGTACGCAACGACGAGCGGCGGCGACGCGAGAAACGCCTGCTTCGCGTACGGATGGATGCGGCCGTCGAAATTGCGATTGCCCGACAGTACCGCGGTGGCGTAGAGGTCGCGATCGATGATTTCCTGCTGGATCGCGGGATCGAGCGCGCCGCTCATGCCGTTGCACGTCGTGCACGCGAACGCGACGATGCCGAAGCCGAGCTTCTCGAGTTCCGGCAGCAGGCCGGCTTCTTCGAGGTACAACTGCACGGCCTTGGAGCCCGGCGCGAGCGACGATTTCACCCACGGCCGGCGCGTCAGGCCGCGCGCGTTCGCGTTGCGCGCGATCAGGCCCGCGGCGATGACGTTGCGCGGGTTCGACGTGTTCGTGCAGCTCGTGATCGCGGCGATGATGACGGCGCCGTCGGGCATCTGCCCCGGGACGTCTTCCCACGCACCGGCGATGCCGCGCTCGGCGAGCGCGCTCGTCGGCAGCCGCTTGTGCGGGTTCGACGGGCCGGCCATGTTGCGCACGACGCTCGACAGATCGAACGACAGCGTGCGCTCGTACTGCGCGGCGGCGAGATCGTCGGCCCACAGGCCCGCCGCCTTCGCATAGGTTTCCACGAGCTTCACCTGCGCGTCTTCGCGGCCGGTCAGGCGCAGGTAGTCGATGGTCTGACCGTCGATGTAGAACATCGCGGCGGTCGCGCCGAATTCCGGCGTCATGTTCGAGATCGTCGCGCGATCGCCGAGCGTCAGCGCGGACGCGCCTTCGCCGTAGAACTCGACGTAGGCGCCGACCACTTTTTCCTTGCGCAGGAATTCGGTCAGCGCGAGCACGACGTCGGTCGCGGTGATGCCCGGCTGCGGCCGGCCGGTGAGTTCGACGCCGATGATGTCCGGCAGGCGCATCCACGACGCGCGGCCGAGCATCACGCTTTCGGCTTCGAGGCCGCCGACGCCGATCGCGATGACGCCGAGCGCGTCGACGTGCGGCGTATGGCTGTCGGTGCCGACGAGCGTGTCGGGAAACGCCACGCCGTCCTGCGCGTGCACGACCGGCGACATCCGCTCGAGATTGATCTGATGCATGATGCCGTTGCCCGGCGGAATCACGTCGACGTTCTTGAACGCCTTCTTCGTCCAGTCGATGAAGTGGAAGCGGTCTTCGTTGCGGCGGTCCTCGACCGCGCGGTTCTTCGCGAACGCGTTCTTGTCGTAGCCGCCGTATTCGACGGCGAGCGAGTGGTCGACGATCAGCTGCGTCGGCACCACCGGGTTGATCAGCGCCGGATCGCCGCCCTTGTCGGCGATCGCGTCGCGCAGTCCGGCGAGATCGACCAGCGCGGTCTGGCCGAGAATGTCGTGGCACACCACGCGCGCCGGAAACCACGGAAAGTCGAGATCGCGGCGGCGCTCGATCAATTGCACGAGCGCGTCGGTCAAGAGCGCCGGATCGCAACGGCGCACGAGGTTTTCGGCGTGCACGCGCGAGGTGTACGGCAGGCCGGCGTAGGCGCCGGGCTTGATCGCGTCGACGGCGGCGCGCGCGTCGAACCAGTCGAGGGAGGTTCCGGGCAGCGGCTTGCGATGGGCGGTATTCATGGCTGGCTCGATTGTGCGAGGTGGCGGGCCACGGCGGCACGGGAAGCATCCGGCCGCGCGTTCTGGCGCGCAATCTGGCATCCTCGAACGCATTGATCAATCTTGATCGACTCGATCAACATATCGGCATGGATCCCGACCTGATCCCGGCCGCCGAGGCGTGCCGCATTCTCGGCGTCAATCTGCAGACGCTGTACGCCTACGTCAGCCGCGGACTCGTCGAATCGCGGCCGGGTCCGGACCGGCGCACGCGCGGCTATCGGCGCGCCGACATCGAACGGCTCGCGCAGAACCGCCGTGTCGGCCGCGGCGCCGCGCGCGGCGCGGCGCAAAGCCTCGATCGCGGCCTGCCGGTACTCGAAACGCGGATCTCGCAGATCCTGCCGGACGGTCCGTACTATCGCGGCGCCTCGGCGGTCGAGGCGGCGCGGGCCGGCGCAACGCTCGAAGACGTCGCGCGCCGATTGTGGGAATGCGCCGAGGCCGACCCGTTCGCTACGCCGCCGCCGAGTGCGTGGCCCGCGGCGGTGGCGGCGGTCGCGGCCGACGCGACGCTGCCGCCGCTCGAACGCGCGCTCGCGGCGATACCGCTGCTCGGCGTGGCCGAGCGCCACTCGTTCAACCTGTCGCCGCACGTGCGGCGCGAGATCGCCGCGCGGCTCGTGCGCCAGAACGCGGCGCTGCTGACCAGCGGCCTGCCCGGCGTCGCGCCGGTGCATCGTCAGATCGCCGATGCGTGGCGTCCCGGCGACGCCGGTTTCGCCGACGTCGTGCGCGCCGCGCTCGTGCTGTCGGCCGAGCACGAACTCAACGTGTCGGCGTTCGCCGCGCGCGTGGTCGCGTCGACCGGCGCGCATCTGCACGCGACGGTCGCGACCGGCCTCGCGGCGATGACCGGCCCGCGCCACGGCGGCGCCACGGCGCGTACGTACGCGCTGATCGGTGCCGGCGCGGACGACGTCGCCGCGCGCTGGGACCGCGGCGACGACCTGCCCGGCTTCGGCCACGCGTTGTATCCGCACGGCGACCCCCGCGCCGCGGAACTGCTCGCGATGCTGCGCGAGCGGCACGCGGGCTCGGCGGCGCTGCGCGATCTCGACGCGCTGATCGCACGCGCCGAGGCGGCCAGCGGGCTCAAGCCGAATCTCGACCTCGCGCTCGGCGCGATCGGCCGCCTGTATGCGCTGTCCGCCGGCGCGGCACTCGTGCTGTTCGCCGCGGGCCGCCTCGCCGGCTGGCTCGCGCACGCGCTCGAGCAGCAGGAACAGGGCCGGCTGATCCGGCCGCGCGCGCGGTATGCCGGGGCGCCGCCGGGCGACGGGGTCTGACCCGGCGAATTCGCCGGTTCATTCCCAGGCGTAACCGACCTTCCCGTACACGAACGCGCCGTTGAATCCGAACGGCGCGTTGCGCGGATACGGCAGCTGGCCACCGTTCGACGTCGCGAAGACGAACTCGTCGGGATACGCGTCGAAGATGTTGTCGCCGCCGAGCGTGAAGCTCCACCGGTCGAGCTGGTACGACGCCGAGACGTCGACCGTCCATTTCGCGCCGAACGTCTGGTCGAGCGCCGGACTCGCGTTCAGCGCGCTGAACTCGCCGTAGCGCGTCGCCGTGCCGGAGAAGGTCCAGTCGCCGGTTTTCCACACGCCGCCGAGCAGCACCTTGTCGCGCGGCGCGCCGATCGTGATGCGCCCCTGCTCCACGCGGCCGATGCGCTGCAGGTTGAGGCCGCCGGCCGTCAGTTCCGGCGGATTCGGCGCGATGCGCTCGATCTTCGTCTTGGAATAATTGTAGCCGACGGTCCAGTCGACTTCGCCCGACGCGAACGTCCACTTGTACGTGCCGATGACGTCGACGCCGGTCGTCTTCGTGTCGACCGCGTTCGTGAAATAGCGGCCGCCGGTGACGCCGAAGATGCCGCGCGTTTCGAGGAACGCCGTCACCGCGGGACCGATCAGGTTTTCCGACAGGATGATGCGATCGTCGATGTCGATGCGGTACGCGTCGATCGTCACGTAGAGGCCTTCGGCCGGCGACAGCACGAGGCCGAGTCCGTAGTTCGTCGACTCCTCGGCCTTGAGCGGTTCGGCGCCGAGCGCGATCGCGGTCGGATTGTCGACCGCGAACGTGCGCACGTCGAACGGCACGCCGCCGATGAAGTTCGTCGCGGTCGACTGGAAGAACTGCTGCTGCAGCGACGGTGCGCGAAAACCGCTCGACACGGTGCCGCGCAGCGCGACGGCGTCGGTGAACGCGTAGCGCGCCGAGAACTTGCCCGACGTCGTCGTGCCGAAATCGCTGTAGTCCTCGTACCGTCCCGCGACGCCGGCCGACAGCTTGTCGGTCAGATCGGCCTCGAAGTCGGCGTAGACCGACCAGCTGCTGCGGTCGCGATGACCGGCATCCTCGGGCTTGAAGCCCGGAAACACCTGCGCGCCGGGCGGCGTGTTGACGGGCCCGTCGCCGTCGACGTACGAGCCGAGCTCGCCGGGGCTCTGGTTGAACTTCTCGTCGCGCCGCTCGGCGCCGAACGCGAACGTGATCGGATATTCGAGCCAGCCCACCGCGATCGGCTTCGTGAAATCGACGTTCGCGACGTTCTGGGTCACTTCGAGACTGCCCGCATAGAACGCGGTCGGCGACGTCGGCCCGAGGCTGCGGTTCAATGTGTTTTCGATATCGAAACTCAGCTTGTTGTAGCCGTAATTGTAGCTGACGTCGTAGTTCCAGTCGGCGCCGAGCACGCCGCGCAGGCCGGCGACGATCGAGCGGTCTTTCGAGACGTTGTGGATATTCGGCAGAAATCCGTTCGGATAAATGGCCGGAATGTTGCGCGAATCGCCGGCCGGCCGGAAGAAGCCGTTCGACAGCACGTCGCGGTTGCTCGCCATGCCGAACGAATACAGCGACGCGCGCTCGCCGACGCCGAATTCGCCGTTGTACGACACCGCGCCCTGGTCGATTTCCGGATCGCCGTAGCGCTGTACGACCTTGTCGTACGGCGGCGCGGCCGGACCCGGCGCGCCGATGTACGGCCGCGCGCGATCGGTCTGGTCGTTGTGGCCGGCCTGCCCCGCCACGTGCAGAAACCCGCGCTCGCCGAGCGCGAACCCGGCGTCGCCGGCCAGCTGGTACTGCTCGCCGTCGCCGGCGGAGAACTGGCCGTAGCGCGCCGACAGCCCGCCGCCCTTGTCGCTGCCCTTGAGGACGATGTTGACGACGCCGGCGATCGCGTCCGAGCCGTATTGCGCCGACGCGCCGTCGCGCAGCACCTCGACGCGCTCGATCGCGGCGATCGGTATCGCGTTGAGATCGACCGGCGACGAACCGCGGCCCTGGCTGTCGTTGAGGTTGATCAGCGCGGTGGTGTGGCGGCGCTTGCCGTTGACGAGCACCAGCACCTGGTCGGGCGCGAGGCCGCGCAACTGCGCCGGCTTCACCGCGTCGGTACCGTCGGAAATGGCCGGGCGCGGAAAATTCAGCGACGGCAGCACGCGCGCGAGCGCGGTGGCGAGCTCGATCGTGCCGGTCGCTTCGAGCGCGGCCGGCGTGATGATGTCGATCGGCGACGTCGACTCGGACACCGTGCGATCGACGACGCGCGTGCCGGTGACGATCACGGTTTCGAGCGAATCGGCGTCCTTTGGGGATTGGGCGGCGGCGGGCAATGCCGCCAAAGAAGCGGCAATGGCGACGGTCAGGCGGCGTATGCGGATCATGAAACCCCCGAGCGGTTTTGGGATATTGGAATTATTCTCGTGTTGCACCTTGAAACGTTGCGCAGTTCGCACTTTTCGAACAAACGCGCACCGTCTGTGGAAACTACTCGGATTTCGACACGACAAACGCGCACGCGACGGCACGGCCGTCGGCGGCCGTGCGATCCGCGTCGTTGAAGGCAACAGGAGCCCGGCGTCTGACCGCCGGGCCGGGCGGCGCCGCGGTCTATCCGACCGGCGGCCCAGCCGCGGAACCGCACGTTGCGCGCGCTCGCGCGGTACGCGAGCCCGTCGTGCCGTTCAGGCACACGCGCACCGCTTTCGCGTTCGACCGGCATCGCGTCGCCCCTCGCGCAAGGCCTGCGCTTTGCGACCCCGTACTACGTGAATGCACCGGCCCCGCGCCGGTCGTTGCCCGTAACGCAGGTTCGCTCACGGCCATATCCGGCACGGAATGCGACAGGAACCGCCGCTGTTTTGCGCTACCCTTCGATACGCCGACGTGCGCATGAGGCGCAACGGCGGCAACCCATCAGGGGGGACAATCCGTGCACATCCACACGCCACCACGGCGCAGCGTCGCCGCGAGCGCGCGCCTGCGCGTGCTCGGCGCGCTGCTGACGCTCGGCGCCGCGTCGAACGCGACGGCCGACTACGCGATCGACTGGTACGCCGTCCACGGCGGCGGCGGCACGTCGCAAGCCGGCGCGACGCGGCTCGACGGCACGATCGGCCAGCCGGCGCCCGGCTATTCGGGCAGCGCCGACTACCAACTGGTGTCGGGATTCTGGGTGGCCGCGCCGCTCGTCTCCGACACGATCTTCCGCAACGGTTTCGAAGGGGAAACGCCATGACGGCACGCCGCCGCCTGTTGTCCGTACTCGTCTGCGGCGCGCTTGCCGTCGCCAATGCGCATGCCGCGCCGCAGTCGCAGAACTTCACGTACCAGGGCCAGTTGAAGCACGACGGAGAGCCGGTCACCGGTACGCGCAATCTGCACTTCGCGCTGTTCGACGCCGCGACCGGCGGACTGCAGATCGGCAGCGCGTACGACGCGAACGCGTATCCGGTACTCGACGGCCTGTTCACGATCGACCTGCCGTTCGCGGGCGCGTTCAACGGCCAGCAGCGCTGGCTGGAAATCACCGTCAACGGCCAGGTGCTGGCCCCGCGCCAGCCGGTCGCCGCGGCACCGGTCGCGCAGTACGCGTTGAGCGGCAATCCGGGCGCGACGGGCGCCACCGGCGCGACCGGACCCGCCGGCGCAGCCGGACCGACCGGCGCCATCGGGCCGACCGGTGCGACGGGGCCGACGGGCGCGACCGGCGCCCAGGGCGATGCCGGCGTCGCAGGACCGACCGGCGCGACGGGACCGACCGGTGCCACGGGCGCTACCGGCCCGACGGGACCGACCGGTGCCACGGGCGCTACGGGCGCGACCGGACCGAGCGGCGCGACCGGCGCCACCGGCCCGACCGGCGGCCTGGGCGCGACGGGCCCCACGGGTCCCGCCGGCGCGCAGGGCAACAACGGCGCGACCGGTACGCAGGGAAACACCGGCGCAACGGGACCGACCGGTGCGGCGGGTCCGACCGGCGCCACGGGTCCCACCGGCGCCACGGGGACGGGGACGACCGGTGCGACGGGCGCAACCGGACCGCAAGGCCCCGCCGGCGCGGCGGGCGCCTACGGCGACGGCAGCAGCGGCGCGCTGAACGTCGCGAACGGCTCGACGCTCGACATCACTTCGACCACGGGCTGGAACGCGCTCGTGAGCGCAGGTCAGACCACGATGCAGTTCACGTCGATCACGATCGGCGGCACGCTGATCGTGCCGAGCGGCACCGTGCTGCGCGCCACCGGCAACGTCACGATCACGGGCACGATCTCGGTGCTGCCGGGCGCGACCGACAGCGGCGCCGGCATGCCCAATCCCGGCATTTCGCTCGGGGCGCCGGGCCAGCCGACCGGCGGCGTGGGTCTTGCGCGCGCGCAGGCGCTGCAACTGCGCGGCGCGCCGTTCGCGGCCGGCGGCGCCGGCGAACGCCTGGCGAATACCGCGTCGGCGACCCACAGCGGCGGCGACGGCGGCGGCAGCCTCCTCATCGCCGCGAACGGCAATTTCTCGCTGCCCAGCGGTGGACTGATCAGCGCGAGCGGCACCAACGGCGTCAATGCGACGACGACGACCGATGCGGCCGGCGGCGGCGGCGGCGCGGGCGGCGTGGTGATCGTGGCCGCCAAGGGCTCGCTCGCGGTCGGCGGCACGATCCGTGCGAACGGCGGCAACGGCGCGAACGGCGTCAACGGCAACACCACCAATTCGACCGGCCCCGGCGGCGGCGGCGGTGGCGGCGGCGGTATCGTGCATCTGATCTCCACGGCGTCGGTCAGCAATACCGGCACGTTGCAGACCAACGGCGGCCTCGCCGGCACCGACATCCCGTCCACCGGCGCGTTCCTGAGCGGCGGCGGCGGCGGCGCGTCGGGCGGCAATGGCGGCAACGGCGGCAACAACATTCCCGGCACCGTGGTGAACGCCACGGCCGGCGGCGCGGGCTGGATCTTCCAGACCGTCACGCCGGCGCCGGAAAATCTGCTTTTCCGGTAGCCAGCAGCCACGGCGCCGGCATGCACCGGCGCCGTGGCGCAATCCCGCGTTCTCAGCGACCGGCGCGCACGCCCCAGAGCCGCAGCGCTTCCTCGGCGATCACGTCCGGGAATTCCTCGGGGAAGAACAGCTTCGCGCCCGGCACGCGACGCACGCCGCGCGACCCGGCAAACGTGCGGTCGAGATAGTCGGCGTCGGTCTGCAGAAACAGATCGTCGGCCGCGCCCCAGACGATGCGCACCGGCACCGCGCTGCGCTTGAGCGTCGCTTCGATGCCGGCGAGCGGATTGGGCGCGAGCGCGACGTGGAACGCCTCGTACTGCCGGCGTCGCAGCGGCGTCGATACCAGCGGCGTCACGTAATAGTCGATCGTCTCGTCGGCGAAGCGCGCCGGATCGGCAAACACCGCCGCGCCGAACGTCGACCGCGCGAGCGCCTTGTCGGTGAGCCACTTCGCGGTGTCGTCGGCGAGCTTGCCGGCGCGCGCGAGTTCGATCACCGGCATCACTTTCGCGGGCGGACTGTCGGGTTCGACGTCGCAGTTCGTCAGCAGCATCGAACGCACGCGGCCGGGATGCCCGGCGAGCAGCAGCTGCGCGACCGCGCCGCCGCTGTCGCTCGCGACGATGTCGACCGCGTCGACCTTCAGCGCGTCGAGCAATGCGGCGAGCATGGCGGCCTGCGCATCGGCGGCCAGCGACTGGCCTTCGGGAATCTGCGAATAGCCCAGCCCCATGAAATCCGGCGCGATGCAGCGCCGGTGCGGCGCGAGCCGTTCGATCGCGCCGCGCCACTGGAATCCGTTCAGCGGCGCGCCGTGCAGGAACAACGCCGCGGGGCCCGTGCCGCGCTCGACGTAGGCGATCCTGCCGAACGGCAGGTCCGCGTAGCGGCGTGTCCTGCGGTAGGCAGCGGCGTCGAGCGTCTCGCGCTCGGCGGCGTCCGCCCGCGGCGCGTGCGCGGCGACGGCGCCGGCCGCCAGCGCCGCGGCGGTCAGTTCCAGAAAGGTTCTGCGTTGCATGCGAATCTCCAGCACGAATGTCGTGCGGCGATCGTCGCAATGCGCGGCCCGCCGCGTCGCGCACGAACGGACGATGCCGGACACCGGCGGATGATCTTCGTCACTTGCATCGCGCGCCGGCCGGCACAACGATCGCCCGATGAGCGACAGACCCGCGAGCGACAGACCCGGATGCTATCCCGCCCCGCCGCCGGCATCGCTCGCCAGCGCCGCGCCGCCGCGGTTGCCGCTGCTCGACGTGCTGACGTCGCCGGTGCCGACCGGCGTGTTCGACTCGCCGGTCGACGGCCGTCACGTGCTGTGCCTGCACCTGGGCGACCCGGTGCCGGTGTCGTATCGCGCCGACGGACACGAACGCAGCGGCGTGCGCCTGCACGGCCAGTTCTGCGTCGTGCCGGCCGGTTCCAGCACGCGCTGGATCGTGTCGCGGCCGGCGACCTCGCTGCTGCTGCGGCTGTCGCCGTCGCTCGTGCGCGAAACGGCCGACGCGATGGCCGCGCGCGACGACGGGCTCGCCTCGGCGATCCACGTGCGCGACGCGCAGATCGAACGCATCGGCTGGATGATGCAGGCGGAAGACCGCGACGCGTATCCGGGCGGCCGCCTGTTCGCCGACAGCCTCGCGACCGCGCTCGCGGCGCGGCTCGTCGCGCTGCACTCGCGCCGCGCCAGGGTCGAGCCGCCGCAGCGCGCGCTGCCGGCGTGGCGGCTGCGGCACGTCGTCGAGTACATCGAAGCGCATCTCGACGAGAACCTGACGCTCGCCGAACTCGCGGCCGTCGCGGGTTTCAGCGTGTCGCATTTCAAGCCGCTGTTCCGGCAGGCGGTCGGCATGCCGGCGCACCGGTTCGTGCTCGAGCGGCGCGTCGAACGCGCGCGGTCGCTGCTCGCGGCCGGCGGCCGGCGCATGACCGACGTCGCGCTCGAAGCGGGCTTCGCGCATGCGAGCCATATGGCGCGGGCGATGCGGCGCGTGCTGGGCGCGAGCCCGGCACAGATCGCCCGATCGCGCTAGTCATCCACGACACCCGAGGCCGGAACGACAACGATGACGACGCCGAACGACCTGCTCAAGCACACGAACATCGACGAGCTGGTGCGCCCCGCGCCGATCGATCCCGAACTGCCGCAGCCGGCGATCGAAGGCGCGAAGGGCGAACCCTTCCGCCTGCCTTACAACACCACCGATCCGTTCCAGTCGCAGCACTACGCCGCCGACATGGCCGCGGGACTGTCGAACCCGCAAATCAAGAAACCCGTCATCGTCGCGGCATGGCTGTTTCTTGCCGTTCCGGCGATCGCCTACTGGCTGTTTCACGTTTTCCAGTTTTTCAATACCGGCCATTGGCGCACGATCGATACGATCGCCGAATTCGCGGGCGTGGCCGGCGCGTTCGTCGTACTGACGGCATTCTGCGGGCTGTGGCCGTACGTGCTGCTGCGCCGCCACGCCGGCAGGCGCTGACGCGCTACGCGCGCGTCGACACCGGCGGCGGCCCGTTCCAGAACGCCGCCAGCTGGTCGGCCGTCCCGTTGAACTGGCTGCGGTCGCAGCGGCCGATGCCGTCGACCGTGTACGGCCCCTGCCCGGCGGCGCCGTCGGTGTACTGCCAAAGGGTCCACGCCGGCCACACCGGCGGCACGAGCGGCGCGGTCGCGTACTGCGCGATCCACAGCCAGCATTTCGACAGTTCGGTCTGGCCCGGCTGCGTGATGCCGGCCGACGAAAACGCCTGGCGCACGTCGTTGCCGGAATAGAGGCCAGGGTACCGACCGGTACGCACGTAGATCTCGTGCACGAACTGCTCGGCTTCGATCAGGCTCATCGACTGCCCTTGCGGGTTGCTTTCAAAGTCGAGCACGAGGAGCTGTGTATCGCCGGCCGTCGCGAGAAACCGGTCGGCCTGCGCGACCGGATCGCCGGCCGTCCCGAAATGGTACGCGCCGAACGCAAGGCCGGCCGCCTCGCACTGCGCCTTGTGCTGCGCGAACGTCGGGTCGACGTACGAGGCGCCCTGCGTCGCCTTGGCAATCACGCCGAGGATGCCGGCCTGCCCGACGGCGGCCCAGCTCGTGATCGTGGTGTAGTGCGAAATGTCGACGACGGCGTTGAGCACGGCCACGCTCCATTGTGCAAGAGGCGCGAATGTACAGCGAACCCGGCGGTTACGGCAGCCTACCGGGTACGGATTTTTTCCACCCCATACCGTGACGTTGAGCGTCAATCGCGTTTGCTATAGTCGCGCGTCAAACGTACGCAATCGCATAGAACCGAGGGGGTCGTCATGCCGCGTTCCGTCTTCCGGCACGTCTTTCGTGCCGCCGTCGCCCTGTCCGGGCTGTTTGCGGCATCGGCCGTGTTCGGGCAATGCGTCAGCCTGACCACGCTGGGTTCGGCCTACACGCAAAACTTCGACACGCTGTCGAACACGGCCGGATCGACGACGAACAACCTGACGATCCCCGGCTGGTTCATGACCGAAACCGGCGGCGGCGCGCGCGACAACGAACAGTACGCGGTCGACACCGGCGCCAGCACGACCGGCGACACCTACAGCTACGGCGCGGCCGCGGCGACCGACCGCGCGCTCGGCCAGCTGCGCAGCGGCACGCTGATCCCCAACTACGGCGCGTGCTTCACGAACAATACCGGCGCCACGATCGTCAGTCTCGCGATCGCCTACACCGGCGAAGAATGGCGCCTCGGCACGGCCGCCCGCACCGATCAGATGAACGTCGAGTACAGCACCAACGCGACGGACCTGACGACCGGCACGTGGACCAACATCCCGGCACTTGCGTTCGTGACCCCGGATACCGCGACGACCGGGGCGAAGAACGGCAACGCCGCATCGGCGCGCACGGCGCTCTCGACGACGGTCGGCGGCCTCGGTATCGCGAACGGGGCGACGTTCTGGGTGCGCTACACCGACATCGACGCGTCCGGTGCCGACGACGGCCTCGCGACCGACGACTTCTCGCTGACCCCGAACGGCGGCATACCGACGCCGTCGCTGAGCATCAACGACGTGTCGCTCGCCGAAGGCAACGGCGGCACGACCAACTTCGTCTTCACCGTGTCGCTGAGCGCGCCGGCCGGCCCCGGCGGCGTGACGTTCGACATCGCGACCGCCGACGGCACCGCGCAGGACGACAATCCGCCGACCGAGGACAACGACTACGTCCCGGTCAGCCTCACCGGCCAGACGATTCCGGCCGGCAGCTCGACCTACGCGTTCACCGTGTTCGTCCTCGGCGATACCGCGGTCGAGCCGAACGAGACGTTCTTCGTCAATGTCACCAACATCACCGGCGCGAACGCCGGCGATTCGCAGGGCCAGGGCACGATCAACAACGACGACGTGACGATCACGCCGATCCACGACGTGCAGGGTCCGGGCGCCTCGTCGCCGGTCGTCGGCAGCAGCGTGACCGTGCGCGGCGTCGTCACCGGCGTGAAATCCAACGGCTTCTTCGTGCAGGAGCCCGACGCCAACGTCGACGCCGACCCGGCGACGTCCGAAGGCATCTTCGTGTTCACGAGCGCCGCGCCGCCGGCCGCCGCGGCCTTCACGGCCTACGTGCAGGTGACCGGCACGGTCGCCGAATTCGTGCCGACGAGCGACGTGCTGCAGCCGCCGGTGACCGAGCTGACGTCGCCGACCGTCGCCCAGCTCCTGCCGGCCGGCCAGACGCTGCCGACCGCGGTGCCGCTGACCGCGGCGTTCCCGAGCCCGTCGGGCCCGTACGACCAGCTCGAGCGCGTCGAAGGCATGCGCGTCAGCACCGCGTCGATGACCGTGACCGGCCCGAGCGACGGCACCGTCAACGAGCCGAACGCGACCGGCACGAGCAACGGCCGCTTCCACGCGGTCGTCACCGGCGTGCCGCGCCCGTTCCGCGAACCGGGCATCGAGGCGCCGAATCCGCCGCCGGTCGGCACGGTGCCGCCGATTCCGCGCTGGGATTCGAACCCCGAGCGCGTGCGCGTCGAAAGCGCGACGATCAACGCGCAGCCGTCGCTGACCGTGAAGACCGGCGATGTCGTCGGTCCGGTGGTCGGTCCGCTCGACTACGGCTTCCGCGGCTACGCGATCTATCCGGACGGCACGCAGACGCTGGTTCTCACGCCCGGTCCCGCGCTCGCGACCACGGTCGCCGCGGCGACACCGGGCGAGTTCACGGTCGCCTCGTACAACCTGCAGCGCTTCTTCGACGACGTCAACGATCCGGCGATCAGCGAGCCGGTGCTCACGGCGGCGGCCTACGCCAACCGCCTGCAGAAGGCGTCGATCGCGATCCGCAATCATCTGCTGGCGCCCGACATCGTCGGCGTGCAGGAAGTGGAAAACCTCTCGACGCTGCAGGCGCTCGCCGCGCAGATCAACGCCGACGCGGTAGCCGCGTCGCAGCCGAATCCGAACTACGTGGCGTATCTGTTCGAAGGCAACGACGTCGGCGGCATCGACGTCGGCTTCCTCGTCAAGACCGCCGACGTCGGCGGCGGCACGCCGCGCGTCGCGGTCACCGCGGTGACGCAGGTCGGCCTCAACGCGACCTGGATCGATCCGTCGACCGGCGCGAGCGACCTCTTCAACGACCGTCCGCCGCTCGTGCTCGAAGCGACCGTCAGCCGTCTGCCGGGCGTGTCGTTCCCGGTCGTCGTCGTCAACAACCACCTGCGTTCGCTGATCGGCATCGAGGACCCCGCCGCGGCCGGCCCGACCACCGCCGGCGACCGCGTGCGCCGCAAGCGCCAGACGCAGGCCGACTTCCTCGCCGCCTATTTGCAGGGGCGCCTCACCGCGACGCCGGGCGAGCACCTCGTCGTCGTCGGCGACATGAACGCGTTCGAGTTCAACGACGGCCTCGCCGACACGATCGGCACGATCGCGGGCACGCCGTCGCCGGACAACCAGACGGCCGTCTGCGCGGTCTGTCCGATCGCACCGAACACCGGCGACGGCACCGACCAGCTCAATCCGGACCTGACCAACCTCGTCAACACGCCGCCGGCCGCCGAGCGCTATTCGTACGTGCACGACGGCAACGCGCAGAACATCGACCATGCGCTCGTCAGCGCCGGCCTCGTCACCGACACCGTCGCGCGCCGCATCGAGCATCCGCGCATCGGCGCGGACTATCCCGAAACCGAGCGCAATACGAACACGACCGGCCTGCGCGTCTCCGACCACGACCCGGTCGTCGCGTACTTCCAGCCGACGGGCTTCACGGTCGCCGACGTCGCGATCACCAAGACCGACTCGCCCGATCCGGTGCTGGCCGGCAACAACCTCACCTACACGGTGACGGTGTCGAACGCCGGTCCCGATCCGGCGGCGGGCACGGCGTGGAGCGACACGCTGCCGCCGGGTACGGCGTTCGTGTCGTTGTCGAGCGCGGCGGGCTGGAGCTGCACCACGCCGGCCGTCGGCGCGGGCGGCGCGATCTCGTGCACGAACGCGAACTTCGCCGTGGGCAGCAGCGTCTTCACGCTCGTCGTCGGCGTCGACGCGGCGACCGCGGCCGGCACCGTGCTGTCGAACACCGCGACCGCGACGTCGACGACGGCCGATCCGACCCCGGGCAACAACAGCGCGACCGCGACGACGACGGTATCGACCTCGGCCGATCTTTCGGTCACGAAGACCGACACGCCCGATCCGGTCGTCGCCGGCACGAACCTCACGTACACGATCACCGCGACGAGCGCCGGACCGAGCGTCGCGGCGAACGCGTCGCTCGGCGACACGCTGCCGGCCGGCACGACGTTCGTGTCGCTGTCGAGCGCGGCGGGCTGGAGCTGCACGACGCCGGCCGTCGGCAGCGGCGGCACCGTCTCGTGTTCGAATCCGGCGTTCGCCGTCGGCAGCGCCGCGTTCACGCTCGTCGTCGCCGTAGACGCCGCGACCGCGGCCGGCACGGTGCTGTCGAACACCGCGACCGTGGCGTCGGCCACGAACGACCCGGTGCCGGCGGACAACAGCGCAACCGCGACGACGACGGTCGGCGCGTCGGCGGACCTGTCGATCACGAACGCGGCGTCGACGCCGACCGCGATCAACGGCCAGCCGATCACCTACACGATCGTCGCGACGAACAACGGGCCGAGCAGCGCCGACGCGGTGACGCTGACGAACGTGATACCGACCGGCACGACGTTCACGTCACTGACCTCGCCGGGCGGCTGGAGCTGCACGACGCCGGCGGTCGGCGCGACCGGCACGGTCACGTGCACGATCGCGGCGTTCACGCCGGGCAGCGCGACGTTCGGCCTGACCGTGACCGTCGACATCGGCCTGCCGCCGACGATGATCGTCGACACCGCGCAGATCTCGTCGTCGACGACCGATCCCACCCCGGGCAACGAATCGGCGACCGCGACGACGTCGACGCCGGTGTCGCTGCAGTCGTTCGACATCGAGTAGCGCCTTGCGACCCGCGCGGACGTTCGTCCGCGCGGGTCAGCGGTCCGGATTCGACCGAACCTGACCGCACGCCCGCAGACCCGCACCGGCCGCTATTGCGATTTTCTGTCGCGTTTCAACGGTACGCAGGACGGCCTCGTCGCGCCGGTTGACGATGACGCCGGCCTCGAGCAGCACGGCCGGCATCGCCGACACGCGCAGCACGTGCAGGTTGTCGTAGTAGTAGACGCCGTTGCGCTCGTCGGCCCACGTCCGGCGCTCGCCGTCGATGTCTTCGGCATGGTGCGCCGTCGGCGCGAAACCGGCCGCGATCAGCGCGGCGCCGATCGACCGCGCGCACGCCAGGCTCTCTGCGAGGTGCGCGTTGCCGCGCGAGACGAACAGCGAAAAACCCGAGTAGCGATCGGAGTACAGCCCCTGCCCGCCGTTGCGCTCCCACGTTTCGAGGTACTGCGGCTGCACCGAGTCGTGATGGATCGACAGCAGGAACGTCGCGCGCTTGGACGCCGCGTACGGCGGGCGCATCTTCACGTCGGTCATCGACCCGTCGAGCCCCACGGGCACGAACGCGATGCCGTCGCGCGCGAACGCGTCGCCGATCGTCTGCGCCAGCTCGCGGTTGAACGCGAACTCGGCGACGCCCGACGCGCTGACCGCGCCGCCGATCGTCGCGGAGTGCCCGACGTCGACGGCGATCAGCGGCGCATCGCCGCCGGACCGTCGCCACGCGAACGCGACGACGGCGGCGACCAGCGCGACACCGGCGAGGATGGCCGCGTTGCGGCGTCGATCTTCAAGCACGCGTCGCTCAGCTCAGCGCCTGCTCGTTCCAGGCGGTACCGGTCACAGCATAGCCCTGAAACGTGCCGCTGGCGCTCGCGACGCCTTCGTACACGGGATTGCCGGGCACCGGAAACTCCTGCGCGTCGACGAGGCTCGTCACGGTGAGGCACGCGTCGAACTGCGGGATTGTCACGAGCAAGGTCAGGTAGTACGTCCTGCCGCTGTCGCAGCTCGTCCAGGTATCGCCCTGCGGCGTGATCGTCGAATCGACGATGTAGGTCGTGCCGTCGGCGAACTGCACGGTCGCGTGGCTCGGCGTCGCCTGGTTCAGCGCGAAGTCGACGCCGGGCGCGAGACTCACGGAATTGGAAATGCACACGCCGTTGTCGAGCTGCATGTCCTGCAGGATCCACTTCGGGCCGGCGCCGCTGCCGAACGCGCCGTACTCGTGATCCATCCACGTCACGCCGGTCACGTCGAACACCTCGTCCCCGAGCGTGATCGTGCCCTGCGCGCGCAGCCGGGTCAGCGAATAATAGTAATTGTTCACTTCCAGGTGCGGCCCCGGTTTGCCCGACGGCGCGACGCCGGTACCCCACACGTAGAACGGCGGACCGAGCTGCGACAGCTTGAGGTCGAACTTCACCGGCGTGCCGGTCTTCTGATCGTTCAGCAGCGCCTTGACCGACATGTTCGACAGCACCTGTCCCCACGGCGCCGACATCGTCACATAAGTGTGGATCGCCTGCGCCGTCGCGTCGTTGCCCGACGCGGGCGGCGCGATCGTCACCGTCGGCGTAGCCGTGTAGCCGGCGCCGGGGCTGAGCAGCACGACCTGCGCGATCGAACCGTCGGCCGCGACCACCGCCGCAGCGAGCGCTCCGGCGCCGCCGCCGCCCTCGATCGTCACCGCCGGCGCGGTTTTCGGGGCCGGCTCGTAGCCGCTGCCCGGCGACGTCAGCGCGATGGCCGACAGCACGTTGTCGACGGTGCCGAGCTGCGCGTACCAGTCGCGCACCGGGTCGTTTTCGGCCCACAGGCTGTTGAACATCAGCGGCGGCGCGAACGGCGTCGTGCGCTGGTAGTGCGCCTTGTTGGCCACATCGGTCAGCATGATCTGCGTGAATCCGATGCCGAGATTGCCCTCGAACGACGCCGCGTTGATCTCGAAGCCGAACGTGCGGTCGCCGGCCCTGAGCGTGCCGATGTGCCACCACCACTCGGTCGGCGCGCCGGTGTGCCGGTACTGGTCGGCCGGAAGATCGATCGCGACGAGCGACGGCGGTATCGGTATCTGCGGAAACGCGTTCACCGGCGCGGCGGCGAGCACGGACGGCGCGCGCGGCGCAACGGCGGACAGCGCCGCGGCCAGCGCGGCGGGCGTGGGCATAGGCGTGGACAAGGCGGTTCTCCCCTGATGAGACGGAACCAGCTTAGGTCGCGCGGCCTGCGTGCCTACCTGTCAGATCTTCCGCTTGCGCGCGGTATCGCTACCTGTCCGTGCCACGCGCGCACCGGCCGCCCGGTGCGCGCGCAAGGTTCGCTCAGTAGCCGCCGCGGCCGAGAAAGCCCGAGCCGATCACGCAATACGGCGCGCACGAATTGCAGATGTCTTCGGCGCGCTTGAACTTGGCCTTGTCGGCATCGGACAGGCTCGCCAGCTCCGCGCCGAACGCCTCCGATCCCGCCGACGCCTTCGCCAGCAGACGCTCGGTCACCGGCGTTGCGTCCATCACCGCGTTGTACAGACCGCCGCATTTGCCGTCCATGTAGCAGAAGCCGTCGTGCACGGCGACGAGTTCCTTCGAACCGACGCCGACCTTCGCCATCTCGCCCTTGCAGCCGACGGTCGCGGACGACAGGAAGCTGCGCATCGCGCAGTTGCCGTTCTTGCATTCGAGGCCGACGTCGCAGCGCGCGATGATGTCGGCGTCCTCGCCGCACGCGCCGCCGAGCTGGCGGACGACCTCTTTCTTGGCCGACGCGCCGGCCGCGAACAATGTCAGCACGATCACGAGGCAGCAACGAACGAACGATCGGGTCATGGCGAATCTCCTGGCGGCCGGCATGCCGTTTGCCGCGCGACCGCGTTCGGGCATCCTCTACGAATCCCCCTTTTTAATTATAAAAAAAGTGCATCAAGAGGCCGTGAATCCGCGCGCGCCGCCGCGCGGCCGTGTCGTTGCGGCGTCACGCGCCGCGCTAGCGCCAGGCGCCGTCGGTCGCCGCCATCGGCAACGCCGGCGATCCGACCTGCGCGACGAAGGCGCGCTGTTCGTCCGGCCACACACCGTACCGATCGTCATGGACATTCGTGAACGCACGGAGGCGTTGAGTCCCTGTCGATCCCGGCCGGACGTCGAACGTATGGCGGTTCGCGATGCGCAGGCCGACGAGGTCGGCGCCGACGTCGCCGAGCGTGATATCGGTGAGCGTACGGCCGACACCGGGCGGCCGGGTCGGCAAGCCTCCCGATCCGCCGTCGACGGCGACGTTGCGCCACACGAGAACCTGTTCGTAGACGAGCGGCGCGGCAGACAGCAGAGCCGCTCCCGCGATGAAGACGGCAATCCGTTGTTGCATGTTCCGCTCCCCTGACCGATCGAATCGCTGGCGATCGTTCTAGTCGCGGGAGACGGGCCGTGTCGGCACGGACCGATAACGGCGGGGTAACGGATGGGTAACGCCGCGTCGCGGCGCGTCAGGGCGGCGACTCGAGCGCCTTTTTCGCGTTCGTATAGACGAGACTTTCCTGCGCGGCGCCCGGCTGGATGCCGGCCAATGCGCGCTGCAGCAGCGGGACGGCGGCGGCATGGTCGCCGCGCTTGTCGAGCAGGACGCCGCCGAGCGCGTCCAGGCGCGCCTGCCACATGCCGTCGCTGCCCGCCGTTTCGAGCGTGGGCGCGTCGAGCGTGCGCAGCAGTTCGTCGGCACGGGGAAGATTGCCGAGTTCGAGTTCGATCGCGGCGAGCCAGAACCCCATCATCTGTCCGTGCGGGCTCTTGGCGCCCAGCGCCGTCGACAATCGCTCGTACGCCTCGCGGATGCGCGGCAGCGCGGCCTTCGAATCGCCGCTTTCGTACAGGATCAGCGCCCAGTTGCCGAGCATCACGCTCGTCGAATTGTGCTCGGCGCCGAACTTCGCGCGCGCGGTCTCGTACACGCGCTGCGCGTAGTCGATCGCCTTCGGAAAATCGCGCCGGCGCGCCGCCACGTCGAACAGGTCGGCCAGCACCATCAGCGCGCGCGTGTGGTCGGTGCCGAGCAGCCGCGAGATCGTGTCGTACGCGGCGCGCATCGGCGGCTCGGCGCGGTCGAGCTGGTTGTCGAGCGCATACGCCTTGGCGAGCGCCGACTGCGCGAGCGCGAGCTGCAGTTCGCTGCCGTCCGCGCGTGCCGCGATGTCGTCGACGAGGCTCTGCCCTTCGCGCTGCGCGCCGGCGATGTCGGCGGTCTGCGTCAGCGCGAGAACGAGATCGACGCGCAACGCGTCGAGCGCCGGAACGTTGCCGGGGTCGCTCTGCCGCAGCGCGGGTATCGCGACGCGCAGCCGTTCGAGCGCCTTCGGGAATTCGCGTTGGTTCATGTAGTACATCGCCCACGTCGACGCCGTCAGATACCGCGCGTGCTCGCTCGGCGCCGCCGCGGCGAGTTCGTCGAGCTTCGTCAGCTCCCGCTTCGCCTCGTCGAATTTCGCGGTGCGCGTGAGCAGGCGCACGACCAGTGCGCGCGCGTTCAACGCGTCGCGGTCGCTCGCGCCTTCGACGGTTTCGTACAGTTCGAGCGCGCGGCGCGCCTCGACGTCGGCCTCGGGCAAGAGTTCGATCGTGTTGAGCAGCGTCGCAAGGCTCAGGCGTATCGACGCCTCGGTCGCCGGCTGTGCCGCGAAGCGCTTCGCGACGCGCTCGCGCGCGTTGAGCAGCACGTCCTTGAGCGACGCGCTCTGCCCTTTCGCAACGACGAGCGGGTTCGAACGGCCGATCAGGTCCTCGTTCAAGAAGCGGTTGATCGCCGTCGCGCGGTCGAGTTCCTGCCGCGCGGCATTGCGTGCCTTGAGCGCCATCTGGTACAGGCCGAGCACCACGACGACGCCGGCGCCGAGCGCGGCGACGAGCGCGATCAGGTACGGCTTGCGCGCGCGGCTTTTCGCGAGCGCGTCGCGCGCGGCCTTCGCCTGCGCGTCGGCCTTCGCCTCGGCCGCGGCCAATGCACGGCGCTCGCCCAGCCGGCGCAGCCGCGCGGCGAACTCGGCGGCGCTCGCCAGGCGCCGCTCCGGATTGCCGTCGGTCGCCAGGCGAATGTCCTCGCGCAGCAGTTCGTCGGCAACGTCGGCTTCCCAGCCCGACGCCATCGGTTTGGTCAGATGTCCGGCGAGCATCTGATAGAGCATGATGCCGAGCGCGAACACGTCGCTGCGCACGGTCGGCGTGTGGCCCTCGAAGATTTCCGGCGCCACGTACAGCGGCGTGCCGGACGACGGATCGGTCGCGAGGTTCTGCGTCAGCGTCAGGCCCAGGCGCGTGATGCCGAGCATTTCGAGCCGTTCGGGATCGAGCAGGCGCGCGCTGCCGAAGTCGGTCAGGCGTATGCGCCAGCCGTCGCCGTCGGGCTCGATCAGCACGTTCGCGGGTTTGAGGTCCTTGTGCAGCACGCCGACCCCGTGCGCCGCCGCCACCGTGTCGGCGATCTGCAGGAACAGGCCCAGGCGCTCGGTCACGCCGGTCGCGGCGAGATGCGCGTCGGACCATTCCAGCAGGCTCTGTCCGCCGAACTCGCACTCGAGAAAGAACGGCGCGTTCTCGAAGTTCCAGTCGATGATTTCGACGAGGTGCCGGCGATCGTCGAGGCTTTCGTGCAGCACCCGCGACAACGTCGCCTCGCGCTTGAGCGCGCGCAGGCGCTCGCCGTCCGCGGCGAACTTGTACACGCGCCGCTCGTGCGTCTTGGCGTGCTCGGCGAGCCACACCTCGCTGCCGCGGTTGCTGCCGAGCTGGCGCTGCAGCCGGAAGTTTTCGCGACCCGGTACTGGCGCGTCGGCCGCGAGTTCGAGCTGGCTCGCCGGCTGGCGGCCGACCGCGGTGCGCTCGACGGTGCCGTCGATGCGATAGCCGACGCGCGCGATCGTCGCGAGGCGCTCGGCGTTCGTTTCGCCGAGCGCACGGCGCAGCTTGTTCACGGCGTTGGGCAGCACCTTCTCGACGGTGATGCGCCCGGCCCACACCTCGCGCAGCAGTTCCTCCTTCGTCACCACCTCGCCGGCGTGGCGCAGGAGGTACGCGAACACTTCCAGCGCGCGGCGCTCGACGTCGACGGGAAGGCCCGCGACACGCAGCTCGAATCGCGCTTCGTCGAACTCGGCGGTACCCAGGCGGTAGCTGTAGGAAGTGCGTTCTTTCGTGTCGTGATCCTGGCTCATGGCCCTGCATCCTGCTGCGGCGCGGCGAAACCTATCACGATTGAATTGTTCGCCGCATCTGCAACGGCGGCGCGCAAAAAGTATGTTTCCCGTTAACGCGCACAATCCGCAACGTCCGTTCCGTAGACATCTCTACGGCACATCCGTAGAGTTCTCTACGGACCCGTTCGCGGCGACGCCCATGGCAACGAAGAAATCGCGCGTACCGCGCGGCGGCAGCGCTCTCGGCCGCGACGAATGGCTGACGGCCGCACGCGCGGCGCTGATCGGCGGCGGCGTCGATTCGATCAAGGTCGACGCGCTGGCCCGCGCGCTCGGCGTCACCGGCGGCAGCTTCTACTGGCACTTTCGCGATCGCGCCGACCTGCTCGACGCGCTGCTCTCGCACTGGCGCGCCGCCAACAACGAGCCGTGGTTCGCCGCGGCGGCCGATGCCGGCAACGACCCCTATGCGCAGTTCGAGGCGATCGTCGCGCTGTGGATCGACGAAACCGGTTTCAGCGCCGCGTACGACTCGGCGGTGCGCGACTGGGCGCGCACGTCGAGCGCCGTCGAAGCGGCGGTGCGCGATGCGGACCGGCGCCGCATCGCGCTCCTCGCCGACATCTTCCGCCGCTTCGGCTACGCCGACGAGGCGGCGTTCGTGCGTGCGCGCATCGCCTATTTCCACCAGGTGGGCTACTACGCGCTGCGCATCGTCGAGTCCCGCGCCGAGCGGCGGCGCCTCAAACCGCTCTACTACGAAGGCCTCCTCGGCGCCGACGTGATGCGCCGCTACGCCCCGAAGCTGCCCGCCGCGAACGAACCGCCCGCGCCGAGCCGGCGCGCCCCCGCCCGTAAGGAACCCGTCATGCACTACCCGTTCGCGCCGCGCGCGCTCGCCGCCGCCCTCGCCCTCGTCTGCACCGCCGCGCACGCGACGCCCGCCGTCACCGCCGCCGACTACGCGCGCGCCGAAAAGGTGCTCGACTCGTCGCTCGCCGGCGCGATCAAAAACGGGCGCGTCGCGGCGCACTGGATCGACGGCGACACGTTCTGGTATCGCCGCGAAGGCCTGCACGGCGCCGAGTTCGTGCTGATCGACGCGCGCCGCGCCGCACGCGCCGCACTGTTCGATCGCGCACGACTGACGCAGGCGCTCGCGTCGGCCGACACGATGGAGATCGACCGTGTCGAACGCGTCGACGGCCGCCTGCGCGCGACGCTCAAACCGCGCGACGGCAACGTCGCCACCTGCGATCTCGAACGCTATACGTGCACGAGCGCGCCGACGCCGGCCGCCGCAACCGACACGCTCGTCGCGCCGGACGGCCGCAGCGAAGCGTTCGTGCGCGACGCCAATCTGTGGGTGCGCACGCGCGACGGCGGCGGCGAACGCGCGCTCACGCGCGACGGCACGGCGAACTACGCGTACGGCAAGCTGCCCGACACCTCGCTGGCCGCGGTGCCGCAGCGTCGCGCGAAAACGCCGCTGCCGCCGATCGGCGTGGCGTGGTCGGCGAACGGCCGCTACTTGTTCGGCGAGCGCGTCGACGAGCGCGAGGTCGCGGCGTATCCGTTCGTCGAATCGGTGCCGCAGGACGGCAGCTTCCGCCCGATCGTGTACGACCTGCGCCTGCCGCTGCTCGGCGACGCGAAGCAGCCGCGACGGACGGCCTTCGTCGTCGACGCCGGCAGCGGCGAAGCGCGCGCGCTCGATCTCGGCGACGGCGCATCGTTCGACGCGGGCGCGACGCTCGCCTGGTCGGCCGACGGCGGCACCGCATACACGCTCGTCGGCGGAAAAGACGCGCGGAGCCTCGCGCTCGCCGAACTCGATCTCGCGCGCGGCAAGGTGCGCCTGATCGTCGACGAGCACGGCAAGACCTCGGTCATGCCGAACAATCTGTTGTACAGCGCGCCGAACGCGCGCGTGCTCGTCGCCTCGCGCGAGGCGATCTGGTTCTCCGAGCGCAGCGGCTGGGGACATCTGTACTTGTACGATCTGGCGACGGGCAGGCAGAAACGCCGGCTCACCGACGGCGACTGGCTCGTGCGCGACGTGGTCCACGTCGACGCGAAGCGCCGCGTCGTCTGGTTCACCGCGAGCGGTCGCGAACCCGGACGCGATCCGTACTACCGGCATCTGTATCGCGTATCGCTCGACGGCGGCAGGCCGAAGCTGCTGACGCCCGAAAACGCCGAACACGAGATCGACCCGGCGCAGCCGACGATGATCGGGCCGGCGCCCGACGGCGTCGCGTTCTCGCCGGACGGCCGCTGGTTCGTCGACACGTATTCGACGGTCGCCTCGCCGCCCGTCACCGTGCTGCGCAGCGCCGACGACGGCCGCGTCGCGATGAAGCTCGAAGACGCCGACGTGTCGGCCGTCGCGGCGGCCGGCTGGCGAGCGCCCGAGCGCGTCGCGGTGAAGTCGGTCGACGGCAGGTCCGATCTTTATGCAACCGTATACTTTCCGCCGGGTTTCTCGCGCGAGCGGAAGTACCCCGTCATCGACGCGTTCTACGGCGGACCGCAGATGATGAACGCGCCGCGCAGCTATGCCGAGGCGGTGAAGACGTTCAACCCGGTGTCGCGCGCCGCGCTCGCCGAACTCGGCTTCGTCGTCGCGACGATCGACGCGCGCGGCACGCGCGGACGGTCCAAGGCGTTCGCCGACATCGGCTACGGCAATTTCGCCGATCCGCAGATCGACGACCACGTCGCGGCGATCCGCCAGCTCGCCGAACGCTACGGCGGCCTCGATCTCGACCGCGTCGGCGTCTACGGCCATTCGTTCGGCGGCTACACGTCGGCGCGCGCGATCCTCGCGCGTCCCGAGTTCTACAAGGTGGCCGCTTCGTCGGCCGGACCGCACAACTACCAGGGTTTCTACGACGGTCTCGAAGGCCTGCTCGGCGTACCCGACTACGGCGACGGCGCGCGCGTGCGGCCGACACCCGCGAGCGTACCGCACAACTTCGCCGCGATGGACAACGCGACGCTCGCGAAGAACCTGCGCGGACATCTGATGCTCGCCTACGGCGAGATGGACGAAAACGCCCTGCCGTCGGTGACCCTGCAGCTCGCCGACGCGCTGATCAAGGCGAACAAGTCGTTCGACCTCGTCTACCTGCCGAACCGCACGCACGACTTCTTCCGCACCGACCGCTACTACATGCGCCGGCTGTGGGACCACTTCGTCGAGCACCTGCTGGGCGCGACGCCGCCGGAGAATTTCGACCTGAGTCCGCCGACGGCGACGTCACGACACTAATCTTCCGCCTCTCAGTTCGCCGCAAAATTCTCCGGGTCGTATCCCGGCGTCCGGCGGCGTCGGACCGTCGGCGCGTGCACGAGCGGCGGTGCCCGGGTCGCTAGCACGAGCGGCGGCATAGCGGACCCTGTCACTCGTTACAGGACGGTCGCGTCCGCCGACACTGCTAGCCTCGTCCACAGTGCAGCACTGTAGCCAAGTCAGCATCGCGTCGTCCCGAAGGACGCATCGCGGTGCGGTGCTGTGCGTTGTCCGCGTCGTCTCTCCACACCGTGCCGGGGGAAACCATGATCTTCAACGCTCGACTTTCGCTCGTCCCGATCGCCGCGGCGATCGCCGCCGTCGCCGCGCTGTCGCTCGAACCGTCCGCTGTCGCCGCCTCGTACGGCACGCCGACGTACCTTGCGAAGTTCCCGTACTTCAACCCGACGCTGTCGACCGCCCTGCCCGGCGACGTCGACACCGCGCTCAAGAAGCAGCTGGAGAACAAGCAGGAGTTCGCGAAGGTGCAGCGCCTGTTCGACCTGTGGTCGTGGCAGGCCTTCATCACGCTGAACTGGCCGGTGAACAACCAGGGCAAGTTCGCGCCGAAAGTCACCGACACGAGCTTCGGTCCGCCGAAGTGGACGACGTGGTACGAAAGCCCGGACATCTTCCGGCAGGACGGCGGCGTGCCGGCCGCGTGCGGCACCGGCCCGGTCGCGGCGCTCGTGTCGCTCACGCGCGAGACGAACCTGCCGGTCGCGCGCGATCTCAAGGCGTTCGCGCTGCCGCAGGCGTTCGACAAGCGCAAGACGCGCCTCCTCGGCAACATCTCGGCCGTCGGCGACATCAGCCCTGCGACGCGGCGCGACGACCAGGAACTCGAAGAAATCACGCAGGCGTTCACCGCGCCGCTGATCGACCAGAACGGCAATTACGCGTTCTACGAAATCATGCTCGACCCGAACGAGGTCGGCTACATCTGCACGTACAAGCTGTACAACATCGAAGGCCAGGTCGCGTTCACCGGCGGCAGTTCCGCCAAGGCCGCCGACCTGCCGCGCGGCAACGACGCCAAAGACGGCAGCGGCTCGTGGGAGCTCAAGCTCGCGTGGCGCATCCTGACCAAGGGCGACGACGCATCGCGCTTCCTGACGAGCGAGGCGATCGTGCCGCCGACGAACGGCAAGTGCCCCGACGGCACGGCGTCGACCGACCAGTGCCCGGTCGTCGTCGGCATGGTCGGCATGCACATCGCGCACAAGTCCGACAGCTCGCCGCAGTGGATCTGGTCCACGTTCGAACAAGTGGACAATCTCGCCGTCAACAACGTCGCGCATCCGGCGCTGAAACCGTCGTTCTTCGATCCGAACTGCGAGATCTGCGTGCCGAACGTGCCGCCCGTGCAGAACAGCGACGGCAGCTGGGCGACGTCGCCGCCGACGCAGGCGTGGCGCGCGATCCCGATTCCGGCCGACAAGGTCGCGCTGAACATCGAGGCGCAGGCCGCGCTGACGAAGGCCGGTTCGGCGATGCGCCACTACCAGCTCATCGACACGCAATGGCCCACCTCGCCTTCGACGCCGCCGGCGAACCCGGCCGGCGGCCTGCCGAACGCGGTCGAGAACAAGCCCGGCGGCAATCCGACGCCGGTGTTCCTGACCAACATCACGATGGAAACCTATTTCCAGGTCGGCAAGCAGCCGGCGTGCCAGCAGGAAGAGAACCAGTCGAACTGCCCGGCCGCCTCGTGGCTGACCGCGAACCAGAAGGCCGGCCAGGTCGACGACACGACGCCGATCTTCGGCACCGAAAGCTGCATGGGGTGCCATTCGTCCGCGGGCCTGTACACGTCGTGGAACCAAGCCACGCAGAAAGGTACGCAAAGCGGCCAGTTGAAAGGCGATTTCTCGTGGCTGTTCACACAGAAGGCGAAGTCGATCTCGAAGCCGACGCACCCGTAAGAGCGGCAGGCGCGCGGCGTCACGTCGACGCCGCGCGCCTGCGCGCAAAGCGCGTGCGCACGAACCCGTAGATCAGAACACCGAGCACGACGAGCACCGGCACCGCGAGCGCGCCAGACTGGCGCACGGCCGCCGGAAAGAATTTCGCCTGGCCGAGAAAGAACGACGCGGTGGCGATCCACATCGCGAGCGTCATGCGCCACAGGTGCCGCGCGAGGCGGCGCGGCCCTTCGATGCGGCCGGCGCGCAGCAGGCGCCAGTCGCCGAACGCAGCCAGCAGCGCGACGGCGCCGAAAATCGCCAGCGCCACGCCCGGCTCTTCCCTGCCCGGCGCGCCGCTCGAGGCGACGCCGAACGCGTAGACGGCGGCGATCAGGGCCACCGCCATGCACCCGGCGATCAGCGTGCGCGCCTCGTCGACGCGGCGCCTGACGGTGACGAGCGCCGTGACGACGAGATACGCGGTGAGCGTCGCGGCGACGGCGTTCAGGCGATTGGGCCGCAGAAACACGGCCATGACGAACGCGCTCGACGTCATCGTCAGCATCGCCGCGACGAACAGCAGGCCCGCGCGGCGATGCAGGGTCGAACCTTTCGCGGCGTACAACGCGACGGCGCCGAACACGAGCGACGACAGACCGGCGGCGATATGGATGAAGCGCATGACATTCCCCCGAGCGACAGTGCACGCATCGCAGGCTGAATCCGGGGCGAGCCGCTGCGAAGGCCATGCGCGACAAACGACGGAATCGGGCGACCCGGCCGCGGCGGCGGCCGACGGGCCGCGCTACATCTGCCGGAACAGATGCAGATAGCTGCGACTGACCGGCAGCACTTCGCGCCGGCCGCGCAGGTGGATGTCGGCCGTTTCGTTGTCGCCACGCGTGACATGGCTGATCGCGCGCAGATTGACCACGACCGAACGGTGCACCTGCGCGAACTGTTCGGGATCGAGCTGCGCGGCGAGTTCCCTGAGCGGCAGCCGCACGAGCGCCTCGCCGGGCTGGCCGCCGTCGCCGCGCCACGCGATCAGCGTGTACTTCGTGTCCGAGCGCAGATAGTCGATCTCCTCGACCGCGATCATGCGCAGCGTCTGGCCGACCTGCGCGCGCAGCCAGCGCAGCGGCGCCGGCACCGCCGAACCGCCCTTGAGCTGCGCGAGCTGCGCCGACAGCTGTTGCAGCAGCGCCTCGGTATTCAACGCGGGCTGCGCGCCGCCGAGCCGCTCCTTCAGGCGCGCGACCGTGTCGGCGAGGCGCGCGGGCTCCACCGGCTTGACGAGATAGTCGAGCACGCCGTGCGCGAACGCCTGCACCGCGTAGTGGTCGTAGGCGGTGACGAAGACGAGATGCGCGCGCCGGCCGATCTCGCGCGCGGCCTCGACGCCGGAGAGCCCCGGCATGTGCACGTCGAGAAAGCACACGTCCGGGCGCTTCGCCTCGAACAGCTTCACCGCCTCGCGTCCGTTGCGTGCCTGCGCGACGACGTCGAGTTCGGGCCACGCCTGCGCGAGCTGGCGCGCGAGCGCGTCGCGCAGCAGCGGTTCGTCGTCGGCGATCAGGGCGGTCGGTCGGGTCATGCCGCGGCCTCGCGCGCGGGGATTTCCACTTCGGCGCAGACGCCGTGCGGCTCCCGCACCGTCACGCGCAGCTGCGCCGCGTCGCCGAAGATCAGCGCGAGCCGTTCGCGCAGCGTCGACAAGCCCGTGCCGAGCCCGTGCGACTGCGCGAAGCCCACGCCGGTGTCGGCGACGCGGATCAGGCAGCGCTCGCCGCGCCGCTCCACCGTGATGTCGATGCGGCCACCCTCCTCGCTCGGATCGATGCCGTGGCGCACCGCGTTCTCGACGAGCGTGAGCAGCGTCATCGGCGGGCAGCGCAGCGCGCGCGCCGATTCGTCGACGCACAGCGCGAACTGCAGCCGGTCGGGCATGCGCATGTGCATGAGTTCGAGATACGCCTGCACGAGATCGATCTCCTGCGCGAGCGTCGTCGCCGCTTCGTGCAGCCGCGGCACCGCGGCGCGCAGGTAAGCGATCAGGCTGCGCAGCACGGCTGCCGCCTGCGGCGAGCCGGCGTCGACGAGCGCCTGCACGTTGGCGAGCGTGTTGAACAGAAAGTGCGGCGCGACCTGCGCCTGCAAGAGGCGCAGCCGCGCGTCGAGCGCCTGGCGTTCGAGCTCGCTGCGTTCGAGGTCGAACGCGAGCGCCTGGCTGCGCGCCAGCGCCTCCTTCTGCCGCACGAGCGCGCCGAGCGCGGCCCACGGCGCGAGAAACATGCCGAGCGTCATCAGCATGCCGAAGCCTTCCAGGCGCTTGCCTTCCTTGTAGAACGGCACCGAGCCCTTCGGCGTCGACGCGACGTAGATCGCAACGACCGTCGGCGGTATCGACAGCGCGACGAACACCACCTGCAGCACCCAGCGCAGGCACCAGCGCGGCAGCCGTTTCGGCCACTGCTCGAAGATGCCGAACGCGATCATCGCGACGAGGCCGATCGTGACGGTGCGCTGGATCAAGGACAGCATGTTCGGCTGCCAGCCGAAGCCGAACAGCACGCCGACGGCGGTCGACGCGATCAGCACGAAGCGCACACGCCGCCAGCCGAACATCAGCGCGAGGCCGCGCGGTTTTGCAGGAGTGGAAGGTGCCGGCATGTCGGGAGAATAGGCGCTGTCGCGCGCGCGGCGCTACAGCCGCGGCAGCCACAGGACGACGGCCGCGGCGCCGACGCCCGCGACCGTCGCGAGCGTCGCTGCGCCGACGAGCGCGGCGACCGCGTAGCGGCTCGCCGCGGAGCCGCAGCGCTGCGCACGCAGGTACAGCTCCAGCACCGTGAGCGGCACGGCGTACTGCGCGAACGCGAGGATCGTCAGCGCCGGCCCCGTGAACGTCTTCGGATCGAAGCCGGCCGGCCCCTGGTTCGCGACGATCCAGAGCATCAGCGAGATGCGGAAGAACCACACGCCGCCGACGACGAGATACAGCCGCAGCGCCCAGCGCCGGTGCGCGTCGATCCGGCGCGCGACGGCGTGACGCCACGCCATCGCGCCGCAGCCGAGAATCAGCAGCGCGTTGACGCTGATCGCGACGTGCTGCGACACGTCGCCGACCGCACCGCGCGTCCACACCATGACGAGCCCGCCGACGCTCATGATCGCGGCCGACGTGAGATAGACGCGGCCGTTCCAGCGATGCGCGCGCGGCCAGCGGCGGCGAATGACCGGCACGAGCTGCAACGCGCCGCCGACGAGGATCGCGACCGCGAACGCCAGGTGCAGCGCGACGACCGTGTTGCCGGCCGCGTCGCCCGCGACGTAGCCGTGCGGCAGCACGCGGTTCCATGCCGCGTAGTCGCCGGCGAGCGCGGCGCGGCCGTAGAAGCCGGCGACGTAGGCCGCGAACAGTAGCTGGCCAAACACCGCGACGCAGGTCCAGGCGGCGGCGGTCGCGTGCAGCGTCGCAGCGGCGGCGCGTTCGCGTCGCGCCGTGTGCGCGCCGCGTGCGACCGCAAGATCGATCGAACTCATCGGCAGTCCCCGTGTTGAAGAATGCGCCGATCTTGCGAACGCGACCGCGGCGGAACCAGCGCCGCGCGACGAACGACGGCCTCGCGCGATCGAACGACGCCGCGCGCGCCGCGAATGCCGATCTGACGTTCCGCTGACGGCGTTTTTACGCGCGTCGAATGCGCGCCAGGCGAGCCTGCCGCACCGTCGGACGCTTTCCGCACGAGGTCACGTCATGCCGTTGTCGAGATCTGCTTTCTTTACGCTGGCGCTGTCGATCGCCGTCTCCGCGGGCGCCGTTTCCACGACCGCCGTCTCCACGAGCGCCGCGGACGGCACGCTCGATCCCGGTTTCGGCAACGCGGGCGCCGCGTTCGTGCGACCCGACGACGTCGAGGCGCGACAGCTGCATCCGTACGCGACGAGCGTGCTGCCGAACGGACAGATCCTGCTCGGCGGCTTTCGCAGCCGCTTCAATCCCGAAGTGCCGTTCGAGCCGGAGCTGCGCGCGACGGTCGCGCGCCTGAATGCCGACGGCAGCGTCGATGCCGGTTTCGGGAACGCCTCTATACCCGGTCTCGCGGTGCTGCCCGACATCGCACCCGACTCGCGCATCCAGGCGATCCACGCGATGCACGTGCTCGACGACGGCCGCATCGTCGCGGCCGGCACCGCGCTCGCGCATGCGCCGGCCACGGGCTTCGTCGTGCGCCTCGCGGCCGACGGCAGCGTCGACGCGACGTTCGGCACGCAGGGCTTCGCGCGCCTCGCGTACACCGACATCCACGCGCTCGCGATCGATGCGCAAGGCCGCATCGTCGTCGCCGGCGACAATCTCGAAGACTTCGGCCACACGTTCGGCACGGTCACGCGCCTGACGCCGGACGGCGTGATCGACACGGGCTTCGCCGGCACCGGCACGCTCGCGATCGACTGGGACGGCGGCGCGCGTTCGAATTCGCTCGACGCGGTGGCGATCGGCGCAAACGACACCGTCGTCGCGGCCGGCAGCTACGAAACGGGCGAAGGCATCGACCGCGACTTCGCGGTCGCGCGCGTCAACGCCGACGGCAGCTACGACACGACGTTCGCGAAGACCGGCCACCGCACGTTCAAGGCGGCCGACGTCGACTCGCCGGCGAATCACATCGAACGCATCGTGCTCGGCGCCGACGGCGCGATCGCGTTCTCGGGGCAGTACACGAACGCCGACGGCAAGCGCGCGCTCGTCGTCGGCCGTCTGCATGTCGACGGCGGCAACGACACGACGTTCGGCGATGTCACGTCGCCGGGCTATCTGCGGCCGTCGATCATGCCCGACGCGTTCGGCGTCGACACGACCGGCTTTCTCATGCAGCCCGACGGCAAGCTCGTCGCGTCGGCGACGTACTACTCGCCGACGGTCAAGAAGACGTTCCTCGTCGTGCGCACGACGGCCGCGGGCGCGCTCGACGCGACGTTCGCCGACGGCGGCGTCTTCGCGCGCGATCTCGCGCCGCAGGGTCCGATGAGCGAAACCGGCAGCATGGCGCTGCAGAAGGACGGCCGCCTCGTGATCGCCGGCGCGGCGCAGCGCGAGGAACCGCTGATCGATCTCGCGGTGGTGCGGCTCGTCAACCCGAGCATCGCACCGGATGCGATCTTCGCGAACGGGTTCGAATCGCGCTGACCGGTCGCCACGGGCACTCGCACGGCGCAAACTGGGCACTTTCTTCATCGGAGCGCACCATGAAAACGCGCAAGCTCGGACACAGCGGTCTTGATGTTTCGGCGATCGGCCTCGGCTGCATGGGCCTGAGTTCGGCCTACGGGCCGGCCACGGAAAAGAACGACGCCGTCGCGCTGCTGCGCACGGCGGTCGATCACGGCGTGACCTTCTTCGATACGGCCGAGGTATACGGCCCGTTCGCGAACGAGACGCTGCTCGGCGAAGCGCTCGCACCGGTCCGCGACCGGGTCGTGATCGCGACGAAATTCGGCTTCGCGATCGATCCCGACACCGGCAGGCAACATGGCCTCGACAGCCGCCCCGAGCACATCCGGCAGGTCGCCGAGGCGTCGCTCAGGCGCCTCGACACCGACGTCATCGACCTCTTCTACCAGCATCGCGTGGACCCCGACGTGCCGATCGAAGACGTCGCCGGCGCCGTGAAGGACCTGATCGCCGCCGGCAAGGTCAGGCACTTCGGCCTGTCGGAAGCGGGCGCGCAGACGATCCGCCGCGCGCACGCGGTGCAGCCGGTCGCGGCGCTGCAGAGCGAATACTCGTTGTGGTGGCGCGAGCCCGAGGTCGAGATCCTGCCGACGCTCGAGGAACTCGGCATTGGCCTCGTGCCGTTCAGTCCGCTCGGGAGGGGTTTTCTCACCGGCGCGATCGACGCGGACACGACGTTCGACAGCGGCGACTTCCGCAACGGCATGCCGCGCTTCTCGCCCGAGGCGCGCCGCGCGAACCAGGCGCTGGTCGACGTGCTCGGCGGCATCGCGGCGTTCAAGGGCGCGACGCGCGCACAGATCGCGCTCGCGTGGCTGCTGGCGCAAAAACCGTGGATCGTGCCGATTCCCGGCACGACGAAGCGGCACCGCCTCGACGAAAACCTCGGCGCGGCGAACGTCGAGCTGACCGCCGACGACCTGCGCCACATCGAGACCGCCGCGGCGGCGATCACGGTGCAGGGTGCGCGCTATCCCGAGCATCTGCAGAAGCTCGTGGGCCGCTGATCGCCCGGAGCGCCGGAACCGCTATGCTCGCGCCCGTCCGATGAGGCTACGAAGCGAGTGTCCATGTCAGTCGAACATCACGGTATCGACCTGCTCCCGGTCATCACGCTGCTCGGCGCGGCCGTCGTCGCCGCGCCGCTGTTCAAGCGGCTCGGCCTCGGATCGGTGCTCGGCTATCTCGCCGGCGGCGTGGCGATCGGGCCGTTCGGCCTGCGCGTGTTCACCGAGCCCGCGTCGATCCTGCAGATGGCCGAACTCGGCGTCGTGATGTTCCTCTTCATCATCGGCCTCGAAATGCAGCCGTCGCGCCTGTGGGGCCTGCGCAAGCAGATCTTCGGCCTCGGCCTCGTCCAGGTGATCGGCTGCGCGCTGCTGCTGACCGCGGTCGGCATCGCCGGCGGCTTTCCGATCGCGCCGTCGTTCGTCGCCGGCGCCGGTTTCGTGCTGACGTCGACGGCCATCGTGATGCAGCTGCTGGAGGAACGCGGCGAGCTCGCGTCCGACGGCGGCCAGCGCATCGTCGCGATCCTGCTGCTCGAAGACCTCGCGATCGTGCCGCTGCTCGCGCTCGTCGCGTTTCTCGCGCCTATCGCGCCGGGCGCCGCCGCGCAGCATCAAGGCATCGACTGGAAGGCGATCGGCATCGGCGCCGGATCGATCGTCGCGCTCGTCCTCGCGGGCCGCTATCTGCTCAATCCGCTGTTCGGCGTGCTCGCGAACGCGCGCGCCCGCGAGGTGATGACGGCCGCCGCGCTGCTCGTCGTGCTCGGCTCGGCCTACGCGATGGAACTGGGCGGCCTGTCGATGGCGATGGGCGCGTTCGTCGCCGGCGTGCTGCTGTCCGAATCGACCTATCGGCATCAGCTGGAAGTGGACGTCGAACCGTTCCGCGGCGTGCTGCTCGGGCTGTTCTTTCTCGCGGTCGGCATGTCCCTCGATCTCGCCGTCGTCGCGGCGAACTGGCGCATGATCCTGTCGTACGTCGCCGCGTACATGGTCGTGAAGGCGCTCGTGATCTACGCGGTCGCGCGGCTGTTCCGCTCGGCGCATCGCGAGGCGGCCGACCGCGCGGTGTTCATGGCGCAAGGCGGCGAATTCGCCTTCGTGCTGTACGGCGCGGCCGCGGCGGCCGGCATCATCGACGGCGAACAGAACGCGATTCTCACGGCCATCATCATCCTGTCGATGGTGCTCACGCCGCTCGCGATCGTCGCGCTCAACGCGGTGCGCCGCCGCTCGGGTCCGTCGGCCGACGGCTACGAGCGGCCGGTCGAGCAGACCGGCACCGCGCTCGTCATCGGCTTCGGCCGCGTCGGCCAGATCGCGAGCCAGTTCCTGTTCGCGCGCGGCTACGACATCACGATCATCGACACCGACGTGGAAATGATCGACACCGCGCGCGAGTTCGATTTCCGCGTGCTGTACGGCGACGGCACGCGACTGGACATCCTGCACGCGGCCGGCGCCGGCCGCGCGCGCGTCGTGATGATCTGCGTGGACAAGGCCGAGGACGGCACCGCGATCGCGCGACTGATGCAGTCGGAGTTTCCCGGCGTGCCGGTGATCGCGCGCGCGTCGGACCGCCGCCACAGCCTCGACCTCATCCGCGCCGGCGTCGGGCTGCAGGTGCGCGAGACGTTCGAATCGGCGATCGTGCTCGGCGCCGCGGCGCTCGAAACGCTCGGCGCGTCGCAGGCCGAGATCGCCGATATCCGCACGCGCATTCGCGAACGCGACCGCAAGCGTCTCGAACTCGAACTCGAAGGCGGCTTCCGTGCCGGCAGCGCGCTGTTCGGCCCGGCGGCGGCACGGACGACGCAGGCGCCGCAAAATCCGCCGGGCACCGACGCCGGCTGAGGCGCAGCCTACGCCTCGCCCGCGCGGCGCGGCAGCCGCACGCGCAGCGCGATGCGGTTGCCGGCCGCGTCCACCTCGATCGTGCCGCGATGCGACTGCGCGAGCTGCCGCGCGATGTACAGACCGAGCCCGAGCCCGTCGCTGCGTCCGTGCTGGCGCGCGCGTCGGAACGGATCGAAGACGTACGGCAGCACGTCGTCCGGAATCGTGCCGGCATTGGCGACCGTCAGTTCGACCGTCGCGCGCTCGCGGCCGTCGAGGAAAACGTCCACCGGCGCCTCGGCGTCGCCGTGCTGCAACGCGTTGCCGACGAGGTTGCCCGCGATCTGCGCGATGCGGTCGGCGTCCCATTCGCCCGCGAGGTCGCCCGACGCGTGCAGGTCGATGCGCCGGTGCGGCCAGGTCGCGGCGTATTCCTGCACCACCTTGTCGACGATGACGCGCAGGTCCGCGGGCTCGGCGTGTACCGGAATGCCGCCGGCGAGGCGCGCGCGCGCGAGATCGAGCATGTCGCCGATCATGCGGTTCATGCGCATGCCGCTCGCTTCCATGCGTTCGGCCACGCGCAGGATTTCCGGATCGCGGGTCATGCGCGGCAGGAGCTGCGCCGAGCCGATGATCGTCGCGAGCGGATTGCGCAGGTCGTGCCCGAGCATCGCGCTGAACATCTCCGACAGGCGCAGCGTTTCGGTGCGCTCCTTCAGTTCCTGCGCCAGGCGCCGTTTCTGGCGGTACAGCTGGAAGAAGACGTCGGCCTTGCTGCGCACGAGGTGCGGCTCGATCGGCTTGTACAGGAAGTCGACCGCGCCGCTTTCGTAGCCGCGGAACAGGCGGTGCTCGTCGCGCGCGCCGGCCGTCACGAAAATGATCGGCACCTGCCGCGTGCGCTCGGTGCCGCGCATGAGCTCGGCGAGCTCGAAGCCGTCCATGTCGGGCATCTGCACGTCGACGAGCGCGAGCGCCACGTCGTGCACGAGCAGGTGTTCGAGCGCTTCGGCGCCGGATCTGGCGGTGACGAGCGTCACGCCGTCGCGCCGGAGCAGCGCCGACAGCGCGATCAGGTTTTCTTCGAGGTCGTCGACGATGAGACACGTCACCGGCGGCAGCTCGGCGAAGTCGGACGGACGGACGGTCATGGCGAAACGGCCTCATGCTGCGATTGCAACCAATGGACGATGCCGGCGAGCGGCAGGACGAAATCGGCGCCGGCGTCGCGCGATGCGATCGGCATCGCGGACGCGTGCGCCTCGTCGGGATCCTGTACGAGCCCGACGCCGCCGGCGCGGCGCACCGCGCGCAGGCCCGCGGCGCCGTCGTCGTTCGCGCCGGTAAGAATCACGCCGGCGAGGCGCGGGCCGAACACGTCGGCCGCCGATTCGAACAGGACGTCGATCGACGGGCGCGAGTACTGCACGAAATCGTCGACGGAAAGCGCGGCGTGCGGCGGTTCGCCGGCCTCGCCCGCTTCGACGAGGAAGTGGTAGTCCGGCGGCGCGATGTACGCCGTGCCCGGCACGATCGGCTCCTTGTCGATCGCCTCGACGACGCGCAGCGCGCAGCGCGGCGCGAACAGGTCGACGAGCAGGCTCGGGCGGTCGCGCGGCAGATGCAGCACGACGAGCAGCGCCGCCGGCCAGTCGGCCGGCAGCGCCGACAACAGGCGAATCAGCGCCTCGACCCCGCCGGCGGACGCGCCGACGGCGACCGCCGATACGCCGGGCCGCGACGGCTGCGCGCTCATGCGTCACCCCGCTTGCGGTACAGCCGCTGTTCGCGATCGAGTTCCTCGAACGCCTGCGCGTGCGCCGAAAAGTTCAGCGATTCCTTCGTGCCGATGCCCAGGAAGCCCTTCCGGCAGATCGCCTCGCGGAAGAGTCCGAGCGCACGATCCTGCAGCGCGCGGTTGAAATAGATCAGCACGTTTCGGCACGACACGAGATGCACCTCGGCGAACGCGCTGTCGGTCGCGAGGCTGTGATCCGAAAACACCACGTTCTTCTTCAGCGATTTGTCGAAGACGGCGCGGCCGTAGGCGGCGGTGTAGTAGTCCGACAGCGACGTGCGCGCGCCGGAGCGCCGGTGGTTTTCGGTGAAACCGGCAATGCGGTCGATCGGATAGACGCCGGCTTCGGCGCGGCGCAGCGCGCCGGTGTTGATGTCGGTCGCGTAGATCAGCGTGCGGTCGAGCAGGTCTTCCTCGCGCAGGAGGATCGCGAGCGAGTACACCTCCTCGCCGCTGCTGCAACCGGCCACCCAGACTTTCAGCGACGGATACGTGCGCAGATGCGGCACGACGCGTTCGCGCAGCGCGCGAAAATACGCCGGGTCGCGAAACATGTCGCTGACCTGCACGGTGAGATAGTCGAGCAGCCCCGGAAACGTCTCGGGATCGTGCAGCACCTTGTCCTGCAGCTGCGACAGCGTCGCGCAGTCGAAGCGCTCGCACGCGGCCGTCAGCCGCCGCTTGAGCGACGCCTGCGCGTAGCCGCGGAAATCGTAGTGGAAGCGATGAAAGATCGCGTCGATCAAGAGTTTCAGCTCGATGTCGGTCGTCCGGGCGTCCACGCTCGCCGTCACTTCTGGATCCACACGCGCGCGAGCGACAGGAGCTTTTCGACGTCGAGCGGCTTGGCGATGTAGTCGTTCGCGCCTGCCGCGAGGCATTTCTCCTGGTCGTCGCGCATCGCCTTGGCCGTCAGCGCGATGATCGGCAGGCGGCGCCAGTCCGGCCGCTTGCGGATCTCGCGCATCGCGGTCAGTCCGTCCATCTCGGGCATCATGACGTCCATCAGCACGAGGTCGTACGTGTCGGGCGTGCCGGCGACGCGCGTCAGCGCCTCGATCGCCTCGATGCCGTTGCGCGCGATGTCCACTTTCGCGCCCTTGGGTTCGAGCACGCTCGCGAGCGCGAACACGTTGCGCACGTCGTCCTCGACGATGAGCACGCGGCGGCCCTCGAACGTCGACTCGCGATCGCGCGACAGCGCCAGCATCCGCTGCGATTCGGGCGGCAGGTCGGCTTCGACCTGGTGCAGGAACAGCGTCACCTCGTCGAGCAGGCGCTCGGGCGAACGCGCGTCCTTGATGATGATCGACCGCGAGAAGCGCCGCAGCGCCTGTTCCTCGTCGCGCGACAGCGAGCGCCCGGTGTAGACGATCACCGGCGGAAACGCGCCGTCGTCGCGGCTCGCCATCGCTTCGAGCAGGTCGAAGCCGCTCATGTCCGGCAGGTTGAGGTCCATCACCATGCAGTCGAACGTCGCGGCGTCGAGGTGCGCGAGCGCAGCGGCGGCCGTCGGCGCGTCGGTGATGCGGATGTCGCCGGTGCCGAGCAGCGCGCGGATGCTGTCGCGCTGGCGCGCGTCGTCCTCGACGATGAGCACGTGCCGCTGCCCCTGCGAAAACTTCGCCTCGAGCTTGTGCAGCGCGTCGACGAGCTGCTCGCGCTTGACGGGCTTCAACGCGTAGCCGACCGCGCCGAGCTCCATCGCCTCGTGCGAATAGTCGGCGACCGACACGACGTGCACCGGAATGTGCCGCGTGCGCGGATCGCGCTTGAGCTGGTCGAGCACGCCGAGGCCGGAATGGTCCGGCAGGTTCATGTCGAGCAGGATCGCGTTCGGAAGGTACGTCGCCGCGGCGGCGAGCCCTTCGTTCGCGGTATGCGTGACGACGCTCTGGAAATCCATCTCGTGCGCGAGATCGCGCAGGATCGCCGCGAAGTGCACGTCGTCCTCGATCACGAGGATCGTGCGCGCGCCCGGCGCGAGGCTGTGGCGGTCGTCGTTCGGTTCGACGACCGGCGCCGGCGCGGCGGGGCGCGGCGCCGGCGCCGCCGCGGGCGGCGCGACGGCGACAGCCGCCTTCGCCTGCACCGGTCCGGCGTGCACGCGCGGCAGCGTCAGCGTGAATACGCTGCCCTCGCCCGGCGCGCTGCTCACGGTGAGGTCGCCGCCCAGAAGATGGGCCAGGTGCCGCGAGATCGACAGTCCGAGCCCGGTGCCGCCGTATTTGCGATGCGTGCTGCCGTCGGCCTGCCGGAACGCCTCGAAGATGAGGCCCTGCTGCGAATCGGCGATGCCGATGCCGGTGTCGCGCACGGCGAACGCGATGCCGTCGTCGCCGGCGGCGCGCACGGTCACCGACACCTCGCCGCGGTCGGTGAACTTGAGCGCGTTCGACACGAGGTTCTTCAGGATCTGCCCGAGGCGCTGGACGTCGGTCTCGATGCGTTCGGGCGTGCCCGGTTCGACCGCCAGCGAAAAGCCGAGGCGCTTTTGCTGCGCGACCGGCTCGAACGTCCGCGCGAGCGATTCGACCGTCTGCGCGACGGAGACCGGCTGCGCCACGACGTCGACCTTGCCGGCCTCGATCTTCGAAAGATCGAGGATGTCGTTGATCAGCGCGAGCAGGTCGTTGCCGGCCGACGAGATCGTGCGCGCGAACTTCACCTGTTCTTCGGTGAGATTGCCGTGCTTGTTGTCGGCGAGCAGCTTGGCGAGGATCAGCGTCGAATTGAGCGGCGTGCGCAGCTCGTGGCTCATGTTCGCGAGAAATTCGTTCTTGTACTGGTTCGCGCGCTCGAGTTCGCCGGCCTTGAGCGCCAGTACCGCCTGCGCCTCGGTCAGCGACTCCTTCTGCATCGCGAGCACCTGCGTGTGCTCTTCCAGGCGCGTGTTCGTCTGCTCCAGTTCGGCCTGCTGCGTTTCGAGATCGCTGCGGGCCTCCCGGAGCACGCGGCCCTGCTCTTCGAGCTCCTCGTTGTTCACGCGCAGTTCTTCCTGCTGCGTCTGCAGCTCTTCGGCCTGGCGCTGCGTTTCTTCGAGCAGGTCTTCGAGCCGCGTACGGTCCTTCGACGATCGCACCGCGACCCCGAGCGCATCGGCGACGCGCCCGAGCAGATCGCGGTCGGCCGCGTCGACGCGGCGGAAGAAGCCGAGTTCGACGACGGCCTGCACCTCGCCGTCGACGAGCGCGGGGACGACGAGAACCTCTGCAGGGCGTCCGCGGCCGATGCCGGTCGACACGTCCAGCCAGCCGGCCGGCACGTCGCGCACGTGCAGCAGGCGGCGCTCCTTGAACGCCTGGCCCGCAAGGCCGGTGCCGGCCGCGACGAACGCCGACGGCGCGTCGGACGCGAGCGCGTACGCGGCGCGGCGGCGCAATCCGCCGTCCTCGACGATGTGCACGGCACCGACCTGCGCGCCGAGATAGGCCGCGAGAAATTCGAGCACGCGATCGCCGAGCGCTTCGAGCCGCTGCTCGCCGAGAATGCACGCGGCGAACCCCGACTGCCCGGCGCGCAGCCAGTTCTGGGTTTCGCGCGCGCGGTAGTCGCGAGAGGCCATCACCGCGCCGATGACGATCAAGGCCAGCAGCAGCCCGGAACCCGACCAGACGACGAAGCGCGACCGCGCCGCCGTCGCCGACCATTCGCGCTGGCGAAGGTCGAGCTGCGCGCGCTCGCTGTCGATCATCTGTCCGATGACCTGCCGGAACGCGTCCATCGTCGTCTTGCCGCGATCCGACCGCACGATCGCCAGCGCCGCGTCCGGCTTGCCGTCGCGCTGCAGCGCGATGGTTTCCTCCAACTCGGCGAACTTGTCCGCGAGGACGCTTCCGGTCGACGCGAGGCGCCGCTGCTGCGTCGCGTCGTCGCCGATCAGTTCGCCGAGCTCGGCGATCTGCGACTTGATGTCGTCGCGCGCCGTGACGTACGGCTGGAGGTATTCCGATTCGTTCGTCAGCAGAAAGCCGCGCTGGCCCGTTTCGGCATCCTTGACGGTCGAGACCAGCGTTTCGAGCTTCGCGTTCAGCGTCACCGTGTGCGTGACGCGTTCGGCCGCGACCGAACGATCGTCGAGCACGCGCTGGAACAGCAGCGCGATCACGATGACCACGATGACGGCGGCGACGAAGCCCACGAACGTGGGCAGCGGCAGCGGCAGCTCGGTCGCGCCGTGGCGCTGGACTATTTCCCTTTGTTCCATTGGCGCCTTGTATCTTTTCCCGAACCACACGGGCCGGCGGGCTCGACGGCAGCCCGCTGACCGTACGTGAATGAACGGCGGATACTAGCGCAAGGATCCCGCGGCCTGTCGAGCGCGACAGCAACAACTTTTCGTCGGGGACGGGGCGTCGGTCCGGCGGACGTCACCAGCAGCCGGGGTCGCCGTCGATGCATTCGCTCGTGCCGCGCAGCGGCAGCGCCAGGGCGTAGTTCGCCCGCACGCCCGGCACGATGTTGCCGTTGAACCAGTTCGTGGCCTGCACGCCAATCACCGGCAGGCCGGCGAATACCTGCCCGCCGATCGCCGGCGCGAGCGCGGCGCCGCGCCACAGCAGCCGCAGATAGCCCTCGTCGAACGCGGCCTCGCCGTTCGCGTTCGACGCGCCGAGCACGGGCGTCGGCACCGGCGCCGGCGACGTCGTCGTGAGCACCGTGGTATCGAAGCACAGCATCGGCGTCGGCGGCGGCTCGGGAAAGCCGCCGAGCGGCTGCGCGTCGCGATCGTACGCCGCGGGTACGTAGCCCGTGCCGTTGACGCGGCACGCCTGCCCCGGCCGCGGTTCGCCGAAGCGCTGGTTGAACGGGGCCTGGCCGAGCACCGGGCTTCCGAGCGCGGGATCGACATAGAAGCGCTTCGTCGGCGCGGTCATCACCCATTCTGTCGCGGCCGATCCGTCGCTCGCGTCGATCGTTTCGCCCATCGTGTAGGGCGTCGCGAGCACCGCGCTGACCGCGTCGATCGCGCGCGAGGCCGGATAGTCGGCGCGCACGGTGCGCGTACCGAACGAGACGAACGCCGAGGCGACGCCGGTGTTCTCGTCGGTCACCGCGTCGGCGAGATTCGGATGCGCATCGCCGGGGCCCGTGTGCCGCGAGCGCACGCTGAACCCGTCGAGCGCGGTCGCGGCGATGCCGAGCACCGAACCGCGCGCGGCGTTGACGATCGTCGCGTTGCCGACGAGTCCGCCGGCCGGCGCGGCGACGTCGGCGGCCGGGTTCGCCGACCAGTAGCCGCCGGGCTTCCACGCATCGACGAGCCGCGCGCAGTCGTGCGGCCGCGGCGTCGCGTCGTAGCGCATCTGCGCGGCTTGCGCCGACGCGCCCGACAGCTTGCCCATCTCGATGATCTCGATATGCCCTTCGCGCGTGCGCGCGACCGTCGCCGGGCCGCCGTCGGCGCGCGCGCCGGTGAAGTCGGCCGTCGAGAACGGCGTGTAGCGGCGTCCGTCGGGCAGCGACGGGAGCGCCGGGTCGCCCCGCAGGTCGGGTACCGCGCAGCTCGGATCGTCGGTGACGAGCGCGGCCGTGCCGTCCGGCGACGCGAACACGCCGGCCGTCCACATGTCGCCCGCGCCGAGATACAGGTTGGCCGCGAATACGACGCGCCCGTTCACGCCCTCGTGAAAGCGCAGCTTCAGCGCCTTCGTCTGCGCGCTGTCGTTGACGATCGACAACAGCGTGCTGTTGCCGGCGTTCGCCGTGTAGTACGGCCAGATCAGCACCTGGCCGTCGCCGTGCGGACTGACGTTGACGGCGTAGGCCGCGGGCATCGCGGCGGCGAGCGCCGCGGCAAAGACGGGTCGGATCGATCGAAGGGGGTCACGCGTCTGGCTCCGGTGTCGAGGTCGTGACCAAGTACGCAACGGGCCGGAAAAACCCGTCACCGCGCGCGAAACAAATCTGTACAACCGCAACATGTTGTGCCGGGCGCGCCGGCGCGTTTCACGCCATCTATACTTTCGAGCACGTTACGGGCGCGGGCTTACTGGCTGTGAAAGGCATTCGCATCATTTTTCAGGTCGTCAACGGCGACGAGGCGGTTTCGGTGCAAAGTTCGCGCATCGTGCCGATGGACCAGCTTTCCGACGTCGACGCGTTCGAAGCGACTGCCGGCAGGTACGCGCGGCGATTCTGGGACAGCTTCGACGCGCTGCGTCCGTCGTTCGGCGACGTCGAAACCGCGTTGTCCCCCCGCCCCGGCGCCTGAAGAGCGCCATCGCCGTTCGAATCGCGCGGCCCGTCCGGGCATCACGCCGGTCGATCCGCACCGGCCGGCGCGCGGACTTTGCAGGGCTCGCGCCCTCCGCGACTCACCCGAACGGGTGTGGCGGCGAACGCGTCTTCGTTTTACCGTCGCGGTCGTTCCGGCTGCGAGGTCACCCCGATGTTCGGCATCACCCCGTTCGGCATGGTCCACACCGCGATCAGTCTCGTCTCGCTGTTCTCGGGCCTGTATCTCCTGGCGAAGTACCGCGAAATCGCATGGGCCGGCCGCACCGGCAAGGTCTACGTGCTATTTACGATCGCGACCTGCGTGACCGGCCTGTTCATCTTCCGCCACGGCACGTTCGGGCCGCCGCATGCGCTGTCGATCCTGACGCTCGTCGCGCTGCTCGTCGCCTGGCTCGCCGAACGACGCGCGCAGCCGGGTTCGTTCGCGCGCATCGTCGCGGTCGTCGGCTATACGACGACGGTGTTCTTCCACTTCATTCCGGCATTCACCGAAACGGCGACGCGCGTGCCCGAAGGCGCGCCGCTCGCGACGGGACCGGAAGATCCGAACCTCAAGGCCGCGATCGGCGCGGTGTTCGTCGTTTTTCTGATCTTCGGCGCGTGGCAGGTGCTGCGCATCCGCCGCGAACGCCGCCCGGCACTCGCCTAGCGGCGCATCCGCCACTACACTCGCGCGCCCTCGCTACCCCGGGCGCGCGACATGCAGATCGGAATCGACTTCGGAACCAGCTATTCGGCCGCTGCCGCGTCGATCGGCGGGCGCCTGCACGGCATCCGCTTCGGCGACGAGAAGCAGTTTCGCACGGCCGTGTTCTTTCCGGCCGCGGTGCCCGACCCGAACGACTTCGTGCTGACCGACGAACTCGACGCCCAGGTCGACGCCCACATGCGCTCGGCACGCGCCGCGCACCGCAACGCGCTCGACGCGTGGCGCCGGCGCGTCGCCGAAGCGAACGCGCTGCCGGCCGAACGCCGCGTCGAGGCGCTCGCGCTCGCATCCGAACCCGTGCAGCGCAGCGAAGACCAGCTGCGCGCCGCCGCGCTGCGCAGCGTGCGCGCCGGCTGGATGGACCGGCGCGTGCGCGAATCGCGCGGCGCCGCGGTCAGCGTCAACGACGCGGTATTCGGCGACGACGCGATCGAGGCCTACATCAGCGACGGCTACGGCCATCTCGTCGAATCGCCGAAATCGATGCTCGGCTACAATCTTCTGCCGAATGCGAAAAAGATCATTCTGCACATCGCCACGCACGTGCTCGAACACATCCGGCTGTCGGCGACGCGACAGCTCGAAACGCCGGTGCGCGCCGCGATCCTCGGCCGGCCGGTCGAGTTCAAGAGCGCGCTCGGGCCGCAGGGCACGCAGCAGGCGCTGGAGATGCTGACCGAAGCGGCGAACGCCGCCGGCTTCGAGGACGTGTCGTTCATGGAAGAGCCGGCCGCGGCGGCGATGCACTACCACACGCAGCGCGCGACGCCCGAGCGCAGCCTGATCGTCGACGTCGGCGGCGGTACGACCGACGTCGCGTATGCGCTGGTCGGCGGCCCGGAACGCGCACCGCGCATCTTCGGCAGCTGGGGCCTGCCCAAGGGCGGCACCGACATCGACATCGAACTGTCGCTGCACGCGTTCATGCCGCTGTTCGGCCGCGGCGAGCCGGGCATACCGGTGCACCACTTCCGCGAGGCGGCGAGCGTGCACAGCCCGCCGCAGCAGCGCGAATTTCGCGGACACGAATACCGCAACGCGCCGCCGCCGTTCCGCCAGCGGCTGACCGCGCTGCAGCGCTTCGGCGCGACGTCGCAGCTCAACCGGCAGGCCGAGCGCATGAAGATCCATCTGGGCGAACACGCGCACGGCCGCGTCGACCTCGGCTTCGTCGAGCACGATCTCGCGGTCGATCTCGACCGCTCGCACCTCGACGCCGCGTACGCCGATTTTCTCGACCGCCTGCGCGCGCTGCTGCAGCGCGCGCGCGGCGACATCGGCGAGACGCCCGAGTCGATCTTCCTGACCGGCGGCTCGTCGCGCGCGCCGGCGATCCAGAACGCGATCCGCACGCAGTTTCCGGACGTGCGGCTCGTCGTCGGCGATCCGTCGCTCGGCGTGGTATCGGGGCTCGCGGCGGCAGCGGCTCTCGATTGAACGGCGGTGCTGTGGTCTGATCGCCGGACCGACGCCGCGAAGGAACGACGATGCGCCTGATCCCGATCGAAGACGCGCACCTTGCGCAGATGATGACGTGGTTTCCCGACGCCGACGCGACGCTCGTCTGGGGCGGCGCGCCGTTTCGCTATCCGTTCGACGCGCTGACGTTTCGCGAGGACACGCACCTCGAACTGCCGTCGTACGCGCTCGTCGGCGACGACGGCGCGCTCCTGGGCTTCGGCCAGTACTACCGCCGGCTCGACCGCTGCCACCTCGCGCGGCTGGCGATCGCGCCGGACGCGCGCGGCCAAGGCTGCGGCACGGCGCTGATCCGCGAACTCGCCGCCATCGGCCGCCGGACGCTCGGCGTCGCCGGCGATTCGCTGTTCGTGCTCGAACACAACCAGGCGGCGTATCGCTTGTACCGCCGCCTGGGTTTCGTCGACGCGGCCTATCCGGAAGCCTTGCCGCCGGCGCATCGGTACATGGTCCGCGACTGAAAAGCCCTCACCGCACCGGTGCCGCAGCCGTCACCAGCGGCAGCTTCCAGTTTTCGATCCGCGAACCCGGCCCCGTGTTGAGATGGCTCGTGAGGTAGTACAGCCGCTGGATCTCGCCGCTCTGCGCCGGGCCGGCCTTCGCGTCGGCGAAGCGCTGCTGCAGGTAGAACGGCGGGATGCTCTGGTTGTACAGCGTCGCCCGCACGCGTGCGATGCGCGCGATGTCGCCGGGCGGCAGGCGGATGTCGTAGCGCACCTCGTCGGCGCCGGTCAGCGCGGGGTCGGTGTAGTACGGGTCGTTCGCGGCCTCGCCTTCCACTTCGCCGAGGATGCGGATGTAAGGCGACGCGTTGGCCAGGAACAGCTTCGGATCGAAACCGCGCGGACGCAGGCGGTTGTCCTTGACCGGCTGCACGCGACGCAGGAACGAGGTCGTGAGATAACCGGACGAATCCTTGATCAGCTCCTGGTAGATCTGCACCTGGCCGCTGTTCGTGATGCGCTGGTAGTGCGGCTGGAACTCGCGCTGCGCGACGCCGTTTTCGGTCGGCAGCCGGCGGTCGCTCAACCCGTCGAGCAGGAAGCCGAGCGCATCGGTGCGGCCCGACGCCCAGATCGCTCGGCCGCTTGAATCTTCGGCGACGAATTCGATGAACGCGCGGCGGAAACCCACGCCCGACGGCAGGAAGTGGCCCGTCTTGTTCGTCACGCGCACGGTCGCGGAGAACGTGTCGCCGGCGCGAATCACGTCCTTGATCGCGATGTCGGCGGTTTCGTGCCTGGCCATGCGCACCATCGATTCGGCGGCGGTGATGAGGCCCGGCTGCGTCGTGCTCGCGCCCATGTAGTCGATCTGGCGCACGCCGAGCAGCAGCGGAAACTGCTGGAACATCTCGTTGAGAAACACGTTGAGGCCGTGCAGCGAATGACGCGCATAGCCGTCGCGCGGGGTCAGCGTGATCTTCTCGTCCGGCAGCCGGTGCGTCGTCGGCGCGAAGTCTTCCGATTCGATGTTCGCGATCTTCGTGCCGGCGAGGCTCAGCGACTTGTAGCGGTTCGGCATGTGGCAGTCCTGGCACGACTGGAACGTCGCGCCGCGCGCGAACACGCTGTTGGTCCATTCCAGGTGCGTCGTCTGCTCGTACGTGCTCGTGACCGTGCCGCCGCCCGGCACGTGCACCGGATGCGGTCGCCCGTCGTTGTCGAGCACCGGCAGCAGGATGTTGTGGCAGCTGCCGCACAGGTCCGAACTCTTGATCTGCTCGCCGTGCTCGGGCGTGATGCCGAGCGCGTTCTTCATCGGGTCGACGATCACGTCGTCGAACGGACCGAAGATCCTGTCGTCGGTACCCGCGACCCAGTTGCCGGTGAAGCTCGCCTCGGTGCCGAGCGCGGCCTTGTCGATGCGATGGCAGACCGCGCACGAAATACCGTCGCGCGCGAGATTGCCGTAGCCGTTCGGATCGTCGGACGACTGATAGCGCGTGACGAGGCCGAGCCGGAACGGATCGCCGAACGGCACCTGCGGCGGCGGCGCGACCGCGAACAGGTTTCTGCACTTCGCGTCGGCCTTGCGCGTATCCATCGCCAGCTGCCGCTGGCCCATCACGCCATGGCAGTGCAGGCACGTGTTCTCGATGCACTCGGTGAGACCCGGCAGGCGATTGGTCTCGCTCTGCAGCTGCGAGAAGAACACCGGATCGCGTCCGGCGAGGCCCATCGGCGAGGCGCGCCATTCGCCGTACATCGACACGTTGATCGCGTTGCCGGTTTCCGGATCGTCGATCAGCATGTTCGGCGTCGCGTCGTTCGACACGGTCGCGTCGTGGCAGCCCTGGCACTGGTCCGACGTCAGGAACAACCCCGGCTTGAGGGCGCCCGCCGTGCGGTGGTCGAAGCTCTCGGCCGGCAGGTGGAAGCGCCACGCGGACGCGAAATCGGTCGGCCCCAGCGTGCCGAACGACGCCGCGAACTGCGGCGCCGGCTGCGGCTGCGGCTGGCTGAAGGCCCACGCCTGGCGCTGCGCCGCGCGCAGCTTCGCCTCGCCGGCTTCGGTGTTGTGCGCGTCGCCGTGCTCGGCGCCGCCGCGATCGTCGAAGCCCGGGTCCGTCACGTTGAGCATGCCGACGAGGCCCGTCGCCGTCTTCGGCGCGGCCGGCTCGCCGAAATGCCGGTACAAGAGGCCCGACGTCAGCACATTGTCCAAAGCGGCAAAAGTGAGTTCTTTCTCGGCCGACGCGTGGCAGTTCATGCAGTACGCGCCGAACAGGCTGTACGGCGTGACCACGTCGGCGAGCTTCTGGCTCGGCGGCTTGCCCGGCTGCTCGCAGGCCGTATTGGTGAAGAGATCGCCGGTCGGATACCAGCACGGGTTGTTCGCCGGCCGGTCGGGGTTCGCGCCGAAGAACTTGGGATCGGTCACGGCGCTCGACGTCAGGATCGGCGGGTTGCCGTCGCCGCTCGCCGTCGGGTTGGCCCAGTACCAGCCGTCGTGCGTGGCGCCCTTGCGTTTGACCATCACCGTCCACGAACCCGGCTCGATCTGCTCGGCCGGCTTGCGGATCACCATGCATTGCGCATTCGTGTCGATATTCAACGCCTGCGGGTCGATCGACCGCATCTCCTTGATGATCATCGCGCCGGTCGGCAGCTCGCCGGCACGTCCGCCGCACAGCCAGTCGGTCACCTCGGGCGAATACCACACGCGCACCGCCGGATGCACGCCGTATCTCTTGCCGTCGGGAAAGTCGCCGGCATAGGGACCGGTCAGGCGCCAGTCGCGGTCGGCGATCCAGCCGTATTTGCGGTAGGTGCGGTCGCGCAGGAAGCTGCGCAGCGCGAAATCGAAGCGGTTCTTCGCCGACAGATCGGAGATTTCGGCCGGCAGATCCGGGAACGACGCGCGCTGCCCGCGGTTCGGATGGGCCTTGCACCACGCGGCGATGTCCTGCGGCGAGGGCTCCGGCGGCGATTCGGCGCAGACCCATTCGGCCGGCGCGTCGGGCGGAAACGGCGGCAGCGCCTGCACGGGAGCGGATTGCGCGAACGCGACGGCGCTCGCCAGCGACAGGGTCGCAAGACCCGCATACTGCATCGGCTTCATGTCCCCTTCCCCTCGGGCGACCGTGGCTCGCGCCATTAGAACATGAAGATTCGCTTTGTGAAAAAGCAGACAAAGCGTGATGGCCGGACGTGCCGGATCGCGCTTAGGGGTATTTCATCGGCGTTGCGCGCGGGTCAGGCCTCGATCGCGTCGGGCCGCAGCGCGACGGCCTTCGGCGCGGGCGCGTCGTCGACGACCGGCGCGCGCCACAGCGCGAACGTCAGCGTGACGCCGAAGCCGCGGCCGTCGAGCCCCGGGCCGGTCGCGACCGTGGCGCCGTGCGACTGCGCGATGCGCGCGACGAGCGACAGGCCGATGCCGCTGCCGCGTTCGTTGCTGCCGGCCACGCGATAGAACCGGTCGAAGATGCGCTCGCGGTCGGCCGCCGCGACGCCGGGACCGTCGTCGAGCACCTGCAGCTGCGCGACGTCGCCGGCACGCTGGCAGCGCACGGCGACGCGTCCGCCGGCCGGCGTATAGCGCACCGCGTTGTCGACGAGGTTGCCGATCAGAATGCCGAGCTCGTCGAGATTGCCGACGATCGTCGCGCTCTCGGCGTCGAGCGCGATCGCCTGCCCTTTGCGCGCGGCCATGATCGCGAACTCGTCGACGACGACGCCGACGACGTCGGCGAGTTCGAGCGGCGCCTGCGCGCCCGCGCGCGATTCGACGTCGAGCCGCGCCGAGTCGAGCAGCTGCTGCGACAGGCGCGCGCTGCGTTCGACGCCCTGCACGAGCTGCTCGAGCGACGCGCGCGCCTGCGCCGGATCGCGCGAGCGCAGCGCGACCTGCGCGTGCGTGAGCAGCACCGCGAGCGGCGTGCGCAGCTCGTGCGCCGCTTCGGCGAGGAATTGCCGCTCGCTCTGCACGTTGCGGTCGAGCTTGTCGAGCAGCCGGTTGAACGCGTCGACGAGCGGACGGATTTCCTCGGGCAGGTCGGCGCTTGGCAGCGGTTTCAGATCGAGCGCGTCGCGCGACAGGATGGTCTCCTGCACCGCGACCACCGCGCGCAGCGACCAGCGGATCACGAGCTTCATCGCGACGATCAGCACGACGAGCACGACGAACGAAAGTCCCAGCCCGACGCGCAGCCACTTGCGCATCTCGGCGACGAATTCGGCGGTCGGCTTGGCGACCTGCACCTGCACCTGGTTCAGCGCGTCCGAAATCGCGTAGCCGCGCCATTCCTCGCCGTCGATCACGAACGTCGAGAAACCGTCTTCGAAGCGCGCCAGGAACGGCGTCGCGGGCGACGTCGGCGAGCGCACCACGAGTTCGCGGCGCGTCTTGGCCCACACCTGAAATCCGAAGCGGTCGAACTTGCTCGACAGCCGCGGCATTTCCTGCGCGAGCTTCAGATTCGACGACGACGACAGCTGCGAGATGTTCGCCGGCATCGACATGACGATGTCCTGCGCGACCGACGCCAGTTCGCGGTCCCACGCGCCGCCGCGCTCGCGCGCGAGCGTCGTCGACACGTACCAGCCCGCGCAGACCCACAGCGCCGCGAACGTCAGCAGCATCGCGACGAACAGTCGCTTGCGCAGCGACGGTCCGTGATGCTCGCGCGGACAATGTCTCATCAGCGCTCTTCCCCGAGCCGGTAGCCGTAGCCGTGCACCGTCGTGATCAGCTCGTCGCCGAGCTTGCGCCGCAGCTGGTGCACGTAGACGGCGATCGTATTGCTCTCGATCGCGCCGGCGCCGCCGTAGACGAGATCTTCCAGGTGCGAGCGCGCGACCGCGCGGCCCTGGCGTTCCATCAGCGCGACGAGCGTGCGGAATTCGTGCGTCGACAGGCGCACGCGCGCCTCGCCGCGCGTGACGCTGCGCCGGGCGGGGTCGACCGCGACGTCGCCGTAGCGCAGCACCGGGGCGACCATGCCGCGGGTGCGGCGCACCACGGCGCGCAGGCGCGCGAGCAGTTCGTCGATCTGGAAGGGTTTGACGACATAGTCGTCGGCGCCGGCGTCGAGGCCGCGGATGCGGTCGCCGAGCTGGTCGCGGGCGGTGATGATCAAGGTGGGCGTGGCGTCGTAGCGCGCGCGCAGCGACTCGAGCACGTCGAGGCCGGACCCGCGCGGCAGGCCCAGATCGAGCAGCACGGCCGCATACGCGTGATCGACGAGCGCCACGCGCGCGGCGGCCGCGTCGTACGCGGTGTCCACCTGCCAGCCGTCCTGGCGCAACGCCGCGGCCATCGCATCGGACAGCATGCGATCGTCCTCGACCAGCAAAATACTCGACAAACCCATGCCCCGTTCCCGCCGTCGCCCGGCCGCGACGGTAACGCCGCGCAGTTTAAAGATTTCTTAAAAGCACGACGAATGCCGGTGCGGCGCGGCCGGTACGCGCCGCCGCCGCAATGGCCCGCATGCTAGGCTCGGCGCACGCAAACCGAACGCCGACGATGCACCCGAAACCGCTCGCCACCGCCCGCGTCCGCGACGACGGCTTTGCCGACCGCGGCGCCGAAGTCACGCGTTTCGAGTCGTTTCTCGACGCCTCGTTCGCGTTCACGATCACGCTCCTCGTCATCGCCGGCAGCGAGGTGCCCGACAGCATCGCCAAGCTCGTCAACGCGCTCAAATCGTTGCCGACGTTCGCCGCGAGCTTTCTTCTCATCGCGCTGTTCTGGGCCGGCCACGACACCTGGTCGCGCCGCTACGGGCTCGACGACCGCCGTTCGCGCGCGCTCGGGTTTCTGCTGATTTTTCTGATGCTCGTGTACGTGTATCCGCTCAAGATGCTGTTCGGCTCGTTCTTCGCGTGGATCAGCGCGGGCGCGCTGCCGGCGAAGTTTCCGATCAACGGCGTCGCCGAACTGCGCGCGATGTTCTACACGTACGCGATCGCGTTCGGCACGCTCGGCGGCACGATGGCGCTGCTCTACTGGCACGCGTGGCGGCAGCGCGACGCGCTCGCGCTCTCGGCGCACGAACGCGAAGTGACGCGCGGCGAAATCGTGCGCTGGGCGCTCGCGCCGGCGTTCGCGCTGCTGTCGGCGGCGCTCGCCTGGTCGCTGTCGGACAGGCCCGCCGACTGGCAGACCGGCCTGCCCGGCCTCGTCTATTTCCTGCTGCACGGCGCGACGACGTATCTGCGGCGTCGCCAGCGCGTGAAGCTCGCCGCGGTCGCCGCATGAGAACCGGGCCGAGCTACGGCGTCGGCGACGTGACGCGGCAGCTCGCCGCGCTCGGCGTCGAACCCGGCGGCGTGCTCGTCGTGCACACGGCGTTTTCGAAGGCGCGGCCGGTCGACGGCGGTCCCGACGGGCTGATCGACGCGCTGATCGACGTTCTCGGCCCGGACGGCACGCTCGTCATGCCGAGCATGACCGACGACGACGACACGCCGTTCGACGCCGCGACGACGCCGTGCGCGTCGCTCGGCATCGTCGCCGAGACGTTCCGCCGCCGCGACGGCGTGCGCCGCAGCGACAGCCCGCACGCGTTCGCCGCGCGCGGACCGCACGCCGCGGCGATCGTCGCGCCGCATCCGGTCGCCGTGCCGCACGGTCTCGACAGCCCCGTCGGACGCGTGTACGAACGCGACGGCCAGGTGCTGCTGGTCGGCGTCGGCCACGATGCCGACACCACCGTGCACCTGGCCGAGAACCTCGCCGGCGCGCGCTACTTCCGGCCCAAGCACGCGACGGTTCTGGAAGGCGGCGCGCCGCGCCGCATCGACTACGCCGAGCTCGATCACTGCTGCGAAAACTTCGCACTCGTCGACGACTGGCTCGACGAGCCGGGCCTGCAGCGCCGCGGCTACGTCGGCCACGCGCGCGCGCGGCTCGCGCGTTCGCGCGACATCGTGCGCGTCGTCGTCGCGCGGCTGCACGTCGACGACACCGTGTTCCTGCATGCGCCCGGCCTGTGCGCCGAGTGCGACGACGCGCGCCGTTCGCTCGGCCGCTGACAGTTTCGCCGCACGAAAAGCGTAAGACCTGGATGGAGCCGTCGCGGCTTCTCCATCGGGGACCTTCCATGACATCGACATCGCAGCACCCGCGCCTACCCACGCCGGCGCCGCTTCCGCGATCCGGACAGGTCCTCGCCGTTTAGCGGGACCCGGCGGCGGGCGAGCACATCCCCGCATCGCTCGCCGCCGGACTTTGCACCGCCGCACGCGCTCCGGGCCGGCGGCGCGCGTTCCAGACCCCGAAGTCGCGCGTCGCCCGGCCATTCGTCCCTGCGCTGAACCAATCGAGGCGGTTTCAACGAATCGCGACGCACCCGCGCAGACCGCGCCTCGCCCGCGTCGGCCTGAACTGTAAAAGGTCGTGGCGCGGTGCGATATCGGCATCGCGGACCCGGTAAAACGGTCGGCGAGCCCGGCGTTCGACGCCGGCAGGAACGTTTGGAATACGCCGAACGGAGTCTCGCGTGCCGATGAACGTGCCGATCAACCTGCCTCGCGGCGCGGGCATGCCGCTCGCCCTTGCGTACCGCATCGTCTACGACGCGGCGACCGGCGAATGGGTGCTGCGCAAGATCGCGACCGACGGCGACATCAAGGTGCTCGCGGCGTATTCGACGCGGGATGCCGCCGTCGCCGACGCGCGGCGCCTGTGCAGCAAGATGGTCGCCGAAGGCCGTATCGCGCGCCTGATGGTCTACGACGATGCGGGCAATTTCGCGTTTGCGCGGCTGTACGAGCGCTAGCGGCCTGTAACCGTTAACTCGACGTAACGCGCGAGCGACGCGGCGACGTCCCCGGTAACGGCTTCGATGCGCGCGCGCTGCGCCGCATCGGCATCGTCGGTGTAGTAGTCGGGCAGCGACAGGCGGCCGGTCCAGTCGCTCGCGAGCGCGTCGGCCGCCGGCGCATCCAGGCCCGCATGCGCGGCGATGCGGCGGATTTCGCGTTCGGGCGCCGTGCACAGCGCCTCGTAGCTCACGACGAGACAGGCGCGCCGCAGGCGCTCGTCGGCCTCGAGCCGGCGCACGAAGGCGCCGTAGATTTCGCGCCACTGCAGCGCATAGCCGAAAGCGGTGTCGCCGCCGTTCCACGCGTCGCGGATCGCCGCGGCGGCGGCGGCGTCGCCGCAGTGCTGCACGCGCTTTTCGGGTCCGAATTCGTAGTGGCCGAGCCGGGCGAGATGCGCGCCGACGCGCGCGTCGTGCCGCGACCAGCGCACGAACCAGCGATCCTGCTTGCACAGCGAGGCGACCTGAGCGCGCGGCGCGCGCACCGGCACGACGAAACGCGCGTCGGGGAACAGCGCGAGCAGGCATTCGATGCGCGCGAGATGGTAGTTGCCCTTGCACAGGTAGCGCCGGCCGCCGCGCACGGCGAGGAGCTTGCGCAGCTGGTCGCGGTAGAACGCCGCGAATGGCGCCGACGCCGCATCGGCACCGAGCGTCTGGTCGACCGATTCGTCGTGGCGATGCGGGAAGAACGCCTGCCACCAGTTTTCCTCGAACGCTTCCGGGCTGTCGGGTCCGACCGCGAGGCGGTCGCGGTGCGCGCGCTCGATGCGCGCCGGCGCCGCGCGCGGCAGGCGCGCGCGCAGCGCGTTCCACCAGTACGGCAACCAGTGGCACGGATAGTCGCTGTAGCGCAGCGACACGAATCCCGGCGCGCCGGCGAGCATTTCGAGCAGCACCGTCGAGCCGGATCGCGCCATGCCGCAGACGTAGACCGGCCGGTCGATCGCCACATCGGCGATATCGTCGCGCACGCTCGCCGTTTCGAGCCGCGCAAGCCGCCGCATCAGGCCCGGCCAGCGCGTCGCGAGCGCGCCGCCCCAGCGGTCGGCGCGCGTCGGCGGCGGCGGAAACCCGTCGCTCATGGAGTTTCGATCGGACATCCGGCAAGTGTAGCTTTGGATACACCGCAGCGAGCGGCGCATGCCTGCTAGACTCCTCCGTGATTTCGGGTACGGGGATGCCGGATGGTACGGTTTGGGGTGTTGACGGGACTGTTGCTGTTGGCGACGGCAGCCGAGGCGTATATCGGCCCGGGGGCCGGCGCGAGTATTTTCGGATCGCTCTGGGCGATCCTGGTCGGCGTGTTCGTCGCGCTCGCGGCGGTGCTCGCCTGGCCGATCCGCTGGGCCTGGCGCCGGCTGCGCCGTCTGACCGGCCACGCGCGGCGCGACACGACGACACCGACGACGCCCGACAGCGGCGCATGAGGCGCCGCGCCTTCGCGCTGGGCCTCGCGGCCTGCGCGGCGCTGACGGCCGGCTGCGGCAGCGAGGCGCCCTCGCCGCCCGCCGCCGCGCGCATGGTCGTCATCGGTTTCGACGGCATGGACCCGGCGCTCGCCGAGCGCTGGATGGACGCGGGCGCGATGCCGCAGTTCGCGGCGCTGCGCGCGCGCGGCCACTATCAGCGCCTCGCGACGACGAATCCGCCGCAGTCGCCGGTCGCGTGGGCGAGTTTCGCGACCGGCACCGACCCCGGCCGCCACGGCATCTTCGATTTCCTGCGGCGCACGCCGGGCAGCTACGCGCCGGACTTCGGCATCGCCGAGCAGACGCCGCCGCAGCACACGCTCGACGTCTTCGGCTACCGGCTCGCGTTCGACGGCGGCGAGCTGCGCACGCGCCGGCACGGCAAGCCGCTGTGGGTCGCCGCCGAGGAAGCCGGCGAACGCGCGACCGTACTGCGCGTGCCGGTGACGTATCCGCCCGACCCGGTCCATCGCATGCTGGCCGGCATGGGCGTACCGGACCTCAACGGCACGCAAGGCACCTACACGCTGCTCGCGACGCGGCCGATACCCGATGCCGACAACGGCGGTCGCGTGCTGCTCGCGCCGATCGGCGAGGACGGCGCGGTGCGCACGGAACTGGAAGGTCCGCCCGATCCGATCCGTATTGACGGCCGCCCGCTGCGCGTGCCGCTCGTGCTCGAACCGGCGCCCGGCGGCGCCAGGCTGACGCTCGACGGCACCGCGACGACGCTCGCGACCGGGCAATGGTCCGGCTGGCTGCGCCTTCGCTACCGCGCCGGCCTGCTGGGCTCGGCCGCCGGCATGACGCGCGCCTATCTGAGCGAGGGGTTTCCAAGGCCGCTGCTGTATCTCGCGCCGGTACAGGCGGACCCGCTCGACCCGGCGCTGCCGATCACCTCGCCGCCCGGCTATGCGGCCGAACTCGCGCGGCGCATCGGCGACTACCACACGCTCGGCATGCCCGAGGAAACGTGGGCGCTGAACCAGGGGCATCTGTCCGAGGAGGCGTGGCTCGACACGGTCGCGACGACGCTGCGCGAAGGCGAAGCGATGACGTACGACGCGCTCGACCGCCGCGACAGCGAGCTCGTCGTGTCGGTGTTCGTGCAGACCGATCGCGTGAGCCACATGTTCTGGCGCGGCCTCGACGAGCGGCATCCGCTGCACGCCGAATCGAGCCCGCTCGCGCGCGGCGCGATCGAACACAGCTACCGCGAGGCCGACCGCGTGCTCGGCGAGGTCGTGCGGCGCCTCGGGCCCGACGACAAGCTGATCGTGCTGTCGGACCACGGCTTCTCGTCGTTCCGGCGTGCGGTGAACCTCAACCGCTGGCTGATCGACCGCGGCTATCTCGCGCTCGCCGCTGGCGCCGATCCGAACCGGCCGCTGTTCGCCGCCGTCGACTTCTCGCGCACGCGCGCCTACGCGCTCGGCCTCAACGGCGTCTACGTCAATCGCCGCGGGCGCGAACCGCAAGGCATCGTGGCCGACGCCGACGTCGCCGCGCTGAAACGGGAACTGAGCCAGGGCCTCGCGCAACTGCGCGATCCGGCCGACGACGCGGCGATGGTGCATGCCGTCTACGACGCCGACACGCTGTACTCGGCCGAGCACCGCGACGAGGCGCCCGATCTCGTCGTCGGCTACGCGCCGGGCTATCGCGCGTCGTGGCAGACCTCGCTCGGCGCCGCGCCGGTCGAACTCGTCGTCGACAATCGGCAGCCGTGGAGCGGCGATCACTGCATCGCGCCGGACGCCGTGCCCGGCGTGCTGTTCGCATCGTTCAAACCGCAGCGGCCGGTCGACGGCATCGCCGACCTCGCGGCGCTGATCGCGAGCGAAAGACCGGCCGGCGAGCCCCGGCCGAAACCCGCGCCCGGCATCCTCGACCTGCCCGGCGCCGGCGTCGCGGCGATCGACGCCGCCGTGTCCGGCGTGGTGCCCGATCTGCTGCGGCTTCTGCTGTGGGGCGCGCTCGGCGGCATCGTCAGCATGGCGATCTACGGGTGGACGTCGCCGCAGTCGCGACTCGTCGTCGTGCGCCGCGATCTGTCCGAGGCGCAGCGCGCGCTGTCGGCCTACGACGGTCCGCTCGCGGGCCTGTGGCCGCTGATGGGCCGGCAGCTCGGCCTGGCGTTCCGCCAGCTCGGCCTCGCGCTCGGCCCGTCGGTGCTCGCGAGCCTGCCGATCGTGCTCGCGTGGCCGGGTCTCGCGCAACGCTACGACGCGCTGCGCTTCGCGAACTTCCTGCCGAACTGGCTCGCCGGGTGGGAGGCGCCGTTCGTCGCCGCGGTGATCGTCGTCTCGCTCGTGTGCCGCCGTTTGTGGAGATTGCAATGACGCGCAGAACGCTCCTCGTCGCCGGTGTCGCGCTCGCGCTCGTCGCGGGCGGCGCGTGGTGGTTCGCGCGCGCGCGCGCGGCGGCGCGCCGATCCTTCTGATCACGATCGACACGTTGCGCGCCGACGCGATTTCCGCGCTCGGCGGCGCCGCGCCGACGCCGAATCTCGACCGGCTCGCCGCCGAAGGCGCGCTGTTCGGCCAGGCGCAGACCGCCGTGCCGCTGACCGGACCGAGCCACGCGACGATCCTGTCCGGGCGCTTTCCGTATCGCCACGGCATCCGCGACAACGGCCAGTCGCTCGCGCCGGACCAGCCTGGCCTGCCGGCCTGGCTGCACGCCGCGGGCTATCGCACCGGCGGCTTCGTCAGCGGCTTTCCGCTGCATCGCCAGTTCGGCTTCGACCACGGCTTCGACCACTACGACGACGCGTTCGCCGGTGCCGAGGGCAATCCGTTCGCGCTGCGCGAGCGCCGCGCCGAAGACACCGTACAGGCGGCGCAGCGCTGGATCGAAACGAACGACGCGTCGCCGTGGTTCGCCTGGGTGCATCTGTTCGATCCGCATACGCCGTACACGGCGCCCGAGGCGTTCAGGCAGGACGGACCGTTCGGCGGCTACTACGCCGAGATCGCCTACACCGACCACTGGATCGGCGAACTCGTGGCGTCGGTGCGCAAGCGCCATCCCGACGCGATCGTCGTCGTCACGTCCGATCACGGCGAGGGCCTCGGCGATCACGGCGAATACGATCACGGCCTGATGCTGTACCAGTCGACGCTGCGCGTGCCGCTCATCGTGAGCGCGCCGGGCCGGCTGCCGCCGCAGCGCGCGGACGCGCCGGTGCGCACGGCCGACATCGCGCCGACGCTGCTCGACCTCGCCGGCGCGCCGTCGCAGCCGAACCTCGACGGCGTCGATCTCGCACCGGACCTGCGACGCGGCGCGGCGCCGTCGCCGCCGCCCGCGTACAGCGAGTCGTACTTCGCCGCCGTGACGTACGGCTGGGCGCCGCTCAAGGCGATGCGCGACGGCGCGACGAAGCGCATCGAAGGCGCGCGCGCCGAAACGTTCGACCTCGCCGCCGATCCGCACGAAGACGCACCGCTCGCCGACGCCGCGCGCGGCGCGCGCCTGGAAAGCCTGCTCGCGACCCTGCCCGAACCGCCGCCGCCCGCGGCCGGCGACGCGCCGTCGGCCGCGGCCGTCGCGCGACTGCGCAGCCTCGGCTATCTCGGCGCCGGCGCGCCGGTCACCGCCGCGCGCTGGCGCAACGACGTCGACCCGCGCGACCGTCTCGCCGAACACGCCGACGTGCTCCGGGCGCAGGAAGCGCTCGACCAGCGCCGCTGGGCCGATGCCGAAAGCCGCCTGCGCGCGATCCTCGAAACCAGCCCCGACAACCGCGTCGCGTGGCTGCGCCTGGGCACGCTCAAGGTCGCGCAGCGCGTCTACGACGACGGCATCGCGGCGCTGCGCCGCGCGGTGGAAGTCGATCCGGAAAATCCCGAGGCGCGCTACCAGCTCGGCGACGCGCTGCTGCGCGCGCGCCGCTATGCCGAAGCGGCGGACGTGTGGTCCGACGTCGTCGCGCGCCAGCCCAAGCGCGCGGCGGCATGGTCGAACCTCGGTTCGGCGCTGCTGTTGAGCGGTCGGCAGGACGCCGCGATCGGCGCGTACGAAGAGGCGGTCGCCGTCGCGCCCGATGCGGCGAACCTGCGCGAAAACCTCGCGCGCGCGCTGTTGCGCGCGGGCCGCCCGAACGATGCGATCGCCGCGCTCGAGGCGCAGGCACGCATCGATCCGCAGCGCTTCGCGCTCGGCGCGCTGCTCGCGCTGCATCTGGCCGAGGCCGGCAAACTGCCGGAAGCCGAAGGCTGGATCGCTCGGGCGACGGCGGCGCAGGAGGCCTATCCCGAAGCGCATCTCGCGCTCGCGATCAGGCTGGCGAAGAGCGACGGGCCGCGCGCCGCCGAACATCTGCGGGCGGCGCTCGCGGCGCAACCGGCGCTGCGCGCGTCGGTCGAAGCCGACGCGGAGCTTGCCGCGCTGCTCGCGCAACCCTGACGCGCACGCGACACGTCCCTAAAACAAAACGCCCGGCACGAGGCCGGGCGTGGGCGCATTGTTGAAAACCTGAACGATCAGTCGATGCCGAAGCTCTGCAACTGCACCGGCGTGAGCGTGCAGCCCGAACCGGCGATCGAGAGGTTGAACGGACCCGACGGGCCCGGCGGCGTCGCACCGGCCGAGTAGCCGTCGACGACGACGAAGTACTGCGTGCCGGCCACCGCGTTCAGCGTGATCGTTTCGGCGCCGTTGGCAACGCCGACGTCCGACGAGCAGCCGCAGTCCGCCAGCGCGCTGGAGCACTGGTTCTGATACAGGAACAGCGCCAGATCCTGACCGCCGGTCGGCGTCATCGTCAGCGTCAGCGAGCAGTTCGCGCTGGTGCGGATCGAGAACGCCTGGTCCGGACCCGTGCCGGTGCCGGTGTAGATCGCACCGAACGGCAGCGAGCCGGCAGGACCGGTACCCGTGCACGACGTGCCGGCCGCGCAGGTCGGATTGGTCGTGTCCGGCGGAAGATCGTAGTCGTCGACGAGGCCGGCGGTCGATCCGGTCGTGTTGTACGTCAGCGCGCCGACTTCCGGCGTGGCCGCACCGCACGTGTCGCCCGGCGCCCGGACTGCATTCGGGGCCGGTGCCGCCTTGGCGGCGGCCAGACGATTGGCGATCTGCTGCGCCATCACATCGACGTGCGCCGCGTACTGTTCCGGCGTCATCTGGTCACGCAACGCCTTCTTCACGTGCACCTGGGAACGGTACTGCTCCCAACCTTCGGCCGCGTTCGCGGCCGCGCAAACTCCAAGTACAGCTACCCCTAACACCAAAGCCAAACGATTCAATTTCATCGGTAATCCTCCCCCGAGGATGTGTCGTTGATGACGGTTCCGATTGCGAAGTTGCGGATTTACGGTGTCTACCCTGGTCAAGCCCCTGAAGTATACTTGATTGACAGTACCTATAAGTATGCGGCGTCGCAACCTATTTATCGGTCGCGCCCGCCGGCAAGGCCGCCATGCGCTGCCGCGCGATGTCCCCGACGCGCGCCGGATCGATCGACTCGGCCTGCCGGTATTGCGCTCGCGCGCCCTCCGGATCGCCCTGCCTCAACGCGATATCGCCGCGCGCCACGGCGATGCCGCCGTGCTTCGGCTCGAGCGCTTCGGCCTGTGCGAGCAACGCCTCGGCGTCCGCGAAGTGCTGGCGCAGCACCACGATCTGCGCGAGCAGCACGAGGCTGTCGGCGTTCGGCCGAATCGCGAGAATCGCCTTGAGCGTCGCCTCGGCGTCGTCGATCTTGCCGAGCGCGAGCTGCGCGCGCGACACCAGGCGCAGCACGCCCTCGTTGCGCGGCGACTGCGCGCGCGCCTGTTCGAGCAGCGCCAGCGCCGGCTGCGGACGGCCGCTGTCGAGCAGGATCACGGCGTCCTGGTGCAGCTCGACGAGGCGCGTCTGCGATTTCGGGTCGGCGAGTTCGCCCTCGGGCACGCCGGTCGCACCGCCGCCGAGATAGCCGAGCGAACGCAGCCGCGCGGTCGCCGCCGGATCGGCGTTCTGCATCGTCGCGGCCGCGGCCGGTATCGTCGGCACGTTCAGGCGCAGCGCGTCCAGGCGCTGGCGCGCGCGGTCGGCGCGCGTGTCGGCGGAACCCGCGAGCGCGGCGTAGCGGTCGTCGCGTTCGTGCGGATCGGCCGCGAGATCGTAGAACTCCGGCGCCGGCGCCTCGACGAAGCGCTCGGTCGCGCCGCGCCACGCGTACAGCGGCGCGAAGCCGTAGTCGAAATACGGCAGCGAGGCCTCCTGGTAGATGCCCTCGCCGTTTGCGCGCGAGGCGCGCAGCCAGTCGATGCCGTCGCCGGGTATCGCGTCGAGCCCGAGGAGGCTGCGCACGCTGGCGCGCACGTCGACGAGCCCTGCGAGGCCCGTCACCGTCTGCCCGGCCCCTTGGCCGTCCGGCAATCGCAGCAAGAGCGGCACGCGCGTGGTCGCGTCGTACAGAAAGAGTCCGTGCGTGCGCTCGCCGTGCTCGCCGAGCGCTTCGCCGTGATCGGCCGCGACGACGATGAGCGTACGGCCCGACGTCAGCGCGCCGGCGGCGAGCAGCCGGCCGATCGCGGCATCCACCTGCGCGATCTCGGCCGCGTAGCGCGCGTGCATGTCGTCCGGCCCCGAGAGATCGCGCGGCGCGTACGGCGCGTGCGCGTCGTAGTAGTGCGCCCACAGGAAGAACGGCTTGCGCGGATCGCGTTTCGCCAGCAGCGCGAGCGCCGTGTCGGTCACGACGTCGGCGTCGCGCTCGTTGCGCAGCACGTAGCCGCCGCGCGCGGTCTTGCCGACCACCTGGTCGTCGTAGTCTTCGAACCCGTGCGCGAGCCCGAAGCGCCGGTCGAGCACGAACGACGCGACGACCGCCGCGGTGTAGTAGCCCTGACCGCGCAGGTCGTCGGCCAGCGTCGCCGGGGCCTTGTCGGCCGCGAACGTCGCGTTGTAGCGCAGGCCGTGGTGCGGCGGCGTAAGCCCGGTCAGGAGCGTCGCGTGCGCCGGCAGCGTGATCGGCGCGGGCGTCACCGCGTTGTCGAACCGCACGCCCTGCGCGCACAGCCGGTCGAGATTCGGCGTCACCGACGGCGTGCGTCCGTAACAGCCCAGATGATCGGCCCGCACCGTGTCGAGCGTGATCAGAAGCACGTTGGCGCCGCGCGCCGAACCGGGCGCGACGTCGACGAGCGGCGCCGGGCCGCGTTCGCAGCCGGCGAGCAACACGATCAGCGCCGCGAACGCGGCGCGCTTCATTTGGCCGGCGCCGCGGACTTGGGCCCCGCCTGCTGCGGCTCGGTCAGCTTCATGCGGTTGCCTTTCTCGCCGATCGCCTCGACGTAGTAGAAGTACACTTTGCACGGATCGATCGCGTAGTCGACGTATTCGTACTCGCGCGTCCGCACCGAATTCGTCGCCGACGGAATCGGCTTGTCGTTGAGCTTGACGTAGTCGCCGTCCGCGCGTTCGGCGCGAAAGACGTCGAAACCCGCGCTCTGGATTTCGCTGCGCGTCGACCAGTGCACGCGATGCTGCGGACGCTCGCCGTCCGCCGGCTTTGCGCAGTCCGTCGCGGCGTTCGCCGCGAATGCGCCAAAAAACATTACCGCCGCCAACCATTGCTTCATCGTCGCGATCCCCCGACCGTGGTGAAGCCGACAGAGTAGCCCGCGCGGAGGCGCCCGACAACGCATGCGTACGGTCAGTTCGTCGCGGCGGCTTCGTCCGGCGCCGGATCGAGCGCCGCCGCGTCGGCCGGCAGCGCGTCGACCGGCATCGCGGCGAGCGCGGCGCTGAACGCGTCGGCGTCGAACTCGTCGCGCACGCGCAGCCGCGCGAGTTCCGCGAAACGCGGCTCCGGCGCCGCCGCGCCTTCCGGCACGAGCGCCTGCGGCGTCCGTCGCAGCGCGCCGACGAGCGCGAGGTACGCATCGGCCGGCACCTGCGCGGCTTCCAGCAGCACCGCCGGCAGCATCCACGAGGCCGTGTCCTCGCGCCGCGGCGCGTCGCGCCGGTTGTCGACGATCAGCCACGGCACCGGCTGCGCGCGCGGTGCGAGCGAATCCATGAAGCCGATCTGCGCGAAGCTCGAATGCAGGCCCGGCAGATGATCGCCGTAGAACAGCAGCACCGTCGGCCGCGCGCGGCGCAGCACGACGTCGGCGAGCCGGCCGAGCTCGCGGTCGGCGTTGGCGAGGTGGTACAGATAGTGACGCAGCGTGCGTGCGCCGTGCTCGTCGAGGTAGTCCGGCAGTTCGATCGCGGCGAGCGCGTCGGCGTCGAGACCCGGGCTGAACTCGTACGGCCCGTGCGCCTCCATGCTGATCGCGAACAGGAACTGCGGCGGACCGTCGTCGGCGAGCTCGGCGATGACGCGGTCGGTCAAGGCCGCGTCGGCGACGAACAGGCCGTCCTTCGCCGCCTGCGCGAACGCCGGCAGCGCGAGAAAGCGTTCGGCGCCGAGCCGGGCGAGCGCGTCGCGGCGGTTCCAGAACGCCGCTTCGTTCGGATGCAGCACGCTGGTGCGGTAGCCCTGTTCGGCGAGCGTGCGCATGAGGCCCGGCATCGGCGCGTCGACGAGTTCGAAGTACGGATACTCCACGCCCGGAAACGCCGCGAGCGGCACGCCGCTCAGGAACTCGAACTCGGTGCGGATCGTGCCGCCGCCGTAGGTCGGCACGCGCATGTCGCCCGACCAGCCGCGCTGCGCGAGGCGCCGGAAGTTCGGCAGCGTCGATCGTTCGGAAATGTCCGTCAGCCGCGCCGGATCGAAGAACGACTCGCTCTGCACGACCACGATGTCCGGCAGCGCGCCGTCGCCTTCGATCGCCGCGCTGCGGTTGAACGCGTCGGCGTGCTCGGCGATGAACTCGAGCACGCGGTCGCGATCGGGCGGCCGGCGGTCGGGCCGCGACAGCTCCCAGTGATACATCAGCAGCGTCGGCGTCACGCCGAGCCGCGCGACGGTCTCGGCCGGCGACCACGGTTCGAAGCCCGAGCCCCAGCCGTCGTAGACGTCGCGCCATGCGCGCGCGCCGCTCGCGAGCGTTACGGCCGCGACGATCGCGGCAAACCCGAGCCCCGCGCGCGCGGCCGGCACGGGCCGCGCGTGCCGCGGTTCGACGACGAGCGCGAGCAATGCGAGCACGGCGAACGCGAGCGGCGCGGCGATATGCGCCATTTCTACATAATTCCAGAACAGCGCCGCGCCGCCGCCGGCGGAAAGAAACCGGAAATCGGCCGGCAGCAGCGGCAGGCCCAGCTGTTCGAGTTTGATCGCGCCGGCTGCCGCGAGCGCGGCGTACAGCGCCAGCGACGCCGCGGCCGACGCGAGCGCGCGGCCGGTCAGCGCGGCGAGCGCGACCGCGAGCGTCGCGACCGGCAATCCGTTGAGCATCGCCAGCCGCAGGCGTTCGAGCGGCGCCAGATCGACCGACGCGAGCGCCGGATCGATCAGCAGCGCAGCGAGCGCGGCCGTGGCGACGGCGAGCGCGACGACGCCGGCGAAGTCGCGCGGTATCTCGATCGATGCGGTGGACGGCTCTCGTGTCATGCAACGGTCATCGGGACGAAACCGCGTACTGTAGGTGCGAGGCGCCCCCGCGGCCAGTGCGCCGCGAGGCGGCGTTTATGGCACGATCAGGCTCGAGAAACGGGGGAATCTCGATGTCGCAGCACGAACACGCCACCACCCACGCGGTGCCGGCCGGCGCGGTCGCGTCCGCGCATCCGGCGCACATCGCCGGGTACGAAATCCAGCGCCTCATCGGCGAAGGCGGCATGGGCCGCGTGTACCTCGCGCGCGAAGCGCACCCGCCGCGCGACGTGGCGCTCAAACTCGTGCGCGGTCTGTCCGAAGGCGCCGCGGCGCGATTCCGCCGCGAAGCGCTGATGCTCGCGCCGCTCGAACATCCCGGCATCGCGCGGCTGTACGCGGCCGGCGAAGCCGACTTCGCCGGCGTGCGCCTGCCGTGGCTCGCCCTCGAATACGTGCGCGGCACCGACCTCGTCACGCACGCGCAGGCGCACCGGCTCGACCTGCCCGCGCGCCTGCGCCTGCTCGTCGCCGTGTGCCGCGCGGTGCACTACGCGCACGGCCGCGGCGTGATCCATCGCGACCTGAAACCCGCCAATATCCTCGTCGGCGAAGACGGCCAGCCGAAGGTGCTCGACTTCGGCATCGCGCACCTGCGCGACGACGGCGACGCCGGCATGACGCAGGCGGGCCAGGTGCTCGGCACCGTGCCGTACATGAGCCCCGAACAGCTCGCCGGCCGCAGCCGCGAGGTCGATGCGCGCAGCGACGTGTACGCGCTCGGCGTCGTCGCGTACGAGCTGATCGCCCAGCGACTGCCGCATCCGCGGCTGTCGACGTCGACGCTGCTCGACGCGCTCGCGATCGTGCGCGACGAAGATCCGCCGCGTCTCGGCGCGCTCGTGCCGACGGCGCGCGGCGATCTCGACCACGTCGTCATGAAGGCGCTCGCGACCGAACCGGAACGCCGCTACGCATCGGCCGCGCAGTTCGGCGCCGACCTCGAACGCGTGCTCGACCACCGGCCGGTCGACGCGCGCGCGCCGACGTTCGGCTATGTGCTGTCGCGCGTCGTGCGGCGCCATCGCGCGCTGTCGGCCGCGCTCGCGACGATCGCGCTCGTGCTCGTCGCGGCCACCGTCGTGTCGCTGCGCTACGCCGCGTCCGAATCGCAGGCGCGCCGCGAAACCGAACAGCGCGCGACCGAACTGGCGGCCGTCAACGGGTTTCTCGACCGCATGCTCGCGTCGGCCGATCCGCAGCAGACCGGCGGCGCGGCGCTGTCGGTGTCCGACGTCGTCGACACCGCCGCGAACGAACTCGGCGGCCTCGAACCGCGCGCGCGGCTCGCGGTGCTGACGACGCTCGTATCGACGCGCCTGTCGCTCGGCGAGTTCGCGCAGGCGCTCGATCTCAACACGCAGGCGCTCGCGCTTGCCGCGTCGGTCGGCGCGCCGGCACGCGACGTGTCGACGCTGCAGCGCCAGCACGCCACGATCGAAACCGAACTCGGCCACTTCGACGCCGCGCGCGCCGCGGCGAACGCCGCGCGGTCGGTATACGCCGACCTGTCGCCCGTCGCCGCGCTCGGACTCGATCTCACCGCCGCGCGCATCGAAGACGAGGCCGGCAAGCCCGACCTCGCCGAAAAAGGCTATCGAGGCGTCATCGACAAAGCCAAAAGTATCGACCCGGCCGCGACGAACCGCAGCGAAACGGCCGCGGTGCTGTCGGAAACCGCACGCAGCAATCTCGCTGCCGTGCTGCGCGATCGCGGCGCGCACGACGAGGCGATCGCGCTCACGCGCGGCATCCTCGCCGACCGCACGGCGCGCCTGGGCGAGAAGCACCCGCTGACGCTCGCGTCGCGGCAGAAGCTCGCGCTCGCACTCGCCGCAAAGGGCGACAACGCCGCGGCCGACACCGAAGTGCGCGCGGCACTCGCGACGCAGCGCGAAGTGCTCGGCGACACGCATGCGAGCACGCTCACGACGATCCAGTCGGCCGCCAACATCGCGCTCACGCTCGGCCGGCTCGACGAGGCCGAAGCGCTGACGCGCGAGGCGCTCAAGGGCCTCGAAGCGCAGCTCGGCGATGCGCACGCGCAGACGCTCTCGTCGATGAACACGCTCGCCTACCTCCTCGAAGACCGCAAACGCATCGACGAGGCCGAGGCGCTGTACCGGCGCATCATCGAGATCCAGACGCGCCAGGGCACGGCGCATCCGACGACGCTCGCGCCGCGCAACAACCTCGCGATGCTGCTGATGACGGCCGGCAAGCTCGACGCCGCGCACGACGAATTCGCCACGCTCGTCGCCGACGCCAAGGCGAGCGTCGGCGACGATCACGCGATGACCGCGATCTTCCGCAGCAACTACGGCCTGTGCCTGACGCGCCAGAAGCGCTACGCCGAGGCGCGCGACGTGCTCGAGGCGAGCCATGCGCGGCTCGAAGCCTCGATGGGCGCGCAACATGCGCGCACGCGCACCGCGGCGCAGCGGCTCGCCGACGTCTACGCCGCGCTCGGCGATAGGGGCAAGGCCGAAGCGCTGCGCGCCGCCGCGGCGCCGAAGACATGACCGCGCTCGCCGTGCTGCTCGCGCTCGCGTCGTGCGCGCTCGCCGCACTGCTCGTGCGCGAACGACGCGCGCTGGCGCACGAACGCGCGCAGGCCGCGAAGCTCGTCCGCGAAGCGACCGCCCACGCCGCGACGGCCGAGCGCGAACGCATCTACCGCGACCTGCACGACGACCTCGGCGCCAAGCTGCTCGAACTCGTCTATCGCGCGCCGACGCCGGACTACGCCGATCGCGCGCGCGCCGCGCTGCAGGACCTGCGCGACGTCGTCACGCGCTCGCGCGGCACGACCGGCACGCTCGACGAGGCCATCGCCGAGATCGCCCACGAGGCGCGCCAGCGCCTCGCCGCCGCCGGCATCGAACTCGTCTGGGAGCAGCCGGGCGACCTGCCGCCCTCGCCGCTCGAACCCGCGCGCGCGCTGCACCTGTACCGCATCGTGCGCGAAGCGATCAGCAACGTGATCCGCCATGCGCATGCGCGGCGGCTGCGCGTACGCGTGCGCGCCGACGCGCGCGCGCTCGACGTGGAACTCACCGACGACGGCGACGGCCGCGACGACGCCGCGCGCGCCGGCAGCGGCATCGCCGGCATGCGCGAACGCACCGGTCGGCTCGACGGCGACATCCGCTGGACGGCCGGCACCGCGGGCGGCACGAAGGTGCTCCTGTCGGTGCCGCTCGAAGGCGGCGGCGCTTGAGCGGCTACGCGCGCGCGCTCGTCGTCGACGATCTCGCGGCGAGCCGCGACTGGCTCGAACGCGCGCTCGCGCTCGCGTTTCCCGGCATCGCGGTCGAATCCGCGGCGAGCGTCGCCGAGGCGCTCGCGCGCATCGATCCGCCGCCGCCGCTCGCGCTCGTCGATCTCGGCCTGCCCGACGGTTCCGGCGTGCGCGTGATCGAGGAACTGGGCAGGCGCGGCGCGACCGTCACGATCGTCGCAACGGTGTTCGACGACGACGCGCACCTGTTTCCCGCGCTGCGCGCCGGCGCGCAGGGCTATGTGCTCAAGGACCAGCCGCCCGAAGCGCTCGCGGCGATGCTGCAGGGGATCGCGGCGGGTCAGCCGCCGCTGTCGCCGTCGATCGCGCGGCGCCTGCTGCAGCACTTCCGGCCGCCGGCGCCGGAACCCGATGCGCCGGCGCTGACGCCGCGCGAAACCGAGGTGCTGCGGCTGACCGCGAAGGGCCTGACGGTGCAGGAAGTGGCCGACCTGCTAGGCCTGTCGCGGCACACGGCCGGCGGATATCTCAAGGACATCTACCGCAAGCTGTCGGTGTCGACGCGCGCCGAGGCGGCGCTGGAAGCCGCGCGGCGCGGGCTTGCTTGAGGCGCTCTCCCCGGTCGCCCGGGGAGAGTATCAACGCAATGATCCGTCACTGCCGCCGTGTTGAATATTTTTCGTTACGATCAACGGCGCCGCCAGCCGATCGCGCCGGCGCCCGCGAGACCCGCCGCGAGCAGCGCGAGCACGCCCGGCGCCAGCATCGGCACCGGCACGACCGCACCGGTGCCGGCGCCGTTGCCGGAACCGACCTGCGCCGAGCCGAAGCCGTCGACGTAGACGTAGCCGCCGTGGCCGCTGAGCGAGCAGTCGGCGCCGATCACGGTGAGCTCGATTTCCTGGCCGACGGCCGACGCCGGCAGCGTCGCGTCGACGTTCTGGAACGGCAGGAACTTCCAGCTGCCCGTGCCCTGCTGGAACGTCACGCCGGGCTGGCCCGAATACGCGAACTGCTCGAACAGCACGCTCTGGTCGGCCACGTTGCGCACGACGACGTAGAAATACGGCTGCTCCTGCGGCGCATGCGACGGATCGTCGAGCACCGGCGCGAACGCGAAGCGCAGATGCGGCAGTCCGTCCGACGCGTCGACGTCGGCCTGCGTGATGCGGTCGCGCTGCACGAGCGTCGTCAGCCGCGCGCCGGTCGCCTCGTCGTTGATCTTCGCGGTGAGATTGCCGACGCGCGGGAGCACGATGCCCGGTGCCCGCGCGTCGACAACCTGGCCGACTACGCTGGCCGGCCCCGGCGCACCCTGGGTGATCTGCACGCTCGCGCCGGTGAACGGCGCGGTGCCGGCAAGGCCCGGGTTCGTGCCGCCGCCGACCGTCCAGCCGTTGAAGTTGTTCTGTTCGAAGCCGCCGTTCACGAACACGGCATGTGCCGATCCGGCGACGGTCAGCGCGAGCGCGGCAATGCCGCAACGAACGTATTTCATGCTTGACCCCTGTAGTGGTTTCCCGTTGATCATTCCGCCGCGCGCCGCGGCGTCGTCGCCGCGACGAGCGTCACGCGCACCGGCTGCGCCTGCGCGGCCGCGAGCAGCGCCGCGCGTTCGTCGTCCGGCGTCGCGCGATTGAGATCGAAGCCGATCGCGTAGCGCCGGCCGGCGCCGAGTTCGGCGAGTCGCAGCGCGCGCGTCGTGCACGGCAGGCGTTCGAGGCACGGCGCGCGGTGCGCGCGCAGCACCGCGGCGCGCCAGCGTTCGACGTCGGCGTCGCTCGTTCCGGGTTCGAACACCGCCACGTAGTCGAAGCGCGTGTCGGCGTCGACGCGCGCCTCGGCGGCCGCGACGGAGGCGGCGGGCTTGAGCGCGATCGCCGCTGCGGCGCACGCGCCGGCGAGGCAGAACAGCACCAGCGCGCGATGCAGGCGGCGCACGCGGACCGCGCGGCGGCTGACGGTGGCGTCGACGATCATGATTCCCCCGAACGTTCAGTTCGGCGGCGAATGTCCGCGATCGCCCGTGCGGGGAAAACCCCGCGTTCGCGGGGTATCTTTCGCGTTACCGGGCGTCGGCCGTCACGGCCCCGGCGCGAAACGCCGCCGCGCGCCGTTCGCGCAGACGCAGCAGCGGCCGTTCGATCGCGTAGTACAGCAGCGCACCGCCCGCGAGGGACGCCGCGGCATACGCGCCGAACGCGACGAAGCCGCCGTCGTCGAGCCACGCGCCGGCATGCGTCCGCACGAGATGAAAAATCGGCTTGTGCACAAGATAAAGACTGTACGAAATCGCCGCGAGCCACGCGGCGCCCGGCACGCGCACGCGCGCCAGCACGCCGCGATCGGATGCGCCGGCCGCGACGAGCAGCGCGAGGCCGAGCGACAACAGCGGATAGCCGAACGTCGTCGCCGCGAAGCCCGTGCGGTTCGAAAACAGCGCGACCGCCGCCGCGACCACGACGAGGCCGCCGAGCGCGAGCGCGTTCGCCCGCGCCGTCAGGTGCGTCCACAACATCGGCCGGTACGCGCGGATCGCCGCGAGCACGACGCCGGCCAGGAGGCCGTCGAGCCGCGTCCAGGTCGGATAGTAGATGTCTTCGATGAAGCGCTGGCCGAAGCTGCGCGCCACGCCCTCGACGCCGCGCACCGGCGCCATCTCGTGGACCCAGATCCAGCCGCGCAGCGCCATGCCGAAGGCGACGATCGCGACGCACACCGCGACGAAGCGCGCGACCGACGGGCGCCGCGAGAGCCACCATGCCGCGAGCGGAAACACGAGATAGAAATGTTCCTCGACGCACAGCGACCACGCATGCGAGAACGCGCGCTGGTGCTCGTAGTCGATGGCGAGGTTCAGCGTGAACGTGAGGAACTGCCACGGCGGCGCGATGCCGTCCGCTTCGCGAAATCCCGGCCACGCGAAGTACAGCGCGAGCACCGTGAGGTACGCCGGCAGCACGCGGTACGCGCGGCGGCGGTAGAAATCGCCGAACCGCAGCGCGCCGCCGCGCGCGAGCGGGGCCAGCACCTGCCCGCCGATCAGAAAGCCCGACAGCACGAAGAAGAGGTCCACGCCCATCCAGCCGGGCTCGGCGACCGGATCGAACGTGGGCCCCAGGCCGCCGACGATATACGAATGAAACAGCATCACCCACGCGACCGCGATCGCGCGCAACAGATCCAACCCGGGCAGACGGCTCACGAGATTCCCTTCAAGGTTTTGAACGAGGTTTCGATAAGACGAGGCGCATTGATTCGATCGGCGAGGTATGCGACAACGCGCGACGCACCGCGAGCATAGCCGCGCCGCGCATCGTTCCGCCGCCGCGTTCCGCGCGCCTGCGCCGAAGCGGTGGCGCGCGACCGGCGAGCCGGTACGCCGTTCCCTGCGAGCCACGCATGAAGCCCGACCTCGTCAAGATCAGCAAGTTTCTGAGCTACGTCCTGCGCCACGAACCCGACGCGATCGGCCTCGACCTCGACGCGCAAGGCTGGGCGAGCGTCGACGAACTCATCGCCAAGGCCGCCGCCAAGGGCACGCCGCTCGACCGCGACGGCATCGCCGCCGCCGTCGCGACGAACGACAAGCAGCGCTTCGCCCTGTCGCCCGACGGCGCGCGCATCCGCGCGAACCAGGGCCATTCGATCGCGGTCGATCTCGCGCTCGCGCCGCAGACGCCGCCCGACGTGCTCTATCACGGCACCGCGACGCGCTTCGTCGACAGCATCCGCAGGCAGGGCCTCGTCGCCGGCGAGCGGCAGCACGTGCACCTGTCGGCCGATCGCGCCACCGCGACGAACGTCGGCGCGCGGCACGGCGTGCCGATCGTGCTCGTCGTCGACGCGCGCGCGATGCATGGGGCCGGCCTCGCGTTTGCGCGTTCGGACAACGGCGTCTGGCTGACCGGCGCCGTGCCCGCGCAATACCTCGACATTCCCGCATGAGCGCGCGGCGGCTGATCGCGGCCGACGTCGGCGGCACGCACGCGCGGCTCGCGCTGGTCGACGGCGCGGGCGACCGCGTCGCGCTCGCGCGCTACGAGCGCTACGCCTGCGCCGACTTTCCGAGCCTCGCCGCGCTGATCAAGCAATACGTCGACGGCCTCGACGGACTCGGCGAGACGGCATCGATCGATGCGACCGTCGCGATCGCCGGCGTGCTCGACGGCGACCGGCTGATCAATACGAACCTGCCGTGGCCCGTGTCGTCGTCGCAGACGCGGCGCGAGGCGGGCCTCGGCCGCCTGCACCTGATCAACGACTTCGAAGCGCTGGCCTATGCCGCGCCGGCGATCGACGAGATCGACACGCGCCTGTTGTGCGGCCCGACGCGGCCGACGCTCGCGGGTCCGATCGTGCTGATCGGCCCCGGCACGGGCCTCGGCGCCGCGCTGTGCTTTCGCGGCCCGCCGCTGACGGTGCTGCCGACCGAGGCCGGCCACGCGGCGCTCGCGGTCGGCACGCCGCGCGAACTGGCGGTGCTGCAAGTGCTGATGCGGCGCTGGCCGCACGTCGACGTCGAGCGCGCGCTGTCGGGGCCGGGGCTCGTGAACCTCGCCGCGGCCGTCGCCGAACTCGAACGCGTCGCGCCGCGTCACGCCTCGCCCGCCGCGATCGTCGCCGCCGCGCGCGACGGCGACGCGGTCGCGGCCGAAGCGCTCGCGATGTTCTGCGCGCTGCTCGGCAGCTTCGCCGGCGATCTCGCCACGACGTTCGGCGCGAGCGAGGTGTACGTCGCCGGCGGCGTCGCCGAGCACATCGGCGACGACCTCGCGGCCGGCGCGTTCGCGGCGCGGTTTCTCAACAAGGGCGTGCTGCGCGAGCGGCTGGCGCGCGTCACCGTGCGGCTCGTCGACCACGGCAGCCTCGGCGTCGCCGGCGCGGCGCGCTGGCACCGGCGCCACGCGACGATAGAAAAACCGGCAAAGGGTTCGACATGACGACACGACGCACGTTTCTCGGCACCACGCTCCTCGCCGCCGCCGGCGGCACGCTCGCGGCGAAGGCGCCGTCGGAAGTGCGGCCGCGCGGCAACGCGCCGCGCGTGGTATCGACGTGGGACTTCGGCATCGGCGCGAACGCCGCGGCGTGGAAGACGCTCGCGGCGCAAGGCTCGGCGCTCGACGCGGTCGAGGCCGGCGCGCGCTGGGCCGAAGCCGACCTGTGCAACAGCACGGTCGGGCGCTGCGGCTATCCCGACCGCGACGGCGTGCTGACGCTCGACGCGAGCATCATGGACGGCGACGGCCGCTGCGGCGCGGTCGCGGCGATCGAAGACATCGCCCATCCGATCAGCGTCGCGCGCAAGGTGATGGAAGCGACGCCGCACGTGCTGCTCGTCGGCCAGGGCGCGCAGGATTTCGCGATATCGCAAGGATTCAAGAAAACCCCGCTGCTGACCGACGATGCGCGCAAGGCGTGGCAGGAGTGGCGCAAGACATCGAACTACGCGCCGCGCGTCAACGCGGAGCGCGACGGAAAACCCGGCGACAAGTCCAACCACGACACGCTCGGCATCCTCGCGATCGACGCGCACGGCAGGCTCGCCGGCGCGTGCACGACGAGCGGCATGGCGTGGAAGCTGCGCGGACGCGTCGGCGACAGTCCGATCGTCGGCGCCGGCCTGTACGTCGACGGCGACGTCGGCGCGGCCACCGCGTCGGGCGTCGGCGAGGAAATGATCCGCAGCGCCGGCGCGTTTCTCGTCGTCGAATTCATGCGCCAGGGCAAGTCGCCCGCCGCGGCGTGCCGCGCGGCGATCGACCGCATCGTCGCGAAGCGCCCGCAGGCGAGCAAGGGCGTGCAGGTGTGCTTTCTCGCGCTGAACAAGCTCGGCGAGGTCGGCGCGTGCGCGCTGCAGGACGGCTTCGTCTACGCCGTCTGCGACGGCGCCGACGCGGAATCGAACGTCCTGACCAAATCGACGTCGGTCTACGGCGCATGAGCGAACGCCGCATTCTGGAAATTGCCGCGAATTCCCTGACCTCGGCGCTCGCGGCGCAAGCCGGCGGCGCCGACCGCATCGAGTTGTGCGAAAACCTCGGCGAAGGCGGCACCACGCCGTCGTACGGCACGATCGCGCTCGCGCGCGAGCGGCTGACGATCGCGGTGTACGTGCTGATCCGCCCGCGCGGCGGCGATTTCGTCTACGACGGCGACGAGCGCGAGGCGATGCGCCGCGACGTCGCGATGTGCCGGCAGCTGCGCTGCGACGGCGTCGTGCTCGGCGCGCTCGACGTCGACGGCGACGTCGACATCGACACGTGCCGCGCGCTGATCGACGAAGCCGGAACGATGGGCGTCACGTTCCACCGCGCGTTCGACGCGGCGCGCGATCCGGTCGCGGCGCTCGAACGCATCGTCGACCTGCGTTGCGAGCGCGTGCTGACGTCGGGCGGACAACCGACGGCGCTCGCGGGCGCCGACGCGATCGCGGCCTACGCGCGGCAGTCGGCGGGCCGCATGCGCATCATGGCCGGCGCCGGCGTCAATGCCGCGATTCTGCCGGAATTGATACGACGCGGCGGCGTGAACGAAGTCCACGCGTCGGCGAGACGCCTGCGCGCTTCGCCGGCGACGAATCGCGCGGGGCTGCTGCCGGGTCTGGAGCCCGACTACATGGCCACCGACGTCGACGAAGTGCGCGCGTTGCGCGCGGCGCTCGACGGCTCGACAACGAAGTAGCCGATCCATGCGCACGGTCCGCTACAAGCGTCACGAATACCACTGGCCCTACCCGCAGCGCCGCAACGCGTCGCTGATCGTTCTGGTCTACGACATCCCTTATTTCGGCGCCTGCGGCATCTTTCCGCCGTTGCACGTCTGCAACCAGTGCTTTTCGAGCGGCGGCGGCGATGGCGGCATGAGTCCGGGCGCGAGCTGGGAGCCGTTCGAAATTTCGGCCGACGAATACGCTGAACTTGTCGAAGCGGTTCGCACACTCGATCCGAGCACACTCGCGGACCAGGCGAGATACGCGAGAGACAAGTTCGCGTTCGACAGCACGTTCGACGACATCGCGGATCAGTTCGACTGGATGGAAGCCGTCTGCGACAAGCATCGCGAAGCGTTCCATCGCCAGTTGTTCGGGCCTCGAAGCGACTGACGAAGCTTCGGACAACGCACCCGAAGTCACCTCGGCGCATTGTCCCGAAACCCATAACAGTCTTTCGGCCCGCACACCGTTTTTCGCGCGTCGGTATTGGCCTATCGTGGCGGCCGTGCATCCGCCATCGGGGATACCGTCATGAAAACGCACGCTTCGGGCATCGTCTGCGCCCTCGCCGCCATCGCCCTCGCCGCCTGCACGCCGCAGGCGCCCTCGCCCGCGAGTCCCGCGTCGCCGCCCGCGGCTGCGGCGCCCGTTCGCCAGGCGCTCAGGACCGACGTCTACAACCCCGGCGCGAGCGGCATCTTCCAGGTGGCCTCGACGCTCGTCACCGGCGCGAACGACGCGGTGCTCGTCGACGCGCAGTTCTCCACCGTCGACGCGCAGAAGCTGGTCGAGCGGATCAAGACCTCGGGCAAGCGCCTTACCGCGATCCACGTCAGCCACGGCGATCCCGACTACTACTTCGGCCTCGTCGCGCTGACGGCGGCCTTCCCCGACGCGAAGGTGCTCGCGACGCCGCAGACCGTCGAACACATCCGCGCCACCTCGGCCGCGAAACTCGCGTTCTGGGGACCGAAGCTCGGCGCGGGCGCGCCCGACCGCATCGTGATTCCCGAACCGCTGCAGGGCGATCGCATCGATCTCGAAGGCAACGCGCTGCAGATCGTCGGACTCGACGGCCCGACGCCCGATCGCACGGTCGTGTGGATCGCGTCGACGAAGACGGTGCTCGGCGGCATTCCCGTCGTCGCGGGCGAACACGTGTGGATGGCCGACACGCAGACGCCGCAGTCGCACGCCGACTGGCTCGCGATGCTCGATCGCATCGCCGCGCTCAAACCCGACACCGTGATTCCGGGCCACTTCAAGCCGGGCGCGCCGCAAGGTCTCGACGCGGTGCGCTTCACCGGCGACTACATCCGCGCGTTCGACGAAGAAACCGCGAAGGCCGCGAACGCCGATGCGCTGATCGCCGCGATGAAGCAGCGCTATCCCGATCTCGACGGCGTCTCGTCGCTCGAACTGAGCGCGAAGGTCGCCAAGGGCGAAATGCAGTGGCCGTAGTCGCGTCGTCCGCCGTGCTGCACTACGTCTACGATCCGCTGTGCGGCTGGTGCTATGCCGCCGCGCCGCTGGTAGAAGCCGCTCACGCGATAGCGAACCTCGCGATCGAACTGCACGGCGGCGGTCTCATGAGCGGCGCGAACCGCCGACGCATCGACGCGCGATGGCGCGACTACGTCATGCCGCACGATCGCCGCATCGCCGAAATCACCGGCCAGCCGTTCGGCGACGCGTACTTCGACGGCCTGCTGCGCGACACGTCGACGGTGCTCGATTCGACGCCGCCGATCGCGGCGATCGTGACCGCCACGACGCTCGCGGGCCGCGGACACGACCTGTTGCGACGCATACAGCGCGCGCATTTCGTCGAAGGCCGGCGCGTCGCCGACACGGCGGTGCTGCAGTCGCTCGCCGAAGATATCGGACTGGACGCGAACGACTTCGCCGACACGTTCCGACAGGTTTCCGGCGATGACGTCGACCGGCACATCGTCGAAAGCCGCGCATTGCTCGCCGAGGTCGGCGGTCGCGGCTTTCCGACGTTCGCGCTGCGCCGCGGCGCGGGCTGGCAGGTGCTCGACGTCGGGCCGCATCTCGGCCAACCGTCGCGCTGGACGGCCTATCTGATCGAACAGATCGGCATATCCGCGCAACACGCGACACGGTAACCTGCGCGGATCGGTCGCCGCCGCGCGCGCTGTCGCACGGTTCGCGGCGTGCGTCGAAACCCACCGTCGGAAACCATCGATGACCGAGCGTCTTTTCGTCTATGGAACGCTCGCGCCCGGAAAGCCGAACGCGCACGTGCTCGCCGACGTGCCGGGACGCTGGGAACCGGCGACGGTCACCGGCACGCTGCATGCCGAGGGCTGGGGCGCGGCGCAGGGCTATCCCGGCATCGTGCTCGACGACGACGGCGACATCGTCCCGGGTCTCGTCTTCTCGTCGGACGAACTCGCGAACCACTGGGCGCGCCTCGACGCGTTCGAAGGCGACGGGTACGAGCGCGTGATCGCGAAGGCGCGGCTGGCGACGGTCGCGTCGTCGAGGCCTTCATTTATCGGTTGAGCGGGCGCTAGGGATGGTCTGAACAAGCCTCGCGCCGCAGTGCAATAGTCCCATTCTGCAATCGCCAGTGAGCTTCTCCGACGCTGAGTACGCGGGCAAGCGCAAGAAGACGCGTCGGGAGATTTTTCTGGCGGAGATGGATCAGGTGTTGCCGTGGGATCGGTTGCCGGGGGGATCGAGCCCCACTACCCCAAGCAGGGCAATGGTCGGCCGCCGTACGCACTGAAGACGATGCTGCGGATTCTGAAGTTGAAGATGTCGAGCGGTCTGTAGCGCAATGCTCGAAAAAATTTAGCCGGGCCGCCGTCTAGTGCGAGGGCGAGAAGGTCATGTACGCCGTTGTCCCTACGAATTGGCATCGCCGCTCCCGAAACCGAACCGCGATCAGGTCGGGCGGGCAAGCGCGATCCCGCACAATGTCTGGTTGACGTGCTGGCTGTTGAATTGCTCGCCGTACGTTGAAAATCCGACGACCCGGTGAGAGGCGAATATCGACCCCACACTTTCAAGCAGTCCCGCGTTCTCAAGGTCGAGCCGGCGCAGCACACAGTCGAATGCAAGGATGACGGCGGGCTCGCCCACGCATCTGACCACATCGTCGAACGCTCGCTCCACGGTAGCAATCGGATCCGTTGTTTCGGCCAAAGTAACAATGGTACCTACCCCAACCGCGCTGAGGCAGGTCAGTGATCCGTCATGGTTCGCCTTGCTTACGGACCGCACGTAGTAGTCCTCGCCGAAGCGAATCATCATCGGGTGCCTTGCGAACACGTTCGCGTCTAGTGCTCCCGGAGAGACGCCTGCAGCGTTCGCGTAGGCCTCGGTCGCCGGTACACCGTTGAGCGTATGGATCGTTCGCTCCCTGGAATTGGTGCCGGTCACGACAAGCTTTACGGTGGTCGGCCGGAAATGCTGTAGCTTGAACGGGACGAAGGGCACCGTTGTTTCACAGTCGACATAGACGGCTGCGTCGCTCAGGAATTGACCATCGTGAAATACGAACGTCCGGTCGAACGCGAGGTCGTCGCCGGCGGAACCGCCAACGATTGGAATCGCGCCGACCGCCTGATAGAGAGCAGCGGTGAGGCGCTCTTCACACATCGACAGACCATCGCACAACAGCAGCCCGAAACGCCGTCGTCGTGGCATGCTTGAGATTTCGCGAGTGCCAATGCGCTGCGCGATCTGTTTCGCCTTGTCTTGGCAGTCAGCAAGCGGATGAATCAGATACGGGGTTGCACGAAGAACGCCGCCAAAAAATGCAACGGCGCAAATGCCATGTCGCACGAAGCCGCCCGGCCCGATCTGTCCCGCCGTAGTGCAGCCGACAGTCGGGCAGTCGAACGCCTCGGTCAGTGCATCGCCAAGCGCTTCGAGATCGTAGCCCACGGACGTAAAAAACAGCACGAAGTCGGGAGCCCGCGAGCCCCATTGCAAGACGATGTCCGCGACGGCGTCGCGAGGTATAGACGCGGTGCTGGCCGCCAACAGGGAAAAGTCCGGCGTGTTCATAAAAAACCTCGTGGCTAGCTTCGAGTATCGGCCGCCGCTCGACGATTCTTGAGCGCAACCGGCGAATTCGCGACGCTGCGGAGGTCAAGAATTTTCGGAGGATCCAGGAAGGTTCGCAGTCAGCGACGGTGCGCTTTGCCTCCCGGAGTCTCCTTTGCCGGCATTCGTCGACGCACGCAAGAGTGGCCGAAGGTCGCGTCCGTCGGGAGTTTTCAAGTCTCGGGGCTGGATCGTGGGCCTTACTATCTGTGCTGGCGACGTCGACAAGGACCGACCGAACGCGCCGGCGCTCCCGGCCCCGGAACGTAACAAATTGTGGAAATGGCGCTGCGACGCGCAGCGCGCCGCCGCCACGGGATGCCGCTTGCCCCCTCAGTGGTAATTCCGCAGGGGGATCTTCCATGTTTCAGCGCCACGTGCTCGCTTCGATGCTCGACCAGCTCCGCGACGCCATCGCGACGCGCGACGCCAACGCCGTCGGCCTGCTGCGCGACACGTCGACGGTGCTCGATTCGACGCCGCCGATCGCGGCGATCGTGTGCGCCGCGGCGCGGGCTGGCAGGTGCTCGACGTCGGGCCGCATCTCGGCCAACCGTCGCGCTGGACGGCCTATCTGATCGAACAGATCGGCATATCCGCGCAACACGCGACGCGGTAACCTGCGCGGATCAGTCGCCGCCGCGCGCGCTGTCGCAAGGTTCGCGGCGTGCGTAGAAACCCACCGTCGGAAGCCATCGATGACCGAACGTCTTTTCGTCTACGGAACGCTCGCGCCCGGAAAGCCGAACGCGCACGTGCTCGCCGACGTGCCGGGACGCTGGGAACCGGCGACGGTCACCGGCACGCTGCATGCCGAGGGCTGGGGCGCGGCGCAGGGCTATCCCGGCATCGTGCTCGACGACGACGGCGACATCGTCCCGGGTCTCGTCTTCTCGTCGGACGAACTCGCGAACCACTGGGCGCGCCTCGACGCGTTCGAAGGCGACGGGTACGAGCGCGTGATCGCGAAGGCGCGGCTGGCGGACGGTGATGTCGTCGACGCGTTTATCTATCGGTTGAGCGGACGGTAGCGATCGCGCCAAAAGCCCGCATCGCTCAACCACAGAAACGCCGAACCCGTCGGCGTCTCTGCGGAAGACGCGAGACCCTATCCCTCAAGGCCGCGGCGATTTCGGCGTAACGAGGTACACCGTCGGCGGCGGCGTCGTGTACTGCCGGAGCGTGCGCACGTTGGTCCGCGATACACCCGCTGCCTGCAATGCCGTCATCAGGTCGCTGATGCTCGTGTCGTTCGTCCGTATCGGATCTCTCAGCACGAACCACCGGATGCCCGGCGTGCACGGCGGCGTCGTCAGCGATCCCATGTAGTGGAAGAACGGCAGCTGCGTGAACCGGCGCAGTATCCGGCCGACGTCGACCGCCCTGGGCGCGGAGGTCTGCACACCGAGCGAAGCGGTCGCCTCCGCGAGCGTCGTGTCGACCCCGCCGCCCAGTTCCCACTGCGCCGCGAAGACCGCGACGTTCTTGTCCGCGTCCACCGCCTTGATGTGCATTTCCAGCCTCGCGTCTCCGGACGCGAGGTGCTCGCGCGCATTGTGGAAGTGGAAACCGATCGGCGTATAGGTGACGCCGCCCGATTTTCCGCCGACGCCCGGATTGAACGTCACCGACGGACCCGGGTTCGGCGTGAACACGACGTTGCGCTCGAAAGGATCGAGCGTCGCCTGCGTGACGACGTACGAATCGTTCCACGGTGTCGGTGCGAAGTTGATCAGATCGATCGGCGACTGCTGCGACGACGTATCGCGGCATTGCGCCGGCCAGCGGTCGCTTTCGGGATAGTTCCAGCTCGGCTCCGACGCACCGGCGTATTCGCCGGACGCGTAGGGCTCGGCCGCATGGCCGCCTCCCTCGCGCGGCGCGTGCGCGCAACCGGAAACGGCGCAAAGCAGTACGACGACCAGCACGGATTTGAACACCATGGGGCACCTCATCGAGAGACTTGCCGCTGCGCGCCGGGATGCGTCGACGAGGCGTCGACGGAACCCGGCTCCGGGCGTTCACGGGCATCGAACGGCGAGCGTGCCGACGCGTCGCCGCGACGAATCGCGGCGGTCACGGCCGCCCCTTTCGGCGTGACGCTGATTTTTACACTAACAGCACTTTTTACCAGCGGCAAGCGGAATGATAGGCGCTCGCGCGTTGTTCCGCTGCGCGCTTCGTGGTGAGGTTTTCGCGGCGCAAACCGGCTGTCCACGCGGACACGCGCGGGTTCGGCTAAGCTCGCGCGATCTTCTCGCGCAAGGCTCCGACATGAAGGCGCTCTACCTTTCCCTGCTGCTCGCGCTGCCGGTATCGCCCGCTCCGTCGTTCGCGCAAACCGCCGCCGTCGTGCGCGACATCGGCAAGACCGATGCGCTGCGCAAGCGGCTGCTCGACGCGCTGCGCACGCCGATCGAGAAGGATCTGGGCCAGGAGGTGCAGTTCGTCGTGCGCACGCTGCGCGTACAAGGCGACTGGGCGTTCGTCGTCGCGCAGCCGCAAAAGCGCACCGGCGCGGCTATCGACTACGCGAAGACGCGCTACGCCGAAGCGATCGCCGAGGGCCTGTTCGACGGCGGCACCGTGTTCGCGCTGCTCAAGGGCGAGCGCGGACAATGGAAGACCACCGCTTTCGTCATCGGCCCGACCGACGTCGCGTACGCCGCATGGCCCGACGAATACGGCGCCCCGGCGGCGCTGTTCGGGCTGCCCGCGGGCGACTGAGCCGAAAGGGTACCTGCGCGCCGATGCAACCCTGCACGGCGGTTCGTGCATCTACGCCCGCGGATTCGACGACCGCGACCCGTGCCGACAACAGGCCTCGCGCGCGCGTCGGCTCGCCCACGCAACACGTCTTCGGAGCGGATATGCACAAACGGTACGCGGCACTCGGCCTCACCCTCGCGGTTTTCTCGATCGGCGCCTCGGCGCGGCAGCCCCTGCCCGCGCTCGACCGCGAGGTCGCCGGCGATCGCACGCAGATACTCGTCCTCGGCTCGGTCCATCTGTCCGGCATGCCGAAAAGTTTCAAACGCGAATCGATCGAACCGGTGCTCGACAAGCTGGCCGCGTTCAAGCCGCAGATCGTGACGATCGAAAGCCTGCCCGGCGAGCAGTGCGACCACGTCGCGCGGCATCCGGCGATCTATCTGCCCGAAGACCTCGAGCCGTACTGCCGCAGCACCGCCGAAGCGAAAGCCGCGACGGGCCTCGATGTGCCGGCGGCGACGGCGAAAGCGTACACGACGCTCAAGACCTGGCCGGCCGATCCGACGCCGGCGCAGCGCCGCGAACTGGCCTCGGTATTCCTCGCGGGCGGCGAAGCGGCGTCCGCGCTCGTGCAGTGGCTGCGCCTGCCGCCGGCCGAACGCAAGGCCGGCGACGGCCTCGACGCGACGCTCGTCGCGCAGCTCGAAAAATTCGCCGCGTCGAACAACGAAAGCTTCGCGATCGGTGCTGTGTTGGCCGCGCGCCTGGGTCTCGAACGCGTCTACGCCGTCGACGACCACACCGGCGACGCCGCGCAGTTCGCCGACGCGAAAGCCTACGGCGATGCGGTCATGAAGGCATGGGAAGCGGGCGCCGGGCCGGCGAAAGCGATGCGCGAACGCGACGAGGCGCTGCGCAACGGCAGCGACATGCTCGCGCTGTACCGCTACATCAACCAGCCGGAAAACCAGCGCATCGCGATCGAAGCCGACTTCGGCGCCGCGCAGCGCGACCCGTCGCCGCAGCGCTACGGGCGGCAGTATGTCGGCGGCTGGGAAGCGCGCAACCTGCGCATGGTCGCGAGCATCCGCGTGGCGTTCCGCGACAGGCCCGGCGCGCGCGTGCTGTCTATCGTCGGCAGCTCGCACAAGCCGTGGTTCGACGGGCTGCTCGGGCAGATGCAGGGCGTCGATATCGTGGATGTGCAGAAGATTTTGAAGTGAGGCGTGCCGGTGCGAATCGTGCCGGCAGCGCGTCGACGCTGCCGAAACGCCGGTTTTCGAGGCGTTTCGGCGCCAAAACGACGCGTTGAGTATCCACCAGTCATCGTCGAGTGATTTTTACTGACCCCCGGGTAACGCACTACCCGACCGTGAGTGCGGCGCAGTCGCGCGTGAGTACGCGTCAGTGACGCGAGACTGATCGCCACTCGACGCCGGGCAAAAATCACTCGCCGGCCGGTACCGCGGATATGGCGGTCGAGTGACGATCACTCACGCGAGACTGCGCGGCACTCACGCGTGAGTGATCACGGGTCGGCGGTCTCTGATTTTTGCGCAACGATGAGTGATGGCCACCCGACGCGGGTCTCCGCCCGCGCGGCAGACCGAAATACGGCGGCGTTCGGGACGTTGCGTGCGAAAAACGGGGGCTGACGCAAAGCAGCCCCGCGAACGGGGCTGCCGGGACGGTGGCGCTAGACGCGCGTGATGACGAGCTTGCCGGGCGTGGCGACGACGTCGAGTGCGTCGGCGGGCGAAAAGCCGGCGGTGGCGAGCCAGTGGCCGCAGAGGCGGATATAGGGAACGGGGCCGGATTCGCGGTAACGCGTGGCGGTGGCCGGGTAGATCGTCGTGCCGACGTGCAGACGCTTCCGGATGGGGTTTCGTGCGGTAGGCTTGGGCTTGGCCATGATCCACTTCCTTATAAGTGGGTTTTGGTTAGCGAACGGCGTGGTGACAGCCGCGCCGTTCGCGCTTACCCAAGCGGCCGATCGATGTCGCGCTTTCAGCCTTTCGCTTTTCAGCTTTCGGCGATTGGTCGCTGTGGGCGACCTTTCAGAGCCCCGCGCGCAGGCCGGTCAAGGATTCGGTTTTATCGAACTTGCGCAGTCCTTGACCGGCCGAGCACGGGGCTATGCTGGGACGACCGCAGCGAACAGTTGTATTGCCCGACACGCCGCGAGCTTTTCACCGATTGTCGAAAATTTGCATCGTTGTTTCTTTGTCTCCCCTTAACGAGACCGAGCATTCGCGCGCAAGTGGCGCTTCAAGCGACGGACGCAACTGCCGCGTTGCTGAGGACTGGAGCTGAGAGGTTCGTAGCCATAACATCAGGCTTAGGGGCATGGACTTGGAGGGGGACCATGAACAGTAAACTTGCCGGTATTCTTAGTTTCGTTACGCTGCTGTCAGCATGTGCAACTACCTACCAACGAACCGGTTTCTCCGGCGGCTTCTCGGAAACGCAGCTCGCACCGGACGTCTTCAGGGTTTCCTTCTCGGGTAACGGATTCACCACACCGGAACGCGTTCAGGATTTTGCAATGCTTCGGGCCGCGGAACTTTGTAGTGGCGTCGGCCACCCGTATTTCGCGGTCGTCGACTCTGTTGACCAGTCGGTTACGCAGAACGTCACTATGCCCGGCATGGCGCAAACGACGGGGCAAGTTAACGTAGTCGGGAACACAGCGGTCTATAGCGGAACTACGACTTACAGCCCCGTACAGACTTACTCGTTCTACAAGCCCGGGGTCGGGATGATGGTCCGCTGCCTTCGCGAGCAGATCGAAGGCAGTATGACCTTCGACGCACAGTTCCTAAGCACGACCATTCGAGCAAAATATGGTCTGTGAGAATCGTGGGATGACTGTTTCGACAGTCGCGTCGCGACTGGCGCCACGACTGGCTGCTCAATCCATATGTCACCGGTGATCAACTAACGCGGCGCACAACATCGTCATTCCAGCGCAAGCTCACTGCTGTCCGGGATAAATGTGCATAGTGCCGGCGAGTGTATTTTTTCTGTCAGAACAACGAAGACCTCGGCGTCGCCCCCTCTCCCAACCCTCTCCCCCAAGCAAGCTTGGAGGAGAGGGCTCGAGCGCCGCGACGCCTGAATCCTCGGCTCCTTCTCCCCCAACAGCGTTGGGGGAGAAGGTTGGGATGAGGGGGCGACGCACATGATCTCGTCGAGGTTTTGGTTTTCGTCGCTACCGTGATACGGCGAGGATCGCCGGCGATTGCTGCACCGCGCCATGCATTCATACTCACGTCTATGGCCAAATTAGATCGATCCAGCCCGCATCGCACCTAGCGTCCTACACCCCGGAGCCCCCATGCCCCAGCACCACCGCTCGGCCCTCGTCGTCGTCACGGTGATGTTCTTCCTGTGGGGCTTCATCACGGAGCTCAACGACGTCCTGATTCCGCATCTCAAGGACGTGTTCACGCTCACGTACTGGCAGGCGATGCTGATCCAGTCGTGCTTCTTCGGCGCCTATCTCGTGATGTCGATCCCCGCCGGCCGCGTGATCGCGCGCGTCGGCTATACGCACGGCATCGTACTCGGCCTCGTCGTCGCCGGGTGCGGCGCCCTCGCCTTTCTGCCCGCCGCCGCGTTTCATTCGTATCCGCTGTTTCTCGGCGCGCTGTTCGTGCTCGCCACCGGCATCGTGCTGCTGCAGGTGTCGGCCAATCCCTACGTCAGCCTGCTCGGCGCACCCGAGCGCGCCGCGAGCCGCCTGAGCTTCGCGCAGGCCGTCAATTCGCTCGGTCATACGCTCGGCCCCTACGTCGGCGGCCTCTTGATCCTCGGCGGCACGGTGCTCGGCGCCGACGCGCTCGCGCGCCTCTCGCCCGACGAACTCGCCGCGTACCGGCAGACGCAGGCGAACAGCGTGCAGCTGCCTTACGTCGGCCTCGCCGTCGCGCTGTTCGCGCTCGCAGTCGTCGTGAAACTGTTTCGCCTGCCGCCGATCGTCGAGGCGACCGAACAGGCCGCCGACCATCGCACCGGCTTCGCCGAGGTGTGGCGCCATCGCCGCCTGCGCTACGGCGTCGTCGCGATCTTTCTCTATGTCGGCGCCGAGGTGACGATCGGCAGCTTTCTCGGCAACTACCTCGCGCGACCGGACATCGGCGCGGTCGCGCCGGCCGACGTCGGCGGCTATATCTCGATGTACTGGGGCGGCGCGATGATCGGCCGCTTCGTCGGCGCGGCGCTCTTGCTGTCGGCCGATCCGCGGCGGCTCGTCGTGATCTACGCGGCCATCGCGATGGCGCTGCTCGCGACGACGATCGCCGCGAGCGGTTCGATCGCGATGTGGAGCGTGCTCGCGGTAGGCCTCGTCAACTCGATTCTGTTTCCGACGATCTTCACGCTCGCGATCGAAGGCCTCGGTCCGCTGACGCAGCGCGCGTCGAGCCTGCTCGTGACCGCGATCTTCGGCGGCGCGGCGATTCCGTTCGTGCAGGGCGCCGTCGTCGATGCACTCAAAGCATCGCTCGGCGACGAGACCGCTGCGCTGCAATATGCCTTCCTGATTCCTCTTCTGTGCTACGCGTACGTCGCGTGGTACGCCGCGCGCGGCTCGCGCGCTCAGTTGGACCGTTCATGACGAAAATCGTGTGTTTCGGCGAGGCCCTGATCGACTTCCTCGCACAGCCGCCCGCCTCGCCCGACGCGCCGCGCGCGTTCCTGCAATATGCCGGAGGCGCGCCCGCCAACGTCGCCGTCGCGTGCGCGCGGCTCGGCGCCGACGCGCGGTTCGTCGGCATGGTCGGCGCCGATCTGTTCGGCGATTTCCTCGTGGAAAGTCTCGACGCGGCCGGCGTCGGCACGCGCGGCGTCGTGCGCACGAGCGCGGCGAAAACCGCGCTCGCGTTCGTCGCGCTCGACGCCGACGGCGAACGCAGCTTCAGCTTCTACCGCCCGCCCGCGGCCGACCTGTTGTTTCGCGCCGAACACTTCGCGGCCGACGCGTTCGACGGCGCGTTCGCGCTGCACCTGTGTTCGAACAGCCTGACCGAAGAAGCCATCGCCGCGACGACGCTCGACGCCGCGCGGCGCGCGCGCGAAGCCGGCGCGCACGTCTGCGTCGATCTGAACCTGCGCCCCGCGCTGTGGCCGATCGATCTCGATCCGCGCGCGCGGCTGTGGCGGCTGCTCGACGAGGCCGACATCGTGAAGCTCACGCGCGCCGAACTCGACTTTCTCGCGCCGGGCGACGCGCCGGCCGTGCTCGCGCGCCTGTTCGCCGCGCGCGCGCAACTCGTCGCGATCACCGACGGCGCCGCGCCGGTCGAATGGCATACGCGCACGCAACGCGGCACGATCGACAGCTACGCCGTGCGCGCGATCGACACGACCGGCGCCGGCGACGCGTTCGTCGCGGGCATGCTGTGCCGCCTCGCGCGGCACGCGGCGATCGACGATCCGCGCGCGATTGACGACGCGCTGCGCCACGGCGCGGCGGCCGGCGCGCTCGCGGTCACGCGTCATGGCGCGTTCGCGGCGATGCCGGCACTCGCCGAGGTCGAAACCCTGATCGAGAACGCGATGACCGCGACGCCGCCCGCCCCCGACTTCCGTTCGCCCGACGCGCTGCGCGCGCACATCGCGCACACGATGGCGTTCTACCACCCGCGCTGCATCGATCCGCAGGGCGGCTTCTTCCACTATTTCCGCGACGACGGTTCGGTCTACGACGCGTCGCACCGCCACCTCGTCAGCAGCACGCGCTTCGTCTTCAACTACGCGACCGCGTATCGCGAATTCGGCGAGCCGGACTATCTCGACGCCGTGCGCCACGGGCTGCGCTATCTGCGCGACGCGCACCGCAACGCCGATACCGGCGGCTACGCGTGGACGCTGCGCGACGGCAAGGTCGAGGACGATACGAACCACTGCTACGGCGTCGCGTTCGTGCTGCTCGCGTATTCGCACGCGCTGCAGGCCGGCGTCGACGACGCGCGCGCGTGGATCGACGAAACGTGGGACCTGCTCGAGGCGCGCTACTGGGACGCGGCGTTCGGCCTGTACCGCGACGAGGCCGACCGCGACTGGCATTTCTCCGCATACCGCGGACAAAATGCCAATATGCACCTGTGCGAGGCCATGCTCGCGGCCTTCGACGCGACCGGCGAGCGCCGCTGGCTCGACCGCGCGCTGACGCTCGCGCAGAACATGACGCGGCGCCAGGCCGACAAGGCCGGCGGCCTCGTCTGGGAGCACTACGACATCGACTGGAACGTCGACTGGAACTATCACCTCGACGATCCGAAGCATCTGTTCCGGCCGTGGGGTTTCCAGCCGGGCCATCAGACCGAGTGGGCGAAGCTGCTGCTGATCCTCGATCGCCACGTCGACGCCGACTGGCTCGTGCCGAAGGCGCGGCAGCTGTTCGACGTCGCCGTGCAGCGCTCGTGGGATGCGTCGCGCGGCGGACTGTACTACGGCTTCGCCCCCGACGGCCGCATGTGCGACGACGACAAGTATTTCTGGGTGCAGGCCGAATCGCTCGCGGCGGCGGCGCTCCTGGCCGCGCGCACCGGCGACGCCGCGTACTGGCAGTGGTACGAGCGCCTGTGGGCGTATTCGTGGACGCATTTCGTCGACCACCGCCACGGCGCGTGGTACCGCATCCTCGACGCCGACAACCGCCGGTACTCGGACGAGAAGAGCCCCGCCGGCAAGACCGACTACCACACGATGGGCGCGTGCTACGAAGTCATGCACGTGCTGCGCTCGCACCGCTCGTAAGCCCTCGGAGGCTCGCATGTTCGCCCGACGCATCCTCACGCTCGCCGTCGTCGCGCTCGCCGTTGCCGGCTGCGCGAGCGCTCCCGCGACGAAATCGTCGTCCGCGATGACCGAACGCGAGGCGAGCGCGCTCGCCGATCGCGTGAAGACCGAAACGCGGCATGCGTGGCAAGGCTACGTGAAGTACGCGTGGGGCCACGATGCGTTGAAGCCGCTGACGCGCGCGCCGCACGACTGGTACGGACCGTCGCTGCTGATGACGCCGGTCGACGCGCTCGACACGCTGCTGATGATGGGCCTCACCGACGAGGCGAAAGCCGCGCAGGAGCTCATCGTCGCGAAGCTGTCGTTCGATCACGACGTCGACGTGCAGGTGTTCGAGGTGACGATCCGTCTGCTCGGCGGCCTGATCACCGGCTACCAGATGACGCGCGATGCGCGGCTGCTCGCGCTCGCCGACGATCTCGGCCGGCGCCTGATGCCGGCCTTCAAGTCGAAGACCGGCCTGCCTTACCGCTACGTGAACCTGAAGACCGGCGCGGTGCGCGACGGCGTCAGCAATCCGGCCGAAACCGGCACGCTGCTGCTCGAATTCGGCATGCTCGCGAAACTCACCGGCAAGGCCGACTACTACGACGCGGCCAAGCGCGCACTCGTGGAAACGTATAACCAGCGCTCGCCGATCGGACTCGTCGGCTCGCAGATCGACGTGGAAACCGGCGCGTGGACGAACCCGAGCGCACACATCGGCGGCGGCATCGATTCGTACTACGAATATCTGTACAAATGCTGGCGCTTGTTCGGCGACGCCGACTGCAAGCGGATGTGGGACGACAGCATCGGCCCGGTCAACCGCTATCTCGCCGACGAAGTGCGCGGCGGCGAACTGTGGTACGGCCGCGCCGACATGAACACCGGGCAGCGCACGGTCACGCGCTACGGCGCGCTCGATGCGTTCATGCCGGCGCTGCTCGCATTGAGCGGCGACGTCGACCGCGCGGCGCGGCTGCAGGCGTCGGGGCTCGCGATGTGGCGCGCGCACGGCATCGAGCCCGACGCGTACGACTACGCGGCGCAGAAGGTGCTGCGGCCGACGTATCCGCTGCGGCCCGAGATCGTCGAGTCGGCGTATTACCTGCACCGCCTCACCGGCCGGCCGGAATATCGCGCGATGGGCAAGGAGATGTTCGAGGACTTCGTGCGCTGGTGCCGCACCGACGACGGTTACGCGGCGCTCAAGGACGTGACGACGAAGGAACGCGACGACGCGATGGAGAGCTTCGTGTTCGCCGAGACGTTCAAGTATTTCTGGCTGCTGTTCGCGCCGCGCGACGCGTTCGACTTCGACGCGGCGACGTTCAACACCGAGGCGCATCCGTTGCGGTTGCCGGCGCGCTAACGCCCGTGCGTCGCGGGCAGGCACCCCGCCGCCGCGAGCGTTCGCCAATCGGCCGTCAACGGCCGCCACACGCCGTCCTCGCCGAGCAGCAGCGTGCGGCTGAGCCGCCGCCGCGCCTCCGGCGTGAGCGGTCGCACGCCGCCGCGCGCGTCGCCGCACGCGGCCGGCGCGTCGAGCCCCTGCGCCCGCCGCCACGCGTGATAATCCTCGGCCTTGTCGGCCGTCAGTTCGATGCGGAGCGCGACACCGCCGCTCTGCGCCGTCGATGCGATCGGCATCACGCCGAACGACAGCGCGAGCAGACAATGCCATCGGCCCGCACCGATGGACTGCTGCTTCCGGGCACCCGCTTTCATGCCCTGCACCTCTACTGCAAGCGGCCCGCAAAGTGCGCGGGCCGGTGTTGCCCCTTGCCGTCGATGCTAGGCGCCGCTTTTTTGTCCCGCTAGTGGACAGATATACAACCTGTAAGATGAAACAGGTGACAAAACGCAAAAACCGCGACCGCGAACACCGAAGAGCCCGGCGCTTTTCTTCGCCGCGACAGCGGGTTACCTTGCGCCGGCGCGGGGATCTCTTCCAAGGTGAAATTTATGTCACTTACACGTCTGGTCGTGCGCGCGATCGCGTGCGACGGAAAGTTTCTCGGCCCCGACGCGGGCGGTGCGTGGATCACCGTGCGCGATCCGGCCACCGGCGTCGTCTACGCCGACCAGCTCGTCACCGGCACGAGTTCCGGCCCCGCCGATCTCATGACCGTCTCGCAGCCGCGCACCACGCCGGTCGCGCCCGACGCCGACACGCCCGCGCTCGACATCACGATCGACCTCGCCCAGCCCACCCTGCTCGAAATCAGCGCCGAAGGGCCGTGGAAACTGCAGCCACAGGGCATCGGCATGAATCGCGTGGTCATGACGCAGACGGTGCTGCCCGGCGTCGGTCTCGTCGGCGAGGTGCTGCCGGGCGGCATCGCGACCGGCTTCCAGATCCAGATTCCCGGCCTCGCGGTGACGCTCGACGCGCCGATCGGCAAGAGCGGCCTGAGCGTCGACATCGGCGCGTACGTGTCGATGATGTGCGGCTGCAAGATCTCGACGTCGCCGCCGTGGCCCGACAGCGATTTCGTCGTGACCGCCGACGTGTTTCACGGCGACGCGCTGATCGCGTCGGTGCCGATGCAGCTGACGTCGACGCCGAGCCAGTATTCGGCCACTTATCTGCCGCCGCAGATTCCGCGCGGCAGCCTGTACACGGTGCGTGTGCGCGCGTCGCAGAAAAGTTTTCCGAACTCGGGCGTCAGCAACGTCGTGTCATTCGTCGCGGGCTGGTAGCGGGCGTATCGCCGCGAGCATCAGTACGAGGCACGCGGCCGACAGTATCGCGCCGCACCACGCGGCGGCCGGCCACCCGCCGCGCGCGACGCACCACGCCATCAGCGGCGGCCCGAGCAGCGAGCCCGACGCGCCGAATTGCGTGATGAGGCCGTTCGCCGCGGGTATCGCCGTCGGCGAACCGGCCGCGTGCGGCAGCAGCGAGAACGCGATCGCCGGCAGCACGCCGGAGATCGCGTTCAGCGCGACGGCGACCGCCGCGACCGTGCCGAGCTGCGGCAGCTGGCGGAATACGAAGAACAGCAGTACGGCCGGCACGATCACGCAGACGGCGATCGGCCAGCGCAAGCCCGCGCGGCGATGCGCGAGCCACGCGGCGAGGGCGCTGCCGGCGACCGTGGCGAACGAGGCCAGGCCCGTGAGCAATCCCGCCGTGCGCGGCGTCGCGCCGGCCTCGTCGACGAGAAACGTCGGCAGCAGCGCGAGCAGGCCGACCTCGAACAACGCATAGCAGCCGAAGCCGACCGCGAGCTGCCACGCGCGCAGGCCCGCGCCGCGACGCCCCTCGCCGCCGAACGAGGCGCCGGCGCCGCGGACGGTCGTGAGCCACGTGACGACGAACGCGACGGCCGCGATGGCTGCGCTCGCGACGATCGCGCCTCGCCACGACGACGCTTCGGCGAGCGTACCGGCGCCGATCGCGCCGGCCGCGACGCCGGCCGGCACGAAGCTCGACCACAGCGACAGTGCCGGACCGCGCTGTGCATCGGTCGCGGTTTCGATGATGAGCAGCGGCGCGGCCGTGACGACGCCGAGATAGCCGAGCCCTTCGAGCGCGCGCCACGCGTACATCGACGTCGCACCACCGGCGAGCGACTCGCCGATGCCGGCGATCGCGATGAGCCCGATGCCGGCGAGCAGCGTCGGCTGCAGGCCGGCGCGGCGGCCGAGGCTCGCCGCGACGCGGCCGAGCGTCGCGCCGCCGATTTCCAGCAGCGAGATCACGAACGCCGCGGCCGTCAGCGACATGGCGAGTTCCACGCGCGCCAGCGGCATCAGCGCCGCCATCTTGCCGAGCTGCGCGGCGGCGATCACGCCGAGCGCGTAGTACCACACGATGCGATATCCGCGGTTTTGCATGCGAACTCCGGTTAAGATGCGCGCGCCCGCGGCCCGTGCCGCCCGGCGAGAGAAACCCGATGAACACTTCCGTCATTGCCTGCCGCGACGCCGCGCAACTCGCGCGCTCGCTGCGCATCTGGCGCATGCTCCGGCGCATCAAGCAGCACCATGCCGGCGAACTGCTCGGCGTATCGCAGGCGACGATCTCGCGCTGGGAGAACGGCAACCTCGCGCCGACGCCCGACGAGCAGACCGCGATCCGCGAACTGCTGCACGCGCGCCTCGACAGCGCGGCCGACCGCGAGCTGGCGCGCATGGTCGACGAGTCGACGCGCGCGGTGCATCTCGTGTGCGACCTCACCCACCGCCTGCTCGCGCTGTCGGCACAGCGCGAACGCCAGTGCAGCATTCCGCGCAACGATCTGATCGGCCGCTCGCTGTGGCGCTATGCGAGCCCCGAAATCGTCGCGGCGGAAAGCACGCTCGCCGACGTCGGCTGGTTCGAAGCGGCGCCGCCGGCCGTGGAGATCCGCACCGGCGCCAATACGTCGACCGAGGTGCGGATACTCAAGAGCCGCATGCGCTGGGTGCGCTTTCGCCTGTCCGACGGCAGCTACGCGCGGCTCGTCGAAACGATCGCGCTCGAGCCGTCAGCCGATCCGCCTGAGCAGGTCGGCGAGGCCGCCTAGCGCGTCGATCTGCACGAAGCGCGGCGCGTCCACCGGCGCGTCGACGTGCTCGTGCACCCACGTCAGCGCGTGCGGCACGTACACGCCCCAGCTGCCCGCGGCGATCGCCGGCACGATGTCGGATTTGAGCGAGTTGCCGACCATCATGCCGCGTTCGGGTCCGTCGCCGTGACGCGCGAAGATGCGCTCGTAGGTGCCGACGTTCTTGTCGCTGACGATCTCGATCGCGTCGAACATGTCGCCGAGGCCGGAAAGTGCAATTTTGCGCTCCTGGTCGAACAGGTCGCCCTTGGTCACGAGCAGCATGCGATACGAACCCTTCACGTGTTCGAGCGTTTCGCGCACCTGCGGCAGCATGTCGACCGGATGCGCGAGCATCTCGCGGCCGGCGTCGAGGATGTCGCGCAGCGCCTTCGTGCCGATCGCGCCGCCGCTGACGTCGATCGCGGTTTCGACCATCGACAGCATGAAGCCCTTGATGCCGTAGCCGTACAGCGCGAGGTTCTTCTTTTCGGCCTGCAGCAGATGATGCGAGATCGCGTCGGCGTCGCCGTAGTCGGCGAGCAGATCGGTGAAGCGCCGCTCGGTGATCCGGTAGAAGTGCTCGTTCTGCCAGAGCGTGTCGTCGGCGTCGAAGGCGATGGTGGTGAGGGTGGGCATGTGCGGTTTCCGAACGCCGATCGAAGGACTCCCTCTCCCCCAAGCTCGCTTGGGGGAGAGGGTCGGGGTGAGGGGGAAGACGCCGGAGTCTTCGTCGAGGCCGACGAAACGTGATGCGTCGCCCCCTCACCCCAGCCCTCTCCCCCAACGGCGGTTGGGGGAGAGGGAGGAGCGCAAAGCCTATCCCCGCCTTCGCCCCAAGTCCCGGAATATCGTATTCACGGATCGAACAACTTCCCGGGATTCATGATCCCGTGCGGATCGAACACCCGCTTCATCCCGCGCATCAGCGCGATCTCGGCTTCGCTGCGCGCGCTGGCCAGGTACGGCTTCTTCACGAGCCCGATGCCGTGCTCGGCCGAGATGCTGCCGCCGTGCGCGTGCAGGATCGCCGCCATGCGCTTCGTCACCGTCTCGCACTGCGCGATGAAATCGGCGTCCGACACGTGCGCCGGCTTCACTACGTTGATATGCAGGTTGCCGTCGCCGATGTGGCCGAACCACACCACGTCGAAGTCGGGATATTCGCGCGTCAGCAGCACCTGCATCGCGTCGAGGAAATCCGGCACCACGGCGATGCGCACCGAGATGTCGTTCTTGTACGGCCGGTACTTCGCGAGGCTTTCGGTGATTCCTTCGCGCAATTTCCACAACGCCGCAGCCTGCGCGTCGCTCTGGGCGATCACGCCGTCGGTCACGAGGCCGCTTTCGAGGCAGTGCTCGAACACGGCCAGCGCCTCGGTTTCGTTCTCGTGGAACTCGGTCACGACGTAGTACGGGCTCGCCGTCTCGAACGGATTCTGCGCGCCGTGCGCGACGACGTGGTGCAGCGCGCGGTCGGTGAAGAACTCGAAGGCTTCGAGCTTCAGGCGCCGCCGGCATTCGCCGAACACCCGCATCAGCGCGTCCATTGCCGGCAGCGCGAACAGCATGACGTTGCACGGCGGCGGCGGTTCGGTCAGTGCGAGCGTCGCTTCGACCACGAGTCCGAGCGTGCCTTCCGATCCCACGAAGAGATGCCGCAGGTCGTAGCCCGTCGCGTTCTTGACGAGGCCGCGGTTGAGTTCGAGCAGTTCGCCGCCGCCGGTCACCACTTTCAGGCCGGCGATCCACTGCCGCGTATTGCCGTAGCGGATCACGCGGATGCCGCCGGCATTCGTCGCGATGTTGCCGCCGATCTGGCACGAACCGCGCGCGCCGAAATCGACGGGATACATGAGGCCGTGTCCGCGCGCCGCCTCGTGCACGGCCTGCAGCGCGATGCCCGGCTGCACGGTCAGCGTGCGGTCGACCGCGTCGAAGCCGAGCACCTTGTTCATGCGATCGAAGCTCACCACGAGTTCGCCGTGCGCGGCGACCGCGCCGCCGGAAAGCCCCGTGCGTCCGCCCGACGGCACGATCGCGACGCGATGCGCGTTCGCCCAGCGCACGATGCCCTGTACTTCGTCGATCGAGCCCGGCAGCGCGATCGCGAGCGGCGCGGGCGTCCAGCGGCGCGTCCAGTCGCGGCCGTAGTGTTCGAGATCGCCGGGTTCGGTGCGCAGCACCAGGTGCGGCAGGTAGCGGGCGAGTTCGGCGAGCGATGCGGTCATGGGCGTCTCGATTCTCAAGCGGGCGAGCCTGCCAGCGTCGCGCGGCAACGTCTACTGCTGCGCTGCCGCAAACCGGCGAAGTTCTGGCATAGTCTGGGTGTCCACAACCGGCGACCGGCACCGTACGGTGCCTGCGTGCCGTTGCGGAATCTTCTTTTCATTCGAACACTTAGGCAATGAAAAAGACCTCGTTTCCGAAGCAGGACATCCGCGTTCTCTTGCTCGAAGGCGTCAGCCGCAGCGCGGTAGAGACGTTCAAGGCCGCCGGTTATTCGCAGATCGAATATCACGAAAAATCATTGCCCGAAGCGGAGCTGAAGCTGCGTATCGCCGAGGCGCATTTCGTCGGCATCCGCTCGCGCACGCAGCTGACGGCCGCGGTGCTCGGCGAAGCCAAGCGCCTGCTCGCCGTCGGCTGCTTCTGCATCGGTACGAACCAGGTCGATCTCGCCGCGGCCGAACTCGCCGGCATTCCGGTGTTCAACGCGCCCTACTCCAATACGCGCAGCGTCGCCGAACTGGTGATCGCCGAGGCGATCCTGCTGTTGCGGCGTATTCCACAAAAGAACGCGGAATGCCATCGCGGCGGCTGGTCGAAATCCGCGGCCGGCAGCTTCGAGGCGCGCGACAAGGTGCTCGGCATCGTCGGCTACGGCCACATCGGCACGCAGGTGGGCCTGCTCGCCGAAGGCCTCGGCATGCGCGTGATCTACCACGACATCGAAACGAAGCTCGCGCTCGGCAACGCGCGCACGTCGGCGGGCCTCAACGACCTGCTCGAACGCGCCGACGTCGTGACCCTGCACGTACCCGAAACGCCGCAGACGAAGCTCATGATCGGCGCCGACCAGCTCGCGCGCATGAAGCAGGGCGCGACGCTGATCAACGCCTCGCGCGGCACGGTCGTCGACATCGACGCGCTCGCCGCCGCACTGCGTTCGGGGCACATCGGGGGCGCCGCGGTCGACGTGTTTCCGGTCGAACCCAAGGGCAACGACGACGCGTTCGTCTCGCCGCTCGTCGGCATGGACAACGTGATCCTCACGCCGCACGTCGGCGGCTCGACGCTCGAGGCGCAGGACAACATCGGCATCGAAGTGGCCTCGAAACTCGTGCGCTACAGCGACAACGGGTCGACGCTGTCGGCCGTCAACTTCCCCGAGGCGTCGCTGCCCGAACATCCGACGAGCCGGCGCCTCCTGCACATCCACCGCAACGTGCCGGGCATGCTCTCGCGCATCAACGACATCTTCTCGCGCGAGAACGTCAACATCGACGGCCAGTACCTGCAGACCGACGCGAACATCGGCTACGTCGTGATCGACGTGTCGGTGGCCGAGGAGCGCGCGGCGGAACTCAAAGACGCGCTCGCGGCGATTCCCGGCACCTTGCGTACCCGCGTCCTGTACTAGTGGCCTGTAGCAGACAAATCGAAAGTAGCTCACTCGTCCTGGCCGCGCAGTACTTGCTGCTCACTCGGCCGATAGCGGGTGCTATCGGCCTCGCTCCGCAGCGGCGTCCTGCACGATGCGTCCTTCGCGATCCCTCTTCCGATTTATCTGTTACAGGCCACTAGGCAGAGACTACCCCCATGACGGGAGCGTATCCTCGCGCTCCCCGCATCACGGCCGCTTATGACCCACCGCGCCTACCGCTTCGGCGACTACCGTCTCGACCCGGCGACGCGCGTGCTCGCGCGCGGCGACGAGCCCGTCGCGCTGCCGTCCAAGGCGTTCGACTGCCTCGTGTACCTGATCGAGAACCGCTCGCGCGCGGTCGGCCGCGACGAGCTGATCGCCGCGGTCTGGGGCAAGGTCGACATCGGCGACAACGTGCTCGGCCAGACCGTGCTGTTCGCGCGCCGCGCGATCGAGGACACCGGCAAGGAACAGCACGCGATCCGTACGATCGTGCGCTACGGCTACCACTGGGTCGCGCCGATCGAGATCGAGACGGTCGGCGAACCGGCGACCGCCGAGGCGACGCCCGCGCCTTCGATCGCGCCGGCACCCGTCGCCGCGCCGGCTCCGGCCGCGCCGCCGCCACCCGCGCCGGCAGCTTCGCCTGCCCCGATACCCATCGAACCGCGGCGCCGACTGCTGCTGCCGGCGCTCGCGCTCGGCGCGACAGCGCTCGTCGCGGCGTTCGCGTGGCAGCGCTGGCGCGAGCCGGCACCCGCCCCGGTCGCGAGCGTCGGCGCCAACCTGCTGGTGCTGCCGGCGACGGTGACGGGCGACGACGAATCGAGCTGGGTACGCCTGGGCGTGATGGACCTCGTCGCGTCGCGCCTGCGCGCGGCCGGCCTCGCGGTGGTGCCGAGCGACAACGTCGTGGCGCTCGCGCGCGGACTCGACGGCGCCGCGCTCAAGCGCGAACGCCTCGAAGACCTGACCGACACGACCGGCGCGCAAGTCGTCGTCGACGCGCAGGCCGAGCGCATCGGCGACGCCTGGCGCATCGCGCTGCGCACCGTGCACGGCCGCGAGCCGCCGATCGACGTGCAGGAAACCTCGCCGGACCTTCTCGGCGCCGCGCGCGTCGCGGCCGACCGCCTCGCGCAGCGGCTCGGCGGCGCGCCGGCCGCGGCCGACGGCGACACGACGAGCGAGCCCGCGTTCGCCGCGCTCCTGCAGCAGGTCGACGCGGCGATGCTGTCCGACCGCCTCGACGCCGCGCAGGCGCTGCTCGAACGCGCGACGCCGCAGCAGCGCGAGCGTCCCGAAACGCGGCTGCGGCTGGCGCAGATCCACTACCAGGCCGGCCGCTTCGACGCCGCGCGCAGCGCCTTCACCGAACTCGCCGCGAGCGTGTCGGCCGAACAGGACCCTGTCGTGCATGCGCGCGCGATCTACGGCCTCGGCGTGCTGGCGATGATCGCGCGCGATCCCGCCACGGCGATGCCGCGCTTCAACGCGGCCGTCGCCCTGCTGCAGGGCCGCGGCGTGCCGGCGATTCTCGGCCGCGCGCTCGCGGCGCGCGCGTCGGCGCATGCCACGCAGAACGATTTTGACGCGTCGATGACCGACCTCGCCGCCGCGCGCGTCGCTTACGAAAGCGCCGACGACGGCCTCGCGCTCGCGGTGCTCGACGCGAACGTCGGCGCGTTCGAACTCTTGCGCGACCGCCCGGCCGAAGCGGCCGCCGCGCTCGACCGCGCGATCGCGCGCTTCGCCGCGTTCCGCATGCACGCGGCCGAACTCAACGCCCGAGACGCTGCCGCGCACGCGCGCCTGATGCTGCTCGATCCGCGCGCCGCGCTGGCGCTCGAGGCGCGCATGCACGAACTCGGCGAGCAGGTGGCCGATCCGCAGCGGCGCGCCACCGCGACGCTCACGCGGGTGGAAATCCTCGCCGCGAACGGCCAGACGGCGAACGCGCGCGTCCTGCTCGACGCCGTGCGCGCGGCCGGCGGCGATGGCGCCGATCCGGCGATCAAGGCGCGCGCCGACGCGATCGCGGCGCGCCTGGCACTGGCCGACGGCGACGCGGCGCAGGCGGCGACGCTCGCCGCCGCGGCGCTGATATCGCTGCCGGACAACGACGACACGCGGCAGGCCGCGCGCGCGCGCCTGACGCTCCTGCGCGCGCAGCTCGCGAGCGGCGGCAAGCAGGACGCCGCGGCGAGCGTTGCCGCGATCGCCGAGTGGGCGCGCCGCGTCGCAACGCCGGGCGCGACGACGTACGCGAAACTCGCGCAGGCCGAGGCCGCGGCGAGCGCGAACGCGCCCGACGCGGGCACGCAATTCGAAGCCGCGCTCGCCGCGGCGGATCAAAATCGCATTCCGATCGACCTCGTCGCGGTGGCGCAAGGCTATACCCGCTGGCTCGCAACGCATCTCGATCCCGTTCGCGCGGGCGTGCTCGCCGAGCGGCTCGGCGCGTGGGCCGACCACGACTACGACGCGGCGCTGCTGCAGCTGACGCTGTACCACGCGCTCGGCCAGAACGCCGCGTGGCGCAGCGCGCTCGACCGCTGCCGGCGCACGGCCGGCGAACGCGCGATTCCGGCCGCGCTCGCCCAGGCGCCGTCGAATCGGCTATAGCCTTCGCGAATGCGGCTTTGACGGGTTCGGTATGCGTGACACGGAACTTCCTTCGACGCTTGCCGGGTCGTCGAACCCGATCCGGAGGAACACCCGATGCATCGCAACACCCCGCACCGCCGCACCCTGGCCGTCCTGATCTGCGGCCTCTTCGCCGCCGCCGCATCCCCCGGCTTTGCCGCCGACGGCCAGCTCGATCCCGCGTTCGGCACCGGCGGCACGAGCTTCATCCTGCCCGACGGCGTGCAGGCGCACGAATTCCGCACGACCGTGTCGACGGTGCTGGCCGACGGCAGCATCCTCGTCGGCGGCACGCGCAACAAGATCTTCCAGAACAACCCCGACCCGCACATGCGCGCGGTGCTCGTGCGCCTCCTGCCCGACGGCACGCCCGACCCCGCGTTCGGCAATCTCGACGGCATTCCCGGCGTGCACGAATACCCCGACCTCGTGCCGGGGGACCAGCAGCAGATCATCGAGGCGATGCGCGTACTCGAGGACGGCTCGATCGTCGTCGCCGGCAGCGCGAACGCGTTCGGCCCGCTCACGGGCTTCGTGCTCAAGGTCGGCGCGAACGGCGAACTCGACGCAACCTTCGACGAAGACGGCATCGCGCTGATTCCCGGCGTGTTTCTGCACGGTCTCGCGATCGACGCCGCGGGCCGCGTGATCGTCGGCGGCGAACGCGCGACGCCGAGCCTCGATTCGGCGATCCTCGCGCGCCTCAACGCCGACGGCACGCGCGACACGACGTTCGGCACGAACGGCATCGTCACGCTCGACACCGGCGCGAACAGCACGTATTTCACGACGCTGACGCTCGATGCCGCCGGCCGCATCCTCGTCACGGGCCAGGCGGCGACGCCGGACTTCACGTACGACGCGCACGTCACGCGCCTGACCGCCGACGGCGCGCTCGACCCGACGTTCGCCGGCGGCGGCATGCGCCGCTTCACGCCGCCGGGACACGCCGCGTCGACCTACAACGGCGTCGACAACCTCGTGCTCGACGCGCGTGGCCGCATCACGGTCAGCGCGTACTACAACACCGACGAGAACGGCGTAAACGTCGCGCTCGGGCGGCTCGACGCCGACGGCACCGACGATCCGTCGTTCGGCAGCGCCGCGACGCCGGGCTGGCGCGACGTCGATCTCGTGCCGGGCGCGTGGGGCCGCTACGTGTCGGGCCTCGCGCTGCAGAGCGACGGCAAGCTCGTGTTCTCGGTGAGCTACGCGGCACCGAAATCGAAGCAGGGCTTCATGGCGCTGCGCACCAACGCCGACGGCAGCGCCGACACGAGCTTCGGCACGAACGGCAAGTTCGAAGTGGACCTCGCGCCCAACGGCATCTACAGCGACTCGACCGCGCTCGTGCTGCAGGCCGGCAAGCCGGTGATCACGGGCCAGAGCGCGCGCACGACGGGCTCCAACCTGCTCGACTTCGCGGCGGTGCGGCTCGACGGCGATCTGATTTTCGCCGATCGCCTCGGGGATTGAGTTCGGGGTTTGCGAACCGTCCGGCACGACGCCGGGCGGTTCTTCGTCCGCAAGACCGCCGCGGCACGGCACCGGCGCGGAGGGGATGGCACGCCGGTGCCGCACCGCAACGTCCCTTGCGCTAGCGCTCGACCGGCGCCTCGCCGCCGAGCGCGATCGCCTGCCCGCCGGCCGTCGTGCCGAGCGCGCGGATCACCCAGTTCGCGTTCGAACCGATCGCCTCGGGATTGAGCCGCAGGTTCGCCGTCGCGAGGTTCGGGTCTTCGCCCGCGTAGTCGCCGACGTACGAGCGGCGGCGGAACACCGACAGCTCGCCGGTCGCCGGTCGCGGCCCGGTGCCGGTCGGACTCGCCAGCGCGATCACGACGTCGCCCGGCCCGTTCAGCACGATCGGCGGCGCGAACGTCACCGTGCGCAGCCGCGCGCCGGCCGTCGATACGACGTAGTTCTTGAACGAGCCGGCCAGCGTCGCGCCGTTCGACGGGTCGCGGTCGTCGTCCTGGTACACGTAGACGTCGTAGCGGTCGCCCTGCGCGACGTAGCTCGGCGAACCGGTGAGGAACGTCGCCGACGTCAGCGTGATCGGATACGCCGAGGCCGGCGGCGAGAAACGGTTCGCCCACAGAAAATTGCAGCGCGGCTCGCAGCCGATCGCGCTGTAGCCGGCGCTGAACGCGTCGATGCGGAAGTTGCACCAGCCGCCCGCGCAGTCGACCGACACGGCGCTGCCGCGCACCGCCACCGGCAGGTGCTGCACCGGCGAGCGCCCTTCCTTCTCGCGCAGCCGCACGCTGCCGAACGACAGCGCGCCGGGCTGCGTCACGTCGACGATTTCCGCCTCGAACGCGAGCGTCTGCGTCTGCCCCGGCGCGAGCGTGAACGTCGACGGCGTGGCCGTGAGCCTGTATTGCGCGGGCTGGTCGAACTCGACCGTCCAGGTGCCGGTCGCATCGAGCCGGTTGCGCACCGTGCGCGTGAACGTGCACGACTCGCCGCACTGCATGTCGCGCAGGCTCGCAAGGTTCAGCGCCTTGATCGGCAGCGTGCCGCCCGACGGATTCGCGGCGCGGTAGTTCGCATCGGTCTCGTCGAACGTCAGTCCCGCGAGCGCCGCCGCGGCGACGTCGATGCGGCCGCTGCCGACGTCCTCGCTCGTCCACGGCGTCGTGCCGTTCTCGCGCGTGCCGGGCACCGCCGTCGTCATCAGCGCCGACTTCACCTCGCCGCCCGACCACGACGGATGCAACGCGCGCAGGAGCGCCGTCGCGCCGGTCACGTGCGGGCTCGCCATCGACGTGCCGCTCAGGATTTCGTAGTCGCCCGACGCGGGGTCGGTGGCCGCGTAGATGTCGACGCCGGGCGCCGACACGTCGGGCTTGGCGAGATCCTCGAGCGGCGCCGGCACCGGCCCGCGCAGGCTGAAGCTGCCGATGACGTCGCCCTGGCGCGCGGTCAGGCCCTGGCGCCGATAGTCCCCGCGCGCGCCGGCGGCCGGTTCGAGGCCGTCGGCGAACACGCGGTCGGCCGGGCCCGGAGCGTCGACGTGCGCGCCGACGAACGCGACGAGCGCGTCGGCGATCGCGAGCGACGAGATGCTGTACGCGGTCGCGCCGGCCGGCGCGCCGTCGGTCGCCATCGTGAAGTTCGTATCGACGTTGTTGACGACGATCGTCGCGTCGGCGCCGGCCGCGGCGGCGTTCGCGATCTTCTCGCCGAAGTTGCAGCCGCCGCGCCGCACGATCGCGATCGATCCGTTGAAATATCCGGCAGGAATTCCACCGTCCGCCGTGCACGCGCCGGGGTTTCCGGCGTAGAACCGCAGCGGCGCGCGCGGCCGGTCGATCGTCTGCGGCGGCGGCAGCGTCGCGCTGCCGGGCGTCAGGATCATGTCGCTCAGGAGCGGGGACGGCTCGCCCGGTCCCGTTACCGTCAGCAGCGGGCCGAGGAAGCGGTCGTGCGTCGAGGCGGCGACGGTCGTCACCCACGGACCGAGATTCGCGACGAGCCCGGTCGGCACGGCGCACTCGGCGCCGGTGTTGCCGGCCGCCGCGACGACGGCGATGCCGCTCGTCGCGGCGGCGAGGAAGTGCGCCGAGTCGTTCCACGGATCGCCGCCGCCGCAGCGCGGGCCGATCGAATAGTTGACGACGTCGACGGCGTCGGCGATGACGTTCTGCACGGCCGACCGCAGCATGTCGTCGTAGCAGCCGGTCGCGATGCACGCCTTGTAGCTCACCACCTGCGCGCACGGCGCGACGCCCGACATCGCCCAGCCGGCCGGCAGCATCGGCGCCGGCACGGCCGAGCCGTCGATCGCGTTGCCCGCCGCGGTCGACGCCACGTGCATGCCGTGGCCGACGCCGGTTTCGGGCGCCGGGTTCGAACCGGTGCAGCGCACGCCGTCGTTGGCGACGCAGTCGCGCGCGACGAGCTTGGGCGCCGCGGCCGAGAACCCGCACGCGGCGTCGTTGCCGAACGACGGGTGCGCGCGGTCGACGCCGCTGTCGATGACGCCCACGCGCATGCCCTGCCCGCGCGTGGCGCTCGCGCCGAACGGCAGCGACGTGCCGTTCCAGACGCGGTCGGCGCCGATGAACGCGGGGCCGCGGTACGACGAGAGCGGATGCACGCGCACCGGCGCGACGCGCGCGACGTGCGGCAGGCCGGCGACGATCCGCGCCTCGCCGGGCGACAGCGCGACCGAGACGCCGTTTTCCGTCACCGCGTATTCGTACGCGACGGCGACGCCGCGGCCGAGCGCGGCTTCGATCGCCGCGACGTGCGCGGCGCGGCGCGATTTCAGATGATCGAGGTAGGCGCGCGACGGCGCCGAGTCGGCGTCGAGCGCGTGCCGCGCGAACGGCACGTCGAACGGCGCGGTGCGCGCGTAGCCGGGCACGCCGCCGGTGTACGCGGCGAGGCCGGCCTCGTCGAACGTGACGAGATAGCGGCCGACCGGCGACGCGTCGACCTCGCGCACGGCGAGCGCGTCGGGCGTGGCCGCGCCGGCCGGCGCGCCCGCGGCGCACGCGAGCGCGATCGAGGCGCACAGTGTTCGGAATGCGAAAAGTTTCATGGTGTATTCCGTAGCATTCGAGGGCGCCGCGCGCCGCTGTCGCGGTGCGCGGCGCGGTGGTTCACGGCGACTGGAAGCCGTCGGCGAAGATCCGGTCGTTCGTTTCGCCCACGGTGAGCGACACCGGGATGCGCACGAGCGCGCGGCTGCGGTCGTTGCTGAACGCGCACAGCTGCGCGCGGTAGTCGCCGGGCGCGAGACCCGCGGCGTCGAGTCGCAGTTCCACCGGCGTGTGCGAGCCCGGCGTCAGGAGGCCGCCGACCTGGTTGAGCGACAGCCACGGCACCTGCGACGGATCGGCGCATGCGCCGCCGGTCGTCGCGATGCTCATCGCGTACATCGAGAAGTAGCCGTACGAGGAGATCGGCTCGATCGGGAACGATCCGATGCGCCACGGCGCGCCGGTCGCAAGATCGATCGCGAACATGCCGCCGCCGCCGAGGTTGTACAGGTGCCCGGCCGCGAGGTACAGCGTGCCGGTCGCGTCGTCGAAGTCGAGGCTGTGCGGCCCGTTGTTGATGAGGTCGAAGCCGAGCGAACCGACGTACGCGGCCTTGCCCGTGGTCTTGTCGATCGCGACGAGCGCGTTGCCGATCGTGTCGACGCCGTACATCGCGCCGTCCGGCGCGACGGCGATGTCGGCGATGCACAGCGGGCTGCCGGTGTCGATCGCGCCGACGCGCGTGCCGCGGCCGGTCGCGGGGTCGACCGTGTACAGGTCGGATGCATTGCCGGCCGAGCAGAACTGCCCGCCGGTCGTCGATGCGTACAGCGTGCGGGTGGCCGGGTCCCACGCCATGCCGGCCCAGCGCGGGTACGGCGGCTTGTCCCAGCCCTGCGGCGCGCTCACCTGCGGGTCGGCCGCGATCACCGTGTACTCGCGCGAGGTGGGGTCGTACGTCGCGAACGTGAAGTCGCTGTCGGCCGCACTGTTGTACATGTAGATTCTGGTGAAATCGTCGCCGACGAAATCGCCGCCGTAGATCTGGCCGAGCGCGGCAGTGCCGTACGACTGCACGAACTGCGACGGATCGGCCGCGTCGAAGCTCACCGGATACGTGTAGCCCGACTCGTACGCGACGCCGTACGCCGGTACCGCGAACAGCGAGGCGTCGCGCGCCGGCGGCGCCGCGCGATACGGCCCCGCGAGCGCCGCCGGCGGCACGAGCTGGTCGACCGGGGTCGGCACGAAGACCGAGCCCTCGGGCGGGAAATGCCCGCGCGCGGCGGCTTCCTTGAGCGACCAGTCGAGGTTCAGGTCGCCGGCGTTGCCGATGACGAGCGTCTGCGCGGCGACGCCGCCCGGCGCGACGCTCGCGGCGACGCTTTCGCGGTCGAGCGTGATCTTCGGCCGGCCCACCGCGATCGCGACGTCGGCCGACGCGTAGTGCGGCACGTCGGTCGGCGTCCAGGTGATCGACGTATTGTTGCCGAGCACCGGGCTGTCGTAGCTGTACTGGATCGACTGCGGCGGATCGGCGTACGTGCCGAAGTCGACGAGGCCCACGCTCGCCGAGCCGCCGTTGTCGGGATTCGGCGACGCGACGACGTCGAAGTTCAGTTCCTTGTAGACGTAGTGAATGCGGCCGGTGGTTTCCTCGAACACGGCCTGGAACGTGATGCCGCCGGCGGGGTTCGGGAAGCTCGCGTGGTCCTTCTCGTGCCACTGCACGATGAAGCGGCGGTTCGGCGCCGTGCCGACGGTCTGATGGTAGACGTGGCCGTTCGGGCCGAGGTTGTCCCAGTACGGCAGCACGTAGTTCATGCCGTCGAAATAGACCGATACCTCGGCCGCGACCTCGCGGTTGTCGCCCATGAACGGCGGCACGGTCAGGAGCGTCGGCACGGGACACGCACCGTCGCCGGCGCCGCGCTGCAGCTTGATCGTGCCGGCGTTGTTGATGCACGCCATGCCGACGCCGTCGAGAAACGTCTGGCCGAAGTACGTGATCGGAAACGGCAGGTCGTACAGCGGCCGGCCCTCGTAGACGCCGGACGACACGTCGGCGCCGGTCGCGCTGATGTCGGTGAACGCGACGCCCGAGTTCGGCGTGACCTCGTAGTTCGGCCGGTTCGCCGCGGCGGTCCATGTGAACTTCGGCGCCTGCGTGTCGCCGCCGACCGAGATCATGCGGTTGTAGCGATACGTCTCGCCCGGCGCCAGCGGGTGCTCGAGGCGATGAAAGAAGCGATCGGCGCCGAGCAGCTGGTACTGCGTCGCATTGCCGTACGTCGCCATCGTCAGCGTGTGGTGGTTGAGCGTGACGCTGCCGCGGTTGATGACGGTGAAGCAGTAGTTGAGCGCGGTGCCGGCCGGCGCGTCGAGCGAGGTCGCGGTGCCGCAGGTCGGGGGCGGCGACGTGCTGACGGTGACGCGCAGCTCCAGGCCCCCGTGGTCGATCGCCTCGTTGCGCAGCGCGAACGACGTGGCGAGGCCGCCCGCCGTCGCGGTGACGGCGTACGCGCCGCCGGTCGCGTTGGCGCGCGCGGTGACGCGCGCGACGCCGTCGGCGTCGGTCGTCGCGGTCGTGGCCGACAGCGTCGCGCCGGCGCCGCTCGCGGGCGCGTCGAACGTCACGTCGATGCCGCGCACCGGCCGGCCCTGCGTATCGTTCACGCGCACCGCGAGCGGCGCGGCGAACCCGGTGCCGACCGCGGTGATCTGCGCGCCGCCGGCGGCGACCGTCACCGTGCCGACGCGGTCGAACACGGCGTCGATCGTGCAGTCGCCGAGGATGCGGCCGGTCGTGTACGTGCCGCCGGCGAGCGTGCCGCCGCAGCCGCCGATCGTGGCGAGGAAGTAGCCGGCGTCCGGCGTCACCGCGAAGTTCGCGGTCTGCGCGAACAGCACCGACTGCGGCGTGGCCGGGCTCAGCGCACCGTGCGCGCCGGCGGCCGGCGTGACGGTGTAGGTAACGGTGTCGAGCAGGAAGTCGGCCGTCACGGTGCAGTGCGACGTGACCGGGCCGGTGGTGTAGACGAGGCCGTCGAGCGTCCCGCCGCAGCCGGTCACGGTGCCGATCACGTAGCCCGCGTCGGGCACGATCGTGAACTGCGTGGTGCCGCCGGGGCCGACGCTCTGCGGCACGTTCGGCGTGATCGTGCCGTTGGCCGCCGCGTACGGCGTGACGGTGAACGCCGCGACGTCGATGCCGCCGTCGGCGGTCAGCCGCACGATGCCGCGCCGGTTGTATGCGCCGACGGTCGTGAACCAGCCGCCGACGACGATCTTGCCGTCGGCCTGCACCGCGATCGCCGTCGCGCGGTTGTTCAGCGGCACGTTGAACGCGGCGTCGAGCGCGCCCTCCGCGGTGAGGCGCGCGAGGCGGGCGCGAGGCTGCCCGTTGGCGTTCGCGAACTCGCCGCCCACCAGCACCTTGCCGTCGGCCTGCACCGCGATCGCGCGCACGGGCGAGCCGATCGTCGCCTCGAACGCGATGTCGCGCGTGCCGCCCGGCAGCATGCGCACGAGCCGCGAATCGACCGGCGTGCCGTCGCCGAGATTGATGTTGGCCTGGCCGCCGATCAGGTAGCGGCCGTCCTCGTAGCGATACAGCGCGTAGACGGCGCCGCCGGCCGCCGGAAACGTGGCGTCGAGCGTGCCGTCGGCGTTGAGGCGCGCAAGGCCCCGCTTGGCCGTGCCGTTGTACGCCGTGAAGCCCCCGCCGATCACGATCTTGCCGCCCGGCTCGGCGACGACGGCGTACACCGTGGTGCTCGCGCCGGCGCCGGGGTCGAACGTCGTGTCGAGCGTGCCGTCGGCGTTGAGGCGCGCGACGCGGTTGATCTCCACGCCGTTGACCACCTGGAACGCGCCGCCGATGACGATCTTGCCGTCGGCCTGCACGGCCGCCGCGTACACCGTGCCGAGGATCTGCGCCTGGAACGTCGCATCGACGGTGCCGTCGGCGCGTACGCGCACGAGTCCCACCTGGCTGCCCACGAGCGTCGCGCCGTCGGGCTGCCGCGCGAGCGCGTAGACGTTGCCTTCGGACTGCGGATACGCGCTCTCGGCGTTGCCGCGACGCGGTTCGAGCCGCGCGAGCGACTGCCGCGGCAGGCCGCCGATGCGGCTGTACGTGCCGCCGGCGATGATGCGGCCGTCGGGCTCGAGCGCCACGGCGTCGATCGAGCCGTTGGTGTCGGGGTCGAAGAACACGTCGTCCTCGTCGATGTACGTGGCGACGATCGTGCAGTCGCCCCAGATGTAGCCCGTCGTGTAGACGTTTTCCACGCGCGTGCCGCCGCAGCCGGCGATCGTTGCGAGCGCGAAGCCGGGATTCGCCGCGATCGTGAACTCGCGCCGCGTGCCTTCGTCGACGAAGAGCGTGCCCGACGGCGAGATCGTGCCGTTGGTCGCCGCCGCGGTGACACGCAGCGGGCCGGCCGCGCCGTTGTCGAGGCGGCCGTCGGCGTGCACGCGCGCGAGCCGGCCGCGCGGCAGGCCGTTGATGTTGGCCCACGCCCCGCCGATGACGGTCTTGCCGTCGGGCTGCACGGCGAGCGCGCCGATCGACTGTCCGCCGGCGTTGAAGTCGCCGAACGTCGTATCCGGAGCGCCGTCGGGCAGCAGGCGCAGAAGGCCGCCGAAGCCGTTCGGCACCATCAGGCGGCCGTCGGCGCGCCGCGCGATCGGACCGTAGACGCCCGCGAGCGCCGGCGGCACGAACGTCGGGTCCACCGTGCCGTCGACGTTCATGCGCACGAGATGGCCGTAGGTCGTGCCGTTCATCGACAGCGCGTTCCACGCGCCGACGACGAACTTGCCGTCGGGCTGCACCACGAGGCCTGCGATGACGTTGGCGAGCACGTCGGGCACCGGCGTCGCCGTGTCGGCGCTGCCGTCGGGCATCAGGCGCGCGAAGAAGTTCTGGCCGCCGACGAGCACGCGGCCGTCGGCCTCGCCGGCCAGCGAGTACACGTCGCCGGTGATCGTCGCGGCCGGCACGAACGCGAGGTCGAGGCTGCCGTCGGCGTTCAGGCGCGCGACGCGGTTGCGCGGCTCGCCGCCGACGCCGCCGAACACGCCGCCGACGAGAATCTTGCCGTTGGCCAGCGGGTGGATCACCTTGATGCGGTTCTCGAAGCTCGATCCCGTGGTGAACGCGTCGACGAAGCTCGTGTCGACCGTGCCGTCGGCGTTCACGCGCAGGAGGCCGCCCTTGCCGTTGACGCCGGCGCCGGCAACGAGCGCGCGTCCGTCGGGCAGCGCCGCGACGGCGTTGGCCTGGTCGGTCGCGACGTTGACGAACGCGGTGTCGAGGTTGCCGTCGGCGAGGACGCGCGCGAAGTGGCTGCGCGCCACGCCGTTGATCGTCGAGAACGCGCCGGCGACGAGCACCTTGCCGTCGGGCTGCACCGCGACGCTCGTGACGATGCCGTCGGCGTAAGGGCTGAACGCGTGCGCGGCGGTGCCGCAGGCGAGCGCGAGCGCGGCGAGCGCCCGGCCGGCGTAGCGGCGCAGCCGGTCGCGCGCCGCGTCGCGGCGGCGCGGCGGCGCCGCGGTGTGAAGGTCGTTGTGCATCGAAATCCCCGTAGAGGTCGGGCGCGTGGATCGCGCGTTGTCGTTGTGCGTGCCGCCGCGCGGGTTGCGCGGGGCCGTCGCCGACTCTGCGCGAACGGTTCCGCGCCGGCCGCCACGGCCGCTGACGGCGCGTGACAGGCGATGACAGCGCGTGACAGCCGGCGCCGCGAGGCGCTACGGCGCGGCCGGCGCCGCCGTCAGCGCCGCGGGAATCGCGCGCTCGCCGGCCAGCGTGCGCGCGGCGTCGAGCGCCAGGCGCCAGTTGTCGTGATTGCCGAGCGCGTGGAACACCCGCGCGCGCAGCAGCGCGCAGTCGTAGTCGTCGCGCGTCCATACGCCGACACGGCCGGCGAGTTCGGCGGCCTTGGCGCGCTCGCCGCGCGGCAGCAGCCAGTCGACATAGGCCTGCGCCGCGAACAGCACGAGCGCCGGCGTACCGGCGTCCTCGGCGATCGAGAGCGCGCGCTCGAAATCGCGCCGCGCGGCGGTGTCGTCGCCGCCGTGGCTCGCCCACTCGGCGCGCGCGATCCAGAACACCGACGAAAGGCCCTCGTCGTGCTCGGGCAGCCACGGCGCGATCTTCGCGTCGGTCGCCTGCCCGAGCGCCGAGAGCGCGCGCTGGCGCAGCAGTATCAGATAGGCGTAACGGTCGTATGAAGGATCGCGCGGCCATTTTTCGAGCGCGGCGTCCACGGCCCGCACGACGTCGGCCATGCGGCCCTCGTGCCACGCGAGATCGGCCTGCATGTCGTACAGATAGCGCAGCGACTCGGGCCGCAGCCCGCCGTAGCGCTCGCGCGCGTCGCCGACCACCTCGCCGGCTTCGCGGAAGCGGCCGAGCGCGATCAGCAGGCGCACGCGCCGGTTGACGACCGTGAGCGCGAGCCCCGGATCGCCGATGCGCTCGCGCAGCGCCCACTGCCGGTCGCTGAGGTTCGCGACCTCGGGCCATCGCAAGAGGCCCGCGTAGGCGTCGTTGAGCACCAGTCGCAGCGTAACCACCCGCTCGACGACGCCCAGCGCCTCGTATTGCGTCATCGCCGTGTCGAGGTAAGGCAGCGCGAGATCGAGCCGCTTGCGGTCGATCTGCAGCAGTCCGAAGCCGGCCTCGACGTGCGCGACGCGCAGCGGGTCGCCGGCCTGTTCGGCGATGAGCCGCGCGCGGCTGTAATCCGACGCGCCGCCGTCGAGATCGAACAGCGCCGCGCGCGCCAGGCCGCGCCGCGTGAGCGCGTCGGCGAGGTCGAGCGGCGCCGGCACGTGCTCGAGCACGCCGACGGCGGCGTCGAGATCGGCCACCGCGCCCGCGAAATCCGAACGCCGGAACTTGAGATTGCCGCGCAGCGTCAGCGCCCTGCCTCGCGGGATCGGCGCGCCGCCGATCGCCGGATCGGCGAGCAGCCGCTCCACCGCCTCGGCGGCCTGCGCGTGGCGGCCGGCGCGGAAATCGAGATCGGCGAGGCGCAGCCGCACGTCGGGCAGCGTCCGCGCCGATTCGGGCAGGTCGTTCAGGATCGTGCGCGCCAGCTCCAGCTGGTTCGTCAGCGACGCCGCCTGCGCCTGCTGCATGCGCCGCTGCACCGCATCGGAGCCGGCGTCGTCGCCGGCCGGACGCCGGCCGAGCGCCGCGGCGAGCAGATCGGCCGCCACGGCCGCCGCCCGGATCGGGTCGGCCTCGCGCGCCTGGACGCGGCGCGAAGCACCGTCGGCGCCGAGCGCCGCGAGTTCGACGGTCCAGCGCTCGCCGGCCGACGCGACGACGCCCTGCACGATCAACCCGGCACCGAGCACGGCGCGTACGCGCGCGTGGTCGGTCGGCGCGACCGGCGAATCGGCGCCGTACAGCGCGGTGACGACGGTCTTGCTCGGCGACACGCGCAGACCGGCGCCGCGGAGGCGCTCGGCGATGAGGTCCATCGCGCCAAGTTCGAGCCAGTTCGCGTCGGCGTCGGCGCGCACCGCGATCGGCAGCACGACGAGCGCATTCGCGGCGGCCGCCGCGTCGCGCGCCGCGGCGCCGTCGTGCGGCCACCAGTGCACGGCGACCGCGCCGCCGAGCGACGCGAGCAGGGCCGCGGCGAGCACCCAGGCGCGCCGGTGCGAACGCGGGCTCGCGGGCGGCTTCGATTCGGCGGCATCGGGGCTCGCGAGGGCCGGCGCGGCGTCGGCCGGCGGCGAGGACCGTTCGGTGTCGACCGCGGCGACCTCGCCGACCCAGCGATACCCGAAACCCGGCGCCGTGCGGATCATGCGCTGTGCCTGCGCGTCGTCGCCGAGCGCGCGCCGGGCGCGCGCGATCACCTGGTTCAGATGCCCCTCGGTGACGTCGGCGCGGCCCCAGACCGCGGCGACGAGCTCGTCGCGTCCGACCGCGCGGTCGCGGTGTTCGATCAGCCAGGCGATGGTGTCGAAGACATACCGGTTGACCGGCAGCAACGTATCGCCGCGCCACAGCTCGCGTTCGGCGATCCTGACGCTGAAGTCCTCGAAGGTGTACCGCACGACGTTCGACCGATCCGTACCTGAGCGTCGGTCGATCATAGCGCCGCGATCCGGTTTTGCGGATCGCACGCGAGGCCTTCGCATGCGGCGATTGACTGACGCGGGCTTACGTGTCCTGATCGGCGGCCCTTCCGATCCCGCCGGACGCCCGGCCGCGACGAACATGCGAACCTTCGTACTCAGAGCGCGTGCCGCGCCCACGGACAGCCGCAAGCTCCTGGCCGGCGTCGGCCAGGAGGCGCACACCGAGATCCTCGCGCACACGCTGATGAACGCGATCTTCGTCGCGCAGTCGCACCGCGCGGACGTCGTCGTCTACCTCGTGCTCGAGAGCACGCCGGACTATTCGCGCACGATCCGTTTCGACGCCAATGCGATGCACGACATCGGCGGTTTTCACGAGCAGGCGCTGCTCGGAAAGGTCGCGAAGGCGCTGGATGCATCGCAGGGCATGGGCAAGGAAGAAACGCGTCCGGTGGAAAGCGGCGTGACGGTGCGCACCGTCAGCTTCGAACGGCTGGTGCAGGAACTGGCTCAAACGCACCGGCTGTACGTGATGGACCGGAAAGGCGCGCCGATCGGCGAGCTCGCATTCGACGCCGATCCCTGCTTTCTGCTGACCGATCACATCCCGATGCCGAAGAACACGTTCCACGGCCTCGAACGGCTCGGCGCGAAGAAGATTTCGCTCGGATCGAAAATGTTGTTCGCGTCGCAGTGCGTCGTACTGATCCACCACGCGCTCGATCAGCGGTAGCGCCGCGCGCCCCACCACTGCGCGAGCGTCGAGACGCCGACGCAGGCCGCGAGCGCGAGCACCCACGCATTCGTCGCGACCGGCACGCTCGCGAGCGCGGCGCCGCCGTCCCGCAACAGGAAGAACAGCCCGGCGCCGCCGAGCAGCGCGACCAGCGCCACCGCGAAGCGCTGCTCGAACCGTCCGGCCCGCGCAGCGTCCTCGCGGGCGCGCCTGGCGACGACGCGCGCGAAATCCATCGGCAGCGACGGCACGACCGGCTCGCGCAGCGCGCGCGCCACCGCGCGATAGCGCTGCAAGCGGGCGTCGCCGCCGGGCGCCTCGCAACGGCGTTCGGCGTCGAGCGCGCGTTCCTGCAACGCCCATTCGCGTTCGAGTTCGTCTTCGCGCGATTCGGTACTCATACGGCAACTCCTTCGAGCGTTTCGCGCAGCCGCGCGCGCGTGCGGAACAGATGGCTCTTGATCGTACCGGCCGCAAGACCGGTGATCTGCGCGATTTCCGGAATCGGCAGTTCGTCGAGATGGTATAGCGTCAGCAACGTGCGCTGCAGCGGCGGCAGCGCGTCGATCGCCGTGTGCAGGTACCGATGCCGCTCCTCGTCGGCCCAGGCGGCTTCGAGATCGAACCCGTCGTCGACTGCGTCGAGGAGATCGACTTCGTCGTTGCCCGCCGGTTCGGCGATCGGCAGGCGCAGGCGTTCCATGTGCCGCAGCGCCACCGTGTACGCGACGCGGCCGATCCACGACTTGAGCTTGCTTTCGTAGCGGTACTGCCGCAGGTGCTGATGCACGCGCAGAAACGCCTCCTGACACAGGTCGCGCGTGTCCTCCGGATGGCGCACGATCCGGTAGATGATGTGCCAGCACAGATCCTGGTGCGCGCGCACGAGACGCTCGAACGCGCCGGGCGCGTCGGCGAGCACCGCGTCGACCATCTCGCGGTCGGGATTCATGATTCGACATCGTCCATGGCGCAACGGATACGACGAGTGCGCAACCGGTTGCAACCGTTCGCGCGATCGCCGTATCCATCGCCACGTAGCCAAACACCGGGAAACCGACATGGACCACCAGACCCTCGTACCCGTCACCCTGTTCCTGTGCATCACCTATGCCGTCAAACTCCTGATCGATGCGAGGGTGCGCGTGCTGCTGCTGCGCTCCGCCCCGTCGGACATGGAGATCGGCAACCTGCTGCGGCTCGAAGAACAACGCACCCGGCAGGCCTCGCTGCGTACCGGCATCACGCTCGTGACGATCGCGCTCGGCTTCGGCCTGATCGAACTTTTCAGCATCCGCGAGATCACGCCCGGTGCGATCGCGATGCTCGCCGCGGCGACCGGCCTGGGCAACCTCGCGTTTTACTTCCTCGCCCGGCGACTTTGATCGTTCGGCGGCGCTGATCGCGCAATTTCCGCTGCTGCATCCGCGGGGCCATATCTTTGTTTTTTGCTTTGTCGCTGACACTCGGCTCTGGACAAAGCGTTTCGCTCGCTGCCGCGAGCCTGCTCGCCATCCCGGCGTACGCTGGGATCCAGCTGTTGATGTGGTTGTTGCTTTGTATTTTTTGTTCTGCGTTGAACAAAGCGTTTCGCTTGCTGACGCCCGCTTTTTTGCTCGTCATCCCAGCGAGGAGCGAAGCGACAACGGCGTAGCCGGCCCGGAGGGCGAGCGACGCAGTCGCGAGTCAAGCTGGGATCCAGATCTTGACTTTCGCTTCGTCGCTTTTACTCGGCTTTAGACAGAGCGTTTCGCTCGCTGCCGCGAGCGAGCAAGGGGGAGTTGCTTGTCCAACTCCCCCTTGCATCCCCCAAGGACACCCCACGGCCGCGGTTTGCGGGCATCCATGCCCGCAAACTCCGCGAGATCGCTACGGGGTTCGTTGAAGGGCCATCCATGGCCCTGCAACGAACTCGCGCGCATCCCTGCGCGCGACCCTGCGGGCTTTCCTCCGCGATCTCGCCGCGACCGACGGGGCCCCCGGGTAGAGCGGGCGGCTTCCTGCCGCCAGAGGCAACAGCGACAGCAACGGACGAAGCGTGGCGCTTCTACAGAGCCGTCATACCAGCGAAGGCCGGTATGACGAGCGAAGAAACAGCGAAGCTGCAGCCGCAGCCACAACGGAAGCCTTCAACGTCGCCGCTCTCGTTGCCGTTGCAGGCGCTGTTGCCGTTGCTTCTGGCGGCAGGAAGCCGCCCGCTTCACCCGGGGCCCCATCTGCCGCGAGCAAGCGACCGGTGATCAGGCCCGCAGGGGACGCACATGGATGTGCGTCGTCCGTCGTGGGCCATGGATGGACCATCGACGGACCCCGCCGGGCGCTTGCGGTCCCCGCAGGGCAGGATGCCCGGAGGGGCGCGGCTGTTGGGGTGGTTTTCTTTGCTTACTTTCTTTGTCCACACAAAGAAAGTAAGACGCTCGCCGGCAGGCGAGCGGAACGCTCTGTCTACAGCCAAACAACAACAACGAAGCGATCGTCAACGATAACAACGTCGAAAAAAGATCCCAGCGTCCGCCGAGATGACGAGCGAACAATCAGAACTTGGACACCCAAGATTCAATCCCGACTGTCCTCGATTTGCCCGAATTCCTGGGTGTCCAAATTTTCGCGGGTGTCCAAAATTTCGGGGGCACCCGAAGTCTTTCACTCTACGCCGCGGCCTGCGGTCCGAACCAGGTCGTCAGCGCGTCCACGAGCCCCTGTGCGGTCCGGTCCCCGACCCACGCTACGTACCCGTCGGGCCGGATCAACACGGCGCCGGGCGCCGCCACGGCTCCGAGTACCGGCAGCTCCCACGCCCCCGCGTATCGCACGTCGACGGACGTCACCCGGTTGGCCCAGGGCCCGATGTCGAAGGCTCGGGGCTCGCCGAAATTGAGCAGCAGCGGTCGCGCCGCGTGCAGCAGGGTGTAGACCCGTAACGGGCCGCCGACGGTCGTCACGTCGAGATCGGGCATGCGGCGCCCGAGCAGCGGATGTCCGTCGCCGAGGTCGTAGCGAATGTCCAGACCGGTCATCATCGCGGCGAACCGCTTGCGCGGCTCGTCCATGCCGACGATCTCCGCCACGGTGTCGCGCAGCGCCGTCGTGCGCTCGTCCGGGCGGCGCAGCGCGATCGACGCCATCGTGATGCGCAGCACGCGCGCGGCGACCGGATGGCGCTCGGCGTGATAGGTGTCGAGCAGGCTTTCCGGCGAGATGCCGTTGATCACCTGCGCAAGCTTCCAGCCGAGGTTCATCGCATCCTGCATGCCGGTGTTGAGGCCCTGCCCGCCGTCCGGCGCATGCACGTGCGCGGCGTCGCCGGCGAGGAGTACACGCCGCTCGCGATAGGTCGCGGCCTGGCGCGTCATGTCCGTGAAGCGCGAGATCCAGGTGGGGCTGTGAACGCCATAGTCGGTGCCGTGCGCGGCGACGAGCGCGGCGCTCAGATCCTGCAGCGTCGGTTCGGTCGCCGGTCCGACGGTCGCTTCGGTCACCATGATGCGCACAGGTCCGCGATCGAAGTAGACCACCTTGCCGTCGACGATCTCGTACTCCAGCCGCCCGAAGGAATGGACGCCGAGCGCATTGCGATGAATGCCCCACTCGGGCTCCTGCGCCAGTTCGACCTCGGCGAGCAGGCTGCTCGTCGTCGGATCCCAGCCGGGGAAATCGATGCCCGCCGCCTTGCGGACGAAACTGCGCCCGCCATCGCAGCCGACGAGATAGGCCGCGCGCAGCGACCCGCCGTCGGACAGCGTGACGTCGACGCCGCTATCGTCCTGCGCGAGCGCCGTCACGTCGCGCCCGCGATAGAACGTCACCGGCAGCTCCGCGACCCAGCCGGCGAGGATGCGCTCGATGTGGTTCTGCCACAGCCCGAGTCCGTAGTTGTGCCGCGTGGGAAAGCCGCTGATGTCGAAGCCGACGCCGGCGAACCCCGCGACCTGCGCGGTCTGCCCTTCCGCGAGAAACTGCTCTGCGATGCCGCGCTGATCGAGCATCTCGATCGTGCGCGAATGCAGACCGCCCGCCCGCGCGCCGGCGAGCGCCTGCGTGGCGCGCCGTTCGACGATCGCGACGTCGACGCCGGCCAACGCCAGTTCGCCCGCCAACGTCAGCCCCGTGGGGCCGCCACCGACAATCACTACCGCATGTCTGATCGCATTCATCTCACCGCTCCTCGTTGGGACCCGTAACGGTCGGCGATTGAGCGACAACACCCGGGGCTTGCGGCAAGCCCCGGGTGGTTTAAGATAGTGAAACGGGGAAACGCGAATCTTCCGCCTTACCGTTTCGTCCGCCATGCACGAACCGCTTCCCGGCGAAACCGCTCGGACCCAACCGGCAGCGACATGCGCCGACCTGAATCTCACCGTGTTGCCTTGGATCTGCGCGGCCTGATCGGTCACCAGGACCTCTTTCGCGTCTCCGGCGGCGCGACCCGCGATCCGGCCGTCGATGCCTGGCTGTCCGGCCCTCCCGAGGAACTGCGCGCGATCGCCCGATACTGGTTCGCGCAGATGCGCGCCTGCGGCGGCGATGTACGAGCGCTGATGCACGACGGCTGCCCCGTCGCCTGCGTCGACGACGCCCCGTTCGCGTACGTCAACACGTTCAAGCATCACGTCAACGTCGGGTTCTTCCAAGGCGCGATGCTCGAGGATCCGGCCGGACTGCTGCTCGGGAGCGGCAAGCGCATGCGGCATGTGAAGCTGCTGCCGGACGCCGGACTCGCCGTCGACGCGCTGCGCGATCTGATCGACGCCGCCTACCTCGACATCAAGGCCCGCTTGCGCGCCGAAGACGCCTCGAAAGACGGCTGACGCCGTGTCCGCAGGTTGCCGTCCGCCATTCGCTACGGTTATACAGATCTGGTTTTTCGCATTTGCGACACCGCCGCACTACCACCGGCATATCGCAGGACTGCACTGCGCCCCGACAGCCACTCGCCAACCCGGACAAGACAACGGAGAACTCCCATGAGACGCACGTGGACGATCATCGGCGTTCGCGACGTCGCCGCCAGTTTCCGGTGGTATCAGTCGCTGCTCGACCTGCCACCGACGGCACCGGCACACGACTACTTCGGGCAGATTCTCGACACCGACGGTACGGTGCTGCTGTGCCTGCATCGCTGGGGCGCGCACGAGCACCCGACTCTCGCGAGCCCGGACAACGCCGAACCCGGCAACGGTCTGCTGCTGTTCTTTCGCGTGGACAACTTCGACGCGGCGCTGCGCCGTGCGCGCGAACTCGCGACCGCGCTCGACGAGGAGCCGAACCTCAATCCCGCCACGGGAACGCTGGAGTTCGCGTTGCGGGATCCGGACGGCTACTACGTCATGGTCAGCGCGCTGTGACCGCACTGCCGGGCTGAGCGGTTGCCGGACTCGACACTCTCGCATGCTTCGCCGGACGCGCCCCAACGAGACTTCGCAGGCACGTGAGAGATATCGGCCGACAACGGCAGTACTCCATCGGCGAGGCGGCGCGGAAACGTCAAACGACATTGCCGTGCGGCGCGATTCGGCCGATGGCGGCTGGTCGCCCCCTGATACAGCCCATGCCGAAACCGATCCGTCGCCCGGCAACGACGGTCGACGCCGTTGCCGCCTCGCCGCCGCGCGGAGCTACGAGCCGCCCGTCCGCGCCCGATCGAATGCCGATGTTTCCACTATTCGCCAAATATCCGATTGAACCGGCCGGCGCGGCGGCATCGATCAGCGTCCCGCGGACCTCGCGTCAGGCTCGAAGTCGCCCGCGGCAATATCCTTGAACGCGAGAAGCTGCGCGACCTTCGCCGAAGCGCCGTCATAGAAGCCGCTTGCGCCGGCGAAGTCCTTCGGGTTGCGAAAGGTGCCGAACAGGATGTCGAACAGCGGCAGGTCGGAATAGTTGTACCGGTGTATGCCGCGGGCGTGATGAACGCTGTGGCTCTCCGGCCGCTGCACGATGTATCCGAGCCATTGCGGCGTGCGGACGTTCAGGTGCTGGAACACGCCCAGAAACATCGTGGCGTAGAGAAAGTACGTGACGGCCTGGACGCCGAGCCCGAGCACCACGGTCAGACTCAGGCTGGCGAGGAACGTGAAACCCACGATGTCGAGCGGGCTGAAGTAGAACGCGCCGTAGCTGTCCACGCGTTCGGCGCTGTGGTGCATCTGATGGAAGGAACGCCAGAGCCAGTTCACGCGGTGCATGGTCCGGTGCCAGACGTAGACCAGAAACTCGTAGACCAGCACGGCGATCCCCGCCCCGACGAACGGATCGAGCGCTTCGAGGTTGAACCACCGGTACCGCGCCAGCGTGTCGCCCCAGAGCAGCGGCAGATACGACGACAGATAGAAATAGAACACGAATACGACCAGCGCCCGGGTCTTCCAGCCCTTCACGTGAGGCAGGGTACGCGCCGGGAACAGCGCCTCCAGCAGTATCAGGACGCCGTACAACGCAAGGACGGTCAGGGAAACGGGATCCAGCAGTATTTGCAGCGGCGTAGGCATATCGGCTCATCCGGGTAGCGTCGTTCGACCGGGTGCGACATTGACTGACGGGCCGGAGCGCCGCATGGCGCCTGGATAATTTTTGCGTAATGGTTTGATAATCGCCCGCGGGGCCCGCCCCCGCCGTCGGGAAGACCGGCCGACCGGGTCGGCACACGCGCGAGCACGGGCGACGGTCGAATGAAATACCGGATAGCGCAATACGTCATCGACACGACCCGGTTTCGCATCACGAGCGGCGATGCCGCCGTGCCCGCCGAGCCGAAGGTGTTCGATCTTCTGGTGTACCTGATCCGGCATCGCGACCGGGTGCTGTCGAGGGACGAGCTGTTCCGGGAAGTCTGGGACGGACGCGAAGTGTCGGATGCTACGCTGAGCAATCACGTCAAGAGCGCGCGCAAGATTCTCGGCGACAACGGCGAGCTGCAGAAGACCATCCTGACGATCCGCGGTCGCGGTTATCAGTTCGTCGCGCCGGTCGACGAGATCCCGGATGCTCCGCCAGACGCCGGGAACGAAGACATCCCGGAACCGCTATCCGTCGCGCCTCCCCTCGCCGGCCCTGCTCTCGCCGGCCCCGCCGTGCCGGCCCCGCGCCGGCTTCTGGCGACAGCGATCGCGCTGCTGTTCGCGGTGCTGATCGGCTGGTACGCGTTCGCGTCCCTGCGCCCGCGCCCGCCCTGGGACGTGCCGTACATCGTCGTGGTTCCGTTCGACGTCTCCGGCGACGCGCGCGACGCCTGGACCCCCTTCGCCGACCAGGTCACGCGCGAGGTGATCCGCAACCTGCGCAAGATATCCGGCCTGCGCGTGGTGCCCGCGACGTCGGCGTTCGCCTTCAGGGACGACAAGAGCCGCGACCACATTCGCCGCCAGCTGCCCGACGTGCGGTTCGTGCTCGACGGCGCGGTGAGCGTCTCCGCCGGCAACGCGCTGCGCATCACCGCCGAACTGGAGGATCTGAACACGGGCCTCGTCGTCTGGGACGACGCCTACGAAGGCCGTACCGACGACACGAACCTCTTCGCGATGCAGTCCGGCATCGCCGCCGCGGTGTCGGACTCGCTCAAGGTGGCGATCCTCGCCGAAGAACGGCGCGCGCTCGACGCGTTTCCGACCGCCAACCTCAACGCCTACGAGGCCTACGTGGCCGGGCGGTTCGAGCTCGGCCGGATCAGTCACGAATCGCTGCCGCGCGCGATCGCGCTGTTCGACAAGGCCATCGCCCTCGATCCGAAGTTCTTCGACGCCTACATCGCCAGAAGCGATGCCTACCGCCAGTTGTTCGCGTACTTCGAACCGCCGGTCGAGATGCTGCAGAAGGTCGTCGATTCGCTCGCGCAGGCGCGGCAGCTGCGGCCGGATTCCGCCGAGGCCTGGTCGTCGCTCGGCCTGACTTACGTGATGGCCTGGCGCTGGAAGGATGCCTGGACCGCGTTGAACATGGCCCGGCGCCGCGACCCGACGCTGGCGCAGACGGAACTGGGCTTCGCGCTCTACTACTCGGGGCTCGGCGAGGCCGACAAGGTCAAGCGCGCGCTGGCCGACGCCGAGCGCCTCGATCCGCTCGACACCGAGATGGCCGACTGGGGAAACTGGGCGCTGTTCATGGTCGGCGAAAACCAGGCCGCGCGGGAATGGGCCGACAAGCGGATGCGGCAACACCCCGACATCGGACCGGTGTTTTCGGGCGCCAGCGTCGGCGCCTACATCGCCGGCGACCACGAAACAGCGATCCGGCTCGCGCAGCGGGGCGTCGAACTGGACGCCTCGTCCGTCGCGCTGATCATGCTCGCACAGGCGTACGGCTACGCGGGGCAGCGGGAAAAAGTGCTGCCGCTGCTGGAGAGGGCCGCGACCGTGGGCACCTACACCTGCCCGTACGAATCCGCCGTGGCGTATCTGAGCATCGGTGAGCCCGAGCGCGCGATGGATCTGCTCGACGAGGCCGTCGCCAAGCGTTCGAACTGTCTCGTCTTTCTGCGCAACGATCCGCGGCTGGCGCCGATCCGGCAGCATCCGCGCTACGCGATTCTGCTCAGCCGCGTCGGACTGGACGACGTGTCGGTCGCGTCGTACAAGAAGTGACGTGGCCCGCCCGCCTCGCGCCCCGAGATTTCACAACGCAACAATATGCACGAATCGCGTCGTCGTCTCGTCCTCGACGCAATGCGCGAGCCGGCATCCGGCGCTGCGGTACAGCGCATCCCACGCCTCGCGCGTCGCGGCGGGTATCCCCTGCCCCGAAATGGCCTGCGCGAAATCGTGCAGCAGCGTCTGCCGGTCGGCCGGCAGCGTCGTGCCGAGCCGGCCGTAGTAGTCGGCGACCACGAGCACGCGCTCCGGAAACGTCGCGCGCAACCCCTTGAGCCATGCGACGAACGCCTCGGCGCCGTTCGCGAACCATTCGTTCGCGACGTCGCCGGCCACGAGCAGCCGGATCTGCGATCGCACGCGTTCGGGCAGCGCGATCCACGTTTCGCGACTGTCGCCGCGCACGATCGTCACGCGCCTGGACACGCCGGCCTCGCGCATCCGTTCGCGCGCGACGCGGCACATCGCCGCGTTCGCATCGATGCCCCACGCGCGCAGCGTCGAATCCTGCAGCGCCATTGCGAGCAGCAGGCTGCCGGGGCCGCAGCCGAGATCGAGCACCGGCGCGAGATCCAGTTGCAGCACGATCGCCGCGACCGGCGAGTCGACGCGCACCGGCACCTGCGCGAACGCCTGCGCGTGACGCCGACGGTCGACGAACGCGCCCGCGCGTCGCGGCGCGACGAGCGACGCGGCGAGTCCCGCCGCGTTCGGCGCGAACGCGCCGGCGTAGAGTTCGATCTGGAATCGCGCGGCGACGTCGTATGCGTCGGTCGCGCGAAACACGTCGCCGCCGCGCTCGACGAGATCGGTGCGTGCCGCGACGAACGCGAGCGTCGCACGCAGCAGCGCCTCGTCGAGCGACAGCCTTCGTGCCAGTGCGCGCGCCGATCGCGGCTTGCGCAGCAGCGCGTCGAACACGCCGAGTTCGGTCAGCGCCGCGAGCGCGTGCGCCAGATGCAGACCTTCGACGGCGTCGAACGCGGACAGCCGCGCCGCGCTCAACGCGCGCGCTCCGGCGCGAGGATGCCGAGCGCGACGAGCCGTTCGAAGAACGCGGGTGCGATGTCCGCGTCGAGCGCACGCGCGACGTCGGCGCAGCGCCGCGGTTCGTCGAACAGGCCGACGATCGCGGCCACGCCGTCGTCGACGCGGTACGCCGCGGCGCGCTCGGCGCCGGCACGCACGAGATACGTCACGCGTTCTGCGTCGATCTCGTCGTCGAGCAGGTCGCGCCCTTGCGCCGCCTGCGCGATGCGCGCGAGCCAGCGTTCGCAGTCGTGCATCGCCGGCAGCACGCGCACGGCGAGCCGGTATTCGCACCGCGCGTCGTAGCGCGCGTCGATCGCATTCGTGCCGCCGGCCTGCGCGTCGTGCAATTCGAGTCCGTAGCGGAACAGCGACGCGACGTGATGATGCGCGCCGAATTCGCGCGCGACGACGGCGAGCAGCGACGCCGCGTCGGCCGTCGCCGACGCATCGCGCCATGCGCCGACGAGGCGGCTCAGGCGATCGTCGTAGCGCTTCAACGCATAGCGCAGCACGAGCGGGCCGACGCGGCGCAGCACGTCCATCGCCTGCACCGCAAACGTGCGCCGCGCGCGCGGCAGCAACGTCGGATAGTGGTAGTACGTCTGGAACGTCCCGGGATCGCCGAGCACGAGATCGCGGTCGCCGCCGTTGAGCAGGTATGCGTTGAACGGGCTCGAGAATCCGTCGTACGCGATGCGCGCGCCGAGTTCGTCGTACATCGGCGTGCCGGGCTCGGGCTGCAGGATGTGCAATTGTGCAAGGTTTCCTTCGTCGGCGCAGCGCCCGATCATGTCGAGCGTGTCGTCCTGGTCGTCGGTCGTTTCTTCGGGATAGCCCGTGATGAACGACGTGGTCGTCGCGATGCCGACGCGGCGGGTGACGGCCAGCGTCGGCGCGACGAGGTCGAGGTCGAGCCGCTTCTTCGCGATCTTCTGCATGCGTGCCGAACCGGTTTCGATGCCGAAGTACAGACCGACGCAGCCGGCGTCGGCCATCTGTTCGAGCAGCGCCTCGTTGACGCAGTCGACGCGCGCCGACACGCGCCAGCGGAAGCCGCGCCCGCGCACGGCTTCGCAGAACTCGCGCACTTTGCGTTTGCTCACCGTGAACATGTCGTGGTCGAGCTTGAAGTCGCTGTAGCCGTACGCGTCGCGCAGCCGTTCGAGTTCGCGCACGAGCCGCTCGGCCGATTTGAGGCGGAAGCTGCGCTGGAAGAAGGTCGCGGTCGAACAGAACGTGCACATGAACGGACAGCCGCGCCCGGCTTCGACGCGCAACAGGTCGAGCCCGAGTTCGGCGATCGGATAGTGCTCGTACGGCAACAGCGGCAGGCGGTCGAGATCCTCGACGATCGGCTTGCCCGGCGTCGCGCGGAACGCGCCGTTCGCGCCGCGCCAGCTGATGCCCGGTATCGCCTCGAATGCGCGGTTCGGCAGCGCGGCGAGCACCGCCGGCAGGATTTCGTCGGCTTCGTGCCGCACCACGACGTCGAAGGGCGCGTAGCGTTCGAGGATGTGCCGGTCGAGCATCGTCGCGTGCGGACCGCCGAGCATCACCGGCAGGTCGGGCTCGGCGCGCTTGAGCCGCTGCGCGACGTTCAGCGCGAACAGAAAGCTGCAGCCGAGCGACGTGAAGCCGACGGCGTCGGGGCTCTCGCGCAGGATCGTTTCGGCGGCGCGCGCGTACAGCGTCTCGTCGTACGGCAGTTCGCCCGTGCGCACGAGGCGTTTCGGATCGTAGATGCGCACGCGATGGCCGTCGCCTTCCGCGGCGGCGGCGAGCGCGAGCAGGCCCAGGTGCGGATGCACGTCGAGCATCGCCAGATCGCCGGCGTCGGGCAGCACGAGGTTGTCGACGAGCACGAGTTTCATCGAGCAGGTTTCATTGAGCGGGTTTCATCGAGCGGGTTTCATCGCGAGCGCTTCATCATGCGGGCAGCTCGACGAGTCCGATCGACGCGAACGCGGCGAGCGCGCGCCGGACGGCGCCGATGGTCGCCCGGCCGCCGCCGAGCCGGCGCGCGAGCTGCGCGATCGAGCGTTCGCCGTCGAGGCTCGCGACGAGGTACTGGCCGAACGCGTCGAGCTCGACGATCGCGATCTCGCCGCCGTCGTTGCGCCAGAAACACAGGCGGCGCGCGCCGCGTTCGACGGCCGCGAAATCCGGCGCGGGCCGGTACGCGATCGCCGCGACGTCGCGCGGATCGCAGTCGAATTCCTCGACGATCGCCGTGCCGGCGATGCGCGGCGCGCGCGCGGCGCCCGCCGCCGGTGCCGGCACGTGCCACGGTCCCAGCCGCGCGAGCGCATGCTCGTGGCGCAGCATGTCGCGCAGCAGCGCCTGCGCCGGTTGCGCCGCGTCGAGCCACGTCAGCGCGAAGTCGACGAGATCGGCCGCGCGCTGCGGCACGCTCGCCGCGTACGGCACGCCCGATGCCGCGCGCTGCATCGCGTACGCCGCGAACAGATCGATCTCGATCGCCGCGGCGCTCATCAATCGGAAGCTCAGCGCGAATTCGGCCCGCAGGTTGTTGTGGCGCACCTTGACCGCGAGGCCGGCGAACTTGTGCAAGGTGTCGAGATCGAGCGCATCGGGCGCGACGCCGAGGCGTTCGAGCGCGGCCGGTTCGTCGCGCCACTGCGCGATGCGGCGCGGATCGTCGACGCCGGCGACGAGCACGGCGTGCACGCGCGCGGCGTTCATGCGGCATCCAGCGCGCCGCGCAGGCGCGACAGGTGCTGCGCGAGGATCGCCTGCGGAAACGTGGGCGACCAGTTGTATTCGACCGTCAGCGCGCGCGGCCGAACGCGGCGCAGCACGGTGTCGAGCAGTTCGAACACGAGCGGCGGCGCCGGCATCGCATGGTCGTCCCAGGCGACGCCCGACTGCGACGACAGCCCCGACACGTGCACCTCGACGACGCGTTCGAGTGGCCAGCGCTCGAGTTCCGCGCGCGGCTCGACGCCGGTGTTGATGCAGGTGATGAGGTAGTGCGTCAGATCGAGCAGCAGGCCGACATCGCAGCGCTGCGCCACCTTGCCGACGAAGTCGGTCATGCCCATCGTGCTGCCCGGCACGTCGAAATATTGCGGCGAATTTTCTACGATCAGTTCGACGTCGCCGAGCCGCGCGCGCGCCGTCGCGAGGTTCGCCGCCACACGCTCGATCGACTCCTCGCTCAGTTGCGGGCACACGGTGTAGCTCAGCGTCGTGGGCTCGGCCGCGGGATCGTCGGCGTCTTCGGCCGCGATGAACGCGAGGTGTTCGCCGATCCATGGCGTCGCGGTCTGCCGCGCGACGGACGCGACCGCGTCGAACGTCGCCGCCGACGGCGGCACGTTGCCCGCGACCGACAGGCTCGCGCAGTGCAGCACGAGCGGAATGCGTTGCCGGATCGCCGCGAGCGCCGGCGCGTGACGCAGCTGCTCGAACGGAATCTCGAGATAGTCGATGCCGTCGGGGTTGTCGTCGAGGTACGCGAGCGCGCTCGGCCCGTACGCGAGCCCGAGGCGCGTGCGCGCCGGATCCGATTCGAATCGTCTCACGTCGACTCCCGTCCCGCGCACGAAACGCGTGGCGCGCGGCCCTGCCGCGCGCCACGTCGGCTCAATCGTACAGCCAGGGATCGCCGAGCCTGCCGCCGATCAGATCGACCTTGCTCAGCGTGATCGTCAAAGAACCTTTCGCGATGCATTTCTGGATCGCCGCGATTTTCTTCGCGTCGAGCGGCATCGTCAGCTTCAGTTTCGGAATGGCGCCGGCCACGCTGACCGACGCTTTCTTGCTCGCCGTCTTCTTCGCGGCGCCCTTGCCCGTTACTGCCATGATCTGCCCTCCGTCGTGCGCATGAGCCTTCGGCCCGAAAGCGACAAACAGATTTCCGGATAGGTCTGAACAGGCGTCGAGTTCGAATTTCTGTGGAGGCCGCGTATCCCCACAACCCCCGCCGAATACCTGCTACGCAGGCATTCGGCGGCCCCCTTGACTCAAGGGGGCTCCAACGGCAAAAGCAAAACCCGTACTCCAGACCGTCTCGCGCTGCGCGAAATTCAAACGATAAATAACCCGATTGTCAATAGTTATTGTTCTTTAAAATCCACCAAACGCAATAATCCGCCGAAAATCGCGCCGCCCTCCGCCGCACGGCGCACGCCGCGGAACCGCACGACCGGATCGTGCGTCGGCAGCAGCATGATGTGCACGCGCCAGTCGACGGCCTGGTCGCCTGCGAGCACGATGTCGGCGCAGCGCGCGAGCGCGGCGACCGCGTCGCCGACGAGCCTGAGCGCGAGCGCGCGGCCGACGCACGCGTGGCCGCCCGCGCCGAACGGAAAATAGTCGAACGGCGACGGCCGCGTGCCGAGCCAGCGCGACGGCGAGAAACGCCGCGGCTGCGCGAACGTGCGCGGATCGCGATGCGCCAGGAACGGGCACAGCACGATCTCGCTGCCGCGCGGCAGCGCGGCGCCCGCGAGCACGACCGGCGCCGCGGTCACGCGCACCATCAGCGCGTTCGGCGTCAGCACGCGCAGCGCTTCGTCGACGACGCGCTCGACGAGGCCGTGCCGCGATCCGTCGTCAGGCGGCGCCGCACGCAGCGCCGCGCGCACGTCGGGGCGCTGGCTCAAGAGCAGCACGAGCCACGTCAGCGCGACCGCGACCGGCTCGTAGCACGAGATGAACGCGACGTTCGCGTGCGCGACGAACGCGTCGTCCGACAGCGCGTCGTTCTGCGCGAGACGCGCGAGCGCGCCGTCGCCGTGCGCCGCGCGACGCCATGCGCGCAGCGCGGCGTCGGCGGCGAGTCCGCGGCGGATCAGCGCCGCGCGCACGTCGGCGTCGCCGCCCTGGTTGCCGAGCGTCGCCGCGCGGCGCAAGTGGAAATATTCCATCAGCGTCGACGTGGCGAACGCCGCGTCGCCGAACAGCACGCGCGACGCGAGCGTCAGCGTCAGCGCGCGCATCGCGTCGAGCAGACGCACCGCCGAGCGGCGGCGCCAGCGCGCGCACTGCGCGGCGACGAGCGTCTCGACGTCGCCGCGCGCACCGGCGTCGGCGAGCGCGGCGCCGACGATGCGCTTGTCGCGTCCGTGTGCCTCGCCGCGCATGCTGTGCAGCCCCGCGTTGAGGTTCTGCAGCGGCGCCGGCAGATCGAGCAGTTGCGCGGCGGAGATCGGCAGCGCGTAGTTGTCGATGTCGGTCAGCACCGCGCGATGGCGGTCGGCGCCGAATACCGCGACGACGCCGGCGCAGTCCGGCGCGCGCGACAACAGCGGCGCGCCCTCGCCGATCACGAACGCGTCGCCGTGGCGCCGCCGCGCGCGCGCGAGCCATGCCAGCGGGTCGCGGCGCAGTCCGCTCGCGTCGCCGGCGCGCGGCAGGGCCGCGTCGATCGCGTGCACAATGTCGCCGAGTGGCTTTCCCTGCATCTGCATCGTCGAACGCTCCGTTCGCACCGATAGCAGCGCAACGACGCGGCGCTGTCAACGTCTGCACCGTGTCGCATTTCAGGTTCGTTCAACGCGATAAGCTCGCGGCGCTCGATCGGGGGAACCATGCGAACCGTACTTTTCGCCGCCGCGCTGTGCGCAAGCGGCGCCTGCCTTGCCCAGAACGCGGCGTCGTGGACGTCGCTCGACGCGTACGCGAACTTCGAGACCGCGGGCGCAACCGCGACGATCGCCGGCGACGCCGACCGCGACGCGACGATCGCGCTCGAGATGCGCCGCGTCGGCGACCCGGCGTTCCGCACCGCGCATCCGCTCGTGCGCGTCGACGCGACGCATCTCGTCGGCAGCCTGTTCGCGCTCGCGCCGAACACCGCGTACGAAATCCGCGCGACGCTGACCGATCCCGACGGCGTGACCGGCAACGCCGTGCGCACGCTGACCGCGACGACGCGCATCGACACGCTCGTCGAGCCGTCGCTGCGCACGCTGTACGTGTCGCCGGCCGGCAGCGACGGCGCGAACGGCCTGACGCCCGGCACCGCCGTGCAGACGATCCAGCGCGCCGCCGATCTCGCGCAGCCCGGCGACGTCGTGCGCGTCGCACCGGGCGTGTACCGCGAAAGCGTGACCGTGCCGCGCTCCGGCACGGCATCGCAGCCGATCGTGTTCCGCGGCGACGGCAACGGCGTCGTGCTCGACGGCTCGGCGACGCTGCCGGCCGATACCGCGTGGACCGCGCTCGCGAACGGCGTGTGGCGCACGACGCTCGCGTTCGACACGGGCCACGTCGTCGGCGAACAGGGCCGCCTGTACCGCTACGGCTCGCTCGCGGCGCTCGGTGCGCTCGCGGCCGGCGCGCCGGGCGGCTACTGGTTCGACGGCGCCACGCGGCAGCTGCACGTGAAGTTCTTCGACAACCAGGCGCCGGCCGCGCACACGATCCACGCGGCGCGCTTCGAGAACGGCTTCGTCGTCGACGGCCGCGCGTTCGTGCGCATCGAAAACTTCGAGATCCGCTATTTCGGCGCCGGCGACTACGGCAAGGCGGTGTACCTGCGCTACGCGAGCGACGCGATCGTGCGCGGCAACCGCATCCGCGACATCGGCGCGGCCGGCGTGTGGGTCAAGGGCGGCGACCGGCACCGGATCGAGGACAACGCGTTCACCGATACGTCGATCGCCGGCTGGCCGTGGGATTCGACGAAAGGCAGCTCGGCCGAGAACTCGGCCGTCGTGTTCACCGACGACGTCGGCCGCGGCCACGTGATCCGGCGCAATACGACCGACGGCGGCTTCAACGGCATCGCGCCGTGCGGCGGCAGCGCGCCGCCGGGCGCGTTCACGACCGAAGTCGACGTCTATCGCAACGACCTGCGCCGCCACAACGACGACGCGTTCGAGCCCGAGGGCTGGTGCGCGAACGTGCGCATCTTCGACAACACGATCCGCGATTCGCACATGGCGTTCGCGGTCGCGCCGGCCGCGCCGGGCCCGACGTGGATCGTGCGCAACGTCGCCTGGAACACCGGCAATACGCGCACGAGCCAGACCGACGGCTACACCGCGAGCGCGCTCAAGATCAACAGCGGCTATCCCGAAGCGGTCGGGCCGCTGCTGATCTATCACAACACGCTGGTGACGACCGCACCGGCGACCGACGCGCTGAACCTGCTCAATCCGGGCAACGCAACGCTGCTGCGCACGCGCAACAACATCGTCGCCGGCACGCGCTACGTCGTCGCCAAGGTCAATCCGATCGCCACGGACATGAACTACGATCTCTTGTATACGACCGACCCCACGCGTTTCGCGCGCTGGATGAACGTCAGCTACGCGAATCTCGCGGCGCTGCAGGCGCTGCCGGGGCTCGAGACCGACGGCGTGCAGGCGCCGCCGCAGCTCGTCGCGCCGGCCGCCGGCGATTTCCGACTCGCGGCCGGCAGCGCGGCGATCGACCGCGGCGCGGTGCTGCCCGGCATCAACGACGGCTACGCGGGCGCGGCGCCGGATCTCGGCGCGTTCGAGTTCGGCGATACGATTTTCGCGAACGGGTTTGAAAGCACCGCTCAATAGGCCCCGAAGATCGACAACCCGGTTGCCGCGGCGAAACGCTCGACCGCCGCTGCGGCCGCGATCGAGTTGCCGGCCGCGTCGAGCGCCGGCGACCATGCGCAGATCGCGAGGCGCCCCGGCGCGATCGCGACGATGCCGCCGCCGACGCCGGTCTTCGTCGGCAGGCCGATACGCCAGGCGTAGTCGCCCGAGGCGTCGTACGCGCCGCACGTGAGCATCACCGCGTTGACGCGGCGCGCGGCGGGCGCGTCGAGCACGGCAATGCCCGGCGACTGCACGCCGTCGGCCGCGAGAAACAGCGCCGCGCGCGCGAGATCGCGGCAGCTCATCGCGATCGCGCACTGCGCGCAGTACGCGTCGAGCAGCTGGGCGACGTCGCCGTCGAGGTTGCCGAAGCTCTTCATGAAATGCGCGATCGCCGCGTTGCGGTCGCTGTGCAGGCGTTCCGAACGCGCGACGGCGGCGTCGATCGCGACGTGCGTCGATCCGAGCAGCCGATGCACGAATTCGAGCACCGCGCGCTCGGGCTGCAGGTAGCGCCGGCACAGCACGTCGGCGATCACGAGCGCGCCGGCGTTGACGAACGGATTGCGCGGAATGCCGCGTTCGCGTTCGAGCAGCACGAGCGAATTGAACGGCGTGCCCGACGGCTCGCGGCCGACGCGGCGCCACAGGTCGTCGCCCTCGCGCTGCAACGCGAGGGCGAGCGCGAACAGCTTGGAAATGCTCTGGATCGAGAACGGCACGTCGGCGTCGCCGGCGCTGAACACCGCGCCGCCGACCGTCGCGACCGCGATACCGCAGCGCTCGCGCGGCACGTTCGCGAGCGCGGGAATGTAGTCGGCGACGGCGCCCTGCGCGGTCAGCGCGCGCACGTCGGCGACGATCGATTCGAGCAGTTCGCGGTAGTCCAACGTTCTGGGGCGATTGCGGCGGGCCGACGACGATAGCAAGCGCGACGGCGCGCGGCAAAACACCTATCGTTGCGACCCGCACGCCGTCTCGTGCATCCGTCGTACCGTCATCGCCTGCCGGAACCCCCATGCCGACGTTCGTTCGATTCGCCTGTCTGTTGTTGCTGTTCATCGCCCCCGCGCACGCCGCGACGTTCGACCTCGCGCCCGGCGCGCTCGCCGACGATGCCGCGATCGATCGCGCACTGCCGGCGCTCGCGCGCGACGTGCTCAAGACCTATGCCGGCCCCGACCGCGAAACCGACCTCGATGCGCGCTTTCGCCTGCAGCTCGTCGCCGGCGACTACGCCGCCGCCGAAGCGAGCCTCGCGAAACTGCACGCGCTGACCGCGCGCCGCGCGCCGCCGCAGAGCCTGGCGACCAACGTGCAGTACGCGATCTATGCCCGCGCGATGCAGGCGCCGAACGCCGCGACCGCCTTCGACGTCGCCCACGCCGCGGCGTTCCGCGCGACGTTCGCGAAGCTCGACGACAGGACCTCGGCGCTCGTCGCGCGCGCGCTCGACCTCGACCGTTCGTTCCTGCGGCAGTCGCTCGACGGCGCCGTGGCCGCGGCGAAAGAAAAACCCAAACTCGAACTCGCCGACGCGCTCGCGCTCGTCAAGGCGTACCAGATCGAGCGCGTCTACGCGCGCATCGGCCCCGCGAGCGTTCCGCTCGTCGCGGAAGACGACGCGCGGCGCTACGTGATCGAGCGCGACGTCGCGATCGCCTCGTCGGACGGCACGCCGCTGTGCGCGCTCGTCGTGCGCCCGCGCGGCGCGAAGGCACGGCTGCCCGCGCTGCTGAACTTCACGATCTACACCGATGGCAACATGTTCACCGAAGCGCGGCGCACCGCATCGAACGGCTACGCCGCGGTCGAAGGCATGACGCGCGGCAAGGGCTGCAGCACCGCGCAGGCCGTGCCGTACGAGCACGACGGCCGCGACGCCGCCGCGGTGATCGACTGGATCGCCGTGCAGCCCTGGAGCGACGGGCGCGTGGGCATGTACGGCGGCAGCTACGAAGGCTTCACGCAGTGGGCCGCGGCCAAGCGCATGCCGAAGGCGCTCAAGGCGCTGATGCCGTCGGTGACCGCCGCGCCGGGCATCGACGTGCCGAAGGAAGGCGGCGTGTTTTTTAGCTTCGTATACTACTGGCCGTTCTACGTGACGAACAACCGCACGCTCGACAACGCGCCGTACACCGACCGCGCACGCTGGAACCGCATGGCGGCGCAGTGGTACACGAGCGGCCGCGCGTACCGCGACCTTGAAAAGATCGACGGCACGCCGAACCCGACGTTCGCGCGCTGGCTCGATCATCCCGACTACGATGCGTACTGGCAGTCGATGATTCCGTATCGCGACGACTTCGCGCGCATCGACATTCCGGTGCTGACGACGACGGGCTACTACGACGACGCGCAGATCGGCGCGCTGTACTACCTCACGCAGCACTATCGCTACAAGCCCGATGCGCGGCACTACCTCGTGATCGGCCCGTACGATCACATTCGCGGCCAGCGCGGCACGGTGTCGCGCCTGGGCGAACCGCTCAAGGATCTGTGGGGCTACAAGACCGACGCCGTCGCGCAGCTCGACATCGGCGCGCTGCGTTATCAATGGTTCGACCACGTGTTCCGCGGCGGCCCGAAGCCTTCGATCCTCAAGGACCGCATCAACTACCAGGTGATGGGCGCGAACACGTGGCGCCACGCGCCGTCGCTCGCGGCGATGAGCAAGGAGCGCCTGCGGCTGCATCTGTCGACGGCGGACGACGGCACCCTGAAACTCGCCGCGAAAGCCCCCGCGGCCGACGCAAAGCCCGCGACCTTGCGCGTCGATCTCGCCGACCGCGGCGACATCGACCGCGAACCGGCCGGCCGCGGCGGCGTGACCGATACCGCGATCGACGCCGCGAACGGTCTCGTGTTCGAGAGCGAGCCGTTCGCGCAGCCGGTCGAACTGTCGGGGCTGTTCGCCGGGCATCTGGCGTTCACGACGAACAAGCGCGACTTCGACGTGACCGTGCGCCTGTACGAGCGCAGCGCGAGCGGCGAATATTTCCAGTTGTCGCGGTACATCACGCGCGCGAGCTACGCGGACGATCTCACGCGGCGCGCGCTGCTCGCGCCCGGCGAAAAGCAGGCGATCGACTTCACGAGCGGCCGATTGACGAGCCGCCGCTTCGCGCCGGGCAGCCGGCTCGTCGCGCTGGTGCAGGTCAACAAGATCGCGATGATGCAGATCAATATGGGCAGCGGCAAGGACGTGAGCGACGAGACCGGCGCCGACGGCGGCGAGCCGCTGAACATCGACTGGCACGGCGACAGCTGGCTCGAAGTGCCGCTGACGCGCGGCCGTTGAGGCGCGCTCCTCCGGCGGCATCGGAGGAGCGCGGCAGATCGGCTTACGTACCCGGCAACTCGTTGACGCACGGCAGCACGTCGACCGAGTACGTGTGCTGCGCGATGACGAGCGACTGGTCGTCGACGAAGCCCGGGCCGATCGTGCCCGGCCCTTCGACGTGGCCGCGCACGCGAACCGTGTAGTCGCCCGGCGTCGTGACGGTGCACGCGACGACGGTGCCGACGCTCTTGGCGCGCAGATTGCTCTCGGTCGTATCGCCGTCGTTCGAACACAGCGCGCTCATGATGTCGTTCGTCGGCGCGGTGGTGCGCGACGTGACGTTGAGAATGCCCTGGTTCACGACGATGTCGAATTCGACGTGTCCGCGCTCGACCTGGCATTCGGAGAAGTAATGGATGACGAGCGTGGCCGGGCGCGTGATCACGATCTGTTTGGAGATGAACAGCGCGTCGGCGGGCCCGGTCGGCACGACGACGCCGCCGGTGTCGATGCCGACGACGACGGGCTGCGCGACGGCGAGCGGCGAAGCCGCGACGCCGAGCAGCAGCAGGGCGGCGGACGAAACGAGGGTATGCAGGTTCATGACGGTGTCCTCACGGTAAGGGAAAGGCACGGCGGTCCAATCGCCGGACCGGCGAGGCGCGGGATTCGCGCTCGGATTGCTTAGTCGTGAGTCGGCGGGAAAGCCCGCCACTTTTCCGAGACGATCGCTATGCGAGCGCCATGCCGCTTTGATGTCCATGGCGAGTTTCGGTGTCGCCCCCTCACCGCATTCCTCTCCCCCGACGGCGTCGGGGGAGAGGAAGTCGCGCTTGCCGACGACGCGGCAGATGCCGCGCATCGCGCGAATCGCACAACGCCGGAAAATCCCCGTGTATACTCCGCCGCCGAGCCACAGGGGGCACGCATGCACTCGACGCCGTCGCTGTTCATCATCGCACTGCCCCGTTCGCTGTCCACCGTCGTCTACGAGCACGCCGCCGCCGCGCTGAACCTGCGCATGCCGGCGTGGACGAGCGCCGGCGAGATCTTGAACGGCGACCGCCTCGTGCTGACGCACGGCGAAGATGGCAGCCGCAAGTTCACGCCGCCCGAGCGTTCGGTCGAATTCACGCGCGTGCAGCGCTTTCTCGACGACGTGGTGCAGCCGGCCGGCGTCGCGTACAAGGACGTCGTGCAGCCGTTCGCCACGGCCGACTGGCTGCACGACAAGAACCTGCACGTGCTGCATATCCGCCGGCCGCTCGCCGACGTCGCGTGGTCGTTCGAGCGCGCCGGCTGGCACTATCCGGCGCAAGCAGCACCGGCGCGCGGCGACGACACCGAACGCCTGCTCGGCGGCCTGCTGCGCGCCGCGCGCACGCTCGCGTCGGTGCGCGCGGTCACGCTCGACTTCGACGCCGCGATCGACGACGAAGCCGCGTTGCGCGACGCGCTGCGGACTTTGTATCCGCAGCGCGCGCTCGCACCGATCCGCTATCGCGACGACGCGTTTCTCGCGTACGCGCGCGACGTGCGCGAGCGCCGCCGGCACCCGCGCTGGCGGCTGCTCGACGAGCGCATCCGCGAACTCGAAGACCGCGCGACGCTCGACTGACTCGCCGGCAGCCGCGCCTCAATCGGCGACGCGCACCACGAGCTTGCCGAAGTTGCGGCCTTCGAGCAGGCCGGCGAACGCCGCCGGCGCGTTTTCCAGACCGTCGACGACGTCCTCGCGCAGCTTCACGCGGCCGCTCGCGACCCACCCGCCCATCTCGCGGCGGAAATCGTCGTAGCGATCGGCGTAGTGGTCGAGGATCACGAAGCCCTGCATGCGGATGCGCTTCTGCACCATCATCGTGGTCAGGAGCGGCAGCCGGTTCGGGCCGGTCGACGTGGCATCGTCGTTGTAGTGCGCGATCACGCCGCACACCGGCACGCGCGCGCCGATGGAAAGAAGCGGCAGCACCGCGTCGAACACCGCGCCGCCGACGTTTTCGAAGTACACGTCGATGCCGTCCGGGCACGCGGCGGCGAGCCGTTCGGCGAACGCGGGATCGTGCCGGTCGGTGCACGCATCGAAGCCGAGTTCGTCGACGGCGTAGCGGCATTTGGCGGCGCCGCCGGCGATGCCGACGACGCGCGCGCCCTTCAGTTTGGCGATCTGTCCGACCACCGCGCCGACCGCGCCCGTCGCCGCGGCGACGACGACGGTTTCGCCCGGCTGCGGCCGGCCGATATCGCCGAGGCCCACGTACGCCGTGAACGCCGGCATGCCGAGGCCGCCGAGTGCGAGCGACGGCTGCGCGAGATCGCCGAGCGCCACGAGGTCGTCGCCGTTCGACAGCGCGTAGTCCTGCCAGCCGGCATTGCCGAGCACGACGTCGCCGGCCTGAAACCGTGGATTTCTGGATTTCGCGACACGACTGACCGCGCCGCCCGGCATCGCCGCGCCGATCGCCACCGACGGCGCGTAGGTCGGCCCGATCTCGTTCATCAACTGGCGCATGTACGGATCGAGCGACAGGTACAGCGTGCGCAGCAGCACCTGCCCGTCGTCCGGCTCGGGCACGGCGGCTTCATCGAGATGGAAATGCTGCGGCGTCGGCACGCCCTGCGGGCGGGCGGCGAGCACGATGCGGCGATTGACGGTATCGCTTTGCGGCATGGGTTCAACTCCTGCGAATGGCACAGTGGAGAGGAATAAATTAGACCGGTCGTCTAGTTCACGAGCGCAAGAAAACAGTGCGGTACAGGCTTGAAATATCAGGAATCGTGCTGAGTAAGGCCCAGCAACTGCCGCGTGCCGGCCATGGCCGTGTCGAGCGGTGTACGGTCGCGGGCGATCTTGGCCAGCAGGCTCGCGCCGAGCCAGCTCTGGTACAGCGCGACGGCGGTGGTACGCGCATCCGGCGCGGCCGGCACCGAACCGTCGGCGCTGCCCGCGTCGATGCAGCGCGCGAGGCGCTCGACGACGCCGTCGGTACCGCGCTTGAGCGCGGCGCGCATGCTTTCGGAGAGGTCGCAGACTTCGGCGCCGAGCTTCACCGCGAGGCAACGGCTCTGCGCCGCGTCGCCCGTCTGCGAATCGAGCCAGTCGCGAAAGTAGGCGAGCAGGCGCTGCGCGGCCGTGCCGGGGCCGTCGAGCAGCGCGTCGGTGCGCGCGTGGTTGTCGGCGAAATAGGCTTCGAGCATCGCCTCGCCGAACGCTTCCTTCGAACCGAAGTAGTGATAGAACGAGCCCTTCGGCACCTTCGCCGCCGCGAGCACTTCGGCGAGACCGACCGCCGTGAAACCTTTGCGCAGCATCAGCGGATGGGCGACGTCGAGGATGTGCTGGCGGACGTCGGTGGCGGCGGGGGTATGCATGGCGCGGTACTCTAGTCGCAATTAGACCGGTCGTCTAGTCGACGACCAGGGCTTGCAGCGCCGCCGCGACGCGCGCGATCGCATCGCCCCACTCGCCCGGTTCCCGCTGGCGGAACAGGCGCATCGACGGATACCACGGCGAGTCGTCGCGCTCGCGCTGCCAGCGCCAGTCGGCCGGTTCGCCGACGAGCAGCCACGTCGGCCTGCCGAGCGCGCCGGCGAGATGTGCCATCGCGGTATCGACCGTGATGATGAGATCCATCGCTTCGACCAGCGCCGCGGTCTGCGCGAAATCGCCGAGCACCGGGCCGAGATCGACCGCGTTCGTGCCGGCGAGCGCACCGCTTTCCTCGCCAAACTGCAGCGAGTACAGGCGCACGCCGGGCACGTTCGCCAGCGGCAGCAGCGCGTCGAGCGGACAGTCGCGCCGCGCGGCGGCCGGATGGCTGCGCAGGCTCGCCCGGACGAAGCCGACCTTGAACGTCCCGTCGTCGTGCGCCGCGAGCGCTTCGCGCTGCGCGTCGACGAGCGGCGGCGCGCGCAGATAAGGCACCGGCGCGATCGCGTCGCCGTGCGGCGCACCGGCGATCCGCGCGAGACTCAAGAGTGGAATTTGCCAATCGTAGCCTTCTACCGTCTCGTCGTGGCGCACGAGGCGCTCGACGCCGGCGAGCGAAGCGTACAAGGCAAACAGCGGCGCCGGCACCTGCAGCCAGCAGCGACCGCCGCGTTCGCCGATCGCGCGCACGCAGCGCGCGAACTGCAGGTGATCGCCGAGCCCCTGCTCGATCCACACCATCACGACGGCGCCGTCGAGCGGTTCGCCGTTCCACACCGGTGCCGTGCTGCCGGGAAACTTCGGCGGCGCGGCGCCACCGAAGCGCCATTCGTAGTGCGGCCACGCTTCGTCGTAGCGGCCGTCGGTCAGCAGCAGACTCGCCAGATCGTTGTGCGACGGCGCGAAATCGGGCGCGAGCGCCAGCGATGCGCGCAACGCCGTTTCGGCGTTTTCGCGCCGGCCGAGCCGCGCGAACATCGTCGCCTGGTTGTGCCGCGGCGCGTGCCACGCGGGCGCCGCGGCAGCCGCGGCGTCATAGTTGAGCAACGCCGCAAGCGGACGGCCGGCGGATTCGTGCAACTGGCCGAGCCGGTTGTACGCGTCGGCCCAGCCCGGCTGCAGGCGCAGCGCTTCGTCGCACGCGGCGACCGCCTGCCCGGCATCGCCGACGTCGCGCAGCACGCCGGCCATCGCGTAGTGCAGTTCGGCGCGCTCGGGCATGTGCGCGAGCGCGCGCACGAGCACGTCGAATGCCGCATGCGGCGCGCCGAGCGCCTGGTGCAATGCGGCGAGACTCACGATCGCCGGCACCGACGCCGGCTGCGCGGCGACCGCATCGGCGAGAACGGCCGCCGCATCGGCCAATGCGCCTGCGCGGGCGAGTTGCGCGGCCCGCGCAAGGGCGGCGTCGGAATCGGCGAGGATCGCGTTCATAGGGCGTCGGAGCCGGCGCGACCGGCCGGCTCCGCGACGCTCACTCCTGGTTCGCGTAGACGAGCGAGGTCGGACCGTTCGGACCGGCCGGGAAGCACATCCAGAACGTCACCATCGCGTCGTCGCGATCGACCGTCACGGGCTTCGCCTGGTACGACTGGTTCACGTAGCCAAGCGTCACCTGGTAAGGCGGCCGGCCGGTCGCCGCGGCGTTGACGACCGCGTACGACTGCGGCGCGACGGTGCCGGTCAGCGAACCGGACGAACCCTTGATCGTGTAGAGAATTTCGCGCGGGTTGAACACGACGAGGTCGTTGGCTTCGACCTGTCCGTCGGCAATCGAATTGATGATCATGGTTTGCGTTCCTGTTGGATGAAGGGTCGAGACGACGGCGGCTCGCCGGCAAAGTACCGTCGCCGCGCGCTCGCGCTTCCCTGCCAGAACTGTCAGGCGCGCGCGCCGCGCCGCACTGTCGATTTTTACAGGTTGCACCATTCGCTCTTTTTGGATCCGTACACGCCGGCGCGCAGACGGCGCCGCATCTTCGGCGTTCGTGCGCGAACGGCGGCGATCTGCTCTACTTCGCGCCCATGACGAACCGACTGCCCCTCAAGATGCTCGCCGGCCTGCGCCGCAACCCGTCCGCCTCGCTGCTCGCGGTGCAGCTGGCCGGCGTGGCGCTGTACCCGTTCATGGAAAACACCGACGCCGGCCGCGCGCTGTTCGGCGTGTTCGGCATCGCCGTGCTGGCGCTCGCGCTACGCGTCGTCAACCGCAGCCCGGCGCTGAACTGGATCGCGTGGACGCTCGCGCTGCCGGCCGTCGTGTTGCTGCTGGTCGCGGGACTGACGCCCTACGGCGGCGCGATGCCGTACGCGCAGTTGTTCGAAGGCGCGTTGTATCTGTACACGGCCGCCGGCCTCATCGCCTACATGCTGCGCGACCACCGCGTGAGCCTCGACGAAATCTACGCGGCCGGTGCGACGTTCACGCTGCTCGCATGGGCGTTCGCGTTCGCGTACTCGGCGTGCCAGCACTGGTACCCGGGCAGCTTCACGGCGGCCGTCAACGCCGAGGCGCCGCGAACCTGGCTCGAACTGCTGTACCTGAGCTTCAGCGTGCTCTCGGGCGTGGGGCTGTCGGACGTGATGCCGATCCGGCCGCAGGCGCGCGCGCTGGTGATGCTCGAGCAGTTCGCCGGCGTGATGTACATCGCGCTCGTGGTGTCGCGCCTGATCGGTCTTGCGACGTCGCGGGCGATCGCGGGGGCGCGCGAGATCGGTGAAGTTTGATCGCTTTGTAGTTTTTGCCTGGCTTGGACAAAGCGTTCCGCTCGCTGCCGTGAATCCGCTCGTCATCCCAGCGAACGCTGGGATCCAGCTTTTGATGTTGTTGTCGCTTTGTATCTTCTGCTCGGCGTTGAACAAAGCGTTTCGCTCGCTGCCGCGAATCCGCTCGTCATCCTGGCGAACCCCAGGGCCCAGTTTTTCTTGTTGCTTTGTAGTTTTTGCATGGCTTTGAACAAGGCGTTTCGCTCGCTGCCGCGAGCGAGCAAGGGGAGTTGCTTGTCCAACTCCCCCTTGCATCCCCAAGGACACCCCGACGGCCGCGGTCTCCGGGCATCCATGCCCTCCGACTCCGCGAGATCGCTCCGGGGTTCGTTGATGGGCCATCCATGGCCCGTCAACGAACTGCGCGCATCCCTGCGCGCACCCGCTGCGCGGGCTGATCCTCCACGATCTCGCCGCGACCGACGGGGCCCCAGGGAGAGCGGGCGGCTTCCTGCCGCCAGATGCAACAGCAACAGCAACAGCAACAGCAACAGCAACAGCAACGGCAACGGCAACGGCAACGGCAACAGACGAAGCGCGGCGATTTCTTGGCTCATCTCTGCTTCTGCCTTCGCCTTTTCTCTGCTCGTCATACCAGCGCAGGCTGGTATCCAGCTCCTAGGCCCGGTTCTCGCGGACACCGACAAGCTGGATACCGGCCTCCGCCGGTATGACGGTTTTGTAGAAATGCCGCGCTCCGGCCATTGCCATTGCCGTTGCCGTTGCCGTTGCTGTTGCCGTTGCCGTTGCCGTTGCTGTTGCTGTTGCCGTTGCTGTTGCTGTTGCTGTTGCCTCTGGCGGCAGGAAGCCGCCCGCTTCACCCGGGGCCCCATCTGCCGCGAGCAAGTGCCCGGCGATAAGGCCCGCAGGGGACGCACACGGATGTGCGTCGTCCGCCGCGGTCCAGGATGGACCATCGACGGACCCCGCCGGGCGCTTGCGGTCCCGGAGGGCAGGATGCCCGGAGGGCGTGGCAGCTGGGGTGGTTTTCTTTGCTTACTTTCTTTGTCCACACAAAGAAAGTAAGACGCCCGCCGGCAGGCGGGCGGAACGCTTTGTCGAAAGCCAAGCGAAAACGACGAAGCGACCGTCAACGACGACAGCAACGTCAAAAGCTGGATCCCCGCCTGCGCTGAGATAACGAGCGAAGCGTGACTTCGGCCAGTCGAAGCAAAACGTGCCCCACCCCGTCAGAGGGCGAATTCGCTCCATTCAAGCGAAGCCCCCGGAACGAGCGCAAGCCGAAGAACCCGTTACACCGCCGCGAACGCCCGCACCGTAAACGTCCCCATCCCGCGCACCTTCGGCGGCGCCGCCGTGAACCGGAAGCCGCTTTCCGGCAGCTGCTCGAGCCCGCGCAGATGCTCGACGATCGGAATGCCCGCGCCGAGCAGGATCGTGTGCACCGGCCGCTCGCCGCCCGACGTGTCGTCGATGTTCAGCGAATCGATGCCGACGAGCTTCGCGCCGGCGTCGACGAGGTATTGCGCCGCCGCCGCGGTGAGGTGCGGATGCCCTTCGAAGTAACGGTCGGTGCGCCAGTGGGCCGCCCACCCCGTGTGTACGAGTACCGCCTTGCCGGCGACGTCGCTCGCCATGAACGCCTCGCGATCGATCGCGCGACCGCTCATGCCGGTCACGCGCACGACGACGCCCGGCAAATTCGCCAGCCTTCCGACGTCCACGTCCGCCAGATCCTCGCCGTCGGCATAGCGATGGAAAGGCACGTCCACGTACGTGCCGGTGTTCGAGCACATCGCGATATGGCCGATCTGAAATTCAGTGCCGGGCGCGTAGTGCGCGCGCGACGCCTCGCGGCTCAGAAAATCGCAGACGATCGGCGCCGGCAGTCCGCGGTACGTGATCATGCCGTGTTCGATCGTGTGCGCGAGGTCGACGATCACGGGCGCGTCCATCGACACCGCGCCCGCCGCGCTCGCCGCGGCGCGCTTGTGCCGTTCGCGGATGATCGTCTTGTTGAGAATGCGCACGGCGCCGACCATCAGCAGACGCAGGTCGCGCACGATGTACGCGGCGAGCGCGGCATCGTCGATGTCGTCGCCGTCGATGTCGAGGCGAAAACCCTGCCCCTGGATGCCGCCGCCGTTCGAGAAGTCCACTTCGAAATCGAACGCCACGCGCTTGTCGTCGCCGCTCATCGTCGCTCCAGGAAAGTCGCACGGTCGCATAGCATGCAACGTCGCGCGCCGCCGCAACAGCGAGCGTTGCTCGACGATGCTTCGATGAAAACTATCGGCACGGTTTCACGCCGCGCACGCCGCCTATACTCGCCGCATGTCCGTACCGCCCTCCGGCCGCGACGCCGTCGCCGCGCCGACCGCCACGTCTTCGATCCCGCTTGCCGACTACCGCCGAGGCCTCGCACTGGCCGGCGCCGGCGCCGTGCTGTTCTCGGCCAAGGCGATCGTCGCCAAACTGATGTACCGCTACCACGTCGACGCCGTCACGGTGCTGACGCTGCGCATGATCTTCGCCGCGCCGTTCTTCGCGGCCATCGCCGCGTGGCAGTGTGCGAAGCGGCCGTCGCTCGCCTGGCGCGACCGCGCGATGATCGTCGGGCTCGGCCTCGTCGGCTACTACCTGTCGAGCTTTCTCGATTTTCTCGGCCTGCAGTACATCACCGCCGGGCTCGAACGGCTGATCCTGTTCCTGACGCCGTCGTTCGTGCTGCTGATCAGCACGTTCGCGCTCAAGCGCCGCATCGCCGGCCGGCAATGGCTCGCCATGGCGATCGCCTACGCCGGCATCGTGCTCGTGTTCGCGCACGACCTGTCGTTCGCCGGCGACAAGGTGGCGCTCGGCACGGCGCTCGTGTTCGGCTCGGCGCTGTCGTACGCGCTGTACCTCATCGGCACCGGCGAACTCGTCGCGCGCGTCGGGCCGACGCGGCTCGTCGCCTACGCGATGTGCGTGTCGACCGTCGCGTGCGTGCTCCAGTACGCCGTGCTGCGGCCGTGGAGCGCCCTCGTCGACCTGCCCTCGCCGGTCTACGGCCTGTCGGCGATCAACGCGGTGTTCTGCACCGTCGCACCGGTCGTGCTGACGATGTGGGCGGTCGCGCGCATCGGCGCGCCTAGCGCGTCGCAAGCGGGCATGGTCGGGCCGGTGTCGACGCTGCTGCTCGGCGCGTGGCTGCTCGCCGAACCGATCACGCTGTGGCAGTCGGCCGGCTGCGCGCTCGTCATGAGCGGCATGTACGTGCTGTCGAAGAAGCGCTAGCCGCGGCATCGCCGGTTTCGCGTTGTACACTCCGACCGCGCGGCCGCCGATCGCCGCGTTCATCGGAGCCGTCCCATGTCGTTGCGTTTCGCGTTCGCGTGCCGTTTCGTTTTTCTCGCCGCCGCCGCACTGCCGGCCGCCGCGCAAACCCCGGCGCCGCCGGAGCCGCCCGCCCCGCCGCTGCACCAGCAGATCGTGGCGAACCTCGTGTTCCAGTTTCCGCAGCTGGCCAACGCGGGTCCGAGCGTCGAATCGCTGTCGCCGCCCGGCGTCGACGGCCTGCGCACGGGCACGCTGAAATTCGACAAGGGCCGCACGCAGCAATTCATGCTGTCCGAGCGCGGCACGCTGTATCTGTTGCAGGGCAAGCCGATCGAGATCCTCGACGTCGCCGCGCTCGATGCCGCCAAGGCGCAGCGCGAACAGACGCAGGCGAAGGAAGCCGCCGAACGCCACGCGCAGCTCGCCAAGGCCACCGCCGGCGTCGCGCACCGCGGCAACGCGAAGGCGAAGATCACGCTCGTCGAGTTCTCCGACTACCAGTGCCCGTACTGCGCGCGCGCATCGAAGGCCGTCGACGAACTGCTCGCCGCGCGCGGCGCCGACGTGCGCTACGTCGTCATGCCGTTTCCGCTCGATTCGATTCATCCGTGGGCGCGCAACGCGGCGCTCGCGGCGCAGTGCGCGCAGCAGCAGAAAGCCGACGCGTTCTGGGCGCTCAACGACGCGTACTACAACCAACAGGGCACGTTCAACAAGGACAACGTGCTGCCCAAGAGCCGCGAACTCGTGGCCGCGGCAAAGCTCGATCTCAAGCGCTGGGACGCCTGCGTCGGCAATCCCGAATCGAAGGACTACGCGAGCGCGCTCGCCGCGATCGACGCCTCGGTCGCGCTCGGCCGCGCGATCGGCGTCAACGCGACGCCGTCGTTCTACGTCAACGGCCGCAAGTTCGCCGGCGTGCCGAGCGCGCAGGCGCTCGCGAACTACCTCGCCGACGCGCCCGGCGCCGCGCAAGGCGCGCCCAAGCCTTGAGCGCGCGCGGCCCGGCGGCGCGGCTCGCGCGGCGGCTCGTCGTCGCGCTCGCGCTCGTCTGGGCCGCGTACGTCGTCGCGATCAACGTGCTGCTGAATACGCCGCTGGGACCGCAGATCGTCAATCGCAAGCCCGAGAAATTCTCGCTGCACTGGCAGCACGGACTGTCGCTGTGGCCCGGCGACATCATGATGTGGAAGGTCGTCGCGCGCGGTCACGTGCGGCAGGTGGAATGGCACGCGACGGCGACGCGCGCGAGCGGCCGCATCGGCATCCTGCCGCTCATGACGCGCACGCTCGACGTGCCGTGGGTGATCGCCGACGACGTCGACGCGACGCTGACGCACGCGCCCGACCTTGCGCCGCCGGAACACCGTCCCGGCGGCTGGACGCTGCGCTTCGGCGGCATCGAAACGCCGCATCTGCGCCGCGTGCGCTACGGCGACACCGAACTGACCGGCGACGGCTCCGCGCGCTTTTCGTTCGTCAAGGTGCTGCGCGGCGGCGCGATGGAAATCCTGCCGTCGCGGTTCGCGCTGCGCGACGTCTCGGTGCGCCACGGCAAGCGGCACTGGCTGACCGGCGCCACGCTCGACGTCGATCTCGCGATCGCGCGGCATCGGCGCGACGAGGCGGCCGGCTGGCGCAAGCTCGCGCTGACCGACGTGCGCGTCGCCGCGCACGGCCGCACGCCAGGTCTCGCGCTCGTCATGGATTCGACGCGGCACCTGCACGGCACCGTCGACGATGCCGCGCACGGCAATCTCAAGATCGACCTGCACCTCGCCCGCGGCGAGCTCGCGCGCGGCGGCAAGTTCGACCTCGCCGTGCCGCTGACGGCCGACGCCGGCGGCAAGGCGTCGCAGGCGACCGCGACGCTGGCCGCGACGGTCGGCGAACGCATCGATCTGTCGTTGCAGCTGCCGCCGCCGCCCGACGGCGAAGGCGGCATCGACGCACAATTGCACCTTGCGACAAAAAAATGCCGCTCGACGGCGCGTGGCACACGCTGCTCGAACACGTCGGCGGACGCGTCGGCGTGCGCTGGCGCTTCGAATCGCTCGCGTGGCTCGGTCCGCTGCTCACGCGCGTGTCGTGGCTCACGCTCGACGGCGCCGGCGCGATCGACGCCGAGGTGAAACTCGAGAACGGCGCGATCGCGCCGGGCACGACGCTGAAGATTCCCGACGTCGCGCTCGACGCCGTCGTGCAGGGCCATCGCATCGTCGGCCGCGCACGCGCCGACGGGCGCATCGGCGCCGGCAGCGACGGTACGCTCGCGCCGCGGCTCGATATCGCCGTCGACGAATATCGCATCACGTCGGACGACGATGCCAAAGCGGTGTTCGGGCTCGGCAAGAATCTCGCTCTGTCGTTGTCGTCGACCGGCAAGCTCGCGCAGTTCCGCGACAAGCTCACAGCGCAGCTCAAATTCGGCGACGCGCGGATTCCCGATATCGGCGTGTACAACGCCTACCTGCCGCAGCACGCGGTGAAGCTCCTGCGCGGCACCGGCACGCTCGGTGGCGACGTGTCGCTCGACGCCGAGGGCCGCATCGCCCGCGGCACGCTCGGCGTCGCCGCCCGCGGCGCGCAGCTGCGTTTCGGCGAGATCGAACTCGAAGGCGATGTCGACCTCGGCGGCAAGCTCGCGCAGGCCGACCTCGGCGGAAAGCGCTTCGACTTCGACGGCACGACGCTCAAGCTGCGCAACGTCGCGGTGACCAATAGCGATCGCGCGAACGCCGTCAACTGGTGGGCCGACTTCAGCGTGAAGCGCGGCAGGCTCGAATGGGCGCGGCCGTTCAACCTCGACGCGACGGCGAACGCGCAACTCGCAAACGTCGGCGTGCTGCTCGCGCTGTTCTCGCGCCACCGTGACTACCCGGGCTGGGTGCTCAAGCTCGTCGACGCCGGCACGACGCAGCTCGCGGCGCGCGTCGACATCAAGCCGGGCCGGATGATCTTCGACGACGTCGTCGCGCAGAACCGCCGCTTCGAACTCAAGGCGCGGCTGCGTCATGCCGACAAGGCCGTCGACGGCAATCTCTACCTCGGCTGGGGCAAGCTCGGGCTCGCGCTCGACATCGACAATGGCAAGCGCGACTTCAAGCTGATCGGCGCCGAGAAGTGGTACGACGCACAGCCTTCGCTGCTGTCGAAATAGCCGTTCGCAGCGTTATGCAATAGACCACAGGTTGCAAAACGCAAACGTCCACCGTTGCGCCGCAGCGCGCGTCAGCCGGCGGCGGCGTGCACCGCGTGCGCGTCCGTGCGCGCGCGGCGGTTCCACAGCGGCCGCGCGCGGTCGGCCTCGATGCGCGCCTTGTGGCTTTCGCCCGCCGGCGTCAGGCCGAGCACGCAGAACGACTCCTCGCCCTCGAGCGAATCGTCGATGCGGCGCGAGGTGCCGAGGCGCAGGTAGCCGCACGCCGAAAGCGCGTCGCGCAGCCACTGCGCGGCGAGGAAGTCGGGCTGGCCGCGCCGCCAGACGGTCGGACCGCTCGCGACGTCCTGCAGAAAAGAAAGCTCGTTCATGGGAATCCCCTTGCCGGTTTGGCGTAGTCATCGCAACAACCGTGCCATCCGATGCGGCGCCGCCGACGCCGCATTCGGCCTTACGCCCGCATGATCGTTTCGTGCGGCATGCGGCATTCCGCATGATCGGTCTCGCGTGCGCGACGCACGATGCACGACCGCTCACGCAAGGTTCAGCGGCACGGCCAACGAGCGAACTCGACGGCCGCGGATCAGGTGCGCAGACGCCCGGTGCCGGTCAGCGCGCACAGCGCGAGCGCGTTCGGCATGGCGCGGCCCGCGGCGGTGTTGTCGAACACGCACCAGCTGTCCGCGCCGCGCGCGCGTTCCAGCGCGAGGCGCCGCGCGATCGCCGCGAGCGCCGCGGCGCGGTAGTCCGACCAGTACATGCGCGGCGCACCGTGCAGGCGCGTGTAGCAAAGCGAGGGGTCGCCGCCGGGCTCGGCCGCCGCGGTGTTCAGCGCCGGATCGGCGGCGACGCGCGCGACGCGCAGGCGCCGCAGCAGCTCTTCGGCGGCGTCGCCGAACCACGACGCGTGCCGCGGCTCGACGCACAGCCCGCCGCCGTAGCGTGCGCGAAACGCGCGCAGGAACAGTCCGGCATGGCGCGCATCGAACGCAAGGCTCGGCGGCAGCTGCACCAGCAGCACGCCGAGTTTGTCGCCAAGCGGGCCGACCTCGCCGAGAAACGCGTCGAGCAGCGGCAGCGTGCCGACGAGGCGACCGTGGTGCGTGATCGTGCGCGGCAGCTTCGCCGCGAAGCGGAAGCGCTCGGGCACGCTCGCGGCCCAGCGCCGGTACGTGGCCGGCCGGTGCGATCGGTAGAACGACGAATTGATCTCCACCGCCGGAAACACCGCGGCGTAGCGTTCCAGATGCGTGCCTTGCTCCGGAAAGAACGGCTTGTCGTCGCGGCTGATGGCCCAGCCCGCGCAGCCGATGCGCAGCGCGGCGCCGGCAGGCGGCGCGTTCATCCGGCACGCCGCCGTGTGGTGCGCTTGCGCGCGTGCGCCCCGTCGCCGTAGCGCACCTGGCAGCGCGGGCAGAAGAACGCGCGGCGCTTCGTCGTGCCGAGCGTCGCAAGTTCGATAGGGCCTGCGCACTCGGGACATTCCTCGCGCGCGTGCACGAGCAGGTGCCGCTTGAGCACATTGGCCTTTTTCCACTTGAGGAACTCGAACGCGTACGTGCGCGCCTCGCGCACCATCGCGTTGCGCCTGACCGGCGGCAGCGCGCCGACGCGCGACGCCGGGTGCACGCGGATGCGAAACAGCACTTCGTTCTTGATGATGTTGCCGACGCCAGCGAACACGTCCTGGTCGAGCAGCGCGTCGCACGCGAGGAGGTTCGGCCGCTCGGCGAGCTTGCGACGCGCGAGCGACGGGCTCCACGCGTCCGACATCACATCGCCGCGCCAATCGTAGACCTCGTCGAGCGGCTCCTCGATCAGGCGCAGCGCGCTCGCGTAGAGGTTCAGCTCGCCGCGCGCGCCGGCCAGATGCAGCCGCGGCGTCGCGCCCTTGCGTTCCGAGTCGATCGCGTAGCGGCCGAACAACAGAAAATGCACGCGCAGCGTGAAGCGGTCGAACTCGACGAGAAAATGCTTGCCCCACGAGCGCAGCGCGACGATCTTGCGGCCGACGAAGCGCGCGGCATCGAGTTGCGTGTTGCCGCTCGCTTCCTTGATGCGCATGCCGACGAGGTGGGCGGCTTCCTCGCACAGGATGACGATGGTCGGTCCCTCGGGCATGGCGTCGGTCGATGGCGCGGCGTGCGTTGCCTCGCTGCGACGCAATCGGCGTGCCAGCGCCATCCGCCGCGACGGCGCGGCGGCGCGACGGATGAAGATGCAGCGCGCGATGCGGATTGCATGACAGCCGTGCGCACGGCATGCCGGCACACGAATGCGCGATGCGATACGACCCCGCTAGCGCCGAAACTCCTCGCGCAGCACGGTCTCGGTCACGACCGACATCACTTCGGGCTGCGCCGACAGCCAGTCGCGCGTGTCGGTGACGGCATCGAGCGTGTCGGTCGCGACCGCGAGGATCAGGTCGATCTCTCCGCTGACCGAACTGCAGCGTTCGATTTCGCGCCGCTCGCGCAACCGCGCGAGCAGCGCCGGCGCCGGCGTGCGCACGAGCCGCACGACGAGATACGCGCGCACGAGCGGCACCTGCGCCGGCCAGTCGACGTCGGCGCGGTAGCCGCGGATCACGCCGCTCGCCTCGAGCCGCGCGACGCGCTCGCGCAGCGAGCTTCGCGCAAGACCCACGCGCGCGGCGAGCGTCTTGAGCGGCAGGCGCGCGTTGCGGCACAGAAGGTCGAGCAGCTGGCGGTCTTTCGCATCGAGTGCGTGCATGGCGGGCCGGACGACAAAGTGGCGGTGGCAACGTCCGAGATGTCGGGTGACGGCGTCATGCCTGCGGCCGTTCAATGGATCCGGCGACGCGGCCGATTACGCCGCTTCGCATCGTCCGCGGTCGCGTCGAATACCGACGCTTGCGGCGGCGTATTTGTATGAACGCGATGCCGGGGGGCGTCGCGACGCGGCACCGGGACGATGCCGCGTTGCACCAAAGTGAACTCGTTCACACGTCGGCCGCGGCGCGGCCGGCGTCGGACGGTCACGCGCCGCACGCGGCGACGGACAAGACCGTCGGCGGCACACCACATCAACCACGAGAGGGGAACATGTCCACGAGTCTCACGTTTCAACCGCACGCGATCGTGCGTACCGCGCTTGCCGTCGCGCTCACCGCCGGGTTCGCCTTGGCCGCGACGTCGACGTTCGCGCAGGAGATCGGTGCGGAACGCTTTGCCGCGCCGTCGTCGCTCGGCAAGACGGCCGCGCTCGACGCCGCCGCGCCCGACGCGCATCTGCGCCGCGAACCGCAGCCGGCGTCGCGGCGTCCGCCGCAGTCGTCGCCCGACGCGCGCCGCGCCGACTACGACCTGCCCGACGACGCCGCGCATAAAGCGCACCGCCCTTCCGCGTCGATCGCGAAGGCCGTCTGCGACACGTCGGTGTTTGCGTCGGCAACCGGCGCGAGCCTCGTCGCGGCGATCAAGGGCGCGAGCACCGAATGCGTCAATTCGTTGTTCGGCCTGTCGGGCTCGACGGCCTACGGCGCGTTCCGCGAAGCGCAGATGGTGACGGTCGCGAACGCGTTGCAGAGCGCCGCGGCGAGCTACAACGGCACGAACGCGAGCGGCATCCTGCAGTTGATCCTGTACCTGCGCGCCGGCTACTACGTGCAGTTCTACGACACGGCGGTCGGCAGCTACGGCACGTCGCTCGTCAACGCGATCCGGCCGGCGATGGATGCGTTCGCGGGCAGTTCGAGCTTCGGTCTCGTCAACGACGCGCACGGCGAGATCCTGTCCGAGTTCATGACGCTGATCGACAGTTCGACGCAGAACGCGCGCTACCTCTACGTGGTCAAGCGGCTGCTGGCGAGCTACAACCCGTCGACGTTCGCGCCGTACTACTGGATGAACGCGTCGGTCAATTCGAGCTTCTATGCGCTGTTTCGCGGTCACCAGGTACCCGAGTTCGTCACGCTCGTGCAGTCCGACACTTCGATCGTCGACACCTTGTACAACTTTGCCAACAACCACTTCTCGCAGCTCGGCGGCGACAACGGCTATCTCGTGTCGAACGCCGGCCGCGAACTCGGCCGCTTTCTGCAGTACACCGGCAGCCTGAAGTCGCTCGCGCAGTCGCGCGCGCGCACGCTGCTCGAACGCAGCTCGGTCACCGGCGCGAGCGCGCCGCTGTGGGTCGGCATCGGCGAAATGGTCGAGTGGTACGACAAGGCCAACTGCGGCTACTACAACCTGTGCGACTTCGTCGCGCGCGTCGAAGCCGCCGCATTGCCGATCACGCACAACTGCAGCAGCACGCTGCGCCTGCGCGCGCAGTCGATGAGCGCGTCCGAACTCGCCTCGACCTGCACGACCGTCGCGGGACAGGAGAACTACTTCCACACGAAGCTCGCGACCAATCGCACGCCGGTCGCGAACGACAACAACGCCGCGCTCGAAATGGTGATCTTCGATTCGAGCACCGACTACGGCACGTATGCCGGCGCGCTGTTCGGCATCGACACGAACAACGGCGGCATGTACCTCGAAGGCGATCCCTCGGTCGCCGGCAACCAGGCGCGCTTCATCGCGTACGAGGCCGAGTGGGTGCGCCCGACGTTCGAGATCTGGAACCTCACGCACGAATACGTGCACTACCTCGACGGCCGCTACGACATGTACGGCGACTTCGGCGCGGCGATGACGCAAAAGACCGTGTGGTGGGTCGAAGGCCTCGCCGAGTACCTGTCGTACAGCTATCGCAATCTTGCCTACACCGCGGCGGTCGACGAGGCGGCGGCCGGCACGTACGCGCTGAGTCGCGTGTTCCAGAACGACTACAACAGCGGCACGACGCTGGTCTACCGCTGGGGCTACCTCGGCGTGCGCTATATGTTCGAGCAGAAGCCCGCCGACGTCGCGTCGATCCTCGCGCTGATGCGTCCCGGCAACTACACCGGCTACGCGAGCTTCATGAGCGGCCTCGGCACGCGCTACGACGCGGGCTTCCGCACGTTCCTCGCGTGCGTGGCAAATCCCGCGTCGACCGGCTGCGGCGGCACGCCGAACGTGCCGCCGACCGCGAACTTCGGTTTCGCGACGAACGCGCTGACCGCGACGTTCACCGACGGCTCGACCGACAGCGACGGCAGCATCGCGTCGCGTCAGTGGAACTTCGGCGACGGCAGCACGTCGACCGCGACGAATCCGTCGAAGACGTACGCGGCAGCCGGCACTTATACGGTCAGCCTGACCGTCACCGACGATCGCGGCGGCACGGCCACGACGACGCGCAACGTCACCGTGGCCGCGTCGACGACCGGCGCGCTGCAGAACGGCGTGGCGGTGACGGGCCTCTCGGGCGCCGCGAACGGCACGCTCGCCTACACGTTCGACGTGCCGGCCGGCGCGACGAACCTGCGCTTCGCGATGTCGGGCGGCAGCGGCGATGCCGATCTCTACGTGCGCTTCGGTTCGGCGCCGACGACGAGCGCGTACGACTGCCGGCCGTATGCGGGCGGCAATGCGGAAACGTGCACGATCGCCAATGTGCAGGCGGGCCGCTACCACGTGCTCGTGCGCGGCTACAGCGCGTTCTCGGGCGTGTCGCTGACGGCGAGCTTCACGCCGCCGTCGACCGGCCTGCCCGAGTGCACGAACGCCGACGTGCGCGTGCTCGGCAAGAACTGCCAGCGCGGCAACGCGTCGGCCACACAAGGCAACTATGCGCACTTTTACCTGAATATTCCGGCCGGCACCGCGCAGCTGCGCATCACGACGAGCGGCGGCACCGGCGACGCCAACCTGTACGGCAACACGGCGAGCTGGGCGTATACGACGAGCTGGACGCAGCGCTCGACGAACGCGGGCAACGGCGAGGCCATCGTCGTCAACAACCCGCCGGCCGGCTACTACTACGTGAGCCTGCACGCGGCGAGCGGGTTCTCCGGCGTGACGGTGCGCAGCGAGTACTGATCGTCGTTCTTTGCGGTATCACTTCAACTCGGCCACGGACGGCCGTTCTCAACGGAAGGCGCGACGCCGCCCATATTGACAGTGTGACTTCGTTGTTTTCGAGAAGAGTCCATAAAAGCACCTGTCTTGCAGGCGCTCGCGAGGCGCGCTACCGTGGGATGCGTCGATGGATCGCGGGAGGGCGCGCTTGGCCAATCTCATCCCGGGTGTGCCGCGCAAGAACGGCGGGGAACGTCGTTTCGCTCAACGACTCGTCGAAACGCTCGAAGACGACTACTGGGCTTGGCACGACGTCGCTGTCGGACGGCTGCAGCGGCGCCCCGACTTCGTCGTCCTCCATCCTCGCCGGGGCCTGCTCGTACTGGAGGTCAAGGATTGGAAGATCGGCACGATCCACGACTTCAACAAATCGTCGACGACGCTGCTCACCGACCGCGGTCTCGTCGAAGCGGCGAACCCGATCAGACAAGCGCGCGGCATTCTGGAGTATTTGTGCGACATGCTGGAGCGCGATCCCGCGCTCGTGAATCCGCCCGGACACTCGCATGCGGGAAAACTTGCAATGCCGCGCGGTCACGGCGTCGTACTCGCGAATATTTCACGGGCGACGTTCGTCGGACACGGGCTCGATACGATCTGGCCCGAAAACCTCGTCATCTGCCAGGACGAAATGGCCGAAGGAGTCGACGCGGAAGCGTTCCAGGAACGCTTGTGGAACATGTTCAATTATCAATTTCGCGAACCGCTGACGCTGCCGCAGATCGATCGTATCCGCTGGCACCTGTATCCTGAAATGCGCGTGCACGCGCCGCTGCAAGCCGACCTCCTGTCGCCTCCCGATTCCGACCCCGGCACGCTGCCGATACCCGACATCGTGCGCGTCATGGACCGGCAGCAGGAGCAACTCGCACGCTCTCTCGGCGACGGGCATCGCATCATCCATGGCGTCGCCGGGTCCGGCAAGACGATGATCCTCGCCTATCGGTGCGTGCATCTGGCGCGGAGCCTCGACAGGCCGATACTCGTTCTGTGTTTCAACCGCACGCTCGCCGCGAGACTCGCGCATGCCGTCGACATCCAAGGACTGCACTCGCGCGTCGACGTACGCAGTTTCCACGTCTGGTGCGCCTGATGCTGCGTACCTACCACGTGCCGTCGCCGCCGAACAACGGCGACGCAAAAGCCTTTTTCGCGTCACTGGTCGAGGCCGTCGTGCGCGGCGTCGAGCGTGGCGCGATTCCTCGCGCGCAGTACGGCGCTGTGCTCATCGACGAAGGCCATGATTTCGAACCGGAGTGGTTCCGTCTGGTCGTGCAGATGATCGACCCTGCGACCAACGCGCTGCTTGTCCTCTATGATGATGCGCAATCTATCTATGCGGCAGGGACACGGCGCAAATTCAGCTTCGCGAGCGTCGGCATCGAGGCGCGCGGGCGCACGACCGTACTCAAGCTCAACTATCGCAATACCTACGAAGTGCTGGCCGTCGCCCGTGCGTTCGTCAACGACGTCTTCGGCGCGGACGACGGCGACGAGGACGCTCCACATGCCATCGCGCCCGAAAGTGTCGGTCGACACGGCCCGGTGCCTGAGCTTGCGCGCTGCACATCTCTCGCGGCCGAAGCACAGATGCTCGCCGCCCAGATCGCCGACGCATCCGCCGACGGCCGACCGCTGGATCGCATCGCGGTGCTGTGGCGCCACGGCGCGCATGCCGACGCCGTGGCACGCGTGCTCAATCGTCGAGGACTGCCTTACCGCTACGCGAAGGACAGCCGGGACAAGGATTCTCTCTTCGACGGTCCACCGAGCGTCAAGCTCGTCTCGATACACTCGAGCAAGGGCTTGGAGTTCGAACAGGTGTTCATTCCCGCCGTCCATGCGTTTCCCGGAACGGACGACGATGACGCCATCGAAGCGAAGCTGCTGTACGTTGCGATGACGCGCGCCACTGAACGGCTCGTCATGACCTGTTCCGCGGAAACCGGTTTCGTCGCTCGCATCGACAGCGCCATCGACGCCGCCAAGCGTGCGTCCGCGTAGTCGGGCGACGAATCGGGCATTACTCGAAAAAGCCGACGCCCGCGTATCACGCTTTTGCGCAAACCAACGTCACTGTCGCGCCGATACGGCGCTGCGCACAATCGCGGTTCCCGTCCGAACCGGAGTGCGTCCATGCGTCACAGCCTCATCGTGGTGGCCCTGATCCTGTGCGGAGTCGCCCACGCCGGCGACGCGCCGACCGATCCGCGCGTGCTGCAGCCGATGGACGTGTTCGGCCTGGAGTGGGCCGACGCGCCCGAGCTGTCGCCCGACGGACGCAGCGTCGTCTACCAGCGCCACTGGTTCGACGTGATGAAAGACCGCAAGCGCGCCAATCTCTGGATCGTCGACGCCGACGGCCGCCGCAACCGTCCGCTGACGAGCGGCGCCGCGAACGACGGCGGCGTCGCGTGGTCGCCCGACGGCAAACGCCTCGCCTACGTGGCCGAGGCCGACGGCAAGGCGCAGATCTTCGTGCGCTGGATCGACACCGGCGAGTCGGCCGCGATCACGCATCTGACGCAAGGTCCGCGCGCGCTGTCGTGGTCGCCGGACGGCAAGCAGATCGCGTTCGTCGCGCGGGTGCCGGCCGAGTCCGAGCCGCTCGCGAAACTGCCGACGCCGCCGAAAGGCGCCGAGTGGTCGCCGCCGCCCAAGCTCGTCGATCGCGTGATCTATCGCATCGACGGCGCCGGGTACGTCGATCCGGCCTACACGCACGTGTTCGTCGTCTCGTCCGACGGCGGTGCGCCGCGGCAGGTGACGCGCGGCAAGTACAACGTCAACGGGCAACCGGCCTGGACGCGCGACGGCCGCGCGCTGATCGTCTCGTCCAACCTCGCCGACGACTGGGAATACGAGCCGCTCGAAAGCGAGCTGTATCGCGTCGATCTCGACGGCGGCGAGCCGCAGCGGCTGACGCGGCGCAAGGGTCCCGACGCCAATCCGGTGATCTCGGCCGACGGCAAGCGCGTGGCCTGGCTCGGCTTCGACGACAACGGCAAGCCGTACCAGGGCTCGCACGTCTACGTGATGGACGTCGCCGGCGGCAAGCCGCGCGCGCTCACGGCCGATTTCGACTATGACGCCGACGGCCTCGCGTGGGACGGCAGCGCCGCACTCGTGTTCCACTACGACGACCACGGCAAGACGAAGATCGGCCGCGTCGGCGCCGACGGCGGCAAGGTGCAGGTGCTCGCCGACGATCTCGGCGGTACGGCGATGGGCCGGCCCTACGGCGGCGGCGCGATGTCGGTCGCGGCGGGCGCCGTCGCGTACACGCGCGGCACCGAATACCGCCCGGCCGACGTCGCGCTGATCGCGCGCGGCGGCAAGCCGCGTTCGCTGACCGCGTTCAACGACACCCTGCTCGGCCACAAGACGCTCGGCAAGGTCGAAGAAATCACCGTGAAATCTTCAGCGGACGGCCGCGACGTGCAGGCGTGGATCGTCACGCCGCCGAACTTCGACGCGAAGAAGAAATACCCGCTGCTGCTGGAAATCCACGGCGGCCCGTTCGCGAACTACGGTCCGCGCTTCGCGCCGGAGACGCAGCTGTACGCCGCCGCGGGCTACGTGGTCGTGTACGCCAATCCGCGCGGCAGCACGAGCTACGGCACCGAGTTCGCCAATCTCATCGACGATGCGTATCCCGGCCAGGACTACGACGATCTGATCAGCGTCGTCGACGGCGTGATCGCGCGCGGCTACGTCGACGACAAGAACCTGTTCGTCACGGGCGGCAGCGGCGGCGGCGTGCTCACCGCCTGGATCGTCGGCCACACCGACCGCTTCCGCGCGGCCGTGGTCGCCAAGCCCGTGATCAACTGGTACAGCTTCGTGCTGACGAGCGACTTCTACACGGTGTTTTCGCGCTACTGGTTCTCGGCGCAGCCGTGGGAAGCGCCCGAGGCGTACATCAAGCGCTCGCCGATCACCTATGTCGGCAACGTCAAGACGCCGACGATGATGATCGTCGGCGAGGTCGATCACCGCACGCCGATCGGCGAAGCCGAGCAGTTCTACCAGGCGCTCAAGCTGCGCCGCGTCGACACCGCGCTGGTGCGCATTCCGACCGCGTCGCACGACATCAACGAGCGGCCGGCCAACATGATCGCGCAGGTGCTCAACACGATCGGCTGGTTCGAGCGGTATCGCGACGGCAAGCGCGACAAGAAGGACTGAGCGCGCGCGTCGGGGTCGGGTTCACGGCGAACCCGGCCCCGACCGGTGCGTCAGTCGACGATCCACAACGAGAAATAGTCGTTCTGGTCGGTGCGCGTGGTGTCGGTGATGCCGCGCAGCGTGATGGTGTGCTGGCCGGGGCCGAGCTTGATCGGAAAGAAGAAGGTCGGCAGCGCCAGATGCTGGTTGGCGTTGTTGAAGAACTGCGGCACATCGCCGAGGTGCTGGTCGTCGAGGTAGACGGCCACGCCGCAGATCGCGGCGGGCAGGAACGACCAGCAGCTGCCGGACAGTCCGAGGGTCAGGTTGCCGGTGATCGGCACGCTGAACGGAAATTTCAGCGGCAGGACGCCGCCCTGGTTCTGCACGATGTAGTACGACACGAAAGTGCTCCTGTGCTTGGGCCGCAACGAACGGCGGCACGCCCCGTCGCGGGGCAGTCGTTGGCGGGTCGCGGCGGATCAGTCGATGATCCACAAGGAGAAGAAATCGTTCCGGTCGGTGAGGATGGTCGATGACAGCGCCCGCAGCGTGATCGTGTGCGGGCCTTCGCCGAGGTTGGCCGCAAAGATCTGCGTCGGCAGCGCCTGGTGCAGACTGGGATTGTTGAAAAACAACTGGGCCTTGCCGAGCGACTGGCCGTCGAGCAGGACCTCCACGCCGCCCGGGTTGTTGGCGGTGCTGCTCCAGCAGCTGCCGGAGAAGGCGATCGTCACGTCGCCGCTGATCGGCGCGGTGAACGGAATATTCAGCGGCAGCGGTCCCGTCTGGTTCTGCGCGATGATGAACGTCATGGCATGGCTCCTGTGGATGGGTCGGATCGGGGCGCCATCGCGAGCGACGCCGCCGGCCTCCCGGCCGCGGATCACCGACGCCGTGCCCCCGTGCGGCGTATCGAACACCCCTAGCGCAAGAACGCGCCGATCGCCGTCAGTCGCGTGCGCGATCGCGACACACGGGCGGTATCGACCGGGCGGTATCGACAAGGACAGCCAGTGACCTGGACGCACGGCACACTCGCTGTCCGCGGCGTTGCCGATCGCAACGCCGCGCCGGCCGGTGGCGATTGAAGATTTAAATCCGACCGGCCGGACGGTTGAAAACCGACCGACCGGACGGTATTGTCTCGCCCATGGTCAGAACCACACCCGCAGAGTTGTTGAACACCCTGCTCGACGCGGCCGAAACGGTCGTGCTGCGCCAGGGCATCGCGAACCTGACGCTCGATGCAGTCGCCTTCGAGGCGCAGCTCTCCAAAGGCGGGCTGCTGCATCACTTTCCGTCGAAGGACCGCCTCGTCGAGGCGCTCGTCGCGCGCTCGGCCGACAGCTGGCGCCAGTGCTTCAACGACGCGTACGACCGCACCGCCGAAGGCCCGGGACGCATGTCTCGCGCGCTGCTCGACCACTGCCTGTCGGACGCCGAAGGCTGGACGGTCGAGCTGCAGCGCAGCTCGTGCGCCTGTTTCGCGGCGCTCGCGCAGAACCCGTCGCTGATGCGGCCGATGCGCGAGGTCTACGCCGAGCTGCATCGCCGCGTCGCCGACGACGGCCTGCCGCCGGGCGTCGGCGAAGCGGTCGCCGCGGCGATCGACGGGCTCTGGCTGTACTGGGTGCTCGGCCTCGCGGACGTGAATCAGGACCTCGTCGCGCGCGTGCGCGGCGCACTCGAAGACCTGCTCGCGCGCGCGCTGCCCGCGGCAGCCAAACCCAAGCCCAAGCGCGCGCGCAAGGCTCCTGTACCTGTGAAAAGGACTAAAGGTATACGCTCATGAACACCAAATCCTGGATCGCCTCCGCCCTGCTGCTCGCCGCGCTCGCCGGTACCGGCACCGCGCTTGCCCTGTGGAAGCGCTCGACCGTGCAAGCCGCCAACGCCGCCGCGGCCAACCAGCCCGAACCGGTCGAATCGGTCTCCGCGGTGCCGGCACGGCAGCACGAACACCGCGACGCCACCACGTCGATCGGCACCGTCGTCGCGCTGCGCTCGATCCGTCTGCGCAACGAAGTGTCCGGCACCGTGCACAAGGCCGCGCTGACGCCCGGCGCGATCGTCGACGCCGGTACCGTGCTCGTCGCGCTCGACGTGTCGGTCGAACAGGCCGAACTCAAAGCGCAGGAAGCCGAAGCCGCGCTCGCGCAGACGATGCTCGGCCGCACCGAGCGCATGACGCAGCAGCGCGCGATGTCGGCGACCGAACTCGACCGCGCGCGCTCCGAGCGCGACGTGAAGCTCGCGCAGGTCGCGCGCACGAAGGCCGTGATCGCGCGCAAGACGATCCGCGCGCCGTTCCGCGCGCGCGTCGGCATCGCCGACGTGCACCCCGGCCAGTTTCTCGAGGAAGGCACCGAGCTGACCACGCTGCAGGGCGTCGACGACGGCGCCAATGTGGACTTTTCCGTCGCGCAGCAGGTGGCGGCGGGCCTGAAGAGCGGCGACGCCGTCGACGTCTACGCGAACGACGACGCCAAGCCGCTCGCCGCGACGATCGTGGCGACCGACGCGCGCGTCGATCCGTCCACGCGCAACGCCGTCGTGCGTGCGCGCATCGACGGCGCGAACGTGCCGGCGCCGGGCGCGTCGGTGCGCGTGCGCGTGCCGGTCGGCGCGGCGCGCGCGACCGTCGCGGTGCCGGCGAGCGCGCTGCGCAAGGGACCGAGCGGCGATCATGTGTTCGTGATCGCGCAGGACGCGCAAGGCAAGACGCGCGCGCAGCAGCGCGCTGTGCGCGTCGGCGCGATGCTCGGCGAGGAAGTGGTCATCGATTCGGGGCTCGCGGCCGGCGAACAGGTCGCGGCGTCGGGCTCGTTCAAGCTGCGCGACGCGTCGCTCGTCGCCGTCGCCCAACCGGTCGCCTCGGCGGCCGGCGCCGCGAAGTAACAAAGCGCGAAGCCACGAGGACTACGGACATGCGTTCGTTTACGGACATCTTCATCAAACACCCCGTGCTGGCGGTGGTGGTCAACCTCATCCTCGCGCTCGCCGGCTGGCGCGCGCTGACCGCCCTGCCCCTGCAGCAGTATCCGCAGATCGAAAGCACGTCGGTCATCATCACGACCGTGTACACCGGCGCGAGCGCCGAGACGGTGCGGGGCTTTCTCACCACGCCGATCGAGCGCGCCGTGTCGGCGATCGGCGGCGTCGACCATCTCGAATCGTCGAGCCGCGCGGGCGTCAGCACCGTCACGGTGCGCCTGAAGCTCAATCACGACAGCACGAAGGCGCTCGCCGAAGTCACCGCGCGTCTGCAGCAGGTGCGTTCGGAACTGCCGCAGGAAGCCGAGCCGCCGGCGGTCGAAGTGCAGCGCGCCGATCGCCCCTACGCGACGTTCTACGTCAGCTTCACGTCGTCCGAACGCACGCTGCCGGAGGTCACCGACTGGCTCGTGCGCTCGCTGCAGCCGCAGTTCGCGACGATCGCCGGCGTGCAGCGCGTGACGATCGAAGGCGGCCGCCAGCTCGCGATGCGCGTCTGGATCGAACCGCAGCGCCTGGCCGCGCTGAACCTGTCGCCGGGCGACGTGCAGTCGGCCCTGCAGCGCAACAACTATCTCGCCGCGGTCGGCCAGACCAAGGGCGATCTCGTACAAATCAACTTGTTGACAAATACCGATCTGCGCACGACCGAGGAATTCAAGAACCTCATCGTCGCCGAGCGCAACGGCGCGATCGTGCGCCTGTCGGACGTCGCGCGCATCGAACTCGGCGCCGAAGAGGCCGAGCTCGTCGGCAAGGTGAACGAAAAAGACGCCGTCTACCTCGGCGTGTGGCCGCTCATCGGCACGAACGAGATCGAAGTGTCGCACCGCCTGCGCGAAGAACTCGCGCGCATCCGCCCGACGCTGCCGAAAGACATCGACATGCAGGTGGCGTACGACGGCACGAAGTTCATGGAAGCCGCGCTCGGCGAAGTGACGAAGACGCTCGCCGAGACGGTGCTGATCGTCGCGCTGGTGGTATTCCTGTTCATGGGTTCGGTGCGCACCGCGCTCGTGCCGCTGATCGCGATGCCGGTGTCGCTGCTCGGCGCCGCGCTCGCGATGCTCGCACTCGGCTTCAGCCTGAACCTCCTGACCATGCTCGCGATCGTGCTGTCGGTCGGCCTCGTCGTCGACGATGCGATCGTCGTCGTCGAGAACGTCGAGCGGCACGTCAGCGAAGGCAAGTCGCGCATCGAAGCCGCGCTCGTCGGCGCGCGCGAGCTCGTCGGCCCGATCATCGCGATGACGATCACGCTCGCGGTCGTGTACGCGCCGATCGGCTTCCAGGGCGGCCTCACGGGCGCGCTGTTCCTCGAATTCGCGATCACGCTCGCGGTCGCGGTGATCGTCTCGGGCGTCGTCGCGGTCACGCTGTCGCCGGTCATGAGCTCGCGCTTCGTGCACGCGCACGGCCACGAAGGCCGCCTGACCGCGTTCGTCAACCGCGTGTTCGACCGCGTGCGCAACCTCTACGGCCGCCTGCTCGACGGCGCGCTGAACATGCGCGCGGCGATCGTCGTCGCGGCGGCGGTCGTCACGTTCGCGGCGTGGCCGTTGTATACGCATTCGCGCCAGGAGCTCGCGCCGGTCGAAGACCAGGCGCACATCAGCTTCTTCTTCGAAGCGTCGCCCGACGCGTCGCTGCCGTTCGTCGATCGCGAGGTCAAGGCCGTATCGGCGCTCGTCAACGCGTTCCCGGAAGCCGAGTACATGTGGGCGCTGACCGCGCCGTGGGGCGGCTTCGGCGGCATGGAAGCCAAGCACTGGCACGAGCGCGGCCGCACGACGGAAGAAATGTACGGCGAGGTCTACGGCGCCGTGTCGCAGGTACCGGGGCTGCGCGTGTTCCCGCGTCTGGACCCGCCGCTGCCGACGCCGGGCCAGTACGACGTCGAGCTCGTGCTGCAGAGCGAGGCCGCGCCGGAACAGATGCTGGAAACGGTCGGCGCGATCCTCGACGCGGGCTTCAAGAGCGGCAAGTTCCTGTACGTCGACACCGACCTCAAGATCGACCTGCCCGAAGCGCGCGTCGTGATCGACCGCGAACGCGTAGCCGATCTCGGGCTCGATCTCGCGAGCGTCGGCCAGGAACTCGGCACGCTGCTCGGCGGCGCGTACGTCAACCGCTTCAACTATTTCGACCGCAGCTACAAGGTGATTCCGCAGATCGGCGAGAAGGACCGCGCGTCGGTCGCCGCGCTGCTCGATCTGAAGATCAAGACGCCGGGCGGCCAGCTCGTGCCGGTCTCGTCGTTCACGCGCATCGAGACGGGCACCGCGCCGCGCGCGCTCAACCGCTTCCAGCAGCGCAACGCGGTACGCGTGTTCGGCGGCGTCAATCCCGGCGTGACGAAGGCCGAGGGCCTCGCGGTGCTCGAAGACGCCGCGCGCGCGTCCGGCGGCCGTCACGTCGCGATCGACTACGCCGGCGAGTCGCGCCAGATTCGCCACGAAAGCGCGGCGCTCACGGTCACGCTGATGTTCTCGATCATCCTGATCTATCTCGTGCTCGCGGCGCAGTTCCATAGCTTCCGCGATCCGCTGATCGTGCTGCTCGGTTCCGTGCCGCTCGCGATCTCGGGCGCGCTGCTGTTCAGCTTCCTCGACCTGACGACGATCAACATCTATTCGCAGGTGGGCCTGATCACGCTCGTGGGCCTGATCGCCAAGGGCGGCATCCTCATCGTCGAGTTCGCGAACGCGCGCCAGGCGAGCGGACTGACGCGCGAGGTGGCCCTGCGCGAGGCGGCGATGACGCGGCTGCGGCCGGTGCTGATGACGTCGGCGGCGATGATCTTCGGCCAGCTGCCGCTGGTGCTCGCCACCGGCCCGGGCGCGCAGGCGCGCAACAGCATCGGCATCATCCTCGTCGCGGGCATGGTCGTCGGCACGCTGTTCACGTTGTTCGTCGTGCCGGTGTTCTATTCGCTGCTCGCCGAGGACCATCACGCCGACGGCGAGACGAACCTCGACGACGAGCCGCAGCACGGCGGCGGTCGCGTCGCCGTAGCGTAGGAACCACGCGCGCGATCGTTGCGACGATCGCGCGCGTTTCAACGCCGCCGAAACTCAGTCCTCGCGAATATAGCGCCAGAAGAACTTCACCGCTTCGATGTGGGCGCTGCCCTTGCGGCCGCCGACCTTCCACAGCGACGAGCCCATGTCGTCCGACGGACTCGCGATCCACTCGTTGCCCCCGCCGCCCCCGCCGCCGATCTGGCGGTTCTTGTTCGTCTCGAAGTACAGCGCATCGAGCGCAGCGCCGGCGCGGCCCCACACGCCGATGATCTTCTCGCCGGGCTCGAGATCGTGCGCATGCGTCGAACCGCCGCGCTTGCCGTGCAGCCCGCCGGAAACGCCGCCGTAGAAGATCTCCAGGCCGTCGACGCGCGCGCCGGCGTACACGACGATGCGCGTGATCGGCTTGTTCTTCGGATCGTCGAGAAATTCCGTGCCGCCCTGCCCGCCGACCGGGCCGGTCTGCATATCGACCGGAATCTGCGTGGGCTTGTCGGTCACCGCCGGATCGAGATAGCGCCACGTGCGCGCGGGACTCAAGAAACGGTCCAGCTCCGCGCTGAACTGCGAGCGCACTTCTTCCTGCCGGTCCACGTGCGCCTTGCGCGCGAGCGATTCGGCGTTGCCGGTCCCGCCGGTCAGTGTGTTGTACGACCATTCGCGACGGAAGCCGTCGTACTCGTCGTGCGCGGCCCAGCGATGCGTCGTGCTCGGGCCGACGACGCCCCACTCCGTGCTCTCGGTATGCACCACCTTGACCTTGCCGATGCGCCATTCGAGCGCGCGGGCGCGCGACAGCGTCGCCGCGGCGGTGAACTTCTTGATTTTGTCCTGCAGGTCTTTCAGATGCTGCGCGGCGTTCCTGTCGTCCTCGTTGTAGATCTGTTTGTACGAGGTATACAGCTCGCGCAGCGCGGCGAGGCGGATCGTTCCGAGCGCGACGAAAAACGGCAGGCGGCGCTGCGGATCGGCCGGATCGAAGAAGAACGGTTCGGCGGCGTTGAGGAGGCCCAGCAGCGTCGTGAACATGCCGCCCTTGATCGCGGAGCCGTACTGCTCCTTGTTGTACGCGGCGAGCTGCAGGCGCAGGCCGTCGAGCAGCTTGGACAGCTGATCGAGCTTGTCCTGCTCGATCAGCTCGCGCACGAGATCGTTGACGTAGCGGCGCATCTGATCCCACACGCGCGCGTTGCCGTCGTCGGCCGGCCAGAACAGTCCCATCAGCGCCGACAGGCCGCCGCCGATCTCGGGCACCTTGTTGACGATGCCGATGACGATCGTGCGCGTCTTCCCCGACGAGTCGGCGATGAAGTCGCGGCCGCTGATGCCGTCGAGCGAATCGCTCTCGGGCACGAAGCGCACCTTGGTCCAGTCGGCCGTGCCGCCGGGGCGGCCGCTCTGGACGATGTTCTCGCCGGTCGCGCTGGTGCCGCCGTCGGCGACGATCGTCTTCTCGCTGTGACACGCGATCAGGTAGTAGTGCATGCCGTCGCCGGCAGGCATGAAGCGGAAGTGTTCGTTCCACTCGCCGTCGGACGGATCCCACTGGCACAGCACCGTACCGTCGTCGTGCGACGCGCGCGCGACGTCTAGGCTCTTGCCGCTGTGCACCGACCGGATGGCGTAGTGACGCGCGCTCAGCTTGCGGAACTGGAACAGCTGCTTGTTCGAATTGACGTCGACCGGCGACTGCCGCACGCGCATGCCGCGGTGGATGTCGCCGACATCGAAGCACTTGTCGCTGTGCTTGAACACGATCCTGTAGTTCTTGTCGCCGACTGGATAAAACGCCATGTCCCGCCTCCCTGATCTCTCGGTTGCAAGGGGCTTGGCATCGGGCGCGACCGCGCCCGCGCCGCGCGGCCTGAAACCGCGACGTTCGGAAAAACTCCCCCTGTTCGCTTTGTCCAAGCGTGGAAACCTTTGCACGTCTATCATGGGCGCGCGCCGTGCGGGCGGCGCGGCGCGGGCCAGTCGGACACCCCCAAACGCAACGAACAGGAGCCACGACGATGAGCCTTCCGACCAACCCGAGTTTTCTGATCTTCGTCACCGACCAGCAGCGCGCGGTGCAATATTTCCCGTCGACGTGGGTCGACGCGAACCTGACCAATCTCAACGCGCTGACCGCGAACGGCGTGACGTTCGTCAACGCGATCACCAACGCGTCGCGCTGTTCGCCGTCGCGCGGCGTGCTCGCCACGAGCCTGTACGCGCCGGCGAACGGCCTCGTCGTGGTCGGCGGCACGCTGTCGCCGCAATGGCCCACGCTGTCGGCGACGCTCGCCAAGGCGCTGCCCGGCTACAAGGTCGGCTACGTCGGCAAATGGCACATGACGCAAAGCTTCGTCGGGCCGGCGAACGTGGTGCCGAACAAGCCGTCGACGCTCGCGGGCGAAAACGCGACGATGCTCGACACCTACGGTACGCCGGGCTGGGACGCGCCCGACGCCGGCACCGCGCTCGGCTGGTCGCCGGCGATCGCGCCGCCGAAGACGCCGCCGACGCAGGACGATCCGTTCACCTGCACGTCGAATACGCTCGGCGGCGGGCCGAACAGCTACAACCGCAACGACGCGCGGTTCGCGCAGGACGCGATCGCGTTTCTGACCGGCCTCGACGCGAACGAATCGTTCGCGCTCGTCGTCTCGCTCGTCAATCCGCACGACGTCTGGACCGACATGTATTCGGGCCTGCTGGCGCTGGCGTATCCGGAGTTTCCGCAGGCGTTCGACGCGCTGACCGGCGCGGGCGACTTCGCGCTGCCCGACAGCTACAGCGCCGACGACCTGTCGACCAAGCCGACGATACAAACGACGATCCGCAACAATTACACGTCGACGTGGGCGCAGAACAACGGCGTCAGCCCGGTGCCGACGATGCTCGATTCCGACGACGCGCTGACCTACCTGAAGTTCTACGCATACCTGACGTATCTCGCCGACCAGCAGCTGCAGGACGTCTACGCGACGCTCAAGGGGCTGCCGCAATTCGACAGCACGATCGTCGTGCGGCTCGCGGACCACGGCGAGATGGGCATGTCGCACGGCGGCTCGATGGAGAAGGACTGCAACGTCTACGCCGAGACGATCAACATCCCGTACATCTTCAGCAACCAGGGCATGTTTCCGCAGGCGGCGACGTGCGACGCGCAGGCCGGTCTCGTCGATATCGTGCCGACGCTGCTGGGCCTCGCGGGACAGACGACGTCCACGCCGATGCAGGGCACCGACCTGTCGTCGCTCGTGCTCGACCCGACCGCCGCGGCGCCGATCGACTGTTCGATCTTCACGTACGACGACGACTACCCCGTGCACATCCGCGCCGTGCAGGCCGCCGCGGGCGCGGTCAAGGTGAGCGGCGCGCCGACGACGTGCGCGTACAAATATGCCGTCTACTACCAATTGGACAATGGCGCAGTCGATACGTCGACGCTGCAGTTCGAACTCTACGAGCCGGGCGTCGGCGGCGAAATCGTCAACCTGCAACCGACGAACACGGCGCTGCAGGCCGCGCTGCACACGCTGCTGACCGATCGCATGGCGGCGATCGACGACAACGCGCCGGCGGGCGCCGGCATGGTCACGCCGTCCGGCTGGCCGGCCACGCCCTAGCCTACGCCGCAACTCCGCGCCTTTCGTCGTTCGTTCAGGCGCCGCCGCGATCTCGCGGCGGCGCCTCGTTCTTTTCTTTGTCCACTTTACGGAGCAGCGCCATGTCCGTCGGTTTTCTGATCAACTTCGTCAACAACACGTCCGAAAGCGTCGTTCTGACCGCAAAGGTCACCGACATCGACGACTGGAATTCGCCGATAAAGGAGAATCCGGACGTCGACATCCAGAAGGTGCCGCTCGCGGCGTACGGCGTCGGCGGCGACATCCATCTCGAGCGGCACGACCACCGATCGACCGCACCGTTCGATGTGACCGCGACATTCGCGAACGGCGCCGTGTTCGTGTTCCGGCTCGACGGCTGCGACGCGACGCAGTTCGACGAGCGCGCGTCGATTCCGGTCTCGCGGGGCGGCGAGACGCACGGCGTGATCCAGGTGCTCGTCCACCACGAGGAGGTCGGCGGTTCGTGGAACCGCATGACGATCGTGCTCGTGCCGCCGGTCGACACGAAAAACTGGATGGCGAAGTACCCGGATCGCAGCCTTACGCAGCTCAACATTCCGGGCACGCACGACACCGGCACCTACGGCGGCAACGGCGAGGAAGGCACGCGCTGTCAGACGTTGACGATCGCGCAGCAGCTCGAAGCCGGCGTGCGATTTTTCGACCTGCGCCTCGTGCTGAACCCGAAAGCCGATCCGGACGACCTCGGCATCTTCCACGGCGACTATTTCCAGAACGTGTGGCTGCGCAAGGACATCATGCCGAACGTGGTCGCGTTCCTCGCAAAGAACCCGACCGAATGCGTGATCTTCGCCGTCAACCGCGACAGCGGCATCAACGGACCCAAGGGCGAACCGATCAACGACGTGCTGCACAAGATCCTCATCGAGACGATTCCGCACGACAAGCTCTACGACAACAACGGCACCGTGCTGCACGAGCGCACGCTCAAGGATCTCGCCGGCTGCGTCGTGCTGCTGCGCCAGGATCTGCCGCAGACGTTCGGCTTCAACGTGTCGAACTGGCCCGACGACCAGGCTTACTCGTCGACCGACATCGGCGTCGACGGCAAGGTCGAGCTGCAGAACGCGTACGAATACGGCATCAAGCGGCTGCCGTCGATCACCTATCACGACAAGTGGGTCAACGTGAAGGCGCATCTCGACCGCGCTATCGCGCCCGGCGCCGATCCGACGCACTGGTTCATCAACTTCACGAGCGCGAGCCACACGCCGCCGACCGCGCTGTACTACCCGTGGGATTTCGCGACCGGCAAGAGCTGGGGCGTCAACTATCTGTTCTCGCGCTGGCTCGTGCAGCGTGCGCCGCGAGGCGGGCTGCGCCTCGGCACGATCATGATGGACTTCCCCGAGAAGCCCGACGCGAACACGCTGATCCGCCTGCTGCTCGCGCTGAACGGCTGACGGGACGAGCGATCGGCAAGGCCGCGCGACCGCATCGGGGCGCGCGGCTTTCGCGACAACCGAACAGGTACCGGCGACGTCAGCGCGTCGGCGCACGCGGCGCCGGCGCCGGCCGCGACGAGCGCACCGGCGAATAGCCCGCGGCCGGGTTGATCGACGACCCGCCCGGCGGCGTTTTCCAGGCCTTCGAATCGGTCACCGCGACGACCGGCAGCCAGATGCGGCAGCCGCCGTCCGGCGTGCGTTCGCGGCGCGAATTCAGATAGTAGTCGCGGTCGATCGTGTCGCAGCGCTGTTGTTCGATCCGCGTGACGACGCGGTCCAGCGTGCCGGCGAACGTCGCCTCGTCGCCGATGCGGAATTCCTCCCGTGCCCGGCCGCTGACGTCGCACGCGAGAAACAACTGGCCGTCGCCGCGCTGCAGAAACGGCGCCGGCCGTCCGTCGGCCTGCACGCGGCGACCGCGCACCTCGATGCACACCTGCTTGTAGATGCTCGTCAGCGCAACGATACGGCCGCCCCAGAGCACGACCTCGCCTTCATGGCCGCCGTACGCGGCGGCGCCCGGTTCCGTGCCGCGGCTCGGCACATCGCGGGCCGATGCGGCGGCGGCGGCGGCGAGCAGGACGACGATCAGGACGAAGCGCATGGCAGTTCCTCGATGCGAGCCGGTAGCACACGGTAGCAGAGTCGCCGCGTGCCCGTCAGCCGCCGGTCTTCGCCGCCCGCCCGATCGGCGCGACGATGGCGTCGGGTTGCGGCGCCGGCGACAGTCGGCTCGCGCCGAGCGAGTTCGCCATGTGCCTCTCCTCATGAAGAGTGCATGAGCGCCGCAGCGCGCCGCGGCGACGAGCGGCAGGCCGGATGGGAGCACCGCGAGCCGCACGGCGCGAGGGCCGCCGGCCGACGGCTGCGCGGGCACCGTTGTTGAATATATGAATCAATATTCGTTGAAACGACGGACCGGCGCGGGCGCGGCGATGCGCCGCAGCGCCAACGCGCGCGCCGGACGCTACAATCGCCGCACGCCCACAGCCCGTCATGCCATGTCCGCGTCCCCGGAACCGCCCGTTCCGCACCTGCTCGCCGTCGACGACGATCGTGAAATCCTCGACCTGATCGAGCGCTATTTCCGCCGACAGGGCTTCGCCGTGACGACGGCCGCCGACGGCGACGGCCTGCGCCGCGCGCTGGCCGCGCACGCGATCGACGTCGTGCTGCTCGATCTCGGCCTGCCCGGCGACGACGGCCTGACGCTGACGCGCGAGCTGCGCAAACACTGGAACGGCGCCGTGATCATCGTGACCGGCCGCGACGATTCCATCGACCGCGTGGTCGGCCTCGAGCTCGGCGCCGACGACTACGTGACCAAGCCGTTCGACCTGCGCGAACTGCTCGCGCGCGTGCGCAGCGTGTTGCGCCGAATGCCGCCGCGCGCGGCATCCGCGCCGGCCGGCGGCGTCGCGCGCTTCGCCGGCTTCCGCCTCGACCTGCGATCGCGCGAACTCGTCGACGCGAACGGCCGTGCGATCGAACTCACGACCGGCGAATTCGACGTGCTGCGCGCGTTCGTCGAGCAGCCCAATCGCGTGCTGTCGCGCGACGACCTGATGAACCACCTGCACGGCCGCGACGCGGGGCCGTACGACCGCGCGATCGACATGCAGATCGGCCGCCTGCGGCGCAAGATCGAAACCGACCCGGCCAGACCCGCGCTGATCAAGGCCGTCCGCGGCGCCGGCTACCTGTTCGCCCCGGCCGTGGAACGCGGCGCGTGAGCGGCGACGATCGCGCGGCGTCGTAACGCGCGCCGTTCGAGGGGCGACAGCCAGGTCGGCCGCGGCACGTGCGTCAAACGGGTGCCGCCTGTGAGCTCAGGCCGCGCGCGACGCGACCGCCGCACCCGCACCTGCCGCCGCATCGAGCCGCTCGACGCACGGAATGCGCACCTCGCGCCGCTCGACCGCGATCACGCCGTCGGCATCGAGATGCGACAGCGCGCGCGTCACCGTTTCGTGCTTGAGCGCGAGGTAGTTGCCGATGTCGACGCGGCTCATGCGCAGACACAGATGATGCGCGCTGTAGCCGAGCGCGCGCTGGCGCCGCGCCAGGCCGCGCAGGAACCACGCCACGCGCTGCTCGGCCGACAGCGTCGCCAGCGCCAGCAGCCGTGCGCGATCGCGACGCAGTTCGGCGCCCATCGCCTCGGCCAGCATGCCGTGGAGCGCAGGCACGCCGCGACACGCGTCGAGCACGGCCGGATACGCCAATTCCACGATTTCACACGTATCCAGCGCGATGGCGTCGCCGATGTGCGCGCCGGCGCCGATCGCGTCGCAGCCGACGAGATCGCCGCGCATCGGAAAGCCCGTTACCTGCTCGCGGCCGTCGTCGGCCACGAGGCTCGTGCGCAGAAAACCCGCGTGCACGAAATACAGCGCATGAAACGCCTGGCCGGCGCGATACAGGTGCTGGCCGGTGCGCAGCCGGCGGCGCGTCGTCGGCAGGTGCGGCGCGAGCGCGTCGACGTCGAAGGCGGCGGTCGCGGGCCGGATCGGCGCCACCGTGTCGGCGAGTTTCATGCGTTGCGCTCCGTAAGGGCCTGCATCACACGGTAGCGCCGCGGCTCAGCGCGACGACCACGCGCCGGCAACGTCCGGTAACAGTCGGTAACAACGCGCCGTTGTTGATCTGCCTCAACGTCGCGCCGCCGCGCCGTCGCATAGTCGCTGGCATGGACTACGGATTTCGCTATCGACACGGCGTGCACGCGACCGCCACGGCATTCGTCGACCCCGCCGCGGTCGAGGCGTGGGACGCGTGGTTCCGCTGGCGCGACGGCAACGAACTGCGCGACGTGACGATCGACGCGACGTGGTCGCGCGTGACGCGAGCGCTGTGCGCGATCGCCGACGGCGCCACGGCGCGCGACGAGCAGCGCATCGGCGACGCGATCGGCAACTGGCGGCTCGTCGTCGACGCGCGCGTGCTCGCCGGCGCCGGCACGCCGGGCTTCGCGTGGCCGCGCCACGACCTCGTCGCCGCGTTGAATCTCGCGCGTTTCGTGTCGCTGCCGTTCACGCCGAAGGCCGCGTTCCAGCGCGAGGCGTTCGACGATGCGGTCGACCTTGCGCTGCGCGCGCTCGACGACATGTGCCGCGCGGCCGACACCGCACGATGCGCGCCGCGCCTCACCGTCATCGGCCTCGCCGACGCGCTCGCGATGCTTGGCGCCGACTACGCCTCGGCGCAAGGCCGCGCCTGTGCCGCGACGATCGCACGTCAGCTCGCGCAGGCCAGCCTAGACGCGTCCATGCGCCTCGCGCGCGAACGCGGCGCGAGCGACGCGTCGCGGTTCGACGCCGCCGCGCTCGTACGCGCCGAATGTCTCCGGCTGCCGGCCGCCACGATCGACGCGATGCGCCGCGACGGTCTGCGCTTTCCCGCCGTGACCGCGATCGTGCGCCAACCGCGCCTCGCACTCGTCGCGAACAACGTCGCCGACGCGATCGACCCGCTCGCCGGCGAGCGCCGCACCTACACGATCGCCGGCGCGCACGGCGAGCGGCGCGTCGTCGCTTCGGGTTTCGCGCTGACCTTGTGGCGCCAGCTCGGCGCCAGGCCCGCCGATGCACCGCCGTTCGCCTGCGATGCCGACGTCGGCGCGCGCGAACGCCTGCTGATGCGTTCGGCGCTGCAGCCCTGGCTCGATCATCCGATCGACGCCGCGCATTTCCGGCCCGCTTCGGCGGCACTTCCGCCAGCTGCCCCATAAGCCACGAATGAAAACCTATACGCCTCCCGTCTTCGACGCCGCGCTCGTCGGCCGCTACGATCTCAACGGCCCGCGCTACACGTCGTACCCGACCGCACCGCTGTTCCGTCCCGACTTCGGGCCCGAGCAGTTCGCCGAACACGCGCGCCGCTCGAACGAAGGCCCGTCGCCGCGCGGCCTGTCGGTCTACGTGCACGTGCCGTTCTGCGCGAGTCCGTGCTTCTACTGCGGCTGCACGCGCGTGATCACGCGCGATCGCGCGAAGGCGCAGTCGTATCTCGACGCGCTCGTCGCCGAGATCGATCTCGTCGCGCCGCTGTTCGATCGGCGCCGCGCGGTGTCGCAGCTGCACCTCGGCGGTGGTACGCCGAACTTCTTCGACCTCGATCAGATGGCCGTGCTGATGGCCGCGCTGCGCCGGCGCTTCACGCTCGACGACGGCGACGGCCGCGAGTTCGGCATCGAGATCGACCCGCGCTGCGCGACCGGCGACTACGTGCGCGGGCTCGCCGCGCTCGGCTTCAATCGCCTCTCCGTCGGCATCCAGGATTTCGACCATGACGTGCAGGTCGCGATCAATCGCGTACAGGGCGTCGAGGAAACCGCCGCCATCATCGGCGCGGCGCGCGACGCGGGTTTTCGGTCGGTCAGCGTCGACCTGATCTACGGCCTGCCGCGCCAGACGATCGACGGCTTCGCGCGCACGCTGCACCACGTCGTGACGCTCGCGCCCGATCGCGTCGCCGCGTACAGCTACGCCCATCTGCCCGAAACGTTCAAGGCGCAGCGGCAGATCCGCCAGAGCGAGCTGCCCGACGCGCGCACGAAGCTCGCGCTGCTCGGTCTCGCCGTACAGCGCCTCGGCGCGGCCGGCTACGGCTACATCGGCATGGACCATTTCGCGCTGCCGCGCGACGAGTTGGCGCGGGCGCACCGCGACGGAACTCTGCAGCGCAATTTCCAGGGCTATTCCACGCGCGGCGGCTGCGATCTCGTCGGCCTCGGCGCGAGCGCGATCAGCCGCGTCGGCGACAGCTACAGCCAGAACGCGAAGGAGCTGCCGCTGTACTACGCCGCGCTCGAACACGGCCGGCTGCCGGTGCGGCGCGGCCTCGCGCTGCGCTTCGACGACCGCCTGCGCCGCGACGTGATCGAGCGGCTGATGTGCCGCGACGTCGTGGACTTTGCGACGATTTCCCGTCTGTACGACATCGACTTCGCGACGTACTTCGCCCCCGAACTCGAACGCCTGAAGACGCTCGAGCGCGACGGCCTCGTCAGCGTCGGCCGCACGCGCATCGCGGTGACGCCGCGCGGCCGTTTTCTGCTGCGCGTCGTCGCGATGGCGTTCGATGCGTACGTCAAGCGCCCGGGCGAGAGCGCGCCGCGCTATTCCCGCGCGATCTGACGACCGGCAATCGCCCCCTGCGGCGCCATGCCACACCCATTCCCCGTGCCGCACGCCGCAAGTGTTGATCAGGATCAATCCACGCCGGGCGCGTCTGCCGAACACTTCCGCCACGAACAATCCGCCGGAGCCCGCATGCCAAACGCGACCACCACGTACGCAACCACGGACGCGACAACCTACAACGACAAGGTCGTCCGGCAGTTCACCGCCGCGACGGTGATCTGGGGCGTCGTCGGCATGGCCGTCGGTCTTCTGATCGCCGCGCAGCTCGCATGGCCGTGGCTGAACTTCGACCAGCCGTGGCTGACCTACAGCCGCCTGCGACCGCTGCACACCAATGCGGTGATCTTCGCATTCGGCGGCTGCGGCCTGTTCGCCACCGCCTACTACATCGTGCAGCGCACCTGTCAGGTGCGGCTGTTCGGCGACCGCCTCGCCGCGTTCACCTTCTGGGGCTGGCAGGCGGTGATCGTGCTCGTCGCGATCACGTTTCCGCTCGGCATCCAGCAGAACAAGGAATACGCCGAACCGGAGTGGTTCATCGACATTCTGATCGCCGCGGTGTGGATCGTGTTCGGCGTCGTGTTCTTCGGCACGCTCGCGAAGCGGCGCGTCAAGCACATCTACGTCGCGAACTGGTTCTACGCCGCGTTCATCATCGCGGTGGCGCTGCTCCACATCGTCAACAACCTCGCGATTCCGGTGTCGCTGACGAAGTCGTACATCGTGTATTCCGGCGCGGTCGACGCGATGGTGCAGTGGTGGTACGGCCACAACGCGGTCGGCTTTTTCCTGACCGCGGGCTTTCTCGGCATGATGTACTACTTCGTGCCGAAGCAGGCCGACCGCCCGGTGTATTCGTATCGTCTTTCGGTCGTCCACTTCTGGGCGCTGATCGCGATCTACATGTGGGCCGGCCCGCATCACCTGCACTACACGGCGCTGCCGGACTGGGTGCAGTCGCTCGGCATGGTGTTCTCGCTGATCCTGCTCGCGCCGTCGTGGGGCGGCATGCTCAACGGCATCCTGACGCTCTCGGGCGCCTGGCACAAGCTGCGTACCGACCCCGTGCTCAAGTTCATGATCGTCGCGCTGTCGTTCTACGGCATGTCGACGTTCGAGGGGCCGATGATGTCGATCAAGACGGTCAACTCGCTGTCGCACTACACCGACTGGACGATCGGCCACGTGCACGCCGGCGCGCTCGGCTGGGTCGGCTTCATCACGATCGGCTCGCTGTACTGCCTGATTCCGCGCCTGCGCGGCCGTCGCGACATGCATTCGATGCGCGCGGTCGAGACGCATTTCTGGCTCGCGACGATCGGTATCGTTCTGTACATCGCTGCGATGTGGATGGCCGGCGTGATGCAGGGCCTGATGTGGCGCGCGACGAACCCGGACGGCACGCTGACCTACACGTTCGTCGAATCGCTGCGCGAAACCTATCCCTTCTACATCGTGCGCGTGGCCGGCGGCGCGCTGTACCTCGGCGGCATGCTGCTGATGGCGTGGAACACGTGGAAGACCTGGCAGGTCGAGCGCGAGCCCGAGCCGGTGCTGATTCCGACCGCGGTCGCGGCGTAAGGAGCGCCCGTCATGGACCATTCGAAGATCGAAAAAAACGTCGGCCTGCTGGCCGTGCTCACCGCCGTCGCGATCAGCTTCGGCGGCCTCGCCGAAATCGTCCCGCTGATGTTCCAGGCGCAGACGATACAGCCGGTACCGGGCCTGAAGCCGCCGGCCGCGCTCGAACTCGCCGGCCGCGACGTGTACGTGCGCGAGGGCTGCTACAACTGCCATTCGCAGATGGTGCGCACGCTGTCGTTCGAGACGCAGCGCTACGGCGCGTACTCGGTCGCCGGCGAATCGGTGTACGACCATCCGTTCCTGTGGGGTTCCAAGCGCACCGGACCCGACCTCGCGCGCGTCGGCGGCCGCTACAGCGACGACTGGCACCGCGTGCATCTCGTCAACGCGCGCGACGTCGTGCCCGAGTCGAACATGCCGGGCTATCCGTGGCTCGCGAACGCCCCGGTCGACCCCGACGAAATCCAGGCGCACATGCGCGGCCTGCGCGCGATCGGCGATCCGTACACCGACGCGGACATCGCGAGCGTGGGCTCGGCGGTGATCGGCAAGACCGAACTCGACGCGCTCGTCGCCTACCTGCAAAGCCTCGGCAAACACGCCCCGAAGGAGTGAGCATGATCTCCGGCATCTTAACGGCCGTTCTGCTGGCCGCCTTTCTCGCGCTGACCGCATGGGCGTATTCGCCGCGCCGGCGCAGCCGTTTCGCCGAAGCGGCGGCGCTGCCGCTCGCCGACGACGTGCGCGCGCGCGCCGACGACGCAGGTGCGCCATGACGACGTTCTGGAGCGCGTTCGTCATCGTCATCGTCGTCGTCAACATCGCCGGCTCGCTGTGGCTGCTGTTCGGCAACGCGCGCGCCACACCCGGCGAGACCACCGGCCACACCTGGGACGAAGACCTCACCGAATACAACAAGCCGCTGCCGCGCTGGTGGATGGGCATGTTCGTGCTGTCGGTCGTCTTCTCGATCGGCTATCTCGTGCTGTATCCCGGCTTCGGTTCGTTCGCGGGCAGCCTCGGCTGGTCGTCGGCGAAACAGCACGACACCGACGTCGCGGACGCGAACGCGAAGCTCGACACGCTGTTCGCGCAGTTTCGCGGCCGTCCCGTCGCCGAACTCGCGCACGATCCGAAGGCGCTCGCGATCGGCCGCAACGTGTTCGCCAATCACTGCGCCGCGTGCCACGGCTCGGGCGGGCGCGGCGCGCCGGGGTTTCCGAACCTGACCGACGACGACTGGCTCTACGGCGGCGACGCCGACACCGTGGTCAAGACGATCGCCGACGGCCGCGCGGGCACGATGCCGCCGTGGGAGGCGATGCTCGGCGACCGCGGCGTCCGCGACGTCGCGCAGTACGTCCGGCAACTCGCAGGCCTGTCGCACAACGACGTGGTCGCCCTCGCCGGCCGCGAACGCTTCGCGGTGTGCGCCGCATGCCACGGCGCCGACGGCAAGGGCAACCGCGCGCTCGGCGCGCCGAACCTGACCGACGACGTGTGGCTCTACGGCAGCGACTTCGCGTCGCTCGACGCGACGATCCGCACGGGCCGCCACGGCGTCATGCCGGCGTGGCAGCCGATCCTCGGCGAAGACCGCGTGCGCCTCGTCGCCGCGTGGGTGCTGTCGCTGTCGAATCCCGCGCCCGCCGCGGCGCCCGAAAAGGCCGCGCCGTGAAACCGCCGGCCGCGCGGCGCGACCGCACCCCATCGACCGCCCGTATCGGTGCGATCGTGTGGCCGTCGTTCTTCGCGGCCGGCGTCGCGACGACCGTGTTCTTCGCGGTCGTCGACCCGCTCGAACTCGCCGCGATCACCTGGGCGCGCCTGCCGGTGACGCGCGGCGCCGGGTATACCTTGGGATTCTTCATGTTCTGGAGCTGCACCCTGGCGTCGAGCGCGTTCACCGCGTGGCTCTCGACCGGCGCGCCGCGCCGCCGCGGCGGTCTGCGATGAACCCCGCGAAAAAACCGAAGACGATCGAACTCGCGCTCGTCGGGGGCGACGCCGATTTGCTGTACGCGCGGCAGCCGAAGGTGTATCCGCGCGAAATCGACGGACGCTACACGCGCCTGCGCGTCGCCGCGGTGTTCTGGCTGCTCGGCATGTTCTACGCGTTTCCATGGCTCTCCTGGGACGGCCGCCAGGCCGTGCTGTTCGACCTGCCCGCGCGCAAGTTCTACATCCTCGGCCTCACGTTCTGGCCGCAGGACTTCTTCTACATGACGTGGCTCCTCGTCATGGCCGGCCTCGCGCTGTTCTTCTTCACCGCGCTGGCCGGCCGCCTGTGGTGCGGCTACGCGTGCCCGCAGACGGTGTGGACCGAGGTGTTCCTGTGGATCGAGCGGCGCGTCGAGGGCGATCGCAATCGCCGCATGAAGCTCGATGCCGGCCCCTGGACGCGCGAAAAGATCGTGCGCAAGTCGGCCAAGCAGTTCCTCTGGATCGCGTTTGCGCTGTGGACCGGCTTCACGTTCGTCGGATTCTTCACGCCGATCCGCGAACTCGCATCGAACACGGCGGCGCTGTCGCTGTCGGGTTGGGAAGCGTTCTGGATCGCGTTCTACGGCTTCGCCACCTACGGCAACGCGGGCTATCTGCGCGAGCAGGTGTGCAAGTACATGTGCCCGTACGCGCGCTTCCAGGGCGCGATGTTCGATCGCGACACGCTCGTGATCAGCTACGACGCCGCGCGCGGCGAGCCGCGCGGCGGCCGTCGCCGCGGCGCCGATCCGGCATCGCTGGATCTCGGCGACTGCATCGACTGCAACGTCTGCGTGCAGGTGTGCCCGACCGGCATCGACATCCGCCACGGCCTGCAGGTGGGCTGCATCGCCTGCGCCGCTTGCATCGACGCGTGCGACGCGGTGATGGACAAGATGCAGTATCGGCGCGGCCTGATCCGCTACACGACCGAGCGCGCCCTCGCCGGCGGTCGCACGCGCGTGCTGCGGCCGCGCATCGTCTTCTACGCGTTCGTACTCGCGGCGCTCGCGGCAGGCCTCGCGTGGAGTCTTTCGCACCGCAGCCTCGTGCTCGCCGAGGTCATCCGCGACCGCAACGCGCTGTGGCGCGAGGGCCGCGGCGGCAGCGTCGAGAACAGCTACACGCTCAAGATCGTCAACAAGTCGGACCGCGCGCTGCACTTGTCCGCCACCGTGCGCGCGCCGTTCGCGCTCGAGATCGTCGGCGCATCCGGATTCGCGGTCGAACCGTCGGCGGTCGCCGCGATCCCGCTGACCTTGCGCGCGATCGCGCCACCGGCCGGCCGCCACGATGTCACGCTGGAACTCGTGGAAGAAGCGACAAATCCAAAAGACGCCGCGACGGTACGCGTCGTCACCCGCTATTTCGCCCCGGAGCCGAACCCATGAAGCGTCCCACCCCGTGGTACCGCGTGCCCGAAGCCTGGCTCGCCGTCGCCCTGCTCGGCGCCGGCGTCGCCGCCGGCATCGCGCTCGCGGTCGTCGCCTCGCGCCTGCCCGACGCGCGCATTCCCGACGCGCCGCACGCGCGCATGACCGGCAGTTGAGGCGAGGCGCGCGATGACCGCCTGCTTCCACTGCGGCGAACCGATACCCGCGGGCGTCGACCTCGCCGCGCGCGTCGGCGACGCGTCGCACGCCGTGTGCTGCCACGGCTGCGCGGCGGCGGCGCAATGGATCGCCGGACTCGGCCTCGCCGACTACTACCGCCTGCGCACCGAGCCCGCGGCGCGTCCCGACGAAGACGCCGCGTTCGACGCGTGGGACCGCCCCGCGCTGCAGCGCATGCACGTGCGCGAGCATGGCGGCAGCGAACCGGGCGAGCGTCGCGCCGAGATCGTGTTCGTCGTCGACCGCCTGCGCTGCGCCGCGTGCGCGTGGCTGATCGAACGCGCGCTCGCGAGTCTCGCCGGCGTCGCCGAGGTCGGCGTCAACGCGGCGGCGCGGCGCGTGCGGCTCGTGTTCGATCCGACCGTCGCGCGACTGTCCGACGCGATGCGGCTCGTCGCGCGGCTCGGCTATGCGGCGCGGCCACTTGAAGCCGCCGCGCTCGACGCGCTGCGCCGCGACGAAAACCGCGACGCCTTGAAGCGCCTGATCGTTGCCGGCCTCGGCACGATGCAGGCGATGATGTACGCGGTCGCGCTGTATGCCGGCAGCTTCGACGGCATCGACGTCGCGACGCGCGATTTCTTCCGCTGGCTCGGCTTTCTCGTCGCGACGCCCGTGGTCGCGTACGGCGCGCAGCCGTTCTTCCGCGGCAGCCTGCGCGAATGGCGCGCGCGGCGGCTGTCGATGGACACGCCGGTCGCCGTCGCCGTCGCGCTGATCTACGTCGCGAGCCTCGTCGAAACGATCGCCGGCGGCCGCGAGATCTATTTCGACTCGGTCAGCATGTTCGTGTTCTTCCTGCTCGCCGCGCGCTACGTCGAACTGCGCGCGCGGCACCGCGCCGGCGATCTCGTCGACGCGCTCGCGCGGCTGCAGCCCGCGACCGCCGAACGCATCGGCGACGGCGGCACCGAAACCGTCGGCGTGCACGAACTCGTCGCGGGAGATCGCATCCGCGTCGCGGCCGGCGCGAGCGTGCCGGCCGACGGCACGCTCGCGAGCGCCGCGTGCCGCGTCGACGAATCGCTGGTCTCCGGCGAATCGACGCCGCGCCGCCGCACGACCGGCGACGCGCTGATCGCCGGCAGCCTGCTGCTCGACGGGCCGGTCGAACTCATCGTGCGCCACGTCGGCGCCGACACGGTGCTCGCCGGCATTGTGCGGCTCGTCACGCGCGCCGCGACGGAAAAACCGCATCTCGCGCGCGACGCCGATCGCCGCACGCGGCATTTCGTCGTCCGCGTGCTCGTGCTGACCGCGGCGACCGCGCTCGCATGGCTCGCGCTCGATCCGTCGCGCGCGTTCGACGCCGCGCTCGCGGTGCTCGTCGTGAGCTGCCCGTGCGCGTTCGCGCTCGCGGTGCCGACCGCGCTGACGCGCGCGGTCGCCGTGCTCGCGCGGCGCGGCGTACTGGTCGTCGACGGCGACGCGCTCGAAGCGCTCGCACGCGCCGACGTGTGCGTGTTCGACAAGACCGGCACGCTCACGACGCCGCGCATCGAACCCGCCGACGTCGACGCCGTGCGCGGCGACGCGGATCGGGCGCTCGGTATTGCCGCGGCGCTCGAACACGGCTCGACGCATCCGCTCGCGCAGGCGTTTCGTGCTGCCGCCGCCGATCTCGCGCTGCCGGTCGCGTCGGCGTTGCGGCACGTCGGCGGCGCGGGCGTCGAAGGCGTCGTCGACGGCACGCGGTATCGACTCGGCCACGCCGATTTCGCCGGCGCGGCCGACGCGCGCGACCGGCTCGTGCTCGCCGACGATGCCGGCGTCGTCGCGTCGTTCGTCGTGCGCGAACGCCTGCGCGACGACGCGGCCGACGCGCTCGCCGCGCTCGCGGCCGACGGCGTCGCGCTCGACATCGTCAGCGGCGATGCGACGAACCGCGTCGGCGACGTCGCGCGGCGCCTGGGTATCGACAACTGGACCGCGCAGGCGACGCCGCGCGACAAGCTCGAGCGCATCCGCGCGCTGCGCGGCAAGGGACGCATCGTCGCGATGGTCGGCGACGGCATCAACGACGCGCCGGTGCTCGCCGCGGCCGACGTCGCCGTCGCGCTGGCCGGCGGCGCCGCGCTCGCGCAGGCCGCGAGCGGCATCCTGCTCGCCGGCGACCGGCTCGACCGCCTGATGCCCGCGCGGCGGATCGCGCAACAGATGCGGCGCACGATCCGGCAGAACCTCACCTGGTCGGCCTGCTACAACCTCAGCGTCGTGCCGCTCGCGGCGCTCGGTCTGATACCGCCGTGGCTCGCGGCGATCGGCATGTCGGCGAGCTCGCTCGTCGTCGTGCTCAATGCGTTGCGCATCGGCGCCGAACCCGCGCCGCGCGCCGCGGACGACATCGCGCAACCGGTCGAGGCGGCGTCATGAACATCATCCTGCTGCTGATTCCGCTCAGCATCGTGCTGCTCGCGGCCGGCGTGTACGCGCTCTTCTGGGCGATCGACCACGCGCAGTTCGACGATCTCGACACGCCCGCGCTCGCGCCGCTGACCGACGACCGCCGCGACCCGCCGCCGTGACCGGCACGCCGACGCTCGTCGCCGCGTTCGCGCTCGGCCTTGCGGCCAGCGCGCACTGCGTCGTCATGTGCGGCGGTATCGCGAGTGCGCTGGGCGTTGCGACCGCACGCGACGCGCGCGGCGGGCCGCGCGCGTCGCTGCTCGCGGGCTATCAGCTCGGCCGCATCGCGTCGTACGCGCTCGCCGGGCTCGCGTTCGGCGGCGTCGCCGGCGGCTTCATCGCGCGGCTCGACGATCCGGCCGTGCGCGTCGGGCTGCGAGCGACCACGGCCGCGACGATGCTCGTCGCCGCGCTGTTCGCGTTCGGCGTGCTGCGCGATCCCGGCGCGCGACTCGGGCGCCTGATGTGGCCTCGCATCGCGCCGGTCGCGCGGCGCCTGCTGCCGGTGACGACGCTGCCGCGCGCGTTCGCGTTCGGCACGCTGTGGGGCTGGATGCCGTGCGGCTTCGTCTACACGATGCTGCTGGTGGCCACCGCGTCGTTCGACGCATGGCACGCTGCCGCGACGATGGCCGCGTTCGGGTTCGGCACGATGCCGGCGCTCCTGGCCAGCGCGTTCGGCGTAGCGCACTTGTCGCGTTGGATCAATATCCACACTGCGCGACGCGCGGCCGGCGCGATTCTCGTCGCCGGCGCGGTGCTGACGCTCGCGGGGCCGTGGCTCGCGGCGCGGCACGCGCCGTGGTTGCACGCGCTGCTGCCGTACGACTGCGCGCCCGCTCAGTCGATGCGATAGACGCGCGCCTTGGGCATGTCCTCGTCGACCTCGAGGAACCACCGCCCGGCGATACCGGCGATCACCTGCACTTCCGGCGACTCGAGCGTCATGCGCAAGGTGAGGCTGCCCTTGAGCACCTTCCAGCGCTGGCCGTTTTCGAGTTCGAACACGGTGCCCGGTTCCCACGACGTGATCGACCCTTTCAGGCGGCTCTTGATCGGGCTTTCGTCGTGGCCGAAGAACTTGCCGCCCGGCTCGGACGCCTCGCGCATCGCTTCGGCCTTCGCCGCTTCGACCTGCACGGCCTGCTGCGCGCTCGCCTCGGCCTTCACCGCTTCGATCTTCGCGGCCTGCGCGACTTCGGCTTCGGCCTTCACGGTTTCGACCACTTTCTTCGTGTCGTCGCGCAGCAGGCGATTGAGCAGCGCGAGCTGCGCCGGCGTCAGCGCGTCGAGGCCCGTCGCGCGCAGCTCTTCGGCGTTCAGTCGCTTTTCGAGATCGACATAGGGCTGTTCGGCGGCGGCGGCCGCGGCGAAAACCAGCGCCGCGGCGGCGGCGAGAGCGCGAAGACGCATGGCGATTCCTTGAGAATGCTTGAGGCCGCGCACTGTATGACGGTTGTGTGACCGTTCTGCGACAGCGCGCCGGATCAGTCGTCGAGGCCGAAGAACGCCCACGCGACGGCCACGCTATCGATGAACCCGTGCGCGAGCACGCACGTCCACAGATTGCGTCCCGAGAGCAGATACGCCGCACCGAGTATCAGCCCCGCGATGCCGGAACTCACGATGCCCGACGGCCCCTTGTAGTAGTGGCCGTAGCCGAACAGGACGGACGCGATCACCATCGCCGCGAGGTACGCCGCGGCCGAACCGCCGCCGGCTTCGCCGCCGCGCGTGATCAGATAACCGCGGTAGACGACCTCTTCGCCGAACGCCGCGAACGTCCACACGAGCGGCAGCGCCAGCGCGGCGATGCGCAGATTGCCGGCGATCGAATCGGCGCCGGCCGGCTCGATGGCCGGCGGCCAGAACATCGCGGTCACGGGTTCGATCAGCACGATGTCGAGCACGATGCGCAGCGCCGCCGCGGCGAGCGCGATCAGGATGATTCGCCGCCACGAGTCCGGCCGCCGGAATCCGAGCGCCGAGAAACCGCCGTTGCGCAGCCGCACCGACAGCATGCCGAGTACGACGAGGATCGGCACCTCGTTCGGGACGACGCGAAACACGTTGTGGCCGACGACGATCGCCGCGGCCAGCACGAATTCGGCGGCGCTCAGCACGCGCGAGGTGCGCAGGCCGTCGAGCGTCGGCACGAAACCTCAAGAGTCGGACATCGCACGCTTCCCGCTGCAAGCCGGGGCCGACTCTAGTGTTGACTTCGTACTAGCGCACGGGCCGGACGCCACTGGGCCGGACGCCACTGGGCCGGACGTCACTGGGCCTTACGTCACGGTGCCGCCGCCGGCGCAAGTCTGCACGGACGCAAGCGCGAAAACGCACCGCCGACTGTCGTCCGTCGACGCCGTTGACTTGCCGCACTGTAACTTTTAATACTTGTTGCATGCTTATAAAGTTCCATCAATCCCGACACGAGGACGACGCCATGTCCGGCAAGCCCGCAGACACCGATATCGTACGCGCCGCGATCCATCCCGCCATCGGCGTCGCGCGCGTCGGCAACAGCGCGAGCGCGTGGTATCTCGCGCCGCAGGTGCCCGATCCGCCGTCGCAGCCGCTCGGCTACTACCGCGACGCCTACGGCGCGCTCAAGCGCGAAGGCGTGCAGTTTCGCGTGTACGGCTACAACGCGGCCGGCGAAGCGGTGCGCGAGCTGACCTGCGGCGATGCCGACATCCAATGGCACGTGCACGTCGCGAACCGCAAGGCGCAGTGGTACCAGTGGCAGATCGCGATGGACATACCCGAAGCGGCGAAAACCGTGCTGCCGCTGCGCAACGCGAAGGTGACCGACCGCTCGACGCTCGCGATCGACGCGGGCCTCAAGACGATCGCCGGCCGCGACGCGCCGCCGGTCGATCTCGCCGGCGCGTTCACCGGCGTGCCGGTGAAGATCGGCGAGATGTCGACCGACGCGGACGGCCGCCTCGTGTTTCTCGCCGCGCACGGCGTCTCGGCCTCGCCGACCGGCGCGCCGATCTTCATCGAAGGCGACGACAATTCGTTCATCAACGCCGACGACTGGTACGACGACACCTGCGACGGCCCGGTCGGCGCGACCGTGAGCATCGGCGGCCGCGAGATTCCGTGCGAGGCGGCGTGGGTCGTCACCGCGCCGCCGAACTACGCGCCGCAGGTGAAGGCCGAGCGCACGCTGTACGACCTCGTCTACGACCTGTACGTGCAGGCCGGCTGGCTCACGGCGCCGGCGGTGCCGTCGTTCACGTACGACGTGTATCCGATCCTTCAGCGCCTGTCGGGCCTGCAATGGGTCAATGCGGGCTTCTCCACCGCGTTCGGCCACAACGGCCGCTACGACTTCGAGGATCCGGCGTTCGTCGCGCGGCTCGCCGCGGCGCCGCCGCCGACCGGCTACGACCCGAACGCCGAGCTGCGCCGCCAGGTGTTCAACGCGTTCCGTCCGCCCGACCCGACCGACGGCAACCAGTTGCCGTGGCCATGGCTGTACGGCGACGCGATGACGATACCGGCCGGCCCGAGCCCGCGGCAGAACGCGAGCGTGAGCCAGACGCAGTACGACGTGCTGTCGCAATGGGCGAACGGCACGTTCGACGCCGACTTCGGCAGCGCTCCGCCGCCGCCGTCCTGCATCGACGACGTACCGCCCGCGCGGCAGCCCGCGACGCTCGATCGCGCGGCGCTCGAATTCTGTCTCGCCGACGCGTTCCACCCCGGCTGCGAAACGACGTGGCCGATGCGACATCTGTCGATGTACGTCGCGCCGTTCCGCATCCGCGCTCGCCCGCCCGGCGTGCCCGAGCGCGACTACGGCCCGACGCTCGACCAGCGCCAGGCGCTGGCCATCACCGGCCCGCTGCACGCGCAAGGCCCCGGCGACATCTCGCGCTGGATGGGCCTGCCGTGGCAGGCCGACACGGCGTACTGCCGCGCGGGCTACGACACCGCCTACGATCCGTTCGCGCCGACGTTCTGGCCGGCACGCGTGCCGAACCACGTGCTCACCGCGAGCGACTACGCGATCGTGATCGATCCGTCGCAGCCGCTCGAGCGGCGCATCGACGCGTTCGGCAACCGCACCGACTGGACCAAGCCGCTGCACGGCACCACCGCGCAGCAGATGGAACAGATGGTGCGCATCTTCGGTTCGATGGGCCTCGTGGAAGTGCGGCCCGGCGTGGTCGGCGAGCCGGCGTTTCCGGCCGTGATGATGGTCGCGTCGTACGGCCCGGACGTGCCGCCGGCCGACGCGGGCAGCGTCGCCGAACCGCCGCTCGCGAAAGGCGCCGTCGCGGCGACCGACGATGCGAAGCGCAGCGCGCACGGCCTGCCGCGCGGCACGAACTTCGAATCGACCGACGAGGCGCGCCGCGCGCCGCTGCCGGTGCGCTACAAACGCGACTAGTGGAAAGATACGACATCGCGATCGCCGGCGGCGGCCCCGCCGGCAGCGCCGCCGCGATCGCGCTCGCGCGCGAGGGCTTGCGCGTGCTCGTCGCCGACGCGGCGCCGCCAAACGCATTCAAGACGCGTGCCTTCAAGATCGGCGAAGGACTGCCGCCGAACGCGCGCAGCCTGCTGCGCGAACTGCGCATCGCCGAACCCGCGCTCGCCGCCTGCACGGTGCCGAGCTACGGCACGCTCGCGGCCTGGGGGTCGCACACGTTGCACGCGAACGACACGCTGTTCGGCGTGCACGGTGCGGGTTACTCGCTCGATCGCGCCGCGTTCGACGCGACGCTGCGCGATGCGGCAGCCGCCGCCGGCGCCGAGATCGTCGGCGATGCGAGACTGGTACTGGTCGACGACGCGGCGCGCGACGACGTGCGGCTGACGCTGCGCACATCGAACGGCGAACGCGCCATCCGCTGCCGCCGCGCGATAGACGCCGGCGGCCGCGCGGCGTCGCTGTCGCGCCGTGCGGGCGCCGCGCGGCACCGCGACGACGCGCTCGTCGCGTTCTACTTGCGGCTCGCCGCGACGCGCGACGGCGACGCGAGCGGCAGCACGTTGGTCGAAGCCGTCCCGGACGGCTGGTGGTACAGCGTGAGGCTGCCGCGCGGCGGACGGCTGGTCGCGTTTCTCGGCGACGCGCCGGACGCCGATCGACGCCGGCTGCTCAGCGTCGACGGGCTGTGGTCGAAACTCGGCGAAACCACGCATTTGCAGGCGCTGTGCGCGGCGCACGGCTATCGGCCGAACGGCACGCCGCGCGGCGCCGACGCATCGGGCGGCCGGCTCGACCGCGCCGCCGGCGACGGCTGGCTCGCGGTCGGCGACGCGGCGCTGGCGTTCGATCCGCTGTCGTCGAAGGGCATCGCGAACGCGTTGTACACGGGGCTGGCCGGTGCGCGCGCGACGCGGGCGGTACTGGCCGGCGACGAAGCGGCCGCCGCCGGCTACGCGGCGCATGTCGCGGCGATCCACGCCGCCTATCGCGCGCAGTTGGCGCAGATCTACGCGCTCGAAACGCGCTGGCCCCACGCGCCGTTCTGGCGGCGGCGCCAGACGGTGCCCGATCGGGCACACCGCTCCCCTTCAACCGCACCCGATTCACCCCA
>NZ_JAOVZO020000013.1 GCF_025717065.2 Tahibacter soli | reverse complement strand
CCCCCCCCCCCCCCCCCCCCCCCCCCCCCCCCCCCCCCCCCCCCCCCCCCCCCCCCCCCCCCCCCCCCCCCCCCCCCCCCCCCCCCCCCCCCCCCCCGGGGGGGGGGGGGGGGGGGGGGGGGGGGGGGGGGGGGGGGGGGGGGGGGGGGGGGGGGGGGGGGGCGGGCGGGGGGGGGGGGGGGGGGGGGGGGGGGGGGGGGGGGGGGGGGGGGGGGGGGGGGGGGGGGGGGGGGGGGGGGGGGGGGGGGGCCCCCCCCCCCCCCCCCCCCCCCACCAATTGCTCGCCTGTTTCACGGAATACGCACACCGATTAGGCGTTAGTGAGCAGCAAAGAGCCGCTTTGAACCGGGTAGCCAAATCCGCCGCTGCTTCCTGGCCGGATTCCTGAGAGCCAAACGTCGTGACGGAATCTACCCAGACTTGGCCATTGACCACTGAAGAGGCTTTGCAGGTGGTTTCGAACGCCTTGAAGATAAAAGGGGTGCCTCTGGAAGCGCGCAATATTCCTTTGTTACGTCACGAAGCTTGGCTGACGCTCGACGAGCACCTCGATGAGTTGTCTTTTGAAACGATTCACCCCTCGCAAGACTGGAAGCTGCTGGTCTGGGCGCGCGGGTTAGCAATACACTCGAAGGCTCCTAAAGCGCTAGATATCAGGGCGGGACGTCTCTTGATGAGAGCGCTTGCATGCGGCACGCGGACCAACGCGTTCTTAGCGTTGTCGGAAATCGGCGAAAGTCTTGGACTAAACGATGTCAGCGGCACGAGTCACGTGGACTATCCTGCATGGTTAGACCATCGGTTTAAGATGGCTAGGCTGTACAAGCGGCAAGGAAAATTCCGCAGTGCAATAGAAATTAATGCGCAGCTGGCAAGCACGATTCCCCAGAATATTGATAGAAATTCGCGCGCTATCGCAGAAGCAAAGATACTGCTTCACATAGCCAAGGCGGCCTATTCGCACGATATGCGTATAGGTATGGCTCTGATACTTGCGCGTCTGGCGACGGGAAGGCTAGCCCCTGATTTCGTTCGAACTGACGGGGCGCCCGCTAGCGAATCATTGTTCGCGCGCGCGCTTGATACTCAGTTGGGTATAGAGTTTGACATGTTGGCGGCAAACGCAGGAAACCCCCGGAAGATCGCGTCAGATCGAAGGGCGGCAATCCTTGATCGATGGCGTAGAGCGGAGGATTTAGATAGTGCTTTGACGAACAGCTCCGCGCGTACTGCATTTCGGCGCTGCCGCGCTACTTTTGATAGTACAAGTTGTGATTCGGAGCGCCAAGCGTGTCGCGAAGAATATCGCGACATGTTGGCGAATCTTTCAAATCAACCCGCCGACGCTCGCGGACAGGCAATCCGACAAGGGCACTATGCCGACATGTTGATCCAGCTTGGACGGCAAGGTGAAGCAGAGGATTATCTAGAGAGTTCAATCGCGTTCGCCAAAAGCGTTTGCGACTGGCAGACGCTGTCGGTCAATCTTATGCGCATGGCGGAAATCAAAGGAAGAAAGGCGGCGCGCGACGGTGCTGCTATACAAAGCGCCCTCGAACTGGTTGGAGAGGCGAAGACTGTCTTGGCGAAACTCGAAGAGAAGCCTGCTGCTTTGCACCTACATTGCTGTAAGCAGGAAGCGCATCTTCATCTCCTGGCCGGTGACTGGAACGGCGCCATGATCGCACTGGAACAGGCAGACGAACACCTTATGAGAACCTTGGAGCGCCTAAACGCCGAGTCCGCCGAATTGCTGTTGAACGATCTGACGAACAACCTGAGGGCCGCGGACCGTCAGCGTACCTATGCACCATCAGCCATCCTGTCGGCCGACGAGCTGGGATTGGTCAATCAATCGTTGGCTGCCGACTGGAGCATAGTCAGCGCCAAGCAGCAAGATCTGGTTCGTGATTTGCAGAGCGCGGTTCGATTCGAGCAGCGCAGCGATACTCAGAGGATGTCATGGCGGAGACTCGCGCGCTACGGCGCGTCAATTGTGCATAAAGTAAAAAATAATTATGCCGATGCGCTCAAGCCACTTGGTGCAGTTCTAGATAGCTATCCAGACGTCCCCCCGAGTCTCGTGACGCTGATCACCGAGACCATTGAGGGGGCAAAGCAGCACCTTGTAGGGGCTCTCTATTCCGAGTTGAAGCTGGATCCGGCTGATCAACAGCTCGATGTCGAGCACCATTCTGTGTATCGGTTGGCTCACTTGAAGGAGCAGGACCGAACCGATTTGCAGCGCTTGGCGCCTCAGTTGGAGCACAAAGTTGAAGTGGCTGGTGATTTTCGCATCGAAGGCTTCGAGCCCGAGATTCGCATTCAGCTTTTTAGCTTTTATGAAAATGCCGCTCGAATAATCGGGCAATCGGGCGATGCGGCCAAGCGTCGGTACATTCATAGTCGGATCTCATGGCACGCACCAGCATCTTTTGAGCAGCAGCCCGGAGAAAAAGCGTATGGCAGACTGGAAATAGAAGATTCAGCGGGTCGTACTTCCGAGCTTAGGGCAGCGGTGGATGCTGTCTTGGCGGGGGGCGCGATTGACCAACTGCACGGCCTATACCTTGCTATTTCCTTCTTGCGAGAAGTTTACGATTGTACAGTGTCGACCGCAGGAGAGGACGGACGATCATCGATCCTCCGAATCGACTTTCCGTTAAGCGCTAGGGTTCAGCCTTGATGACGAGCAAAGTCAATTGGCTACTAGGGCTTCCTGGGGTCGGAAAAACGACCACCGTAAAGTCGCGGCTCGCGTCAGTGTCTTGCCTCTATTTGGAGGCCGACGATTTCCGCGGCCAAGCTTGGTCTGATTGTGTTGCCGCAGGTCGCTCGCCCGTGATGCCTGGAGGATCTTTGTGTTTAGTGGACGCCTATACTGACGCGGTTCTGAGCGTGGAATCGTTTGTGCGTTTTCATATACAACTGGCGCCCTTTCTATTGCACCGCTTGCGGGCAGCCGCGAATGTGTCGCGCATTCCTGTTGTCGTCGAACTTTCGAGTCTGTACGCGCATGCATTACAGCCTGATGAATCGCGTACGCTTGTCGGCGTCGATCTTGAACTGCACGTAGCTCGAGTATCCAAGGCGCTGGCTATCGACTGCGATCTCGCACAACAATTGTGTTGGACGTATAGGCTTGCCGAGTTGCAACTTAGACCCTCGTATCCGGTGATGACAGCTATCGATTTGGCCAGCACCGGTGAATGGATGAGGAGACTGGAATGAGCTCAGAGTTTCGCCCTTCTTCCGATGAGCGAGAGGCAAATAAAGAGGCGACGGTGGCTCGTAAGTCAAAGATCATTCTAGTTACCGGACCCCGCGGTTGCGGAAAATCTGAGCTTGCTGAAACGCGGCTGATGGCGAGATACAGAAAGCCGCTCTATGTGGGTACGTTGCCCCTCGAGCATGCTTTTATGCCGAGAATTGAGAGTCATCGTCGGCGACGCGATTCGCGCTGGAAACTGATCGAAGGGTTGGACGACACCCCGCTCGCCTGGGATCAGCTTCGGATTTCTACTTTCAGCGCCGACGGTATCCTAGTTGATGGCTTGTCATCGCTGCTCTGGTGCCTCACTACAACGTTTGGGCTGAAGTCGTCGGCGCTTCGAAATTATGCAGAGCTTTTTTTCGTGTGCTTCTTGATTCGCCATGTGGCATCGTCGTCGTTGACTGCGACGTTCCGTTTCCTGGCAACGAAGAACACAATTGGTTTAATCAGGTCGTCGGCGCGATACACTCAGACATTGAGGCTCAGGGTGAGCACTGGCTAGTATCCGCGGAAAGATTTTCCTCGTGAAATTACGCAGGAGTTTGGAAAATGCGCGAAGTATCCGTCCTTTGGGTCGACGACGAATGGAGTGAAGTGCCAAGCGCGTCGGAAGAACTCCCGCAGGCGAAAGCGGCTTTAGAGCTTGCACTTGTCGAACTTGGTCTGAAAGTTCGCATTAATTGTCGAAAGGATGGAGACATATGGAACGACCTTACTGATGAGACCAGAGTTGATTTGCTGATACTCGACTACGAGCTCACGAAGCATTCCCCAGGGCATAACGCGTTTGATTTGCTAAATAAGCTCTCTGCTCTTCGGTCGATGCCTCCGGTCATCCTCTTCACCCACTACGCGCGCCACCAGCTCAAGGAGGTCGAGCACGTTCGCGCGAAGCGCCGTATTCATGCTGTTTTTTTCAAGGACAAGCGTGGCATCAAGGATCTGGTCGAATGCGCCGCCTCGCTGCTTGGGTCTACTCCGATAGGGCTCGTGGTGATGTCCGATCTGCATGTAGGCTACCTCGACGAAACGCGTGGTATCAGCCAACACCGTTTTCTGGAATCACTTTACGATAGTCTGGATACGGTCGTGAAGAACTGCAAAGTCAACGGACTTATTTGCTGTGGTGACTTTGCGTGGAAACAGCAAGCTCCCGAGCTAGTTCAGTCGTATAAAATGATTCAAGGGATCACTGGAAAGCTTGGCTTGAAGACGCAGGATGAAATTTTTTTCTGCCCTGGAAATCATGACATCACGTTCTCGTCGTCGAATGGTCCTTCCTGGAGCTCTTTCGGCGAGTTCGTTGGGTTGTTGGCCGGCCCGTATCGCGATATCGAGAAACGCTTCGAGCATAGTAGTAAGCCAATGGGTGGTCGGCAGCGCTTCCATGACCAAGCCTCGTTATTCTCGGTCTTGCACAACGAGCGCCTCGGAATCGTCGTTGTCGGGTTGAACAGCAACAGGCCGACCGGTAATGGCGTGCAAGTTGATCCCTTCGTCGACGAGGGGCAGTGGTGTGCACTGAGTGAAGCGCTCAGTCGCTACCCGAAGGAACTGCTTCGCATCGCGATTTTGCACCACCCTGTGTTTTCCGCACCAGGCGGTGTGCATGAGGACGAGCAGGCGTTGGCCGATCAGGGTAAGGCGCTGCAAATTTTGACGGGCGCGGGTGTACGTCTTGTATTTCACGGGCATGCGCATTTCAGCGCAGTGCATTCCCACCGCATAGCGATAGTTAATAGTCCCGAATCGCTGAATGGCTCCGGCGGAGGTAAAGCGGCGGATTTGCTAACCGTTGCCTGCCCGAGTCTGGTTGCCAACCCGAGTTCGGCTTCGCCTCATCGACAGTATCTTGTTGTGCAACTTGGCGGTGCTGATCCCGATACGGGGGCGCGATCGTTCGCGCTCCATTCCATGGTCTTCAATCCGGGAAAATGCAGTTGGGACTATGGAGAGGCGATTCTTCCCGGACAGTTTTTTGTGGGGCCCTTTAACTAACGTGCACTCGCAATGAGCGCGTGAATTGCGCGGGAAGTGAGTGGTTCGGCCGTCGCGTGAGGTAAGGGCGGCGGGCAGCGTCCTGTACACAAGGTTTGAGGGCATCTACGCATTATCGTACGTCCCTCCAATTTGGCCCGTATCCGGGGATTTGTTGCAATGCTCATAGGTATCAGGGGCTGCGCAAGACCGCTGGCCAATAGTGGGCACCTCGAAAAACCTC
>NZ_JAOVZO020000012.1 GCF_025717065.2 Tahibacter soli | reverse complement strand
AGTGCGATGACGGCGTGTTGGCGTGTCGGGTCGCAACTCTGAGGACTGACAGTGTTCTGTCCATTCTGTTGGTCGAGATTGGGAGCGGATCGCCCGATCGAGACGTGTCGTCAAGTAAGCGCCAGCGGTTAAGCACGCCGCCTAGGCGGCACGACGTACACCTTCGGCGCGATCGCGGGCGCGTGCGCCGCGCCTGTTGCAGATGATCGGCAAGGGCGCATTCGACGTTATCGAATGTCGATTTAGGGCTTAGAGAAAGTCTTCGTTTGGATTGTGCGCATTCCGACAGGAGTGAGACCGACCTCTCATTACGTCAACTTATCGCGCAGACCTTTCCCAATCTATACCCCCAACATCCCCCCAAGAAACAACACCTTAGCCCGCCTTCCTCACAAAACACCCCAAAACTTCACAAAACTTCCCCAAGTCCCTTGATCCGTAACGGAAATTTTCCTTGACAGGGGGTGGGAGCGCGACTACTGTCCGCCCAGGTGTGAAATCGTGGGAATTTGTGGGGTGAGGGAGGGGCCGTGTTCCAGGGCGAGAGCGCCATCACGATCGACGAGAAGGGGCGGCTTGCCGTGCCTACGAGCTTTCGTGAGCAGATCGCCAAGGTCTGCGGCGGCCGCCTGGTGTTCACCTACAACCCCTTCGAGCTTGGATCTTTGTGGCTTTTCCCGGTCGGCGAGTGGGAAACGCTGCGCGATCAGGTCAACGCGCTGCCCGGCGTCAAGGCCGTGCACCGCGCGATGCAGATGAAGGTGGTCGGCGCCGCGGCGCACGTCGAGCTCGATTCGGCGGCCCGCATCCTCGTTCCCGCCAGTCAGCGCGCGGCGGTCGGCATCGATCGCAAGGCGGTTCTGCTCGGCATGGGCTCGAAGTTCGAGCTTTGGAGCGAGCAGGCGCATCTGGCCAAGATCCATCAGGTGATCGGCGAGGCCGACATCACCGAGGAAATGATGGATCTAAAACTATAGCGAACAGAACGGAATCGGCGGGGTGGGAGCTTAGGTGAAGTCGGAAACGCTCAAGCACGTCCCGGTGATGCTGGCAGAGGCAGTGGAAGCGCTCGCCGTGAAATCGAACGGAATCTATCTCGACGGCACCTTCGGGCGTGGCGGGCATGCTCGCGAGGTGTTGCGGCAGCTCGGCCCCGACGGCCGCCTGCTGCTCATGGACCGCGATCCTCTGGCGATCGCGACGGCCCGCGCGGAATTCGGGAACGACCCCCGCGTCGTCGTGCGTCACGGCAGTTTCGCCGCGCTCGCCGATTGGGCGGAGACGGAGAATGGCGTGGACGGAGTGTTGCTCGATCTCGGCGTTTCGTCGCCTCAGCTCGACGACCCGCAGCGCGGCTTCAGCTTCATGGCCGACGCGCCGCTGGATATGCGCATGGATACGACGCAGGGCGAAAGCGCTGCGGACTTTCTCGCGCGCGCCTCCGAAACTGACATCGCCAACGTCCTCTACACCTACGGCGAAGAGCGCATGAGCCGCCGCATCGCCAAGCGCATCGTCGAACGCCGCGCGACCGAACCGCTGCGCGGCACGGCCGACCTCGCCGATCTCGTCGCCGGCGCCATCGGCCGCCGCGAGCCGGGCAAGCATCCGGCCACGCGCACGTTTCAGGCGCTGCGCATCGCGGTGAACGGCGAACTCGACGCGCTCGAAACCGGCCTCGCCGGCGCGCATGCGCGGCTGCGCGCGGGCGGCCGTCTGTCGGTCATCAGCTTTCACTCGCTCGAAGACCGCATCGTCAAGCAGTTCATCCGCACGCATTCGCAACCCGCGCCGATGCCGCGCGGTCTGCCGCGCGGCCTGCCGGCGCCGGCCGCCGCGGCGCCGACGTTGAAAGCCATCGGGTCGGCACAGTTTCCGTCCGAGGCCGAGCTTGCCGTCAACCCGCGCGCCCGCAGCGCGGTGCTGCGCGTGGCGGAGAAGCTGCCATGAAGCGCGTCGGCTTCTTTTTCTTCGCGATGCTGCTGGCCGCGGTCATCGCGAGCGGCGTGGCGGTGGTCTATCAGCGCCATCAGGGCCGCACGCTGTTCGTCGAGCTCACGCGGCTCAACCGCGAGCGCGACGAGATGAATTTCGAATACGGCCGCCTGCAGCTCGAGCAATCGACGTGGGCGGAACCCAATCGCATCGAGCAGGTCGCGCGCGGCCAGCTCGGCATGGTCGGCGCGCTGCCGGCCGAAACGGTCGTGATCCGCCGATGAGCAAAAACCTCAACCGCAAGCGTCCGTCGAACGAGCCCAGCGCCATCGCGCTGGGCTTGCGCGCGGCTACGCGTACGCGGCCGGTGAATCTGCGCGGCCGTCTGTCGACCGTGTTGATGCTGCTCGCGCTCGCGTCGACCGGCCTCGTCGTGCGCGCGGTCGATCTGCAGGTGGTGCGCAAGGATTTCTATCAGGGCCAGGGCGATGCGCGCTATCTGCGCGAGGTGCCGATTCCGGTGTCGCGCGGCACGATCACCGACCGCAACGGCGAGCCGCTGGCGGTGTCGACGCCGGTCGAGTCGATCTGGGCGAATCCGCAGGAGCTGCTGCAGCATCCCGAGCGCGTGCCGGAACTGGCGCAGGCGCTCGGCGTCGACGCCGACCAGCTGAAGCAGAAGCTCGACCAGCGCGCCGACAAGGAATTCATCTATCTCAAGCGGCATCTGAATCCGGATGACGCGAAAGCCATCGTCGAGCGCGAAATTCCGGGGGTGAATTCGCAGCGCGAATTTCGCCGCTACTACCCGAGCGGCGAAGTGGCCGCGCACGTGCTCGGCTTCACCAACATCGACGACCGCGGCCAGGAAGGCCTGGAACTCGCGTTCGACGAATGGCTGGCCGGCAAGCCGGGCGCCAAGCGCGTGATTCGCGACCGCCTCGGGCACATCGTCGAGAACGTGGAAATGCTGCGCGAGCCGCAGCCGGGCCGCGATCTTGCGTTGTCGATCGACCGCCGCATTCAATATCTCGCGTACCGCGAGCTGAAGGAAACGCTGCTCGAATGGCGCGCGACGTCGGGTTCGATGGTGGTGCTCGATGCGCAGACGGGCGAGATTCTCGCGGCCGTCAACCAGCCGTCGTACAACCCGAACGCGATCAACAACGGCGAAACGTCGAACCGCCGCAACCGCGCGCTGACCGATCTGATCGAGCCGGGCTCGACGATGAAGACGTTCACGATCGCCGCGGCGCTCGAAAGCGGCAAGTGGAAGCCGAACTCGCCGATCGATACGACGCCGGGCAACATATCGGTCGGCGGCTATCTGATTCGCGACACGCATAATAAAGGTCTGATGGATCTGACCGGCGTGCTCACGTTCTCGTCGAACGTCGGCGCGGTGAAGGTGGCCACCACGCTGCCGAACGAGCATCTGTACGACGTGTTCAAGCGCTTCGGTTTCGGCGAGAGCACCGGCAGCGGTTTTCCGGGCGAGTCGGCCGGCGTGCTGCCGGCGCCGAAAAGCTGGGGCGTCACCGAGAAGGCGACCATTTCGTACGGCTACGGTCTTTCCGTGACGCCGCTGCAGCTCGCGCAGGCTTACGCCGTGGTCGCGAACGGCGGGCGGCTGCGTCCTCCGACGTTCGTGAAGGGCGCGCTCAATCCCGACAGCGCGGTGCTCGACCCGACGATCGCGCGCACGCTGATCGACATGCTCGAAACGGTGATCACGCCGCGCGGCACGGCGTTGAAAGCGGCTGTGCGCAACTATCGCGTCGCGGGCAAGACCGGCACGTCGCGCAAGGCCGTCGCGGGCGGATACGAAAGCCGCTACGTGTCGGTGTTCGCGGGCATGGTGCCGGCGTCGAATCCGCGGCTCGTGGGCGTGGTGGTGATCCACGAACCGCAGGGCCGGTACTACGCGGGCCTCGTGGCCGCGCCGGCGTTTTCGAAGACGATGGACGGCGCGCTGCGCCTGTTGGACGTTCCGCCCGACAACGTCGCGCACTGGTACGCCGACGGCGACGGCTCGTGGGCGCCGGTCGAGGCCGGCAACGCCGCGCCGGACTACGCGCCGGGCGAAACCAACTATGAAGAAGGAGTGCCGCAATGAGCGCTCCGATGCGGCTGCACGACCTGATCGGTGCCGAGGCCGGTCGCTACGGCGATATCGCCGTGCGCGGTTTGTCGCTCGACTCGCGCGCGGTCGGCGCGGGCGAGGCGTTCGTCGCGCTCCAGGGCACGACGGCGCACGGCATCTCGTTTGCCCCGGCGGCGTTGGCGCGGGGCGCCTCGGTCGTGCTGGCCGAGTCCCCTTCGCCACCCGCCTCTTTTTTTCCGCGCTGCCCGGCGACGCGCCGGTGCTGTGGCTCGAGGACTTGCGCGAACGCGCGGGCGGCATCGCCGCGCGCTTCCACGGCGAACCGTCGCGCGCGCTGCGCCTCGTCGGCGTGACCGGCACGAACGGCAAGACCTCGACCGTGCAGCTGCTCGCGCAGGCGCTGACGCACCTCGGCGCGACGGCCGCGACGATCGGCACGCTCGGCGCGGGTCTGCACGGCCATGTGGTCGAAGGCGAGCGCACGACGCCCGACGCGATCCGCCTGCAGGGCATGCTCGCGGAATTCCGCGACGCGGGCGCGGGCTACGTCGCGATGGAAGTGTCGTCGCACGCGCTGGAGCAGGGCCGCGTCAACGCGGTCGGTTTTCGCGCGGCGGTGTTCACGAATCTCACGCGCGACCATCTCGACTACCACGGCACGATGGAAGCCTACGGCGCGGCGAAGGCGAAGCTGTTCGCGTGGCCGGGTCTGAAACACGCGATCGTCAACGTCGACGACGCGTTCGGCCGCACGCTCGCGGCGAGCATCGAAGGCGCCGCGTCGATCACGACCGGCGTCGACAGCGCCGATGCGCAGGTGCGCGCGACGAACATCGTCACGAGCACGGCCGGCATCCGTTTCGATCTCGTCACGCCGTGGGGCTCGGCGACGGTGCGAACCGCGCTGCTCGGGCGCTTCAACGTGGCGAACCTGCTCGGCGTCATCGCGACGCTGGCGGCGCTCGGCTTTGAATTCGACGCGATCGTTTCGACGATCGCCAGGCTCGAACCCGTGGCCGGCCGCATGAACCGCCTCGGCGGCGACGACGCGCTACCGCTCGTCGTGGTCGACTATTCGCACACGCCCGATTCGCTCGAACAGGCGCTCACGAACCTGCGCGCGCACTGCGACGGCACGCTGTACTGCGTGTTCGGCTGCGGCGGCGACCGCGATGCGGGCAAGCGTCCGATCATGGGCGCGATCGCCGAACGTCTGGCCGACGTGGCGATCGTCACCGACGACAATCCGCGCAGCGAAAACGGCGACGCGATCGCCGCGGCCGTCGTCGCGGGTTTCGCCGACGCGTCGCGCGCGATCGTCGTGCGCGACCGCGCGCGCGCCATCGCGCAGGCGGTGCGCGCCGCGCGGCCGGGCGACGTCGTGCTGATCGCCGGCAAGGGTCACGAGCCGTACCAGGAAATCGCCGGCCGCAAGCTGCCGTTCGACGATCTCATCGAGGCGCGCAAGGCGCTGGAGGTGCACGCATGAGCCTGCGCCTGCAAGACGTCGCGACGTGGACGCAGGGCCTGCGCAGCGGGCCGGACGTGCCGCTGGCCGGCGTCAGCACCGATACGCGCAAGATCGCGCCGGGCGATTTGTTCGTCGCGCTCGTCGGCGAGAAGTTCGACGCGCACGATTTCGTCGGCCAGGCGAAGGCGGCCGGCGCCGCGGCCGCGCTCGTCAAGCGCCGCGTCGACGTCGATCTGCCGCAAGTGATCGTCGCCGACACCGAGCGCGCGCTCGGCGATCTCGCGAGCGCGGTGCGCGCGCAGCGCCATGCGCGCGTGATCGGCATCACGGGTTCGAACGGCAAGACGACGGTGAAGACGCTCACGGCGTCGATCGTCAAGCGCCACGACGCGCATACGCACGTCAACCCGGGCAATCTCAACAACGAAATCGGCCTGCCGCTCACGCTGCTCGCGATGCCGGCCGACACGGCGTACGCCGTGCTCGAAATGGGCGCCGGCAAGCCGGGCGACATCGCGTATCTCGCGGCGATCGCGCGGCCCGATGTCGGCCTCGTCAACAACATCGCGTCGGCCCATCTCGAACGCATGCTGACGGTCGACGGCATCGCGCAGACGAAGGGCGCGGTGTACGAGGCGCTGCCGGCCGACGGCGTCGCGCTGATCAATGCGGACGATGCGTTTGCGCGCTATTTCACGGCTCTCGCCGGTTCGCGCCGGATTCTGCGTTTCGGTTTCGCCGCGGGCAGCGACGTGACGGCCGCCGACGTGAAGCTCGGCGAGCGCTCGCTGTTCACGCTCGTCACGCCGGCCGGCCGTACGCCGGTCGACCTGCCGCTGCCGGGCCGCCACAACGTGTCGAACGCGCTGGCCGCGGCGTCGATCGCGATCGCGCTGGGCGTGCCGCTCGCGACGATCCGTGCGGGGCTCGAACAGGCGCCGACCGTGGCGGGCCGCCTCGTGCGCCACGTCGGCGTCGCGGGCTGGACGCTGATCGACGACAGCTACAACGCGAACCCGGGCTCGACCGCCGCGGCGATCGCGACGCTTGCGCTCGAAGCGGGCGAGGCGTGGCTCGTGCTCGGCGACATGAAGGAACTGGGCGCCGACGGCGAACGCCTGCACGCGGAAATCGGCGCGCTGGCGAAGGCGAGCGGCATCGCGCGGCTGTTCACGGTGGGGCCGCTCGCGCACGCGGCGAGCCGCGCGTTCGGGCCGGGCGCGCGTCACTACGAGAATCAATCCGAATTGATCGAAACCCTGCGGCGCGAACTCGCGCCGGGAGTGCGTTGCCTGGTGAAAGGGTCGCGTTCTTCGGCGATGGATCGCGTCGTCGCGGCCGTGTTGGGAAATGGGGAAGCTCGCATGCTGCATGAACTCGCCGAATGGCTGACGCCGCACATCAGCGGTTTTCGCCTTTTCCAGTATTTGACGTTTCGCGCGATCATGGCGACGCTGACCGCGCTCGCCGTGTCGCTGCTCGTCGGCCCCGGCATGATCCGCCGCCTCGCCGAACTGAAGGCCGGGCAGGTGGTGCGCCAGGACGGTCCGCAGTCGCATCTGTCGAAGGCCGGCACGCCGACGATGGGCGGCGCGCTGATCATCGCGGCGATCGTCGCGTCGACCGTGCTCTGGGCCGATCTGCACAACCGCTACGTGTGGCTCGTGATTGCCGTGACGCTCGTGTTCGGCGCGATCGGCTTCTACGACGACTACAAGAAGCTCGTGCTGAAAGACAGCCGCGGCCTCGCCGCGCGCTGGAAGTATCTGTGGCAGTCGGTCGGCGGCCTCGGTGCCGCGCTGTTCCTGTATCACACGGCCGACGTGCCGGCCGCGACGCAGCTGTACCTGCCGCTGTTTCGCGAGGTCGCGCTGCCGATGGGCGTGCTGTTCGTCGTGGTCGGCTATTTCATGATCGTCGGATTTTCCAACGCGGTGAATCTCACCGACGGCCTGGACGGTCTTGCGATTCTGCCGAGCGTGATGGTCGCCTCGGCGCTCGGCGTGTTCGCGTATCTCGCGGGCAACGCGGTGTTTTCGAACTATCTGCAGATTCCGGCGATTCCGGGGTCGGGCGAGCTCGTGATCTATTGCGGCGCGCTCGCCGGCGCGGGCCTCGGCTTTCTGTGGTTCAACACGTATCCGGCGCAGGTGTTCATGGGCGACATCGGCGCGCTCGCGATCGGCGCGGCGCTCGGCACGATCGCGGTGATCGTGCGCCAGGAACTGGTGCTGCTGATCATGGGCGGCGTGTTCGTGATCGAGACGGCGTCGGTGATGCTGCAGGTGGCGAGCTTCAAGCTCACCGGCAAGCGCCTCTTCCGCATGGCGCCGATCCACCATCACTTCGAGCTCAAGGGCTGGCCCGAGCCGCGCGTGATCGTGCGGTTCTGGATCATCAGCGTGGTGCTCGTGCTGATCGGTCTTGCGACCTTGAAGGTGCGCTGATGACCGATACCGACGTCCAGACCCAGGCCATGCGCCGCAGCGAGCTGCCCGGTCGTTACGACCGCGGCCTGCTGCTGGCCGCGCTCGGCCTCGCGGGACTCGGCGTCGTCATGGTCGCGTCGAGTTCGATTCCGGTCGCCGACCAGGAACACATCGGCGCGATGTACTACCTGACGCGCCACCTCGTGTTTCTCGCGCTCGGCACCGTGCTCGCGACGATCGCGATGCGCACCGAACTCGAATGGGTCGAGCGCTACAGCTTTCTGCTGCTGCTGGTCGCGTTCGTGCTGCTGCTGTCGGTGTTCGTGCCGGGGCTCGGCATGAAGATCAACGGCGCGCGGCGCTGGATTCATCTCGGCATTTCGGGCTTTCAGCCGGTCGAAGCGGTGAAGCTGCTCCTGATCTGCTATCTCGCGAGCTATCTCGTGCGGCATCGCGAAAGCGTGCAGCGCAAGCTGTTCGGCGTGGTCAAGCCCGTGCTCGTCGCGGGCTTCACCGTGGCGTTGCTGCTCGCGCAGCCGGACTTCGGCTCCGCCGCGCTGATCGTCGCGACCACCATCGGCATGGTGTGGCTCGGCGGCGCGCGCATGCGCAATCTCGTGCTGCTCGGCACGCCGCTGATGCCGGCGCTCGCGTGGGCGGCGATGACCGAGGACTACCGCGTCAAGCGCCTCACGTCGTTCCTCGATCCGTGGGCCGATCCGTTCAACGACGGCTTCCAGCTCACGCAGGCGCTGATCGCGATCGGCCGCGGCGAGTGGTTCGGCGTCGGCCTCGGCGGTTCGGTGCAGAAGCTGTTCTACCTGCCCGAAGCGCATACCGACTTCATTCTCGCGGTGATCGCCGAAGAGCTCGGCCTCGCCGGCATCGTGCTCGTGATCGCGCTGTTCGGCTGGCTGTGCGGTCGCGGCCTGATGCTCGGCACGCGCGCGGTCGAGCGCGGGCTGTATTTCCAGGGCTACGTCGCGTACGGCGTGTCGCTGTGCATCGCGCTGCAGGCGATGGTGTCGATCGGCGTGAACCTCGGCGTGCTGCCGACGAAGGGCCTGACCTTGCCGCTGATCAGCTCCGGCGGTTCGTCGGTGATGATGACGTGCGCGATGGTCGGCGTGCTGCTGCGCGTGAGCTACGAGCTCGCGCGCGAGGAAGCGCGGTCGGCCGCGGTCGAGCGCGAGCGGCAGGAAACGGGAGTCTGGGCATGACGACCGTTTCCACCAGGCCCGTGCTGATCATGGCCGGCGGCACCGGCGGGCACATCTTCCCGGGCATCGCTGTGGCCGACGAATTGCGCCGCCGCGGCGTGCCGGTCGTGTGGCTCGGCGCGAACGGCGGTCTCGAAACCGAACTCGTGCCGAAGGCCGGCGTCGCGATCGAAACGATCGCGATCGGCGGCGTGCGCGGCAAGGGCATCGCGACGCTCGTGCAGGCGCCGCTGCGCATCGCGCGCGCGGTGCTCGCGGCGCGCGCGGTGGTCAAGCGCCTCGCGCCGCGCAGCGTGCTGTCGATGGGCGGCTACGCGGCGGGGCCGGGCGGCATCGCGGCGTGGCTCGCGGGCTTTCCGCTCGTGGTGCACGAACAGAACCGCGTGCCCGGCGTGACGAACAAGGCGCTCGCGCGCGTCGCGCGCCGCGTGCTTGCCGGTTTCGCCGATGCTTTTCCGTTAATGCAGAAGTTGACTTGGGTAGGAAATCCCGTGCGTGCAGCGATTGCAGCGATTGCGCCGCCGAACGAACGCCTGGCCGGCCGCGCAGGCGCGCCGCGCCTGCTCGTGCTCGGCGGCAGCCTCGGCGCGCAGGCGCTGAACGCGCGCGTGCCGCAGGCGCTGGCGCAGCTGCCGGGCGAACGGCCGGAAGTGCGCCACCAGTGCGGCGCCAAGCATGCCGACGCCGCCCGCAAGGCGTATGCCGAAGCGGGCGTCGCCGCGTCGGTCGAACCGTTCATCGACGACATGGCCGGCGCGTACGCGTGGGCCGATCTCGTGGTGTGCCGCGCCGGCGCGCTGACGCTCGCGGAAGTCGCGGCGGCAGGCCTCGGCGCGATCCTCGTGCCGTTTCCGCACGCGGTCGACGATCACCAGACGCGCAACGCCGAGGCGTTCGTCACGGCCGGCGCCGCGGTGCTGCTGCAGGAAAAGAACACCGACGCCGCGACGCTCGCGCGCGAACTCGCCCGCCTGCTCGGCGATCGCGCGCAGCTCGTGCGCATGGGCGAGGCCGCGCGCACGCTCGCCAAGCCCGATGCCGCGGCGGCGATCGCCGACGTGTGCCTGGAGGTGGCCGCATGACCCCGCGCCGCCTCGCTCCGCACGACGACATCATGCACGCGTTCCGCCGCGTCCACTTCGTGGGCATCGGCGGCGTCGGCATGAGCGGCATCGCCGAAGTACTGCACAACCTCGGCTACGACGTGTCGGGCTCGGACAAGGCCGACACCGCGACGACGCGCCGCCTCGCCGCGCTCGGCATCCGCGTCGACCGCACGCACGACGCGGCGAACGTCGCCGACGCCGACGCGATCGTCGTGTCGAGCGCAATCAGGAAGGACAATCCCGAACTCGCCGCGGCGAACGCGCGGCGCATTCCGGTCGTGCCGCGCGCGGAAATGCTCGGCGAGCTGATGCGCTTTCGCCGCGGCATCGCGATCGCCGGCACGCACGGCAAGACGACCACGACGAGCCTGATGGCGAGCGTGCTCGGCGAGGCGGGCCTCGATCCGACGTACGTGATCGGCGGCCAGCTGACCGCGGCCGGCGCGAACGCGAAGCTCGGCACCGGCGAATACTTCGTGGCCGAGGCCGACGAGTCGGACGGTTCGTTCCTGATGCTCTCGCCGATGATCGCGATCGTGACGAACATCGACGCCGATCATCTTGAAAACTACAGCGGCGATTTCAACAACGTGAAGAAGGCGTTCGCCGACTTCCTGCACCGCCTGCCGTTCTACGGCCTCGCGGTGCTGTGCGTCGACGACGCGGAAGTGGCGGAACTCGCGCGCGCCACGCCGCGCACGGTGCTGACCTACGCGATCGACAATCCCGATGCCGACGTGCGCGCGACGAACGTGCGCCAGTTCGGCGCGCAGATGCTGTTCGACGTCGTGCTGCCCGAGCGCGACGAACCCGTGGTGGTGACGCTGAACCTGCCGGGCCGGCACAACGTGCTGAACGCGCTCGCGGCGATCGCGGTCGCGTGGCAGCTCGGGGTCGACGCCGACGCGATCCAGCGCGCGCTCGCGCAGTTCCAGGGCGTGGGCCGGCGCTTCCAGGCGCGCGGCGAAGTCGCGCTCGACGACGGCGGTCGCGCGCTCGTGGTCGACGACTACGGCCATCACCCGCGCGAACTCGCCGCGGTGTTCGCCGCGGCGCGCGGCGGCTGGCCCGAAAAGCGGCTCGTGGTCGCGTTCCAGCCGCACCGCTACTCGCGCACGCGCGACCTGCTCGACGACTTCGCCAAGGTGCTGGCCGACGTCGACGTGTTGGTGCTCAGCGAGGTGTATCCGGCCGGCGAGGCGCCGATCGCGAACGCCGATTCGCGCGCGCTGGCGCGTGCCGTACGTGCGCGCGGCAAGGTCGATCCGGTGCTGGTGGATCACCCGCGCGATCTGAAGAACGTGTTGCCGGCGCTGCTGCGCGACGGCGATCTCCTGCTCCTGATGGGCGCCGGCGACATCGGCGCGAGCGCGGTGGACATCGCCGCGCGGGGCGAACTGAAGACGAAGGTTTCTTGATGCGCATCGCTGATCCCAAATTGTTCGGTCGCGTCGCGGTGGCACTCGGCGGCAACTCCGCCGAACGCGAGGTGTCGCTGAACTCCGGCCGCAACGTGCTCGAGGCGCTGCGCGCGCGCGGCGTCGACGCGCATCCGGTCGACGGCATTCCGGCGCTGCTCGACGCGTTGCGCGCCGGCCACTTCGCGCGCGTGTTCAACATCCTGCACGGCCGCGGCGGCGAAGACGGCGTGCTGCAGGGGGCGCTGCAGTCGCTCGGCGTGCCGTACACCGGCTCGGGCGTGCTCGGCTCGGCGCTGACGATGGACAAGGTGCGCACGAAAGAAGTGTGGATCGCGCGCGGCCTGCCGACGCCGCGCTTCGCCGCGTTCAAGAAGGGCGACGACATCGCGCAGGCGATCGCGGCGCTCGGGTTTCCGGTCGTGGTGAAGCCGTCGCACGAAGGTTCGAGCGTCGGCATCACGCGCGTGTACTCGGCCGACGACCTGCCGGCCGCGATCGAACTCGCGGCGCGCTACGACGGCGAGCTCCTGATCGAGCAGCTGATCGAAGGCGGCGAATACACCGTCGGCATTCTCGACGGCGAGGCGCTGCCGTCGATCCACATCGTGCCGAAGGGCGAGTTCTACGATTACCACGCGAAATACGTGGCCGAAGACACGCAGTACCTGTGCCCGGGCCTCGACGGCGACGCCGAGCGCAACATGCGCGCGCTGGCGCTTGCCGCGTTCGAGACGTCCGGCGCGTCGGGCTGGGGCCGCGTCGACTTCATGCGCGACGGCGCGGGCAACAACTACCTGCTCGAAGTGAACACGACGCCGGGCATGACGAGCCACTCGCTCGTGCCGAAGGCGGCCCGCGCCGTGGGCATCTCGTTCGAAGACCTGTGCTGGCGGATTCTCGAAACGAGTTTCGCGAGGGAGGCGACATGAAAGGCGGTTTCGTCTTGCGCATGACCGCGTGGTCGATCGCGTTGACGCTCGTTGCGCTGCCGCTCGTCGGCCTGCTCAACGGGTGGTTCGCGGCCGACCGCTGGCCGGTGCGCAAGCTCGAAATGCAGGCGGAGTTCGCGAACGTCAGCGGCGAGCAGATTCGCGCCGCCGCGGCGCCGGCGATCGGCGTCGGCTTCTTCGCGGTCGATCTCGCCGAAGTGCAGCGCGCGGTCGCGCAGCTGCCGTGGGTCGAGAAGGTCGAGGCGCGCAAGCTGTGGCCCGAAACGATCGTGCTGCGCGTGTACGAGCAGCGTCCGTACGCGCACTGGGGCCCCGACCGCCTGATCGGCCGCGACGGCAAGATTTTCAAAGTTCCCGGTGTGGAATTGATCCAGGGACTGCCGCAGCTGTCGGGTCCGGACGATCGCCTCGGCGACGTGATCCGCTTCCACGCCGACGCGGGCAAGCTCATGACCGGCTCGGGCCTCGCGGTCGCCGGCGTCGACCTGTCCGCGCGCGGCAGCTGGACCGTCGTGCTCGACAGCGGCGCGCGCATCGTGCTCGGCACCGAGCAGGCGGCCGAACGCCTGAAGCGCTTCGTCGAGGTGTATCCGCGCGTCGCGGCGGGACACGTCGGCACGTTCGAATACGCCGATCTTCGCTACAGCAACGGCTTCGCGATGAAGTGGCCGACGGCCGCGGACGCGCCGCCGGCCCCGCAGCCAGCGCCTGCGCCCGCGGCACCGACCGGAGACGCCTGACGCATGAACCGCAAGAACGAGAAATCGCTGATCGTGGGCCTCGACATCGGCACGTCCAAGACCGTGGCGATCGTCGGCGAATACCTGCCCGGCGATCCGGTCGAGATCATCGGCGTCGGTTCGCACGCGTCGCGCGGCTTGAAGCGCGGCGTGGTCGTCGACATCGAATCGACGGTGTCGTCGATCCAGCGCGCGGTCGAGGAGGCCGAGCTGATGGCCGGCTGCGAAATCCGCTCGGTGTACGCGTCGATCTCGGGCAGCCACATCAAGGACGAGAACTCGCACGGCACCGCGCCGATCCGCGAGCGCGAAGTCACCGTGGCCGATCTGGACGCCGTGCTCAACGCCGCGAGCGCGCTGGCGATCCCGGGCGACCGCTGGGTGCTCTACAAGGAGCCGCAGGAATATCTGATCGACGGGCAGGAAGGCATACGCAATCCCGTCGGCATGTCGGGCGTGCGCCTGGAAGCGAGCGTGCATCTCGTGACCGGCGCGGCGAGCGCGGCGCAGAACATCATGAAGTGCATCCAGCGCTGCGGCCTCGCGGTCGACGAACTGGTGCCGTCGGCGATCGCGTCGGCGCGCGCGGTGCTGACGCAGGACGAGCGCGATCTGGGCGTGTGTCTCGTCGACATCGGCGCCGGCACGACCGATCTTGCGATCTACACGCAGGGCGCGATCCGCCACACCGCGGCGCTGCCGATCGGCGGCGACCAGGTGACGAACGACATCGCGCAGTTCGTGCGCACGCCGACCGCGAACGCCGAGGAAATCAAGATCCGCTACGCGTGCGCGCTGGCGCAGCTGGCGACCGCGGAAGAAACGATCCAGGTGCCGAGCGTCGGCGATCGTCCGCCGCGGCGCCTCGCGCGCCAGACGCTCGCCGAGGCGGTGCAGCCGCGCTACGAGGAAATCTTCGAGATGGTGCAGGCCGAACTGCGCCGCTCGGGCCTCGAGGAACTGACGCGCGCCGGCATCGTGCTCTCGGGCGGCGGCGCGAAGATGGAAGGCGTGGTCGAACTCGCCGAAGAACTCTTCCACATGCCGGTGCGCCTGGGCGTGCCGCAGCACGTGAGCGGTCTGTCCGACGTCGTCTCCAATCAGATTCACGCCAGCGGCGTGGGCCTTCTGCTGTACGGCGCGCGCCGCGAAGCGGTGCGCAGGCCGCCGGGCACGGGCGTCGCGCGCGTCGGCGGCGCCTGGAGCAAGGTGATGAACTGGTTCAAAGGAAATTTCTAGAAAAATACAGAACGTGGCGACCGGCGCGTTCCCTGATGCGCCGGACGGGGTAGGAGGGCCATGGCAGGAGCCGTGGCGCGATGCGCAGGCATCGCAACCGAAGAACGCGCCTGTTCTTCGCAGAGCCGGCGGCGCAAGGAGCGCCGAGCGGCGAGAACGACCCGCTCGTATAAACCGGAGGATGGGAGAAAAACTATGTTTGAGCTCGTAGAAAGACTGGCTCCGAACGCCGTGATCAAGGTGATCGGCGTCGGCGGCGGCGGCGGCAACGCCGTGGCGCACATGGTGCAGCAGCACGTCGAGGGCGTGGACTTCGTCTGCGCGAACACCGACGCGCAGGCGATCAAGAACAGCGGCGCGAAGTTCTCGCTGCAGCTCGGCGCGAACGTGACCAAGGGCCTCGGTGCCGGCGCGAATCCGGAAGTCGGCCGCCAGGCCGCGCTCGAAGATCGCGAACGCATCGTCGAGATGCTGACCGGCGCCGACATGGTGTTCATCACCGCCGGCATGGGCGGCGGCACGGGCACGGGCGCCGCACCCGTGGTCGCGCAGCTCGCCAAGGAAATGGGCATCCTGACGGTCGCGGTGGTCACCAAGCCGTTTCCGTTCGAAGGCCGTCGCCGCATGCAGGTGGCGCTCAAGGGCATCGAGGATCTCGGCCAGCACGTCGATTCGCTGATCACCGTGCCGAACGAGAAGCTCCTGACCGTGCTCGGCCGCGACGTGACGCTGCTGTCGGCGTTCAAGCAGGCCAACGACGTGCTGCTCGGCGCGGTGCAGGGCATCGCCGACCTGATCACGCGTCCCGGCCTCATTAACGTCGACTTCGCCGACGTGCGCACCGTGATGTCCGAAATGGGCATGGCGATGATGGGCACGGGTTCGGCGCGCGGCGACGATCGCGCGGTGGCCGCGGCCGAGTCGGCGATCAACAATCCGCTGCTCGAGGACGTCAACCTCGCCGGTGCGTGCGGCATTCTCGTCAACGTGACGGCAGGCCCGAACCTGACGATGCGCGAGTTCGACGAGATCGGCCAGGTGATCCACGGCTTCGCCAGCGAAGACGCGACCGTGGTGATCGGCACCGCGCTCGATCCGGAACTGCAGGACGAGGTGCGCGTGACCGTTGTGGCGACCGGCCTCAACCGTGCCGCGGCGCGTGTGGCGTCGCCGCGTCATCACAAGGAAGAACCGACGCTGCGTCCGCGCCTCGTGCTGCGTACCGGCACCGGCAACGAAGTGGTCGACTACGCGCAGCCGCAGGTCCGCGTCGCGGGTCCGGCCGCGCGCCAGGCGACGGTGGCGGAAGCGGCGGCTTCGGCGGAGCCGGCGATGGACTATCTCGACATTCCGGCGTTCCTGCGTCGGCAGGCCGACTGACGTGCGCGGGGCGTGACGCCCCGTGCGCAATTTCGACAACCCGCGGCGCAAGCCGCGGCCGGCGGCGCATCCCCTGCGCGACCGGAAACCATCGCACGGCGACGGCGAAAGGCGCCGCCGTCGCTGCCATCCCGCCTCCGATCGGGCGGCATGCGCACCGCATGCCGCCTGCTTTTCGCCCTTCACGCACGTTACGGTTTGCAACGATCCAGGGCTTCGTGGAACCATGCCCGGGCGGTCGGGTCTTCACGCCGGTACGACATTTGCAACTTTCGACGCTTCGTCAGCCGCGGGCACGAGTTGTTGTAAATTAGCCACAGACTTGTGGGCCGGGCGCGTCGTTTTGCTTTTCTGTCATAAAGCCCTGTGCTAGCATCCGACCCGTTTTTGTTGGCTCCTGCCCCAGGGGTTAAAAAAAGAATGATCAGACAACGCACGCTCAAGAACGTCATCCGGGCGACAGGCGTAGGCATCCACACGGGCGAGAAGGTCTATATGACGCTTCGCCCGGCTGCGGTCGACACCGGTATCGTGTTCCGCCGCGTCGACCTGCCGACCCCGGTCGAAATCCACGCCCGCGCCGAAAACGTCGGCGACACCAGCCTGTCGAGCACGATCGTCAAAGGAACGACGCGCGTATCGACGGTCGAACATTTGCTCTCCGCGATGGCCGGCCTCGGCATCGACAACGCCTATGTCGACCTCTCGGCCTCCGAAGTGCCCATCATGGACGGCAGCGCCGGTCCGTTCGTATTCCTGCTGCAGTCGGCGGGCATCGAAGAACAGGACAAGGCCAAGCGCTTCATCCGCATTAAGAAGCCGCTGCGCGTCCAGGACGGCGACAAGTGGGCGCGCTTCGAGCCGTTCGACGGCTTCAAGGTGGGCTTCTCGATCGATTTCAATCACCCGATCTTCACGAAGAAGACGTCGGTCGCCGAAATCGACTTCTCGACCACCTCGTTCGTCAAGGAAGTCTCGCGTGCGCGCACGTTCGGCTTCATGCGCGATATCGAAATGCTCAGGGAACGTAACCTCGTCCTGGGTGGATCGATGGACAACGCGATCGTGCTCGACGATTATCGGGTCCTCAACGAGGACGGTCTGCGCTACGAGGACGAATTCGTCAAACACAAGATCCTCGACGCGATCGGCGATTTGTATCTGCTCGGACACAGCCTCATCGGCGCGTTCTACGGCCACAAGTCGGGACACCAGTTGAACAATCGCCTGCTGCGTACGCTGCTGGCGGATGAAAGCGCGTGGGAAGAGGTCTGTTTCGACGACCCCGCCACCGCGCCCATTTCCTACGCCCATCCTGCCCAGGCGCTGTAGGAAACGAACCACCGGGGTGTGCAGCCACGCACCCGGTGGTGCGGCGAAGGACGCCGCGCCCAGGAACTAAGAATCTTCGGCAAGGGATGCCAGTCGCAGATAAAGGGCCCTTAATTCGGGGTCTGCCAGAGTCAGCGCCGCCTGCTTCAAATGCTCGGCGGTGGTGTGGGAAAGAGGCTTCCGCCTTGTCGTTTCCGGGGGAACGGACGGCAAGGGTGCCACTTTGACGGTGAAGGACTTGAACTCCTTGCCGAGCACCCTGCGTGCTTCGGCCAGGATCTGGGTCTGGTGAAGCTTGAGCTTCGCCGCCCAGGCCGAGGAATTCGCCAGAAAAACAACGCGTCCATCCTTGACGTCGGCCAGGCAGCAATGCGGGCGGACGGCAGGGGGAAGCGCGAGGCGCAATTGAATATCCAGCGTTTCCAACGCTCGCGCACGCTCCATGAGCGCCGCGACGGGGAAACTCTCGCCGACGGATTTGGGGCCGGACTGCGAGCGTCGTGTTGAGGCGACTGGCGGTTTGGATTGCATCGCGGAAACCTAGGCAGACAAAAACTGGCATGAACATCATAATCGTCGCCAAGCCGCACGCTGTACCGAAGACCATCGATCTCGGAAATTGGCGTACACGTTTGAAATGCTGCGCGATCCTCGGCTCCGCCGCCGTGGCTTGCGCACTGGTCGGGGTCAGCGTCGCCTATCTGGTGGCCGGACCCAAGGCCCGTACGATCGCCGAAGTGCGCGAACTGCGCGAAGAAAGCTCGGCGCAACTGCAGGAACTCGACAAGCTCAAGACCGTCACGCAGCGCGATCTCAACGCGCTGGCCGTCAAACTCGGCGAACTGCAGGCCCAGGCGACACGCCTGAATGCGCTCGGCGAACGCCTGACGCGCGCCGGCAAGCTCGACGACGGCGAATTCAACTTCGCCGAGGCGCCCGCGATCGGCGGTCCGGAAGAGAGCCAGATGGTCGGCCACGCCGCCGCACCGGAGCTGCAAGGCTCGATCGACGAGCTGAAAGACCGCTTCAGCCGCCAGCAGGCGCAGCTCGAAGTGCTGGAAAACCTTCTGCTCGACCGCAAGGTCGATTCCAATCTGCTGCCGACCGGCATGCCCGTCGATTCGGGCTATATCGCGTCCTACTTCGGCGGCCGTCCCGATCCGTTCAACGGCGCCAGCGCGTTCCACGCGGGCATCGACTTCGACGCGCCGACCGGCACCGACATCCATGCGGTGGCCGAAGGCGTCGTGACGTGGTCGGGCACGCGGCCGGGCTACGGCAACGTGGTCGAGGTCGACCACGGCAACGGCTACATGACCCGCTATGCGCACAATTCGAGCAATGTCGCTTCCGTCGGCCAGCGCGTCCGCGTCGGCGACACGATCGCCAAGGTCGGTTCGACCGGCCGTTCGACCGGCTCGCACGTGCATTTCGAAGTCTGGCTCAACGGCCGCGCGGTCAACCCGATCGCCTACGTGCGCAGCCAGCGCAAGGGCTGATATCGCCCCGCGCGGACGGCCCCCGGCCGTCCGCGCCAGCGCCGGCGCGCACCTTGAATCGCCGCCCGCGCGACCCATCCTCCTTTTTCGAGCGCCGCCGCCGGTTTATCATTGCCGGTCGTCGTTGCGCCGTCCGCGGACGGCCACGGCGCTTTCGTTTCTTCTGCGCGTGCCCTCGGGGGGCGCCGCAGCCCGATCCACCTTCGCGAGTGTCTGATCTCCCATGTTCAACCGTCTGATGACGAGCCTTTTCGGCAGCCGCAACGAACGCGTGCTGCGCCAGCTCCAGAAAACCGTGGTGCAGATCAATGCGTTGGAGCCCGGACTGCAGAAGCTCAGCGATGCCGAACTGCGCGCCAAGACCGAGGAATTCCGGGAGCGCCTGAAAAACGGCCAGACGCTGACCGACGTGCTGCCCGAGGCGTTCGCGGTCGTCCGCGAAGCGTCGGTGCGCGTGCTCGGCCTGCGCCACTACGACGTGCAGATGATCGGCGGCATGGTGCTCAACGAGCGCCGCATCGCCGAAATGCGCACGGGCGAGGGCAAGACGCTCGTCGGCACGCTGCCGGTGTACCTCAACGCGCTCGAAGGCAAGGGCGTGCACGTCGTGACGGTGAACGACTACCTCGCGCGGCGCGACTCGAGCTGGATGGGCAAGCTGTACAACTTCCTCGGCATGAGCGTCGGCGTCGTCTACCCCGGCATGAATCATTCCGACAAGGGCGCCGCGTACGCCGCGGACATCACCTACGGCACGAACAACGAATTCGGCTTCGACTACCTGCGCGACAACATGGCGCTGTCGAAAGAACAGCGCTACCAGCGCGGCCTCAACTACGCGATCGTCGACGAAGTCGACTCGATCCTGATCGACGAGGCGCGCACGCCGCTGATCATCTCCGGTCCGTCGGAGGAATCGCCGCAGCTGTACGTCAAGATCAACCGCATCGTGCCCAAGCTCGCGCGTCAGGAGAAGGAAGACGGCGGCGGCGACTACTGGGTCGACGAAAAGCAGAAGCAGGTGCACCTGTCCGAAGAGGGCATGGAGCACGCCGAACAGCTGCTGCGCAAGGAAGGCATCATCGGCGAGGACGAGGGCCTGTACGACGCCAAGCACCTCGTCGTGGTGCATCACCTGAACGCCGCGATGCGCGCGAACACGCTGTACCAGCGCGACGTCGACTACATCGTGCGCGACGGCGAAATCATCATCGTCGACGAATTCACCGGCCGCACGCTGGCCGGCCGCCGTTGGTCCGACGGCCTGCACCAGGCGGTCGAGGCGAAGGAAGGCGTGCCGATCCAGCGCGAAAACCAGACGCTCGCGACGATCACGTTCCAGAACTATTTCCGCATGTATAAAAAGCTGGCCGGCATGACCGGTACGGCCGACACCGAGGCGTACGAATTCCAGCAGGTCTACGGCCTGGAATGCGTGGTGATCCCGACGCACCGCCCGATGGTGCGCAAGGATTCGCCGGACCTCGTGTTCTTGAAGCACCAGCCGAAGTGGAACGCGATCGTCGAAGACATCCGCGAGTGCCAGAAGCGCAAGCAGCCGGTGCTCGTCGGCACCGCGTCGATCGAAGCCTCGGAATTCCTGTCGCGCATGCTGCAGAAGGAAGGCGTCAAGCACGAGGTGCTCAACGCCAAGCAGCACGAGCGCGAAGCGCACATCGTCGCGCAGGCCGGCCGTCCGGGCGCGGTCACGATCGCGACGAACATGGCCGGCCGCGGCACCGACATCGTGCTCGGCGGCAGCCTCGAGGCGGAACTCGCCGAACTGCCGGCCGACGCGAAAGAGACCGAGCGCAACCGCATCAAGGACGAGTGGAAAAAGCGCCACGACGAAGTGCTCGCCGCCGGCGGCCTGCACATCGTCGGCACCGAACGCCACGAATCGCGCCGCATCGACAACCAGCTGCGCGGCCGTTCGGGCCGCCAGGGCGACCCGGGTTCGAGCCGTTTCTATCTGTCGCTCGAAGACAACCTCATGCGCATCTTCTCGCCCGACTGGGTATCGAAGTGGATGCAGATCTTCGGCATGAAGGAAGACGACGCGCTGGAAGACCGCATGGTCAGCCGGCAGATCGAAAAGGTGCAGCGCAAGGTCGAGCAGCACAACTTCGACATCCGCAAGAACCTGCTCGAATTCGACGACGTCGCCAACGACCAGCGCAAGGTGATCTACGAGCAGCGCAACGAACTGCTCGACCAGGACGATTTCGCCGACACCGCGCTCGCGATCCGCAACGACGTGTTCGCCGACATCTCGCGCTCGTTCGTGCCCGAGCATTCGATCGACGAGCAGTGGGACATCCCCGGTCTCGAGCGCAAGCTCGCCGACGACTTCGGCATCGAACTCGACCTGCGCGCGTGGCTCAACACGCAGCAGGAAGCCGACGCGAAGGACGTTCAGGAGCACGTGCAGCAGGCGGTCGACCGCTACTTCCGCGAACGCGAGGCGATGCTCGGTTCCGACGTCATGCGCGCGCTCGAAAAGCACGTGATGCTCAACACGTTGGACAACTGCTGGAAGGAGCACCTGGCGAGCATGGACTACCTGCGCCAGGGCATCTATCTGCGCGGCTATGCGCAGAAACAGCCGAAGCAGGAGTTCAAGCGCGAATCGTTCGAGCTGTTCCAGACGATGCTCGATCGCATCAAGAACGAAACGACGATGCTGCTGGCGCGGGTGCGCATCCGCAGCGAAAACGAAATGCAGCAGCTCGAAGACGAGCAGCGCCGCGCGCAGCAGCAGGCGCCGCTGAACTTCGCGCATGCCGAAGCGAGCGGTTTCGCGAGCGAAGGCGAACTCCTGGCCGCGACCGCTGCGGCGACCGGCCCGGTCGACGTGACGCACGACGGCCCGAAGGTGGGCCGCAACGATCCGTGTCCGTGCGGCTCGGGCAAGAAGTACAAACAGTGCCACGGCAGGCTCGCCTGATGGGCCCGGACCCTAGTAGACGCCCCTCTGCCGACGGCAGAGGGGGCTCTGAAAAGCCCTCTCCCCCGCGCTCGCGCGGGGAGAGGGTTGGGTGAGGGGGCGACGTCGGGTGCTTCGTCGATATCGACGCAGCGCGACACGCCACCCCCTCACCCCGACCCTCTCCCCCAAGCGAGCTTGGGGGAGAGGGAGTCATTCGGAGCGCGCGGCATGAACGCGACGCTCGACGCCGAATCGACGACCGGCATGATCCATGTCGTTGCCGCCGCCTTGGTCGACGCCGAGGGCCGCGTGCTGCTCGCGCAGCGCCCGCCCGGCAAGCACCTCGCCGGCTATTGGGAATTTCCGGGCGGCAAGGTTGAGCCGGGCGAAGACCCGATCGACGCGCTGCGCCGCGAAATCCGCGAAGAGATCGGCGTCGACATCGGCGACGCGACGCGCCTCATCGCCGTGCCGTGGCGCTATCCCGGCAAGACGATCCTGCTCGACGTCTACCGCGTCGACGACTTCCACGGCGTGCCGCATTCGTGCGAAGGCCAGCCGCTGAAGTGGATGCCGCTGTTGTCGCTCGACCCCGACGAAATGCCGGCGGCTGACCACCCGGTGATCCACGCGCTACATCTGCCGCCGACGTATCTCGTGACGCCGGAACCTGGCGACGACGACGCGGCGTTCCTCGACCGGCTCGACGCGGCGCTCGACCGCGGCGTGCGGTTGGTGCAGCTGCGCGCGAAAGCGCTCGACGAAGCGCGCCTGATCCCGCTCGCCCGCGAAGCGCTGCGGCGCGTACGCGCCGCCGGCGGGCAACTGCTGATCAACAGCCGTTTCGACCTCGTCGAAGAACTCGGCCTCGACGGCGTGCACCTGACGGCGGCGCAGTTGCGACGCCTCGACGAACGGCCGCTGTCGCGACAGCGGTGGGTTGCCGCGTCGTGCCACGACGCGGAAGAACTCGCATTGGCGCAAAAGCTCGATGTGGATTTCATCGCGTTTGCGCCGGTCGCCGCGACCGCGAGCCACCCCGGCGCGATGCCGGCCGGCTGGAACGCGTTCGAACGCTTCTGCGCGGCGAGCACGGCGCCGGTTTATGCGTTGGGTGGGATGCGTCAAGAGGACGTTGAACGCGCGCGGGCGTTGGGTGGGCAGGGGATTGCGGGGATTTCGGGGTTGTGGTGACTTCGGTCGATGGCGCGCGAGCAAATGGCGCCCACCACAGTCGATTTCTAGAGGATTTCTGACCCGAGTTGGGCGCGGGAAGCCCACGCCCAACCTTTTCGAAGTGAGTTCCGTAGAGCGCTAAATTGGTCTACCCGCCGCAATTATGAGTTCGGAAGCTCAACGCTATCTCGCGGTCTCCGGCCACCACCGCTTTGAAGACATCACCTTCAAATTCCAGGTTCGAAATGTTCTGAATACTCGTGGCCCAAAGGACTCGGTTTAACATCTTGCCTTTTAGTTCGCCTGTATACAGAACGACATTCCAAACGGGAAGACCGGAGCTGGTGCTCGTTGCCATTGCGAAATGCCGGCATCCGGCGTCGACATTTGACGCGACCAGCACTCCGATTCCTGCCAGTCTGCCAAGGTCGTTCAACTTCGACAGCTCCATTTTTTCCTGCGTCGGCAACTCTGGAAATTCTTGGCTCCACGTCGTGCTAGATACGAGGGCGCCGATAATAAGCGTGGCGCGCGTCAGCGGTTTGGCGCACATAAATATCCACACTCCTCGTTGTAGTTGTATTTTGGATAGCTTCGGTCCGCGCGTTCGGAATTGGGTTTGGGGTTTCCGGAAGCGCCCAGGTTTGTAGCCCGGCTAAGCCTGGTTTGTGTGCGACTTCGGACACCCAAAGTTCGGAAGAATCCGAGGCCGGAAGAATCCGAGACATCTCAAAGCGTCCGGCCGATGCGCGGCCGTGGACTTCGCGCGATCCTGTCGGCATGACGATCGCTCGAATGCACATAGTCGATGCGCACACCGCCGGCACCTATCATGTTGTCTCGCGCTGCGTTCGGCGCGCGTGGCTGTGTGGCGTGGATCCGCTGACGGGCAACGACTACTCGCATCGCAAGCGCGGGATCGAGGAACGCATCTTCGCCCTTGCGGCGCAGTTCGCCGTCGCGATCTACGCGTACGCGGTATGAGCAATCACGTGCACCTCATTATCGGCGTCGACCCTGAAGCGGCGCTTCGGGGCACCTCGAAAAACCTCCCGCATTGTCGTAGGTTCGTAGCCGCCGCCCTAGCGAGGTAAGCCAAGCATGATCAGCCTGTTCGCCGGAGAAGAACGCTCGGCCAAGCGCGACCGGCTGGGCGACCCGCTGCAAGTGTTGGATCGGCACATCGACTTCGCGGCGCTGGCCAAGGCGGTCGATGCAAAGCTGGTGATCGGCGATGCCGGTCGCGGCGGTCGTCCGCCGTATCCGACGGAGCTGATGATCCGGTTGCTGGTTGTGCAGAACTTGTACAACTTGTCGGACGATGCGATGGAGTATCAGTTGCTGGATCGGGCGAGTTTCCAGCGCTTCGCCGGTCTTGAGCAAAGTGGTCGAGTGCCGGATGCCAAGACGTTGTGGGTATGGCGCGAGCGGCTCAAGAAGCAGGATCTGATCGGCGATATCAGCGAAGCGGTGGGCCGGCAGCTTGCGCAGGCGGGATTCATTGCGCGGGGTGGCCAGATCATCGACGCGAGCATCGTGACGGTGCCGATTCAGCGCAACCGGCGCGATGAGAACGAGGCGATCGGTCGCGGCGAGGTACCGCCGGACTGGAGCGCGAAACAGA
>NZ_JAOVZO020000011.1 GCF_025717065.2 Tahibacter soli | reverse complement strand
AATCCGGCCAGGAAGCAGCGGCGGATTTGGCTACCCGGTTCAAAGCGGCTCTTTGCTGCTCACTAACGCCTAATCGGTGTGCGTATTCCGTGAAACAGGCGAGCAATTGGTGAACTCCAACTTTTCCTTGTCGGTAGAAGACAAGGCTTGGTCCTGGCGCACTTATGCACATTGCCCCTTCGATCAATGTTTCGCGAACGTGCAGCGCCGTGCTGCCGTCGAACGGCAGAAGAGGAAGCACCAGACGCGACGACTCCGGCAAGTTACTCAGCAGCAGTTTATCGCCGGTCTTTGTTCGAGGCAGAGAGATTGAAATCGCACGGTCGGGCTGTCGCGTCAACGCAACTAGAAACGGAGATTCGTTGAATAGACGAGTTAGTAAAGTGCTTCTGCTTACCAGTCGAAGAGTCTTGTCCAGTTTGAGCCAATCAATTGCCAGCGGCGACGGTACCGCGAGTCCGCTTAGAACCTCAGCGTCTGCCATCCCGACCCTGAATTCCGCAAGAGAGTCGATTCGCCCGAAACTGCTCGTCACGGCAGGCCCAAAACGAGGCACTGACCCCTCGGCAAGGTTTCCATTTCCTGCTACGACGACAAGTCGCGGCTCAGGGTCACCCAACGCCAACTCCAGGATTCGACCGCTTCTCCCGTCAGCCAGATAGACCCGAGCACTGATACTGGACAAGCAGGATGTAGTGACTTCCACACTGCCGGTCATGCGAGCGTCATTCTTAAGAGTCAGAGACTTGCATCGAACACCACTCTCCGTCCAATCTCCAATAGAAAAGACTAGGGGGTCGTTCTTCCAGAACAGTAAACGGGGGTGTGGCCCGATTGTGTTGAGAGCTTGAATCCCGTAGGGACGCTTCAACTCGATTCTTGCTGTTTGCATTTTCAGCTCACGCGCATCTAAAAGCCCCAAAGAATTATTGGCGTCTGCGCTTAGAAGGCATGGTCTCAGGAATAGCGGACCTGTTGAGAGAATGCCAAGTCCACCGTCTTCGAATTCAACGACAATGACGTCGGAAGAAATAGACAGACGGACTGGGATTCGCTCCCCAAGGTCAATGGTTGCTCTGTGCTGGAGCTTCGCGCCGGCAAATATGTGGACTACGGGCTTCCCCATTTCCAGAACTGCAATCGCGCTCCTCGCCGGCACTGCTGCGGCTTGGTTTATGCAAATAGGCTCGCCGTTCCATTCATTGACGAGCGGGTGAGCGAGCAGCCGGGACTCCGGTACCGCGGCAGGGAGGGCAACAATGTCTTGCACCTCGCGCAGCGGCCAGAACCTTCGATCAGACAAAGCACGTTCGTTCTGAGGCCTCCGAAGCATCTTGCCTAGACTATTCCACCACTCCGTTTCCATCTGGTCACCTATACGTTGCGACATATTATTGTCGACTTGCGGCGCGCAAGACTGCTGACGTCGATGTAACTAGGCTAATCGATTTGTAGGCCTGCAGACGGAACGCCCCACGGATCTTGGGCCAGACCTTAGTTTGCAGGCCTCTACTCCTCTTGCCGAATAGTTGCGCTTAGGTCAAGCGCGCCCGCAAGTTGCACGCCATCGGGACAACGTGCTGCGAGAGCGACTGACCTCTCAGCGTCGGCCAGTTATCCAACGAGACACTAATTCCAAGCTTGCTTGGCACAGATCTTCCACGTGCTTCAAGCGAGCAAGGGTCTGTAACGTCAAGTATTGGCGATGCTGAACTCGCCGAACTCATTGAATTGCATCACTTCGCGCCGCCGGCGGTGACTACGATGTAGGCCAAGTGTTGAGCCAAAGGTATTCGTCGCCGCTGAGCTCTACGCACTCTAATGTCCGTTGCGTCCAGGAACGACAGAGCGTGGAATTGTGGGACGGGGCCACGCCACCACCCTACGGCGAGTATCAAGTGAGCGATCTTGGCACCCAGCACCGCTAGTATCCAAAGCAGCTATCGAGGCTTGGACACAGCTCGGGCAGACACTTTCCGTGTCGGCACATACAAAAAAGCAGTACCGTTCCATCTAGTGCGGTCAATTTGCCGACCTGAGAAATCCACAGAAGTTCTACACTGCACTTCTGATATTTCCCCATTTTCCATACGCCTGCGTTCATCCCGAGCCTGTCGGCGCCGGCCCCTTCCTGGCCGGCGTAGCTGTCCATCCCATGGAGATACACCGATGGCTCAGAACATGATTTCGATCAATTGGACCGACGCCGAACTCGCGGAAGTCGATCAGGCGCTGACCGTTCTGGAAACCCGCCTGGCAAACCTGTTGGCGCTGACGCCCGCGCAAGTGCTGGATTGACGAAGATGGACGACAAGTCCGAGGCGTTCTGCCGGCAGACGCTCGCGGTGCTTTCGACGAACCCGCAGATCCTGCCGCCCACGTTCAGCCTGCCCGACACGGAAGGCGACCTGCGCGCGTTCCACCAGTTGCGCCCGCGCCTCGCCCGCCTAACTCGTCTGACCGACGGCGTCAACAACACCGACAGCGCGCTAGGCAACGCCAAATGGAGGCGTCGCCGGAACGCAGGGCGCCGCCGAACACAGCGCACAAACCGAACGTCAGGAGACCCGGTCTCGTTCCGAGCCCCGAAGCAACCCCCGCAACTCCGGCCACCCCACCAACACCCAGATCAACAGCGCGCTGCCGCCGATGACGAACAGCAGCGGCCTCACATTGAAGTGGTAGTTCGGGTGCCAGACCACGCCCAGGGCAACGACGCCGACGGAACAGCACAGCCACTCGATCAACGCGAACAGCGTTGCCACGCGGCCGACCGTGTAGGGCCGACAGCGCTTCAGCAGAACCAGGCCGAGCAGAAGCCCGAGCAACGCCGATGTCGACATCACCAGAACGGGCGCGTTCATGGTCGGCTGGCCTTCTGTCATCCCGGTGCGGCCTGCAATCTACGCCGGAACAGACAACCGCGACCATCACGCCATGCGGCGTCGGCTTGACGTAGCGCACGAGGAAGCGCGACGCCTCACTGCGACAGATCGAAACCGTTGGCGAAGATGCGGTCGCCTTCCAGCCGCATGCGCATCACCGAGCCGTAGCGCGCGTTGCCGTCGGTGCTCGCGTACGCATAGCCGGCGGCCAGCAGCTTGCCGTCGGGGGTGAGCGCGATGGCGTTCGCGCGGTTGTCGCGGTCCGTGCCGGCAATCGGGTAGCCGTAGGTCATCCGCCCCGGCAGACTCGCCGAGAGATTGCCGAACGAGCCGTCGGGCGACAGGTCGGCATTGAGCCGCATCAGCAGCGAATCGCCGAACGTCCATGACGCGAATGCCGTGCCGCCGCCCAGCACCAGCTTGCCGTCCGGCTGCACGACCAGCGTGTCGGCGTACGCACCGGGGCTGATCCACGGGTCGGTCGGCGGATCGGCATCGTAGGTGACGGCCGAGAACGACGTTCGGTCCAGGCGCGCCGCCATCATCAGCGGTTGACTGCGATCGGGCTGCGCACGAAAGCCGGCGATCACCAGCGATTCGCTGCCCAGCGGCAGGTTGGCCACCGGCGCGTGCACGATCGCGTTGCCGTCCACCATGAAACCGGGCCCGAAGGTCACGAGCGAACGGCCGCCGTTGGCATACCCCGTGTTCGTGGTCCACCGCCAGGCGCCGCCCGCATTGCCGATGATGGTGTGCTTGACCACGGCCGTGTCGCCGCAGCCCCGGATCAGCACCGGAATGGCCTCGCTCACGCCCGCGTCGAACTTGGTCAGGTCGGCCACATCCATGTCGGCGCCGTTGGGGCACAGGCCGCTGCCGATGCGCAGCATGGCCCACTCGCTCGGCAGGCCCACGTCGCCGCCGATCACCGTGCCGCAGGCCGGCAGTGCCGAACCGCAAAGCGTGCCGTTGAGATCCATCAGCACCAGGCCCAGGTCGTGCGGCCCCATGAGGCCGTCGCGCACGTTGCCGCCGACGATCAGCAGGTTAGGCACCGGGCTGCCGTTGCCGAGCACATCGAGATCGGCCAGGTGCAGCGCCTTGCCGGCATCCGACGGCATGCCGCCGCGGCGAAGACGTCGCAGGCCGGCCGTTCCGAACGTGGTGTCGGCCTGGCCGCCGGCGGTGAACTTCCAGACGGCCATGTCGCTGCTGCCGTCGGGATTGTCGATGGTGCCCACCACGACCATGCCGCCGTCTGGCGTGGCCACCGCATCGTTGGCGCGCCAGTCGTAATCCTCGCCCACGTAGATCACCGTTCGGCCGCCGCCGGTCGCGCCCCAGGATGAGTCCCAGGTTCCATCGGACAGGATGCGCACCGCCACCGGCACCGACGAGGTGCTGATCGGCAGGTCGTACGGCGTCGCCGCATTCGACCAGACGATGGCCGAACCGTCGCCGCGCGGCAGCACCTTGAACGGCGTGACCTGGGCCCAGTTCAGCACGCCCGGCGTTTGCACCGGGTCGCGCGAGACGATGGCGAAGGCCATGCGGCCGGGGTCGCCCGGCGGGCCGAAGGCGGGATCGAGGCTGCCGTCAACCTGGGCGGCGGACCATGACGGCAACAGCAACAACGAGACGAAACCGACGGCGAGAACAGCGGAACGGAACATGGGAACCCTGGCGACTCTGGCACGGGACCGCCGCGCCTCCGCAGGGTCATACGTCATCGCCATGGAAACCTGACACGCCCGCGGTGCCGGATTGTCCGCGCGATCGGCACAAGCCCGAAAGCGGTTTTGCCCGGCCCGCAACCACGCCCGGGCGGGCGCCGGACAAGTTGCGGCGCCCGTGGCACGACTGCGCAATCTGCGCTATTTTTACAAATGCACGCGACGTTCCCGCGCCGTGCCCAAAACCCGTTGGTTCAATCGCTCTTGCACGTCAACACCGGCAAGCCGTTTCGGCTGCCGCTTCGCCAGCCCTTCGAACAAAGGAGTAGCCATGACATCGCCATTGCGTGGGTGGGTCGCCCTGGTGGGCCTCGTCGCGATCGCCTCGGCACCGTCCACCGTTTTCGCCGACAAGGTTTGCGAGGCCAGCTGGGCGAAAGTGGACAGTTGCAGCAGTGGAAAGGACCGCGCCTGCCTTCCTTCCCTGCCGCACAACGACGATCCGGAAGCGGCGAAGTGGGCGATAGGCTTCGACTACCTGCGTGACGGATGCCTGCCCTCGGCCGGCGTGAGCATCGACGGAACACCGAACCCGGGCATCAAGCTGGGCGGCACCACCGACGGGCACTGCGCCTGGAAGAACCAGCTGGCGTATTCGAACACCTACTACCGCGGCAAATGCGTGGTGTGGTCTCCGGCGGGCGAGCCTCGCAACAAAACCTATTGCGCGCACATGTACGCGCAGTATTTCGTCAAGGACCAGACCGGCAACGGCTGCATCACCGGCATCGGATGCGGACATACCAACGACTGGGAGTTCGGCATGGTGTGGACCACCGACGACGTGCTGACGCACGCGAGCATCAGCGTGCACGGCGACGTGGAGACCAAGAAGATCGACAACGTGGTGCGTGACGGCAACTCGGTTCGCATGGTCTACCGCAAGAAGGCCAGCACGCACACTATGACCTTCGCCGAACCCGGCGAGAAGCCCGTCAATCCCTCGTGCTCGTGGTTCACGCCGCCCATCGTGACCTGGGACCGGATGCACGGCGACGGCCAGGCGGACAACAGCTACCTCAAGGGCGTGCTGAACACGCACAACTACGGCAAGGCGATCGTTCCGTTCAACGACAAGACCTTCGTGAAAAATATCCGGAAGGGTTTGCCCAAGAGCTATCCGCCCGCCGATCGGTGGTGATCCATCGCGGCACGGGTCTCGCTTGGGGATGCATTCGGCAGCAGACGATAGTGCCCGGCGGACTGGCTGCATCGATGCATCGCGACGGTGCGACGGCTCCTGAGTACCGTCGCGGCTCGCGTAACGCACCAAGCATCCGCAAATCGCGAAAAGGCCACCATTCGATTTTGAATGAGCGACGGTGCGACACGATCAGCCCGCGAAAGTTCTATGCCGCGCTTCTGATATTTTCCCATTTTCCATAAACTTGCGTTCGTCCTGAGCCTCTCCGCGCCGGCCCCCTCCTGGCCGGCGCAGCTATCCATCCCATGAAGATACACCGATGGCTCAGAACATGATTTCGATCAGTTGGACCGATGCCGAACTCGCGGAAGTGGACCAGTCGCTGGCCGTGCTGGAGCCCGCCTGGCTAACCTGACCCTATTGACCCACCGTCCGCGAAATAGCCGATCACTTGAATAAGCTTTCCGTCATAGCGCTCTGGCTTCACGATGAGTTCGTACATAGAAACTCGACAAACGCGCTCTCCGACGTCATCAAACATGACACGGTGCGGGCTTTTATTTTCCTCCGCCATTGCCAAATTGAGCATACCGATCACAACCATCGCAATACCAAGCAGGAGTCTGATCACTTGCCTCACCTCTGTCTCGAATTCGGTGGCTCGACCCCCGAAAAATCGAGCGCGTTGACGCAGATGCCGCCCCCAGTCTCGACAGCTATTTTTGTTCGCCTACGGAAATTCGACGCACATGGGCAACGAGATCTTCATCCGATTTACTCCCGGAAAGAAAAGCAGTCGCATAATAGTTTACTCTCTGCTCCACAACGCCGCCCTCCGACTGCGCGAAGAAATGGACCCCGTTCCGACCCACCTCCTTCGATTTGCACTCGAACGTCGTCAGTCCGTTGAAGCCGCGACGCGACAGCACAGGTTTTCCGACACACACTTCCGTCGCGAGGTGCCGTGCGCCATCTGACTGCTTGACCACGTTGTATTCAGCCCAGAACACGACGTAAGAAATATCGCTGCGCGTCCTCAAATCGTCACACGAGACCTTTTGCATCGAAAAAGAGAAGCCATGAGAAGGAGCCGGCGGCGTCTCCGCGCAGAAAGCAGAAATTCCTTCGTGCCTGAACGAATAGCCGTAGTTGTCAGACAAATAACAATCCTCCGAACAACCGGAGATCGCACTCAGCAAAACAAAGGATATAGAGATCATGGCTTTTTTCCATTTAACCAAATTTCTTTCCGCAGCTTGATTGTCTCTACCTGACCCTTCACGTCAGACGACCATTTCTTGTTTTCTGTGTTATACACTCTCGGAGGGCTCAATAGATTAGTGATGAACTCGTCTATCGAGCCAGCACTTCTAACTTGATTGCCAAAAGTATTGATCCAGAGATTTATAGCGGCCTGGGGAGAGCTGAACTTTATGTTTGCACCTCCCGCCTTTGTTAAGCCGAACGGATTGTTCAATCCACGATTGTGGCTGTTGTACCAGCCGCTTTCGTACGAGGAAAGTGCAAGCATCCAATCTTCCTCCAACTCCAAGCCTTTTGCCATTTCTTTCAAAGGCTCGTATAGGTCTTCAAAGAAGGCGACGACATAGTCCGGATTGGAGCTGATTTTTTTCTTGACCGGCAAGTTCATTCCGTCGTGCGCGCCATCGGAAGCGGGCTTGTTGCGCATCTGACCTCTTGCCGGCCGGTCTTGTGCTTTTGCTTGTCTGTCACCCGCCTTGCCATTGTCGGCTGCAATCGCCCCCGCCGCACTGTCGATCACGCTGGCCTGCATGACATACCCGCTACTGGACCCCGCCAGCGCGACAGCGAGCGATGCTTGTCCGCCCTCGCTCGGATTGACCTCCACGTAGGAGAACGACGATCCACCAGTACCACCACCAGCGATACGGCTGCCGGTCAACGACGTCGCTTTCACCAGCTTCGCGGGCTGGTCCGGCATCGTGCACCCACCCGCCTTGCTGCCTGCGCATTCGTCCTTAGCCGCCGCATAGCCGCTCGGATCGGTCCCGCTCAGCGGGTTGTTCTGGATATAGCTGTACGGATTCAACGCCTGGCTGCCGCCGCCCTGCACGATCGGATCGACACTGAGGAACCGCCCCAGGTTCTGGTCGTACACGCGCCCGTTCATATGCACGAGCCAGACATCGTCAGCCTGCGTGTGCGCGGTAAAGCCCCGGTTTGTCGCGGTGAGATTTGCCTGCCCGGCCGGCCGGTTCGTGAAGTCCGCGTTTCTTGCCTTGCCGAACGCGTCGAACTGGCGGCGTTCGTTGACGGCCATGCTCGCGTCGCTGACCGCGATCGTCGAGCCGAGCCGGTCGCGTAGCACATAGCTCACCGTGTCGGTCGTGCCGACGCGCGAGACGATCACCGGTCCCAGTTCGTGCCGGTGCGTGACGGTTCCGGCGATCACCTTCTCGTACCCGTTCGGGCCGTAGCGCGTCGTTCCGCCGGCGGCGATCTCGACATAGCGACCACCCTTGGCGTCGTAGGCGTAACTCATGCTGCCGTCCGCCGGGCCTCCCTGCAAGGTTTCTGGGGCGCTGCTACCGGCCTCGAAGCCATTCTTGAAGATGAGGTCGCTGCCGCCGCCGCCCGAGCCGCTGGCGTCGCGCGCGATCGTGCGCGGGCGGTTTTCGACGTCGAAGCTCGCAGTCAGCGCGCTGCCGCCGATCACGTTGCCGTTGGCATCGCAGGCGTAGGTGACCGTGCCGCCACCGGGCATCGCGACGCCGCTCACGCCGTGCGGGCCGCAGCCGTTGCCGCCGTAGCTGTACGCGTTGCCGCCGGCGCTGAAGTCGCTCTTGCTCGTGAGATTGCCCGAGGCGGAGTACGCGAAGCTCGCGCCGCCGCCGCTGGACAGCGTGGTTGCCGTCAGACGTTGGCGCGCATCGTAGCCATAGGTTTCGGTGACGCCGCCGCGCTGCTGCGACTTGAGGTTGCCGAGCGGATCGTAGGCATAGTCGAAACGTTCGACCGTCGTCGGCCCGTTCCTCCACTGCAGTTGCTTCGCCTGGCCGGTGCTCGCCGCCCACGTATGAGTGCCGGTCAGGCCGTTGCCGAACGTCTCGGCCGTGACCTTGCCCCAGGCGTCGGCGGCGGTCGCGGTCCAGTAGATCGCCCCGGTCGCGCGGTTGTTGAGCTGCCGCACCTGGCCATACGCGGTGTAGCCCGTCTCGACGGTCAGGCCGCTCGGATAGCTGCGCGTCCATTCGCGGCCGTTGCTGTCGTAGGTAACAGCACTGATCCAGGTGCCGGCTTCGCCGTCGATCGTGCTGGTGATCGTCGACGGACGGCGCGTTGTGGTTTCGTAGCCGTATTGTTCTTTCCACACCTGTACGGCGCCGGCGATCGTCGTGCCGCGCTTGCGCAGGATCGAGGCCAGTTGCCCCGGGCCGTTGGCCGGATCGTAGGCCCACTCGTCGACGATCGTTTCGTTCGTCATGCCAACCGGCAATGGCGTCGGCGGTGGCGGCGGCGTTCGCGTCGTTTGCCGCACGCGGCCGGCAAGGTCGCGCTGGGTCACCGTCATCACGGCGCCGCGTCCGTCGGTTTCCGAAACGAGTTCGTCGAGACCGTTCTGTACGAAGCTCCATGTGCCCTGATCGGGATCGACGCTTTGCGTGCGCCGGCCGCGCGCGTCGTATACCGCGATCGTGAGCACGCCTTCGTTGTCCTGGATGCCGACGGGCTTGCCGTTCGGATCGACCCAACTGCGCGTGGCCGTGTTGCCGGCATCGACGCCGTACATCACGCTGCCGAGCACGTTCGTATAAGCCTTCGTCTCGTAGCATGCCGTGCCCGCGGCGCAGGGCAACGCCGGGTTCAGCGTGTTGTCCTGCACGCGCGTTGTCGTGCGCCGGCCCGCATAGGTCATCCGGGTCCGGCGATCGCCGTTGCCCGGCGCGAGATCGGTGGCCGGATCAATCTGCACCGCGAGACGCCCCTGTCGGTCGTAAGTGCGTTCTTGCCAGAGGTCGGTCACGGCATCGGCATAGCGCGGCATCGACTGACGGTGTACTGCCCCCATCAGGTCGTATTCGGTCTTGGTCACGATGAAGCGGCCGTCGAAGCCGCGCTGCGCGGCCTTGACCGGCCGACCGAGCCGGTCATTCCACGTCACCGTCGTCGGTGCGCCGGCCTTGACGGTCGTCGCGCAGTACGCGGCATAGGCTTCGCCCCCTCCGCCAACCGTACCGACTTCTGTCGAGCAGCGCCCCGCGGCGTAGCGCGTCAACGCCATGCGCGTCTCCGGTTCGATCAGCGCGCTGTTCGTGCCGCGCGCCTCGACCGCGACCGGCCGATCGAAGGCGTCGTAGGTCGTGACCGCCGAGGTCAGATTTGGCGCAATCGCGCGTGATACCTGGCCGTCGCGCGGACGCCGCTCGGTCGTCACCACGTGGCCGACAGCATTCGTCGTCGTCAGCACGAAATAGCCATCGTCGGCCGCGGCGATGCCGTTCCTGGAATACGTGTAGCTCGCGCGCCGCGCGGTACCGGCATCCGGTGCGCTGACCACCATGCTGCTCGGCAGGCCGTAGTTCGTGCCGCCCGGCGGCGACGGACAGTCGGCGTTCGCCGTGCGATAGCACCACGCCGTTTTCGCCTCCTGGCCCGCGATGCCGAACTGTACGACTTGCCGGCTCGGCGTGCGATCGGCGTTCCAGGCATACCCCGTCGTCAGCGTGCGCGGCGGCGCGGCGACGCCGGCGGGTGGCGTGTGCCCCGCGCTGTACGTGATCGTCGCGGTCGTGGTTTCGCTGTCGAGCTGGTCGAGGAACCACGTACTCGTGCTCGACGTGAACGCACGTTCCGTCGTGCGGCGATGTTCGGCGACGAAAGGCCCGTCGGGGTAGGCGCCGCCGCCGAGATCACGGCTCGTGACGACTTCATGGCGCAGGTTGCCGAACGCATCCCAGCCCGAGGTTGTCGCACTGCTGCTCGCGGCGTTGAGCGTGTCGACTTCGCTGATCGCCGCGCTGACACCGGCCTCGGCTTGCACCAGGTCGTACGTCGTTGCGACCTGGTGATCGAGATACGGGAAGTACACCGTATCGCGTTGTGGAGAATTCGGCGTTGCGCCGTCGCCGGGGCAGACCTGGCGCTCGCTCGCGCCGAGCGTGCAGCGCCAGTCGTTGGCTTCGCGCGAGATCGGGAAACCCGGCTGGCTGCTCGGTGCGACGGCGACCGACGCGGCTTTGCCGGTCAACGGAAATTTCTGGTGGAACGTCGTCAGCGTCCGCAGTTCGCGGTCGACCGCCTGATCGCCCGTCGCAGTGTATGTCGCTATCTGACGGAACCCCTGGAAGCCGCGCCCCTGGTGGTTGTACATCGCCTCGGCGTAGGTGAAGACCTGCGTCCGCGCGCCGGAACTGCCACCGATACCGTTACTGCGCAGCAGCGCATAGACGACCGGCATCGACGAAGCGAAGTAGTAGTGCCGCGCGTCGGTATAGCGCTGTGCCGGAATCGCATAGAACGGCTGGCCGGCGACCGTGAAGTTCGGTACCGACAGACCCACGCCGAGCGGCAAGTGTGTCCAGTTCGCCGTGTCGCCCAGGCCGTTCGTCGCACCGGTCATCAGTTCAGGCAGGCGCGGCAGATCGCCGATGGCTTCGACCGCGGCCGGCCGCGGCAACGCACCCGACAACGTCGGCGTGATACGTCCGACGCCGACGTTTTCGCTGACGTAGGTGTAGCGCTGCGCTTCGAGGTCGGTCACCGGGGTACCGTCGGGCAGCGTGTCCGGTCCGAGCCCGCTGCCGTAGAGCGCCACGGCGTCGTAGCGTGGCAACGTCGTCACCGGCTTGTAGGCGTTGCCGATGTACGCGATCTCATCGGTCAGGCCGTCGCCGTACATGTCGAAGCTCGATTGGCCGCGCACGATATCGGTTGGCGTCGCTTCGATACCGAACGTGGTCTCGCTCGTCTGCACGAAGCGCAGCGCGTCCATGAAGTAGGCGCTCGGGTCAAAGTCGCCGCCGAAGCGGCCGGCTTGGCTACCGTCGGTCGCGTCGCCGCCCGGCGCGTACATGCCGTAGTACTTGTTCGGCGGTGTCACGATCAGGTCGCCCGGCGCAGGATCGAGCGCGCCCGTCTGCGGATTTTCCGGACACCAGTAGTGGTAGACCTCCTCGCCGGGTTTGCTCGGATGCGCGGCGACACGCCGCACGCACAACCGCGCGGCGAACGCGCGCGGCACCAGCAAGTCGGCGCGGCCGTCGCTGTCGACATCGGCGGTGCGCGTGAGCGCCGTGAACACCGGTTGCCAACGTACGCCGCAGTGGTTGTTCGTCGTGTTCGGTTGCGGATCGTTGACGCAGCGCTCGATGCCGCGACGGCTCGTCGTGATCATTCGCGCGCCGAGGACGCCGCCTTTGTTCAGGCGTACGGCCCAATAGCCGATGCCGTCTCCCCCGATCGCAATCGAGATCCAGTCCTGCAGACCATCGCCGTTGACGTCGGCCCACACCGTGTACGCCTGCTTGTGCGTCTCGTCGGCCGCGAGCGGCGGATTGGCGAGCCCTGCGATCGAGGCAATTTCCTGGCCGGTACCACCGAGTGTGTACGTACCGCCGGTATTGCGGCCGAACCAGACCTTGAGCGTGCGGTTCTGCTCCGTCTCGTCGGCCGGGCGCGATACGAGTGCGTCGGGCAGACCGTCGCCGTCGAAGTCCATCAGCGAGATGCCTTCGGAATGCACGGTGCTGCCGCTGCCGGGCACGTTCGCAAGCGCGCGCGTGACGCTCGGCGTCGCCGCGAACGTGGGTACGAGCGGATCTGTGCCGGCTTGGCCGAGATAGATGCGCAGTTCGCGCGGCGGCGATGCCGTGCCGCAGGTCATGCTCGTCGGCACTTCGAGCAGGAGGTCGGCGCGGCCGTCGCCGTTCATGTCGGCGAACGACACCGCCTCGCAGCCGACCGCATCCGTCGGACTCGGCAACGGCACGGCAAGATCGTACGGCGTGAAATTGCCAGGCAACCAGCTCGTTGCGCCGGTCGTGGTCCAGACGCCGACATAGATCTTGCGTTGACCGCCGACGACGCGGCGGCCGACCAGATCGGTGCGGCCGTCGCCGTTGACATCGGCGAGCTGGGTGCCGGCCGACAACACGCCCGGCACACCGAGGCCCGTATCGGCGTCGACGATGCCGCGCAACTGGCGGTCGGTCGTGAATGCGGCAAGATACTGTTTGGGCACGCCACTCGCGTTGTAGTGCGTGATGCCGAGTTCGCGCGTGCCATCGCCGTCGAAGTCGCCAAGCTCGCGGACGTACGAGGGACGCGCGACGTTGACGGTGCCCTCGGGTTCGGTCGGATGGCCGGCAGGCACGACAGAATTCGCGTCCGGCTGGTCGAGCTGCGCCGACGTCAGGCCCGGAATCGTCAAGCGCTTGAATTCGTGCGGCCAGCGAATCTCGCCGCTGTCGGCATAGGTGAACGTGGTCGGGGAGTGGCAGACCGGCGTCGCGCTGCCCGGCGCATAGGCGCACTCGGTCACGCTCTCAAGCACGCTGTGACCACTGTAGTTGCTCGCGTGATAGGCCAGCGCGTACGAGCGCACCGCTTGGCTGCCGTCGTGCGTGCCGATCGCGCTGAGCCGGCGCGTCTGGCGCGTAACGCCGCCCGCGACGTAGGAAGACGTCCGGTCGATCGCCGGGCGTTCTTCGTAGAGCAACGTGACCGAACGATCGCCCGGATCGGCGCCGAAGCCGGTGTACTGCACGCCTTGCAGCAGTACTTCGCCGACGCCGTATGTGCCGGTCGCATCGCTCGATGCATAGGTGTAGGTGACGGTGTTGCCGAGCGAGTCGACTTCGCGTTTCACCATCCACGACAACGGCGCTGTGACGCCGCCGGGAATCACGCGCGCGCCGTCGCTGCAGCTGATGCCGATCGGCGTGCCGCCGTAGTAGCGCACCACGCCGGACTTCGATTCCACTTTGAAACAACTGCCGGCGCCGCCGAGCGTGTCGCCGAATTGCGTGATGCGCGCGAAGCTGTCGATCTCGGTGCGATAGACCGCGCCATTGGCGCCGTAGCCCGCTTGCCCCGCGATCGGTACCAACGTAGTCGGGTTGACCACGATCAGGCGCTGACCATCGAGGCAAAGTCGATCGGATGCGTCGCCGCGCACCGCGCGCGCCTCGCCGTCCTGCTCCGGCGTACGCGGACAGCGATGGATCGACGACGTGCCGCCAAGCGACCAGCCGAGGCCCGCCGTTCCCGCGCCGCTGCGGCTCGAATACGACAGAGACAACGACGGTTGCATGCCGCGGCGGCCGGGCGGCAGCGTGATCGGAATCGTATACGACGCCGCACCGCCTTCGGCCATCGCCTCGCCGGCCATGGTGCCGACCGTGGCGTCGTGCGGGGGCAGGTCGGCCAGTACGCCGAGCGGCGCGTCGAGTGCGTACGAGCCGCGGATCGGTACGCCGACACCGGCGGCCAGCGTCAGTGTCGCTACGATCCACGCGACGGCAAGACGGTCGCGCAGCGGAATGCCTCGATCCATGTCCCATCCCCCTTTGTCGATCTGCAGAGAAATCGCCAGCCCGGCGCGTCCGTCCCGCCGACCCGATGCGCACCACTGCTGCGATGGCCGCCGGACTCTCATGGCGACGCCTCACGCGGTGTCTGCGGTTTATCGCAAAAGGGAGAGAAACGTGATCAGGCCGCGGGCGATCTGCAGTCGCAGAATCGACCGGCGGAAGCCTGCATGCGCGAGAGTCCGGATTTGCTGGAATTAGCACACCGTAACTTTGCTACAACCGTACAGATTCGTCTTGAATGGTTGACGAGCAACATCGCGCCACACGAGAAATGCAAAATATTGCAATCCGATCGCAACCGGCGGTTGGCATGCTGGCGCCCGCCTGCGCTGCGCGCGAATGCCGCGCCATCCCAAAGTAACCAAGCTGCCAAAAGATCCGTCGCGGCGAGACGAAGAACCTGCACACAAACCGCTGCACGGACGTACCCCTGCACATCCGGCAGTGAACGGTATGCGGTAGCGGTCTGCCGGCGCGATTGGCAGACCGCACGGCGCGTCATTCAACCGGCTCAAAGCGATCCCAACCGGCGCGAATAGCCCGCAGACCGACGATCGCGGCACTCGCCATCTGCCACGCGAAGCCGCTCTCCTCGCCCCACCCTTGCGAACTCCAGTTCGGCGACAGCACGGCCATGCGCATGGCGTCGTGCGCGGCGGATTCGTCGGCGAGCGCCAGCGCCTCCAACTGCGCGAAGAACGCGGCGCCGGCTTCGACGCGGCGGTTCCAGTGGTCGTTCGGCGAATGCGCGACGCTCCAGTGGTTGACGTATTCGCGGCCGCTTTCGCCGGCGTAGCGGTGGACGAAGCTCAGCGCTATGTCGCATTGCTGCGCTCCCTGCTCCGTTGCAGTCTCAGCTTCAGACCGCAGCTTCGTTTCCTGTTTCTCGACTTCCCTCAACGACGGATCGCACATGACGCATCTCCACTCGGGTTTGACGACATGGGCGACGCTAGTGGAATTTTTGGAGTGGGTGGTAGACACACCGTGTCACCATGCCACCCGTGGCCTCCGACCAACACCGGTAAATTGGGGAAATTTCACCTCGCCACAGCGATCGGGTATGTTCGATGGGTCAGGCTCCGCTGCCGACCCGCAACGAAACGGCAAGCGGAAGCCTCGCGTGGTGTTTTGCAAGCAACTCGGCGATCCGCCCCGCATCGAGAAAGGTGCCGTCGACCATCGACCCGCCCGACTCGTCCCGAAGTACCGCCAGATATCGTCGAATCGGCCGCCCCGTGGCACTCGATGTTGTCGCTCCGGCAAACACCTCCTCGCCCCAGTACTGCCACTTACACTGAAGCAACCCGCAAACATCGCCGTTCGCATCGAACCCGACACCGTCGATTCCGCCGTCGCCCACACCTCCAACCTGGATCCAGGTTTCACCGGAGTGCTCCAATTGCAGCAACGAAACCACCAAGTGCTCGAAGACGGTCGGCGTCGAGTCCTCTAATAGCCGTCGTTCGATCTGCCTCGGGTCGAGCGTCCATTCGCGAACAACACGACTCCTGTTTTCGAGCAACGCGTCCATGACGGGCGTGGGATCGCCACAGATCGAATCGGGATGAATCACACCGAAGGTTGATCTCCCGTAGAGAGATCGCCTGATCCATCCGGGAATTCGCGATACCGGCAAAGGCTTGAACTCGTCGACACGCCAGCATTGCCCGATGTCGGCCGAGTGCCACGTATCGTCGGTATCCGTGTCGCCACGCAGCGTCATGTACGCGTCGTACCACGCGGGGTTGTCGACGAGTTCGAACCCGCTTATGACCCGCCCGCAGTAAGCGACACCGTGTTCGGGCCGCGGAATCATCGCCATGGAACCCTCGACAACTTTGCCGACCAGATTGCGATTCGCGTTGTATGCCCTGCGCCGGTCCGACACCGAATGCGCAGCCAACCACGTGTCTTCATCACTCAGCAGGTCGACGACGCAGTTTCTCAGGTTTCGAGGGTCGTACTTCACGCCCGGCCTTGCTAGCGGATACCCGATGAAGATCCGCCGATGGTCGCGGGCGATCTCCACCGCATCAACGTTTTGCGGCTTGCAGCGCGAGAAGAAAGTTACCCTTTCAGTCATGAATCGCTCCTCGAATCATCCTGCTATTTAGCACCTGCCCTGCGAGTCGAAGTCGTGGGGCAATGCATACGAGACTATTGCTCCAAGGCCGACATAGACCAGAGACCTACTGCGGCCACGCTACTCTTTCGCGTCGGGCGGCGTTCTCTCACGCGATATCTCTCTGCGCCCCCTGGCAGCCTTCGCCGGCAACACGCTCATTACGCGAGTCGCATACTTCAGCAAGTGTCGAACTTCTACTGCCTCCCCGGCACAGCCGGGGGACTCCCGACTTTGTCTAGCTCAGGCACTAATTTGGACCGTGCCGTTGAGTGGTGACACTAGCCGTGAGCGAATCGCTCCGACTCAGTATGGACCGGCCGGATTCGATCGCAACGATGATTTCCCTCGCCCAGATGGCATGCAATATGTCCGAAGAAGTTACGCTGGCAGCGCCGCAGTACCTTCCGCTGACACCGCTATGAAGATCCATGTCGACTTCTCATTGTTCACCGAATCCGACGGTTCGTTCGGTACCGTCCACGGCTTCATTGAGTTCGCGTCGCCACCGCAAATCGGGGATACCGTGTCGTTCCAGTCGGGAAAGGCTGGCGTGGTGCTGGATCCGCGATCAGGATTCGTGGGAATGGTCGAGGTGCACGGACGGATATTCACCGCCAATCCTGATGAGCGCAGCGGAGTTTCGCTGTTGCTCGCTGACGTGACGGTTCCGACGCCCGATGCCGCACGAATCGCGGCGAACTACCTGGAGCGCGCGTTCGGCCTGTTCATCGACGTGTACAACGACAGCTGACGCAAGAAAGTCGCACGGCGCCGCCGAGTCGATATGGCCATCGACCGTGTCTCTTTGCGTACGAAGATCGACGCGATGCGCCATCTGCACGTCGCACCGCTTCGCCGGTTCTTTCGACGCGCGCGAACCGGCCTCGACCGTTTCACGACGCGCACCTGACGCCGGCACGGCTCCTGCGTCACACCCGCGCCGAGCCTTTGCCCCCTCCCACTGCGAGTAGCACAGCGCTGTGGATATCGCCGCACTCTGTGCGTTATGGAAAACGGTAACATTTTGTCTTAGCCGCACTCCGCCTCGCGCCGGAACCCGGCCGCATCCACGGCACGCACGCGTTTCCACCCAGGAGAGAAAGATGACGAAGTACGTCGGAAAGTGGGTTCTGCTCGTTGCCGCCAGCCTCGCCGCGCCGCTCGCGGCCGCCTGCAGCATCGATATCGAGGAAGGCCCCGGTTCGTGCAACTACCAGCCGCCCGGCGGCGGAGGCGGCACGCCGCCGACCTACACGCTGCAAGGCGTGATACAGCACGAAGGCAACGAGAGCGACAGCGGCGGCGGCGTGCATGCGCGCATCCGCGGCTACTCGCGCCTCGCCAACCAGAACAACGACCGCGTCGACGCCGACTACATCGAAGTGCGCTGCTACGCCTACGGCCCCACCGCCACGACGATGGACTACGACTCGGAAACCAACGGCGCGCTCGTCGATGTGCACTTCTATTCAAGTGCGCATCCGCCGATCGGCGGATCGGGCATCGTCAACGTACAGTGCACGCATCACGCCGAAAAGAACGGCGTCACCTACGACGCCACCAGCGCCACGCAGATCGCCATTTCGAACTATCCGTAAGACCTCGCCTTCCGAGCCACGGACGGCTCTCCGCGCATCACCGATCGCCGCCCCGCACGCCGACGGCTGGCATCTCGAACCCGTCGCGCATCAACACCAGCACCGCGGTGTCGCTGGCATTCGCCACTACCGCGCCGGCACTCGCGCTCACCGTCGTCACGACATCGCCGCCCGTCGCGTTCGCCCGCACCGGCGCCGTCACCGTCCACGTCAACATGCGACCAGCCGGCAGCACCACCGCACTGTCCTGCAACGCCCCGCTGCCCGATGCCGCGCACACCGCACCGTTGCCGCCGTTGGTACATGTCCACGTTGCGGCGTTCGCGTCGATCTGCGGCGGCAGCGTCAGCGCGATGGCCGCCGGGTTCGCCGCGCCCGTGCCGGTGTTCGACAAGGTCACCGTGTAGGTCAACACCTGGCCGTAGCCGACGTAGTCGCGGTTCGCGTCGATCGTCAGCGACAGGGTCGGCACCAGCGCGACGAAGCTCGCCGTGACCGCGCATGCCGCCGTGATCGCGCCGGTGGTGTACGTCGTGCCGGCGAGGTTGCCGCCGCAGCCGCTCACGTTCGCCTGGTAGCCGTTCGCCGGATTCACCGTGAACGTCGCGGTCTCGCCGTGATTCACGGTGCGCGATGCCGGCGCGATCGTGCCGTTGCCGCCGACCGCCGTCGCGGTGACCTGATACGCGATCGGCGTGAAGGTCGCCGTGATCGCGCAGTTCGCCGTAATCGCGCCGGTGGTGTACGTGTTTCCGGCGAGACTGCCGCCGCAGCCGGTGACGCTGGCCTGATGGCCGGCCGCCGGGTTTACCGCGAACGTCGTCGTCTCGCCGTAGTTCACCGTGCGCGACGGCGGCGTGATCGTGCCGTTGCCGCTCGTCACGGTCACGGTAGCGGTAACGGTGTCGATCGCGAATGTCACATTGCAATTTTTGTCACCGGCCAGGTTCAGCTGCGCCTGCTGCGGATTCGCGCCGTTCGCCGTGCAGTCGCCGCTCCATCCGGTCACGTGCCAGTGTGCCGCCGGTGTCGCGGCCAACGTCACGGCCGTCGCGTCGCCGGCAACGTAGGCGGCCGTGCACGGCGCGTTCGCCGCGGTGCACGCGACGATGCCGTTGCCGGCCGCCGGTGCCGGCGTCGCCGCCACGCTGCCCTGGCCCGCAACGTTCACGATCAGCCGGTCTTCGCGCACGACGCGCACGATGCGCAGCTGCTGCGGCGCGGCAGCCACGCTGCCCGACCCCGCCTGCGATGCCCGCACGCCGCACAGCATGCCGTCGACCGCGCCGACGGCCGGGCTCAACGTGTTGCCGCTGACGACGCACGCGTTCGCGCTCCAGGTGTCGAACGACACCGTGCCGCCGCTCGTGGCGCCCGCGGCGAGCGTCGCGGTGGTGGAGAGGCGCAGCTTCTGCGGCGCGTTGAAGGCGATCGACTGGCCCTGCGCCGGCATGTCGAAGCCTTGCACGGCGAGCGGGCCGACGTTGTAGGAACCGAGGTTCGCCGCGTTGCCGAGCTGGCCGCTGGAGTTCCACCCCCAGCATCGCGCACTGCCCGTCGTGGTCAGCACGCACGTGTGGCGTTCGCCGGCATCCAGGCTGCCGACGGAAACGCCGGCGACGACCGGGTTCCAGACCATGGCCGGCTGCCAGGTCGCGTTGCCGGTGCCCGCGTTCGCGGCGACACCGAGCTGGCCGACGTCGTTCCTGCCCCAGCAATACGGAACGCCCGCGTCGGTGACCGCGCAGGTGTGGTCGAGGCCCGCGGTGATGCGCGTGACGTTGGCAAGCCACACGTCGAGCGGACCGGGGTTGAGCGTGCCGGTCCCCGAGTTGGTCGGTGCGCCGAGCTGGCCGGCGCTGTTCGATCCCCAGCATTTGATCGCACCGCCGTCGAGCAGCGCGCAGGCGTGCGAGGCGCCGGTGGCGATGGCTGCCGCGCCGCCGGTGAGGGTCTGCACGGCCAGCGGACTGTCGTTCGCGTTCTCGGTGCCGATGTTGGCGGTGTTGCCGAGCTGGCCGCTGTCGTTGATGCCCCAGCACTTCACCGCGCCGACGCTCGTCAACGCGCAGGTGAACAACTGGCCGGCGGCGATCGCGACGACGCCGCTACCGAGGGTCTGCACGTCGAGCGGGCTGGCGTTGGCTGCGTCGTTGCCGCTGTTCGTGGCGTTGCCGAGCTGACCGTAGCGGTTCCATCCCCAGCACTTCACCGCGCCGCGATCGGTCAGCGCACACGTGTGGTAGTCGCTCGCCGCAAGGGCGATCACGCCCTGGCCGAGCGTGAGCACGTTCACCGGCACGGCGGACGACGACGACGCCCCGTTGCCGAGCTTGCCGGCGGTGCCGCTACCCCAGCACTTCACGGCGCCCTGTTGCGTGAGCGCGCAGTTGTGGTGGGAACCCGCGGCAACGGCGACCGCGCCGCTGCCGAGGGTCTGCACGTCGACCGGCGCGGTCGAGTTGGTACCTCCGCCGCTGGCGCCGTTGCCGAGCTGGCCGAACGCGTTGTAGCCCCAGCACTTCACCGCACCGGCGGTCGTCACGGCGCAGCCATGTTCGCTGCCGCCGGCCACCTGGCTGACCGTGGGCGTTCCCGACTGCGCGTGCGCGACGCCCGCCAGCCACAGCAAAGCCCACCCGGCACGCAGGCACGGCGCGAAGAGCGCGAGTTTCATGTTGGAACTTCCCCTGTAGAGTCGCGTGCGCGGCGCGCCGCCGGCCGGACCGCGGCAGCGTACGAAGCGGGCGAGTGTCGCGGTATAACCTGAAAAGGTTAGATCGTCCGAAGCGGGTATGCTGACGCGCGCCGTATCGTCGGCCGCGTCGAACGCCGGGCGCGCAGTGCCGCCGAAGAAGAATGAACGCAGCAATGAGCGAAGCGACGACCGACGACATCTATCGACTCTGGGACGAACTCGCCGATTTCCCCGTCGACCGCCCCGACGACGCAATCGATCACCTGCTCGCGCGGCTGTGCCGCATCTTCGACTGCGGCAACGCGCTGTTCGCGGTCGTCGTGCGACTGCCCGTACCGCCCGAGGGCGACCTGCTCGACGGCTGGCGTCCGCGCGTGGCCCGCCCGCTCCATCCGACGCCGGCGGTCGCGGCATCGGTGAAGACGCGCGTCGACAAGCTGATGAAATCGGAAGCCGACGCGGCGTCGATCGTCGCCGTCGCCGGCAACGAACCGTTTCTTGCGCGGCTGTTGTTCGAGGTGATGCCGCCGGAATGGTTCGACGGCCCGTTCTACCGGCGCCACTATCTCGAGGTGGGGCACGCCGACCAGCTGTCGGCCCGCTGCGCGATCAGCGACGACGTGCGCACGCATTTGTTTCTCTACCGCGGACCCGATAGCCCGCGCTTCACGGCCGACATCAAGGCGCCGTTCACGCTCGCGATCCGCGGGCTGCGCTGGCTGCAGTACCGGTTCGTGCTCAGTCACGGCATTCACGCGGCCAGCGCGCCGCTGACGCCGGCCGAGCGCGCCGTGCTGCTGGCGCTGCTCGGCGGCAAGACCGAAAAGCAGATCGCGCAGGCGACGGGCAAGAGCCGGAACACCGTGCACATCCACGTCAAATCCATTTATTACAAATTCGGCGTTCGCAACCGCCCGGCGCTGACCGCGCTGTGGCTGGGCCAGGGCGCCTCCGGCGGCAAATCGAAACCCGCGCAATGACGTTCGGCACCCGCGCGCCGATCACCGCGCCTTCGGCTTGCTGTACCACAACGCATTCACGATCAGCCAACGATCGCCGAAATTTCCCATGTGGAAATAGTCGACGAACCACGGCGTTTCCAGGCGAACCGACGCCGCGTTGCCGGTGATGTCGAGCACCGTGCAGGTGCGGTTCCATTCGCCGGCCGGCGTCTTCAGCACGCCTTGCTTGGTCAGGTCGACCAGTTCTTCCTTGCTCATGCGGCGCAGGCCGTACCGCTCGTACGGCGTGTCGCCGATCACCGCCCGCTTGGCGAGATCCGGATGCAGCGAGCGGGCGACGCGATCCGGGTTGCCTTCCAGCTGGCCGTCGACGTAGTCGAAACACGTAGCCTTGACCGCCTCGACGACCTTGGGGTCGGCCTTGATGTCGGCGCTCTGCGCCGGGCTGCCCGCGGCCAGTGCGACGGCGGTGATCGTGATTGCGGCGATGGATGTCATCTCTGTCCTCGAAAGGGGTGAGAGGAATCGGCGGTTGCAAGCCGTCAATGACCGGCAAACCGGCAGCGGGATTTCACTCGCATCATGCCGCTCGCGACCGTCGGCCACTCCGCGATACCGGCCCGCCTCGCGCAAAGGCCGTAGACGCGTCGCCGTTCTCGCACGCCGGCCGCGACATTGCCGCGCATCGACCGCCCGGCAAATCCGCCATGGATGCGACATCGGTCGACGGCGAGGTGCGCCGCTTCGAGCGCACCGACGGCCCGTCGCCGGGCCCAGCGACGATCGTTCTCGCGGCCGCCTTTTGCGACGCGGCACACCGGCGCGCGCTCGTTTTTTATACGTGTGAACCGCGATACTATCGGATTTGGGGAATTCGCGAGGACTGCGCCCATCATCCATGAGGATCGCATCCATGAAGACCTTGATCTCCGCACTCGCGCTCGCCTGCGTCTCGAACGTCGCGTTCGCGCAGTACCCGTCCGCCGACATCGGCAAGCGCTATGACGCGGAAGACACGCTGACGCAGGTCAGCGACGGTTTGTATGCGCGCGTCGGCGACGACGGAGCATCGTACGTCGCAACGACGCCGGCCGGGCAGCGCGCGCTGCTCGAAAAGCTCGTCGCCATTCGCGACGCGACGCCCGCAAGCCACGGGCCCATGCGCCCCGGCTACGCGCGCGAGGGCTTCTTCGACGACATCATCGCGACGCTGTCGGCGGACCGGCCCAAGAACCAGGACGTGTTCGGCGACTGCACCGGTCCGCACGACACCGGCCCGCTGCGCGTGCAGGCGCTGGCCGGCGGCGGTTTCGCCGGATCGACGTACGGCGCGAGCGCAATGACGACGAACGCGACGAGCCCCATCGTCAATACGACGAACTTCGCGTCGGCGGCCGTGTATGACGTCGACCACGTCGTGCTCTCGCAGCAGACGTCGACGCAGTACGGCGCGACGTCGGCGGTGGCGACGGCCTACAATGCCGCCAGGGGCTGCTTCGCCGACTCGAAGGCGACGATCACCTGCCCCGGCCACACGACGCCGTCGGTCGTCGCGATCGCGACGAACCGGCGCCAGTTCCCGACGCAGTGCGTCGTACCGTAGCCTCCCCGCCCGACGACCGGATACTGACCGCGACGTCACAGCCCCGGCGCACGGCCTGCGCCGGGGCTTCATGCGTCGCCGCGTCGATCGCCGCCGGTGGCCGTGAAACATCGTTTGCGGTCGTGCGCGATCCGCGAACGCGCATCGGGATTTCGGCGCGGCTCACAAGCCGCAGCTGCCGGACAGCGCGACGTCGATCTCGTCGCCGTGCATCTTCAGCCGCAGCTTCGTCGAATAGCTGTACCACTCGCAGTTCTCGTCCGTGGTGGGCACCGCAGACCGTTGCACGTCTGCAGGATTCCCTCGATCTGCGGCCTGGCGACGGCGAACGTCGACTGGTCTCCCGATCGCCGCGGTTCGTAGTTCGGGCGCGTGGTCCGCTCGAGTTTCGGCGTGCCGGGCGGCAGAAGCTTCGGCGACGGTCGGCGCCATAGCGAAATCCGACGACGTGGACCATGGCGTCGCACGCTTCGATCTGTTTCGTGAGTTTCTCGATCCGATTGCCGTGGTCGGGACCGAACCGCTGCCTGTCGACGACGTCGTAACCGATGCGCCGCAGATTCCATCTGTCGCACCGACGCCCGCGTCGCGCAACGGGCCGCTTTCGCCGCTTCGCGCGCGTGTGGGATGCCTGAGAGGTTTGCTTCGCGCGCGATACTTGCGTCGTCACGAGACGCCGTTCGCGGGGCATGGCGCGGTGCGCGGCCGAAAGGTATTGCGTGCCGTTCTTGCGGCGGTTCGCATCACGCCGACGAAGGCGACCGCCCGGAGCGTCGAGCAAGGCCCGCACCGGGAGCCTTGCTCGGGCAGACGGAATCGCCGCGCCGCGTGGCGTCGCGCTATCGGAACGCCATCAGCGCGAGCCCGGTGACGGCGAGCGCGCCGGTCCACGCATGCCGCAACGTCGCGTCGCCCCGCGACGTCGACATCCGCACCGCCGCGCGGCACACGCCGCTCGCCACCGCGCCCGTCGTCGCGAGCATCGCCGCGAGATGCACCGCGACCGCGATCAGCGCCAGCATCATCGATCCCGACGCGGTGATTTCCTTCGCCGGCGAATCGGACATGCAGATCGCCCCCATCGCCGGCACGAGCATCAGTCCCGCGCCGTGCGCGGTCGCCATCAGGCACGACCACGCCGCGATGCCGGCCTGGCTCGCGGGTTCCCCAACGCCGATGCGCGCGGCCGGCACGCGCGGCCATGCGCCACGCAGCAGCCGATACGCCGCCACGCCGATCAGCAACGCGCCGGCCAGCCACTGCGCGAGCGCGCGATCCATCAGCACGCCCTGCGTCACCGCGAACGCGACGATCGCGATCGACACGCCGTGTCCGAGCGCGATCGGCAGCAACGCGCGGCGTGCCGCGGCGCCGTCGCGTGCGCTCACGCCGCACGCGGCGGCGAACATCCACCCGTTCGCCGGGGAGAGGCCATGCAGGGCGCCGAGCCCGGCGACGGCGAGCCAAGGCCACCATGTCGTCATGACGTTCTCCCCGGCCGTCGCCGATCAGACCTGCGAGCCGCAACAGCCCGCTGCTTTCGGCGCGGCGTTCGCGGATGTCTGAGCCTCGTATCGGTCGTTGTGGCGCACCCACGCCATCGGGTATTCGAGCGCGTCTTCGTCGCGGCCGGCAGGCGTCAGATCGAGCAGCGCGTACGTGTGCATCATCACTTCCACGCCGCGGCCGAAGCGCGAGTAAGTGTGGAAAACGCTGCCTTCGTCGTCGCGCACGAACACGCTGATGCCCGGCGCTTCCTCGTGCGGAAACGGCTGCCTGACGTAGTTGTAGTCCACCTTGCCGCTCGTCATTTCGTCCTGCGTGAAGTTCACGCCGAAGTCGTGGTTGAAGTCGCTGCGATGCGACGACACCCAGCGGAACTGCCAGCCCATGCGCCGGCGGAAGCGCTCGAGGTCGGCGAGCGGCGCGCGCGACACGGCGATCAGCGTCACGTCGCGCTGCGCGAGATGGATGTTCGCGCCGTCGTTGTGGTCGGCCATGTACGAGCAGCTCTTGCAGCCCTGCTCCCAGCCCGGCGCGAACATGAAGTGCTGCACGAACAGCTGGCTGCGGCCGTCGAACAGATCGGCGAGGCGGCGCGGGCCTTCGGGCGTGTCGAAGACGTAGTCCTTCTCGACGCGCACCCACGGCAGCGCGCGGCGTTCGCGCGCGATCGCATCGTGCAGCTGCGTCAGTTCCTTCTCGCGCGCCAGCAGCGTCTTGCGCGCGGCAAGCCAGCGCTCGCGGGTGACGACGGGGTGTTGCTCGGTGTTCGATACGGCGATTGCGGCGTTCATGGTGTGCTCCTCGGCCCGATGGGCCTTTGGTGGATGAATGCGCGGGCAAGGCGCGTCCGTCTCCGGCCGACCGGCCGGAGTGAAAGGGTTTACAAAGAAACTTGAGACGAGCGGCGCGCGGCGGCGCGTATCGCTACGCGGTCTTCGGCCGCCGCACGGCGCGGACTTTTCCGGTCGGGCCGCCGCCGCAGTAGAAGAGATCGGCGCCGTCGGATTCGAGACCGCTCACGTTCGTGCCGGGCGGCATTTCGAGCCGTTCGAGCACGGCGCCGGTGTCGGGGTCGATGTGGCGCAGCTCGCTCTCGTCGCCGTCCCACGTGCCGTGCCACAGCTCGCCGTCGACCCACGTCACGCCGGTGACGAAGCGGTTCGATTCGATCGTGCGCTTCACCGCGCCGGTGGCGGGGTCGATCTGATGGATCTTACGGTCGCGGTACTGCCCCACCCACAGGCTGCCTTCGGCCCACGCGAGGCCCGAGTCGCCGCCGTTGCCGGGCGCGGGAATCGACGAGACGATGCCGCCGGTCGCGGGGTCGATCTTGTGGATGCGCGCTTCGGCGATCTGGTAGAGGTAGGTGCCGTCGAACGCGGTGCCGGCGTGCGCGGGGCAGTCGATCGTCCGCGCGACGCCGCCGCTCGCGGGATCGAACGCGACGAGTTTCGCACCCGTCGCCGCCCAGACGTGGCGACCGTCGTGCGTGATGCCGCCGACGTCATGGGCGCCGTCGAACGGGCCGTATTCGCGCACGATGTCGGCGATGCGCGCCGGCACCGGCTCGGCGGCGTCGCGGGGGCTCTTTTGTATACCTGGCATGATCCGTCTCCTGGTGGCGCGCGGTTCGGCGCCGTGGGAACACTCTACTCACGCCGGCAGCGCGGCCGGGAGTAACAAGATCGTCGTGAATCCCGCGAGCGGCGGCGCCAGCCAGCGCTGGGCGCGCGCGCGGCCGATCGAGCGGACGCGGCCGGCCGCTTCGAGGTCGACCAGCGCGCGCTGCACGGTGCGCTGGCTGTCGCCGAGCGCCAGCGCGAGCGCCGAGGTGGACCACGCCGCGCCGTCGGCGAGCAGCGCGAGCAGCGACGCTTCTTCGCCGTCGATCGGCGGCACGAGCACGGCGACGGCACGCGCATCGCGCGGCGACAGGGCAAAGCCGTGCGGCGTGGCTTCGATGTCGGCGAACGGCGCGACGAGCGCGCGCAGGCGGCCGATCTCGACGCGCAGGCGCGCGCGCAGCGTGTCGTCGGGATGGCGCGTGCGAAACACCTGCGCGATGAGCGCGTTGCGGTCGACATCGCCCGGGCAGCCCTGCGCGAGCGCGCGCAGCAGCGCGAACAGCACGGGCCGCCGCGCGAGCGGCAGCCACGCGTCGCCCGCGCGCAGGCCGCGGCGGCACGCGTCGACCACGAGCGCGCCGGACGCGAGCAGCGCTTCCACTTCGTGCAGGCGCAGCGGCGTTTCGTGGCCCGCGTGGATGCGCCGCGCGGCGGCGCGATCGAGCGCGGCGCGGGCGTCGATCACTTCGGCGACGAGCGCCGGTACGCGGGCGCGTTCGGCGGCGGCGGCGGCACGATCGAACGCCGCGCCCGCGACGGCGGTACGCAGCGAGCGCAACGCGACTTCGGCCGTGGCGAGTTCGGCGACGGCTTCGAGCGACGGCGAAAGGCCCGATGCGTCGAGTCCGGCGAGCGACGCCGCCGCTACGTCGAGCCGCCCGAGCAGCAGCGACCGGCGCGCGGCGATCAGGCGCGCCTGCAAGGCGTTGGCGCGATCGGCGCGCGCGTCGAGCACGGCCGCGGCGTCGGCGAGTGCACGCGGCGAACCGGCGAAGTCGCGCATGGCGAGCGCGACTTCGGCTTCGGCGACGACGCAGCGTGCGCGCGCCAGCGCCTCGCGTGCGCCGAAGCGGCGCGCGGCGAGGCGCAGCAGTTCGCGGGCGCGCGGATATTCGCCGAGCTGCGCCATGGCGATGCCGCGCAACGCGAGCGCGGGCGGGTCGTCGCGCAGCGCGACGCGATTGAGCGCGCCGAGCGCATCGCCCGCGGACAGCGCGCGCGCGGCGGCGGCGATCAGGGAGTCCATCGGGCGAGGCTAGCGCGCGGCGGCGGGTTTCGCACGGTGTTGCGGCGCGTGCGCCGCGAAAACCGGAAACCGACGCGATCGTGCGCGTCGCCCCCTCACCCAACCCTCTCCCCCAAGCAAGCTTGAGGGAGAGGGCTCAAGCGGCGCGACGCCTGATTCTTCGGCTCCTTCTCCCCCAAGCGCGTTGGGGGAGAAGGTTGGCCGCTCGTGCGCATCCTGCGCCCGCGGCATTAGTACATCCATGTACGTCAGGTGAGGGGGGCGACGCCAAGGTGTTCGCTGCGGCAAAGGACACGCCGATCTTTAGTTACTTTATGGATTTTCCACTGAAGCAAAGCTACTGAAATCCGTCCGCAAAAATCTGATCGCTCGCAAAAAACGGCCGCAGCCACGCCATCTGCGGCCGGTCGACCGTGTAATTGTTCGTCGGTTCGAGCGTAAAGATGTACTCGCCCCACTGCGGCCCGGCCGCCCACCACGTCCAGCCGAGCCACACGTCGGTATTGCCCGCGAGATGGCCGAGCGCGCTCGTCACGGCCGCGCGGCAGTCGTCGTTCGCGCCGCCCGCGAACTCGCCGAGAAAGCCGCGCTTGCCGCGTTCGCGCAGCCACTGCGTGACCGCCGCGAGCTGCGCGGCGCCGTTGACCGCGTTGCACCACGACGACTGCCCGGAATAGTCGCCGTCGAAGTACTGGTGCAGCTCGTAGGCGTAGTGGTTGAGCGGATCGACCACCCCGCTCATGACCGTGCCGTTCGGCGTGCCGTACCAGTTCTGCAGCCAGCTGTGCGCGCCGGTCCACGCGTTGCCGGGAACGAGTATCCACTGCTGCGCGCCCGCGTTGCGGATGCCCGAGATACCGGCGTTCGCGGCCGACAGCCAATCCTCGGTCGGCATGTTGTTCGGCTCGTTCATCAGGCCGAACATCACGTTGGCATCGTCGCGAAACGCCGTCGCGAGCCGGTTCCAGAAATCGGTGAACGCGGCGCGCGGCACGGCGGCGCTGCCGATGACGTTGCCGTTGTAGCGCGCGTAGTTGTGCGGATCGAGAATCACCGAGATGCCCGCGGCGCGCGCGTCGTCGACGATGCGCCGCAACGCCGCGAGCTGCGTCGCGTCGAGCGCGCCGGACAGCGCCGGCTGCAGCCGCTCCCACAGAAACGGCACGCGCACGACGTTCATGCCCGCGTTGCGGAAGTAGCGGATTTCGTCGCCGTTCGGCCAGAAACTGGTGCCGTTGAACTCCGCGCCGGCGAGGTTTACGCCTGCCCATTCCACGGCGGCACCCGCCGATGACGCGGCGCAGGCGAGTACCGCCGCGCCGAGTACCCTGAGTCGCTTGTCGTTTCGTCGCATGCCGGCTCCCGTTCGTCGCAGGGATGATGCAAATTTGCGTCCGGCTGCGCTGCGACCCGCGCCTCACTGCGCCCGAGGCGCGACCGGTCGCGCCGCTACGCTGCACCGCCGCTTGTCTTCGGCACCCGCCTCGCCGACTCTTCGATGCTCACTCCCGCCGAGAACTTCCGATGCTCCGCCTTACCGCGCTCGCCCTCGCCCTGTGCCTTCCGCTGTCCGCGCTCGCGGCCGAACAGGTCGCCTACACCGCCGTCTTCGGCGGCCGCAACGTCGGCCACGTCAAGATCGACATCGACGGCCGCAAGGCCAAGGTCGACTTCAACATCAAGAACAACGGCCGCGGCCCGACCATCGCCGAAGCCATCACGTTCGACGACGCCGGCCTGCCGGTCGACTGGAAGATCACCGGCACCACCACGTTCGGCAGCAAGGTCGACGAAACCTTCGCGCGCGCCGGCGCGCGCGCGACGTGGAAGGATTCCACCGGCCCCGGCAAGGCGTCGCCGAAGGATCCGACGGTCTACGTCGCGCAGAGCGGCAGCCCGTGGTCGAACCAGATCTACCTGCGCGCGCTGCTCAAGCGCGCCGACCTGTCGATGCCGGCGCTGCCCGGCGGCACGCTGCGCCTGGAGAAGGGCGCGACGCTCACCGTGCAGGGCAAGGGCGGTCCGCGCGAGGTGACGCGCTACGACCTGTCGGGCATCGACACCACGCCCGAAACGCTGCTCGTCGAGGCCGACGGCACGCTGTTCGCCACGGTGTCGCCGAACGCGATCGTCGTGCGCGAAGGCTACGAGGGCGAGGAAGTGCGCCTGCGCAAGCTCGCCGCCGACTGGGTGACCGAGCGCTACGTCGGCATCCAGCGCGACGTGGCGCACCAGTACGGCGGTCCGGTGCGCATCCGCAACGTGCGCGTATTCGACGCGCAGACCGGCACGCTGACCGCGCCGGTCGCCGTGCTCGTCAACGGCCGCGAGATCGCCGCGATCGAACCGCTTGACAGCCCTGCCACGCCGGGCGAAACGACGATCGACGGCGCCGGCGGCACGCTCGTGCCGGGCATGCACGAGATGCACGCGCACGTCGGCCAGGACAGCGCGCTGCTGAACCTTCTCGCCGGCGTGACGACGATGCGCGACATGGGCAACGACAACGCCGTGCTCGACACGCTCGTGCGCCGCATCGACGCGGGCGAGATCGCGGGGCCGCACGTCGTGCGCTCGGGCTTCATCGAGGGCCGCAGCCCGTTCAGCGCGAACAACGGCTTCGTCGTCGACAGCGAGGAAAAAGCGATCGACGCCGTGCGCTGGTACGCCGCGCGGGGCTTCTGGCAGGTAAAGGTATACAACAGCATGGACCCGAAGTGGGTTCCGGCCGTCGTCGCCGAGGCGCACAAGCTCGGCATGCGCGTGGCCGGCCACGTGCCGGCGTTCGCCACGGCCGACCAGATGATCGAGGCGGGCTACGACGAACTCACGCACATCAACCAGTTCGTGCTCGGCTGGGTGATCAAGCCCGACGAGGATACGCGCACGCTGTTCCGTCTGACGGCGCTGAAGCGCCTGCCGGCGCTCGATCTCGCCAGCCCGAAGGTGCAGCGCACGATCGACGCGATGGCGCAGGGCAAGAAGGCGATCGACCCGACGCTCGGCATCCACGAGCAGCTCACGCAGAACCGCGACGGCAAGATTCCGCCGGGCGCCGTGGACTACTTCGACCATCTGCCGATCGGCACGCGGCGCGACATGATGAAGGCGTGGGTCGACACTTCCGCGCCCGGCGACGACAAGGCGTATCGCGACGCGTTCGACAAGCTGATCGGCGTGGTCAAGCAGCTGCACGATCGCGGCGTGTTCATCGTGTTCGGCACCGACACGGGCGGCTCGTTCACGTATCACCGCGAGTTGGAGCTTTACCAGAAGGCCGGCATGACCGCACCGGAAATCCTGAAGCGCGCGACGCTCGACAGCGCGCGCTATCTCGGCGAGGACCAGCGCCTGGGTTCGATCGCGAAGGGCAAGCTCGCGAGCTTCTTCCTCGTGCCGGGCGATCCGACGCAGGATCTGAAAGCCATCAAGAAAATCGCGATGGTCGTGAAGGACGGCGTGTTCTACTACCCGAGCGAGGTGTATCCGAAGTTCGGCATCACGCCGTTCGCCGACAAGCCGGCGGTGACCGAGGCGCCGAAGACCGCGAGCGTGCCGCCGGCGGCATCGGCCGAGCACGCGCACTTCTGATCGACGCGATATCGCGAACGCGGCGGTGCCGCGTTCGCGATGCCGTGGCGCCGGCGTTCGCGGCCGTGATGGCGACGTCGCCCTCTTTGCGCTTTGGATTGCGTACCATCGCCGGTCGTCACGTCTTTCCGAGGCCGATCATGACGAGCGCCATCCGCGCCGGGCTCGCTGTACTCTTCCTTCTCACCGCCGCGCGCTCGTTCGCCGCGACCGGCGTCGACGCGGCGACGTTCCTGCGCCAGACCGAGCGCTACGCCGAGGTGCGCGTCACCGGCGTGCGGGCCGGCGACGCCGCGGTCGCGCTCGAGCTGCGCCGCTTCGAGGTGTTCGCGCGCAACGTGCAGCTCGTCGCCGACGACGGCCACGACAACGTCAAGCCTCTGCCGCGTCCGCTCACGCGCTACTACACCGGCCGCGTCGCCGGCGACGGCGGCGGCAGCGTGTTTCTCGCGGTGGAACCCGACGGCCGCGCGCGCGGCATCGTCGATCGCGACGGCGCCGCCGCGTCGATCGACGGCGACGCGACGCGCGCACTGCGCCTCGTGCCGATCGATACGAGTACACCGCGCACCGACGGCGGCTTTCGCTGCGACAGCGACGATCTCGCGCAGGCGCGCGGGATCGTCGAGAAGGCACGGGCCGGGCAGGCGCAGGCCGCAACGCCGGCCGGCGTCACGCGTCCCTATCGCGCACGCGTCGCGATCGAAACGGATTACGAATTCTTCCAGAAATTCAACGATGCGCCGCGTGCTATCGCCTATGTCGGCGACGTGATCGGCTACGCGTCGACGAAATACACCGCGGAAATCGATACGCGCCTCGAAGTCGTCTACGTGCGCCTGTGGACGAGCGCCGACGATCCGTGGTCGAACGAAACCTCGTCGAACTGCGCGCTGTACGGATTCGGCACGTACTGGAACGCGAACATGACCGGCGTGTCGCGCACCTTCGCGCACATGCTGAGCGCGCGGCAGACGAGCGGCGGCAGTGCGTGGATCGGCGCGCTGTGCGCGGCGCCGTTCTCCGTGCAAATTTCCGCCGGCAGCTGCAACTTCGGCAGCGGCACGCTGAGCGCCGGCGGCGACTACGGCTACACCGGCCGACTGAACGGCGCGTTCGACCCCGGCAATCCGCAGGTGATCTGGGACGTCGAAGCGCCGGCGCACGAAATCGGCCACAATTTCAATTCGCCGCACACGCATTGCTACAACGGCATCGGCGGCAATCCCGATCCGATCGACCGGTGCTACAACGGACAGATCGGCTGCTACTCGGGCGTCACGTCGCTGCCTGGCCCGGCCGGCCAGGGCTCAGGGACGATCATGAGCTACTGTCATCTTCTCTCGCCCGGCATGGCGAACATCAGCATGAACTTCGGCACCGGACATGCCTACGGCACCGCGCCGGAGCGCGTCGCGACGCGCATGAAGAACTACGTCGCGGATCTCGCGCAGACGAATCCCGGATGCGTGGTCGACGATACGCTGTTCGCCGACGGGTTCGAATAGCGGCGCCGCGCGCAAGCCGGCGCGCGAACGCCGGCTTGCCGAATTCGTCCGACTACCAGTTGTAGTTGAGCGACACGCCGACGATGCGCGGCTCGTTGTACACCGCGGCCATGTAGTTCTCGATCACGCCCTTCAGATTCTTCTCGTTCGTGATGTTGCGGCCGAACAGCGCCACTTCGTACGCGCCGTAGCCGCCGGAATAGCCGAGCTTCACGCCGCCTTCGAAGTTGCCGTTCGAGTTGAATTCCACCGAGTCGTACAGCACGAAGCTCGTGCGGCCCTGCTTGTTCCAGTCGGTCGCGACGAAGAACGTGCCGCTGTCGCTGACCGGAATGTCGTAGCGCGCCGCGAGGCTCACGTTGTACTTCGGCGCGTTCGGCAGCGGGTTGCCGTCGATCTGCGCGAAGGTGTTGTTGCCGATGCGGATCGTCGGGTCGTTGACCGTGCACACCACCACGCCGTTGAGCGCACAGACCTGCGCGTAGACGCGCTTGTCCTTTATTTCGCTCTTGAGCAGGCTCAGGCCCGCGGTGATCGACAGGTTCGGGATCGGGCGCCAGTCGAGATCGGCTTCGAGGCCGTGGGCCTTCGCCTTGTCGGCGTTGAACAGCACGCCGTTGCCGTTGGCGTCGTTGCCGTTGAGCTGGATGTCGTCGACCGTGTAGGCGAATCCGGCGACGTTCAGGCGCAGGCGATTGTCGTCGAGGCTCGTCTTGATGCCCGCCTCCCACGACAGGATGGTTTCGGAGTCGGCCGTGGTGAAATCGGCATTGAACACCGCGGAGCGGCCCTGGATGGTCGGCCCGCGAAAGCCGCTGGCCACGCGCGCATACAGGCCCACTTCGGGGCTGACCGTATACATTGCGCTCAAATCCCAGCTCGGCGTGCGGTCGGACATCGTCACGTCGCGACGGCCGGTGTAGGTCACGACGCCGGCCGCCGTATCGGCGGTCTTGATGAGGCGCGTGCGCTTGCTGTCGTCGGTCTCGCGCACGCCGGCCGTCAGCGTCAGCGCGTCGGTCGCCTGGTAGCTCAGTTGTCCGAACACGGCCCACGACGTGTTGCTGTTGCGCAGGCGCACCCAGTTGTTCGGATTGTTCGCCGGCAGCGTGAGGAACCACGCGCGCTGGTAGAAGTCGGTGGTGTCGCGACCGCTGAACCAGAACGCGCCGGTCTGCCATTGCAGCGCGTCGTCGTTTTCGCTGGCGAGACGGAACTCCTGCGTGTACTGGTCGAGATCGCGCACGCGCCCCATCGACTGGCCGTAGCCGTTCGGCGCGCCGTTGAACGGATAGTTCACGGCGGCGCCGCCGTCGGTGTCGCCGCGGCTGTAGCCCGACGTGGTTTCGTACGCGCTGATCGACGTGAGCGACATGCCGTCGAAGCGATACGTCGCCTTCACCGAACCGCCGTAGGTCTTGTAGGCCTGCGGGTTGTCGTTCGCTTCGTCGTAGGCCACCTCGTCGCGCGGCACGTCGACCTTGTTCGAGCCTTTCACGATGGCGTTGCGCAGGAACAGCGTTGAAGTGCCGTCGTAGTCGCGCGCGTGCGCCGAGGCGAGCAGCGAGAAATCGTCCGACGGTTCGAGCAGCAGCTGCACGCGCACGTTGCGGTCGTCGTAGCCGCCCATCGCGTCTTTCTTCGGCGCGACGGTGCCGTCGGCGCTGGGGCCCGCGTAGACGTTGCTGACCCAGTCGTCGCGGTGCTGGTACAGCGTGGACACGCGGAACGACGCGGTGTCGTTGATCGGCCCGCCGAAGCCGCCGTCGAACGAGAACGTGCCGTAGCTGCCGTAGCTCGCCTGCGCGCGGCCGGCGTATTCGCGACTCGGCTTGATGCTGTCGAACTTGACGATGCCGGCCGTGGTGTTGCGCCCGAACAGCGAACCTTGCGGACCGCGCAGCACTTCCACCTGGTCGAGGTCGTACACCGGATTGGATTTGAGTACGACGTGCTCGAGCACGACGTCGTCCTGGATGATCGACACCGGCTGCGAGGCGCCGAGATAGAAGTCGATGTTGCCGAGGCCGCGAATGTAGAAGCGCGGGAAGATGCGCCCGGTGGTCGTTTCCGCGTACAGCGACGGCACGCGGCCGGACAGCGCGAGCAGCGTATCGTCGCCGCCGGCGGTGTAGTCGCGCATGGCGTCGCCCTGCACGACGCCGACCGATACCGGTACTTCCTGCAGATTCTCCTCGCGCCGCTCGGCGGTCACCGTGACGGCTTCGAGCGCCGTGGTCGCGGTGCCCGACGAATCGCGCTGCGTCTGCGCGTCGGCGATATCGGGTTGCGTGCTGTCGGCGGCCGATGCGGCGAACGCGACCGACGCGAGCAACAGGCTGGCGCAGGCGCGGGCGAGCGCGTGTTTGCACGGCAGAGCGATCGCGCGAACGGCATGGCCGACGCGGCTGCGCGTCGCAAGGTGAAATTCAGGGGAGGCAGACATCGAGGACGTTCCTTTCGTGACGCGTGTGGCGCGATTGCGTCCGGCTTGCTGCGCCGTCGGCACCGTGGCGGACAGTTCCGCAGGGCGGCACGCTAGGACAAACGTGTTGCAGGGCAGTTGCATGCGACGGCTTTCGGCGTCGCTGGCGCATCGTCGCGCGACGGGCAATACGGCGGCCGGATCGGCGCTCCGTCGCGCGTATGACAAGGCTTCGCCGCGAGGGAACCATCCGTGCCGATTTCGACGGAGCTACCGGTTTTCACCGAAAGGCAGCGCGCGCCGGCCCTTTCCCGATACGCACCGGGCCATGCCTCGCCTCGCAGGAATAGCCGATGTCTCCCGCACATTCATGCCGCGCCGCGTTCGCCATCGCCGCCGCCGCGCTCGCGCTGTCCGCCGTTGCCGCGGAAGCGTCGAAAAACAGTACGAACGCTGGACGTAACCGCGAACTCGGCCGCCGCTACTTCGAAGAAGTGTGGAATCGCGGAAAAGTGGACTCGCTCGACGAACTGCTGGCGCCCGACGACGTCAACTACACGCCGAATCCGCCGCCCGGCCCCGGCGGACTCAAGCCGATCGTGCCCGGCATGCGCACACTGGCGCGTGACCGACGAGCTGTCGCTGATGAAACAGCTCGGCGTCGTCAAGTAGCGCCGCCGGCCGTACGATCGGCGTCCGCGTCGACCCACTCGCCGAGGTCGATGCGCGGCGCCGCGCGATACGCGCGCAGAAAGCGCAGCGCCCAGCCGGAGAAGTAGCCGGCGCTGACGCCCGACACGACGACGTCCCATGCGAGATACGCCGCGCGCGCCGCCGGATGCATCGCCGCGGCGACGTTCAGCGCGTAGTGCGCGCCGAAGATCGCGAGGATGCGCGCGAGCGGAATCGCGCTGCCGGCCTGCAATACGAGCTTGCGCCGCGCATCGACCTCGAGCGGCACCGGCAGCGCGACGCCGAGCACGCCGCCGGCGGCGGCGCCCGCGAGCCACGACAGCAGCGTCTGTCCGGGATCGTGGCCGAACAGGCCGATCACTCCCCAGGCCACGAACAGCGCCGGCATCACGAACACTTTCGCGACCGGCGCGACGCCGGTGCGCAGCCGTCGCGCGCCGCGGTAAGCGAGATACGCGAACAGCGCGAACACCCACGGCGGTGTGCCGGCCAGTATCTTCATCACGGGAATCGACATCGCAGGTCTCCTCGATCGACGGTACGCATCGTGCGCTGCCGGCGCGTCGCGCGGCAGATGCCGGAAAGCATCACTTCGAGGTGCCACAAGTCATCCGCGCTTGCACGCGTCACCGACCCGGTGATGTACTCGCGCCGCGACCGCCCGCTTCCAGTCTTCGTTCGCTACGCGCAGGCGCATCGAACGCTGCGGGGTTACCCCGCGGTAGCACGCTTCTTCGGCATTGCACGGCATCGACGCATGTGCGCTGCGCGCACGGCGGTCGACGCATCGCCAGCAGGTGGAAGCGGTGCGGTCGCCCCGAATTCGCAAGGCTCGTTCAATGCGTAGTCCGAACCCGCGCGTCGTCGCCCGCCACCTCGCCATCGCCGCGCTCGCCGGGCCCTGGAACGCCGTCGCGCTCGCGCGCCGCTTCGTCGCGAGTTTTCGGCCCGCGCCGCACTGGCTGGCCGATCTGGCGCGCGCACTCGTCGACCGCTACGACGCCGCGCAGGCCGCCGCGCTCGACGTCGACACGCTGACCGATCGCCTGCATCGCGACGCGCTCGTGCGCGACGGCATCGCGCGCGGCGAGATTCCGGTGCCGCGCACCGCCGTTGCCGATGTCGGACCGCCGAGCCTCGACGTACCCGGCCTGCCCGTCATCACGACCGACGCCGAACTCGCCGACCGGCTCGAACTCGACGCCGGCGAACTCGTCTGGCTCGCCGACGAATGGTCGCAGGAAGCGCGGCGCGCCGAAGGGCCGCAGCGCCACTACCGCTATCGCTGGCTCGCACGCGACTACGGCCCGGACCGGCTGATCGAAATGCCGAAGCCCCGCCTGCGCGACGCGCAGCGACTCATCCACCAGGCGCTGCTGCGGCACGTTCCCGTGCACGCCGCCGCGCAGGGCTTCGTGCGCGGACGCGGCGCGATCGGACACGCGCGCCTGCACACCGGCGCCGCGTGGGTGGTGCGGCTCGACCTGTCGCAGTTCTTCTGCCGCATCACGCGCCCGCGCGTGCGCGGCGTGTTCGCGCTGCTCGGCTACGACGCGCGCGTCGCGGCCCTGCTCGCCGCGTTGTGCACCAATCGCGTGCCGACGCCAGTGATCGCAGCCGCGCCGCACGGCGCACCGTCGTGGGAACAACGCCAGTTGTTGCGTATGCCGCATTTGCCGCAAGGCGCGCCGACGTCGCCCGCGCTCGCCAATCTCGTCGCCTATGCGCTCGACGTGCGGCTCGCCGCGCTCGCGACGACGTTCGGCGCGACGTATTCGCGCTATGCCGACGACCTGACGTTCTCGCATCCGCGCTGGTCGCGCGCCGCCGCGTCGCGCTGCGCGCGCACGGCCGCCGTCGTCGCGGCCGAGTGCGGCTTCACGATCAATCCGCGCAAGACGCTCGTGATGGGCGCGCAGCATGCACAGACGGTGACCGGCGTCGTGGTCAACCGCCATGCGAATCTCGCGCGGCGCGACTACGACCGGCTGAAGGCGATCCTCGCGAACTGCGTGCGGCACGGTCCCGCGTCGCAGAATCGCGACGGACGCGCCGATTTCCGCGCGTGGCTACGCGGCCATCTGGCGCATGCGCAGGCGATCAATCCGGCGCGCGCGGGCAAGCTCGTCGCGCTGTACGCGCGCATCGACTGGAACTGACAACCGGCGCGATCGAAAAACGTAAGCATCGGCAAGACCGTCACGGTCGCCGGGGGAACACCGATGCCATCGCTGCGCACGCCGCGCGGCTGCTTCGCCATGGGCGCGCACGGTCGTCGCGACATTTTCAGTCTGCGCGCAGCCGTTCTCCGTCGCATTCCTGCCCGACAGCACGCGCGCCTACGTCTCGATATCGCTGCGCTCATCAGTCATGACTGCCGCCCCCGTCCGTGACAAAGCCCCGCGCAATGCTTCTGCTCGGTTACCTGCTGCTCTGTCCGACCGCTTCCTCTCATCGTCACGACGCAACTGCACAAGACGGATTCGCGGCGCACACAACGACCCGGGCGCGTGACGCCGGGGGGCTGTCCGCCGACACGACTTCCGGTGCGTGAGGTTTCCCGAGGTTTTCGAATCGCGTTCCGCGCGTTCAGCGCGACGGTTCGGCGATCCGCCGCGGCGAGTACGCGGTCGGTCGCAGCGTGCGATCGGACAGCACCTGCACGAGCGGCTTGTCGCCGCGCGTGCGGCGCTTGATGTCCTTCCATTCCTCGTCGGCCATGAAACCGTCCCACGCGGCTTTCATGGTCGCCTCGTCGGGCCAGTCGAGCAGATACGCGAACTCGATGCGGCCGTCGTTTTGCGTTTCCCACGTCGCGACGATGCGAAAGCCGTAGCGCGCCATGATGCGCATCGCGTGGTCGCGAAAGCGGTCGTGGAACGCCGGCTTCGTATCGTCGTAGATCTGGTAGATGCGCAGTTGTTGCACTGTTTCTTTGTGCGTCTGCGCGTCGACGGCGAGCGCCGTGCCTGCGGCGAGCGCGAACGTCAGCGCCAGAATCCGGATCGTCCTGTTCATCGCGCGAGTATTGCCGCGAGCGTGCCTTGCGGTTCGGCGCATACGCCGAACCGTGGCGCCGATACGCCGTCCCGTCGCGCATTGCTTGGGGAGCACGGCGTCGTCCGCGTCGACGGCAGAGCGAATCGTGAGGCCGGCAGCTTTCCGAAAGCGCCGCTTCGGGTAGCCTACGGACAATCTTGAACGCCGACGCCGACGTGACCGAAACGACCACGAAAACCGAACGCACTTCGTCCCGCTACGCGTGGATCGCCACGGCCCTCTTCGTCATCGCGTTCTCTTGGGTGGCGTTCCGCTACGGCTGGGCCACCGCGTCGCCGACCGTCGACGAATCGTGGGGCGCCGTCGTCGGCTGGGCATGGCTCAAGGGCCTGCGCTGGGGCGTCGATCTCGTGTTCACCTACGGGCCGCTCGGTTTCCTGCAGCCGAACGCGCCGTATACCCCGGAGTTGTTCGGCACGTTTCTCGCGGGCCAGGTGGCGCTCACGCTCGGCTATGCGTTCGTCTTCGGCTACTGCTTCCACTGCCTCGGGGCTTTCGCGCGCGTCGCGTTCGCGATCGTCGTGCTCGCCGGCGCCGTGTTGTCGGCCGATACGCTGCTGCTCGGCGCCGCCATCGTCGCCGCCGTCGCGCTCGACCGTTTCATCGCGCGCTCGCAGGACGACCGCCGCGTCTGGGTCGCGCTCGCGATCGTGGCGCTCGTCGTCTGCGCCGCGGGCCTGATCAAGTTCTCGGCGTTTCCGCCCGCGGTCGCGCTCGCCGGCGTCGGCGCGTGGCTGTTCGCGCGTCAACGCCGTTACGCCGCAGCCGCGACCTGGCTGCTCGTCTGGCTCGCCGCCCTGCTCGTGTTGTGGACGTTCGCGGGCGGGCAACGCATCGGCGACCTGCCGGCGTACCTGCGCACGAGCCTGGCAAGCGCCTCGGGCTACGGCGCGGCGATGGGTCTGGAAGCGCCGGCCGCGGCGCTCGCGCTCGGCGTCACGGCGCTCGTCGCCACGTTCGCCGCGATCGCCGCAGCGCTCCTCGCTTCGTGGCGCGAACACGGCAGCCGCGCGCTCGTCGTCGGCGCGCATCTGGCGCTGTGCCTGTGGATCGCGTGGCGCGCGAGCTTCACGCGCGCCGACGTGTGGCACATGTACTTCTTCTTTTCGCTGGCGTGCTGCGTCGTGTTCGCGCTGCTCGCGCTGCGCACGCGCCGGCGCGCGACCGCGCTCGTCGCCTGCGCGACGCTGTGCGTCGCGGCGTCGGTCGCCGCAACGGTGCAGTGGGTGCGCGAACAGCCGGACATCATCGAGATCTCGCGCGCACGCCTGACCACGTCGCTGCCGTCGACGACGCGCGAGAAGTTCGATCGCCACCGCACGATGCTGCAGCGCCAGTTCGGCCTGCCGACGATACGCGGCATCGTCGGCGACGCGCGCGTGGACCTCTTCGGCTGCGGCCAGGCGTCGGTGCTGCTCAACGGGTTCACCTACGCGCCGCGGCCGGTGATGCAGAGCTACGCGGCGTACACCGAATCGCTGCGGCGCATGAACGAGGCGTACCTGCTAGGGCCGCAGGCGCCGCCGTTCGTGCTGATCGATTCGTGCGCGATCGACAAGCACGTGCCGACCGGCGACGACGGCCTCGCGCTGCTGGCGATCCTGCGCGCGTACCAGCCGGCGGCGGTCGAGAAGAACCTCCTGCTGATGCGCCGGGTGCCGACGGCGAATCCGGCGCCCGTGCCGGCGCCGGCGTGCCCGTGCACGCCGCTCGCGCGCGGCGACTGGCTCGACGTGCCCGAAGGCGGCGCGACGCTGATGCACGTGCGCTACGACCTGACGTTCGCCGGAAAACTGCGCGCGTGGCTGCTGAGCGAACCGATGCTGATGCTCGAAACGCAGTCGGCGAACGGCGTGACGGCCTCGTATCGGTTGCCGCGCCATGTCGCGCGCGGCGGCTTTCTGCTGTCGCCGATGCTCGGCGACGCGCAGTCGTACCTCGCGTGGTACTTCAACGACGAGCGCGTTACGGTCGCGCGCGTGCGCGTCGTCGTCGATTCGCCCTCGCACGAATCGCTGTTCGCGCCGGCCATGGAAGCCGGCTTCACGCCGATCGAGATACCCGACGCGACCGAGCGCGGCCAGAAGGCGCCGGGGCGGTAGTCGCGAGCCTCGCTACTCGTCGAGCACGGCGCGCATCCACGCGAACTTCTGCGGTCCCCAGACGTTGCCGGGCCGCGAGCGGCAGCTCGCGCCGACAATGAGTTGAGCGCCCTGCTTCGCGATGCTCTGGCCGAAGCAGCTCGCCGGCGGTCCGAACAGCGAGAAGTGATTCGACGTGAAGCGGCTTTTTCCACCATTGCCGAATGCTGCATCGAGCGAACCGTCGAAGTTCGCGCGCGCGAGCGCGATCTCGAAATGCGACCCGCCGGAAGCGCTGGCGACGTAGCCGCCCGCGACGATCTGCCGGTACTGCACGAGCAGCGAGCCGACGCGCCGCCAGCCGGCCTGGATCGCGACCGAGGTCGCGATCGACGCCGATTCCGACGGTCCGTCGAACGGTATCAAGAGCTTGCCGTCGCCGGAGAAACCCGCATCGAGCGTGCCGTCGTCCTTGAGCACCGCGAGCGCGAAGGCGTCGACGGTACTCGTTTGCGAATGGCCCGCGACGACGATGCGGCGGCTCGTGTGGTTCGGATCGAGCGCCAGCTCGCTGATCGCGACGTCGCGCGCACCGCTCATGCGGCCGGCGAGGTAAGTCAGCCGCGTGCGGCCGGTCAGATAATTGCCGAACGTCGCGTCGAGCGCGCCGTTCGGCATCAGGCGCGCGACGACCGTGTCGTAGCCGTTCGCGCTGCTCGCCTCGCCGGCGACGATAATCTTGCCGTCGGGCTGCAGCGCGAGTGCGCCGGCGTTGTCGTAGCTGCTGCCGTCGGAGCCCGTCAGACCGAACGTGACGAGGCGCCTGCCGTCGCCGTCGAACGACACGTCGAACGCGCCGTCGGGCATGAGCCGTACGAGCGCCATGTCGGACGCGACGGCGCCGGTGCGCACGCTGCCGAGCACGACGATCCGGCCGTCGGGCTGCACGGCGACACGCGTCGCGACGTCGATGTTCCCGCCGCCGAGATCGAACGGAATCACGCGCACGCCGTTCGTCGCGAACGTGGGGTCGAGTCCGCTGCCGTCGGCGCGCACGCGTACGACGAGGAAGTCGTTCGCGTTCGAATCGGGCCCGAGATACGTGCCGGCGACGACGATCTTGCCGTCGGTCTGCAGCGCGAGCGCGTACGGATGGAAGCTGCCGCCGTCGTGCTGCACGGTGCCGGGCACGACGAGCCGGCCGAAGCCGTCGCCGAAGCCCGGATCGGGCGTGCCGTCGGCCAGGAGGCGCGCGACGGCGAGCCGGTTCTGGCTCGGCGTCACGTCGAACGGCGTGACGCCCGCGATGCCGGCGGCGACGATGCGTCCGTCGGGCATCACCGCGGTTTCGTACAGGTTGTCGTCGACGAACGCCTGCTGGAAATCGACGATGCGCGCGCCGTTCGTGCCGAACGCGATATCGGGATACCCTTCGGCGGCGACCGCGGCGGAGGTCGCGGCGATGCCGAACATCGCTGCCAGCGCGTTGCGTGCGAGCGGATTCATCACGGATCTCCGAAAAGCAGTCGCCGTAGACAACGCCGGACGACGCGAAAACCGTACGCGATGCCGGCGCTTTACCGATGCCGCGACGGTTGATAGCTTGCGCGGGCGAGCGCCGCGGCGCCGCACGACCCACGGCGCAGGAACGAAAGGCGATGGCAGCGAAGACACCCGACACGAAAAAACTCGACGCGATCGTCGCGCAGGCGCGCCGCGACAGCGAAGCGCGCCAGAGCGGCTACCGCGAGCAGGCGCTCAAGCTGTATCCGTGGGTATGCGGCCGGTGCGGTCGCGAATTCGACCGCAGCAACCTGAGCCAGCTGACGGTGCACCATCGCAACCACAACCACGGCGACAATCCGGCCGACGGTTCCAACTGGGAACTGCTCTGCCTGTACTGCCACGACAACGAGCACCAGCGGCAGCTCGAAGCCGGCAATTCGATGGGGCTCGACGACGAGGTGAAGCCGGCGACGTCGAATCCGTTTGCGGGGTTGGCGGATATGCTCAAGAAGCGGGGGTAGCGGGTTTTGCGGTACGGATGTTGCGGGTGCGGGCGCACCCGCATCGGCGAAAACCGTGCCTCGACGAGATCGTCGGCGTCGCCCCCTCACCCCACCCTCTCCCCCAAGCGAGCTTGGGGGAGAGGGCCAAAGCGGCGCAGCGCCGGAATCCTCGGTTCCTTCTCCCCCAACCGCGTTGGGGGAGAAGGCTGGGATGAGCGCGGCTAGCGGGTTTTGCGGTACGGATATTGCGGATGCAGGCACACCCGCATCGGCGAAAACCGATCCTCGACGAGCGCGTCGACGTCGCCCCCTCACCCCACCCTCTCCCCCAAGCAAGCTTGGAGGAGAGGGCCAAAGCGGCGCAACGCCGGAATCCTCGGCTCCTTCTCCCCCAACCGCGTTGGGGGAGAAGGCTGGGATGAGGGGGCGACGTTCGATGGTCCGGCGAGGCCAGGAAAGTATCGAAACGCTTTACTTTGAAAAGTTAATTTTTTAATAGGTATCAACCACCGCCGCGATTTCTTCGCCGCCGTCTTGCCCACATTCCCCGGCAACACCCGCCGCAACAACCACACCATCGCCTCGCGCACCTGCCGCGCATTGACGCCGGCTTCGATCGCCAGCGCCGCGCGATCGAACGCGGCCGACAGCAGTTGCGCCAGTGCGTGCTGATCGACGTGATCACGCCGATACCGCCGAGCGGCAGTACGACGCGAACGCGCTGCCGGCGTGACGCGCGAGGGCGCCGCAAGCCATACCTCGGTTTTCGCCAGGCCATGTCGCGTGGCGCAGTCAAGTCACATGGCCGGCAACGCCCGCGCGGGCTGGCACACAAGTCGGGAACCGGCTAGAAACGTTTGCTGGTTCCAAGATCCGGGTCGCTGTTGCGCAATATCTCGACGCCGGGATCCTTGAACACGGGCGTTGGCACCGCGGGCTTGTCCGGTGTCTTGCCTTGATTGCCCGACTGGGGCTTCGGATCCGAGGGCTTGCGATCGTCGGACGACTGGCTCATGACATCCTCCTTACCGTTATGGAAGCAATGCGAATATCCACGCGACGACTTGCACAAAGAGCAGGAAAATCAGCGCATAAATCTTGGGGTACTGACGTGTCAGGGACCGTCTGTTGCTTTCGAAGTGACCTTCTTTGAACTTCGCCAACTCCTCGTAGACCACATCGAGGTCGACCGGATTCGATCGATCCGCGAACTGGCCGAGAATGATCCGCGCCGACGAATGCAGCTTCCAACCGGCCTTGGGGCGCAACAGGTCTGCCACTACCAGCAGCGAGACGAACAGCGCAGTCAACGCAACCGCCGCGGACACTTGAGTCAAGCAATCTGCGCCGGCTTGCGGCTTGCTCAACATCGTCAAGACTTCGCGCCCGAGAAAAGTCGCAACAAGCCCGCACAACGTGCCGATTGCCACCGCGCTTTGCCGAACGGAAGCCAAAGTCGCATCCTGAAGATCGAGGCCTTTCTTGCTTTCGTCGTACGCGATCTTGCAAATCTCGGCGCGAATTTCTTCCGGCATTTTCGTCGCCATGAATATCGACACCCAACCAGACGTGCTTCGACTACTGTCGTTCGGGCTCCCGACCTCTCACCGCTGCGAACCGATCGGGGACCGACGGGCTCCGCACTGCGCAAAACGCTGCGCGCTGCCGCCCGCAACGTGATACTGCGCGACATCCAGCACGGTCGGAGAGGAGGCATCGATGACATCGTCCGAGAATGCGACATCGCCGCGGATCGCCGGATTCGTGCTGCCGGAACAACTGCAACGGCTGATCGACATCGGCATGTGGCCGGCGCGCGTGGATCCCGGCTGCGTCAAGGCGTTCGCGCCGAACGAATCCACGCTCGATCTGTGCCATCCGAAAAGTTTCGCGACGATCGCATCGCACCTGCGCCCGCCCGGCGGAATGACGCCCGAACAATGGGCCGTCCAGGACATCGATCCCGACCGCACGCTCATCATTGCCGACTTCGGGCTCGGCTCCGATGCGCCGATCGCGCTCGACTATCGCCATGACGCGAGCGAACCGTCGGTTATCCGCCTCGTCTGGGGCGAGGGAGAAAGACCCAGGCCGCCGAACCGCTGGCAGCAGGTGGCGCCGACGTTCGACGGCTTCTGGGCCATGATCCGGCTGCGCCGCGACGCGGACGATCGGTAAGAATGGGCGCCTTTCGACAGGAGCCGCCATGATCACCTGCTACATCCGCTACATCGTCGATCCGTACAAGCTCTCCGAATTCGAGCACTACGGCAAACTGTGGATACCGCTCGTCGAGAAGTTCGGCGGTACGCATCACGGGTATTTTCTGCCGTCCGAAGGCGCCAGCGACGTGGCGTTGGCGATGTTCAGTTTTCCGAGCCTCGCCGCGTACGAGGACTATCGCTCGCGCTCGTTCGGCGATGCCGACTGTCAGGCCGCCGTGCGCTACGCGCAGGAGACGCGCTGTTTCCTCAGCTACGAGCGCAGTTTCTTCCGGCCGGTGTTTCGATGACCCAAGCCGGACGATAGGCGAGGCAACACAATTGCGCATTGTGGAAGAGCCGCGTCCGCTCGCGCGGGCGCCGGCCTTCCACGCCCCCGCAACGGAGTTCCGCCATGCCGTTCACGAAGCTGCTGTCCGCCGCGCTGTTCGCCGTCGCCCTCGCCGCTCCGCCGATCTGCGCCGCGCAGACGACGGGCACGATCGCAGGCACCGTGCTCGACAAGACGACGAAGAAGCCGGTTGCGGACATCATCATCGTCCTCACCGGCACGAGCCTTGAGAGCGAAGAGATCGCGCACAGCGGCAACGACGGCGGCTACCGTTTCGCGAATCTGCAGCCCGGACTCTTTACGGTCAGCGTCGTCAACGACGGCTACAACCCCTACGAACGCCGCGATCTCGCGGTCAACGCGGGCCAGACGTACCGGCTCAGGATCGAACTCGTGCCGAATCCGTCGGCCGACAAATGATCGCGTCGGGGCACCGGCCGCCCTCGGCGACCGGTGCCTGGTACAGCTACGCCCGCCACAACGCCCGCAGCTCCTCCACGATCACCTCCGGAAATTCTTCCGGGAAGAACAGTTTCGCGCCTTCGATGCGCCGCACGCCGCGCGCGTTCGGAAACGTGTTCGCGAGGTAGTCGGCGCTCTCCTGCTTGAAGATCGGATCGCCGGTGCCCCACACGATGCGCACCGGCAATGTGCACTTTTTCAGTTTCGCCTCGATGCCGGCGAGCGGGTTCGGGTCGAGTCCGATCGCGTAGGCGTTGGTCAGCTTCGTGCGCTCCGGCGTCGCCACGAGCGGCTTGAAGTAGTAGTCGATCGTCTCGTCGGCGAGCTTGTCGGGATACGTGAAGCAGAACGGACCGATGCCGTTCTTGTCGGTGCGCGCGTAGTGCTTGTCGTTGATCTGCGGCACGAACGTGTCGGTCGCGAACGTACCCTTGCGCGCCGCTTCGATCACCGGAATCACGAGCGGCGGCGGACTGTCGAACTCGGCGTCGCACGTCGTCAGCAGCAGGGTGCGCACGCGTTCGGGATCCCGCGCGACGAAGAGCTGCGCCACCGCGCCGCCGCTGTCGTTGGCCACGAGATCGACCTTCCCGACCGACAGATGATCGAGCAGCGCGACGAGCATTTCGACCTGCGCGTCGGGCGCGACGCTCTGCCCCGGCGCGACTTCGGTATAGCCAAGGCCCATGAAGTCGGCCGCGATGCAGCGTCGCTCGCCCTGCAGGCGGTCGATCGCACCGCGCCACTGGTAGCTGTTGAGCGGAAAGCCGTGCAGGAACAGCACCACGTCGCCGCGACCGCGATCGACGTAGGCAATGCGGCCGAAGCGCGTCTTCGCATAGCGCCGCGCCGCCGTGAACGACGCCACAGTGAACGGCGCGTCGCCGCTCGCCGCGCCGAATGCCGGTGCGCCGAATGCGCCCGCTGCGAAGGCGCCGGCCGCGATCTGGAGGAAGTGTCTGCGTTGCATGTCGTGCTCCATCGAGTGATTGGATGGCGCACATCATTGGCATCGCAGGGCATGCGCTCAATGTCGTGCGAGGTCATCGCCGCATGACGTCGCAGGTCATGGTTTCCGTGTGGGCCGCGCCGTAACATGTCGGGCCATCGCAGCAGCCGGTTCGTCGCGTGGAACGCATCAACTCGTCGTCATCGTCCGCACCGGCCACGCCCGTGGGCGCGCTACTGCGCGAATGGCGCGCCGCCCGGCGCATGAGCCAGCTCGATCTCGCGCTCGAAGCCGGCGTCTCGGCGCGGCACATGAGCTGCGTCGAGACCGGCAAGTCGCAGCCGAGCCGCGAGATGGTGATGCGCCTGGCCGACACGCTCGACATGCCGCTGCGCGAGCGCAACGCGCTGCTCGTCGCAGCCGGTTACGCGCCGAAATATCCCGAGTCGGCGCTGGCGACGCCGGAGCTCGCGCAGGTGCGCCGCGCGATCGAATTCATCCTCGCGCAGCAGGAGCCGTATCCCGCTTTCCTGCTCAATCGCCACTGGGACGTGCTGATGGCCAACCGCGCCGCGCAGCGCGTCAACGCGTACGTCATGCGCGGCCGGCAAAGCCCGCATACGAACATGATCCGGCAGATTTTCGACCCGGACGATCTGCGCGCCGCGGTGGCTAACTGGGAAGAAGTGGCAGGCGATCTGATCCGCCACCTGCACGGCGAAGTGGCGGCGTCGCCGACCGACGAGAAAGCGCGCGCGCTGCTCGACGAAGCGCTCGCCTACCCCGGCGTGCCGGCGCGCTGGCGCCGCCGCGAACTCGACCACGCGCCGCGCCCGCTGATCACGACGGTGCTGCGCCGCGACGACGACGAATTCCACTTTTTCTCGACGATCACGAAGTTCGGCACCGCGCGCGACGTGACGATCGACGAGCTGCACATCGAATGCTGCTTCCCGGTCGACGAGGCGACGATCGCGCATTGCCGGCGGCTCGCGCGCGACGACACCGGGGAAGGCTGACGCCATGGCAACCGCCGCGCAGTCGACCAGCTTGCCGATCGGGCTTGCGCTTCACCCGTTCGCGATCGGCAGCGCCGTGCTGTTCGGCCTCCTCGCATCGCATCCGATGCTCGCGCTGCTGATGGTGCTCGTCGTGCCGTTCGTCGCGATCTGGGCGCTCGTCACGTTCGTGTTGCTCGTACGGCGAGCGCACGAGCGCCGCGTGCGCGTCTGGTTGCTCGCGATCTGGGCGCTTGCGGTGGCCGTGCCCGTGATGTTGCACAGTTATCGCGCACACGCCGTTCGGGCGCAGGCCGACGCTCTGGCTACCGCCGTCGAATCGCATCGCGCGCAGCACGGGCAGTGGCCGGCGAAACTGGCCGACGTCGGCTTCGACGACGAGGCGATCGCGCAACGGTGGCGCCTGTGGTATCGCGCCGACGAGGGCAACCCGGCGCTGTACTATCGCGCGACGCTGATGCTGTTCGATCTATACGACTACGACTTCGAGCGCCGCGAGTGGCGGCTGCTTCCCGACTGAAGGAACGCCCATGCTCGCGCAATCGTTGCTGGCGGCCAGTGCCGCGATCTTCCTCGTGCTCGGCACTATCCACCTCGTCTACACGTTCGCGTCGAACAAGTTCTCGCCGCGCGACGCCGCGCTCGAAGCGCGCCTGCGCGAAGTGTCGCCGGTGATCTCGCGCGAGACGTCGATGTGGAACGCCTGGATCGGTTTCAACGCGAGCCACAGCTACGGCGCGACGCTGTACGGCCTCGTCTACGGCTATCTCGCGATCTTTCGCTTCGACGTACTGCGCGCGATGCCGTTCGTACTCGCGGTCGGCTTCGCGTTTCTGGCGGGCTTCGCGATCGTCGCGGTGCGTTACTGGTTCAGCATTCCGCGGAACGGGATTCTGCTGTCGCTGGCGTTGTACGTCGCGGCGTGCATCGCCGCCTATGCGTAAATTCACGGCGTTGCCGTTCTTCGACGAGCGGGTCTACGCGGCCGGGCGCTGAGCGGCATCAAGACGAGACGTACAAGAAGCTGCGGCCACGCTCATAGTTGTCGATGAAGTTCGCGCGCAAGTTCGGCAGCAGTTCGTCCCGCATCTCCTCGCAGAGGAATCCCTCAAGACTCTTGAACTCTTCTTCGCACACGAAGATGGCTCGCCCCTTTCCGTCGAAGTATTCGTAGAACGCGTGGGTCATCCCCTTGCGCTGATAGCCGACCTCGACCGCAAAGATGCCGCGCTCGACGACCATGCCGTGATATCTGAGCACCGTCCTGCGATACCGGCGCGCTCCGCTTTGCATCAACGACAGAGGCATCGATGCAAGCGACTGTCCTCGCTCCAGTCGACGATCCAGATCGGCATGCTTGACCATGGTCTCCGAAAGCGTCGACCAGGAACGATCCAGGCCCAGCCGATTCTCGAGCTCACGAAGCGCGTCGTCGTTTGTTTCGGGCGTGCCCAGCCAGTAGCTGTCTCGCTCGGAATCCGACATCCGTGAATGACGTTTGCGATCGTATGCCCGAGCCTCGTCGTTTTCGTAGAAATTGGCAAAATGTATGTTCTGCGGGACCGCCAGGCTCTGCAAGTGCCGCTCGAATCCATACTCCGAAAACGCTTCCGCCGGAAAATCTTCGATCCCGTACTGCTGGAAAAGCCCGTCCGGCGTCGACCATGGCTGGTACTCCTCCGGCGTCATCACCGTTTTGTAGTGCATCAAATCCAGTCCCACGCGAGCGCTCCTGCGTCCACCGTCGACCAAGCATGTCGCACGCCCCGGCCGTCGTCGAGCGCCGGTTCGCGCATGCTTCTGCGTCGCCGCCTCATGCCCGATCGTCCAATCGCCTGGACGATCGGCGATGCCCCGCGCAGACTCGCCGCCATGAACGCCACCGCGAACTGGACGCCGGTCGACCCGCTCGGCGAAGCGCTGCACTTCCTGCGACTGTCGGGCACTTTCTATACGCGCTCGGAGTTCTCGGCACCGTGGGGCCTCGCGCTGCCGCCGCTCGCGGACTGCCTGATGTTTCACGTCGTCAACGCGGGCCGCGCATGGCTCGATGTCGACGGCCACGAACGCGTGCTGCTGCGACCGGGAGATCTCGCGCTCGTGCCGCACGGCCTCGGCCACACGCTCGCGAGCGAACCCGACGGCGCGGCCGACGCGCTGTTCGACCTGCCGCGCGAAGCCGTCAGCGAGCGCTACGACATCCTGCGCCACGGCGGAGGCGGCGCGCCGACGCACATGGTGTGCGGCGCGGTGCGCTTCGATCATCCGGCGGCGCGGCAACTCGTCGCGCTGCTGCCGAAGGCGATCGTGATCGAAGCGGCGCACACGCTGCACGACGACTGGATCGGCCACACGCTGCGCCTCATGGCCGCCGAAGCGCGCGAGCTGCGGCCCGGCGGCGAGACGATCATCACGCGGCTGTCCGACATTCTCGTGATCCAGGCGATCCGCGCATGGATCGAACGCGATCCGGCCGCGCGCACCGGCTGGCTCGGCGCACTGAAGGACCGGCAGATCGGCCGCGCGCTCACGCTGATCCACCGCGATCCGGCGCACGCGTGGACGCTCGCGTCGCTGGCATCGCAGGTGGCGATGTCGCGCTCGGCGTTCGCCGCGCGATTCGCCGAACTCGTCGGCGTGCCGGCGATGCAGTACGTCGCGCGCTGGCGCATGCAGCTCGCGGCGACGACGCTCAAAGAAAGCGGCGCGGCGCTGGCCGACGTCGCGGCGCGGCTGGGCTACCAGTCGGAAGCGGCATTCAGCCGCGCGTTCAAGCGCTGCGTCGGCGTTTCGCCGGGCGCGGTGCGGCGCGGCACCGTGCCGTAAGGCCGATTGCCGCGGCGATGCGCGCGCGGCAACATCGCGCGATGACTCTCCTCGCCGCCGCCCTCCTCGCCGTCGCGACGCTCGCGCCGGCCGACGCCGCCGACGCGCCCGAGTGCGCGTCGCTCGATACGTGCATCGCCTGGTTCGACGCGAACGCGCAGCGCCTCGCCGGCGACGGCGAGCGGCTGTGCGAACTGGCGCAGGCGCAGTTGCCGCGTTTCGGACAAAGCGCGCGACGCGCGCTGTTCGAACGGCTCGACGCGGCGGAACCCGCGCGCCGCTATGCGGCCTGCGCGCTGGCCGGCATCGGCAGCCCGATGCTGCGCGCGGTGTTCGACTACATGGTCGAGCACGAAGCACGCGAAGAACGCTGGAGCGCGGCGCAGGACGTGATCCGCCGCATGGGCGCGGCGGCGGCCGGCATGGCGGCGACGTGGCAGCACATCGCGACGGACGTGCAGGAGTCGCCCGCGCCGCGCATCGCGGCGTTGCGCGCGATCGAAGCGCTCGGCGCGCAGGCGGCGACGACGCGCACTGCGATCGATCCGCTGGCGCGCGACGAAGATCCGGAGATACGCGAGGCGGCGAGGCGGGCGATCGGCGCGATCGACGGCGTCGCAGCGGCGACGCCATCCTGAAGTTTCCCGTTCGCTACTTTGCGGAAAAATCCATTACCGTCGCGTACACGCCGGCGACCACCTTCCCCATGCGGGCGTAGTCGAGCCGATCGGCCGTATCGCCGGCCGTGTGATAGGCCGTATTCCGGAAGAACGCGGTGTCGGTGACCATCACCGCGTCGTAGCCGTGCGCCCAGTAGCTGCGGTGGTCCGACCAGTCGACGCCGACGAGCGCGCTCGGCGCGTTCATCGAATACACCGGCAGGTCGCTCGCGCCGAGCATCGCGCGCTTGACCCGCGCGACGAGCCTGCCGGCGCCGACGCCGCCGACCACGGCGACGAAGTTGCCCGTCGACGGATACACCGCGCTCATTGCCGGCACGGGAAAACGCTGGCTGTCGGGCGCATCGGTGAAGTAGCCGATCATTTCGAGCGCGATCATCAGGCGTACCGGCGTCTTCGCCTGCGCGAGACTCGCCGCGTGCACGGCGCTGCCCATGTGTTCGGTGCGGAAGTACGGCGGTTCTTCGAGCGTGTAGGCGACGAGGTCGACGCGCGTGGCGGGCTTGGCCTTGCCGAGCGCCTGCGCGAGTTCGATGAGGCCGGCGACGCCGCTCGCGTTGTCGTCGGCGCCGGGCAATGCCTCGCAAGCATCGTAGTGCGCGCCGACGACGATGACGTCGCCGTCGGCCGGACCGAAGCTCGCGACGACGTTGCGATACGTCGCGCCTTCGACCGCGAAGGGCTGCTCGGAGACGCGCGCGCCGCTGCGCTCGAATTCCTTGCGGATGTAGGCCGCGACCGCGTCGAGCCGTTCGGGGCGGCCCGCGTCGCGCGGTGCGAGGGCTTCGGACAGCATGCGCACGTGCGCTTCGAGGCGTTGCGCGTCGGCGGGCGGGAGCGGCGATGCCTGCACGGTGCCGACGGGCTGGACGACGTAGATCACGAGGGCGGCGAAGATCGCGAGCGTCACCGCGATGACGCGGACGACGTGGCGCAGGAGTTTCGGGATGATGCGCGGCATGCCGGTCGTTCCGTGTCGGGTGGGCGGTAGGACCGCGTTCGCGGGCGCGAGTTCGCGACGAAGCCGCAGGCGGAAGCCTCGACGAGCGAGGCTTCCGCGACGATAGCGCTAAGCGCGGGTGATGACGAGGCGGCCGCGGGCGACGCGGATGAGAACGAGATCGTTCGGGGCGAAGCCGGCTTTGGCGAGCCAGTCGCCGCGGAGGCGGATGTAGGGGACAGGACGCGCGGCATGGTAGATGCCTTGGGAATAGTGTGCCGTACCGATGCGGATTTGCTTTGTGGAAGGTTTGCGTGAGGTAGGATTGCGGTTGATCATGATCCACTCCGTTGTAGTGGGTTGTGGTCAGCGAACGGCGTGGTGGAGCACGCCGTTCGCGCTCTGCCCTTGAGCGATTGGTCGCTGTGGGCGACCTTTCAGAGCACCGAGCGGAAGGCCGTCAAGGATTCGGTTTTATCGAACTTGCGCAGTCCTTGACGGCCTGAGCACGGTGCTAGGCTGCGACGACCGCAGCGAGCAGTTGTATTGCGCTACACGATGCGAGCTTTGGCTTCTCGCCGGCGCGGAATCCGCAACGGAGACCTGGGCGTCGCCCCCTCACCCAACCCTCTCCCCCAAAAGCGTTTGGGGGAGAGGGCTACGCCCAGCGTAGCTTGACGTCCACGTGTTTACTTTGCGTAAAAAGCGGGATACCAGCCTTCGCCGGCATGACAGGCTAATATGCGGCGACGCTGTTGCTTCTGGCGGCAGGAAGCCGCCCGCTCTACCTGGGGCCCCGTCGGTCGCGGCGAGATTGCGGAGGATCGGCCCGCGTAGCGGGTGCGCGCAGGGATGCGCGCAGTTCGTTGACGGGCCATGGATGGCCCTTCAACGAACCCCGGAGCAAGCTCGCGAAGTTTGCGGGCATGGATGCCCGCAAACCGCGGCCGTCGGGGTGTCCTTGGAGAGTGCAGAGAGGGATTGGACAAGCAATCCCTCTCTGCTCGCTCGCGGCAGCGAGCGAAACGCTTTGTTTAAAGCCGAGCGTTAGCTACAAAGAAAAAAGCTGTGCCCCAGCGTCCGCTGGGGTGACGAGCTAAGAACCAGCAACGAGCCACTGGTGCTGCACCGCCCGAATCCGAGCAAACGGCAACACCAGCTGAGCCCAAGCCTCGCGATCGAGCGACTCCGGCCGCTCGATAACACCGATCCGCCGCGCCAGCGGCGCCCCCGCGAACACGATGCGATTGCCGCCGACGGCATCGTCGACGACGAGCACGCGATCGCCGAACGCCGCGCGCACCGTCGCGATGAGGCGCATGGCGTTCGCATCGTCGCTGTTGAGATTGACCACGAAGAGGCCGTCCGGCCTCAACGCCGCGCGGCAATCGGCCACGAACGAAGGCGCGCGCAGCTTCGCGGGCATGCCGTTCGCGTCGTACCCGTCCACGAGCAGCGCGTCGTAGCGCCGCTGCGCCGCGCGTACGAAGCGCACGCCGTCGTCGGCGTGGATCGCGAAGCGGCGGTCGTCCGGCGGCACGCGAAACGTGTCGCGCAGCGCGATCACGTGCGGGTTGATCTCGACGACGTCAATGCGCGCGCGCGGCAGGTAGCGATGGCAGAATTTCGCCAGCGAGCCGCCGCCGAGGCCGATCATCGCGATGTCGCGCACGGCCGGCGCGAACAGCGCGAAACCCATCATCAGGCGCGTGTAGTCGAACACGAGCGCATCGGGCTCGCGCTTCCACATGCGGCTCTGCGTTTCGCCGTCGGTGAAGTGCAGCGAGATCGCCGCGTCGGTCTCGACGAGATATGGTTTCGGGTGCGCCATCGCGCGATTGTAACGGCCCGCGACGGCACTACATCGATGCGACCGAACGGAGACCCGCCATGCCCGACTACGCCATCGAACCCGCACGCGCCGACGACGCGGCCGCCCTGCTCTCGCTGTACCGCGCCGTCGCCGCGATCGAAGGCGGCCTCGCGCGCGGCGTCGACGAAATTACGCCGGACTACGTCGGCGGTTTCTTGAGCGAGGCGCTCGCGCACGGCTACAGCCTCGTGGCGCGTCTGGCCGACGGCTCGCTCGCCGGCGAAATCCACACGTATCCGATGGGGCCGAAGAAGTTCGCGCACGTGCTCGGCGAACTGACGATCGCGGTGCATCCGGCGCACCAGGGCGCGGGCGTCGGACGCGCGCTGTTCCGCCGGCTCATGGACATCGTCGAGCACGAACGCCCCGACATTCTGCGTGTCGAACTCGGCGCTCAGGAAAGCAACGCGCGCGCGATCGCGTTCTACGAAAGCCTCGGCTTCGTCGTCGAAGGCCGCATGACCGGCCGCGTCGCGAGCGTCGGCGGCGGCTACGAGGCCGACATCCCGATGGCGTGGCTGCGGCCGGCGCGTTGACGCCGGCCGCAGCGCGCGATCACTTCATGCGCATTTCCGGCGGCGCCTTGACCGGCGGCGACTGCACCGGCGGCAGCGAAACCGGCTTCGCGGCGATCGCCGCTTTCAGTTCCGCGATGCCGCGGTCGAGCTGCGGATCGCGTCCGGCCAGCTGCGCGGCCACGTCCTGCTCGACGACGATGTCGGGTTCGACGCCGGTGCCTTCGACGACGTAGTTGCCCTTCGTGTCCGCCGTCGCGAACTGCGGCACGAAGATTTCGCCGCCGTCGATCGCCGGGCCGAAATTGCTGATGCCGACGACGCCGCCCCACGTGCGCACACCGATCAGCGGTCCGAGCTTCGCCTGCTTGAACATGTACGAGAAGATGTCGCCGTCCGACGCCGTCGTGCCGTTGCACAGCGCGACGAGGTGGCCGATGAACGTCTGGTTCGGATACGTGCCGACGATCTCGCTGCCGCGGCCGTAGTCGAGCGCGAGCGGCTTGCGCGACAGGCGCTCGATGACCATCTGCGAGACGTTGCCGCCGCCGTTGTCGCGCGCGTCGATCACGAGGCCCTGCTTGCGCAGCTGCGGGTAGAACCACTTGACGAATTCGCGGATGCCGTCGCCGCCCATGTCGGGAATGTGCAGATATCCCAGCGTACCGTTGCTGGCCTTGGCGACGTATTCGCGGTTGTGCTCGACCCAGCCGTAGTAGATCAGCGATTCTTCGTTGTCGATCGGTTTCACCAGCACTTCGCGCGCGCCCTGCGTGCTCGGCTTGCCGTTGACCGTGAGCTGGATCAGCTGGCCCTGCGTCGTGCGCAACAGGCGATACGGGTCGTCGTCGCGCTCGAGCGGCTGGCCGCCGATCGCGAGCACGTAGTCGCCTTCCTTGACGTCGACGCCGAGTTCGGTCAGCGGCGAGCGATAGCGCGGCTCGTCGTTCTGACCCTTGAAGATCTTCGCGATGCGATAGCGGCCGCTGGCCTCGTCGAGCGCGAAGCGCGCGCCGATGAGGCCCACGTACGGCTTGGACGGCAGGCCGATGTCGCCGCCGCTGACGTACGCGTGGCCGGCCGACAGTTCGGCGACCATCTGGCCCAGCAGGTAATTGAGATCGCTGCGGTCGCCGACGTGCGCGAGCAGCGGCTCGTACTTGGCGCGGATCGCCTTCCAGTCGTAGCCGTGCATGTTCGTGACGTAGAACTGGTCGCGGTAGCGGCGCCACACGTCGCCGAAGATCGCGGCGTACTCGGCCTTCGGATCGACCAGTGCGAACAGGCCGTCGATGCTGACGTCCTTGGCTTCGGGCTTGTCGGCCGTGAGATCGAGCGACTTGAAGTCCTTGCCGTTGCGCACGAGCGCGGTGGTGCCGTCGCCGGAAATCTCCAGGCCGTCGACGCCTTCGTAGATCTGCGACTCCTTGCGGTCCTTGAACGACCAGGCTTTCAGGCGCGTCTTGAACTGGCCGTCGCGGCCGTAGTACGGCGCGTCGCCGACGACGTAGTAGATCGCCTTCTCGCTGATCGAGATGCCGTAGACGTTGTCGGCGTCGATCGGCGCGCGCACGAGGCGGTCGTCGAGGCCGTCGAAGTCGATGCGGTCGTCGACCTTCTTTTCTCCTTTGTCTTTTTTGTCCTTTTTATCTTTGTCTCCGGCCGCCGCCGCTTCATCGACGGCTTTCTGTTCGTCGGCCTGTGCGCTGTCGTTGCGCGGCGAGAACGGGTTCGGCACGTCCTTGCGCAGCGCCAGCGCCATGATGCTGCCGTTGCGGTTCGCGGCGAAGTTCCATTCGATCTGCGACAGCTGCACGCCCCATTCGCGGTCGCCGACGAAGTACAGATACTTGCCGTCCGGCGAGAACGTCGCCGCGTACGCGTTGAACAGCGTGTGGCCGAGCTGCACGCTGCGTTTGGCGGCCACGTCGTAGATGCTCAGGCGCGGCTGCACGCTCTCGGGGTCGGTCAGCCCATAGGCGAGATAGTGCCCGGCCGGCGACCACGCGTAGTCGCGGCGCGATTCGCCCTTGTCGTCGGCGACGAGCGTGACCGCGCCGGAGGCCGTCGCGACGATGCGCAGGCGGCTTTCGCTGTCGACGAACGCGATGTGCGCGCCGTCCGGCGACCAGCGCGGGGCGTACAGGCGGCCGTAGACTTCTTTCGTCAGCGCGCGCGCGTTCGTGCCGTCGGCGTCGCGCACCCATACGGCTTCTTCGCCGCCGGCGTCCGACACGTACGTCACGCGCTTGCCGTCGGCCGACCAGTTCACTTCGCGCTCGTGCACGCCCGGCGTGTGTGTGAGATTCGTCGTGACGCCGTCTTTGAGCGGCACGCTGAACACTTCGCCGCGCGCGGCGATCAGCGCGCGCTTGCCGTTCGTCGAGAGCTCGAAGTCCTCGACGTAGTCCTTGACGCTGCGCTCCATCGCGCGCGTGCGCACGAGGTCGGACGGCACGGTGATGTCGAGCGCGCGGTCCTGGCCGCTCGCGGTGTCGTAGACGTGCAGCACGCCGTCGACTTCGAACGCGATGCTGCCTTTGTTGTCGCCGCTCGCCCAGCGCGCGTCGGCACCCTTGTAGTCGGTCAGCTGCTTCGTCTGGCCGCTGGCGGTGTCGTAGCCGTACAGGTTCAGGTGCGAGCCGCGGTCGGCGATGAAATACACGGTATTGCCGATCCACACCGGATCGCGATCGGTGTTCGGATCGTTGGTGATGTTGCGCGCGGACTTCGACGCGAAATCGTAGATGTACAGATCTTGCGCCCAGCCGCCGGTGTAGCGGTTCCACGTGCGGAAGTCGCGGAACTTCGGCGAGTAGACGATCTGCTTGCCGTCCGGCGAGTAGCGGCCGATGCCGGCGTTGGGCATCGGCAGCGCGACCGAGGCGCCGCCCTTGGCCGGCGCGGTGAACAGCTTCGGCTGCGAGTCGTTGATCGAATCGCGCCACGAACGGAACAGCACCGACGTGCCGTCGGGCGTCCAGCCGTACACCTGGTTGTCGAAGCCCCAGCGCTGCGGCAGCGGACCGCGGCCCGGGTAGTACGTGAGCTGGCGCGGCTCGCCGCCGCCGGCCGCGATCACATACACCTGATCGTCGCCGCCGTATTCGCCGGTGAAGGCCACTTCGCGGCAGTCGGGCGAGAAGCGCGCCGACTGTTCGAGGCCGGGGCCGGCGGTCAGGCGGACCGCGGTACCGCCCTGGGCGGAGACGGTCCACAGGTCGCCGGCATAGGTGAAGACGACGCGATCGCCGCAGACGTCGGGAAAGCGCAGGAGCTTGGTCGCCGCGAACGACGACGGCGCCGCGGCGAGGCCCGCCGCGAGCGCGAGGAGGAGTGAACGAGGTTTCATGGGTACTCCGGGTTGACGAGCTGTGATCCGATCGGTGATCGGATGTGCCGGCACGCCCAACGGTTGCGTCCACTTTGCACGCTAGCAAAAATTATCCCGGGCGAATGCGTGACCAAGGCCCCTTGACAGGTTGCGAGAGCCGTTCGCTTCTTGCACGATCGCGCGTTCAACCGACACGGAGCGTCCCATGACCCAGATCATCCATTTCTATCGCGTCAGCGACGAATACGGCGAGTTCTCGAACTTCGCGCCGTACCGCATTCACCTCGACGGTGCGTACTGGAAGACGAGCGAGCACTATTTCCAGGCGATGAAATTCGAGAACCCGGCCGACCGCGACGCCGTGCGTTTCGCGCACGGTCCGATGGAGGCGGCGAACATCGGCCGCGACCGCAAGCGCAAGCTGCGCCGCGACTGGGAATCGGCGAAGGACGACGTGATGCGCAAGGCCGTACGCGCGAAGTTCACGCAGCACGCGCAACTGCGCGCGCTACTGGTCGCCACCGGCGACGCGACGCTCGTCGAGCACACGAGCAACGACGCCTACTGGGGCGACGGCGGCGACGGGCGCGGACGCAACCGGCTCGGGCAGATCCTGATGGACGTTCGCGCCGAGCTGCGCGGGGACGGCGACGCGTGATGCGCCGCCTCGCCGTCGCGCTGCTCGCGCTCGCAAGCGCCGTTGCGCACGCGGCGGAAAGCGCCGCGCCGGCGCGATCCGATCCGTTCACGGTGCCGGGCCAGCGCGAGCGCGAGGAAGTGCGCGCGATCGTCGCCGAAACGGGCGACGACACGCCCAGGGCGGTCGATCTCGCGCTGCGCCGGTCGCTGTATTTCCGCGCGCTCGGCGCGTACGACGCCGGCGCGAAGCTCGCCGCCTACGCAGCGTCGCGCAGCGACGGCGCGGCACGCGCGAACGCGCTGCTGGAGGCGGCATATCTGTACACGATGAACGGCATGGGCGCGCAGAGCGCCGCGGCAACCGACAAGGCGGCGACACTGATCGCGCCGGAGCACGCGCTCGCCGGCGCAAGGCTCGCGATACAGCGCGCGCGCGTCGCCAACGACGATGCCGCGATCGAGACGCTGCGCAAGCTTGCGCGCGACGACGCACCGGCCGACGTGCGGTTCGCCGCCGCGTCGCAGCTGTCGGTCGCGCTGTCGGACCGCCGGCGATTCGCCGACGCGCGCGCGGCGTCCGACCTGTGCTGGTCGCTGCGCGAGCATGTCGACGAGGCGATGCCCGAACACCTGTCGTGCCTGCAGCAGCGCGTGTTCGTGCTGCACACGCTCGACGTCAACGGCCGCGACACCGAACACGTTGCCGCATCGCTCGCGGCGTGGATCGACGCGCGCGTCGGCCCCGACACGCCGGCGCTCGTGCTGACGCTGATGAACTACTGCAATCTGTCGTTTCCCGAGGACGCCGACTACGCGCGCAGCGAAGCCGCGTGCGAGAAGGCGACGCGGCTCGTCGAACATCGCGACATCTCGGGCCGGCGCAGCCTTTATCTCTATCCGCTCACGCTCGGCCACGGCATGGCGATCCAGAACCAGGGCGCCGCGCGCGCGAAGGACGCGCTGCCGTATCTGTCGCAGGCGCTGACGCTCGCCACGCTCGCGAAGAAAGACGACGACGTGCGCAACGCGCTGATCAATCTCGGCTGGGCGCAGTTTCAGGCCGGCGACGCGCAAGCCGCGAAGCGCCTGCTCGAACGCCTGCCGCGCGAGGCGCCGGACAGCGTCTACACGCTGCACGCGCTGCTGAGTCTCGGCGACATCGCGTGCAACGCCGGCACGTTCGACGAGGCGCGCCGGCATTTCGAACAAGGCAAGGCGCTTGCGGTGAAGATCGAAGGGCCGCAGTCGCCACGGCAGCGTCATTTCGTGCAGCGGCTGGAAATGCTCGACGGCGGCGGCGAGCGGTGTAACAAGCCCTGATTGCCGTTTGCGCCGCGTCGCTCGCATAGACTCGCCGCATGATCGATCTCGAACACCTGCGCGAACTGACGTTCCCCGCGTCGCAAACCGCCGCCGCAGACCACCTCGGCGCCGCCAGCGGCATCGTAGTCGCCGGCCGGTTCCTGTACGTGATCGCCGACGACGAACGATATCTCGGCGTGTTCGATCCGGCCGGACAGCGCGACGGTATGAAGGTGCGGCTCTTTCCGGGCGATCTGCCGGACGATGCGGCCGCTCGCAAGGCGCGCAAGCCCGACCTCGAAGCGCTGGTTCGCCTGCCGCCTTTCGCCGGCTATCCGGCGGGCGCGTTGTTCGCGTTCGCGTCCGGGTCGAAACCCAACCGGCAGACCGGCGTGCTGCTGGGCCTGGACGACGCCGGCGCCCTGATCGGCGCACCTCGCGCCGTCGATCTGTCCGCGCTGTACGCCCCTTTGCAGCGCCGTTTTCCGGCGCTGAACCTCGAAGGCGCGGCCGTGTGTGGTGCGCATCTCGTGCTGCTGCAGCGCGCGAGCGGCGGACATCCCGAGAACGCGACGATCCGCTTCGCGCTGAGCGAGGTGCTGCACGCATTGGACACGACGAACGAACTGCGCCTGCCCGCGCTGCCGTTCGAAACGCGGACGATCGATCTCGGCCGCGTCGACGGCGTGCCGCTCGGCTTCACCGATGCGGCGGCGCTGCCCGACGGAAGGCTGGTCTTCAGCGCGGTGGCGGAAGGTACCGACGACACGTACAACGACGGCGCATGCGTCGACGCGGCGATCGGTGTTCTCGGCGCGGACGGATGCGTGCAGACGCTCGAATTCGTGCGGCCGATGCGCAAGATCGAAGGCGTCGATGCGCGCCTGGACGGCGATGTCATCCGCTTGCTGCTCGTGAGCGACGCGGACGATCGAAGCCGGCCTGGGGCGTTGTACGCGGCTGTACTGGCGCCCGCGGGCGGTTGAAGCTGAGCGGTCATTCGGCCGGTGCGGGCGAGCGCAGGCGTTTGCCGGGAGTCACCGCGCAACGCAATCCGCCATCGCCTGCGTCGTCGCAGCGCCACTGCGGCGGCTCATCGCGCTGCGGGACGTAGTATTCGGCAAGGAGTCGCTCGAATCCGCGCCACGACGACGACGCACGGCCAGAAAACGTATACGGCCCCTCGTCGCGCATCTGCTCGAGCGACGCAGGGATGCGGTGGCCATCGATGTCGCGGGCACTATTGTCAACGTACCGATAGTCGACGTCATCGATGCTGAGCGCGAACAGCGCCTCGCCGTCCTTGAACACGACGCGCAGCATGCGGCGGTCGAGTGTGCTGCCGTAGCGCACGCCGCGCTGCACCGATTGCAGCGCGGCGAGTTCGGGTGGCGACGGCACGGCGACCGGCAGGCCGGCCTCCTTGAGATATTTGCCGAGCCAGATGCCGAACGTATTCGATGCCGTCCGTATCGGCACGAACAAGTCGAACGCGCTCATGTCACTATGCGTGCCGGCATCGGTGCGCGCCGGCAACGCGAGCTGCGCCACCATGAACGCGCCGCCGCTCGATCTGAACAGGTCGTCGTCGACGGGCACCGGTGTTGCAGCGATTTCGGCGATGTCGTAGCGCGCGCCGCCACCGTCGCGCGCGCTGCGCGTGACGACGAAAGTGCGGACCGATGCCGATGTCTCGTCGTAATAGCTGTGCGTGCCGGGGCCTTGCGTGATCGCACGCTGCTGGAAATGCTGCGAGCGGCAGGCCGAGCCGCAGTCTGCAGCGCGCGTCGCAGACGAGACCGGCACCAGGATCGCCGACAACAGAAACGGGAGAAGAAACCCGGGCAAGATCGTGTCGAGTCGCATGGCTCAGCGGCCCAAACGACAACCGCGTTCGACGCTGCCGCCGCCGGTAACTTCAGTACAAATCCAGCCGCCGTTGCCGATCGGTACGCCCCAGTATCGGATCAACGACAGATAGTTCTGATAGTCCTGCGACTGCTCGCCGTGCGGAAACCGGTATTCGCCCTGCCCGATCTGGGACGGCGACTCGGGAATCTTTCGGCCATCGGAATCCCACGCACTTCCCGGTTTGAACCTGTACGCGGCTTCGTCGTCCTCCAGTTCGAATTGCGCTTGACCGTCCTTGAATATGACGCGAACACCGACGCGTTTGTAGTCGCCGGCAAATTTGATTGTCGGGTTCGAGACGATCAGCGTCTGAATCTCGGACGCATCCGGCGACACGGGAATACCCTGCTGTGCCATGTATTGCGCCAGCCACGTATTGAAGCGACCCATACCGACATCGGAGTTGAAAAGCGTGAACACGCTGTCATCGGAATGGCCGCCGGTCGCGGGCGCACCCGCCAGCGTCAGAACGACCGACTTCGACAACGACCCGTTGCCGCGATACACCGCCCACGCCCGATCGAACAGCGTCTGATACACCGCCTCGACCGGCAGCGGCACGGCTTCGTAGAAGAAACCGCCCGTACCGTTCGGTTCGCGCCCCACCAGATACGCGCGCAGTTCGCCGCCCGCGAAGTCGTACAGCCAGCGCTTGCCGAGGCCCGCCCCGATCGCCGCCTGTTCGAACTGCGGATCGCTGCAGCCGTGACAGCGCAGCGCGTGGATGTCGCCCGATTGAGCGAACGCCGGCGCGGCCGATGCCGCCGCCAGCAGCAACGCGAGGAACGTCGTCTTCGTGACCATGCGCGTACAAGTTCCCAATGGAAGAAACTTGACGCTAAGAGACGACGCTTGCGTATGGCAAGCGTCGTTTGGCAATCGCAAATTGCGGTTGGCGAACTACGCGACCGGCGCGAGTGCGCCGAGTTTGCGGTCCATCTCGCGCCGCACGAGCCACAATATCAGCAGCGTCTGCAGGCAGACCGTCGCGACCGACACGTACCACAGGTGGTGCAGCTGGAAACCCGGCTGCTTAGACAGCCAGATCGCCGGCACCGCGTACGTGACGAGGCGCGTACCGGTCGCGATCAGTCCCGGCACGGTGTTGCCGAGCGCCTGGAACATGCCCGAGCTCGTGAACACGATGCCGGAAAGGATAAAGTTCCACGAAATGACGGCCAGGAAGCCGGCACCGACCTCGATCACCGCGGCCTCGTCGCTGAACAGCGAGATCAGCCACGCCGGCTTCCACTGGCACAGCAGCATCGGAAACAGCATGACGACGGTGCCGAACAGGAGCGCCGTGCGAAACGTTTCGCGCACGCGCTCGGGGTGGCGCGCGCCGACGTTCTGGCCGGCGACGGCCGGCACCGCGAACGCGACCGCCATCGCCGGCAGGAACACGGCCTGCATCACGCGCGAGCCGATGCCGAATCCCGCCTGCGCCGCGGCGCCGAAGGTGCTGATGACCGCGTACGTCACGGCCATGAACACGAACATCAGTGCGAACTCGCCGCCGGCCGGCAGGCCGATCGCGAGCATGCGCCGCCACGTTTCCAGCCGCGGTCGCCACAGGTCGGCATGGAAGCCGACGTATTTTTCCAGCCGCACGAAGTACAGCGACAGCACGATGACACCCACGGCGATCGAGACCGAACTCGCGAGGCCCGCACCGGCGACGCCGAGCGGCCGTCCGGTGCCCCAGCCGGCGATCAGGATCGGCGCGAGCACGATGTTGAGCACCACCGTGATCAGCTGCACCACCATCGTCGGCGCGACGATGCCGGTGCCGCGCAGCGCCGAACCCATGGCGACCAGCGCGAACTGCAGCGCGAGGCCCGGCGTATACCAGTACAGGTACGTGATGCCGGCCTGCGTCGTCGCGGCATCGGCGCCGACCGAGCGCATGTACGCGCCGGCGAGACCGTAGCCGGCCGCGAGCGTCAGCGCCGCGCAGATCGCCGACAGCACGAGCGACTGGTTGAAGATGAGGTTCGCGTCGGGCTGGTCCTTGCGTCCGACCGCGTGGGCGATCAGCGCGACCGTGCCGACGCCGAGCATCTGCGTCAGGCCCATGATCACGAACATGATCGTGCCGGCCGAACTGACGCCGGCGATCGCCGCGTCGCCGAGCTTGGCGACGAAATACAGGTCGACCATGAAGTACAGCGTCTGCACGAGCATGCTGACGGCGATCGGCACCGCCATTTCGACCAGATGGCGGCGGATCGAGCCTTGGGTGAGATCTTTCATGGCGCGCGGAACCTCCGGGGCGATCTTTCATTGTCTCGCACGCGCCCGCGTCGCGCTACGGCCCCAGGGCCGAGCGCCCGCTACGACCGTTTCGCATCCGGAGCCGCCGGCCAGCCGCCGCTTAACCTACGAATAACAGTGTACGAAAAGCATCGTGTAAAGTTGGAGCCTCCTCAACGCAGGGGAACGCCATGTACGCAAAAAGACCTTTGCAGCGCATTAGCACCGTAGCACTGTGGACACTGCTGGCAAATACCGGCGCCGCGACCGCGGCCGGCCGCGCCGAACTCGCCGCGCAACCGGGCTGGCTCGGCGCGGCCGAAGCGCGAACCGTCGCCAAGACCGCACCGACGCACGCGGCGATCGTCGCCGCGGCGCGCGCCGCCGTCGCCGCGCACGGCGGCCACGGCGGCGATTCGGCCGACGTGCGCGTGCTGACGACGAAAGCCGGCACGCACGCGGTGACGTTCGTACCGCGCGTCGACGGCGAGGAAGTCGTCGGCGCGCGCACGAACGTGCTGCTCGACCGCGGCCTCGCCGTGCGCGCGATCACCGGCAACGTGCCGGCCGGCCCGGTCGTCAAGCGCGCCGGCAATCTCGACGCCGGCGCGGCGCTGAAATTCGCCGCCGGCGCGATCGACGGGCTCGCGGCCGCGAGCGGCGCGCGCGAGCTGTCGGCAGGCGGCGACGCGACGCGCCAGTTCGCGCTCGACGCGTCGGTCGGCTTCGTGCCGTCGGCGCCGTCGCGCGTCGAGCGCGTGCGCTTTCCGGCCGCGCAAGGCCTCGACGCCGCATGGCGCGTGACGCTCGTCGGCCGCCGGCCCGGCGACGAACGCCCGATCGCGCGACAGGTGCTCGTCGCGGCCGACGACGGCCGCGTGCTCGGCGACGTCGACTTGATTCGCGAACACCAGCCGTTCTCGTACCGCGTCTTCGCGAGCGCCGGCGGCACGCCGTACGCCGACAACTACGGCTACACCGCGCCGCATCCGACCGGCGTCGCCGACGGCTGGCGCCCGGCGGTGCCCGCCCCGATGAACCTCGTGTCGCGCGTGCACGGCGGCATCGCGACCGGCGATCCGTGGCTCGCCGACGACGCGACCGAAACCGCCGGCAACAACACCGACGCGTTCTTCAATGCGGTCTCGCTCGACGCCGATGGCTACTGCTACGACGACTTCGTGCTCGACTACCGGCCGGCCGAAGGCGACCTGCGCGCGCGCACGACCGGCGCACGCACGTTCGACTACGCGTTCGACACCAACGACACGGCGAACGACTTCGTGCAGTGCGACCCGGAGACGTATCTCGGCCTGCCGATCCCGGCGACGTCGGCGCAGCTCAACGCGAAGGTCGTGCAGATGTTCTACGCGACGAACGTGCTGCACGACTGGTACTACGACCTCGGCTTCACCGAGACCGCCGGCAACATGCAGCGCGACAACTACGGCCGCGGCGGCGTCGGCGGCGATCCGCTGATCGCCAACGCCGGCAACTACGGCGCGTACACGATGGTGACGCCCGAAGGCATCAGCCCGGTCATCAACCTCGGCATCAACAACGTCTCGCTGACGCAGCGCGACTCGAGCGCGTTCGACTACGGCGTGCTCGGCCACGAATGGCTGCACGCGGTGATGGGTCGCCTCGTGCCGCTGCCGTACGACGCCAGCGTGCAGCTCTACGCGCTCGGCGAGGGCACGGCCGATTTCGCGGCGCTGATGGCAATCGCGCGCGCCGACGACCGCAACGTCTATCCGGGCAAGCCGGCGTTCTCGGGCGCGTATCCCGGCGCCGGCGCGTACAGCAACCTCGAGTACGACCACCCGCGCGACACGCTGCCGCCCGCGGGCGCGCCGGGCAATCCCGACAACAGCTACTACCACGGCGTGCGGCGCTTTCCGTATTCGGCCGACATGACGGTCAATCCGCTGAGCCTGCGTCACATCAGCGACGAGCATCCGACGCCCGCGAACCTGCCGAAGTTCGACTGGAAGCTGCGCTCGCTGACGAACGCGTACATCCACACCGCCGGCGAAGTGTGGGCGAGCGCGCTGTGGCAGTGCGCGCGCAACGTCATCGCCGCGCAGCCGGCGCACGCGTTCGCCGCGACGCGCGATCGCGTGATGTCGAACGTGCTCGCGGGCCTCGCGCTGTTTCCGTCCGATCCGACGTACACGCAGGCGCGCGACGCCGTGCTGTTCGCGCTGCGCGCGGACGACGAGGGCGACTATCGCCGTTGCCGCGCCGGTTTCGCCGCGCGCGGCTTCGGCGCCGGCGCCATCGCGCCGGACGCGCGTTCCGTCGACCTCGCCGGCGTCGTCGAAAGCCGCACCGACGCCGAGCACGCGCTCGACATCGTCGGCGTCGCGCTCGTCGAAACGGCCGGCGACGGCGACGGCATCCTCGATCGCGGCGAAACCGGCCGCCTCGACGTGACGCTGCAGAACACCGGCTTCTCGAACGCGACCGCACAGTTCGCCGCCGCACCGTATCTGGGCGGTTACTCGCTGTCCGGCAACGGCCTCGCCGATCCGGTTGCGATACCGCCCGGCGCGCGTCGCACCGTGGCGTTCTCGGCGAGCGTCACGAGCCGCACGGGCCGCGCGAACCTGCCGTTCGCGATCGTCGCGCTCGATACGGCGCGGCCGTGGGTCGGCGCGCTGAAGAACGCATCGTTCCTCGTCAACGCCGATCGCGTACGCGACGTCGCCGTCGACGCGGCGGCATCGGACGCGACTTTCGCCGTCGACTGGACGCCGGGCTTCGGACCCCGCACGAATCCGACGCTCTGCTCGCTGACCTGCCTCCTGACGTGGCAGCGCGCGCGCCACGACGGCGTGGACGCGTATCGCGTCGCGGACGGCGCGCACATGGGCGTCGACGCGACGCTCGACAGCGCGCCGTTCGTCGTCGATGCGTCCACCCCGTTCGTCGTGACGCTGCGCCACGCGCACGACTTCCGCACGACCGGCGATCCGCTCGCGACGTACAACGGCCGCGGGCAGATGTTCGTCAACCTCGGCGGCAGCGAGTGGTACGGCATCGGCGGATTCACGGGCAGTTCGAACGGCTGGACGACCTCGACGCTCGGTCTCGGCACGAGCCTCGCCGGCATGACGGTGCGGCTGCGCCTGCAGGCGACGGTGCCGCCGTCGTTCTCCGCGGACCCGACGTTCTGGGCCGTTTCGCGCGTCGAGGTGCAGGGCGCGACGCCGTTTACGCGGCTCGTCGACGACGTGAACTGACGGGCGATCGACGCGCGAAAAACGGTCGCCGTCGCGATCGTCCGCGTCGCCCCCCACCCAACCCTCTCCTCCGAGCTAGCTCGGGGGAGAGGGCTCGAGCGGCGCAACCCTTGGTTTCTCGGCTCCTTCTCCCTCAACCGCGTTGGGCGAGAAGGCTGGGTTGTGGGGCGACGCCAAAATCCGCGTTGTTGCAAAAGATAATTAGTAGCTCACCCCACCGCCCGCAGCACCGGCTGCGCCACGAAATCGGACATCGCGTCGAGCGACTTCGCATCGCGCAGCACGCCGCGGTGGCCGAGCCCCTGCGTCTTGATCAGCCGGCTGTGCGGCCAGCTCGCGGCGACCGCCGTGCCGTCGCTAGAGAACGTCTCAATGTCGTCGCGATCGTGCACGACGAGCGCCGGCGGCGTGCGCGCGTGGCGCGGCAGCGCAACCATGTCGAGATCGCTCCACGGAAAGCCGAGCCGGCGCGTCGAGCGCGCCTGGAAGCGCAGCATCACTTCGTCGGAGAGCGCCAGCGCGCGCTGGAAACGCGCCGCGTAGACCGTGGGGTTGGCCATCGGCGCGAACCACACCGCGCGTTCGGCGACGAGGCCGCGCCGCAGCGCGAGCGCGCTCGCCGTGCAGCCGCCCGAATGCGCGACGATCGCGCGCGCCGGCCCGTGCTCGCGGCCGAGCGCGACGAGGATCGCCGCCATCTCGCGGAAATTCGCCTGGCGCGGTCCCCATTCGCTATCGCCGGAGCGGCCGTGACCCGGCGCGTCGAACGCGATGACGCGTAGGCCCGCGCCCGTCAGCGCTTCGATGACGGAGCGCAGGCGGCCCGCGTTGCTGCCCCATCCGTGCATGACGAGCGCGAGCGGGCCGTCGCCCCAGGCGTAGGCGGCGACGCGCGTATCGCCGTGCGTCAGCGACAACGGTTCCGCCGTATCGAGAAACGCCGCGATCTCGGGCGATATCCGCGCCCTCGGCGGCGTGAACCACAGGCGCTCGACGAGGCGCGACGTGCGTTCGGGCGCGAGCGAACACGCGGCGCGCAAGGCCGCGCGGACGATGCGCACGCGCCAGTCGGCGCGCGCGGTGCCGGCGGCTTCGGCGGCAAGCAACTGGATGACGTTCATGGGCGGCGTCGCTGCGAGGAGTTGCGCACAGCCTCGCATCGCCGCGGTCGCGCGTACGGCGCGGCGTCGGCCGGTTTCGTGGCGAAATCCGTCAGCGGGCGTCCGGCTCCGCCGCGACGTAGCGCTCGATCAGTTCCTGCGCCATATCGGCCGCGAAGCCTTTCGGCACGAGATCGCGCGCCGCGCTCGCGAGCGAGAACACACCCTCGACGTACGCGAGCAGGGCCGCCGCGAGCCGCGCCGCGCCGCGCGTACGCTTGCCGGCGTGGGCGAGCCGCGCACGCAGCAGCGCGCGCACCTGGCGCAGTTCGGCGTCGACGGCCTGCCCGTATACCGCGCGCACGTCGGCATCGCGCACCGCTTCGGCGCCGATCATCACCCACGCGGCGACGGCGTCGGTCCGCGCGTCGTCGCCGTAGGCCAGGCGCGCGTCGATGTAGGCGCGCAGGCGCGCTCCCGGCGTTTTCGCCGCTTCGGCGCGGCGTTCGTAGCGCGCCTGCGCGTAGGCCGTGAGCGTGGCGACCGCCGCGACGAGGATTCCGCGCTTGTCCTTGAAGTGGTAATGGATCAGGCCGGGATTGATGCCGGCGGTCGCGGCGATCGACTGGATCGTCGCGCCGGCATAGCCGGCATGCGCGATCTGCTTGAGCAGCGCGTCGACGATCTGCTCGCGACGCGTTTCGGTGGTCGGGCGTGGCATGGTTTTGGTTATACAACCAAGAACGCTTGATCGCCAGCGCGCGCTGCGCTAGCCTGACCTTGGTTGGTTGACCAACCAAATATGGGAACACCCATGTCCGTCGCGATACGCTCCTTCGACGCCGTCGAGCATCCGCTGCCGCCGACGTTCGGCACGTGCTTCGTGATCCACGACTTTCTCGCGCCGCACGAATGCGCCGACCTGATCGCGCAGGCGGTGGAACGCGGCTTCGCGAGCGCCGCCGCCAACTACCCGCCGTCGTACCGCGACAACGAACGGCAGGTGGTCGACGATCCCGCGCTTGCGAAGCACCTGCTGCTGCGGCTGCGCGGCCGGATACCGGAGACGATCACGGATGCCGACGGCTCGACGTGGCGCCTCGCCGCGTTGAACGAGCGCCTGAGGCTATGCCGGTATCGCGAAGGCCAGCAGTTCCGCATCCACCAGGACGGCGTGCATCATCGCGGCGCCGACGAGCGGTCGCGCCTGACGTTCATGATCTATCTCGACGGCCCCGAGAGCTTCGACGGCGGCGACACGGTGTTCTACGCCGACGGCCCGCGCGCGGAGCCCGCCGTGATCGCGCGCGTGCGGCCCCGGCGCGGCAGCGTGATCGTGTTCGATCACGCGCTGTGGCACGCGGGCGAGCCGCTGACGCGCGGGCGCAAGCACATCCTGCGCAGCGATCTCGTATACCGGCGCGTCGGACCGCGCGTCGAAACGCCGCGAGCGTATGCCGGCCACGACGGCTACGTGTGGACATTGCAGCACCTGGCCGACGGCCGCGTCGCAAGCGGCGGGCGCGACGGCGCGATACGCGTCTGGTCGCCGGGCGGTATGCGCCACACCCGACTCGACGGACACGCGCAGTCGGTGCTCGGACTCGCGCAGACGGCGTCGGGGCGGCTGGTGTCGGTATCGCGCGACCGCAGCCTGCGCTGGTGGAATCTCGACTCGCAGCGCTGCGAAAGCGCCGTGATCGCACACGACGCGGCCGCGCTGTGCGTCGTGCGCGCGTCGCGCGGACGCCTCGCGACGGGCGGCGCCGACGGCACGATCGCGCTGTGGAGCGACGACGGCGACGAACTCGCACGATTGCGCGGCCATGCCGGGTGGGTGTGGGCGCTCGCGATCGTCGACGACAACACGCTCGCGAGCGCCAGCGAGGACGGCTCCGTGAAGCTGTGGGATCTGCGCGAGGCGCGATGCCGCATGACGGTCGCGGGCGACCGGCCGCTGCGCGCGATAGCGGCGAAACACCGCGCCGACGGTTCGATCGAACTTGCGGCCGGCGACGATCGCGGACGCGTGCGCGCGTGCTCGATCGCCGGCGCGGCGATCGAGCCGGTCGCCGCGTTCGCCGCGCACGACGCGGCGGTCCGGCGGTTGCGCTATTTCGACGACGGAAGTCTCACGAGTTGCGGCGAGGACTATCGCGTACGGGTGTGGCGCGACGCGCGCTGCATATACGAAACCGCGCATGCGAACTTCGCGACGGACGCGGCGCGGATCGGCGGCGGGCGGATGCTCAGTTGCGGATACGACGGCGTATTGAAGGAGTCGCACATTTTGCAATAGATCACAACAACAAAGTGCGCATTCGCTGATCCGAGCGGACGCGGCGTTGCGAGTTTTTCAGGCGACCGGGGACAACCATTCATCGTCGTGGCCACTATGGAGAAGGCTGCCATGTCCCTACGCATCGCCTTGAAGTTCGTCGCATTGTCGTTGCTGTCTTGCGGTGCCGCGCAAGCGGCCGAAATCGGCGCTTTCGCCTGCGACGGTTGCAGCCCGTTGCAGGAAGAGCAGAAAGCGCTGTCCCAGCGAAGTCGCGGTTATCTGTTCGTATACAACGTGGCCGGCAACCGCATCCGCAAGTTCGAGATCCTCGTGTACGCCGTCGACGGCGCACGCGTTTCCGATCCCGCCGCAGAGAAACTGCGTGCCGCCGTCGGCGCCAGACGCATCGACGCGACCGACGACGTGATCGACGCGCCCGCCGCGGGCGACGACACGGCGCGCGTCGGCGTCACGCGCGAACTGTGGGAATACGCGGTCGATCGCGAGGTCCGGCAGGTGTTCGATACCATCGTCGGCATCGAGGCGCGCCTGCCCGGCGTGCTCGCGGGCCAGCGGTCGATCGAGGTGCCGATCCGCAACATCGGGCTGACGCCCGGCGACATCGGGCCGCGCGCGCACGACCCGCGCGAGATCGCGTGGTTCTCGGGGTCGCCGCAGGGCTCGCGCTACAACGACTTCATGGACCGGCTGGCGGACCAGTTGGACGACGCGACATCGACCGAGCGCATCAGCCGCGAGCTCGCCGACGTCGTGCACGGCATCCAGGGGCGCTCGAGCGGCCTGTCGGTATCGGTCGGACTCACGTCGGCGAGCGTCGGCATCAGCTGGGAGCGCATCAAACCGACCGTCGAGCTGAGGCTGTGCGACGACGACGGAAACTGCGTGACGGTCGTCGTCAAGAAGGAGGGGCGTTATGTACAGGTCACCTACAAGGATACGCGCGACCGGCACGGCGTCACTTTGCCCAATGAACATCAGCCCGTGCGATTGAGCTGGCGCCAGAACGGTCGCGACGGTGCGAACGCCTATGCGAACTGGATGCGCGCGCAGCGGCTTGGCACGGTCGACTACATCGGCGGCAGCCAGGGCGGATGCCAGCTTGGCTACATCCTGGCCTGCGTGCGCATTGAAGGCAGCGCGATGCTCGCGTGCCAACTGCATTGCCGGTGACGAACGCGCGCCCCGCCGCAGCCGCGCGGCGCGATCGTTCGAAGGCGCCGTCGACGGCCGTCAGAGCGTCTTGCCCATGCGCACGAGCGGCACTGTGACGCCGTCGATGACGGCGCTGTCGAAGCGTTCGATCTGCGTATAGCCGCAAGCGCGGTACAAGGGTTCGCCGGCGAGCGTCGCGACGAGTTCGGTGCGGCGAAAACCTTCGGCGCGCGCGGCCGATTCGCACAGACCGATCACGCGCTTGCCGACGCCCAGGCGCGCGAACGCGGGATGCGTATACATCGCGCGGATGCGCGCGGCGTCGCGAGCGGGGTCGAGCAGCGCGTCGTCGCGTCCGGCGGTGTGGTTGCCGCCGTACAGCGTCGCGCGACGGCTCCAGCCGCCGCAACCGGCGAGCGCGCCGTCGCATTCGATGACGTAGTACGTGCCGTCGGCGACGAGCGTGGTGTCGAGGCCCATGATCGCGTGGCTCGCCGCCACTTGTGCAGGCGTGAGAAACGACGACTGCAACGCGTCGATCGCGGCATGCATGAGGTTGCGCAGGGCGGCGAGGTCGGATTCGAGCGCGAGGCGGTGCGTGAGGTTCGGCATCGGCGAAGGATAGCGGCTATGTCGCGGAGAAGGTCGGAGGCACGACAGCGAAGGCCCCGGATACGGGGCCTTCGTTGGTGATGGCGGCTACTCGCGAACGATGACGAGACGGCCTGAGGTGGCGCGGATGGTGACGATGTCGCCGGGCAGGAAGCCGGCGTTGATGAGCCAGATGCCGCAGAGGCGGAGGTGGGGGACCTCGCGGGGAAGATGCGCGGCGTCGACGGCCGGGTAGTAGGCCGTACCGACGCGGATTTGCTTTGTGGAAGAATGGGATGACGTATGCTTGCGCTTATCCATGAGCCACTCCAAACAGTGGTTTGTGGTTGGCGAACGGCGTGGACGCTAACCGCGCCGTTCGCGCTTTCGCCCTTCCGGCGATTGGTCGCTGTGGGCGGCCTTTGAGAGCGCCGCGCGCAAGGCGGACAAGGATTCGGTTTTATCGAACTTGCGCAGTCCTTGACCGCCTTGTGCGCGGTGCAAGGCTGAGACGACCGCAGCGAGCAGTTGTATTGCGCCAAACGCTGCGAGCTCTGGCGTCTCTTTGCTCGTCATATCGGCGAAGGCCGGTATCCAGCTTTTCGGTGTCGGCGAAAACCGAGCATAGAAGCTGGATACCGGCCTTCGCCGGTATGACGGCTTTGTAGATGGGCCGTGCAAATGGTTTGTCATTCCAGCGGAAGCTGGAATCCAGCCGTTGCTGTTGCTCTTGGCGCCCAAAAGCTGGATTCCAGCTTCCGCT
>NZ_JAOVZO020000010.1 GCF_025717065.2 Tahibacter soli | reverse complement strand
GCGCAAGCTGGGATCCAGCCGTTGCTCTTGCGGCGCGAAAAACTGGATTCCAGCTTTCGCTGGAATGACGAGCACAGGGAACTACAGGCGGTGCTTTACGCCCCGGCCTTCGCCTGCGCCAGCCGCAGCCACGTATCGACCACGGTGTCGGGGTTGAGCGACACCGACTCGATGCCCTGCTGCATCAGCCACTCGGCGAGATCCGGATGGTCCGACGGGCCCTGGCCGCAGATGCCGATGTACCTGCCCTTGGCACGCGCCGTCTGGATCGCCATCGACAGGAGCTTCTTGACCGCCGCGTTCCGCTCGTCGAACAGGTGCGCGACGATGCCCGAATCGCGGTCGAGGCCGAGCGTGAGCTGCGTCAGGTCGTTCGAGCCGATCGAGAAGCCGTCGAAGAGTTCGAGGAACTCGTCGGCGAGCAGCGCGTTCGACGGCAGCTCGCACATCATGATGAGCTTCAGGCCGTTCTCGCCGCGCTTCAGGCCGTTCTGCGCGAGTACGTCGATCACCTTCCTGCCTTCCTCGACCGTGCGCACGAACGGAATCATGACCCACGCATTGGTCAGGCCCATTTCGTCGCGCACCTTCTTCATCGCGCGGCATTCGAGCGCGAAGCAGTCGCGGAACGACGGATCGACGTAGCGGCTCGCGCCGCGGAAGCCGATCATCGGGTTTTCTTCATGCGGCTCGTAGCGCTTGCCGCCGATCAGGTTCGCGTATTCGTTCGACTTGAAATCGGACAGCCGCACGATCGCCGCATGCGGCGCGAACGCGGCCGTGATCGTCGCGATGCCCTCGGCCAGACGGTCGACGTAGAACTGCACCGGATCGTTGCCGTAGCCGGCGAGCTTCTCGTCGATCTTGCGCTTGGTGTCGGCATCTTGCGTCGCGTATTCGAGCAGCGCCTTCGGATGGATGCCGATGTGGCTGTTGATGATCATTTCCAGGCGCGCGAGGCCCACGCCGGCGTGCGGCAGCATCGCGAAATCGAACGCGCGCTCCGGGTTCGCCACGTTCATCATGATCTTGAGCGGCGCCGGCGGCATCGCGCCGAGATCGGCCGTGACGCGATCGAACTCGAGCCTGCCCTCGTAGATCAGGCCGGTGTCGCCTTCGGCGCACGACACGGTCACCTGTGCGCCGTCGGGAATCGTGTCGAGTGCGTTGCCGCAGCCGACGACGGCCGGCACGCCGAGCTCGCGCGCGATGATCGCGGCATGGCAGGTGCGTCCGCCGCGGTTGGTCACGATCGCCGCGGCGCGCTTCATCACCGGTTCCCAGTCGGGATCGGTCATGTCGGCGACGAGCACGTCGCCCGGCTGCACGCGGTTCATGTCGGCGAGCGAGCGGATCACCTTCGCCGTGCCGGCGCCGATCTTCTGGCCGATCGCGCGGCCTTCGGTCAGCACCGGGCCTTTCGATTTCAGATGGAAGCGCTCGATCTGCGTCGCGCGGGCGCGCGACTTCACCGTTTCGGGACGCGCCTGGAGGATGTAGATTTTTCCAGTAATGCCGTCCTTGCCCCACTCGATGTCCATCGGGCGGCCGTAGTGCGTCTCGATCGTCAGCGCCTGGCGCGACAGCTCGTGCACGTCCTCGTCGCTGATCGAGAAGCGCGAGCGGTCGGCGGCCGGCGTCTCCTCGATGCGCACGCGTTCGCCCGGCACGTTCGAATACACCATGCGCTGCTGCTTGGCGCCGATCTGGCGGCGCAGGATCGCGGGTTTGCCGGCCTTCACGCCGGGCTTGTACGTGTAAAACTCGTCCGGGTTGACCGCGCCCTGCACGACCATTTCGCCGAGGCCGTAGCTCGCGGTGATGAACACGACGTCGCGGAAGCCCGACTCGGTGTCGAGCGTGAACAGCACGCCCGACGCGCCGGCGTCCGAGCGCACCATCAGCTGCACGCCGGCCGACAGGAACACGTCTTCGTGCTTGAAGCCGTGGTGCACGCGATAGGCGATCGCGCGGTCGTTGTAGAGCGACGCGAACACCTCTTTCACCTTGTGGATGACGTCGTCTTCGCCGGTGACGTTGAGGAACGTCTCCTGCTGGCCGGCGAACGACGCGTCGGGCAGGTCTTCGGCGGTCGCCGACGAGCGCACCGCGACGGCGACGTTCTCGCCGCCCGCGTCGGCGCAGAGCTTGCGGTACGCCGCGCGCACGGCCTCGTCGAACTCGGCGATCAGCGGCGTTTCGACGACCCAGCGGCGGATTTGCGCGCCGGCCCTCGTCAGCTCGTCGACGTTCTCGACGTCGAGCGTCGCCAGGCGATCCTGCACGCGCTGCGCAAGACCGCTCTGCGCGATGAACTGCTGGAACGCGTAGGCGGTGGTGGCGAAGCCGCCCGGTACCGAAACGCCGAGCTTGGACAGATTGCCGATCATCTCGCCGAGCGAGGAATTCTTGCCGCCGACCTTGCCGAGATCGGCGAGTCGCAGCTTGTCCAGCCAAAGCACCAGGTCGCTCAAAGGAATCTCCGGAAGCGTGAAGAGGGAGCCGTGCGCGGTCCGGCGCGCAAAGACGGTCAATTTTCGCCGGTTCGATCGCCACGAAACAAGTTGTGCGCTGCGGCATCGGGTTAGACTTCGGCCTTCGTTCAGGGCGGGAAGGCCATGCGCAGAACTATTTTTTACGTTTCCGACGGCACCGGCATCACCGCCGAGACGATCGGCCATTCGGTCCTGACGCAGTTCGACGGCATCGAATTCGACACCTTCCGCATCCCGTTCGTCGACGACGAGGCGAAGGCGCAGCTCGCGTGCGTGCGCATCAAGACCTCGTTCGCGCAGACCGGCATGCGGCCGATCGTCATCAATACCGTGGTCGATCCGGCGCTGACCGAAGTGCTGACGGCCAGCGGCGCGCTGATGGTCGACGTGTTCGCGCCGTTCATCGGCCCCCTCGAGGACGAACTCGGCACGCCGCGTTCGCGCCACGTCAACAAGGCGCACGGCCTCGTCAACTTCGCCGAGTACGAGGCGCGCATCAACGCGACGAACTACGCGCTGTCGCACGACGACGGCGTGTCGACGAACTACGCCGACGCCGACGTCATCCTCGTCGGCGTCTCGCGCTCGGGCAAGACGCCGACGTGCCTGTACATGGCGCTGCACTACGGCATCAAGGCCGCGAACTATCCGTTGACCGACGACGATCTCGACAACATCGAGCTGCCGTCGCGCTTGCGGCCTTACCGCAGCCGCCTGTTCGGCCTGACGATCGACCCGCAGCGCCTGGCGCAGGTGCGCGAGAACCGCCGGCCGAACAGCAAGTACGCGACGATCGAGCAGTGCCGCTGGGAACTGGCGCAGGCCGACAAGCTGTTCAAGCGCGAAAACCTGCCGCTGCAGAACACGACGCATACGTCGATCGAGGAGATCGCGAGCAAGATTCTCTCGACGCTGGGGATCGAGAAGCACATGTTCTGACGCTCGTCATCCTTTGCTCGTCATTCCAGCGAAATGAAGAGCGTTTCTTAAATATTTGAAAATAAAGATAGAAAAGACTCGATTTTACCCTGTGTAGGTACTGTGCAGGAAATTTTTCCTGCACAGACTAATGGATAGCAGTGTGCGAGGACATCCGCAAGGCGAAACTTTGGTGCGCATAGCCTCGGCTTCGGTCGAGGTTACTTTCTAGCGAACGCATACTGCGCTAGCTCATGCTCTGGCCGGTGCTCTATGGTCCCGGCCACAGCACTTCTTCGTCGGCCCTTCGGAATGCTACCGTCTTAGCGCTGCCCAGCGCCTTGTGGTGCCGGCTACTTTGTCGCTTCGGAATGCGAATCGGCGGTGATCTTCCGTAACGATCGCGATCGTCGGCTGGACGTCTATTTCCCGAGATGCTGCTGAAGCGGCTCCGACCTCGTCAGCAGGGTTTCACTTCCGAGGCGGATATCGTCCGCCGCCTTTCTTACCTCCTGCAGCGCCGCTGCGGCGTCGAGCAACGTCGCTATCGCAGGCGCCAGTTCGTCCCACTGCGTGTTCACGTCCTGGAGAATGCCGCGTGCCGCCGTATCGTCGATCGCTTTCAGATCGAGGTCCGCGTTGCCATCGAGCAGGCTTTCGATGACGGCGCCGTAGAACGTTCTGTCGCGCTGCAGTCCGGTTGCCGCGTTCGCGGCATCCTCGCCGCCGTCCAGAATGGCGTGTGCGCGACGCTGCATGCGCTCGATCAGCAGCATCTGGTAGGACGCGAGCTTCACCTGAAGCTTCGAGCCGTGTCCGTCGACGAGTGTCTTCACGATTTCATCCGTGTGCGCATTGAGTCTGGCGGCTTTCGCGTCGAAGTCGTCGACGGCGGTCCTGCTCTCGATGATCTGCCGTTGCCCTTGCAGAATTTTCGTCACGTTCGAGTCGAGCGGCGCCCATGCCTTGTCCACGCCGAGGAGTTCGGCGCTCAGCGGCGCGCGGCCGGCTAGACCGCTAAAACCGTTTCCCGGGTCGCCCTGTTTCAGCTGCGTCAACGCTGCGCCGATGCGTTTGCGCGCCGCATCGAGATCGAGGAACGCCTCGACCCTGCCGCCGGCAGCATCGTTGGCGAGAAGCGCCAGTTGTTGCGAGCGAACCTGCACATTGGCAAGCAGCGCCATTGCCTTGGCGTCGTCGTTCGCTGCGGCATGCACGCCGGAGATGGATGCGGTGAGTAACAGGATGCCGCGGAGCAGCGAGCGCATGTGACGGTTCCTTGATCCGGTGGGAAGACCGGATGTGAACGACGCGACAGGCGCCGAGCGAACAGGGCCGGCGGGCGGCGCGGGCCGGCGAGTCGTCGACACGAAGCTGCGCGTCCGCCGGTCGAGCCCGTTGGCGTGGTCGCAAACGAATAAAAGCTGCGGCGACGAAGCTAGTCGCGTAAACCAGAACGCACTTAGGGCTCGAAGCCGTTGGCAAAAATCCGATCCGCCGCGCAGAGGTCGAGGAACACGCAGTCTGCCCATTCTGGATGGTCAACGAACGGATTGCGGTTGTGCTGGTAGCCGAACACGATCTCGTTGCGCAGCCGCTCGCGATCGGTCGGTGGGTCCATGTAATGCCAAGTCAGGATGACGCTGAGCAGGCCCATGTATGCCGTGCCGGAGGTGTTGGTGCCCGTTGTCTGAATCAGGCTGAGATTGTCCGTCAGCACTAAGTCTGGCTCAGGGCTGTTCGTGTTCCCATTGAGCCCGCCTTCGTAGCGCACATCCATGTAGAGCAGCGCGCGCGCTAGGTCGCCCTTACGCGCACTCCAGACCTCCCAGATCACCCCATCCGACCAGTTGGAGTTGCCGGGATACACCCCGCTTCCGCCACCCTCCCCGTTGGTCAGAACCGTCGTGTATTCCTGGCAGACCGACGAACAGGTGCCGAACGGCTTGGTGCCGCGCGTGCCGTTGTAGTTGTTGTCGGTCAGGTGGAGCATGTGGGTGTCGGTGTACGGATAGTTCGTGGCGCCGTCGTCCGGGAAGCCGTAGGCCTTGGGCCAGATGTGCTCGCGGTTGTAGGGGCGATTGGTCGTCACCTTCGCAAAGGAAACGTTCTTGTAGGCGTCGACGATGCGATAGGGATCGTTCGGGTCTTCATCGGCCTGTTCGAGGATCGTCCAGGTGTCGGTCCCACTCGACGAGTAGGGGTAGCGGGTGTGGTCCTTGATAATGCTGTGTAGTGACGCGCGCAGCGCCGTCGCACTGCTCGGATCGACGTTCTGGTAGTAGTTGCCGATGGCCGGGCCTGTCCCAAAGCTCCAGCTTGCATCGCTGCTCATCGCGTTCGGACTGCCGTCCTGATCGAGGACCAGGGCTGCATGCACTGTGGCCGTGCAGGTCTCGTTACCGCCCAGTGCCGGCGCCGGCTGGGCGCTGTACTGCTGCGGGCCGCCGGTAATGGTCAGCGCGTGGACACCCGTGTTCGCGCAGTTCAGCGTGAGCCAACCCGTGGAAGTCGTGACCGCCTCCGAGAAGAACACACGCAGGGGACTCAAGGTGGGAACGTTGGTGGCGCCGGCGACTGGCCTTCGATCGGCTACAGTGGGCGCAATGTCGGTCGCCACCGTGAACGTACTCGTGGCGTTTGCCGCCATCGTGTCTGGCGTGCCGTCCAGATCGGTCACCAAACTGGCCGCGACGGCCGTGGTGCAGGTTTCTGCCGAACTGAACAACATCGCCGGCGTATAGACGTAGCGCGCCGCGTTCGGGTTTGAAGTCAGCGTCAGGCCGACATTGCCCGAGCTGGAGCAAACGAGCGTGACCGCACCGGGGCCAAGGGTGACCGCCTCACTGAACTGGACAGCGATGAGTGCGGACTCCGCCACGTTTGTCGCGCCCTGCGCCGGTTGCAGGTCGATGACGGCGGGCGGCGCATCGACCCCGCCGACGAATGTCTGACCCTGGTTGCACTGGCCGAACGACGCGGTAGCAGACGACTGCCAGGTGAAGTCTTCGGCGACCGTTCCAGTGCCGGCCAAACGCAAGGATTGGCCTGCCGGCGCACTGCCGTTCTCCGAAACGCCAATGTCGGTGCTGGTGAGTCCTGCCGCTGGGCCGTTCGTCGCGGTGAACACGCCCTCGTAGTTGAGGAACTGAACCACCGTGCCGCCGTTGACCAGTGCGAGGCCATCCGGCGCACCGTTCTGCAGGCCGGTCGCGTCAACCACGACAGTACCGAAGCCGTCGCACTGATTCGCCAGGAATCCGCTCAGCGGCACTGTGCCGTAGGTCGTCCCGCCAGTGCCGTTGTAGAACACGACGGACCAACCATCGAGATTGGTCAAGGCAGGGCCTGCGATCTCGACTGCCTCACCCGTGTCCGGCCCACTGTTGTCGTAATGCAGCTCGTTGATGAAGACCGGGGTGACAGCCACCGCCGGGGACGCGAACACGGACAACAAAACGGCGAGCAGTGCGGTGCGCAGGGACATGGGCGTCGTCCGCCAAGGGGGGCTAACGAGCGACCGTAAGTCAGGGACGTGACGGGATCAAGAACGCGCCAAATCACTGCTCTAAGCCGGGGACGGCAAAGCACTGGATTCGACTGCAAGCATCTTGTCTGCGCAACTAGCTACAGGCTCGCTCCGTTCAGCGGTTCTGTGACGGTCGCTGACTTCAGCGACCTGGAAATGCCGGTGTATTGCGCCGACCGGCGCTAAGTTGACGCGCGCGTACGCGTCGCGGTGAGTTGCCCGCCGTCGTGCTTCGCGGGCGTTAACTCACGGATACAGGCCCAATATCGAAAACAAGATCTTGGGCGCGCCGTACAAGCGTGTGGTCGTTTACGCGCTCTCCCACGAAGAACTGCATCGCTGGCGGTGCCCGAAGAAAGCTCCCGCCTTTAGATATGGTGGGACTGCTGAGCCGCAGGCTGTCCAGGATGGTATTCGATAGTGCAGCGGTGTCGTTTTGCTCCATTCTTGCGCAAGCAGCGGCTATAGCGGCGCGGGCGCTACCCGCTGCGGAAACGTAGACCGTGCGCACGCAACTGAACCCCGTTCGGGTCCGCGAAATCGACCAGAGTTCGACGTCGTCGCCGACGATAACGGCAGTGCTCGACTCGTCCATAAGGCATCGCTGGTTAGAGGAGGCCTCTAGCCTATGCAGGCCGTCATCCCCGCCGCGTGAAAAGTGAGGAACAGGGTGAGAGGTTCAGCTCTCTCACTACAGTGCGCTTTTCTGGTGCAGCGAAAACGGCTGTGGCGCGCGCCGCGCTTTCGCGCACGGATGTGCCTCCCCAACCGCCAACAGGTGACAGATGTCCACCAAGCCAAGCCCCCACACATTGCTCGCCCGGCGATCCCAACTCGCCCGCGGGCGCGCTGGCTTTCTGGCTTCAAGCGGAGCGGAGACGCAGCGTCGTCATTGGCTGCAAGCTGACAATGACGACGCTCGCTGAACCCGCGCACACATTGCATTTTAGGCACTATTCCAGAATGATGGCCACATGACGACCAGCGTCGCGGAACAGCTCGGGGCCCTACGCTCGGAGGTCGGAACCCTCCGCCGGGAGAACGCGCGCTTGCTGGTTGCGCTCGTGGAAGCGCACGAGGCAACCGCCCAGGCGCGCCACGAACGCGACATGAGCCGGGGCAAGGCAGAACGCCTGAAACGACGCTTAGACGCCTTTCAGGCCGGTTCGAGGGGCAACCCTCAACGTGGACAGGTCCACGCGAAAAACCTGCACCGGGTGCTTTCTCCTTCCGGCCAGGAGGAGAGCTAGCACCGTCGTATGAAAACCCATCAGGTCAACAACCCGCGTAGAAAGGAGGTGCCAACAGGCACCAACGCGGGTGCATCGGTCGATGCACCCAAGCTCACTTGCCCCTGCCAGTCTCGATCCGTTCGAGGCTGGGTTGCTGGACGGCTCCCGGAGCCACCAGTGACGGCGTGAACACTTACCGGAACTCCGGCATATGGGTGTGAGCTTGAAATACGACCTGCGACACCTGGCCTACCGCAACAAGGACGGGAGCTTCGGCACCCAGGCAGAAAGACTAAAAACCCTGACCAAGATGGCCGACCACCTGAAAGGGCTCGGCTACCAGAACATGACCGCCGACAGCCTCAAGCCGAAGCACGTTGAGGCGTTGGTGAAGTTCTGGCGCGGGCAAGACCTGTCGGTCGGCACTGTGAAGAACCGCATGGCGGCCCTTCGATGGTGGGCCGAGAAAGTCGGCAAGCCAGGCATCATCGCCAGCGACAACGCCTTCTATGGCATCGCCGACCGCAAGTACGTCACCAACAACACCAAGGCCGTTGTGCTGGGCGACGACGGCCTCGACCGGGTCACCGATCCTTGGACGCGCTACGCCCTGCGTTTGCAG
>NZ_JAOVZO020000009.1 GCF_025717065.2 Tahibacter soli | reverse complement strand
CCCCCCCCCCCCCCCCCCCCCCCCCCCCCCCCCCCCCCCCCCCCCCCCCCCCCCCCCCCCCCCCCCCCCCCCCCCCCCCCCCCCCCCCCCCCCCCCCCCCCCCCCCCCCCCCCCCCCCCCCCCCCCCCCCCCCCCCCCCCCCCCCCCCCCCCCCCCCCCCCCCCCCCCCCCCCCCCCCCCCCCCCCCCCCCCCCCCCCCCCCCCCCCCCCCCCCCCCCCCCCCCCCCCCCCCCCCCCCCCCCCCCCCCCCCCCCCCCCCCCCCCCCCCCCCCCCCCCCCCCCCCCCCCCCCCCCCCCCCCCCCCCCCCCCCCCCCCCCCCCCCCCCCCCCCCCCCCCCCCCCCCCCCCCCCCCCCCCCCCCCCCCCCCCCCCCCCCCCCCCCCCCCCCCCCCCCCCCCCCCCCCCCCCCCCCCCCCCCCCCCCCCCCCCCCCCCCCCCCCCATCACACGGGCGTCAAGGAATGGGCGCTGTGTTGAAATATGACGAGGACGAGCTTTTTTGCAAGATAGAACGGAAATCGGGACACCCAGAATTTGCCTGGGTCTGGCAACAGCCACGGCGCAGCAGCGCTTGCTTGAGTTGCTCAGCCGCTTTTTTAAGACCAGTCCGGGTACGACGACGCTGGGCGCCGACAACTCGAACCGGTATCGGTACGCAGTGCGCGACCGAAGCGTCGACATTGACGGCGCCCCGACTCCAAAGGCCATCCGATGCACGTCAGGCCGTCCTCAGCCGTCTGCAAACAGCACCCCTTTCAGCCACCGCTGCTGCCGCTCGGCGGATTTGTCGATCGCCGCATCGAGGCGTCCGATCGCGGGTCACCGGGCGGGCGGTCATCAACATGAAATCGTGACACAACAGGGGAAGGCTAGTGAGCAACGGGGCGGCGAAGATGAACTATTTGAAGGTCAGATGGGTTCATCAACGGCAGAGCGATCCCGTGTTGCTCTTGAGTGAATTGGATGATGATCGCTACGAGTTGAGAAAGGTCGAGGTTTTCCCCGACGGTCGCATGGGCTTTTCCGGGTTGGTTCGATCGAGTGGCGGAACGGTACTGGGCGAGAAACCGGTACCGGTCGCGACTGAAATTGCCGCCGATCCGCAGTTTATCGTTGAGCAGTCGGACAGCCTGGCGTTCGAAGATGCGTGGCGCGCGGCGCTCTCCGGCGCTTGCTGGAAACCTTAGCCGGCTATAGAAAAGCGAGGAAGTCCGATCCCACGTGCGGGGTCGCCGCCGCGCGCTGAGAGTTTTCGCGCATCCCCGTCACGAATTCAGTGGCGCGGCCGGAATGCGGCTTTGTCGACAGTGCGGCAAATTGCACAGTGCGCATGCGTTGCAGCGTGCGCAGCGTTTTGCCGCGCACGTCGCCGAACCCCGCCGTTCGTGCCGTCGCGCTTGAAAACGCTTTGCCTGGCCTACTGACCAAGGACGATCGCCATGATCTACATTCGACCGCTATACACCGCGGCGCTGCTCTTTGCGCTCGCGGCTCCCGCTTCGTTCGCGCAGACCGCCGCGCAAGACCCGCCGTCGAAAGCGCCGCAGACCGCGCCGAAAGAGCTGAGCCCTGCCGAGTACGAACGCCGCAAGGCACGCATCGTCGAGTTCGTCGACAAACAGCGCGCGAAGGCCGGCGTCGTCGCGACGACGCGCACCAAATCCGGGCAGGTCGTCGACTGGATCAAGCCCGAGTCGCAGGTCGAAGGCGGTCGTCTCGCCAAGGCGCCGGGCGATTCCCGGCCCGACGGCCCCAAGGATCGCGTCGACAATCCGTTTCTCGAGACCGCGCTGCCGGCCGCGTTGAAGCAGACCGTGCGCGAGGAAGGCAAGGCCGCCACCGAACTGCAGCTCGACGCATCCGCACGCGGCCCGGTCGGCACCGTGCCTGTCGTCCGCTTCGACCTCGACAGCTTCTTCAAGGAAGTGAAAGACCTGCCCGAAGATCCCACGCAGATCTTCTCCAAGGTGCCGCCGCCGGCTCCTGCGTCGAACGACCGCTACTACGCGGTGTGGCAGCGCTTCGGCGACGTGTTCGGCACGCTCGGCCGCATCAACATCTGGGATACCACCGGCCCCGTCGGCAACGAAACGTCGATCGCGCAGACGGCCGTCATCCGCGGCTCGCCGATGCAGGCGATCGAAGCGGGCAAGATCGAGACGGCCGGCTTCAGCCCGTCGCGACGGCCGGTGTTCTTCACCTACTACCGCACGAACGGCGGCGCGTCGGGCGACTGGGTCGGCGGCTACAACCGGCTCGTCGACGGCTGGATCCAGGTGTCGTCGACCGTCGCGCCCGGCATGTCGCTCGTGAACTGGTCGAGCGTCACGAACGGCTCGCAATTCAGCCTCGACGTCGAAGTGCGGCTGTGGGAAGGCAACTGGTGGGTGCGCGCGGCCGGCGAATGGGCCGGCTACTATCCGCAGTGCGTCGGCGGCGGTGCGCCGCCGTGCGGTCGCGGCACGCTGTTCTCCGCGGCGGGCATCCGCGACAAGGCCAACCGCCTCGACTGGTACGGCGAAGTGTTCGACAGCAGCGCGCCCGCGGCGACCTCGACCGACATGGGCAGCGGCGCCTACGCGAACACGCACTTCGGCCGCGCCGCGTATTTCCGCAACCTCATGTACGTCTGGGCGCCGGCGACGGCGTGGTGGTTCGACTCGGGCTCGATCTCGGTCACCGATGCCGCGTGCTACAGCGCCGACGGACCGTTCTATAGTTCCGATCCGAACTACCGCAACTGGTTCTACTACGGCGGACCGGGCGATGAAGGTGCGGGTTGCAACTAGCGTTCTTGCGCTGATCCTCGCCGCCTGCGGCGGCGCGGATCGCGTCGCGGCGTCGGACATCGGCGCCGCGTGCGCGCGCGACGCGCAGTGCGCTTCGGGCTTCTGCGATCGCGACCGCTGCGCCGCGCCGACGGGCGACTACGGCCGCCGCTGCACGCCCGCGCCGCGCGGCGCCGACGGTCTGCGCGACGGCAAGCTCAACGTCTGCGGCGCCTACGTCTGCGCACTGGAGCGTTGCCGTTCGTGCGCGTCCGGCGATCAATGCCTCGCCGAATACGGCGCACCCGCGTGCGTCGCATCGGGCGATCGGCCGGGCGCGCGCTGCGGGCGCTGATCGCCGCTTTTCATGTTTTTAACGCAAATATGTGCAGAAAATCGCACCGGCGACATTCCATCGAAATCTCTGCGTCGAATTCGACCGCTGCCGCGTCCCGCGCCTTGGGTGGGGTTCTGATGCAGCAGAGGTTGGACGATGAGACTGAAACGAAAGCTTCGCGCGATCGCCCTGACGGCCGGCGCGATCGGCATCACGGCGGCCAACGCGCAGGACGGCGCGCTCGATACGACGTTCGGCAATCAGGGCGTCGCGTACATGGCGCTCGACGGCGTCGAAGGCCATCAGCTGGCGCCGCAGGCGGTCGCCGTGATGCCCGATCGCCGCATCGTGCTCGGCGGCTGGCGCAACCGGCTCGTCGCGGGCACGCCCGATCCGCGCATGCGCGCAATGGTCGCGCGCCTTGCGCCCGACGGCACGCCCGACGCGACGTTCGGCGGCAATCCGAAGTATCCGGGGCTCGCGGTGCTGCCCGACCTCGTCGTCGGCGCGCAGATGCAGCTCGTCGAGGCGATGCGGGTGAACGCGGACGGCAGCCTGTTCGTCGCCGGTTCGTGTTTTGCGTTCGCGCCGATGCACGGCTTCATCGCGAAGCTGCGCGTCGACGGTAGCCTCGATCCGGATTTCGGCGACGCGGGCGTGGTGCTGTATCCGCGCCTGCAGCTGCACGACCTCGGCGTCGACAGCCAGGGCCGCATCGTCGCGGCCGGCGAACAGGTCGGCGGCACGCCGCAATATCGCGGCGCCGTCGTGCGCGTGACGCCGCAGGGCGCACGCGATGCGACATTCGGCACCGACGGCGTCGCGACGCTCGTCGAGCCCGATGTCGACCGGCTCGGCTATTTCCGCGCGCTGGCGATCCTGCCCGACGATCGCATCGTCACCGGCGGCACGTTCCAGGTGCCGGACCCGAACTTCGTCGACAACTACGATCTGTCGATCGCGCGATGGAAGACCGACGGCACGCCCGACCCGACGTTCGCCGGCGACGGCTGGCGCACGTTCAACGTCGCCGGCGTGTCGTCGGCCGTCGACGGCATCGATCGCCTGCTGCTCGCGCCGCATGGCAAGCTGGTCTTCGCGGGGCACTACGAGGTCGGCGGCAAGTCGGGCACGAACGTCGTGTTCGGCCGTCTCGACGATGCCGGTGCCGACGACGCGAGCTTCGGCGACGCCGCGACGCCGGGCTTTCGCACGATCGACCCGGTACCCGGCAGCTGGAACGAAAGCGCGTCGGGCCTCGTGCGGCAGAGCGACGGCAGGCTCGTGGCGTCGATCAGCTACAGCGTGTTCGACCCCGCGCGCGAGCGCATGGCCGCGGTACGCGTGACGGCCGACGGGGCGCTCGACGCGACGTTCGGCAGCGGCGGCGTGTTCGTGCGCGATCTGGGTCACGGCGGCTCGTACGACGATGCGATGGCCGTGACGCTCGATGGCGGCCGTGCACTGCTCGCCGGCCGTTCGGCGCAACCGCCGGGCGAGGGCATGGTCGACACGGCGGTGCTGCGGCTGACGAGCGACCTCGTCTTCCGCGACGGCGTCGACGAGTGATCCGCTCGCTGCTGACAGAACGCTGGCAGCAGCGCCGGCGCAAAGTGTGCGGGTGTTTTCCCACCCGCCACTTTCACGGAGACAGTCATGCTCAACCCGAACGTTCCCGCCTGGTTCGAAATTCCCGCGACCGACCTCGACCGCGCGCAGCGCTTCTACGAAACCGCGTTCGGCCAGCCGCTCAAACGCGAAACGATGGGCGAGGTCGAACTCGTCGTGTTTCCCTATGGGGGCCAGCCGATGTCGAGCGGCGCGCTGATCCGCCACGAACATTGCGCGCCGTCGATGGACGGCACCACCGTGTACCTGAGCGTCGGCGACCTCTCCGTCGTGCTCGAGCGTCTGGGCAAGCTCGACGCGCAGACGGTCGTGCCGCGCACGGCGCTGCCCGAAGGCATGGGCTTCTTCGCGCAGTTCCGCGACTGCGAAGGCAATCGCGTGGGGCTCTGGTCGCCGGTCTAGTGGCCTGTAACCGATAAATCGGAAGAGGGATCGCGAAGGACGCATCGTGCAGGACGCCGCTGCGGAGCGAGGCCGATAGCACCCGCTATCGGCCGAGTGAGCAGCAAGTACTGCGCGGCCAGGACGAGCGAGCGACTTTCGATTTGTCGGTTACAGGTCACCAGTAACCTGCGATCCTGCGCCGATGCGCCGCGCCGACCGACTGTTTCTGATCATTCATGCGTTGCGCGGGCGGCGTACCGCGCTGCCCGCGCATCGGCTCGCCGATACGCTCGGCGTGTCGCAGCGCACGGTGTATCGCGACGTCGCCGACCTGCAGCGCTCGGGCGTGCCGATCGAAGGCGAAGCCGGCGTCGGCTATCTGCTGCGTAAGGGCAGCGACATTCCGCCCCTGATGTTCGCCGCCGACGAGCTCGAAGCGCTGGTCGTCGGCTCGCGCTTCGTGCAGGCGTTCGCCGGCGAGCGCCTGACGCGCGCGGTCGACGCGGCGCTATTGAAAATTTCCGCCGTCGTTCCGCAGGAGCTGCGCAGCCGCACCGAGCGTTCGCGCATCTACGCGCCGGATTTCGGCCAGCACGTATCGCTCAAGGCGCACTTCGACGGCCTGCACGCGTGCATCGGCGATCGCCGCGTCATCGCGGTCGACTATGCCGACGCGGAAGGCCGCGCTACGCGGCGCGACGTCGAGCCGCTGTGCCTGGCGTTCTGGGGCGGCGCGTGGACGCTCGGCGGCTGGTGCCGGCTGCGCGGCGCGTTTCGCAACTTCCGCCTCGATCGCATCGCAAGCGTCGAACCGACCGGCGAGCGCTTCGACGACACGCCCGACCGCGGCATGGACGCGTATCTGCGCGCCGTCGGCGCCGATCGTTCAACCCACTGAAAACGCGAGATTGCGTTCGACGCGTTCGCGCTGTTCGGCCGGCAGCGCGGGATCGGCGAGCAGGTCGCGGCACAGCGTTTCCGACAGGCGCTTGTCGCCGCAGTACCACGCCGCGATCGACAGCTCGTCGCGCGCGCGCCACGCGTAGACGGCGTGATCGACGAACAACAGATCGTCGGGCCGCGCAAGACCGGCCGCGACGCGCGCGAACACGAGCGCCGACGGATAGCGTTCGTTCAACCGGCAGTAGCGGGCGAGTTCGCACATCGCCTCGGCCCGGGCCGGCCGCGCGTCGTGAGCGGCGAGCCACGCGGCGACGACATCGGCATACGGCCGGCCGAGCCGTTCGCGCAACGACGCGATCTGCAATTTGGAATAGTAAAGTTCTTCGTCCCAGCCGCCGAGCGCGACGCGGCGCTCGTAGGCGGCGAGCGACTCGTCGAGCCGTCCCGCGTCGCGCAGGCTTTGCGCGTAGTAGAACGCGTAGCGTGCATGCTCCGGTTCGGCGGCGAGCGCGCGGCGCAGCACGTCGGCGTCGGCGGCGTACTTGTCGGCGCTCGGCTGGCGGCTGCGCGCGCCGTCGGTGAAGATGCGGACCGCCCAGCCGGGCAGGCGCCTGGCGTCGCGCAGCGCGTCGCAGACGAGCACTTCGTGCAGCACGCCCTCCCAGCGCCAGTCGCGGTCGAGCCGCACCAGCGCGACGCGCGCGTAGCGCGTGTCGCCGAACAGGAATTCGAACATGTGGCCGGGCGCTTCGGGCGCGGGACGCGCCGCGTCGGGAGCCACTTCGAGCACCTCGTCGGCGTCGATCACGAGCGCGGCGTCGCCGTGCTTCTTCGCGAGCGCCAACGCCTCGTTGCGGTTGTGCGCGAAATCGACCCACGGCCGCTCGATCAGTTCGCCCGGCACGCCGGCCAGGGCGCGGCGCACGATGTCCTGCGTGCCGTCGGTCGAACCGGTGTCGCTGATCGCCCACGCGTGGATGTACGGCTTGACCGAGGCGAGGCAGCGCTCGATCACCGGCGCCTCGTTCTTGACGATCATCGAAAGGCAGATGCGCATGCGTAACCGGAGCCGCGTCGTTCAGATGATGCGCAGCGTAATGGCTTTGAGCACGGCGCGGGTGCGGTCGCGCGTGTCGAGCTTGTCGAGAATGTCCGAGACGTAGTTCTTCACGGTGCCTTCGGCGAGAAACAGGCTGCGCGCGATTTCCTTGTTCGAATAGCCGCCGGCGAGCAGGCGCAGGATGCTGACCTCGCGCTCGGTGAACAGCGCCTTCGGCGCGTCCTGCGCGTGAAACGCGTAGCGCGAGCGCACCGGCTCGGTCGCGACCGGCTGCAGCAGCACTTCGCCGCGCGCGACGCGGCGGATCGCGTCGCACAGGTCTTCGGGCGAGGCGTCCTTGAGCAGAAAACCCTGCGCGCCGGCGTCGACCGCGTCGAGCAGCAGCGCCGAATCGTCGAACGTCGTGAGCAGCACCACCGGCGTCGCGTCGCCGCGTTCGCGCAGGGCGCGCAGGGCGTCGACGCCGCCGACGCCGGGCATGCGGATGTCCGACACGACGACCTGCACCCGCCGCGACGAAAGCGCCGCGAGCAGCGCCTCGCCATCGGCCGCTTCGACGACCACATCGATACCGAGGCCGCGCAGCAGCGACTTCAGGCCCTCGCGCACGAGCGCCTGATCGTCGGCCAACGCGATCTCGACGCGCTCCACGGCTTCAGCGCCGCTCGGTGTCGACGCTCTGCAGCCGCCCGTTTTCGAGCGTCAATACGCGCAGGAGCCTGTTGCCGCCGAGATCGTAGGTCCAGGTTTCGCGGCGTATCGGGCGATAGCGCTCGCGGCCCAGGCCGTCGCGGCGCACGAGCGCTTCGCGCTGTTCGTGGCGCGAGGCGGGCAGGCCGCAGTACGCGACGATTTCGCCGGCCGACATGCCGCTCGGGTAGCTGTCGAGGCTGCAGCTGTCACCGAGCTGGTTGACGCCGTAGCCGAGCGTGTCTTCGCGCTCGAGGCGGCCGTTCAGAAACAGCAGCCGCACCATCAGCTTGCGCGGGCCAAAATTGTAATACCAGACGTCGTAGACATTTTCGACCTGGCGCTCGACCGGCCCGTCGGCGCCGTAGACGTCGACCACCACCATCTGGTCGGTGTAGTAGGGCTCGCCGCAGCGGTCGCGCGCGAGGATGTCGCGATCGCCGGTCGTGACCACGCGCGAGCCGCAGCGCAGTGCCTGCGCGGGCAGCGCGACGGCGAGAAGCAGCAACAGGAGTACGAGTCGTTTCATAGGCCATGGATTCCGGCGCGGTTCTTCAAGATTTCCGCGAGTACGTCGGGCGCGTAGTCGAAGCTGTCGTAGTACAGGCGATCCTCCGGCAGACCCGCGTCGACGAAGCTGCGGCGGCCCGCGTCGATCATTGCCGGCGGTCCGCTCATGTATACATCGAAACCCGCAAGGTCGGGGTGTTCGGCAATGACGATTTCGTGCACGAGGCCCTGTCGGTGCGGTCCGGCGAATTCCGGGTCGGAGACCACGGGGACGTAGCGGAAGTTCGCGGCGTCGCGCTGCCAGCCCAGCGGCAGCTCGGGCTGGTACAGGTCTTCGGCGCGGCGCGCGCCCCGGTACAGCGTCATCGGGCGCAAAGTGCCCAGGTGCACGAAGTGCTCGACCAGCGCCTTGACCGGCGCAAAGCCGGTGCCGCCGGCGACGAGCAGCATCGGCCGTTCGGAATCCTCGCGCGGCACGAACGTGCCGAGCGGGCCTTCCACGCGCAGCACGGCGCCGACGTCGATCTCGTCGAACACGCGCGTGGTGAAGCCGCCGCCGGCGACGTGGCGGATGTGCAGCTCGATGTCGACGCCCTGGTGCGGCGCGTTCGCGATCGAAAACGCGCGGCGCTTGCCGTCGGGCAGCAGCACGTCGAGATACTGGCCGGCGAGCCGGTTCAGGCGTTCGCCGCGCGGCGGTGTCAGCATCAGGCGCACGACGTCGGGCGCCAGGCGCTCTTTCGCGATCACCTTGAGCGGCATCGTCCGGCGCGGCATGTCGGCGAGCGATGCGATTTCGCGCGCGGCGATCGTCAGGTCGCCGGCCGGTACCGCCTGGCACAGCAGCACCTGATGGCGCGCCTGCTCGGCCGCGTTGAGCGCGGCCGGCGGGTTGCGCGGATACGTCACGTCGCCCTCGATCAGCCCGGCCTTGCAGCTGCCGCAGACGCCCGAGAGGCACGAATACGGCAGCGCCAGACCCGCGCGCTGCGCCGCTTCCAGGACGGTTTCGCCGGCGGCGACGTCGAAGCGCTTGCCGCTGGCAGCCAACGTTACGGTGTGGGTCACGCCAAATTCCGCTGTCGCGATGGACCGATTGTCGCGCATGGGGGCGCCGGGCCGATAGCGACGCGGCCGATGTCGCCCTTTCGCCCGGCGCCGCTAACCGCTGTAATGCGGCGTCGACCGACCAGCGAGCACCCACGATGAGCCTTTTCAAACAAGCCGCCGACCTTGCGCAACTGAACGACCTCAATCGCGACACGGCCGCCGCGGCGCTCGGCATCCGCATCGTCGAAGTCGGCGACGACTACATCCGCGCGACGATGCCGGTCGACGCGCGTACGCGCCAGCCGTTCGGCCTCCTGCACGGCGGCGCGTCGGTGCTGCTCGCCGAAACGCTCGGCAGCATGGCCGGCGTGCTCACGCTCGATCCGTCGAAGGAACTCGCGGTGGGGCTCGAAATCAACGCGAACCACGTGCGCGCGGTGCAGGCCGGCGAAGTCACCGGCACGGCGCGACCGCTGCACGTCGGGCGCACGACGCAGGTCTGGGAGATCCGCATCGTCAACGACAAGGGCGATCTCGCCTGCATTTCGCGCATCACGCTCGCGGTCGTGCCGCGGCCGGCGAAGTGACCGGCGCGCCGTACGCGAGCCTGAGTCCCGACCGCGTGCTCGCGTCGCTCGCCGCGGTGGGCCTGGAGCCCGACGGACGCCTGCTGGCGCTGAACAGTTTCGAAAACCGCGTATACCAGGTCGGCATCGAAGACGCCGCGCCGGTCGTGGCGAAATTCTATCGGCCGGCGCGCTGGTCGGACGCCGCGATCGCCGAAGAGCATGCGTTCGCGCTGGAACTCGCCGACGCCGAACTGCCGGTCGTCGCGCCGCTCGTCATCGACGGCGCGACGCTGCATCACGTCGAAGGCTTTCGCGTCGCCGTCTATCCGCGCCGCGGCGGACGCGCCCCGACGCTCGAGTCGGCCGACCATCTCGCGTGGATGGGCCGGCTGATCGCGCGCATCCATGCGGTCGGCGCGCGCGCGCGGTTCGCGTCGCGCGGCGCGATCGATCTCGACACGTTCCTGTACGGCGCATCGGCCGCGGTGCTCGCCTCGCCGCTCTTGCCCGACGGCCTCGACCGGCGCTATCGCGCGGCGGTCGAGGCGCTCGCCGCGCCGCTCGCGGCGGCGTTTTCGCACGCGTCGGCACGTACGCTGCGTCTGCACGGCGACTGTCATCCTGGCAACGTGCTGTGGACCGACCACGGTCCGCACTTCGTCGATCTCGACGATGCGCGCATGGGTCCCGCGGTGCAGGATCTGTGGATGCTCGCGCCGGATCGGCGTGCGCTCGATCTCCTGCTGGAGGGGTACACGGAGTTCCGCGACTTCGACTACCGCGAGATCGCGCTGATCGAACCGCTGCGTCTGATGCGGCAGGTGCACTGGGCCGGTTGGATCGCCGCGCGCTGGGGCGACCCCGCGTTTCCGGCCGCGTTCGCGCACGTGGGCGAGCCGCGCTGGTGGGAGCAGCACGTCGGCGATCTCGCCGAGGCGGCGCGCACGTTGAACGACCCGTGACAAACGGTCGTTCCGTTTTTCAAGCGCGCGATTGTGACGAAACGACGACAGCGCCGCGTCTTGCATGAGCGAGTTTCATAGCGCGTACTGCCGCGCTTCGTTAAAGTTGCGCGAATGAACTCCGCCGCCGACTCCTCGATGCCCGCGCCGCGCCGCGACCGTTTGCGACCCCTGCGCTATCTCGTGCGCACGCCGCTCCTGCTCGTGCACATCCTGATCGCGCTGCCGCTGGCACTGCTCGTGATCAATCCGCTCGGCTCGCGCGTGCGCGTCGGCGCGCAGCCGCTCGACGAATGGATGGTGTCGTGGTGGTCGCGCTGGCTCGTGCGCTGCTTCGGTTTTCGCATTCGCCGCTACGGCCAGCCGGTGCCCGGGCCGGTGCTGTTCGTCGCCAATCATCTGTCGTGGCTGGATATTGAACTTTTACACAGTCAGGCATTCATGTGTTTCGTCGCGAAGGCCGAAATCGGACGCTGGCCGCTCGTCGGCTGGCTCGCCAGCCGCGCCGGCACGATCTACCACCAGCGCGGCAGCGGCCACTCGCTCGCCGCGGTGATGGACCGCGTCGTCGTGCGACTGCGCGAAGGCAAGCCGGTCGGCGTGTTCCCGGAAGGCGGTACCGGCGCCGGCGACCGCGTGCGCACGTTCCACGCGCGCATCTTCCAGGTCGCGGTCGATGCGCAGGTGCCGGTGCAGCCGGTCGCGCTGCGCTACGGCAACGACGGACGGCAGGACCCCGCGGTCGCGTTCGGCCCCGGCGAAAGTTTTCTCGCGAACTTCCTGCGCGTGCTCGGCGGACCGGGCATGACCGCCGAAGTACACTTCTGCACACCGGTCGAGCAGGGCGCCGACGGCCGGCGTCGCACCGCCGAGGCGGCGCGCGTACGCATCGTCGAGGCGCTCGGTCTGAATGACTGACGTCGGCACCATGCGAGCGAGCGATTTCAACCCTCATCGGTTTCTGCGCAACGCGCACGTGCAGTCGGTGCTCGCGTCGAGCGGGGTGCGCCGCTGGCTGTTCCGGCGCCGCCGCGAGGCGCTCGACGGCCCGGTCGAGGAGGTGATACTCGACTGCGGCGACGACGTGCGCCTGCAGGGCTTCTACACGCGCCAGCGCGCGCGCGGCGCGGCGCGCGGCCTGGTCGTACTGCTGCACGGCTGGGAGGGCAGCGCGCAGTCGGCGTACCTCACCAACACCGGCGCGCGGCTGCTCGCCGAGGGGTGGGACGTGTTTCGTCTCAACTTTCGCGACCACGGCGACACGCATCATCTCAACCAGGAAATGTTCCATTCTTGCCGATTGGACGAAGTGGTCGGCGCGGTGCGCGAGATCGAGCGGCTGTACGAGCCCGCCAAGCTCGCGATAGCGGGCTTTTCGCTCGGCGGCAATTTCGCGCTGCGCGTGGCGCTGCGCGCGCCGGCGGCCGGCATCGCGCTCGCGTACGCGCTCGCGGTGTGCCCGGCGATCCATCCGCCGGCGATCCTCGAAGCGATCGAGCGCGCGCCGTGGTTCTACCACGCCTATTTCATGCGCAAGTGGCGCGAATCGCTCAGGCGCAAGCAGAAGCTGTATCCGCAGTCGGCGCGCTTCGCCGAGAACGAGCTGAACTACTCGATGCGCGAGCTGACGCGCACGATGGTCGAGCGGCACACCGACTTCGGTACGCTCGATGCGTATCTGCAGGGCTATTCGATCGCCGGCGACCGCCTCGCCGACCTTTCCGTGCCGGCGACGCTGCTGACGGCCGCCGACGATCCGATCATTCCGGTCGCGGGGTTCCTGGATCTGAAACTGTCGTCGACGACCGAACTGGAGATCGCGCCGGCCGGCGGGCATTGCGGCTTCATCAGCGACTTTACGCTGCGCAGCTGGACCGAGGACTACATCGCCGAGAAGCTCTCGCGCGTGGCGCCGTAGCGCTTTCTCCTCTCGCCCCAGCGTAGCTGGGGGAGAGGGCTGGGGTGAGGGGGCGACGCGTAGCACTTCGTCGACGTTGAGGAATTGCCTGGCGTCGCCCCCTCGCTCAACCCTCTCTCCCAACCAAGCTTGGGGTAGAGCGCTCGTCAATCCGCCGGCACCGTCCTCTCCCGCGCCCATTCGCGCAACGCCTCCACTTTTTCGGCCATGAGCACCGACAGCGGCCGCGTCTGCCGGATCTCGGCGACGAGATCGTCCTGCGCGAGATCGCGCTGTTCGGCCGCGGCCGAGTACAGCGACGCGACGATCGCCTGTTCGATTTCGGCGCCGGAGAATCCTTCGGCCGCCGCCGCGAGCGCGGCCGTGTCGAAGCCGAGTTTGTCGAGCGAGCGCCTGGTCAGGTGCAGGCGGAAGATTTCCGCGCGCACGGCGGCATCCGGCAGGTCGACGAAGAAGATTTCGTCGAAGCGCCCCTTGCGCAGGAGTTCGGCCGGCAGTTCGTGCACCTGGTTCGCCGTCGCCACGAGGAAGACGTTCGCCTTGCGCTCGGCCATCCACGTGAGCAGATAACCGAGCACGCGCCGCGACACGCCGTCGTCGGAGGTGCCTTGCGCGAGCCCCTTCTCGATCTCGTCGATCCACAGCACGCAGGGCGACAGGAGTTCGGCGTTCTTGAGCGCCGCGCGCAGGTTGCGTTCGGTCTCGCCGTGGAATTTGTTGTACAGCGAACCGAAATCGAGCCGCGCGAGCGGCACGCCGAAGCCGCCGGCGATCGCCTTCGCGGCAAGGCTCTTGCCGCAGCCCTGCACGCCGAGCAGCAACACGCCCTTGGGCGGATCGAGCCTGATCGCGCTCTTGGCGCCGACGAACGCGCCGCGGCGCTGCGCGATCCAGCGCTTGAGCCGCGCCAGGCCCGCGACGTCGGCGAACTGCGACGTGTGATATTCGAAATGCAGCAGGCCGTCGCGGTTCAACAGTTCGAACTTCGCCTTCGCGAGCTCCGGCAGGTCGGACGGGCCGAGCGCGCCGTCGCGCCAGATCAGCTGGCGCGTGATCTGGCGCGCGTCCGCGAGCGACAGCCCGACGAGGTTGCGCACGATCGCGCGCGCGGCGTCGGCATCGACCTCCACGCGTCGGCCGGTCTCGCGCGTGTACTGCGCGGCCTCCGAGCGCACCACGTCGGCGATCGCGTGCACGTCGGGCAGGCTCAGCGAAAACCGCGTGACGTACGGTGCCAGTTCCTCGGGAATGTCGAGCTTCGGTGCGACCAGCACGATCGTGTGCGCCGCCGTGCCCTGGCGCTGCACGATCTCGCGCAGCTGCCGCATCACCATCGGATAGCGCAGGTAGGGATTGAAATCGAGCATCAGGTACACGCCGCGCTCTCTCGCGGCGCGCATCGCCTGCAGCGTGTACGACGCGTCGGGGGCGATCGACTCGTCGTCGTCCTCGTCGATGTCGAGCCGGCGCAGGCCGGCGGTGATGCTCCAGCGGTAGAGCGGCAGCAGCGCGTCGCCGATCGCATGCCGAAAGCTTTCGATCGCCCGGCTCTCCTCGGGCGTTTCGATCGCGATCAGCGGGGTGGCGGCGCGCAGCAGGGTTACGAGATCGTCGTGGGGCGTCATAGGGCGCATCGTGGGATGAACGCGCAGTCCGTGGGCGTCCGTGGCGACATCATAGAGCTTGGCGCCGCGTCGCGCGGCCCCGCCCGGTACGCGAAGCGCCGCGCCGCCGCCTGCGGCATAATGACCGGCTCCGCGTTCCGGTCCGTGCCCGCCATGCTTGATGAATACCTCAAACTTCAGTTGAACGGTCGTCTCGACGAGGCCGAGTCCGGCTACCGCGCGCTGCTCGCCAGCCAGCCCGACAACGTCGACGTGCTGCACATGCTCGGCGCGCTGCGCCGGCAGCGCCGCGACTACGCCGAGGCGCGCCTGCTGTTCGACCGCGCCTACGCGCTCGCGCCGGACCGCGCCGACGTGCTGCTCGATCTCGCCGGCCTGTATCTGCTCGACGGCGACAACGTCGGCGCGCGCGTGACGGTCGAGCGCGCGCTCGCGCTCGATCCGAACCTGCCCGGCGCCTACAACCTGCTCGCCCAGCTCGTCGAGGCGCAGGGCGACGGCGCCAAGGCCGAATCGCTGTACCGCACGTCGCTGCGCCAGCGCGAGGACGATCCGATCGCGCTCGGCGGCCTCGGCCGCATCCTGCTCGACCGCGGCGAACTCGACAAGGCGCTGTCGTACCTCACCGCCGCGGCCGATCGCGCGCCGAAGGACGGCGTGATCCAGCTGTACCTTGCGCGCGCGCTGACGCTCAAGGGCAATACCACGTTCGCCGAGCAGGCCGCGCGCAACGCGCTGGCGCTGCAGCCGAACCTGCACGCGGCACGCTTCCTGCTCGGCCAGCTCGTGCTCGAAGCCGGCAACGTCGACGAGGCGCGCGCCCACTTCACGGGGCTGCTCGACGTCGCCGACTTCCGCGCGATCGCGCTGTTCGGCCTCGGCGACGTCGTGCGCAAGAGCGGCGATCTCGAACAGGCCGTCGCGCTGTACCGCCAGGCGCTCGCGCTGCAGCCGCGCCAGGTGCGCGCGGTGCAGATGCTCGCCGGTTCGCTCGCCGCGCTCGGCCGCGAAGACGAAGCGGTGGCGCTGTACCGGCAGTACCTCACCGACTATCCGGAGGAACTGACGATCGAAGCCGCGCTCGGCGACCTGCTCTCGCAGCTCGGTGATCTCGCCGGCGCCCAGGCGGTGTGGAACCAGATCGCCCAGCGCCGTCCGGGCGATCCGACGCCGCTGCAGCGTCTCGCGCTGCTGCACGAACGTTTCGGCGACCACGCCGGCGCCGACGCGCTGGCCGCGCGCGTGGCCGAGTTCACCGCGGACGATCCCGACCTGATTCTGCTGCGTGCGCGTTCGGCGCAGCGCGAAGGCCGCGACGCCGACGCCGTGGCGCTGCTCGAAACGCTGCGTCCGCTGCAACTGCATCCGCGCCACGTGTCGCAGGCCGCGCATCGCTACGGCGTGCTCGCCGACCGCCGCGACGACGTCGCGCAGGCGCTGCCGGCGTTCGTCGAATCGCAGTCGATGCTCGAGGCGCGCGTGCACGAACAGCCGCCGCTCACCGACGAGTTCCTCGCGCGCCTGTCCGAGCCCGCGCCCGCACCGGCCGGCAAGGCGCCGGTGTTTCTCGTCGGTCTGCCGGGCGGCATGGTCGAGCGCGTCGCGGCGCTGATCTCCGGCCAGCCCGGCGTGCAGCTCCTGCGCGATCGCGCGATGGGCACCGCGCAGCGGCGCGACGATTTCTTCAATCCGGCGTTCGCCGCGTTCACCGCCGATCCGCAACAGGCCGCGGAGCGCCGCGCGCGCTGGGACGCCGAAGCCGCGCGCACCGGCGCCGACCTCGAAGGCCAGGTGCAGGTCGACTGGCTGCTGCGCTGGGACGCGCGTTTTCTGCCGCTGATCCGCCATTCGTTTCCCGGCGCGACGCTCGTCATCGTCGAGCGCGAGGATTCGCGCGACCTGCTCGTGAACTGGCTCGCGTACGGCTGGCTCGAAGGCTTCCCGGCGTTCGATCCCGACGCCGCGGCGACGTGGCTCGGCACCGCGCTCGAACACACGCGCATCTGCAACGAGGCGCAGGGCCTCAAGGTCGTGCGCGTCGACCCCGATGCGCTCTTCGCCGATCCGATCGGCAACGGCCGCGCGCTGGCGCAGGCGCTGGGCCTTGCGCAGCTCGTGCCGGGCGGACCGCAGTTCGGGCTCGGCGGCCTGCCGCTCGGCCTGCCCCCGGGCGCTGGCAGGCGTACGAAGGCCTGCTTGCCAGCACCTACGCCAAATTGCAGAGTAGCCGCTGACGGATCGACCGGGGCATGCGCCCCGGCGGGGTCCGGATCGGGCAGGGGAGCCTCGACGCAATGACCGAGAAGCACGCATCGATGCCGTCGCCGGCGACGGCATTGGTCGACGCCGCGCGCGCGGCGGCGACGCAGGGACGCATCGCCGAAGCCGAGGCGGTCTACCGGCGCGTGCTCGACGTCGACGCAGGCTCGGTCGAGGCGCTGAACTTCCTGGCGATGTGCCGGCTCGCGCAGCAGCAGCCGGCGCAGGCCGTGGAACTCCTCGAACGCGCGCGCGCCGCCGCGCCGAACGACGCCGAAACGCACAAGAGCCTCGGCCTCGCCTATCGCGCCGGCGGCGACGCGCAGCGCGGCGTGCAGGCGCTGACCGACGCGGTACGACTCGATCCCGACTACTACGTCGCGCGCCTGCACCTGGGCGTCGCGCTCGAACAGCTCGGCCTCGGCGACGAGGCGCTGGTGCAGTATTTCCGCGCGGTGCGACAGGCGCAGGCGCAGGGCCGCTGGCTCAGCGAAGCGACGACGCCGCCGGGCCTGCGGCCCACGGTGCTCGCGGCGATGCGCACGGTCGACTACGGCCGCCGCCGCCTGTTCGAAAACAGCTTCGCACCGCTGCGCACGCGCTATGGCGCGGACGCGCTCGCGCGTGTCGAACGCGCGCTCGCGATCTACCTCGGCGAGACGCCGCCGAACTATCCCGATCCGCGCCAGCGTCCGTTGTTTCTGTTCTTTCCCGATCTTGCGTCGCGTCCCTACTACGACCGTGCGCTGTTTCCGTGGCTTGCGGCGCTCGAGGCGCAAACCGGCGCGATCCGCACCGAGCTTCTGAACATGCTCGCGGCCGACCACGGCTTCGAGCCGTTTCTGCGATTCGATTCGGCGGCCCGGGTCGAGGACTATCTGCGCGGCACGAACGGGCAGCAGGCCTGGCAGGGCTTTTTCTTCTACCGCCACGGCGAGCGCCGCGACGACAACGCCGCGCGCTGTCCGCATACCGCGGCCGTGCTCGACACGCTGCCGATCGTGCGCATCCGCGAACACGCGCCGGAAGTGCTGTTCTCGGTGCTGACGCCCGGCGCGCACATCCTGCCGCATCGCGGCGTCACGAATACGCGGCTCGTCACGCATCTGCCGCTCGTGGTGCCGCCCGACTGCGCGCTGCGCGTCGGCGGCATCGATCACGTGTGGGAGGAAGGCCGCTGCGTGGTGTTCGACGACACGTACGAGCACGAGGCGTGGAACCGCAGCGACCTTACGCGCGTGGTGCTGATCCTCGACACGTGGCATCCCGACCTGACCGATGCCGAACGCGCGGCGGTGACCGATCTCGTCGAGGCGATCGGCGCGTTCAACAGCGCCGCCGGCGTCAAATAGTTCTATCCGATGCCGTAGCTCTTGCGCTTGCGATACAGCGTCGACGCATCGATGCCGAGCGTCCTGGCGGCGGTGTCGAGCGTCGGCGTCGCGCCGAGTATCGCCTCGATATGCGCGCGTTCGAGCGCCTCCAGCGTGACCGGATCGCCCGCCCGCGGCGTCGCGCTGGCGAGGCTCGCCGCGGCGTTCGCGGCGGTGAACGGCAGGTGTTCGTAGCCGATGTCCTCGCCGCCGCACAGGATCACCGCGCGTTCGATCGCGTTGGCGAGCTCGCGCACGTTGCCGGGCCACGAATAGCCCAGCAGCGCGTTGCGCGCCGACTCCGAGAAACGCCGCGCCGGACGCCGGTAGCGCGCGACGAGGGTGGTCAGAAGATCGTGCGCGATCGGCAGGATGTCCTCGGGCCGCTCGCGCAGCGGCGGCACGGTGAGGCTGATGACGTTCAGGCGATAGTACAGATCGGAGCGGAACGTGCCGTTCGCGACGGCGGCGCCGAGATCGGCGTTGGTCGCGGCGATCAGGCGCACGTCGGCCTTGCGCGTGCGCGGGTCGCCGACGCGTTCGTACTCGCGGTCTTGTAGAAAGCGCAGAAATTTCGGCTGCAGCGCAAGCGGAAACTCGCCGATTTCGTCGAGAAACAGCGTGCCGCCCTCGGCGACCTGCACGCGCCCCGACCGGTGCTCGTGCGCGCCCGTGAATGCGCCTTTGACGTGACCGAACAGTTCGCTTTCGAGGAGTTCGGCCGACAAGGAAGGGCAGTTGACGGTCGCGAACGACGCCTTGCGCCGGTTGCTCCACGCATGGATCGCGCGTGCCAGCATGTTCTTGCCGGTGCCGCTTTCGCCGAGGATCAGCACGGTCGCATCGGTTTCGGCGGCCTGGCGCGCGGTTTCGAGCAGGCGCGCCATCGCCGCGTTCGCGCTGTCGAAATGCTCGGCCGGTGCGATGTCGCGGCCCGATTCGAGCTCTTCGATGCGCCGCTCCAGTCGCCGCGCCTGCAACTGCTGTTCGACCGCGTGGATCAGTTCGTCGGGGCCGCACGGTTTGATCAGATAGTCGGCGGCGCCCGCGCGCATCGCGCTGACGGCGATCGCGGCATCGGATTCGGCCGTCGCCATGATCACGCGCATCCAAGGCGCGGCGGCGCGCAACTGCGGCAGGAGTTCGAGCCCGGATTCGTCGCCGAGCGAGATGTCGAGCACGCACACGTCGAACACGCTGCGCGATACCGCGGCGATCGCGGACGCGGCGTTGTGCGCGACGTTGATCTGGTAGCCGGCGTCCTCCAGGCACAGGCGGAAGGTGCGCAGCACGGTGCTGTCGTCGTCGACCAGCAGTACGCGTTCGCGAATGGGAGCGGGCGATTCGTTCACAGATCCTCCAAGATGTCGTGCACCCCGCATGATGCACTTTTTCTTTCCTGCAATCCGCCTTTGGCCGACGAAAATTCGCCGGCCCGAAGCAACTGATACTTCGACAGTTTTTTCGAAATGCGAAGTTGGCACGTCGATTGACTATATCCATTCGCCCCCGGAACGCCGAAGCGTCCGCGGATTCCCTCAAACGAGCGAATGGAGAACGCCATGCTGCACTACGCTCTCGTGTTTCTGGTCGTCGCCCTGATTGCGGCGCTGCTGGGTTTCGGCGGCCTCGCCGGCGTCGCTGCCGGTATCGCGAAGATCCTGTTCTTCGTGTTCCTGGTGCTGTTCGTGATTTCGCTGATCGCGGGACGCCGCCGCGTCTAGCGATCGGCCGCAAGGACGACGCGCACCCTGAGCGCAACGGCCAGGGATGGCCTCAAGGCCCGCGGGCCGCACGCATACGATACGAGGAAAGACACATGTCCACGACCACCAGCAAGCTCAACGATTTGATCGAACTGCTCAACGACGGCGAGAACTTCTACACCGAAGCCGCGGCGAAGGTGAAGCTGCCGGCGTACAAAAACCTGTTCCTGCGGATGGCGACCATCAAGCGCGCCGTCTCCGCCGATCTCGCGTCGCACGTCGCCGCGCACGGCGGCGATGTCGCCTCGGGCGGCACGGTGTTCGGCTCGCTTCGCAAGATGTACGCCGACGTCCGCGCGAGCATGACCAAGGACAGCGAGGCGGTATACGTCGCGCAGCTCGAGCAGACCGAAGACCGGATTCTCGAAGCGTTCCGCGACGAACTCAACGACGACGAAAGCCTCGAAGTTCGCCGTCTGGCGGAACGCCACTATCCCGAACTCAAGCGCGCGCACGACGAGATGCGCGACCTCAAGCACCGTCTCGCGGCTTGACGCGCGCGTGACGCTGACTTTGCTAAGGATGCAGTAATTGAACCGAGCGACAGCGATCCGGTCGTGCGCTGACATTCCCCCTGACAAACCGGATCGCGCACCGCTGTGAAGCGGCGCGGCGCAGCCCCAACGGGGAACTTGCGCGAAACGACGCGGCAACGCCCCGAGAGGCGTTGCCGCTTTTTTGCGTCGCGCCGCACAGGCCGCGGCGGCGATGCGAGCGCGCGCCGGGGCCGCCGCGTCATTCGTACGAGCGTGTTGCAGGAATGACCGGCGCTTCACCGCCATGTCGCGCGCAAGCGAGCCGAGGTATTCTTGCGCCCGTAGCGACGATATCGCGCCGTTCCCGCCGCGGCCGCAAACCCCTACGTCGTCGGAAACCGTCTGCGCATGTCCGAGCCGACCCTTCCATGGCCGCCCGAAGCACGCGAGCTGCGGCTCGGCGATCTCATCGTCGATCTGCGTTATCGCCGCGTTGTCCTCCACGGCACGGCTACCGAGCTGCCGCAGCGGCCGTTCGATCTGTTGTGCTTGCTGATTGCCGAACCGTACTTGCTGCATTCGCGCAACGAATTGTTCCAGCGCGTCTGGAAGGGCGCGGTCGTCGAGGACGCGAACCTGTCGCAAAGCGTCTGGCTCGTGCGCAACGCACTGGGCGAACCGGCGAAGACCTGGCTGCGCACCGTCGCCAAGGGCGGCTACGTGTTCGAACCGCCGATGCCGGTCGAGGTCGTCTCCGAGCGGACGGTGCCGGCGCCGACCGCGACGGCGGCGGTCGGGCGATCGGGTCCGCGCGTGCGCCCGCTGCTGCTCGCCGCCGCGTTCGCGCTCGCCGCGGCGGTGCTCGTGGTCAAGGTACTCGCGCCGCGGCTCGCGCATACCGAGGCCGGGCCGGCGCGCGTCGTGCTGCTCGATGCCGAGGGCGACAAGAGCACGGCGGCGACGCCGCGACACTGGGCCTCGGCCCTGATGCGCGCATGGCTCGAATGGAAGCTCTCGCGCGAACCCGGCGTCGTCGTCGTCGACGCGCCGCGTCTGGCGGATGGCGACGAGGGGAGCTCGGGCCAGGTACACATCGTGCTGCTGTCGGCCGTGGCGCAGCCCGGCGATGCGGCGACCGTGCGCCTGCGCGCGCACCTGGCCGGCGTCGAGCCGCAACGCGATTTCGCCGTGACGGCCCCGCTCGCCGATGTCGCGGCGCGCGTCGACACGCTCGCGCGCGACATCGTGGCCGCGCTCGTCGCCCGTCCGGTCGCGCACGACGAGCCGCCGCTCGCGCTCGACGCCGAGGCGGCGCAGCACTACGTCGAAGCGCTGGCTCTGCGCGACGCGCGGCGTCCGGCCGACGCGGTGCGCGCGTTCGACCGTGTGCTGCAGTCCGCTCCCCGTTTTTCGCTGGCACGCGTACAGCAGGCCGAGCTGCTCGGCGATCTCGGTCGCCTTGGCGCCGCGCGCGAACAACTGGCGCTTGCGGCCGACTGGATCGCGCGCCTGCCGCCTGTCGCGGCCGATATCGTGACGGCGCAACGCCTGATGATTCAGCGCGACTATGCCGAAGCCGTCGCGGCCTACGAGAAACTGACGCAGCGTTATCCGATGCAGCCGACCTACGCGATCCGATTCGCGCGCGCGCTCCTGGCCGCGGGGCGCGCCGACGACGCGCTGCGCGCTCTGACGCCGATCGACTGGAGCTTGCAGCCGACGGCGCTGCGGGTCGACGCACTGCTGGCGCGCGGCGAAGCGGAAGTCGGCAGCAACGCGCTGGAGCGCGCGGTGCAGGATGCCGAGCGTGCCGATACGATCGCCGCGCGCGCCGGGTGGTCGCGACAGCGCGGGCTCGCGCAGTTTCTCGCCGCGCGCGCGTCGATGCTGGCCGGCCGCGCCGGTGTCGACGATCGATTCGAGCGCGCGGCGAACCAGTTCGATGCCGCAGGCGATCGGCTCGGCGCGCTGCGCGTGCGCATGTACGGCGAAACGCGCCGCCGCGAATCGGACGGCGAACGTCTGCGGTCGCTGCTTGAGGAAGCGCGTGCGGCCGGCAATATCGAGCTGGAAGTGTTCGGCCTGCGCGCCGAGTCGCTGCGCAGGGCCTATCGCGGCGAGTTTGCGCAGACGCGGGAGTTGATCGCGCGCGCAACGGCCGTTGCCGAGACGTCGGGCGATCCGCGCGATCTTTCGGTGCTGGGGTTCGAAGCATTGCAGGCCGACGTGTATCTGGCCGACTACGCGGCGGCCGAACGCCGCCTCGAGGCGCTGGGCGAAGCGCCCCTGCAAGGTTTGGTTCGCATCGCGGTCGGCAAGCTCGCCGTCGCTCTGGCGGTGCGCCAGGGGCGCTACGACGCGGCGGCGGCGGCCCTGGCGCACTATCGCACGCAACCGGGCGACGAAGCCGAATTCGGCGCCGTCGAAGTCGAGCTGCTGCTCCGTCGCGTCGACCTTGCGGCGGCGCGCCTGGCGGCCGAGCGTTGCGCGGCGAGCGAAACCGAAACGACGGCGCTGACCTGCAGCGTGCAGCTCGCGATCGTCGCGCGCCTCGGCGGCGATCCGGCCGCGGCGCTTGCGCAACTCGACGCGATCCGCGCGCGCCTCGAGGCGCTGCGGGACGATACGAATCGCTGGGAGCTTGAAAGCCTGTATGCGCGCGAGCGTTCGCGCGCCGGCGATCCCGTCGGTGCCGAGCCGATGCTCGCCGCGCTGCGCGAACGTCTGCGTACGCGCGACATGCCCGGCGTTTACGTCGAAACATTGCTTTCGTCGGCCGAAACCGCGCTGCGGCTCGATCGCGTCGACGAGGCGGCGCAATGGCTCGCCGACGCGCGCATGCGCATGCCGGCCGGCGACTGGCTCGCGCGCGTGCGGGCCGAAACCGTCGACGCGATCGTGCGTCACCGGCGCGGCGACGCGGACGCGTTCGCCGCGCTCGCCGCGCTGGCCGACGAAGCGCGCACGCGCGGCGACGCGCTGGCGGAACTGTTCGCGCTGACGATTCCTGCGCAAGCGCGAGGCGTCGACCTGCCGCCGCGTGCGATCGAGCTTGCCGCCCGTTCGGGCATCCGCGGCGTATCGGCCCGCGCCGAACTCCAATCGCGTCCGACCGGCGCGCGCTAGACCGCCTCAGCGCTTGCGCGGCGCCTTCAGCTTCGCTTCGTGCGCGTCGTCGGCTTCGTCGAGCGAGTGCGTCTGTTTGAGCCCGTGGCTTTGCGCCGCGAGTTCGGCGAGCCGGCAATAGAACTTGCGCAGCACCAGCAGCTCTTCCTCGTCGAGATCCTCGATCGCGATCAGCCGGTTGCTCGCCGAATGATGCGACGCGAGCAGTTCGTTGAGCTTCAGATGCAGCGCGACGCTGTCCTTGTTCTGCGACTGCTGGATCACGAACACCATCAGGAACGTCACGATCGTCGTGCCGGTGTTGATGATGAGCTGCCAGGTTTCCGAATATCCGAACAGCGGTCCCGTCGCGGCCCAGATGATCACGATGAGCATGGCGATCGCGAAGGCGGCCGGCGTTCCGACCGCGTGCGTGACGCGGCCGGCGAGGCGGTCGAACAGCGAATGCCGGTGAGCCGGGCCGGTTGCGGTTGCCTCGTTCGCGTTCATGCGTGCCTCCTTTCGATGGGATTGGCGGCAAGATACCTCGGGGGCGCCGTCACGCGCCCGCCGGCAGGCCCAGCAGCAGCGCGATCCCGAGCGCGATGCGATAGACCGCGAACGGCGTGAAGCGGTGCGTGCGGATGTAGCCGAGCAGCCACTTCACCGCGACGAACGCGGTGACCGTCGACACGGCGAACGCGACGCCGAGCGCGGTCCAGTCCTCGTTCGCCGCGCCATTGCCGCGCAGCGTCTTGACGAGTTCGTAGCCGCTCGCGGCGAACATCGTCGGGATGCCGACGAGAAACGCGAACTCGGTCGCCGCGGCGCGGTTGCTCGTGCCGGCCAGCATCGCGACGAAGATCGTCGCGGCCGAGCGCGACGTGCCGGGCAGCATGCCGGCGACGACCTGCGCGAGGCCGACGAGCGCGGCGACCGTCCAGGTGATCGTCGTGCGATCGGGCCGCCGCTGCGCGAACCATTCCGCCGCGATCATCCACACGCCGCCGACGAGGAGCGCCCAGGCGATCGGCGTCACCGTCGTCGGCAGCTTGAAGCCGGCCTTCGACACGACGAGGCCGAGCACGGCGGTGATGGCGAACGCGAGCGAGAGCTTCGCGGCGTAGTCGCGGTCCTCACGCTGCGACAGATGCGTCGCGAGGTGCCACAGCCGCTCGCGGTAGATCAGCGTCACCGCGAGGATCGCGCCGGCCTGGATCGCGATGTTGAAGAGGTCCGAGCGCGCGCCGAGCCAGTACTCGGCGATCAGCAGATGCCCGGTGCTCGAAATCGGCAGGAACTCGGTGATGCCTTCGATGATGCCGAGGACGACGGCGGCGAGGAGGTCGGACATGGGCGCGCGCGGGCAGGCCGGTGGACGGCGAAGCGCGATAGCTTACGCGGGGTAGGGCGTTGCCGGGGCATCGAGCGGCGTACATCGCGACGCCGCGAGAAACTCCCTCTCCCCGGCCGCGCCGGGGGAGAGGGCTGGGGTGAGGGGGCGAGGCGTCGCACTTCGTCGAGATCGAGGAGGTACGCGGCGTTTCCCCCTCACCCCGACCCTCTCCCCCAAGCGAGCTTGGGGGAGAGGGAGTCCTTTGTTCAGCAGCCGTCGCAATGCGGTATGTCCGGCGGCGGACGAATCAGAACTGGTATTCGACCTCCACCCCATACATCCGCGGCGCGCTGATCGTCGCGTAGGTCGTGCCGAACACGTCGGTCGTGTAGTTGCCGACGCCCTCGACGTAGCGCTTGTCGAACACGTTCGTCGCGAACGCGGCGACGCGCCAGTGCTTCGACGCGTCGTTCCAGCCCAGCCGCACGTCGGTGCGCTGCTGCGCCGCGCCGACGTCGAAATTCGGGCTCAGCGTGCAATCGCCCTGCAGCACCGAGTCGGCGTTGCAGCGGCTCTTGCCGCGATACGCGTGGCGCAGCGACAGCGCCAGATCGCCGCCGCCGCCGAGCGCCCAGCGATACGTGCCGCCGAACGAGAACGAGAAATACGGCTCGCCGGTCGCCTGGCCGGAAAGATCCACGCCGCTCGGCGCGGTCTTGTCCTTGAACGTCGCGTCGATGAACGCCGCGTTCGCGTCGAGCGTGAACGCGCTCGTCGGCTGCCACACGAGGCCGATGTCGACGCCCCAGGCTTCCTCGTCGCTCGTGTCCACGAGATAGCGTGGCACGCCGGAGCCCGCGCTGTTCGGATCGAGCCGTATCGCCTGGCGGTCGGAATACACGTACTTGTAGATCGACGCGTTCCACTGCAGGTCGTAGTCGGGCAGCGCCTGCTTGATGCCCGTTTCGAAGTTCCACACGTCTTCGTTGTCGAACTTCGCGCCGATGTCGAGGCTGTTGTAGCCGCCGGCCTTGTAGCCCTTGGCGAGCGAGGCGAACACCATCGTGTCGGGATCGACGTGGTAGTCGAACACGAAGCGCGGGCTGACATCGCTCCACGAATCGCTGTCCTTCACCTTCACGCCTTCGAGCGCGCCGTTGGAAAACACGATGTCGCCGCTCGCGACCGCGAGCGCGATCAGCGCCTGTTCCTGCAGCTCCGGCGGCAGCTCGGCGATCAGCGGCTGGATCTGCGCGAGCGTCGCGTCGAGCGACGCTGCGCTGCGCGGGCCGTTGAGCCACGAAAACTTCTTCGTGTCGCGCGTGTAGCGCAGGCCGACCGTGAAGTTGGCGTGGTCGTTCAATTTCCAGATCGTGTCGCCGAACAGCGCGTAGGCGCGCGAGTCGGCCGTGTTGTTCATTTCTTCGCGCCAGCGGTGGTCGAGCAGCGACAGCGGTACGCCGAACGAGCCGAGCACGTCGGTGAAATAGCCGAACAGCGTGCCGTCCGGCGTCGGCGCGATGCCCTGGTTGCGGATCAGCGTATCGAGGCTGTCGGTGAACACGTTGACCTGCGAGGTCTGCTTGGCCTGCTCGCGGTAGTAGCTCGCGCCCGCGACCCAGTCGACGCGCTCGTTGTTGCCGGAAAATTTGAATTCCTGGTAAACGCTGCGATTGTCTTCGATGTTCGCGGTGTCGAGATAGAGGTTGCGGCGGTTCGTGCCGTCCTCGTCCTCGCGGTTGACCGTGTCGAACTGCCGCCACGCCGTGGTCGAGCTGATGTGGCCCCAGCCCGCGTCGTGGTTGACCTGCAACGTCGCGCCGTCGAACTTGCGCGATTCCTCGTTGCCTTCGACGTCGTTGAACACCGGCGCGTGGCGCGGATCGAGGTACAGGTTCGGATCGGGCGGCGACGGCGGACGGCCCGGCGCCGCCGGCAGCGCGACGATGCCGATCGCCGGCCGCGCGAGCTGGTCGAGATTTTCGTGGTCGTAGCTCAGCACCGCGGTCGTGTCGTTCGAAATATCCCAGCGGAACGCCGCGCGCGCGGCCCAGTTGTCGTCGCCGTTGAGATCCCGGCCGGTCGCCGCGTCGCGCAGCCAGCCGTCGCTCTCGTTGCGCAGCGCGCTCACGCGCAGCGCGGTCGTTTCGCCGAGCGGCGTGTTGATCAGGCCGTCGACGTAGCGCTGGCCGTCGTTGCCGAAGCGCGTGCGCAGGCGACCTTCGACGTCCATGCCCGGCTGCTTGGTGACGATCGACACCGCGCCCGCCGCGCTGTTGCGGCCGAACAGCGTGCCCTGCGGACCCTTGAGCACCTCGATGCGCTCGACGTCGTTGAACGCGAGCACCGAACCGCCCGAGCGCGCCGAGTACACGCCGTCGATGTACACGCCGACCGCGGGGTCGGTGCCGATGCCGAAGTCGCCGGTCGAGATGCCGCGGATCGCGAAGTAGGGCTGCGTCTTCTGGCCCGTGACCGACAGTCCCGGCACGAACGTGTCGATGTCCTGGATGTCGTACGCGGTCGTCTCGTCGATCAGCTTGTCGTTGATCACCTGGATCGCGATCGGCACTTCCTGCAGTTCCTGCTCGCGGCTCTGGGCCGTCACGACGACGCGTTCGAGCGTCGTGTCGGCGTCCCTTGCCGGTTCTTGAGCGAGCGCGGTTCCCGACGCGCACGCGATGAATCCGCTCGCGAGCGCGTACCGCAGGCACACGACGAGCGCGCGTCGATTCAGATCAGGTTGACTCAGTTTCATGGTCCACTCCCCGGGTCGTCCGGCATTCGTCGTGCCGGTTGTTCTGGTGTCAGTTGCAAGCCCCTTGCTGCGCGTCGATCCAGTCGCCGACGAGCTTCACCGCTTCGCGATGCGCGGTCGAGCGGCCGATTTCGGGCATCATCACGGCCGGATCGTCGCTGTCCATCCGGTACACGACGACCGAACCCGCCGCATCGCCCGGCTTGATGTCGAACAGGCGGTCGCCGGTCCCCTTGCCGGCCGCGACCGGCTGTTTGCACCAGCCCATGTGGATGCCGGGTTGCGCGTGCACGTCGAGCATCAGGCCCGACGTGTTCGCCGGCCCCTTCGCACTGTGGCAATGTCCACAATTGATATCAAGATAGGCCCGGGCCCGGGCGTCGAGCGGGGCGCCGGCGTCGTGCCAGTCGGCCGCGCGCGGCGCCGCCGCGGGTTGCGGCGCGCCCGTGAGATAGCCGGCCTGCGCGAGCTTCGCGAGCTGGTTCGCGCGGCCGTCCGTGTAGTCGAAGTCGCGGTTCAGATGGCGCGCCTTCGGGCCGATCGGCTGCAGCACGCGCGCGAGATTGTCGGTGTTGTGGCAGCTGCCGCACTGGTTCTGGTCGGGCACCTGGTACGAAATCTCGGTGCGCGCGTCGGCCGCGTCGACGAGTTCGAGCGGCACGATCGCGCCGATGCGCTCGAGTTTCGCGTCGGTCTGCGCGTCGTTCCAGACGTAGGGCAGGGCGATCCAGCCGGCTTCGCGCCGCACCAGCAGGCGCGTTTCGATCAGGCGCACCTTGGACAAGTCCAGTTTTTCGCCGACGAGATCGCTGCCGGCGGGATCGACGCGCGCGACGGACTTGCCGTCCCACTGCGCGTCCGGCAGCGGAAAATAGAACGTCTTGGAGATGATCGTGCCGACCGGAAAATCGAACGCGGCATCGGCGTCGTATTTCGCCGCGACGCCGTTTGGCATCCAGATCGTGCGCAGCTTGTGCGCGTAGTCGCTGAACAGCGCCGAGTTCAGATCGTACGGGACGACACCGGCGTTCAGGCGCAGCGTCGCGCCGTCGCTGACGACGACGCTCCAGTCCGACAGCTTGCCCGGCATGCCGTCGGCATGGAACGTCACCGGCGGCGCCTGCCGCGCGCACGCGGCGAGGGCGAACACCACGAGCAGCAGCGCGATCTTCCGCGCCGTCGTGCGCATCATGCTCAAGTCCGCTTCAGGTCGATGGCCGGCAGCTTCGGCAGGCTGCAGCGGAACGGCGCGATGTCGGTCGTCGGATTGTCGTAGCCGTTCGGCCCGTCGGCGTTGATGACGCCCGACACGTCGGCGAGGCAGATCTGCGGTCCCGGCGCCGGCTGGCCGTCCACTTTGCGATCCTTGTTGAAGTAGCCGTCCCACAGCACGTCGGGGAAGCTGCCGGTCAGGCCCATCGTCGCCATGCGCAGCGCTTTGAGATCGACGCCGTCGGGCGAATTGCCGCCGCCCTTCAGGCGGTTGCCGTAGATGTTGATGCGTTCGGGATACGGATCGAAATCCTTGGCCATGCTGCTGTCTTTGTAGCCGGTCGAGTACACGCTCGACACGATGATGTTCGCGGTACGGTTGTCGGCGATGTCGTTGTCGAAGATCTCGACGTCGTCATTGGAATTGATGACCATGCCCGAGCCCGCCGGCACGCTCGCGACCGGGGTGCCCTTCGCGCCGAAGTTGTCGGTGTTGTTGTCGACGATCCTGTTCTTGAACACGCGGATCTGCCCGCCCTGCTGCGACAGCGCCGGCATGTTGAACACGAGGATGCCGCCCGTGTTGTTCGTCGCGACGTTGTCGTACACGTCGGCGTTGACCGTGTTCTCGACCTCGATGCCGGCGACATTGAACTCGGCGCGGCTGCGCCGCACGATCACGTCCTTCGACTGGCCGACGTAGATGCCCGCATCGGACGCCGCGATCGCGACGCTGTCTTCGATCAGCACGTTCGTCGTCTTGACCGGATACAGGCCGTAGCCGCCGTTCTTCGTGCTCGGCCCGCCGGTCCACTGCACCTTCACGCCGCGGATCGTGACGTGGTTGGATTCGCTGATCTTGAGGCCGTCGCCCTTGGAATCCTCGATCGTCAGGTTTTCGATCAGGAAGTTGTCGCCGTTGACGAGCAGCCCCTCGGCGCCGGCTTTCTGGCCCTTGAAAGTGAGCACGCTCTTGTCCATGCCCGCGCCGCGGATGGTGATGCCGCTCGCGCGCAGCACGAGGCTGCGGTCGAACGCGAAGCGGCCGGCCGGAATCTCGATCACGTCGCCGGGCTTGGCGTCGAGCAGCTTCTGGTGCAGCGTCGCGGCGTAGCCCGTGTCGGCCGGCGGCTGCGGCGGTTCGGCGCCGCCGCACGCGCAGAGCAGCGCGGCCGTCGTCAGTGCAAGTACACAATGTCGCATGGTCCGCTCCGCCCGGTTCGATCGTTAAAGTTTTGTGCGCTCGCCGCATCACAAACGAGGGCGGCAGCGGCATACTTGGGGGGAAAACCGGCCAAGCGAAAGAAAGCGGCGATGGCGCAGAGCGCGGTTGGAAACGACGATCCGCGGCTCACCGCGGTGAACCTGCCGACGAATATCCTGAGCGGCCTCGTGCAGCTCGCCGAGGAGTTCGGCGTCGACGCGCACCCGTGGTTCGCCGGCGTCGCCTTGAGTCCGAGCGAAGCCTGCGACCCCAGTGCGAGAGTGTCGTATCGCCAGGCCGTGGCGATCATCCGCCGCGCGATGCAGTCGCTGCCGCTGCCGAATCTCGGGCTCGTGCTCGGCAAGCGCCAGGACATCGGCAACTTCGGCGTGCTCGGCCTTGCGATGAAAACGGCGCGCAACTTTTCCGACGCCATCACGATCGGCATCACGCACCAGCGCGCGACCGGCGCGCTGCTCGATCTGTCGATCGAAGACCTGTGCCCCGAGGAAGTCGCGCTGCTCGCGCGCGCGCCGCTCAACGAGGCTGCCGTGCTGCCGTTTCTGTGCGAGGAAATGTTCGCGAGCGTGTTCGCGGTCGCGCGTGCGCTCGCGGGTCCGGGCCTGAAGCCGCGGCGGCTGGAGTTCGCCTATCGCGCACCGTCGTACGTCGCCGAGTACCGCGAGCTGTTCGACTGCGAACTGCGCTTCGACCGACCGCACAACCGCCTCGTCATCGACGCGCACTGGCTGTCGCTGCCGTTTCCGACGTACAACCCGGTGACCGCGCGCCAGGCGCTCGCCGCGCTCGCGCGCGAACTCGAAGCGACGCGTCCGGCGCAGAGCGAAACCGCGGCGGCGGTCGAGCGTACGCTGCGCGCGCGGGTGAGCCAGAATCCGCGCCTGCTCGACGTCGCGCTGTCGCTGTACCGCAGCGAGCGCACGCTGCGCCGGCAGCTCGCCGACGAGGGCGCCAGCTTCACGATGATCCACGACCGCGTGCGCTGCGAGCGCGCGCTGGAGTTGCTGCGCGACCGCAAGCTGACGGTGGCGCAGATCGGCAGCCAGGTGGGCTTCGGTGACGTGCGCGAGTTTCGCCGCGCGTTCAAGCGCTGGACGGGACGCACGCCGAGCGAGATTCGCGAACCGGACGCGGCGCTCTGATCCGCGCGCTGCTGCGTTGCAGCAATGTACACAACGCAGCTTGTCCGTTTTGACCCCCTTGCGGTGCCGGTCCTGCCCTCCTGCGCGAACGCACGGCGCACAAGACTGCGCACGCTTCACGCCGCTCGCACGGCGTCGAGGTGTCGCGCCAGGTGGGGCTGAGCGACGTCAATCGAACGCTGTCGTCGTCCCAACCCTGGAGGCAGTGACCATGAAAACCCGCAGCACCCTCGCCGCGCTCGCCGGCGGCCTCGTCGCGCTCGCCGCAATGCCCGCGCATGCCGAACTCGGCGACTACTCCGCCTGGCAGACGTTTCTCAACCTGTTCTCGCCGCCCGGCGCCGACAATCCGGTGACGCCGGCGCAGCGGCAGGGGCCGTATCCGCTGCTGTCGAATCCCGCCGGCTACGCCGACGGCTTCAGCCCGGGCAACTATGGCGCGTGGCAGACGATCAAGCTCGCGCCCGAGACCGGCGCGGTCTGCGGCAACGGCTCGCAGTACAAGTTCTTCGTCAACCGCGTGGCGAATACGCGCAACACCATCGTCTACATGGAAGGCGGCGGCGCGTGCTGGGACTATCCGAGCTGCTCGGGCCAGTCCGGCATCCGCGGCGCGCGCAATCCGAACGGCATTCCCGACGACTACATGGCGCTGATGAATCCCGGCGCGAGCCTCGTCAGCCCGTTCGTCACGCGCGTCAGTCCGTTCGACGCGGTAAAAACGCAAGGGTGGAACATGGTCTATGTTCCCTATTGCACCGGCGACATCTACAGCGGCGACAAGGTGGCCGTGTACGCCGATCCGACCAACGCGAACCCGCCGCTCGTGTGGCATCACAACGGCGTGCGCAATACGCGCGCGGTCATCGCGTGGCTGAAGGACCGCCTGCCGCGCCCGACGCAGATGCTCTCGACCGGCTGCAGCGCCGGCGGCGCCGGCAGCCTCACGAACTATCAGGCGGTGCGGCGCGATCTCGCGCCCGATCGCGGCTATCTCATCGACGACTCGGGCCCGATCTTCGCGTCGCCGATCGGCGGCGACCCGGCGCAGTATCCGTCGGTGCCGCTGTCGACGCAGATCCGCAGCGCATGGGGCCTTGATCTCCCCGGCGGGCCGGTCGCGTACCTCGCGGCGAACCTGCCGCTGCTCTCTACCGTCAATCTCGGCACGCTGTACAACGCGCTTTCGGCGAAGTATCCGGCCGACCGGCTCGGGCATACGCATTTCTGGAAGGATCTGAACTACTCCAGCTACTCGTACGAGCGGTTTTATCCCGCGATCCAGAACGCGCCCGACCAGGCGACGAAGGAAGCGCTGATCCACGCGCGCTGGGACATCGACACCAATCGCCTGAAGACGACGCTCAACGGCCTGGCGAACTTCGGCGGCTACTTCCCGCAGTACCGAGCGCTCAACGAAAGCCATTGCACGACGATCGTCGATTTCAAGAACGGCGACGTGCAGGAGCGCGGCCTCGAGCTGAAAACGTTCATCGACAGCGTGCTCGACGGCTCGGGCGCGGTGCTCGACGCGAGCGAGGCGAGCGACGCGGCCGACCGGGCCAAGGCGTTCAATCTCCTGTACTGGACGGTCGATCAGTTGCTTTGATCGTGACGGCGGAAGGCGCGCCGCGCCTTCCGCCTGCGGAGCGGCGATGAAGAAAACGATCGTTGTTGCCATGGCAGGCGTCGCGCTCGGCGCCGTCGTATTGATGCGCGCGGAACCCGATGTCGTGCCGCCGCCGGCCGTGCGCGCGCCGGTCGTCGAAATGCACGCACAGCCGCCGGCCGCGGCACCGGAACGCGAGATCGCCGTCGATCCGAGCGTGCTCGCCACGCCGGAGGCGCGCGCTTACGTCGAACGCGTCGATTTCGAAGCGCGCGCGCGACGTTTCTTCACCGATCCGCGCGCGCTCGCGCCGGCCGAGCGCGAACGCGAAGCGCAGGCGCTGACGGCTGCGATCGATCGCTACGAGCGCGCAAGACAGCTTTCGGCCGGCGAGGCGATGAACCTGCGCATCGGCCTCGTGCGCGCGACGGTCGACGACGAGGCGGTGCAGGTCGACCGCATCGCCGATATCGTCGCGGCATACCGCGCCGACGGCGAACGGCGCGAGGCGCGATTCATCGAGCAGCAGCGCGGCGATGCGGCGTTCGTCGAATACAAGGCGCGCGAGGCGGCGATCGTTGCCGAGGTCATGGCGATGGCGGCGATACCGGACGGGTTGACGCGCGAGGAATATCTGCGGCGGCGGCTACAGGCGGAAAGAGTGGCTTTGTCGCATTAGCGCTTTCTCCCTCTCCTCCAAGCTTGCTTGGGGGAGAGGGCCGGGGTGAGGGGGAAAGCGTTTCGTATTTCGCCGACGCCGAGGAAGTGCGATGCGTTGCCGCCTCACCCAACCCTCTCCCCCGGCGCCGCCGGAGGAGAGGGCTTCGTCTCTTGCGTCGCCCGCGCCAGTCGCAACGCCTGCCGATTCAGCTCGGCCAGATGCTCAAGACCCTCGACGATCGTGAAATCGACGCCGACCAGGAGCAGCATCGCCGCGAGCGAATGCGTCGACTCGGCGCCGACGCTCAAGAGGCAGTGCGTATCGTCGACCGCTTCGAGCACGCCGCACCAGCGCGGAATCTGCTTGGAGACTTTCGACGCGGGTCCTTCGAGCCGCAGCCGCACGCGAAAGCGCTGCGACGGCTGCGTGATCGAGCGCGCGACGTACTGCGCGATGTCTTCGGGAAACGCGCGCGGCACGAACGCCGGTCCGACGTCGAGCAGCGCCTCGACGCGATCGACGCGGAACGTGCGCCAGTCCTCGCGCACGAGGTCCCACGCGACGAGATACCAGCGCCGGCCCGCGTGCGCGAGCCGCAGCGGCTCGATGCGCCGCTCGCTCGTCTTGCCTTCGCGGTCGCGGTAGGCGAGCTTGACGCGCTGATGGTCGCGGCATGCCGCGGCGATCTGCGTCAGCACGTCGACCGGCGCTGCGGTGCCGCTGTCGCCGAGCGTCAGCGTTACCGCGTACAGCGCGGTCGCGCGCTTGCGCAGGCGCGACGGCAGAATCTGGTCGAGCTTCGACAGCAGCCCGACCGTCGTTTCCTCCATGCCGCCGACGCTGCCGGCCGCGGCGCGCAGCGCGACCGCGACGGCTACGGCCTCGTCGTCGTCGAGTATCACGGGCGGCAGCGCCGAGCCCGCGCCGAGCTGATAGCCGCCGCCGAGGCCCGCCGACGCGCGCACGGGGTAGCCGAGTTCGCGCAGGCGCTCGACGTCGCGGCGCACGGTGCGGGCGTCGATTTCCAGGCGCGCGGCGAGGTCGGCGCCGGTCCAGTGGCGACGCGACTGCAGCAGCGAGAGCAGGCGCAGCAGGCGGGCGGAGGTCTTTACCATGCAGCCAGTCTAGCGGACATTGAGGACACATCCTGTCCGCATTGGATTCTAAGCTTGCGCACCCTCGAAAACGGCAGCGGAGAGCGGCGATGAGCGTCAAGACTTACCAGGGCAGTTGCCATTGCGGCAAGGTGAGCTACGAGGTGGAGGTCGACCTCGACGGCGGCAGCGGACGCTGCAACTGTTCGATCTGCGCCAAGCTGCGCAAATGGGGCGCGATCGTCAAACCCGAGGCGTTCCGGCTGCTGTCGGGCGACGCGGACACGTCCGTTTACCAGTTCGGCAGCGCCTCGTGCGAGCACCGTTTCTGCAAGCACTGCGGCGTGCACGCGTACGGCGTGGGGTACATCGAGATCATCGGCGGCGCGTACGTCTCGGTGAATCTCGCGTGCATCGACAACATGACGGCCGAAGAATTCGCGGCGGTGCCGGTTCGCTACATGGACGGTCGCAACAACAACTGGTTCGAGGCGCCCGCGGTGACGGGGCATTTGTAGTTCCAACCCGTCGTCCCAGCGAAAACTAAGATCCTTTTTTCACTTCACATCAAAAGCAACGGCTGGATCCCAGCTTTCGCTGGGATGACGAGCGACGGGCATGAAATGGAGCAGGAGTATCAAGCCTTCGGCTCGAACGCGTAGTCGAACTCGTAGTAGTGCGCCCCGCCTTCCTTGATCACGATGCGCATGCTGCCGGTCAGTCCTTCGAGTTCGTCCGTGCCCGAATCGGGCACCACTTCCAGCGTCAGCGTGTTCGTACCGCGCCTGCCGACGCCGTAGTGCATCAGGTGGAACGTGCCCTTGCGGCCGGCCAGCGTGCCGGTCACCTTTTCCATCGCGACGTAGCCGCCGGAGGTGTTGTTCGCGGTGCGCAGACCGAGCATCTGGCCGCGGCTCGTCGCTTCGAGTTCGCCGTGGAACGCCTTGTCGAGCAGCAGGCGCGCGATGCCCGACGGATCGGCGGGGTCTTCCTGCGGCAGGAGTTTCACGTCGAACGGGCCGGTTGTCGTGCGGGTCATGCGAGTCTCCCTGGCGGGTGCGGCGGTGGCGGAGTGTAGCGGTGCGGTTGCCGCGCAGAATGCGACGGTCGCGACAACGGCGAGTGCGACGGCGCGGCGTTTCGGGTTGCCCGGACGGTTGTTCATCGGTGTGTCCTCGTCGATCATCGTGCGGCGATTGAACCCGAGGCACCGGCCGCGATGATTGTAAAAACGCGACGCGAGGCAAGTGTGTGCTTGAGACCCGCCCGCACGCAGCCGCGCGGCGTGCTGCGCCGCAATCTCGATACGGCGAACCTGCGCTACGGCCGTTACCTGCCGGCGCCGGAGCATGCGCACTACATCGAGCACTACTGGTTCGTCGGCTGGGACCTGCGCGGGCAGGCGCCGCAGCTGCAGGAAACGATGCCGCATCCGAACGTGCACGTCGTCGTCGATCCGGCGGGCTCCGGCGCGTTCGGCGTGCATTCGGGCCGCTTCGTCTGCGAGCTGGCCGGCGTCGGCCGCGTGTTCGGCATCAAGTTCCGGCCCGGCGGCTTCCGGCCGTTTCTCGGCCGCCCGGTGTCGACGATCGCGAACCGGTCGGTGCGCATCGGCGACGTGTTCGGCGCGGACGGCGACGCCTACGAGCGCGAGGTGCTCGCGTGCGACGACGTCGAGCGCTGCGTCGCGCTCGCCACGCGGCTCGTCGACGCGCACCGGCCGGCGCCCGATCCCGGCGTCGCGCGCATCGCGGCGATCGTCGACGAGATCGCCGCGAATCGCGAACTGACGACGGCCGAGCGGCTCGCGGCGCACTGCGGCGTCGGCCTGCGCGCGCTGCAGCGGCGCTTCGGCGACTACGTCGGCGCGAGTCCGAAATGGGTCATCAACCGTTACCGGCTGCACGAGGCGATCGAACGCCTGGCGGCCGGCGCCGCGGTCGACTGGACGCAGCTCGCGCTCGATCTCGGCTATTTCGACCAGGCGCATTTCAACCGCGACTTCAAAAAGCTCGTCGGCCGTTCGCCGGGCGAGTTCGCGCGCGCCGAGGGGGCGTAAAAAAATCCACGATTAGCGTTCGTCTCCGGTGTTGCGATGCTGCGCGATCCACGGTCGAGCCGGCATGACGCGCCGATCGAACGGCGCTAAGCTCGGGCTTCGACGTTCGGCCAGCCGCGGAGTCCGCATGCCCAGGGTCGTCCTCGCCAGTGCCGTCGCGCGCCGGGTGCGTCCCGACGGCGGCGAACTTGCACTCGACGCGCATGGCGCGACGCTCGCCGACGTCTACGCGCGGCATCCAAACCTGCGCGGCTACGTCGTCGACGAACACGGCCGCGTGCGCCATCACGTCGCGATCTTCATCGACGGCGTCGCGCTCGCCGACAAGTCGCGGCTCGACGTGCCGCTGCGCGAAACCGCCGAGGTTTACGTCATCCAGGCACTTTCCGGAGGGTGATTCGTGTCGGACCGACTGCTCGTATCCACGCGCAAGGGCCTGTTCGTGCTGCACCGCGCGAACGGCGACTGGACGGTCGAGAACCGCGCGTTTCTCGGCGACAACGTCACGCTCGCGCTGGCCGACCCGCGCGACGGCGCGTGGTACGCCGCGCTCAATCTCGGCCATTTCGGCGTGAAGCTGCATCGCTCGACCGACGCGGGCCGTTCGTGGACCGAAATCGCCGTACCGGCGTTCGGCCCGGACGACACCGTGGCGGTCGGCGACGGCAAGCCGCCGAAGCCGGCGGCGCTGTCGCTGCTGTGGGCGCTCGAAGCGGGCGGCCCCGGCGAAGACGGGCGCCTGTGGGCCGGCACGATACCGGGCGGCCTGTTCCGCTCCGACGACCGCGGCGACAGCTGGCAGATCGTGCGCGCGCTGTGGGACCGGCCCGAACGCCAGCGCTGGTTCGGCGGCGGCTACGACGCGCCGGGCATCCATTCGATCTGCGTCGATCCGCGCGACAGCCACACGCTGCGCGTCGCGATCTCGTGCGGCGGCGTGTGGCGCAGCACCGACGGCGGCGCGACGTGGGACGTCACGACCGACGGCATGTTCGCCACCTACATGCCGCCCGATCTCGCCGGCGATCCGGCGATCCAGGACCCGCACCGCATGGTGCAGTGCGCCGGCAGCCCCGACAGTTTCTGGGTGCAGCACCACAACGGCGTGTTCCGCAGCGTCGACGGCGCGCAGACGTGGCGCGAAGTCGCGAACGTGCCGCCGTCGGTGTTCGGCTTCGCGGTGGCGGTGCATCCGCGCGATCCCGACACGGCGTGGTTCGTGCCGGCGACGAAGGACGAATGCCGCGTGCCCGTCGACGGCGCGCTGGTCGTCGCGCGTACGCGCGACGGCGGCGAGACGTTCGAGGTGCAGCGCAGCGGTCTGCCGCAGCGCGACGCGTACGATCTCGTGTATCGCCACGGTCTTGCGATCGACGCGGCCGGCGAACGCCTCGCGTTCGGCTCGACGACCGGCGGCCTGTGGGTCAGCGACGACGCGGGCGACGCGTGGCGCGCGGCGTCGCCGCACCTGCCACCGATTTCCGCGGTGACGTTCGCGTAACGCGCAACCGCAGCTTCAGCGTCGCGCGTCGACCGCCATGCGCACGGCGAGCGCGCCGAGCACGGTGCCCATTACGTAGCGCTGTGCGACGAGCCAGCGCGGGCGCGTGCCGAGAAAACCCGCGATCGTGCCGGCGGCGAGCGCGATCGTCGCGTTCACGCTGACGCTGATCGCGATCTGCACGGTGCCGAGCACGAGCGACTGGCCGAGCACGTCGCCGCGCGAGGGATCGATGAACTGCGGCAATAGCGACAAGTACAGAAGCGCGACTTTCGGATTCAGCAGGTTCGTGGCCAGACCCATCGCGAACAGGCGCCGCGGGCTGTCCGGCGGCAATTCGCGCGCCTGGAACGGCGAGCGGCCGCCGGGTTTCAACGCCTGCCACGCGAGCCAGGCGAGGTACGCCGCGCCCGCGAAGCGCAGCACGTCGTACGCGTACGGAACGGCGAACACGAGCGCGGTGATGCCGAGCGCGGCGGCGAGCATGTAGAACAGAAAGCCGGTCGCGACGCCGGCGAGCGAAATCAATCCGGCGCGGCGGCCCTGGCAGATCGAGCGCGACACGAGGTAGAGCATGTTCGGCCCGGGCGTGAGCACCATGCCGAGGGCGAGCAGGGCGAAACCGACGAGGGAAGCGGTGGCGGGCATGAAAGATCCGTAAGCGGCCGCGGTCGCTGGAATCTAATCCCGGCCGCATGGTCGCGCAGGAGCCAATTCGGCGGGAACGCGAGGGACTGCGGGCGGCGGCTTTCTACGCCATGCCGGTCAGCAGTCGCCAGCGCGCGGCGGCGGCGGCAATGCCGTCGACGAGGCGATCGAGAACGGCGCGATCGAGGCCGTCGTCGTGTGCCGCGCGCGCCAGCGATGACGCCTGATCCGGCAGACGTCGTGCGAGATCTCCGACCGTCGCCAGCGCGCCTTCCTCGTCGACGCCGAGTTGCCGTGCCGATTCGCGCCAGTCGCGCGGTCCGATCTCCCACCAGCGATAGTGGGCGCCGATCTTCATCGCAAGCTTGATCTTGCGCAGGCCCAGTGCGGGATACGGATGCGCGCTCGACAGATCGTACAGCGGCGCGAGTCGCACGCCACCGCCGGCGCCCAGCAGCAGCGAATAGTTTTTCGCATGCGCGTCGGAACCGGCGACCATCCAGTTGAAAGCGAGCGCGCGAAACAGCGTGGCGACGTCCGCATCGGCTCTCGTCGAATGACGGCGCAGCACGCCGGCGAGATCGGCTGGCGCCGGTCCGCCTTCGTTCTGGTATTTGCGATGCGGGAAAACACCGAGCGCCTGGCAGAAATCTTCCTGGTGCACGCGGCGCAGCGCGCCGTCGTGGAATACGCGGTCGTAGCGCTCTACGCATATCGCAATCTCGTCGCCGAACCGCGCGACGCTGGAAGTCGCGGCCGGCAGTCCGGCGAGGCGAGCCAGTTGCAGGCAGAAATGCTCGTTGTGCGCATAGCCTGCGTATTCGCCGCTGGGCGGCTTCAGGATATGCGACGTGGGAATGCGTCCGCTCGGCACGCCCCAGCGGTGTGTGTCGTGCGCGAAGTACAGCGCCGTTTTCGGCTGCGCGCCTGCCAGGCTGAATTGCCCGGCGTCACCGGCTTCGCGACCGGCACTGCCGTCCTCGCGCAGGTGCGACAGGCGCGCCGCGACCTCGCTTTCCGTCAGCCATCGAATCATGCCGACTGGCTCGTCGCGCCAGTCGTCCAGACGCTCGGCGCGAATGAATTGCACGGCGCCCGCGCAGTCCTCGCCGACATGCGCAAGCAGCGCGAGCGGATTGCGGGCGGACACGTGAAACGTCTCGGCCCAGCGCCGCAGCACGCGATCGCTGTCGGGCAGGATGCCCCACAACACCGCCGCCACGGTATCGCCGTCGTGCCGCTCGGCCGCGAGCGGCAATGCAAGCGACAGCGGCGTCGCCGCGGGATCCGCGCGATAGTCGTCGTCGTATGCGAATTGCGGATGGCCATGCCGGTCGGCGCGCAGACGGCCGATCGGGCGATCGTCGAGCAGGACGGCGAGTTCGCTCATCGACGTTTCGCCGCCGATGCCGTGTGGACGGTGTCGGGCAATGCCGGCGGCCTGCTCGCGCGCTCGACGATCGCGTCGATGTCGATCGGCGGGCGTGGTGTGATGGTCCGCGACGATGGCGCCGGACGCGCCGGCGTTTCGTGCGCCTCGACGGTCAGCGACAAGTCGAGCGCCGCCAGCGTGCGCAGCACCCGTTCGAGTTCCGCGCGCGGTTTGCCTTGCTCGATGTCGACGATCCATTGCCGGCTCGTACCGGCCGCCTGCGCGAGCCGCGCCTGATCCCAGCCCAGTTCCTTGCGGCGGCGGCGGATCGCGAGCCCGATATCGCGCGTGGTGACGAGAGCGGCCATCGACGGACCTGTGTCGGCGAACGGCGACATTCTGCCGTATGTCGGCGTTCGTGTACATTCAACGCAACCGGAACCTCGTCGCGCGGGCGGCGGTCGAGAACCGCACGAACGCGGCGGAGCACAACGATGCGATATGTCCTGGCGGCGGTGTTCGCCCTGGTCGGCGCCGGCGCGATCGTCATCGCGCCCTACGACGAGCGCTGGCATTGGTACCTGTTCGCCGGCGTCTGCGCGCTGTTCGCGGCGTTCCCGTTCGTCGGTTCGCGCGTGCAGCCGCTGATCGTCGTCGGTCTGCTCCTCGGCTGGGTGGTCGGCGTTCTGTGGCAGCCCGTGCGCAAGGGGTTTTCGGACGGTTTCGGACCGGCCGACGCGATCACGATCGGCGTCGTGGTCGCTCTCCTCGCCGTGCCGCCGCTGTACGAGCGCATCCGCCGTCGCCGTTTGCGCGCACGGGGGGAACGATGACGACGGCGGACCTGGCACGCTGGCAGGCCGACGGTTTCGCGCTGCTGCGGAACGTCGTCGCAGCCGGCGATTGCGCGCGCCTCTCGCACGAAGTCGATGCCGCGTTCGCCGGCAGCGTCGGTGCGCGCAACCCGCTCGCGCACGCCTGGTGTCGCGATTTGGCGCCGCGGCTCGCGGCGCACCCGGCGCTGCGGCCGTTGTTGCCGGACGGCCATGTCGCGACGCAATGTACGTATTTTTCGAAATCCACTTCGCGCAACTGGCTCGTCGCGCTGCATCAGGATCTGGGCATTCCGGTCGCGGCACGCGTCGACGACGCGCGCCTGTCCGGCTGGTCGCGCAAGGACGGCGTCGTGCACGTGCAGCCGCCGGCCGACGTGCTCGAGGCTCTCGTCGCCGTGCGCGTGCATCTGGACGACTGCGGCGACGCCGACGGCCCGCTGCGCGTCGTGCCGGGGTCGCACCGCCACGGCCGGCTCGCGCCCGACGACGAGAACCGGCTGCGCGACGCGCACGGCCTTGCGACCTGCACCGCGCGGCGCGGCGACGCGCTCGTGATGCGACCGCTCCTCTTGCACGCGTCGTCGAAGGCGTCGGGCCCGAGCCGCCGCCGCGTTCTGCACTACGTGTTCGGGCCGCGCGAACTGCCGTGGGGCTTGCGCTGGCACGACATCGTCTGACCGGCGACGCCGTAAGCGAGCAGGTCGTCGAGGCGGTCGAGGCGCTTTTCCAACGCGGCGCGCCGGTCGCGCATCCGTTGCTTGGCTGCCGCAAGGCCGGTGGGCTCGATGCTGCACGTTCCGACGATGCTTAAGTTTTGTCGGCAGCCGTGCCTTGACGGATTCGCGACGCTGCACGACCATGGATGCATCAATGCAGGAAAGCATATTCATGCGTACCACTCTCGATTTGCCGGATGACGTGTTGCGTCTGGCCAAAATCGCCGCCATCGAGCGAGGCTCGTCGCTGCGGCAACTCGTCATCGATGCATTGCGTCACGAATTACAGCCCGAGCCCCTGGCCCGGCGAGTCCGCATCACCGCGCCGCTGATTGCGCTTGCACCGGATGCTCCCGCGCGAACGCTCGCACCTGACGCGATCAAGCAGCTCGACGAGGCCGCTCAGGCCGACGCCGAACAAGCGAAGAGCGATGCGCTACATCGTTGATGCAAACGTCATTTTTCCGGTGATCGCAGCCGGACACGCGCATCATCGACCCGCGGTCGCCTGGTGGGACGCCTGCGCGGACGACGATGTCGGGCTTTGCTGGCCTGTGCGAATGGCTTTGCTGCGTCTGTTGACGAATCGCAAAATCATGGGTTCGGGCGTGCTCCGGCCCGAACAGGCCTGGAGCGCAGTCGAAACGATAGCAAGCGACCCGCGAATGGTCCTCATCGACCAGGCGCCTCAATCGCATCATGAGCGCTGGCGCACGTATGTCGGGGGGCGCGAACCGTCGCCGGACCTGTGGACCGACGCCTGGCTTGCCGCTCTGGCGCATTCGCTCGACACCAAAATGGTCACATTCGATCGCGGCTTTCTTTCGTTCGATGCGCTCAGGCTGCAGCTTTTGACGCCGACAACGTGAGGTCGTCGCCCGGGACACCCTATCTGGGCGTCCCGGGCGATACGGTTATCCCATCGCCCGACGCATCCGGCCGCGAGCCGCCAACGCGAGTCCCGCCATGGCGATCAATAGCCCCGGCCACCCGAGCACCGGTATCGGCGTCGCCACTTGAAATCCGGCCGGATCGTCCGGCAGCGGCGTGCGCGGCTCGTCGCTCAGCATCGTCGCGTCGTTCGTGCCGTCGCGGTCCGAGTCGTAGGACAGCGTCGCCTGGCTGCGATAGCTGCCCTGCGCCGACATCGACAGGCGCGTCGCCACCGTCATGCCGACGAACTGACCGCGCGCGATCGGGCCGTTCCAGGTGAAGCGCCGCGTGACCGGATCGAACGCCGTCTTGCCGTAGAGCGCGTACGACGACTCGTACGTCAGCGCGTCGGGCAGCACGGCGGCGATCTCGTCGCCGGGATTGTCGCCCTGGTCGGTGCCGCCGATGTTCGACGCGACGATGTCGAAATAGACGATGCCGCCAGGCTCGTACCGCTCGTCGATGCTGTACGCGTACATGCCAAAGTCGAAGTTCGCGGGCAGCGACGCGATCGACACGACCGTCGGATCGGCGGTGCCGGGCAGCGTCGGATCGTCGCTCGGCACGCTCGTCTCGTTGATGCCGTCGCCGTCGGCATCGTAGGTCAGCGTGCCCTGGTTGACGTACGAACCTGCCGCGGTCGCCGGCACCATCGTCGTGATCGAGATCACCGAGAACTCGCCCGTGCCGAGCGCGCCGTTCCAGCGCACGGTGTTCGTCGCGACGTCGGCGACGACGGTGCCGCGCGTCGCGGTCGCGCCGACGAGCGCGAGGCCCGCCGGAATCACGTCGACGAATTCGTCGCCCGGATTGTCGCCGTGCGGTCCGCCGAGATTGTCGATGCGCACGGTGTAGTAGAGCGACGAATTCGGCAGCAGGCTGCCGCCGCCCTGCATCGACGCCGTCAGTCGCGGAAAAGAAACGACCGTGAGATCGGTCATGTCGCCCGGCGCCGGCGTCGACGGATCGTCGGTGAACATCGTCGCGTCGTTCGAGCCGTTGGCGTTCGTGTCGACGTAGACGATCGCCTGGTTGCGCATGAGGCCGACGTACGCCGGGTGGATCGTGCCGTTGATCGTGATGGTGGTCGAGCCGCCGGCCGGTACCGTGCCGTTCCACATCAGCGGGCCGTCGATCTCGAGCGTGCCGTTCGTCGCGGTCATCGACGTGACCGTGAATCCGCCCGGCAGCCCGTCGAGCAGCTCGGGACCGACGTTGTCGCCTTGTGGAGAAGTGCCGCTATTCGTCAGCACGATCGTGTACGTGATCGCGCCGCCGGGCCGGAACACGCCCGAGACCGTCTTGGTGGCGGTCATGACGACCGTGCCGCCGGCCATCGCCGGGGACGGGACGAAGCAAAGCAAGGCCGCGGCGAACGCCGAGGCGGTGAGCAAGCGACGCAGCATGGATCCCCCCTGAGGAACCTGTCGTCTGTAGATGGTCGGCTCGGCCGCGGTCCTGCGGGCGCGCCGTCGAAGCGTAAGCGCGAAACGCCGTCGGCGACACTCGCCGTTGTTCGCACCATATCGATGCAAGCGTCACCGAAACGCACCATAATGGTGCTAAAAGCCGACTCGGCAGCAAGTGCGTGCTGCAACAAGTCACTGATAACGTTCGAATTGCTGCGTTGGCACATCTTGTGCCATAGCAGTTCCGTTCCCAACCCCTTACCGAGGCTTCCCGCATGTCCGCCGACAAAGTACTCAAGCTCATCCAGGACGAAGGCATCGAATTCGTCGACCTGCGTTTCGCCGACATGCGCGGCACGCAGCATCACGTCACGTTCCCGGCGCACGCGATCGACGCCGGCACGTTCGAAGACGGCAAGATGTTCGACGGCTCGTCGATCTCCGGCTGGAAGGGCATCAACGAGTCCGACATGGTGCTGCTGCCGGACGCCGATTCGGCCGTGATCGATCCGTTCTTCTCGCACAAGACGCTCGCGATCACCTGCGACGTGCTCGAGCCGTCGACGATGCAGGCGTACTCGCGCTGCCCGCGCTCGATCGCCAAGCGCGCCGAGGCGTTCCTGAAGTCGACCGGCCTCGCCGACACGGCGTTCTTCGGTCCGGAGCCCGAGTTCTTCATTTTCGACTCGGTGCGCTGGCAGAACGACATGGGCAAGGTGTTCTACGAAATCGAATCGCAGGAAGCCGCGTGGTCGTCGAAGTACAAGTATGAAGAAGGCAACTCGGGCTACCGCCCGGGCGTGAAGGGCGGCTACTTCCCGCTGCCGCCGGTCGATTCGTTCCAGGACCTGCGCGGCGAAATGTGCAAGGTGCTCGAAGAGCTCGGCCAGGTCGTGGAAGTGCACCACCATGAAGTCGCCAACGCCGGCCAGTGCGAAATCGGCACGCGTTTCAACACGCTCGTCAAGAAGGCCGACGAGCTGATGACGCTCAAGTACGTGCTCAAGAACGTCGCGCACCAGCACGGCAAGACGCTCACCTTCATGCCCAAGCCGATCGTCGGCGACAACGGTTCGGGCATGCACGTGCACCAGTCGCTCGCCAAGGGCGGCGCGAACCTGTTCTCCGGCGACCTGTACGGCGGCCTGTCGCAGACGGCGCTGTACTACATCGGCGGCATCTTCAAGCACGCCCGCGCGATCAACGCGTTCGCCAACTCAACGACGAACAGCTACAAGCGCCTCGTGCCGGGCTTCGAAGCGCCGGTCATGCTCGCGTATTCGGCGCGCAACCGTTCGGCGAGCTGCCGCATTCCGTTCGTGACGAATCCGAAGGGCCGCCGCATCGAAATCCGCTTCCCGGATCCGATGAACTCGGGCTACCTCACGTTCACCGCGCTGATGATGGCCGGCCTCGACGGCATCCTGAACAAGATCGACCCGGGCGCGCCGATGGACAAGGACCTGTACGACCTGCCGCCGGAAGAAGAAAAGAACATCCCGACCGTCTGCCACAGCCTCGACCAGGCGCTCGACGCCCTCGACAAGGATCGCGACTTCCTGAAGGCCGGCGGCGTGTTCTCCGACGACTTCATCGACGCGTACATCGAATTGAAGCTCGGCGAAGTGACGAAGTTCCGCGCGTCGACGCATCCGCTCGAATACGCCATGTACTACGCCCTCTGAGCGACATGCGACATCGCGGTGCCGCCGTTCGGCGGCACCGCGCCGGCAATACACGATCGGGAAGTTTGCAGAACACAAAAAAGCAACATCACAAGCAGTGATCCCGGCGCGGACGCGCACGGGTTCGGGAAGGGCGGCGTCGCGAGACGCCGGCCGCACGGATGCGGCGATCAGGGTTCGACGGCGGGTCGGGCGAACGTCGGCGAAACCCAAGGAGACGACAGATCTCCGTGGTACCCGGAGTGGAACGGCACGGAGTGCCACCGTGTACGCATCGGTCGATGCGGCGCGGCTACCCACCTCACCGAACGGGATCACGCACATGCATCGCACAACGCACGCTCTACGCTTGTCCTGCGCCCTACTCACGGCGCTCGCCGGCTCTTCGGCCCGCGCCGACGACGCGCCGACCTCCACCGTCACCGGTTCGCTCGCGCTGACGAGCGACTATCTCTTCCGCGGCATCTCGCAAACCGACCAGGACCCCGCACTGCAGGCCGGCGTCGAGTACGCGCATGCGAGCGGCTTCTACGCGGGCCTCTGGGGCAGCAACGTCAGCTGGCTCTCGGATCTGTCCAGCGCCGGTACGCCGATCTCCAGCAGCGTCGAACTCGACGTCTACGCCGGCTGGCGCGGCAACGTCACCGAGTCGCTCAAGCTCGACGGCGGCGTCTACACCTACTACTACCCCGGCGACTATCCGACCGGCTTCACGCGCCCGTACACGACCGAAGTCTTTCTCGGCGCGAGCGCCGGCCCGTTCGCGCTCAAGTACTGGCACAGCGTGACCAACCTGTTCGGTTTCACCGATTCCAAGAACAGCGGCTACATCGACGCGAGCCTCAACTATGAATTCGTGCCGACGTGGACGCTCAACGCGCACGCCGGGCGGCAACGCGTCAAAAACAATTCTATCGCGTCGTATACCGACTGGAAGCTCGGCGTGACCAAGGCGTTCGACGGCGGCTGGTCGCTCGCGATCGCCTATCAGGACACCAACGCCGACCGCGTCGCGTACACGAATCCGCACGGCGCGTATCTCGGCCGCTCGACCGGCGTCGCGACCGTCACGAAAGCGTTCTGATCCCCGGGGAAAACCATGAAGCTCATCATCGCGATCATCCGGCCGTTCAAGCTCGACGACGTGCGCGAAGCGCTGTCCGAGGCGGGCGTGACCGGCATCACCGTGACCGAAGTCAAAGGCTACGGCCGACAGAAAGGCCACACCGAGCTGTACCGCGGCGCCGAATACGTCGTCGACTTCGTGCCGAAGATCCGCGTCGAGGCCGCCGTGCCCGACGCGATCGCCGAAACCGCGATCGAGGCGATCGTCTCGGCCGCGCGCACCGACAAGATCGGCGACGGCAAGATCTTCGTGCTCGACCTGCAGCACGCCGTGCGCATCCGCACCGGCGAAATCGACGACGACGCGCTCTGAGGGGGAACGCCAATGAAACTTTCCACGTATGCACATCGCGCGTCGCTCGCAGGCCTCGCCGCACTCGCCGCTTTCGCACCCGACGTGCTCGCGCAGGCCGCGCCCGCGCCGGTGCCGAACAAGGGCGACACCGCCTGGCTGCTCGTATCGACGGCGATCGTGATCTTCATGACGCTGCCGGGCCTGGGCCTCTTCTACGGCGGCCTGGTGCGCTCGAAGAACATGCTGTCGGTGCTGATGCAGTGCTTCGTCGTGTTCGCGGTGGTCGTCGTGCTGTGGACGCTGTACGGCTACAGCCTCGCGTTCACGAGCGGCAACGCGTTCTTCGGCGGGTGGGATCGTTTGCTGATGAAGGGCCTCACGCCCGAGGCGAACGCGGCCACGTTCTCCAAGGGCGTGGTCGTGCCGGAGCTGGGCTATTTCGCGTTCCAGGCCGCGTTCGCGGCGATCACCTGCGCGCTCGTCGTCGGCGCGTTCGCCGAGCGCATCCGCTTCTCGGCGGTGCTCGTGTTCACGGTGATCTGGTTCACCTTCAGCTACGTGCCGATGGCGCACATGGTGTGGTTCTGGCCGGGCCCCGACGCGTACACCGACGCGGCGGCCGGTACCGCGGCCACCGCGGCGTCGGGCTTTCTGTTCCAGCGCGGCGCGCTCGATTTCGCCGGCGGCACCGTCGTGCACATCAACGCGGCGGTCGCGGGCCTCGTCGGCGCGTGGCTCGTCGGCAAGCGCATCGGCCACGGCCACGAGGCGATCCGCCCGCACAACCTGCCGCTGACGATGGCCGGCGCGTCGATCCTCTGGATCGGCTGGTTCGGCTTCAACGCGGGCTCGGCGCTCGAAGCGAACGGCTCGGCGGCGCTCGCGTTCGTCAACACCGTGATCGCGCCGGCCGCGGCGGTCATCGCGTGGACGCTCGGCGAGTGGATCGGCAAGGGCAAGCCGTCGATGCTCGGCGCCGCGTCCGGCGCGGTGGCGGGCCTCGTGGCGATCACGCCGGCCGCGGGTTTCGTCGGCCTCGGCGGCGCGCTCGCGATCGGCTTCGTCGGCGGCCTCGCGTGCCTGTGGGGCGTGACGGGCCTGAAGCGCCTGCTGCGCGCCGACGACGCGCTCGACGTGTTCGGCGTGCACGGCGTCGGCGGCATCGTCGGCGCGCTCCTGACCGGCGTGTTCGCGGCGCCCGCGCTCGGCGGCGTCGGCATCTACGACTACGTCGCGAACGCCGTGGCACCGGCGTATTCGATCGGCAGCCAGTTGCTCGTGCAGGCGACCGGCGTCGGCGTCACGCTGCTTTGGTCCGGCGTCGTCGCGGCGATCGCGTTCAAGATCGCCGATCTCACCGTCGGCCTGCGCGTGCCGTCGGACGAAGAGCGCGAAGGCCTCGACATCACCTCGCACGGCGAAAGCGCCTACGAACGCTAGAACCGGTCAGAAATCGCGCAGCGTGGGAGCGGCAACGGCTCCCACGCTGCGCCGATGGAATCGATCACTGCACGCGCCGGCGGCGCGCTACACACGTTCGCGGCCGAGTTTCTCGCCTTCGGTCTCAAGCAGGCCGCGAGCTGCCTGTTCGCCGGCGGCTTCTTCGCGATACTCGTCGTATCGACGTGGCTGCCGCCGGGACCGCTGCCGCGCTACGACCTGATTCTCGCCGCCGCGCTCGCGCTGCAGGCGGTGCTCGTCGCGGCACGGCTCGAAACGCGCGACGAGCTCAAGACCATCTGCTTGTTCCACGCGCTCGGCTTCGCGCTCGAAGTGTTCAAGACGCATCCGGCGATCGGCTCGTGGAGCTACCCCGAGCCCGGCTGGACGAAGCTGTTCGGCGTGCCGCTGTACTCGGGTTTCATGTACGCCGCAGTGGCGAGCTACATGATTCAGTCGTGGCGGCACCTCGATCTCGAACTCGTGCACGCGCCGAACGCGCGCGCGTCGGCGCTCGTCGCCGGCGCGATCTACGCGAACTTCTTCACGCACCACTGGCTGCCGGATCTGCGCTGGCCGCTCGCATGCGTCCTCGTCGCGCTGTTCGCGCGCACGCGGGTGCGCTTCACGCCGTGGCGCGTGCGCTGTTCGATGCCGCTCGTGCTGTCGTTCGTGCTGATCGGCTTCTTCGTGTGGCTCGCCGAAAACATCGCGACGTATTTCGGCGCGTGGCTGTACCCGAACCAGCACGGCGGCTGGCGCATCGTGCACGCCGGCAAGATCACGTCGTGGATACTGCTCGCGAGCATCACGTTCGTCGTCGTGGCCGATCTCAAGCACTACCGCGCGCAGCGGCTCAGTCGAAAAACGTAGCGCCGACGTAGTCGCGCCATTCGCGTGCGTCGACGTGCTGGTATTCGCGCCAATGCGTGATCAGACCGTCGCGCAAACGAACGAGTGCGACGCCGTGATAGCGATGCGTACCGTCGTACGTGTACTCGGCCGCGCCGGTCTGCGTCGCCGCGTCGAACACCGCGGCGTGCCACTGCGTGCGCTGCGGCAGGCCGTCGTCGTTCTGGAAGAACGCAAGCAGCGCATCGCGGCCGTCGAGGCGATAGCGCAGCGGATCGGCATAGCGCACGTCCGGCGAAAAAAGCCGCACGAGCGTCGCGTAGTCGCGCGCGGCCCACAGCGTCGCCAGGCGTGCGAGCAGCGCGCGGAAATCGTCGGTCGTCAGCGTCGTCATGCGCGCAGTATCTCGCGCAATCAGGGCGAAGCCGATCCGGATTGCTTCGCGTACAACAGCGTCTTGCCGTCGTAGGGCGGGTCGGTCAGCGCGCGTTCGAACGCGAAGCCGAGGCGTTCGAGCAGGCGGATCGACGCGGCGTTGCCGGGCGAGACGATCGCGACGATGCGCGGCATGCGCTGCGTGTCGAAGCCGTAGCGCAGCGTCGCCTCGGCCGCTTCGCGCGCGTAGCCCTCGCCCCAGTAGGCCGGCAGAAACGCAAAGCCGATGTCGGCGTCGGGCAGCGTGTCGCGCTTGAGCAGTCCGCAGATGCCGACCACGGCGCCGTCGTCGCGGCGCGCGACGCGCCACAGGCCGTAGCCGTGCCGCGCGTACATCGCCATCGGCCCGTTCGTGAGATAGGCGCGCGCGTCGTCGAGCGTGCGCACGCCGCGATCGCCGATGTTGGCGAGCCACGACGGTTCGTTCACCAATCCAAAAATGAATTCGGCGTCGTCGTGGGTGAGTTCGGCGAGGTCGAGGCGGGCGGTCGACAAAACGGTCATCGCGGTTTTCCGGTGCGGGAACGACCGCGCGATTCTGCCGCGCCGGCGCGCCCTTCGAACAGGTCCCGGCGCGCGACGAGCGCGTCGCGCAGCTCGTCGAGCACGGCGCGCACACGTGCGACGCGGCGCAGGTCGGGGTGCGTCAGCAGCCACAGTTCGTTCTCGAGTTCGGCGATCGGCTCGCCGACGCGCGCGAGCGCGGGCGACAGGTCGCCGAGATAGCACGGCAGCAGGCACAGGCCCATGCCCTGCGCCGCCGCGTCGCGCAGCGCGACGAGGCCGTTCGCGCGCAGCGACGCGCGGCGGTCGTGGCCGCGCTCGGCGAGCCAGCGCGCCATGCGCAGATGCGAGAGGCTGTCGTCGGGCACGACCCAGGCGTCGGTTTCGGGGTCGGCGCGGCGTTGCGACCGCGCGCGATACACGGCGAACGCGATGCGGGCGAGCTTGCGGCCGACGAGGTTCTCGGGCGGATCGCCGCTCGGCCGCAGCGCGACGTCGGCCTCGCGCCGCGACAGGTTCGCGAGCGAGTTGCCGGCGGCGAATTCCAGCACGATCTGCGGGTTGCGCGCGCGGAACGCCGCGACGAGCGGCGGCAGCGGACCTGCCAGCAGCGTGTCGGTCGTGGCGATGCGCACGGTGCCGGCGGGCCGCTCGTCGCGGCCGGCGATCTGCCGTTCGAGCGCGTCGATGCGCGCTTCGAGATCGATGGCGACGGCGACGACGTCTTCGCCGGCCGGCGTCGGCGCGTAGCCGTCGCGCGCGCGGTCGAACAGCCGCACGCCGAGCGCGCGCTCGATCGCGTTGATGCGGCGGAACACCGTCGGGTGACTGATCGAGAGCGTCTTCGCCGCGCCGTTGAGCGATCCGGCGCGGCCGATCGCGAGCACGACGCGGTAGTCGTCCCAGCCGAGAGCTTGTTCATTCATGCAAGCCAACCTTGCCGTTTCGGCGGAATGTGTTCGCCGATGAACAACCCTATCGTGGCGTCAACGCCACCGCAAGCAGGACCGCCATGACCCGTCTCCTCTACGTCGAAGCCTCGCCGCGCAAGCGCCGTTCGCATTCGATCGCCGTCGCGCAGTCGTTTCTCGACGCTTACCGCGCGGCGCATCCGGATGCCGACATCGACATCCTCGACCTGTGGCGCGAAGACCTGCCGCGTTTCGACGGCGACGTGATCGACGCGAAATACGCGATTCTCGCCAAGCTGCCGCACACCGACGAACAACGCGACGCGTGGCGCGCGGTCGAGCGCGTCGTCGCCCGCTTCGCCGCGGCCGATCGCATCGTGCTCAGCGTGCCGATGTGGAATTTCAACGTGCCGTACGTGCTCAAGCACTATATCGACGTCGTCACGCAGCCGACGCTGACCTTCAGCTTCTCGCCCGAGACGGGCTATCGCGGCCTGTTGCGCGACAAGCGCGCGCTCGTCGTCTACGCCAGCTCCGGCGACTACCTGCCGGGCACGACGAATCCGCGGCCGGACTACCAGAAACCGTTCGTCGAAGCGTGGCTGCGCTTCGTCGGCATCGACGACATCGCGACGATCGCGGTGCAGCCGACGATCGGCCATCCGGCGCTGCTCGAGGCGTCGACGACGGCCGCGCACGCACGCGCGGCGGAACTCGCGAAAACTTTCTGAAGGAGTGCACGATGACTCGTTCGTTCGCGTGGGCGCTGCTGGCGACGTCGGGGCTGATCGACGTCGCCTGGGCGCTCAGCATGAAATACGCGCAGGGCTATACGAAGCCGCTGTGGACTACGGTGTCGCTCGCGCTGCTCGCGGCGTTCGTCTACCTCCTCGGCAAGGCGCTGCAGGTGCTCGACGTCGGCACCGCGTACGCCGTGTGGACCGGCATCGGTGCGGTCGGCACGGTGCTCGCCGGCGCCGTGCTGTTCGGCGAGGCGCTGACGCCGTTGCGGCTCTTCGCGATCGCGCTGGTGCTCGTCGGCATCGTGCTGCTGAAAATGTCGTCGGGTTGATCCGGACCGGGACGGGATTGGACGATCTGCAATAAATGGTCGACGTACTGGCATGGATCGGCCAGTTCGGGGTGCCGAGAATGTCCGCCAACGCAATCCCGCGTCCCCCACGGAGAACCGCCATGACCTCGCATACCGCCAGCAACGACCGTCCGATCCTGATCCTCGGCGGTTCCGGCAAGACCGGCCGCCGCGTCGCCGACCGCCTGCGCGCGCTGGGCCGACCGCTGCGCCCGGGCTCGCGTTCGGCCGATCCCGCGTTCGACTGGGAAGACGCGGCGACGTGGCCGGCCGCGCTCGACGGCGTGTCGGCGGTATACATTTCGTACTACCCGGACCTCGCGGCGCCGGGCGCGCCCGAAGCGGTCGCCGCGTTCGTCGACGCGGCGCTCGCGCACGGCGTGCGCCGGCTCGTGCTGCTGTCGGGCCGCGGCGAACACGAGGCGCAGCGTGCCGAAGACGTGCTGCGCGCGTCGGGCGCCGACTGGACGATCGTGCGCTGCGGCTGGTTCATGCAGAACTTCAGCGAGAGCGTGTTCCTCGACCCCGTGCGCGCCGGCGAACTCGCGCTGCCGATAGGCGACGTGCCCGAGCCGTTCGTCGACGCCGACGACATCGCGGACGTCGCGGTCGCGGCGCTGACCGACGATCGCCACATCGGGCAGCTGTACGAGTTGACCGGCCCGCGCCTGCTGACGTTCGCCGATGCCGTCGACGCCATCGCGCGCGCGACCGGCCGCGACATCGCCTGGACGCGCATCGCGATGGACGACTTCACGGCAGGCGCGGCGGCGCAGGGCGTGCCGGCCGAACTCGTGGGATTTCTGCAGTACCTCTTCACCGAAGTGCTCGACGGCCGCAACGAGCACGTCGCGGACGGCGTGCGCCGCGCGCTGGGCCGAGCGCCGCGCGACTTCGCCGACTATGCGCGCGACGCGGCGGCGAGCGGCGTCTGGGGCTGAGCGCCGGCGGCGCTACGATCGCGTCGTCGCGCCGCTAGAATCGACGCTCGCCTTCACGCGGAAGCCCGCCGATGCCGTTCGTCGTCCCAGCGCTCGTTGCCACGCTCGCCAGCGCGATCCTCGCGTTTCTCGTCGTGCTGGCGGCGCGCGTCGTCGCCGGCACGTCGCTGCGTTACTCGTCGGCGTTCACGGCGACCCTCACCGCGTGGATCGTCACGAGCGTGGCGACCTACGCGGTGCGCACGGCCGGACCCGACGCCGCGCAGTTCATTCGCCAGGCGCCAGGGGTGTTCGTGCTGCCGCTGGCGAACCTCGCGCTGCTGACGGGCCTGTTCGCAACGCTCGGGCGCACCGTCGACAACCGGCGCATATCGCTGCGGACCGCCGCCGCGTCGGCGGTCATCGCGGTCGTCGTCGCAACGGCGATCGGCGTCGTGCTCATCTATGCGATCTACACGCCGCCCGCGCCGTCGGTCATGTCCGGATGAGCGTCACGGAATGACGCGCCGTTTCCGCAGCGTGTCGAAAATGCCGAAGAACATCGCCTCGGTATCGACGAACTCGTGAAACCCGAAGCGCCGCGCCTTGCTGCCGTCGGCGAACAGGTCGTAATCCCACGAGAACACGAAGTCCGCGAAACCCCACGACGACACGTCGCGATACGGCGTGGTCGCGAGCGCGTACTTGTCGACCATCGCGTTCCACAACGGCTCCTTGTCGGCCATCACGGTCGCGAGCGGCATCGGCAGCGGCGGCGCGGCGTCGATGTCGAACCAGCGCGCGATCTTCGGCCACAGATCGTTCCAGCGGAACAGGTCGCCGTTGTTGATGTTGAACGCCTGGTTCGCGCAGCGCGGATCGGTCGCGGCCCACACGGTCGCGCGCGCGAGCAGGCCCGCGTCGGTCATCTCCAGCAGCTTGTCGTACGCGCCGGGCTTGCCGGGAAAGCGCAAAGGCACGGCGAGCTCCTTCGACATCGACGCGTACACCGCGATCGACACGGCGAGGTTCATCGGATTGCCGAGCGCGAACCCGCCAACCACGGACGGGCGCAGCGCCGACCATGTCCAGCGCTTGCCGCGCTGCCGCGCTTCGAGGTGCTGCTGCTGGTCGACGTTGAACTCCGGCGGCAGGTGCGGCGGATCGTCCTCGCGCGCCGGCGTCTTGAACGGGCCGAGATGCGCGCCGTAGACCTTGTAGCCCTGCATCAGGCTCACGTGTTCGAGCCGTGTCGCGACCGGTTCGATCGCGTCGAGCACGTTCACGAGCATCGCGACGTTCGGCGCGACGAGTTCGGCCCACGTCGGGCGATCCTGGTACGCCGCGTAGAACACGTGCGTGACGCCGGCGAGCGCGGCGAGCTTCGCGCGCGTGTCGGCCGCGTCGAGCAGGTCGACCGAGATATGCCGCACGCGGCCGGCATCGGCGGCGCCGCGGCGCGACAGGCCGACGACGTTCCAGTCGGGCAGCGCCGCCAGGTGTTCGATGAGGTTGCGGCCGATCACGCCTTGCGCGCCGACCACGAGGGCGGTCTTGCCGGGTGCGGTCTTGTCGTTCATGACGAAGCATCCTTGTTGATGTGTGGACTATTCGGTACAGGCCGCGGCCGTCGCGCGCGGCACGGGGTGGCGTTCGCGCACGACGCTCCATGCGATCGGCGCCAGCGCCGACAGCGGCAGCACGGCGGCGATCCAGCCGAGCGCCGTGAGGCCCGGGCCGTCGTCGATCACGACGCCGCCGAGCCACGCGCCGATCGCGTTGCCGAGATTGAACGCGGCGATGTTGAGGCTCGACGCGAGGTTCTGCCCCGCGCCCGAGGCTTTCTCCAGCACCCACATCTGCAGCGGCGGCACCGTCGCGAACGCGGCGGCGCCGAACAGGCCGACGAAGAACACGGCGGCCACGCGATGCGGCAGCGCGAACGTCAGCGCGACCAGCACGAGCGCGAGCACGACGAGGCTGCCGACCATCGCCGGCACGAGCCGGCGGTCGGCGAGACGGCCGCCGACGAGATTGCCGAGCATCAGGCCACCGCCGAACACGAGCAGGATCGGCGACACGGCGCTGTCGGCGAAGCCGCTGACGCGCGTGAGCAGCGGCGCGATGTACGTGAACACCGCGAACACGCCGGCGAAGCCGAGCACGGTGGTCGCAAGACCGAGCAGCACCGGCGCGCGCAGCACGGCGCGCCACTCGTCGGCGAGACGCGGCGGCTCGGCCGCGGCGCGGTCCTTCGGCACCGCGAGCGCGATGATCGCGAACGCGGCGACGCCGATCGCGGCGACCGCCCAGAACGTCGAACGCCAGCCGTGCGCCTGGCCGAGCCATGTGCCGAACGGCACGCCGAGGATCGTCGCGACGGTGAGGCCGGTGAACATGATCGCGATCGCCGACGCGCGCCTGTCCGGCGCGACGAGATTCGTCGCGACGACCGAGCCGACGCCGAAGAACGTGCCGTGCGCGAGCGCCGTGACGAGACGCGCGACCATCAGCGCCTCGTACGTCGGCGCGAGCGCACACGCCGCGTTGCCGAGCGTGAACACGGCCATCAGCGCGAGCAGCACGGTCTTGCGGGACCAGCGCGCGGTCGCCGCCGTGACGACCGGCGCGCCCACGGTCACGCCGAGCGCATAGCCGGAAATGAGCAGGCCCGCGGCCGAGATCGACACGCCGAAATCGGCGCCGACTTCGAGGAGTAGGCCCATGATGACGAACTCGGTGACGCCGATGCCGAACGCGCCGGCGGTCAATGCATACAAGGCCAGAGGCATGGAAAGACGCTCAAGGGGCGCGCATCGGCGCCGGGACGGCGCGAACGATAGAGTCGCGAACGTCTATGAACTAGACTCACCGCCGGACTAGCACCTGTGCATCGAACTCACGAATGGCACGGCTCGACGTCAATCGCTCCGGCGAGATGGAAGTGTTCGCGCGCGTCGTCGAACTCGGCGGGTTCTCGGCCGCCGCGCGCGCGTTCCGGCTGACGCCGTCGGCCGTGAGCAAGCTCGTCGCGCGCCTCGAGGCGCGGCTCGGCACGCGCCTCTTCAACCGTTCGACGCGACAACTGCAGCTGACGCCCGAAGGCGCGGCGTTCTACGAGCGCGCCCGGCGCGTGCTGGCCGAACTCGACGAGGCCGAGCGCGGCGCCGCGCTCGGCGCGGTGCCGTCGGGCAAGCTGCGCGTCAATACGAACCTGCCGTTCGGCCATCACTTTCTGCTGCCGCTCGTGCCGGCGTTTCTCGAACGCTATCCGCAGGTGACGCTCGATCTCGTGCTGACCGACACCGTCGTCGACCTCGTTGCCGACCGCACCGACGTCGCCATTCGCGCCGGCCCGCTCAAGTCGTCGAACCTCGTCGCGCGCAAGCTCGGCGAAACGCGCATGGCGGTGGTCGGCGCGCCGGAGTACCTGGCGCGCCGCGGCACGCCGCGAACGCCGCGCGATCTCGCCGGGCACAACTGCCTGACGTTCGGCTACGCGCGCGCGATCGAAGGCTGGCCGTTCGCGGAGGGCGGCGCCGCGCATTCGTTCATGCCGCGCGGCAACGTGCAGGCCGGCGACGGCCTCGCGCTGCGCCAGCTCGCGGTGCTCGGCGTAGGCCTCGCGCGCGTGTCGCTGTTTCACGCCGCGGCCGAGATCGCGGCCGGGCGCCTCGTTCCCGTTCTGGAAAAATACAATCCGGGCGACACCGAAACGTTCAGCGCGGTGTTCCTCGGCCACGGCGGACAGCTGCCGTCGCGCGTACGCGCGCTGCTCGACTTCCTCGTCGAGCGCGTCCGTTTCTAGTGTGGTGATTCATAAGTATGTTGAAGTAGTCCGGATGGCAACGTCGCGAGACTAGGCGCGACGAGGAGCCGTACTGGCAGTACGGCGACGAGTTGCAACGACGTATCGCGGCGAAAGACACCGGAATTATTTAATGGTACTTGTGAATCACTACACTAGCGCCGCAGCCCGCGACGTCGCTGTGTCGCAAACGCGATGCCGCACAGGCCTGCCAGCAGCGCCGGCAGCGCGAGGCCCGCGAGCGCCGGCACGGCAGCGATCTGCCGCGGCGGCGGCGGCGGATCGATGAGCGTCGTCGCACGCGCCGTCGCGGGCTTGGGCACCTGCGTCGCCGTCGCGCTGACGGTATTGACGAGCGCTTCGCCGGCGAGGATGTCGCGTTGCGTCGCCTCGTAGCTCGCGCGCCAGATCCAGGTCTCGTCCACGTCGAGCTCGCGGTCGCCGTCCGTGTCGCCCGAGACGAAGGCCACGTCCCCGAGGCTGCCGTCGGGCATCGTGTCGACGAGCGCGATGCCGCTCAACGCGACGTTGCCGGCGTTGATCAGCACGATCGCGTACTCGATCGTGCCGGGCGCGCCGATGCGCGTGGTCGGCGTGGTCTTGTCGACCGCGAGCGCGGGGCCGGCACGCGCCGCGGTCGCCGCCTCGGCCGCGACCGGCAGCGGCGTCTGCGCCGAGGTGACGGCCACGCGGTTGATCAGCGTCGAGCCGGTCTTGATGTCGCGCTGCGTCGCCCGGTAGCTCGCGCCGTAGATCCAGGTTTCGCCGACGTCGAGGCGCTCGTCGGCATTCGTATCGCCGGAGAGCCGCGTTACCGTGCCGGCGCTGCCGTCCGGCAGCGTGTCGACGAGTCTTACGTCCGTCAGCGCGACGTTGCCGGTGTTCTGCACCGTGATCGTGTAAGGAATGACGCGCGGCGCGCCGACGACATCGACGGGCGTGGTCTTCGTCACGGCCAGCGACGGCCGGCGCACGATGCCGGTGGTCGCGGTGGCGCTCACCGGCACCGGTACCTGGGTCGCCGTCACGCTGACGGTGTTCACGAGCGCCTCGCCGTTGTCGATGTCGCGCTGCGTCGCGGTGTAGTTCGCGGCGTAGGTCCACGTTTCTCCGAGGTCGAGCTCGCGGTCGCCGTCCGTGTCGCCCGACACGAACGTGACGGTGCCGACGCCGCCGCCGGGCAGCGTGTCGAGAGGAACCACGTTCGTCAGCGCGACGTTGCCGGTGTTCGTTACCGCGATCGTGTACGGAATCTGTCGTGGCGCGTCGACGGCGTCGACGGGGGTGGTCTTGGCGACGGCCAGGGACGGCCTGCGCGCGACGGTGGTGGCCGCGGTCGCGGTCACCGGCGTCGGCACCTGGGCCGCCGTCGCGCTGACGGTGTTGACGAGCGTCGCGCCGGCATCGATGTCGCGCTGTGTCGCGGCGTAGCTCGCGCGCCAGGTCCAGGTTTCGCCGAGGTCGAGCTCGCGGTCCCCGTCCGTGTCGCCTGACTCGAACGTGACGGCGCCGACGCTGCCGTCGGGCAGCGTATCGAGGGGAACCACGTTCGTCAGGGCGACGTTGCCGGTGTTCGTGACCGTGATCGTGTACGGAATCACGCCGGGCGCCCCGACGGTGCCAACCGGCGTGGTCTTCGTCACCGCCAGCGACGGGCGGCGCGCGACGGCCGTCGTCGCAGTCGCGACCTGCGGCGTCGCGATCTGTGCCGTCGTCACCGCCACGCGGTTGACGAGGTTCGCGCCGGCGTCGATGTCGGCTTGCGTCGCCACGTAGTCGGCGCGGTAGATCCACGTTTCGCCAGTGTCGAGCACGCCGTCGCCGTTCACGTCGCCGGAGAGGAAGGTGGTCGCGCCGCGCCTGCCGTCGGGCAGCGTATCGACGAGGTTCACGCCCGTCAGCGCGGCGGCGCCGGTGTTGGTCACGCCGATCGTGTACGTGATGGCGCCGGGCGCGTCGACGACGCGCGTCGGCGTCTGCTTCGTGACCGCCATCGACGCCAGCCGGTTGACGAACGTGCAGGTGACGCTTTGCGCGCGGCCGTTGGCCGCGGCGCCCGTGACCGACGCGGGCAGCGTGACGCGGGCCGAGGTGCCTGCGCCCGACGCGACCGTCGCGCCGGTACCGTCGACGCAGGCGTGCCCGCTGACGTAGACCCCGCCGGGCGTGTCCTGCGTCTCGGCAACCGGGACCGCCACCGGCGTCGTCGCGATGTCGCCCGGAACGAGGATGTCGGGCGCGCCCGTGTCGGCCCGGTGATAGACCGTGCGAAAGCCCGTGTCGCCGGCATCGCCCACGCCGGTCGCGAAAGCGGTGCCGCCGATCGAGAGCGAGAAGCGCCCCGCGTCGTCGGCGGGGTGCAGCGCCTTGATCGCGCGCACGGCGGGCCTGGTCTCGATCATGTAATCCTCGACCTCGCCGCTGTCGACGCGGCCCGTCGGGTTGCGTACGCCGTTGCCGTCGTGGCTCACGCGCAGGCGCGCATAGGTGCGGCCGCTCGCGAAAGCGGCCGGCACCGTCCAGTCGAGCGCCGCCGTCGCGGCGCCGGCGGCGAACGTCGCACAGGCGCGCTCGCCGGTCCCGAACCTGCCGTCGCGATCGAAGTCGATCCAGCCGCAGAGCGTGCCGGGCGCCGCCGCACCGGCGATCGCGCTCGTCAGCGTGTACGTGCGGCCGATGAGGCCCGCATGCAGCGGCGGAACGGTCGCAAGACCGTCGTCGTCGAGGCCGTCGCCGGCCGCGCCGTTGTTGTTCGCACCCGCGGCGACGGCGTTCGGGCCCGGTGCGACCGGGGCCGCGGGATCGTTGAATACCGTCGCGTTCTCGGCATCGATGGCCGCGCCGAGGCGCAGGCCGCCGACGACGTGACTCGCCGCGGCGCCTTCGTCGTAGCTCGCCGGCGCGTCGCCGAAATCCTCATCGACGGTGGCGGTCACGACATAGGCGTCGGCGGCGACGTCGGCACGCAGGCCCGCGACGTTGCGCACGCCGGCCAACGCAACGTCGAACGCGACGCTCGTGAGCGTCCCGCGCACGCGGACGCTGCCGCATCCGGCGGGCTGCGTGATCGGCTGCTGGAACGTGGCGCAGTCGCTGCCGTTGTAGCGCGGGTTCGCCACATCGAGCGTGACGCCGTCGGGCGTATCGAGGTTGACGGCGCCGCCCGGCATCGCGAGCGAGACGCCCGCGGCGTTCGCGCCCGACAGCACGTGCACGGCGCGTCCCGAGATGATCCGGGTGCCGACGACCGACTGCGAGCCGTTCGCGCCGAAATGCAGCACGGGATCGGTCACCGGCCGGCTGAAGGTGACGGTCAGCGTTCCCGCGGGGCATCTTGCCTCGAGCGCGTCGTTCGCGAACCGGCACGCCACGTCGCCGGCTGTCAGGCGTATGCCCCGCGTTCCAAGCGGCAGGTTCGGCGCGAACATCGTCGATGCGGTGCCCGGCGCGGAGGCCATCGTCGCGAGGTTGTCGGTGAGGTCCACATTGTTGCCGGTCACCGCATACGTCACCGTCAGGCCGGACGGATACGTCTTCGTCGACGCCGCATTCAGGCCGGTCGTGCCAGTCGCCGTATCGTCGTTGCGCTGCACGGCGGCGACAGGCCACGTGCCGGCGATGCCCGCGGCGCACAGCAGCCGGGCGACCCGGTATAGATTTACCCTATTCATGGTTTCCCCTCGTGTCGTGCGAAACCCGACGCGGACCCCGAACCGTGGCGGCAGGGCGGCGAGTGTCGCGAATGGGCGGCGAGAGGCACAACGACAAACGGCGCCGTACTTGGCGCCGTTGACGAGAATTGATGAAAAAATGACCGAAAATTAACCATGCCCGACGGTCGGGCTTCCGCGAACTTCGCTTTTCAGGAAAGCGCCGCCAGCGAGGCGCACCGCGGACAGGGCGTCACGTACGGCCCGAGCGCACCGCATCGGTGCACGCCGTCGCCATGACGCACGGCGCCCGCGACGTCGACGGCTCCGATGCGCGTTCCTACGGCGCCTCGAATCCGTCCGCGAAAATCGCGTCGCTCGCGATCGGCGTGAGGCGAAAGCTCGCCATCGTGCCGTCTTCGAATTCGCCGGTGCCGACGATCACGCCCGACGCGTTGATCGCGACCGCGTCGGTGAATAGCGCGAGGCCGCCGGTGTCGTCGACCTGTTCGAAGAGGTCCCAGGCCTGTCCGTCGACGTACACCCACGCCTTGAGGCCCGTGCGCGTCGACAGGTTCGTCGCGCGACCGACGATGACGCCCGCGTCGTTGATCGCGCTCGCGAAGCCGGCGTCGGAGTCGAAGCTCGCGCCGGGAATCTCGGCAATCGTTCCGTCGGTTTCGAAGCGTGCGGCGACCGGTCCGCGCGGCGCGCCGAGATCCGCGTAGCCGACCGCCACGCCCGACGCGTTGATCGCATCCGCGAAGCTCTCGATCACCTCGGTGTCGTTGTTGAACGGCACGACGGCCGGCGTGCCGAGCGTGCCGCGCGTCGCGTGGTAGATCTGGCGCGTGTAGTTCCAGCCGCCGACGAGCTGGCCCGACGCGTTGATGCCGCTCCAGATCGCGTTCTGCGAGGCGTCGTCCGGGTTCGCCGTGCCGTAGTCGACGAGGCCGCCCTGCGCGGTCCAGACGAACGCGTGGAACTTCTCGCCGGTCTGGTAGCCGCCCTTGAGGCCCACGATCACGCCGTCGTCGTTGATGTCGTTCGGAATCGCCACGACGATCGGGTCGTCCGACAGCTTCATGTAGGTGTCGGGCGTCGCGGCGTTCCAGGTCAGGCCCGGCGACGAATCCTCGAACGAGTCGGCGTAGCCGGCGATCTGGCCGTGGTTGTTGATCGCGTAGGCGACGCCGTGCACTTCCAGGCCGTCCGGCACCGCGAGGCGGTGCGACCCTTTCGCGTCCCACAGCACCGCGTGCTTGACGAAATCCTGATCGAAATAGGTGCCGACGACTTGCCCCGCGTCGTTGATGTCCTTGACGACGACGTGCGCCGCGCCCGGTACGTCGATGCGTTCGAAGTGATAGCGCGGGCCGCCGCCGGCGTGCGCGGCGGAGCAGGCGAAGGCGATGGCGGCGGCGAGTGCGGGAAGGGCCGCGCGATGCGGCCGGCGAACGGGTGCGGTCATGAAAGCCTCGAGACGGGTGCCAGGTGCCGCCGACCGTCGCATTCGCCGCGCGTAAACGCGTGTACGAGCGATGTACGCGCCATGTGCACGGCGTTATTGCGCCGGTTTCGCGGTTGCGCGTGTCGCAAGGGCCGGCAGCGTGCGTTCGGCGGCGAGGCGCCGGGCCCGTGCGAGCGCCGTCTGCGCGGCTTCGTCCTGGCCGAGCGCCGCGTACACGCCGGCGGCGACCCAGGCGGCGCGCGCGTCGCGCTCGGCCCACGGCGCGAGGCGGCCGCTGATCGCCGCGGCCTCGTCGAGGCGTCCGGCCGCGATCAGTGCCGGCGCGTACGCGTACCCGACCGCGACCACGTCCTCGGGAACGCCGCGCCCGGCCGCCGCGGCCATCGCATCGGCGTAGCGCGCGAGCGCCGCGTCGGTGCGCCGCTCGGCGGCGGCCTGTTCGGCCTGGGCCAGCGCGACCGCGACGCGGTCCGATTCCTTCGCGTCGACCTGGCTCCACGCGACGAGCCGCGCGAGCTCGGCCGCGGCGTCGGCGTCGAGGCCGGCGCCGCGCAGCGCGGCGATGCGCGTCGACCATGCCGCGAGATAGTCCGGCCGCAGGTTCTTCTCGAGCGGGGCGATCAGGGCCGCTTCGGCGAGCGTCGCGGCGAGGGCGAACTCGCCGCGAGCGAGCGCGAGCCTCGCCGCGAGCGCCTGCGCGCGGGCGCGCAGCATCGCCTCCTCGTGCGGATCGGCCGCGTCGAGCACGTGCGCGAGCGCGGCGTCGGCATCGCGCAGCCGGCCGTTCGCGGCGAGCGCGGCGGCGCGCGCGAGCTCGAGTTCGCCGCGCTGGCGCGCGTTGGCCTGCGCGCCGAGGCGGGCGAAATCGTCGCTCGTCGCCAGCGCGGCGGGGGCGTCGAGCGTTGCGAGTTCGGCGTCGACCGTGGCCACCTTCGCCGCGATCAGCGCGTCGTGAAAGCCGAGTTCGGCGAAGCGCGCGCCGACACCGCGCAGCATCGTCAGCGCCGCGGCGGGCTGGCCGCGCTGCATCGCGTTCAGGCCGAGGTTCAGATCGATCGACGCGATGCCGTTCATGTCGTTGGCGAGTTCGAACAGCGTGCGCGCGCGGCCGAACATCGTCGCGGCCGCGTCGAGTTCCAGCCGCTGGCTCGCGACCGCGCCGAGGCCGGAGTAGGCCTTGGCGCGCGTCTGCGCGTCGCCGCCGGCGTCGGTCAGCCGCGCGGCCTGCGCATATACCGTCGCCGCGTCGTCGACGCGCCCGAGCCGGAAGTACGCCGCGCCGAGCGAACTCAACGCACGGGCGCGCAGATCGACCGGCGCATCCGCCGGCAGGCGTTCGAGTACCGCTTCGAACAGGCGCCGGCTGTCGTCGTAGCGGCCGGCGTAGAACTCCACCTGCGCGCGCGAGACGGCGATCGTCGGTTCGTCGAGGAGCGCGGGCGGCGCCTCGTCGAGCAGCCGGCGGGCGAGATCGACCTGGCCCGCGAGCAATGCCGCGCTCGCGCGGCGGCGCAGCGTATCGAGCGCGAGCGGCGCGTCGCCGCCGGCGACGTCCGGCGGCTTGCGGCCGAGCTTGATCAGGAGTTCGTCCGCGGCGCGGCGCGCGGCGGCGATCGGGTCGCCGTCGCGCGCTTCGACGACCAGGCGGCGCTGCGGCGATGCGGCGTCGAGCCGCACGGTCCAGGTCGTCTGCGCGAGGCTCGCGCTCGGTCGTACGAGCAGGCCCGCCTGCGCGGCGTCGGGCGCGGCGCCGTTGCGCGCGTTGACGAGCGCGACGACGGTTTCGCTCGGCGCGGTCGCGATGTCGCCGCGGCGCAGGCGGTCGGCGACGAGGTCCATCAGGCCCAGGCGCAGCCACGCGGCGTCGGCCGGCGCTTCGACCGCGGCCGGCAGCACCATCGCGGCGCGGGCCGGCGGCGGCGGTTCCGCGGCGGCGAAGTAGCGCCAGGCGAATGCCAGCGCCGCAACCACGATCAACGCGGCTACGGCGAGCGGCGGGACGCGCGAGCGCTGCCGCGGCGGCGGAACCGGCTCGGTCGCCGGCGGTGCGACCGGCGCCGGATCGGTGGCCGCGTCATCCGGCGACTCCTCGATCGTGCCCTCGTGCACCCAGCGATAGCCCAGGCGCGGCACGGTGCGGATGATGCGCTGGTCGTTGCCGGTGTCGCCGAGCGTGCGGCGCAGGCCCATGATCGCGTGCGTCAGCGACACTTCGCTGACGTCGACGCGGCCCCACACGGCCGACGCGAGTTCGTCGCGGCCGACAGGGCGGTCGCGGTGCCGGACGAGATAGATGAGGCAGTCGATCGTGCTGATGCGCAGGTTGACGCGCGCGCCGTTCTCGATCAGTTCGCGCGCCTGCGGGTCGAGCCGGAACGCGCCGAACCGGTAAATCGGTGTAGCCATGGCGACAGCGTAATCGATCGGTGCAGGTGCGGGCGGTTACAGGCGTCGAACCAGACGCAGCGGACTGTCCGGCAGCGACCTGAATCCCAGTTTTTGATAGAAAGCGGCCGCCTTTGCGTCCTTGGCATCGACGAGCATCGCGTAGCCGACGATATCCGAACGTATCGATCGAGAGATTGCATCTGCAACCAGACTCGCGCCGAGACGCTTTCCCTGGTGCGCGAGGGCCGTTGCGAGACGCCCGAGCAGAATTGCCGGAACGACGGGATAGCGCGGCAGTTTCTTCGCATCCTCTGGGGCGAGGCGGTCGAATGCCAGCGATGTTGCGGCAAGTGTGTAGAAGCCGGCGACCTCGTCTTCGTCGCTCACCGCCACGAAACACGTCGCCAGTCGACGCCTGACATCCTGTGTGGCCTGCTCGCGAAAATAGCGATCCAGCGCGATCGAACCGCAGCTGAAATTCCGACGATCGTGGTCGGCCAGCAGCTCGATGCGATAGCTCATTTGCTGCTGCGAATCAGCTCACGATGCGCGGCGAATGCGCGATCCAGCGCTTCGCTCGGCTCAGGCGGCGAGGCAAGAACGGCGGCGATGCACTCCTGATCGGCGAGCGACAGTCGAATGATCTGCGCTTCCTCGATCGTGCGCTCGGCAGCGGCTCGCGCGGCGGCGACGACAAAGTCGCTGACGCTGCGGCCTTCGATTTCCGCAGCACGCTTGACCGCCGCCAGTACATCCGGAGCAATGCGCGCCTCGAGTCGACAAGCGCGTGTAGTCGAGTTGGAATGGGGCATGGGGACGACCTCCTGGATGGAAATGTACGTCTAACTACCGTACATCTCAAGGGCGCGGGCCACCGGATTCCAGGCCTCGGCGGCCCGAAGTCCGCCGTCGCGACACAATGTGCCGTAACTACGCCTGCTACAATCGCCGGCTTGTCTCCGGTAGCAACCCCATGATCGCCTTTCGAAACTTCGCCCTGCGTCGCGGCGACCGCCTGCTCCTGTCCGACGTCGACCTGACGCTGCATGCCGGCGCGCGCGTCGGCGTCGTCGGCCGCAACGGTTGCGGCAAGTCGAGCCTGTTCGCGGCGATCCAGCGCGAGGTCGAACCCGACCGCGGCGATCTCGACCTGCCGGTGCGGCTGCGCATCGCGAGCGTGTCGCAGGAAACGCCGTCGCTGCCCGATCCCGCGATCGATTTCGTGCTCTCCGGCGACACCCAGGTGCACGCGATCATCCGCGCCGAAGCCGAGGCGACCGCGCGCGAAGACTGGGACGCCGTCGCGCTCGCGCACCAGGAACTCGCCGCGATCAACGGCTACGACGCCACCGCGCGCGCCGGTCGCCTGCTGCACGGCCTGGGCTTCGCGCCCGAAACGCACGAGATGCCGGTGTCCGACTTCTCGGGCGGCTGGCGCGTGCGCCTGAACCTCGCCCGCGCGCTGATGATGCCGAGCGACGCGCTGCTGCTCGACGAGCCGACGAACCATCTCGATCTCGACGCCGTGCTGTGGCTCGAACAGTGGCTGCTCAAATATCCGGGCACGCTGCTGATGATTTCGCACGACCGCGAATTTCTCGACGGCGTCAGCACGCATACGCTGCACCTCAACGACGGCCGCGCGAAGCTGTACACCGGCGACTACACGAGCTTCGAGCGCCAGCGCGCCGAGCACCTGCGCCAGCAGCAGATCGCGTTCGAGAAGGAACAGGCCGAGCGCGCGCACCTGCAGTCGTTCATCGACCGCTTCAAGGCGAAGGCGAGCAAGGCGCGCCAGGCGCAGTCGCGCGTCAAGCGCCTGGCCAAGCTCAGCGGCACCGAGGCCGTGCGCGCCGAGCGCCAGATCAGCATCACGTTCGACGCGCCGGTGAAGCTGCCGCACTCGCTGCTGCGCCTGAACGATACCGACGCCGGTTATGGAGAAACGAAGATTCTCCACAATGTCGGATTCGGTCTGGAGGCCGGCGACCGCATCGGCCTGCTCGGCCCGAACGGCGCGGGCAAGTCGACGCTCGTCAAGACGCTGGTCGGCGAACTGCCGCTGATCGCCGGCGACCGCATGGCGCATCGCGACATGCAGCTCGGCTACTTCGCGCAGCACACCGTCGAATCGCTGCATGAAGGCCTGAGCCCGATCGACCACCTGAAGGAAATCGCGCCGGGATCGTCGACGCAGGAGTTCCGCGACTTTCTCGCGCGCTGGTTCTTCCCGGGCAACCGAGCGTTCGAAGTAATCGACAATTTCTCGGGCGGCGAACGCGCGCGCCTGGCGCTCGCGCTGATCGCGTGGCGCCGGCCGAACGTGCTGCTGCTCGACGAACCGACGAACCATCTCGACCTCGAAATGCGCGAAGCGCTCGCCGAGGCGCTCAGCGATTTCGACGGCGCGATCGTGCTCGTCTCGCACGACCGCCATCTCACCGGCCTCGTCTGCGACACGTTCTGGCGCGTCGCCGACGGCAAGGTCGAGGAGTTCGACGGCGACCTCGACGAATACGCCCTGTGGCTGCGTTCGCGCGGCACGGGCAAGGCGCGAGCGGTGGCGCAGGCCGCCTGAAGGAAACCGTCATGAGCAACGCGATCGTCGCGATCCATCCGTACAAGACGCAGGGCATCTGGGTGTTCGACGATCCGCGCGTCGGCCTCGTCGAAGAGCCGTTCGTGTCGGGCGCCGACGACATCATCGAACACGTCGTGCGCGACCTGCCCGACGCGCAGAACGGCTTCAGCTTGCTGTTCTCGGCCGGCGCGTTTCCCGGTTTCCAGTACGAATTCGACTGGCAGCGTGCCGACCTGTCCGGCAACTGGTACCGATGCGACGCGCTTGCGATGGAAGGTTGGCTGTGCCCGGCGCTGCTCAAATACTTCGACGCGCCGCCGTTGAAAATCTACGCACAGTTTCGCCGAAAGGCGGCATAGCCGCCCTGCGGCGATCAACCGTCAGAACATGCGCATGCCGTGAATCACGCGGCAGTCGCTGACCTGGCAGCCCCACGCGCCGCCCGAGGTGTCGGCCGGGTCGTACCAGATCGTCAGCTTCTTCTTCGCGACGAGGGCGGTCGACGCAAGGCTCAGCACGCGGTTCGCGTCGCCCGAATCGGAATCGCGCAGCGCGAACCAGTGGATGTTGCCGTCGCCGGGCGAACACTTCACGTGCACGCGGCTGGCCGGAAACACGCCGACGTCGACCGGCGTGCAGGTGAACGTCTTGTCCGCGGCGCTCGCGGCGCCGGCGGCGGCGAGCAGCAGCAGGGCGAGCGCGGCGCGCAGCGCGCGGTTCGGGGTGTGCAGCGAAGTACGGGTCATGATCGGGCTCCCTGTTGATCGATGAATGAGGTGATCGGCGTTCACGGTTCGCGCAGCGGCAGCAGCGTGGATTCGAGGAACAGCGCGGCGTCGCCGGGCGGTTCCTGCGGTGCGTTCGAACCGGTCGCGTCCTGCGTGTTGCAGACGGCCTGATTCGGGTTCGCGCAGCACGATTCGATCTGCGCGACCGCCGGGCCGAAGTCCGAGTTCCACTGGTTCGCCGTACCGGAAAAGCCGGGCGGCATCCAGCGCTTGGCGGCGACTTCCGGCACCGACACGTTGCCGCCGCCCGCGTCGTCGCACACTTCGCTGCCGATGCGATGGCACGCCGTGCAGGCGTTGCCGTTCGGCTTGAACGTTTTCACCGTCGTGCCGAACGCGTCGAGGAAGTTCGAGTTCCACGGTCCCAGCGGATCCCATTTCGACAGATCGGCCACCTGCACGATGTACGGCGACCAGATGAACGGATCGGCGTCGTGACAGCGCGTGCAGCGGATGCCGCCGGGGCCGCTCGACTCGGGTTCGAGCCAGACGTCGCTCGCGGCGCCCGAATTGGACTGCGGGCTCGGCACCGCCGTGCCGTTGTGCAGCGGTCCGTCGAGCTTGCTCTGGAAGAAGCACGTATTGCCGGTCGCCTTGTTGTGCTGGATCACCGCGATGTCGCGGAACATCGGATCGTTCGCGCCTTGGGGGCCGCTGGCTTCGTATTTGCGGCAGACGATCGCCGTCGTCACGTTTGCGTTGCCGGTCGAGATCGTCATGAATCGCGCGAACGGCACGCACTGGCCGGCACTGCCGCCGAGGCCGAGCTGCACCGGGTTGTCGCAGTTTTCGCCGCCGGTCGGCTGCGTCTGCGGCACGCCGTTCTTGGTGATCGGAATGATCTGGCCCGACAGGCAGTTGAACTGCGGAATGTCGCCCATCTCGGCCGCGCACTGCTGCGCATAGGCCAGGCGCGAAGAGGGTTCGGCCGAAACCGGCGCGACGAAGACCAGCGGCGTCAGCGCGACGCCGAGAAAAAACAGCCGGATTTTCATCGTCACTCCTCCGTGTCGACGCGCCACTGCGAGCGGCTGACGGCGCGATCCCGCGCCACCGTGAGATCGGCCTTGATCGCGACGACGTCGGCCGGCGCCGCGGCGCCGGCCGCGACGGCGAGCCGCGAGAAGCGCAGCCGGGCCGCGCGCGCGATCGTCGGCCGCTGCGCCGTGCGGCATCGTTGCATCGCGTCGGCGGTCGCGAGCGTGACGTACATCGTGTCGGTGGGCTTGAGGTTCAGCGTGCCGGCGTGCGTGTAGCGGCAAGGCTCGCCGCCGGCGAGCCGCACCTCGACCTCGATGTTGTCGAGCGATACCGGCAGCTTCGTCCAGCTGTTCACTTCGAGGATGAGTTCGCCGTCGTCGTTCCAGCGCGGCACGATCTCGGCGCCGCGGTACTCGCCCGACTGCGCGCCCGCTCCGGCGGACAGCGCAAGGCACGCCGCGACCAGCGTCATTCGTCGCATGACCTTCTCCCTGGTTGTGTCTGGCGGCCTGCAACAGACAAATCGAAAGCAGCTCGCTCGTCCTGGCCGCGCAGGACTTGCTGCACGCTCGGCCGATAGCGGGTGCTATCGACCTCGCTCCGCAGCGGCGTCCCGCACGATGCGTCCTTCGCGATCCCTCTTCCGATTTGTCTGTTGCAGGCCACTAGTCCAAACGTGGACTAGCGCAAAAACGAACATCGCGCCGAATGCGCGAGATGCGGGAGAGAATCCGGAATTCGCCGGCTATGCGCCCGGCCAGGTCGCCGCGGCGGGCGAAGGCCGCGCAAACAGCGACAGGAAGCGCTTGAACGCGGCCTTGTCGCCGGCGACGCGCACGCTGCCGTCGCGCAGCGCGCGGGCGGCGCTCGCGCCGTCGTAGACGATCGCCGCGAGCTGCGCGGGTGTCGATTCGATCGTGACGTCGGGCGCCGCCGCGGCGCCGCGGGCGATCGCGATCGCGCCGCCGGCGATCGTCGCGCGAAACGTTTCCAGGCCGAAACGCAGCTCGACCGTGGCGGCGAAATCGGCCGCCGCGGCGGCGTCGAACGTCGCCGCCAGGCTCAGCACGATCGAATCGGTGCCGAGCGGCGCGTCGCGCGGCAGCGTCGGCGAGCGCGCGCCCCAGCGGTCGAGTTCGCGCACGACGGCGTCGAGTTCCTTGCCCCAGGCGGTCAGTTCGTACACCCAGGCGCTGAACGGCGGCGGCAGCCGGCGGCGCTGCACGACCGACGCCTGCTCCAGTTCGATCAGGCGCTGCGACAGCACGTTCGCGCTGATGCCGGGCAGGCCCGCACGCAGGTCGGTGAACCGTTTCGGGCCGAGCAGCAGCTCGCGCACGACGAGCAGCGCCCAGCGCTCGCCGACGAGGTCGAGCGCGTGCGCGCCGGCGTATCCGTCGTCGTAGCTGCGTTTGCCTGTCATCGCGCCCTTGTAGTCTTCAGGTAACGGTTTTCCGCTTTCGTTGCAATTTAGGACTAACCGGTGCTAGCGTGCAACCGTCTATCTCCGCACAGGACGCCCGCCCATGAAAGCCCTCCTGCTGACCCCGGTATTCGCGCTTGCGGCCGGTGCCGCGACCGCCGCGCCGGTGAAGTTCGACATCGAACCGCACCACACTTACCCGAGCTTCGAGGCCGACCACATGGGCCTGTCGATCTGGCGCGGCAAGTTCAACAAGACGAGCGGCAAGATCGTGCTCGACCAGGCGGCCGGCAGCGGCACGGTCGAGGCGCACGTCGACGTCGCGAGCATCGATTTCGGCCACGACAAGCTCAACGCCGAAATGGTCGAGCCGAAGTATCTCGACACCGGCAAGTTTCCCGAGGCCGTGTACAAGGGCAAGCTCGCCGGCTTCAAGGACGGCGCGCCAACGCGCGTCGACGGCGAGCTGACGCTGCACGGCACGACGAAGCCGCTCGCGCTCGAGATCAAGCGCTTCAAGTGCATCGACAAGCATCCGTACTACCAGCGCCAGGCCTGCGGCGCCGACGCGTTCGCGACCTTCAAGCGCGACGAGTTCGGCGTCACCGCCGGCAAGGACTACGGTTTCGACATGACCGTCACGCTGCGCATCTCGATCGAAGCGGTCGCCGAAAAGACCGATCCGTCGCAGCCGTCGCTGTAACCCTTCCGCCGGAAACCGTCCGATGACCACCGCAACCGCGGCGCCGCCGCACCGCGACGGCCGCTGGGCCGCGCTCGTCGTGCTCTGCCTCGGCGTGCTGATGATCGTGCTCGACACGACGATCGTGAACGTCGCGCTGCCGTCGATCCGCACCGATCTCGGCTTCACCGAAACGACGCTCGCCTGGGTCGTCAACGCATACCTGCTGACGTTCGGCGGCTTCCTGCTGCTCGGAGGCCGGCTCGGCGATCTGTACGGCCATCGCCGCCTGTTTCTGATCGGCATCGCGCTGTTCACGCTCGCGTCGCTCGCGTGCGGCCTCGCGACCACGCAGGCCTTTCTCGTCGCCGCGCGCGGCGTGCAGGGGCTCGGCGGCGCGGTCGTCACGTCGGTCGCGCTGTCGCTGATCATGAATCTCTTCACCGAGGACGGCGACCGCGCCAAGGCGATGGGCGTGTACAGCTTCGTCTGCGCCGGCGGCGGCAGCGTCGGCGTGCTGCTCGGCGGCCTGCTGACCAGCACGCTCGACTGGCACTGGATCTTTCTCGTCAACATCCCGATCGGCATCGGTGTCATCGCGCTGTCGCTCAAGCTCTTGCCGCTCGCGCGCGGCCCGGCCACCGGCAAGCATCTCGATGTCGCCGGCGCCGTGACGGTCACGACGTCGCTGATCTTCGCGGTCTACGCGATCGTCAACGGCAACGAGGCGGGCTGGACGTCGACGCAGACGCTGGGCCTGCTCGGCGCCGCGCTCGCGCTGCTCGTGGCGTTTCTCGTCATCGAGGCGCGCGTGCACGCGCCGCTGATGCCGCTCGCGATGTTCCGCCTGCGCAACGTGTCGACCGCGAACGTCATCGGCGTCCTGTGGGCCGCCGGCATGTTCGCGTGGTTCTTCCTGTCGGCGCTGTATCTGCAACTCGTGCTCAAGTACACGCCGATGCAGGTGGGCCTTGCGTTCCTGCCGTCGAACCTGATCATGGCCGCGCTGTCGCTGGGCCTGTCGGCGAAGATCGTCATGCGCTTCGGCATTCGCATCCCGCTCGCGGGCGGCCTTGCGCTCGCCGCGCTCGGGCTTGCGCTGTTCGCGCGCGCGCCGGTCGACGGCACCTTCGTCGTCGACGTGTTGCCCGGCATGCTGCTGCTCGGCTTCGGTGCGGGCGTGGCGCTCAATCCGCTGCTGCTCGCGGCGATGAACGACGTGGCGCCGAGCGAGGCGGGCCTCGCATCGGGCGTGGTCAATACGGCGTTCATGATGGGCGGCGCGCTGGGCCTTGCGATTCTGGCGAGCCTCGCGGCGTCGCGCACGAGTGCGCAGCTCGCGGCCGGCACGGATCAGCTCGCGGCGCTCAACGCCGGGTATCACGCGGCGTTTCTCGTCGGCGCGCTGTTCGCGGCGACGGCGGCGCTGATCGGCGCGGTGATGCTGCGGCCGAAGGCGGCGACGGGCGAGGCGGCGGCGATGCATTGACTCGGTCGAGCGCGCGAATGCGTTGAATAAAGCCCTCTCCCCTAAACGCGCAGCGTTTGGGGGAGAGGGTTGGGTGAGGGGGCCAGCGCCGGGGTCTTCGTCGTACTCGACGCAGTGCGACGCGTCGCCCCCTCACCCCGGCCCTCTCCCCCAAGCGAGCTTGGGGGAGAGGGAGATTACGCCGCCTCGGCGCACTCCCGCGCCCGCTCGAGCAGCAGTTCCTTCTCGCGCTCGTTGCGCGTCATCGTCGCCGCGCGTTCGAATTCCTCGCGCGCCTCGGCGTAGCGGCCGAGCTTCTTCAGAAAATCGCCGCGCACGCTCGGCAGCAGATGGTAATTTTCCAGCGCGCGTTCGCCGGCGATCGTGTCGACGAGATCGAGTCCGGCCTGCGGCCCGAACGCCATCGCCACGGCAACCGCGCGGTTCAGCTCGACGATCGGCGACGGCGTCATCTGCCCGAGCGCCGCGTACAGCGCGGCGATGCGCGCCCAGTTCGTTTCCGCGGCCCGCGTCGCGCGCGCATGGCACGCGGCAATTTCCGCCTGCAGCGCGTACGGGCCGAGCGCCGTGCCGAGCTTTTCGGCGCGCTCGAGCGCGGCGAGGCCGCGGCGGATCAGAAGCTGATCCCACAGCGCACGGTTCTGTTCCAGCAGCACGATCGGCTTGCCGCTCGCGTCGACGCGCGCACGCGCCCGCGACGCCTGGATTTCCATCAGCGCGACGAGTCCGTGCACCTCGGGCTCCTTCGGCATCAGCTCGGCGAGGATGCGGCCCAGGCGCAGCGCGTCGTCGCACAGGCCCGGGCGCATCCAGTCGTCGCCGGCCGTCGCCGAATAGCCTTCGTTGAACACGAGATAGATCACCGCGAGCACGGAGGCGAGGCGGTCGGTCAGTTCCTGCCCGCGCGGCACTTCGAACGGCACCTGCGCGTCGGCGAGCGTGCGCTTGGCGCGCACGATGCGCTGCGCGACCGTCGGTTCGGGCACGAGGAACGCGCGGGCGATCTCGTCGGTGGTGAGGCCGCCGAGCAGCCGCAGCGTCAGCGCCACGCGCGCCTCGGTCGACAGCACCGGATGACAGGCGGTGAACACGAGCCGCAGCAGATCGTCGCCGATCGGATCGTCGAGCGCCTCGTCGCGGTCGGCGTCGCTCGACGCCTGCTGAATGTCGATCTCGTAGCCGAGTTCCTCGAACTTGCGTTCGGACAGTTTGCTGCGGCGTAGCCGGTCGATCGCGCGATGCTTCGCGGTCGTCATGAGCCAGGCGCCCGGATTGTCCGGGACGCCCGACTCGGGCCATTGTTCGAGTGCCGCGACGAGCGCGTCCTGCGCCAGTTCTTCGGCGAGGCCGACGTCGCGCACCATGCGCGCGAGGCCGGCGATCAGTCGGGGCGATTCGATGCGCCAGACGGCGTCGATCGCGCGATGGGTGTCGGTGGCTGTCACAGCCACCGATCACATCATCATCACCCGCGCAGCGCAAGCCGGATTGTGCATTCCTTGCGATGTACCACTGATCTTCTACGCGCCGCGTCCGGCTCGCGCCTGCATTTCGGCGAACCCGCTCGCGGCCGCCTGCACGTCGGCCGGAAAATCGGCGAGTTCCTGCACCTGCCGCACTTCGATCGTCTCGTGCGGCGAGCCCGGGCAGCGCATCGCCCAGGCGATCGCCTCGTCGCGCGACTTGACCTGCAGCATCCAGTAGCCGCCGAGCACTTCCTTGGCTTCGGCGAACGGGCCGTCCGTGACCCGGGCCTTACCGTTCTCGAACGTCACGCGCGCGCCCATCGACGGCGGGTGCAGTCCGTCCAGCGCGAGCAGCACGCCGGCCTTTTGCAGCGATTCGTTGAATTTCATCATCGCGGCAACCGCCTGCGCGTCGGGCGCCGTGCCGGGCGCCGCGGTCTCGTAGCCCTTGGGAATCATCAGCAGCATGAAGCGCATGGCACGGCCTCCGGTGATTCAGCAGCCTTCCGCGCCGGCCGGCATCTGCTCGCAGTTGATCATCCACGGCGTGCCGTAGCGGTCGACGAGCATGCCGAAGCGCACCGACCAGAACGTTTCGGCGATCGGCATGATCACGCTCTGCGCGCCTTCGGCGAGCGCGGCGAACACGCGCTCGGCTTCGGCCGGCTCCTTGACCTGGATCGTCAGCTGCATGCCGCGGTTGCTCTGATACGGATGGTCCGGCGTCGCGTCGGTCGCGAGCAGCACCTGGTCGCCGACCTCGAAGCGCGCGTGCATCACCTTGTTCTTGTCGGCGGCAGGCATGCCGTCGCAGCCGGGCGTATCGCCGAAGCGCAGCAGCGCGGTCGTCTGGCCGCCGAGCACCTTGCCGTAGAACGCGAACGCTTCTTCGGTATTGCCGTCGAACGAAAGATACGGAACGAATTTCATGGCGGATTCCTTGTATTGCGGGGTTGTGGAGAATGTGTTGCGGTGTGTCGAAAGCCGGCGGATCACTTCTCCGCGAGCGTCTTCAAGCTCGCGAGGCCGGCCTCGAAGTCCGTGCCGATGAGGCGATCCATGTTCACGAACACGCCCATCACCTTGCTGATGTAGGGCCATTCGCCGCGCATCGCCCAGGTGACGATCGTCGTGTCGCCGCTCGGCACGAGCGTGAACTCGGCGGTGTTGTGCGCCTCGAACGGCTTGATGAAATCGAGCTTGATCGCGATGCGCGAAGGCTCGGTCGACTCGGTGATTTCCATGCGGCCCTGGCCGACGTCCTTGTTGCCTTCCCAGGCGTAGGTCGCGCCCTTGCCCCGTTCCGAGCCGCCGAGCGTGCGCTGCATCGCCGGGTCGCGCTTCTCGTACGGCGACCACTGCGGCCACGCCTTGAAATCGTTGATCAACGCGAAGATACGTTCCGGCGGCGCCTTGATGCCGAGCGAGCGCTGGATGACGAACGCGTCGGGTTTCGTCGCGGCGTAGATCAGGATCGCGGCGATGACGACGACGAGTACGATGATGACGGTCTTGATCACGAAAGAGTCTCCTTGTTGTTCCGGGTCGAAGCGGTACCGCAGACGTCGTCGAATACGGGATGCATCACGGCGGTTCCGTCGCCGGCGATCGCGAGAAATTCATGCGCCATCGCGAGCGCTTCCTCGGGCGTTGCGACCTCGACGAGCGCGAAGCCGGCGACCACTTCCTTGGTTTCGGCGAACGGTCCGTCGACGACGTCGACGGCGCCGCCCGAGCGCCGCACGCGCGTCGCGTTGCTGCCGAGGCCGCCGGTCGCGAGCAGGCGTCCGGCGTCCCGATTGTCCTTCGTCAACATGTCCATTTGTTCGAGCGACGCCGGGTCGTCCTGTGCGGCGGTCGCGGCGGGGTCGGGCGTGAACAGCACGAGATAGCGCATGGCGGCCTCGATTCTTCGCGGGCTTACTGCTGTTCGAGCTGCGCGCGCAGACGGTCTTCCTGTTCGCGCAGCTCCGGCGTGAACTCGGCGCCGAAGTCGTCGGCCTCGAACAGCGGGCGGATTTCGAGCTGCGATTCTTCGCCGGTCGGATTCGGGCAGCGCTTCGCCCAGTCGATCGCTTCGGCGAGCGAGGCGCATTCCCACAGCCAGTAGCCGGCGACGATTTCCTTCGTCTCGGCGAACGGGCCGTCGACGACGGTGCGCTTGTCGCCCGAGAAGTAGACGCGGGCGCCGAACTTCGTGGGCTTCAGGCCTTCGCCGGCCTTCATGATGCCGGCCTTGACGAGTTCTTCGTTGTAGTTGCCCATGTCGCGCAGCAGCTCTTCGCTCGGCATCACGCCCGCTTCGGTGCTCCGGTCGGCTTTTACGATCACCATGAAACGCATGTTCTTGTCCTCGTTGTGATGGGGTGGGGAGCCGCGGGATCGGTCCGTTCCGGACCTTCTCGCCGGCGCTCATAGACAACGTCGAACGAGCGCGCGCCGAATCGACACGCGACGCGAAAAAATCGAAGTTTTTTTGCGGCGAGCTAAGTCGCTGAACTAGCAAATATTTCTACGGTCGGCGCTCGGCGTCGAGCGTCTCGCCGCCGGCGAACGTGACCTTGCGCGGTTCCCAGACGAGGACGAACTCGCCGGCCGAGGTCGCGACGAATGCGCGGTCGGCGTCGCCGACGCCTTTGGCGGTGTTGCCGCAGCGAACCTCGACGGATTCGTCGGGCGGCAGCGGATCGCGGTGGTCGATCCAGCAGCTGTTGGCGCGCTGGCCGGCCGCGTCGCGCAGCCAGACCGAGCCCGACGCCGAATCGATCGTGCGCCGCGAGGTATTGCGCAGGCGCCAGGTCACGACGAGCGCTTCGTTGGTATTGAACGCGTGCTTGACGGTCTGGCCGCGCGCGTTCGTCGTCGGCTGCGCCACGCCGTAGATCTCGTCGTGCGTCAGGATCTGCCGGCGCACGAGCCGCACGTCGACCGCCGCGCGCAGCGGCTGCATCGCCGCGTCGCGCTGCGCGGCGAGCGCGTCGGCCTTCGCCTGCCGTTCGGCGTCGCGCACGAGCCACGCGCGCTGCAGGCGGATGGCTTCGCCGAACGTGCGCGCGGTAAACGGATTGTCGGGATCGGTGAACTTCGCCGGCAGCACGTCGCCGTTGCTGCGCTTCAAATAGCCGACGACGAGTTCGCGTTCGCCGGGCTTGAGCTTCGCGAGCTGCGGTTCGATCGGGGTGAGATCCTTGACGTCCATCGGCAGGTGCGTGCCGTAGACGCCGATCGCGCACTGGCGGATGCCGAGCCCGCACAGCACCACGAACAGCGCGAGTGTCGTCGACGTGATCCGATCCATTGCGATTCCCCCGGAATGCGGCAACTATCGCCGAGCCGCTACGACATTGCCATCGTCATGAACGTGCTTTTCATCTGCAGCCAGAACCGCCTGCGCAGCCCGACCGCGGAGCAGGTGTTCGCGAACTGGCCGGGTATCGAAACCGCGTCGGCGGGGCTCAACAAAGGCGCCGACAATCCGGTGACGCCGGAGCTTCTCGAATGGGCGCAGCTGATCTTCGTGATGGAGCGCCGGCATCGCTCGAAACTCTCGGGCAAGTTTCGCAGGCACCTAGCCGGCAAGCGCGTCGTGTGCCTGGAGATTCCCGACGAGTTCGACTACATGGACCCGGGTCTCGTCCGCATCCTCGAGGCCGTCGTACCGCGGCATCTGCCGCGCGGTTGAAGCGTCGCTCAGCGCCGCTCGTACGTACCGGCCTTCTGCGCCGCTTCGTTGAGTTCGGCGACGGCCGCGGCCGCCTTGCCGCTGAGCTTCACGCGTTCGGAAAGGTTCGTCAGGTTCGCGTAGGGCCCTTTGGCGCGGCGTTCGGCGACGATCTTCGCCGCGAGCGCGTCGCCGACGCCGGGCAGCGCGGCCAACGGTTCGCGTTCGGTCGTGTTGAGATTCACCGCGAGCGGCGTCGGCTTGCCTTCCGGCGTTTTCGGCGGCAGTTCCGCGTACAGCCAGATCGGTGTCGACAGCGCGGCATCGAGCCGCGCGGGAATGCGCACGGTTTCCTCGACGACGCGAGCCAGGTTCTCGCGCGCCGGCCTGAGCTGCGCGACGAACGCCTCGTGGTCGCCGACGCGTCCGCGCGCCGCGAGCGCCTCGGCCTCGCGCGCGACGGCGGGGTCGATCGTGCTCGCGAACGTCGTTTCGACGAACAGGCGCAGCGCGTCGCCGCCGTTCTCCGGATGCAGGCCCGCGTAGCTGCGCAAGAGGCGCACGAGGATCGGCGTGTCGGGCGGCAGCTCGCCGCGGCCGAGCACGCCGAGCGCCTCGAACACGCGGCCGTAGCGCTCGGCGAGCGCGGTATTGCTCGCGTCGCCGGGTACGAGCCAGCGGTAGAACACGGTGGCGACGACGCCCTCGGACGCCATCATCTGGTCGCCGCTTTTATACTTTGCGGTATCGAACAGCGTGCTGTACTCGCGCGCGGCGATCGCGTCGGACTCGCCGGCGAGCGGCAGCTGCGCGTGCACGAACAGGTTGCGGCGCATGCCGTCGATGCGCGCGGCGCGATCGAGATTCGACAGCCACGTGCCGACGAACGGCCGGCCGTCGAACCCGCGGTCTTCGCGGCGCAGGCGCTCGTTGCGGGTGTACGCGCGCGATAGGCCCTGGAAATGGATCGCAAAGCCTTCGTCGAACGCGGTCGGCGGGTCGGTGATCGCGAACGCCGAATGCGGCGTGCGCGAGTAACCGAGCGGAAAGCGCGGCACGAGCCGGCGCAGCATCACGTGGCCGAGTTCGTGCGCGAAGATTTCCTCGAACGTGCCGTCGGCGATCGTTTCGTCGTCGACGACGAGGTCGACGAACGGTTCGGCGACGTAGCGTTCGTCGTCGCCGGTCTTGAGCCAGAAGCCCGAGCGGGCGTAGCCGCCGTCTTCGAGCGACAGATACAGCCACGTCGCATGCGGTTCGGCGATGCCGGAAGCCAGCTGCGCCGCTTCGTCGAGCGCGAGCATCGACGCGGTGAAGCCGTCCTTCGCTTCGCGCTGCAGCTTGGCGAACAGCTCGCCGCCGCGCAGACGCGTGACGATCGGCGCGGGCTTGCCGTCCGGCGACGGTTTCGATTGCGCCTGGCCGTCGACGACGACGGGCGCGAGCACGCCGAGTTCGGCGGCCTGCGAAAAACCGCACGACAGCGCCAGGACCAGCGTCAGCAGTCTTGAAGAAAACATGGTCATTCCATTGCGTCCGAAGGACCGCGTCCCGGCGTTCGTACCGAACCGACGCGTCTGCCGCACCGGCTCGTCGCCGGTCGACAGTCGCAGCTTACGCTTTTTTAACGTTTGAGTGAGCGCGAGCACCGAAAAGAAAAGCCGACTGTGCGCTGCCGAGCACGACGTCGTCGAGCACACGCGCGCCTGCATCGTCGCCCGCGGCGCCGGCCACGACGTGCAGCGGCAGCAGGTGTTCCTCGCGCGGATGCGACTCGCGGCCGCCGGGCGCGCGCGACCAGTCGACGAGGCGCGCTTCGCGTTCGGCGCGCGGCAGCGCGATCGTTTCGGCGAGCCATGCGTCGAAGCGCTGCGAATCGGCGTCGATGCCGGCACCGCTCATCTTGAAGCGGCGCATGTTGTGGAACGTCATGCCGCTGCCGACGATCAGCACGCCTTCGTCGCGCAGCGGCGCGAGCGCTCGGCCGAGCGCGAGGTGCGCGGCCGGGTCGAGGCCGGTCCTGAGCGACAGCTGCACGACCGGCACGTCGGCGTCGGGAAACGCGAGCTTGAGCGGAATAAAGACGCCGTGGTCGAGTCCGCGCCGGTGTTCCTCGCGCGATGCGATGCCCGCGTCGGCGAGCAGCGCGCGAATGCGCGCCGCGAGATCGGGTGCGCCGGGCGCGGGCCAGGCGAGGCGGTACGTGTGTTCGGGAAAGCCGCCGTAGTCGTACAAAAGATCCGGCGCGGCCTGCGCGTTGACGGTGAACGCGGACTCCTCCCAATGCGCCGACACGACGACGAGCGCGCGCGGTCGCGTGCTGACGACGTCGACGAGGCCGCGCAGAAAGCCGCCCATGCGATCCCAGGTGCCGGCGGGCTGCCAGTCCATGAAAAAGCACGGGCCGGCGCCGTGCGGAACGAAAACGGTGGGGAGCGTGGACATGCGGCGATCTCGACGGCGGGGCGCGCGGGGCGCCGAAGGTTCGGAGATTGCGCCGTTTTCCCCGCGGCATAAGCCGCCGCGGGGGAAATGGAATGTTGCCGCTGCGGAAACGCTGCAATCAGGTTAGGGCTCTCGGACGCCGCCGGACGTTCCCCCAAGTTGCAGCGCGCGAGCCTTCCGTTTGATGTCGTCGGCGGTCAATTCGCCGACCCATCCGCTCGCGATGCCTTCGTCCCACAAGGTGCCTATCCTCTCCGAGACGCTTCGCTGGCGTTCGTTGCGTTCGTTCCAAGTGTCCATTGCGTTCTTCCTTGCGCGTTCGGGCGCTGGTGGATTGGACGAAATACTGGCGACAACCAACAAGCGAAGGTCCTTCTCCGCTCGTCATTCCAGCGCAAGCTGGAATCCAGCATTTAGACGTCGAGAACAGCAGCGACGGCTGGATCCCAGCTTGCGCTGGGATGACGAGCAAAGCAGCGAAGCTCGCAGCGTGTAGCGCAATACAACTACTCGCTGCGGTCGTCACAGCCTAGCACCGTGCTCGGCACGTCAAGGACTGCGCAAGTTCGATGAAACCGAATCCTTGACGTGCCTGCGCGCGGTGCTCTGAGAGGTCGCCCACAGCGACCAATCGCTCAAGGGCATAGCGCGAACGGCGCGGTTAGCGCCACGCCGTTCGCTGACCACAACCCACTTGGAAAGGAGTGGATCATGGGTAAGCGCAATGATAAGCCGGCCGAGTCTTCCACAAAGCAAATCCGCGTCGGTACGGCCTACTACTCAGCCGTCGACTACGCACACCTGCCACGCGAGGTTCCCAACATCCGCCTGCGTGGCATCTGGCTGATCAACGCCGGTTTCCTGCCCGGCGACATCGTGACCATCCGCGTCACCGCCGGCCGCCTCGTCATCATCCGCGCCTAGCGTCCACATCGCGGAAGCCTCGCCCGTCGAGGCTTCCGCCTGTCGCCGTCGCCGTGTCGGCCGACGGCGGCGAGTTTGAGCGGCCATCGGAATCCTGGCTGTCTACGAATGGCGCTCCGGCACCGGTACGAACAGCCGCCAGAGCGGTCGCCCGGCATCGCCGCCACGCGGGGCGCGAACAATAAGACTTACGAATCAAAAAGTTGAAACGAAAGATACATCGGTGATGTTTTCTGCGTGGTTTTTCACGGTGGCGCCATCGACGCTCGATCGGCTTCAGCTTGCGCCCCGGGTCGGTCTCACGTCGCCGCAGCTCGCATGACGACGGCAATGCGGTTCATCCCCCGAAGGCGGCTTTGGCACTGTCGATCTCACGAAACCTTCTTGGAGGGAGAAGTTCATGAATCGTTCCCTGTTCGGCCGGACAACCGCGCGTCCCGCGCGTAGGTCCTCTGCTCGCACCCTGCAATACCTGCTGCTCGGTCTCGCCGCGGCCGCGTCTTCGGCGTTCGCGATCCAGCCCGATGCCGGCATTTCGAAACCCGTGCTGCGGCGCGCGTTTCTCGCGCCGGAACTCGACGTCCACCCGGCGCTGGAAGCGACCGAGCAACTGCGCGAAACGATGTCGCGCCCGGCAGCCGCCGATTTCCTCAAGCGCAATCCCGGCACCTGGGAAATGCGCTGGGACCGCCGCGGCGACCGCCCGAATCTCGTGCAGGGTTCCGGTGTGCCGGTCGTGCCCGGCCGCGGCAACAAGCTCGATCTCGGCAAGATGGGCCTCGCGGCCGGCGAGACGATCGATCTTGCGGTCGTCGAGGCGCGCCTCCTCGACTTCGTCGCGGCGAACCGCGACCTGCTCAAGACCGACGGCCTCGAGTTTCAGCTCGATACGACGTCGAGCGTCGGCTACGGCAAGGACAATACACACTGGTTCATCGAGTTCGCGCAGTCGAAGAACGGCGTGCGCGTGCAAGGCGCCAACCTGTTCTTCCGCGTGTCCAACGGCAACATCGTGCAGTTCGGCAGCAATCTCGTCGCGCCGGTCGACGTCGACACGTTCCCGGTGTCGGCGCGCGACAAGGCGTTCGAAGTCGCCTACGGCGAACTCGGCATCTCGACGCCGGTGCGCGGCGTGACGCTCGTCGACCGCGGCGAACTGCTGCTGCTGCCGTACGCGGCCGATCTTTCGGGCGCCGGCGAAGGCTTCCGCGGCGCGGACGGCCAGGGCTATTCGCATCGCCTGGCCTGGCGCTTCGTGTTTCGCGTCGCCGGCGACAAGGCGACGTATCAGATGATGGTCGACGCCAAGACCAATCGCGTGATCGAAGTGCGCGACCTGACGCTCACCGTCAACGCCACGGTCGACGGCGGCGTGTTCACGTCGATCAACACCGGTCCCGAAACGATCGTGCCGATGCCGTTCGCGGCGGTGACGAACGGCGGCGCCAAGGTGACCGACGCGCTCGGCATCTACGACTATTCGAGCGGCTCGGCCACGGTCACGCTCGACGGCAAATACTTCCGCATGAGCGACGCGTGCGGTTCGATTTCGCTGGCGAATTCGACCGACGGCAACCTGCACCTCGGCACCGACACCGGTACCGACTGCGGTTCGACCACCGCGCCGGGCGGCGCCGGCAACACGCGCTCGTCGCGCAACGGCTTCTACTACCTGACGAAGATCAACCGCAAGGCGGCGACGTTCCTGCCGAGCAATTCGTGGATCGCGGGCAAGGTCACCGCGAACATGAACATCAACGACGTCTGCAACGCGTACTGGGACGGCAGCACGCTGAACTTCTTCAAGTCCGGTTCGTCCGGTTCCACTTCGTGCTCGAACACCGGCGAACTGCCGGCCGTGTTCCTGCACGAGTGGGGCCATGGCATGGACACGAACTCGGGCGGATCGGCGTCGGAAAACGGCACCGGCGAAGCGGTCGGCGACAGCTTCGCGTTTCTCGAAACCAAGAGCGCGTGCATCGGCAACGGCTTCTTCACCGGCCCGAACGGCTGCGCGAACTGCGCGTCCACCTGCACCGGCGTGCGCGACCTGAACGCGTTCAGCACGCACGGCGCGGCGACGATCGCCAAGCCGTCGACGATCACCGACAACGCCGGCGCGAACTGCGACCGCTTCGCCTGCCCGTACCTCGCCAACGGCATCCAGCCGTATCAGGGTCCGATGGGCTATGAAGGCCATTGCGAAAGTTATATCGCCAGCTCGGCCAACTGGGATCTCGCGCAGGCGCTGGTCGCGCAGTACGGCGCGACCGCCGGTTATGCACAGATGGACAAAATCTGGTACGGCAGCCTGACGCCGTCCAAGAGCGCCTATCGCGTCGCTTCCGGCGGCAAGTGCAACACGGCCGCGTCGGTCGACGGCTGCGGTTCGAACAACTGGTACACCGTGTATCTCGCGGCCGACGACGACAACGGCAACCTCGCCGACGGCACGCCGAACGCCTGCCGCATCTGGGACGCGTTCAACGCGCACGGCATCGCCTGCGGCACGCGTCCGGCGTGCAGCGGCGGCGGCACCAACGTTCCGCCGGTCGCGAACTTCACGTTCACCACGAGCGGCCTCACCGCGAACTTCACCGACACGTCGACCGACAGCGACGGCACGATCGCCTCGCGCGCGTGGAACTTCGGCGACGGCGGCACCTCGACCGCGGCGAATCCGAGCCGCACGTACGCGACGGCCGGTTCGTACACCGTCACGCTCACGGTTACCGACAACGCCGGCGGCACGAACACGAAGTCGTCGCAGGTCACCGTGTCGAGCGGCACCAACGTTCCGCCGACGGCGAACTTCACGTTCACGACGAGCGACCTCACCGCGAACTTCACCGACAGCTCCACCGACACCGACGGCACGATCGCGTCGCGCAGCTGGAACTTCGGCGACGGCGGCACGTCGACCGCGACGAACCCGAGCCGCACGTACGCCGCGGCCGGCACGTACACCGTGACGCTGACCGTCACCGACAACGGCGGCGCGACGAACACCAAGACGAGTTCGGTAACGGTCACCGCGCCGTCGGGCAACGTGCTCACGAACGGCGTGGCGGTGACGGGCCTGTCGGCCGCGATCAACGTCGACAAGGTGTACACGCTCGTCGTTCCGGCCGGCGCGACGAACCTCAAGTTCGTCACGACCGGCGGCTCGGGCGACGCCGACCTGTACGTGAAGTTCGGCTCGGCGCCGACGACCACGGTCAACGACTGCAAGTCCGAAGGCAGCACGAATGCCGAAACGTGCAACATCGCGACGGCCCAGGCCGGCACGTACTACGTGATGGTGCACGCCTATGCGGCGTACTCGGGCCTCTCCCTCACCGGCAGCTTCACGCCGCCGGGCAGCGGCACGCAGACGTACACGAACACGACCGACTATCCGATCAACGACAACGCGACGGTCGACAGCCCGATCACGGTGTCGGGCCGCACCGGCAACGCGCCGACCAACGCGTCGGTCACGGTCGCGATCGTCCATACGTACATCGGCGATCTGAAGGTCGATCTCGTGGCGCCGGACGGCACGCTGTACAACATCCACAACCGCACCGGCTCGGGCACCGACAACATCAACAAGACGGTCACGTTGAACCTGTCGAGCGAAGCGCTGAACGGCACGTGGAATCTGCGCGTCAACGACAACGCGTCGCAGGACACGGGCTACATCAACAGCTGGAGCATCACGTTCTGATCGCCTGACGATCGGACCAAAGCGACACGACGACCCCGGCTCAGGCCGGGGTCGTCATTCCCGGCGCAGGAAAACTTGCGCCACCGCCTGTTTCACCGGTCGACGTCCGCATCGTGGCGCCGCTGCGCGCCCGTGCGCGCGCCGGCCCGCTGACCGGAGCCATCCCATGAAACTGCTGAACGGCGGCATTCTTGCCGCGACGATCGCGGCGTGCACGCTCGCCGCACCGGCGGTCGCGTCGAACGCGCGCGATCCCGGCGAGTCGGTATACATCGTCACCTCGCAGGACACCTTCCGCACGCTCGGCGCGTTCGCGCGCAACGGCGTCGCGCGGCGCGACAGCGTCGGCACGGCGCTCGTCGTCGCCGAAGTCAAGGAATACCAATTGGCACAAATCGCCGAAAGCATCCACGCGAAGGAGAACCGCTGCGGCGGCTACTTCGCGTTCGCCACGCGCGGCGAGGCCGACGCGTTCGTCGCGGCCGACCGCGCGGCGGCGATCACCGCGGTGCTGCCGACGGCGACGTACACGATCGACAACGGCGCGACCGTCAACCCGTGGCTGCCGACGGCGAGCGGCGCGAACATCCGAGCGACGATCGCGCACCTGTCGAGCTATCGCAACCGCTACTACACGAGCGCCGACGGCAGGACGGCGGCGGAGTGGATCCGGTCGACGTGGGCCGGTCTCGCGGGTGCGCGCACCGACGTGACGGCCGAGCTGTACACCGGCTGCGCGAACTGCTCGACGCAGCCGTCGGTGATCCTGACGGTGCAGGGCACCGAGCTTGCGAACGAGGTCGTCGTGCTCGGCGCGCACCTGGATTCGATCAACGGCTCCGGCGGCGGCAGCACGACGCAGACCGCGCCGGGCGCGGACGACGACGCCTCCGGTGTGGCGACGCTGACAGAAGTCATCCGCATCGCGCTCGCCGGCAACTGGAAGCCCAAGCGCACGGTGAAGTTCATGGCGTACGCGGCCGAGGAAGTCGGACTGCGCGGTTCGAACGCGATCGCGCAGTCGTTCAAGACCGCCGGCACCAACGTCGCCGGCGTGCTGCAGATGGACATGACGAACTACAAGGCCGGCAACGTCGAGGACATGCAGCTCGTCACCGACTACTCGAACGAGGCGATGAAGACGTTCCTGACGAACCTGTTCGACACGTACCTCGCGCCGCTCGGCATCACGCGCGGCACGTACACCTGCGGCTACGGCTGCTCCGATCACGCGTCGTGGACGAGCGCGGGTTTTCCGTCGGCGATGATGTTCGAAGCCGGCACCGCGACCGGCTACAACCCGTACATCCATTCGGCCAACGACACGCTCGCGAACATGGGCGACTCGGCGCAGAACAGCGTGAAGTTCGCGCAGCTGGGCCTCGCGTTTCTCGGCGAACTCGGCAAGACGCAAGGCGGCACGCCGCCGGTCAACGTGCCGCCGGTCGCGAACTTCGGCGTCGCGACGAACGGCCTCGCGGCAACGTTCACCGACAGTTCGACCGACAGCGACGGCACCATCGCGTCGCGGGCATGGACCTTCGGCGACGGCGGCACGTCGGCGGCGACGAATCCGACGCGCACGTACGCATCCGTCGGCACCTATAACGTCACGCTGACCGTGACCGACAACGCGGGCGCGACGAACGCGAAGACGAGCACGGTGACCGTGACGGCGCCGCCGTCGTCGAACGTGCTGCAGAACGGCGTGCCCGTCGCGGGGCTGTCGGCCGCCGCCGGCGCGACGCTCGCTTACACGATGACCGTGCCGGCCGGCGCGGCGAACCTCAGGTTCGCCACCGCCGGCGGTACCGGCGACGCCGATCTCTACGTCAAATTCGGTTCGGCGCCGACGACGACGTCGTACGACTGCAAGTCCGACGGCGGCACCAACGCCGAGACCTGCGCGATCGCCGCCGCGCAAGCCGGCACCTATCACGTGCTGATCAAGGCGTACGCCGCGTTCTCGGGCATGAGCCTGACCGGCAGCTATTCGACGTCGGGCGGCGGCAACGTGCTGCAGAACGGCGTGCCGGCGACGGGGCTCGCCGCGGCCACCGGTGCGTTCGCGAGCTACACGCTCGTCGTTCCGGCCGGCGCGACGAATCTCAGGTTCGTCACGTCGGGCGGCACGGGCGACGCCGACCTGTACGTGCGGTTCGGCGCCGCGCCGACCACGTCGACGTACACCTGCCGTTCGAACGGTTCGACGAACGCGGAAACCTGCACGATCTCGCCGGTGCAGGCGGGCACGTACCACGTGCTGCTGCGGGCCTACTCGTCGTTTTCCGGCGTGAGTCTCACCGGCAGCTTTACGCCATAAAGGTCGTCGGCGGGGAAGATGGCCTTCCGTTACCCGCGGTGTATGGACGGCGGCCGGTCGAACCGGCCGCCGTCTCGTTTTGTGCTCCCGACCTTCCGTACGCATGCGTACCGATCGATCGGTACGACAAGGAAAACCTATAGTTGGATCGATTTACACATAGAGAAAAGTAATGGCCGGCGCACCGCGTTCGCGACGGCCGACACAACTCCGTACGCTGCTACTTGTGTCCGCGAGGCGACTGCGCTATACGACGGCGTTCTGTACGCTTTTGCTTGCTTGAACGACAGGAAGCGTAGCGTTCGCCTGCCGGGGGGCGGGGGAGGGTGTGGGGCCATGATGGCCGCGCGAGCCTCACTGCGGAGGGATGTATGGCTGAGCAGCCTCACTGGCCGTCGGACGTCCAGCGTCTGCGCCTGGGCGATATCGAAATCGATTTGCGCTATCGCACCGTGCGGCGCGGCGATTCGTCGTACGAACTCAATCCGCGCTGCTTCGGCCTGCTGCTGCTGTTCCTGCGCGAGCCCGGCGTGCTGCAGACGCGCGAGACGATCTTTCGCAAGGTGTGGTGCGGCGCGGTCGTCGAAGACGCGAGTCTGACGAACTGTATCTGGCTGATGCGCCGCGCATTCGGCCGCACCGCGAAACAGTGGATACGCACCGTGCCGAAGCAGGGCTACGTGTTCGATCCGCCCGCGTCGGCGCATGCGGTCGTCTGTCCGCCCGAAGCACCCGCGGAATCCGAATCCGTCGCTGCCATCCTGCCCGATCCCGCGGCGGTCGCGGCGGCCTGCGAGGTGGCGCCGGTACCGGCGATCGCCGCGCACACGGCGCGACGGCGTCCGCTGCTCTGGGCCGCCGCGGCGATCGCTGCGACCGTCGCGCTCGGCGGCGCGGCGTTGCTGCGCGCGGATTCCGTCGCGAGCACGCACCGGCGCGTGGCGCTGATCGCCGCGACCGGGGCCGAGTTGCCGGACGACGCGCGCTGGGCGACGCCGCTCCTGCAGGCGTGGCTCGAATGGCAGCTGCGCAGTTTTCCCGAACTCACGGTCGCCGCGGCGACCGACGCCTGCCGCGACTGCGGCGAGCTTGCGATCGTGCTCGGCGTCGAAATGGCGCCCGGCGGCGACGTGCCGTGGCGCGTGTCGGCGCGCTTTCGCGGATCGAGCCCGCCGCCCGACGTGATGCGGGCCAGCTCCGCCGATGCGCTGGTCGCAACGCTCGACGCCGTCGGCCGCGACGTGCTCGCGGCGGTCGTGCCGTCGCAGGACGCGGCATCGTATCCGGCGCTCGCGCTGGACGCTGCGACCGCGGCCGAATTCGCGCAGGGCTGGGTGGCCGAGCAGCGCCATCGCTGGAGCGATGCGGCACGCGCCTACACGACCGTCGTCGACAAGGCGCCGGCGTTCGGCTACGCGCGGGTGCGGCTCGCGCAGACGCTCGACGAACTCGGCCAGCAGGGCGCTGCGCAAGCGGAACTCACGCGCGCCGCGGCGTGGATCGACGCGCTGCCTCGACCGCTGCGCGCGCCGGTCGACGCGCAGCGTTCGCTGATCCTGCACGACGACGCGGCCGCCGCGCGCGCGTTCGCGGCGCTGGCACACGCCGGCGGCGACGTGGCGTACCGGCTGGGCCAGGCGTCCGCGCTCAAGCGACTGGGTCGCACGCGCGACGCGGCGCAGCTCCTCGCCGGCGAACCGCCCGCGCAGCCTGCGCCGGCGCTGCGCTGGCTGATGCAGCGCGCCGACGTGGAAATCGCAAACCGCGACATGGCGCGCGCGGCGAAATCCGCGCAGGCGGCCATCGACGTCGCGGCAAAACTCGGCTGGGAACGCGAGCGCGCGCAGGCGACGCTGCTGTACGTCGAGGCGCAGGCCGACAACGGCCGGCCGCTCGACGCCGCGCTGTTCGACGCCGCCGTGCGCGCGTTCGACGCCGCCGGCGACAAGCTCGGCGCGCTGCGCACGCGGGTCTACGCCGACCTGTACGGGCCGCGCGGCAACGACGCGCCGCGCCGGCTCGACGAACTGCTCGCCGAGGCGCGGCTCGCCGGCAACCCCGGCGTGGAAATCGAAGCGCTGCGCCGCACCGCGCTGTACCTCGACGAGACCGGCGACACCGACCGCGCGCGCGAACGGTTCGCGCAGGCCGCGGCGGTGGCCGAATCGTCGGGCCGTGCGTACGAGCGGCGCGTGATCGATCTGCATCTGCTGCACGAAGACACGCTGCGGCTCGACTTCGCCGCCGTCGACCGTCGCCTCGCGAGGCTGCGAGCCGAACCGCTGCAGGGCCGCGCCGCGTACTCGGTGGGGTTGAACGCGGCGCGCCTGGACTACCTGCGCGGACACTACGACGCCGCGCTCGCGACGCTCGCGGATGCCGAACGCGCGCTGCGCGCCGGCGACAACCTGCCGCAGATCGCGCTCGCGAACGGCTGCCTGCGCGGATCGATCCATCTGATGCAGGGCCGCACGTCGGCGTCGCGCAACGACATTCGCGAATGCCGTGCGTCGGGCCAGCCGGTGCTCGACCAGCTGGCCGACATCGCGAGCGCGGAACTCGCGATCCACGCCGGCGATCTCGGCGAAGCGCGGCGCCTGCTCATGCCGATGCGCAAGCAAGTGCGCGACCTCGCCAACCGCCAGCACCGCTGGAACCTCGCGATCGAAATCGCGCCGCTGCTCGCGCGCGTCGGCGAACTCGACGCCGCACGCGAACTCGTCGACGACGTATTGCCCGAAGTCACGCGCGCGCAGTACCGCCTGCTCGTCGCGAACGCGCGCGTCACGCGCGCCGAGATCGCGCTCGCGCTCGGCCGCACCGACGAGGCGAAGCGCGACGCCGCGACGGCCGCCGCGCTCGTGCCGGACGACGACTGGTACGAGCGCCGGCGCATCCGCACGATCGACGCGCTGATCGCGCGGGCGCGCGGCGACGCGCAAGGCGCCGCGCGCGAACTCGAATCGCTGCACGCCGACGCGCTCGACCGCGGCGACGTGCTCGCCGAACTGCTCGTGCACAGCGTCATGGACCCGGGCACGCTCGCCGGCGGCTGCTCCGACCGTCGCCATGCGCAGCTGCTCGCCGAAAGCGGCATGCGCGGCGCATCGGACATCTGGATGAACCCGGCGGCGCATGCGTCGGGCGCGGCGCTGGCCAATGCGCACGCAAAGGACCCTTAGCGCGGCGTCGGCCGAAGCGCACGCCGGGTAGCGGTAGCACCGGACAGTCGTCGACGCGCTTGCGCGTCGGGGCGCGCCGTCGCGCTAGGATGGGAAGATTGCATCGACGACGGCACGGCCGCATGAGCACGAACGACCCGAATGCGCGCTGCGCGCAGATCCTTGCGCGTCTGACCGACGCGACCGACCACGCGCGCTTCGTCGGTCCGCCGATCGACATCGACGGCCTCGATCCGCGGCAGATCGGCGATCTGTGGCCGGCCGTGCACCGCGCGCACCGGTTCGACGGCGGCGCGAGCGGCGCGGCGCGGGAGGCGGCGGTCGCGATCCGACGGCAGCTGGCGCAGCGGCGGATGCTGCCGAAATTCTCCGATGCGGTGCTGCGCGAACTCGTCGCGCTGCCCGGCGCGCCGATCGAGGCGTACGTGTGCCAGCTCGCCGAAGAACCGTCGGCGCAACTGCGCGCGACGCTCAACGACATCGTCGGGCAGCGCCTTCCGCGGCTCGGCGACGTCTTCGACGCCGACGCGCGCTACAACCTGCTGCTGCTCGCGCGCATCGCCGGTCCGGCCTGCGTCGACGGCCTGCGCCGCACCGTGCGCGAACGCTACGCGCATGCGCCGTACGTGCTCGACGAATTCGACGCGCTCGAACACGTCGCGCCGTGCACGCTCGCGCGACTGCGCACGGCGATAGAAGTGCACTACTGGATCGAAAGCGCGAGCGAATACTTCGGCCGGCCGCTCGCGCACGAGCCGGCCTACGTCGAATTCTCGCGCAGGGCGCTCGCCAAGGCGCTGGCGCAGCTCGAAGACATCCACGCCGGCCGCGTGCCGTACCAGTCCGACAAGGCGTTCACGACCGACGACACGCCGGTGCTCGCGCGCGCGGCCGAGGTCGCGGCGCTACGCGACGAGGCGTGGTACGCGCAGGTGTGTCCGCGCCTGCTGCGGCTGGCCTGCCTCGCGCCGACCGCCGCGAAAACCGTGCCGTCGCAGTCGCTCGCGATCCGCCTCGGCGAAACGATCGCCGGTACGCCGACGCCCGAAAGCGTGCGCGCGCTGCGCGATACGCTCAAAGAGATCCGCCACGCCGGCGTCGAAAAGAAACTCGAACGCCATCTGCGGCCGGCCGAAAAAAACTCGGCGCGCGTCCGGAAGTGGCCTTGCGGCTGACCGTGGCCGAGCCCGACAAGGCGCAGCAGGCGCTACTCGCGAAGTTTCTCGAAAGCACGTACTGGCAGGGCCTCGCCCTGACGCCGGACGAATGGCGCACGCGTCTGGCGCACGCGCCCGGCGGCGCCGCGCTCGCGCGCACGCTCGTGTGGCAGGCGCAGTCGGGCGAAGCGGTGCCGCGCAGCTTCATGCTCGACGGCGAAGCGCTGCACGATGCCGCGGGCGGCGCTCTCGAACTGGCGGCCGGCGATCGCATCCGGCTGTGGCATCCCGTGACGGCGAGCGACGACGAACGCGCGGCGTGGCAGGCGCACATCGTCGCGGCGCGGCTGCGGCAGCCGTTCCGGCAGGCGTTTCGCGAACACTATCGGCCGGCCGACGACGAGCGCGCGGCGAACCGCACCGCGACGTTCGCCGGCCACACCGTGGCGACGCGGCCGCTGCTGGGCGTCGCGCGCCGCGAGAGCTGGACGATCGCCGGCAACGATCGGCTGATCGAGCGCTGGTTCGGTGACGTGCGCGTCGATCTCGAAATGGAATACGGGCTGTATCCCGGCATCGACGCGCATTGCGACACGATCGACCTGCATTTCACGCGCTATCGCGACGGTCGCGCGCAGCGCACGACGCTGGCCGACCTCGACGCGGTCGTGTTTTCCGAAGCCTGCCGCGCGGTCGACCTGCTCGTGAGCGTCAGCGCGTTCGCGATCGACGACGAATCGCCGTCGTCGTCGGCGCGGCCGTCGCACCCGAGAACCGAGCGTCGCGCACGCGTCGACCGGCTCGGCACGCTGCCGCTCGGCGAAATGGCGCAGATGCGTCGGCGCGCGCTGACGCTCGCGCTGGCGCACGAGATCGACGCGGGACGCGTCGCGGTCGACGAGCGGCATGTGCGCGTCGGCAGCCATGCCGTGCACCTTTCGACCGCGCGCGTCACCGACGACGGCGCGCCGGTCGAACTCGAACTGCCGGCGAAGCGCGGCAAGCTCGCCGCCGTGCCTTGGCTGCCGTACGACGAAGTGCTGCTGCAGCGGATTGCCGACGCGGTCGGCGCGCTGCTCGCGCGTCGGTAATTTTTCGACACCGGCGTGCGCGGCGCGGCTCGCGGCATCGCGGAACTTGGCACAGTGGTCTCGCGCGCGCCGCATGAAGCGGTCGTAGGTCCGCTGTCGCACGCCGCCGACAATCGCCGCGACACGACGATGCCGGAGCACACATGCACGCCCTGACCGCAACGACGACCGCGCTGCTGTTCGCACTCGCCGCATCGAACGCCGCCGCCACGCAGGATGCGCCGCCGCCGGCGAAACCCGCGAACCTCGCGGGGCTGCACGATTTCGACTTCCTCGTCGGCGACTGGCGCGTCAGTCATCGCAAGCTCAGGGAACGCCTCGCGAACAGCGACGACTGGGTCGAGTTCGACGGCACGATCTCGGTCCGCAAGCTGATGGACGGCTGGGGCAACGTCGGCGACAACGTGTTCAATCTGCCCGACGGCGCCTACCGCGGCGCCAGCCTGCGCGCGTACGACCCGCAGACCGGGCAATGGTCGAGCTGGTGGCTCGACGGCCGCAACCCGGCCGGCAACCTCGATCCGCCGATCAGGGGCGCGTTCGCCGGCGGCGTCGGCACGTTCTGGGCCGACGACACGCTGCGCGGCAAACCGGTGCGCGTCAGGACGACCTGGTCGCGCATCACGCCTGCATCGGCGCGCTGGGAGCAGGCGTACTCCGGCGACGGCGGCAAGACGTGGGAAGTGAACTGGACGTCGGATTTTCAACGCGCCGAACGCTAAAGCGTAGCGTCAATCCGCAGGCGTGCGGATCTGCACGACGTTGCCCTCGGGATCGACGCCCTCGCACGCGCGAAACCCGCGCGCGCCCCATTCCCTTTCGGGCGGGTCGAAGCGTCCGCCGTGCGCCGCCGCCGCCGTGCGTGCGGCATCGAAATCGGCGACGCGGAAGAACAGCTTGATGGCCGTGTCCTCGCGTGCGACCGGCGGGTCGGCGATCTCGAACGTGTCGGCGATATGCGGCGGTATCGCGTGCAGCACCAGTTGCACGCCGTTGCCTTCGAGCACGGCGAGGCCGGGCTCTTCGTGCGTGACGGCGAGCGACATCGCGTCGCGGTAGAACGCGGTCAGGCGGTCGACGTTCTTGGCGAAGACGACGGCGCCGTTGAGTGCAGCATCGATCATGGCGGGATCCAGTCAGGTGCGGCGGCGAGGCGCGAGCCTCGCCGCCGCCGCGGGTCAGTGGCGAAGTTCCGAAAAGTACTCTGCGACATCTTCCGAAAAAGTGTAGTCCGCGTCCGGCAGCGGCGCGCCGCCTTCGATCAGCGCGCGCGCGCAGCCGAGCCAGTCGCCGCCGTCGACCGGCTGCGCGTTCGACGCGAAGCTCAGCGTACCGTACACGTTGTCGCCGTAGCCGTGGCGTTCGTCGTAGCGCGCGCCGTGCGCGAGGAGAAACGCCGCGAGCGACGCGTCGCCGCGAAACACCGCGTGGTTGAGCGCGCTCGCGCGCCAGTCGCCGCCCGGCGTCGCGACCGGCCAGCCGGCCTCGACCATCGTGCGCACCGCGTCTGCGCAGCCGTTCGCGGCGAGTTCCGGCAACAGGCGAAGCTGCGCTTGCGAGAGTGTTGCGATGCGCTTCGGATCGGCGTCGAGCATCGCGCGCACGGCCGCGCGGTCGGCGTTCGCGCAGGCAGCGAGGAAGCGATCGTCGTCGTCCTCCGCACTCTCGGCGCCGGCCTCGCGCAGCAGCGCGGCGACTTCCGGCAGGCCCATGCATCGCGCGAAACGATACGCGTCGACGCCGTGCGCGTTGCGCGCGTTCGGATCGGCACCGGCGTCGAGCAGGATGCGCACGACATCGACCGAACGCCGGCGGCGGATCGCATGCAGCAGCGGACTGCCGATCGGGCCGCCTTCGTTCGCGTCGCCGCCGTGCGCCAGCAGCAGGCGCAGCGTCGACGGGCGTTCGAAGTCGAGCGCGCGATACAGCGCGTTGCAACCGCTCACGCGCGCGCCGGCTTCGAGCAGCAGGCGTGCGCACGTGTCGTCGTCGGCTTCGACCGCGTGATACAGCGATTCGTTGTCGTTCGGATCGGCGCCGGCGTCGAGCAACAGGCGCGTCAGCGCCGCGTCGTGATTGCGGCCCGCGGCGCCGTAGAGCGCGGACAGCGGATCGTCGGGAAACGCGGGGTCCACCGTCCGGTCGTTCGGATCGGCGCCGGCGTCGAGCAGCAGCGCGGCACAGTCGCGGATGCCCCGCGCGAATTCCGGCAGGCGGATCAATCCGGAAAAGCAGGCGCTCACGAGCGGGGACATCGACGCGCCGCCGCGCGCTTTGGTCCATTGTGGATCTTTGGCGATATGCGCGCGCACGGTCGCGACGTCGCCGACCGCGCAGGCGAGCGCCGCGTCGCCGGCGACGAGCCGCGGATGCTCGCGCAGCAGCCGCGCGGCGAGCTGCGGCTTCGCGCCGTGATAGCCGGCGCCGAACGTCCACGTGCGCCACTGCTCGAGGCGCTGCGCGTCGTCCTGCGCCGATTGCGCCTCGACGTAGTCCTTGAGCTGCGTCCACGACGCGAACCCGTACTCGCGCGCGAGACACGACTGCGCGTCGGCGAGGCGCAGGTCCATCGCGACGATCGCGTCGTCATCGCGTCCGCCGGCTGCGGGCAGCGCGGCGCGCAGCCGCGCGAGCGCGGCGGCATCGCGTTCGCGATACGCGGCCAGCAGTTCTTTCGCCTGTTTCTTCAGATGGCCCAGATGCGGGCGCTGCGGCAGGTCTTTCACGACAACCTCCATGCATGAGTGCCGAAGGTCCGCAAGCCCGGCTGCACAAAGGTCGGTGTTTTGTATGACAGACAAGTGGGTTGAACCCTTTCCGCGGACCCGGAGGCGGCTTGCGACGCCACGGCTAGCGTAGCAGGAACGCCCGCACCGGGAACACGTGGCACTGATCGATTCGCGGTCGAACTTCCGCTACGCAACCTGTCGGCGCGAACGGGCGCGTCGATTGTCGTCGTTCGTCGCAAGGGAAAGTCGCATGAAGTCTTCGTTGTCGCCGCTCGCGGTCGCACTGGCCGCCGCGCTCTGGTCGGGTTTCGCGGTCTCCTCCAACGTTTCTCAATCGCTCGTCGCGCAGGCCCTGCGCGATGCGGGCACGACCGTCGCGAGGCAGGACGATGTCGGCACCGGCCACGAACGCAAGCCTGGCATGAAACGCGACACCGGCGGCGGTGCCAAAC
>NZ_JAOVZO020000008.1 GCF_025717065.2 Tahibacter soli | reverse complement strand
TCGCCGCGCTCGCGCAGGGCCTGCGCTTCGGCGTCGGAGAGGTCGAGAATGACCGCGTTGACCGCGTGGCGCAGCGTGACGTCGGCGGTCAGCGCGCGGCCGACCTGCGTGCCGGCCGCGGCGAGAAACGCGTTCTGCTTCTGCTCGAGCAGGTTCAGGTACGCGCGCGCCGCGGACGAGTTCACGTCGACGCGGCCCTGGTTCGCGCCGGACTCGTTGCGCGGCAGCGTCGGATAGCCGTTGAGCGAACCGTCGTACGAGGCGAGCGGCGCGTCCCTCAACACCACCGTGTGGCGCGCGCGCTCGAGCGACGAGGGCGCGGCCAGCAGCTTGGGCTTGGCGCCGCCGCCGGTGTCGGCGCGTTCGTGCTTCGGCGGGGTCGGCTCGTCGCCGACACCGATGCCGTTCTGCGCCGCCGCGGCGGCGCTCGCGTCGCGCAACGCTTGCGCGACGAGCGACGATGAAACGGAAGACGAGGCCGCGAGGCCGGACCACAACGTGATGGCGAGCGCGCCCGCCAGCGGCGACAAACGGCGACCCGCGCCGCCTGCCGCGACAAAAGACAGTTTCATTCTTATCCCCTACAAACAAGAAGAAACGACCAACACGGTCGGCGGCGCGGTTGACGGCGGCGTCGCGAATCCTGTTTCGTTGGTTGGCCCCCGAAAGATGTGACGCAATCCCAGGTCACACGTTGCGTTATATGCGAACTGGTATGTACTGGCAATGCGCACTCGGATCGCGGCGGATACGACCATCATCGTGCAGCGCAGCAACGGTGCGCTGCGCTATCCTTTGCGCCCCGCCGCGCTGCGCCGTGGCGGCTTTCATCCCGTCACAGGCCAGATCCGCGTGAGCACGATCCAGCAGGAAGATTTCATCCAGAGCGTTGCCGACGCGCTGCAGTACATCAGCTACTACCACCCGGTCGACTACATCAAAAATCTCGCCGCCGCCTACGAGCGCGAACAGTCGCCGGCCGCGAAGGACGCGATCGCGCAGATCCTGATCAATTCGCGCCTGTGCGCCGAAGGCCATCGTCCGATCTGCCAGGACACCGGCATCGTCACGGTGTTTCTCAAGATCGGGATGAACGTGCGCTGGGACGCGACGATGAGCGTCGAGGACATGGTCAACGAGGGCGTGCGCCGCGCGTACAACCATCCGGACAACAAGCTGCGCGCCTCCGTGCTCGCCGATCCGGCCGGCCGCCGCACGAACACGAAGGACAATACGCCGGCCGTCGTCAACATGACGGTCGTGCCCGGCGACGAGGTCGAAGTGATCGTCGCCGCGAAGGGCGGCGGTTCCGAGGCGAAGTCGAAGTTCGCGATGTTGAATCCGTCCGACTCGATAGTCGACTGGGTGCTCAAGACCGTGCCGACGATGGGCGCGGGCTGGTGTCCGCCGGGCATGCTCGGCATCGGCATCGGCGGCACCGCCGAGAAGGCGATGCTGCTCGCGAAAGAAGCGCTGATGGAGCCGATCGACATCACCGACCTGATCGCGCGCGGTCCGTCGAATCGTGCGGAAGAGTTGCGAATTGAACTTTACGAAAAAGTCAACGCGCTCGGCATCGGCGCGCAGGGGCTCGGCGGCCTGACGACCGTGCTCGACGTGAAGGTGCTCGACTATCCGACGCACGCGGCGAACCTGCCGGTCGCGATGATTCCGAACTGCGCCGCGACGCGCCATGCGCACTTCACGCTCGACGGCTCGGGCCCGGTCGCGCTCGAGCCGCCTTCGCTCGACGACTGGCCGAAGCTGACCTACGACGCGTCGAAGGGCCGCCGCGTCGATCTCGACACGGTGACGCGCGACGACGTCGCGACGTGGCAGCCGGGCGAAGTGCTGCTGCTGAGCGGCAAGCTTTTGACCGGCCGCGACGCCGCGCACAAGCGCATGATCGACATGTTGAACAAGGGTGAAAAACTGCCGGTCGATTTCAACGGGCGCTTCATCTACTACGTCGGTCCGGTCGATCCGGTGCGCGACGAGGTGGTCGGCCCGGCGGGTCCCACGACGGCCACGCGCATGGACAAGTTCACGCGCCAGCTGCTCGAGTCGACGGGGCTGCTCGGCATGGTCGGCAAGTCCGAGCGCGGGCCGCTCGCGATCGACGCGATCCGCGACAACAAGGCGATCTACCTGATGGCGGTCGGCGGCGCGGCGTATCTCGTGTCCAAGGCGATCAAGGCGTCGCGCGTCGTCGCGTTCGAAGACCTCGGCATGGAGGCGATCTACGAATTCACGGTCAGGGACATGCCGGTGACGGTTGCGGTCGACACGGCCGGCACCTCGGTACACCAGACCGGGCCGCGCGAGTGGCAGGCGCGGATCGGGAAGATTCCGGTGGTGGTGGCGTAGCGCTGTTGCTTGTGCTCGTCATTCCGGCGCAGGCCGGGATGACGAGCAAAAAGCGCGGCCGACTTAGCGCATTCCCGCCACCCACTCCGCCACCCGCCTCGCCACCGGCTGCGGGTCCTTCATCCAGTCGAAATGCCCGGCACGCCCGCGTTCGAATTCGCGCCCGGCAATTTCGTCGCGCGCGATCGTCGCCTTCGGCAGCATCGACAACAGGTGCGTCAGCGACGCCGGCGGCACGAGCGGATCGTGCTCGAACCGCAGCGCCAGCACCGGCCGCTCGACGCGTGCGAGCGCCGCGTCGAAATCGACGTCGACGCCGGCCGGCCGGTAACGGCCGGTCTGTCCGCTCTTCGCCCAGTCGCGGATCACGCCGCGCGCTTCGCGGCCGGCGAAGCCGACGCGTTCGCCCGGAAAATAGCCGCACGCGGCCGCGAGCGCGCGCGCCGAGAGGTAGGCGCCCCACAACGCCGGCCGCTGCAAAACCGGGAACGTGCGCCACCACGGCTGGCCGCTGCCCGCGATCACGTAGCCATGCCACGCCGCCGGGTCGCTCGCGAGCGCGAGCGCGCCGACCTGGCCGCCGAGGCTGTGACCGCCGATATACCAATGCACATCGGGAAACTGTCGCGTCAGGCCTTGCTGCGCCGCCGCAATGTCGGCGAGGAGTTCGGCGTAGCCCCAGTCGCTGCCGCGCGCGGCGCGGTAGTCGCTCGCACCGAAGCCGCGCCAGTCGAGGAGCGCCGTGGCGACGCCGCGGCCGGCGAGCGCGTCGGCGAACGCCTGGTATTTGCGCGCGGTGACGCCCATGGCCGGCAGCCACAGCAGGCCGGCGCCGCCCGGCGCCGGAATCCGGCCGATCAGTTCGCTGCGGTGGCCGTCGGGACTGGTTATCGGGATGACGGTGGCGGGGTGTGCGGAAACGGTCGGGTCATTCATCCGCATAGGGTAACCGCGAGCCAATCGCCGAGTTCAAAATTCTTAACCAAATCTGTCGATTTTGTTAAAAAGCTTGAGTAGACTGAACTCGCTGTGTTTGCTTGGTCGCACGATTGACCCGATGTCGGGATCGCTACGTTCCGCTCCATCGCTTCACCTGAGCCATGCAACCAGTTAGTCGATGGGCCTTCGCGCGCCATCTCGTTACAAGCTTGGGAGAGCGTATTCATGTCGGATCGTGAGGTTGGTACCGTCAAGTGGTTCAACGATGCCAAGGGCTTCGGATTCATTGCCCGTGAAAACGGCCAGGACGTGTTCGTGCACTTTCGCGCCATCCAGGGCTCGGGTTTCCGCAGCCTGCAGGAAGGCCAGAAGGTAAGCTTCAAGGTCGTGCAAGGCCAGAAGGGCCTGCAGGCCGACGAGGTCACGCCGGTCTGACGCAGGCATCAAGGTCCCTAGGGGGATTCGATAACGCCACGGAGGAAACTTCGTGGCGTTTTTTATTGCGATACGCTCGCGCAGAACCTGAAAAAACCCGGAGTCGCCCATGTCCGCCGTCGCCCATCTCATCGACCCGCGCAACCACGATCTCGGCGGCGGCTTCGTCGTTCGCCGCGCGCTGCCGCATATGCATGCGCGCTCGGTCGGGCCGTTCGTCTTCTTCGATCATTTCGGCCCGATCGACCTCGGCGCCGGCACGAAAACCGACGTGCGGCCGCATCCGCACATCGGCCTCGCCACCGTCACGTATCTGTTCGACGGCGCGCTGGTGCATCGCGACAGCATCGGCTCGCTGCAGGAGATCCGGCCGGGCGACGTCAACTGGATGACCGCCGGAAGTGGAATTGTGCATTCCGAGCGCGGCACGGACGACGCGCACGCGCACGGCCAGCGCATGCACGGCCTGCAGACGTGGGTGGCGCTGCCGCGCGAACACGAAGAGATCGAACCGTCGTTCCGCCACTATCCCGGCGCGACGCTGCCGCGCACGAGCGGCGAGGGCGCGCGCATGCACGTGCTCGTCGGCACCGCGTTCGGCGCGACGTCGCCGGTCGAGGTGCTGATGCCGACGCTGTACGTGGCGATCGAACTCGACGCCGGCGCGAGCGTCACGGTCGAGGCCGACTACGCCGAGCGCGCGATCTACGCGGTCGACGCGGAGGTGTCGATCGACGGCGAGCCGCTAAAGCCGACGCAGCTCGCGGTGCTGACGCCAGGATCGGCGGCGACCGTGCGCGCGACGTCGCCGGCGCGCGTGATGCTCGTCGGCGGCGCGGCGCTCGACGGCCCGCGCTTCATGTGGTGGAACTTCGTGTCGTCGTCGCGCGAGCGCATCGAGCAGGCGAAGGACGACTGGCGCGCGCAGCGCATCGGCCAGGTTCCGGGCGAAACCGAGTTCATTCCGCTGCCCGACAAGTGAGACGACCGCGCGTCAGCGCGGATCTGGCGGACGCGCCAGGTGCGGCGGCAGGTCGGTGAACGTGCGCGTGAGGTCGACGCCGTCGCGCACCTGCCGCGCACGGATGTAGACGCGTTCGAGGATGCCGCCGGCGCAGCCGGGCTGGTTCGGCGCGCAGCGCTCGAGCGCGCGCGCGTAGGCGACGACGAACCCGTTCGGATTGTCGCGCTCGGGCCACGCGAGCACGTAGTACTCGCCCGGCGGAATCGCGCCGATCGTAAATCCGGGGATGTCTTCGCCCGTCAGCGCGCACCAGCCTCCGCGCGCCGCGCCGACCGGTACCGCGCACACGCGCATCGGCGGAATCGGACGTGTCGGGAAAGTCACGCGGCCGCGCAGCGCGCCGTGCGTCGCGTCGGCGCCGGCGCGTGTCGCGTCGGCTGCCTGCGGGCCGGCGGCGACGCACGCCAGTTCGCTCGCGCCGTCCTCGCGCTGCCCCAGTTCGAGCCGGCGTTCGCCGGGGCCGGGCAGGCGCATCACGTAGCCGTCGGCGCCTTCGGGTTCGAACACGCCGCCGCGCCGCTTTTCGGCCGCCGCGCGCACGCGATCGATGCCCGCCTTGAAGACGGTATGCGCGGTATGGCTGCCGTCGGACGATTCGCGCAGCGAGAACTCGCTCGCGGCGAGTCCGAGCACGTCGAGCTTGCCGCGCGGCCGGCATTCGAGTTCGGCGCTGCCTTCGCGGCGCAGGCTCTTGCAGTCGGCGAGCTGCGCGGCGGCGCCCTCGTGCCACAGCACCGGTCGCGCGAGCGTGTCGAAGTCGGCGCAGCCGAGCACGTCGGCGAGCGGGGCGGGCGCCTGCGCCGAAGCGGCACCGGCGGCGAGCGCGAGAAGGATGGCGATGGTTTTCATGCGCCGATTGTAGAGCGCGCCACGCGTGCCGCGCATCGGAACGAGGCGGCCGCAGCCGCCTCGTTCAGTATTGCCGTCTTGCATCGAACGCGGTGTCAGGCGACGTCGACGATCGCCTGCGGAACGCGGTCGTCGCGCCGCGCGCGGCGCACCGACGCCCAGTCGGCGAGGCCGACGCGGTCGCGGATCGCCGCGCACGCGCCGACGAGATGCTCGACATCGGCGTCGGTCATGCCGGCGTTGAGCGTCAGCCGCACGAGCGCGCGATTCTTCGCCGTCGCCGGCGCGCAGAAGATCGCGCCGAACACGCCGTGGTCCTCGAGCGCGTCGCGCAGCTGCATCGTCGCAGGCTCGGTGCCCGCTTCGAGCGCGACGATCTGCTCGCTCGTATCGCCGATCGGATAGCCGAGTTCGAGAAGACCCTCGCGCACGCGGCGCGTGACGTGCGCCAGCCGTGCGCGGCGCCAGCCCTCGCTGCGGATCACCTGGTGCGACGCCTCGATCGCGGCGACTTCCGGCGCGAGCAGCGACGAGCTGAAGATCGCCGGCAGCGCCTCGAAGCCGAAGTACTGCTTGTAGCGCCGGCTGCACGCGATGAGGCCGGCGCGAGAGCAGTACGCCTTGGACAGGCTCGCGGTGACGAAATGCACGCGGTCGTTCAGGCCGAGGCTGGCGACGAGTCCTTCGCCGTGCAGACCGTGCGTGCCGAGCGAATGCGATTCGTCGACGACGAATACGCAGCGATGCCGCGCGGCGACGTCGGCGATCTGCGCCAGCGGGCTCAGGCTGCCGTTGGTGCTGTAGACCGAGTCGACGAGGATCACGCCGGGACCGTGACGCAGCACTTGACGCTCGAGGTATTCGATGTCGTTGTGCATGATCGGTACGGCCTGCGCGCCGGCGCTGCGAATGCCTTCCCACAGCGACATGTGCGCGAGCATGTCGACGTAGACCGGCGTGCGTTCGCCCGCGAGCGTCTGCACGAGGCCGACGTTCGCGTTGTAGCCGGACTGACACAGGATCGCCTCCTCGGTGCCGATCGTCATCGCGATCTCGCGTTCGAGCACGTGCACCGGTTCGTCGTCCTGCTGCAGAAAGATGCCGGACATCATCGTGCCGCTGCCGACGCCCGCGAGCGCGGTCGTCTGCGCCTGCACGATCGCCGGATGGCGCGCGATCGCGAGGTAGTCGTTGTTGTTGACCAGGAGGTCGCCCGCGCCGGGCCTGCGGCCCGCGAGGATGTGGCGGCCGCCCCAGCTCGCCTGCACGCGATCGGCGTAGAAGCGGTCGACGCGTTGGCGCGCGAAATCGGGCAGCTCCGGCGGTCGTGCCGGAGCGAGCGGTGGAAGCGTGGCGGTGGTGACGCTGACGGGGAAGGAAATGCTCATGTTGCTTACCTCTCACGGGAGTGTTGAAACGCCGTCCATGGGTTGCCGCGGCGTCGGGCGTCGCGGCGGGACGACCGGTCCGGCCATGGGCCGGTCGGAAAAGTGAGAGAGGCGAGCAGGGGCGATTCGAATCTACAGATTGCGTCGGAGCGCGGAGGCGTCGAGCTGGCCGTCCTGTTCTCGCAGCCACGTCCGATATGACTTCACGTGTTCCAGTTGCAAGGGTTCTACATGGTCGATCAGGCTGAAGTAGTACCAGCGGCTGCCCTGTACGGCGGTCGCGGGAAACAGGTTCGCGTCGGGGTTGGACAGCTGCGGACTGTAGAAGCCGCCGCTCGACCAGAACCACGGCAGCGCCTTGCCCGAACGCAGCGCGTACAACACGCTGTCGGGCGCTCCGCGGTCTTCGGCGACTTCGTACTGCTCGCGCAGGTCTTCGTCGGTCTGCACGAGCAGGAATCGTCCGATGCCCCAGGCGTCGAGCATGACGACGCCGGTCGGGTTGCATACGACGTAGCTCTCGATCGGCTGGAACGTCGCGACGACGGAATCGAACACGCTGCGGAACGCCGGGTCGCGCAGGAAGCCGAAGCGGCCCATCGCGAGCGTTTCGGCGACGAACGCGGCGGCGCGCTCGAAATAGCGCTGCTGCAGCTCGCGTATCGCGGCCTCGAGCTTGTTCATCGCGAGCGGATCGCTCTTGCGGATGAAGCGGTCGATCACGCCGGAATTGAACGCTTCGATCGCGACCGAATCTTCGGCGCGGCCGGTCAGGAGGATCTTGCCGATCAGCGGATTGTTCAGGCGCTTGCAGAAATTCACGCCGTCCATTTCAGGCATGAAGTAGTCGACGACCACGACCGAGACTTCGGAGAAGCGTTCCGGGTCGTAGACGATGCGGTGGATCGAATCGACGTCGAGCGCGACGAGTTCCTGCGTCTGCGACGGGCGGTCCTTCCAGCGGTACAGCCAGCCGCCGCCCGGCACCGGCCGGCTGCCGGCGCTGCCGAGCGCGGACAGCGCCGCGCGCGGCGAACTGAACGCGCGCAGGTGCAGCATCGGATCGAGCATCAGCGGCACGACGTCGAGGTATTCCTCGTGGTCGTCGACCAGCACCGTGGTCGTCGGGAAGTAGAACGGCTGGATCGGGCCGGCGCCGGGCAGCATCAGGTGTTATTCTCCAGAACGTGCGGAAAGGTAAGGGTGAACTCGGTAAATTCGCCAAATGTGGACTGGCAGTATACCGAGGCTCCCATGCGCTCCAGCGCCGAACGGGTGAACGCAAGACCCACGCCCAGGCCCGTGCTGTAGTCGGCGGCGCTGGAATAGAACCTCTCGAAGATGTGCGGCAGGACGTCCGGCGGGATGCCCGGCCCGCTGTCGTAGCAGGTGATGCGCCGCCCGAGCGCATCGGCGTGCACCGAGAGCGTGATGGTGCCCTTGCCGGCGCGGCCGGTGTGGAACAGCGCGTTCTTGATCAGGTTGAACAGCACGTGCACGACGAGGAGGCGCGAGCCGACGAACTCGAAGTCGGCCGCGGTATCCACCGCGACGCGGCTGCGCTCGTGTTGCGAGCCGAACGGATAGCGCTCGAAGGCTTCGTTGACGCATTCGCGGGCCGACACCTTTTCGAACTGGACTTCGCCGATCGGCCGTGCCGCGACCAGCAGCATGTCGATCACCGTGTTCGCATGTTCGACCTCTCCGCCGATCGTGTCCATCGCTTTGGAAAGCCGGCCGAGCTGGGAATCGCGCAGTTCCGGCACCGGCAGACCCGCCTCGCTCGCCTGGCGGTGCGATTCGGCCAGGAGCGGCAGGAACCGGTGCACCGCCTGGGTCGCGATGCGGACCGACGCGAGCGGTGTGCGCAGTTCGTGCGCGATGTTGTTGCTCGCGGCGATGATCGCGTCGATGCGCGCCTGGTTGCTCATGCTGTGCGACAGGCTGAAGATCGAGCCTGAGAGGATCGCGAACCCCCATACCGGCGAATAGAACAACAGCGGATCGGTCGCGAACGGCGTCGCCGGCGAAAGCAGATACAGCGTCAGCGCGAGCAGCGTGCCGACGATGTTCGTGACGAGAAAGCTCCACATGTCGAACAGCATGACCATGAGGAATACCGAGCACAGGTGCGACAGCAGCCAGGCGACGTTAGCTCCGTTCTGCAACAGCATGTAGGAAAAGAAAAAAGGCAGCGCGAACGTCATTGCGAGATACCAGTACAGCGGCAGCCAGGCGCGCAGCTTGTTCGGCCAGCGCCGCACCAGGAACAGCGGCAGGAACAGCGCCGAGCCGAACAGGCGCAGGCCGAGGCTTTCGTACGGCTGCGGCAGGAGTTTGGCCCAGATGAACCAGTACGCCGGAAAGCCGAACACGCCGAGCGCGCCCATCCAGCGCATTTTCGGCTCGGAGTAGCGAGCGCGCGTGAAGATCGCGGTTTCGAAGCGCTGCCAGCTGCGCTTGAGAAACCACCAGCCCAGGCGCAGCCAGCGCGGAGCGCGGCGATGAAGGGTTCGGGTGTTTTCGGTATTCGTCATGCGCGTCCGGGCAACGAGCGAACGGTGCGCGCGGCAAACTCCGCCGTATGCACGGTTTTTCCGATACTAGAACCTGTCTTGCACTTTGAGGAAGACAAGATTTGTGCATACGCACACGAGGCGCGAAATACAAAAGAAAAATCTTACTCGCGATCGGGTAATAAAGCGGCTCAGCGATAGTCGCGGTGGCAGTTGTCGCACTGTTCCTTGAGCTTCGGCAGCGCCTGATCGAGCGCGGCGCAGTCGCGCGGCGGTTCGGCAGCGAACTGTGCCGTGGCGGCCGAGAAAGCCTGGGCCTGCCGCCTGAAATCGGGTTCGACCGAACCGGTCGACGCGTACGCCGGCTCGATATCGCCGCCGACGGCCGCGAGGATGCGCCAATGCGGTGCGGTCGCGGCGGCGTCGCAGCGTTCTTGCTTGCGCGCGTCGCGCAGCGCCGCCGCGTGGTGCTGCATGACGGCCATGACGCCGCGCGGCCACGCGTGGCGCTGGCCGAACGTATTGGCGGCGCTGAAGGCGACGAGCGCGCCGATCAGTGCGCCGGCGAGAAACAGCAGGATGACTTTCATCGGCGTCCTTTCGCGAAACCACGCAGGATAACGGCCGCGGTCGCGCGATGCGAACCGTGCGGACTTGTCGCGGGCGTGACGCCTGTCTTGTGACGCTGCGCGGCCGTATGCCTACACTCGCCCGGTCTGGGCAGTCTCGAAACAGCAGGCACGACCATGAAAAACCTCGTTCTGGCGGCATCGATCGCCGGTGTCGCGTCCGGCGCCGCGCACGCGCAGTTGCAGGTACCGGCGTACGACACGTTCCAATTGCAGGCGCGCACGAATCTCCTCGTCAACGACAACGGCTGGAACCTGCCGCCGGGCTCGTCGTTCAACAGCATCAGCGCGAAGATCGACGACGCGCGCCGCGTCGCGTTTCCCGTGCAGGTCGTGCCGAACGGCGCGTCGAGCAGTCCGGGCCTGTGGTTCGGCGGCGACGGCGTCGGCGGCATCGTGTTCACCGGTCCGGCCGACGCGCTGATCGGCTCGTCGGTCGCGATGAGCCAGGACGGGCGCGTCGCGTTCACGCTGATCGAAACCGGCAACGGCACCGACGGCATCTGGCGCTACGAGCACGCGGGCGGCACCGCCGCGCGCGTCGGCACGTCGCCGGTGTTCCCGTCGAGCTACGGCACCGTCATGATGAACGGCGCGGGCGACATCGGCTTCCAGGCGACGATGGGCGGCGGCGGCCGCGCGTTCGCGTCGATGCCGGCCGCGGGCGGCGCGGCGACGATCCACGTCACCGACAAGACGCTCGATCCGTCCAGCGCCTACACGTACCTATACACGCCGGGCATGCACGGCGACCGGCGCATCGTCGCAAAGGTGGCGACCTCGCCGGACATGACCTCGGCCACCGAGATCCGCGGCTTCCTGCCCGACGGCAGCTCGATCGTCTACGCGCAGAACGTCGGCGCGGATCCGGGTTCGATGTTCAAGCAGTTCGACAATTCGATCGGCGTAGCCTCGAACCTGCATATCGCCTACGTCGCGACGCGCGTATCCGACAACCGCCGTGCGCTGTACAGGCCGGCCGGCCCGTGGCTGCTCGCCGAGGAAGACCCGAACGGCCTCGTGCGCTCGATCGCGTCGTTCCCGCCGGCGATCAACTACGCCGGTCTGACCGTGTTTCGCGGCCGCGACGCGAACGGCGAGGCGATCTTCATCGCGCACAACCTCGAAGGCGTGCGCCGCCTGATCGGCAAGGGCGACCGCGTGCAGACCGACCTCGGCCTCGCGCAGATCGGCCAGAACAACGACGTCGATTCGGTGTTCTCCGGCGCCCCGTCGATCAACGACAACGGCGACATCGCGTTCGTCGCGACCTTGCATCCGGACGGCAACAACCAGGTCGAATGGGGCACCGGCGTCTTCGTCGCGCGCGCGACGCACGATCGGATCTTCCGCAACGGATTCCAGCTGCCCTTCTGAGTTCCGCGCGAAACTCGGAAATTTCCGAGGCGAATTTCGGAAATCAGCCGATTCGCCGCCGTGCGGTCGAAGGCACACTGCGCGCATGGCCTGAACACGACCGACGACGCCGGATGGACCCGGCAGGCGCGGCGGAGTCCGCAGGTTGTGCGCAAGGAGCGCATGGCCGGGCGTTCAGGGGCGCAGGTTCCATGGGCAGCCGGAACACGGAACGTACCGGGGCAGGGATGCGAAGGGAGGAGGCAACGCCCGCGGCGACGCGGGCGTTGTCGTTAGCGCGTGTCGCAGCATCACGCCTTCGCGGCGACGCGCGTCCAGTCCATGAACCAGTTGTCCTCCCACGTCTTGCCGCCGTCGCGCGACACGCCCTGATGCCAGCGGCACGACGCCGGCGTGATGCGGTCCCACACGCCGCGCACCGTGATCGGCTTGCCGTCCTCGAACTCGACCGCCTGGAACGTGCCGGCGCCGTCTTCGAACACGCCGGTCATGCCGGGCGGCGTCAGCACGCCGGAACGGGCGTTGACCCAGAAGTCGGTCCAGATGCGCTTGTCGACGTCGAGCAGGCGCAGGCCCATGCCGCTGAAACTGCGCGCCGGAATGCGCAGTTCCTCGACGCTGCCGACGCCGCCGAGGATCGTCCACACCGTGGCCTCGCCGTCGTATTCGATCCATTCGCCGCTGCCGTCCTGCTTGAGCTGCCGGTGGCGGATCTTCCATTCGCCGGCGAGAAACGCGAAGTCGCCGGGTTTGCCGTTCGGGTTCGCGATCGTGGTCGCGACCGGCGCGTCGTCCGCGGCGGCGGCGAACAGCGGCGAATCGACGACCGCGAGACCCGCGGCAATGCCGGCCGCCGCGGTCATGAGTACGGTTCTGCGTCTTTCGTCGTGAGTATCGTGGTTCATCGTAAGCCTCCGTCGCATGCGTCGATTCGCACGACGCGACGTTAGGCGCCGATACCTGTCACCGCGTGTCAGGTTTTTTCGGGCCGCGCGCGGTTTTCGGCGCGAGACCGTAGCGGCGCGCCGCAACGCGCAACTTCCGCATCATCGCCCGGCGCAGTTCCGGCGGCGCGACGGCTTCGACGTCCGGCACGAGCGGCAGCAGCTGTCCGACCGCGTGCTCGACGGTCTCGATCGGTATCGTCGCCTCGACGCGACCGTCGGCGCGGCGCTTGCGCGAAGGCGTTGCGAGCGCGCGCGCGACGGCCGCGCTCAGCTTCGCCAGTTCCGCAAGGCCGGCCGGCGTCGCCAGCACGGTGGCGCGACCGCGATACAGCTCGGTTTCGAAGCGGCGCACCGACTCGGCCCACCAGCCGGCGAGATCGAAGCGGCGCGGTCGCGTTGCGCGCGCGTCGAGCGTGCGCACGTCGCGGAGGTTCGCGATGCGGTACGTGCGCGGCTTGTCGTCGACCGCGGCGACGAGATACCACGCGCCCGATTTGAGCACGAGGCCGAGCGGATGCACGGTGCGGCGCGCAATACCCTTCCAGCTGTCGTAGTGAATCGCGAGCTGGCGTTCGTCCCACACCGCGGCGGCGACCGCGGCGAGATGCGGCACGCTTTCGTTCTCGCGGTACCACTCGACCGGGTCGAGATGAAAACGCGACTGCACGCGCTGCGCGTCGCCGCGCTGCTGCGCCGGCAGCGCGGCGACGAGCTTGCGCTGCGCGTCGGCGACCGCCTCGCCGAGTCCGAGCTGCGCCGCCGGCCCCGCGAGGCCGCTCATGAACACGGCCTGCGCCTCGGACGCGGTGAATCCGGTCAGCGTCGTTTTCCAGCCGTCGAGCAGGCGAAAGCCGCCGGCGCGCCCGCGTTCGGCGTAGATCGGCACGCCGGCCGCGGCGAGGCGGTCGACGTCGCGATACAGCGTGCGCACCGACACTTCGAGCGCATCGGCGAGCGCCGGCGCGGACATGTGCCCGCGCGCCTCGAGCAGCATCTGGATCGACAGCAGACGGCTGGCGCGCATCGGGCAATCCTGACAGGCGATGACAGGATTGGACCGCGGCGCCGGCCGTTGCGCAACCGGCTAGGCCCGGTCTTCGGCGACCGTCCTGAGTCCTTCGAAGAAGCCCTGCCAGCCGAGCGGGTAGTCGGAGAAATCGGCCGCGCGCGGGAACGTGCCGTGGATCAGCGTCAGGCGGGTCCGTCCGTCTTCGTCGGCGAGGAGCCAGGTGACGGTCGTCGACGGCACCTCGGGATCGCCGCGCCAGTCGGGCCAGTCGGTCACGAGCTTTTCGTTCTCGACGAGTTCGAGAATCCGCGTCGGTCCGCCGTCGACTTCCCGCTCGCCGATCTTGTAGTGCCAGCCGTAGCTGATCGCGCCGCCGACGCGCGCGTCGACGCGGGCCTTGCCGTACAGCCAGCGATCCATCAGCGCGGGATCGAGCAGCGCGCGGAACACGCGTTCGCGCGGCGCGTCGATGACGATCGACAGGCGGATCTCGGGTTTCGGATCGCCGAAGTCCGGCAGCAGGGCGGGCGCGCCGCCGGTGAGGTACGCGGTCAGGTTGGCGCCGATCAGGCGCCACAGGTCGTCGACCATTTCCTTCGCGCGCACGACGGCCGGTGCCCGGGCGAACGCGTGCCGGCCCATGAGCACGGTCTGGCCGGCCTCGCCGTCCTTCGGCGACAGCGCGAGCGTCACCTCGCTGTCGTCGCCGCCGAACGGCCAGCGATAGGCGAGCTTCGTCGACGGCTCGAACGCGGTCAGCGTCTGATTCGCGTCGCCGCGCGCGGGCGTGGCGTAGCTGTGTCGGCCCCAGAAGCGGTAGGCGCCGCCCACGCGCGGTTCGACCTCGGCGTACTCGGCGAACCAGGCGCGCAGCTGCGCAGCGTCGGTCAACGCCGCGAAGACGCGTTCCGGCGGCGCCGGCAGCGTCGAGGTGAATTCGTGGACGAGTTCAGTCATTGCGATTCTCCGTGGATTCGAGCAGCTGCTTGAGGTCGGTCAGGCGCGCCGCCCAGAACAACCGGTACGGCGCGAGCCAGTTGTCGATTTCGCCGAGCGCGGCGGGATCGAGCGAGTAGATGCGTTGCTGCGCGCGCCGGTGTTCGCGCAGCAGGCCGGCGCTGCGCAGGATGCGGACGTGCTTGGCGATCGCCGGACGGCTGACCGGAAACTGCCGGGCGAGATCGCCGGCGCACAGGTCGCCGGTGCGCAGCAGGTCGAGAATCGCGCGGCGCGTCGGATCGGCGATCGCGCCGAAGGCGCCGGCGCTGCGGGGTCGGGTATTTGTAACCATGTGGTTACGCTACGCGTTCGCGCGGCGCGACGCAAGCGGACCGCGCGCACGCGTTGACCCGTTGCGGGCGTTGCCCGTACAAAGACGCCTGATACGCGAAGCGGGTGAACGCATGATCATGAGGGGAGCGGGCGGCACGCCCGGTGGAATCGGCGAATTCCTGTTGGGTTTCGTGCTGGCCGTGGTCGGCGGCTGGCTGCTGATGAACCAGGTCACCGTCACCGGCGGCTCGTGGGGTCTGTGGGGCTACAACACGTTCGGGTTGTCGCTGATTCCGTTCATCCTCGGCGTCGGCATGCTGTTCTTCAACGGCCGTTCGGTGCTCGGCTGGCTGCTGCTGCTCGCCGGCCTCGTGATCGTGTTCGCCGGCGTCGTCGTGAACCTGCACGTGTATTTCCAGCCGACGACGCTTTTCAACACATTGCTGATGCTCGTGCTGCTGTTCGGCGGCATCGGCCTGATCGCAAAGTCGCTGCGCGCTCACTGAACGCCAAATACGTCACGCGGACGGTTGACGCCGGCGGATAGAATCGCCGCGCGGACTCCGGGGGAATACCGAATGAAATCGCGTCAATGGATCGCGGCCGTCGTACTGGTCGCGACGTGCGCGTCGGCGGCGGCCTGGCAGGCGGCGCCGAGTGCCGAACAGTGCGACGGCATCGCGAGCGTGCCGATGCGCCAGCATGTGACGTACGGCGAAATCCAGTCGGTCTTCAACACGCGCTGTTCGAACTGCCACGTCGAACACGGCGGCACGCCGCAGGCCGATCTCGATCTCGATCCCGGCGTGTCGTGGTTCTATCTCGTCGACCAGCCCAGTTCGATGCTCGCCGGCGCGATCCGCGTCGTGCCGGGCAATCCGGCGACGAGCTATCTGTTCCAGAAGGTCAACTGCGCCGTCACCGACCAGGGCCTGCGCATGCCGCGCCTGCGCCAGGCGCTGCCGCTCGCCGAGCAGGCGCTGATCCACGACTGGATCCTCGCCGGCGCGCCGGAAGTCGAGGACGACACGATCTTTCGCGCGCGGTTCGAGACGCGCGGTTAGTCGCTCGCACGCAGCGCCCGCGCAGCGAGCACCTTGAGAGCCGCGTCCGCGGCGAGCGTATCGTCGTCGGCCAGCGCGCGCTCGAGCATGCGCCGCACGAGCGCATCCGGAACGTTCGGATTCGCCAGTACCCAGCTCGGCGCGTCGATCGCCTTTTCGATCGCCTCGCGCGGCAGCGACGGGTTCGCCGACGCCGCGAAGCGCACGTCGTCGGCCGCGTCGCCGCGCAGTTTGACGAGCACGGCCGGCGGCGTCGCGGCGTTGTGCGCGGCGACCTCGCGCAGCGCTTCGTGCGTCGATTCGGCGAGCGCCGTCAGCCACGCGGCGTCGTCGCCGCGCTTCGCGGCGGCCTTGAACGCGTCGAGGAACGGCTCGTCGTCGTGCCAGCGTACGAATGCCTCGACCACTTGCCGGCGCTGCGCATACGGCGCGCCGATCACCGTCAGCGCCCAGTCGTCGCGCAGGTCGCCGTCGCCGATGCCGGCGAGCGTGTCGAAGATCGCCGGCGCGAGATCGTGGCGGTCGAGCAGCGTGTTGCAGAACCGCGCGCGGCCGTCGGCCTCCTTGCAGTATTCGGCGATCGCCGCGACCGTCGCCGGCGCCGCGTTCGGGTTGTTCGTCAGTTCTTCGACGACGGCGTCCCAGGTGTCCATCTGCTTGACGATGTCCTCGGGGTCGGAGAGCACCGAAAACCGCGGTCGCGGCGCGCCGGCCGACGGCAGGCGCGCGACGAGCCGCCGTTGCAGCGACGGCGGCAACGCTGGATTTTTTGCGAGATTTTCAGCGGCGTCCTTGTGGCCTTCCGCGTAGCGCCGCATCAGCGCGACGCTGCGCGTCGTCGCGGCGAGGTCGGCGTCGAGCGGCGTCTTCGTCGCTTCGGCGAGCGCGGTCGCGAGCCGTTCCTGGTCGGCCGGCGCCGCGGCGGCGATCGCCGCGCGGCGCACGCGCGGCGCGGCATCGCCGGCGAGCTTCGCGGCGATCGCCTCGCGTTCGGCCGGCGTGCCGACCGGCAGGTCCTGCCAGACCGCCTGCCGCGCGAGCGTTTCGGCGACCTCGACGCGCACCTCGTCGTCGGCGTCGACGGCGAGCTTCGCGTAGTGCGCGATGCGCAGCACGCCGTCGCGTTGCAGCATCGCGCGGCGGACCTGCGCATCGGTGTCGGCGACGAGCCGGTCGACGTCGGCCGGCGCCAGGCGGCGAACGTGGCGGCTTTGCGCGAGCGCGAGGCGCACCGATGCGTCCGCGTCGGCGGCGAGCGTCGCCAGTTGCGCGACCGGCGCGTCGTTGTGTTCGAGCAGCGCGATGCGCACCGACGGATCGTCGCTCCTGGCCATCGGCGCGACGAGACTGGCCGGCGCGTTCGGATTCTTCGCCGCGACGGCCGACGCGGCCGGCTGGGCCTGCGCGATCCGCGCGAGGATGTCGCGGTCGACCCCGGGGTTCGCCGCGAGCCGCACGAGCACCGCCGCGTCGTTCTGCGCGAGCAGCGCGCGCTGCAGCGCGAGCGCGGGCTTCTCGCGCGATGCGGCGACGAGCGCGAGCAGGCGGTCCGATGCGGCGAGCTTCGCGACGGTCGCGTCGTCGGTCTTCGCATCGAGCAGTTTCGCGACGTCGGCTTCGAGCGTCGGCGGCGCCGGCGTGTCGCGAAAGAGCGGCAGGCCCGCGTGCACGCGCCGGTTCGCCTCGTCCCAGTCGGCGCGCGCGACGACGGTCGGCTCGTCGCTGTCGCCGGCGTTGTCGATGAGGTCGTCGATCAGGAGTTCGGGCACGAAGTGGCGCAGCGCCGCGTCCATGCGGAAGTCGTCGTCGGTCTGTTCGATCGTCGCTTCGACTTTGCCGTAGTCCGCCGATTTGTCGGACACGACGAGCGCGCGCGCCGCGATCGTTCCTGCGACCTCGAACGTGAAGTCGTTGTAGTTCGCGTAGACGAGGCCGGTCGACGCGAGCTTGCCGCCGACGGCGATCGAGCCCCAGCTCAGCACGTCGTCGACGGTGAAGTCGCGCAGGACCAGCAGTACGCCGATGCCGGGCGAGTAGTCGTCGTAGTCGCCCTTGATCGTGAGGTTGCCGTCGACGATGACGATGTCGTCGTTCGAGAACGAACGCTCGAGCGTCAGGTCGCCGACGTGGCGGTAGACGGCGGCGTCCTTGTCGCCGATGTAGTCGCGGATCGACGACAAGCCCTTGGGCAGGCGCGCGAGCGTGGCTTTCACCTCGGCGTCGGCGACGCGCACGAGCGTGCCGTTCCTGACGAGTTCGGCGGACGAAATCCATTCGCCGGGCGCGGCGTTCGCGGCGCAGGCGAGGGCGAGCGAGGTCATGAGACCGTGCATGTGAACTTCCTTGTTTCGGATTCGAGTGTTGCGTCGATGCTTCGTCAGCGCGGCCACAGCGCGCGGCCGTCGACGACGGTGTGCGTATGTCCGCCGACCCAGACGGCTTCGTCGTCGTCGATGCGTATCGCGATGCGCGCGTCGTGGCCGATTTCGCGGCCCTGGCTCACGCGATAGCCGCGCGCGTAGCGGCCCTGCGGTTCGCACGCGCGCAGCCACGCGGCGATCAGGCCGTTCGCGGCGCCCGACGCGGGATCTTCGACGATGCCGACGCCGGCCGGAAACGCGCGCACGGCGAGGTCGTAGTCGGACGCTTCGCTGCGCGCGAACACGCACAGGCCGAGACTGTCGCTCGCCTTGGCGAGCCGCGCGATCGCGTCGTGGTCGGGTTTCCACTGCCGCAGCACCGATTCGCTCGCGAGTTCGGCGATCCACCAGCGCCGACCGCCTTCGACGAACGCGGGATCGAGCGCGCCGAGCGGCAGGTGTTCGACGATCGCGCGCACGAGCTTGGCGTGCAGCGCTTCGGGTTCGAGTCTGCGCGCGCGCGGCGCCTGCACCGACAGGCTGCGCAGGCCCGACGTTTCGTCGATGCGGATCGGCAGGAGGCCCGCGCCGCATTCCTGGATCAGGCGGCCGTCGAGCGGCGTGACGAGGCCGGTTTCGAGCGCGGCGTGCGCGCTGCCGATGCTCGGATGGCCCGCGAACGGAATTTCGCGCTGCGGGCTGAAGATGCGGACGCGATAGCTCGCTTCCGGCGTGGTCGGCGGCAGCAGAAACGTGGTTTCGACGAGGTCGGTCCAGCGCGCGAAACGCTGCATGTCGCGCTCGCTCCACGCGTCGGCGCCGATCACGACGCCGAGCGGGTTGCCGCCGCCGACGTGTTCGGTGAAGACGTCCAATTGCAGATAACGCACGGTGTCCATGCGCGGGAGGGTAGCGTGGCCGCGTGTCGCTGTGTAGGCCGCGCTACTCGCCGGCCGCCGCCGCGCCGACGCGTTCGCGCAGCGACGGCCGGTAGCGCCGGCTGCACGGGACGGTCGTGCCGTCCTTCAGATGCAGTCGCGCGTCGCCGGTGTCGAGCGGTTCGATCATCGATACGTGGTCGAGATTGACGATATAGCTGCGGTGCACGCGCGCGAACCGCGCCGGGTCCAGCCGCGCCTCGACGCCGGCGATCGTCGAGCGCAGCGGGTAGTCGCGGCCGCGCACGTGCAGGTTCGCGTAGTTGCCCGACGCCTGCACCCACTCGATGTCGTTCGCCGCGACGAGAAATTCGCGGTTGAGCTTGCGTACGAGAAACCGCTCGGGCCGTTCGACCGATTCGAGCGGCGGGCCGACGTCGGGCGCGTCGAGCAGCGCGGCTTCGCCCTGCAGGCGCAGCAGCACGAACCGGTACAGCGTGACGAGGACGACGAACGAGATGAAGCTGCGCGCGTCCTTGAGATATTCGTAGAAGAATTCGCGCGGCCACGAGCCGAAGTCGTACGTGTAGCCGACGAGCGCGTAGAACCCCATGCGCAGGCTGACCATGCCGACGACGTGGCCGATCGACCAGACCACGGTTGCGGCGACGTAGTGCGGCAGGAACCGCCGCCACGTGTCGAAGTGCAGCGGATAGCGCCGCGTGAACGCGACGACGGCCGGCATCAGCGCGAGGATCGTCACGGTGCTGGAGAATTCCCACACCGCCGGCTCCCACCACGCGATGGCGTCGAGCTTGGCGCGACGCACGTCCATCAGCGCGACCACGCTGTTGGCGATCGCATTGAGCGTCAGCACGACGATCCAGAAGCCGTATTCGGCGACGCGCCGCCACGGCTGGTAGCGTTCGAGCAGGGTGTTGGTGTCGGCCATGGCGCGCGATTCTACGTCGCAGGCCCCGTGCGCGTCCTCGTTTCGTCCCAGCCGTCCGCGATTCGTCCCTTTGCGTGGTCGATCAAGCCCTTGCGCATCGCGCCGCCGGAGTTCCGGCCGGACGATGGCGCCGTCATCGAGGAGACCCGACATGCAACGCCGCTACGACATCGACGCCCTGCGCGTCTTCGCTTTCGCGTTTCTGATCCTGTACCACTGCGCGATGCTCTGGGTCCACGACTGGGGCTGGCATGTGAAAAGCACGTACCAGACCGAGTGGCTGCAGCCGCCGATGCTGTTCATCAACCGCTGGCGCATGTCGCTGCTGTTCCTCCTTTCGGGCATCGCGATCGGCCTCGTCGGCCTGCGCGGCGGCGCCGCGCGCTTCGCCGGGCTGCGCTCGTGGCGCCTGTTGCTGCCGCTCGTCTTCGGCATGTTCGTGATCGTGCCGGTGCAGGCGTACTGCCAGGGCGTGACCAACGGGCTCGTGGAGCCGGGCTTCGGCGACTTCATGCTGCGCTACTGGGAAGTGCGCCCGTGGCCGAAGGGCGCGTTCGACGGTTGGGAGCACGGCATCACCTGGAATCACCTGTGGTACCTCGCGTACCTGTGGGTGTACACGATGATCCTGTGCGCGCTGATGCCGGCGCTCGAATCGCCGCTCGGCCTGCGCGTGCGCGCCTGGCTCACGCACTGGCGCGGCGCGTGGCTGATCGTCGTGCCGACGCTGCCGCTGCTCGCGGCGATGTGGTGGCTTGCGACGCCGTATCCCGCGAAGAACGACCTTCTCAACGACTGGTTCCAGCACGCGATCTTCTTCACCGTGTTCGTGTACGGCTGGCTGCTGGCGCGCGAGACGGCGCTGTGGGAAGAGATCCGGCGGCTGCGCAAGATCACGCTCGTCGTCGCGCTGTTCTCGTTCGCGATCTACTACGCGCTGATCAAGCTCGTACCCGACAATGCGCCGGAATACTGGAGCGCGATCATCCGCACGCCGCGCGCGCTGTACATCTGGACCGCGCTCCTGACGATCCTCGGCTGGGCGATGGTGTATCTCGATCGTCCGTTCGCCTGGCTGCCGCGCGCGAACGAAGCGGTGTATCCGTGGTACGTGCTGCACCAGAGCTTCATCGTCCTGATCGCGTACTGGCTGATACCGCTCAAGCTCGGCGCGGCTGCCGAGGTCGTGCTCGTCATCGGCGGCACCGTGTTCGGCTGCTTCGTGTCGGTCGAGATCATCCGCCGCGTGCCGGTGCTGCGACCGCTGTTCGGCATGAAGTTCCGCGAAGCGCGCGCGCGCCCTGCCGCGCCGTCGGCGCAGCCTCAAGCGGCTACGACCTGATTCGTAGCCGCGCAGTTTCGGCAAATCCGGCGCGCCTGCGCCGGATGAGAATGCGGCGACGACCGACACCGGAGAACCGCATGAAACGCCAGATCGCCGCGAGCCTCGTGCTTGCATTCGCCGCCGCCGCCGGCGTCGCGCACGCCGCGAAACACGAAACCGAACGCGTGCTGACGGCCGACAGCCGCGCCGCGTTCGACGACCAGGCGCTCGCGATCCGCCGGCAAATGGAGGCGGGCGGGCACTACGAATTCGTGTCGCAGGCCGAACGTACACAAGTGGAGCAGGGCCTGACGCGCGTCGCCGACATCCTCGCGCGCCACGCCGATCCGAAAGACTTCACCGACAAGGACAAGCTCGAACTCGTCCAGGCGCAGGAAAACGTCAACGCGATCCTCACGCACAACGACGGGCGTCGCATCATCTGCGAGCGCCGTGCGCCGACCGGATCGCGACTCGGCAAGGACTACTGCCGTACGTTCGCCGAGCAGGAGCGCGAACGCCGCGCGACGCAGAAGGACGTCCGCGACCGCCAGCGTCAGCCGTCGGGCATTTCCGGCCTGCCGTCGCGCGACGGCGGCGGCAACCGGCCGAACGACAAGCGCGGCAAGGCGATCGCTGCGGCCTGATTGGCCGGCGCGTGCCGGCGCCGCCAGAACGGCGCGTCGGCGTAGCGCCGCTCGAGACCGTAGTGCGCGGCGAGGCCCGCGCGGTACTCGTCCCATTCGCGATCGAGCAGCGCCGCGTAGTTTTCCAGGGGCCGCGCGTCGCCGGCGAGCGCCGCGACGATCGCTTCGCTCGCCGCGCGGCCGTGCACGAGCGCTTTCATGAGGCCCGCCGACGCGAGCGGGTCGTATGCCTGCGCCGCGTCGCCGACCGCGAGCCAGTTCGCGCCCGACACGGGACGCACGCGCGCGCCGTTCGCGGCGCAGCGCCACGGACGCGTCGTCGCGTCGACGTCGACGCCGCGATCGGCCAGCCGCGCGCGCCACGCCTCGTCGTCGGGCGCCGCGTCGCTTTCGGCGAAGAAAATCGTCACATGCTCGTGCGACGGCAGCGGCGAGTCGTACCACCAGCCGTCGGCGACGGCTTCGAGCGACGCGTACGCGGCTTCCGTTCGCGTACGTGCCGGCGCGACGTGCACGAGCGCGACGAGGCGATCGTGCCGTTCGCGCACCGCGCCCGCGCGATGGGCGAAGCCGGCCGCGCGGCCCGACGCGGCCGCGACGAAGCGGCAGTCCAGCGTGGAAATATCGCCCTGTGTACGTTGCAGCGTCACGCGCCAGCCCTCGGCGCTCGCGACGGCGCCGGTGCAGCGCGTGCCGGGCAGATGGCGCGCGCCGGCGCGCACGGCGATGTCGACGAGGTCGGCGTCGAACCGCGCGCGGTCGACGATCAGCCCGGGGCCGTGCGTCGAATACAGATGATCGTTCCAGCGCGCACGCGCCGAACCCCAGACCAGGCGCAGGCCGCGCGTGCGCAGGTGCGCGGCGTCGTCGAGGCCGTAATGCGCGAGCCACGGCCGCGCGGCCGGCGGCAGGTTTTCGCCGATGCGGCGCCGCGCGGCGTTCGCCGCGGCGGCGTCGATCAGCGCGACGTCGACGCCGCGCCGCGCGAGCGCGCACGCGAGGGCCGCGCCGGCCGGTCCAGCGCCGATGATCGCGACGTCGGCGCGCACCGGCGTCAGTCTTCCGACTTCGGCTGGTGCGTGCGAGCGCCGACTTCGAGGATTTCCGGTTTGCCGTCGGTGCCGAAATCGTAGAGGAAGCCGAGTTCGTTCCAGCGCTCGACCATTTCCAGGTCGTCGGCGAACTGGATGTAGTCGGCGTCGTTCGGATCGTGCGAACCGAGCCACGGCCGCTGCCGCCGCCCGAGCGGCGCGGTCTCGTCGCGCACCCAGACGAAGCCGGGCCGCTGCGCCGGCCACCACCACAGCACGCGCGTGACGACCTGGTTGCCGGGTACCGGGTCTTCGCCGAGCGCGCGCGGCTGGATGACTTCCTGCGACGAGCATTCGTTGTAGTCGGCCTGCCACGGCACCGCCATGTACTTGCAGCCGTCGCCGGGTTCGAGACCTGCCGACAGCGCGCTCGTCAGCGACAGCGGCGTCGGCACCTGCGCCTTGTGCTTCAAGCGGAACGGTTCCCGGTAGATCGCCGGATTGCGCACGATCCACGTCATCTCGATGCCGGGCGAAAATCCGCCGCCGACGCAGTTTTCGAGCACGGCGCGGTCGAGCTCCTCGCCGGGCTTCGCGGGCGGCGTGCGCGCGGTCGCGTCGAAGTTTCCGTTTGCCCATTGTTGCAAAAGAAAATATTGTGTGTCGCTGAGCTTCAGGTACGACGACGTCGGCGCGCCGGGATAGAACGCGTTGTCGCCGGCGAGAAACGGCATCATCGTCAGGCCGCTCGCCGGCGCGCCGAAGTAGTCCGGCCCGGTCGGCGGTCGCAGGATCGAGACGATGAACTGGCGCAGGCCGAGGTACGCGGGGTCGGGGTCGCCCAGCCGCGCGGTGTCGAACTTGTGCGCGTGCGGCGGAATCGCCGCGACCCACGGATACGCCATGCCGCGCTTGAGCAGCGGCTCGATTTCGCTCGCATAGTCGGGGCGGTAGTCGGTCTGCCACGCCTGGTCGCGGTAGATGTCCGGCCGGCGGCCGAAGCGGCGCACGGCGACGTCGTACATCGTGTCGTACAGCGTGACGAGGTTGAACAGCTGGGGCGCGAACTTCGGCGGCGCGACCGCGACCCACGCCGGAAAGTCGACGGGAATGCGCGCGTCGTATCCGGCGATCTGCGTCAGCACCGTCGCGGTGACCGTGCCGTCGCAGGTGTCGTCCCACCAGTCGTCGTTGTTCGCGTAGTCGACGATGCCCGGCGTCACGCTGCTGCCGGAGTTGCCGTAGCCGCCGACGAAGATCAGGCGGCCCTCGCCGTCGGTGTGCGCCTGGCCGAGACTGTCGATGTCGTGCGGCTTGAGGCCCTTGGGCGGCCACGTCGCCGGATAGCCGGTGTCGTCGCCGCGCGCGAACGTGACCGAGCAATTCGCGCCGGCGAGCGTGCGCGGACCGGGGTCGATGATGCGTTTGACGCGCGAGGCGGGGTCGGTGTCGAGCGGATTGCGCAGCGGATGATCGGGCGCGTAGCCGTCCTCGCCGAGCAGCGTGTGGAACTGGTACCAGATCGGCTTCTTGTTGGCGACGTGCACGCGCCATTCGATCGCGGTGACGTAGTTTTCGCCGACGACGACTTCGCGGCCGGGGTCGTCGGGGTCCGCGTCGTCGTAGACGTAGACGCGAAACCGCGCCGCCTGGCGCCGGATGCGGCCCTGCGCGTCGCGGAAATCGTCCGGGCCGAACGGCGCGCCGGAAGGCAGTATCGGCAGGCCGCCGGCGGTTTCGGGGCCGAGATAGTATTCCTCGCTGTCGCCGACGCGGGCAATGCCGATGGCGGGGTGGATCTTGTAGACGATGGCCATGGTGCGCCCCTTACGCTTTTGGATTCAGGGATTTCTGGCTATTGCGCAATTGTTCGCGCACGCCCGCGAGCGTCTGCCGCCACGTTTGCAGGAAGATCGGCCCGAAGCCGGGGTCGACCGCGAGCAGCGCGTCGGTGCGCGCGACGATCTCGGCGAGCGGCACGGGGCGTTCGTGAAACGCGGGGCCGAGATTGGGCCCCAGCTGCGGATCGGCGGCGTCGTACTTCGGAATTTGCGCGAGCAGCCCCGCGAGCGCGGGCAGCACCACCTGCATCGTCGGAAACGCCGCGCCGAAGAACGCGTTCTTGAGATCCTTCGAGCCGAGCGCCGCCTCGAGGCTCGACAGCACGAACGTGTAGACGTTGTCGAACAGCAGCGTGAGGTTGCGCCGCCAGCCGACGAGCTTGTCGGCGTCGGGATCGGGGCCGATCGGCCAGACCGGCGGCAGCGGCGCGGTGCCGTCGGCGATCAGCATGAACTTGCGGTAGTGCGACAGTTCCCACGGCGTGCCGAGCACCGGCGTGAGCGAGCCGTCGGCATGCTGCGCGTAGTGCTCGAAGCCGCCTTCGGGCTCCTCGCCGACGTTCGGCGCGCGCGGAAACTGCGCGCCTTCGCCCTGCTGTACGATCTCGCGGATGGCGCGAAGCGCCGATTCCAGGTCGTGCACTTCGATCAGCCGTCCGCCACCGAGGCCGAACCATGTCGCGCACGTCTGAAAACCGGTGTCGCGGCCGAATACCGCCGGCGCGCCGTAGCGCGCGACGACGCGTTCGAAACCTTCGGAGATCGCTTTGTAGAATTGTCCGATCGTATCGTAGTAGTCGCCCTGCGCCGGCACGTGCGGCGACGGCTCGGGTTGTTCGATCGCCATGAACACGGTGCTCGCGAGCGCCGGCGACAGCGCCTGCAGCTGGATGAACGGCCCGCCGGCCGCGTGGTGCGGCATGAAGCTCGGATACGTCGGCACCGCGTCGCCGCTCAATTTCGGCGACGCGCCGATCGCGTTCATGAGATTGGCGACGAGCATCAGATGCAGCATTTCTTCGAGCACCACGGTGCGTATCAGCCGGTACGCCCAGCTCGAATTGTCCTGGATCGAATACAGCGCCGTGAGATAGGGCGGAATCGTCGAAAGCTCGACCGACGCTGCCCATTGCAGATGCTGCTGCAGCGATTCGACCGTATCGATCGGCTGATAGATCTTGCGCTGCGGCACGGTGAAGGAAACGGCCATCGGACTCTCCTCTACGGATGCGCGGCGCGCGATTCGTCGAACGGGAATGCATCGGAAGAGAAAGAGGAGGGCGACGCCGGTCGGTCGCGCGGGCTGCGGCGCGACGCGCGAACGGGCGGCCGGACTCGCGCCCGGCGATCGAGTGAATACGCCATCCGTATCCCCTTGCCGAAGGGGCCGCAGCGACGCCGAGGATGCCTCGCCGGCCCTGTGCGCGACGCCTGCGGGCGTCGCGCACAGGGATCATATGCCTATTGGATAAAGATTCAATACGCGAACAACGTACTACTATACGAATCTAGATCGTCGTGCGGCCGTTGCGTGAAGGTTTCGTGCGCGCGGCGTGAAAGCGCTCCGGCGCGCGCACGAGACGACCGTTCGTCTCGCGCGTTCGAAAAAACGGCGGCCCTTCCCCGTCGCGAGAAGGGCCGCCGAAACGCACGGTTGTTGCGGGAACGTTACTGCAGTCCGTCCTTCACGGCGGTCGCGAGCGAACCTTGCGCGTCGTCGCCGCTGAACTCCCAGACGAACGCGCCGCCGAGACCCTGGTTCTTCACGTACTGCATCTTCTCGAGGATCAGCGCCGGATTGTCGTAGCTCCAGAACGTGGTGCCGTTGAACGTCCAGTGCGCGCGCGCCGTGGCGTCGGTGAAGCTCGGATGGCCCAGGTTCTTGAGCACCTTGTAGTCCTCGATGCCCGCCTCGTACGTGCCGCCGGCGGCGCTGCCGCTGCGGTACAGGCCGTTGTTCTGGTTCGGCACGTTGGTCCAGCCGCGACCGTAGAAGCCGATGCCGAGATTGAGCTTCGCCGCCGGCACGCCGCGCGTGATGAATGCCTGCAGCGCGTCGTTCGAGTTGTACGAACGCTGGTCTCCCGTCGACGGATCGGCCGGCGATCCGTACAGCGCCGAGTGATGGTTCGTCTGCGGATCCCAGGCGCCGTGGAAGTCGTACGTCATCACGTTGATGAAATCGAGGTACTGGTGGTACTGACCCGGATTCGTCACACGGATCTTGTCGACGCCGGCGCCGGCCGCGATCGACAGCAACAGGCCGGGACGCTCCAGATCGAGCTGGCGGCGGAACTCGGCCAGCAGCGCGGTGAAGTTCGCGTTCTCCTCGGCGGTGCCGCACGACAGGCCGCACGCGGCCGGGTATTCCCAGTCGATGTCGATGCCGTCGAACACGCCGGCCGCCGCGCCCGGGCCGCCCGCGTTGTCGGTGACGGGCAGGTTGCCGCGGATGTAGGCATCGATGCACGAGGCGACGAACGCCTGGCGGTTTTCCGGCCGCGCCGCGCTCGCGAAGCCGCGCGACCACGTCCAGCCGCCGAGCGAGATCAGCACCTTCAGGCCCGGATACTTCGCCTTGAGCTGCTTGAGCTGATTCCAGTTGCCGCGCAGTTTCTGATCCCACGTGTCGGCCGCGCCGCTGACGCTTTCGCCGGCCTGGAACGCCTTGCTGTAGTCGGCGAACGCATCGCCGCCGGCGCCGGTGTTCGGATCGGACGGAATCGTCAGGCCCACTTCGCAGCGGTTGTTGCGCACGTTGCCGAACGCGTAGTTGATGTGCGTGAGTTTGCCCGCCGTGTTGCTCGTGTCGATGTTCTTGACGCGGTAGTTGCGGCCGTAGATGCCCCACTGCACGAAGTAGCCGATCATCTTGCGGCCGGCGGGCGGCTGCACGTTCGTCGTCGTCGCACTGACCGCGCCGCTCTGCGCCGACGCGTTGGTCGCGTTGTCGCGTGCGCGCACGCGGTACGAATACGTCGTGTTCGGCGTGAGGCCCGAGTCGGTGAAGGACGTGCCGGTCGGCGAACCGACGATCGCGGCGCCGCGATAGACGTCGTAGCCGGCCACGCCGCTGCCGCCGGCGTTGTCGGTCGACGCCGACCACGACAGCGAGATCGTCGTGTTCGTGCGGCCGGTCGAGGTGAGACCGGCCGGCACGCTCGGCGGCGTGGTGTCGTTCGACGGCGGCGTCACGGTGACCGACACGCCGCTCGACGTCGTCGTCGCGCCGAGATTGTCGCGCGCGACCGCGGTCAGCGTGTAGCTGCCGGCCGCGGCGTTCGACCACGTCACGCCGTAGGGCGACGACGTGTCGACGCCGAGCGACGTCGAACCGCGGAAGAATTCCACCTGGCTGATCGTGCCGTCGCTGTCGGACGCGTTGGCCGACACCGCGACGTTCGCGCCCGACGCAAAGCTCGAGCCGCTGGCCGGCGCGGTCAGCTGCACGGTCGGCGGCACGTTCGTGCCGCCGCCGCCGCAGGCGCCAAGGTCGGTATACCAGCCGCAGCTGGGGCAGTGCGTCGGCGGCGCGTTCCAGATCGGAATGTTCGCCTGGTACAGGCGGTTCTGATAGACGAGGCGGTCGCCGGGATTGTAGATGGCGCTCTGGCTCCATTGCGCCACGCCGGTGCAGTTGACGGTCTGGGCGAGGGCGGGGCCTTGAGCGAAAGCGAACAGGCATAGACCGGCGAGGGCCGGCAGGGACGATCGAAAGCGCATGTCCATACTCCGTTGCGAGAGGTTGCGGAGGCAGACCCGGGAGTGCGCGGACGGACGATGCGGGGTGCCGCGCCGAGTCGCGCGGCGGCGTCCTGGCGTGATGCTCCGATGCGCATGGCGTCCGATCGCGTGCGCCCTCCCCGGCACACGTTGACTGCGGGCGTCGTCAGGTTGCCGCGCTTCCCTGGCGCGCGGCCGGCGTCCGCAGGCTCGCCGCGGCGTGCGCGTCGCGCGGCGTACGAATTCCAATGTGACGGAATCCACATCGCAGCGAAACGCGGCCCGCCGGCGGCGTGGGCGCGACAATGCGCTCGCCTGACAACGTTGTCAACTACATGTCTCGACTAGGTCACATTGTGCGTTTGCAGCATGGAAATGCCTTTTGTTCGAGAGTGACAACGTAAGTCTGAAAACAGTCCGGCCATGGGTGGTGATCGTTTGACGCAACGCAGTGTTTGCCAAAATTTGCCAACAGCGCTACGCTGCACGACATGAGCACGATGAATATTTCTTTGCCGGATACGCTCAAGGCGTTTGTCGACGAGCAGGTCGTGGAACGCGGCTACGGTACGAGCAGCGAGTATGTGCGCGAGCTGATCCGTCGCGATCAGGACCGACAGCGGCTGCGGAGTCTGCTGCTGACCGGCGCCGCGTCGCCGCCGGGCCCGCAAGTCGACGAGACTTATCTGAATGCCCTGCGGGACAGGGTACGCAGCAAGAAGAAGCGATGAGTTCGCGCCGGGTCGTGCTGCGAACCCAGGCCGCCAGGGATGTCGAGGCGGCCGTCGACTACTACACATCGGAAGCTGGCGAGAGCGTCGCCTTCGGGTTTGTCGATGCGTTCGCCAAGGCCCTTGAACGACTTTCGCGACATCCGTCGTCGGGTTCGTTGCGTTACTCGCATATCATCGAGATCCTCGGCCTGCGCAGCCTTGTGCTGTCTCGATATCCGTACGTGATTTTCTATCTGGCCGATGGCGACAGCATTGACGTCTGGCGCATCCTGCACGCGCGTAGCGACATTCCCGCGTGGATGAGCGATACCGACGACCGGCCGTACAGCTAGCCCGCCTTCGCCTGAAACAGCCCCATGCGATTGCCGGCGGGATCTTCGAACAGCACGAACGATCCGGTCGGAATCGGAATTCTCGGCGTCAGCACCTTGCCGCCGGTTGCCGCCACTTTGCGCATCGCGGCGTCGAGATCGGGCACGCCGACATAGAGGATTTTCTCGGGCGGATCCTGGCGCAGCGCGCCGTCGAGCGTCGGCGTCTTGACGAGCGCCGAGGTGCCGGCGGCGGTGATCGCCCAGCCGAAGTTGTCGGCGTAGAACGTGTCGAGCGCCGCCATGTCGGGCCCGGCGATATCGAAGAAAACGATCGAAGCGGCGGTCATTGCGATAGTCCCGGCAGGCGACGCGCTGTCGCGCGCGGAGTATCGCGCCGATTCATTGCCGCCGCAGCCACGCGACCGCTCCGCGCGCCGCGACGACGCCGCTCGCGAAGCTCGCGGTCAGCAGGTATCCGCCGGTCGGCGCCTCCCAGTCGATCATCTCGCCGGCGCAGAACGTGCCGGGCAGGGCGGTCAGCATCAGGTGCTCGTCCATCGCCTCGAAACGCACGCCGCCGGCCGTGCTGATCGCCTCGTCGAGCCCACGCGCGCGATCGAGCCGGATCGGCAGCGCCTTGATCGCCGCGGCGAGCTTCGCCGGATCGGCGAGATCGGCCTTCGACACGCGTTCGTACACGAGCCCGGCCTTGACGCCGGCGATGCCGGCCACCCGGCGCAGGTGCTCGCTGAGCGAACGGCCGCCGCGCGGCCTGGCCAGATCCGCGGCGAGGCGCGCGGCGTCGCGGCCCGGTGCGAGATCGAGCAGAATTTCAACGCCGCCGTCGCGCGCGATCGCATCGCGCAGGCGTGCCGACAGCGCGTAGATCAGCGAACCTTCGACGCCGTAGTTCGCGACGACGAACTCGCCCTGCAGCGCGTGTTCGCCGCCGTGCGCGTCGCGCGCACGCACGACGACCGGCTTGACGGGGCTGCCGGCGTGGCGCTCGGCGAAATGCGCGGTCCAGGCGACGTCGAAGCCGCAGTTGGACGGCGCGAGCGGCGCGATGTCGACGCCGCGCGCGGCGAGCGCGCCGGTCCACGCGCCGGTCGAACCGAGCACCGGCCAGCTGCCGCCGCCGAGCGCGAGCACGAGCGCGCGAGCACGCACGCGGTGCCCGGTGCCGTCGCCGTCGTCGACGAAGCGCAACGCGCCGTCGTCGTCCCAGCCGGTGAAGCGCCGGTGCATGTGCAGGCGCACGCCGCTCGCGCGCAGGCGACGCACCCACCCGCGCAGCAGCGGCGCGGCCTTGAGGTCGGCCGGAAACACGCGGCCGGACGTGCCGACGAACGTTTCGACGCCGAGGCCGCGCGCCCATGCGCGCAGCGCGTCGGCGTCGAACGTATCGAGCCACGCGCGCACCTCGTGCGCGCGTTCGCCGTAGCGCGCGACGAACGGCTCGAACGGTTCGGAATGCGTGAGATTGAGACCGCCTTTGCCGGCGACGAGAAACTTGCGGCCGACCGAGCCCATCGCGTCGTACAGGTCGACGTCGAGGCCGGCGGCGCGCGCGACCTCGGCGGCCATGAGGCCGGCGGGGCCGCCGCCGATGACGGCGAGGTCGGTCGGGATCGTATCGGACATGAGCGGTTGCGCGGGGCTCGGAGCGCGGCCGTGGTCGCCGCGGGGGCGCTACTTTGACGTGCCGCGCGGCGTTCGTCACGCGCCGCGTGCCGGCGGCCGTCCCGCGGCCGTCGCCTCGCAAGCCGTGCTCGCACCGGCATCGCGGCCTCGATGCGCCGGCAGCGGCGAACCGTTGCCGTGCCGCGCCGGAGTGCCGGCGCGGCACGTGTCGCAGATCAGGTCAGGATCGACATGTCGATCGAGAACGAATCGCCCGGCGGGTTCTGGTACCACCAGTCGGCCCATGCGTTGCCGAAGCCCAGCACCTTGTCGACCATGATGTAGTCGACGCGCATGCGGTTCGACGTCGAAATGGTCACCTCGTCGGTGATCACCTGGTTCGTCTTCCATACCGCGCTCGCGGCGAACTGCAGCGAGCTCGTCGAGATCGTCGGGAACGTGCTGGTGTCGATCGTGCCGTTCCAGCCGCGGCTGTTGTTGATCTCCGACGGATCGGTCGTGTTGCCGTCGAACGGCGTGTTCTGTCCGTAGACCCAGTTCGTCGCGGTCTGCTGCGTGATGTACCAGTCGGTGATGTTCTCGGTCACCGAGTTGGAATACGTATAGCTCGCGTTGCCGCTGCCGCCGGTGTTGCCGGCGTTGAAGCCAACCGTGACGGACGAGCCGGTCGTCACCGTGCTGACGTTGTTCGTATTGCTCGGCGAGCTCTGGTACCACACGAGCGACGAGGGCACGGTGAAGATCGGGCAGATCGAGCCGAGCGTCCAGCCGCAGCTCGTGTCGGTGTTCGACGCCATGCCGTTGTTCTGGAAGATGCCGGTTTCCTGCAGGCCGAGGTACTGGAACGCGCCGCTCTGCGTTGCGTTGTTGAGCGCGCCCTGGATCACGTACGTGAGATACGTCGTGATGGTCTTGGACGGCGGCGGCCCGAGGTCGGCGTCGCTGTTGTACGAGCCGCTCGCTGTGAACGTGTGCGTGCGCGAATAGACCCAGTTGTACCAGACGAGTCCTTCCGGCGGTGACGAGCCGGCGGTCGTCGCGACCGCGGCGGTCGTGAGCGATTTGGCGAAGAAGTCGAGGTCGGTCTGCGTCATCGGCGTCGTCTGCGGCTGGTTCTCGTAGACGGTCGCGAGCGGATTGACGACGTCGTTGCCGCTCTCCTTGTTGCCGGTGCCGCTCGCGCAGTACAGGCTCGCCGGCGCGGTGCTGTCGCCGACTTCGCTGATGAAGCAGCGCACGACGCCGTCGTCGTCCTTGCGGCGAATCACGTGATAGCCGCGGCTCGCGCCGTGCGAGCGGAAGCCGATGCTGCCCGAGAGCGCTTTCTTGTGATCGTCGTCGGCGTCGAGCAGCAGCACGGCGGCGCCGGCGTCGATCGCGGGATAGCCGAGCTTCACCTCGTCGGGCGAGCAGGTGAGGGCGTCGATGACGAAGAGATCGCCGGGCTCGAACGTGGTGCCGTCGACGTACGGCGTCGACGAAGCGTCCGCGGCGACGCGGGCGTACACGGGACTCGTGATGTCGCCGTGGCTGAGCGTGTAGATGCGCATGGATGTCCTTTGTGATTGCGGGGGATCGGGCGCCGCAGCCGATGCGGCGGCGCGGCCGGCACGCGCACGAACGCCCGGCCGACGCGCGCGCGTCGGCGTGAAGGGTTCGTGAGTGGACCGTGCGTCCGATCGCACGGGTCCGTCGCCGTCGGGGGGACAATGCCCGCAGCCCCGAAGGCGACTGTCGCTGTACGTGCCAGCGCTTTGTCCAAAGCGCAAACAAACGAGGATTCCCATCATCGCAATGGGAACGTATTCGCGTCGCTCAGTCTTCCGCGAGCACGATCAGCTGGTCGCCCGGCGCAAACTGCACCTTGTCCGATTTCTTCGGATTCACCTTGACGCCGTAGCCGGCATCCTTGTCGTCGGCGAGCGCCGCGACGCGATAGCCGATCGCGGTTTCGCCGCGCAGCGCGGCGGCTTCGAGCAGCGTGTAGAAATCCACCGGCGCCGCGGTGCGCACGTACTGCCCGATCGGCCGGATGTAGATCTCCGAGCCGTCGGCGCTGAAGAGCTGCCGGAACACGCGGTCGAGATGCTTGTTCTCCGACAGCTGCGACAGCATGAGGCTCACGAGCTTGTCGCTGACGATGAAGTCGTCGGCCTTGGCGACCTGCGCCAGCGCGCGGTTGCGCACGTCCATCATCTCGCTGACGATCGACAGCCGCCGGCCGCTCGCCTGCGCGATGTTGCGCAGGTGCAGCAGCGCGATCAGCGTCTGCGCGTCGGCTTCCTGCGTGGGCAGCTGCGTGTAGCTCAGCACGACGATGTGCGCGAACTCCGGCACCTTCATCGCGTCGAGCGTCGCGCGGTCGGTGATTTCGCCGTCGGCGAAGCGCAGGCGCTGGTTGACCAGGCGCTTGGACAGGCCGACCAGCGCTTCGCGCGCGCCGTCGCGGCGGCACAGCACGATCGTCTCGGAACCCGGCGCGACATAGTTGTCGAGTTCGCGCACGATCGCCTCGGCCTTTTCGTTCCAGCCGAGCACCAGCGTGCGTTCGGGCGCGGCCTCGGCCTTCGCGCCGAGCACGATCGCCGAGCGGTCGGCGACCGGCGGCGCGCGGCCGGACAGTACGAGCGTGTCGTCGTCCTCGCTGATCGCGACGATGCGGTCGCCGCTCTCGATGCGCGTCTTCATCGGCGGGTTGATCAGCACTTCGCCGTCGGCGCGCATGAGGCCGATCAGCGCGGAATCCTCGTACGCGCCGATCGCCTCGCGGTAGCTGCGGCCGGCGAGCGCGGGTTCGTCGCGGAAATAGATTTCGGCGCCGTCGAAGTCGAGAAGTTCGGTGTAGACGACCGACAGGCCCGACTGCCGGCACGTCTGCGCGGTGACGCGCGCGATGAGATCTTCGCCCTGCACGTAGATCGCCTCGTCGCCGCCGACGAGCGCGGCGGCCTCGAGGTTTCGCGCGTCGCGGATCTCGGCGACGATGTGATACGGCTCGTCCTTGCGCGCGGGATTGTTCGTCACCGCGAGCACCGACTTGATCACGTAGATGTCGGGATTGTCGATCTCCGGCGCGAGCACGACGATCGAGCGCGCGCCGTGCGGATCGACGACGGCGAGGTCGTCGAGATCGAGCGGGTCGCCGCGGCGGCAGATCACGAGCGTGTTCTTCGTGTCGGCGAACTTCGCCTTGATGTCGTCTTCCATCTCGACCTTGTCGCGGTCGGCGAGGATGACGATGCGCGGCTTTTTCTGGTTTTCGTTCGCGACGATCAGCTCGCCGATGATCGAATAGACCTTGCTCGACCAGCCGAGGATCAGCGTGTGGTCGCGCTCGATCACGCGCGAGCGGCCCTTGCGCAGCTCGGCCAGCCGCGATTCCAGGCCCGACGTGATCGTGCCGATCAGGATGCTGACGATGAAGATGCCGCCGATCGTCACGAGCAGCATCAGAAGGCGCAGCAGCCAGCCGTGGTCGCCGGCGAGATTGCCCGAGTCGAGCGCGTGCATGAGACTCAGCCACGCGCCCTCGCCGATGTCCAGGCGCGACGCGGGGTCGGCCGGTTCCTGCGCGACGCCGAGCAGCGTGAGCACGAGCGCGGCGACGAGCACGATCGCCGTCGAGACGAGCGCGAGCCAGCCGATGATCGCGACGGCGCCTTTGGACAGCGTGTTTTCGAAGCGATAGCGCAGGCGGTCGCGCCAGGTGACGAGAGGTTGCGACATGCGGGCGTCCTTGCGGCGAAGCGCGCACGATACCGCAACGCGACCGGCCGCGGGAGCGAGCTCCCGCGGCCGTCTTACCGCGCTATTGGCGCACCGCGATCCACGATGCGGTGACGCCGGCCGGCGCGGTGATCGGGTTGCCGTGCTCGTCGGTGCTGGGGTGCGGAATCACGCGCACGATCGAGCCGACCATCGCGGGCCGCTGGTCGATGCCGTTCGGCCACGCGGGCACGAGCCAGCCGACGTACGAGTAGATCCACGGCGCGCCGCCGACGTCGCCGCGCCCCTCGAAGCGGATCTCCATGGGATTGCCGTAGCTGCGCGAGCCCTTGAGCGCGAGCTGCCAGCCCGGACCGCCGATCGTGCCGGCGAGCAGCGCCGGCGGCGCCTCGACGATCTCGATCGTGCCCTTGCCGAACAGGAGCTTGTTCGGTTCCTTCGCGAGATCCGGATCGTTGCGATAGCTGCGATAGCTCCACTTGCCGACGAAGATGTCCTGCAGTGCGTGCATGGCCGGCTCCTAGTCGTTGTTTTCGGCCCGGCCGGCGCCGGACTGGATCAGGTCGCGAACGGAACGCCGCTCGCCCGGCGCCGGTGCCGCCTCGGACTTGAGCGACGGCGCGGCCTTGGCCGCCGGCGGACACGGCGGACCCTTCGGATTGCCGACGCAGCCGGCCGTGAGGAAGCCCCAGACGAAGTCGGTCTGCAGCACCTGCAGCGCGGGCGGCTGATTGCTCGCGAAGTACAGGTTCGGATCGGGCGCGCCGTTGATGCTTTGCAGATAACCGGTTTCGTTCAACGAATTGACGAACACGCCGAGCGCGAGCGGAATCGTGCCGGCCGCGTTGGTGCCGGCGCGCGCGTGGCAGGTGATGCACGACGACGTCTGCATGAAGCCGCCTTCGGTCACCGAATTGCCGAGCAGCGTCGGCACGCCGTACGAATCGGTGAAGTCGACCTGCGATCCCTTCAGTCGATAGCTCAGCCAGCCGCGGTCGCTCGCGTTCGGCACGAGTTGCTTCGCCTCGTCGTACGCCGGCACCTTCGTGCCGATGCCGAGCGCGTTGAACGTGTCGGCGAGGTTCTTGCTGCGCGGGCCGCTCTCGTAGGTTTCGTTGAGTCTGAACACCCAGCTCGCGAGATCCAGATGATCGCACTGCGTGTGCGGCGTCGTGTAGTTCGTCTCCTGGTTCGCGCCGACCTTGTCGGCCGAGGCGTAGCCGAACGAATCGTTGCAGCCGATGTAGTCGCAGCGGCCCGGATTGTTGACGTGCTCCCACGTCGCCCAGATCCAGTTCGGCGTGTCCTTCGACGAGATGTGGAACGCGACCAGCCAGTGCTCTCCGGCCTTGAAGATCGGCGCGTTGTTGTCGTTCACCGCCGTCGCGATCGTCATCTTGATGTACGGCGCGTCGGGGTCGTCGCGCAGGCCGAGCTTCTCGGCGCGGGTCTTTTCGATCCAGTTGCTCTTGATCATCACCGAATCGATCGGGAAGTCGATTTCGGTGAGCTGTCCGGTCGTCGACCTGGCGCGATACGGCAGGCTGTTCTTCGCCGTGATGTTGTTCGCGTTGCGGGCGAACACCTGCTGGATGCCTTCCTGGTTGTACAGGTCGTTGCGGAAGACGAAGTCGAACATCGGCTTGTTGCGGAACACGAGTTCGGCCATCGACTGGCGGATCTCGCGGCCGGTGTCGTTGCTGTCGGGCGACGCGAGCTTCATCATCGCGATGCCGTGCGTGAACGTGTTGAAGTGCGCCTTCGACGGCGGGTTCGCGTTGCGCACCGGCGGCAGCGCGCCGCGCTTCAGATGATCGCCCGGAAAATACGGGCAGCTCACCGCCGGGTTGTCCTTGTTGTCGTAGCCCGGATTCGTCGCGGCGCCGAACGTGCAGCAGTTGGCCGTCGTGCCCGTGCCGCACAGCGCCAGCGGCGTGCCCGGCCACGTCTGCTGGTCGGACGCCCACTTCGTCCAGAACTCCTGCTTGACCGCGTCGGCGAACAGTTTCCACGCCGACGCGTCGGGGCAGCTCATGCCGGGATTCGACACGATCGGATCGAACGCGATGCGTCCGTCCTTGACGTGCATCTGGCACGCGACGGCGTCCTTGGGCTTGCTGTTGAAGTACATGACGCCCTGGATGCCGCTGGCGGTTCCGGAACAGACCTTGGGTTCTTGCGCGGCGGCGCTCGCGCTCGCGACGGTCAGCGCGAGCGCGAGCAGCAGTTTCGATACGGCGGGCATGGCACGGTTTCCTTTCGGCAATAGTCGATCGCCGCGGCGGCGCCGCGGTCCCGTTTTGCTCAGCTTCAAGCCTCGCTGCCGACCCGCGCGGTTCGAGGCGCTTTCCCCGTCAGGCTCAGCGCAGTCCGGCGACGCAAACTATCACCGAATCTACGCCGACTTGCGTCAAAATCGTGTAGTGGATTAGTTGTAAAAGTCAATATATGCTTGCCCGCGGCGGCGGCACCGAACGCTCGTGCCGCCCATCGGCGGTTCCACGACTCAGGGGGAAGGAACGATGAACAAGACGACAAACGCGTCGCGTCCGCGCCGGGCGCAGGTTCGCCTCGACTATGCGATAGCGGCGCTGCTCGCCGCGGTCGGCGGGGCCGCGAGCGCGCAGGACGCCGAGCGCATCGACACGCCGCCGGTGCTCGCGACGATCGTGCGCGACGGCGCGGTGAAGAAGGCGGCGGTGGAGGGCGCTGCGGTGACGCCGGCGACCGCGTTCGGCCTGCCCGAACTCGGGCCGCACGAGGCGCCGCTGACGCTCGACATCCAGCTGACGACGTCGCGCATCCTGAATCCGGCGACCGGTGTCTACGACACGGTCGAACTGCGTTCGTACAAGAGCCCCAAGACCGATCCGGCCGTGCCGTTCGTCGCGCCGACGATCCAGACGCAGCCCGGCGAAACCGTGCGCATCACGCTCAACAACAATCTGGAAAAAGAGCCGAACTGCAAGCCGCCGAACATCAACACCCCGCATTGCTTCAACTCGACGAACCTGCATTCGCACGGCCTGTGGGTCAGCCCGACCGGCAACAGCGACAACGTGCTGATCACGATCAGGCCCAAGGTCAGTTTCCAGTACGAGTACAACATTCCGTTCGATCATCCGTCGGGCACGTTCTGGTATCACCCGCACCTGCACGGCTCGACCGCGCTGCAGGTGGCCAGCGGCATGGCCGGTACGATGATCGTGCGCGGCAGCCGCCAGCCGACGCGCGAGAAGACCGGCGACATCGACACGCTGCTCGTCGGCAAGGCGTTCAGCGAGCGCGTCGCGCAGTTCCAGCAGGTGCAGTACGCGTGCCGCGACAAGGTCACCAACCAGATCAAGGTCAAGAAGAACGACAAGGGCGAAGTGATCGCGTGGATCTGCGATCCGGGCGATATCGGCCGCATCACGAGCTACGACCAGTTCGGTCCGTCGTCGTGGAAGCAGTCGGGCCGCTACACCAGCGTCAACGGCCGCGTGCTGCCGATCTTCGAAGTGACCGACACCGGCACTATCGAGCGCTGGCGCGCGGTGCATGCCGGCGTGCGCAATACGATCAGCCTGCAGTTCAAGCGCCTCAGGGAAGGCGCGCCGGCGTTCGAGCGCCTGGCGGCGGTCGATCAGGCCGAGTGGGCGAAGGCGAACTGCGTCGGCGATCCGCTGCGGCAGTGGGAAATCGCGGCCGACGGCCTGACGCACGCGCAGATCATCGAGAAGACGCAGAACACGCTGCAGCCGGGCTATCGCAGCGACGTGCTCGTCGTATTCCCGGAGCCCGGGCGCTACTGCGTCATCGACGCCGAAGCGCCGCCGGAGGCGACGGTGAACGTGCAGGCCGAAAGCCGCCAGCTGCTCGGCACGGTCGTGGTCAAGGGCGGCGCCGTGATCGCCGATCCGAAGCAGTATCTGACGCAGCGGCTGGTCGAAGCGGCCGGCGTCACGCAGCGGCCGGAAATGCGCGACGCGATCAAGACCGATCTCGTCAACGGCCTGAAGCTGACGAACTTCGAACCGCACAAGACGATCACCGACGGCGAGTTGACCAAGCCCGGCACGGTTGCGCAAAAGGTGGAATTCAATATCGTCACCAAGGAGGCCGTGCCTCCCGATCCGCCCGTGACCGAGTTCCAGGTCAACGACAAACCGTACGACCCGAAAACCGCACGCGAACTCGTGCTGGGTCGCGTCGAGGAATGGGAGCTGTCATCGAAGGTGGCGAACCATCCGTTCCACATCCACGTCAATCCGTTCCAGGTCGTGAAAATCCTCAATGTGTGCGACCAGGACGTCAGCGACGGCAAGAACCCCGACTACACGAACTGGAAGACGAAGGACGACTGCAAGAAACCCGGCGAGAAGCCCGACACGCAGTATTCGACGCTCAAGAACACGTGGCGCGACACGCTGTTCGTCAAGCAGGGCTACAAGCTGTACGTGCGCTCACGCTACGAACGCTACATCGGCGAGTACGTGCTGCATTGCCATATCCTCGATCACGAAGACAACGGCATGATGCAGAACATCCGCATGGTGCTGCCCGACGGCGACGGCGGCGGGGTGATGGGGCATCACTGACGGCCGATACTCCCTCTCCCTCAAGCTTGCTTGGGGGAGAGGGGCGGGGTGAGGGGGAGGGCGCTGTGCACTTCGTCGAGTGCGACGAAGTACTTGGCGTCGCCCCCTCACCCAACCCTCTCCCCCAACGGCGTTGGGGGAGAGGGCTTAAGCAAAATCCCTCTCCCCCGAACGAGCACGGGGGAGAGGGGCGGCGAGGGGAGGTGTGATGCCGCGGCCGGCGCGAGAGCATTGTCCGGTAGCGGCGCCCCTGGCCCGGCCTTGCGTCCGAACGAGCTCGGATCGTCAAGGCCGCAACGTGGCGCGGCCCTCTAGCGCAGCGCCACGCTGTTCTGCACGATCACTTCGACGCGCCGGTTCTGCAGGCGACCGCTCATGCTCGCGTTGTCCGCGACGGGGAAGTCCGGCCCCAGGCCGCGCACGTTGACGCGGCTCGGCGACACGCCGCCCGGACCGGTCAGATACGCGCGCACCGATTCGGCACGACGCAGCGACAGGTCGACGTTGTATTCGCGCGAGCCGACCGAGTCGGTATGGCCTTCGATCGACACGATCGAGCGCGCGTCGTTGCGCAGCACCTGCGCGAGCTGGTCGAGGCTGCGCGTCGCGCCCGGCTTGAGTTCGGCGCGGCCGGTTTCGAACAGGACGTCGCCGAGCGTCACGACCGTGCCGCGCTGCGTTTCCTTCGCCTGCAGCTCGGCGAGCTGCTGGCGCGCGGTCAGCGCGTCGTAGCGGGCCGCGGCGGCCTGATCCTGCGCGTCGCGCGCGGCGGCCGCCGCGGCGTTCGCGTCGGCGCGGGCAATCGACAGGTCGCGCGACCGGGCCTGCGTCAGCAGCGTTTCGCGTTCGCGTCCGAGTTCCTGCGCGTGCTGTTCGGCGTAGCGCGCGGATCCTTCGGCCTCGGCGATGCGCACGAGGCGATCGGCGATGTAGACGCCGTGATCGAACAGCTCGCGATCGAGCCTGCGGCCGTTCGCGGCCAGCATGCCGACGGCCTGATCGGCCTTGGCCAGTTCCGCCTGCGCGTTCGGCGCGATCCGCGGATCGCCGTGCAGCCGGTCGAGTTCGGTCTGCAGGCGCACCACTTCGGGCAGCGGGCCGCGCGGCGTGCTGGCGCACGCGCCGAGCAGCGTCGTGAACAAGGCGACAAATACTATCTGTGTGCGTTTCATGGTTCAGCCTCCGGCGCCAAGTTCGGCGCGCAGCGTGCGCACCGCGTCTTCCACTTCCTGGGTAGCCGCTTCGGCGCGCGCCTGACGGCTGCGCGCTTCGGCGAGGTTCGCGTCGACGCCGGTCTTTTCCGACGCGAGCATCGCGCCGGTCCAGTCGCGCCGGTCGGCGAGGCCCACGGCGCTCGCCATGCCGCCGCGGGCGGTGGTCAGGTCGGGCATCGCGTACTGCGCGGCGCCGGCGCGTTCGGCAGCGTCGATCGCGCTCTGTGCCGCGGTCATCGCAAGTTCGGCATCGTGCCGCGACGCGGCGCCGGCGATGCCGGGCAGCGCGAGCGCGGCGCTCAACAACACAGCTTTGACGTTCATGACGGGGCTCCTTGCGTTTTCGTGGTTACCAGCGGTCGAACTCGCGACGAGACACGCGGTGGTCTCGATTCGTATCGGCGTAGTCGAAATCGTTCGCGAGCGTGATGTAGGCGGCAGCCTCGCGCTCGTCGATCTGGCCGTCGCCGTTGCGGTCGAGCGCGTCGAACGGCGGCCGTGCCTCGGGTGCGCGCGCGGCCGGTTGTCCGGTCGTCACGACGAGCGTGCCCGTCGGATGCGGGTATTCGGCCTGCTTGAGGGTGGCATTGTCGAGCGGCCGGTCGGCCTGCGCGTGCGCGCAGGAAGCGCCGAGACAAAGAACAACAATGACGAAAAGTGGTTTCATGGAAAACTCCTCAGCGCAGTTTCGCGCGCAGTTCGCGGCCGAGTTCGGCGAGCGCGTGCACGGCTTCGGAGAAGCGCGGGGAGATTTCCCTGGCCATGCGCGGCAGCGCGCGCGGGCCGCGGGCGGCGGCGACGCCGGCGATCTTGCGCACGGCGGCGACGCCGATACCCAGGGCGACCGCCAGCGGCACGAACACCTTGGGCGATTTGAGCTGCTGCGCGGTGCGCGCGAACGGCGCGCGCTTCGGCACGATTTCGCTCGAGCGCTTCATCGCAGCAGTCGTGCTGGCGGCTACCTTGCCCTTGCGGCGGGTCGTCCTGCTTGCCGCGGTCTTGCCAGCGTCGGTCTTGCCAGCGTCGGTCTTGCTCGCTTCGGGCTTGCGTGTGTTCGTGGTCTTGCGCGCCATGACCTGACTCCAGTGCTCGTCGGTAGCACCGGTGCAACAGGTTTCATGCCATCGGACGACGTTTCGGCAAGCGCTTGGGCCAGCGCGCTTTTTTCAGACAGCGGTTGCGCTCGCCAAAAGGCAGAAAGCCCAATCGGCACGGCGCGGCTTGCAGGGTGCCCGATCTTGCGCGCTATTGCGCCGCGAACGTGCGGCCGAGCTGAACCTTGCGCTCGATCGTTTCGCCGTTGCGGACGACGGTCAGCGCGACGGTGCGTCCCATCTTGTCCTTGAGCATCGCCTGGAACGCGGCGCGATCGGCGACGGTGCGGCCGTCGAGCGCGGTGACTAGGTCGCCGGTGCGCAGGTTCGCGCGCGACGCGGGGCTCGCGCCGACGATGTCGCCCAGGCGCACGCCGCCGGCCGGATACGCGGCGCGTTCGGCCGCGTTGAGATCGCGGAAGCTCGCGCCGAACACGAGGCGCACGTGTACGAAGTACGCGGCCGCGAGCGCGTCGGCCGACGCGGGATCGATCGGCGCATACAGACGAATCTTGTCGGCGCCGACGGCGCGGCCCTGGTCGAAGATCCAGCGTCGCGCGTCGTCGTCGTCGCGCGCGTGGCGGCTGTTGCCGACGAGCACGTACGACTGCGGCGTCAGCTGATCGAGATCGGCCGCGGGCGATTTGCCCGCCGAGATTTCCGGCTGATCCGGCGGCGCCGCGGCACGCAGCGGGTCGATCACGTCGGGACCGCGGCCGGGCACGGGCTCGTAGCGGTCGGTTGCCGCGACGACGGGACGATCTTCTTCGCGCGGCTCGTCGTAGACGGTGCGGGTGGTCGTCGCGCAGCCGGCGAGCGCCGTGCAGGCCGTCAGAAAAAACAGTCGATAGTTCATGCCTAGTCTCGCGAACGGGATGCGCAAGCATGACCTGATTCGGCTAACTGTGCTTTGAACAGAAACACGATGGCCGCTGGTATGCTCGATCGATCGTCGCATCGAGTATCGCGTCATGTCGGAAACCGGCCGCCTGCGCGGCATCGCCAGCATGGTCGGCGCCGTCGCGCTGTTCGCGCTGATGGATTCGGGACTGAAGCTGCTGTCGCCGCACTACCCGCCGATGCAGGTCGCGGCGCTGCGCGGCCTCGCGTCGCTGCCGCTCGTCTTCGTCTGGGCGCTCGCCGACGGCGGCTTCGCGCAGCTCGTGCGCGTGCGCTGGGCGCTGCATCTGCTGCGCGGCGTACTCGCGGTCGTGATGCTCGCGGCGTTCGCCTACGCGCTGCGCCTGATGCCGCTCGCCGAGGCTTACGCGATCTTCTTCGTGGCGCCGCTCCTCATCACCGCGATCGCCGCGCTGTTTCTGCGCGAAGAGGTGGGCTGGCGGCGCTGGACAGCGATCGGCGTGGGCATGTGCGGCGTGCTGATCGTGCTCAAGCCCAGCGGCGCGGGCATGCTCACGCTGGGCGGCGCGGCGATGCTCGTCGCGGCGCTCGGCTATTCGGTGTCGGCGATCGCCGTGCGCGTGCTAGGCCGCACCGACAGCACGCAGTCGATGGTGTTCTGGATGCTCGCGATGCTGTCGCTGTTCGCGACGATCGCGGCGTGGAACGACTGGAAGGCGATCCGGCCCGAGGACTGGTGGGTGCTCGCCGGCATCGGCGCGACCGGCGCGGTCGGACAGTTTCTCGTGACGTACGCATTCAGCGCGTCGCCGGCGTCGATCGTCGCGCCGTTCGAATACACGGCGCTCGCCTGGGCGATGGCGCTCGACTGGGTATTGTGGAAAACGCTGCCCGACGCGCGGATGCTGGCCGGCGCCGCCGTGATCGTGCTCGCCGGCCTGTACCTGTTGCGGCGCGAGCGCGTGCATACCGAAGCCGAACATCCGTAGCGCGGCGTCAGTATCCCGGTGCGGGCTGCCACAGGCTGAATTCGGTGTCCTGGTCGTCGCGGCAGACCGCGCCGCGGCCCGACTGGCTGTCGTAGACGTCGCGGTACGAGCCGCCGAGATCGACGACGCGCTTGAGCATCGCGTCGAGATCGTCGACGCGGAACGACAGCGATTCGAACCGCGCCGGCTCGCCGACGAACAGGCCCATCGGCAGCTTCGTGTTGGCGACGTGCGCGTAGTTCGCGTGGCCGTGCTCGTTGGCGTATTCCCATCCCATGAGCTCGCCGAAGAAGCGCTGCGCGCGCGCAAGATCGCGCACGGTGACGACGAAATAGCCGAGTTCGACGGGCATGTCACGACTCCTGGCGGCAAGGGACGTCAGTGTAGATCGTTCGGCGCCGCGCAGTTGGCTTCCAGTCGCGATGCGTCGCCGCGCAGCACGTTGCCGACGTAGTAGTCGACGAGCGTGCGCGCGAACGCCTGTTCGGCGTCGGGAATCAGCGCGCCGGCGTCGGCGATCCAGCCCGCGGTGCATTCGGCCGCCGCGCGCTTGCTCGCGGCGCAGGCGAGCAGTCCGTCGAACGCGCGCCGGTACTGCGACAGCTGCTCGTGCGGCATCGGCGCGCCATGGCCGGGCACGAGCCGTTTGAAATCGGACGCGTCGAGTGCGGCGAGCGCCGCGCTCCAGCGCGCGGGGCACGCAGTGTCGAACAGCGGCGCCGGCAGCGTGACGAGATCGCCGGCGAAGAGCGTGCGCGTCACCGTGTCGAACAGCGTGAGATCGCCGCCGGTGACGGCCGGCGCGACGACCTGCAGTTCGACGCGCCGGCCCGCGATGTCGCGCGGGCCCGAAGCCGCGATCCGCTCGGTCGGCTGCAGGCGTTCGCCCGCATCGATCAGCGCGAGTTCCGCGCGATAGCCGTCCTGCTTTTTCGGATCGCTCGCGGCCATGTCGATCGCCTGCGCGAGCTGGCGCCGGTAGCTGGCGAGAAAGCCCCCGAGCGCCGCGTCGATCGCGCCGGTGGCGTACACCTTCGCCTCGGGAAACGCCGCGCGCAGCTTCACGTTGCCGCCGACGTGATCGAGATGCCAGTGCGAATTGACGATCGCGGCGATCGGCTTGCCGCGCGCCTTGGCGAGATCGAGCACGGCTTGCGCGTGCTCGGCGTGGCGGCCGGTGTCGAACACGATGAGGCCTTGCGGGGCGTCGACGACGATCGTGTTGCCGTCGGGCTGGCGGCCGGGCACGAATTCGCCGCGCAGCAGCGTTACGCCGGGCGCGAGCGTTGTCGTTGCCGGCTTCGGTGGCGCAGGAGTCGCCGGCGAAGCGGCCAGCGCGAGTGCGAAGAGACTCCCCGTGACGATGCTCATGACGCTATTCTCCGATGCGGCGCGTGAAGTCTAGACGCAACCGACGTCACGCGTTTGCCGGATACTGCGCACACGCCCGTGCCTTTCGGCACATGTCCGCGGCCGTTCCACAAAAAGATAGAAAGCAACAATGCCCTATACACCGATCGTAGCGACCCTGGGCTACGTGCTGTCGCCGGACGGCGAGCGCGTGCTGATGATCCACCGCAACGCGCGTCCCGACGACCACCAGCTCGGCAAATACAACGGCTTGGGCGGCAAGCTCGAACCCGACGAGGACGTGCTCGCCGGCATGCGCCGCGAAATCCACGAAGAGGCGGGCATCGACTGCGACGAGCTGTCGCTGCGCGGCACGATCAGCTGGCCCGGCTTCGGCAAGCACGGCGAGGACTGGCTCGGCTTCCTCTTCGTCGTGACGCGCTACACCGGCACGCCTTTGACGCGCAACGCCGAGGGCGCGCTCGAATGGGTCGACCGCGCGCGCATGCTCGACCTGCCGCTGTGGGAAGGCGACCGCCATTTCCTGCCGCTCGTGTTCGACGGCGATCCAAGGCCGTTCCACGGCGTGATGCCTTACAAAGACGGCCGCATGGTTTCCTGGCGCTATTCGCGCTGATCGGGCGGCGCGTTGTCGCGTTCGTGCTGATCGAGCAGCGCGTTGCCGCGTTCGTGCTGATCGAGCAGTGCGTTGTCGCGTTCGTGTTGATCGAGCAGCGCGTTCCCGCGCAGGCGCTCGACCGCGAGGTCGACGAACGCGCGCACCTTCGCCGTCACGCGCCGGCCTTCGCCGTGCACGACGTGGATCGGCCACGGCGCTTCCTCGTGCGCTTCGAGCACGGCGACGATCTGGCCCGCCGCGAGCGCCGGCGCGACCTGGTACGACAGCACGCGGGTCAGTCCGCGCCCCTCGATCGCCGCGGCGATGGCCGCCGCGTTCGTATTGCAGGTCAGCCGCGGCTTCACCGTGACGACGCTTCGCGAGTCTCGGCCGAACGTCCAGTCGTTCGTGCCGCGCGCGGCCACCGAGGCGACGATGTCGTGCCGCGCGAGATCGGCCGGCGCCTCGGGCGTGCCGGCGCGCGCGAGATACGACGGCGATGCGACGACGACGCGCCGCACTGCGCCGACGCGCGTCGCGCGGTAGTCCGAATCGCGCAGCGGGCCGATGCGCACCGCCACGTCGATGCCCTCGTCGACGAGGTTGACGATGCGGTCGACGAACAGCGTGCGCGCCGTCACCGCGCGATGGCGGTCGAGAAATTCCGTCACGATCGGCAGCACGTACAGCTGCCCGAACAGCACCGACGCGGTGACCGTGAGCGTGCCGCTGGGCGTCGCGTACGAACCGGCCGCCGCGGCCTCTGCCTCGTCGATGTCGGCGAGGATGCGCCGGCAGTCGTCGTAGTAGCGCGCGCCGGCCTCGGTCAGCTTGACCGTGCGTGTCGTGCGCACGAGAAGGCGCGTGCCGATCTGCGCTTCGAGCGCGGCGACCGCGCGCGTCACGGCCGGCGGGCTCAGGTCGAGCGCGCGCGCGGCCGGCGCGAAGCCGCCGGTTTCGGCGACTTTGGCGAAGACGCGCATCGCCTGCCAGCGATCCATGATCGACTCCGATCATTCCAGTTGGCGTAATAGTCCATTGCCTTCGTTGCGTATTCAATGCCTCGACCGGAACGGCGAAACTGCGCGCAGTCCCATTCGGAGTCTCGCGATGAAGCTCTATCACCACCCGCTGTCCGGCCACGCGCACCGCGCGCAGCTGTTTCTGTCGCTCGTGGGCGTGCCGTACGAGCTGGTGCCGGTCGATCTCGGAAGCCGCGCGCACAAGGCGCCGGAATTTCTCGCGCTGAACCGGTTCGGGCAGATTCCGGTGCTCGACGACGGCGGCGTCTTCGTTTCCGATTCGAACGCGATTCTCGTCTACGTCGCGCGCAAGTTCGGCCTGACCGACTGGCTACCCGACGAACCGTTCGCCGCGGCGCAGGTGCAGCGCTGGCTGTCGGTCGCGGCGGGACAGATCGCGTACGGACCGGCGGCGGCGCGGCTCGTGACGCTGTTCGGCGCGCCGTTCGCCGCCGACGAGGTGATCGCGCGCGCGCATGCCGTGCTCGGCGTCATCGACGCGACGCTCGCGGGACGGCGGTGGATCGCGACCGACCGTGCGACGATCGCCGACGTCGCGCTGTACAGCTACGTGGCGCGCGCGCCGGAGGGCAATGTGGATTTGTCGTCTTATGCCAACGTGAACGCGTGGCTCGCGCGCGTCGAGGCGCTGCCGGGCTTCGTGCCGTTCGTGCGCTCGGCGGTGGGCCTGGAGGCCGTCGCGTGAACGCGCAGGACGAGCAGCGAGTGCCGGGGTCGCCGTGGCATGCCGGCGAGATCGAACTGCAGCGGTCGATCGGCGCGGCCGAGCGCATGGACGAGATCGGCCGGCGCGTCGTCCGCGATCACCTGATCGAACAGCACCGGCTGTTCTATCCGCAGCTGCCGTTCGCGGTGTTCGGCGCGGTCGATGCGAACGGCGACGCGTGGGCGACCTTGCGCGCCGGTGCGCCGGGTTTTCTTGCCGCGCCGGACGCGCATCGCCTGCGCGTGCGGCTGCCGCGCGACGCGAGCGATCCGGCGGACGCCGGCATGAACGACGGCGATGCGATCGGCATGCTCGGCATCGAGCTGCACACGCGCCGGCGCAACCGGATGAACGGCACGATCCGGCGCGAGCGCGACGACGGCTTCGACGTCGGCGTCGTGCAGAGCTACGGCAACTGCCCGCAATACATCCAGCGGCGGGAATTCGGTTTCGCGCGCGATCCGTTCGCGCCGTCGCCGCTGCCGGCACGCACGAGCGACGGGCTCGACGACGCGGCGCGCACGACGATCGCGCACGCCGACACGTTCTTCGTCGCCTCGTACGTCGACCGCGAGAACGGCGAGCGGCAGGTCGACGTCTCGCATCGCGGCGGACGCCCGGGGTTCGTGCGCGTCGACGACGACGGCACGCTGACGATTCCGGATTTCGCCGGCAACCGGTTTTTCAACACGCTCGGCAATCTCGTCGCGAATCCGCGCGCGGGGCTCGTGTTCGTCGACTTCGAAACGGGCGATCTGCTGCAACTGACCGGCGATGCGCGAGTTTTGCTCGACGCACCGGAGATCGCGACGTTCCGCGGCGCGGAGCGGCTGTGGCGCTTCACGCCGCGCCGCGTCGTGCACCGGCCCGAGGCGCTGCCGCTGCGCTTCGCGTTCGAGCCCGAGGGCTGGTCGCCGCAGTCGCTGGCGACGGGGGAGTGGCCGGCCGCCTGAACGGCGCCGGCCTCCCGGGATTCAGATCGGCGCGCCCGGCGGCACCGGCGGCAACGGCCGCAGCTTCACCGACTTCGGATCGGCAAGGTATTGCCCGATCAGCGTCGCCGCTTGCTTGCGGTTCGCCGCGGTCGTCGCGCCGCCCGGGTTCGCGGCGAGCCACTCGCGCCACGACGCGAGCCGTGCGCGCGCCTGCGCTTCGACCTGCGCATGCAGCTGTCCGGCGTCGACGACGGCGAGCAGCGCGTCGAGCATCGTCCAGTTTGCGGCAATCTGTACCGCGGCGGCGCCCGGGGCGGCGTCGGTCTTCGTATCGCGCTGCCACGTGCCGCGGAATGCCGCGTCGAGCACGTCGTCGACGCCGGGCTGCGCCGCGTCGCGCGCGTGCTGCCACGCGAGCCGGTTCAGGCGCGCCGGATCGAACAGAAACGTCAGCGTCTGCGCGCTCGCGGCCTGCGCCGCGGCGAACGGATCGAACAGCGGCGCGGTGCGAGTGGCGAAATATTCGCGACCGCGTTCGTAGTCGGCGGCCGGCGGCGTCAGGCTGTCGAGCACGTTCGGCGGCAGCGCGAGTTCGGCCGCCGACAGCGTGCGCACGAGCCGGTCGAGCGCCGCACGCTGGTCGCTCGCCGCGACCGCCTGCGTGCCCGGCTTCGTGTCGCCGGCAAGACCGTAGCGATAGCTCGCGCCGGCGAGCAGGCGCGCGACCGCTTCGGTCTGGTAGCGATGCAAAAGATAAATCGGTACGAGACGCGCTTCGAGTTCGCCGAGCTGCCGCGCCGGCGGCAGCGCGCCGGTGCCGAAGCCGGCCAGCGCGCGGCGCCGCACGTCGAGCAGGAGGTCGAACGTCGCGAGCGAGTTCTTGCCGTAGTCCCACAGCAATGCGTCGGGATGCGCCATGCCCGGCGAGCGCGCGTCGGCGTCGTTGAGATATTCGAGGCCCGCGGCCTCGGCGTCGCGGCGCAGCTGCGCGAGCGCCGCGGTTTCGTCGGCGCCGCCGAAATCGGCGTAGCCGTACTTGACGATGTAGTCGTCCCACGGGCCGACGCCGACGCCGTAGGCATCGGCGAGCGCGACGGCGCCGTCGGACGCCACGCGCAGCATCGGATGCGGATAGTCCATCACCGAGCCGTTGCCTTCGCGGCTCGCGGCGAAGTTGTGCGCGAAGCCGAGCGCGTGGCCGACTTCGTGCGCGGCGAGCTGGCGCAGGCGCGCGAGCGCCATCGCTTCGGCGCGCTGCGCGAGTTCGTTCGCGTTGCGCTTGTCGTACGGCGCGGTCAGCGCTTCGGCGATGAGGATGTCCTGGCGCACGCGCTGCGAGCCGAGCGTCACCGCGCCCTTGATGATTTCTCCGGTGCGCGGATCGGTCAGCGCCGCGCCGTACGACCAGCCGCGCGTCGCGCGGTGCACCCACAGGATCGTGTTGTAGCGGATGTCCATCGGGTCGGCGTCGGCGGGCAGCAGCTCGGCGCGGAACGCGTCCTTGTAGCCGGCCTTCTCAAACGCGCTCTTCCACCAGTTGGCGCCGTCGAGCAGCGCCGAGCGCACCGGTTCGGGCGTGCCGGGATCGAGATAGAACACGATCGGTTTCTTCACCGTGCTGACCGCGGCGGTCGGATCGGTTTTCTCGAGGCGGAAGCGCGGCTGCCAGCGCACGTCGAGGCTCGCGGCGAGCGGCTGCGAGAAGTCGATCGCGCCCTGGCCGAACGCGCCGGAGCCGGGGTGGAACGCGCGCGGCTTGTAGCCGGCGCCGGGCAGGCGCACGAGACTGACGTGCTGGCGCACCGACAGCGCTGTCGGGTCCATCGCGACCTGGCGCACGAACTCGCCCTTGCCGTCGCCGTTGAACGTCAGTATCGCTTCGAGTTCGGTGTTGTCGGGAAACGTCTTCGCGTCGTCGAGCAGTGCTGCGCTGCGCTTGTCGTCGACGAGGTATTTGCCCTGCTTGGTCGCGTCGAGGCGTTCGGCCACGCCGTGGCGGTCGGACGAAAGGAACGACGAGAAGTCGACGACGATCCGCGTCGAGCGCTTCGATGCCACGATGTCGCCGGCCCACAGCACCGACTCGGCGAACGCCTCGCGCGCGCTGGCCCGCTCGGCCGCGTCGTCGGCGCTGGCGACGTAGCGCGTGTTGCGCTCGACCAGCAGCAGGCGCGGGCCGGCGCGGCGAAATTCCACTTCGCGCACATTGCCGGGTTGTCCGCGATCGAGCCCGACGTCGTTCGAGCCGAGGCCGTGCGGCAGCGACGTGACGAGCAGAAACGGTTCGTCGAGTTTTTCGACGCCGAGCAGTACGCGACCCTTGGCCGGATCGGTCCACACCTCGAAGAAGCCGTCCTTGCGCGTGCTGCCCGCGAGCGGATCGGGCGTCTTCTCGTCGCGTTTCGCGTTGGCGCTGCCGAGCGGCAGCAGCAACAGCACGGCGAGCATCCAGTGCGGATTCGGCTTCATGGTATTCACGGCTGGGGAAAGCCGTGAACATAGCCGCGCGAGCTGCAAGCGGTAAATGACGAAAGTCCCGCGCAGCGCGCGGCGATCGGTCAAATCGCTACGGGCCGCGGGCGCGTCCGCGCCGCCAGCCGGCAAGCGCGATGCCGCACGCGAGCGCCGCGAGCGCGAGCGGCGACAGCGCCGGGATCGACGCCGGCGTGCCGACGATCGCGCCGTGGCTCGACGTGCCGTTCGCATCGAGGTTGGTCACCTCGGCATCGGTCAGCGTCGCGGCGGTCAGGAGGAGCGTTCCGTCGGGCGTCGACGCGGCGACGCGGCACGTGGCGGTAATCATCATCGCGTAGCGCGACGCCATGGGATCGAGCGAGACGTCGCCGCTGCCGCCGGCGACGGGGCACGCGGCGCCGTCCGACCGGCACTGCCACTGCACGTCGGCGCAGTGCGGCGCGAAGCGGATGTCGAGGTGCGACCGAAGCAGCTGCGTCGGCCCGTTGGCAACGGCGAAGATGCGGTAGTTCAGCACGTCGCCGGGCCGCACGCGGTCGGCGTCGGCACTTACTTCCGTGCCGTAGCGGGCGCGCAGCGCCAGCGGTCGCGTGTCGCTCGCGCTGTTGTTCGCGGGGTCGGGATCGGGCACCGACGAGCCGATGGTCGCGGTCTGGACGAGCGTGCCGCGCGCATACCCCGACAGCTCGCAGCCGAGCTGGAAGGTTACGCGCTCGCGCGGCTCCAGGCGCATCGTGTGGTCGAGCGCGCCGCCGCCGCCGGCGTTGCACGGCGCGCCCGAAGTGCTGCTCAGACATTGCCAGCGGCACGACGACGCGGCCGTCGGAACCGCGCTGAAGAGCCGCACGTCGTCGACGCGGCTCGGACCGAGATTCTCGGCGACGACGATGGCCCTCGCGCTGCTGCCGGCGACCGCTTCGGGAGGGTCGATCGTCGTGGTGACCGCGAGATCCGCGATACGGTCGACCACGTTGACGTCTTCGTCGCGGTTGTCGGCCGGCGCCGGGTCGGTGCCGCCGTCGACGGCATCGACGTTCGCGGTGCCGCGCACGGTGCCGGAAGCGGTCCAGTCGGTGCGACAGTCGGCGGTGTACACGAGCGAGCTGCCGGCCGGCAGCTCGTGCGTCTGGTTGACGTAGTAGTTCTGCGGCAGCACGGGACAGGCCGCGCCGCCGGCGGCGCTCGCGCATTGCCAGACGCACAGGAGTTCGGGATACGTTTCGGCGATGAGCACGCGCGCCTGCGCCGCGTCGGGGCCGCGGTTGGTCACGTCGACGCGATAGGTGCTCAGCGTCGCGCCGGCCACGACGCGTTCGATGCCGTCGTCGATCGAGACGGCGAGGTCCGCGGTCTGCGCGTCGGCTGCCGCCGAAAACAGCGCGAAAAACCCGAGGGAGAGCCGCGCGAGTCCGTGTACGATGGTGGTGCCGTACATGCCGTCCCCTGTGGAGTGAATGCCTGCCGAGCCTGCGCGGCGGTCATGCGCAGGGACGCGCGACGGACCGCGCACCCCCAAGCGGTCGATCGTATCCGGGCGCCGGACGCATGCCGCACGGGTTATCCTTCGCGCCCCGAGTCTCGCGGTACCCGCAATGCCCCTGCTGCAAATGCGCAATATCGACCTGAGCGTCGGCGGTCCGCTGCTGCTCGACCAGGTCGAGTTCAATCTCGACGCGAACGAGCGCGTCTGCATCGTCGGCCGCAACGGCGCCGGCAAGTCGACGCTGCTCAAGCTGATCGCCGGCGACATCCGCCCCGACGACGGCGCGATCCAGGTCGACAGCGGCGTGCGCATCGCGCGGCTCGCGCAGGAAGTGCCGCAGGCGACCGCGGGCACCGTGTTCGACGTCGTCGCGCAGGGGCTGGGCGAACTCGGCACGTGGCTCGGCGAGTTCCATCATCTGTCGCACGCGCTCGACGTGCCCGGCAATACCGAGGCGATGGCGGCGGTGCAGGCGCGCATCGACGCGGTGCACGGCTGGGACCTAGACCGCCGCGTCGGCGAGGCGCTGGTGCGCTTGCAGCTGCCCGAGGACGTCGACTTCGCCGCGCTCTCGGGCGGCATGAAGCGCCGCGTGCTGCTCGCGCAGGCGCTCGTGCAGCAGCCCGACGTGCTGCTGCTCGACGAGCCGACCAACCATCTCGACATCGAATCGATCGCGTGGATGGAAGAATTCCTGCGCGCGTTCAAGGGCAGCATCGTGTTCGTCACGCACGATCGCGCGTTCCTGCGCGCGCTCGCCACGCGCATCGTCGAGATCGACCGCGGCAAGCTCACGAGCTGGCCGGGCGACTACGACAACTACCTGCGCCGCCGCGAAGAACGCCTGCACGCCGAAGCGCAGGAGAACGCGCGCTTCGACAAGCTGCTGGCGCAGGAAGAGGTGTGGATTCGCCAGGGCATCAAGGCGCGGCGCACGCGCGACGAGGGCCGCGTGCGGCGCCTGAAGGCGATGCGCAACGAGCGCGCCGAAAGGCGCGAGCTCGGCGGCAACGTGCGCATGGAAGCGGCCGACTCGGGCAAGAGCGGCAAGCGCGTGGTCGAAGCGCGCGACGTGTGGTTCGGCTGGCGCGACCGCCTCGTCGTGCGCGAATTCACCGCGACGATCCTGCGCGGCGACCGCGTCGGCATCATCGGCCCGAACGGCGCGGGCAAGACGACGCTGCTCAACCTGCTGCTCGGCGAAATCAAGCCGCAGGAAGGCGAAATCCGCCTCGGCACGAACCTCGAGATCGCGTATTTCGACCAGCACCGCGTGCAATTGCGCGACGACCTCAACGCGCTCGACAACGTGGCCGAAGGCCGCGAGTACATCGAACTCAACGGCTCGCGCAAGCACGTGCTCGGCTATCTGCAGGATTTTCTCTTCACGCCCGATCGCGCGCGCGCGCCGATCACGGCGCTGTCGGGCGGCGAGCGCAACCGACTGCTGCTCGCCAAGCTGTTCGCGAAACCGTCGAACCTGCTCGTGCTCGACGAACCGACGAACGACCTCGACGTCGAAACGCTGGAACTCCTCGAAGACCTGCTCGGCGAATACACAGGCACGCTGCTGCTCGTGTCGCACGATCGCGACTTCATCGACAACGTGGTGACGTCGAGCTTCGTCATGGAAGGGGACGGTCGCATCGGCGAATACGTCGGCGGCTACAGCGACTGGCTGCGCCAGCGCCCGGCACCGCGCGGCGCGGCGGCGAAGGCCGTCGAGAAAGCGGCGAAGCCCGCCCCGCGCGACGACGCGCCGGCCATGCCCGCGAAGAAGAAGCTCAGCTACAAGGACCAGCGCGAACTGGAACAGTTGCCGGCGCGCATCGAAACGCTGGAAACGGCGGTCGCCGAGCTGACGTCGGCGATGAACGATCCGAAATTCTTTCAGCAGGACGGCGCGGCGATCGTCGCGGCGAACCAGAAGCTCGCCGACACGCAGGCCGAACTCGACGCGGCGTACGCACGGTGGGCGGCGCTGGAAGGCTGACGATCCGCCGGCGCGAAGGCGCCGACGGCAACGGAGAAGACGGCGATGCAGACGACCTATCTGATGGCGGGCGTGCTGGCGATATTGACCGGCATCGCGCACTCCGTGCTCGGCGAGATCCTGATCTTCCGCCATCTGCGCGAAAACGGCGTCGTGCCTTCGCAGCCGGCGCCGCCGCTGCGCGAGCGGCACGTGCGGATAATCTGGGCGTCGTGGCACCTCGTGAGCGTGTTCGGCTGGGCGTTCGCCGGCATGCTGCTGGCAATCGCATCGGGCGCCGACGATCTGCGAACGATCGCCGTCAACGCGATCGTCGCATCGCACCTGGGCGGTTCCGCGCTCGTGCTCGTCGGCACGCGCGGGCGTCATCCGGGATGGATCGCGCTGCTCGCCGTCGCGGCGCTGGTGCGATTCGCGTAGCTATTCCGCGCGCTTGATCAGCGGATACGCGAGCACCGCGCCGAGGATCACCGCAAGCCCCGCGTAGAACTGCCACGTCAGCTCGTGATGCTCGCCGAACAGCACCATCGCGATCAGCACGACATAGACCGGTTCGAGGTTCGTCGCGAGCTGCACGCCGAACGCGCTGATGTGCCGCATCGCGACGAGCGACAAGGTCAGCGGCAGCACCGTCAGTACGAGCGCGAGCACCGTGAGCCAGAACGCGTCGGCCGCGCCGGGCACGGCGAACGCCTCGCCGGTCGACGCGACGAAGGGCATCGCAAGGCCCAGCACGACGACGCCGGTCGCAAGCTCCAGCGCGGTGATCGCGAGCGGGTCGCTCGCGTCGACGAGCCGTTTGTTGACGACGCCGTAGATCGCGACGAAGAACGCCGACACGATGCCGACGACGAGTCCTTCGAACATCGCGTCGGGCAGGCCGCCGGCGACGAGCGCGACGCCGGGAATCACCGCGATGCCGAGCGCGAGTTCGCGCAGGTCGAACGGGCGACGCATGATCACGGGTTCGATCAGCGCGAGAAACGCGGGCGCAAGGCCCATGCACGTCGCGGCGACCGAGGCGTTGGCAAGCTTCACCGACGCGTAGAACGTGAGCCAGTGCAGCGCGAGCGCGACGCCGACGAACGCGTAGCCGGCGACGAGCCGCGGCGACATGCGCCGGCACGCGTGCCACACGCGCGGCAGCACCGCGAGCGCGCCGGCGGCGATCAGCATGCGCCACCACACGAGCGGCAGCGCCGCGAGCGTGATGAGTTTTCCGACGATCGCCGTGAAGCCCCAGAGCAGGACGCAGAAATGGATTTGCAGCTGGGCTTTCGTATGCGGCGACATGGCGACAGAGGCGGCGAGGGCGCGCGATGGTAGCGCGCCGCGCCGCGCGCGGCGATGCGCCGAAGGTCGTGCGTCGCCCGCGGCGTCAGGCCTCGGGCGGCGCCGCGATCGCGCAGTCGTAGTGTTCCACCGTCTCGGCGAAGTCGAGCAGATAGCGCGCGTCTTCGGGGTAGTAGCGCGCGATGTCGATGTCGTCGCCGGCGAATCGCGCGATCGCTTCGCGCGATTCCCACAGCGTCAGCACGGTGTATTCGGTCGCGTCGCCGAGCGGGCGCGTCAGCACCCACACGCCGCGATTGCCCGGCGTGCCCCGGTAGTCGGCGACGCCGGTGGTGCGCAGGATGTCCAGGTATTCGTCGGTGTGCTCGGCCTTCGTACGGCCGCGCCAGATGCGCGCGATCATGGTTGCCTCGTAACTGATGAAATTAATTAAGGAGGTTACGTCGATTTCCGGGCCGTGTCTCGCGGATCTTCGGCGCAATCGTGACCTCGGTTCATTGACGATAAAAAATTATCGTGATACGTTAATTATCAATCGTCACTCGACAAGTCCCATGAACGCCAAAACTCCGCTCGACGAGACGCATCGTCGCGTGCGCCGATTCGCGCTGACGGGCGAGGCGCTCGCGCTCGCCGGCATCGCGGTCGTCGTCATCTACGAAATTTATTTGTGGACCGATCCCGCCGCGATGCTCGAGTACTTGAAGCGCGGCGTGCCGGAACTCGCGAACGTGCCGACCGGCGATCTCGTGTTCGCCGCGTGGCTCGCCGATCTCGCACCGGTCGCGCTGTTCCTGTTCGCGATGTGGAGCGTCGTGCGGCTGTTCCGTCTGCTGCGCAGCGCGCGGGTGTTCCATCCCGACGTGCCGGTGCTGCTCACGCGCATCGGCCATCTCGCGTTCGCGTCGGCGGTTGCCGGCGTCGTCGCGCGCACCGTCATCGCGCTCGCGCTGACGAGCGGCAATCCGCCGGGGCAGCGGCAGCTCGTGATCAGCATCAGCTCGGGCGATATCACATCGGTGATCACCGGCCTCTTGCTGCTCGTGTTCGCGCATGTGATGCGCGAAGCGCTGCGCATCGACGAAGAGAACCGGACGTTTTTGTAATGAGCATCACCGTCAACCTCGACGTGATGCTCGCCAAGCGCAAGATGCGCTCGAAGGAGCTGGCCGAGCGCATCGGGCTGACCGAGGTCAACGTGTCGCTGCTCAAGTCCGGCAAGGTGCGCGGCGTGCGGTTCGAGACGCTGTCGAAGATCTGCGAGGCGCTGGCTTGCCAGCCCGGCGACATCCTCGAATACGTGCCCGACGCGCCGGACGATCTCGCCGACGACGCCGACGACCTGTAGCGCACGGCCATGCAGACCGCCGACCCCGTGTGTTCCGACCCCGTGTGTTCCGACCCCGTGCGCTCCGACTACGCCGATCTCGCGCGCCTGCGCCAGACGCGCTGGCAGCGCCGCCAGCACGACCGGCGCGGCATCGCGATCGCGCTCGTCATCGCGCTCTTGCTGCACCTCGTCGCCGCGTGGCTCGTGCGCGACTGGATGCGGCTGCGGCCGATCGACGACAGTCGCGGCGTCATCGCCGTACGGCTGGTCGACGCCGTCGAACCGGCAGCGCTCGCGCCGCCGCCGCTGCCGGAACCGCCGCCGCGCGTCGAGCCGGTCGTGGTGCGGCCGGTGCCTCGCGCGGCCGGCGTCGCGGCACCGTCGACGGTTGCGACGCGGACGCCGACGGCGCGAATCGTCGAGGCGGCGCCCGCGGCACCGGTCGACGCCGCGCCGTCGGTGCGCATCTACGGTGTCGACGGAAAAATAGACGTTTCCCATTTGCCGCAAGCGCCGACGTCCGACTTCGCCGCGCCGGCGATAGTGCCGCAGACGCGCAAGGCGTCGCCGCTGCCGTACCGCCCGAGCGCGTTCGCGTCGCAATGGCCGTCCGACCGCGAGAACGCGTTTCAGGAATTCGTGCGCAAGCGCACCGTCACGAAGTCGTGGCGCACGAAATGGGGCGGCGGCTTCTCGTGCTCGTGGTCGCTCTTCGTCGGCGGCTGCGGCTGGGGCTACGCGCCGCCGAATCCGGAAGGGATGCGGCGCGTGCGGGTCGATGTGCCGGTCAAGCCCGTGCGCGAGGAATCGCCGGAAGCCGTCGATGCGCCGCCACCGTGGGGCTCGACGATCGAGCCGCACGGGTAGGCGGCGAAAACCGGAACTCGACGCGATCGTGCACGTCGCCCCCATCCGAACCTTCTCCCCCAACGTGGTTGGGGGAGAAGGAGCGGAGGGTTCAGGCCCTGCGTGCTTGAGCCCTCTCCTCCAAGCTTGCTTGGGGGAGAGGGTGGGGTGAGGCGGCGACGCCGAAGTGTTCGTTGCGCTGACGGAAAGCCGTCAGCCGGCAACGTGCACATTTATTGCGGACGCCAGTGTGCCTTGGCCGGGATGACGTGCGCGATCCAAAGCGCTACCGCGGTCCCTGCGGCTTGTCCTCCACCGTCCACGGCGTCCCGTCCGGCCGCAGATACAGCTTCTGCATCTCGGCCTGATTGAACGGCCGCGAACCGATGCGCCCGAACACCGCGATCTGGTGTCCCGTTTCGTCGACCGCGCGATCGCGTTCGAGTCCGCGCGACAGCGACAGCGCCGGCTTGTCCGTCGCGCGCCACGCGATCAGCTGCGGCTTCGGGTCGGGGCTGAAACCGTAGAACTTCGGCTGCGATTCGGGGCTCGTGAGCTGGATCACCTTGAGGCCGTTCCTGCCGTCGGCGACGTACGCGAACAGCGACGCGTTCGTCGTGCCGACGACGATGTCGGTCGCGTCGTTGATCTTTCCGTCGGCGTTGTAGAGCTGATACAGCGCCGGCCGCTCCGGCCGCGTGATGTCGACGATCGCGATGCCGTCGGCGCCGTCGGCGACATAGGCATACGTGCGCGCCAGATGCAGCTTGCGCGCGTCGCGCAGCGGCACGAGCGCGCCGGCGATTTCGCGCGGCTGCGCCGGCGTCGTCACGTCGACGACGTGCAGGCCGTCCTTCGCGGTGACGAACAGATAGCGGAACTGCAGCGCCGCGGCGCGCGCGCCGGCGATCGGTATCGTCGCGAGGTAGCGCGGCTTCACCGGATCGGCGAGATCGAGCACGACGACGCCCGCGTCGGCGACGACGTAGAACGTCGTGCCGGCGATCGCCAGGTGCCGCGCGCCGTTGAGCACGCCGTTCTCGTTCCACGTCACCGCGCGCTTCAGGAAGTTGTTGCGCGGTTCGAGGTCGGCGAGCGTTTCGATGTCGGTGGCGATCAGCCCTTCGGTCGCATCGGTGATGAACGCGTACTTGTACAACGGATGCATCGGCTGCTCGGCGTTCGCGCCCTGCATCAGTTCGCTGACGCTGCGCGACGGCGCGACCGGCTGCGTCGTCGGCAGCACGACGCACGTCGCGTTCGCGGACTTGATGCGCGTGTTCTGCCCGAGCGGCGAGAACGGCGCCGTCACGAGCTTCTGCGAGAAGCCCTTGTTGCCGGCGCTCGCGACGTCGTACACGCGCATGCCCTCGCTGCCTTCGGCGACGTAAAGGTATTCGCCGCGCAGCTGGATGCATTGCGCCTTGCCCGCCTTGTGCTCGCTCGCGTCGGGCAGCTTCAGGCCGCGGTCCTGGTGCTGCTTGAACCAGTCGGGATACGCATAGCGTTGCAGATAGCTGCCGACGACGGCTTGCGGTTCGTCCCATTCGGTGACGCGGATCGCGCTGATTTCGCCGTCGCCGCCGACCCACGCGTTGAAGCCGATGAAATCGATGAAGCGCGTGCCGAGCAGGAGCGTCTGCGCGAGGATCGCGTTGTTGTCGTTCTGCGCCGAGAGGTGGCAGTCGGTGCAGGTTTTCGTTTCGGTCTTGCGCTCGGTGTGCGGGTAGTGCGGCGCGAACGCCTGCGACGAATAGCCCGAGGCGGCGATCGGCGGCTGCTGGATGTAGATGCGTTCGCGGTTGATGTTCGTCGACGACAGCACGAGCGCCGACGACGAGCGTACCGGTGCGATCTTGTGGTCCTTGATGCCGCCGTGCACGCCGAGGAAGAACATGTCGTCGCGCGCCACCTGCGGGTTGTACGTCGCGAAGTTGCGCGTGAAGCCGCCTTCGTACTTGTGCCGCTCGGTCTTCCAGTTCGCCTGGATCGGCAGATGACAGCCGCCGCAGCTCGTCGTCCACGACGTGTGGCAGGTGTAGCACAGCATCTTGTCTTCGCCGTGCGCGCGCTCGCCGAGCGGCACGTCGGCGCCGAACTTCTGGCTCGCCGTGTCGCGCGACATCGCGTGCGCGCGCGTGGCCTTTTCGTTGTAGCGCGGCGACGCCGGGTCCGACACGTCCTTGGTCAGACTCATGGTCCATTCCAGGCCCGGCGTCACGGCCGAGCGCTGGATCAGCGCGTCGCCGACCCATTCGAAGCGCTTCTTGCCGTCCGGGTTCCGGATCAGGAGAAGATCCTTGCCGTATTTCGACGCGTTCGGACCGGACGTCTTCAACGTCGGCAGCGCGTCGACCGTGCCGTGGCAGTCCTGGCACTGGATTTCGACCGCGCCCATGACCTCGGCCTTGAGATAGCCGTTGCCGTGGGCGTCCTGCGCGAAGTGGCAGTCGACGCACTGCATGCCGACGTCGACGTGGATCGACGACATGTGCACGGCTTTTTTCCACTTGTCCGGATCGGTGTCGTCGATCTTTTCCTGCTTCGCGTCGAGCAGGTTGCCCTTGCGGTCGCGCGAGAAGATCGCGCGGAAGTTCCAGCCGTGGCCGTGGTAGTCGGCGAACTGCGTGTCTTTCAGCTGCGGATTCATCAGCGAGACGTCTTTTAAGAATTCCACGTCCCGCCACTTGCCGCGGATCGCGGCTTCTTCGGGGTTGCGGTCGAGCGTCTTGCGCATTTCGATGTCGTCGGGGTAGTGCTGCTTCTCCGGCCACATGAACGGCGCGTCCGATTCGTAGTCCCACATCGTGTAGCCGAGCATCGAATTGATGAACATGTTCGGCTGGTGCATGTGGCAGATCATGCACTGGCTCGTCGGAATCTGCCGCGTGAACTCGTGCTTGATCGGGTGCCCGGAGACGTTGCGCGGAATCGTCGGGTCGGCCTGCTGGCTTTGTCCCATGTTCCCGAATTTCGCGTAGATCGCCGAATGCCGCGGATCGCGGTCGTTCGCGTAGATCACGTGGCACGCGCTGCAGCCGGACGAGCGATAGTCGCCGGGGTTGTCGTTCGTACCGAGGAACCAGGTGAACGGATCGTTCAAGCGCGTCTTGTGGATGTTCAGTACCGGAATCGACACGCGGCTGCCGGTGCCGGGGCCGCGGTTGGATTGCTTGAGGTCCGGGCGGCCCGGCTCTTCCAGACGCTGGATCGAGCCGGTTTCGCTCGGCACGGCGATTTCCGGAAACAGGTTCGAGATGTTGCGGCCGCCGCGCTCGAACACGCGGAACACGTCGGCCGGCGGCACGGTTTCCCACGCGGGCATCGGGCTGATCTTCGGCAGGATGCCGCGATCGTCCATCGCCGCGTCGTTCGGCGCGCCGTTCGTCACGGCCGACGGCTCGCCGTCGCGCGTATACGCCTCGCCGAGGATCGAGTGCTTGTACGGCAGGATGCCGTTGTTGTACGCCGCCGCGCCCCAGAACATCGCGGCGTTCGCCATGAGGCTCTTCTCGGCCTGCTGGATGATCGGCAGGTGGCACGCGCCGCAGGCTTCGCGCGCGATGCGCAGGTCGCCCGGGTTGATGAAGCGCGTGAACTCCGGCGACTCCTGCGTCAGATGCGTGTAGCTGCGCTCGGGGTTCGCGCTCGACGGCCAGCGGTCGGGATACTGCGGCAGCACGTGCGCCTTTTCCATCGCGCTGCGGTTGCCGGCCGACTCGGTGCCGGCCGCGCCGAACACCGTGGGATCGCCGCCGTGGCAGTCGGTGCAGCCGAGCACGACGGCTTCGGATGCGTGCATCGTCTTGCGGTCCGATGCGGTGTGGCAGCTGACGCAGCCGGCCGATTTCGCGTCGGCCTGCGCCCACGTCTGGAACGCCGGCGCGTTCGGCGCCGTGACGTACGTGCGCTCGACTTTCTCCGGGCCGCCGCTCGCGAACGCCGGCATCAGCCAGGCGACCGCGGCGAGCGCCGCTGCGGCAAAAGTGATTTTGACAAAAAGCATCGTCCTGATCGTCATGACCGCCCCCTCAGTACGTCAGGATCAAGTTGCCCAACACGGTGTAGTAGCTGTTGCGCCGGTCGCCGTACAGATCCTTGAAGCCGTCGCCGGGCAGGAGTGCCGCACCCGACAGGCGCAGCACGACGTTCTGCGTGAACAGCGGTCGCCAGATCCACGCGACCGAGACATCGGTGCCGATGCTCTTGCCGATGTCGGCCTGGTTGCGCGCGGTTTCGAGGATCTGCGTCTTGTCGAACCACAGGCCGTTGACGTTGCCCGAGAGGCGCGACTGCGGCGTGAGGTCGAAATCGGCGCCGACGCCGACGAGGCGCAGGCCCGGGTTGTCGAAATTCGACTGCCCCTGTTCCTTCGACGGGCGCAGGTTCGGCAAGAGCGCGTTGCGCTGCGCGAGCGCCACGCCGCCGCCGCCGATCAACGGCACGTTCTGGCGGATCCAGTAGCTCGTGTCGGCGCCGGCGAAGATCGGGTTTTCGAACACGGCGTCGTAGCCGGTCGAACGGTCGTCGAACGGATCGTCGTCGCCGCTCGCGTACGCGGCCGACGCGCGCAGCCGGATCCAGTCGAAGTCCATCGACGCTTCGGCCGCGAGAAAGCCCGCGCGGATGTCGGTGCCTTCGGCGACGAACACGCCGGCCGACTGCCGGCCGATCGCGTAGTACGCCGACGCGGTGAGGTTCAGCCGCCCGATGTGTCCGTCGCCGTTGTAGCCGAGATACGTGACGTGATACGTGCGCGGCGCTTCGCGGCCGATCGCGGCGGGGCGCTGGATGAAGCCGTTGGAATCGTAGAACGAGTCGGTTTCGCGGTTGCGGTTGTAGAGCACGATGCCCTGCGACGTGAAGCCGGTGAACGGAAAGTCCTGGCGGTACAGGTTCGCGACGAAGATGTCGTCCTTGCGCGGCGCGATCGTCACGTCGTTGAGGCCGGAATTGATGTCTTTTTCCAGTCTGCGGAAAAGTGCCAGGTTGTACTGCCAGCGGTTGTTGTCGCGCGTGCCGAACAGGCGGATGCCGGGCTGGCTGTCCTGGAACAGAAAGCCGCGGAAGTCGGTCGAGAACGGCTGCACGCCGATGCGCAGGTCGTCGAAGTCGTAGCGCGTGCCGAGGTTGCGCAGATCCCACGTGACGAAGAGTTCCTGCACGCCGACGAACGCGTCGTCGCGCACCTTGCCGAAGCGCGGGTTGACCTGCAGCGCGCGCACCTCGTCGGTGCGCACGCGGTTGTAGTTGAACGCGAGCGTCGCCTTGTATTCGACATCGGGCGGCTTGAACGTCGTATCGCCCTCGTAGTACAGCGCGGTGGCGATCACCGTCTGCGCGAGGATCAGCTGGTTGACGTCGCCGAGCGTGTCGTTCGTGCCCGGCGTGCTGCCCGACTGCGGCGCGACCGGCGTCGGTATGCTGCGCGGTTCGACGAGCGTGTCGGAGACGATCTGCAGATTGAAGAAGTGGTCTTCGCCGTCGACCGGCTTGTCGGCCTTGAGCACGTTCTGGTTGTACGGGTCGTACCAAGGATGCTTGAAGCCGAGCGATTCCATGATGCGCCAGCGGTCGGGCACCGGGATGAACTCGCCGGCGAGGTCGACCGGCGCGGGATCGACCGCGTCGGGATTCTGCGGCGGCGCGTCGACCCACGGCTCGTACGGATGGCCCGGACGGCGGCGCGGTATCTGCGAGGCGCGCGGATCGTACGTCGGCGCGGGCACGATGCCGGCGATCTCGAGCCAGCTCGCGGCGACGCTCGCGCTCTGCGCGCGCGCGTCTGAAGACGCGATCGCGCAGGCGACGGCGAGGGGAATCACGGCATAGCGAAGACCGCGCATGTCACTTGCCCTCGCAGACGTATTGTTCGTTCGAATTGAGGAACGGCGACTGCGGGCACTGAACGTAGCCCAGGCGCACGTTCTGCGGCACGAGGCGGTCGGCGCGCAGCGGTATCGGCGCGTTGCCGATCGCGCCGTTGAGCGCCGCGCCCGCGTTGTGCAGGCCGAGGAACGCGACGAGGTCGCTCTGGTCGGTGCCGTCGCCCGACGCGCCGACGCCGCCGACGAGCACGCCGCCGCGATAGATCGGGAAGCTGCCGCCGAACAGCGTGATGCCGTTCGGCAGGCGCGGTATGCCGGTGCAGTTGAAGCCGACGTCGTCGATCGGTTTCGGATTGCCCGGCGTCGGCGCCGGCGCGAGCGGCGCGCCGTCGAGCGTCAGCGCGAGGCCTTTCTGGTTGAGGTAGAACGCGACGTGCGCCGCGATCTGGTTGTACACGAGATCGAGTTCGAGGCCGTCCTGGAACGGACTCCAGCGATTGAACGGCAGCGACAGCGGTCCGGGCGGATTGTCGGGCACGCCGTCGGGATAGAACGGCCGCGACAGATTGCCGATCGTGCGCAGCGAGTAGGCCACCTGGCCGTCGGCCCAGGCCTGCGGCAGACCGAGGAACGTGCGCAGGTTGGCGACGTACTGGCTCGGCGCGCTTTGTGCAACCGTGGAAAAGTCGACGCGCAGCTGGGCGAGGTTCAGCGCGGCCGAGAGATAACGGGCCGATCCGGTGCCGAGGATGTCGCCGGCCGCGTACGTGCCCGAGAAGAACGCGGCCGAGCGCGCCTTCTGCGTCGTCACGTCGACCGCGTCGACGAGCGCGTCGCGCGAGCGCGCGAGCGCGAGCACGACGCCGTTCGTGTCGACGACCACCACCGTTTCGCCGGCGCGCGAACCGAGCGGCTTGCGCACCTGCGCGCGCGTGCGCGCGGCGACCTTGAGCGCTTCCTGCACGATCGTGCGCACTTCGTTCGCCGACAGCGCCGCGGCGCCGTCGGTGCCGGCGCGCGGCGGATAGCGGTTCGTGCCGGTGCCGTCGTCGAGCACGAACGCGTCGAGGCCGGGGTAGTCGGTCGTGTCGGGGCGGATGCCCGATTCGACGGTGCCGAGCGCGAGGCCGCGCAGCACCACGGGTTCGGCGTAGCCGGGCACCTTGATCAGCTCGCCGTCGGCGGGGCCGAGCGAGCCGAACGCCGGCGCGGACGCGGGATCGCGCGCGAGCTCGTTGAATTCCACGTCGGTAAAACGCAGGCTCAGTCCGCCGGCGGTGATGCGGTCGGCGCGACGGTCCTGCGGCGCGGCGAAGCCGAACGTGCCGGCCAGCGCGACGAATTCGTCGAGATTGCGGTCGCGGTCGCCGGCGTTGTCGTCGAGGCCGTAGAGATCGTCGGCGCCCGACGCTGCGATCGCGCCCACCGGCACGCCGGCCTTGAACAGCGGCACGCCGCCGGGGTCGGGCGACAGGCCGATCGGCGAGCGGTGCGGCCCCGCGTTCGTGCCCGAGCCCGAGAAGCGCGCGCTGATGTCCGAGCACGGCAGCTGCGAAAACTGCACGCCGAACAGCGGCCCCGAAGGCGCCGTGCGGTCGCCGGGGTTGAAATGCTCCTGCGCGATCTGGCCCGCGGTGCGCGACGTGAACGCGTTGCCTTCGGACGAGAAGTACACCGACGTCAGCGCCTTGGCGATCGCGGCAAACTCGGTCGGCACGTTGAGCCCTTCGAGCCCGCCCGTGACGTTGCGCCCCGAGCTGACCTTGACCGTCGGCGGCGCGCCGGCCATGCGGTAGACCGCGAGCACGTTGCCGACGCGGTCGACGACCGTGATCACCGAAGGCTTGCCTTGCGCGCGCGCCTCGGCGACGGCCTGCGCGATCGCCTTGCGCACGTCGTCTTCGGTCAAAAACGAATCGGCGTTGCCGCAGAAGCCGCTGCAACCCGAATCGCTGGTGTTCTGCGGCGGAGGCGGCGACGTGCCGACCGGACTGCCGGAATTGCTGCCGCCGCTACAGGCGGATAACGCGAGGCCGACGCACGCGGCCAGAACGCAATAACGCGACATTCCCATCGCACCCCCTCCGTCGGCAAGGCCGGACGATCGGGCGACGGCTCACGCGTTCCGACGGATGGTGCTCTTGCTTGTCCCGTTCCGGCCTGGCCGGACGATCCGCCGAGCGGACCGCAGAACTGGCGTACGCAACCGCAAACCGACGACTCGAACCTGCGAAACCCCAGAAATCCGGCCGCTTGCGCGGCGTTCTTCCGCAACTCCCCATGAACCCGATCATAACGCAAGGCGCGTCGACCGGGGCCGTGAACCTTCCTACAGCGTCTTCAATTTCAGCGTCGTCGACTGATGGTACGCATGGCAGTCGATGCACGTGCTGGCGACCTTGCCGCCGCCGCGCGCACCCGCGTGGCATTGGCGGCAGTTGGCGATGTCCGGTATCAGAAGGTCGCTGGCGACCGGCGACGTCGCCGCCGCGTGGCAATCCTTGCAGGACATCGTTTCATGCTTGTTGTGGCTGAATCGGGCGGTGTCGTACCAGACGCCCGCCACGCGCACCGGCGCGATGCGGTAGCCGCGGTCGGCCGCGGGCGGCGTCACCGTGTGGCACGTCACGCAGGCGCGGCCGGTGAACACGCTGTCGGCGACCTTGCGCGCCTTGTCGCGCGCCCACGCGAGCGCTTCGGTCTGTTCCTGGCGCGACAGCGGCGGATCGCCGGGACGCCGGCGGGTCTGCACGAAGCCCGGCGCCTCGCGATCCTCCACGCCGCCCTCGAGCGCGCGGCGCGCGTAGAACTCGTCGAGCATGAACGACACCTCCGCCACCTTCGCGTGCGGCACCTCGCGGTCGGGCGCGAACGTGTCGAAGCCGAGCGTGTGGCAGTCGTGGCACATCGTCTCGAACGCGATCGGCTTCATCGCCAGGCCCCCGGCGTCGGGCTTGTGGCAGCTCGCGCAGACCAGCGTCTGCTTGCCTTTGGGCGTGTTGAGGTCGGGCTTGAGGTGTTTTTCGTGGTTGAATTTCAGGCCGGAATTTTCGCGCGTGCCGGCGGCCGGCACGGCGACCTGCGGCGCGAAGGCGCCGTTCGCGTCCCAGGCGGGCAGGCGCACGCGAAACGGCGGATGGTTCGTGCCGAAGTCGGTCGCGTCGCCGAGGCGGCTGGCGTTCTGCGTGCGCGCGGGCAGGTTCGTGTGGCAGTCGCCGCACAGGCGCTGGTCGGTGCGCACCATGCCGGCGGGGCCGAGATGATCCTGATGACAGCTCGCGCAGCGCGCCTCGCCGAGCGCCGGCAGGTTGAACGCGCCGGGGTCGGCGTGCGCCGCGATCGTCGAATGGCAGGCGAGGCACGATTCGTCGCGCACGGTGAGAAACGCGCGCGGGTGGCATTGCTTGCAGTCGTCGCCGAAGAAGCGGTGCGCGGCGTCGAGCGGGCCGGGGTTCCAGCTGCGGGTGGTCGGCAGCGGCGAGTGCGCGAGCAGTTTCGCAAGCGGTGCGCTGAAGTGCGACAGCGCCGGCAGCACGAGGCCGAGCGCGAGGATCGTAGCGAACAAGAGCCATGACGGCACGCGCTTGCCGATCCAGGTTTGCGAAAGCGTGGTGGGTTTGGAGCGCTTGGCTTTTTCGGCGGCCTGTTCGGTCTTGTCGAGCGTCGAGATTTCGACGGCGGCGTCGAAGTCGCGCGGCGGGTCGAGCAGCACGAGGCGCGTGCCGGCGATCTCGATCGTGGCGCCCGGGCCGACGTCGATGCCGTAGGTGAGCTGGCCGTTGACGCGGATACCGGCGAGGATCAGCGATTCGACCTTGTAGCGGCCGCCGGATTCCGCGCTGACGCGCGCGTGGTTCAGCGCGGCGCGCAGGTCGGACAGGAAGATCGCCTGATCGGCGGCGCGGCCGATCGTGAGCGTATCGCCGAAATGCACGTCTTCTTCGTAGGAGACGGCGCCTTTGCCTTGTTTGAGGACTCGGCGGATCAGCCAGCGCATGGGTGGCTCCCGCTCCCTCGCCCCCAAGCTTGCTTGGGGGAGAGGGTTGGGGTGAGGGGGTTACGCCTTGTATTTCCTCGATGTTGGGGAAGTGCGGAGCGTCGCCCCCTCACCCAACCCTCTCCCCCAAGCGAGCTTGGAGGAGAGGGCTTTGAGCAAAGAAACGTCAGCGCGATCTTCATTCCATCACCAATAGAAAAACACCGAAACCACATGCCCGATCAACGCCGCCAGCAACCCGAACGACAGCGGCACGTGCACGTACAGCCAGATCTCCATCACCGCCTGGTATTGAATGTCGCGCGCCACGCGCGTCGCGATCGCCTTCTTCTGCGACAGCAGGTCGATCAGCTTGCGCAGCGCCTCGGTCTGCCGGTCGTTCGCGCCGCTCGCGAGAAAATCGACCATCGCGAAGATCGTCTGCCCCGACTGCGGATTCGTCGTCGCCTTCGCCTGCGTCTCGCGCGCCGCGATCGCCGCGCGCACCGAGGCGAGCGCGGCGTCGGAATCGTCGCGCGCGGAGAGCTGCGAGAACACGCCGCCGCCGAGCCGCGTGTTCTGGATCGAACGCAGCACGATCGCGTGGATCTTCGGGTCGATGCCGTCGGCGAGCGCGAGCGCGTTCTGGTCGAGTTCGCCGATTTCCTCGAGCATCGCCGCGCGCGTCGCGCTTTCGCGGTTGCGCGTCATCAGGGTCGGATAGCGCAGGTACGAGTACACGCCGAAGAACCCCGAAAAGATCACCACGAGCATCAGCACGAGGCAGAACGTGTGCAGGTTCCAGCCGAACTGGAAACCGCAGTGGAGCAGGGCGATCAGGATCAGCGACGTGCCGAGGTAGACGTGCGCCGAAAGCCATCCGCGCAGCGTGCCGCCGGCGCCGGAATAGCTGCGCTTGCGCACGCCGAACAGCATCAGCCAGACGATCAGGAGCGCCGCGATCGTGCCGAGCGTGTAGCCGAGCCACGTGCCGCCGTTCGGGCCGACGTCGGGGGCGTGCCACACGTACGCGACGATCGACGCGAGCGACAGCGCGAGCGCGACCCAGAAGTAGCGCGACCGCGCATGATTGAGTATCGACTCGTGCCGTGCGCTCATCCGCGAACGTTCCTATCGCCGCGACTGCGCATAGGCCGGGAATTCCTCCGGCGAGATGCGGATCGCGGCGCCCGTCGGGCACGCGCGCACGCACGCGGGGCCGCCGCCGACGTCCTTGCACATGTCGCATTTGACCGCTTTTTTCTCTTTTGCCTCTTTTTTCTTTTTCGGATCGACCGGCGCTTCGCCGGGGCCGGGGCCGAGGCCCAGCAGCAGCCAGGACAGCAGGCCCGGCTTCTTCGGCGGCTTCGACGCCATGTGGATCACGCCGTAAGGACAGTTGCGCTCGCAGTTGCCGCAGCCGATGCAGTTGTCGGCGATGTACACCTCGCCGTTCGGCGCGCGCCGGATCGCGTCGGGCGGGCAGTCCTTCATGCAGTGCGGATGCTCGCAGTGCCGGCACGACGTCGGCACGTGCACGCTCGCGTAGGTCGGCCCGGCCTCGCGGTCGAGTCGCGAGGTGCCGCCGTGCGTTTCGGCGCAGGCCTTCTCGCAATTGTCGCAGCGCACGCAGAGCGATTCGTCGATCAGCAGGATGTCGGTCGCTTCGCCCGCGCCCTGCGACAGCAGGAACTGGATCACGTCGCCGCCGCTCGGCAGCGCCTGCATCGCGAGATTCGCCGCGGCGCGCTGGCGGTACTCGGCCTGCAGCCGCAGCTTGAGCACCGGCATCCGCGCGACGAGCTTCTTGAAGCTCTCGCCGGTCAGGCGCACGGTTTCGGTCGCGATCGAGGCGCGCGCGGTGGCCGAGCGCTTGGAGTCGCCGAGCAGCGCCATTTCGCCGACGTAGTTGCCGGCCGGCACGTACGACAGCACGACCTCCTTGCCGCCGATGTTGCGCGAGATCGTCAGCGAACCGACGCGCACGAGATGCAGGCAGTCGCCGACTTCGCCCTCGTTGAACAGCACGTCGCCGGCCGCGAATTTCTGCAGCGTCGCGCTCGCGACGACGTCGGCGAGCTGCGCCGCGTCGGCTTCCGGCACGAAGCGCGACTGGATCGCGCGCAGGATGAACACCTGGTCGATCTCGCGCTTGACCGCGGCCACCGAATTGATCAGCCGGTTCATCGACCGGCGCGGGGTTTCCACGAGCACGCAGCCGGCGCCGGCGATGACGGTCGCGGAACGGCGCCGGCCGGAGATGAGGCCCATCTCGCCGAAGAATTCGCCGCGTCTGAGCGTGATGCGCTGGTCGGTCGCCGCGTCGACGACCACCTGCACCTCGCCGTCGACGATCGAGTAGAAGCTGTTGGTGTAGTCGTTGCGCGCGAAAACGGTCTCGCCGGATTTCGGCGTGCGCACGTCGGAGTCGAGCATGAACTCGCGCAGCTGCAGCGGCGTGATGTGCGAGAGCAGGCGCACGTTCTTCTGCACGCGCGCGAGCGCCTCGTCGACCGAGCGAAAGCCCGGCATCGGCGCGAACTTGGCCTTGAGCAGCGGCTCGTCGGCCGGTTCGACCTTTTCGCCGCGGATGTACTCGATGACCTCGTAGCCCTGGTTCATCGCCTGCTTGATCAGCGGATAGCCGCCGAGCGCGCCGACGATGTACAGGCCTTTGACGTTCGATTCGTACTGCGGGCTGATCGCCGGCACCGAGGCCGGGTCCTTGCTCGGAAACTCGACGCCGCACGCCTCGACGAAGCCGCGCGGCGCGGTGGCGCCCAGGCGGGCGATGACGCGGTCGATCAGGATCTGCGCCTTGCCGTTCGCGGTGGCGAGGATCATGCGGCCTTTCTTGCGGCCGACGCTGAGCGCGTCGACGCGCTCGGGACCGGCGTTGTAGTAGCACTCGATCAGGCCGTCTTCGATGGCCTTCAAGATGCCCGCCTCGTTGCCTTTCTTGGCGCGCGCGAACTCGTCGCGGCGGTTGACGATGACGACGTTGTTCTGTTTCGCGAGCGCGATCGCGTTTTCGATCGCGGCGTCGCCGGCGCCGACGACGACGATCGTTTCGCCCTCGTATTCGTCGGGGTCGTCGAGCTGGTACTGCACGAACGGCAGGTCTTCTCCGGGCACGCCGAGCTTGCGGATGTTGCCCTGCAGGCCGATGCCGAGCACCACGAACTGCGCTTCGACGACCTTGCCGTTCGCGCACTTGAGTTCGAACAGGCCGTCGGGGCGTTTGGCGATGGCCGACACTTCGTGGCCGTGGCGCACGTTGATCTTGAGCCGCGCGGCGGCTTCGTCCCAGGCGCCGAGGATCGTCTCGCGCGAGCCGGCCTTGAACGGCACGGGCGAACGCAGCGGCAGGATCCCGGGCTCGTCCATGACGAACTTGCCCTTCTGATAGCGGTAGATCGTGTTGGACAGGTGCGGCTCGGCCTCGAGCAGCACGTGCGACTCGCCGCGCTCGGCGGCGCGTGCGGCGGCCGACAGGCCGCCCGGTCCCGATCCGACGATGGCGATGCGAAAACGATCCGTCATTGGCGCTCGCTCGGGTCACGGTCCGTCGGCGACGGACCGGGTACTGCCTGGCTGTGCGGGGTTTACCAATCGTTACCTATACGCAAAAACGTCGCGACGGGCGTCAGGCGACGCACCGGCGTTGCCGGCGCGAACGCGCAAAATACCGATGACAGTCCCGCGCGGTTCCGATCATACTCGCTCGCAACCCCCGAAAAACCCGCCCCGGGAATCAAAGGACTGAGATGCGGCAAGTCGAGCGACACGGACAGGTAGCGCAGACGACGGCCGGCATCCTGGCCCATTGCGGCAGCACGCTGCGCGTCGCGGCGCCCCTCGGACTCGGCAAGCCCAACGTGCTGCTCAACGCGATCTACCGCGCGGTCGAGGCCGATCCCGCGCGGCACCTGCACCTCTACACCGCGCTGTCGCTGACGAGGCCACGCCCCAAGTCCGATCTCGAACGGCGTTTTCTCGGCCCCCTCGTCGAGCGCCAGTTCGGCGCGGACTATCCCGATCTCGACTACGCGCTCGCTCGCGCCCGCAAGGCGCTGCCGCCGAACGTGCGCGTGACCGAGTTCTACGTGCAGTCGGGCGCGCTCGTCGGCGTCGATTCGGCGCAGCGCGACTACGCGAGCCTCAACTACACGCACGTCGCGCGCGACCTCGCCGACACCGGCATCAACGTGATCGTGCAGATGATCGCGCGGCGCGTCGAGAACGGGCGCGAGCGCCTGAGCCTCGCCTGCAATCCCGACGTGACGCTCGACATCCTCGACGAAATGGCCGCGCACGGCCGGCCGCGACCGCTCGTCGTCGGCGTGGTGCATCCGCGCCTGCCGTACGTCGGCAACGAGGCCGAGATCGCGGCCGAATTCTTCGACATCGTGCTCGACGACCCGGCCTGCGACCACGCGCTGTTCGCGCTGCCGCGCGAGCCGGTGAACGACGCCGAGTTCGCGCTCGGCCTGCACGCGTCGACGCTCGTGCGCGACGGCGGCACGCTGCAGATCGGCATCGGCGCGCTGTCGGATGCACTTGTCCACGCGTTACTTTTGCGACAAAAAAACAATGTGGCGTATCGCGAGCTCGTCGACGGCCTCGGCGGCCCGCACGCGCTCGTCGCGCGCGTCGGCGGGCTCGACACGTTCGTGCGCGGGCTGTACGGCGCGAGCGAAATGGTCATGGACGGCTTCATGCACCTCGTGCGCGGCGGCATTCTGAAGCGCCGCGTCTTCGACGACTTCGCGCTCGAACAGGCGCTGGCCGAGGGGCTGATCGGCGAGCAGCTGAAGACCGGCGACGCCGAACGGCTGTATGCCGGCGGCGCGCTGCCGGCGCGCATCGATTCGGCGGAACTGGCGCGGCTCATGCGCGCCGGGGTGTTGCCGGACGGCTGCCGCCTCGATGGCGACGGCGTGGTGCTGCCCGACGGCGCGCGGATCGCGGCCGACCTGTCGGAGCTGCAGGCGCGCGCGGCGCTCGGCCGCGTCATGACCGGCCGGCGGCTGCGCGACGGACGCTATCTGCGCGGCGCGTTCTATCTCGGTTCGAACGAGTTCTACCGCTGGCTCGGGGGGCTCTCGGGCGACGATTTCGACGGCCTGTCGATGACGCGCGTGTCGGACATCAACCAGATCTACGGCGGCCGCGAAACGCTCGACGCGCTGCAGCGGCGCGAGGCGCGCTTCTTCAATACGACGATGATGGCGACCGCGCTCGGCGCCGCCGCGTCGGACGCGCTCGCCGACGGCCGTGTCGTCTCGGGCGTCGGCGGGCAGTACAACTTCGTCGCGATGGCGCACGCGCTGCGCGACGGCCGCTCGGCACTGCTGCTGCGGTCCACGCGCGAAAGCGCCGGGGTGGTGCGCTCGAACATCCTGTGGAACTACGGCCACACGACGATTCCGCGGCATCTGCGCGACGTCTACATCACCGAATACGGCATCGCCGACCTGCGCGGCCGGTCGGACGAGGAATGCGTGCAGGCGATGCTCGCGATCACCGACGCGCGCTTTCTCGACTGGCTGGTGGCCGAGGCGCAGCACGCCGGCAAGCTCGCGCGCGATTTCCGCGTGCCGGACGCCTGGCGCGCGAACACGCCCGAACGCATCGCCGCGACGCTCGCGCCGTACCGGGCGCGCGGGTTGTTCGACGCGTTTCCGTTCGGTTCCGACTTCACGCCGGACGAACGCGCGCTGCTCGGCGCGCTGCAATGGCTCAAGCGGCACGGCGCATCGCGTATCGGCCGCATCACGCTCGCGTTGCGCGCGCTCGTGCAAGGTGCGCCGACGCCGGCCGAACTGCCGCGGCTCGAACGCATGGATCTGGCGCGACCCGAAGGTTTCGCCGCGAAGCTGAACCGCGGACTCGTGCTGCTGGGTTTGCGGTCGTCCGAACCGTTGTAGCCATACCTTGTGACACGGTTTTAATCCAAAGGCCGTCATCGGGCTCTAAACTTGCAAGCCCTCGCAGGGGGCAAGGAATCGAGCGATGAACGAGTTGTTCCACCGCCTCGCCGCCGACTGGCCCGAGCGGCACGCGCCGGCCAAGAACGATTTCGCGACCGACGCGAAGTCGCTGCGCGCGTGGCTGTCGCATCTGCCGCTGGCCAATCCGCAGGCGACCATGCGCCAGCTGCTCGACGCGCTGATGCTGATGAACCGCCTGCGCATCGATCCGCAGCAGCGGCTCGACGCGCTGGAAATCCTGCGCGGCCCGGTCGAGCAGGTGGTCGGTTCGCTCGACCGCCAAGTGCTGATCGAAAGCTTTCCGCTGCCGCCGGCGAAGCTGCAGCTCGCGCGCAGCATCCAGGATTTCGAACGCGAACTCGCGCAAGGCTACGGCCAGGCGCTGTTCGACTTCTGCGCGCCGGCCGGCAAGGTGCCGTTTCTCAAGGGAAAATCGGTCGCGCTCGCCGCGGTGCGGGCGCTGCAGCACATGGGCTCGCTGCTCGCGAAAAGCTACGTGCTGTACCACACGCCGCCGGTCGGCGTCTGGCAGCGCATCCACGACTGCTACGTGATCGCCGCGACGCTGCGCATCGACGACAAGCCCGTGACCGATCCGCTGCTCGGCGGTTCGGAACTGTCGGCGGGTCAGGCCTATGCGCATGCGCTGCTGCTCGCGCTGTGCAATCCGTACCGCTATACGCAGCGAGAAATGGGCGATCTGTTCGCGCTGACGCGTGCCTGGGCGCCGTTCTGCCGGGTCGGCGGCGCGCGCGCCGGCGGCGGGGCGTTCGCCGTGCACATCGAACTCGACCAGGGGCCCGGCTACGTGCCCGAAGAGCGCGAAGCGGCGGCCGAGGGCCTGCTCGCGTTCGATCCGCAGCCGGTGCATGCGACGGTCGATGCGCATCTGCGGCTGCTGCCGCCCGGCGCCGACATCGTCAGTTTCCGGCTCAAGGGCGGCCCGCCGGTACAGGCGCGGCGGCATTTCGTCGAACGGCTGATGCGCAGCTGGGCCGGCAGCGCCGAGCGCGGCCATGCACGCCTCGCCGCCGGTCACGCGCTCGATACGGTGATCGGCCTGCACGGCCTGCATTACGTATTGGCCGGCAACGAGGATTTCGACGCGTTCCTGCGCCGCGTGCGCGGGCAGGCCATCAGCCTGTCCGAGCGCGACTCGGTCGCGCCGTGGGCGAGCCAGTCGACCGAGGCGCGCCCGACCGTGCAGCGTGCGAAGGTGCTCGACCAGAGCCTCGGCGGCTACCGGCTCGTCTGGGAAAAGGGTGACGTCGCGCGCGCCAAGGTCGGCGAACTCGTGGGTCTCGCGCCCGTCGTCGACGAGGACGAGCCGCAGGACTGGATGGTCGGCGTGATCCGCTGGATCCGCGTCGACGACGACGACGCGGTCGACGCGGGCGTCGAACTGCTCGCGCGCCGCGCGCAGCCGGTCGGCCTGTCGAGCTTCGACGCGGGCGGGCAGGTGCGCGCGGCGATGCGCGGCATCCTCCTGCTCGACCAGGACGGCGAACACGCGCTGACGGTGCTCGCGCCGCACCTGTTCGACCGCAATGCGCACGAGCTGGAACTGACGCGGCCGGCCGACCCGCTCGACTGGGAAGGGCAGGCGAGCGTCGCGCGCCTGGGCGACGTCAGCGTCGTCGACGCGAGCAACGCGTATCAGCGCGTGCTGATCGGCCGCGCGCCGACGCCCGAGGAACTGGCGGAAGCCGAGGCGGCCGAAGACGAACACCAGGCCGAACCGGCGGACGGGACCGGCGGCTGAGGTACCATAGCGCGTTGGCCTCAACGAAACCCGCTCCATGAACAACGCAACCGAAGTCCGCGCCGCCTCGACAGAACCGCGCCGCGGCAGCGTCGGCGTCGACATCGCCGGCGTCAGGGTCGGCGGTCGCGCGCCGATCGTCGTGCAGTCGATGACGAACACCGATACGGCCGACGTCGCAGGGACGACGAAGCAGGTCGCCGAACTGTGGCGCGCCGGCTCCGAGCTCGTGCGCATCACCGTCAACACGCCGGAGGCCGCCGAAGCCGTGCCGCGCATTCGCGAACGCCTCGACATGATGGGCGTGGGCGTGCCGCTGATCGGCGACTTCCACTACAACGGGCATCAGCTCCTGACCCACGAGCCGGCCGCGGCGACGGCGCTCGCGAAATACCGCATCAATCCGGGCAATGTGGGTTTCGGCAAAAAGAAAGACGTGCAGTTCTCCACGATCGTGGAGCTGGCGATACGGCACGGCAAGGCCGTGCGCATCGGCGCGAACTGGGGCTCGCTCGACCAGGAACTGCTGGCGCGCATGATGGACGAGAACCACGCGCGCGCCGAACCGTGGGACGCGCCGCGCGTGATGCGCGAGGCGCTGATCCGCTCGGCGCTCGACTCGGCCGCGCGCGCCGAGGAACTGGGGCTCGCGCGCGAGCGCATCGTGCTGTCGTGCAAGGTGTCGGGCGTGCAGGAGCTCATCGCCGTGTACCGCGATCTCGCCGCGCGCAGCGACTACGCGCTGCACCTGGGCCTCACCGAAGCGGGCATCGGCTCGAAGGGCATCGTCGCGTCGAGCGCGGCGCTCGCGGTGCTGATGCAGGAGGGCATCGGCGACACGATCCGCATTTCGCTGACGCCCGAGCCGCAGGAGTCGCGCACGCGCGAGGTGATCGTCGCGCAGGAACTTTTGCAGACGATGGGCCTGCGCGCGTTCACGCCGCTCGTCACGGCGTGCCCGGGCTGCGGACGCACGACGAGCACGTTCTTCCAGGAACTGGCCAAGACGGTGCAGGATCACGTTCGCGCGCGCATGCCGGAATGGCGCATCCAGTACGACGGCGTCGAAAACCTCACGCTCGCGGTGATGGGCTGCGTGGTCAACGGACCGGGCGAATCCAAGCACGCGAACATCGGCATTTCGCTGCCGGGCACGGGCGAGGCGCCGTCGGCGCCGGTGTTCGTCGACGGCGTGAAGACGATGACGCTGCGCGGCGAAAACATCGCGCAGGAGTTCGTCGGGGTGCTGGAGAAGTATGTGGAAGGGAAGTTTGCGCGGAAGGTGGGTTGATTCCCTCGCCCCCAAGCTCGCTTGGGGAGAGGGCGAGGGTGAGGGGGCGACGCTCCGCACTTCCTCGATCTCGACGAAGGCCGTGGCACCTCCCCCTCACCCCGACCCTCTCCCCCGCGCAAGCGCGGGGGAGAGGGAGTCCAACCCTGGCGCATCGCCTTGACCGACCCCGCCCTCGAAACCCTGTTCCTCGCCGTCGCCGAAGCGCCGCCCGCGCGGCGCCCGCTGTTCCTGCGCGCGCGCGACGGCGTCGCATTCGCGCTGTGGCGCGCCACGCACGGCAAGCCCGTCTGCGAGCAGGGCTTCAAGCCGCATGCCGACGTGCTGATGCAGGCCGGTATCGACGTCGTGTCGCGCGTCGGCGACAAAGCGAACGGCTTCGACCAAGTCTGGCTGCTGCCCCCGCGCCAGCGCGTCGAATCGCGCGCCGATCTCGTGCGCGCGCTGCGCCGCGCCGCGCCCGGCGCGCGCATCGTCGCGAGCGTCGCGAACGACGAAGGCGCGCGTTCGGCCGAGTCCGACTTCAAGGCGCTGTTCGGCGCCGCGGGTTCACTGTCCAAGCACCGCTGTCGCGCGTTCTGGACCGACCTCGACCCCGCGCGCGTCGATACCACGCTGGCCGACGCCTGGACCGACGCCGCCGCGCCGCAGCGCATCGCCGACGGGCGCTATCTGAGCCGGCCCGGCGTGTTCGCGTGGGATCGCATCGACGCCGCCTCGGCGCTGCTCGCCGCGCATCTGCCGGTCGATCTCGCCGGGCACGGCGCCGATCTCGGCAGCGGCTACGGGTATCTCGCGAGCGAAGTCGCGCGCCGCTGCGCCGGCGTCGCCGCGCTCGATCTGTACGAGGCGCAGGCGATGGCGCTCGATCTCGCGCGCGAAAATCTTGCCGAGTACGCGCCGCGCATCGCGTTCGACTTTCGCTGGCACGACGTCGCGCGGGGCCTTTCGCGCCGCTACGATTTCGTCGTGACCAATCCGCCGTTCCACGCGACCGGCCGCGCCGACCTGCCGGAGCTCGGCCAGGCGTTCGTGCGCGCGGCCGCGGCGGCGTTGCGGCCCGGCGGCCGTCTGCTGCTGGTCGCGAACCGGCATCTGCCGTACGAACGTACGCTGGCCGAGCACTTCGCGACGCGCGACGTGCTCGCCGACGAACAAGGCTTCAAGGTGATCGGCGCTACGAAGGGAGCGGCATGAAACTCGTCCGACTGCTGGCGAATCTCGGCTACGGCAGCCGCAAGGAAGTGACGGCGATGCTGCGCGACGGCGCGTTCACCGACGCCGCCGGCAACGCGATCGACGAAGACGCGCGCATCGCGCACGCCGACATCCGCTGCGACGGCGAACCGCTCGATCCCGCGGCCGGCATGCTGATCGCGCTCAACAAGCCGACCGGCTACACCTGCTCGACGCGCGACGCCGGGCGGCTCGTGTACGACCTGCTGCCGGCGCGCTTTCGCTATCGCAATCCCGTGCTGTCGACGGTCGGGCGGCTCGACCGCGACACGTCGGGCCTGCTCCTGATGACCGACGACGGCGCGCTGCTGCACCGGATCATTTCGCCGAAGTCGAATATTGCCAAGGTATACGAAGCGACGCTCGCGCAGGATCTGCGCGGCGACGAGGCGGCGATCTTCGCGTCGGGCACGCTGATGCTCGAATCGGAAAAGACGCCGCTACTGCCCGCGCGACTCGACGTGCTCGGCGCTCGCCGCGCGCGCCTGACACTCGACGAGGGGCGCTACCACCAGGTGCGGCGGATGTTCGCGGCGGTCGGCAATCACGTCGAAGCGTTGCACCGCAGCGCGATCGGCGGGTTCGATCTGGGCGATCTCGCGGCGGGGCAGTGGCGTCTGCTCGACGAGGCGGGCCGCGCCGCGGTGTTCGCCGCGAAAGGCTGAAGCGCGTCAGTTCTCCAGCGCTTCGAGCGCCAGCACGATCGCCTGGATGTCGCCCGCATAGAAGCCGGCCGCGTTGATCGTATTGATCTCCACGATGCGCAGGCCGTCCGGCGTGTCGCCGATGTCGACGACGAACGCGCGCGCCGGTTGCCAGATCGCGACGATCTCGCGCACGTACGCGGCGCAGCGTTCGTCGACGTCGCTCGCGAAGTACGACTTGCCGCCGCGCCGGTACACCGACTGCGTGACGATGTCGCCGTCGACGACCCAGAACCGGTATTCGGCGTAGATCGTCTTCGGCGCGCAGATCTGCACCCGCGTATCGCCGGTCAGCGAACTGCCGACGTCTTCGTCGAGCACGGCGACCTTGCGCACCCACGCATTGAACGCGTCGGGTTCGAACACGGCGCCGGCGAAGTATTTGCTGTCGTCGACCGGCCGTACGAACGCGGGCCGGTCGAGTCGCGCGTCCTTGAACGCGACGACGACGCTGTCGCCGTTGAGCATCCGCTGCGCGCCCCAGCGCTCGCGCTGCACGAGATAGTCGCACGCGTACAGATCGTAGACGCCGGGCGTCCAGCCGTTCGCGCGCGCGGAATGCCGCATCGAGTACGAGCCGAAGCAGACGACCTTGCCGTGCCGCGGCTCGGCGGCGGGCACGAGCGTGCCCGCGAACGGCACCACTTTATGGACGGAATAGGGAATCGCGTGCCGCTCGAGGCAGCCGACGAGCGCTTCCCATTCGTGCTCGCGGAACAGGGTCTCCTGCAGAACCCAATGCATCAGGCCTGTTGCGCGCGTTTCGGAAACCCGACCATCCGCTGCGTTTTTTCGCACCACAGCTTCATGCGCAGGCTCTTGAAACTGCTCCAGATGGTCAGGCGCGGCGCCTGCTGCAGCAGCGGGCTCGACTCGAACGCTTCGCGCAGGCGGTAGTTGGGGATGCGGCTCGCGAGGTGGTGCAGGTGGTGATAGCCGATGTTGCCGGTGAACCAGTGCACCACGCGCGGCAGGTCGTAGTACGAGCTGCCGGCAATCGCCGCTTTCTCGGAGCACCAGTTTTCCTTGCGCGCCCAGTACGCATCCTCGAACGTGTGCTGCACGTAGAACAGCCATACGCCGAGCGCGCCGGCGATCAGGATGATCGGCAGGTGCACGAGCACGAGCGTTTTCCAGCCGATCAGCCAGCCCAGCGCGATCGCGGCGACGGCCAGCACCGCGTTGTTGATCAGCACGCTCGCCCATTCCTTCTTCCACGAGAACGGCATGTCGAACGGAAAGCGATGCTTGATCACGAACTGGTAGAACGGGCCGATGCCGAGCAGCACCGGCGTGGAGCGGTACAGCCGATACAGCATGCGGCCGAACCACGGCCGCGCGCGGTATTCCTCGACGGTGAGCGTGACGATGTCGCCCACTTCGCGACGGTCGAGATTGCCCGACGTGCCGTGGTGGATCGCGTGCGTCTTGCGCCAGTAGCCGTACGGAAACAGCGTGATCACGCCGAGGCAGCGCCCGACGAGGTCGTTCGTGCGCGTGTTGACGAAGTACGAACCGTGGCCGCAGTCGTGCTGGATGATGAAGGTGCGCACGTACAGGCCCGAGGCCGGCAGCGCGAGGAGCAGAGTCCAGCCGTAGCTCCAGCCCGCGACGACGCTCCACGCCATCAGCGCCCAGACCGCGAGAAACGGGATCACCGTATTGGCGAGTTGCCACGTCGCTCGCCCGAGATGGGGCTTGGCGAAACGGGCGGCCAACTGGCGCAGTTGCGCGGTCGGGTCTTGCGGGCGGGCGGCAGTGCTCAAAGGCATTCTCCGGGTAGGAGCGCCCATTGTCCCGATCAGTTCGTTTCGGAGCAATGACTGAACGCCACTATTTCTTGCGATCGCGCAAATAATTCCGCGTTTTTCGCGCCGGCTACGACCCGCTGCGCTCCGCCGCCGCCGCCGCGGCCTGCGGATCGGTCGCCTGCGGCCGTGCCAGACGCGTTTCGCGATGCGCGATGTAGACGTTGCTGGCGACGATGATGCCGGCGCCGATGCCGGTCCAAAGGTCGAGGTTTTCGCCGAACAGCAGCCAGGCGGCGAAAACGACCACCGGCAGCTGCAGAAAACTCAGCGGCGTCAGCGCCGACACTTCGCCCAGCGACAGCGCGCGCGTCCAGCACATGTGCGCGATCGTGCCGAATCCGCCGGCCAGGAACACCCACAGCCAGGATTCGGCGTTCGGCCACTGCCAGACCGGAATCGCCGCCGGCAGCGCGAGCACGACCCACAGCAGCGTGGTGATGAGGACGATCGCGTCCGGCGATTCGGTGCGCGAGAGCACCTTGATGCTGATCGTCACCGTGCCGCTCATCGCGGCGGCGAGCAGCGCCACGAGGCTGCCGGTCGTGAAATCGGTGCCGAACGGGCGCACGATCACGAGCACGCCGAGAAAGCCCACGAGCACCGCGGTCCAGCGCCGCACGCGCACGACTTCGCCGAGAAACAGCACCGCGCCGATCGTTACGAACAGCGGCGTCGAATACGACAGCGAAATCGCCTGCGCGAGCGGCAGGTGCACGATCGCCCAGAAGCCGGCGAGCATCGACACGATGCCGATCACGCAGCGCAGCACGTAGAAGCGCAGCTTGTCGGTGCGCAGGATCGCAAAGCCGTGGCGCAGGAGCAGCGGCGCGGCGAACAGAAACCCGAACGCGCTGCGGAAGAACGCGATCTCGAACGCGTGCAGCTGCTTGGAGGCGAGGCGGATCGTGACGGCCATGAGGCCGAACAGCACGGCGCTGGCGACCATGAACAGCGCGGCGCGCACCATCGGTGTTGCGGTTGACGCGCCGGGAAAGGCGGCGTCGGCGGGGGCGGTCACGGCTCTTCCGTAGACGAAAAACCGTGCAATTCTACGTGCCGGCCGGCGTCCGCGACAGCGCCACGTTCGGCGCGCGGCGCGGAACCACTCGCATCGCTACACTGTGCGGCCTCTCCGCCAGCCGCCGCGCCTATGAGCCAGGTTCCCTTCGTCGTCGCCATTCCCGCCCGCTACGGCGCCACGCGCCTGCCGGGCAAGCCGCTGCGCCCGATCGCCGGCGTGCCGATGATCGTGCACGTCGCGCGCCGTGCCGTCGAAGCCGGCGCGGCGCAGGTCATCGTCGCGACCGACGACGCGCGCATCGCCGAAGCCTTGTCCGACCACGACGTCATCGTCTGCATGACGCGCGCCGACCACGCCTCGGGCAGCGACCGCCTCGCCGAATGTGTCGAGCAGATGGGCTGGTCCGACGAAACGCTCGTGGTGAACCTGCAGGGCGACGAACCGCTGGCGCCGCCGAGCGGCGTACGCCACGTGGCCGAAATCCTCGCCGCGAGCGACGCGCCGATGGCGACGCTCGCGACGCCGATCGCCGACGCGGCCGAGCTCTTCAACCCGAACTGCGTGAAGGTCGTGGCGGCCGGCGGCCACGCGCTGTACTTCACGCGCGCGCCGGCGCCGTGGGCGCGCGACGCGTTCGCCGCGACGCGCGACGCGCTTCCGGCCGGCGTGCCGTTCCTGCGTCATATCGGCATCTACGCGTACCGGGCCGGGTTTCTGCGCCGCTACACGACGCTCGCGCGCACGCCGCTCGAAACCGCCGAATCGCTCGAGCAGCTGCGTGTGCTCGAACACGGGTATCGCATCGCCCTCGACGTGACGCCGGAGGCGTTTCCGGCCGGCGTCGACACCGAAGAAGATCTCGCGCGCGTCGACGCGTGGTTTCGGGCGCGCGCATGAAGATCCTGTTCGTCTGCCTCGGCAACATCTGCCGCTCGCCGGTGCTCGCGGCCGTCGTCGCCGAACACGCGCGCCGCGCGAACCTCGACTGGACGATCGAATCGGCCGGCACCGGCGACTGGCACGTCGGCGAGGGCGCCGATCCGCGCACGGTCGCCTCGGCGCAGCGCCGCGGCTACGCGCTCGCGGCGCATCGCGCGCGCCAGCTGCATCGCGACGACTTCCGCCGCTACGACGCGCTGCTCGCGGCAGACGCGGCCAACCTGCGCGAGATCGAACGCCGCCGGCCGGCCGACGCGACCGCGCAGGTCGCGCTGGCGCTCGAATTCGCCGGCGTCGCGTCGCCGCGCGAAGTGCCCGATCCGTACTACGGCAGCGCCGCCGGCTTCGAACAGGTGATCGACCTCGCCGAACACGTGGCCCGGGCGCTGTTGGCGAAGCACGCCGCGCGCGCATAATCGGCTCCCCGGAACGAGCCGCCCGCATGAGCGCAGTCACCGAAGCCTTCGAATTCCCGGCCGGCCTGGAATGGGTCAACACGCCGCACGCGCCGAGCCCGGTGAACCTGCACGGCCGCGTCACGCTGATCTATTTCTGGACGTTCGACTGCATCAACTGCGTCAACCTCCTGGCCGACCTCGCGTGGCTTGAGAACCGCTATCACGACGGCCTCTGCGTGATCGGCGTGCACACGCCCAAATACACGAGCCAGCGCGACACGCGCGCCGTGCTCAAGGCGGTCAACCGCCATCACCTGCGCCATCCCGTGGCGAGCGATCCCGGCTTCGTGCTGTGGCAGCAGTTCGGCGTGCGCGCGTGGCCGAGCGTCGTGCTGCTCGATGCCGAAGGCCGCCTCGCGGGCCTGTACACCGGCGAGGGGCGGCGCCAGGAAATCGACCGCCGCGTGGCGAGCCTGCTCGACGAGGCGACGCAGCGCGACATCCGCATCTACGAGCCGTGGCCGGCCGTGTCGCGGCCCGAGCCGCGGCTGCCGCTGGCGTTTCCGGCGCGCGTGATCGCCAACGAAAAGCACCTGTACATCGCCGACACGGCGCACCACCGCGTGCTCGAAACGACGCACGAGGGCCGCATCCTGCGCCAGTTCGGTTCCGGCAACGCCGGCTACTGGGACGGACGCCTGATCGACTGCGGCCTGTCGTCGCCGCAGGGCCTCGCGTTCGGCAAGGACGTGCTGTACATCGCCGACACCGGCAACCACGCGATCCGTCGCGTGCGCATTCTCAGCGGCGACGTCGATACCGTCGCCGGCACCGGCAAGCTCGGCCGCGAACGACCGCAGAACCACCCCGATCCCGCCGCCGTCGCGATGTGCGCGCCGGTCGACGTCGCGGTCCACAACGAACATGTGTACTTCACGGTGTCGGGCCAGCACCAGGTGTGGGATCTGGATCTGACCCGGCGCAGCCTCGACATCCTCGCCGGCAGCGGGCGCTTCGGCATCGACGACGGCGAGGGCGCGTATGCGAGCTTCGCGCAGCCGAGCGGCGTCGGCGTGCTCGCGCACGCATTGCTCGTGGCCGACGCGGGCGCGGGCGCGATCCGCGCGGTGCGCTTCTCGGACCGCCGCGTCACGACGATCATCGGCCACGGCCCGTGGGACTTCGGCGACAGCGCGGGCAAGCGCGAAGACGTACGCTTGCAGCACCCGCTGGGGCTGTGCGTCGATCCGCGCGGCATCGTGTTCATCGCCGACAGCTACAACAGCAAGCTCAAGGCGCTGAACATCAAGACCGGCGAAGTGCGCGCGTTCAACCTGCCGTACCGCTTCCACGAGCCCGAAGGCATCAGCCTCGGCGGCGGCGCGCTGTGGATCGCCAACACCAACGCGCACGAAATCGTCCGCGTCGATTTCAACGGCACGTGCACGCGGATACCGGTCGGGGAGTAGGCCGGGGCTTGCAACGCGGCCGCGGGCCCCAATCAGGGCACGATCCGGCCGCGGCGCCGCACTACAATCGACCGATGGAAGAACCGCAGAACCCCGCCGTTCCGTTCGACGGCAAGGCCTTCGTCCGCAACCTCACCGGCTCGCCGGGCGTCTATCGCATGATCGACGCGGGCGGCGAGCTGCTCTACGTCGGCAAGGCGCGCGACCTCAAGAAGCGCGTCGGCAGCTATTTTCTCAAGCCGCGCCTGGAACCGCGCATCAACGCGATGATCGCGCAGATCGCGCGCGTCGAGGTGACGCTCACGCGCACCGAAGGCGAGGCGCTGATCCTCGAAGCGCAGCTGATCAAGTCGCTCAAGCCGCGCTACAACATCCTGCTGCGCGACGACAAAAGCTACCCGTATATTTTTCTGTCGACCGGCGACGACGTGCCGCGCATGACGTTCCACCGCGGCGCGCGCACCGGCAAGGGCCGCTACTTCGGCCCGTATCCGAGCGCGTGGGCCGTGCGCGAAAGCCTCAATCTCATGCAGAAGCTGTTTCTCGTGCGCCAGTGCGAGGACAGCTACTTCAAGAATCGCTCGCGGCCGTGCCTGCAGTATCAGATCAAGCGCTGCAGCGCGCCGTGCGTCGGCCTCGTCGAGCCCGACGACTATGCGCAGAGCGTGCGCCACGCGGCGCTGTTCCTCGAAGGCAGGAGCACGACGGTGATCGACGAACTCGTCGCGCGCATGGAACGCGCGAGCCAGGCGCTCGAATTCGAACGCGCCGCGGCGGTGCGCGACCAGATCGGCACGCTCAAGCAGATTCTCGCGCGGCACTACGTGCAGGGCGCGAGCGCCGACATGGACGTGCTCGCGTGCCGCATCGGCAACGGTCTCGCGTGCGTCTCGGTGCTGTACTTCCGCAACGGCATCAGCCTGGGCTCGCGCGACTACTTCCCGAAGCTGCCGCTCGACGCGAGCGAGGCCGACGTCATGGCCGCGTTCGTCGCGCAGTACTACCTCGACCGCCCGGTGCCGTCCGAGATCATCGTCAGCCACGCGCCCGAAGAGGGCGCGCTGCTCGCCGAAGCGCTCGCGGGGCAGGCCGGGCACGCGGTCGAGATCAAGGCGAGCGTGCGTTCCGAACGCGCGCGGTTCCTCGAACTTGCGATCAAGAACGCCGACGCCGCGCTCGCGCTGCGCCTGTCGAGCCACCAGACGGTGCGCGACCGCTTCGAGGCGCTGCGCGAACTGCTGGAACTCGACGAAGTACCGCAGCGCATCGAGTGCTTCGACATCAGCCACACGATGGGCGAGGCGACGGTCGCCTCGTGCGTGGTGTTCGGTCCCGAGGGGCCGGAAAAATCCCAATATCGACGTTTCAACATTGCGGGCATCCAGCCCGGCGACGACTACGCCGCGATGCACCAGGCGCTCGAACGCCGCTACAAGCGGCTCGCGGCGGGCGAGGGCAACCTGCCCGACGTGCTCCTGATCGACGGCGGCAAGGGCCAGGTCGCGCAGGCGCTTGCGGTGCTGGCCGATCTTGCGGTCACCGGCGTGCTCGTGGTCGGCGTCGCCAAGGGCAGCGAGCGCAAATCGGGCCACGAAACGCTGGTGCTCGGCGATTCGGGCCGCACGCTGTGGCCCGGCCCCGATTCGCCGGCGTCGCACCTGATCCAGGCGGTGCGCGACGAAGCGCATCGCTTCGCGATCACGGGGCATCGCCAGCGCCGCGAGAAGGCGCGCGAAAAGAGCAGCCTCGAGGAAGTCGAAGGCGTCGGCGCGAAGAAGCGCGCCGCGCTGCTCAAGCACTTCGGCGGCCTCGGCGGCATCGCCAACGCGGGCGTCGAGGAACTCATGCGGGTCAAAGGAGTCAGCAGAGACCTTGCCGAGCGCATCTATGCGCGGTTCCATGGATGAACTGCTAGTCGCGTGTCACACTCGGCCCGCACCGCCAGCCCGCCCCCCAATGCAGACGACATGCGCCTGACCCTGCCGACGATTTTGACGCTGTTCCGCATCCTGCTGCTGCCGGTGATGGTGGTCGTGTTCTACCTGCCGTTTCGCGGCGCGAACCTTGCCGCAGCGGCGATCTTCATCGCGGCGGCGCTGACCGACTGGCTCGACGGCTGGATCGCGCGGCGCTACGGGCTGACGTCGGCGTTCGGCGCGTTCCTCGATCCCGTCGCCGACAAGCTGATGGTGGCGGTGACGCTGTTTTTGCTCGTACAGCAGAACCCGACGCCGATGCTCGCGGTGACGAGTGCGGTGATCGTCGGCCGCGAGATCAGCATCTCGGCGCTGCGCGAGTGGATGGCCGAGATCGGGCAGCGCACGCGCGTGCGCGTAGCGCTGGTCGGCAAGGTCAAGACGGTGGTGCAGATGGTCGCGCTCGTGGTGCTGCTGCATCAGCACGATTTCTCCGAGCTGCGGCTGTACCGCATCGGCGAATACCTGCTCGTGGGCGCCGCGATCCTGACGATCTATTCGGCGTTCGTGTACGTACGAGCGGCCTGGCCGGTGCTGCGCGACCACCAGTAGGACGCGGCGAGGTCGCGAAAGCGGCGATTTTGTTCAAGATTTCAGCAGACTTGCGCGAAATTGCTCAGGGATTGAGCAGAATCGGGCCGCATCGGCGGGCGGCGCGGGAAAGTTTGCGACAAACAGTTGACATCGATGCCGCGATCCCTAAAATGCGCGGTCTCCGGTGCGGGAATAGCTCAGTTGGTAGAGCACGACCTTGCCAAGGTCGGGGTCGCGAGTTCGAGTCTCGTTTCCCGCTCCACGATTTCAACGAAACCTCGGCCCTCCGAGGTTTTGTTTTTTAAGTGACGTGCTCGCCGCAAAGCGGGTGCCTCGCGGTAGACGGCCTGGTGGCAGAGTGGTCATGCAGCGGCCTGCAAAGCCGTGTACGCCGGTTCGATTCCGACCCAGGCCTCCATCAAGATTCGACAGAAGCCCGCGCAAGCGGGTTTTTTGTTGGGTGGGATTCGGGATCGGCGGTGTCGCCGGATCGCCCATGAAGCTCGCGCCGTTCTTTCCAGCGCGTCATACCGGCGCAGGCCGGTATCCAGCTTCCATGCCTCGCACGAGGCAAAGGCCGCAGCGCGGGGCTTCTTTGAACGGGGCGCGTCTCGCTCGTCGTTAGATTGAATTTTCTAAGAAAAATTCACGAACAGGCGTCGCGTTCCCGCTACGGCCCGTCAGCTTTTGCGAGAAGTCGCCACATATTCCCGCAGACGCGCCTCGCTACGCCCCACCGCTGCCTCGACCGAGTTGTCGGCATACCGCCTCGATATCTCGAGCAATTCCGCACATCGGCGCTCATCCCCCCGCAACGTCGCCTTGAGCGCCTCGCAACGCGGCAACAACCACGGCGACGACTTCAGCAATTTCGGCGTCAGGCGACCGTTTTCCAGCCACGCCGCGTCGCCGGTCAGCATCGCGCGCGAGAACGCAAGCTCCATGCGAAACAGCGCCAGGAATTCCGAGATTGCCGTTCTCACCGCCGGATCGAGCGCCTTGACGAGCGCGCCGAGCGTATCGGCATGCGCAACGGCCGATTGCCAGTCGCCGCGATTCTGGTCCGCCCTGAAGCGAAACCACAAAGAGATTATGGGGAATTGTGCAGGAAGGGAATCCAACGCCGCCAGTTCGTCGCCGGCGATTTCATCGGCCGTTTGACCGGCGATCGAGCGCGCGAGGATGCGCGTGAAGGCGAGGTCGGGCGCGTTCTCGTCGACGCCGCGCAACCACGTGTACAGCGACAGGCCGTCGCTCGGCATCGGGGTCTGGCGCGGTATCAGGTTGACCACGCAGAAACCCGCGTTGAGCGTTGCGAACGCGAGCAGCAGCCGGCCTTCCGGCCCCGGAAACACGAGCCATCCCACGATGCCGCACGCCGCAGCGATCAGAAAATTGGCCGCCGGTCCGCCGGCGATCAGCACGAGCATCTGCGGACGCATCGGCCGATTCGGCGACGGCGAGGCGAACACGTAGCCCGAGATGCCCGTCAATCGTCTGCGCGGCAGCAGCATTCGCCATCCGCGGCGTTGCGCATGCGCCTCCAGGCCGAGCACGTTCACGATCAGCACGGTCATGCCCGCCAGACGCGCGCCTGCATAGTGGCCGAGCTCATGGACGACGATCGCCGCAGACACCAGCGCAATCACGAGCAGCACGCCCATCGCCAGGTTCGGCGACCGGCCGCCGTACCACGACGCGCACAACGCCCAGGCGACGACGCCGCAGCCGAACATCAGCGCAACGCCGACGTGTCCGGCGATCTTGTTGATCCATCGATTCATGCAAGGCTTCCGGTTCGAGACGATCGCAGCGCGCTGTCGATGCTAGCCGAGCACGTGCCGGTCCGAGCACACAGCCGTCGTCGAAGCAAAGACACGGTCGCGCGGCGACGAACGATCGACGCCGGATTGCACGCGCAGGGGTAGTGACATCACGGATCGTTCGTGTATGATGCGCGCCCCCGGACGGCGCGTCGTACGAACAACGACGACGCGCTGCGCTTCCGGCAGATCGCAACACGGTGCGGGAATAGCTCAGTTGGTAGAGCACGACCTTGCCAAGGTCGGGGTCGCGAGTTCGAGTCTCGTTTCCCGCTCCACGCTACACCAAAGCCCCGGCATGGCCGGGGCTTTTTTTTTGCGCGACGGAGACGTCTTTCGCTTTCGCAACGATTGCCGCATGCTTTCGCGACGATGCCGCGCCGCCGCGCACGACATCGCCGCGCGTTCTGCCCCGGTGGCGAAACCGGTAGACGCAACGGACTTAAAATCCGTCGACGGGCAACCGTCATGCCGGTTCGAGTCCGGCCCGGGGCACCAATCGACGATTCGTCTCACGATCGCAGCAGGCCGTCGTCCGGTCGGTGTTCGGCGGTTGTCCCGTTTGCTACGCAGACCTGCCGACACTGCACCACCTTGAACTCGACCCGACGGTCGAGCGCGTCGCCGGCATCGTCGGTTCCCGAGCCGACGAGGTGTTGCCGGAAGCCCATGCCGAGTGCTTCGGTGCGGCCCATCAGTTGCGGCGATTCGTTCTCGCGGCAAAACCGAACGGCGACTGACGCGACGCCGTCGAAGTCGTCGTTGCCCGGTGTCGCCGGGACTATGATTCGGCACCGGCGGCGCCCGCATCGGCGGTGCCGACGCCCCTGTCGAGGAGACCGTCGAACATGCGCGTACTTGCCGCACTGCTCCTGCCGCTTGCCGTCTTCCATGCCGACGCCGTGGCGCGGCAGTCCGACGAAGGGCGCGTCGTCGCCAAGCTCGTGTCCGTGGAGCCCGGGCAGGCCGGCTGCGGCGTCATGCTCGTCGGAACGACCGCGACGTATCTCGTCGTCGAAGGGCCTGCGGCGTTGAACGGAAAACGGATCAATGTCGTCGTTCCCTGTATCGAGATGCCCAGAGCGACGTTCGGCGCAAAAGCCGGCGATCTCGAAGCGTTCGTCGTCGGACAGACACACCATCTCATCATCGGCAAGCAGGCCGACCGGCGCCTCGACACGCCCGAAAAATGGCCCGAAGGCCCGCGCTGGTTCCATCTCAAGGCCGCTTCGCTCAAGCCGCTGCCGTTCCAGGCGTCGTGACGTTCGCTCGCGGCGCTCGCGCGCGAATCCGACGGCGGTGCCGTCGCCGTTGTCGTTTCCGGTCCGACTCCCGTCCGGGAGCGCCATGAAAACGTATCGTCAGGCGCGCGCATCCCCTCGTTGCCAGCGAACGGCAATCGCGCCGTCCGCATCCGGCAACGGCAGGGTTTGCGCTTCGGCCTCGACGGCCTCGCGTTCGGGTGGTGACAACCGACGCCAGGGCTCCGCCGTAACGACGGCCCCCGTCCGTCGCCACGTGCCGACGATGTCGCCGTTCACGAGCAGTGCGCCGGGCCATACGCGGGATGTCCACAATGCGTTGCGCTGCCCTGAGTCGGGTACGAGCAGCTCGCGGTCGCGACCCCACAGCAGGTAATACGCGTCGCCGCTCGGCAGCAGCCGGGCAGGCGCGGGTGACGACGACGGCAGCCGGAAAGCCGCCTCGTCGCTCGCGAGAATCGCCGCGTCGCCGATCGGCGCAAGCACCGGTACGAGTTCGTCGGCGAGGATCGCGAACGCCGCGCGCGCCTCGGCAGGGTGGATGCCCGCCCATTCCGCGAACGACGCCGCGGTGACAGGGCCGAAGATATGGAGATACCGCCGCGCGAGTTCGAGGCGCGCGTCTGCCGGATCGACGTCCGGCGCCGTGACGGTCCGGATCACCGGTTGTCTGGCGCCATCCCAGCGCATCAGGATCGTTCCCGTCGCGGCGGCGTATCGCAGGCCGTTGGGGACGACACCCAACGCGCGGCCCGCCTCGCCGAACGGCCTGCCGCCGCCGTCGAGCAGCGCGTGCAGTCGCGATGCGAGGTCGTGCGCCCGCGCGCGACGGCGAGCGTCGTCGGGCAGGCGTCCCAGCGAAAATACGGCGACGTCTTTCGCGGCGACGACGTAGTTGTGGAACCGGGGCCCCCACAGCTGCACGAGGGAGTCGTGCTCCCAGGCCGTTGGATCGACGCCGTCGACGCGCGCGTGCATCGACAGCAGCGCGGCGCGCGGCATGGAATCCTGCAGGCCGGCCCACGCGGCGCGGCGCAACGAGGCCGCGCCGGCCGGCAGGCGTTCGTCAAGCGAACCGACGCGCCGCCGGAAGTCGAGGATCTGCGATCGCGAAAGCGGGAGTCGTGTGGGCGACATGCGGGAATTTCGTCTACCGAAAGCCGACCTTAGCACCGGAGCCCGCCGTTCGATGCGCACGCATCGACGATGCGAGATTCGCCGGCTTCGCCGCACTGGAAAGGAAACCGTGCGAGACCGCCAACCGGGAGAGGACGACATGCCCGCCACCCTTCAGTCCATCGTCGAATCGGCGAACCGCGAATGGGCGCACTGGGGCGCTTCCGCGTGGCACGTACCCGAAAATCGCAAGACGATCGGCCACACCGACGACGAGGAAGCCTTTGCGCAGCACGTGCTCGACGCCTATTGCTCGGTCGGCGGCGGTTCGCCGACGTTGCTCGACATCCAGGACGACCGGTATTTCTGGTCGGCCGTCGGCATGTCGGCGATCATGCAGGGCGCCGGCTTTCGCCGCGCGGAGTTTCCTTTTGCACAAAGCCATTCGGTGTTCATCCGCCATTTCGTGAAGGCGAGGAAGACTGGCGACGCCGGCGCGGCCTACTGGGGCTTTCGGCTCGGCGAAGCCGGCGGCCAGCCGGACGTGGGCGACATCGTCGCCTGTGCGCGCGGCACGAACATGACCGCGCCCAGGGCCGCCGCGCTGTTCGACAGCACGCGTTCGTACGAGAGCCACTCGGACGTCGTCGTTGCCAGACGGGCTCGCGAGATCGACGTCGTCGGCGCCAACGTGCTCGACTCGGTCACGAAGAAGACGCTGCGTCTCGACAGCGCGGGGCATATCGACGACGCTCGCCACTTCTGGTTCGCGGTGCTCAAGCGGCGCACCGTGTGACGGAACGCCCGCGCATGGTCGAAGGAACGAGATGACGACGCTTGTGGTTGGAGCCAGCGGCGCCACCGGTCGATTGCTCGTGAAGCAGCTGCTCGACCGTGGCGAGAACGTAAGGGCAGTGGTTCGCTCGCCGGACCGTTTCATCGAGACGGTCGGGAACCATGAAAACCTGTCGGTGATTCGCGCCGGCATTCTCGAACTGAGCGACGCGCAGGTGGCCGGGCATGTCGACGGCTGCGACGCACTGGCCTCGTGCCTCGGGCACACGCTCAGCCTCAAGGGGATGTTCGGGGCTCCGCGACGGTTGGTGACCGACGCCGTCCGCCGGTTGTGCGATGCCGTCAAGGCCGGCAAGCCGGAAAAGTCGGTCAGGTTCGTGCTCATGAACACCGCCGGAAACGGCAACCGCGATCTGCACGAGCCGGTGTCGTTCGGCGAACGATGCATCGTCGGGCTTTTTCGCCGGCTGCTGCCGCCCCACGCCGACAACGAGGACGCGGCGGATTATCTGCGTACGCGGATCGGCCGGGACGACGCGGCGATCCAATGGTGCGCGGTGCGGCCGGACTCGCTGATCGACGAAGGCGAAGTCACCGAGTACGCGTTGCATGCCTCGCCCATCCGAAGCGCGATCTTCGATCCCGGCAAGACGAGCCGGATCAACGTCGCCCATTTCATGGCCGAGCTGGCGACCGGCGGCGACGCGTGGCGCGCGTGGCAGGGAAAAATGCCGGTGATCTACAACGCGGTGTCGAACGTCGGCGAGCGATAGCGTCAGTCGCGCCTGACGCTCGCCAGACTCGCCTTCAACGCGTCGAGCGCCGCCTCCACGTCGGGCCGATGACCGCTTTCGGCGACGGCGACGCGGCGTCCGCCGGGCAGTTCCAGCACGCAGCTGAAGTAAGGATCGCCGTCGCCGTCCTTGCTCTCGTCGATGCGCGGCGCGGCGAGATCGCGCGAGCGGTAGCGTTTTTCGATCGCGTGGAACGGAAAGCGTTCGCGCACGAGCACGCCGTCGGCCCTGAGCGTCACCCGCACGCGCGAAAACGTCGCCGCCCAGCGCGCCGCGCCGATGCCGAAGAGCCAGAACAGCACGAGCACCGGCACGCCCCAGCGCGAACCCGGAATGCCCCCGTCGCGTACGGCCACGTAAGTCATCGCGACGAGCATCGCGAGCCACACGGCCATGAAGCCCCACAGGAAAACCGCCTTGTCGTTGCGGTATTCGCGTTGCACGCGGGTGCCGGACATCGGGGATTTCATGGCGAAAACCGTAATGGCGATGTGTGACACGGTAGCGACGCCTGCCGCCCGCGTCGACGGACTTCCGGTATTCAAACCCGCGCGACGACCTGCCGCCGCCACTGCCACTTGAGGTTCACGCCGAGCGTGCCGACGACGATCAGCGCCACGCCGGCCCATTGCACCGGCGCGAGCGTGCGGCCGTACAGCGCGTAGTCGAGCGCGAGCGCGATCACCGGATAGATGAAGGCGAGCACCGCGATCGTGCCCACTTTCAGGCGCGGATACGACGAGTAGAACAGCACGTAGCACACGCCGCTGTGGATCAGGCCGAGCCCGGCGAGCCAGAACCAGTGCGGACCGGTTTTCCACACGGCGGCATAGTCGGCGAACGGCGCGAGCATGACGACGCCGACGAGGCACTGGATCGTGACGACCGCGAGCGGCCGCTCGCGGCTGATGCGCCGCGACAAGAGCAGCGACGCGCCGCACAGCACCGCCGCGACGAACGTCAGGCCCACGCCGAGGAGGTAGCCGGCGTCGGCGCTTGCCAGAAGTTTCAACGGATCGGCCGAACACAGCACGCCGACGAACGCGACGGCGGTCCAGCCGATGTCGGCCGCGCGCGTGCGTTCGCCGTAGAACAGCGCGGCGAGACCCAGTATGACGAACGGAAAGAAGTGATAGACCATCGTCGCGACGCCGATCGACGAGCGCGCCATGCCGGCGAACAGCGCGACCCAGTTGAGCACCAGCAGCACGCCGCTGACGATCGCCGAGCGGATCAGCGCGCGTTCGGCGGCGAGGCCGCGAAACAGTCCGCGCGCGCCGCCCCAGACGAGCAGGAACAAGCTGCCGAACACGCAGCGGAACAGCACGGCGGTGATCGGATTCTGGCCGCTTTCGTGCACGAAGACGCCGACCGAACCGATCAGGAGTTCGGCGACGAAGAGCTGGATCAGGGCGGTGCGCGATTCGGCGGGCGTTGCGAGGGTCATGGCGGAGCACGCGGCTTGACGGGATGCTCAGGGTAGGGCGCGGCAGCCGACCGATACAGATTCAGCTAGTATCGATTTCGACCGGTACAGATTCGGATAGTCACGATGACCCGCGATCTGCTGTACGAACGCCTCGCCGATCGCATGCGCCGCCAGATCCATCGCGGCGTGCTGCGCGCCGGCGAACGTCTGCCGTCGCTGCGCCGGCTCGGCCGCGACCAGCGCATCAGCCTCGCGACCGCGGTCGAGGCGTATCAGCAGCTCGAACGCGAGGGGCTCGTCGAAGCGCGCGAACGATCGGGCTACTACGTGCGCTCGGCGCCGGCGGCGGTGCCGGCGGCAACTCGCGCGCGGCACCTGTCGCGCGCGCCGATGCCGGTGCGCAATCCGGCGCTGCTCGGCGTGCTCGACGTGCAGTCGCGGCGCGATCTCGTGCCGCTGCACGCGGCGACGCCCGATCTCGCGCTGCTGCCGGCCGGCGCGCTCGCCGCGTCGGTCGCGCGCGCGATGCGGCGCGACACGGCCGCCGCGCTGAGCTACACGTCGCCGCAGGGCCTGCCGGCGCTGCGCGAACGCATCGCGCAGCGCTACGCGCAATGCGGCGTCGAGATCGACCCCGACGAAGTCGTGATCACCGCCGGTGCGCTCGAGGCGATCAGCCTGACGCTGCGCACGGTCACGCGGCCCGGCGACGTCGTCGTGCTCGAAACGCCGACGTACCACGGACTGCTGCAGGCGGTCGCGGCGCAAGGCCTGCGCGTGCTCGAAGTGCCGAATCTGCCCGGCCGCGGCATCGACGCGGCGCAGCTGCGCGAGCTGATCGAGCGCCATCCCGTGCGTGCGGCGCTGCTGGTGCCCAATTTCAACAACCCGCTCGGCAGCGTCACGAACGAAGACGACAAGCGCGCGATCGTCGCGGCGTGCGCGGCGCGCGGCACGGTCATCATCGAGGACGATCTCTACGGCGAACTGGCGTATTCGGGCGAGCGGCCGTCGCCGCTGCGCCGCTACGACAACGGCGAGCACGTCGTCACCTGCAGCTCGTATTCGAAGATGCTCGCGCCGGGTTTGCGCGTGGGCTGGATGCTCGGTGGCCGGCGCCGTTCCGAGCTGCTGCGCACCAAGAGTTTCTCGACCGTCGCCACCGCGACGCTGCCGCAGCTCGCGCTGATCGATTTCTTCGCGCGTCACGATCTGGAACGCGGCCTGCGTCGCCTGCGGCGCGCGCTGGCGAGCAACGCGCAGGCGTACCGGCAGGCCGTGCTCGACCACTGGCCCGAAGGCACGCGCGCGAGCGAGCCCGCCGGCGGCATGACGCTGTGGGTCGAGCTGCCGCCGCCGATCGACGGGCAGGCGCTGTTCGAGGCGGCGCTCGCCAAGGGCGTCGGCATCTTGCCGGGGCACCTGTTTTCGAACCGCGGCGACTACGCGCGGCACGTGCGCGTCGGCTGCGGGCTGTCGTGGAGCACCGCGATCGAGAAGGCGCTGCGCGACGTCGGCGCCGTCGCGCGGCGCCTGTCGGATGCGTAACCGCGCGTGTCATCGTTCGCGCGGTGCCCGCATAGGCAAGACGACGGCGACGGGTCGTCGAACCGATGGGGAGTCATGCATGACCGTTTCGAAGAAAGTCCGCTGGACCGCGGTGTTCGCGCTCGGCGCCGCGTTCGCGGCCGGTGCCGCGCCGTTGTCCGACGCCGCCTGGCGCGAGCGCGAGACCGCGCGTCTCGCCGGCAAGACCGACCGCGACAGCCTGATCGCCGCGACGCTCCTGGGTCTTGCGAGCGCCGCGCCGCCGGCCGCCGCGCGCGAGCGGCTGGCGCAGCGCTACGGCAACGATCCGCTCGCCGCGCTCGCGCTCGCGTGGGCGTGCCAGCGCGACGCGGCGTGCGACCGCGCGCGCTACGACGCGCTCGTGCGCGCCGCGCCCGACGAGGCGATCGGCCATCTGCTGTTGCCGGCCGGCGCCGCGCCCGACGCGGCGCAGCTGCACGCGGCGGCTTCCGCCCGCTATGCCGATTCGCGGCTCGGCGCGTTGTTCGGCATCGTGCGCGACGCGCTGCCGGCCGCCGACGACGCGGCGCGCGCACAGCGCCGCGCGGCGATCGACGCCGTGCCGCTGCCGACGTTCGGCGCGGTCGTGTCGCTGTGCAAGGCGCCGGCCGCCGCGCTGCGAGGCGACTGTCTCGCGGTCGGCAAGCATCTCGTCGCCGATCGCGGCGGCGCGGTCCTGGCGCGCATGGTCGGCGTCGCGATCGTGCGGCGGCTCGCGTCGGGCACGCCGGACGACACGGCCGCACAGGCGCTGCGCCGCGACTACACCTGGATGGGCGAGGTGCTGCGCGACGCGTCGCCGGCCGAGCGCGAGGCGCTGCAGGACGACGTCGTGCGCCACGGCGAGTGGGAGGCGATGCAGCGCGCCGCCGAGCGCAAGACCGGCTCGCGCACGCCGCCGGCCGGGTGGGCGCCGAGCGATCCGAATCTCCTGAAACTGCCGGAGGAACGCACCGCGCCGCCGTCGCCGTAAACTGCCGCGCATGCCGGCCTTTCCCACCACGCGCTGGAGCCTGATCCGCGCGAGCGACCGCGCCGCCGGCGACGTCGGCGCGGCGTGGGGCGAACTCGTGCGCGACTATCGCCCGGCGATCGTCGCGTACTTCCGGCGCGGCGCGCTCGCGCGCGACGCCGAGGATCTCGCGCAGGAATTTCTGCTGCGTTCGATTCGCGAAAGCTGGTGGTCGCGCGCCGATCCCGGCGTCGGCGGATTCCGCCGCTTTCTGTACGCGCTGTTGACGCGGTTCGCCGCGCAGCAGCGCGACGCGGCGCACCGACGCTACGAACAAGGCGGCGCCGACGCGTTCGACGCCGCCGGCGACGCGACGCCGGAACGCGCGTTCGATCTCGACTTCGCGCTGTGCCTGACGCGCGGCGCGTGGCGCACGCTCGGCGCAGAGTACGACGCCGACGGCCGCGGCGAGCTGTTCGCCGCGCTCGAGCCGTGGCTCGCCGAAGCGCCCGCGCACGGCGAACTGGCAGCGCTCGCCGCGCGGCTCGGCATAGCGCCGAACACGCTCGCTGTGCAGTTGAAGCGTCTGCGCGCGCGCTTCCAGAAGGCCGTGCACGCGGCCCTCACGCAGCTGTGCGTCGACGACGCGCAGGCCGACGCCGACCTTGCGGCCCTGCGCGACGCGCTGGCGTCGGACGGCGCGCACGCATGACCGACTGGGCGGCCGCCGCCAAGCTCGGCGTGGCCGCGCACGACGACGTCGCCGCGCAGCTCGAAGCGGCGCTCGCGAGCGACGATCCCGAAGATCGTCGCTTCGACGACTACGAACTCGTCGAACGCCTCGGTCGCGGCGGCATGGGCGTGGTGTTTCGCGCGCGCCAGGCGAGCCTCGCGCGCGACGTCGCGCTGAAGTTCGTCGTCGGCGGCGCGAACGACGCCGCGGCGGTCGCGCGGTTCGTCGCCGAAGCGCGCGCCGCCGCGCGGCTCAACCATCCGAACATCGTGCCGGTGTACGAGGTCGATGTCGTTGAAGGGTTGCACTATTTTTCGATGCCGATGCTGGCCGGCGCGACGCTTGCGCAGCGGCTCGACGAGCGACGCGTCGAACGCGACGAGGCGATCGCGCTGATGGTCACGATCGGCTCGGCGGTCGACTACGCGCATCGCCTGGGCCTGCTGCACCTCGATCTCAAGCCCGGCAACGTGCTGTTCGACGAACGCGGCGAGCCGCTCGTCGCCGATTTCGGCCTCGCGCGCGCGATGGACGCCGACGGCGGCGTCGACGGCGGCGACGTGTCGGGCACGCCGGCGTACATGGCGCCGGAGCAGCACGACGCGGCGCGCCGGCTCGATCGCCGCACCGACGTCTACGCGCTCGGCGCGATGCTCGCCGAACTGTTGCGCGGCGACGCGCCCGACGCCGATCTCGACGCGATCTGCCGCCGCTGCCTCGAGCCCGATCCGGCGCGGCGCTACGCGAGCGCGGCCGACCTCGTCGCCGATCTCGCGCGCCGGCGCGACGGCAACGCGGTGAGCGTGCGCGTGCCGGCATGGCACGAGCGCTGGCGGCGCAGCGTGCGGCAGCACCCGGCGGCGGCGATCGCGGTCGCGCTGGCGTTCGCGATGCTGATCGCCGGCCTCGCCGCGACGACGTCGCAGTGGCGCCGCGCCGAAGCCGCGCGCGCGGACGCGGCCAGGCAGCAGGCGCGCACCGCGCAACTGGCGGGCCTGACGGCCGCCGCGTTTCCGCAAGGCGAGGGCACGCGCGCGGCGCAGGCGGCGAGCGCCGGCAACGCGGTGGCGTGGCTGCAGCGGCACCTCGCCGGCGATCCCGCCGCGCAGCGCGAAGTGTTGACCGCGTTTCGCGTCGCGCTCGCGCAGGCCGGCAAGGCCGAGGCGGTGACCGCGCTGCTCGACGAAATCGTCGACCGCATGGGCGCGGACTATCGGGAACGTGCCGTCAGGCGGCTGTTTGCCGGGCGCACGCGCGACGGCACGATCGCGGCGGCGCTCGTCGGCCTGCCGCGCGGCGCCGGCGAACACGGATCCGACGTGTACGAATCTGCGCTGGCGGCTTTGTATACCTCGTACGGCGACGACGCCTACGCGTTGTACGTCGCCGCGCTCGCGTGCCATGTGCAGCCGCTGCCGTGCGAACACCCGGAATACCGCGAACGGCTCGTCGAGCGCTTTCCGGACAACGGGGCGCACTGGATCGTCACGCCGCGCGGCTCGGCGCCGTCGGACGACGACATCGCCGCGATCGTGCGGCGCGCGGCGCAGGCGCCGGCGTTCGACGACCACCTCGGCGAGTCCATCGCGCTCGTGCGCGGTGCGACGCGTGCGACCGAACCGCCGCCGTCGCTCGTCGAACCGATGCGCGCGCTCGTGGAAGAGCGCGACGTCGCGCCGTCGCTGCGCCGGCGCGCGATCGACGCCGCGCCGTTGCCGGTATACGGCGACGTCGTGCGCGTGTGCCGGCCGGACGGCGCCGCGATCGCGCGGGTCGCCGGCCTGCGCGACGCGTGCGGCACGCTGGCGCAGACCATGATGCGCGCACCGCGCGCGTCGATTCTCGCGAAGATGGTCGGCAGCGCGATGGTGCGGCGTCTGTATCCGAACACGCCGCTCGCCGCCGAGGCCTACGACCTGCGCCGGCAGTACGTGTGGCTCGGCGAGCGCGCGCTCGGTGCGCCGAACGATGCGGAGCGCCTGTACGACGACACGATCGCGTTCGGCGAATGGGAGGCGTTCGGCCGCCAGGCCGATCGCCGCGGCGCCGCGCGCACGCCGCCGGCCGGCTGGCAGCCGCTCGATGCGCGCGTGCTGATGCTGCCGGAAGAGCGCGATGCAAAAAAGTAATTGTGCATTGGTATTGCGATTTCCCGGCTGCCGCCGAGCCCGGTTGCGCGCGCCGCGAACGCGGTGTTGCACGGCCTCTCGCGCTTAACGGAAATCACACGGCGGCGCATGCAGAATTCGACGCACAGGGCCTCCCGGCGGCGCCATCCCGCCGTATCGAAGCGAGGTGTAGCGTGTACGGAAATACGACCAGCCAATCCGGCCCCGCCGGGATCTGCGACACGATCAATATCGTCGCGACGTGGGAAGTGAATTACTGGGCGACGCGCTGGGGCGTCACGACCGACGAGTTGTTGCGCGCGGTCTCCGAAGTCGGCCGCAACGTACGCGTCGTGCACGCGCATCTGGCCGAGCGCGAACGCCTGAGCGCGTAGCCCCGATTCGCCGCTGTCGATGAGCAAACGCCCGACGCGCGTCGGGCGCACGCATGCTCAGTCGCCGCCGCCCCCGCAACCGCCGCAGCCGCCACCCCCGCCGCCGTCACCGCCGTCGCCGCTGCTGCAACTGCTGCCGCCGCTTCCGCCGTCGCCGCTGCTGCCCGGCGGGTTGCGCACTTCGTGATACGCCGCGAACGCCGTGCCGCTGAGCACCGCGGTGCCGGCGAGCGCGACGGCAAGGCCGATGTCGCTGTCGCGCGGTGCCCGCGTGGCATGCGCGTGGCGCTGGCGCAGCGAAGCGAGTACCGCGTCGCCGGCGACGCTGCGTTCGGGCCGGTTGAAGAACAGCGCGACGGCGATCACGGCGGTGACGATCACGAGGATCACCAGAAACGCGATCGGCCGGTCGCGGCTGATGCCGATCATGATCTTGGCGATGCCGAGCGCCGCCGTCAGCGCGAACGGCAGCGCCGACAGCGCGCCGACGCGCCACGCCTGCGCGCGGGTCAGTACCAGGCCGCGCTGTTCGAGCTTGGCGCGCAGCGGTTCGAACGCCGCGCGCAGCCTCACGACGAGCAGTTTCAGCGCGACGGGTTTGCGCGCTTCGCGGGCGACGATGTCGAGTGGCGGTTCGAGGCCTGACGGATTGTCGACGTGGAACTTGTCGTCCGCGACGTCCATGTACGCGACCTTGCGCGCGAGGAGCTCGGCGACGCTCGCGTCGACCGCGCGCGCCGCGCCGCCGGCGAGATACGCCGTCTGCCACGGGTCGAGATTGACCGCGTTGTGCGTCGCGCCGGTGTCGCGCAACTGCCGGCGCAGCACGATCGCGAGCACGGCGCCGGCGACGAGCAGCAGCAGGTAGAACCCGAGAAACGACGGCCCGTTCCAGTCGAGCGGCCCGAGGCTTTGCGCCTTGATCAGCGGCGCGACCGCGAGCAGCGCGGCGCCGGCCGCGGCGAACGCCCAGGCGCGGCGCGACGGCAGGCGAGGGCGCGGCAGCACGATCGCCGCTTTCAGGTCGACACGCCGGTACGCCTTGCCGGCACCGAACGCGCGCGCGACGTGCGGCCAATAGTTCTCGGGCGGCGCACCGAACCAGGCCTGATACGCCGCGAGCGTCTGCGCGTACTGCCGCCGGTGCCTGGCGCTTTCGTCGCGTCCGCCGCGCGTGGGTTCGTGGTGCAGCGGCGCGCCGAGCACGTGCGGGCAGAACGTTTCCCAGTAGTCGCGCGTGTAGGTGAGGTGCAGATGCCAGACTTCGTCAACGGCGTCGCTCGGCGTCACGACGTGTCCCGCGACGATCGAGAGAAAGCAGAAGCGGCGATATTCCTCGATCGCCCCGCGGGCGACGTCGGCGCTCCAGCCGTGCTCGTGCGCCAGGCGCGCCGCGAAGTCGAAATCGCACCCGGTGGTGCCGATCGGGTGTTCGGACAGGCGGCGCCACAGTTCGCGGCGGTCTTCGGTCCATACCGGTACCGTATGCATCTTGGCAGGCTCCGTTCGGCAGGATGGGCACAACATACCCGTTCCCGGTTGCGGTTTGGGAACGTCGTGGAGGGCGCGCGGCGAACGTTGAGGGGCGCTGGAACCACTTAACCCCGAATTTTGAGGGTTGCCTATTGGCAAGATCGACAAACACGCGTATCGTTCGCCGCACTGTGTTTGCTTGGGTCACGGTAACGTGGCCTGGTGCAGTTGATCCGACGATCCGCTTCATCGATTCGCCCGCTTGCTCCCTGCAACCTCAGTCTCGGCCCGGATGTTCCGTGGTCGTGATTTTTTCAATCTGTTTCATGGAGTTAGATATGTCGAATCGTCAGACCGGCACCGTAAAGTGGTTCAACGACGCCAAGGGTTTCGGTTTCATCACCCCGGAAAGCGGCCCGGACCTGTTCGTGCACTTCCGCGCGATCCAGGGCACCGGCTTCCGCACCCTGCAGGAAGGCCAGCGCGTGACCTTCGTGGCCGTCCAGGGCCAGAAGGGCATGCAGGCCGACCAGGTGCAGATCGCCTGATAGCCGGCAAGACCCGAGCGAACCGCAAGGTTTGATCGAAACCCCCGCGTGGCGACACGCGGGGGTTTTTGTTTTTGGGCTTCTGCGTGTTTGTACGAGAGTGGATTTATCCGCACACCTCGCCGAACACGCGCGCGAAATTGCCGCCGACGATTTTCGCGATGCGCGCGTCGGCATGTCCGCGCTGGGAAAGCATCGCGGCCAGCGTGTCGAGCCGGTCCGGCGTATTGAGGTCGGGCACGAAGTTGTAGACGTCGACGCTCTCGCCGGGCGCGGCGATGCCGCGCGCGATGCGCTGCGCGACGAACTCCTTGAACATCTTCTGGTATGCCGGCGTCGTTTCGACCGCGGGCAGCACGCCGTCGGTGCCGATCGCGACGTGGTCCTCGCCGCATACCTTCACCGCGTGCTCGATGTGCCGGATCAGATCTTGCGCCATCGGCTGGCCTTCCAGGCGCAGGAACGGCATCAGGTAGATGCCGACGACGCCGCCCTTGTCGGCCACGGCTTTGAGCTCCTCGTCGGTCTTGTTGCGCGGACGCGCGACGAGCGCGGCGCAGGCGGTGTGGCTGATGACGACCGGCGCCTTCGACGCGGCGATCGCCTCGAGCGCGGTCCGCTGTCCGCTGTGCGACAGGTCGACGAGGCCGCGCTTCGCGTTGATTTTTTCCACGAGTTCCAGGCCGAACGTCGACAGTCCCGCGTTGCCGGGTTCGAGGCAGCCGTCGCCGACGAGGTTGCGCCGGTTGTAGGTGAGCTGGAACACGCGCACGCCGAGGCCCCAGAACTCGTCGAGGCGCTTGGCGTCATCGCCGAAGGGCGTCGCATCCTGAAAGCCGTAGATCAGGCCGAGCCGGCCGGTCTTCTTCGCGTCGGCAAGATCCGCCGCGCGCCGCACGAGCGACAGGTGCTCCGGGTGCGCCGCGATCTCTCCGTTCCAGTACGCGATCGCGCGGATCGTTTCGGCGTAGTCGTTGGCGTAGCTGCCGACGCCGCTGACCGTGACGTTGCACGCGGTCATGCCCGACGCGCGCGCCTCGCCGAGCGCGCGTGCGTCGAGCGTCGCGTACGGTTCGGTCGCGTCGGCGTTCGACGGGCCGCCGCTCAGCGTGTCGACGACGATCGCGTCGCGATAGCCGCGCCATGCGCGGGTCGTGCGCGCCGCGGCGGCGACCGCGGGCAGGGCCGCGGCGGCGGTCAGCGCGGCCGTCGCGGCGAGAAAATGCCGGCGGCCGGCGAAGATCGAATCTGACATCGAGGTCTCCTTGGGTTTGTCGTGGCGTTATCGCGCCGGTCGCGGCGAGATGCCGAGCGCGCGTTCGAGCGCGGCCGGATCGAACCAGCTGCCGCCTTTGTACACGCGCGCGACCTTGCGGATGTCGGCCATGTTCGCGAGCGGGTCGCCGTCGATCAGCACCATGTCGGCGAGCTTGCCCGGCGCGATCATGCCGCGGTCGCCCGCGACGCCGAGCACCTGCGCGGGCGTCAGCGTGGCGAGGCGCAGCACTTCGCCGTTCGGTATGCCGGCCTTTGCATACAGCATCAGCTCGTATTGCAGCGAATAGCCGGCGAGCGCGTCGGAGCCGGGCATCAGCGGAATGCCGGCGTCGTGGAACGCCTTGAGCAGCTTGAGCATCGCCGGGAACGCCTCGCGGTATTGCGCCTCCTGGCCCTTCGGCACGACCAGCGCGCCCCACGACAGGTTGCGCTGCACCTGCGGCGGCAGACGCGGCGCGACGTCGGCGAGCGCCGCCGGCACCTTGCTCGTCGGGTCGCCCGAAAACATGTCCTCGAAGAAGTGAATCGTCGGGTCGAGCGCGACGTGGCGCGCCTTCAGGAAAGCGATGAGGTCGCGCACCTCGGCGCGCTCGGGCGGGTATTCGCGCGCGTGCTGCGCCACTTCGGTGAAGCGCGTCATGTCGTGCGTTTCCTGCACGCGCGGATACAAAAAGCTCAGGAAGATAAAATTGAAATGCTGGATTTCGTCGGCGCCGGCTTCGACGAAGGTTTTCGCCGACATCTTCGACGGCACGTGGCCGGAGAGGCGCAGGCCGCGCGCGTGCGCGCGGTCGGCGATGATCGGCACGAGTTCGGGCCTGAGCGACGAATACACCTTGATCTGCACGTAGCCGTGGTCGGCGTACCAGTCGACCCACTTGAGCGCGTCGGCCGCGTTGTCGACGCGCGCCTTGGTCGGACCCGCGTTCGGCCCGGTGCCGTCGATGAATCCGGCCATCAGCACGCGCGGGCCGATTTCGGTGCCGGCGTCGAAACGCCTGACCCGTTCGGGAAACGCCTCGGTGTCGTTGGCGAGATCGCGGGCGCTGGTGATGCCCGCGAGGATGTCGAGCAGGCCGTCGGCATCGCCGTAGTGCTTGTGCACGTCCCACAGTCCGGCCATCAGAAAGCGGCCGTTCGCGTCGAACGTCTCGGCGCCGTCAGGCACCTGGACCTCGGTGTCCGGCGCGACGCGCACGATGCGTTCGCCGACGACGAGCACGCTCGTGCCGGTCGTCGCGGTCAGGCTGCGCGGATCGAACACGCGCGCGTTGCGGATGACGAGCGGGCCGGCGGGCCGGTGCGTTTCGCGCTGCGCGAGCTGCGCCGACCATTGCGCGTTCGCCGCTGTCTGCCGCTGCGTCAGCGCCTCGACCGACGCGGCGACGTCCTTGCCGGCGACGCCGCCCCAGCCGTTGACGAGCGCCGCGGTCGTGCCGTCGGCGTCGAGCCAGACGGACGTCGCGACGAAATCGAGCCCGCTGATGCGATACAGCGTCAGCGTGCGTTTGCCGGCCGCGGTGTCGATCTGCAGCGTGCCGGCTTCGGCGATGCTCGCCTCGCCGGCCGGCAGCAGCGGCAGGCGGCGGTCGGGCGCCTTGAGCAGCGCGCGTGCGAGCACGCCGGTCAGTTCCGGCGGCGGATTGGCCGGCACGTAGAACGTCGGCGCGGCGACCGCGCGTTCGCCGCGTTCGCCGAGCGAGCGCCATGTCGCCTTGCCGTTCTTGAGCGCGTAGGTCTCGTCGACCGGCGCCTTCAGATAGTTGTTGCCTTTCGCGCGGTACTCGACGAGCACGCCGTTCGCGTCGGTCTTCCACGTGGCGACGATGTCGTCGCCGCGGCCGCGGTCGTTGTAGCGGAAGTGCGCGCGGTTCGTGCCGGCGGGGCCCTGCGTTACGGTCTGCTTGCCGCTGACGTTGCCGAGTATCGTCATGACGTCTTCGCGTTGCGCGGCGGCGCTCGCGCTGCCGGCGGCGAGGCAGAGTACGAATCCCAGATGGCGCATGTTTTCCTCGGAGCGATGGTGACGCCGCGAGCTTCGCGCGGCGTGTGCGCCCGCGCGTCCGGACTGGCCGGGTCAGACGTCCGATCCGGCCGGCTCGAACGCGCGCCGGCGGTAGTCGCTCGGCGTGGCGCCCGTCATGCGCTTGAACACGGTGTTGAACGTCGACTTGCTGCCGAAGCCGCAGGCCATCGCGATGTCGAGGATCGCGCGGCCGTCGGCCGGATCGGCGAGGCAGCGCGCCGCTTCGCGGATGCGAAAACCGTTGACGAACTCGAAGAAGTTGCGGCCGAGCGCCTGGTTGAGCGCCTGCGAAATGTAGTTCGGCGGCCAGCCGCTGCGGTCGGACAGCGACGCGAGGTCGAGCGCGCTGTCGGCGTACAGGCGTTCGTCGCGCACGACGCGTTCGAGATCGGCGGCGATCTGCGCGAGTTCGGCTGTCGACAGGCCCGAGCGTTCGTAGCGCGCGTCTTTCGCCGCGTCGGGCGGCGGCGCCGCGCCCGGCGCGTAGTGCGGCGCGAGTTCGGCCGGCATCAGCATGCGCTGGCGCAGCCCGAACCACGCGAGTGCGTACACCGCGAAAACCGTGGCCCAGCCGAGCGCGAAACCGAACAGCCGCCAGCGCTCGGCGGCGAGCGCGGTGAACAGCCGGTCGGCGCCGAGCACGAGCCAGAGCGCGCCGAACACCGGCACCAGCACGCGCAGCCACGCGAGCCGCAGGTTCGCCTCGTCGGCCGATACCTCCTCGAGCGCCGCGCGCGTGCCGCGCAGCCGCAATGCCGCGAGCACGAGATACGCGACGCCCTGCAGCACCCACGCATGGAACACGAACAGGTGCACCGCGGCGCCGAGCGGCGTCTCGTCGAGCGCGCCGATCGCGTTGGCGAGCGCGAACGCGAGGCCGAGCGCGGCCGGCAGCACGTGCCACGAGCGCAGGATCGGCGGCATCGCGCGCGGACCGGCCAGCAGCGTGACGACGTAGCGGTACAAGAGCGGTCCGAGCAGATAAGCGGCCGGAATGTTGATCGTGCGCGCCCAGCGGATGCCCGCCGCGCCGAGCGACGTGTCGGCGCCGACCATCACCATGCCGACGAACGTGCTGGCCGCGAGGCACAGGAAGAACGCCGCGAGGCTGCGTCCGGCGCGCCCGTCGCCCGCGGCGCAGGCGAGCGCCGCGCTGAGCGCGGTGACGCCGAACGAGGCGGAAGCGGCAGCGAGATCGAAGGCGGTGTCGGGCAGCACGAGGCGGTCGGCGGCGGTCGGCGGACGCCGATCATACGGCGCGGGCGGGGTGTTCCGCTCCGGCTCGGCATTGGGTAGTGTCACCGCGTCCGCGGGAGGAGCGACGCATGCAGCGCCAGTGGTGGAAGAACCTCTACGTCCAGGTGCTGTTCGCGATCGCGATCGGCATCGTGCTCGGCCACGCGACGCCGGAGTTCGGCGAGGCGATGAAGCCGCTCGGCGACGGCTTCATCAAGCTCGTCAAGATGATCATCGGGCCGGTGATCTTTCTTACGGTCGTCGTCGGCATCGCCAAGATGGGTGACCTGCGCCACGTCGGGCGCATCGGACTCAAGGCGCTGATCTATTTCGAAGTGCTCACGACCGCGGCGCTCGTGATCGGCCTCGTCGTCGCGAACGTCGCGGAACCCGGCGCCGGCTTCGGTGCGAAGGCCTCGGAACTCGACGCGAGCGCCGTCGCGGGCTACCGCAAGGCCGCGGCCGAGCAGGGCATCGTCTCGTTCCTGCTGCACATCATTCCGAACACGTTCGTGTCGGCGTTCGTCGACGGCGAGCTGCTGCAGGTGCTGCTGATCGCGCTGCTGTTCGGCGCGGCGATGACGCATGCCGGCGCGGCCGGCCGGCGCGTGCTCGACTTTCTGTCGGAAACGGGCGACGTGCTGTTCGGCGTCGTCGGCATCATCATGCGCTTCGCGCCGATCGGCGCGTTCGGCGCGATGGCGTTCACGATCGGCAAGTTCGGGCTCGGCACGCTTGCGTCGCTCGCCTGGCTGCTCGCATCGGTCTACCTCACCTGCCTGCTGTTCGTGTTCGTCGTGCTCGGCGCGGTCGCGCGCCTGTCCGGTTTCTCGTTGTGGAAATTTCTGGTCTTCATCCGCGGCGAGCTGCTGCTGGTGCTCGGCACGTCGTCGTCGGAGTCGGCGCTGCCGCGCATGCTGACGCGGCTCGAACAGGCCGGCTGCGACCGCTCGGTCGTCGGTCTCGTGCTGCCGACCGGCTACTCGTTCAACCTCGACGGCACGTGCATCTACCTCACGATGGCCGCGATCTTCATCGCGCAGGCGCTCGGCGTGGATCTCTCCCTGCGCGAGGAACTCACCTTGATCGCCGTGCTGCTGCTGACGTCGAAGGGCGCCGCCGGCGTCACCGGCTCGGGCTTCGTCACGCTCGCGGCGACGCTCGGCGCGCTCGGCGGGCGCGTGCCGGTCGAGGGCGTCGCGCTGGTGCTCGGCGTCGACCGTTTCATGTCCGAGGCGCGGGCCATCACCAACCTCATCGGCAACGGCGTGGCGACGATGGTGATCGCGCGCTGGGAAGGCCTGCGCGACGATGCGAAAATGCAGGCGGCGTTCGCGCGGGGGCCGCGCGATCCCGAAGCCGAGGCCGCGCCGGCATCCGGTTGAAAATCGCCCGCACAGCCCGCATGCTCGCGCGTTCGCCGGCGCCCGCCGGCCCATCCCCATCTGGTGAGAATCCCATGCAGATCGCCGAGCGTTGCGTCGCTTCCTTCCATTACACCCTGACCAATGCCGAGGGCGAGGTGATCGATTCCTCCAGCGGCCGCGGCCCGCTGACCTACCTGCACGGCGCCGGCAACATCGTGCCGGGCCTGGAAAAAGTGATGACGGGCAAGTCGGCCGGCGACCGCTTCGAAGTCGTGGTCGACCCGGCCGAAGGCTACGGCGAGCGTCACCCGGGCCTCGTGCAGGTCGTGCCGCGCGTGGCGTTCCAGGGCGTCGACGCGATCGAACCGGGCATGCAGTTTCATGCGCAGGGCCCGCAGGGGCCGATGTCGGTGGTCGTCACGCGCGTGGACGCCGACGAGGTGACCGTCGACGGCAACCATCCGCTGGCCGGCGTCGCGCTGCATTTCGCGATCGAGGTGACCGAAGTGCGCGAGGCGAGCGTCGAGGAAGTGCTGCACGGCCACGTGCACGGCGAGGGCGGCCACGTCCACTGAGCCCCACGTACACTAGGCGGGCCCTGCGCGCTATCGTAGGCGCAACCCCACAGGCGAGGCAGACCATGACCACCGCGTTTGACTTCTCGGCGACCACGCTCGAAGGCGACGAACAGCCGCTCAAGGCGTACAAGGGCAAGGCGATGCTGATCGTGAACGTCGCCTCGAAATGCGGCTTCACGCCGCAGTACACGGGCCTCGAAGCGATGTATCGCAAGTTCAAGGACCAGGGGCTCGTCGTGCTCGGATTTCCGTGCGACCAGTTCGGCCACCAGGAGCCGGGCGACGCCGACGAGATCCGCAACTTCTGCTCGCTCGAGTACGACGTGACGTTTCCGCTGTTCGCGAAGATCGAAGTGAACGGCGAGAAGGCGCATCCGCTGTATCGCTGGCTCAAGAGTGAGAAGGCCGGCTTTCTCGGCAGCGAAGGCATCAAGTGGAACTTTACCAAGTTCCTCGTCGGCCGCGACGGCAAGGTGCTCAAGCGCTACGCGCCGACCGACTCGCCGGAAAAGATCGAAAAGGATCTCGGCGGCGCGCTGGCCTGACCTCGCCGCGGCGATGCTTCCCGCAAAAGGCGGCCTTCGGGCCGCCTTTTGCGTTGTAGCCGTCAGACTTCGAAGTCGTCCGCGAAGATCGCGTCGACGACGCCATTGACGACCGTGATCGGGCCGTTCATGAGTCCGTGGTTCGCGCAGTTGTAGTGCAGCGAATCGGGCGCGTCGTTCGGCACGACGAACGTGATCGCGGTATTGCCGGTCGCGCCGTTGTTGGTCACGCCCGAGTTGTAGCGGTTGCCGTTGCCGGTGATGTTGATCGTGTTGATGTTGAACGGGTGGATCGCGCTGACGCCCTGCAGCTGGAACGTGTAGGACTGGCCGCGCGTGAGCGTCAGCGGCGGATTCTCGACGCCGTCGAGCACCCAGGCGCCGGTGCCGTTGTTGGTCACGGTGAACGAATTGCCGCCGGCGTGAACGGCCGGCGCGACGGCGAACGCGAAAGCGAGCGCCGCAAACGGGCGCAGCAAGGAGCGGGCATGAAACGCGTGCATGGCTTTCCCTCGTGGTGGGTGAACGGCGACGCCCGGCGCGGGGCCGGGCTTGCTTCCTTACGTCAAATCATGGGGGAACCGACTACCGAACGTCGGTACTGAGTGCGCATTCGGCGCCGAAGGGTTGCGCCGTCCGACTTGACGGTCCGTCAAGCGCGTCGACCGCGTGCCGGACAGATTCCGTCTTCAGCGTCCGACGCGCGCTCCCTAGAGTTTCGCCACCGCGCCGTCCGGCGCCGAACGAATCCCAGGGGACGCACCATGACCACGCAACACTTCATCGACCGCGACGGTACCAAGGCGCAGCTCGTCGTGCTCACCGGCGAGGCGGTCTACGCCGAAAGCTTCAGCGCCGCCGACTGCCAGCGCCACGTGCGCGACCTCGCCGCCGGCAAGCCGCCCGACGCGATGTTCGGCAAGGGCGCGAGCGCCATCGCGCTGCGCACGATACGCCGCGTGCAGATCGACGACAACGACAACGACGTCGACGTCTTCCACGCCGACGGCGACAAGGACGCGCGCACGAGCCTGCGTTTCGCCGAAAACGACGTGCGCGACGCGGTCTACGCCGCGCTGCGCGAACGGCTCGGCCCGAAAGTGCGCGAATATGTGGACGAATACACGCGACCGCGCGCCGCGGTCGGATCGCTGACCGCGCTGACCGTGTTCGGACTCGGCACCGTGCTGCTGGCCCAGGCCGCCGCGGCGATCCAGGCGGCCGGCGAGATGGAAATCACCGGCCGCCGCGCGGGACTGAAGAAGCTGTTCGCCGGCGTGCTCGACACGCTCGGGCCGACCGGCGTGTCGATCATCGGCGGCATCCTGTGCCTCCTCGCGCTGCTGGTGCTCGCGCAGCGTCTGCGCAGCCCGCAGCGCCTGCGCTTCGTGCAGGCCGCCACGTGGTCGGCGCCGTCGAAGGCCGTCACGGTGTTCAAGTACGCGCTGCTCGTCGCGGTGTGGGGCTTCGTCGCGAAGGCGGCGCTGGTCTGACCGCCGTGTTTGACATTCGCGAGCGGTCGCGTAGCGTGCGCGGTCCTGTTGCCGGACCCGCCCCGCCCATGCACAACGACGAATTCGCCGACCTCCTTTCCGGCTACATGCGCCGCATCCGCGCGAGCGCGGCCGGCGTCGCGACCGAGATCGGCATGAGCCGCGAAGCCGTCAACAACTGGCGCCAGGGGCTGTCTCTGCCGAACCGCAAGCATCGCCACCGGCTGCTCGACTGCGCGCGCTACCTGCGCCTGTCCGAGCGCGAAACCGACCGCCTGCTCACGGCGGCCGGGTTCGAGCCGGAATATCCGGTCGGCGGCCAGCCGGCCGGGCAGCCCTATGCGGCGCACATCGCCGGACTGTTCGAGCGCCTCGCGCGCCTCGCGCCGTATCCGATCCTGATGCTGCTGTCGCAGGCGCACTGGGGCCAGCCGCCGTTTCGCGACCAGTTGCTCGCGACCGCGCGCGGCGTGTACGGCGAGCGCGCGGTGCTGCACATCCGCCCGCCGTACAGCGTCAGCGCCGAGTCGCGCGACTATTTCGAGGCGCTCGGCGCGCAGTGCGGCTTCGCCGGCGTCGATTCCGACTTCGCGTTCGAGGCGGCGCTCGAAAAGCGCCTCGCGGCCGGCGAGCGCGTGTTCTGCCTCGTCAGCCGCTTCGAGCAGGGCGAGCCGCGGCTGCGCGAAGCGCTCGCCGGCATCCTGCGCAGCCTGTCGGAGATGTACAGCGGCCGCCTGCACCTGATGCTGTGCGGCGGCGAGGCGCTGGCCGAACTGAAGTATCAAAGTGGCGATCTGTCCTTGTTGAATATTGCCAGCGTCGAATACTGGCCCGATCCCGGCGCCGACGAACTGCGCGACCTTGCGCGCGCGCAGCTCGATCCGGCGCGCGTCGACGCCGCGCTCGTGGCGCGGCTCGCGGCGCTGTGCGGCGGGCATCCGGCGCTGATCGACGAGGCGCTGCGTGCGATCGCGGGCGACGCTCGGCTGACCGACGCCGATCTCGCCGATCGTCTCGGCGCCAGCGCACGCCTGTGGGAGGGCTTCGTGCCGCTCGTCGACGACGCCGACGCGCGCGAACGCATCGGCGCCTGGCTGCGCGGCACGCGCCTGGGCCGCGCGCAGCCGTATCTGCTCGATCGCCATCTGCGCCGGCTGTTCTGGGCGAACCTCGTCGCGGTGCGGCCGGGCGAGCAGGGCGCCGTCGTCGAATGGCGCTGCGACGCGGTGCGGCAGGCGGGCCTGCAGGTGCTCGCCGGCGGCGCCGCATGATCCGGTCGCTGCCGGCCTGGCTGCGCTACGCGCTGATCGCCGTGGCGCTGCTGCTCATCGGCGTTCCGCTCGCGATGCGCCAGTGGTACCCGGCCGCGAGCGCCGGCAAGCAGGCCGTGGCGGACCCGCGCGCGGCGGCCATCCTCGCCAACGGATGGAGCGAGCTGGTGCCGCTGCGCATGCACCTGAACATGTACGCCAGCGAGAACGGCGAGTGGCCGCGCGATCTGGCCGTGCTCGACGTGCCGCTGTCGGGCAAGGTGTTCGACGTCACTTCGTCGGCCGACTACGAGATCGTCGCGACCGTGCGTCCCAACGTGCGCTATGCCGAGGCGCTGGGCGGCCTGCGCGTCGTGCATCGTCTCGACCCGAAAACGCTGAACTGGGATTGCATGCCCGGCTCGCCGCCGCTGCCCGAGTCGTACCTGCCGTTGAACTGCCATGCGCCGCTGCCGCCGCCGGTCGACACCACCGCGCGCTGGCTGACGCTGATCGTGCTCGGCGGCGTGGCGATCGCGATCGGGCTGGGACTGCTGCTGGTGCTGCGCCATCCGTTGATCGCGCCGATCCAGCGCGACCCGTCGCGCCTCTTGCGCCAGCCGATCGGCGCGCTCGCGCGCATCGACCGCGCACTGGGCTTGCTGCGGCGCCGCGACGACACGCTGGCCGCCGCGCGCGTGCAGCCGGCCGACTGGCGCGACGCGATCGGCTACGCCGCGCTCGCGGCCGAACAGCGCGCGGCGATGCTCGCGCTGCGCGTCGGCGCGCGCAGCGAACGCGCGAGCGGCTGGCCGCTGCCCGGCGACGTGTTCGAGTGGCGCTTTCCGCTCGAACTGCCGGTGACGCTGGAGCGCTGCCTCGTGTGGTTTCCGCCGGACGATCTCGACGGCGCCCAACTCGTGCGTCCGCTGCGCCAGGTGCAGACCGGACTCGACGTACTGCTCGCGTTCGTACCCGCCGCCGCAGACGCCGGCGCGCTGCGCGCCTGGTGCGGCGATCGCAGCAACTTGTACGTTTGCATCGGCGTGGAAGCGCAGACCGCCTGGCTGCTCGAACGCGATCCGGTGCGCGTGCTGCTGCGGCAGATGGCGCAGCAGCTCAAGGTGACGCGCATTTCGCCCTACCAGACGCGCGGTGGCGTCGCGCGGCCCTCGTCGTTCTTCGGCCGCGAGGCGCTGTTGTCGCGCGTGATCCTGCGCGAGCCCGGCAACTATCTCCTCGTGGGCGGTCGGCAGCTCGGCAAGACCAGCCTGATGAAGGCGATCGAACGGCGCCTGCGCGAGCATCCCCAGCTCGCGTGCGTCTACGTCTCGCTGCGCGATCACCGCCTGCTGCCGCGCCTGGCCGCGCAATGCGAACTGCCGGCCGACAGCGGTCTCGACGCGATCGTCGCGCATCTGGCGCGCGCGCACGGCGGCAAGCGCCTGTTGCTGCTGATCGACGAGGCCGATCCGTTCTTCCGGCACGACGCCGCGCACGACTATCGCGAACTGGCGGCGCTGCGGGCGATATCCGAAGAGGGACGCTGCCATTTCCTGCTCGCAGGATTTTGGGATTTGTACGCCGCGGCGGCGCTCGACTACCAGTCGCCGCTGCGCAACTTCGGCGAGGTGATCACGGTCGGCGCGCTCGAACCCGACGCCTGCCGCGATCTGGCGACCGTGCCGCTCGCGCTCCTGAACCTGCGCTTCGCCGATCCGTCGCTGGTCGAGCGGCTGGTGGAGGCGAGCGGCCGGCGCGCGAACCTCGTCGCAATCCTGTGCCAGGAGTGCCTGGAAGCGCTCGAGCGCGGCGAAACCGTGATCGAGGCGCCGCATCTGGACCGCGCGCTGCGCTCGCAGGCGACGCTCGACGCGATCGCCGGCTGGGGGCGGCTGAGCCAGGACGAGGCCGCGTCTCGGCTCGACCGCATCGTCGTCTACCGCGTCGCCGCGAACGGCGAAACGACGCTCGCCGACATCGTCGCGCTGGTCGAAGGCGCGGGCGCCGCGGCCGACGTCGAAGCGCTGCGGCGCGCGTTCGCGCGGCTTTCGCTCGCGTTCGTGCTCGCCCGCACGGACGAGCGCTACCGCTTCGCCGTGCCGCTGTTCCGCACGCAGTTCGAGGCCGCGGAATTGCCGGTGTTTCTGGCACAGGAACTCAAGCGCCTGTAGGCCCGGTTTCGGGGGTGAATTGCCCCGGGAAAACAAAGGCTTCCGTGCAGACCTGACCCTCCGTCATATGGTATGCTTCCGCGTTCGTTCAACGCCCGGGGACACGCCCCGGCGTCGGCCTCTTTGCAGCACTGTGGACATGGAACCCCGATGGCGGAACTAGCCAAAGAAGTTATTCGCGTCAACATCGAAGACGAGATGAAACAGAGCTACCTCGATTACGCGATGAGCGTGATCGTGGGACGCGCCCTCCCGGACGTGCGCGACGGCCTGAAACCGGTCCACCGGCGCGTGCTGTTCGGCATGTACGAAGCGAACAACTTCTGGAACCGCCCCTACGTCAAGTGCGCGCGCATCGTCGGCGACGTGATGGGCAAATTCCATCCGCACGGCGACTCGTCGATCTACGACACGCTCGTGCGCATGGCGCAGGATTTCTCCCTGCGCTACCCGCTCGTCGACGGCCAGGGCAACTTCGGCTCGATCGACGGCGACGAAGCCGCGGCGATGCGCTACACCGAGTGCCGCCTCGAAAAGATCGCCTCCGAACTGCTCGCCGACATCGACAAGGAAACCGTCGATTTCCAGCCGAACTACGACGAAAAGGAATTCGAGCCGACGGTGCTGCCGACGCGCGTGCCGAACCTGCTCGTCAACGGCTCGGCCGGCATCGCGGTCGGCATGGCCACGAACGTGCCGCCGCACAATCTGTCCGAAGTCATCAACGCGACGATCGCGCTGATCGACGAGCCGGAACTGACCGTCGACGAACTGATGCGCCACGTCACCGGCCCCGATTTCCCGACCGGCGGCATCATCAACGGCGCTTCGGGCATTGTGGAAGCGTATAGAACCGGCCGCGGCCGCATTCTCGTGCGCGCGAAGGTCGAGATCGAAACCGATTCGAACGGCCGCGAAGCGATCATCGTCCACGAGCTGCCGTACCAGGTGAACAAGGCGCGGCTGATCGAGAAGATCGCCGAGCTGCACAAGGAAAAGCGCATCGAAGGCATCGCGCCGGACGGCCTGCGCGACGAGTCCGACAAGGACGGCATGCGCGTCGTCATCGAAGTGCGCCGCGACACGATGGCCGACGTGCTGCTCAACAATCTGTTCCAGCAGACGCAGCTGCAGGTGACGTTCGGCATCAACATGGTCGCGCTCGTCGACGGCCAGCCGAAACTCCTCGGCCTGAAGGAAATCCTCGAGGCGTTCATCCGCCATCGCCGCGAAGTGGTCACGCGCCGGACGATCTTCGAACTGCGCAAGGCGCGCGCCCGCGCGCACATCCTCGAAGGCCTGACCGTCGCGCTCGCGAACATCGACGAGATGATCGAGCTGATCCGCACGTCGCAGTCGCCCGAAATCGCGCGCCAGCGCATGCTGTCGCGGCGCTGGGAGCCGGGTCTCGTCAGCGCGCTGCTCGCGGCGGCCGGTTCCGATTTCTCGCGGCCCGAAGACGCGCTGTCGACCGACGGCCTCGGCGAGGGCGGCTACCAGCTGTCGGAAATCCAGGCGAAGGAAATCCTGGAAATGCGCCTGTCGCGCCTGACCGGCCTCGAACAGGACAAGCTCACCGACGAATACAAGGCGCTGCTCGAAACGATCCGCGGCCTGATCGAGATTCTTTCCGATCCGGAAGTGCTGCTCGCGCTGATCCGCGGCGAACTGCTCGAGGTGAAAGAGGCGTTCGGCGACGAGCGCCGCACGCTGATCCAGGCGAGCCAGGAAGACCTCGACGTGCTCGACCTGATCGAGCCGGAGAACGTCGTCGTCACGCTGTCGCACACGGGGTACGTCAAGCGCCAGCCGATCAGCGCGTACCGCGCGCAGAAGCGCGGCGGCAAGGGCCGTTCGGCCACGGCGGTGAAGGAAGAAGACTTCGTCTCGCAGATCTGGATCGTCAACACGCACGACACGCTGCTCACGTTCACCTCGAGCGGCCGCGTGTTCTGGCTCAAGGTGTACCAGATTCCCGACGCGGGCCCGGGGTCGCGCGGCAAGCCGATCGTGAACCTCCTGCCGTTGGAATCGGACGAAAAGATTCAAGCCGTGCAGCCGGTGCGCGAATTTCCGGCCGACCGCTACGTGTTCTTCGCCACGCGCCAAGGCACGGTCAAGAAGACGTCGCTGGCCGACTACTCGCGGCCGCGCGCGAACGGCATCCGCGCGATCGATCTCGACGACGGCGACGGTCTCGTCGGCGTCGCGCTGACCGACGGCACGCGCGACGTGCTGATGTTCGCGTCGAACGGCAAGGCCGTGCGCTTCGCCGAAGACGAAGTGCGTCCGATGGGCCGCGTCGCGCACGGCGTGCGCGGCATGAAGCTGACGGACGCCTCGGAAGTGGTGTCGCTCGTGGTGACCGAAGGCGAGGGCGACGTGCTGACGGCGACCGAACGCGGCTACGGCAAGCGCACGCCGCTCGACGACTATCCGCGCAAGGGCCGCGGCACGCAGGGCGTGATCGCGATCCAGTGCTCCGAGCGCAACGGCGCGCTCGTCGCGGCGGTGCAGATCAGCGACACGCAGGAGCTGATGCTGGTGTCGAACCAGGGCACGCTGGTGCGCACGCGCGCCGCGGAAGTCGCGCGCGTGGGCCGCAACACGCAAGGCGTCACGCTGATCCGCCTGCCCGACAGCGAAGCGCTCGCGGGCGTCGTGCGCATCGAGGCGCTCGGCGGCGAGGACGACGAAGGCGACGCGGAGACGCCCGCCGACGACGTGACCCCGCCGTCCATTGACGGTGAGGCGCCGCAAGCAGACGAGACGCCGCCGGCCGGCGAATAGGCCCGCGCATCGTGCTCTCGTCGAAACCCCGGCCCTCGGCCGGGGTTTCTTTTTGGGAATGCACGATCTGATTCGACGGTCGCGTCAATAAAAAACCCGCGGGCTCGCACCCGCGGGGATTTCGTTCAAACGTCGCGGACAGCGCTCAGTTCGTCTCGAACCCGTCTTCGAAGATCACGTCCGGGGCGCCCGTCGCGAACAGCCCGACCAGCACCGGATCGTGATCCGACGCGCGGTACGGCGTCGCGGCTTCGAACAGCGTGCGCGGCGGCGACATCGCATCGCCGTTCGGCTCTTCCTCGTACGCCGCTTCGCCGGTGTCCTTCACGTCGTCGCTGTAGTCGAGCTGCGGCAGCTCGTCGGCGTTGATGTGCCACGGCGCGATGCCGACCACCTGCGGCGCGAGCGACGCGTTCGCGAACGCGTAGTCGAGATGGCCGAGCTGGCCGTCGAACAGGTACGAGTACGCGGTCGGTCCGCCGAGCTCGCGCAGGAGGTCGACATAGCCGCTCGACGCGAGCGTCGTCACCGGCGTTTCCTTCGCGTACGAGTTGAAGTCGCCGAGCAGCAGGACGTCGGTGTCGGCCGCGGCCGGAATCACCGTTGCGTTGATCCACGTGACAAGGCGCGCGGCCTGCGCGTTGCGGCGGCTCGCGTAGCACGCCTGGCCGTCGCCGCTGTCGGCGTCGCCGCCGCCCGCGCCCGAGCAACTCTTCGACTTGAAGTGGTTCGCCACGACCGTGAAGCGCTCGCCGAACGCCGGATTCGTCGCGTCGACCACGTCGAACGTCTGCGCGGTCGGCGGGCGGTTGTGGATCGCGTCGGTGTCGATCTTCGCGGTGCCGACCGGCGAGAGCACGCCGGTGCGGTACGCGATCGCGACGCGGATCGCGTCGGTGCCGACCGAGTTGCCGGCGTTGACGGTCGCATACGGATGCGCGCCGCCGCAGCGCGTGTTGACCGCGCCGACGAGGTCGTCGAGCGCCGCCGTCGTCGAACCGTTCTCGATTTCGACGAGACCGACGACGTCGGCATCGAGGCCGCACAGCACGATCGACGTGCGTTCGCGCTGGCGCGCAAGTTCGACCGCGCTGTCGGCGCCGCGGCAGTCCTGGCCGCCGCTCGGGCCGCACGGGCCGGACGACGTGCTCGACGTGGTGTCGATCGTCGTGAAGTAGTTGAGCACGTTGACGCTCGCGGCCTTGATCGCGCCGCCGACGTCGGGCGCGGTCGCCGAACGCGTATTGACCGGCGTGAAGACCACGGGGTTCGCCTGCGTCGGACGGATGCGCCACGCGTCTTCGCTCGGACCGCCGGCGAACGACCAGTGCAGCACGCCGGTGAGGTTGTCGACGCGGTCGCCGCCGCGGAAGAAGTCCGCGCCGTGCGTGCCGACCGAGAAGCCGCCGTTCGCGTGCGGGTGATAGAGGTACTGGTTGCCTTCGGGCAGCGTGAGTGGCCAATTTTCCACATTGTTTTCATCGTCGAGCACGACGCGGCGGCGCGACAGCGTTTCCAGATGCGCCGCGTAGGCGGCGTTGTTCGGCGCGTTGTCCTCGGTGTACTGGCGCGGGCGATCGCCCTGGTACAGCTCGATCTGGCCGTAGCGCGCGAGCTCGAAGTATTCCGACACGACGAGCGGTTCGGCGAACCGCACGAGCATGCCTTCGCGCGCTTCGTAGTACGCGTCGACGCTGCCGGCGATCGGCAGGCTGATCGTCGCGGGCGTCACGCTCGAAAGGTTGTTGCCGGCGTCGGTGATGACGACGGAACCGGCGGTGTCCGCGGTGATCTCGGTCAGGCCGAAGAACTCGCTGACGACGCCGGTCGCGCGCACGCGCTGGCCTTCGGCGACGACGGTGGGGCATGCCTGGCAGAACACGAAGATGCCTTCGGACGTCGCCGGATCGGCGTCGGCGTCGGCGTCCTCTTCCTGCAGGAAAAAGCCCGACAGCTTGCCGCTGCCCTGGTAGTTGCCGACGACCACGCCTTCGACCGTGACCGACGTGCCGCCGGGGAGCGGCGACACGGCGCCGTTGCCCTGCACGTCGTGGATCTTCGCGATCGTGAGGCCGTCGTCGTTGACGATCGTGCCTTGGCCTTCGCCGTCGGCGACCTGTGCGCCGGCGACGTTCGACAGCACGACGCGGAAGGTCTCGTCGGACTCTGGGGCCGTGTCGCCGTTGACCGTCACGTCGAACGTGTAGCTCGTCGCGCCGGCCGCGATCGTCTGTCCGGTCAGCGAACGCGCGACGTAGTCGTTCGATGCGGCCGTGGCCGTGCCGTCGGCGGTCGCGATGTCGAAGGTCACGCCGCCGGCTGCGGCAGGCTGGTTGAGGCTGACGGTGAACGACGCGATCACGGTGCCGCTGTTGCCTTCGTTGACGCTCGCGTTGCCGACGCTGATCGACAGGGGCTGCGGGCCGCTGCCGTGCGGCGTGACGGTGACGTCGTCGATCGCGAGGCCGTGGTCGGCGCCGCCGTGATCGGGGTCGGACCAGCGCAGCATGATCTCGGCGCCGTTGGCGATGTTGAGGCCGGTGATCGTGGCGCTCTTGGCGGTGCGGTTCGCGGCGGCGTTGCCGTTGAGCGCGCCGGCCGTGCCGCCCGTGATCGGGCTGGCGAAATCGAGCGCGGCGACGGCAGTGCCGGCGTTCTGGAATTCGGCGAGCGAGCCGGTCAGCGTCGTGCCGGTGAGGTACGAGACGGCGACGGTCTGCGCGGCCGCGGCGCCGTTGCGCCACTGCTCGCCGGTGTAGGCGACGTCGAGCGAGGTGATCGTGCTGCCGGTGTTGTTCTTCAGGCGCACGCCCCAGAACAGGCTGCCGACTGCGGCGTTGCCGGAACCGACCGAGCCGAGCGCGCGATCGCTCGCGCTGCCGGTGCCGTAGCTGTACAGGTTGCCGGCGTTGTTCGCGCCGTCGTTCGCGACGACGGTCGTGCCGGTGCCGGTACGCGCGTGGTACCAGCCGGCGATCGTGGTGTTGTTCGACCAGGTCGTCGAGCCGGTGGCCGGCAGCGTGTCGAAGTTCTGAGCGTACGGCGCGTCGAGCGCCGTCAGCGAAACCTGCGCGAATGCACAGGGAGCAAGAAGCGTGGAGAGCGCGCAGACGAGCGCGGCTCGCCGATGCGGCAAGCGCGAGGAACGATTCATCGATGTAGCCCCTGAATGGACGGACAGCGTCCGTCGGTCATTCTCGGAGCGTACTCCGCGGGACGCAACGGCCGCCGCCGCGAGAATGGCGTGCGGCGGCGACAGTACGGTTACACCGCATGGTCAGCGCCGTGTCGGCGGCGGCTTGAGCGCGAGCCCTTCGGGCTTGAGCGTCGTGACGACCATGAACGCGAGAAAGCCGACCCACGACGTGAACAGCACGGCGACGATCCACAGCACGCGATCGTTGCCGACGGCGCGGTTCGAGCCGAACACGATGATCGCCGGCAGCGCGTTCATCACGAACAGCAGTGCGAACCAGATGGCGACGAACGTGCCCGGATCGAGGTTCATCCGATCGCGTCCAGCATCACCTGCGCGCCCGACACCGAGAATTCGCCCGGCGCTTCGACGGAAAGCGTCTTGACCACGCCGTTCTCGGCGTACAGTGCGAACCGCTTGGAGCGCACGCCCATGCCGAACGCGGTGGCGTCGAAGTCGAGGCCGAGCGCGCGCGCGAAGTTCGCGTTGCCGTCGGCGAGCATCATGAGGTCGGTCGGCACGTTCTGATCCTTCGCCCACGCCTTCATGACGAACGCGTCGTTGACGGCGACGCACGCGACGTCGATGCCGCGATTCTTGAATTCTGCGAACTTTTCCACATAGCCCGGCAGATGCTTGGCCGAGCAGGTCGGCGTGAACGCGCCGGGCACCGAGAACAGCACGACCTTGCGGTCGTTGAAGATTTCGTCGGTGGTGATCGCCTGCACGCCGTCGCGAACGACATTGAGCGTGGCGGAAGGTACGGTGTCGCCGATCTGGATGGTCATGCGCAAACTCCGGGGGATGAGAAAGCCGATGATAGCGGGCCTTGAATCGGAATACGCGCGACCTATGTTCGTGCCATCAGCGCGCACTGGGCGCGCCATCGGATTCGAGGGACAAGTTCATGAGCATTGCGCGTTTTCACGGCGTCGGCCGTACCGGTTTTCCGACGGAATTCCGTCAGGTTTTCGAACATCTTTTCAACGGTGCGGACCGGTCCGGTATCACGACCGGCCAGTGGTCGCCGCGCGTCGACGTGCGTGAGGAAGACAAGCGCTTCGTCATTCTCGCCGACATTCCGGGCGTCGATCCGGCCGACATCGAAATCCAGATGGACAAAGGGATTTTGTCGATCAAGGGCGAGCGCAAGAACGAGGCGAGCGTCGAAGACGGCAAGCTGACGCGCGTCGAGCGTTCGTACGGCGCGTTCTATCGCCGCTTCGCGCTGCCCGACAGCGCCGATGCCGAAGGCATCACCGCCACGGGAAAGCACGGCGTGCTCGAGATCGCCATTCCGAAGAAGCCGGAAACGACGCCGCGCCGCATCGCGATCCAGAATCACTGACCGACGCGGTATCCTTCGCGGTATCGACGGCCCGTGGCAGCGCAAGCTGCCGCGGGTCGTACTATTGCGCATGACCCCAGCACGAGTCGACGAATGCAGTTCAAGGACTACTACGACACCCTCGGCGTCAAACCCGAAGCGACCGACGCCGAAATCAAGAGCGCGTATCGCAAGCTCGCGCGCAAATATCATCCGGACGTCAGCAAAGAAGCGGGCGCCGAGGACAAGTTCAAGTCGATCAACGAGGCGTACGAAGCGCTGCGCGATCCGGCCAAGCGCCGCGAATACGACCAGCTGCGCGCGCAGGGCTACCGGCCCGGCGACGACTTCCAGCCGGGCGGCGACTTCGGCGGCGGCGGTTTCGGCGGCGCCGCGGACGGTTTCAGCGACTTCTTCGAATCGTTGTTCGGTCGTGGACGCGGCGCCGCCCCCGGCGCGCGATCGGCCGGTCCGCGCCGCGGGCAGGATCTGCGCGCGCACGCCGCGATCGATCTCGAAACCGCGTTCGCGGGCGGCAAGCAGCGCCTGGACATCAACGGCCGCAAGCTCGATGTAAAAATTCCGGCCGGCATCCTGACCGGCCAGGTGATCCGGCTCGCGGGGCAGGGGCACCCTGGCTTGAACGGCGCGCAGGCCGGCGATCTCCTGCTGGAGATCCTGATCGAGCCGCATCCGCGCTTCGTGCTCGACGGTCGCAACGTCGTCGTGACGCTGCCGCTGGCGCCGTGGGAAGCCGCGCTCGGTGCAACGGTGAAAGTGCCGACGCTCGCCGGCGACGTGGACCTGAAAATTCCGGCCGGCTCGGACAGCGGTCGCAAGCTGCGCCTGAAGGGGCGCGGCATGCCGGGCGGCGAGGCGGGCGATCAGTTCGTCGTGCTCGAAGTGCGTGCGCCGGCCGCGACGACCGACGAGCAGCGCGAGCTGTACGAGCAGATGGCGCAGGCGTTCGAGTTTCGCCGCTGGTGAAACAACGTTGGTGAAACAAAAACGGGAGCCTTCGGGCTCCCGTTGCTTTCTTCCGCCGATCGCCGCGTTTACGCCGGCAGCAGCTCGTTGATCGTCTTGACGAGTTCGGCCTCGTTGATCGGCTTGGTGACATAGGCCTTCGCGCCCTGGCGCATGCCCCACACCTTGTCGGTTTCCTGGTCTTTCGTCGTGACGAGGATGATCGGGATGTGGCTCGTCTTGGCCTCGCGCGAAATGGTGCGCGTCGCCTGGAAGCCGTTCAAGTTCGGCATCACGACGTCCATCAGGATCAGATCCGGAATTTCCCGCTTGGCGACCTCGACGCCCGCAGCGCCGTCTTCGGCGGTGATGATGTCGTGGCCCATTTTCTCGACGATGCGTTTGAGCCCCAGAAGCTGGGACTGGGAATCGTCAACGATCAGGATTCGCGCCATGATTGCCTCGTATAGCCCCTGTATGCCGCACGGCGGCTTCGGCATTCTACCGGGCGGCCGGGGGTTGTCCAACACTCGTTCGAACGGTGTCCGAAAACCTGTGACGCGGTTCGCCGCCCCGCGGTCCGGCGCGTTTTGAATCAGCCGATGCGCACGAGTGTGCGGCCGAGCGAACCGCCGGCGAGCATCGTGTCGAAAACGCCGGGCAGTTCGTCGAGCGCGACTTCGCGCGTGCAGATCGTTTCGAGGTGCGCGGGCTTCCACGCGCTGGCGAGGCGTTCCCACACGGCGTCGCGGATCGGCCGCGCCGTGCCGGACGAGGCGATGCCGAGCAGGCTCACGCCACGAATGATGAACGGCATCACCGTGGTGGCGAGATCGTGGCCGCCGGCGAGGCCGCAGCTCGCGATATTGCCGTAGGGATGGATCACGCGCGTCAGGCCCGCGAGCATTTCGCTGCCGACGTTGTCGATCGCGCCGCCCCAGCGGCTCGTCTCGAGCGGGCGCTGGCCCCAGTACAGTTCCTTGCGCGAAATGCACTGGCTCGCGCCGAGGCCGATCAGGAAATCAAATTGTTCCAATTTGCCGGTGATCGCGTGCGCTTCGTAGCCGGCGCGCACGAGGATGTCGATCGCGAGCGACCCGACGCCGCCGGTCGCGCCGGTGACGACGACGGGGCCGAGTTCGGGCGTCTGGCCGTTCTGCTCCATGCGATACAGCGACAGCGCGGCGGTGAAGCCGGCGGTGCCGAGGATCATCGATTCGCGCAAGGTGAGGCCCGGCGGCAGCGGAATCGCCCAGGCGGCTTCGAGGCGCACGTATTCGGAGTAGCCGCCGTCGCGGCCTTCAGACAGCCCGCTGCCGGTACACAGCACGGCGTCGCCTTCCTTGAACGCCGGATCGTTCGACGCGACGACGTAGCCGGCGACGTCGATGCCGCCGTTGAGCGGAAACTGGCGCAGGATCTTGCCCTTGCCGGCACCGGCGAGCGCGTCCTTGTAGTTGACCGACGAGTAGGCCGCCTTAATGACGATTTCGCCGGGCGAGAGATCGTCGACGCCGATGTCTTCGAGGCCGGCGCGATGACCCTTGGCGTCGTTATGGATGCGGAACGCGCGGAAGGTGGCGGGGATGGTCATGGTGTCCTCGGATTTCGTGGGACTGGTGCTCGACGCGATCTTGCGCGTCACCCCCTCATCCCATCCTTCTCCCCCAACGCGGTTGGGGGAGAAGGAGTCGAGGATTCACGCTTTGCGCCGCTTTAGCCCTCTCCTCCAAGCTTGCTTGGGGGAGAGGGTTGGGTGAGGGGGCGGCGCCAAGGTTTTCGTTGCGAGAACGGCGCTGCAGAACCTCAATTCGTCTTGTGAATCGCCCGCTTGTCCACCGCCAGCGCCGCCTCGTGCACCGCTTCGGACAACGTCGGATGCGCATGGCAGATGCGCGCGAGGTCCTCGGCCGAGCCGTGGAACTCCATCGCGACCACCGCCTCGTGCACCATTTCCGACACGCACGCGCCGACCATGTGCACGCCGAGCAGGCGATCGGTTTCCGCGTGCGCGATCACCTTCACCAGGCCCGCCGTTTCGTTCATTGCGACCGCACGGCCGATCGCCGCGAACGGGAACGAGCCCGTCTTGTACGGCACGCCTTCGGCCTTCAACTGCTCTTCGGTCTTGCCGACCCAGGCGATTTCCGGTTCCGTGTAGATCACCCACGGCACCGTGTCGAGATTGACGTGGCCCGGCTTGCCCGCGATCAGTTCGGCGACGGCGATGCCTTCTTCCGAACCCTTGTGCGCCAGCATCGGACCGCGCACGCAGTCGCCGATCGCCCACACGCCTTCGACGCCCGTGTAGCAGTGCTCGTCGACCGCGATGCGACCGCGCTCGTCGACGTTGACGCCCGTGCCTTCGGCCAGGAAACCGCGCGTGTGCGCGCGGCGGCCCACGGCCACCAGCAGCTTGTCGACGACGAGGCTCTGTTCGCCCTTCGCATCGGTGTAGGTGAGGTGCACTTCCTCGCCCTTGATGTCGGCCTTCGACAGCTTCGCGCCGAGGCGGATGTCGAGACCCTGTTTCTTGAACTCGCGCGCGGCGGCCTTGGCGACGTCCTGGTCGGCGGCGGCAAGGAAGTCCGGCAGCGCTTCGAGGATCGTCACTTCGGCGCCGAGGCGCTTCCACACGCTGCCGAGCTCGAGGCCGATCACCCCGGCGCCGATCACGCCGAGGCGCTTGGGCACGCTCGTGAAGTCGAGTGCGCCGGCATTGTCCACAATGTATTTGTTGTCGAATTTCGCGAACGGCAGTTCGATCGGCACCGAGCCCGTCGCGATGATGACGTTGGTCGCGGTCAGCTCGGTCACCGTGCCGTCGAGGCCCTTCACCGATACCGCACGGTTGGCTTTCAGCGTCGCGTAGCCCGCGTACGGGGTGACCTTGTTCGCCTTGAACAGCAGCGTGATGCCGCCGGTGAACTGTTTGACGATCTTGTCCTTGCGGCCGACCATCGTGTTTACATCAATGGAAGGGTTGGCAGCACTGATGCCGTGCACGGCAAAGCTATGCGTCAAATTATGGAACTGCTTGGACGAGTCGAGCAGCGCCTTGGACGGAATGCAGCCGACGTTCAGGCAGGTGCCGCCGAGCGCGGGCTTGCCGTCCTTGCCGACGAAGTCGTCGATGCAGGCGGTCTTGAGACCCAGTTGCGCGGCGCGGATGGCCGCGACATAGCCGGCAGGGCCGGCGCCGATGACGATGACGTCGTAGTTCTCGCTCATGTTCTATCCCTGGCAGTGGCCCCGCTCGCATCGAGCAGGGCGCGTGAATAGGGCAGTCTTGCCGGATTCGTCATCCCGGCGGAGGCCGGGATGACAGGAGCGAGCCGATGTGTCGACGTCGATGCGCGCTCCGCGAACCCGTCTGCCGTGCAGATGGGTTCGCAGCCCCGCGCTTAAAGGCCCAGCAGCATCTTGTGCGGGTTTTCCAGCTGGTTCTTGATGTCGACCAGGAACAGCACGGCGTCTTTGCCGTCGATGATGCGATGGTCGTAGCTGATCGCCACGTACATCATCGGCGCGGCGACGACCTGGCCGTTCTCGACGACCGCGCGGTCTTTGATCGCGTGCATGCCGAGGATCGCGCTCTGCGGCGGGTTGACGATCGGCGTGGAGAACAGCGAGCCGAACGTGCCGCCGTTGGTGATCGTGAACGTGCCGCCGGCGAGGTCGTCGAGCGTCAGCCCGCCTTCGCGCGCCTTCTTCGCGTAGTTCGCGATCGCCTTCTCGATGTCGGCGAAGCTCATGTTCTGTGCGTCGCGCAGCACCGGCGTGACGAGGCCCTTGTCGGTCGACACCGCGACCGAGATGTCCTGGTAGCCGTGATAGATCACGTCGTTGCCGTCGACCGACGCGTTGACGATCGGATGGCGCTTGAGCGCTTCGGCCGCGGCCTTGACGAAGAAGCTCATGAAGCCGAGCTTGATGCCGTTCGACTTCTCGAACTGCTCGCCGAGCTCCTTGCGCATCGCCATGACCTTGCCGAGGTTGATCTCGTTGAACGAGGTCAGCATCGCGATCGAGTTCTTCGACTGCATCAGGCGCTCGGCGATCTTCGCGCGCATGCGCGTCATCGCCACGCGTTCTTCCGGACGCGAACCCGGCGTCGGCTTGGCGGCCGGCGCGGCGGGCGCCGACGGAGCCGGCGCCGCGGCGGCCTGGCCGCCCGAGCGCATGAAGTTGACGAGGTCTTCCTTCGTCACGCGGCTGTCGCGGCCGGTGCCGGCGACGTTGGCCGGGTCGATCGCGTTTTCGGTCGCGACGCGGCGGCCGGCCGGCGACAGGTCGTCGACCTTCGCGGCGGGCGCGGCGGGCGCGGCGGGGGCGGCGGCCGGTGCCGGAGCGGCGGCTTTGGGCGATTCGGCCTTCGGCGCCTCGGTCTTCGCCGGCGCTGCGGCGGCGCTCGCGCCTTCCTCGATCACCGCGATGATTTCCTGGCTGTTGACCGTGTCGCCGGTGTTGCGGCGAATTTCCTTGAGCACGCCGTCGGCCGGCGCCGGCACTTCAAGCACGACCTTGTCGGTTTCGAGGTCGACGAGGTTTTCGTCGCGCTTGACCGCGTCGCCCGGCTTCTTGTGCCAGCTCGCGATGGTCGCGTCGGACACGGATTCCGGCAGAACCGGCACTTTGACTTCGATGGCCATCTTGAAAGACTCCCTCATGAAAACGCGCCGCGCCCTGACGGCGGCGAGCCCGAAATATTACTCCGCCGCGCGCCGCGCGGCGGATCGCAACCGCTATTCCGACGCGTGGTCCAGGCCGGCCGGCGCGACCAGCGCCTGTTCGACCAGGGCCGCCTGCTCGGCGACATGGGTGTTGTAGTGGCCGCAGGCCGGCGCCGGCGAGCGCGCACGGCCCGCGTACGACAGGCTGTGCTCGTTGTTGCCGATGCACGAACGCAGATGGTGCTGGATCTGGTACCACGCGCCCTGGTTCATCGGCTCTTCCTGGCACCAGACCACTTCCCGGGCCGCCGGATATTTCGCGAGCTGCGCCTTCACCTCGGCGCGCGGGAACGGGTAGAGCTGCTCGACGCGCACGATCGCCACGTCGGTGATGCCGCGCTTTTCGGCATCGTCGACGAGGTCGAAGTACACCTTGCCCGAACAGAACACGACGCGGCGCACCTTCTGGCCCGGCTTCGCGGTGGAGTCGGGAATCACGAGCTGGAAGCCGCCGCTGGCGAGATCGTCGAGCGTCGACACCGCGAGCTTGTGGCGCAGCAGCGATTTCGGCGTCATGACCACGAGCGGCTTGCGGCAGTCGCGCACGAGCTGGCGGCGGATCATGTGGAACGCCTGCGCCGGCGTCGTCGGTACGCACACCTGCATGTTGTTGAGCGCGCACAGCTGCAGGAAGCGCTCCAGGCGCGCCGAGGAATGCTCGGGACCCTGGCCTTCGTAGCCGTGAGGCAGGAACAGCGCGAGGCTCGACAGGCGGCCCCATTTGGCTTCGCCGGAGCTGATGAACTGGTCGATGACGACCTGCGCGCCGTTGGCGAAGTCGCCGAACTGCGCTTCCCACACGACCAGCGTGTTCGGCTCGGACGTCGTGAAGCCGTACTCGAACGCCATCACGGCTTCTTCGGACAGCACCGAGTCGATCACCGCGACGTTGGCGCCCGCGCGCACGTTGCCGAGCGGCAGATACGTGCCGTCGGTCTTCTGGTCGTGCAGCACCGCGTGACGATGGAAGAACGTGCCGCGGCCGACGTCCTGGCCGACCACGCGCAGGTCGAAGCCTTCGGCGACGAGCGTCGCGTACGCGAGGTTTTCGGCGAAGCCCCAGTCGAGCGCCTGCGCGCCGGCGGCCATCTTGGCGCGGTCTTCGTAGATCTTCGCCACGCGCGGATGCAGCACGAGTTCGGGCGGCAGGTTCAGAAGGCTCTGGGCGAGCGCGACGAGCTTGTCCTTCGCGACGCCGGTGTTCGCCGGCAGGTCGAGCTTGCCGTCGATGAACTTCGACCAGTCGAGCGCGTAAGGATCCTTGAAGCCCGGATCGAGTTCGGCGACCGGCTGGCCCGCTTCGAGCTTCTTGCGGTAGCCGTCGACCAGCGCCTGCGCGTCGCCCTCGGCGATCACGCCGTCGGCGGCCAGCTTCTTGGCGTACAGCTCGCGCGTGGTCGGACGCGCGCGGATGACCTGATACATCACCGGCTGCGTCGCGGCCGGCTCGTCGGCTTCGTTGTGGCCGTGGCGGCGATAGCAGACGAGGTCGATCACGACGTCGCGGCGGAACTTCTGGCGGAAGTCGAACGCGAGCTGCGCGACGAACAGCACGGCTTCGGGATCGTCGCCGTTCACATGGAACACCGGCGCGTTCACCATCTTCGCGACGTCGGTGCAGTAGTGCGTCGAGCGCGCGTCTTCCGGATTCGACGTGGTGAAGCCGACCTGGTTGTTGATGACGATGTGCACGCTGCCGCCGACCGCGAAACCGCGCGCCTGCGACATGTTGAAGAGTTCCATCACCACGCCCTGGCCCGCGAACGCGGCGTCGCCGTGGATCAGGACCGGCATCACCTGCGTGCGGTCGGCGTCGCCGCGGCGCGTCTGGCGCGCGCGCACCGAACCTGCGACCACCGGGTCGACGATTTCCAGGTGCGACGGATTGAACGCGAGCGCGACGTGGACGGTATGACCGGTCGTCCTGACGTCGGCCGAGAAGCCCATGTGGTACTTCACGTCGCCCGAATGCGCCGGATCGTCCGGGTGGTCGAACTTGCCTTCGAATTCGGCGAACAGCTTCTGCGGTGCCTTGCCGAGCGTGTTGACGAGCACGTTCAGGCGGCCGCGATGGGCCATGCCGAGAATCATGTCCTTGACGCCGTCGGCGCCGCCGCGCTGCACGAGTTCGTCGACGAGCGGAATCAGCGAGTCGCCGCCTTCGAGCGAGAAGCGCTTCTGGCCGACGTATTTCGTATGCAGGTAGCGCTCGAGACCTTCGGCCGCGGTCAGGCGTTCGAGCAGGCGCTTCTTCGCGTCGGCCGACAGGCCGAAGCGGCCGCCGGCGCGCTCGAGCTGCTCGTGCACCCAGCGGCGCTGCTCGGCGTCGCTGATGTGCATGAACTCGGCGCCGATCGTGTCCGCGTACGTCGCCTTGAGCAGCGCGACGAGATCCTTGAGTTTCAGGCGGGCCGGACCGGACAGCGAGCCGGTCGAGAATTCGGTGTCGAGATCGCCGTTGTCGAGTCCGTGGAACGCGAGTTCCAGGTCGGGCGCCGGCAGTTTCGCGGCGAGGCCGAGCGGATCGAGGTTCGCCGCGAGATGACCGCGCGAGCGGTACGCCGTGACGAGCTTGAGCACGCCGGCCTGCTTGTGCGAGGCGGCTTCGTCGACGCGCGAGGCGGCCGAGGTCGCCGCGACGCCGCGGCCGTTGGCTTTCTGCGCGGCTTCGATGCGCGCGATCGCGTCGCTGTGCGGCACGTCGCCGCGGCCTTTGAAGCCGTCGAAGTAGCGCTGCCATTCGACCGACACCGAGTTCGGGTCGCGCAGCCAGGATTCGTACAGGTCTTCGATGAAGCCGGCGTTGCCGCCGGAAAGCTGGGAGGTCTCACGGAACAGCTGGATCAGGTTCGCGGTCACGTCGGGAATCACCGGGCTTCGGCGTGCCGCATGCACGCCTGATGGAACGATCGGGGTCGATCGAAACTACGGGATTATACGCCCAACGTGTTGCGATGCGGCAAGGCGACGTTGGTCATAAGTACGGGGTTTTCGACAAGTTTTTTGCGTTTTGCCACGCCGATGCGCAACGGCGTCACAAGTGCAGCTGGCGCAGTTCCTCGCTGGGCGTCGAGCGCTCCCACACTTGGTTGAAGTATTCCTGCAGCTGCGCGTGCCGGCCCGGGGAGTAGGTGTGCGCTTCGCCCTCGTAGCGGCTGCCGAGCGTGCGGAAGTAGTAGCCGCGCCGGTCGGTGATGAGGAATGCCGATGCGTAGTGCAGGTCGTCCTCGGTGTCCGGCGTGCGCAGCACGAACACGCTCGGCAGGCGCCGGGCGAGGTGGATCAGGCGGTGGCCGTCGCGCGCGGGCACGGCCGGCTGCTGGATCACGATGCGCACGCTCGCGCCGCGGCCCGACACGCCGATGCGCTTGAACGCGTCGAGCACGGCCTCGTTGTCGTACAGGTCGGCGTCGAGATCGCGCGTGTAGATGCACACGTCGTGGCGCGCCTGCGCGAGGAGTTCGAGCACCGCGGCGAGCGCCTGTTCGCGGTTTTCGACGACCGTGAGTTTCGGTTCCGGCGTCTCGTCGAGCCGCGCGACGGGCTTGTACGGCGCCTCGGCGGGCGCGAGTTCGAGCCGCATCATGCAGTGCGGGATGTCGCATTCCATGAACTCGTCGCCGTAAGGCGCGAAGCCGAAACGCGAATAGAACGGGATCGCATAACTCTGCGCGTGCATTTCGAGCGCCGGGTAGCCGATCTGCCGCGCGCGCTCGATCAGCGCGCGCATGATCGCGTCGCCGACGTGCTTGCCGCGCCACGACGCGAGTACCGCCATGCGGCCGATCTTGTGGTCGGGCGTCAGGCGGCCGGTGCCGATCGGCGCGTCGTTCGCGTCGCGCGCCACGACGTGGATCGAGCGCGCGTCGAGATCGTCCCATTCCTCGTGCGCGGGAATGTTCTGGCCGAGGATGAACACTTCGGTGCGCACGTGGCGCAGGTCGGCCTGGTCGCGTTCGGTCTTCCAGTCGGCGGGTTCGATGCGAAAGCCCGAGTCCATCAGCGAGGTGTCGATCATCAGCGGCTCCGGCGCGGTCGGGTCATCACGTGGTTGCCGTCGTTGACGAGCGCGAGCAGCGCCGCGCGGTCGCGCGCGTCGAGCGCGGCGAGGGCGCTCGCGTCGATCTCGCGGCGTTCGCAGACGAGCCTGGCGAACGCGAGCGACGACGTGTAGGCGTGTCCGGCGGTATACAAGGTCGCGCCGTCGCCGGCCTGCGCCCACGCCGTGCGCGCCCACGGGTAGCGCGCGACGCCACCGCCTTTGTCGATCGCGGCGTCGAGCTGCGCCGCGGTGACGGGTTTCGCCGGCGGCTGCGGCGTCTGCGCCGAGCGGTAGCGCGTGATGAAGCGGCCGAACCAGGCGTCGAGCGCGGCGTCGTCGAGGTCGCGCAACGCGGCGAGCGCATGGCGCGCGCGCGCGAACGCGGCGGCGTCGATCTCGTGCGGATCGGCAGGTTCGGCAAGGTCGGCGTCGCCGTAGCGATCGTCCTCGGTCAAGGGTTCGGCGACCGTGTCGACGAGGTCGGCGAGGAGTTCCGAGACCGCCGGCGCGCGCATGCCGACCGACAAGGTCATGCAGTCGCCGACCGCGACGCCGTCGTGCGGGACGCCGGGCGGCAGATACAGCACGTCGCCGGGTTCGAGCATGAAGTCGTGCGTCGGTTCGAATTGCGCGAGGAGTTTCAGCTCGACGTCGTCGCGGAACGCGGTCGGCGCGTCCGGATCGTCGCTGATCTTCCAGTGCCGCTTGCCGAGGCCCTGGACGAGAAACACGTCGTACTGGTCGACGTGCGCGCCGACGCCGCCGCCGTCGACGGCGTACGAGATCATCACGTCGTCGACGCGCCAGCGCGGCAGGAAGCGAAAACGTTCGAGCAGCTGCGCGATGTCGGCGTCCCACTTGTCGACGTCCTGCACGAGCAGCGTCCAGTGCGTGCGCGGAAGCTTGGCAAAGTCTTTTTCGTCGAACGGGCCGGAACGCACCGACCAGCGGTCGCGCTTGACGTCGTGCTGGATCAGCCGCGACAGCGCGGCGTCTTCGCAGGCGAGGCCGGCGAGATCTTCCGGTGCGATCGGCACGGTCCAGTCGGCGAGCGCGCCACGGATCAGGAGCGGGCGCTTCTGCCAGTAGTCGCGCAGGAATGCCGCGGGCGTCATGCCGAGCGGCAGCGCCTGCGTCGCACGGACTTCGATCGGTAGCTTCATCGCGAACTCAGACGGCGAGGGCCAGCGTTTGGGCAAGGCCGGTGTAGGTCGCCGGCGTGAGGTCGACGAGGCGCCGCTTCGCGTCGGCCGGCAGGTCGAGACCCGCGACGAACTCGCGCATCGCCTCGCGCGTGATGCCGTGGCCGCGCGTGAGCGCCTTCAACTGCTCGTACGGATTGGGCAGGCCGTGGCGGCGCATGACCGTCTGCACGGCTTCGGCGAGCACTTCCTGGCTCGCGTCGAGATCGGCGGCGAGACGATCCGGATCGGCCTTGAGCTTGGCGAGGCCGCGGCCGAGCGCGTCGAGCGCGATCAGGCTGTGGCCGAACGCGGTGCCGAGCGTGCGCAGCACGGTGGAATCGGTGAGGTCGCGCTGCCAGCGGCTGATCGGCAGCTTCGCGCCGAAGTGCTCGAACAACGCGTTGGCGATGCCGAGGTTGCCTTCGGCGTTTTCGAAATCGATCGGATTGACCTTGTGCGGCATCGTCGACGAGCCGACTTCGCCGGCCTTGAGCGCCTGGCGGAAATAGCCGAGCGAGATGTAGCCCCACACGTCGCGCGCGAAGTCGACGAGGATGGTGTTCAGGCGGCGCATCGCGTCGCCGATCTCGGCGATGCAGTCGTGCGGCTCGATCTGCGTCGTGTACGGGTTGAACGAAAGGCCGAGGCCTTCGACGAAGGTCTGCGCGAACGCCGGCCAGTCGACGTCGGGATACGCGACGACGTGCGCGTTGTAGTTGCCGACGGCGCCGTTGATCTTGCCCGACAGTTCCACCGCGGCGATCTGCCGGCGCTGGCGCTCGATGCGCGCGACGACGTTCGCGATTTCCTTGCCGAGCGTCGTCGGCGACGCGGTCTGGCCGTGCGTGCGCGACAGCATCGGCTGGCCGGCGAACGCGTGCGCCATCTGGCGTAGCGTCGCGGTCAGCTTGTCGATCGCCGGCAGCAGCACGCGCTCGCGCGCGTCGGCGAGCATCAGCGAGTAGGCGAGGTTGTTGATGTCCTCGCTGGTGCACGCGAAATGCACGAATTCGAGCGCGGGTTTGAGTTCCGCGTCGCCGGCGATGCGCTCCTTGATGAAATATTCGACAGCTTTGACGTCGTGGTTCGTCTCGCGCTCGATCGTCTTGACGCGCTCGGCGTCGTCGAGCGAAAAACCTTCGGCCAGCGCCGTCAGCGCGCGGCGCGACGCCTCGCCGAACGCCGGAACTTCGGCGATCGCCGGATGCTCGGACAGCGCCAGCAGCCAGCGCACCTCGACCAGAACGCGCCGATGCATCAGGCCGAATTCGCTGAAGATCGGGCGCAAGGGGTCGGCTTTGGCGGCGTAGCGGCCGTCGAGCGGCGACAGGGCGGTGAGGCTGTTGGCGGTCATGGGGGCGCAAAGTGGCGGGCAAGAAGCGGAATGATACACCGGGTATACTTGCCGGTCTGACCCCCATTCCTCTTCCGGACCGATGCATGAGCGACTATCGCACCGAGCATGACAGCATGGGCGAGTTGCGCGTGCCCGCGGCTGCGCTGTACGGCGCGCAGACGCAGCGCGCCGTACAGAACTTCCCGATCTCGGGCCTGCGCATGCCGCGCGGCTTCATCCGCGCGCTGGGCCTGATCAAGGCCGCGATGGCGCAGGTCAACGCCGACCTCGGGCACTTGAAGCCCGGCGTCGCCAAGGCGATCCGCAAGGCTGCCGAGCGCGTCGCGGCCGGCGAATTCGACGCCGAATTTCCGATCGACGTGTTCCAGACCGGCTCCGGCACGTCGACGAACATGAACGCGAACGAGGTGATCGCGACGCTGGCCAACCGCGCCGGCGGCAAGCTCGCGGTGCACCCGAACGACCACGTCAACATGGGCCAGAGCTCGAACGACGCGATCCCGACCGCGATCGGCGTGTCGGGCGTGCTGGCCGTGCACGAGCAGTTGCTGCCGGCGTTGAAGCATCTGCGCGCGACCATAGAAAAACGCGCCAAGTCGCTGACGAAGGTCGTGAAAACCGGCCGCACGCACCTGATGGACGCGATGCCGCTGACGTTCGCGCAGGAGTTCGGCGCCTGGGCCGCGCAGCTTTCGTCCGGCATCGAGCGCCTCGAAGACAGCACCCGGCGCCTGCGCCGGCTGCCGCTCGGCGGCACGGCGATCGGCACCGGCATCAACGCCGATCCGCGCCAGGGCAAGCTCGCGGCGAAGGCGCTGACGGCGCTCGCCGGCGTCAAGTTCGAAAGCGCGCCGAACCTGTTCGAAGGCATCGCGTCGCAGGACGCCGCCGTCGAGCTGTCGGGCCAGCTCAACGCGCTCGCGTGCACGCTGATGAAGATCGCCAACGACCTGCGCTGGATGAATTCCGGTCCGCTCGCGGGCCTCGGCGAGATCGAGCTGCCGGCGCTGCAGCCGGGCTCGTCGATCATGCCGGGCAAGGTCAATCCGGTGATTCCCGAAGCGGTGGCGATGGTCTGCGCGCAGATCATCGGCAATCACGCGACGATCACGATCGCCGGACAAAGTGGAAATTTTCAACTCAACGTGATGCTGCCGGTGATCGCGTACAACCTGCTGCAGTCGATCGAGCTCGCGGCGAACGTGTCGCGGCAGCTGGCCGACGCCGCCATCGCGGGTCTCGCCGTGCGCGAGGACCGCGTGCGCGAGGCGCTGGCGCGCAACCCGATCCTGGTGACGGCGCTCAACCCGGTCGTCGGCTACGAAAAGGCAGCGGCGATGGCGAAGAAGGCGTATCGCGAACGGCGGCCGATCCTCGACGTCGCGCGCGAGGAAAGCGGCCTGTCCGACGCCGAGCTTGCGCGACTGCTCGATCCGGCGGCGCTGACCCGCGGCGGCATCCATGGCGGCGGAGGTTCGGCCGGCGGCTGAGTGGCGACGGCGACGGTCCTGCGGCCGTTGCAAAAACACGCGTCATGTCGAACAGCACATGCCCCGAAACGCCCGCCCGGCACAATGCGAGCGATTTACTCCGGGGTTCGGACGTTCGGTTTTGCGGCGGCACGATCGCGCGATCGCGCCGCGTGGGAGCGTGCGGAAGTCTGCCGGCGGCGCTCGCTCGACGTATTGATTGGGCTCAATCTTGTTTCTTTTGCTGATTCTTGTGGAGACTTTGAAATGCTGAAACGTCTGGCTCTCGCCATGGCACTGTTTGCGAGCAGCGCCTGGGCGCAACAGGAGCTTGCGCTGACCGCGAAGGACATCGAGTCCGGCGCGGCCGATGCCAAGCTCGCTGAACTCGGCCGTCAGGCCGCCGTCACCGGCCGCGAGGTCGTGGTCAACGCGCCGAAGGAATGGCACGCGAAAATCGCCGCGAAGGTGAAGGCCGGCGGCAAGGCCGACGTCAAGCTCAACGACAGCTTCTTCGAGAACGTCGTCGTGCGCGTCAGCGACAAGGCCGCGCCGAAGCCGGCCGAACCCGTCGAACCGCCGAAGCCGGCCGTCGCCCCGAAGCCGGCCCCAGCGCCCAAGCCGGTCGAAACGCCGAAGCCGGCCACCCCCGTTGCGGCACCCAAGCCGGTCGAACCGCCGCCGGCGCCCGCGCCGAAGCCGGTCGAAACGCCGCCGCCCGCACCGGTCGAACCCGCGCCGGCCCCTGTCGCGCCGCCGCCGGCGCCGGTCGAAGCGCCGAAACCCGCCGCGCCGGCACCGGCCGTCGCATCGCCCGCCGATCCGTCGGTCGCCGTGCGTCAGCGCCTGCTGCAGTCGCTGAACGAAGGCCGTCCGGCCGCGGGCGATCTCGACGTGTCGCAGCTGCAGAAGGGCGACACCGTCTACATCGAAGGCAGCGTGCGCGCCGTCGTGCGTCGCGACCGCCTGAAGACCGCGCTGCACTGGCTGGCCGGCGAGCTCAATCCCAAGCGCGCCGAACTGCGTCCGCTCGGCGAGAACCGCTACGAAGTGCTCGAACCGCTGTCGGCCGGCGAAGTGTCGCTGCGCAACGACCCGACCGGCGCGCCGCAGCTGTTCACGGGCAAGATTCCGGGCGACGGCGATGCCGAGCGCCTGGACCTGGAAAAAGCCTACGGCGAAGGCCGCACGATCACGCGTTCGGCACGCGCCGACCAGTTGAAGCAGGGCGACATCCTGTATCTGGGCAAGTCGGCCGGCGTCGTGGTACGCCGCGACGGCACGACGCTCGTGCGCTACTGGCTCGACGGCGGCATCGACCTGAATCAGCGCGGCCTGCAGAAAGACAAGGACAGCGCGAGCAAGTACCGCGTGCTGAGCGACAACATTCGCTGAGCATCGCGTTTCGGGACAAAAAAAGGCCGCCCTCGGGCGGCCTTTTCGTTTTGGCGTCGCGCGGCGCTTACGAATCGTCGCGCCAGCGGCGCAGCCAGATCGCGGCGGCAATCATCGCGGCGCCCGCCGCCGCGCCGATCCACAGCGACGGCAGCGTCAGCACGTGGGCGAAGCCGGTGCTGTTGAACACCGTGGCGAGGTCGGACGGCAGGCGCGAGCGCTCCATCTGGTTGCCGACGTGGTCGAAGTCGATCCAGCCGCCCGGCAGGATGCTCAACAGGGCGCGGCCGACGATGTGGTGCCAGAACCACGTGCTCGGCACGTGCAGGTTGTTGATCGCATCGTAGATCGCGAGCACGGTGCCGGTACCGACCGGAATCAGCACGGCCCACAGGAACGGCACGCGCCGGGCGAAGGCCGAGCACAGCATCAGCCAGCCGATCGTCGGCAGCGCCCACAGCGCGTTGACCGGCACGAGCGCCACGAGCTTGACGACGACCATCAGCGGCGATGCGTTGAGCCAGATCACCGTGAACGGATTGATGCCGTAGAACGCGAACACGATCGACAGCAGCACGAGGTAGATGAGCAGCGTCGCGAACGTCGCGACGAGCGCGAGCAGCGGCGCGACGAACATCACCGTCACGACCTTCGACAGCACGGTCTGCACGTCCGACACCGGCAGCGACTTCCAGAACAGCACGCTGCGGTCGCGCCGCTCGTCGTAGAGCGAACCCAGCAGGTAGAAGAAGCTGACGATGCCGAGCAGGCAGGCGATCGGTATCGAGAGCATGTACATGCTGACGTTGATCGCTGCGCCGACCTGTTCGAGCTGCTGCGGCGTCGCCGCGCGGCTGATGTCGTCGAGATTGAGGTTGCCCACGACGATGCCGTGGCGGTTCGCGGTCATGAGCGCGGTGACGAGCGCGAACGCGATCATCAGCACGAGCACCACGCCGGTGATCAGCGGCACCCATTTGAAGCCGCCGCGATGCTCCCAGTATTCGCGCTTGAGGAGCCAGGTGAACGTGTTCATGCGTAGGTCCCCTTCATGGTGGCGACGAACAGGTCGGCGATGCTCGGCTTGTGCACTTCGCCGAGTTCGGCCAGACGCGGCTTGTCGACGCCGTCGAACAGAAAGATCGATTTGCCGAAGATCTGCCGCTCGCCGAGCGGCGACAGCGCGCGGGCGCGTTCGGCCTTGTCCGGCGCGACCATGACTTCGGCGAAGCGCTCGGCGAGATCGTCCATCGACGTGTCGAGAATGATCTTGCCGTCGCGGATGAACATGAGGTCGGTCAGGATGTGCTCGATCTCCTCGACCTGATGCGTCGTGACGACGATGGTCTTCTCGTCGTCGAAGTAGTCGTTCAGCAGGCTCTGGTAGAACTCCTTGCGATACAGGATGTCCAGGCCCAGCGTCGGTTCGTCGAGCACGAGCAGCTTCGCGTCGATCGCCATGACGAGCGCCAGATGCAGCTGCACGATCATGCCCTTGGACATTTCGCGCACGCGCATGTCGGGCTTGAGCTTGGTGCGTTCGATGAAATGCCGGCACTTTTCGCGCGAGAAGCGCGGGTGCACGCCGGCGACGAAATCGACGGCCTCGCGCACGCGGATCCAGCGCGGCAGCACGGCGACATCGGCGATGAAGCACACCTGCTGCATCAGTTCGTGGCGCTGCTTGCGGGGGTCCAGACCCAGCACCGACAGCTCGCCTTCGACGTCGGTGAGGCCGAGCATCGCCTTGAGCGCGGTGGTCTTGCCGGCGCCGTTCGGACCGATCAGGCCGACGATGCGGCCGGGCGCGATCGAAAAGCTCGCGCCGTCGAGCGCGCGGTTGGCGCCGAAACGCTTGACGAGGTTTCGGGCTTGCACCACTGCGCTCATGCCGATTCTCCTTCCTGCTTGCGGCTTTCCTGCATCAGCCGGTCCATGTCGAGGCCCAGGCGCTTCAGGCGCGCGTACAGTGCCGGCCATTCCTCGCGCAGGAAGCGTTCGCGCTCGTTCTTGAGCAGCGCGTCCCGTGCGCCTTCGTTGACATACATACCCAATCCTCGCCGTTTCTCGACCAACTGTTCGTCCACCAATTCCTGGTAGGCCTTGGACACCGTGATCGGATTCAACTGGAAATCCGCGGCGACCTGGCGAACCGAGGGAAGGGCGTCCCCCTCGTTCAGCACGCCGTCCAGGATCATCGCCACGACGCGGTCGCGCAGCTGGCGGTAGATCGGGGCGCTGTCGTTCCAGGTGATGCTCATACGTCGTTATTCCCGGCTGACTTGCGGCAGTACTTTGCCGAACGAATAGTAGGGCATGTCGAAAGCGAGTCTCGGCGATCCGTTCGCGGCCAGGCGCGTCGGACCCGGCGCGGCGGCGCTCGCGGCGACCGGCGTTGCGCGGGCCAGCGCGACGTCTTCCTTGCTCGGGCGAACGGTCACTTCGGGCAGCGTGACGATTTCGGCGATGCGCTCGGGAGCGACGCGCGGCGCGGGAGCGGCGGGCCGGGGCGCGGCGACCGGTGCGCGCGCGGAACGTTCGACGGACGCGCCGATCGCGAAGAACGAAGCGGCGAACAGTACGGTGGCGACGACCTGCGGTTTCATGACGGCTCCTGGTGTTCGATTTGACTGGTGTTGTAGTGAACTATAACACCTAATCTGCGAGGGTCAAGCACTTTTTCGCAAGCGGTGTCTCAGCCGGCCGGCGGAGTCGAAAACTGCTGCGGACACAAGCACTTGTTGCGCACTCGCGCTATGCTCGCGCTTCTCTCACCGCGTGCCGGAGTGTGCTATGCGCCGTTTTTCCGTGATCTGGCTGGCCCTGGGCCTCGTTTCGACATCGGCCTACGCGTGCAGCGATCTGTTGAACGCCGATTACCGGCCGCTCGCCGGCAAGGAAAAGGTCAACCTGTGCAAGCAGTACGAGGGCAAGGTGCTGCTCGTCGTGAACACCGCGAGCAAGTGCGGCTTCACGCCGCAATACGAGGGCCTGGAGGCGCTCAACGCGAAATACGCGGACAAGGGCTTCGCCGTGCTCGGCTTTCCGTCGAACGACTTCAAGCAGCAGGAGCCGGGCTCCGAAAAGGAGATTCAGGATTTCTGCACGCTGACCTACGGCGTGAAGTTTCCGATGTTCGAGAAGGTGCACGTCACGAAGGAGCAGGCGACGCCGCTGTACGCGAAGCTCGCCGACGCGAGCGGCGGGCGTTATCCCACTTGGAACTTCTATAAATATCTCGTCGGCCGCGACGGCAAGGTGATCGGCGACTTCCCGAGCAAGGTGGCGCCGGACGCGCCCGAGCTCGTCGGCGCGATCGAGAAGGCGATAGCGGCGCCGAAGTAATCGCGACGCAATCGGCGTCGCGGACGGGCGATCCGGCGCGACGCCGGATCGCCCGCGAGGATCAGTCTCTCGGCCGGATCAGGCCGAGGCTTTCGAGCTTCAGCACGATGCGCTGCACCGCTTCGTCCGGAGCGATGTCGCTCGTATCGATGCGCAGCTCCGGCGATTCGGGCACTTCGTACGGATCGCTGACGCCGGTGAATTCCTTGAGCTTGCCCGCGCGCGCCAGCGCGTAGAGGCCTTTGCGGTCGCGCTGTTCGCACACGTCGATCGGCGTTGCGATATGCGTTTCGACGAACAGGCCGTACTGCGACACCATCTCGCGCACCTCGCGGCGCGCCTGCGCGTACGGCGCGATCGGCGCGCAGATCGCGATGCCGCCGTTCTTCGTGATCTCGCTCGCGACGAAGCCGATGCGCTGCACGTTGAGGTTGCGGTGTTCTTTCGAGAACCCGAGTTCGCTCGACAGGTGCTTGCGCACGATGTCGCCGTCGAGCAGCGTGACCGGCCGCGTGCCGAGTTCGAGCAGGCGCACGAGGAGCGCATTGGCGAGCGTCGACTTGCCCGCGCCGGAAAGGCCGGTGAAGAACACCGTGAAACCCTGCTTGTGCCGCGCCGGGTGCGTGCGGCGCAGCTCGTCGATCACTTCGGGATACGTGAACCACTCCGGCACGTCGAGCCCTTCGTGCAGGCGCCGGCGCAGTTCGGTGCCGGAAATGTTCAGCACCGTTTCGCCGGGCGCGATCTCGTCGGCCGGCGCGTACTGCGCGCGCTCCTGCACGTAGACCATTTCCTGGAACGGCACCATCGCGATGCCGAGTTCGTCGTGATGGCGCGCGACGAGTTCCTGCGCATCGTAGGGGCCGTAGAACGGCTTGCCGTCGGCGCCGTTGCCGGGGCCGGCATGGTCGCGGCCGACGATGAAATGCGAACAGCCGTGGTTCTTGCGGATGATCGCGTGCCACAGCGCCTCGCGCGGGCCGCCCATGCGCATGGCCAGGTGCAGCAGCGACAGCAGCGTCGTCTGCTCGGGGTAGTGCGCGATCAGCTTCTCGTAGCAGCGCACGCGCGTGTAGTGGTCGATGTCGCCGGGCTTGGTCATGCCGACGCTCGGGTGTATCAGGAGATTCGCCTCGGCGATCTGCGCGGCGCGGAACGTGAGTTCGAGGTGCGCGCGATGCATCGGGTTGCGCGTCTGGAACGCCACGATGCGGCGCCAGCCGAGCTTGTCGAAATGCGCGCGCACTTCGCGCGGCGACAGGCGCAGGTGGCGAAAATCGTAGTGCGGCGCCGCTTCGATCGCGCGCACGCGACCGCCGAGATAGATCGGGTTCGCGCGGTCGACGAGATACGCGACGCCCGCGTGCAGGCGGTCGGTCGTGCCGAACACGTCGCGAGCCTCCGCTTGCCGATCGGGTTCCCAGCGGTCGGCGACGTCGAGGATCGCGAGGATCACGCCCTCGGGATCGCGCAGCGCCACTTGCGCCCCGTCGCCGAGCTTGTCGGCGAATTCGCGGCTGACGTCGAGCGTGACCGGCATCGGCCAGAGCGTGCCGTCGGCGAGGCGCATGTCGCGGCACACCGATTCATAGTCGGCGCGCCCGAGAAAGCCTTCGAGCGGCGAGAACGCGCCGTTGGCGAGGAGTTCGAGATCGCACAGCTGGCGCGGCGTGAGATCCCACGCCGGCAGTTGCGCGGCTGCGTGCTTGAGCGCTTCGCGCTCGCCGGCGGCGACGAAGAGATCGACGAGACGGCCGCCGTGCGGCGCGATCAGTTGGCTCATGGCGTGGCGGGTTCCAGTGGTCTGTGAAAGAGTGATTGATGAAAGTGGATGGTGATATTCAACCGGATGCCTGTTCGAGCGCTTCCTGCGCGTGCAGCCAGTCTTCCTCGAGCTGCGCGAACTGTGCGCGCAGCTCGGCGACGAGGCGCGTCAGCTCGCCGATGCGCGGCGACGACGGCTGCTCGTACAACGCCGGGTCCTGCAGTTGTTCCTCGGCCTTGCGCTTCTTCGCGTCGACCTCGGCCATGCGCTTTTCGATGCGCGTGACTTCGTTCTTCATCGGCGCGAGCCGCGCGCGCTGCTCGGCGCGTTCGCGGCGATCGTCCTTGCGTGTGCCGCCGGCGGGCGCCGCCGCGCTCGCCTCGGCGTCGGCCGCGGCCGTCTGCCGGAGCACGATGCGGGCGTAGTCTTCGAGATCGCCGTCGTACGGCTGCAGGCGTCCGCCGCCGACGAGATAAAGCGTCTCGCAGCAGGTGCGGATCAGCGAGCGATCGTGCGCGACGAGCACCAGCGCGCCGTCGAAGCCGTTGATCGCTTCGGTCAGCGCCTCGCGCATGTCGAGGTCGAGATGGTTCGTCGGTTCGTCGAGCAGCAGCAGGTTGGGGCGCTGCCACACGGTCAGCGCGAGGCACAGGCGCGCCTTCTCGCCGCCGGAGAACGGCGCGACGAGTTCGAGCGCGCGCTCGCCGAGAAAGCCGAAGCCGCCGAGGAAGTCGCGCGCGGCCTGTTCGCCGAGCGCGGGGTCCAGGCGCTTCAAGTGTTCGACCGCGCTCGCGCGCGGATCGAGCTGTTCGAGCTGGTGCTGCGCGAAATAGCCGATCTTGAGGCCCTTGGCCTCGAAGCGCTCGCCTTCGCGCACCGCGATCGCGCCGGACAGCAGCTTGATCAGCGTCGACTTGCCCGCGCCGTTGGCCCCGAGGAGCGCGATGCGGTCGCCGGGCACGAGGCTCAGCTTGACGCCGGAGAGCACCGTGCGGTCGCCGTAGCCGGCTGCGGCCTCGTCGAGCCGAGCGAGCGGATACGGCAGCGCCTCGGGTTCGCGAAATTCGAAGCGGATCGACGAGGCGGCGCGCACCGGCGCGATCTCGACCATGCGTTCGAGCGCCTTGACGCGGCTTTGCGCCTGGCGCGCCTTGCTCGCCTTGGCCTTGAAGCGGTCGACGAAGCTTTGCAGATGGGCGCGTTCGCGCTGCTGGCGTTCGTACTGGGCCTGCTGCAGCACGAGCCGTTCGGCGCGCTTGCGCTCGAAGCCCGACAGCGTGCCGGCGAAGAGTTCGACGCGCTCGTCGGCGATTTCCAGCACGTGGCTGACGACATTGTCCAGAAATTCGCGGTCGTGCGAGATCAGGAGCAGCGTGCCCGGATAGCGGCGCAGCCATTCTTCGAGCCAGAACACGGCGTCGAGGTCGAGGTGGTTCGTCGGTTCGTCGAGCAGCAGCAGGTCGGAACGGCACATCAGTGCCTGTGCAAGATTCAGGCGCATGCGCCAGCCGCCCGAAAATTCCGACACGTGGCGCGGCTCGTCGGCCGCGACGAAGCCGAGGCCGTGCATCAGCGCGCCGGCGCGCGCGGGCGCCGCGTAACCGCCGATCACGTGCAGGCGTTCGTGCAGCGCCGCCTGGCGCACGGCGTCGTGCGCGGCTTCGGCGGCGGCCAGGTCGCGCTCGATCGCGCGGTATTCGACGTCGCCGTCGAGGACGTAGTCGAGCGCCGACCGGGCGAGCGCCGGCGTTTCCTGGCGCACGTGCGCGAGCGTCCAGTCGCGCGGCCGCGAAAATTCGCCGCTGTCGGGCGCCAGTTCGCCGCCGACGAGCGCGAACAGGCTCGACTTGCCGGCGCCGTTGCGCCCGGTAACGCCGACCTTCCAGCCGGCGTGCAACTGGACGGTGGCGTCCTCGAACAGCAGTTTGGAGCCGCGGCGCAGCGCGACCGAATCGAACTTGAGCATCCCGCTAGTGTAGCCGGGGCGGGCTCGGCAGCGCTCGCCGGTGACCGTTCCGGGGCGAATCTGCGGATTCGTTCAGGTTTTCCGGGAACCATTTGAAAACGCGCCTGTCGCAGCCCTCGCGTCGTTTGCCTTCGAACCGGGGCGTCGCCACAATACGCCGCCCCGTAGCGCCTTGCGGCCGTCGGGCCGCCATCCAAAAGAATCTTAGGAGCAACTGCATGAGCCAGTTTTTGCGCAAGAGCCTGACCGCCGCTGCCGTCGTCGCGGCGCTCGGCGCCGCCACCGCGAGCTTCGGCCAGGAGCTGAAGACCGAAAAGGACAAGGTGAGCTACATGGTCGGCATGGACGTGGGCAAGGGCCTGTCCTCGATCAAGGACGAAATCGACATGAAGGTCGTCGTGCAGGCGATCGAAGCGTCGATCAAGGGCGACAAGACCGCCCTGACGCAGGAAGAAGCGCTCAAGATTCGCCAGGACTTCATGACCAAGCTCTCGGCCAAGCGTCAGGCTGAAGAGAAGGCCAAGGCCGAGACCAACAAGAAGGCCGGCGACGAGTTCCTCGCCAAGAACAAGTCCAAGGCCGGCGTGAAGACGACCGCCTCGGGCCTGCAGTACGAAGTGATCAAGCAGGGCACCGGCCCGAAGCCGAAGGACACCGACACCGTCGAAGTGCACTACACCGGCACGCTGCTCGACGGCACGAAGTTCGACAGCTCGGTCGACCGCGGCCAGCCGACCTCGTTCCCGCTCAAGGGCGTGATCCCGGGCTGGACCGAAGGCCTGCAGCTGATGCCGGTCGGTTCGAAGTACAAGTTCTACATCCCGGCGAACCTCGCCTACGGCGAAAACGGCCCGGGTCCGATCGGCCCGAACGCGACGCTGACCTTCGAAGTCGAGCTGCTCAAGATCCTGCCGCCGGCCGCCGAAGCCAAGCCGGCCGCGGAAGCGGCCAAGCCGGCCGAAAAGAAGTAAGACCCGCGAGCGGTACGGTGGGCGCCAACGGGGCGCGGCGAGCGATCGCCGCGCCCCGTTGCGTTGCGAACGGATAAACTGCGTACTTTCGTTCAGGGCAGAACTGCATGAATGTCACCGTCTTCGGCACCGGCTACGTCGGTCTCGTCACCGGCACGTGCCTCGCCGAAATGGGCAACACCGTCGTCTGCGTCGACGTCGACGCGAACAAGATCGCGCGGCTCGAAGCCGGCGAGATTCCGATCTACGAGCCGGGCCTCGAAGATCTCGTGCACGCCAACCACGCCGCGGGCCGCCTGCGCTTCACGATCGAAGCCGCGCCCGCGATCGCGCACGGCGACATCGTCTTCATCGCGGTGGGCACGCCCCCGGACGAGGACGGCAGCGCCGACCTCACGCACGTGCTCGCGGTGGCGCGCACGATCGGGCGGCATCTGGGCGGCTATACGATCGTCGTGAACAAATCCACCGTGCCCGTCGGCACCGCCGACAGGGTGCGCGAGGCGATTTCGGCCGAGCTCGCCGCGCGCGGCGAGACGATCGAATTCGACGTCGTCTCCAATCCCGAATTTCTCAAGGAAGGCGATGCGGTCAACGACTGCATGCGCCCCGACCGCATCATCATCGGCTCGGACAGCGCGCGCGCCGTCGCTCGCCTGCGCGACCTGTACGCGCCGTTCAACCGCAACCACGAACGCATCGTGCCGATGGACGTGCGCTCGGCGGAACTGACGAAGTACGCGGCGAACGCGATGCTCGCGACGAAGATCAGCTTCATGAACGAGATGGCGAACATCGCCGAGCGCGTCGGCGCCGACATCGAGCTCGTGCGCCACGGCATCGGTTCGGACCCGCGCATCGGCTATCACTTCATCTATCCCGGCGCCGGCTACGGCGGTTCGTGCTTTCCGAAAGACGTGCAGGCGCTCGACCGCATCGCCGACGCGCACGGCTACGAGGCGCGTCTGCTGCGTTCGGTCGAGGCGGTCAACCATGCGCAGAAGTCGCGCCTGTTCGAACTGATCCGCGATCACTTCGCGGGCGATCTCGCCGGCCGTACGATCGGCGTGTGGGGCCTTGCGTTCAAGCCGAACACCGACGACATGCGCGAAGCGCCGAGCCGGCGCCTGCTGCAGCAGCTGTGGGACGCCGGCGCGCGCGTGCGCGCGTACGACCCGGAAGCGCGCGCCGAAGCGCGGCACGTGTTCGGCGAACGCGCCGACCTCGTCGTCTGCGACGAAGCCTACGCGGTGCTCGACGGCGCCGACGCGCTGGCGATCGTGACCGAGTGGAAGGCGTTCCGCAGTCCGGATTTCAAGCGCATCGCCGCAAGCCTCGCGCGGCCGACGATCTTCGACGGACGCAACATGTACGAGCCGCGCACCGTCGAAGGCGCCGGCATCGCTTACTACGGCATCGGCCGCGGTCGCAGCGTGCGCGTGCAGGGCGGCCGGTGAGCGCCGCGCTCGCGCCGCTGCCGGCGCAGGACGACACCCGCATCGCCGTCGTCGGCCTCGGCTACGTCGGCCTGCCGCTCGCCGTCGCGTTCGGCGGCGTGCTGCCGACGCTCGGCTACGACGTCGACGCCGCGCGCATCGCCGAACTCGCGCGCGGCATCGACGCGACCGGCGAAGTCGACGCGGCCGAATTCGCCGCCGCGACGTCGCTCGGTTTCTCGGCCGACGCGGCGTCGCTCGACGCCTGCAACGTCTTCGTCGTCGCCGTGCCGACGCCGGTCAACGCGCACAAGTGGCCCGACTTCGCGCCGCTCGTCGCCGCGAGCGACGCGGTCGGCCGGCACATGCGCCGCGGCGCCGTCGTGATCTTCGAATCGACCGTGTATCCCGGCGCGACCGAAGAACACTGCGTGCCGGCTCTCGAACGCGCTTCCGGCCTGCGTTTCAATGTGGATTTCTATGTCGGCTACAGCCCCGAGCGCGTCAATCCGGGCGACCGCGTGCACCGCCTCGCCGACATCGTCAAGGTGACCGCCGGTTCCACGCCGGACGCCGCGCGGTTCGTCGATGCGCTGTACCGGCGCATCATCCGCGCCGGCACGTACTGCGCGACGTCGATCCGCGTCGCCGAAGCGGCCAAGGCCGTCGAGAACACGCAGCGCGACGTCAACATCGCGCTGATGAACGAACTCGCGCTGATCTTCGCGCGGCTCGGCCTCGACACCGAAGAAGTGCTCAAGGCCGCCGGCACGAAATGGAATTTCCTGCCGTTCCGCCCCGGCCTCGTCGGCGGGCACTGCATCGGCGTCGATCCGTACTACCTCATTCACAAGGCGCAGGCCGCGCGCCATCACCCGGAACTGATCAGCGCCGCGCGCCGCATCAACGAGGGCATGAGCACGCACGTGACGGGGCAGGTGCTGCGCCTGATGACGCTCAGTCAAATCAATATCGTCGACAGCCGCGTGCTGGTGCTCGGCGTCACATTCAAGGAAGACTGCCCGGACCTGCGCAACACGCGCGTGCGCGAAATCGTCGAGGATCTCGCGCAGCTCAACGCGCGCGTCGACGTCTACGATCCGCGCGCCGACGCCGACGAGTGCGAGCGCGAATGCGGCATCCGGCCGATACCCGCGCTCGTGCCGGGCACCTACGATGCGATCGTGCTGGCGGTCGCGCATCGCGAGTTTCGCGACATGGGCGCCGCGGCGATCCGCGCGCTCGGCAAGCCGCGCTCGATCGTCTACGACGTGAAGTACGTATTGCCCGCGGCCGACACGGACGGAAGGCTATGACCGGCACCAGGCGTGCGCTCGTCACCGGCATCACCGGGCAGGACGGCGCCTATCTCGCCGAGCTGCTGCTCGCCAAGGGCTACGAAGTGCACGGCGTCAAGCGCCGCACCTCGTCGTTCAACAGCGAGCGCATCGATCACCTGTACCACGAACTCGACGAGGCCGTGCCGAAGGTGCATCTGCACTACGGCGACCTCACCGATTCGCTGAGCCTCCTGCGGCTCGTACAGCTCGTGCAGCCCGACGAGGTCTACAACCTCGGCGCGCAGAGCCACGTCGCCGTGTCGTTCGAGGAGCCCGAATACACCGCGAACGCCGACGCGCTCGGCACGCTGCGCCTGCTCGAGGCGATCCGCGTGCTCGGCATCGGCGAGCGCTGCCGCTTCTACCAGGCGTCGACGTCGGAACTGTTCGGCAAGGTCGCCGCGACGCCGCAGAACGAGGCGACGCCGTTTCATCCGCGCTCGCCGTACGGCGTGGCGAAGCTCTACGCGCACTGGATCACGCAGAACTATCGCGAGGCCTACGGTCTGTACGCGTGCAGCGGCATCCTGTTCAACCACGAATCGCCGATTCGCGGCGAAACGTTCGTCACGCGCAAGATCACGCGCGGCCTTGCGCGCTGCGTGCACGGGCTGCAGCACTGCGTCTACCTCGGCAACCTCGACGCGCGGCGCGACTGGGGGCATGCACGCGACTACGTCGAAGCGCAGTGGCTGATGCTGCAGCAGGCGGCGCCGCGCGACTACGTCATCGCGACCGGCGAACAGCACACCGTGCGCGAATTCGTTGACCTCGCGGCGCGCGCGATCGGCCTCGAACTCGAATTCCGCGGCGACGGCGCCGAAGAACACGCCGTCGTCGCGCGCTGCGACGTCGCGGGCGCAAAGGTCGCGCGCGGCGACGTCGTCGTACGCATTCATGCGCAGTATTTCCGGCCGGCCGAAGTCGATACACTCGTGGGCGATTCCAGCCTCGCGCGGCGCGAGCTCGGTTGGCGTCCGCGCACCGGATTCGCCGCGCTCGTCGACGAAATGGCGCGCGCCGACCTCCTGCTCGCCGAACGCGAAGCCGCCGGGCTGGTAGGATCGCGCCATGGTCGACATCTGATCGAACGCCTGGGTTGAAATGTCCGCAACATCGCTCGAAGAACGATTGACCGAGCTCGAGGTCCGCTTCGCCTTTCTCGAGGACGCGGTCACGTCGCTGAACAGCTCGATCGCCTCGCACGATCGCCTGCTCATGGACATGCGCGAAGAATTTCGCCGCATGCGCAGCGAGCTCGGCGTCGTGCGCTCGTCGCTGTCGCACGACGCCGCTTCCGAACCACCTCCGCCGCACTATTGATTCCGCGCCATGGCCGATTCCCTGCGCGACCAGCTGCTCAAGAGCGGCCTGGTCCAAAAGCTGAAATCCGAAGCGAAACCCGCCGCGCCGGCGCCGCGCCCGCAAGGCTCCGCGCCGAACAAGGGCGCACCGAACAAGCATGGCGGCAAACCGCCGCAGCACCACCACAACAAGCCGCCGCAGCAGCACAAACCGAAACCGGCGGGCGGCGAGCCCGATCTGGCGCAGGCGTACGCGATGCGCGCGCGCGAGGAACGCGAAGCGCGCGAGCGCGAGCAGCGCGAAGCCGAGCTGCGCGCGAAGGAGAAGCGCGAGCGCAAGGAAAAAATCGCGAAGCTGCTCGACGGCAAGGCGCTCAACGCGGCCGACGCCGAGCACCCGCGGCATTTCCCGCATGGCGCGAAGATCCGCCGCGTCTACTGCACGAGCGAGCAGCTCGCCGCACTCAATCGCGGCGAACTCGCGGTCGTGCAGCAGAACGGCCGCTATCTGCTCGTGACGGCGCAGATCGCGCGCGACGTCGAGGCGCTCAGCGCCGAAGCGCTCGTGCTGCTGGTCGATCCGAACGCGCCGGCCGAGGACGACGTACCCGCCGACCTGATCTGGTAAGCCGACCGGCGGCACGTCCCGTGTGATCGATTGCCGCGCGCGCGAAAATGCCGCGCGGCACAATCGCTCCGTCGAACCGGGGGAGCCGGCCATGCGCGCGTTGTTGTCGTTCGTTCTCGTCGTCTGCTGCGCGCCGCTTGCCGCGGCGCCGCTGCCGCGTTTCCCGCCCGGCTCGGTGTGGAATCGCGACATCAGCGCCGCGCCGCCGCATCCCGATTCCGCCACGATGATCGCGGCGACCGGCGGGTGGGGCAACGGCAACAAGCTGCAGATCGATTTTTCGTTCTATGTGCTGAACGACCCGGCCGCCGCCGCGCCGATGGTCGACGTCGTGCCGAATCCCGAGGAGTACTACGCGCCGGATTGCGACAACCCGGCCCAGCCGTCGACCACGTTCCCGCTGCCGGTCGGCGGCGCGATCGAGGGACAGGCGGGTTACACCTGCGACAACCGCTGCGTCGACGACGACTGCGACGACTGCCATCTCATCGTCGTGCGCGGACGCACGCTGTTCGAGGCGTACAGCACGAACGTCGTCGGCGGCGCCGTCGAGGCGCGCTGCGTACTGCGCTGGAACCTCGATCGCGTGTATCCGCCGGAAGGTCGCGGCGAGCAATGCACGAGCGCCGACGCCGCGGGCTTTCCGGTCGCGCCGCTGCTGTTCAACGCCGACGAAGTGCAAGCCGCGCTGCCGGACGGCGATCTGGGGCACGCGATCCGCTTCATCCTGCCGAACCCGAGCATGGCGGCGGCGACATACGTACACCCGGCGACGCATGCGGGCGCGCCGAGCGGCGCGTCGTCGAAGATTCCGTACGGTTCGCGGCTGCGGCTGCGCGCCGACTTTCCGTTGACGAACTACAATCCCGCGGCCCGCGTGATCCTGCGCACGATGCAGCGCTACGGGATCGTGCTGTCCGACGGCGGCGGCATCGCGCTGACGGCCGAGAGCGACCGCTACACCACCGCGAAATGGTCGACGCTCGGCGTCACGTCGCAGATCTTCAATCCCGGCGTCGGCAACCCGGCCGTGCAGCTCGGCGATTTCCAGGTGCTTGAGACCGGCGCGCGTTTCCCGCTGACCTACGACTGCGAGCGCATTCCCGAAGATTTTCTATTTATCGACCATTTCCAGTATTGAGGAAACGGGAGAAACGCGCGTCGCGTCGGGCGCGGCTCAGAAATCCATGAAATAGCCGCCGTTCACCGGAATGTTCGCGCCGGTGATGAAACCCGAGTCGGGCGAGATCAGGAAGTCGACGACGCGCGCGATTTCCGACGGCTCGCCGAGCCGGCCGACCGGAATGTCGGCGACGATCTGCGTGCGCACGTTTTCCGGCATCGACATGACCATCGCGGTCTTGCAGTAGCCCGGCGAAACGCTGTTGACGGTCACGCCCTTGCGCGCCACTTCGCGTGCGAGCGCCATCGTGAAGCCATGCATGCCGGCCTTCGCCGCGGCGTAGTTGGTCTGGCCGAACTGGCCGGTCTGGCCGTTCACCGACGAGATGTTGACGATGCGGCCGTAGCCGCGCTCGCACATGCTGTCGACGACGTTGCGACACATGTTGAACACGCCGTCGAGATTGATCGTCAGAACGCTGTGCCACTGGTCGGCCGTCATCTTGCGCAGCGTCGTGTCGCGCGTGATGCCGGCGGCGTTGACGAGAATGTCGAGGCTGCCGAACTCGTTCTGCACGTTGCGGATCAGCGCGGCGCAGGCGTCGAAGTCGGCGATGTCGAGCGGCTCGAAGCGGATCGCGTCGCCGTAGGCGGCGACTTCGGCGCGAAACGCCTCGATGCGTTCGGCGCGGCTGGCGAGGTCCGCGGCGATCACGACGCAGCCGGAGTCGGCCAGATGCTTGCAGATTTCGGTGCCCAGGCCGCCGATGCCGCCGGTCACCACCGCTACGCGCTTGCCCATTGCACTCCCCCTGATTCGTTGCGCCGCGACCGCACGCAGATATTGCGCCGCCGCACCGTGCTGCGGCGCAGCAGGCGGCCGATGGTAGGAAGGCGGGGAGCGGGTGTCAAACCCGCCGGCGTACGGACGGCGGGGCGGGGCGGACGGCGGATCAGGACTTGCCCGGATCCTTGTCCTTGGCGTTCTTGAGTGTGCCGGCGGCGGCGTTAAGAAAGCCTTGCTGCAGCGACTTCCACATGTCCATATTGCGCTCGGTGAGGTCGTTGAGCATCGACCACGGCGTCTGCCCGAGCATCGTGTTGAGCTGGCTGCGGAACTGCTGCTGCTGGTCGAGAAAGACCTGCAGGCTGCGTTCCAGGTACCCGCCCATGAAGCCCTGCAGCGAATCGCCGTAGAAGCGGATCACCTGCGACAGGAGCTGCGTGGTGAACATCGGCTGGCCGCGTTCCTCGTGCTCGGCGATGATCTGCAGCAGCACGGAGCGGGTGAGTTCTTCGCCGGTCTTGGCGTCGCGGACTTCGAATTCCTCGCCGTCGACCACGAGCTGGCGAACTTCCTCCAGCGTGATGTAGCTCGAAATCTCGGTGTCGTAGAGACGACGGTTCGGATACTTCTTGATGATTCGGACTTGTGCCATGCGGCAAAGCTAGCACGGTATCCCGCGCCGTACCAGTTGCTTTGCTGCGCAGCAATTGGGCCGTGCAGGGGCATCCTGCCCCTGCACGGCTCGAACGACGCAAGCATAGCTTGCGTACGTTCTCCGGCCTGCGTCCGCTACGCGGTCGCAGGCCGCGCGGTCCATCCCTGGACCGCGTGTCGCTTCGAACGGGCGTCGTCGCGGCGTTCGCTCGAACGACGCAAGAGGAGCTTGCGTACGTTCTCCGGCCTGCGTCCGCTACGCAGTCGCAGGCCGCGCGGTCCATCCGTGGACCGCGTGTCGCTTCGAACGGGCGTCGTCGCGGACGGGCGCGTCAATGAAAATCGCGCGACTGCGAGCCGATCTGCGGCAGCAGGCCGGAAAGATCGATCAGCCGCTGCGCGATCACATGCCGCACGTTCTGCTCTTCCTGCAGCATGCCGTCGACGCCCAGAATCGTCGATTCGAGCAGCGGTCTGCGGTAGCGCTCGGCGACGTCGCGCCAGATCACGAGGTTGATCTGCCCGTATTCGTCTTCGAGCGTCATGAACGTCGCGCCGCCGGCTTCCGGCGGGCGCTGTCGCACCGTGACGAGGCCGGCCGTGCGCACCGGCGTGCCGTTGACGAGTTCGCCGAGCACGCGCGAGCTGCGCCGGTGTTCGCCGTCCAGCACGCCGCGGATCAGGCCGATCGGGTGCCGTTCGAGCGACAGGCCGAGCGTCGCGTAGTCGGTCAGCACGTTTTCGGCGGTCGACGGCGGCCTTAGCGCGATGCGTGCTTCGCGGACGGCGGCGCCGGCGAGCACCGGCAGGTCGCGTTCGGCGCCGGCGCTGTCCCAGCGCGCGCGATGACGGTGTCCGGCGACCTGCTTGAAAGCGCCGGCTTCGGCGAGACAGTCGCGCTCGCGCCGCGTCAGCGCGGCGCGGCGGACGATATCGGCGACGCCGTCGAACGTCGCGTTCGCGCGCGCCGCGACGATGCGCAGCGCGGCCGTTTCGGACATGCCCTTGACCAGCCGCAGGCCCAGCCGCAGCGCGAGCGCGCCGTCGTCGGCGCGTTCGAGCGTGCAGTCCCAGTCGCTGGCCGCGACGTCGGGCGGCCTTATGTCGACGCCGTGGCGGCGCGCGTCCTGCACGATCTGCGTCGGCGCGTAGAAGCCCATCGGCTGCGAGTTGATCAGTGCGCAAGCGAACACGGCGGGCCGATGGCATTTGAGCCACGACGACGCGTACGCGAGCAGCGCGAAGCTCGCCGAATGCGATTCGGGAAAGCCGTAGCTGCCGAAGCCCTTGATCTGGCTGTACAGCCGGTCGGCGAAATCGCCGTAGCCGCGGTCGTGCATGCCTTTGTAGATCTTGTCGCGAAAGATCTCGACCTGGCCGTCGTTGCGCCACGAGCCCATCGAACGGCGCAGCTGGTCGGCCATGCCGCCGGTGAACCCGGCGACTTCCTGCACGAGCTTCATGACCTGCTCCTGGAAGATCGGCACGCCGCAGGTGCGTTCGAGAATCTTCTCGATGCGGCCTTTCTTGTCGAGGTCGCCGGCCTCGTCGGGCAGCGACGAGCGCGGATAGTCGATTTTTTCGAGTCCCGCGCGCCGGCGCAGGAACGGATGCACCATGCCGCCCTCGATCGGTCCCGGCCGCACGATCGCGATCTCGATCACGAGGTCGTAGAAGTTCGCGGGCTTCAGGCGCGGCAGCATCGACATCTGTGCGCGCGATTCGATCTGGAAGACGCCGATCGTGTCGGCTTTGCGGATCATCTCGTAGGTCGCCGGATCCTCGGGCGGCAGCGTGTGCAGTTCGTAGTCGGCGCCCTCGTGGGCGCGCAGCAGGTCGAAGCACTTGCGCAGGCACGTGAGCATGCCGAGCGCCAGACAATCCACTTTGAGCAATTTCAACGATTCCAGATCGTCCTTGTCCCACTGGATCACGGTGCGGTCGGGCATCGCGGCGTTTTCCACCGGCACGAGCGTGGTCAGCGGATGCTCGGAAATCACGAAGCCGCCGACGTGCTGCGACAGGTGGCGCGGCGAGCCGCGCAACTCTTCGACGAGCACGATCAGCTGGCGCATCAGGCGGCTGTCGGGATCGAAGCCGGCTTCGGCGAGGCGCTGGAACAGCGGCACTTCGCCGTGGCCGTACGAATACACGTTGCTGAGCAGGTTCAACTGGTCGTCGGAAAGACCGAGCGCGCGGCCGACGTCGCGCGCGGCGCTGCGGCGGCGGTACATGATCACGGTCGCCGCGAGCGCGGCGCGATGGCGGCCGTACTTGCCGAACACGTACTGGATGACTTCTTCGCGCCGCTCGTGCTCGAAGTCGACGTCGATGTCGGGCGGCTCGTCGCGTTCTTCGGAAATGAAGCGCTCGAACAGCAGATTGCCGCGAACCGGGTCGATCGACGTGATGCCGAGGCAGTAGCACACCGCCGAATTCGCGGCCGAGCCGCGGCCCTGGCACAGGATCGGCGGCTCCTGCGCGCGTGCCCAGCGCACGATGTCGTGCACGGTCAGGAAAAAATGCTCGTATTTCAGTTTTTCGATCAGTGCGAGTTCTTTCTCGATCTGGCGGCGCGTGTGCTCGTCGGGGCCGCCTTCCCACTTGCCGGCCGCGCCGGCCCACGTCAACGCCGCGAGATGCGTCGATGCGCGGATGCCGGCCGGTACGACTTCGTGCGGATATTCGTAGCGGATATCGCCGAGCCGGAACGTGCAGCGCGCAGCGATCGCAACGCTCCGCGCGATCAGTTCCTCGGGATAGATCGCGCGCAGCTGTTCGATGCGGCGCAGATGCCGCTCGCCGTTCGGATGCAGCGCCGCACCGGCGTTGGCGACGGTCGTGCCGATACGGATCGCGGTCATGACGTCCTGCAGCGCACGGCGCCGCCGCACGTGCATATGCGCGTCGCCGGCCGCGACGAGCGGCAGTTGGTGCCGTGCGCCGAGCGCCTGCCAGGCGTCGAGGCGCGCGGTGTCGTCCGCGCCGCGATGCAGTTCGACGCCGATCCACGCGCGAGCCGGGAACTGCGCCTTGATCCACGCGGCCTGATCGTCGTTCGCACGATGGCCGGGAGAGGGCAGCCACAGCGCGAGCAGGCCCTCGGGGGCGGCGCGGAAATCGCCGCGCGCGATGCGGTATTCGCCTTTCTCGCTGCGGCGGCGCGCATCGGTGATCAGGCGGCACAGTTCGGTGTAGCCATTCTGGTTTTCGACGAGCAGCACGAGCTTGATGCCGTCGTCGAGCGTGAACTCGCTGCCGACGACGAGCGGCACGCCGGTGTCGCGCGACGCGTTGAACGCGCGCACGATGCCGGCGAGCGAGCATTCGTCGGTGATCGCGAGTGCGCGATAGCCGAGTTTTTTCGCGCGGTCGAACAGTTCGGGGGCGCTCGATGCGCCGCGCTGGAAGCTGAAGTCGGAGAGGCAGTGGAGTTCGGCGTAGGGGATGAGCGGCAGTGCGGTCGCGGCGCCGGCCCGGTCGTTTGCGATGGCGCAGATCGATGCAGCTGCCGACGTCTCCGCTTGAAGGAGGCTCGACGAAGCATCTGGCGTCGCCCCCTCATCCCATCCTTCTCCCCCAAGCGCGCTTGCGGGAGAAGGAGTCGCCGTTGGCAATGTCATCGCGTTGCTCGGGGCTTCGATCGCCGCATCGCCCTGCGCCGCGCGCCGCGCATCGCGCAGCCTTCTGCGCTCCGCCAGATCGATCGTCTTGCCGCTCACGCGAACCACCCGTGCAGCATCCACTCGTCGCGACCGCCCGCGGGCAGGTACGCCCACGCGCGCTGGCCGTTCGCGCAGCGCACGACGTAGTAGTCGCGGCGCGCGTCGTCGCCGTCCCACCAGCCGCTTTCGATGCGTTCGGGACCGGTCAGGATCTGCGCCGGTTTCGGCCGCAGCGGAATCGGCCGGCGCAGCAGCCACAGCGGTCGAGGCGGTGCGGCGCGCGCATCGCCGGCGCCGCGCGGCTCTTGCGGTTTGATGCTTTTTTTACCTTGGGATTTTGCGGTTTTTTCCGGCGGCAGTTCGGCCGGCACCGCGGCGTGGCGCCAGGCGCGTTCGGGACGGTGCTCGGCGACGCAGGCGAGGCCGCGCAGCGCATCGTCGCCGAGCCGCGCGCGCAGGCGCTCGGTCAGTTCGGGCCAGTCGAGGCCTTCGGCGCGCGCGGTGTCGAACAGGTCGCGATGGCGCGGCCGGAACGGCGGCAGGTCGTCGGCATACAGCGCGATCGCTTCGACTTCGGCCGGAATCTGCGCGCGTTCGAGACGGCCGCGGCTGAATTCGTACAGGTCGCCGGCTTCGCGCTGCGCGCTGAGCAGGCCCACGTCGATGCGCGTCGCCGGGCGGCCTTCGTGTTCGAGTACGAGTTCGAAGCGCTGCACGCCGCCGTCGCGCGCGAGCAGGAACAGAGCCAGATCGCGCGTGAGCCGGCGCAGCGGAAACAGCAGCGGCTGCCAGCCGTCGATATGGCCGTCGAGTTCGATGCGGCGCGCGAAGCGGTCGGGCGGCCGGTACAGCGGCCATGCTTCCGGCGCTTCGCCGCGCAGGCGGTCCAGATGCAGCAGGCCGGCCGGGCCGATGCGTCGCGTCAGCTCCGCGCGCGGCAGCGCGAACACGTCGCGCAGCGAGCGAAAACCCATGCCGAGCAGCAGCGCGACCGCATCGGGCGCAAGCCCGCTCAGCGCGATCGGCGCCTGCCCGAGCGCGGTGAGCATCGGTCCCGGCTGACGGATCGCAAGACCGTCGCGGCACGCGGCGAACACTTCCGCCGCCGCCGCGATCGGCGCGACGGCGAGTGCGTGTTCGCCGTAGCCGAGTTCGCGCAGTTCGTCGCGCAAGCGGCGCTGCAGGGCAGGCCAGCCGCCGAACAGGGTCAGGCTGGCGCCGATTTCGAGTCGCAGCGTCGCCGGTTCCGCGATGCCGACCTGACCGCTGAAGCGGTAGGCCCACGCGGCCAGGAGCTCAAGCGAGGCACGCTCCGACGCGACGTCGCGCGGCAACAGATGCACGTCGCCGCATAGCGCACGCGCCGCGGCGACCGGTTGGCCGCGCCGCACGCCGCGTTGCTGCGCGGCGGCGTTGGCCTGCGCGATCAGCGGTCGCTGACGCGGGCCTTCGGTCAGCGCGCACGGCACGGAGCTCGCCGCCGCATCGGCGAAGACAGCGACCAGCGGCAGCGTGGGAAAGCGCAGACAGGCCCAGAGCATGGCGCGAACGTTGATGGCGATAGGACGAGGATGCGGTCGGTGCGTCTCAAACGGTGGGACGATCGGATGCGATGCGGAGCGTTGCGGGATGAGTCGATGCGGATCGGGGACGCCACGCCCGGGAACGCCCATCGGTGCGGCACTGTGCATGGGGGCTTCGCGACCGCGACTCAAAGTTGCTGCGGCACGTCGGCAACGGCGTGCGGAATGCGGCGGACCGTGCGTCGTGACGGACCGGCGCGAAACAGGTGCGCCGCGCGGTAAAGCCGACGATACCAAGTACGCAGGTGGCAGACCGCTTGGGGCGCGACGGTGGCTTCGCATCAACACGCGACTGCGTCGCAGGAGCTTCGCAACGACAAATCGCGGCACCGGGGCAAGTAAGGAGCAATGCGGGAGCGGCAATCGCACGGCGGCCTCTAGTTCGCCGTGCGATAGTGCCTCCGCTCCCGCATTACCCACTGCCACCGTTGCGTCTATCCGGTTCTCGTGACGGCCGTTTTACAGCCGCTGCGGTTTGTCGGATCGGACGCTGCATCGGGAGGCCATCCCTGGCCGTCGTGCTCCCTGCCTGAAACCATCGCATCGCACCAGGCGGTGCCGCCTGCTCGCATGAGCGGCGCACGCCCTCTTATGCGCGCCATCGCAATCGCGCGGCGCGGCGGGCGTCGAAGCCGCCGCGACACTTGATCACCTCGATATCGGTCGTCGTGCCGTCGCTGTCGACGACGAGCCGCAGACCGGCCGGGCTCGCGCCGTGCGCAACGGACGCGGGGCGGAACGCGAATCCGAGCGCGCCGCCGGTTTCCGCTGCGAGCTGCAAACGGCGCAGCTGCGCGTAGTCGGCCTTCGGCAGCCAGAACAGCACTGCGCCGCAACCGCCGGAACGCAGGCATTGCTCGGCGCTCCAGGCGCCGTCGCCGCCGGTCGCGTCGATGTCGACCACGTGCGCGAGATCGACGCCGTGCGCCGCCAGTGCCGGCGCGTACGGGAGGTACGGCGGCGTGATGAAGGCGACGCGCCGGCGGCGCTGCGTCAGTTCAGCGAGCGCCGGCATGACGAGGCTCAGCTCGCCCAGGCCGTCGCGCGCGACGAGGATTTCGCTCAGCGCACCGAGCGGCCAGCCGCCGCCGGGCAGCATCGCGTCGAGCGCGGCGAAGCCGGTCGGCTGGGCGCGCTGCGCCGGCAGCGACGACGACGCGCGTCGCCAGATGCCGGGATGACGCAGGACTTCATTTAACGCAACGGCATTCATGCTTCACCCCTGACGAATCATGCCGACGTAAAGGCCTTCGATCGCGAAGGAATCGGTGCGCCGCGGATCGACTTCGATCGGCGCGAAATCCGGGTTCTCCGGCAACAGCAGCGTGCGTCCGCGCTCGCGCTTCAAGCGCTTGACGGTGATTTCGTCGTCGAGCCGCGCGACGACGATGCGGCCGTCGTCGGCGTCGTCCGTGCGATGCACGGCGATGAGATCGCCGTCGAGAATGCCGGCGTCGCGCATGCTCAGGCCCACGACGCGCAGCAGGAAATCGGCGCGCGGGCGAAACAGCGCGGCGTCGACGGCGTAGTGGTTTTCGACGTTCGCGTCGGCCATGATCGGCGTACCCGCGGCGACGCGCCCGATCAGCGGCAGTTCGCGCAGCGCCGGGGCAGGGCGGCGTTCGGCGGCGCGCAGGCCGCGATGCTGCGGCAGGCGTTCGAGCGCGCCCTTGCGTACCAGCGCTTCGACGTAGTCCTGCGCCGAACTGTGGCTGCGCAGGCCGAGCGCGTCGGCGATGTCGCGCAGCGCCGGCGGACGGCCGTGCTCGGCGCTGTACTCGGCGATGAAGTCGAGTACGCGCTGCTGGTTGGCGGTGAGGTCGGCTTTTGAGTGCATACGTACGAATGTACGTATCGGCGCGAGGCATTGCAAGTGCCGGCGCAGGGCCGGGGTGACGAACCGGCAAAGCCGCGCTGAAGCGCGGGCCGGTTCGTAGAAGGTCGCGCTACGCGCGAAGTATTTGTCTTGGATCCCGATCTTCATCGGGATGACGAATTGGCAAAGCCGTGCGCTGCGCGCACGGGCCAATTCGTAGAAGGCCGCGCTACGCGCGCAGTATCGAGTTGGATCCCGGCTTTCGCCGGGATGACGAACCGGCAAAGCCGCGCTGAAGCGCGGGCCGGTTCGTAGAAGGCCGCGCTACGCACGCAGTATCGAGTTGGATCCCGGCTTTCGCCGGGATGACGAACCGGCAAAGCCGCGCTGAAGCGCGGGCCGGTTCGTCACTTGCTTCTGGTCACTTTCGCGCGGGTGTTGTAGCCCTCGATCGACAGGTACCACGCATTGCCGATCATGCCCGGTTCGATCTTCACCTGCGGGTTCGTCAGGCGCACGCCGGCGAGCGTCGCCTGGTCGATCTGCGACCATTCCTGGCCGTTCTCGAGCACGTACAGCCGGCCCTGGCGAAAGCCTTTGAATTCGCCGACGAGCTTGCTGACGATCGGTTCGCTGCTGCCGAAGTTGAAATAGCCGCGGTTCTCGGTCTTGACCTTGTCCTCGGCCAGCGTCGCGGCTTTCTTCGTTTCGGTCGTGATCTTGCGGTTGAGCCACGCGTTGAGATTGGCCAACTGCTCCGGGCTCAGAAGATCCAGGCCCGCGGCCTTGAACTGCTCGGGCGTCATTTCCTTTTCGATCGGCGGCGACGGGTCGGCGGCGGCGGCGAACGACGCGGCGGCGACGAGCGCGGCGGCAAGCACGGAGCGGGTGATGCGGATCGCAAGCATGGAGACGAGTCCTGGTCGAGAGGGGTCGCCAAGTGTAGAGCTTCCTTCGTACGAAACGCTCACCGATGCGACGTTCGTTGCGCGTCGCTCAGCCAGCGGTCGAGCTGGTTCGCGAACGCCTGACGGTCGCGCGGATGGAAGGCCGCCGGACCGCCGGTGTCGACGCCGGCGCCGCGCAGTTCGTCCATGAAATTGCGCATCGACAGGCGCTGCGCGATGGTGTCGGGCGTGTACAGCTCGCCGCGCGGATTGAGCGCGCCGGCGCCTTTGGCGATCGCCTGCGCGGCCAGCGGAATGTCGGCCGTCACGACGAGATCGCCGGCTTCCACACGCTCGACGATCGCGGCGTCGGCCGCGTCGAAGCCGCCGGGCACCTGCATCGCGCGGATATGCCGCGACGGCGGCGTGCGGATGTACTGGTTCGCGACGAGGATCGTCTCCACGCCGGTGCGTTCGGCGGCGCGGAAGACGATTTCCTTGATCACGTTGGGGCAGGCGTCGGCGTCGATCCAGAGGCGCATGAGGGGTGTCTCCTTTGCTCGTCATCCCAGCGCA
>NZ_JAOVZO020000007.1 GCF_025717065.2 Tahibacter soli | reverse complement strand
TGTGTGTGTGTGTGTGTGTGTGTGTGATTATTATTATTATTATTATTATTATTATTATTATTATTATTATTGTTTGGTGTGTGTGTGGGGGGGGGGGGGGGGGGGGGGGGGGGGGGGGGGGGGGGGGGGGGGGGGGGGGGTGTGTGTGTGTGTGTGTGTGTGTGTGTGTGTGTGTGTGTGTGTGTGTGTGTGTGTGTGTGTGTGTGTGTGTGTGTGTGTGTGTGTGTGTGTGTGTGTGTGTGTGTGTGTGTGTGTGTGTGTGTGTGTGTGTGTGTGTGTGTGTGGTGTGTGTGTGTGTGTGTGTGTGTGTGTGTGTGTGTGTGTGTGTGTGTGTGTGTGTGTGTGTGTGTGTGTGTGTGTGTGTGTGTGTGTGTGTGTGTGTGTGTGTGTGTGTGTGTGTGTGTGTGTGTGTGTGTGTGTGTGTGTGTGTGTGTGTGTGTGTGTGTGTGTGTGTGTGTGTGTGTGGTGTGTGTGTGTGTGTGTGTGTGTGTGTGTGTGTGTGTGTGTGTGTGTGTGTGTGTGTGTGTGTGTGTGTGTGTGTGTGTGTGTGTGTGTGTGTGTGTGTGTGTGTGTGTGTGTGTGTGTGTGTGTGTGTGTGTGTGTGTGTGTGTGTGGGGGGGGGGGGGGGG
>NZ_JAOVZO020000006.1 GCF_025717065.2 Tahibacter soli | reverse complement strand
CTCTGCGTTGTCACTGCGGAGCATCTCATTGAGCTTGCGGTAGCGGTCGCCTCTGGTACCACGAACACCCATCCGGGCTTCGTTGACGTTGTTGCGAACCTTGGCGACGGCCGGCCGCTCAACTTTCACGGCCAGCTTGGCGCTGCCCGTTGTGATCTTCTCGAAGTGTACGTTGTCCTCCTCGCCCAGCATGGCTGCCAGCTCTGCCATGTACGCCGCCAACCGAGCCATCGGGATGGTCTCGGGGGTGAAGGCATCTATACGGAAAACGTAGCGGTCATCATCCAGCATGGGCGTCTCTTGCGGGGCTGCGGCGGGGCTATACAGAAGCACCGGGGCATCGCACCGACCGAGAACCAAGTCTTCCACATTCCGCTTCGGCCTGCACCACCTCGTTCTGTGCGGGGCATTCGTCCGCCGTGGCTGTAGCTGCCCGCACCGACTCCTTTCTCATGTCGCGCCTCTCTCACCCCGCTGCAGGTGAGAGGTCTGGCCCGCTCACGGCAGGCATTTCCTTTACGCGCGCCTGTCAGGGGCACGCCACGGGGAAATCGCAATGTGGAAACGCCCGCGAACCTGGGTCACGCTTGCGCTGCTGGTCTTGCTGAACGTCGTCGCGTGGGACATACGCCCCCAGGCATTGGAGATACCAGGGGTTATTCCGCTCTATTCCCACCAGACCGAGACCGGGATCGAGCGTATTGTGCTGCGCCCCGCGCGCTTCTACTTCGATAGCGTCTGGTACTCGTACGCCGTCGCCTTGTTTATCGGGCTCGTGCTGCCCATCGCTCTTGCCCGGTTGCTTATCTGGCTCTGGCGCGCGCTGAGTCGCGAAAAGAAGCGCGTCGTAGCGGCCTGGCTCGTCCTGATCGTCGTTTGCAATGTTGTGGCGTGGGACTTGGCGACGTTCTTCGACGATATGGTCATTGGCATACCTCTATACAAAAGCCAAGACGGCACTGGCAACATTCAGTACACCGGCATCTTGCCGGGCATTCCATTTCTTGGGCCGCTAACCTCTTACGCCCTGTCCTTCCTCATCGGCATCGGCTTGCCTCTTGCGGCTCTATGGTTTTGGCTGCGGCGGCAGAGGGGCCAAGCCGTCACGCCAGTGAGTTCGGATCTACCTTTGGGCCAACAGGTATTGGCTCTGTTGGCACTTCTGGTCGTGTTCAACGTGCTGGCCTGGGATTGGGCTGAATCCACTGAGAAGGACAGCCTAGTTGTCGTCACGGGAGAAAGGGAAACCCGCGAGAGCAACGGCTTTTCGCGCTACACCGCAATCTACTACTCCGGTGTCGCTCCGGGTGTTCGCTTCGCTGACAAGGGTGCATCTGTACTCGCGTCCTTCTTCGTCGGGGAAATCCTGCCCCTTTTGATTGCCCCGGCACTGTTCCGGCGGCGGCGTCTGCGGGCCGTGCCGCTTCCGCCAGTCGCGGGAGCCCCGCGATGAGTCTCGATACCCTGTGGTCAGTACTCCAAATCCTTTTCATTATTGCTCTCGCCATCTTCATCGCCTATGCCATTTCGGTCTGGCGGCAGCGGCGCGACATGCAAGCCATACTCGACGCGGCAGTGTTGTCGTCGGCGAACGCCCACGGCACGGCTGATTGGAGCCGCAATGCCTACCCAGGCATCAAGCCAGGGCCGCTATTCCTGGGCGCGGCCAATGGCAGCGCGATGTACTACGACGGCGATCAGCATCTGATCACTGTTGCCCCGACCAGGACTGGCAAGGGAACCTGCCACATCATCCCCAACCTGCTGACCTACCAGGGCAGCATGGTCGTCAACGACATCAAGGGCGAAAACTACAAACTGTCTGGCCAGAAGCGATATGAGTTCGGCAAGGTCTTCCGGTTCGCCCCCTTCGAGGATGAAACAGACCAATTCAATCCGCTGGACTTCGTGCGGCGCGGCACCCCGGCTGCCTTCGATGACGCCATGCTCGTCGCCGACATGCTCATCGTGCCCGGGAAAGATGAGGAGGAAGGCAACCACTGGAAAGAAGCCGCCAAGAACCTGCTGGCTGGCCTTATCGGCTATGTGACCGAAACGGAAGAAGAAGGCAATCGGAACATGCAGCGCGTGCGCGAGCTGCTGACCCTCGATCAGAAGGCGTTCCTTGAGTTCGTGCGCGATGATATGGCGGCTTCCAATGCGGCCTTCGTCGTACGTGCCGCCAATATGCTGTTGCAGAAGGCAGACCGTGAGCGAAGCGGCGTCATCTCGACGGCCCAGGCGCAAACGACGATATGGGACAGCGAACACCTGGCGACAGCAACGAGAGGTAGCAGCTTTCACCTTGAAGAGCTGCGCGATGAGATCGCGACCCTCTACATCATCGTGCCGCCGGAACACCTGAGCACATACAAAAGCGTGCTGCGCGTCATGCTGGGCCTGGCACTATCAACCATGACGCGGCAGGAGCCCAAGCAGCGCAGCCAACCGCCGCTGACTTTCATATTCGATGAGTTCCCGAGTCTGGGCTATATGCAGCCC
>NZ_JAOVZO020000005.1 GCF_025717065.2 Tahibacter soli | reverse complement strand
TTGCGCTTGGCCACATCAATTAGGATGTCCTTCGCCTCCTTCTTAGCGGCGTCCCACTGCGCCACCTGAAATCCATAATCGTTGAGCATGTTTCCCCTTCGTAGCGCACAATGCTCTAAATTTAGGACGTGCGAATCTACACCGGCGTCGGTGAAATCGTCATGACTTGAAGCGTTTCAGCAGGCCGCTGAACCGGAAAGTGTCGCCGGCCTGCTCCCACGTGCCCTCAACCGAAAGGGCCGATTGATCGTCGGAAGCGTCGATCTTACTAAAACGAACTACAGCCGGAATGTCTGACTTGTCAGTGGCATAGCGAAGCCTGAGGTCATCGCAGTTAAAGCCTCCGAGCGAATTGCGCTGGGCCGTTCCTGTGGCAGTGCTCTTGCCGTAGTCGGTTTCGTAGAACTTTAGTTGGAACGAGATACCATCGCCTCGCAAAATGAAACGCTCAGCAGTCATCTCGAACGCATCATCCTCGACCTCAAAGTTGCCCAAAAAAGCGATGTGCTGGTTCGATGTCATGTTGAAATCCCGAACGCCAGAGTTGAGCTGCGTCACCAGCCGGTGTTACCTAGACTCCCAGCGAGCGAATGGCTTGCCGAAACAATGCTCGCGATTGCGACGCCAGACTGAAGATCTTCCGCGAGCTAGGTCGCGAGCGCGAGCAGAATACGGTGGTGTATCTGGGGCGATGAGTTACGGCAGTTTCATGATGTATACGAGCATCGTGTAGGGCGGCATAGCTTCTGCCTCATTCACCGAGACCTTGGTGCGATCGTGTTCACTGGCCCCGGTCCCTCGACTACCGACGTTGTCGGCCTCAAACCGTGGGGCGGAGAAACTGGCCGTGTGGTTGTGCGTTTTCGATCCGCCTTGCTTGCCAATACTATTGGGGTCGAGAGTCCCGAGAACGAACCTATCTTGCAGGTTAGGCGTTCCATTTGAACCATCGCAGATTGCCCATCCCTGAGGAACGATAGTGTTGAGCGACACTCCCTCTTTCGGAACCTCCGGGGGAAACCAAGGGACAATGGTGCCGATTGGCACGACAGCTTTGGCCCTGAGACCCGCCAGGATCGCGTTCACTTCGCCGAGTGACTTGTTCGCATTTTGAGCTGCGCTCTCGGCTAGGGCCTTGCTGGCTTCGATTTTAACTTTGAATTCGTCTTGAGCCCATTTTTCAAGCTGACTTTTCATCACCTGCTGAAAACCGAAGTACCCCAGAATTCCGAGTATTACGCTGAAGATAGTCAGGGCGCCGCCCAACAACTTCATCATCTCGATCTTCAGAGAAAGAAGGTCTGTATGCCACGGAGGCGGCGGTGATTGCGGTGCCGATGGCGTTTGGGGAGGAGTACTCATTTCTGCCTCGCTTAGTAGTCAGAGGGGATGACAGTCGAAAGGTTATCGCTCTAGGTCGTCTTTCTTCTTGCCGAAGTCGTCGAGACTTTTGCCGGGGGCTCTACCGAGCTCCGGGTCATTGTCCTTGTTGAGTTCCTTGTGCATTTCGTTCTCCAGCTTTTGCTCTGCGCTGAGGTTGGCTGCCGCTTCTCTCCATTCTGCGCCTCGGGCTTCGACTACAGAAACCTGATCGCCGAGTTGGCTTCTCAGCTCGCCGATCTTCGCCATCAGGGCGTTCGAATAGCCATTCTCCTGTAGCTCAGCTTCGCTTTTCTGCAATTCGGACTTAATGCTGTCCCTTTTGTCGATTGCGTCTAGTAGCTGCTGCTTGCTACGCGCAGCTTCGCTCTCTAGTGTCGTCATACTTCCTCTTTATAAAAGGCAAGAACCTGATTGTCGGCATCAAGAATCTGACGACCAACGGCCATATCTTGATGAGCCGTTCTGGCCAGGAAACGAACTAGATCGAGATGCTTGATCAGGTTTCCTCGACTAGGGTCTTGCGGTGATAACGTCGCGAGTTTGCTTTCGAGGGCGCGCGCTTTTTGCTCGTACTTCTTTGCTTCCCGAGCTGCATCGACCATGCCATCGTGCATTCGCTCGGCACTCTCTTCCACTTTGTCGATAAATTCGTAAGTCTTGGCCATTCCTTGGCCCTTTCGCTTGTTGCCTCCTTTTATGTAAGCAGACCCTTGCTTGGTTGCAAGGGGAATTTTTCCACCTTGACCCACGGGGCCTATCGTGGCCGCGCTGCTAGCGGCTGCTGCCATCCCTTCTGATCGTGGGGACGGTGCCGCCGTCTCGCTCGGCGGCATGGGGGGCTGGTCGAGCTGCACTGACACCGGGGCGCGTACGGCGGCAGCGGCCCAGGCGTCGACGACGTGGAACGGGATTTTCAGTGCGAAGACAGGATGTTGGCCTTGCAGAAAGATGATCTGCCGCTGTTCTTTGCCATGAACAGGCACGCGCATGACCTCATCGGGCGTAATCAGAGGCACGCCGACATGTTGTAGGTTGTGGGCCTCGATCCGCCAGAAGTCGTTCCAGAACATTACCTTGCTGGTCTTGAAGCTTTGGCTTGAAGTCAGCACTGTTTTTTGACCGACCATTTTCGAGA
>NZ_JAOVZO020000004.1 GCF_025717065.2 Tahibacter soli | reverse complement strand
GGAGGCGAACTGTTCGCTGACGGTGCGGAATGCGAGCAGCGTCGAGTACTCGATCGCGGCGATCGCGAGCCCCGCGCCGACGAGCAGGCAGTACGTCGTCGCGTGCACCGGATACGCACGGCCGACGTGGGCGGTCAGCGCCGCGGCGACCGCGAGCAACGCGAGGTTCGTCGCGAGACCGAGCACCGCGATGAGTCCGATCTTGAGCGGATGCGCGGCGGCGTTGACCAGAAGTCCGTCGCCGGCGAAGAGATCGGTCTGCAGTTTGAAATTCGACACCATGCCGATCACGAACGTAGCGAGTATTGCCGCGCCGATCCAACGCCCCGTGCGCAATGCGTTGCCGTGCTCCATGACTTTCCCTCGTTCGAGTGCCATGCCGACTTTGCGCCGCCCGCACGCGCGACGCGAGCGCGCGGCGACGAAACGCGGCCGTCGCGGCACGAATCGCGGTGCGCGCGGAACGAGGCGCGACGACGCATCTCGCGAACACGGAATGCAAGGAACCGCCAACGCCCGTTTGACAGGCGAATAAGAATCGTTATCATTTAACGATCCCAGCCAGCCCGACGGCTTCACCCCCGGTGCCAGCCAGCTACACCGCCAGCACCAGGGGCCACCATGCATCTTCAACGTCTCGCCGCGGCGATCGCCTGTGCGATCGCGCTTCCGTTGCACGCCGAAACGGCGTCGTCACCCTCGCCCGAGGTCTACGACGAACTCGACCGCATCATCGTGTCGGCCACCTTGTCGGCCAAGGCCGTCAAGGACGTCGCCGGCGAATCGAGCGTGATCCTGCGCGACGAGATGGACCGCCAGCTCGTGCAGGATCTGCGCGACCTGATGCGCTACGAACCCGGCGTGTCGGTGCTCGGCCGCGGCCGTTTCGGCATCGGCAGCATCGCGATCCGCGGCCTCGACGGCAATCGCGTGCGCATCGAAGTGGATGGCGTCGGCGCGCCCGACGCGTTCTCGATCGGCAGCTTCTCGAACGCCGGCCGCGACTTCGTGGATCTGGACAATTTGAAAAGAGTGGAAATCGTACGCGGCTCGGCTTCCGCCCTGTACGGCTCGGACGCCCTCGGCGGCGTCGTGAGCTTCGTGACGAAGGATCCCGGCGACTACTTCGCCGATGCCGGGGACGGCACTTATTTCGGCCTCAAGGGCCTGTACGACAGTTCCGACCGGCAGTCGGCCGAATCGCTGACGGCGGCGATGCGCTCGGGCGATCACGGCCTGATGGCCGTATACACGCACCGCGACGGCCATGCGCTGAACAACCAGGGCACCGTCGATTCGCTCGGCGCGAGCCGCACGCGCCCGGACCCGACCGACACGTCCAGCGATGCACTGCTCGCCAAGTACGTGCATACGAGCGGCGAGCGCGTCGAACGCGTCACGCTCGACGCGTCGCGCAGCACGGCCAAGACGCAGTCGCTCAGTTCGCTCGGCGACCGTGCGGTCGGCCCGAGCCTCGTGCGCGTCACGCGCACGGACGCCGACGACCGCAAGGAGCGCGCACGACTGTCGTTCGAGCAGGAACTGCCGCTCGATGCGAGCTTCGCCGATCGCCTCGACTGGCGCGTGTTCACGCAGACCGCCGATACGCGGCAGGACACCTACGAAGACCGCGCCTCGCTCGTCGGCGGCGCGCCGGTGCGGCCGGTGTCGCGCTATCGCCGCTTCGAGTACGAGCAGCGCGAGAGCGGCGTCGAAGCCGTGGCGCGCAAGGCGGTCGACGCGGGCGCGGTGCGCCACGACATCGCCTACGGCGTGGAATACACCGGCGGTCGCATCCGCGAACAGCGCGACGGTTTCCAGCGCGACGTGACCACCGGCGCGATCACAAATGTCGTGTCGCCCGACGTGTTTCCGGTGCGCGATTTTCCGCTGACCGACACGACGAGCTACGCCGTATTCGCGCAGGACGACATCGGCTTCGCCGACGGCAAGTTCCACCTGATTCCCGGCGTGCGCTACGACAGCTTCAGCATCGATCCGCGCAAGGATCCGGTATTCGACGCCGACAACCCGGGCGTGAAACCCGTGGATCTCGATGCCGATCACGTATCGCCGAAGCTCGCCGCGATCTGGCAGTTCACCGACGCGCTCAGCGTGTACGCGCAGTACGCCGCCGGTTTCCGCGCGCCGCCCTACAGCGACGTCAACGTCGGATTTACCAATTTGCAACAAGGCTACACGGCGCTGCCGAATCCGAACCTGAAGCCCGAAACCAGCCGCGGCGTCGAAGTCGGCCTGCGCGGCAGCGGCGACGTCGGCTATTTCAGCGTCGCCGCGTACCGCAACCGCTACCGCGACTTCATCGAGTCGCTGGCATTCGTCGGCACCGATCCGGCCACGGGCCTGATGCAGTTCCAGTCGCGCAACCTCTCGCGCGTGGACATTCGCGGCGCCGAAGCGCGCGGCGGCCTGCACCTCGGCGCGTTCTCGCCGGCGCTCGCCGGCTGGGAAGTACGCGCGTCGCTCGCATGGGCGAAGGGCGACGACCGCACGGCCGACGCGCCGCTGACGAGCATCGATCCGGCCAGGGCCGTGGTCGGCCTCGCCTACGACGCGGACCGCTGGGGCGCGGAACTCGCCGGCACGTTCGTCGCGCGCAAGACCCGCGTCGCGGCGCCCGCGAGCGGCACCGCGTTCCAGGCGCCGGGCTATTCGACGCTGGACCTCTACGTGCACGTCGAACCGCTCGAAAACCTCGAGCTGTACGCCGCGGCGACGAACCTCACCGACCGCCGCTACTGGCAGTGGGGCGACGTGCGTGGTTTCGCCAACAGCGCCGCGATCGACCGCTACAGCGCACCGGGCCGCGCCGCGAGCGTCGGCTTCAAGCTGAGTTTCCAGTGACATCGCCATCCACGGAGAACCGCCATGTACCGTTTTAGCTTCGTAGCCATTTCCGTGCTGTTGAGCGCGTGCGCCGGCACGTATGCGCGTCCCGACAAGACCGCCGGCGCCAAGCCGAAGCCGCCGGCCGCGATCGGCGCCGCCGACTACGTGCGTCCGTGCGCCGATGCGCCGGCCACACCGAAGGACGCGTTCGAATGCGACCGTCGCAGCATCCTCGCGATGACCGGCGAATACCACGTGCGCTTCATGTTCGACGAAACGCTGCCGCTCAAGCCGGGCTACACGCAGCACGAGCCGCAGCGCTCGGGCGGCACCGAGCTCGTGTTCGTCGTCGAGGACCGCGGCGACTTCATCGCGCTGCAGCACGTACTGGTCATGGGCAAGGAGCACACGGTCGTCAAGCACTGGCGCCAGGACTGGCAGTACGAGCCGAAGGAAGTGCTGAAGTTCCGCGGCAACGAGCAGTTCGGCTATGCGCCGGTCGACGCGGCCGCCGCGAAACACGCGTGGTCGCAGGCCGTGTACGAAGTGGACGACGCGCCGCGCTATGCCGGCGTGGGCCGCTGGGTGCACGCCGACGGCGTCGATGCGTGGACGAGCGATTTCACGTGGCGTCCGCTGCCGCGCCGCGAGTTCAAGAAGCGCGCGGACTACCAGGTGCTCGGCGCGATCAACCGCCACACGCTGTCGGCCGGCGGCTGGATGCACGAGCAGGACAACGTCAAGCTCCTGCTCAAGCCCGACGGTACGACCGAGGCGCTGGTGCGCGAGGTCGGCGTCAACACGTACGCGCGCACGAAGGACTACGACTTCGGCGCGGGCCGCGAGTACTGGTCGAAGACGCAAGCGTTCTGGAAGGACGCGCGCGCCGCGTGGCACGACACGATGGCGGCGCGGCGCGACTTCACGCTGAAGACGAAGCTCGACGACAAGCCGCGCTTCGAAGCGCTGTTCGCGCTGGCCGATCGCGCGGCGAAAGGCGAGACGATCGCGCGCAGCGAGATCGACCACGTGCTCGATCGCGCCGTGATCGGCAAGAGCGGCGTTGCGAAAACCCCGTAACGAGAGCGGAGGGCCGGCCGGGCCGTGAACCCCGGTCGGCCGTCTCGGCGTCGGCAGCGCTCTACAGTTGCACGCAGCGAATCCATCGATCCGGCGCGTGGTGACGAACGCGGTCTGCCAAGCAGATCACGCCGTGATCGTTGTCGATGACGACGGCCGCGCCTTCGGGCGCCGACCGGACGAGTGCGACCAGCAGTTCGTCGTCTCTCCATTCGACGAGATAGGAAATCGGCTCGGGCAAGTGCCCCTCGACGATCTGCCATTCGTCGGGCTCGTAGTCGTCGCGAACCTCGTCGGCGCGATACGCGCGGATCCAACCGGTATCGGTCGTCTTTTGCGCGCCGTACGCATCGCGTCGGCCGCCTGACGCCAGTATTGAATCGACGGGGGACCAGTGCTCGTCGGGTGTCGTGTGCACGATGATGGTGTTCATGGTCTTGCCGTTTCGATGTCGAGGCATGCGTTAGACCAAATCCGGACGAGCCGCGCAAGCGCGCGTTCGACGCAACGCCGCGTGCACGACCGTTGCGCCCGTCGCCGGCCATGCCGACAATGACGGGCCGTCCGCCGAACCCGCCGTCATGCGCATTCCCCGTATCCATCTCGCCGGCGCGTTGAACCCCGGCACATCCGTGCAACTGCCCGAGCAGGCCGGCGAACACGTCGCGCGCGTGCTGCGCCTGGAGGTCGGGCATCCGCTGATCCTGTTCAACGGCGACGGCTGCGAATACGACGCGCGCATCGCCGCGATCGCCAAGCGCGCCGTCACCGTCGACGTGAACGAGCGACGCGTCGTGTCGCGCGAATCGCAGCTCGTGCTCACGCTCGCGCAGGGCGTCGCGCGCGGCGAAAAGATGGACTGGATTCTGCAGAAAGCCACCGAACTCGGCGTGCACCGCATCGTTCCGCTCGTCACCGAGCGCACCGAGGTGAAGCTCGACGAGGAACGCGCCGAGCGCCGCGTCGCGCACTGGCGCGACGTGATCGCGTCGGCGTGCGAGCAAAGCGGTCGCACGCAATTGCCGGATATCGAGGCGCCCCGCAAGCTCGCGGCGTGGGCGTCTTCGCTCCCTGACGACGGCGCGGCGCGCTATACGCTGCTGCCCGACGGCGATACGTCGCTGCGCGATATCGACACGAACATGCGCGCTGCGATTCTCGTCGTCGGCCCCGAAGGCGGCTTCTCCGACCACGACGAAGCGGCGCTGCGTCAAAGCGGCTTCAAAGGCCTCAGGCTCGGACCGCGCGTGCTGCGCACGGAGACGGCGGGGCTCGCGGCGATCGCGGCGTTGCAGGCGGTGGTCGGGGATATGGGTTAGTTTCGTCGTTTTCCGACGGGATACGAGGTACGCATGGACGCTCGAAGCACTATCGCCGACCTGCTGCGCCTCGGCTTTGCGGTCGAAAAGAAGAACGACCTGTGGTTCGTCGGATTTCCCGACGGCGCCGACGGTCGTGTGCTGGACGTCGATCAGTTCGCCTCGCTGAATGTCGGCGAATTGAAGGAACTCGCCGATCGTCGCCGACAGGCCATCGACGGAATTCGCGCATTGTTGGCGCACGCTGGCTGGGGCATGCGCGTCAATGCCGACGGTATCGCCGAACTCGGTCTCGGCGGTGCTTCGAGCTACATCGATATCGGCTTGCCGTTGACCTTCTGGCTGCAACGATCGGGCCTGGTGCCGACCTTGCGCCGCTTCGTCGATGGTTTCGTGCGCGATCTCGACGATCGAACGATCGAGCGCGTACGACGCGTCGACGCGCAGACGAGGTCGCGCGAGCTCTACGACGCGCACTTGGCGCAGTGCGCGGCGATCGAGGCAAACGCCGTCGAACTCGAAACCGATCCGGCTGAACAGGCGAAGCGGATGGCCGAGATCGAGACGTACCGGCGCGACGCCGAGCGCGAGCATCGCGCATGGGTCGATGCCCGACGCGTGCCCGGAAGCGTCGACGAGCAGTTGCGAGCGGTGCTCGCACAGAGTCGCAGCGACATGCGCGCGGGAAATGGCCTGTGGTTGGGCGGCTTGCCGCTCTGGGCGAGCGACGCCGACGACTGGACGACGCGCGAGGAATGGGTCGAATGGGCCGAGCCGCTGCTCGAGAAGTGGGTCGGCAATGCCCATGTCCTGCTGCGCTTTGCGCCGTTGCGCCATGCACCCGCCGTGCGCGCAAAATTGCTCGACGCTCAACGCGATCAAACGCTCGAACACGACGAAAGCGACCTCGAACTGGCCGTGCATTTCGTCGATGACGATACCGTGGCCGACTGGGTGTTCGCCCCCCAGCCACCGCGCAACCTTTCCAGTGCTGCCGCCACGCTCGGACTTCGTGACGGTCTGTACACTCCGGCGCAGACGCTGAAGGCATTGCTGCAAAAGGCGCCATGCGATCTGCTGCCTTGGCTGATTGACATCAAGGACGTGGAGATCCGGGTGGGCTGGCGTTTCTTCGCATCGATGCTCGACGCGGACCAGCGCGCTCTGATCGCCCGAGCTTGCCACACCGCCCTCGACACGCCGGCAGACCCGTTGTCGTCGGCGGTGACCGTGGAAACCGTTCTCATGCTCGCGCTGGGCCTCGGCGACGCCGACATCGCCCGGCGCGTGGCAGTCGAACCGTTGTGGCAATCGGCCCTGCTGTGGCGATGGGAACGCGGCCGGTTCCTCGCACTCAAGGACGGCATACTCGCGATGTCGCTGCTGATGCCCGGCGTAGAGTGAGGTGCTGTCGATTCCGTTTGTAGTCGTCTGTTTAACC
>NZ_JAOVZO020000003.1 GCF_025717065.2 Tahibacter soli | reverse complement strand
CACACCGCCCGACCCAATGCCGGTTCTAACTCGGCGACGAGCGCCGCGAAGCGCTTGCCGTCGCCTTCAATGAAGCCGGCTTCGATCGGGAACTCGTTGTCGCAACACGGACACGTCACGCGCATTGCTGCGCTCCTGCGTCGCCACACGCGGTTACCTGCGTGGCGAGGTATTCGGCGACCAGCCGCAGCGACGGTCGGTGCCGGCGCCAATTCGGGCGCAACGGCGACAGCAGTTCGACGATGCGTTCCGGCGCCCAATCGAGCTCGCGCAACGACGCGTCGATCGCGGCGTTCAGATCGCGCTTTTCCTTCTCCGCGTGCAGCGCGGCGATGATCGCCGCAAGCTGCATTTCGTCACGGACCCACGCGAGCTTCGCGATGCCGTGCATGCGCAGCGCTATCGCATCCGCGTAGGCCCACGACAGCTTCATATCGGCCAGCAATGCTTCAACCTTCGCGATGCCGTCGGGCATCTGCGGCACGTCGAAGTTGTGCGGCTTGCCGGCGTGCTTTCGGCCGGCGCCGAGCCGGCGCAGCTCGTCGAGTACCGCGCGGCGCTGCCGCGCGTTCATCTCACCGCTGCTGCGCAGCGCCGGGCCGTGCTCGGCCGACACGCGCGCGAGCATTGCCCGATACGTCGTGTCGTCCATCCCAAGTTGACGCCGGCCCGCATGGATCGCCGCGATTTCCCGGCGGCGTTGCTCGTGCGTGCGGCTGTAGACGGCTTTCCCCATGGTCAGACCGCCGTGATATCGAGGCCGATCGGCTGGTACTGGCCGTTCGCGTCGCGCTCGTACACGCGCACGTAGGCTTTCGAGCCGACAACCTGCACGGCATCGCCGATCGCCTGCATCGCGCGCAGCCAGCGTTCATCGGTGATGTCCATGCGCCGCAGCGCAAGCACGTTGCCCGTTCGGATGTTGCCCGCCTGATCGACGCGGAACGCGTCGCTGATCAGCGTGCGCAATTCGCTGCGCGCGCCTTCGGTCCAGTCACGCAGGCATTCGTCAATCAGCGCCTTAGCCGCCTGCAAACGCTCGTCGAACACGATCGACTCGGCCATCGCGCGTTGGACGCGATAGCGGCCGTCGAACGACAGCAGCGAGACGTTGCCCTTGTTGCCGCCGAGGCGCACGCCGTACTCGGCCGCGCTCATGTCGACGAACGCGGCGATGTCGTCGAACGCCCGGCCTTTGAACTTCGCGAGCGTGTCGCTGACGACGCGCGCGGCGGCGACCAGTTCGTGCACGAGTTCATCGCGCGCGCGGTCGATCGATTTGATCTGGCTATCCGGGATGAGCCGGCCGCGCGCGTCCGTGCGGTAGCCGGCGGGAATCGTGTCATTGGTCATGCGTCGAATCCTTCGGTGTTTCGGGGGGGTCGTATGGGCGTTGAAGATCGGCGAGTACGTCGCGGTACCGCTCGCCGATCCATGGCGGCAGATCGTCTTCGTCCATCGCGTCAGCGACGGCCGGCGTAGGACGGGACGGGTTGCGTCGCGGCGCATTCGAGCTTGCAGCCGCCTTCCTCGGCGACCCACAGGCTCAGGCGGCGTCCGTCGACGTTGCGGGTGATGTAGTGCGAGCCCGGCACGTCGATCGGGCGCTCGACAGTGAGCACCGGGCGTTCGCCGTCGATCTCGACGGCGACGACGGTCGTGCGATTGCCGATGCGCGACAGCTCGGCGGCGACGAGGTCGAGCGCGGCATACATGCGCGCGTTGGCAGCGTTGGCGGTCGATGCCGCCGGGCGATTCGTGGTGAGGTTCATGAAGGCTCCTTGGGCGTCAGGCGACGCCGCGTTTGTGGTTACAGCCGGGGCAAGTGATCGACAGCTGCACGCGCAGCGGATTGGTCGAGGCGAAGGGTTGGCGCTGGTAGTCGAGGCAACGATCGCGGCGCAGATCGCCGATGACGGGACACTCCACGGTCATTCCCATCAGCGCGCCTTCAACGGCTTGTTGAACGCGCTTCGTGTCGCCTTGATAGCTGCCGTTGAGTACCTGACTGACGGTCGCGGCCGAGTAGCCGATGGTCTTTGCGACGGTCGCCTGCGATGTGGCTTGGCAGGCGATCCGCAGAATGCTTATCCAGTCGTCTTCGTTGTGCACAATGGGTGTTCCGTTTCCGTGTTGGGGTCGAACAGTGCTGTTCCTTTGCGGACCAGCGCGGGACATGCGGGGCCGCTGTTGCGAATCAGCCGGTAGCGCGCCTGCTCGTGCCGGGGTTCGTCGCCGCGCCGCTGCAACAGGTAGCCGGCGCGGCGCAACTGGCTGCAGAACGTCAACAGCGATTGGCGGTTGGTCAATTCACAGACGGCGAGCAGATCGCCGACCGTGAAGTCGCGAAGAATCCGCATTGCGTTCCACACGCGAGTCCGCTTGTCTTGCTTCGCCTGCAACCGGCGAATGAAGTAGCGATTGACGACCGGTCGCGGCATGGATCAGCGCACCGCCGAGATAGCCGGCCGCGTCTTCGGCGTCGGCGCCGAGCCGATAAAGAAGTCGCCGTGCGCCGGCCAGTCGAGCGCGGCGATGCGCTCCAGGCCACGCGAGCGAGCGAACTGTTCGATCCGCGCGAGGCCCACCACGATCAGGCGCACCGAGCCGTGCGTCGCGGTATGCAACTGACGCACGAGGTCGTCGGCGATCGGCACTTCGGCCAGTTCGCGGGCCAGGAGTTTGGCGTCTTCGAACGTCGACGGCGTGAAGTCGACCCACTGCGAGATGCGGCCGGTGAACTGCGGCCATTTCGTGAGCTTCCGGCGAATGCCGGCCATGCCGATCAGGATTACCGGCACCGTGGCGAGGTCGTGGATGTCGCGCAGCGTTTCGACGAGGCGCTTTTGATCAACGAGGTAATCGGCTTCGTCGATGAAGACGGGGCGTTGGGTTTCGGCCAGACGCTGCACGATCGCTTCGACCGTGCCGACGTTCGTCGGTCGGCGCAGGATGTTCAATTCCTTGCAGATCGCGTCGAGCAGGCTCGACGGCGTCGACGTCGCCAACGCACGCACGTAAACGCCGTTCATGCGCGTGATGAGCCACGCGGCGGCCGTCGTCTTGCCGTAGCCGGTTTCGCCTTCGATCAGGCCCATGCCCGGCATGCCGGCGGGACGCTCGACGAGTGCGGTGGCGGCTTCGGACAGCCGAGCGACATTGGAGATCGGAACGATTTTGCTTTTCACAGGTTTTCCCCTTGGGCGCGTGCCCGACGCAGACGGTCAAACGCGGCGCCGTCGGGCAACAAAACCGCGTAGTCATCGGAGAGTTGGAAGGCGGACGGCCCGAAGTCCTCGAACACGGACCAGCGGCCTTTGAACTCGGAACTGTCGATATGCCGGCGCAGGAATGCGCGCTCGATGTCGCTGCGCGGATCGTCGGCTTGCATCAGGATCGTCAGCGCGCGGCGGAAGCGATCCTCGGCCGTTTCGTCCTGCGCCTGATCGGCGCGCGCGACATCGCGCAGCGCTTCCAGATGCACTAGCGTCGTCGGGCCGATCGCATCGGTCGCCGGCACCGCGTCGAGCGCCTGCGCGGCATCGCGCGCGGCTTCGATCGCGGGCGTCAGGTGCGCAACGCTCGGCGTCGGGAACATCGCGACCTTGTTCGCCTCGCGCTGCTTGGCGTCGAGGATTTCGTACGCGATGTCCTGCACATTCGCCTTGCGCGCGATGCCCTTAAGCGCTTTGCGCTTCGCGGCGATTTCTTCCTGCTGCCGCGCCTTGGCGATGGCGGCGACTTCGGCACGCGACACGCCGAGGATTTCCGGACACTCGGCGACACAAACGAACGCGTCGTCGTGGTAGACCACGATCCGGCCGATATCACGCTCGTCATACATGACCTGCACGCGCTCGCCGACCAGGGCGCCGAGTTCGGGCGCCGCGTAGTAGTGGCCGTCGACACGTAGCCCCTTCTTCGTGACCGAGCGCGCGCCGTGGCCGTCGGGCGCTTCAGCCAAGAGCAGGTCAAGCGCACGTTCGTCGCTGATGCGGCGTACTTCGCCGCGCCACTGCGCCACGCGCTCAACCACACTTGCACCGTTCAAGCCGTGGCGCGGTTCGGTCGCGTAGATGTCGCGGCACCAGCGGTCGCAAAAGGTCTGCAACTCGGCGGCGGTCAGATTGATGTCGACCGTTTCGTTCTTCGTCAGCAGGCGTTCGGCAAACGACTTCGACGCACGCAGCGCCTGCGCCTCGGCGACGTTGTGGCCGGTGAAGCCCGGCAACAGTTCCAACACGTCATGGCTGAACGTGTGGAAGAACCGTTCGATATGCGGTTTCTGCCACGGACTGAACGGCGCCGACAGATTCACGTTCACGCCGAGCGCGGCGAACACGCGCTGCACGCGATGGCTGACGTAGTCCTGGCCGTTGTCGAGCTTCGCGGTTTCGAGCACGCCCCATTGCAGGATGGCGCGGCGGATCGCTTGGCAGACACCGGCCGAACTGCTGACCTTCGCGACGTAGAGCAGCGCGCGGCGGCTCCACACGTCGATAACACCAATGATCGTGTGACGGCCGTCGATCAGCATCACGTCGGCCGGCGTCGAATCGAACTCCCAACGCTGGTTCAACCGGTCGATGCCTTCGTCGGCGCTGCCGACGGCGAGCATGTGGCGGTTCTTCCACGCGTCGGGGTTGGCGATGGCGAGGAACGCTTGCGCGTTTTTGGCCTTCCACGAGGAAATGAAACGCTGCACCGTGCGCAAGTTCGGCAGTTCGGTATCGCTGTCGCCAAAGCGCGCGCGCAATCCGCGGTCGACGTGCTTGGCGTTGATGTGCGGACGCTCGACCAACATGCCGACGACGAATTCGAGCAGTTCGGGGCTGCTTTCGATGGTCCCGCTGCCGGCGCGATTGCCGTAGTTGCCCGCGAGCGCGGCGGCGCCCTGCGTGCGCAGTGCGCGGCGCCAGCGGCGCAGCGTCGGCGCCGAGATGTCTGCACCGATCACGTCACGAATACCGGCCGGAACGGCGAGTTCGCCGGTTCCATAGGCCGCGCAGAACGTGTCGATCGCCGCGCAAATTCCCATGCGGTGCGTCGCGGCGAACTGTTCGAGTTGCATCAGCAACAACAGCTTCGCGTCCATGCGGTCGCGCGACTTGCCGGACAGGCCGGCCGCTTTGGCGGCGCCGGCATCGACCTGACGCAAGCGTTGCTTCTCGTCGACGATGTCGGCGATAGCCGAGCGGCGCGCGAGCGATTGGCCGGCCGCGAATGCTTCGCTCGTGATTGTGTTCGCGGCCGACAGTGCTGACTGCCGGCGCAGTTCACGCTGTGTCTGCGCCGGCAGCGAGGTAATCGCGTAGCGCAAGCCGCCGCCTCGGCCGGCATTCGACCGGGACGACCAGCCTTCCCGCTTGGCAAGGCGGACGACCGCGCTATGTGTCTGTGGCATGCCAGCAAGGCCCGCGAGTTCGGCCGCGCTGTACCAAGCCTCGGGCGTAATGTTCATTGCGCCGTCGGCCATTAGCGCGACCTCCGCATCTGTTCCTTGATGGCGCGCTCTTGATCGGCCAGTTCCTGCTTTTGGCGTCCGATACGGCCTAATTCGGCGGCCAGGGCTTCGGCGCCGACGAGCAGGCGGCCACCACGGACACCGGCAAGCCACTTGGTCAGGTCGTGCGAGCCGCACGCGGTTTCGATCGCCGGCAATACCCACAGCGGCAGATTGAATTCCTCGCGAGACTCGGCCGCGTAGGCGTCCAACATGTATTTACTGACGTTGTGGCCCGTCAGCCGGCTCGCATCTGCTGCGATGGAATGGCGGTCGATCCCGGCGGTGCGGAACATTTCGCCGACGAGATGACTAAGCGTCGCGCGAAAGTCCATTGAACCGGGCAACGGCGCTGCCGCCTGGGGAACGGCGAACAGGTCGTGGGTAAGAGTGTCGCGGCGGCTCATAGAATCGCCCCGCTCGGCAGCATGGCGATGTTCATGCGTGCGCCCCGGCCTTCGTATTGCCGACGCAGGGGGCGGTGCTACCCTTGCTCGAAGCGTCCGACTGCTTCAATCCGAGGTCGACCGCGATTTGATGAGCGCGGCCGAAATTGGCTTTCAACTGGCCGTTGAGTACCCGGTAAACGTCGCGACGCGCGTACCCGCGATCCTGCGCCCACTGGGTGATGGTGATTCCCTGCGTGCGCAGCCTTTGCTTGATCTGCGCGGGCGTCAGGGTGGAAACGTTGTGCATGCTGGCTGGTTCCGTAGACGGTCTATAGGCGGTCTATCTACGGCCTAGATACTAGTCTTTATCTAGCGGATGTCAACCAAATATTGCGGTCAAGGTTGGCGACGCCCACACTTTTTGCGGGTTTTCGCATGAATGCCAAGAAAAACAAGGCTTTGAATCAAACATTGACCGCGCCTGCTGCCAGTCCTGGAGGCGTCAATGTTCCGAGTTCGAACCTTGACGCGTTCAGCGAGCGTATGAGGCAGCTAGTTAAGGCGGTTGGAAGCGTCGCAGAGATCGCTAGAAAGTGTGGATTTCCCGAATCAACCGTTAAAAACTGGGCTGATGGCGGCGCAGACCCGTCTAGGGAGCGGTGCGTGCTACTGGCACGCGGAACTGGCGCGTCCGTGCTTTGGCTGGTTACCGGTGAAGGCCCAATGTGGGCGGCAGACATCGCTCAGGCCGCTTCTCCTGAGCAATCGCAGGGCTTGCGACGGGATGATTTAACGATGGCGCTCCAGCTCGCGGCGGAGGCTCTAGAGGGCAAGAGCCTGCCGCCGCCTAAGCACGCGGAGCTGGTGACGCTCATCTATGAGCTACTGGAAGAGGGGCTTCCCGAAGCCAAAGTCTTACGGTTCGCGCGTGCTGCCGGCAGCTAAACAGGGTAGTGCCGATGCAGAACGAAGAACGTGTCACAAGGATGCGAAAACTGATTACCGAGGCCGCACACGTACCGTACGAGCCCCAGCGACTGAGCGTCGTTCGCCATGCTGGCGAATGTTTCCCGCTAGAAGCCTTGAGCCGCCGAGCGATGGTGAAACAAGTCGCGCTAGCCTCATCGCGGTATGGACTACAGGACGATGTAGACGTGTTCGTTGCGCTGGCCGGTTGCGCAAGCGTCGGCGGCCTCTCCACCGAATGCCTGCAAAGCCTCACGAAATGGTGCGCGGAGACCATGGACCGCATGGCCTACGACGGATACGGCATCGACGCACCGCCCGCGCTCTAATCACTCCATGTGACACCACGACCGGCGCGCAGGCATTTGCGCTCAAACTGCCTGTCGCGCCGGTATATGTTTAGATATCGGTGGAACACGGCTGAAAGCGAGGTTTTTCGCGGCTTTCATCCCTTTCTATCCCGTCTCATTCGCTATATCCCGGTTCTTTCAATCCACCTGACGCGGAACACTGATCACCGGGCGCTTGCTCGCGGCAGATGGGGCCCCGGGTAGAGCGGGCGGCTTCCTGCCGCCAGAGGCAACCGCATCCGCCAAAGCATCGCAGCTCACACGCTCGTCATCCCAGCGAAAGCTGGGATCGAGCCGTTGCTGTTGTTCTCGACGCCCGAAAAGCTGGATTCCAGCTTGACTCGCGACTTCGTCGCTCGCCCTGCGGGCCGGCTGCGCCGTTGTCGCTTCGCTCCTCGCTGGAATGACGAGCTAAGGAATCGCCGAGCATCGGCTGTTGCCTCTGGCGGCAGGAAGCCGCCCGCTTCACCCCGGGGCCCCGTCGGTCACGGCGAGATTGCGCAGGATCAGCCCGCGCAGCGGGTGCGCGCAGGGATGCGCGCAGTTCGTTGACGGGCCATGGATGGCCCTTCAACGAACCCCGGAGCAAGCTCGCGAAGTTTGCGGGCATGGATGCCCGCAAACCGCGGCCGTCGGGGTGCCCTTGGAGGGTGCAGGGAGGGGTTGGGCAAGCAACCTCTCCCTGCCCGCTCGCGGCAGCGAGCGGAACGCTTTGTTCAACACCAGGCAAAAGCTACAAAGCGATAAGAAATCTCAACCCCAGCTTGCGCCGGGATGACGAGCAAAAGGACGAGGAGCGAAGAACCAGCGACAACCAACACCCCAAGTCAGCGCACCAGTGCGCCAGACGCAACCAGCGCGCACATCTTCGCGACATCCCCGTCCATCGCCCGATCGCGCTGCATGAACCCGACCGTCGCACGCACCGCGTCGAACGCCTTGCGCACCGCCGCGCCCGCACGAAATTCTCCGGCTTCGTTCAACGCGCGCATCAACCCCCGCACTTCTTCCGCGAACTGCGCGTAGTCAGCATGATCCGGCGCCGGCGCGCCCGCGATCTTCGCCGCGAGCGAACGCCAGTCGCCTCGCGCCGCCAGACGGCGCGCGGCATTGAGCATGTCCTGCCGGTATTCCAGCGCCTGCGCCGCGGTATACAGCTCCATCGCCAGCACGTGCGACAGGTCCTCGACCATTTCCAGCACGTGCCGCGCTTCGTTCGCGCCCATCGACACGTGATCCTCCGCGTTCGCGCTCGTCGGAATCGAGTACACCGACGCCGGATGCGCGCGCGTCGCCAGGTCGTTCACCAGCGCCGCCGCCGTGTACTGCACGATCATGAAGCCCGAGTCGGTCGCGTCCTCGTTGCCGATCAGGAACGCCGGCAAACCGTCGTTGTTCGCCGGATCGACGAGCTTGTTCGTGCGCCGTTCCGAGATCGACGCGAGCACCGGGATCGCCGCCTTCAGATAGCTCATCGCGAGCGCGAGCGGCATGCCGTGGAAATGCCCCGCCGACACCACCTGGTCTTCGATGACCTTCGGATCGACCGCGTCCGGGAAGATCAGCGGATTGTCGGTGACGGCGTTCAGTTCGATGTCGATGACGCGGCACGCCTGCGCCCACGCGTCGCGCACGGCGCCGTGCACCTGCGGCGTGCAGCGCAGGCAGTACGCGTCCTGCGGCTGGTGCTTCTTGCCGCCCTTGAACGGCAGGAAGCGCGCGTAGAACGACTCCTTGCCGTGGCGCTGCGACGGCGGCACGTAGTCCCACGACAGGTCGAAGCGCTGCGCCTGGTCTTCCGGCTCGCTCCATGACGACGCGAGCCACGTCTTGAACCGCGGCACGAGGTGATACGGAATGTCGGCGAGCGTCGATCCGTCGAGCAGCGCACGCAGATTCTTTGCGGTTTCCACTTGTCCCGGATGCGGTCGCAGCGCGTGCACCTGTTCCTGCAGCGCGCCGGTGCGGCCGGCGAACGCGTCGAGCGTCATCGCGGCGGCGAGATCGGCCGTCGCGATCAGCGCTTCGAGGCGCGACAGCGCCAGCGACGCGGTCGCGAGCATCTGCGTCGTACCGTTGTTGAGCGCGAGGCCTTCCTTGAACGACAGGCGCAGCGGTGCGAGCCCCGCACGTTCGAGCGCCTGCGCGCCGGGCATGCGTTCGCCGCGGAGGAACGCTTCGCCGCCGCCGAGCAGCACGATCGCCAGATGCGACAGCGGTGCGAGATCGCCGCTCGCGCCGACCGAGCCCTTCTCCGGAATCACCGGTATCACGTCGTGGTTGAGCAGCGACGCGAGCGCCTGCAGCGTCGAGGCGCGAATGCCCGAATGGCCGCGCATCAGCGTATTGACGCGGATCGCGAGCATCGCGCGCACGACTTCCGGTGCGAACGGCTTGCCGACGCACACCGCATGCGTGACGACGAGGTTGTACTGCAGCTCTTCCATCAGCGTCGCGTCGTGCGCCGGGGGCTTGTCGGCAAGCTCGTCGCGCGCGCGGTGCGCGCCGAGCAGCTTGTCGGCGTTGCTGCCGAAGCCCGTGGTGACGCCGTAGATCGGTTCGCCGCCGCCGACTTTCGCGGCGAGGAAGTCGGCCGTGCGCTGCACGCGCGCGAGGCCTTCCGGCGCGAGCGCGATGCGCGCGCCGTCGTACGCGACCTGCGCAACCTGCGCGCGCGTGAGCGAGGAACCGTCGAGAACTATCGTCTGCTGCATGACCCGATCCTGTTTTCTTTTCGGTCAGCGCGCGGCCATCGCCGCGGCCTGTTCGAGTTCGACGCGCAAGGTTTTCACGAGTTCGGCGCGCGGCACTTCGAACTGTTCCTGCCGGCGCAGATCCTTCACCTGCACCGCGTCGCGCGCGATCTCGTCGCTGCCGAGCACGAGCGCGAAGCGGATGCCGGCGCGGTCCGCGTACTTGAACTGCCTGGCGAGCTTGCCCGGTTCGAGCACGACCTCGGTCGCGATGCCCGCGGCGCGCAACTCGTTCGCGATCGCGAGGTAGCGCGGCAGCTCGGCCTCGTCCATCTGCGTGACGATGACGTCGACCGTGCTCGTGCCGGTGCCGATCAGGCCCGCTTCGCGCAGTTGCCAGTACAGGCGCGTCGCGCCGATCGAAATGCCAACGCCCGGCAGGTGCGACTTCGTGTAGTGGCCGGCGAGGTTTTCGTAGCGGCCGCCCGAACAGATCGAACCGATCTGCGGGTGCTCGACGAGATGCGTTTCGTAGACGGTGCCGGTGTAGTAGTCGAGACCGCGCGCGATCGACAGGTTCAGCGCGTAGAACGCCTCGGGCACGCCGAACGCGCGGATCAGCTCGAGCACTTCGCGCAGTTCGGCGACGCCCTGGTTGAACGTGTCGCCGCCCTGCCCCAGTGCCGCGAGGTGCGCGAGCGCGTCGGCGTGGCTCGTCGAACGGATCGCGACGAAGTCGAGAATCTTCCTCACGACGTCGGCGGACAGGCCGAACGCCTCGCCCGTGAGCGTGTCGCGCACGTAGTCGGCGCCGCGCTTGTCGAGTTTGTCCACTTCTCGCAAAACCAGCGTCTGCGCTTCGCCGTCGGCGACGCCGAGGTTTTCGAAGAAGCCGCGCATCAGCTTGCGGTTGTTGAGCTGGATCGTGAACGGCCCGATTTTCAGGTCGCGGAACACGTTGTAGATCACGGCCGGAAGCTCGGCGTCGTAGCGCACCGACAGCGAATCCTTGCCGATCACGTCGATGTCGCACTGATAGAACTCGCGGAACCGCCCGCGCTGCGCGCGCTCGCCGCGGTAGACGCGCTGCATCTGATAGCGGCGGAACGGGAAATTGAGGTCGTGCTCGTGCTCGGCGACGTAGCGCGCGAGCGGCACGGTGAGGTCGAAGCGCAGCGCCAGTTCCGGCGTGCCGCCTTTTTCCAGGCCGCCGGTCGACTGCACGAAATACACCTGGCGCTCGGTTTCGCCGCCTTCCTTGGTCAGCAGGATGTCGGTCAGTTCGAACACCGGCGTTTCGACCGGCAGAAACCCGAAGCGCTCGAAATTGCGCCGGATCGTGTCGAGCATGTCCTGAAACGCGATCTGGTCGAGCGGCAGGAGTTCGAGCACGCCGGGGGGCGTGCGGGCGGGGGTCAACGCCATTGCAATCCTCGGATCGTCGGCACGCCGGGCGTGCGAAGGGCGCGTAGCGTAGCAGAAGCCTCGGCGGGCTCTGCGCCATGAACTAGCGCGTTGTTACGCCGGTTTTTCTCCCTCTCCCCCAAGCTTGATGTGGCAGGAGGGCCGGGGTGAGGGGGGCGGCGCCGAGACCTTCGTTGCGCTCGACGAAATGCGAAACGTCGCCTCCTCACCCCAGTCCTCTCCCCCAGCGGCGCTGGGGGAGAGGGAGCTCCCCATTCGCGTTTCCGTACGCCATCGCGTACAATCCGCCCGTTTTCGCGCAGTCCTCCGGCCTTCCCTTCCTGGATTCCTGCCTCGCCGCCCTCGAGCGGCGCCTGTCGGTACTCGATCTCCACCGGCTCCGCGCGACGACACGGCATCGCCGAACGACGGTTATCCGTCACCTATACCTGAAGCGCGGATGTACGGCCTCGGAAGGCCATGGGAACGCTCGGGAACATCGCTATGGAGCCAACCATGTCTTTCGACACCCTCGGGCTGTCGCAGCCGCTGCTGCGCGCGCTCAACGAACAAGGCTATACCTCGCCGACGCCGATCCAGGCCGAAGCGATTCCGCTCGTCCTCGCCGGCCGCGACCTGCGCGCGGGCGCCCAGACCGGCACCGGCAAGACCGCGGCCTTCGCACTGCCGCTGCTCGAACGCCTCTACCCGAACGGCCAGCGCGCCAACGACGCGCCGCGCAAAGTGCGCGCGCTCGTGCTGACGCCTACGCGCGAACTCGCCGTGCAGGTGCACGACAGCGTGCGCGCCTACGGCAAGCACATCCGCTTCGCCAGCGCCGCGATCTTCGGCGGCGTCGGCATGGGCGGCCAGATCCAGGCGCTGCGCCGCGGCATGGACGTGCTCGTCGCGACGCCGGGCCGCCTGATCGACCATCTCGACTCGCGTCACGTGAGCCTGTCGGGCGTCGAAATCCTCGTGCTCGACGAAGCCGACCGCATGCTCGACATGGGCTTCCTGCCGGCGCTGAAGAAGATCCTCGGCATGCTGCCGAAGGCGCGCCAGAACCTCATGTTCTCGGCGACGTACGCCGACGACATCAAGAAGCTCGCCAACGACATGCTCAAAGATCCGGCCGAAGTGCAGATCTCGACGCAGAACAGCATCGCCACCACCGTGACGCACCGCGTGCATCCGGTCGACGCCGAGCGCAAGAAGGATCTCCTGATCGACATCCTCGCGCAGGACAGCCGCCGCCAGACCCTCGTGTTCGGCCGCACCAAGCACGGTTCCGACCGTCTCGCGCGCCAGCTCGTGCAGGCCGGTTTCCGCGCCGACGCGATCCACGGCAACAAGAGCCAGGGCGCGCGCCAGCGTGCGCTGAAGGACTTCAAGGAAGGCCGCATCAACGTGCTGGTCGCGACCGACATCGCCGCGCGCGGTCTCGACATCGACCAGTTGCCGGTCGTCGTCAACTACGACCTGCCGATGGTCGCGGCCGACTACGTGCATCGCATCGGCCGCACCGGCCGCGCGGGTGCCGACGGTCTCGCGCTGTCGCTCGTGTGTCGCGCCGAACAGGGTCAGCTGCAGGACATCCTGCGCCTGCTCAAGCGCGAGATCGAAACGGTGATGGTGCCGGGCTTCGAGCCGTCGCAGCCGGTGCGCACCGAACTCGGCGCGCCGAGCGGTCCGCGCCAGGGCAAGCCGTCCGGCGCCAAGCCGAACCATGCGCGTCGCGGCCATGCGGGCAACGCTGCGGCGCCGGGCGCCGGCAAGCATCATCCGGGCAAGCACAAGCGCGGCACCGGCGGTGGCGGCCGTAGCGGAACCGGTACCGGCGGCAGCAAGAGCTTCGTCGGTCACGTCAAGGCGAACGCGTCGCCCAAGCGTCCGTAAAGCGGCACGCTTTCGGCTACGATCGCGAGGGTCGCTCGCGATCGTAGCCACTAATGAACAATTCTAATTTGCCTGGCGCGGTTGCGCGCTACGCATCGGTCGATGCGCTGCGCGGCCTCACCGTCGCGGCGATGCTGCTCGTCAACGACGCCGGCGACTGGGGTCACGTCTACGCCGCGCTTGAACACGCGCCGTGGCACGGCTGCCGCCCGGCCGACTTCATCTTTCCGCTGTTCCTCTTCATCGTCGGCGTGTCGATCCAGCTCGCGCTCGTGCCGCGCCGCGACGCCGGTATCGACGCGGGCGAACTCGCGCGCGTCGCGCTGGTTCGCGCCACGCGCATCGTCGCGCTCGGGCTCGCGCTGCATCTGGCGGCCACGCTCCTGATCGACGGTCGCGCGTTCCGCCTGTTCGGCGTCCTGCAGCGCATCGGCCTGTGCTTCGCGGCGGCCGGTGTCGTCGCGCTGTATCTGCGACCGCGCACGCAATGGCTCGTCATCGGCGCGCTGCTCGCCGGCTACGCGGCGCTGCTCGGGTTCGGCGGCGGCTTCGACGAACGCACGAATCTCGCGGCGCGCATCGATACCGCCCTGCTCGGCCGGCTGGCCTACCAGTTCGATCCGGCGACCGGCTACGCATTCGATCCCGAAGGCATCCTGAGCACGCTCGGCGCGCTCGCGACGACGCTCGTCGGCGTTCGCGCCGGTGCATGGCTGCGCGCCGGACGCGTCGACCTCCTGATTCGCGGCGGCCTCGCGGCAATGGCGCTCGGGCTTGCTTGGTCGTTCGTGCTGCCGCTGAACAAGGCGCTGTGGACGCCCTCGTACGTCGCATGGACCGGCGGCTTCTCGCTGTTCGCGCTGGCGCTCGCGCATCTCCTGATCGACCGCCGCGGCTGGCCGCCGATCGGCCGCGCGTTCGGCGTGAACGCGATCGGCGCGTATGCCGGTGCGTGGCTGATGGTCTGCGTGCTCGCGTGGCTCGGCCTTGACCGATGGCTGTATCGCACGCTGTTCGCCGAACCGATGACGCCGCTGTTCGGGCCGTACGTGCCGTCGGCCGCGTGGGCGGTGGCGTTTACGGCGTTGTGGTGGAGTCTCGCCGCGTGGGCGGATCGTCGCCGGTGGTACTGGAAGATCTAGCGATCGCCCCGCTTTACGTGATCGGCGATCGCGCCGATGTCGTTCGCGCTCAGTCCCGCCGCTTGCGCGCGCATCGCGCCGCGGGTCAACGTATCGACGACGCTTTCGCGCGACCGGCTCGCGATCAGCGCCCGCGGCGGAATATTGCCTTGCGGGTGATCGTGGCATGCGGCGCAGCGTTGTTTGTACATAGTCGCACCGTCGAGCCCGGAGTCCGCGACCGCCGGTGCGGCTTGGGCGGTAGCGGTATCGGTTCGCGCGATCGATGCGGGCATCCGGCCTCCCGAACCGAAGGCCTGGATGCGATCGGTGCCGACGACGACGGCATCGCCGGCGAACGCCGGTTCGTTGTACTTGCCGCTCGTGTGCAACTGGCCGGGCGCGCTGTGCCACAGCGGCTTCAAGGTTACGGCGTCGAACGCGTAGAGCACCGGCGACGGCGCGTCGGGTCCCGAAAGCAGCGCGGACCGGCGCGCGTTCTCGTCGAGCACCCACACGATCGCATCGTCGCCGCCGCGGCTCGAGATCACTGGCGAGCCCGGGTTGCCGAACACGACGTCCATCTGCCGGCGATCGATGCGCAGATACGCCGGCTCGTCTTTCTTGGCGACGACGTCGAGTTTCACGAGCGACGGCGGAACGGCGTCGGCGCTGCCCTCCGCGCGCCGAGTGTTGCCGGTCAGGTACACGTAGACGCCGCCGGCGGCGTCGCGATACGACGCCGGCACCGACCTTGCGCGCGCGATGTCCATCGCGGCGTCGCGCTCCGAATACGGCCCGAACACGTTCAACGGACCGCGCCCCGGAAACTGCGGCTGACGCGTCGGTGCGAGCAGCGAGGCGTCGCTCGCGGCGTCGGTGCCGCACGCGGGCCTGCGGTCGAGCGCGCCGGGCAGCCGCTCGCGATCGAGCAGATACGCGTTGCCCTGCTTGCCGCCCACGACCATCAGCCGCGGCGTGCCGGTCAGCGCCGGATCGAGATCGGCGAGCAGCGAGGCGCCGCCCGACCCCAGATCTATATCCATCTTTGCCGCGATGCAATAGTTGAAAGGTGTATAGGTGCCTTTCAGCGTCAATCCGTCGGTCGGCACGTCGGACAGCTTCAGCACGGACTGCGTCCAGTCCGCGGGCTGGTCGACATAGCCTTCGTAGCCGCTGCCGGTGACGACGTAGACGTGGCCCTGCGCGTCGACGGCCGGACCGCCCGCGCCCCAGATGCCGCCGCTGCCGCGATGCGGCATCGCCACGGCGGTAAACGCGCTGGCGACCTTCGCGGCCACGGTGTCGATCGAGACGAGCCAGCCGGTCTCGGTTTCGCCGAACGTGGCGTACAGACGCGTGCCGTCGGGGCTCAGGTTCAGCGCGCCGCGCTGCACGCGAAAATCGTAGCGCCGCGTCGGCGCGACCGGCGACGGCCCGGCATTGCGGTTGACCGCGTTGAGGCGCGCCTCGTCCAGGCGCATGGGCCAGCCGTCGACGACCTTGCCGCTGCCGAGGTCGAGCGCGTACGCCTGCCAGCCGTTCTGCGGGTCGCAGTGAGTGACGTAGATCCGCTGCCGCGCGATATCGATGATCGGCGTGGCGAGCACGCCGGTGGGAACGGCATCGAGCGGCGCCGGCTGCAACCGGCACGGCGCTGCCAGCCGCGTGCGCCACAAGATGCGGCCGGGAACGACGTCGCCGGCCTTGGTCGCGTTGATCGCATAGACGTAGCCGTTGTTGCTCGCGGCGAACACGGCCGAGAACGTTTCTCCGCGATGCTGGCCGTCGGCGATGCGTACGCGATCGAGATAGAGCGGCGATGCGTACAGGCGCGGCGCCTGGCCGTCGACGCTGTCGAGTTGCGGCGACTCCCACAGCAGGCCGAACGCATCGCCGGCGACGCGCGCGGGCGTCAGCGCCGTCGTCTGCGAATGCCAGCCGCTGCGCCGGCGGTCGGCATGGAACGTCGTCACGTCGGCGGTTGCCGTTCGCGGCCGCATGTCGCTCGCGGCGGTCGTCGATTGTGGAACGTCGATTTTTTTCAAAACAACGCCGTCGCGCGGAATGTCAATGCCGGCGGTCCAGAAGATCGCATTGATCAGCGTCTTGCGCAGCATCGGCTCGTCGAACGCGGCGAGGTAGTGCCCGCCGCTGTAGCCGAACGAACGGCCGCCTTGCGGTCGCTCGTAGGCCCAGGCGACGGTGCGCGTTTCGGCCCGGTCGTCGACGACGCCGGCGCCGTCGCGGTACTGCGGATGCAGCGTGGCGCGCAGGACGGGCGCCACGCCGTGCTCGGCGAATCGCAGCGTGGGATAGAACTCGTCGCGATACGTGAACTCGGCGACGCCGCGACCGACCGGATGCGATGCGTCGACGGTCAGCGCGGCCGTTTCGGTCGTGCGGTCGAACAGGCCGCGGCGCTCGGCGCCGAGCGACGGCAGGAGGTCGATGGACGCATCCTGCGGCACGGTCGATGCCTGATGCAGAGCGACCAGTCCGACACCGCGGCGCATTAGCGATTCGAACTGTCGGTGATGAGACGGGTCGGTCAGGGGATGCTTGTCGAGGCCGTCGAAATAGAAAACGATCGTGGCGGCATCGTCGAGCGCTTCCGGCGATGCAGGCCAGCCGTCCGCGAACGCGACGATCCGCGCATGCTGGCCTTCCGGCACGGTTTCGAGCAGAGATTTCAGCGCGCCGATGCCGGCGACGTACTCGTGGCGGCCGGCGGCTTCGCTGTGCGGACCGCCGATGAGCACGATCTTCCTGCCGGCGTCGTCGGCGCAGCCGGCCAGGAGCGCGGCCAGCAAGACCCAGGCGCGCCATAGGCCGCGTAGCGGTGTCGTCGCGTTCATCGGCGAGGAGCGTAAGCATTCGGGCCGGCGGGAGAAACGATGGTGCGGCGGTTTCAGAGGCAACGTTTTGTTGTTCCAACGAACGGAAGCCTCGACGAGCGAGGCTTCCGCGTTGATGGCGTCAGGCGCGGGTGATCACGAGACGGCCGGAGGTGACGCGAATGGTGACGAGGTCGCCGGGCAGGAAGCCGGCGTTGATGAGCCAGATGCCGCAGAGGCGAATCTGGGGGACTTCGCGGGGGAGATGCACGGCGTCGACGGCCGGGTAGTGGGCCGTACCGATGCGGATTTGCTTTGTGGAAGAGTTGGATGACGTATGCTTGCGCTTGTCCATGAGCCACTCCATCGAGGTGGTTTGTGGTAGCGAACGGCGTGGTTACCGCCGCGCCGTTCGCGCTCTGCCCTTGAAGCGATTGGTCGCTGTGGGCGACTTTCAGAGAGCACCGCGCGGAAGGCCGTCAAGGATTCGGTTTTATCGAACTTGCGCAGTCCTTGACGGCCTGAGCACGGTGCTAGGCTGAGACGACCGCAGCGAGCTTTGTATTGCGTTCGACGCCGCGAGCTTTGGCTTCTCGCCGGACGAAACGACAACGAAGACCGAAGCGTCGCCCCCTCACCCAACCCTCTCCCCCAAGCGGAGCTTGGGGGAGAGGGCTTTGCGCGGCGCAGCCCGGTGTCTACGTGTTTACTTTGCGCAAAAAAGCGGGATGACTCGCCGCATCCACGGCTCGGCCTTCGGCCCATTCGCTGCGCGAATGTTCGCTTCGGCATCCATGCCTACGCAGTCCGGCCTTCGCCGGTATGACGGCTCTGTAGAAGCGCCGCGCTTTTGGCCGTTGCCGTTGCCTTTGCTTCTGGCGGCAGGAAGCCGCCCGCTGTACCCGGGGCCCCGTCGGTCGCGGCGAGATTGCGGAGGATCAGCCCGCAGGGTCGCGCGCAGGAAGCGCGCGAGTTCGTTGCAGGGCCATGGATGGCCCTTCAACGAACCCCGGAGCGATCTCGCGAAGTTTGCGGGCAGGGATGCCCGCAAACCGCGGCCGTCGGGGTGCTCTTGGAGGGTGCAGGGAGGGATTGGGCAAGCAATCTCTCCCTGCCCGCTCGCGGCAGCGAGCGGAACGCTTTGTCTAAAGCGAGACGAAAACTACAAAGCGAAATGCAACGTCAAGAGCTGGACCCCAGCGTTCGCTGGGGTGACGAGCAAAAAGCAACAACGAGAAAAACTCAGAGATCGAAATCATCCTCAAAAATGAGATCCACCCCACTGGCACAAGCCCCCGCCACCTGCGCATGCGTCACCGCAACGTCGTCGACGTACCACCCGTTCCCCGCGGTAGCGGCATCCGTCCGATACAACCAGCGCAACTGCACCGTCTGCCCGGCATAAGCCGCCAGATCGACGCGGTGCTGCGTCCACGAAAACTGTCCGAGCCCCGCGTACGCGGCCGACCCCTGCGCGATGCCGCACAGCGCGCCGCCGCTCGTGATGCTGCCCGGATAACCGCCGACCGGCGTCAGCCGCGTCCACGTCGTGCCGTTGTCGGTCGATGCTTCGACCACGCCACCGTCGGCGCCCGGCGGAATGTCCCACACGCTCCAGAACGACAGCTCCGAACTCTGCCCCGCCGTCAGTTCGATCGGCTGCGTCACGAGCGACACGCACAGGTTGTTCGCCGAGGTCGACCAGAAGCTCTGCGCGCCGGCATGCACGCGCGACATCGACGTATGCCAGCCGGCATGCCGGACGGCCGCCGGCGTTTCGACATTGCCGACGAGCGACGATGTCGCACTGTCGAACGGCGGATCGCCCGGCTCGGCACCCGACGTCATCGCGCCGTCGACGTTCGGTCCGAGCGCCTTCGCCGACAGCTCGACCGTGTTCGCGTCGTGCGCGTCGTTCGTCTCGTCGATCGCGCGCACGACGTAGTACTGCGTCTGGCCGCTCGGCACCGCGCTGTCGGCATAGCCCGCGTCGTTGAAACCGGTCGCGACGAGATTCGCCGCCGACGGCGCGAAACCCGGTGTCGACGAACGATGCACCGCATAGGTCGCCGGCCCGCCGCACGCGGGCGCGGCGTCGTTCCACGAAAGATCGATGCGGCACGCGCTCGTGAACGGCGTGGTCGCCTGCGCGAGGCCGCCGAACACCGGCGGCGCGGTGCACTGGCCGGTCGTCTGCGCCTCGACGCACGTCGACGCGACCGACGCGCAGCGCCCGCTCGCGTCGCGTTCGACCACGCGATAGCCGTACGTCACGCTGCCCGACGCGCTCGTGTCGGAATACGACGTCGCGGCGACCGAGTCGGCCAGCGTGCGGAACGTGCCGCCGCAACCGCCCTGCGCGCGTTCGACGCGCCACAGCGCGCCGGGCGAACCGGTCCACGCGAGGTCGATGCGCTGGTCGCCGTTCGCGGTCGCCGTGACGCCCGCGGGCGCGACCGGCGGCGTGCACAGCCGCGGCTCGAGCACGAAGAAGCCTTCGTCGATGCCGGTCGCGATGACGTTGCCGCTGCCGGGAAAACGGTAATTGTTCCAGTTGCCGTTGAACTCCGCCTGATCGCTCTGCGGATAGACGTCGAAGTACGCCACTTCGGTCAGCTCGGCCTGCGAGAGATTGCCCAGGCGCAGGATCCGCAGGCCTGATTCGTAGTTCGATTCGTACACATATTGACCGTGCACGTAGAGATTGTGGTCGATCACCGGCTTGCCGTGATCGAAGCGGCCGACGAGCGTCGGCGCGTCGAGGTCGCTCACGTCGAACACGAGCGTCTGCGCGTTGTGGCCGAACGAGGTTTCGTCGAGTTCGTCGTTGAGCAGCGCGTATTTGAAATCGTCGGTGAACCACGCCTGGTGCGGATAGCCCGCGCCGGCGTAGGCGGTCGACGACAGCGTGACCGGCGCCGACTTGTTCGTCACGTCGACGATCGCGAAACGGTCGGTCGGACCGTTCGCGTTGAGGCACACCTCCTTGCCGGCGTGCGCGGTGTCGGGGCCGTGATACGTGAAGCATTGCGTCTCGTGCGTATAGCCGCCGGTCGTGACGCAGCCGGCGAACGACGGCGCGCCCGCGCCCGTGAGCTTGTACATGCGCAGGCCGCCCGTCGCGGTGGGCGCAGCGCAGGTGTTGCTGCCGGCGACGTAGGCGTAGCCGGTGTCCTCGTTGATCGCGATCGTATGGCCGCGGCCGAAGTCGTTGCGGTGGGCGTCTTCGGTGAAGGTCTGCGGCGTGGTCACGCCGCGCAGGCGCGTCAGGTCGAACACCTGCAGGCCGTGCGAACCGTTGTTGTCGCTGACGACGTAGGCCTTGTTGTCGTACACGCGCACGTCGCGCCAGAGCGAATTGCCGGTATGCGTCGGCAGCTTGCCGAGGTAGCGCGGATGCGACGGCTGCGACAGGTCGTAGAACGCCGTGCCGTTGTTCGCGCCGACCAGCGCGTATTCGATGCCCGACTGCGCGTCGGTCCAGCCCCACAGGCTGTTCGTGCTGCTCGCGGCGAACTCCGCCACCGGCACGAAAGCCAGCAGATCGATGTTCGAGCACGGATATTCGCCGGCCATGCCGTTGACGCACGGCGTCGCGTGGCGCGGCGCCAGCGCGCGCGGCTGCTTCGGCCGCGCGTCGGCAAAACGCTGCATCAGCGGGCTCAGGCCGCCGTCGCCGGCCTCCTGCGCCACCGCCGGCGCGGCGAGCGATACGACGAGACCGAGCGCCAAGAGGCGCCCCGCGTGGACGATAGGCATCCTGACTCCCCCGTTAGCCGCCCCACCGGCGATCACCCGATTGTAGCGGGCTGAACGAGGCGATCCTGGTACACGGGCGCCCGATCGTGCAGCCGGACCGCGCATTTCGGGCATACGGATGGGACTTTAGCCATGGGCGGGAGGGTCGGTTCCCGTTTAGGATCGCCCACCGCTTTGCAATACGACTAGGGAGAATCTCGTGAAAACCCGTCTTGCCCTGGCCCTGGCGCTCGCCCTCGGGACCGCCTCGCCCCTTTTCGCCGCCGACAAGGCCGCGGCCCCCAAGGCCGCCGCCGCAGCCAAGACCGCCCCGATGGCCGCCGACAATCCGTTCGCCAAGCCCAGCACTCTGCCGTTCCAGTATCCGGCGTTCGACAAGATCAAGAATTCGGACTACGCCCCGGCGTTCGAAGCCGGCATGGCCGAACAGGTCAAGGAAGTCGACGCGATCGCCGACAACAAGGACGCCGCGACGTTCGACAACACGCTCGTCGCGCTGGAGCGTTCCGGCCAGCTGCTCACGCGCGTGAGCACGGTGTTCTTCAACCTGTCGGGCACGAACACGAACGACGAGATGGAGAAGATCCAGGCCGAGATGGCGCCGAAGCTGTCGGCGCACCAGGACGCGATCGCGCTCAATCCGAAGCTGTTCGCGCGCGTCGACGCCTTGTTCCAAAAACGCGACCAGCTCGGGCTCGACGCCGAATCCAAGCGCCTGGTCGAGCGCTACCACACCGATTTCGTGCGCGCCGGCGCCAAGCTCAACGACGCCGACAAGGCCAAGCTCAAGGCGTTCAACGCCGAACTGGCCAGCCTGCAGACGAGCTTCAGCCAGAACCTGCTCAAGGAAAACAACGCGTCGGCGCTCGTCGTCGACACGAAGGAAGAACTGAAGGGCCTGTCCGACGGCGCGATCGCCACGGCCGCGGAAGCGGCGAAGAAGCGCGGCCTCGAAGGCAAGTACGTGATCACGCTACAGAACACGTCCGGCCAGCCGGCGCTCGCGCAGCTCGAAAACCGCGCCGTGCGCGAACGCCTGCAGAAGGCCTCGGTCGGCCGCGCGAGCCACGGCGGCGAATTCGACAACCGCGCGATCATCGCGAAGGTCGCCAAGATCCGCGCCGAGCGCGCCGCGCTCCTGGGCTATCCGGACCACGCCACGTACGTGCTCGAAGACGAAACGGCGCACACGGTCAAGGCCGTCAACGACCGTCTGTCGCAACTCGCGCCGGCCGCCGTCGCGAACGCGAAGAAAGAAGCCGCCGACATGCAGGCGCTGATCGACAAGGAAAAGGGCGGCTTCCAGCTCGCCGCGTGGGACTGGTCGTACTACGCCGAGAAGGTGCGCACGCAGAAGTTCAACTTCGACGAATCGCAGCTGCGCCCGTATTTCGAGTTCGACAACGTGCTCGTCAACGGCGTGTTCTACGCCGCGAACAAGCTGTACGGCATCTCGTTCAAGGAACGCAAGGACCTGCCGGTCTACCAGCCGGACGTACGCACGTTCGACGTGTTCGACAAGGACGGCAAGCAGCTCGCGATCTTCATCGTCGACTGGTACGCGCGCGACAACAAGCGCGGCGGCGCGTGGATGAACGAATACGTCTCGCAGAGCGGCCTGTTCGGCACGACGCCGGTCGTCGCCAATCACCTCAACATTCCGAAGCCGCCGAAGGGCGAGCCGACGCTGCTCACGTTCGACGAGGCGAACACCGCGTTCCACGAATTCGGCCATGCGCTGCACGGCATGTTCTCGAACGTGAAGTACCCGCGCTTCTCCGGCACGAGCGTGCCGCGCGACTTCGTGGAATATCCGTCGCAGGTCAACGAAATGTGGATGACCTGGCCGGAAATCATGAAGAACTACGCCAAGCACTACAAGACCGGCGAACCGATTCCGCAGGAACTTGTGGATAAGGTTCTTTCTGCGCAGAAATTCAACCAGGGCTTCGCGACGACCGAATACCTCGGCGCCGCGCTGCTCGACCAGGCGTACCACCAGATCAAGGCAGACCAGGCGCCGACCGCCGACACCGTGCTCGCGTTCGAAGCGAACGCACTCAAGAAGGCCGGCGTCGACTACGCTCCGGTGCCGCCGCGCTACCGCTCGACGTACTTCTCGCACATCCTCGGCGGCTACTCGGCCGGCTACTACGCGTACATCTGGTCGGAAGTGCTCGACGCCGACAGCGTGGAATGGTTCAAGGAGAACGGCGGCCTGACGCGCAAGAACGGCGATCACTTCCGCGACACGCTGCTCTCGCGCGGCGGCAGCGTCGACGCGATGCAGCTGTTCCGCGACTTCCGCGGCCGCGATCCGGACGTCAAGCCGCTGCTGGAACGCCGCGGCCTGACCGCGACGGCGCCGGCGGCGAAGTAAGCCGGTCTCGCTTCACGCATCACGTAGCGGCCGCCGCGAGGCGGCCGCTACGTTGCGGCGCTCACACGTCGCGGCGCGGCGGCGGCGTGCCCTGCGACACGCGGTGCGGCACTTTCTCGGCGTTGAGCAGGCGTTCGATGCGCATGAACACTTCGGCCCGCGAAAAGGGCTTTTTCATGAAATCGTCGGCGCCGATGCGCTGGGCGTAGAACTGCTCGGTCGCCTGCTCGTTGCCGCTGATCATGATCACCGGAATGCCCTTCGTGCGCGGATCGCGCCGCAGCTGGCGCAGCGCCGCGAAGCCGTTCATGCCCGGCAGCACGATGTCGAGAAAGATCAGATCGGGCTGCTCGTCGGTGGCGATCACGAGGCCCTGTTCGGCGTCGTGCGCCTCGAGCGTGCTGTAGCCGTTCTGCTGCAAGAGCTTTCGCAGCAGCGCGACGATCGTGGCCGAGTCGTCGACGATCAGTACGCGCGTACCTTCCCGTGCGTTGAGCCGCGGCTTGTCGCGGCGGTCGTTGAATTTCGGTTTCGGCGCGAACAACGCCGTCAGTCGATCCCAGATCCCCATTGTCCACCCTCCGTCGCGGACGTACCCCCGCGCGCAGTGTCGGCGCTGCGGGGTGTCCGGTCAAACCCGGTGTTCGAAGATCGTCAGAAGGCGCCGAAGTGGCCCATCGGGCTGAAGCGCGGGTGCGCGAGGCGGTCGAGGAAGTGACCGAGCACGCTGGGCTCGACGACCAGCATGAAGGCGATGCCGAACGCCGCGCCCCACAGGTGCGCATTGTGATTGATCTTCGCGCCGGTGCCGCGATCGGTGCGGCGGTCCATGTAGATCGAGTACGCGACGTAGCCGATCGCCAGCACGATCGCCGGCGCCGGAACCACGAAGAACAACAGGAGCGTGGCCCACGGATCGAACAGGATGTACGCGAACAGCACCGCGCAGACCGCGCCCGACGCGCCGAGCGACGCGACGTCGCTGCGGTTCCGGTGCGCGTGCTGCCAAGGCAGGATCGACACGATGATCGCCGCTACGTAAAACGCCGGGTACGCCCACGGCCCGGCCATCGCACCGAGCAGCCGCTCGATCGACGGGCCGAAGAAATACAGCGTCAGCATGTTGAACAGAAGATGCATGCCGTCACCGTGGACGAAGCCGTGCGTCAGGAGACGGTAGTACTGGCCGTCGCGCTGCACGGCGGGCGGCCACAGCACGAGCCGGTCCATCAGTCGCCTGTCGTTGAACGCGAGAAACGAGACGACGACTGTGATGCCGATGATGATGAAGGTTACGGACATGGAACGCGAACTCCCTGTGCGGCGGCACGGCTGCCGGCGATCCTCGCCGGCAGCCGGTTTCCATGCAAGCGATCAGTTGCGCGGCTTGAACATCGCCGCGTCGATGATCGACCACAGGTGGACGATCCAGCCGAGCAGCACCCACCACAGGATCGCGGCCAGCACGAACTGCACGATCGCCAGCAGCAGGCGCCCCTGCAGCAGCTGACCGAGGCCGGGGATGAAAAAGCTGCACAACGCGGCAATGACGTTGCCCGCGGAACCTTGACCGGTGCTCATGGAATCTGCGCCCTCCTTCGTAGACGTAGCGAAAAAGTCCGGTTTCCGGCCCGCAAATTCAAGCGTGACCTAAGACCTATCCGTGCGGCAAACTTCGCCGGCTGCCCGTACAACCTCAAGGGGAAACCATGAAGCTCTTCCGTAGCGCGCTCGCGCTCGCCGTGACGCTCGGCCTCGCCGCCTGCCAGGGAACGCCGACGCGCGCCGAGGCCGGCCATGAGGCCAGACCGGCCGGCGCCAAACCCGCCGCCACCGCGGCCGAAGCCGACGCGTTCATCGCCGGCGTGAACAAGGAAATCCGCGATACGTACCGCGAGATCACCGCGGCGCAGTGGGTATCCGAAACGTACATCAACGCCGATACCGAAGTGCTCGTCTCGAAGGCGAACGAACGCAACCTCGTGCGCGTTTCGAAAAATGTGGAAGACGCGCGCAAGTTCGCCGGCGTGTCCGGCATCTCGCCGGCGACGCAGCGCGGCATCGACCTGATCAAGCTGCAGACGGCGATGCCGGCGCCGAAAGACCCCGCCAAGCTCGCCGAGCTGACCGAGATCGCCTCGCGCCTCAACGCCGCGTACGGTTCGGGCAAGTCGTGCAAGGACGCGTCCGATCCGAAGACGTGCCGCAATCTCGACGATCTTTCCAAGGTGCTGGCCGAAAAGCGCGACTGGGATCTCGACCTCGAGGCGTGGACCGCGTGGCACGACACCGCGCGCGGCATGCGCAAGGACTACGTGCGCTTCGCCGAACTCGTCAACGAGGGCGCGCGCGAGATCGGCTACGGCGACGCCGGCGAAGCGTGGCGCTCGGGCTACGACATGAGCCCCGCCGACCTGCGCAAGGAAACCGACCGGCTGTGGAGCCAGGTCAAGCCGCTGTACGACGAACTGCAGTGCTACGCGCGCAACAAGCTCGCCGCGAAGTACGGCGCGAAGATGCCGAAGGACGGCACGATTCCGGCGCACATCACCGGCAACATGTGGGCGCAGGACTGGTCGGCGCTGTATCCGCTGCTGCAGCCGTATCCGGGCGTGTCGAACCTCGACGTCGACGCCGCGCTCAAGCGCGGCAAGTACACGCCCGAGAAGATGGCGCAGCGCGCCGAAGACTTCTACACGTCGCTCGGTTTTCCGTCGCTGCCGAAGTCGTTCTACACCAACTCGCAGTTGAAGCGTCCGCAGGACCGCGACGTCGTGTGCCACGCCAGCGCGTGGGACATCGACCTTGCCGGCGACGTGCGCATCAAGATGTGCATCAACCCGAACGAGGAAGATTTCCGCACGATCTATCACGAGCTCGGGCACATCTACTATTACCTCGCCTACAACCCGCTGCCGCCGTTGTTCCAGACCGGCGCGCACGACGGATTCCACGAGGCGATCGGCGACACGATCCAGCTGAACCTCACGCCGAGCTATCTCGCGCAGATCGGTCTCGCCGGCAACGCCAAAGCGAACCCGAAGGCCGTGCTCAACGCGCAGATGAAGCAGGCGCTCGAAAAGATCGCGTTCCTGCCGTTCGGCAAGCTGATCGACGAATGGCGCTGGGGCGTATTCGACGGTTCGATCACGCCCGCGAACTACAACGCGGCGTGGTGGGAACTCAAAAAGAAATACCAGGGCGTCGCGCCGGTCGTCGCGCGCACCGAGAACGACTTCGATCCGGGCGCGAAGTACCACGTGCCGGGCAACACGCCGTACATGCGCTATTTCCTCGCGCACATCCTGCAGTTCCAGTTCCAGCGTTCGCTGTGCGAAGCGGCGGGCTTCAAGGGACCGCTGCACGAATGCTCGGTCTACGGCAACAAGACGGCCGGCGCGAAGTACTGGGCGATGCTGCAGAAGGGGGCGTCGCAGACGTGGCAGGCGACGCTGTCCGAGCTCACCGGCAAGGGCGAGATGGACGCGAGCGCGATCCTCGACTACTTCGCGCCGTTGTACGGCTATCTGAAAGAACAGAACCGCGGCAAGGACTGCGGCTGGCAGTAAGGAGAAACACCATGCAACGCTGGATCAAACTGCCGGACGGCCGTTTCATCGACGCCAACCGCATCATGTACATCGGCAAAGTGGAAACGTATCCGCGCATCGACGAGGACGGCAACGACCTCGGCCAGGGCTACAACGTGCTGATCGGCACCGACGTTTCGCGCGACGCGCAGACGGTGGTGATGGGCAGCAAGGACGAGGTGCTCGCGGTGCTCAAGCAGCTCCTGGGCGGCGGCGCCGCGCCGGCATCCGCCGCGTAGCCGTCGATTCGCGATCCCTCGCCGGCCGCGCCGGCGAGGGACCGCAATGCGGAACGCGGCGCGCGCGGGTCGTGCGCTCCCGCAAATTGCAAGCCGCCCGATTCGGACGCGCGGAAAATCCGACGCCAGATCAACGATGTAGCGCGAGCCTCCCGCGGCATGCATCGTGCCTGAAAGGAAGAAAGAACCCCGCAAGGACGTCCTCATGAAACACTGCTACGCCGACGACATGCTCTGGGTCCGATCGCCGGCCGGCGATCTGCGGCAATTGTTCGTTTACCAGCAGCCGCGCCCGAGCCTGCCGGCACGCGACGAGGCGCGCATCCGCTGGGCGCGCGACGACGAGGGTCACTGGTATTCGTTCAGCCGCTTCGACGAAGCCCTGATCGAGTCGGTCAGCGGCGACTGGTTCGCGGTCGTCGGCAGACAAGCGCCGACAGCCTGAGGCAGTGCCGGTCGATCGGATGGATCTGAAGAGCGGGTACCCGTTCTGGGCCGTGACGAACGGCCTGATGCGCGCGTACCCGCCGCTCGAGCGAGACATTCGCTGCGACGTCGCCGTGATCGGCGCCGGCATCACCGGCGCGCTGGTCGCGCACGAACTCGCGGCGCACGGACACGAGGTCGTCGTGCTCGACGGGCGCGACGTCGCCTGGGGCAGCACGGCGGCGAGCACGGCGCTGCTGCAGTACGAAATCGACACGCATCTCGTCGATCTCGCGCGCCGCTACGGCGAAGACGACGCCGCTCTCGCCTATCGCGCCTGCGCCGACGCGATCGAGCGCATCGAGGCGCTGGCGCGCGAGATCGGCGGTACGCAGTTCCGCCGCGCGCAAAGCCTGTACTACGCGAGCCGGCCGCGCGACGGGCGCGTGCTGCGGGAAGAATACGAAGCGCGCCGGCGACTGGGTTTCGACGTGCGCTGGATGACCGCGGCGGCCGTTGCCGAGCGCTACGGGCTGCGCGCGCACGGTGCGATCCTCAGCCGCCCGGCGGCGACGATCGATCCGTATCGCGCGACACATCGGCTGCTGCGCGGGCTCGCCGATCGCGTCTACGACCGCACGCATGTCGAGGCCATGCAGGTCGGCCCGCGCGGTGTCGCGCTGACCACGCCGAGGGGTCGCGTCGATGCGCGGCATGTCGTCGTCGCCGCAGGCTACGAGAGCCAGCGATGGCTCGCCGCGCGCGTCGCGAGCAACCGCAGCAGCTATGCGTTCGCGACCGATCCGATATCGCGCGAAAAGCTCGGGCCGCTTCGCGACACGCTCATGTGGGAAACGGCGCGGCCGTATCTGTACCTGCGCTCGACGGCGGACGGCCGCGTGCTTGTCGGCGGCGAAGACGATGCGATCGACATCCCGGCGCGACGCGATGCGTTGGTCGAGCGCAAGGCGCGGCAGCTCGTCCGCAAGGCAGCGGCGATGTTCCCGCAGATACCGCTGGAACCGGCGTTCTCGTGGGCCGGCACATTCGCGGAAACACGCGACGGACTGCCGTACTTCGGCGCGCACGCGGAGCACGGCCAGCGCGTGCTGTTCGCGATGGCGTACGGCGGAAACGGCATCACGTACTCGATGCTCGGCGCCGGGCTGTTGCGCGCGGCGATCGAGCGGCGCAGGCATCCGCTGGGCGGGCTGTTCGGATTCGGGCGGCTCGAGCGCTGAAGGCAATGCGGGAGCGACGCGACCAAAAGCCGACGACCGCTGCTGTCGCTGTCGATGTCGATGTCGCTGTCGCTGTCGCTGTCGCTGTCGCTGTTGCCGTTGCCGTTGCCGTTGCCGTTGCAGTTGCAGTTGCTGTTGCTTCTGGCGGCAGGAAGCCGCCCGCTCTACCCGGGGCCCCGTCGGTCGCGGCGAGATTGCGGAGGAAAAGCCCGCGCAGCGGGTGCGCACAGGATGTGCGCAGTTCGTTGACGGGCCATGGATGGCCCATCAACGAACCCCGGAGTGATCTCGCGGAGTTTGCGGGCAGGGATGCCCGCAAACCGCGGCCGTCGGGGTGCCCTTGGAGGGTGCAGGGAGGGATTGGGCAAGCAATCTCTCCCTGCCCGCTCGCGGCAGCGAGCGGAACGCTTTGTTCAACGCGAGGCAAAAGCGGCGAAGCGACTGTCCGCGACGCAACAGCGGCGAAGCGACTGTCAACGACAAGAGCAACGCTTGTTGGGGTAGCGGCGAAAAACCAGCGGTAGATGCTGGATCCCGGCCTACGCCGGGATGACGAGCAAAAGCAAAAAAGCGAACAACTACACGACGGCGCCGCCTGCCCGGGCCAAAAGCGCATCGCGCTTGGCCACCCGGCGATAAACGCGCCAAGCCACGAACCCGATGACCGTCAGCGTCGCCGACCCGAGCGCGAGCTTGGTGGCGCTATCGGAGAGATAGATCACGATCGCCCCCGCCAGGACCGCATTGAACACGAGCGCGACGAACGACTGCATCGACGACGCGCCGCCGCGATGGGTCGGAAACCGGTCGATGACCAGGAGCGCGATCGTCGGGAACGACATCGAAATGCCGATCGCATGCAGCCCGATCGGCAGCACCGACCACGGCACCATCGGGTGCGGCAGCACCCACGCCGACAGCACGACGTTGAGCGCCGACGCGCACAGCATCACGATGTAGCCCAAGCCCACCGTCTTGCGCGCGTCGTACTTGCCGGCGAGCCGGCTCGACGCGAGCGCGCCCAGGAACATGCCGCTGACCGCCGGCACGAACAGCCACGCGAACTGCTGTTCGCTGAGCTTCAACTGCTCCATGACGAACGCCGGCGCGCACGAGATGTACAGAAACATCGCGCTGAAATTCACCGTGCCCGCGATCGCGAGCGGCCAGAAGTGCGTATCGCGCACCATGCCGCCGTAGCTCTTCACCAGCTCGCGCACCGACAGCGGCACGCGCCGCTCGCGCGGATGCGTTTCGGGCAGGCGCCACAGGCAGGCGACGAGCAGCACGACCGACCACGCGACCAGAAACCAGAAGATCCAGCGCCAATGCCCGAGGCCGAGCATCCAGCCGCCGACGATCGGCGCGACCGCCGGCGCGATCGTGAACATCATCGAGATGTTCGACATCAGCCGCTGCGCCGCGGGGCCCTCGTACAGATCGCGGATGATCGCGCGGCCGACGATCTGGCCCGCACCGGCCGATATGCCCTGCACCACGCGGAAGAACAGCAGGCTTTCGATCGACCACGCGAGCGCGCAGCCGACCGACGCCGCGAGAAACACGACCACGCTGCCGACGATGACGCCGCGGCGGCCGTAGGTATCGGAAACGGGTCCGTGGAACAGCGACATCAGCGCGTACGCGATGAGGTACGCCGACAGCGTCTGCTGCATCAACCATTCGTTCGCGCCGAACTCGCGTGCGATTTCGGGGAACGCCGGAAACATCGTGTCGATCGCGAACGGGCCGAACATCGCCAGCCCGGCGAGCAGAGGCGCGAGGCCGCGCCTTTGGTCTTGTGTCATTGTGAACTCGTGAACCTCTATTGCAGGCCCGCGCCGTGGCACTGCTTGTACTTGCGGCCGCTGCCGCACGGGCACGGATCGTTGCGACCGACCTTCGGCGCCTCTCGGCGCTGCGTCGTCGGCGTCAGGCGCTGTTCGGCCCAGAAGTCGTACGCGTCGAGCGCGAAGCCGAGCATCGTCTCGATGTATTCGTCGCGCGCGGCCTGCTCGCGCAGTTCGCCGCCGGATTCCTCGTCGTCGGGGCCTCGCGCGAGAAGTTCCACGACGTCGAGATCCTCCTGCCATTCCGCGTCGGAAAGCAGTTCGTCCCACGCGTCCTCGCGCAGGCCCACGCCGCGCAGGTAGCCCAGCGCCCATTCCTGGCCGAACGAGACGACGCTGCCGTCCTCGTCCTCGAACTCGAGTATCCACGGCGTGAACTCGGCGCCGCCCTGCTGCAGCACCGATTCGAGGTGCGCGTGATGCTTGAGGATCGCGTCGGTCGCGATCGCCGCCTGCACGTCGTCGGCGATCGGCTCGGCCGGTTCGTCCTCGCCGCGCCACACGCGCGGCAGCCACTCCTCGACGTCGATCGGCTGCGGGCTGGAAATCACCGCGGTGAGGAATCCGTCGAGCATCTCGAAGCTCATGCCGTCCTTCTCGACGGCGTACTCGTCGAGAAACTTCGACAGCTCGTCGATCTGCGTATCGGTCAGCGGCGTCGTATTCGGCTTCGACATGGGAATCCTCCTGGACAATCGGCTATGGTGCCCGCTCGTGCGAATGCGAACCAGTGACGACTATCACCGTATCGCGCAACCGGGCCGCGCAGATTCGCACGCGTGCGTCGCAACGCGTGCGACTCGCGTTGTGCGATGCTTCGCTCGATGCGCAGAAGAACACAGATGCTGAAGGTGCGCCAATGACGGCGTTGTCGTTCGCGTTGATCGGCGTCGGCGCGGCGCTCGGCGCGTGGCTGCGCTGGCTGCTCGGCGCCTGGCTCAATCCGCTCTTCGCGCCGCTGCCGCTCGGCACGCTCGCGGCGAACCTCGTCGGCGGCCTGCTGATGGGACTCGCGATGGGGCTCATGGCCGGCTACGCGAACTGGTCCCAGGAAATGCGCCTGTTCGCGACCACCGGTTTTCTCGGCGGTTTGACGACGTTCTCGACATTTTCGGGCGAAGCGGCGAGCCTCATCTACCGCGAGGACTACGGCTGGAGCGCAGCATTGATCGGCGCGCACGTGGTCGGCTCGATCGCCGCGACGCTGTTCGGGATGTGGCTGGTGAAAACGATCGTCCGATAGAACTCCCTCTCCCCCAAGCGCGCTTGGGGGAGAGGGCCGGGGTGAGGGGGCGGCGCCAAGTTCTTCCTCGGTCTCGACGAAGGGCCGGACGCCGTTCCTCACCCCATCCCTCTCCCCCGACAGCTGTCGGGGGAGAGGGAGTCGCACTCCCGTCTGCGCTAGGGAGCGATGCGTCAGGCGATCACTGCTCGAACCCGTTCGCGAAAATCGCATCCGGATCGATCCGCACGATCGCGCGCTGCCGCTGGTAGTTCTCGTCGCCGCCGTTGATCAGCAGGCGCCGGCCGTCGCGCGTCATCGCCGCGATCACGAGTTCGTTGAAATTCGCGCCGTAGTCGATGCCGTGCTCGGCGAGATACGCGACGAGATCGACCATGCCGCCGTCGGCGGTCCAGACGAAACCGTGGTTCATCGGGCCCTGCGCCGGATCGAACACCGGATACGAACCGACGATCTTCGAACCGTCCTCGGTGGTGTCGAACGCGTAGTACGTGACGCCTTCGGGCGCGCCCGGCACTTCGCCGAGGTACTGCACGCCGGTTTTCGCGGTCCAGCGCCACGCCTGGTTCGAACCGCCCTCGGCCGTGAAGCCGGCGCCGACGACGATCGAGCAGTCGCTGTTGCACGAGATCGCCTGCCCGACCGGGCGGCCTTCGCCGTCGGTCAGCACGACCGGTACACCGTCGTCCCACAGCACGCCGCGGCGCGTGAAGTCGTCCGGCACGTTGTCGCCGTAGCCGGCCGCGAGGCGGCCGTCGTCGGAAATCGCCCACGCGTGCGTGCCGCTGTAGCCCGCCACGGCGCCGAGCACGTGCTGGCCGCCCGCGGCCGACCATGTCCACGCCTGGCTGTAGACCTTGGTGCCCGGCGGCGGATTGGCGGTCGTCACGCCGCTGCCGCCGAGAAACTGCCCGTTGTCCGAGATCGCGAACGGCGTCGCCTGCTCGAGCACGGTACCGCCGATCGCCTCCCACGTCGTGCCGCCGCGCCAGATGCCGGGCTGGCTGACCGGCAGCGCGTCGGGATCGTTCGGGTCGGCCGGCGAGAAGTACGAACCGGCGACGATCGTCGAACCGTCGGCCGAAATCAGCGGCATGATGTTTTCGAGCGTGAACGTGTCGCCGCCGAGGTTCTCGGCCGCCTGCCCCGGCTTCCAGCGCACGACCACGCCGTCGGGCCAGCCGGTGCCGACCACGGTGCCGTCGGCGGCGATGTTCGACACGCCGGCCGTGCCGGCGAAGTCGGGCGCGGGCAGTTCGACCAGGCTGACGACGTCGGCGGCACACGCCGCGAAAGAGGCAAGGCTCAGGATCGGCGCGAGCATCGCGCCGCGGTAAATCGCTTTCATCGGGTTCTCCGGCAGAGACGTTGGTGCGGCCGGACCAGTGTCCCGGCGCCCGCCGGCGCAGGCATTCCAAACGCGTTAGAAACGGCCAACAGCGCCGTGAGATTCGCCTCGGCGCGCCGCCGGCGCCTGCGTCAGCGCCGGGGGAATCTCGCGTTCGCCGGCCAGCGCGTGCGCCGCGTCGAGCGCCGCGCGCCACGCCTCGACGGCGCCGCCGGCGTGCAGCACGCGCACCTGCACGAGCGCGCAGTCGAAGTCGCGCGGCGCCCACGGCGCGACACGGCCGGCCAGCGCGCGCGCGTCGTCGAGCCGCCCGTGCTCGATCAGCCACGGCACGGCCGAGGCGGCGACGCCGGCGATCGACGCCGGCACACCGCCCTGTTCGGCCGCCGCGAGCGCGTCGCGAAACGCCGCGGCGGCACCGTCGACGTCGCCTTGCGCCACGCGCCACTCGGCGCGGCGCAGTTCGCGGAACACGCCGTCGGCCGGCAGTGCGTCGGTCGGCGGAACATCGGCGGCCGGCAGGCGCTGCGCGAGTTCGCGTGCCGCCGCCGTCTGCGACAGCGCGAGACGCGCACGCAGTTCGATCAGCGCGACGGCCTCGCGGTCGCGCGCGCCGCCTTGCGCGGGCCAGTCCGCGAGCGCCGCATGCGCGAGCGCCGCGGCATCGTTCCATCGGCGTTGCCGCAGCGCCAGATCGGCGCGCAGCGCCGCGACGCGCGCGCGCAACACGGCGCCCTGCACTGCATCGTTCGCCGGATCGGCCAGCAGCGCGGCGGCGTCGCGATAGCGGCCGGTCGCGACCAGCACGTGCGCGCGGTCGAGCGCGAGGTCGACGCGCTGCTCCGGATCCTTGCTGCGCTCGCGCTCGCGCCAGGCACGCTCGGCGATCGCGGCGGCCTGTTCGGGCTGCAGCAGCGACAGCTGCGCCTCGATCTGCGCGGTCAGCACGACCTGCCATTCGTGCTGCGCGCCGACCGCGGCGAGCCCCGTCGCCGCGGCGTCGAGGTACGGCAGCGCGGCGCCGGGCCGCGAGCGATACAGCTCGAGCATGCCGAGATTCGCATCGACGCGCGCCGTGCCGAACGCGTCGCCGGCCGCGGCGAACAGGCTGCGCGCCTCGCCCATGTCGGCGAGCGCCGCATCGAACCGGTGCGAGGGCACGCCCGACGAACCGCGCCCCGACAGCGCCCGCGCGCGCTCGACCGGCGGCGCGTCGCGCGGCAGCGCGGCGAGCGCGGCGTCGAAGTCGACGTACGCCGCGCCGAAATCGCCGAGGCGCGAACGCGTCGATCCGCGCACGATCAGCGCGCGCCCGCGCAACAGATCGTTCGTGCCGGGCGTCAGCCGCGCGAGCAAAGCGGTCATCGCCGCATCGGCGTCGGCGAGCTTGCCTTCGCGATAGTCGACCTGCGCGAGCCGCACCGCGAGTTCGTCGGGCTCGCGCGCGAGGCGGCTCGACGTCGTCAGGATGCGCCGCGCCGTTTCGGTTTCGTTCGCGAGCAGCGCGGCGCGCGCGGCGCCAGTCTTCCTCGATGTCGAGCGTGCCGGTCGGATCGGACGGCGGCTCGCCGCCGAGCATCGCGATCATCGCATCCGACGCCGCGCGCGCCGCGGCGATCGGATCGGCCCGACTCGCCGTCGTGACGCGCGGCACGCCGCCGTCCGCACGCGTGCGCAGGCTGAACGTCCATTGCCCGTCGCGATCGGCCGCGGCGTCGCCCATGATCACCGCGACGTCGCCGAACGCCTCGCGCAGCGCGTCGCGCTGCGCGTCGGTGTCGTCGCCGGCCTGGCGCAGCACCGCGAGCACGCTTTCGCTCGTGGGCACCGCGATGCCGCCGGCGCGCAGGCGCTCGGCGACGAGATCCATGCCGCCGAGCCGCACCCACGCCTGTTCGGAGCGGTCCGATCCGGTCAGCGGCAGCACCAGCGCGGCTTGCGCGCGCGCGGGATGCAGCGTCGCGGTGCGTACCGCGGGCGCAGCCGGCGCCTCGCGCACGCGCGACGCGAAGAATCGCCACAGCCCCGCGACGACGAGCATGGCGGCGATCGCGACGACCAGTGCGACGCGCGGGCCAGGCCCCGCGGACGGCGGCGGCGACTGCGGCGGCAGTTCGACGACGAAGCCGTCCGGCCCCGCCATCGGCGCGAGCGAAGGATCGGCGAGACCTTTCCTGACGTCATCGGGAATGGGGTCGGCGAGGACCAGGGCGATCGCCTGCGTCGCTGCGACCCAGCGATAGCCGAAGCCCGGCACCGTCGCTATCGAATGCTGCGCGGTGCCGTCGTCGTCGACCGCGCGGCGCGCGCGCAGCACGAGCTGGCCGAGCTGCACGTCGGTCACGTCGACGCGGCCGTACACGGCCGACGCGAGCTCGTCGCGGCCGACGGCGCGCTCGCGCTGCTCGACGAGATACACGAGCAGATCGAACACGCGCCGCGGACACGACACGGGCTCGCCGTCGCGCGTCAGTTCGCGCGACGCGGGGTTCAGCCGGAATCGACCGAAGCTGTGGATCGTCGACTTCGAAAGCATTCGGTCGTGCGCTTGCGCCTCAGGTCGTTCGGTCCGCGCTACTCGGTTCGCGGACCCAGGAACCACTCGATGCGCGTGCAGCCGCGGCACACGAAGCACGTGGCGCTGCGATTGGCCCAGGCGAGATCGAACAATTCCGCGAAAGTGGTGTTGAGCTTCGCGCTGCGGCTGTCGAAGCGGTCGCCGCCGCAATGCGCGCAGACGAGCGCGCGGCCCGCGACGCTGACCCGGCCCTCGTCCTCGTCGACGTGCGTCGTGATCACATCGATGGTTTTCGGTTCGAACATGGAAGATTCCTCGACTGCCGCTCTCCCCAGACCCTCGAAGTATGCGGCAGGCGGCGCGATTCGTCCCGGACCGGCGGATACGGCACAATAACCCCTTTGCGCGGACGCGTCCGCGCCCTGCCGGTAGCCACGATGAGCCTGCAAGCCAACTACGAACAGATCCCGCTCAAGGAATACGCCGAGCGCGCGTACCTCGACTACTCGATGTACGTCGTGCTCGATCGCGCCCTGCCCTTCGTCGGAGACGGATTGAAGCCGGTACAGCGTCGCATCGTCTATGCGATGAGCGAGCTCGGCCTCGACGCCGGCTCCAAGCCGAAGAAGTCCGCGCGCACGATCGGCGACGTCATCGGCAAATTCCATCCGCACGGCGACAGCGCCGCGTATGAAGCGATGGTGCTGATGGCGCAGCCGTTCTCGTACCGCTATCCGCTGATCGAGGGCCAGGGCAACTTCGGCTCGCCCGACGATCCGAAATCGTTCGCGGCGATGCGCTACACCGAATCGAAGCTCACGCCGATGGCCGAGCTGCTGCTCGCCGAACTCGGCCAGGGCACCGTCGACTTCACGCCGAACTTCGACGGCACGCTGCAGGAGCCGTCATGGCTGCCCGCGCGCGTGCCGCACGTGCTGCTCAACGGTTCGACCGGCATCGCGGTCGGCATGGCCACCGACATCCCGCCGCACAACCTGCGCGAAATCGCGAGCGCGTGCATCCGCCTGCTCGACGATCCCGACGCGACCGTGCGCGACCTGTGCGAACACGTGCGCGGCCCGGATTTTCCGACCCGCGCCGAAATCATCTCCTCGCGCGCCGACCTGCAGACGATGTACGAAACCGGCGTCGGCAGCGTGCGCGCGCGCGCCGTGTACGTGAAGGAAGACAACAACATCGTCATCACGGCGCTGCCGTACCAGGTGTCCCCGGCGAAGATCTCGGCGCAGGTCGCAGAACAGATGCGCCTGAAAAAGCTGCCGATGATCGAGGACATCCGCGACGAATCGGATCACGAAAATCCGATCCGCCTGGTGCTGATCCCGCGCTCCAACCGCATCGACGTCGACGAGACGATGCAGCACCTGTTCGCGACGACGGATCTCGAAAAGAGCTTCCGTATCAACATGAACATCATCGGCCTCGACGGCCGGCCGCAGGTCAAGAACCTCAAGCAGATCCTCAACGAGTGGCTGCGCTTCCGCCACGACACCGTGACGCGCCGCCTGCAGCATCGCCTGGACAAGGTCGAGCGCCGCCTGCACCTGCTCGAAGGCCTGCACATCGCGTACCTCAACCTCGACGAGGTGATCCGCATCGTCCGCACCGAGGACGAGCCCAGGCCGGTGCTGATGAAGCGCTTCCGGCTGAGCGAGGAACAAGCCGACTACATCCTCGAGACGCGCCTGCGGCAATTGGCGCGCCTGGAAGAAATGAAGATCAACGAGGAGCGCGACAAGCTCGAGGAAGAGCGCGCGCGCATCAGCGTCACGTTGAACTCCAAGCAGCGCCTGAAGACGCTGATCAAGGACGAGCTCAAGGACGACGCGAAGAAATACGGCGACGAGCGCCGCTCGCCGATCGTCGAACGACAGGCCGCGCAGGCGCTCGACGAATCGGCGCTCGTGGCGAGCGAACCGACGACGGTCGTGCTGTCGCAGAAAGGCTGGGTGCGCGCGGCGAAAGGCCACATCGATCCGAACGGTCTCAACTACCGCGAAGGCGACGGCTGCCAGGCCGCGGCCTTCGGAAAAACCACGCAACAGGTCGCGTTCGTCGACTCGACCGGCCGCGCGTATTCGACGCCGGCGCACACGCTGCCGAGCGCGCGCGGCAACGGCGAACCGCTGACCGGCCGCTTCGCGCCGCCGGCGGGCGCCGTGTTCGAGGCGGTCGCGATGGCCGACGCCGACACGCGCATCGTGCTGGCATCGGACTTCGGCTACGGCTTCGTCACGAAGTTCGGCAGCCTCGTCGGCAACAAGAAGGCCGGCAAGCAGATTCTCAACCTCGACGACAAGGCGCACGTGCTCGCGCCGGGCTACGTCAACGATCCGGCGCGCGACCGCATCGTCGTCGCGACGAACGCCGGTCATCTGCTGATGTTCTCGGTGGCCGAACTGCCGGAACTCGAAAACGGCGGCAAGGGCAACAAGCTGATCGAAATCCCGAAGGCGAAGCTCGGCGGCGGCGAGCGCGTCGCGGGCATCACGGTCGTCACGGAAGGTTCGGGCGAAATCACGCTGTACGCGGGCGCGCGCAAGCTCACGCTGCGCTGGGCCGACCTCGTCGAATACGGCGGCAACCGCGCCGGCCGCGGCGGCCTGCTGCCGCGCGGGCTGCAGCGCGTGGAACGATTGGAAACGACGGCATAAGCCTTCCATCGCGGTCGATCGAACGCACGGGGCGCGCATGTCGCGCCCCGTGCTTTTTGAGCAAGACCAAATGCGCAGCCCCGAGCGCGGCACGCGGTGTTCGGCCGGCACACGCGACGTCGTTTGATGCCGGCGGGCAAGAGCCCGGACCGATGCCTGCCGGAGCGCCGTTCGCATGATCCTTCTGTTGATGCTGGCGAGCCTCGCCATGCCGGGCGAGAGCGCGATGCGCGCGCACCGCGCGGCGACGTGCCAGGCGGCCGGATCGATACGCATCGACAGTCCGCGAATGACGGCGCCGCACCCCCACGACGAGGATCTGAGCATGCGCGAAGCCGAAGTGCAAAAGCTGGATTTTGCGAAACTTGTACGCGACGTCGCCGCAACCGCGCCGCCCGCGCCGGGACCGGCAACGGACGACGACATTTCGGCCGCGCAGGCGCGCAACGGCACGGCGCTGCCGGAAGAAATCGTCGGGCTGTATCGCGCCGCCGACGGCGTGCCGGCCGTCCATATCGTGCCGCTGTCGGCCCTGGTTCGTGCCCGGGCGCGATCGGATATCCACCTCGACGAGATCGCGCAGGACGGCGAAATTGTCGCCTGGCCGCAGGCAGGCGAAGCCGCGCAACCGCTGACCGTGCCGGTCGACGCGGCCGGCCGCTGGCTCGTATTGACGCCGCCGCGAGTGGCGTCGCTGCTGCTGTACGACGCCGGCGCAACACCGGCGGCGGCGGGCTATCGCCTGTACGAAACCGACGGCGGCGACGGCGTCACGGCGTATCGCGACCTGCGCGACTGGCTCGAGGGCGTGCACGTCCGGCTGACGCGGCAGGCCGCGCGCATGGCGCGCTTCGATGCGGCGGTGGACGCGGCAAGGACCCGGCTCGCGGCGCTCGCGATGCCGGCGCTGCTTGCCGAGCGCGCGCGAACGGAACCGTCGCATCCCTTGTTTAAACGTATACCGACGCCCGCGATACCGGCGGCGGCGGCGGCGATCGCGGAAGCGGAGCGTCGCATCGGCAGACCGTTGCCCGACGATCTTCGCGCGATCTACGCGCTGCAGAACGGCGAGATGGCGTTGCGCATATTCCCCGTCGAGTCGGTGCGACCGCTCGATCTTTCGCGGCACGGCGAGGCGATTTCCGCGATTCTCGAAGGCGCGCCCCTGACGCCATACTCGCGCCGCTCGCCGCGGTTCCCGGCCGACGCGAACGCGCTTGCCGGCTGTCACGTCGTCGGCGGCGCGCCGGGTCGCGAGGCCGATTCGCCGGCCTTGCTGTGGTGCCCGGAGGCGGAGGCGGCTGCACGAATACTCGACCTGCACGCACAGCGCGCGTATCCGACGCTGACCGACTACGTGCGGGAAGCCGTCGCGCGCGCGGACGCGGCGCAGGTGCTGTAGCGCAAAGCCACTCCGCGGCGATGGCGAATCTGTTCATCGACTGCTGCCCGTACGCGGCCTAGCGCGGCGTCGACGTCGTGCAGCGCAAGCGCAATTGCGGCCGCTCGCCGCCGCGGCGCGCGACGACGCCGAACTCGCGGCGGTGTTCGCCGAATTCGTCGCCGGCTTCGACGATCCGCATACCGGCGCCAATGTGTGGGTCGACGGTCGGAGGATCGAACTCGGACAACGGCGCGGCGAACCGACGATCGCGCTGCTGCGCGAGCGTTTCGCCGCATCCGGCGCGGACGATTTCAACGCATGGCTCGCGCAGCGGGCGGCCGATCAGAACGCGAAGATCGACGCGCTGCTCGACCCGGCGACGCGCCGCCGCGTATTCGGCGACAGCGTGGCCTGGTGCGATCGTCGTCGACGTCGGCGCGAACGGCGGCGGCATCGGCAGGGTGTCGAGCGACATCGCCGGCCGCTTCGCCGATCGCCGACGCCTCGCCTGTACCAAGCAGGCGCGCGGCGTTCGCCGCGCGGCGCCGCGTGCGTTCCACGCGATTCCGTCGGGCGCGGTGCGCTACGCGAAACCGGTCGTGCTGCCGACGTCCGATCTCACGGTCAGCGCGGGCGAATTGTTCACTTTGTTCATGCGCGCGCTGCCGCACGTCGTGCACGTCGGCACGCGCACGCGGGGCGCGGTGTCGGGCGCGTTTCCGCACGGTTTGCCGAACGGCCGGGAGGCCGGCTTTCCGACCGAAGTCACGCGCGACGCGCAGGGCCGCGTGTACGAGGCGACCGGCATCCCGCCGCGAACGACGTTCGACGTGTTTTCGCGCGACGGCTTCGACGACGGCCGCGTCGACGCGATCCGGCGCGCGGCCGGCATCGCCGCGGCGCAGCCGGCGTCAGGCGCCGCGATCGGGCAGTGAAAACGAAACGACCACGCACGTGCCGGAGGCGCCCGAGTCGATGAAGAGGTCGCCCTCGGGCAGCGCGGTCGCGCGCCAGCGCAGGTTGGCAAGCCCCATGCCGAGCGGCGCGCGGTCGGGATCGAAGCCGGTGCCGTCGTCCTCGATCGTCCAATAGGTGCGGCCGTGACGATGGCAGCCGATGTGGATGCGCCGGCAGCCGCTGTGGCGGCGCGCGTTCGCGACCGCCTCGTGCGTGATCATCAGCAGTTCCTGCGCGACGATCGGCGCGTCGCGCAGGCGGTTCTCCTCGCCCGGCGGCAGGTCGAGCGTGAACGCGATGCCCGAGCCGCACAACAGATCGGCGACGGCGCGCGCGAGCGCTTCGCGCAGTCCGAGTTCGGTCACGGCCGGCAGGCTGTAGCCCGAAACGACGTTGACGAGATCCTGCTGCAACTGGTCGGCGATGCGCCGCGCGTCGGCGACCGCCGCGAGCAGCGGGGCGCTGTCCCGCGCCTCGTACTGCAGCTCGGTCAGTTTCAGGCCCAGCACGAAGCAGCGCTGCTTGGCGGTGTCGTGCAGGTCGCGCGCGATGCGGTGGCGCTCGTTCGAGACGACCAGTGCTTTTTCCACTTCGAGCATTTTTGCCAGCGCGTCGGCCATGCGGTTGAAGCGCTCGGCGAGGCGTCCGAATTCGTCGTGGGAGCGATCGTCGATGCGCGCGCCGAAGTCGCCGGCGGCCCAGCGGTCGGCCGCGTCGGTCGCGCGGCGCACGCGCCGCACGAGCAGCCACGTCAGCACGGCCGCGAAAGAAACGCCGATGCCGCCGACGAAGCTGATCGAGCGGATCACGTCGTACGTCGTCGCGGTGTTGATCGACCAGCCGCGCCAGAACTGCACGCCGACGAGCGCGTCGTGCGCCGGATCGATCGCGAAGCGCGTGGTGGCGGTCCAGTCGTCGCCGTGCCGCGCGAAGCCGTCGCGCTCGCGCGACGCGGCGGCGGCGTCGAGCGCGCCGGCGACGAGCGGCGCGGCATCGGGCGAGCTCGCGCACAGGGCCTTGCCGTCGCGGACGATGCGCACGTGCAGGCGGCCGGTGTAGAAGTACGACAGCACTTCGTCGAAGTCGGAGATTTCCGCGGTGCCGATTTCGACGGTTCGCCAGAACAGCGCTTGCGCCAGCCTCCGGCAGACGAGCGGATCGGCGAGATCGCCGCGGGCGGCGACGACGTCGGCCGAGCGCTGCTCGATGCCGCCTAGCAGGCCGCGCACGTCGCGCTCGAAGCGCCAGCTCGACAGCAGCGAATCGACGAAGGCGACGCCGAACAGCGTCGCGAACGATACGACGAGAAACGTCAGGAACAGCTTGACGAACAAGCCGCGCGGGCGAAGCGGATTGGTGCGGATCAAGAGACGGCGGCAACGAACGGACGACGGCGCAGTCTTGCCCCGAACGTCGGCGGCGCGCATCGGGCTAAAGTCGTACGCGTTCGTACAGTCGGACGGGCGCTGTGATTTTCGGCGCGCCCGTGCGAATCACTCCACATCGAACGGGCAACGGGGGGCGGGCATGAGCGGATCGGCACGACACGACGACTTCGTCGCGCTCATCACGGCGCACGCGGGCGTCGTGCGCAAGGTCGCCGCGATGTACGGCCGCCGCGCCGAAGACCGGCGCGACCTGGAGCAGGACATCGTCGCGCAGTTGTGGAAAGCATTTCCCGCCTACGACGCGGCTCGCGCGTTCGCGACATGGGCGTATCGCATTGCCTTGAACGTCGCGATTTCGGCGGTGCGCAGCGAAGGCTGGCGCGACGGCCTCGACGCCCTCGACGCCGCCGGCGATGTAATCGGCGACGACGGCGGCGAACCGGAACGCGACGAGGCGCTGGCGCGGCTGCGCGGCTTCATCGCCGGCCTCGACCCGCTCAATCGCGCGCTGATGCTCTTGTATCTCGAAGACCGCAGCTATCGCGAGATCGCCGAGATTCTCGGCATCAGCGAAACGAACGTCGCCACGAAAATCAACCGCGCCAAGCACAAGCTGCGCGCGCAACTGGAGCACTGACATGGAACTCGACGCACTCAAGGCCGCCTGGCGGGAACACGAACGCAAGCTCGACGCGAGCGTCGCGCTGAACCTGCACGTCGCGCGGGCGCTCGAACTCGACCGCACGCGCAAGGCGGTGCGCCGCTCGGCCGCGCTGCCGCTGTTCGAACTCGTCTGCGACGCGATTCTCGTGCTGCTGTTCGGCAGTTTCGTCGGCGACCACTGGCGCGAGGCGGCGATGCTCGCGCCGGGCCTCGCGCTTCTCGTCGGGGGGATCGCGCTCGTCGCGGTCGGACTGCGCCAGCTCGCGCTCGCCGCCGGCATCGACTACGACGCGCCGGTCGTCGCGATCCAGCGCGACGTCGAACGCCTCGCCGCGCTGCGCCTGGCAAAAACCCGCGCGATCCTGCTCGCCGTGCCGCTCGTCTGGCCGCTGTTGCTCATCGTCGGCACAAAGGGGCTGCTCGGCATCGACGCGTACGTGGCCTTCGGCGTTCCGTTCGTCGCGGCACAGTTCGCGTTCGGCGTCGTGGCACTGCTCGCGCTCGTCGCCCTGGGCCGGCATTTCTCGTCCCGCGCGTTCTGGCGGCGGCTGCGCAACGACGTGGTCGGCGCGAATCTCGCCGCGGCGCGCACACGGCTCGCGACGATCGAAGGCTTCGAGCGCGACGGCTGATCCGCCGTTTCCCTACGTGAGAGTTGGCGCCTCCGCTGAACAAAGCGCCGATTTCGATCTATAGGCGCATGCATGATCAGCCTTAAGATTGATTACCACCCGCTTACAGACGGGATCAGGGGCTCACGGGAGGCACGATGTCGATTCAAATTTGCGGTTGGCGCGCGTTCGGCGCGCTGGCGATGGTGTTGTTGCCGGCCGCTCCGGCGCCGGCGTGGCACGAAGAAGCCGATCACCTCGAAGCGAAAGACGAGGGCGAAGGCGAAGGCCGCGAGGAAAGCTGGCAGATCGAGCAGCGCCAGTTGTGGTTCGAACAGACGCACGCGCTGCGCACGGTGCCGGACGCGGCACGCCTGCGCGCGCAGGCCGCCGAATCGCTCAAGGCTGAGCGCCGGGCCAAGGACCCGCAGCTCGCGCGCGCGGGCGAGGTGTGGCAGCCGGTCGGCCCGTCGTCGATGACGATGAATTCGTGGACGATGGGAAAAGTATCCGGCCGCCTCAACGCCATCGCACCGGTACCCGGCAACGAGGACACCGTCTACGTCGGCGCGGCCGCGGGCGGCGTGTGGAAGACGACCGACGCGGGCGCGAGCTGGACGCCGGTCTTCGACAACGTCGGCACACTGCCGATCGGCGCGGTGACGCTCGATCCGAACGACGCGAACGCGGTGTGGGTCGGTACCGGCGACAAGAACGCCGGCGGCTGCGCCGAGTATTTCGGGCTCGGCGTGTTTCTGTCCGAAGACGCCGGCGCGACATGGAACGCGCGCAACGGCGCGGGCGCGACGGCAATGCCGTTGTCGATCGTCAACGCGGTGGCCGTGCAGCCGACCGACAGCAACGTGATTCTCGCCGGCGGCGCGGGCACCTGCGGCGCGACCGGCACGCTGTCGGGCGCCGGCGTGTTCCGCTCGACCGACCGCGGCCTGACTTGGACGCGCGTGCTCAGCACGAACGTCGAAGACATCCTGTTCGTGCCCGGCACGAACACGGTCTACGCGGGACTCATCGGCTCGGGCGTATCGAAGTCGACCGACGGCGGCGCGACGTGGACGAGCGTCAGCACCGGCCTCAACGCCTCGGGCAGCCGCCTGCGCCTCGCGCTGTCTCCGAGCGACCCGAACACGCTGTATGCGCTGACCGGTTCGAACACCAACGTGTCGCGCCTGCACCAGACCGTGAACGGCGGTACGAGCTGGACGCAGAAAAACGCGGCGGCGTGCGAAGGCCAGTGCTCGTACAACCTGACGCTCGCGGTGCATCCGACGGATCCGTCGACGGTGCTCGTCGGCACGATCCGCCATCACCGCGCGACCGACGCCGGCGCGACGCTCACGCCAATGACGAGCACTTGGGGCAAGTCGCAGAAAGTCCATCAGGACACGCACGTCGTGCGCTACTCGGCGACGAACCCGAACCGCTTCTGGGTCGGCACCGACGGCGGCCTCTGGCGTACCGACGACGGCGGCGTGTCGTACGTCAACATGAACGCCAATCTCAACATCACGCAGTTCTACGACATCGCGGTGCATCCCGCCGACGTCAACATCGTGTTCGGCGGCGCGCAGGACAACGGCTCGTCGTCGCGCCGCACCAGCCTGCAGTGGAATCTCACGTTCGCGAGCGGCGACGGCTTCATGAACGCGGTCGACCCGACGCTGCCGTCGCGCGTGTTCCAGACGAGCTATCCGAGCAGCAACCTGCCTTATATCGTCCGCTCCGAACAGGACGGCAGCCTCGACAGTTTCGAACGCATGCCGACCACCGGCCTGACCGCGAGCGCCAGCTTTCCGTGGGTCACGCCGCTCGCCGTGGCCGGCAATCGCCTGTTCACGGCGTCGAACATCCTGTATCGCACGACGACCGACGGCAACGCGTGGACCGCGCTGTCGCCGAACCTGGGCGGCGCGGCAAGCGTGATCACGCCGCAGCTGATCGGCGTCATGATGCCGACCTACGTCGGCACGGCCGGCGGACGCATCTGGTCGAGCGCCGACGCCAACGCGCCGACGCCGGTGTTCGCGAACGTCACCGGCGACTATCCCGGCGGTCGCGTCTCCGACATCGCGATGGATCCGACCAACGCGCAGCGCGTGTTCGTCACGCGTGCGGGCTTCGGCGCGTCGCGGCTGTATCGCTCGACGACCGGCGGTACGACGTGGGCGGCGGTCGGCGCCGGCCTGCCGAACGTGCCGGCGAACAGCGTCGTCATCGACCCGGCGAACACGAACCGGCTGTTCGTCGCGACCGACGTCGGCGTGTACGAAAGCGTCGACGGCGGCGACAACTTCACGGCGTATTCGGCCGGCATGCCGCTCGGCCTCGTCGTGGTCGACCTGGAAATAGACGACGATCCGCACGTGCTGACCGCCGGCTCGTACAGCCGCGGCGCGTGGCGCATCGTGCTCGGCGCGAGCGCGACGAACGCGCCGCCGACGCCGGATTTCGATCTCGCGATCGACGATCGCGACATCGACGTTGCGAGCACGTCGCTCGACTTCGACGGCACGGTCGCGTCGTACAGCTGGGACTTCGGCGACGGCAGTCCGGCCGCGACCACGGCGAGCGCGTCGCATACCTACGCGGCCTACGGCAGTTACACGGTGCGCCTGACGGTCACCGACGACGACGGCACCGGCGCGAGCTACTCGCGCGTCGCGCGCCTGCGCGCGCCGCCGGTGCCGCTGACCAACGGCGTGACCGTGTCGGGCCAGAGCGCCGCGCAGAACGACGAGTTGCGCTACACCCTCGTCGTGCCGCCGGGCGCGACGAACCTGTCGTTCGTAACGACCGGCCCCGCCAACGAGGACGCCGATCTCACGGTGAAGCTCGGCGAAGACATCGTCTGCGAATCGGCCGGCGCGACGGCGAACGAAACGTGCACTATCGCGGCGCCGCAGCCCGGCACGTATCTGGCGATCGTGCTCGCGTATTCGCCGCTGACGAACCAGGCGATCACCGGCAGCTACACCAACACCGACCTGATCTTCAGGAACGGCTTCGAGCAGCCGTAACCCTCGAACCGCCCGCGGCCCCGTTCGGACGGGGCCGCGGATACGTCAGCGCCAGTCGCCCGACGCGACGAAGCCGGCCCAGTAGAACGGATGCGCGGTCTCGCCGCGCTCGCGCCGCGCGGCGAGCGTCGCGAGACTCGCCGCGGCCATCGCGTCGACGGTATCGGCTTTGTCCATGAAGCGCGATGTGTACAACGCTTCCATCCAACCCGCCGTCGCCGCGTCGTCGACCGGCCACAGACTCATGACGACCGTGCGCGCGCCGGCGAGGCGAAACGCGCGGCGCAGTCCGAACACGCCCTCGTCGCCGAGGCGCCGGCCCAGGCCCGTGTCGCACGCCGACAGCACGACCCAGCGCGCGCGATCGAGCGGCATCGTCGCGACCTGCGCCGACGTCAGCAGGCCGTCGCCGGCGAGCACCAGGCCCGCTTCGGAAGCGAGCGCGGTTTTCGCATCCGCGGCGCGGTCGGTATCGGCACGGCGCACGCCGACGCCGCGGCGACCCTGCGCGAGCGCCGGCACGCAGCCGGCGCCGAGTTCGAGCGCGTGCGTGGCGAAGTGGATCGTGTCGGCACCGGCGATCGAATCGCGCAGCGCGGCGCTCGTCGCGGCGTCGCCGGTCAGCGTTTTCACGCCGCCGCGGCCGGCGTCGCGGGCAAGCCGCGACAGTGCGGCGATTTCGCGCGCGGCGCCGGGCAGCGGCGCGAGCGCATCGAGTTCGGGACATGCGCCGCGCAGACGCGCGAGCGCCGGCGTCTCGCGCGCGAAGCGCGGCGCGCCGACGAGCAGCACGCTGCCGGCGTCGGGCGAGCGGGCCGGCGCGAGATCGTGTTCGGTTTCGAGCGTGTGCATGCGCAGGCCGCGTTCGATCAGATAGCCGTCGCCGTCCGGCAGCGCGGCGAAGTTCAGCCGGTGCAGACCGCCGTCGGCGACGACGAACGTGCGGCCCGACGGCGCGAGCGAGAGCGGGTCGAACACGCGCCGGCGCAGTGCCGCGCCGGCCTCGCGCAGCGCCGCGGCGTCGCTGTGCGCGTCGACGACGAGGCCCTGCCAGCGCTGCGCGAGCGCGTCGAGCGCGGCCTCGTCGCCAAGATCGACGAGACGGGGCGCGGCGCCGGCCGCGGCGACAAAAGCATACAGTTTGCTTTTTTCGTTCGGCGCCGGAGGCGTCGCGACGTACGCGACGAGCCGCCCGCCGTCCGGCATCGCGGCGAGCAGCGCCGCGAGCGGCGGCCGCGTCGTGCCGGCGCTCGTGCCGAGCTTTTCGACCGCCGCGTCGACGCTCGCGCGCAGCGCGTCGAGCACCTGCGCCGGCGCGCCTTCGCGCAGCGCTTTCGCGTAGTCCTGCGCGGCGCGGCTCCAGGCGTCCCAGCTCGCTTTCTGCTCGGCCGTCGCGGCCTGGCGCGCGGCGGCGAGGCGCGCCGCGCCGATGTGCGTGGCAAGACCGCGCGCGGCGGCGATTTCGCGCCACGCCGCGGCCGTGGTCGCCGCGTCGTTGCGCTGCGCCGCGATCGCGAGCAGCGGCGCGGCGCACGTCGCGAGGCCTCGCTTGAATTCGAGCGCCTGCGTTTCGCCGAGCACCGGCGCGACCGTGGCGACGAGCCGCGTGCGCGTCGCCTCGACGACGAGCGCGTCGGCGAACGCCGCGTCGGGGTCGCCGGCCGCGAGCGCGGCGCGCGCGCGTTCGCAGCGCCACGTCAGCAGTTCGGGATGGTTTTCGCCGATGCTCGCGCTGCGCTGCGCGAGCGCGCCGTCGAGCAGCTTGCGCGCGCCGGCGGCGTCGCCGCGCGCGAGCGCGACACGCGCGAGTCCGCGCAGCGCCGGCGCGCCGTCGGGATGTTCGGGGCCGAGCTGCGTCGCGACGATCGCCAGCGCGCGGCGGAACCGCGCGTCGGCGTCGTCGACGAGGCCGCGCTCGAGCGCGACTTCGCCGGCGTTCGTCAGCGGCGGCACCACGCGCGCGCTGTCGGGCCCGAATTTTTCTTCGAGCAGGGCGAGGTTCTGCGCCATCGCCGCGTCGGCTTCGTCGTAGCGGCGCAGGTCGTAGGCGAGCGCGCCGAGATTGCCGACGATCGCGGCGTAGCTGCCGGAGGCGACGAGCCCGGGGTCCTTCGCCGCGTTCTGCGCCGATTCGCGGTACAGCGCGAGCGCGCCTTCGCGGTCGCCGAGCTGGCGCTGCGCTTCGGCGAGATGACCGAGCGTCATCGCCATTTCGCGCGGCGACGGTTGCGGCTGCGCACGCAGCCGTTCGAGTTCGGGCCGCATGAGGTCGCGCACCTGCGCGAATTCGCCGATCGAGATCAACGATTCGGTCAGCGCGCCGACGAGACGCCGGCGGTAGCCGTTCGTCGACCCGCCGAACGCCTCGGCTTCGGCGATGCCGGTGCGCGCGGTGGCGAGTGCGCCGGCATATTCGCCTTGTCGATCCTGGAACAACGCGTAGAAATACAGCGCGCGCAGGCGCCGCGCGCGTTCCAGCGGCGTGCGCGGCGCGGCGAGCGTGTCGACTGCGGTTTTCGCCGCGGCCTGCGCCTGCGCGTAGCCGCCCTGCATGCCGCCGATCTGCGCCAGCACCGACAGCGCGTACGCGCGCTCGGCCGGGTCGATCGCGCCGCGGCCCGCGTCGAGCAGCGTGCGCACGCGCGCCAGTTGCGCGTTGGCGCCGTCGGCGTCCTGCTTGCGCCAGGCGACCTCGGCGCGCCACGCGGCGATCGGCGCGAGCGAACGCGCGTCGTCGCCGCCCTTCGCGACGCGCACGCGTTCGAGCTCGGCGACCCACGGCGTCCATTCGTCTTCGCCAAAGTCGCGCGCGCTTTCGACGACGAGGTTGAACGCGACCGGCAACGCCGCGTCGTGCGTGCGCGGATCGGCGAGCGCGGCCACGACGATCGCCTTGGCGTCGGCGTATTTTTCCGGCGCGAGCAGCACGCCGACGCGCCCGGCGATATCGGCCGCCGACGCCGCCGCTGCGAACGAAAGTCCCACGAAGAACCACACGACGCGACGCATTCCGTCTCCCCCGGATTTGTTGCGTCGCGAGTGTACTCGGGAACGTCGTCGCGGAGCCCGGCTGTCCGGGGGACAGCCGGCCGCCTACGGATTCTTATGCGGAAACACGAAATGCAGGCAGCGCAGCTCGGTCGGTGCCGAGTCGCAGCCGATGCGGCCGAGCAGCGCGTCGAGGCTGCCGCGCTGCCGCACCGGTTCGGGCGTCGCCGGCACCAGCCGTCCGACGCCGCGCATGACGAGCGCGTTGTCCGGCGTCGCGGCGTGGCGCCATTGCGCGATGCCGTCTTCGAGCGCGGCGAGCGGCGTCGCCGACGCGACGACGACGAACGTTTCGCGCTCGGCTTCGGCGTCGACCTGCCACGACAGCTCGGTCAGGCCGTCCTTGCCGGGCAGCTGCCAGCGCACGCCGTGGCCCAGCGGGTTGACCGGCTGGATGCCCGGCAGCGGAAACAGCACGGTCGGGGCGATCGATCCGTCGTCGTTGAGCACGTACAGCCAGGTCCGACGGTTGCTCGACAGCTCGAGGCGCAGGCGGTCGCCGAGTTCGATCGTCGCGCCGTCGACGAGGCGTTCGCGACCGCGCGCGCCGTCGCGATAGAACGCCGCGTCGACGTTCAACTGCGGCGCCACCGGCCGCAGCGCGTACCCGCCGGCCGCGATCGCGGCGACGATCGCGGCGGCGAGCGCCCAGTGCAGGCCGTTCAGGCGATGCGGACGCTGCGAGTTTTCGATCGCCACGAGCATCGCGAGCACGCCGGCATGACGCCGCGCGGGATCGGGCGCCAGCGCGCGTTCGATCGCGCGCGCGAACGCGCGCGACAGCGTCGGCCGCGCCTCGCGCAGCGGCTTGCGCGCCTCGGCGAGTTCGGCGCTGCGCATCGCGTCGAGATCGTCGGCGGCATAGGGGTACTGGCCGGTCAGCAGGCGGTACAGCAGCACGCCGAGCGCGTACTGGTCGGTCGCCGCCGACGACGGTTCGCCGTCGAGCATTTCCGGCGCGAGATAGTGGCGCGTGCCCGAGATCGGTTCGAAGCGGGTGCCGCAGCCGAGTTCGCGCGCGGTGCCGAAATCGGCCAGCACGACGCGCCCGCTGACTTCGCGCAGCACGTTTTCGGCCTTGACGTCGCCGTGCGTCAGCCCGTGCCGGTGCACGGCGGCGAGGCCGCGGCACAGTTCGATGCCGATCTGCGCGACTTCCTCGGCCGGCAGCGGCCCCTGCTCGGCCAGCACGTCGGCGAGCGACCGTCCGCGCACGAGTTCGGTCCACAGGCCCACGCGGCCGTCCTGGGCCGCGGCGCCGTACACGCTGACCACGTTCTGCTGACGCACCTTGGCGAGGCGCCGCGCCTCGGCGAGAAACTGGTGCGACAGCTCGTCGCAATCGACGCGCTTCAATTTCAGCGCGACTTCCTGGTCGAGCATCGGGTCGTACGCGCGCCAGACTTCGCCGTGCGCGCCCTGCCCCAGTTTTTCGATCACGTCGAGGCCGGCGAAGCGGAACTGCGCCTTGACCGACGCGGCGCGCTCGGGCTTCAACTGCAGGCTGCGGAAAATGTTGGCGAGCTGCGACAGTTCGCGCAGCCCGTCGCCGGTGTCGGTCGATTGCGGGTCGAGCTTGGCGAGCGCGCGCCAGTCGAGCGCGGCGTCGTCGGCGATGCCCGCGGCGATGCGCTCCAGGTCTTTGTCGTCGCCTGTCATCGGATTCCCCTGCCCGTGCTGTGCGGGCGTTTGATCATGTAACGACGGCGACCTGGCCATCAGAACATGCGGGATCCGGACGGCGGCGCGCGCTGCGAAGCTTACGCTTGCAGCGGCTTCAAGGCGGACGCGAGCTGCACGAGCGCGCGGGCGACCATCACGCGCACGGCGTCCGGGCTGCTCGCCACTTCCGCGGCGATCTCCGGGTAGCTCATGCCGAATTCCAGGCGCATGACGATGAGGCCCTGCTGGCGCTTGGGCAGGCTCGCGAGCGCGGCCTCGTAGGCGCGCAGGCGCTCGTGGCCGACGAGTTGTTCGACCGGCGACGGCAGTTCGGTGTCGGCCAGTTCCGGATCGATCTCGGACGACTCGGGCCGGCGCATCAGACGGCGCACTTCGTCGCGCACCTGGTTCAGGAGAATCTGGCGCAGGTAGGCGAGGAAGCTGCCCGGACCTTCGCTTTCGAAACTGTTGATTTGTTTCAAAGCGCGCATCAGCGCCAATTGCACGAGGTCTTCGGTTTCGTGCAGATCGCGCGCCGCACGCGGCAGGCGACCGTGCGCCCACTGGCGCAAGAGCGGCAGGAAGCGGCGGACCAGGGCGTCGCGGGCAGGATTCTCGCCTGCGCGGACACGGCGGATCAGCACTTCGGTCGGCTCGGCGGCCGGCGAAACCACGATCGGTCGAGCGCTCTCGCGACGGCCGAACGGAAGAACCCTCACGACACCTGCGACGCCCATATGCGACCCCATCCCTTCATCCCTGTGTGCACGTTACGGCGCCAACCTGCCGCTGGCCAATGAAACTTGTACATCCGACGATAACTCCAGGTTATAGTGTGCGCGAGTTCATGCAGGAACCGCGAACCCGTGCGCTCCCCACTCTCCTCGCCGCTCCTGGAATCCTTTCTTGTTCTGGCACGAGAGCTCAATTTCTCTCGCGCCGCCGACCTTCTGCACATCACGCAGCCGGCGCTGACCAAGCGCATCCAGAATCTCGAGGCGCTGCTCGGCCAGCCCCTGCTGATCCGCCAGTACGGCGCGCTGGAGCTGACCGAGCCGGGCCGCATCCTGCAGCGCTACGGCGCCGCGCTCGAGCACCAGGAGCACGAACTGCTGCAAAGCCTCGTCGGCGGATCGCGCTCGGGGCCGCTCGCCGGATTCTTCCGCTTCGTCACGTATTCGTCGGCGCTGCGCTCGGTCGTGCTGCCGGCGCTCGCGCACCTGATGCGCGACCATCCGAAGGTGATGTGCCAGCTGTTCAAGGCCGAGGTCGAGGTGCTGCACGACATGCTGATCGACGGCAAGGTGGATTTCTGCATTTCGCTGTCGGAATGCGAGCGCGCCGGCATCGAGAACGTGCCGCTCGGCGTCGAGCGCGACGTGCTGATCGAATCGTCGCGCCACACGAACCGCGAAACGTGCTACATCGACCACGACCCGCGCGACAACTTCACCGAGAAGTTCTTCCTGTCGCAGACCGGCAGCACCGTGCCGCGCATGGAGCGCTCGTACTTCGACGACATCTACGGGCTGATCGACGCGGTCGGCGAAGGCCTCGGCCGCGCGGTCGTACCGGTGCACCTGCTCGATCCGTCGATGCCGGTGCGCGTCGTGCCGGGGTTTCGCCCCTACGAGGTGCCGGTGTTTCTGCACTACCATCGACAGCCTTACTACACGCGCCTGCACCAGGCCGTCATCGACACGCTGACGACGCACAGCGAATCGCTGATGACCGTCAATCGCGTCGGTCTCGACCTTGCAACGGCGGTCGCCGACGATGCGCTCGTCGGCGCCAAGCGCCGTCGCCGGCAGCGCGCGCCGCAGGTTTGAATCCCGGGGAACAACGATGCGACTGATCCGCAAGCTTCTCGTCTGGCTGCTCGTGCTCGCGGCGCTCGCCGCGCTCGCGGCATGGTTCGCGCTGCGCGGCAGCGTCGCGCGCCTCGACGGCGTCGTCGAAGGCGGCGTCCAGGCGAAGGTGACCGTCGAACGCGACGCGCTCGGCACCGCGACGATTTCGGGCGAGAACCGCGCCGACCTCGTCTACGCGCTCGGCTACCTCCACGGCCAGGAGCGCTATTTCCAGATGGACCTCTTGCGCCGCGTCGCGGCCGGCGAACTCGCCGAGCTGTTCGGCACGGTCGCGCTCGACGTCGACAAGCGCCATCGCCTGCACCGCTTCCGGGCGCGTGCGGCGACCGCAATCGCCGCGCTGCCGGCCGGACAGCGCGAAATCGTCGAGCGCTATCGCGACGGCGTCAACGCGGGCCTCGCCGATCTCGCCGTGCGGCCGTGGGAATACCTGCTGCTGCGCTCGCCGCCGGCGCCGTGGCGCAGCGAAGACTCCGCGCTCGCGATCTACGCGATGTTCCTCGACCTGAACGGCGACGGCGAGAACGCGCGCGAGCTCAACCTCGCGCGCCTGAAGGCGCAGGTGCCCGAACCGCTGTACCGCTTTCTCGTGCAGCCGGGTTCGCCGTGGGACGCGCCGATCCGCGGCGAACCGCTGCCGCCGGTCGCGATTCCGGGGCAAGAGGTGTTCGACCTGCGCACCGCGATGCTCGAGCTGCCGCCCGACCTGCCCCGCTTCGCGACGCTGTCGCGCGAGGACCTCGGCGAAAAGCCCGGCAGCAACAACTTCGCGGTCGGCGGCGCGCTGACCGTGAACGGCGCGGCGCTCGTCGCCGACGACATGCACCTGGGCCTGCGAGTGCCGAACATCTGGTACCGCGCGCGGCTGCGCTATCCCGATCCGAACGATCCCGCGCGCACCGTCGACCTCAACGGCGTCACGCTGCCCGGCGCGCCGGCGCTGCTCGCCGGCTCGAACGGCCGCATCGCCTGGGGCTACACCAACAGCTACGGCGACTGGACCGACTGGGTGCGCGTCGTGCGCGACCCCGCCGACCCTGCGCGCTATCGCACGAGCGACGGCGATGCGGCGATCGAAAAGCACGCCGAGACGATCCGCGTCAAAGGCGCGGCCGACGTCGCGCTCACCGTCGAGGAGACGCGCTGGGGTCCGATCATGGCCGCCGACGTCGACGGCACGCCGCTCGCGCTCGCGTGGACCGCGCACGACCCGCGCGTCTTCAACCTCGACCTGATGCAACTGGAACAGGTGAACACCGCGCGCGGCGCGCTGGCGCTCGCGCCGAGCATGGGCATGCCGGTGCAGAACTTCGTCGTCGGCGACGGCGACGGCATGATCGGCTGGACGCTGACCGGCAACGCGCTGCCGCGCCGCGCCGGCTACGATCCGACGCTGCCGGCGGACTGGAGCCGGGCCGGCGTCGGCTGGACCGGCTGGGTCGACGCCGCCGAGTTTCCGCGCGTGTTCAATCCGCCCGACGCGCGGTTGTGGAGCGCGAACGCGCGCGTCATCGACGGCGACGCGCTCGCGCTCGTCGGCGACGGCGGCTACGACCTCGGCGCGCGCGCGCGGCAGATCCGCGACGGCCTGCGCTCGCACGAACGTTTCACTGCGGCCGAGATGCTCTCGGTACAGCTCGACGACCGCGCCCTGTTTCTGGCCCCGTGGCGCGAACTGCTGAGAAAAACCGTCGCCGGCACGACCGATGCGGCATTCGAAACGCTGCGGCACGCCGACGCGGCCTGGGACGGCTACGCCGCGGTCGACGACGCGCAGTACGCGCTGGTCCGCGAATTCCGGGTGCGCACCATTGCGGCCGCGCTCGCGCCGTTCGAGGCGCTCGGCAGGAAGAGCGACGCGAAATTCGAACTGCCGTCGGCGCAGACGTACGAGGCGCCGGTATGGGCACTCGTGACCGAACGGCCGGCGCATCTGCTCGATCCGCGCTATGCCGACTGGAACGATCTGCTGCTGGCCGCGGCACGCGACGCGGCCACGCGCGTCGCCGGCGAAACGTGGGGCGCGCGCAATGTCGCGAGCATCCGCCATCCGCTGTCGCGCGCGCTGCCGGGTTTTCTCGCGCGGCACCTCGACATGCCGGCCCAGCCGCTGCCGGGCGACAAGAACATGCCGCGCGTGCAGGGTCCGGCGTTCGGCGCGTCGGAGCGCTTCGCGATCTCGCCGGGGCACGAAAACGAAAGCTATCTGATGATGCCGGGCGGCCAGAGCGGCCATCCGCTGTCGCCGTTCCACGGTGCGGGGCACGAGGACTGGGTGCGCGGCCGGCCGACGCCGCTGCTGCCGGGCAAGACCGTGTATCGATTGGAACTGAAGCCGGCGTCGCCGTAGGCCGCGGCTGGCGCACTCCCCGGCCAAGGCCGGGGAGCGGATCGGTACTGCTGTTGCGCGTGTCGCGTTCCGCTTAGTTGCCCGCGGGCACTTCGAAGTCGTCCTCGAAGATGCCGTCCGGCTGCACCTGCGGTCCGACGATCGTCGCCGAATACGATTCCGGCTTGCCCGCCTGTGCGACGTGCAGCGCGATATCGGCCGCGACCGGCGGACGCGTCGACACGAACGAGAAGCGGAACATCGTGCCCCAGTTCAGCGCGTTCAGCACGGCCGGCACGTTGGCCGGCGGCGACGGATTCGCCGGGGCCGTCCACGTCAGCACGCCGTCGGCGACCGCGCCGGTCCAGTTGTTCGCCGTGTCGAGATCGCCGTCGTTGAACTCGATCGCGGTCGGCGCGGCGTCGGTCGGCACCGGAACGCTGAAGCGGTCGAAGCCGAAGTTGTGGACTACACGGAAGCGCTGCGCCGGGTCGGCGTCGTCGCCGTACTTGTTCGTGCCCTGCGTGAACGCGCGCGCGAAGTCGACGTTCATCACGACATAATCGTAGCGCCACGTGCCGTCGCCAAGGTCGGTCGCCTTGACCGCGACCTTCGTGTGGCCTTCCTCGTTCGCGATCTCGACGTTTTTCTGGTTCGGGTTCGACGACGTCGGGCTGACCCAGCGGTCGATCGCGGGGCCGAGCAGATACGGATTGCTGTTGGTGATGACCCACGGGCCGCCGCCCGCGTAGCTGAACGACACCGGCCGCGTCGCCATCGTGTTGTAGACGTTGATGTCGTCGCGCACGATGTACCACGACTCGAACAGATACGTGCTGGCCGGCGTGGTCGCTTCGAGCTGCGACTCGCGCACGATCATGCGCTGGCTGTAGTTCGTGTTGCCGTTGCTGGCCTCGGCGGTGCGGTCGCAGTTCGTATCGAAGATCGAACCGCAGCGCCCCCACAGATCGCCGTTCGGCACGATTTCGCTGCGCGGACCGAGATCGGGATTGCTGTCGTTGTTGCTCGTGCCGTACGTGTCGGAACACGAGCGGCCGAGAATCGTGCCGGTGGAACCGCCGCTGCCCGGGCCCGACGAGCAGCCGCCGTTCGTCGTGACGAACGCGTGCTTGACGCCCGAGCGGCCGATCTGTTCGATGCGGCCGTTGCCGTCGATGCGGTACAGGTTCCAGATCAGGTTCGGATGCTGGTCGTTGTCGTACGGCGGGAACGAGCCGGTGAACTTGCGGTACCACGCGATATCGGCGGTATACAAAGCGGTGCTGGTGCCGAGCGGATCGCCCGCCACGGTCGCCGTCGCCGTCCCGTTGTTGACGTTGTTGCGCAGCGTCGACGACGGCGTGAACACGGCGAAACCGTTCGTCGCGCCGCCGGGGCCGTCGCACGCGCAGCCGCTCGTACACGAGAGGTTGTTCGTGCAGCGCGAGTACTGGGCGTTGAAGTTCGTCATGAAGACGTCGCCCTGGTAGAACGCGCCGGGCACGCCGGGCACTTCCGTGTTCGGCCAGACCGGGCCGCCTTCGACGATCTCGATGTATTCGCCGTTGCGCGCGAGCACGTCGAGCGTCATGCGCAGCTGCGCGATCGCCCAGTTCGCCACCTGCGGCTTGCCGAGCCGTTCCGCGAGCGCCGGATGGATGCGCAGATCCATCGTCTGCACGTCGAGCACCCGGCCCTTCTGGCCGATCGAATACATCAGCTTGTCGAGATAGAACCACGTCTTGCCGTCGGCGGAGACGAGATCGAGCGTCTGCGGATCGCCGGCGCGCGGGCGCAGGCTCGCATCGACGAGCGAGAGTTCGCCGTCGGGCACGCGCAGCCTGAAGCCGCCGCGCAGACCGAGGCTGCCGCCGGTGAAGTGATCGAAGTTCGTACTCGTGACGGCGAACGTGAGACCGCCCGTTTCACGCAGCGATACGGGGATGAAACCTCGCGCGTCCTGTGGGCTCGTACCGTCGGCGCCGTCGAGACGCGCGCCGAGATCGGCCAGAAGATCTTCGTTCCAGATGAAGCCGAGATCGCCTCCCCAGGCGGTCCAGACCTGCGCGGTCGCAGGCGTTTCGCCCGACTCCGACTGCGCATAAATGCCTACAGTTGGAAAAGTTAACAACGCGGCGAAAAGTACACCGCGCAAAGACACCCCTGACATAAACACCCCCGGCGCTGCAGTGGACTACGGCTTTGCGATATAACGATTAAGCCTATCACCAAACTAAGCCGTATCGTTGTGCAAAGCAACAAGGACAACGCCAGTATGGCGCTGTCCTTCATGGACAAATCAGTTCGTCACAATGATTGACGCATTGTCGATCACTTCGGGAGGCGACTTGCCGTAGGCCGGGTCGTTCCACAGGTCGTACAGATACTGCCCGCGCGTCTTCGCCTGCGGCCCGACCGTGAACGGCGTGCGTGTATAAGGCGCCGTACTGCACATCGCGTTCTCGCCGGGGAAGCCGTGGTCGAGGGCTTCGTCGCGCAGGAACTCGATGTATTCGCGGCTCGCGGTCTGGTAGTGCAGCGTCGCGATGACCGTGAACGGCGGCTGCGCGCCGGCCGGGAGCGTCGCCGTGTAGTTCGTCGTGTCGTAGTTGACGAGACGCGTCGAGCCGGGGACCGTCGGATACGTGTAGCCGACCGGTTTCACTTCGAGGTTGGTGCCGCCGGTGAAGCCGAGCGGCGGAATGCGGTTGTCTTTCGCGACGCAGTTGTTCAGCACGAAATGGAACTGCTCGGCGCCGCCCGCGTCGGTGTGTTTGCAGGTCGACGTGCCGGCGTCCCAGATGCCCTGAAGGATCTCGTAGACCTTGGCCTGCGGATCGGCCGTCAGCACCGCCGTGGTCGGGTTGTAGGCGCCGCTTTCGAACACGGTCGCGCCGTTGCCGCCCGTTACCTTGACGTTGAGCCACATCCGCCGGCCCTCGCCGTAGCCGGTCGGCAGCTTGTGGCCCGACAGGTTGATGACCTTGACGGCAAGGCCGAGGCTGCCCGCGACCGTCGGCGTCGGCGCGACGTACGAGGTGCGCGTCGCCTGCACTTCGGCGCTCGCCGCGAGCATGGCGCGCGCCCAGGCGATCGTCTGGTTGAACTCGAATTCGCGTTCGAGCTGCTGGCCGTACTGGCCCTTCAGGATGTTCGGCACCCAGGCGTTGCCGCCCGCGAACTGATGCGTCGCGAGGTTGCCGGTGCGCGCGCCCGGCTCGTCGAACACGCATGCGCGCGCGGCCGGGTCGTCGCTGTTGGGCATGTGGCAGTGCTGGCATTCCTGCGCACTGGCGATCTGCGAAGAGGGCTCAAGACGCGTGCCGAAACCGTTCCGGAAGATGCGGTCGCGGTCGCCGAAGTCGCTCATCTTCCATTCGCTGAAGGTGCGCTCGATCGGAAACGGCACGCCGGTATCGACGCCGGCCGCGTCGCGCAGCGTGCGCAGCGGTCCCTCGCTCGTGTCGGGCGTCGTTACATTGTGGCAAAGGCCGCAGATTTCGCTGGATTCGTGGTACTGCGAATACGCCCATTCGTGCGGCGGCCCGCTGCCGTCCTCGTACGTGTACGGACCGCGCCGGCACGGTCCGCCGGCGCCGTTGCAGTCGCCGTCGTCGAGCCATGCGTTGGCATTTTCCAGATACGCCGGCTGGCCTTGCGGCCCCTGGTTCATCAGGCGGTGGCAGAAGTGGCAGCTTTCGCCGCCGTAGTCGTTCGTGCCGGTGTCGTCGTCGTCGTAGTCGCCCTGCAGCAGGCAGCCGTTCGCGCCGTTGAGCGTATTGCTGCCGCCCGGTTTGACGCGCTGGCCGTACCAGCCTTTCGGCGTATGGCAGCGCAGGCAGTAGTCGCCGATGTTCGGCACGCCGATCGACGCGCCGTCGTTGTTGGCGACGTCGAGCGCGGCCCAGAACACCGGATCGCGCGTCGCGTTGGCCATCATCGAGCCGCGCCAGGTGTTCGCCGGCATGATGTTTTCGTCGCCCGGGTCGGCGCCGCGGTGGCAGAAGCCGCAGTTCTGCGCGCCGATCAGATCGTGCGCGAGGCCCGGCTGCGTACCGTGCGGCGTGACGTCGAGCGTGCCGGCGACCGCGGCCCAGACGGGCAGGTCGGCACGCGCCGGCGTCGCGACGAAGAAGCTGGAAACCAGCCAACAGAGAACGATGAAACGTGCTGCACGAACCACGTCGAATCCCGGATCAGGCCGCTCCCTGGCATGCCAACTCCGGCTGCGCACCGCTCGCTCCCCGCGAGCATCCCTTCGCAGCCGCCGCCCCTTGTCTACGTCGAGGAACGGGCTTCCGCCCGTTCCTCGATCCGTGATGCCGGCGGCGCGCGCCATCGATCGCGCCGCGAAACATTCTTCGAAGTACGCAACCTTACTCGAAGTCGTCCGCAAAGATAACGTCCGACGCCGTCGGGCCGAGCAAGGTGCGGCTGTAATCGATCGCCGTCTTGGTCGGTGTCGCGGCGCCGCGCAGCGTGACGGTCGACGCCGCCGGCGCGACGGTCGTCGTGAACTCGAACTGCGCGAGCGTTCCCCATCCGAGGCTCGTCCCGGCCGGCGCGGTCCACACGATCTGCCCGCCGGTCGTCGACGCGGTCCAGTCGTTCGCCGCGTTGCCGTCGGCGTCGAAGAACCGCACGTCGGTCGCGGCGACCGAGAGCGGCACCGCGAACCGGTCGAACCCGACGGTCGCGGCCACTTTGAGATTCGGCTCGTTCGGATGCGCCGGGTCGATGTCGACGTGCGCATACTCGAAATTCATCACGGCATAGCGATAGCGCCACTGCCCGCCGCCGAGGTCGGTCGCGCGCACCGCGACGCGCGCGCGGCCGAGCGGGGTGACCAGTTCCTCGTTCGCGGCGTTCGCGCCGGGCGCGGCCGGATCGACCCAGTAGTTGATCACCGGACCCTGGTAGAAATCGTAGTTCGGCGCGACGTTGTTGACGAGATTGGCCGACCAGTTCGCGCCGTTCTTCGTGGGCGCGATCTGCCGGTAGCCCATCGTGTTGTAGATGTTCTGATCGTCGCGCACGATGTACCAGTATTCAAAATAGTACTTTGCGCCGTCGGAGACCGGCGGGAGCATTTCGCTCTCGGTCACGGTCATGCGCTGCGCGTAAAGGTCGTTCGGGTTGCCGTTGTCGCGATTGCCGTCGCAGTTGGCGTCGTAGATCGAGCCGCAGCGTGCCCACGTGGCGCTGACCGGCACGATTTCGCGGCGCGGCCCGAGCACTTCGCTCGTATCGTTGTTGTACGAGGCGTAGGTGTCTTCGCAGGTCGGGTAGATGATGTGGCCCTCGCCGCAGGCGCACGCGAAGTTGATCGTGATGAAGGCGTGCTTGACGCCCGACGCGCCGATCTGGCGCAGGCGTCCGTCACCGTCGATGCGGTACAGGTTCCAGATCAGGAACGGGTGCTGGTCGTTGTTGTACGGCGCCGAGTTGCCGGTGAACATCTGGTGCCACGCGACCGCGGTCTCGCCGATGTTGACGAGGCTCGAATCGGGCGCGAACACGACGCTGCCGGTCGTGCTGCCGGCGCTGCACGCCGAACCGCTCGGCAGCTTGCAGCGCTTGAAGTCGACGCCGTCGTCGGCACCCGTCCAGTTCTGCGGGCCGAGCCGGAAGACGGTCTGGATGTCGGTCGTCATGCCCGCGGTCGGGAACGGCGCGTTGCAGACGCCGCCCTCGGGCTGCGGCCCGGGCGAGTCTTCGGTGCCCTGCGCGACCAGCGACATGCCGCCGATCGGACGGCCCGCGAGTTCCGGCTTGCCGAGTTTCGCCGCAAGGTTCGCCGAGATGCGCAGGTTCATGTTGCGCATGCCGAAGCGCGTGCGCGCGGCGTCGACGAAACCGTAGTGCGCGTGATCGGCGGTGAACAGCGCCAGGCCCGATTTGTCCACGATTTCCAATTCGAACAAGGTGCCCGCAGCGGCTCGCACCCCGAAGCCGACGAGGTCGTAGCGCTCGCCGCCGTGCGTCAGTACGAAGCCGGCGTCGGTGCGCAGCGCGCCGCCGCCGATCGCGTGGACCTTGTTGCCGTTGCGGCGCACTTCGAGCGTCGCGTCGTCGCGCGCGCGGAACGTCATCGATTCGTAGCGCACGCCCGGCTTGCCCACGACGCGCGACTTCGCGCCGTCGACGCGATCGACCGCAAGCTCGAGCCCCTGCAGCGCGTCGGGATTGAACTGCACTTCGATGTCGCCGCCCCAGACGAGCCAGGTGCCGAACTGCGCCGGATTGTTTGGCGGCACGAGCGGCTGGCTCGCCGGCGCCATTCCGGAAGCGGCCGTCGCCGCGAGCACGAATACCCACTTCATCGCCTTGCGCATGTCGTCCCCTGAACGTTGCGGATGTTGCTCTTGCAAAGTTACCACGCCGCCGGAGGCCGGTACTGTGTTCCGCCTAAGGATTCGTACAGTCCGCTACCTCGGTATCCGCCGCCGTACGCCAGGCGGGTCGGTCGGTACCAGCGCGAACGGCGTCGCGACCGCGTTGCCGGTCGCATCGTAGACGACGACGCGGGTTCGCAGCGGCGGACGCGGGCTCTCGAACGACAGGCGCAGCGAACGCCCCCAGTCGAGCGTCGGCGCGGTGCCGGCGGTGAAATCCAGACGGCCCGCGACGCGCGCGCCGGTCCAGCCGCGTTCGCCGGCCGGGTCGTACAGGCTCGACGCGATCGCATCGACCGGAACGTTCGCGGCGACCGGCAGCGACACCGCGCCGAAACCGCGGCTCGCGAGCATGCGTAGCGTCGCGCCGCTGCCTTGCGTCTGCGCGACCGTGAAATCGAGATTGAACAGCAGGTAGTCGTAGCGCCAGCGGCCGTTGCCCAGGTCGACGACGCGCGTGCCCAGCGCGCCGCGGCCGTGCGCGGTTTCGAAGCGATCGAGCGCCGTGCCGACGTCGTCGCCGCGGCCGCTCGCCCAGGCTTCTACGAGCGTGCCGTTGGCGAAGCTCGTCGCATCGAAGCGCCAGATCCACGCATTCGGGTCGGCGCCCTGCCCCGGTTCCTTGCGCGGCACGATTTCGAACACGGCCGTCGTGTTGTAAGGGTCGGCGTCGTCGCGCACGACGTAGCCGTATTCGAGAAACCAGCGCGCGCCGGGATGCTGCGACGCGGCGATCTGCGCCTCGCGCACGACCATGCGCCGGGTCGGATCGTACGGATCGGCCGAAGAGCCGCCGTCGTCGGCCCGGCCGTCGCAGTCGGCGTCGAACACCGAGCCGCAGCGCGCCCACTCGCCGGTATACGGAATCACTTCGGCACGCGGCCCGAGCGCGAGCGGGAAGTCGTTGCTGAAACCGCCGTAGGTGTCTTCGCAGCCGGGATAGAGGATCTGCCCGCCTTCGCAGCCGCACGCCGCGTTGATCGTGTGAAACGCGTGCTTGACGCCCGAGGCCGCGATCTGGCGCATGCTGCCGTCGGCGTCGCGCCGATACAGGTTCCACACCAGATACGGATGCTGGTCGTTGTCGTACGGCGGCGACGGCGGGCTGAATTTCGGGTGCCATGCGACCGACGCATTGCCTTCGTTGCGCAGGCTCGCGTCGGGCGACAGCACGACGAGGCCGTCGAGACTGCCCTGCGTGCACGGCAGCGTGTGGCCGCCGGCACCGTCCGCGCGACCGCAGCGATACGCGTTGACGCCGTCGGGCTGGCGCTCTTCCCAGTTTTCGGCGAGCCGGATCATGCGCACGTCGGGCCGCGCGACCGGCGACGGCCAGATCGCGCTGCATACGGCGGCCTGCGCCTTCTCGGGCGACGCGGACAGCGCGGGCGAGGCGTGCGCGGCGTCGATCGCGGCGCCGCCGACGACGATGCCGGCCCATTCCGGCCGCCCGAGTTTCGCGGCGAGCGCCGGGGCGATGCGCAGGTCGAGATGGCGGATCGACAACGCATCTTTTTCCACATGATGCTGCGCGTGATCGAGGCGGAACCAGGCGGTGCCGTGCCGGTCAGCGAGCACGAGTCCGACGCGACCCGCGCCGCGCCGTTCGACGCGAAAGCCGGCGAGATCGATCTCGACGTCGCGCACGCGCAGCACCGGTCCGCCGCGGTGCGTGGCGGCGCCGGCTTCCAGGCGCGAGAACACGCCGCGCGCCTGGCGGAACGACAGACCCGAACCGTCGGCGATCGCGTAGCGCAGTTCGAGATAGTCGCCGCCGACGTCGCCGCGGCCGAGGTCGCCGCCGGTGCGCGCGATCGCGATGCCGAGCGGACCGATCGCGCCGCGGTTGAACCAGAGCGTCGTGGTGCCGCCGGCGTTGTGCCAGAGGCGGGCGTCGTCGGCGGCGACGCCCGTTAGCGGAACAAGCAGCAAAATTGCAAAAGCCGCAAGACTCCCTCTCCCCCAACCACGTTGGGGGAGAGGGATGGGGTGAGGGGGCGGCGCGTCACACTTCGTCGAGATCGAGGAAGACCCGAGAGTCGCCCCCTCACCCCACCCTCTCCCCCAAGCGAGCTTGGGGGAGAGGGCTTTGAGCATGCGCGCCAAGACGCTCACCCGTTCGCCCCGAGCAGCCGCTCCGCGATCTCGCGATACAAGAGCGGCAGCCGTTCGAGATCGTCGACGTTTACACACTCGTCGACCTTGTGGATCGTCGCGTTGACCGGTCCGAGCTCGACCACTTCGGCGCCGAGCGGCGCGACGAAGCGTCCGTCCGACGTGCCGCCGCCGGTGTTCGCGTCGACCGCGACGCCGCAGACCGACTCGATCGCCGTGAGCGTCGCGCGGCGCAGCGCGCCGTCGCGCGTCAGGAACGGCTCGCCGGAGAGTTCCCAGACCACGTCGTAGTCGAGTCCGTGCCGGGCGAAGATCGCCTCGGTGCGTTCGCGCAGGCCTTGCGCCGTGCATTCGGTGGAAAAACGGAAATTGAAACTCGCGTGCAAGGCGCCCGGCACGACGTTGTTGGCACCGGTGCCGGCGCGGATGTTCGAGATCTGGAACGACGTCGGCGGAAACGCGTCGTTGCCGTCGTCCCACCGCGTCGCGGCGAGTTCGGCGAGCGCGGGCGCTGCCAGGTGTATCGGATTCTTCACTTTGTGCGGATACGCCACGTGCCCCTGCACGCCGTTGACCGTGAGATGGCCCGACAGCGAACCGCGGCGGCCGATGCGGATCTGGTCGCCGAGCGTCGCGAGCGACGACGGCTCGCCGACGACGCACCAGTCGATGCGCTGCCCGCGCGTGCGGAAAGTTTCGACCACGCGCTTGACGCCGTCGTGCGCGACGCCTTCCTCGTCGCTCGTGAGCAGCAGCGCGACCGTGCCGGCATGCGCCGGCCACTCGCGCACGAACGCTTCGAGCGCGAGCGTCATCGCCGCGACCGAACCTTTCATGTCGGCCGCGCCGCGGCCGTAAAGGTGCCCGTCGCGCACGACCGGTACGAACGGGTTCGACGTCCAGTCCTCGAACGGCCCGCTCGGCACGACGTCCGTGTGACCGAGAAACACGAGCACCGGTCCGCCGCTGCCGTGCGTCGCCCACAGGTTGTCGACGTCGCCGTAGCGCAGGTGTTCGATCGTGAAGCCGGCGTGCGCGAGGCGCTGGGCGAGCAGCGCCTGACAGCCCTCGTCGACCGGCGTCACCGAAACGCGGCGGATCAGTTCGCAGGTGAGTTCGACGACGCCCGCCACGTCGATCAGCCCGCGAACAGCGACGCGAACAGCTTGTCGTTGAAGCCGACGCTGACCGAACCGTCGTCGCGCACGACGACCGGACGCTTCACCAGCGGCGGATATTCCTTGATCAGGAGCGTCCACTCCGGCGCCGACTCGGGCGACTTGCGCGCCTCGGGCAGACCGCGCCACGTCGTCGACGCGCGATTGACGAGCTTGTCCCAGCCGCCGACCGCGGCGGCCCACGCCTTGAGCGTTTCGGCCGGCACGCGATGGTCGCGATAGTCGACGAATTCGTAGGCGACTTTTTTGCGGTCGAGCCAGTTGCGCGCCTTCTTGCACGTGTCGCAGGCATTCAAACCGTACACTTTTACCGTCATTGCGGATCCCTTCTCAATCGCCGCGCAGCAGTTCGTTGACCGATGTCTTGCCGCGCGTTTTTTCGTCGACCTGCTTGACGATCACCGCCGCGTACAGGCTGTGGCTGCCGTCCTTCGCCGGCAGCGAGCCGGAGACGACGACGCTGCCGGCCGGCACGCGGCCGTACAGGATTTCTCCGGTTTCGCGATGGTAGATGCGCGTCGACTGGCCGATAAACACGCCCATGCCGATGACGCTGCCGCGTTCGACGACGACGCCCTCGACGACTTCCGAACGCGCGCCGATGAAGCAGCCGTCCTCGATGATCGTGGGGCCGGCCTGCAGCGGTTCGAGCACGCCGCCGACGCCCGCGCCGCCGGACAGATGCACGCCCTTGCCGATCTGCGCGCACGAACCGACCGTCGCCCAGGTGTCGACCATCGTGCCGTCGCCGACCGACGCGCCGATGTTGACGAAGCTCGGCATCAGCACGACGTCGCGGCCGATATGCGCGCCGCGGCGCACGATCGCGCCGGGCACCGCGCGCGCGCCGAGCGCGCGAAAGCGCGCCTCGTCGAAGCCTTCGAAGCGCAGCGGCACCTTGTCGTAGTACGGCGCGGGATCGGCCGGCATCACCTGGTTGCCGTTCAGGCGAAAGTACAGAAGTACCGCTTTTTTCAGCCATTGGTTGACGCGCCAGCCGCCGGCGCCGTCGGGTTCGGCGACGCGGCGCTCGCCCGCTTCGAGCAGCGCGAGCGCGTTTTCGACGGCCGCGTGCACGGCCGGATCGACGGCGGCGGGACTCAGCTCGGCGCGGCGTTCCCACGCCGCGTCGATCAGGGATTCAAGCTCTTGCATGGTTCTCCTTGGGGGCCGGCGCCGGCTGCGCCATATTGAGCCGGGCCGAGAGCGCCTGCTGCAGCGCGGCTTCGGCGTCGGGCGTCAGCGGCCGGTCGTGTTGGTCGGTGATCTGGAAAAAATCTTCCGCGCGTTCGCCGAACGTCGCGATGCGCGCATCATGCACGCGCACCCGGCGCTCGCGAAAGACTTGCGCGACGAGCGCGATCAGCCCCGGCCGGTCGGAACAGACCAGCGACAGCTGCGTGCGCGCCGCATCGCTACGAAACACGATGCGTGCGGGTATATGGAAATGACGCAGCGACCGCGCGATCGACCGCTTCGCGAGCTGCGGCCGGTACGGGTTCTGCAGCAGCGCGCGGCGCAGTTCTTCCTGCACGGCGTCGATGCGCTCGGCGTCGGCCAGCGCCTGGCCGTGCGCGTCGAGCACGAGAAACGTGTCGATGCTCATGCCCGAATGCGACGTGAGAATGCGCGCCTCCTGCACCGACAGGTGCAGGCGGTCGAGCGTCGCGGTGACGGTCGCGAACAGGCCGTCGCGATCGGCCGCGTAGACGAAGATCTCCGTGCCGCCGCGCACGCCGTCCGACTGCACCATGACGAGCGGCAGCGCCGCGCGCGCGGTCTGCGCGATGCCGCGCGTCTGCCACGCGATCTGCTCGGGCCGGTAGCGCACGAACACGTGCTCGGGAAAGTCGGCCCAGATGCGGTCGATCGCGCTCGGCGCGATGCCCGCGTCGACGAGCAGCCGCCGCGCCTGCGCCTGCGTGTCGCGCGCGCGGTCCTGCGCGTGCGCCGGCCGCTCCAGGCCCGAGCGCAGTACGTAGCGCGCGGCGACGTACAGGTCGGCCAGCAGGCGATCTTTCCACGAATTCCACAATTTCGGACTGGTGCCGGCGATGTCGGCGCAAGTGAGCAGGTATAGCAGATCGAGCCGCTCCCACTCGCCCACTTGCGCCGCGAAGCGGTGCACGACGTCGGGATCGGTGATGTCCTGGCGCTGCGCGGTCACGCTCATGACGAGGTGCCAGCGCACGAGCCACGCGACCATGTCGATGTCGCTGGCGGGCAGTCCGAGCTTGCCGCAGAACGCGCGCGCGTCGTGCTCGCCGAGCTCGGAGTGATCTCCGCCGCGGCCCTTGGCGATGTCGTGGAACAGCGCGGCCAGCAGCAGCAGCTCGGGCTGCGCGAGCCGCGCGAACAGCGCGTGGCCGAGCGCGAATTCGCGGCTCGTCTCGGCGTGCGCGTAGCGCGCGACGATGCGCAGCACGCGCAGCGTGTGCTCGTCGACCGTATACACGTGGAAAAGATCGTACTGCATGCGCCCGACCACTTTGCCGAACGCCGGCAGGTACTGCGCGAGCAGGCCGTGCCGGCTCATGCGCGCGAGCGCTTCGACGGCCGGCGCGCCGAGCTTGAGCAGGCGCAGGAACGCCGCGTGCACGTCGGGATCTTCTCGCAGACGCTCGCCGTGCGCCTCGACGGCCGCCTGCAGCTGACACAGCGCCTGCGCGCGCAGGCCGGTCAGTTCGGGGTTCTGCGCGAGCGCGACGAACACCTCGATCAATGCGGCCGGCCGCCGCTCGAACAGATCGGGGTCGCGCGTATCGATGCGATTGCCGATCGCGAGGAAGTCGTCGCCGATCGGTTCGGCGCCGAGCAGCACCGGCTCGGACAACGCCTCGTCGCAACGCTGCAGGAACGCCGAACTCGTACGTTCGATCGCGATCGCGGCGCGATAGTAGTTCTGCATGAACTGTTCGACGCCGAGGTTCTGCGCGTGTTCGTCCTCGTAGCCGAGCCGGCGCGCCAGTTCGCGCTGGTAGTCGAACAGCAGGCGCTCCTCGGGCCGCCGCGCGAGCAGGTGCAGCGCGAAGCGCGTGCGCCAGAGCGTCGCGCGCGCGGCGTCGAGCGCGAGCATTTCGGCGCGGCTCATGAGGTCCTGCCGGGCGAGCGCGCGCAGGTCGCGCGCGCCGAACAGCCGCAGGCCGAGCCAGCCGATCAGGTGCAGGCTGCGCAGACCGCCGGGGCCGTCCTTGAGGTTCGGCTCGAGGTTGTACGCGGTGTCGTTGTAGCGCGCGTGGCGCTGAACCTGTTCGTCGCGCTTCGCCGCGAAATAGCGCGCGCGCGGCCACAGCGCGTCGTCGGTCAGCAGGTCGCCGAGCGCCGCGTCGAACGCGTCGGCGCCGGCGATGCGGCGCGCATCGAGCAGGCTCGTGTACACCGACAGGTCGCCGGCCGCGAGTTCGCGGCATTGCCCGAGCGTGCGCACCGCGTGGCCGGGCTTGAGGCCGAGATCCCACAGATGCGTGAACAGCGTTTCGAGCGAGCGCGCGAGCGAGCCTTGCGGCGGCGCCGCGGTCAGCACGAGCACGTCGACGTCGGAATGCGGAAACAGCTCTCCGCGGCCGAAGCCGCCGACCGCGTACAGCGCGAGTGTCGGCGGCTCGCCGACGATCGCCGTCCACACGTGCACCAATAGCTTTTGCACCGCCGCGCTGCGCGCGCGTACGAGCGTGTCGGCGTCGACGCCTTCGCGAAAGGCGTCCGCGATGCGGCGATCGACGTCGCCCAGCCACTGGCGCAGCGCGAGCCGCGCGGTGTCGGAAATGCCGGAACGCGGAATCGCCGCGGGCAGCCGCGGCAGCGCGACCGTCGGCGCGCCCGCGTCGTGCATGGCGTCAGGCGGCCTTCGGCCAGGGCGTCAGGATTTCGACGCCGTCGTCGGTGACCGTGACGGTGTGTTCCCACTGCGCCGACAGCGAATGATCGCGCGTGACGACGGTCCAGCCGTCCGGCATCAGGCGCGTGCCGGGCTTGCCGGCATTGATCATCGGTTCGACCGTGAAGCACATGCCGGTCTTGAGCGGCATGCCCAGACCGGGCTTGCCGTGATGCAGGATCTGCGGGTCTTCGTGATAGATGCGTCCGATGCCGTGGCCGCAGTATTCGCGCACGACCGAGAAGCCGGCGGCTTCGGCGTGCTTCTGGATCGCGTAGCCGATGTCGCCGAGCGTGGCGCCCGGGCGCACTTGCGCGATGCCGAGCATCATCGATTCGTACGCGACGGTGCACAGGCGCTGCGCGCGCACTTCGGGTTTGCCGACGTAGTACATGCGGCTGGTGTCACCGTGCCAGCCGTCGCGGATCACGGTGACGTCGATGTTGATGATGTCGCCGTCTTTCAGAATCTTGCGGGCGTCGGGAATGCCGTGGCAGATCACGTGGTTGACCGACGTGCAGATCGTCTTGGGGAAGCCGCGGTAGCCGAGGTTCGCCGGGATCGCCTGCTGCACCTTGACGATGTGATCGTGGCAGATGCGGTCGAGCTCGTCGGTGCTGACGCCGGGCTTGACGTATTCACCGATCATTTCGAGCACTTCGGCGGCGAGTTTGCCCGCGACGCGCATTTTCTCGACTTCGGCAGGGGTCTTGATCGTAACGGGCATGACTTCCTCGGGTGCGGAACCCTTCGTATTGCGACGGGACGGCGACACGCGTCGCCGGCCCGTAAGTGTAGCCTGCTCGTTAAAAAGCCAAGTACGCTGCTGATTTCACGAAGGAAAATGCGCATGTCCGGCAGACATCGCGACGTCCGGCCTCAAAGCTGCCGGCGCAGCGCGACCGGTCGAAGCCGCGTCCGCACGCCCGCGTCCGGCAAGCTCCCGTGTACGGCGCGCTTGCCCCGCCCTCGCCGCACGGGCTAGAATCTCGCGGATTTGTTCGCCCCGGCATCGCCTTCGGGGCTTGCAGATCGGGCCGAAAATTACCGGCCCCAACGGCAATCGTGCCGAATCCGCACACGTACCGTCACCGCCTCGGGGTGCCCGTCAAAGGGTCGAACGCGGGGGTACGTGGAGGTCCAACCCCGGGCATCGACCGATCCTCAAGGGACGGCGTTCGCCCTCGCTATGGAGCAACACCATGCCTCAAGTCACCATGCGCCAGATGCTCGAAGCGGGCGTCCACTTCGGCCACCAGACCCGCTACTGGAACCCGAAGATGTCGCCGTACATTTTCGGCGCGCGCGGCAAGATCCACATCATCAACCTCGAGAAGACGGTTCCGCTGTTCACCGACGCGATGAACTTCCTCTCGGGCCTCGCGCAGAAGCGCGGCACCATCCTGTTCGTCGGCACCAAGCGCTCGGCGCGCGAAGCGGTCAAGGACGAAGCCGAACGCTGCGGCATGCCGCACGTGTCGGCCCGCTGGCTCGGCGGCACGCTGACGAACTTCCGCACCGTCAAGCAGTCGGTCGCGCGCCTGAAGGAACTCGAAGCGATGGCCACCGACGGCCGTTTCGAGCGCCTGGTCAAGCGCGAAGTGCTCGGCCTGCAGCGCGAATCGGAAAAGCTCAACATCTCGCTCGGCGGCATCAAGAACATGAACCGCCTGCCGGACGCGCTGTTCGTCATCGACATCGGCCATGAAGACATCGCGATCAAGGAAGCCAAGAAGCTCGGCATTCCGGTCATCGCGGTGGTCGATACCAACTACGACCCGAGCCTCGTCGACTACGCGATCCCGGGCAACGACGACGCGATCCGCGCCGTGCAGCTGTACGTGCGCGCCGCCGCCGACGCCGTGCTCGAAGGCCGCGCCGCCGCTCCGCAGGTCGCGGTCAGCGAAAAGGACGAGTTCGTCGAACTCGACGCCGAAGGCAACGTCAAGGCCTCGACCGATCCGGACGCCCCGCGCGGCCGCAAGCCGGGTCCGCCGCGCGGCAAGCCGGGCGCCAAGCGCGGTCCGGGCGGCCCGGGCGGTCGCGACGGCCAGCGCCGTGGCGGTCCGGGCGGCGGTCGTCCGGCGCAGTAAGTACGACTTGCAACAACCGCGCGGCGACGCCACGTCGCCGCGCAGCGTCACGGCTCTGTCGCGGCGCGGCAACAGACTCATTCCTCCCGGACGGTTCAGCCGTCCGCCGCAACTACCGAGGTTTACGATGGAAATCACCGCTGGTCTGGTCAAGGAACTGCGCGAGCGCTCGGGCGCCGGCATGATGGAGTGCAAGAAGGCGCTCACCGAAAACGCAGGCGACATCGAAGCGGCGATGGAACACCTGCGCAAGACCGGCCTCGCCAAGGCCGACAAGAAGGCCGGCCGCGTCGCCGCGGAAGGCCGCATCGTGATCGCGCAGAACGGCGCCGGCGCCGTGCTGGTCGAGGTCAACTCCGAAACCGACTTCGTCGGCAAGGACGAGAATTTCGTCAAGTTCGCGGGCAACGTCGCGCAGGTCGCGCTGGACGCCGGCGTGTCCGACGTCGAAGCGCTCAAGGCGGCCGCCTATCCGGGCGGCGGCACGGTCGAAGAAGCGCGCCAGGCGCTCGTCGCCAAGGTCGGCGAGAACGTCCAGGTGCGCCGTCTCGCCGTCGTCAAGAGCGACAACCGCGTCGGCGGCTACGTCCACGGCGGCCGCATCGGCGTGCTGGTGGAACTCAAGGGCGGTTCGGACGAACTCGCCCGCGGCATCGCCATGCACGTCGCGGCGATGAACCCGCAGTACCTCAACGCCGACAAGGTTCCGACCGAGTTCGTCGCGAAGGAAAAGGACATCGCGCTCGGCCAGATGACCGACAAGGAAAAGGCCAAGCCGGCCGACATCCTCGAAAAGATCGTCTCGGGCAAGGTCAACAAGATCGTCTCCGAAATCACGCTGACCGGCCAAGTCTACGCGCTCGATTCGAACGTCACCGTCGAAGCGGCGCTCAAGAAGGAAGGCGCCGAGGCGCTCGGCTTCCAGCGTCTGGCGGTCGGCGAAGGCATCGAGAAGAAGGAAGACGACTTCGCCGCCGAAGTCATGAAGCAGGCGGGACTCGCCTGATTCGCATGAAGTAGATAAAGAAAAGAGCCGCAGAAATCTGCGGCTTTTTTTTAAGCGCTGGAAACACACCGCACGAGGAGCCCGTCATGCCATCCGATATCAAATACAAACGCATCCTCCTCAAGCTTTCCGGCGAAGCCCTGATGGGCGCGGCCGACTACGGCATCGATCCGAAGGTGATCTCGCGCCTCGCCCGCGAAGTCATCGAAGTGCAGAAGGCCGGCGTGCAGGTCGGCGTGGTCATCGGCGGCGGCAACATCTTCCGCGGCGAAGGCCTCGCCGCGAGCGGCATGGACCGCGTCACCGGCGACCACATGGGCATGCTCGCGACCGTCATGAACGCGCTGGCGATGCAGGACGCCATCGAAAAGGCCGGCGCCTACGCGCGCGTCATGAGCGCGATCCAGATCCACGACGTGTGCGAGGACTTCATCCGCCGCCGCGCGATCCGCCATCTCGAAAAAGGCCGCATCGTGCTGTTCGCGGCCGGCACCGGCAACCCGTTCTTCACCACCGACTCCGCCGCCGCGCTGCGCGCGATCGAAGTCGGCGCCGATCTCCTGCTCAAGGCCACCAAGGTCGACGGCGTGTACAGCGCCGACCCGAAGAAGGATCCGACCGCGCAGCGCTACGACAAGCTCAGCTACGCCGAAGTGATCCAGCGCAACCTGCAGGTGATGGACACGACCGCCATCGCGCTGTGCCGCGACAACAAGATTCCGCTGCGCGTCTACGACATGGGCGCCGCGGGCGGCCTGCTGCGCATCATCAAGGGCGAACCGGTCGGCACGCTCGTCGCGTAGACGATCCGCCCGAAGCCGGCCGGTCGGCCGCACCGCTTTCGCCGGCCGGCGGCCCCGAATGGGCCGCCGGCCACGCTGTTATACTTCCGCCGCTCTCTTCCGGCTCAGGATTTCGCCGCCATGATCAACAACATCAAACAAGACGCCCAGACCCGCATGGCCAAGAGCGTGGAAGCGCTCAAGCACGAACTGCAGATGCTGCGCACCGGCCGCGCCTCCACCGCGCTCGTCGACCATCTGCGCGTGAACTACTACGGTTCGGATACGCCGCTGTCGCAGGTCGCCACGGTCGCCGTGCAGGATTCGCGTTCGCTGACGATCACGCCGTGGGAAAAGACCATGGTCGCGCCGATCGAAAAGGCGATCCTCGCATCGAACCTCGGCCTGACGCCGAACACGGCCGGCACGGTCATCCGCATCAACCTGCCCGCGCTGACCGAAGAGCGCCGCAAGGAACTCTCCAAGCACGTGCACCACGAGGGCGAAAACGCGAAGGTCGCCGTGCGCAACGTGCGCCGCGACGCCATGCAGCACGTCAAGGAACTGCTCAAAGAGCGCAAGATCACCGAAGACGAAGAGCGCAAGGCCGAGGAAGACATCCAGAAGCTGACCGACAAGGCGATCAAGGACGTCGACGTCGTCGTCAAGGCCAAGGAAGACGAACTGATGGCGCTGTAAGCGCCAACGGAGTCGATCCTGGAAACCGTGACCTCCGCGCCCGGCCCCGCACCGGGCGCCCCGCCCGCGCGATTGCCGCACCATGTCGCCATCGTCATGGACGGCAACGGCCGCTGGGCGAAGAAGCGCCTGCGCCCGCGCACGTTCGGCCATCACGCCGGACAGAAAGCCGTGCGCGCGACCATCGAGTTCTGCCTGCGCCGCGGCATCGGCGCGCTGACCCTGTTCGCGTTTTCGAGCGAGAACTGGCAGCGCCCGAGCGACGAGGTCGGCGCGCTGATGGAACTGTTCTTGAAGGCGCTCGACCGCGAAGTGGCCGAGCTCGACGGCTACGGCGTGCGCATCCGCTTCATCGGCGAACTCGACGCGTTCGCGCCGGCGCTGCGCGCGCGCATGCTCGGCGCGATGGAACGCACGCAGGCGAACGCCAAGCTCGCGCTGAACATCGCCGTCAACTACGGCGGCCGCTGGGACATCGCGCAGGCCGCGCGACGACTCGCGCAGGCCGCGGCACGCGGCGAGATCGACCCGGCCGCGATCGACGAGCGCGCGCTTGCGGCGCATTGCATGCTGGCCGACCAGCCGCCGGTGGATTTGTTCATTCGTACCGGCGGCGAGCAGCGCGTCAGCAATTTCCTGCTGTGGCAGATCGCCTACGCGGAACTCTATTTCACGCAGGTCCTGTGGCCCGATTTCGATGTCGCCGCATTCGACGCGGCGCTCGCCGACTACGCCGCGCGCGAACGCCGCTACGGCAAGACGAGCGCGCAGGTCGCGGCCGGCGCATGATCCCTCTCCTTCCTTCGGGCGCGAACGCCGCATGCTCAAACAGCGAACCCTGACCGCCCTGACGCTCGCGCCGCTGGCCGTCGCGCTGATCGTGTTCGCGCCGACCGCGCTGCTCGCCGTCGTCGCCGCCGCGGCGTTCCTGTTCGCGACCTGGGAATGGACGCGCATGCTCGGCCTGCGCGGCGAAGGTTCGCGCGCGGCCGTGGTCGCGGCGCACGCGATGCTGCTGGTGCTGCTGTGGTTCGCGCGCGGTTCGGCCGCGTGGTGGATCGCGATCGCGCTCGGCGTCGCCTGGTGGCCAGTCGCGGCGCTGTGGCTGCGCCACTATTCGTACGGCGCCGCGCCGACGCGCGAGAACGTCGCACGCAAGCTCGTCGCGGGCACGTTCATCGTCGTACCGGCCTGGGCCGCGCTGATCGCGGTGCACGGCGGTGGCGAACGCGGACCGTGGTGGGCGCTGTTCGGACTGCTGCTGATCTGGGTCGCCGACAGCGGCGCGTACCTCGCCGGCAGCCGCTGGGGCGCGGGCCGCGCCAAGCTCGCGCCGCGCATCAGCCCGGGCAAGACGTGGGTCGGCGTCTACGGCGCGATCGCAAGCTCAGCCCTCGTCGGCATCGCCGGCGCGTGGCTGCTCGGCGTGCGCGGGCTCGCGCTCGCCGGCGTGTTCGTCCTCGCTATGCTCACCGTCGTCTGCTCGATCGTCGGCGACCTGTTCGAAAGCCTGATCAAGCGGCACGCGAACGTGAAGGATTCCGGCGACCTGTTTCCCGGCCACGGCGGCATGTTCGACCGGCTCGACAGCGTGTTCGCCGCGCTGCCGGTCTGGGCCGGCGGCCTGGCGCTGCTGTCGCTATGAAGAATGTCGCGGTCCTCGGCGCTACCGGCTCGATCGGTACGAGCGCGCTCGACGTCGTCGCGCGGCATCCCGACCGTTTCCGCGCAAGCGTGCTCGCGGCACATCGCAACTCCGAAGCGCTCGCCGTGCTGTGCGAACGCTTCCGGCCCGATCTGGCGATCGTCGCCGACCCCGCCTGCGAAGCCGATCTCGCCGCGCGCATCCGTTCGGCGGGTCTGCCCACGCGCGTCGCGAGCGGCGACGCGGCGCTGTGCGAGGCGGTGCGTTCGAGCCTGTGCGACACCGTCGTCGCGGCGATCGTCGGCGCGGCCGGCCTCGATTCGACGCTCGCGGCCGCCGCGGCCGGCAAGCGCCTCCTGCTCGCCAACAAGGAGTCGATCGTCATGGCCGGCAGCCTGCTGCTCGACGCGCTCGGGCGCGGCGGCGGCGAGCTGATACCTATCGATTCCGAACACAACGCGCTGTTCCAGTGCCTGCCGGGCGGCCGGCCGGACCTCGCGCGCGCCGGCGTGCGGCGCCTGCTGCTGACCGCGTCGGGCGGACCGTTCCGCGGCCGTACGCGCGCCGACCTCGCCGGCATCACGCCGGAACAGGCGGTGGCGCATCCGAACTGGCGCATGGGCCGCAAGATCTCGGTCGATTCGGCCACGCTGATGAACAAGGGCCTCGAAGTGATCGAGGCGCACCATCTGTTCGGCGCGGCGCCCGATGCGATCGACGTCGTGGTACATCCGCAGAGCATCGTGCATTCGCTGGTCGAATACGCCGACGGCTCGGTGCTCGCCCAGCTCGGCAATCCGGACATGCGCACGGCGCTCGCGCACGCGCTGGCATGGCCCGAGCGCGTCGACGCGGGCGTGAAACCGCTCGATCTCGTCGCGCTCGCGCGGCTCGATTTCGAGCGTCCCGACCTCGATACGTTCCGCTGCCTCGCGCTCGCCTACGCCGTGCTGCGCGCCGGCGGCACCGCGCCGACCGTCCTGAACGCGGCGAACGAGGTGGCGGTCGCGGCGTTTCTGGACGGCCTGTTGCCGTTTCTGGCGATCGCCGAGATCATCGAGGCGACGCTGGACGCGTTGCCGCCGGAACCCGTTCGGGACGTGGAACAGCTTATTCAGACGGACTTAACCGCGCGTCATACAGCCCAACGTATGATGCGCCGGCACTGCTAACCTCGCCCCGGCCCCTGGCGGCCGGCGCCCCGGACAACCCTGAAAACACGCGATGATCAACTTCTTCGGCTCGATCTGGTGGCTTCTGGTGACCTTGGGCATCCTGGTCACCTTCCACGAATTCGGCCATTTCTGGGTTGCGCGCCGCCTCGGCGTGAAGGTGCTGCGGTTCTCGATCGGCTTCGGCAAGCCGCTGTGGAAGCGCATCGGCAAGGACGGCACCGAATACGTGATCGCCGCGATTCCGCTCGGCGGCTACGTCAAATTCCTCGACTCGCGCGAAACCGAGCTCGTCGGCGACGAAATCGCGCAGGACTTCAACAAGAAACCCGTCTGGAAGCGCGCCGCGATCACGATCGCCGGCCCGGCCGCGAACCTGTTGTTCACGCTGGTCGCGCTGTGGGCGATGTTCGTGATCGGCAAGCCCGACTACCAGCCGATCGTCGGCCGCGTCCAGGGCATCGCGGCGCAGAGCGGCTTCGTCGACGGCGACCGCCTCGTGCAGATCGGCGCCACGCCGGTCACCACCTGGACCGACGCGACGCTGACGCTGGTGACCGCCGCGATCGACCGCCACCCCGTCGACGTCAAGGTGATCGACCCGTCGGGCAGTCCGCAGACGCGCCGTCTCGACCTGTCGAAGATCGAAGCCGGCAAGAACGAAACCGCCGCGATGCGCGCGACCGGGCTCGTGCCCAAGCAGTTCCAGATGCCGATCGTCGGCACGCTGGAAAAGAACGGCCCGGCCGAAAAGGCAGGCCTGCAGGTGCGCGACGAGATTCGCGCGGTCAACGGCAAGCCGACGCCCGACTGGGAAGCGATGGTCCTGGCTATCCGCGGCGAATCGAGCGCCGGAGCGCCGCTCGCGCTGACCGTCCGGCGCGGCGACGAGACGGTGAATCTCTCCGTCCAGGCGCGCCAGGACACCGAAAAGAACGGCGAAAAGGTCTGGCGCCTGGGCCTGGGCGCCCCGGCCGACGCACCGTACGACGCGCTGCTGCGCTACGGCCCGCTCGACGCGATCCCGGCCGCCTGGCGCGAAACCGTGAATCTCACGACGCAGACGCTGGGGATGCTCAAGCGCATGCTGATCGGCACGGCGTCGCTGAACAACCTGTCGGGCGTGATTTCGATCGCCGAATACGCCAATGTCTCGGCACAGAAGGGCATCGCCTGGTTCATCCAGTTCCTCGCGCTGATCTCGCTGAGCCTGTGCATCATGAACCTGCTGCCGATTCCGATCTTGGACGGCGGACACCTCGTGTATTACCTTATCGAATCCATCAAGGGCAGCCCGGTCAGCGAGCGCGTTCTGATCGCCGGCCAATATGCCGGGCTCGTGCTTCTGGCCGCGCTGATGGGGCTTGCGCTGTTCAACGACATCATGCGTCAGCTTCCGTCTTGATTCGCGCCCGAACGTAATGCTTTGCCCGCCGGCCGCGTGCGACAGCGCGCGGCCGGTGAGAAACGGGGCCGGTCCGGCCCGCCCCGCAAGTCCGAACAAGGCCAAGGGTGGACTTGTGAAGACTTTCCGAATAACAAAACCCACGGATTGACGATGAAGCGTATCGCCGCACTGCTCCTGCTTGCCTGCCTCGCCGCCGAGGCCCACGCGTTCGAGTCCTTCGTCGTCTCGGACATCCGCATCGACGGCCTGCAGCGCATCGCGCCCGGCACGGTGTTCACCTATCTGCCCGTCGAGAAGGGCGATCGCCTGACCACCGACGCGGCCGAAAAGGCGATACGCGCGTTGTTCAAGACCGGCTTCTTCTCGGACGTGACGATGACGCGCCAGGGCGACATCCTCGTCGTCAACGTCGTCGAGCGCCCGGCGATCTCCAAGATCACGCTCAAGGGCAACAAGGAGCTCAAGGAAGAAGAACTGCGCAAGGGCTTGAAGGGCATCGGCCTCGAAGAAGGCGCGACGTTCGACCGCCTGCAGCTCGACCGCGTGACGCAGGAACTGACGCGCCAGTACCACAACCGCGGCAAGTACAACGTCACGATCGACCCGAAGGTCACCCAGCTCGACCGCAACCGCGTCAACATCAACATCGTGATCGCCGAGGGCAAGGCCTCGAAGATCAAGCAGATCAACGTCGTCGGCAACACCGCGTTCAGCGACGACGACATCCGCGACGAATTCGAATCGGACACGACGAACTGGACCTCGTGGTACTCGCGCGACGACCAGTACTCGCGCGAAAAGCTCTCGGGCGATCTTGAAAAGCTGTCGTCGTACTACCTCGACCGCGGCTACGCCGACTTCAACGTCGACTCGACCGAAGTGTCGATCAGCCCGGACAAGCGCAACATCTACGTCAGCGCCAATATCCACGAAGGCGAGTTGTACACGATTTCCGACATCAAGCTGCTGGGCGACCTGATCCTGCCGGAAGAAACGCTGCGCAAGCTCCTGCAGACCAAGGACGGCGACCAGTTCTCGCGCCACAAGCTCGAGCGCAGCGCGCGCGCGATGACCGCGGTGCTGTCGAACATCGGCTACGCGTTCGCCGAAGTGACGCCGGTGCCGAAGATCGACAAGGAAAAACGCACGGTCGAAATCACGTTCTTCGTCGAGCCGGGCAAGCGCGTGTACGTCAACCGCATCACGTTCAAGGGCAATACGCGCACCGAAGACGAAGTGCTGCGCCGCGAAATGCGCCAGCTCGAAGGCTCGTGGTATTCGCAAGCCGCGATCGACCGCTCGAAGGTGCGCCTGCAGCGCCTGGGCTTCTTCAAGAAGGTCGAGATCGACACGCCGCGCGTCGCCGGCAGCGAAGATCAGGTCGACATGCAGGTGACGGTCGAAGAGCAGCCGTCCGGCAGCCTGCTGTTCGGCCTGGGCTACTCGCAGGTGCAGGGCATCATCGCGAGCATCTCGGTGTCGCAGAACAACTTCCTCGGCACCGGCGACCGCATCTCCACGACGATCCAGCGCTCGGGCTATCTCAAGCGCTACGACGTCAGCTACGCGCAGCCGTACCTGACCGACAGCGCGGTCAGCCTCGGCTACAACCTGTCGGTGCGCAACATCAACCAGGGCGAGGCGAACATCGCCGACTACTCGACCGACACCACGGCGTTCTCGACGTTCGTCGGCGTGCCGATCGGCGAAACCGACGGCATCCAGTTCCAGTTCGGCCTGAACAAGACCGAGATCAACACGAATCCGGCCTACACGCCGCCGAGCATCGTCGAATACATCACCGACCTCGACCGCCGCACGATCCACACGTGGAACCTCACGGCGTCGTGGGCGCACGACACGCGCAACAAGTACTTCACGCCGACGCGCGGCGGCCTGCAGTCGATCTCGGCGGAAATCGCGCTGCCGGGTTCGACGATCGAGTACTACAAGATCTACTACCAGGGCGCGCACTACTTCCCGATCGCGGACAAGCTGACGTTCCTGCTGTCCGGCAACCTCGGCTACGGCGACACGTACAAGGACGCGATCGGCCGCGTCGATCCCGACTCGCCGATCAAGGACCAGCGCGTACGCCTGTCGGGCCTGCCGTTCTTCGAAAACTTCTACGCCGGCGGCGTGCGCGACGTGCGCGGCTTCGAGGACAACACGCTCGGGCCCTGCGTGCGCTACAACCCGGCCGACCTCAAGAGCTACTGCCAGCCGCTCGGCGGCGGCTTCAAGGTGCTCGGCACGGCCGAACTGATCCTGCCGACGCCGTTCGCGAAGGATTCGGACTCGGTGCGCATCTCCGCGTTCCTCGACGTCGGCAACGTGTACAAGAGCTACAACGATTTCGAAGCGAGCGAACTGCGCGCGTCGACCGGTCTCGCCCTGCAGTGGCAGGCGCCGGTCGGTCCGATCACGGTCAACCTCGCGCGGCCGATCCGCAAGAAGGACGGCGATCGCACCGAGACGATTCAGTTTTCGTTCGGTACGCAGTTCTGATCCGCCGCGCTTCGTCGGCGACGCAACGTCAATAATGCAACGTCAATATTGAGCGGCCGGGTTCTCCGGCCGCTCGCGTGATCGCCGCGCGTTCGGTAGCGCCGCAGGCACCCACGCCCCTGGCCGGAGCCGCCCGTTGGCCTGGGGGCCCCTGGCGAGCAACGGCAACAGCGCCATCTCCCTTGCCGTCTTCGCGACGGTTCGGCGCCGGGCCGCGTCGTCAGACTTTACGCCGACCCGCGCCCTACGGCAGCATCGCCCTGCCCTTCGATTTAACATCTAAGGGACAAACACTTGCGGCCACTTGTTTAGACTTTGCGTCGCAGCCATTCGGCGGTGCGGAACTGGCATGATAGGGCTCACGGCTGCGGGGCGACCCGGGCTTTCCTTCGGAGGATGCGTGAGCCAGCGTGCAAACGGACGATGGGCTTTGACGGCGGCGCTCGCGCTGCTGCCCGTCGTCGCGTCCGCACAGGGCAAGCTCGGCTACGTCGACATGAAACGCCTGCTCGACAGCGCGCCGCAGGTACAGGCCGGCCGCGAACGCCTGCAGCGCGAGTTCGCGGGCCGCGACACGGCGCTCAAGGCCGACGAGACGCGGCTGGCCGAACTGAAGAAAGCCTACGACCGCGACGCCCCGCTCCTGTCCAAGGCCGACGCCGACGCGCGCAAGCGCGAAATCGACGCGCTCGACCGGTCGATCAAGCGCGTTCGCGACGAATTGCGCACCGAACTCAAGACCCGCAGCGACGCCGAGCTCGACAAGAGCTGGCAGGAAATCAACAACGTCGTCGTCGAGTACGCTCGCGAACAGGGGCTCGACCTCGTCGTGCCGAGCCCCGTCGTCTACGCCGACCCGCGCATCGACATCACCGATCGCGTGCTCGAACGCCTGCGCCGCACCTATACCGCCCCGACGCCCAAACCATGAGCAAGACCCTTACCTCCTGGCGGCTCGCCGATCTGGCCGAGCGCTTCGGCCTTGAGCGCCGCGGCGACGGCGACTTCGTCGTCCGCGGCGTCGCGACGCTGGCCGGCGCCGGCGCCGACCAGCTGAGCTTTCTGTCCAACCCGCTGTATCGCGCGCAGATGCAGGCGTCGGCCGCCGGCGTCGTGGTGCTGCGCGCCGACGACGCGCCGCTGCGCAACGGCGCCGCGCTGGTCGCGCACGACCCGTACGTCGCCTACGCGAAGATCGCCGCGCTGTTCGAACCGCCGCCGGTCGCGGCGCCCGGCATCCACCCGACCGCGGTCGTCTCGCCGGACGCGCACGTCGCGGCCGACGCGAGCGTCGGCCCGCACTGCGTGATCGAAGCCGGCGCGGTCGTCGAGGCCGGCGCGATCGTCGGACCCGGTTCGATCGTCGGCCCCGACTGCACGATCGGCGCGGGTTCGCGGCTGGTCGCCCGCGTGACGCTGGTCACGCGGGTCACGCTCGGCCTACGCGTGCTCGTGCACCCGGGCGTGGTGATCGGTTCGGACGGCTTCGGCCTCGCGTTCGAGCGCGACCGCTGGATCAAGGTGCCGCAGCTCGGCGGCGTGCGCATCGGCGACGATTGCGAGATCGGCGCGAACTCGACGATCGACCGAGGCGCGCTCGAAGACACCGTGCTCGAGGAAGACGTGCGCCTGGACAACCAGATCCAGATCGCCCACAACGTCGTGATCGGGGCGCACACCGCCATGGCGGGCTGCTCGGCGGTCGCAGGCTCGGCCAAAATCGGCCGTTACTGTCTCATCGGCGGCGCAGCCGGTATCCTAGGCCACTTGACCGTCGCCGACCGGGTCACCGTCACGGCGATGAGTCTCGTCACCCATTCGATCCATGCGCCGGGCGAATACTCTTCGGGAACGCCGATCCAGGAGAATCGCGCCTGGCGCCGGAACGCCGCCCGTTTCCGCAATCTGGACGACATGGCGCGTCGCCTGAAAGCCTTGGAAAAAGAAAAAAGGACAGCTTCACATGAACGACTCGACCTCCAGCCTGGACAAGCCGCTGGACGTGCGCCGCATCCTCGACCTGTTGCCGCACCGCTATCCGTTCCTGCTGGTCGATCGCGTCGTCGAGTTCGAAGCCGGCAAGCGCCTGAAGGCGCTCAAGAACGTCACGATCAACGAGCCGTTCTTCCAGGGCCACTTTCCGGGCCACCCGGTGATGCCGGGCGTGCTGATCATCGAGGCGCTGGCGCAGGCGTCGGGCCTGCTCGTGCAGCTGTCGTCGGAACTCGATCCGAGCCAGCATCCGCTGTTCTACCTCGTCAAGGTCGACAAGGCGCGCTTCGCGCGCATCGTCGCGCCGGGCGACCAGCTCGTGCTCAACGTCGAACAGAAACGCATGATCCGGCGCATGGGCCAGTTCTGGTGCCAGGCGCTCGTGGACGGCCAGCCCGTGGCCGAGGCCGAACTGCTGTGCGCGGAGCGCAACGACTGATGATCCACCCGAGCGCATTGATCGACCCGGCCGCGAAGCTCGGCCACAACGTCAGCGTCGGCGCGTTCAGCGTGATCGGCGCCGACGTCGAGATCGGCGACAACACCTGGATCGGTCCGCACGTCGTGATCGAAGGCCCGACCCGCATCGGCCGCGACAACCGCATCTGGCAGTTCGCGTCGCTCGGCGCCGATCCGCAGGACAAGAAATTCCACGGCGAGAACTCGCTGCTGGAAATCGGCGACCGCAACGTCATCCGCGAATTCGTGACGTTCAACCGCGGCACCGACGACGGCGGCGGCGTCACGCGCGTGGGGAACGACAACTGGCTGATGGCGTACGTGCACCTCGCGCACGACTGCATCGTCGGCAACAACGTGATCTTCGCCAATGCCGCGTCGCTCGCCGGGCACGTCATCGTCGACGACTGGGTGATCCTCGGCGGCTTCACGCTCGTGCACCAGTTCTGCCAGATCGGCGCGCACGCGTTCACGTCGATGGGCTCGATCATCAACCGCGACGTGCCTCCATACGTCACCGTGGCCGGCAGCTTCGCCGAACCCAAGGGCATCAACAGCGAGGGCCTGCGCCGCCGCGGCTTCGGCAGCGACCGCATCCTGTCGATCAAGCGCGCGTACCGCACGCTGTACAAGTCCGGTCTGCCGCTCGCCGAGGCGCGCGAGGAACTCGCGCGCGCGGCGTCGGACGCGCCGGACGTCAAGCTGATGCTCGACTTCATCGAACGCAGCCAGCGCTCGCTGGTGCGCTGACGGCGTGGCCGACGCACCGCTGTTCGCGCTCGTCGCCGGCGAAGCGTCGGGCGATCTGCTCGGCGCGGGACTGATCCACGCGCTGCGCGAACGCCATCCGGACGCGCGCTTCGTCGGCATCGGCGGCCCGCTGATGGTCGAGGCCGGACTCGAAGCCTGGCATCCGGCCGAAAAGCTGTCGGTCATGGGGCTCGTCGAAGTGCTGCGGCACCTGCCGGAGCTGCTGCGCATTCGCGCCGACGTGCGCAGGCGCGTGCTCGCGCTCAAGCCCGACGTGTTCATCGGCATCGACGCGCCCGACTTCAACCTGAAGCTCGAGCGCGCGTTCAAGGACGCCGGCATCCGCACCGTGCACTACGTCAGCCCGTCGGTCTGGGCGTGGCGCGAAAACCGCGCCGCGAAGATCGGCCGCAGCGCCGATCTCGTGCTGTGCCTGTTTCCGATGGAGCCGGCGATCTACGAAAAATACGGCGTCGACGCCCGCTTCGTCGGCCATCCGCTCGCCGACCGTTTCTCGCGCGTCACCGACCGCGGCGCCGCGCGCGACCGGCTCGGCCTGCGCCACGATGCGCCGGTGCTCGCGGTGCTGCCCGGCAGCCGTCTCGGCGAAATCCGCCGGCTCGGCACCGTTTTTCTCGACGCGGCCAGACGCTGCCAGGCCGCGCTGCCCGAATTGCAGGTCGTCGCGCCGATGGCGACGCCGGCCTGCCGTGCGCTCGTCGAAGCCGAAGCGGCGACGCTCGGCGTCGGCACGGCCGACGCGCAGGCCGAGGCCGCAACCGATCTCGACGCCGCGCCGCGCGCGTCGATCAAGCTGATCGACGGCGACGCGCACGCCGCGCTCGTCGCGGCCGACGTCGTGCTGCTCGCCTCGGGTACCGCCGCGCTCGAGGCGATGCTCGCGAAGCGTCCGATGGTGGTCGCGTACAAGATCGCGCCGTGGACGTATCGCATCGTCACCTGGTTCAAGCTGATGCGCACGACGCGCTACTCGCTGCCGAACGTGCTCGCCGGGCGCGATCTCGTGCCGGAAATCCTGCAGGACGACTGCACGCCCGCGGCGCTCGCCGAGGCGGTGCTCAAGCTGTTCCGCGACACGGCCGCGCGGGTGACGCTCGTCGCCGAATTCGAACGCCTGCACGAACTGCTCAAAGGCGACGGCGATCGCGGCGCCGCCGCGGCGGTCGACGAACTGCTTGCGCGCGACCGCGGCGACGCCGCGCCGCGCGAGCCCCATTGACCCTCCCGCGCGCGCACCTCAACATGCGCGCCACCGACGCCCGCCGATAGCCGCGATGCCCTTCCTCCCCGCGCTCGACCGACGCAGCCTGCTGTTGCACGTGCTGGCGGTCCTGGCCTATGTCGCGATGCTGGTCAACGGCCCTTTGAGCGAAGGCACGGCGCACGAGCGCGTCTACACCGTGGTGCTTTCCGGCAGCGTCTGCGCGCTGTTCGTGTTCCTGACGCGCCGGATCGCGTTCAGCCTGATCGCCACCGCGGGCCTGTTCAGCCTGATCCTGACCAGCAGCGTGCTCAAGGTGACGTATCTGACGACGCCGCTGCTCGCGCCCGATCTCGTCTATTTCGTCAACGCGGACACGCTCGAGGTGATCGCGCGCTACCCGCTCCTGATGATCGCCTCGTTCATCGGCCTCGTGATCCTGCCGCTCGCGCTGGTCGGCATCTGGCGCATCGACCGGCCGACCTTCTTCGCCTCGCTCAGGCCTTGGCTGCGCCGCAGCCTGTTCGCGCTCGGCACGCTCGTCTCGTGCGGCGCGCTCGCCGCCGTGCTCGTGCCGACCGGCCCGTTCGCCGACATCTACGGCAAGGGCATGTGGGCGGCGATGAACGACAAGAGCTACATCACCGACTTCTTCATCTCGTTCTATTCGACGCAGATCGAACCGCCGGTGCTCGTCGAAGGCGCGGCCGAACGGCTCGTCTGGAACGAGCAGGTCGCCAGCATCGGCGATCCGCGCCAGCGCCCGGACATCGTCGCGGTGCTCGAGGAATCGACGTTCGATCCGACGATGCTCGCGGCCTGCAACCTGCCGCTGTGCAAGCGCAAGATGTTCAAGAGCGACGCGCGCACGCGCGCGACCGGCTACCTGCAGGTGCACACCTGGGGCGGCGGCACGTGGACGAGCGAGTTCGCGTTCCTCACGAGCATGGCGCACATCCTGTTCGGCAACGCCGGCCTGTACGCGCCGTTCAACCTCGCGCCGCGCGTGGAGTACAGCCTGCCGCGCGTGCTCAAGGCGAACGGCTATCGCACGGTCGTCATCTACCCGATGTCCGGTACGTTCATCAATGCGCGCAACGCCTACGGCTTCTACGGCTTCGACCGCTTCTACGACGGCCCCGACTACGGCCTCTCGTGGGAGGCGACCGACTTCGACCTCCTGAAGGTGTTCGACCGCATCTACGCGCAGGAGCGCGCCGAACATCCCGGCACGCCGCTGTTCGTGTTCATGCTGACGCTGCGCCAGCACGGCCCGCACATGACGCAGCTGTCGCAGCTGCCGTCGCCGTACAACAAGACGCTCTTTCCGAAGAAGCTCGACGCGTGGCTCAACCTCAACCTCGCCAACTATCTGGCGCGCCTGGAACAGTCCGAGCAGGCGATGGCCGAACTCGAGCAGAAGCTGTTCGCGACCGACCGCCGCACGGTGCTGCTGCACTTCGGCGACCACCAGCCGTCGTTCGACGGCGCGATCAACGCGTTGCAGAAAGTCGTGCCCGAGGGCGTGTCCGACCCGACCAAGGTCACGTACTACATGCTCAAGTCAAATTTTCCACTACGCCGCAAGCTCAACTTTCCGGTACTCGACATCATCTACCTCGGATCGCTGCTGCTCGACGTCGCCGACTTGCGCAAGGACGACTTCTACGAAGCCAACACCCTGCTGCGCGACCGCTGCAAGGGCCGCTATTTCGACTGCCCCGATCCGAAGATTCTCGAGTCGTACCACGACTACGTCTACGGCACGCTGCATGCGCTCAAGGACTAGACGACCTCAGAGCGCCGCCGCCCGACTCGACGCGAACGTGCTCGTCGCCGGCGTCGACGAAGCCGGGCGCGGGCCGCTCGCGGGACCGGTCTACGTCGCCGCGGTCATCCTCGACCGCAGCCGCCGCGCGCTCGCGGGGCTCGACGATTCCAAGCAGCTGCCCGAAGCGCGGCGCGACGAACTCGACGCGAAGATCCGCGAACGCGCGCTCGCCTACAGCGTCGTCGCGATCGACGTCGACGACATCGACCGCGTCAACATCTTCCAGGCGACGATGCTCGGCATGCGGCGCGCGCTCGACGCGCTCGCGCTCGCGCCGGCGCTCGCGCTGATCGACGGCAACCGACTGCCGAAGTCGCTGCGCTGCGACGCGCGCGCGATCGTCGACGGCGACGCGCGCGAACCGGCGATCAGCGCCGCATCCATTCTCGCCAAGGTCGCGCGCGATCGGCACATGCGCGAACTCGACGCGCGGCATCCCGGCTACGGCTTCGCGCAGCACAAGGGCTACGGCACGCCGGAACATCTCGATGCGCTCAAGCGCCTCGGGCCGTGCGCGCAGCACCGGCGCAGTTTCGCCCCGGTGCGCGCGCTGCTCGAGCCGGGGCTGTTCGACGCGCTCTCGCCGGATGCGACATTGTTGCAACGTACCTGAAGGTATTATTTCGCACCCGTCGAATCCGCCGCTAGCCTGACGCCGTCGCAATCGCGTCACGCACGGAGGCGCGATGTTCCCGAACTCGTCGTCCCAACCGGCCGTCGACATCGTCGACGCCGTGCCGCTGTACCGCTACCTGCGCGACGGCGGCATTCCGCGCGAAGCGCTGCTCGTACTGCACCAGGCCGGCGCACACGACGTCACGGCCATCCTCAGCGTGCTCGACAACTTCCCGTCGCTCGCCGAGGCCGGGTTGCTCGATGCCGCCGAAATCAGTTCGGCGCTCTACGCGAGCGGCGATCCGGCCGTCGAACGCTACACCGAATACGCCGAGCAATATCGCAAGCTGCCGCCGCATGAATTCGGCGCTACGGCGCCGGTTGCCGCGTACTGGCAGGAGGGCGATCTCGTACCACTGGAACTCGACGGCACAACGGCTCGGGCGTCGCTCGACGGCGAGGTCGACGTCGGCATCGACCGATGCGGCGACTGGCCCGTGCGTTCGCAGGGACAGCGCGGCACCTGCGTCGTGCACGCCGTAACCGCCCTGTACGAACACGCGCTGTGCAAGGCCGGCCAAGGCGCCGTCGATCTGTCCGAACAGTTTCTGCAGTGGGCTATCAAGATGAACGGGGATCGCTGGCCGACGCGCGAGGGCACCAGTTGCGCCGATGCACTCGCGGCGTTGACGAATCGCGGCATCTGCCTGGAAAGCGAATGGCCCTACAACCCGGTGCCACTCGTCGGCAATCCGTCGCAAGGCGACGCCGCGAATCCGAGCCTGTCCGCAAAGTTCGACGCGAGCCGGCGGCGCGTCGCAGGCCATAACCACGTCGCAGGTGCACGCAGCGGTAACGCCGCGCCGATACTTGCGTTGCTGCGCAAGGGATGCCCGGTCGCTGTTTCAGTGCCGGTGTTCCATGACGCGCTCAGCAGCCGAGACAACTGGAACATGCCCGGCGGCGAAAGATTCGGCGCCGTAATGAATCCGCCGCCGCGGTCGGTCGTCAGCGGAGGCCATGCTGTGCTACTCGTCGGCTATGTGCCGAACCCGCTGGACCTGCTCGGCGGCACATTCATCTTTCGCAACAGCTGGTCTGCGGCGTGGGGCTACGAACTCCCTTCGCCGGGGCAGCTCGCACCCCGCCCTGGCTATGGCGAAATTTCGGCCACGTATATCGATCGCCATCTATGGGAGTACGCAACCCTTTAACCTGACGTCAATATCGGATGTGTTAAGTTCGGCCCGTGAACATGATCAGAGCCAATCCAGATCTGCACTTCGACGCCAACGATTTCGGTCTGCGGTTTGCAGGTCCCACGCTTGAGGCACCGCCGAAAGTGTTCACACTGTTGTACAACCTCGGCGCTCGCAGCCCCGATCTCGTGGTACCAACGATCGAAGCGGCACCCTCGGCCTTCCTGCACGAGTTCAAGCTGACGCGCGAGCAGCTCGCGCATGCGCACGATACGATCGAGGCGAACCTGCGCGAGCACGGCATCGAGTCCTACGTGCACAGCGGGATCTATCACCCGACCCATGGGGCGATGCGTCCGCGGCGCTGATCCTTTCGCATCTTGCGCGATTCCACAACGCGGCCTCTACAATCGGGCGATTCCCGCAAACCGGATTCGTCCATGACCACGCTGCTGTCCGCCGAACTCGCCTGGTACGTCACCGGCCGTTTCTACGCGACGTCGACCACCGTCGCCGACTACGGCTATTTCCTGCATCTGGCCGGCATCGACGCCGAGTTGTTCAATGGCGCGAAAAGCGAGACGACCGCGCATTTCACGTTCGCCGCGCAACCGTTCGCGTTGAAAAAGGGCGTCACCAACGGTGCGCTGAGCCTGGGCCTCGATCCGGTCGGCGAATTCTCGATCTACCTGCAGCGCACGCCGGGCGGCAACTTCGACGATCCCGCATCCTTCGCGCAGGGTGAGCGCATCGCGACATTGCGCCGGGTCAGCGTCGTCGTCGGCACGACGGTCGATACCGGAACGACGCCGATCCTCGCGTCGAACGTCTTCTCGGCGCGTTTCGTCGACGCGACGCCGTTCGAGTTCCAGGGCCGCCGCTACGACCTGCGCGAACTCCTCGGCGCCGGCGTCACGCAATTCGGCACGGCCGCCGAAACGCCGATCGCGCCGCCGTCGCCGACGTATGCCGCCGTGCTGCCGTTCTCGGGTTCCGCGCTCGCGCTGCGACCGTGATCCGCTCGCTCGGCACGCTGCGCTACAGTCCGGCGCTGCGCGCCGGCGTGCACACGCGCCGCGACGGCGGCACGACCCGCTGGTGGCTCATCGTCGACTGCGATCCCGAGCTCGGCCGCTATCTTCGGCATTTGTATACGATCGAAAAACGCCGCACGCGCACGCTGCAGGCGCCGCTGTGGGGGCCGCATATCTCGGTCATCCGCGGCGAAGAACCGCACGACGTGCGCGCCTGGGGCGAACTCGACGGCGCGACGATCGAATTCGACTACGCCCCGAACGCGCGCGAGACCGACGGCTACGTCTGGTATCCGGTCGAATGCGCGGCGATGCTCGATCTGCGCGAACGGCTCGGTCTTGCGCGGGAACCGAGTCCGGCGCTGCATCTGACGATCGGCAACGCGCGCTACATCCGCTAGTCGCGCGGCATGACCGCGTGGCGAATCACCTCGAGCACGCTGCGCGGATCGCAGCCGTAGATGCCCGCGCCCCAGGCCGCGTTCTGTTCGACGCAGGCCCAGCCGCGACCGGCGATCAGGCCGACGTCGAGCACCGCCGCGCGCGGCAGGTCGACACGCGGATCGGCGAGCACGACATCGACGAACGTACGCATCGCGTCGTCTTCGGCGGCATCGCTGCGAAAGCCGGCATCCTGCTGCGGTTCTCCGTGGCGGCTGTAGATCGAGAACGTCATCGGGCGGCGATCCAGTACGAAACAGCGATATTCCTGTTCCCACGCCACGATCTCGGATACGAGCACGGTCATCGCGTCGTCGTAGTCGCGCGGCAGATCGCCGCCGGCATACACGGCGGCCGGAAAGCTCTTGTCGTTCGGCGGTTTGACGAACGCGGGCGCGGCGAGCGACCGCGCCTCGCCGAGCGTCGCCAGACGAATCTCGCGCCGGCGGTATTCCGCCGGCAGGCGCACGAGCCAGTCTTCGGGCGGACTCGACAGCGCGAGGCCGAAAGCCTCGGCCAGCATCGGCGCGAACAGCGCCTCGACGTGCAGCACGACGTCGCGCCGTTCGCGCAGATGCGGCGGCACGCGCCAGCCGGCGAGGCGTTCGACCTGCCAGCCGGCCGCGGTCGCGGCGCGCCACAGCGCCTGGGTATCGTCGGTATATCTCGGACTCAGAATCAGCGTCGGCATCGTTGCGACGGCGCATGCGCGCGCGTTTTTCTGTCCCGGATTGGTGCGCGCAATGATCACACGCCATACGCCGCGAACGGCAGCCGCTGCCGGGTCGAGCATGTCAAGCCTTGTCCCTGCCCGCCCATGTCCGTAACCTGCCCCACCGGACCCGGAAGTCATGACCGCACGCTTCGTCCACCTGCACGTCCACAGCGAATACTCGCTGGTGGACTCGACCATTCGCATCGGCTCGCTCGTCTCGGCGTGCGCGAAGGCGGATCTGCCTGCGCTCGCCCTGACCGACCAGGTCAACCTGTTCGCCCTCGTCAAGTTCTACAAGGACGCCGAAAAGGCCGGCATCAAGCCGATCGCCGGCGCCGACCTGTGGGTCGCCAATCCGGCCGACCGCAACAAGCCGACGCGGCTGACGCTGCTCGCTCAGAACCGCGACGGCTATCTCAACCTGTCGCGCCTGATTTCGCGCGCGTACACCGAAGGCCAGCACGGCGACTACGCGCAGATCGAACCGGCGTGGTTCAACGGCCTTTCCGCGGGCCTCATCGCGCTGATCGGTCGCGACAGCGACGTCGGCCATCTGCTCGTCGCCGGCAAGCACGACGCCGCGGCGGCGCGCTGCGGTCAATGGCTCGCGCTGTTCCCAGGGCGCTGCTATTTCGAACTCACGCGCGTCGGCGCCGCGAACGAGGCGGCGTTCAACGACGCGGCGATCGCGCTGTCGCCGGCGCTCGACTGTCCGGTCGTCGCGACCAACGACGTGCGCTTTCTCGAACGCGACGACTTTCTCGCGCACGAGGCGCGCGTGTGCATCCACCAGGGCCGCGTGCTCGGCGACCCCAAGCGCCCGAAGGACTACACCACCGAGCAGTACCTGAAATCGCCGGCCGAGATGGAGGCGCTGTTCGCCGATCTGCCCGAAGCGCTCGCCAACAGTGTAGAAATCGCCAAACGCTGCAATCTGGAATTGTCGTTCGGCACCTACTACCTGCCGGCGTTTCCGGTGCCGCCCGGCCATACGCTCGACACGTACATCCGCGAGCAGGCGCGTGAAGGCCTCGCCACGCGCCTGGCCAAGCACGGCCCCGCGCCCGAGCGCACGCGCGACGACTACGAATCGCGCCTGGAAATCGAAGTCGACGTCATCGTCAAGATGGGCTTTCCCGGCTACTTTCTCATCGTCGCCGACTTCATCAACTGGGCCAAGCAGAACGACATTCCGGTCGGCCCCGGCCGCGGCTCGGGCGCAGGCTCGCTCGTCGCCTACTCGCTCGGCATCACCGATCTCGACCCGCTGCCGTACGACCTGCTGTTCGAGCGATTCTTGAATCCCGAACGCGTGTCGATGCCCGACTTCGACGTCGACTTCTGCATGGACCGCCGCGACGAGGTGATCGACTACGTCGCGACCGCGTACGGCCGCGACCACGTCAGCCAGATCATCACGTACGGCACAATGGCCGCGAAGGCCGCCGTGCGCGACTGCGGTCGCGTGCTCGGCCATCCCTACGGCTTCGTCGACGGCATCGCCAAGCTGATTCCGATGACGCTCGGCGTGTCGCTCGAAGACGCGCTCGGCCGCTCGGCCGCGGCGAAGAAGGATTCTTCGCTCAGCTCGTCCGAACTGATCCAGCGCTACAACGAAGAGGAAGAGGTCAAGGCGCTGCTCGATCTCGCGCTCGAACTCGAAGACCTCACGCGCAACGCCGGCAAGCACGCCGGCGGCGTCGTCATCGCTCCGTCCAAGCTCACCGACTTCGCGCCGCTGTACTGCGAAGCCGGCGGCCACGGCGTCGTCACGCAGTTCGACAAGGACGACGTCGAGGCGGTCGGCCTCGTCAAGTTCGACTTCCTCGGCCTGCGCACGCTCACGATCATCGACTGGGCGGTCAAGGCGATCAACGGGCGCCGCGCGCGCAAGGGCGAGGCGCCGCTCGACATCACCGCGCTGCCGCTCGACGACGCCGAAAGCTATGCGCTGTTCGCGCGCGGCGACACGGTCGCGGTGTTCCAGTTCGAATCGCGCGGCATGCGCGAGCTGCTCAAGCGCGCGAAGCCCGACCGCTTCGAAGACATCATCGCGCTCGCCGCGCTGTTCCGCCCCGGCCCGCTCGGATCGGGGATGGACAAGGACTGGGTCGACCGCAAGCACGGCAACGCGGCCGTGACGTATCCGCATCCGTCGCTGGAACCCGTGCTCGCGCCGACCTACGGCGTGATCGTGTACCAGGAACAGGTGATGCAGATCGCCCAGGTGCTCGCCGGCTACTCGCTCGGCGGCGCCGACCTCTTGCGCCGCGCGATGGGCAAGAAAAAGCCCGAGGAGATGGCGAAGGAGCGCGTCAAGTTCGAGAGCGGCGCGTCCGAGCGCGGCGTCGACGCGAACCTCGCCAGTTCCATTTTCGACCTGATGGAAAAATTCGCCGAGTACGGCTTCAACAAGTCGCATTCGGCCGCCTACGCGCTGGTCGCCTACCAGACCGCGTGGCTGAAAGTGCACTACAAGGCCGAGTTCATGGCCGCGGTGCTGTCGTCGGACATGGACAACACCGACAAGGTGGTGACCTTCCTCGACGAGGCGCGCGCGCTCAAGATTCGCGTGCTGCCGCCGAACGTCAACGACTCGGTATACATGTTCCACGCGCGCGACGACGGCACGATCCGCTACGGCCTGGGCGCGATCAAGGGCGCCGGCAAGGGCGCATGCGAAAACATCGTCGCCGAGCGCGAGCGCGGCGGCCGCTACGTCGATCTTCTGGATTTCTGCCAGCGCATCGACGCGCAGAAGATCAACAAGCGCGTGCTCGAGGCGCTGATCCATTCCGGCGCGCTCGACGATCTGGCGCCCACACGCGCCACGCTCGCCGCACAGCTGCCGGAGGTCGTCAGAGCCGCCGAGCAGGCCGCGCGCGACCGGCTCGCGGGCCAGAACGACATGTTCGGCGCGTCGAGTCCCGTCGCGCCGAAGCTCGACCTGCCCGTCGTCGAGGAATGGCCGCTCGAGCAATTGCTCGCCGGCGAGCGCGAAACGCTCGGGCACTATCTGTCGGGGCACCCGACCGATTCGTGGAAGCCGCAGCTGCTGCAGCTCGCGACGTGTCCGCTCGGCGACATCGAGCAGAAATACCAGCCGCCGAAGATGCGTCCGCGCAAGGACGACGACGGCGACAACCGCTTCCGCCGCGGCCCCGACACGCCGTGGACGATCGCGGGCCAGGTGGTCGGCCTGCGCAAGCGCGGCGACACGATGGCGTTCGTGCAGATCGAGGACTGGAGCGGCCGCATCGAAGCGAGCTTCTTCCGCGACGCGTTCGTCGAATTCGGGCCGCTCCTGACGCGCGACGCGATCCTCGTGATCGAAGGCGGCCTGTCGTTCGACGACTTTTCGAACGCGCACCAGCTGCGCGCGCGCAGCGTCGTGACGCTCGACCAGGCGCTGGAACGCTTCGCGCGGTCGATCCGCATCGTCCTCAACGGCGTGGGGCCGACGTTCGTCGACAGCCTGCGTACCGCCCTGCTCGCCTACCGCGGCGGGCAGACGCCGCTGCGCCTTGCCTACGCATCGGCTGCCGGCCGCGCCGAACTCGACCTCGGCAGCGAGTGGCGCGTACGGGCAGGTCCGGATCTGATGCGCGCCTTGAACCGGCTGCCCGGCGTGAAGTCCGCCGAACTGCTGCTAACGCGCGCCAGTTCCGCCAATTGAACGCCAACTCCTTACTTCGTGCGTCGATTTTGTCGGCGCCGACCCATACTCCGGCCGCAGCGAGCCGCTATACTGCGCGCCTTTGTCCGGCCATCTGCAGCGAATGAATCCGAACTTCCTCGACTTCGAACAGCCGATCGCCGAACTGGAGGCCAAGATCCAGGAGCTGCGTCACGCCAGCCACGGTCAGGCCTTCAATATCGACGAAGAAATCGCGCGGCTGAAGGACAAGCTCAAGCTCAAGACCGCCGAGATCTTCAAGGCGCTGACGCCCTGGCAGGTGTCGCAGCTCGCGCGGCACCCGTCGCGTCCGTACACGCTCGACTACATCGGCGCGATGTGCGAGGAATTCCACGAGCTCGCCGGCGACCGCGCCTATGCGGAAGACGCCGCGATCGTCGGCGGCGTCGGCCGTATCGACGGCCGTTCGGTCGTCATAATCGGCCACCAGAAAGGCCGCGACACCAAGACCAAGATCCGCCGCAACTTCGGCATGCCGCGCCCCGAGGGCTATCGCAAGGCGCTGCGCCTGATGAAGCTCGCCGAACGCTTTCGCCTGCCGATCCTCACGCTGATCGACACGCCCGGCGCCTATCCCGGCGTCGGCGCCGAAGAGCGCGGGCAGTCCGAGGCGATCGCGCGCAATCTCCTGGAAATGAGCGAACTGCGCGTACCGGTGATCTGCACCGTGATCGGCGAAGGCGGCTCGGGCGGCGCGCTGGCGATTGGCGTCGGCGACCGTACGCTGATGCTCGAATACGCGACGTATTCCGTCATCACGCCGGAAGGCTGCGCGTCGATTTTGTGGAGAAGTGCCGAAAAAGCCAAGGATGCCGCCGAGGCGCTCGGTCTCACCGCGCCGCGCCTGTCCGAACTCGGGCTCGTCGACCAGATCGTCGCCGAACCGCTCGGCGGCGCGCACCGCGATCCGCCGGCGATGGCCGAAAAGCTCAAGCAGGTACTGCTCGGTCAGCTCGACATTCTCGAACGCGTCGACGCGCCGACGCTGCTCGAACAGCGCTACCAGCGCCTGCGCAAGTACGGCGCGTACAAGGGCGTGTGACGCCGACGACCGCCGGCTGGCTGCAGCGCGCGCTGGCCGGCGCGCCTTACGGCGCGATCTGCGTCGGATTTTCCGGCGGCCTCGATTCGACCGTGCTGCTGCACGCGCTCGCCGCGTCCGACGCCGCGCGCGCGCGCGGCCTGCGCGCGCTGCACATCGATCACGCACTGCATGCCGACAGCGCCGCGTGGGCCGGACACTGCCGTCGGTTCGCCGCGGCGCTCGACGTGCCGCTGACCGTCGAGCGCGTGGCCGTCGGCGCCGCGCGCGGACTCGGGCTCGAAGCGGTCGCGCGCACCGCGCGTCACGCGGCGTTCGCCACGGCGCTGGCGCCGGGCGAACTGCTCGCGCTCGCGCACCATCGCGACGATCAGACCGAAACCGTGCTGCTCAAGCTGCTGCGCGGCGCCGGACCCGAAGGGCTTGCCGGCATGCGCGCGCTGCGCGCGTGTGGTGCGGGACACTTGTGGCGACCGCTGCTCGACGTGCCGCGCGACGCGCTGCGCGCCTACGCGCACGCGCACGGACTCGCCGTCGTCGACGACCCGAGCAACGCCGACACGCGCCACGCGCGCAACTTCCTGCGCGCCGACGTGCTGCCGCTCGTGCGCCGGCGCTGGGCGCAGGCCGACGCCGCGATCGCGCACAGCGCGCGCTGGCTCGCGCAGGCCGCCGAATATCTCGACGAGGCGGCGCATGCCGCGCTCGCGCCGCTGCGCGGCGTCGATCCGGCAACGCTGCGCTGGCGCGAATGGCTGGCATTGCCCGACGCGCTGCGCGCCAACGCGCTGCGCCTGTGGCTGCGCGACCTTGATTTGTCCACACCAGAAATTCTGCACATCGAACAATTGGAGCGGCAGCTCGCGCGGGCCGAGTCGGACAAGCTGCCGTGCGTCGCGTGGGCCGGCACCGAAATCCGCCGCTACCGCGACCACATCCATGCGATGGCGCCGCTGCAAGCCCCGCCGGTCGACTGGCGCGTCGACGCCTGGGACGGCTCGCCGCTCGCCCTGCCCGCCGGCTGCGGCCGGCTGTCGCTCGAACCCGTCGACGCCCACGCCGCCCGGCCGGACGGCGTCGCGCTGACCGTCGCGTTTCGCCGCGGCGGCGAGCGTCTGCGGCCCGCGGGCGATCGTCATACGCGCGAGCTGCGCGATCTCATGCAGCACGCCGGCATGCCGCCGTGGCGGCGCGGACGCGTTCCGCTCGTGTCGCTCGGCGACACGCTCGTCGCGGTCGGCGACTACTGGCTGAGCGAGGACGGCGCGGCATGGCTCGGGCGACAACGCCTGCGCGTCGTCTGGAGCGGCGAGACCCAACCGTCAAAACGCGCACGTTGCGATTGACCCTTGCGGGGCGACGCGTTAGCTTTCGCGCCATGTCGAACACCCCTACCGAAACGCCGAATCAGATCGCCGAGTTCGAGAAGTCGCTGGACGAACTCGAACAACTGGTTTCCCGTATGGAGCAGGGCGACCTCGGGCTCGACGATTCGCTCAAATCGTTCGAGCGCGGCGTCGCCCTCTACCGCAACTGCCAGACGGCGCTCGAACAGGCCGAACTGCGCGTGAAGCTGCTGCTCGATCCGGACCGCCCCGACAGCGCCGCGCCGTTCCACCCCGACGTGCCGTGACGATCCGCGACGACGGCAACGGCAGCCGTATCGAGCTGCCGGCGCGCCTGCTCGCGTATTCGGCGCGCGCCGAGACCGTTCTTTCCGGCTTTCTGCCGCCCGAGTCGCAGGCGCCGGTCGAGCTGCACCGGGCGATGCGCTACGCGGTGCTCGGCGGCGGCAAGCGCCTGCGGCCGATGCTCGTCTACGCAACGGGCGCGGCGCTCGCCGCGTCATCCGAAGCACTCGACGCGTCGGCGGCAGCGGTCGAAATCATTCACGCGTACTCGCTCGTGCACGACGACCTGCCGGCGATGGACGACGACGACCTGCGTCGCGGCCGACCGACGTGCCACATCGTGTTCGGCGAAGCGATGGCGATCCTCGCCGGCGACGCGCTGCAGGCGCTGGCGTTCGAGCTGCTCGCGGCCGACGTCGCCGCGCCGGTCGATGCCGGCACGCGCGTGGAGATGCTGCGTGTGCTCGGCGCGGCGTGCGGTTCCCACGGCATGGCCGGCGGCCAGGCGCTCGATCTCGCGGCGGTCGGCCAGACCCTCGATGTCGCCGAACTCGAACGCATGCACGTACACAAGACCGGCGCTTTGATCCGTGCCTCGGTGCGCCTGGGCGCGCTGGCGGCCGGCTGCCGCGACGCGGAGCTGCTCGCGCGGCTCGAACGCTACGGCCACTGCGTCGGCCTCGCGTTCCAGATCCGCGACGACATCCTGGACATCGAGGGCGAAAGCCACGTCATCGGCAAGACGGCGGGCAAGGACGCGGCGAACGACAAGCCGACGTATCCGGCGATCCACGGCATGACCGAGTCGCGTCGGCTGCTGGCGGCGTTGACCGCCGAGGCCGTGGCGCAGCTGGCGCCGCTCGGGTCGCGCGGCGACGATTTGATGGCGCTGGCGCGGTTCGTCGCGGAGCGGGTTTCGTAGAGCGCTTCGCCCTGCTCTTACCCAGCTTCTGCTCTCGCTCGTCATCCCAGCCAAAGCTGGGATCCAGCCGTTGCTCTCAGCGCCCCGAGAAGCTGGATTCCAGCTTTCGCTGGAATGACGAGCATGGGCCGCTTACGCGAACGTCACTTCACCAGCCGCAGCGTCAGCGGATACCGGTATGCCATGCCCTCGCTCGCCTTGAGCGCGCCGACCACCGTCGCCACCAGCCACGCAATGCACAGCACCAGCCACGCCGGGATCGCGACGATGAGGCCGATGCCGATCGTGATGACCGAGAACAGCAGCAGGCCCACGCACACCAGCGCCACCGTGATGTTGAAATTCAGCGCTTCCTTGCCCTGGTCGTCCACAAAGGGCATTGTGTCTTTCTTCAGCAGCCAGACCGCCAACGGACCGACGAAGACGCCCCACCCGCCGGCCCAGCCGGTCAGGAGGCCGCCGACGAGCGCCGACAGATGCGCCAGCATCGCCCACTGCTTTTCGTCCGCGGTCGGACCTGCCTGCGGCGGCGGCGGGCTCGGCGGCAGGACGTCGGGGCTGGCTTGATCGATGTTCATGCGGGCTCTCCTTGGGGAACGCATGTACAGATTGGGCTCCGCGCCCCGCGCATTCAACCGCTAAACGTTGGGTAACGAAAGTCATCGTTGCGATTGCGCGCAACGACCACAGCGGCGGCCTCAGCGCACCGGCGGCAACGCGTCTCCGCAGCGCGTGCATGTCGCGCTGCCCGCCGAATTGCGGTGCCCGCACGCAAGGCACGTACGCACGCGCGCGGGCAGGACGAACGATACGATCCAGCCGAGCGGTCCGAGCGCCGCGCCGAGCGCGACGTCACGCCAGAACGTGCCGCGACGCCAACCGATCAGTCCGCCGCCGACGATGCCGACGAGCGTTATCGCGATCAGCAGCCACCAGTCGACCATGTCCATCAGCCGCCAGAACACGGTCCACACCGCGTCCGGGTCGGACAGGTCGACGCCGTCTAGCAGTTGCCGGATCAGCGAGTCCATGAGGGTCGGAACTTATTCTCCGATGCGTTTGAGCGCTTCTTCCACGCGCGCGACCGCGCGCGACTGCCCGGCGAGAAACACCGTGTGATCGATCGACGGCGACACCTGCGTGCCGGTCATCGCCACGCGCAGCGGCTGCGCGACCTTGCCCATGCCTTCGCCGATCGCGGCCGCGGCGGCTTCGATCGCTTTGTGCACGTTTTCCACGTTCCATTCGGCGACCGCGGCGAGCCGCGCGTGCACGGCCTTGAGCGCCGGTACCGCCGTCGCCGATTTCAGGTGCTTGGCGACCGCCGCGTCGTCCCATTCCCTGATCGGTCCGTACCACACGGCCGCCTTCTCGGCCATTTCCTTGAGCGTCCGCGCACGGTCGCGCAGCGCGACGATCACGTCGGCCGGTGCCGGGCCGCTCGCGACGTCGTAGCCGGCGGCGTCGAGATGCCACAGAAAATGCGGCACGAGTTCGGCCGGATCGTCGTTCTTGAGGTATTGCTGGTTCAGCCACGAGAGCTTCTCGACGTCGAAGCGCGCGGCCGACACGTTGACGTCGGCGACGTCGAACAGATCGATCATTTCCCGGCGCGAGAAGATTTCCTGGTCGCCGTGCGACCAGCCCAGCCGCACGAGATAGTTGAGCACCGCGTGCGGCAGAAAACCGTCGTCGCGGTACTGCATCACGCTGACCGCGCCGTGGCGCTTGGACAGCTTCTGGCCGTCCGGCCCGAGAATCATCGGCAGGTGCGCGAACGCCGGCGCGGCGGCGCCAAGCGCGTTGTAGATGTTGATCTGGCGCGGCGTGTTGTTGACGTGGTCGTCGCCGCGGATCACGTCGGTGATCTTCATGTCGATGTCGTCGACGACGACGGCGAAGTTGTACGTCGGAAAGCCGTCCGACCGGAAGATCACGAGGTCGTCCAGTTCCTCGTTGCTCCACTCGATGCGGCCCTTGACCTTGTCGTTGAACACGACCGAACCCGCCGTCGGGTTCTTGAAGCGGATCACGCGATTCGGATCGTCGCGCAGCGGTTCGGCGCGGTCGCGATACGCGCCGTTGTAGCGCGGCTTGACGTTCGCGGCCATCTGCTGCGAACGCATCGCTTCGAGTTCTTCCTTCGTCTCGTACGCGTAGTACGCCTTGCCGGCGCGCACGAGATCTTCGGCGACCTGGCGATAGCGCTCCATGCGCAGCGTCTGGTAGTACGGGCCTTCGTCGTGGCCGAGATCGAGCCAGCGCATGCCGTCGAGAATCGCCTGCACCGCGGCGTCGGTCGAGCGCTCGCGGTCGGTGTCTTCGATGCGCAGGATGAACTCGCCGCCGCGATGGCGCGATTCGAGCCAGCAATACAGCGCGGTGCGCGCCCCGCCGATGTGGAGGTAGCCGGTGGGACTCGGGGCGAAGCGCGTACGTACGGTCATTGCGATGATTCGGTTTCCTTGGGGCGCGTATGTTAACCGAGGCGATCCGCGCCGCGCGGACCGCCTCGAAACCGGGCTACTTGACGTGTACCGTGATCTTCTTCGACAGCACCGGCGGATCGAGCGGGATATGCGCCGCGTCGCCGAGCACGAGCTGCAGCGTGTGCTCGCCCGGCGGCAGCGTGACCGTCGTTTCGGTCTGGCCGAGGCCGTAGTGCTTGTGCGTATCGTCGTTCGGCAGCGGCAGATCCATCGGCGGCAGGTCTTTCACGTCGATCAGGAGGTGGTGGTGGCCGGTGCCGTCCTTGACCACGCCGGCCGGCGCCACGCCCATGCCCTTCAGGCCGAAGCGCACGGTGAACGTTTTCTCGACCGTCGCGCCGTCGGCCGGCGCGATGAAATACAGTTCGGTGCCGGCGACCGCTTTCGTGCGCGGCAGGCCGGACGGCTTGGCGGCGTCCTGCGCGACGGCGACGGTGCACGCCGCGGCGAGCGCGATGGCGGCAAGAGTCTTGAACATGGCGGTTCCTCGTCTTTCGGGGTGAGGACGACGATGATACGCGCACGCCGGCGCGCCTTGCGCAGCCACGATACGCACCCATATGCCCCTTCCGCATCCATCGGCCCCGCGCATGAGCCCAGCACCGCCCCAGGAACGTTCGCTCTTCGCCATGCTGCGGCTGATGCTGCCGCACATCTGGCCGTACCGCGGGCGCGTCGCGTTCGCGATCGGCTGCCTGATCGCCGCGAAGCTCGCGACGATCGCCGTGCCGCTGACGCTCAAGGACCTCATCGACGCGCTCGACGTGAAGCCGTCGCTGCTGTTGCTGCCGCTCGTTCCGCTCGTCGCGTACGGCGCGCTGCGCCTGGCCTCGTCGCTGTTCCAGGAGCTGCGCCAGATCGTGTTCGCGCGCGTCATGGCGCGCACGTCGCGCAAGATCACGCTCGCCGTGTTCCGCCACCTGCACGGGCTGAGCCTGCGCTTTCATCTCGACCGCAAGACCGGCGGCGTCGCCCGCGACGTCGAACGCGGCATGACCGCCGTTTCCGACCTGCTCGACTGGACGCTGTACACGATCCTGCCGACGCTGTTCGAAATCGCCGTCGTCGCGATCATTCTCGTCACGCGCTACGACGCGAGCTTCGCCGTGATCACGCTCGGCACGCTGGTCGCCTACATCGCGTTCACGTTCTCGGTCACCGAATGGCGCCTGCGCTACTACCGCGCCGCGAACGAGGCCGACACCGAGGCGAACGCACGCAACGTCGATTCTCTGCTCAACTACGAGACGGTCAAATATTTCAATAATGAAGAACACGAACAGCGCCGCTTCGACTCGGCGCTGACGAAACTCGAAAACGCGACGGTCAAGAGCCTCAAGACGCTCGCCGTGCTCAACATCGGCCAGGCCGGCATCGTCGCGATCGGCCTGACGCTCCTGTTGTGGCGCGCCGCCGTCGGCGTCGCGGAAGGCCGCATGGCGATCGGCGACCTCGTGCTCGTCAACGCGTTCCTGATCCAGCTGTCGATTCCGCTGAGCTATCTCGGCATGGTCTATCGCGAGGTCAAGCAGGCGCTGACGAACATCCAGCGCATGTTCGCGCTGCTCGACGAGCCGCAGGAAGTGCGCGACGCGCCCGATGCGCCGCCGCTCGCCGTGACCGGCGCCGAACTGTCGTTCGAACACGTCGACTTTCACTACGACCCCGCGCGGCCGATCCTGCACGACGTCGATTTCCGCATCCCGCCCGGCAAGACGCTCGCGGTCGTCGGCACGACCGGCGCCGGCAAATCGACGCTGGCGCGCCTGTTGTACCGCTTCTACGACGTCAGCGGCGGCGCGATCCGCATCGACGGCCAGGACATCCGGCAGGTCAGCCAGGATTCGCTGCGCACGGCGATCGGCATCGTTCCGCAGGACACGGTCCTGTTCAACGACACGATCTACTACAACATCGCCTACGGCCGACCCGAGGCGACGCGCGAGGAAGTGATCGCCGCGGCGCGTTCGGCACATATCCACGATTTCATCGTGTCGCTGCCGCAGGGCTACGACGCGACCGTCGGCGAGCGCGGACTGAAGCTGTCCGGCGGCGAGAAGCAGCGCGTCGCGATCGCGCGCACGCTGCTCAAGAATCCCGCGCTGCTCGTGTTCGACGAGGCGACCAGCGCGCTCGACACGCGCACCGAGAAGATCATCCAGGCCGAGCTGGCCGAAATCGCGCGCGACCGCACGACGCTCGTCATCGCGCACCGGCTCTCCACGATCGTGGACGCGGACGAAATCGTCGTGCTGGACCAGGGCCGCATCGTCGAACGCGGCGACCACGCGAGCCTGCTCGCCGCCCATGGCCGCTATGCGGCGCTGTGGACGATGCAGCAGCGCGAAGCGCGACCGGCGGCGCCCGAGCCGGCGCCGGCATGACGCGTGCCAGTTGACGCCCCCGCCGCGTTCGCGACAATTGGGGCAACATCACCGTCACTCGCCGTGCGTTCCGCACCGGCGCCGCTCTTAGGGGAGCATCCGGATGGCCTATAAGATCGTCCTGGTCGGCGCAAGCCCGGCCGAGGAGACCGAGTTCCGCAATCTCGTCGGAGCGGCGGCCTCGCGCCTGCGCCAGCGCTGGGACATCGGCACCGAAGGCGACGCCGACCTGGTCGTGGTCGACGTCGACTCGGTGTTCGGCCACATGGCCTGGCTCAAGGCCAGCGCTTCGGGCACGCGCACCGCGGCGTTCACCGCGCGCGATTCGGCGCGCGAATCCGACCTGCTGCTGCCGCGCCCGTTGACGCTCGACGGCGTCGCCGGCGTGCTCGCGATGTTCGCGCTCGAGGTCGGCAACGCGAACGCCGGCTACGCGAACACCTACGAACCGCCGAACGAGCCCGCACCCGCCCCCGTGGCGGCGCCGACGCCGGTGCCCGCGCCGCGCGAGCCGGTGCGGCCGGTGTCCGAACTGATCCGCCAGCCGGCGCCGCCGCGCCCGACCGCACCGGCGCCCGCACCGCCCCCGCCCGCGCCGGCCGTCGCGCCGCCGCGCGAGCTGACGCTCGTCGACTACCTCACGAGCACGCCGCTCGCGGCGCCGTCGCGGCTCGTCACGCCCGACGCGCCCGACCTCGTGCTCGATCCGGCCTCGCAGACGTGGCACAGCGCCGCGACCGGCCTGCGGGCGCTGGCGCCGCATTGTTCACGAACGATCAAAGTATCGGATTGGCAGGAGCTCTCGCCGGCCGAGTTCGCGGCCGCCAAGAGCGCGAACCCGCAGCCGTACAGCCGGCTCCTGTGGTTCTACACGGTCAACCGCTCGAAGGGCGAACTGCTGCCCGGCCTCGACCGCGGCGCGAAGTTCAAGCTCGCGAAGTACCCGCAGAGCGAGCGCGAGTTCGCCAAGCACTTCCGCATCGCGACGTTCATGATGAAAGACTACGCCACGCTCGCCGACATCAGCGACGCGAGCGGCGCGCCGCTTGGCGACGTCGTCGACTACGTCAACGCGTACTACGCGATCGGCTTCGTCGAAAGCGACAAGCCGCGCTTCGGCGAAGCCCTCGACGCGAAGGGCGGCATGCTCTCGCGGTTGCGCAATCCGTTCGGACGGTAGCGCTCAAGCCCTCTCCCCCAAGCTCGCTTGGGGGAGAGGGAGTCTAGTTTTCCGGCGGTGTGGTGGACTTCGCCAGCCCCGTATGCCGCACGTCCTTGCCGCGCACGAGATAGATCACCTGCTCGCACAGGTTCTTGCAGCGGTCGCCGATGCGTTCGAGCGAACGCGCGCACCAGAGCAGGTCGAGCGCCGCCGGCACGCGTTCGGACTCGCGCTGCATCAGCGTCACGAGCATCGCGGCGAGTTCCTTGTACAGAACGTCGACCTCGCGATCGCGCCGCAAGCGTTCGAGCGCGCGCGTTTCGTCCATGCGCGCGAACGTGTCGAGCGTGCCGCGCAACTGGTCGCGCACGAGCGCGCCCATCTGCGTCAGCTTGAAGACGTAGCTTTCGGCCAGTTCCACGGTGTTGCCGAGTTTTTCGGCGAGCTTGGCGATGCGCTCGGCCTCGTCGCCGATGCGCTCGAGATTCGCGACCATGCGCACCACCGCGAGCACGAGGCGCAGGTCCGACGCCGCCGGCTGGCGCCGCGCGAGAATCTGCGTGCAGCGCGCGTCGATTTCGAGTTCGGCGGCGTTGACCGCGTCCTCGCGCGCGATGACGTCGGCCGAACGCCGCGCGTCGCGCTCGGCGAGCGCTTCGAGCGCGGTCGCCAGCTGCGCTTCGACGAGACCGCCCATCGCCAGCACCTGGCGCGTCAGGGCCGCAAGTTCGGTGTTGAACTGCTGCGAAATATGCTGGCTGAGGTGCAGACGATCCATTGCGCTTCTTCGGGTTTCGAGGCTCGACGGAACTTTACGATACTTTTATCACGTTACACTTCGTACGATTCGCCGGCGTCTCTCGGGCGCGATCGTCGCCGCAGCGCAACAAAAACATTCCTCTGCGGCAAGGTCGATAGTACGCCTAACCGGTGCGCGATCGACCGGTGATGTAGTCTTCCGTTTCGCGCAGCCGCGGGTTCGTGAAGATCGCTTCCGTACGGTCCACTTCGAGCACCCGTCCGCCGCGCATGAACGCGGTGTAGTCGGCGACGCGCGCGGCCTGCTGCATGTTGTGCGTGACGACGAGCACCGTGTATCGCTCGGCCAGCGCGACGACGAGTTCCTCGAACCGCAGCGTCGAGATCGGGTCGAGCATCGAGGCCGGTTCGTCCATCAGCAGCACGTCCGGTTCGACCGCGATCGCGCGCGCGATGACGAGCCGCTGCTGCTGGCCGGCCGACAGCGCGAGCGCGCTGTCGCCGAGACGGTCGCGCACCTCGTCCCACAACGCGGCGGCGCGCAGCGCCGCTTCGACGCGCTGCTCGATCTCGCGGCGCGAACGCAGGCCGGCCAGGCGCAGCCCGAACGCGACGTTGTCGGACACCGACAGCGGAAACGGATTGGGTTTCTGGAACACCATGCCGACGCGGCGGCGCAGGTCCGGCAGCGCGACGCCGTCCGCGTACGCGTCCTCGCCGAACAGGCGCACCTCGCCCGCGACGCGGCAATCGGCGATCTCGTCGTTCAAACGGTTGAAGCAGCGCAGCAGGCTCGACTTGCCGCAGCCGGACGGACCGACCAGCGCCGTGACGCGCTGCCGCGGCACGTCGAGATCGACGCCGTCGAGCGCGCGCCGGCCCGCGTAGTCGACGACGACGCCGCGCGCCGACAGCGCGAGTTCCAGTCCGTCGAGCAGATCCGGCGTCATCGCCGGCGTCGGTACGTTCATGCAAGGCCCCGCGTCGATTCGCGCAGGCGATTGCGCACGACGATCGCCGACAGGTTGAGGATCGCGACCACCGCGACGAGCAGCAGCGCCGCGGCATAGGCTTGCGGCGTCGAGCGCAGCGCGTCGCCGCCGGCCAGCGCGCGGTCGTACACCGTATAGCCCAGGTGCATGAACTGCCGCGACGCGTGCAGATACGGAAACTCGCCGTCGACCGGCAGCGCCGGCGCGTATTTGACGACGCCGACGAGCATCAGCGGCGCGACTTCGCCGGCCGCGCGCGCGATCGCGAGAATCAGGCCGGTCAAAAGCGCCGGCCGCGCGACCGGCAGCACGACGCGCCGGATCAGCTCCGCGCGCGTCGCGCCGAGCGCGAGCGCCGCCTGACGCAATCCCTGCGGCACGCGCGCGAGCCCTTCCTCGGTCGCGGTGACGACCACCGGCAGCGTCAGCAGCGCGAGCGTCATCGACGCCCACATCAGACCGCCGCTGCCGAACGTCGGCGACGGCAGCGCGTCGGCGAACAGCCACGCGTCGAGATTCGCGCCGACGGTGTGCACGAACAGCACGAGGCCGAACAGGCCGTAGATCACGGCCGGCACGCCGGCCAGATTCGCGACGGCGGCGCGGATCGCGCGCGCGCCGATGCCGTCGCCCGCATATTCGTGCAGCCACAGCGCCGCGAGCACGCCGAGCGGCATGACGAGAATGCTCATCGCGAACACCAGCACGACCGTGCCCACGAGCGCCGCGAACAGGCCGTCGTCGCGGCGCTCGTCGCCGGCAACGAACTGCCACGCGCGCGACGCGACGACGGCGGCGCGCGCGCCGAGACCGAGCGCATTCGGCGCGATCGCTTCGACGACGTCGGCGCGACGCAGGCCGGGCGGCAGTCCCGGCGCGGCGATCGTCGCGGCGTTCTCCAGCGCGAGCCACGCGGCGACGTCGCCGCGCGCGACGAGTTCGCGGCCGTCGGCCAGGCGCAGACTTACCGCGTCGCGCGGCCGTTCGCGCGAGACGACGTCGGCCAGCGCGACGCGCCGATACGCGCCGCCGGCACGCTCCGTCTCGCTGCCGCGCACGACGAGATGCGCGCCGTCGTCGGCGACGAGCGCGGCGAGCTCCTGACGCACGATGTCGACTTCGCGCCAGCGGATTTCTTCGATCGGCCTGACGGCGAAACCCGACAACGCCTGCGACGCGAGCAGCGCGACGAGGCCGACGAGCGCGGCGAGGCTGATCGCGATGCCCGCGGCGGCGAGCCAGAGCCCGGCGGCGTCGGTACGCCGCGCGTTGCGTGCGCGAGCCACGGTCACAGCGCCGTGTAGCGGCGGCGCAGGCGACCGCGCACGCCCTCGGCGATCGAATTGAGCACGAAGCACGCGCCGAACAGCCACAGCGCGGACGTCAGCAGCAGCCGGTAGTGTGCGCCGCCAGGTACGGCCTCCGGCGCTTCGAGTGCGAGGTTCGCGGCGATCGAACGCAGGCCGGAGAGCGGGTCGGCGTCGGACAGCGGCGTGTTGCCGCTCGCCATCAGCACGATCATCGTTTCGCCGAGCGCGCGGCTGAAACCGAGCAGCACGGCCGCGGCGATGCCCGGACTCGCGGCGCGCAGGATCAACCCGGCCAGCGCCTGCCAGCGCGTCGCGCCGAGCGCGTACGCGCCGTCGGAGAGACTCGCCGGCACCGCGAACAGCGCGTCCTCGGCGAGCGTGAACATCGTCGGCATCACCGCAAGACCGAGCACGACGCCGACGACGAGCGCGTTCCAGGGCGTCGCCGGCTGCGACAGCGCGGCCGGCAGCACCGCCGCGAGCGGACCGCCGAGCGCGGCGGCAACGAGCGCCACCGCAATCAACGCCGGCACAGCGAGCCATGCCTCGCGGCCGTCGCAGCGACGCTGCCACGCGCGCGGCGCGAACGCCTGCCATGCGATGCCGGCCAGCGCGAGCGCCGGCGGCGCGAGCGCGAGAAACGCGGCAAAGGCCAGCACGTGCCGGGCGAGCCACGGCGCCAGCGTCACGGCGGCGACGAGCCCCAGCACGACGGCCGGCACGGCTTCGAACAGTTCGAACAGCGGTTTGAGCCACGCGCGCAGCCGGGGCCGCGCGAAGCGCGCGCACCACGCGGCAGCCGCGAGCGCGAGCGGAAACGCGAAAGCGAGCGCGAACAGCGCGGCCTTGAAGCTGCCGGCCAGGAGCGGCCACAGGCGATCGAACCGCACGGGCTCGACGCCGGCGTCGAGCAGCAGAAACGCGGGAATGCCGAGCACGGCCGCAATCACGACGACGGCCGCGCCCGTCACGAAAACGCCGAGCAGGCGTTCGCGACGCAATCGTGACGGCAATCGGGCAAGGGCGCGCGCAGCCAACGGCGCGGCGGTAGCGGAAACGGGCATCGGCGCATGCTGGGACGTGTTTGTGACAGTCATGTTACATGACCGGCGGCGCCGTCATTGACCTGTCACCTGCCGGCAACGGCCGCGCAAACGCCGGCCCGCAGGCTTGCGCAAACCACCAGGCCGCCCGCCGTGCGCATTGCGATCGTCACCGAGACCTACCCGCCCGAAATCAACGGCGTCGCGTTGACCGTGCAGGCGCTCGCCCAGGGACTCGGCGGCAGCGGCCATGCCGTGCAGCTGATCCGGCCGCACCAGGCCCAGCCGAGCAGTGCGGACGGCGTGGCCGAAGACGTTCTCATGCGCGGCGCGGCGATCCCGCGCTATCCGGGCCTGCGTTTCGGCCTGCCGGCGCGGCGCCGGCTCGAAGCGCTGTGGCGCGCACAGCGGCCCGACGCGATCTACGTCGCGACCGAGGGCCCGCTCGGACACTCCGCCCTGCGCGCCGCGCGCCGTCTCGGCATCGCCGCGAGCACCGGTTTCCACACGCGCTTCGACGACTTCGCGCGCCACTACGGCGTGGGCTTCCTGACGCCGCTCGTGTTCGCCTGGCTGCGGCATTTCCATCGCCTCGCCGCCGCGACGCTGGTGCCGACCGACGAACTGGCGCGCTTTCTGCGCGAACGCGACTTCGGCGACGTGCGCCTGCTGCGCCGCGCGGTCGACACCCATCTGTTCGATCCCGCGCGCCGCGATGCCGAACTGCGCCGCCGCTGGGGTCTGACGCCGGACGATCTCGCGGTCATCTACGTCGGCCGGATCGCGCCGGAAAAGAACCTCGATCTCGGCGTGCGCGCGTTCCGCGCGATCCAAAGCGAACTGCCGCACGCGCGCTACGTGTTCGTCGGCGACGGTCCGGCGCGCGCCGCGCTCGCCGCCGCGAACCCCGACTTCATCTTCACCGGTTCGCTCCGCGGCGAGGCGCTCGCGCGCCACTTCGCGTGCGGCGACCTGTTCCTGTTCGCCAGCCTCACCGAAACGTTCGGCAACGTCACGCTCGAAGCGATGGCGAGCGGCGTCGCGACCGTCGCGTTCGACTACGGCGCGGCGAAGGAACACATCGACGACGGCCGCACCGGCCGCCGCATCGCGCCGGGCGACGCCGACGCGTTCGTCGCCGCCGCGCTCGACCTTGCGCGCGCATCCGACGCGCGCCGCGCGATGGCCGCCGCCGGACGCGAGGCGATGCTGCCGCTCAGTCCGCAATCCGTTACCGACCACTTCGCCGAACTGCTGGCCGCGCTGTCCGGGAGAAACCGACCATGAACGCGATCGAACGCTGGAACCGCCTGGAAGTGAAAAGCGGCGAGTGGCGTCTGTGCCTGGCCGCCAACCGCTGGGGCACGCGCCGCGCGATCGCGCGGTTCTTCGGCGTGGTCAGCCGTCTCGGCGACGGCGTGTTCTGGTACACGCTGATGGGCGTGCTCGCGCTGACGCTCGGCGCGCGCGGCGCGCAGGCCGCCGCGCACATGGCCGCGACCGGCATCGCCGCGCTCCTGATCTACCGCGCGCTGAAAAAGCATACGCGCCGGCCGCGCCCGTTCCGCGCGCACGAAGGCATCGTGGCACATATTCCACCGTTGGACGAGTACAGTTTTCCGTCCGGCCACACGCTGCACGCGGTGAGTTTCACGCTGGTGGCCTGCGCGTACTTCCCGTGGCTCGCGGCGGTGCTGGTGCCGTTCACGCTGCTGGTGGCGGCCTCGCGCGTGGTGCTCGGCCTGCACTTTCCGAGTGACGTGCTGGCCGCCGCGATGATCGCCAGCGGCCTCGCGGGCTTCTCGCTGTGGCTGGTGCGCGGCGTCAGTCTGTTCGCCTGATCGATTCGACGATCGCCGCCCGTACGTTCGGGCGCAGTTGATCGCCAATCGGAAAACTACGGGCAACCGTCGACGCCGCATTTCTGGATAGGCCGCGTGCTTCCCACATCCCCGCCAAGCGCTTGCTTCGCAATCGCTTGGCCGCCCCTTGACTCAAGGGGGCTCCGACGCGGCTTCGTCGGACAGTTTCTCGACCTTGGCAACGCGCACGCTCGGCCGCAGCTGATCGTCCCAGTCTGCCGCGTTTGCGACTTGTCCCGTTTGTCGCACAGTCGCGAGGCGTTCGGGATCGAGATCGGCGATCAGCCACGTCGGCCCCGTCTCGGCGCGCGCGACGACGCCGTCGGGCGGCAGACCGCGATCGCTCGGCGCATACAGCGCCGCGACGCCGGTGTTGACGTCGAGCGCCGGACTCCATGGCGCTTCGCCGGCCGTTACCGACTGCGCGACGTACACCTGGTTCTCGAGCGCACGCGCCATGCACCCGACGCGCACGCGCGTCGCGCCGGCATCGGTGTCGGTGCAGCTCGGCACGAGGATCAGCCGCGCGCCCGCTTCGCACTGCGCGCGTGCGTACAGCGGAAATTCGCTGTCGTAGCAGATCGCGATGCCGACGCGGCCGAACGGCGTATCGAACGTCTTCAACGCGTCGCCGGCTTCGACGACGCCGCTGCCGCGCTCGAAGCCGGTCAGGCTCAGCTTGTCCTGGAACACGCGGCGGCCGTCCGGCGCGAACAGCCACGCGCGGTTGCGATAGCGGCCGTTGTCCTGCCGCGCGAGAAACGTGCCGGCGACGACGTGCATGCCGGTCGTGCGCGCGGCATCGGCGAACAGCGCGAGCCAGTCATCGTACAGCGATTGCAGCGCGGCGAGCGAGCGCACGAAGTCGCCGCGGATGTCCGCATCGAACGTCGCGGCGAGTTCGAGCGACAGGTATTCCGGCAGCACCGCGAGCGCGGCGCCCTCGTCGGCAGCGGCGTCCAGTTCGGCGCGCACGCGCGCGGCGAACGCGTCGAACGTCGCCGGTTCGCCGATGCGCCACTGCGCGAGCGCGAGGCGCAGGCTCATGCCGGCTCCAGCGCGCGCAGCCAGAACGCCAGGCGGTGCGGCGTCTCGCCGCGGTCGAGTTCGTTCCACGGCAGTTCGCACGCGAGATCGTCGCGCCGCGCGTAGCCGCGCTTCGTCCAGAACGCGTCGTTGTCGCGATGGCCCGGCGGCCGGCGCGGATCGTTCGCGTCGCGCTGCACGGCGCAGAACGCGGTCGTGCGAAAGCCGCCGCAAGCGCGCGCATGCGCCTCGCGGCGGTCGAAGAACGCGTGGCCGAGACCGCGCCCGCGATACGCCGGCAGCAGCACCGATTCGCCGAAATAGAACACGTCGTCGACGCCGATGCCGTGCGCGGCGAACGGCGCCCGGAACGCGTCGGTCTCGTCGGCGAGCGGCAGCGCGGTCGACGCGCCGACGACCGCGTCGCCGTCGAAGACGAGCACGAACAGGCTGCGCGCCGAGCGCGTATACGTCGCCAGATACGTCGCTTCGTAGGCCGCGTCGCCGTCGTACAGATACGGCCAGTCGCGGAACACGGCGATGCGCAGCGCCGCGACGCGGTCGAGATGCGGCGCGACGTGCGCGCCGGTATACGTTTCTACCCTGAGCATGTTTCCCGATCAGCCCGCCTTCGTTCGCGCGATCCAGCCGTCGATCACGCCTTCGAGCAGCACGAGCGGCAGCTCGCCGTTCGTGAGCACCTGGTTGTGGAACTGCCGCAGGTCGAACTTCGAGCCCAGCGCGGCCTTCGCGCGCTCGCGCAGCTCCAGGATCTTCAGCATGCCGATTTTATAGGCGAGCGCCTGTCCCGGGAACACGAAATAGCGTTCGATCTCCGCGACCACGTCGGCCTCGGCCATGCCGGTGTTGTCGCGCATGTACGCGATGGCCTGCTCGCGCGTCCACTTTTTTGCATGGATGCCGGTGTCGACGACGAGCCGCACCGCGCGCACCATTTCAAAGCGCAGGCGGCCGAGGTTGTCGAGCGGATCGTTCTCGAAGCCGAGCTCCCACGCGAGCCGCTCGGCATAGAGGCCCCAGCCTTCGGCGAACGCGGTGAATCCGAGGATGCGCCGGAAAAACGGCAGGTCGGTGAGTTCCTGCGCGATCGTGATCTGGAAGTGGTGGCCCGGCGTGCCCTCGTGATACGCGAGGCTGCGCATGATGAATTTCGGCACCTCGGCGGTGTCGCGCGTGTTCGCGTAGAACACGCCCGGCCGCGAGCCGTCGAACGCGCCCGACATGTAATAGCCGATCGGCGCGGTCGCCTGCGAATACTCCGGGATGGCGCGCACGTCGACGCCGAGCTTCGGCCGCACGTCGAACGCGGAGCCGAGCCCCTTGTCGATCTCGTCGAGGATCTGCTGGAAGCGCGCGATCATCTCGCGGCGACCTTCAGGGGTGTTCGCGAACAGCTGGTCCGGCCGGCGTCCGATCTCGCGCACGCGGTCGCCGATCGTGCCCTCGGCGAGGCCCTGATCGCGCAGGATCGCATCCATTTCAGCGCCGACGCGCGCCACGTCGGCGAGGCCGATCTCGTGGATCGCCTCGGGCTTCATGTCGGTGGTGGTGTGCTGGCGCACGCACCACGCGTAGTACGCGTCGCCGTTGGGCAGGTGCCATGCGCCGAAGTTGCCCTGCGCCTTCGGCGCGAGCGCTTCGAAATGCGCGATCAGCTTCTTGTACGACGGATAGACCGACGCGTTGACGGCGTTCTCGACGTCGCCGAGGAAGCGCTCGCGCGTGGCGGCGTCCATCTCGCCGGCCGGAATCTTGTCGAGCTTTTCCTTGAACGTCGCATACAGCACGTTCTGCCTCGCCGGCGTCGCGGCGAACTCGCGCATCTGCACGAGCACCTTCTCGACGGTGAACTGCGGCGGGATCACGCCCTTGGCCTCGTAGCCGGTCAGGCTTTCGATCACCTGGTCGAACTTCACCGGAAACTTCGAAAGGCGCGCGAGGTAATCCTTCGCTTCGCGAGCGTTCGTCACCTGATGCGTCTCGGCCATGAAGTTCGGCAGCGTGCTCTGCACGCCGAACATCTGGTTGACCGGAAATTCGTAGCCGCGAAACGCGTCGCCTTCGATCTGCAGGCGCAGAAAATACTCGAGCGCGTCGTACGACAGCCGTGCCTTCTCGTCGATCGCGCCGCGGTCGTACGAGCGCAGCATGTCGTATGTGTCTTTCGTCAGGTCGAACGCGCGCTGCACGCCGGCGGGCGACGCATCGTCGAGATCGTCGCCGTAGAAGTCGAGCCACGGCGGCACGATGCGCAGGTCCGACAGCATTTCCGGACTTTCCAGCGCGAACTTCGCGAACGCGCGGCCGTAGAACCAGTCGATCTTCGCCGGCTTGAAGTACCACACGTGCACGAACAGCGCGCCGACGCCGACGATCAGCACGGACAGCAGAATACCGAGCCACTTGAACACGCGTTTCATGTGCAGCTCCGAATGGATGTTCCCCGATGGGCTCGCGGACACTCGCGCAGCCGGCACCCGCGGGTAGGTGCCGGAAGTCATGGATGCGCGAATGCGCCGGAAGGTTGGATGCCGTCCGTCAAGCGTTGTCCGCCACAACGCCGTTCCCCATACTGATGTCCGCAACGCAACGGAGCGCGTCATGAACTACCGCCACGCCTATCACGCAGGGAATTTCGCGGACGTGCTCAAGCACAGCGTGCTGGTCGGCCTGATCGAAGCGCTCAAGCAGAAGGCGACGCCGTTCTGCTACATCGACACGCACGCCGGCAGCGGCCGCTACGACCTGCGCGGCGAAGAAGCGCTCAAGACCGGCGAACACGCCGACGGCGTGCTGCGCCTGCTCGAAGCCACGCGCCTGCCCGCCGCGCTGCACGTGTACCTGAACCTCGTGCGCGCGCTCAACGCCCATCGGCCGGCGCACGATCTGTCGGTCTATCCCGGCTCGCCGCTGATCGCGAGCCTCCTGATGCGCGAAAACGACCGCGCGCAGCTGTGCGAGCTGCAGCCGGACGAATGCGCGCGGCTCAGGGAACTGTTTCGCGGCGACGCGCGCGTCGCCGTGCACGAGCGCGACGGCTACGCCGCGCTCAAGGCGATGCTGCCGCCGAAGGAAAAACGCGGGCTCGTGCTGATCGATCCGCCGTTCGAGGCGCAGGATTCGGAATTTCGCGTGATCGAAGCGGCGCTCGCCGCGGCGCGCACGCGCTGGCCGAACGGCGTCTACGCGATCTGGTATCCGATCAAGCTGCGCCAGCATCTGCAGCCGTTCTATCGCTGGCTCAAGACCTCGGGCTTCACCAAGGTGCTCGCCGCTGAGCTCCTGCTGCATCCGGACAATTCGGCGCTTCGGCTCAACGGCACCGGCATGGTCGTCGTCAACGCGCCGTGGAAGTTCGACCAGCAGCTCGAAGAACTGCTGCCGGTACTGACGCAGCACATGGCGCAGGGCCGCTTCGGCCAGCACGGCGTGGAGTGGATCGTCGGCGAATGACGCGCCGCGCGCAGCGGCGCGGCGCGTCATCGCCCGAGGTTACGCGCCCTTCGACTTGGCGATCCAGTCGTCGATCACGCGTTCGAGCAGCACCATCGGCAGCGAGCCGACCGTCAGCACCTGGTTGTGGAACTGGCGGATGTCGAACTTCGGACCGAGCGCCGCCTTCGCGCGCTCGCGCAGCTCGAGGATCTTCAACATGCCGACCTTGTAGCCGAGCGCCTGGCCCGGCATGACGAAGTAGCGTTCGATCTCGGCGACGACGTCGGTTTCGACCATGCCGGTGTTCTCGAGCATGTAGGCCACGGCCTGTTCGCGCGTCCACTTCTTCGCGTGGATGCCGGTGTCGACGACGAGGCGCACGGCGCGCATCATTTCGTCGCGCAGGCGGCCGAGGTTGTCGAGCGGATCGTTCTCGAAGCCGAGTTCCCACGCGAGGCGCTCGGTGTACAGCGCCCAGCCTTCCGCATACGCAGTGAACGGCAGCACGCGGCGGAAGAACGGCAGGCCCGTGAGTTCCTGCGCGATCGTGATCTGGAAGTGATGGCCCGGAATGCCTTCGTGATACGCGAGCGTGCGCATCGTGAACTTCGGCATTTCCGCTACATTGCGCAAATTGGCGTAGAACACGCCGGGACGCGAGCCGTCGAACGCGCCGGGCTGGTAGTACGCGCCGGGCGCGGTCGCCTGCGAGAACTCCGGCACCGGACGCACTTCGACGCCCACTTTCGGGCGCACGTCGAACGCGGGACCAAGCTTGCCGTCGATGTCGTTGAGGATGTCCTGGAAGCGCTTGATCAGTTCCTGCTTGCCTTCCGGCGTATCCGGGAACAGCTGGTCCGGACGCTTGGTCAGCTCGCGCACGCGGTCGCCGATCGTACCTTCGGCAAGACCCTGGCTCTTCAGGATCGCGTCCATCTCGCCGCTGATGCGCGCGACTTCGGCGAGGCCGATCTCATGGATCTGATCGGGCTTCATTTCGGTCGTCGTGTGCTGGCGCACGCACCATTCGTAGTACGCGTCGCCGTTCGGCAGATGCCACGCGCCGAAGTTGCCCTGCGCCTTGGGCGCGAGCGCTTCGAAATGCGCGATCAGCTTCTTGTACGACGGATAGACCGACGCGTTGATCGCGCCCTCGACTTCGCCGAGGAAACGCTCGCGCGTGGCGGGGTCCATCTGGTCGGCCGGAATCTTGTCGAGCTTTTCCTTGAACGTGACGTAGAGCGTGTTCTCCTTCGCCGGCTTGCCCGAGAAGTCGCGCATCTGCGTGAGCACCTTCTCGACCGTGAACTGCGGCGGCACGATGCCCTTGCCTTCGTACAGGTCGAGGCCTTCGATGACCTGGTCGAACTTCGCCGGGAACTTGCCCAGGCGCGTGACGTAGTTCTTCGCCTCGCCGGCGTTCGTGACCGGGTGCTGGTCGGCCATGAAGTTCGGCAGCGCGCTCTGGATGCCGAACATCTGGTTGACCGGGAAGCCGTAGCCGCGGAACTTGTCGCCTTCCACCTGCAGGCGCAGGAAGTATTCGAGCACGTCGTACGAGAGCTTGCCCTTGTCGTCGAGCGCGTTGCGGTCGTACGAGAGCAGCGTGTCGTGGCTTTCCTTGACCAGCTCGAACTGGCGCTGGTCCTCGGCCGGCGACGCGTCGGCGAGATCGTCGCTGTAGAAATCGAGCCAGGTCGGCAGGATGCGCATCGACGAGAGCATTTCGGGGCTCGACACCGCGAACTTCGCGAACACGCGGCCGTAGAACCAGTCGATCTTCGCCGGCTTGAAGTACCACACGTGCACGAACAGCGCGCCGATGCCGACGACGAGCACGAGCAGCAGAATGCCGAGCCATTTGAACAGGCGTTTCATAGGATTCCCCAAGACCCTTGATGATGTTGCGTGATGATGCGTTGTCGCGGGACAGTCTCGCAGCCCGCGCGAAAGTGCAAAATGCCGGAAGTAACGCGATTGTTGCAGCATCATCGCATCGCGATGACACCCGTCGCTAAATCCCCGTTCAGCGATGGCGGACAATAGTCGGCCATTCGCCCCGTCGAAACCGCCGATGAATACGACCGCCCGACTCGCCGCCGCCCTGTCCTGCCTTGCGCTCGCCGCCTGCGCGACGACCGGCCCCGTGCTGATGCCCGCATCGCCGCCCGTCGCCGCGATGCCGCACGAAGTGGCCGCGACGCCCGAAAACTACGCCGACCAGACCGTGCTGTGGGGCGGCATGATACTCGCGGTGTCGAACCTCGCCGACAGCACGGAAGTCACGGTGCTCGGCTATCCGCTCGACCGCGCCCAGCGCCCGGTGCCGCGCGCGGCGACGCAGGGCCGCTTCATCCTCGTGCTGCCCGGCTACGCCGAGCGTCACGACTACCCCGACGGCCTGTTCGTCACCGCGACCGGCAGCCTCGCCGGCACGCGCGTCGGGCGCGTGCAGGACAGCGAATACGTCTATCCGCTCGTGCGCGCCGAACACGTGCACCGCTGGCCGGCGGGCTACCAGTTCGACCAGCCGACGTGGCGCGTCGGCGTGGGCGTCGGCATCGGAATCCGCTGAAGCGCCCCGGTTCGCGGACCGGGGCACCGACATCAGTCGGCCGCGTCGGGCTCGAAGAAGCACCAGCGCACGTCCGGGAACTGCGCGCGCAGCGCGGCCTCGACGCGGTTGATGTCGTCGATCATGTCCCTGGGCGACAGGAAACGGCTCATCTCGGCCTTGATCGCGACCATCACATCGGGGCCGAGCTGCAGCGTCAGGAGGTTGTAGACCTTCTTGATCTCGGGCCGCTCGCCGAGGAACTTCAGCATCTCTTCCTTGACCCGCGGTTCGACGCCCTGCCCGATCAAGAGCGCCTTGACCTCGACCGCGATGAACACCGCGATGACGATGAGCAGCACGCCGATGCCGATCGAACCGATCGCGTCGTACACCGGATTGCCGGTGATCATCGTCGCGATGACGGCGACCAGCGCGAAGACGAGACCGAGCAGCGCCGCGAGGTCTTCGCCGAAGATCACGATCAGTTCGCTCTGGCGGCTTTCGCGGAACCAGCGCCACAGGCTCTGCGAGCCGCGCGCCTTGTTCACCTCGCGCACGCAGCCCCACATCGAGAACGCCTCGGCGACGATGCCGAACGACAGCACGCCGACCGCGAGCCACGCCCACTTGAGCGGCTCGTGCGAGTGCAGCTTGTGGATTCCTTCATAAATCGAAAAAATGCCGCCGACGCTGAACAGCATCAGCGCGACGAGGAACGACCAGAAATAGATCGCCTTGCCGTAGCCGAGCGGAAAATCCGGCGACGGCGGCTGCTTGGCGCGCTTCAAGCCCAGGAGCAGGAGCCCCTGGTTGCCGCAGTCGGCAAGCGAGTGCACCGCTTCGGCGAGCATCGAACCCGAACCCGTTACGATCGCGGCGAACAGCTTGGCGACGAAGATCGCGAAGTTCGCGCCGAGCGCGTAGAAAATCGTCTTGACGGAATCTGCTTTGCCGGCCATTGCCGCTCCCTTCCCCGCTCCTGTTGGCAGCGGCGGAGTCTATCATCGGCGTCTTGCCGCAGGAGGCCCCTCTCGGCCGCCAGGCGTAGGCCGCGAGCGCCGGTCCGGCGCCCTTCGAACCGGTCAGCCGGCCTGCGCGAGCAGAAAAGTCGCCTTCTGCGCGACCGGACTGGCCGGAAACTTCTCGATCACGAACGCGAGGTCGTCGCGCCACGGCGGCGACGATTCGGGATGGCGCCGCGCCAGATCCAGCAGCGCGTCGGGCAGGCCCGGCAGCGCGCTGTGCCGCGCGGCGAGCGCCCGCAGCACGAGACGCGCGTCGGCATCGGCGCCGATGCGCGTCCAGGCGCGCGCGAGGACGAGCATCAGCGCGGGCTCCAGACGCACGCGGTCGCCCGTCGCCTTGCGATAGTCGTCGAACAGTTCCTTGAGCTTGTGCACGACGGGTCCGGACTGCGGCAGCGACAGCGCGTGCCGCGCGGCCTTGTGCATCCCGTCGAGATCGTTCGCGTAGCGCGCGCAGCGGTACAGCGCGATCCGCACGTCCGGCGACGGCGGCCCGGCCGAGTCGAGCTTTTCGAGGATGGCGCGCGCCTGCGCGATTTCGAGCTTGCCCAGGTGCCCGAGCGCCTGCGCCAGATCGGTCTGCACCTGTTTGACCTGCTCGGCTTTTTCGTCCTCGTCGAGAAAATCGCGCCGCTCCCAGCGCAGCGTGCGCACACCGAACGCGAGCAGCGCGCCGCTGACGATGCCGCCGGCGTGCGCATCGAACGCAACGTTGCTGCCTTCCGCGAACAGCCATTGGAACACTTCCCAGCCGAGCCACACCGGCAGCAGCACGAGCGCCGGCGCGCGCACGTAGTCGAACACGACGACGAACCAATAGAAGAAGCGCACCTTGCGCATGCCCCACAGCACGCAGTACGCGCCCATCAGCGCGGCGATCGCGCCCGACGCGCCGACGAGATAGCCCGGATCGCCCCAGCGCAGCATCAGGCTCACGAGCGACGCGCCGACGCCGCCGAGCAGGTACACCGCCGCGAACAGCGCTTCGCCGAGCGCGCCTTCGACGAGGAGGCCAAGGATCACCAGAAACACCATGTTGCCGACGAGATGCCCGATGCCTCCGTGCATGAACATCGCCCAGAGGATGCGCGACGGGCTCAGTTCCTGGTAGTTCAGCGCGTGCGAATCCGTAAAGCGCCGCCCCCACAGCGCGTCGAATTCCGTGCGCTCTTTTTTCCACGACTCGTAGTTTTCGGCCTGCGGCGTGACGACCGTCCCGCTGCGCAGCGCCGAGAGAAACGGCTGGTCGGACTGCAGCACGAGCACCGCCATGGTGCTGCCGGCCGCGAGCGCCTGCTCGACGAACGCGGCACGCTCGGCCGCATCCTTGCCGCCGTGCGCGCGCAGCCAGTCGCGGTACGCCGGAAACTCGACCTGCGCCAGGCCGCTGTCGCCGTAGAACGCGAGCGCGCGGCGCGTGGCAGCGCCGTCCTGGCTCTGCAGCGCGAAGAACACGAAGAAATTCGCCAGCACGAGCGCCAGCGTGACGAACGGAAAATTGCGCCGCGTAAGGCGGCGATGCAGCGGCAGTATCAGCAAGGCGTTCCCCCGGGTACGCGAATATTGTATCGGCCGGCGCGCGCGCCGCTACAATCGCCGCCCGTTCCGTACGACGATTCCGCCATGAGCCGTTGGCGTCCGCCGCAAGCCGCTTCGACCGCGATCATCACGCGCGAGGGCAACGCGCGCCTGCGCGAGGAGTTCGAGTACCTGTGGCGCAAGCTGCGGCCCGAAGTGGTGCAGGCGCTCAGCGCCGCCGCGGCCGAGGGCGACCGCTCCGAAAACGCCGAGTATATCTATCGCAAAAAGCAACTCGGCGAGATCGACCGGCGCGTGCGCTATCTCACCAAGCGCCTGCAGACGCTGAAAATCGCCGACGGCGCGCCGACCGACCGCAGCGCCGTATTCTTCGGCGCGTGGATCGACGTGGAGGACGACGACGGCGCCGTGCACCGCTATCGCATCGTCGGCCCCGACGAAACGGACGCCGCGCGCGGCTTCATCAGCATCGATTCGCCGCTCGCGCGCGCGGTGCTGAAAAAACGCGTCGACGACGAATTCGAGGCGATGCTGCCCTCCGGCCGCGCGACGTTCGTCGTCGTCGCGGTGTCGTACGAGGCGCCGGACGGTGCCTGAACGCACGTCGCGCAGCCGCCGTGCGCACCGGTCGCGTTCGCCGGCCGTCCGCGCGGCGTCCGGCGCCGGCCGATGAACCGCGAGCGGCCGGCCGCCGTCAGGCGTTCGATCGCGATCTGCGCGGCGTGGTTCGCCTATACGCTGCTCGACGCGCTGCAATACCGCGCGTTGTGGATCGACGAGTTCCCGGGCCTGACGTATCTCGCGGTGCTGCAGATGCTGATGGTTCGGACGCTCGCGATCTGGATTCCGCTGACGTTCGCGTTTTTCGCCGTCGCGCGGCGCGTGCCGCTGACGCACGACCTGTGGCCGCGCGGCGCGATCAGGCTCGCGGCGGTGCTGGCGATCGCGCTGGTCGCGCAGGATTCGCTGCTGTGGCTGACCAATCACTGGCGGCCGGCCTTCTACGCCGGCTGGAACGCGCCGGCCGCACCGCTGGCGCGACATCTCGCGCGGAGCCTCGCCGGCTATCATTTCGAACTCTGCGTGATCGCTTTCGTGTGCTACGCGTGGACGCATCTGCGCGTGACCCACGAGAGCCGTCTGCGCATCGCCGAACTCGAACGGAGCGTGGCCGGCGCGCGTCTCGACGCGCTCTCGGCGCAGTTGCAGCCGCGTTTCCTCTTCGACGCGCTCGACCTCATCGCGACGCTCGCGCACCGCGATGCCGACGCGGCCGACCGCGCGCTGATGTCGCTGTCGACGCTGCTGCGCTTCAATCTCGCGAGCGCCGCGCACGAGACCACCGTCGACGCGGAAGTCGCGCTCGCGACCGACTACTTCGCGATCGAACGCGCGCGCGGCCACGGTTTCGACGTGCGCTGGTCGGTCGATGCCGGCAGCGGGCGAGCGCTGGTGCCTGCGCTGATCGTGCAGGCGCTGGCCGAATACGTCCTGCACGCGCACCGCGTTGCGCTGCATGTCGCGATCGCGGCGCGCGGCGAACGGCTCGCGATCGAGGTTCGCGCCGAACCGGTCGCGCCGCACGCCGCGCACGCCGCGCCGCCGGCCGACGTCCTGGAGCGGCTGCGCGGCCTCCACGGCGGCGATCACGTGCTCTCGGCGGGCATCGATGCGGCCGGCCGCCGCACCGTCCGCGTCGAACTGCCGTTGCGCATCGCGCCCGAAACGCAGGCGCCTGGAAAACGCGCGCCCGAAACGCGGCCGGCCGACGCATGACCGCCCGTCGCGCGATCGTCCGGGAATGGGTCGTGGTCGCGGCCGGCTGGACCGTCTACGCGCTGACCGACGCGCTGCACGCGTACCTTCTGCGGATGCCCGGCGAGCCGTATCAGTCGTTCTCGCTGCATGCGCTGAACGACGTGCCCGACGCGCTCGTGTTCTGGACGCCGCTGACGCTTGCATTTCTCGCGCTGTCGCGACGCCTGCCGCTCGCCGGCGCGCTGTGGCCGTGGGGCGTCGCCAAACTCGTCGCGGCGACGGTGGCCGCGGTCGTCGCGCGCGCCGCGTACGGCTATCTGATCGAACCGATCTTCGCCGAGGCGTATTCGCCGTTCGATCCGCTGCCGCCGTTGCCGGACGGCTTGCTGCGTGCGATCTACCTGCAGCAGACCAAGGTGCTGCTGGTCGTCTGCCTGTGCTTTGCGTGGGTGCAGATCCGGCGCACGCACGAAAACCGCCTGCGCATCGCCGAACTCGAAACGCGCCTGGCGCGCGCGCGCCTCGACGCGCTGTCGGCGCAATTGAATCCGCACTTTCTTTTCAACGCGCTGAACTCGATCGCCGAGCTGATCCATCGCGACGCGCAGGCGGCCGGGCACATGCTCAAGGCGCTCGCGACGCTTCTGCGCTTCAGCCTCGCCAATCCGCGCGACGAGATTCGCGTCGGCGAGGAAATCGCGCTCGCGGCGCATTTCCTGTCGATCGAAAAGATCCGCTACGGCGATCGCCTCGACGTGCGCTGGTCGGTCGACGCCGACTGCGCCGACGCGCTCGTGCCGGCGCTGATCCTGCAGCCGCTCGCCGAGAACGCGGTCGTGCACGGCATCGCGCGGCGGCGCGCGGCCGGCACCGTCAGTATCGCCGTCCGGCGTTCGGGCGCGATGCTCGTCGCCGAAGTGGGCAACGACGCGCCCTCGGCGCCCGCGCCGCCCGCGCCGGGCCACGGCGTCGGGATTGCGAACGCCCGGGATCGGCTAAGCTGCCTGTACGGCGACGCGTGGACGCTGACGCAGGGCCTGCGCGACGAGCGGTATCTGGTGCGCATCGAACTGCCGCTGCACGACACGCCGACGCAGGCGAGACCGCCGCGCGCCGCCCCGCCTATCGCATGAACGACGCCATGCCCCGACTCAGAAAGAACGCCGCCGCCGTAGCCGTCGTCACGCTGGTGTGGTTCGCCTACGCGCTCGTCAACGCGGCGCAGGTGCACGGTCTGGAGACGGCGAACGACCCGAACGTCACGTATGCGATGTGCCTCGAGCTGCTGCTGCCCGGCGCGCTCCTGTACTGGACGCCGCTGACGCTCGCGTTTCTCGCGCTCGCGCGGCGCGTGCCGCTGACGCGCGAAACGTGGCTTTCGAGCGGCCTGACCCTCGCCGCCGCCGTCGCCACGGCCGTGCTCGCGCGCGCGGCGTTCTCGTGGCTCGCGCATCCGCTCGTCGACGGCATCTACGCGCCCTGGCACGAACCGCTGCCGCCGCCGGGCATGCTCCTCAAGCAGGCGTTCTTCTACAGCCACACGAAGATTCTCCTGATCGTCTTCGTCTGCTATCTCTTTGTACATCTGGAAAAGACGCACCAGAACCGCGTGCGCATCGCCGAACTCGAAACGCGCCTCACGCGCGCGCGGCTCGATGCGCTCGCCGCGCAGCTGCATCCGCATTTCCTGTTCAACGCGCTGAACTCGATCGCCGAACTCATTCACCACGACGCCGACGCCGCCGACCGCATGCTGGTCGCGCTCGGCGGCCTCTTGCGCTACAGCCTCGCCAGCCCCGAACACGAGATCACCGTCGCCGAGGAAACCGCGCTCGTCGCCCAATACCTCGCGATCGAAAAGATCCGTCTGGGCGAACGGCTCGACGTGGCCTGGTCGATCGACCCGACGTGCGCCCAGGCGCTGGTACCGGCGCTGATGCTGCAGCCCCTGGCCGAGAACGCGATCGTGCACGGCATCGCGCGGCGGCGCGCGCCGGGCACGCTCGCGCTGACGATAGCGCGCGCCGGCGAACGCCTCGTCATCGAAGTGCGCAACGACGGGCGCGCGGCGCAGTCGCCGCCGCGCACCGGCGGCAGCGGCATCGGGCTTTCCAACACGCAGGATCGGCTGCGCTGTCTTTACGGCGACGCGTGGGCGCTGCATTTTTCGACCGGCGACGACGAACGCTCGACCGTGCGCATCGAACTGCCGCTGCGATTCGCGCCGGCGGCGCGCGAAGCGGCGTCCGTGCGCCCGATCGCACCCGTCGAGGGATGAACGGCACCGTGGCGTGCTCGAACGTACGCACTGCCCTTGTATACCGTCGCGGCGTCGTCTAGCGTTCGTCGGATGCATCGAACCGCCACCACCTTGATCGTCACGACGGCGCTGTGGCTGATCTACGGGCTGATCTACGCCGAGCAGCTCGTCAATCTCCAGGCGCCGCGCGACGAGCGCGTGACGTGGGCGCTCGCGCTCGAGCACAGCCTCATCGGCCTGGTCGCCTGTTGGATTCCGCTGACGATCTTCATCGTCGCGGCGGTGCGCCGCATCCCGCTGTCGCGCGGCATGCGCATCGCGGGCGCCGCGAAACTGTGCGTCCTGGTCGCCGCCGTGTTGGCGCTGCGCGCGCTGTACGTATGGGCGCTCGATCCGGTGCTGCGCTACTGGTACGACGCGACGCCGGCGTTTTCCGAAGTGTTCTGGCACAGCGTGCGCTTCAATTTCATGATGACGTGGCTGATCGTCGGCCTCGCCTACGGCTGGGGCTACTGGCAGAACGTGCAGGCGAACCGGCTGCGCATCGCCGAGCTCGAAGCGAGCCTGACGCGCGCGCGTCTCGACGCGCTGTCGGCGCAGTTGAATCCGCACTTTCTGTTCAACGCGCTCAATTCGATCGCGGAACTCATCCATGTCGATCCGGACGCGGCCGACCGCATGCTGGTCGCGCTGTCGGCGCTCCTGCGCTTCAGTCTCGTCAGTCCCGAACACGAGGTGCGCGTCGACGAGGAAACCGCGCTCGTCGCGCAATACCTCGCGATCGAAAAGATCCGCCTGGGCGACCGCCTCGACGTGCGCTGGACGGTCGATCCGGACTGCGCGCAGGCGCTCGTGCCGGCGCTGATCCTGCAGCCGCTCGCGGAGAACGCGATCGTCCACGGCATCGCCAGGCGCCGTGCGCCGGGCACGGTGCACATCGCGATCCGGCGCGCGGCCGACATGCTCGTGCTCGAAGTGCGCGACGACGGCCGCTCGACCGACGCGCCGCCGCGCGAGGGCGGCACCGGCATCGGCCTCAACAACACGCAGGCCCGGCTGCGCTGCCTGTACGGCGAAAACTGGGCGCTGACGCTGCATACCGGCAGCGGCGAGCAGTCGGTCGTACGCGTCGAGCTGCCGCTGCGCTTTCTGGCCGCGGCGAACGACGTCGCCGCCGAACCGATCGGAGCGCTCGCACGATGACTCCCCTGCGCGCCGCCGTCGTCGACGACGAACCGCTCGCCCGCGCGCGGTTGAAGCGCCTGCTCGCGCTGCAGCCCGACGTCGAACTCGTCGGCGAGTACGCCGACGCGCATGCGCTGATCGAGGCGTGGCCCGGCCGACCCGCCGACGTCGTCTTCCTCGACATCGAAATGCCCGAGATGGACGGCTTTTCGGCATTCGCGCTTCTGGATCCGCCGTGCGCGCAGGTCGTGTTCGTCACGGCATACGCCGAACACGCGGTGCGCGCGTTCGACGTCGCGGCCACCGACTACCTCGTCAAGCCGGTCGCGCCCGAGCGCCTGCTGGTCGCGCTCGACCGCGTGCGCCAGGCGCGCGCCGCGACGGCGCCGGCTGCGGGCGGCACCGCGTATCCCGAACGGCTCGCGCTGCCGATCGGACGGCGCATCCAGCTCGTCGACGTCGACACGATCGACTGCATCGAGGCGCAGGCGAACTACGTCGAGATCCGCGCGGGCGCGCGCAGCTTCGTGCTGCGCAAGCCGCTCAGCACGGTGCAGGACGAACTCGACCCGAAGCTGTTCGCGCGCGTGCATCGCTCGATCGTCGTGCGCATCGACGCCGTCACGGCGATCGAACCGCTGCCGTCGGCGCGGTTCCGGCTGAGTCTCGCGAACGGCGAAACGGTGATGACGGGACGCAGCTATCGCGATCCCGTGCGGCAGGCGTTCGGCCTCGCCGTGCCGGCCGACGAATGAGCGCGACGCCGGCAGGCGTCGGCCGGCGGTATTTTTCCGGACTGCGCGGCGCCACGCGGCGCATGCTCGCGACGGTCGCCGCGGCGACGATCCTGTGGACCGTCTACGGCCTCGTCTACGCCGACGAGCTCGCGCTGCTGCCCGACGCGTCCGACCCGCGCCTGACGTGGCCGCAGGCGTTCGCATACACGTTCGTCACGCTGCTCGCGTGCTGGATTCCGATCACGCTGTTTCTCGTCGCGGTGGCGCGGCGCGTCGTGCCGAGCCGCCGCACGCTCGGAGCGAGCGCCGTCAAGCTCGCCGCCGCGGTCGTCGTCGTGCTCGTGCTGCACGCGGCGTATTTCGCCGCGATCGGTCCGTGGCTCGACGCGTGGGCGCCCGACCCGATCGAACCCGCGCCGTCGTTCGCGACGCAGCTTGCGCGCAGCTTTCGCTTCAACGTCGTGCGCACGCTGATGCTGCTCGCCGTCTGCTATGCGTGGGTGCGCATGCAGAACACGTTCGAGAATCGCCTGCGCATCGCCGAGCTCGAATCGGGCCTGTCCCGCGCGCGGCTGGACACGCTCTCGGCGCAGTTGAATCCGCATTTTCTTTTCAACGCACTCAATTCGATCGCGGAGCTGATCCATATCGACCAGGATGCCGCCGACCGCATGCTCGTCGCGCTCTCGGCCCTGCTGCGCCGCAGCCTCGCCAGCCCCGGCCACGAAGTCGCCGTGCGCGACGAAGTCGCGCTCGTCGGGCAATACCTGTCGATCGAGCAGATCCGCCTGGGCGATCGCCTCGGCGTGCGCTGGGCGGTCGATCCCGACTGTCTGCATGCGCTGGTGCCGACGCTGATGCTGCAGCCGCTCGCCGAAAACGCGATCGTCCACGGCATCGCGCGGCGGCGCGCACCGGGCGTCGTCGAGATCGCGATACGGCGCACGCGCGCGACGCTCGTCGTCGAAGTCAGCGACGACGGCAGCGCCGCCGACGCGCCGCAACGCGACACCGGCAGCGGCATCGGTCTCGCGAACACGCGCTCGCGCCTGCGCTGTCTGTACGGCGACCGGTGGTCGCTGACGCTGCATACCGGCGACGACGCGCGCTCGGTGGTGCGCGTCGAATTGCCGCTGCGGTTCTCTATGGCGCAGGACCTCGCCGCACGCGCGGTCTCGCAGTTGCATGCGCCGGTCGCGACGCCCTAGCCATGCCCGGGGCCATCACCGGGGCACCGCCTTGCAACGCCCGACGCACGAAACCCGTGTCGCCGTGCGCGCCGCCTGCATCCGCGCGATCTACCCGTGGCTCGCCTGCTACGAGGAAGGCGTGACGCCGATTCCGCCGTTCGCCGACATCTTGGCGCGCAGCTTTCGTCTGCGCACGGTGGGCGCGGTGCCGACGGTGCGGCAGGTCGCGGGCCAGATCTGGCAATGACGCCGGGCGACGGCCGCGCGTTCGCGGCGGTCGCGATGCGGTTTGCGTATCGCATCGTGCCGTTCGTCCCGGATGCGCCGAAAGCGCGTCGCCGTGTTGTCATGAAGCGCTTCGTCGTGTGCTTGAATCACGCCGTCGACAAATGCGCCCCGAACGACATGACTGCAAAAAAATATAGAAATGCCTTCCTCTCTTCCGTGTCGCTCGCCGGCGCGCTCGCCTCCGGGCACGCTTTCGCCGGCACCTGCGAATCGAACTTCAACAAGCAGGGCAACGCGTTCACGGGTACGACGTACCGCTCGTCGGTCGCGCTCGCCGATCTCACGGTCGCGAGCGCGATCAACCAGATGCAGGCGATCGCCAAGTCGCAGAAGATGACCGTGCTCGCGGCCGACACGGAAGGCGGCAGCCTCCTGATCGAAGAGCCCGAATCGTTTTCGCACAAGCCGATTCCGATGATCGTCACCGCGGCGAACGAGCGCGGCGCGACGACGGTGCAGATGGAGGTGAAGCTCAACGCCGGCGCGTTCGCGAAGGCCGAAAGCATCAAGACCGAAATCTGCAAGATGCTCACGCAGGTGCAGGCCGGCGCAGCAGGCGACCTCGTCGTCAAGCAGAAGAACGACGCGACGTCGGACGCGCCGGAGAAGATGGAGGCGCTGATGTTCTCGCTGATGATCGCGCGCCAGGCGAAGGAAAATCAGTCGACCATCAACGCGCGCTACAAGGACCGCCTGTTCACGCTGAACGGCCGTGCCGCGTTCATCATGGAGGACGGCGACGTCTACAACATCGGCTACGACATTCCCGAGCCCGGCGACATGCTGATCAAGCCGGGTCCGATGGACCCGCAGTTCAAGGTCGGCGTGAGCTGCCTGATGGCGAAGAACCAGACCGCGTATACGCTGTCGCTGCGCGAGGGCAACAAGATCGCGTTGACCGGCAAGTTCTCGAAGTACGACCAGTTCCGCCACACCGTGTGGCTCGAGAACTGCGCGCGCGCCCAATAGCTGCGCTACCGATAAACCGTTGAAAAGAAACCTGCTGCAGCGATCCAGGGATGGATCGCCCGAGCATCAATCGCGTGAGCGGTTGATGCTCGGAGAAGGTGCGCAAGCTCTGCTTGCGCCGTTCGATTGGGAAACAGGCAGGAAGCCTGTTTCTCAAGATCTTGATAGGACCGCAGGATAGGTACGTCCCGGCCGCAGCGGTTTGAAGCACGGCGCGTCGCGGTAGAACGCCTCCCTCGCGTTGTCGCGGTGCCAGCCGGGGATGCCCGAGATCGGCAGCGGTCGAAGTTCCTGCGGATCGTTCAACGCCAGCCCCGCCTCGACCGCCGCCGCGACGGCCGGTATCGCCGAGACGGTATCGGCGATCGCGAGCGCCTTGCCGGTGATCACCGTGTCCGGCACGAGCGCCATTTCCAGCAGCGCATGGCCGAACACTTGCGCCTCGATGCGTCCGTCGTTCCACGCCGCGCGTTCGCGCCAGAACAGGCCGTGCCAGTCGTGCGCGTCCCACAGGCCGACCAGCGCCGGATCGCGCACGACGACGATCACGCCGCCTTCGTCGAAATGCGTCAGCGCGCACTGCGCGCGGCTGCGCGTCTTGTCGCCCATCACGCCGATCTCGGCGACCTGCCGCGCGTTGAGCGACGCCTTGATCGCGGGGTAGCGGCGCCACACCAGCGCGTTGAAGAAATCGTGCCAGTTGCCGGCGCGCGTCGCGATCCGGCCGTGCTGCGCGATGCGCGTTTCGTAGTGCAGACCGTCGGCGAGCAGTTCCGGCGTCTGTTCGACGAAGCGGCGTCCGCCGGCGTCGGCCCAGCCGTCGTTGAGTTCGTCGACCGGCGGGAAATCGTCGCGCGCGAGCCACCGCTCGTATTCGTGCCACGCCGCGAGCGGCGCCTGCGCGTAGACCGAGCGCGGTATCGCCGCGCGCGCCGGCGCCACGAAACGCATCAGTGTTTCGCGGTCGCCACGCGCGCGAACAGATCGTGCTGGTCGGCGTTGATCACTTCGACCTCGACGAACGCGCCGGGCCTGAGCTTCTGCCCGTCGTCGACGTGCACGACGCCGTCGATTTCCGGCGCGTCGGCGGCCGAACGCGCGACCGCGCCGTCGGCGTCGACGTGGTCGACGAGCACCTTGATGCGCGTACCGATCTTGCGCTCCAGGCGCAGCGCGCTGATTTCCGCCTGGACTTCCATGAAGCGTTCGAGGCGCTCTTCCTTGACGTCGTCGTCGACCGGATCGGGCAGATCGTTCGCCTTCGCGCCGTCGACCGGCGAATACGCGAACGCGCCGACGCGGTCGAGCTGCGCCTCGCGCAAAAAGTCGAGCAGCTCTTCGAACTCGGCGTCGGTCTCGCCCGGAAAGCCGACGATGAACGTCGAGCGGATCGTCAGATCGGGGCAGATCTCGCGCCAGTTCTTCACGCGCGCCAGCACCTTGTCGACCGCGCCCGGACGCTTCATGAGCTTCAGGATGCGCGGACTCGCGTGCTGGAACGGGATGTCGAGATAAGGCAGCACCTTGCCCTGCGCCATCAGCGGCACGACTTCGTCGACGTGCGGATACGGGTAGACGTAGTGCAGGCGCGTCCACGCGCCGAGTTCGGACAGGCCCTCGCACAGTTCGGTCATGCGCGTGCGGTACGAACGGCCGCGCCATTCGCGCTCGGCATAGCGCAGGTCGACGCCGTAGGCGCTCGTGTCCTGCGAGATCACGAGCAGCTCCTTGACGCCGCCCTTGACCAGCTTTTCGGCCTCGGCGAGCACCTGGTCGACGGGTCGCGAAACGAGGTCGCCGCGCATCGACGGGATGATGCAGAACGAGCAGCGGTGATTGCAGCCTTCGGAAATCTTGAGGTACGCGTAGTGCTTCGGCGTGAGCTTCAGACCCTGCGGCGGCACCAGATCGAGAAACGGATCGTGCCTGGGCGGCAGCTGCTTGTGCACCGCGGTCATCACGCTCGCGTAGTCCTGCGGGCCGGAGATCGACAACACGTCGGGATGCGCCTCGCGGATCACGTCGGCCTTCGCGCCGAGACAGCCGGTGACGATGACCTTGCCGTTCTCGGCCATCGCCTCGCCGATCGCGTCGAGCGATTCCTCGACCGCGGCGTCGATGAAACCGCACGTGTTGACGACCACGACGTCGGCGTCGTCGTACGTCTGCACGATGTCGTAGCCTTCGACGCGCAGCTGCGTGAGGATGCGTTCGGAGTCGACCAGCGCCTTGGGGCAGCCGAGACTGACGAAGCCGACCTTGGGATTCTGGCGGGACATGGCACGGGCTCGAAACGGGCAAGAGCGGGATTTTATAACGCCGGAGCCGCTTTCGGGGGCAAAACGGCCCACACAATCGTTTACTTCACATCGCTTTACGGTAAGGCACAATTCGCCACATACAGGGACGGATTGAACGCAGGGGTTCGATCGACGATGCCGTCTTACCACCGATCCGCCAAGCACGGCCCCCGCCCGCTGACAGCGCTCGTGCTGGCGGCGCTCGTCTCCGGTTTCGGCCTCGTCGACGGCCTGTACGCCGACGATCTCACGCCGTCCAGCGCCGGCAAGCTTGCCGCCAGCGCGCAAACCGTTGCCCAAGCCATTGATTCGGCATGGGAAACCACCGACAACCTGGTCGCACCGCTGATCGGTCCGCGCGGCCGCATGCTGTACGCCGAAGCGGTGGGCGAACTGCAGCAGGCGCTCGGCGCGCCGCGCCAGTCGGCCATCGCCTGGAAGCGCGTCGCGGCGTTCGCCGAGCGGCTCGGCGACGCCGGCGCGATGATCCTGGCGCTCGACGAGGCGACCGCACTCGCGCTGGTCCAGGGCGACTACGACGCCGCGAACGCGCACGCGGGCCTCCTGCTCGACCGCGCGCGCGCCACCGGCGACGTCGCGGCGCAGGCCGCCGCCGAGGGTTATCTCGGCGTCTTCGCGCGCCGCCGCGGCCAGCTCGAGTCGGCCCGCGCGCACCAGGAAACCGCGCTGTCGCTGCGCCGCGCGCTGCGCGACCGCTCCGGCGAAGCGCAGGTGCTGATGAATCTCGGCACGGTGCATCGCGACCTCGGCGACTACGCGCGCGCGCTCGAACTGCAGCTCGACGCGCTCGATCTGCGCAAGACGCTCGGCGGCGCCGAACGGCTCGACCTGTCGTACCGCAACATCGCCCTGCTCTACCGCGAAATCGAAGACACCGAGCAGGCCAAGACGAACTTCAAGGCCGCGCTCGCCGCGTCGATGGCACGGCACGACCCGCAGTCGCTCGCCGCCGCGCTCGGCAGCTACGCCAGCTTCAGCAACGACATCGGCGACGCCGAATCGGCGCTCGCGATGGCGCGCCAGGCGCTCGCGATCGACGCGAGCCTCGGCAACCGGCCGTACATCGGCCTCGAACAAGTGGAAATCGCGCGCGCGCTGATCAAGCTCGGCCGCGACAGCGAAGCGATCGCGCCGCTGGAACAGGCGCTCGCGATCGGACGCGACCTGCGTCACCGCGAAATCGTCGGCAACGCGCTGCTGTACCTCGGCCGCCTCGCGCTGCGCGCCGGCGACGAGAAAACCGCGCGCGAGCGGCTCGACGAGGCGATCTCGGTGCTGACCGAGGCAAAGCTCAAGGCGCCGCTGTCCGAAGCCTACGGCGCGCGCGAAGAAGTCGCGCAGGCGCGCGGCGAACTCGGCAGCGCGCTGGCCTACGCGCACCGCCGCAACGACCTGCGCGAGGAACTCCTCGGCACGCGCTCGGGGCGCCAGCTCGCCGCGCTCAAGTCGCGCTACGAGCGCGCGGAAGCCGACCAGCGCATCCGTCTGCTCAGCCTCGACAACGAGGTGCAGTCGCTGCGGCTGCGCGAACAGGCGCTGCTGCGCAACATCGGCATCGGTGTGGGCCTGGGCCTTGCCGCGCTGCTGGTCGTGCTGTTCAACCGCTATCGCACGTCGCGTCGCCTGAACCGCGAACTCGAACGCAAGAACGCCGAGATCAGCGCGCAGGAAAGCGTCCTGCAGAACGTCAACGCCAAACTCAGCACGCAGGCGGCCGAGCTGTACCAGGCCGCGATCACCGATCCGCTGACCGGCGCGTACAACCGCGGTCATCTCATGCGCCAGCTCGACGAGCAGATGCGCCACGCGCTGCGCGACGGCCGCGACCTCGCGCTGCTGATGATCGACTTCGACCACTTCAAGCGCATCAACGACGAGCACGGCCACCAGTTCGGCGACCGCGTGCTCGCGAGCGGCGTGCAGATCATGCGGCAGTGGCTCGAACCCGGCGACATGCTCGGCCGTTACGGCGGCGAGGAATTCATCGCCGTGCTGCCCGGCCGCGACGACGCGCAGGCGCACGCGATCGCCGAACGGCTGCGCGACAAGGTGGAGTTCGCGCTGACGCCGCTGACCGGCGCGCCGCGCCCGCTGACGATCAGCATCGGCCTTGCGAGCCTCAAGCGCTCGGGCGAAACGACGCTCGAAGGCCTGCTGAGCGCCGCCGACGCGGCCGTCTACCGCGCCAAGGCCGACGGACGCAACCGCGTCGTTCCGTACGCGGCATGATGCGGCATTGTCGCATTGTGGAACCTCTGCGCGGTTGACACGCGCGCCGGTGCGACTACGCTCGTCGCGAGAAACGCAGCGAGGATGCGCCATGGGACAGACCGTCAACCTGCCGACCGGCGCGATGCAGTGCATCGGCGGCTACCGCGCCGACCCGGCCGGCGCGCCGCGCGGCGGCATCGTCGTCGTGCAGGAAATCTTCGGCGTCAACGCGCATATCCGCAGCGTCGCCGACGGCTACGCGCGGGCCGGCTACGTCGCGGTCGCGCCGGCGATCTTCGACTTCGTCGAATCGGGCGTCGAACTCGGCTACGACGAAGCCGGCGTCGAACGCGGACGCAAGCTCGCCGCGGAAGTCGGGTTCGAACGCGCGGTCGCCGCAGTTGCCAGCGCGGCCGAGGCGATCGCGTCGGCCGGAAAGATCGGCGTCGTCGGCTACTGCTGGGGCGGCACCGTCACGTTCCTGTCGAACACCCGCCTCGCTTTGCCGACCGTCGTCTACTACGGCGGCCGCAGCGTGCCGTTTCTCCACGAGCGCGCGAAGGCGCCGCTGATGTTCCACTTCGGCGAACGCGATCCGATCATTCCTGCCGAGGCGCGCGACAAGCATCGCGAACTGCAGCCGCAGGCGCAGATTCACGTCTACCCGGCCGGCCACGGCTTCAACTGCGACAGGCGCGCCGACTACGACGCGCCGTCGGCCGCGCTCGCGCTCGAACGCACGCTCGCGTTCTTCGACGAACACGTGGCGGGTGGGCGATGAACGAGACCGCCTTCGCGCTCGATCCGCGCCTCGCCGCCGACACGCATGCGGTGCTCGAACTGCCACTGTCGCGCGCGCTGCTGATGGACGACATGCGATTTCCGTGGCTGATCCTCGTGCCGCGCATGCCCGGACTGCGCGAGCTGACGGAACTCGCGCGCGACGACCAGCACGCGCTGCTCGACGAGATCAACCGCGTCGCGCACGTGCTGCATGCGATCGCCAAGCCCGACAAGCTCAACATCGCCGCGCTCGGCAACGTCGTGCCGCAGCTGCACGTGCACGTGATCGCGCGCTTCGTCGGCGACGCGGCGTGGCCGCGGCCCGTGTGGGGCATCGGCGAGCGCGTGCCGTACACGGCCGACGAACGCGCCCGCGTGCTGGGCCTGTTGCGCGCCGCGCTCGCGCCGGCCGCGGAATGAGCGAGGCGCCGACGTTCGAGCCGCTCGGCGACGACGCCGTGCTGATTCGCTTCGGCGCGGGCATCGACGCGGCGCTCAGCGCGCGCGTGCACGCGGCGGCGGCGCGCATCGCCGCCATGGACATTCCCGGCATTCTCGACCTCGTGCCGGGCTATGCGAGCCTCGGCGTGATCTGCGACGGGGCGTTCCGGGCAGACGATCGGCAGGCGTTCGCGTACGAGCGCATCGTCGAAACCTTGCGCGGCACGATCGAAGAAAATGCATCGGCGATGGTTTCGAAGCCGCGCATCGTCGACATCCCCGTGCGCTACGACGGCCCCGACCTCGACGACGTCGCCCGGCGCGCTGGCCTGACCGCAACCGAAGCCGCCGCGCGCCACGCGGCCGGCGACTACACCGTCGCGATGCTCGGCTTCGCGCCGGGCTTTCCCTACCTGCTCGGCCTCGACCCCGCGCTGCATACGCCGCGCCGCGCGACGCCCCGCACGCGCGTGCCGCCCGGGTCGGTCGCGATCGGCGGCGCGCAGACGGCCGTCTATCCGCAGACGCTGCCCGGCGGCTGGAACCTGATCGGCCGCACGCCGCTCGCGCTGTTCGATCTTTCGCGCACGCCGCCGAACCTCGTCGCGCCCGGCGATCGCGTGCGCTTTCGCGCGATCGACCATGAAGAATTTGAAACCTTGTGCACAAAGAATTCCGCGTGATCGCCGTCGTCAAGCCCGGATTTCTGACCAGCGTGCAGGACCGCGGCCGCTACGGCATCGCCGGACTCGGCGTCGGTCATGCCGGCGCGATGGACGACGTCGCCGCGCGGCTCGCGAACGCGCTCGTCGGCAACGCGCGCGACGACGCGCTGCTCGAAATCACCCTGACGGGCCCGACGCTGCGCTGCGAAACCGACACCGTCGTCGCGCTGACCGGCGCCGAACTCGACGCGCGCGTCGACGGCGCGCCGTTGCCGGCGTGGCGGCCGGTGCCGCTCGTGCGCGGCAGCGTCGTCGTCTGCGGCGGCATGCGTCGCGGCGCGCGCGCCTATCTCGCGTTCGCCGGCGGCATCGACGTCGCGCCCGTGCTCGGCAGCCGCAGCACCGACCTCAACGCCGCGATCGGCCCGTTCGGCGGCCGCGCGCTCGCGGCCGGCGACCTGTTGCCGCTCGGCCGACCGCGGCGCACCTTGCCAAGCCGCGCGCCGGCATGGTCGATCGCCTCGCCGCGCTGGTTCGATCCGGCGTCGCCGCTGCCGCTGCGGCTCGTCGACGGCGCGCACACCGGCGCGCTGACCGAAGCATCGCGTGCGGCGCTGGCGACGCGCGAATTCCGCGTCGCGGCCGACTCGAATCGCGTCGGTTTTCGCCTCGACGGACCGCGCCTGGAACTCGCCCACCCGCTCGAACTGGTATCCGAAGCCGTCGCCGCCGGCACGCTGCAGCTGCCGCCCGGCGGACAGCCGATCGCGCTCGCGGCCGAACATCCGACGACCGGCGGCTATCCGCGCATCGCGCACCTGATCGCGGTCGACCGCGCGCGGCTCGCGCAGCGCCGGCCCGGCGATGCGGTGCGCTTCGCGTGGTGCGACCCGCGCGAGGCCGACGCCGCGCGACGCGCGCGCGAATCGATGCTGCAATGCATCGAGTACGAGTGCGACTATCGCCTGCGCGCGCTTTAGGCGACCATCGGCGACCATGCCGACCATCGACCTCAACTGCGACATGGGCGAATCGTACGGCGCCTGGACCATGGGCCAGGACGCGCAGGTACTCGCCCACGTCAGTTCCGCGAACGTCGCCTGCGGCTTTCACGCCGGCGATCCCGACACGATGCGCCGCACCGTGCGCCTCGCGCGCGACCGCGGCGTCGCGATCGGCGCGCATCCGTCGCTTCCCGACCTCGCCGGCTTCGGCCGCCGAGAAATGGCGATCGCGCCGAACGAGGCGTATGCGCTCGTCGTGTACCAGACCGGTGCGCTGCAGGCGTTCGCGACCGCCGAGCGCACGCGCGTCGCGCACGTCAAGCCGCACGGCGCGCTGTACAACATGGCCGCGCGCGACGCCGCGCTCGCCGACGCGATCGCGCAAGCGGTACGCGACGTCGACGCCAACCTGTTTCTCGTCGGCCTCGCCGACAGCGAACTGACGCGCGCCGGCGAGCGAATGGGTCTCGCCGTGCTGCACGAAGCGTTCTGCGACCGCGCGTACGAGGCCGACGGCACGCTGTCGCCGCGGCGCGAACCCGGCGCCGTGATCGGCGATCCGGCGCTGGCGGTCGCGCAGGCCGTCGCGCTCGCGACGAGCGGCGACATCGCCGCGCGCGACGGCAGCGCGCTGCACATCGCCGCGAACACGCTGTGCGTGCACGGCGACAAGCCGAACGCGGCCGAGTTCGCGCAGCGGCTGCGCGCCGCGCTCGTCGCGGCCGGCATCGTCGTCGCCGCGCCGCACCGGGAGATCTACCGATGAACTACTGGCCGCTGATCGGCGTCGCGGTCGTCGTCGCCGGGTTTCTCGCCCGCCTGAATCCGATGCTCGTCGTCGTCGCGGCCGGTTTCGCGAGCGGCGTCGCGGCCGGCCTGTCGATACCGGACCTGCTCGCGCTCGTCGGCGAATCGTTCGTGTCCAACCGCATGCCGATGCTCGTGATCCTGACGCTGCCGGTGATCGGCCTGCTCGAACGCGCGGGCCTGCGCGAACACGCGCACCGGTGGATCCTGGGACTGCGCGGCATGAACGTCTTTCGCCTGCTGACGACCTATCTCGGACTGCGCCAGCTGCTGGCGATGTTCGGCCTGACGACGGTGTGCGGCCATGCGCAGACGGTCCGGCCGCTGATCGCGCCGATGGCCGAGGCCGCGGCCGAAAAAACGCGGGCCGCGCTCGACGCGCCGACGCGCGAGCGCACGCGCGCCATGGCCGCGGCCACCGACAACGTCGGCCTGTTCTTCGGCGAAGACGTATTCCTCGCGTTCGGCGCGGTGCTCCTGATCCAGGGCTTTCTCGCCAAGAGCGGCATCGTGCTCGAGCCGCTGCACATCGCGCTGTGGGCGCTGCCGACCGCGATCGCGGCGTTCGCGATCCACGCGGTGCGGCTCGCGCGCTTCCAGGGGCGGCTCGCGGCGGCGCGCGAGACGAACGATGCTTAAGCTCGCGCACGTCTGGTGGCTCGCGGCGATTATTCTCGGCGCGGCGGCGTTCTTCGATGCGCGCCACCGACGCTGGGCCAATGCGACGTTCTGGGCGATCATGACCGTCGTGTTCGCCGGCGGCGACGCGATCCTCGCGGCGCACCAGGCCGGCAACCGGTTGCCGACGCAGATCGTCGGCGCGGCCGTGGTCGTGCTCGCGCTGATCGCCGGCACCGGCATCATGCCGCGCGCGTCGACGGCGAACGTCGACGCGGCGACGTCGCAGGCCGCGCGGCTCGGGCATCGATTGTTCGGGCCGGCGCTGCTGATTCCGGCGGTGACGGCGCTTGTGTACATCGTCGCAAAGTACGTTCCGCCGCTCGGGCCCCTGCTCGTCGAGACGAAGCAGGCGTCGCTCGTCGCGCTCGCCGTCGGCTGCTCGGTCGCGCTCGTCGCGGCGACCATGATCACGCGCTCGGCGCCGACCCAGGCGCTGCGCGAATCGAGCCGGCTGCTCGACGCGCTGAGCTGGGCCGTCGTGCTGCCGATGCTGCTCGCCGCGCTCGGCGCGGTGTTCGCGGCGACCGGCGTGGGCGACGCGGTCGCGAGCCTCGTCGGCATGATCATTCCCACCGACAGCCGCGTCGCGTGTCTCGTCGCCTACGCGCTCGGCATGATCGTCTTCACCGTGATCATGGGCAACGCGTTCGCGGCGTTCCCGGTCATGGCCGGCGGCATCGGCCTGCCGCTCCTCGTCAAGCAGCACGGCGCCGATCCGGCCGTCATCGGCTCGCTCGGCATGCTGACGGGCTACTGCGGCACGCTGCTGACGCCGATGGCGGCGAACTTCAACATCGTTCCGGCCGTGCTGCTCGAACTCAAGAGCCAGTACGGCGTGATCCGCGAGCAGTGGCCGACGGCGATCGTGCTCGCGTTCGTCAACACCGTGCTGATGTATTTTCTGGCCTTCCGATGAAACCGACCGCCAACGTGCTGTTGACCGGCTTCGATCCGTTCGGCGGCGAGACGATCAATCCGTCGTGGGAAGCCGTGCGCGCGCTCGACGGCGAGATCGTCGCCGGCCGCACGATTCGCGCGGTGCAGCTGCCGACCGTATTCGGCCGCTCGCTGACGGTGCTGCGCGCGGCGCTCAAACGCTTCCGGCCCGATGTCGTGATCTGCGTCGGCCAGGCCGGCGGGCGACCGCAGCTGTCGCTCGAACGCGTCGCGATCAACGTCGACGACGCGCGGATTCCCGACAATGCCGGCAAACAGCCGGTCGACCGCGCGATCGCGCGCGACGGGCCGGCAGCGTATTTTTCCACATTGCCGATCAAGGCGATGCGCGCGGCGCTCGCCGACGCGGGCGTGCCGGCCGAGATTTCGCAGACGGCCGGCACGTTCGTCTGCAATCACGTGTTCTACGGCCTGATGCATGCGCTCGCGGCGACCCCGAACGTGCGCGGCGGCTTCGTGCACATCCCGTTTCTGCCGGCGCAGGCTGCGCGGCACGCGGGCGCGCCGAGTCTGGCGCAGGAAGACGTGACGCGCGCGCTGCGCGTGATGCTGGCGACGGCGCTCGCGACGCGCGCCGACCGCCGGATCGGCGGCGGCGCGACGCACTGAATCTCAGCCAAGCATCGCCGCGACGATCTTCGGCACCTGCGCCGTTGCGACGCGCAGGTTCTCGAAGATTTCCGGCAGGCTGATCTCGGCTTCGTCGCCGCAGCCGGCGGCCCAGTTCGCGATCAGCGCGATGCACGCGTAGTCGAGTTCGAGTTCGCGCGCGAGCGCGGCTTCGGGCATGCCGGTCATGCCGACGAGATCGCAGCCGTCGCGGCGCATGCGCGCGATCTCGGCACGCGTTTCCAGGCGCGGCCCCTGCGTCGCGCCGTAGCAGCCGCCGTCAACGACGGGCACGCCGGCGCGCGCGGTCGCGGCGAGGACGTCCGCGCGCAGGCTCGCCGTGTACGGCTCGGAGAAGTCGATGTGCTTGACCTCGGCGCCGTCGACGTCGCAAAAGCTCGTGTAGCGGCCGTGCGTGTAGTCGATCACCTGGTCGGGCACGGCGACCACGCGCGGCCCCATGTCGTCGCGAATGCCGCCGACGGCGTTGACGCCGATCACGCGGCGCGCGCCGACATGATGCAGCGCCCACACGTTGGCGCGGTAGTTCACGCGGTGCGGCGGCACGCTGTGACCTTCGCCGTGACGCGCGAGAAACGCGATGCGGCGGCCCGCGAACGTGCCGGAGACGACCGGCGCCGACGTCGGCCCGAACGGCGTGTCGACGGCCGTACGCTCGATGTTTTCCAGGCCCGGAAACTGGTACAGGCCGGTGCCGCCGATGATCGCGAGGTCATAACTCATGCGTTGTATATCCGTGCAGTGATTCAAATCGCCCAGATCGCCGGCAGGTTGCGGCCCTGCTCGTGGAAGTCCATGCCGTAGCCGAACACGTAGCGGTCGGGCACTTCGACGCCGCAGGCGTCGGCGACGATGCCGTCGACGCAGCGGCCGTGGCGCTTCTCGCACAGCACGGCGACGATCACGCGCCGCGCGCCGCGGTCGCGGCAGAAGTCGCGGATCGCTTTCAGCGTGCGGCCTTCGTCGAGGATGTCGTCGGCGAGCACCACCGTGCGCCCGGCGAGCGTCGCGGCGGGCTGACGCATCCAGTGCAGGTCGGCGCCGGACGTCGCGCCGCGATAGCGCGTCGCGTGCACGTAGTCGAATTCCATGTCGGTCTTCATCGCCAGCGCGAGCTTTGCCGCGAACAGCATGCCGCCGTGCATCACCGTGAGGAACACGGCGCGCTCGCCGGCCAGCGCCGCGTCGAGTTCGGCGGCGACGCGCGCGATGGCGGCGTCGAGCGCCGGCGTGTCGTGAATCAGGTCGGCACGAGCGAGCGCGTCGGCGAGCGTTTCTTGGGTCATGTCGGTATCAGCTGTCGAGCGCGGCGAGCCGCGCGAGAAAACGGGAACGCTGCGGATTGTCGACGAGCGATTCCCACGTCGAGGCGACCATGCCGCGCAGCGCGACGAGTTTGTCGGCGGAACATGACGGGCGTCCGCGCACCGCGGCGATCGAATCGGCCGCCAGCGCGGGACTGCACGCGAGTACGAGATCGCAGCCCGCGGCGAGATGCGCGTCGATGCGCGCCGCGACGCCGCCGGCCGACTCGGCCGCGGCCATGCCGATGTCGTCGCTGAACACGACGCCGCGAAAACCCAGCTCTCCGCGCAGGACGTCTTCGATCCACACGCGCGAATAGCCGGCGGGCGCGGCGTCGACGGCGGGATACGCGACGTGGGCGAGCATCACCGCTTCGGCGCCCGCGGCGATCGCGTCGGCGAACGGCACCAGATCGGTTTCGCGCAGTTCGTCGAGCGTGCGCGGATCGGCGGCGTTGTCGAAGTGCGTGTCTTCGAGCACCGAACCGTGGCCCGGGAAGTGCTTGATCGTCGCCGCCATGCCGCCGAGCCGCATGCCGCGCAGGTAGGCGAGGCCGAGCGCCGAGACGACGGCCGGATCGGCATGCAGCGCGCGCACGCCGATCGCGCGGTTGCCGCGCGCGAGATCGACGACCGGCGCGAAGCTGATGTCGACGTCGAGCGCGCGCATTTCGCTCGCCATGACCCACGCGTGCTCCTCGGCCAGCGCGATCGCGCGCTGCGGATCTTCATCGTAGACCGCGCCGAGCTTGGAGAGCGCCGGCAGACGCGTCACGCCTTCGCGAAACCGCTGCACCGGGCCGCCTTCCTGGTCGACGCACAGCAGAAACGGATCGGGCCGCAGCGTGCGGATGTCGTCGACGAGCGCGGTCACCTGTTCGCGCGATGCGTAGTTGCGCGAGAACAGGATCACGCCGCTGACTTCCGGCGCCGCGATGTGCTCGCGCTCGGCGTCCGTCAGTTCCTTGCCCGAAATTCCGATGATGAGCATCAGTCGCTTCCTTCGCGCTCGGCGGCCGTCCACGCGGAAAACGGACGTCCGATCAGGTTCAGATTGTAGTAGCGCGGCAGATGGCTGACGTCGCGGCCAAGCCACGCCGGGCGTTCGAATGCCTCGTCGGCGGCGTCGAGCTCGACTTCGGCGACGACGAGGCCGTCGTTCGCGCCGAAGAATTCGTCGATCTCGAATTCGTGATCGCCGCGCGCGACGTAGTGGCGGATCTTCTCGACGACGCCGTCGCACAGCTGCGCGAGCATCGCCTCGCCGTCGGCGAGCGGAACGGCATATTCGTATTCCTGCCGCTCGACGCCGAGCGTCGACGACTTGATGTTGAGCCACGCCTCGTCGCCCGAAACGCGCACGCGCACCGAGCTTTTCGACGTGCCGCTCGTGACTGCGGAAGCCGCGATCAGATAACCCTGCACCATGCGTCGCGAGCGCGACACCTCGGCGCGCCAGGCGTCGGACGTGAGCAGGAACTTGCGTTCGATTTCGGTGCCCATGCGCGCTCCCGTATCAGCGTTCGAACAAGGCGATCGATTCGACATGCGCGGTATGCGGAAACATGTCCATCACGCCGGCGGCCTTGAGCTTGAAGCCGTGCTTTTCGACCAGGATGCCCGCGTCGCGCGCGAGCGAGCCGGGATGGCACGACACGTACACGATGCGGTTCGTGCCCTTGCGCGGCAGGTAGTCGAACACGGCCGCGGCGCCCGAGCGCGGCGGATCGAGCAGGATCTTGTCGAACGACGCGCGCGCCCACGGCGTGTCGCGCTGGTCGTCGAGCAGGTTCGCCACGTGGTATTCGACGTTCGCGATGCCGTTGGCGACGGCGCCGGCCTTGGCGCGTTCGACGAGGCCGTGCTCGCCTTCGACGCCGACGACGTGCGCGCATTGCCGCGCGAGCGGAAACGTGAAGTTGCCGAGGCCGCAGAACAGGTCGAGCACGCTCTCGGCCGGCTGCGGGTCGAGCAGCGCGAGCGCGTGCGCGATCATGCGCTCGTTCATGCGCGCGTTGACCTGGATGAAATCGAGCGGCCGGAATTCGAGTTCGACGTTCGCGGACGGAATCGCGAACGCGAGCCGCGGCGATTCGGGCCACAGCGGATGCACGCTGTCGTTGCCGCCGGGCTGCAGGTACACGGCAAAGCCGTGCGCCTGCGCGAACGCGACGAGCGCCGCGCGATCGTGCTCGGACAGCGGCGACAGATGGCGGAAGATCAGCGCGACCGTGTCGTCGCCGGCGGCGATTTCGATCTGCGGAATTTCGCGCACGGCATCGAGCCGGCCGACGAGTTCGCCGATCGCGGCGACACGCTCGCCGACGGCGGGCACGAGCACCTCGCAGCGCGCGATGTCGGCGACGTAGCGGCCGTTCGCTTCGCGAAAACCGACGAGCGCGCGACCCTTCTTGTCGACGTATTTGACCGACAGCCGGCCCTTGCGCCGATAGCCCCACGGCTCGCCCGAGAGGGGTTCGAGCCAGCGTTTCGGGGTGACCTTGCCGATGCGCTCGAAGTTTTCGGCGAGCACGTGCTGCTTGGCGGCGATCTGCGCCGGCGGCGACAGGTGCTGCAGCGCGCAGCCGCCGCACGTGCCGAAATGCGCGCAGCGCGGATCGACGCGGTCGGGCGAACGGCTGTGCAGCGTTTCGACGACGGCCTCGTCGTAGTGCCGGCTGCGCTGCGTCAGGCGCGCGGTGACCGCCTCGCCGGGCAGACCGCCGGCGACGAAGACGGCCTTGCCGTCGCGGTGGGCGACGCCGCGGCCGTCATGCGACAGGTCGGCGATCGTGATGTCGAACGTGATGTCTTTTTTCATCAATGAACGACGCCCGGGACGGCTTGCGGCGACCCGGGCGCGAAAACCTTGCGTCGGCTGGGGGAAACGCCCGCGCCTACTTCTGCTTCCAGGCGCCGGACGGATCCTGATGATACCAGCCGGCGCGCGCCTGCTCGATCCACTGTTTGGCGAACGTGCCCTGGATCTGCCCTTCCCACTCCGGATGGCCGTTGCCGACCGCGATTTCGCGGTAGACGGCCTTGCGGTCGCGGTTTTCGTCGGCGACGGCCTGGTTCAGCCCCGCGCGCTCGGCGAGCGGCACGGCCGAGGCGTCGCGCACGGCGACGAGGCCGTCGCGCGTCAGGCCGATCGTGCCCGCGCCGAACGCGCGCACGAGCGTCGCGTCGAAGCGCTGCTTCATGCGCGCCTGGATTTCGCGCACGGCCGGCGTCTGGATGTTGAGGTCGGGCTCGGCCGCGTGCGCCGCGCCGATGAAGAAATCGAGCACGCTCGCCTGCGGGCGCTGCGGCGGCGCCGGCGGCTCGGGCTTGACGTCGCCGGACTTGGCGGCCTCGTCGCCGATGACCTTGCCGATGAACTGCTCGGCGGCCTTCTCGGCCGCGGCGGCCGGAAAATACACGTTGATCGTGACGCAGGCCGACATGAGGCTCAGCGACAGCGCGGCGAGGAACCAGGCGAATTTGCGCATGCGACGCTCCATTAGTTTATTACTGGTTTTGTTCCCGACGTCGCCGCCTTGAGCCGCTCGACGAGCACCGGCCAGTCGACCTGCGCCTGATGCCCGACGATGCGGATGCGCGGCAGGCCGCGACCGTCGACGAGAGTGTAGCCTTGCGGCGATGAATCGAGTCCGCGCATGCGGCAGACGTTGTTTTCGAGCCGGCAGCCGAGGCCGAGCCGCGCGTAGCCGAACGTGTCGAAGATGCGCAGCACGCTCGCCTGCAGGCCGGCCACGAATCCGCCGCCGCCGACCGACGACAGCGAGTTGACCGCGCGCTGGCTGATCTTGCCGCCGTCCAGCGCATGCATCTGCGCGTCGAACGACACCGGCGACCAGTCGACGAGCCGCAATGCGGCGATCGAACCGGACAGCCGCCCGGAGATTTCGCCGAAGTCGAACGTGCCGGTCAGGAGCGACAGGTCGAGCCCCGAGAACGCGATGTCGGCCGCCAGCGTCGGCGCGACGCCGAACGGACGTTCGAGCGCGAGTCCGGTGACGTTGATCGTGCCGTCGAACACGTTGAGCATCAGGCCGCCGTCGAGTTCGGCACGCTCGCCGGCGTAGCGGATCTGCGGCACCGCGCCGCCGAGCTTGCCGCCGAAGCTCGGCCAGCCGAACGCGGCCGACAGGCGCGCCATGTCGACGTCGTGCACCGCGAAGCCGGCGGCGAGACGTTCGTTGCGCGCGGCATCGGGACGCACGTCCAGGCGCGACACCTCGATCGCGCCGCCGAACAGCGGCAGGCGCGCGGGTTCGGCGAGGCCGAGCACGCCGTCGCGGCTGCGCCAGACCGTGCGCGTTTCATCAAAAGTCAACTTGTACAGCTCGATCGACCGCCACGCGAGCGGCGACGGTTCCGTTGCACCGTCGCGCGACCACGCCACCGCGCCGTCGACGCCGCGCAGCGCGAACCGCTGCTGCGCGTCGACCGCGTCGACCTGCCGCGCGGCGATCGAGAAAGCGGCGAGGCCCGCGGCATCGACGCGCAGCGAGCCGCGCAGCGAACCGCCGGTCGCCAGCTCGCCGAACGAGCGCGGCGCGAGCGCGCTCTTGGCGTAACGCTCGAACGCGGCCGGCAAGGTCGCCTCGACCGTATCGAGCGCGAGCGCGGCGAGCGGCGGCGACGCGGCAAGGTCGATCTGCGCGGAACCCGCCACGCGCAGCACGCCGGGGTCGTCGAAGCGCATCGACTTGAGCGTCCAGCGCCCGCCGCCGCCGGTCAGCGTGAAGTCGAGCGCGGTGCGCGCGTCGGCGAACTTCGCGTAGAAGTCGCCGACGAGGATTTCGCCGCCGTCGATCGCGCCGGCATGCGACACGACCGGCGGCGCGGCACGCGCGTCGACGTCGAGCTTGCCTCCGAACGCGAGGTTCGCCGCGGCGATGCGCCCGCCGTTCGCGTCGAAGCCGAAACCGGCGATGCGATAGCTGCCGCGGACGCGCGCCGGTTCGTCGGCGCGCCACGCGAGATCGGCGCCGAGCGTGCCGGCAGGCGGTTTCGCATCGGGCCATTGCGCCGCGAGCTGCGCCTCGAACCACGCGAGCGGCAGGCCGTCGAGCGTGAATCGCCACGCGCCGGCGTCGCCCTGCGCGACGCGCAGCTTCGCCGGTTTGCGTTCGACGGCGAGCGCGAGCCGGCCGTTCGCTATCGTCGCGTCGAAGCCGGCCTTGGCGGACGCCTTGCCCGCTTGCGACGACGCGTCGCCGGCGCAGCGCCAGCCCACGTCGGTCTTCGCCAACGCGCATTCGGCATGCAGCGCAACCTCCGCGCCGGACAACGTCGGCGCCGAGAGACGCGCGACGTCGAGCGTCAGTCGCGGCGCGTCGCCGGCGAGTTTCACTTCGATGCCTTGTGCAATAATCGATGCGGTTTCCAGGCGATCGAGCCTGACGCGCGCGACGCGCGCATCGGCGACCGGGGCGAACGAGAGGGCGAGCATGGCGGCAAGCGCAGTTCGCAACACGGGCGGCTCCGCGGAAACTCGCGCCATTCTGCCGATTCGCGCCTGAATCGTCATGCCTCGCATCCTCGTCGCCGACGACAACCCGCTTTCGCTGCGTTTTTTCGCCGAAGCGCTGCGCGGCCTGGGCCATCAATGCGACTGCGCCGAAGACGGCGCCCAGGCGCTCGCGCTCGCGAACGAACGCCGCTACGACGCGCTGCTGCTCGACCTCGACATGCCGCATCTTTCGGGTACGCAGGTGTACGCGCGGCTGCGCGCGAGCACGACGGCGGCGTCCGCCGGCGCACGGCTCGTCGCGACGAGCGCCGAACTCGACGCGGTGCGCCGCACGGCGCTCGTCGCGCAAGGTTTCGACGCGGTGCTCGGCAAGCCGGCGACGCTGGCCGAACTCGACGATCTGCTGCGCGCGCTGCTCGCGCCGCGCTCGCGCGTCGCCGAAACGCGTGCGGTCTATGCGACCGGCAGCGGTCTGCTCGACGATGCGGCGGCGATCACGGCGTGCGGCGACATCGCCGTCGTCGCTTCGCTGCGCGCGATGTTCGTCGACGAACTCGACACGCTGTCGGACGAACTCGACGGCTTTCTCGCGCGCGACGACGACGCCGGCCTCGCCGACCGCCTGCATCGCCTGCGCGCGTCGTGCGGCTTCTGCGGCGCGGGCAGGCTCGACGAAGCGGCGCGCAGCCTGCGGCGCGTGCTCGGCACGTCGGTACAGGGCGCGGCGATGCAGGAACTGCGCTCGACCGCGGCGGCGACGCTCGCGGCGCTGCGCGGTCAGCTTTGAGGTTCGTTCGCGCGCGTGCCGACGAGCCCCCACGAACGCAGCGACGCGCCGCCGAGCTGGTGGCTGATCAGCGCGCGCATCAGACGCTTGAGCGCGACGAGGTCGCGCGCGGCCGGTTCGACGTCGTCGGCGAGCGCGATCAGTGTGCTGCCGCTCAGGCATAGCGTGCCGGCCTTGCCGTTCCAGGCGATCACGCCGTGTTCGGGCACGTAGCTGTATTCGCCGTCGGCCACCAGCGGCTCGCCGCTGTCGGCGTCGACGTCGAGAACGAGGCCGTAGCCGGTCTGGCCGAGCAGGTCGCGCTCGAAACGCCGCAAGGTCCACGCGTGCGAACGGTTCGACGCGAGGCGTTCGAGCGTATCGACATAGGCCGCGTACAGGTCGGGCTGCGCGTCGAGCCGCGGCGTCAGACGCAGTACGAGTTCGTTGACGTACAGCGCGCACAGGCGCGCTTCGCCGCCGGGCGCGAGCGGCTGGCCGGCGGCCTCGATCGCCGCGAGCGTCGCCAGCTCGCCCTGCCCGACCCAGCCGAGTTCGAGCGGCGTCAGCGGCTGCAGCAAGGCGCGCGCGAAACGCGGACGTTCGCGCCGCACGCCGCGCGCGACGAGACCGAGCCGGCCGTGGTCGCGCGTGAAGCATTCGACGAGAAGACTCGTCTCGCGGTACGGCCGCGCGTGCAGGACCCAGCCCGGCGCGCCGTCGACGCGCATCAGCCCTCGTAGCCGAAGCGCTTGAGCGCCGCTTCGTCGTCCGACCAGTTTTCGCGCACGCGCACCCAGAGTTTCAGGAACACCTTGCGTTCGAACAGGCGCTCCATCGCGAGGCGCGCGGCGGTGCCGACGTCCTTGAGCCGTTGTCCGGCCGCGCCGATCACGATCGCTTTCTGGCCCTGGCGTTCGACCCAGATCACCGCGCCGACTTCGGCGACGCCGTCCTCGCGTTCGGCGAACTGTTCGATCTCGACGGTGCAGGAATACGGCAGCTCCTGGCCGAGCTGGCGCATCAGCTGCTCGCGCACGAGTTCGGCCGCGAGGAAGCGCTCGCTGCGGTCGGTGATTTCGTCTTCGCCGTACGTCGGCGGGGCCAGCGGCAGGCGCGCGACGATCTCGCGTTCGAGCGCATCGAGACCGTCGCGCTTGCGCGCCGAGACGATGACGACCGCGGCGTAGTCGTGCTCGCGCGTCAGCTGCGCGATGAACGGCAGCAGCGTTTCGCGGTTCTTGAGCGCGTCGACCTTGTTGATCGCGAGCACGCACGGCTTGCCGCTCGCGCGCATGGCCTTCCACACCTGCTCGTCTTCGTCGGCGTAGCGGCCCGCTTCGATCACGTGCACGAGCACGTCGACCTCTTCGATCGCGTGGCGCGCCGCGCGGTTGAGCTGGCGGTTAATCGCGCGCTTGGCGCCCGAGTGCATGCCGGGCGTATCGACGAACAGGAGCTGCGCGCCGGGTCGCGTCGCGATGCCGAGAATGCGATGGCGCGTCGTCTGCGGTTTGGGACTCACGATGCTGACGCGAAAACCGATCAGCGCGTTGAGCAGCGTCGATTTGCCGACGTTGGGCCGGCCGAGCAGCGCGACCAGGCCGCAACGATGCTGCGGGTCCGTGGGCTTGCCCGGGTCGAGCGCGGTGTCGTCGCTCATGCGCGAAGAATTCCTTTGATTTCGTTCAATGCGGCTTCGGCCGCCATCTGTTCCGCCGCGCGACGGCTCGTGCCGTGCCCCGGCAGGCGCAGCGCCGGATCGGCCACGACGCATTCGACGTCGAACAGCTTGGCGTGGTCTTCGCCGGTGCTGGCGACGAGCTCGTACTGCGGCAACGGCAGGCCGTTGGCCTGCAGAAATTCCTGCAGGCGCGTTTTCGGATCTTTCTCGGAGACGCCCAGCGTCGCGATTCGCGAGGCGTAGAGCGTACGCACGACGTCGCGGCACGCCTGCCAGCCGGCGTCGAGATAGGTCGCGGCGATCAGCGCTTCGAGCGCGTCGGCGAGTATCGAATCGCGGCGGAAGCCGCCGCTCTTCAACTCGCCGCTACCGAGGACGAGCGCGTCGCCGAGGTCGAGTTCGCGCGCGATTTCCGCGAGCGTCGAGCCGCGCACGAGCTGCGCGCGCAGCCGCGTCAGCACGCCTTCGTCGGCGCGCGGATGCGTCTCGTACAGCATTTCGGCGACGAGCATGTTGACCAGCGAGTCGCCGAGAAATTCGAGTCGTTCGTTGTTGAGCCGCGCCGCGCTGCGATGCGTGAGGGCCTGTTCGTACAGACCCTCGTTGCGGAAGCGGTGGGGAAAGTTTGGCTTCAATAGGACGACTGGCCGGTCAGATCGACGGTCTTGTCGAAGCTGACGAGAAGATCGACGTTGTAGATGAAGTCGATGCGACGGTCGTAGAAGATCCGCAGACTCGTCGCGCCGCCCTGTTTGCGCAGCTGGATGTTCTGCGGCGGAATCGCCGCGTCGTCGACGTATTGCGTGTCGAACTTGACGTTGAGCATGTGGCGGATTTCTTCGACCGACTTCTCGCCGATGCCCTGCTCCGCCTTGAGGAGGTTCATCGATTTGACGACGCCCATGTACTCGGAATAGACCGGTACGAGCTTCATTCCCGCGTAGGCGAAGAAGCCGAGGACGACCAGGAGGATGGCAAAACCGATGAGGGTGATGCCGCGCTGCTTTACCATGGCGAAACTCTCCTCTTACTTGATCAAGGTGCCGAGTCGACTGAAGTCGATCACGCCGTTGTCCAGCCCCCGCCAGCTCATCCAGATGACAAACGCCTTGCCCACGAGGTTTTCCTCGGGAACGAACCCCCACACGCGGCTGTCGGCGCTATTATCGCGATTATCGCCCATCGCGAAATAGTGGCCCGGCGGCACGCGCCACACGTTGTCGGTCGTCGAGGTCACGTTCGGAATGTCGATGACGCGATGCTCGGCGCCCGGCAGATGCTCGAGCGACACGACCGCCTGGCCGCTCGCGAGCTTGCGGTCTTCGGTGTCCGAGGCGCTCAGGCTCGAGCGCAGCTTGCCGTCCCAGCGCATTTCCTTGGATTCGACATACGGCTGCAGATAGGTCGTCGCGACCTGTTCGCCGTTGACGAACAACGTGTTGTCGCGATATGCGATCTCGTCGCCCGGCAGGCCGACGATGCGCTTGATGTAGTCGTTGCCGAGGTTCGGATCGCTCGCGCCGAGCTTCGGATCGCCGGGGTAGCGGAACACGACGACGTCGCCGCGCTGGGGCTCTCCGATCGGGATGATCTTCTTGTCGATCACCGGCAACCGGATGCCGTAGGAAAATTTGTTAACAAGGATGAAATCGCCGACGAGCAGCGTCGGCATCATCGATCCGGACGGGATACGGAACGGTTCGGCGAGAAACGAGCGAAACAGCAGCACGATCAGGATGACCGGAAAGAACGAGCGCGAGTACTCGACGAGGAGCGGCTCGCGCGGCAGTTCGCCCGCCGGCGTGCGCGCCGCGCGGTCCTTGGCGAACAGCAGCGTGTCCAACCCCCAAATCACGCCGGTCAGAAACGTCAGCGCGACCAGGACCGCGGCGAAATCTAGATGCATCCCCTGCTCCTCACAGTATGTCGGGAAACAGGCTTCGTGCCTGTTTCTCAATCGAACGGCGCAAGCGGAGCCTGCGCATCTTCTCGGGTGTTGCCGACGACGCGGCTTGCGCTACTTGTCCATCTGCAGGACGGCGAGGAACGCCTCCTGCGGAATGTCGACGCTGCCGACCTGCTTCATGCGCTTCTTGCCTTCCTTCTGCTTCTCCAGCAGCTTGCGCTTGCGCGACACGTCGCCGCCGTAGCACTTGGCGAGTACGTTCTTGCGCAGCGCCTTGACGGTCGAACGCGCGATGACCTGCGAACCGATCGCGGCCTGCACGGCGACGTCGAACTGCTGGCGCGGAATCAGCTCCTTCATCTTCTCGACGAGGTCGCGGCCGCGGCGGTCGGCGAGATTGCGGTGCACGATCAGGCTCAACGCGTCGACGCGGTCGCCGTTGATCAGCACGTCCAGGCGCACGAACGGGCCGGCGCGGAACTCCAGGAAGTGGTAGTCCATCGACGCGTAGCCGCGCGACACCGACTTCAACTTGTCGAAGAAGTCGAGCACGACTTCGGCCAGCGGCAGCTCGTAGCTGATCTTGACCTGCGTCGAGACGTAGTTGATCGAGCGCTGCACGCCGCGCTTTTCTTCGCACAGGCTGATCACGTTGCCGACGTATTCCGGCGGCGTGAGGATGTCGGCGACGATGATCGGCTCGCGCACCTCTTCGACGTACTGCGTCGCCGGCAGCTTCGCCGGATTGTCGAGCGAGAGCACGCTGCCGTCGGTCTGCAGCACCTCGTAGACGACGGTCGGCGCCGTGGTGATGAGGTCGAGATCGTATTCGCGCTCGAGCCGCTCCTGGATGATGTCCATGTGCAGGAGGCCGAGGAAGCCGCAGCGGAAGCCGAAGCCCATCGCTTCGGAGCTTTCCGGTTCGAAGTTCAGCGCGGCGTCGTTGAGCTTGAGCTTGTCGAGCGCCTCGCGCAGCGAACCGTAGTCGTCGGCGACGGTCGGAAACAGGCCCGCGAACACGCGCGACTGCATCTTCTGGAAGCCCGGCAGCGGACCCGGCGCGGGATCGGCGTTCAAGGTCAGCGTATCGCCGACCGGCGCGCCGTGGACGTCCTTGATCGACGCGCAGATCCAGCCCACGTCGCCGGCGCCGAGCTTGGGCATGACCTTGCGCTTGGGCGTGAACACGCCGACCTGGTCGACTTCGTGCCAGCGGCCGGTCGACATGACGAGGATCTTGTCCTTCGGCTTGATCTCGCCCTGCATCACGCGCACGAGCGACACGACGCCCAGGTAGTTGTCGAACCACGAGTCGATGATCAGCGCCTGCAGCTTGTCGGTGTCGCGCGGCTTCGGCGGCGGGATGCGCGCGACGATCGCCTCGAGCACGTCGACGATGTTCTGGCCCGTCTTGGCGCTGATCGGAATCGCGTCGGTCGCGTCGATGCCGATGACGGCTTCGATCTCCGACTTGGCGCGTTCGATGTCGGCGGTCGGCAGGTCGATCTTGTTGAGCACCGGAATGACTTCCAGGCCCTGCTCGACCGCGGTGTAGCAGTTGGCGACCGACTGCGCCTCGACGCCTTGCGCGGCGTCGACGACGAGCAGCGCGCCTTCGCACGCGGCGAGCGATCGGCTCACCTCGTAGCTGAAGTCGACGTGACCCGGCGTGTCGATGAAGTTCAACTGGTATACCTTTCCATCCTTGGCCTTGTACGGCAAGGACACGCTCTGCGCCTTGATCGTGATGCCGCGCTCGCGCTCGATCGGATTCGAATCGAGCACCTGCGCTTCCATTTCGCGCGCTTCAAGGCCGCCGCAAAGCTGAATGATGCGATCGGCCAGCGTCGACTTGCCGTGATCGACGTGGGCGATGATCGAGAAATTTCGGATGAGTTCCATCGTGCGCCAAAGCAGGGGCCGGACTCGCTCCCCGGCGAGGTCCTGGCAAAGGGCGGCATTATCGCACAGCTTGGCCGTAGATCATTGGCTGCAAACAAAAAAGCCGCGGAACCCCCGGTTCCGCGGCCCGTTTGGCGTTTTCGGGGCCGATCAGCCCGTTTTCTTCGGCACGTTGACCGCGAGGAACAGGCTGGTGCCGGCGCGGCGCACGAGCAGCATGACCGAGTCGCCCGGCTGCACGCCCTTGACCGCCGTATTGAACTCGGCCGGCGTCTTGACCTTGGTGCGGCCGACCATCAGCACGACGTCGTCCGGCTGCAGGCCGGCGCGGCGCGCCGGCACGCCGGTGATGCGCTTGATGATGACGCCCTCGTCCTTGATTTCGAGCTGCTTGCGCTGCTCGGCGGTCGGTTCCTCGACGACGATGCCGAGCGGATTGGCCGCCGCGGCGGCCGGCGCGGCCGGATTCGCCGACGCGGTCGCGTCGCGCGGCAGTTCGCCGACCGTCACCGGAATCGTGATCGTCTTGCCGTCGCGGAACACGCTGACGTCGGCCTTGGTGCCCGGCGCCGTGGCGCCGACCATCGGCGGCAGGTCGGACGAGCGCACGATGTCCATGCCCGCGAACGCGGTGATCACATCGCCGACCTTGATGCCGGCCTTCTCGGCCGCGCTGCCTTCGGTCATCGAATTGACGAGCGCGCCGCCGGTGCGCGCGAGGCCCAGGCTCTGCGCGAGGTCGCGGTTCACGTCCTGGATCTGCACGCCGATCATGCCGCGCGAGACGAAGCCCTTGTCCTTGATCTGCTTGACGGCGCTCATCGCGGTATCGATCGGAATCGCGAACGACACGCCCATGAACCCGCCGGTATTGGAGAAGATCTGCGAGTTGATGCCGACGACTTCGCCGTCGAGGTTGAACAGCGGGCCGCCCGAATTGCCGCGGTTGATCGCGACGTCGGTCTGGATGAACGGCACGTACTGCTGGTCGCGACCGCCGAAGGCGCGGCTGACGGCGCTGACGATGCCCGAGGTCACCGAGTGGTCGAAGCCGAACGGCGAGCCGATCGCGAGCACCCACTGGCCGGCCTTGAGCTTCTTGGAGTCGCCGATCGTGACGACCGGGAGGCTGTCAGCGGTGACCTTGAGCAGCGCGATGTCGTACTGCGCGTCGGAGCCGACGACTTTCGCGTCGAGCTCGCGGCGGTCGGACAGGCGCACGGTCACGGTATCGGCGCCGTCGACGACGTGATTGTTCGTCAGGATGTAGCCGTCGGCCGAAATGATGAAGCCCGAGCCGAGCGAGGTGCCGCCGCCGCGGGGGCCGCGCGGGCCGGGGCCACCAGGGCCGCCGGGCATGCCCGGAACGCCGAAGAAGCGGCGGAAGATTTCCGGCATTTCCTCGTCGGAGGGGCCTTCACCGCCGGTCTGGTCGGCGGCTTCGTCGCCCTTCGCGTTGACGCTGGCCTGCACGTTGACGACGGCCGGCCCGTTCTTTTCCACCAGGGCAGTGAAGTCGGGCAACTCAGCCGCAGGCACCGCCTGCACCACGCATACGACGGCCAAGGCGGCCGAGATCGCGAATGCCTTGATCTTGCTCATGGGTCTACCTTTGTTGGGTTGGGCGCAGCGCGCCAAGCTGTTCTCCGCGCGGGCGGATGCGGCTTGGAGACTGCCGCCGGACCGAAGTTCCGGCGCTCGTTCAGGTTGTTCAGCTTCGGGCAAGCGTTGTATAGAAACGTATTCTGCAACGAAAAAGCGCGCCGCGGAGGCGGCGCGCTTTTGCGGAAACTTTTCGTTCAGTGCGGACGCTGCGCTTCGGCGGCGCCGGGCGGGACGATCATCAGCACGTACGGTGCGGGACCCTGCCGCTGCGCGCCGAAGCCTTCGTGACGCCACGGCGACTGCGGCAAGCGCGGATCGTAGCCGTAGCCGGACGGCGAGAGCGTCGCCGAAACCGGCCGCACGAGCGGCGACTGCACCAGGATCGGATCGTTCGTGAAGTTCACCGCACGCGCCATGTCGCTCGCCCGCGCCGGTTCGCTCGCGGTCGGCGCGGTGCGCGCGACGAGCGCTTCGGACTGCGGCTGCTGGCGCGTATTCGGCGCCGACGCGAGCAGCGCGACGACGGCGACCGCCGCGGCGACCGCGCCGCCGGAGGCATAGCGCACCCAGCGTCCGATCGAACCGCCTCGGCGTTCGGCGACCGCGGCGTCTTCGGCGTCCAGGCGCGCCATCAGCGCGGCGCCGAAGCCTTCGCCGGCGAGCATGACCGGCTGGCGGCGCAGCACGTCGCGGGCGACGTGATAGCGCGACCACGCGTCGCGCAAGGCCGGGTCGGCGTCGGTCGCGCGCAGGACGAAACGCATCGCGTCGCGATCGGCCTGCCCGTCCATCAGCGCGGAAAGCTGTTCTTTCATCTCGGTGTTCATGACCTGGAAACCTCGTTCTCCGTCAACAACGGACGCAGTTGGGTATCGATCGCTTCGCGCGCCCGGAAGATGCGCGAACGCACCGTTCCGATCGGGCATTGCATCTGTTCGGCGATTTCCTCGTACGACAACCCGTCGACTTCGCGCAGGGTGATTGCCTTACGGAGTTCTTCCGGCAGCTGTTCGACCGTGGCGAATACGGTTCGTTCAATTTCTTCGCGCAGCAGTTCGCGTTCCGGCGTCGCACTGTCTTTCAGGCGGATGCCGGCGTCGAGCTGCACCGCGTCATCGATGGAGACGTCGTCGGTCGGCGGGCGGCGGCCCTGGGAAACGAGATGGTTCTTCGCGGTATTGATCGCGATGCGGTAGACCCACGTATAGAACGCACTGTCGCCGCGGAACGCGCCGATCGCGCGGTACGCGCGGATGAACGCTTCCTGTGCGACGTCCTGGCATTCGGACCAGTCGGAGATGTAGCGCGAGATGACGCTGACGACCTTGTGCTGGTAGCGGCGCACGAGCAGGTCGAAGGCGCGCTTGTCGCCCTTCTGCACGCGCTCGACCAGCATGTGGTCGGTTTCTGGTTCGCCCATCCGGGCAGTACTCCCTGCTGTGGCCCGCGGCACTTCCTTCGGAGCCGCGGCCTGCCCGGTGCGTCGCTCCGGCGCTGCCTCTCTTGTCCAGGCCGCGAGGCCGGTTCCCAATTCGATTATCGCTTGCATGCTACCCCGCCTCGGCTGCTGTTGCGGCTGCGTCCGCATCAAGACCCGGCGCCCGCCGAGAAGTTCCGTCGGGCGTACCGTGCCGGACTCAGCCGGCGGCGGTTTCCATCGTCATGCCGCGGAACAGGCGTTCGCGCTCCGCCAGCATGTTTTCGAAACTGACCGGCGCAAGCGGCCGGCAGAACAGATAGCCCTGCAGTTCCTCGCAGCCGTGGTCGCGCAGGAACGTGTAGTGCTGTTCGATCTCGACGCCTTCGGCGACGACGCCGAGCTTCAGGCTGTGCGCCATGTTGATCGTCGCGCGCACGATCGCCTCGTCGTCGGGGTCCACGCCGATGTTGCGCACGAACACCTGGTCGATCTTGATCTTGTCGGCCGGAAAGCGCCGGATGTAGTCGAGCGACGACTGCCCGGTGCCGAAATCGTCGATCGAAATGCGGCAGCCGAGGTCGCGGATCGACTGCAGGGTTTCGAGCAGGTTCGGAATCGACTTGACGCTGATGCTTTCGGTGACTTCAAGGTCGAGCAGGCTCGGCTCCAGATTCGTCTCGGTCAGCACGTTGCGCACGATGTCCACGAGATTGGGCTGGCGCAGCTGCAGCGCCGACAGGTTGACGCTGATGCGCAGCGGCAGACCGAAGCGCGTCTGCCAGCGCTTGGTTTCGATGCACGCGGTGCGTAGCACCCACTCGCCGATCGACACGATGAGGCCGGTTTCCTCGGCGATCGGAATGAAGAAGCCGGGGCTGATCATGCCGAGTTCGGGGTGCTCCCAGCGGATCAGCGCCTCCATCCCGACGATGTCCTCGCTGCGAGAATCGACCTGCGGCTGGTAGTACACGCGCAGTTCGTTGTTGCGTTCGGCCACGCGCAGCTTGGTTTCCAGCGCGATGCGCTGCTGGTGCGATTCTTCCGGCACCGCGACGTAGGTCTGGAAGTTGTTGCGGCCCATGCCCTTGGCGCTGTACATCGCCACGTCCGCGTGCTTGAGCAGGCGTTCGGCGGTCGTCGCGTCGTCGGGGTAGAAGCTGATGCCGAGCGATGCGGTGATGTGCAGTTCGGAGCCGTCCTCGAGCGTCAGCGGCACTTCCATCACGCGCACGATCTTTTCGGCCACGCGCATCACGTCGTCGCGCTGCACGATGTGGCGCAGGATCAGCGTGAACTCGTCGCCGGCGTAGCGCGCGACCGTGTCCGACGCGCGCACCGACGCGCGCAGGCGCTTGGAAACCGCGTCGAGCACCTGGTCGCCGACGCTGTGGCCGAGCGAATCGTTGATCGTCTTGAAGCGGTCGAGGTCGACGAACAGCACGGCGAACATTTCGCCGGTGCGATGCGCTTCGCTGATCGTCGTTTCGAGGCGGTCGTTGAACAGCAGGCGGTTCGGCAGGCCGGTGAGCGCGTCCTGCAGCGCCTTGGCCTTGCCCTGCTCGCGCGACCGGCGCAGTTCGAGTTCGAGCGCGAGCCGCCCCGCGGCGACGCGCAGCGTGTCGACGATCGTCGACGACTCCGGCAGCGCCGTGCGCCGGCCGAGCAGCAGCGCGCCGAGCACGGTCCGGCGCTCGTCGCGCAGCGGCAGCGCCACGAACGCCTCGAACCGGGTGAAGTTGAGGAAGGTGTCTTTTTCGATGCGCTTCCACGCGTCGGAAAGATGGATCACGCCGACGCCGTCGAGCACCTGGCGCAGGGTCGGCTGCTTGAGCAGGTCGGGCGCGTCGGCCGGCAGGCCCACGCGCTGGTACTGCGTGATCGGCTGGACTTCGACGGGCTGGTCCGGCCGCACCGAGACGAGCATGACGTAGTCGAGCTCGAGCCAGTCGACGAGCAGGCGCACGATCTGCTTGACGCCCTCGTCGCCGGCGCCGACTTCGATCGCTTCGGCGAGCAGGCCCAGCGACTGCTGCAGGCGCCCGAGTTCGCCCTGTTCGCGCACGATCGTGAAGTGCACCAGCTTGCCGGCGCGTACCGCGAGCCGCGAGAACACTTCGACCGGATAGCTGCCGCCGTCGGCGCGCGGCTTCTGGCAGCGGTAGCGCACGCTGCCCTCGCGCATCAGCCGCGCCATGATCTCGGCGCGCTGCTCGCGCGTGTGGCTGCGGCTGATCCCGTCGAGCGGCTGACCCACCGCCTGCGCGGCCTGGATGCCCGAGCGCTGCTCGAACACCGGATTGACTTCGAGGATGCGGCCGGTCTTCGGATCGGAAATCACCAGTTCGTCGAGGCTGCCTTCGAACACGAACTGGTAGCGGTCGCCGCCCGCCGCGCGCGGCGCCGCGTCGCCGCCGGCGCGCTGCCCGCCGAGCACCTGGCGAATACGCGCGAGCGCCTCGCCGCCGTCGACCGGCGAACGCAGCCAGTCGACGACGCCCGGCGGCGTGCGCGCCCAGTCCCATTGCCGTTCCGCGGGCAGCGCCGGCAGGAGGCCGATGACCGGCACGCGCGCCAGCCGCGCATCGCCCTTCAATTGCATGCAGAACGCGACCGCTTCCTTCGCCGCGCCGAGAAACTCGATCAGCACGACGTCGATGTCCGGATCCTGGTTCAGGAACGCGAGCGCCTGCTGCAGATCCTTCGCGGTGTAGATCGCGTCGAAGTTCTGGCCGTCGAGCGTATCGAACAGCACGCGCCGGTCGTCGCGATTCGTCGCAACGATGAGGACCGAGCCGTGCCCCTTGTCGTCGCGCGCCATCACGTCACCCAACGCCCGTCGCGCAGACGCAGCCGGGTCGGCGCGACGCGCTCGTGGGTCAGGTGCTCGGACACTTCGTCGAGGCTCTCGGGCAGCACGATCGCGCCGCCGATGAACACGACCTTGCGCTCGTTGCCGCCGCGCGAACGGCCGATCTGGCGCAGCAGGCCGGTGTTCGGCGGGCGCAGATGGCCGACGTAGTCGGTGAACAGATAAATGCCGAAATGCATGCTTTGCAGGATGTAGCGCAGCGCATCGGCCATGCGCTTGGAGCCCGGCACGCGGACCTCCGACTCGCGCAGCGAGCTGATGCCGACGTCGTCCTGCCACTGGTAGATCGACTGGCCGCTGCGCAGCGCGAACTGACGAAACTGCGTGACGACGTCGCCGACGTCGGACGTTTCGACGACGACGAGGTTCTGTTTCGACGCCAGAACGCGGTCGAAGAGTCGATTGCTGACAGAAATGTCGCTGGATTCAACGGCCACGAGCGATTTTTTGAACCTCGGTCTGAAGCGACGAACATAGCCGCACGCTGATGGATTGACCAGAGGCGCGACCAGCACGGATTATAGCCCGCCCACCTTGCAGGCAATCTTCGCGCCATGTTCGAAGGACTCCGTTTTTCCCATTGGAAGACCGAACGCGGCACTGACGGCATCGTCGTCCTGAGCTTCGACCGCGCCGGCTCGTCGGTCAATACGCTGGCGCGCGCCGTCCTCGACGAGCTCGCCGAAATCATCGAGCGCCTGGCCATCGAACCGCCGAAGGGCGTGGTGATCCGCTCGGCCAAGGCCGCCGGATTCATCGCCGGGGCCGACATCCGCGAATTCGAGCAGTACGAGAAGTCCGGCAGCGTGCTCGATGCGATCGAGAACGGCCAGCGCGTGTTCGAGCGCCTGGCGCGGCTGCCCTGCCGCACCGTCGCCGCCATCCACGGCCACTGCATGGGCGGCGGCACCGAGCTGTCGCTCGCCTGCCGCTACCGCGTCGCGAGCCGCGATCCGTCGACGCGCATCGGCCTGCCCGAGGTGAAACTCGGCATTTTCCCGGGCTGGGGCGGCAGCGCCCGCCTGCCGTATCTCATCGGCGCGCCCAAGGCGCTCGAATTCATGCTGTCGGGCCGCACGGCCTCGGCCGAAAACGCGCGGGCGATCGGGCTCGTCGACGCGCTGGCGTCGCCCGAACTCCTCGTCGAGAAGGCCAAGGAACTGATCCTGCACCCGCCGCAGCGCCCCCTGCTGCAGCGCGCGACGGCCTGGGCGACGAATATCTGGCCGGTGCGTCAGATTCTGGCGCCGATCGTCAGCAAGCAGACCGCGGCGAAGGCCAGCCCGTCGCACTACCCGGCCCCGTTCGCGCTGATCGAAACCTGGCGCCGCGGCGGACCGATCGGCACGCGCCTGAAGAACGAAGCGCGCGCGGTCGCCAAGCTCGCGCAGGGGCCGACCGCACGCAACCTCATTCGCGTGTTCTTCCTGCAGGAACAGCTGAAGGGTCTCGGCGGCGGCGTCGAGCACGGCATCGAGCACGTGCACGTCGTCGGCGCCGGCGTCATGGGCGGCGACATCGCCGCGTGGTGCGCGCTGCGCGGCTTCGACGTGACGCTGCAGGACCGCGAAATGAAGTACGTGCAGCCCGCGCTCGACCGCGCGCGCGAGCTGTACGCCAAACGTCTGAAAACGCCCGAACGCATCAACCCGGCGCTCGATCGCCTGCGCGCCGATGTCGAAGGCACGGGCGTGGCCAAGGCCGATCTCGTGATCGAGGCGATCTACGAGAATCTCGAGGCCAAGCACGAGCTGTATCGCAAGGTCGAAGCGCAGTTGCACGAAGGCGAACTGCTCGCGACGAACACCTCGAGCATCCCGCTCGACGCGCTGCGCACGGCGGTCGCGCGGCCGGGACAGTTTCTCGGCCTGCACTTCTTCAATCCGGTCGCGATGATGCCGCTGGTCGAAGTCGTGACGCACGAGGCGGTCGACCCCGACGCGGTGAAGCGCGCGCTCGCGTTCTGCAAGGCGATCGACAAGCTGCCGGTGCCGGTGAAGAGTTCGCCGGGCTTCCTCGTCAATCGCATCCTGATGCCGTACCTGCTCGAAGCGATCACGCTGTACAGCGAGGGCGTGCCGGGTCCGGTGCTCGACAAGGCGGCGAAGAAGTTCGGCATGCCGATGGGGCCGATCGAACTGGCCGACACCGTCGGGCTCGACGTGGCCGCGTCGGTCGGCAAGATCCTGGCCGAATTCCTCGGCCTGGACGTGCCGCCGGGGCTCGCGCCGCTGCTCGAATCGGGCAAGCGCGGCAAGAAGGACGGCCAGGGTTTCTACGTCTGGCAGGACGGCAAACCGGTAAAGCCCGAGGTCGATCCGAACTACAAGGCGCCCGACGACATCACCGATCGCATGATCCTGCCGATGCTCAACGAATCGGTCGCGTGCCTCGCCGAAGGCGTCGTGGAAAACGCCGAGCTGCTCGACGCCGGCGTGATCTTCGGCACCGGCTTCGCGCCGTTCCGCGGCGGCCCGATCCAGCACATCCGCAGCGAGGGCGCCGACAAGGTGCGCGCGCAGCTCGAAGCGCTCGCGGCGCGCTACGGTGCGCGCTTCGCCCCGAAGGCGGGTTGGGATCGTGCCGACCTGGTAGTGGCGTAAACGTTTTCGTCGCGGCCGGCGCCGCTCGCACGGCGCCGCCGCGAAACGATTGTTACCGCTTCACGCGCACCGAAAGCGCCCGAAACCTATCCCCGAAGGTCCGGCATGAGGCTACACTCCACCTCGCAATTCAGGGGATCCTCGATGTCCACGATCACCGAGCTGCTGGATCGCTGGAAGCGCGGCGACCGCAGTGTCGAAGATGCGCTAGCGACCGACATCTATCCGGTGTTGCGCGAACTTGCGCGTACGCAGATCCGGCGTCACGGCGGCGTGCTCACGCTGCGCGCGACGGAGCTTGCGAACGAGGCGTACGAGCGCCTGCATCTGCAGCAGGGCGTCGACTGGCAGAACCGCAGCCACTTCCATGCGATCGCGGCCACGCTGATGCGCCGCGTCGTCGTCGACTACCTGCGCAACCGTACGGCAGAAAAGCGCGGCGGCGGCCAGTTGTTCGTCGCGCTCGACGAAGTGCAGCAGCGCGACGCGCCGTTCCAGGGCGACCAGGTCGACTGGCTCGCCGTCGATCAGGCGCTGACCGAATTCGCCGAAGCGCAGCCCGACGCCGCGCGCGTGGTCGAGCTGCGCCTGTTCTCGGGCCTCACGAAAGAAGAAATCGCCGAAGTCTGCGGCTCGTCGCGCGCGACCGTCGGACGCCAGTGGCGTTTCGCGCGCGCATGGCTCGCCGAGCGACTGGATATCGTGCCCGGCGATGAAGACGAACCCTGACCGCATCCGCCGGCTCGGCGCCTTGTTCGACGAGGCGCTCGACCTCGATCCGCTCGCGCGCGAGGCATTCGTCAAGCGCTGCATGGACGAGGACACCGAGATCGGCGCCGAACTCGAGCGCCTGGTCCTGCGCGACCAGCGCCTGATCGGTTCGAAGACGCAGTCGGCCGTCGGCATCGTCGAGGTGAGCCTCGACGCGACCGAACCGGACGCGCTCAAGCCGGGCGTCGTCGTCGGCAGCTACCGGCTCGAGGAAGAAGTCGGCGAAGGCGGCATGGGCCGCGTGTTCCGCGCGACGCGCATCGGCCCGGATTTCTCGCAGGAAGTCGCGATCAAATTCGTCCGCCGCGACCTCGTGCACCCGGCGCTGCTCAAGCGCTTTTCGACCGAGCGCGCGATTCTCGCCGCGCTCGACCATCCCGGCATCTCGCGCCTGATCGACGCCGCGACGACGACCGACGGCACGCCGTTCGTCGTCATGGAATTCGTGCGCGGCCGGCCGATCGTCGAATGGTGCAACGCGCACCAGCTGACGATCGAGGCGCGCCTGAAACTGGTGCGCAAGGTGCTCGCCGCGGTCGCGCACGCGCACCGCAATCTCGTCGTGCATCGCGACATCAAATCATCGAACGTGCTCGTCACCGACGAGGGCGAGACGCGGCTGCTCGACTTCGGCATCGCCAAGCCGCTGGGCCGCATCGGCAATACCGATGCGACCGTGACCGCCGAACGGTTTCTGACGCCGCGCAGCGCGGCGCCGGAACAGCTCGAAGCGGGCGCGATCACGATCGCCTGCGACATCCACGCGATCGGCATGCTGCTGTACGAACTGCTCTGCGGCCGCCAGCCGTTCGCGTTCGACACGATGACGCCGGGCGAAATCGAAAACGCGATCCGCCACGTCGCGCCGCCGCCGATGGCGAGCCGCGTCGCCGACGCCGATCTCGAAGCGGCGAAACAGCGCGGCCTGACGAGCGTACGCGACCTGCGCGCCGAGCTGCGCGGCGACCTCGAACACATCGTGCAGCGCTGCCTGCGCAAGCGGCCGGACGAACGCTACGGCACGATCGATCAGCTCGACAGCGATGTCGAGCACGTGCTCGAAGGCCGGCCGATCCGCGAACGGCAGAGCGACCGATGGTACCGGTGGCGCAAGTTCGTGGCGCGGCACAAGGTGGCGTCGGGGCTGGTCGCGGCGCTGTTCGTGACGATCCTGCTGGCGATCACGGCGATCGCGCGGCAGACGATTGCCATCGCGCATGAGCGCGATCGGGCGCAGCGTGCGGTAGGGCTGCTTAAGAGCGCATTCGCGGCGGCCAATCCGATGCAGATCAACGGTGCCAACGTAACCGCCAGACAAGTTCTGGACGCCGCACGGCCGAGTCTTGAAGCTACCTTCGAGACTCAGCCCGACGTCTACGCCGAACTCGGCGAAACGTTGGCTGAAGTCGAACTTTCGGTCGGTCTCGGTCAACAAGCCAGCGAACTTGCGCGACGAGCGACGTTAGCGGCACGCGCGGCAGGATTCGACGACAAGCAAATCGGCTCGCTCCTGATAACCGAAGCGCGCGCACTCATCGCCGCCGGCGACTACGACAACGCGAAAGCCAGACTGCATCAAGCTGCGGACGCCGGGTTTGCGACCACCCCGGAGTGGAAACTTGTGCAAGGAAACCTGTTGCAACACACCAGTCAGGCGCGCGAATCGGTGTCACCCTTACAACAGGCCGTGGATGAGACAAACGGGCGCCCTGCTACCGATGAGACGGCCAATCTCGCTCGCCTGCAGCTCGCCCAGGCCCTGGGCCGGGTCAATCGCCAGAACGAAGCGGTTACCTTGCTGGACGAAACACTACGTTGGCAACGACAGCAGCTCAAACCCGACCACCCTCGCTTGACTCTGACCCGTATCTACCGGATCGATGCACTGCGGCGTGCGGATCGCAACAACGAAGCGCTGGCGGAAGCGCCCGCGGTGTTGCAACAAGTGCTCCGCGTATTTGGATCGCGCAATTCGGTAACGGCGATTGCATACGCCGCACTTGGGAATGCGCAAAACGAAAACAAGCAGGCAGAGGATGCGGCGGAATCATTTCGACACGCTCTTGAAGCATCGCGCGCGTCCGTGGGCGACGACCATCAGAATACGTTGCGCCTGGCGTTCAATCTTGCACAGCTGCTCGTCGAACTCGGCAGCCACGATGAAGAAATTGAAGGGCTGTACCGGGATGTGCTCGTTCGGGGCGGCAAGCAGGCCGAGACTTTGCGTTCGACGCTCGTGTTCTGGCGCATCAGCTTTGCGCGGTTCCTGTTGGATCGCGGGCGGGCACCAGCCGCGCTTGCGCAACTCGTCAGTCCTGAGAGTACGGAGCAATTGAAGCTCGCGAGCGGGCGAACCGTCGACGATTTCACCAAAATATTGCAGGAAGCAGCGAACGCCTGTGGCTGCGACGACAAGCTCGCGGTTGACCCGCCAACCGATTGCGCCGCCGTTCTCGAGCTGACGAAGCAAACGCAGACCGCTGCACATTCGCCTGGGAATTTACAATAGCCTTGAGCCTTTCAGCCTCGCAAATCCGTCTGTCTTATGATCCCGAAATACGTCCTCATTTGGCAGCCAAGAATTGAGGCCGGCCCCGATCTCTCCGGTGAAACCGTCATCACCGCGAATACCATGAGGAATTGACCATGAGAACGCTTCATCCGCTATCCATAGCATTCGCGTTAGCTGCCGTCGGCTGGACCGCAGGCAATTCCGCCGTCGCCGCCGAACTGTGCGAACTCGTGAAATGCGCGAACGGTTGCTACACGTCAAGGCTGAAAGCCGCTGATTTACCTGCCTCAGGCAGCGGACAAGTGCTAGTCACGGAAGGCTGTCCGATCAGCGAAGACACCACCAATGACTACATCGGCTTCAAGATACCTCTCGCCTCCGCGCCAGGGCCCGTTTCGCTGGACTGCGCGAACGTAGACGGTCATCACTATTGCGAAGCCTGGCCGCAAGGCGACAGCATCACGTACTCGTGGTCCTCCGGCGGCAGCTTTGTGCCGGACAGCGGTTCCGGCTCCGCCAACCCGGTCCGCGGCTTCAGCTGCACGCCGGGCACGCAGGGCACGATCACTGTCATCGCTTACAGTCCGAGCGGCGCCTCGAAGAGCCAGACCGAGAGCGTGACCTGTCCCACCACGCCATAAGCGACTTTTTTAGGGGACCGTGAGCCGGTCCCCCCTCGATCCGCGAGTAGTAAATATGGGGCGGCAACCGCCCTGCCGTAACGCAGCCGCCGCGCCCCCTGAACACGGCGGCTGCGTTGCCGGCCTTGATCGCAGGCCCCGCCTGCGCCCTCGGCGGATGACGGTCTCTTCTATGCGTTCCCCGCGTCTGATTTCGATAGTCGCCCTGTTCGCCGCCGCCAACGTCGCGTCGGCTGCCGGCGTCGACTGCGCGGCAACCGCCGACGGCTACCGTTGCGAAGCCTGGCCGCGCGGCGAGCGCTACACCTACTACTGGAACACCGTCGGCAATATGCGCGTGTCCGAGAGCGGCGCGTCGGCCGATCCGAGCCGTCGCATCGATTGCGTGGCGGGCCGCTACGGCGCCGTCGCCGTTACCGTCGTCGCGCCCGCCGGCTACGTCGAAACCGCGACGCAGACGCTGCGCGGCTGCCCGGCCGCTGCGCAGGCCACCGCACACGCGGTCGCCGGCCCCGGTACGACCTTGCTCGCCCGCGACGGCATCTGACGCTCCACTCGCTGTTCCCGCCCGAAAACGAGCCGCGCAGCGCTGCGCGCGCCGTCCTCGCTCCATTCCCCATGCACTGACTGCCAGCCGCATCGCCTGCGTGACGAACGCGGAAAGCGCGAGTACTGCGAGATCGTCGCCGCGATCGCACTGCTGCGTTCATCCGCAGGCACGCGAGCGCATATCCGCAGAGGCGGCCCGATCGCGGCAGGCGCAGGCGCGAATCGCTACCGCGATGCCGACGAGGCCCGGCACGCCGTGCCAGGCCATCGCGAACCGGCTTAAGGCTTGCGCGCGGCGCGCTGCCGCAGCGCTTCGAACAGTGTGACGCCGGTGGCTACCGACACGTTCAGGCTCTCGACGCTGCCGCGCATCGGAATGCGCACGAGAAAGTCGCACTGCTCGCGCGTCAGGCGGCGCAGGCCCTCGCCTTCGCTGCCGATCACGAGCGCGATCGGACCGGCCAGATCGACGCCGTAGAAATCGGCGTCGACGTCGCCGGCGAGGCCGACGAGCCAAACGCCCATGTCTTTCAACGAACGCAGCGTGCGCGCGAGATTCGTCGCCGCGATGAACGGCACGCGGTCGGCCGCGCCGGCCGACGCGCGGCGCACGATCGGCGTGATGCCGACCGCCTTGTCCTTCGTCACGACGACCGCGGTCGCGCCTGCGGCTTCGGCGCTGCGCAGGCACGCGCCGAGGTTGTGCGGATCGGTCACGCCGTCGAGGACGACCACGAGCGCGCCCTGCCCCGCCGCTTCGACCAGCGCCTTGAGGTCGGCCTCGGTGCGCGGCGGCGCCGCGCGGTATTGCGCGACCACGCCCTGGTGCCGCGCGCCGCCGGTCATGCGATCGAGCAGTTCGCGCGTACGGCCGTGCGGCTTCACGCCGAGATCGCGCGCGCGTTCGGAAAGCTCCTTCAGTCGCGCGTTCGTCGTGCCGGTTTCGATGAAGAGTTCGACGATATTGCCGGGATCGTGGCTCAGTGCGGCATCGACGGAATTGATGCCGAACAACAACTCGTGACTCATCGACGCTTGCTCCCTGCGGGTTCTTCGGCAACCAGGCGGAAATCGATCTTGCGGTCTTCCAGGCTCGCGCGCAGCACCTGCACGCGCACGGCGTCGCCGAGACGGAACTTCAGACCGCGGCGCTCGCCGGACAGCAGATGGCGGATCGGATCGAAATGATAATAGTCGTTCGGCAGCTGCGTGATGTGCACGAGGCCGGTCACCTTCGAATCGACGAGTTCGACGAACAGGCCGAACGACGTGACGCCCGAGACGATACCGTCGAATTCGCTGCCGACGTGCTTCTCCATCCACGCGCACTTGTAGCGCTCGTCGACGTCGCGCTCGGCTTCCTCGGCGCGCCGGCCGCAGTTGGAGCAGTGCACCGCCATCGCGCCCATCGCGTTGGGCGTGTACAGGTAATCCGCGGGCTTGCCCTTGGCGATCGCGTGGCGGATCGCGCGATGCACGAGCAGGTCCGGATAGCGCCGGATCGGCGACGTGAAATGCGCGTACGCGTCGAGCGCGAGGCCGAAATGGCCGTGGCATTCCGGCTGATACACCGCGAGCGCCTGCGAGCGCAGCAGCACCGATTCGATCAGGCTCGCGTCCGGGCGCTTTTGTACCTTTTTGATCAATGCGGCATAGTCGCCCGGCACCACTTCGGCCGCCGGCGGCATCTTCAGGCTGAAGTCCTTGAGAAACTCCAGCAGATCCTGGTACTTGCCCTCGGGCGGCGACTCGTGCACGCGGTACAGCGCCGGAATGCGGCGCTTGTGCAGGAACTTCGCGGCTTCGACGTTCGCGGCGATCATGCACTCTTCGATCAGCTTGTGCGCGTCGTTGCGCGGCTCGGTGCCGAGCTGCACCACCTCGCCCGACGGCGCGAGGCGGAACTTCACCTCGGCGCTTTCGAAGTCGATCGCGCCGCGCTTCTTGCGCGCCTTCGCCAGCACCTTGTACAGCTGGTGCAGATGCTCGACGTGCGGCATCAGGCTGCCGATCTCGGCGCGCGCGTCGGCGTTCTTCTCGCCGATCGCCTGCCACACGCGGTTGTAGGTCAGGCGCGCATGCGAGCGCATCACGGCTGGATAGAAGGTCGACTTCACGACCTCGCCTTCGCGGTCGATGCGCATGTCGCACACCATGCACAGCCGCTCGACCTTCGGGTTGAGCGAGCAGATGCCGTTGGACAGCGTCTCGGGCAGCATCGGCACGACGAAGCCGGGGAAATACACCGACGTGGCGCGCTTGTACGCTTCCTCGTCGAGCGCCGTTTCCGGCCGCACGTAGTGCGACACGTCGGCGATCGCGACGACGAGGCGGAAACCGGTCTCGGTCGGTTCGGCGTACACGGCATCGTCGAAGTCGCGCGCATCCTCGCCGTCGATCGTCACGAGCGGCAGGCCGCGCAGGTCCTTGCGGCCGTCGATCTCCTCGCGCGTGACTTCCGGTTCGACGTCCGCCGCTTCGCGCAGCGCCTTGTCGGGCCATTCGTGCGGGATGCCGTGACTGGCGATCGCCATTTCGACGACGAGCGACGGCGACAGGCGTTCGCCGAGCACGGCGACGATCTTGCCGACCGGCCCGCGATGCAGCTCCGGCGGATCGGTGATCTCGGCGACGACGATCTGGCCCGAACGCGCGCCCTGGTCCTTGCCGGGCGGGATCAGGATGTCCTGATGCAGACGGCGGTCGTCCGGCGCGACGAGCACGAGGCCGTCCTTCTCGACGACGCGGCCGACGAGCCGCGACGAGCGCCGTTCGAGCACTTCGACGATCGCGCCCTGGCGGCGGCCGCGGCGGTCGACGCCGACGATGCTGCCGAGCACGCGGTCGCCGTGCAGCACCTTGCGCATTTCGAAAGGCGACAAGTACAAATCTTCACCGCCGACGTCGGGCTTGAGAAAGCCGTAGCCGTCGGGATTGGCGATGACCACGCCCGGCACGAGGTCGAGCTTCTGCGCGACGCCGTAGCCGCCGCGGCGGTTCTGGATCAGCTGGCCGTCGCGCAGCATCGCGGCGAGGCGCTTGGTCAGCGCTTCGAAATCGCGTTCGTGCGCAAGATCGAGTTCGCGCGCGATCGCTTCGGCATTCATCAGCTGGCCGCGTTCGTCGAGAAACGCGAGGATCGCCTCGCGGCTCGGAATCGGGTGTTCGTAGCGCTGCTTTTCGCGATCGGCGTAGGGATCGGCGACCGAGCCGGACTGCGCCGGCGTCTTTTTCGCAGCAGGTTTCGCCGCCGCGGAACGGCCGCGCGGAGACTCGGGGATTTCCGGCATCCAGGCCGGACGTTGCGGCTTGTTGGTGCCGCGACGCGTAGATGTGTTCCTGGTTTTCTTCATGTGTTCTCTCGTTGAGTGGGCGCAGACTCGTACACGGCGGTAGAGATTGCAAGCCAAGCGTTGACAAGGTTGTGCCCGATCAGTACAGTTCGCGCCCTTCGCGGTGACACCATCGTGAAGCACCTGCCCAGGTGGCGGAATTGGTAGACGCACTAGTTTCAGGTACTAGCGGGGCGACCCGTGGAGGTTCGAGTCCTCTCTTGGGCACCAAATTCGATGAAGGCCCGCCTAGTGCGGGCCTTCGTTTTTTACGCGTTGCGGAGTCGTCATGGCCAGTCTGTGTCCGTACTGCAAGGATCGCGAACTCAACCCGACCCGCATCGAACAGAGCCTGCCCGCGCTCGGCTGCGAGCACTGCGGCGGCACGCTGCTGTCGCTGGTGAGCTATCGCCACTGGCGCGAGCGCCAGCCCGCGCAGGATGACGCGACCGCCGACGCGCCGATCGAAGTGAAGGACACGCCGCTCGCGCTGCAGTGTCCCAAGTGCGACCGCTTCATGTCGAAGTTCCGCCTGACCGCCGACACGCGCAACCACGTCGACCTGTGCGTGCACTGCGACGAGGTGTGGCTCGACAACGGCGAGTGGCACCTGATCGACCGCCTTGCGCTCGCCGGATCGCTCACGCGCGTGTTCACGCAGCCGTGGCAGCTGCACGTACGCCACGTCGAGGCCGAACGCCGCGCCGAAGAACGCTGGGCCGACCGCCTCGGCGACGACTACGACCGCGCGCGCGAACTGCAGACGTGGCTGCGCGACAACCCGAATGCGCGCGACGTGCTGACGTACCTGCAGCAGGTGCTCGACGACCTGCCGCGCTGAGGCTGCCGCGCTATTTCGTCGCAAAAGCAAGCCGTATACCGAAACCGAGCATCACCGCGCCGACGACGCCGTCGAGCCAGCGCCGCACGCGACCGCGCGAGAGCCAGCCGCCCAGGCGCGCCGCCGCGAGCGCGACGAGCGAAAGCCACGCCAGCCCCATCGCATAGTGCGTGCCGATCAGGAGCACCGACTGCAGCGCGACCGGCTGCGCCGGGTCCATGAACTGCGGCAGGAAAGCAAGGTAGAACAGCGCGATCTTCGGGTTCAGCGCGTTCGTCAGCACACCCTGCCAGTACGCGCGACGCAGCGACGGCTGCACGCTGCCGGCCGCCGCGGCGTCGATGTCGCGCGCCGGCGCGAACGCGCCGCGCAGCGCGTTCGCGCCGATCCACAGAAGATACAGCGCGCCGAGCGTCTTCACGACGAGAAACGCCGCGGCCGAATACACGAGCAGTTGCGCGAGCCCGCCGGCGAACAGCGCCATCGGCACGACGCCGCCGCTCGTGATGCCGGCAACGGTCGCCAGACCGCCGCGCGCGCCGTTCTTGACCGCGTTGCCGATCACGAGAAACGTGTCGGGCCCCGGCGCCAGCGTAACGGCGAGCGCCGCGGCGCAGAACGCGAGATACGAATTCACGGCACGGCCTCCGAAGTCGCCTTGTCCGGCGCCGCGAGCGCGAACGTCAGCCGGCCGACGCTTTCGACCGGCACGACTTCGACCGTGCGCGACTCGCCGCAGTACAGAAATACATAAAGACTCGTCGTTCCGATCAGGCGCGGCTTGGCGCAGAGCCCCGCACGCACCTCGGCGTCGGCGCTGAACGCCACGACGCGCCCGCCGTCGCGCTTGATGATGTCCTTCGCCTGGCCGGTGACGTAGGCGAAGAGTATCCACAGGCTCATCCAGACGATACCGACGGCGAGCCATCCTTCGCCCGTGACGAACCCGATGCGGTCGCGCACCCTCGCCTGCCAATGCGGCGCGACGATCCATCGCCACCACCAGCGCTGCATCAGCGCATCGACGCGTTCGGGATTGCGCGCCGCCCACCGCTCGGGCATGCCGAGCACCCAGCTCAGCGCGACGGCGAAGACGATGATGAAGAGAAACGCCGGATCTCGCAGGCCCGCCGCGAGAAAGTCGGTGACCGCCATGAACTCGAGCACCGGCACGCCGAACGCGCGGTAGTACCAGTAGCTCGACCACAGCCCGATCGCCGACGTCGCGAAGTACGCGAAGCTCAAGAGCAGCGCCGGCTGACGCCACGCGCGCGCGGCGAGCGTGCGCGGCAGCGTCGTCTCTTTCGCGGCGCCGGTCGCCTCGTGCGTCATCGCGCGCCGGCGTCCTGCGACTCGTACGGCGGGCCCTTGAGCTCGACCGTATTGCCTTCGGGGTCTTCCAGATACAGCGACGGCCCCTCGCCTTCCGCGCCGTAGCGCGAGCCGAATTCGCCGATCGCGACGCCGTGCGCCTGAAGATGCGCGCGGATCGCGTCGACATCGAACGGCTCGACGCGCAGGCAGAAGTGATCGAGGTTGCGGCCTTCGCGCCCGGGCGCCGCGCCGCCCATGCGCCCGAGCTTGCCGTCGATCGACACGAGGTCGATCAGCGAGCTGCCCGCGCGCAACTGCAGGAGGCCGATCGCCGCCTGGTCGCGTTCGATCGTGCAGCCGAGCACGTCGCAATAGAAGCGCGCGAGCGCCGCCTGGTCGACCGCGCGCAGCACGATGTGATCGATCTCGCGCAGCGCGATCGGATGCGTCATGCGAACGGATCTCGCAGGATGATCGTGTCGTCGCGATCGGCACCGGTCGCCACGAGCGCGAGCGGACACTCGGCGAGCTCCTCGACCGCGCGCAGATACGCGCGCGCCGCCGGCGGCAGCTTGCTGAATTCCCGCACGCCGGAGGTCGGTTCCTGCCAGCCCGGAAATTCGAGATAGACCGGCTTGCATTCGTCCCAGCCGGCGGCGTCGAGCGGCGCGAGCGTGCGCTGCTTGCCACGGTACTCGTACGCGATGCACACCTTGATCGACGGCAGGCCGTCGAGCACGTCGAGCTTGGTGATCGCAAGGCCGTTGATGCCGCTCACCTGCACGGCGCGCTTGAGCGCCACGAGGTCGATCCAGCCGCAGCGGCGCGGACGGCCGGTGGTCGCGCCGAATTCGTTGCCGCGCTTGCGCAGGAGCTCGCCCATGTCGTCGTCGAGCTCGGTCGGGAACGGGCCGCCGCCGACGCGCGTCGCGTAGGCCTTGGCGATGCCGAGCACGTAGTCGATGTCGCTCGCGCCGACGCCGCTGCCGGCGTACGCGCCGCCGACCGTGGTGTTCGACGAGGTGACGTACGGATACGTGCCGTGATCGATGTCGAGCAGCGAACCCTGCGCGCCTTCGAACAGGATGCGCTTGCCGGCGCGGCGCAGGTCGTACAGCACGGTCGAGACGTCGTCGACCATCGGCTTGACGTACGCGCCGAATTCGAGCGCTTCGTCGAGCACCTGCTGGCAATCGACCGTCGGCGCCTTGAGCCAGTGCTCGAGCACGAAGTTGTGATAGTCCATCGCGTCGCGCAGCTTTTCGGCGAGCTGGTCGGGATAGAAGAGATCCGCGACGCGCACGCCGCGGCGGGCGACCTTGTCCTCGTAGGCGGGGCCGATGCCGCGGCCGGTCGTGCCGATCGCCTTGGCGCCCGACGCCTTCTCGCGCGCCTGATCGACGGCGATGTGGTACGGCATGATCAGCGGCGTCGCCGGCGAGATCTTCAGGCGCGAGCGCACGTCGACGCCCTGCGCTTCGAGTTCGCCGATTTCGGTGCGCAGCGCGGCCGGGGACAGCACCACGCCGTTGCCGATCAGGCACAGCGCGTCGTCGCGCAGGATGCCGGACGGAATCAGGTGCAGCACGGTCTTCTTGCCGCCGATCACGAGCGTGTGGCCGGCGTTGTGGCCGCCCTGGAAGCGCACGACGGCGCCCACCTGCTCGGTCAGAAGGTCGACGATCTTGCCCTTGCCTTCGTCGCCCCACTGCGCGCCGAGAATGACTACTGACTTGCCCATGTGGATATCGCTCCGGAAAAAAACCGATGGATCGCCGGCCCGCTGGCCGACGACGCACGCGACAGCGCGCCGGCCATCGAGGATGGCGGCGCTGGCTGACACGACCGGTGCGAAATTGTACGGGAACTGTTGCCGTCGGCCTAATCGACGTTCGCCGTAGACCGCGGATCGGCTCGCCGGCGCGGCGGCAGCGGCGCGGCATGCGAGTCGCATGCCGCGCGGCGGGTCACTTGCTTTCGTTGAAGTACCGGAAGAACTCCGACTTCGGATCGAGCACGAGCACGCCGTTGCGCTCACGGAACGACTCGCGGTACGCATCGAGGCTGCGCGAGAACGCGTAGAACTCCGGATCCTTGCTGTACGCCTGCGCGTAGATCTCGGCCGCCTTCGCGTCGCCCTCGCCGCGTACCTGCTGCGCGGTCTTGTTCGCTTCGGCGAGCAGCACCTGGCGCTGGCGGTCGGCGTCGGCCTGGATCGTTTCGCCGGCTTCCTTGCCGCGCGCGCGCAGGTCGTTGGCCACCTGCTTGCGCTCGGCGCGCATGCGGTCGTACACCGACCCGAGCACCGTGCCTTCCTCGGGGAAGTTGATGCCGCTGATGCGCACGTCGACGATTTCGATGCCGAGCGACGACTTGGTCGCGCGGTTCGCCTGGTCGCGCACGTGCTTGGTGATGTCGACGCGGCCGTCGGCGATCAGCTCGTGCAGCGGGCGCGCGTTGAACTCGAATCGCAGCGCGTCCTTCACGATCGGCGTCAGTCGCTGGTTCGCCTGCGCTTCCTCGCCGGCCGACGCGCCGTAGTACTTCGACAGGTCGTCGATGCGCCACTTCACGTAGAAGTCGACGAGCACGCTCTTCTTCTCGGACGTGAGGTACCGCTCGGGCTGCGAATCGAGGCCGAGGATGCGCTTGTCGAACGGCAGCACCTGCTGGATGAACGGCAGCTTCCAGTGCAGGCCGGGCTTGTAGTCGGTCTGCACGATGCGGCCGAACTGCAGCAGCAGCGCGGTCTGGCCTTCGCGCACGACGAACGCCGAATTGACGCCGACCAGCAGCGCGAGCGCGACAATCAGGGCGATCACGGTTTTCATCGAGCGATCTCCCGTTTGGCGCGCGCGTCGTCCGGCAGCGCCTGCAGCAGCACGCCGGTACCCGGCTGCAGCGTGCCGGTCGGCGTATTGAAGCGGTCGAGCGGCAGGTTGAGGATGTTGCGGCCGTTGCTGCCGTCGAGCACTTTCACGCTGTCGGCGAGCACCTGCTGCATCGTTTCGAGGTACAGGCGGCGGCGCATCAGTTCGGGCGACGCCTTGTACTGCGCCACCAGCAGGTTGAAGCGCTCGGCCTCGCCCTGCGCGATCGCGATGCGCTCGGCGCGAAAGCCTTCGGCCTGCGCCTTGATGCGCGCGGCCTGGCCGCGCGCTTCAGGAATCACCTGGTTCGCGTAGGCCTGCGCCTCGTTCTCGATCTGCTGCTTGTTCTCGCGCGCGTTGGTCACGTCGTCGAACGCCTCTTTCACTTCGTGCGGCGGCGCGACGACCTGGAAATTCACTTCGGTGACGAGCAGGCCCGTCTCGTACGATTCGAGCGTTTCCTGCAGCACCTTCTTCGTCTCGCTGACGAGTTCGGAGCCCTGGCCCGAGAGGATCGTGTCCATCTCGCTGCCGCCGATCACCTGACGCACGGCGCTTTCGGCCGCCTGCTTGAGCGTGGCCTCCGGCTCCTTGACGCGGAACAAATACTTCTCGGCGTCGCCGACCTGGTACTGCACGTTGAAGCTGATCTCGACGATGTTCTCGTCCATCGTCAGCATGCGCACCTTGTCTTCGAGCGCGCGGATCTTGGTGATCTCGACCTTGGTGACGGTCTCGATCGGGCGCGGCCACTTCAGGTTGAAGCCCGGCGGCAGCACGCGCGTCTTCTGGCCGAAGCGCTGCACGACGCCGACCTCGCGCGCGTTGATGACGCTCCAGCTGTCGAGCGCGACCCACGCGAGCACGAGCGCGATGACGACGATCGCAAAACCGCCGCTGCCGCCACTGCTGCTGCCGCTGTCGGATCCGCCGCCGCCGAACAGGCCGCCGAAGCGTTCTTTCAGCCGGCGCAACGTCTCGTCGAGATCGGGGCCTTTCTGGTTGCCGCGCCAGGGGTCACGCTTGCCCGGCTCATTCCACGCCATGGGTTTTAACCTCGTTGTTATCGCGCTTGCCGCGTGCGCCGTACGTACATGGAGAGCACTGAAGCAAATATTGCGCGGTTGTCGTTTCCGGCAACCGCGAAGGACGGACGCGTTGCGTCGTCGAAGGCGGGTTGCGACCGGATTGTACAGGGGCCATTCGCGTTTTTTCTCTCCGCCGCCACGGCAGTCAGCCTTAGCTGGCGTCGCCGAGGGCGGACTTCAAGAACGAGCCGTCCCCGTCCGGCAGACCGAACAACGGCTGCAACCGGGACATCGGCGCGTCGATGTCGAGGTGCCAGCCGTCCTCGTCGCTCGTTTCGCCGGACACGACGCCCGCGGCGAACAGCCGCGAACGCAGCCGTCCCTGCGCCGTCGACAGGTCGAGCCGCGTCTGCACGCGTTCGCGGCCGAGCGAGTCGGCGATCGCCTGGCCGAGCAGGTCGATGCCGATGCCTTCGGCCGCCGACACCCACACGCGCGCCACGCGCCCGCCGTCGATCCATTCGAGCCGCGGCGCCGCACCTTCGACGCGATCGAGCTTGTTGAACACGACGACCTGCGGCACGTCCTGCGCGCCGATCTCCGCCAGCACCGCTTCGACGTCGGCGACGCGCTGGTCGCGCTCGGGATCGGATACGTCGATGACGTGCAGCAGCAGGTCGGCGTCGCGCGTCTCGGCGAGCGTCGACTTGAACGCGGCGATCAGGTCGTGCGGCAGATCGCGGATGAAGCCGACCGTGTCGGCCAGCACGAACGGGCCGCAAGGCAGCCCTTCGATGCGGCGCAGCGTCGGGTCGAGCGTCGCGAACAGCTGGTCGGCCGCGTAGACGCCCGCGCCGGTGATGCGATTGAACAAAGTCGACTTGCCCGCGTTGGTATAGCCCACGAGCGACACGAGCGGCACCGCGTTGCGCAGCCGGCCGCGGCGCGCCTGCTCGCGCTGCACGTTGACCTTTTCCAGGCGCTGCTCGAGCACCTTCACCTTGTCGGCGAGCAGGCGACGGTCGATTTCGAGCTGCGTTTCGCCGGGACCGCGCAGGCCGATCGCGCCGCCGCGCTGCCGCTCGAGATGCGTCCAGCCGCGCACGAGGCGCGTGGACATGTGCTTCAACTGCGCGAGCTCGACCTGCAGTTTGCCTTCGTGCGAGCGCGCGCGCTGCGCGAAGATGTCGAGGATCAGGCCGGTGCGGCCGACCACGCGACATTCGCAGAATTTTTCCAGATTGCGCTCTTGTACAGGACTCAGCGCGTGATTGACGAGAATGAGGTCGGCCTCGTTCACCGTCTTGAGCGTTTTGAGCTCCTCGGCCTTGCCGGTGCCGATGAAGAAACGCGGGTTGGGTTTTTCGATGCGCGCGTTGAGCGTGCCGACGACGGTGGCGCCGGCCGAACGCGCAAGCTCGGCGAATTCATCGAGCGCCGCGGCGGCATCGCCCTCGCCGACCCACGCCGGCTGGACGATGACCGCGCGCTCGCCTTTCTTAGATCGTTCGAACAGGAGATTTAGCCTTCCGTATGGTCCGCGTGCTCGGCTTCGGTGCTGTCAGCCGGCGTCGCGTGGCCGTGGCCGTGATGGCCGTTGTCGGTGATGCGCACGTTGCGGCTCGGCACGACGGTCGAGATCGCGTGCTTGTAGACCATCTGACTGACGGTGTTGCGCAACAGCACGACGAACTGGTCGAACGATTCGATCGTGCCCTGCAGCTTGATGCCGTTGACGAGATAGATCGACACCGGCACGCGTTCGCGGCGCAGCGCGTTCAGAAACGGGTCTTGCAAGGACTGCCCTTTTGACATTGGTGTTCTCCTGAAAGCGAACCGGAAAAAAAGCCGCTGGGAACCGTCGGTGAAAGCCGTCGCATCCTTTGCGACGAATCGCCAACCCGGCGCCCCGGTCCAAACGAAATCAATATTAACCGGTCTTGAACGTTGCGAGAATGTCGGTTGCGTCATGAAACCGACGTAGACGCGCGCATCGCCGCCGAAGGGTGGCCGGCGACGCGTCGCAACCATCGCGTTTCCCGACTCGATTCACTCGGGAAGAAACGCCGCAACGGCTCGCACGGCCTGATCAATGAGGTCGGTTCGTTCCGGATCAAGCGCCAGCGCGTCGATCTCGGCGCGCAGCATGGTGATCTGCCGCTTGGCGAGCTGGCGCGTCGCGAAAACCCCGCGCTCGGCGAATTCGCGCGCGTCGAGCTCGCCGTCCAGATGCTGCCACGCCTGCCGGTAGCCCACGGCGCGCATCGCCGGCAGGTCGGCGTGCAGGTCGCCGCGGGAACGCAGCTTTTTTACTTCGTCCAGAAATCCCATTGCCAGCATCGCCTCGAAGCGCTGCGCAATGCGCGCATGCAGCGGCGCCCGGTCGCGCGGCATCAGCGCGAGCTTGAGAAACCGGTACGGCGGCCGCTCGCCGCGCGTACCGTGCAGTTCCGACAGCGGCCGGCCCGACACGGCGATCACTTCGAGCGCGCGCAGCACGCGCTGCGTGTCGCTGGCCCGGATGCGCAAGGCGGCGGCCGGATCGCGCGCCGCTAGCCGCGCGTGCAGCGCCGCGAGGCCGTCGCGGTCGAGCTCGCCAGCCAGGCGCGCACGCACGTCGGGGTCGGCCGGCGGCAGGTCGGAAAATCCCGTCGTCAGCGCGCGGAAATACAGACCCGTGCCGCCGACGAGCAGCGGCGTGCGGCCCGCGGCGACGATGTCCGCCATTTCGCGCAGCGCGTCTTCGCGAAAATCGCCGGCCGAATAAGGCGCGTCCGGTTCGCGGATGTCGATCAGGCGGTGCGGCCAGCGCGCGAGCGTCGCCGCGTCGGGTTTCGCGCTGCCGATGTCGAGTCCGCGATAGACGAGCGCCGAATCGACGCTGACGAGATCGACCGCGAACCTGTCGGCCAGCGCGCACGCGAGCGCGGTCTTGCCCGACGCGGTCGGGCCCATCAGGAGAATCGCGAGCGGTCGGCGGTCGGCAGGCATCGCGCGATTGTAGCGGGCCGCGCGATGTCGTTAAGGCCGGCGAGCTATTGGCGTCCTTCCGCGCATGCCGTCGTCTCGCGAATGAACTTGCGCAGGCCGCGCGCGAGCGAAGTGCTGCCGTCGTCGTGCACCGAACCGCGCAGCACGTCGTCGATCGCCCAGTGTCCGCTTTCCATGCTGAGCTTGAGTTCGTCGGTCCAGGTGTACGCGCGGTATTCGTGGCCTTTCGGATAGTCCGGATTGATGTCGAACAGGCGCGATTCGACCGTCGCCCGGCCCGAACGCGTCTTGATCGGGCCGACGACCACCTCCGTCGCGCCTTCGTAGTTGCCGACGAGCTGGCTGCCTTCGAACAATGGCGGCTTCAGATCGCGCGGCGTCTTTGCCGCACAGGCCGTTTCGATGGTCCAGGCGCGCGCGAGCAGGTCCGCGAGCGTCGGCGACAGGTATTTCTTGACGATTTCCTGCTCGGCGGGATTGAGAAGGCCGCTCGGCTTCTGCGTCAGCACGAACGCGTAGAAACCGCGCACCACGCCGTCGGCGGTCGCAAGGTCGGTCGGCGTGCGCCCGTCGAGATAGGCGCCGATCGCCTCGGTCATCTCCGGATCGATCGCGTTCGCTTCGAGCACGTCGTGCACCGCGCGCAGCTCGGCGAGGTCGCAGCTCGACAGTTCGGCCTGGCGCAGTTCGAGATTGCGCGCGAGGTTGCGCAGGTACGTGTCGGCGTCGACCTCGGGACGCAGATCGTCGAGCTTCGGTCGGCGGTACACCGTCCACGCCGGGCCGAACTTGAACAGCGCGCACCGGCAGTCGCACGGCTGCGCCTGCACGTCGGTCGTGCGGCGCAGGTCGCCCCACGCACGGCTGCCCGGCGACTGCAGGAATCCCCGCAGTTCGCCGGCCTCGGCCGGTATCGCGCACCACAGCAACGCGAGCAGCAAACCCAATCGCAACATGTCGAGCACCGATCGTGACACCTCGGATCGACCAGATCCGGCCCGGCGCGCAGGCGCGCCGGGCCGGCCGGCGCCTACGGCGCGACGCCCATCTCGTCGAGCAGATTCCGGGCGTGGTCGATCTTATCCATGATCCACAGCATGTAGCGCACGTCGACCTGGATCGAGCGCGTCAGCCCCTTGTCGAAAATCCAGTCCGCGCTGACGCTGTCCCAGTTGCCGTCGAACGCAAGACCGACCAGACGGCCCTTCGCATCGAGCGTCGGCGAACCGGAATTGCCGCCGGTGATGTCGAGGTCGGCGAGGAAGTTGACCGGCAGCGTGCCGATCGACTTCGCCGCGTAGCGGCCGTAGTCGCGCGACTTGAGCGCATCGTATTCCGATTTCGGCGTGTTGAACGGATCCTCGCCGGTCGTCTTGGCGACGATGCCCTCGCCGGTCGTGAACGGCAGGAATTCCACGCCGTCCTTCTTGAACCCCTGCACCTTGCCGAACGTCACGCGCAGCGAGCTGTTCGCGTCGGGATAGACCGGCTGCCCCTGCGCCTGGTTGTACGCGATCATCGCCTGCATGAAGCGCGGGCGCAGACGCAGCTCGTCGCCCTGGCGCTCCTTCTTGGCCCGCTCGAGCGCGAGAAGGTCGGGCATCAGCGCGACCATGAACCTGAGCGCCGTGTCGTTCGAGGCTTCCACGTCCTTCTTCGACGCCTTGAACCACGTCAGGCGTTCGGTCGTATCGGTCAGCTTCGTGCCGGCATAGAGCGCGGCCACTTTCTGCGCGACGGCGTCGTCGGCGACTTCGCCGGTGCCGAGCCACGCGTCGAGACCGGCCACGCGCTGCGCGGCCGGCAGCTTCACGTAGTGCTGCGCGAAGCGCGTGAGCAGCTGCTGGTCGACCTTCGGGTCCATCCGGCGTTCGAGCTGCTTGAGGTTGCCTTCGAGCTTCGCCTCGTCGCGTTGCTGGAACCCCGCCTCGCGCTGCATATCGGGCTTGGTGCGTTCGCTCGCCGTGCGGTAGATCGTGTACGCGGCGCTGTACAGGCCGGTGCGCGCGAGATAGCCGAGCGTGAGGTCGCGGTCGCGCGTCGCGCGCTGTCTCGCCAGCACGCCGCGCAGCGCGTCGATGTCGCCGGCGAGCGCCGCGTTGGTGCCGCCCGCCTGCGCGAGCCAGTCGGTCAGCGCTTTCTCCTTCGCCGTCTTGTAGACCACGGCGTCGGCCTTCGCGAGGCCTTCGAGCTGGCCGCGGAAGTTCTTCAGATAATTGTTGTAGCTCGCGACGGCGCTCGCGTACTTCACCGCGACGCCCGGATCCTTCGCGCCGGCCGCGTTGACGATGTCGAGAATCTCGGTGTACCACGCGATGTTCGTCGGATACGACCAGGCGATCGCGTCGTTCGTCTCCTCGGCGAGGCGATAGCGGTTCGTGCGGCCGGGATAGCCCGTCACCATCACGTAGTCGCCCGCGTTCACGCCGTCGGCGTTCACCGGCAGGAAGTGCTTGGGCTTGTACGGCACGTTGTCCTTCGAATACGGCTTGGAGCTGCCGTCTTTGGCGACGTACGCGCGCAGGAACGAAAAATCGCCGGTGTGGCGCGGCCACATCCAGTTGTCGACGTCGCCGCCGAACTTGCCGATCGCGTCGGGCGGCGCGTAGACGAGGCGCACGTCCTTGATTTCGCGCTGGCGCACGAGCTGGAAGCTGTAGCCGCCGTGGAAGTTGTACACATCGCAGCGGATGCCCGGTTTTTCGCATTTCTTGACGAGCGCCTTCTCGGCCGCGTCGATCGCGTCGTAGCGCGCGAGGCCGCCGACGTCGGGCTTGATCTTGCCGACGATTTCGCGCGTGACGTCGCGGATTTCCTCGGTCACGTAGACGCGCAGGTTCGGATCGCCCGGCAGCTCCTCGGCGATCGACTTGGCGAGAAAGCCCTGCTCGATCAGATTGCGCTCGGCGGTCGAGTTGTACTGGATCGCGCCGTACGCGCAGTGGTGGTTCGTCACGACGAGACCCTGCGGCGAGACGAACGACGCCGTGCAGAAGCCCAGACTGACGATGGCGCCCATGGTCGGGCCGGCGAGATCGGTCAGCTGCGACGGGTCGAGTTCGAGCCCGCGCTCCTTGAGCTGTCCGGCGATCGACGGCAGTTGGGCCGGCTGCCACATGCCCTCGTCGGCGTGGGCGGCGCCGGCCAGGGCGCAAACGACAGCGGTAAAGAGGATTCTGCGCACGATCGATGTCTCCCCATGAGACAGAAGAAACGGCGCTTATGCCTGAGCGGTGCACGCCGGGGCCAGCCCCGAAAGTCATGGCGCATCCCGGCCGCCGGCTTACGGAACGCCTGTGCGACACTGCGCGCATGCAATCCGCCGCCATTGTCGCCGCGCGCATCGCACGCGCGCGCCACACCCTCGTTCTGACCGGCGCCGGCATCTCGGCCGAATCGGGCGTACCGACGTTCCGCGATGCCCAGACCGGCCTGTGGTCGCGCTACCGCCCCGAAGACCTCGCCACGCCCGAAGCGTTTCGCCGCGATCCGGCGCTGATCTGGCGCTGGTACGAATGGCGGCGCGGTCTCGTCGCCGCGGCCGCGCCGAACGCCGGCCATCGCGCGTTGGCGGATCTGGCGCGGCGGGTGTCGCTGACGCTCGTGACGCAGAACGTCGACGGCATGCACCAACGCGCGGGCTCGCCCGGCACGATCTGCCTGCACGGCGATCTGTTCCGCAACATCTGTTCGATCACGCGGCTTGCGATCGAGCCGGAATGGATCGCCGCGCACGGCGACGAGGAACCGCCGCCGTCGCCGCATCATCCGGACGGCTACGCGCGGCCCGGCGTCGTTTGGTTCGGCGAAAACCTGCCGCAGGATGCGCTCGATGCCGCGCTCGCCGCGGCGCGGCGCTGCGACGTGGTGCTGTCGATCGGCACGTCGGGCATGGTGCATCCGGCCGCCGGACTGCCCGGCGAGGCGCAGCGCAACGGCGCGTGGTTCGCCGAGATCAATCCTCAGCGCACGGCATTGTCGGACGGCGCCGACCTCGTCGTCGCCGACACGGCGGCACGCGTACTGCCGGCGATCGTCGCGGCGCTGTCTGGTGCATAAAAACTAGTGCATAAAAAAAGACGCCGGCAATGCCGGCGTCTTCGTCACGCGAAACCCTACCGGGTATCAGTCGATGCTGAACTGCTGCAGCGACACCGGCACGGTGACGTCGCACGCGGACTGGTTCGTGCAGATCAGGCGCAGGCCCTGGCACACGGTCGGCGCGGCCGCGGCCGCCCAGTTGGCGTCGGGATCGACAGACGTGTCGTCGAAATCCTCGTGCCATTCGATGCGCAGGATGCCGTCCGCGCCGACCGGGATGTCGCCGAGCGGAACGTCGGCGAACATGATGACGCCGTCGGTCGTCACTTCCTCGGTGCCCGGATCTTCGGTCTGCGACGCGGTGAAGGTGATCGCGTTCGGATCCTTCGTGTCCGAGCTCGAGAACGTGATCTGCGCTTCGGCGAGCCAGCTCGGATCGTTCGCGGTGACGCTCGCGTCGACGGCGACGCCGGTCAGCGAGTTGCCCGCGCCGATGTTCAGCTGGACCACCGAGTTGTTGGCATCACCCGACGCGAACGCACCGTTCGACGTCTTGCCGGCGGCGCTCAGGCAGGGAACGCTGCCCGAAGGAACGAAGCTGCCGCGCGCGGAAACCACGTGCTGGCCCCTGGCGTTCTTGAACATGAAACCGTCGCCGGACGGCTTGGCCGCCTGCGCCGTACCCGCCAACGCAACCGCGATACCCGCGGCCAATACTAAAAACTTTTTCACTTATACCCCCGTACTGCTATGACTGCGAACGGCCCCCCGTCGCATAGAACGCTCGATACTATACGGGCACGAACTGGCTCACAATCCGTCGTCAGGCACAGCACCGGCCTTGTCTTGCGGACACCGTCCGGTGACGCGACTGCACTTATAATCGCGGCTTCACCACCGAGGTAAGCCATGTCGAAGACGATGAAAGCCCTGGTCAAACGCGAAGCGGCCAAGGGAATCTGGATGGAGGAAGTGCCGGTGCCGGAAATCGGCCCGAACGACGTCCTGGTCAAGCTCGAAAAGACCGCGATCTGCGGCACCGACCTGCACATCTACAAGTGGGACGAGTGGTCGCAGCGCGTGATCAAGCCCGGTCTCGTGATCGGCCACGAATTCGTTGGCCGCATCGTCGACATGGGCCCGGGCGTGCGCGGCTACACGATCGGCCAGCGCGTGTCGGCCGAAGGCCACATCGTCTGCGGCGTCTGCCGCAACTGCCGCGCCGGCCGCCAGCACCTGTGCCCGAACACGGTCGGCATCGGCGTCAATCGCGCCGGCGCGTTCGCCGAGTACATCGCGATGCCGGCCTCCAACCTGTGGCCGATTCCCGACCAGATTCCGTCCGAACTCGCCGCGTTCTTCGACCCGTACGGCAACGCCGCGCACTGCGCGCTCGAATTCGACGTGATCGGCGAAGACGTGCTGATCACCGGCGCCGGCCCGATCGGCATCATCGCCGCCGGCATCTGCAAGCACGTCGGCGCGCGCAACGTGGTCGTCACCGACGTCAACGACTACCGCCTGAAGCTCGCCGCCGAAATGGGCGCGACGCGCGTCGTCAACGTCTCCAAGCAGTCGCTCAAGGAAGTCGTCAGCGAACTGCACATCGAAGGCTTCGACGTGGGCCTGGAAATGAGCGGCAACCAGCGCGCGTTCAGCGACATGCTCGACTGCATGTACCACGGCGGCAAGATCGCGCTGCTCGGCATCCTGCCCAAGGGCGCCGGCATCGACTGGGACAAGGTCATCTTCAAGGGCCTCACGCTGCAGGGCATCTACGGCCGTCGCATGTACGAGACCTGGTACAAGATGACGCAGATGGTGCTGACGGGCTTCCCGCTCGCCAAGGTGCTCACGCACCAGATTCACATCGACGACTTTCAGAAGGGTTTCGACCTCATGGATCAGGGCAACTGCGGCAAGGTGGTCTGCAGCTGGAACTGACCTCGATCAAGCCGGCGCGCGACCGACGCGCGCGCCGGTTCGACGCGAACGGGCGGGCCCGGCGGCTGGCGCCACGCAAAAAAGCAGCCATTGCCACAATGGCAATTCTGATGAATTTCACGCGACAGAGCCGCACGCGACGAGCCTGCGCTAACGCGCGCCCCGATGGCCTCGCAACGGCTGCCGGACGCGACCGCCCGCGAATCGGTACCGCGCGCGTGGCGCCGAACTGAACGAATAGCGGCCAATTCGGCGCCGGCGGGATTTTTGGGGATAATCGCCGGTCTTCAAACCGCCGCGCGCGTTCGCGCATCCCAGGCACACCGCCGAAAGAGTCCCGCCGTTGCGTCCGCTTTACGCCCTCCTCCTCGCCGCGCTCGCAGGCCATGCCGCCGCGGGCGAAACCGAACCGGTGCTCGACGCCGCCGCGATCGTGCAGCCGTCGCTGTTGTCCGGCCCGGGCTACTCGGTCGCGCCGCAGGCGCAGGTGCACGGCTTCATGGCGCGCTTCGAGGTGACCACGCCGTTCGGCGCGCTGACGGCGCCGAGCGTCGAAATGCTCGCGGTGCGCGCGGCCGAACTGCCGGCGATCGAAGCGCTCGAACGCGCGGCGAAATCCGAGGCGTTCGCGCACGCACTCGCGGAGCGCGCGAAGAAAACGGGCAACGCGGTGTGGCAAGTGGTGACGAATCCGGTCGACACGCTGATCGGCCTGCCCGAAGGCGTCGCGCGCTACTTCGGCAAGAAGCTCGACAGCTGGGGCAGCCGCGCGCAGTCGGCGTCCGACCGCGCCGCGCGCACGTTCGGCGCCGATGGCGACCCGTTCAAAACGCCGCAGGCGCCGCTCGGCGCGACGCGCGAGCCGGTGCCGGGCGAACCCGTGCCGCCGAAAGAGAGCAAGGCGTGGTACGAGCGCGTCGGCAAGGAAGTGGGCCGCGAAGTGCGCCGGCAGCTCGACTACAACAAGATGCGCCGCGAAATGGCGCGCCACCTCGGCATCGATCCGTACACGAGCAACCCGTACGTCAACGCGCGGCTCGACGCGCTCGCGTGGGCCGCGGTGTGGGGCAACTTCTCGGCCGGCATGGCGCTCGACGCGATCGGCGGCACGGCCGAAACGGTGATCGAAACCACCGGGCAGCTCAACGCGATGGTGTGGCAGCTCGATCCGGAAAACCTGCGCGAGAAAAACCGCGTGCGCATCGCGAACTGGTGCAGCGACGATTTCGCGCTGCGGCAGTTCCTGCGCCGCGGCGGCTTCAACGACAGCCTGCGCACGAGCCTCGCCGACGAACTCGATGCGCTCAAACCCGCGGCCGGCTGCAACGACCTCGTCGAGATCGGCGCCGGCACGCGCACCGAACTCGAAGCGCGCTTTCTCGTCAACGCGCTGAAACTGATCCGCCGCCACGCCGGCGCGCCGGGCGGCAAGCTCGTCGTCGCGGGCGCGGCGATCGCGTGGCGCGCGCCGGACGGACAGCTGTACCTGCCGCTGCCGGTCGACTGGCTGAGCTGGACCGACGCGATCGACGCGTTCTTCGAGCTGCCGCAGTGGCGCGAGAAGGACAAGACGCTCCTGATCGGCGGCGACGCGTCGATGACTGCGCTGCGCGAACTCACGGCGCGCGGCTGGACGACCGATGTGCGCGCGGCGTACGACGGCGCGCCGGCGTATGCGGAAGATATCTCGCAAGGATTGCGTCGCGCGGCCGACGAACCGGCAGTGCAACTATGCGTCGGCGATGTGGCGGAGACTTCGGGGTGTCTTTGAGGCGACGCCGGAATTTTGGCCCAATCTCCGCTCTATTCTCGCCTCGGTCTTAGCTCGTTGTCCCAGCGAACGCTGAGATCCATTTTTTTATTTTTCTGCTTTTCTCTTTTGCACGTCATCGCGGCAGAGGTCGGCCTGCGCAGGCATGGATGCCGAAGCAAACATCCGAGCAGCGAACGGACCGAAGGCCGAACTGCGGAAGCGCCGGGTCATCCAGCCTCTCAAACTTGGACACCCAACTTAAGTCATCCAACTTCTCAAATTCGGACACCCGACTTTCGTAGCGTCAACGAAACGATCAGCCAATTCCGACATGTTTCCCGGCGTACGACTGAAGCAATCGGCGCCTCGCAGGCCGATGCTTGCCGTCATGACCATCCCCCGCTTCCATACCGTCGATCCGTGTGCCAGCGGCACCTTTCATGTCGTTTCGCGATGCGTTCGGCAGGCTTGGCTGTGCGGCCGTGATCCGGTCACCGGCCGCGACTTCTCGCACCGCAAGCGCCGGATAGAGGACCGTATCGCTGCACTCGCAACCCAGTTTGCGATCGGCGTCTACGCGTATGCGGTGATGAGCAATCACGTTCATCTGGTCGTTAGAACCGCACCGGAGCTCACCGAAGCCTGGAGCGATCTCGACGTCCTGCGCCGTTGGTTCTCGGTATCGCGCCGCAAGGCCGATAACGACGCGTCGATCGAGCAGCGCGTACTTGCCTCGTCCGGCAACACCGCGCTGGTTGCCGAGTACCGCCTGCGCCTGAGCAACCTGAGCTGGTTCATGCGGTTTCTCAACGAATCGATCGCGCGCACCGCCAATGCGGAAGACGGCTGCAAGGGACGCTTCTGGGAGGGACGGTTCCGTTGCCAGGCACTGCTCGACGACGCGGCGGTGCTCAGCGCAATGACGTACGTGGACCTCAATCCCGTGCGCGCCAAGGTCGTGACCGCGCCGGAAACGGCCGAACACGTGTCGTTCCGGCGGCGAGTCGATCGGGCAAGAGTGCGCCGCGAAGCGGTTGAGCCGCTCGCACCGATTGCCGGACCGGGCTCGGTGCTCGGCGTCAGCGAACGCGAATATCTCACGCTCGTCGACGAAACGGGTCGCCTGCTTCATGCCAGCAAACCCGGCGTCATCGATCGCGCGTTGCCGTCGATCGTTCGACGGATAGGCCTGTCAGAAAACGCGTGGCTGTTGCAAGTGCAAGGCACGCAATCGCGCTACCGGCGGGCGATCGGGTTGGTCGAGGCGCTGGTCGACAAGGCAGAGGAGCTGCAGCAGCGGTGGCTCAAAGGCGTGATGTTTGCGAGGCAGTTGAAAGTCGCCTAGCCCGCAAGCGACAGATGCTGCCGGCGTTTTCCCTTCCCCGGTGTCTACGACTTCCTTTCCGCGCCGGCTCCAGGTTCCGCTTGCCGGCGAAATCATCGCGTAGCCCGGAGCAGCCGCAACGAAACTTCAGGAAGAGCCGCGACTCGATCGACGCTCGGCGTTTCTCGTGGCTGTCTACTGGAATTCGGGTGTCCAGTTTTTCGCAGTCTTTTGCTACTGAAATTGGGGTGTCCAGTTTTCCGGGTGTCCAGATTTTCTGGTGTCCAGTTTTTCGGTCTGCTGAATTCTGGGTGTCCAGATTTTCTTTGGATTTTCCGGCGGGGTGTCCAGATTTTCCGGCGGCGCACGGAACCTGCCGGCGCGACGCTCCACTCCGTCACTGCAACGCGACTGCCCTTCACCCGCGCTTCCGGCCGGCCGCCCCCGCGTTTCGCCCCGCCGCACCGACCGACCCCAGCCGCCACACCCGAAACCTCCGCCCAAACCCCACTCTGTGACGCCCGTCACACCCCGTCTGCCGCCCCGTCGAGGCAACGTCGCCCGCCGCGGCGGCATACTGCGACCCGGCGGATCGGGGGGCGATATGGCTGCGGCGCTGGAAAACCACGACATCACGCAACTGCTGCACGCATGGCGCGGCGGCGACGGCGGCGCGCGCGAAGCGCTGCTCACGCTCGTCTACAGCAACGTGCGCGCGATCGCGGCCAGTTCGCTGCGCCACGCGCCGGGCGCGACATTGACGCCCACCGAGATCGCACACGAAGCCCTGTTGCGCCTCATCGGCGGCGACGGCAACTGGCACGACCGCCGGCATTTCTTTCACGTCGTCGCGCAGGCCACGCGCCAGGTGCTCGTCGACGCCGCGCGCCGGCGCCATGCCGACAAGCGCGGCGGCGCGGCCGAACACATCGCGATCGAAGCCGCCGCGCACGTCGCCGCGAACGATTCCGACGCCGACCTCTTGCGCGTCGACGCCGCGCTGTCCGAACTCGCGCGCAGCGACGAGCGCCGCGCGCGCACCGTCGAACTCGCCTACTTCGGCGGCTTCTCGCGCGAGGAAATCGCCGCGGCGCTCGCGGTGTCCGAAGGCACCGTCGATCGCGACCTGCGCCTGGCGCGCGCCTGGCTCAAGCAAGCGCTGACCGCGTGACGCCAACCGCATGAACCGACACGACCCCGATCGCGTCGCCGACGCGTTCGCGGCGCTCGCCGACGCCGATCCCGCCGCGCGCGCCGCCCTGCTCGACCGCTACGAAAACGAATCCGGCCGCGATTTTCGCGTGCTCGTCGAACGGCTCGTCGACGCCGACGCGACGCGCCACGATCCCGTCGCCGGTGCGGTCGACGCCGCGATGCACCGGCTCGTCGAACCCGAACGCGAGATCGAGGCGCTCGGCCCGTACCGCCTGCTGCGCGAACTGGGCAGCGGCGGCATGGGCACCGTGTTTCTCGCCGAGCGCGCCGACGGCGCGTATACGCAGCACGTCGCGATCAAGCTCTTGCGCGGCTTTCCGACCGCCGACGGTATGCGCCGCCTGCGCCGCGAGCGGCAGATTCTAGCGACGCTCGACCATCCCGGCATCGCGCGCCTGATCGACGGCGGCGAGACGACGCACGGCCAGCCGTATCTCGTGCTCGAACACGTCGACGGCCTGCCGCTCGCGGCCTGGATCAAGGCGCGCGCGCCGAGTCGCGCGGCGCGCCTCGCGTTCGCCGAACGTCTGCTCGAGGCGATCCAGCACGCGCACCAGCGGCTCGTGGTGCATCGCGATCTGAAGCCCGCGAACATTCTCGTGCGCGACGACTGCACGCCGAAGCTGCTCGATTTCGGCATCGCCAAGCTGATCGAAACCGGCGACGCGCGCGAGACGTCGACGCGCGTGATGACGCCGGCCTACGCGAGCCCCGAACAGCAGGCCGGCCGTCCGATCACGACCGCGAGCGACCTGTACAGCGCCGGTGTGCTGCTGCACGAGGTGCTGCTGGCCGGCGACGCGCCGCCGCTCGACGCCGAGCTGCGCGGCATCGTCGCGAAGGCCACCGCGACCGATCCGACCGCGCGCTACGCGAGCGCCGAGGCGTTCGCCGACGATCTCGCGCGCTATCGCGAAGGCCGGCCGGTGCGCGCGGCCGCGGACACGCGGCGCTATCGCTTGAGCAAATTTATACAACGCCACCGCATCGCCGCCTCGCTCGCCATGCTCGCGCTCGCGCTCGCTGCGGCGTTCGTCTGGCAGCTCGACGCCGAGCGCCGGCGCGCGCTCGCGGCCGAGACCGCAGCCGCCCAGGCGCTCGCCGACGCGCGGCGCGAAAACGCGCGCGCCGACGCGATCAACGGGTTTCTCGTATCGCTGTTCCGGCTCGCCGACCCGAACGTCAACCGCGGCGAACAGCTCGACGCGCGCGCGCTGCTCGAACGCGGCGCGGCACGCGTGGATACCGAACTGAAAGACCAGCCCGACCTCCGCGCCGCCATGCTCGCGACGCTCGCCGACGCGATGCGCGGCCTCGCCGAGTACGAGCGTGCCGAACCCTTGATGCAGGCCTCGCTCGACGCGACGACCGGCACCGACCGCGCGACGGTGCGGCTGCGCGCGGAACGCCTGTCGCTGCTCGCGAGCATCCGCGCGCGGCGCGGCGACCGCACCGCGTCGCTCGCCGCGAGCGACCGCGCCATCGCCGAACTCGACGCGATCGCCGACGACGATCCCGACCTGCGCGTCGATCTCGAAAACACGCGCGCGATGGCGCTCAAATGGCTCGACCGCACCGACGAGGCCGCCGCCGCGCTCGAACGCGTGCTCGCGCTGCTGCCGCGCACCGGCGCGCGCGAAACCGAACACCGCGCCTACGCGCTCGACAACCTCGCGCACGTGCGCGAAGCGCAGGGCCGCTGGGACGAGGCGCAGCAGACGGCCGGGCAGGCGCGCGCGGCGTTCGCGGCGCTCAACGGCGAGCGGCATCCGACGACGCTGTCGGTCGGCGCGTACGCGGCGTCGCTGCAACTGATGCGCGGACACCCCGACGCCGCGCGCGACGCGTACGTCGCCGTGCTCGACGGACAGCGCGGCCTGCTCGCCGCGAACGACCGGCGCCTGACGAACACCGAAACGTCGCTCGCGCGCGCCTGGCTGCGCCTGGGCGAACCCGCGAAGGCCAAGCCCTTGCTCGATTCGGCGCTCGCACGCTGCGACGCGAGCTTCGGCGGCGACCGCACGTCGTGTCCGCTGACCGTACAGACGGCCGGTGAACGCGAAGCCGCGCATGGCGACGCGAAACGCGGTATCGCGCTGTTGCGCGAGGCCGTCGCGCTGCGCGACGCCGACAAGGAGCCCACCGCGCGCGCGCAGGCCGCCGCGCGTCACGCGCTCGCGCGCGCGCTGTGCGCGCACGGGCAGCGCGACGAGGGCGCAGCGTTGATGCGCAAGGCGTTGTCCGAACTCGTCGCCGACCCGCGTGTCGGCCCCGGCGACAAACGCGGGTTCCAGGAGAGCGCCGCGATCTGCGATTGAACGACGCTTCGGGTTTTCGCCGCGCTTCTGCGTAAGGAAGCACGAGGCCATGAAGGCCGCGGGGAAAACCATGAAACACCTGATGCTCGCTCTCGCCGTGTTCGCCGCCACGTCCGCCTCGGCGGCGGTCGTCCCCACCGTAGACTCGCCCGTCTCGCCCGACCTCGTGCTGCCGTGGTTCAACGGCGCGATCACGAACGCCGGCACGAACATCGCGTGCCTGACCGATCCGCCGATCGTCGAGATCCGCGTGCAGGGCTACGCCGGCTTCTCGTACCTGCCGCCGAACCTGACGCCGGCCGTCGGCGAGGTGTTCTACACGCATCTCGTCATGAGCCACCCCGGCAATCCGTGCGTCGGCAGCGCGATCAGCCTCGAGCTGATCCTGCCGCCGGGCGTGCAGACCGCCGTGTCGGCGGCCGACCCGGTGTTCTGCTTCGCGCGTCTGCCGAACGGCCCGCGCCTGATCGACCTCGGCACCGACATCGACTACGGCTGCCCGCAGACGTTCTCGCAGGGCCTCGAAGGCTTGCGCTTCGCGGCACCGCGCGGCGGCATCGGCGCCGGCCTCTGGGGCGCGGCGCGCGGCTTCTTCCAGGAGTTTCTCGTACCGCTGCGCGCGACCTCGCCGCAGAACGGCACCGGCCAGATCCGCTGGCGCATCAATCCGGACGTCGGCGTCGTCGCGTACGCGTCGGTCGGCCCGCAGGTCAACGGCGACGTGCTGTTTCGCACGTCGAACGAAAACAACCTGCTGACGCTCGATATCTGCACGGTCACGCCGATCGCGCAGGGCTGTTGACGCGTCCGTCGCGTCGAACGCACGGCCGCTGCGACGTCGGCGCGTACGAGTCGGATCACGTGTTCGGCAGCGGTCTCGAGTAGCGCTCGTTGCGCATCGCGCCGCCCCGCGAGGGTTTGCGTCGCCGCTTTACGTCCTTGGCGCGCAGATGAAACCTGCGGAGCGCCTCATGCAAACCCTGTTGTTCGCCGCCCTGCTCGCGACCGGCGCGAGCGTCGATTCCTCGATACCCGCCGCCGATTCGGCGGTGACCCCCAACGTCGTCGTGCGCTGGTTCAACGGCGGCCTCGTCAACGTCGGCACCAACACCGCGTGCATTTCCGATCCGCCGATCTTCCAGGTGCGCACGTCCGGCTACGCGGGCTTTTCGTACCTGCCGCCGAGCAATCCGCCGGGCGTCGGCGAAGTGTTCTACACGCACGTGCTGGTGAGCCACCCCGGCAATCCGTGCGGCGGCAGCGTCGTCGGCCTCGAGCTGATCCTGCCGCCCGGCATCCAGACCGCGATCTCGACGACCGATCCGGTGTTCTGCTTCGGCATCACGCCGAACAACGTGCTGTTCAACTACGCGAACGAGGCGACGTACGGCTGCCCGCAGACGCTGCCCCAGGGCCTGGAAGGCCTCGCCGTACGCGCGCCGCGCGGCGGTGCCGGCGGCGGCGGATGGGCGATGCGGCAAGGCTCGTGGATGGAGATCTTCGTGCCGCTCAAGTCGAGCGTCGTGCAGAACGGCGACCAGAAGATCCGCTGGCGCCTGAACCCCGCGATCGCCGTCGTCGGCTATCTCGAAACACCGGTGTTCGTCGACGACGACGTGATCTTCCGCACGTCGCAGGAGGACATCGTGCTGCCGGTGGAGCTGTGCAGCGGCTCGCAGCCGCCGCAGGGCTGCTGACGCGTCAGTCGTTGCCCGACCGGAACAGAAGGTCGGGCACGTGCATCACGATGCAGTGGATCGCGCCGGCGAGGCCGATGATGTCCGAGCAGTCGACGCCGACCACGCTGCGCTCGGGCAGCGCGGCGGTGAACGTCGCGAGCGCTTCCGCGTTCTGCGTCGCGTATCCGTTGAACTGGCACACGAGCGCGACCTTGTTGAGCAGCACCGCGTTCGCGTACGTGTAGTGCGCGCCGCCGGCGCGCCACGCCGGCGTGCGTACGACGTCGTAGCCGCGGCCGGCGAGCAGCGTCGCGGTGCTTTCGGTAACGGTGTACGGCACGCCGTCGGTCGAGGCATGCCTGCTCACGAGCACCTTGCCGTCGGCGAGCGGCAGCATCCACATGTCGATGTGCTGGGTCGAGTCGTAGCTCGTCGGAAACGGATCGACGAGCGTGACGTCGAGGCCCTGGTACGCGAGGTAGTAGTCCTTGATCTGCTGCTCGCTCAGGCTCGGATTTTCGTTGACGATGAGACGCGTCATGAACGCGTCGCGATTGCGAAACAAGTGGAAATTGCCACCGCCGTGCACGAGCGGGATGTCGTACTTCGGCTCGCCCGAGTAGGTGCGCCAGACGCCCGGAAACGCATCGTCGGCCGTGCGCCCCGGACGGTTGTAGACGTGGTCGACCGCGGCGCGGCGGCCGGCGTCGTCGATGAAGCGAGGACCGTAGTCGCGCATCCACGTACTGCACGTCGAACCGGTGCAGTTTTGCGTGATGAACGCGACGCGCGTCATGTCGGCGCCGGCGCCGGCGAGCGTCGATGTCGCGCTCGCCTGCTGCGTCGTGCCGGTGACGACGACGTAGACGCGGGCGTCGGGATCGCCGGTCGTGATCGCCACGGTCATCTGCGTCAGCAGCGCGTTGAACGAGCCCCAGCGCACGAGGATGCCGCTGTTGTCCTCGTACTCGGCCTGCGCGCGGACCGCGCCCGCGGGCGGCGCGAACGGCGTCGCGAGCGCGTCGGGCAGCACGAACCCGCGCACCTCGTCGGCCGACAGGCCGCGCGGCAGCGGATACGGCACGTCGTCGACGATCGTCGCGAGCACTTCGGGCGGCACGGTGCGCGGCGCGGCATGCGCGACGCCGAAGGCGGCGATCAGCAATACGAGGCAGTACTTGCGCATGGGTCGTCCCCGGTCCCGGCAAAGCGCGCAGCATAGCCGACGGGTGGCCCGCGGCGTACGTCATGGCGCACAATCGCGTTCTTCCCGCCTGCCGAGACACCGCCATGGACTACGCCGCCCGCGAGCGAATCGCGACCGAACTCGACGCGATCCGCGATCAAGGCCTGTACAAGACCGAACGCATCATCACCACGCCGCAGTCGGCCGCGATCAAGACCGGCGACGGCCGCGAAGTGCTGAACTTCTGCGCGAACAATTACCTCGGTCTCGCCGACAACCGTGAGATCATCGACGCGGCGAAAGAAGCGCTCGACACGCACGGCTTCGGCCTCGCCTCGGTGCGCTTCATCTGCGGCACGCAGGACCTGCACAAGTCGCTCGAAGCGCGCATCAGCGAGTTCTTCGGCACCGACGACACCATTCTCTACACGAGCTGCTTCGACGCGAACGGCGGGCTGTTCGAGACGATCCTCTCCGACGAAGACGCCGTCATCTCCGACGCGCTCAACCACGCCTCGATCATCGACGGCATCCGGCTGTGCAAGGCCGAGCGCCGCCGCTACGCGAACGGCGACATGGCCGAACTCGAAAAGCACCTCGCTGAAACGCAAGAAAAGCGCACGCGCCTGATCGCCACCGACGGCGTGTTCTCGATGGACGGCTATATCGCCAAGCTCGACGAGATCGTGCGCCTCAAGGAAAAGTACGGCGCGCTGCTGATGGTCGACGACTCGCACGCGACCGGCTTCGTCGGCCGGACCGGCCGCGGTTCGGCCGAGCTGCACGGCGTGATGGACAAGGTGGACGTGTTCACCTCGACGCTCGGCAAGGCGCTCGGCGGCGGCTCGGGCGGCTTCACGACCGGCCGGCGCGAAATCGTCGATCTGCTGCGCCAGCGCTCGCGCCCGTATCTGTTCTCGAACACGCTGCCGCCGCCGCTGGTGGCCGCGTCGCTCAAGGTGTTCGAAATGCTGACGCGCTCGACCGAGCTGCGCGACCGCGTCGAAGCGAACGCCGCGCGTTTCCGCGAGCGCATGACGGCGGCGGGCTTCGATCTGCGGCCCGGCCAGCATGCGATCGTGCCGGTGATGCTGTACGACGCGAAGCTCGCGCAGGCGTTCGCGAAGGAGCTGCTCGACGAGGGCATCTACGTGATCGGCTTCTTCTACCCGGTGGTGCCGCAGGGCCAGGCGCGCATCCGCACGCAGATGAGCGCGGCGCATACGTTCGAGCAGATCGATCGCGCGGTGGAGGCGTTCGTGAAGGTCGGGAAGAAGCTCGGCGTGTTGAAGGATTGACGCGACGTTCGACGACGGACTCCCTCTCCCCCGACGCCGTCGGGGGAGAGGGTCGGGGTGAGGGGGCGACGCGTCGGTTTCCCGCGTGATTCGTTTATCGCAAGACGCCCGCGCGACAATCGGAACGCATCACGGTCGGAGGCGTCGCCCTCTCACCCTGCCCTCTCCCCAAGGCGAGCTCGGGGGAGAGGGTTCGGGACGCAGGCATCGCGCCACCGCTGCGCCATCGCCTTCTGCCACGCCGAAATATTCTTCGCCGCCTCCAGTCCGGCGAACGCCGCCTTCATCTCCTCGTTCGACGCACTTGCGCACCGCGTGCGCGCCAGCGCCACCGCTTCGAGCCGCGGCTGCGCCTCGACGATCGCCTCGCCCGCGCGCGCCGTCGCATTCGCCTCGAGCAGCGCGCGCGCCGCCGCGAGGTCGCCGCGTTCGAGCAGCACGAACGCGCGCAGCCCGTCGATGTCGAGCAGCTGCCCGTGCCCGGCCGGGTACGCGCGCGCGCCTTGCGCGCGCGCGTCGTCGAGATCGCGCGCGGCATCGTCGTGGCGCGCCTGCGCGAGCGCCGTCTCGCCGCGGCCCATCAGCGCGCTGATGAGATCCGCGTGGCCTTCGCCGTGAAACGCACGCGAACCGGCGACCAGCGTGTCGTAGCGCTCGCGCGCCTCGTCGAGCTTTCCCGATTCGCGCGCGACCGCCGCGAGATTGCGCGCGACGAACAGCTCCTGGTCGGGCGCGCGCGGCTCGATCAGGCGCGCCTCTCGCTCGGCCACTTCGAGCAGGCGATACGCGCGCGCCTGATCGCCGGCCACCATCGCCATGCCGCCGGCGTTCGCCAGCGCGTTGACGTACGCCGAACGGCCCTCCGGCAGCTTCTCGCCCGCGAGCGCGACCGTGCGGTCGGCATAGCGCCAGGCGGCGTCGTACTCGCCGAGCATGAAGTGCGCGAGCCCGACGTTGCCGAGCAGCCCGGCGTACAACTTGTCGTCGGTGGCGCCGGCGCCTTCGAGCACGGCCAGCGCCTCGCGCGAGCGTTCGAGGTATTCGCGCTTGTGGTCCAGCTTGTAGTGGCCCACCGCCGCGGCGCGCAGCGCGTCGGCGAGCGCGACCGGCGCGTCCTCGCGGCGCAGGATCGCCGCGGCGCGCTCGCCGAGGTCGACCGTCCGCGCCGGCTGCCCGAGATGGTTGCGCGCGCGCGCCACTTCGACCATCAGCGCGGCAACGGCCTGCGGCGATTTCGATTCGCGTTCCAATGCGTCGAGACGCGCGTCGCCGACATCGAGCAGCGCGCGCGCGGTGATCTCGCCGTCGCGCGCGGCCTTCGGCGCGGCATCCTTGAACAGCGAATAGAAGAACTCGGCGATCGCGTTCGCCTTGTCGCGCTCGCGCTGCGTCACGGCGAGCTGCCGGTCGAGCCGCACCGTGTGGAAAATGCCGAGGCCGAGCAGAATCGCCGCCGCGGCGACCCACGGCCAGCGCCGCCGCAGCCAGCGCTGCGCGCGGTAGCCGCGCTCGCCCGCGAGCGCCTGTACCGGTTGCCCCGCGAGCCAGCGATCGAGTTCGTCGGCGAGCGATTCGGCCGAGCGGTAGCGTTCCTCGGGCCGCTTGCGCAGGAGTTTTTCGACGATCGCGGCAAGATCGCGCGGCAGGCGTTCGCCGCGCCGGTCGCGCCGCGGCAGCGGCGGCGCCGGCGTGTTCGCGATCGCGTGGATCAGCGCGGCCGGCTCGCGATGCTGCGCATAAGGCGAATGGCCGGCGAGGAGTTCGTACAGCAGCACGCCGGCCGCGTACAGGTCGCAGCCGACGCCGAGCCGGTCGCCCGCGATCTGCTCGGGCGCCGCGTAGCGCAGCGTCATCAGCGAATGCCCGGCCGCGGTCGGCTCGGTCGCGGCGTCGAGCATCTTGGCGATGCCGAAGTCGAGCAGGCGCACGCGGCCCGTCGTGTCGACGAGCACGTTGGCCGGTTTCAGATCGCGATGCACGATGAGATGTTCGTGTGCGTGCGCGAGCGCCGCCACGACGTCGCGCACGAGCGCGACGCGTGCGCGCACGTCGAGCGCGTGCGCATCGGCGTACGCGTCGATCGTCGTGCCTTCGACGTACGGCGTGACGAGAAACGGCCGTCCGTCGGCGTCGCGGCCCGCATCGACGAGCGGCACGATGTGCGGATGATCCAGGCGCGACAGGATGCGCCGCTCGGCCTCGAAGCGCCGCTGCGTTTCGGCATCCGACAGGTCGGCGCGCACCTGCTTGATCGCGAGCTTCTGCGCGTCGGCGTCGTCGGCGCGCTGCGCGAGCCAGACGCGGCCCATGCCGCCGCGGCCGATCTCTCCGTGCACGCGGTAGCGCGCGATCGACGGCGGCGCCGCTTCGCGTTCGCGATCGTTCGCAGGCTCGGGTTCGCCGGCCGCGGCGAGCCGCGCCTCGACGATGCGCGCGAGCGCCGCGTCGCGCGCCGCGAGCGCCGCGAGCGCGGCGGCGCGTTCCTCGCCGGTCAGCGCGAGCAGTGCCTGCAGCGCCTCTTTTTGCGCGCGGTACGCGGCGCGCGCCGCGTCATCCGCCGCCATGGTCGAGACGCTCCTTGAGCCACGCGCGCGCATGCGCCCATTCGCGATTGACCGACGAGGGGTGCAGGCCGAGCGCCTGCGCGGTTTCGTCGATCGTCAGGCCCGCGAACACGCGCAGGTGCACGACTTCGGCGGCCTGCGGATCGAGGTCGGCGAATTCGTCGAGCACGCGGTCGAAGCCGAGCACCGACTCGGGCGTCGCGGCCGGCAGGTCGTGCGCCTCGTCGAGCGACAGCGGGCGCTGGCCGGCGCCGCGCTTGTCGGCGAGGCGGCGGCGGCTGCGGTCGACGAGCACCTGCCGCATCGCGCGCGCGACGATGCCGGCGAAATGGCCGCGATCGTGCGCCCGCGGCGCCTCGCTGCCGACGAGCTTGAGCAGCGCGTCGTTGAGCAGCACGGTCGGCTCGAACGTCGCCTGCCCCGCCTGCGCGCGCAGCGCGCCGACCGCGAGGCGCTTCAACTGCGCGTACATGCGTTCGAACACCGCGTCGCGCGCGGCGGCATCGCCGGCGGACCACGCCTTGAGCATTCCGGTGATGTCGTCATGGTTCATCGCTCCAGCATACGACACCGCGCGTCGGCGCGACGCGCGCGCCGCTCATTGAAAACCGTCGCGGAAAATCAGGTCCGAACGCGTCAGGCGCAAGAACAGATAGTCGTTGTGCTGCGAGATCGTGTCGCACACCTGCGCGGTGCCGAACCAGACCGGCCGGTCGCGCCAGACCGTCACGCGTCCGAGATCGAACGCCGCGAACCCGCAGCCCGTGCCGAAGCCCGCGGGTACGAGCCGCGAGCCGTCCTCGCCGAACGTCGTCTCGAGCGCGAACGCGCCGCCGGCGCGGCGCACGCCGGCGAAGTAGAAGCCGAAGCGCAGATTCGAGGCGTTGACGACGTCGGCCGCCACCGCGTAGGTGCCGTTCGACAACGGCACGATCTGCGCGTCGACCACGAGGTGCGCGCTCGGCACCGGCGGCAGCGCCAACGCGCTCGCCCCGGACGCGGTCAACAGCGCGACGGCCGGCACCGCCTCGTCGATGCGGCCGGCGAGCGCGAACGCGCCGGCGTCGAGCGCGCGCCCGCTGCGCGGTTCGAAACCCGCGGGCAGCGTCGCGGCCGTGCCGAGCCAGGCGAGCGTCGCGTAGTCGAGCCGGTACACGCGCCCGCCGCGCGGCGCGCCGTCGGTGGTGCCGGCGACCCACAGCGCGCCGTCGGGCGACGGCATCGCCGCGACGAACTGGTGGCTCGTCGCATCGAACGCTTCGGCGAACGCGACCGCCGCGACGCCGCCGGTCGCCGTGATCCGCACGACGAAACCGCTCGACGCGTCACCCGGCCGGTCGTACCAGCCCGTGACGATCAGATCGCCGTCGCGGCCCGGGTTCACCGCGACGATCGATTCGATCTCGCCGAGCCCCGTCGCGTACGCGTCGAGATCGACGTCGACGCGACCGCCGGTGCCGAACGACGCGTCGGGCAGGCCGTCGGCCGGATTGATGCGCAGCAGGGTCAGCCGGCCCTCGTCGTTCGCATCGGCGCTTTCGAACGCGAACGTCACCTTGCCGTCGCTGCCGCACAGGCCCGTTTCGCCGTAGAGAGTAGGCCAGGCGGCCGGCAGGTCGAACGACTGCTTGCCGTCGTCCGAGAAGCTCGGGTCGAGCGCGCCGTTCTCGGCGAGCCAGACGCTGACGACGCGGCGGTCGCTCGACGCCGTGCCGACCGCGAACAGGCTGCCGCGCGGTCCGGGGCACGCGACACCGGCGCGATCGTTGCGACCGCCGCCGACGGCGTCGAAGCCGTAGCGCATCACGCCGGAACTGCCGAACGACAGGTCGGGGTCGCTCGCGGCGCCCGCGGTGCCGGCGGCGAGAAGCCACAGGTATACGATGAACTTTTGCATGTTCGTCTCCCAGGCGCCGCCGCCGCGAACGGCGGCGGCGCGCAGCGTCAGGCCCCCGGCGCCTTCAGGCGCAGGACGAGATAGTCGAGGTGCGCCGGACGGCCCGGATCGCACACGGTGGCCGAACCGACCCATACCGGGCGGTCGTTCCACAGCGTCATGCGCGCGAACTGCGGACCGACCGGCGTGCAGCCGGTCACGATCGTCGGCGTCGTGAACGACACGCCGCCGACGCCGAACGCAGGATCGGGCGCCAGCGCGTCGTCGGGTGCGCGCACGAGCGAGGCGAAGTAGTAGCCGAAGCCGAAATCGCGCGCGTCGAGCACGTGCGCGGCAACGAGGAGATTGCCGTTCGCGCGCGGCACGACCTGCGCCGACCGTACGGCGTTCGCGCCCGGAATCGCCGGCAGCGGCGTCTGCGTGTAGCCGCGCTCGCGCACGATCGACACGACCGGCGTCGTACCGGTCGCGCCGGCGAGCACCAGCGCGTCGTCGACGAGCCGGCCGCTGCGCGGCACGAAACCCGCGCCGAGCGACGCCTGCAGTTTTTCCTGAAACTTCAACGTCGCGTAGTCGAGCCTGACGAGCGTCGACGGCATGCCCGGGTACGATGCATGCACGGTCGCCGCCCAGATCGCGCCGTCCGGCGACGCGACCGCCGCGCCGAACATCGACGCGGTGACGTCGAACGCCGCGGCCGACGCGAACGCCGCGACGACGCCGTTGCGCGTCACGCGCACGAGATAGCCGTGCCGCAGGCCGCGCACGTCGTCGTACCAGCCCCCGACGAGGATGTCGCCGTCGCGGCCGGGACTGACGAGCGTCGGCACTTCGATCTTGTTCAGCCCGCCGACCTGCGCGCTGACGTCGAACGACACCCAGCCGGCCGCGCCGAACGCCGGGTCGGGCTTGCCCGTGGCCGGGTCGAGCTTGACGAGCATCAGCGTGCCGACGTCGTTCGCGTCGGCGAATTCCATCGCGACGACGACCTTGCCGTCGCTCTGGCACAGCCCCGTTTCGCCGTACGCGGTGCGCACCGCGGGCGGCAGGTCGAACGACTCCTTGCCATCGTCCGAGAAGCGCGTATCGAGGCCGCCGCTCTCGTCGAGCCAGGCGCTGACGATGCGCCGGTCGCCCGACGCCGTGCCCGCGACGTAGAGACTGCCGAGCGGTCCCGGACACGCGACGACGCCGCGGTCGTCGAGCGTGCCGCCCGGTACCGCGCCGAAGCCATAGCGGATGAATCCGACGTAGCCGAACGTCTCGTCGATTTCGCTGCGCGCGAACGCCGCCGTGCTCAGCCCGAGCGCGGCCAGCGCCGCGCAGAAAATGACCCGCATCCTTTTCATTGCCGCCTTCCGTTGACGCCACCGGACCGGTGGCGACGACGGGATACGCAACGCGGCGCGATTTCCTCCGGCTTATTTCAGTAACGCGAGGTCGGCGTCGTCAAGCGCGCGCCACCGCGCCTTCGGCAGATCGCCGAGTGCGAGGCCGCCGATCGCGACGCGCACGAGCCGCAGCACGGCCACGCCGTGCGCGCCGAGCAGGCGCCGGATCTGCCGGTTGCGGCCCTCGTCGAGCACGATTTCGAGCCACGCGTTCTTCTCGCCGGCGCGCAGCACGCGGCATGTCTTCGCCGCGCCGTCGGTCGCGCGGTCGGTCAGGCGCGCGAGGAGCGCCTCGTCGGGGATGCGGTCGACCTGCACGTGGTAGGTCTTGTCGACGTGGCTTTCCGGCGCCGCGAGCCGCGCCGCGGCGGCGCTGTCGTTCGTGAACAGCAGCAATCCCTCGCTCGCCTGATCGAGCCGGCCGACCGGCGCGAGCCACGGCAGCGCCGGGTCGTCGATCAGCGCGTAGACGGTGTCGCGGCCGCGCTCGTCCGATGCCGTCGTGACGTAGCCGCGCGGCTTGTTGAGCATCAGCCAGACGGTTGGCGCGGCGGCGACCTCGACGCCGTCGACGGCGATGCGGTCGCGCGGCGACGTCGGATGTTCCGGATCGCGCACGGCGCGACCGTTCACGGCGACGCGGCCGGCGCGCACGAGTTCGGCCGCGGCGCTGCGCGAGCACCAGCCTCGCCGGGAAATCGCGCGGGCCACGCCGTGGCGCGGCTCGTCAAGTCTTGGGGCGGAACGCGAATCGGGATACTTTCGGGGCATCGGCGAACGCTGCCGCATCCGTCGCTCGCAGTCAAAGAGGATCGATCCATGTCCGACCATCGCGTCAGCGTCCGCTGGCGGCGCAACGACGCCGCGTTCGAACGCGGCAACTATCCGCGCGAACACGAAGTGCGCTTCGAGGGCGGCCAGGCCGTGCGCAACTCCGCCGCGCCCGAATACGGCGGCGACGCGGCCGCGAGCAATCCCGAGGAGCTGCTGCTCGCCGCGCTGTCGACCTGCCACATGCTGACGTTTCTCGCGGTCGTGGCCAATCGCGGCTATGTCGTCGACAGCTATGCCGACGACGCCGTGGCGATCCTCGACAAGAACGCCGACGGCAAGATGGCCGTGACGCGCGCGGTGCTCGCGCCGACGGTGACGTTCGCGGGCGACAAGCAGCCGGGCGCCGACGACTACGCGAAGTTCCACGAGCGCGCGCACGCGGCGTGCTTTATCGCGAACTCGGTAACGACGAAGGTCGAGCTGAAACTGTAAATTCGACAAGTAAAGAAGTGCAGTTGCCCATTGCGACCAACGGGGAATGGTGCATCCGAAACGCCCGCGACACGCGTAAGCCTGACGACTCCCTCTCCCCCGCGCTCGCGCGGGGGAGAGGGCAGGGTGAGGGGAAGCGCGTGGCGCTACGTCGGGCTCACGGCGGCGCCAGGCGCTTCCCCCTCACCCTGCCCTCTCCCCCAAGCAAGCTTGGGGGAGAGGGTTCAAGCACCCGGGGAGCAACGCATGTCGTCTGTCGAACGTACAACGGAAAGTCCCTGGTGGCGCCGCGCCGCGCTCGCGCTTTCGCGCTGGTTCGACACCACGGGTACCGACACGACCGGCGCCGACGCCGCCGGCGGCGACGACCGCGCGATCGACTGGCTGCGCGTCGTGCCGTTTCTCGGCATGCACGTCATGTGCCTGGGCGTGTTCTTCGTCGGCGTCTCGCCGTTCGCGCTGTGGACGGCGCTCGCGCTGTACGCGGTGCGCATGTTCGCGATCACCGGCTTCTACCACCGCTATTTCTCGCACCGCGCGTTTCGCACGTCGCGCGCGCTGCAGTTCGCGTTCGCGCTCGTCGGCGCCGCGAGCGTGCAGCGCGGGCCGCTGTGGTGGGCCGCGCACCACCGCAACCACCATCGCCACGCCGATACCGAGCACGATCCGCATTCGCCGCGCCGGCTCGGCTTCTGGCGCAGCCACGTCGGCTGGTTCCTGACGCGTCGCGGTTTTCGCACCGATTTCGACCGCATCCCCGACCTCGCGCGCTATCCCGAACTGCGCCTGCTCGACCGCTACGACGTATTCGTGCCGATCGCGCTCGCAACCGGGCTGTTCGTCCTCGGCGGCTGGCTCGAACGGCATCATCCGGCGTCGGGCACGAGCGCCGCGCAGCTGCTGATCTGGGGTTTCTTCGTCTCGACCGTCGTGCTGTTCCATGCCACGGTGACGATCAACTCGCTCGCCCACCGCTACGGCACGCGCCGCTTCGACACGGACGACGACAGCCGCAACAACGTGTGGCTCGCGCTGATCACGTTCGGCGAAGGCTGGCACAACAATCACCACCACTTTCCCGGTTCGGCGCGCCAGGGTTTCGCGTGGTGGGAGTTCGACCTCACCTACTGCGGCCTGCGCGCGCTCGCGGCGATGGGCCTCGTGTGGGATCTCAAGCCCGTGCCGGCCGGCCTGCGCCGGGTGACGCGATGAAGATCGCCGTCGTCGGCGGCGGCGTCGCGGGCATGGCGAGCGCGTGGCTGCTCTCGCGCGAACACGACGTCACGCTGTTCGAGGCGAACGACCGTCTCGGCGGCCACACGCACACGCACGACGTCGAACTCGACGGCATGCGCTACGCGGTCGACACCGGCTTCATCGTGTTCAACCCCGAAAACTATCCGCTGCTGTGCCGCTGGTTCGACGAACTGGGCGTCGCCTCGCAGCCCACGACGATGAGCTTCGCCGTGCGCAACGAGGCGAGCGGGCTCGAATACAACGCGACCGACATGAACCGGTTGTTCGTGCAGCGGCGCAACCTCGTCAGCCCGCGCTTCTGGGGCATGGTGCGCGACATCCTGCGCTTCTACCGCGAAGCGCCGGTGCTGCTCGGCGCCAACGGCGCCGGCCCGGGACCGTCGCTCGGCGACTGGCTCGTCGCGCGCCGCTACGGCGCGGCGTTCCGCGACGATCACCTCGTGCCGATGGCGAGCGCGCTGTGGTCGTCGCCGGCCTCGCGCATCCTCGAATTTCCGATGCGCCATCTCGTCGCGTTCATGGCCAACCACCGCATGCTGCAGGTCGACGAGCGGCCGCAGTGGCGCGTCGTGCGCGGCGGTTCGTCGACCTACGTGCGCGCGCTGCGCGCGCGCTGGCGCGTGGCCGAACGCGTCGGCTGTCCGGTCCGCGCGGTGCGCCGCGACGACGCCGGTGTCACGGTCGCCAGCGCGGCCGGCGACGAGCGCTACGACCGCGTCGTGCTCGCCTGCCACAGCGACGAGGCGCTCGCGCTGCTCGCCGACGCGGACGCGCGCGAGCGCGAGATTCTCGGCGCGATCGGCTGGCAGACGAACGACACGGTGCTGCACACCGACGCGCGCCTGCTGCCGCGTCGCCGTCGCGCCTGGGCCGCCTGGAACGCGTTCGTGCCGGCGCGGCCGGGCGAACACTGCACCGTCAGCTACTGCATGAACCTCCTGCAAGGCATCGACTCGCCGCGTCCGCTCGTCGTCACGCTCAACCGCACCGACGCGATCGATCCGGCGCAGGTCATCGCGCGCATGCGCTACGCGCATCCGGTGTTCGACGCCGGCGCGGTCGCGGCGCAGGCGCGCCTGCACGAGATCCAGGGGCGCCGCCGCACGTGGTTCGCGGGCGCATACTGGGGCTGGGGCTTTCACGAAGACGGCATGCGCAGCGCGCACGCCGTCGCCGAGGAGTTCGCGAGCGGGCGATGACCGTGAACGAGAACAGCCGCAACGATCGCAGCGACGCCGGCAAGACGCCCGCCAGCGCCGTCTACGAAGGCTGGGTGCGCCATCGCCGCTACGCGCCGCACCCGCACGCGTTCCGCTATCGCCTGTGCCTGATGTACCTCGACCTCGCCGAAATCGACGCGCTGTTCGCGCAGCGCCGGTTGTTCTCGGTCGGCCGGCGCAACGTCGTCGAGTTTCGCCGCGCCGACTACCTCGGCGACCCGGCCGTGCCGCTGGACGAAGCCGTGCGGCAGCGCGTTTTTGAAGCGACCGGCGCGCGGCCCGACGGCGTGATTCGAATGCTCACGCATCTGCGCTATTTGGGACATTGCTTCAATCCGGTGACTTTCTACTATTGCTATGACAAGGCCGGTTTGCTGCGCTGCATCGTCGCCGAAATCACGAACACGCCGTGGCGCGAACGTCACAGCTACGTGCTCGCGGTCGACGCGGCCGATCGCCGCGGCAGCGCGCTGCGCTGGGATTTCGGCAAGGCGTTCCACGTCTCGCCGTTCCTTCCGCTCGCACGCGACTACGCATGGCGCTTCACCGAGCCTGGCGAGATGCTGCGCGTGCACATGAACGTGACCGACGGCGGCGAACGCGAATTCGACGCGACGCTCGTGCTCGAGCGCCGCCCGTGGACCGCGGCGAACCTGCGCCGCGTGCTGTGGCGGTTTCCGGCGATGACGCTGCGCGTGGTCGCGGCGATCCACTGGCAGGCGCTCTTGATCTTTCTACGACGCAATCCGGTTTACCCTCACCCCGCCAAATCGCAGGAGCGTGCATGAACGACACCACGAAGGTCGCCGCCGTTGCATTTTCGACGCGCTACGGCGCATTCGACCGCTCGCTCCGCCACCGGCTGCTGCAACAGATGGGTACGCTCTCGCAATCGCGACTGACGATGACCGACGCGCTCGGCGTCGCCGAACTCGGCGTGGACGCGCCGGCCGGCGCCGACACGCTGCGGGCGCGCGTCCGCGTGCACGACCCGGCGTTCTATCGTTGCGTCGCCGCGAACGGCAGCGTCGGCGCCGCCGAGGCGTACATCGACGGGCTGTGGGAGTGCGACGATCTCGTCGCGCTCGTGCGCATGCTCGTGCGCAACCGCGACCATCTCGACGCGATGGAAACGGGGCTCGCACGCTGGGGCGGCCTCATGATGCGCGCGTGGAACGCGCTCAGGCGCAACACGCACGCCGGCAGCCGGCGCAACATCGCGGCGCACTACGACCTCGGCAACGCGTTCTTCCGGCTGTTCCTGTCCGACGATCTCATGTATTCATCGGCGCTGTTCGCGCACGAAGACGAATCGATCGACACCGCGTCGACGCGCAAGCTCGACCGCATCTGCGCCAAGCTCGACCTGAAACCCGGCGACCGCGTGCTCGAGATCGGCACCGGCTGGGGCGGCTTCGCCCTGCACGCGGCGGCGCGCCACGGCTGCCACGTCACGACGACGACGATCTCGCGCGAGCAGTACGAGCTCGCCGTCGCGCGCGTCGCCGCGGCCGGCCTCGCCGATCGCGTGACCGTGCTCAATCGCGACTATCGCGAACTCGAAGGCCGCTACGACAAGCTCGTGTCGATCGAAATGATCGAAGCGATCGGCCACCAGTATCTCGATACCTACTGCCGCCGCCTCGTCGACCGGCTCGAACCGCACGGCCTCGCGCTGATCCAGGCGATCACGATCGAAGAGCACCGCTACGCGCAGGCGTTGAGGTCGGTCGATTTCATCAAGCGCTATGTGTTTCCCGGCAGCTTCATCCCGTCGGTCGGCGCGATCGTCGGCGCGCTCTCGCGCACCGGCGACCTGCGGCTCGTCAACCTCGAGGACATCGGCACCAGCTACGCGCTGACGCTCAAGGCGTGGCGGGAGCGTTTCATGTCGCGTCTGGCCGACGTGCGCGCGCAAGGCTTCGACGAGCGCTTCATCCGGTTGTGGGAGTACTACCTCGCGTACTGCGAGGGCGGTTTTCGCGAACGTTCGATCGGCACGGCGCAGATGCTGCTCGCGCGGCCGGGCAACCGGCGCGAGGCGTTCGTACCGGGGCTGGCGCGCGCGTGAACTTCGAGCCCGTCGCCGTCGTCTGGGCCGTGTCGGCCGTCGCGATGCTCGCGGCCTGGCTGCTGCAGCGGCGCACGCGCAACGCCGGCGTCGTCGACGCGGTGTGGGCCGCGTGCATGAGCTTCGCCGCGCTGTTCTACGCCGGCGTCGCCGAGGGCGGCGTCGTCGCGCGCTTCGCGGTCGCCGTGCTCGGCGGCTTCTGGGGCTTTCGCCTGTGCATGCACGTGCTCGCGCGCGTGCTCACGGAACACGAGGACGGCCGCTACCGCCACCTGCGCCGGCACTGGCGCGACGATCAGCTGAAGTTCTTTTTCTTTTTTCAGTTCCAGGCGGTGCTCGTCGCGCTGTTCTCGCTGCCGTTTCTCGCCGCCGCCGGCAACCCGGACGCGTACGTCACGCCGTGGATCGCCGCCGGCGTCGTCGTGTGGGCGCTCGCGGTCAGCGGCGAAACCGTCGCCGACATGCAGCTGGCGCAGTTCCGCCGCGATCCGCGCAACCGCGGCAGAACGTGCCGCGCCGGCCTGTGGCGCTATTCGCGGCACCCGAACTACTTCTTCGAGTGGCTGCACTGGTTCGCGTACGTCTGCCTCGCGGTCGGGGCGCCGCACGCGTGGCTGGCGTGGCTCGGCCCCGCGCTGATGCTCGTCGCGCTATGCTGGATCACGGGGATACCGTTCGTCGAGGCGCAGGCGCTGCGTTCGCGCGGCGACGACTACCGCGATTACCAGCGCCGCACCAGCATCTTCGTTCCCTGGTTTCCGAAGCGGAGGGCGTCATGACGCACAGCGCGAACGCGGCATTGCGGCAACTGGCGAAAGACCGGCCGGCGGCGGGACTGCTCGGCCTGTGCGAACGCGGCTACCTGCCCGACGCGATGACGCGCCTGGGCATCCGCCGCCGCTGCGCGCAGCGCCTGCGCGAAGAGCGCGAAGGCGGCGACGAGGCGGTGCGCGCGCGCTTCGAGGCGCGACTGGCCGAACTCGACCGCAGCCCGCTCGCGCTGCACACCGATGCGGCGAACGAGCAGCACTACGAACTGCCGGCCCGGTTCTTCGAGCTGTGCCTCGGGCCGCGCCTGAAATACTCGAGCGCGTACTACCCGCGCGGCGATGAGACGCTCGCGCAGGCCGAAGACGCGATGCTCGCGCTGTACGGCGAGCGCGCGGGACTCGCCGACGGCCAGGAGATTCTCGAGCTCGGCTGCGGCTGGGGCTCGCTGACGCTGTGGATGGCGCAGCGCCATCCGTATGCGCGCATCACGGCGGTATCCAACTCGCGGCCGCAGCGCGAATTCATCGAGGCGCGCTGCCGCGCGCTCGGCATCGACAACGTCGCGGTGATCACGCAGGACGTCAACCGGCTGACCCTCGACGCCGCACGCTACGACCGCGCCGTGTCGATCGAGATGTTCGAGCACATGCGCAACTACCGGACGCTGCTGGCGCGCATCGCGTCGTGGCTGGCGCCTGGCGGCAACCTGTTCGTGCACATCTTCTGCCACCGCGACCTGATGTATCCGTTCGAGACGGCGGGCGACGACAACTGGATGGGCCGCCATTTCTTCACCGGCGGCCTGATGCCGTCGGTCGCGACGCTGTCGCGGTTCCAGCACGACCTGGCGCTCGACGCGCAATGGGAACTGTCGGGGCTGCACTACCGCAACACGGCGAACCACTGGCTCGCGAACCAGGACGCGCACCGCGGCGAGGTGCTCAAGGTGCTCGAAGCGGCGTACGGCCGCGCGGGCGCCGCGCTATGGGCGCAGCGCTGGCGCATGTTCTGGATGTCGTGCGCCGAATTGTTCGGTTATCGCAACGGGGAAGAGTGGAAGGTGGCGCATTATCGGTTCGCGAAGCGGTAGGCGGCGGCCGCGTCAGTCGGCTTGCGTCGACTCCGCGCCTGAGACGACGCCCGCCGCCCGCAACCCCGCGAGCAGCGCGGCCTTCTGCTCCGCACCGGCCCAGCCGCTGAACGACGAGACGAGTTGTCCGTCGCGGAAAAAATAGAACGCCGGCGTCGCGCTCGACCGGATGTAAGGCCATTCGCTCCGACGATAGATCATCGCCATGGCAGCCGTCGGGTGTTCGCGGTTCCAGCGCGCGACGGCGCGTACGTCGCGAACGATCTGCTGCGGGATCAGCCATCTGGCATGCCCGGCCATGACCGTCGCGAGTTCGCGGTCGTCTTCGATCGCCGTAGTGGCCGCACGCGAAAACCCGCACCACGGCGATCCCACGACGACGACCGCCGCGCCGGGAAACTCTCGTCGACGCAAGGTCGAACCGTCGTCTGCCACTTCGAGCAGTGTCGGCCCGCGAGGTCGGGCGCGCAGGTCGACGAACGCCGGCAGCGGAATCGTCACCGCTTGGGTATGCCGACGATGAAAGACGCTCGCGTCGTCGAACAGACGGGCCGCGACATGCGTCTCGACGACCTCGTCGGCCGAGCCCGGGGGCGCGATGCGCCGGCGAGCGAGTTCGTCCCACGCGCGGCGCATCGTCGATGCCGCGCGCGCTCCGTAGCCGTAGTACGCGGCCATCCGCGCCGCGTCGTAGAGATCGCGCGCGTCGTCGTCGCCGAGCGCTGCGAGTCCTTTGCTTTCCGCGGTCGCGACGATCGACGTCAGTTCTTTTTCGAGCAGCGGCGCTTTCTGCGACGGTTCGGCGAACTCGGCGTCTATCCGTCTCATTTGTCGGAGCGGCGCTTCGAACACTTCGGCCGACAGACATGGCGGCGAAGATGCGATTGCGGCAACCAGCGCAAATAGAACAGAGAGATGCATTCGGCCTCCTGCGAAAGCGCACTACTCAACCGGCAGTGCGCAGGATTCCACTACCCAGCGTCTACCACGGATACATGCCGCAATTTGCGCCGATACAAATGTGGTCCATCGAAGACTGGCACGTCGCCGGCGGCACGCACCTGTAGCCTTTGTGGTCGTCCAGGAGGACTGGCGCCAACTTCGCCGCCGCGTTGCTCTCTTCGCTTGAGGCTTGCGCGAACTGAAGATAACCGAGCGTTTTCTGTGCACCGAACAAACTCAACAATTCGAACGCCTGCCGAGGAGTGAGTTCGGACTCGAGTTCGCGATAGCGGTAGCTCGCCAATCCATTCTCGGTAAAAACCAAGCTTTCAACGAAGAGTTGCTGCGAACGCTTGCTGAGCGCATTGAACGGGCTTGTCTTGTGCAATTGCAAATACGCACTTAATTCCGCGCTCGTGCGGATCGGCGAGAGCAGGCTCTCGCCAACTCTCGCATCACGCTCCTTTTCAGCGACGAACTCGGCGGTCTCGCTAAAGGAAGCGCTGCTTGGCACCGCTGTGGCGGAACTGAACGCAAACAAAAAAGCAGCCAAAGTCGCAATCGAAAAAAAGCTTTTCATCGTTGGATTCCTTGCTCCAAAAGAAAGCCATACCGCACGCAATCGAATTGACGCTGTACCTCGCGAAAACTGCGGTTGAGCGAGGCGCGCCCAAGCATGCGATTCGGCATCCTCAGGAACAAGTATTCTTATCCATACTATTCATTATGTTACAAAGCACATCGGCAAGAAGCCGGACGGCTGGATCTTTTGACGCAACAGGCAGCGTCATCCGCCGCGACGAACGCTTTCGACGCCCCGCTCCCATGTCCAATACGTCGGCAACAGATGCACCGTTCCGTCACGCATGACGAAGATCGGGCAGTTGCCGGCGAGCGCCGACAGCGGATCGCCGGTTCGCACGAATTCCGCCGACTGGTAGAAGAACACCCAGCCGTCGTCGAGACTTTGGGTGCGTTCCGGCATCAGCTCGAACGGTTTCTGGTCCGGGCCGGACAACTCTCGCACGATCCGCAGCGCGATCGCGCGCGCCTGCTCGGCGTCCGGCAACGCCACCGCCGCGCTACAGCCCGAACGGTCGCTTCAACCGCGACAACAACCCGCCCTTGTCCTCCGGCTTCACCGGCACCCGCAGCGACGCGCGCGACTGCCACTCGACCTCGCCGATCGCGTGATACGCGTTGACGACGTCGAACACCGCGCCCATCGGCACGCCGGCTTTCGCGGCGATCTCGTTGAGCCGCGCGGGCTCGGCCATCGCGCGGACGATGCGTTCGTGGCCGCGGTGGTCGGCGCCGACCTCCAGGCGCTGCTTGAGCCGGTACGTGCCGCCCGGATCGAGCTGCGATGCAAGCCTCCCGTCGGAGTTGACCAGCACGTCGAGCCACACCAGCCGCCGGTACGGCCAACCCGGCTGCGTATCGCGCACCTGGCCGAGTTCCGCCGTCGTCAGCGCACGCCAGTCGGCGCGCGCGAGCGGTTCGCGCAGGTAACGTTCGAGTTCGGCGAGCGTCGCGACCGTGTAGAACGTCGCATGCTTCGGGTCGAGCGTGAGCGCCGGCACGCCTTCGAGCACGATCTGCGCCGGACCGCCGAGCAGCGGCTGGTCGACGAACGCGCGCAGCGCATGCCGGCTGCCGTCGGCGGCGGCACGCTTGACGCCCGGCAACGCGACGTTCGGCCCCGCCCCGCGCGGCTGCGGCGCGAGCGCGTCGACCGATTCGCCCCAGCGCGCCTCGCTGCGCGCGCTCGGCGCGTCGGTCACTTCCAGTCGCGTGTCGCCGTCGAGACTCAAAGGCACGCGGAACATCGGCTTTTCGGCCGCTTCGTCGCGCCTGAACACTTCGTCGAAGCCGAGCGCCGGCGGCTCGGTCGAGCGCGGCGTCAGCGGCGGATGCGACGCGATGCCGTCTTCGAACATGCGCGTGACGATGTCGGCACCGTCGTGCGCGTCGTCGTCGAGGTACAGGTGGCCCCGCCCCTTTTCGAGCGGCGGCGCCATCGACATCGCCCCGCCGGCGCGGTTGAGCACGTCGACGACGTTTTCCTCGCGCAGCGGTCGGCGCAGCACCAGCTCGCTCGACGGCGGCATTTCATCGACGATCACGGCGCAGCGCAGGCCGCCGGCCAGCGCGCGGGTACGCGCCATCTGCCCGGCGAACGCCTCGGGATCGACCACGACGAGATCGGCGCCCGCCTCGCTGCCCCAGCGCCAGCGGTGCGTCAGCTTTCCGCCGGCCTTGCGGATCAGGAGGCGCAAGTGCGCGGTTTCTTCATCGGACGCACCGATGACTACCAGATTCTTGTCGACTGGCATGGCTTCCCCCGTTCCTCTCGTCTGCCGGCCGGTCGGCCGATGCGTCCCCGCGCAGCGATCTTACTCCTGCGGCGCCGCCGCCGTATCACGGCAACGCGGCGCCCATCGCTTTTCGTAGCGTCAAGCGGCGCCGCGAACGATCACGCGGCGCGCCCGCCGCAGCGACGAGGGGGCGGACTCAGCCGCCGCGGCCGTTCTTCGGCTTGAGCATCGTGCCGGTGCAATGCGGGCTGCCGCAGCGGCATTGCCAGATCGCCTTGAGCTTTTTCGTATGCGGCTGCGCCAGCACGATGCCGTAGTCGTAGGCGAGCTCCTCGCCCGCGCGGATGTCGCGGATCGATTCGATGAGGATGCGGTCGCGCTTCGCGCGGCCCTGCGCATCCTCGGCGACGAGCGCGCGGCAGTTCGGATCGCAGCTGTGGTTGATCCAGCGCGCGATGTTGCCGTCGACGTTCGCGTCGAGCACGTAGCGCTCGTTGAGCGTGAACAGGAACGTGTGGCCGGAATCGGCGTTGTCCGGATACAGGCGGTCGGCCTGCACGTGCGTCAGGAGACGCCCTTTGTATTCGATCAGCGTGGTGAAGGCGGGAATATCGACGGCGGCGAAAACGCCGTTGCCGTGGATCGGCGAGCGGCGGGAGACGATACGGCGGGACATGGCTTGCTCTTGCGTGGCAATCCGTCGATTGTGCCGCCGTGCGCGCCGCGCCTCAATCGAAATGTCGCGCCCACACGCGTGCGACGGTCGCGTCGCGCTCGGTCAGCGCGAGCGACGCCTCGACGTGCGGATGCGCCTGCCGCAGCCACGCGCGCGTGTCGGACCAGCGGCTCATCATCGCGGCGTAGACGTCGAGCACGCCCAGGCGCTCGCCGACGAGATACGGCGCCGGCGTCAGCTGGCCCGCCATCGCGCTCCACGCTTCGCGCAGGCGAGCGAGGCCGTGCTCGCGCAGATCCTCGTGCCGCGCGGGATCGCCGATCCAGCGCTCCGGAAAATCGCGAATACTTATTGCGTTGTAAACATTGCAGGCGAGATGCACGGTCCAGCGCAGCTCGGCCGCGCGCGCCGCGTCGCCGGTGGCGCCGAGCGCACGGGCGCCGCCGCGTTCGACCAGCCAGGCGAGTATCGCGGCACTCTCCGTCAGCACCGTGCCGTCGTCGAGCACGAGCGTCGGAATGCGCGGCAGCGGGCTGACGCGGCACAGCGCCTCGAAGCCGGGGCCGCGTTCCCATGGCGACGCCTCGACGAGTGCGTAGTCGATGCCGGCCAACGCCAGCACCGCTTCGACCGCGGCCGAACCGCAGCCGCGCGCGCCGTACAACGTATACATGCGGTCTGCTCCCTTGCTGTCGCGCGTTCGCGCGGCCGTTTGCGCCGTTCGTCGGCTCGTTCGCCCGGCGCCGACCTGCTCGCGCCCGCCGGGCCGAGTAGCAAATCCCGGCCGCTCAACGGGTTGGACGTACGCACGTCCGCCGAGGCCGTAGATCGACTGCTCTATTTCGCGAGCGCAGCGTAACCGCGGCGCCGCACCGGGGGAACACCATGCTTCGACTCGCACACACCGTCCTCGCCCTGACCGCCGCGCTCGCCGGCACCGCGTCCGCCGCGACGTTCGTCGTCGCCGACCACGACGCCGCCGGACTCGTCCGCGCGATCGAACAGGCGGAGGCGACGCCCGAGCCCGATCGCATCGAACTTGCGCCGCACGGCATGTACCTCATGCGCGACGCGGCCGGCGGCGAGGGCCGCTACGCGCTGCCGCTCGTGCGCACCGCGATCACGATCGCCGGCAACGGCGCCGAGATACGCCGCTATTCCGACGCCGAGTTCGCGCTGGTCGGCATCGCGCGCGGCGGCAAGCTCGCGCTCGAAAACCTCGCGCTGGCCGAAGCGGCGCAAGGCGCGATCGTCAATCGCGGCGTGCTGCACGTCGACCGCGTGCGCGTCACCGATTCGACCGCGGACGGCGCCAACGCGATCGTCGTCAACTACGGCACGCTGCGCGGCGTCGACAGCGAAATCAGCCACAACGCCGTGCTCGCCGCCGCGCGCGACGCCGGCATCGTGCTCAACTACGGCCGCATCGACCTTGCGCGCACGCGCCTTGCGGGCAACACCGTCACCGGCCGCCGCGCGTCGGTGGTCACGGCCTCGGCGCTGCTCAATCTCGGCGACGCGCAGCTGTCGGACGTGACGATCGAAGGCAACAGCGCGCGTGCCGAACCCGACGACATGCGCGACGCCTACGCGGTCGTCAACGTCGGCAACGGCGCGCTGCGCAGCGCAGGCGTGCGCCTCGTCGACAACCTGCCGGAGCACGCGAACGCGCTGCCGCCGGCCGACGCCGACGCGCAGACGCGCTGATCGCGATGAAATTCTTGCGCTTCGTACAAAAGCTCGACGGGCGGAGGCCGCGCTACCGCTGCGCCCCGGGACCGATCGCGGCTCCGCCTTGAGGCGATCCGTACGGCGCAACGGGCCGGACTACCGCCAGCCGCCGTCTCGCGGCACACTTGGCCGCTTCCGGTACCGTCCGCCGCAGTCCGCTCGATGACCCAACGCCGTCACCCGCTTCAGGGCCTCACGTTCAAGCTCGCGCTGTTCTACGTCGCGCTGTCGCTGCCGGCCCTGGTTCTGGTCGAATGGAGCATCGTCGCGTTCGAATTCCATGAGCTGTTCGCCGCGGTCGATCGCGGCCGCCTGGCGCAGATGACGAAAAGCGCCGCCGACGGCATCGGCCGGCGCTGGCAGGACGCCGAGCCGCCGAGCCACACCGAACTCGCCACGCGCGCCGAAGCGCTCGTCCTGCAGCTGGAGCGGCCGCAGGACGGACTTTCGCCGGGTTCGTCGTACGTGCTGCTGGAGCTGGCGCTCGCGCCGGTCGCGATCAGCGTGTTCGACGCCGACGGCAAGCTGATGGCGCAGGCGCCCGAAGAAGGCTGGCGCGCGCAGGCGCCGGCGCCCGGCGACGCGGTCTGGCGCAACGCGATCATCGAAGGCGCGATCGACCTGCCCGGCGCCGATTCGCCGCAGAAAGTACGTCGCTCGCTCGCGGCGATCCACGATGCGAACGGCCAGGCGCGCGGCTACCTGCTCGCGGAAATCCGCGTGCCGACACCGCTTCGGCGCATGCTCGGCGAAGCCAGCTTCGAGTGGCCGATCCTGCTCTTGTATCTCATCGTCTTCAGCATCGCATCGGCGCTGTTTCTGGTGCGCTGGGTCACGCGCCGGCTCAATACGATCGCCGATGCGGCCACCGCCTGGAGCCGCGGCGATTTTTCGACGCTGATACCGGACGATACGCAGGACGAGCTCGGCCTGTTGTCGCGCGACCTCAACCGCATGGCGCAGGAACTCAAAAGCCTGATGCGCTCGCGCGCCGACCTCGCCACCTTGCAGGAGCGCCAGCGCCTGGCGCGCGATCTGCACGACACCGTCAAGCAGAAGGCGTTCGCGCTGAACCTGCAGATCGGCGCGGCGCGGCGCCTGCTCGGCAACGGCGCGAGTCCGCATCCGGCGTCGGCGCGGCTCGACGAGTCGGCGCGCCTGATCAGCGAAATCCAGCGCGAGCTGGCGCTCGTGCTCGACGAGCTGCGCACGCCGAACGCGCCGCGCGGCTTTCTCGCGCCGCGTCTGCGCGAACTCGCCGAGCGCTGGGCGCGCTCGAACGGGCTCGACGTCGAGCTCGACCTCGACGAACACGTGCCCGACGGCGCGGTCTACGGCGAGGCGCTGATGCTGATCGCCGAGGAGGCGCTCGCCAACGTGTTGCGCCACAGCGGTGCCGGCAAGGTGACCATTTCGCTGCAGCGGCGCGACGACAAGATCGCGTTTCGCCTGTCCGACAACGGCGTCGGCGGCGCCGATTCGAGCGGCGGCATGGGCCTTGCGAACATGCGCGAGCGCGCCGAGCGCCTCCCGGGCGGCCGTTTTGAACTCGACAGCGCGCCCGGTGTCGGTACCGTCGTGCAAGTACGGTGCAATGGTTAGCATGCCGACGGCGGCATGCGCAGACGTACGCGCGGCGTCGCCGCGCGGCGGACGCCCGCGGGGCCGCAGGCCGCGACGGGTCAATGCAGCAGCGCATCGAGGATGCGCGCCGCACGGGGAAGGCACGGGTCCGCACAGCGCGGCGCCGCGTCTTCGTTGATCTCCCCCTATGCTCAGGTTGCCTACATGAACTCCCCGATCCGTGTCATCGTGGCTGACGATCACGTTCTGGTCCGACGCGGCATCCGCGCCTTCCTCGACACCTGCGAAGACCTCGCCATCGTCGGCGAGGCCGACAGTGCCGAGTCGGCCGCCGCCACCTGCGTCGAGCTCTCGCCCGACGTCGCGCTCGTCGATCTCGTCATGCCCGGCGGCGGCGTCGAAGCCACGCGCCTGATCCGCGCGCAAAGCCCGGCGACGCAGGTACTCGTGCTGACGAGCTACGAGGACGACGGCCAGATCGTGCAGGCGATCCAGGCCGGCGCACTGTCGTACCTCCTCAAGGACGCCGACGCCGATACGCTCGTCGACGCGATCCGGCGCACCGCCCGCGGCGAGTCGATCCTGCATCCGCGCGTGGCCACCCGCCTGATCCAGGCCGTACGCTCGCCCGGCGGCGACGCCCAGCCGACCGCGCTCGACCGCCTGTCGCAGCGCGAACGCGAAGTGCTCGAGCTGATGGCCGACGGCCTGTCGAACCAGGTCATCGCCACGCGCATGGGCATCGGCGAGAAAACCGTCAAGACGCACGTCAGCAACGTGCTGGCGAAACTCGACCTCGACGACCGCACGCAGGCCGCCGTGTTCGCCTGGCGCTCCGGCGTGAAATCGTAGCGGTCGCCGCGTGACCGTTTTTGACCGGGGCGAGCCCGCCCCGGTCACTTTGCGACATCGAATCGTGACGCTCAGCGTGCAAATTCTGTGAAACGGCTCATGCTGTGATCCAGTTCACAAAAAGTCACAGATCCGGCGCAATGTGTTACCTCAAATCCATTCGCTCCTGTCTGCCCATTCGGTAGGCTCCGCGCCACGCGGGCAATACAAACCTGTGCGCACGGTTGGCACGCAATCCGCCATGGCGGGTGGCACGTCGACACGGACGGACTGGTCAAATCAGGGGTGACCAATGTTGGATTCTTGCAACAGCTCCGGCGCAAAGCCGGCGGCTCGGTGGGGTTTTGCGTTTTTTTCGGGAACCCCGCGTCACGCCCTGCGATCCCGCTCGGCACGATGCCTGGCCGCATTCGCCGCGCTCGCGCTGGCGTTGCCGGCCTCGGCCCAGATCCAACGCAGCTTCGTCAACCTGAGCTTCGAACAGCCCGCCGCCGCGACGAGCTGCTTCTTCATCGTCGGCGGCGACGCGATCAACGGCTGGTCGTCGACGCATCCGGCGCCGGGCACGAACAACTATTGCGCGCCGAACATCACGGCCGCGACGCCGGGCGTCACGACCGGCGGCCAGATCGAAGTCTGGTCCGGCGGCTTCAACGGCGTCACCTCGCTGGCCGGCCTGCAGCACGCGGAACTGAACGCCAGCGCGAGTTCGCGCCTGTTCCAGACCGTCTGCATGATCAACGGCGAATCGGTCGGCTTCACGCTCGGCCACCGCGGTCGCGGCAGCACCTCCGTCGTCGACGTCGCCGAGTTCAACATCGACAGCAACGCCAACTCGGTGCTGCGCGCGAGCACGACGTCCAACGGCACCGGCGGCGTCACGCAGTGCGGCGGCACGACGATGGCCGCGACGAACGGGCCGGTCAGCGGGGCGAATGACGGCACCATCGCGTCGCCGTCGTGCTCGTCGGCGACCGCCGGCAACGGCTGGCGCCGCTACACCGGCACGTTCACGTTCACCGGCACGACCGGCAACCACAGCGTCGGTTTCGAATCGATCAGCACCGGCAGCGGCGACGTCACCGTCGGCAACTTCCTCGACGACATCGACATCACGCTCAAACCCGTGCTGCAGCTCACGTCGTCGACGTTCACGACGCGCGAAGGCCAGCCGACGACCCAGCCGACGATCACGATCGTCGGCACCGTACCGGCCGGCGGACTGCCGCTCGTGATCAACGTCGCCGCGGGCACCGCGACGCTCGGCACCGACTTCACCGCGAACACCGCGTTCACGATCCCGGCCGGCAGCTATTCGACGCCGACCGCGATCCCGCTGACCGGCGTGCTCGACGTGCTCGACGACGACGTCGTCGAAGACAACGAAACGATCAACCTCACGGTCGGCACCTCGCCGGGCTACGTGCTCAGCTCGACGACGACGTGCAACGCGGCGGCGCAGGCGACCGCCACGGTCGTCATCCTCGACAACGACGTCGACGTGCGCACGACCAAGAGCGCGTCGAACGCAAACCCGGCGCCGGGCGGCACCACGACGTTCACCGTGACGTACCGCAACCACACCGCGCGCCCGACCACCGGCGACCTCACCGCGCACGACGCGACGGTCACGCTCGCCGACGCGCTGCCGGCCGGCTTCACCGCATTCTCGTGGACGTGCGCCGCGACCGGCACGCCCGCGCCCACCTGCCCCGCGGCGAGCGGCACCGGCGCGATCGGCGCGGCCGCGATCCTGCCGGCCGGCAACGCCGGCGCGGCCGGCGGCACGCTGACCTATACGATCACCGGTACCGTCGGCACGTCGGCGTGCGCGGCGACCACCAACACCGCATCGGCGACGCTGACCGGCGTCTTCGCCGAAGGCAACTCGGCGCAGGCCGGCTTCACCACGCCGGCCCCGGGCGGCAGCGCGAACAACAGCGCGAGCGTGGCGATCGACCCCGGCTGCCTGACGCTGAGCAAGACCACCGTCGGCGGCACCGGCGGCCCGTTCACTTTTGCACTGACGAACACCGCGCAGGCCGCCGGCACCGCGACGACCGCGACCGCCGGCACGCCGGTGCAGGTCGACGGCAACGCTGCGGCCGGCACGCAGCCCTACGGCGTCAGCGCGCCGGGCACCGCGATCACGATCAACGAAACGGCGATTCCGGCGGGCTTCCTGCTCGCGACCGCGACGTGCAGCGACGGCGTCGCGACGGTCGGTTCGCTCAGCGGCACGACGTACACGATTCCGGCCGGCAGCGTCACGCCCGGCACCGACTACACCTGTACCTACACCAACGGCCGCGTCGGCAACGTCACGCTCGTCAAGACGCTCGCGCCGACCACCGACACCGGCGTGTTCACACTGTCGGTCAACGGCACGACGGTAGCCACGAACGTCGGCAACAGCGGCACCGGCACGCTCAACAACATCCCGGCCGGCGCGACCGTGACGATCGCCGAGGTCGCCGGCACCGCGACCTCGCTCGCCGACTACGCGTCGAGCTGGTCGTGCACCGGCGGCGCGGGGTCGGGTACCAGCGCGTCGGGTTCGTTCACGATGCCGGGCTCGAACGTCACCTGCACGTTCACGAATACGCGCCTGCCGCGCGTGACGATCACGAAAGTGAGCAACGGCGGCGTCGGCGCGTTCCCCTTCACCGGCACCAACGGCTTTGCGACGCAGACGATCACGACCGTGACGCCGGGCACCGGCGTCGCCGGCGCGACGCAGACGCTCGCCGCGGTCGGCACGGCGACGACGATCACCGAAACGGCGACGCCGGGCTTCACGCTGTCGGGCATCAGCTGCACCGGCCTCGGCGGCGGCACCGCGACGCCGAACCTCGGTACGCGCAGCGTCGCGCTGAACGCCGCCGCGATCGCGGCCGGCGCGACCATCGCGTGTACGTTTACCAATACCGCACTCGTGGATTTGTCCATCACGAAGACCGCGACGCCGAGCGGCACCTATCTCGCCGGTCAGCCGATCAGTTGGTCGATCGTCGTGACGAACACCGGCGCGGCGGCCGTGAGCGGCGTATCGATCGCCGACACCGTGCCGGCGTCGGTCACCGGCACGACGTGGACCTGCGCGGCCCCGGCGGGTTCCGACTGCGACACGACCGCGGCCGGCACCGGCGCGAGCGGTTCCGGCAACGGCATCGCTTTGAACAATGTGGCACTCGCCGCCGGCGCCGCCGCGACGATCACCGTCAACGGCACCGTCGCGCTGACGACGACCGGCAATATCGTCAACACCGCGACCGCGACGCCGCCGGCGGGGGCGAGCTGCACGACGCCACCCTGCACGCGCACGTCCACGACGACGAACAGCGACGGCGGCACGCCGCAGTTGTCGCTGGTCAAGACCGCGACGCCGACGACCTTCGCCATCGGCCAGGCCGGCACGTACTCGATCCAGGTGTCCAACACCGGCACGTCGAGCACGTCGGGCACCATCAGCGTGAACGATCCGATGCCCGCGAGCATCGTGATCACCGCGACGCCGAGCGGCACCGGCTGGAACTGCGCCGCGAGCACCACGACCACCGTCTCGTGCTCCACGACGGCCGTGCTGCCGCCGGGGTCGAGCGCGCCGGTCATCAGCGTGCCGGTCATGGTCAACGCCGGCGCCGCGCAACCGTCGGTCAACACCGCGACCGCGTCGGGCGGCGGCGATGCGACGTGCCCGGCTGCTGCACATTGCCAAGGCTCCGTCACGACGCCGATCAACGCGCCGCGCCTGGATCTCGTGAAGACCCTGCAAGGCAACCTGATCGTCGGTGTACCAACGAACTATGTGCTGACCGTCACCAACAACGGTCTCGCCGACACGCTTGCCGGCACGATCACCGATACCGTGCCGAACGGCCTGACGCTCGGTGTGTTGCCGGCCGGCTGCACGAGTGCGGGACAAGTCGTCACCTGCCAGATCCCGGCCGGCATCTCGGTCGGCGGTTCGGTGTCGTACACGATTCCGATCACGCCGCAGACCTCGATCACCGGCCAGAGCGTGTCGAACAACGCCGTCGTCAACGGCGGCGGCGATCCGTCCTGCCCGGCCGCGGCGCACTGCCACGGCACGACGACCGACACCGTCGACGCGCCGCAGCTCACGCTCGCCAAGAGCGCGCCGAGCACCTTCGTCGTCGGCGTCCAGGCGAACTACACGCTGACGCTGACGAACACGGGTACCGCGGCAACCACCGCGATCACGACGATCACCGACACGATCCCGACCGGTCTTTCGATCGGCACGCTGCCGGCCGGCTGTAGCGCTGCGGGCCAGGTCGTCACGTGCACCGTGCCTGCGGGTCTCGCCACCGGCGCGCCGGTCGCGTTCGCGATCCCGGTCACGCCGGACGCGAGCGTCAACGGCCTGTCGGTCAACAACACCGCGACGGCGTCCGGCGGCGGCGATCCGAGCTGTCCGACCGGCGGTCCGTTCGCGTCGCGCTGCACGCCGAGCGTCACCACGCCGGTCAACGCGCCGCGCCTCGACATCGTCAAGACCGCCAGCGGCAACTTCGTCGTCGGCGTGCAAGGCACCTACACGCTGACCGTCACGAATAACGGCACGGCACCGACGACCTCGGCCGCGACCGTCAGCGACGTCGTCCCCGGCGATCTCGTCATCGGCACCTTGCCGGCCGGCTGCACGCGCACCGGCCAGACCGTGACGTGCACGATCGCCGCGGGTCTTGCGAACGGTGCGAGCACGTCGTTCGTGATTCCGGTGACGCCGACCGCTGCCGCGATCGGCCAGAACCTGTCGAACACCGCATCGGTGTCGGGCGGCGGCGATCCGAGCTGCCCGGGCCAGCCGCATTGCTCGAGCACCACGACGACGCCGGTCGACGCACCCGCGCTCTCGATCGACAAGTCGGCCAGCGGTTCGAACTTCGTCGTCGGTGTGCCGGCGAGCTACACGCTGACCGTCACGAACACGGGTACGGCCGCGACCACGGCCGCCACGACGGTCACCGACAACGTCCCGGCCACGCTCACGCTCGGCACGCTGCCCGCCGGCTGTACCGCCGCCGGTAACGTCGTCACCTGCACGATCCCGGCGGGTCTCGCGACCGGCACGCCGGTCAGCTTCGTCATTCCGGTCACGCCGACCGCCGCCGCGAACGGCACGACGCTGACGAACACCGCGACGGTGAACGGTGGCGGCGATCCGACCTGCCCGGCCGACGCGCGCTGCACCGACACCACCAACACGCCGGTCCAGGCGCCGCGACTGACCCTCGTCAAAACCGCGAGCGGCAACTTCGTCGTCGGCGTGCCGGGCAGCTACACGCTGACCGTCACCAACAACGGCACCGCGCCGACGACCGCCGCGACGACGATCACCGACAACGTGCCGGCGTCGCTGACGCTCGGCACGCTACCGGCCGGCTGCACGGCCACCGGCAATCTCGTCACCTGCACGATCCCCGCGGGCCTTGCGACCGGCACGCCGGTCAGCTTCGTCATCCCGGTCACGCCGACGCCCGCGGCCAACAACCAGTCGCTGTCGAACACCGCGACGGTCTCCGGCGGCGGCGATCCGGGTTGCCCCGGCGACCCGAGCTGCACCAGCACGACCAATACCCCCGTCAACTCGCCTGCGCTGACGATCACCAAGACCGCGAGCGCGCCGAACTTCGTCGTCGGCGTGCCGGCGAGTTACACGTTGACCGTCACGAACAACGGCACCGCGGCGACGACTGCCGCGACGACGGTCAGCGACACGATCCCGACGAACCTCACGCTCGGCGCGATCCCGGCCGGCTGCACCAATGCCGGCCAGAACGTCACCTGCACGATCGCCGCGGGTCTCGCCACCGGTGCGAGCACGAGCTTCGTGATTCCCGTGACGCCGACCGCCGCCGCGAACGGTACGACGCTGACCAACACCGCAACCGCTTCGGGCGGCGGCGATCCGACCTGCCCCGCCGCGACGCGCTGCACCAGCACCGTCAACACGCCGGTGCAGGCCGCGCAGCTCACGATCGTCAAGACCGCGAGCGCGGCGAACTTCGTCGTCGGCGTGCCGGCGTCGTACACCTTGTCGGTAACGAACACCGGCACCGCCGCGACCACTGCGACAGTGACCGTCAGCGACACCGTTCCCGGTTCGCTCACGCTCGGCACGATGCCGGCCGGCTGCTCTGCCGCGGGACAGACCGTCACCTGCACGATCGCCGCGGGCTTCGCCGCCGGCGCGAACACGAGCTTCGTCATCCCGGTCACGCCGACGCCCGCCGCCAACGGCACGACGCTGACCAACACCGCGACCGTCTCCGGCGGCGGCGATCCGACCTGCCCCGGCGCCGGCCACTGCACCAGCACCACGACGACACCGACCAATGCGCCACAACTGGATATCGTCAAAACCGCCAGTAGTGGAACTTTTGTCGTCGGCGTACCGGCGAGCTACACGCTGACCGTCACGAACAGCGGCACGGCCGCCACGACGCAGGCCGCGACGATCAGCGACACCGTTCCCGGCACGCTTCTGCTCGGCGCGATGCCCGCGGGTTGCAGCAACGCCGGCAACGTCGTCACCTGCACGATCGCGAGCGGCTTCGCGGCCGGTGCGAACACGGCATTCGTCATCCCGGTCACGCCGACCGCCGCCGCGAACGGCCAGTCGCTCAGCAACACCGCGACGGTCTCCGGCGGCGGCGATCCGGGCTGCCCGGCCGCCGCGCACTGCACGAGCACGACCACGACACCGGTCGTCGCGCCGCGCCTCGACCTCGTCAAGACCGCGAACCCGACGACGTTCGTCGTCGGCGTGCCGGCGAGCTACGTGCTGACCGCGACGAACAACGGCACGGCCGCGACGAACGCCGCCGCGACGGTCACCGACACGCTGCCGGCGAACCTCACGCTCGGCACGCTGCCGGCCGGCTGCACGAACGCCGGCGCGACCGTGACGTGCACGATTCCGGCAGGCCTCGCCGTCGGTGCGTCGGCCAGCTTCACGCTGCCGGTCACCGCGACCGCGGCTGCCGGCAACACGACGCTGACGAACAGCGCGACCGTCGCCGGCGGCGGCGATCCGTCGTGCCCCGGCGCGGCGCACTGCGGCTCGAGCGTCGACGTGCCGGTGACGGTCGTCGCCGATCTCGTCATCACCAAGACCGCGACGCCGAACGGCACGTACCTGCCGGGCCAGGCGATCTCGTACACGATCAGCGTCGTGAACAACGGGCCGAGTCCGCTCGCGGGCGTCGGCGTCGTCGACACGGTGCCCGGCATCGTCGCGGTCAGCGGCTGGACGTGCACGGCGACCGGCACGGGCGCCGACTGCGACACGACGGCGAGCGGCACCGGCGCGACCGGTACCGGCAACGCCATCGCGCTGGCGAACGTCGCGCTCGGCGCGGGCGACAGCCTCGCCATCGCGATCAACGGCACGGTCGACCTGTCGGCCACCGGCACGATCGCGAACACCGCGACGGTCACGCCGCCGGCGACGGCGACATGCACCGCGCCGCCGTGCACGCGCAGCTCGACCGTCACGAACAGCGACAGCGGCGCACCGCAGCTCGCCGTGACCAAGACGACCACGCCGACGACGTTCGCCGTCGGCCAGCCGGCGAGCTACACGCTGCAGGTGCGCAACGCCGGCACGTCGAGCACGAGCGGCGCGATAACGATCGACGATCCGCTGCCGGCCGGCATCACCGCGAGCGGCACGCCGACGGGCGCCGGCTGGAACTGCGCGGCGAGCACGACGACGAATGTGTCGTGCACGTCGAACGTGGTGCTGCTGCCGGGTTCGAACGCGCAACCGATCGGCGTGCCGGTGGCCATCGCGCCGGGCACGCCTTCGCCGGCCGTCAACACGGCCACGGCCTCGGGCGGCGGCGACGCCACCTGCCCGGCCGCCGCGCACTGTTCGGCGTCCGTCACGACGCCGGTCAACGCGCCGCGTCTCGACGTGACGAAGACGCTCACCGGCAGCTTCGTCGTCGGCGTGCAGACGACGTACGTCATCACCGTGACGAACAACGGCCAGGCCGACACGCTCGCGGGCACCGTGACCGACACGATTCCGACCGGCCTCACGCTCGGCATCCTGCCGGCCGAATGCACGAGCATCGGCCAGGTCGTGACGTGCGCGATTCCGGCCGGCGTCTCGCCGGGCAACGCACTGACGTACACGATTCCGGTCACGCCGCAGGCGAGCGTCGACGGTCAGAACCTGACCAACAGCGCCGTCGCGAACGGCGGCGGCGACGCGACGTGTCCGATCGACGCGCATTGCACCGGCACGACGTCGAACACCGTGTCGGCGCCGCAGCTCGCGATCGTCAAGACCGCACTGCCGTCGACGTTCGTCGTCGGCGTGCCGGCTGCGTACCGCCTCACCGTGACGAACAACGGCACGGCGGCGACCACGACCGTCGCGACGATCGGCGACACGCTGCCGGGCGGCCTGACGATCGGCACGCTGCCGGCCGCCTGCAGCGCGGTCGCGCAGACCGTGACGTGCACCATCGCCGCGGGCCTGGCGAGCGGTGCGCCGGTGACGTTCGACATTCCGGTCACGCCGCAGGCGAGCTTGAACGGCCTGTCGGTGACGAACGATGCGACCGTGTCCGGCGGCGGCGATCCGGGCTGCCCGACCGGCGGTCCGCTCGCGACGCGCTGCCAGGGCACGGTGACGACGCCGGTCAACGCCGCGCAACTGACGCTCGTGAAAACCGCGAATCCGACGAACTTCGTCGTCGGCGTGCCCGGCGACTACATCCTCACGGTGACGAACACCGGTTCGGCGGCGACGACGAGCGCGGCCACCGTCAGCGACACGATTCCGGCAGACCTCGTCATCGGCACGCTGCCGGCCGGCTGCACCGCGTCGGGCCAGACCGTGACGTGCACGATCGCCGCGGGCTTCGCGACCGGCACGCCGGCGAGCTTCACGATTCCGGTCACGCCGACCGCCGCCGCGAACGGCCAGCAGCTCGTCAACACCGCGACCGTCAACGGCGGCGGCGATCCGAGCTGTCCGGGCGCGTCGCACTGCACGAGCACGGTCACGACGCCGGTCAACGCGCCGGCGCTCACGATCGTCAAGACCGCGAGCGCACCGAGCTTCGTCGTCGGCGTACCGGCCTCGTACACGCTGACGGTGACGAACACCGGCAGCGCCGCGACGACGCAGGCCGCGACGGTCAGCGACACGGTGCCGGGCAACCTGACGATCGGCGCGGTGTCGCCCGATTGCGCGGTCGCGGGTCAGACGGTCACGTGCACGATCGCCGCGGGTCTCGCGACGGGCTCGCCGGTCGCGTTCACGATCGCCGTGACGCCGACGGCCGCCGCGAGCGGCTCGACGCTCTCGAACACCGCCACGGTCAACGGCGGCGGCGATCCGGGCTGCCCGGCCGCCGCGCGCTGTTCGAGCACGGTCGTCGCGCCGGTCAACGCGCCGCGCGTGACGATCGTGAAGACCGCGAGCAGCAACAATTTCGTGGTCGGCGTGCCGGCGAGCTACAGCCTCACGGTGACGAACACCGGCACCGCCGCGACCACGACGGCGATCACGGTCGGCGACAATATTCCTGCCAATTTGACATTGGGTACTTTGCCGTCCAACTGCACGGCGACGGGTTCGCAGGTTACCTGCACGATCGCCGCGGGCCTGCCGACGAACACGCCGGTGGTGTTCACGATCCCCGTGACCGCGACGGCCGCCGCGAGCGGTTCGACGCTGACGAACACCGCGACGGTGACCGGCGGCGGCGATCCGACGTGCCCGGGCGCGGCGACGTGTTCGAGCACGGTCGACACGCCGGTCGACGCGCCGCAGCTGACGCTCGTCAAGACCGCGAGCGGCGGCGTGTTCGTCGTCGGCGCGGCGGCGAGCTACACGCTGACCGTGACCAACACCGGCAGCGCCGCGACCACCGCGCCCGCGACGATCAGCGACACGATCGCCGCGTCGCTCGCGATCGGCACGCTGCCGACCGGCTGCACCGCCGCGGGCCAGACGGTCACCTGTACGATCGCCGCGGGCCTGGCGACGAACAGCCCGGTGAGCTTCGTGATACCGGTGACGCCGACGGCCGCCGCGAGCGGTACGACGGTGGCGAACACCGCGACGGTTTCGGGCGGCGGCGATCCGACGTGCCCGGCCGCGGCGCATTGCAGCGGCAGCATCGACGTGCCGGTCGACGCGCCGCAGTTGAACGTGACGAAGACCGCGAGCGCCAACGCGTTCGTCGTCGGCCAGGGCGCGAGCTACACGATCGTCGTGACGAACGTCGGCTCCGCGGCGACCACCGCGGCGGCGACGGTCACCGACAACGTGCCGGGCACGCTGACGATCGGCAACGTGCCGGCCGGCTGCGGCGCGAGCGGCCAGCAGGTGACGTGCACGATCGCGGCGGGCCTCGTGCCCAACGCGAGCGCGAGCTTCACGCTGACGGTGACGCCGACGGCCGCGGCGAGCGGCACGAGCGTCGTCAACGTCGCGAGCGTGTCGGGCGGCGGCGATCCCACCTGCCCTGCCGCGGCGCACTGCTCCGGTTCGGTCACGGTGCCGGTCGACGCGGCGCAGCTCACGATCGTCAAGACCGCGAGCGCCGGCGTCTTCGTCGTCGGCACGCCCGCGAGCTACACGCTGACCGTGACGAACACCGGCAGCGCGCCGACGACGCAGATCGCCACGGTGACCGACAACGTCCCGAGCAGCCTCGCGCTCGGCGCGATACCGGCCGGCTGCGGCGCGAGCGGCCAGCAGGTGACGTGCACGATCGCCGCCGGCCTCGCGCCGAATGCGCCGGTCGCGTTCGTCATCCCGGTGACGCCGACGCCGGCCGCGAGCGGCAGCGTGCTCGTCAACGTCGCGCAGGTGTCGGGCGGCGGCGATCCGAGCTGCCCGCAGGAAGCGCACTGCGCGAGCGACACGGCGACACCGGTCGACGCGCCGCTGCTCAACATCGTCAAGACCGCGAGCGTGGCGAACTTCACCGTCGGCGAAGCGGCGAGCTACACGATCGTCGTGACGAACGCCGGCAGCGCCGCGACCACGGCCGCGGCGAGCGTGACCGATCCGGTGCCGGCGTCGCTCGCGATCGGCGCGACGCCGCAAGGCTGCACCGCGACCGGCCAGAGCGTGACGTGCGTGATACCGGCCGGCCTCGCCGCCGGCGCGAGCGTGAGCTTCACGATTCCGGTGACGCCGATCGCCTCGGCCGTCGGCGTGGTGACGAACACCGCGACCGTCACCGGCGGCGGCGACGCGAGCTGTCCGCAGGCGACGCACTGCAGCGGCACGGTCGACGTGCCGGTGGGCGAAGCGGCCGACCTCTCGATCGTCAAGGACGACGGCAACGGCGTGGCAGGCCCCGGCGGCACGATCGCGTACACGCTGACCGTGTCGAACGCGGGACCGAGCGACGCGTCGAACGTGAGCGTCGTCGATCCGTTCCCGGCCGGGCTCACCTACGTCAGCGCGACGGGCGCGGGCTGGTCGTGCGGCGTCGCGGGCACGACGCTGACGTGCACGCGGGCGACGTTCGCGAACGGCGCGAGCAGCACGATCGCCCTCGTGCTCGGGGTGCCGGCGTCGTACACGGGCCCGAACCCGATCGTGAACACGGCGAACGTCACGAGCCCGACGACCGACCCGAACCCGAACAACAACAGCGGCACGATTCCGACGCCGCTCGGCACGGGTTCGGCGAACCTCACGGTGACCAAATCGGACGGCGGCGTGACGGTGCGGCAGGGCGGTCGTGTGACGTACACGGTGACGGTGTCGAACGCGGGACCGTCGGACGCGCTGAACGCGCGCATCGCCGACCCGACGCCGGCGGGCCTGACGTTCGTCTCGGCGAGCGCGCCGTGCAATGCCGGATTCCCATGCACGCTCGGCACGCTGGCGGCGGGCGCCACCGCCACGATCAGCGCGGTGTACGAAGTGCCGATGAGCTACACGGGCGGCCTCACGGTCACGAACACGGCGACGGCGACCAGCGACACGCCGGACCCGGACCCGACCGACAACAGCGCGACCGACACGACCCCGATGATTCCGGCGAACAACGTCACGGCGGTGCCGGGGCTCGGAACGTTCGGGTTGATGATGCTGGTGCTGGGGCTGGTGGTTGCAGGCGGGGTGCGGCAGCGCAGGAGGCGAGCGATCCAGGCCGTCGCTTTATCCGGGTAAACAATGAGGCGATATGGAGGAATCCATATCGCCTTTTTTAAATCGACTTTTCTTAGCTCGTCATCCCGGCAAAAACCCACTGCCGTCCGGAATAAATGTTCACAGTGGCGGCGAGTGTATTTTTCCGTCAGAGCAACGAAGACTTCGGCGTCGCCCCCTGTCCCAACCCTCTCCCCCAAGCAAGCTTGGAGGAGAGGGCTAAAGCACCGCGACGCCTGAATCCTCGGCGCCTTCTCCCCCAACCGCGTTGGGGGAGAAGGTTGGGATGAGGGGGCGGCGCGCATGATCTCGTCGAGTTTTGGTTTTCGTCGCTACCGTGACGCCTTGGTCTTGAACGCCGGAATCCAGCGCTCGATCGTGCATTTGCCCGGCTCGTCATACCGGCGAGACGACTACAAACAACCCACCCCTTGAATTTGCGTCAGCCGCTTCAACGACAACACCCCCGGCGTCGTAAACGACGGATCGCTCGTCACCCACTCCACCCTTCCCGCGTCGCACCCGCCGAACGTCAACGTCCACGTGCCCCAAGGCCGATTCACGATCGCCGCCGCGTCGAAGTTCGGCGGAAAACGGCCGCCCGTCGAACGGTTCACGGCCATGACGATGCGATCGCCGTCCACCGTGCCGCTGCCGACGAGCCACGCGGGATTGCCCGCGTTGTCGAACGTGAACCAGAACGCCGTGACCAGCGTCGGCGAGATCATCTCCAGCTGGAAGCCGTGGCCGTTCTGCGCCGGGTCGTACCAGTTGCCGGTGATCGCCGGCGTGATCGCGAACGCCGGGGCGTCGTCGACCACGGTGATCGAACCGTACATGCCGCCGCCGTCGGGATCGCCGTGCGCCTGGCAGTAATAGCCGAACGTGCCGACGCGATCGAACTGCACCGTCGCGCGCCATAGGTCAACCGACAGATTGCCGTTGCCGCCGGCGCCGTCGCAGCCGTTCGCGCAGCGGAACGCGCCGCTCGACGCGACCACGTTGTGGTTGCCGATGATGTTGACGAAGGTCACCGTGTCGCCGCGGCGAATCGTCAGCAGCCCCGGCGTAAACGTCAGCCCGTCGCGGCCGACTTCGACGATGTGGTCGGCGGCCGTCGCCACAGAACCGGCCAGCGCGAACGCCGACGCCGCGAACCATCGATACTTTGCCGGTTTCATGCGCCCCCCGCGCGCCGTCATGTCGGGCGCCATCATCGCGGCGCTACATGACGGCCATGCGCATGCGCGGCATTCGCCGCAATCCCGCGTCTACACCGGCCGCAACTGCTCTGCGAGCGAGCGCGTCTTGTCGTTGACGACATCGCCCGTATGCAGCGTCGTCTTGCGCTCGATCAGCATGACGAGGCATATCTCCTGCGCGCTCGGATTGTGGCGCACGCCTTTGGGCACGACGAACAGCTCACCGTCGCGCAGATCCACCGGCCCGTCTTCCATGTCGATGCGCAGATGGCCCTTGAGCACGACGAACAATTCGTCCTCGTGCTCGTGGCTGTGCCACCCGATCGCGCCGTGGACCTTGGCGACCTTGACGTACGAGTCGTCGAGTTCCGCGACCACGCGCGGCGACCACAGCTCGGTGAGGGAATCGGCAATTTGTGCGGGGGCGATGGCGCGGGACATGGCGAAGGCTCGTGGCGTAGATCGGCTGCGGACGATTCTGCTTGCCGGCCCGGCGGAACGCCAGGGCGCGATCCGCCGCCTGCGTCGTCGTTGCAACTCCAATTTGCGCGAAGCCAAGGCTCGCGGCATCGGCAGCGACGAGGCTTGCTGCAGTCGTCCCGGACTGGCACTGTGCCCGCCATGCCGACGACTGCGCACCTGCACAACCATGATTGAATACCTCTTCGAGCGAATAGTTCGTACGGCGCTGGAACGCTCGTCGATGCAGACCGTCGTACTGGTGCTTTTCGCACTCTTCGCGTTGATCGCGGCTATCGTGCCCGTCATGTTGCTGCTCGGGTTCTTCGCGCACTGAGTCGATCGGGGTAAACACCAAACGTCGAAGCGAGGAGCCGCCCGTGTCGCTGAAGGAACTGCGCGATGCCGTCGTCGAAGGCATCGGCCGTGGCGTCGCGCCGTACGGATTCGTGCTCCGGCCGAAGTCACGCGCGTGCTATCGCAAGACGCCAGGCGGCAGGCAGGTGCTGCATATCCTGATCGCCAACTACGCGGGCTACTTCACCGTCAACGTCGCGGCGTCGATCCGGCTCGACGCGGTGATGCAGTACATCGCCGCGCATCCCACGCGACTGATCGATGCGCGCAGCAAGGAGACATCGACGCTGGGCATCGAACTCGGCAATCTCGCGCTCGGAGCCTGGGCCAGCCATCCGGTGTTCGAAGCCGCCGACGTCACGCCGACCGTCGAGGCGATCGTCGACGGCGTCGAACGCTACGCATTGTCGTACTGGGCGACCTATTCGGACCCGCAAGCGGCGTTCGATCTGCTGTCGTTCGACCATCCGACCGTTTCGCTGCACGCACCGTCGCTCGGCGTTCGCGCGATGAAGGTCGTGGCCCTGGCGACGCTGCTTGGACGCGAGGCGGAACTGCCTGCGCTGGTGCAGCATTGGGAACGGCAGCTCGTCGGGGATCATGCCGAGACGGACTTTCGGGAGTTCTTGCTGGCGAATGGGCTGGTGGCGACGGCGCAGTGGTCTGAGGCCGAGAATGGAGGAGACGGAGGGGCATCGAAGCAAGATTTCGGTACTGCGTCGTAACGTAGAAACAGAAGAAGCACTGACCGCTACCAGGTCATGCAATCGCCAGCCCCTGAATCGCAATAATGTCTCCATCTTTACATTGAGAAGATTGTTTGAAAATCTGCGGACCGTCAGCGCCTCCCGGTCGTCGATCATGCCGTCATCGACTCGATAAGCGGTGAAACGGTACGCCAGGTCATAAAGCGGGAGCTGAGCATCCTTGGGTGTCGCAACTTCTCGTAGCCGGGTTTGAACTCTTGGTTTCGTTCCGGGTGCGCCGCCAACGCGATCGTCTGAAGTTGAAGTTGCGTTCGAAGAACTTTGGCTTCGCTCTTGCCCGTCATACCGGCCTTCGCCGGTATGACGGCTTGGTTGAAAGGCCGCGCTCGCGAACGTCTTTCCAGCGAAGCCGGACTTCCGTAGACATGGATGCCGGAGCAGACATAGCTCGCCCCTGAAGCGCGGCCGCGCGCTACGATGGCTTCCTGAAAGACATCACGTTCCGCCAGGGTCTATCTGCCACCGCCCGCGAGAGGAATCCGCCATGCACGAGCCCGATCCGCCGTCGTTGCCGACCGATCCCGATGTGCCCGCAGCCCCGCCGCCCGTCGACGCCTCGCCCGCGGCCGTGCCCGACGAAAGCGCGCCGCCGGGTTCGCCGAATCCCGCTCCCGCCCTGCTCGGCATCGGCGCGATCGTGCTCGCCGCGGCCGGCGCGCTCGCCTGGACGGCCGGCTGGATCGGCGGCGGCCTCACCGCGCAGCGCATGACCGACGCGATCGAAGCGATCGGCGCGCCGCACCCGGGTTTTCGCCGCGCGCATGCGAAAGGCGTGTGCGTGTACGGCACGTTTCGCGCGAATGGCGCGGCCGTCGCGCTGTCGTCGGCGCGCGTGTTCGCGCAGAAGGAAACGCCGGTGCTCGGCCGATTCTCGATCGCCGGCGGCGATCCGCACGGCGCCGACGCGAAGGCGCGCGTGCGCAGCCTCGCGCTGCTCCTGCGCACCGACGACGGGCAGGAATGGCGCACGGCGATGAACAGTTTTCCGTTCTTTCCGGTCGCGACGCCGGAAGGCTTCCACGCGCAGTCGCTCGCGTCCGCGCCCGACCCCAAGACCGGCAAGCCCGACCCGGCGAAGCTCGCCGCGTTCGTTGCGCAATATCCCGAAGTGAAAAAATTCCAGGCATGGGCCGCGTCGGCGCCGTGGTCGAACAGCTGGGGCAATACCGAGTACAACGGCGTCAACGCGTTTGTCTTCACCGCGGCCGACGGCAGCGCGCGCTACGTGCGCTGGTCGATGCGCCCGCAGCTGCCGTTCGCGCCGCTCGAATCCGCGCAGCGCGACCAGGCCGACGCCGATTTTCTCGCGGACGATCTCAACGCGCGGCTGATCGCGGCGCCGCTCGCCTGGGACATGGTGCTGACGATCGCCGCGCCCGGCGACGCGGTGAACGACGCCTCGCAGGCGTGGCCCGACGATCGCGAGCGCGTCGTCGCCGGCACGCTGGAACTCACGCGCGCCGAACCGCAGGCGAGCGGGCGATGCCGCGATGTGAACTACGACCCACTGATACTGCCGACCGGTATCGCCGGATCTGACGACCCGATCCTCGCCGCACGTTCGGCCGTCTATTCGCAGTCGTTCAACCGCCGCGAGCGCGAGATCGCGCACGGCCGCGCGCCGGAAGCGACCGGCCGGGGAGGTGCGCAATGAACGGCCACGAGCGTTTCAACCTGACCGCGCGCGTGCTGCACTGGACGATGGCGCCGCTGATCGTCGCGATGCTGTTCGTCGGCGTCGGCATGGTGGCGTCGGTCGCGAACCGGCCGTGGCTGATCGACCTTCACCGCCCGCTCGGCATCGCGATCCTCGTGCTCGTCGTCGTGCGGCTCGTCAACCGTCTGCGTCACCGGCCGCCGCCGCTGCCGGCCGACCTGCCGCGCTGGCAGGTGCTCGCCGCGCTCGCGTCGCACTGGCTGCTGTACGCGCTGATGCTCGCGATGCCGCTCGCCGGCTGGGCGATGCTGTCGGCCGGCGGCTATCCCATCGTGCTGTTCGGCGGCGTGCACCTGCCGGCGATCGCGCCGCAGGACCCCGCGCTGTACGCATGGTTGCGCGACGCGCACGGCTGGGCCGCGCGGCTGCTGTTCGCGACGGTGCTGCTGCACGTTGCCGCGGCGCTGTTTCACGCATGGGTGCGGCGCGACGGCGTGTTCGGCAGCATGGCGCGGTTCGGGCGGCGAGACTGAGCGTGTTCGGCCGCCGTGCCTTGCGGCGTTGATCGTCACGGCTCACCGGACGGACATCTGCGATGCGTCGACTCGCGCTGTGGTTGTGTGGCTTTTGCGTCGGTGCGACGGCCGCGCCACCGGAGCTGCGGGTCGAAACGCAGATGACGGACCAGAACACCGGGACGATGCACTACGTCGACCGGCTCGGCCTGCGCTACGGCGGCGCCGAACTCGTGCTGACGTCGAACGCGGCCGAAGGCGTGCTGCGGCCGGTGCCGGGGCCGCAGCATCCGGTCGGCGAGCACGACGTCGTGCTGCTCGGCTGGTCGTCGTGGGGCGGCGGCATGATGGCGGTGCACGCGATGCTGATCCATGCCGACGGCGACAGCATCGCGCTGACGGGCGAACTGACGTTTACCGGCGACCGGCACAACACGTCGTTCATCGTGCGCCGCGACGGCGAGCAACGCGTGCTGCTCGGCATTCCGCAGCCGCCCGAGGCGGTGCACGAACCCGACGACTGGGCGTTGAACCTCGGCGCCGACCGCGCGGAACCGTTGAAAATCGATGCGATCCGGCAACTGCCGTTCGTCGATGCCGAACGACGCCCGACCGACACCGTCTATACGGCGAACCTCGCGCCGCGCGGCGAGCCGCCGGCGCGCGTCGCGTGGATCGCGGCAACCGCGAACGGGTTCTCGATCGTCGACGCGCCGCGCTGAGCGGCGCGATCAGCCGTTCGCGAGATCGAACGCCTTGCGCCGCAGCGCGGCGATCTCGCTCAGATCGAGTTCCTGCTGCAGTTCGATGTACACGTCGTCGTCGACGTCGCCGTCGCGCCGCAGCGTTTCGAGCGCTTCGCGTCGCGCGCGGATCGTCGCGAGGCGCAGCTTGTCGATGTCGGCGAGCCTCGCCGGATCGGCATGCGCTTCGCGGCGCTCGGCGTCGAGTTCGTCGCGTACCGTCCGCGCCGCGCGGTCGTCGCGATCGGCGAGCACCGCGCACGCGACGTCGGCGAGCCGTTCGCGCGTGCGCATCAGCGCCTCGCCGTGCGAATCGTCCGGCGGAAAGCGCAGCAGCCGGATCAGCGGTTCGAGCGTCGCCCCCTGGATCACGAGCGTGCCGAGCACGACCGCGAGCGCGGCGAGCACGACGAGGTCGCGCTGCGGAAACGACGCCGGCAGCGCGAGCGCGACGCCGAGCGTCACCATGCCGCGCATGCCGCACCACGATGCGACGATGCCCTGCTTGAGCGTCGGTGCGTCGCCGCGTCCGAGCCGCCGGTACACCGGCTGCACGAGGCGGTTGTAGATCAGCGTCCACACGATGCGCACCCCGATGACGGTCGCGAGCACGAGCCCCGCGAAAGCCGCCGCATGGCGCAGCTGCGGACCGTCGAGCGCGAGCACGATCGTGCGCGCCTCGAGGCCGATGAACAGGAACGCGAGCACGTTCAGCACGAACACGACGAAATCCCACGCGACGAACGCGTGCACGCGGTCGCGCGCCGACTGGCGGTCGTAGTGCGCGACCGTCATCGCGGCGGCGACGATCGCGAGAATCGCCGACAGCCCGAGGCGTTCGGCGAATATCCAGGTCGCGAAAGTCCACACGAACTGCAGCGCGATGCCGCCGAGCGTGCCGGCGAGCAGCGGCTGCACCACGGCGGCGATGCGCCCCATCGCGATGCCGAAGACGAGGCCGCCGGGAATGGCGAGCGCGATCTGCGGCACGACGGCGAGCACCTCGTCGCCGGCCTCGACGAAGCGCAGCGCAGCGCTGAACACGAGCAGTGCGACGGCATCGTTGAGAAGACTTTCGCCCTTGAGCACGGTCGCGGTCGTTCGCGGCATGCCGTCGCGGTCGAGCATCGCCGCGGCGGCGGCCGCATCGGGCGGCGCAACGATCGCACCGAGCGCGACGGCCGCGGCGAGCGGCAGTCCGGCGAACGCGACGCCGACCCAGGCGACCGCCGCCGTCGTCAGCAGCACCGCGACGACCGCGAGCGCGACGAGCGGCAGCCAGTGCCGGCGCAGCGTGCGCGGCGGAAAATCGAACGCGGCGTTGAGGATCGCCGGCGCGATGAAGAGGGCCATCACGAGATGCGGATCGAGTGCGATATGCGGCGCCCCCGGCAGCATCGCGACGCCGATGCCGGCGACCGCGAGCATCGCCGGATACGGAACGCGCAGGCGGCGCGACAGCTGCAGCGAGACGATCGCGAGCAGCAGCAGAAGCAGGAGGCTTTCGAACAGGGCCATGCGGTTTCCTTCGATGCGGTTCGTGCGGAGCGAACGCGGGCGGCGGGTCGCGGGAGCATTGTGCACGAGGTCCATGAATCGGCTCCTGCATCGGCCGATGCGCTCGCTTCACGTGGCGCGCGCGACGAGATCGCGCAGCACCGATTCGAGGCCGGTCGAGCCTTTGCGCACCGTCGACGCATCGCCCTCGAACGCGATCCAGCCTTCGTTGAAGCCGTCGAGCATGCGCAGGCGCGGCTGCGGATGGCGCATGCCCTGCGCGACGAACAGCGCCTCCCACGACGTGCGCGGCACCGCGCGCACGTCGACCGCATGGCCGAGCACGCGCGCGAACGCCGCGGCGGCATCGCGCGGCGCGACGCGTTGCGGGCCTTCGAGTTCGACGACGCGCACGCTGGTCCACGTCTGTTGCAGGAGTTCCGCGGCGACGCGACCGACGTCGACGGTCGCGACCATCGGAATCTGCCGGTCGAGCGGCTGCAGAAAGCTGTCGATGACGCCGCCGCGCGCCGACGCGACGTCCCACGCATAGTTCTCGAGGAACCACGCCGGACGCAGGAACGCGACCGGCAGATCGAGTGCGGACAGCGCGCGTTCGAGCAGCGTGCGCTGGGTCAGGAGGTTCGTCTCGCCCGCCTGCGCGCCGATCGTCGAGAGGCAGACCACCTTCGGCGGCCGTGCGCGCTCGATCGCTGCGACGAGCGCGTCGATCGTCGCGCGCGCTTCGGGAAAGCCCGGCGCCGGATCGAATTCCGGCGGCGGCAGCACGAATACGCCGGCCGTGCCGTCGAACGCGGCCGCCAGCGCGGCGGCGTCGGTCATGTCGGCGACCGCGACGTCGCAGCCGCGCGCGGCCCAGTCGTGCGCTTTCGCGGCGTCGCGCACGACTGCGCGTACACGAAGTCCTGTGTCGAGCAGCGTGCGCGCAACAGCACCGCCAACCTTGCCGGTGATGCCGGTAATCGCAAAAGGACGATTCATCGCAAATCTCCGAAGGTGCCGCCGGGCGGCGGCGTGGCGGCATCTTCGGCGCGACGCATTCGTGCTTCAACAGCGCTTCTGTGCTTACAATCATGACAAATCGGCAGGAATCGCGATGACCTTCGACAGCAGGCTGCTTTCCGGCGTTTCGGTGTTCTTCGCGGTCGTCGAAGCCGGCACGATCGCGCGGGCGGCCGAAGCGCTCGGCGTGTCGCCGTCGGGCGTGAGCCGCGCGCTCGCGCGTCTCGAAGCGCGCGTCGGCGCAAGACTGCTCGCGCGCACGACGCGTTCGCTGTCGCTGACCGACGAAGGGCGGCGCTTCTACGAACAGGTCGGTCCGCATCTGGCCGGCATCGAGGAAGCGACGATCGACGTCGCCGGGTCGACGAGCAAGGTGCGCGGGCGGCTGCGCGTCAATCTCGACGCGCACTTCTCGCGCGCGGTGCTCGCACCGCATCTGGGCACGTTTCTCGCGCGGCATCCGGAACTGTCGCTCGAACTCATCATGCGCGCGTCGGTCGGCGACCTCGTGGCCGACGGCTTCGATCTCGCGGTGCGCTTCGACGAGCCGCCGGTCGGTTCGCTCGTCGCGCGCAAGCTCAGCGAGACGCGCGTGATCACGGTCGCGTCGCCGGGCTTCGTCAAGAAACACGGCCGGCCGAAAAACCCGAAGGACATCGAGCGATTCGACTGCATCGACTTCTACGACGCGGCCCACGGACAGCCGTACGCGTGGGAGATGCGGCGCGGCAAACACGTAGTGCCGCTGCGCGTACGCGGGCGATTGATGACGGCCGATTCGGCGACGCTCATCGCCGCGTGCGAAGCGGGTGCCGGCATCGCGCAGATCCTGGAGATCGGCTGCAAGCACTTGTTGCGCAGCGGTCGGCTGATCGAGCTGTTGCCGGAGTGGTCGGACGAGCGGTTTCCGCTGTACGCGGTGACGCCGTCGCGGCTGCATCGCGCGGCGAAGGTGCGGGCGTTCGTGGAGTTCGTCGAAGAAATATTGAAGGGGGTGTAGCGGTGTCGATTCGGGTGGCCGGCGGAAGCCTCGAAGCCGAGGCTTCCGCTGGAAATGCGTCAGGCGGGAGTGATGACGAGGCGGCCGCGCGTGATGCGGATGACGACGTCTTCATTCGGTTCGAAGCCGGCGTTCGACAACCAGTCGCCACGCAATCGGATGTAGGGGACGAGACGTTCGGTGAAGCCGCCGTTGGTGGAATAGAGTGACGTACCGATGCGGATGCGCTTTGTGGAAGATGCGGATGATTTATGCTGGCGCTTGACCATGATCCACCTGTAGAGAAGTGGGTTGTGGTTAGCGAACGGCGTGGTGAGACACGCCGTTCGCGCTTTGCCTTTGAGCAATTGGTCGCTGCGGGCGACTTTCAGAGAGCACCGCGCGGAAGGCCGTCAAGGATTCGGTCTTATCGAACTTGCGCAGTCCTTGACGGCCTGAGCACGGTGCCAGGCTGAGACGACCGCAGCGAGCTTTGTATTGAGCTCAACGTCGCGAGCTTCGGCTTCTCGCCGGACGAAACGACAACGAAGACCGACGCGTCGCCCCCTCACCCAACCCTCTCCCCCAAAAGCTTTTGGGGGAGAGGGCTATGCACGGCGCAGCTTGTCGTCCACGTGTTTACTTTGCACAAAAAGCTGGATACCGGCCTTCGCCGGTATGACGGCTTTGTAGAAATGCCGCGCTTCGGCCGTTGCCGTCGCTTCTGGAGTAGAAATGCCACGCTTCGGCCGTTGCCGTCGCTTCTGGCGGCAGGAAGCCGCCCGCTTCACCGGGGCCCCGTCGGCCGCGGCGAGATTGCGGAGGATCAGCCCGCGTAGCGGGTGCGCGCAGGGATGCGCGCAGTTCGTTGACGGGCCATGGATGGCCCATCAACGAACCCCGGAGCAAGCTCGCGGAGTCGGAGGGCAGGATGCCCTTAAGACCGCGGCCGTCGGGGTGCCCTTGGAGGGTGCAGGGAGGGGTTGGGCAAGCAACCTCTCCTTGCCCGCTCGCGGCAGCGAGCGGAACGCTTTGTTCAACACGATGCGTTAGCTACAAAGCGACAAAGAAAAAGCTGGACCCCAGCTTGCGCTGGGGTGACGAGCAACAACTACGCGCGAGCGTGCGCAAACGTCCCCCGCAACCGCGGCACCCAGGAGCGGAGCGCAATCATCCACAAAGCGCCGACAGCCCACCCCGCCAAAACATCGCTGGGCCAATGCACGCCAAGATAAATACGGCTCGCGCCAACCGCCAAGGCGACCACCCAAGCGACAACGAGCAGATAATCGCGAACGCGACGATCGGAAAAATCCGCAGCGATCAACATCGCGAACGTGACATAAGCCACCGTCGCCATCAGCGTATGCCCGCTCGGAAAACTCGCGCTGTAGATCTCCGCCTCGTGCGATACGAGATCGGGCCGCGGCCGCGAGATCAGAAACTTCGCGATCGCGCTGATCGCCTGCGCGCCGGCGAGACTCGCCGCGAGTATCGCGACGTCGGCGAGTCGCCGCCGCAACGCGAGATAGCCCGCGAACACCAGCCCCGCGCCGACGACCACCGCGATGCCGCCGAGCGCCGTCATGTCGCGCATCACGTCTTCGAACCAGTTCGGCCCGATCGGATCGTCGATCGCGCCCGGCGTGCGCAGCGCGAGCATGATCGCGCGGTCGAACGCATGGCCGCCGCCCTCGGCGAGCAGCGACGAGACGGCGAGCCCCAGCAGCGCGAGCGCCGCGACACCGACAACGAGGCGGCGCGACCAGTTGTCGGTGACGACGGCGCGATTCATCTCAACAGCAGCCGTGATCGCCGTGCTGCGTATGCGCCGCGCTCGCCGCGACGCCGGTCGTCAGTCCCTGACCGCTCGCCACATAGTGATCGGCGATGACCTTCGCCACGCACTGCGTCACGCGCTTGCCGGTCGGAATGTGCAGGAACTCGTTCGGGCCGTGCGCGTTCGAGTGCGGGCCGAGCACGCCGGTGATGAGGAACTGCGCGCCCGGGAACTTCTCGCCGAGCATGCCCATGAACGGAATCGTGCCGCCTTCGCCCATGTACGCCGGCGCCGGACCGAAGAACGCCTTCGACGCGCCGTCGACCGACGCCTCGAGCCACGGCGACAGCTGCGGCGCGTTCCAGCCGGTCGATGCTTTTTCCAGATCGAACGTCACCTTGCAGCCGTACGGCGGATCGCGTTCGAGCAGCGCCTTCAATGCCTCGCCGGCCGCATGACCTTCGAGCGTCGGCGGAATGCGCAACGACAGCTTCACCGCGGTGAACGGGCGCAGCACGTTGCCGGCCGAGTCGAGCGCCGGCATGCCGCCGATGCCGGTGACCGACAGCGCCGGCCGCCACGTGCGATTGAGCACGAGTTCGGCAAGATCGTCGTTCATCGGATGCATGCCGTCCACGAACGGAAATTTGGAATACACCGCATCGCCGAGCACGCCGGCCGAGGCCTTCGCCTGTTCCACGCGCTGCGCGGGAATGTCGACGTAGAAATCGTCGACGCGGATCTTGCCGCTGGTTTCGTCTTCCAGGCGCGTGAGCAGCTTGCGCAACACGCGGAAGCTCGAGGCGACGACGCCGGACGCGTCGCCCGAATGCACGCCCTCGGTCAGCACCTGCACCGTGAGGTTGCCGCCGGTGAGGCCGCGCAGGCTCGTGGTGAGCCACAACTGGTCGTAGTTGCCGCAGCCCGAGTCGAGGCACACGACGAGCGACGGCTTGCCGATGCGGTCGGCCAGATGGTCGACGTAGTACGGCAGGTCGTAGCTGCCCGATTCTTCGCACGCCTCGATCATGACGACGCAGCGCGCGTGCGGGATGCCCTGCGCCTGCAGCGCGAGGATCGCCGCGAGCGAGCCGAAGATCGCGTAGCCGTCGTCGGCGCCGCCGCGGCCGTACAGCTTGTCGCCCTTGATCACCGGCTTCCACGGGCCGAGGTCGTCGGCCCAGCCGGTCATTTCCGGCTGCTTGTCGAGGTGGCCGTACAGCACGACGCAGTCGTCGCCCTGCCCCGGCACGTCGATGAAGATCAGCGGCGTGCGGCCTTCCAGGCGCACGACGTCGACGGTCATGCCCGGCACGCTCTGCGCCTTCGCCCAGCCGGCGAGCAGTTCCACCGCCTGGTCCATGTAGCCGTGCTTTTGCCAGTCGGCGTCGAACATCGGCGACTTGTTCGGGATGCGGATGTAGTCGACGAGACGCGGAACGATGTCGTCGTCCCACTTGGCCGAAACGAAGGCGGCGAGCTGTTCGTGGTTCATGCGGTTTCCATCCGTACCGAAGCAAAGGCCGCGATTGTAGTCCCGGCGCGGCTTTCGGAGAAATCCGAGGCGACGTCGCGGCGGTTTCGCAGGCAACGAAGCGGCATTCGCCCGACGCGCGAAGGAGCTGCGAAAACTAACCTGTTCACGTCGGCACCGAACCCGGTGCGACACCAACCCAACCCAAGGAGAAACGTCATGTTCAAGCTGATCTCGTCGCTCGCCCTCGCCCTCGCCGCCGCGTTCCCGGCCTTCGCCGCGCAGCCGGTCAACATCAACACGGCCGACGCGCCGACGCTCGCCACCGCGCTGCGCGGCGTCGGCGAATCGAAGGCCGAGGCGATCGTCGCGTACCGCGAAGCGAACGGCGCGTTCAAGTCCGCCGACGACCTGGTCAACGTCAAGGGCATCGGCGAAAAGACGGTCGAACTCAACCGCGAGTTCATCCTCGTCGAAGGCGCGCCGAAGCCGGCGGCGAAGGACAAGGCGGGCTGATCGTCGAGCGAGGCCCGGGCTCGCCCGCCGCAAGGCGGGTGGAGCCCGGCGGCCGTTCGTATACACTGCCGCGCATGTCTTATTCGGCCCGCGCGGTGCGCATCGGCTATCTCGTACTCGGCTGCGTCCTGCTCGCGCTCGGCGTGATCGGTCTCGTACTGCCGCTGATGCCGACCACGATTTTTCTGATCCTCGCGGCCGCGTGTTTCGGCCGCAGCTCGCCGCGCCTCGAAGCGAAGATGCTCGCGCATCCGCACTTCGGTCCCACGATACGGCAATGGCGCGAACAAGGCGCGATCAGTGCGCGCGGCAAGACGCTCGCGTGCGCCGGCATGGCACTGGGCGTCGCCTCGTTCTGGTTCTTCGCACGGCCGGGCCTGTGGCTCGGCATCGGCGGCACCGCGGTGTTCGTGCTGTGCGCGGCGTACGTGCTGAGCCGTCCCGCGCCGCGCGCGGAAGCCTGAACTACGACCTGAGCAGCTGCCGCAGAAACGGCACGGTCACGCGCCGCTGCGCCGCGAGCGATTCGCGGTCGACGCGGTCGAGCAGCGCGCCAAGGCTGCCGAGGTCGCGCGCGTAGCGCGTGAACAGGAAATCGAGCACCGCCTCGTCGAGCGCAATGCCGCGCGCTTCGGCGCGCGCGCGCAGCACGTCGCGGCGCTCGGCGTCGTCGAGCGTCTTCAATGGCAATTGGGTACAACTGGACAGCCGCGAAACGAGATCGGGCAGCGTGATGCCGATCTGCGCCGGCGGCGCGGTCGCGGCGAACACGAGCGTCGAGCGTTCGGCGCGGCAGCGGTTGTACAGATCGAACAGCGCGTGCTCGGCCTCGCGTTCGCCGGCGATCGCGTCGACGTCGTCGAGCACGAGCAGGTCGCTGCCGCCGAAGCCGCGGATCGCGTCGGCGCGCGGCGCGGGCAGCGCCGCGAGCGGCAGGTATTGCGCGCTCGATCCGGCCTCGCTCGCGGCCTGGCACGCGGCGATCAACAGATGCGTGCGACCGCTGCCTTCCGGGCCGTGCAGGAACAGCCACGGTGCGTCGGGTTCGGTCGCCGCGCGCGTCATCGCCGCGACGGCGATGCCGTTCGCGCCGACATGAAACGTCTCGAATCGCTGTTGCGCCGGCCAGCGCCAGCCTAACGGTAACTGCTGCACGTCAATCGACCGGCCTGGTTTCCGCGGGCGGCGGCGCATCGGCAGTGATCAGCGCGATGTCGGCCGGCGCGGGCGCCGCGTCGGCTTCGTGGCCGGCGACGATCACGGTCGGCACGAGTTCGCCCGGCGGCGCGGCGCCCGCGTTGTACAGGTGGCTCGCGGTGTAGCGTTCGTGCAGGTAGCGCAGCACGACCATGACGACCGCCGCGACCGGCAGCGCGAGCAGCACGCCGAGGAAGCCGAACAGTTCGCCGCCGGCGAGGATCGCGAAGATCACGGCGACCGGATGCAGGCCGATCTTGTCGCCGACGAGCTTGGGCACGAGGACGTAGCCTTCGATCGTCTGGCCGACGCCGAACACGGCGAGCACCATCACGACGTGCTGCCAGTCGCCGAACTGCACGAGCGCGGCGATGAGGGCCATCGCCACGCCGACGATCGCGCCCAGGTACGGCACGAAGCTGATGAGACCCGCGATCATGCCGATCAGCGGACCAACATCGAGGCCTACGAGCCACAGCCCGACGCCGTACAGCACGCCGAGCGCGACCATCACGCTCAGCTGCCCGCGCAGGAACGCGCCGAGCACTTCGTCCGATTCGCGCGCGAGCTTCGCGATGGTCGGTTCGACCTTGCGCGGCAAGAGTTCGTGCACGCGCGAGACGAGCACGTCCCAGTCGCGCAGCAGGTAGAACGTCACGACGGGAATCAGCACGAGCTGCGCGACCCAGCCGATCACCGTGAAGCCCGACTTCGACACCTTCGCGAGCACGGTCGCGGCGAGACCGCCGGCTTCGCGCCAATGGCCGCTCAGCATGTCGATGAGCTTCTGCGGATCGGCGAAATCGAGCGTCACGCCGAACCGCTGCTCGACCCACGGCGCGGCCTCGGCCTGCACCCACGCGAGCCAACGCGGCAGCTGTTCGATCAGCTTGGCGACCTGCCGCTCGAGGTACGGAATCAGCAGCAGCACGATCAGCACGACGAGCACGATGATCAGAAGAAACACGAGCGTCACCGCGAAGTCGCGCGATACGCGCAGGCGCTCCAGGCGATCGACGACAGGGTCCCACAGGTAGGCGAACAATGCGGCGATCGCGAACGGCGTGAGCGCCGGCGCGAGCAGGTAGACGAGCCCGCCGAGCACGAGAACGAGGAAGATCCATTGCCAGCGTTCGGTAGCGTTCATCGCTTGTCTCCGGAAGACGCGCGGCCTTCGCGCCACGCCTTGGTGCCCCAGTGCACGACATAGTCGAGGCCGCTGACGACGGTCGCCGCGGCGACCGTCCAGAACATCGCCGTGTTGACCCACGCCGGCCAGTCGCCGAAACGCGACAGGTGCAGGAGGCACGCGAGCACGAGCGCGATCTGCAGGCAGGTGGTGAGCTTGGAGAGCGAACTCGGCTGCGCGGTGAGCGGGCCGATCAGATTGTGATACGCAACGGCGCCCGCGACGATGACGACATCGCGGCCGACGACGAGCCACGCGAGCCACACGGGCAGCGCGCCGACGTGCGCCAGGCCGATGAAGCAGACGAACAGCAGGAGCTTGTCGGCGATCGGATCGAGCACGCCGCCGAGCCAGCTCTGCCAGCCGAAGCGCTTGGCGAGAAACCCGTCGAGGGCGTCGGTCAGGCCCGCCACGAGCGCGACGGCGAGCGCCGCGTCGTAACGCCCGTCGCGCAACAGCCACGCGAGCGGCACCGTCAGCAGTATGCGCAGGAACGTCAGAATGTTGGGCAGGTGACGCATGCCTACGGATTCAGCGCCAGGGTGGCCTCCACGCCATCGACCGGCGGCTGCGCGCTGACGAGGCGCAGCGCGCCGTCGGGCGGCAGATATGAAATCCAGCGGTCGAGCGAGAGGTTCAGCGTCATCTTGACGAGCAGGCCGTCGCCGCGCGCCTGCTCGGGCACGAATTCGCGCACGAGGTCGTTGCGGCCGAGCGCCTCGTACATGCGCGCGTAGTCCTGGGCCGAATGCAGGCCGCTGATCCACACGCGCGCCGACGTGATGCGGCGTTCTTCCGGCACCGCGGCGCTGCGGCCGCCGACGCGGTCGGCCGCGCCGTCGGCGCCGACGGCGAGCGCGGTCGCAAGATCGGCGTCGCGCGACTCCCACGAGGGCTGCGCCACGCCGCCGATCGCGAGCGTCCAGCGTGCGACCCAGGTGTCGCCGACGCGGCGCAACTGGCCGATCAGGATGCTGTCGGTCTGATAGCGCGACGCGCTGGCGGAAAGTCCGGCGACGTCGCCGTCCCAGACCGACTGCGTCGCGAGCGCGTTCTGCGCGTCGTCGGCGAGCGCGGGCCACGCGAGCGCTACGCCGCGGCGTTCGCCGGCCTGCGCCATCGCGCGGGCGCCGGCGTCGTTCGCGTCGGCGACGAGACGCGGACCGTTGCCGTCGTCGAGCGCGATCCAGGTGAGTATCGGCGCGCGCGCGGCCGTGGCCCACACTTTCAGGCCGCGTTCGCGCACGAGACGGTCGACCGCGCCGCGATCGAACTGCGCGATGAGGGAGAGGCGGATCGCCGGCGCACCGTTCTCGGTGACCACTTCCTGGCGATACTGGTACTGCTGCACGTAGCGTTCGGCCTCGCCGACGGCCTTCGCGACGGCCTCGTTCGCGAGCACGCCCTTGTCGCCGGTGAGCTTCACGACGACCTGCGCCAGCGCGTTCTTGAGCGCCTCGACGCGCTGCCCGTCGGACTGGTCCGTCACCGGCACCTCGCCGGCGTAGAGGCTCGTCGCGCCTTGCGCGAACACGAGTCCCTGGCCGAGCGCGAGCAGGACGAAGGCGAAAACGAGCGGTCGAAAATAACGCACGGACAGTCCCTGGTCGGCGGGCGGGCGGGCCAAGTCTGCCGAAACCGCCGGGCGGCGTCCAACCCGAGGCCGTCGCGGCTGCTATCATTGCGCCCCTTTTGTGCGACCTTCCCTACGCAATGACCGCCGACAAGCAAGCCCTGACCTACCGCGACGCGGGCGTCGACATCGACGCCGGCAACGAAGTCGTCGAGCGCATCAAACCCCTGGTCGCGCGCACGTTCCGCAAGGAAGTGATGGCCGGCCTCGGCGGTTTCGGCGCGCTGTTCGAGCTGGCGGGGCGCTACAAGGAGCCCGTGCTCGTCTCCGGCACCGACGGCGTCGGCACGAAGCTCAAGCTCGCGCAGACGCTCGACCGCCACGACACGATCGGCATCGACCTCGTCGGCATGTGCGTCAACGACGTGCTGGTGCAGGGCGCCGAGCCGCTGTTCTTCCTCGATTATTTCGCCACCGGCAAGCTCCACGTCGACACCACGGTCGCGGTCGTCGGCGGCATCGCCAAGGGCTGCGAACTCGCCGGCTGCGCGCTGATCGGCGGCGAAACGGCGGAAATGCCCGACATGTATCCGCCCGGCGAATACGATCTGGCCGGCTTCACGGTCGGCGCGGTCGAAAAATCCAGGCTCGTCAGCGGCGATTCGCTCGTGGCCGGCGACGCGATCATCGGCATCGACTCGTCGGGCGCGCATTCGAACGGCTATTCGCTGATCCGCCGCATCGTGGCGCGCGCCGGCAACCCGTTCGATCTCGACGTCGGCGGCGTGAAACTGGCCGACGCGCTGCTCGCGCCGACGACGATCTACGTCAAACCCATTCTCGAACTGCTCGCGGCGCACCCGATCAAGGGCATGGCGCACATCACCGGCGGCGGCCTGAAGGAAAACATCATCCGCGTGGTGCCCGAGGCGCTCGGCATCGCGCTCGACGCCAAGAGCTGGACGCTGCCGCCGCTGTTCGACTGGCTCATGCGCGAAGGCGCGGTGCCGCAGGACGAAATGTGGCGCACGTTCAACTGCGGCATCGGCTATACGGTGATCGTCGCGCGCGACGACGCCGAGTCGACGATCGCCGCGCTCGCGGCGCTGGGCCTTGCGTCGCGCCAGATCGGCGAAATCGTCGCGGCGAGCGGCGACGAGCGCGTGTCGATCGCTTGACCATGCTGCGCGTCGCGGTGCTCGTATCGGGCCGCGGCTCGAACCTGCAGGCGCTGATCGACGCGGTCGCGGCGAAGGAACTGGCCGTCGACATCGTCGTCGTCGGCAGCAACAAGGTCGCGGCCGAAGGACTGCGCCGCGCCGAAGCGGCCGGCATCGCGACATTCGCGCTCGATCCGGCGGGCTACGCCGATCGCGCGGGCTACGATCGCGAATTCTTCGAACGATTGGGCGAGTACGCGCCGGATCTCGTGGTGCTCGCCGGCTTCATGCGCGTGATCGATCCGGCCGCGCTGGCGCCGTGGATCGGCCGCGTCATCAATATCCACCCTTCCCTTTTGCCGAAATATGCCGGCTTGAAGACGCATGCGCGCGCACTCGCGGCCGGCGACGCGCGGCACGGCGCGAGCGTGCACTACGTCACCGCCGAACTCGACGGCGGTCCGGTGATCGCGCAGGTCGACCTCGCGATCGAACCCGGCGACACGCCCGACTCGCTCGCGACGCGGCTGCTGCCGCTGGAGCATCGGCTGCTGCGGCAGTGCGTCGCGTGGATCGCGGACGGCAAGGTCGCGCTCGCGGGCGAACGCGTGCACGTCGACGGCGTCGCGCGGGACGTTCCGCCGCTCGTCGTGTAAACCCGCGGGCTCCGGCAAACGTTCAGGCGAGTACGTTCAGACTCGCGCCATTCGTTCGGAGACCCTCATGCGCCTGGATCGATACGCCCTGCTGCTGGCCGCCCTGCTGCCGCTCGCGGCCCATGCCGCGCCGAAACCGTTCGCGGCCACCTACAACGTCATACGCAACGGTAAGCCCGTCGGCGAAACGACGATGACGCTCTCCGATCGCGGCGACGGCACGTGGACGCTGACGAGCCAGACGAAGGGCACGGCCGGCATGGCGCGCATGCTCGGGCTCGACGTGAAGGAGGAGTCGAACTTCCGCTGGAAGGACGGCAAACCCGAAGGCGTCGCATACGACTTCAAGCAGGATGCGACGTTCAAGTCGAAGCAGCGCCACACCGATTTCGACTGGAAGGCCGGCGAAGTGCGCGTCGTCGACAACAAGGAACAGTTCCGCTATCCGATCCGGCCGGGCACGATGGACCGGCACGCCGTCGGCGTCGCGCTGGTGCAGGCGCTCGCGGGCGAGGCGAAGGAAACGACGCTGATCGTCGCGACGAAGGACCACCTGGAAGACCAGCGCTTCACGGTCGCCGCGAACGAGAACGTGAAGGTGCCGGCGGGCAGCTATGCGGCGCGGCGCATCGATCGCGTCGACGTCGCGAACAAGGGGCGTTCGTGGATTTCGGCGGATGTGCCGGCGCCGGTGAAGATCGAGCAGGTGCAGGGGGACGGCGGGACTATCGTGATGGAGTTGGTTTCTATCAGGTAGTCGCTGCGCTCGGGCTCTCGCCGGTGTTCTTCTTTCGTTCCGGTAATTTTGACCTTGTCGTCGCTTTGTAGTTTTCGCCCGGCTTTCGACAAAGCGTTTCGCCCGCCTGCCGGCGGCCGAGTCACTTTCTTCGACTGGCCGAAGAAAGTAACCAAAGAAGGCCACCCCAGCTGCCGCGCCCCTCCGGGCATACTGCCCTGCGGGGACCGCAAGCGCCCGGCGGGGTCCGCCGATGGTCCATCCATGGACCACGACGGACGACGCACATCCCTGTGCGTCCCCTGTCGGGCCTGATCGCCGGGCACTTGCTCGCGGCAGATGGGGCCCCGGGGAAAGCGGGCGGCTTCCTGCCGCCAGAAGCAACGGCAACAGCAAGAAGCGGCGATCCCCACGTTCGTCATCCCAGCGAAAGCTGGGATCCAGCCTTTGCTGTTGTTCTTGACGCCCCAAAAGCTGGATTCCAGCTTGCGCTGGAATGACGAGCTCAGGAATCGCCGAGCATCGGCCGTTGCTTCTGGCGGCAGGAAGCCGCCCGCTTCACCCGGGGCCCCGTCGGTCGCGGCGAGATCGCGGAGGAAAAGCCCGCGCAGCGGGTGCGCACAGGATGTGCGCAGTTCGTTGACGGGCCATGGATGGCCCATCAACGAACCCCGGAGCGATCTCGCGGAGTTTGCGGGCACGGATGCCCGCAAACCGCGGCCGTCGGGGTGCCCTTGGAGGGTGCAGGGAGGGGTTGGGCAAGCAACCTCTCCCTGCCCGCTCGCGGCAGCGAGCGGAACGCTTTGTTCAACGCGAGGCGATCACAAAGAAAACAGGACGGCCGCCGGCAGGCGGGCGGAACGCTTTGTCCAAAGCCAGGCAAAAACTACAAAGCGACAGTCACAAGCTGGACCCCAGCGTCCGCTGAGGCGACAGCAGAAGAAAAAACCCAGCGCAGCGTTACGAGGGCAACCGCCGAATCTTAGCCCCGAGCGTCCCGAGCTTTTCCTCGATGCACTCGTAGCCTCGGTCTATATGGTAGACGCGGTCCACCGTCGTATCGCCGTCGGCCACGAGCCCGGCGAGCACGAGGCACGCCGATGCGCGCAGGTCGGTCGCCATCAGCGGCGCACCGGTCATCTTGTTGACGCCCTTGATGATCGCCGTATTGCCTTCGAGCCGGATGTCCGCGCCGAGCCGCTGCAGTTCGTGCGCGTGCATGAAGCGGTTTTCGAACACCGTCTCGGTGATGATGCCGACACCCTCGGCCACGCAGTTGAGCGCGGTGAACTGCGCCTGCATGTCGGTCGGGAACGCCGGGTACGGCGCCGTCGTGATGTTCACCGCGCGCGGTCGGTTGCCGCGCATGTCGAGTTCGATCCAGTCGTCGCCCGTGTTGATGTGCGCGCCGGCATCCTCGAGCTTCGCCAGCACCGCGTCGAGCGTCTTGGGCCGCGCCTTCTTCGCCAGCACGCGCCCGCCGGTGATCGCGCCGGCCACGAGGAACGTGCCGGTTTCGATGCGGTCCGGCAGCACTTCGTAGTCGGTGCCGTGCAGGCGCTCGACGCCTTCGATCGTGATCGTCGCCGTGCCGGCGCCTTCGACCTTCGCGCCCATCGCATTCAGGCAGTTGGCGAGGTCGACGACCTCGGGCTCCTGCGCCGCGTTCTCGATGACCGTGGTGCCCGAGGCGAGCGCCGCGGCCATCATGATGTTTTCGGTGCCGGTGACGGTGACGATGTCCATGTTGATCCGCGCGCCCTTGAGCCGCTTGGCGCGCGCGCGGATGTAGCCGTTTTCGACCGTGACGTCGGCGCCGAGCGCCTGCAGGCCCTTGATGTGCAGGTCGACCGGGCGCGAACCGATCGCGCAGCCGCCCGGCAGCGACACGTTCGCCTCGCCGTAGCGCGCCACGAGCGGGCCGAGCACGAGGATCGACGCGCGCATCGTCTTGACGAGGTCGTACGGCGCCGACAGGTTGTTCGTCGAGCGCGGGTCGACGTGGATCTTCATGCGCTCGTCGAGCACGAGCTGCACGCCCATCTGGCCGAGCAGCTCCATCGTGGTCGTCACGTCGTGCAGGTGCGGCACGTTGCTGATGCTGACCGGCTCGTCGGCGAGCAGCGTCGCGGCGAGGATCGGCAGCACCGCGTTCTTGGCGCCGGAAATCCAGACGTCGCCGTTCAGGGCGTCGCCGCCGGAAATTACGATCTTGGCCATCTTTTCTTGTGTCCCGTCAGGGTTCCGCGCAGTTCGGGTTCGCGAAACGGAAAATCAACCGCTCAGCCCGCCTTGGCGGCTTCGCCCGGCGTCAGGGTCTTGAGCGCCAGCGCGTGGATCGCGCCGCCCATGAGATCGCCCAGCGTCGCATAGACCATGCGATGGCGCGCGAGCGGCAGCTTGCCGGCGAAATCGGCGGCGACGACGACCGCGTCGAAATGCACGCCGTCGGCGCCGTTGACCTCGGCGCGAGCGCCCGGCAGGCCTTGTTCGATCAGATTCTTGATGGTCTGGCTATCCATAGGGGGCGGGAACCATGGCGGTTTGAGGGCAGTCGCGATCCGGATCGGGGCGCGGGCGCGACGATCGCCGGGTTTCGCCCGTCCAGAGCGGACTGGAAGGCATAACCGGCTACAATAGGGGTCGCGCATGGTACCGAAAATCCGCTGGCGCCAAAACGTGCCGGACGACGACCGTCCGGTTTCCCTGCTCCACCCCGCCCTGCTCATGAACGCCCAAATCCTGCCCTTGACCAGCTCCGCGATCAGTCATCCCCTGCTCGATACTGCCGCGCTCGTCGCGAGCGCCCTGCAGGTCGTCGATACCGAGGCCCGCGCGATCGAACTGCTCAAATCGCGCATCGACGACAATTTTCTGCGCGCCTGCCAGCTGATGTTCGAATGTCCCGGCCGCGTGGTCGTGTCGGGCATGGGCAAGTCGGGCCACATCGGCCGCAAGATCGCCGCGACCCTGGCCTCGACCGGCACGCCGGCGTTCTTCGTGCACCCGGGCGAAGCCAGCCACGGCGATCTCGGCATGATCACGCAGAAGGACGTCGTGATCGCGCTGTCCAATTCCGGCGAAACCGACGAGCTTCTGATGATCCTGCCGGTCATCCGGCGCCAGGGCATCCCGCTCATCGCCATGAGCGGCAACGATTCGTCGTCGCTCGCGCGCCTCGCCGACGTGCACCTCGACGTCAGCGTGCCGGCCGAAGCGTGCCCGCTGGGCCTTGCGCCCACCGCCTCGACGACCGCCGCGCTCGTCATGGGCGACGCGCTCGCCATCGCGCTGCTCGAAGCGCGCGGCTTCACCGCCGAAGACTTCGCCCGCTCGCATCCGGCCGGCAGCCTCGGCCGCCGCCTGCTGCTGCACATCAGCGACGTGATGCACACCGGCGACAAGATTCCGAAGGTCGGCATCGGCGCGAGCCTGTCCGAGGCGCTCGTGGAAATGACGCGCAAGGGCCTGGGCATGACCGCCGTGGTCGACGCCGACGACCGTCTGCTCGGCGTGTTCACCGACGGCGACTTGCGCCGTGCGCTCGACGACCACGAGGTCGACCTGCGCGCCGCGAAGCTCGGCGATCTCATGACGACGCGCGCCAAGACGATCCAGCCCGACAAGCTCGCGATCGAGGCGGCCCGGCTGATGGAAGACTTCAAGATCCACGCGCTGCTCGTCGTCGACGCTTCCGGCGCGCTCGTCGGCGCGCTGAACATTCACGACCTGCTGCGCGCCCGGGTCGTCTGACCGATCGCGCCGCCTCACGGGCGGCGCCGTTCACCCAATCGCCGTTACACTGGCGCGTCCTTCGCCGCGTCCCGACCGCGCCATGCCCTATTCGCCACTGAACGATCTGCCGCAAGACATCCGCGAACGCGCCGCGCGCGTGAAGCTCGCCGTGTTCGACGTCGACGGCGTGCTGACCGACGGCACGCTGCTGTACGCCGAGGACCAGCGGCAGATCAAGGCGTTCCACGTGCACGACGGCTTCGGCCTGAAGCGCCTGCTCGAGAACGGCGTGGAGGTAGCGATCATCACCGCGCGCATGAGCCATCTCGTCACCGAGCGCATGGCCGAGCTCGGCGTCGCGCATGTATACCAGGGTCAAAAAGACAAACTGGCGTGTTTGCGGCAATTGTGCGAAGCGCTGGGACTCGCGCTCGACGCCGTCAGCTACACCGGCGACGACCTGCCCGACCTGCGCGCGATGCGCCACGTCGGCCTGTCGATCGCGGTCGCCGACGCGCATCCGTGGGTGCGCGAGCATGCGCACTGGCGCACCCGCCGCGACGGCGGCCATGGCGCCGTGCGCGAGGTCTGCGACCTCGTGATCGCCGCGCAAGGCAAGGCGGAGGCCGAGCTCGCGCAATGGCTTTGACGGAACGTCCGGTCCTTCTCGTCGCGCTGCTCGCGCTCGGTGCGATCGCGACGCAGGCGCTCGTCTGGCTCGTGCGTCCGACGCCCGAGCCGCCGGCGTTCGTCGGTCCGCCGCGCTCGAACTACTCGCTCGCCGATTTCACGTTGAACAGTCTCGACGACCAGGGCCGCCTGTCGTTCACGATCGTCGCGCCCGCGCTCGCGCGCCGCAACGACGACGGCTCGCTGTGGGTCGACGCGCCGAACTTCACGATCACGAGCAACGACGGCAGCGAGAACTGGAAAGGCGTTTCCGATTCCGCCTGGGTGACCAAGGACGGCACGAAGATGCTGCTCGCGGGCAAGGTGCAGATGCACCGCGACACCGAAGATCCCAAGCGCCAGGCGCAGGTCGACACGCACGACGTCACCGCCTGGCCGAAACAGAACAAGCTCGAAACCCAAGCGCCTGCCACGATCACGCAGCCGGGCTCTATACTGCGCGGCACCGGCATGAAGGCCGATCTCAACACGCACCAACTGGAGCTGCTCGCCGATGTCCACGCCACGTTCGCGCCCAAGCGCAAGCCTTAGTCTGATCCTGGCTGCCGCGCTGGCCGCGCCAGCCGCGCACGCGCTGAAAACCGACCGCGACCAGCCGCTCAACGTCTCGTCGAACACGTTCCAGACCGACCAGACCAAGCACGTCACGGTGCTCACCGGCGCGGTCAAGCTCGACCAGGGCTCGATCAAGGGCGAGGCCGACAAGGGCACGGTGCACCAGAACGAGAACAACGAAATCACCCGCGTCGTGCTCGACGGCAAGCCGGCGAAGCTCGACCAGAAGCTCGATGGCGACGGCGGCATGATGCGCTCGTCGGCCGCGACCATCGACTACAACAACGGCACGAGCACGGCGATCCTCACCGGCAACGCGGTCGTCATCCAGGAAGGCCGCGGCACGTTCCGCGCCGAGCGGATCGTCTACAACACCGAATCGGGCGAGATCACCGGCGGCGTCGAAGGCGGCGGCCGCGTGACGATGCAGGCGCTGCCGCAGCCGAAGAAGCCGGCGGCCGACAAGCCCGCCGCCGACAAGCCCGCCGCGGCGCCCGACAAGAAACCCTGATGCTGTCCGCCACCGGCCTCAAGAAGCGCTACAAGCAGCGCGAAGTCGTGCGCGACTTCAGCTGCAAGGTCGAACAGGGCGAAGTGGTCGGCCTGCTCGGTCCGAACGGCGCCGGCAAGACGACCTGCTTCTACATGATCGTCGGCCTCGTCGCGGCCGACGCCGGCGCGATCCGCATCGACGAAACCGACATCACCGGCCTGCCGATGCACGCGCGCGCGCGCCTGGGCGTCGGCTACCTGCCGCAGGAGGCGTCGGTGTTCCGCCGCCTGACCGTCGCCGACAACATCCTGGCGATCCTCGAACTGCGCGCGGCGCTGACGCCGCGGCAGCGCGAGGCCGAACTCGAAAAGCTGCTCGACGAACTGCAGATTTCGCACATCGCGGGCCAGCGCGGCCAGAGCCTGTCGGGCGGCGAGCGCCGCCGTGTCGAAATCGCGCGCGCGCTCGCGGCCGAGCCGCGCTTCATGCTGCTCGACGAGCCGTTCGCCGGCGTCGATCCGATCTCGGTCGGCGAAATCCAGCGCATCGTCCGGCATCTGAAGGAACGCAAGATCGGCGTGCTGATCACCGATCACAACGTGCGCGAAACGCTCGGCATCTGCGACCGCGCGTATATCTTGAGCGAAGGCGGCGTTCTTGCCAAAGGCGCGCCGGCCACGGTGCTGGCGAATGAAAAAGTTCGCGAAGTATACCTCGGCAAGGAATTTCGCATGTAGCGCGGCACCGCGCGAACGTTCGTTTGAGCCCCAGGACGCCCGGCCGATGCCGGGCGTCGTGCGTTATGCGACGCGTTGCGCAACACGCGGTTCGGTCGCCCGGTTCCCGCGCGGCGATTTCCGCATTAGGATGGGGGCGTGAGTCGGGTGTGAATGCCTACGGGGGCGGGTTCACACGCGCTCAGACTTGGGAAGAACATGAAGCCTGCGTTAAACCTTCGTCTGAATCAGCAGCTCGCGCTGACGCCGCAATTGCAACAGGCGATTCGCCTGTTGCAGCTGTCCAGCGTCGAGCTGGAAATGGAATTGCGCGAAGCGCTCGAATCCAACCCGCTGTTGGAGCTGCCGGATGAGCAGCAGGAATCCGCCCCGAACGGCGACGCGCCGGCAAACGGCAGCGCCGACGGCAACGGCAGTACCGAATACGAGCCGCCGCGCGCGACCGGCGAATCCGAAGCCCCGACGACCGAGGCGCCCGATCGCGACCGCGAGGAAGATCGCTACGAGGCGCTCGACGGCTCGTTCGACAGCATGCCGCGCGGCCCGGCTTCGGACGACGATTTCGAACCGCAGGAGCCCGAACGCCAGGATCTGCGCGATCACCTGCTGTGGCAGCTGAACCTGACCCCGATGTCGGCGCGCGACGGCGCGATCGCGGTCGCGCTGATCGAGGCGATCGACGACGACGGCTACTTCCACGAACCGGTCGAGGCGATCCAGCAGGGCCTGGCCATGCTGTACGCGGTCGAGGCCGACGAAATCGAGGCGGTGCGCCATCGCATCCAGCGGTTCGATCCGATCGGCGTCGCCAGCCGCAACCTGCGCGAATGCCTGCTCGTGCAGCTCGACGCGTTCGAGCCCGACGTCGACTGCCTCGCGATCGCCCGCGCGATCGTCGCCGACCACCTGGAAAGCCTCGCCAAGAACGACCGCGCCAAGCTCGCGCGGGCGGTCAAGGCGTCGCCGGAGCAGATCGACACCGCGGTGCAACTGATCCGCGCGCTCGACCCGAAACCGGGCGCCAGCGTGTCGAGCGCCGCGCCCGAGTACGTCGCGCCCGACGCGTACGCGTTCCGCTCGCAGGGCCGCTGGCAGGTCAGCCTCGCGCCCGGCTGCCAGCCGCACCTGGCGATCAACCGGCACTACGAATCGCTGATCGCGCGCGCGCAGCGCGACGACGCGTCGTACCTGCGCGGGCAGCTGCAGGAGGCCCGCTGGCTGATCAAGAGCCTGAAGACGCGCGCGGAGACGATCCTCAAGGTGGCCCAGGCGATCGTGCAGGCGCAGAGCGCGTTCCTCGACTACGGCCCCGAAGCGATGCGCCCGCTGGTGCTCAAGGACGTGGCCGAGGAGATCGGCATGCACGAATCGACGGTTTCGCGCGTCACCACGCGCAAGTTCCTGTACACGCCGCGCGGCACGTTCGAGTTCAAGCACTTCTTCTCGAGCGGCGTCTCGACGGTCGACGGCGGCAGCGCGTCGGCGACGGCGATCCAGGCCATGATCAAGAAGCTGATCGAGGGCGAGCCGTCGCACAAGCCGCTGTCCGACCAGGTGCTCGCCGAGGAGCTCAATCGCCGCGGCATCAACGTGGCGCGCCGTACGGTCGCGAAGTACCGCGAGGCGATGAACATCGCCGCGTCGAACGAGCGTTGTCGCATCAGTTGAGGTCTTGCATCCGGCCGGGGAACCCTCACGATCAGACCATGTCCATGCCTTCACCATCGAATTTCGCGCCGCCTCCCCACGGCGAGCGCGGCCGCCGCGTCGGCGACGCGGCGGTGCGGTCCAGGGAGGGAACGCGGTAGCGCAGCATCCCTGCGCGATTCTCGAGCCCGCGGCAGGAGCCGCAGGCTTGACGGTCCGGCAACAACGAGGAGAAGCACCATGCAGATCAACGTCAGCGGGCTCAAGGTCGACGTCACCCCGGCACTCAGGAGCTATGTTGAAAGCAAGTTCGAACGCATCCTGCGCCACTTCGACCATCTTCACGGCGTGAGCGTCACGCTCAGCGTCGAGAAGCTGACGCACAAGGCCGATGCCAACCTGCACGCCGCCGCGGGCAAGGTAATCCATGCCGAGGCGATCGCCGAGGACATGTATGCCGCGATCGACGCGCTCGCCGACAAGCTCGACGGCCAGATCCGCAAGCACAAGGAAAAGCTGACCGACCACCACAAGAGCGACGCCGTCCTCCAGGCCGCGCGCATGGCGGGCTGATCGCCGGCAGTCCAAGTCCCTTCGAGATTCAGGCACCCCGGCGAACGATCCGCTCCCGGACCTTCGCCGGGGTGTTGCAAAACCCGCACCGATCGCGCGCCGCGGCACCGCAAAGCGCCCCTGGACCTTGGTCGGGTGTTGCAAAGCAACATTTAGTCGCCCCGCTCCACTTTCCCCGCTGTAGAATCGCCGCCTTTCGGCTACCCGATACCCGGCGGCATGCGTTTTACCGACCTCCTGCGCCCGGACAGCATCGTCGCGGACCTGCGCGTCACGTCGCGTCATGCGCTGCTCGAAGCACTGGCGCGCCTCGTGGCGCCGGCCGGCGCCGATCTCGCCGTGCTCGAAGCGCTGACCGAACGCGAGTCGCTCGGCTCCACCGCGCTCGGCAACGGCATCGCACTGCCGCACGGCCGCTGCGCGGAGCTGGCCGAACCCGCCGGCGCGTTCGTGCGACTTGCCCGGCCGATTCCGTTCGGCGACGGCGGCCCGCCCGTCGATCTCGTCGCCGCGATCGTCACGCCGACGCATTTCACCGCCGCGCACCTGTCGCTGCTGGCCGACATCGCCACGCGCGCGTCCGACGCCGCGAGCGTCGAGCGGCTGCGCCGCGCGCCCGACGCCGCCGCGCTGCGCGCCGAACTCGCCCGCTGGGGGCACGCGAACTGATGAGACTTCGGAACGTCGATGAACGCACGATGACCCTGTCGCGCCCGATAGTGGGTACTATCGCGCTCGCGCCGGCCCGGCACCTGCCGGCCGCGGGACGCGAACGTTCGAACGATTTTGCAGCGAAAGGCCGCCATTAGCCGTCCGATGGACCGACTCACCGCCCGCCAGCTGTACGAAAGCCTGAGCGAACGCATGGCCATGCGCTGGGTCGCCGGCGTGCGCGGCGACGAACGCGCGATCGAGCCCGGCGACAACCACGCGCGGCGCCCGTCGCTGGTCGGCTATCTCAACGTGATCTACCCGAACAAGGTGCAGATCATCGGCACCGAGGAACTGAACTACCTCGACAGCCTCGATTCGCGCCAGCGCTGGGAAACGGTCCAGAAGATCATCAACTACCGCCCGACCGCGCTGATCGTCACGAAAGACCAGCCGATTCCGAGCGACCTGCGCGACGCCGCCAACGAATCCGATACGCCGCTGTGGCACAGCCCCAAGCGCGGCCACGAGATCTTCACCTATCTGCAGTACCACCTCGCGCGGCTGCTGGCGCGCAAGGAAACCCTGCACGGCGTGTTCATGGAGGTGTATTCGATCGGCGTGCTGATCACCGGCGAGTCGGGCTCGGGCAAGAGCGAGCTCGCGCTCGAACTCCTGACGCGCGGTCACCGCCTCGTCGCCGACGACGCGCCGGAATTCACGCAGATCGCACCCGACGTCATCGACGGCCACTGTCCGGAACTGCTGCAGGATCTGCTCGAAGTGCGCGGCCTGGGCGTGCTCAACGTGCGCGAGATGTTCGGCCACACGGCCGTAAAGCCGTCCAAATACCTGCGCCTCGTCGTGCACCTGCGTCCGCTCAACGCCGCTGACGACCTCGACGGCATGAAGCGCCTGACCGGCGACGTCGGCTACCGCGAGATTCTCGACGTGCGCATTCCGCAGATCGCGATACCGGTCGCGCCGGGCCGCAACCTGGCGGTACTTGTGGAAGCCGCGGTGCGCAGCCATATGCTGAAAAGCAAGGGTATCGACCCGGCCCAGACGTTCATGGACCGGCAGGCCCATCAATTGAGACGCACAGCGCCATGGTGATCAAAGTCGGCGACGAAGCGGCCGGCCATCCGGCGCCGGCGCAGACCCGGCTCGTCGTGCTTTCCGGCCTTTCGGGCGCCGGCAAGACGATCGCTTTGCGCACATTGGAAGATTTCGATTTCTACTGCGTCGACAACCTGCCGGCGGCGCTGATGCCGTCGCTGGTCGACGCGGTGAGCCTCGGCGGGCATCGCCGCATCGCGGTCGGCGTCGACGTGCGCAACCGCGCCGAAGACCTGAACCGCCTGCCCGAAGTGCTGGCCGATCTCGCGCGCCTGGGCATCGACTATCAGCTGATTTTTCTCGACACGCGCGACGACGTGCTGGTGAAGCGGTTTTCCGACACGCGCCGGCGCCACCCGCTGTCGGCCGACGGGCTGCCGCTGAACGACGCGATCGCGCTCGAACGCAAGCTGTTGCGCCCGCTCGCGGCGATCGCCGACCGCGTGGTCGATTCGAGCGAGTTGAACGTGCATCAGCTGCGCCGCCTGATCGCGACCGAACTCGGCATGGTCGGCGGCGAGCTGTCGCTGCTGTTCGAATCGTTCGCGTACAAGCGCGGCCTGCCGATCGACGCCGATTTCGTGTTCGACGCGCGCTGCCTGCCGAATCCGCACTGGGACGCGCCGCTGCGGCCGCTGTCGGGCAAGGACGCCGCCGTGCGCGCCTGGCTCGAAGGCAAGCCGGAAGTCGAGCGCTTTCTGGAGCAGTTGAAGGGGTTTCTCGAGGAATGGCTGCCGCGCTTCGAAGCCGACAACCGTTCCTATGTGACGATTTGTATCGGCTGCAGCGGCGGACGACATCGATCCGTATATCTGGCCGAGCGTCTGGCCGAACATTTCCGCAGCACGCGGGAACAGGTACTGACGTTTCACAGAGAGTTAGAATGACGGCACGAAGCCGCGGTTTCCCGGCAGCTTTCTTGCAGGGAAGTTTCAGTTTCCGTTTTTTATCGTGAGTAACGCGATGGCACTGTTTGACATGGGTTCGCGCAGCGAGCGCGACACCGACGAGGGGGACCAGCGCGGCGCAGGTCGCGTAGGGATCGGTAAGCCCTGGAAGGCGGTGAAACTGTCATGAGCGTCGGCATCCTGCTGTTGACTCACGAGGCGATGGGCGACGCGCTGGTCACGGCGGCGCACCATGTGATGGGCCAGTTCGCGCTGCCGCTCGAAGTGCTCGAGGTGCCGGCCAGCGCCGACCCGGACGCCGCGCTCGGCAACGCGTCGCAATGCGCGCGCGAGCTCGACCAGGGCGAAGGCGTGCTGGTGCTGTCCGACCTGTACGGCGCGACGCCGTGCAATATCGCGCAACGCCTGTCGGGCCTGGGCTTTCGCACGCACTGCGTGTCGGGCCTGAACCTGCCGATGCTGCTGCGCGTGCTCAACTACCCGAACCAGGATCTCGACGAGCTCGCCCAGACCGCCGCGAGCGGCGGCCGCGGCGGCATCTGCATCGATCATGCTTGAGCGCGACGTCGTCATCAGCAACAAGCTCGGGCTGCACGCCCGCGCCTCCGCCAAGCTGGTGCACCTCCTGCAGAGCTACCAGTCGACCGTCTGGCTGCGCTGCCGCGGACGCGAAGTGAACGCCAAGAGCATCATGGGTGTGATGATGCTCGCGGCAGGCCTCGGCACTGCGGTTACACTCAAGGCCGAAGGCCCCGACGAAGCGGCCGCGCTCGACGCGGTCGCGGACCTCTTCAACCGCAAGTTCGACGAGGGCCAGTAATCGCGTCGCATCCCTCGTAGAGACCAAGGAGCCAGGCCCCGGTGAGCATGCGCATCGTCCTCAAAGGCATCGGCGCCTCGCGCGGCATGACCTTGGGACGCGCGCGCCTCGTTCAGCCCAGCCAGTTCCTGGTCGACGAGACGCGGCTCGAACCGAACGAGATCGACGCCGAGGCCACCCGCCTGGAAGGCGCGCTGGAAACCGCGCGCGCCGAACTGAAGGTGATCCGCGCGAAGCTGCACGGCGCGCTCGCCCGCGAAATCGGCGAATTCATCGACGCGCACAGCCTGCTGCTGTCCGACCCCGAACTCGTCTCGGGGCTGTTCGACCTCGTGCGGCGCGGACGCTACCGCGCCAGCGCGGCGCTCAAGATGCAGCGCGACCGCCTCGCCGCGGTGTTCGAGGCGATGGACGATCCGTACCTGCGCAGCCGCCGCGAAGACATCGACCACGTCATCGGCCGCGTGCAGGCCGCGCTGTCGCGCGAAACGAGTCCGGCCGAACGCCAGATCGCCGCGCGCGTCGGCACGATCCTCGTCAGCGACCAGATCGCGCCGGCCGAAATGACGCACCTGGCCGAACAGGGCGTGCTCGGCACCGTCTGCACCGGGTCGAGTCCGCTGTCGCACAGCGCGATCCTCTCGCGCAGCATGCGGCTGCCGATGGTCGTCGGCGCGCACGACGCGCTCGCGCAGATCCACGACGACGACCTCGTCATGATCGACGGCGAACACGGCGAAGTCGTCGTGCATCCGACCGCGCAGGATCTCGCGCGCTACCGCCAGCACGCGCGCGACATGCAGCGCGAAGGCCAGCGCCTCGCGCAGCTCGCGCACGCGCAGACGCTCACCGCCTGCGGCACGTCGATGCGCCTGTACGCGAACGCCGAGCTGCCGGCCGAGGTCGCGCAGGCGCGCGCGCACGGCGCGGCCGGTATCGGCCTGTACCGGACCGAGTTTCTTTTTCTACAACGCCATCATCTGCCGGACGAGGACGAGCAGTTCCACGCGTACCGCGACCTCGTGCTCGGCATGGGCGGCCTGCCGGTCACGGTGCGCACGCTCGACCTGGGCGCCGACAAGGCCGACACGACCGGCCTTGCACTCACGCGCGAGCCGAATCCCGCGCTCGGCATGCGCGGCGTACGACTGTCGATACGCCGGCCGGCGCTGTTCGCGACGCAGATGCGCGCGATCCTGCGCGCCTCGGCCTACGGGCCGATCCGCGTGCTCGTGCCGATGGTGTCGCGCGCCGAGGAAATCCGCGCGACGCGCCGGCTGATGGAAATCTGCGCGCGCGACCTGCGCAGCGAAGGCCACGAAATCGCCGACCACTTCGAACTCGGCGCGATGGTCGAAGTGCCGGCCGCCGCGATCGCGCTGCCGGCGCTGATCCGCCTCGTCGATTTCGTCTCGATCGGCACGAACGACCTCGTGCAGTACACGCTCGCGGCCGACCGCAACAACGACGCGGTGTCGGACCTGTACGACCCGCTGCATCCGGCGGTGCTCAGACTGCTCTCCGACACGATCCGCTGCGGCGAAAAGGCCGGCAAGCCGGTCTGCCTGTGCGGCGAGATGGCCTCGGACACGACGTTCACGCCGCTGCTCGTCGCGCTCGGCCTGACCGATTTCAGCATGCATTCGGGCGCGATCCTCGAAGTGCGCGACGCGCTCGCGCGCTGCGACCGTACGCGCCTGCGCCGGCTCGCCCCGCGCCTGCTCAAGGCCGAAAGCCACGACGAGATCGCCGCGCTGCTCGCCGGCGCGAACCGGGGGAACTTGCGCAGTCGCGCGTCGTCGTAAAACGCCGCGCCGAGCCGCAGAGGTCCTGTGGCATCATCGCGCCGCAAACCGGAGACGACCGCCGCCATGCTCGACCCCACCGTAGTCGCCCGCGCGGATGAATACGCCGCGCAATTCAAGCAACGCGACCCGTTTCGCCACATCGTCATCGAAAACTTCTTCGCGCCCGAGAGCGCCGACAGCCTGCTGGCGCAGTTTCCCGATTTCGAGCGCGGCAACGCGCGATCCGAAAACGGGACGCTCGGCAACAAATCCACGATTGAAAAGATCCGCGAGCTCGGCGGCGCCTACGCCGCGCTCGACGATCTAATCAAGTCCGACGCGTTCCTCAAGACGATTTCGCGCATCACCGGCATTCCGAACCTCTTGTACGACCCGTGGTACTTCGGCGGCGGCACGCACGAGAGCCGCAACGGGCAGGATCTCGACGCGCATGTCGACTTCAACCGCCATCCGATCGAACCGTGGCATCGCCGCCTCAACCTCATCGTGTACTTCAACCACGAATGGGAACTCGACTGGGGCGGCACGCTGCAGCTGCATTCCGATCCGCGGTCGCCGGACAATCGCACAATCGACGTGCTGCCACTGTTCAACCGCGCGGTGATCTTCGAAACGACGGAATGGAGCTGGCACGGCTTTCCGCCGATCCAGCTGCCGGCCGACCGTACCGACCTGACGCGCCGCTCGATCGCGCTGTACTTCTATTCGGTCGAGCGCCCCGCCGACGAACTCGCGCCGACGCACTCGACGATCTACGTCGACCGACCGCTGCCCGAGCGATTCCGCCCCGGCTACACGCTGAGCGGCGACGACGTGCAGGAGCTGCGCATCCTGCTGGCGCGCCGCGACCAGCACAACCAGCGCCTGTACCGCGACATCACCGCGCTGACCGAGCAGATCGAAACCGCGAACGGCCCGGTGCTGCAGAACGTCATGCAGTACGCCAGACGGCTCGTCCGCCGTCTGACGCGCTGAGTGGAAAACGCGGCGCCGCCGATCGCCGATCGCCTGCCGGTCGCGCTCGCCGCGATCGGCGCGTTCGCGTTCGGTCTCGCGGCGTATCTTCTGGGACAAAGCGACAACTGGGATCTTGCCAACTACCACTGGTACGACGGCTGGGCATGGCTGACCGGCCGCGGCGACGCCGACCTCGCCGCGGCGCAGTTGCAGACGTACTTCAATCCGCTGCTCCCGGCCGCGCAGTACGCGCTGCTGTCGACGCTGCCGCCGGCGCTCGGCACGTTCGCGCTCGGCGCCGTGCAGGGGCTCAACCTCGCGCTGATTTACGTCATCGCCCGTGCGCTGCTGCCCGAGCGGTCGCGCGTGCTCGTCGTCGCCATCGCGTGCGTCGGCACGACCGGTGCCACGCAGCTCGGCGAACTCGGCGCGACGTTCGGCGACAACCTTCTGACATTGTTGCTGCTCGGTGCGATAGCCCTCGCCGTGGGCCGCGTCGACCGCCCGCGCGCGATCGCCGTCGGGCTCGTCGCCGGCGCGGCGGTCGGGATCAAGCTGACCGTCGCGCCGTTCGCGGCCGGCATCGTAATCGCGCTGCCGCTGCTGGCGAGCGGACGCCGCGACGCGATCGCGCTGTTCGCCTGTGCCGCGCTCGCGGCGCTCGCGGGTTTTCTCGCGACGGGCGGCTTCTGGATGTTCGAACTCGCGCAGCGCTACGGCAATCCGGTGTTTCCGCTGTTCGGCGCGTGGTTCGGCGGCGAGTACGCGCCGCCGGGCGACCTGCGCGACTATCGCTTCCTGCCGCGCGGCACACTGCAGTGGCTGTTCTATCCGCTCGCATGGGCGGATACGCCGCGCATCGTGTCCGAAGAATGGTTTCTCGACCTGCGCGTGCCGTTCGCGTTTCTCGCCGTGCTAGCGCTGCCGCTGTGGTGGCGTCGCGCCGCGTCGCCACGGCTGCGCTACGTGCTGGTCGCGCTCGGCATCGGCTACCTGGGCTGGCTCGCGCTGTTCGGCTACTACCGCTATCTCGCCGTCGTCGAAATGCTCGCGCCGGTCGTCTTCGTCGCGGCGCTCGGCGCGATTCCCGTTTCGAAAAAAGCAACAAGTATCTTTGTCGGCATCGTGCTCGCGCTCGTCGCGGTCACGACGAAGCCGCCGGACTGGGGCCGCCTGCCCGGCTACGGCGAACGCTACGTCGAGGTCGCGGTGCCCGACGTGCCGGATCTCGACCGCGCGACGGTGATCTTCGCCGACAACGGCGCACTCGCCTATCTGGTCGCCTCGTTTCCGCGGACGACGCGTTTCGTGCGCGTCGGCGGCAACCTGATGGGGCCGCCGCTGCCCGAATGGGGCATGGACCGCGAAGCCGCGCGGCGCATCGCCGCGGCCGACGGGCCGCTGTACGCCCTGCTCGGCAATGCGGATACCGCGCGGGCCGAGGCGGCGCTTGCGCGGCATCGGCTCATGCTCGACGCAAACGCCTGCCGCAGCGTCCATGCGAACCTGCAGCATCGCCGACCGGCGCCGACGCTTTGCGCATTGACGCGCGACGCGACGCCCGCGCCCGCCGGCGCGTCGCTTGACGATCCCCCTGAACCGAGAGCCTGACACATGACCCATTCGCTCGACATCGGCGCGATCGTCGCCGCGACCCACAACTTCCGCGCGACGCTCGGCAGGGTCAAGGAGGACAATCCGCCGGAAGGTTTCACCTGGTACGGCTACGACATCCTTTCGAACACGCACCACCTCGACTTTCTGCTCAAGGGCGAAAACCGCCAGTTGTTCGAGAAGGTGGGCGGCCTGCCGATCGCCGACATCGGCGCGGCCGACGGCGATCTGGGCTATCTGTTCGAATCGCTCGGCTTCGACGTCGACATCGTCGACTGGCCGGCGACGAACTGGAACGGCCTCCAGGGCGCCGCGCACCTGAAGGAACTGCTCGGCGCGAAGGTCGACATCCATCCGATGGACCTCGACAGCTATTTCACGCCGCCGCGCGCCGAGTACGGCGTCGCGCTGTTCCTCGGCATCCTGTATCACCTGAAGAACCCGTACTACGTGATGGAGAAGCTCGCGCGGCATGCGCGCTACACGTTCGTCAGCACGCGCGTGGCGCGCTACACGACCGACCGCCGGCTCGAACTCGCGCAGGCGCCGGTGGCCTATCTGCTCGCGCCGGACGAGTGCAACAACGACGCGACGAACTACTGGATCTTCTCGGTGCCGGGGCTCAAGCGCCTGTTCGACCGCTGCGGGTGGGACGTCGTCGAGTTCGCCACGGTCGGCGATGTGGAAAACTCCAATCCGTCCGAACCGCAGCGCGACGAGCGCGCGTTCGCGCTGCTCAAGAGCCGCCACTTCGCGTAACGCCGCGCGCCGCGCCGGCGACTGCGCGGCACCTTCGCAACGTCTTTCTTACATTCCCGGCGCAGCGCTCGTCTACGCTGCGCACGGCTCGCGCAAGACAGCGACCGGCCCGAAAAATGTCGGCTGTTTTCCACGGACACGCCTGTAGAAAAACACGCCCGGTGCCGTTCGCGTGCGATGCGCGGCCTTGAGGCGGAAAGCCGTTCGGAGAAATACATGGATCACGTCGCCGAGGACACGGCGCCCGCGCAGGCTGCGCGCTCGCCCCGGATACGGGCGGTCATGCTCGTCGTCACCGCCTTGCTGTTCTGCGCCGTCGTCGCGTGGCGCCTCCTCGCGATCGGGCCGTTCGGGTGGCACGTCGGTACGCCGCAGACCTGGCAGGGCGGACTCGAAGCGCTCGTGCTGGTCGCAGGCCTCGCAGGCTTGCAGTTCGTCGCGTCGTCGCGCCTGCGCATCGCGCTGTCGGCGGCGCTCGCCGCGCTGTATCTGCGCCGCCATGCCGTGGACATTCCGCTGCTCGTCGACGCGCTGTACCTGGAAATCACCGTCGCGCTCGGCGCATTGGCGCTGCGTGCCGGCGGCGACGGCAAGCCGCGCGACGGCGAAGACTACCTGCGCGCGTTCGCGCTCGGCCTTGCCGTGTGGAGCGTGTGCGCGTGGACCGCATCGGCGCTCGGCGCGGGTACGACGAAGGATTTGCGCTGGCTCACCTTGCTGCTCGCGGTCGCGCTGCCGCTGGCGCGCGCGCAGCCGCTCGTCGCGTACGCGGCACGTGCGTTCGGCACCCTCTCGCGCGGCGATCGTGCGGTCGCCGCGGCACTCGCCGGCTGGTTCTGCGTGCTGTTCGCGCGCACGAACGTGGTCACCGGCTTCGACCCGCTCTGGTACGGCCTGCGCGGCGAATACGTGCTGACCGGCGAAGTCTCGGCATACCGCTCGCTCGGCCTCGTCTCGCCGGTGCACTATTTTCCCAAGATGTACGAATTGTACCTGCAGCCGCTGAGCGGGCTCGGCGACTTCAGCGCGATCAACGGCATGACCCTCGCGGTGGGCGCGCTGCTCGGTCTTGCCGCGGCGCGGCTGCTCGCACGCTGCGGCGTCGACGATGCGCGCGCGCAACTGCTCGCCGCCGCCGTATGCCTGACGCTGCCGGCCGTCGCCAATCCGATGCTCGAACCCAAACCCGACGTGATCGCGTGCCTCTTCGTCGTGCTCGCATCGCTCGCCGCGATCGACTGGTTGCGCACGCGGCAATGGCCGGCGCTCGCCTGGCTCGCCGCGTACGGCCTGCTGGCGACGCAGTCGAAGCTCACGGCGATTCCTTTTCTCGGCCTGCTGGCCGTCGCGACGCTCGCGCACGCGTGGCTGCGGCGCGCGGCGCCGGTCGCGTCCTTGCCGCAGCCTGCGCCGTCACCGCGCGCCGCGCTCGTGGCGCTCGCACTGGCGGTCGCCGTCGCCGTATTCGTCACCGCACGTACGCAACTCCTCGCCGGCATGCCGACGATCGGGCCCGATCCGCTGTTCCGCCTGTGGCAGGCGCTCGGCTTCACGTTGCGCGAACCGGTCGGCACGCTGCAATGGAACTGGCCGCAAGAGTGGGCCGGCGTCCCGGCGCTCATCGTCGACTGGCTGTTCCGTCCCGAAAGGCTCGAGCACATCATCATCACCTGGACCGGCAACGTCTGGCTGTGGCTGCCGCTGGCCGCGTTCGCGCTCGGCGGCCGTCACGTGCCGCTGCCGCGCGAAGCCCGCACGCCGGCCGTCGCGCTGATCCTGGCCGGCGCGATCGTCGCGACGGCATGGCGCTACAACGCGCGCGGCGGCGACGGAAATTATTTCATCGCGGCGATCGTGCCGGCCGTCGTCGTCGGTGTCGCGATCCTGTGGCCGCGCGTCGCGCGCCACGCGGCGCTGCGCGCCGGCGCGACCGCGGCGCTGCTGGCGTTCGCGCTGTTCCAGGCCGCGTACGCGTTCTGCAGCGCGAGCTGGATCACCGGCACGCGCGAATTCGACCTGCATTTCGATCGCGGCCCGCGCGATACGCGCAAGCTCGACCGCGCGGCGTTCGAAACGCACGGCATGGCGCGGATCGCGCAATACCTGCGCGCGCTGCCCGGCGCGCCGCGCGTCGTCGGCTGCGCCGATTTCGGCGCGTCGGCGCGGCTGCCGGCGCGCTTCGAAGACCTCGTCACGATGAGCTATACGCGGCGGCACTACACCGACGACGCCGGCGAGCTCGTCGCCTACATGCGCCGCTTCGACGTACCGTACCTGATGCTGCGCCGGCCGACGCCCGAGTCCCGGCGCATGAAGGACACGCCCGAAGGCAAGGTACAGGGTGAACCGAACGGTCTGTGCACACCGGGCGCCTGGACGCCGCCGGATGCCGCGCTCGTCGTCGAGGACGCGGGCTACGTGCTGTACCGGCTGTCGGGTGTTCCCTGACGGCCGGCCTTCTCCCTTTGTGAACTTGTAGCCGAAACTTCAAACGCCGCCGCGCTAGCCGCGGCGGCGCGCAGCGTCGATAATCGCGCGTCGCAAACGGGAGCCCGCGATGGCCGAGATCGCCCAGGAACGCGCCGCCAAGCAACTGCGCCTGCTCGAGCAGGCCATCGACAGCGGTCGCCTCGGGCCGGTCAAGCGCCTCGTCAACACACTGTCGCCGGCCGAGATCGGCAACCTGCTCGAATCGCTGCCGCCCGCCAAGCGCCAGGTGGTCTGGGGCGTGGTCGATCCCGAGGACGACGGCGAAGTGCTGGTGCACGTCGGCGACGAAGTGCGCGAAGACCTGCTGCGCGCGATGGACCCCGACGAAATCGTCGCCGCGGCCGAGTCGCTCGACATCGACGACCTCGCCGACCTCCTCGACGACCTGCCCGACACGGTCATCGACGAGCTGCTGCGCTCGATGGACCGCGTCGACCGCGAGCGCCTCGAGCAGATGCTCACGTACGACGAGGACACCGCCGGCCGCCTGATGAATCCCGACGTGGTGACGGTGCGCGCCGACGTCACGGTCGACGTCGTGCTGCGCTATCTGCGCCTGCGCGGCGAGCTGCCGGAAGCCACCGACCACCTGTACGTGCTGTCGCGCCGCCGCCAGTACCAGGGCCGCATTTCGCTCGCGCAGCTCCTGACCGCCGATCCTGCGGTCGCCGTCAACCGCCTCATCGACGACGAGCAGCCCGGCATTCCCGCCGACATGCCGGCGCCCGAAGTGGCCGAGCGCTTCGCCAATCACGACTGGGTCAGCGCGCCCGTGGTCGACGAGAACAACGTGCTGCTCGGCCGCATCACGATCGACGACGTCGTCGACATCATCCGCGAGCAGGCCGAACACCAGGCGATGGGTGCGGCCGGCCTCGACGAGGACGCCGACCTGTTCGCGCCGGTGCCGCGCACCACGCGCCGCCGCGCGGTGTGGCTCGGCATCAACCTGCTCACCGCGTTTCTCGCGTCGTGGGTGATCGGCAATTTCGAAGGCGTGCTGAAGCAGGTGGTCGCCTGCGCGGTGCTGATGCCGATCGTCGCGAGCATGGGCGGCGTCGCCGGCACGCAGGTGCTCACGCTGATGGTGCGCGCGATGGCGCTGGGCCAGGTCAGCGCGTCGAACGCGGTGCTGCTGTTGAAACGCGAAGTGCTCGTCGCGCTCGCCAACGGCGTGCTGTGGGCGTGCGCCGTCGGCGGCATCGCCCTGCTCGTCTATCGCGACGCGTGGCTCGCGCTCGCGTTCGGCGCGGCGATGGTGATCAATCTCATCGCCGCGGCGATGTCGGGCGTGTTCCTGCCGCTGTTGCTGCGCCGCCTCGGCATCGATCCGGCGCTCGCCGGCGGCGTGATCCTGACGACCGTCACCGACTGCTGCGGCTTCGCCTCGTTCCTCGGCCTGTCGACGCTGCTGCTACTGCGCTGACGCTCGTGCCGCGCGCTGTTCGGTCAAGGTCAGCGCCACCTTGTCGCGCAGGTACACCGGCAGGGCGAGTTCCGGCGCCACCGCATGACCCGCCGCGAACTCGGCCGCGGCGAGCTGCACGACCGCGGCGGCCTGCGGGTACAGCGCGCCGTCGGACCAGCGCGGCGGCGCGCCGAGCCGCGCGCGCGCCGCGTCGCGGTAGGCGTCCCAGCCGCTGCCGATGACGTTCCACGCGTCGGCGTCCGGCAGCGCGAGAGCGTCCGCCGCACCGACCGATTCCGCCGCGAGCGGCACGAGGCCGCGCACGGCGTCGCGCACGAACGTGCCGGCGTACACCTCGCCCATGCGCGCATCGATCAGCGCGAGCACCGGCGCGCCGTTGTCCGGCGCGTCCCACGCGAGCGCGGCGAGCGACGACACCGGCACCACCGGCAGGTCGAGCCCGAGCGCCATGCCCTGCGCGAGCGACACGGCCAGGCGCACGCCCGTGAACGCGCCGGGGCCGCGCCCGACGGCGATGCCGTCGAGCGCGCGGCGCGTCAGGCCCGCCTCGGCGAGCAGCGCGTCGGCCATCGGCAACACGAGTTCGGCGTGGCGCCGCGGCGCGATCTCGCTGCGCGCGATCACCCGGCCGCGATGCATCAGCGCGACGGAACACGCTTCGGTCGAGGTTTCGATGGCGAGAAGATTCATGGCTTATCCGTTCTGCGCGGGGGCGGCGTCGACGGCGAGGCTCTGCCCGTACCAGTCGACGTTGCGGGTGAGGAACATCAGCAAGGCGACCACGGCCAGCAGCGCGAACGCGCCGATCAGCAGCGAATACTGCTCGCTGACGACGAGTCCGTACAGCAGCGCGTAGACCAGCGCGAGCGAACCGCCGAGGATCGCGCCGGCGCGCCGCGTCGTCAACACGGCCGCGGCATAGCCGCCGACCATCAGCACGACGGCGCCGGCCGCGCAGGCGTACGCCGGCGCGAAGCCGATCTGCTCGGACAGCGCCAGCAGCACGACGTAGAACGTGCACAGCGAGAGTCCGACGAGAAGGTACTGCACCGGGTGCACGCGAAGCCGCTTCAGCACCTCGAACAGGAAGAACGCGACGAACGTGAGGCCAACGAACAGCAGGCCGTACTTGCCCGCGCGCTCGTTGCGCTGATACACGCCGGCCGGCTGGAACAGCGCCGCGCCGAACGCCGATTCCGCGAGCGTCGACCCCGAGAACGTGCGTTCCTTCCACGTCTGGCCGAAGCCGCGGTTGAGTTCGAGCACCTGCCAGTGCGCGACGAAGCGGCCCGCATCGATATCGCGCTTGGCCGGCAGAAAACCGCCGATGAAGCTCGGATCGCCCCACGGCGCGTCGAGCTTGAGCGTCGTCGTACGCGCGAGCGGCAGAAACTGCATGCGTTCGGTGCCGGCGATCGTGAACTGCGCGGTCACCGTCAGCGGCGCCGCCAGCAGCTTGCGGTCGAGCGCGAACGCGACGGTGCGATAGCCGCCGATCGCGTCGCCGGGCGACAGATGCACTTCCTCGCCGTTGACCTTCACCGACGCGACTTCGCGCAGGCCCCGCACGTCGGCGATCGGCAGCCGCACCTGCAGGCGGTCGAGCGCGAGGCTTTCCTCGGGCCGGCGCAGCGCGGCGAGGTCGCGCTCGTCGAAGCGCGCGGTCAGCGACACCTGCGCCTCGTATACGGGCGTCTCGTAGATGCCGTAGCTGCGCAGCTGCGGCGCGAGGCTCGCGGTCATGTCGAGCTGCCCCGGCAGGAATACCGCGGTGTCCTCGCCGGTATGCACGCCCTGCTCGGTCGTCCACTGGTACGGCGCGGGCGCGGTCAGCACGGCGCCGCCGATCGTCTGCGCCGCGCCCCAGCGCGACGCGATGGTTTCGACCGCCTGATCGCGCAGGCCGCTGCGTTCGCTGATGAGACCCTGCACATAGGCGAGCGGAATCAGCATCAGCAGCGACAGGGCGCCGATGCCCAGCACCTTGAGCGTGATCGAATGGACGTTGCGCAGCATCTTCGCCTCTCCCGTAGTGATCGAGGCTGCATTGACGCAAGGCGGCGCGGCGCCACGCGGACGCGCGGCGGGCGGTCCGGCGGCGAAACATGGCAATGTGCAGGCGACCGAGCCGTTGCGGCGAAGGCGGCCCGGACTATCACCCGGCCGTCGGCCGTAACGATTGTTGGCATTTTTCCTGCATCGAGCGGAACCGAATTGCCAGGGGGCAATGATCGGATTCGAACGATGGCGCTTTCTTCCCAGGAAATGATCCTCGCGCTGCGCGCACCGAATGCGCACTGGCTCGCCGCGCTCGTCAACGCGCTCGACGAAGCGCTGCTCGACCCCGATTTCGGCGCGCAGCAGCGCGCGATCGTGTGCCAGCTGCTGCAGAGCGGCATCGTGCCCCACGGCGTGGCCCGCGCGGCCGACGCGCGTTTTGCACAATTCGAACAAAGTTTCGGCGATGTCGAAGCCGCGGAAGTCGACGAAACCGCCCCCACGGCGTCGCCGGCGAACCCGGGACGTCCGAAATTGACGCTGGTCGGCAACGCTGCGGCGTAGCCGAACGCTGCTTATTCCCGCAGGTTAAAAGGCCGCTTCCGCCGCTGGCCGCCCCCGCACTGCTTGCCCCACCGCTGTCCGGCGCGAACGTTGCGCCGGGCGGCGGTCTTGCTTGGGGTCTGGTGCGGTCGAGAGCAGAGACGCCTCGCGCACGGCCCATCGTCCGTCGTCGCGTTGGTCAGGGATTCCGAAATACGCAATCACCGCTCGGCATTCGGCCACAACGCTTCGCAAACTCCCGCCTTCTTCGACGTGCAAGCCATCTCCAAAGTGTGAAGCACGAAGATGGAAACTGCTGCCGTCACTCCCAGGCCAACGACACTCATCCAAACGGTTCGCCTGACCGCCCGCGAAGCAACCAATGCCAGGAATGCGCCCAGAACCGAGACGACTATTCCGTAGCGCAGCACATCGGTGCCGATATTCGCCAATTGCGCCCCGAAATCACTTTTCCACAACAGATACGCAACCAGCGCCCATCCCAGGGCAACCGAGACGGTCGCAAACACCGTCAACGCGACAACGATCGATGACCTATTACGCTTTGTCATAGTCACAGTTCGAATATCGGTGCCCGGTTGAATATACGCCCCAGTGATTCCGCAGAGCGTCACATATCCCGATAACCGCCTGCGCTAGCGGTCGACAAACTCTACCCATTTCCACGACCGTACCACGCTCATCGTCCGACAGATCACAAAAAAAAGCCCGGGCTCTCGCCCGGGCTTTTCGTTTCACGCTTTGCGCTTTTTAGTTCGCAACCTTGATCGACACCGTCATCGTCAGCGGCGGCGACAGGTTGCTCGCCTCGGTGAACGTCACCGTGCCGAACCACCACGTCGTCGTCGAGACCGGCGCGGCCGGGCCCGGCTGCGCGGTGATCGTCAGCGACTGCGTCGCCGGCAGCGTCGGCGTCGGGATGCTTTCGAAGCCATCCTTGAAGATGCCGTCGTTGTTCAGCGTGAACGACATCGGCGCCACCGTCAGCGCGATATCCGGCGACGGGTTGTTGACCGTCACGTTCCACGTGCCGGTCGGGAGCACGCCCTTGACGAGACGCGTCCAGTTGCAACCGGTCGCCTTCGAGCAGACCGTGTTGCGCATGCTCGCGAAGTTCATCGCGCGCTGGTCGGCGACGGTCGGACGCGTGGTGTTCGACGGGAAGTAGTTCGCGATGTCCATGACGAAGCCCGCGCGCGCGGCCTTGGTCAGGTCGACGCGACCGCTGCCGACGTCATCCGGCGTCCACGGCGTGGTGCCGTTTTCGCGGAAGCCCGAAACCGCCGTCAGCATCAGCGCCGACTTGATTTCGGCCGGCGTCCAGGTCGGGTGCACCGCCTTCATCAGCATGCCGACGCCGGCGATGTGCGGGCTCGACATCGACGTGCCGCTCATCAGGCCGTAGTTGTTGTTGCCCGGATCCTTGCCGGCGAGGATGTCCGTGCCCGGCGCGGTGATGTCCGGTTTGGTCAGGTCGGTGACGCCGGCCGTGGGGCCGCGCAGGCTGCCGCCGTTGAGCACGTCGCCCTGGCGCAAGCCCCAGGCGATCGGATCGATCTTGCCCGGCACGGCGGTCGGCAGGCTCGACGCGATGAAGTTCTTGAGCGCGAGGCCGGACGGACCTTCGATGAACCACGCCTTCGCGTTCGGCGACGTGACCGCCGACATGTCCATCGACACGGTGCCGAAGTTGATGATGTTGTTGTAGATCACCACGCCGACCGCGCCGGCGCCGATCGCGTTGTCGATCTTGACCGAGAAGTTGCAGTCGCCGCGCTGGATCAGCGCGATCTTGCCGGTGAACGTGCCGGCCGGGAAGCCGCCGCCCGGCGTACCGCTGTCGGGCACGTTCGGGTTCGCCGCGACCGCGTCGGTGCAGCCTTCGATGTTCGCCGGGTACGTGGCGATGTCGCCGAGAATCTGCGCGGTGAGCGGCGCCGTCGTCGAGCCCGGCACGAGGTAGATGCCCTGCGTGTTGGCCGGGGGCGTGCCCGGACCGGTCGCCGAGATACCGGCGGTCATCACCTCGTCCTGCGTCGAGTTGGCCACGGTCATGATCCACGGCCCCTGATGCGCGACGCGACCGCCCGGCGTCGCCAGCGTGGCGCTGGTGTTGCCGGCAGACGCCGCGACGAACACGCCGGACTGCACGGCCGCGAGGAACTCCTTGTCGGAGCCGGTCGACCACGGGTTGGTGCCGCTGGTGCCGCCGGCGGTCGGGCCGATCGAGTAGTTCACCGCGGTGACGTCGCCGGCCGCCATGAAGTTGTTGATCGCCGCGAGCGTGGCGTTGCCGCCGCAGGTCGTGGAGTCGCACATCTTGTACGCGCGAACCGCCGCGCACGGCGCGACGCCCGAGATCGAGTTGTACGGCGCCACGACGGGCAGCGTCGGGTCGATCGTCGTCGTCACGACGTTGCCGGCCGCGGTGCTCGAGGTGTGCACGCCGTGGCCGCCTTCGTTGTCTTCCGGATTCGGGCCGTTGCAGGCGCCGGTCGGGGTCGACGCGGTGGTGCAGTCGAGCGCGCTCTTGAGCTTGGGCGTCGCGATCGAGAAGCCGCAGCTCGCGTCGTTCGCGAACGACGGATGCGTCGAGTTCGTGCCGCCGTCGAGCGACGCGAGCGTCTGGCCCTGGCCGCGCGAGCCGATGCCGCCCGGCACGGCCGAGCCGTTCCAGATCGACGGCGCGCCGATGAACGTCGGCCCGCGGAAGGTGTCGAGCTGCAGCTGCGGGGTTTCGTAGATCGTCTTGACGCCCGGCACGCGCGCGACCGCTTCGGCTTCGGCTTCGGTCAGGTCGGCCGAGATGCCGCTCAGGGTAATATTGTAATAGTGTGTAATGTTCAGATTGCTGCGGCCGATCGCGCCGCGGATGTGGGCCAGATGCGTCTGCTGCTGCATCTGCACCGCGTTGAGGTAGTCGCGCGCTTCGGCCGCGTTGACGTCGATGCGGCCGGCGTCGGTGGCGCTCGTGACGGCGGCTTCGCCGACCGGCACCTTGCGCTGCTTCATGCCCACGCTGGAGTAGAACAGGCCCGGCTCATCGAATTCGATGATGTACGACTTCGTCGCGGCAACCGTTGCGCCTTGGGGCGACTGCGCCGTCGCCGGGAGGACCGCCACGCCGCAGATGCTCGCGCCGATCACGGCGGCCAGCACGTTCATTCGAAAATTGCGCATTACAAAAACTCCCCGCATGGACTGCTCTGATGGGCGAGGCCGCTCGACGATCCTGTGGCGACGACGCACTGCTTTGGGCGAACGGACCTGTTCGACCCACAGTTATAGCAACATCCGTGCTGGTAGGTAAGTTGCAGTGCAAGAAAGCGTCTAGACAATCGCAATCCCGTCTGTCGCAGGGACTTAGTGCGGGTGCATCAACGCAATCGGTCGGCCTCGATAGCGTTCAAACGCGCGTTTGGCACATGCCGCAAAACGCAGCCCTAGGTCGTGCGGGAGCCCCGACACGGGCCTCAAGATCGATTCAAATAAGCCTTTAGGATGAGTCACCTCGGCACCCGTACGCTTCGAATCGTCGACGTTTCGGCCAAAGCGCGGAACCCTGATGGTGCTCAAGCCTCGTACGTATTGGCAGTGAAGAGAAGCTCGAACATCCGAGGTCGAATATTCGTCGCGCACGATCAGTCGGTCGCTCATCTATATCAATAGCAGTGCAGTGCAAGGGATTGGTGAGAACAATACGACTACTGTGTTGTTCGGGCCGTCGAACCCATGAATGGGCGTCGCTGGTTGCCAGCGACATGAGCGGCCAAACTCAGCGCAGGCCGAGCTGCCGAACGATTATCGCTGAAGGAAACTGCAACAGCCGACAAATTACTCCAAAAAAGCAGTATCAACTCCCGCGAAAAACACCATCGGCATGGGCTAGTCGGCGCCGAACTTCCATTTCGCCCCTTAAGACACAAAGGACGTACAACATCAATTTCTCACAGAACGACGCCAGCGAAGTTAGTCAAAATAAACGACGCGAATAACAACACCATCTTTGTATTCAAATCGTATCTGCCCGATCTCAATCGCACCCGGCTCGGACGAGTCAACCTCATGGTTCACCTTGTCCAGTGCCGCTCGAAGGTCGGCCAAAGGTCGTCCCTGCCAAGTCTGCCGAATCAGCTCCAGGCTTAGATCGCTCCTCTCTCGAAGGCGGCGAACCTCGCTGCGAGAGTCTTCCAATGCGCTCCCTCCATCCAATAGAAGCACTGACAAATAGCCGAAAAAGAAAAGACTCGCCAGTAATAGAGTCCACAAAGTCCTTCTATTTAACATGGCCTCGCCTTTCTTTTACCATGCCCATATCGGGCGCACCGAGCTATATAGCGCCTCGCTCGCGAACGTACCACACGTATTTGGCCACAGCGGGTTCCAACTATAGGGGGCGCGCTCCTTATCCTTCATTCGCCCTTCCGCAAATTCGACAATTTTCTTATCGTCCGCCCTATCAACGCAATCCATTGTCGGTCGAATTCCCTTGCCTTGATTCTTGGCTAACGAGTTCTTTAGTCGCTCCCAGGAAGCGTCGGTCACATTGCCGTCCGGGTCGATTTCCAAATTTGGAACATTCCCTCTCCGCACATTTCCAAAATCATCGTTGTATCGACCATATTCGTAGTAACGAGTGCGCCCTGTCGTTTCGTCGTATGCCAAAACTCCGGCATGCGCCAAAGGAATGTGAGTTTGCGTGCCGGGAATTGCAATTGGGTATCCTATAAAATTGACGACACACCCCGCGAGCCCCCATGGATCAATCATTCCATGCGGCGCAGCCATTGCATATGCATAGGTGTTGATTCCTCCAAATATTCCAATCGGATCGCTCTCAATATAACGCCCGACCGCCGCCTCATAGTCCCGAAAATAGTTGTAGTTCAGCCGAGTCTCGGCATCAAAAAATTGTCCTGGATAGCGCGCATCAAGCCGGACACCACCTGCAATTGCAGCTGGAACGTGTTCGCCGAACGCGCTGCCAAAGAAATCCCAGCGCCACTTGACCGCATTCGTCGCCGCATCGACGACCGTACGCGGAGTGCCGAGATGGTCGGTTTCGATATACAGCATTTTGGGGTTCTTGGCACCTTGCACGAACAAGACTACCGCAACCGGAACGCCATCCAGGTATATATAGTCTTTGTAATCCGTAGGGACGTTTTGCATCGTACCGCCGCCGGCGCATGCCTCCACGGGCCCGCCTTTCGAAAGCGATTCCGTACCACCACCCTCGCAATATCTGATGTACTCCTGATCGGCAAGACGCTGACCGTCCTCGCCATACCATGCGTCGTTGCGATTCGTCGCCGCGATCTTGCGTACCCGTTGCCCCTGACCGTTGTACGAGTACGAAATCGGACTCGCGGCGCTATTGATCAGTTCGAATGCTTTGGTCAAGCGATTCGTCTGGTCGTACTGCAGCGGCTGCGGACCGATGCCGCTCGTCGTATTGCCGTTGGCATCACTGCCCCGCGCTTGACCGCCGACGCTCGCCAGCCGATGCGTGCCGGGCGTATATGTATAGGACTCCACGACGCCGCCGATGTTCTTCGACGTGCGATCGCCGGTCTTGTTATAGGCGTAGCCTTCCAACGGGCTGCCCGCAGCCGTGTTGACGCCGGTGAGTCGATACAGGCGGTCGTAGGCGTACCGTCGCAGCGGAGCACCTCCGATCGACGGCGCGGCATCCTTGATGTTACTCATCGCATCGACCGTGAAATCCAGCACCAAGCCGTCCACGGCCGAGCTTGCCACGCTGTCTATCGCGTACTTCGTATCGTAGGTCTTGGTCAACGTGCGCCCGTTGGCGAACGTCAGCGTCTGCACGGGTCCGAACGGGTAGTAGCTCACGCCGGTCAGTAGTGCCTGCGGCGTCGAAACTGCATCGGGTTGCCACGTTACGCTGTTGACCCGAGCCATCGCATCGCGCGTGTAGCGCACGATGGCGCCACTGGGATATTTGACCGATTTGAGCAGATCGCCACGTGTGTACTCGTAAACGATCGACTGAGAGTCCCAAATCGTAACTATCGATTTTTTCAGCACGTTGCCGCGGCGATCGTAGCAGTAGGTCGTTATGCCATCCTGGTCGCTGATTTGCGTTAGGCGTCCTTTCGCAAACGACCCGACGCAACCAGTGACGCTATCAGGCTGGTCATAGTCGCGCCGCACGTTGAGGTTGCTGTCCGGGTACAGCACGTGCGTAAGTCGATTCAATGCATCGTAGCGAAAGTCGACAACGACGCCTCGCGCATCTGTCTCGCGGGTCCGGTTGCCGGCGTTATCGTACAGATAAGTACGATTGCCGCCGTCGTTGCTGCCCAGCGTGGAAACGTCGCCAAACCCGTTGTAGGCGTACGTCGTGGCGACGGAATCGGGATCCGTTACCGACTTGAGCCGGTCGGCGGCATCGTACGCATACTTCGTTCGTACGTTGGCAGCCGCCGGTGGCGTGATGCTGCCGTCGTAGTCCTGAAGAACCTGGGTAAGCCGGTTCAAGGCGTCGTACTGCCGGTCGGTGGGGATACTGAGCCCGTCACTCATGCGACGCGGATTGCCGTTCGCGTCGTAACCCTCGCTGATACCGGTTTCGTTCGCCGTGAAAGCAACGACCTGCTGGTTGCCCGCGAGAACCTTCTTCAGGCGATTGAGCGCGTTGTATTCACGCGCCAGCGTACGCCTGATCTGGCTGTCGCTCCCGACGACCTGCTCGCTCGTACGATTGCCGGCGCGATCCAGTTGATATTGGATGCGATTGCCGAGCGAGTCGACGATCGCCGTAATCCGTTGCGCATCATCGTACTCATAACGCAAGTACGCACCGTGGCCGCCCGGCGGATAGACGTAGGTTACGTTGCCCGAGTTGTCGTAGATGAACTGCGCGAACGCATCGAGCGAGGCGTTCGGCACGCCGCTCGCATCGGCGCGTACGCTGCGCTTGAGCAACCGGCCGCGCTCGTCGTATTCGTAGTCGGTGATCGTGCCGTTCGGATCGGTCATGCGCTTGACTCGGCCAGCCCGATCGTAGGCAACGACCTCTTCGACATGACCCAAGGCGTTCGTCGTGCGCCACAAATCGCCCTTGCGATGACAGGGCCCGACGAACGTGCCGCAGCCCGACAGATTGTCGCTCGCGCGATACGCATAAGTCGTAACGTCGACGACATCGGTCACATTGTTGCGCGCGCCATCGACCTGTCGAAGCTGGCCGACAAAAGCACAGTACATGGTGGGATTGGCGACATCCGCGGCGCTGCAATACGTCAGATCGACGCTGCGAAACACGTTGGTGACCGGATCGACACGGTCGACGCCGACCAGACGCGAACTGCCGGTTTCGTAGCGATAGCGCGTGTCTTCGAGTTTTACGCGTGGACCGCCCGGTGGGTCGGCAAACGTGCGCTCTGCCGTACGCAGACCGCGCGCCGCATCCCAATCGGTTTCGATTCGCCGTTGCTCAGGCGTGTTCTTCGCCTCGGTTCGGGCCGTTTCGAACGTACCGTCGGCCGAGTATTCGAACTCCGTACGCACGTTGCGACGATCGACGCGAGCGCTGATCCGGTTGGCCGCGGAATACTCCAGGAGGATCGAGCCGTCGCTGTCCGTCATCGAATCGATGCGTCGATAGGCTTTCGTCGGATTGTAGTTGTAGGTGACCTGGCGACCGAGCGGATGCATGACACGACTCGAATAGTCGTTGAGGTATTCGACGGAGACCTTGCCGGCGCTATCGGTGACGGTGCCATGCCAGCTGCCAGTCGCACGCCCCCAGTCGTCGTAAGTGTATGTCGCGTAGCGGCGGCTGTCCTCGTCGACGATACCGGTCAGCCAATAGCCCTGCACTGTCGCCGCCAGAGGCGCGTACGCGGCTTCGTTGTAGACGAACGTGCGCGTCTTGCCGAACCGTGTCATCGACGTCATGCGGCGAGCGCTGTCGTAGCCGAGGCCGACGAGCTCGACGCCATCGTCGGCCAACACGCGCTTGAGTCGGTAGATCGGCGAATCCTCGTAGTCGAGCGTCACGAAACGGCCGTTGCCGTCGGTGATCTTCAAGAGGCGCCAGAACATCGGATCGTTCTGCGACACGTTAGCCGAAAGCACACCGGTGATCGGCGCTCCGCCGTAGCTCAGTGCAAGGCTGTCTCTCGGGTCGCCGGGGCTGTTGATCGCAGTGAGTCGACCCGCGCGATCGTAAACTTCAATCGTGCCGTCCGGGTACGTCAGTTCCCAGGTCTGCTGAGCGGCGGTGGCGCCCGTCTTGTAGCGCAGGTATTTGCCCGTCGTCGCGGTCGACCTGAACGTTCCAGATGGCAGGTTGCCATCGCGAAGATAAGCCTCGATCTGCGCCCGTTCGTCCTGTACGACCATTCCGTTCACTTGTGCAATCGGATCCACTTCCGGATCGGAAGGTCCCGACGCCACATAATGTCCGGGCAGCATCCAGGCAGTAACTACGCGTTTTGCGAACGAGTGTGACCAGTTGCGGTCGACGTAAGCCAGCGGCGCATTCTGTCGCAACGAGTTGTAGTGGAAGTCGAGCGCGATGGCGCCATGGCGCAATCCGACTTCATCGACCTGCTTGTTGCCGTTGCCCGGGAAGCAAGGGTTGCCGACACCGCATTGGCCGGGCGTCTGGTTCAGTCCGGGAGCTTGGATGAAAAACTTGGCGAAGTCGGTCCCGCACGCACTGCCGACGGAAGTCGAACCGCTCAACGTCGAACCGGCTGGACAGCTTACGGAAGCGCTGTTGGCGACGCCCCAGTTGAAGGTCTGCACAATCTTCGCCGGCACGCTCTCGTCCGTCTTGGTCGACGAGAAGCACGACTGCGCGGGTATCGACAGTGTCATCCCCGAGTCGTAGCTTGTGCTTGAAATCGGCCCATATAGCAGCGTACCGCTCTGATTGCCGGCACCGATGACGACAGGCGGCCTTGTGAGCGACGCTCCCTGAATACTCGCCGGGCCAGTTCGCTGCCAACAAAACAAGTTTTGCGAGTTGCCCCACGTCGCGGAAAACTGGCACTCGGCGAGCTTGCGCAGATCCTCGGCTGTCGCACAGCCATTCGCGGTGCAGCCCGGAACTGCTGTCGCGCACGCGGCGGTTATCGGGCCTGGCTGATTCTTGACGAACAAGCGAAAGCTCGGCGTCGACGAAGCCGGCGGGTTGTGCAATGCCGCGGAGGCCATCGACGTGGCCCCGTTGGGCCGGTACTGCGACTCGGTCACCGTTTGTGCGGACGACGCAAGTCCGAGCGCACTGACGCCTGTTTGTACGTTGCGCACCCCCCGGATTCGACCCCGGAATCTGGGCTTCAGCTTCTTCCAGACTCGTGCAGGAGACGCCTGACGCCTGATACGTGTAGCGGTAGATCGTCGACGGCGCGCTGCTCGTCGGACCGCATATCGCGTGGGCTGAACTGCTGAGAACCAATGTTGCCGACAGCCAGAATCCGAAACTGCGCATGCTCATGCACCGGCCCTTACGCTCGTTTTTTTGTGCGCGCGAAGACGACACCTCGACTTCAGGCGCACGCTTGTCATTGGGGAAGCAACTCGATTGCGAGGGTAGCAGAAACTTGGTACTACTAAACAACTGCTCCGCTGCTACAACGTTGCGACGATGCGAGTGCGGTACTGAACCGCGTCCGACGCGCGCTCAACAATCCTCGGCTAGGGATCTACGATGTTGAACAACAAGACTGCTTCGGCGGCCGGCGCGTTGCTCGGTCTGGCACTGGCGTCGAATGCGGCAGCACAAACTTCGTGTACTCCCACAACTGCTCCCACAACTGAAGTGGAAGGGAACAAGACGTCGGCGATCTGTCTTGAGACAGTGGCCGGCGGTAATCCGCGAACATTTTCCTACCAGTTCTTCGGAAGTTCGTATAGTTGGCAACTCGAAGGGTTCGGATCGACCACCCCTCCAAGCAGCGGATCGATAGGCGTCACAAACGGCGTCAGCGGCACACGACAGCCATATACGTTGACGACATCCGGGCTACCAATTACCGGAGCGACACCGTCATCTACGCGCTACGTGCAGTTCACTTTTTGCTACCTAGATTTCCTCAATATCACGTGCGATCCGACTCCTCAGCAAATCAAATTCAAGGTCGACCCGATCGTACGTCTGGCCCCCAGCGCAACCATCGGAGTAGACGGAGATACCTTTGTCACGGCAACGCTCGGCGAGGAAGGGGACAATCCGACACCCAACGCCGAGATCGAGGCGACTTGCACCGTCCCCACCCCTGTCGGCGGCCCAACAACCGTCACGGTCACGCCAAGCTCGCTCTTCACGAACTCGAATGGCAGCGCAGGGCCATTCAAGATCACTGCAACCAATTTGCGTGTCTACGCGCTGTCCGGCGATGACCCTAAGAGTGACTGTACGTTTCGCACTAAAGCCGGGACAAAGAGCGCGAAGATTGGAGTTCGAGGACAACGCATCTATTCGCAGATTGCAGTAACACCCACGTCCGCGAATCCCCCCCGGCAACGCCAGCTTTACACAGCAGGTATCTTTAACCACAAATCCCATCGTGGCGGATGTGCCGATAAATATCGTATGCGCTCCGGGGGTTACATTGAGCGCGTTACCCCCGTATAGGACCGATTCCTGGGGCATGTTCACAATCGGCGTCACGGCCAGCGACATGGTCACGGTACAACCTACACCGCCCCCGACACGCCAATGTTCATTCACGATCGGCACCCTAAACGCCGCAACATATACTGCGGTCGGTGTCGCTCTCGGTCAGAATGTCGTCATCAATCCGTCGTCCATCTCGCCTCTCAACTGGACCGGCCAGAGCAATGTCGTTGTAAGTCTGAGCCACGCCTACCCCGGCAGGACAATCCAGTCGAGCTGCACGTCGACTCGGCCTGACATCGCCATTTGGGTTACCCCACCGACGAGCGTTGACACGAACACGAACGGTCAAGTCACGTTCCAGGTCAATGCACCGACGCTCGGTTACGCCGACCCAAACCTTGGCGCAACACCGAGCGTTTCATGCAAATTCTGGTTCGTTCCGGGCTTCGAATCGACACTTTCGTTTCCGACGGCGAACGCCTGCTTTGCCAGCAATCTTTCGCCGATGCCTGCCGTGTGCGGAAATCCGTAGCAAGCACAGATGCCTTGCGCCGCGAGTGCGACCAAGGCATCGATCAATTCGAGACGAGCCGCTCGACCGCCGCGCGCACGACCTGCCGCAGCGTGGCCGCCGACGCATCGAGCAGGCCCGATTCGGGCGAGTCCTTGCTGCCGGTCGTCGCGATTCTCAGCACGAGGGCGAGCAGGGCTTCCGGCGCGAAGCGGCTTCCGATCGCGCCGGCGTCCTGCGCCGCGCGGATCGCCGCGATCTTGTGCTCGGTCGCGCGCAGCGCCACCGCCGGCGGCAGCCGCGACGCGCCGACTTCGAGCTGGAACCACGCCGCCAGCCGCAGCACCTGCGGATTCGCGGCGAACCAGTCGGACAGGCGCACGGCGTAGCCCGGCAGATCGTGCGCATCGATCGGCACGGCGTCGACGATGCGTACGCACAGGAGGTCGTAGACCGCGTCGAACAGGCCGTCCTTGCTGCCGAAGTACGCGTAGATCGCCTGCTTGTTGCAGCCGGCCGCCGCGGCGATGCGGTCGACGCGGGCGCCGGCGATGCCGTGCTCGGCGAACTCGGCGGTCGCCGCATCGAGGAGTCGCCGTCGCGTGTCTTCGGAGCTGCGGGCCATGCGACGAGTCTACTCGCCGAAGAACCCGTCGACGTCGACGAGCTCGCGCGTGATCGGCATCGGCGGCAGGCTTTTCAGGAACAGCTTGCCGTAGGGACGCGTGATGAGCCGCGGATCGCACAGCACCAGCACGCCGCGATCGTGCACGTCGCGGATCAGCCGGCCCGCACCCTGCTTGAGCGCGATCACCGCGGTCGGCACCTGCCACTGCACGAACGGATTGCCGCCCGCCTCGCGCATGGCATTCAGGCGCGCTTCGAGCACCGGATCGTCCGGCGCCGCAAAAGGCAACTTGTCGATAATGACGCAGCTCAGCGCATCGCCGGCCACGTCGACGCCTTCCCAGAAACTCGCCGCGCCGAGCAGCACGCCGTTGCCGGACGCGCGGAAGTCGGTCAGCAGCTGATGCCGCGGCGCGGTGCCCTGCACGAACAGCGGGTACGGCAGGTCGGCCAGCAGTTCGGCCGCCCGTCGCAGCGCGCGATGCGAGGTGAACAGCAGGAACGCGCGACCGCGCGACGCTTCCAGCACCGGCCGCGCGGCCGCGATCACGCGGTCGGTGTAGTCCGGCGCGTTCGGATCGGGCAACCCGCGCGGGATGTACGTCAGCGCCTGCCGCGCGTAGTCGAACGGACTGGCGAGCGCGAGCGTCACCGGATCGTCGAGGCCGAGCTGGCGCGAATAGTGCTTGAAATCGCCGGCGATCGACAGCGTCGCCGACGTGAAGATCCACGCGGCCTGGCTCTGCTGGCGCAGTGCGCGCAGCGGCGGCGCGAGATCGAGCGGCGTCGCGTTGAGCGCGAAGCCCTGCGTCGTCAGTTCGTACCAGTGCACCCAGTTGTGCGCGGTGCCGTCGAGCACCTGGTCGAGCCGCTGCACGATGCCTTCGGCGCGCTCGTGCATGTTGGTCATGCCGCGCGAGCGTTCGGCCTGCCCCGCGAGCGCTTCGGTGAGCTTGCTCATCGCCGTCTGCAGCTCGCGCAGTTCGCCGAGCGCGAAGCGGTCGTCCTCGATCGCGGCGAACGCACCGCGCTGCGGCAGCTTGTCGAGCGCGAGGCGCACGCGGCGCAGCGCCGACGGCATCGCCGTCAACGCTTCGCTGAGCACGCTGAAAGCGCCGGTGACCGAACCGCATTCGGCTTCGGTGTCGGCCACGAGCTCCTGCACCTGTCGCGCGGAAAAACTGACCGAAAAGAACTGCCCGGCGAGATCGGGAATCTGATGCGCCTCGTCGAGCACGAACGCGTGCGCGCCGGGCAGGATTTCGCCGAAGCCCTCCTGCTTGATCGCGAGGTCGGCGAACAGCAGATGATGGTTCACCACGACGACGTCGGCTTCCTGCGCCGCGCGGCGCGCCTTGACGACGAAGCAGTCGTTGAACATCGGGCAGTCGGCGCCGAGGCAGTTCTCGGTGGTCGACGTCACGCGCGGCCACAGCGGCGAATCTTCGGGCACGTCGGCGAATTCGCCGCGATCGCCCGATGCCGTGCGCGTCGACCACGCGCGCAGCAGCTGCAACTGCCCGACCTGCTCGCGCGACGGGAAGCGCCCGTCGCGGCTCGCCTGGTCGAGCCGGTAGAGGCATAGATAATTCGCGCGGCCTTTCAACAGGCTCGCCTTCAGGCGCGCGCCGGTCACCTGACGCACGCGCGGCAGGTCGCGGTGGAACAGCTGGTCCTGCAGCGTCTTCGTGCCGGTCGAGACGATCACGCGCTTGCCCGACAGGAGCGCCGGCACGAGGTACGCGAACGTCTTGCCGGTGCCGGTGCCGGCCTCGGCGATCAGCGTATGGCGATCGGCGATCGCGTCGGCGACCGCGCGCGCCATTTCCTGCTGCGCGGCGCGCGGCGCGAAGCCCGGCACTTCGCGCGCGAAGACGCCGTCCGCGCCCAGGAGTTCGGCGATATCCCGCACGCGCGGTTCAGAGCCGCTGACGCGGCGCGACGCGGCACGACGCGAGCTGGCCCTTGGCGCTCTCGACGCTGGCGTCGTCGCGCGCGACGCGGCGCGTTTCGATGACGGTCTGCCAGTTGCGCGCGCACAGGCTGCCGAGCTTCGGGCCGAGATCGTAAGACTTGCGCGCCAGCGCCTCTGCGTCGGCGTACTTGCCCTGCGGCATCATCAGTTCGGCCTTGAGCTGCAGGATCTCCGGCGCGTCCGGCGCGAGTTTGAGCGCCCGGTCGACGGTCGCCGTCGCGTCGGCGTACTTGTGCTGCGCTTCGAGGTCGGCGGCCTGCTTGAGGAAACCGTCGACGGCCGGATCGCGCAGCGGCTGCACTTCGACCGCCGACGTGCTGGCATAGCCCGCCGCGCGGATCTCCATGATGTAGTCGCGCTCGACCTTGGCCTGCGCGGGCGCCTGCTGCGGCGACGGCGCGCCGCCGCAGGCGGCGAGCGCGAGCAGGCTGGCGACGCCGGCACTACGAATCGACAAAGCAAAAACGTTCATTCTGCACCTTGTTGCATCTTCGTGATCAATGCGCGCCGGCTTCGCCGGAATCGCCGCCGAACCATTCGCGCAGCCGCTGCAGCGCGCAGCCCTCTTCTTCCTGCGGCGCGTAGCCGGCGAGAAACGGCATCTGCCGCGCGCCTTCGCATTCGGGCCGCGTCCGCTTGCCGCTCGTCGGGTCGACCCAGGCGATTTCGATGCCGCCGCCGAGATCGAGATCGAGCGGCCGGCTCGGCAACCGTCCGAACAGCGCCATCCACACGCGCAGCGCGCCGGTCGCGCCGACGAGGCCGGTCGGCTTGTTGTCGTCGCGGCCGACCCAGACGACGGCGAGATGATCGCCCGTGTAGCCGGCGAACCAGCTGTCGCGCGAATCGTCGCTCGTGCCGGTCTTGCCGGCCGCGTTGAGCGCCGCGAGCGGACTTGCGCCCACCGCCTTGCCGGTGCCGGTCGTCAGCGCCTGCTGCAGCGCGTAGCTTACCAGCCGCGCCGCGTCGACGTAGTCGCCGGCGCCGGGCTTGACGCCGTAGCGCCGCAGCGGCCGGCCGTCGAGATCGAGCACGCCGCGCACGGCGACGACCGGCAGCGCATGGCCGTCGGCCGCGAAATACTGGTACAGCTGCGCCACTTCCAGCGGCGACAGGTCGAGCGCGCCGAGCAGCAGCGACGGATTCGGGTTGATCGGCGATGCGAGATTGAACGAGGCGAGCAGCGCGCGCACGCGGTCGACGCCGACGAGCATGCCGAGCCGCACCGTCGCGAGATTCCACGACCGCGCCAGCGCGTCGATCAGCGTCACCGGGCCGTGCGCCTCCTTGTCGGCGTTCTGCGGCATCCACGTCTTGCCGTTCGGCTGCGGCAGCGCGACCGGCGCGTCGTCGACGATGCTCGCGAGCGAGTAGCGCTGCGGCTGCGCCAGCGCCACGAGATAGACGAACGGCTTGACCAGCGAACCGATCGGCCGGCGCGCGTCGATCGCGCGATTGAAGCCGGGCTGATCGGGCGCGCGATCGCCCACGACCGCGGCGACCTCGCCGCTGCGCGCGCCGGTCACCACCATCGCGGCCTGCGTGCCGTCCTGCTTCTTGCCGAGCGCGGCGAGCGTCTCGACGAGCGCGCGCTCGGCGAGCATCTGCGTCGACGGCGCGAGCGTCGTGAGCACGGTCAGGCCCGCGCCGCGCAGCGCGGCGTCGTCGTAGTCGCGCGTCAACTGTCCGCGCACGAGATCGAGAAATGCCGGAAAACGGTTGCGCGGCAGGCCCGGACTTTCCGATACGCCGAGCGGCGCGGCCTTCGCGCGGGCGTATTCGTCGTCGCTGACGAGGCCCGTCTCGAAGAACATCGACAGCACGAGGTTGCGCCGCGCCAGCGCGCGTTCGGGGTAGCGCCGCGGATCGTAGTAGCTCGGGCCCTGCACGAGACCCACGAGCAGCGCGACGTCGGGCACGCGCAGCGTGTTGAGCTCGCGGCCGAAATAGAATTCGCTCGCCGCGGCGAAGCCGTGCACGGCCTGGCCGCCCTGCTGTCCGAGAAAGATTTCGTTGACGTACGCTTCGAGGATGCGCTGCTTCTCGTAGCGCGCTTCGATCAGCATCGCGAGCACCGCTTCGTTGAACTTGCGCACGAGGCTGCGGCTGCGGTCGAGAAACAGGTTCTTGACGAGCTGCTGCGTCAGCGTCGAGCCGCCCTGCACGAGATGGCCGGCGCGCGCGTTCGCGAGCATCGCGCGCACGATCGCGGTGAAGTCGATGCCGAAGTGATGCTTGAAGTCGCGATCCTCGACCGCCTGCAGCCCCTGCACGAGCAGCGGCGGCATCTGGCCGAGCTTTGCGACGCGGCGTTCTTCCTGTTCGGCGCCGTAGAGCGTGGCGATGCGCGCGGGGTCGAGGCGCAGCTGCGCGAGCGTCTGGCCGTTGTCGATGTCCTTGATCGTCGCGACGCGCGCGCGCTGCAGCACCACTTCGACGCGCCGCGCGCGCTCCATGCCTTCGAGCGTGACGAACGAGCGGCGCGCGATGACGAAGCGGTCGCCGTCGCGCATGAACGTGCCGGGCTGGCGCGCGCCGGTCACCTCGTCGTAGCGGGCGGCGTCGAGTTCGAGCAGCAGCGTGGCGGCATCGAGCGGCTCGCCGGGCGCGAGCAGCAGCGGTCGCGCGTAGACGCGCGTCGGCGTTTCCCACGACAGATCGTCGAAGCGCGCGCGCACCTGCGTGTCCAGATGCAGCACGTACGGCACGCCGAACGCAATCGCGAAACCGAGGCCGAACCAGAACGGGACCCGCGCCCAGCGCCAGACGATGCGCGCTGCGGCGGCGAGACGGGCAGATAAGTCGGTGAACAAGTGCGGTCGGCGGCCTCGGTGAGTGCCGGGAGTGTAGCCGATCCGGCCGCCCCCTCGGCCGGCGACGAAAGACGCTTCCGGGCCGTCACGGTTTCCCCTTCAGCCGGCATTCGGGATAATTGGGCGGTTTACGTGCCCGGCTATCGCGGCGCCACAAGGATTTCTCGACTCAGTGCCTTCCGCCCACGCAAGCCCCGCACTACTCCTCGTCCATGGCGCCGGCGCGTCCGCCGCCTGGTGGCAGGCCCTCGCCGACACCTTGCCCGACGGCGTCGAAACCGTGGCAACGCACGCGCCGGACCTCGCCCGCATCGCCACGGCGCAGGCGGCCGGCGACACGCGCGCCGCGCAGCTGGCCTGGGCACGCGAGTACCGCCCGGGTACGCACGTGGTATTGCTCGCGGCGGGTACCGCGTTGCCGCCCTTCTGGTACGAACGCCTCGTGGCGGCGCTCGCGCAGCCGGACGTGCTCGCGGCCGGCCCGCTCGACAACACGGCCGCGTCGCGCCATCCGCTCGCGGCGCCGGGTACGGCCGGCGTCGATCGCATCGACGCGCTGTGCTACGCGTACGGCCGCCGCGCGCTGATCGCCGCGGCCGACGTCTCGCCGCTGCTCTCGGCCTGGCACGGCGAACGACTGCGCGAAAGCGACATCGCCACGATTGCACAAGGCGACACGTTCGGCGCGTTCGCACCGCGGCGCTGCGTGCTGCTCGATCATCTGTACGTGGCGGGTCCGAAGCGCCGCATAGCGCGCGACGACGCGCCCGGCGACGCGCTCGGCGAGCTGCGCGCGCAACTGGCCCTCGCGCTGGCCGACGACGCCTGCAACCCGGCGCGCGCCGGCTGCGATCCGCGGCCGGTCGTGCTGCACGTGCTGCACGGCTGGGGCGGCGGCGCCGAGCGCTTCGTGCGCGATCTCGCCGCGAGCGACACGTCGCGCATCCACCGCGTGCTCATAGCGCGCGGCGACTTTCCGCGCCGCCGCTACGGCGAGGCGCTCGAACTCGTCGACGGGAGTTTCGCCGGGCCGCCGCTGCGCCGGCTCGCGTTGCCGCGGCCGATCGCCGACACGGCGCTCGCCGACGCCGACTGGCGCGCGTTCTTCGACGCGATCGTCGCCGAACAGGCGGTCGACGCGGTGATGGTGTCGTCGCTGATCGGCCACAGTCTCGACGCGCTGCGTTCGGGCCTGCCGACCGTCGTCGTCGCGCACGACTGCTATCCGTTGTGGCCGATCCTGCATCGCGACTTCGGCGATGCGAAGCTCGCATTCGACGACGCGCAGCGCGCCGGCGACCTCGCCGCGGCCGACGGCGAGTTCGAATTCGCCGAACGCGATCCGGCGCATTGGCGCGCGCTGCGCGACGGCTACGTGCAGGCGCTGCTCGCCGCATCGGCGCGGATCGTCGCGCCGAGCCGCAGCGCGCTCGCGAACGTGCTGCGGCTCGCACCCGAACTGCGCGCGCTGACGTCGGACGTCGTCGCCCACGGCATCGCCGCGTGGCCGCCGCGCGAAGCGGTCGCGCCGCGCGCGCCGCGCGCGCGCCTGCGCCTCGTCGTGCCGGGCCGCGTGCGTCGCGGCAAGGGCGCCGAACTGCTGCTCGCCGCGCTGCCGGCACTGCGCGAACACGCCGATCTCTTTCTCGTCGGCGCCGGCGCCGAAGCGCAGGCGTTTTTCGGCGAGCGCAACGTGCACGTGCTGCTCAACTACCGGCGCGACGAACTGCCGGCGCTCGTCGACACGCTGGCGCCCGACGCCGCGCTGATCCTGCCGACCGTCGCCGAAACGTTCAGCTACACGCTGTCGGAGTGCCTGAGCCTGGGCCTGCCGGTGATCGCGACGCGCGTCGGCGCGCTCGCCGAGCGCCTGCATGACGGCGTCGACGGTTTTCTGGTCGAACCCGACGCCGCGGCGATCGCCGCGCGCGTCGCGGCGCTGGCCGCGTCGCGCGAATCGCTCGCGGCCGTGCGCGCGCATCTGGCGACGTTGCCCGTGCGCGACGTTGCGGCGATGGCGGCCGACTACGCGGCGGTGCTTCCCGCACGCGCACTCGCGCGCGTCGCGCAGGCGCGGCCGGCCGCGACGGAACTGCTGCAGCTCTTCGCGCTGCGCGGCGAACTCGACGCCCAGCGCGCGCGCGCTGCGACGCTCGCGCGCACCGTGCGCGAGCAGTCGGCCGAACTCGACGCACGCGCCGAATGGGCGATCGGTCTGGAGCGCGAGCAACGCACGACGCTGGTCGCGCTGCAGGCGCAGGAAAGCGAAAACCGCGAGCTGCGCAACGACTACGAAGAACGCGGCCGCTGGCTCAAGAGCCTGTTGCAGGTCGAAGAGGATTTCGCCGAACGCACGCGCTGGGCGCTGGCGCTCAAGGAAGAACTCGATCTCGCCTACGGCAGCATTTCGTGGCGCATCACGCGCCCGCTGCGCTACGCCAAGCGCAAGTTCAAGGGGCTGCGCGCGCGCCTGGCGTTCTACCGCTCGCGCCTCGTCAACGGCTGGCGCCGCACGCGCGGCAGCATCGCGCGGCGCGGCCTCGCCGGCACGTTCCGCCGCGCGCTCAAGGAGTTCGCGCGCGCCAAGGTGCCGACGGTCGCGGTCGCGGGCCTGCCCGAGGACGACGGCGAGGTGTTCGCCGTGCCGACGAGCGCGACGCCGCGCGTGTCGATCGTGATCCCGGTCTACAACAAGATCGTCTACACCGTCGCCTGCCTGCGCAGCCTCGCCGAGCATGCGGGCGCGACGTCGTTCGAAACGATCGTCGTCGACGACTGCTCGACCGACGATACGCAGCGCCGCCTCGAAGACGTCGACGGCGTGCGCGCGATCCGCAACGCGCAGAACCTCGGCTTCGTCGGTTCGTGCAACGCCGGCGCCGCCGCCGCGCGCGGCGAATTCGTGCTGTTCCTCAACAACGACACCGTGGTCACGCCGGGCTGGCTCGACACGCTCGTCGCCGTGTTCGCCGAGGAACCCGACGCCGGCCTCGTCGGCGCGAAACTCGTGTATCCCGACGGGCGTCTGCAGGAATCCGGCGGCATCGTGTTCAACGACGGCTCGGGCTGGAACTACGGCCGTTTCGACGATCCGGCCGACCCGCGCTACAACTTCCGCCGCGAGGCCGACTACTGCTCGGGCGCCGCGATCGTGCTACGCCGCGAACTGTTCGAACGGCTCGGCGGCTTCGATCAGCGCTACGCGCCGGCGTACTACGAGGACACCGATCTCGCGTTCGCCGTGCGCAAGGCGGGGCTCAAGGTGTTCGTCGAGCCGCGCGCGACCGTGATCCACTTCGAAGGCGTCACCGCCGGCACCGACACGGCCGGCACCGGCATGAAGCGCTTCCAGACGATCAACCACGCGAAATTCCTGGAAAAGTGGAAGGATGAACTTTCGCGCCAGCCGGCGCCGATCGACGACGCGGCGAAGGCGCCGCGCGCCGCGACGTTCCGCGCGGGCAAGCGCATCCTGATCGTCGACGCGTGCACGCCGACGCCGGACCAGGATTCGGGTTCGCTGCGCATGGTCAATCTCATGCGCCTGATGCGCGCGCTCGGCTGGCAGGTGACGTTCTTCGCCGAAAACCGGCTCTACCTCGACCGCTACACGCCGGCGCTGCAGGCGCTCGGCGTCGAAGCGCTGTACGCGCCCTACCTGACCGATGCGGTGCGGCTGTTCCGCCAGCGCGGCGACGAGTTCGACGCGATCTTGCTGTCGCGCCACTACATCGCGATCAACTATCTCGGCCTTGCGCGCCTGTACGCGCCGCGCGCGACGCTGATCTTCGACACGGTCGACCTGCACTACCTGCGCGAACAGCGCGCCGCGAAGCTCGAAAACAGCGCCGACCTCCTGCGTCGCGCCGAAACGACGCGCGCGCAGGAATTGAAACTCATCCGCGAATGCGACGTGACGCTCGTGGTCAGCCCGGTCGAGCGCGACCTGCTCGCGCGCGAGCTGCCGCAGGCGCGCGTGGAGATTCTTTCCAATGTGCACGAAGTGTTCGGCTGCCGGCGCCCGTTCGGCGAGCGCAAGGACATCGTCTTCGTCGGCAGCTTCATGCATCCGCCGAACGAAGACGCCGTGCTGTGGTTCGGCCGCGACGTGTTTCCCGCGATCCGCGCGGCGCTGCCGGGCGTGCGCTTCCACGTGATCGGCCAGCCTCCGCCCGAAGGCGTGCTCGCGCTCGCGGCCGACGACTTCGTCGTGCACGGCTTCGTCGAAGATCTCGAACCGTTCATGGACGGCTGCCGCGTGTCGGTCGCGCCGCTGCGCTACGGCGCCGGCGTCAAGGGCAAGGTGAACATGGCGATGAGCTACGGCCTGCCGGTGGTCGCGACGCCGTCCGCGGTCGAAGGCATGCACATCGCCGAAGGCTCGGACGTGCTCGTGGCGACCGACGCTGCGGCGTTCGCCGCCGACGTCGTGCGCCTGTACGGCGACGAGGCGCTGTGGAACACGCTGTCGGCGAACGGCCTCGCCAACGTCGAACGGCATTTTTCGTTCGACGCGGCGAAGCGGGCGCTCGCGCGCATCGTGCGGTAACGCCGGCGGCGCGGCGCCAGTGTTTCGACCCACAGGTTTTCAAACGTAAGATTCCGGATGGATTTCGCCGCGAGACTAGGCGCGCCGAGGAGTCGTACGGGCAGTACGGCGACGAGGCGCAACGACGTATCGCGGTGAAAGACACCGGAATGTTTGGAAACTTGTGGGTTGGAACACTAGAGTAATCTTCAGATCTCGCCGCGAACGGAGCCCGCCATGATCTACGCGAACATCCTCGAAACGGTCGGCCGCACGCCGATCGTGCGCATCAACCGCCTCGCGCCGGCCGGCGTCGAGATGTACGTCAAGCTCGAAGCGTTCAACCCGATGTCGTCGGTGAAGGACCGCCTCGCGCTCGCGATCGTGCTCGACGCCGAAGCGAAGGGTCTCCTCAAACCCGGCCAGATGATCGTCGAGGCGACCTCGGGCAATACCGGCATCGCACTCGCGATGGTCTGCGCGGCGAAGGGCTACCAGTTCGTCTCGTTCATGGTCGAGACGTTCTCGATCGAGCGGCGCAAGATCATGCGCGCGCTCGGCGCGAAGGTGCTGCTGACGCCGGCCGCCGAGCGCGGCAGCGGCATGGTCAGGCGCGCCGAAGAATTCGCCGCGAAGCACGGCGCGTTTCTCGCCAGGCAGTTCGAGAACGAGGCGAACCCGGCGTATCACCGCAACACGACCGGCCCGGAAATCCTGCAGGACTTCGCCGGCCGCCGCCTCGACGCGTTCGTGACCGGCTGGGGCACCGGCGGCACGCTGACCGGCGCCGGAGAAATGATCCGGCTGGCGCGGCCCGAGGTCGAGATCGTCGTGACCGAGCCGGCCGGCGCGTCGCTGCTATCGGGCGCCGAGTGGAAGCCGCACAAGATCCAGGGCTGGACGCCCGATTTCGTCCCGGCGGTGCTCAAGCGCGACGTGGCGCATCGAATCGTGCCGGTCGACGACGTGACGGCCCGCGACACGGCGCGGCAACTCGCTGCCGAAGAAGGCATTTTCTGCGGCATTTCGGCCGGCGGCACGTTCGCCGCGGCGCTGGAGGTCGCGAAATCGGCGCCCGAGGGCGCGGTGATCCTCGCGATGCTGCCCGACACCGGTGAACGCTACCTGTCGACGTTCCTGTTCGAGGGCGTCAACGAGGGCTCCGACGACGAGTGGCTGGCGACCCTGTAAATCAACGAGTTGCGCCAACCCCCAGTTGCGCCGGACGCCCCGGCTCCCGTAGAATGCGCGCCCCTTCCTGCCGTCCCGGCGGGAAGGCCTTGCCTTACCGCGCCGCGGGAGGCTGCGCGACGAGCCCGCCTCGTCCGTCATCCACAAGGGAGTCACCATGCGTCATTATGAAATCGTGTTCCTGGTCCATCCCGACCAGAGCGAACAGGTGCCCGCCATGATCGAGCGTTACAAGACGCTGATCGAAGGCGACAAGGGCGCCATCCACCGTCTGGAAGACTGGGGCCGCCGCCAGCTGGCCTACCCGATCCAGAACCTCGCCAAGGCGCACTACGTTCTGATGAACATCGAGTGCAGCCAGTCGGTCCTCGCCGAACTCGAGTCCGGCTTCCGCTTCAACGACGCCGTGCTGCGCCACCTCATCCTGGTGCGCGACGAGTCCGTGACGGAACAGTCGTTCATCATGAAGACGAAGGACGAGAAGAACGGCGAACGCCGTCGTCGCGACGACGACGAGGGCGGTTTCGGTGGCGGCAACGATTCCAACGATGCCGAAGCGGCCTAAGGTCAGGAGCACATCATGTCGAAGTTTTTCCGTCGCAAGAAGTTCTGCCGTTTCACCGCCGAAGGCACCGTCGAGATCGACTACAAGGATCTCAACACGCTGCGCCAGTACATCGGCGAAACGGGCAAGATCGTCCCGAGCCGCATCACCGGCACGAAGGCGAAGTACCAGCGCCAGCTGACGACCGCGATCAATCGCGCTCGCTTCCTCTCGCTGCTGCCGTACTGCGACAACCACTGATTCGTCAACGCGCTTGAGCCCTTTCCCCCGACGCCGTCGGGGAAAGGGTCGGGTGAGGGGGCGACGCATCGCACTTCGTCGACGTCGACGAAGAACACGGCGTCGCCCCCTCACCCTGCCCTCTCCCCAAGCAAGCTTGGGGGAGAGGGTTCGAAAGCTTCTTGTCCAATCGGACAGCAAACCGCTGCACCGTCGTCGACGGTGCTAACGACTGGAGCAATACCGTGGAACTTATCCTTCTGCAGAAAGTGAAAAATCTCGGCGCGCTCGGCGACAAGGTCAAGGTGAAGCCGGGTTACGGCCGCAACTTCCTCGTCCCGCAGGGCAAGGCCGTCGCCGCCACCGCCGAGAACGTCGCGCAGTTCGAACAGCGCCGCGCCGAGTTCGAAGCGAAGGCGAACCAGGTCCTGTCCGGCGCCGAAGCGCGCAAGGCCGCCCTCGAAGGCGCGTCCGTCACGATCGGCGCGAACGCGAGCCCGGAAGGCAAGCTGTTCGGCTCGGTCGGCCCGCGCGACATCGCCGAGGCGTTCACCGCCGCCGGCAAGCCGCTGGAAAAGTCGGAAGTCGTCATGGGCGAAGGCCCGATCCGTCACATCGGCGAATTCGAAGTGCACGTGCACCTGCACGCCGACGTGCACACGACCGTCAAGGTTGTGGTCACGAACGAAGGCTGATCGCACCGCCAGCAATACCGCGACGGGCGCCGCAGGGCGCCCGTCGCGTTTTCACAGCTTCCACGCGGCCTGCGCACAAGTTATCCACAGCCACGCCACAGTTTGTTGTCTCGACAACTGAGACGAGGCTGCGCATGATCGTGCGAGGCGTCCCGACGCCACTGCAGCGAGCCCGCATTCCATGTCCGCCTCCGCCGAACGCAAAACCACGCAGCGGGTCGATGCGCTGCGCGTCCCCCCGCATTCGATCGACGCCGAACAGGCCGTGCTCGGCGGCCTCATGCTGTCGCCCGAAGCGTGGGACCGCGTCGCCGACCGTCTCAACGAAGACGACTTCTACCGCAAGGATCACCGCCTGATCTTTCGCGCGATCACCGAGCTTTCGAACAAGAGCCTGCCGTGCGACGCGGTCACGCTCGGCGAATGGTTCGAATCGCAGGGCATCTCCGAACTCGTCGGCGGCACCGCTTACGTGCTGCAGCTCGCCAACACCACGCCGAGCGCCGCGAACATCACCGCGTACTGCGACATCGTGCGCGAGAAGTCGGTGCTGCGGCAGCTGATCGACGCGGGCACCGAAATCGTCGGCGACGGCTTCGCACCGGAAGGCCGCAGCGTCCAGGAAATCCTCGAAGCGGCCGAGCAGCGCGTGTTCCATATCGCCGAAGCCGGCGCGCGCGGACGACAGGGTTTCGTGTCGATGCGCTCGGCGGTCAAGGAAGCGTTCCAGATCCTGCACAGCCGCTTCGAGAACAAGGGCAGCGTCACCGGCATTCCGACCGGTTTCACCGACCTCGACGAAATGACCGCCGGCCTGCAGCCGTCCGACCTCATCATCGTCGCGGCGCGACCGGCGATGGGCAAGACCGCGTTCTCGCTCAACATGGCCGAGAACGCCGCGATGCGCACGAAGAAGGCCGTCGCCGTGTTCTCGATGGAAATGTCGGCCTCGCAGCTCGCGTTCCGTCTCATCTCGTCGGTCGGCCGCATCAACCAGCAGCATCTGCGCAACGGCGACATCCAGGAAGAGGAATGGCCGCGCGTCACCTCGGCGATCACGCTGCTCTCCGAGGCCAAGATCTTCATCGACGACACGCCGGCGCTGTCGCCGTCGGAACTGCGCGCGCGCTGCCGGCGCCTGAAGCGCGAGCACGACCTCGGTCTCATCGTGATCGACTACCTCCAGCTCATGCAGGTGCCCGGCAATCGCGAGAACCGTGCCACCGAAATTTCAGAAATTTCGCGCAACTTGAAGGCGCTCGCCAAGGAACTGCATGTGCCGGTGATCGCGCTGTCGCAGCTCAACCGCTCGCTCGAACAGCGCGCCGACAAGCGTCCCGTGATGGCCGACCTGCGCGAATCGGGCGCCATCGAGCAGGACGCCGACGTCATCATGTTCATCTACCGCGACGAGTACTACAACCAGGATTCGCCGGACAAGGGCCTCGCCGAAATCATCATCGGCAAGCAGCGCTCGGGTCCGACCGGCAGCGTCAAGCTGACGTTCCTGGGGCAATATACAAAATTTGAAAATTACGCTTCGGACAATTATCTCGGCTCGTACGAATAACGCCCGGAGCCCGTGCCCGGAGTCCGCGTGAGCCGCACCGCCGTCGCAACGATCCATCTATCCGCGCTGCGCGCGAACCTCGCGCGCGTGCGCAGCCTCGCGCAAGGCGCGAACGTGATGGCCGTGATCAAGGCCGACGGCTACGGCCACGGCCTCGAACGCGTCGCCCGTACGCTGGCCGACGCCGATGCGTTCGGCGTCGCCGCGATCGCCGACGGACAGCGCCTGCGCGCGGCCGGGCACCGCCAGCGCATCGTCGTTCTCTCCGGCCCCGACGAGGCGGCCGATCTCGCCGAAATGCGCCGGTTGAAACTCGACGCGGTGATTCACCACGACGCGCAGATCGCCTGGCTCGAAGCCGACCGCGACGCGCGGCCGCTGCGCGTATGGCTCAAGATCGACACCGGCATGCACCGCCTCGGCTTCGCGCCGCACGACGCGCTCGCCGCGCACGCGCGCCTGACGGCGCTCGCCTCCGTCGACCGCGACATCGTGCTGATGACGCATTTCTCGTCTTCCGACGAATTCGACAATGCGGTGACCGCCGAACAGATCGCGCGCTTCGAGGCGGTCGCTGCCCGCCTGCCCGGCGCTCGCTGCCTGTCGAACTCGGCGGGCGTGCTCGGCTGGCCCGCCGCGCGCGGCGACTGGGTGCGCACCGGCGGCCTGCTGTACGGCCTTTCGGTCGTCGACGGCAAGTGCGGCGAGGATTTCGGCTTCGCACCGGCCATGACGCTGTCGACGCGCCTGATCGCCGTCAACCGCATCACCAAGGGCGAACGCGTCGGCTACGCCGGCACGTGGACCGCGCCGGCCGACATGCCGGTCGGCGTCGTCGCGATCGGCTACGGCGACGGCTATCCGCGCAGCGCCGCGAGCGGCACGCCGGTGCTTCTGGGCGAGCGCCTCGCGCGAATCGTCGGACGCGTGTCGATGGATCTCGTCACGATCGACCTGCGCGACGTGCCCGACGCGCGGGTCGGCGACCGTGCGATCCTGTGGGGCCGCGGACTGCCGATCGAAACGGTCGCCGCGCACGCCGGCACGATTGCATACGACCTCACCTGCGGCATGACGCGGCGCGTGCTGTTCGTCGAGGATGCCGGTTGACGAGAACGGCGCAAGCCTGGCTTGCGCGCCTTCGCTGTCTCTCGACGGCCGGCGGCGATACGCCCGCGTCTCACCGCGTGGGACGCGAACGTTTAGACTTCCGCGCGATTCCCCGCGCGAGACCTTCCATGGCCAAGGCCAAAACGGCGTACGTCTGCAACGAATGCGGCGCCGAGCACAGCAAGTGGCAGGGCCAGTGCACCGATTGCGGCGCGTGGAACACCCTCAGCGAAATCGTGCTGCAACCGGCGGCGAAGGCGGCCGGCGCGCAGCGCCGCGCGGGCTATGCCGGCGAAACGGCGCAGATCCGCATCCAGTCGCTCGCCGACGTCGCGCAGAACGTCGAGTCGCGCACGTCGATCGGCATCGGCGAACTCGATCGCGTGCTCGGCGGCGGCCTCGTCGAAGGTTCGGTCGTCCTGATCGGCGGCGATCCCGGCATCGGCAAGTCGACGCTGCTCTTGCAGATGCTCGGTTCGCTCGGCACGCGACTGTCGGGCCTCTACGTCACCGGCGAGGAATCGGTCGCGCAGGTCGCCGCGCGCGCGCAGCGCCTGTCGCTCGCGCTCGAACCGCTGCGCTGCCTGCCCGAAACGTGCATCGAACGCATCATCGAACACGTGGCGAAAGACAAGCCGAACGTGCTCGTCGTCGACTCGATCCAGACGATCTGGACCGAGCTTCTGACCGCAGCGCCCGGCTCGGTCAGCCAGGTGCGCGAATCGGCCGCCAAGCTCACGCGCTTTGCCAAGGAATCGGGCACGAGCGTGTTTCTCGTCGGCCACGTGACCAAGGAAGGCGGCATCGCGGGACCGCGCGTGCTCGAGCACATGGTCGACGCGGTGCTGTACTTCGAAGGCGAATCGGGCAGCCGTTTCCGCGTGCTGCGCGCGTTCAAGAACCGCTTCGGCGCGGTCAACGAACTCGGCGTCTTCGCGATGTCGGACAAGGGCCTGCGCGAAGTGCCGAATCCGTCGGCGATCTTCCTGTCGGCGCACGCGGGCCCGACGCCCGGCAGCGCGGTGATGGTCACGCGCGAGGGCACGAGGCCGCTCCTCGTCGAAGTGCAGGCGCTGGTCGATCAGTCGCCGCTGGCCAATCCGCGGCGCGTCGCGCTCGGCCTCGAACAGAACCGGCTCGCGATGCTGCTCGCGGTGCTGCACCGCCACGGCGGCGCGGCGGTGTACGACCAGGACGTGTTCGTCAACGTCGTCGGCGGCATTCGCGTGCAGGAAACCGCGGCCGACCTGCCGGTGCTGCTGTCGGTGCTGTCGAGCTTTCGCGACCGCGCGCTGCCGGACAAGCTCGTCGCGTTCGGCGAAGTGGGCCTGTCGGGCGAAATCCGCCCGGTGCCGAACGGCGAGGAACGCCTGAAGGAAGCCGCGACGCACGGCTTCCTGCGCGCGATCGTGCCGAAGGCGAACGCGCCGAAAAAAGGCAAAATCGGCGAAATGGAAGTTGTCGGCGTCGAGCGGCTCGGCGACGCGCTCGATGCGGTGGTGGCGTTCAACCGCGAATAGGCATGTCAGGTTTTTCGCGGTCGCTTCGTCTGTACCGGCACACAAGCCAAGGAGACGATCATGACCACGCTGGTTCAACCTGCCCTCGACACCCCGCAAACCAACCACTGGAAGCGTTTCGGACACTGGTCCGGCGAGGCGTGGCGGCTGTTTCGCCGCGCGCCGCTGCGCTTCGTGCTGCTCGCGGCGCTGCCGCTCTTCGTCGAAGCCATCATCCAGGCGGTGCCGCGCGTCGGCATCGTGCTGTCGAAATGCCTCGTGCCGGTCGTCGGCATGTGGGTGCTGTGCATGATCGACGCGAAGGCGCGCGGCGACCGGTTCGCGCCGGGCGCCGCGCTGCGCGCAATCGCGGAACGGCCACTGCACGTCGTCGCGTACGCGGCGATCGCGCTCGTCGTGTTCGCGTTCCAGCTCGGTGCGGCCGCGATCGTCGGCGGCGTCGACCAGGCCATCGCGCTCGCGACCGGCAACGTCGCCGAGCTGCATTTTTCCCGCCGCGAATTCGCGCTGATCCTTGCCGGCGGCGCCCTGCCCGCGGTGCTGACGATGTTCGCGGTTCCGCGCATCGCGCTGACGAACGACCGTGTCGTCGACGCGCTCGGCGAAGGGCTCGCGTTCCTCCTGCGCAACGGAAAGCCGGTCGCCGTGTACACTTTGTGCACGCTGGAACTGACAGCGCTCATGGTCGCGCAACCGCTCGTGGCCATCGTCGTGCTGCCGTGGTTCAGCCTGATCGCCTACACGGCCTGGCGCGACGTCGCGGCCGCGTGAACGCCGCGCCCGGCATCGAGGCGACGCTGCGCGAGCACGCCGGCATGCTGGCGCGAATCGCCGCGGGCTATGCATCGAACCGTGCCGCGCGCGACGATCTGCTGCAGGAAATGAGCGTCGCCGTGTGGAAGGCGCTGCCGGCCTGGCGCGGCGACGGATCGCTCAAGGCGTTCGTCGCGCGCGTCGCGCAGTACGCGGCGCTCGACGGCTGCCGGCGCGACGCGCAGGCGCCGACCGACGACATCGACGACGTCGATGTCGTCGCGACCGCCGCCGTGCCGGACGAGGCGGCGCACATCGAGCAGCGCCGCGAGCGTCTCGCCGCGGCGATCCGGCAACTGCCGCTCGGACAGCGCGAATGCGTGCTGCTCGTGCTCGAAGGTTTCACGAGCGCCGAAATCGCGAACGTCGTCGGCGTCGGCGTCAATACGGTGGATCGGCGATTGAGTCGCGCACGCGCGGCCCTGCGCGAACGGCTGCGGGAGGACGAACGATGAGCGGCGACGACTGGGGCGACCTTGCAACGACGTGGACCTCGGCGCCGGCCCCGGCCGCCGACACGCTGCTGCGCGAAATCCGCCGGCTGCAGCGGCGGCGGCGCCTGCTGTTCGCGCTGGAACTGGCCGCGACGATCGCCACGCTCGGACTCGTCGCGTTCATCTGGTTCAACCTGCCCGTCGAACGCGTCGAAGGGCGCCGCTGGCTCGCTGCCGCGGCGGCGCTGGCGATCGGCGGACAATCCGTGCACTGGTGGCTGCGCCGCCGCTACGCGCTGTTTTCGGCACCGGCGGCGAACGTCGTCGCACTGATCGACCAACGCATCCGCGCCGAGCGCTACGTGCTCGCGCAGCTCGGCGCCGGTACCGCGCTGTGCGTCGTCGTGCTGTTCGTCGCGCGCGCGCTGTTGCCGTCGGCCGATCCGGTCAAGCTGCTGCTCGGCGCCGTCGCGCCGACGCTCGCGTCGTTCGTCTGGGCGCTGTGGCGCGCGCGGCGCGCGGCGCGCGCACTCGAGCGTCTGCGGGCCGAGCGCGACGCGCTCGGCGACGGCTAACGCAGCGACGCGTTGATCTTGTCGAGCACCGCGGCGCCCGGCGACAGCTCGCGCGCGCCGAGCGTATTGAACGGGCGCGCGTCGGTCGAAAGGTGCGCGTGCAGGTCTTCCGATTCGGCGTCGACGTAAAGCAGGCCGGTGACGACCTCGCCCTGCGCCTGGCGCTGCTGCACGATGTTCATCGCGGCGATCCGGTCGCGCGGATCGTAGCCGGCGTCGAGCTTGCGCAAGCGCAGCACCGAACCGTCGTGCTGCTCGACTTCGACGAGTTCGCCCTCGCCGTAGTCGACGGCGATTTCCTCGCGCGTCGGAATCACGTCGAGACGGTTGACCGCGTCGTTGTGCGCGCGCACGTACTCGTAGCTCTTGGTGCTGCCGGCGTGGTTGTTGAACGCGACGCAGGGGCTGATGACGTCGAGGAATGCCGCGCCGCGGTGCGCGATCGCGCCCTTGATCAGCGGCACGAGCTGCTGCTTGTCGCCCGAGAAGCTGCGGCCGACGTAGGTGGCGCCGAGCTGCAGCGCGAGGCCGACCATGTCGATCGGACTGTCGGCGTTGACGACGCCGCGCTTGGACGTCGAGCCCTGGTCGGCGGTCGCCGAGAACTGGCCCTTGGTCAGGCCGTACACGCCGTTGTTCTCGACGATATAGACCATGTTCACGCCGCGCCGGATCGCGTGCACGAACTGGCCGATGCCGATCGACGCCGAATCGCCGTCGCCGGAAACGCCGAGGTACAAGAGGTCGCGATTGGCGAGGTTCGCGCCGGTCAGCACCGACGGCATGCGGCCGTGCACCGTGTTGAAGCCGTGCGACTGGCCGAGGAAGTAGTCCGGCGTCTTCGAACTGCAGCCGATGCCCGAAAGCTTGGCGATGCGATGCGGTTCGACCGCGAGTTCCCAGCACGCCTGGATGATCGCGGCCGAAATCGAGTCGTGGCCGCAGCCGGCGCACAAGGTGGAAATCTTGCCCTCGTAGTCGCGGCGCGTGTAGCACAGCGAATTCTGCGGCAGCGTCGGGTGGTGCAGTTTGGGTTTGGCGACGTAGGTCATTCGATCACCTCGAGTCGTGCGACTCCCTCTCCCCCAAGCTTGCTTGGGGGAGAGGGATGGGGTGAGGGGGATGCGTCCGGCGCTGCGTCGCGCTCGACGAAGTGGGAAGCGCCGCCCCCTCACCCCAGCCCTCTCCCCCGACGACGTCGGGGGAGAGGGAGATAAAGCGCGGCAGCATTTGCATCATTGTTCATTCCTGCGCAACGGCGGCAGATTGATCGCATAGGCCAGCAGGCATACCGCCATCGCGAGCCCGGCAAGCTGCCACACGGCCAAGTAGATGTCGCGGATCGCCTCGTTCTGCATCGCGAGGCCGAAACCCAGGCGCATCGCGAGCGTGACCGCCTCGGCGATCAAAGCGCCGAGGATCCACGGCGACTGCGTGCGAATGAAGATCACGACGAACGCGAGCAGCAGGATGATGCCGACGAAAGCCGAAAGGAGGTTCGCCACCGATCCGCCCATCGCCTAGCCTCCGACTCGCGCCGCGCCGACGCCGTTGCCCTGTGCGCGACCGCCGGCCGAGCGCACGCGTTCGGAAATCGCGCGCGCGATGAAGCGTGCGGTGATCGGCGTGCCGTCGTAGTGCAGCACCGGCACGAGCCGCGCCGGGTCGATGCCGAACTCGTTGACGACGAGGCTGCGCAGCTGCGCGTCGCGGTTCTGTTCGACGACGAACACGGTGTCGTGCGCGTCGATGAATTCGCGCACCGATTCGGGAAACGGAAACGCGCGCAGGCGCAGCGTGTCGAGGTGCACGCCTTCGCGTTCGAGCGCGTCGATCGCCTCGGCCATCGCGGGGCTCGTCGAGCCGTAGTACAGCGCGCCGCAGCGCGCCTTCTGCTTCGCCGCGCGCGCGACCGGCTGCGGCACGAGCGAGCGCGCCGTGTCGAACTTGTTGAGCAGGCGTTCCATATTGTAAATGTAGTCGGGTCCGCGCTCGGAATAGCGCGCGTACGGATCGCGCGACGTGCCGCGCGTGAAATAGCTGCCGCGCGTGGGATGCGTGCCGGGATACGTGCGATACGGCACGCCGTCGCCGTCGACGTCCTTGTAGCGGCCGAAATCCTTGCCCGCTTCGAGTTCGGCGTGCGTCATCACCTTGCCGCGGTCGTATTCGCGCGCGTCGTCCCAGCGGAACGGCTCGCACAGGCGCTGGTTCATGCCGATGTCGAGGTCGGTCAGCACGAACACCGGCGTCTGCAAGCGATCGGCAAGATCCAGCGCCGCCGCCGAAAACTCGAAGCACTCGGCCGGATCTTCCGGAAACAGCAGCACGTGCTTGGTGTCGCCGTGCGACGCGTACGCGCACGCGAGCACGTCGGACTGCTGCGTGCGCGTCGGCATGCCGGTCGACGGACCGCCGCGCTGCACGTCGATGATCGTGACCGGGATTTCGGCGAAGTACGCGAGGCCGATGAATTCGGTCATCAGCGACACGCCCGGCCCCGACGTCGCCGTGAACGCGCGCGCGCCGTTCCAGCCGGCGCCGACGACCATGCCGATCGACGCGATTTCGTCCTCGGCCTGGATGATCGCGAACTTGTTCGTGCCGGTTTGCGCGTCGACGCGATACTTCATGCAGTACTTCTGGAAAGCCTCGGCAACCGACGACGACGGCGTGATCGGATACCACGCGCACACCGTCGCGCCGCCGTAGATGCAGCCGAGCGCAGCGGCCGCGTTGCCGTCGACGAAGATGCGTTCGCCGACCGCGTCGGCGCGCTCCACGCGCACGCCGAGCGGATGCGCGAGGTGCTCCGTCGCGTAGTCGCGGCCGAGATGGAACGCCTGCTTGTTCGCGTCGAGCAGTTTCTCTTTGCCCTTGTACTGTTCGGCGAGCAGCGTTTCGACGACCGCGGGCTCGATGTCGAGCAGCACCGACAGCGCGCCGATGTACATGATGTTCTTGAACAGCTGCCGCTGCCGCGCCTCGGAATAGGTGCGGTTGCAGATGTCGGTCAGCGGCACGCCGAGCACGGTCACGTCGTCGCGGAACTTCGACTTCGGCAGCGGCTTGGTCGAGTCGTAGAACAGATAGCCGCCCGGTTCGATCTCCTTGAGGTCGCCGTCCCACGTCTGCGGATTCATCGCGACCATGAGGTCGACGCCGCCGCGCCGGCCGAGCCAGCCGCGCGCGTTGACGCGCACTTCGTACCAGGTCGGCAGGCCCTGGATGTTCGACGGAAAGATGTTGCGCGGGCTGACCGGCACGCCCATGCGCAGGATCGCCTTGGCGAACAATTCGTTCGCCGAGGCCGAACCGGAACCGTTGACGTTGGCGAACTTGACGACGAAATCGTTGACGGCAGAAATCGGGGCCATTCGTTCAACTCCGACGCCGCTGCGGACGAATGATGCGACGAGCCATTACGCGGCCTCCTTGCGGGCGGACTTGCCGCGGCAGCTCGGCCCGGCCTGCGTCAGGTCGATCAGGTATTTGTGCATGTCCCACGCGCCGGTCGGACAGCGCTCGGCGCACAGGCCGCAGTGCAGGCACACGTCCTCGTCCTTCACCATGACGCGGCCGGTCTTGAGTTCGCCCGAGACGTACAGGTCCTGCGTCAGGTTCAGCGCCGGCGCGGTCAGGTGCTGGCGCAGCTGCGATTCTTCGCCGTTGGCCGTGAAGCTGATGCAGTCCATCGGGCAGATGTCGACGCACGCGTCGCATTCGATGCACACCTTGTCGGTGAACACCGTCTGCACGTCGCAGTTGAGGCAGCGCTGCGTCTCCTTCCACGCGGTCGCAGGATCGAAGCCGAGTTCGACTTCGACCTTGATGCTCGCGAGCGTCGTCTCGCTCGCGGCCCACGGCACCTTGTGCCGGTCTTCCGGCGACACTTCGTTGTCGTAGCTCCACTCGTGGATGCCCATCTTCTGCGACAGCACGTTGACGGTCGGCGGCGGGCGCTCGCTCACGTCTTCGCCGTTGAGCAGCTTGTCGATCGACACCGCGGCGTCGTGGCCGTGCGCGACGGCCCAGATGATGTTCTTCGGGCCGAACGCCGCGTCGCCGCCGAAGAACACATGCGGCAGGCTCGACTGCATCGTCGTCTTGTCGACGACCGGCATGTTCCATTCGTCGAACGCGAGGCCGGCGTCGCGCTCGATCCACGGAAACGCGTTCTCCTGGCCGACGGCGATCAGCACGTCGTCGCATTCGACGACGACGTCGGGTTCGCCGGTCGGCACGAGCTGGCGGCGGCCCTTCGCGTCGCGCTCGGCGCGCACGCGTTCGAACCGCATCGCGACGAGCCTGCCGTCCTCGTGCACGAATGCTTTCGGCACGTGGTAGTCGAGGATCGGGATGCCTTCGTGCTGCGCGTCCTCCTTCTCCCACGGCGACGCTTTCATTTCGTCGAAGCCGGAGCGCACGAGCACCTTGACGTCGGTGCCGCCGAGGCGCCGCGCCGAACGGCAGCAGTCCATCGCGGTGTTGCCGCCGCCGAGCACGATCACGCGGCGGCCGATCGCGTCGATGTGGCCGAACGACACCGACGCGAGCCAGTCGATGCCGATATGGATGTTCGCGGCGGCTTCGGCGCGGCCCGGCAGGTCGAGATCGCGACCGCGCGGTGCGCCGCAGCCGACGAAGATCGCGTCGTAGCCTTGCGCGAGCAGCGCCTTGAGCGAGTCGATGCGTTCGCCGGCGCGAAACTCGACGCCGAGATCGAGGATGTAGCCGGTTTCCTCGTCGATCACCGATTCGGGCAGGCGAAAGCGCGGTATCTGCTGGCGGATGAAGCCGCCGGCCTTCGCCTCGCCGTCGAACACGACGACGTGGTAGCCGAGCGGCGCGAGATCGCGCGCGACGGTCAGGGACGCCGGTCCCGCGCCGATGCACGCGACGCGGCGGCCGTTCGGCGCGCCGCGTTTGGGCATGCGCGCGGCGACGTCGCCCTTGTTGTCGGCGGCGACGCGCTTCAGACGGCAGATCGCGACGGGTTCGGGCTTGTCGCCGTTGTTCTCTTCGACGCGACCGCGCCGGCACGCCGGTTCGCACGGCCGGTCGCAGGTGCGGCCGAGCACGCCGGGAAAGACATTCGATTTCCAGTTGACCATGTACGCGTCGGCGTAGCGCCCCGCTGCGATCAACCGGATGTATTCCGGAACCGGCGTATGCGCCGGGCAAGCCCACTGGCAATCGACGACTTTGTGGAAGTAATCGGGAACCCGGATATCGGTGGGACGCACCTTCACCCTCCTCGCCGCATTACATGCAACGAAAGGCTCCTGGCTTGCAACTCCTAGCTGGGAGCCTCGCCATCGACGTCGATGCCTTGCGACGCCGAACTGCCCGAGTCTAGTCCTACGGCGCGCCGAAATGAAAGGAACGCCGCGTCATCACTGACGCGAGCGTACGGAACCGGTAGATTGCGCATCATGACCTTCCGACCCGATCCCGACTGGCTCGCGCCGCAGCCGCTCGCGCAGGCGCGAGCCCTGCCCGCCCCGTTCTACACCGACGCCGCCGCGCTGAACGAGGAACGGCGCCGCATTCTGGCGCGCAGCTGGCAGCTTGTTGCGCACCTGCGCCAGCTCGACGGCAGCGGCGACCACGTCGTCGCCGACGTCGCCGGCGTGCCGATCCTCGTCGTGCGCGGCGACGACGGCGCGCTGCGCGCTTTCCACAATGTCTGCCGCCATCGCGCGGGGCCGCTCGCTCTGTGCGACGGCCGCGGCGCGAAGGCGCTGCGCTGCAAGTATCACGGCTGGACGTATACGCTCGCGGGCCGGCTGCGCAGCGCGCCGGAAATGGGCGACGCCGAAGACTTCGACGTCGCCGCGATCGGCCTGCCCGAAATCGCGGTCGCCGTGTGGCACGGACTCGTGTTCGTCGCGCTCGACGCGGCGCCGCCGCTCGCCGAGGTGCTCGCCGGCATCGACGCGCGGCTGACCGGCCACGATCTCGACGCGTACGCGTTCCACCACCGCGTGAGCTACGAAATCGCGTGCAACTGGAAGGTGTACGTCGACAACTATCTCGAGGGCTATCACGTCCCGCACATCCATCCGGCCCTCAACCGGCTGCTCGACTACCGCAGCTACACGACCGAGCTGGCGCCATGGTATTCGCTGCAATGGAGCCCGATGGAATCGAACGGCAATTTCTACGGCGACGGCGACGCGCTGTACTACTTCGTCTGGCCGAACACGATGCTGAACATCCTGCCGGGCCGCCTGCAGACGAATCGCGTCGTGCCGCTCGCGGTCGACCGCTGCCGCGTCGATTTCGACTACTACTATCCGGCCGGCGACGACGCCGGTCGCGACGAAGCCGAACGACGCGAACGGGACCAGACGTTCAGCGACGAGGTGCAGCAGGAGGACGTCGACATCTGCCTCGCGGTGCAGCGGCGCCTGGGATCGGGCTCATATCTCGCCGGCCGCCTGTGTCCGAAGCGCGAAAGCGGCGTGCACCATTTTCACGAACTCGTGCGACAGGCGTGGCGCGCATGAGCGCCGCCCCGGACGGCGGCGCCGCGCCGAGCATCGGCCTTGCCACCGCGACCGCGCTCGTCGTCGGCAACATGGTCGGTTCGGGCCTGTTCCTGCTGCCGAGTTCCCTCGCGCCGTTCGGCGCCGCGAGCGCGCTCGGCTGGATCATCAGCACGATCGGCGCGCTGCTGCTCGCCGCCGTGTTCGCGCGGCTCGGGCAGCTGCGACCGGCGCTGTCGGGCGGTCCGTACGCGTTCGCGCACGCGGCGTTCGGCGACGGCATCGGTTTTCTCGTCGCGTGGTGCTACTGGATTTCGATCTGGAGCGCCGTGCCGGCGATCGCGATCGCGTTCACCGGGTATGCCGGCTCGCTCGTGCCGGCGCTGACCGCGACGCCGCTGCGCGCGGCCGGCTGTTCCGTTCTGGTCTTGTGGCTTTGTACCGTTTTCAATATTTCCGGACTGCGCACCGCCGGCGGCGTCCAGCTCGTCACGACGCTGGTCAAGGTCGGCGCGCTCGTCGCGTTCGCGATCGTCGGGCTGGCCTGGTTCGGCGGCGACGCGAACGCCGCGCCGCGGCCGTTCAACCCGTCGGGGCAGAGTCTGCTCGGCGTCGCGATGACGACGTCGGCGCTCACGCTGTGGGCGTTTCTCGGCCTCGAAAGCGCGACGGTGCCGGCCGGCGCCGTGCGCGATCCCGCACGCACCGTGCCGCGCGCGACGCTCGTCGGCACCGCGATCGCGATCGTCGTGACGATCGGCGCGTGCAGCGCGGTGATGCGGCTCGTGCCGCCCGAATCGCTCGCGACGTCCGGCGCGCCGTTCGTCGACGCCGTGCGCCTGCTGCTCGGCGACGCGGCCGGCCGCGTCGTCGCGCTCGTCGCGGCGATCACTTGTCTGGGCACGTTGAACGGCTGGGTGATGATGCTCGGCCAGCTGCCGCTCGCGGTCGCGCGCGACGGACTGTTTCCGCCGCTGTTCGCGCAACAGGACGCGAACGGCACGCCGCGCAGCGGCCTGTTGTTCGGCGCGGTGCTCTCGAGCGTGCTCGTCGGCGCGAACTACAGCGCGAGCCTCGTGCACCTCTTCACCTGGGCGATATTGCTGTCGACGGCCGCGTCGCTGCTGCCGTTCCTGATCTGCGCGGCGGCGCTGATGCGCATCGAGCGCGGGCGGCCGTGGATGCTCGCGGTCGCCGCGTTCGCGCTCGTGTACGCCGCATACGCGCTCGTCGGCACCGGTGCCGAAGCGCTGACGTGGGGCGCCGCGCTGCTCGCGGCCGGTCTGCCGCTGTACCTGTGGCAGCGGCGGCGTCAGTAGGGCCGCTGGCCGGTGAAGTTGCCCTGCGGGCTGTACCGGCACACGACGACCGTCCAGTTCGGAAACTGCGCGCCGAACGGCGAGCCGGTGGTGCATTGCTTGAGCGCGCAGCCGACCTGCGTGGTCGCGCGCCAGACCATCTGCGTGTAGTGGCCGCATTGCTGGCCGCTCGCGCAGGTGTTCGCGGCGTAGTTGTAGAACGGGAACTCGTCGGCCCAGCCGAAGTTGTTCGGGTTCGTGATCGCATCGTGCTCGACGTTCGTCGGAAAGCCCGACGACACCGCGCCGCCGTAGAGGTTTTCGCCGAGCCCCGCCGCGCCGCTGTGGCCCCAGGTGCAGGTGTTCGCCCACGTTTGCGCGCCACTCGCGAGCGACGCGCTCCACGTCAGGATGCCGAGCGACGGACTCGCCGCGGGAACGACGGTCTTGCGCGCGCAGTTCTGCAGCCGGAGGTTCACCGCCCAGTTCGCCGGCGCGCCCGCCAGTTCGAGTCCGTCGTTGAACAGGCAGTCCATGAACACCGCCTGCGCCGGTGCCGGCAGCAGGCACAGCAATGCCAGAATCGATCGTTTCATAGCGCCACCTCGAACGTAACTATACGTTCGAGCACGTACCGAGGCGTGAAACGTGTGTCACGTCCCGCAAAAGCGGCCGGGTATGATTAAGGCTTCGTTACTTCTGGAGCGTTCCGTGAGCGACACCGACAGCACCGCCACCCCCGCCCTGCTCGAACCGATCGAGGCGCGCGTTCTGGGCTGCCTCGTCGAAAAGGCGTCGACGACGCCCGAAACGTATCCGCTGACGCTCAACGCCGTCGTCGCGGCGTGCAACCAGAAGTCGAATCGCGATCCGATCCTGGAACTCGAACCCGGCGCGGTCGGCCACGCGCTGCGCCAGCTCGAAGGCAAGCGCCTCGTGGTCGGTTCGCTCTCGGCGCGCGCGTCGCGCTACGAACATCGCATGGACCAGGCGCTCAACATCACGCCGCGCCAGCGCGCGCTGCTCGCGGTGATGATGCTGCGCGGACCGCAGACCGTGTCCGAACTCTTCACGCGCTGCGAGCGCCTCGCGGACTTCGGCGGTCTCGACGACGTGCGCGCGACGCTCGACCGGCTCGCCCAGCGCGAGCCGCCGTTCGCCGTGCGTATCGGACGCGCCGCCGGCCAGCGCGAAGACCGCTACATGCATCTGCTGTGCGGCGAGGTCGCGATCGAGCAGTACGCGCGCAGCGACGCGGCGCCGGTCACCGCCGGCAACGGCAACGGCAACGGCGATCTCGAAGGGCGCATCAGCCAGCTCGAAGCGCTGGTCGACGCGCTGCAGGAACGGCTCGGACTCGTCGAGCAACGTGTCGGCAACGACGTTGACGAGACGTAACACGCGCAGACAGCTTCCAGACACGCGCTCGACACTCGGGCGAGTACACTTTGCGCGCCGGCATCCGGCCGGTCAACGCATCCTCGTGAGGTTAGCCATGAAGCTCGCAAGCACCGTGTTGTTCGCATTGGCGTGTGCGGGAATGTCCGCGTCCGCGCTGGCCGCCGAGAAGAAGGAACTGACGCCGCAGCAGCAGCGCATGAGCGAGTGCAACAAGCAGGCGGAAGGCAAGAAAGGCGACGAGCGCAAGACGTTCATGTCGACCTGCCTCAAAGGCGAAAGCGCCAAGCCGATGACGCAGCAGGAGAAGATGAAAGCCTGCAACACCGAAGCCGCCGGCAAGAAGGGCGACGAGCGCAAGGCGTTCATGTCGACGTGCCTCAAGGGCGACGGCGCCGCCGCGGCGCAGCACTGATCGCATCCCGTTGATCGATCGACGCGCGGCCGCCGCCAACGGCGGTCGCGCTACGTTCCGGGCGGCGGATCGGCGAGCGGCGACAGGTCGAGCAGCATCACGTCGGTGTCGTCGCGCGCCGTCACCGGCACGACGACGCGGGTCGTGTCCTTGTCGAACGTGAAGCTCGCGTCGCTGACCGCCATTTCGATCTGGCGCAGCGCCTTGGGCGGCCCGCCGCTCCACGGCTGCTGGTACAGCACCGGCTTCATGCCGTCGACGCCGAACAGGTAGTACAGCGCGTAGGCGTCGACGCGCCACGCGTTCATGTTCCAGTATTCCAGCGCGTCGCTGACGCGCTCCTCGACGCCGGTCGCCGGATCGAGCGCGTACAGCCCGCGCTGGTTCATGTGCGTGAAGTACACGCGGCCGTCGCCGACGCCGTCGGACACGTTGTACGCGCCGACGTCGGAAAGGCGCCTCGACGTGCGCCGCTCGATCGAGCGCTGCCACAGCTGCCACGGACCGTCGCGATCCGACACGTAGTAGATGCTGCGGCCGTCCGCGGAATAAGTGCCATAGCGCACATTGTCGCCTTCGTCGCTTTCTTGCCGCGTCTGGCCCGAGTCGACGTCGACCGAGAACAGCTCGCTGCGCGCGTTGCCGCGGGCGACGTACAGCACGCGGCGACCGTCCGGCGACCACGCCGGCGCGGTCAGCTCGACGTTCTTGTGGTGCGTGAGCTGGTACGACGTGCGCGCGCCCGGCTCGAACAGCCACAGCTGCGAATCGCCGCCGCGGTTCGACACGAACACGAGCCGGTCGTCGTTCGGCGCGAACGCCGGCCACGCCTCGCTGCGCGTCGACGACGCGATGCCCTCGCCGGCCGCGTCGGTCGCGGCGTCGAAGCGGAAACTTTGCAGGTTCACGTCCGCGTTGTCCTGCTGGAACACCGCGTAGGGCCGGCCGCGGCTGACCGACGGATAGCTCGCGCCGAGCATGCCGAGGCTCGTCAGCTCGCCGCTGTCGACGTCGAGCAGGTACAGCGACTGCTGGCCGTTGTGATCGGACGACACGAGCATGTGGCGGCTGTCGGGCAGCCAGTCGTAGCCGCGCAGCCGCGCGCGCAGGCGCGTGACCTGGCGCACCGCGCCGCCGTCGGCCGACATCACGAAGATGTCGCTGTACGGCACGGCGCCGCGCCGGAACGCGATGCGGCGCCCGTCGGGCGACACGCGCGGCTGGATGTCGGGATGGTTGTCGCTGCGCTGGTATTCGATCGGCGTGACCGAGCCGTCGTCGAGGCTCAGCAGGTGCAGCACCGACGGGCCGGACGCCATGCGCTTGCCGTCTTCGCCCTCGACGCTGCGCGAGCGCGACACGACGAGCGCGCGGCTGTCGCGCATCCAGTCGAAATAGTCGACGAAGCGCGGCGCGCAGCTCGACACTTCGCGCTCGCGCCCGCCGAGCGCGGCGACGACGACGAGGCGGCAGCGGTCGCCGCTCATGCGCAGGAACGCGATCTGCGTGCCGTCGGGCGACCACACCGGATACAGCTCTTCGGCCGCCTCGCCGCGCGAGAGGCGGATCGGCGGCGAGCCGGACAGGCCGCGCAGATAGATGTGCGCGCCTTCGTCGCCGGGATAGTGCGCGGTGTACGCGACCGACGAGCCGTCCGGCGCGATGCTCGGAAACGTTTCGCTGTCGGGTTCGGCGGTGACGGGACGCACCGGCAGCGCGATCTGCACCGCCTGCGGCGCGCGTACGGCGCGCGCGGACACCGGCTGGCGCACGAGCGCCGGCATGACGAATGCGACGAGCGCCAGCGCGACGAGCGTCACCCACAGTATCGCGGGCCGCTGCGGCGGCACCTCGTCGCGCGACGCCGCCGCGGCGGCGGCCGGCGCCTCGTTCGCGCCGGGCGGACCGGGCAGTTGCTCGAGCCATTCGACCGGCGTCAGCAGCCGGTAGCCGACTTTCGGAATCGTTTCGATGTGCCGCGGCAGCTTCGGGTCTTCTTCGATCGCGCGACGCAGTTCGGTGATCGCGTGGGTGAGCACGTCGTCGGTCGGAAACGCGTCGCGCCAGACGACGTCGAGGAGCTCGGTGCGCGTCAGCGGCGCGCCGCCGGCGAGCATCAGCTGGCGCAGAACGGCCATCGCCTTCGGCGTCGGCCGGATCTCGCGCTCGCCGCGCAACAGACGATTGCTGGCCAGATCGATCAGCCAGTCGCCTACGCGTGCAAAGCGCGTCTGATCCTGCGGACGCAAGACTCGAACGTTTGCGCTCACCGCCATCCCTCGTTCCTACCCGATCGAACTGTCTACGCTACCGCCGCTCCGGGTCAACTGCTGCATGGCCCTGTGGACGCCGCTCGGAGACGAAAGGTTGCCTGCGCGCGTCGACACGCAACGCCTGCAACAACGCGTTGCGGCGCCGGTTTGCGCACGTTGCGCCGACCGGCGCTGCGCGCTCAGCGGAAGCGGTCGGTCGCTTCGACGAGTTCGTGCGTGATGCCCGGCTCGTACGCGGAATGGCCCGAATCGGGCACGATGCGCAGGTCGGCCTCGGGCCAGGCGCGGTGCAGGTCCCACGCCGAACGCGGCGGGCAGACGACGTCGTAGCGTCCCTGCACGATCACCGACGGAATGCCGCGCAGACGATGCACGTTCGCGAGCAGCTGGTCGTCGGCTTCGAAGAACCCGCCGTTGACGAAGTAGTGGCATTCGATGCGCGCGAACGCGAGCGCGAATTCGTCTTCGCCGGTCGCGGCGATGTGCTTGGGATCCTGATACAGGAAACTCGTCGCGCCTTCCCATACCGACCAGGCGCGCGCCGCCGCGACGCGCACGTCGCGATCGGGGCTGGTCAGGCGGCGGTGATACGCGCTCATGAGGTCGCCGCGCTCGACCGCCGGAATCTGCGCCAGGTACTCTTCCCACACGTCCGGGAACATCGCGCTGCAGCCTTCCTGGTAGAACCATTCGAGCTCGCTGCGGCGCAGCAGGAAGATGCCGCGCAGCACCAGCTCGGTCACGCGCGTCGGATGCGTTTGCGCGTACGCGAGCGCGAGCGTCGAACCCCACGAACCGCCGAACACCTGCCAGCGCTCGATGCCGAGCGTTTCGCGCAGGCGTTCGATGTCGGCGACGAGATGCCAGGTGGTGTTGTCGGTCAGCTCGGCGTGCGGCGTCGAGCGCCCGCAGCCGCGCTGATCGAACAGCACGATGCGATAGTGGGCGGGATCGAAGAAGCGGCGCGAATTGCCGTTGCAGCCGGCGCCGGGACCGCCGTGCAGGAACACGACCGGCTTGCCGTCCGGGTTTCCACATTGCTCGTAGTACACCATGTGCAGGTCGGAAACCTGCAGGTAGCCGGTGTCGTACGGTTCGATCTCGGGGTACAGCCCGCGCCGGGGCGACGTCGTCGGATTCATACGGGGACCGCGTTGTGGCGAGACCCCGCAGTCTACCAGTTGCTCTTGTTCTCGCTGCCGTCCGGGCGCTTGCAGATGAGCTCCGTGTTCAAGAACTCGCGGCCGTTCGGCGCACGCGCATACGTGCGCGCGCTCGTGCGGTTGTCGTCGAGCCACTGCCATTCCAGCCGCCGCGGCGGCTCGCCGCCTTCCGTCGCCGGCTGCATCTGCACGCGGCCGGTCAGGTGGCGCAGATCCGGCGCGAGTTCGCCGTCGAGCGTCATGCGCCGGTCGGGCGTCGACGCATCGAAGCCGGACAGGAGGATGTGCATCGTCTCGGGATCGACGCTGATCATGTTCAGGCCGACGTGCACCGATTCGCCATTGCGCAGCACCGCGTAGATGCTCTCCTGCAGGAAGTTGCCCTTGAGCGCCCACTCGAACCGCCGCTTCTGCGGCGTTTCGACCATGCGTTCGTGGAAGCGGTCGTCCCACGTGCGCAGATTGCAGTCCCAGTTGCCGATCAGCGGCTGGGCGAACGACTTGAACGCCGTGCGCGAATCCTGCGCGATGCGCGGATCGCCGGCGTGCGCGGCGCCGCCGATGACGAGTGCCGCCGCCAATGCCAGCCGGGCAGATCCGATCGAGCCTTGACGATGGTTCATGACTTCCCGTTGCTTCATGCCGCACCCGGCAGCGAAATGTACCCCACACGCTGCGTCGCGCCCAAGCTGCCGAACGCGCGCGTGACCGAACTTCTGGCCTGCAGCATGGCCTGGCGGCGCAGGCGCGTGGCCGGCGTGCCGAACTGCTGCTTGAACAGCCGCGCGAACGCGCAGCGGTTGATGAAGCCCAGACGCTGCGCGATCGTCCCGATCGGCACCGTCGTTTCGACGACCATGCGCCGTGCGCGCAGCATGCGCTGCTGCACGAGATAGCGGTGCGGCGACGCGCCGAACACGCGATGGAACAACCGCAGGAAATGCGACGGCGACAGGCTGGCCACCTGCGCGAGCGCGGCGAGGTCGAGCGGTACGGCCTGGCCGTGATCGATCAGGTGCTTGGCGCGCAGCAGGCGCGCGTACAACTGGCGGCGATGGCGTTCGCTGCGGCCCGGGCAGTGTTCGAGCGCTTCGCCGAGCGCGAGCTGACGGCGCGCGAGGAGGCCCAGCACCAGGTCGAGCGAGGCATGCAGGTCGGCGCCGATGTCGGCGGTCGCCTGCGCCATGCGCGTCAGCGCACCGGCGAGTTCGTGATCCTGCGTGAAGAACGCGGGCAGCGGCTGCACGGAAGCGCGGCCCTTGCCGGTCGCCGGCGCGAGCCACAGCATCAGCACGCGCGCGTCGCCCGACGTGCACGGTTCGATGCGCAGGCCGCTGCCGCCCTCGGTGAGCATCACGTCGCCGCCGGCGACTTCGACGGCGCAGCCCCGATTGCCGACCAGCACCTTGCCGCGCAGCGCGACGCACAGCGCCGGCGGGCTGAAGTTCCAGGCCTGCGCGGTGCGCAGTTCGCCGACCCAGACGATCGCGCGCGGCCCGAAGCGTTCGAGGTAGTCCTCGCGATCGCGCCAGTTCGGAAAGCTGTCGGTCCCGTCGGTACGCCAGTGCATGCAGTTCATGACCCTCTCCCGGTGGTGTGTGGCCGCATCGTGTTCGCGGCCGTCGGGGGAGTCCTGAACGCGGGGCGAGATCGTGGCGAAAACCGCAACATCGCCAGGCGAGGTTTCGGCGAAATCTCGCCGAGGCTTTGCAAATCAGACGTTTAGAGACGCGTTTTCGCCGCCCCTGCGGTTCCGCGCAACGTTCGCGCCGATCGGCACGAACGTACGCGATCGCCCGGCCGCGCATTTCGGCAACATCGCAGGGCACGAAAACCGGTGGGATCGAGCCGGTCCGAGGTCCGGCTTCGGGACGCCTCGCCGCTCCGGAAGTCTCGCGGAGCCTTCGGAAAACCGGCGTACGCACGCGCGATCGCGACGAACGGTTCGCCGGAAGGGACTCACGACAGGAAAGCAGGCCCCGAACGGGGCCGCGGCGACGGTCGATGACGAATTGGTCGGGACGGCGAGATTTGAACTCGCGACCCCCACACCCCCAGTGTGGTGCGCTACCAGGCTGCGCTACGCCCCGACTATGGCATTCGACCGCCGGAAGGCGCGCGAGTGTAGCAGATCGCGGCCCCGCGGCGACGCTTCAGCGCCGCAGAATCTGCAGCACTTCCTCGAGCTCGATGCGCACCTGGCGCACGATCTGATTCGAGATATTGACCTCGGTGCGCTGTTGCTGGCCTTCCAGCCGCTGCCGCGCGCCCGTGATCGTGAAGCCCTGGTCGTACAGCAGCGAGCGGATCTGACGGATCATCAGCACGTCGTGGCGCTGGTAATACCGGCGATTGCCGCGTCGCTTGACCGGCTTCAAGTTCGAAAATTCCTGCTCCCAATAGCGCAAGACGTGCGGCTTGACGCCACACAGCTCGCTGACTTCACCGATCGTGAAGTAGCGCTTGGCCGGGATGACCGGAAGTTCGTTATTGCTGCCCTGATCCAGCATAGGCCTCGACTCTGACCTTCAGCTTCTGTCCGGGCCTGAACGTAACGACCCTGCGCGCGGAAATCGGAATTTCCTCGCCGGTCTTCGGATTACGTCCGGGACGCTGGTTTTTTTGCGCAGATCGAAATTGCCGAAACCCGACAACTTCACCTGCTCCCCTTTTTCGAGCGCTTCTCGCACTACATCGAAGAAGGCGTCCACGAATTCCTTGGCCTCGCGCTTGTTGAGGCCTACATCGAGGAACAGTCGCTCCGCCATTTCCGCCTTGGTCAGCGCCATGCTACCCCCGCAACTTACCGCCGCATTCGCGTTCCAGGGCAGCGACCGCCAAGCCTACGCAACGGTCTGCGTCCTGATCCGTAAGAGTGCGGTAACTGTCCTGCAAAATCAAGCCAATAGCGAGGCTCTTTAGTCCTGAACCTAAACCCGCACCCGCATATTGATCGAAGACTACCCGTTCGCTCAAGACCTCTCCGACGGACGCGCGCAATACGCTCTCGACCTGCCCCCAGGTGACCTCCTGCGGCAACACCATGGCGATGTCGCGCCGCACGGACGGGTACCGCGACAGCTCCGCCGCCGCCGGCAGGCGGCCGGCGAGCGCGCGGTCGAGATCGACTTCGAACGCGTACACGTCGACGTCGAGATCGAGCGCTTTGAGCAGGCGCGGATGCAGGCCGCCGACGACGCCGACCGGCTCGCCGTCGATCGCGATCCGCGCGCTGCGGCCCGGATGGAAGTCCGGGCGGTCGAGCGGCAGGAACTCGATCGAACGACCGGGGCCCGCCAGCGCCAGCAGCGTTTCGAGATCGGCCTTGATATCGTAGTAGTCGACCGTGCGCTTGTCGGCGCTCCAGTTCTCGGGTGCCGCGCGACCGCACGCGACCGCGGCGATGCGGCGCGTCTCGACCGGCCAGTCTTCGCGGCTCGCCGATGCCGGCTTGGCGAACACGCGCGCCGTCTCGAACAGGCGCACGCGATCCTGCTGGCGATTGAGATTGTGCTTGAGCGCCTCGACCAAGCCCGGCAGCAGCGACGTGCGCATGACCGCGAGGTCGGCGCTGAGCGGATTGGCCAGTGCGATCGCGCCGTCCGCACGCGACCAGCGGTCGAGACATTCGCGCGCCACGAAGCTGTAGCACACCGCCTCGTAGTAGCCGCGCGCGGCGAGCTGCGCGCGCGCGCGCGTCGCCGGCACGTTCGCCTCGGGCGGCAGGCCGAGCTTCAGCTCGCCGCTCGGCGCGCGCGTCGGCACGCGGTCGTAACCGTGCACGCGCACCACTTCTTCGATCAGGTCTTCCTCGATCTCGATGTCGAAGCGGCGCGACGGCGGCGTGGCCTGCCAGCCGTCGGCGGTCGTGGCGACGTGCATGCCGAGCGCGGCAAGGATGCGTGCGACCTCCGCGTCGGGCACGTGCATGCCGAGCACGCGCGCGAGGCGGTCGCGGCGCAGATTCACCGCGCGGCGCTGCGGCAGGTGTTCCGGCAGCACGGCTTCGACGATCGGACCGGCCTTGCCGCCGACGATCGCGAGCAGCAGCGCCGTCGCGCGCTCGACCGCGGCGCGCGGCAGTTCGGGATCGACGCCGCGCTCGTAGCGATGCGACGCGTCGGTATGCATGCCGAGCTTGCGCGCGCGGCCCATGATCGCCGGCGGCGAGAAGTGCGCGCATTCCAGGAAGATGTTCGTGCTCGCATCGGTGACGCGCGTTTCGTAACCGCCCATGACGCCGCCGAGCGCGACGGCCCTGGCGTCGTCGGCGATCACGAGGAAGCCGCCGTCGAGCGTGCGTTCGCTGTCGTCGAGCAGCTTGAGCGCCTCGCCGTCGCGCGCGCGGCGCACGACGATCGTGCCGTCGAGCGTGTCGTGGTCGAACGCGTGCATCGGCTGGCCGAGCTCGAGCATGACGTAGTTGGTCACGTCGACGACCGCGCTGATCGGTCGCAGGCCGGCGCGGCGCAGGCGTTCGGCGAGCCACAGCGGCGACGGCGCACCCGGATCGACGCCTTCGATCACGCGGCCGAGGTAGCGCGGACAGTCGGCGCCCGCTTCCAGCCGAATGTCGCGGCGCGTGTCGACGGTCGATGCGACCGGATCGTGCGGCGGTTCGGCGAGCGGCGCGCCGAACAGCGCGGCGACGTCGTACGCGAGGCCGACGAGGCCGAGGCAGTCGGGCCGGTTCGGCGTCATCTTGAGCTCGATGCTCGCGTCGGGCAGCGCGAGATAAGCCGCGAGCGGCGCGCCGGTCGGCGCGTCGGCGGGCAGTTCCATCAAACCCGACGCGTCGGCGTCGACGCCGATTTCCTTCGCCGAGCACAGCATGCCGAACGAGTCGACGCCGCGCAGTTGCGCCTGCTTGATGACGAGGCCGTTCGGCAGCGCCGCGCCGATCGTCGCGAGCGGCGCCTTGAGGCCCGCGCGCGCGTTCGGCGCGCCGCAGACGATCTGCACGAACTCGCCGGCGCCGGTCGATACCTTGCACACGCGCAGCTTGTCCGCGTTCGGATGCTTTTCGCATTCGACGATTTCGCCGACGACGATGCCGCCGAGCCCCGCGCCGAGCGGCTCGACGCCTTCGACTTCAAGACCCGCCATCGTCAGGCGATGACACAGTTCGGCGCGGTCGACGTTCGGATTGACGAGTTCGCGCAGCCAGTTTTCGCTGAATTTCATGGTTCACCGTTGGGCGCAAACGCGCGCGCCGCTGTCCTTGGGGTGCTTCGTACGGCGCGACGCGCGCCGGCGCGTCACGCAAACTGCTTGAGGAAGCGCAGGTCGTTCTCGAAGAACTGCCGCAGATCCTTGACGCCGTAGCGCAGCATCGCGAAGCGTTCGACGCCGAGGCCGAACGCGAAGCCGGTGTAGCGTTCCGGGTCGATGCCGCAGTTGCGCAGCACGTTCGGATGCACCATGCCGCAGCCGAGCACTTCGAGCCAGCGCTCGGAACCGTCGTCCTGGTCCCAGCGGATGTCGACCTCGGCCGACGGCTCGGTGAACGGGAAGTAGCTCGGGCGGAAGCGCATCTCGAAATCGCGCTCGAAGAACGCGCGCACGAATTCGGCCAGCGTGCCCTTGAGGTCGGCGAAGCTCGACGTTTCGTCGACCAGCAGCCCTTCGACCTGATGGAACATCGGCGTGTGCGTCTGATCGGAGTCGCTGCGATACACCTTGCCCGGCGCGATCACGCGGATCGGCGGCGCGTGGCCGACCATCGAACGGATCTGCACCGGCGAGGTATGCGTGCGCAGCAGGCGTCCGTCCGGGAAATAGAACGTGTCGTGCATCGCGCGCGCCGGATGGTGCGGCGGAAAGTTCAGCGCTTCGAAGTTGTGATGGTCGTCTTCGATCTCGGGGCCTTCGGCGACGCGATAGCCCAGGCGCTGGAAGATGTCGGTGATGCGCTCGAGCGCGCGCGTCACCGGATGCACGCCGCCGAGATCGGCGTCGCGGCCCGGCAGCGTCACGTCGATGCGCTCTTCGGCCAGACGCTTGGAAAATGCCGCTTCTTCCAGAATGCCGCGCCGCGCGGAGATCGCGTCCTGCAGCGATTCCTTGACGCGGTTGACGCGCTCGCCGGCGATCTTGCGCTCGTCCGGCGCGAGCTTGCCGAGTGCCTTCAACTGCTCGGTGACGAGGCCGCTCTTGCCGAGCAGGCCGACGCGAAGGTTTTCGAGTTCGGCGATCGACGGCGCCTGCGCGATGCTGTCGAGCGAATCCCTGACCTTCGATTCCAACACGTCCATGACAACCTCAACGGATTTCTTGGGTCCCAGAAAAAGCATGGGGAGCGAAGGCCTGAAGGCCCGCTCCCCACGCTGCAGCCGGCGGCGCCTCGCGGCGCCGTCCGTCGGTGTAGCTGCTTACGCGGCCAGTGCGGTCTTCGCCTTTTCGGCCAGCGCACCAAAAGCCGCGATGTCGTGCACCGCGATGTCGGCCAGCACCTTGCGGTCGACCGTGATGTTCGCCTTCTTCAGGCCGTTCATCAGGCGGCTGTACGACAGGCCGAACTGACGCGCACCGGCGTTGATGCGGACGATCCACAGCGCGCGGAACTGACGCTTGCGCTGCTTGCGGCCGATGTACGCGTACTGGTGGGCCTTGGTGACGGCCTGCTTGGCGACGCGGAATACTTTGCGGCGGGCGTTGTAGTAGCCCTTCGCCTTGGCGATGATCTTCTTGTGGCGGCGACGCGCGGTAACGCCTTTCTTAACTCGTGCCATTGTTCAATCCTCCCTCAGAGATACGGCAGCATGCGTGCGACACGGCCCGCGTCCTCGGCACGAACGAGGTTCGGGCCGCGCAGGTTGCGCTTACGCTTGGTCGACTTCTTGGTGAGGATGTGGCTCTTGAAGGCGTGGCCGCACTTGAATTTGCCGGACGCCGTCTTGCGGAACCGCTTGGCAGCGGCCCGATTGGTCTTGATCTTGGGCATGATCTGCTCCGTTGATGGTTTTCTAGACTGATCCGAGCGGCGGCTCTCACCGCGCTTTCCTTCCTGCTCGTATCGGCGAATAAGCCCACGCACGCGTAGGCGGGTTCCCGTTACACAAGGCGGGAAACAGACTCCTGCCTGTTTCTCGCTCGAACGACGCAAGCAAAGCTTGCGCGCGTCCTCGAAAGAGCCGATCGCTTGCGCGATCGACTCTCGATCGATGCGTTCCCCGGGGTCGCAACAGCAGGCTTGCTGTCCCGATCCGGGATTCGATCGTCCGCTTCCGTCTGCACGGAAGCGGGTTGCCATCGTTAAGGCTGCGGCTGCTTCTTTTTCGGGGCGACCATCATGACCATCAGACGCCCTTCCATGCGAGGCCACTGCTCGACCACCGCTTCTTCCGCTATTTCGGCTGCGATGCGCTTGACCATCGCGTCGCCGAGCTCGGTGTGCGCCATTTCGCGGCCCTTGAAGCGAATCACGACCTTGACCTTGTCGCCCTCGGCCAGGAAGCGCTTCATATTGCGCATCTTGACTTCGTAGTCGCCGTCGTCGGTCGTCGGCCGGAACTTCAGTTCCTTGATTTCGACCTGTTTCTGCTTCTTCTTGGCCGCGTGGGCCTTTTTCTGCATCTCGAACTTGAACTTGCCGAAGTCCATGATGCGGCACACCGGCGGATCGGCATTCGGCTGGATCTCGACCAGATCCAGCTCCAGATCCTGGGCCATGCGCAACGCATCGTCACGCGACAAGACCCCGACCTGCTCTCCGTCCGCGCCGATCACACGAACCCGCGGCACGCGGATTTCGTGATTGCGGCGGTTTGCTTTTTCAGCGGTAGCGGCGATACGCGCGCCCTCCCAATGGTTTAATGATTTGAGCGATCAAGCACTTAGGCACTGATCGACTCACCTTTTAAACGCTCGGCGAACTCATCGACGGTCATCGACCCGAGGTCTTCGCCGGAGCGTAGACGCACAGAAACGGCCCCGTTCTCCTTCTCGCGGTCACCGACGACGAGGAGATACGGGACCTTCTGCAACGTGTGCTCGCGGATTTTATAGCCGATCTTCTCGTTTCGCAAATCCGCCTCTACGCGGAAACCTTGCTTAACAAGGGCTTGCACGGCGCGCTCGACGTGGTCGGCCTGGGCGTCCGTGATGTTCATGACCACCGCCTGCACCGGCGCGAGCCACGACGGGAACAGCCCCGCGTGGTGTTCGATCAGCACGCCGATGAAGCGCTCGAGCGAGCCGACGATCGCACGATGCAGCATCACCGGCACGTGGCGTGCAGAGTCCTCGCCGACGTATTCGGCGCCGAGGCGGCCCGGCATCGAGAAGTCGACCTGCATCGTACCGACCTGCCACGCGCGCCCGATCGAGTCCTTCATGTGGTACTCGATCTTCGGGCCGTAGAACGCGCCCTCGCCCGGCAGCTCCTGCCACTCGACGCCGCAGGCGCGCAGCGCCGAACGCAGCGCGTTTTCGGCCTTGTCCCAGGTTTCGTCCGAGCCGATGCGCTTGTCCGGCCGCAGCGCGATCTTCAGCGCGATGTCCGCGAAGCCGAAGTCGGCGTACACCTTCATCGCCTGTCGATGGAACGCGGTCACTTCCGACTCGATCTGCGATTCCATGCAGAAGATGTGGCCGTCGTCCTGCGTGAAGCCGCGCACGCGCATGATGCCGTGCAGCGCGCCCGACGGCTCGTTGCGATGGCACGCGCCGAACTCGCCGTAGCGGATCGGCAGTTCCTTGTAGCTGTGCAGGCCGTGGTTGAAGATCTGCACGTGGCCCGGACAGTTCATCGGCTTCAACGCGTAGTCGCGGTTCTCCGACGCCGTCGTGAACATGTTCTCGCGGTAGTTTTCCCAGTGGCCGGTCTTCTGCCACAGGGTCTGGTCGAGAATCTGCGGGCAGCGCACTTCCTGGTAGCCCGAGTCGCGGTACACCTTGCGGATGTACTGCTCGACCACCTGCCAGATCGACCAGCCCTTCGGATGCCAGAACACGAGGCCCGGCGCTTCTTCCTGCAGATGGAACAGGTCCATCGCCTTGCCGATCTTGCGGTGATCGCGCTTCTCGGCTTCCTCGAGCTGCGTCAAATACGCCTTGAGATCCTTGTCGTTGAGCCACGCGGTGCCGTAGACGCGCTGCAGCATCTCGTTCTTGGCGTCGCCGCGCCAATACGCGCCGGCGACCTTCATCAGCTTGAACGCCTTGAGCCTGCTCGTGTTCGGCACGTGCGGGCCGCGGCACAGATCGATGAACTCGCCCTGTGAATAAAGCGACAGATCTTCATTGGCCGGAATCGACTCGATGATTTCGGCTTTGTAGATCTCGCCTTTGTTCTTGAAGAAGTCGACCGCGGCGTCGCGCTGCATGACCGAGCGCTCGACCGCGAGCCCTTCGGCCGCAATCTTCTTCATTTCGGCTTCGATCTTGTCGAGATCGTCCGGCGTGAACGGCGTCTTGCGCGCGAAGTCGTAGTAGAAGCCGTTGTCGACGACCGGGCCGATCGTGACCTGCGTGTCGGGAAACAGGCGCTGCGTCGCCTGCGCGAGCAGATGCGCGGTCGAGTGGCGAATCACCTCGAGCGCGTCGGGGTGCTTTTCGGTGACGATTTCGAGCGCGGCGTCCGCGTCGATGCGATAGCTCGTGTCGACGAGCTTGCCGTCGACCTTGCCGGCGAGCGCCGACTTGGCGAGGCCCGGGCCGATCGACGCGGCGACGTCCTGCACCGATACCGGTTGATCGAACGCGCGCTGGCTGCCGTCGGGTAGCGTGATGTGAACCATGTTCCGTCTCTCGTTTCCGCGTCGCCTTATGGCGGCGGCGCGGACAATAAAAAGGGCGCCGCGCGCCCTTGCATCGAGGTGCGCCTGCGCGAAGTGTCAGCCGATAAAGAAAGTTCGCGTGCTCATGTCACACCCTAGACCGGCGCGTTGGCGCGGGCCACCCGTTCGTTGCGCGTCGCGGCTGCGACGCAGACGCGCACAAAACTAGTGCACGCGCCCCGCCCTGTCAACGCGGGCGGCGTCATTGAAACGCGGTTCCGGCGCACCATGTCGACGCGGTCGCCCGGCTCCGGGCGAACCCAGGGGAGGTCGTCGCATGATCGCTCGCATCGCCGCACTGCTGCTGTTCGTCTGCCTCGCGGGCCGCGCCGTCGCGGCCGATCCGGTCGTGATCGGGCAGACGCACCGGACCCATTCGACCGTGCTGTCGGAAGAACGCACGTACCGCGTGCATCTGCCGCCGAGCTATCGCTGGGCCGAAAACCGGCGCTATCCGGTGCTGTACCTGCTCGACGCCCCATCGCAGTTCGCGCCCGTCACGGCCACGGTCGACTATCTGTCCGACAGCGGCGAGATTCCGGAGCTGATCGTCGTCGGCATCGACAACACCTCGCGCATGCGCGACTTCACGCCGACCGACTGGGAAGCCTGGGTCGGCGGCGGCGGCGCGAGCCGGTTCAAGCAGTTTCTCGCCGCCGAGCTGATTCCGACGATCGAGGCCAACCTGCGCACGAACGACTTTCGCGTGCTGCACGGCCACTCGCTCGGCGGCCTGTTCGCGCTGTACTGCCTCGCCGGCGAACCGTCGCCGTTCCGCGCCTATCTCGCGCTCGCGCCGTCGCTCGACTGGGACGGCAACTGGCCGCAGCACGCGCTCGAAAAATCGCTCGCTGCGAACAAAGCCACGAATGCATTTCTGTACGTCGCGCGCGCCGACGACTCGGGCCGACCGCTCGCCGACTACGACGCGCTCGTCGGCGTGCTGAAGAAGGCGCCCAAGGGCCTGCGCTGGAACGAGCGCGCGTTCCCCGACGAGACGCATCGCGGCATGTCGCTGCTCGCGACGATCGACGGCCTGCGCCGGCTCTACGACGGCTATCGCTATCACCCGGACCTGATGCCGAAAGGTCTGGCCTACGCCGAGAAGCACTACGCCGACGTCTCGAAAACCGTCGGCACCGCTTTGCCGGTGCCGGGCGAGGTGTATGCCGACTTCGGCGAAGAAGCGATCGGGGCCGGCCGGAAAGAAGAAGGTCTCGCGCTGGTCCGGCGCGGCGTCGACATCGATCCGCAATCGCCGGGCGCGTGGGATCGCCTGGCCCGCGCATACGCGTCGCTCGATCGCCGCGACGATGCCGTTCGTGCGGCCGAACGCGCGCTCGAGCTTGCGAACCGCTACGAGGAAACGCCGTTGTCGTACTACGTCGATCGCCTCAAACGCGTGCAGGCGATGCCGTCGAATTGACGCGCGGTCGCCGTGACGGCGACCGCGCGCATCGGCGTCAGAACGCCCAGTCGAGAATCACGCTCGCGCTGCGTCCCATTTCGTCGGCACCCGAACCGTGTTCGCGATAGCGGCGGTCGCCGAGATTCTCCAGGCGCAGGCCGAGCGTCGCGGCCTGCGCGAATTCCCAGTCGAGACGCACGTTCGCGGTCGCCCAGCCGGCCGTGCCCTGCGGGTTCACGCGCGGGTCGGTCAGGTCGCGCGGACTCAGGCGATCCTGTCGCGTGGCGTACAGCGCCCACGCGTCGATGCTGACCGTTTCGTTGAGATAATGCAGAAAGCCGAGACGGCCGTTGATCGGCGGCACGCGGTCGGCGTCGTACGTGGCGCCGGCGTAGGTTTCCTCGCCGCGCGTGAAGTTGATCACGCCGTAGGCCTGGCTCTTCTCGTTGAAGTACCAGCGCGCGCCGGCTTCCAGGCCCCACAGGTCGAGATCGGTGACGTTGCGGTTCGTCACGACGATGCGTCCGCTCGGCGTGATCTCGCCGGTTTCGACCGACGTGATCTTGTCCTTGTAGTTCGACTTCCACAGGAACACTTCGGCCTGCACGCCCGGCTGGTCCCACTTGAGGCCGACGTCCCAGGTGACGACCGTTTCGGGCTTGAGGTCGATGTTCGGCACGGCGAAGCGGTTGCTCGGACGGTCGCCGAACACGCCGAGGTCGAAGATGTTCGGCGCGCGGAAGCCGCGGCCGACGTTGCTCACGACGTGCAGCGTATCGGTCGCGCGGAACGTGAGGCCTGCGTTGCCGGTGAGGTCGTCGGGGCTGAGCTTGACGCCCGGCCCTTGCGGCGTCGTCGGCATTTCGATGTCGAAGCTCGAATAGCGTCCGCCGACGTCGAGCTGCCAGTGCGGCGCGAGCGCGATGCTGTCGTTCGCGAACACGGCGAAGCTATCCATCGTCGAGCCGTCCGGGAAGCGCGACGGGCGCGCGCTGACGACGTTCGTATTGAGGTTCAGGCGCTCGCGGAAGCTGTCGATCGTGTCGTAATAGGCCTCGGCGCCGTAGACGAAGCTGTGATTGCCGACCGTCTTGTCGAACGTCGCGGTCGCGCCGCGCAGACGGCTCGAGTTCTCTTCGAGTTCGCGGTTCGCGGTGCCGAATTCGCGCGTGCGGCGGTCGTCGTTGATCTTCTGGTAGCCGACGTGGAATTCGGCGCGATCGAACCAGCTCGTCGCTTCGCTGATCGTGTAGCGCACCTGCGCGAACAGGCGGTCCTGCGGCTGGAAATAGAACTCGACCGAGTTCGGACGCGTCTGGCCGAAACCGGCGATCAGCTCGTCGACGCGCGCGGTCTTGGGCTGCTGCAGGTACTGCGCCGAGATCATGAGCTCGTGGCCTTCCGCCGGCGACCAGATCAGCTTCGCGTCGGCCGCGTGCGAACTGAAATCGCTGTTCGGCAGGCGGCCGCCGTCGCCGCCGAGTTCGCGCCGGCCGACGTCCTGCACCGTCACGCCGCCGGCGATCGAAATGCCGTCCTTGCCGGCCGCGCCCTGGATGCGGCCGACGCTGGAGAGATCTCCACTCGTATACTGTGCGCGGAAGCGGCCGCGGCCGCTCCAGCTGCCGCCGTCGAAACGTTCTTCCGGCGTCAGCACCTGGACGACGCCGCCCATCGCGTCCGAACCGTACAGGCTCGACGACGGTCCGCGCACGACTTCGAGGCGGTCGACGTTCTGCGCGTCGGCGAGCGCGAAATACTGGTTCGGCGAATTGCGGAAGAACGCCGTGTTCAGACGGAAGCCGTCGACGATGTGCAGCACTTCCGAGCCCTTGAGGCCGCGGATGATCGGAATCGCCTGGCCCGGCGTCGTCGCCTGCACGAATGCGCCCGGCTGCGCGCGCAGGTAGTCGGCGACGGTCAGCGGCGCGAGTTCGCGGATCTCGTCGCGGCCGACGACGCTGACGGCGGTCGCGACCTCGAAGTTCGACTTCGCGGTGCGCGTCGCCGTGACCTGAATCTGCTCGAGCGGCGCCTCGCCGCGCGGACCGGCGGAATCAGCCTCCGGACCGGATTCGCTCTCCGCCGTCGTGGCGACACCGGCGAGCTCCGCCTCGACCGACGTATCCGCCATTGCCGGCGTGGAAAGCGCAAAAAGAATGCTGGTAAACAAAGTCGAACGCATCGCTGGCCCCCGATCGTTAAAAAAGACTTAAACGCGCCGGGGGATTGTCCGCACTTGCGAGGATTTGACATCAGTCTGAACGTGTATTTGAAATCAGCCTCAAGACCTATTCGACGGCGCAGGGATCGGGACGCACCGTCGGCGTACGGCGAATTCGCCGACGTCGACGATTCGATGCACGACAGGCTTGTGCACCGCAGACGACTTCGCTATTCTTCGCGCCCCTTCACCGGGCGCGTAGCTCAGCGGTAGAGCACTACCTTGACATGGTAGGGGTCACAGGTTCGATCCCTGTCGCGCCCACCAGGATTGCAGATCCTCGAAAACGCCGGCTCAAGAGCCGGCGTTTTTCGTTGAGTCGCAATCGAGCATGTGATCGATGCAGTTCGACTCGTTCACGTTCCTGGTCTTCTTCGCGGCCGTCCTGGCCGGCTACAACGCGTTGCCCGGCTGGGGCGCGCGCAAGAATTTCCTGCTGGTCGCGAGCTACGCGTTCTACGCCGCGTGGAATCCGCCGTTCCTCTTGCTGCTGATCGCCTCGACCACGCTCGACTGGTGGATCGCACGGCGCATCGACGCGGCGCAGGCGCCCGCGGCGCGCAAACGCTGGGTCGTCGCGACGCTCGTCGTCAATCTCGTCGTGCTGGGCTATTTCAAGTACAGCGCGTTCGCGCTCGACAGCCTCGCGCAGGCGCTCGCGACGATCGGCGTCGTCTACGTGCCGCCCAGGCTCGACATCGTGCTGCCGATCGGCATCTCGTTCTATACGTTCCACTCGCTGTCGTACTGCTTCGACGTCTATCGCCGCAAATTCGCGCCGACGCCGGACTGGCGCGACTACGCGCTGTACGTCGGCTTCTTTCCGCAACTCGTCGCCGGCCCGATCGTGCGCTTCACGCAGATGCGCGAGCAGATCGAAACGCCGCGCCGCACGAGCGCCGACGGACTCGGCCTCGGCCTTGCGTTTCTGACGCTCGGCCTGTTCGAAAAAATCGTGCTCGCCGACACCGTGTTCGCGCCGGTCGCAGACGCCGTGTTCAACGACGCCGCACATGCGAACGCGAGCGGCGCATGGATCGGCATGATCGCGTTCAGCGGCCAGATCTTCTGCGACTTCGCCGGCTACTCGACCTGTGCGCTCGGCGCCGCGCTCGCGCTCGGTTTTCGGCTGCCGATCAACTTCCGCAACCCGTATGCGGCGATCGGCTTTTCGGACTTCTGGCGGCGCTGGCACATCTCGCTGTCGAGCTGGCTGCGCGACTATCTGTACGTCTCGCTCGGCGGTAATCGCGGCGGCGAATGGAAAACGTATCGCAACCTCATGCTGACGATGCTGATCGGCGGGCTGTGGCACGGCGCCGCGTGGACGTTCGTCGCCTGGGGCGCGCTGCACGGCGGCTATCTCGCGCTCGAGCGCTACGCGCGCGAGCACTGGTGGCCGGGCGGACGCCAAGCCGGACGCGCGCTCGCGTTCGCCTACGGCGCGATCACGCTCGTCGCGGTCATGTATGCGTGGGTGTGGTTCCGCGCGCGCGGCTTCGGCGACGGCTGGGCGATCAGCCGCGCACTCGTCGACGTCGGCGGCCTGTCGGCCGGCCTCGCGGCGACGACGTTCGAACAGCGCCTCGCGGTCGCGGTGTTCGGACTGCTCGTGCTCGTGCAGGCGCTCTTGCGCAACACCGATCCCGAGCGCGCGTTCCGCCGCCTGCCCGCCGTCGTCGTCGGCCTGTTGCTCGCGGCGATGCTATGCCTGATCGTGTTGTCGCCGGGCAACAACCATGCGTTCATCTACTTCCAGTTCTGACATGACGAACGACGCCGACATCGCGAATACGTCGCCGCGACGCTGGCTCGTCGCGTGGATCGTCGCGCTCGCCGTCGCGGCGCTCGCGCTCGCCGGCGTCGAGCGCGGGTGGCGCGCGCACGGCCAGGTGCCGAACGTCCTCGATTCGCCGCAGCTGTGGTCGACCGAGCGCGACAAGGTCTACGGCGACTCCCCGCGCCCGCTCGTGCTGCTCGGCGCGTCTCGCACCGAATACGGCTTCGACATGCCGACGCTGCGCGCGGAACTGCCGGGCTACCGGCCGGTGATGCTCGCGATCAACGGGCTCTACCCGCTCGCGGTGCTGCGCGACCTCGCCAACGACCCGGACTTTCGCGGCACCGTGATCTGCGACGTCGAGAGCAACGCGTTCCTGACCGAATACCGCGAGCTGCAGCAGCCATATGTCGACTACTACCATCGCCATTGGACGCCGAGCTGGCGCGCGCATCGCGCGCTGCTCGACGTCTGGCAGCAGGCGGCGGCGATTTCGAATCCGGATCTCGGTGCGATCGCGATGCTCAGGCGCGCGCTCGCCGGCGCGCCGCCGCCGCCGCGCAACTACGTCGCCTACCACACCGATCGCAGCGGCGACATCGACTACACGCTCACCGATCCGGAAGGCGCGAAACGCCATTTCGCCGCGGTCGCGGAAACGAACGTCGCGAACCTGCCCAAGCGCACGCCGGAATCGTGGTTCGCCGAAGTGCGGCCGGTGCTCGAGCAGGCGCGCGCGATCGAAGCGCGCGGCGGTCGCGTGATCTTCTACGAAAGCCCGATCAGCGGGTTCAACCGGCAGATCATGGACCGCGTCTATCCGCCCGAGCTGTATTGGAACCGCTTCGCCGCGGAAAGCCCGGTCGCGGTCGTATCGGCGCGCGACTACCCGGAACTCGTCGCGTTTCCGCTGCCGGACGATTCGCATATCGACTATCGCAACAAGGCGGCGTATACGCGAACGTTGATCGGCGTGTTGAAGGCGAAGGGACTGCTTCAATAGCCCCCCTCTCCTCCGCGCTTGCGCGGGGAGAGGGCTGGGGTGAGGGGGCGGCGCCGGAGTCTTCGTCGAGATCGAGAAAGTACGAAGCGTCGCCCCCTCACCCTGCCCTCTCCCCCAAGCAAGCTTGGGGGAGAGGGTTCTGTAACCCTGTCAGCTGATCAACCCGAACGTCCGCAGCTTGTGGATCTCGTCGCGCACGCGCGCGGCCTCTTCGAATTCCAGATCCTGCGCGTGCTTGTACATCTGCGCTTCGAGCTTCTTGATGCGCGATGCGATCTGATCCGGCGTCAGCGCGCTGTAGTCGGCCGCTTCCTCGGCCACCTTGCGGTTCGCGTCGCGGCGTGCGCCCGCGCGCGACTTCTCGCTCGCCGCTTCGCTGCGCGCGCCTTCCATGATGTCGGTGATGCGCCGCACGATCGAACGCGGCGTGATGCCGTGCGCCGTGTTGTACTCCACCTGCTTGTTGCGGCGCCGGTCGGTCTCGTCCATCGCCGCGCGCATCGAACGCGTGATCGAGTCGGCGTACAGGATCGCCTTGCCGCGCACGTTGCGCGCCGCGCGGCCGATCGTCTGCACGAGCGAGCCTTCCGAACGCAGAAAGCCTTCCTTGTCGGCGTCGAGGATCGCCACGAGCGACACCTCGGGCATGTCGAGACCTTCACGCAGCAGGTTGATGCCCACGAGCACGTCGAACTTGCCCAGGCGCAGGTCGCGGATGATCTCGACGCGCTCGACCGTTTCGATGTCCGAATGCAGATAGCGCACGCGAATGCCGTGGTCGCCGAGATACTCGGTGAGGTTTTCGGCCATGCGCTTGGTCAGCGTCGTGACCAGCACGCGATCGCCCATCGCGATGCGCAGGCGCGCCTCGCCGAGCAGATCGTCGACCTGCGTGCGCACCGGCCGCACTTCGACTTCCGGATCGATCAGGCCGGTCGGACGCACGACGAGTTCGACGATGTTGTCGACCGACTTGTTCAGTTCGTACTTTGCCGGCGTCGCCGACACGTAGATGGTGCGCGGCGCGCGTTCTTCCCACTCCTCGAACTTGAGCGGCCGGTTGTCGAGCGCCGACGGCAGGCGGAAGCCGAACTCGACGAGCGTTTCCTTGCGCGAGCGGTCGCCCTTGTACATCGCGCCGAGCTGCGGAATCGTCACGTGCGATTCGTCGACGACGAGCAGGCCGTCGGCCGGCAGATAGTCGAACAGCGTCGGCGGCGGCTCGCCCGGCGCGCGCCCCGTGAGATGCCGCGAATAGTTTTCGATGCCCTGGCAGTAGCCGATCTCGACCATCATTTCGAGATCGAACTGCGTGCGCTGCTGCAGGCGCTGGGCTTCGAGCAGCTTGTTGGACTTGTACAGAAGATCGAGCCGATCGCGCAGTTCGTCCTTGATCGTGTCGACCGCGCGCAGCGTCGCCTCGCGCGTCGTCGCGTAGTGCGTCTTCGGATACACGGTGAAGCGCGGCACCTTGCGCAGGATCGAACCCGTCAGCGGATCGAAGATCGACAGGTTTTCGATGTCGCCGTCGAACAGCTCCACGCGCAGCGCTTCGGTTTCGCTGTCGGCCGGAAACACGTCGATCACCTCGCCGCGCACGCGGTACGTGCCGCGGCGCAGTTCGTGGTCGTTGCGCGTGTACTGCAGCTCCGTCAGATGCCGGATCAGCTCGCGCTGGTCGGTGTGCTCGCCGCGCATCAGGTGCATGCGCATCTGCAGGTACTGCGTGGGATCGCCGAGGCCGTAGATCGCCGACACGGTCGCGACGATCAGCGCGTCGCTGCGCGACAGGAGCGCCTTCGTCGCCGACAGGCGCATCTGCTCGATGTGCTCGTTGATCGACGAATCCTTCTCGATGTACGTGTCGCTCGACGGCACGTAGGCCTCGGGCTGGTAGTAGTCGTAGTAGCTGACGAAGTACTCGACCGAGTTGTGCGGAAAGAACTCCTTGAACTCGCCGTACAACTGCGCGGCGAGCGTCTTGTTCGGCGCGAGTACGATCGTCGGCTTCTGGATCTGCTGTATCACGTTCGCGATCGTGTAGGTCTTGCCCGAGCCCGTCACGCCGAGCAGCGTCTGGCTCGCAAGACCGGCCTCGAAACCTTCCGTCAGGCGCGCGATCGCGTTCGGCTGGTCGCCGGCGGGGCTGTACGGCGCCACGAGTTGAAAGCGGTCGGTCATGCGGTTTCCTTCGTCATTCGATGGACGCGCCTACGTTAGCCGGCTCTGCGGACATATGGTGTCAGCGGCGTTTGAAATCCACTCGTCCTTCGCGCAGGCGAGAACCGGAATTCTCCCACGCGGCGGCGCGCCCGATAGCCCTGCCCCGGCGCGATACGGACGCCTACGCTGGCCTCCTTCATCGCAGGAGCTCGCCATGCATCGCGTTTTACCCCGCAATCAGGGCGGATTGAGCCTGATAGAACTCGTGATGGTTTTCGTCGTGCTGTCGGTCGCGCTCGGCGCCGGGCTGCCGTCGCTGCAGTCGCTCGTCGCCGGCAACCGCATGAGTACGGCGCGCAGCGGACTCACGCTCGCGTTCGCTCAGGCGCGTGCCGAGGCCGTCGTGCGCGCGAGCAACGTCGTCGTGTGTCCCGGCAACGGCGACGGCGGCTGCGCCGATACGATCCACTGGCAACGCGGCTGGATCAGTTTCGAGGACGGCAATCGCAACGGCCTGCGCGACGCCGGCGAACCGCAGCTCGGCGCCGGCGGCGTGCCGCCCGGCGTCGCCGTCGCGACGTCGAACGGCAGGCGCTCGGTGCGTTATCTCGCGGACGGCACCAGCGAGGGCAGCAACGTCACGCTGACGTTCTGCGATCGACGCGGCGCCAGTCGCGCCAGCGCCCTCGCGTTGAACAACGCGGGCCGCCTGCGCCGCGTGGCGGTCGACCCCGGCTATGCCGCGACGGCGTGCGGCGCCGTCGAATGACGCGATCGCGGCTCGCGCCACATCTGGCTATTGGGAATACTGGAAAAAGGAATTACACGAACCGGCTTCGACGCCGGATTGCGCGACGCGGTGACGAAAAAGGCCTGCATCGCTGCAGGCCTTGTCGTATCTGGCTCCCCGAGACGGACTCGAACCGCCGACCCAGTGATTAACAGTCACTTGCTCTACCGACTGAGCTATCGGGGAATGCGTGAGGCGCGGGATTTTGCAGATTCGGCCGGGTCTCGTCAAGCCTTTTTGCGGCATATCGCGAGCCCGGCCGCCTTCGTCGGCCCAATCAGTCGACGACGACGCGGTAGCACGGCTTGTACGCGCTGCCGCCGGGCAGCTTCATGCGGTGCTGGTCGACGAAACTGCGCAGCAGCGCGTCGAGCGCGCGCATGATTTCCGGCTCGCCGTGGATTTCGAACAGGCCGTGCTGCTCGATCGCGCGCAGCCCTTCCTCTTTGACGTTGCCGGCGACGATGCCCGAGAACGCGCGGCGCAGATCGGCCGCGAGCCGGTGCGACGGCTGGTTGCGGTGCAGGTTGAGGCTCGCCATGTTTTCGTGCGTCGGCCGGAACGGCACCTGGAACTCGTGCTGGATCTTGAGCGCCCAGTTGAAGAAGAACGCGTCTTTCGAGTCGAGGCGGTATTCGCGCACCTTGTCGATGCCCTTGAGCATCTGGCGCGCGACTTCCGGCGGATCGTCGATCACGATCGAATAGCGCTTCGCCGCCTCGTCGCCGAGCGCCAGACGCAGGAACTTGTCGATCTGCTGGAAATACGCGGCCGATTCGCTCGGGCCGGTGAAGATCAGCGGGAACGGAATGCCGGCGTTGTCCGGGTGCAGCAGGATGCCGAGCATGTAGAGGATTTCCTCGGCGGTGCCGACGCCGCCGGGAAAGACGATGATGCCGTGGCCCACGCGCACGAACGCTTCGAGGCGCTTTTCGATGTCCGGCATGATGATGAGGTGGTTCACGGCCGGGTTCGGCGACTCGGCCGCGATGATGCCGGGCTCGGTGATGCCGATGTAGCGGTTCGATTTGCGCCGCTGTTTCGTGTGGCCGATGATCGCGCCCTTCATCGGGCCCTTCATCGCGCCCGGGCCGCAGCCGGTGCAGATGTCGAGGCCGCGCAGGCCGAGGTGGTAGCCCACCTTCTTCGTGTAGTCGTACTCGTGGCGCGCGATCGAGTGGCCGCCCCAGCACACGACGAGGTTCGGGTCGAGATGCGGGCGCAGCACGCGCGCGTTGCGCAGGATTTCGAACACGGCGTGCGTGATGCCCGACGAATCGTCGAGATCGAAGCCGCCGGCTTCGATCTGCGTCGCGACGTAGACGATGTCGCGCAGCACGGCGAACAGCAGTTCGTTGACGCCGCGGATGATGCGGCCGTCGACGAACGCCTGCGCCGGCGCGTGCGTCAGTTCGAGCTTGATGCCGCGATCCTGCTGCAGCACCTGGATATCGAAATCGGGGTAGCGGTCGAGCAGCGCGCGCGCGTCGTCGGTTTCGACGCCTTGCGTCAGCACCGCGAGCGCGCAGCGGCGCAGGAGCGCGTGCAGGCCGCGCTGCGAGGCGTCGCGCAGGCGCGTGACTTCGTTGCGCGACAGCACGTCGAGGCCGTTGGCCGGAGAAATGCGCGCCGACGCGGTGGCGTGGCGGGGAAGGTCTTTGCCTGTTGATTTCATGGCGTTCCATCGAAGACGGCCGGCGGGCGCGCACGTGGCGCTGCGGGACGGCCTTGCACAATCGGCCGGTTCGGGGCATTCGCGCACCGCGCGACGCCGGAACCGGAGGTTGGATGCGGGGCGCCGTGCCCCGCGCGCCCGGGAGGGCGACGAATCAGCCGGTCAAGCATTCCGGAAGCGTCGGCGCAGGTCAAGTTCAGGTAACGCGCAAAAAAACGGCCGGTTCGCACCGGCCGTTTTTCGTAACGCGATCAAACGTCGATCAGAACGTGTAACGCACGCCCACCTGCACCGCCCAACGCGACTCGCCGATATTGTCCTTCGTGACGAACGACTGCGCGGCCTGCGGGTAGCGGTAGATGTACTTGCCCGTGGTCGGATCGACACCGGCGAACTGCGCGACGCCGAGGCGCTGGCCGCCGTTCGAATTGAACGGCGCTTCCTCGATGTGGCCCCACTTCTTGTTGAGCAGGTTGGTGAAGTTCAGGATGTCGACCCAGAGCTCACCCTTGTTGCCTTCGAAGAAGCCCGGCACTTCCTGCGAGAAGCGCAGGTCGACCTGGTTGACCCACTTGCTGCGCGCGCTGTTGCGGCTGATGACCTGGCCGCGGTGGCTGTTCAGGAACTCGTTGCTCTGGATGTAGTTCCAGAAGTTCGCCGCTTGCGTCGCATCCGTGAAGATCACGTCGTTCTGGTCGATCGGCACGTAGAACAGGTCGTTTCCGGCGTTGCCGTCGCCGTTCGCGTCGTTCGAGAACGTGTAGCTGAACGGACGGCCGGCGCGGCCTTCGTAGAACGCCGACACGGTCGTGTTGTAGTTGCTGAAGAACGCATGGCGCCAGCTCAGCGACGCGGTGAAGCGCTGCTGGATTTCAGCCGCCGACGTGCGCGCGATGTTTTCGTTCGCGTTGTACACGGCCAGCGAGTTCCAGTTCGACAGCGCGACCGACGACGAACCGACGTTCGCTTCGGTCGAGTTGCCGTACGACCAGCCCACGCGGCCGGTCCACGAATCGCTGAACGGCTTTTCCAACGACAGCGTCAGCGCGCTCGCCTTGCCTTCGTGCGTATTGCGCAGCAGCACGACATCGGCGAACTGGCCGTTCGCACCCGAGCGCGAACCCGTGGCCGTGGCGCCCAGCGTGCGCCAGTACGAATTGCGGCCGTCCGGCAGCGTGCCGGTCGGCGCGCCGAGGTTCAGGTGCTCGAACATCACGCCGTCGCGCGTGTCGAGATAGATGTACTCGGCCGACGCGATCAGGCCCCACCACGGCAGCTCGTGATCGAACGCGAGCGACGCCTTCCAGGCCGACGGCGCATGGAAGTTCGGCGACGTGATCGACACCGTCTGGCGCGGCACGGCCGAGCCGGTCGGCTGGTTGTTCGGATCCGGCGAGAAGTTCGTGCCACCGGCGTTGCCCACCTGGTACGTCGTGTAGAGCAGGCCGTTCGTGCTGTAGGCGTTGGACAGCCACACGCCCGGGTTCGAACCCTGGAACAGACCCAGGCCGCCGCGCAGCTGCGTCGGGCGCTCGGTGTCGAACGTGTAGTTGAAGCTGAAGCGCGGCTGGATCACGCGGCGACCGCTCGGCGTCGCGTTGTTCGGGTAGTTGAACGCCGGCAGGACGGCCGGGTTGTACAGCGGCACGTCGCCGGTGCCGAGCTGGTCGAGGCGCACGCCGTACTGGATCGACAGGTTCGGCGACATCTGCCACGTATCCTGCAGGAACAGTCCGTACTGCTTGAGCGACCAGTCGGCTGCGGCGTTGTTCGGATCGCCGCCGATCGGCACGTTGAGCTGGTACGAGTTGCCGCCGATCAGGCCGCCGGTGTAGCCGGACGGCAGCGGCGAGTAACGGCCCGCTTCGAAGTCGGCGATGCTGGCGAACGAGTAGTTGCCGTACAGATCCTGCAGGAACAGGTTGAACGTGTCCGACTTCTTGTAGTCGACGCCGAACTTGATCGTGTGGTCGCCGAGGAAGTAGTCGCCGGCCCAGTAGGCGTTCAGCGTTTTGACGTCGAGCGCGTTGGCCTGGCGCGAACGCTCGGTGCCGAGGAACACGCTGGTGTTCGGCGCGCCGTTGAGGCCGGCCACCGCGATCGCCATCGACGGCAGGCGCGAGTTGGTCGGCGATTCGTTCGAGTACTTGCTGTACGACACCGAGGTTTCGGTCGAGAAGTTTTCCGACCAGTCGTCGTACAGGTTGACGACGTAGTTTTCGAAGTCGTACTTCTTGTCGTACCACCACGACGACAGCGAGATCTGGCCGCCGGTCAGGCGCTCGAGCACCGGCACCGACGATTCGGTCTTGTTGTAGCGGAACGACGCGCGATGGTAGTCGTCGATGTTCCAGTCGAGCTTGGCGAGGTACTTCTTGTCGGTCAGGTCGCCGCTCGGGTTGAGCGAACCGGCGTCGAAGCCCCAGCGGTCGCGCGCGATGCGCACGATGTCGTCGAGCTGCGCCTGCGTGATGCCGGCTTCGTTCGTCGCGCCCGAGCCGCGCACGCCGACGTCCGGCGCCACGTTGGTGCGTTCGAATTCTTCATAGTTGATGAAGAAGAACAGCGTGTCCTTGATGATCGGACCGCCGAGCGTGAAGCCCTTGTTGGTCTGCTTGCCGAAGCCGGTGAAATCGGCGCCCTGCTCGTTCTCGCCGATCATGTCCGGGTCGCGGTACGTGAAGTACACCGAACCCTTGAACTCGTTCGTACCGCTCTTCGTCACGGCGTTGATCGACGCACCGACCGCGCGCGAATTCGTCACGTCGTAGTTGGCGGTGGAGATGTTGAATTCTTCAATCGTATCGATCGAGATCGGCTGCGTGCCCGACTGCGACGGCAGGCCGGTCGCTTCCAGGCCGTATTCGTCGTTGGTCGAGACGGCGTCGATCTTGATGTTGTTGTAGCGCGAGTTCTGGCCGACGGCCGAGATTTCGCCGCGCTCCTTGTCGGTCTGCACGATGCGCGAGTCGAGGCGGACGTAGTCCTGGATCGAGCGCGAGATCGACGGGAACGCCTGGATCTGTTCGTTCGTGACGTTGGTCGACAAGCCCTTGTTGTCGGCCAGGAACACCGACGACGCGGCGGTCGCGGTGACTTCGACCGCTTCCAGGGTCGCGGCGTCCGCGCCCATGGTCAGGTCGATCGTGGTGTCTTCGGCGAGCTTGAGGTAGACGTCCTTGCGCTCGGCCTTGGAAAGGCCGGACTTCTCGGCGTCGACGATGAACGGGCCGCCGACGCGCAGACCGCGCACGTTGAACCGGCCTTCCGCGTCCGTCGTCACCTGCTTGGTGGTGTTGGACGGCACGTGGATGATATCGACGGTCGCGCCCGCGACCGGCTTGCCACTCGCGTCGGTGACGCGGCCGCTCATCGCGGCGGAGGTGTTCTGCGCAAAGCTCGGCGAGGAAGCCAGGAGCGAGGCGAGCATCAGCGGTAGGACTCGGACACGGAGTCGCTTGTTCATCGTTTCACCCTTCGGTTTGCTTGCAATTGTTACAGCGTCGAGTCACGCCAAAAGCCGCGCCGATGGTCCCCATCAGGAGCGCGGCCAGGATGACTTTCGGTTTTTTCCCCGGACCCAGACCCTGCGCGTCCGTACGCAGGCGAAGCCATTAACGGCAGTTTAACAGCAACACATGACAGTTTTGTATAAGTCCCGCACACCCCGTACGGGACTTCGAAAGGCGGTGCCCGCCTGCTTCGCCCGACTTACTCGGTGTCGATGTAGCGCGCGCGCTTGGCGGGCTTGAGCCGGTGCAGGTCGAGACGGATCAGGCCGTCGACGCAGCCGCCGAACTGCGGATCGACGCCGAACGCGAGAAACCGCACGCCGTCCGGTTCGCACAGGTCGACGTATTGGCGGTAGAGCGTCGGAATCGCGCTGTCGGACACCGCAAGCTGCTGTTTCAGAAGGCTCAGCGCGGCTTTCGCATCCTTGCCGTCGAGCGCCGCGTCGGCTTCGCGCGCGATCGCCGGCGAGACGCGGAACGGATTGCGAGAGGTCGCGAGCCGGTCGGGATCGGCGAAGAAACGTCCGTGCGTGTGCACGATCAGTTCGCGCACGGTCTGCGGCAGCGTCGCCGACAGGCTGACCGGCCCGAACAGCCAGCGCACCTGCGGACGGGCGCGCAGGTACGCGCCGATGCCCTGCCACAGATAGTCGAGGCTGCGCGAGCCCCAGTACGCCGGCTGGATGAAGCTGCGGCCGAGCTCGACGGCGTCGACGAGAAACTCCTTCGCGGCCGGCGCGTAGTCGAACAGCGTCGCCGAATACAGGCCGTCCATGCCCCGCTGCTCGAGGATGCGGCCCGCTTCGCCGAGGCGGTAGGCGCCGACGACGGCGAGCTGTTCTTCGTCCCACAGCACGAGGTGGCGGTAGTGATCGTCGAAGCGGTCGAGGTCGCGGCGCATGCCGGTGCCCTCGCCGACCTTGCGGAACGCGACTTCGCGCAACCGGCCGATTTCGCGCATGACCGGGCAGTCGGGCTGCGAATCGATCAGCAGGATGCGCTTGCCGTCGGTCGTTTCGCCGAGTACTTCGGCGCGCTGCTTGAGCGCGCGCCGCACCGCGAGCGGCGATTCGGGATGGGCGATCGCGGTCGACGTCGTAAAGACCGTCGGGCGGCGCCTGGCGAGCTGGTAGACGTGCCGGCGCATCGCCTTGGCGACCTGCTCGGGCGTGCTGCCGTTGCGTTCGAGTTCGCTCGCGGCGACGGCCTGGCCGATGCTGATGCCGACGCGCGTGCGCGTGGCGCCGAAGATTTCGCGCGCGAGCAACAGCGTCGCGAGCGGCTTGGCCAGCATCGAGACGCCGTAGAACATCGGCGAATTGTGCGCGGCGACGTGCACCGGCAGCACCGGCACGCCGGTTTTCTTCGCCATGCGCACGAAACCGGACGACCAGCGGCCGTCGCGAACGCCGTTGGGGCGCATGCGCGACACTTCGCCGGCCGGGAAAACGATGATCGCCTGCCCTTCCTCGAGCGCGCGGTACGCCATGCGCATGCCGTTCTGCACGGGTCCGTCGCCGCCGAAGACGTTGATCGGCAGCAGCAGCGGCTTCATCGGATCGAGGTGCATCAGCACGTCGTTGGCGAGGATGCGCACGTCGCGGCGCACGCTGCCGACCATCTGCAGGAGGGTCATCGCGTCGAGCGCGCCGAGCGGATGGTTCGACACGATCAGCACGCCGCCGTCGACCGGGATGTTCTCGCGGTCGGTGTTGGCGACGCTGTAGCTCACTTCCAGATAGTTGAGCGCGTGCTCGATGAACTCGAAGCCCGGGTATTTGCCGAACTCCGTGAGCATGAAATTGATGCGGTCTTCGCAAACGACCTTGCGCAGCAGGTCCACGACGGGCTGCGAGAAACTGCGCGCCACGCCTTCGGCCAGCCGCGGAAATTTCTCGTAGAGGCTGCGTTCGACGCTGATCACGGGATGCTCCCCATTCCGGTACTGCAATGCTCGGTTGCCGATGTTACAAGCGTTTGAATAGAGTTCGCAGCCGAGATTCTGAACGCCCGCCGGAACCGCGGCAGGCGCGGGTCAATGCAACGGCGCGGTCTTGAGATAGCCGGCGATGCCGTCGAGCAGCATCTGCACCGACAGCGCGATCAGAATCATGCCCATCAGGCGTTCGAGCGCCGTCAGCACGCTTTCGCCGAGCACCTTGAAGAGGTAGGTTGCCGACAGCAGGATGATCGCGGTCGCGGCCCAGGCCGCGAACAACGCGAGGCTCCACTGCGCGAGCTTGCCCGGCTGCGTATTGGTCAAGAGCAGCAGGGCGGCCATCGCCGACGGGCCTGCGACGCCCGGTATCGCCATCGGCACGATGAACGGCTCGCCGCCGTCGCTGTGGCCGAAGATGCCGCCGTCCTTCGGCGGAAACACCATCTTCACGCCGATCAGAAAGAGAATGATGCCGCCGGCGATGCTGACCGACTCCTGCTTGAGCTGCAGCACCTTCAGGATGTACTGGCCGCCGAGCAGGAACGCGAACAGCACGACCAGGGCGATCATGAGTTCGCGCAGCAGCACCGCGCGCCGGCGTTCCGGCGCCACGGTCTTGAGCAGGCTCAGAAACACCGGGATGTTGCCGAGCGGGTCCATGATCAGGAACAGCAGGATTCCCGCCGACACCGTGCTCATCTGCGCGTCCACGCGTTTCCCCTTGCGGTCAGTTCGTCGTCGGGCGCAGATCGAGCACGCCGCCGCGCGCCGGACGTCCGTCGGCGCTCAGGAGATAGGTCACCGCTTGCGCACTCGCGTCGGGCTCGGGCTGTTCGAGCGTGTTTTCGCCGAAATAGGCCATGCGCCGCAGCGCCGTGCGCATCGGCGCGGGCAAGAGCGCCTGCACGCGCAGCGAGCTGTTGTCGGTTTCGTCGTGCAGGATCGCCACCATGCCCGCGAGCGCCGCTTTCGCGACGCCGTAGGCGCCCCAGAACGACTTGCGCACGCGACGCTCGTCGTCGAGCACGAACACGACGCTCGCGTCGTCCTGCGCCTTGAGCAGCGGAATCAGCGCCTGCGTCAGGAGAAACGGCGCGTTGAGGTTGACCTGCAGCACGCGCATCCATTCTTCCGGCTTGATCTCGGTCGCCGGCTGCAGCCCGGCGAAATGCGCCGCGGCGTGCACGACGCCGTGCAGCGCGCCGCATTCGCGTTCGATCGTGTCGGCGAGTTCCTCGAAGTCGCGCGGCGTGGCGCCTTCGAGGTTCATCGGATAGATCGCGGGCTTCGGCGCGCCGAGCGCTTCGATCTCGTCGTAGAGTTTTTCGAGCGTGCTCACCTTGCGGCCGAGCAGCACGACGGTCGCGCCCGCCCGCGCGCACGCGAGCGCACTCGCGCGGCCGAGGCCGCCGGTCGCGCCGGTCACGAGGATCGTGCGCCCCGCGAGCGTGTCTGCGGCGGGCGTCCAGCCCGCGGGTAGGCTCGTCATATCAGCCTTTCCGCGTTTCCCGGACCATCCGCTCGAGCTCGCCCGATTCGTACAGTTCGAGCGTGATGTCGCAGCCGCCGATCAGTTCGCCGTTGATGAACAGCTGCGGAAACGTCGGCCAGTTCGAGTAGCGCGGCAGGTTGGCGCGCACTTCGGGATCTTCGAGCACGTTGACCGACGCGTAGTCGGCGTTGACCGCCTTGAGCGCCTGCGCGGTGCGGCTGGAGAAGCCGCACATCGGGAACTGCGGCGTGCCCTTCATGAAAAGAACGATCGGACTGGCTTCGACCGTGGCCTTGATGCGTTCAAGAACGTCCATTATTTCCTCAGGAGGCTTCGGCGCCCGTCGGCGCGATGCCCGCGATTGTACCAGCAGCGTCATTCCAGTCGGGCCTTGCAGTCCACGTATACTGCGCGACCCCAGCCCATCAGCAAGGAGTAGCCTCATGGCGATCGAGCTTCCCCCGCTTCCCTACGCCCGCGACGCGCTTGCGCCGCACATCTCGGCCGAGACGATCGACTATCACTACGGCAAGCATCACCAGACGTACGTGACCAACCTCAACAACCTGATCCCGGGCACCGAGTTCGAAAACCTGTCGCTCGAAGAGATCGTCAGGAAGTCGTCCGGCGGCGTGTTCAACAACGCCGCGCAAATCTGGAACCACACGTTCTACTGGAACTGCCTCGCCCCGAACGGCGGCGGCGAACCGTCCGGCAAGCTCGCCGACGCGATCAACGCGGCGTTCGGCTCGTTCGCGGCGTTCAAGGAGCAGTTCACGAAGACCGCGATCGGCACGTTCGGCTCGGGCTGGGCGTGGCTCGTGCAGCGTCCGGACGGATCGCTCGCGCTCGTCTCGACGTCGAACGCGGCCACGCCGCTGACCGGCACCGACACGCCGCTCCTGACCTGCGACGTGTGGGAGCACGCGTACTACGTCGACTACCGCAACGCGCGGCCGAAGTACGTCGAGGCGTTCTGGAATTTGGTCAATTGGGATTTTGTCGCCAAGCAGATGGCGTAAGCCCGCAGACGCGATACCCGACGAGGCCGCCGCAAGGCGGCCTCGTTCTTTACAGCGCCGCGAGCACCGGCGCCGCCTGCGCCTCGCGGCCGAGCGCGCGCGCCACGCGCACGAGACGTTCGCGCATTTCCTCGGCGGTGAACGCGCATAGCGTCGCATGCCCCACCTTGCGGCCGGCGCGCGGTTCCTTGCCGTAGTCGTGCCAGTGCGCGCGCGGCTCGGCGAGCACCGGCGCGGCCTGCGGCAGCTCGCCGATCCAGTTGAACATCACGTTGACGCCGAGCGACGCGGTGTCGCCGAGCGGCAGCCCGAGCACCGCGCGCACGTGGTTTTCGAACTGGCTGGCCGGCGCGCCTTCGATCGTCCAGTGCCCGGAGTTGTGCACGCGCGGCGCCATCTCGTTGCCGAGCAGCCGGCCTTCGTGCACGAAGAGCTCGAGCGCGAACGCGCCGACGTAGTCGAGCGCCTCGGCGACGCGCCGCGCGTAGTCGAACGCCCGCGGCGCGAGCGCGTCCGAATCGGGCGCCGGCGCGAGGCTCATCGACAGGATGCCGTCGGCGTGCCAGTTCTGCGTCAGCGGATACGTGCGGAACTCGCCGTCGCGCGAACGCACGGCGATCACCGACACCTCGCGCTCGAACGGCACGAACGCTTCGAGAATCAGCGGCACGCGGCCGAGCGCGTCCCACGCGGGCGCGACGTCGGCCGGCGACTTGATGCGGTACTGGCCCTTGCCGTCGTAGCCGAGCCGGCGCGTCTTGAGCACGGCCGGATAGCCGACTTCTACAAGTGCGCGTTCGAGATCGGCGAGGCTGTCGATCGCGGCGAACGCCGGCGTCGCCAGACCCACTTCGCGAAACAGCGTCTTCTCGGCGAGGCGGTCCTGCGCGACCGACAGCGCGCGCGGATTCGGATAGACGGTGGTGTGTTCGGTCAGCCACTGCGCGGTTTCGGCCGGCACGTTCTCGAAATCGAACGTCGCGACGTCGATACGGCGCGCGAACTCTTCGAGCGCGTCGAAATCGCGCCAGTCCGCCAGGAGCAGCGGCGCGACCTGCGAGGCACAGGCATCGGCCAGGCTGTCGACGACGAGAAAACGCACGCCGAGCGGCGCGCCGGAAAGCGCGAGCATGCGGGCGAGCTGCCCGCCGCCGAGTATGCCGACCGTGCTCATGGGACGCGCGGGTCCGGCCGGTCGAGAACGGTATCGGTCTGTTCGGCGCGAAACTGCGCGAGCGCCGCGCCGATTTCCGGATGCGCGTACTGCAGCATCGCGGCGGACAAGAGCGCCGCGTTGATCGCGCCGGCGCGGCCGATCGCCAGCGTGCCGACCGGGATGCCGGCCGGCATCTGCACGATCGACAGCAGCGAATCCAGGCCGTTGAGCGCATGCGACTGCACCGGCACGCCGAGCACCGGCAACGCGGTTTTCGCGGCGAGCATGCCCGGCAGGTGCGCCGCGCCGCCGGCGCCGGCGACGATCACGCGCAGGCCGCGCGCGGGCGCTTCTTCGGCATAGCGAAACAGAAGATCGGGCGTGCGGTGCGCCGACACGACGCGCACCTCGTGCGGCACGCCGAGCCGGGCGAGCGTGTCGGCGCAGTGCTGCATCGTTTCCCAATCGGAACGAGAGCCCATCACCACGCCCACCAGGGGCGCGCCATCGCTACCGCTCATCTTCTTGGTCCGCCTTCGGCAAAAGCGGTATTGTAGAGGCAAATCCTCCGAAGGAACCGCGCAATGGACAAGCGCCTGATCGACATCCTGTGCTGCCCGACGTCCAAAAGTCCGCTGACGCTCCTGTCGAAAGCGCAGCTCGACGCCTTGAACGCGGCGATCGCCGACGGCATGGTACGAACGGTCGCGGGCGCGGCAGTCGGCACGCCGCTTGCAGCGGGATTGATCACGACCGACGGCAAGGTGATCTACCGCATCGACGACGACATCCCGGTGATGCTCGCCGACGAGGCCATTGGCACTACCCAGTTGACCGCCCTTCCGGCCTGAACCGGAAATGTGACGCAGTTCTCACCGGGCTGCGAGGGTGTTTTGAAAGCTTCGATGTGCGCACCAGTGTTGTGTTTCGCAAATACGTCGAAAAGTAATTCCGGCTGGATTTCGTCGCAAGACGAGGCGCTGCGAGGAGGCGTACAGGCAGTACGACGACGAGCAGCAACGAAGGATTGCGGCGAAAGACGCCGGAATTCTTCGACTTATTTGCGGAACACAACACTAAACTGGCTTGCTCGCTGAGAACCGATTGTCATGCGGCCTATGAGTTCCAACGACAACAATCCCAAAGTGGTGGATCTGAATCAGCGCACGACCGCCGCGGCGCTCGGCGAACGCCCTGCCGAAGCCTTCGGCCAGGTGCGCACGCACGCGCTCAAGCGTCTGACGGCGCTCGCCACGACGCTGTTCGAGAACGCCGACGACGCGCTGTTCGACCTTGCGAGCAAGGCCGACAGCAACGCCGTGCAGGCGACGTATTTCGACGGCATGCGCGAGGTGCGCAAGAAGCGCCAGCAGATCGAGCTGCGCTTCCAGGAACAGCTCGCGCGCCAGTTCATCGACTTCGTCGCCGGCCGCGGCATCGGCGGCAAACCCGAAACGAATGCGACCGGCGAGCTGTCGCTGTCGCTCGTCGACAACACCGAACTCGAAGAATCGCTCGCCGTCGCGAGCATGGTCGCGAAAACCGAAAACCGTCTGCAGCGCGTGCTGTTCGCGCTGAACCAGCGTCTTTCGCACATCACGAACCAGCGCGTCGAGGACGCCAACAGCCCGATCGGACCGACGGCCGTCGGCCAGGCGTTCCGCCAAGCCAGCGGCGAGCTCGAGGTCGAGCTGCCGGTGCGCCTGATCATCTACAAACTTTTCGACCGCTACGTCATGGGCGGGCTCGACGCGTTCTACGACGAGTTGAACGCGCTGCTCGTGCACGCCGGCGTGCTGCCGCAGATGCGGGCGACCGTGCAGCGCCGGCCCGGCGCGCCGGCACCGCCGCCGCGTGCGCCCGGCGCACCCGCCGTACCCGGCGCGCCGATGCCCCAGCAGATGCCCGACGGCTTCGACGGCGGCGCGGGCGCGGGCTACCTGCCCGTCGACGCGGCGGCGGCCGAACTGCAGGCGAACCTCTACAGCTCGCTGCGCGCGATGCTCGCGAACCGGCGCACCGACATCGACGGCGCGACCGCGGCCGGCATCCCGACCGGCTACACGACCGTGAACTACAATCCGAACGTCGCGCCGCTCAATATTCCCGAGCTGCTGTCGGCGCTGACGATCCTGCAGAACCAGAACCTGTCGGCGCAGAGCGCGGCGGAATCGGCGCAGGTCGCGCTCAAGGTCAAGGAGGAACTCCTCGGCCAGGCCGGCAAGCTGCGCGGCGAAACCGGCGCGAACGTCTCGGGCGCCGACGAGGACACGATCGACCTCGTGGGCCTTCTGTTCGAATACATCCTGCAGGATCGCAACCTGCCGGCCGAAATGCAGGCGATGCTCGGCCGCTTGCAGATTCCGTTCCTGAAAGTGGCGCTGCTCGACAAGCACCTGTTCGCCCGCCGCACGCACCCGGCGCGCGTGCTGCTCGACAGTCTCGCGCAGGCGTGCGTCGGCTGGTCCGAAGAATCGGACCGCGATCGGCGCCTGCACGACAAGGTCAAGGAAATCGTCGAATCGCTGCTCAAGGATTTCGAAGACGATCTCGGCATCTTCGACCGCGTGCGCATCGACTTCGAAGCGTTCGTCGAAACGAACAAGCGCCGCGCCGACCTCGCCGAACAGCGCGCGAGCGAAGCCACGCGCGGTCGCGAAAAACTGCTCGACGCGCGCCGCACGGCCGCGCGCGAAATCATGCAGCGCATCGAGAACCGCCCCGTTCCCGAGCTGATCAAGAACCTCCTGTCGCGGCCGTGGGCGAACTATCTCGTGCTCGTGATGCTGCGCCAGGGCGACACGTCGAACGAATGGCGCCACGCGCTGCGCTTCGCCGACGAGCTGATCTGGAGCGTGCAGCCCAAGCACAACGCCGCCGAGCGCGAACGGCTGCAGGCGATCCTGCCGCAGCTCGAAAAAACGCTGCGGCACGGTCTGGCGACCGTCGCGTTCGACGAAAACGACGTGCGGCGGTTGATGCAACAGCTCAACGTCGTCTACCAGAGCCTGCTGCAGCCGGCAGAACCGACGCAGGTGACCGAAGCGCCGCCGCTCGAACTCACCGATCCCATGCCGCTGGCGAACCAGGACGCCGGCGACAGCGTCATGGCGTCGATCGAGGAAGAACCCGATCCGCAACCGGCCGAACCGCCGACCGAAAACTGGGTCCAGGCGGTGCGCGAACTGAAAGTGGGCACCTGGATCGAGTTCCTCGACGCGAACGGCGCGAAAGAACGCGCGAAGCTGTCGTGGATCAGCCCGATCAGCTCGAAATATCTGTTCGTCAACCGCAAGGGCCTCAAGGTCGCCGATCGCACCGCCGCGCAGCTTGCGGCCGATCTCGCGGCCGGGCACGTCACCGTGCTCGAGGAAGTGCCGCTGTTCGACCGCGCGCTCGACGCGATCGTCGAACGCCTCAAGGCCGCGCACGCGGCGAAGAGTCCGACGGCGACGGCCGACGAAGCCTCGCAGCAGCCGGCCGCGTCGTGAAGCGGCGAACGTCGCGGAAGATCCCATGAGCCATCGATTCGATCCGCCCGGCGAGGACGTCGTCCTCGCCGACGTACGCCGCGCGCTCGCCGAAGACATCGGCCCGGGCGACGCGACCGCCGACCTGCTTCCCGCCACGGCCGCCGCCGAGGCGTTCGTGATCACGCGCGAAGCCGCGGTGCTGTGCGGGCGCGCCTGGTTCGACGCGTGCTTCCGCGAGCTCGATCCGCAGGTCGAGATCGACTGGCACGCGGCCGACGGCGACGCGCTCGCGCCCGACCAGCGCCTCGTCAGCCTGCGCGGCAACGCGCGCGCGCTGGTCGGCGCCGAGCGCTGCGCGCTGAACTTCGTGCAGACGTTGTCGGGCACGGCCACCGTCACGGCGCGGCACGTCGAAGCGGTGCAAGGCACGCGCACGCGCGTGCTCGACACGCGCAAGACGCTGCCGGGCCTGCGTCTCGCGCAGAAATACGCGGTGCGCTGCGGCGGCGGCACCAATCACCGCATCGGCCTGTACGACGCGATCCTGATCAAGGAAAACCATATCGCGGCGGCGGGTTCGCTCGCCGGCGCGGTCGCAGCGGCGCGCACGAAGCATCCGCAGCTGCTGCTCGAAGTGGAAGTCGAGAATTTTACCGAACTGCATCTTGCGCTGGCCGCGCGCGTCGATCGCATCATGCTCGACGAGTTTTCCGACGCCGACCTCGCCCGCGCGGTCGCCGAAGTCGGCGGTCGCGTCGAACTCGAAGTATCGGGCGGCGTCGACCTCGCGCGCCTGGCGCAGATCGCGCGCACCGGCGTCGATTTCGTCTCGATCGGCGCGCTGACGAAGCATGTACGCGCGGTGGATCTGTCGATGCGGGTGAGCGTCAGGCACGCGTAGCTTCGGCTCGTCATTCCAGCGCAAGCTGGAATCCAGCGGTTGCTCTTTCGAGCCCGGCCAAAGGCTGGATCCCGGCTTTCGCCGGGATGACGAACAAAAGACTTACCAGTACCCCAGCACCTTCGTCGCCCCCGCGGCCGCGATCGCCAGCGCCGCGACCAGCACGCCGATCCACAGCCCCGTATTCGACTTCGCCGCGGGCTCGGGCGCCGCCGCGACCGGTGCCGGCGCCGGCTTGGCCACTTCCATGCCGGGCGACATCAGGAGAAAGCGCACGGTGTCCAGGCGCAGTTCCTCGCCGGGCTTGAGCACGCCCGAATGCACGCGCTTGTCGTTGATGAACGTGCCGTTCGCCGACCCCATGTCTTCGACCATCACACCGTCGGGCAGCACCTGCAGCTTCGCGTGATGGCGCGAGATTTCGTCGCCGGGAATCGAGATGTCGCAATCGGCCTGGCGGCCGATCGTCATCGAACCGACCAGCGCGAACGTCTTGCCGAACGTCGAACCCGAAACGCCGCGCAGCATGAACTTCGGCAACGCCTGCCGGATGCGCGTGCGCCCGTCGTTGTCGTCGCTCGCACCCGCCGGGCGCGGCGCGGGCGTCGTCGGCGCCGCGACGCGGTCCGGCGCGAGCACCTGGCAGCCGACCTTCGCGAACAGCAGCAGGTCGCCGGGCTTGATCGTGACGTCGGTCGTCACCTGTCGGCCGTTGAGCACGACCACGTTGCGCGGATCGGGCACGCGGATCAGCGCCTGCCCGTTGCGCAGATGCACTTCGGCGTGGCGCAGCGCGATGCCGGGTGCGGCAAGAACCACGAGACATTCCGCCCCGGTGCCGATCGCCGTGATGCCTTCGGACAGATTGACCGGTTCGTGTTCGCCGTTCGGAAAAATGAGCTTCATTCGATCGTGACCCCTGATCGTTGTTATGAGCGCCCGGCCGCCTCCGTGCGCAAGTCGTCGCAGCTTAGGTGCGCGGCCGCATGCCGCGCAAGTTGACGCGTGACCAACGGCACTGCCGCAACCGTCGGCGTTCAGCGTGACACCGGTGTATCAACGAACGAGACGCCTACAACCGATCACCCAGCTCGCGCACGATGCGAAAACCGATATTGTTGGAAGAGACGTCGGACGCGACATTGTCCGTGAACGCCGCCGTTTCCTTGTCCGGCGGCGAGTACCAGCTGCGACCGCGCACGCGGTGTTCGCGGCAGCCGGCACCCGGCACGCCGTTCGCACAGGCGTTGACCCATTCGCGCGCATTGCCGTCGACATCGAACACGCCCGACGCGGTCGGCGGAAACTTGCCGGCCGGCGACGTCGCCGCGTAGCCGTCGTCGCACGACGCACCCGTGCGCGTGTCGTACGCCTTGTTGAACGACGCATCAGCAAGATTCGCGCCGGTGCAGCCGCCGCTGCCGACTTCGCGCGCCAGCTGGTCGAACTCCGCGTTCGACAGCAGCCGATACGTACGGCCGGTCTGCTCGGACAGCCAGCGCGCATAGCCCGCCGCCTCGTCCCAGCTGACGCAGACCACCGGATGGCTGTCGTCCTGCGTGATGTCGGCGGCCTGCCACGTGCGCTTGCGCGAACTGCGGAAGAACGATTCGCGGTCGCGGCACGAGGGTTCCTTGCCCGCGAACGCGCGCGAACCGGCCGCGGCCCAGTAGCGCTTGAACTCGCCGCGCGTCACTTCGGTGCGTCCGGCGGCAATCTTCGCCCCCGGCAGCACGACGAGCTCGGGGCCCTGCGCGCCGTCGCCGGCGCGGTCGCGAAACACGTAGCCGGCGCTGCCGATCGACGGCAGCTTGCGCAGGCCTTCCTGCGCCACGGCGTTTTTCGGGTCGATCGCGAGCGCCTTGTCGTAGGCGGCCTTGGCGCCTTCCTTGTCCCACACGGCCGCGGCCTTGCGCGCGTCGTCGAGGAACGGCCCGGCAAGCTTCGCGCGCCGCTGCGCGACTTCGTCGATCACCGGCTTGCCTTCGGCCGGCACGACGGTCGCGATCTCGACGGCACGCTCGAAGTGGCTGCGCGTGAGCGTCAGGTCGTTCGCGGCCTGCGACTTGTCGGCGAGCGCGAGATACGCGCGCGCGGTGTCGACGATGCCTTGCCTGGCGTTCTTGTCGCGGCCGTCGATGCGCAGCGCGAGCTTGAAGCGGTCGAGCGCGTTCGAATTCGGCGGCGACGTGTAGCGCTGCGCGGCGAGATCGCCCTTGCCGAGCCGCACGAGCTTGACGACGGGGTCTTCGACGGTCGGCAGGCTCGCCAGGAACGCGGCCGGGTTCGCGACCGGATCGATCGGCTCGGCGCCCGGTGCCGCGTTCGGATCGGCGGCGGTCGCCGACGGGTCGGCCGCGAGCGGATCGGTCGGCGCGGTTCCGGCCGGAGCGACTTCGACCGGTGTTTCGGTCGGCGTGCCGGCCGGCGTTTCCGTCGGCGGCGGCGCGGGCGGCGGTTCGACTGCCGGCGTGGTTGCGGCTACCGGCTCGCTGGCCGGCGGCGGTGCCGGAGCCGGCGCGGGCGGCGTCGCCGCCGGCACGGTCGACGCCGGGGTCGCGGCAACATTGCTGCGCGGCCAGAAGTACGCGCCGAGCGCGCCGAAGCCGACCAGGCTCAGCACCGCGATGGCCAGCCACAGGCCGGCGCCGCTGCCGGAACGCGCGGCCGGTTTCGGGGCGGGCGCGGCGGGTTTCGATTCGACGGCTTTTTTGACGGCGGCCGGACGCGGCTGCGCGACGGTCGGCGCGGACTGCCGCGCCGCGGCGACGGCGGCGGCCGTGTCGGGCGAGCGCACCGCGGGTGCGGGCGCGGACTTCGGCGCCCCGCCCTCGATCGGTTCGGGCTCCCTCGCCGGAATCGCCTCGATCGCGGCCAGCAGCTGCTCGGTGTCGGCGTAGCGGTCCTTCGCATCCTTCGCCAGCGCGCGGTCGAACAGTTCCTGCCAGTGCGCCTGGTGCTCCGGCAGTCGCGGCACGGCCTCGAACACGTGCGCGTAGGCCACGGCGAAACCGTCGGCGCCGTCGAACGGCGGCTTGCCGGTGAGGCCGTACCAGCCGAGCACGGCGAGGCTGTAGATGTCCGAGCGCGCGTCGATGTCGCCGCCGCGCGCCTGCTCGGGACTCATGTAGTGGCTGGTGCCGACCGAAAAACCCGCGCTCGTGATGCGCGTCGACTGGCTCGCGGCGAGCGCGATGCCGAAATCGGTCAGCACGGGGTTGTCGGCCGGGTCGAACAGGATGTTGCCGGGCGCGACGTCGCGATGCACGTAGCCGCGCTGGTGCGCGTAGCCGAGCGCGCGCGCGACGCCGGTCAGGATGCGCTTGAGCTCCACCTCGTCGAGATTGCGCTGCACGCGCGAGACGAAATCGCCGCCCGGCAGGTACTGCATCGAAAAATAGTGCTGCTGGTTCGGCGTCACGCCGACGTCGAACACCTGCACGATGTTCGGGTGCGCCAGCGACGCGAGCGTGCGCGCCTCCTGCAGGAAGCGGCGGGTGAACGTCGGGTCGGCGGCGAGCGCCGGCGCCATCACCTTCAGCGCGACCTGACGTTCGAGCGAACTTTGGATCGCGAGATAGACGCTGGCCATTCCGCCCTGTCCGATCTCGCGCTTGATGAGATAACCCGGTATTTCGATCACGGCGACCACATTCCCCTGTAACTGCCGCAACAAGCGCCCATTCTAGACGATGCGGCACGGCACTTGGCCGTCAACCGGCGCACAGTAACCGCCGCGAACGGTTCACGACTTGAGTTCGCCCGCGACGGACTCCAAACTGGCGCGATGCTCGAATCGCTGATCCTGCTCGTCCTCGTTTCCGCCGTAGCGCTGATCTGGCACGACGCCGTGCGTTCGCGCGACCGCGCCGCCAACGTCGCGCGCCAGCTGTGCGCGCGCGCCGACCTGCAGCTGCTGGACCAGTCGGTCGGCCTGCGCCGCATCCGCTTCGTGCGCGCCCAGAACGGCCAGCCGGGGTTGCGCCGCGAGTACGGGTTCGACGTCAGCACCGACGGTCACGACCGCCACCGCGGAACGCTCGTGCTGCGCGCCGGCAAACTCGAAAACTTCAGTCTGCCGCTGCGCCAGCCGCCGCCGACATCGACGGTCGGCAACGTCACGTACCTCGCGCCGCGGATTCCGTAGCTACTTGATCACGCGAAGGTGTCCGCCTTTTTCGGCGGCGCGTCGGCGTCGGCCGTCGGCGCGGGCGACGGCGGGGACGGCGGCGGCGCGCCCTCGGCCGGGAACATCATGCCCTGCCCGTTTTCCTGCGCGTAGATCGCGAGCACGGCGCCGACCGGCACTTCGACCGCATGACTGACGCCGCCGAAGCGCGCGTTGAATCGCACCCACTCTTTGCCGAGATCGAGCCCGACCACGGCGCGCATCGCGATGTTCAAAACGACGCGGCCGTCTTTCGCGGCCTGCGGCGGGACGAGCACGCCGGGCCACGCCGCGTCGACGAGCAGATACGGCGTCATGCCGTTGTCGCCGATCCAGTCGTAGATCGCGCGCAACAGGTACGGGCGGTTCGAGGTCATGCCGGCCGCGCCGGTCTTGTCGTCAGTCACGCAGTAGCTTCTCTTCGGCGGTAAGGCTGCGGGTGAATCCGGGATTGCGGAAGATGCGTTCGCCGTAGTCGACGATCGCGTGCGCCTCGCGCGGCAACGCGACGCCGATGCTCGGCAGGCGCCAGATCAGCGGCGCGAGCGCGCAGTCGGCCAGACTCATTTCCGGGTTCAGGAAAAACTTCGACGCCTTGAACAGCGGCAGCGCCGAAACGAGATTCTCGCGCAGGCGCTTGCGCGACGCTTCCGCCGTCTTCGACGTGCCGGCCGACTGCTCGGCGAGCGGCAGCCAGTCGCGTTCGAGGCGAACCATGGCCAGGCGCAGCCGTGCGCGCGACAGCGGATCGATCGGCATCAGCGGCGGATGCGGATACCGCTCGTCGAGGTACTCGCTGATCACACCGGTCTCGTACAGCACGAGGTCGCGATCGACCAGCGTCGGTACGTTGTTGTAGGGGTTCAGGTCGGACAGGTCCTCGGGCGGCTTGGCCGGATCGACAAGCACGAGATCGTAGCTGACGCCCTTGGCGGCGAGAACCAGCCTGACGCGATGGCAATGGACGCTATCGCGGGCCGAATACAGCGTTAGTACCGTGCGCGAACGTGTGCTCAAGGCCATGCCTCTCCCCCGCCACGATGCGACGACCCGGTATGGTCGCCTCGCGCGAATCTACTACGCACTTTTCGCTACGCATAGCCGTCCGGCGCGAGGGAGCGGTCGGGCGGCGGAAGCAAAGCTCCGCCGCCCGGACCCGTCAGTGCACGTCCTTCCAGTATTCCTTCTTGAGGAGCCAGGCCAGGAACGTGAAGAACGCGAGGTAGAGCACCACCCACACGCCGATGCTCTGGCGCTTGAGGGCCGCCGGCTCGGCGACGTACTGCAGAAACGCGGTCAGGTCGCGCGCGGCCTCGTCGTATTCCTGCGCCGACAGCTTGCCCGGCGTCGACACTTCCAGGTGCACGAGGCACTTGCCGTCGATCTCGGTCGTACCGTCCTTGCAGTGTTCGACTTCGCGCTGGCCGTTCTTGCAGCCCTCGCCTTCGCCCGAGCACGACTCCTGCTTCTTTTCCTTCGGCTCGAACGTCGCATGCTGCACGCCCTGCAGCTCCCACAGCACGTTCGGCATCGAGGCGCCCGGGAACACCGTGTTGTTCCAGCCGACCGGGCGCGCCGGATCGACGTAGAACGACTTCAGGTAGTTGTAGATCCAGTCCGGACCCTTCGCGCGCGCTTCGAGCGACAGGTCGGGCGGCGCCTTGCCGAACCAGCGCGCGGCGTCGGCCGCCGGCATCGACGAGTGGATCGTTTCGCCGTACTTGCCGCCGGTGAAGTTCAGGTTCTTCATCACCTGATCTTCGGTCAGCTTCAGGTCTTCGCCGATGCGCGAATAGCGCATGAACTCGATCGAGTGACAGCCGATGCAGTAGTTGAAATACAAGTGCGCGCCACGCTGCAGCGAGGCGACGTTGTCGACGCGCGTATTGGCCGGCTTGAGCGCCGCGCCGCCCGACGAGGCGAGCGCGAGCGGCGACGCGGCAACCAGCGCGACGACAGTGGCGAGACCGAGCTTGGTCATGGCTTGCTTAATCATGCATCGTCACCCGTTCCGGAACCTGCTTGGTCGCGTCGGCCGCCGTCCAGAACGGCATCGTGAAGAAGAAGGCGAAGTAGTAGAGGGTCAGCACGCGGCCGACGATCGTCTCGACCGGATCGGTACCGGGGCCGGCGCCGATCTTGCCGAGCCAGACGAACGAGAACGCGAACAGACCGAGCAGCACTTTCGACATCCAGCCGCGATAGCGATACGACTTGACCGGGCTGCGGTCGAGCCACGGGACGAAAAACAGGATCGCGATCGCGCCGAACATCGTCAGCACGCCGAACAGCTTGTCCGGAACCACGCGCAGCATCGCGTAGTACGGCGTGTAGTACCACACCGGCTTGATGTGCTCCGGCGTCACGAGCTTGTTCGCCGCGACGAAGTTGTCGTGCTCGAGGAACCAGCCGCCGAACGTCGGTTCGAAGAACAGCACGAACGCGCAGATCGTCAGGAAGAACAGGCAGCCGAAGATGTCCTTGACCGTGTAATACGGATGGAACGCGATGCCGTCGAGCGGCCGGCCGCGGGCGTCTTTCGTCTTCTTGATGTCGACGCCGTCCGGGTTGTTCGAGCCCACTTCGTGCAGCGCGGCGATGTGCAGCACCACGAGCAGCAGCAGCACCAGAGGCAGCGCGATGACGTGCAGCGCGAAGAAGCGGTTGAGCGTCGCGTCGGCCGGCAGGTAGTCGCCCATGATCCACTCGACCAGCGTGTCGCCGATCATCGGGATCGCGCCGAACAGCGAGATGATCACCTTGGCGCCCCAGAACGACATCTGGCCCCACGGCAGCACGTAGCCCATGAACGCCTCGGCCATCAGCACGAGGTAGATCAGCATGCCGAGGATCCACACGAGCTCGCGCGGCTTCTGCGCCGAGCCGTACAGCAGGCCGCGGAACATGTGCAGATACACGACGATGAAGAACGCCGAGGCGCCCGTCGAATGCATGTAGCGGATCAGCCAGCCCCACTCCACGTCGCGCATGATGTACTCGACCGACGCGAACGCTTCGGCCGCGCTGGGCTTGAAGTTCATCGTCAGGAAGATGCCCGTCACGATCTGGTTGACGAGCACGAGCAGCGCGAGCGAGCCGAAGTAGTACCAGAGGTTGAAGTTCTTCGGCGCCCAGTACTCGGACATGTGCTTGCGATACGCAGGCAGCAGGCCCGGGGTACGGTAGTTGAACCATTCCTGCACGCCGGCGACGGCGCGCGTGAGCTTGTTCGCCATTACGCGGCTCCCTCAGGCATGACGCCGATGATCAGCGTCTTGTCGCCGTCCGCGAAGGTGTACGGCGGGACCTTCAAATTCGTCGGCGCGGGAACGCCCTGGTAGACGCGGCCGGCCATGTCGAAACGCGACTTGTGGCAAGGGCAGAAAAAGCCACCCTTCCACTCTGCGTCGAACGGCTCGGGCTTGATCTCGCCGTGGAACTTGGGCGAGCAGCCCAGGTGCGTGCACACGCCCACCATCACGAGCAGTTCCGGCTTGATCGAGCGGTACTCGTTCTGCGCGAACTTCGGCTGCTGGTCGGCGTTCTCGGACTTCGGATCGCGCAGGCGGGAATCCTGCGACTTGAGCGCATCGAGCTGCGCCTTGGAACGGCGCACGACCCACACCGGCTGGCCGCGCCACTCGGTGATGATCATCTGCCCTTCTTCGATCTTCGAAATGTCCTGCTGCACCGGAGCGCCCGCGGTCTTCGCGCGCGCGCTCGGCAACCAATACTTGATGAAAGGCACTGCCGCCGATATCGCGCCCACACCGCCGACGACTGCCGTCGTGGCCGTGAGGAAGCGGCGGCGGCCATGATTGACGCCTTCGTTCGCCATCCGGATCTCCGGTTCAATACTCTGGGAATACGTTTCTTCGGGGCCGTCCGCGACGTTCCGGCTTCGCCAAAAGCAACACGCACGCCGCGCAAACCGCTGCGTCGACGTGCCGCTCAACGATGCCTTTCTCGGCTGAACACGACTGCCGGTTGCGCCGGCGAGGGTGACGGCTGGCCCCAAAAATCGTGTTAGTTTAGCGAGTGAGCCGGCAGCGCACAATCAAACCTGCGGCTCATCCCGCCTTGCCGCGGACGCAGCACCATTGCGCCGCAAAGCCACCTGGACGACCGATGAAACCTGCGTTGCGCGCGCTCGCGTTCCTGTTGCAATTCGCCACGATAGGCCTCGCCGTCGCGTTCGTGATCACGCGCCTGTGGCCCGACGCCGGCGGGTGGCTGCGCGGCGACGCGCCGGCGTCGGCCGACGCGCCGGTCGCGCCTGCGGGCTCGCGCAGCGTCGGCCAGGTTTCGTACGCCGACGCCGTGGCCAAGGCCGCCCCGGCCGTCGTCAGCATCTACGCGAACAAGGTGATCACCGAGCGCCAGCAGGTGCTGTACCCCGATCCCGTTACGCAGAAGCTGTTCGGCATCAGCGTGGGGCCGGCCTACCAGCGCCGCCAGCAGAGCCTCGGCTCCGGCGTGATCGTGGGCTCGGACGGCTACGTGCTGACCAACAACCACGTCATCGCGCGCTCCAACGACATCCAGGTGCTGCTGTCCGACGGCCGTTTCGCCGCCGCGCGCCTCGTCGGCGGCGACGAGGACACCGACCTCGCCGTGCTCAAGATCGCCGCGACCGACCTGCCGACCATGAAGCTGACCGACAGCCCGACGCCGGCCGTCGGCGACGTGGTGCTCGCGATCGGCAATCCGTTCGGCTTCGGCAAGACGGTGACGATGGGCGTCGTGAGCGCCGTCGGCCGGCAGCTCAACCAGTGGACCTACGAAGATTTCATCCAGACCGACGCGGCGATCAACGTCGGCAACTCCGGCGGCGCGCTGATCAACGCCTACGGCGATCTCGTCGGCATCAACACCGCGAACCTGCCGCAGCAGTACGGCGCCGAGGGCATCGGCTTCGCGATTCCGGTGGCGACGGCCAAAGAGGTGCTCGACCAGATCGTCGCCAAGGGCATCGTCGTACGCGGCTGGATCGGCATCGAATACGGCCGCGTGTCCGTCGCGGCAAATTCCGGCCTGCCCGCCGCCGCGCGCGGGGCGCAGGTCTACGACGTCTACCCGCAGAGTCCGGCCGCGCTTGCCGGCCTGCAGCCGGCCGACATCGTGCTGAAGTTCGACGGCGCCGACATCCTCGACGCGGTCGACCTGCGCAAGCGCGAAGCGGCGACGCCGCCCGACACCACGGTCAAGATCGAGGGCTTGCGCGCCGGCATCGCGTTCGAGGCGCAGGTGACGCTCGTGCAGCGGCCCGTGCTCAATCGCCAGGGCCAGGTGCCGAACCCGTAGCGGGAAGCGCGCCGCGAATCGAACTGCGTCGCCGGAAGCGGAAGCGATTCCCGGCTACAGGCTCGTTTCGCGGTAACGGTCGCGCAGCGTATGCACGCGCGAGACGTAGACGCGCGTCTCGTCGAACGGCGGCACGCCGCCGTACTTCTGCACGTTGCCGGGGCCTGCGTTGTACGCGGCCACCGCGAGACGTTCGTCGCCCTGGAAGTTCTTGAGCAGGTACGCAAGGTACTGCGCGCCGCCGCGGATGTTCTGCGTGGCGTCAAACGGGTTGTCGACGCCCATGTCGTCGGCGGTGCCCGGCATCAGCTGCATCAGGCCCTGCGCGCCCTTGTTCGACAGCGCGTTCGGATTGAACGCCGACTCGGCATGCACGACCGCGCGCAGCAGCGCTTCGTCGACGCTGAACTCGATCGCCGCGGCGGCGATTTCGGCGCGGTACGCATCGCGGTTCAGGCGCGTCGTCGTGAAATTGACCTTCGAGCGGATGTCGCAGGCGTAGCAGGTGGAGATGTACGTGAACAGCACCTGGTATCGACGGCCGGACGGGCGGATGTTCGTGTACTCGGTGATGCCGTTCGCCTTGCTGATCTTGTACACCGCGCCGCGCAGCACCTTGTTGTCGGCCTTCTTGTCGCCCTCGGCCGGCGTCGCCGTGGCCGCGCCGGCGGCGGCGACCGCGGGCGTCTTGCTGCCGGCCGCATCGTTGTAGTGCCATTGCGGCTGCGTCGACTTCACGGCCGCCGTGCGTTCGGGCACCGGCGCGTTCGGCATCGACGCCGGCGCTGCGGTCGCGGCCGTGGCGACCGGCGCCTTCGGCGGCGGCTCGGAATAGCTCGAGACCTGCGTGCAGTTGGCGTAGCCGGCCGGCCGGTTCGTGTAGGCGAGCTCGCCGTTCTTGCCGCTGCAGCGGAACAGGCCGCCGGCGAAAGCCTGCGGCGCGAGCAACAGCAGCGCCGCGGCGCAGAGCCAGGCGGAACGGGGACGGCGGCGGGTACGGATATCGGGCATGGTTCGTTGCGACTGCGTGCGAAGGCGACGGATTTTCCTGTCCAACTGCTGACGCCGTGCGACAGCAGCCCGTTCTTGACTCCGTCAAGGCGGGAAAAGCTCCGCGCTTTCGCTCCCCTGCGCGTACCGACAACTTCACGAGCGATTCAGGTCGGTCGCCCAAGTTTCTGATATTTGGGAAGGTCCGGGCAAGTCCGGCGTTGCCGAAACGGGCGCGGCGCCACGAAATCGCCGGGCCCCGCCATGGCCAGGCCGATGGCGCCGCAGGCGCCGGACGCGTAAACTGCCGCGCTCACTCAAGTTTTTGCGACCGCCCATGTCCGGCAAGCTGTACATCAAGACCCACGGATGCCAGATGAACGAGTACGACTCGTCCAAGATGGCCGACGTGCTCGCCGCCGCCCACGGCCTCGAACTGACCCAGAACGAGGCCGAGGCCGACGTCATCCTGATCAATACCTGCTCGGTGCGCGAAAAGGCGCAGGAGAAGGTGTTCTCGCAGCTCGGACGCTGGCGCGAACTGAAAAAGGCGAACAAGAACGTCGTGATCGGCGTCGGGGGCTGCGTCGCGTCGCAGGAAGGCGACGCGATCGTCAAGCGCGCGCCGTTCGTCGATCTCGTGTTCGGCCCGCAGACGCTGCATCGCCTGCCCGAGATGATCGAAGCGCGCCGCTCCAGCGGCAAGCCGCAGGTCGACATCTCGTTTCCGGAAATCGAAAAGTTCGACAAGCTGCCGGAGCCGCGTGCCGAAGGTCCGACGGCGTTCGTGTCGATCATGGAAGGCTGCTCCAAGTACTGCACGTTCTGTGTCGTGCCGTACACGCGCGGCGACGAGGTCAGCCGGCCGTTCGACGACGTCGTCGCCGAAGTGGCGGCGCTCGCCGAACAGAACGTGCGCGAAATCAACCTGCTCGGCCAGAACGTCAACGCGTATCGCGGCGCGATGCACGACGGCGGCGTCGCCGACCTTGCGCTCCTGATCCACGCGATCGCGCAGATCGACGGCATCGGCCGCATCCGCTTCACCACCTCGCACCCGCTCGAGTTCTCCGACTCGCTGGTCGAGGCGTACGCGAGCGTGCCGCAGCTGGCCAACTACCTGCACCTGCCGGTGCAGGCGGGTTCCGACCGCATTCTCGCGGCGATGAAGCGCGGCTACACCGCGCTCGAGTTCAAGCAGAAGATCCGCAAGCTGCGCGCGGTGCGCCCGGACATTTCCGTTTCGTCCGATTTCATCGTCGGCTTTCCCGGCGAAACCGACGCCGATTTCGACAAGACGATGAAGCTGATCGAAGACGTGGGCTTCGACCAGAGCTTCAGCTTCATCTACTCCAAGCGTCCCGGCACGCCCGCGTCGAACCTCGACGACGACACGCCGGCGGCGGTCAAGAGCGAGCGCCTGGCGCGCCTGCAGGCGGCCGTCACCGCGAACGCGATGAAGATCAGCCAGTCGATGGTCGGCACGCGCCAGACCGTGCTGGTCGAAGGCCCGAGCCGCAAGGATCCGAACGAGCTGACCGGCCGCACCGAAAACATGCGCTATGTGAACTTTGCCGCACCGGCGCGCCTGATCGGCACGTTCGTCGACGTGATCGTCACCGAGGCGATGGCGAATTCGCTGCGCGGACGCGTGGCGGTCGACGCTTAACGCGCGCAGTTCTTTTCGACCGCGGCGCTCGCCGCATCGAACGCCGCACGCTCGCGCGGCAGCAGCGGTTGCAGCGCGTCGCGCTCCGCCTTTGCCAGCGCCAGCGCCGCGCGAGACGCATCGCACGCCCCGAGCGCCGCATGGCTTCGCGCGATCGTGCAGCGCGCCTGCAGGCGATCCTTCGCCGCGTCATCGGCGTCGCCGAGCGCCGCGACCGCCGACTGCGCCAGTTCGCTCGCGCCGGCGGCGTCGCCGTTCTGCAATCGATACCGCGCCCTCAGCACATCGAACGCCGCGCGCTGCGCATGGCCGGCCGGATATTCGTCGAGCAGCGCCGGCGCGGCGAGCGCCAGTGATTCGCCCGCCCGTTTTTCGTCGCCGGCCGCCAGCGCGATTTCCGCGGCGAGCGCATGCGCTTCGGCGCGGCGCAGCGCCGTGAAATCCGCGGCATCCTCGCCCTGTGCCGACAGCGAGCGCGCGATCGCGTCGGATGCCGCCGTCGAATCCGCCGCCCGCAGCGCGACCCACGCGCGCTGCCGCCAGTAGTTTTCGCGCGCCGCGGCGCTGAGGCCCCGAAACGCGAGCGCGTCGCCGCGCGCGAAGAGGTGCGCCGCCTCGTCGAAATATCCCCTTTTGGACAAGACGCCGGCCGCGCTGCCGAGCGCGTCGAGCGCGTGCGAGGGATCGGCGTCCGGCTCGCCCGCGAGCGCCTCGATGCGCCGCGCCGTCGCTAGCGCGCGCGGCGCGGCGTCGGCGTAGTCCTGCGAGAACACGAGCAGCTTGTACGTGCCGAGCTTGCGCGCCGCGCTCGCGCCGGGATCGCGCTCGATCGCCGCGACCGCCGCGACGAGCACCGGCTCGGCGTCGCGCGCGCGGCCGAGGTTGATCAGGCCGTGGCCGATCTCGCCGAGCGCGTTGCCGATCAGCGCCGGCTGCTGCGCATACTCCGCTTCGAGCGTTGCCGCCGCGGTTTTCAGAAACTCGCTCGCGTTCGGTTCGCGACCGGCGAACTTGTGCGGATTGGCCGCCGAGAGCACGCCGAGCATCGCATCGAGGTTCGCCTGGGCGATCGCCGCCTGCTCCTGGGCGCGCCGCGCCTGGCCGATCGCGACGACCGCGCCGACACCGAGCGCGAGCACCGTCGCGCCGACCAATGCGAGCGGCCAGCGCCAGCGGCGCAGCATCTGCCGCGTCAGCGCGCGCGTGCCGCCGATGCCGCTGCGCAGCGCGCGGCCGGCGAGCCAGTCGTCGAGGTCGTCGCCGAACGCGGCGGCGCCGGCATAGCGTTCGCCAGGGGCTTTCGCGAGCGCCTTCTCGACGATGCGATCGAGATCGCCGCGCGCGCGGCGCCGGTCCGGCCCCGGCGCGAGCGCGTCGGACAGTCGCGTCGGCGCCTCGCCGATCACGGCCTGCGTCCAGTCGCTGTCGCCGGCCTGCGCGCGCGCATACGGCGAGCGGCCGGCGGCGAGTTCGAACAGCAGCACGCCGAGCGCGTAGACGTCGGTCGCCGTCGTCGTGCGGTCGCCGGCGATCTGCTCGGGCGCCGCGTAGCGCACGGTCAGCGCCGGCAGCACGGTACGCGTCGCCTCGACATCGTCGTCCACGAGCTTGGCGATGCCGAAGTCGAGCAGTTTCGGTTCGCCGTCGGCGCCGACGAGGATGTTCGCCGGCTTGATGTCGCGATGCACGACGAGGTGGCCGTGCGCGAACGCGACCGCCGCGCAGACGCGCCGCACGAGCGCGACGCGCCGGGCCAGATCGAGCGCCTCGTCGGTCGCGTAGCGCGCGATCGAACGCCCGTCGACGTATTCCATCGCCAGCCATGGCCGCGCGTCTCCCGTCACGCCGCCGTCGATCAGCCGCGCGATATTCGGATGCGCGAGGCGCGCCAGCAGCTGCCGCTCGCGCGCGAAGCGCCGCGCGAGATCGCGCGACAGCGCGCCGCCGCGCACGAGCTTCAACGCCACGCGCTGCTCGAAGCCGCCGTCGACGCGCTCGGCGAGATACACCTCGCCCATCCCGCCGCGGCCGATGCGTTCGACGAGGCGAAACGCGCCGATGATCCGCGATGCCGGCAGCGCGTCGTGCGACCCGGACGGCTGCGGCGGATCGAGATCGGGCGCGTGCAGGTTCGCAAGCAGGCGTTCGAGCGCCGCGCGCAGGCCGGCGTCGTGTTCGCCGATGGCGGCCAAACGCTCCGCGCGACGCTCGGGCGCCAGCTCCATCAACGCGTGAAACTGCGTGCGCAGTTCGCCGAAGCGCTGCGGCGTCATGTTCTCGACCGGCAAGCGATCACCCCGGTGCGTCTCTGGCTGGTTCTCGCCCATACGCGCATTCGCGCCGCCGGCTGACATCGTCAGTCCAGCCGTTCGCGCAGCCACGCGCGCGCCATCGCCCAGTCGCGGTAGACGGTGCGCTCGTCCACTTCGAGCAAATGTGCAACTTCGGACACTTCCAGTCCGCCGAAGTAGCGCAGCTCGACGATCTGCGCCATGCGCGGATCGAGCGCCTCGAGCGCGCGCAGCGCTTCGTCGAGCGCCGGCAGCGACGTGTTCTCCTCGATCGGCAGGCCGATCGCCTCGACGAGGTCGGCGCGCTGCCAGTGCCCGCCGCCGCGTTTTTCGCGCGACTGGGCGCGCGCGCGATCGATCAGGATCTGGCGCATCAGCTTCGCTGCCGTGGCGAACAGGTGCTTGCGGTTGGAGATGTCGACGCGCGCGGCGCCGAGCAGCCGCACGAACACGTCGTTGACGAGCGCGGTCGGCTGCAGCGTGTCGTGGCCGTGCTGGCCGCGCAGCTCGTGTGCGGCCAGCCGGCGCAGCTCGTCGTAGACGTGCGGCAGCAGCGCGTCGAGCGACGCCTCGTCGCCGTCGCGCCACTGCCTGAGCAGTCGCGTCACCTCGGTATCCGTCTGGGTCATGCCGCCCCTCCCGCATGCAGTCTACAGAAGGTGTCGTGTCAGGTCCGGGCGCGGACGGCGTATGTCCGGATATGTCCACCCTGGAGTCCGACATGCCCCGATTCGTTCTTCGCCGACGGCGTCGCCCCGTGAGGCGCCTCGTCGTGTTGCTGTGCGCCGCGCTCGCCGCCGGCTGCTCCAACGATGCCGCGGTGCCGCCGCCGGTCACGACGGCGCCCGCCGCCGCAGCGCCCGCGCCGCCGCCCGCCGCCGCCGGCAACGTGCTGACGATGACGCTCGACGGCAAGCCGTGGAAGGCCGACCGCGAGATCTTCGGCGCGTTCGACCCGCCGGGCATGGCGCGCCGGCTGATCATGGCGGGCTCGTTCGGCCCGAAGGACGCGAACGAGCAGACGTTCAACCTCAACGTGGCCGGCGTCGACAAACCCGGCCGCTACGTCGTGCGCACGCGCGAGGCGTCGGTCGGCAACGCCGCGCAAGTCGCCAACCTTTCGCGCGAACGCTATCTCGTCGGCGGCGCGCTCGGGTTCGACGTCACCGTCGACGTCGACGTGCTGGCCAGGAACCCGACGCGCATCGACGCGCGCTTCTCCGGCACGCTGACCGCGAACGACGGCGCGACCGTCGTCGTCGCCGACGGCCGCTTCCGCTACAGCGAGTGAATCCCATGAAGAGCTTCCCTGCCCTGGTATTCGCCGCGCTATGCGCCGCCGGCGACGCGTCCGCCGCAACCTTCGTCGTCGACACCGGCAGCGACGCCTCGCTCGTCGCCTGCGACGGCGCGACGCCCGGCGACTGTTCGCTGCGCGGCGCGATGGAAAACGCCAACCTGAATCCCGCGCCCGACCGCATCGAATTCGCGATACCGGCGAGCGACGCGAGCTATCAGGCCGCGACCGGCCACTGGCGCATCGCGGTCGGCGCAACCTCGCTGCCGCGCATCGACAACGCCGTCGAGATCGACGGCTATACGCAGCCGGGCGCCGCGCCGAACACCATCTCCGCCGACACGGGCGGGCTCGACACGATCCTGAAAATCGAAGTGACGCCCGGCACCGCGTTCGGCACGCAACAGAACGGCTTTGAAATTTCGCCGAACTTTCCGTCGCAGGGCGCCAGCGCGTTTCGCGGCCTCGCGGTCAGCCGCTTCGCGCAGCAGTTCCAGCTGTGGGGCACGGCGGCGCATCGCATCGAAGGCTGCTTTCTCGGCACCGACATCGACGGCACCGTCGCCGCCGTGAACACGTCGGGCGGCCGCGGCTACGGCATCGTCACCTACGCCACGGGCGCATACGTCGTCGGCGGCACGGCGCCCGCCGCGCGCAACCTCATCAGCGGGATGTTCGGCGCGATCGTGCTGCAGCGCGACGGCAACGGCCTTGCCGTGCAGGGCAACCTCATCGGCACCGATCGCAGCGGCACGCAGGCGATCGGCCATACGAGCTTCCCCGCGATCTATACCTCCGCGCGCCTGACCAACGCGCGCATCGGCGGCACGCAGCCCGGCGCGCGCAACGTGATTTCCGGCAACCCGCTCGGCGCGATCGCATTGAACACGACCGGCGCCGCCGCCTACGCCGGCACGCGCATCGAAGGCAACGCGATCGGCACCGACGTCACCGGCATGCGGCCATTGTCGAACGGCGGCACGCCCGGCAGCCCGCAGCCGGCCGTGAGCATCGCCGGCAACGACACCTGCGATATCGCGATCGCCGGCAACACGATCGCCTACAACCGCGGCGCCGGCGTCGCGGTCATCGGCTGCCGCAATGTCGATGCCGGCCGCAATCGCTACGCGTACAACCGCGGGTTGGCGCTCGACCTTGCGACGGGTTCGTTCGCCGACGGCGTCACGCCGAACGACGCGGGCGACGCCGACGCCGGCAGCAACCGCCTGCAGAACGCGCCGGTCGTCGAAGCGCTGACGACCACGGGCACGACGGCCACGCTGACGTTCCGCGTCGACACGCTGCCCGCGAACGCGGCGTATCCGCTCGCGATCGACGTCGCGACCGGCGCCGGCGGACAGCCGCAGAACCTCGCCGCGTCGTTCGCGTACACCGCGGCCGAGGCGCAGGCGCCCAAGACCGTGACGCTGCCGACGGCGGCGCTCGCCGGCGGCGCACTCGTACTGGTCGCGACCGACGCCGACGGCAACACGAGCGAGATCGCGTCGCGCGACGCGATCTTCACCGATCCGTTCGACTACTGATGGAGACGCCGATGCGCATCGCGTTCGTCGTACTCGCCTCGCTCGCGCCCGCCGCGCACGGCGCCGAGTGGTTCGTCTCCACCGCCGGCAGCGACGCGAACGGCAACGGCTCGCTCGCGCTGCCGTTTCGCACGCTCTCGCACGTACTCGATCCGGCGAACGACATCGTTTCGGCCGGCGACACGGTTACGCTGCGCGGCCTGCCCGGCGCGAACGTCTACAACGAAGTCGAGGTGCGCCTGCGCGTGCCGCTGACGCTGCGCTCGCGCGCCGGCGAATGGGCGCATATCGCCTGCCCGCTCGACGTGCCCGACACCGTGTGCGTGCAGATCGACCCCGAGGCGTCGGGCAGCCGCCTGTCGCGGCTGGAGATATCGGGCGGCTGGTACTACGGCGTATTCCTGCAGACCGACTGGGACTCGCAGGGCAATCCGAGCGGCACCGGCGCGTCGAACGTCATTGTGGAAGATTGCAAGATTCACGACACCGGCCGCGACGCGATCAAGATCACGCCCAAGTGCGACGACGTGACGATTCGCCGCACCGAGATCTGGAACTCCGGCGCGGGCTATCCGCCCGGCACGCCGCTCGACGACAAGAACGCCGAAGGCATCGACAACGTCAACGGCGCGCGCATGATCGTGCAGGACAGCTACATCCACGACACCGCGACGACCGGCGTGTACTTCAAGGGCGGCGCCGCCGACGTCGTGATCGAACGCAACCGCATCGAGAACGCCGGCGTCGCGGGCATTCTCGTCGGCTTCGACACGAGCCCCGAGTTCTTCGACACGACGCTCAACCCCGGATACTACGAGGCGATTCGCGGCATCGTGCGCAACAACTGCGTGCGCGGCGCGAACTACGCCGGCATCGGTCTGTACGCCGCGCAGAACGCGATCGTCGCGAACAATACGATCGTCGACACGGCCAATCTAGGCCACGCGGCGCTGTATTTCGGCGTCACTTTTCAGGACTACGATCCGCAAGCGGGCCGCCCGGCGAGCGTCGGCACGCAGCTGCGCAACAACCTCGTCGTGCAGAACGGCGGTCGCTGCATCGCGATTCGCCATTCGGACGAACTCGGCGGCCTGTCGGGCCTCGCCGGCAATCCCGGCAGCGACTGGAACGGTTTTCGCGACACGACGGGCGTCTGCGAATTCGTCGACGCACGTCCCGGCAGCCCGATCGACGGCGGCGGCACGCTCGCGCAATGGCGCGCGGCCGTGAACGCCGACACGAACAGCCTCGCCGCCGCATTCGTCGTCGACGCGAACTGCCGGCTGCCCGCGGGAAGCCCCGCGATCGATCGCGGCGAGGCGCTCGCGTCGGTCGTCGACGACATCGACCGCGACGCGCGCGCCGGCGCGTACGACATCGGTGCCGACGAGGCGCGCGTCGACGCGATCTTCACGAACGGTTTCGAATGACGCGACGGATCCAGAAGAAACGAGGGTGCTTCACGCCGCCGTCACGCGTTCGGCTGTCAGAGTTTACAACTTGACTATTTACACATACCGTCGGACGATCGATGCACGAGCAACGGTTCGCGTCGAGAGCGGCGTCGTTGAGGCATGCAAGGAAGCAGGGTGACGCGGGACTCCGGCGTCCGCTCTCGCTTTTCGGCGAACCGGCACTATCCGGCGCTTTCGGCGCTGTAGCGCGCGAGAAGGCCGCTGCGCACGGCCGACTTGTGAATGCGCACGAAGAACGCGAACGCGAGCGCGATGTAGCCGACCGCGAGCGCAAGGCCGATGGCGAGCCCGCCCGGCGACGCGGCGTTGCCCGCGACGATCGCCCGCATGTTCTCGAACGCGTACGCCGGCGGCATCGCGTGCGCGATCCACTGCATCCACGACGGCAGCACCGACAGCGGATAGAACACCGCCGCGAACGGCGACAGCAGCGCCGGCAGCGGCCATGCGAGCCATTCCGCGGCGGGGCCGAACCGCAGCACGCACGCGCTCGCGAAGATGCCGAGCGCGATCCCGAACAGAAACAGGATCGAGATGAAGGGCACGAACGCCGCGCCGTAGGTCGCGAACGGCAGGCCGAACACGCCGCCGGCCAGCGCCAGCATCGCTACGAGGCCGACGAGGCTCGTCAGCACGCTGGTGACGACGAGACCCGCGACGTACTCGGTGATCGTCAGCGGCGTCGCGAACACGTTGAGGAAATTGCGCGACCAGACGTCTTCGAGAAACGCCGTGATCAGCCCGTGCATGATGCGCGTGAAGAAATCCCACAGCAGCACCGCGCCGAGCAGACTCGTGACGAAGTTGGGCCCGCCTTTCGTCGCGCCGTCGAGATAGCGCGCGATGAAGCCCCACAGCACGATGTCGATCGCGACCCAGGCGAACAGCGGCACGACGCGCGTCGGGCTCGAACGCATGAGGTAGAACTGGCGCACCACGATGGCGCCGACGCGGGTCAGGTTCATCGGACACCCGTATTGAAGTCGAGCGGCTCGCGCGCGACGCGGATGAAGAGTTCTTCCAGCGACGCCGCGCCGTGCTGCGCAGGCAACTCGCGCGGGTCGCCCTCGAGCAGGATGCGTCCATGCGACAGGAACAGCACGCGATCGCACACCTCTTCCACCTCGTACATGTTGTGCGAGGTCCACAGGATGCCGCCGTTCGTCTCGCGCGCGATCGCACGGATCGCTTCGCGCAGATCCTGCGCGGTCGCCGGATCGAGCGACGCGGTCGGCTCGTCGAGCAGCAGCAGCGTAGGATCGTTCAGCAGCGCCTTGGCGAGGCTCACGCGCGTCTGTTCGCCGGACGACAGGAGGCCGCATTTGGTGTGCCGGAACTGCGCGATGCGGAAGCGTTCGAGCAGTCGCTCGATGCGCGACTCGAGCGCGTCGACCGCGTAGATGCGCCCGAAGAAGCGCAGGTTCTGCAGCACCGTGAGATTGCCCGGCAGCGGCGCGTAGACCGCCGCGAAATTCGTGCGCGCCAGCGCGCGGGCGCGGTCGCGCGCAAGGTCGATGCCGTCGATCGCGATCGATCCGGCGCTGGGTTCGAGCACGCCGAGCACCATATTGATCGTCGTGGTCTTGCCGGCGCCGTTCGGGCCGAGCAGACCCACGAGTTCGTGCCGGCGCACCGCGAACGACACGTCCTCGACGGCGGCCGTGTCGCCGTAGGTCTTGCGCAGGCGCTCTACCGACAGCACGAGCGGCGCGGCATCGTCGGGGGCTTCGCTCACGGCGTGTCCTGATGAACGTTCGGCGGGCGCGAATAGTGCCACGTGCGGAACGCATGCGCCAAACGACGGAGGCGCGGGCGGGACTTTCGGCATATGCGCCTTAGACATTGGTCGAGGCACCTCTTGAAACTATCCGGCAATGTTCATCGACCGGCGCTCGCACGATGAATCGCGGTTAAAGCATTCAGTTTCGGTGTGCCCTTGTGTTCAGCGGCTGAGCCCGAATATTTGCCCCCGACGGCACGACGGACCGGGAATGTTTCGGCGTGACGCAACATGCATCCACAACTACAGTTCGGAACTAAATCATGAAAACCAAAATGGTGTTGGCTCTCGCTCTGGGTCTGGCCGGTGTGACCGCTCTGCCGGCGGCGATGGCGGACGGCCTGTTCATCAGCGGCAACGTCGGCCAGTCGGACCTCAAGAAAGGCGACTACGACAAGGACACCGCGTTCGCGATCAACGGCGGCTATCGCTGGGGCGCGTTCGGCCTCGAAGCCGGCTACAACGACTTCGGCAGCCTGGAAGACAAGTACTCGACGATCAGCGGCGCCGTGCGCGACAAGATCGACCTGACCGGCTGGAACCTCGGCGTCAACGGCAAGGTGAACTTCGCCGAAAACTGGTACGTCTCGGGCCGCGCCGGCGTGTTTCGCTGGGACGCCGATACCGACTTCGGTCTCGCCGCCGGCCCCCGTACGCGTCGCGACGAGAAGGGTACCGACTGGTATGCCGGCGTCGGCGTCGGCTACGACGTGAACCAGAACTTCGGCGTCGGCCTCGCGTTCGACCGCTTCAAGGCCGACGGCAAGGTTGCCGAGTACACGACGAACCGCACCTCGGTCACGGCGGAATACCGCTTCTAAGTTTCAGCCCCGGAAGTTCTCTCCCCGACGGGCCGCGGCGCATGGATGCGCCGCGGCCCGTTTGCTTTTGCGCGCGCCGCGGAACTTCCGGCGGGCGTTTCGACTCCACAGCAGCGGCCGGTCGCACAGCGCACGACGCGCCGGCCGTCACGCAAACGCACTGCACCTCCCTCCTCGCGTACCGAAAAACGCGCGGCGACGGACTTTCTTGTTCCACAATTAGACTAATGGAATCGTCATGAACCAGAGCATCCTGACGCCGCTGGCGCTCGCGCTCGGCCTCGGCGCGGCGTCGGCCGCGCACGCCGACCTCAACGGCCCGTACGTCAGCGCCGGCGTCGGCGCGGCGAGCATCGAACGCCCCGGCATGGGCACCGCGTCGGCGTGGAATTTCAACGCCGGCTGGCGCTGGAACGGCTTCGGCATCGAAGCCGGATGGAACGACTTCGGCACGTTCGGCCGCGACATCCCGGTCACCGCCGGCGGCGCGACGACGGTACACCGCCACGACATCGACCTGTCGGGTTCGAGCATCGGCTTCAACGACCGCATCGCGCTCGACGCGCGCTGGTACGTCACCGCGCGGCTCGGCCTGTTCCGCTGGAAGACCGCCTATGCCTATGGCCCCGTCGGAGAGCCGCGCGAGACGTACCGCGACAACGGCACCGACTGGTACGGCGGCGTCGGCATCGGCTATCGCGTCAGCGAGCGCTTCGGCGTCGGCCTGTCCGCGGACTATCTGAAGGCGCAGGGACGATTCCTCGAATACACGACGAACCGCCTGACGCTGCAGGCCGAATACGGCTTCTGACGCTTGTCACTGGCTCGCCGGAAGGGGGCGCGCTAACCTCGCCGGTTATGACAGCCTCTTATCGCGACCTCATCCTCGAACCGGAAAACAACGAGCGCCTGGCGAATCTCGCCGGGCCGCTCGACGCGCATCTGCGCCAGATCGAGTTGCGCCTCGGCGTGGAAATCAACAATCGCGGCAACCAGTATCGCGTGATCGGCGACGAACGCAGCGTTGCGCTCGCCGCGAAACTGCTGCACGCGCTGTACGACGCGACCGAAACCGAAACGCTCGACGGCCATGCGATCAATCTGCACCTGCAGGAGTCGGGCATCGAAGCGCTCGCCGAGCGCGACGCCGGCGAGGCGCAGGACGTCGTCATTCGCGTCAAGCGCGGCACGATCAAGGGCCGCGGCGCGAACCAGGCGCGCTATCTGCACGCGATCGCGACGAACGACATCAATTTCGGCGTCGGCCCCGCTGGCACCGGCAAGACCTATCTCGCGGTAGCGAGCGCAGTCGACGCGCTCGAGGACAACCGCGTGCAGCGGCTGATCCTGGTACGTCCCGCGGTCGAGGCCGGCGAGAAGCTCGGCTTCCTGCCCGGCGATCTGACGCAAAAGGTCGATCCGTACCTGCGCCCGCTCTATGATGCATTGTATGAAATGCTTGGTTTTGAAAAAGTGGCCAAACTGATCGAGCGCAACGTGATCGAGATCGCGCCGCTCGCGTACATGCGCGGCCGCACGCTGAACGATTCGTTCGTGATCCTCGACGAGGCGCAGAACACGACGGTCGAGCAGATGAAGATGTTCCTGACGCGCATCGGCTTCGGCTCGGTGGCGGTCGTGACCGGCGACGTCACGCAGATCGACCTGCCCAAGCACGTGCAGTCGGGCCTGCGCGACGCGATCGAGGTGCTGCGCAACGTCGACGGCATCAGCTTCACGTTCTTCACGTCGAAAGACGTCGTGCGCCATCCGCTGGTACAGCGTATCGTTCGCGCCTACGAAGCCCGCGAGGCGAAACCGAAGGATTGATCGATGCGCGTTCTGCTTGCCGCCGCCGTACTCTTCGCCGCTTCCGCGGCGACCGCGCAAACCCTGAACGGCCCGGAAAGCACCGAAGTGCACGCGCGCACCGGACGCGTCTTCGTCAGCAACAAGAACGCGGGCCAGATCCTGGTGCGCGCGACCGACGGCACGCTGTCGGTGTTCACCGACGATCCGACGTCGCCGTACGGCATCGAACTGCTCGGCGGCGTGCTCTACGTCCTCGACTCGGGCAGCGTGCGCGGCTACGACATCGACACTGCGGTGCGCGTGCTCAACGAACCGATCGCCGGCGCGAGCTTCTTGAACGGCATCACGTCGAACGGCCTCGACACGCTGTACGTCACCGACTTCAGCGCAAAGAAAGTGACGGCGCTCAACATAGCGAACCTCGCCGCGCCGGTGCAGACGCCGCTCGCGACGACGACGCAGACGCCCAACGGCATCGTCTTCGACGCGGAAAACCAGCGCCTGCTGATCGCGACCTGGGGCAGCAACGCGAAGGTTCTCGCGCTCGCCACGGGCGGCGGCACGCCGACGATCCTGATCGATACCGCCGCGCCGAACACGCCGCTCAACAATATCGACGGCATCGCGCTCGACTGCCGTGGCGCGATCTACGTCACGCCGTGGACCTGCCCCGGCGGCGGCGGCTGCCTGCGCCGCTTCGATCCGCCGTTCTCGACCACCTCGCCGTCGACCGCCGTGGGCGGCGCGCTGTCGAGCCCGGCCGATATCGACTACGGCAAGTTCACCGGCGACATCGCGATACCGGAATCGGGCGGCAACCGCGTCACGCTCGTGCCCACCGGCTGCGGCGGCGTGCTGTTCGCCGACGATTTCGAGCGCTGATGGCTTTGGACCTGCATTTGTCCTACGCGCCGGGCGTGGCGCGCCGCGGCGTGCCGGCGCGTACGAGTTTCACGGCGTGGGTCGACGCGGCGCTGTCGGTCGCGCGGCGGCGGCGCGCGGCGGAACTGTCGATACGGCTCGTCGACGCCGACGAAGGCCGCGCGTTGAACCGCCAGTACCGCGGTCGCGACTACGCGACGAACGTGCTGTCGTTTCCGGCGGAACTGCCGCCCGGCGTCGTGCTGCCGCTCCTGGGCGATCTCGTGATCTGCGTGCCGGTGGTCGCGCGAGAGGCGGCCGAACAGAACAAGCCGGTCAAACACCACTACGCGCACATGACCGTGCACGGCGTGCTGCATCTGATCGGCCACGATCACATCGAAGAGGCCGACGCCGAACGCATGGAGGCGCTGGAGCGCAAGGCGCTGGCGGGGCTGGGGATTGCCGACCCGTACGTTTGAAAGACTCCCTCTCCCCCAAGCTTGCTTGGGGGAGAGGGTCGGGGTGAGGGGGCGACGCAGGAATCTTCGTCAAGATCGAGGAAGTGCGCAGCGTCGCCCCCTCACCCTGCCCTCTCCCCCAAAGCGCTGCGCGCTTTGGGGGAGAGGGTTCTAAGCTTCCACGCACTGAAAAATCAGCACGAAATCCGGGTTCAACGACGTTTCCTGGCCGAGGCTGATCGTGCCGGCCTTGCGCAGGTGCAGCTCGTCGCGATGCAGGCGCAACTCGTCGCCGTCGCCGACTTTCACCCACGTGCCGTTCGTCGAACGGTCGCCGAGCACCCAGTGACCGCGCTTGTATTCGATCGTCGCGTGCGTGCGCGACACCCACTCGGCGTCGATCATGAGGTTGTTGCTCGCCTCGCGGCCGAGCGAGAACGGCGGCGCGAGTTCGTCGATCTCGAACGCCTGGCTCTTGTAGCGCAGCATCAGCCGCGCCTTGCGCTGCTCGGCTTCGGCGAGCTTGACCACGCGCTGCACGGTCGTGACGTTGGATGTGTCGTCCTGCCACATCACGTCGACGATTTCGATCGGCAGCAGCTTGCCCGACACGCGCGCCGTGCCGACCGAGCGCGTGCGCAGCGGGCCGACGTTGGTCACGCCGGTGACGGTCGACGCCGTGGTGATGATCTGCTCGCGCTTGGCCAGCGACGCCATGCGCGCCGCGGTGTTCACCGCGTCGCCGTAGACGTCGGCCGCTTCGACCAGCGTGTCGCCGTGATGCAGCCCGATGCGGATCGCGAGACTGTCGCGCACGAACGACGGATCGCTCGAGACGCGTTTTTGCATGTCGGTAGCCGCGAGCAGCCCGTTGAGCGGCCCCGGAAACGTGCACATCACCTCGTCGCCGATGGTCTTGATGACCTTGCCGCCGTGCCGCTGCGTCACTTCGCCGAGCGCGTCGAGCACGGCCGCGACGATGCGCCGTGCCGTTTCGTCGCCACGCGTCTCGAACAGCTTGGTGCTGCCGGAAACATCGGCAAAAAGGATGGTTAGTGGCTGGCGTTGACTCATCTGCGCGCGATCATAGGCGATTCGGTCGGCGGGCTCCAGAACCGTCGGAACCCGGTACGACAAGCAGTGATGGCAGTGCGCCGGATATCTCGCGGGACGCCGGGCGGGGCGCCCCGCGACGGCGCCTTACTTGATCGATTCGGCCGCCGCGACGATGTCGTCGTCGCTCGGCAGCACGAGAAACGCCGCGCCCGCCAGCGGCGTATACGTGTCGACGCCGACCACGCGCCGCGTCGGCTTGCCGCCGTGCCCGGCCTCGACGATCGCGGTCATCACGCCTTCGCTGACGCCGGCCGAACGGCGGCCTTCATCGACGACGAGGATGCGCCTGCACTCGCCCGCATGCCGCGCGATCGCCGGCTCGTTGAGCGGCTGCAGCCAGCGCAGGTCGACCGTGCGCACCTTCCAGCCGTGCCGCGCCTCGAGCGTGCGCGCGGCACGCAGCGCCATCGGCACCGTGTTGCCGTAGCAGAACACGACGAGATCGGTGGCGTTCGGTGCGTAGACGCGCTCTTCGCCGAGCGGAATGTGCTGGTCGGGCGCCGGGTACGCCGTGAGCCAGCCGCCGTCGCCGGGTTCGTACAGGTCCTTCGTCATGTACAGCGCGATCGGTTCGAGGAAAGCACAGACGCGGCCGTCCACCTTGGCCAGCGCCGTCAGCGTGCGCAGCATCATCGCCGCGTCGTCGCCGCGGCTCGGGCAGCCGACCACGAGGCCGGGAATGTCGCGCAGCGCGGTGATCGACGTATCGTTGTGGAAATGGCCGCCGAAGCCGCGCTGGTAGCCCAGCGACGCGATGCGCATGACCATCGGGTTGCGGTACTGGCCGTTCGAGAAGAACTGCAGCGAGCACGCCTCGCCGCGGATCTGGTCGCACGCGTTGTGGAAATACGCGAGGTACTGGATCTCGGGCAGCGGCAGCATGCCCATGTTCGAATAGCCCTGCGCGAGCCCGAGAATCATCGTCTCGTCGAGCAGGGTGTTGAACACGCGCTGGCTCTTGAACGCCTTGTGCAGCCCCTTCGTCACGGTGTACACGCCGCCCTTTTGCGCGACGTCCTCGCCGAACAGCAGCGCCTCGGGGTATTTGCAGAACAGATCGTGCAGCGCGTTGTTGATCTGGATCGCCAGATGCCGCGGCGCCTGCTTCTCGGGCAGCTTTTCCTCGCCGCCGAACACCGCGGCGCGCTTTTCGGCGAAGTCGGCGCGCTTGGCTTCGACGTTGACCTGGTTCGGGTGATACGGCGCGAGCGGCGCGATCACTTCGGCGAGATCGGTCAGCTTCGGCCGGCGGTCGGCCTCTTCGGCCGCGGCGAAGCACTTCGCGCGAATCGCCTCGTATTTCGCCAGCAGCGTGTCCTTCGAATACAGCCCCGACGCGAGCGCGATCTGCGCCGAGCGCAGCAGCGGGTCGGTCGCCTCGACGGCCATCAGTTCGTCGACGCTGCGCCATTCGATTTCGAAGTCGGTGCCGGCGTGGCCCATGATGCGCGTCGTGCGCAGGTGCAGGAACGTCGGCCGGCGCGTCGTGCGGCAGTGGTAGACGGCGCGCGCCACTTGTTCGTAGCCGTTCGCGAGGTCGAGGCCGTCGGCGTAGAAATAGTCCAGATCGCGGCGCTGGCTGAAACTCGCGGAAATCCAGTCGGTCGGCGTCTTCACCGAAATGCCGATGCCGTTGTCCTCGCACACGAACAATACCGGCGCCGGCAGCTTCTGGTACGCGGTCCAGCCGGCCGCGTTGAACGCGGTCTGCGCGGTCGCGTGGTTCGCCGACGCGTCGCCGAACGAACAGACCGCGATCGAATCGTCGGGCACCGGCAGCTTATGGCCGATGCGGCGCGCCTGTTCGATCGCGACGGCGGTACCAAGCGCCTTGGGCAGGTGCGAGGCGATCGTCGAGGTCTGCGGCAGCACCCACAGCGGCTTGGAGCCCCACACCTTGTGGCGGCCGCCGGACGCCGGGTCGTCCTTGCTCGCGGCGAACGACAGCGCCGAATCCATGATCGGATCCATGCCCGGCAGCTTGCGGAAGCGCTCGGCCATGAAGCCGCCGGAACGGTAGTGCAGGAACGCGGGGTCGGTATGGCGCGTCAGGCGCGCGACCATCGCGTTGCCTTCGTGGCCGGACGAGCCGATCGTGTAGAACACCTTGTTCTTGACGCGCAGCACGCGCGCCATGAGATCGAGGTGCCGGCTGATCAGCTGCGATTCGAGCAGCTCGTCGAAGTCGCGCGCGGTGCACAGGCTGCCCGGCAGCACCGGCTGGTCGGCCGCCGGACGCGCATGCGGCGCCGCGCTCCAGCCGCGCACGAACTCGAGAAAGTTCTGATCGCAGACCTCGGCGCGGTTGACGTTCTTCTGGCGAGCGGGAATCGGAGCGACGACGGACATGGGCGAGGCCTGTATGCGGCGCACCGGCACACGCACGTCGGCGTTGCAGGCGCAAGACAAAGGGAGCGCAAGGATAACGGCGCGCGCGACGGGTTTGAAATCTGACGCGGTGCAGCAAGCCAATGGCCCGCCGCAACCGCGCGGGAATGGCACCAGCGAGGATCGGCTACGCCGGCGTCATCGCCACGTGCCCCGGTTGCGCGCGCACGCGATCGAGCCACGCGCCGACGGCCGGATACGCGGAAAGATCGAACCCGCCGTCGGCCGCCGCGTGCGTGTACGCGAACAAGGCGATGTCGGCGATCGTGTACGCATCGCCGGCAAAGTACGCGGCTCGCGACAAATGTCGCTCCATCACCGCCAGCGCCTGGTTGCCGCGCTCGACGAGCCGCGGCAGTTCGGCGCGCCGCGGCGTGTCGGCCGGCAGCATCGTGCGGATGAAGCGCGCGACGGCGATGTACGGTTCGTGGCTGTACTGCTCGAAGAACAGCCATTGCAGCACCTGCGCGCGCTGCCAGCGATCCTCGGGCAAGAGCGGCGATCCGTCGGCGAGATAGCACAGGATCGCGTTCGACTCGGCGAGATACCGCCCTTCCTCGTCGCGCAGCAGCGGCACGCGGCCGTTCGCGTTCATCGCGAGGTATTCCGGCGTGCGCGATTCGCCGGCGAGGATGTTCACCTCGTTCCAGCGGTACGGCCGGCCGAGCCGTTCGAGCAACAATTGCACCTTGTAGCAATTGCCGGACGACTTCATGCCGTAGACGGTGAGCATGGCGTGCGTCCTCAACGCCGCCGCGCGAACCATTCTTCGCGCGACTGGCCCCACGCCTCGACGTTTTCGTGCTCGTACGGCGCCGGCAGGCGCGTGGGGCCGAGCAGGCGCGAACCGAGCTTCTGCGCGACCACGCGCGAGCCGACGTTGAGCGGGTCGATCGTGTGGATGACCTGCGTCCACCCGAGATGCTCGAACGCCCAGTCGATCGCCGCGCTCGCGCCTTCGGTCGCGTAGCCGCGCCCGGCGAACTCGCGCGCGATGCCCCAGCCGACCTCGGTGCCGGGCCAGCCTTCGGGCATCCACGGACCGAGGCGGCCGATCCAGCGTCCGCTCGCCTTCTCGATGACGCAGAACATCGCGTAGCCCTGCAGCGACCACGCGCCGGCCATCGTCATGAAGCCGCGCCACGCGAGCGAACGCGGCTGCACGCCGCCGAGAAAGCGCATCGTTTCGGCATCGGCCTGGAACGCGGCGAAGCCGTCGAAATCGGCGAGCACCGGCGGGCGCAGGATCAGGCGCGGCGTTTCTATCGTGCGGTGGTCGCTCATTCGGTTCTTCGCTGCGGTCGTCACGTCGCGATCATTCGAAATCGTGGGCGAAAATATATCCGTCGCGCAACGCGAGGCGCAGCGTGACGCGGCGCACTTCGTCGCGCGCGAGTACGAGCGGCGGATACACGAACAGGCAGTCGACCATGCTGTAGCAGTTGCCGCGCGTGACGAATCGAGTGACGTAGTTCGGCGCGTACGCGGCGACGCGGTCGCCGGACGGGCCGAGATACTGCACGTGCTCGCCGCTCGCCGCGTCGTAGCGCGCCGGCCGCAACAGCGCCGGTCCCATGATGCTCGACCAGCCGCCGACCGACGGCTGCGGAATCTCCACGCCCGTGGCGCTGTCGAGCACGCGCACGCGCACGACCGAAAACGGCTTCATCGCGAAATCGATGTTCGACGCGGCGCCGCCGGCGGGCACGGTCACCAGCTGGCCGTACTCCGGCGGCGCGCAGACGTCGACGCATTCGTCGCCCGGCCAGAACTGCGTGACGAACGTTTCGATGTGGCCCGAAACGTAGTAGCGCCCGGGCGCGACGCCGCCGATGACCCAGTTGCCGGCCGGGTCGGGCTGCAGGTCGTACCAGTCTGCGAACGCGTTGCCGTTCTCGTCGTAGACGGTGACGAGGAACCACGAGATCGTCGTCGTCGCGTCGTAGGCGTCCGTTACGCGTCCGCGCAGTTCGTCGCCGGGCTGCGGCGTGAGATTCACTTCCTGGCGCTCGTCGCCGGCCGCGAGCGCGATCGGCGTGAAGTCGAAGCCGGCGAACGCCGTTTCGTTGCGTCCGTCGAAGCATTGCCGCAGCAGAACGTTGTCGTCGTAGCACATGCGATACGTGCCCGCCGCTATCGACGAATAGAGATATCCGTCGGTGCCGACGATCTGCGGCACGTAGCCGGGATTTTCCCAGAACAGTCCGTTCGACGAGCGGCGCTGGAGCAGGAGCCCCGCGGGCGAGAACGTCGCGCCGTCGGGAACGACGACGCGACCGCTCAGCGATGCCGCCTGCGCGCCATCGATGGCGACGGCGGCTAGCGCCGCCACGAAGGCCGCGCGCACGAACGCGCCGATACCGCCCGACCGCCTCATCGTCATGGCTACCCCTGTCTTCGCGCCGCAACGGCGCGCGGCGTCAGAACGCGTTGATGCCGGTCAGTTCGCGGCCGACGACGAGCTGGTGCACGGTTTCCGTGCCTTCGTACGTGATCACGGATTCGAGGTTCAGCGCGTGGCGGATCGCGCCGTATTCGGTCGTGATGCCGGCGCCGCCGAGGATGTCGCGCGACTCGCGCGCGATGTCGAGCGCCATGCGCACGTTGTTCCACTTCGCCAGCGACACCTGCGTCGGCTGCATCCTGCCGGCGTCTTTGAGACGGCCGAGCTGCAGCGACAACAGCTGCGCCTGCGTGATGCGGCGCGCCATGTCGGCGAGCTTCAGCTGCACGGCCTGCGTCGCGGCGATCGGACGGTTGAACAGCACGCGCGTCTTCGAATATTCGGTCGCTTCGGAAAGGCACGCGATGGCCGCGCCGATCGGGCCCCAGGTGATGCCGTAGCGCGCCTGCGTGAGACAGCCGAGCGGCCCCTTGAGGCCCTTCACGTTGGGCAGGCGGTTCGCGTCGGGCACGCGCACGTTGTCGAAGAACAGGCCCGACGTCACCGACGCGCGCAGGCTCATCTTCTTGTGGATTTCCTGCGCGGCGAAGCCGGGCATGTCCTTCTCGACGATGAAGCCCTGGATGCCTTCCTCGGTCTGCGCCCAGACGATCGCGATGTGGGCGAGATTGCCGTTCGTGATCCACATCTTGGCGCCGTTGATGATCCAGTCGCCGCCGTCGCGCTTGGCGTTGGTCTTCATGTTCGCCGGATCGGAGCCGCCGTGCGGCTCGGTCAGGCCGAAGCAGCCGATCACCTTGCCCGCGGCCATGTCCGGCAGCCAGCGGCGGCGCTGTTCTTCGCTGCCGTAGGCGTAGATCGGATACATGCACAGCGACGATTGCACCGAGGCGAAGCTGCGGATGCCCGAATCGCCGCGCTCGAGTTCCTGGCAGATCAGGCCGTAGCTGACCGCGTTCATGCCGGCGCAGCCGTATTCGGTCGGCAGCGACGAGCCGAGCAGGCCCAGCTCGGCCATTTCCGGAATCAGGTCGCGCGGAAACACGCCCTTGTCGAAGCACTCGCCGATGATCGGCAGCACGCGCTCGTCGGTGAAGCGCGCGACGGTGTCCTGCACCATGGCCTCTTCTTCGGTGAGCATCGAGCGGACGTCGTAGAGGTCGTACGGATTGAGTGTGCTGGCGGCCATGGTTTTCCCGGATTAGCGCGGCGACGAGGAAGCCCGCAATTCTAGCCAGCGCCTGCGCGAACTGCATCGACGCGCGCAATGGCCCCATGCAAACGCGTTCGATCGGCTCCCTGGCGGAGCCAGCGCCGCGACCGGTTATCATCGCGCGATGCGCGTACCGATCCTGACCTACCACGGCGTGAACATCGCCGGAAACGACTATGCCACGAACGACCACGTCGCGTTCGCCGCCGACCTCGATGCGATCCACGCGCTCGGCCTGCGCATCGTACCGGTCGCATGGGTCGTCGATGCAGTGCTCGGCCGCGCGACGCGCGACCTTGCGCGCTGCGTCGCGCTCACCTGCGACGACGGCAGCAATTTCGACTACCACGATCTCGACCATCCGCAGCACGGTCGCCAGAAGAGTTTCTATAACGCACTGCTCGACTTTCGCGCGCGGCACGGCGCGCACGCGCAGCCCGACCTGCACCTGACGTCGTTCGTCATCGCCGAGCCCGCCGCGCGCGACGCGATGGACCGGCTCTGCCTCGTCGGCCGCGACTGGATGCGCGAGGACTGGTGGCGCGCGGCGCAGGCGAGCGGCCTCGTCGCGATCGAAAACCACAGCTGGGACCACAACCACCCGTGCCTGACCAGCCCCGGCCCCGCGGGTCTCGTGCGCGGCGACTTCCACGACGTCGGCGACGAGGCCAAGGCCGAGTTCGAAATCGCGCAGGCGCAGGACTACATCGCGTCGCGCATCGAGCGGCGGCCGTCGCTGTTCTGCTATCCGTTCGGACACGTGAACGACTTCCTGCGCGCCGACTGGCTGCCGCGGCGCGGCGCGGCGCTCGGCCTCGACGCCGCGTTCGGCGACGGCGCGACGCCGGCGACGGTCGATACGGACCGCTGGAACGTGCCGCGCTACATCTGCGGCTGGCATTGGAAGTCGCCGGAAGGGCTCGCGCAGATCCTGCGCGACGCGGCGAAGTAACGCGCCGCGGCTAGAACGGCCCCATCGCCTCGACCATCGCGATCAGCGAGCGCTTCGCCGTCGGGCTTTGCTCCTTGTGCCAGTGCACCAGCAGCTTGTCCGGTCCGGCCGCTTCGAAGCCCGCGGCGATGTCGACTTCCCACGCGCGCGGATCGCCGCAGTAGCCGAAATACGCTTCGCATTCGCCGGCGAAACGCGCAAAGCCGTGGCGCAGCACGTGCACCATCGAGCCGCCGCTCGCGGCGAGCGCGTCGCGGTCGGCGTCGGTCATCGCCGCGTACGCGCGGCCGTCGGTGCAGCAGCCGCCGACGAGCATCACGTTCTGGAAACGGAAGAACTTCGAATACGACAGCGGCACCAGCGCGCCGTCGCCGCGGCGGTAGAACGACACGACGTGGTGCGGCCATTCCGGCAGCGCATGGCCGAACTTGCGCTCGAACAGCGCGCCGAATTCGGCGGTGGCGTCGTCGAGCGCGGTCGTCAGCAGGAAGTGCGGTTTTTGCGAATGGGACATTGCCACTCCGTCAGAACGGCATGAAGCTTTTCGCTTTCGCCGTGAGTTCGTGTTTGCGCCGCGCGGACAGTTCGCGCTGCCAGTGCACGAGCAGGTATTCGACGCCCGTCGGCGCGAAGCCGAGCTTCGGCGTCGTCTCGAGTGCGCGCGCGTCGCCGCAGCAGGTGAAGATCGCGTCGCAGCGCCCGCCCCAGCGCGCGAATCCGTAGCGCAACGTGGCGAGCATCAGCGCGCCGTATTCGTGCAGCGCGGCCTGTTCGCGCTCGCTCATCGCGCGCAGCACCGCGCCGTCGGTCGCAGCGCCCCCGGCGAGAAAGATGTCGCCACAGTCGGTGAAATGCACGTAGCTCGCCGGTACGAACGCGCCGTCGGGCCGTTTCCAGAACGCGACGACGTGGTGCGGAAAATCCGGCGCCGACGTCTTGTACTTGCGTTGGAACAGCGGATCGGCGAACGCCGGGCCGTGCTCGACTTCGGTCACTACGATGAAATCGTCGATGGTGTCGGACATGCGGGTCGAAACGGCCGAGAGAGCGCGATCGTCGCAGAGAACCGCGCCGGCAACAACGCCGGCCGCGCTTCAGGGCTTCGAGGAAGGGCCGCAGCACGCCGCGAACATCGCAAGGCCGCGCTCGCGCGCCTGCGCGATGTCGCCGGATGCGAGCGCGCGCTCGAGATTGACGAGCACGGCGTCGTACATGCGCGCGTCGGGAGAGTCGACCTGCACGTACGCGTAGTAGTACGCGTACGCCGCGAGCGGGTCGGCGTCGAAAACGATACCGAGGCTGTAGGCGTCGCCGTAGGCGCCGAGCGCCGCCGGATCGCCGAGCGCGAGCGCGCGCGACAGGTAGTCGCGCACGCGGGGCACTTCCGCAACGATCTGCGGCGCATGCGGATCGAACGTATCGTAGCCGGCGAACGCGTGGCGCGCGTAGGCCACCATCGCCGCAGTCTCGCCGGCGTCGGCCGCGCGGATCAGCCACGAAAGGCCTGCGCGTCCGTCGACGTTCGCAAGGTCGCCCGGGCCGATGCCCTCGCAGACCGCACGCCGCTCCGCGACGCGTGCGCGTATCGCCTCGAGAATCTCGACCGGCGCGATCGGTGTGCCGTCGAGCGCGGTCGGCGCCGCGTCGACGCTTGCGAGACCGTCGATGACATTGTCTTCAACCGCAGCGTCGCTGATCGGCACGTAGCTGCGACATTCGAGCAGCGCGCGCGCGAGCTGCAACGCGGCCTTGCCGTCGCCGGCGAGCGCGCGCCGTTCGAGTTCCGCGAGGCGTCCGCCGAATGCCGGCGGCGCCGCGGCCGGCGCGGCGGCAACCGGCATGCGCTCGGCGGTTGCCGCGACGGTTCGTGTCGCGGCCGGCCGCGCGACCGGCGCGTCAGCGGCATGCGCGGGCAAAGGCGTTGCGTCTTTCCGCGCCGGCCATGTCGATCCGTCGGCAAACACGAGCCGCGGCGGGCCGTGTATCCACCACGCGAACGGAACGACGATGGCAGCCAGAACGAGCACGACCCGCAGTTCGCGCCAGCTCGACTTCGTGTGCTCGCGTTCGATGAGATGCCGCGTGGAGAAAAGGCGGCGCGACGTTTTTTTCTTCGGATCCCACAACGCCATCGGCCGTCCTCTACGGTGCGCAATGCGCGTAGAGCGCGACGCCGCGGCGCCTGGCTTCGATCAGCGCGAACTCGTCGACCGCTTGCGCTTCCGCGTCGAACATTTCGGTCTTCTGCGCCGAGTTGCCGCCGCGGGGCTGCATCAGAAACGCGGCATGAAGAATGGCCATTCGTTCGACCGGATCGGCCATGCCGAGCACGTCGAACGCGCGGCTTTGCGTGTCGAACACGCCGTCGACGCAGGCCGCGATGTCTTCCCTCGCGAAGCGGCGCGCGACGTCGCGGCGGCGTTCCACCTCGTCGATGTTCGCGATGACGGCGGCCTCGTCCGGGAAGTCGTCGAGCGCCTGCGTGAAGAACATCTCGCGCGCATCCAGGTCGCCGGCGGCGGCGGCCCGCTCGATCCACGCGAACGCGCGGTTGCGTTCTTCGGGCGGTACCGATTCGCAGCGCGCGATCGTATGACGCATGCCGGCAACGAGCACTTCGCGCTGATCGACTTCACCGCCGTCCGGGCGAACCTCCACGAGCTTGCTTTCGCGGGTTTCAAGCCGGCGTATGCGTTTGTCGAGATCGGCCAGTTTGTCCGCGCGGCATTCCTGCAGGGACATGCCGAGATCGACCATCGCCTCGACGTCACCGGCCCCCGCGCGCGCCAGCAAATCGACAAGCGCCTCGGGCGGCTCCGCGAACTTCGGCGCGAACGACGGTGCCGCCGCGGCGACGTCGGGCGCCGGCACGACGGGTGGCGACGGCACGGAATCGATCGTTGCGCGCGACGCGACCGCTTCCGGCACGGCCGGCGGCGTCGCAGCCGGCGGCACGGGCGCGCGCAGCAGCACGGCCGCGGCGACGGCTGCAATGACGGCCGCGCCGGCAAGCGCCGCGATGCGAACCCGCGTCACGATCCGCCGTCCCCGGGCCGGCAGCACGCGGCGTCGATCGCGTCGCCGCGACGGCGCGCGTCGGCGATCTGTTCCGGCGTCAGCTCGGCCGCGTACAGCAGGAGGTCGGTATCGAGCGGGCGCGCGTCGGCGCCGCCGCGGACGCTCGCCTGCCCATAGGCGTAATAGTGCGCATAGGCAAGAAAATGACTTTTGTCGACGATGGCGCCTTCGGCATACGCATCCGCCATGATCCACAGCGCGTCGAGATGACCCGCCTCGATCGCGCGCTCGAGATACCGCAGCGCCTCGCGCTTGCGGTCGCGCACGGCCTGCGGGTCGGCGATCATCGCGCGGCGATCGGCGAAGTCGGCGAACGCGTGCAGGCCGAACGTCGCCATCGCGCCTGCGTCGCCGGCGCGCGCGCCCTGCCGCAGCAGATCGAGCGCGCGGCGACGTTCGTCCGTCGACAGTTCCAGGCCGCTCGCGCCGCGGCAGAGCTTGCGCTGCTCGTCGAGCACGCGCTTGGCCGAGTCGACCGCGGCGTCCAGCGGTATCGATTCGGGCAGCTCGAGCGCCTCCTTGCCGAACCGTGCGATGCCTTCGACGAGGACCGCCTCGACGTCGTCTTCGCCGAGATCGAAAAAGAATTCGCACGAGAGCATCAGCTTGCCGAGCTCGGCCGAAGCACCGACGTCGCCCGCGGCGGTGCGGCGCTCGAGCGCTTCGCGCCGGGCGCGGAAATCGTCGTCCGGCCCGGCCTGCTGCTGCGCCTTCAGGCGCTCGATGGTTTCGCCGAGCGGACCGTCGTCGTGCGCCGCCGCGACCGGCTTGGGCGCCGGTTCGACGGCCTTCGGCAGGCGCACCGGCGCGTCGTCGCGGTCGGGCGCCTGCGGCGGGGCCGATGCGCCGTCGCCGCGCCATGCGCGTTCGCCCGCGACGGCAACGAGCGCAACCAGCGCGATCGCGACGAACGCCCGAATGCCGCGCCTCATGGCGTCGTCAGCGCTCGTTCGACACGCCGTGCGGCACGTGCCCGGTCGCGACGTGCTTTCTCGCCGATTCCACATTGGTGCGCGAATCGTCGAAGAAGATGTCGGCGCCGAACGCTTCGAGGAACGGTCCCTTGTCGCGACCGCCGAGGAACAGCGCCTCGTCGATGCGCACGCCCCACGCGCGCAGCGTGAGAATCACGCGCTTGTGCGCCGGCGCCGAACGCGCGGTGACGAGCGCCGTGCGGATCGGCGAGGCGTCCATCGGAAACGCGCTCTGGATGCGGTGCAGCGCGTCGAGAAAACCGCGGAACGGGCCGCCCGGCAGCGGCCGGCCGGCGTTGTCGGTTTCGTAGCGGTGGAACGCTTCGAGCCCCTGCTCCTGCGACACGCGCTCGGACTCGTCGCCGAACAGCACCGCGTCGCCGTCGAACGCGATGCGCAGCTGCGCCGACGCGAGCGTGGGCGCCTTCGACGGCAGGATCGTGGCAGCGGCGACGCCGGCCGCCAGCGCGTGCGCGACGTCTTCCGGATGCGCCGACAGAAACACGTCGGCGCCGAACGGATGCACGTAGGCGTGCGTCGGCGCGCCGTTCGTGAACGCGGCGCGCTCGATGCCGAGGCCGTGGTGTTCGATCGAATTGAAGATGCGCAGGCCGGTGTCGGCCGAATTGCGCGACAGGAGAATCACCTCGATGCGCGGCGCGTTCGCGCCGATGCGGTTCAGGCGCAGGAGCTTCTGCACGAGCGGGAACGCGATGCCGGGTTCGAGCAGGTCGTTCTCGTGCGCGATCTGGTAGCGGCGATAGGCGTCGATGCCTTCGCGCTCGAACAGCTCGTGGCTTTCGCCGAGGTCGAACAGCGCGCGCGAAGAAATCGCGACGACGAGGCGGTTGTCGACGGAATCGGTCTTGGGAGTCGGCGTGGGGTCTTTCATTGCGGCAACCTGAGCCGCATCCGGTCGGCTCGCGCCGCAAGTGTAGCCTGCCCCGCGCGACGCGGGGCAGGCGTTTCGTCACGACACGGTCACTCGCCGGCGGCGTCCTGCGCGAACAGCAGCGCGGCCTGTTGATACGCCGCGTACACGTCGATGCGGCCGTCGCCCTGCACCGGATTCGGGAAGCTCGTCGCCGGAATGCCGCCGCAGACCTGCGTGCTGGAAATGTGCACGGCGCTCGCGCGCAACAGATCGGCGATCTGCTCGGGCTGCCCGCGCAGCGCCGGATACGCCGAGATCAGCAGCGCCGCGGCACCGGCGACGTGCGGACCGGCCATGCTCGTGCCGCTCATCGAACCGTAGCTGCCGTTCTTGAGCGCCGAGCGCACGTTCGAACCCGGCGCGACGGCGTCGGGCTTGTTGAACGCCGCGCCCGATACCGGACCGCGGCTGGAGAACGACGACATCGCATCGGTCGACGTCGTCGAGCCGATGGTGAACGACTTGGCGTAGATCGCCGGCGGATCGACGAGCGAACCGCAGCCCGATCCGTCGTTGCCGGCCGATACGACGAAGAAGATGCCGCCGTCGACGAGCGCGTTGACCGCCGACTGCAGGATCGACTTCGGCGTGCAGCCTTCGCTCGTCGGACAGCCCCACGAGTTGTTGATGATGTCCGGCGCCTTCGACGGATCGGGACTGCCGCCGGCGAGGTTGGTCGGCGCGAGGAACCACTGCATGCACTCGGTATACGTCGCCGGCGTGCCGGCGCCCGAGTTCATGTTGCGGCAGGCGATCCATTTCGCGTCGGGCGCGACGCCGATCTGGTTCGAGCCGGCCGCGCCGACGATCGTGCCGACCGTGTGCGTGCCGTGGTTGTGGTCGTCGCAAGGCACCGTGGAATTCGCCGGGCACGACGCGATGCCGCCGCTGTGCACCGAATCGTGCCAGTTGTAGTTGTGGTTCGCGGTCGTGCCGTTCCAGCCGCGGTACTTGGCCTTGAGCGCCGCGTGGTCCCAGCGCACGCCGGTATCCTGTCCCGCGACGACGACGCCCGCGCCGCGGAAGCCCGCGGCCCACACCTGCGGCGCGCGGATCTTGTTGACGCCCCATTCGATCGCGAGCACGGCTTCGGTCACCGGGCCGGCGTCGCGTTCGGGTTGCGGCAGCCGTTCGACGAGCGGCGTGTTCGCATAGACGTAGTTCACGTCGCTGCGTTGCGAGACGCGCCTCAACACGTCCGGCCGCGCGCGTACCCACAGCGTGTTGTTGATCCAGAACGACTGGAACTGCGCGCCTTCGGCCTTGAGCTGGTCGACGAGGTCGGCCTGGCTGTGTTTCGCATGGGCCGTCAGCATCGTGATCCAGGCGCGGCGGCGCACGACCGGGTCGGCGCCGCGATCGAGCAGCAGCGCGTCGGCACGATGGTTCATTTCGATCATGGCTCCGACCGGAACGGCCCTGCCGCGCGCGGCGACGGCCTGGTCGAGCGCCGGGTCGAGCTTCGGCCAGGCGGCCCAGGCCGGCGCGACGGCGCAGGCGAGCGCCAGGGCAAGCGTGCGTACGACGAGATTGCGAGCGTGCATCGGTAATCCCTCCAGGTCGGCGAACACGAAAAACGCGGATCGTCGATCCGCGAGCCTTTCGATCGCCGCCCTGAAGCACCCGCAGCGGGCGCCGGCGATTCTGCGTCGCCGACTATAGCGCGCCAAGCCTGCGCGCACTATTCCACTACCGACAAAAAATACCTGTCAGAATTGTAAAAACGCAAAAACGTCAGGGCTCGAAGCCGTCCTCGTAAATCGCGTCGGAAGCGGCGATGGCGGCCTGCACGGCCGCGTAGGCGTCGATGCGGCCGTAGCCCTGCACGGGATTGGGGAACGTGGTCGCCGCCACGCCGCCGCAGACCTGGGTGCTGGTGATGTGCACCGACGTCGCGCGCAGAATCGCCGCGATCTGGTCGGGATGGCCGCGCAGCGAGGGCGCCGCCGACAGCACGAGCGCCGCGGCGCCCGCGACGTGCGGGCCCGCCATGCTGGTGCCGCTCTTGGCGCCGTAGCCGTTGCCCGGAACGCTCGAGCGCACGTTCGAACCGGGCGCCGATACGTCGGGCTTGTCGGCTACGCCCGCGACCGGGCCGCGGCTGGAGAAGCTCGACATCGCGTCGGTCGACGTGGTTGAGCCCACGACGAACGACTTGGCGTAGATCGCCGGCGGATCGGTGATCGTCGAGCACGACGAGCCGCCGTTGCCGGCCGAGGCGACGAAGAAGATGCCGCCGTCCACGAGCGCATCGACGGCCGACTGCAGGATCGTCGTCGGCGTGCAGTTTTCGCCGGTCGGCGGCGGCGCCTCGGGGCAGCCCCACGAATTGTTGATGACGTCGGGCGCCTTCGCCGGGTCGGGATTGCCGCCGGCAAGATCGGTCGGCGCGAGCAGCCACTGCATGCAGTCGATGTAGGTTTGCGGCGTGCCGGTGCCCGAATTCATGTTGCGGCAGCCGATCCATCGCGCGTCGGGCGCCACGCCGATCTGGTTGGCGCCGTCGGCACCCACGATCGTGCCCATCGTGTGGGTGCCGTGGCTGTTGTCGTCGCACGGCGCCGGCGAATTCGCCGGGCACGTCGCGACGCCGCCCGAATGGATGCCGTCGTGCCAGTTGTAGTTGTGGTCGGCGGTCGCGCCGTTCCAGCCGCGGTACTTGGCCTTCAGCGCCGGATGATCCCACTGGTAGCCGGTGTCCTGCCCCGACACGACGACGCCCTGCCCCGTGAAGCCGGCGGCCCAGACTTCAGGCGCGCGGATCTTCGCCACGCCCCATTCGACCGCGAGCGCGGCCTCGTTCGACGGCGCGCCTTCGAGCGGGGGCAGCGACTGGCGCATCGGCGCGTTGGCGTAGACGGCGGCGACGTCGTCGCGCTGCGCGATCGCCGCGATCGTCGCCGCGTCGGCGCGCACCCAGACAGTGTTGTTGATCCAGTACGCGCGATGCTCGACGCCGTCGTCGCGAAGACGCGCCAGCAGCGCCGACTGCGAGCGCTCGGCGGTGGCGCGCAGCATCGCGATCCAGGCGGTGCGCCGTGCGACGACGTCGGCGTTGGGGTCGACGAGCGCCGGAACGGCGCGGTCGTCGAACGCGACGATCGCCTCGACGGTGCCGCCGGCCGCGAGGGCGCGCGCGAGCGGCGGGTCGATCGCGGCGGCGGACGCGCCGAAACTCGCGCAGGCGATGGCGAGCGGCGTTAGGCGCAACAGGGTCGTGGCAAGGCGCATCGGCGTTTCCGGCAGAGATCAGCGACCGACTTTAGCGCAATTTTCGCAACGCCACACCGAACAAATCGCGTCGTCCGTGACAACCTGGTGGGCGCTGGCGCGACGGACGGCAGCTACCGGTCCGATCGGCACGGCTCGCGGTGTACCGTCCCTCAAATCTCGAACTGCTCGTTCAAGATGCGGTCCTCGAGATTGTGTTCGGGATCGAACAGAAGGCTCACCGTGCGCTCGCACGATTCCCGTACGGTCACCTCGACGATGTCGCGCACCTCGTACGAATCGGCGGTCGCGCTGACCGGCCGCTTGTACGGGTCGAGAATCTCGAATTTCACTTCGGTCGTCGCGGGCAGGATCGCGCCGCGCCAGCGGCGCGGGCGGAACGGGCTGATCGGCGTCATCGCCAGCACGTTCGTGCCGAGCGGCAGGATCGGCCCGTGCGCCGACAGGTTGTACGCGGTGGAACCGGCCGGCGTCGACACGAGGATGCCGTCGCAGACGAGTTCTTCGAGCTTCGTCGCGCCGTTGAGCGACACGCGCACGTGCGCGGCCTGCTTCGTCTGGCGCAGCAGAGACACCTCGTTGAACGCAAGCGCGGTGACGCTCGAACCCGATTCGGTCTGCACGTCCATCACGAGCGGACGCAGCATCGTCGGCACCGCGCGCGCAACGCGATCGGCGAGCTCGTCGGGACGGTACTGGTTCATCAGAAACCCGACCGAACCGAGCTTCATGCCGTACACCGGCAGGGCGCGCGCATGGTGGCGGTGCAGCGTCTGCAGCATGAAGCCGTCGCCGCCGAGCGCAACGATCACTTCCGCCTCGTCGATCGGCGTCTCGCCGTAGCGTTCTCGCATCAGCGCAAGCGCGGCCTGGGCGTCTTCGGTCTTGCTGGCGGCGAAATGGACCCGCTGGTTCATGGCGACGAAAGCTCGGCTGGCCGGGGGCCGAGTGTATCCGACGCGGACCGATCGGCAATGACGCATCGCGCGCTCGTTGCCGCGGCGTCGCCCGGCCGTTGCGGCCGGGCGACGTTTTCACATTACCGCATGGCGCTCAGCGCGCGCCGGCCTGCACCAGCTGCGCGAGGCGGCGCACCGCGACCGACACGATCGGATAGTCGGTGATCACCTGCGTGCGCATGTCGGCGAACATGCCGAGCGTGAACTTCAGCGACTGATCGTCGCGGTTGAGCCACGCGTCGACGAGCTCGCCGCCCTTCGCCTTGCCGCCCTTGGCCAGCACTTGCGCCGCGAGCGCGCGATGCTGCACGTACAGTTCGTCGCGCAGCGAACCGCGCGCGTGCGCGTGCCAGCGGCTCTCGACCGCGAGCTCCTCGATCTTGCCCATCAGCCACTTCAGGTGCAGCGCCTCGCCGAGCGAATAGTACACTTCGGCAACTTGCGCAATCTTCAACTTCGACTCTTCGCCGACGTGGATGATGTCGAGCGCCGAACCGAGCGCCGGCACGCCGGCGAGCTGTTCGGCGAGGCCGGCCGGAAAGCCCTGGCCGATCCAGCGCTCGCGCGCCGCTTCGTACGTCGCGCGTTCGGTCGGCGAGATCACGTCCTTGAGCGACTTCTTGAGCTCGAGCATGCCCGGCTCGTAGCGCGCCACGGCCTTGGCGATGTCGAGCGACTCGCCGGGGTGGTTGAGCAGCCAGCGCGTCATGTTGCGCAACAGCTGCCAGATCACCAGCAGCGCGTCGATCTGCGCGTTGCCGTTGACCTTGCCGTCGAGCGCTTCGATCTCGCTCCACAGCGCGCGCGCGTCGAGCACTTCGCGCGCGATCGTGTACGCCTTGGCGACCGGCGCCGGCGCCTGCCCCGTGTCCTCCTGCATGCGCAGCACGAACGTCGCGCCCATGCGGTTGATCATCGAGTTCGTCACCGCCGTGGCGATGATCTCGCGTTTCAGGCGATGCCGCTCCATGTGCTCGGCGTACTTCGTCTGCAGCGGGCCCGGGAAGTAGCGCTTGAGTTCGCGCGACAGGTACGCGTCTTCGGGCACGTCCGAATCGAGCAGTTGCTGGAACAGCACGATCTTGGAGTACGACAGGAGGATCGACAGCTCCGGACGCGTCAGGCCCAGGCCGCGCGCCTTGCGCTCGGCGAATTCGGCGTCGCTCGGCAGGTATTCGAGCTGGCGGTCGAGCAGCCCCTGCGATTCGAGCGTGCGCACGAAATGCTGCTTGGCGCCCAGGCGGCTGACCGACATGCGCTCCATCACGCTGATCGCCTGGTTCTGGCGGTAGTTGTCGATCAGCACCAGACGCTCGACTTCGTCGGTCATGTCGGCGAGCAGCTTGTTGCGCGCCTCGAGCGTCAGCTCGTCGCGCTTGACCGCGTCGCCGAGCAGAATCTTGATGTTGACCTCGTGGTCGGACGTGTCGACGCCGGCCGAGTTGTCGATGAAGTCGGTATTGAGCAGCACGCCGTTCAACGCAGCCTCGATACGGCCGCGCTGCGTCATGCCGAGGTTGCCGCCTTCGCCGACGAGCTTTGCGCGCAGTTCGCTGCCGTTGATGCGCAGCGCGTTGTTCGCGCGGTCGCCGACTTCGGCGTTCGTTTCGCCCTCCGATTTCACGTACGTGCCGATGCCGCCGTTCCACAACAGGTCGACCGGCGCCTTCAGGATCGCGCGCATCAGGTCGTTCGGCGGCAGCGAGTCGGCGTCGCCCTCGATGCCGAGCGCCGCGCGCACTTCGCGCGATACCGGAATCGTCTTCGCGCCGCGCGGATAGATGCCGCCGCCGGCCGAAATGAGCTTCGTGTCGTAGTCGGCCCACGACGAGCGCGGCAGCGCGAACATGCGCTCGCGCTCGACGAACGACGTCGCGGCATCGGGGTTCGGGTCGAGGAAGATGTGGCGGTGGTCGAACGCGGCGAGCAGGCGGATGTGCCTGGACAGCAGCATGCCGTTGCCGAACACGTCGCCGGACATGTCGCCGATGCCGACGCAGGTGAAGTCTTCGCTCTGGCTGTCGCGGCCGAGCGCGCGGAAGTGGCGCTTGACCGACTCCCAGCCGCCCTTCGCCGTGATGCCCATGCCCTTGTGGTCGTAGCCGACCGAGCCGCCCGACGCGAACGCGTCGTCGAGCCAGAAGCCGTGATCGGCGGAAATGGAATTGGCGATATCGGAAAAAGTGGCCGTGCCCTTGTCCGCGGCGACGACGAGATACGGATCGTCCGCGTCATGGCGCACGACGTTCTGCGGATGCACCACCTTGCCGTCGACGAGGTTGTCGGTGATGTCGAGCAGGCCGTTGATGAACATGCGATAGCACGCGATGCCTTCGGCGAACACGGCGTCGCGGTCGCCGCCGGCCGGCGGACGCTTGACGAAGAAGCCGCCCTTCGCGCCGACCGGCACGATCACGGTGTTCTTGACCATCTGCGCCTTGACGAGGCCGAGCACTTCGGTGCGGAAGTCTTCGCGGCGGTCGGACCAGCGCAGGCCGCCGCGCGCGACCGGACCGAAGCGCAGATGCACGCCTTCCACGCGCGGCGAGTACACGAAGATTTCGCGGTACGGACGCGGCTTGGGCAGGTCGGGCACCTGGGCCGGATCGAACTTGAAGCTGATGTAGTCCTTCGGCTTGCCGCCGGCGGTCTGGTAGTAGCCGGTGCGCAGCGTCGCGCGGATCACGGCCATGAAGCTGCGCAGGATGCGGTCTTCGTCGAGGCTCGCGACGCGGTCGAGCAGCACGCGGATCGTCGCGATCGTGGCTTCGGCCTGCGCGTCGCGCGATTCGCCGCGCGAGGCGTACAGCGCGTCGAACGTCGCGGCGCTCGTCGTGCGCACGTCTTCGGGGACGAGCGCTTCGAGCTCCTTGGCGAGGCGCTTCTTCGCGTGATCGAGCGCGGCCTTCGACAGATTCTCGCGCGCGGGGTCGAACTTGATTTCGAACAGCTCGACGAGCAGGCCCGCGATCGCCGGATAGTGATTGAGCGTTTCTTCCATGTACGCCTGCGAGAACGGCACGCCGGTCTGCAGGAGGTACTTGCAGTAGCCGCGCAGCATCGCGACCTGGCGCCATTCCATCTGAGCGCCGAGGATCAGCTTGTTGAAGCCGTCGTTCTCGGCCTGGCCGCGCCAGATGCGCTCGAACGCGTTCTGGAACGCGTCGCGAATTTCGTCGATGTCGAACTCGCAGCGCGCGGCCGGCTGCACGTCGAAGTCCTGGATCGCGATCGTCGATTCGCCGAGATCCATTTCGTACGGGTGCTCGGAGATGATGCGCAGGCCCATGTTCTCGAGCATCGGCAGCGCTTCGGACAGCGTGATCGGCGTGCCGTAGCGGAACAGCTTGAAGCGCAGGCCCTCGCCCTTCTTGCGCGAGCGGTACAGCGACAGGCGGATGTCGTCCTGGCCGCGCAGGCTGGCGGCGGCTTCGACGTCGCCGACGGCGACGTGCGGCGTCACTTCCTCGATGTACGAGGCGGGCAGCGCGCGGCCGTAGCGGTTGGCGAGCTTGATGCCCTTGTCTTCGCCGTGCTTCTGCACGAGCGCGTCGCGCAGTTCGTCGGCCCAGTTGCGCACGAGCGCGGCGAGCTTCTGCTCGATCTCGGCGACGTCGTAGCGCGGCTTCTCGCCGGCCTTCGGGCGAATCACGAGGTGCAGGCGCGCGAGCGCCGATTCGCCGACCTGCGCGGTCGAGTCGACGCGATCGCCGTGCAGCGTGCGCTTCAACATTTCCTCGATGCGCTTCTGCGTCGCGGCGTCGAAGCGGTCGCGCGGAATGAACACGAGGCACGAGAAGAAGCGGCCGTACTTGTCGCGGCGCACGAACAGGCGCGTACGCGTACGTTCCTGCAGCGACAGGATGCCGGTCGCGGTCGCGTAGAGTTCGTCCTCGGTCGCCTGGAACAGCTCGTCGCGCGGCAGGGTTTCGAGGATGTGGCGCAGCGCCTTGCCCGAGTGCGACTCGCGGCGCAGGCCCGAACGCGTCATCACCGACTCGAACTTCTGGCGCACGAGCGGCACGTCCTGCGGGCGGCGCATGTACGCGCCCGACGTGAACAGGCCCAGGAAGCGCTGCTCGGTCACCGGCACGCCGGCGTCGTTGAAGCCGAGCACGCTGATGTAGTCCATGTAGCCCGGACGATGCACGGTCGCGCGCGAATTCGTCTTGGTCAGGATGATCGCGTCCATCGAGCCCGACTGCGGCAGGTCGCGCGCGGCGAGCGTCTTGAGCGGACGCGGCCCGGCATGGTCGTCGCCGCGCAGGATGCCGAGGCCGGAACCCGCGACCGTCGCCAGCACGTCTTCGCCGCCATGCCGGTCGACCGCGTACTCGCGATAACCCAGGAAAGTGAAATGGTCTTCCGCGACGAAGCGCAGGAATTCCTGCGCCTCGGCGACGCCGGCCGCGTCGACCGGCAGCTTGCGCGTGGCGAGGTCGTCGGCGAGCGCGAGCATCTTGCCGCGCATCGACTGCCAGTCGCCGACGGCGCAGCGCACGTCGTTGAGCGCGCGCGCCACGCTGTCGCGCACGCGCTTGATTTCTTCGGCCTCCGCGATTCGCGTGATCTCGAAATGCATCACCGATTCGCTGCGGCCCTTGCCGCCGTCGCCGTCGACGGCGAGCGACAGCACGTGGCCGCCGGCGTCGCGTTCGACCGTGAACACCGGATGCACGATCGCGTGCACGAGGAGGCCCGCGGCGTTGATCGCCATGCCGACGGAGTCGACGAGGAACGGCGAATCGTCGGTGCACACTTCGAGCACGCTGTGGGTCGATTCGTAGCCGTGTTCGTCGAGCGTCGGATTGAACACGCGCACGTTCGGCTGTCCGGCCTTGCGCACGCGCACGAAGTCGAGCATGTCCTGCGCCATCGCCGCCCACTGCGCCGCCGGCCGGGCCGCGAGATCCTCGGCGCCGACGCGCTTCAAGAGGTGTGAGGCGAAGGTCTGCGCCTCCTTCAGACGCGCCGAAGTCAGTTTGGTCTTGAGTTCCGTCAGCACGGCCTCGACGGCCGGCGCCTGCGCAATCTCGCTCTTGGCGGACATGAGCTTCCCTGGAAGCGGTGTAGGAAGCGCGGAAGGATACGCTTCGCCTTACGTCGAATCCAGACGAAAACCTCGGAGAAACGGACGTTTAAGCTCGTACCACCGGTGTCGTTCAGCGTCGGCCGCGCCGGCAGTCGAGGTGCACGGCGCCGAGATTGAAGCTCAGTTCCTCCGAGCGTTCGAGACGAAAACGAAACTCGCGCTCGAACGGCTCGCAACCCTCCCGCTCGACGGTGACGACGAACGCCGACAGCGACGCGCCTTCGCCGGCCACTTCGTCGCGGCCCCACTCGTGCGCGACCGAAAAGCGGAACCGCGCGTTGGTGCGCACGTTCGCGTGACCGAACGCCTCGCGCCGGCGCGCGCGCGAGTTGTCGAGATCGCCCGCATCGACGAGCGTCACGTCGGCGTCGCCGCCGTCGCAGGCCGGCGCGCATTCGATCGCACCGCGCAGCGTGAACACGGCGCGATGTTCGGCATGCGCGAGCCAGCCCGGCGCGGCGGCGCCGGGGCCGGCAGAAAACAGCATCACGACAATGGCCAACGGTCTGAGCATGCGATCGGAACGGCAGCGGCGGCGGCGCGAATCGTCGCGCGAGCGGGCCGCGCGGCACAACACCATGAGGCCGCTTCGGACTGAAGCGAACCTAAACAAACCTTCACGACTTTCGTCGACACGGGTTGTTCATTGTCGCGGTGCGTCATTTAGAATGCGCGCCATTACTGTACTGGACGGTCCAGTCTCACCCATGCAGGAAACGACCAACCGCTCCCCCGCCGACCGGCGCCAGCAGCGCATGCGCGACGCCGCGATCGAGCTGCTGTTCGAAATGGGCTATGCCGTGAGCATGGACGCCGTGGCGCAGCGCGCCGGCTGTTCCAAGCAGACGGTGTATCGCCATTTCGGCAGCAAGGAAGGGCTGTTCCGCAGCGTCGTCAACGACGTCGCCGCGCCGATCGGCGCGTCGCTCGAGGACGGCGGCACCGATTTCGCGTCGGCGCTGCGCGCCTTCGCGCTCGCCCACCAGGAACACCTCGCGCAGCCGCGGACGATCGCCGCCGTGCGTATGTTCTCGGCCGACCTCGCGCGTTATCCCGACGATGCGCGCGCCTTGTTCGAAGCCGGTTTCGAGTCGATGCGAACGCGGCTCGCCGCGAGCTTCGCCCGTGCCATGGAGCGCGGCGAACTCGTCCGCGACGATCCGTCGGCGCTCGCCGAAATGCTGCTCGGCATGCTGGTCGGGTTCGACGTCGACCGCCGCCGCGTCGGCCTGCCGGGGCGCGATACGGCTCGGGCGCGGCAGGCGTGGGTCGATCGTGTCGTCACGGCCTTTTTGCGGGCTCACGGCAACGATTCGTCAACGGCCGGCGGCGATCGCGGGCCGGCCGGCGCACACTCGGCAACACCCGGTCCGGCCGCCGGACACAACGATAAAAATTCAACCGTTCCAAGGACGTCACCATGAAACTACCGCGTCTTGCCCTCGCCGCCGCCGCGACGCTCGCCGTCGCCGCCTGCAACAAGCAGCAGGCCGCCCCGGCCGCCCCGCCGCCGCCCGAAGTCGGCGTGATCAGCGTGAAGGCCTCGAGCGTGCCGCTGACACGCGAATTCGTCGGCCGCCTCGCCGCGACGCGCACCGCCGAGGTTCGCGCACGCGTGCCGGGCATCGTCGAGCGTCGCCTCTACACCGAAGGCAGCGACGTCGCCGCCGGCCAGCCGCTGTTCCAGATAGATCCGGCGCAGCTGAAGGCAGCGCTCAACGCAAGCCAGGCCTCGCTCGTTCAAGCGCGCGCGAACGCCGCGAACGCCGATGCGAAGGCCAAGCGCTACCAGGATCTCGCGGCCCGGGGCGTGCTCGCCAAGCAGGATCTCGACGACGCGATCGCCGCGCAGCGCACGGCCGACGCGAGCGTCAAGGCCGCGCAGGCGAACGTCGAAACCTCGCGGCTGAACCTCGGCTACGCGTCGGTCGTCGCGCCGATCGCCGGCCGCGCGGGCCGCGCGCTGGTGACCGAGGGCGCGCTGGTCGGCCAGGGCGAAGTCACGCCGCTGACGCTGGTCGAACAGATCGATCCGATCTACGCCGACTTCAGCCAGTCGGCCGCCGAAACGGCCGACCTGCGCCGCGCGCAGGCCGCCGGCAAACTCAAGCTCGCCGCGTCCGACCAGGTGGAAGTGCAGCTCGCGCTGCCCGACGGCACGCCGTACGGTGAGAGCGGCACGCTGAGCTTCTCCGATCTCGCGGTCGACGCGACGACCGGCACCGTGTCGCTGCGCGCGACGTTCCCGAACGGCGAGCGCACGCTGCTGCCGGGCATGTTCGTCAAGGTCAAGCTCGTGCAGGGCGAACTCGCCAAGGCGTTCGTCGTGCCGCAGAAGTCGGTGCTGCGCGACGCGAAGGGCGCCTACGTGATGGCCGTCGGCGACGGCGAGAAGGCGCAGCAGAAACACGTCACGCTCGGCGAGATGCGCGGCGCCGACTGGATCGTCACCGACGGCCTCGCCGACGGCGATCGCGTGATCGTCACCGGCCTGCCGAAGGCGGCGCCGGACAAGCCGGTCAAGGCCACGCCGCAGGAAGAACTCGACAAGGCACAAGCCGCCCCGCCGGCAGCGGCGCCGAAGGCGTAAGGAGAGCGTCGTGCCCCAATTTTTCATCGAACGTCCGATCTTCGCGTGGGTGATCGCGATTCTGATCACCCTGGGCGGCGCGCTCACGATCTCGCGGCTCGGCATCGAGTCGTATCCGCAGATCGCGCCGCCGCAGGTCATCGTCAACGCCACCTACGCCGGCGCGAGCGCCGAGACCGTCGAAAAAACCGTCACGCAGGTCATCGAGCAGCAGTTGAACGGCATCGACAACCTGCTCTACTTCTCGTCGTCGTCGAACTCCAACGGCTCGTCGTCGATCACGCTGACGTTCAACAGCGGCACGAACGCCGACATCGCGCAGGTGCAGACGCAGAACCGCGTGTCGCTCGCGCTGCCGCGCCTGCCGTCGGAAGTGACGCAGCAGGGCGTCGTCGTCGCCAAGGCGAACGCCGGCTTCCTGATGGTCGCGGCGCTGCAGTCCGAAGACGGCTCGCAGGATTCCTACGCGCTCAACAACATCGTCTCCTCGCGCATCCTCGACCAGATCCAGCGCGTGCCGGGCGTCGGCAGCGCCACCCAGTTCGGTTCCGAGTACGCGATGCGCATCTGGCTCGATCCCGACAAGCTGCAGGGCTACGGCCTGTCGCCGACCTCGGTGCTCACCGCCGTGCGCGGCCAGAACGTGCAGTTCGCCGCGGGCTCGATCGGCACGACGCCGTCGGTCGACAAGCAGGGCGTGTCGGCCACGGTCATGGCCGAAGGGCGATTCTCCACGCCCGAGCAGTTCGAGGCGATCCGCCTGCGCACGCTGCCCGACGGCACCGCGGTGCGCATCAAGGACGTCGGCCGCGTGACGCTCGGCCCGTACAGCTACGGCCGCGAAACGCACTACGGCAAGAAGGCGATCGCGGGCTTCGCGGTGCAGCTCCTGCCCGGCGCGAACGCGCTGCAGGTCGCCAACGACGTCAAGGCGAAGATGGCGCAGATGCAGCCGAGCTTTCCGCCCGGCGTGACGTGGTTCGTACCGTACGACAGCACGACGTTCGTCAAGCGGTCGATTTTCGAAGTCGCCGAAACGCTCGCCATCGCGGTCGTGCTCGTGTTCGTCGTCATGCTGGTGTTCCTGCAGAACCTGCGCGCGACGATCATCCCGACGCTCGTGATTCCGGTCGCGCTGATGGGCACGTTCCTCGGCATGTACTTCATCGGCTTCACGATCAACCAGCTGTCGCTGTTCGGCATGGTGCTCGCGATCGGCATCGTCGTGGACGACGCGATCGTCGTTATCGAAAACGTCGAACGCATCATGAGCGAGGAACATCTGACGCCGAAGGAAGCGACGAAGAAGGCGATGACGCAGATCACCGGCGCGGTGGTCGCGATCACCGTGGTGCTCGCCGCGGTATTCATTCCGAGCGCGATGCAGGGCGGCTCGGCCGGCGCGATCTACCGCCAGTTCGCGCTGACGATCGCGATCTCGATGGGCTTCTCGGCGTTCCTCGCGCTGTCGTTCACGCCGGCGCTGTGCGCGACGATGTTGAAGCCCACGCACCCGGAACCGAACGCGTTCTTCCGCTGGTTCAACCGCGTCTTCGACCGCACGCTCAACACGTATACGCGACAGACCGAACACGCGGTCAGGCGTCCGCGCCGCTGGATGGCGCTGTTCGCCGTCGTCGTCGTGCTGTGCGGCTTCCTGTACACGCGCATGCCGTCGAGCTTCGTGCCCGAGGAAGACCAGGGCTATACGCTCGCGCTGATCCAGCTGCCGCCCGGCGCGTCGTTCGATCGCACCAACAAGGTGATGGAGACGGTCAACGAGATCCTCTCGAAGAACGAGGCGGTCGAAGCGGTGCTGCAGGTGACCGGCTTCTCGTTCGTCGGCCAGGCCGACAACGTCGGCATGGCGTTCGTGCGCCTGAAGCCGTGGGAGGACCGCAAGACCACCGCCGCGCAGTTCATCCAGCAGGCGAACGGCGCGCTGTTCATGGGCCTCAAGGACGCCACCGCGTTCGTCGTCAACCTGCCGACCATCCAGGGCCTGTCGCAGTTCGGCGGCTTCGAGATGTACCTGCAGGATCGCAGCGGCGCCGGACACGACGCGCTCGTCGCGGCGCAGAATCAGCTCCTCGGCAAGGCGGCGCAGGAGAAGGACATCCTGCAGGGCGTGCGTCCGAACGTGCTGCCGGAGGCGCCGCAGCTCAAGATCGACGTCGATCGCGTGCAGGCCGAATCGATGGGGCTTTCCGTCACCGACGTGTTCAGCGCGATCCAGCTGATGCTCGCGCCGGTGTACGCGAACGACTTCTTCTACCAGGGCCGCGTGCTGCGCGTGGTGCTGCAGGCCGACGCGCCGTTCCGCATGAACCCGGATGCGTTCAGCCGGTTCTTCCTGCCGAGTTCGCAGCCGACCGCCGCATCGGGCGCGGGTTCGGGCTCGGCGACGCCGAACATGATTCCGCTCTCGAGCGTCGTGCATTCGCAATGGATCATGGGGCCGCCCGCGCTCAACCGCTTCAACGGCTATTCGGCGATCCAGATGAACGGCTCGCCGGTGCCCGGCAAGAGTTCGGGCGACGCGATGAAGGCGATGCAGGACATCATCACGAACGACCTGCCGCAAGGCTTCGGCTACGACTGGGCCGGCCAGTCGCTGCAGGAACTCATCTCCGGCAGCCAGGCGCCGCTCTTGTTCGCGCTGTCGATCATCGTCGTGTTCCTGTGCCTGGCGGCGCTGTACGAAAGCTGGTCGATTCCGGTGTCGGTGATGCTGATCGTGCCGCTCGGCGTGCTCGGCGCGGTCGTGTTCTCGCTGCTGCGCGGACTGCCCGACGACATCTACTTCAAGATCGGCCTGATCACGATCATCGGTCTCGCCGCGAAGAACGCGATTCTGATCGTCGAATTCGCGGTCGAGGCGCAGCAGCACGGCAAGTCGCTGCGCGAGGCCGTGCTCGAAGCGGGCCGTCTGCGCATGCGGCCGATCCTGATGACGTCGTTCGCGTTCATCCTCGGCGTGCTGCCGCTGGCGATCTCGTCCGGCGCCGGCGCCAATGCGCGCCATGCGATCGGCACGGGCGTGATCGGCGGCATGATCTTCGCGACGTTCCTGGGCCTCTTGTTCGTGCCGATCTTCTACGTCGCCATCCGGCGTCTGCTCGGCGATCGCACCGACGAGGCGGCCGACAAGAAGGCATAGCACTCGCGACAATGCGACAGCGATACGAAAGGGCGGCGATTGCCGCCCTTTCCTTTGTGGCGGCCGCCGAAACGCACCTACGCGCCGCGCCGACGTTGGCGCCCGGCGAACGGCCGGCGAATCCCAAGCTACGTGTTACGGGCTCCGCTTGCCGCGGCGCGATTCGCGTACGCGTCGCGCACGGCGACCGCGACGAGCACGAGCGCGCACGCGCCCGACAGCGCGAGCGGCGAAAGCCGCGTCGACACCGGCGCGACGAGCGCGAGCGCCGCGACGCCGCCGACGTGCGACGCCGCGAGCCGGCGCGTGATCGTCCAGCGAAACGCCGCGTTGCCGGCGAGGTACAGCGCCGCGCCGCCGAGCACCGCGAGCGCCGTCTTCGCATCGCCGTGACCGGCCGGATGCGCGAGCACGAATTCGTCGCCGACGGCGCTGACGATGATGCCCGCGACGATCGCGACGTGCATGTACGTGTAGGCGATCCGCGCGATACGGCCCGGGTCGTCCGATTCGACGATGCGCGCGGTGCCGGCATCGGCCGCCGCGTCGAAGTAGATCCACCACATCGCGACGCTGCCGGCGAACGACACGGCGAACGCCGCGAGCGCCGTCGCGTTCCACTCGCCTTGCGCGAACGTCGCGCCGGTCACCAGGATCGATTCGCCGAGCGCGATGATCACGAACAGCGCGCAGCGCTCGGACAGATGCCCGCCCTCGACGTTCCAATCGCGCGTGAGCGAACGGCCGAGGCCGGGGACGTAGAAGCCGAGCGACGGCGACGCGACCTCGATCGCCAGCGCCGCGATCCACAGCGGCAGGCGCCATTCGCCGAACGTCGCGCCGGCGAACCAGAACGCCGCCGACAGGACGAGCCAGGCGAGGATGCGTTGAAAATTCCGCACCATGTTCGTATGACCGGCGACAGCCCACAGAACGTACGCGGTGCGCCCGACCTGCATGCAGACGTACGCGCCGGCGAAACCCCACGCGCGCTCGCCGAACGCCTGCGGCAGCGACGCCGACAGCACGAGGCCGGCGAACATCATGACGAGCAGCAGCACGCGCGTCGGCACCTTCTCGGGGTCGAGCCAGTTCGTCACCCATGACGTGTAGATCCACACCCACCACACGCCGAGCGTCAGCAGCAGCGTCTCGATCGCGCCGACCGGCGTGAAGTGCAGCATCAGGTGATGCGACAGCTGCGTCACCGCGAACACGAAGACGAGATCGAAGAACAGCTCGACCGTCGTGACCTTGCCGTGTCCGTGGCCGTGCTCGCGCAACAGGCCGCGATCGTGCTGCATCGTCGCTCTCCGTCATGGGCGTCGCGCCATGCTACAGGCCCGGCGCCGGCCCGCGAACTCGGCCGGCGGCATGAGTTGCGCTCCTGCCGCCGGACCACGGCAAAGCCGGCGGGCGCGTGCATAATCGACGACGGATGTGTGGGGCCGCATGGAGGCACATCCGCGGGGATGCCGGCGCTGCGCGCCGGAACGAGCATCGACACAGCCACGCAATGCCGCATCGCGGCAGGTCTGCGTGCGTGCGCACTCGCCTCGACGAAGGCTCGAATCGACAGGGACAACACGCGCGATCGCCGTGGCGGCGTTCGCGAGGTCGCCGTCGCCACGCCTTGTCCGTCGAGGAGAGTCACCCGATGCATCACCGCGTTAGAACCGGCGTCCTGGCCGGCCTCATGACGTTGCTCGCCGGCGCGCCCGCGCTCGCGATCCAGCCGGCCGCCGACAGCGGCCCGCGTACCGAATCCGTGGCGAAGGTTCCGGCGCGCCCGTTCGTCGCGCCGTCGCTCGACGCGCTGCCGTCGCTGCGCGACGCGGCGTCCGATCCGCGCCTGGCGTCGCGCCTCGCGCCGTTCCAGGCGCGCTACGGCGGCACGTGGGAAGTGCGCTGGGACGATCGCGGCGACCGCCCGAACGTCGTGCAGGGCAGCGGCGTGCCGCTGATTCCGGGCCGCGGCAACGCGCTCTCGCCGCAGGCGTTCGGCGTCGCGCGCGAGACCGATCTGAATCTCGGCGCGGTGGCCGCGAAGGCGCGCGAGTTCGTCGATTCGGCGGCAGACCTCCTCGCCGCCGGCAATCTGGAATTGAAGCTCGACGCCGACCGCAGCGTCGTCGTCGGCGGCGACTCGCCGGTGTGGTTCGTCGAGTTCGGCCAGCACAAGAACGGCGTGCGCGTCGACGGCGCGTTCGTCTACGTGCGCATCGCGCAGGGCAACGTCGTGCAGTTCGGCGCCGAACGCGTCGCCGACGTCGCGATCGACACGACGCCGGCGTTGACGCGGGAAGCCGCCTTTCAACGCGCCTGGGACGAACTGGCGTTTCCGGCCGATGCGGCTGTCGGCGAGTTTCTCGAACGCGGCGAACTGCGCATCTATCCCGCGTTGCGCGACGGCGACACGGCCGGCGAAACGTATCGCGGCGCACCGGGCGGCGGCTACGCGCACGTGCTCGCGTGGCGCTACGTGTTCCGCATCGCCGGCGACGACGAGGCGACGTGGCAGGTGCTCGTCGACGCGAACACGAACCGCGTGATCGAAGTGCGCGACCTCGCGGTCAACGTCGACGCGAAGGTGTCCGGCGGCATCTATCCGACGACGAACAGCGACACCGAGATCGTCGTCGACTTTCCGTTCGCCGCGGTCACCAACACCACCGCGAAGGTGACCGACGCGCTCGGCATCTACGACTACTCCGGCGGCACCGCGACGTCGGCGCTCGACGGCAAGTACTTCCGCATGTCCGACAACTGCGGTTCGATTTCGCTGTCCAACACGACCGACGGCAATCTCGCATTCGGCCAGAGCGCGGGCACCGACTGCATCACGCCGGGCGTGGGCGGCGCGGGCAACACGCACGCGTCGCGCTCGGGCTTCTACCACCTGACGAAGATCAACCAGAAAGGACGCACGTTCTTTCCGTCGAACACCTGGCTGCAGAGCAAGGTCACGGCGAACATGAACATCGTCGCGACGTGCAACGCGTCGTGGAACGGCACGTCGCTGAACTTCTACCGCTCCGGCGGCGGCTGCTCGAACACCGGCGAAATCGCCGCGGTGTTCCTGCACGAGTGGGGCCACGGCCTCGACACGAACACCGGCGGCGCGGCGAGCGAGAACGGCAGCGGCGAAGCGGTCGGCGACACGTTCGCGTTCCTCGAAACGCGCGACTCGTGCATCGGCCAGAACTTCAAGCCCGGCGTCGACTGCGCCAACTGCGTCGCCTGCACCGGCGTGCGCGACGTCGGCGACTTCGGCGTGTCGGCGCCCGCGGCCAAGCGCGCGAGCCCGGCCAACATCACGAACGACGCCGGCCCGAACTGCGACCGCTACATCGGCCAGGGCGGCGTCGCGTGCCCGTACGTGCACCCGACCGCCGGCGTGCCGTACCGCGGCCCGATGGGCTACGAGGGCCATTGCGAAAGCTATATCGCGAGCGGCGCGAACTGGGATCTGGCGCAGTCGCTGATCGCGAAGTTCGGCAACGACGGCTGGGGCAAGATGGACCGCATCTGGTACGCGAGCCTGACGCCGTCCAAGAGCGCGTACCAGGTCGCCTCGGGCGGCCAGTGCAACACCTCGGCGGTCGTCAACGGCTGCGGCGCGACGAACTGGTACACCGTGTTTCTCGCGGCCGACGACGACGACGGCAATCTCGCGAACGGCACGCCGAACGCGTGCCGCATCTTCGACGCGTTCGACGCGCACGGCATCGCGTGCGGCACGCGCCCGGTCTGCTCGGGCGATACGCCGGACTTCCGCCTCGCGGTGACGAACTCGCCGCAGAACGTGTGCGCGCCGACGAGCGCGACGTTCAATCTCAACGTCGCGAGCGACCTCGGTTTCAGCGCGCCGGTAACGCTGTCGGCGAGCGGCAATCCGCCCGGCACGACGGTGACGTTCGCGCCGAATCCCGTGACGCCGGGCGGCAGCGCCGTCGCGACCGTCGACACGACCGGCGCGGCCGGCACGACCAGCGGCACGCTGACGTTCAGCGGCACGGCGACCGGCAGCCCGGGCCACAGCGCGACCGCGCAGCTAGACGTCGCGGTCGGCGCGCCGGCCGCGCCCGCGCTCACCGCGCCGGCGGACGGCGCGACGGGCGTCGATCCGGGTTCGGCGCTGACCTGGGCCGCGGTGCCCGGCGCGACGTCGTACACCGTAGAAGTCGCGAGCGACGCCGGCTTCGCGACGATCGTCGCGACGCAGACGCTCACCGGCACGAGCTGGAACGTGACGGGCGTATCGCCGTCGACGACGTACTGGTGGCGCGTGCGCGCGACCGGCACCTGCGGCGCCGGCGCGAATGCCGTCGCGCGTTCGTTCACGACGTCGAACCTCGTGTGCAGTTCGCCGAATCTTGCGATTCCCGACAACAACACGAACGGCGCGACGAGCACGCTCACCTTCACCGACGCCACGGCGATCACCGGCGTCAGGCTCAAGCTCAAGGCGACGCACACCTACGTCGGCGACCTGCGCTTCACGCTCGCGCGCGGCGCGGCGAGTTCGATCGTGATCGACCGCCCCGGCGCGCCCGCATCGGCGAACGGCTGCGACAAGCCGAACATCGACGTGACGCTCGACGACGCGGCGACGACGACGGTCGAAAGCCTGTGCAGCGCGACGTCGCCGGCGCTCGGCGGCACGGCCAAGCCGAACAATCCGCTCGACGCGACGTTCGGCGGCGGCGCGTTCGGCGGCACCTGGACGCTCAAGGCGGTCGACGTCGCGAGCGGCGACACCGGCACGGTCACGCAGTGGTGCCTCGAGCCCAAGACCTCGGCGGCGGCCACCTACAGCGTCGGCGGCACCGCGACCGGCATCGCAGGTTCCGGCCTCGCGCTGTCGCTCAACGGCGGCGCCGCGTTGCCGGTCGCGGCCGGCGCCGCGACGTTCACGTTCCCGACGAACCTCGCGAGCGGCACCGCGTACACGGTGACCGTCGCGTCGCAGCCGACCGCGCCGAGCCAGACCTGCACGCTGACCAATGCGACCGGCACCGTCGGCAGCGCCAACGTCGTGAACGTCGGCGTGTCGTGCACGACGAACACGTTCGCGGTCGGCGGCACGGTCGCCGGCATGACCGGCACGGGTCTTGCGCTGTCGCTCAACGGCGGCGCGAACTTCGTGCTGAACGCCAACGGCGGCTTCACGTTCCCGAACGCCGTCGCGAGCGGCGCGCCGTACACCGTGACGATCGCCGCGCAGCCGACGAACCCGAGCGACGTCTGCACGATCGCCGGCGCCAGCGGCACGGTCGGCAGCGGGCCGGTCACCGGCGTCGTCGTCAACTGCGTCGATCGCATCTTCGGCGATACGTTCGAAACGCCGTAACCGCGGCGAAGGCAAAAAAACGGAGCCGGCGACGGCTCCGTTTTTTCATGCGGGAAGCGAAAACGTCAGCGCAGCCCGGTCTCGTTGCGCGCGATCACCATGCGCTGGATCTCGCTCGTGCCTTCGTAGATCTCGGTGATCTTCGCGTCGCGGAAATAGCGCTCGAGCGGCATTTCCTTCGAGTAGCCCATGCCGCCGTGGATTTGTACCGCCTGGTGCGTAATCCACATCGCCGACTCGGACGCCGTGAGCTTGGCCACCGCCGCCTCGGTCGAGAAACGGCCGCCCGATTCCTGCGCCTGCTGCTTCGCCCACGCGGCGCGCAAGGTCAGGAAATACGACGCGTCGAGCCTGCACTTCATGTCGGCGATCTTCGCCTGCGTCATCTGGAAGCTGCCGATCGGCTGGCCGAACGCCTTGCGCTCCTGCGAATACGCGATCGTCGCCTCGTACGCGGCGCGCGCGAGACCCACGGCCTGCGACGCGATGCCGATGCGGCCGGCGTCGAGCACGCCCATCGCGATCTTGAAGCCATGGCCTTCTTCGCCGATCACGTCTTCGGGGCCGACGCGATAGTCGGTGAATTCGATTTCGCACGTCGCGGAGGCGCGGATGCCGAGCTTCGGCTCGGTCTTGCCGCGATGAAAGCCTTCGCGCCCGGTGTCGACGATGAACGCAGTGATGCCGCGCGCGCCCTTGGTCGCGTCGCTGATCGCGAACAGCAGAATGTACTTGGCGACCGGGCCGGACGTGATCCAGCTCTTCTTGCCGTTGATGACGAAGCTGCCGTCGGCCTGCTTGGCGGCCTTGCAGCGCATCGCGGTGGCGTCGGAGCCCGACTGCGGCTCGGTCAGCGCGAACGCGCCGATCGCCTCGCCCGACGCGATCGGCGCGACGTAGCGCAGCTTTTGTTCGTGCGTCGCGAATTTCAACAGGCCGTTGCAGTACAGCGTGTTGTTGACCGACATGATCGTCGAATGCGCGCAGTCGGCCGCGGCGATTTCGATCATCGCGAGCACGTAGGAGATCGAATCGAGGCCGGCGCCGCCGTATTCGGTCGGCACTTCGATGCCCATGAGGCCCATCGCGCCCATTTCGCGGATGTTGTCGAGCGGAAATTCGCCCTTGTGGTCGAATTCGGCCGCGACCGGCGCGATGCGCTTCTGCGCGAAATCGCGCGCGATGGCCTGGATCGACAGCTGATCTTCGGTAAATCGGAAGTCCATGGGCGTAGCTCCTGGTTGGCTGCGTCGTTTTCGAAAGCCCGCGATTTTATCGATTCCGCCGCTTTCGTGCTTGCGACGCACAAATTGCGCCTACGGAAAGGCGCAGGCGCGCCGCGAACGCGCATCGAGCATCCACGGCAGCAGCGCGTCTTCGGCGTACGCGCGATGCCAGATCACGTGCCGTTCGTTCGGGTATTCGGTATAGCGCGGCGCGGCGCCCATCGCGCGCAGCGCGCGCACGATCGCGCGCGAACCGACGAGATCGCCGCCGTCGCCGGTTTCCACGTCGGTATCGTCGTCCTTTTCGCCGTGGAACAGCCACAGCGGCACGCCGACGAGCGGCGCGAGGCCCGTGACGTTCGTCGCGCCGGACATCGGCACGCCGGCCGCGTAGCAGTCGGGCTTGAGCTTCAACGCGTCCCACACGCCGGTCGCGCCGCTGGAAAGGCCCGTCAGCACGATGCGGCGCCGGTCGATCGGAAAACGTTTCAACGCATCGGCGACGACCGCGGCGACGCGCGTCGGCGGCCAGTACGCGCCGGTCGTCTGCGGTGCGACGTAGACGAGCGGAATGCGGCCGGCGAGCGCCGTGTCGATCAGCTCCATCGACCCGTTGCCGTAGCCTTCGAGCTGCGAGACGTTGTCGGTGCCGTCCTGACCGTCGCCGTGCAGGAACACGATCAGCGGCAGGCGCTCGCCGTTGCGTCGACCCGGCGTTTCGATCGCGCGATAGTCGTTGCCCGGCGCGGCCGTAAAAGCGGCCAGCGCGGCGTCGTCCACGGCGCGCACCGCGCCCGGCGCCGCCAGCGCGAAAAGAAAGCCCGCGATCGATCCGTAAAGCCGCATTGCGTCGTCGTCCGTGCCTGCCGCGAGCGGCCGAATATACCGACACGCGCGTTGACGCTGAACCGCGCCGCCGCTACGCTAGCCGTCCATCTCTCAATCAAGATGAAAGGATAGATTGTGGATCTCGCCGCGACGTCGGCCCTCCTGCGCCTGTTGTCCGATCCGACGCGCGTGCGCCTCCTGGCGCTGCTCGAACGCGAGGAGCTGACCGTGGCCGAGCTGTCGGCGGTGTTGCGCCTGGCGCAGCCGCGCGTGTCCACGCATCTGGCCAAACTCAAGGAGGCCGATCTCGTGCGCGACCGCCGCGCCGGCGTGTCGGCCTACTACCGCCGCAACGCCGAGCTGCCGCCGCGCGAGGAAGCGCTGCTGCGCGCGCTCGAGGCGAGCGTCGACGACGCGATGCTGCGCGAGGACGACGAACGCCTGCCCGCCGTGCTCGCGCAGCGCGCGCGGGCCGAGGGCTGGGCCGATTCGGTCGCCGGCGACATGGAACGCCACTATTCGCCGGGCCGCACGTGGGAAGCGCTCGCCCGCGCGATGATGCAGCTGGTAGACGTCGGCGACGTGCTCGACGTGGCCTCGGGCGACGGCGTGCTCGCCGAACTGCTCGCGCCGCGCGCGCGTTCGATCGTCTGCGTCGACGCGTCCGAACGCGTCGTGCAGGCGGCACGCGCGCGCCTGAACAACTGGAAAAACGTCGAAGTGGTCGCCGGCGACATGCACGCGCTCGACCTCGGCGCGCGCCGCTTCGACCTGGTTTTGCTGATGCACGCCCTCACCTATACCGACCGGCCCGGCGCGGTTGTCGCCGAAGCGGCGCGTCTGCTCAAGCCCGGCGGGCGCGTGCTCGCCGCGACGCTCGGCCGCCACGCGCACCGCAACGCGGTCGAGCCGTTCGACCATCGCAATCTCGGCTTCAAACCGGACGAACTGCGCGAGTTTGCGCGCAAGGCCGGCCTCGACGTCGTCGCGTGCGAACGCGCGACGAAGGAACGCCGGCCGCCGCATTTCGAAGTGCTGACGCTGCTCGCGAAGAAACCGTGAGCGCAAAGGAAACCGCCATGAAAACGCTACCCTGGCTCAACCCGGACCGTGCGCAAAAGCTCATCGACGCGCTCGCGCAGCGCATCCTCATCATCGACGGCGCGATGGGCACGATGCTGCAGGGCTACAAGCTCGACGAGGCCGGCTATCGCGGCGAGCGCTTCGCGCAAGGCTTCGACGCGCGCCACCAGCACGTGCACGACCACAGCCATCACGTCTGCGATCTCAAGGGCAACAACGACCTGTTGCTGCTCACGCAGCCCGAGATCATCAAGGCCGTGCACACGCAGTACCTCGAGGCCGGCGCGGATCTCCTCGAAACCAACACGTTCAACGCGACATCGATCAGCCAGGCCGACTACCACCTCGAACACCTCGTGTACGAGCTGAACAAGGAAGGCGCGCGCGCGGCCCGCGAGTGCTGCGATGCGATTGAAGCGAAGACGCCCGACAAGCCGCGCTTCGTCATCGGCGTGCTCGGCCCGACGAGCCGCACGGCGTCGATCAGCCCGGACGTGAACGACCCGGGCTTTCGCAACGTCACGTACGCGGAGCTCGCCAAGACGTATCGCGAAGCGGTGCACGGCCTGATCGACGGCGGCGCCGACGTCGTCATGGTCGAGACGATCTTCGACACGTTGAACGCGAAGGCCGCGCTGTACGCGATCGAAGAAGTGTTCGAGGAGCGAGGCTCGCGCCTGCCGGTGATGATTTCGGGCACGATCACCGACCGTTCGGGCCGCACGCTGTCGGGCCAGACGGCCGAGGCGTTCTTCTATTCGATGCGCCACAGCCGGCCGCTGTCGATCGGGCTCAACTGCGCGCTCGGCGCGAAAGACCTGCGTCCGCACGTGGAAACGATGGCGCAGATCGCCGACTGCTACGTGTCGACGCATCCGAACGCCGGCCTGCCGAACGCGTTCGGCGAGTACGACGAAACGCCGGAGGAAATGGCCGCGACGATCCGCGAATTCGCCGAAGCGGGATTCCTCAACCTCGTCGGCGGCTGCTGCGGCACGTCGCCGGCGCATATCCGGGCGATCGCCGAGGCGGTGGCGGGACTCAAGCCGCGGGTGCCGGTGACGTATCCGGTGAATGCGGCGGCCTGACGATTCTTCCGCTCGTCGCTCCACGCTCGTCATTCCAGCGAAAGCTGGAATCCAGCTTTTCAGGCGTCGAAAGTCAAAGGCTGGATCCCAGCTTTCGCTGGGATGACGAGCGAAGACGAGCAAAGCAAAAAACATCAAAGCAACGGAAACATGACCACCTCCCCCGCTACACCCGACTGTCCGGCCTCGAACCGCTCGTGCTCACGCCCGAGCTCTTGTTCGTCAACGTCGGCGAACGCACCAACGTCACCGGCAGCGCGCAGTTCAAGAAGCTGATCAAGGAAGGCCGCTACGAAGAGGCCGTCGACGTCGCGCGCCAGCAGGTCGCCAACGGCGCGCAGATCATCGACGTCAACATGGACGAAGGCCTGATCGATTCCGAGTTCGCGATGGTGCGGTACCTGAACCTCATCATGTCCGAGCCCGACATCGCGCGCGTGCCGGTCATGGTCGACTCGTCGAAGTGGAGCGTCATCGAAGCCGGCCTGCAGTGCCTGCAGGGCAAGGGCGTCGTCAACTCGATCTCGATGAAGGAAGGCGTCGAAACGTTCGTCGAACAGGCGCGCAAGGTGCTTCGCTACGGCGCCGCCGTGGTCGTCATGGCGTTCGACGAAGTCGGCCAGGCCGACACCTGCGAGCGCAAGGTGGAAATCTGCACCCGCGCCTACCGCATCCTCGTCGACGAGGTCGGCTTTCCGCCCGAAGACATCATCTTCGACCCGAACGTCTTCGCCATCGCGACCGGCATCGAGGAACACAACAACTACGCGGTCGATTTCATCGAAGCCACGCGCATCATCAAGGCGACGCTGCCGCACTGCCATATCTCGGGCGGCGTGTCGAACGTGTCGTTCTCGTTCCGCGGCAACGAGCCGGTGCGCCAGGCGATCCACGCGGTGTTCCTGTATCACGCGATCAGGGCCGGCATGGACATGGGCATCGTCAACGCCGGCGGCCTGCCGATCGTCGACGATCTCGACCCTGACCTGCGCGAGCGCGTCGAAGACGTCGTGCTCAACCGCCGCAGCGACGCGACCGAACGCCTGCTCGAAATCGCCGAACGCTACAAGTCCAAAAAGGGCGAGGCCGCGGTCGAGACGCAGGCATGGCGCGAGCAGCCGGTGCGCGAACGCCTGAAGCACGCGCTCGTGCACGGCATCGACCAGTACATCGAAGGCGACACCGAAGAAGTGCGCCAGCTTTCCACGCGCCCGCTCGACGTGATCGAAGGCCCGCTGATGGACGGCATGAACGTCGTCGGCGACCTGTTCGGCGCCGGCAAGATGTTTCTGCCGCAGGTGGTCAAGTCCGCGCGCGTGATGAAGAAGGCCGTCGCGTACCTGCTGCCGTTCATCGAGGAAGAAAAGCTGCGCACCGGCGACGCCGGCAAGAGCAACGGCAAGATCGTGATCGCGACCGTCAAGGGCGACGTGCACGACATCGGCAAGAACATCGTCGGCGTGGTGCTCCGCTGCAACAACTTCGACGTGGTCGACCTCGGCGTGATGGTGCCGACGCAGAAGATTCTCGACGCCGCGCGCGAAGAGAACGCCGACATGATCGGCCTGTCGGGCCTGATCACGCCGTCGCTCGAGGAAATGAGCCACGTCGCCAAGGAAATGCACCGCCAGGGCCTGGCGATGCCGCTGCTGATCGGCGGCGCGACGACGTCGCGCGCGCATACCGCGCTCAAGATCGAGCCGCACCACAAGGCGCCGACCGTATGGGTGAAGGACGCCTCGCGCGCGGTCGGCGTCGCGCAGTCGCTGATCTCGAAAGACCTCGTCGACGAATTCATGGCGAAGATCCGCCACGAATACGCCGAGATCCGCGAACGCCACAAGGATCGCGGCCCCGGCAAGAAGCTCGTGTCGCTCGCCCACGCGCGCGGCCAACGCTTCGACGGACGCTGGAACGACTACGTGCCGCCGACGCCGAACACCCCGGGCATCACCGTGTTCGACGACTATTCGCTCGCGGAACTCGCGCAGTACATCGACTGGACGCCGTTCTTCTCGACGTGGGAACTCGCCGGCCACTACCCGGCGATCCTCGACGACGCCGTGGTCGGCACGCAGGCGCGCGAGCTGTTCCGCGACGCGCAGGCGATGCTGAAGAAAATCATCGACGAGCGCTGGCTGCGCGCACGCGCGGTGATCGGCCTGTGGCGCGCGAACGCGGTCGGCGACGACGTCGAGGTGTACGCGAACGAACCGGGCAAGCCGCTCGCGACGCTGCGCTTTTTGCGCCAGCAGGTCGACAAGCCGGCCGAACGTCCCGACTTCTGCCTCGCCGACTTCGTCGCGCCGAAGGCGACCGGCGTCGCCGACTGGGTCGGCGGCTTCGCGGTGACGGCCGGCATCGGCATCGAACCGCATCTGGAGCGCTTCGAAGCCGACCACGACGACTATTCGTCGATCCTGTTGAAAGCGTTGGCCGACCGCCTCGCCGAAGCGTTCGCCGAACGCCTGCACGAACGCGTGCGGCGCGAGTTCTGGGGATACGCGACCGACGAGGCGCTGCCGAACGACGCGCTGATCGCCGAAAAATACCGCGGCATCCGGCCGGCGCCGGGCTATCCCGCCTGCCCCGAGCACAGCGAAAAAGGCACGCTGTTCGACCTGCTCGATGCCGAAACGAACACCGGAATCAGCCTGACCGACAGCTATGCGATGTATCCGGCGGCGGCCGTGTCGGGCTGGTACTTTTCGCACCCGGACAGCCAGTATTTCGTCGTCGGCCGCGTGACGAAGGAACAGGTCGAGGACTACGCGAAGCGCAAGAGCTGGACCGTCGAAACGGCGGAGCGCTGGCTCGCGCCGCTGCTCGACTACGATCCGGACTGACGCCGCGTCGCGCTCCCCGAGGCAACTCGGGGAGCGCGCAGTTCGCTACAGCGCGGTTCGTTACAGCATCGGCAGCTTCAGACCCTGCTCGCGCGCGCACTGCTGCGCGATCTCGTAGCCCGCGTCGGCATGGCGCATCACGCCGGTGCCGGGATCGTTCCACAGCACGCGTGCGAGGCGCCTGTCGGCGGCTTCGCTGCCGTCGCAGACGATCACGACGCCCGAATGCTGGCTGTACCCCATGCCGACGCCGCCGCCGTGGTGCAGGCTCACCCACGTCGCGCCGCCGGCGGTGTTGAGCAGCGCGTTGAGCAGCGGCCAGTCGGACACCGCGTCGCTGCCGTCGCGCATCGCCTCGGTTTCGCGGTTGGGGCTCGCGACCGAACCGGAGTCGAGGTGATCGCGGCCGATCACGACCGGCGCCTTCAGTTCTCCGTTGCGCACCATTTCGTTGAACGCGAGGCCGAGCTTGTGGCGCTGGCCGAGGCCGACCCAGCAGATGCGCGCCGGCAGGCCCTGGAAGCGGATGCGCTCGCGCGCCATGTCGAGCCAGTTGTGCAGGTGCGGATCGTCGGGGATCAGCTCTTTTACCTTTTGATCGGTTTTATAGATGTCTTCCGGATCGCCCGACAGCGCGACCCAGCGGAACGGACCGACGCCGCGGCAGAACAGCGGCCGCACGTAGGCCGGCACGAAGCCCGGAAAGTCGAACGCGTCGACGCAGCCCTCGTCCTTCGCCATCTGGCGGATGTTGTTGCCGTAGTCGAACGTCGGCACGCCCATCTTCTGGAACGCGAGCATCGCGTCGACGTGCACGCGCATCGAGCGCTTCGCCGCGTCGCGCGTGCCGTTCGGATCGCTCTTGCGGCGTTCGAACCATTCGTCGACCGTCCAGCCGATCGGCAGATAGCCGTTGACGGGATCGTGCGCGCTCGTCTGGTCGGTCACCGCATCGGGACGCACGCCGCGGCGCACCATCTCGGGCAGGATTTCGGCGGCGTTGCCGAGCAGCGCGACCGATACCGCCTTGCCTTCGACGCCGTAGCGCGCCAGACGCGCGAGCGCGTCGTCGAGGTCGGTCGCCTGCTCGTCGACGTAGCGCGTCTTGAGGCGGAAATCGATGCGGCTCTGCTGGCATTCGATCGTCAGCGACGACGCGCCCGCGAGGCTTGCCGCGAGCGGCTGCGCGCCGCCCATGCCGCCCAGGCCCGCGGTGAGGATCCATCGCCCCTTGAGGCTGCCGCCGTAGTGCTGGCGGCCCATCTCGACGAACGTTTCGTACGTACCCTGCACGATGCCCTGGCTGCCGATGTAGATCCACGAGCCGGCCGTCATCTGGCCGTACATCATGAGGCCCTTTTTGTCCAATTCATTGAAATGTTCCCAATTGGACCAGGCCGGAACGAGATTGGAATTGGCCAGCAGCACGCGCGGCGCGTCGGCGTGCGTCGGGAATACGCCGACCGGCTTGCCGGACTGGATCAGCAGCGTCTCGTCGTCGTTCAGATCGCGCAGCGCGCGCAGGATCGCGTCGAAGCATTCCCAGTTGCGCGCGGCGCGGCCGATGCCGCCGTACACCACGAGTTCGGCCGGGTTCTCGGCCACTTCCGGATCGAGATTGTTCTGCAGCATGCGGAACGCCGCTTCGCTGAGCCAGCTCTTGCAGGAAAGCGCGGTGCCGCGCGGCGCGCGGATGACGCGCGTGGTGTCGATGCGGGTCGGGGCGTTCATGGCGGTCTCCGTAAGGCAGGCGGCGATTATAGGCGCTCGTCGCGCGGCGCGGATTCACTGTGCTAGCGCGTTGGAACGCCGTCACGCAACGCTGGCATACTTGGCCGATGACCGGCCTTTCCTTCTTCGCGCGCACCGTTGCGCGCGCGGCGCTCGTCGCCTTCGTCGCTCTCGCCCTCGCCGCCTGCGGCGGCGCTCCGGCCCGCACCGCGCAGCAAGCGCCGGCCGAACGCGACACGCTGATCCTCGTGTCGATCGACGGCTTTCGCACCGACTACCTCGATCGCGGCCTGACCCCGCGCCTGTCCGCGCTCGCGGCGTCCGGCGTGCGGGCGCAGGCGATGCGGCCGTCGTTTCCGTCGCTGACGTTTCCGAATCACTACACGCTCGTGACGGGCCTGACGCCCGACCATCACGGCATAGTCCACAATGTCGTCGAAGACCCGCAGCTACCCGGCCGCTTCGTCTACAACAAGCCCGAAACCGTCGGCGACCCGCGCTGGTGGAACGGCGGCGAGCCGATCTGGGTCGGCGCGCAGCGACAGGGCGTGCGCACCGCGACGATGTTCTGGCCCGGCTCGGACGTCGTCATCCGCGACACGCGCCCGTGGCAGTGGCGCGCGTTCGACAAGAACGTGTCGCCGACCGATCGCGTCGACGCCGTGCTCGGCTGGCTCGCGCTGCCGGCCGCGGAGCGACCGCGCTTCGTCACGCTGTATTTCGAGCAGGTCGACAAGGCCGGCCACGATTACGGCCCCGATTCGGACGAGCTCGCCGCCGCGCTCGCGGCGATCGACGCGGCGCTCGGCCGCCTCGTCGACGGGCTCGCGCAAAAGCGGCTCGACGCGTCGACGAACCTCGTGATCGTTTCCGATCACGGCATGATCGAGACCTCGCGCGACCGCCTGATCTTCGTCGAGGATTTCGTCGATCTCGACCGCATCCGCGCGGTCAATCTCGGCGTCGCGGCCGGCTTCGAACCACAGCAGGGACAGTCGCGCTACGCCGACGCGACGCTGCTGGCACCGCGACCGCATATGCAGTGCTGGCGCAAGAAGGACGTGCCGGCACGGTTCCGCTACGGCTCGCACGCGCGCGTGCCGGCGATCGTCTGCCTCGCCGATCCGGGCTGGATCCTGACGACGCGCGAGTACCTGGCGAACCGCAACGACCGCGTGCCCGCCGGCGAGCACGGCTACGACAACGCCGATCCGCGGATGGCCGCGCTGTTCGTCGCGCACGGCCCCGCGTTCAGGCACGGCGCCGTCGTACCGCCGTTCGACAATGTGGACGTTTACCCATTGCTCGCACACCTGCTCGGCATCCGGCCGGGCGCGAACGACGGCGATCCGGCGACGATGCGCGCGATGCTCGCGACGCCGTAGCGTTCAGCCCGCGAGTTTTTCCACGACCTCGCGATACCGTTGCGCGATGCGTTCGCGCTCGACGTGGCGGCCGTCCTTCACGCGCCACTGCCCGTTCACCATGACGTCGCGCACGAGGTTGCGGTTGCCCGAGAAGATCAGCGTGTCGATCAGGTGCTCGCTCGTGCGGCCGGCGAACTGCGGCGCGGCGTCGTCGAGCACGACGAGATCGGCGCGCGCGGCTTCATCGGAACCTGCGATCGCGCCGATCGCCTGCCCGGCCGACAGCGCGCCGCCGTAGAGCGCGTCGCCCCACAGCGTTTCGCCGACGCTCGAACTCGAGCTCGACACGGCGATGTTGCGGTGACGCGTGGCGAGGCGCTGGCCGTATTCGAGCCAGCGCAGTTCCTCGATCGGCGACACCGAGATGTGACTGTCCGAACCGATGCCGAACACGCCGCCGGCATCGAGATACGCCTTGAGCGGAAACAGGCCGTCGCCGAGATTCGCCTCGGTCGTCGGACACAGGCCGGCGACCGCGCCGGTCGCGGCGAGGCGCCGCGTTTCGTCGTCGGTCAGATGCGTGGCGTGCACGAGCGTCCAGCGCGGATCGACCGGCGCGTGATCGAGCAGCCACTCGACCGGCCGCGCGTTGCGCAGCGCGAGGCAGTCCTGCACCTCGCCGATCTGCTCGGCGATGTGGATGTGGATCGGCGCGTCGTCGACGAGACCGCTCGCGAGCACCGCGTTCAACGCATCGGGCGGCACCGCGCGCAGCGAATGCAGCGCGACGCCGACACGCAGCGTCGAATGTTCCAGGCCGCGCAGGCGTTCGACCAGTCGCAGGTATGCGTCGGTCGCGTGTCCGAAGCGGCGCTGGCGCTCGCCGAGCGGCCGGCCGTCGAAGCCGCCGGTCTGGTAGAGCGTCGGCAGCAGCGTCAGGCCGATGCCGGTTTCGCGCGCGGCCTCGACGAGCGCGAGCGACATCGCGGCGGGGTCGGCGTAGGGCTGCGCGTCGGGGCGGTGGTGCAAATAGTGGAATTCGCACACTTGCGTATAGCCCGACTCGAGCATTTCGGCATAGAGCTGCGCGGCGATCGCCTGCAGTTCGTCGGGGCCGACGCGGCCGGCGAACGCATACATCGTTTCGCGCCACGTCCAGAAGCTGTCTTCGGGATTCGTCTGACGTTCGGCGAGGCCCGCCATCGCGCGCTGGAACGCGTGCGAGTGCAGGTTCGGCATGCCCGGCACGACGTAGCGGCCGAGGCGCTCGCCGCCGCCCGCGTCGGCGTCGATGTCGATCTGCGCGTAGCGGCCGTCGCGCACGTCGAGCGCGACGCCGGCCTCCCAGCCCTGCGGCAGCCATGCCTGGTCGGCGAAGTAGCGGGTCATCGTGTTCTCCTTGCTCGCGCGAGGCGCGCATGGTGCGGCTTTGCGCTCGCCGCGCCAAGTCCCGCGTCGCGCGAACGGCACGCCGGCGCTGCTACCATCGGCGCATGGATACGCTCTGGGACACCCTCATCGTCGACTGCCGCCTGGCGACGCTGACCGACAACGGCAACGCCTACGGCGCGATCGAGCGCGCGGCGATCGGCTGGAAGGACGGACTCATCACGTTCGCCGGTGCCGCGCACGAATTGCCGGGTCCGCCGGAATCGCTCGCGCGCGACGTCGTTTCGGCCGGCAACGCCTGGATCACGCCGGGTCTCGTCGACTGCCACACGCATCTCGTGTTCGGCGGCGACCGCGCCGAGGAGTTCGAGCAGCGCCTGAACGGCGTCGGCTACGAAGAAATCGCGCGCGCCGGCGGCGGCATCAATTCGACCGTCACGCGCACGCGGGCGGCGAGCGCCGAGGCGCTGTACGCGCAGTCGGTGCCGCGCGCGCGCGCGCTGGTCGCCGACGGCGTCACCACGATCGAGATCAAGTCGGGCTACGGCCTGGATCTGCCCAACGAAACGAAGATGCTCGACGTGGCGCGGCGCATCGGCCGCGACCTCGGCATCACCGTGCGCACCACGTTTCTCGGCGCGCACGCGGTGCCGGCGGAATTCGCCGGGCGCCAGTCGGCCTACGTCGACGAAGTGTGCATCCACATGCTGCCGGCGATCGCGCATGCCGGTCTCGCCGACGCGGTCGACGCGTTCTGCGAAAAGATCGCGTTCACGCCGAGCGAAACGCGGCGCGTATTCGAAACCGCGCGCGGCCTGGGCCTGCCCGTGAAGCTGCACGCCGACCAGCTGAGCGACCTCGACGGCGCCGCGCTCGCGGCGAGCTTCGGCGCGCTGTCGGCCGACCACATCGAGCACACGACGACGCCGGGCGTGCGCGCGATGGCGCAGGCCGGCACGGTCGCCGTGCTGCTGCCCGGCGCGTTCCACGTGCTGCGCGAGACGAAGCTGCCGCCGATCGCGCTGCTGCGCGAACACCGCGTGCCGATCGCGATCGCGACCGACCTCAATCCCGGCACGTCGCCGCTCGTGTCGATGCGCCTGACGATGAGCCTCGCGTGCACGCTGTTCCGGCTGACGCCCGAAGAGGCGCTGCGCGGTGCGACCGTCAACGGCGCGCGCGCGCTCGGCCTCGACGATCGCGGCCGGCTCGCGCCGGGGCTGCGCGCCGATCTCGTGGTGTGGGACATCGCGCATCCGGCCGAGCTTTGCTACTGGCTCGGCGGCACGTTCGCGCGGTCGGTCTACGCCGGCGGCGAAAAGGTTGCGGGCTGACGAACGGCCCTGGTCCGGCGCCGGGCCATAAAAAAACCCCCGCGTGGCGGGGGTTCGTCGCGACGATGGCGTCAGCGGATCAGGCGGCCGGCTTCTTCGCGGCGGCCTTCTTGGCGGCCGGCGCGGCGGCCGGCGCCTTCTTGGCGGCGGCCGGCTTGGCTGTCACGGCCTTGGTCGCGGCTTCCGCCTTGATGCGGTGCGGACGCACGTTGCCGTAGCTGCCGGCGTAGGTCTTGCCCTTGCGCGTCTTCTTGTCGCCCTTGCCCATTCGAGTATCACTCCGAAAAAAACGTGTTGGCTGCGTAGCTTACCAGCGCCCGGCCGCAGCGCAAAACGGACGGCCCGCGAGCCCTCAATGCGCGTGGCCGTGCCCGTGGGCGTCGCCCTTCGGCGGCGCGCAGCGCGGCTCGTTGCAGCTGACGCCGTCGAGCTGCACGGTGACGTGCTCGATGCCGAAGCGCTCGCGCAGCACGCGCCCGACGGCGAGAATCGCCGCATCCGGTTCGACACCGCCGGCCAGGCGTGCGTGCAGCGTCGCGACCCGCACGCCGCCGGCGAGCTGCCACACGTGCACGTGATGCACGTCGCGCACGTCCGGCGCGTCGCGTTCGAGCGTGCCGACGATCGCATCGACTTCCACGCCTTCGGGCACGCCTTCGAGCAGGATGTGCGCCGAACGCTTCAACAGGCGCCACGCGCTGAAGAGAATCAGCAGCGACACGAAGACCGAAATCGCCGGATCGGCCCAGAGCCAGCCGAAATAGCGCACGACGAGCGCCGCGCCGACCGCGCCGAGCGAGCCGAGCAGATCGCCGATCACGTGCAGGCGCGCGCCGGCGGTGTTGAGATCGTCGTGATCGTGCCCGCCGAGCGTGCGCAGCACGAGGAGGTTCACCACGAGGCCGCCGATCGCGACGAGCAGCATCGTGCCCGACAGGATCGGCTGCGGCGAGAAGATGCGCCCGATCGCCTCGTACACGATCCACGCGACGAGGATGAACTGCGTCAGCGCATTGGTGTAGCCGACCAGCACTTCGAGCCGCGCGTAGCCGAAGCTGCGCCTGGCGTCGGCCGGCAGCCGCGCGTAGTGCGCGCCGAGCCACGCGAACAGCAGCGCGAGCGCGTCGACGAGCATGTGCCCCGCGTCGGCGAGCAGGGCGAGCGAACCGGAAATCCAGCCGCCCACCGCTTCGGCGACGAGCGTGACGGTGGTCAGTACGAACGCGAGCAGCAGCTTGCGCGTGCGTCCGGGATCGTCGGCGTAGCCGCCGGTATGCGCGCGCGCCTCGTCGTCGAGTTCGGGGTGGCTGTGGCCGTGCGCATCGCCGCGGTCGTGATCGTGACCGCCGTGATCGTGACGGTGACCGTGCGCGTGGTCGTGGCTGTGCGAATGACTCATGCCGCGCATGCTAGGCAGCGATGGCGCGGTTACACAATCACTGGGGCGTTGCCTCGGGTTACCGATTCTCGATGACGACGAGCTTGGAGAGCCCGAGAAAATTCACGTCGGCGACCGAGCGCACGCGCCAGTCGTGCGCGAGCACCTGCGCCTCGTACGAAAAATCGGAACGAAAGCCGATCCGGTCGGCGAACGCGCGAAACGCCCTGTCCATGAACGACCAGTAGCGGCTGCCGCCGAAGTGGTTGAGCAGGATGATCGTGCCGCCTTTCGCGCAGACGCGGCGCAGCTCGCCGACGAGCGCCGCGGGATTGGGCGTGACCGAATACGTGTACGGCACCGCGACGCAGTCGAACGCGCCGTCGGCGAACGCCATGCGTTCGCCGTCCATGCGCTGCAGCGCGATCTGCGCGCCGTCGAGCGCCGCGACGCGCGCGTGCGCGCGCCGCAGCATGTCGTCGGAAACGTCGATGCCGACCACCGAGATTTCGCGCGCGTAGCGCGACAGCGTCAGTCCGGTGCCGACGCCGACTTCGAGCAGGCGTCGCGGCCGCTGCGCATTGACGGCCTCGGCCAGGCGCCGGCGGCCCGGCTCCAGGATGGCGCCGAACACGAAATCGTAGAGCGGCGCATAGCAGCGATACGTGCGAATCAGGTTCTGCTGCGAGATCTGGCTCATCCGGCAAATCCCTGTCGGCGCCGACCGGCAAGCACGGTCCGCCGGCAGTATCGGCAGCCCGGCAGGGTTTGCCAAGCGCGCTACGGAGCCGTACCGCGCGATGTTTACATTTATTGCGGAGCCGTCAGTGCCGGCAGTTTTCGTCGTGGCGATGCGACAGGCGCAGATTGACGATATGCGCGAGCGCGACGAGCGTGCCGCCGCAGGTGACCAGCGCGGCATGCAGCGTGGTCGCGCGCTCGAAATCGACGAGCACGCCGGCAAGCAGCAACGCGACGCCGGGAAACAGCAGCGCCAGCGCCTTGCCGCTGCCGTGGCGGCGAAAGCCGAGCACGAGCATCGTCGTCGCGAGCGTGCACGCGAACACGACGAAACCGCGCTCGATCGCATGGTCGGCGAGAAAGCCGAGGCCCAGCGCCGGCAGGATCGCGATCACGAACGGCAGCAGCGCGCAATGCACGGCGCACAGGAACGAGGCGGTCGCGCCGAAACGATCGGCGAGCGCCGCGAAACGGCGGGGCGGGGTCGCACCGGCCCCGGTCGAGGTCGGCAGGGAGTCGTTCGAATTCACGCAGGCGGCTTCAGATGACATGACCGTTCGTATCGGCGGCGGGATGGAGCATGACTTCCGACAGACTGTCGCGCATGCGATTTGATACAGTATAACATAGCTATCGCTAACCCGTATCCGTTCCCGTAACTCGGAGTTTTCATGAACAAGACACTGCTTGCGCTGGCCGTCGGCACCCTGCTCGGCGCGGTTGCGGCCGGCGAAGCCCGGGCCGACGCCGCGCCGGCCGACGCCGCCGGGCCCGCCGAAGACGGCGGCACGCGCAACTCGCCGCAGGAAGCGCACAAGCTCGACGAAGTTGAGGTCACCGCGCTGCCGATCAAGCAGACCGCCGACGAAGTGATCGCGCCGGTCACCGTGCTCACGGGCGCGGCGCTCGACGACGCGAAGGCCGGCACGATCGGCGAAACGGTCGCCAAGCAGCCCGGCGTGCAGACCACGTATTTCGGACCCGGCGTCGGCCGCCCGGTGATTCGCGGCCTCGACGGCGCGCGCGTCGGCGTGCTGTCGAACGGCGCGAGTTCGGGCGACGTGTCGACGGTAAGCCAGGATCACGCGGTCGCGATCGAACCGTTTCTCGCCGACCAGATCGAAGTGCTCAAGGGACCGGCGACGCTGCTGTTCGGCTCGGGCGCGATCGGCGGCGTGGTCAACGTCGTCGACGGCCGCATTCCGGACAAGCTGCCCGACCGGGCGTTCTCGGGCCGCGCCGAGCTGCGCGGCAACGACGGCGCGAACGAGCGCACCGGCATGGCGCGCGTCGACATCGGTGCCGGCAGCTTCGCGCTGCACGCCGACGGCACGTATCGCGACACCGACGACTACGACGGTCCGGACGGCAAGATCAAGAACAGTTTCCTGACCACGAAATCGGGTTCGTTCGGCGGCTCGTGGATCGGCGACGCCGGCTTCATCGGGCTTGCCGTCTCGCGCTTTCTCGATCACTACGGCAACCCGGCCGAACCGGGCGATCCGGCGGAGGGCGAAGGCCCGGTCACGCTGCAGCTCGCGCAGACGCGCTACGACGTCAAGGGCGGCCTCAACAACCCGTTCAACGGCGTCGACGCGATCCGCTTCAATTTCAGCCACACCGACTACAGCCACACCGAATTCGAGGGCGACGAAATCGGTACGGTATTTCTCTCCAAATCCAACGAGGGAAGAGTGGAACTCGTGCAGAGCGAACTCGCCGGCTGGCGCGGCGCGTTCGGCATGCAGTTCCTGCGGCGCGACTTCCAGGCGATCGGCGAAGAAGCGTTCGTGCCGCAAACGCTCACGCGCGGCTACGGCGTGTTCGCGATGGAGCAGCGCGAATGGGATCGCTTCAAGCTCGATCTCGGCGCACGCGCCGACAAGCAGTCGAGCGACCCGGTCGACGGCGTCAAGCGCAGCTTCTCGCCGTTCAGCGCGTCGATCGGCCTTGCGTTCAAGCTCGCCGACGACTGGCACCTGAACTTGAACGCCGACCGCGCGCAGCGCGCGCCGGCCGAAGAAGAACTGTTCGCGAACGGCCCGCACGTGGCGACCGAATCGTTCGAGATCGGCCTGCCGGACGCGACGAAGGAAACGTCGAACCAGCTCGAAATCGGCCTGCACTATCACAGCGACTGGCTCGAAGCGAAGCTTTCCGCGTACCAGAACAAGTTCAAAGATTACATTTATCTCGTCGACACCGGCGAAGTCGAAGACGACCTGCCGGTGCGCCAGTGGTCGCAGGGCGACGCGAAGTTCCGCGGCTACGAAGGCGAAGCGCTGTTCAAGCTGTCGGAAGGCGCGACGGGCCACTACGACCTGCGCCTGTGGGGCGATACGGTGCGCGCGAAGCTCGACGACGGCGGCAACCTGCCGCGCATCGCGCCGGGACGCGTCGGCGTCGATCTCAAATGGTCGGCCGACGCATGGCGCGCGAGCGTCGGCGCCGCGCGCTACATGAAGCAGGACAAGACCGCGCAGTTCGAAACGCCGACCGACGGCTTCACGCTCGTCAACGCGCACGTGAGCTACACGTTCGATACGACCGACACGACGAGCTGGGAGCTGTTCGCCGACGGCACGAACCTGACGAACCAGACGGCGCGCCTCGCGACCTCGTACATCAAGGACAAGGCGCCGCTGCCCGGCCGCGCGGTGGCTTTCGGCGTGCGCGCGTTCTTCTGAGGCAAGGTCGATAGCGGGACGAAGGCGGCGCGCGTACCGACGGCGCGCGCCGCCTTCCGCTCGACGCAGGAATTCCGGGCTCCACACCCCTCCGAGTGGCGTGCCGGATCGAAAGGGCTCCCTGGCATCCGCCGGCGGAGCCCTTTCTCTTTGATATCTACTCGAGCCGCAACTGCGTGTCGTCGCCGTCGGGCCGCGTGTCGCCCGCATGCCCGTCGTGCAGACGCGTGCCGAGGCGCATCAGCTGCGCGAATTCGCGCGCGGGCAAAGGCCGCGAGAAGCGGTAGCCCTGCATCACGTCGCACCCCTGCGCGCGCAGGTATGCAAGCTCGGCCTGCGTTTCGATGCCTTCCGCGACGACCTTGAGCCCCATGCGATGCGCAAGTTCGATGATCGAGACCGCGATCAGCGCCGATTCGCGTTCCGTGTCGATGTTGCGCACGAACGACTGGTCGATCTTCAGCGCGTCGATCGGAAACCGGCCGAGGTATCCGAAGCTCGAATAGCCCGTTCCGAAGTCGTCGAGCGACAACTGCACGCCGAGCGATTTGAGTGCCTGCAGGACGCGCGTCGTGCGCTCCAGATCGTCCATCAGCATGCTCTCGGTCAGCTCGAGTTCGACCCGGTCGGCCGGTATCCGGTGTCGCGCGAGCGCCTGCTCGACGACGGCCGCGAGGTCGCTCGCGTGAAACTGCCGCGCCGACACGTTCAAGGCGATACGACAGGCCGGCCACTCCTCCTCGTCGCTCCACGCGCGCAACTGGCGGCACACTTCGTCGACGACCCACGCGCCGATCGGCACGATCAGCCCGGTGGATTCGGCCAGCGGAATGAAACGGTCCGGCAATTCCAGACGGCCGGCCTCGCGCCGCCAGCGGATCAGCGCCTCGGCGCCGCATACCTCGCCGGTGCGCAGGTCGATCTTCGGCTGGTAGTGCAGGACGAACTCGCCGCGTTCGACCGCGCGTCGCAGCGCGCCGTCCATTTCCAGCCGGGCGAGCGCCTCGACGTTCATCGACGCGGTATAGAAGCAGAATCGGTTGCGGCCCTGGTTCTTGGCCTGGCGCAGCGCGGTATCGGCGTCGCGCAGAAGTTCGGCCGCGGTATCGCCGTCCTCCGGGAACGTCGCAATGCCGATGCTCGCGCCGAGAAACAGTTCCGCGCCGCTGGCGATGCGAAACGGAATCGCAAGTTCGGTCAGCACCCGTTGCGCGGTTTCGGCGACGGTGTCGAGGCCGGGCGATTCGAGAACGAGCAGGAACTCGTCGCTGCCGAAGCGGCCGAGCGTGTCCTCGCCGCGCAGGCACGTGCGCAGACGGCGCGCGACGTCGACCAGCAGGTCGTCGCCGACCGTATGGCCGAGGCTGCCGTTGACCGTCCGGAAGCGGTCGAGATTGACGAACAACACGGCGACGCGGCGCTCGCTGCCGCGAGCCTTGTCGAGCGCGTGCTCCAGCCGCGACTGCAGCAGCAGGCGGTTCGGCAGTTCGGTCAGCGGATCGTAGTGCGCGAGGCGGGCGAGCTGCTCCTCGCTGCGGCGCACCTGACTGAGGTCGGTCAGCAAGGCGACGTAGTGCGTCGGCTGCCGGCGTTCGTCGAACACGCACGAGATCGTCACCCAGCACGGATGGATCTCGCCGTTCTTGCGCCGGTTCCACACCTCGCCGAGCCACTGCCCGCCGACGGTCAGGCTCGCCCACAGGCTCTGGAAGAATTCGCGTCCGTGCCGGTCGGAGCGCAGCATGCGCGGATTGCGGCCGAGCGCTTCGGCTTCGGCGTAGCCGGTGATCTGCGTGAACGCGCGATTCACGGCCAGCATGTTGCCGTCGGTGTCGCAGATGATCACGCCCTCGCTCGCGCTCTCGAACACCGTTGCGGCCTGACGCAACGCCTGCTCGGCGGTCTTGCGCGCGTCGATGTCTTCGATCACGGCAATGAAATAGTCGGGCCTGCCGTCCTCGTCGCGCACGAGCGAGACGGTCAGCTGGATCCAGACGAGGCTGCGGTCCTTCCGGACGTATCGCTTTTCCAGTGTGTAGCTCTGTATTTCTCCATCCAGCATGCGGCTCGCGTGCTGCGCATCGGTCGCGAGGTCGTCGGGATGCGTGATGTCCCGCAGGGAAAGCTTCAGCAGTTCGTCGTGCGGGTAGCCGACGATGTCGCACAGCTTGCGGTTCACGCACAGCCAGCGACCGTCCGGCGCGACGTGCGCGATGCCGACGGCCGCCTGCTCGAACGTCGCGCGGAAGCGCTCCTCGACGCTGTACAGGCGCCGCCCGACGCGACGACGCTCCTTGAGCAGCCCGGCGATGCGCGCGAGCAGTTCGTCGACGGAAAAAGGCTTCTGCACGTAGTCCTGCACGCTGTGCCGCAACAGCTGCGCGCGCAGTTCGTCGTCGGCCTTCGCCGTCAGCATGACGATCGGCGTGTCGTCGAGTTCGGGCCGCTGCCGCACGGCCGCGACGAACCGGTCGCCGCTCATGCCCGGCATCATCACGTCCGACAGGATCAGCGCCGGACGCAGCGCGATGGCCGCCTGCAACGCCGCGATGCCGTCGAAAGCGGTCGCGACGCGATAGCGTTCCGCCAGGGACGAGACGATGAACGCGCTCATGTCGCGATTGTCTTCGACGACGAGTACGAGCGGCGCGTCGGCCGGAGCGCTCGCGGGTATTTCCGCAACGGGCACGTCGTCTTGCCCGATGACGTCCCGCGGCAGGTGCCGCATCGCGCTTGCGACAGCGTCCGGTGCCGCCGGCGCCACGTCGATATCGGGCGGCGCCTGCAGCGGCAGCCGTACCGTGAACAGCGCCCCGCCTTCGTGCGCCTGCGACAGGGTCACGTCGCCGTGCTGCAACTGCACGAACTCCCTGACGATCGCAAGACCGAGCCCGGTGCCGCCGCTGCGTCGTTCGGCGCCGTCTTCGACTTGCCGGAAGCGCTCGAAGACCGTTTCGCGCAGCGCGAGCGGCACGCCCGGCCCGCTGTCCGAGACCGTCAGCACGACGTGCCCCGCCGAGTCCGCCTCGGCGTCTTCGTGCCGCAGCGTCACCACGACGTCGCCGCCGTCCGGCACGAACTTGAACGCGTTCGACAGCAGGTTGAGCATGACGCGCTCGCACTTCTCGGCGTCGACTTCGGCGACGAGCGCGGCGGGCGCGTCGATCCGATAGCGGACGCGCCGATCCGCCGAGACGGTGTCGAAGTGCGAGGCGAGCAGGCGCACGAGCCGCGCGAAGTCGACCCGCACGTATCGCAGCGACATGTGCCCGGCGTCGAGCTTGGCGACGTCGAGCAGATTGTCGACCTGGCGATGCAGGAGGCGCGCGTTGCGCTGCATCACCTGCAGCTGGCGCCGCGCCGCGTCGTCGAGCCGCGGCGACGCGAAGAGCTGCGTCATCGGTCCGAGGATCAGCGTCAGCGGCGTGCGCAGCTCGTGGCTCACGTTGGCGAAGAAGCGCGTCTTGAGCTCGTCGAGCTCGCGCGTCCTGCGGTACAGCCGGTCGAGTTCGTCGTTCGCGCGCTTGAGCTGCGCGCTCGTCTCGGCAACTTCGTTCGCTCGCGCGAACACTTCGGTTTCCATCCGCAACGCCTGCTGCCGCAGCGCGTCGTTGATGCGCGTTTCCTCGATCCCCTGCTGCTTGAGCTGCACGAACTCGGTCACGTCCTCGACGCGATGGATGATGTAGTCGAGCCGTCCGTCGTCGGCGAGCACGGGCGTGTTGAGCGGGCTCCAGTAGCGCGATTCGAAGCCGCCACCCTCTTCCGGCGGCTTGCGGATGTCGTACTTCTGCACCGGCATGGCGTCGGGCCGGCGCGTCTGCAGCACGCGCACGAGCGAGGCGCGCAGGTTGCGCACGCCTTCGGCCCCTGGATCGTCGGGATTGTCCGGAAACACGTCGAAGATGCCGCGTCCGACGATGTCCTCGCGCCGCGTCTTCGTCGCGCGCGCGTAGGCGCGATTGACCGCAACGATGCGCAGCTCGGGATCGAGCACGAGGTACAGACCCGGCGCCGCGTCGAACAGGTCGCGGTATTCGGGTTCGGCCACAGGGGCCGTCGTTCGCTGTTCTTGCACGCGCCCTCCCTCTCCGGAGTGCGCCGGGCGTTCCGCCGGCTTGTCGCCGAATCGGATGCGGAACGCGAACCGGTGCACCGGAACGGATGGGCCAGCCCCGCAACCGGCCGCAGTCGCCGTCGACGAACCAGATACCGCGACGATCATTGTATACCTATACGCGATGCCGCAAAACCTTCCGCACCCATACGTTCGACGCGCTGCTGCTGAGCGCCGGCGCTCACACGCTGACGCTGGCCGGTCTGCGCGGTCCGGACGATCACACGCTGTTCGAGGACGACGTGCGCAACCGAGAACGGCATGCAGGCGCCGTCGCCGGCGACGTTCCGCGCGCGATCGGCGACAAGCGCACGATCTACGTCGTCGCGAACGGCGTCGTCGCGGACTTCGAGGACGGCATCGACCGGCGCGCGAGCTTCGTGCCGGTCATCAATCGCACGACGCCGTACACGGTGTACTACGACAACGGACTGCCGCGCCCGGGCCGCGTCTCGCCGTACGACGACTTCAACTTCTACGACATGTTCGACGAACCCGGCGGTCCCGTCACCGGCAAGTTCCGGCTGACGCTGACGCCGGCGCAGAACTGCGCGGCCTACGGCCGGCTCCTGCTGTTGCGCTCCGGCGACGCGTTCGATGCGTTTCTCCTGCGCGCGTCCGGCGCGGAAATCGCGCTCGGTTCCGGGTTGTGCAGCGGCGGCGAAGAAACGACGTTCGTGTTTCCGCCGGGACCGCGCGACGACATCGTCGGCATCGAACTGCGCCAGTCGTCGCCGGTCGGCATTCCGGCCTGCCTGAACTGGCACTTCGGGGCGAGCGGGATGCGGCGTTTCATCCACAGTATCCGCGTGACGCCGTAACGCGGGCGCGGCGGGCGCCGACCGGCACCCGCCGCAGGATCGCGTGTTCTCAGGTCACGCCTTCGCGCAGTCGGCGCAGACGCCGTGCACTTCGAGCGTCTGCGCGCGCGGCTTGAACCCGTGCTCGCGCGCCTGCTCGCCGAGGAGCCTGGCCACGCCCTCGTCGCAGATCTCCACGGCGCTCGCGCACTCGTCACAGATCAGAAACGGCACCTGGTGCGATTCCTCGGGGTGGTGGCACGAGACGTACGCGTTGATCGATTCGAGCTTGTGGATAAAGCTATTTTCGAGCAGAAAGTCGAGCGCGCGATAGACCGTCGGCGGCGCCGCGCCCGCGCGTTCGTCCTTGAGCTTGTCGAGCAGATCGTACGCCTTGACCGGCTTGCCGTTGTCGGCGATCAGCTCGAGCACGCGCAGGCGCAGCGGCGTCAGCCGCAGGCCGCGGCTTTCACACGCCTCGGCCACGGCGCGCACGAAGCCCCGCGCATCGTGCCGATGCTGGTGCGGGCCGTGTTTGTGCTTGGGGTGCGCGTGCGCCGTCATGGCCGGGATCATACGCTAGTGGCCTGTAACAGATGAATCGGAAGAGGGATCGCGAAGGACGCATCGTGCAGGACGCCGCTGCGGAGCGACGCCGATAGCACCCGCTATCGGCCGAGTGAGCAGCAAGTTCTGCGCGGCCGGGACGAGCGAGCTGCTTTCGATTTGTCTGTTGCAGGCCACTACGCTCCGGCGACCGTCATGCGTTCGATCAGGATCGAACCCACCTTGATGTGCGAGCGCGGATCGATGTCGCTGCCGATCGCGACGATGTTCGCGTACATGTCCTTGAGGTTCGACGCGATCGTGATTTCCTCGACCGGATGCACGATCGCACCGTTCTCGACCCAGAAGCCGGCGGCGCCGCGCGAGTAGTCGCCGGTCACGGTGTTGACGCCCTGCCCCATCATTTCGGTGACGAGGAGGCCGGTGCCGAGCTTTTTCAACATTGCGGCAAAATCATCGTCGCCGGTGCTGACGATGAGGTTGTGGATGCCGCCGCAGTTGCCGGTCGAGGCGAGGCCGAGCTTGCGCGCCGAATAGCTCGACAGCACGTAGCGCTGCAGCACGCCGCCTTCGACCAGCGCGCTCTTCGTCGTCGCGACGCCCTCGGCGTCGAACGACGCCGAACCGTGGCCGCGGCGCAGGAACGGATCTTCCACGATGTCGACGAATTCGGGCAGCACGCGCTTGCCTTTCGCGTCGACGAGAAAGCTGGCCTTGCGATACAGCGCACCGCCGCTGACGGCCGACACGAGATGGCCGATCAGGCCGCGCGCGACTTCGGGCGCGAACAGCACCGGGCACTGCCGCGTCGTCAGCGGCTGCGCGCCCAGGCGCGCGAGCGTGCGTTCGGCGGCCTTGCGGCCGAGTTCGGCGGCCGGCATGAAATCGGCTGCCGAGCGCACCGCGTCGTACCAATAGTCGCGCTGCATGCCGGCGTCGTCTTCGGCGAGCAGCGCGACCGACAGCATGTGGCGCGTGCCGCGCTCGCGGCCGACGAAGCCGTGCGAATTGGCGTACACCGACAGCGTCGAACCGACCTCGACCGACGCGCCTTCGGAATTGGTGATGCCCGCCACCGCGCGGCCGGCGTCTTCGATCGCAAGGCCGAGTTCCAGCGCGCGCTCGACGCTCACGTCCCACGGATGCCACAGGTCGAGGTCGGGAAACTCGCGCGCCATGCGCTCGCGGTCGGCGAGGCCGGCGGCGGGGTCTTCCTCGGTGTAGCGCGCGATCGCGCACGCCTGCTCGATCGTCTGCGCGATCGACTCGGGCTTGAGGTCGGCGGTGCTCGCCGAGCCCTTGCGCTTGCCGAAATACACGGTCACGCCGAACGAGCGGTCGCGCGTGTGTTCGATCGTTTCGGTCTCGCCGAGGCGCACGCTGGCGGCGAGGCCGCTATCGACGCTCGCACCGACTTCCGCTTCGCTCGCGCCCGCGGCGATGCAGCGGCGGATCACGTCCTGCGAGAGTTCGGCGAGGCGGTCGAGTTCGACCTGGCTCGCGTCTTGATTGGCGATTTGCGGGTTCACAGCCTATCCTTCGAATCTTGATTCACTGAGACGATCCATGAGCGATCCGGATTTCGACACCGACGACGCCGCGCACGACGAGCCGAGCCGCAGCCAGCGCCGGCGCGAGGCGCTGGCCGTGTTCGACCTCGCCGAGCGCCTGGTCAATCTGTCCGAGACGCAGCTGGCGCACCTGCCGCTCGACGACGATCTGCGCGCGGCGATCATGCACACGCGCCGCATCACGCAGCACATCGCGCGCAAGCGCGAGATCCAGTTCCTCGCCAAGCAGATGCGCCGGCGCGAAGACGAAGAACTCGAAGCGCTGCGCGCCGCCCTCGATCACGACCGCGATCTGTCGCGCCGCGAAACCGCCGAACTGCATCGCCTGGAAGACTGGCGCGAACGCCTGATCGAACAGGGCGACGATGCGCTTTCCGCACTTCTGGAACTGTTTCCCCACGCCGACCGGCAGCACCTGCGCACGCTGGCGCGCCAGGCGCGCGTCGAGCGCAACGAGAACCGTCCGCCGCACGCGTTCCGCGAGCTGTTTCGCGAGCTGCGCGAACTGTTCGCGGTGAACGACGAGCAGGAATAAGCAAGCCGCTCAAGCCGCCGTGCCACCGACGGTCATCGCGTCGATGCGCAGCGTCGGCTGACCGACGCCGACCGGCACGCTCTGGCCGTCCTTGCCGCACACGCCGACGCCTTCGTCGAGGTGCAGGTCGTTGCCGATCATCGACACGCGCGTGAGCACTTCGGGCCCCGAGCCGATCAGCGTCGCGCCCTTGACCGGACGCGTCACCTTGCCGTCTTCGATGAGGTACGCCTCGCTCGCCGAGAACACGAACTTGCCGTTGGTGATGTCGACCTGGCCGCCGCCGAAGTTCACCGCGTACAGGCCGCGCTTGACCGACGCGATGATCTCGGCCGGATCGCGTTCTCCCGCGAGCATGTAGGTGTTCGTCATGCGCGGCATCGGCAGGTGCGCGAACGACTCGCGCCGGCCGTTGCCGGTCGGACGCTGGCCCATCAGGCGCGCGTTGAGCTTGTCCTGCATGTAGCCCTTCAGGATGCCGTCTTCGATCAGCACGGTGCGCTCGGTCGGCACGCCTTCGTCGTCGATGCTGAGCGAACCGCGGCGGCTCGACAAAGTACCGTCGTCCACAACGGTAACGCCGGGTGCCGCGACGCGCTCGCCCATGCGGCCGGAGAACGCGGACGTGCCCTTGCGGTTGAAGTCGCCTTCGAGGCCGTGGCCGATCGCTTCGTGCAGCAGCACGCCGGGCCAGCCCGGGCCGAGCACGACGGTCATGCTGCCGGCCGGCGCGTCCACCGCGTCGAGATTGACGAGCGCCAGTCGCACCGCTTCGCGCGCCCAGGCGTGCGCGCGGCCTTCGGCCAGGAGTTCGGCGTAGTCGTAGCGACCGCCGCCGCCGGCATGGCCCTGTTCGCGCCGGCCGTTCTGTTCGGCGATCACCTGCACGTTGAAGCGCACGAGCGGGCGCACGTCGGCGCCGAGCGTGCCGTCGGCCGCGGCCACGAGCACGGTGTCGAGCGCCGCCGACAGGCTGACGACGACCTGCGTCACGCGCGGATCGAGCGAACGCGCGTACGCGTCGATTTTGCGCAGCACGGCGATCTTGTCGGCGTTGCCGAGGCTGTCGACGGGATCGACCGGTCGATACAGCGAGCGCCCCGAAGCGAGCGCGAGCGCCTTGCCGACGCCGTTCGCGCCGGCCTTGGCGACCGCGCGCGCCGCGCCGGCCGCGTCGAGCAGCTGCGGCAGCACGATGTCGTCGGAATACGCAAAGCCGGTCTTCTCGCCCGAGAGCGCGCGCACGCCGACGCCCTGTTCGATCGAATGGCTGCCTTCCTTGACGATGCCGTCTTCGAGCATCCAGTACTCGGACCGGGAGTGCTGGAAATACAGGTCCGCGGCGTCGACGCCGGGCCCCATGATGCGCGCGAAGACGCGGTCGAGCTGGCCGGTATCGAGGCCGCCGGGGCGCAACAAACGGTCGCTGGCCTGCGCGATCAGAGAATTCATTCGGGGTTTTCCGGACGGTGCGATGCGGGTGAAATAGGGGCGGAACGGTAGGCCACAACCCCCGCGCGAGGCAAGCCGGCGACCGCCGGCTTGCGCAAGTGCCCGATCGTGCTGCGAAAAACACCGGGGCGCTCAGTCGAAATGGTCGGCGAAGAGCAGATCGCCGACGAGCGCGACCTGCGTCGACCAGTACGTCGACAGCACGTCGTACGGATTGTCCTGCGCGTGCGCACGCACGTCGTCGGTGACGTACAACCATTGCGCGCCGCGCGCGAACGCGCGGCTCATCGACACGCGGATGCGCATCGGCGTCGTCGCGCCGTGCGCGATGAAGCCGAGCGCCGCGGCGTTCGGCGCGCCGAGCCAGACGGGCGCGACGTAGCCGTGGTTGAACGGCGTGTCGTAGTCCTCGCGCGCGACCATGACGTCGAACGCGGCGCCGTAGTCGGCTGCGGTGTAGGTCGTCTGGTTCGTCGGATTGGTCGTACCGGCGACGCCGGGATTGCCGATCGCGACGGCGTTCGCGTCGAAGGTGCGCAGGTAGGCGACGAGGCCGCGGTAGTAGCCGACGTTCGCGAGGTCCGGCGAGACGTTGTCGAAGAACACGCCGTCGGGCCGCAGCGCGAGGCCGCGCCAGTACGCGCCGCTGTAGTAGCGCGCGATGTCGGCGCGCACGAGCGCGGGATCGCGCGTCGCGTCGGCCGTGTAGACGTAGCCGACGACGCGCGCCTGCGTCTGCAGCAGCGTGCGCAGCGGCCCCTGCCCGTTCGTGCCGACGTAGTTCGGATCGATCGGCGAGGCACCCGGCCCGTTGTGCGGATTGAAGATCACCGCCAGTTCGTCCGGCCGCGCCTGCGCCGCCGCGATCAGCGTCGACCACATCGCCGGCCCGGCCCGGCAGCAGGGATTTTCGTAGGCAGGAACGAGCCAGCGCAGCGGCGCGGCGTTCTGCGCCACGGCCGGGGCCGACGAAAAGACAAATACACAAGACAAAAACACAGCTCGAACGTGACCGGTCATGACGCGCTCCAATGGGCATCGGAGCGCGCGGCTGCAACGCGCGCCAGGAAGTGAACTACTTGATTTCTACCCCCGGTCGCGATCGATCATCCGCGCGCGCCGGATACGCGTCAAGGCGTCACTTCTTGACCGGCTGCTCGGCAGCCTTCGACTTGCGCGCGCGCTCCTTGGAGATGAGCTTGATGTCGGGTTTGTCCCAGCTGCCGCCGACGTGGTAGCGCGCGCTCGTCACCTGGTTGATCGCCTTGTTGAACAGCGTCTGCACCGCGAGCCCCGCCGCCGCGCCGGCGGGGCCGCCGGCGAGCGCGCCGACGACCGTGAACGTGCCGCCCACGCGCGGCGTGACGACCATCTGCTGGTCGTAGTCCTTCGCCTTCAGGCCCGTGCGGCCGCTGATGCGGATGTCGGCGGCGGGGCTCGCGATGTGCAGGTTCTGCGTGTACGCGCTGCCGTCGCGCAGGTCGAATTCGCCGGCGATCGACGTGAAGCTCATGCCGGTCTTGAAGAAGTCGCCGAAGTCGAGCGCCAGGCGGCGCGGAATCTCGCGCACCGAGAACAGGCCGAAGATGCGCCCGACGCCGGGCTCGACGTCGAGCACGCGGCCTTCGTTGACGTTGAGCTTGAGTTTTCCGTCGAGCCGCGACGGCGAAAACGTCGCGGGCGATCCGGCCCAGCTCGCGTCGATGTGCGCGAGCGTCTGGCCGCCGTCGAACAGGCCCGAGAAGCCGAGCGACGAGAGCATGCGGCCGATGTCTTCGGCGGTCAGGTCCATGTCGATCGCCGTCTTGTGCGTGCGCCCGTCGCCGGTCCACTCGCCGCGCGCGTGCATCTGCAGCGACGGCGAGCGCGTGTCGAACTGGTCGATGCGCATGCCGTTGCCGGCCGGCACGCTTTCCAGGCGCGTTTCGCCGAACACCGCCGTGCCCAGACGAAAGTCGCCGATCGCGACGTGCAAAGGAGGAATGGTGGACGGCGCGACCCCGTCGAGCGGATCGGTCTGCGCCGCGCCCGGCGCCGGCTTCGGCGACTCGGGCCAGTGCAGCCGGTCGAGCTGCACGGTGATTCCGCTCTTGACGATGTCGGCCTTCGGCACGTGCACCGTGCCCGCGATCGTCGGGCCGGTGAAGACGAAACCGACCCCGTCGGGCCGGTCGTCGATCTTGAAGCCGACGTCGCGGAACTCGCCGCCGCCGATGCGCGCGCGGTCCGCGCTGAGATCGACGCTCGTGATGAGATCAGGCCCCGCACCGAAGCCGACGCCGGTCCAGCCAGAAAGGTCGATCAGCGACGCGTGCCCGCTGACCGCGATGCCGTCGTTCGGCACGGTCTGCGGCATCGCATCGCCGAGCGCGAGTGTCGCGGCGAACGTCGAGCGGCTCGGCGACGGCAGCCGTCCGCGCAGGCGCGCGACGTCGCCAAGCGCGATCGTGATCGGACTGCCCTCGACGGGCAGGTTCAACGCGATGTCGATCGGCATCGCGTCGCCCTCGAGCTTGTCGAGCGGCGCCGGCAGTTGGATCGCCGTGCCGCGCAGTTCCGAGCGCAGCCGCAGCGTCGTCGCCTTGTCGGCCGCGCCGGGGCGCGGAATCGCGACCTCCGCGGTCCAGTCGGAACTGCCCGGGAATTTCGGCCACCAGGCCTTGAGCGTCTGGAAGTCGGCAAACACGACCGACATCGGCAGATTACCTTCGAGCTTCGCCTCGACCGCGTTGCTCCGTTCGACCGTGCCGTCGCCGACGGCGACCGTGAAGCGCGCCGGCACGTCGCGGTAGCGGATCGCGAACGGCCCGCCGACGAAGCCGCCGTCGTCGAACTTGAGTTTGCCGGTGGCGCCGGCGAAATCGACGTTCCACTTTTTCGCTTCCATCCGCGCGTCGGTGAGGTCGACCTCGCCGTGGATCTTGCCGGGCACTTCGGGTTTGAGCGGCAGGTCGAGGCGGAACTTCAGCGCGCCGCGTCCGCCGATCGCGATGCCCTTGAGCTCGTCGGCGTAGCGCTCGCCGAGCGGCGATGCGTGCAGCACGTCGAGCAGTTCGGGCCCGCCGCCCTCGCCTTCGACGTCGAGTTCGAGCACCGCGTCCTTGAAGTCGGGAATCACCGCGACGGCGCTGCTCGCATGCGCGCCGAGCACGTTGCCGCTCGCTTGCGCGCGCAGGCCGTTGTTGACGAACTCGGCGACCGTGGCGACGCCTTCGGCGCGCGGCCACTTGCCGGGGCTGTAGTCGAGCGTGAGTCCGGAGATCTCCACGCGCGCGTCGAAGCGGCCGCCGAGGTCGCGGAACGGCCAGTCGTCGAGATCGCCGCGCACCGTGGCGCGCGCGTTGTCGATCGTGCCCGCGATGAGCCCTTGCTCGAGCCACTTCGTCGTGTTCGGGCCAAGATCGCCGATCGGCAGAAAATAATGCGCGGCCCGCACGTCGGCATAGGCGACCAGCGCATACAGATCGAGCAGCGGCTTGGTGCCGTCGTCGGGCAGCTCGATGCCGCCGCGCGCCTGCAGCGCGTAGCCGTTGCCTTCGAGATCGAGCGCGTCGGTCTCCACGCGCCAGGCGCCGTCGATGCGAAATGCCGCGATGTCGCCGCCGAAGCGCGACAGCAAGAACGGCTCGCGGAATTTGCGCGGATACCGCACGACGGCCGCCTGCTCCGGCACGTGCAGGACGATCGCGCCGGCGTCGCCCATGATCTGCGCGTCGAGCCGGTCGACGCCGGGCTTCTTGCCGACCGACGCGAGCGACAGGCCCGCGAGCTTCGCCGAGAGGTCGAAGTCGCCGCCGTCGCACGCGCCGCCGCAGCGCGCGGCGGCGTCGAGTATCTGTCCGCGCGGCGACGCCTCGGCGAGCCATTCGCGCAATCCGTCGGAGGCGAGGCCCGGCAGCGCGGCCAGCGCCGCCAGCGTCGATAAATCCAGTTGTTGCGATGTGAACCGATACTCCGGCGCGCCCGCGGCATCGGTACCGGCGACGACGCTCGCCTGCGTCTCCGGCGGCTCGCGCGCGTCGCGCGCGGCGCGCAGTTTCGCCACGTCGAAGCGCCAGCCGTTCGCGGCGCGGCGCCAGCTGGCGATGCCGGACACGCGCGCAAGGCCGGTCGCGAGCGGCGCCGGTGCGTCGCGCGCGGCAGCGTCGGGGACGACGTCGAGGCCCGCGACGTCGAACGACACTTGCGCCGAATCGATCGCCCCGGCGCGCAGATCGGCCCACACCTGCACGCGGCCGCTGCCGCCGCCCAGGCGCAGGTCGCGCGCCGAGAAGCCGTCGAGCAGCGCGGCGAAATCGGTATCGCGCGCACCGAGATACGCGCGGCCGGACTGTCCGGCGGCGTCGTAGTCGGCAATCACTTCGAGCGGGCGACCGGTGCTGCCGTCGCGGCGCACGAGGCCGAGCAGTCGATGGCGCTCGCCCCAGTTCAACAGGCGCAATTCGTCGGCGCGCACGACGACGTCGAGCGACTGCGACGAATCGACCACGCGCACGCGCGCGTTGCGCACGACGAGCGCACCGAGCATCAGCAACGGATTGTCGCCCTCGCTCGCCGCCGCGTCGCCGCCGGTCAGGCCGGAGACGTTCCAGCGGCCGTCGTCGCCGCGCGTGAGCGAAAGGTCGAGGCCGATCAGACGGAACTCGCTGAAGCGCCGGTTACTGCGCGCCCAGGCCGAAAAGTCGAGCGCGATCTCGGCTTGGGGAATCACCAGCGGCGGCGACGCCACGTCGACGGCGGCGATGTGCACGCCCTCCAGGCGCAGCACCGGACCGACGCCGGCCCATTCGCCGTGTACTTCGTCGATGCTGACCGGACGCTGCAGCCGCTCGCTCAGGAACGCAGCGACACGCTCGGGATGCGCCGCGATATGCGGCAGCAGCGCCTGCACGAGCGCGACGACGACCGCCGCGACGATGATCAGCGTCGCGCACGTGAACGTCAGCGCCAGCCGCAGGCGTCGCAGCCGGCGGCGCCAGGGCGTCACCGCCGCCGCTCCGTCGCCGCGAGGCGGCTACAGGAGGACGACATCGAACTGCTCCTGCGAGTAGTGCTCTTCGGGCTGGAAGCGGATCGTCTTGCGCACGAACTCCTCGAGTTCGGCGACGGCGGCCGATTCTTCGTCGAGGATGCGGCTGACGACCTTCGGCGCGGCCAGCACGAGCAGCTTCTCGGCGTCGAACTGGCGCACCGCGCGCGTGATCTCGCGGAAGATTTCGTAGGTCACGGTCTCGGCGGTCTTCAGGCTGCCGCGACCGCCGCACTCGGGGCACGGCTCGCACAGCTGGCGCTCCAGGCTTTCCATGGTGCGCTTGCGGGTCATTTCGACGAGGCCGAGCGGCGACATGTCGTAGACCGTCGTCTTGGCGTGGTCGCGCGATAGCGCTTTTTCCAAAGTGCGCAGAACCTGGCGTTTGTGCTCCTCGTCGGTCATGTCGATGAAATCGATGATGATGATGCCGCCGAGATTGCGCAGGCGCAGCTGGCGCGCGGCCGCCTGCGCCGCTTCGAGGTTCGTCTTGTAGACGGTTTCCTCGAGGTTGCGATGGCCGAGGAAGCCGCCGGTGTTGACGTCGACCGTCGTCATCGCTTCGGTCTGGTCGACGATGAGATAGCCTCCGGATTTGAGCGGCACTTCCTTTTTCAGCGCGCGCTGGATTTCGTCCTCGACGCCGTACAGGTCGAAGATCGGCCGTTCGCCGGGATAGTGTTCGATGCGCTCGACGAGTTCGGGCATGAACTGCTGTGCGAAATGCAGCGTCTTGTCGAAGGTTTCGCGCGAATCGACGCGCACCTTCTCGATGTCGCGCCGCATGAGGTCGCGCAGCGCGCGCATCGACAGCGGCAGATCCTCGTAGATGCGCTCGCCGACCTTCGCCGCAGCGATGCCTTCCTGCACCGCCTGCCACAGGCGGCCGAGATAGTCGACGTCCTCGGCCAGCGCCTCGTCGCTCTGCCCGTCGGCGTTCGTGCGCACGATATAGCCGAGCTGGCTGTCGCGGCCGAGCGCCTGCAGCGTTTCCTTCAGGCGCGCGCGCTCGCCGTCGTCCTCGATGCGCACCGATACGCCGACCATGCGCGAATACGGCAGCAGCACGAGATAGCGCGACGGGATCGACAAGTGCGTCGTCAGGCGCGCGCCCTTGCCGCCGATCGGATCCTTGACCACCTGCACGACCACTTCGTGGCCTTCGCGCACGAGATCGAGGATCGGCGGCGTGGCGGCCGGCTGCCCGCCGCCGTTTTCGCCGGCGTCGCCGACGAGCGAGGGCGCCGCGCGCACGATGTCCGACGCGTGCAGGAACGCCGCGCGCTCGAGGCCGATTTCGACGAACGCCGCCTGCATGCCGGGCATGACGCGGCTGACCTTGCCTTTGTAGATATTGCCGACATAGCCGCGGCGCAGCGCACGCTCGATGTGCACTTCCTGCAGCATGCCGTTTTCGACCACCGCGACGCGGGTTTCGCGCGGGGTGACGTTGATCAGGATTTCTTCGCTCACTAGTGGCCCGTAACTGTTGAAGCGGTAGATGGCCGGCGCAGTGCCGCGGACGGATGGCGCCGGTCTGGAGCTAATCCGATAGTACCCACTGTCGGATGAGTGAAGACCAAGCCAGACGTTCGCAGAACAAGCCGGACGCCAGCGATTCGACAGTTGCGGGCCACTCGGACACCTTGTCATTCGGCGCCTGAACGACGGCAGCCGCAAATATTCGGGGCGGTAAACCTTTGTGCCGGTGTGAACGCACCCGGCGCGTTGCCTCGACGGTTTATAGCCGCCGCACCGCGCGCTTGTCGATGCGAACGGCGCATTCGCGCAACGCAAGGCCGCTCAAATCGAGACGCCGAAGCGGCGCAGCAGCGTCGCGGTTTCGTGCAGCGGCAATCCCATCACGCCGGAGTAGCTGCCGGACAGACGATCGATGAACGCCGCGGCGCGACCCTGGATCGCGTAGGCGCCGGCCTTGCCGTAAGGCTCGCCGGTTTCGACGTAGCGGTCGATCGCCGTCGCGTCGAGCGCCGCGATGCCGACGTCGGAAACGCTCACGGCGTGATCCTCGCGTCCGGCGCTGACCGCCCAAACCGCCGAAATCACGCGATGCGTACGACCGGCCAGGCGCGCGAGCATCGCCGCCGCCGCGGCCGCGTCGGCCGGCTTGCCGAACACTTCGCCGTCGAGCACCACCTCGGTATCGGCGCCGATGACGACCGCGCCCGGCACGGCCGCGACGCTCATGAGACCGGCACCGGCCTTTTCGCGCGCGACGCGGCTGACGTAGTCCTCGGCCGGTTCGCCGACACGGCGCACTTCGGGCACGTCGACGTCGAGCACGCCGAACGCCAAGCCGAGCTGTTCGAGCAGTTGGCGCCGGCGCGGCGATTGCGAGGCGAGGTACAGCATGGCGACTCCCGGTCGGCGCTGCGCTGTCATGCGCGGTGGTAAGGATGGTTGGACAACAGGCTCGTCGCACGATACAGCTGCTCGGCGAGGATCAGCCGCACGAGCATGTGCGGCAGCGTCAACGCGCCGAGCGAAAAGCGCTGGTTCGCGCGGGCGAGCGCCGCGGCGGCCAGGCCGTCGGGACCGCCGATCAGAAACGCCAGATCGCGGCCCTGCATGCGCCAGCCGGCAAGCTCCTCGGCGAGCTGCTCGCTCGACCACGTCTTGCCGCGGCCGTCGAGCGCGACGACGTGCGCATCGCGCGGAATCGCCGCGAGCATTGCGGCGCCCTCGTCGTCGAGCGCGCGTTTGAGATCGCGGCCCTTGCCGCGCTCGCCGAGCTTGAGTTCGACGAGCTCGAGCGGCAAATCGCGCGAAAGTCGCTTTTGATACTCCGCGTAGCCGTCGGCGACCCAGGCCGGCATGCGTTCGCCGACCGATATCAGGCGCGCGCGCACGAGTGTTGCGTTCCGTGAGCAGCGTGAGCGGAACGAAACACTGTTATCAGCCGAACGCGGCTTCGCGCTCGTCCTCGCCGCCGACGGTCCACAGGCGCTCGAGGCCGTAGAACTCGCGCACGCGCGGCAGCATGACGTGGACGACGATGTCGCCGAGGTCGACGAGCACCCACTCGGCTTCGCGCTGGCCTTCGACGCCCAGCGGCATGACGCCGGTCTTCTTCGCGTACTTCACGACCTCGTCGGCGACCGACTTGACGTGGCGCGTCGACGTGCCGCTCGCGACGACGATGTAGTCGGCGATGCTGGTACGGCCGCGCACGTCGATCTCGACGACGTCCTTGGCTTTGAGTTCTTCGAGCGCGCGCTTCACTTCGCCGCGCAGCCGCTCGACGATGTCGGTCGGCACGTTGCCGGCCTTGGCCGTCTTGCGCTGCTTCGGCGCAGCGGCGACGTCGGCCGGACGCGCCTTCGCGCCCTTGGCGGCGGGACGTGCGGCTGCCGGCTTGGCGGCGGCCTTCTTCGCGGCGGCCCTGTTCGCCTCGCCCTGCGTTACCGGCTTCTTGGCGGCGGGCTTCTTCGCGGCAGACCTGGCGGCCGGCTTGACGTCGGTCGTTGCGGCACGCTTGGTGGGGGTCCATTCGACGGGCTTGCCGAACGTCTTGCGCGCGGCCGGCTTGGCCGAGGCCGATTTCGTGGTCGTCGATTTCGCGGTGGTCGATTTCGCGGTGGTCGATTTCGCGGCGGCCGGCCTGCTCGTGGCGGCGCTGGCGGTCTTTTTCGGTATGCGGGTGGCGGCGGAAGTCGGTTTTTTGGTCGTAGCCAAGCGTGCGTTACCTCGTGTGGCGGGGGGAACCCGGCAACCGGGCGGTCGCAGTATACCGCCGTGCCGCCGTCAGCGCCGGTACCAGCCCTGTGCCCGGATCCGTGCCCAGACCGCCTCGGGCAACAGAAAGCGCGGTTCTTCGCCGGCACCGATGCGGCGACGGATATCGGTGGCCGAGATTTCCAGCGGCGTCACGGCGAGCGGCACGATCGCGCCGGCCGGCGACTCGCGCCACGCCGAGTCGGGCGCGGCGCGGCGGCGCGCGAATTCCGCGTCGAGTTCCGCCGTGAAGGCGGGCTCGTGACCGGGCCGCGCAAGCACCGCGATATGCGCAAGGTCGAACAGCGCGCGCCATTCGTGCCACGTCGGCAGGCCGGCGAACGCGTCGATGCCGACGATCAGCACGAGCGCGCGCCGCGGTCCGACTTCGCCGCGCAGTTCGCGCAGCGTGTCGACCGTGTACGACGGGCCATCGCGGCGCAGCTCTCGCTCGTCCACCGTGAGGCGCGACTGGCCGGCGAGCGCCGCTTCGAGCATTTCCACGCGCGCACCGGCCGGCGCGAACGGCTGCGGCCGGTGCGGCGGCACGCTCGCGGGCATCAGCGCGACGTCGGCGTCGAGGAGTTCGGCCGCTTCCCACGCCGAGCGCAGATGGCCGTAGTGGACCGGATCGAACGTGCCGCCGAACAGGGCCAGCGCGCGCACGGCGTCAGCCCGCCTTGATCAGGTGCGTCGTGCGCGGCAGCGCCATCGCGGTCAGCAGGCGTTCGAGCTCGAGCCAGGCGTCGCCGGCGCCGCGTCCCTTGCTGATGCGGTCGATGCGCGCGGCCTGCGCGAGACACAATTCCCAATGTGCCAGATTTCCACGTTGCAGCGCCTTCTTGTACACCGCCTCGCGCGCCGGCCAGATGCGCTCGTTGCGGAACGCCTGCGCCGGATTCGGCGCGGCCGCGAGCCGCACCATCAGTTGCAGCTGGTACAGCACGAGTCCCATCAGTGCCGGCACCTGCTCGCCCTCGCCGCGCAGGCCCGCGACGATGCGCAGCGCGCGCGACGCGTCGCCGCCGAGCGCGGCGTCGGTGAGCTTGCCCGCGTCGAAGCGCGCGCTGTCGGCGACGAGGTCTTCGAGCGTCGCGGCGTCGAGCACGCGGTCGCCGGCGAGGAGCGCCAGCTTGTCGATTTCCTGCGCCGCGGCGAGCAGGTTGCCTTCGATGCGCTCGACGAGCGCGGCGATCGCGTCGCGCCCGGCTTTCACGCCGCGCGACGCCATGCGCTGCGCGACCCAGTCGAACAGCTCGTTCGGGCGCTGCGGCCAGATCGGCACGAACACGCCGGCCGCTTCGACCGTGTCGACCCACGCGGCGGCGTGCTGCTTGCTCCATTGCGTCGAGGTGATGAGCAGCACGTTGTCCGGCGACGGCCGCTCGCAGTATTCGACGATCGCGGCGGCGCCCTCCTTGCCGGGCTTGCCGGTCGGCAGGCGCAGGTCGATCAGCTTGCGCGTCGCGAACAGCGACATGCCGGCCGACGAGCGCGCCAGATCGTCCCAGTCGAAGCCGCTTTCGGCATCGAGGATGTCGCGCTCGACGTAGCCGAGCGCGCGAGCGCGCGCACGCAGCGCGTCGGCCGCTTCGATCAGCAGCAGGTGCTCTTCGCCGGCGAGGAAATACACCGGCTTCAAGGCCGGGCCGGCGAGTTGCTGGTGGAACTGGGAGAGCGTCAAGGCCATTGAAACCCGCGCCGCCTTCTCTTTGCTCCCTCTCCCCCAAGCTTGCTTGGGGAGAGGGCTGGGGTGAGGGGGTTGCGTTCAGCACCGCGTCGGGTTCGAGGAAGTGCGAAGCGTCGCTCCCTCACCCAACCGTCTCCCCCAGCGAGCTCGGGGGAGAGGGCTTTGAAGGCTACTGCGTCTTGCCGACCGCTTCGAGCCGCCGCAGGATCGCCTGCACCATGTCGCGCTGCAACTGCTTGCGCAACTGGTCTTCCTGCGCGGCGACACCGAGCGCCTGCGTTTCGTCGAACGTGTAGTCGCGCGTCAGTTCGATCTGCTGGCGCGGCATGACGACCGCGCCGGCCGCGTCCACCGCTTCGATCTCGACGCGAAAACGCATCGTGTATTCGCGTACGCGCGCCGTCTGGCCGACCGAGAGCGCATCGGGGCCGAGCGTCGACACCGGAATGCGCAGCACGGCGACGCCGTCGGGGGCGTCGACGACCGTCGCGCCCGCGCGCTTCAACGCCGGCGGCAGGTCGCGATGGAGCGTCGTGCCCGGATCGGCGATTTCCAGCCGCACGCGCTTGAGCGCCTCGGGCACGTTCGCCTGCTCGCGCAGATGGAAGCCGCAGGCGCCGAGCAGCAGCAGCGACGCGATGAGGATACAACGCAGCATTGTTCGCATGTTCATCCCGCCACGATGTTGACGATCTTGCCCGGCACGACGATGACCTTCTTCACCGTCTGGCCCTCGAGGAAACGCACGACCGACGGTTCGGCCAGCGCGGCCTTTTCGCAGTCTTCGCGGCTCGCTTCGACGGCCACTTCGATCTGGCCGCGCAGCTTGCCGTTGACCTGCACCGCGAGCACGAGCGCGTCCTTCCTGAGCGCTTCGCGATCGACCGCCGGCCAGCGCTGGTCTTCGATCAGCGTCTCGCCGTGGCCGAGCGCCTGCCACAGCGCATGGCTGAAATGCGGCGTGATCGGGTTGAGCACGAGCGTCACCGCTTCCCACGCCTCGTGGCGCACGGCGCGCGCGGCGTCGCCGGCCTCGTCGAACTTCGCCAGCATGTTCAGAAGCTCCATGACCGACGCGATCGCCGTGTTGAACGCGTGACGGCGGCCGATGTCGTCGGACGTCTTTTCGATCGTCTCGTGCAGCTTGCGGCGCACGGCCTTCTGCTCGGCCGTCAGCGCGATGTCGCCGGCACGCAGGGACGCGGCGAGCCGCTGCGATTCGCGGACGTCGCCCGCGGCGACGTGCTTGCCCACCTGCGCCCAGACGCGGCGCAGGAAGCGCGCCATGCCTTCGACGCCGGCCTCGTTCCATTCGAGCGACTGGTCCGGCGGCGACGCGAACATCGAGAACAGACGCAGCGTGTCGGCGCCGTACAGCGCGATCATCGCGGTCGGGTCGACGCCGTTGTTCTTCGACTTCGACATCTTCTCGATGCCGCCGATCTCGACCGGCAGGCCGTCGGAGGCGACCGCGCCGACGACGCGCGCGCGCTCGTCGCGCGCGATGGCGACGTCGGCCGGATTGAACCACGTGCGATTGCCGTCGCCTGCGGTGCGGAAGAACGTTTCGGCGACGACCATGCCCTGGCACAGGAGGTTCGTCGCGGGTTCGTCCGACTGCACGAGGCCCGCGTCGCGCATCAGCTTGTGATAGAAGCGGAAGTACAGAAGGTGCAGGATCGCGTGCTCGATGCCGCCGATGTACTGGTCGACCGGCAGCCAGTAGTTGGCGCGCTCGTCGACCTGCGCGTTCGCGCCGGGGCTCGTGTAGCGCGCGTAGTACCAGCTCGACTCCATGAACGTGTCGAAGGTGTCGGTTTCGCGTTCGGCCGGGCCGCCGCACTGCGGACACGTCGTCTTGCGCCACTCCGGATCGGCCTTGATCGGCGACTGCACGCCCGAGAACGCGACGTCTTCGGGCAGCACGACCGGCAACTGGTCCTCCGGCACCGGCACGGCGTCGCAATGCGCGCAGTACACGATCGGAATCGGACAGCCCCAGTAGCGCTGGCGGCTCACGCCCCAGTCGCGCAGGCGATAGTTGACGCGCCGCGCGCCGCGCCCTTCGCGCTCGAAGCGCTCGGCCAGAGCGGCGAACGCCTGGTCGTAGTCCATGCCGTCGTATTCGCCCGAGTTCACGAGGAATCCGCGCTCGGTATACGCGCCCTCTTCGGCGAGGCGGCGCTGGAATTCTTCGATCATCTGCACGGCCGCGCCCGGCTCGTACACGTCGCGCGCACCGCTGCCGCCCAGGGCCGCGCTCATCGCGTCGCCGCCGGCGGCGACGTCGCGCTTCAGTTCCAGGATCGCGTCGTGCACGTCGTCGTTGACGACGACCATCGCGATCGGCAGATCGTACTTTTTCGCAAATTCCCAATCGCGCTCGTCGTGGCCCGGCACCGCCATGACCGCGCCGGTGCCGTAACCCATCAGCACGAAGTTCGCGGCCCATACCGGCACGTCGTCGCCGGTGACCGGGTGTTTGGCGAAGATGCCGGTGAACACGCCCTTCTTTTCCTGCGTTTCGAGTTCGGCCTCGGCCGTGCCGCCGTGGCGGCATTCCTCGATGAACGCGGCGAGTTCGGGATTGTTCGCGGCGGCTTTCAGCGCGAGCGGATGCTCGGCCGCGACGGAGACGAACGTCGCGCCCATCAGCGTGTCGGGCCGCGTCGTGAACACCGTGAGCGGCTCGGCTTCGCCGTCGACGCCGAACTGGATTTCGAGACCCTCGGACCGGCCGATCCAGTTGCGCTGCATCGTCTTGACCATGTCCGGCCAACCCGGCAGGCGGTCGAGCTCGTTCAGCAGCTCGTCGGCGTACGCCGTGATCTTCAGGAACCACTGCGGAATTTCGCGCTTTTCCACAATGGCGCCCGAACGCCAGCCGCGGCCGTCGATGACCTGCTCGTTCGCGAGCACGGTGTGGTCCACCGGGTCCCAGTTGACCACGCTGTTCTTGCGGTACACGAGGCCCTGCTTGAACAGCCGCGTGAACATCTGCTGTTCCCAGCGGTAGTACTCGGGCTTGCACGTGGCGACTTCGCGCGACCAGTCGTAGGCGAAGCCGATGCGGCCGAGCTGCGCCTTCATGTGCTCGATGTTCGCGTAGGTCCACTTCGCCGGCGCGGTGTTGTTCTTGATCGCGGCGTTCTCGGCGGGCAGGCCGAACGCGTCCCAGCCCATCGGCTGCAGCACGTTCTTGCCCTGCATGCGCTGATAGCGGCTGATGACGTCGCCGATCGTGTAGTTGCGCACGTGGCCCATGTGCAGCGCGCCGGACGGATACGGCAGCATCGACAGGCAGTAGTATTTCGGCTTGGACGGATCTTCCTTCACCTCGAAGGCGCGGGTGTCGGTCCAGAATTTCTGCGCTGCGGCTTCGACCGCTGCGGGTTCGTAGGTTTCGTGCATGGGATGGGCAGTCGGCCGCGGGCCGCGAATCGGCGCCGCAAGATCATAAGGATAGGCGCGCGAGACTACCGCAGCGCAGCATGTACGCCAAGCCGGGCGCCGCCGCCGGGTCATGCGCCGGACGGGTTCGAACCGTGCCTAAAGGCACAGATGCACGATCCAAACGCCGTGCCATGATCGGCGAATCCCCCCGGAGTCCGTCGCCATGCGCCAGCCGTTCGTCCGTTGCGTCCTCGCCGCCAGCGCCTTCGCCGCCGCGCCCGTTTTCGCGGCCGATCCCGTCACGGCGCTGTACTGCGCCAATCTCGTCGATACGGCCGCGGGCAAGGTGCTCGGCGCGCATACGGTCGTCGTCGAAGGGCGGCGCATCCGGGAAGTCAAACCGGGCCGCGTTGCGGTGGACGGTGCAAAGACGGTCGACCTGCCCGGCGCAACGTGCCTGCCGGGCCTGATGGACATGCATACGCACCTGACGTCGGAAACGAGCCGCGACTCGTACGCCGAGGGTTTCCGGCTCAACGACGCCGACATCGCATTCAAGTCGGGCGTGTTCGCCGAGCGCACGCTGCTCGCGGGCTTCACGACCGTGCGCGACCTCGGCGACACCGACGGCGTGTCGATCTCGCTGCGCAACGCGGTCAACCAGGGCCTGCTCAAGGGGCCGCGCATCTTCACGGCCGGCAAGTCGATCGCGAGCACCGGCGGTCACGGCGATCCGACCAACGGCGCGCGCCACGGGCTCCTGCCCGATCCGGGTCCGGACGACGGCGTGGTCAACAGCGTCGACGACGCGCGCAAGGCCGTGCGGGCGCGCTACAAGGACGGCTCGGACCTGATCAAGATCACGGCGACCGGCGGCGTGCTGTCGTACGCGAAAAGCAGCGACAACCCGCAGTTCACGATCGAAGAGGTTAAGGCGATCGTCGACACCGCGAAGGACTACGGCTTCATCGTCGCCGCGCACGCGCACGGCAAGGAAGGCATGCGCCGCGCGATCCTCGGCGGCGTGACGTCGATCGAGCACGGCACCTACATGGACGCCGAGCTGTTTCCGCTGATGAAGAAGAACGGCACGTGGTACGTGCCGACGATCAGCGCCGGCACGTTCGTCAGCGAAAAGGCGAGCGCCGAGCCGGACTACTACCCCGCCATCGTGCGGCCCAAGGCGCTCGCGATCGGTCCGAAAATCAAGGGCACGGCCGGCGCGGCGTACAAGGCCGGCGTCAAGATCGCGTTCGGCACCGACGCCGCCGTGTTTCCGCACGGTCAGAACGCGCGCGAATTCGAGCTGATGGTCGAAGCCGGCATGCCGGCGATGTTCACGCTGCAGGCCGCGACGACGCACGCGGCCGAACTCCTCGGCGTCAGCGCCGACCTCGGCACGCTCGAAGCCGGCAAGTACGCCGACGTCGTGGCGGTGCCGGGCAATCCGGTCGACGACATCACCGCGATGAAGCGCGTGAGCTTCGTGATGAAGGACGGGGTGGTTTACAAGTCGCTGTAAAACGACCGCCGCACGCCTGCACGTGACCGGCCAAGAAGTTTGCGCGCGGCGATTGTCTGGCCTGCTGCCGGTATGCATAATGCCTACCACTGCAGCAGGAGGTCACGTCGATGGCTACCCGCGTCGAAAAAACCACCGTAGTCCTGACACCGGAGCACGCCAGCGCGATGCGCAGCGCCGTCGCGAGCGGCGCTTACGCGACGCAGAGCGAAGTCGTACGCGACGCAATGCGCCTGTGGCAGGAACGCGAAGCAAAGAAGCAGGCGGCGCTCGATCGCCTGCGTCAGCTGTGGGACGAGGGCATCGCGAGCGGCTCCGCCGGGGAGCTGGATATCGAAACCGTGATCAAACGCGCGAGTGAGGCGCTGAAGAAGGAATGACGCAAGGACGGCGACATGGCCAAGGTGTTCATTACGCACCGTGCCGAAGCTGATCTACAGGAAATCTGGAACTACATCGCGGAAGACAACCCGCAGGCCGCGAACCGGCAGCTGCGCGAGATCGCCGCCAGTTGCGAGCGGCTCGCGGAGTTTCCCGGCATCAGCTTTGCGCGCCCCGAAATCGGCGAGGGCGTACGAAGTTGGCCGGTCGGGGCGTACCAGGTATTGCACCGGCATCTGGACGGCGGTGTCCAGATCGTACGCGTGGTGCATGGCGCTCGCGATGTCGACGAATTCTTCGAATAGCGAGCCGCCTACTCCTCCCAGCGAAACACGCCCTCGACCCCCACCCCGAACGCCCGCGCGATACGAAACGCCAGCTCCAGCGACGGCGCGTAGCGCCCCGCTTCCAGCGCGATCACGGTCTGCCGCGTGACGCCGCAGCGCTTCGCGAGTTCCTCCTGCGTCATCTCGCCGTGTTCGAAGCGCAGCCGGCGGATGTCGTTGCGGATCGCGCCGGCGCTCATGCGCGGTCGCGCAGGTACTGCAGCAGCGTCGATACGTATTCGGCGAGCGAGGCGACGATCAGCGCGCCGATCAGCCAGTGCGCGACGTTCGGGCCGGTGACCGGCGAGACGAAGCGCTCGGGAAACAGCCCGAGGTGGAGAATCAGCGCGATCACGAGCACCACGAGCGCGGTATGCGAGTGCGACTGCGCGCTCGCCTGGATCTGGCGGTCGCGCTCGTCGCGTTCGACCTGCGCGCCGCGCCGCTGTTCGATCACCGAGCGGAACACGGCCCAGGCGATCAGCAGCATGACCATCGCGCGGCCGAGCGAGCGCCCGGCCTCCGAAAACGACTCGACGTTCCAGCCGAGCGCACGGAATTTCCAGAAGAACACCACGGCGATCGCCAGCGTGAACGTGAAACCGATGCCGGCGAACAGTTCGCTGCGCGAGAACAGCCGGTCGGCCTCGTCGGCGACGCGCCACCAGCCGTACAGCGTCGCCCACCCGACGGCGAGCACGAGCGTGCCGCCGAAGAGGCCCGTATCGATACCGAGCACCTGCGACGGACCGACGAACATCAGCCCGAGCGCGATCGGCGCGAGCAGGATCAACGCAACGATGCGGTTCTTTGCGGTCGGCACGGCGCTCTCCATGTCAGTTTCAGCGAACTAAATGTAATCTACACATTGCATTTAGTCGTGTAAAGCGGACAACGGACGAAACTGGACAGCCAAGATTCCGGCCCCGCCGAACCTGGATGCCAAAAACGGACATCCGGAATCTCGGGACACCCCGCCAAAACTGGACACCCGAGAGTTCGGGACACCCAGGATCGCGACGTCGCGAGAGTTCGGGACACCCAGGATCGCGACCTCGCGCTCCCGGCCGCCTTGATCGCGTAACCTTCCGCATCTATCTCGCGGCAATCTCTCCCAGGAGCAATACATGGCCGAGTCCCCCTACGTTTTCGACGCGACCCAGACCAATTTCGAATCCGACGTGATCAAGGCGTCGCTGACGCAGCCGGTGCTGGTCGATTTCTGGGCCGCGTGGTGCGCGCCGTGCCGCCAGCTCGGTCCCGTGCTCGAAAAGCTCGCCGACGAATTCGCCGGCGGCTTTCGCCTGGCCAAGGTCGACACCGACGCGGAAGGTCAGATCGCGAGCATCTTCGGCATCCGGTCGCTGCCGACGGTCGTGCTCGTCAAGGACGGCCAGCTCGTCGACGGCTTTTCCGGCGCGCTGCCCGAATCGCAGGTGCGCGAATTCCTGAAGCGCAACGGCATCGCCGCCGGCGAGCCGCCCGCCGACGAACCCGAACCGCTCGACGACGAAACGCCGGTCGAAGCGATCGCGCGTCTGCAGCAGGCCATCGCCGCCGAACCCGACAACGGCGAGCTCAAGCTCGACCTCGCCCTCGCGCTGATGCAGGCCGGCAACGCCGCGGCGGCCGAAGCCGAACTCGACAACCTGCCGCCGAAATACGCGACCGATTCGAAGGCGACGCGCCTGCGCAGCCAGCTCGACCTCGCACGCGCGCTCGACGGCGCGCCGCCGCTCGCCGAACTGCGCGAACGCATCGCGCGCGACGCCGGCGACCATGCCGCCCGCGACCTGCTCGGCGTTCGCCTGCTGCTCGGCGGCGACGCCGCAGGCGGGCTCGACGCATTCCTGCACATCCTCAAGGCGCAGCGCGACTGGAACGAAGGTCAGGCGAAGAAGCGCCTGATCGCGGCGTTCAACGTGCTCGACGACGCCGATCTCGTCGGCGCGTACCGCCGCAAGATGGCGTCGGTGCTGTTCTGATCGCCCCGTCGCGATAGAGCATCTGCTCGCCTCGACGAACGCATGATCGCGCGGCGCATGCCGCGCGATCGCAAGCCCTCGCCCGCCCATGAAAGCCTCCACGCTACGCCGCTTCTTCAATGTCTGGCCGCCGTTCCTGTTCGCCGGCATCCGCGTACAGGAAATCGCGCCGGACTGGCGCTATGCGCGGGTGCGCCTGAAGCTCGCCCGCTACAACCGCAACTACGTCGGCACGCACTTCGGCGGCAACCTGTTCTCGATGACCGATCCGTTCTGGATGATCCTCGTGATGCACTGCCTCGGCCGCGACTACATCGTCTGGGACAAGGCCGGCACGATCGACTTCGTATCGCCGGGCCGCGCCGACGTGTACGCCGAATTTCGCGTCGACGACGCCGTGCTCGACGAACTGCGCGCCGCGACCGCGAGCGGCGAAAAGTATCTGCGCTGGTTCGACGTCGACGTGAAAACCGCCGACGGCACCGTCGTCGCGCGCGTGCGCAAGCAGCTCTACGTGCGCCGCAAGAAGGAAAGCTAGCATCGATTCGGGTTTTTTCCGCCGCACTGCGTAATGGGTCGTCAGTGCAGGCCGCTCCCTGATGCGGCCCGGAGAATACCGTGCAGCGACACTTTCGCGCGTTTGTCGCGATCGTCGCATTTGCCGCAAACGCGGCCGATGCGCAAACCCCGCATCGCGTACTCGGCGCGGGCGGCGCCGAACCGAACGCGCTGCTGCGCGACCCTGCCGTCGCGGCGAACGGCGGCCTCCTCGTCTTCACCACCACGGCGAACAATCTCGGCGCGGCAGCCGGTGCGGCGCTGAACGTCTACGCGTACGACCCCGACGGCGCCGTGATCCGGCTCGTCAGCCGCAATCCGACGACCGGCACCGTCGCCGACGGCAACTGCTTCCTGCCCGTCGCGTCGCGCGACGGGCGCTACGTCGCGTTCGAAAGCCTTGCCGGCAATCTCGGACCGTCGCCCGCCGGCCTGCAGATCCTGCGCGTCGACCGCGCGACCGGCGCGGTCGCGCGCGCAAGCCAGAGCGCGAGCGGCACGCCGGGCGGCGACCAGTCGCGATTTCCGTCGATGTCGGCAGACGGCCGCTACGTCGCGTTCCAGTCGTTCGCCAACGCGCTCGTCACCGGCGACGACAACGACCGCGCCGACATCTTCGTCAAGGACATGCAAACCGGTTCGCTCGACGTCGCCAGCCGCAACGCGTCGGGCGCGTTCGCCGACGACAACGCGGTCGCGCTGTCGAATCAGGCGCTGAGCGACGACGCGCGCTACGTCGCGTTCGCGAGCGCCGCGTCGAACATGGTCGCGGGCCTTGCCGGCGGCGTGCAGCAGGTCTATCTGCGCGACCGAGGCACCGCAACGACGTCGCTCGTGAGCCGCAACGCGAGCGGTGCGGCGGGAACCGGTCCGTCCGATCAGGCCGCGATTTCGTCGAACGGCCGCTACGTCGTCTTCCGTTCGTTCGCGTCGAACCTCGTGACCGGCGCGACGAGCCGCGTGTTCCGCCTCGACCGCACGAACGGCGCGCTCGTCGCCGTGCCGCGCCCGCTCGCGCCGAACGCGACGGGGTGCCGCGCGCCGAAGATCGCGGACACCGGCGACGTCGTGATGATCTGCGACATGACCGCGCCGACGCCCGCGCAGGCGTGGCGCTGGCCGTCGGGCGCCACGGCGCCGGAACTGCTCAGCCGCGATGCGCAGAACCCCGCTGTGCCCGGCGCCGGCGCGAGCGGCGGCGGCATCGGCATCGGCGCGGACGGCACCGTGATCGCGTTCGAGTCGCAGGCCGCCAACCTCGTCGCCGGCGACGGCAACGGCGTCGCCGACGTGTTCTGGTTCGGCACGCCGGGCAACGACCGCATTTTTTTCGACGACTTCGAATAGTGGCCCGTTACAGGCTACTAGCACTCACCAGGGAGGATTCCAGATGTCCACTTTTCTTCGCAGGGTCGCGCGAGCCTGTGCGCTCGCCGTCCTGTTCGCATCGGCCGGCGCATACGCGCAAAGCCGCGTCGTGGTGACGTCCGCCGCGGACAGCGGGCCCGGCACGCTGCGCGCGGCCATCGACGCGGCCAACGCGAACGCCGATCGCACCACGATCGACTTCGCCATTCCGGCGTCGGCCGGCACCGGCCCGTTCACGATCCCGCTCGCCACGCCGCTGCCGAACATCGCGACGCCGGTGATCATCCGCGGCTTCACGCAGCGCGGCGCCGTGGGGCCGACGGCGGTCGGCAACGGCACCTACAAGATCGAGATCAACGTCGCGCCGAAGGCGGAGCGCGCGCTGCTGTTCATCCGCGGCTCGGAACGCAGCGCCGTGAGCGGCCTTGCGATCACCGGCGGCCAGGGCACGTCGTCGCCGCAGCCCGCGATCTGGGTGCTCGCCAACGACGTGCGCGTCGCCGCGAACCTGATCGGCCTGCACGCCGACGGCACGCCCGAGCGCTACGACGGCGTCGGCATCGCCGCGCTCGCGTGCGACAAGGTCACCATCGGCGGCGCCGCGTCGTCCGACGGCAACGTCATCAACGGCACCACCGCCAGCGCGATCATGATCGTCGGCACCGGGCACGTCGTGCGCAACAACTGGATCGGCATGACGCGCGACGGCATCGGCGACCTCAATTCCGCGATCATCGGCAACGGCCTGATCTCCGGCGCGATCGCGTTCAACCCGCCGCAGGGCCTCCTGGCGATGTACAGCGCGGCGGTGCAGAAGTCGTTCCTGGGTCTGCGCGATTCGACGATCGCCGACAACCTGTTCGCGCACACGCTCGAGGAGGCGATCGTGCTCCTCGGCACCAGCAACCCCACCGTGAACAACGCGATCGACCGCAACATCTTCGGCCGCGACGTGTGGATGACGTCACTGCCCTACGTCGACGTCGCGATCCGCCTGAGCCGCGACGCGTCGCGCAACCGCATCCGCGACAACCTCGTGCACCGCGCGAACGCGGGCATCCTGCTCGGCGACGCGCGGTCGTCCGCGCCGACGCTCGCGGGCGAAGGCAATCTCATGTCCGGCAACCTCTTCTACGAGGTGGCGTATGCAGCGATCGGGCTCGACGCGAACGCGAATTTCGCGCCGCTCGCGAACGATCCGCTCGACCGGGACGCCGGCCCGAACGCGCTGCAGAACAAGCCGCAGCTCGCCTTCGCCTCCACCGCCGGCGGCATCGAAGGCGTGCTCGACTCCGAGCCCGACAACGAATATACGATCGAATTTTTTCTCGGCGCGGCCTGCCGGCCCGCGGGCGGCGTCGCGGAGTTCCCGCTCGGCCGCACGACGATTCGCACCGACGGTTCCGGCCACGCGGCGTTCTCGGCCGGCGTGCAGAACGCGCCGTTCGGCGGCCTCAGACCCGGCGACGTGGTCAGCGCGACGGCGACGAACACCGCCACCGGCAACACGTCGGAACTCGCCAACTGCGCGACGCTCCAGGCCGCCATCGTGCCGGACGTCAAGATGCCGAAATACGTCTCGCCGATTCCGGCGATGGACACGTCGCTGCGCATCGAAGCCACGGTGACGGGCAACGGCTCGCGCGTGCCGACCGGCGAGGTGACGTTCAGCGTCGACACGGCCGCCGGCCGGCAGACGCTCGGCCGCGTCGCGCTGCAGTCCGGCCAGGCGTCGCTGCCGACGCCGCCGCCGGGCTGGTTCGTCAACGCGGGCCGCTACGCGATCGTCGCGGAATATTCCGGCGACCGCTTCCACACGCCGGCGAGTTCCGTGGTGCAGACGGTCGTGGTGTTCCGCCCGGCGGTCGCGCTGTTCGATCCGGAAATCTCGGCGCCGGTGCGGCGCGATCTCGCGAGCGGCGATCGCGAGCACTACGTCGCGCCGATGCGCACCTGGCGGCGCTTCCCGGCCAATACGGACGATACGTGGATCGACGCCGACCGCTTCGGCGGCGACCGGCTCGACCGCGTGCTCGTGCGCGACCGCGGCGGCGCGTACGTGCTCGTCGACGGGCTCGGCGCGCGCAGCACGGCGACGTCGTCGGCCGTCGGCGCCGGCGCTGCGATCCTCGATCTGCTGCAGTTCGACGCCGACGGCCGCGCCGACGCGATCGTGCGCGACGCGAACCTGCGCTACGCGCTCGTGCGCTGCATCTTCGTCGTCGACGTATGCGAGCGCCGCGAGGCGATCGACGTCAATCCCGAATACCGTTTCATTCTGTCCGGCGAATTCAACGGCGACGGCCACGCGGATCTCGCCTGGCTCGATCCCGGCGCGAACGAGGTCGAGATCTGGCTGATGGGCGACGACGTCAAGCCGCTCGCGCGCTATCGCGTGAAGCCGCCGGCCGGCCATGCGCTCGTCGCGGCGGCCGACATCGGCGCCGACGGCTACGACGATCTCGTCTGGCTCGACGTCGCGAGCGGGTCGGTCGTCATCGGCGTGATGGACTCGGGCCGGATCGTGCGCGACATCCGCGGCGCGCTGCCGGCACCGGACTGGACGACGCCGGGCGCGGTGCAGTTCGGCCGTCGCGGCAACGCCGACTACGGCTCGGGCCAGCTCGTCTGGCGCGACACCGTGAACGGCGAGGCGCTGGTCTGGCGCGACACGTCGGTCGCGAGCGGCGTCGTCACGGCGAATCCGCAGTCGCTGTATTTCGATCCGGCGTTCGCGGTGGAACGCACGCGCTGAGGCGTGCCGCGTGCCGCGCGGGCCTAGGCCGGCCTGCGCGGCAGCGCCATGCCGGCGAGCGCGGCGACCGACTCGACCGCGAGCCGGCACACTTCGGCGGCCGGCAGCGTCGCGTCGATCGTCAGCGAACCCGGCGGCGGCGGTTCCATGCGCGCGAGCACTTCGGCGACGACGTCCGGCGTGCGGTCGCGCGCGAGATGCCGGTTTTCGGCGACGTCGCGTTCGATGCGCGCGCGCGCGACGTCGGAGGGGCAGTCGAGAAACACCGGTATCGCCTGGAAACCCTGGGCGCGCACGATCTGGTCGACGCGCTCAAGATCGGAGCGGCGCGAGAACGTGCAGCCGTCGATCACGGTCGATTCGCCGAGCATGCAGTTCATCTCGAGCGCCAGCAGCAGCGCGCGGAACGATGCGCGCTTTTCCACGAAGCTATAACTGCAGCGCGGAAACATCGCGTGGCGTATCGCGTCGCGGTCGACGCGGCGCAGGCCGAGCTGGTCGGCGATCGCACGCGCCACGACGCTCTTGCCGGCGCCGGGCAGGCCGATCAGCGCCACCACGAGACGCCGGCCCGGCGCGACGGCACGGGACGGCGGCGGCGCGGTGATCGAGCGCGATTGGGGCACGGGCGTCGGCATGGTCATTGGCCTAGCCTGCCACGCGGCGGTTGCGTTCGCCAGCGAACGGGTTCACAACGAATCGCTTGCGCCTCGCGCGTCATCGCGATCGGCCATATATCGAACGTTGCGCACGGCGTTCAGCTGCGCTTCCGATAGAATACGCAGCCAACTCGACCCGAATCGACACCGATGGCCGCCGCAGCGGGCACCCCGTTCGACATTCCCGGCTACCGCATCGTGCGCCAGATAGGCCAGGGCGGCATGGCCACCGTGTATCTGGCGACGCAGACGTCGCTCGGCCGGCAGGTGGCCGTCAAGGTGCTCGCCGCCGAGCGCACGCCGAGCGAAGAGCTGATCCGGCGCTTCGAAAACGAAACGCGCACGATCGCGCGGCTCGACCATCCGCACATCGTCAGCATCTACGAAGTGGGCCGCGCCTCGACCGGCCAGCTTTATTACACACTTCCCTATCTACCCAACGGCGACCTTTCGGCGCGGCGATTCGCCGAAGACCAGCGCGGCGCGCTGAACGTGCTGCGCTGCCTCGCGCAGGCGCTCGCCTACGCGCACGAACAGGGCATCGTGCATCGCGACGTCAAGCCCGAAAACGTGCTGTTCGACAAGCTCGACCGCCCGCTGCTGGCCGACTTCGGCATCGCGCTTGCGCGTCACAGCGACATCCGCATGACGCGCGAAGGCGCGACGCTCGGTTCGACCGGCTATATGAGCCCGGAGCAGGCGCGCGGTCTTGCGATCGACGGGCGCTCCGACCTCTACAGCCTCGGCGTGATGGCCTACGAGATGCTGACCGGCGATCTGCCGTTCCACGGCCCGGACGCGCTCTCGGTCGCGCTCGCGCACGTCGAGCAGGACGTGCCGCGCCTGCCGCCGAAGCGGCGCGCATGGCAGTCGCTCGTCGACCGCGCGCTGGCGAAAGACCCGAACGACCGCTTCCAGAACGCCGACGCGATGCTCGCCGCGCTCGACGAGGTCGAGGACGAACTCGACGGCCGCAAGCGCCGTCCGCCGCCCGAAGCCGGCTGGCGCGAAAAGCTCGCGGCGGTGCCGGCCAGCCTGTGGGTCGGCGTCAGCGCCGTCGCCGGCACAGCGGTACTCCTCGGCATGCTGTTGTGGCCCGCCGCACAGAACCCCGCCGATCCGACCGCCGCCGCCGCGCCGTCGAGCCTGCTGCAGCGCCTGATCCGCGACGACGAACCGGCCGCCGCGACGCCGCCGCCCGCCGCCCCGCCCGCCGGCCCCGATGCGGCCGAGCAGCGCGCCAAGGAGATCGCCGCGAAGCTCGAATCGGCAGCCGCGCGCGCCAAGGCCGCGAAGCTGATCGCGCCGGCCGGCGACAACGCGGCCGAAGACTATCTCGCGGTGCTCGCGCTCGAACCGGCCAATCCGGCCGCGGCGCAAGGCGTCGCCGACATCGTCAAGTCGCTCGGCGAAAACGTCGACACCGCGCTGCGCAAGAACAATCTCGACGCCGTGCGCGAAGGTCAGCAGCAGGCGCGCATGCTCGCCGAACGCGCATCGCTCGTCGGCACGCCCGCATGGAACGACTTCCTCGTCGCGCGACGCGCCGCGTTCGACACGCGGCTCGACACCGCGCGCAAGGCGCTCGACCGCGGCACCGTCGCCGCGCTGCAACCGTACGCCGAGGCGCTCGGCGCCGACCAGCCCGAACTGCTCGCCGCGTGGCGCGACGCCGAAACGCAGCTCTCGGCGCTGCCGAACGAAGGCGCACCGGTGTCCGATGCCGGCGGCCCCGCGCTCGTCTTCGTGCCGGCGAGCTACGGCAGCCGTCTGCTCGACCATCCGTTCGCGATCGGCCGCGTCGAGGTGACGAAGGCGCAATACGCCGCGTTCGCGCGGGCGACCGGCCGCCCCGAAGCGCGCTGCCGCGAGCCGATGCGGCCGTTGTCGCGGCTCAAGAGCCTGAGTTGGCGCGATCCCGATTTCAGCCAGGGCGACGACGAACCGGCCGTCTGCGTCAGCTGGCTCGACGCGCACGCCTACGCGCGCTGGCTCAGCAAGGAAACCGGCGCCACGTACCGCCTGCCGACCGAAACCGAGTGGCTGCACGCGGCGCAGGGCATCGGCCGCGGCGACGCGTGCAAGCTCGGCAACGTCGCCGACGCGAGCATGGGCTCGCGCCTGATCGCGTTCACGAGCCGCTACAAGTGCAGCGACGGATTTCCGCATACCGCGCCGGTCGGCCGCTACCATCCGAGCCAGCTCGGCATCTACGACCTCGCCGGCAACGTCGGCGAGTGGACGCTCGACTGCGGCGTCGGCGCGCCGGTCGCGCGGCTGATGCAGGCCGACGCCTGCCCCGAACGCATCTTCCGCGGCACGTCGTGGCGCGACGGTCCCGACGACGAGGCGCTCACGCGCCGCGGCGCCGGCAACCCCGATATCGGCTATACGACGATCGGCTTTCGCGTGCTGCGCGAAGTCACCGCCGAGAGCTTTCCGGCGACGATGACCGCATCGACGCGCTGATACGCAAAACCGGCAAGGACTTATGCGCCCGCTTTATCTGCAGCGTTACCTGATCACCGGAATTCTTACCATTGTTCCGTTGTGGATCACGTTTCTCGTATTCCGCTTCGTCGTCTCGCTGCTGTCGGAATTCGGCACGCCGATCATCAAACCGATGCTGCTCGGACTCGGCGCGATCTTCCCGCGCGCCGCCGCGGTGTTCGATTCGCCGTGGGTGATCTCGATCATCGGCTTCGTCGCGACGATCGTGACCCTGTACGTCGTCGGCCTCGTCGCCAACCGCGTGATCGGCCAGCGCCTGCTCGCCGCGTTCGACCGCATGATGGAGCGCATCCCGCTCGTGCACTCGGTCTACGGCGGCACCAAGAAACTGATGGCGATGCTGCAGAACAAGCCGAACGGCACGCAGCGTGTCGTGCTGATCGACTTTCCGTCGCCGGAATTGAAAACGATCGGCTTCGTCACGCGCGTGTTCGCGGACGCCGACGGCCGCGAAATGGCCGCTGTCTACGTGCCGACGACGCCGAATCCGACCGGCGGCTATCTTGAGATCGTACCGCTGGCGAAGCTCACCGCGACCGACTGGAGCGTCGATCAGGCGATGGCGTTCGTGCTGTCGGTCGGCGCCGTGGCGCCGGAGACCCCGCTGCCCGGCATCGACGGCGACGCCGCCAAGCCCTGACGGCGATACTCGCCCGTATAATGCGCGGCCCTTTCGTTTGAAACCGCCCATGACCAGCCCCGTCGTTCACGAACTGATCGACCTCCTCGCGCTCGAACGGCTCGAGGACAATCTGTTCCGCGGCCAGAGCCGCGACATCGGCACGAAGTACGTCTTCGGCGGCCAGGTGCTCGGCCAGGCGCTGTCGGCCGCGCAGAAAACCGTCGACGGCCCGCGCTACGCGCATTCGCTGCACGCGTATTTTCTGCGTGCCGGCGACATCGACGCGCCGATCGTCTATTCGGTCGAACGCACGCGCGACGGCAGCAGCTTTTCGGTGCGCCGCGTCGTCGCGGTCCAGCACGGCCAGCCGATTTTCGTGTGCACCGTGTCGTTCCAGATCGAAGAACCGGGCGTCGAGCACCAGCTGTCGATGCCCGAGGTGCCGATGCCCGAAGACCTGCATCCGCCCGAGCCGATACCGCCGGAGGAGTTCGCGAAGATTCCGGTCAAATTGCAACGCTGGCTCGGCATGAAAGGTCCGTTCGAGTTCCGGCCGGTGTATCCGCGCAACGAGTTCAACCCGCCGAAACGGCCGCCGTATCAGCAGGTGTGGTTTCGCCTGTCCGACCGCGCGCCGGACGCGCCCGACCTGCACCGCGCGATGCTCGCCTACGCGTCCGATTTTCATCTGGTCGGCACCGCGACGTTTCCGCACGGCATCTCGTACTTCCAGCCGAACGTGCAGATGGCGAGCCTCGACCACGCGCTGTGGTTCCATCGCGCGTTCCGCGTCGACGACTGGCTGCTGTATTCGTGCGACAGCCCGAGCGCGCAGAACGCGCGCGGCCTGTCGCGCGGCATGATCTACACGCGCGAGGGCGTGCTCGTCGCGAGCACCGCGCAGGAAGGACTGATCCGGCTCGCGCCGGTGGAGCCACGCAAAGCATGAGACAGGTCTACACCTCGCTGCGCAACGAGAACATCGACCGCGTGGTCGAGCTTCTGAACACGCACGCCATCGAAACCACGGTATCCAATCGCAGCTCGTACAAGGGTGCCGACTGGAAGAAGTTCAGCTACAGCCAGCGGCCGGACGTCGCGTCGTGGCCGCAGGTGTGGGTGGTCAACGCGAACGACCAGACGCGCGCGCGCGAGCTTCTGCGCGAAGCCGGCATCGAGCCGCCGACGCGCTACAGCGACGAGATTCCCACGCTGCGCGAAGAAACCACGCGCCCCTACGGCCCGGCGCGCCACCGCTCGGTCGCGAGCCGCGCGCGCATGGCCGCGCTCGCCGTGGTCGGTATCATGTCGGTCATGCTCGCGCTCAAGAGCTGCCAGGTGTACGGCGACAAGCCGCAGCCGCCCAAGCGCGAGGTCATCCCGGTCAAGGTGCAGTAACGCCGACGAGGAGCGCGCCATGTGGACCCTGTCCGTGCCGTGGTGGGAGCTCGTGATTCGCGGCAGCGTCGTGTTTCTCGCGCTGTTCGCGATGATCCGCCTGATCGGCCGGCGCCAGGTCGGCCAGCTCACGCCGTTCGATCTCCTGCTGCTCCTCATCATCTCCAACGCCGTGCAGAACGCGATGCTCGGGCCGGACAACTCGCTCCTGGGCGGACTCATCGTTGCGGCGGTACTGGTCGGCTGGAATTACCTGTTCGGCGCCCTGAGCCTCTACAGCCCGCGCATCGAGCGCGTGATCGAAGGCAGCCCGGAACTCCTGGTGCTGCACGGGCGCGTGCTGCACGAGGCGCTCGCCAAGAACCAGATTTCCGACGCCGAGCTGCACGCCGCGCTGCGCCGCGCGGGCTGTTTCGGCGTCGACGAGATCGAGCTGGCGGTGCTCGAAACCAACGGCGCGATCTCGGTCAAAAAGCGCGACGCGGCGCCGGCGCCGCGCTGACGGCACGACTACGCGAACTGTCGTAATCTGCGCGCATGAAATCCGAGGTCGTACGCCTCTTCCAGACGTTGCCGCACGACTGCGGCTACTACGCCGACCGCAGCGCGCAGAACCTCGTGATCGATCCGAGCGCGCCGAATCTCGCGGCAATCTACGGCCTTGCGCTGACGCGCGGCTTTCGTCGCGCCGGCGGCCACGTCTACCACCCGCACTGCGCGCAGTGCCGCGCCTGCGTGCCGTGCCGCGTGCCGGCCGCCGCGTTCGTGCCGAACCGCAGCCAGCGCCGGTGTCTGGCGCGCAACGCCGACCTCGCGGTCGCCGACGTTCCGGCCGCCTATACGGCCGAATACTTCCATTTGTACCGCCGCTACCTCGACGCGCGCCACGCCGACGGCGGCATGGACCATCCCGCGCCCGACGACTTCGCGCGGTTTCTCTACACGCACTGGAGCCCGACGCGGTTTCTCGAGCTGCGCAAGGACGGCCGGCTGCTCGGCGTCGCCGTCACCGACGTCTGCGCCGAAGGCCTGTCGGCCGTGTACACGTTCTACGATCCGGCGGAGACCGCGCGCGGACTCGGCACGTTCGCGATCCTGCAGCAGCTCGCCTGGGCGCGGCGCGCGGGTCTTGCGCACCTGTATCTCGGCTACTGGATCGCCGGGCACCCCAAAATGGACTACAAGCGGCTGTACCGGCCGTTGCAGGTCGTGCGCGGCGGGCAATGGGTCGATCTGGCGGACGACGCCGAAACGGCGGTGGCGGAAGACTGATCGCCGCGCGGCCCGATAGCGTGTTCGGTCCGCCGGTCGCCCGCCGTTTGTCGTTCCGACATCCTTGGAGCCGCCATGAACCGACCGTTGCGCACAACCCTTTTCGTTCTCGTTGCCGCCGCCGTACCCGTCGCGCACGCCGCCGAAGAACCCGCGATCGACCAGTGCGGCGGCGCGTGGGCGTCGATCCTCAAACAGAGCCACGATTCGAAGAAAGGCGTCACGCTGTTCGTGAACGGCGAAAAGATCGGCGGTCTCGTCGTCGGCTGCACGTCGAACAAGACGGTGGAGCTCAAGAGCCAGGAATACGGCCGCATCGTCGTTCAGCTCGATCGCATCGACGCCGCGGCAATGCCGTAAGCACGCCATTCGGGCGGGCCAACCTGAACGAAACCGAAACACTGTACCTGCCGTGTTCGTTTTCGGCGCCCTTTTACGTTCTGGGTAACCGACGGGCGAGGAGCGCCCGTCGAAAGGTCTGGCGTGAGAGGGTGTCGTTCGGGACCGCGCCTGACCCCGGCATGGAAGAGGGCGGCGCCCTCTCTCGCCAGACCTTTCGAGTGCGACCCAGGAACAGCGGGCGGGGAACATCACGACGCAGGCTTGCCGGGGGGCGGCCTGCGTCGCCGTTTTTCAGATTCGGAAACCCCGAAAACCGGGCCGCCGGCTCACGCCTGCTTGAACCCGAAGCCGTGCTCGCTGTGGATCGACATCACGAGCTTCACCATCGCGTGCGGGATCATGATTTCGAGTTCGCTCGAGCGCCCCTGCGCATCGCGGCCGGTCAGGGTCAGGCCGAACAGCGGTCCCGATACGTCGATTTCGGCGCAGACGATATGTGTGCCACCCGGACCTTCCTGCACGTACGGCTTGATCGGTTCGCCGAGCGCTTCGAGCGCCTGCGGAAAAAGGTAGACGGCATAGGACGACGTTTCGGTCACTGCGAGGCTCCGGCGCTCGGCGGATACGGATAGAGTTCGTCGAGTCTACGCGAAAGGCCGTCGTCGCCGACCACGCGCGCATGCCAGCGCCGCAGCTGCCGCGGTTCGCGCACGCCGCACGCGTGCGCGATGATGCCGACCTCGCGCATCAGGTTCGCCGCGTAGTGGCCGACGCGCTCGGCCTTGTCGGTCACCACGAGGCCGCGCTGCAGCCGCGGATCGTGCGTCGTGATGCCGGTCGGACACGTGTTGCGGTTGCACTGCAGCGCCTGGATGCAGCCCAGCGCGAACATGAAGCCGCGCGCCGAATTGACGAAGTCGGCGCCCATCGCGAGCGCCCACGCCACTTCGTACGGCGTGATGCACTTGCCCGAACACACGACGCGGATGCGTTCGCGCAAGTTCGCGCGGATCAGCGTATCGACGAGCAGCGGCAGCGCCTCGCGCAGCGGCAGGCCGACGCCGTCCATCAGCGACTGCGGCGCCGCGCCGGTGCCGCCTTCCGAACCGTCGACGACGATGAAGTCCGGCGCGCTCTCGATGCCGCGCTTGTGCACTTCGTCGCAAAGTTGCGCAATCCAGTCGACGTCGCCGAGCGGCGCCTTGAAGCCGGTCGGCTTGCCGGTGACGTCGCGGATGTGCGCGATCATGTCGAGCAGCTCGCCGACGTTCGCGATTTCCGGATGCCGGTTCGGGCTGATCGAGTCGGCGCCGACCGGAATGCCGCGGATCGCCGCGATTTCCGGCGTCACCTTCGCGCCCGGCAGCACGCCGCCCTTGCCCGGCTTGGCGCCCTGTCCGAGTTTGACGTTGATCATCTTCACCTGCGGATGCGCCGCGACCGCACGCAGCCTGGCGTCGTCGAGCCGGCCGTCGTCGGTGCGCACGCCGTATTTCGCCGTGCCGATCTCGAACACGATGTCGCAGCCGCCTTCCAGGTGGTACGGCGCGAGGCCGCCCTCGCCGGTGTCGACCCACACGCCGGCCATCTTCGCACCGCGCGTCAGCGCGCGCACGGCCGGCGCCGAGATCGCGCCGAAGCTCATCGCCGACACGTTGAAGAACGCCGCGTGCCGATACGGCTCGCGCGCGTAGGGACCGATCACGAGCGGCTCGGGCTCGACCGCATCCTCATCGAGCGTCGGAAACGCCGTGTTGATGAAGAACACCGTGCCTTCGGGCTTCAGATCGCGCGTCGAGCCGAACGCGCGCGTGTTGTCGACGTCCTTCGCGGCGCGATAGACCCACTGCCGCTGCGCGCGGTTGAACGGCAGCTCCTCGCGGTCCATCGCGAAGAAATACTGGCGGAAGAATTCGCCGAGGTGCTCGAACCAGTAGCGAAAGCGGCCGATGACCGGATAGTTGCGCAGCACGGCGCTGCGCGTCTGATTGCGGTCGACGACGAAGAACACGAGCGTCGCCAGCACGACCGTGCCGACCACGAGCAGGAACAGCGCCGACATCAGCTCGATCGTGCCGAGCACCCACCCCGAGAGTCCTGCTTGCATCGGTCAATGCCTCCGCAGCGCCGCTTCAAATATCCACAATGATTTTTTGTGCCGCACGCCTCGCCTTCGCGCGCGCCGCGTCGACGTCGGCGTCGCGCGCGAGCGTCACCGCCATGCGGCGCCGGCCGCGCACCTCCGGCTTGCCGAACAGGCGCAGCATCGTGTCGGGCTCGGCGAGCGCCTCGGCGACGCCGCGATACGTCGGACCCGCGCCGTCGCCCTCGACGAGCACCGCGCACGACGCCGACGGCCCGAGCTGGCGGATCGCCGGCACCGGCAGGCCGAGTATCGCGCGCGCATGCAGCGCAAACTGGCTCAGCTCCTGCGAAATCAGCGTGACGAGGCCGGTGTCGTGCGGGCGCGGACTCACTTCCGAGAAGATCACTTCGTCGCCCCGCACGAAGAGTTCCACGCCGAACACGCCGTGGCCGCCGAGGTTGTCGGTGACGACGCGCGCGATGTGCCGCGCGCGATCGAGCGCGAGCGCCGACATCGGTTGCGGCTGCCACGACTCGCGATAGTCGCCGTCCACCTGCAGATGCCCGATCGGCTCGCAGAAGCCCGTGCCGTCGCGGTGGCGCACGGTCAGCAGCGTGATTTCGTAGTCGAATTCGACGAAGCCTTCGACGATCACGCGCCCCTGCCCCGCTCGGCCGCCGGACTGTGCGTAGTCCCACGCGGCGTCGACGTCGGCATCGTGGCGGATCACGCTCTGGCCCTTGCCCGACGAACTCATCACCGGCTTGACGACGCACGGAACGCCGAGCGCGGCGACCGCGTCGCGAAATTCATCGTGCGTCGAGCAGAACCGGTACGGCGAGGTCGGCAGCGCGAGCGTTTCGGCCGCGAGACGACGGATGCCTTCTCGGTCCATCGTCAGCCACGCCGCGCGCGCGGTCGGAATCACGCGCAGGCCGTTCGCTTCGAGCTCGACCAGCGTCGGCGTGTGGATCGCTTCGATCTCGGGCACGACGAGGTCGGGCTGCTCGCGTTCGATCAATGCGCGCAGCGCGTCGCCGTCGAGCATGTTGATGACATGGCTGCGATGCGCGACCTGCATCGCCGGCGCGTTCGCGTAGCGGTCGACCGCGATCACTTCGACGGCGTAGCGCTGCGCCTCGATCGCGACTTCCTTGCCGAGTTCGCCCGAGCCGAGCAGCATCAGGCGCACCGCGCCCGCGGTATGCGGCGTTCCAAACGGTTTCATGCGGTCCTCCGAAACGAAGCGGGCATTGTACGGGAACTTCGCGAATCGCCCGCCGGTCGCTCGACTTCGATCGGCGAACCTCGGTAAGGTCGCCGCAGCGAACTCACGCAAGGGATCTTCATGCGCTCGTATCTCATCGTCGCCCTGCTCGCCGCCGCGGGCCTGACACACACCGTATCGGTGCAGGCGGCGCCCCGCGAAGAAACCTGGATGAGCGTCACGCTCGAAGGCCGCAAGATCGGCTCGATGAACAACCTGCGCGAAGAGCGCGACGGCAGCGTCGTCACGACGCAGACGCTCGACGTGCGCATCGACCGCGGCGGCATCGGCATCGGCATCGTCACGACCGAAAGCGTGACCGAAAGCGCCGACGGCAAGCCGCTGTCGTTCCGTTCGGCGTCGAAACTCTCGGGCATCGAAACCGTCACGCAGGGCAAGATCGACGGCGACGCGATCAAGGTCGTGAGCCAGGTCGGCGGCGCGAACCAGGAAAAGACCGTTCCGTGGCCGAAGGGCGCGCTGCTCGTCGAAGGCCTGCGCCTCGTCGCGCTCAAGCGCGGCATCGCGCCCGGCACGACGTACAAGGATCTGGCGTTCCAGCCGTCGGGACTGCAGGCGATCGAAGTGTCCAAGCGCATCGGCCGGCGCGAAAGCGTCGACCTGCCCGGCGGCCGCCGCGAACTCGTGCGCGTCGAACAGGACATGGCCGTGCCCGGCATGCCGATCAGCGCGGTGTCGTGGATTGATGAAAAGTACAATGTGCAAAAGATGGTCATGCCGCTGCTCGGCATGAAGCTCGAAATGCTCGCGTGCGACAAGGCCTGCGCGCAGGCGCCGAACCAGAGCGCCGACCTTCTGACGAACGCGCTGCTCAAGGCGCCGCGCGCGCTCGAACCGGACGCGCTCAAGTCGGGACTGCGCTACACGCTCGCACCGCGCGACAAGACGCGCAAGCTCGAGCTGCCGACGACCGACGAGCAGCGCGTCGCGCGCAACGGCGAGCGCATCGAAGTGACGATCGCGGCGAAACCGGCCGCGGGCGGCAACGCCAAACCCGTCGCGGCCGACCGCGCGCCGAACGCGTGGCTGCAGTCGGACGCGCCGGAAATCGTCGCGCTCGCGAAAACCGCGACGCAGGGCGCGAAGACCGACGTCGAGCGCATGCGGCAGCTCGAGTCGTACGTGCGCGGCTACATCGACGACAAGAACCTCTCGGTCGGCTACGCGTCGGCGCTCGAAACGCTCAAGACGCGCGAAGGCGACTGCACCGAGCACGCGCTGCTGCTCGCCGCGCTCGGCCGCTCGCTCGGCATTCCGACGCGCGTCGTCGACGGGCTCGCCTACACGTCGAGCTTCGGCGGCGCCGACCGCGTGTTCGTGCCGCACGCGTGGGTCACGGCGTGGATCGGCGATCGCTGGCAGAGTTTCGATGCGGCGCTCAACGGCTTCGACGCCGGCCACATCGCGCTCGGCGCCGGCGACGGCGATCCGTGGCGCTTCTACGCGGGCGTCTCGACGCTCGGCAATCTCGAACTGCAGAGCGTCGAAGCCACGCCGTGAACCGGGCGACGATCGCGCGCGCCGTGGTCGCCGGCGCAAGCTTGGCCGCCATGCCCGCCGTGGCGGCGACGTTCGGCGAGATGCCGCAGATCGCGGGGCTGGTGCGCGATGCGCGGCTCGCGGAAATCAGCGGCCTGACGGCGTCGCGCCGCGCGGCCGACCGCTACTGGGTGCACAACGACTCGGGCGATCGCGCCGAATTGTTCGCGATCGATTCGACCGGCGCCGTCGTCGCGCGCGTCATGGTCGACGGGTACGCCGTCAAAGGCACGAAGAAGCCCGTCGACTGGGAAGACGTCGCGAGTTTCGAAGAGAACGGCAAGGCGTATCTCGCGATCGGCGACATCGGCGACAACGGCGGCGTGCGCCCGCGCGTCGAGATCGTCGTGATCGAAGAACCGGATATCGCCGGCGCGACCGCGCAGGCGCCGGTCGAGCGGCGCGCGCAGATCGCGTGGCGCACGCGCTTTCGCTACGCCGACGCGCCGCACGACGCCGAAGCGCTCGCGATCGACGCCGACGCCGGGCAGGCGCTGATCGTCACCAAGCGCACGTACCCGCCGATGTTGTGGCGCGTGCCGCTGCGCAGCGACGGCGAAGCGACCGCCGTCGCGCTCGGCCCGCTGCGCGTTCCCGCGTCGAACGAGCCCGAACCGCCGGCGAGCCTGCGCGTGCGCCCGCGTCAGCCGACCGGGCTGTCGATCGACCGGACGGGCTCGCAGGCCGCGGTGCTGACGTATCGCGCGGTCTGGCTGTACGCGCGCGCGCCGGGGCAAAGCTGGGCGCAGGCGTTCGCGACCGAACCGCAGGTGCTGCCGATCGCCGGACTGCCGCAGGGCGAAGCGATCGGTTTCGACGCGAGCGGCACGCACCTGTACGTCACCGGCGAACGCTGGCCCGCGCCGCTGATCCGCTACGACTGGAAATCGGTCGCGCGACCTTCGAGCAGATAGTCGGCCAGCTGCGTGCGCTCGCCGAGCGCCAGATGCGCGAGCGCGCGACCGCATAGTCCGCCGAAGATGTTCCCCGTGCCGTTGTACGCACCGGTCACGAACACGCCGGGCAGATGCTCGCCGAACGCCGGCAGGCCATCGGCCGTGAAGGCGACCGCCGCCGACCAGCGATGCGCGATCGGCGCGCGCGCGCCGAGACGTTCGCGCAGCAGCGTCTCCAGATGCCGCTGCACCGGCGTCGACACACCGGGTCCGGCCTGCCATTCCCCGTCGCCGCCGACGTCCCGGCCGCCGCCCAGCGCGATGCGCCCGTCCGGCAGCTGCTGCCAATAGTCGTGGCCGTGGCGAAAGTACACAGGTTGCGAAATGGAACATTCCAGAGCGGCGTCCGTCGCAAGCATCTGCAGCCGCACGGAACGCACGCGGCCGGCCAGCGACGGCAGCGCGGCCTCGAGCCCGCCGTCGATGGCGATCACGACGATCGGCGCGCGCACGCGCGCCTGTCGCGTATGTACGAGGCCGGCTTCGACCGACGTCATCGCCGCATCGCCGAACAGCCGCGCGCCGCGCACGGCGAGGCTTCGTGCGACCGCCCGCCAGTGCAGCGCCGGCTGGAAAGCGCCGTCGCCGGGAACGACGAGGCCGCGACCGTCCGGGCCGTCGTACGCCGAGACCGCCAGGCCGTCGGCGAGCATCGCGTCGATCTGCGTCGCGCAATCGCTTTCTTCGGCCGCGTCGGCGGCGATGCGCAGCGAACCGGTGCGGCGCGTCGACGACGGATACGCGGCGTACACGCGCTCGAGTTCGGCACAGGTCAGGCGGTAGATGCCGAGCGCGCGCTCGCGGCCGAAGCGGCGCACCGCGTCGTGATGGAATTGTGCGAGGCCGGCCAGCAGGAATCCGCCGTTCGCGCCGGCCGCGCCGGCGGCGATGTCGTCGCGATCGATGCCGACGACATCGAGGCCCGCGTCGACGAACGTCTCGATGGCGGCGAGGCCGCTGCCGCCGAGACCCACGACGCAGGCGTCGGCGTCGATGTCGGCATCGAGCGCCGGCAGCCGCGCCGCCTGCGGATCGCGCCAGACCGGATCGCCCGATGCGTTCAGAGAATCAGCAGATGCTTGCGGTAGTGCCATATCCGCAGGATTTCCACGTCGTCGAGAAAGTGACGATAGTAGATCCAGTAAGGCTTTACCGGCATGCGCCGTAAGTCGACCACCACCGGCGAGCGCACACGCTGGCCGGCCTGCGGCAACACCACGAGGCGCGTGGCCTGATTGACGATCCGAGCGACGACGCGCTCGGCAGTGGGTACCGAATGTTGCTGGAGGTGGTAGTTGCGGATCGCTTCGAGGTCGCCCAGTGCCGGTGGCGACCACAGAAGCGTCATGCAGTAAGCGCGTACCGACGCAGCACGTCGTTGTGGGAGATGCCGAGGCCCGCGTCGAGCGCCTGTACGGCCTTGAGCAGCGCGGCATTGAGCGCCGATTCCGGATCGCGCTCCTGCGCGGCGAGGTCGCGGTCTTCGACCGCCACGATCTGACGCGCCTGCAGCGTTTCGACGACGTCGGCGAGCGTCGCCGTTTCCGGCAGCGCGTCGACGATCGCGTTGATTTCGTTCTTCAGGGCTCGGCCGGCCATCGCAGGACTCCTGTTGCCGGGCGCATCGCACTCCATTGTTTTTCCCGCGTCGTCTATTCGCCGGCGTCCGGGCGCGCTTCCAAATCTGATATCAAATTGATATCGTTCTTACACACACCACGGAGCCGCCCCCATGAACGAAAGAATCTCCCGATCCCTGTCCGGCATTCCGCTGCTGTTCGCGCTCATCGCCGCCTACGCGTTCGCGATCTGGCTGTTCATCGACGGCGCCCGCAGCCGCGCGCCGGGCGGCCCCCTGCTCGGCATTGCCTTGTTCGTGCTGCTGGCGTTCCTGAGCAAGGGCTTCTTCCAGGTACAGCCGAACCGGGCCAAGGTGATGCAGCTGTTCGGCCGCTACGTCGGTACCGTGCGCGAAGAAGGGCTGCGCTGGACCAACCCGTTCTACGCCAAGCGCGACGTATCGCTGCGCGTGCGCAACTTCGAATCGTCGAAGCTCAAGGTCAACGACAACGACGGCAATCCGATCGAGATCGCCGCGGTCGTCGTCTGGCAGGTGGTCGACACCGCCGAGGCCGTGTTCCAGGTCGACGACTACGAAAACTTCGTGCACATCCAGTCGGAAGCGGCGCTGCGCCAGATGGCCACGCGCTATCCGTACGATTCCCACGACACCGATTCGCCGTCGCTGCGCAGCCACGGCAAGGAAGTGAACGCGCATCTGCGCGACGAGATCCAGGAGCGTCTGGCCCGGGCCGGCGTCGACGTGGTCGAGGCGCGCATCAGCCATCTCGCCTACGCGCAGGAAATCGCGCAGGCGATGCTGCAGCGTCAGCAGGCCGGCGCGATCATCGCGGCGCGGTCGCGCATCGTCGAGGGCGCGGTCAGCATGGTCGAGATGGCGCTCGACCAGTTGAGCAAGCGCGGCGTCGTCACGCTCGACGAAGAGCGCAAGGCGGCGATGGTGTCGAACCTCCTCGTCGTGCTGTGCGGCGAGCGCTCGACCCAGCCGGTCGTCAACACCGGCACGCTGCACCACTGAGGCCGGCGTGAACGACAAGAAGGCCTACCCGCTGCGCATCAGCGCGCCGGTGCTCGACGCGATGCAGCGCTGGGCGGACGACGAACTGCGTTCGCTCAACGCGCAGATCGAGTACGTGCTGCGCGAGGCGCTGCGCAAGAACGGGCGGATCAAGGCCGAATCCACAAAATCCGCGACGAAAGACTAGACAAAGTGCGCCGTCTGTACATTGACAGCGCCATGCCATGCGACGAAGAATCGACGCGACGCCATTCAGGGTATGGCACCGATGACTTCGACCGCTTTGCTACGAACGGTTTTCGCCGCGCTGCTTCTGGCTCCTATTTCCGCGATTGCACAAACGTGCACGCTGCCGGCGCCGTTGTCCTATCTCGGCAACGTCCAGGGTTTCAGCGAGTGGACCGGTGCGGCCGGCACGAACTGCGGCCTGCGCACGCGTATCGACAACAGCGGTCGCTCGGCGAGCGGCGCCTATGCGGCAGGCATCGTCGCCGAACCGCGCAAGCGAATGCGGGCCAGTTTCCATGTCGATTTTTCCGGCCTCGACGCCATGACGCCGCTGCAGTCCACGACGCTCTTGAGCCTCGTTGCCTCCGCTGCACCCGACGAGCCTTTGCAAACGGCGGCGATCGCGCGATTCGGGATTGCCTGGTCCAACCCGGGGTCGAGCGAGACCGCTGCGCTGGTCGCGAGCAGAGCCGCCAACGAGGATCTGTTGCTGCATCGAAGCGGCATACTGTCGTCGCGCTCGATCGACGTAGCGCTCGAAGCGATCGTCGGCGCGTCGGGCATCGTGCGCTACTGGATCAATGCGGGCTTCGACGATCCTCCTACAGGCTCGCTCGCGGTCGACAACGCGCCATGGCAGGCGATTGCGGGCATCGCGCTCGGCGAATTCTCCAGTACCGCGCCGTTCAACACGCGGCAAGGCGATCGCGACATCGTGTTCACCGACATCCGCGTCGACGAATACCTGTTCTGGGACCATTTCGATTGAGACCACCGACATGCGCTTGATCGCCTGCATGCTTTTACTGGTCGCATCCGCCGCAAACGGGCAGACCGTCCAGCACTATGACACCTGCGGCACGAACACCGTCACGGAACTCGACGCCGGCGCGATACGGCTCGCGTCCGACGACGTCGTGTTCGAGGTCGACCGGTCGTCCGCGCCGACACAGTGGGCGAACTACGTATTCCAGCCGGTGGCGGGCTTCGACATCGTCGTAGCCATCTGCAACGAGCCGCCCGGACCGCTGACGCGTTGCCAGTACCTCGACGCGTCGGGCGCCGGCACCGGCGAATTCGTGCAGCTCCAGCACGAGCGCTATTTCGTGGTCATCGAAGCCGCACCCGAAGCAGCCCAGTCCTGCGGCGGCGTCACGGTGTACATGACGCCGCCTCTCGGCTAAAGACGCTCTCGTGCGGCGGCCACGCAGTCGTCGCGCACGCCGAGCGCGCGCGCGACGTCGCGCCAGTCGAACGCCGCCACCGCGCGATTGTCGTGCTGCGCGTACAGCGCGCCGGCCGGGAAGCGCGCGCTCGCGCGCCGGTCGATCGCGATACCGTCGGTCGTGCGCGTCTTCGCAGGCTTGAACGCGCCGCGAAACGCGAGCGTCCTGCGATCGAACGCCAGAAACCGCTGTTCGCGCGGGTCCTGGTCGGACGCGATCCACACGCCGTCGCCGTCGTCGCACGCGTACAGCGCGAGCCCTTCGGCCTGGTGCCGGTACGCCTCGACGCCGAGCTTGCGCTGCGCGGGCTCGCCGCGCAACGTATACAATTGCGTAAAGCTGCCGCCGGCGAGTTCCTCGTCGGCGATCAGGAGATGATCGTACGCCGGGTCGCCCGCGATCGATTCGACGACGCGCAGGATCGCATCGCCCGACGTCGCGCCGAACGATTGCACGAGTTTCGCGTCGAACGCATTGCGGCGCGCGACGTCGTACACGCGCACGCGCCGTCCGAGCTCGGCCGGCGGCGGCGTCGTTTCCGCCGCGGTTTCGTAGTTGTCGGTCACGTAGACGCGCAGGCGCTCGCCGCGCGCATCGATCCACACGCCATAGGGTTTGACGAGATCGCCGCCGCCGAAATGGCCGATCGGCTCGCCGCCCGGCAGCGCGAACGCCTGCACGCGACGGTTGTCGCGCTCGACGACGTACAGGCGGTCGTCGACGATCGCAACGCCGTTCGGCCGCGACAGCTGCCCCGGCGCCGCGCCGCTCGCGCCGATCGAACCGATCTCGCGGCCGTCCGCCGCGTCGAACACGACGACGCGGTCGGTCTTCTTCGCGCTCGCGTAGACGCGCACCGCGCCGTCCGGCGCGTGCCACACGGCCACCGAGTCGATGTTGTCGGCGAGCCTGGCCGCGCTCATCCACGCTTCGGCGACGACGGGTTCGACCGCGCGGGGCGCCGCGGTGCGAGGCGCATGGCCCGCGCACGCACCGAGCAGCAGCATTGTTGACAACGCGATTTTTTTCATTCCGCCGCCCATCGTCAGAACTCCGCCTCGACGCCGACCTGCACGGTACGCCCGTAGCGCTCGTAGCGCGACAGCAGTCCGTTGCGATACGCCTCGCGCAGCGGCCGGTCGGTGACGTTCGCGACGTCGAGGTAGGCCTGCCACTGCGGGTCGAAGCGATACTTCGCCGTGAAATCGACCTGGAAATGCGGCGCTTCGAACACGTCGAGCGACTCGTCGGCGATGTGGTCGACGCGCACGAGCCGCTTGCCGATGTACGCGGCGGCGAGTCGCAGGTCGAGCCCGCGACGTTCGTAGCCGAGCACGAGATTGGCGTTGCGGTCGGACTGGTTCGGCAGCTGCAGGTCGCCGTCGCGGCCGGCGAGCTGCGCCTCGCTGTGCGAGAACGACGCGTTCGCGGATATCAGAAGACCGTCGAGCCACGGTGCGACGTCGCCGAGACGACGCGTCCAGCCGAATTCGATGCCGGAGAGTTTCGCGGTATCGCCGTTGATCGGCACGATCGCCTCGTCGTAGTCGGCATAGTCGCCGCTGCCGGCGAGATCGGCGCGCACGACGAAATCGCGAATCCGTTTCGCGTATGCGCCGACCGTGAATACGCCGAGCGCGTCGTCCGGATACCACTCGATCGACACGTCGAGATTGCGCGAACGGTACGGATCGAGCGCGGGGTTGCCGAACTCGCCCTGACGCTCGATCTCGTCGCCGTCGTGCTCGATCTCCACGACCGCCGCCGGCGCGAGGTCGGCGAAGTTCGCGCGCACGACGTTCTGCGTGTACGCCGCGCGCAGCAGCCATTCGTCGTCGAGCGCGTAGCGCAGATTGAGGTTCGGCAGCCAGTCGGTATAGCTGCGCGAGAACGTCTGCGGCACGATCGTCGGCAGGTCGGCGTCGTCGTCGATCAGCACGCGGTTGCCGAGCGCGCGAAAGCGCGTGCGCTCGCCGCGCACGCCGCCGACGAGCCGCGCGTCGCCGAGATCGACGCCGCCCATGAGGTAGGTCGCGTCGACGTTTTCGCGCAGCGTGAAGTCGCCGCCGCGCGAATCCTCGAGCGTCGCCGCTTCGTCGAGTTCGAAACCGCCGCCCGACGCGCGAATGAGATCGCGCAGGCCGCGCGGCGCGATGCCGGGGCCGAACGCGCCGAACGGCGAGACGATGCCGGCGCGCGCGAGCTGCGCGAGCGTCACGTCGTCGTCGCCGAAGCCTTCGTACGTGCTCGCGTTCGTGTCGCCGCTCTTCTCGCGATGGCGCGCCTTCGCGCCGAACTTGATCCACGCCGGCGCGCCGGCGTCGAATTCGCGGCGCACGTTGACGCGAAACTGGCGCTCCTCGTCGTGCGTGTAGTTGCGCTCGATCGTCAGTTCGTCGAGCGTGTAGTTGCCCGCGTCGGCGGCGAACGACGGATCTCGCGCATACAGGAAAGGCGTCGGATGCGAGGCGCCGGCGAAGCCGACGTCCGTCTCCTCGCCTTCGAACGTCGCGTCGATGCGGTCGGGCTCGTGCTCGTCCGACGACGAGAACGCGACGCCGTAGTCGAGCGCCCAGGGACCCGTCTCGGTACGTCCGCCGAAGTCGTACGAACGGATGCGCGCGGTTTCGCTGCGCAGCTTCAGCGTCTTGTCGATGCGCGCGCCGTCGCCGAACAGCGCGCCGCCGTTCGCCGACGACAGCGCCTCGCCGTCGTCGAACACGTAGGCGTTCGCCTGACGTTCCTCCTGGTCCTTGAACGCCGAATACAGCGTGCGCAGGTACAGCGTCGTCGTGTCGCCCGCCTGGTAGTCGAGGTTCAGCGCGTACGCCTCGCGCGTGCGCGTGATCGACGTGTACGCGCGCTGCTCGATCGTCTCCGGCGCAAGACCGGTGCTGCCGTCGGCGGCTTCGTATTCGCTCCAGCCGCCGTCGGTTTCGACGTTGTCGGTCGCGAGGTGCCTGCGATTGAAGTTCGCCGCGAACGCGACGCCGAAGTTGCGTTCGCCGTCGCCGACGCTGAACAGCCGGGTGCCGCCGACCGACGCCTTCGGGCTCCCTTTTTCCGCGTTGTCGTTCCAGCCGCCTTCGACCTTGACCTTGAGCGAGTCGCCCGCGCGGTCGAACGCCGACACCGTCTTGATATCGATCGAGCCGCCGAGCGCGTCGGCGTCCATGTCGGGCGTCACGGTCTTGTCGACGTCGATCGCGGCGAGCAGTTCCGACGGAACCACGTCGAGCTGGATCTGTCGGCCATCGCCTTCCGGACCCGGCACGCGCACGCCGCCGATGCTGACCGCGTTGAGATTCGGATCGACGCCGCGCACGACGACGTAGCGGCCCTCGCCCTGGTCGCGCGTGATCGAGACGCCGGGGATGCGCTGCAGCGCCTCGGTGACGTTCTGGTCGGGCAACTGCCCGATCGCGTCGGCCGACACGACGTTCCTGATCGTGTCCGCGGCGCGCTGCTGGTTGATCGCGGACGCCTGTCCCGCGGCCTGGCCGACGACGAGGATGTTGTCGAGCCGCGCGACGTCGGCACCGACGCGCACGAGGCCGAGATTCGCCTCGTCGCCGCCGACCTCGATCGTCTGCCGGTGCGGCGGCGCGCCGACGTATTCGACCGTCAGCTCGTAGCGCCCGGGCGCGACGCCGTCGAACGAGAAGCGGCCGTCGCGACCGGTCGCGGCGTCGCGGCCGAGTTCGACGAGGCGCACGCGCGCGCCCTTGAAGCCGACGTCGCCGCTCGCGTCGGTGACGCGGCCGCTGACGGTCGCCGCGAACGCCGGCGCGGCGCAGGCCAGGGCGAGCACGACGGACAGGCACAACACGCGGCGGCGCGGACGACGCGCGGCGACGGAACGATTCATGGCAACCCCCGGGCATAAAGGCGGAGGAAGCTAGGCCGTGCGCATGAAGCTCTCGTGACACGCGCATTGCACACGCGGCGGACCCGACGGGACCGCGCTCTGCTACGCTCGCGCGATGAAACGCGTACACCTGCCCGCCCCGCCCGCCGACGTCGCGCCGCCCGCGACCGCCGATACGGCGCGGCGCCGCGAACTCGTCGCGCGGTCGCGGCAGATGGGCGTGCCGCGCGGCTACGGCCGCGAGCGAGGATTGCGGATCGTCGCCGAACCGCGGACGCTCGCGTTCATCGGCTACGACATTTCCCAACGTCCACAATGGCTCATCCCGGACGCCGCGCGCGCGTGGTTCGCGATGCGCGCCGACGCCGCGAAAGGACTCGTCGAACTGCAGGTCGTCTCCGCGTTCCGCTCGGTCGAATACCAGGTGGGCATCATCGAACGAAAGGTCGCGCGCGGCCTTGCGATGGCCGACATCCTCAAGGTGAGCGCGGCGCCAGGCTACAGCGAACATCACAGCGGTCGCGCGCTCGACGTCACGACACCGGGCTTCGCCGTGCTCGAAGAGGAGTTCGAGCGCTCGCCGGCGTTCGCGTGGCTCGTGCGCCATGCCGGCGGCTACGGCTTCGCCCTGTCGTATCCGCGCGGCAACCCGCACGCCATCGCCTACGAGCCGTGGCACTGGTGCTGGCACCGCCGGCGCGTGTGATTCGCGCAAGGTAGATTTTTCGCTTTTATCTCTCGGGGGGACGCCCGCGGTTTCGCTGCGCGGGTCGGATCGTCGCGCGCGTTCTCCCGTCCCATCACGAGGAGAGCGAGCATGCGCAGCAAGGTCATGTGGAGCATCAAGAACCAGTCGACGAAGAAACTCTTCTGGGCCGCGTACAACACCAACGACAACCTGTGTCGCAGCTGCCTGCGCGATCTCGAAGGCGAGATCGAATCCGGCAAGTCGGTCGACGTCGACGTGCCGGAAGCCAAGCTCAAGCTCGGCTTCTGGGAGTCGCTGCCGACGCTGGGCTTCGGCGGCACGCGCTTCACCGAGCCCGAAGTCGTCGAGACCGCGCGTTCGGCGACGGTGACGAACGACAAGAAGCTCGTGATCGGCCCGGCCGACGAGTTCCGCAAGAAAGGCGCCGACGCCGCGACGTTCCTCGACTCGCACGCCGGCCGCATGAGCGACAACATGATCATCCGCACGATCTTCATGACCGCCGCCGGCAAGATTCCGACGGTCGGCGGCGCGGTCGAATTCGTGCTCGGCCTCTTGTGGCCCGACGATAAGCGCTCGCCCGAGGCGCTGCTGCGCGAATCGGAAGATCGCATGCGCCGCTGGGTGCAGGGCGTCATCGATTCGTACGACCTGCGCACGCTCGCCGACACGCTCGCCGGCGTTCGCCGCAACCTCGTCGAATACCAGAAGGCCGAAACGCCGAAGCTGCGCGAACGCGCGATGGACAACGCCGTGCACGACTTCAACGCGGTGGTCGACCGCTTCATCAAGTCGACCTACACGCCCGGCACGCTGACGTTCGCGATCGACCTCGCCACGATGCACCTGAGCCTGTTGCGCGAGCGCGCGGTGTTCACGAAGGAAATCTACGGCGACGAAGCGGGCAAGGCGCGTTTTCTCGCCAACCTCGACGCGCAGATCAAGGAGTACCAGAATTTCGTCGGCGCGATCGCGATACCGGGCGAACTGAAGTGGCGCGCCGAGCAGCAACAGCTCGAGGAACTCGGTCACAGCGGCCGAACCTACGGTTACTACCTGAAGGATCTCGTCACGCGCGAAGTACATTCCTTCAGCTACACCGGCCGCAGCCAGATCAAACAGGGACCGGCGAAGGTCTGCGTCGACTTCTACCAGGCGCAGGCGAGAAGCGCCTACGAGCGCGAGATGCTCGCGCAGGCGTACGATCCGGCGCTACTCTGGTCGCGCATGTATCCGGGCCGCGAGAACGACAAGCCGATCGCGCTCGACCGCGTGGTGTGGACCGGCCCCTACGCGGGCCTGTCGTACATGGTCGGCAACGAACACGATATGGCGTTCGGCGATTCCGAACGCCAGGGTCCCGGCAAGCTGCGCGCCGTGCGCGTGCGCTCGCACGACCGCATCGACGCGCTGTGCTTCGAATTCGATCGCGACGGCGGTCGCTGGTTCGGCAATACGCAGGGCGGCACCGAGCACGTCGTGACGATTCCCGACGGCGTGCATCTTCAAGCGATCGAGACGTGGTGGAACTTCGACCTGTTCGCGATCCGCCTGCACCTGTCGAACGGCCAGCAGCACGAATTCGGCAAGCACGGTCCCGGCGAGATCCGCCAATACGCGAGTTACCCCGACCACCGCGTCGGCGCGGTGCGGCTGTCGAACCGCATGTCGGAAATGTACGTCGCGTTCACGCCGCTCGCGGACTACTACGAGCGGTTGAACAAAGCCTGAAACATTCGACGCGGCCGTCGCGCGCGGCGGCCGCGTCAGCCGAACGCGAGCGACAGCTCCGGCAGCAGCGCCTCGTACGCGCGCCAGCGCCCGACCGAACTTGCGTACACCGCCTGGCGCGCCTGCCACACGCTCGCGGTGGCGATCGCCTCGCCGGCCGCCGCATCGCGCTGCGCGTCGCCGATGCCGAGAAACGCCGCGAGCCGCGCGAGCGTCGCGCCGGAGTCGGCGACCATCGCCTCGTAGTCGAGATCGAAGACCGGCACGGCGAGCGTTTCGTGCCAATGCCCCATCAGCGCCTGATAGCCGCGCCAGTAGGCCGCGATGTCGCCGAAGTCGTACGCCCAGCGCATGTCGTCGTGCGCGAAGTGCTGGCTCCACAGCGACAGCGCCGTGTCGAGCGGATCGCGGCGGCAGTGGATGATCTTCGCGTTAGGCAGCATCGCCGCGACGAGGCGCAGATGCCGGAAGTTCAGCGGATTCTTGTCGACGTGGCAGCGTGCGGGCTCGTCGTCCTGCACGAGGTGCGCGCGATACAGCGCGCCGGCCGATGCGAGCGCGGCGGGCGCCGGCGTCGCGCCGAGATTCGCCGCGAGCGCGGCGATCCAGTTCAGTTCGTTGCGGTTTTTCACGTCGCGGTTGCGGCCGAGCAGGCTCGCCACGAGCGTCGTGCCCGAACGCGGCATGCCGACGATGAACACCGGCGTCGTCGACGGATCGGCGGCGACGGCCGGCAGCGGCGGCGCGCTGCGCTGGGCGTCGACGAAACGCGCCCAGCCGTAGGCGTCCCACGGCCTCGCGGCGCGCCGGCGCGCGTTCGCCGCGCGCCACGCGCGCACGGCCTCTTCGCGTTCGGCGAGATCGTCGTATGCCTTGCCGAGCGCGAATTCGACGCAGACACGCGCCTCGTCGGCAAGGTCGCCGCGCGCCTGCGCGGCGCGCAGCAGTGCCAGATCGTCGTCGTCGCCCGCGGCGAAGCGATGCGTGTGCGCCAGCCGCAGCCACGCCGCCGCTTGCTGCGGATCGATCTCGACCGCCGCACGCAGGCGGCGCTGCGCGCTGCCGAAGCGGCCGAGCAGGAGCGCGTTCTCGCCGAGCAGCGCGAGGAGTTCGGCGTCGCGCGGATGCGCGGCCAGAATCGGCTCGGCGAGTTCTTCCGCGTCGGCGTGCCGGTGGCATTCCTGCAGAAACTTGACGGCGCGATAGTCGCCGTCGCGCGTGCGCGGCTGCCGTTTCCACAAAGTCACGATCGTCTGCGCGGCAGCCGACAGCCGTCCCTGCTCGCGCAACAGGAACGCCAGCGACACCGGCGCGTCGGCATGCGCGGGCTCGGCCGCGATCACGGCGCGCAGCGCCTGTTCGGCCTCGCGCGTGCGACCGCCGGCGCGCAGCGCGTTGCCGAGCAGGTAGCGCATGTCCGTCGACGCGGGCCAGCGGACGAGCCCGCGTTCGAGCACGTGCGCGGCGGCCAGCGGCTGCACGAAACGCGAGACTTCGTGCGCGCCGAGCATCCACTGCTGCGCATCCGCGCCGCCGTCGTCGAGAAACGCGACGATGCGCTGCACGGCCGGCGCGACATGGCCGGCCGCGAGCGCGGTCTTCAGTTCGCCGATCGCGGCGTCGAGTTGATGTGCGGGTATTGTCATCCGATATTCGCGTCGTCGATCGTAAGCCCTCTCCCCCGCGCTCGCGCGGGGAGAGGGTTGGGTGAGGGGGCGACGCCGTGCGCTGCGCCGATCTCGACGAAGTGCGATGCGTCGCCCCCTCACCCCGGCCCTCTCCCCCAAGCGAGCTTGGGGGAGAGGGAGCATCAGTCCTGCGAGCGCTTCACGGCCTTCGCCGGTTTCGCGTCGGCCTGCGCGGTCGACACGATGCGCCACAGATAAAAACTCGCGAGGCTGCGATAAGGCGCCCATGCCTCGCCGATCGCGAGCGTCTCGTCGGGCGTCGGCATCGTATCGAGTTCGCGCAGGATCTGCGCGCCCTTGCGAATGCCCAGATCGTGCACCGGCAGCACGTCGGGCCGGCCCAGGCGCGACATCAGGAGCATCTGCACGGTCCAGCGTCCGATGCCGCGCACCTGCGTCAGCGATTCCACGATCGCCTCGTCGTCGAGATAGCCGAGCCTGCGCGACGTCGGCACGACGCCGGCCTGCGCCTTCTCGGCGAGATCCTTCATCGCGGCGATCTTGTTGCGCGACACGCCGCACGCGCGCAGATCGTCGTCGGCGAGCGCGGCGATGCCGTCGGCGTCGAGCACGCCCGCGCGCGGCATGCGCGCCTCGACGCGCGCGACGATCGCGCCGGCGACGTGGCCCGACAGCTGCTGGTACAGGATCGCGCGCGCCAACGCGTCGACCGGATCGAAGCGGCGTTCGAAATCGTGTTCGAGAGGACCGATGCGGCGCATCCAGCCGCCGAGCGCGGGATCGCGACGGCGCAGGTGCCGTCGTGCGGCGGCGATGTCGAAGCCGCGGGGAATCAGAGGCATGCCGGGCGACGCACGTGGAGAAACAGGCGCCATTGTGCAACGCGGCGCGCGGAAAGTCCGCGCGCCGCGTTGCAGCGATCACGGAACGTAGTTGGTGACGTTCGGCGAAGCGGCCGTCGCGTCGGCCTGGTTGACGATCAGCGGATGGTAGTTGTTCGTCAGCCAGCGGCCGAGCTGGCTCGCGTACAACGGACTGCCGAGCACCGCGCTCTGCCCGCCCGGGATGATCTCCGACGCCGCGATCTTCGTCTGCATTTCGCCGACGAAGCGCCGAGCCGGGCCGCTGCCGAAGGTGAAGTCGTTGAGACCGCTCGCGCGCGCGTTGTGGCTCGAAGCGTCGACCGCATCGAAGCCGCCCGAACGCGCGACGCCCGGCAGGCCGGGGCCGAGATCGGCGAAGCCGTAGGGATTGGCGCCCGGCAGGTTGAACGGTCCGCCCAGCGGATGGCGGAACGTGATGCGATGCAGCTTGCCCCAGCGGTAGTCCTCCTGGTTCGTCGACTTGCCGAACGCCGGCGCGAAGTCGTCGCTCGCGAAGCGCGCGAGGCCGTCCTGCATGCTCTTGAGCAGCAGGAAATCGCGCGCGTCTTCGGGCGTCGGCGGCGTGCCGACCGACGCGGGCACGGCGAAGAAGTTCACGCCCGAAAGCCCCTTGCCGCGCAGAAGTTGAAAGTTATCCAACAGGAACTTGAGCGACGCATACGCATCGTCGCCGCCCGGCAGCGCGCTGCCGAGACCGACCTTCGTCAGCGTCGCATCGACCGTGTTCTTGATCGCCTGCCCGCGCCACACGGCGAACAGGCTCGCCGCGACGCTCGCGTCGATATCGGCCTGGGTCGGTTGCGGCAGCGACGCCGGGTTGTCGCCCGGATCGTAGCCCTGCGCGATGCCGGTCGGCGTGGCGTAGTTCCATTCCTCGATGCGCTTGACGGCCTGTTCGACCGCCGCGTCGTTCGCGAGTGCCGCAAGCGGCGCCCACGCGCCACCGGCCGTTCCGCGTTCGAGCGCGTGCACGAGATGCGGCGCGACGAGTTCGGCGTCCATCAGCTGGTTGTTGGCCTGCAGCTTCTGCATGTCGGCCGGCGTGACCTTCTGTCCGCGCGAGCGATAGTCGTCGAGCACGCGGTCGATGCGACCCATGCGATAGGCGGAGTAGTTGAAGTTGAGGTAGTACAGGCCGCCGCCCGGGCGCACCTGGTTGAGCGGGTTGTTGTCGAGCGTCGTGCCGATCGGGTCGTTGTTCGCATTCGCGACATAGCCCGACGCCGGATTCACGATGTGCGGCATTTCCGCGATCGGCAGCACTTCGAACGGCACGGCCTGGTTCGGCTGGCGGTTCGCGACCGGCAGCCAGTCGTGCTTGAGCGCGCCCGTGCCGTCGCGGATCAGCCACGGCGGAATGCCTCCGCCCGGCGCGTTGCCGGTCTGCAGGTCGGTGCGCACCGGCGCTTCGGCGCTCGTGTAGTAGGCGATGTTGCCGTCGACGTCGGCGTAGGCGAAGTTCTGCGAGCCGACGTCGAAATACGTCAGCGCGTCTTCGAACTCGGCGCGATTCTGCGAACGGTTGATGCGGCGGAACGACTCGAGTTCGAACGTCGCCCCCCAGCCCGTGTACGCGACCGACAGGCCGGTGTTGCCCGACAGCTGCACGATCGGGCCGTTGTTGCGGCGCGGAACGATCACGGTGACCGCGCCGTTCGTGTAGCCGATGGAGTTGTCGCGCGCGAGATTGTCCGCCTGGCCGTCGCCGACTTTGTTCACATAGAAATTCTGGAACACCCAGTCGACCGGCTCCTCGGCGCCGTTGCTGCGCACGATCGCGTAAGGCAGGCCGTAGGTGTTGAGTTTGAGCGTCTCCTTGAACACGTCGGTGACGTCGAGCGGATTGGTCGTCGTGCCCCAGCAGATGCGGTCGTTGCAGCCCTGGATGACGCCCGGCGCGCCGGGCACGGTGACGCCGGTCGCGTTGATCGCGGGGCTTTCGCTCACGATGTGCTGTTCGACGAACACCGACGGCAGCGCGAGCGACAGATGCGGATCGTTCGACAGGATCGCCTTGCCCGACTGCGTGAGCGAGCCCGCGACCACCCATTCGTTGCTGCCGGCGCGGTTCTCGCGCGCTTTGAGGTGCGGCGCGATCAGCGGATGGTCGGCGATCTTGTCGCGATAGGCGCGTGCGAGCTCGAGCGTTTCGGCGTCGATCGCCGGCATGCCGAATCCGCTGCCGGACTTGGCGATCTCGGGCGACTCCGCCGCGTTCTGCGCGGCGTTGGCGATCGTCACGCGATCGTCCGGCGGCGCGAAGCGATGCGTATCGCCGAAGTACAGCACCGAGCCGTCGAAACCGGCGGCCTGACCGGCCTGCTGGTAGCCGCCGACTTCGAGCGTCTGCTGGATGTCGAGGTCGAACGACAGCTGGAACGCGAGCGCCTTGCCGATTACGAGCGTGTCGACGGGCGACCACGGCTCGACCTTCGTGATTTCGAGCGCGGCGTATTCGGGCGGCAGCGCGGGCGTCGTCGACAGCCACCAGTTCACGCCGTCGGCGTAGGCCTTGAGCCAGCCGCGCGTGTCGGCGTTCGCGGCCTGCCACGTCGCCCACGCGGCGCGGCGCAGGCCGAGCGTGCGCGTCTGCACGTCGTTGGCGAGCGCGCTCTGGCCGACGAGTTCGGCGACGGTGCCGCTGGCGCCGCGGCGATTGAAGTCCATCTCGAAGAACCGGTCGCGCGCGTGCGCGACGCCTTGCAGGAACGCCAGGTCGTATTCGTTCGACGCCTTGATCAGCGGTATGCCTTCGGCGTCGTAGGCGATGCTGGCCGGCCCTTTGAGCTGCGGAATCTTGATCGGTTCGGCGGCCTGGACGGCCGCGCCAGCGAGCGCGATGCCAAGGGCCAGAGCGAGACGGCCGGAACGGCCGCGCGGAGTACACGCGTGCTGCATGATATTCCCTCCTGATTGAGCCGCTTATGTAATTGGAGTTGCGGCGTAACGGGATTCTATACCCGTACGGAAAGGAATTCGGGATAGGACGAAAGTACCGGCGAAAGCGCTTTAAACGCCGTCTTTTTGCGTGATCGGCGGCGAACGCGATTCGATAATCCGATAACGCCTTTATGCGCGTCGCAGATAATGCGCCGCGAGCGCGATCCAGCCTGCAATGAGCAGCGTGCCGCCGACCGGCGTGATCGCGCCGAACCAACGCGGCGCACCGAGCGCGAGCGCGAACAGCGATCCGCTGAAGACGATCGCGCCGGCGAGGAGCAGCGCGGCGGCGATGCGGGCGGCCTTCGCCGCGTCGCCCGCATGCAGCGCGGCGAGCGCGGCGAGCACGTGCCAGAACAGATAACTGACGGCCGTCTGCCAGATCGCGAGCGCGGCGGGGTCGAGCGTGCCGCGCAAGGCGTGCGCGCCGAAGGCGCCGAGGGCGACGGCGATGGCGCCGAGCATGGCGGCGATGGCGCCGAGCGTCTTATGTGGCGATTCGAACATGACGCGATGTCTCCCATTGCCGTCATTCCAGCGCAAGCTGGAATCCAGCCTTTGCTCTTCGGCCTACAAAGTCAGAAGCTGGATTCCAGCTTGCGCTGGAATGACGAGCAAAAAAGCGAGCAAAAAGCAGGCAGGACAAAAGCGGGCGCCGCAGGTACGGCGCCCGCCCGTGCGACTACTTCTTCTTCGCCTCGGCCTTCTTCTCTTCCAAAGGCTTGAGCAGATCGTCCACCGACTTGTCGATATTGGCGAACTTGTACTGCGGCAGCACGATCGTCCAGCCTTCGGTGCGTGCATTGATCTGCGCCACTTCGTCGCCGAGCGCCTTGAGCCGCTGTTCCTTGTCCCTGGCCGGGTCGGACACCGCGAGCGGCGGCTCCGGCTTGGCAGCGCCCTCGGCCGGCGCGGGCTTTGCGTCGAACTCGGCCTTCGCTTTCGCCTGCGCCGCGGCGATCGCGGCGTCCGCCGCGGCCGCGTCGAACGACGGCACGATGCGCGCGTAGTGCTTCTCGCCGTCCTTCCACGCCTCGATCGCGACGCTCACGCCGTCGAATGTGACAAAACTCGCCTTGTTCACTTTGCCGTCTGCGGGCGGTGCGGCCTGGGCGGCGGGCGTCACGTCTTCGAGGTTGAGCCCCGCGAGCGTCGTGCCGACGCTGTTCGCGGCGAACTCCGACGACAGCTCGCGGCCTTTCGGCACGTCGGCCACCTTGAAGTTCGCGTCGCCCTCCCCGTCCTTGTACACGCGCAGCCGCTTGCCGTCCGGACGCGTCAGGGTCACTTCCTTCACGCGCGTCGCCGGCACGTCGGCGATCGTCTTCGCCAGCCACATCGCGGTGTTCTTGTCCGGCACGAGCGCGCCGCGCGCCAGCCAGCTCTGCTTGTCGCCGGCGCGACGCACGAACGTCGCGTCGCCGCGCGTGGCGATCGAACCGACGATCAGCTGCACCGGCTTGCCGAGCCCGTCGAGCGCGACGAGCATGCCCTTCGCGCCCGCCTCGCCGACGTCGCCGACGCCGAGGTCGTCGTAGCGCTTGTCGTTCGACGTCTTGGCCTCGACGAGCTTCGCCTCGGACAGCTTGGTGAGGTACTCGCGCACCTTGCCGACGTCGGCCGCGTAGCCGCCGCGCTCCTTGACCGTCCAGCCCTTGTCGCCCTTCTCGACCGTGACGACGAGCTGGTTGCCCGCACCGGTCACGCTCAGCGATTTCACGTCGTTCAGATGATCGCGCAGTTCCGGCAGCGCGTAGGCGTCGGCCGGGCGCGTCGCTTCGCTCGCCGGCTTGCGCGCGCTGGTGATCGCCGCGGCGATCGCGATCGCGGCGAGGGCCGCCACACCGAGGCCGAGAACGGTTTTCTGGTTCATGTGATTCATGAGTGCTCCTTGCGCGTCAGGCCGCGCGCCGCTTCCATGCCGCGAAACCGAGCGCGCCGAGGACGAGCAGGATCGGGATCAGGAGGATGTTGTAGAACTTCAGCCGCGTGCCGAGCGACTCGATGTCGGCGTCGAGCCGCCGCCGCACTTCGCGCAGTTCCTTGCGGATTTCCACTTTGCGCTTCATGAACTTGTCGAGTTCGGCCTTCTGCTCGGGGCTGAGCACCATCTGCTGGTCCTGGCTCTTGGCGCTCTGCAGCTCGGTCAGCTTGCGCTCGGTCTCGGACAGTTCGCCCTGCAGCTTCTGCTCCTGCGAACGCATCGCGATGTCGGCCGAGCGCTTGAGCTCTTCGACCTTCGTGAACGGCCGCTGCGACGTCGCGCGACCGCGGATCGAGATCAGATCGGTGTCGCCGGTGAGGTTGTCCACGGCGTTGATGAAGAGATCGCCGTTGTTCGCGAACGCGGTCAGGAGGCGCTGCCCCATGAAATTCGTCGACTGTGCCCACAGTCGATCGGACAGCACGTCGGTGTCGGCGACGAGCAGGATCGCGTTCGCTTCCTTCGCCTCGGCGAGATGCCCCTCGTCCTTGCGTTCCGGGAACGCGGTCTTGAACTTGCCCTCGAGCCTGCCGGCGACGACGAACGGCGTGCCGGTCGGCGCAAAGCCGTTGAGCAGCGTCGCCGGATCGGGCATGAACTTGAGCCGGTCGGCGCCGGTGGTCGCCGAATCGGTGCTCGACTGGATCAACGGCACGAGCTTGGCGGTCGACTCCTTCGCGAGCTCGAAATAGCCCGCGCTCGATACGTTGATCGTCTCGAGATTCGCGGTGATGACGTCGTCGCGGCTGAGGTCGGCCTTGGTCAGTCCGAGGATGCCCGGATGACGCACCGGCGCGCCGTCCGGGCCGCTGATCTGCAGCGCGCGCGCGCGGTCGAGCACGACCTTGTCGCGCGCGTAGTCGACGCCCCACGCCTTGAACAGTTTCGGCAGGTCGGACGATTTGTCGGCCATCATCGCGGCTTGCGGGTTCTGCGGATCGGCGCCCGAATCGTCCAGCTCCGCGCTCGGGTCGACGAACACCATGAGATGGCCGCCGCGCAGCACGAACTGGTCGAGCGCGTACTGCGCGTCGTCGGAGAGATCCTTCGGCTGCACGACGATGAGGACGTCGATGTCCTTGTCGATCGATTTGAGCTGCGCCGCGTTCAACGCTCGCACCTCGAACAGCTGCGACAGTTCCTGGTACACGGCCCAGGGCTCGCGCATCTGGCGCGTGGCCGGATCGAAGCCGGCGGCCAGCGGCAGGCTCGACAACAGGCCGATCGCGGGTTTCTTCGTCGTGTTGAGGTCGTGCACGAGCTTGGCGATGTCGTACTCGAGGAACGCTTCCTTGTCCGGGCGGAAGAACGGAATGATCGCCTGGCCCTTGGTCGAGTTGGTGCCGGCGAGTCCGAAGAACGCCTTCTCGCCGTTCGCGTCGATCGGCACGGCCTGCAGGCCGTAGCCGGCGGCGGCGTCTTCCTCTTCGGAGAACGGCAGCGGGTCGATCACCGACAGGCGCAGGTTGCCGTTCGAACGCGCGGCCATTTCCTCGAGCAGTTCGCGCACGCGCTGGTAGTACGCGCGCAGCTGCGGCAGGTTCTGCGTCGCCTTGTCGGAATAGTACAAGTACAGGTTTACCGGCTCGTCGAGCTTGGTGAGGATGTTGCGCGTGCCTTCCGACAGCGTGTACAGCCGGTTCTGCGTGAGATCCACGCGCGCGCCGCGCAAGAGCGCGTTGCTCACGAGCAGGACGGCGACGAACAGCAGGGCGAGGATGAAGAGGGCGCTGCCGGTCAGGGTTTTGCGGTTCAATGCCATGGGAGCGCTCCTTAGTCGGCCTTCTTCAAATCGATCACGATCGCGGTCGCGTACAGCCAGGCGCCGATCGTGAGCACGAAGTAGACGATGTCGCGCAGGTCGAGCACGCCTTTGGAAATCGCGTCGAAGTGCGCGTAGAGCGACAGCCCGGAAATCGCGTCGACGACGCCCTGGGGGAGGATCGTCTGGAAGAAGCCGAGCACGAGCGGAAAGCCCGCGAGCAGCAGCAGGAAACACGCAACGACGGTCAGGATGAACGCGACCACCTGGTTGCGCGTGGCGGCCGACAGGCACGAGCCGATCGCGAGGAACGCGCCGGCCATCAGAAAGCTGCCGACGTAGCCGGTGAAGATCACACCGTTGTCGGGATCGCCGAGATAGTTGACGGTGATCCAGATCGGAAACGTCAGCGCCAGCGCGATGCCGACGAACGCCCACGCGGCGAGAAACTTCGCGAGCACGGCCTGGAACATCGTGATGGGCAGGGTGAGCAGCAGCTCGATCGTGCCGCTTTTGCGCTCCTCGGCCCACAGACGCATCGCGATCGCCGGCACGAGGAACAGGTACAGCCACGGGTGATAAATGAAGAACGCCGACAAATCCGCTTGTCCACGTTCGTAGAAGCCGCCGAAGTAGAACGTCAGCGAACCGGCGAGTATCAGGAAGATCACGATGAACACGTAGGCGACCGGCGTCGCGAAATAGCCTTTCAGTTCGCGCCGGAACACGGTGGCGATCGGATTCATGCGCGGCCTCCCTTGATCTGCGGCTGCGTGATGGTGCGGAACACTTCGTCGAGGCGGCCCGCTTCGAGCGCCAGTTCGCTGACCGTCACGTTCTGCGCCTTGAGCGCGTCGCTGACCGCGACGAAGATCGCCCGGCCCTTCTTCGGAAACGCGGTGATGCGGTGATCCTGCGGGTCGATCTCGATCGACTCGATGTCGGCCACGCGCGCGAGCGCGGCGCGCGCCTCGCCGGTGTTCGTCGCCGTGAGCGACACGGCCCCGTGGTAGCGCGAGCGCGTTTCGAGTTCGGCCGGCGTCGCGTCGGCGAGCAGCTTGCCGCCGGCGATGATCACCGCGCGCGTGCACACCGCGTGCACTTCTTCGAGGATGTGCGTGGAGATGACGATGATCTTGTCGTGCGACATCGCGTTGATCAGCGCGCGCACTTCGTGCTTCTGGTTCGGATCGAGGCCGTCGGTCGGCTCGTCGAGAATCAGCACCGGCGGATCGTGCAGGATCGCCTGTGCGAGTCCGACGCGCCGCTTGAAGCCTTTCGACAGCGTGTCGATCGGCTGCGCGAGCACGCCTTCGAGCTGCAGGCGTCCGATCACGTCGTCGAGGCGCCGCTTGCGCGCGTCGCCGGCGATGCCGCGCACGTCGGCGATGAATTCGAGGAACGCGCGCGGCGTCATTTCGCCGTAGCTCGGCGCGCCTTCCGGCAGGTAGCCGAGCGAGCGCTTCGCTTCGATCGGCTGGCTCTCGACGTCGTAGCCGCAGACCTTCGCGCCGCCGGAGGTCGGCGCGAGAAAGCCCGCGATCATCTTCATCGTGGTGGATTTGCCGGCGCCGTTCGGGCCGAGAAAGCCGAGCACCTGCCCCGGCTCGACCTTGAACGAAATGCCGTCGACGGCAGTCAGGTTGCCGTAGCGCTTCGTCAGTTGTGTGGTTTCGATCATCGTCTCTTCACCGGTACGTCTTAAGGTGCAAGCCGCTCCGCCGCGCGCGCTGCAACAGCATGCGCGGCGAGGAACGGCGACGTTTGAAACCGGCCGGATCCGCGGCCGGTGCGAGAACCCCGCCACGCGCGGCGCAAGGCGGCTGGCCTTGCGCGGGCGAACGGGAGCGCGTCGGAATGTACAGCAAAGTTAAGAATAAGTTCCCGGACTCCGGCGTTTGCGCGAACCCGGGCGTTCGGGCAAAAAAACCCCCGCGGTGCGGGGGTTTTTTCCATGCGCGTGGGGCGTCGCGTCAGTGCGCGCCGCCGGCGGCGGCGGGCACCTGTTCGGCGGCCGGCTGCGGCGGCGGTTCGTTCGCCGCGACGTTGTCGGTGATCGGCAGGAACACCTTGAACTGCTGCTCGTCCTGCGCGGTGGTCGCCGGGTCGGTCAGCAGCTGGTCGTAGTATTTGTTGACGTTGTCGTTGAACTTGTAGCCGCGCGACAGCGCGAAGGCCTTGAGCGCAAGACGCATCAGCGGCAGGCCGGCCGGGCTGCCGACCCACGTCGTCACGAGCGCCTTGCCGGCGTACGTGGTGCGCGCGCGGATGTTGCCGGCGACGATGAGGTTGCCCTTCTTGTCGAGCTCGCCGGGCTTGAGTTCCGGCGGCGGCGGCGGCGGCGCGCTGCCTTCGGCCGGCGCGATCTCCGGTTCGGGCGTGGCCGGCGGCGGCACGGCCGGTCCGATCGTGTAGTCCTTCTTGTCGATCGTCAGGGTGCCCTTGTCGATCGGCTGCACGACGTCGAAGGTGTAGTTCTCGTCGCCCCACTCGACCGTCACGACGCTGCGCGGGCCGGCGGCGGTCAGGCCGTTCTTCTTCATGTACGCCTGCATTTCTTCCATCGCCTTGGACGTGGCGAAGTCGACCTCGTCGAGCGAACGCGGCGACGTGGTCTGCACGACGAGCGCGGGCTGCGCGGCGACGTCGGCGATGAAGATGTCGGTCTGGGTGTAGTCGACGTTCGGGATCACCGCGAGCTGCGACTGCAGGCTGCCGAGGTTGGCCTGGATCTGGCGGTCCGGCGCGCCGTGCAGGTACAGGCCGGAATAGCGCGCGATCAGGTCGTTGCCGAAGTCGACGTCGTAGGCCCAGGTGACCTTGACGATACGGCCGTTCTTCTGCGGCTCGAGCGTGATCGTGTAGGCCTTGTTCGTGCCCTTCCAGTCGTTCGTGATGTTCCACACGATCTTGGAGTCGGGTTCGTTCGACACGATTTCATAGCTGCCGGTGCCGATCGATTCTTCGGCGCTGCGGAAGCCGAGCTTCGCGCCGACGCCGAAATCCGGGCCTTCCGGCGTGAACTGCGTGCGCGGGTCCATCAGGCGCAGCGCACCCCATTCCGGGAAGCGGCGGAAATTCATCAGCATGTCGTTGACGTGGCGGATGTTGTGGCTCACGTCGATCGAACGTTCGACGTGCCCGTGCGACGGCAGCAGCAGGCCGAAAACGACCGCCAGCACGAACACGATGACCGCGGCGACAATGAATTCAAGAATACGCGTCATTCCAGATGTCTCCAGGACTTACTTCTTCGCAAAGCCGGCCCGACGGACCGTCGCCGCTATCGATGGCTGAATCAGAAAGCTCGCCCGTGACGCGCACGCAGACGCGGCGCACAGGCGACGCCGAGTCGCGCATGGTACTTGCTCCGTAAGGCATTGGCTATCACTTACCACGGCCTGAACGGATCGTTATTTGGGGCGCCGCGGAACGCGACGGCGCCGACGCGGCGGCGCCAAGTGGCTGATGCGCAACCAAAACCCGCAAGGGGGCGAAAAACGTTCGTCCGCGCGGCGCCCGGGCGCCCGCGCGGGTCCGCAATCGCGGCAACGCCGGACTTTCGTCGGGGGCGCGACGCGCCCCGCCTGGAAGAAGTCGATCAGACGATGCCGAGCTCGAACGCCTTGAGCACCGCGCGGGTCCGGTCGCGCACGCCGAGCTTGGAAAGAATATTTGACACGTGATTTTTCACCGTGCCCTCGGCGACGCCGAGCGAATTGGCGATTTCCTTGTTGCTGTAGCCGCCGGCCATCAGGCGCAGGATTTCCGTCTCGCGCTCGGTCAGGGGATCGGGCCGGTCGAGGCTGACGAACTCGTTGTGCATGCGCTCGAGGCCCGACAGCAGACGCTGCGTCACCACCGGCGCGACGAGCGATCCGCCCGCGGCGACGGCCTTGACCGCGTCGACGAGCTGGTCGAGCGAGACGTCCTTGAGCAGATAGCCGCGCGCGCCGGCTTTCAGTCCGGCCAGCACGAGCTGGTCGTCGTCGAACGTCGTCAGGATGATCGTCGCCGGCAGCTGGTTGCTCTGCGACAAGGTGTTGAGCACGTCGATGCCGCTCATGCCGGGCATGCGCAGGTCGAGCAGCACGACGTCGGGCTTGGCCTGCGGAATCATCTGCACCGCCTGCGCGCCGTCGGCGGCCTCGGCGATCACGCGGATGTCGTCGGAAAGCTCGAGCAGGCTCCGGATACCCTGCCGCACCAGCGTTTGATCGTCCACCAGCAAAACCGAAATCATGTCGTCGTCTCCAGCGGCAGCCAGGCGTTCAGTGCGAACCCCTGGTCCCGTGCGGTGTTGATGTCGAGGCGACCGCCGAACTGCGCAAGACGTTCGCGCATGCCGGAAAGTCCGTTGCCCGGTTTGAGGCCTTCCGCGCCGCGACCGTCGTCGCGCGAGCGGATGACCGCTGTGCCGTCGGCCAGTTCGAAGCGCAGCCACAAGGTGTCGGCGCCCGAATGGCGAACAGTATTGGTGATGATCTCCTGCGCGCAACGCAAGAGCACCTGCGCGCGGCGCGGATCGTCGACCGAGAAGCGCGGCGGAAGTTCGAGCCGGATGTCGAGCTGCGGCACGCCCTCGATCAGCGTCTGCAGCGCCTGCGTGAGGTCGATCGCGTCGTCCTCGCGCATCTGGCTGACCACTTCGCGCACGTCGGTCAGCAAGAGCTTGGCGACCGACTGCGCCTTGCGCACGTGTTCCTGGGCCGGCTGGTGCACGAGGTGGCTCGCCACTTCAAGATTGAGGCTCAGCGCGGTGAGGTGATGGCCGACGAGATCGTGCAGCTCGCGCGCGATGCGCAGGCGCTCGGCGATGCGGCTCGATTCGGCCAGGAGCGCGCGCGTCGCGCGCAGTTCGGAGTTGAGCCGGCGCTGCTCGTCGCGCGCCTCTGCCTGCTGCTTGGCGACCACCGACGTAAAGAACGTCATCACCGAAAGGCCCAGGTACATGCTCGCCTGCAGCAGCGCCTCGGTCACCGTCCAGCCGGGAATGCTCGCGAAGCCGGGCACCAAAAGATAATTTTGCAATATCGCCCAGATCATCGCGACGCGCAGCGGCAAGATCCACGGCAAGAGGCCCGCGACGACCACCAGCAGCAGCGCCGACAGGCCGCTCTGGCTGAACCAGCCGACCGCGACGGCCGCCGCGACGACGACCGCGAGCAGCGCGATCTTCAGCGGCGACACGCGCGCGCTGCCCAGGCGGTGCGTCAGGAGCCAGTAGACGACGCCGAACACGAGGTAGCACAGCAGCCAGTAGACGAGATAGGCCGGCGGCCGCTGCCGTTCGAACATCTCGTCGAGCAGCGTGTTGTAGCGCAACAGCGGCACGCCGACGCACAGATACGTGAACAGCCCCGCGTAGCGCAGCAGGCGGATGTGGTTGAACTGGGAAATCGGCATGGCCCCGATCATAGGCGCGCCGGCGCCAAGGGCAACTGTTGAAAGTCATCCGGCGCGGGCAACGGGCGGCGGGCGCGGCGCTTACGATTCCTTAACCCGATCTGCCGCGCCGCGCAATGGCTTGAGCCCTGCCCCCGTGCGATAATCCGCCGATCGGTGGGCGCCGAACCGGGCCGCCCCGCAATACCGCTGGAGCAACGAATGGCCATCGCCATCCGCGACGTGCGCGAGCACGAGCTGGATCACGTCCTTGCATTGAATAACGCCGCCGGCCCCACGATTCTGCCGCTGGACACCGCGAAGGTCAGTCGCTTTTTCGACAATGCGGAATATTTCCGGGTCGCCGAAGTCGACGGCCACATCGCCGGCTTCCTGATCGCACTGCGCGAAAACAACGACTACGAAAGCGCGAATTTCCTCTGGTTTCGCGAACGCTATCCGGCGTTCGTGTACATCGACCGCATCGTCGTGGCCAAGCCGTACCGCGGCCTCGGCCTCGGCCGCGTGTTCTACGCCGACGCCACGAGCTACGCCGAAGTGCGCGTGCCGGTGCTCTCGTGCGAGGTGTTCCTGGAGCCGCGCGACGACGTCTCGGTGCTGTTCCACGGCACCTACGGCTTCCACGAGGTGGGGCAGCAGATCATGCCGGGCGTCGGCAAGCGCGTGAGCCTGCTGGCGAAGGATCTTCCCAGCTACGCCTATGTCCGCGACACCTACCTGAACGGCCCGACGGGGCAGCTGCCGAACCAGCCGTGGCTGGCCGAGCGCCCGCGCAGCGGCCCGCCGTCGCCGCGCCGCGCGGCAGGCGGTCAGTGACCGCATGGCCAAGGTGATGCCCGCGGCCGAGCCGGTCGGCGAACTGAAGTTCGGACAGGTCGGCATCGCCAACCTGCGCATCAAGCACCTGGACCTCGCCGCGCTCGCGCAGGAACTCGCGCACAAGGTCGACACCGCTCCGCAGCTGTTCCGCCGCGCCCCGGTCGTGCTCGACCTGTCGCATCTGCCCGCGCTGCCGCCCGTCGAAACCGTCCGCGCCGTGCTCGCGACGATCCGCGACGCGGGCATGCTGCCGGTCGGCCTCGCCTACGGCACGAGCGAGAACGAAAACCTGGCGCAGTCGCTCGATCTGCCGCTGTTCGCGAAATTCCGCGCGGCGTACGAGCCGGGCGACGCCGCGCACGCGCCGACGCCGCCGCCCGAATCGCGCGCGCCGCGCGAGGAGCGCCGTACGCCGCCTCCGCCGTCGCGCGGCACGGGCAACGCGGCCGGTCAGCACCAGTCGCAGCCGGTGCGCTCGGGACAGCAGATCTACGCGCGCGGCACCGACCTCGTCATCACCGCGATGGTCGGCAACGGCGCCGAAGTGATCGCCGACGGCTCGGTGCACGTCTACGCGCCGCTGCGCGGCAAGGTGATCGCCGGCGCGCAGGGCGACGCGACCGCGCGCATCTATTGCCAGGATTTCCAGGCCGAACTGGTGTCGATCGCCGGCCACTATCGCGTCTTCGAAGACATTCCGGCGGATCTGCGCGGCAAGCCCGTGCAGGCGTGGCTGGAGGGGGAGAAACTGCACCTGGCCAGGCTCGGCTAAGGGTGCGGAGCGTCATCAAGAGCCACACGGAGAGAGAGCATTGACTGAGTTCATCGTCGTCACTTCCGGCAAGGGCGGAGTCGGCAAAACCACCACCAGCGCGTCGATCGCGGTCGGCCTGGCCCGGCACGGCAAGAAGGTCGCGGTCATCGACTTCGACGTCGGCCTGCGCAATCTCGACCTCATCATGGGTTGCGAGCGCCGGGTCGTGTACGACTTCGTCAACGTGATCCACGCCGAATGCACGCTCAAGCAGGCGCTGATCAAGGACAAGCGCTTCGAAAATCTGCATGTGCTCGCCGCGTCGCAGACGCGCGACAAGGACGCGCTGACCAAGGACGGCGTCGAGCGCGTGCTCAACGAGTTCCGGGACGAAGGCTTCGACTACGTCGTCTGCGATTCGCCGGCCGGCATCGAAAAAGGCGCGTTCCTGGCGATGTATTTCGCCGATCGCGCGATCGTCGTGGTCAATCCCGAAGTGTCGTCGGTGCGCGACTCCGACCGCATTCTGGGCCTCCTGTCGTCCAAGACGCGCCGCGCCGAGGCCGGCGGCGATCCGGTCAAGCAGCACCTGCTGCTGACGCGCTACAACCCGGCGCGCGTGGCCAGCGGCGACATGATGAGCATCGAGGACGTCAAGGAAATTCTCGGCATCGAAGTGCTCGGCATCATTCCCGAATCGGAAGGCGTGCTCGCCGCGTCCAACGCCGGCGTGCCGGTGATTCTCGACGAGACCTCGCACGCGGGCCTCGCCTACGACGACGCGGTTGCGCGCCTGCTCGGCCAGGAACGTCCGATGCGATTCCTCGACGTACCGAAGAAGGGCATCCTGTCTCGACTGTTCGGGAGCTGAGCATGGGTATTTTCGATTTCCTGCGCGCCCGCCCGAAGAACACCGCGACGATCGCCAAGGAGCGCCTGCGCATCATCGTCGCGCAGGAGCGCAGCGCGCGCGGCAGCCCCGACTACCTGCCGCTGCTGCGCCGCGAACTGCTCGAAGTGATCCGCAAGTACGTCAACGTCGATCAGGACGCGGTGGACATCAAGGTCGAACACGAAGGCGAACACGACGTGCTCGAACTCACCGTGACGCTGCCGGACAAGAGCCAGGCGCCCGCGGCCGCCGGCGAAGTGTGAACGCGTGGGCGAGGCGCACGACGCGGCGGCGGTAACGACGCTCGCGCAGACCGATCTTGCCGCGATCGCGGCGCTGCTCGGGCGGCACGCGCTGGCGCTTCGGATCGTGCCCGACGGCGCGCCGATACCCGGCAGCTTCTGGGGCGAGCCTGAGGCCGGCATCATCGGCACGACCGTCTACGCGCGCGGCGACACGCCGGTGCACTCGCTGCTGCACGAGGCCTGTCATCTCATCGTGCTGCCGCCGGAGCGGCGCGCACTCGTGCACACCGACGCGACCGATTCGGTCGCCGAGGAGGACGCCACGTGCTATCTGCAGATCGTGCTGGCGGGTGAGCTGCCGGACGTCGGCAGCGATCGGCTGATGCGCGACATGGACGCCTGGGGCTACACCTACCGCCTCGGTTCGACGCGCGCGTGGTTCGAGCGCGACGCGGAAGACGCGCGCGCGTGGCTGGTCGAGCGAGGATTGCTTTAGGTTTTGTCCTTCGCGCGCACCGGATGAATCGGCTTCGAGCGCGAACGGGTGTAGACGAACACCGAGGCCGGCGGGATGTTCCACCACGCGAAGCCGCCGCGGCGCACGACGAGGCCGAGATCGTCGAGGATCTCGCGCCCGACCGGGCTCACCGGACCGTACGTGAACTGGATGTAGCGGCCTTCCGGCGGCAGTACCGCGAACGCGCCTTCGAGAATCTCGCGCTGCAGCGATTTGGGCATCGACAGGAGGCCCAGGCCGCTCACGATCGCGTCGACCGGGCTGTCGCCGAAGCGGTGCTCGTCGACCAGCGCCGGCAGCTGCCGCGCGTCGCCGCAGACGACGCGGACGTCCGGAAAGCGCTGGTGCAGGAACTGATGCAGTTCCGCGTTCAGTTCGACGACCATCAGCCGCTGGGGCTCGATGCCGTGTTCGAGCATTGCCTGCGTGAAGACGCCCGTACCGCCGCCGAGTTCGACCACGCGTTCGGCATCCTTCGGCAGCTCGCGCACCATCAGGCGCGCCAATTGGCGGCTCGACGGCGACAACGCCGCTACCGACAGCGGATTCTTCAACCATTGCTTGAAGAAGGTCAGCGTCGGCGACGGACCGTTCGGTCCGCGTGCGGGTTTGGCGCGGTCGTGCATGCGAGGGTCCGGCAGGAGCGGCGCCCTTTGTACCATGGCGGGCGGCGGCGGCGCGACGGCTTGACGGGCCGTGCCGTCTTGTTCTTCCTTTGACGGAGCATCCCCATGAAAACGCTCGTTATCGCGCTGCTCGCACTCGTCGCCGCCCCGGCCCGCGCGTCCGAGCGCCTGCCGTACGCGCAATGCCTGCGGCCCGACCGCGTCGGTGAGTGGTACGCGACGGGCGCCGACGGCCTCGTGCTGCGCGCCGACCGCTACTACTACCGCGTGACGATGGCCAGCGCGCAATGTCCGCGTTTCGGCAAGGGCGCGGCGCTGCATTTCCGGCTCAACAACGCGCTCGACCGCGCCTGCGGCGACGCGAACGAGGCGATCGTCGGCGACGACGGCGTGCCGTGTCCGATCGCGCGCATCGACGTCATCGACAAGGAGGCGTTCCGCGACGCGGAACGGGCCGCGCGCGACGCGAAAAAGTAAACCTCGGAAAAGAAGAACCCCGCCGCCTCAGGGGAAAGGCGGCGGGGTTCCGGTTACCGGCGGTGCCCAAGGGGAAGGGGCGAGTCCGCCGGCGTGGGACCGTTGAACCTTTAGCGGTCGTAGTACCGATCGCGGTGGCTGTAGTGGCGGTCGCGATCGTAGTAGCGGTCGTGACGGCGATGATCGCGGTGGTCGTAGCGGTCATAGCGATCGTAACGATCGTAGTAGCGGTAGACCGGCCGTTCGTAGACCACCGTGCGGTATCGCGGATACGGTCGATACGCCGGGTAGTAGACCGGTGCGTAGTACGACGAATAGCGGTACGGACCGTCGTAGTAGCCATAACCGCCCGACACCCAACCGCCCCAGTGACCACCGTGGTGGTTGGAGTAACTGACGCCGTAGCCCGGGCCGCCGATCGAGATCGAATAATGGTCGCGAGCGAAGGCGGACGGCGTCAGCGCGAACGCGACGACGGCGAAAACGGCGATGAGAAGTTTGCGAGTAGTGGCATTCATGGTCGTGGCCTGCGGAAGTTGCGAGTCCATGCTGCGGTCGCGCGGCTGAATCGCCGCTTACGGGGTCCGTCAGGCGGCGAGTTTCGTTCAGATTTGCGGACCGCTACGCCCCGGACGCGTGACGCAGTTCCCATGCGCGGTGGATTTTCGCGTCGCGCTCGAAATCGAACGGGATCGTCGCCGCGCTGATGTCGCGCACCGCGAGCGACGACAGCGCCACGGCATCGAGCTCGAAGCGCCGGTAATTGTTCGAAAAAAGGATCAGGCCGCCCGGCGCCAGCCGCCGCGCGCAGGCCAGGAGCAGGCGCACGTGGTCGCGCTGGACGTCGAAATCGTCGGCGCGCTTGGAATTGGAGAACGTCGGCGGGTCGACGAAGATGAGATCGTAGACGCCGCGATCGTGGTCGACGAACGCCTGCGCGTCCGCCTGCACGAGCCGGTGCGGCGGTCCGGCATACCCGTTCAGCGTGAGATTGCTCGACGCCCATTCGAGATACGTATTCGACAGATCGACGCTCGTCGTCGCCGCCGCGCCGCCGGCCGCGGCGTAGACGCTGACCGAACCGGTGTAGCAGAAGAGGTTCAGAAATCGCTTGCCGCGCGCGAGTTCGCGCACCCGGGCGCGCAGCGGCCGGTGATCGAGAAACAGACCGGTGTCGAGGTAGTCCCACAGGTTCACGAGAAAGCGCAGACCGCCCTCCCCGACTTCGACGAATTCGCCGCGCTGGTCCATGCGGCCGTATTTCTCGCCGCCCTTCGCGCGATAGCGCTGCTTGAGCGCGATCTTCTCGCGCGGCACGCCGAGCGTTTCGCCGGCGACGCGCACGATCTCGCGCCAGCGGGTGCGCGCGGTTTCTTCGGGAATGCTCGACGGCGCCTGGTATTCCTGGATGTGCAGATACTCGCCGTAGACGTCGATCGCGGCGGCGTATTCGGGCAGGTCGGCATCGTACAGGCGATAGCATTCGACGCCGTCGCGCTCGACGCGCTTCTTCAGGTGCTTGCGGTTCTTCTCGATGCGGTTCTTCAGCATCTGCGCGCCGGGCGACAGCGGCTTCGGCACGCGCGGCTCCGTTGGCTCTTGAACCGTAAGATCGAAATTCAACAACTGGCACTCGATCGCGCCGTTGTACAGCGCGTACTTTTTCTCGGCGCGCAGCCCGATCGCGCGGCCGAGATCGGGCTCGGACGTGATCGCGCTCGCGCGCCAGCCGGCGAACTCGCCCGCGAGCTTCTCGCCGAGTTCGCGATACAGCGGCACGAGCGCGTCGCGCTCGCCCAGGCGCTGCCCGTAGGGCGGATTGACGATGACGAGGCCCGGCCGCACGCATTCCTGCGTGCGCTTCAGATGCGACAGCGACTGCCGGCCCAGGTGCAGAAAGCCGGCCACGCCCGCGCGCTGCGCGTTGTGACGCGCCTCGTTGAGCACCGCCGGGTCCTGGTCGAAGCCGAAGAACCGCGCGTCGAGCTTCGCCAGGCCCGTCTGCGCGCGCTCGTCGACCTCGTCGCGCAGCGTCTTCCACAACGCCGCATCGTGGCCGAGCCAGCCGGCGACACCGTAGTACTCGCGCTTCCAGCCGGGGGCCACGTCGGCGGCCATCCACGCGCCTTCGACGAGCAGCGTGCCCGAGCCGCACATCGGATCGACCAGCGGGCCGCCGTCCGCGGCGATCTTCGGCCAGTGCGCGCGCACGAGCATCGCGCTCGCGAGGTTTTCCTTGAGCGACGCCTTGCCGTGTCCGTCGCGCCAGCCGCGCTGGTGCAGCGGCGCGCCGGAAAGATCGAGCGACAGCGTGCCGCGCTCGCGGCGCAGCAGCAGGTTCAGGCGCACCGCCGGCCGTTCCGTGTCGATCGCCGGCCGCTCGCCCGAGCGGCGGCGGAACTGGTCGACCACGGCGTCCTTCACGCGCTGCACCGCGTAGTGCGTGTGCGTGATGCCCTTGGTCGAACCGTTCGCGTCGACGGCGAACGTCGCGGTCTCGCCCAGGTGCGCGGAAAAATCGACCGCGGCGACGCCTTCGTACAGCGCTTCGCCGTCCGGCGCGTCGAACTGCGCGATCGGCATCAGTATCCGGCTGGCCAGGCGCGACCAGAGCAGCGCGCGATAAGCGACGGCGAGATCGCCGGCGAAATGCACGCCGGCCAGGGCTTCGCGCGCGTCGCTCGCGCCGAGCGCGGCGAGTTCGTCGCGCAACAGGTATTCGAGCCCTTTCGGGCAGGTGGCGAAAAAATTCACGTCTGTTCGATATCCGGCAGCGAAGCGAGATCGGGCTCGGCTTCGACGGCGCGCAGGAACGCGCGGAAATGGTCGCCGATCAGCTCGAGGTGATCGGCCAGGCGATGCGTATCGGCCAGCATCAGGAGATTGGCGCGGCGCTGGCGCGCGAACGTCACGACCTCGGACGCGGGGCACAGCTCGTCGCTCCAGCCGTGCACGATCCACGTCGGCACGCGCGAGGCGTCGAACGCGCCGTAGCCGGGGATCTCCAACGGCAGCGCGAGCAGGAACAGCGCGTCGATCGTCGTTTCGAGCGACGCGAGACCCGACACGAACGAACCCATGCTCGAACCGGCGAACACCGTGCGCTCGCCGGGCCGCACCTTGTGGCGCAGGCGTGCGATGCGCGGCGCGACGCAGGCGACCATGCCGCGCGCGTCGAGATCGCGATAGTCCGGCCGGCTCGCGCGCCAGCCGCAGCTTTCGGCGACCTGCGCGAGCGCCGACACTTTCGTCGCGTCCGGGCCGCTGTCGGAGCCGTGCGAGAGGATGACGTGGCCTTTCATGGGGGTTTCCGCGAGGCGAAGCGGGCGCATGCTAGCGCGTTGGCAGCGCCGCGGCCATCTGCGAGACTCGCACGCATGCCCGTCGACCTGCCGATCCACGCCGCCCCGCTGCCGTACGAAGCACGGCTCGCCGCACGTCCCGCCGCCGCCGTCGACCTCCTGGTCATCCATTGCACCGAGCTGCCCGACCTCGCCACCGCGCGCGAGTACGGCGAGCGCGTGCTGTACGAATCGGGCGGCGGCAACAGCGGCCACTACTACATCGATCGCGACGGCGCGCTGTATCGCTACGTCGCGCCGACGCGCATCGCGCATCACACGCGCGGCTACAACGAACGCTCGATCGGCGTCGAACTCGTCAACCGCGGCCGCTGGCCCGACTGGTTCGACTCGCGCCGGCAGGCGATGACCGAGCCGTACACCGAGGCGCAGATCGGCGCGCTGCTCGCGCTGATCGGACAGCTGCGCCGCGACCTGCCGAACCTGCGCTACGTCGCCGGCCACGAAGATCTCGACACCGCCGACGTGCCGGCGAGCGACGACGCCGCCGTGACGGTCAGGCGCAAGCGCGATCCGGGTCCGCTCTTTCCGTGGCCGCGCCTGGCACCGAGCGGACTCGAACGCCTGAGCCCCGTGCCGTGACGACGATCCTGCGCTGGTGCGCGCTGGCGCTCGCCGCGAGCCTCCTCGCCGCGTGCGGACGCAAGGCGGTCAAGTTCGAAGGCTATACGCCGGCGCAGGAGGCGACGGCGAACGAAGTGCTGTTCCGCGCGATCAGCCTCGTCGGCACGCCGTACCGCTACGGCGGCAACACGCCGCAGACCGGCTTCGACTGCAGCGGCCTGATCGGCTACATCTTCGCCGACGTCGCCGGCGTCAAGCTGCCGCGCAGTGCCGAGGCGATCAGCGAACTCAAGGCGCCCAAGATCAGCCGCGGCAAGCTGATGCCGGGCGATCTCGTGTTCTTCCGCGACGGCGGCAGCGTCAGCCACGTCGGCATCTACATCGGCGAAGGGCGATTCGTGCATGCGCCGAACAGCGGCGGCACGGTGCGGCTCGATGCGCTGGACGGGGATTACTGGCGCCAGCACTACGACGGGGCGAAACGACTTTTTCGTTGAAAGTCGCGACATGCTTTCAAAGCCCTCTCCCCCAAGCTCGCTTGGGGGAGAGGGTTGGCCGCTCGTGCGCATCCTGCGCCCGCGGCATTAGTACATCCATGTACGTCAGGTGAGGGGGTGACGCCAGGCACTTCCTCGAACTCGACGAAATGCGCAGCGCTCTCCCCCTCACCCCGGCCCTCTCCCCCGCAAGCCTGCGGGGGAGAGGGAGCGTCAGCTTTCAGCGCGACGTCAAACCTTCAACCGCTTCGTCCACTCGCCGAGCGCGACCATCGCCTTGTGCACGATTTCGCGCGTCTTGGCGTCGGTCAGCTTGCCGTCGGCGTCGAACTTGTCCTGCGCGCCGGCCACCATGACCTCGGGCTTGTTCAGCACGTGCATGTCGAGGAACACCGCGACCTGGCGCAGGTGATACTGCATGCGCGCGGTGCCGAGCGCGCTGATGCTTGCGCCCATGATCGCCAGCGGCTTGTCGCGGAACGGACTTTCCTGCGGCGGACGCGACGCCCAGTCGATCGCGTTCTTCAAATGTCCCGGAATGGAATAGTTATACTCCGGAGAAACGATCAGCAGCGCGTCGGCCTCGCGGATCTGCGCCTTGAGCTTTTTCACCGATTCGGGCGGATTGCCCTCGACGTCGGTGTCGTACGCCGGAATGCCGGCGATGTCGGCCGTCGTCAGGGTCATGCCTTCGGGCAGTTCCTCGCCGGCCGCCTTGAGCAGCATGCGGTTGTACGAACCCTTGCGCAGACTGCCGCAGATGCCGAGTACGCGGATCGTGCTCATGCGATTTCTCCCGTCAATGCCCTGCGCCGCCGTCGCCATGCGCGTGACCGTGAGCGAGCTCGCTCTCGTCCGGATCGCGCACCGACACCACCTCGACGTCGAACTTCAGCGTCTGGCCCGCGAGCGGATGGTTGAGATCCACGTCGATCGCGGTCATGCCGACCTTCAGCACGGTCACGACGCGCTGGCCGCCCTGCTTCAACGCCAGCACCGTCACGTCGCCGGCCTTGAGCTTCGCGCCGTTCTGGAAGTACTTCTTCGGCACGCGCTGCTTCGCGTCGTCGTTGCGCGGACCGTAGGCCTCGTCCGGCGCCGCGACCACTTCGAACTTGTCGCCGGCGGTCTTGCCGACGAGCGCCTTGTCCATGGCCGGGATGATGTTGCCGTGGCCGAGCAGCACCGACAGCGGCACGCCGCGCGTCTGCGAGGAGTCGACCACTTCGCCGCTCTCGTCGGTAAGCGAATAGTGGAAGCTGACGATCTTGTCTTTCTCGGCGATCATGGACGTTGCCTTCAATTCGGGGCGCGAATGTTAGCGGCCCCGGCCCGCCGCGTCATCCGACGCGCCGGGCGGGCTCAGCCCGCCGGCCTGATCGGCCCGACCATGACGTAGTCGACCTGCGGGTCGTCGCCGATCAGGAACGTGCATTCGCCGACCTCGCGAAAGCCCTGCGCCCGGTAGAACGCGATCGCGCGCGGCGATTCCTTCCACACCGTGAGCCACCACGCGCCGGCGCCCTGGCCGGCCGCGAGGTCGCGTACCGCGCCGAGCAGGCGCGCGGCGAGGCCCGTGCCGTGGTGCTCGGGCAAGAGGTAAATGCGCGACAGCTGCACGGCGCCGGAAACGTCGAGCGGCACCGGCGGGTCGGTCGCGAAATCGACCTGCGCGTAGCCGGCCCAGGCGCCGTCGGCTTCCGCGACGAGCGTGCGCCGCTGCGGCCGCGCGAGCTCGGCGGCCTGCAGATCGGTGCGGTAGCTGCGATCCAGGTGCGCGGCGATGTTTTCCGGCGTCGCCGAATCGCGGTAGGCGGCAAGAAAACAGGCGCGCATCAGCGTCGACAGGCGCTGCGCCTCGTCTTCGCGCGCCGCGCGGATGGTGTAGCGCGCGGCCGCGTCGCGGCGCTCGGACGTATCGTTATCGCTCATGGTCGGCCAGGTTCGGTGCGCAGGGGATCGCAGCCTGGACGTTACAACGCAACGAGGCACCGCTTACGGACGCGCGGCCTCGATTTTTTCGAGCCTGCGGCGCATGCGAACGCGCAGCGCGTCGCGTTTGCGCGCCAGGGCGGTGCCGCGCTCGTGCCGCGCGGCAGCGTCGGTCGCCTGAGCGTACGCGCGCCGGAACGCGCAGAAATCGTCGTACGCCTGCAGCACGTGCTTGAGCCGCCGCAGCAACAGTTCGAGCATGATCGCATCGTCGAGCAGGCCGATCACCTCGACGTGGTCGGGAATCATGTCCTCGGGATCGGCGAAGTAGACGAGCGTGCGCAGCACCTCGCCGCGCTCGGCGGACGGCAGGCCCCACTCCTCGTCCTCGAGCATCAGGATCATGCGCTGCACGGCCGTCAGGCGCACGCGCACGTAGCTCGGCGCGCCGCCGATCGGCAGCGCGTTGAGCGCGTCCTTGGCCGTTTCGACGATGTCGCATTCGTCCATCGTGTGCGCCAGGCGTTCGGCGCGCGCGAGCGCTTCGTGGAAACGGGCGATGTCGGTCGGTTCGAGTTCGAAAGTGATGCGCATGATGTCCCCGGCGCGCGAGGCTACGCGGCACGTTGCGCCGCGTCAAAGGCCGGGGGTCGGAGCGGCCATCGGCCCGTCGGGCGCGGCGACGGCGCATAATCGCCGCGCGTTTCGACATCGCCGGGGCCGCCATGATCCGCACTGCCGCAGCTATCGCCCTCCTCCTTGCCGGTATCGCCGCGAACGCGGCCGAGCTGCCGGCGTGGCTCGCCGGCCACTGGAAGACCTCGAACGGCAAAACCACGACCGAGGAAATCTGGCTCGCGCCGGCCGACGGGCTCATGGTCGGCGCCGGCCGCACGGTCGGCGGCAGGAAGCCGTTCTTCGAATTCCTGCGCATCGAGGCGCGCGGCGACGCGCTGGTGTTCGTCGCGCAGCCGCGCGGCGCGGCGCCGACCGAGTTCGCCGCGATCAAGGTCGAGGCCGACAGTGTCACGTTCGAAAACCCGCAGCACGACTTTCCGCAGCGCGTGATCTATCGCCGCGCCGGCGCCGATCGTCTCGACGCGCGCACCGAAGGCACCGTCGACGGCAAGCTCCAGGGCGAGGACTGGCACTACGAGCGCGCGAAATAGCGCGGCCGTTCTACGGCAGGCAAGCCTTGGCGGTCGCCGCCAGATCGGCCTGATGCCCGTCGAGCGACGCCTGCGCCTGCAGCGCTTCGCCGCCCTTGGGCGAGGCCACCGACAACCGCAGCCGCTTCGCCTCGGGCTTGCCCATCGCCGCGACGATCGTCGCGAGCGGCGTCGCCTTGTGCGCGCGCTCCGAGCGCGACAGCAAAAAACCGTCGCCGTCGACGCCGTACCAGCCGCCGATCGAACCCGACGCCTGCACCGCGTCGCCGCGCGTATCGACGCCCCAGCGCGCGACGTCGTTCGATTCGCCGATGCCGTCCGGGCCTTCGAAGTCGGGCAGCGGAAACGTCTTGATCGCATCGGGCGACGACAGGATCAGCGCGAGGCTCAGCGCGCCGTTCTTCGCGCCGTGGCACACGAGTTCGAACTGGGCCGGCGCGCCGACCTCGTCGCTGCCGACGCGCGCGGTTGCCGGAATGCGCAGCTTCTTCAGTTCCGGCTCCGCCGCGACGGCCGCGGCGCATGCGGCGACGAGCCCTGCAAAAACCAGCATTCTGCACAATGCGTTCATCGCCCGCTCCGGTGGTCCGATCGCGTCATCGTCGCACGTCCGCGACTTTCCGCACAGGCGGCGGCGGCGTCGCGACTCGCAGACTCGGCCCTCCATCCGCGCCGAGAACCGTCATGACCCGAGCCGACTGGCAACGCGACGCCGAACGCATCGAAACCCTCATCCCGGCGATCTACGCCTGCATCTCCGGCGCGGCCGGCGCGCCGCGCGACTGGGAGCGCTTCCGCTTCCTGCACTGGCCCGGCGCGCGCAGCCTGCGCACCGTCGTGCACGAAGACGGCCGCATCGAGGCGCAGGTGTTCGACAACGACACCTACATCGAGAACGTCGCGCCGTTCTTCGCCGCGAACGATTTCCACGAGATCGAAACGGCGCAGCGCGTCGAGCGCTTCGGCCAGGTCGCGCACGTGTGGAGCCGCTACGAGGCGCGCACGTCGCCCGACTCGCCGCACGTGATCAAGCGCGGCGCGAACTCGATACAGCTGTTCCACGACGGCGCGCGCTGGTGGGTCTTCAGCACGATCTGGGATAACGAACGCGAAGGTCTGACGTTCGATCTCTTCTAGCGCAACGCCGAGCGCAGCGCCGCCGCCAGTTCGCGCGGCTCGCTGCGCGCGATGCGCACCGCCGGCGTCGCGTGCCACTGCGCGCATTCGGCGATCGCGGTCGCGACGGCGCCGACGAGCGCGTCGTCGACGCGCACGCCGTCTTCGAGAAAGATCGCCTTCAACTCGAACACCGCGTCCTTGCGATGCGCCTTCGCGTCGAGCCGGCCGACGAGCCGGCCGCGATCCAGGATCGGCAGCACGAAATAGCCGTAGCGCCGTTTCGGTTCCGGCGTGTAGCACTCGATGCGGTAGTCGAAATCGAAGAACGCGAGCGCGCGGTCGCGATCCCACACCACCGGATCGAACGGCGACAGCAGCGTCGTGTGCGTCGCGCGCAGGCGCCCGTCGGCCGCGCGCTGCGCGGTTTCGCGGTTCGCCCGATGCACGTAGCCGGGTTTGTCCCAGCCCTCGACCGTCACGCGCTCGAGTTCGCCCGCCTCGACGAGCGGCGCGAGTTCGGCCTCGGCGATCTGCTTGCCGAGCCGGTAGTAGTCGGCGATCCAGCGCGCCGGTGCGACGCCGAGCGCCATCACCGAACGCGCGATCAGCTCGCGCCTGATCGCGCCGGTCGAACGCGCCGGCAGCGCCGCATCGTCGACGCCGGCCGCCGCGAGCACGCGTTCGCGCAGGTCGTACACGCGATGAAACCGCTCGCGCCGCGCGATCATCAGCTCGCCGACGCCGAACAGCGCTTCGAGCCACTTCTTTTCGGCCTTCCAGCCCCACCAGCCGCCGCCGGTCGCGCCTTCGGGGCGCTCGAAGTCGGACGACTTCACCGGCCCCTGCTCGGCGATGCGCGCGAGCAGCGCGTCGGTTTCCTGGCGATGCTCGTCGCGCACGCGCTGCGCGTGGCGCATCGCCCAGTGGCCCGCGCGCGCCGGACGATGGTCGCGATGCAGCGCGTAGTCGCCGATCGGCGCGAAACACGCCTCGTGCGACCACGTCTCGAAGAGTTGACCGCGCGCGAGCGCCTCGTCGAGCCACGCGTTCGGGTAGGCGCCCAGGCGCGAGAACAGCGTCAGATACGGGCTGCGCGCGACGACGTGGATCGTGTCGATCTGCAAGAGCTGCATGCGCGCGATCGCGTCGACGAGCTTGGCGCGCGTCGCGCCGCGCGGTTTCGCGAGCAGACCTTGCGCCGCGAGGTGCACGAGGCGGGCCTGCTTGAGCGACAGCGACAGTTCGGTCATAAGTGCATGCATTGGTGAGGATCGAACCGGAATCGTGCCATGTTCAAGCGCCCATTTTTGTCCTATTTCGTTTGCCTGCTGCTCGCTGCCGCGCCCGCCGCCGCACGCGATGCGCCCGAGCCGTACGTGGTGCAGGGCGGCATCGAACTCACCCGCCTGCTGCCGCCGCCGCCCGCGCCCGACACCCCGGCCGGCAAGGCCGATCTCGACGCGGTGCTCGCAACGCAGCGCGCACGCAGCGCCGCCGAAGCCGCATCGGCGCAGGCCGACGCCGAAGCCACCGTGTTCCGCTTCGCCGATGTGCTGGGCGACGGCTTCGCGGCCGACAGGCTGCCGCTCACCGCGCGCCTGTTCGGCCGGTTGACGAAATCGATCGGTCCGGTCGTCAACCCGGCCAAGGAACACTGGCACCGCGCGCGGCCGTTCGTCGCGTCGAGCGCGGTCGAACCGCTGTCGCGGCCCGACGGCGATACGTATCCGAGCGGCCACGGCACGCTCGCGCGGCTGTACGCGATCGTGCTCGCCGATCTCCTGCCGGGCCGGCGCGACGCGATCTTCGCGCGCGCCGACCGCTTCGCCTGGAACCGCGTCGTCAACGGCGTGCACTACCCGACCGACGTCACGGCCGGCGCGATCGCCGGCACGCTGATCGCACAGCGGCTGCAGGCGGACGCGGCGTTCCGCGCCGATTTCACGGCCGCGCAACGCGAACTGCGCGAGGCCGGGATACACTGACGACGTTTCCACTCGTGGAGAACGCAATGCTCGTCGTGTACCTGTGGGCGAATGCGGTGATCTATGCGGTGTTCGGCGTCATGTCGGCCGTCGCGCCGGCAAAGATCGCGGCATCGCTGGGCTTGTCGGGCGACGCCTCGGGCAAGGTCGAGTTCTTCACGGTCTACGCCGGCCTCGAGCTCGGCGTCGCGGCGTTCTACGCGTGGGCGGCCTATGCGAGCCCGCAGGCGCAGCGCGTCGCGCTGATGTTTTCGCTGTGCCTGTACGCGGGGCTCGTGCTGTTCCGCGCGATCGGCATGGCGATGCACTGGCCGGTCAGCGGCACGATCCTCGGCGTCGCGGCGCTCGAAGCTTTGCTCCTCGCCGGCGCGGTGGCGTTGACGCTGTCGTCGCGGCCGTAGCGCACTCGCGAAAAGCCGGGCACGAGGCGATCGTTCGCGCATCCCCCTCACCCCGGCCCTCTCCCCCAAGCAAGCTTGGGAGAGAGGGAGCAAAGCACCGACGCCGCTGCTTGAGCCCTCTCCCCCAACCGCGTTGGGGGAGAGGGCTGGGTGAGGGGGCGACGTCGAGATCTTCGTTGCGGGCGAGGCAACTTCTATCGCCTCAGTTCCCGCTCGACCCGTTGTTGAAACTCACCGCCCCGCACAGCGGCACGTAGGTGCCGCTGCACGAATGCTGGTCGCCGGCATCGGCGAACCAGCTGATGTTGACCACGACCGGATTCGTCAACGCCGTGCCCGCGCCCGGCTGCGTGTAGTCGTCGCCGTCATGGATCAGCAGTTCGTTGATCGCATCGACGAACGGCACCAGCTCGAGCGGAAAATACGGTCCGGTCGACTGGAACGACGACTTGATCCAGTCGACGTCCCACCAGCCGTGCGGCACCACGTCGTTGACGTTGAAGTAGCGGTTCGTCGTCATCGCATAGTCGCTTTCGAGCCAGCCGGCGAACACCGCGTTGCCGGCGGTCGGTCCCGCGTACGTCACCGGCCAGAACATCGGCGCCGACGAAAACTGCTGCTGCAGCCACGGCGCGAGCACCGTCGCGAGCGCGCCGCCGAGGCTGTGGCCGACGACCGCCGTGATCTGCGTCGGCGCGTTCGCCGCGAAAAACTGCTGCAGCGTCTGGTTGAGCGAGGTGTCGACGAGGCCGATCAGGCTCGCAAGGCCGTCGTTCGAACCGTTCGAGATCTTCGCGCCGTCCGGCGCTCCGCCGTAGGTCCAGTCGGTCATCTTGAACACGCGCAGGTCCTGCTTGAACCAGTCGTCCCAGAACGCCTCGCTGTGCGGATCGGTGATCGAGCCGCGGATCGCGATCGCGTACTGGCCGGTCGACGCGTCCTGCGCGACGTACACCTGGTTCGCCGAATCCGCCGCGTACCACGCGAGCGACCAGGCGCCGCCGGTCGACAGCGACGCGTCGGCGAGCAGGTTCGCGATCGTTTCGCGATCGGCCGCGTAGGCCATCGACGCGAGCGTGACGCCGACCGCGGCGACGGCATCGCCGCCCGGAGTGAAGACGAGAGTCATCGTGAGCTTCCTTTGTTGACGTGGGGAAGCCGCCGCCCCGCGTACGGCAGCCGCGCGACTATAGCAGCGCCGCATTGTTCCTTTGTGAGACGCCATGGGCCGCGTGAAGACCGCGGAATACGGGTTTGAGGGGCGGCGTGCGACAATAGACCCCATTCCTTCCGAGCCTGCCCATGAACGACGAAACCGAAAACCCCGCGCCGGCTCAACCGACCTTCCGCGAAATGGCGCTGCCCGAGGCGCTGATCCGCGCGCTCGACGACGTCGGCTACGAGTCGCCGTCGCCGATCCAGGCCGCCACGATCCCGCCGCTGCTCGCCGGCCGCGACGTGCTCGGCCAGGCCCAGACCGGCACCGGCAAGACCGCCGCGTTCGCGCTGCCCGTGCTCGCCCGGCTCGATCCGAACAAGCGCCTGCCGCAGGCGCTGGTGCTGGCGCCGACCCGCGAACTCGCCATCCAGGTGGCCGAAGCGTTCACGAAGTACGCCGTGCACCTGCCGAACTTCACGATCCTGCCGATCTACGGCGGCCAGGGCTACGGCCCGCAGCTGCATGCGCTCAAGCGCGGCGTGCAGGTGATCGTCGGCACGCCGGGCCGCGTGATCGACCACTTGAACCGCGGCACGCTCGACCTGTCCGAGCTCGCCGTGCTCGTGCTCGACGAAGCCGACGAGATGCTGCGCATGGGATTTGTGGACGACGTCGAGGCCGTGCTCGAAAAGACGCCGCCGACGCGCCAGGTCGCGCTGTTCTCCGCGACGATGCCGGCGCCGATCCGCCGCATCGCGCAGAACCACCTCAAAGACCCCGCCGAAGTCACGATCAAGGGCAAGACGCAGACCGCCGCGAACATCCGCCAGCGCTACTGGGGCGTCAGCGGCGTGCACAAGCTCGACGCGCTGACGCGCATCCTCGAAGCCGAGACCTTCGACGCGATGATCGTATTCGCGCGTACCAAGCAGGCCACCGAAGAACTCGCCGAAAAGCTCGCCGCGAGGGGTTTCGGCCGCCGCGATCAACGGCGACATTCCGCAGCAGCAGCGCGAGCGCACGATCGCGCGCCTCAAGGACGGCCAGGTCGACATCCTCGTGGCGACCGACGTCGCCGCGCGCGGCCTCGACGTCGAGCGCATCAGCCACGTGCTCAACTACGACATCCCGTACGACACCGAGGCCTACGTGCACCGCATCGGCCGCACCGGCCGCGCGGGTCGCAGCGGCGAGGCGATCCTGTTCGTGTCGCCGCGCGAACGCGGCATGCTGCGCGCGATCGAGCGCGCGACGCGCCAGCCGATCGAGCAGATGACGCTGCCGACCGTCGAGGCGGTGAACGACCAGCGCATCGCGAAGTTCAAGCAGCGCATCTCCGACGCGCGCGCCGGCGGCGGCCTGGAGTTCTTCCAGCAGCTGATCGAACAGTACGAGCAGGACCACGACGTGCCGGCGCTCGAAATCGCCGCCGCGCTCGCGAAGCTCGCGCAGGGCGACGTGCCGCTCCTGCTCGAGCCGGAAAAGAAATTCGAGCGCAACGAACGCGAAAAGTGGAGCGAGCGGCGCGAGCGCGACGACCGCCCGCGTGCGCCGCGCGACGACCGCCGCCCCGACCGCCAGCGCGACGGCTCGAACGCCGCGACGCCGCGCCCGACCTGGCAGCCGCAAGTGCAAGCGCCGGCACGCGCCGAACCGGCACCCGCGCCGCAGCACCACGAGCCGCGTCACGAGCCGCGCGCCGAAGCGCCGCGCGAACCGGCGCATCGCATCGAGCGCCTCGACGTGCCCGCGCCCGCACAGCGCGAAGCGCCGCCGCGCGAACGCGCGCCGCGTCCGGAACGCGCCGAGCGACCGGAGCGTTCCGATCGTCCGGAGCGCCCGCGCCGGCAGGAACAGGGCATGGAGACGTTCCGCATCGAAGTCGGCCATGCGCACGGCGTGAAGCCGGCGAACATCGTCGGCGCGATCGCGAACGAAGCCGGGCTCGACAGCGCGAACATCGGCCGCATCGACATCCGCGACGACCACAGCATGATCGACCTGCCCCAGGGCATGCCGGGCGACGTGTTCAAGCACCTCAAGAAGGTGTGGGTGTCGGGCCAGCAGCTGCGCATCACGCGCGCCGGCGAGGAACCCGACGCGCAGCACCGCGACAAGTTCGTGCCGCGCTTCAAGCCGCAGGGCGACCGGCCGCGTCCGTCGGGCGATCGGCCGCGTCCGCAAGGCGATCGGCCGCGCCCACAGGGCGGCCGCAAGCCGCCGCCGAAGCAGCGCTGACCGTCCGGGCAACCTGCCCGACACGCTCGCGCACCGTTGCACGGTGAGCGAGCGACGCGGTATGACCGCGCACGACACGCGGGCGCCGAAAACCAGGCGCAGCGGGCGTTTGCGGACGGTCGCGCCGACGGCGCCGCGTTCTGGCATGTCCCCTGCGTCATGACCGATACCGACTCCGACGAGAGGTACCGCCATGCGCACCCGACCGACAACGCTACGCAACGTCATCATCGCAATCGCTTTCGCCGCGGCGGCCGGCGGCGCGCTCGCGCAGGCGGCCACGCCGCCGCCGGCGAAGCTCGATCCGCCGGTCGAGCCCGACGCGTTCGTCTCGCTCGCGCAGCTCGACCGCAACCAGGACGGCTTCGTCGACAAGAGCGAAATCCCGCAGGGCCACGAACTGCAGGGCAAGTTCGCGCGATTCGACCAGAACAGCGACGGCAAGCTCTCGGGCGACGAGTTCAAGAAGTACACCGACGAGAAACGCTGAGCGAGTAGACTTTGACCCGCTGCCGCGGCGCGCCGGCGCCGCGGCCCCTCGCCCGCTGGCGCGGGCGCGCAACGTGGAGACCGCCATGAAAGCCCATTGGGATTTTTTCAAGGAATCGGACACGTCGTTCGGCATGTTCTATCCGCGCCACTACATCGTGGCCGGCTTCGACAATCTCGATCACGCCGAAGCGACCGAAGCCGCGCTGGTCGAACACGGCATCGCGCCGGACGAAGTGCGCGCGGCCTCCGGCAGCTTCGTGGTCAACCGGCTCGAGTCGGTCGACGACGCGGGCCTGTTCGAACGCTTCAAGATGCACCTCGCCAAGTCGATCGGCACCGAAGCGGGCTACATCGACGACGACCTCAAGCTCGCGCGGCGCGGCGGCGCGTTCCTGTTCGCGCACGCGCCGACCGACGACGACTGCCAGCGCATCATGGCGGTGATCAAGCGCCACCATCCGATCTTCGCGCGGCGCTACCTGCCGCTGGCGATCGAGCGGTTGATCTATCCGGCGCAGACGATGATCTGACGCGATCGATACCGTTTTACTCGTCATGCGCGCAGCGCTGGCGATCGAATTTTCCGACGACACAACGAAGAGTTCGGCGTCGCCCCCTCACCCAACCCTCTCCCGCAAGCGAGCTTGGAGGAGAGGGCTCAAGCGGCGCGACGTCCGAATCCTCGGCTCCTTCTCCCCCAACCGCGTTGGGAGAAGGTTGGGTTGAGGGGGCGGCGCGCACGATCGCGTCGAGTTCTGGTTTTCGTCCGCGTTTGACACTCGTCCGTTTGAACCCCGAGCATCCCCCGCGCATCCCTGCATCGGACCAATCCGGGGAACGTCGCGCATGCACCGCCTCATCCTGATCGTCGGCCTCGTCTGCGCCGCGCTGTTCGGCGGCCTCTTCGCGCTGTCGTACGCGAACCCGCTCGCGATCGAACGCGGCGCGCGCGACATCGTGCGGCTCGAAATCGAACGCCGTGTCGGGCAGAAGATCGACGCACTGACGAACTCGCGCATCGGGGCATTCGCCGAACGCGCGCTCGCGAAAACCGACGTCGACGTCGACGAGGCGCGCCGCGCGCTGCGCGACGAGGTGCCCGCGAAAATCGCCGGCATCGTCGCCAACATGCTCGACCCGGACTGCGCATGCCGCAAGCGCATCGCCGACTACCTGCGCGCGTCCGCGAACGAACACCTCGCCTCGCTCCTGCAAGTGCGCACACGGCTCGCAAGCCTGCTCGAATCGACGTATGCGCACGTGTCGGCGAGCCTCATGCGCGAATTCCGCATCTTCACCGGCACGAACGCCGTCGCGTTCGCGCTGCTCGCCCTGACGGCGGTCGCGCGGCGCCGTGCGGCGTTGCAGACGGTATTGCCGGCGATCGCGATCGTCGGCGCCGTCGTCATCGTCGGCTCGCTGTATCTGTTCAAGCAGAACTGGCTGCACACGATCGTCTTCAACGACTTCCTCGGCTTCGCGTACGCGGCGTGGCTCGCGATCGTCGCGCTGCTGTTCGCCGACATTCTGATGAACCGGGCGCGCGTGACGACGCGGATCGTCAATGCGGCGCTGGATGCCGCGGGGTGGGCGGTCGTCGCGTAGCTTCTTTCTGCCCGGCTGTTTTGCCTGTTTTTTTGCCCGTCATCCCAGCGAAAGCTGGGATCCACCTTTTCGGCTTCAGTAAACACCGAACGCTGGAAGCTGAATTACTCACCGCTTCCGCGGTTCGGCCTCCGGCCCATTCGCTACGCGAATGTTCGCTTCGCATCCATGCCTACGCAGTCCGGCCTCCGACGGAATGACGAGCGAGGGCAAAGGCTGGATCCCAGCTTGCGCTGGGATGACGGCTTCGTAGACGGCGCGACGTCTTCATCGACTCGACGTCTTGATCGACGCAATGTCTTCGTCCGGACACCCCGTCGCTCCCGAAACGTGCCGTCTCCGCCTCCCCCAAACGTGGCGAAACGTCGCAACGCATCGACATCGTCTTCACGCGGTGCTAATTGTACGAGTGCGCACTTTCCCGACGGGCCGCGCGGTCCGCCGGCCGCACTCGAATACCCGCCCGGAGGCGCCCGCCGATGATCTCCGACACGCTCGTCGATCTGTCCCGCCTGCAGTTCGCCGTCACCGTGCTGTACCACTTCCTGTTCGTGCCGCTGACGCTCGGCCTTTCGTTCCTGCTCGCGATCATGGAATCGGTCTACGTCATGACCGGCAACCCCATCTACCGCGAGATGACGAAGTTCTGGGGCAAGCTGTTCGGCATCAACTTCGCGCTCGGCGTCGCCACCGGCATCACGATGGAATTCCAGTTCGGCACGAACTGGTCGTACTACTCGCAATACGTCGGCGACATCTTCGGCACGCCGCTCGCGATCGAAGGCCTCATGGCCTTCTTCCTCGAATCGACGTTCGTCGGCCTCTTCTTCTTCGGCTGGGATCGACTGTCCAAGGTCAAGCACCTGATGGTCACCTGGCTCGTCGCGCTCGGATCGAACTTTTCCGCATTGTGGATACTCGTCGCGAACGGCTGGATGCAGTATCCGGTCGGCGCGGAGTTCAACCACGAAACGCTGCGCATGGAACTGACGAGCTTCGCCGAAGTGTTCTTCAGCCCCGTCGCGCAGGTGAAGTTCGTGCACACGGTGTCGGCGGGCTACGTCACCGGCTCGTGCTTCGTGCTCGGCATCAGTGCGTGGTACCTGCTCAGGAAGCGCCACGTCGCGTTCGCGCAGCGCTCGTTCGCGATCGCCGCGGCGTTCGGCCTCGCCTCCACCTTGTCGGTCATCACGCTCGGCGACGAAAGCGGCTACGAACTCGGCCACGTGCAGAAGGTGAAGCTCGCCGCGATCGAGGCAATGTGGGAAACGCATCCGCCGCCGGCGCCGTTCACGCTCGTCGGTGCGATCGACCAGGACAACATGCGCACCACCCACGCGATCGAAATCCCGTGGATGATGGGCCTCATCGCCACGCGCTCGCTCGACGAGAAGGTGACGGGCCTCAAAGACCTGTCGAACGAACACGAAACGCGCATCCGCGGCGGCATGAAGGCCTACGCCGCCTTGCAACACCTGCGCGCGAACCCGGCCGACGCGGCCGCGAAGGAAGCGTTCAAGGCCGTGCAGGACGATCTCGGCTACGGCCTCCTGCTCAAGCGCCACGCGCCGAACGTCGTCGACGCGACCGAGGAACAAATCCAGAAAGCGGTAAAAGACGCCATTCCGCCCGTCGCCCCGCTGTTCTGGGCGTTCCGCATCATGGTCGGCTGCGGCGTGCTGATGCTCGTCGGATTCGTCATCGCGCTGGTGTCGGCGTCGCGCCGCGCGATCATGCGCCAGCGCTGGGTGCTCAAGCTCGCGGTGCTGATGACGCCGCTGCCGTGGATCGCCTCGGAAATGGGCTGGCTCGTCGCCGAACTCGGGCGCCAGCCGTGGACCGTCGCCGAAGTGCTGCCGACGTGGATGAGCGTGTCGTCGCTGACGGTCGGCGATCTGATCTTCAGTCTCACCGGCTTCGTGCTGCTGTACACCGCGCTGCTCGTCGTCGAGATGTACCTGATGGTGAAGTTCGCGCGCAAAGGCCCGGACGAAGCGCCGGCCGGCCACACCGCCCCCGCCGCGGCGTATTGAGGACACCGCCATGACCGAACTCTTCGCGTACCTCATGAGCTACGACACGCTGCGCGTGATCTGGTGGCTGTTTCTCGGTGTGCTGCTGATCGGCTTCGCCGTGATGGACGGCTTCGACCTCGGCGTCGGCACCTTGCTGCCGTTCATCGCGCACGACGACGACGAGCGCCGCGTCGCGATCAACGCGGTCGGCCCGACCTGGGAAGGCAACCAGGTGTGGTTCATCCTCGGCGGCGGCGCGATCTTCGCGGCGTTTCCACTCGTGTATTCCGCCGCGTTTTCCGGATTTTTCGTCGCGCTGATCCTCGTGCTGTTCGCGCTGATCCTGCGCCCGGTCGGCTTCGACTACCGCAGCAAGCTACCCGATCCGCGCTGGCGCGGCACGTGGGACTGGTGCCTCTTCATCGCCGGCTTCGTACCGTCGCTGGTGTTCGGCGTCGCGTTCGGCAATCTGCTGCAGGGCGTGCCGCTGCACTACGCCGACGACCTGCGCGTGCACTACGACGGCGGCTTCTTCGGGCTGCTCAATCCCTTCGGCCTGCTGTGCGGCGTCGTGAGCCTTGCCATGCTCGTGATGCACGGCGCGACGTTCCTGCAATTGAAGACCGTCGGCGTCGTGCGCGACCGCGCGCGGCGCTGGCTCGGCATCGCGGCGCTCGTCTACGCCGTCGCGTTCGCGCTCGCCGGCGTGTGGCTCGCCTTCGGCATCGACGGCTATCGCATCACGCAGTTCGCCGGCCCCGAAGGCGCGTCGAACCCGCTCGCGAAAACCGCCGTGCGCGAAGCCGGCGCGTGGTTCACGAACTACCGCGCGATGCCGCTGTTGTGGGTCATTCCCGCGCTCGGCTTCGCCGGTGCGTTCCTCGGCTGGCGCTGGGCCGACAAGCGCCCCGGCCGCGCGTTCATCGCGACGGCCACGTCGGTCGCGATGACGATCGCCACGGCCGGCGTCGCGATGTTCCCGTTCCTGATGCCGTCGAGCTTCAACCCGAGCCACAGCCTCACCGTGTGGGACGCGACGTCGAGCCAGCTCACGCTGCGCTGGATGTTCTGGATGACCGTGATCTTCCTGCCGCTGATCATCGCGTACACGAGCTGGGTGTTCCGCGTGATGCGCGGGCCGGTCACGATCGAAGACGTGCGCGGTTCGCATACCCATTACTGAGGAGTCGCGACGATGTGGTATTTCGCGTGGATACTGGGCGTGCTGATGGCGTCGTTCGCGGCGATCATCAATGCGATGTGGCTGGAGTTCCAGGGTTATCCGGCCGACGAAGAAACGCCGCCGAAGTGACCGATCGCACTACCCGGCGCGGCGCGCGATGAGCGCCGCCGCCGACCGCGACGCCGCCGCCGCGCGCTGGCTGCGCCGCCATCTTCATGCCGTGCGCGAGTGGTCGTGGCTCGCGATCGTCGCGGGCGTCACCGCCTCGCTGTCGTATGCGGCGTTCGCGTACCTCGTCGCGCAAGCGGCGCAGGCATGGATTGCCGGCAACGACATCGCCGCATCGACGCCATGGCTCGCCCTCGCCGCCGTGCTCGCACGCGGCGCGTGCCATGCGACGCGCGACTGGGCCGGCGCGCGCGCCGCGATCGTCGTGCGCGCGAACGCCCGCGCCGAAGTGCTCGACGCGCTCGAACGCCTCGGCCCGCTGCGCGCGCGGCTCGGCGACGACGGCGCACTCGCGACGCTCGCGATCGAACAGGTCGACGCGCTCGATGGCTACGTCGCGCGCTACGCGCCGCAACGCATCGTGGCCGTCGTCGTGCCGCTCGCGATCGTCGCGCTCGTGCTGCCGCACAGCTGGCTCGCCGCGTTGCTGCTGACGCTCACCGCGCCGCTGATTCCGCTGTTCATGACGCTCGTGGGCTACGGCGCCGCCGCCGCGAGCCGCGAACAGGCCGACGCGCTCGCGCGGCTCGGCGGACGCTTTCTCGACCTCGTGCGCGGCCTGCCGACACTGCGCCTGCTCGCGGCGGCCGACGTCGGCGTGCAGCGCCTCGCCGACGGCGCGAACGAATACCGCAGCCGCATGCTGCGCGTGCTGCGGCTCGCGTTCCTGTCGTCGTCGGTGCTCGAATTCTTCGCGTCGGCGGCGATCGCGATGGTCGCGCTGTACCTCGGCCTCGCGCTGCTCGGGCGGTTCGACACGGGCCACTACGGCGCGATCGACCTGCGCAGCGCATTGTTCATTTTGCTGCTCGCGCCGGAGTTCTACGCGCCGCTGCGACAACTCGGCGCCGACTACCACGCGCGCGCCGACGCCGTGGCCGCCGCCGACGCGATCGGCGCGGCGCTCGCCGCGGCGCCGCCAAGGCCGCAAGGCGCGGCAACGGCGACGCCGCGCGACGACGCACCGGCGATCGAATTCGACAACGTCACGCTGAGGCACGCCGACGGCCGCGTCGCGCTCGACGGCGTGAGCTTCCGCATCACGCGCGGCGAACGCGTGGCGCTGCGCGGCGCGAGCGGCGCGGGCAAGAGCTCGGTCCTCGCGCTGCTCGCGGGCTTTGCGAGGCCGACGTCGGGCACGGTGCGCATCGACGGCGTCGACCTCGCGCAGCTCGACCGCGCGGCGTGGTGGCGGCGGCTCGGGTGGCTCGACCAGCGGCCGGAATGGTTCCGGCGGTCGATCCGCGAAAACGTGCTGCTCGGCGCCGACGTCGATGCGTCGCGCTTCGAGACGGCGATCGAACGCGCGGGACTGGCGGAAGTGATCGCCGCATTGCCACGCGGCGCCGACGGCGTGATCGGCGAAGCGGACGGCTCGCTGTCGGGCGGGCAACTGCAACGCGTGGCGCTCGCAAGAGCGCTGGTGCGCGATGCCGATGTATGGCTGCTCGATGAGCCGACGGCGCATCTGGATGCGGAGACGGCGGAGACGCTCGTTGCGACGCTGGGTGCTTGCTCGTCACCCCGGCCGCAACGAAGACTTCGACGCCGCCCCCTCACCCAACCCTCTCCCCCAAGCGAGCTTGGGGGAGAGGGCTTGAGCGACGCAACGCCGAAACCCTCGACGCCTTCTCCCCCAACCACGTTGGGGGAGAAGGCTGGAATGAGAGGGCGGCGCGCAGGATCGCGTCGAGTCTCGGTTCTCGCCGCAGAGGGGCCGTACGACGCAACGCAGAAACCCTCGACTCCTTCTCCCCCAACCGCGTTGGGGGAGAAGGCCGGAATGAGGGGGCAACGCGCGAGGTCGCGTCGAGTCTCGGTTCTCGCCTCAGAGGGGCCGTACGACGCAACGCCGAAACCCTCGACTCCTTCTCCCCCAACCGCGTCGGGGGAGAAGGCCGGAATGAGGGGGCAACGCGCGAGGTCGCGTCGAGTCTCGGTTTTCGCCTCAGAGGGGCCGTACGACGCAACGCAGAAACCCTCGACTCCTTCTCCCCCAACCGCGTTGGGGGAGAAGGCTGGGATGAGGGGGCGACGCACGGGATCGCGTCGAGTCTCGGTTTTCGCCGCATCCAAAATCATCCGCGTTCACCGCAAGCAAGTCGCAGCTCGCCAAGCCAATCAGCCCCCGGCATCCGCCGAGATGACAACTCACGGCATCACCGTCCTCCTAGCCACCCACGCCGAAACCCCAGCCTGGATCGACCGCGAACTCGTCCTGGTCCAAGGCCGCCTCACCGAGCCGCGCGAGCGCCACAACCCATGACGCTCCGCCTCGCCCCGCTGATCCACCGCCACGCCCGCATGCTCGCCCTCGCGGCGCTACTCACCGCCCTGGGCCTAGGCGCCAGCTGGGCCCTGATCGCCTACTCCGGCGCCTTCATCACGTCCACCGCCATCGCGGGAATCGCCGGCACCGCCGCCACCTTCGAAATCTTCCGCCCCGGCGCGATCATCCGCGCGTTCGCGCTGGTGCGCATCGTCGCGCGCTACGGCGAACGCCTCGTCGCGCACGACGCCGTGCTGCGCATCGCCGCCGACGTGCGCGTGGCCGTGTACCGACGACTCACCGCCCTCGCCCCCGAACCCCTCGCCCGCTGGCGCGACGGCGACCTGCTGCAACGCATCGTGCGCGACGTCGACACGCTCAACGAATCGCCGCTGCGCGCCGGCCTGCCGCTGGTCGGCAGCGCGGTCGTCGCCACGGGCGCGATCACGGTCGCCGCCATCGCCGGCGGCGGCTACGCGACGCTCGTCGCCCCGCCGCTGATCGCCGCCGCGGTGCTCGCGCCGATGCTCACGGCGAGGCGCGCCGCCGCCGACAGCACCGCGCTGCTCGCCGCGGCGGCACAACGCCGCGACGGCTTGGTCGATGCACTGCGCGGCCTCACGACGCTGTCGCTGACCGGCGCGTGGCCGCGCTGGCGCGAGGACTGGCAACGGCAGGACCGCGCCGTGGTCGACGCCGAATTCCGCCAGCGCCTGCGCGAATCGTTCGGCCAGGCGATCGTCGTCGCACTGGTCGGCATGTCGGCGTGGGCGGCGCTGACATTCGGCGGCGCCGACATACCGCCGATGTGGCGCGTGGCGGTCGTCCTCGGCGCGCTCGCAACACTCGAAGCCCTCGCGCCAGCAACGGGCGCATGGATCGCTTGGCACCGCGCGAAAGCCGCGGGCAACCGATTGCAGACGCTGCTCGACACGCCGCCGGCGGTGACGTTCCCGGCCACGGCGACGAAACCGCTACCAGAACCGCGCGGCGAAATCCGGCTGAAAGGCGTGACGTTCTCGTACCCGGGCCGAGGCGTGGTGATCGACAACCTCACCGTGACAATCGCGCCGGGCAGCCGCGTGACGATCACGGGGCGATCAGGCATCGGCAAAAGCACGCTGGCGTCGCTGCTGGTGCGAGAGCGCGACCCGGACGAAGGGACGATCGAACTCGACGGCATGGACCTGCGCGACTACCCGGAAGCGGAACTGCGCAAGCGCATCGCGTACCTGCCGCAAAGACCGCATTTGTTCGCGGCGACGCTACGGGAGAACCTCAAGCTTGGCGATCCGGAGGCGGACGATGAGAGGTTGCGGGCGGTGCTGGCAGCTGTGGCGTTGGATGAGTGGTTTGAAAGGCTGCCGGAGGGGTTTGAGACGGTGATTGGGGAGTATGGCTTGGGACTTTCCGGGGGGAGGCGCGGAGGGTGGCGTTGGCGAGGACGTTATTGCGTCCACCGTCAGTTTGCATTCTCGACGAACCGCTAGCCGGCTTGGATGATGTAACACGGAACTTTGTGACGTACGGAGTAGAGGCGTGGGTCAGGACAGCAATCGTCTTTAGTCATTTATCCATCGACGGTTTTTCCAGCCACGAAACAATTGGCGTATGGTAAAAATTCAATATCGAACGCGCAGTTTTTCAACAATGACTCATCCCTCGCTCAAAAACGGCGCGTGCGACCCTAGAACCCAAGACCAACAGCCGTGAATTTCTTCGCCAGCAGATGAGGATAGAATCGAAATGACCACTGCCTCTCTCACCTCAGAAAAACCCATTGGGAGCGATCCTCGAAAGGAGCTACTCGTAGCGATCGACGCAATAGCAAAGCGTAGCGGCATAACTCGCGACCGCGCCATTGCTGCTTGGTACGCCACAGCCTTACTGGGAATAGACGAAGACGAAGCTATTGACGCTGCGTCAGTCGATGGCCCCGAAGACGGCGGATGTGATTTCATCCACGTCGATGACGACCAAGAGATCATATATGTTTTGCAGGGATACGTATCTGATCGAGCGGAAAGAAGCGCTGGCATTAAGAAATGGAATGCTCTTATTGCCGCCGTAGCGAATGTTAAGGACCCAATATCCTTCAAACACGCGGGCCGAACCGATATCTACGAACGGCTCGTAGAGGTGACACCCAGCGGTTACTCGTTGGTTTTTGGCTTGGTTACACTTGCGGCTAGGTCAGATCAAATTGCGCGGCAACGGGAAGCAACAGTTCGATCGAAAACCTACGGCTCCGAATCAACGTTCTTCTACGAAACACAAGAATCGCTTTATGACAAGTTTCTTATTGCTCGAGCCGCAGATCGAAATGTCCCGGAAGACCAAATTTCGTTCAGCGGAGCTGTCGCAGAAGTCAAAGGCAGCTTTGGCCAAGCTATTGTCGGCGCTGTTTCAGCGTTTGAACTAGCCCGACTGCACAGCACGTATCAGAACCGTCTTTTTGAGGGCAACGTTCGACTTTTTATTGGACAACGAAAGGGCGGCATTAACGAAAAAATAGTTGAAACTGCTCAAGCGAGGCCTGGTGACTTTTGGGCGCTCAACAACGGCATAACAATCGTAGCCGATAGCTTTGAGTGGGTATCCGACACGACCTACCTCATCCGTCGCTTTTCGGTCGTAAATGGCTGTCAAACCACAGTAAGTCTTTCACGTGCAATTGACGCAATGAAGGATGCCGGGCTAGCTCAAGTGCTCGTTCGCGTCGTAGGCGCCAAGAAGGCACTACTAACCGACATAGTCAGATTCAACAATACGCAGAACCCAGTGAAACTATCTGCAGTTAGACTGCTCGACCCCATTCAAGAAGGCCTAAGAAGTGCATTCTCCGCAATTGGATATTCTTACGCTCCAAAACAAGAGGGCGCCAAAGTTCTTAAGAACCCAAAGAGAATCGATCTAGACAGAATTACTCAATATCTCGCAGCCATGTCAGAAGACACAGTTCTTGAAGCTGTCGCCAAGAAAGCCGAGCTCTTCGATCGATCATACAAGACGATCTTCCCACGCGGCCTGAAGCCCGAAAGAGTGCTGCTTGCTTGGCTGCTGGCGCAGGAAGTTGAACTAGAACGCGCCGCCCTTCTTGAAGCATGTGATGCCACTATTGATCCGACCATGAAAGCCATACTGGGAATTCACGGAACACCCTGGGGCATCTTTGTCGCCAATACCATTGTTGAACAATCCGGCTCAGACCTTAGCAAGCTGAATCTGAAACGGATGGACGGGGAGGAATTTAGAAACTCCATTGTCAAATATGCAAAAAAAGCGATGGAACTATATTCCGAAATAGCCGTAAATATCGTAACTACAGATGACGCAGCAGCGAGCCCGAGAAATGTCCTTCGTGCGAAGCCATTCCTTGACAAGCTCAAAAGAATTTTAGCCCTGCGCATGACAAAGGTTTCAACGTGGAAGCTCGCAAAGCTGCAAACCGTTGGAGTGTCTTGACTCATTCTTTATCAGATGGCGAGTGTCTCTAGAATTATTTGGCATACCTCCTGGACATACCGAACTTCAACACAGGGTGAGAGCGAAACAGTTCTCATGCCGCAATAGAAATTGCTCGCTGCGGTCGTCCCAGGCTAGCACCGTGCTCGGCCTGTCAAGGACTGCGCAAGTTCGCTACGCGAATCCTTGACAGGCCTCCGCTCGGTGCTCTGAAAGGTCGCCCACAGCGACCAATCGCTCGAAAGCTTCAGATCAATAGCTGAAAGCAAAAAGCGCCGCTTGGGTAAGCGCGAACGGCGCGGCAGCAACCACGCCGTTCGCTAATCACAACCCACTTACTCCACAGGTGGATTATGACCAAGCGCAAGCTTACGGCACCCGCCGCCGCACCGAAGCACATTCACGTCAGTACGCTCTGCTACCCCGCCCTCGACCGCGCGTTGTACGCCCCGCCGCGTCTCGTTCCGTATATCCGCCTGCGCGGCCTCTGGCTGTCCGCGGCCGGCTTCTCGCCGCACGACCGCCTCGCCGTTCGCGTCGAGTCGGGCCGCATCGTCCTGACCCGCGCCTAGCCGCCGTACCGCCGGCCGCCTCGCGCGGCCGGCGTCTTTTCGGCGCATCGATGCCTTCGATCGCAGGCGACGAGCGAACGATCGTGTCGCACGTCGCGTTGGCAGCTATCGCGCCCCGCGCATCGGTCTCCGACCCGTTCGGCACGGACAGGACAAGCGAACGGTTCGAGACCGATGCCCACCGCACAGCCTCTGCCGCCATCCGTCGATCCAAGGCTTCCGCCCCCGTACGATGTCCTGCCGCTACCCGGCCAACCTTTTCGCGTCGCCCGGCAAGCCTTTTCGCGTCGAAAAACAGCGTTGACCGACCAGCAGTCATCGCTGCGTGATTTTCACTTTCCATTGCGTGGCGCATCACCCGGCCGTGAGCGCGGCGCGGCGGCGCGCGAGCGGTCGGCAATGGCGCGTGAGTGAAAACTTCCCGACGCCCGGCAAAAATCACCCGACGCGTCATGCAGCATCTGGCGGCGGTCGACCGGCGATTACCCGCGCGTGACTGATTGTCAGCCGAGGGTGCGTGATCGACTGCTCGACGATCGCTGATTTTCACTCAACGGAATGTGATAGCCGCTCAACGCAAGGTTTTGGCGGCGAAACACGCCGAGATACGGCGACGTTTGGTGTTGCGGCGTGCGGAAGACGCACGCGCAGGCAGCCCCGCGAACGGGGCTGCCGGTGCGGTGGCGCTAGACGCGCGTGATGACGATCTTGCCGGGCGTGACGACGACGTCGAGCGTGTCGGCGGGCGAGAAGCCGGCGGCGGCGAGCCAGTGGCCGCGCAGGCGGATGTAGGGCACGTAGCGGGCGTCGGCGTAGGGCTTGTGGGCGAGCGGCGGGTAGTACAGCGCCGAGACGTGCAGGCTCATGCGTATGGGATGGGCTGCGGTAGGCTTGGGCTTGGCCATGATCCACTTCCTTTCAGTGGGTTTTGGTTAGCGAACGGCGCGGGTGGTGCCGCGCCGTTCGCGCTTGCCCGAGCGATCACCGCTTCTTGCTTTGTAGCTTTCGGCGATTGGTCGCTGCGGGCGACCTTTCAGAGCCCCGCGCGCAGGTTCGTCAAGGATTCGCGCAGCGAACTTGCGCAGTCCTTGACGAACCGAGCACGGGGCTACACTGCGACGACCGCAGCGAACAACGGTATTGACCGACACGCTGCGAGCTTTGGCTTCGTACGAGGCATAGAAGCTGGATACCGGCCTCCGCCGGTATGACGGCTCTGTCGACAGGCCACGCAACAGCTCGTCATTCCAGCGAAAGCTGGAATCCAGCTTTTAGGCGTCGAAAACAAGGGCTGGATCCCAGCTTTCGCTGGGATGACGAGCGAGAGCGCAGCAGGGCAAAGGCGACAGCAGGGACTCGCGCAGCGAAGGGGTACGCCGTTCTTGACCAACGGGAGGGCGTGCGAATGCCTGCCCCACCCCGCTGACAGTCTCCCCCAGCAAATTCCGATAGGCACCATTGCCGACCGGCCGCGATGGCGGCGAACGACCGGCAACGGCGATGCCGCGCGGGACGGCATCAGACGACAACTCCTGGGGGGATGACTCATGAACCTGCAACGCTACCTCCGCGCGATCGCTTGGATCGCCGCGGTATTTCTGTTCGCGCCGGGCAATGCAGCGGCGCAGTGCGAGGCCAACGCGTGGGGCTACTGCGCCGACTGCACGAGCGGCACGCCATGCTGCGGCTACGGCCCGTGCAACGTGTTCTGCGGCAATTGCGACGGCGGCTGCCGCCGGCCGCCCTCCGGCGGCAATGGCGACCCGAGCTGCGGCACGCTCACCGGCAACGCGCTGACCGAAGCGCTGCGCGCGACGAGCGCCGCGCCGCCCGCACAGTCCGAGGCGGAGGCGTGGCGCGCGAAGTTCGACACGATCGACAAGAACCACAACGGCACGGTCTCGCTCGCCGAAACGCAGGCGTGGGCGAAGACGGCGAAGAAAGGCATGACGCAGAAGCAGGTCCGCGAAGGCTTCAAGAAGGCCGACACGAACGGCAACGGCAAGATCGAACCGGGCGAGGTCGACCGCAGCCTCGCCGACGCGCCGAAGGCAACGGCGCAGCGCTGACGTATCGCCCGTGCTACGTCAACAAGGCCCCGCTACGGCGGGGCTTTGCTTTGCCGGGTTCCGAGCACCCGATCAGCGCCCGCTGTTCCGTTGTCGCCCGCTACGTCACTTCTCTTCGGAGATTCGAGCCAGACTCGAACGCATGCGGTCATTTCAGCCGGAAACAATTTCGCAGGCTCACCGTCATATCCGGCCCCTGGACCAGAACGCTGTACGGTTCGCCGGCTCCACTTCGATAACAATCCACGATGATCGCGCCTTCGGCATCGGCGGGATAAAAAGCAACGGACTCGTTGGTCAAGTCGGCAGCACTCAACAGATCGACCAGGTTGATTTCCGACACCTCACAAATACCAATATATTCGTTGTTCAGAATCCCCAGACACCCCCTCTTTTCTATTTCGCTTCTCTCCATGCACGATAGCAGCCGAATCGCGGTGCCCCTGTCGATATATGCAGCCACCAGGCCGGGCGTGTCCTCGGTTCTTCCCGACCAGAATGCAGTCCAGGGCGGTGAAATGCCAAGACGGAAGTCATCCAACGAAAACGGCATTCGCAAGCCCTGCGAGAGCAGCGACACCAGCCGTGTGCCATGAACATCGCGAAGCCGAGCGAGTTCCCGCTCTTTCAATAATCGCGATCTTCGCTCAGTCATGGCTTCCATCGCCAAGACTGCCTTCCGGTCAGCGGCGCAGCATCGACCACTGGATGCCAAGTAGAATTTCGGTCATAAATTGGACTCTTCGAAGGCGACCGGCGACCAATGAGCCCCGCCAGTCTCGACTTGAAGAATTTTTCCACCGTCGCTCGACTCCGAGAATTCAAGCAAGAGATAATCGGCAATATCTTCTGTCAAGAACGAGATGATTCCGTCATCGTTGATCGAAAAATCGAAATCGAAATTTATAGATGCGATGGACGGCGCGAAGATCATTCCGCAATCGATCGTCCGGGGGGTCCATATCGAAACCCGACGCGGATTTGCTTCGTACAATTGTCGAACGAACGCGTCAAACCGCTCCGAACGCCTGCCCGAGAATGGAATTTCGACACGATCAGACTGCTGGATACGAAACTTTTGTGCCGCTTCACGTGTTGCGACAACTTCTTCGATGCCGCTCAGCTCGCGCTCGTAAACTGTTCTTCCCGTCAGCGCGCCCAGTTCGGCGAGATACTCCTTTAGATGGAGGTTGCGCCGCAGTTTTTGTGCGAGAGATTCGGACGTCATTAGTAGTCAACCTTGGATTTCCCGTTCTTCAACATCGGACGACCATGCTTGTTTGTTCGCGCCGCGCCCGTAGCAGGGTCCGTTTTTACTGCGCCAGCCTCCCAGTGTGGTTGCCCCGGGTGACTACTATCCATGGTTTGCTGCTGGACGGACATCCTCTGGGTGCCTCCTCCCTCGGCTGGAACGTCGTATGAATACTCGCGACCGGACTGATTGCGCGATTGGGATGCTGGTTGCTGGCTCGTCGGGATGGCGATCGACGACAGGGCTCCGCCAAGGCCGGATCTTGTCCGTCATGCGCCTTGGCGACCGCGCCGATCTCAGCGAATCCGCAACCGTCGTATCCGCAACGCTCGCTCGACGATCCCGCGCCGTCGCCTCGCCGCTCGACAATGGCGACGCATCGCTCGACGAGAGAACGCCATGTCCGACGCAACGACGACGACCGGCGCGAATGCGCGCGAAGTCTGGGTTCATCTGCACGACGGCCGGCGCATGTGGATGCCGTGGAGCGAAATCGTCGGCATCGTCGCGTACCGGGTCGACTACGTGACGCACCAGTCGGTGCGCATCGACGTCGAGCACCAGTCGGGGCACGTGCTCGGGCTCGACGCCGGATTCGCCGGATTCGACGCGGCGATGGACACGATCGTCGAGCGCCTGCCCGGCGCACGTCGCGAATGGCGCGCGCAGCTCGACGCGGCCGACGACAGCGACTACGTCGTGGTCTGGCGCGAGGACTGAGCCGAACGATCGCTCACGACGCACCCTCTTGAATGCCGCGACGCCGTCGACAAGACTGCGGTGCGGGATATATCAACGAGGTGCTCGTGGACTACGAACTGACGCTGCGATCGGCGAAGCACCCCGCCGACGTCGATGCGGGCAACGGCGACGTGCTGCCCGGCCGACCGCTCGCGGAAGATATCGCCGCGGAACTGCGCAAGGTCGGCTACGCCCACGTCAAGGTGGTCGACCTGTCGCCGCTATGGGACATCCAGGTTTCGGCACGGCCGAAAGGGCCGGTCATCACCGTATTTGTCACCGTACCCAGCAAGGTTCCGCGCGAGGCGTTGTGGACGGCCAGCATCGCGTCGAAACGGGGCCTGTGGGCACGCCTGACCGGCCAGCCCGAAGACGCCGAAACGCTCAAACTCGCCAGGGCACTCGAAAGCGCCGTTCGCGCGATCGGCGGTATCGAAATCGTCGAGCGTGAGGGCAATTGGGACAAGTGACAACCGCGAGCTTTTCGCGGCCCGGTTTGCGCTCGATCGAATCCGACCCTGCATCGCGATCGGCCATCGACGGAGAATCGAATGAAAGCCCGGAGCAACAGCCCCGGCTTCGCCGGCGTCAACGTCTACCTCGACGGCAACCTGCTCGGCGACGTGCCGCTGTTTTTCAACAACGTGAGCCAGCATCTGGCGCTGCCGGCGAGTTTCCCGGTCGACCTCGGCCCCGGCCCGCACACGATCACGCTCGAGGCGCTGACGAACAATACGATCGCCGATACCAACGATATTTTCTCATTGTGGATCATCGACTGAACTCGCCGGGCGCGGCCGGTCGATCATGTCGCGGCGCGAATTGACAGGGTCGAGCGGCAGGCAGACCATCCGACGCGGCGCAGGGGGCCGTCAGGCACGCGCCGCGCTTATCGCATTGTCCCGTTTGCGGCATCGCCGCCGCGACGGTCGTCGCTGTCCATTCCACAGGGGAACACCATGCGCAATGTCGGCAACGCACCTACCTTGATCGTCTGGATCATCTGTCTCGTTCTGTTCATCGTCGCGCTCGTGGCGCAGTTCGGCGTCGTGCGCGTGCCGCAGCCGGCGGCCACGTGGTCGTGGATCGTCGGCTTCGGCCTCCTGCTCGTCGCCTGCCGCGTGCGAGGGTTGTAGCGCCCGGCCGCGATCGACGCCGGCGCCACGCGGCGTGACCGGCGAACGGCGCGGAACCCCGCGCCGTTCGCGTTTTTGCCCGGCGGCACGGCGAATCCGCACAAATTGCGACGCACGAGCGGCGCCCGTACCGAACCTTGCAATCCACCGACGCGTTCGCTAAATCTGCGCCACCCCGAGCCGGCCCGCCTCACGGCCGCACGCGCACCGCCGAGCCGCCGATGTCGACACCGCCCGCCCCTTCCCTCTCTTCCACGAGCACCGCGCTGTGGTGGCGCGCGCGCGAGCTGTTCGACGCCGCCGTCGCGCTGCCCGCCGCCGAGCGCGCCGCGCTGCTCGACGCGCGCTGCGGCGACGATGCCGCGCTGCGCCGCGCGGTCGACGCGCTGCTCGCGGCGAGCGACGCGCTGCCCGATACGCAGAACGATCCGTTCGCGCGCAGCTTCGGCGAGGCGATCGTCCGGCTGATGCCCGAGGTGAAGCCGGGGCAGCGCTTCGGCGCGTTCGCGGTCGTCGAGGAAATCGGCCGCGGCGGCATGGGCGTCGTGTATCTCGCCGAACGCGACGACGGCACGGTGTCGCAGCGCGTGGCGCTCAAGCTCGTCGCGCACGGCCATCTCGACGCCGAGGCGTCGGCGCGTCTCGCGCGCGAACGCCGCCTGCTCGCGGCGCTCGAACATCCGAACATCGCGCGCCTCATCGATGCCGGCGAAGACGCGTCGGGCATTCCGTATTTCGCGATGGAATACGTGCGCGGCGAGCCGCTCGTCGCGTACTGCGACCGCCGCGCGCTGCCGCTCGCCGCGCGCCTTGCGCTGTTTCGCGAGGTGTGCGCCGCGGTGCAGTACGCGCATGCGAACCTGATCGTTCACTGCGACCTCAAGAGCGCCAACATCCTCATGACCGAGGGTGGCCTGCCGAAGCTGCTCGACTTCGGCATCGCCACGACGCTCGATGCCGACGCGGCGACCGGCGAGAGCCGGTTTCTGTCGCCGCAGTCGGCCGCGCCGGAACAGTTTCTCGGGCAATCGGGCGGCGTCGCGACCGACGTGTACGCGCTCGGCGTGCTGCTGTGCGAACTCGCCGGCGGCAGGCTGCCGTTCGAGGCCGCGCCCGGCGATCTGACCGCGCTGCGGCGCCAGGTGCTCGAAGACCCGCCGCTGCTGCCGGGCGATGCGATCGACGACGACGCGGCGAAACGCCGCGGCGGACTGTCCGCCGCCGCGCTGCGACGCCGCGTGCGCGGCGACATCGACGCGATCGCGGCACGCGCGCTGCAAAAATCGCCGCAGCAACGCTACGCATCGGTCGAACAGCTCGACGCCGACGTCGCGCGTCATCTCGCACTGCAGCCGGTCGACGCGCGGCGCGGTGAACGCGGCTATCGCGCCGCGCGGTTCCTGCTGCGCAACGCGCTTGCCGCATTGTTCACTTCGGCAATTCTGGCGCTGATCGTCGGTTTCGCGGCGGTCACGCTGCGGCAGAACGAACGGCTGGCGCACGAACGCGACGTGGCGCAGCAGCGCGAGCGTCAGGCACAGTTCGAACGCGCGCGCGCCCAGCAGGTGACCGACTTCATGATCGGCCTGTTCAAATCGTCGATGCCCGAGCAGGCGCGCGGACGCGACGTGACGGCGCGCGAACTCCTGCAGCGCGGTCGCGAGCAGTTGCGCGGCGCGCTCGGCGAACAGCCGCCGCTCAAGGCCGCACTGCTCGCCGCGATCGCCGAAGCGGCGCTCGCGCTCGACGACATGGACGGCGCCGAGGCGGCGGCGCACGAGGCGTCGGACTTGCGCGAAGCGGCGCCGCCGGCATCGGACGCCGAACGTGCGGCAAGTCTGATCCAGCTCGCGACGATCGAGACCCGGCGCACGCGGTACGACGAGGCGATGAAGCTGGCCGACCGCGCGCAGGCGCTCGCACCGGACGGCGACGCGCGTATCGCGCTGCTCGGCGTCCGGGCCACGGCACTCAACGGGCTTGCGCGGCCGAAAGAATCGCTGCCGCTGTGGCGCGAGGCGCTCGCGCTGCAGTCGGCTGCGGCCGGACCCGACGACGTCCGCACGCTGCGGCTCGCGTCGCGGATCGCCGGCAACCTGCGCGTGCTGGGCGACGTCGACGAAGCCGAGCGCGTGATGCTCGACAACCTGCCGCGCGAACGGCAGCGCTTCGCGCCGGACGACCCCATCGTCGGCGAGACGCTCAACGGTCTTGCGCTGATCGCGCGCAACAAACGCGACTACGCGCGCGCCGAGACGTACGCCGCCGAGGCGCTGGATCTCTACCGCAAGATCTACGGCGAACGCGCGACGCAGACGGCCAACGCGATGAACACGCTCGCGACGATCGTTCAGGCGCAGGGCGAATACGACCGGGCGCTGTCGCTGTTCGAAGGCGTGCTCGCGGTGCGGCGCGCCGTGTTCGGCGACGACAGCGCGCAGGCTGCGGCGGCGCACTACAACGTCGGCCTGCTGCTGCTGCTGCGGTTGAAGAAGCCCGAAGCCGCGCGCGCGCATTTCGCGCGCGCGGTCGACGTCTCGGTCAAGCTGCTGCCGCCGGGCCACGTCAATCTGGCGAACTACCGGCTCGTGCTCGGATCGGCGCTACGCGATGCCGGCCGCTACGCCGAAGCCCGGGCCGCGCTCGAACTCGCGCTGCCCGCGTTCGAGGCGATCGCCGCGCCGCGCGGCATCGACATCGCGCTGACGCGCGGCGAACTGGCCTGCGTCGCGCTCGCGCTCGGCCGGCCGGGCGCGCGCGAACGGCTCGACGCGGCGATCGCCGTGACCGACCGCGTCGCCAGGGAGCTGCCGCAGGCGCAGCGCCTGAACGAATGCAAAGGCCGCTGACGCGCCGCGCCTGCGCGGCTCACTCGCCCTGATCGACGTACGGCAGGTAGAAAATGAAATCCGTCCGCATGCCTGCGCGGCGGATGTCGCCGCCGATCACGCCGCTGCGCAGGTTCCATGGGCGCACGAGCGACAGCAGCGGCCTCTCGGGCATGACGAAGCCTGCCGGGTTGTCGTAGACCGGCTCGACGTAGCGATCGTCGCTGCCGGGCAGCAAGCCGACGTTCGAGACCGGGTCGACGCCCGGTTGCCGGGCCCAGACCCGGAGGTTCAGGCTCGACCAGTCGCTCTCGTCGACGAGCGGGTCGATCTGCACCGTGATCTTGCTTTCCGTGCCGTTGAGCTGCGCCACCGCCGCGTTCACTTCGCCGGTGGTATTGATCGCGTCGGCAGCCGCCGGATCGCGCCACGAGAACTCCAGCGTATACGCATTGGAACCGAACGGACGCACCATGCTCACGACCAGCACGCGATAGTCCACGGGTTCGCCGGGCAAAAAGCTTTCCGACCTGACGCCGAACTCCAGCACGTCGATGCGGGTGTAGTCGTAGCGCGTATTGTCGCTTGGCGGCTGCAGGCCGAGCCATTCGAAGTCGAGCTCGAACCGCAGCTGCGAGAACCGGCCCGCCTGATACGGCGACAGGTCGAGATCGGCGTAGTTCGGCAGGCCCGGAACGCGCTGACCCGCCGGCCCGCCGTCCGTCGGCGGCGCTGCCAGCGACGCCCGCGACTGGTGACACTCGATTCCGCTCCCGGACCAATCGTCCAGGCTGACGTCGCAATAGTCGGCCGCCTGCGCGAGCTGCGACGCGGCCAGTGCCGTGAACAAGAACATGCCCATCAAAGAACGATGCATTTGCTTCCCCTGAAGCTGCGGCCGATTGCCGCAACCCGTCATTATCGCAATTCGGCGAAAAACAGGGCCACGTCGGGTCGACGGCCTTGACGCTATCGGGCCAGATCGCGCAGCTCGCGCGCTTTCGCGCGGCTGACCGGCAGCTGCGTGCCGTCGCGCAGTTCGGCGCGCACCTGTCCGTCGGCGCCGCGGCGAAACGCGGCGACGTGGTCGAGATTGACGAGATGCGCGCGATGAATGCGCAAAAAACGCGACGGATCGAGGCGTTCTTCGAGCTGGCCGAGCGACAGGTGCACGAGATGCGGCGCGCCGCCGGCGTGCACGGCGATGTAGTCGCCGACCGCTTCAAAGCGCACGATCGCGCTCACCGCGAGCGGCGCGATCGCGCGGCCGTTGCGCACGAACAAGCGCGTCATCGGCGCCCGGCCGAGCGCTTCGCCGAGGCGGTCGAACGCCGTGTGCGGTTCGCCGAACGCCGCGCGCACGCGCTCGAGCGTCGCGCCGAGGCGTTCCTCGCCGAACGGCTTCAACAGATAGTCGAGCGCGCCGAGTTCGAACGCGGTCACGGCGTGCTGCGCGTACGCGGTCGTGAACACGACGTGCGGCCGGTGGCGCACGCGCCGCAGCACGTCGGTGCCGAGCAGGCCCGGCATCTGGATGTCGAGAAAAACGAGGTCGGGTTTCAACACGTCGATCGCGTTCGCGGCATCGATGCCGTTCGCCGCCTCGCCGATCACTCGCAGCCAGTCGATCTCGTCGAGCAGGCGCGAAAGACCCGCACGCGCGACGGCTTCGTCGTCGGCGACGAGCGCGGTGACGCGCGCGTCGTTCACGCGCGCTCCAACGCATCGGCGTCGACGACGAGCGGCAGCACGAGCGTCGCGCGAAAGCCCGCGCCCGGCGCGCCGGCAACATCGAGGCGCGCGCGTTCGCCGAACGTCCAGCGCAGGCGTTCGCGCAGACGCCGGATGCCGGTGCCGCTCGCGTTCGCGACGTCGTCGGGGTGCGCGCCGGCGCCGTCGTCGTACACGTCGAGCGTCAGCGTCGTCTTCGTCGCACGCGCAAGGATGCGAATCGTCGTCGCGCCGACGTTCGGCGCGGCGCCGTGGCGCACGGCGTTTTCGACGAGCGTCTGCGCGGCGAACGACGGCACGAGCGCGGGCAGCGCGGCGGCGTCGATGTCGCGATCGACGCGCAACCGGTCGCCGAAGCGCACGCGTTCGATGTCGAGGTAGCGCTCGACGAACGCGAGTTCGTCGGCGAGCGGCACGACGTCGCGGTCTTCCTCGATCACGGCGCGCAGCGCGTCGGCGAGTTTTTCGGCGGCGCGCGACGCGTCGCGCGGCGCGGTGGGAATGAGATGCACGATCGTATGCAGCGTGTTGAACAAAAAATGCGGATGCAGCTGCGCGCGCAATTGCGCGAGCTGCCCGCGCGCGGCGTACGCTTCGAGCTGTGCCGCGCGCTGCGCGGCGCGGTTCGCGTAGGCGACGCCGGCGACGACGAGGTAGAGCCACACGCCGACGATCAGGAACGCGGCGGGGCCGGGGCCGCTCAGCGTCACGTGGTGCGCGACGAGGCTGTCGATCGCGACGACGAGCGCGAACCACACGCCGGAATAGACGAGCGCCGCGACCAGATGCAGGCCGAGAAAACGCAGGCGGAACGGATGCGGCCACGGCGTGCGCAGTGTGAAGCGGTAGACGGCGATGCCGAGCGCGGCACCCGGCACGATCATGCGCAGCGAGCCGATCGCCGCGGGTACGACCGGAAGATCGTGCGCGCTCATGATGAGCGCGGTGAACAGCGCCCACATCGGCAGCCACGCGACCGCGAGGTGCAGCCACACCCAGCCGCGCGGCAGCTCGTTCAACGCGGCGCCGCCGCCGGCGCGATGCGCTTCGCGTCGTATTCGAACGCGCCTTCGTCCCAGGTCGCGCCGTCGTCGGTCGAGCGATCCTGGCGCAGGCGGAACGCATCGGGCGCGATCGCGTAGTAGCGCGTTCGCGTCAGCGTTCGCGCGTCGCCCTTCCGATAGCTGCCTTCCACGCGCATCTCGCCGTCCTCCAGCCGGGCGCTCGCGGCGCCGTCGCGCGCATCATAGGGGTCGAGGCTCGCGATGCTCCAGCGCGCGGTCGCCGCGTCGAACGTGCGGCGCGAGCGCGTCGTCGAGCGCGGATTGCCCGAGGCGTCCACGATGCGCAGCTCGTCGTCGATGCCGTCGGCGGTGCGCCAGGCGCGCAGCGTGCCGGTGAGCTTCGGCGTGCCGTGGATCCACGCGGCGAGGCCCGACACCTTCACGCGCACGTCGAGCGACCATTCGCCGATCAGGAAGTCGAAACCATTGGCGGGCGCGTTCGTGGGCGCGGGCGACTGCGCGCAGGCGGCGAGCGGGGCGAACAGGCACAGCAGGAATGCGAAGAGGCGGCGCATGCGGGCGCTCCGTCGAGGGTGACGGCGCGAGGATGCCAGCGGCGTTGCGGCGTGCCGCGCGGTTTCGCCGAATGGTCGCATGGGGGGTGCGAATGGCGCGCGGGGGTGTGCGGCGGGGCTTAGGCTGATGCTCGCTTCCCTCGCTCGTCATCCCAGCGTTCGCTGGGATGACGAGCAAGGGCAAAGACAGAAAACTCGCCGCGGAAACCCCATGCCCACGCCCCTCATCACCCTCGAAAACATCGGCAAGACCTACCCCGCCCCCGCCGGCGACTTCCACGCGCTCGCCGACATCGACCTTGCGATCGACCGCGGCGACTTCGTCGCCGTCGTCGGCGCGTCGGGCAGCGGCAAGTCGACGCTGCTCAATCTCCTCGGCGGCATCGACCGCGCCACGCGCGGACGCATCGTCGTCGACGGGCACGATCTCGGCGCCGCGAGCGAACGCGCGCTGACCGCCTGGCGCGGCCGCGGCGTCGGTATCGTTTTTCAGTTCTTCCAATTGCTGCCGACGCTGACCGCGCTCGAGAACGTGATGCTGCCGATGGACTTCGCGCGCCGCGGCACGTCGCCCGCGCGTCGCGACCGCGCGCTCGCGCTGCTCGACCGGCTCGGCGTGGCCGATCAGGCCGACAAGCTGCCGCAGGCGCTGTCGGGCGGCCAGCAGCAGCGCGTCGCGGTCGCTCGCGCGCTGGCGAACGATCCGCCGCTGCTGCTCGCCGACGAACCGACCGGCAATCTCGATTCGCGCACCGCGCAGTCGCTGCTCGAAGGGCTCGCCGGCCTCGTACGCGACGGTCTGACCGTTGTGATGGTCACGCACGAACCGCGCGCGATCGCCTACGCGACGCGTTCGGTCTCGCTCGCCGACGGCCGCATCGTGCGCGAGGAACGCATCGATGCTTAGCCCGCGCTGGCGCAAGATGCTGCGCGACGCGTCGCTGCACAAGGCGCGCACGGCACTCGCGATCGTCGCGATGGTCGTCGGCCTCGCCGGCGCTGGCGCGCTGCTCGCGTCGTGGGCGCTCGTGCAGCGCGTGACCGCGCAGACGTTCCTCGCGAGCCGTCCGGTGTCGGCGACGCTGCGCGTCGAGCGCGTGGACGACGCGCTGCTGGCGCGCGTGCGCGACCTGCCCGCGATCGCCGCCGTGCGCGCGCGGCGCGTCGTCTTCGCGACGGCCGACGCGAACGGACGGCGCACGCGCGCGCAGGTGTTCGCGCTGTCGGACTGGCACGCGTCCGGCATCGGCCGGCTGCTGCCCGACGAGGGCGCGTGGCCGCCGCGCGACGGCGAAATCGTGCTCGAACGCTCGTCGCTCGAATTCTCCGGCGCCGCGCTCGGCGGTACACTGCGGCTCTCCGCGGGCGGCAACGACGCGGTCGCGCTGCCCGTCGCCGGCATCGTGCGCGACGTGAGCCTGCCGCCGGGCTGGATGGATCACGTCGTGTACGCGTTCGCGACGCCGGCGACGCTCGCGCGGCTGCGCGTGCCGGCGACCTTCGACGAGGTGCAGTTCGTCGTGCGCGACGCGCTCGATCGCGACGCCGTGCGCCGCGTCGCGGTCGCCGCGAAGGCGTCGATCGAAGCGGCCGGCGGCCGCGTGACCGGCATCGACGTGCCGGTGCCCGGCGAGCACGCGCACGCGGCGCAGATGGACTCGCTGGCGCTGACGCAGGGCGCGTTCGCGGTGCTGACGCTCGTCGTCTGCGCGCTGCTCGTCGTCAATCTCGTCGCGGCGATGCTCGCCGCGCAGACGCGCGAGATCGGCGTGATGAAGGTGCTCGGCGCGTCGCCCGGCGACATCGCCGCGCTGTACGCCGGCTTCGCGCTCGCGCTCGGCGTTGCCGCATCGCTCGTCGCGCTGCCGCTCGCGGTCGCGATCGCGCGGCCGTACGCGGCGATGAAACTCGACATGTTGAATTTTCCGCTCGGCGATACGGCGATTCCCGCGTGGGCGCTCGCGCTGCAGTTCGCCGCGGGCTGCCTGCTGCCGGTCGCGGCCGCGGCGCTGCCGGTCGCCCGCGCGAGCCGGATGCGCGCCGCCGACGCGTTGCGCGACGCCGGCATCGCCGCCGACGGCGGCGTCGTGCGGCGCCGTTTCGCGCTGCCGTTCGTCGGACGGCCGCTGCGCCTCTCGATCGGCAACGCGTTTCGCCGCCGCGCGCGCATGGTGCTGACGGTCCTCGCGCTCGCGGCCGGCGGCGCGGTGTACCTCGGCGCCGCCAATCTCGCGAGCGGCGTGCGTGCGTCGGTCGCGCACCTGTTCGCCGGCCATCGCTACGACGCGTCGCTGCGCCTCGTCGACGACGCGGAAGCGGCGCGGCTCGAAGCCGCCGCCGCGACCGTGCCGGGCGTCGCCGGCGTGCAGGCGCTCGCGAAGGCGCGCGGCGTGCTGCGGCACGCCGACGGCCTCGACGGCGACGCGTTCGCGCTCGTCGGCCTGCCGGCCGAATCGCCGCTGCTCGCGCTGTCGGTCGAGCGCGGCCGTGGCTTGGGCGCGACCGACGGCAACGCGCTCGTCGTGAGCCGCCGACTGCTGAAAAACGAGCCTTTGATTCAACTCGATGCCGAGGTCGAACTGCAGATCGACGGCAAGCCGACGCGCTGGCGCGTCGTCGGCGTCGTCGACGCGGGCCCGCAGGCGCTCGCGTACGCGCCCGCCGCGGCGCTCGATGCCGCACGCGGCGGCGTTCTCGCCTCGACGCTGCTCGTGAAGCTCGCGTCGAGCGAACCGGCGGCGCAGCTCGACACGATACTGCGCCTGCGCGCGGCGCTCGACGGCGCGGGCTTCGCGGTCGCCGGCAGCGAGGTCATGCGCGAGACGCGGCGCGTGTTCGAAGATCACCTGCTGATGGTCGTGCAGTTTCTCGGCGTCATGGCGTGGGCGATGATCGCGATCGGCGGCATCGGTCTTGCGTCGACGATGAGCCTCGGCGTGCTCGAACGCACGCGCGAAATCGGCGTGATGCGTGCGATCGGCGCGTCGGACCGCGCGATCATGACCCTCGTGCAGGCCGAAGGCCTCGTTGTCTGCGCACTCGCGTGGCTCGCGTCGCTCGCGCTGTCGATGCCGATCGGCTACGCGCTCGCCGACGCGTTCGGCCGTGTGATGTTCGCGGTGCCGATGCGCGCGTGGCCGAACGCGGACGGCGCGTTCGCGTGGGCGGCGATGCTCGGCGTCGTGTCGATCGTCGCGTGCGCCTGGCCGGCGCGGCGCGCGGTGCGGATGCCGGCGGCGCGCGCGCTCGGCCACGCCTAGCCGCGACGGGACAATGCGGCGCGACCGACCGAAACGTCATATCGAAACAAATACGCGCCATGACCGTGCCGCCGGTGTCTCGCCGACATTTAGCAACCGTTTAACCGGGCGAATGGTGTCGTAGCACCGACGCGGACACCCGCGTCGACGACCACCGAGCCACACCAGCCATCCGAGAGGATCTACCCGTGGGAACGACAGTCGCCATCATCGGCGGCGGCGCCGCCGCCGCCTTCGTCATCACCGAACTGCTCGAGCATGGCGTCGGCATGCCCGCCGAGCTGAACTGGTATTCCGGTACGCGCGGCGGCACGCGCGGCGTCGCCTACGGAACTCCGGTCGACGAGCACCTGCTCAACGTGCGCGCGACCGCGATGGGCCTCAACTCCCCCGAGCCCACCGAGTTTCTCGAGTTCGCGCGCCAGCACCTGCCCGACGCGCGCGCCGGCGATTTCCTGCCGCGCCGCCTCTACGGCGACTATCTCGAGGCGCGCGTGTCGCGCGCGCTCGAAGGCGCGTCGTTTCGCGGCATCCGCGTATCGCGCCTGCGCACCGAGATCGAGCGCGTGACCGCCGATCCGGAAGGCGGCTACCGCCTCACCGACACGACCGGCTATCCCACGCGCGCCGACGTCGTCGTCGTCGCCACCGGCGCGCTGCCGAGCCGCCCGCTGCCGCAGGCGCGCGACGAACTGATCGACGCGGGCCGCTACGTGCTCGATCCGTGGCAGTGGCTGTCCGGCAATACGCTGTCTTTTGAACGTTTGCGCAAAGTATTGATTGTCGGCTCCGGCCTTTCGGCAGTCGATCTCGCGCTCAGCGTCACCGAGCGCTGGCCGCAGGTGCGCGTGACGCTGCTGTCGCGCCGCGGCCGGCTGCCGGCCGCGCACACCGGCGAAGCGAAGGCGCCGACCGAAGGGCTCGAAGGGCTCGTCGACGAACTGCGCGCCGACCCGAATCTGCGCCGCTGGGCGCGGCTCGTGCGCGAGCATTGCGACGAGGCGGACGACTGGCGCACGGTCGTCGACAGCCTGCGCCATACGACGCCCGAGCTGTGGCGCCTGCTCGACGCCGGCGACCGCCGCCGCTTCCTGCGCCACCTGCGCGGCATCTGGGACGGCGGGCGCCATCGCATGCCGCCGCAGGTCGCGCGGCGCATGGTCGAACTCATCGCCGATCGCCGCATCGAGGTGCGCGCCGGCCGCATCGCCTCGTTCCACGTCGGCAAGAACAAGCGGCCGATCCTCGCGTACACGACCGGCCCGACGCACGACGCCGAAGCGCCGAAGGTCGAAAGCTTCGATCTCGTGCTGCAGGCGGTCGGACTCGACACCGACACGCGCGCGACGCGCCATCCGCTCGTGCGCTCGCTCGTCGACGGCGGTCTCGCCGCGCCCGATACGCTCGGCCTCGGCCTCGTCACCGACGCGCAGGGCCGCCTGTCGCCGCGCGAGGCGCTGTGGACGCTCGGCGCGCTGTGCCGCGGCCGCGACTGGGAGTCGACGGCCATTCCGGAAATCCGCCAGCAGGCGCGCCGCATCGCCGTGCAGGTGTTTCAGCATTGCGCGGCGCAGGCCGAAACCGAGCGCACGTCGCGTCTCGTTTCGCGGTGGGCGTCGCGGTCGAGCGAGCCGGTGACCTACGCGCAATGAGTCTTGCGCCGCCGCGCCGCAACGGCGCGGCGGCTGCGGCTGCTGCGACGGCTAGGCCGTCGTCTCGCTCCAGATCTTCTGCATTTCTTCCGGCGACACGTCGCGCACCGCCGTCGCGAGCGACCACTTGTGCCCGAACGGGTCGGCGAGCATGCCGCGGCGCTCGCCGTAGAACTGGTCGGCGACCGCGCGCAGTTCGGTCGCGCCGGCCGCGACGGCCCGCGCGAAAGCCGCATCGACATCGGCGACGTAGACGTGCAGGCAGACCGGCGTGCCGCCGACGCTCGGCGGCGCGAGCGCGCCGAAGTCCGGAAATTCGTCGGCCAGCATGAAGCGCGAATCGCCGAGTTCGAGTTCGGCGTGGCCGACCTTGCCGTTCTTGTCGGCGAGGCGGAACAGTTCCTTCGCGCCGAACGCGGCGGCGTAGAAGTCGATCGCGCGCGCGCCGTCGCGCACGATGAGGTACGGCGTCAGCGTGTGGTAGCCGGCGGGAATGCCCTTGGCGTAGTCATCGTTCGTCTCCTCGGATAAACTGGTCGCGGTTGAATTACGTTACGTATCGTTTCAAAAATGCCTAAGCCCGTCAAGCCGCCCTCTGTCGACACCGCCGAACCGATCGCCGCCGCAACACCGCCGCGCGCCCGCGGCCGGCCGCGCAGCACGCAGGCGCGCGAGGCGATCCTGCGCGCCGCGCGCGAACTGATCGCGCAAGCCGGTCCTTCCGGCGTCACGATGGAAGCGGTGGCCGCGCGCGCCGGCGTCGGCAAGCCGACGGTGTACCGCTGGTGGCCCGACCGCCACGCCGTCGCGATGGCCGCGCTGATGAGCGAGCCCGCGCCGCCGCCGGCTTCGCCGCGCAAACGCTCCGCGCTCGCGAGCCTGCGCCGGCAGCTGACCGACGTGGCCGACGTGTTCGCGACGCCGACCGGCCGCAGCGCGGCGAGCCTCATCGCCTCGGCCGACGCGAACAGCGAACTCGCCAAGGCGTTCCGCAACCATTTCGTGCTGGCGCGGCGCGAGGAAGGCCGCGCGCTGCTCGCGCAGGCCGTCGCCGACGGCGAACTGCGCGACGATCTCGACGTCGACGTGGCGCTCGATCTGATCTACGGCCCCCTGTTTTTCCGCTTGCTGCTCGGACATGCCCCGCTCGACGCGGCCGCGGTCGCGCGCATCTTCAAGGACGCTTTACGCGGACTTTCGACGAATGGTTGAGTGAGCGCGCGCACATTCCGGCGGCATTTGTCGAAAAACTTCGTACTTGCATAGAGATGACACACGAAGTGACGTTCGGCACCACGGTATGAAGCTTGCTTGGACTTAGAATTCCGCAACGCACAACGAGTCGTATCCGCATGCTGTATCACCTGCACGAATTCCAGCGTTCGCTCATGAGCCCGCTGGTGTATTTCGCCGAAGCCGGCGCCAAGATGTGGAGCGCCAAGGGCAGCATGCTGTCGCAGTTTCCGGGCGCGCCGCGCATCGCGGCGGGCTACGAGCTGATCTACCGGCTCGGCAAGGACTACGAAAAGCCGCAGTTCGGCATCGGCAGCGTCAACGCGCACGGCCACAACGTGCCGATCGTCGAATACCGCGCGCTGGCCAAGCCGTTCTGCAACCTGATCCGCTTCAAGCGCTTCAGCGACGATCCGGCGACCGTCGCCGACCTCAAGGACGACCCGGTCGTGCTCGTGGTCGCGCCGCTGTCGGGTCACCATTCGACGCTGCTGCGCGACACCGTGCGCACGCTGCTGCAGGATCACAAGGTCTACATCACCGACTGGATCGACGCGCGCATGGTGCCGGTCGAACAGGGCGCGTTCCGCCTCGACGACTACGTCGCCTACATCCGGGAGTTCATCCGCCACATCGGCGCGAAGAACCTGCACGTGATCTCGGTGTGCCAGCCGACCGTGCCGGTGCTCGCGGCGATCTCGCTGATGGCGTCGGCCGGCGAAACCACGCCGCGCTCGATGACGATGATGGGCGGTCCGATCGACACGCGCCGCAGCCCGACGCAGGTGAACGACCTCGCGACGACCAAGCCGCTGTCGTGGTTCGAAACGAACGTGATCCACGACGTGCCGCCGAACTATCCCGGCCACGGCCGCCGCGTCTATCCGGGCTTCCTGCAGCACGCGGGGTTCATCGCGATGAACCCGGGCCGGCACCTGAGTTCGCACTGGGATTTCTACGAGGACCTGCTCAAGGGCGACCTCGACGACGCCGAGTCGCACCGCAAGTTCTACGACGAGTACAACGCCGTGCTCGACATGCCGGCCGAGTACTACCTCGACACCATCAAGACCGTTTTCCAGCAGCATCTGCTGCCGCGCGGCCAGTGGGACGTCGCGGGCAGCCGCGTGCGCCCGGCCGACATCACGACGACCGCGCTGTTCACGATCGAAGGCGAGCTCGACGACATCTCGGGTCTCGGCCAGACCGAAGCCGCGCACGACCTGTGCGGCGGCGTGCCGGACGAGCACAAGCGGCATCTGACGGTGAAGGGCGCCGGCCACTACGGCATCTTCAGCGGCCGGCGCTGGCGCGACGTGGTCTACCCCGACGTGCGCGCGTTTATCGCGGCGCACAATAGCTAGAACCGCGCACGAGCGGCGCTCGGCGCCGCTCGTGCGCAAAGATGCATTAAGCGAGGACGCGGCTTTTTCCAGGATCACCGCCGCCTCACGCAAAAAAATGTACTTTCCGCTACAACGCGTGCAAAATGCGTTTTTAGCAAAACGGCACGGCGCGGCGTTTCATCCGCACCGTTGCGTACGTTGACGCCCTCGAACGCCAGGAGCGAATGAACCTCACCGCCGCCGCCACGATGCTGCTGTTCGGCCTGACCGGGGTCGCTCCGCTGCCGTCGTCGCCGCTGCAAGGTCTCGCGCTGGACCGCCCGCGCGATGCGCTCGAACGAGGCACGGCGCCGTCGACCGACCCGGCGCAGCGGCAGGCCGCCTTGTGGTACGCCGGCCGCGCCGCGCTGACGCTGTCGTCGCCGCGGGTCGAGGACGTCGCGCTCGAACTCGATCGCCTGGGACAGGCGGACGGTCTCCCCGGCGCGTCGCCGCTCGCCGACCTCCTGCGCGCGCACGCGCTGATCGAGCGCGAGCAGGTCAAGCAGGGCCTGGACCTCGCGCAGCCGGCCGCCGCGCGTCTGCGCGCGCTGAACGATCCGTACTGGCGCGCGCTCGCCGACAGCGAAATCTGCCAGCTGCTGCTCGTCGCGCAGAGCGCGCCGCAGGCGCAGGCGCACTGCGAGCGCGCGTACGCCGCGTGGCCTGCGCTCGGCCGCGAGTTCGACCGCGCGCACGGCGAATACCTCATGCAATGGCTGTACCGCGAACTCGGCCGCCGCACCGAGGCGATCGCGCTCGCGCAGTCGGCGCGGGCCCGCCTCGCGACGCTCGGCAGCGACGGCGGCGTGGCGCTGCTAGACGACGCGTTGAGTTCGCTCTATCTCGACGGCGGCGACGCGACGCACGCGCTGGCCGCGGCGCGCGGCGCGCTCGCGCACGAGGTCGCGGCGGGCAAGCTGACCGCGACGATCTCCTCGCGCCACCACATCGCGCGCGCGTTGGCCGCGCTCGGCCGGCGCGACGAGGCGCTGCGCGAACTCGACCACGCGCTCGGCGACAGCCGCCGTCTCGAACTCGGCCGTCTCACCGCGCAACTGCTCGACGCGAAGGCGCGCATCGCCGAAGAAGCCGGCAACACGGCGCTCGCGCTCGCCGCGTCGCGCGAACTCATCGCGCTCAACGCGCGGCTGTCGGGCGTCGAAGTCGCGCGCGCGGTCGCCGAACTCGAAGCGCAGTACGGCGCGGAAGTGCGCGAACGCGAAATCCACGAACTCAAGCAGGACGGCGAACTGACCAATCTGCGCCTGGTCGCGGCCGAGTCGGCGCAGGCCCACGCGCAGTCGCGCACGCGCCTGTACGCGCTGGCGCTCGTCGCGTCGCTGGCGATGGCCGCGCTGCTCGTCGCGGTGATCTGGCTGCGTCTGCGCTGGCTCAAGCGCCTGAACGGCGCGCTGTCGGCGCTGTCGCGCGCGCGCGCCGACATGCTCGCGATGGCCGCGCACGAGGTGCGCAATCCGCTCGCGGCGGTCTGCGGCCTGATCGACATGACGCTGCCGCACATCGCCAATCCGCGCCTGCGCGGTCTGCTCGAAACCGCGCGTACGACAAGCGAAGGCCTCGTACGCACGGCCGACGACTATCTCGACCATGCGCGGCTCGCGCTCGACCGCGTCGAACTGCGCGCGCTGCCGTTCGACCTGCCGCATCTGCTGTCCAACGTCGTGTGCCTGTTCCAGGCGGAAGTCGCGGGCCGTCCGGTGAGCCTCACGCTGCACGGCGATCCGCGCCTGCCGACCTGGGTCGTGGGCGACGCGGCGCGCCTGCATCAGGTGCTGGCGAACCTGCTCGGCAACGCCGTCAAGTTCACCGCCGCGGGCCACGTGCGGCTCGACGCGCACACCGGCGGCGACGGCCGCATCCATTTCGCGGTCAGCGACTCGGGCCCCGGCATCGACGCCGCGGACATCGCGCGGGTGCTGAAGCCGTTCGAGCGCGGCGACACCGAAACCGGCCGGCGCGGCGCGGGCCTCGGCCTCGCGATCGCGAGCCAGCTCGTCGACAAGCTCGGCGGACGCCTGTCGCTCGATACGCAACCGGGGCAAGGCAGCCGTTTCTCGTTTTCGCTGGAATTCGCGCCGGCGCCGGCGCCGGTCGTTCCGTCCGCGACCGCCGGCAACGCGTTCGTGCGTGTGCTGCTCGTCGACGACGACGAGACGATACGCGACCTGCTCGGCATGCAGCTCGAGTCGCTCGGCGTCGAGCACCGCGTGGCCGCGACGGTCGACGAGGCGTATGAGGCGTGGCGCGATTTCGCGCCCGATACGCTCCTGGTCGACCTGCACCTGGAGCGCGAATCGGGCATCGACCTGATCCGCCGCGTGCGGGAGTCGTGCGAGGCGCTCGAACTGCCGCTGCCGCGCTGCCTGATCCACAGCGCCTCGGCGCCGTACGGCCCGCACGACCGCCCGCCGCCGGACTGGCAGGTGGAATGGGTGCGCAAGCCGATGCCGCTCAACGAACTCGGCGCGCTGCTCGGCAGTACCGCGCGGCCGGTCGCGGCGCAAGCACGCGACGGCAGCGCGACGACGCCTGCGGCGACCGTCGCGAGCTGAGCTGCGTCAGTCCTACTTTTTCGCGTCCTTCGCCGCCGCCTTCGCCTTCTCGCGCACGATCAGCGGCACATTGCACAGTTCTATTTTTCCGACCGGGGTCAGGAACCACGATTCGCGCCGGTTGCGGCGCGAGTCGACGAGCGCCTTGAACGTGTCGGTGTCGGTGCGCAGCGCCTCGTAGTCGACGCGTTCGGCCGCAGGCACGTCGGCCGCGAGCCGTACGCGCGTCAGCGTCGGGCCTTTCGCCGGCGCTTCGTAGAATCCGAGCGCGCCGGTGCCGCGCGGCAGCGACGAGAGCTGGTCGATGCCCTGCACCACGCGGCCGACGAGCGTGACGTTGCGATCGAGGTGGCGCGGCGAATGGCCGATCACGACGTAGAGTTCGCCGCCGTTGCCGCTGTCGGCGGTGTCGCCGCGGCCCGCGCCGACCATGCCGTAGCAGTGCGCGAGCCAGGCCTGCCCGTTCTTCGCGTCGCGCGCGGTCGGAAAGCCGCCGGAGAAGCCGACTTCCGGCGCGTACACGTCGCCGTCGGCCAGCACGGCGAACGGCAGGTCGCGGTCGCTGCGCGCGAATTCGGCGTCGAGCTTGCTCTTGGCGGTCTTGATCGGCTTGACCTTGGCCGGATCTTCGCCGTCCGGATCGCCCCATTGCGCGACGTAGTTGTCCTGCTCGCGCACGAGCGCGAGGCCGTCGAAGTACGACTCGCGCGCCAGCGCGCGGATGTTCTCGACATGCTTCGGCGCGAACGCGGGCGCCAGTTCGATCACGACGCGCTTGAGACCTTCGAAGTCGACGTACAGCACGTTCTGCGGGTCGAGCGCGCGCCAGTCGCCGGGCTTGGATTCGGCGACGATGTCGGCCATCGTCTTCGGCTTGGCCGCGGGTTCGTCGGCCGCGTGCGCGGCACCCGCGAGCGCGAGCGCCAGCATCAGGGGAAGTGGGCGCGCCTTGATCGACATCGTTTCGCTCCGCTCGGTCGGGAGCGGTGAGTGTATGCCGCGCGCGCGGCGCGATCACTCGTCGTCGAGATGCATCGCGACCGCCGCACCGATGCCGACGACGATCAACGACGCCGCGGGCCAGACGATGAAGCTGCCGATCGGATTGACCGTCGCGAAACCGATCGCCAGCGGCACGAGCTGCGACAGCCATGCGGTCGCGACGAACGTCCAGTGCGTCTTGTCGCCGATCCAACGCTTCGACGCGAGCACGCGGTGCGCGATCGCCAATACGAGCGTCGGCAGGCCGAGCCAGAACAGGCCGAACAGGGAGCCCATCCACAACGGAATGACGAGGCTCAGAAAACTCAAGCCCGCCAGGTGGGATCGCGACGGTTCGGGCGATCCGGGCTCCGTGGTATCCGTCATCGTCGTCTCCAGGAACCCGCGCCTTCCCGTCCGAACGGGAAGACGCGGGCGAAACTCAGAACTTCATCCAGAACCGCGCGAAGTATGACGTGCCGTTCAAGCCGAACTGCACGCTGTCGTAGCGGAAGCCGTTGTCGGTTTCGTCCGGGTTCTGCCGCGTCGGGAACACGTCGAAGATGTTCGCCGCGCCGACCGTGAGCTTCGCGTTTTCGGTGAAGTTGTAGGTCAGCGCGACGTCGGCCGACGTCTTCGGCGCGTAGTGCGCGTTCGGGATGCCGTCCGGGCCGGCGCTGCCCGTGAACGTTCCGAGCGTCTGCGATCCGAAGTGGATGATCTTGAGGTTCGGATTCCACTTGCCGATCGTGTAGTCGAACGCGAGCGTGGCCTTCGTGCTCGGCGCGCCTTCTTCGATGAAGAGGCGCTCGCGCTCGGACAGGAGGATGTCCTCGCGGCCCGCGAACACCGGCGGCGCATGGATCGCGGTGACCTTGGTCGAGCCGTGGTTGAGCGCGAGATACGTCGTCAGCTCGCCGCCGCCGACTTCGGTATTGTGCGCTAGCGTGAGGTCGACGCCCTGCGTGCGCGTGTCGACCGAGTTGACGAAGAACTGCGCCTGGCCGACGTTGAGCCTGCGCAGCGCCGCCGCGAGCGCCGGATCGATCTCCGGATCTTCCGAATCGAAGCGGCCCGACAGGACGATGCGGTCGTCGATCAGGATGCGGTAGCCGTCGAGCGTCAGCGTGAGATTCTCGATCGGGTTCCAGGTGAAGCCGAGCGTGTAGCTCGTCGACGTTTCTTCCTTGAGCGCCGGAATGCCGGCGAGGTTCGCGAGTTCGCCGCCGTTCGGCGCGAGCACCACGTCGACCGGCTGGCCGCTGATGAAGTCGGTGAACGTCGACGAGAAATAGCGCTGCTGCAGCGACGGCGCGCGGAAGCCGGTCGAGGCCGAGCCGCGCAGCAGGAACGTGTCGGTCGCGCGGAACGACGCGGCGATCTTGCCGGTCGTCGTCTTGCCGAAGTCGCTGTAGTCCTCGTAGCGCACGGCCATGTCGGTCATGAAGCGGTCGGTCCAGTTCACTTCGACGTCGCCGTAGACCGCCCAGCTGTTGCGGCTCTTGTCGGTCACGTCGCCCGGCTGGAAACCCGGGAAACCCTGGCTGCCGGCATTGCCGTTGTTGCCGAATTCGTCGCCGGCGCCGTCCTCGTCGACCCACGAGCCGCGCTCGCCTTCGAAGATGCGGTAGTTCTCGTTGCGCCGCTCGGCGCCGAACGCGACGTTCGTGCCGGCCATGATCGAATCGAAGTAGCGCGTGAAATCGAGGTTCGTCGTGTACTGGCGGAACGAGAAGCCGCCGGCGTAGAACTTCGTCGCGCTGATGCCCGGGCCGCCGTCGATGCGGTCCTGGTTCGCGATCGACGCGTTCATCGTGTTGCTGATGTCGTTGTTGAGCTCGTTGTAACCGTAGGTCTGCGAAAGATCGGCGCGCCACTCGCCGAGCTTGCCCCAGGCGCCGACGATCGCGTAGCGGTCTTCGATTTCGCCGTTGATGAACGGCACGTAGCCGTCGGGGTACATCGCGGCCGAGTTGCGCGACGGGATGTCGTCCGACCCGATGCCGCCGCGCGCGAACGCGGCCGACGACGCGTCGCGATTCTGCAGGCCGCCGGTGAAGTAGAAGTTCGCGGCCTCGCCGAGCGGCACTTCGCCATTGATGAACAAAGTGCGATTGTCCACCTTGGTATCGCCAATGATGCGCGGGCTGTCTTTTTCGGAGCGGTCGGAACGGCCGCGCTTGAGCCATTCGCCCGTGATGCCGATCGAGCCGCCGTTGCCGGTTTCGAAGCCGCAGTAGCTCGACAGCTGGTAGTTGTCGCCGTCGCCGCGCGAGTACTGGCCGTAGCCGGCGACGCCTTCGCAGCCGGCGTTCTTCTTCAGCGCGAGGTTCATGACGCCGGCGATCGCATCGGAGCCGTACTGCGCGGCGGCGCCGTCGCGCAGGATTTCCACGCGCTCGATCGCGAGCAGCGGAATCGTGTTGAGGTCGGTGCCGGTATTGCCGCGGTTGCGCGCGCCGAACAGGTTCACGAGCGCGGTCGTGTGGTGGCGCTTGCCGTTGACGAGTACGAGCGTCTGGTCGGAACCCAGGCCGCGCAGCGCGGCCGAGTCGATCAGGTCGGCGTTGTCGGCGCCGGTCTGGCGCGTCGAATTGAACGACGGCGCGACGTATTGCAGCGTCTGCGCGAGATCGAACTGCGGACCCTGCGTCGACGCCTTCTCCATCGGAATGACGTCGACCGGCACCGGCGTTTCGGTTTCCGACGTGCGGCCGTAGCGGCGCGAACCGACGATCGACACCGCCTCAAGCTCGGTCGTTTCCCCTTTCGACCCGGCCTGATCCTGCGCTGCGACGTCCGCCGCGACATCCGCCGCCGCTTCCGCGGCGTGCGCGCCCGACGCGAACGCGATTCCCCCGAACGCGCCGGCTGCAGCCAGCGCCAACCACAAACGTGACTTTCCCATGATCGGTCCTCCTCCGATTGATTAAAACTTTGTTAGCTTATCGTGAACGGCCTTGAACGCGCGAGGACGGAGGAAGCGAACGCGGTCGCAGATCGGGCGTACGGCCGGTTCAGGTGCGCGCGTCGCGGTCGATGCGCGAGGTGCGCCGCGTGTCGGGCATCCACAGGTACACGAGCAGCGAAACCGCGATGCACGCGGTGACGTACCAGTAGAAACCGGCCTCGTTGTCGCTTTGCTTGAACCACAGCGCGAAGTACTCGGCCGTCGCGCCGAACAGCGAAACGGCCAGCGCGTACGGCAGACCGACGCCGAGCGCACGTACGCCGACCGGAAACAGCTCGGCCTTGACCACCGCGTTGATCGAGGTATAGCCGCTGACGATCACGAGCGAGATCAGGATCAGCGCGAACGCTTCGAACGGCGTCGCGCCGTCGGCCAGCAGATGGAAGATCGGCACCGTACAGAGCGTGCCGAGCACGCCGAACGCGATCAGCAGCGGTCGCCGGCCGATACGATCGGACAACGCGCCGACCACCGGCTGCAAAAGCATAAAAATAAACAAACTGGCCGCCGACACGAGCGAAGCGACGTCCTTGGCGAAACCCGCGGTGTTGACGAGAAACTTCAGCATGTACGTGGTGTACGTGTAGAACGCGAGCGTGCCGCCCATCGTCAGGCCGACGACCGTCGCGATTTCGCGCGGATGCTTGAAGAGTTCGCGCAGCAGGTCGGGGCGCTGCGTGCGTGCGCGCTGGGCCGCCTCGAACGATTCGGTTTCGAGCATGCTGCGCCGCAGATACAGCGATACGAGCGCCGCGATCGCGCCGATCACGAACGGAACGCGCCAGCCCCAGTCGTGCAACTGCCGCTCGGTCAGAAATACGTGCTGCAGCGCGATCAGCACCGCGAGGGCGAGCAGTTGCCCCATGATCAGCGTGACGTACTGGAAGCTCGACCAGAAGCCGCGATGCCGGCTCGTCGCCATCTCCGACAGATACGTCGCCGACGTGCCGTACTCGCCGCCGACCGACAGGCCTTGCAGCAGGCGCGCGACGAGCAGCAGCGCGGGCGCTGCGACGCCGATCGTCGCGTAGCCCGGCGTGAGCGCGATCATCAGCGAGCCGCCGCACATCATCAGCACCGACAGCACGAGCGCGGATTTGCGGCCGTGGCGGTCGGCGTAGTAGCCGAGCACGAGCGCGCCGATCGGCCGCATGAAGAACCCGACCGCGAAAACCGCGGCGCTGCTCATGAGCTGCGCGGTCGCGTCAGCCTGCGGAAAGAACGCCGGCGCGAAATACAACGAGAACGTCGCGTAGACGTACCAGTCGTACCACTCGACGAGATTGCCGACGGAACCGGAAAAGATCGAACGCAGGCGGCGTGCGGTGCCGATGTCGGCGGGAGCGGTCGGGCTGGAATCCACGAGAACCTCGCGTCGCGGCAATTCGTTAGATTGCCGCGACGCGTGGCACCCCCACAAGCCCTACCCCGCCGGCACCAGCAGGCTTTTCGCGAGCGCGCCCTGGAACTTCGCGATGCCGCGCGCAAGATGCAGCAGGCCGAACAGCATGGCGATGCCGAGCGCGATCGTGAACGGCATCAGCGCGAGCGGCGGCACCCAGAACTGGCCGTTGATGTCGATCAGCCCGAAGCCGACCGTCGCGTAGACGATGGGGTTCAACGCCAGCGCGAGGCCCACCGACAGCATCGTGACGAACAGCACGAAGTAGAAGATGCCGAGCGGCAGCTGCAGCAGCATGTACAGCATCGTGCTCCACGTGCGCGGGTCGGTGAACATCGTCTTGACGCGTTCGACGAACGGCACGTTGCGCTGCACGTACAGCGGACGCCGCGGCATGCGCTCGCCGAGCATGACCTCGACGATGCGGCCCTCCACGAGCGACAGCGCGCGCACGGTCGCGAGGAACAGCGCGGCGAACGGAATGCCGATGATGAGGATCATCAGGCCGAACGACAGCGACAGGCCGGTGACCGTCCAGACGAAATAGAAGATGCCGGTCGGCAGCGCCAGCAGCATGTAGAACAGCGCCGACCACGCGCGCGGATCGGTCGCGACGCCGAAGAAGCGGCCAAGCGCCGACGTGCGCGGCACCGGCGGCGGCGGCCGCAGCGCGCGTTCGACGACGATCTCCTTGTCGCGGTAGATCTCGGCGACTTCGTCCGGCGCGCCGTAGCTCGTGGAGATTTTCGCGAGCAGTTCGGCCGGATCGACGCCGGGGTTTTCGGCGAACTCGGCGCGCAGGTGTTCTTCGGCGTCGTACAGCGCGTCCTGGATCAGCGCCGGATCCTCGCCGCGCAGCGCGGCACGCAGATCGTCCAGGTATTCGTCGATGGTGCGCGGCGTGGGGCGGGTCATGGCGAGGTTCCTTTCAAGACGGAGTCGACGAAATCGCGCGTGGCCGACCAAGCGGCGTTCCAGTCGCGCAGGACCGTGCGGCCCAGCGCAGTGATGCGGTAGTAGCGGCGCGGAGGACCGCTGACCGACGGTTCGACCTCGCTGTCGAGCAGGCCCGCGGCGCAGAGGTTGCGCAGCACGGGATACAGCGCGCTCTGCTTGCCGATCAGCACGCCGTCGCCGGTCTGCTCCAGGCGCTTGGCGATCTGGTAGCCGTACATCGGCTCGCTCGACTGCGCGAGCACCGCGAGCAGCACGAGCGACACCGTGCCGGCGGACAGCTCGCGCTCGAACTTCTTGCGATGCGGTTCGGTTTCGTCCAAGACCTTCGTGCCGTTTCGTATGTCGGAGCCGATAGTAGTGTTAGATAAACAATACCGTCAGGGTAACAAGTCATGGGTCGCGCGCACGCGCGACCGCGCAGCGACGGACGCGCGGCGTGACGGAAGACGAGGTTTTCGGGGATCGGCCTGCCGCGAGGGGGCGGCCCGGGTGGGAACGAACGTCGACGGGCCGTGAAGCGGCCCGTCGACGAAAAGGCATCAGTTCGCCGGCGCGACCTCGGCCGGCTTGCCGCCGCGTTCGTACACGATGCGCTGCGTGCCGCCGTCGCAGGTGCCGACGGTCCTGCGCGCGTCCTGGGCGTCGTGCGCGACGACGTCGAGCGAGTAATTCTTCACGCCCTTCGCGTCGAGTTTCGCGGCGATTTCCTGCTTGAGTTCGTCGCACGCCTTGCGCGCAAAGGCGGGGCCGGCGGACAAGGCCAGCGCGAAGGTGAGCACGGCGATAACGGTTTTCATGGCGATCTCCCTGATCGGCAACGTGGTTGAGACACCCGTACGTTACGTGCGGCCGGCGTCGTTGCGAGGCAGGAATCCTGGCAAACTTCTGACGCCGCGCCACGCGTCCCTTCAAGTCCCGACGATAGCACTGCTTTGTGAAAATGGTGACAACGAGCTGGTTCGTGTACCTGATCGAATGCGCCGGCGGCAGCATCTATACTGGCATCGCGATCGACGTCGACGCGCGCTATGCCGCGCATGCGAGCGGCAAGGGCGCGAAGTACACGCGCGCCCATCCGCCGCAGCGGCTGCTGGCGCGTTTTCCCTACCCCGACCGCTCGGCCGCGTCGAAGGCCGAGTATCGCATCCGCCGGTTGTCGCCCAAGGCCAAGCGCGCGCTCGCCGCTCAGGCGTGACGGTAGTTGTCCACTTCTCGATAACGCCTGGCGTACAGCCCGAACAGCGCGGCCGACCCGAACGCGAACAGCGCGAAGAAGAACATCTGGAACGCCGTGACGCTGACGCCGCTCGCGGCGATCGAATCGACGACGTGCGGATGCTTGACGCCCGCGTTGACGAGCAGCACCCACAGGTTGCCGACCGTGACCGCGAGATACCAGAAGCTCATCAGCACGCCCTTCATCGACGCCGGCGCCTGGCTGTACGCGAACTCGATGCCGGTCGCCGAGACCAGCACTTCGCCGAGCGTCAAAAGGACATAAGGCGCCATCTGCCAGAAGATCGACACCGGCTCGCCGCCATCGATCGCGAGCTGCAGCGCGCCGACGACGATCCACGACAGGCCCGCGAACATCATGCCGGCGGTCATGCGGCGCAGCGCGGTCGGCTCGTAGCCGAGGCGGCGCAGCATCGGATAGACGACGAGGTTGTTGAGCGGAATCAGGATCATCACGAGCGCGGGATTGAGCATCTGCATCTGCGCCGGCAGGAACCAATCCGGACTTTCCATCGCGCGCGCCTGCAGCACCCATGTCGAGGCCTTCTGATCGAACAGCGACCAGAACGGCGTGACCAGCGCGAATACGATCAGCATGCGCAGCACCGCGCGCACGCCTTCGACCGCTTCGTCCGGATGCAGGCCGCGCGCGCGGTCGAGCTGCAGCCACGTGCCGCCGCCGGCGCCGGCGAGCGCGAGCACCATCGCCAGGCACAGGCCCGCGACGATGCCGATCGACGGCACCAGCGCGAAGGACAGGACCGCCAGCGCGACGCCGACGACCGCCATCACGAGACCCGGCCGCGCACCGCTCGCGCCGCGCGCGAGCAGCGCCGACCGCGCGACGCGCGCGAACGAGTCGCGGCTCGGCGCCGTCGGCGGCACGATCACGTAGTGCTTGCGGCCGAGCCAGATGATGACCGTCGCGACGAACATCAGCGCACCGGGAATGCCGAACGCGACGGCCGCGCCGTAGTGGCGCAGGAACCACGGCATCAGCGCGCTGGCGAACAGCGAACCGAAGTTGATGATCCAGTAGAATGCGTCGAACGCGATCTTCGCCAGGTGCTTGTTCGAACTGTCGAACTGGTCGCCGCAGAACGCCGCGACGATCGGCTTGATGCCGCCGGAACCGAACGCGATCAGGCCCAGGCCGATGAAGAAGCCGGTGGCGTTGTGCTCGAACAGCGCCAGGCACAGGTGGCCCAGGCAGTAGACGAGGCTGAACCAGATGACGGTGTTGTACTTGCCGAGGAAGCGGTCGGACAGCCAGCCGCCGAGCAGCGGAAAGAAGTACACGCCGATCATGAAGTTGTGGAAAATGTGCTTCGCGCCTGCGTCGCGCTCGGATTCCGGCAGGTACATGAGCAGCGACGAGACGAGGAAGATCGTCAGGATGTTGCGCATGCCGTAGAAGCTGAAGCGCTCGCAGCCCTCGTTGCCGATGATGAACGCGATCTGCCGGGGCATGCGCGCGGCCGGGGCGGCGGGCACGGCCGCGGCGAGAGTTTCTGCGTTTGCTGTCATGATGCTTTCCGGTTTCAAGCCTCAGCGGCTTTGGTTTTCAGTTCTTCGCTCAGATCCTTGCCGAGCCAGGCGTCGAGACCGCGTCGAGCGGCGTAGATCAGCGGCGTCAGCGCGATCGCCGCGAACACCTTGTAAGCGTAATTGACGCAGCCGACCGCGAGCCATAGGCCGATCGACCATTTCTGCGGCCCGATCACGAACGCGATGTACAGCACGACGAAGCTGTCGAGGAACTGCGAAACGAGCGTCGAGCCCGTCGCACGCAGCCAGATGTGCTTCTCGCCGGTGCGCTTGCGGATCGCGTGGAAGATCGCGACGTCGATCAGCTGGCCGATCAGGAACGCGGTGATCGAACCCGCGATCGTCCACATCCCCTGGCCGAAGATCTGCGCGAACGCGGCCTGCATGTCCGGCACGCCGTTGGCGGCGCCGACCGTCACCCACCACGACGCCGGCGCGAGCGCGATCGCGGCGAACGCGAAAGCGAACGCGTAGACGATGAGAAACACCGCCAGCCACGAGATGAAGCGCACGCCGCGGCGGCCGAAGTATTCGTTGATGATGTCGGTCATGATGAACACGATCGGCCACAAGAGCGTGCCGGCCGTGAAGTTCAGCGAGCCGGTCTGGCCGAACAGGTTCCAGTTCAGCGGCGCGATGCCGAGCGTGTCTTCGAGCGCGAAGATCTTCACGCCGATCAGCTCGGCGAGTATCGCGTTCGCGACGAACAGGCCCGTGAATACCAGAAACAACTTTTGCGCTTTATTGCCGATTTCCATGACTTCCCCCGGTTGGATCGGTCGCAAAAACCCGTGTCGGCGGATCGAAACGCACCGCTTCGACGCGCCACGCATCGTCCGTCGCGTCGAGCACGAGGCAGCTCGGCCCGCCGTTCGTGCGTGCCTTGCCGGCCGCGCCGGGATTGAGCACCCACGGCGCGGCAGTATCGTCCACGAGCATGTGATGGCTGTGTCCGTACACGACCGCGCGCGCGCCGGCGTGGGCACGGCGCAGCGCCGCGTGGCGCGAACGCGGCGGATGCGCATCGCCGTGCACGACGACGACGCGTCCGCCCGGCAGATCGACGATGCGTTCGAGCGGCAGCGCGGCGAGGCGATCGTGCTGCGCGCCGGGCCACTTCGCCGCAACGTCGTTGTTGCCGCGTACGGCGATCACGTCGCGCGCGGCGCCCGCCAGCGCATCGACGACGTCGGCCGAACCGACGTCGCCGGCGTGCAGCACGAGCGCACAGTCGCGCGCGAGCGCCACGATGCGCGCGTCGACGGTGCCGTGCGTGTCCGACACGATCAGAACGCGCACGGCGCGGGCGGCATCAGTGATGCGAGCCGCGGTATTTCTTCTCGCCGGCGGTCACCGGCAGGTTCAGCTTGTTTTCCGGCGGCGCGAGCGGGCACGTCGCGTACGGCGTGAACGCGCACGGCGGGTTGTACGCCTTGTTGAAATCGAGCACGATCTTTCCGTCGGCCGGCATCGGCGCGTAGAGGAAGCGGCCGGCGCCGTAGGTTTCCTTGCCGCTCGTGCGGTCGGCGAAGATGATGAAGAGTTCCTTGTCGCCGGGCACTTCGATCACCGGCGTGATTTCGTACTTCTTGCCGTCGATCTCGAACGTGGCCTTGCCCGGCACGGGGTACTTCTCGACCGTGCCGAGCACGGTCGGCACTTCGAGCGTCCTGGGCGGATCGAACGCCTCCCACTTCGCTTCGATGCGCCACTTCGCGGCGATGTCGTAGTAGTCGATGCCGAGGAAATTCTTGCGCGTATCGGCCTCGCTGTCCTTCACGCGCAGCGCCTTCTTGCCGTCGCGGTCGATGACGTAGAAATTCGCGGTGCCGAAGCTGACGGTGGTCGGTTTTTCCTGGCGGTCGTCGACGAGCGGCGCGTTGGCCTTGTCGGCGCCGTCGATCTTCGCGCCGGCCTTCGCATCGAGCGCGATCGACGCGTTGCCGTCCTTGAGCGTCACGGTGCCGAGCCTGGCCGGACCGACGTTCAGCACGACGTCGTTGCCCTTGGCCGAACCGACCGTCTGCTCGCCGTCCTTGAGCCAGTGCAGGCCGACGAGGCTCAACCAGCCGGTCGGCGCCTTGAGCCGTTCGACGCGCTTTTCGCGCCACGCCTTGATCTCGGTCGTGTGGTCGACGGCGGCGGCGCCGCTGCCGTCGTCGATCGACACGTTCGTCGCCTGCACGCTGCTCGCCATCAGGCCGGCCAGCACCAACGCACTCACTTCTATCATCGTACAATCCTCCAGAATTGCATAGCTGTCAGCGGCCGCGCAGGAACAGGCGGTCGAGTTCGTTGATGCCGAGCTGCACCCAGGTGGGCCGCCCGTGATTGCATTGGCCCGAGCGCTCGGTCGCCTCCATGTCGCGCAGCAGCGCGTTCATTTCCGGCAGCGACAGTCGCCGGTTCGCGCGCACCGAACCGTGGCAGGCCATCGTCGCGAGCACGTCGTTGCCGGCTTCCTCGATGCGGCGCGAACTGCCCTGCGTCGTGAAGTCGGCGATGACGTCGCGGATCAGCCGCGCCGCGTCCGCGCCTTCGAGCAGCGTCGGTATGCGCTTGACGACGGCGCTCTGCGGCCCTGTGCGCTGCACGTCGAAACCGAGCGCCGCGAAGCGCTCGCCGTGTTCCTCGACGCACGCGGCCTCGCGTTCCGACAGCGAGATCGGCAGCGGCACGAGCAGCATCTGCGCGCGGATGCCCTGGCCTTCCCGGGCGTTCTTCAATCGTTCGTACGTGATGCGTTCGTGCGCCGCGTGCATGTCGACGAGCACGAGGCCGTGCGCGTTTTCGGCCAGCACGTAGATACCATGAAGCTGCGCCAGCGCGAAGCCGAGCGGCGGCATTTCGGTATGCGCGGCCGACATGTCGACCGGCGTCGTCTGCGGCAGCGGCGACGACGACAGCAGCGGCGAAACCGGTGCGCCGCCGCCGACCAGCGCGGCGTATTCGGCCAGCGGCTCGCGCACGAACGACGAGCCGAGCCCGAGCGAGTTCTGGCCGCGCCACGGCGCGTAGCCGGGCGCCGCGGTGTCGCCGGCGAACGCCGGCAGTGCCGGTGCGACCGGCGCGGCGGCACCGGCGCGGGTCTGCGCCAGCGCATCGTTCAACGTGCGGTACAGAAAATCGTGCACGAGCCGCGATTCGCGAAAACGCACCTCGTGCTTGGCCGGATGCACGTTGACGTCGACGCCGAGCGGATCGAGATCGAGAAACAGCACGAACGCCGGATGACGGCCGTGGAACAGCACGTCGGCATACGCCTGGCGCACCGCGTGCGCGACGAGCCGGTCGCGCACGAGCCGGCCGTTGACGTAGAAATACTGCGAATCGGCCTGCGCGCGCGACGCGGTCGGCAGCCCGACCCAGCCGGACAGCCGCAGGCCCGCGCCTTCGTGCTCGATGCGCAGGCTCTGGCCGACGAATTCTTCGCCGAGCAGATCGCCGACGCGCGCGGCGACGCCAGCCTCGTCGACCGCACGGCGCAACAGGCGCACGGGCTTGCCGTTGTGCGACAGGCGAAACTCCGCGCCGGTGCGCACGAGCGCGAGCGACGCGATCAACTCGTCGATGCGGCCGAATTCGGTACGCTCGGCACGCAGGAACTTGCGCCGCGCCGGGACGTTGTAGAACAGATCGCGCACTTCGATCGTCGTGCCGGCCGGGTGCTGCGCGGGCTTCGGCGCGCCGGGCTTGCCGCCGTCGACTTCGATGCGCAGCGCGTGCGCCTGTTCGGCCGGCCGCGACGTCAGCGCGAAGCGCGAGATCGATGCGATGCTCGGCAGCGCTTCGCCGCGAAAACCGAGCGTCGTCACGCGTTCGAGGTCGTCGAAGCTCGCGATCTTGCTCGTCGCATGCGCCGCGATCGCGAGCGGAAGGTCGTCGGCGTCGATGCCGCGACCGTCGTCGCGCACGCGGATCAACCGCGCGCCGCCTTCTTCCACTTCGATTTCGATGCGCTGCGCACCGGCGTCGAGACTGTTCTCGACGAGTTCCTTGACCACCGACGCCGGGCGTTCGATGACCTCGCCGGCGGCGATCTGGTTGATGAGTTCGATCGGAAGCTGACGGATGCGCGACATGAGCCACGCATCATAACGGATGCGCCGCCGCGCCGCGCCCGGTTCGGCGCGGCAGCTACTCGTTCAGCCTTGCGGCAACTTGATTACGTCGCCGACGCGTACGGCGGCGTCCGTCGCGAGGCTGTTGGCCGCGCGCAGCGCGCCGACGCTGACGCGGTACTGCGTCGCGATGCCCGACAGCGTTTCGCCGCGCGTGACGATGTGCTCGGCCGGCACGTACTTGCCCGCGTTCGCGGCGAACCAGGTGCCGGTCGGCGGCGTCTGCGTGAAATAGTTGCGGATGCCGTCGACGATCGTGCCGGCGAGCTTCACGCGTTCGTCGTGGTCGTTCAGCCGCTTTTCTTCGGCCGGGTTCGTGATGAAGCCGGTCTCGACGAGGATCGACGGCACGTCCGGCGAGCGCAGGACGATAAAATTAGCCCTTTCCACATAGCCGCGATGCGTCGGGCCGATCTTGCCGAGCGCGCGCAGCACCGACTGGCCGACGGACATGCTGGCTTCGCTCGTCGCGCCCTGCGACAGGTCGAGCAGCACCGCGGCCAGCGTATCGTCCTTGTCGTCGAGCGACACGCCGCCGACGAGGTCGGACGCGTTTTCCTTCGCCGCGAGCCAGCGCGCCGCCTCGCTCGTGGCACCGCGCGCCGAGAGCACCCACACCGAAGCGCCGCGCGCGTCGCAGCTCGCGGGACACGCGTCGGCGTGAATCGACACGAACAGATCGGCCTTCGCCTCGCGCGCCTTGCCGTAGCGCTGCTTGTGCGGAATGAAGTAGTCGCCGTCGCGCACGAGTTGCGCCTTCATGCCGGGCTGCGCGTCGATCGCCTTGACGACCTCGCGCGCGACCGCGAGCGTGATGTTCTTCTCGTACGTGCCGTTCTTGCCGATCGCGCCGGGATCGTCGCCGCCGTGACCGGCGTCGACCGAGATCACGACCTTGCGGCCGGCGCTCGGCTGCACGTCTTCGATCGTCTTGACGACTTCGCGCGTCGCCTTGGTCTTCGGAAAGAGGTCCACGACGAGGCGATGGCCGAACTTGTCGGCCGGCGGCAGCAGAAAGCTTTTCGGGCGCACGCCCTGCGGCAGGTCGAACACGACACGCAGGTCGCCCTTGCCCTGCTTGCCGATGCGCATATTGCTGAGCAGCCCCTTGCCGGGCGGCGCGGCCACGCCCTCGGCGATCGTCGAGCCCTTGATGTCGAGCACGATGCGGTCGGGATTGGCGAGTTCGAACAGCTTGTAGTCGAGCGGGCCGGAAACGTCGAACACGGCGCGCGTCGAATCGGGGCCGGCCCACACGCGCAACGCCTTGATTTCGGCCGCGTTCGAGACGAGCGGAACCAGGGCCAGGACACCCAGCGCAACGCTCCGACGCAGCGATTTCAAGCCAATTCCCCGCATGGCTGCGAATTCAAACGCAGCAGGACATGTATTTCAAGCATTTTCTCTTTGGAAAACCGATATCTGGGTTGATTTGCTTAAATGCCAGTCAGGAACTCGCGGTAAACAACCGCGTCATTCGGAAATCGCCGCGAGCCATGCCGCGGCGCGCGAATCGCTCGCCACGGCATTCAACGTGCGGCCCGGCTCGGCATGCGCTAGATGCAGGACGAGATTCGGCCGCGGCAGCGATCCGGCCCCGCGCTCGGGCCATTCGACGAGCACGAGGTTCGCGCCGCCCCGATCGAGTTCGTCGAGCGCCAGCCATTCGAGCTCGCCGGGATCGGCGATGCGGTACAGGTCGAGATGGTGGATCGAAAGATCGGGCAGCCGGTACGACTCGATCAGGCTGTAGGTCGGGCTCTTCACGCGCCCTTCGACGCCGAGCGCGCCGATCAGCGCACGGGCGAGCGTCGTCTTGCCAGCACCGAGATCGCCGTGGAGATAGACGACGCCGCCGGCGCGCAGCGCCGGTGCGAGTGCGCGGGCGAACGCGACGAGCGCCGCTTCGTCATCGAACCGCCAATGCCGCTCAGCCATGGGCCAGTCCGTTCAATTCGGCGCGCAGGTGGGGCATCAGGTCGCCGGCGACGAGGCCGATCGCGCCGCCGTGCGCCGCCGCCACGTCGCCGGCCAGCGCGTGCACGCCGACGCCGAGCACGGCCGCGTCGTACGGCGCGAGCCCCTGCGCGAGCAAGGCGGCGACCGCGCCGGTCAGCACGTCGCCCATGCCGCCGCTCGCCATGCCGGGATTGCCCCACGGGCATACCGCGATCGCGCGGCCGGGCGCGGCGATCAGCGAGCCGGCGCCCTTGAGCACCACGACCGCGCCGTAGCGCTCGGCGAGCGCGAGCGCCGCGGAATAGCGATCGGCCTGCACCGCACGCGTATCGACGCCGAGCAGGCGCGCCGCCTCGGCCGGATGCGGCGTCAGCACGGCGTTGCCGTGAAAGCGGCGCGCGTCTTCGGCGAGCAGGTTCAGGCCGTCGGCGTCGAGCACGCACGGCTTGCCGGCGTCGAGTGCGCGATGCCACAGCGCGTGGCCCCACGCGCGTCGCCCGAGGCCCGGACCGAGCGCGAGCACGGTCGCGCGTTCGAGCAGCGGGTCGAGTTCCTGCGGTCCGCCGACGGTCTGCACCATCAGCTCCGGCCGCGCCGCAAGCAGCGGCGCGACGTGCTCGCCGCGCGTGGCGACGCTGACGAGTCCCGCGCCGCAGCGCAGCGCCGCTTCGGCCGCGAGGCGGATCGCGCCGCCCATGCCGGCGTCGCCGCCGATCGCGAGCACGTGGCCGTAGAGCCCTTTGTGCACATTGCGCGCCCGCGCCGGCACGAGCGGCGCGAGGTCTTCGATCCGCAGCAGATGCGCGCCGGCGTGTTCTTCGGCGTGCACGGCGTCGGGCAGATCGAGCGGCGCGAGTTCGACGTCGCCGCAATGGTCGATCGCCGCGCCGGTCGCCTGGCCGCGCTTGCGGCCGATGAAACTCACGGTCGCGTCGGCGCGCACGGCGACGCCGGGCACGGCGCCGGTGTCGGCGTCGACGCCGGACGGAATATCGAGCGCGAGCACCGGTGCGCGGGTTTGCGAGAGCGCGGCGACCACGGCTGCCGCGGCACCGTCGAGCGCACGCGCGAGCCCCGTGCCGAACAACGCGTCGACGTAGACGTCGGCCTCGGGCAGGCTCGCTTCGCTGTCGAACTCGACGCTGCGGCCTCCGCTCGCCTGCCAGATCGCCCGCGCCTGCATCGCGTCGGCGTCGCGCGGCTGGCCGAGCGCGAGCACGACCGCGTCGGCGCCCGCTTCGCGCGCGAGCCGCGCGACGAGATAGCCGTCGCCGCCGTTCTTGCCGGGCCCGCACAGCACCGCGATACGGCGCGCCTCGGGCCAGCGGCGGCGCAACGTCTCGTACGCGGCGGCCGCCGCGCGCTGCATCAGCGCGAGCCCCGTGATATCGAGGCGCGCCATCGCGCAGGCGTCGATGCGGCGCATTTGCGCGGCGGTGTACAGCGCCGTCGTGTACGGCGCAATGCTCGGCGAGGGTTCGGACATGCCGGCGATTATAATGGCCGCTCCATGCAGCACGACCAACTCGCCAGCGCCATCAAGCAATGGGGACTCGAACTCGGCTTCCAGCAGGTCGGCATCGCCGATACCGACCTGGCCGAAGACGAGGCGCATCTTCTCAACTGGCTCGAAGCGGGCCGTCACGGCGAGATGGACTACATGGCGCGCCACGGCACGCGGCGCAGCCGGCCGCAGGACCTGCTGCCCGGCACGCTGCGCGTGATTTCCGTGCGCATGGACTACGTGCCGCCCGGCGTGCCCGACGGATGGGACATTCTGGAAAATGCCGCACTCGGCTACGTCTCGCGCTACGCGCTCGGCCGCGACTACCACAAGCTGATGCGCAACCGCCTGCAGAAACTCGCCGACCGCATCGCGGCGCACGTCGGTCCGTTCGGCTATCGCGCGTTCGTCGATTCCGCGCCGGTGCTCGAGCGCGCGCTCGCGCGCAACGCGGGCCTCGGCTGGATCGGCAAGCACACGTGCCTGATCAATCGCGCGGCCGGTTCGTGGTTCTTTCTCGGCGAGCTGTACACCGACCTACCGCTGCCGGCCGACGCGCCAGCGACCGCACACTGCGGCACGTGCGCGCGCTGCATCGACGTGTGTCCGACGCAGGCGATCGTCGCGCCCTACCAGGTCGACGCGCGGCGCTGCATCTCGTACCTGACGATCGAACTGCACGGCAGCATACCGACGGAGTTTCGCGCGGCGATCGGCAACCGCATCTACGGCTGCGACGACTGCCAGCTCGTGTGCCCGTGGAACAAGTTCGCGCAGGCGAGTGCCGAGCCGGACTTCACGCCGCGCCACCGGCTCGACGGCGCACAGCTCGTCGATCTCTTCGCGTGGACCGAAGACGAATTCCTCGCGCGCACCGAAGGCTCGGCGATCCGCCGCATCGGCCATGAGCGCTGGCTGCGCAACATCGCGGTCGCGCTCGGCAACGCGCCGGCCGGCGCCGATGTCGACGCGGCGCTCGCCGCGCGCGCCGCGCATCCGTCGGAGCTCGTGCGCGAGCACGTCGCCTGGGCGCAGGCGCGACGCGCCGGCGACGCCTAGCTTTTTTCGCGGATCGCTTGGATCAAGCCGCGCGTCGAGGCGTCGAACGCTGCCGGCACGTCGCCGTCGACGAGCGCCGGCAGGATCGCTTTGGCGAGCGTCTTGCCGAGTTCGACACCCCATTGGTCGAATGCGTTGATGTCCCACAAGAGCGCCTGCATCAGCACCTTGTGTTCGTACAGCGCGAGCAGCGCGCCGAGGCTTTCGGGCGTCAGCGCGTCGAGCAGGATCGTGCTCGACGGACGGTCGCCCGGAAACGTGCGCTGCGCGGCGAGCGCGCGGCGTTCGTCGTCGGTGCCGCTCGTCGCTTCGGCGAGCGCGGCGTCGAACGTCTTGCCGAGCGCGAACGCGGCGCCCTGCGCGAGCAGGTTCGCCAGCAGCGCGTCGTGGTTGTCCTTGAGCGCGTGCGCCGGGCGTACGACGCCGATGAGATCGAGCGGAACGACGTCGGTGCCCTGATGCAGCGCCTGGAAGAACGCGTGCTGCGCATTCGTGCCGACGCTGCCCCACACGACCGGCACGGTCGACTGAGCGACCGGCGCGCCGTCGGCACCGACGCGTTTTCCGAGGCTTTCCATTTCCAGTTGCTGCAGGAACGCCGGCAGCTCGGCGAGGCCGTCGTGATACGGAATCACGCCGTGCGCCGGGAAGCCGAGCGCGTTGCGGTTCCACACGCCGACGAGCGCGGCGAGCAACGGCAGGTTTTCGCGCCACGACGCGGTGCGGAAGTGATCGTCCATCAGCGCCGCGCCGCGCAGGAACGCGCGAAAGTTCGGCATGCCGATCGCGAGCGCGAGCACGAGCCCGACGGCCGACCACACGGAATAGCGACCGCCGACGAAATCCCACATCGGCAGCACGCGTTCGGGCGGTATGCCGAGCTTCGCCGCCGCCGCGACGTTCGCGCTGACCGCGACGAAATGACCCGCAGCAGCCGCATCGTCGCCGCCGTAGGCGTTCGCGATCCATTCGCGCAGCACGCGGCCGTTGAGCAGCGTTTCCTGCGTCGTGAAGCTTTTGGACACCAGCAGCACGAGCGTGCGCTTCGGGTCGATCCGGCGCATCAGCGCGGCGGTTTCGTGACCGTCCACGTTCGGCAGGAAGTGCAAGCGGAAACGCCCGGTGTGCGACGCCGCGAGCGCTTCGACCGCCAGGCGCGGCCCGAGATCGGAGCCGCCGATGCCGAGATTGACGATGTCCGTGATGCCGGCAGGAATCCCGTAGTCGCCGGCCGCGTCGCGCTCGAGCGCGTCGACGAGCGCGGCCATGCGCGCGAGCGTCGCGTCGATTTCGTCGCGCACGGCCTGCGGCGCCGGCGACGGCAGCCTCGATTCGATCGCACGCAGCGCCGTGTGCAGCACGGGCCGCTGTTCCGAGGCGTTCAGCACGGCGCCCGCGAACATCGCATCGCGCCGCGCCTCCCAGCCGCACGCCTGCGCGATCGCGCCGAGCGCGTCGAGCGCGGGCTCGTCGAGCTTCTGTTTCGACAGGTCGAGCAAGACCGGTCCCGCGCGATGCGACCAGCGCGCGTAGCGGTTTTCGTCGGACAGGAGGTCACGCAGGTGTCGCGGCGCCACGCGCGCGGCTTCGCGCGCGAGCGATTCCAGCTGAGCGTCTTGCATCGAAAGTCCTCGGGCGTTGTGCCCGGGGACTATAGCGTGCCGTTACCTTGCGTGTTGCACCGCAACCTCATGACGAATCCGACCTTGGAGCGTCCGGTTGCGATCGATTAAGCGGCCTGCTTGGCGATCGAGTGGTTCGTGTGCGTCAGGTGGTTCTGGCGGTCGACGTAGACGAGCGTCGGCTTGAACTTTTCGAGCTCGGCTTCGGAGAGCTGCGCGTAGGCGCAGATGATGACGAGGTCGCCCGGGCTCGCGTGGTGCGCCGCGGCGCCGTTGACCGAAATGATGCCCGAGCCTTCCTCGGCGCGGATCGCGTAGGTGATGAAACGCGCGCCGTTGTTGATGTTGTAGACGTGAATCTGCTCGTACTCGCGGATGCCGGAAATATCCAGCAGGCGGCCGTCGATCGCGCAGGAGCCTTCGTAATGCAACTCGGCATGGGTGACGGATGCGCGATGGATCTTCGCCTTGAGCATCTGAAGCTGCATGGGTTACCTCGAGGACTGGCCGGACGTTGTTGCACGGATACAACAGCACGAAATTATAGCAGCGGGCGGCTTGCGCACCGCAACAATTTCGGCCGGAAAGATGAGGTTGCCGGCCCGCGAAACTCAAGGCCCAGGCAAAAAAACCCTCGCCGTATGCCGGCGAGGGATGAATCGGAGTGACGATTACCTGAACAATGCGCCCTGCGGCCACCGGGACTCGCGTTGCGTAAATCTCAGTGGCTGTGGTGAGACTACCACAGGGTTTGCGAAAACGCTACTACCTGTGACGCAGTTCGCGCGTTTTCAGACGAACGGAAGATTGTCGATCAGACGGGTCGTGCCGAGGCGCGCCGCGATCAGCCCGACGAGGCCGGAACGCGCATCGCCGGCCGGCGCCAGATCTTCCGCGCGGCGTATCGCGGCGTAGTCGACGCGGAACCCGGCCGCTTCGAGCGCCGCGTTCGCAGCCGCTTCGACCGCGCCTACCGGCTCGCCCGCCGCCACGCTGTCGCGCATACGCAACAACGTCCGATGGATCGTGGCGGCCGTCTCGCGTTCGGCTGCGGATAGATACTGGTTGCGCGAACTCATCGCAAGGCCGCTCGCTTCGCGCAGCGTATCGCCGGCGACGATCTCGATCGGCAGCGACAGATCGGCGACGAGCCGACGTATCGTCAGCAGCTGCTGGTAGTCCTTGCGGCCGAACACGGCGACGTCGGGCTGCACGAGATTGAACAGGCGCGCCACGACGGTCGCGACGCCGTCGAAATGCCCGGGCCGGAACGCGCCTTCGAGCGGCTCGGTCACGACCGGCACGTGTACCTTCACCGTGTTCGCGGCACCGAACGGATACATCGTCTCGACCGTCGGCGCGAACAGCAGGTCGCAGCCGGCCTGGTCAAGCCCTTCCCGATCGCGTTCCAGGGTGCGCGGATAGCGCGAATAGTCTTCGTTCGGGCCGAACTGCGTCGGGTTGACGAACACGCTCGCGACGACGCGGTCGCAGCGGCGGCGCGCGATATCGATCAGCGAGTAGTGGCCGGCGTGCAGGTTGCCCATCGTCGGCACGAAGCCCACGCGCTCGCCCGCGCGACGCCAGTCGGAAACGTGACGGCGCAGGTCTGCCGCGGTTTGCGTGGTCAGCATGGCCATGACCGTCAGTAGCTGTGTTCGGGTCCGGGAAACTCGCCGCTGCGCACGGCATGCGCGTAAGCGGAGAGCGCGGCGGCGATCGAATCGCGGCCGGCGAGAAAATCCTTCGAGAAGCGCGGTCGCTTGCCCGGCGAGATGCCGAGCAGGTCGTACAGCACGAGCACCTGGCCGTCGCAGGCGGGTCCGGCGCCGATGCCGATCGTCGGAATCGCGATCTCGCGCGTGATGCGCTCGGCGAGCGCGGCCGGCACGCATTCGAGCACGAGGAGATCGGCGCCCGCGGCGGCGACGGCCTTCGCGTCGGCGAGCAGCTGCGCCGCGCGCGTCTCGTCGCGGCCCTGTACGCGATAGCCGCCGAACTTGTTGACCGACTGCGGCGTGAGGCCCAGATGCGCGCAGACCGGCACGTCGCGCTCGGTCAGCGCGGCGATCACGTCGACGGCCCAGCCCGCGCCTTCGAGCTTGACCATCTGCGCCTGCGCCTCGCCGCACAACCGCATGGCGGCGTCGTAGGCACGGCCGCGATCGGCATAGCTCATGAACGGCAGGTCGGCGATCAGCAGCGCGTGCTTAAGGCCGCGCGCAACGATCGACGTGTGATAGACCATGTGCTCGAGCGTGACCGGCAGCGTGCTCGTGCGGCCCTGCACGACGTTGCCGAGCGAGTCGCCGACGAGGACGACGTCGATGCCGGCCGCGTCGACCTGCAGCGCGAAACTCGCATCGTACGCGGTGACGACGACGATCTTCTCGCCGCTCTGCTTGCGCGCGTGCAGCTGCGGCACGGTCACCGCGGAACGCGGCGGGGAATCTGGATTGGCGTACATCGCTGTTCCGGTCGGCGAAGGGGTCGATTATCGAAGCGGCCGAGCGGCAAGCTCAAGCGCCAATCACGCCAGACGGCGGCAACCGGCGGAATCGACGCGCGCGACGAGATCGCGCACGCGGCCGGCGCCGGGCACCTCGCGATCGGGCGCGAGCTCGGCCAGCGGCAACAGCACGAACGCCCGCTGCGCGAGATGCGGATGCGGCACCGACAGGCCCGGCTCCGACACTATCGCGTCACCGTAGAGCAGAAGGTCAAGATCGAGCACGCGCGGGCCCCAGCGCGAGCCGTCCCGCACGCGCCCTGCCGCGCGCTCGATGTCGAGCAACGCCGCGAGCAGTTCCTGTGCGGAAAGCGCCGTATCGATTTCCACGACCGCGTTGATGAACGGCGGCTGGTCGACGCGGCCCCACGGAGGGGTCGCGTAGTGTGCGGAACTGCGCACAACGCGCGTCGACGCCAGGGCGGCGAGCGCCTCGACGGCGCCGGCGACGACGCGACGCGAATCACCGAGATTGCTGCCGATGCCGACGTGCGCGATCGTCACGTCGGTTCGCCGGAATCCGGGCCGCCCGAATCGGAGCCGCCTGAAGATTTGCGCCGGCGACGGCGGCGGCGGCGCTTCGCTGCCGGCTTCGCACCCGGTGTCGCGGGCGCCGCGGCGACCGGCTGCGTGATCATGTCGCCGAGCGTCTCGGGATCGGCCGACTGGGCATCGGCCCACCACTGCGCGAGTTCGGCCAGCGCCGGGTCGGCTTCGGCGCGCAACACGAGAAAATCGTACGCGGCGCGAAACCGCGGATGCGACAGGAAGCGCATCACGCGCTTCTTCATGCGTTGCTCGAAACGCGGCTGCAGCGCCCAGATTTCTTCCATCACGAGCGAAAAGCGGCGCGGCACCGCGACGCGCTGCGCCTGCTCGGCGATCACCGCATCGCCGGCGTCGGCCCACGCATGCAGCACTTCGGCGCCGCCGGCGATCGCGCGTTCGGCGCGGTCGCGCACGCCGCCCCACAAGAGCAGCGCGAACAGGAATGCCGGCGTCACCGACTTGCCGCTTCTCACGCGATCGTCGGTATTGGCGAGCCCGTGTTCGACGAGCGCGCGGAAACTGCCGTCGGCGTCGCGCCTGAGCGCGTGCGCCGTCGCGGGGTAAACGAAGCGCAACAGGCCGCAGCGATCGAGTTCGCGGAAGCTCGCAAGGCCATGCCCGGCGAGGAACAGCTTGAGCGACTCGTCGAACAGGCGCGCCGGCGCGGCTTCGCACAACAGCTCGCCGAGCGTCGCGAACGGCTGCTCGGCGGTCTCGTCGATCGTGAAACCGAGCTTCGCCGCGAGGCGCACGGCGCGCAGCATGCGCACCGGATCTTCGCGATAGCGCTGCTCCGGATCGCCGATCAGGTGCAGCACGCGGCGGTCGAGATCTTCCATGCCGCCGACGTAGTCGCGCACGCTGAAGTCGGCGATGTTGTAGTACAGCGCGTTGACGCGGAAGTCGCGACGGATCGCGTCTTCCTCGATCGAGCCGTAGACGTTGTCGCGCACGATGCGTCCGTCGACCACGTGACGGTCGGCGTTGCCTTCCTCGCCGATGCCGCGAAACGTCGCGACCTCGACGATCTCCTGCCCGAACACGACGTGCGCGAGCCGGAAGCGGCGCCCGATCAGGCGGCAGTTGCGAAACAGCCCGCGCACCTGCTCCGGCGTTGCATTTGTGGCAACGTCAAAATCTTTGGGATGTCCACCAAGCAACAAATCGCGCACGGCGCCGCCGACGAGAAACGCCTCGTAGCCCGCCTCGTTCAGCCGGTACAGCACGCGCAGCGCGCCGTTGCTGATGTTTCGCCGCGAAATGCCGTGCTGCTCGCGTGCGAACACGCGCAGCTCCACGCGCAGCGCCGGCTTGACCGGGGCCGTCTTGGCTTCGTCGTCTTGCGCCTTACGCTTCCTTGAAGGAATTGCCCGGCGAATGAATTCCGCTATACTTCGCACGCTTGATCCTCAACGCGCTCCCTTCGTCTAGTGGCCCAGGACACCGCCCTCTCAAGGCGGGAACACGAGTTCGAACCTCGTAGGGAGCGCCACTTTACTCTTCTCATCTTTCCTCGCGCAGACTCGGTCGCTACATGCCTTTCGTTGTCACCGAAAACTGCATCAAGTGCAAGTACACCGACTGCGTCGAAGTCTGCCCGGTCGATTGCTTCCACGCCGGCCCGAACTTTCTCGTGATCGATCCCGACGAGTGCATCGACTGCACTTTGTGCGAGCCGGAATGTCCGGCCAACGCGATCTATCCCGAAGACGACGTGCCCGCCGGCCAGGAGCATTTCATCGCGCTCAACGCCGAACTGGCCAAAGGCTGGCCGGTGCTGACCGAACGCCTCGATCCGCCCGCCGACGCCAAGGACTGGGACGGCAAGAGCGGCAAGCTCGCACTGTTGCAACGCTGAAACGCCGGCGCGAAACGCCGGCGAACCGATTCCATCCGAACTCGAAAGCGAACGACTCAACCGAGTCGTTCGCGCAGCAACGCGACCACGCGCTGCACCGCCGCGGCATCGCCGCTGACGCTGACGCGGCTGCCTTCGCCATCGGCGCTGACGCCGATATTGACGCGCTGCGTGACCGTTTCCATCTTCTTGCGCGTGAACAGGCGCTTGATCCAGCCGCCCTGCTCCGCCGCTTCGCGCGTCGTCGTCATGGTCAGTTCGTACGTGTGGCCGGCTTCGTCCTTGGCGGACACCTGGCCGACGTTCGCGCGCTCGAGCGCAAGACCGATGCGCTGCCACGTGCCGTCGACGCCGTCGGCGACGTGCAGGCCGTCGATGCCGGTGGCGCTGCGCGCGGCGCGGCGCGGGGCGTCGGCCGTCGCGGCCGCACCGCCGCTTTCCGGCACGACCATGTCGTTCGTGCGCGGCGGCGCTTCAAGGTCCGGCGGAATTTCCAGCGGACGCGCTTCAACGGCCTTGTCCCAGTCGGACTTCGGCTTGAACCAGCTGCAGGCGCCGAGCGCCAGGGGCGCCACGGCGGCGAGCACAACGAAACGGATCGCGGACTTCGAGTTCACGGGAGACCCTGTGTGTTAGGGAACGTCCGGGGAGCCTGGCAGCGCCCCCACGAGACCTTCCATCCAAAGGCGAAGCTGCGACGCACGCTACGCAACCGCGGCATCTTGCAGATTCAGGACCAATTCGCGCAAGCGCCCACGGTGCGGCTGGCTGAGCTCGCTCAGCGGCAGGCGCAAACGCGGGGTTCCGATTCCGATCGCCGAGAGGCCGAATTTGACCGGAATCGGGTTGGACTCTACGCCGAGCGCGTCGAACAACGGCTGAAGCCGGCGATCGAGATCGGCGGCTTCGTCGGCACGGCCCGCGCGGGCCGCATCGCACAACCGCCGGAACAACGCCGGCACGACGTTGTTCGCGACCGAGATCACGCCGGCGGCGCCGAGCGCGAGACTGCGCAGCGCGGTCGGGTCGTCGCCGGAAATCACCGAGAAGTCGTCGCGCGCCAGCGCCAGCAGCGCCTTGACGCGGTCGACATCGCCGACGGCCTCCTTGATGCCGACGATGCGCGGATGCGGCGCGAGCGCCGCGACCGTCGCCGGCAGCATGTCGCAACCGGTGCGGCCCGGCACGTTGTACAGCACGATCGGCAGATCGCCGTGCTCGGCGACCTCGAGATAATGACGGCGCAGGCCCTCTTGCGTCGGACGCACATAGTAAGGCGTCACCACGAGCGCCGCGTCGGCGCCTAGCGCGCGGGCGCGCCGCGTCGCGGCGATCGTCTTGTGCGTGTTCGCGGTGCCGGTGCCGGCAAGCACCGGCACGCGTCCGGCGACGCGCTCGATCGCGAACGCGAGCAGGCGGTCGAATTCGTCGGCGGCGAGCGCGTGCGCTTCGCCGGTCGAGCCTGCGACGACGAGAGCCTGGGTACCGCCACGGATTTGATGCTCGATCAGGCGCGCGAAAGCGTCGAGGTCCAGCGCGTCGTCGACGCCGAACGGCGTCGCCAGCGCACAGATGCTTCCGGAAAAATTCACACGCAGTTCCGCGCCGGTCTGAAGAGCGGCGGATGTTACTTGCGGCCCCCATACGTGGCAAGTATTCTGGCGGCGCCGCCGGTGCGAAAGCCGGCGTAACCTCCAGGCGACGCACGGACCGTGAAGCAAGCAGGTAAATCCGCCTTGACCGACGCTGCGCCACGCCCTACGGCGAACGAGAACTTCCTTCTGATCAACGCCTTCGCGCCCCAGCCGGAATCGCCGCTGGTCGCGGTGACGCGACGCATTTCCGACTGCGGCTGCAATCTGGTCGAAGCGCGCGTGGCGACGCTCGGCCAGGACGTCTCGGTGCTCGCGCTGGCGGTCGGTCCGTGGGACGCGATCGCCAAACTCGAGAATGCGCTCAACAAGCTCGAGCGCGGCGAAAACCTGCGCATCCTGCAGTTTCGCACCGGGCCGAAACCGGTGCAGAACACGCTGCTGCCGTACGTCGTCGAAGTCGTGTCGGCCGACCGTCCGGGCATTCTCCATCAGCTCGCGGAATTCTTCGCGCGCCGCGGCATCACGGTCGAACAGCTGCACTCGACGCGCTATCGCGCGATGCAGACCGGCGCGGACATGTTTTCCGCGCAGGTCACCGTCGGCATTCCGTCGACGACGCACATCGCGGCGCTGCGCGACGATTTTCTGGAGTTCTGCGACGGCCTGAATCTCGACGCCATCATGGACCCGATGAAGTTCTGAGGATGAAGTCTCCAGCATGATCGAACCCGGCACCAAGGCTCCTTCCGTTACCGGCACCACCACCGACGGTTCGTCATTGAAGCTCGCGTCGCTCAAAGGCAGCTGGGTCGTCGTGTATTTCTATCCGAAGGACAACACGCCGACCTGCACCACCCAGGCGCAGAGCTTTCGCGACCTGCACAAGGATTTCGCCAAGCGCGGCGCGGTCGTCATCGGCGTCTCGCGCGACACCGCGCGCGTGCATGCGGGATTCACCGAACGTCAGCAGCTGCCGTTCCCGCTGATCGCCGACACCGACGAAACGTGGTGCAAGGCGTTCGATGTGATTCACGAAAAAGTGCTGTACGGCCGCCGTTATCTCGGCATCGTACGCTCGACGTTCCTGATCGGCCCCGACGGCAGGATCGCCAAGGCGTGGCGCAACGTGCGCGTGCCCGGCCACGCCGCCGAAGTGCTCGGGAGCATCCCCCGCGCGTGACCCACGTCCGCGCGCCCGCTTCGATTCGACATGCCGGCAGCGACCGGCGCACTCCCAACGCCCGAGGCTGACCGATGACCCGAGGCAAGCGCATCTACGTGCTCGACACCAACGTGCTGATGCACGATTCGACGGCCCTGTTCCGCTTCGAGGAACACGACGTGTTCGTGCCGATGACCGTTCTGGAAGAATTGGACAACGCAAAAAAAGGAACATCGGAAGTCGCGCGCAACGCGCGTCAGGTCAGCCGTTTCATCAACGAACTTATCGAGCACAGCAACGGCCGCAAGATCGAGGAAGGCCTCGATCTGATCTCGCCGCAGGGCGTCAATCTCAAGCGCACCAAAGTGGTCGGCCGCCTTTACTTCCAGACGAAGAGCGGCGACGCCAACGGCGCGAAGACGAAGGCCGACAACCAGATCCTCGCGTCGGTGCTCGCGCTGCGCGAACAGCACAAGGGCGTGCCGGTCGTCCTCGTCACGAAAGACATCAACCTGCGCATCAAGGCGTCGATCTTCGGGATCACCGCCGAAGACTACGAAAACGACCGCGCGCTCGACGACTTCAACCTGCTCTACGTCGGCCACACCGAACTGCCCGAGACTTTCTGGTCGCAGCACCAGAAAGACCTCAAATCCTGGTCCGAACGCAGCCACACGTTCTACGAGGTGAAGCTGCGCAAGAACGAGGACTGGTATCCGCACCAGTGCCTGTACATTCCCGACGGCGACGACATGCTCGAGCTGCGCGTGATCGAAGTGCGCGACGGGCGTGCCAAGCTGCGACTGGCCGAGGACTACACCGGTTCGCACAACGTCTGGGGCATCACCGCGCGCAATCGCGAGCAGAATTTCGCGCTGAACGTGCTGATGGATCCGGACGTCGATTTCGTCACGCTGCTCGGCACCGCCGGCACCGGCAAGACGCTGCTCGCGCTCGCGGCGGGCCTGGCGCAGGTGATGGACCAGCAGCGCTACCGCGAAATCATCATGACGCGCGCGACGGTGTCCGTCGGCGAGGACATCGGTTTCCTGCCCGGCACCGAGGAAGAAAAGATGACGCCGTGGATGGGCGCGCTGACCGACAATCTCGAAGTGCTGACGAGCCCGAGCGAAGGCGGCGCGTGGGGCCGAGCGGCGACGAACGACCTGCTCGCCTCGCGCATCAAGATCCGCTCGCTGAACTTCATGCGCGGACGCACGTTCCTGAGCCGCTACGTGATCATCGACGAGGCGCAGAACCTGACGCCCAAGCAGATGAAGACGCTGCTCACGCGCGCCGGCCCCGGCACGAAGATGATCTGCCTCGGCAACGTCGAACAGATCGACACGCCGTACCTGACCGAAACGACATCGGGCCTGACCTATGCGGTCGACCGGTTCAAGGAATGGCAGCACAGCGCGCACATCACGCTGCGCCGCGGCGAACGCTCGCGCCTGGCCGACTACGCGTCCGAAAAACTCTAGAAATCCTCAACAACCCGACGCGCCTTGCGCTCTTCCGGAGCCCCCTTGAGTCAAGGGGGCGGCCAACGCGCAGCGTTGGCGGGGTTGTGGGAGACACGCGGACTACGGAGGAAGACAGGCTCGACGCAACCGGTGACGTCTAAAAAAAACGGGAGCTTTCGCTCCCGTCTACGCAAGCCCTGTTCGCAGATTCTAAAAGCGCATCGCCCAGACCACTTCGTACTCCATGCGATTGCTCGCGAGCGCATCGCGCGTCAGCGGGCGCATGGCCGGCGTGTCGAGGAGGTACTGGGTCGGCGCATAACTCGCAACGACACGGAACTGGCCGTAGTCGCTCGTGCGATGCACGAAGCTCAGATCGACGCTGTATTGCGAAACGTCGCCGAGCAGCTGATCGAGCAGCGCGGACGTCGGCGCCGGCTGCGTGCGCGTGCTGTAGCGCAGGCCGAAATCGCCGAAACCGGGATTTTTCCACAGCGCATTGAAGCTGTAGACGTTGAGGTCGTCCCATGCGAATTCGGGACTGACGCCGCTGCCGAGCGCCGCGAGGAACCGGCGCGGCAACGCCTGGCTCGTGAACGGCCGGATCTCGCTGTACATCAGCCGCTCGGCATCGACGCCGACGCTGAGCGACGGCGTCAACGCGTAGTCGAGGCCCAGGCCCGCGCTGGCCGGAATATCGAAGTCGGCGCGGTCGGAGTACACGCCGACGTAGCTGCTGAACGCGTCCATGTTGACGCGCGACTGGTAGCTCGTGGTCCAGCGCAGGCGCTCGGTCAGTGCCTGACCCGCCTCCATGCGCACGCCGCGGCCGAACGAGGTTTCCTGCGGACGCTGTGCGACGAACGGAACGACATAGGCATCGAACTCGCCGGTGCCGACCGTCGCGTTGGCGAAGCGCTGATATGCGAACAGCGCCGACACCGACCAGTAGCCGTTGACGCCCCAGCCGTGCGTGAACGACGGCGCGACGACGTAACGCTGCAGCAGACTGTCGTCCGGCAGCGCGCGCTGCAACACGGCTTCGTCGCTGTTCAGGCGCGCCGGCGCGCCCGTGGCGAAGCTCGAATTGACGCTGACGCCGAGCACGCTGTTACGGCCGATCCGCGCATAGGCGGACGTCGACGACGCGCTGGCGACGATGAGATCGAGGACCTGCGGCGGCGCGACGCGCTCGACCGGTTCGGCCCAGGAGAAATCCGGCTGGATGGCTTGTCTGGCATAGTCGTGCCAGCGCTGCATCGCCGAAGAACCACCGGTTGCGGACTGCGCGGACGCCTCGGAAGTACAAACGCAGAACGGGAGCGCCAGGCCAAAACTGAGCGCTCCCATCGACTTCCTCAACGCTGCTGTTGCGCTAGCCCGCTGCATGTGATGCCGTGCGGCTTCCATGGCTTGTGGTGATGACGGCGCGATTTTGGCAAGAACGCAACACAGAGTCAAGCGCGCAACAACCGCCACATCGCCAGATTTCAAGCCAAATTTCGCCCTTTTCGGGCATTCCGCCCTCCGATCTGTTGCAGGTTTACAACAACGATGACTCGCTCGCCGCTTCCCAGCGCCCTCACCGTCGCCGGCTCCGATTCCGGCGGCGGCGCCGGCATTCAGGCCGACCTCAAGACGTTCCAGGCATTCGGCGTCCACGGCCTCTCCGCAATCACCGCACTGACCGCCCAGAACACGCGCGCCGTGACCGCCGTGCACGCCGTGCCGCCGGCCATGATCGAGGCGCAGCTCGACGCGCTGTTCGACGATTTTTCGATCGGTGCCGCGAAAACCGGCATGCTCGGCGACGCGCGCACGATCCGCGCGGTCGTGCGCGCGCTGTCGCGCCGGCACCTGCCGGCGCTCGTCGTCGATCCCGTGATGATCGCAACCAGCGGCGCCGCCCTGCTCGATCCGCGCGCCGTCGACGCCATGCGCGACCTTCTGTTGCCGCGCGCGGCGCTGGTCACGCCGAACATTCCCGAAGCGCAGGCACTGACCGGCCGCACGATCCGCCGCGCCGCCGACTGCGACCGCGTCGCCGCCGATCTCCTCGACGCGGGCGCGCAGGCCGTGCTGATCAAGGGCGGCCACCGTGCCGGCCGCACCGTCGTCGATCGACTGTATGCCGGCGGTCGCGAGTTCGCGTTCGAGCACCCGCGCCTGCCGCGCCGCGGTCACGGCACCGGCTGCACGCTGGCCGCCGCGATAACGGCCGGCCTGGTGTTGAAGCGCGATCTCGTCGCCGCCTGCGACGCCGCGACCCGATACGTGCATACCGCACTGAACGGGGCTTATCGGCCAGGCCGCAGTAAGATCGACGTGCTTGACCACGCCGTGAAACCGCCCGCCGGTTTTCTACGGCGCGCGCCAGGCGACGACTAACGCAACGGAAGCATCGCCATGAGCAAATCCCCCTTCTTGTCAGCATTCGTGTCGTCAGCATTCGTGCCGTCGGCACTCGTGCTTTCGGCGCTGGCGCTAGCACTGCCGTCCGGCGCGCTCGCGACCGATCCGCAGCCGGGCGTCGTCCCGCCGCTCGCCGCCGCGCCGCCGGTGCCGAAAATCGGTACGAGCCCGATCGCGAAACCGTCGGTCGCCTGGTCGCCCGCGCCGCGCGTCAGCGAGATGCGCGCCGTGCCCGGCCCCGACGGCGAACTGCACATCGTCTGCCGCGAGGTGCCGAACCCGAAACTGCGCGCACACGCCGCGATCGACGCGGAGCATCCGACGCCATGATCCGCCGCCTGCTCGCCCTGCTCGCGCTCGCCGCGGCGCCCCTCGCCGGCGCCGCGCCGACCATCGGCCTCGTCGACGGCCAGCCGGCCGCGTTTTCGGTACCCGGCGGCGCGTTGTGGACGCCTTACTATTTCGACGTCGGCGACACCGGCCAACAGCTCGTCGTCGATCTCGTCAACAACGGCGCCGGCGACACCGATCTGTTGCTGCGCTACGGCTCGCCGTTCCCGGACCTGACCGAAGGCGGCGCCATCCCGGACTTCGACCTGCTGCTGCGCTATGCGCACTATCGCGGCATCAGCGCGAACGGCAGCGAATCGATCGCGGTGCAGCGCTCGAACTCGATTCCGCTGCGCAGCGGGCGCTGGTACATCGCGGTCGTCAACGGCGCCGCCGCGGCGCAGAACGTGCAGTTGACCGCGCGCATCAACGCGAGCGCCGCGGCGCGCGGCATCACGTTCGCGTTCGACCAACCCGGCGCCGACTGCAACGTCGCACCGTGGAACGACACGACCCCGGCGACGCCGATCGACGGCAACAACGGCACGACGCTCGGACAGCAGCGCCGCAACGCGCTGATCTACGCGGGCAGCCGGCTCTCCGGCGAAATCCAGTCGCCGGTCGACGTGACCGTGCGCGCGTGCTGGAAGGCGCAAGGCGGCAGCCCGACCGAAGGCGCGACGATCGCCTACGCCGGTCCGCAGACGTTCGTGCTCGACGGCAACGATTTTCCGCTGCCGTACCTGCCCGAGAAATACACGTGGTACGCGATCGGCGAAGCGGTGCGGCAGGCCGGCACGACACGCTGCGGCGCGGTCGGCGGCGACTGCGGCACGCCGGACATCGAAGCGACGTTCAACAGCGACATCGACCCGCCGTCGAATGTCATCAACCGGCCGTTCTACTACGGCTTTACCGGCGCATCGAAGCCGAACCGCACGATCGACTTCGTCACGACGTCGATGCACGAACTCACGCACGGCCTCGGCTTCGTCGGACTCGTCAATGTCGATCGCACGCAAGGCCCGGTCGGCACGCGAGCGACCTCGGGCAACGGCACGGCGTATGACGACGCGTTCGGCAAACAGCTCGTCGCCGTCAACACGGCCGATCGCACGTACAAGCCGTTCCTCGGCAACGCCACGAGCGACGCCGACCGCGCCGCTGCGCTCGTGTCGAACAACGGCCTGCGCTGGGCCGCCGCCGAAGCGGTGAATTCGCCCGAGAACGACAATCGCGGCCAGGCCGTACCGGACAACTTCCCGCTGATGTTCGCACCGTGCGATCGCGACGACGCGTCGCAGCCGTGCGCGACGAATCCAGGCTCGACGCTGTCGCACACGGTGCAGACGGGCGATCTCATGAACGCGTTCGACAACGGCGAATCGATCCGCGAAATGGGGCTTGCGCTGCCGATGCTGCACGCGCTCGGCTGGGCGAACACGCCGGCGACGCCGCCGCTCTACGGCACGCCGATTCCGAGCAACTGGTTCGACCGCGCGCACAACGGCCACGGTATCGACTTCCAGTTGTTCGACCGCGACCCGGTCAACGGCGACCGCTACTTCGTGATTTTCTACACCTACGACGCGAACGGCGTGCCGGAGTGGTACCAGGGCTTCGGTCGCGTCGTCGACGGCGTGTTCGTCGGCGGCAAGGAAAGCCACGGCATTTCGCTGCAGCGCGTGATCTACAACGCCGCGCTGCGGCGCAGCGAGCTCGATCCTACCGTCGCCGGCACGATCGAGATCGACTTCAATCAGGCCGAAAACTCGCCGACGTGCCGCTCGCGCGACCGCAGCGGCGCGCCGAGGCTCGCCGTGATGTCGTGGTCGCTGCGCAGCGAAACGGGCCGCTGGTGCATGGAACCGGCGATCGACGCGTCCGCGCGATCGACGCCGGACTTCGGCGGCCACTGGTGGGCCGGCAACGGCGATTCCGGCTGGGGCATGGAGCTGTTCACGCTCAAGGGCGGCGCACAGCCGCTGCTGGTCGGGTATCTGTACTACCCCGACGGCCTCGGCAATTCGCGCTGGGCGGTCGTTCCGGTTACGCCGGTCGATCTGGCCAATACCGCGACGATCAACCTGCAGGAGATCACCACGGGTTTTTGCCGCTCGTGCACGCCGCCCTCTCAGGCACAGACGCGCAACGTCGGCACGATCCGGTTCAAGCTGACGCAGCCCGTGCGCGCCGACCCGCCGAGCACCGCGAACACGGTGACGATCGATCTGGCGGTCCCCGGCACCAATATCCGGTTCACGCGCACCAACGCGCCGATTTCGCTGCTCTCGCAGGTCAACCAGTAGCGCGGCCGCAAAGAAAAACGGCACGCCCGCGAGGGCGTGCCGTTTATCCCGAAACCAACCGCCGCGATTTACGCCGCGGCTTTGCCGTCCGCGCGCAGGCTGTCGATCAGCGCGTCGGCGAAGCTGTCGGTGTTGCCGGTGCCGCCGAGGTCGGGCGTCACGCGGTCCTTGCGGCCGACGACATCGCGGATCGCATTGCGCACGCGCTCGGCCTGCGGCTCGAGGCCGAGGTGGCCGAGCATCTGGCACGCGGCCAGGAGCAGCGCGCACGGATTGGCGATGCCCTTGCCGGCGATGTCCGGCGCCGAGCCGTGCACGGCTTCGAAGATCGCCGCTTCGGTACCGATGTTCGCGCCCGGCGCGAGGCCCAGGCCGCCGACGAGGCCGGCGCACAGGTCGGAAATGATGTCGCCGAACAGGTTGGTCGTGACGATCACGTCGAACTGGTGCGGATTCATCACGAGCTGCATGCACGTGTTGTCGACGATCATTTCCTGGCACTGGATTTCCGGGTACTGCGCGGCCACTTCGCGCGCCACCTTCAGGAACAGGCCCGACGTCGTCTTCATGATGTTGGCCTTGTGCACAACGGTGACCTTCTTGCGACCCTGGCGGCGCGCGAGGTCGAACGCGTAGCGCACGATGCGCTCGGAGCCGCGGCGCGTCACCTTGATCTGCGACAGCGCCATGTCCCCGTCTTCGGACAACACCTGGCCGTCCGAACCGTACGCGCCTTCGGTGTTCTCGCGCACGGTGATGAGATCGATGCCCTCGTAACGCGCCTTCGTGCCCGGCACGGTGATGGCCGGACGCACGTTCGCGTACAGGTCGAAGCGCTTGCGCAATTCGACGTTGAGCGACGAGAACCCGCCGCCGATCGGCGTCGTCAGCGGCCCTTTCAGCGCGACGCGGTGGCGTGCGATCGATTCGAGCGTCGCGGACGGCAGCAGTTCGCCGACATGCTCCTGAGCCGCCATGCCCGCTTCGACGAATTCGTACTGCAACCCGACCTTGAGTTCATCGAGCACGCGCAGCGTAGCGTTCATGATCTCCGGGCCGATGCCGTCGCCGCGGATGACCGCAATTGTCTTGCTCATGGGAAAACTCCATAACCGGAACTGCTTGCCCTTGGGGCAGGGAACTGCGCATTATCGATCATCGGGTTATTCCGTCACAACCTTGCGTGTATGCGACCTTTGTCCCTTCCGGCACGCCTGGGCGCGGCTTTCGCGCTGGCGCTCGCCTGCGTCGCCGGTTCTGACCGCGTCGCCGTAGCGGCTACGAGCGGTGAGTCGGACACGACCATCGAAGCGCTCGCGCGCGCCGACGGCACGCCCCAATTGCGGTTGCGCGGCACATGGCCGACGCCGTGCATGCCGTCGATCGAAAGCGCTGCCCTGACCGACCGCGACATCCGCATCGCGCTGCGGTCGAACAAGCCGTTGTGCGCGCGCATTCCGATGCCGTTCGACATCGCCGTCGATCCGGTGACGCAGTTCGGCCGCGCCCTTGCGCCGGGCGTCTACCGCATCAGCCTGTACAGCGCGCATACGCCGAACGCCGCGCAGGAACTGCGCGATTTCGAACTCGTCGAAGTCGGCTCGCCGCCGGTCGTGCGTGCCGAATCGGGTTTCTGGTGGCCCGACCCCAGTCGCGAGGGCGGGGCTGGTGCCACCGGCACCGGCGCCAGTTTCGAAATGCACGGCGACACGCTCGCCGTCGCGCTGTTCGGCTTCGACGGACTCGGCGAACAGACCTGGTATTTCGGCACCGGCGCGTTGCGCGCACGCTCGGCCAAGCTGGAGCTCGTCGGATTGCACGGCGGAACGCCGCTCGTCGACGACGCGAAAGCCGCCGGACTGGCCGCCGACGCGAACCTGACGCTGCGCATCGAGTTCGAGAACAACGCGCGTGCCACCGTCTGGCTCGGCCGCTATGAGCGTGGCGAAGACCAGCCGAAGCTCAAGCTGCGCGCACTGTCGCTCGTGCGCCAGCCGCTGACGTCGTACAGCGGATCGCGCAACTGGGAAGGCGAATGGGTGCTGTTGCGCGAAAACGCCGCCCGGGCGCCGATGGCCGAACGCATCCGGCTCGTCTCGCAGATCATGCCGGACTTCCAGGTGTACGTGCTGTCCGGCGACGGCTACGTGCTGCGCTGCGCGCGCGACCGCTTGACCGCGCTCGCGCCGCCGGAGCATTGCCTGCTAGAAACGTCGTCGAACGTGCTGATGGCCGAATTCGATTCGGTCGGCATCAACCGCCTCGACGGGCGCGCGCCGGACGGCACGCGCGTTCAGTTGCTGCGGGTAGACCGACGCTAGACGGCGTGTTCGGCGTGCGGCTGCGCGCCTTCGGCCTCGCCGCTCTCGAGCCGGTCGAGAAAATCGACGGCACGGCGCAGGTGCGGAATCACGATCGAACCGCCGACGACGAGGCCGACGCTGAACACCTCGAAGAACTCGTCGCGCGTGATGCCCACTTCTTTACATTGCGCGATATGGTAGCTGATGCAGTCGTCGCAGCGCAGCACCATCGATGCGACCAGGCCCAGCATCTCCTTCGTGCGCACGTCGAGCGCGCCGGGTTTGTACGTCTGCGTGTCGAGCGCGAAGAAACGGCGCACCACCTGGTTGTCGTGGTCGAGAATGCGCTCGTTCATGCGCTTTCTGAAATCGGTGAACGCCTTGACGCGATCGTCGCTCATGCGGCGCTCCCGATGAGTTCGGCAAGCTTGCCGCTGCGGTCGGACGCGGCGAGATCGTCGTAGCCGCCGACGTGGGTGTCGTTGATGAAGATCTGCGGCACGGTGCGCCGCCCGTGGCTGCGCGCGAGCATTTCGTCGAAGCGCGTGCGATCAGTGTCAATGCGGATCTCCTCGTAGGAAAGACCCTTGGTTTTCAGCAGGTTCTTCGCCGCGACGCAGTAAGGACAGATCGCGGTCGTGTACATCTCGATCTTGGGCATCGTTGTCTCCGTTGGCCGCGCGCATGGTGCGGCCGCCACGGGCCGCTTGCCAAGCGCCTGACGACGAAATGGGGGCGCCGGGCCGCGCGGCAAGGCCGGCAGCGCGGGCCGCGGAACCTTGCGTGAACGCGCAAGACCGGCGGATGGCCGCGGAACCTCGGCTGCGCTAAGGTGTCGGATCACCACCCCGGCCGTTTTTTGCGTATGCGCCTGAGTTCCTGCCTCATCGCCCTCGCCAGCCTCGCCGCTACCGGCCTCGCCTCGGCGCGCGAATCCAACGTGCGGCTGCCCGACATCGGCAGTTCCGCCGCCGCGATCATGTCGCCCCAGGAAGAAGCGCGCTACGGCGCGAGCATGCTGCACGAGATGCGCTCGCTGAGCATGGTGCTCGACGACCCGCTTCTCGGCGACTACATCAACTCGCTCGGCTACCGCCTCGTTGCGCACAGCGACAAGCCCGATACGCGCTACACGTTCTTCATCGTCGCCGACAGCGGCATCAACGCGTTCGCCGCACCCGGCGGCTACATCGGCGTCAACGCCGGTCTCATCACCACCGCGCAGAGCGAAGACGAAGTCGCGGCGGTGCTCGCGCACGAAATCGCGCACATCAGCCAGAACCACCTGCTGCGCGCGTTCGAGGATTCGAAAAAGGCGTCGCTGCCGATCGCGCTCGCGATGATCGGCGCGATGATCGCGTCGTCAGGCGCGAGCGGCGACGGCGCCGAAGCCGCGCTGATGACCGGCACGTCGCTGATCCAGCAGCGCCAGATCAATTTCACGCGCAAGGACGAGATCGAAGCCGACCGCGTCGGCATCCAGACGCTGGTGCGCTCGCATTTCGACCCGCAGGCGATGGCCGGTTTCTTCGCACGCATGGAGCGCACGCTGCGCGGCGGCGGCGGCGACGGCAAGATTCCCGACCTGCTGCGCACGCATCCGGTCACGGTCGACCGCATCAGCGACGCCAAGGCGCGCGCCGAAGGCGTCGAGAAACTCGTCGAAACCGAAGCGGAGCTGCCGGCGCTCGGCAGCGGCAACCTTGCCTATCTGCGCAGCAGCCCGCGCGACGACGACTTCCGTCCGGCCAAACGCGCCCCGGCGCAACCGTCGACCACGCACGGCGAAACGCGCTCGCTGACGTTTCTGCTGATGCGCGAACGCGCGCGCGTGCTCGCATCGGACCAGCCGAGCGTGACGCAGACCTACTACGCGTCGAATCTCAAGAACGAACCCGGCTTCGACGTGCCGGCCAACCGCTACGGCAACGCGCTCGCGCTGATTCGCACCGGCCGGCCGCAGGAGGCGCGCGAAATCCTCGCCAAGCTCGTCGAAAGCCAGCCTGCGAACCTGCCTTACCAGATCGCGCTCGCCCAGGCCGAAGCGCAGTCGGGACGCCGCAACGACGCGCTGACGCGCTACGAAAAGCTCGTCGCGAACTCGCCGGGCTCGAACGCGATCGCGCTGTCGTTCGCGCAGACGCTGATCGAAGACGGCCAGGTCTCGAGCGCGCGCCGGGCGCAGGAACTGCTGCGTCCGATCCTGGCTACCGAAATCGACGATCCCGAGCCGTACCGCGTGTTCGCCCGCGCGTCCGACCTCGCCGGCGACAAGATCCGCGCCGCCGAGGCCTACGCCGATGTCGCGCTGCTCAACGGCCGTCTCGAAGACGCGCTGAACCAGCTCAAGGCGCTGACGCGCCGCGCCGATCTCGACTACTACCAGCGCTCGCGGATCGACGCGCGCATCGCCGAAGTGACGCCGATCGTGCTCGAGCTGCGCCACCGCGGCATCAAACCGGCCGAGCAAGGCCGCCTGGCGCCGGGTTTTTCCTGCCAAGATTCAAACTCTTGTGCATCCATGTCATCGGTACGTAACAATTCTGCATTGGAATAACGCCGCTGTCATAAAGCGTCGCGCCGCGCCGCAACACTCGTGCAACCGTGCAGAAACGCATTTTGATCGTCGAAGACGAAACCGCGATCCGCGACATGGTCGCTTTCGCCTTGCGCAAGGCAGGCATGGACCCGATCCATGCGGCCGATGCACGCATCGCCCAGTCCGCCATCGCCGAGCGCGTGCCGGACATGATTCTTCTCGACTGGATGCTGCCCGGCATGAGCGGCCTCGAATACGCCCGCCGGCTGCGCAAGGAGGAACTCACGCGCGAGGTGCCGATCATCATGCTGACGGCGCGCGGCGAGGAAACCGACCGCGTCAACGGCCTCGACGCCGGCGTCGACGACTACGTGGTGAAACCTTTCTCGGCGCGCGAACTCGTCGCGCGCATCAAGGCGGTCATGCGCCGCACGCACGGCGACGAAGGCGACGGCATCATCGAACTCGGCGGCCTGCGCATCGACGGCGCCGCGCACCGCGTCTACGCGGGCGAGCAGACGGTGCAGATCGGCCCGACCGAATACCGGCTGCTGCATTTCTTCATGACGCATCCCGAGCGCGTGTATTCGCGCAGCCAGCTGCTCGACCAGGTCTGGGGCGGCAGCGTCTACGTCGAAGAGCGCACGGTCGACGTGCACATCCGCCGTCTGCGCAAGACGCTCGAACCGTTCAAGCTCGAAAACCTCGTGCAGACCGTCCGCGGTGCCGGCTACCGTTTTTCCGTAACGCCATAGCCGTAGAATTGCCGAACGTGCACAACTCCGGACGAGGTGCCGTATGACGCCCGGGCAGGATCGGGCCTGGCAGGTCAGTCTGTGGCGCCTGTTCGCGCTCGGCGGCGCCGCGCTCGTCGCGGGCCTCGCGCTCGACGCCGTGCCGCAATGCCTGCTCGCCGCGGCCGCCGGCGGACTGCTGCTGCAATTGTGGCGTCTGCGCCAATTGCAGCGGTGGCTGCACGGCCGCTCGCGCCGGCCGCCGATCGACGATGCCGGCATCTGGGGTTCGATCTACCGCGGCCTGCACCGCAGCCATCGCACCGCGCTCGCCAGCAAGCGCCGGCTCGTGCATCTCCTGCGCGCGTTCCGCACCACCGCTGCGGCATTGCCGGACGCCACGGTCGTCATGGACGACGACGGCCGCATCCTGTGGTTCAACGACGCCGCGTCGCGCCTCCTCGGCCTTTCGTATCCGCAGGACGTCGGCGGGCATTTTTCGAATCTCGTGCGTTCGCCGCGCGTCACCGCGTGGCTCGAAGCGGGCGACGGCGAATCGCTGCTCGACGTGCCGGCGCCCACCGACGACGCGCTGCGCCTCGGCCTGCGCCTGATTCCGTATGCGGCGGGCCAGCGCCTGCTCGTCGCGCGCGACATGTCCAAATTGATGCAACTGGAACAAGTGCGGCGCGACTTCGTCGCCAACGTCTCGCACGAGCTGCGCACGCCGCTGACGGTCGTGCACGGCTATCTCGACCTGATCGAACCCGAGCAGCTGCCGGAGCTCGAACCGATTCTCCACGAACTGCGCACGCAGTCGCGCCGCATGACGCAGATCGTCGAGGACCTGTTGACGCTGTCGCGGCTGGAAGCGCAGGACAGCCTGCCGGAAGAACGCGTGGCGATGGCCGCGATGCTGCGCACGCTCAAGCGCGAAGCCGACGCGCTGAGCCAGGGCCGGCACGCGATCGTCGTGGAAGCCGCCGACGAGGCCGACCTGCTCGGTTCGACCAAGGAACTGCACAGCGCGTTCTCGAATCTCGTCATCAACGCCGTGCGCTACACGCCGAACGGCGGCACGATCCGCATCCGCTGGGCGCCGCGCGACGGCGGTCGCGTATTTTCGGTCGTCGACACCGGCCAGGGGATCGCGCCTTCGCACCTGCCGCGCATCACCGAACGCTTCTACCGCGTTTCGACGAGCCGCTCGCGCGAGACCGGCGGCACCGGCCTCGGCCTCTCGATCGTCAAGCACGTGCTGCAGCTGCATCAGGCGCATCTGACGATCGACAGCGAAGTCGGCGTCGGCAGCACGTTCTCTTGCGTGTTCGGCCCCGAACGAATCCTGCAGCCCGCGCCGGTCGGCGAGGAAGCGTGATGCGCGCCCTCGCGGCCGGCGTCGCGCTGCGCGCTGCCGCGTTGTGCGTTCTTCTACTTTGCGCAAACGCATCCGTCGCGCGCGAGGCGCCGGCGCTGACGAGCGTCGGCTCCGACACGCTCGGCAACCTCATGCTGCGCTGGATGCAGGCGTACCGGCAGACGCATCCGGACCTGCGCATCGCGCTGCAGACGCCCGGCTCCGCCGGCGCGCCGCTCGCGTTGGCGAGCGGTTCGGCCGATCTCGGCCCGATGAGCCGCGCCATGACCGACGCCGAACGCGACGCGTACCGCGCACGCCGCGGCGGCGAACCGGGCCGCGTGCGCATCGCCCTCGACGCGATCGCCGTATTCGTGCATCCGGACAATCCGCTCGCGACGATCGATGCGCGCCAGCTCGACGCGATCTGGTCGAACGGCCGGCGCTGCGGCGCGGTCGCCGCCGTCGAGCACTGGAGCGATCTTGCGGTCGGCGACACCGCGCTCGCGGCTCGGCCGCTGCTGCGCACCGGCCGCAACACCGCGTCGGGCACGTTCGAGTTCTTTCGCGACCGTGCGCTGTGCGGCGGCGACTACCGTGCCGACGTCGTGCAGTTTCCAGGCTCCGGCGCGATCGTCGCGGCGGTCGCGTCGCAGCCCCACGCGATCGGCAACGCGGGATTCGGCTACGTCAACGGCCTCGTCAAGACGCTCGCGATCGCCGCGTCGCCGGACGGCCCCGCCGTGCTGCCGACGCCCGAAACTGTCGCATCGGGGCGCTATCCTCTGTCACGTCCGCTGTACCTGTATTTCAACCGCGGCGCGGACGGCAAGGCGCAAGCCGCGGCGGCCGGCTTCCTGCGTTTCGCGCTCAGCGACGAAGCGCAGGCGATGGTCGCTCAGCAAGGCTTCGTCGCGCTGCCGCCCGCCGAACTCGCCGCCCAACGGAATCTGGTCGAATGAACCTGCTCACTACGCCGATGGCACGCGATCTGAAAGATCCGAGCCTGTATTTCAATCGTGAGCTCGCGCAGCTCGAGTTCAACTTCCGCGTGCTCTCGCAGGCCTACGACGAGCGCGTGCCGCTGCTCGAGCGTCTGCGCTTCCTGTGCATATCCAACAGCAACCTCGACGAATTCTTCGAGGTGCGCGTCGCCGTGCTGCGCCAGCAGATCGCGCTCGGCACGCACCTGCCGGGACCGGACGGTCTCGCTCCGGCCGACGTGCTCACGCGCATCCGCGCCCGCGCGCTCGAACTCGTGCGCGCGCAGTACGAATTCTGGAACGACATCCTGCAGCCCGCGCTCGGCGAAGAAGGCATCCGCTTCGTCACGCGCGACAAGTGGACGGTCAAACAGAAGCGCTGGCTGCAAGGCTATTTCCAGAACGAGATCATGCCGGTGCTGTCGCCGCTCGGGCTCGACCCGGCGCATCCGTTTCCGCGCATCCTCAACAAGAGCCTCAACCTCGCGGTCGTGCTCAAGGGCAAGGATGCGTTCGGCCGCGAAGGCCACATGGCGCTCGTGCGCGCGCCGCGCTCGCTGCCGCGCATCATCCGGCTGCCCGCGGAAGTCGCCGAGTCGCCGTACGATTTCGTGTTCCTCGCCGGCATCCTGCAGCAGTTCATCGACGAGATGTTTCCGGGCATGCGCGTGGACGGCTCGTACCAGTTCCGCGTCACGCGCAACAGCGAGCTCGTCGTCGACGAGGACGAAGTGGAAAACCTCGCCGCCGCGCTGTCGGACGAACTCGCCGGCCGCGGCTACGCGCATCCGGTGCGCCTGGAGATCGCCGAGTCGTGCCCGAAGGCGATCACCGAAATGCTGATGGCGAACTTCAGCCTGACCGAGCAGGACGTCTATCGCTGCGCAGGCCCGGTCAACATCAACCGCATCACGACGATCTACGACCAGGTCGACCGTCCCGACCTCAAGTTTCCGAAGTTCACGCCGCGCACCGCGCCGGCGCTGCTGGCGGGCGCGCCGGTGCTCGACATCGTGCGCGAGCAGGACATCCTCCTGCACCACCCGTTCGAGTCGTTCGGCGCCGTCGTCGAGCTCGTGCGGCAGGCGAGCCAGGATCCTGGCGTGCTCGCGATCAAGCAGACGCTGTACCGCACCGGCGACTACTCGCCGCTCGTCACGCACCTCGTCGAAGCGGCGCGCAACGGCAAGGACGTCACCGTCGTCGTCGAGCTGCGCGCGCGTTTCGACGAGGAAGCGAACATCCGCCTCGCCAATCGTCTGCAGGAAGCCGGCGTGCAGGTCGTCTACGGCGTGGTCGGCTACAAGACGCACGCGAAGATGCTGCTGATCGTGCGCCGCGAAGAAGGCAAACTTCGCCGCTATGTGCACTTGTCCACCGGAAACTACCATCAGATCACGTCGCGCATCTACACCGACTTCGGCCTGATGACCGCGAACCCCGACATCGGCGAGGACGTGCACAAGCTGTTCCAGCAGCTGTCGGGCCTCGGCACGGTGATCAAGCTCAAGCGCCTGATGCAATCGCCGTTCACGCTGCACAAGGGCCTGCTGGAAAAGATCGAACGCGAGATCGCGCACGCGCAGGCCGGCCGGCCGGCGCGCATCATCGCGAAGATGAACGCGTTGAACGAAGCGGGCGTGATCGAGCAGCTGTACGCGGCGTCGCGCGCCGGCGTGCAGATCGACCTCATCGTGCGCGGCGCGTGCGCGCTGCTGCCGGGCATTGCGGGCGTGTCGGAGAACATTCGCGTGCGCTCGGTGATCGGCCGCTTCCTCGAACACAGCCGCGTGTACTGGTTCGGCAACGACGGCAACGCCGAAATCTACTGCGCGAGCGCCGACTGGATGGAACGCAACCTGCTACGCCGTATCGAGACGTGTTTTCCGATTCTCGACCCGGCGCTGGCGCAGCGCGTCTACGACGAATCCCTGGCGAACTTCCTCGCGGACAATACGCAGGCATGGCTGCTCGGCCCCGACGGCGGCTACACGCGCGTGGAGCCCGGCGAGGAAATGCCGCACTCGGCGCAGCTCTCCCTGGTCGCCAAGCTGTGCATGTGACGACGCCGCGCGCCGTCGTGGCAGAATTCGCCGGCCACATCGACGACGGGGCTCGCGTGTCCAAGGGCAAAACGCCAATCAGGGATGGGGAACTGCTCGCCGCGGTCGACCTCGGTTCGAACAGCTTTCACATGGTGGTGGCGCGCTATCAGCACGGCGAGCTGCGCGTGATCGACCGTCTGCGCGACAGCGTGCGCCTCGCGGCGGGCCTGACACGCGACGGCAACCTCGACGCCGAACGCCGCGATCGCGCGCTGGGGTGCCTCGCGCGCTTCGGCCAGCGCCTGCGCGCGCTGCCGCAGGGCCGCGTGCGCGCCGTCGCGACGAACACGGTGCGCCGCATGAGCGCGCCGCACGCGTTTCTGCTGCCCGCCGAAACCGCGCTCGGCCATCCGATCGAAGTGGTGTCGGGCCGCGAAGAAGCGCGCCTGATCTACCTCGGCGTCGCGCACGGGCTGCCCGAATCGCGCGAACGCCGCCTCGCCATCGACATCGGCGGCGGCAGCACCGAGTTCATCATCGGCCTGGGGCTCGACGCGCTCGAAACCGAAAGTCTGCAGATGGGCTGCGTCGCCAGCACGCTGCGCTTCTTCGGCGACGGCAAGCTCAACAACAAGCGCTGGCGCCAGGCGCAAACCGAAATCGGCGTCGAGCTGCAGCAGTTCGCCGCCGACTACCGTGCCCGCGGCTGGGGCGAAACGATCGGCTCGTCGGGCACGATTCGCGCGATCGGCAACGTGCTCGAAGCGAACGGCTGGAGCGAATCGGGCATCACGCGCGCGGGTCTCGCCAGCCTGCGCGACGCGCTGCTCGCGTTCGGCGCGATCGAACGCATCCGGCTGACGGGGCTGTCGGAAGAACGCCAGGCCGTGCTCTGCGGCGGCGTGGCGATTCTCGAAGCGGCATTCGACGCGCTGCGCCTGGATCACATGCAGGTCTGCGAAACGGCGATGCGCGAGGGCCTGCTGTACGACATGGTCGGCCGCGCCGAGGAGCGCGACCCGCGCACCGCGACGATCGCGGCGCTCGTGCGGCGCTACGACGCCGACCGCGCGCAGTCGCAGCGGGTCGAAGATACGGCGGTCGCGTTGTTCGACCTCATCAACGACGACTGGCAGCTCGGCGCCGAAGCGCTGGACTGGCTGCGCTGGACCGCCCGCATCCACGAGATCGGCATCGCCATCGCGCACAGCCAGCACCACCTGCACGGCGCGTACATCGTGCGCAACTCCGATCTCGCCGGCTTCAGCCGGCAGGAACAGGAACTGCTCGCGACCATCCTGCGCTGCCATCGGCGCAAGCCGGACGAGGATCTGCTTGCCGCGCTGCCCGAACGCCTGCGGCGCACCGCCATGCGCATCACCGCGCTGCTGCGTCTCGCCGTGCTGCTGCAACGCGCGCGCAGCGCCGATCCGCTGCCGCCGATGCAGCTCAAGGGTGACGATCGCAGTCTCGAACTGAAGCTGCCGCGCACCTGGCTCGAGCAGCATCCGCTGTCGGTCGCCGACCTCGACCAGGAACGCGATCACTTGAAGGCGCTGGGATTGAAGCTGCAGCTGCGCGTCGCCGACCGCGTCGACGCGCCCGAGCGCGCGGCCTGAGCGCGCGGTCCGAGCAACAGCGGCGGTGCGCGGGTATCATTGCGTCTTCCCCTCCCAAGGAGATTGACTGTGCTGAAGCGCTATCTGCTCGCCTTTGCCCTGCTCGCGCCGCTGACCGTCCTGGCCCAGGCCGGCACGAAACCGGCCGAAACCAAACCCGCGCCGGCCGCGAAGCCCGCCGCCGCCGCGCCGGCCGCCGACGCCGCGAAGCCGGCGAACCAGACCGTCGTCCTGCATACGTCGATGGGCGACATCACGCTCGAACTCTTCGCCGACAAGGCGCCCAAGTCGGTCGAGAATTTCCTGCAGTACGCGAAGGAAGGCTTCTACGACGGCACGGTGTTCCACCGCGTCATCGACAATTTCATGATCCAGGGCGGCGGCTTCACGAAGGATCTGACCCAGAAGCGCGCGCGCGCACCGATCCACAACGAAGCGAACAACGGCCTGTCGAACCTGCGCGGCACGGTCTCGATGGCGCGCACCAACGATCCGCATTCGGCGACGGCGCAGTTCTTCATCAACCTCGTCGACAACAAGCGCCTCGACTACGTCAGCGACCAGAGCGGCATGACCTACGGCTACGCCGTGTTCGGCAAGGTCACGTCGGGCATGGACGTCGTCGACAAGATCAAGGCCGTCGAGACCGGTGCCCAGGGCCCGTTCGTCAGCGACGTGCCGAAGACGACGATCACGATCGACAAGGTCGACATCGTCAAGTAAGCGCCGCACGCGAAGGGCGCATCGCGCGCCCTTCGCAAGCAGCGATGCGATCGGCATGAGCGCGACGCTCTTCGTGTCCGACCTGCACCTGCAGGAATCGCGACCCGACCTCACCGACATCTTCCTGCGCTTTACGCGCACGACCGCGCGCGCGGCCGACGCCGTGTACATCCTCGGCGACCTGTTCGAAAGCTGGATCGGCGACGACGACGACGGCGCGCTCGGGCTCGACGTGCGGCGCGCGCTGCGCGAGCTGTCCGACAGCGGCGTGCCGTGCCGGTTCATGGCCGGCAATCGCGATTTTCTCGTCGGCGCGGGCTTTGCCGAAGCGACGGGCGCGGAGCTGTTGCCCGGCGACGAACGCGTCGTCGATCTGTACGGCACGCCGACGCTGCTGCTGCACGGCGATACGCTGTGCGTCGACGACGCGGCCTATCAGAAAATTCGCGTACAGCTGCGCGATCCGCAATGGCAGGCGACATTTCTCGCACAGCCGCTCGCCGCTCGTCGCGCGTTCGCGGAAGCTGCGCGCGCGCAAAGCCGCGCACACACGAGCAACATGGCGGGCGACATCATGGACGTGACCGCGGAAGCGGTCGCTGCGGCGTTCCGCGCGCACGGCGTCGCACGCATGATCCACGGCCACACGCATCGGCCGGCATTGCACGAACTCGTCGTCGACGGCCGCTGCTGCGAGCGGTGGGTGATCGCGGACTGGCGCGAACACGGTGAAATGCTGGTGGTCAGCGAAGACGGCATTCGGCGCGAAGCACTGCGCTGACGGCTGCACGGAAAATCTGCGCCCGCCGACCCGGCCTTGCTTGAAACGACCGGAAAACCTTCAACGAAGCGGCGGAGCACTCGCGGCGCGTCAGCCGCACCACGAGTGCTGCATTCGCGTCGCGACTACTGCGCCGCCTTGACGACGACTTCGCTCGGCGTCGTCAGGCGCTCGCGCTTGCCGCGGAAGTCGATCGTGCCGATGTAGTACCAGTAGTGCTCGCCCGGTACGGCCGACTGGTCGCGCCAACTGTATGAACCGCCGGCGTTGTCCTCGGTGACGACGCGAATCGTTTCGCCGTTGACGCGCTTCCACGGACCGTCGGCCGAGCCTGCGCGATAGACGACGTAGCCGTAGAGCGGCGCCTCGTTCGCCACCTGCCAGCGCAACAGCGGCCCCGTGCCGGGAATCTGCGCCTGCGACGACGATTTCGTCGCGCGCTTGAGTTCGTCGACGAGATTGCCGGGTTTCGGCGCGGCGCTGAAAACCGGCGAAGCACCCGCGGATTCAGCCTGGGCCGCGGCCTTCTCGGCCGATTTGCGCAGCTCTTCGTCGCCGTCGCGAATCTTGGTGTCCGCGTTGACCATCAGGCCCCACAGATAGATCGGCAAGGCCTGCCCGTAGCCGGGAAGTTGCACCAGCAGCTTTCCGTCGATTCGGCCGGTCGGCTGTTTGTCGGAGATTTCCAGTTTCAGCCAACGGCAGTCCTTGCGCTCCGGAACGCAGGGCTGGTTGCGGACTCGCCCTTCGATGCCCTCGAGCGTGAGCCGGCCGACCTTGAGTGCCTCGCCCGAAACGTCGGTCAACGGAATGATGTATTCGTGACGACCGCTACCGCGCCGGATGAGATCGAGCGCAAAAGGATTGCTGCTCGGTGCCACCTTGCCGCGCGCATCGCCGACGACTTTGACGGCGACCTGCTTCTGTTTGGCCGAATCGACACCGAGGACGACTTGCGTGTCGATCGGTCCCCAGGGAGCCGAATCTCGCAGGCCGACGTTGATCGTCCGGCCGTCCTGGCTCAACGTGACGTCGAGATACGGCGGCGCCTGAAGAACGCGGACGAGCTTCGCGCCGGGGTCTTCGTCGCTCGATACCGTCAGCGATTCGGGCTTGCGGTCGCCATTCGCCAACGAAACCGTTCCGAGATCGACCTTCAGCTCGCCATGGTCGAACACGCTCATCACGAAGCCGCGCGAGTTCACCGACAGGGGGTTGTCGCTGCCGGGCACGCGCAGGCTCAACGGGTGATGCGCCGTGCCGATATCCAGCGACGTGTCGACGTGCAATCTGACGTGGCCGGTCGATTTCGGCGCGAGAACCAGCGTATCGACATCGAGCCGGTCGTTCGGTCGCTTCGCCGTCAACGCCGAGAGTTTGACGGGCTTGTCGCTGAGGTTCACGAACTCGACGAGACATTCGGCCGGCTGCCCCTGATAGACCTCGCCGAATTCGCACGCGGACGCGCTGATCGGCAGATTCGCGGCATACGAACCGGACAGCAGCAATGAAGCCAGCAAAGAAACCATTGGAACTCCCAAAAAAGAACCCACCCTCGCGGGTGGGTTCGACAATCGAAATCGATTGTAAGTTCGCTTCTCTTAGTCGATCGAGAAGTTCGTCAGCTGCACCGGCAGGATGCCGTTCGCGGCCCAGGTGAAGCTGCCGCAAGCGTCCGACGGAACGTCGCCGCTGGTGTCGATCACGAGGTAGTACGCGCCGGCGGCGAGCGAGCCCACGGCCAGCGTTTCATTGCCGCCCGCGCCGTTGTCGTCGGCCAGCGCCGGGCAACCGGCGGCCGGCGAGCACGAACCGGACAGCACGATCGCGCGCGCGTTCCAGGTCGGGGTCGTGTTCGTCACGACGATCGACGTCGCGGTGCGGGTCGCGTCGACGTTGAAGCGATAGATCACGTCGTTGAACGTCGTCGAATCGAACAGGCCGCACATCGTGCCGATCGAGTTCGTGCCGCCGCAGCTGTTGCCGGCGACCTGACTGCCCTGCGGCGGCGCGGTCGGGGTCAGCGGCGAAGCGCAGGTCTGGGCCTGGGCGAACGAAACGGTTCCAAGAGCGGCAACACCAAAAGCGAGCAGGAGCGCATTTTTCTTCACGTTGAATTCTCCGAAGTTACTGCAATCAGAAACCGATGAACGTCTGACGACGCGAATCGAACTCGTCAAACACGACAGCCTTGGTGGCCTGGTTGGTTCTGAACGTCGCGGTCGCGTTGCTCAGGCCCATGAACGTCGTGTCGACGCCCGTCCAGGCGGCGTTGTCGAGGTTGATCGTGCCCGTCGCGGTGGCGGCGACGTTGTTGTTCACCCAGTAGTTGACCTTGCCGGTGCCGGCGCCGCCGATCACGATTTCGCCTTCGACGACGTTGACCGTGCCGGTCGCGGCGAGCGGGGTGATGCTCGAGCACTGGTAGCCGACGCCCGGATCGTTGCACGCGGCAATGAAGTTCAGGCGCTTGCCAGTGGCGCCGCCCGGAACCAGCGCGATGCGCAGGATCTGGGTCGAACCGCCGACGGCCGGGAACGGATTCGTCGAGTTGGCCGTAAAGATCTGCGCGCCCTGCACGCCGCCGAAGCCGGTCAGCGCATCGGTGTTCAGATAGAAACGGAAACGGTAGCGGGTTTCAGCAGCCGGCGTATCGTCGCGCACGACGGCGGTGGCGAGGCCGCCCGCACCGGTGTTGATCGAAGCGCTCGCGGCGCACGCGGTGGCCTTGAGGCCCGGCGTCGTGATGGCAAGCGCGCCACCGCCGACCACAACCTTGCCGCTCCACGCGCCGGTCGGCTGAGCCGGATCGGCCGCGCACTGCGCCATCGAGGAACCGGCAAACGCCATACCAGCCAGACCGAGAACCGCAGCCGACAGCGCCTTGATCGTTACATTGGCTTTCATTTGAATCTCCCATTTGGATCGGGCAGGAGCTGCGCTCCCTCCCCACATTGGCATAACGTGGCCCGACACTTCGCAAGTGTAGATAAGTCAATCGAATGCCGTCAACGTGTTAGCGGCGATTCATGATGAACTTGGCACTTGCGAGCGGTCAGCCCTGGTCCGCGCCCGGTCGGGCACTCGGGAGCTAGTAACGCAGCCCGACTCCGGGACCGGACACCCCGGTCGAAAATAATTCGCGCGACCGCGTTTTTCTTCGTGCCTGAGCCCGAATCCTGCGCAGGCACACGGCGCGATCATACGCGCGCTTCGTTGACACTTCTTTGAATCGACAGGGAGAATCGGGTTTTCGGACTCCACATCCACGTGCCGAACCGAACCTCTCCCGCCCGCTGCCTCGCCATCATGCCCGCCCGCAATGAGCAGGCGACGGTCGGCGATGTCGTGCGCGGCGTCATCGCGACGCTCGACTGCGACGTCCTCGTCATCAACGACGCCAGCGCCGACCGCACCGCGGCCCAGGCGACGGCAGCCGGCGCGCGCGTGCTGAACCTGCCGTTCCAGCTCGGCGCCTGGGGCGCGGCGCAGGCCGGCATGCGATTCGCGCTGCGCAACGGCTACGACCTCGTCGTCACGCTCGACGCCGACGGCCAGCATCCGCCGGCGCAGCTGCCCGCGCTCCTGGCCGCGCACCGCCGGCAAGGCGCCGACGTCACGATCGGCACCTGCCCGGGCCGCCTGAGCCGGGCCAAGCGCCTCGCCTGGGCGTATTTCCGGCTGATCACGGGGTTGGGGGTTACCGACTTCACGTCCGGCTTACGCGTGTACGGCCGCCGCGCGATCCGCGCGCTTGCGTCGCGCGAGGCCAGTCTGATCGACTATCAAGATATCGGGGTACTGATTTTGCTGCGTAGAAAAGGACTTTCGATGCACGAGGCGCCGACGTCGATGTCGCCGCGCTCGAGCGGCGGCTCGCGCATCTTCTCGTCGTGGTTCACCGTCGCGCGCTACATGATCGCGACCACCGTGCTGTCGATCGCGCGCATCGGCGCCCGCGCGCCGCGCGCGCGCGCGCTGGCCGGAGCCGACAAGGCATGACCGCCCAGATCACCGCCGCCCTGATCGGCGTGCTGCTCGGCGGCAGCATTCTCTATCTCGTCCGCCGCGACCACCTGCACGGCCCCTACGCGCTGTGGTGGCTGCTGATCGCCGCCGTGACGCTGGTCATCGGCTTCGTGCCGCGCACCGTCGACTGGCTCGCGCACCTGACCGGCATCGCGTATCCGCCGGTACTGCCGATCATCGTCGGCCTGTCGCTGATCCTGATCCGCATGCTGCAGCTCGACATCGAGCGTTCGCGCCAGGAACGCCAGATTCGCCGCCTCAACCAGAAGCTCGCGATACTCGAAGAAGAACTGACCGCGCTGCAGAAAGCACAGGCGGCGCGGCGCGAGAAGCCGGGCGCGTCCGAATAGCCGGAACGGCCGCCATGCGCGTTCTGCACATCGGAAAGTTCTATCCGCCGGTCGCCGGCGGCATCGAAAGCGCCCTCGCCGAACTCGGCCGCGCGCAGTCGGCGCTCGGCGCCGACGTCGCCGCGCTCGTGCACGCGCCGCCCGGCGTGCGGCAGTCGCGCTCGCGCGACGACGGCCCGGTCGCGGTGCGCGAAGTCGGCTGCTGGGGACAATGGCTGTATGCGCCGGTCAGCCCCACGTTCGCGCGGGAGCTGGCGCGCGCGATCGAACGCTTCCGGCCCGACGTGCTGCACATCCACGTGCCGAACACGTCGGCGTTCTTCGCGCTGCTCTCGCCCGCCGCGCGGCGCGTGCCGTGGGTCGTGCACTGGCACGCCGACATTCCGCTCGACGGCGGCAGCCGCGCGCTGCGCCTCGCCTATCCGCTGTATCGGCCGTGGGAAACCGCGCTGCTGCGCCGCGCGCACGCGATCGTCGCGACGTCGGCGCCGTATCGCGACGCGAGCGCGCCGCTCGTGCCGTGGCGCGACAAGATCCACGTCATTCCGCTCGGCCTCGCCGCGGACGCCGCGGCCGCGCCGCCGCGTCGGGCGGCGTCGCCGGGGTGGCCGCGCGACCACCTGCGCGTGCTCGCGGTCGGCCGGCTCAGTCACTACAAAGGTTTCGAGATCCTGCTCGACGCCATGCGCCATCTGCCGCGCGTCGCGCTGCACCTGATCGGCGGCGGCGAACGTGCCGCGGCGCTGCGCGCGCAGGTGCGCGCCGACGGCCTCGCCGACCGCGTGCGGCTGGCCGGGCACGTCGACGACGCCGCGCTGCGCCAGGCCTACGCCGACGCCGACGTGTTCTGCCTGCCCTCGCTCGATCGCGCCGAGGCGTTCGGCATGGTGCTGCTCGAAGCGATGCGCGCGGGCCTCCCGGCGGTCGCGAGCGCGATTCCGGGCTCGGGCGTCGGCTACGTCGTCGACGACGGCGCGACCGGTCTTCTCGTTCCGCCCGGCGACGAACGCGCGCTGGCCGCGGCGCTCGGGCGCTACGCCGACGATCCGGCGCTGCGCCGCCGGCACGGCGATGCCGGGCGTGCGCGCTGGCACGCGACGTTCACGCCGGATCGGGCGGCGTGCTCGTCGCTCGATCTGTATCGGTCGATAGCGAAAGATCGCGCAGCCACAGCGCGCACAGACTGACCGCGACCGGCACGATCTGCAGCACGAGCCGGTTGATCGCGGTATTGCTTTCGGCCCACTTCGCAGCCGGCGTCAGCGCGAACAGGCCCACGACGAACACCACCGCGCCCGCGACGAACAACGCCAGCAGCGCGAGCGCGCGATCCTCGCGCAGGAGCCGCCAGCGCAGCGCGACGAGCGCGGGCACGACGAGCCACAGCAGATGCCAGTTGTACTGCGCGAACAGGCCGGACGCGAACGCGCGCAGCACGCCGAAGAGGCTCGTCGCCGAACGTCCGCCGCCCCCGCCGCCGAGAATGCCGAGCGCCGTGGTCAGCCAGGCGAGCTTGAGCCACCACGACAGCAGCACCGCGACCGCCGCGAGCACGAGCGCGATCGCGACACCGCCGAGGCGCCAGCGCGGCGGCACGGCGCCGAACGCGATCAGCGCCGCGAGCGCCACCGCCCAGACCATGCCCTCGAACTTGATCAGCGGCAGCGTTGCCAGCAGCGCCACGCACAGCACGAGCTGCGCGCGCTCGCCGCGCACCAGCCAGCGCTGCCAAGCCAGCACCGCAAAAACCAGAATGGCAGCAATCCACAAATCAGCATAACCCGCGAGCGCGGCATGCACGTTGATCAGCGGCAGCGAGCCGAGCGCATACACCGCGAGCACGGCCTGCGGGCGCGCAAGACCGAGCGCGCGCCACTGCCCGTAGCAGCCGGCCAGCATCGCGAGCCACAACGCCGGCCAGGCCAGGCCGATCGCCGCCTCGTTCCATGCGCCGCTCGCGCTCGCGAGCCACAGGTCGATGCGGCTCAGGAGTTCGGGGTAGTGCCAGGCGAGCGAGGTGCGCGCGTTCGCATCCGCGCCGTCGATCCACAGCGGCGGTGCGACGTAGTGCGCCGCCTGCCCGCTCTCGAACCAGACCTTCGCCTTCGCCGCCCACGCGATCCACGTATCCCACGCGAACACCGGCCGCAGCCACGCCTCGTCGACGATCAGCAGGAAGCGCCATGCGAGCAGCGCGAGCAGCGCCCAGCCCCACCATGGCAGGCGTTCGGACGGCACGGCGAGAATGCCGTCGGCCGGTGCGCGCCGTACACGCCACGCCGCGGCGACCGCGACGACGGCCAGCGTCGCGGCGAACCACGGCCACGCCGCGGCGGCGAGCTGCGCGCCCGGCGCCGCGCGCCCGGCGACGAGGAGACCGCAGGCGACGAGTCCGAGCACGACGCCGTAGCCCAGGCACGCCGCGATATCGGCGCGCCGCGGCAGGCCCGCGACCGCGATCCACACGCCGCTGCCGAGCAGCGCGACGTACAGCCAGGCGAACGCGTAGCCCGCGCTCACGGCGCACCCGCCTGGCGCAGCCGGTACAACTGCAGCGGCGGCTCGTCGATCAGGCGTTCGGCCGGCTCCGTCGTCTCGTCGAGCAGCGTCAGCAGCCCTTTTTCGGCGTCGTAGTTCGACGCGTCGCGCTCGTAGGTCACGAGATAGACGCCCGGATAGTTCTTCCGTGCGTAGACGAGCAGGTTGATCGGCGCCGCGTTCGCCGGCAGCAGGTGGTACACGAGCCGCGCGCGTTCGTAGTCCGACGGCGCGTCGACAAGCAGGCGCACCTGCCCGAGCTTGTCGCCGAGCGCTTCTCGCACGCGCGCCGCCGCCGCGGCGACGCCACGGTCGGGTTGCAGTGCCTGGCGCTGCCGCCAGTCGTGTCCTGCGTACGCCGCACGCGTACCCGCGTGGCGGTCGGTCAGCGTCAGCAGCCAGCGCAGATCGAGCGCGACCCACGCGCAAACGCTCGCGACGATCGCGAAACGCAGCAGGCGTCGCTCGCGCCAGCCGCCGAGCCACGCCGCAAGCGCGATGCTGCCGAGAACGCCCGCCGCCGCGAACAGAATCAGCGAGCGCGATCGTACGCGCGGCGCGTCGGGGCCGAGCGCACTCATCGACATCAGCGCCCAGTAGCGGCGGCCGAACCACTCGGTCGCGGTCGCGCCGAGCGCGCCGCGCCACGACGGCGACTCGAATGTCGCGTCGAGAAAGCGATACGGACGAAACGCCGTCGCCGGCGGCGCCGACTGCGCGACCGCGTACGCCGCGAAGCCGACTTCGACGATACGCCCGCGCCATTCCCGCTCGGTCGCCAGATCGATCGTGCCGACCTCGCCGCGCGGCGTCGTCAGCGTCGTCGAGAACGTGTCGCCCGGCGCGTCGGCCCGGCGAAACACGAGTGCCAGTTCCATCGTCGACGGAAAATTGCCGACGCGATAGCGCAGCACCGGCCGCTCGGCCGCGACGATATCGACGCGCCGCACGAGCAGTACGCCATCCTTGTCGTCCATCGCCGTCACGGACAGCGCCTGCCCGTCGATGCCGGCATCGCCGATCGCACTGCGGAAGCTCGCGCCGGCGAACGCTTCGCGCTGTGCCGGCACGAGCGGCGCCGTCACCGGAATCCTCGCGAACCACACGAGGCACACGATCCACCAGACGACGAGCGCGACCGCGAGCCGGGCGCGCATCAGGACACCATCGCGTCGAGGCGCGCCAGTTCGTCCGCGCTGAAGCCGGCGGCCAGACGCGCCGGCCGGTTGAACGGCCCCTTGAGCGCGCCGCGATAGTGCCGGCGCAACAGCGCGTCGAACGTCGCGGCCGGCTCGACGCGCTCGCGCGCGCAGCACCATTCGAACCAGCGCGAACCCGCGGCGACGTGCGCGACCTCCTCGGCGAGAATGATCTTGAGCACATCGGCGCTGGCGCGGTCGCCGGCCGATTCGAGCCGCGCGACCATGCCCGGCGTCACGTCGAGCCCTCGCGCTTCGAGCACGCGCGGCACCAGGGCCATGCGCTCCAGGCACGATTCGGCGGTTTTTTTCGCCATTTCCCAAAGTCCATCATGCGCTGCGAAGTCGCCGTACGCGTGGCCGAATTCGGCAAGGCGCGCGACGAGCATCCCGTAGTGGCGCGCTTCGTCGTCGGCGACCGTCACCCAGTCGGCGTAGTAGTCGTCCGGCAGGTCGCGAAAGCGGTACACCGCGTCCCACGCGAGATTGATCGCATTGAATTCGATGTGCGCGACGGCGTGCAACAGCGCCGCGCGGCCGTCGGGCGTGCCGAGACCGCGCTGCGGCAGGTCGCGCGGCGCGACGAGCACGGGCTGCGCCGGCCGTCCCGGTTCGCCGACGGGCTCGGGCTCGCCGCACGGCGAGCGCGACAGTTCGCCCGCGCGAAAACGCCGTGCCGTCGCCGCGGTCAGCGCGACCTTGCGCGCGGGATCGCGTTCGGCGAGACACGCGGCGGCGGCGGCAAACAGATTGTCGTCGGATGCAGGCATCGTCCGTCCGAGACGCAAAGACCGGTCGATTATGCCGAAGCATCGCGCGCCGTGCGTGACCGTGTGCCTCGGAAACGCTATCGTCCCGCGCATGTCCGCTCTCGATACGACGACGCTCGCCGACGCGCTGGCGCAGCTGTTCGCGCTGCGCGCGCGCGGCGCCGATCCCTATCTCGACGCGAAAGCCGCGCTGCGCGCCGGCAGCGGCGAAGTGCTGCGCGCGTACGCGCACATCCGCGACGCGCTCGCACCGGGCCAGCGTGTGCTGGACTGGGGCTGCCGGCACGGCGCGATGTCGTGGCTCGCGCGGCGCGACGTCGGCGCGAACCTCGAGCTGCACGGCTGCGACGTCTGCGACGCGCACGAATACGCCGACTGCCACGCGCTGTCCGGCCTCGTCTATCGCCGCATCGAACATCCGTGGCGGCTCGACTACGCGGATGAAAGTTTCGACACGATCGTCGCCGCGGGCACGCTCGAACACGTGCCGAACGACGGCGAGTCGCTGACCGAGCTGTGGCGCGTGCTCAAGCCCGACGGCGCGCTCGTCGTCACGCACCTGCCCAACGCCGGCTCGTGGAGCGAGTGGCTGTCGCGACGCTGGTTTCCCGCGCAGGCGCACGCGCGGCGCTACCGGCTCGCGGCGTTTCGCGAACGCCTGCTGCATCACGGCTTCGAGCCGCAGCGCTGGGGCCGGCACCAGCTGATGCCGGCGAGCCTGCCCGCGAGCCTGTTGCGACATCGCGGCGTCGCGCGCGCGGTCGATGCGATACAGCCGCTCAACGCTTTGGAAAACGTCTGGCCGCTGCGCGCGCTCGCCGCGACGCTGTGGATCGTCGCGCGCAAGCGCCGCGGGTTCTGATCGGTCGGCCTACGACGCGCGCCGCAGGTTCTTCGCTTCATCCGACCGCGCAAATTCCAGTTCGCGCAGATAGTCGTTCTGCACGCCGGTGACGTATTCGCCGGAGAAGCACGACGTGTCGAACTGCTTGAGCTTCTCGTTGCCTTCGGCGACCGACGCGACGAGATCGGGAAGATCCTGATAGACGAGCCAGTCGGCGCCCAGCAGTTCGGCCACTTCGTCTTCGCTGCGATTGTGCGCGACGAGTTCCGCCGGCGCCGGCATGTCGATGCCGTAGACGTTCGGATAGCGCACCGGCGGCGCCGCTGACGCGAAGTACACTTTTTTTGCGCCGGCTTCGCGCGCCATCTGGATGATCTGCTTGGACGTGGTGCCGCGCACGATCGAATCGTCGACCAGGAGCACCGTCTTGCCTCGGAATTCGAGTTCGATCGCATTGAGCTTGCGCCGCACCGACTTCACGCGCTCGCTCTGCCCCGGCATGATGAACGTGCGGCCGATGTAGCGGTTCTTGACGAAACCTTCGCGCATCGGCACGCCGAGATCGCTCGCGAGCGAACTGGCCGCCGTGCGCGCGGTGTCGGGAATCGGAATCACCGCATCGATGCCGTGGTCGGGCTTCAGGCGCGCGATCTTCGCGGCGAGGCGTTCGCCCATGCGCAGGCGCGCCTTGTACACCGACACGTCCTCGAGCATCGAATCGGGCCGCGCAAGGTATACGTATTCAAAGATGCACGGCGTGTGCGCATGGCCTTCCGAGCAGCGCCGGTGCGACAGCGTGCCGTCGAAGCCGAGCAGCACCGCCTCGCCCGGCTCGATGTCGCGCAGGCGCTTGAAGCCCAGGATGTCGAGCGCGACCGATTCGGACGCAACCGCGTATTCCTTGCCTTCGGCGGTGTCGCGCTCGCCGAGCACGAGCGGCCGGATGCCGTGCGGATCGCGGAACGCGAGGATGCCGTAGCCGAGCACCAGGGCGATCACCGCGTAGCCGCCGCGTGCGCGCGCGTGCACGCCGGCCACGGCCTTGAAGATGTGGTCGGGCGTCAGCGCCATGCGTTCCTGGATCTGCAGCTCGTGCGCGAGCACGTTGAGCAGCACCTCGGAATCGGATTCGGTGTTGATGTGGCGCCGATCGCCGTCGAACAGCTCTTCGCGGATCGCATCGGCGTTGACGAGGTTGCCGTTGTGCGCCAGCGCGATGCCGTAGGGCGAGTTGACGTAGAACGGCTGCGCTTCGCCGACGTCTTCGGAACCCGCCGTCGGGTAGCGGCAGTGGCCGATGCCGACGCGACCGCGCAGCTTCAGCATGTCGTCGCGCTGGAACACGTCGCGCACGAGACCGCGCGCCTTGTGCAGGCGCAGGCGGCTGCCGTCGATCGTCGCGATGCCGGCCGCATCCTGTCCGCGGTGCTGCAGCACCGTCAAGCCGTCGTACAGCGCCGAAGCGACTTCGGATTTGCCGACAATTCCAATAATTCCGCACATGACGCGATACCACTCAAGAGGAAGATTTTTTCGGTTCCGCGGGCGCCGTCGGCGCTTCCGAAGGTTTGGGCGGGCCGAGCGGCAAGCGCTCCAGCACGCCCTTGAAGTCGAGATGTTTCGTGACGTTTTCCGGCAGCCTCGCCGACAGCCATTCCGCGCCGTTCCGGAAGCTCGGCAGCAGGCGCGATTCATGCCACCACGGGTCGCGCGGAAGCGGTGTGAAACCGAGCAGCAGCACCGCGAGCACGACGAGCAGCATGCCGCGCGCGAGCCCGAAGAACATGCCGAGCAGGCGATCGGTGCCCGACAGCCCGCTGCCGGCGACGAGCTTGCGCACGAGAAACGTCACGAGCGCGCCGAACATCAGCACCACGAGAAAGCAGATGCCGTAGCCGAGCATCAGCCGCACCGACGGCACGTCGACCGCGGTGAACGCCTCGGCGAGGCGGTCGCCGAACGTCCAGGCGACCCAGAACGCCGCCGCCCAGCACGCGAGCGCCATCACTTCGGAAATCAGTCCGCGCCACAACCCGATCAGGACGGAAAGGCCGAGTACGGCGAGGATGGTGTAGTCGGCCCAGTTCATGGCAAAGGTCGCGTCACGCTACGGCAGCGTGACGATCATTCCCGTGACCGAGAGTTTCGCTTTCACCGCGTCGCGCACTTTTTCGGTATTCGCGCGATCGGCCTCTGGGCCGACGCGTACGCGCCAAAGCTTTTCGGCGCCCTGCCCGACCGTGTCGACGAAGCTGGCGAAGCCCGCGCCCTTCGCGCGCTGCATCAGCTTGTTCGCTTCTTCCTGCGACTTGAACGCGCCGAGCTGCACCGCCCAGCCGCCGGCGCGGTTCGCCGGGAGCGCGGTCGCCGGCGCGTCGGCCTTCGGCTGCGCGGCCGGCGCGGCGCCGACGTCGACGACGCTGCCCTTGAGCTTCGCGTCGACCTGGCTCAGCTTGAGCCGCGCGGCCTCCGCGGTCGCGCGGTCGGCATAGGGACCCAGGCGCACGCGCGTCGCCGGCTTGCCGTCGGCTTCGGCGCTTTCGGTGTACGCGGCGAGGCCGTGCTTCTTCGCGGTCGCGACGAGTCCCTCCGCATTTGCCGCATTCGCAAAAACGCCCAAATGTACAGCGAAGCGACCGCCGGGCGTCGCCGCCGGCGGCGCGGTCTGCGCGCTCGCGGGCTTCGCCGGCAGCGGTTCGGGCTTGGCCGGCTCGGGCTTGGCCGGCGTCGTCGCAGCCGCCGGCTTGCCGCCCGGCTGCGCCTCGTACGGCACTTCGACGCGCTCGCGCCTGCCGGCGTCGACCGTCGCCACCTTGTCGGTTTCGCCGGCCGGCAATGTCGTCAGCGGTGCGGGCGACGTCGCGTTACCGCCTTGCGCGGGCACGACGCGCGTCTGGAACTCGCGCTCCGACGGCGCCGGCGGAATCGCGAGGTTCTCGGTCACGGTTTCGGGTTTGGGCGGCGACCCCGACAGGAACATCGGCACGAAGATGATCGCAAGCGCGATCAGGACTGCGGCGCCGATCAGGCGCTGTTTCAGCTGGGAATCCATCGGCAGCGAGTCTCCGGTAACCGTGCGGATTATACGCGCCGCGACGATCAGCCGGCGTGCAATCCGTGCGCTGCGGCCCAGCGTAAGGCCGCGGATGCCACGAAGAATGAACCGAAAGCGACGATGCGCGCGCCTTCGTGCAGCGCCGGTTTGGCCGCGTCGAGGGCGGCGTCGACGTCGTCGTGCACCCAGACCGCGGCTTGCGGCGCGACGCCGTCGTAGATGCGGCGCAAGCCGCCGGAATCAAGACCGCGCGGACTGTCGCGATCGAGACCGGCAAGCCGCCATGCGTCGAAACGCGACGCGAGCGGCGCCATGACGCCGGCGACGTCCTTGTCCGCCAGCGCGCCGAACACAGCCACGTTGCGCCGGCCGTCGCCTTGGGCGGCGAGCCAGTCGGCGAGCACGCCGGCGGCCTGCGGATTGTGCGCGACGTCGATCACGAGTTCGCCGCGGCCGAGCGAGAATCGCTGCAGGCGCGCCGCGACGCGCGCGCTCGCGACGCCTTGCGCGATGTGCGCAGCGTCGATGGGCAGGCGATCGCCGAGCGCGACGAGCGCGGCGATCGCCGCGGCGGCGTTCGCCGGCTGGCACGGCGCGGCGAGCGCGGCGGCCGGCAGGTCGTAGCGACGCGTCGCGTCGTACCAGTGCCAGCCTTGCGCGTCGACGTCGAGACGAAAGTCGATGCCGGCACGCCTTACGAGCGCGCCGATGCGCGCGAGTTCGCCGGTCAGACCGGCCGGCGGATCGATCTGGCCGACGATCGCGACACGTCCCGCGCGCGCGACGCCGGCCTTTTCGCGGCCGATGCCGTCGAGACTGTCGCCGAGCCAGTCCTGGTGGTCGAGCGCAATCGTCGTGACGACGGCGACGTCGGCATCGACGAGATTCACCGCGTCGAGCCGCCCGCCGAGGCCGACTTCGAGGATCGCGACATCGAGACCGGCGTCGGCGAACACGAGCAGCGCGGCGAGCGTGCCGAACTCGAAATACGTCAGCGGCAGGTCGCCGCGCGCGGTCTCGATGCGCTCGAACGCGGCGACGAGCGATGCGTCGCTCGCGTCATGTCCGAGTACGCGCACGCGCTCGTTGTAGCGCAGCAGATGCGGCGAGGTGTACGCGCCGCAGGCGAGGCCCGCCGCGGCGGCGATCGCTTCGACGAACGCAACGGTCGAACCCTTGCCGTTGGTGCCGGCGACGGTGACGACGACGCGCCCCGGCCGCGGCGCGCCGAGGCGCCGCCAGACTTCGCCGACGCGCGCGAGGCCGAGATCCACGCCGCGCACGTGCGTCGTCAGCTGGTAGTCCAGCCATTCGTCGAGCGTGCGCTGCACGGCGGTCGGGCTTATGCGGCGACCTTGGGCTGGCGCATCAGCAGCGCGAGCACGTCCGCGAGCTTGTCGCGCGTCTCGCGGCGGTCGACGATGAAATCGATCGCGCCGTGATCGACGAGAAACTCGGAACGCTGGAAGCCTTCCGGCAGCGTTTCGCGCACCGTCTGCTCGATCACGCGCGGGCCGGCGAACCCGATCAGCGCCTTCGGCTCGGCGACGTTCAGGTCGCCGAGCATGCCGAGGCTCGCCGACACGCCGCCGGTGGTCGGATGCGTCAGCACCGACACGTAGGGCACGCCGGCCGAGCGCATGCGCGCGAGCGCGGCGGACGTCTTGGCCATCTGCATCAGCGACAGCAGGCCTTCCTGCATGCGCGCGCCGCCGGTCGCCGACCAGCACACGAGCGGCATGCGTTCGGCGAGCGCGAGCTCGGCCGCGCGCGTGAACTTTTCGCCGACGACCGACCCCATCGAGCCGCCCATGAACGAAAACTCGAACGCGACCCCGACGACGGGGCGCGTCTTGAGCAGGCCGCGCATCGAGATCAGCGCGTCCTTCTCGCCGGTCTGCTTTTGCGCCGCGACGATGCGGTCGCGGTACTTCTTCGAATCCTTGAACTTGAGCGCGTCGACCGGTTCGAGATCGGCGTCGAGTTCCTGGGTGGAGCCCTCGTCGAAGAACGCGAGCAGGCGCTTGCGCGCGCGGATCGCGTGGTGGTGGTTGCACTGCGGGCAGACTTCGAGATTGCGTTCGAGCTCGGGCCGGTACAGCACCGCGCCGCAGCCGTCGCACTTCTCCCACAAGCCCTCCGGCACCTTGCCCTTGCTCGTGCCCTGGGTACGGATGCGCGAAGGCATCAGTTTGGAAAGCCAACTCATGTCGCCAGTTTCTCCGGTATCGATCGGCGGTGCGTCGGGCACCAGCGCGCTCGGGTCGAACGGTTCGGGCGGCGTCGCGTCCGGCGATGCCGCGGGGTCGGAAGGCGTCGGGTCCGGGCTACGCGGCATCGGCCGCGGTCAGCGCATCGAGCGCCGCCCGGATCGGGGTCAGGAACGCCGTGGCACGCATCGCAGCCTCCTCGGCCGTCGCACTGCCCGCCAGTGTATCGACCAATGCGCTGCCGATCACCACCGCGTCGGCGAAACCCGCGATCGCGGCGGCCGATTCGGCGTCGCGGACGCCGAAACCGACCGCGACCGGCGTGTGCGCGCGCGTCCTGATCGCCGCGACGCGCTCGCGCACGGCGTCGGTCGACAGCTTCGCCGCGCCGGTGATGCCGGCGAACGACACGTAGTACAGAAACCCGCTCGCCTCGTCGCAGATGCGCGAAAGGCGCGCGTTGTCGGTGGTCGGTGCGGCAAGGAAGATCTGCGCGAGACCCGCGTCGCGGATCGGCTGCGCGGTGTCGAGTTCCTCGACCGGGCAGTCGACCAGCAGCACGCCGTCGACGCCGGCCGCGACGGCGGCCTGCGCGAACGCGGCATGGCCCATGATCTCGACCGGGTTGAGATAGCCCATCAGCACGATCGGCGTCTGCGCGTCGCGCTGCCGGAATTCGCGCACCCACGCGAACAGCTGGACGAGCCCGACGCCTTTGGCGAGCGCGCGCTCGTTCGCGTGCTGGATCACCGGGCCGTCGGCCATCGGGTCGGAGAACGGCACGCCGAGTTCGATCAGGTCGGCGCCGGCCGCGACGAGCGCATGCATGATCGCGACGGTCGATTCGGGCGCCGGATCGCCGGCGGTGATGAACGGAATCAGGCCCGGACGGCGCGCGGCCTTGAGTGCGGCGAAACGTTGGTCGATGCGGTTCATGGCGGTCATCCGAGCGTCAGTCCTTCGCGCCGGGCGATGGTGTGCACGTCCTTGTCGCCGCGGCCGGACAGGTTCACGAGCACGAGTTCGTCCTTGCGCATGTCGCGCGCGAGCTTGATGCCCTGCGCGATCGCATGGCTCGATTCGAGCGCCGCGAGAATGCCCTCGGTGCGCGCGAGTTCGTGGAACGCGGCGAGCGCTTCGTCGTCGGTCACGCCGACGTATTGCGCGCGGCCGGCGTCCTTGAGGTAGGCGTGCTCGGGGCCGACGCCGGGATAGTCGAGGCCGGCCGATACCGAATGCGTTTCGATGATCTGGCCGTTGTCGTCGCACAGCACGTACGTGCGATTGCCGTGCAGCACGCCGGGCCGGCCGGCCGCGAGCGATGCCGCGTGACGGCCGGTCTCGATGCCGTCGCCGGCGGCTTCGGCGCCGACGATGCGCACGTCGCGGTCGTTCAGAAACGCATGGAACAGGCCGATCGCGTTCGAGCCGCCGCCGACGCACGCGACGAGCGCGTGCGGCAGACGACCGTACTGCTCGAGCATCTGCGCGCGCGCTTCGCGGCCGACGACGCTGTTGAAGTCGCGCACCATCTGCGGATACGGATGCGGGCCGGCCACGGTGCCGATCATGTAGAACGTCGAGTCCACATTCGTGACCCAGTCGCGCAGCGCTTCGTTGAGCGCGTCCTTGAGCGTCTTGGACCCCGACGTGACCGGCACGACCTGCGCGCCGAGCAGCTTCATGCGATAGACGTTGATCGCCTGTCGCTCGATGTCGACCGCGCCCATGTACACGACGCATTCGAGCCCGAGACGCGCGCACACCGTCGCGCTCGCGACGCCGTGCTGGCCGGCGCCGGTCTCGGCGATGATGCGGCGCTTGCCCATGCGTCTGGCCACCAGCGCCTGGCCGATCGTGTTGTTGATCTTGTGCGCACCGGTGTGATTGAGATCTTCGCGCTTGAGGAGGATCTGCGCGCCGCCGACTTTCTGCGACAGCCGCTGCGCGTGATAAATCGGGCTCGGCCGGCCGACGTAGTGTTTGAGGTCGTAGTCGAACTCGGCGATGAATTCGGGATCGCGCGAGAGCCGCTCGTACGCTTCGGTGAGCTCGGCCAGCGGCGCCATCAGCGTTTCGGCGACGTACACGCCGCCGTAGCTGCCGAACCGGCCGCGCGCGTCGGGCAAGGCGTGGAAGTCGATCGTTTCGTCGGTCATGCCGCACCTGCCGTGTTGGCGTTTTGTACAAAAAGCTTCATTTTTCCGAAATCCTTGATGCCCGGCGCGCTTTCGATGCCGCTCGACACGTCGACGGCGTACGGCCGCGCGATGCGTACGGCGTCGCCGACGTTCGCGGGCGTCAGCCCGCCGGCGAGCATCAGCGGCCGGCCGACGTCCCGCGGCATGCGCGTCCAGTCGAACGCCTTGCCGCTGCCGCCGGGCTCGCCGAGCGCGTGGCTGTCGAGCAGAAAACCCGCCGCTAGCGCATGTTCGCGCGCGCAAGCCGCGACATCCGCGCCGTCGCCGCCCATCGGCACGGCTTTGAGGTACGGCCGGCCGAAACCGGCGCAGAACGCCGCCGGTTCGGCACCGTGGAATTGCAGCAGATCGGGCGCGAACCGTGAAATGACTTCTGCGACCCAGGCCGGCTCGTCGTCCATCACCAGCGCGACGACCGACACGAACGGCGCGACGACGGTGCGCAAGGCGACGGCGGCATCGAGATCGACGTAGCGCCGGCTGCGCCGCGTGAGCACGAAACCGAGCGCGTCGACGCCGAGCGTGCAGGCCGCCGCGACGTCATCCGCGCGCGTGAGCCCGCAGAACTTGATGCGCACGCGGCTCACAGCGTCACCTCGGCCGGCAGCTGCCATTGCGCCGGATATAGCGGCCTGAGAAACGTCAGCCCTTGCGCCGGCGCGGTCGGCCCGGCCTTGCTGCGATCCAGGCCCGCGAGCACTTCGCCGACCCATTCGGCGCGCGCCTCGCCGCGACCGACCGGCAGCAGGCTGCCGACGATGTTGCGCACCATGTGATGCAGAAACGCGTTCGCCTGCACTTCGATGTGCACGAGATCGCCATCGCGCCGGATGTCGATCGCCTGCATGTCGCGCCTGGACGTCGGCGCCTGGCAGGCGACGGTGCGGAACGCGTTGAAGTCGTGTTCGCCGATCAGCGCGCGCGACGCGTGATGCATCGCGTTGACGTCGAGCGGCACGCGCTCCCAGGTGACGTAGCGCGCATCGAGCGCCGGGCGCACGTCGCGATTGAGGATGGTGTAGCGGTAGCGCCGCGCGCGCGCGGCGAAGCGCGCGTGGAACTCGCCGTCGACGACCTGCGCCCAGCGCACGCAGACCGAACGCGGCATGCGCGAATTGGCGCCGAGCAGCCAGTTGCGCGGCGCGCGCACGACGTCGCTGTCGAAATGCACGACCTGGCAGCGCGCATGCACGCCCGAATCGGTGCGGCCGGCGCAGATCACCTCGACCGGCGCGTCGGCGACGAACGACAGGGCGTCTTCCAGCGCTTCCTGCACGGTCCGCCCGGTCGACAGCCGCTGCCAGCCGAGAAAGTCGGTGCCGTCGTATTCGACGCCGAGGGCGATGCGCAAGGAAGCTCCGGAACGGGCGATGGGGGCGCGATTGTAGCCGCGCCGGGCGCCACCGCGAAGAAAGGGCCGGCAATGCCAGTGTCGATGCGCAAAAAGAAAGGGCCGGCATAGCCGGCCCCCGCAGTTCAAACCACCGTGTTCTTCTTATCGGATCTCGGCCAGCAGCTTGCGCGCTTCGGCCTTCTGCTTGTCCGAACCTTCGGCGATGACTTCCTCGAGCATCGACTTGGCGCCGTCGGGGTCGCCCATGTCGAGATACGCCTTGGCCAGATCGAGTTTCGTGCCGATCGCATCGTCGGTCGCCATCAGATCGTCCTCGATCCGCGACGGCGGCGGCGCCGGCGTCGAGAAACTCGGCGGCGGCGTCAGCGACGGCTGCGAAATGCGCGTGTCGAAGTCCATCGGCGGCAGATCGAGCGAGAAATCGTCGCGTGCAGGCGCCGCCGGAGCCGGGGCCGGCGCCGGAATCGTCTGCGTCGTCGCGCTGCGGTCGGCCAGGTCGAAGTCGAACGTGTCTTCTTCCGGCAGCGCGGCGGCGGGCTGCGTCTTGCCGAAGCTCGACACGTCGTCGAAACCGTCGAAACGCATCGGCTCGGGTTCGCTGCTGCCGAACGTGTGCGCATGCGTCGGCGCCTGGTACGACGGCTCGTCGGCGAACAGCGGATTGTGCGGGGCGAGCTCGCGGCCCATCGCCCGCACCTGCTGCCATTCGGCCATCGAGGTGTCGCTGATGTGCGCGTACATCGCCTGCGCCGCGTCTTCGAACTTGTCGGCCTGGCCTTGCGCGTAGTACAGGCTCGTCAGTTCCAGATGCGCCGACGTGTCGTCCGGGTACTGCGCGAGACGGTCGAGCAGACCGTGTTCCTCGTCGTAGCCGCCCGCGTACGCGGTGTTGTCGCCGGCACCCGTGTCGGCCGCCGGCGCAGCCTTCGGACGGCGCAGCAGGTTCATCAGGGCAAGCCCGACGACGGCGAGCAGCGCAAGACCGCCGACAGCGAGCACCCACGTCTTCTGCCACCACGGCTCGTCGGCCGCGAGCGGCTGTACCTTGGCCGGCGTCGGCGCCTTGGCCGGCGCCGTCGTGCTGGCGGCGGGCTTCGGCGGCGTCGCGGCCGGTGCGGTCGTCGCAGGCGGCGTGGTCGCGGTCGTCGACGGCGGCGTGCCGGTGGTCGAGGCCGGCGGCGTCGTGGTCGACGGCGTCGCGGTGGCCGGCGGCAGCGTCGAGGTCGTCGACGGCGGCGTCGTGCCGGTCGTCGGCGACGGGGTCGTCGTGCTCGCCGGCGGCGTCGTGCCGGTGGACGGCGGCGGGGTCGTGCTCGACGGCGTCGTACCGGCGGTCGCGGACGGCGTCGTCGACGCGGCCGGTGCCTTGTCGCCCGCGGCGCTGCCCCAGATTTCTTCCTTGCTGAACTCGCCGGTCTTCGGCGGCTCGCCCGGCTTCGGCGTCGCGGTTGCCGGCGTCGTCGCGGCGGTCGACGGCGGCGTTGCGGCCGGCGTCGTCGCGGCCGGCGCGGCGCCCGGCTTGGCGGCCTTGTCCTGCAGTTCCTTCAGTTTCTTCTGCAGTTCAGCCAGCTCGCTGTCCTTGAACGAGATCAGCTTGTCGTTCTTGTTCTTGATTTCCTCGAGTTCGCGCACGCGCGACTTGAGTTCGTTCGTTTCCTGTTCGCGGCTGGCAAGCGCTTCCTTCGTACGGGCCAGTTCCGCCCGCGTGGTCACGTCGCCGCTCGCGCTCGTGCCAGAACCGGCCGATTCGGCGGTCGGCTTGCTGTCCTTGCTCGACTTGGGCGGCACCAGCGCCAGGCGATCGGGCTGCGCGGTCTTCGTCGCGGGCGCGGCGGCCGGCGCGCTGGCCGACGCGGCCGAATCGGCGACGAGCGTCGGCGTACCCGAGCGCGAAGCATCGTTCTGGTTGCGCACTTCGGCCGCGGCGGACGCGGCGCTACCGACGGCCTTGATCTCTTCCACGCTCGGCACGCGCAGGATCGCGCCGCGCTTGAGCGAATTGATGTTGTCCTTGAAGAACGCGCTCGGGTTGTTCCGGTGCAGCGCCAGCATCACCTGGTTGAGCGTGACGTTGTCGTCCGGACGGGTCGCCGCGGCGACTTCCCACAGCGTTTCGCCCGCGGCGACCGGGCCGTACTCGCCGGCACCGGCACTGGCGCCCGCGCGCGACGGCTTCTCGGCCGGCGGCGTGCTCGGCGGCGCGGAGGCCACCGGCTCGGCCGACTTGGTCGGACGCGGCGCCTTGCCCGGCTTGGCGGCCGGTAGCGACTGCGACGGCGCTGCCGTCGTCGCGGTTTCCTTGACCGGCGCGGTGCTCGCGCGCGAACCCTTGATCGCCGGCGCCATGGTCGGCGGGTCGAGCAGAACGGTGTATTCGCGCAGCAGCTTGCCCTTGGCCCAGTTCACTTCGATCAGGAAATCGAGGAACGGATCGCGGACCGGCTCTTTGCTGGTGACCTTGATGACGGCGCCTCGCGCGCCGGCCGCGACGGTGAACTCCAGCGGCACCTGCACGCGCGAGCGCGACAGGCCCACGCGTTCGAAATCGGCAGCGGCAGCCAGCGCGACGGACAGACTGGCCGTCTCGTCAGGGCCGCCCGTAACGGGAATCTCGGCGTTGAGCGGTTCGTTCAGGCCGGACCGGACCTGGATCATCCCCAGGCCGAGTGCCAGCGCGTCCGAACCCGCTAGCGCAAGCGCAACGGCCAGCGATAGTTTCAACGATCCTTTCATGAGGTCAGCCCCCGGAAACTTTGGCCAGTGGCCTGCTATTCATACGGTTGATCCCGCGCGACCTTCGTGACGCCGTCCATTCCCCTATTCGCAGCCCGCGCTCCGCGAAAGTATCCGGTTGATCAACCACTTACGCGGCTGCAAACCTCGCCTCACTACCTTGTGCGGCGGCGCCGGCCGGCCCGAAAGCCGGTCGGCCAATCTCGAATTTGCCTTATAACACAACCGTAACTATAGATCACAGATACGATTTCACCAATAGCTCGGCGACCTGTACCGCATTGAGGGCGGCGCCCTTGCGGATGTTGTCGGAAACGATCCAGAGGTTGAGACCGTGCGGATGCGATATGTCCTCGCGGATGCGCCCCACGAAGACGGGATCCTGCCCCGCGGCGTGCGTCACCGGGGTCGGGTATCCACCCGGCTGGCGCTCATCCACAACCACAACGCCGGGGGCGCTTTCTAACAGTTCTCGCGCCCGCTCCGCTGTGATCTTGTCGCGAGTTTCGATATGCACGGCCTCGGAATGGCCGAAAAACACGGGGACGCGCACCGCGGTGGGGTTCACGGCGATCGTCTCGTCTTCGAGGATCTTGCGTGTCTCCCACACCATTTTCATCTCTTCCTTGGTGTAGCCGTTCGGCTGGAAGTCGTCGATGTGCGGGATCACGTTGAACGCGATCTGCTTGGTGAATTTCTTCGGCTCGTAGTCCTGGAAATTGAGGATCGCCGCGGTCTGGCGGCCGAGTTCCTCCATGCCGGATCGACCCGCACCGGATACCGACTGGTACGTCGCGACGTTGATGCGGCGCAGGCCCGCCTCGCGATGGATCGGCGCGAGCGCGACGAGCATCTGCATCGTCGAGCAGTTCGGATTGGCGATGATGCCGCGCGTGGTGTACCGCGCGATCGCGCCGGGATTCACTTCGGCGACGACGAGCGGGATGTCGTCCTGGTAGCGGAACTCCGACGTGTTGTCGATGACGACCGCGCCAGCCGCCGCCGCGCGGGCCGCGTGCGCGCGGCTGACGCTGCCGCCGGCCGAGAAGAACGCGATGTCGACGCCGTCGAAATCGTACGTCGCGAGGTCTTTCACGGTCACTTTCTGGTTGCCGAAATCCACCTGGCTGCCGGCCGAGCGTTCGCTCGCGAGCGGCACGAATTCGGAAATCGGGAATTTGCGCTCTTTCAGAATGCCGATCAGGGTTTCGCCGACCGCGCCGGTTGCGCCGACCATCGCGACCTTGAACTTGCGTTCCGCAGAACTCGCAGACATTACACTTCTCCAGTTGGATACATATCGGACTGCGAAAGCGCGCGGTCCGGCCGCGCGCGCTTTCGCTCAGGGAGCGGTTTTCGCCGGAATGAGGGGTTTCATCGCGCCGACGTCGCCGCATTGCGCGCGGTGGCGCAGCGCCTGGTCCATCAGCACGAGCGCGACCATCGCCTCGGCGATCGGCGTCGCGCGGATGCCGACGCACGGATCGTGGCGGCCCTTGGTGACGACTTCGACCGGCTCGCCGCGAACGTTCACGCTGCGTCCGGGAATGAGAATGCTCGACGTCGGTTTGAGCGCGATCGACGCGATCACGTCCTGCCCGGTCGAAATGCCGCCGAGAATGCCGCCGGCATGGTTCGAGAGGAAACCCTCGGGCGTGATTTCGTCGCGATGCGTCGAGCCGCGCTGCGCGACCGCGCCGAAGCCGTCGCCGATTTCCACGCCCTTGACGGCGTTGATGCTCATGAGCGCCGCCGCGAGTTCGCCATCGAGCTTGCCGTAGATCGGTTCGCCCCAACCGGGCGGCACGTTGTCGGCGAGCACGGTGACGCGCGCGCCGACGGAATCGCCGGACTTGCGCAGACGGTCCATGAACGCTTCGAGTTCCGGCACCATCGCGGCGTCGGGCCAGAAGAACGGGTTCTCTTCGACGGCATCCCAGTCGAACGCGCGCGGCGTCACGTCGCCGAGCGCGGCGAGCCAGCCGCGCACGCGCACGCCGTAACGCTCGGCGAGCCAGCGCTTGGCGACGACGCCCGCGGCGACGCGCATCGTCGTCTCGCGTGCCGACGAACGGCCGCCGCCGCGCGGATCGCGCACGCCGTACTTGTGCCAGTACGTGTAGTCGGCATGGCCGGGCCGAAAGCGCTCGGCGATGTCGTTGTAGTCCTTCGAGCGCGCATCGGTGTTGCGGATCACGAGCGCGATCGGCGTGCCGGTGGTGACGCCCTCGTACACGCCGGAAAGAATCTCGATGTCGTCGGCTTCGCGCCGCTGCGACGTGTGACGGCTCTTGCCGGTCGCGCGGCGATCGAGGTCGGCGCGGAAATCCTCCGGCGCGATCGCGAGCCCGGGCGGGCAGCCGTCGATCACGCACCCGATCGCCGGACCGTGGCTTTCGCCGAAGGTCGTGACGGTCAGGAGCTTGCCGAAGGAATTGCTGGACACGTTCGTTTCGCCTTGCCTTATGCGCCCTGCCGGCGCGCGTTCGCCGCGGCGCGGATGTCGTCGGCGTGCGCGACGAGATCGCGGCGGTCGAGCGCGAACACGCCCATCGGGCCGACGTTGAATTCGATCCACGTGAACGGCACGCGCGGCAGCAGTTGCGCCAGCGCGTGCTCGCTCTCGCCGACCTCGACGATCAGCAGGCCTTCTTCGGAAAGGTGCCGCGGCGCATCGGCAAGGATGCGCAGCGCGAAGTCGAGGCCGTCGTGACCGGCGACCAAGCCTAGCGACGGTTCATGGCCGTATTCGGGCGGAAGTTCGGCGAATTCCTGCTCGGTCACGTACGGCGGATTCGACACGATGAGGTCGTACACCTCGCCCTCGATCGCGTCGAACAGGTCGGACTTGATCGCGCGCACCCGGCCCTGCACGTCCTGGAAGCGGATATTGGTGTTGGCGAGTTCGAGCGCGGCGTCGCTGACGTCGACGAGATCGACCGTCCAGTTCGGGTTGTGCGACGCCATCGCGATGCCGATGCAGCCCGAGCCGGTGCACAGGTCGAGCGCGCGTTCGACGTGGCGGTCGTCGAGCCACGGCGAGAAGCCGGCGAGGATCAGCTCGGCGATCGGCGAGCGCGGCACGAGCACGCGTTCGTCGACCTTGAACAACAGGCCCGCGAACCACGCCTCGCCGGTGATGTAGGCGACCGGCTTGCGCTCGAGGACGCGCCGCTCGATCAGGTCGAGCACGACGCGGATCTCGTCCTTGACGAGCTTCGCCTGACCGTAGTTCGGCGACAGGTCGTGCGGCAGGTGCAGCGCGTGCAGCACGAGATGCGTGGCCTCGTCGAGCGCGTTGTCGTAGCTGTGGCCGAAGCTCAGGCCCGCGCCCGCGAAGCGGCTCGCGCCGTAGCGGATGAAGTCGATGATCGTTGCAAGTTCGGCGGTCATGTAGCGCGGCGCTGCGACAAAAGGTCCGTCAGTATAAATGCTGCGCTGCGTCTATACTTGGCGAATGAACACTCGTCATAACCTCGGCCGGGCCCTGCCCACGGCCGTGATCCTGCTTGCCGCTTTCGCGGCCGGTATCGGCCTGTGGCTCGGCATGCAGCTGTTCTCGCGCGCCGCGCCGCCGACCAAGGTCGCGATGATGTATCCCGAGCCGCGTCCGGTACCGGAATTTTCGCTCGCGCGCGCCGACGGCAAGCCGCTGACGCGCGACGACTGGAAAGGCCGCTGGACCGTCGCGTTCTTCGGCTTCACCAACTGCCCGGACATCTGCCCGAACACGCTCGGCGTGATGAAGGACGTGCGCAAGACGCTCGTCGCGCAGGGACTCGCCGACAAAGTGCAGTTCCAGTTCATCTCGGTCGACCCCGACCGCGACACGCCCGAAACGCTCGCCCGCTACGTCGGCTTCTTCAGCCCCGATTTCGTCGGCGCCACCGGCAAGGACGAGGCGCTGCAGCCGCTCACGCGCGCGCTGGGCCTGCTGTACACGCGCACGCCGACCGGCAACGGCGACTACAGCGTCGACCACAGCGCGTCGATCGTCATCATCGGGCCGCAGCCGGCGCTCGTCGGCCTGTTCCGCCCGCCGCTCGATGCGACAGCGATCGCCGCCGATCTCGCCACCCTCGCCGGAAAACCCTGATGAAGCCGTCGGTCCTGGTGCAGTACGTCCTGCCGCATCGCTTTCTCTCGCGACTCGTCTACTGGGCGACGCGCTGGACGTTCAAGCCGTGGAAGAACTTCCTGATCGGCCAGATCGTGCGCCGCTACGACGTCGACCTGTCGCAGGCGCAGAAAAAGTCGCCGGACGACTTCGAACACTTCAACGCGTTCTTCACGCGCCTGCTCGAACCCGGCGCGCGCACGCCCGATGCCGCCCCCGACGCCCTGCTGTGTCCGGCCGACGGCCGCGTCAGCCAGTCCGGACCGATTCGCGACGGCCGCATCTTCCAGGCGAAGGGCCAGGACTACACCGCGGCCGAACTGCTCGGCGCCGATCTCGACGCCGTGCCTTACCGCGACGGCAGTTTCGTCACGGTGTATCTGTCGCCGCGCGACTATCACCGCGCGCACATGCCGCTCGCGGGCACGCTGGTCGAAACGGTGCACGTGCCCGGCCGGCTGTTTTCCGTCGCGCCGTTCGCGGTCGAATCGGTGCCGCGGCTGTTCGCGCGCAACGAACGCCTCGTCTGCCATTTCCAGGGCGAGCACGGGCCGTTCGTCGTCGTGATGGTCGGCGCGATGCTCGTGTCGAGCGTGTCGACGGTCTGGGGCGGCCTGGAAATTCCGCGCTACGCCAGCCGCATCGTGCGCAAGGACTATCGCGGCAAGGGCATCCGCCTCGAACGCTTCGCCGAGATGGCGCGCTTCAACATGGGCTCGACCGTGATCGTGCTGTTGCCGGCATCGGTCGGCGCGGTCGACCCGGGCCTTGCGCCGCAGCAGGCCGTCGTCGTCGGCGAACGTATCGGGCGCGCGCCGTAACCCGATTCAACCGACTGCCGCACAGTTGTTTGCAAACAACATACTGACACGCACTGTCAGATTGTGACGGCGTGCGCTATACCTCCTGAACGGCCGGAATAAAATCGCCGACGACCGGTTCGCGATTCATTCCTTGTTCAAGCCCCCGTTCACGAGGTAAAGCGCATGCAACAGTTGATCTGGCGTCTGGTAGCGACGAAACGGGCCTACCAGCTGCAGCGCGAGCACAAGGAGATCGAAAAGCTCGTCGAAGGGCTTCCGCGCCAGGCGCGCGTACAGCTCGCGCAGCTGACGCTCAAGGAATTCTCGGTCGCGGCCAAGAGCGAATTTCCGCATCTGTACGGCACGCCGCCGGACGAACGCTATTCGCCGTGGGGCAGCGGTACGTCGACCGGCCTGTCGCGCGCGCGTTCGGACAACCTGCCGGTGCGCCTGCGCGGCATCGCGCTGTGGCTGACGGTGGCGTACCACGAAACGCGCGGCGCGACGTTCCCGGCGCTAGAAGGCGTGCACCGCTCGATTCTGCGCATGCTGCGCACGCTCAGGGAGGCCGCACCCGCGGCGACGGCCGACGGCTGGTTTTCCGGCGAACAGGCCGCCTGATCCCTGAGACTCGCGTCATCTCAAAGTTTTCGTACGACCGCTTCGGGCTTGCAGTAACGAACACGTAGCGCGCCAGGGACTGGCGCGCTTTTTTGCGTTCGCCTGCTTCGAATTCGCCTACTTCGTGCAGGCCGGCAGCCGCAGCGTCTGGCCGGGCTTGATCGCGTACTGCGGCGCGCGCAGCCGGTTGAGGCTCGCGATATCGCGCACTTCGGCGCAGCGATGCTTGCGCGCGATCGCGGCGAGCGTGTCGCCCTTGCGCACCGTGTAGCTGCCCGAACCGCCCGGCCGACTGTCGATACGCGCGGCAACCCGCGTGGTCACCTGCGGCGTGGCTGCGGCATGCAGATCGGCGGCGAGGCTCTGCCACTGTCCGGCCGCGCACAGCTTCGGATAGGCCGCTTCCAGCACCGCCGGCACCTCGAGCGTCGCGCCGACCGGCTGCGCTTCCTGCGGATCGAGCGCGGGATTCAAGTTGCGCAGCGCGCGAAACCAGCCGTCGCGGTTGCCGCCTTCCTGGCCGAAGCAGATCGACAGCTCCGACAGCGACGCCGTCTGCTTCAACGTGACGCGGCCCGGCTTGTTCTCCACGCGCGGGAACGCGAGGTTGTAGCGCTCCGGATGCATGAACAGCCACGCCGCGGCGAGCACCATCGGCACGTAGTCGCGCGTTTCGGGCGACAGCGCGCCGTACACGCGTGCGTCCCAGAAGCGCCCGCCGCCGCCGGCCAGACGCGCCATGCGCCCTTCGCCGCCGTTGTACGCGGCCAGCACGAGTTCGAGATCGTTGTTGAAAATACGCAGCTGCTCGTTGAGGTACGCCGCGTTCGCGCGCGTCGACAGCATCGGGTCGAAGCGCTGGTCGAAGCCGTTCACCGTGGAAAGACCGAAGCGCAGGCCGGTCGCGTACATGAACTGGAGCGGGCCGCTCGCGCCCGAGCGCGACACCGCGTGCACCTTGCCGCCCGACTCCTTCGCGATGAAGCCGAACAGCAGCGCCTCGGGCAATCCCGCCTTCTGGTATTCCGGCCACATGCGATAACGCATGTACTGGTAGTTGACGTAAGCCTGGATCAGGTTCGGGCGGTACTGCGTCAGCCATTCCTCGAGCGACGCCTTGACCGGGCCGTTCATCGCGATCATCTCGGCGAGCTCCTTGCCCTTGAGCAAGGTGATCGAACGCGCGGTTTCCGGCAGGTCGGCGACGATCGGCGACGCGCTTTCGCCGGCGACGGCCTGTTCGGTCGCGTCGGCGGCGTCGACCGCGCCGGTCGGCGCCTGCGGCGCGTCGAGCCGCAAGAGGCCGTCGAACGCCGACAGGAAGCGCTCTTCCTCGCAGCCCGGCACCGCGTGGCATTGCAGCGCCGCGGCGCGCAGGTCGTCGAGTGCCGCGTTGCTCTCGCGCATCGCGCGTTCGGCTTCGCCGCCGTCGGCGAGATCCGAACCGGCCTCGTAGCGTTTCACCGCGGCGTCGAGCCGCGCGTACAGCGCGCTGATCGCGGCCTCGTCGACCGTGTTCGCGGGCTTGGCGTTCCGGGCGGTCTTGGCGGGGGCTCCGGCGCATCCGGCGAGGGCGAACAACACGGCGACGGCGAGGACGCGGCGGATACGAATCATGACTTACCCCCGAAAGGCTTACGTTTGCTGCGCGGACGTTACACAGTAGCGCCGCCACAGACAACGACCGATGTGCGCCAGGTCGCGGTTCGCGTGCCGCGACGGCCGTGCCCGGCGCGCGAATCCATGGCTACAATCGAACGAACGTCTTCGACAAGGAACGCACCGTGACCGACATCCTCCTGGGCAAAAGCGACATCGACGTCTTTCTGAAAGCCCGATACGGCAACCGCCACGGCCTGATCGCCGGGGCGACCGGCACCGGCAAGTCGGTCACGCTGATGCGCCTCGCCGAAGGCTTCTCGCAGCTCGGCGTGCCGGTGTTTCTCGCCGACGTGAAGGGCGACCTCGCCGGTCTCGCCTGCGCCGGCGTCGCCAACGACAGGATCAAGGCGCGCATCGACCAGATGCAGCTCGCGTGGACGCCGGCGGCGAACCCGGTCGTGTTCTGGGACATCTACGGCCAGCTCGGCCATCCGGTGCGTACGACCGTCTCCGAAATGGGGCCGACGCTGCTCGGCCGCCTGATGGAACTCAACGACACGCAGGAAGGCGTGCTCGAAATCGTCTTCAAGCTCGCCGACGACGAAGGCCTGCTGCTGCTCGACCTGAAAGACCTGCGCGCGCTGCTGACGTTCTGCGCTGAAAACGCGAAGGATATTTCGCAGCGCTACGGCCTCATCTCGTCGGCGTCGATCGCGGCGATCCAGCGCGCGCTCCTGTCGCTCGACCAGGCCGGCGGCGACGCGTTCTTCGGCGAGCCGGCGCTCGATCTCGCCGACTTCATGCGCCAGGACATGAGCGGCCACGGCGTCATCAACGTGCTGGCCGCCGACAAGCTGATCCTGAAACCCAAGCTGTATTCGACGTTCCTGCTGTGGATGCTGTCCGAACTCTTCGAACGCCTGCCGGAAGTCGGCGACGTCGACAAGCCCAAGCTCGTGTTCTTCTTCGACGAGGCACACCTGTTGTTCGACGACGCGCCGGGCGCGCTCGTGCAGCGCGTCGAGCAGGTCGTGCGCCTGATCCGCTCCAAGGGCGTCGGCGTGTACTTCTGCTCGCAGAATCCCGACGACGTACCCGAGACGATCCTCGGTCAGATGGGCAACCGCGTGCAGCACGCGCTGCGCGCGTTTACGCCGCGCGACCAGAAGGCGGTCAAAGCCGCGGCCGAAACGTTTCCGCCGAACCCGAAAATCAAGAAGGTGGCCGACGCGATCACGCAGCTCGCGGTCGGCGAGGCGCTCGTGACGACGCTGCAGGACGGCGGCATTCCGCTGCCGGTCGAACGCGCGCTGATCGCGCCGCCGGGCTGCCGCATCGGCGCGATCACCGACGACGAGCGTGCGCAGGTCAAGTCGCGTTCGCCGGTCGGCGGCAAGTACGACACCGCGATCGACCGCGAATCGGCCTACGAGAAACTCAACGCGCGCGCGCAGCACGAAGCGGCGTCGACCGACGACGAGGCCGCCGCGCCGCCGGCGCGCGGCGGCGGACGCGCGACGAAGCCCGAACCGGAAGCGCCGGGCTGGGGCGATGCGATCAAGGACGCGATCTTCGGCACGAAGCGCCGCCAGGGCATGATCGAGGCGACCGCGAAGTCGGCGATGCGCAGCGTCGGCACGAAACTCGGCAACCAGATCCTGCGCGGCGTGCTCGGCTCGATCATGGGCGGACGCCGCTAACGGCGCCCGTCGCACACACAAGGAAGGAAAACCGCATGATCGTCGACGACACGCCGCCCCCGTTCTGGGAACGCATCCGCGACATTTCCACGTATCCCGCGCAGGCCGACGCGCTGATGACCGTCGGCGTGCTGTCGGTGTTCAGCCTGACCATGCTGATCGGCGGGCTGGTAGGCCTGTTCTTCTACCTGCTGACGCTCGCCTATCTGTACAAATACTGTTTTGAAGTATTGCGCGCGTCGGCGAACGGCCGGCTCGAAGCGCCCACGGGCGGGCTGTCGAGTTCGAGCAGCGACTCGTCGGGCTGGGGCGCGATCGGCCTGCAGATCCTCTTGACGATCGCGGTCGTCGTCGCGTTCCGCTTCGGCGGCGCCCTGATCGGCTTCGCGACGGTGCTGATCGTCGTGCTCGCGCTGCCGGGCGTCGCGATGTCGTACGCGATGGACCAGAACTTCTGGCATGCGCTGAGCCCGCTGACCTGGTTCGAGATCATGGGCCGCATCGGCGCCGGGTATTTCGCGGCGTTCGGGCTCGTGCTGGTGATCCTCGCCAGCTCCGCGGCCGTGCAGAACTTCCTCGCCCAGATCGGCCTGCCGACGATCATCGCGCTGCCGCTCGTGTTCTTCGCGTCTGGCTACGGCCTCGTCGCGGCGTTCCATCTCATGGGCTATCTGATCTACCAGTATCACGACCAGCTCGGCTACGAGCCGGACGTGCAGAAGCCGCTCGCGCGCACGGCGAGCGATCCCGACCAGGAGCTGCTCGACGACGTCGCGCAGATGCTGCAGGACGGCGAAATCGACATGGCGTACGACACGATGCGCCAGCACGTGCGCTCGCGCGGCGGCACCGACGCCGTGCATACGCAATATCGCAAGCTCTTGCGCATGAAGGGCGACGCGGCCGAACTCAAGCGCCACGGCGAGGAGTGGCTCGCGATCCTGCTCGGGCAGGACAAGGAAAAGGCCGCCGTCGACATCGCGCGCGAGCTCGTCGAAATCGATCCCGCGTTCGTGCCGAAAGACGCCGAAGCGACGACGCGCCTCGCGCAGCGGGCCGCGGCGCTCAACCAGACGCAGCTCGCGCTGCGGCTCGTCAACGGCTTCCACAAGCGGCATCCCAAGAGCGCCGACATTCCGGCGAACTACCTGCTCGCCGCGCGCCTGTTGTCCGAGCGCATGGGCAAGGACGCCGAAGCCAAGGCGCTCCTGATGCAGCTCAAGACCGCGTTTCCGAACCACGCGCTGGCGGGCGACATCGACGCGCTGCTCAGGATCGTCGAGAGCGCGCCGGGAAAGAAGCCGGCATGACGACGGGCGCCGCCGCGATCGCGGCGGCGCTTCATCCGACCGTGAAACTCTCGCCGCAGCCGCATTCGCCGGTCATGTTCGGGTTTTCGAACACGAACGCGGCGTTGAGGCCCGATTTGACGAAATCGATCGCGGTGCCGTCGACGAGCGGCAGGCTCTTGGCGTCGATGACGATGCGCACGCCGTCCTGGTCGAACACCCGATCGTCGCCGTCGATCGACTCGGCGAGGTCGACGGTATAGCTGTAGCCCGAACAGCCGGTGCGCTTGACGCCGAAACGCACGGCGACGGCCGCGGCGTCGCGTGCGAGGAAGTCCTGCATGCGCTGACGGGCGGCGGGAGTCAGTGAAATGGTCATGGCGGGAGTCTAGCAAGCAACGACGATGCGTCCCAAATGGCGGCGCTGCGGCCCCGCGACAAGGGGTCGAGCGCGTCGTCCGGTCGCTTCCGTTATCATCGCCGGCTTGATCGGGCGCTCGCGCCCAACGAACAACGGAGCCAGGTTCATGTCGTCGATCAGTATCAAATCGGCCCTCGCCGGGGCCGCGGGCGAAGGCGCGCAAGTCACCGTCAAAGGCTGGGTGCGCACCCGCCGCGACTCCAAGGCCGGCCTTTCGTTCGTCAACCTGAGCGACGGCTCGTGCTTCGATGCGATCCAGATCGTCGCGCCCGACACGCTCGCGAACTACGCGACCGACGTGCTGCGCCTGACCGCCGGCGCCGGCGTCATCGCGACCGGCACGCTCGTGCGCTCGCAGGGCAAGGGCCAGAGCTACGAGATCCAGGCGAGCGCGATCGAAGTGACCGGCTTCGTCGACGATCCGGAAACCTACCCGATCCAGCCGAAGCCGCATTCGATGGAGTTCCTGCGCGAAGTGGCGCATCTGCGTCCGCGCACGAACATCTTCGGCGCGATCACGCGCGTGCGCCACACGCTCGCCCAGGCGATCCACCGCTTCTTCCACGAAAACGGCTTCTACTGGGTCAACACGCCGATCATCACGACGAGCGACGCCGAAGGCGCCGGCCAGATGTTCCGCGTTTCGACGCTCGATCTGGCGAACCTGCCGCGCACCGACAAGGGCGCCATCGACTTCTCAAAGGATTTCTTCGGCAAGGACGCGTTCCTGACCGTGTCGGGCCAGCTCAACGTCGAGGCGTACTGCCTCGCGCTGTCGAAGGTGTACACGTTCGGACCGACGTTCCGCGCCGAGAACTCGAACACGTCGCGCCACCTCGCCGAGTTCTGGATGATCGAACCGGAGATCGCGTTCGCCGACCTCGCCGCCGACGCCGACCTCGCCGAGGCGTTGTTGAAATATGTATTCCGCGCGGTTCTGAACGAGCGCGCCGACGACATGGCGTTCTTCGCCGAACGCGTGGAAAAGACCGCCGTCACGCGCCTGGAGAGCTTCATCGACGCGCCGTTCGAGCGCATCGACTACACCGAGGCCGTGAAGATCCTGAAGAACTCCGGCAAGAAATTCGACTTCCCGGTCGAATGGGGCATCGACCTGCAGACCGAGCACGAGCGCTTCCTCGTCGAGGAACACGTGGGCCGCCCGTCGGTCGTCATGAACTATCCCGAAGCGATCAAGGCGTTCTACATGCGCCTGAACGACGACGGCAAGACGGTCGCGGCGATGGACATCCTCGCGCCCGGCATCGGCGAAATCGTCGGCGGTTCGCAGCGCGAGGAGCGCCTGGACCTCCTCGACGCGCGCATGACGAAGATGGGCCTCGATCCCGCGCACTACCAGTGGTACCGCGACCTGCGCCGCTACGGCAGCGTGCCGCACGCGGGCTTCGGCCTCGGTTTCGAGCGCCTCGTCGTCTACACCTGCGGCCTGGCCAACATCCGCGACGCAATTCCGTATCCGCGTGTGCCGGGTCACGCGGAGTTCTAAAGGTCACCGACACCATGCTGTTCATCCTGCTCGTTGCACTCGGCGTCGCGATCGCCGGCCTCACGGCCTACGTCATGACGTGGCCGCTCGTTTCGGCGCAGCTGCGCGACCGTCATCCGCAGCGGCGGCCGGAACTCGGTCCGCATCTGTTCGCGCCGAGCGGTTTCGTGTGGTTCCTGCGCGCGAGCTGGCGCGGATTCGGCGATGCCGACCTGAACTTCCTGAGCTTTCCCGGCACCGTCGCGGCATGGGCGATCGCGCTCGGCGGCGCGGCGTCGGCGCTCTTGTTCGCCTTGCGCGTCACTGGAGTTGCGATATGAGCGACATCCCGGAAACCGAGCCGGCCCGCGTCCAATCCTATTGGTGGTGCGCCGGTTTCGGCGACACGCTGATCTGGTCGCGGCTGGACGTCTACGACACCGGCGTCGCCGACGTGTTCGGCGCGACCGGCGACTATCTGCGCTACGACGACGAGACCGCCGCCCGCATGGCGCTGCTCGACGCCGACTTCCGCGAATTCGACGGACTCGACGAGGAAGACGCCGCGATCATGGGCTTCGACCTCGACACGATGGAACCGCCGCGCGCCGAAAGCGACGAGGAACTGCTGCCGCTGATGGTGCACAAGATCGCGCGCGGGTTGGGCTGACAGCTCCCTCTCCCCCAACGCATCGCGTTGGGGGAGAGGGTTGGGGTGAGGGGGCGGCGCATCGCGCTTCGTCGAGATCGAGGAAGAACTCGGCGTCGCCCCCTTGACGTACAGGGATGTACTAATGCCGCGGGTGCAGGATGCACAGGAGCGGCCACCCTGCCCTCTCCCCCAAAGCGAGCTTGGGGGAGAGGGTTCAAGCGCCTCGTTGAATTTTTTCCGCTCCATCCAAGGATCGCCATGAACCTCGACCTCACCGGCAAACACGCGCTCGTCTGCGGCGCCTCGCAGGGCATCGGTCGCGCAGCCGCGCACGAACTGGCGCTGCTCGGCGCCGACGTGACCGTGCTGGCCAGAAGCGCCGACGCGCTCGAACGCACGGTCGCCGAACTGCCGCGCCGCGACGGACAGAGCCACGCGTGGATCGAGGTCGACGTCGCCGACGCCAGGGCGCTGCGCGCGAAAGTCGCCGCGACGACGTCGGCCGCGCCGGTGCAGATTCTCGTCAACAACACCGGCGGCCCGCCGGGCGGTCCCGCCCATCTCGCCGACGCCGCCGCGTATCTCGATGCGTTCCAGCGCCACCTGATCGCGAACCAGACGCTCGTGCAGTGCGTGCTGCCGGGCATGCGCGACGCCGGCTACGGCCGCGTGATCAACGTCATTTCGACGTCGGTCAAGGAGCCGATCAGAAACCTCGGCGTATCGAACACGATCCGCGGCGCGGTGGCGAGCTGGGCCAAGACGCTCGCGACCGAACTCGCACCGTACGGCGTGACGGTCAACAACGTGCTGCCGGGCTATACGCGCACGCAGCGGCTCGAACAGATCGTCGCCGACCGCGTCGCCGCGACGGGCAAAAGCGCCGACGACATCGAAAAGACGATGCTCGCGAGCGTGCCCGCCGGCCGCTTCGCCGACGCGTCGGAAATCGCCGCCGCGATCGCGTTTCTCGCCTCGCCGGCCGCCGCGTACATCAACGGCATCAACGTACCGGTCGACGGCGGGCGCATGCAGTCGCTGTAGGTCGCGAAACGCAGCGTGCCTACCGGCCTTTGGCCGCGCCGCGTCAATAGGGCTAAGCTTCCGCGCATGACCGACCTCGTTCTTGCCAACCTGATCGGCGGCGAACTCGTCGCGCCGATCCAGTCGCGCTACCTCGACGTGTACGAACCGGCCGCCGGCCGCGTCTACGCGCGCTGCCCCGATTCCGATGCGGCCGACGTCGCCGCCGCGGTTTCCGCCGCGCAGGCCGCCGCCGCCGCATGGGCCGCGACGCCCGCCGCCGAACGTGCGCGTCTGATGAATCGTCTCGCCGATCGCATCGAGGCGCGGCTCGACGACTACGTGCACGCCGAATCGCGCGACAGCGGCAAGCCCGCGGCGCTCGCGCGCGCGGTCGACATTCCGCGCGCCGTCGCCAACCTGCGCTTCTTCGCCGCGGCGATCACGCAATGGTCGAGCGAGGCGCACGCGATGGAAGACCGCGCGATCAACTACACGCTGCGCCAGCCGCTCGGCGTCGTCGGCTGCATCAGTCCGTGGAACCTGCCGCTGTACCTGTTCACCTGGAAGATCGCGCCGGCGCTCGCGACCGGCAACGCGGTCGTGGCCAAGCCGAGCGAGGTCACGCCGGTCACCGCCTGGATGCTGGCCGAAGACAGCGTCGCCGCCGGCTTTCCGCCGGGCGTGCTGAACATCGTGCAGGGCGGCGCGGCGGCGGGCCAGGCGATCGTCGATGCGCCGGGCGTCAAGGCGATTTCGTTCACCGGCTCCACGCGCGTCGGCGCCGGCATCGCCGCGCGCGCCGCGGCCACGTTCAAGAAAACCTCGCTCGAACTCGGCGGCAAGAACGCGAGCGTCGTCTTCGCCGACTTCGACGCGAGCGACGACAACCTCGACACGCTCGTGCGCTCGGCGTTTTCGAACCAGGGCCAGATCTGCCTGTGCGGTTCGCGCATCCTCGTCGAGCGCGCGATCTACGATGAATTTCGCGATCGCTTCGTCGCGCGGGCCAACGCGCTCGTCGTCGGCGATCCGCTCGACGAGAAGACGAACCTCGGCGCCGTCGTGTCGAAGGCGCATCACGACAAGATCATGGGCTGCATTGCGCTCGCGCGCGAGGAAGGCGGCAACGTACTCGCGGGCGGCGACGCCGTCGCCGTGCCGGGCCGCTGCGCCGACGGCTGGTTCGTCGCGCCTACCGTCATCGACGGTCTCGGCCCCGCCTGCCGCACGAACCAGGAAGAAATCTTCGGGCCGGTCGTCACGCTGCAGCCGTTCGACGGCGACGACGAGGCGATCGCGCTGGCCAACGCCACCGGCTACGGGCTCGCGGCGTCGGTATGGACGCGCGACCTGATCCGCGCGCACACGGTCGCGGCCCGGCTGGAGGCCGGCATCGTCTGGGTCAACTGCTGGATGCTGCGCGACCTGCGCACGCCGTTCGGCGGCGTGAAGAATTCCGGCGTCGGCCGCGAAGGCGGCGTCGAGGCGCTGCGCTTCTTCACCGACGCCAAAAACGTCTGCGTCCAGCTTTAGAGAGTTACAAGTCCAGCTTTAGAGAGCTATAAAATGAACGATTTGAAGGATTTGCTGGAACGCAACCGCCTCTGGGCCGAGAGCGTGCGCGCGCAAGACCCGCTGTTCTTCAAGCGCCTGTCCCAGCAGCAGGCGCCGAAATACCTGTGGATCGGCTGCTCCGACAGCCGCGTGCCGGCGAACCAGATCACCGACATGCAGCCCGGCGAAGTGTTCGTGCACCGCAACGTCGCGAACGTGGTCGTGCATACCGATCTCAACTGCCTGTCGACCATCCAGTTCGCCGTCGACCTTCTCAAGGTCGAGCACATCATGGTTGTCGGCCACTACGGCTGCAGCGGCGTCAACGCGAGCCTGTCGGGCCTGCGCGTGGGCCTCGCCGACAACTGGCTGCGGCACGTCGTCGACGTCGCGCAAAAGCACGCCGGCATCCTCGAGGCGATCGATCTGCACTCGATGAAGCACGCGCGCCTGTGCGAACTCAACGTGCTCGAACAGGTGCTCAACGTGTGCCAGACGACGATCGTCGAGGACGCCTGGATGCGCGGCCAGAACCTGACCGTGCACGGCTGGATCTACAGCCTGCTCGACGGGCGCATCACCGATCTGCGCATGTCTGTTGCGTCGCGTGACGATTTGATCGAAACGTACCAGTCGGCGCTGGCGCGACTGTCCGCCGTTCGATGACCATAGGCGCACGCCAGCTGCGGGATCTCGCCATGCGCTCGTTCTTCGTCGCTCTTGCCGCCGTCGCGCTCGCCGCGCCCGCCTCGGGCGCGAGTTCCGCCGCCTGGCGAGCGCAGCAGCAGGCCGCCGCGGAGAAATCCGAGCGCATCCTGCGCCAGGCCGAGAAGGCTCGCGGCCTGCTCGCGCAGTACGTGCTGATGCGCGCGGCCTGGGCCGCCGACGAAGGCAAGGCGTTCCGCCTGATCTTCGGACAGTACCTCTCCTGGCACGAAAGCTATCTGGGCCTGCACGACGAGGCGGTGCAGTCGTTCTCGATCCAGCAGCTGCCGGACCAGGCCGACGCGCCCTCGCCGCTCGACGACGCGCACGCCGCACAGCCGGCGCTCGAGGCGATACCGAAGCTCGCGCAGGGCCGCCAGGCGGTATTTTTCAACGAAGCGCACAATGCGGCGATCACGCGCACGCTGACGGTCGCGCTGCTCGAACGGCTGCGCAAGGACGGCTTTACGCATTTCGCGGCCGAAACGCTGTACGAAACGGACACGGAACTCGCCAAGCGCGGCTACCCGACCGAGGCGAGCGGTTTCTACACCCAGGAGCCGGTCTACGCCGAAATGGTGCGCACGGCGCTCAAGCTCGGCTACGTCGTCGTGCCGTACGAGGCGATGTCCGACGCCAGCGGCGACGCGCGCGAACGCGAGCAGGCGAAAAACCTCGTCGAGCGCGTGTTCAAGCGCGATCCCAAGGCGCGCCTCGTGGTCAACGCCGGTTACGCGCACATCGTGGAAACCGGAAAATATCTCGGCGGCGCGAGCATGGCGCAGCATTTTCGCAAGATCACCGGCATCGATCCGCTGACGATCGAGCAGACGATGCTGATTCCGCATCCGATGGTCGAGCAGGATCACCCGTACTATCGAACGGCGCTCGCGAAGCTCGATCCGAAGACGCCGCAGGTGTTCGTCGACAAGGCCGGCGCGCCGTGGTCGCTGCGCGCCGGCGCGTACGACGTCAGCGTGCTGTTGCCGCCGTATACCCGCGACGACGGCCGGCAAAGCTGGCTCGACATCGACGGACTGCGCGTTCCCTACGCGGTCGACGGCGAAATCTGCCGCGGCACGATTCCGTGCCTGCTCGAGGCGCGCTACATCGGCGAGGGCGACGACGCGATCCCGGCCGACCGCATCGTCATCGGCATGCGCGACGCGCGCCTCGGCAACACCGAGCAGAAATTCCGCACGATGCAGGGCGTGCGCACGACGCTGTACCTGCGCCCCGGCCGCTACCGCCTGCGCGCGAGCGGCGCCGACAACCAGGTCGTCACGACGCAGAACATCAACGTTGCGGCCGGCGACAAGAGCGTGCCCGACAGGAAGGAAAAGGAAACCCGATGAGCGACACGATCAGCACGTCAGCCGCACCCAAGCCGGTCGGCGCGTATCCGCACGCGCGCCGCGTCGGCAATCTCCTGTTCCTCTCGGGCGTCGGACCGCGCACGCCCGGCACGAACGAGATTCCCGGCAACGTCTACGACGAGGGCCGGCTCGTCAGCTACGACATCGCCGCGCAGACGCGCCAGGTGTTCGCGAACGTGCGCGCGGTGCTCGAAGCGGCCGGCGCGCGCTGGGAAGATCTCGTCGACGTCACCGTGTTCCTGACCGACATGGCGCGCGATTTTCCGACCTACAACCGCCTCTACGCCGAATATTTCACGCAGGCGCAGCCGTGCCGCACGACGCTCGGCATCAGCGCGCTGCCGACGCCGATCGCGATCGAGCTCAAGTGCGTCGCGGCGATCGGCGACTGACGCGAGCGCGGGCGCCGGCCTGCTAAACTTGCGTATCGCCTCGCCCGGAACGCCCGCCATGCCGTTGCCCGCACCGCTCGACTTCCAGCGCTGGATCGACGAGCACCGACACCTGCTCAAGCCGCCGGTCGGCAACAAGTGCATCTACGACGGCGACTTCATCGTGATGATCGTCGGCGGTCCCAACGTGCGCAGCGACTACCACTACGACGAAGGCCCGGAGTTCTTCTACCAGCTCGAAGGCGACATGGTGCTGCGCATCCAGGAAGACGGCCGGCCGCGCGACATCCCGATCCGCGCCGGCGAAATCTTCTACCTGCCGCCGCGCGTGCCGCATTCGCCGCAGCGCACGGCGAACTCGGTCGGCCTCGTGATCGAACGCAAGCGCCTTGCGGGCGAACTCGACGGCCTGTCGTGGTACTGCGACGCGTGCAACCACAAGCTGTACGAAGAATTCTTCGCGCTCGCCAACGTCGAAACCGATTTCCCGCCGGTGTTCGAGCGCTACTACCGCTCGCTCGCCGCGCGCACCTGCGCCGCCTGCGGCCACGTCAATCCCGCGCCGGCGAAGTACGCCGCCGCCGAACCGCAGCCGTAACCGCCATGCTCAAGATCGACACGCACGCCCACATCCTGCCGCGCGACTGGCCGAATCTCGCCGAGAAATACGGCGACGACCGCTTTCCGGTCATCGTCCACACCGACGGGCGCCATCGCATCTACAAGGACGGCCATTTCTTCCGCGAAATCTGGCCGAACACCTGGGATCCGCAGCTGCGCATCGACGACTACGCGAAGTTCGGCGTGCAGGTGCAGGTGATCTCGACCGTGCCCGTGCTGTTTTCGTACTGGGCCAAGGCGAACCAGGCGCTCGAGCTGCACCGCCACCTCAACAACCACACGGCGCAGCTGTGCCGCGACCATCCGCGCCACTACGCCGGCATCGGCACGGTGCCGCTGCAGTCGCCGACGCTCGCGATCGCCGAAATGCAGCGCTGCGTCGAGGAGCTCGGCCTCGCCGGCGTGCAGATCGGCTCCCACGTGGAAAACTGGAATCTCGACGCGCCGGAACTTTTCCCGTTTTTCGAAGCGGCCGCCGATCTCGACGCCGCGATCCTCGTGCACCCGTGGGACATGATGGGCCGCGAGACGATGCCGAAATACTGGCTGCCGTGGCTCGTCGGGATGCCCGCCGAGCAGTCGCGCGCGGCCTGCAGCCTGATCCTCGGCGGCGTGCTCGAACGCCTGCCGGCCCTCAAGGTGTGCCTCGCGCACGGCGGCGGTTCGTTCCCGTACACGATCGGGCGCATCGAACACGGTTTTCGCATGCGGCCGGACCTCGTCGCGACCGACAACGCGAAGAGTCCGCGTTCGTACTTCAATCGCCTGTACTTCGACTCGTGCGTGCACGATCCGCAGGCGCTGCGCTATCTCATCGACGTCGTCGGCCACGAGCGCGTGATGCTCGGCACCGACTACCCGTTTCCGCTCGGCGAGCAGGAGCCGGGCAGTGGCATCGCCTCGCTCGCGCTCGACGACACGCGCGCGGCACGTATCTACCACGGCACCGCGCTCGACTGGCTCGGCCTGTCGCCGCAGCGCTTTTCCTGACCGACGCCCCTTCGGAGGTTGCATGCTCGCTCGCATCACGCTCGCCCTGTTCTGCACCGCGGCCGGCGCCGCGCACGCCGCCGACTTCAAGCTCAACGACGGCGTCATCGGCTTCAGCGCGCCGTCCGACTGGCCCGTCATCATGCAGATGACCGAGGGCAATCCGCAGGTCGTCGCGTTCCAGGTGAAGGATCCCGCCGACACCGGCACCGGCGAGGCGTCGCGCGTGAGCGTCACCACGCGCAAGCTCGACGACGCGCAGGCGTTCCAGGATTTCGTCAATTCGTCGATCGAAAAGGCGAAGCAGACGCCGGGCTACGAGCACGACTCGGGCAGCGACGGCAGCAGCCTGCGCTACTCGGGCCTCAACGTGAAGACGCGGTACCAGTATCGCGAGAGCTATTTCTACCGCAACGGCGTCGGCGTGCAGCTGCGCTGCATGCATCCCGTGCTCAAGGGCACGACGTCGACGTGGCTGTCGTCGTTCGACAAAGGCTGCGACGAAATCGCCGCGTCGCTCGGCAAATAAGCAAGCACACCGATGACCTATCCGCACGATTTTCGCGCCGACCGCGCGTGGGCGCTCGCCGCCGATGCGGCCGATCCGCTGGCCGGCCTGCGCGTCGAATTCCTCATACCGCCGCACGGCGACGCCGAGCAGGTGTACCTGTGCGGCAACTCGCTCGGCCTGCAGCCGCGCGCGACGCGCCAGGCGCTGATCGACGAACTCGACGACTGGGGCAACCTCGCGGTCGAGGCGCATTTCCGCGGACGCCACCCGTGGATGCCGTACCACGGCTTCGTGCGCGACGACCTCGCCGGCCTCGTCGGCGCGCTGCCGTCCGAAGTCGTCGCGATGAATTCGCTGTCGGCGAACCTGCACCTGATGATGGTCAGCTTCTACCGGCCGACGCGCGAGCGCCACGCGATCCTGATCGAGCGGCGCGCGTTTCCGTCCGACCATTACGCGGTCGAATCGCAGATCCGCTTCCACGGCTACGATCCGGCCACGTCGCTGATCGCGCTCGATCCGGACGAGCCGAACGGCACGATCTCGGACGCCGCGATCGAACGCGCGCTCGCCAAGCACGGCGATCGCATCGCGCTCGTGCTGCTGCCGGGCGTGCAATACCTCACCGGCCAGGTGCTCGACCTGAAATCGATCACGCGCGCCGCGCACGCGCGCGGCTGCGTCGTCGGCTTCGATCTCGCGCACGCCGTCGGCAACGTGCCGGTCGACCTCCACGACACCGGCTGCGACTTCGCTGTGTGGTGCCACTACAAGTACGGCAACTCCGGCCCGGGCGCCGTCGCCGGCTGCTTCGTGCACGAGCGGCACGCGCGCTCGGACCGCCCGCGCTTCGCCGGCTGGTGGGGACACGACCAGTCGACGCGCTTCCAGATGGGCTCGCAGTTCGTGCCGACGCCCGGTGCCGACGGCTGGCAATTGTCCAATCCTCCCATTCTTGCCTTGGCGCCTCTGCGCGTGTCGCTGGAAATCTTCAAGCGCGCGGGCATCGACCGCCTGCGCGAGAAATCGCTCGCGCTGACCGCGTACCTGGCATGGCTGATCGAGACGCAGACCGGCGGCGCGCTGTCGATCGCGACGCCGAGGGAACCCGCGCGGCGCGGCTGCCAGCTGAGCCTGCGCGTGAACGGGCCGCGCGACGCCGGCCGTTCGCTGTTCGAGCATCTGAACGCGCGCGGCATCGTCGGCGACTGGCGCGAACCCGACACGATCCGCATCGCGCCGACGCCGCTGTACAACCGGTTCGCCGACTGCCACGCGTTCGTCGAGGCGGTCAAGGAATGGGCGGCACCGCGTTGATCGCGCGCATCGCCCTGCTCGCACTCGTCGTCGCGCCGCTCGCCGGCGCGGCCGAGCGCGCGGCGCCGTGGTGGGAAACGTTCCGGCTCGATCCGACCGGCGGCGACGTCTTCGGCGTCCCGGTCGCGGCGATCGACGGCGACTGGCGATCGGCGCGGGCGCTCGGCACCGCGGACTTCGACGCCGCGCAACGCGCCGAACTCGACAAGCGCGGCCTGACGTTCCAGCTGCAGGGCGACTTCAACGACGACGGACACCCCGACCGCGCCGTCGTCGGCACCTACGCCGATCGTCGCGGCAAGACCGGCCGGTTCGTCGCGATCTTCACGCAGTACACATCGACGTGGACGCGCGCGTACCGCGAAACCGTCGAAGGCGAGCCCGGCTTCGGCGCGCTGTCGCGCGACACGGCCGGCACGCTCGACGTCGGCCGCATCCGCTGGACGCGATGCGTCGGCTGCACGCCCGACGAGATCGCGTGGAACGGGACCGGCTATTTCCTGATGCCGGGCGAATCGGTGCCGCGGCGATAGCCCTTCGCGCGCCGTCGCCGCGCCGCGCCCATTGAACTGCCCGCCCCGCGCATGGAAACTCCGGCGGATTCCTCCTTGAGTCCGCCCGGTCCATGTCGAAGTCTTCCCGCATCACCCTCGTCGGCGCCGGCCTCGTCGGCTCGCTGCTCGCGACCCTGCTCGCGCAGCGCGGCTACGCCGTCGACGTTTTCGAACGCCGCCCCGATCCGCGCAAGGCCGGTTTTATCGGCGGCCGTTCGATCAATCTCGCGCTCGCCGAGCGCGGCTGGCACGGTCTGCGGCTTGCCGGCCTTTCCGACGCGATGCGCCCGCTCGCCGTAATGATGCGCGGTCGCATGGTGCACGACACCGACGGCCGCACGAACCTGCAGCGCTACGGGCGCGACGACAGCGAAGTGATCTGGTCGGTCAACCGCGGACGCCTGAACATGACGCTGCTCGACGCGGCGCAAGCCGCCGGCGCTCGCGTGCACTTCGACGCGCGCCTCGAATCGGTCGACTGGAAAGATTCCACGTTGTCGTTTCGTAGCGATGTGGACGGCAGCCTGCGCACGCATGCGGCCGGCGTGCTGATCGGCGCCGACGGCGCGGGCTCCGCGCTGCGCCAGGCGATGACGCAGGCGACCGACCTCGGCGAGCGCTTCGAACCGCTCGGGCACGGCTACAAGGAGCTGGAAATTCCGCCGCTGACGGCGTTCGACGCCGACCGCCTGCCGGCCGATCTGCGCGAAGCGCGCGCGAACGGCGGCACCTTCGCGATGGAGCCGAACGCGCTGCACATCTGGCCGCGCGGCGGGTATATGTGCATCGCGCTGCCGAACGCCGAAGGCAGCTTCACCGTGACGCTGTTCCTGCCGAACGAAGGCGATCCGTCGCTCGCACGGCTCGATTCGCGCGACGCCGTGCGCGCGTTCTTCGAACGCGACTTCGCCGACGCCGTGCCGCTGATGCCCGAATATCTCGACGACTACGAGCGCAATCCGACCGGCGTGCTCGGCACGCTGTATCTCGACCGCTGGCACTGGAACGATCGCGCGCTGCTGCTGGGCGACGCCGCGCACGCGATCGTGCCGTTTCACGGTCAGGGCATGAACTGCGGCTTCGAAGACGCCGTCGAACTCGCCGAGCTTATGGAGGGCGGCATCGCCGATCCGGCCGCCGTGTTCGCCGAATTCGAACGACGGCGCAAGCCGAACGCCGACGCGATCGCGGCGATGGCGCTCGACAACTACGTCGAGATGCGCGACCGCGTCGACGACGCCGATTTCCTGCTGCGCCGCGCGCTCGAACGCACGCTCGCCGCGCGCCATCCGGGCCGCTTCGTGCCGCGCTACTGGATGGTGACGTTCTCGCGCCTGCCGTACGCCGTCGCGTACGCGCGCGGCGACATCCAGCTCGACCTGCTGCGCCGCCTGACCGCCGGCAAGCGCAACATCGACGAGATCGACCTCGATGCCGCCGACGCGCTCGTCGTCGACACGCTGGACCCGTTGCCGGCGACATGACCGGCCCCGGCGCGGACCTCGTCGCGCTGTACCGGGCGACGCGCTACGACGCGCGTCTGCCGGGCGGCCGTCGCGCGACGCTGCGCGTCGACGCGCCGCCGCCGTTCGAGTTTCGACAGTGGCTGGCCGGGGCGGCATTCGCGCTGATCACCGCGTACAACCCGCGCTCGACCGCCCAGCCGGCCCACGCGAACCGCGCCGCGCAGCACCGCCTGCTGGCCGATCTGGCAGCGCTCGGCGCGCGCGTGCTGCCGGCGGTCGGCCGCGGCCATGGCTGGCGCGAAGCGTCGCTCGTCGCGGCGGGACTCGACCTGACGTCGATCGACGCTCTGGCCGCGCGCTACGCGCAGCATGCCGTGCTCGCGGGCCGCGGCGATGCACCGGTGGAACTGCGCTGCTACGAGCGAGCGTCGTGACGCCATGATCGGCATGACCGCCCGCGCCCGGCTGATCACGACGCTCGTCGCGCTCGTGCTCGTCGCGCCGGTCGCCGGCATCCGCCTGCAGGATACGGAACGGCTCGAACGCTTCCACACACGCAGGCTCGCCGCGTGGCCCGAACCGGCGGCGTTCGTCGATCCGCCCGCGGCGTTCCGCGCCGCACGCGCGTGGCTGACCGATCGCGCGTGGCCGACGATCGCCGCAACGAACGCGTACAAGCGATTCCTGTACTTCGTGCTCGGCTCGCCGCCGGCGCACAAGCTGACGATCGGCCTCGACGGCCAGGTGTTTCTCAACAGCTGGAACGAGACCGAACCCGACGTGCTGCTGGAAAGCCTGTGCGTGCGCGCGCACGGCGCCGATGCCGGCCGCGGCCTTTCGCGTTCGCTCGGCGAGCTGGCGACGTTTTCGCGCGAAATCGCGACGCCGGTCGACGTGATCGTCGTTCCGACGACCGCGACGCTGTATGCCGAACGCCTGCCGCCGTCGGTGTCGCGCCGGCTGCGCGAGGGCTGCGCGGCGGTCGCCGCGGGCCGCTCGGCGCTGCGCGACGTGCAGGTCCCGGCCGGCGTGCGCTACCTGTATCTCTACGACGCGCTGCGTCCGTTCCTCGCCGATCCCGCGTTCTATCCGCGCAACAACTGGCACGCGTCGGGCAAGAGCCTTGCGGTGCTGCGCGATACGTGGCTCGCGGCGGCCGGACTGCCCGCCGTCGTCGACGAGCGCATCGAAGCGGTCGACCAGCCGGCGGAAATGCTGCTGATGAGCGGCGTCGCCGATCCGCAGCCGGCTTACGCGGTGCGCAACGCCCACGTGCGTTTCGACGCGGCGCGCGATGCGGCGTTCCGCGCGGCCGTCGGCGACCTGTTCACGAACCCCGCATTCCCCTCGCACGTCTACCTCAACGACCGGCCGCCGGTCGACGCGTCGCTGCTGATCGTTTCCGATTCGTTCGGCCAGCTCGCGGCCGAAGTGTTCGCCGGCGCGTTCGCCGAGGTCACGCAGGTCAATACGAACGATCTGCCGCTCGGCAACGCGGCCGAACTCGTCGCGCGCGCACGGGCGCTGCACCGCGTCGACCGCATCGTGCTGCTGTTTCAGGAAGGCGGCGTCGACCGCGCGATCAATTACGGCCGGGTGCTGCGCAGGGCGCAGTGACGCCATACGGGTCGCCCCGGCGTCAACCGCGGCGGCTCGCGACTATACTCTGCGTCCGCTTCGGCCCCGGGCCGGCCGCGGGCATGCCGGGCGGCGCTCCGCCCCTCAAGCAAAACGGATCGAACGGACTGCCAGACGACATGGTTTTTTCGAGCATCGACTTCCTGTTTCTGTTCCTGCCGTTGTTCCTGCTCAGCCAGGCTTTCATTCCGAACAGAAACCTGACCTTCGTCCTGTTCAGCCTCTTTTTCTACTTCGTCGGCGAGGGCTGGTATACCGCCGTCGTCGCGTTCTCGGTCGCCGCCAACTACGCGTTCGGCATCCTGATCGGCGACGCCCGCGACGCGGCGACGAGAAAGCGCGTGCTCGCGGCGAGCGTCGCGGTGAACCTGTCGCTGCTCGTCTTCTTCAAATACGCCGGATTCCTCGCGCACAGCCTGTTCGGCGCCGCGCCCGATTCGTGGATCATGCAGATCCACCTGCCGCTCGGCATTTCGTTCTTCACGTTCCACGCGATCTCGTATCTCGTCGACATCTACCGCCGCGACGCGCGCGCGGAACGCTCGTTCGTGAACCTGTCGCTGTACATGCTGATGTTCCCGCAGCTGATCGCAGGTCCGATCCTGCGTTTCCACACGGTCGCGGGTCATCTCAAGCGACGCGTGGTGACGGCGCGGCACGTGTACTACGGGCTGACGCTGTTCTGCTTCGGACTCGGGCAGAAGGTGCTCCTGGCCGACACGCTCGCCGGCGTCGCCGACCCGCTGTTCGCCCGCGCCGACACGTTGTCGCAGGCGACGGCGTGGCTCGCGGTGGTCTGCTACACGCTGCAGATCTTCTTCGACTTCGGCGGCTATTCGACGATGGCGATCGGCCTGGGCTGGGTCGCGGGCTTCCATTTTCCGCAGAACTTCAACTACCCGTACATCTCGCAGTCGATCACCGAGTTCTGGCGGCGCTGGCACATGAGCCTGTCGCGCTGGTTCCGCGACTATCTCTACATTCCGCTCGGCGGCAATCGCAACGGTCCGCTTGCGACGTACCGCAACCTCATGATCGTGTTCCTGCTGTGCGGCCTGTGGCACGGCGCGGCGTGGACGTTCGTGCTGTGGGGCGCGTACCACGGCCTGCTGCTCGTCGTCGAACGGCTCGGCATGGAACGGCTGCTCGAACGGTCGCCGCGCGTGCTGCGGCACGCGTATACGCTGCTCGCCGTCATGATCGGCTGGGTGTTCTTCCGCGCCGCCGACATCGGGCAGGCCGGCAGCCTGCTCGCCAAGATGTTCTTCCTGGACGGCACCGTCGACGCCGACGTCGCCACGGTCATGACCGGCGAGGAAACCGCGGCCCTGGTCGCCGGCGTGCTGTTCAGCATGCCGCTCGCCCGCTTCGTGACACGGCGCCTCATGGCCGTTCCCGCGCCGCGGCCGTGGCCGCGCGGCGTCGCCGGATGGCGCTACGCGGCCGGCACGGTCGTCGCGGCCGTCGTGCTCGTCGCGGCGTCGCTCAAGATCTTTTCGGGCGCGTACAGCCCGTTCATCTACTTCCGGTTCTGACCGGCCATGCTGATCCTTTCCCTTCGCGCCCGCATCCTGACGTCGCTGATCGCGCTCCTGCTGCTGATCCCGGTGGCGGGCATCCGCCTGCAGAACACGGCCCTGCTCGAATTCTTCCACAGCCGGACGCTGGCGCCGTGGCCGAAAAGCGCCGAATTCGCTCCGGACCCGGTGCAGTATTTCCGCAAAGCCAAGGCGTGGCTCGCCGATCGGGCGTATCCGATCATGCAGGCTTCGATGCTGCAAAAGAAATTCCTGTACTTCGTGCTCGCGACGCCGCCGCAGCGGCGCGTGACGATCGCGCAGGACGGCTACGTCTTCCTCAACGGCGACAGCGACGCCGACGTCTACGGCATCTTCGAGAACAGCTGCGTGCGCTCGCACAGCGAAGCGTCCGTCGCGCGCCTGCGCGACGCGCTGCCGACGCTCGCGCGGTTCGCGCACGAACGCGGGATAGCGCTCGACGTCGTCATCGTTCCGACGGCGCTGACGCTGTATGCGCAGAAACTGCCGTACTCGGTGCCCGACCGGTACCGCAAGGCCTGCCTCGACATCGCGAACGGCCACTCGCCGCTGCTTGGCGTCGCCGCGCCGCAGGGCGTGACGTTCGTATACCCGTTCCAGCCGATGCGCGCGGCGAGCGGCGACGAGGCGTTTTTTCCGAAAGCGAACTGGCACGCCGTGGGCATGAGCCTCAAGGTCGTGCGCGACGCGTACCTGGCCGCGATCGGCGCGCCGACCGATGTCGGCGACCGGCTCGAGCGCGGCGTCGTGCCGTCGGAAATCATGATCACCTACGGCATCGTGCAGCAGACCCCGGCCTACTTCCTGCGCAATCCGCACGTGGTACCCGACGAGGCGAGAAAACAGGCGTTCAGCAATGCGATCGGACCGCTGTTTCCTGTACCTGTCGTCGAAGCGAAGTTTTACGCGAACGACAGGCCCGTCGTTCCCGAATCGGTCGTGATGGTGTCGGATTCGTACGGCGTCGAGACCTCCGCCGTCTTCGCCGGCGCGTTCCGCGACCTGTCGCAGGTGACGTCCAACCACCTGCCGGCGGACCGGCTGGCCGAGCTCGTCGATCGCGCGATGCGCACGCAGCGCGTCGACCGGCTCATCCTTCTGGTCCAGGAAGGCAATGTCGACCGCATCGCCGCGTACGCCAAGGGACTGCCGCCCGGCGGATCGCCGGCCGCGCCGGCGCCCGGCGCGCCGTAGGGCGTGTCGCGCGTGCCGCGTACCGGTGGCGCCGCACGCACCGCCCCGGTAGCATTGCGCGCCCCATGAATCCCGATCCCGACACCCCGCCGCTGCTCGAAGCCCGCGGCCTCGCCTTCGCGCGCAACGACGAGCCGATCTTCGGCCCGATCGATTTCGCGCTGCGTCACGGCGAGGTGGTGCTGATGGAGGGCGACAACGGCAGCGGCAAGACCACGCTGCTCAAGGTGCTGTCGGGCCTCGTCGAGCCGAGCGCGGGCGCGGTGCTGCTCAACGGCGAACCGCTGACGCTCGCGCGGCTGTCGCACCAGGTCGCGCTGCTCGGCCATCTGCTCGGGCTCAAAGGGGAATTGTCGCCTTTGCAAAATCTGCGGTTCGCGATCGGCCTGGGCGGCCTGCGCGCCGGCATCACGCCGAACCAGGCGCTGCTGAGCGTCGGGCTCGAAGGTTTCGAAGAGGTTCCGCTGCGTCAGCTGTCGGCCGGCCAGAAAAAGCGCGTCGCGCTCGCGCGCCTGCTGCTCGTGCCGGCCGCGCTGTGGCTGCTCGACGAGCCGTACGCGAACCTCGACCGCGAAGGCATCGCGCTCGTCAACCGCCTGCTCGAAGTGCACGCGCGGCGCGGCGGCGCGGCACTGATCACGTCGCACGGCGCGTACGCCTACACGTCGGGCACGCCGCGCCGCATTCCGCTGAAGGCCGTCGCATGAGCTACGGCACGCTGTGGGGCGCCTGCCGCGCGCTGCTCGCCCGCGATCTGGCCCTGCTCTGGCGCCGCCGCGGCGACGCGCTGAACCCGATGCTGTTCGCGCTGATGGTGGTCGCGCTGTTTCCGTTCGCGATCGGCCCGGAACCGCAGGTGCTGGGGCGAATTGCCGCAGGCACGGTACTCGTGGCCCTGTTGCTGGCAGGATTGCTGTCGCTGGACGCGCTGTTCCGCTCGGACCTCGAGGACGGTTCACTCGAACAGCTCGTGCTGTCGCCGCATCCGCTGGCGCTGCTGCTGGCCTGCAAGATCTTCGTGCACTGGCTGACGACGGCGCTGCCGCTCGTCGCGATCGCGCCGCTCGTCGGCGAGATGCTGTTCCTGCCGGGACCGGTGCAGCCGGTGCTGCTGGCCGTGCTTGCGCTGTCGACGCCGCTCCTGAGCCTGATCGGCGCGGTGTGCGTGGCGCTGACGGTCGGCATGCGCCGCTCTGGTATGCTGCTGGCCCTGCTGGTGCTGCCGCTGTACGTGCCGGTGTTGATCTTCGCGGCGGGCGCCTGCAACGCCGCGCAGAACGGCCTGCCGGTCGCCGCGCCGCTGCTCTGGCTCGGCGCGGGACTGGCGCTGTCGCTCGTGCTGGCACCGCTGGCGTGCGCGGCGGCGTTGAAGATTTCGATCAGCTAGCGCAACGGATATCGGTTCTTGCGACACTCACGTCGCAAGCCCGGAAACTCCCTCTCCCCCAGGCGCGCCTGGGGGAGAGGGCTGGGGTGAGGGGGCGACGCGACGCACTTCGTCGATCTCGGGGAAGAACGCGGCGCCCGCCCCCTCACCCAACCCTCTTCCCCAGGCGATCCCGGGGGAGAGGGCTGACCGCCCGCAGCCAGCATAGTGAGTTTTTCCACAAGCGTATGAATCCACTGGTATTGTGGTTCCATAAACTCGGCTCGCCCCCCTATTTTTACCGGTTCGCGGGCCGGCTCGTGCCGTGGTTCTGGGCGGCGGCGCTGATCCTCGGCGCGATCGGCCTGTACGGCGGTCTCGTGCTCGCGCCGAAGGACTATCAGCAGGGCGACGCCTACCGCATCATCTTCATCCACGTGCCGAGCGCCTGGATGAGCCTTTTCATCTACGCGTTCATGGCCGTCAACGGCTTCATCGCGCTGGTGTGGCGCATCAAGCTGTCCGAAACGCTCGCGATGGCCGCGGCGCCCGTCGGCGCGGCGTTCACGTTCGTCTGCCTCGCCACCGGCGCGATCTGGGGCAAGCCGATGTGGGGCACGTGGTGGACGTGGGACGCGCGCCTGACGTCCGAACTCGTGCTGCTGTTTCTCTATCTCGGCGTGATCGGCCTGTACCATGCGATCGAAGACCGTCGCCAGGCCGCGCGCGCCGCGGCGTTCCTGGCGCTCATCGGCATCGTCAACCTGCCGATCGTGCACTTCTCGGTGAAGTGGTGGAACACGCTGCACCAGGGCTCGACCGTCAAGCTGTTCGGCCCGTCGCTGATCGATTCGCGCATGCTCTGGCCGCTGCTCGTCATGGCGATCGCGACGAAGTTCGTGTTCGCCGCGAGCCTGCTGTCGCGCGCGCGCGTCGACCTGCTCGAGCTCGAATCGGGCAAGGAGTGGGCGCGCGCCGAAGCCGACGCCGCGGAGGGCCGCGCATGAACGAATTCTTCTCGATGGGCGGCTACGGCGGCTTCGTCTGGAGCGCGTACGCGATCTTCTTCGTCGCGCTCGCGATCGACGCGTTCGCGCCGCTCGTGCGCAAGAAGCGCGTGCTGCGAGAGCTGCGCGGACGCAGCCGCCGCGAACGCGCGAAAACCGGAGACATGCCATGAATCCCACCCGCAAGCGCCGCATGACGGTCATCGGCCTGATCCTCGCCGCCGTCGGCATCGCCACCGCGCTCGGCGTCGTCGCGCTGACGCAGAACGTCACGTACCTGTACACGCCGGTCGAAGTGCTGCAGGGCAAGGTGCCGGCCGACGCGCGGTTCCGGCTCGGCGGCATGGTCAAGGCCGACTCGATCAAGCGCGCGACCGATTCGCTGAAAGTGGAATTCGTCACCACCGACGGCGACGCCGACATGACCGTGGAGTACCACGGCATCCTGCCGGACCTCTTCCGCGAAAAGCAGTCGGTCATCGCCACCGGCAAGATGGACAACGGCCGCTTCGTCGCGACCGAAGTGCTCGCCAAGCACGACGAAACCTACGTGCCGCGCGACGTCGCCGATGCGATGGCGAAGGCGCACGCCAAGCACGAAGTCAAAGACGCGCCCGCGCCGCAAAAGCAGTAGCACCCGGCCGAACGACGGCCGCCACGAGATACCGCCATGCTCCCCGAACTCGGCCAATTCGCCCTGATCCTCGCGCTGCTGCTCGCAGCGGTGCAGACCGTGCTGCCGATATACGGCGCGTGGCGCAACAACGCGGCGCTGATCGCCGTCGCGAAACCCGCGAGCGCGGGCCAGGCCGTGTTCGTCGCGGTGTCGTTCGCGATCCTCACCTACGCGTTCGTCGCGCAGGATTTCTCGGTCGCCTACGTCGCGCAGAATTCCAATTCGCAGCTGCCGTGGTACTACCGCTTCTCGGCGGTGTGGGGCGCGCACGAAGGTTCGCTGCTGCTGTGGATACTGATCCTCAACGTCTGGACCGTCGCGGTCGCCGCGTTCTCGCGCCGCCTGCCCGACGCGTTCGTCGCGCGCGTGCTCGGCGTGCTCGGCTTCGTCAGCGTCGGGTTCCTCCTGTTCACGCTGCTCACGTCGAACCCGTTCCTGCGCCACGTGCCGGCGCTCGCCGACGGCAACGATCTCAATCCGCTGCTGCAGGACTTCGGCCTGATCGTGCATCCGCCGATGCTCTACACCGGCTACGTCGGGTTCTCCGTCGCGTTCGCGTTCGCGATCGCGGCGCTGCTCGGCGGCAATCTCGACGTCGCCTGGGTGCGCTGGGCGCGGCCGTGGACGAACGTCGCGTGGGCGTTCCTCACGCTCGGCATCGCGCTCGGCTCGTGGTGGGCGTACTACGAACTCGGCTGGGGCGGCTGGTGGTTCTGGGATCCGGTCGAAAACGCCTCGTTCATGCCGTGGCTCGTCGGCACCGCGCTGATCCATTCGCAGGCCGTCACCGAAAAACGCGGCTCGTTCCGCGCGTGGACGCTGTGCCTCGCGATCTTCGCGTTTTCGCTGTCGCTGCTCGGCACGTTCCTCGTGCGCTCGGGCGTGCTCACGTCGGTGCACGCGTTCGCGAGCGATCCCGAGCGCGGCATGTTCATTCTCGCGTTCCTGGTCATCGTGATCGGCGGATCGCTGACGCTGTTCGCCGTGCGCGCGCCGAAGGTCGCCGGCGGCGAGCCGTTCGCCGGCACGAGCCGCGAGACGCTGCTGCTGATCAACAACCTCATGTTTTCCGTGGCCGCGGCCATGGTGCTGATCGGCACGCTCGCGCCGCTGATGTTCGAGGCGTTCAACGCCGGCAAGCTGTCGGTCGGCCCGCCGTTCTTCGGCTGGATGTTCACGATCCTCATGATTCCCGTCGTGCTGCTCGTGCCGTTCGGCCCGTTCATCCGCTGGCGCCAGGGCGATGTCGCGGCCTCGTTGCGCGCGCTCGCGCCGGCCGCGCTGCTCGCCGCGCTGTCGGTGCCCGCCGCGTGGCTCGTCGCGGGGCCGCTGCCGCTCAAGGCGTTCATCGGCGTCGCCGCGGCGCTGTGGGTCGGCGCCGGCATCGGCGCGTACGCGCTCTCGCGCTGGCGCAACGCGCCGGCCGGGCGCCGCTACACGCCGGAAATGCTCGGCATGATCCTCGCGCACTTCGGCGTCGCCGTGTTCGTGGCCGGCGTGTTCGTGACCGAAGCCACCGGCGTCGAAAAAGACCTGCGCTTCGAACCGGGTAAAAGTACCACTGTCGGCAATCTGGATTTTCGCTTCGAAGGCGTCAAGCGCGCGCAGGGACCGAACTGGATCGCCGATTCCGGCACGCTCGTCGTCAGCCGCGGCGATACCGTCGTCGCCACGCTGCACCCGCAGAAGCGCCAGTATCCGCGCGGCCAAGTGCAGACCGAATCGTCGATCGATCCGGGCCTGACGCGCGACGTCTACGTCGCGCTCGGCGAACCGCTCGGCGACGGCGGCGCGTGGTCGGTGCGCATCTACGTCAAGCCGTTCGTGCGCTGGATCTGGCTCGGCGCGCTCCTGATGATGCTCGGCGGTTTCGTCGCCGCGTGCGACCGCCGCTTCCGGTTCGCGCCGAATCCCGCGAAAGAGCCGGCGCTCGCGCAGGCCGCGCCCAAGCCGCTGGAGGCTGCCGCATGATGGGACGTTTTCTGCCGCTGATCGGCTTTGCGCTGATCGCCGGCCTGCTCGGTTTCGGCATCTACTGGAACAAGTCGCACGACCAGCGCGAAGTGCCGTCGCCGCTGATCGGCAAGAGCGCGCCGACGTTCGCGCTGCCGCTGTTCGACGATCCGGGCAAGACGTTCGGCAGCGCCGATCTCAAGGGCGAGCCGTATCTGTTGAACGTCTTCGGCAGCTGGTGCCCGAGCTGCGTCGAGGAACATCCGGTGATCGTGCGCTACGCGAAGGAACTCGGCGTCAAAGTCGTCGGCTACAACTGGAAGGACGACCCGACCGACGCGCGCGCGTGGCTCGCGCGGTTCGGCAATCCGTACGACGTGATCGTCGTCGACGCCGAAAGCCGCGTCGCGATCGATTTCGGCGTGTACGGCGCGCCGGAAACGTTCCTCGTCGACGGCAACGGCGTGATTCGCTTGAAGCGCATCGGCGTGCTGACGCCCGACTACATCGAGAAGACGCTCAAGCCGGCGATCGTCGCGCTGCGCGGAGGTGCCCGGTGATGATCGCTCGTGTGTTCGCCGCGCTGATCGGCCTCGCGGCAGCCTTCGTCGCGCATGCGGTCGAGCCGCTGCCGTTCAAGGACGCCGCCGAAGAGCAGCGCTTCCAGCACCTGGCGCGCGAACTGCGCTGCCTCGTCTGCCAGAACCAGAACCTCGCCGACTCCGACGCGGGCCTCGCCAAGGATCTGCGCAACGAAGTGTTCGAGCAGCTGCGCGCGGGCAAGAGCGACGATGAAATCAAGTCGTATCTCGTCGCGCGCTATTCCGAATTCGTGCTGTACGACCCGCCGCTGAAAGCCTCGACGCTCGTGCTGTGGTTCGGTCCGTTCGTACTGCTCGCCGTCGGCGGCATCGCCGTGTGGCTGACGGTACGCCGGCGCGCCGCGCAGAACCCCGCCCCCACCCGCGCCGCCGGCGAGGAGGAAGACTGGTGAGTCCGTTGTTCGTACTGCTCGCGGGCGCGATGCTGCTCGCGGCGCTCGCTTTCGTCGTACTGCCGCTGATGCGGCGCGGCCGCGCCCCGGACGTCACGAAACGTCGCGCGCTCGACGACGCGCTCGCCGCCGGCGTCATCAGCGCCGAAGAACACGCCGCGAAACTCGCCGCGCTCGCGCCTTCCGCGAACGACGCGCCCGCGCCGCGTTCGCGCACGGCGTTCGCCTCGCTCCTGACCGTCGTGCTCGTGCTGCCCGCGGCCGCGATCGGCCTGTACGCGAAGCTCGGCAATCCCGCTGCGATGGACCCTGCCGCCGCCGTGCCGGCCGCGTCGAACGAACACGGCCCGAACATGGACGCCGCCGTCGCCAACCTCGCGGCGAAGCTCAAGCAGAATCCCGACGATGCCGAGGGCTGGCTGCTGCTCGGCCGCGCATACAAGTCGATGCAGCGCTTCGACGAGGCGCGCGACGCGGTCAAGCAGGCGTACGACCGGCTGCCGGACAATCCCGACGTGCAGGTGGACTACGCCGAAGCGCTGGCGCTCGCGAGCGCCGATCGCAAGCTCGACGGACAATCGCGCGAACTTCTGGAAAAAGCGGTGAAATCCAATCCGCAGCACCAGCGCGGCCTGTGGCTGCTCGGCGTCAGCGACCGCCAGGCCGAGCGCCACGCCGACGCGATCGCGCGCTGGGAAACGCTGCTGGCGCAAATGGAACCGGGCTCGGAAGCGGCCAAGTCGGTGCAGGCGCAGATCGACGAGGCGCGCAGCGCGGGCCACCTCCCGGCGACGGCCGCAGCGACGCCGGCAGCCGCCGGGCCCGAAGCGAAGCCGGAAAGCGCGGCGAGCGACATCCGCCTGACGGTAACGGTGTCGCTCGACGCGAAGCTGCGCGCCCAGGCGCCGGCCGACGCGACGGTATTCGTGTTCGCGCGTGCGGCGAGCGGCCCGCCGATGCCGCTCGCGGTGCAGCGCGTGAAGGTTTCCGACCTGCCGACGACGGTGACGCTGACCGAAGGCATGGGCATGCTGCCGAACCTGAAGCTGTCGCAGTTTCCGCAAGTGGTCATCGGCGCGCGCGTCTCGCAGAGCGGCAACGCGATGGCGCAGCCGGGCGATCTGCAGACGCTGTCGAAGCCGGTCGACGTGAAGCGCACGGAGCCGGTCGAGGTGACGATCGACAAGGTCGTCCAGTAAAGCAGGCTCGACGCGATCGTCCGCCGCGCCTCCTCACCCTATCCCTCTCCCCCAACGCCGTTGGAGGAGAGGGAACGGAGAATTCAATCGTTACCGCGCTATAGCCCTCTCCTCCAAGCTTGCTTGGGGGAGAGGGTTGGGAGAGGGGGCGACGCAAGAATCCTCGTTGCTGCCACAGCAAGCGCCAGTCGCGTATTCCCGAACGTAATCGCAGAATCAACCTAGATCACCGCCCCCAACCGCTTCACCCCCTCCCGAATCTCCGCCTCCCGCATCCGCGAATACCCCAGCAACAAACCCGCCGGCGACGGCCGCCGCAAGTAATACCCGCCGATACCGTACACGCCGACCCCACGATCGAGCGCGGCGGCGACGATCGCGTCTTCCGCCATGTCGCCGCGCGGCCACAGCACGATGTGCGCACCGGCGCCCTCGCCGGTCACTTCGACGCGATCGCCCAGGTGCTTCTTCACCGCGCCGAGCAGCACGTCGCGCGCGGCCTCGTTGCGCCGCCTTACGCGGCGCAGGTGCCGCTCGTACATGCCCGACGCGATGAATTCGGCGAGCGTTTCCTGTTCCAGCGTCGCCGTATGCCGGTCGCACAGCCATTTCGCCGCCGTGAACGCGGCGAGCAGCGACGCCGGCACGACGAGATAGCCGATGCGCAGCGACGAAAACACCGTGCGCGAAAACGTGCCGACGTAGACGACGCGCCCTTCCGTATCGAGCCCCTGCAGCGATTCGAGCGGCTTGCCTTGATAGCGGAACTCGCCGTCATAGTCGTCCTCGACGATCACCGCGTTGCGCCGCCGCGCCCATTGCAGCAGCGCCTGCCGACGCGCGAGCGGCAGGATCGCGCCGGTCGGAAACTGATGCGACGGCGTCACGAACGCCATGCGCGCGTCGTCCGACAGACGCGCGGGATCGAGCCCGTCGCGATCGACCGCGACCGGCTGCAATCGCGCGCCGGCCGCGCGCAGCACTTCCTTCGCGCCCTGGTAGCTCGGATCTTCGATCGCGATGGCGTCGCCCGGCTCGATCAGCACGCGCGCGACGAGGTCGAGCGCCTGCTGCGAACCGTTCACCACGATCACCTGCGACGGATCGCAGGCGACGGCGCGCGAACGCTTCAGGTGCTCGCAAATCGCCGCGCGCAGCGCCTCGCTGCCGGTCGCAGGGCCGTAGTCGAGTTCGCGGATCGGCGTGCGGCGCGCGCGGCGCTGCAGAATGCGGCGCCATTGTTCAAACGGAAAACAATCCACATCGCTGCGTCCGTAGGCGAAATCGAAACGCGGCGGCGACGCCGGCCGCTGCGGAAACGCGGCCGACGAGCCGGTCTGCGCGGCGTAAGCGCCGAAGCGCGACAGGCGGATGTCGGCCGGCGGATCGTTGCCGGCGGGCCGCGCGGCGGCGAGGCCTTCCGGCACGTACGTGCCCGAGCCGCCGCGGCCGACGACGTAGCCTTCGGCGAGCAGCTGCTCGTACGCGAGCACGACGACGGTGCGCGAAATGCGCAGCTGTTCGGCGAGATCGCGCGTGGACGGCAGGCGCGCGCCGGCGCCGAACGTGCCGTCGAGAATCGCCTGGCGCAGACCGGCGTAGACCTGTCGGTTCAGCGGACCGCCTTGCGGCGAAAGTGGTATCAGAAGCTGCACGGGAGGTGGTCGTTTGAGAGGCCGGTTGGTGCGCGCATCCTCGCTCATGACGACATGCCACCTCAATCCCCGGAGATCGACATGAAGGTTTTTGCATTCCTGCTGACGGGCGCCGCCGCCGCGTGTGCCCTGCCCGCGTTCGCGCAGCCGGCGAACGCGCCGGCGCAGACGAGCGCGAACAAGGCGCCCGTGCGCGACGGCTCGCGCGATTTCGATCCGATCGTCGGCACGTGGAAGGCGAAGTTGAAGCGCCTGAAGCACCCGCTGTCGGGATCGAACGAATGGGTCGAATTCGAAGGCACGCAGATCACGAAGAAGGTCTGGGACGGCCGCGGCACGATGGACGAGTTCCACGTCGACAGCCCGGAAACCGGCACGAAGATCGACGGCTTCACGCTGCGCCTCTACAACCCGACGACGGGCCAGTGGCACATCTACTGGGCGAACGCGAAGAACGGCAAGCTCGACGAAAAACCGGTGGTCGGCGAGTGGAAGAACGGCGTCGGCGAGTTCTACGACCAGGAGTACTTCGACGGCCGCGCGATCTTCGTGCGCTACGTATGGTCGGATGTGACGCCGACGAGCGCGAAGTTCGTGCAGTCGTTTTCGGCCGACGGGGGCAAGACGTGGGAGCCGAACTGGATTTCTACGATCGAGCGGGTGAAGGAGTAGAGCGGCTGGCGCGTCGAGCTCAACGTCAACGTCGCCTCTCAAAGCTCGTCATCCCGGCGAAATCCGGGATCCGGTTTTTTGACGTTGCTTTCGCTTTTGCTCGTCACCCCGGCGCAGGCCGGGGTCCAGTTTTTCGCTATCCGCGAAACCAAACCTACAAGCTGGATTCCGGCATACGCTCACTGCTGTCCGGAATAAATATCATTTCCAATCAGCCAGTTGAGGCTGTCGAGCATCGAGCTCGGCAGCCTTGGTCGCTCGTCGTTGTCGCATGTCCTCGTGCAACTGCGGCCGCTCGAACAAAGTCATGCGTAGAACGGCGGTGAACAGCCAGAGCGTCGCGTCGGTTTTCGTGCGATGTCTTAACAAGGCCACGAGCAGATAGACGATCAGCGCGATGAGCAATTGTGTACGCACCGCGTTGGGAGATCGGCCCAGATAGCGCTTGATGTTCAAGTGCTGCTTGAGCCACTTGAAGAACAATTCGACGTCCCAGCGTTGTTGATAGCAGGCGGCGATCTGCGCAGCACTGCGGTCCAGGTCGTTGCTGATCAGCACGAGCGTCTGGTCGTTGTCTCTTCGTATCGTGATACGCCGCAGCCGCGCGGTATAAGGATTCTTGCGGCCCGCGCCGGGGTTCTTGTTGCTCAGACGCACGACTTCGTCAGCCAGAATCCGGGATCGATTGCCCGGAGGAATCGGCAGTGTCTGCTCGACCTTCAGCACCGCGTTGGTCTTCACTCGCGTGACGAACCATGCGCCGGCCTGGTGGATCGACCACCACCAGCCATAGTCGCAGTAGCCCTTGTCGAACACGTACGTCGTGCCGCGTTCGATCGGTATCTTCGCTCCTTCGGTCACATCGTTGACGTTGGCCGCCGTGATGCTGTGATAGACCGGCACATCCGCATCGTCGAGCGCCACATGCAGCTTCAGCCCTTGCGTGAAGCAGTTGCTCGTATCGGACGTCCACGCGTCAAAGCCGTTGCCTTTGAGCGTGATCGAGGTCGAGTCGATCCGTACCAGCGTCCGCTGGCACTCCTTGCGCAGCTTGCGCGCCACCTGCGACATCAGCATTTGCGCCACCGCTCCGAACACCGCCGGATCGCGCTGGTTGGCATCGGCCAAGGTCGAGTGGCCAACGAGTCTGGTGCGCAGGTGATAGTGGTGGTTCGACAGCGCCTTCAGACCGCCGGTGAGCGCGCGCAGGCTCGTGGCGCCCTGCAACTGCGCACAGGTCATCGCCACGAACTGGTCCCAGCGTTTGAACTTCTTGAGGTGCTTGTCGGCGTTGTGCTGACGCACCTGCGCGTCGAAGCGGGCGCGGAAGCTCTCTTCCAATAGTTCGCCCAGGCGGCTTACTCTGTACATCGTTGCGGCGCTCGGATTTGAGTTGGCGCTCAGGGTCTTAACCCGTTAATCCAAGCGCCGCAACACTTTTCGCTTGCTCGTATACAAATATTCCGGACAGCAGTGGGCATACGCCGGAATGACGAGCAAGGGCGAAAAGCTGGACCCGGCCTCGCCGGGATCACGGGCTCTCCACCCGCCACAAGCGATGTCCCGACGCCGCATACTTCGCTTCGAACGGCGTCAGCCCGTCCGGTATCAGCAATTCGACGCAAGCCTCGCGCCCTGCGACACGCAACGCCTCGGCCCATTCGAGTGCATACACGTCCCAATTCGTGCGCAGCTCGAGCGCACCGCCGCACGCGAGGATCGCCGGCAACACCGGATGCCCGGGCCAGCGCCGCATCACGTATTCCGGCTTCGGCCACGGATTCGGATACAGCAGGTACTGCCGCTCGAACCGCATCCCGGCACGCGCCGCCAGCAGCCATAAATCCACAAGATCACAGCGCAACAAAAGCGCATTCGCAACATCATCGGCGCACGCGAGCGCGCGCTGGCCGACTTCCAGCCGCGCCCGCGATTTGTCGACGCCGACGACGAACGCCTCGCGATGCCGCCGCGCGAGCGCGAGCGTGCTCGCGCCGGTGCCGCACCCCGCGTCGAGCACCAACGGCCGCGACGCGTCTTCGACCCGCGCCGCGAGTGCATCGAACGCCGCGCGCGAGGCGTCGGAAATCGGCTTGCGAAACGGCTCCCGCAAGTGCCTGCCGACGATTTCAACGAGCCGCGGATGCGCCTGCCGCTGGCTGCTCGCGACCTCCCGCGAGTTTCCGAACATCGTTATTCCCTTCGCTTCGCAAGGCAAACCTTGGATTGCCGCGCGCCAGAGTTTACATTGCCGGCCTTCCGGCCCCGGCGCCGCACGAATCCTTTCCCGATGGGCGACGCACGCCAGTATTTCAACCTGACCTCGCCGTTCGCGTTCAAACGCGGCGGCGCGCTCGTCGACGCGCAGGTGGCCTACGAAACCTGGGGCGAACTGAACGCCGCGCGCGACAACGCCATCCTCATCCTGACCGGACTGTCCCCGAGCGCGCACGCGGCCTCGAACGCGGCCGACACCAGCGCCGGCTGGTGGGAAGAGATGCTCGGCCCCGGCAAGCACATCGACACGAACCGCTGGTTCGTCATCTGCGTCAACACGCTCGGCAGCTGCAAGGGTTCCACCGGCGCCGCGTCGATCGATCCGGCCACCGGCGAAGCATATCGCCTGGCGTTTCCCGAACTCACGCTCGAGGACGCCGCGAATGCCGCGTACGAACTCGTGCGCGGCCTCGGCATCGAGCGCCTCGCGTGCCTGCTCGGCAATTCGATGGGCGGCATGACGGCGCTGGCGTATCTCGCGCTGCATCCCGGCAGCGCGCGCGGCCACATCAGCATCTCGACCGCGCCGCAGGCGCAGCCGTTCGCGATCGCGATCCGCTCGCTGCAGCGCGAAGCGATCCGCCTCGACCCGAACTGGAACGAAGGCCGCTACGACGACGTGCGCTATCCCGAGGCCGGCATGTCGATCGCGCGCAAGCTCGGCGTGATCACGTACCGCTCGGCGATGGAATGGGTGGGCCGCTTCGCGCGCATCCGGCTCGATTCGGAGCAGCGCGAGGACGACCCGTTCGGCGCCGAGTTCCAGATCGAGTCGTACCTTGCGGGCCACGCGCGCCGGTTCGTGCGCAATTTCGATCCGAACAGCTATCTTTACCTCTCGCGCGCCAGCGACTGGTTCGACATCGGCGAATACGGCGGCGGCAGCGCGCTACAGGCGCTGAAAACGTTGGCGCTCGAACGCGCGCTCGTCATCGGCGTGTCGACCGACATCCTGTTTCCGCTGAGCCAGCAGGAAGAAATCGCGCAGGGCCTCGAAGCCGGCGGCGCGCAGGTCGAGTTCGTCGCCCTCGACAGCCCGCAGGGGCACGATGCGTTCCTCGTCGACATCGCGCGATTCGGCGCGGCCATCGCGCAGTTCCTGGCGCGGCTGTAAACTTGGCGTCACGCAACGCCTTACGGAACACCGACATGCTTACGCTGGATTTTCCGGGCGCCAGACGCCTGGTCGACGCGATCGACGCCGCGGTCTGTCGCGACTGCCCGACGCAGATCACCGACAAGCTGCGGCACGCGCTGTGCCAGCTGATCCGCGACCCCGAAGTGAAGCTGCCCGACTGCGTGTTCGAATCGGTGGGCGACCACTACGCGCGGCGCGAGCTGTACGTGAGCGAGGAACACGGCTACTGCGTCATCGCGATGACGTGGGGGCCGGGCCAGGGCACGCCGATCCACGATCACGCCGGCATGTGGTGCGTCGAAGGCGTGTGGCACGGCGCGCTGGAGATCACGCCGTACGAGCTCCTGGGCCAGGAGGAAAACCGGTTCCGGTTCGAATCGCGCGGCACGATGATCGCCGGCGCGGGCTCGGCCGGCAGCCTGATCCCGCCGCACGAATACCACACGATCCAGAACCCGAGCGACCGCGACGTGGCCGTCTCGCTGCACGTGTACAGCGGCCCGATGACGAGCTGCGCGGTGTTCCAGAAGAAAGACGCGTCGTGGTACGAACGCGACGAGCGCAAGCTGTCGCTCGACCGCACGCACTGAGAGATCGAGAGGCGTCCTGCCCCTCCATCCATCGAACGGCGCAAGCATAGCCCTCCGGCTGCGTCGAAACGCAACGGTGCCACCTGGGATTGCGCAATCGCGCGCAGGCTTTATACTGCGCGCCCTGCCCCGCGCCGCCGCACGCCAGCCGTGCCCCGAAGGCGCGACACCTATGCCGGTGTGGCGGAATTGGTAGACGCGACGGACTCAAAATCCGTTTCTGGCAACAGAGTGTGGGTTCGAGTCCCTCCACCGGCACACCTAGCAAGTCCGGCGACGTTCGCCAAAGTCCTGAAACCCGCATCACAGCTCGCTTTCCGGCTCGCCGACTGTACGCCGTCGTCCGGACTCGTACGCCTGCAACCGGGAAAATTCGGGGGTAACTTTGGGGGTAAGCTTGGGGTACTCAGAGGAGTTACCCCCATGCCGCTGACCGAGATTTCGATCAAGAATTCCGTGCCCGTCGACCGCCCTATGAAGCTGTTTGACGCTGGCGGTTTGTACCTGCTCGTAAAGCCGAACGGCTCCCGCTGGTGGCGTCTGAAGTACCGCGTCGCCGGCAAGGAACAGTTGCTCAGTCTCGGCGTCTATCCTGAAGTCTCCCTGCGCGCGGCGCGCCTCAAGCGCGACGACGCGAAGAAGCAGCTCGCCGACGGCATCGACCCGGGCGTTCAACGCAAAGTGGAAAAAGCGCGAGCTCAATTCGCTACCGAGAACACGTTCGAGGCAATCGCTCGGGAGTGGATGGCGCTGCAATCGAAGCGGCTGTCGCACGTCACACTCGGCAAGGCAAAGTGGATGCTCGAGACCTTCATCTTCCCCATGCTCGGCAAGCTGGCCGTCGACGCCATCAGCTCGCCCGACCTGCTCGCGGCTCTCCGCAGGATCGAGGCGAAGGGCGCGCACGAAACCGCGCACCGAACGAAGGCCCGCTGCGGCCAAGTCTTCCGCTACGCTATCGCAACCGGCCGTGCGCTGCGCGATCCATCGGCCGATCTCCGTGGCGCGCTCGCGCCGGCCGTCTCCGTGCCGCGCGCGGCGATCACCGACCCGAAGCGCATTGGCGAACTGCTGCGAGCGATCGACGGCTACACGGGCGCTGGCGCCACCCTCGCCGCTCTGCGACTCGCCCCGCTCGTGTTCGTCCGGCCTGGCGAGCTACGCAAGGCGGAATGGTCGGAGATCGACCTGCAGGCCGCCGAGTGGCGCATTCCCGCGGCGCGCATGAAGATGCGCGAGGAACACATCGTGCCGCTGTCGACGCAGGCCGTCTCGGTGCTTCGGGAGATCCAGGCACTTACAGGCGACGGCCGCTTCGTCTTCCCGTCGATCCGCGTGAAGTCGCGCGCGATGTCCGACAACACGATCAACGCCGCACTGCGCCGACTCGGCTACTCGACCGAGGAAATGACCGGCCACGGCTTCCGGGCGCTGGCGTCGACGCGCCTCAACGAAATGGGTTGGCCGCCTGACGTGATCGAGCGGCAGCTTGCGCACGCCGAGCGCGACAAAGTCCGCGCCGTATACAACCGCGCCCAGTACCTCACGGAGCGGCGGAAGATGATGCAGGCGTGGGCGGACTACCTTGCTGCGTTACGCACTGGGCATACGGCCTGAATCTACTGTCTGCCAGACAGGAGTTCGCCGCACGGTCTGGGTTCGATGTTGCTAGATAGGGCTCACAAAAAAGCCCCGCTTGTTCGGCGAGGCTTCCTTGTTGAGCATTCCGGAGTCGACTACCTGGCGCCACCAGCAGCACAGACAGGCTCATCCTCGTCGACATGGGCATCGTCAGTTTTATCGACGTAATTGCCCCGAACGAGTTCCTGACGCGCAATGCTCTTCATCTCGTTCGAGACAAAGCGAATAAGTACGCGTCGCATCAGCGGCTGATAGCCGAGCCCTTCGCGCTTCGCGATGAACTTTAAGTCGTTGATCAACGCCTTCGGAAGTCGGATCGACATCAGCACGAGATCGAGCGATTCGTCGATCTCCTTTTCCTGTGCGGCGCTCACGGCAACAGCATGCTCTTCAGAAAGCCCAAGGACTCCAGACTCCCACGGGCATTCGGCTTCGTGGATCATCTCGGCGGGCTTGTTCATCATCCTCTCCTGACTATCGCGGCTTTTCACCTTGCGCCGGGTCGGTCGCAAAGCTTGCGATACAATCCAACGCAATCGAAGCGTTTAACCGGCGCAAGACTGTAGGCCTTGCTCGACCGTCGAACGCGCCGTCCACTGAGGCATTCAATGCACGTACCCGAACGCCACTGGCGATTTCCGACCGCCGCAGCGATCGACTCGCTCGCGCGGCGTTTCGGCCTGCCCAACCGTGGCAACATGCAGGACTGGGAGATCCAGGTCGCCGATCCGGCACGACTAGACGAGTTTCTGACGGCCTACGACGACGGCACGCTGGACGGCGATGAACGCTTCACGCTGATGGAGATGATCATCCAGTCGTGCGAGATGGCGTTCGAGCAAGCCGGACGTACGCCCGTCAACGATCGGCAATGGAACCGCGCGCTCGAGCGCATTCGCAGGGATGTCGACCTGCACATTTACTCGCTCTGGTATTGGGCTGACCCCGACGGGGAGAGCAAGAGCACGGGCGAATGGATTGTCACGCCCGACCTTCGGAAGATGATGGCTGAGGTCTTGTCGACGAGAACGGATCTTGGGGAAAGGTAACGCGGTTGCGGCGCCCCGTCCTATCAACCTCGCGCGACGCCTCATGCTCGCGTAGCTCGTCCTCGATCGCAGCAACCTCCTGCTGCGCTCCCGACGTTGGAGCGCCGACGACGCTGCCTCACTTGGACGCGGCGACCCAAGCTCGGCGTCCGCAGAGTGTTATGCGTCCATGATTGGTGCCCCCGGCACCACGCGCTTGACCGAATCGATCGCGCGCTGGGCATTGCCCTTCGAGGCATAGCCCTCACCGGAATTCGCGATGATGTCGGAACTGGAAATGAGGCGCCATCGCCATTCGTTCGCCGCATCCTGGTAGACCTCGAAACGAGGGTTCGGCTTTTTGGATGCGGCTAGCAAATTGACTTCCATGGCGGGTTTCCTCGCAACGTGACTTCGTCAACGTGCCGCCGGGGCCTGAATTCTCTCACGCGCCAAGTTACACATCTCGATCGCGACGGCGATGGGGGGCGCTAGCGGTGAGAGGTTCGGAGCTGTGGCGGCAGGTGATTTGCAAGCTGTTGCCGGGATCCGTGCCATGGACTTCTCCGTTCGAGTTCAACTCATCGAAGAGCATCGAGCCGCCGACTGGGTGGCGTTCTATCGAGCGATGGATGCCGCCGGCTTCCGGGACGTCGTGGAGCTGGATCAGGACGGGAGCTGCAGACTTTTAAACGGCGAATGGCAGATTTCAGGCCCCGCCAACAACGAAGAGGTCTGTGCGCTTCTTCGAACCGTCGTGCCGGTTTCCGGAGTACCGTTCCGCGCGATGGTGATGCAAATCACCTATCCCGTGACGCATCTGAATCCGGACTTGGTCGACCAAGGACTAACGGCGCTTAGTCAGATGTTCAGACGTCTGGGGCCTTGATAGTTTCAGCATGCGAGGATGGACAGGGCCGGGCACGGCGGGGCGAACCGAAATGCTGACGATGGACTTGCGCAAAGGCACGGCGTGGGCGTCTCTGATGTTCGGCGGGCCTGAGGCCTATTCGATCCGCGCGAGAAACTTCAGGGCCGTGGTTCGTGAAGATGCGGCGGTCATGAGCTTCGAGCTCAAGCCGTGTAGCGACAACGAACGTTCAGACGCTCGCAAGCTCGGTCGCCACAAGCTCACCCGCGTGGCCATCCAGAGTGAGCAGATTGCCCGCGAGCTGGCTAGGTTCCGCGACCACAGTCTGGCGCAGGGGGTGTCGCGCCGGCTCGAAATTGTTCACAAAGACGTTCGGTACAAGTTTCGCGCCGAGTTCGACGTTGGCGAATACGAGAGTGTCATCCACGTCCAGGCGGCCTAGGCGTAGCGCGCAATTTTCAGCTGTCCGTCAAGGCGAACATGGGAGGCATGCATGGGTTTTCCGATCGTCACCTTGCGCAAAGGCCAGTCCTCGGTCTACCTCCAGTACGCGAGTTCGGGCGACTCCATCGGCGCCAACAACTTCACTGCGTCCGTTCGGGCAGGCAAAGCCTTTCTTAGCTTCCGGCTGCGGCCTGTGGATTCGAATCAGCGCTCCGACATGGAGCGCCTCGTTGACGAAGCTCTCGTGGACATTACGATCAGTGATGCGCAGGTATCTGAGCGCCTAGCGTCGTTCTGTCGCGCGCACTGGACGCATGGCCTCCCGCGGCATGTCGAGATACTCGGTGCACACGCGCGCCTGGAGTTTCCTGTCGAGTTCGAGGAGGGTGATGACGAGAGCACGGTCCGCGTTGTCATCAACCAGGCGTAAGGTCGCGGGCGACGCCCTTGGGCGCATGTTCCCTTCCAGCCAATCCCAGCCAGGCGGCGCCCCCTTCCTTGGACTACTGGCCACTGGAACACTGCTCGACAACGTGCGGAGAAGGCTTCACGTTCAATTGTGAGAAAGCTAAATATAGCTTAATCCAAGATTCCGTGCCCGATGTTTCGAGCGCGTTTTCCGGCGTGCGCTTGCACTGCATTTCGAGCGCATTTGTCCCCCCAAAGCCATTCTTTGCGTAGCCGTTAACGAATACGTCAAGGTCGCCATTTTTTTGATTGCGCGTCAGCCGGCCACCCTCCGCGTAGGCGCCGCGCGGATCACGCAATGACGGCCGCCACGCGTCTAGGCACGCATTGACGAGATCTGCCGGCGCCACACCTTCGTCGCACCATCGCGGATCGTCACCTGTCACTGACGACGCGCTACCGCGTCCGCCATCGCTAGGGAGCGCAGTCTTCTTGACCAAGTCTGCTCCCGACGGACACGGGCGGTCTGAGAAGCTGATTGCTCCTGCCGCGTCCTTGCATTTGTAGGCCGGCCCTTGAGCAATCACCGACAACACGAACACCAGCGCGAGATTCATTGGAACTCCCTACTTGTTGCTCGGAATCGTCTGTCGCTAACGCCGGAATCTTCTCACGGCGGGCTAGCCTGCTACTGACCGATCGGGCCTCTCTTGCCGCACCGACTTGCCGGCGTTCCGCGAAACGGAGCCCTACATGCGAAAGCGCAGGTTGTCGACGACTTTGCGCACGCCGCCGACGGCCCATGCCGCGCGTTCGACAGCCTGACGCTCGCCCCAGTTGTCCACTTCTCCGGAAATCGTGACCGTGGCGCCATCTACGTCAACGTCGATTTTCGCCGCTTCCACTTCCGCATGCCGGCCGAGCGCAGCGACGATGCGCTGCTTGATGTCGGTCACTCGAATCTGCGGCGCAAGCTCAATCTCGTTGAATACGCCGACGACACCCGTCAGTTCGCGAACGGCTTCCTCGGCCGCCGTTCGCTGATGATTCCAGGCCACGGTGCCGGAGAGCGTCAGCCAGCCTTCCGAGACGCGAACTCTTACCGCATCGTGCGGCACCTGCGTGTTCCACGCGAGCACGTTGACCGCGCGCTGGGCGATTTCATCGTCGGCGTCTTTCTTGTGCCCCGGCAGGCGGACCTCGATCTCCTGGGCGAGCCCCCTGACACCCTTTACCCGCCATACCGCGCGTTCGGCCGCCGTCTTCTGCGGGTACGAACTTACGTGGCCGCTCAGCGTAACCACACCGTGCGCGGCCGCAACGCCTACGTATGCCGCGTCGATGCTGGGCTCGAACTCCAGTTCCTCGATGACATTCTGACGAAGCTGCTTGTCGTTCATGGCGCTCTTTCCGAGTTTGGGCTTTCGCCATTGCCGCGCGAAAGCGCGTGCCCGGTGTTGATGCAAATCAACAAGGCTCAAGGACGAGACGCCGTCGGTTCGCGATCCGCAACATGCGCCGTCGCGCGCGAGTTGATTTGTATCAAGAGCGACCCGGCGCCTTCGGCTAGCGTAGAAATTCATCCAGGGAGACGGCCGCCATGCAAAGCATCCTCGCGCTCGGCAACAGTCATGATCGGTGGGATGCCGATTTCGGCTACGCGGCGAAGTTCGCCGCGCTCACCGAATCGTCATTGACCGGAACTCTCGTCTGTCCCACGCCGTCGGCATCCGGTGCGCTCTACGGCGCGACCGAGGCGTTCGCGCTCATCCTCGAAAGCATCCGCAGCGCGGAACGAAAAGCGTACGAAGCCCGCGGCGAATTCGAGAAATGGGCCCGCGATCAGGGGGTGCGGCACGCGGCCTGGCAAGTCGCCGAAGGCTCGGTTCCCGACGTTCTGCGCCATCTTGGCAATTGGCACGATCTTCTGGTCCTGACGCGCCGAGACTGGGGCGATGCGGAGGCCGCGCAAATCGGTGCGGTCGCGATTCGCTCCGGCCTGCCTGCGCTCGTCGTTCCTCCGGACTTCGACGACGCCCCGTCGCTGCGTTCCGTCGCTGTCGCCTGGAACGGTTCGGCGGAAGCGGTTCGCGCGATCCATGCCGCACGCCCGCTGCTGGAGCGCGCCGGACGCGTCACGGTGTTGAGCGGAGAGATTCGCGATCCGTTCTCGGAAATCGGCTGGTTGCCGAACTTCAATCTCGAATCCTATTTCGCGCGGCACGCCATCCCCGTCTCTTTCGTGGCGATCGGTGCCAGCGGCGCGGATGCCGGACGCGCCATTCTTGATGCGGCAGCGGCGAACGAAGCGACGCTATTGGTCATGGGCGCCTACGGGCGCAGCCGATTCAGCGAGTGGGCGTTCGGTGGCGCCACGCGTCACGCGCTTGCGCACGCCCCGATGCCGCTTCTGCTGCGGCATTGAAGAATGCAGATGTCGGACTCCCGCGGCGAAATCGCGTCGGCGCAAGACGAATGGGCGGAGTTCGGCCTGACGTCCGAACAAGCGCTGTGGCAGCAGTCGCGAGACGGTCCGAATGCAATGCCGGTCGATCGCCGGCCTGCATTTTTCGACCTGCTCGTCGACGCATTGCGCGAGCCGATGCTGGCGCTGCTCGTCGTCGCCGCCGCGCTCTATTTCGCACTCGGCGACCTGGCCGAAGCAACCGTATTGTGTCTTTCGGTGGTCGTCGTCGTCAGCTCCACGGTCATCCAGCGCGGCAAGACCGAGCGGGCGCTGGATGCGCTGCGAGACCTGTCGAGCCCGCAGGCGGCCGTCTATCGCGACGGGGCGCTGGTTCGCATCGACGCGCGCAAACTCGTCGTCGGGGATCTGATCTTCGCCGAGGAAGGCGACCGGGTGCCTGCCGATTGCGATCTCCTGTTCGCGCACGCTTTGACGGTCGACGAGTCGTTGTTGACGGGCGAATCGATGCCCGTATCAAAAACCATCCGCACCGACTCGAGTAGGCCGCCCACGCCGGGTCAGACGTTGTATAGCGCCACACTGATCGTAAGCGGACAGGCACGCGCCCGCGTCAGGGCCGTCGGCGCGCAAACGCAGGTCGGCCGCATCGGCACATCGCTTGGCGCCATACACACCGTACGCTCGCCGACGCAACAGCAAATCGATCGGCTCGTCCTGGTCTTCGCGATCATCGGTCTGAGTTCGTGCGTGCTGGTGACAGCCCTGTTCTGGGCGACTCGCGGCACCTTTGTCGACGCCTTACTCGCCGGTATCACCCTGGCGATCGCGAATGTCCCCGAAGAGTTTCCGCTCGTGTTGACCATCTTCCTCGCGCTCGGCGCATGGCGGCTGGCTCGTGCGCAAGTGCTCGTGCGGCGTCCGCCTGCGATCGAGACGCTCGGCGCCATATCGGTGCTTTGCGTCGACAAGACGGGCACGTTGACCGAAAACCGCATGGCGATACGGGCGCTGGTTGCCGGGGGCGAGCGCTGGCAGTCCGAAGACGGCTCGGCGATCCCCCCGGCTTTCGGCGAGCTGCTGCGGTTGGCCGCATTGGCCGGCGAGCCCGCGCCGACCGACCCGATGGAGTTGGCGATCGGGAATGCTGCCGGCCCCGGTGAAGTCTCGCGGCGCGGCATCCTCGTGCGTCGCTACCCGTTGTCGGCCGCGTCGAAGGCACGCACCTATGTTTGGCGGATACCGGGCTCCCGGCGCCTGCTTGTCGCTTGCAAGGGCGCCCCCGAAGCAATCGCCGAACTATGCCGGCTGGATGCTCGCGAGAAGTCGCAACTTCTCGGCGCCGCGGCAGAACTGGCAAGCTCGGGGCTGCGCGTGCTGGCCGTCGCTCGCGCGCAATTCGGGTCGATCGACCTTGCCGAATCCGAGCTGCCGCCCTCGCCCACCGATCTCCATCTCGATCCATTGGGGCTGATCGGCTTTTCCGACCCGCTGCGCGGCGACGTGCCCCGCGCCGTAGCCGAAGCGCAAGCGGCCGGCGTGCGGGTCGTGATGATCACCGGAGATCACCCGGCGACCGCACGAAGCATTGCGGCAGCGGCGGGCATCGACAACCGATCGGTTCTCTCGGGGGACGAGCTTTCGCCGCTCGACGACGGCGCGTTCGGCAACGCGATCCTGGCGTGCGACGTATTCGCACGCGTGTCGCCCGACGAAAAACTGCGTCTCGTGCGCGCGCTGCGCGACGCGGGGGAAGTCGTCGCGATGACGGGCGACGGCGTCAACGACGGGCCCGCCCTCAAATGCGCCCATGTCGGGATCGCGATGGGCCGGCGCGGCACGGACGTCGCGCGCGAGGCGGCGCAGGTGGTTCTTCTCGATGATCGCTTCGCATCGATCGTCGGCGGCATTCGGCTCGGCCGTACGATCTACGCGAATATTCAGCGAGCGCTGCGCTACATCCTCGCGGTTCACGTTCCCGTGGCCGGCATGGCGTTCCTGCCGCTCCTGTTCGGCGGCCCGCTCGTACTCTCGCCCGTCCTCGTGGTGTTCCTCGAACTCATCATCGACCCGTCGTGCACGCTCGTGTTCGAACGTCAGGTCACCGGCACGGACGTCATGGGTCAGCGGCCGCGCGCTCGCGATGCGCCGGTCCTCGGCATCGGCGAAATCGGGATTGCGCTGGCCGAAGGCGCCGCCGGACTCGCCGCTGCGGCGGCCGTGTATGCGGCCGCCTGGCAATGGGGCTTGCCGGACGGAGAAATCAAGGCGCTGACTTTCTCCGCCATCGTCGGGGCAAATCTCGCGCTTCTCGCGCTCAACCGCGACGGTAACGGCGCAAGGGGCGCGCTGCGTTTTAACAATCCGTATTTCTGGATTATTTCTCTAATGGCAACATTGGCATTGCTCTGCGCGATGTATCTCGCGCCGATAGCGTCGATCTTCCGATTCGCCTCGCCGGACTGGTGGGCCTCGCTTGCCGCGTTCCTCTTCCCGATGGCCCTGGCGACGGCGACACGCAGCGGCGTGCAACGAGCGCGCCGGCTGGCATTGCGCCACGCTCGCGCCTAGCGCGTTTCGACCCCTCTCACTGTTCGTACAATCGGGAGACCCGGATGAAGATCAAGCCGACCAGGACATCGCCCCCTCGATTCAAGCTGACGTTTCTGGGAGCAACGTCGACCGTAACGGGCTCGAAGTATCTCGTCGAAACGGCCGAGTCGCGCCTGCTCGTCGACTGCGGACTGTTTCAAGGCTACAAGCCGTTGCGATTGCGCAACTGGGCCGAGTTTCCGGTCGATCCGGCATCCATAGACGCGATCGTGCTGACTCACGCGCATCTCGACCATTCGGGCTTCCTGCCGCGACTGGCCGCGCAAGGATTCCAAGGTAAAGTCTGGTCCACCGGTGCGACGCGTGCGCTGTGCGGCGTCCTGCTTCCCGATTCGGGCCATCTGCTGGCCGAAGATGCCGACCACGCCAACCGCGGCGGCTACAGCAAGCATCGTCCCGCCGAACCGTTGTACGACGAGGCGCAGGCGCGGAAGGCGCTGAAGCTGTTCCGGCAGGCGGCCTGGAACCGGACGTTCGAGCCCGTGCCCGGCGTGCGGGCTACGCTGCGTCCGCAAGGGCACATTCTCGGTGCCGCGTCCGTTACGCTGAACCACGCCGACACGACCGTCACGTTCAGCGGGGACATCGGACGCTGGCACGATCCCGTCATGCCGGCGCCGTTTCCGCTCGCCGGCTGCGACTGGATAGTCACCGAATCCACTTATGGAAACCGGCTCCACGGCGCGGACACGCTGGAATCCGAACTCGCCCGGGTCTGCCGCCGCGTCCTCGCGCGCGGCGGCACGATCGTAATCCCGGCGTTCGCCGTCGGCCGCGCGCAGCTGCTCCTGGTGCTGCTCGCGCGTCTTCAGCACGCCGGTACGATCGCCAAGGTACCGATCTACCTCAACAGCCCGATGGCCGCCGAAGTCACCGAACTGTATGAACGGTTCGCCGGAGAGCACCATCTGGACCGGGAGGACTTCGCACTGTTGCGCGAATCGGTGACGATCGTGGGATCGGCCGACGAGTCGCGCGCGCTCAACGAAAAACGCGGGCCGATGATCATCGTATCGGCCAGCGGCATGCTCACCGGCGGTCGTGTGCTGCATCATCTGCGCGCGTTCGCGCCCGATTCGCGCAACGCGATCGTGCTCGCCGGATTTCAGGCCGGCGGAACCCGCGGCGCCGCACTCGCCGCGGGGGCCCGTAGCGTTCGCGTGTACGGCGAGGACGTGCCGGTGAATGCCGAAGTCGTCTCGATGGACAGCGCCTCGGCGCATGCCGATGCCGACGAGATCATGGCGTGGCTGCGCACGGCCCCGTCCGCGCCACGCGGCGCTTTCGTCACGCACGGCGAACCTGACGCGGCCGACGCCCTGCGGCTGAGGATCGAGCGGGAGCTTCGCTGGACGGCCCGAATTCCCGAGTACCGCGACGAAGTGGACCTGCTGGCAGCCGGCCCGGCTTGAAGCGCGCGGCTCCAGCCGGCGTTGTTCGACCCGGGCAGCCCGTTCGGCGCGAGTCGGTCCGGGTTCGAACGATTGTCGATTTCGATTGATTCAGATCACCGTCGACCGGCGGCGCGTCGGCAGTCTAGGAATGCCCCACGTCGTTCCGAGCGATCGAGCATGGTAGATGCCGCCTTCATTGACGTCCCGGACGGAACCGCGCGTCCGAGCATCCGCATGGACGGCGATTGGACGCTCGCCAACGCGGGACGGCTCTGCGCGCAGATCGAACGCCTTGCAGCCATCCGGAGCGCCGACGGAGCCTTGACCGTCGACGCCGCCGGGCTCGGCGCGTTCGACACGACCGGAGCGCTGCTCCTGGGCCGGCTGCTGCGGCACGGAAGCACGCGATTCGCCGATCATCGCATCGACAACATGAGCAAGGCCGATCTCGCGCTGCTCGATCTCGTCTTCGCCAGACTGGACACCCTCGCGCCGCCGGCGGCGAAACACGCGAATTTCGTTCGGATGGTCGAACGTGTCGGCGTCTGGATCGCCGGACTGTGGCAACGCACCCGGGAACTCCTCGGCTTCGTCGGCGCAGTTCTCGCGACGCTCGCGAAAGTCGTCGTGCGCCGCAGGAAACTGCGCGTCACAGCGACGGTATTTCATATGGAGCAGACCGGGCTCGACGCAGTCCCCATTGTCGCATTGTTGACTTTTCTGGTCGGTGCGGTGGTGGCCTTTCTCGGCGCGACCGTGCTGCGCGACTTCGGCGCGTCGATCTACACGGTCGAACTGGTCTCCTACTCGTTCCTGCGCGAGTTCGGCGTGCTGCTGACCGCAATCCTGCTCGCCGGACGCTCGGGCAGCGCGTTCACGGCGCAAATCGGGTCGATGAAGAGTCGCGAGGAACTCGACGCGATCGCGGCGCTGGGGCTCGACCCCATCGAGCTGCTCGTCTTGCCGCGGCTGCTCGCCCTGCTCGTGATGCTGCCGGCCCTCACCGTGATCGGCATGTTCGCCGGTCTCGTCGGCGGCGGCATCGTGGGTTCGATGTCGCTGGACATCACGCCGAGCATGTTCGTTGCACGGCTGCATGAGACGACGAGCCTGCGCCACTTCTGGGTCGGCATGTCCAAGGCCCCCGTGTTCGCGTTTCTGATCGCGGCCGTAGGGTGCCTGGAAGGATTCAAGGTTCAGGGCAGCGCCGAATCCGTAGGTCGGCATACGACGGCTTCGGTCGTTCAGGCCATTTTTCTCGTCATCGTTTTCGACGCATTGTTCGCCATGTTCTTCATGGAGATCCACTTGTGAACGAGGCGCGCGAATCCGTCATCCGGGTACGCGGACTGCGCAACGTCTTCGGCAAGCAGGTCGTACACGACGGACTCGATCTGGACGTATACCGCGGCGAGGTGCTGGGCGTGATCGGCGGCTCGGGAGCAGGCAAGTCGGTTTTGCTGCGTTCCATCGTCGGGCTGCAGGAACCCACGGACGGTCGCGTCACCTTGTTCGGCCAGGACACTACCCGTCTGCGCCCGGAGGACCGCCAGATAATCGATCGTCGGTTCGGGCTGATGTTTCAGGATGGCGCGTTGTTCTCGTCGTTGACCGTGCTGGAGAACGTCAAAGTACCCCTGATCGAGAATTTCCGGTTGCCGGCCGGACTTGCCGACGAAATCGCGATGCTCAAGATCCGACTCGCAGGGCTGCCGAGCGACGCGGCGGCAAAGTACCCGGCCCAGCTTTCCGGCGGCATGCGCAAGCGAGCGGGTCTCGCCCGGGCCCTCGCACTCGATCCGGAAGTTCTGTTTCTCGACGAACCGACGTCCGGCCTGGACCCGGTGGGCGCGGCGGCGTTCGACGCGCTGATCGGAACGCTGGGGGACGCGCTCAACCTGACCGTGTTCCTGGTTACCCACGATCTGGACAGCCTGTACGCGATCTGCGACCGCGTCGCGGTTATCTCCGATCGTCGCGTCGTCGTCGTCGATCGCATAGCGGTCGTCGAACGCCACCCCGACCCCTGGATTCGCCAGTGCTTCCAGGGTCCGCGCGCACGCAGCGCGCAGTCGCACGGATCGGCGCAGGGCACGCCGGCTTGAGGAGCTCGTCATGGAAACACGCGCCAGCTACGTCCTGATCGGTGCCTTCACGTTGACCGTTTTCATCGCGGCGCTGCTGTTCGTGATGTGGATCGGAAAACTGTCGCTGGACCGGGAGTGGGACTACTACGACATCGTATTCAAGGAGGCGGTGACGGGGCTCACCGTCGGCGGCGCCGTTCAGTATAACGGTATACAAGTAGGCGACGTTCGCAAATTGTCGCTGGCGAACGACGACCCCCGCCAGGTCGTGATTCGCGTCCGACTGTTCGGCGGCACGCCCGTCAAAACCGATACGAAGGCCAGTTTGAATCTGGTCGGCCTTACCGGAGTCACCGTGATCCAGCTCTCCGGCGGAAGCCCTGCGGCACCGCGCCTGACCGCGGCCGCCGGCGACGAATATCCGCGCATCGTCGCCGATGCGTCCGCGCTGCAGACGCTGTTGGCCTCGGGGCAGGACGTGGCCGTCAACGCCAACGACGTGCTGGCGCGCGTCGGCACGTTGCTGTCCGACGAAAACATGAGCCATGTCGCCCGCTCGCTCGAACATATCGACCAGGTCACCGGCGCGGTCGCCGATCAGCGCGCCGAACTGAAGGCAGCGATCGCGACGCTGGCGACGACGTCGGCACGGCTGGAAGACACGCTCGCTCGCGTGGACGCGCTCGCCGCGTCCGCGCGAACGCTCGTCGACCGCGAAGGCCGGCTCACGCTGGCCTCCGCGCGCGCCTGGCTGGATTCGGTCCGGCGGACGACCGATACCGCCAATGCCGTGCTGGACGAGAATCGCGCGGCCATCGCCGGTTTCGGACGAGACGGGCTGTCGCAGATATCGCCGGCGGTCGCCGAGTTGCGATCGACGCTGCGCTCGATCCGCGCCGTCGCCGCGCGACTGCGGGAAAACCCGGCCGCCTACCTGCTCGGACAAGAACCCGTCAAGGAATTCGAACCGCGATGAACAGACCGAGAACGTGGATCGTCGCAGGCGCGCTGGCGGTATCGCTTTCGGCGTGTTCGCTGGTGGCCGGCAAGCGAGAGGCCCTGACCGTCTATGCACCGCACATAGCGCTTCCCGCAAACGGCTCGTCCGTTCCCGCCGCGCCCCGCCGATGGCAACTGTGGGTGGCGGAACCCGCGACGCTGGAACCGCTGGCGGGTACGCGCATCGTCGTCGTGGAAGAGCCGGGCACGCTTCAGTTCTACCGGGGCGCGCGTTGGAGCGACGAAGTACCGGTCATGATGCAGCGCTTCATTGTCGACGGCTTGCGCGAGTACGCCGGCGTGACCGGCGTCGGCACACCGTCGAGCGGCCTGACTGCCGATTACGTCTTGCGATCTGACCTGCACGGCTTTCAGATCGAGTTTCGCGGCGCCCCGTTGCCGACGGCGACGATTCAGATCACGGCGCAACTGGTGGATGCGTCCAACGGACAGGTTCTCGCATCGCGCCGCTTCGTCGAAGACGAAGCGTGTGCCGATGCGAAGCTGCCCGGCGTCTATGCCGCATTTCAGGCGGCCTTGAACCGCATCGTGATGCGAATCGCCGACTGGACCGCCTCGATCGGCGACGCGCACTTTCGCGACGAATCGACGCGAACGCGGTGACGGCATGTGCCGCACCCTCGCTGCGCCGGGTAAAGCTCCCGCTGCCATAACGCACGGCGCGACCGATACAGCCCGTACACGAGGCGCCTGACGCCCCCGGCCTTTTCGACAACGGAACCACTCCCGATGCCAGCAACAAAGGTCACTTCCGGATCGTCGGCCACGCGGCCAGCCGGCGGCGCCGGCCGGCAACGGTTACGCCGACTGCTGCCGTATTTGCTGATCTGCGTCGCGGTTGCCGCGAGCGTCGCCGCGCCCACCGATGCGATCCTTTCGCTGAAGCCCGGCCAATATCGCTGGCATCCCGAAGTCGCCCCCGCCGGACCGGTGGTCGTCGTCGTCAGTCTCGACGAACAGCGCCTGTACGTGTATCGCAACGGCATCGCCATCGGCATCAGCACCATCAGCTCAGGTCGCCCGGGGCACGAGACGCCGCAAGGTACTTTTGTGATCCTCCAAAAAGCGCGATTTCACAAATCAGACTTGTACGACGACGCCCCCATGCCGTTCATGCAGCGACTGACCTGGGATGGCGTTGCGCTGCATGCGGGAGCGCTACCCGGATATCCGGCATCGCACGGCTGCATTCGGCTTCCGACGGCTTTCGCGCGCAAGCTGTTCGAGGTCACGCGCAACGGAGAAACCATCATCGTTGCAAGCGCCGGAACGTCGTCACCGGGTGTCGCGCACCCTGCCCTCCTGGCGCCGATCGATCCTTCGGGTTCGCCGCACCGCACGGGCGCCGGCGAGGGTGCGTGGTGGAGCGACGCGCCGTCCTATACGAGCGGCCCTACGAACATACTCGTCGCGCTGAGCGATCAAAAGGTGTATGTGATGCGCGACGGCATATTGATCGCCGCGTCGCCCATCGACGTTTCGGACGAGTTCTCGTTCAGCGGATCGCTGGTTCTTGTCGCGACGGCGGACTTCGACAATGCGCCGAGCCGGCTCGATCCCCTGTGGCCCCGCCGCCGCTGGTCGGTGCACGCCTTCGACTATGTGAGCACCGTCGCATCGATCGACCAACTGGCGGATCACGTACGCGTTCCCGCCGACTTCGCGCGCCGCGTCAATGCGTCGATCGTACCGGGAACGACGGTTCTCGTCACCGATCGCCCGGGGATTCGCGACATCGCGGAACCCGCGCCGTCCGCGAGCCGATAGCCGCGTCGGCGCCGCGGCGAGAAATTCGCTAAGCTTCCGTCGCCACTTGGAAATTCCCCAAGCCTTTGATCGAGTCGCTCCTCCCCGCCGCAACGCAACTGGTCGTCGCTCTATTAGCGGCCGCGCCGACACCTGCGGCGAATTTCTCCGCCGACGCGCTGGCGTCCGATCTCGCGCGGGCTGCGCCCAACGCGGACCGCGAGGTTCTGGGTCTGGCCGCACGCGCTTTGGCCTGCGTTCGCGCCAGGGAGCCGGCCACCTCGCCGAAGACGCTCAGCGTCATCGACTATTCGAAACCGTCGACCGAGCGGCGACTGTGGGTCTTCGATCTGTCGCTCGGCACGCTGCTTTTCGAGGAATGGGTCGCACACGGGCGCAACAGCGGCGACAATTTCGCGCAACGCTTTTCGAACGACGCCGGCAGCCTCATGTCGAGCGTGGGACTGTTCGTCACGCAAGACACGTACACCGGGCACAACGGCTACTCGCTGCGCCTTCGCGGATTGGACGCCGGTTTCAACGACCGCGCGCTCGAGCGAGCTATCGTTATGCATGGCGCCGACTACGTCAGCGAGCGCGTGATCCTGGGCCAGGGCCGGCTCGGGCGAAGCTTTGGATGCCCGGCTGTACGCCGCGAAATTGCGCCGGCGCTGATAAACACGATCCGGGACGGTTCTCTCGTGTTCGCCTATTTCCCTGTGACGCAATGGCTGAACCGCTCGCCTTTCGTCGGCGGATGCGGTTCATCGGCATCGGCCCCTCCGGTCGAAACCTCGCCCTGATTTTCCACGCGTCCGGCGCGAGCCGCCCTCCTTGATACACGTCAACATCGCGCCGCAGGGACAACGATAAGTTGCCGCACACTGAATCTCGTGCGGGACTACTCTCATGTCGAATACGATGCGTGCCGCGATCGTTCGCCGCTTCGGCGCTCCGCTGACGATTGAAGAGACGGCCATCCCCGAACCCCGCTACGGGGAAGTGCTGGTTCGCATTCTCGCGTGCGGCGTCTGCCATACCGATCTGCATGCGGCCGACGGCGACTGGCCGATTCAGCCCTCTCTGCCTTTCATACCGGGTCATGAAGGAATCGGCCTCGTCGCCGCGTGCGGTCCCGGCGTTACCCGTCTCCGGGAAGGCGACCTGGTCGGTCTGCCCTGGCTGCATGACGCCTGCGGCGCCTGCGAGCACTGCGTCAGCGGCTGGGAGACCGTATGCGAATCCCAGCACAACACCGGCTACGGTGTGAACGGCGCTTTCGCCGACTACGCGATCGGCAACGCCGCCTACGTGGTGCCGCTTCCGAGCGGCACGGACGAGATCCGGATGGCGCCCATCCTGTGCGCGGGAGTGACGACCTACAAAGGCATCAAGGAAACCGAGGCAAAGCCGGGGGAATGGCTCGCGATCGTCGGCATCGGCGGACTGGGACATGTGGGCATTCAGTACGCCAAGGCCATGGGCCTGCAGGTCGCCGCTCTCGACGTCGGCGCCGACAAGCTCGCGCTCGCGACATCGATGGGCGCCGATGTCGCCGTCGACGCGACCGACCCCGAAGCCGCGGCGCATGTCGCGCGGGCGACGGGCGGCGGCGCGCACGGCGTTCTCGTGACGGCGGTCTCGCTGCCCGCGTTCGCACAGGCCTTCAACCTGGTGCGCCGCCGCGGCACGATCAGCGTGGTCGGTCTTCCGCCCGGCGCGTTTCCGACGCCCGTGTTCGACGTCGTGCTCAAGCGCATCACCGTTCGCGGCTCGATCGTGGGTACGCGCAAGGATCTGGCCGAGGCCGTCGAATTCGCCGTCGCGAACAAGGTGACGACGCATACGCACACGGCCCGTCTGGAAGAGGTCAACCGGGTCTTCGACGACTTGCGCGCCGGGCGCGTCGACGGCCGTGTCGTTCTCGACATGACGGACCGGCGATGAGCGTTCCGGCAGCGGCGCTTGAGCCAGATCAACACGCAACAGGTGCGGCGATGTCCCAATGAGCCGGTAATCATCGGCGAGGCGGCGACTCCAATGTACAAACATCTCCTGCTTCCGATGGACGATTCGCCGGCATCGGAATCCGCTGTTCGCTGCGGCGTGCGTCTCGCGCGGCAGATGCATGCGAAGGTCACCGCGCTGCATATCGAACCGCCGCAGAGAGCCTCCGGCGGCGGCACAGCCGACGTCGATCGGGCGCGCGACATGCTCAACTACGCTGCCCGAGTGGCGCATGCGGCGGGTGTGGAGTGCAGCATGATCCGCGCGGCTGGCGACCAGCCTCACGAAGTGATCGTTTCCAGCGCGCTCAAGCTTGACTGCGACCTGATCGTCATGGCGTCGCATCGACGCGGCGCCGTTGCGGCGCTGCTGTTCGGCAGCCAGACGCAGCAGGTACTTGCGCATTGCGATCTGCCGGTGCTGGTGGTGAGCTGATGGCCACGCGCCTGCCGCGTTCGCGATCCGGAAACGCTTCGCGCTGCGCCGTCTGCGGCAAGCATCTGACCCGCTCGGCCGCGTCCTGGCCGCTCCACACGCTCGGCGCTTCGCTGCTCGAATACGCGCGCCGCACGCATGCGCAACTTTCGCTCAGAGGCCGCATCTGCGAGCAGGATCTGGACCGCCTGCGCAGCGGCTACGTACAGGACTCGCTCCGGCGCGAGAGTTTGCTCGCCGTCAGCATCGATGTCTCGACCAGCGACGATTGTTCGCTCGACGCCGGATCGGACAGCCGCACGCGCGGGCAACGGCTGTCCGACGCAATTGCATCGTTCGGCGGGAGCTGGGCGTTCCTTCTGTGGTTTTCGGCCGTCCTCGGCTCGTGGATCGTGATCAACGGCGCGCTTCTGCGCGACGCGGCATTCGATCCGCCGCCCTTCATCCTGCTCAATCTGGTGTTGTCGTGTCTCGCCGCAATCCAGGCACCGATCATTCTGATGAGCCAGAACCGCGCGGCCGCGCGCGATCGCGAACGCGCCGACCACGACTACCGGGTCAACCTGAAAGCCGAACTCGAGATCAGGCACCTTCACGAAAAGGTCAATCATCTCTTGCGGCTTCATGGCGAACGCGAGTTGGCGTCCGTCGCAGACGAAGCCGTCGAACCGGGCGCCGGCGGCGACGCCGGGCGCTGAGCGACGCGGCTGCGCACTCACCCGGCATCGCGGCCGAGGGCACGCATCTGCTGAAGGTACCTGTCGCGTCGGGCCGGCGTGAGATTTTCAACGGCCCCGATCAGCAGGCTGCGCACGGGACCGAACCCGCAAAAGCCCAGCACGTTGCGCTGAAGCGATTTCACGCTGTGCGCGCGAAAGAACCAGCGGTAGACGACGGCCGGCATTCCCATCGTGACGACAATCCTGGCCGATCTGCCGGCGAGCAGGCGAGTCGGGAAGCGGCCTTTTCGGGCCGCCGCGAACGCGAAGCCGGGACGAAAGACCTGCTCGAAAAGTCCTTTCAGGCGTGCCGGGACGTCGCCGAGCCAGAGCGGATACAGGACGACGAAGTGATCGCACCACGCGATGTCCGCCTGCGCGCCGCGGATCGCCTCCTCGGGTTCGGCGGATTCGAATTCCTGCTTCGTCGACAAAAGCCCGAACGTCATTCGCGCGACGTCGATACGCCGGACCTGGTGTCCGTTCTGCCGGGCTCCCGCCGCATAGGCGTCGGCGAGCGCGTGTACGAATCTTGCCGCATCCGGATCGGGGTGTCCGTCGAGGATCGTGATTTTCACGGGTCAGTGCCTCAGGTATACCGGGAGGCGCGCCTCTTCGAGCACGTGGCGCGTCGCACCGCCGAGCACCCATTCGCTGAAGCGGCTGTGGCCGTAGGCGCCCATGACCATCAGATCGGCGCCCGCCGCCTGAGCGGCCTGCAGCAGAGACTCGCCCGGCGTACGATCTCCGATCTTGTGCGGGTGGTACGTCGGACGCACGCCGTGCCGTTTCAGATACGTATCGATGCGCGGCAATTGCGACGCGGTCCGCTCTGAAGGTTCGCTCTGGAGCAGGACGACTTCGTCGGCGCGCAGCAGAAGTCCCAGCGACGACTGGACGGCGCGGACACATTCAACGGAACCGTTCCAGGCGACGGCGATGCGCCGCGGCGGCGCGGACGCTGCGCCGCGCACGACGATGCAAGGCCGACCGCAGGTCAGCAATACCTCGCCGAGCATCGCCGCGCGACCGGTTTCCGTGTCGGCGTCGGCCTGCAGCACGACGATGTCGTGCCAACTGGCTGCGGCGGCGACGGCACGTGCGAACGGCGCATCCGATGTTTCCCAGAGCGCCCTCGCTACACCCCGGCGCTGCGCCCAATCCAGGAAAGGCGCGGCACCCTCGACCGCCGCCTTGCGCTGTTCCAGCAGATAGCCGACGGCCTCGGCGATCACGCCGGGAGAGTTGAAGGCGGGTCCGCCGAGGAAGGGTTGCACTGCATACAGCGCCGTCAACGAAGCGCCAAGGCCCGCGGCGAGTTCGGCCGCGTAGACACAGGCCGCGTTTCGGTCGTAGGCGTCGGTCAGCGGCAACAGGATGTCTTGCATGGCGTTCTCTCCAGGAGTGGACGCTCGGCGATCTAGTGGCCGAGCAGTACGGGTATGTCGCCGTCGCGCAGGACTTGATCGAGCGTCGCGCCGGTGTCCCATTCGGTGAAGCGCTGATGGCGATACGCCCCGAGCACGAGGAGGTCGACCGCGTGTTCCGCGGCGAGCTCGACGAGCGTTCTGCCGCCTTGCGCCGCGCTGTCGCTTCGAACACGCGCCGCGAAGATGCCGCGTTCGGCCAGCCAGGTCGCCGCACACGGCGTTGCGTCGCACATCTCGTGCGACTTCCTGCCCGCGTCGAGGACGACGACGTGCTCGGCGCGACGAAGCAGCGGCAACGCCGCCTTGAGCGCTCGCATGGATTCGAGCGAGCCGTTCCAGCCGACGGCGATCCTGCGCGGCGGCGCCGGCGTCCGCGCGCCGAACGGGAGCACCGCACAAGGACGTCCGCCGTCGCACAGGATGGATTCCAGGTCCGCCAGCGCGGCTGGCGCATCGATCACGACGACGTCCGCCCACGCGGCATGGAAGCCGATCGACTCCGCCAATCCCGAACGGCAATGCACCACGCGCGTCGAAGCATCCGCGTCCACGAGAGACAGGTCGGCCGCCTTCCGCACCAGAACCGTGGTCCGCCCGCCCGACGACGGGGCGAGCGATCGCGCGTAGGCGATCGCTCGCGGCCAGTTTTCATCGTTGAGGCAAAAGACCAGCAGGTCGTCGAACATGACACCCAACCCCGTCGAATTCGCCGATCATCGGACGATGAGCACGGGCACCTTGCACCCGTGCAGCACCTTGGTTACGACAGACCCCAGCAGTAAATTTCCGAACGCGCCGTGGCCGTGCGAACCCATGACGACCATTGCGTATCGGCCGGCCGACGCCGTCTGCGAAATCGTCGTTCCGGGGTCGCCGACGAGGCATTGCTCGGTGCAGGCGATCCGCGCGCGCCGCAAAGCGGCGCGTGCGTGCTTGAGCGACGCCTTGGCATTGTCGGCGTGGTAGCGCTGAACTTCTTCACGCCCCAGTGCCCGGGCGACGCGCGTCATCAGCGGCGGGTCGACGTGCAGCAGCGTCAACGCGGCCCTGCCTTCGAACAGACGCCAGTTCGACGTTACATACTTGACGGCCCGGCGGCTGTGAGAGCCTCCATCGACGGCAAGGAGAATTTTCATCGCGAAGACCCCGCTCTCGACCGATACCTGCAAGCAATTCCCACCCGGCGCGAACAAAGGTACTCACATCGAGCGAGCGGACGACGACAGCGCCGCAACGGTAAGTAACGGTTCGTAACTCGCCGCGATGCTGCGAAGGCACGCCGATAGCCGGACTCGCCGGCGCGCCGCCATGCTCGAAAACCCGCACCTGAAAGAAGGGCCGTCCTCCGCCATCGGGCAGACGTGTCGGAAACGGCGCCGCCCGTTCCTGTATCGAGAGGCGGTGTCGCGCAGTCATCCGATCGCCCGGGCGGTCCAATTGTCCATTCTTGGACAGTACATCGCGCGACAGCCGCTTCTGCGAAGAGGCTGTCGCGCGGAAGGCACGGCAGGGGTACCATCGTCGCCGACCTTTTCGCTCCTTGCCGCCATGATCGGGTTCAGCGCAACGACTTCGCCCCACCTGCTGGCGGTCGACGACGATCGCGAAGTCCTCGACCTGCTCGTGCTTTACTTCACAAAGCAAGGTTTCCGCATCAGTACGGCAACGGGCGGCGACGAAATGCGGCGGCAGATCGCCGGCGAGACGATCGATCTCGTTCTGCTCGACCTTGGACTGCCCGGCGAGGACGGCCTCGCCCTGACGCGCTACCTGCGCGAGCACTGGCACGGTGCGGTGATTATCGTGACCGGCCGGGGCGACTCCGTGGACCGTATCGTCGGGCTCGAACTGGGTGCGGACGACTATGTGACGAAGCCGTTCGATCTGCGCGAACTGCTCGCGCGCGTGCGCAGCGTGCTGCGTCGTTCGGCCCCCGCGGAAAAGCCGCTTCCGACCGCAACGCCCGCTCGCGATGTCGTCGTGTTCGCCGACTTTCGGTTCGACCTCGCGGCACGCTCGCTGCACGCTCCCGACGGAAAGTCCGTCGCGCTCACGAGCGGCGAGTACGACCTGCTGCGTGCATTCGTCCTCCAGCCCAATCGCGTGCTCTCGCGAGACGCCTTGATGAGCAGCATTCACGGTCGCGAAGCCGGTCCGTTCGACCGGGCCATCGACATGCAGATCGGACGCCTCAGACGCAAGCTCGAGATCGACCCGAACCAGCCTGCATTGATCAAGTCCGTTCGCGGCGCCGGATATCTCTTCGTTCCTGCGGTGGAGCGCAAATGACGAGCCACGCACCGGACGAGCGATCCGCGCTTTATCGCGCCTTGTTCGAAACGGCCCCCGACGCGATGGTGGTGGTCGGTCTGGACGGTCGCATCGTGCTCGCCAATCCGCAGGCGGCGCTCTTGTTCGGATACGCGGTCGACGAACTACTTGGCCAGCCGGTCGAAATCATGCTGCCGGAGCACGTGCGCGATGCCCATCTGGCGCACAAGGCTCGCTACATGGAGCGGCCGCGCGTCCGGCCGATGGGAGCGGGACAGGAACTGGTCGGCCGTCGCCGCGACGGCACCCACTTTCCGGTCGAAATCGCGCTCAGCCCGGTCAGCGACGCCGGCGCGACGCTGTTCGCCGCGTCGATCCGCGATATTTCCGAGACGCAACGGCAGCGGCAGGCATTGGCGCGATCGCGGTACGACGCCTTCACGGCGAAGATCGGTCAGCTTGCGCTGGAGGCCCCGGATTTCGACCACCTTGCCGAGAAGGTCGCACCGCTGGTGGTCGAAGCCCTCGATGCCGACGGCGCGGGAATCTTCGTGCTGCAACCGCAACGCGGCGAGATTCTTTCCTGTGCCGCGCGCAGCGTCGACTCCGACGTCGTCGCTGCGGCTTGCCGTTCGATCGACCTGAGCGCCGTCGCCGGCGCGGGTGCGGGTGCCGAAGCACATCCCCTCGATTCGTTCGTGCCGGCGTCGATACGCAGCGACTTCGCGGCAGCCGGCGTCGAGGGCGGCTGTTTCGTACCGATATTGAACATGGCCAACCCGATGGGGGCGCTGGTCGTGCTGATGCGCAGGCGCCGCGTTTTCGACCGCGATGCCGAACATTTCCTCAAGGTGGTCGCCAACGTGCTCGCGACCGCGGCGCTGCGCCACCAGACGCAGGACCAGCTTGCGCACGCGCAGCGCCTCGACGCGGTCGGCCAGCTGACCGGCGGAATCGCGCACGATTTCAACAATCTCCTGACGATCGTCTCCGGCAACCTGCAAATCCTCGAGGACGAGCTGGTCGACAACCCCGATGCGAGCGACGTGATCGCGCGCGCGCTGCGTGCGGTCGGCCGCGGCGCGGAACTCACGCGCAAGCTCCTGGCATTCGCGCGGCGCCAGCGTCTGAGTCCGGCCGCGATCGATACGCGCAAGCTGCTCGACGAACTCGGCGTCATGCTCAAGCGCACGCTCGGCGAAACGATCCGCGTCGAGGTGGATTGCGGGGAAGCCGGCAAGGCACTGCCGCCCGTATTCGCCGATCCCTCGCAGCTGGAAGGTGCCTTGCTGAATCTTGCCCTGAACGCCCGCGATGCGATGCCGCGCGGCGGGCGTCTGGAGCTGACTGCCCGAGCGCTCGACGTCGACGCCGGCGCGGCGACGAGCGAACTGCCCGCCGGCAACTATATCGCCGTATCGGTAGCCGACAGCGGTCTCGGCATGTCGCCCGACGTGCTCGCGCGCGCGTTCGAGCCCTTCTTCACGACCAAGGAAGCAGGCAAGGGAAGCGGCCTCGGTCTGAGCATGGTTTACGGCTTCGTCAAGCAGTCCGGCGGACATCTCCTGGCGCAAAGCCAACTCGGCTACGGTACGCTCATCGAGCTGTATCTGCCCGTCGCCTCGACCGGCGCTCCCGGTATCGTCAACGCCCCCGCCGCCACGCCTCGCCGGGGCAAGGAGGCGATACTCGTCGTCGAGGACGAGTTCGAAGTGCGCGGCATCGCCGTCGCGTTTCTGCGCTCCCTCGGCTATTCCGTCCACGAAGCCTCCGACGCGGCCCAGGCACTCGCCGTACTGCGCGACGAACCCGAGATCGCGTTGCTTTTCAGCGACGTCGTGCTCGGAAACGGCCAGACCGGCATCGAACTCGCATACGCGGCACGATCGATGCGCCCGGATCTGCCGGTGTTGCTGACGTCCGGATACGACGGCCTGGATTCGGATCTTCCGCGCGGCGTACCCCTCGTTCGGAAACCCTACCGCAAGGAAGATCTCGCCGGTGCCGTGCGCGACGTTCTCGACCGCGCGCCGTAACGAGTCGTCAGGCCGCTCTCGCCTCGTCGCCGCACCCGCACGCCAGAGCCTCGAGCTGCGACGTACTGCGGATGCGAATCTCGCGCCGGTCGACCTCGATCAGGCCGGTTGCCGCCAGATGCGACAGCGCGCGCGTCACCGTCTCATGCTTGAGTGCCAGGAAATTGCCGATGTCGACGCGGCTCATGCGCAGCACGAAATGGCTCGCGCTGAAACCCAGCGCCTTGTAGCGCTCGGCAAGGTCGAGCAGAAATCCCGCGACGCGACGCTCGGCCGACAACGTACCGATCGCCAGCATCCAGCTGCGATCACGCCGAAGCTCCGTCGCCAATGCCTGCATCAGCGCCCCGTGCAACTGCGGCACCGCCAGGCACGCGGCAAGAACCGCGGGATAGGGCAATTCGACGATTTCACAGGTGTCCAATGCGACGACGTCGTTGACGTGCGTGGCGGAGCCGATCGACTCCGCGCCGAGGAGATCGCCGCGCATGGAGAAGCCGGTCACCTGTTCTCGCCCGTCGCTCGTGACGAGACTCGTGCGCAGGAATCCGGCGTGCACGAAGTACAGCGCCCTGAACGGCTGGCCGGCGCGAAAGAGGTGCTGCCCGGCGAGGAGGCGCCGCCGCAATACCGGCACATGCGCGGCGACCGCATCGATGTCGAGTGCCGGGGCCGGCAATCTGGGCGAAAGCGCATGGGTGGAGGCGGTTGACGAAACGGTGGATGCGACGGCGGACATGATGAGCTCCGGTGCGGGACTGCGACGATTTCGTGCTGTGCAAGCTACACGGCCGCGACGTGCGGACGACGACGGTGCCGCAACCGTTTGTAACGGTGCGTAACCGTCGCATGTGTTGACCCGACTCGACGTGCGCCGGCAGAGAGAGCGCGCGGCACGAATCGGACCGTGGCGGCGCATGGGCGGGACTACGCCACGCCGGGCGGCGCCGGGTACGTCGCTATAATTTCTCGGAAATTTTCAATGTCGACGCGCGGCAGCCCGATGGGGCTCGCCGGAGAACGCGAAGCTGCGGATGCCGGCCGGCGAACTGCGGGCCGCGCCCGATCCGGCGCGGGGCATCGAACGGCATCGCCCGAGCTTTCGTGTGCCGGTTCGATTGTCCGGTCGCGATCGACGAATGATGGCTCGACGCAAGCCGCTCGCCGTGCGCGGCGCACCGCTGCCCGACGCGACGATGCGCTGCGACGGCTGCGATGTGCGGCGCGGTCGCAACGCATCGATCACCGCTCTATCGGCTTCGGGAACGCAACCGGCCTACAGGCGCAGACGATGGGTCACCAGCGTCGGGTCGTCCGGATCCGTGGTGCGCGTGAATCCGAAAGCGTCGGCCAGATCGCGCATTGCATGGTTGTCTGCGGCGTCGATCGAATACATCTCCCGTATCCCTCGTTCCCGCGCGACGTCGACCAGGTGCTCGAGGAGCACCGTTCCGAGACCGCGTCCCTGCCATTCGTCGGCGACCGTGACGGCGCATTCGCAGCGGGTTCCGTCCGCCGAGGTGCCGTAGCGCGCGACACCGATCTCCTTTTTTTCGTTGTCGGCGTGCAGCAATGCCACGAACGCAACATCATGCACATAGTCGATATCGGTCAACGAGCGAATGAGCTCGTCGCTCGGCGACGCGATCTGCCCCAGAAACCGAAATCGGCGCGACGCCGGCGACAGTCTCTCGATGAACGTCCGCTCGAGCGCCGCATCTTCTTTGCGCAAGGCCCGGATCAGTACACCCGTCCCGTCGCGCAGCCGATGCGTCCAACGCGGCGTTTCCGCGGATATCGGGGTCGTGACGAGGGAATGATCTGATGCGGCCTGGGGAGCTTGCGAAGTCACGTCGTTCATTGCACATCTCCTTGAGAGGTCGTTGGCGCATCCTGCGCGCATTGGCGCCATGGAACTTGACATCGATCAACTTCATCCGTGCGCGAAGCACGGCAACGGGCAACGGGCTTGTCTGCCTTCGCAGCGCTCGGGGAGCCGTCACCAGGAAATCGAGTCCCGCACAGATCGCCTTGTTCAGAAGGCAATCGCCGCAGCTACTACCAGCGGTATCGCGATCAGCCGGAACGGGATCACGCCGACCTGCCGAGACGCGAAGGTACGGAATCCAAGACCGCGCGTCGTCATCGCTTTCTCCGGAGGGAAAGCTCGGATTCGTCGCGGCAACGGGCAGCACCTGGCGTAACTCGGCAAGCGCCGCCGCCGGCACGACAACGGGGCGCAGCGGACGATCCGCCGACGCCCCGTCGTGACGACTACGTACCCGTCGCCGTCGTCATGATGCTCGGCGCGCCGTTCGCCTTGTCGGTGAACACGACGTACGCGTCGCCGCCGAAGCTCACCGCGCTCAGGCCGTACTTCGTCTGCAGCGGCGCGCTCACGCCGTTGCCGTTCGACGTTCCCGAGATCAGGTAGTCGACCCAGCGGTTGGCTTTCGGCTCGTAGCCGTGGGTGTAGATGTTCCCATTGTTGTCGTTGACGACCAGCACCACCGCGCCGCCGTATTCGACGAGGCTCAGCGCCGAATGCGTTCTCACCGGCTGCCCGTTCGCACTCTTCACCGCGGCGGTCAGCTGGGTCCAGGCGGTGTTGCCGCCGGTATTGCGCAGCACCTGGATCGCGTTGTTGTTCGCCGAATCGGCGAATGCCAGCAGCAGAGCGCCGCCGAATTCGATCAGGCTCACCGGCAATGTCGTCTTCGGATACACCGCGGCGCCGCCGCCCGCCGTGTAGACAACCGGCTTCGGCGTCCCGAACGCGCCCTCGCCGTTCCATGTGAAGAAAACGATGTTGCCCGTGCTGTTCGGCACCGAACGCGCCGGAAACGCCATGTAGAGGCCCACGCCGCCGATGCTGCACAGCGCCACTCGCGGCGCGGCGTCGCTGCCGCTCGTCGGCGCGATCAGTTTGTAGGTGCCGGTGTCGGCGGCGTCGAGCGCCGGTTGCAGGGGGCGCCGGTCGGCGTCGACCAGAACCGCGTGGTCGTCAGCCAGGTTCCCTGATACAGGGTGCCGTCGGAACCGGCGAACACGATGAACGCCGAGCCCGGCGAAGCGACGATGGCCGGATCGCCGCCGTTGACGGTCTGCGACGGGTTGCTGCCGATCGCGAATTCCAACGGCGTGTACACCTTGAAAGTCGGCGCGTCGGTCATCGGCACCGGGATGTAGTGCAGGTGGTGATTGCTGCCGTCGCTGCTCGTTTTGCGGAACGCGACGAGCAGCGTGTTCTGCTGCGGCAGATCGAATGCGACGGGCGGAATCGGGCCGCCGAGGCTGCCGGGCGGCAGGTTGTTGATCGCATTCGGGTTCCAATTGGTGACGATCGCCGCGGTCGGGGCGAGGTCGTTCTCGCTCGAACCGATGATGCGATGGCTCTGCCACGCGACCGAATGCGCAGGTCCCGTCGCCGTTTGCGGCGGCGCACCGCCCGGGCTGTGCACGCCGCCGGCCGGCATGCGCCAATAAGTGGAACCGTAGGAAAAGGTACTCGTCCACACGCGGCAGCGCAGGTCTTCCAATCGGTCGCGCACCTTGGGTGAGCTGCCATTGAGCACGTACAGCGGCGACCAGTTGCGCTTGTCGAGTGCATTGGTCACGACATCGAGCGACGGAATCATGTCGAGCGCGGCGAACGCCGGAGACGCCGCAGCCGCCTTGCCGTTCTGCAGCGCGGTGATCACTTCGCCGAGCGAGATGCTGACGGCCTTCTTCGCCCTCGAGTAGTTCGTCTGGTTCACCGGATCGAAGAGGCGCTTGTCGCCGTAGGCCGTCCACACGTTGGCATCCTTGTCCTGCACGATGAGGCCGTTGTAGCAGTCCTCGTCGTGCATCAGCAGCGAGCACATGGAGGCCGCGATGCTCGTGCTCAGCGCCTTGCGCGGCGTGCGCAGGTGGCCCGACGAAAACAGGTCGGTCAGGAAGTGACACGCGAACGCTTCCAGCGCATAGGCCAGCGTCTCGCTGCCGTTCGCCGCGGCCTGCACCGCCAAGGTATGGCCCGCGCGATACGCGGCGATCGCGTTCGCGCCGAAGTGGTCCCAGTTCACGGCCGCAAGCTGGAGGAAGCTGCCTTGCGAGAAGTACCACGGCGAGGTGGGATAGGCGCCGCTCGCGACGTTGTAGCGCGCATCGAATTCGTGATTGGCGTTCGTCTGCGAATACGCCTGCGACGACGCATCCTGCGCCTTGGGATCGGCCGCGAGGATCTGCGCGGTCGCGTTCGCGACCGCGTCCGACTGCGCCTGCATCACGGCGAGAATGTTCTGCGCCTGGTACACGCCGTTGGTCGATGTCTCCGTGTACAGCGTGTCGAACGCGTTCTGAAAGCGCTGCTGCTGCTCCTGAGGATTCGCGCCGTCGGAAATCGGCTGGCTCGGCACGCCGTAGAAGTCGCCGGCCAGCGCGAGGATCTGGCCGAAGCTCAGCAACTGTCCGCCTTGCGTCTGGAAGTAGTTGACGTCAGGCGGCGACTGCGTAAACGCGCTGCCATCCGAGTGATAGAACGTCAGGCCGTCACCGAGCGCCTCGTGCTCGGGCCCCTCGAACAACTGGAGGCCGGGCCCGTCGAACGGCGGAGCGAGGAAGCGCGTGTATTTGCGCCGGTCGCGGGGAATGACGAACGGCGGCACGTTGTCGACGGGGCGCGTGTCGTCAATGGCGGTCGCGGAGGACTCGCCGGTCTTTTCGGTCGTTTCGGTCATGGCGCGGGTTCCGATGGGCGGGGCGGACAACTGTACGAGTACCCATAGCGTCATTGGATACAGGCACCGATCACGCCCGGTCGAAAAAAACTCGCGATGCGACCGCCGAGGCTACGCGCCGACAACGACCACTTGAGGCTCGTCGTCGCCGACGGTCGAAGCGCTGCCGGGCTTTGCCCGATCGAGCGGGCCCTGTCGGAACCGCCGCGCGTACGCTGCGACATGCCTCGGGAACAGCGCCCGGGCATCTGGCGGATCGAAATCGCGTTTCCGGGCAAGGTAACGGCGGAAAACACGTTCAGTGTGGTCGCCAGCCGCTAGACCCTGACCTGCCGCGCCCGATGTGTTCTCATCGCGCTTTGCATCCGAGGCAATGGCCATGCTCTGGCTGATCCTGTCGACGAGCGCGTTTGCCGCCGGCGATTTTCGCGTGGAGCCGTGTCGCCACGTCTTGAATGTCGACATCGCGTTTTCCGTGCCGCCGTCGAGCGACGCACGGCGACTCGATATCCGGTCGTGCGGCGCCGGCATCGCGAGCGATGCGTCGAGCGGTCGCGACCTCTTCCGGCTTCGCATTCGATCGGACGACGGCCGGCTGACGCACATCGTCGCCGACGATCTGAAGCGCAATATCCGTGTGGAAAAATCGGACATTCCGCTCGGCGTGCGGACGCAGTTCGGCAGCGACGCGCCGGGTCGCGAATGGCGCGTCAGCGTGCGCATCACACCGGATACGAAAAACGACGACTCGCCGAAGCTGCTGAGCGTGGACATCGAGAACCAGCCGATCGACGCCGTTGCGGCACGGCTGCAGGCGATCGGCGGCTGGACGTTGCGCGGCGCCGAACTCCTGGGCGATCGGCGCGCCACGTTTCGCTTCGAGTCGATTCCGCTCGACTCGATGCTGCAGTTGATCGCCGACGTCGCCGGGGTCGATATACAGTCGAACGGCGTCGACGAGGCGACGTTCTCCAGGCGCGCGTCGTCACCGTAGCGACGCGCGCTACGCTCGGCTTCCGCTAACTTCCCGCCAGCGAAAGAACCACTGCGAGCCAATCCGCATCGACCTCGCCTCGCCGATCGATCGACGCGAGCGCCGCCTTCGCCGTGGCTTTCGCAGCGCTCGCATCGCCCGTCGCCGACTGCAGCCGCGCCAGTTGCGCCAACAACTCAGCGCGGCGCCGATAGCCTTGCGGCACCATGCGCTGCCACAGCGCCAGCGCTTGCCGGATATCGCCCAGCGCCTCGGCATAGCGGCGCCGCGCTTCGAGCGCCGCGGCGCGGCGCGCGAGCACCGCGACCGCGATCGGTCCTTCGCTTGCGCCGATCGCAAGCAGCATCGCCCGCGCTTCGTCGCACGATGCGAGCGCCGCCGCGGCATCGCCGTCGCCGAGTTGCACCGCCGCACGCAGCTGCAGCAGGTCGGCGCTCGCCGGGCTGCCGTCGCGGTAGATCTCGCGCGCCATCGCAAGGCCGCGCGCGCTGCTCGCGTCGGCTCGTGATCGATCGCCCTGTGCCAGCGCGACTCGCGCGTCTTCCGTGTCGAGTTCGAGGCACGTGCGCGTCGGATGCAGGCCCGGTCTTTCGCACCACGGCCGCGACTGCCGGATCGACTGCGCCGCGGCGTCGAGATCCCTTCTGCGCCATTGCAGCTGCGCGATGCGCGTCAGCGTGTTCGCGTCGCGCATCTGCCCTTCGCCGTGGATCGCACGGAACATCGCCAGCGCGCGCGTCATCGGCGCTTGCGCCTCGTCCACGCGTTCGATCTGCGTCAGCATCTCGCCGAGGTTCAGCGACGCGCGCGCGATGTCGACGTTCGGCGCGTCGTAGATCAGTTCGGCCGCCGCAAGATTTTCGCGCGCGAGCCGTTCGCCCGCGGCGACGTCGCCGAGCAGCATGCGCGTGTTCGCAAGATCGACCAGACCGCGCAGGAAATCGCGCGTCGGCGGCCAGCGCGCTTCGCGCCATCGACGCAACGCCGGTTCGATCGCCGCCGCCGCGTCGGCGGGTCGTCCCGCGCCGACGAACATGTTGCCCTGTTCCAGCGCCGCGAGCACCGCGCCCTGCGAGCCTTCGCCGTAAAAAACGACGGCGGCGCGCGTCGCCTGCGCTGAAATGTCGAGCGCTTTTTCGGCACGCGCGGAATACATCAGCGCGAGCGCGTAGTTCTGCAGCGCGCGGATGCTCTCCTCGTCGTCGGCCTCGCGGATCTGCGGCAGGATCGCCTCGTACGCGGTCGCGCTGTCGGCGTAGCGCGTCTCGAGAATCAACAGGTGCGCCTGCAGCAGGCGAATCCGCAGCAGCATCGGATCGTCGCGCGAGAACGTCGCGGCGCCCAAAGCCGACGCGCGATCCAGCAGCCGGTTCGCGGCGGGAAAATCGCTGGCCGCCATGCTTGCCTCGGCGAGCATGCGCATCATGTCGATGCGCGTCGGTACCGACAGGTCGTTCTCCGCCTGCAGCCGCTCGCTGGCGCGCTGCACCACCTGTTCGAGCGTCAGTCGCTGCTCCGGCAGCTGCCCGGGTTTCGACGCCTCGAACAGGCCGACCAGGAAATTGCCCACCGCGGCGGCGCGCCGGCCTTCCTCCTGCGCGACGCGCGCCTGCCACAGCGTCGTCGTGACGCCGACGACGACGGCGACGAGGCTCAGGATCAGCGCGCTCGCGCCGAGGCGGTTGCGTTGTACATATTTGCGCAATCGGTACGACAGCGACGGCGCGTGTGCGCCGATCGGCAGCTTGTGCAGATAGCGTTCGAGATCGTCGGCGAGCAGCGCGGCCGAACCGTAGCGCCGATCGGGTTCGCGCGCGCAGGCCGTCGCGTGGATCGCGTCGAGATCGCCGCGCAGCAGACGCCGCAACGCAGGAGCGGCCGGCAGCCCGGCGGGCGTCTCCGGCGAACCGTCGGCGAGCGCGCGCGACAAACCCGCAAACGAAGCCGACGCGACGGGTCGCCCCGTCAGCAGTTCGCCGAGCAGCACGCCGAGCGCGTAGACGTCCATCGCCGTCGTCACCGGACCTGGCCGATACTGCTCCGGCGCCGCGTAGCCCGGCGTCAGCGAGATCACCTGCGTTTGCGCGGTGGTTCCGCTGCCGTCGTCGAGCAGTCCCGCGATGCCGAAATCCAGCACTTTCGCCACGCCGTCGCGGCTCACCAGCACGTTGGACGGTTTCAGGTCGCGATGCACGACGAGCGCGCGGTGCGCGCCGTCCACCGCCCGGCAGACCGTCGCGAGCAGGCGCAGCCGCGCGAGCAGGTCGAGCGCATTCGCATCGGCGTAGTCGGTGATCGGCAGTCCGTCGACGAACTCGGTCGCGATGAACGGAATGCCGCCGGCGCTGATGCCGCCGTCGATCAGTCCCGCGATGTTCGGGTGCGACAGCTGGCTCAGCACGCCCTGCTCGCGGCGAAACCGGCGCTGGCTGTCGGCGGAAAAAAGACCGGTGCGCAGCACTTTCAGCGCGACGGTCTGCGTACCCTCGCCCATCGGCCGCTCGGCGCGAAACACCACCGACGTGCCGCCCTGTCCCAGCACGCCGGCCAGCCGGTACGGGCCGATGCTCGTGCCGATCAGGCCGGCGCCGTCGTCGGACTCCGGCGTGAACTCCGTCGCCAGCACGGCGGCGCCGGTGCGCAGAACCGGCACCGATGCGTTGTCCAGACCGTCCGCCGCGAGCATCTTGCGCAGTCGCTCGCGGAGTTCGTCGTCGATCGCGTGCGCATCGAGCCACGCCGCGCGCTCATGCGCAGGCAGCTCGACCAGCGCGTCGAAGCAGGCGCGCAGACCGGGGCGCGGCTCGATCGTCACACCAGTTGCGCTTTGAGGAACGCCGACGCGAAGCGCCAGTCGCGATCGACGGTGCGCCGGTGCACGTCGAGCAGATCGGCGATCTGTTGCAGTCCGAGCCCGGCAAAGAAATGCAGCTCGACGACCTGTGCCGCACGCGCATCGAGCTTCGACAACTCCGTCAGCGCCGCATCGAGCACCACCGCGTCGGCCGGGTCGACGCTGACGGCTTCGATGTCGGGATCGGTCAACGAAACGCGCAGGCGGCTGTCCTCCCGCTTGAGCCGCATCCGCAGCTTGGCGCGATCGAGCAGGATGTGCCGCATGGCTTGCGCGGCGTATGAAAAGAACTGCCGCGGTTCGCCGAAGCGCAGGCGATCGGCATCGGCGAGCTTCAGATAGACCTCGTTGACGAGCGCCGTGGTGTGCAGCGTATCGGGGCCGCCGCCGCGCCGGCGCTCGCTGTGCGCCAGGACGCGCAGTTGCTGGTACAGGTGCGCAACCAGATCGTCGATGCCGCTGCCTGAAATTTCTTCGCCCATGAACTGCCGATCGGACCACGATGGGCGCAAAGCATACGGGAGCGGCCGGCGCGAGTCCTGTGATTCGCGCGAATCACACCATCACCCGCCCTCCCGCCACATCGAACACCACGCCGGTGACCCACGCCGAAGCGTCGCTGAGCAGGAACAGCGACGCGGACGCCACGTCGTCCGGCGTGCCGAGACGTCCGAGCGGAAATCCGTCCAGCATCCGCGCCCGGCGCTCCGGCGAAAGCGTCGCCCGCGTGCGCTCGGTCAACACCGCCGACGGCGAAACGCAGTTGACGCGCAGACCCCGCGGTCCGACCTCCTGCGCCAGATGCCGCGTCAGCAGGATGACGCCGGCCTTCGCCGCGCCGTATCCCGCCGGCGCGCCCGCCGCGACGCGCGCGCCGGCGGAGGCCATCGTCAGAATGCCGCCGGTGCCGCGCGCGAGCATGCCGGGCAGGAAGCATTTGACCGTGAAGAACGTCGACGTGAGATTGTTGTCGAGACTCGATCGCCAGTCTTCTTCGCTGATGTCGTGCACCGGCACCGGCCGGCCCGTGCCGCCGCCCGCGAACGCGAGCACGAAGTCCGGCGCGCCGTAGTGCGCCTCCACGCGCCCCTGCATGCGCCGCACCTGCGCGAGATCCGAGCAGTCGGCCTCCATGCCGATCGCCTCGCCGCCGACGGACTCCACGGCCGCCACATTGGCGCGCAGCGCCGCGGGATCGCGTCCGTTGATCGCCAGCCGCACGCCGCTGCGCGCGAGCGCAAGGCACGTCGCGGCGCCGATGCCGCGCGAACCGCCGGTGACCACGGCCACTTTGTCGCGCAGGTCCGCGAAAGTCGGCACGACGGCATCTGCCGCGGCAACTCGAACGTCAGCGGGGTTCATGCGTGCGCACCTCGAGGTTGTGGCCGTCAGGATCGAAGAAGTACAGCGCTTCGGCCTGGCCGCGAGCGCCCGCCTGCAATGCGGAACGGCCGTCGCGCACGAACGGATCGCCGCCGAAGGCGACGCCCGCCGCTCGCAGCCTTTCGCGCACGCCGTCGAAAGCGCGCCTGTCCATGCAAAACGCGAGATGGACCGGGTCTTTCGGCGGTTCCGGCAACAGGTCGATCGTGCAATCGTCGTTCACGCGCAGCACTTCGAACGGTCCGGCATGGCCTTCGCGCCGCAGGCCGACGAGCTTTTCGTAGAACCGCGCGGACGCTTGCGCGTCGCCGACGCGCAGGATGAGATGGTCGAGCTGGAGCATGCGTTCGACTCCGGATCAAAGATATACAAGTACCGCCGGCCGCATTCGGCCGGCGTATGAGAGTCTAGGAAGCGCGGCGGCCGAATGCAGTCATCGATTCGACATGCCGGTCATTCGAAAACGCATGGGACATCCGATGGCGATCGACTGGGACGATCTGAAAGTGGTGCTGGCGATTTCGCGCGAGGGTACGTTGAGCGCGGCGGCGCGCACGCTCGGCACGACGCAGCCGACCGTGAGCCGGCGGCTCGACGCGCTCGAGCGGCGCCTCGACGCGAAACTGTTCGACCGCGACGCGAACGGCTTGCGGCTCACGTTGCTCGGCCGGTCGCTCGTCGAAGGGTTGGAGCAGATGGACGCGGGCGCGCTGTCGGTGCAGCGGCAGATCGCCGCGCGCGATACGGGCCTCAGCGGCGAGATCCTCGTGACGAGTCTCGACTGGCTCGGCGACGAAGTGATCGCGCCGATGCTCGCGCGGTTCGGCGCCTCGCATCCCGGCCTCACGATCGAGCTGGTCAACGACACGAAGGTATACAACCTCGCACGCCGCGAGGCCGACCTCGCGTTCCGTTTCGGATCGTTCGCGCAGGAAAATCTCGTGGAGCGCCGCGTCGGCAACGCCGCGTATGCGCTGTACGCGTCCGACGATTATCTCGAGCGGCACGGCCAGCCCGACGCCGCGAACGGCTTCGAAGGCCACCGGCTGGTGCTGCTCGATCGCGCGGCCGGCGAAGTGCCGCACGAGTCGTGGCTGCCGGCGTTGGCGCACCGCGCACGCACCGTGCTTCACGCGAACGGCCTGCGCGCGCATCTCGCCGCCGTGCGCGGCGGCGCGGCGATGGCCGTGCTGCCGTGTTTCATCGCCGGCGGCGATTGCGCGCTGCGTCGCGTGACGGTGCCGCATCCCATGCCGGTGCGCGCGGTGCGGGTCGGGTTTCACGTCGACATGCGCGACACGCCGCGCATCCGCGCGCTGGTGGACTTCGTGGTCGAAGCGTTCTCGCAGGTCCAGGGGCGACTCGCCCCCGGGAACGACGCGACTACAGCAGATGCCTGACCGCAGGAAGATACTTTTCCACAGATCCGGTATTCACCACGACGACGCGCTCGCCGGCGCGTAGCAAACCGTCGGCCAGGAGCTTCGGCAACGCGGCGAAGCACGCGGCGCCCTCGGTGCCGATCCAGTCGTGCCGCGTCTGCCAGAGCCGCCGCGTTTCGTGCGCGATTTCCGCTTCATCGACGGCAACTGCCGCTCCGCCGCTCGCGCGCACGATCTGCAGAACGCGCGCATGTCCCACGCCGCCGGGCACGTTGAGGCCCGTCGCGAGCGTCGCGCCGCCGGTCGCGGGCGTCGTGTCGGCGGCGCCTTGCGCCCACGCATCGACGAGCGGCGGCGTCACGTCGCTTTGCACGCAATACATGCGCGGGCGGCGCGCGTCGATCACGCCGAGCGCTTCGAGTTCGTCCCACGCCTTCCACATGCCGAGCACGCCGGTGCCGCCGCCCGTGGGATAGATCACCGCGTCGGGTACCGACCAGCGCGTGTCGCCCGGCGCGGGTTCGGCGAGTTCGAGGCCCAGCGTCTTCTTGCCTTCGATGCGCCAGCCCGGTTCCTGGAAGGTCGCGACCGAGAAATACCCTTGCGGCAGGTAGTGTTGCTTGAGATAAGCGCCGGCTTCGCGAATCGTCGGACCGGCGAGGTCGAGTCCGACGCGATCGGGATGCCTGAGCGCCGCGGCGGCCACGCTGCCGAGGATCGGCAGCGGCGTGTCGGGCGGCATCGCGACGACGACGGAGAGGTCGGACGCCAGCGCGTAGCGCACGAGCGAGTCGCCGGCATTGCCTTGCGTCGGCACCGACAGGCGGCGCAGCCCGAGGCGGCGCGCCTGCGACGCGACCATCGCCATGCCGCGGTCCTTGAAGCTGCCGGTCGGATTCGCGCCGTAGCCGGCGTGCGCGCGGCCCTCGTCCTTGAGCTGCAGACGCACGCCCGTGCCGCGTACCGACGCGTCGTCGGAATAGTCCAGGAGCGGCGTGGCGCCTTCGCCGAGGCTCACGATGTGCGCGGCGTCGCGCGGATCGTCGATGTCGAGCGCGAGCAGCGCGCCGAAGCGCCACATGTCGCGCCGCTGCGGCCGGTACCACGACAGCGCGGGCCGTTCGCGCGCGAGGCGTTCGACGTCGATCACCATCTCGACCGGCCGGCCGTCGACCGGGTCGAGATTCATCGGCACGTCGGACGAATATTCCTGGCCCGACCCCAGACCGCGAAGACAGCGCACGTACGACATCGGGATTCCCGCAACGTTGATGGCTCGCGCATTCATACGCGCTAGCCGACGCGTGCGAGTGTGCCGGACGATCTACGACCGTTCTTCGACGCGACGTCGCACGATCCGCCGATCCGCGCCTGGCGCGCAGCCCTGTCGATCGACGCTTCCCGCCCGTGCCGTCATTCGAACGACGGTCGTCGCTTCGACGGCGTCTCCGAACTGTCCACGAACGCGCTCGCCCGCTCGTCCTCGATCGGCCGGATCTCGTAGAACAATCCGCAGGCCATGCACGGATTTTCGGCCGCGATGCGCGCCGCCTCGTCGAGATCGCGCGCCACGATGAACCAGTAGCCGCCGACGATTTCCTTCGCTTCGGTGAACGGTCCGTCCGTTACGCCGCCGCGCGCGACCACGCGCCCGTCGCGCGCGAGCCGCCGACCCGGCTTCATGCGCCCTTCGTCGACGAGCCTCGCGTGCCACACGTAGAACCGGTCGATCGCGTTCTGGATTTCTTCCGGTGCGAGATTTTCGTTCCAGTGTCCGCGCGACACCACGAGGTATTCCGACAGCGGCGTTTCGTTCGTCACGACTCGACTCCTGACTCGACGTGCATCGCCGGAATTCTCGGGAACTTCGCGCGGCAAGTCACGCGGCGGCGGCGGAACCGGCGACGCCATGCCTGCCGGCCCTTGTGAGGCAGCCCCGACGACGTCCCGAGCAGCGTTCTGGCGCACAATGCGCACTGCTCACGACCGGAAAAAAGCCATGGCGCTCGACCTGTTCTTCGTGCCCGCGAAACTCGAGTACGCCGACGCGCGCGATCCGGAATTCCTACCGAACGCGGCGCAGCGCCGCGCGCGGCGCAAGGTGCTCGATGCAATCGCGGCGCACTTCGACGGCGCGCGGATCGGCGAAGCCGCGAGCGAAGGGCCCGTCGTCGGCTTTCCGCTCGGCGAACTCGTCGCGCATCCGGGCTATTTCCACTGATCGCTGCACGGTGCGGCCGACGCGGCGCCGGTCGCCGCCGTCGTCGAATGGTTCCGCGAGCAGGGGCTCGTGTGCGAAGACCCGCAGAACGCCGGCTTCGGCAACCGCGATCGAAAAAAGGGAAAAGTGCAGGAATCGCTGAACGATTTCGACGTGCTCGCGGGCGCGCGCCTGCACGCGATCGAGCTGTCGGAACCGCCGCTGCACGGCCTGCTGCTGTCGTGGATCCTCGCCGACGGGCGCCTCGCGGAGCTCGCGTTCATCCACCATCTGCGCTGCGACGTGCCGGCGAACGTCACGGCGCTGATCCCGGACCGTCTCGCCGCGGTGTCGGTCGAACCCGGACGCGTGCAGGAAATCGGCGGACAGCGCCGCACGATGGACGAGAACTACCGCTTCACGTTCGAAAGCGGCGGCGAGGTCGTCGTGCAGGGCGGCGTCGCGAAGTCGTTCGTCGCCAAACCGGCGCCGCCGTCGAAGTGGTAGCCGCTTCGCGTCATTCGAATCCGTCGGACCAGATGCCGTCGAGCGCCAGTCGCAGCGCCAGTCCCGGCTGGTACAGGCTGTCCGCGAGCACCGTGCCGCCGGTCGCGCCGTCGGTGAGCAGCCCGTAGAGGCCGATCCCGTAGCTCAACGGTGCGCTGTACGGTTGCCGGCTGGTCAATTTGACGAGGCAGCTCCTCGTGCCGAACGCCGGCACCGGCGCCAGGCGGAATCCATACGGAACGTCGACCGCGAAGCAGCCGCCGCCGAAGTGACTGTTGTCGCCGCATCCGTCGGGGATGTTGCCGTCGATGCCGAACGGCGACATGCCGTAGTAGCACTCGCCGGCGGTCAATCCATTCAAACTTGCCGGTGTGGAACTGTGAACCGTCAGACGGACGATCGCTTCGGCGTGCCCGTCTTCGCGCAGCCGGGACGATTCGGTCTGTACCGCCAGTTGCAGCCGCGCGATCGCGCCGACGATCAGCGACACGGGATTGATCTCGCCCGGCGCGTAGTTCGGCGGCGAAAACCCGATGTACAGATCGTTGATCGAATCGGCGTTGCGCGTCACGCCGTAAACGCAGTCGAGCACGCCGCCCGCCTGCGTCGGGTCGAACGACACCGGAAGATAGCTGCCCGTCAGCGGCAGCGCGGGACAGCCGGCGGCCGGCGCGGTGCCGGCGGGTACGTATTCGCCGTCGCCGTAGTAGAAAGAGACGTTCGCGCCGAACGCGCTGTCGCCTTCGGCGCGCAACCGGAACGTGCCGGTTTCGCCGGGTGCGAGGCGCAGCGCGCCGTCGGGCGCGGTCAGCGCAACGCCCGGCGGATCGCCGGCGACCGCGCTGACGGCCGCACCGAGCGCGAACGCCGCCATGCACGCGGCACGCAGCGTCGGCGCGACACGGCGCCGGATTTCCTTGTTCCACATGGCGTTCCCTCCCGTAGCGTCTGCGGTGCGAGACTGCGCCGCATGCGTGAACGAGGACGTGCGATGGCGCATTTTCCCCTCACGCGTCGGCGGGACGGCTCCACTCAACACAGTACGGAGCGTGCGGCACCGCGGTCGAGCACGTTTCGAACGCAGCAGCGACGACCGCATTTTCTTTTGTTTGCTTTTGCCGCGTGACGTGCGGCAGCGACTCGCCGTTTACTAGTGGCCTGCAACAGACAAATCGGAAGAGGGATCGCGAAGGACGCATCGTGCAGGACGCCGCTGCGGAGCAAGGCCGATAGCACCCGCTATCGGCCGAGTGAGCAGCAAGTACTGCGCGGCCAGGACGAGCGAGCTGCTTTCGATTTGTCTGTTGCAGGCCACTAGCCGCGCCAACAAGCCGACAAGGAGCGTCCCATGTCCCAGCCCCGTCCCCGCACGGCGAAATCCGCACGCGCCGCGGCACCCGCACCGACACGGGAAGACCGTCCGACACGCTTTCGCGCGATGTATACACGCGTCGAAGCCGGCCATCTCGAAGAAGCGCTCCTCGACGTGCGTTCGCACATGCCGCGCCGCACGGCGCTGGCGATACTCACGTTCGATTCCGACGCGCTCGTGCGCTGCTACGGCGACAACGCCGACGCGCTGCAGTCGCTCTTGCGGCAGGGAGAGGATATCGACGGCTATATGGCGAACCAGCGCGAGTTTCTCGAGCTGATGATGAAGGCGCGTGCGCGGATCACGTTCGTCGCGCAGCGCATCGCGGCAGAGCGGCCGGACCTGCTGCCGCGCGAGCCGCGCCCCGGCGATTACGCTTTTTTTGACGCCGGGTAAACGTTCGGCCGATTGCGGCAATGCGCAAGACCGGCAGGGTCGCAGGCATGGCCCTACCCTCGTTGCTGTCCGTCGTCGACCTCGCCCAACCCCTCGCCGCGCTGATCGGGCCGGTGCTGTGGTTTTTCTCGCCGGCGTTTCGCGAGCGCACGCGGCGGCGTCGGGCCGAGCGCGGTCGACGCGAGCGCATCGGCGACGTGATGTCGTGGTGCGTCGCGTGGATCGTGGCCTGACTCGTCGTCGGACTGATCGTTGCCTTCGGCCGATAGCCGCAACGACCGGCGCGAACATCGTCGCGCCGGTCGTCTTGCGCTACGCCGCGGTCGCCGCCGCCGGCGGCAAACCGTCGCCGACCGCCTGCGCGTCGCGCCGATGCGCGATGCGGAACAGGCCCGGCAGCACGAGCAGCGTCAGCAGCGTCGACGACACGATGCCGCCGATCACGACGCTCGCGAGCGGCCTTTGCACTTCCGCGCCGGTGCCGGTGTTGAGCGCCATCGGTACGAAGCCGAGGCTCGCGACGAGCGCCGTCATCAGCACCGGGCGCAGACGCGTCAGCGCGCCCTCGACGATCGCGTCGTCGAGCGTGCGGCCGTCGCTCATCAGGCTGCGTATGAAGCTGACCATCACGAGCCCGTTGAGCACCGCCACGCCCGACAACGCGATGAAGCCGACGCCGGCCGAGATCGACAGCGGAATGTCGCGCAGCCACAGCGCGAGCACGCCGCCGGTCAGCGCGAGCGGCACGCCGCTGAAGATCACGAGCGCGTCCTTGACCGAGTTGAACGCGAGGATCAGCAGACCCAGGATCAGCGCGAGCGTCACCGGCACGACGACGACCAGGCGCTTGCTCGCCGATTCGAGCTGCTCGAACGTGCCGCCGTAGCCGAGCCACACGCCCGTCGGCAGTTTCACGCGGTCGCGTATCGCCTGCTGCGCTTCGTCGACGAAGCCGCCGAGATCGCGACCGCGCACGTTCGCGGTCACGACGATGCGGCGCTTGCCGTTCTCGCGGCTCATCTGGTTCGGCCCCGGCGCGATCGTCAGGTTCGCGACTTCCGCGAGCGGCACGTAGCCCGCCGACGGCAGCGGTATCGGCAAGCGTTCGAGCACGCGCAGATCTTCGCGGCCCGATTCGGGCAGCCGCAGCTGAATGTCGTAGCGCGCGTCGCCCTCGAACACCTGGCCGACTTCGCGTCCGCCGATCGCCGTCGCGACGATGGCCTGCACGTCGTCGAGCGCGAGACCGTAGCGCGCGAGCGCTTCGCGCCGGGGCTCGACCGACAGCACCGGCAGGCCCGTCACCTGCTCCACGCGCAGATCGGCGCTGCCGGGTATGCGCTTGAGCACGGCGGCTATCGCGCTGCCGGTCGCGAGCAGCTGGTCGAGCTCGTCGCCGTAGATCTTCACCGCGAAATCCGAGCGCACGCCGGAAATCAGCTCGTTGAAGCGCAGCTGGATCGGCTGGCTCATCTCGTACGCGTTGCCGGGCAACTGCTCGAGCGCCCGTTGTATCTCTTCGGCGAGCGCCGCCTTCGTTTTCGACGGATCGGGCCACTCGTCGCGCGGCTTCAGCATCACGTAGCCGTCGGAGATGTTCTGCGGCATCGGATCGGTCGCCACTTCCGCCGTGCCGGTGCGCGCGAACGCCGTTTTTACTTCGGGAAATTGCAACAACCGCGTTTCGATCTGGCGCTGGAACGCGACCGACTGCGTCAGGCTCGTCGCCGGAATGCGCAATGCCTGCACGGCGTAGTCGCCTTCGTCGAGATTCGGCACGAACTCCGTGCCCATGCGCGAGGCGAGCACGCCGCAGAGGACGACGAACGCGGCCGCCGCGGCGATGAAGCCGACGCGCGCGCGCAGCGCAAACTTGAGCAGCGGCTCGTAGCCGCGCCGCAGCGTGCGCAACAGCGGATTTTCGTGCTCCCTGACCGGCCCGCGAAACAGCAGCGCAACGCCTGCCGGAATCAGCGTCAGCGACAACAGCAGCGCGGCGACGAGCGCCATCACGACGGTCTGCGCCATCGGGTGGAACATTTTTCCCTCGACGCCCTCGAGCGCGAAGATCGGCAGATACACGGCCGCGATGATGCCGATACCGAACAGGCTCGGGCGGATCACCTCGGCCGTCGCGTCGTACACGAGGTCGAGCCGCTCGCGCAGCGCCATCGCGCCGGCGCGGCCGTGGCTCGCTTCGGACAGTCGCCGTAGGCAGTTCTCGACGATGATCACCGCGCCGTCGACGATCAGGCCGAAGTCGAGCGCACCCAGGCTCATGAGGTTCGCCGACACGCCGGTTTCGACCATGCCCGAGATCGTCATCAGCATCGCGACCGGAATCACCAGCGCGGTCAGGAGCGCCGCGCGCAGGTTGCCGAGCAGCAGGAACAGGATCACGACGACGAGCAGCGCGCCTTCGACGAGGTTCTTGCGCACCGTGGCGATCGTCCTGTCGACGAGCGTGGTGCGGTCGTACACCGGCACCGCGGCGACGCCCTCGGGCAGGCTGTCGTTGACGATCGCGAGCTGCCTGCCCACCGCTTCGGACACCGTGCGGCTGTTCGCGCCGATCAGCATGATCGCCGTGCCGAGCACGGTTTCGTGACCGTCGCGGGTCGCCGCGCCGGTGCGCAGTTCCTTGCCGATGCCGACGTCGGCGATCGCGTCGACGGTGATCGGCACGCCGTCTCGCGTCGCGACGACGACGCGCTTGATGTCGTCGACGCCGCGCACCTGACCCGGCACGCGCACGAGCAATTGTTCCTTGTTGCGCTCGATGTAGCCCGCGCCGCGATTCGCGTTGTTGCGCTCGAGCGCCTGCGCGACGGCGTCGAACGTCAGCCCGTACGCGAGCAGCCGCGCGGGATCGGGCATCACGTGGTACTGCCTGGCCCAGCCGCCGATGCTGTTGATTTCGGTGACGCCGGGCACCTGCAGCAGCTGCGGTCGGATCACCCAGTCCTGCAGGCTGCGCAGCGCGATCGAATCCCACGCGCGGCCGTCGGGCTGCCGCGCCTTCGGATCGGCCTCGACGGTGTACAGGAAGATTTCGCCCAGGCCCGTCGCGATCGGCCCCATGGCCGGTTCGACCGATTCGGGCAGCCGGCTGCGCGCCTGCTGCAATCGTTCGTTGACGAGATTGCGCGCGAAGTAGATATCGGTGCCGTCCTCGAACACGACGGTCACCTGCGACAGCCCGTAGCGCGACAGCGAACGGCGATACGCCAGATGCGGCAGGCCGGTGATCGCGGTTTCGATCGGCACCGTGATGCGCTGCTCGACTTCGAGCGGCGTGTAGCCCGGCGCCTGCGTGTTGATCTGCACCTGCACGTTGGTGATGTCGGGCACCGCGTCGATCGGCAGGCGCTGGTAGTGGTACACGCCGAGCGCGACGAGGCCGAGCACGAACACCATGACCAAGCCGCGGCGCGCGATGGAAAAGCGGAGTACGGCGTCGATCACGGCGCACCTCCGAGGCGGCGACGCACCTTCGACTCAGTGGCCATGCTCGCCCTCTCCCTTGCCGAGTTCTGCCTTGAGCACGAAGCTGCCTTCGCCGACGACGTTTTCGCCCGCGGAAATTCCCTCCACGATTTCAACGTTGCGTCCGTCGTTGCGGCCGGTTTTCACCGCTCGCGGCTCGAACCCTTCGGGCGTGTCGACGAAGACCGACGCGCCGGCTTCGAGATCCTGCAGCGCCGCGACCGGCACCGCGAGCGGCACCGCGGCTTCCGCTACGGCGACTTCGCCGCGCACGTACAGGCCCGGCGTCCACAGGCCGCTCGTGTTGTCGACGAGCACGCGCGCGGTCAGGCTCTGCGTCGCGCTCGAACTGAGCGGCGACACGAACACGACCTTGCCGTCGGCCGCGAGCCCGCCTTCGGTCGCCTGCACGCGCACGCGCTGGCCGACCTGCACGCGGCCGCGGTCGCGCGGAAACAGCGACAGCTCGATCCAGACGGTCGACAGGTCGGCGACCGTCAGGAGCGGCGAGCTTTCGGCCTGCTCGCCGGGATTCGTGAAACGCTCGGTCACGACGCCGCCGAGCGGGCTCGGCACGGAGTAAACCTGCAGGCTTTCGTTGCTTTCGACGGATGCGAGCGACTGGCCTTGCCGCACCGTGTCGCCCACTTTCACCGACACGCTGCGCACGACGCCCGGGAAGCGCGCGGTGACGCTGCGCATGCGCTCGGCGTTCGGTTTTATCAATCCGTACAACGGCACCGTTTCGACCAGCGACGCGGGGCCGGCCGGCGCGACGACGAGACCGGCGGCCTCGCGCGCTTGCGGCGTCAGTTTCAGCGCTTCCGCATGCCCTCGTTCCGGTTCGTGCTCGTCCGCCTGCGCGGCGGGCGCCGCCGGCGGCGTCTGCGATTCGCCGCAGCCGACGAGGCCGAGCAGCGCGAACGCCGCCGCGGCGGCGTGGACGGAAATCTTCATGGCGTCATCCTTGCGTCGGCGAGACCGGTGCCGGTCAGGCGTTCGATTTCGATCAGGGTCAGGTGGTACTGCGTCGCGGCGTCGATCAGGCTGCGCCTGACCGAGAGCAGCTCGCGCTGCGCGTCGACGAATTCGAGATAGCCGTAGCGGCCGCGCTCGTACGCGTACTCGGTGTTCTTCAATGCCGACTCGGCGCTCGGCAGCGCGCGCTGCGCGAGCGCTTCGACTTCGCGCCGCCGGTCGACGAGCTCTCGGTAGTAGCCGAACAGCGACGTGCGCGCCTTCACCAGCGCCGCCTCGCGGCCGGCTTCGGCGCCGGACTTCTTCGCCTGCGCCTCGGCGACGAGCCCCTGGTTGCGGTTGTAGACCGGCAGCGGCATCGCGAGCGAAAACGTCAGCGCGGTATCGCGCGAGCCCTGCAGCCGGCGCAGGCCGACGCCGACTTCGATGCCGGGTTTCGCGCTCGCAAGCGCCAGCGTCACCTCCGATTCGCGCAGGCGCGCCTCGGCGAGATAGCGTTCGAGGTCGGGCGTCGCCGCGAGACCGGCCACGAGTTCGTCGTACGAACCGACGGTCGCCAGGTCGTACAGATCGGCGCTCGCGCGCTCGAAGTCGGGCTCGCTCGCGCCCCACGCCGCGGCGAGCGCGTAGCGCGCGGTGAGTATTTCGTGTTCGACGTGCGCGTCGTCGTTGCGCGCGCGTTCGAGCGCGACGGCCGCGCGCTCCTGTTCGGCGAGCGGCGACTTCGCGGCCTTGATGCGCCGGTCGACCGCCGCGGCGGTCTTCTCCGCGAGTTCGACGGCCTGATGCGTCAGCCGGTGCTGCTCCTGCTGGCTCGCCAGCATCACGAAGCGGCGCGCCGTGTCGGCGACGACGTCGAGACGGCGGATATGACCGTCGACCTCGAGCGCCGCGCGTTCGCCGCGCGCAACGGCGACTCGCTTGCCGCGCAGGCCGGAAAGCTCGATCAGCTGACTCAGCGACAGCGTCAGCTCGGCGTTGTCGAACGACTTGACCTGCCCCGTGCCGAGCACGTTTTCGAGCGACGCCGACAGCGTCGGGTTGGGCTTCAGGCCGGCCTGGTCGATACGGCCGTCCTGCGCCTTGAGCACGTATTGGTAGGCGGCGAGGTCGGGATTGGACCTGAGCGTGCGCGCCAGCGCCTCGCGCAGCGGCAATGCGTCCTGCGCGCTCGCCGCGAACGGCGCGGCGGCGAGGAACGCCACGAGAGCGACGCCCCCGAATCGGAAACGAATCATTGTGCAACTCTATGCAAAGTGGAATAGACGCGCGACCGAACCGCGCAACGCGAACGTCGCGGCACGCGGCGTGTATTGCGGAACGCGGCAAGGCGCCGCCGACGCCGCGTACAGGATCGATCAGGCGATCGGCGGTCGCAGGTGGTCGTCGCGCGGCGCGACGCGTTCGACCGCGCCGTCGGGCGCGAACGCGACGCGCGCATTCGCGATCCCGCGCACGCCCGGTGCGTCGGGGGCCAGCGGCGTCACGTGGACGCAGGAGCAATGGCAGCCGCCGGAACCGGCGTGCCAGCACGGGTCGCTCGCATCGTCCGACAGCGCGCTCGAGGCGACGTCGAACGTCGCGACGACCGCGGCGGGCGCCGCGGCGTCGGACAGCGCCAGACCGTCGCTCGCGCAGGCCGTGGCGATGGCGCCCTTGGCGAGCACGAGCAGCACGAACAGCCACGCGACGCCGGCGAGGCGGCGGCGCAGACGGCTGATCAGGGCGGGTCGGGACGCGAACATGGGCGCGAATCTACAAGCTGGACGCGATGTTAGACAATTCCATTCGGCGCTTCTCGCGTCCGCTCAAGCAAAGTCGAAGACGAACATCGAAAAGCGGCGCCTGCCTTCAATCGCAGGCGCCTCTCGCACTACTCCGCCCCCACCGTAAACCGCCCGATCTCGATATCCCCGTTGACGTTCTCCAGGCGCCGCGTCACCGCCTTGCGCTTGCTGTCGCCGGTGTCGAAACGCGTCAGGAATTCGAGCTGCAGCGTGGCCGGACCGGTCAGCGTCTGCTGGCGGTTGCTGAAATAGTGCGTCTTGACGACGTACGTGCCGGGCAGCGCGCGACGGATCGTGAACACTTCCGGGCCGTAGCCGCCGGTGAAGTCGCGGCTGATGCGGCCGCCGGTGCGGCTGCGCGGCGACTGATAGCTCGTCGCCTCGCCGGTCGGGTCGATCACCCACAGGTCGATGTCGGTGTTGTCGGCGTCCCAGCTCAGCACGACGCGCAGGTCGACCGGCACGGCCTCGAGCAGACGCGCGTCGATGCCGAGCTTGTTCGTCAGCGCATCGAGCGCGGCACGTTGGCTGCGCGGCGCGCGCGCGATCACATCGTTGAGTTCGTGCAGCGCGATCGTTTCAATGTCCGGAAAGCGGCCGTCCCAGCGGCGGTCGATCACTTCCCACAGCAGCGCGACGGCGCGCGCGTAGTCGGCGTCGGGCCGGCGCGACAGCGCGAGCGCAAGGTCGCGGCGGCTCTGCGGTTCTTCGCCGCGCAGCTTGAGCGCCTGCTCGAACAGCGGCACGGCGAGGTCGAAACGTTCCCACTGCTGCAAACGGTAGGCGAGCACGCGCAAGAGCGGCGCGCTGTCGAAGTCGATCTCGGCGAGATTCGACAGCACGCGCAGCGCGAGGCGCGCATCCTTCGCCTCGTTGCGGAAATAGTTCGCGCAGTCGAGGAAGAACGACGGCGACTTGACCAGCCGGTCGCGCTCGGCGAGATACGCCGCGTACGGATCTTTCGCGGCGCGCAGCTTGGCCAGGTACGGCGTCGCCGGATCCCAGTCGGCCAGTTCGATCGCAACCGGCGCGCTGCGGCGATCCTCGGCCGGTTTCGGCGCGACATTCTTGTCCGCGTCGTCGGCGACGGCCTTCGCCAGTTCCGGCTCGGCGAAGGCCATCTCGCGCGGCGGGGGCGCCGGCGCCGGCGAAGCGGCCGGCGCGGCCTCCGCGACGACGACCGGCGCGTTCGCCGCGCGCGTCTGTTCGCGGGCGCGCATCGTGCCGGGCGCCGCGCCGCCGAGCGCCTGCGCGCCGCCGCGACCTTCTTCACTCTCGCCCTTGATCGCGTCGGAACCCGGCGCGAGCGCGAGCCGCGTCTGGCGCAGCGCATCGAGCTTCAACATCGTCTCGGCCGCCTCGCGCTCCCACGCCGCGCGCGATTCGGGCGCGGCGCCTTCCTTCGGCCAGCGCTGCTGCAGCGCGACCGCCTGCTTGGCGAGCGCGCGCGCCTCGTCGGCGTGCCCGCGCGCGTCCTTCGACGCACCGAGCGCGTTCCAGCGCGCCGCCTCGTCGTCGGCGACGGGCTTGAGCACCGTTTCGAGCCACGGATGCCGGCGCGCATGCCATTCCTTGAACTCGGTCCACTGCGTCAGGACGATCGAGCGATGCGCGGCACGCGCGGCATCTTCGGAGACGTCTTTGGGCTGCACGGCGAGCAGCCGGCGGTACTCGTCGGCGAGTTCGGGTTCGCGCGGCTCGACCTTGTAGCGCACGTAGTCCTCGATGCGATCGAGCACGAGCATCGACGTGTCGGCGGTCACCACACCGTACTTTTTTGCCAGTTCCACAATGGCGCCAGCGTCGCGCGCTTCCTCGTTGTCGAGGTCGGCGATGCGCGCCACGGCCCACAGGCGCTCGACGAACGCGGTGCGCTCGGGTTCGAGCACCTTGCCGTGCGTGACGGTCGCGCCGTCGCCGAGTGCGATCGTCCGCGCGAGCGTCGCGCCCGCGCCGTCGCCGAACGTCAGTTCGAGCTTCGCGCCGGCGCTGCAGGCACCGTACAGGCTGAACGTCGCGGCGGCCGGCCGCGGCGCGCGCGGCGCGAGATCGCGGCATTCGCCGGCGACGACCTTCGTCGACTGCAGCAGCCAGCGCGCGGCGCCGACCTGGCGCAGCGCGGCGTCGCGATCGGTCGCCAGCAGATTGACCGCCTGGCCGCCGTAGCGCTGCGCCCAGCGCGTCAGGCGGGCCGCGTCGAAGCGCTGCGCGGCATGCACGAACACGAGGCGCGGCACGCCGTCGAGCGCAGGCTCGCTGGGACCGAAGTTCGAAAGGCCGTCGCCGACGACGATGACGAGATCCGGCGCATTCGCCGGTCGAATCGCGCCGTACGAACTGCCGCCGTCGAGCGGCAGCGCGTCGATCGCCCTGCGCAGCGCGGCGATGTCGCCGCCGCGGATCGCGAACGTCTGCACCGGGTCGGCGTCGTTGCGGAACGCGACGAGATCGACCGTCGTGTCCTTGATCTGCGCGAACCACGCGGCGAGAAAATCGAGTTCGCGCGCGCGGTCGCGGCCGGCGGCGCTGCCCGATGCGTCGTAGAACAGCGCGACGCGGCGCGGCGCGACCGGCGTCTTCGTCGCGGCCGGCGGCGCCGACTGCACCTGCGCGGCAAAATGCTGCCACGAGGGTTCCAGCGCGTCCGGCACGCTGAACACCGCGACCGGCGTCTTCGGCTTGGGCACGTTGAACGCGAGTTCGCGCCCGGGCTTGAAATCGGTGCGTTCGAGATCGGCGACGAAGCTGTCGCGCCAGCGCTCGAACGTCAGCGCGCCGCCGGCATCGCTCGCCGTCGGCGCGACCTCGGCGAGCATCGCCTCGGCATGCACCTTGAAACGCCGCGCCGGCTGGTCGAGCGCGAGCGGCAGCACGTAGCGGTACTGCGCGCCCAGATCCTGCATCGGCTGGTCGAACGACAGCTGCACGCGCTTCGTGCCGTTCGGCGGCAGCGGGTACAGCCGCGTGCGGAACACGTTGCCCTGCGTGAGTTCGGCGAGGCCCGGATCGATGCCGCGGCGCACCGTCGACTCGTACGCGACGCGCGCGGTTTCTTTTTCCACGACCACGCCTTGTCTCAATTTTCCGTTCACTTCGAGCGCGTAGCCGGTGATGCTCTGGCCTTCGGCGAGCGGAAACACGAGTTCGCCTTCGAGCACGCGCGAATTCGGATTGAAGAACGTAAGGTCGATGCGCGTGCTGGCGATGAAGCCCTGCATCTGCACGCTGATCGCCACGTCGTGCAGCTGGATCGGCTGCAGCTGGCCGAGCGACGGGTCGAGCCAGACCTGCGCGCCGCGCGGCGGCGTGTCCGGCGGCGCGATTTGCTGCTGCGCGGCAACCGAGCCTGCGAACGCCAACAGCGTTGCGACGAAAACCTTTCCGATGGTCGTCATGCGTCGAATCCTCGCGAGTGGTGTCCCGGCAACGCGGCGGCGTACACGGCGGGGTTTGCGCGGTGACGCTGCGAGCTTACGCCGGAACGGCGGCGGGACGATTCGAGGAGGCGAGAACGCGTCTGCCGGCCGTTCGAAGACACAACGGCGGCGCGAGCGCGATGCGAACGGAAATGTGCCGAAGCCCCGACAGGCATCCTGTCGTCGAGGCTTCGGCACTCCCCACGCTCGTCAAAACGTGATGCGCAGCGGCGAGCGACCGGCCGCCGTCCAGGGCGTCCATGGGCCTTCCGGGCCCGATTCCGGCCGCTCGCAGCGGCGCATTGGTAGTTATGTGACGGCTCTTCAAAAATTCTCTCACCGGATTCGCGCGATATTGAAAACGGCTTCCGCGCCGGCCGCCGCGGCCGATAGCGGGCGGATTTGCGCCTGTTGGAAACCCGCGCCGTTGCTACCATGCGCCATCGCAAGCCGCCGCCCGCCGTGTCCGACCCGACCCGAAAAATCATCCACGTCGACATGGACGCGTTCTACGCCTCGGTCGAACAGCGCGACGACCCGGGCCTGCGCGGCCGGCCGGTCGTCGTCGCCTGGCGCGGCGCGCGCTCGGTCGTCTGCGCCGCGAGCTACGAGGCGCGCCAGTTCGGCGTGCGCTCGGCGATGCCGGCCGTGCGCGCCGAGCGACTGTGCCCGCAGGCGGTGTTCGTGCCGCCGGACTTCGTGCGCTACCGCGCGGTGTCGCTCTCGGTGCGCGCGATCTTCGCGCGGCATACCGACCTCGTCGAACCGCTGTCGCTCGACGAGGCGTATCTCGACGTCACGGCGCCGAAAACCGCTCTCGCGTCGGCGACGGCGATCGCCGAACACATCCGATCGGCGATTCGCGACGAGACGCGGCTGACCGCATCGGCCGGCGTCGCGCCGAACAAGTTTCTCGCGAAGATCGCGTCGGACTGGCGCAAGCCCGACGGCCTGTTCGTGATCCGCCCGCGCGACGCGCAGGCGTTTCTCGATCCGCTGCCGGTCGCGCGGCTGCCCGGCGTCGGCAAGGTGATGGACGCGAAGCTCGAAGCGCTCGGCCTGCGCACGGTCGGGCAGCTGCGCGACTATCCGGCGCAGGCGCTCGAGGAGCGCTTCGGCCGCTGGGGCCGGCGCCTGGCCGAACTCGCGCACGGCATCGACGAAACGGCCGTCGTACCCGACCGGCCGACGCTGCAGGTGTCGAGCGAAGACACATTCGCGCGCGACCTGCGCCTCGCCGAACTCGAACCGGAAATCCGCCGCCTCGCCGAATCGACCTGGGCGGCATACCTGCGCGAAACCGGCCGCGTCGCGCGCACGATCGTGCTCAAACTCAAGACGTCGGATTTCCGCACGCTCACGCGCAGCGTGACGCCGGCGCAGTTGCCGGCGTCCGCGCAGGCGCTCGCCGACGTCGCGTGCGCGCTGCGCACACGCGTGGACGACGGCGACGCCACGCGCTACCGGCTCGTCGGCGTCGCATTGACCGGCCTCGTCGACGCGCACGACGCGACCGCGGGCCAGGCCGACCTGTTCGGCGAATAGCCGCGCGCGCCGGTCAGTGCGTCATTCGGTGCACGCGCCGCAGGTGCCTCGGCTGCACCAGCTGCTCGAACAGCGCGAACGGGATGCGGATCAGTTCAGTGTGCGTGCCGGCGTTGAACGCGATCTCGTCGTCATCGGCAAGACTGTGCTCGACGTAGACGTCCATGCCGTACAGGTTGCCGAACGGCGGCATCGCACCGGCTTCGCAGTCCGGGAACAGCGGCGCGAACTCCGATTCCTGCGCAAGTTCGGCGCGGCGCGCGCCGGTCGCTTCACGCAGGCGGTCGAGGTCCAGGCGCTGCGACGCCGACAGTACGATCATCGCCAGGCGGCCGTCGAGTTTCACCATGACGGTCTTGGCGAGTTCGCGCCCGGCGATGTGCGCGCTCGCGGCGGTTTCCTGCGCGGTGACGGTGCGCGCGTGATGGATCGTTTCGAACGGAAGCTTCCGGTCGTGCAGCAACTTCAGGAGACGGGGCTCGGACATGTCCGGTCCTCCGCGGCCGGTCCCAAGTCCGCAGGAAGCGGCCAGGCTAGCGGCGAGCGCGGGCCTTCCTGCCCCGCGAGCGTGGCGCGCGCCGGCGTGGCGGCGTCGCCGGACCAGCTTACTCCACGCGACCGGCTGGCAAAAGCGAACGCCGCCGGTCGGCGCATCGGCACTTTCCGACGGCGGCCTGGGCGATCCGCTCGAAAACGGTCGGCGGCGGTTCAGGCGAAAAATCGGAAATTTCCGAGCCGACGCTGCGAAAAGCCCCGATGCGCGCCGTCATGCGTATCGGTACCCTGGCGCCGCATCGCGAGGCCCAGGGCACCGTGGCGGTCAAGGGACGGCCGCAACACTGATGGGATGAACTAAGTCCCGGCCGACCGATGCAGCACAGGAGGCCGGCGCGCTGCAGCGCGCCGTGCTTTAGCCGCAGTGAGATGTTCGGCGCGCGATCGCCACAGTTCTCATGAATCGGCTCGAAGGAAACGAGGAAACGCCATGCGTCCGGAAGCCCGCAAGACCCTCGCCGAACTGCGCGCGCTGTCGCGCTTCGACGACTACATGAAAATCGCCCGCGCGGAACTCGCGAGCGATCCCGGCAACGCTCAGTTGCGCGCGTGGATCGAGACGGTCGACGGACTCGTCACGAATGAAAAAGCTAAACTGATACCCGCCGCCTGAATCGCTCGGACAGGACCGTCTCATGGGACTCGAGGCTCGTCGCGCACTGCGCGAAAAACGTTGGCTCCGCAACGCCGAAGGCGATATCGAACAATTGCGCGAACGCCTGCGCACCGAGCCGGACAACCGTTCGCTCGCCGCGCTCGTGCGCATGGCCGACGAGGTCATGGCGCATCAGCGTCGGAAACTGCAAAGCTCGGCCTGAACGAGAGAATTCCTCGTTTTCCGCCCTGTTTTGTGGTTACGGCAACCGCGCGCGAAGCGGTCCTTTCGCGAGCGGCGCGCACCGCGCATCGTTGGCGCCTTCGCCGATGTTTCGAGGTTTGCCGTGTCCGATTCCCTGCGCCGTTTCGCCGCCGCTTCCGTCGTCGCGCTCGCCGCCGACGCGCATTCCGCGACGCCCGCTTCTGCAGAATGTTGCACCGTATACGAACTGCGCCAGTACGCCTTGCACCCCGGCAAGCGCGACGTGCTGATCGAACTGTTCGACCGCGAGTTCGTGGACAGCCAGGAAGCCGCAGGCATGGTCGTCCACGCGCAGTTTCGCGATCTCGACGACCCCGACCGCTTCGTCTGGATTCGCGGCTTCGCCGACATGGTCGCGCGCGACAAGGCGCTCAACGCGTTCTATTCGGGCCCGGTCTGGCAGGCCCATCGCAACGCCGCGAACGCGACGATGATCGATTCGGACAACGTGCTGCTGCTGCGCCCCGCGGTACGCGAGGGCGGCAGCGCGCTCGACCGTCCGCGCCCGCCGCAAGGCGCGACCGAGGTGCCGCCAACGCTGATCGTCGGAACGATCTGGTACGGCAAGTCGCCGCTGACCGCCGAGTTCGACCGCTGGTTCGCGCAGGAACTCGCACCGCTGTTCGCCGCCGCGGGCGGCGCGCCGATCGCGCGATTCGAAAACGAAACGGCGCGCAATACGTTCAAGCTGCCGGTGCGCGAAGGCGAGAACGCGTACGTCTGGTTCGCGCGCTTCGACGACGCCGCAGCGTACGACGCGTACCGCGCCAGGCTCGCGGCGTCGGAACGCTGGAAAGCGCTCGAACCGCCATTGCGCGAACGATTCGCGAAAGCCCCTGATACCTTGCGCCTTGCGCCAACCGCGCGTTCTCAGTGGCGCTGACCGAGCGCCCGCTCGAATACGCCGGCGACGAAATCGACGAACACGCGCACCTTCGGCAGCGCCTGCCGGTCGGCCGGCCATAGCAGCCACACCGGCAGGCGTCGATCGTGCGGCAGCGCGTCGGCGAGCACGCTTTGGAGGTCGCCGCGTTCGATCGACGCACACGCTTCGCACGCGGCGACGAGCGCGATGCCCTGCCCCGCGATCGCGGCGAGGCGTATCGCTTCGGGATCGTTGTAGCAGATCGTCGCCGGCACGGCCGCCGCGGACGCGTCGACGGGCCACGGCTGCACGCGGCCGCTCGTCGGATTGCGATAGCGGACGCACGCGTGCCCGGCGAGATCGGATATTTTTTTCGGAATGCCTTTTTCCACAAGATACGACGGTGCGGCGACGAAGAGCGGCGCATCGTCGCCGAGGCGACGGCCGCGCAGCGACGAATCGGCCGCCTCGCCGGTGCGCAGCGCCAGATCGTAGCCGTCGGCGACGAGATCGACCGTGCGGCTTTCGAATACGACGTCGAGCCGGATGTCGGGCCAGCGCCGTACGAACTCGCCCAGCGCCGGCAGCAGCACCGCGCGGCCGATGCCCGGCGCCGCGCTGATGCGCAGCGCGCCGCGCGGACTGCCGGCGGCCTGCGCGAGCGCGGCCTCGGTCGCCTCGACCGCTTCGAGAATGCGCTCGGCATGCACGAGCAGCACGGCGCCGGTTTCGGTCAGGCTCAGGCTGCGCGTGGTGCGCGCGAACAGGCGCCGGCCGAGGCGGGTTTCGATGCGCTGCACCGCCTTGGCAACACCCGACGCGCTGATGCCGAGTCGTTCGGCCGCCTTCGCGAAACTGCCGTCGTGCGCGGTACGCACGAACGCGAGCAACGCCGAGCCGCCGCCGTCGCCGAACAGGTCATTCAAGACAGGTGGTTGTGAAAGATCGGACATTTGGCGTCTGAATCGATAGATTTGCCCCATGTTATCGTGAATTCACGCCATCAACGTGAGGATTCTCGATGACCAGCCTGCTGCATCTCGACGCCAGCCCGCGCGGCGAACGTTCGCTGTCGCGCCGCCTGTCCCGGCAGTTCGTCGACGCCTGGCTCGCGCGCCGTCCCGGCGATCGCGTGATCGCCCGCGACGTCGGCCGGCAGCCGCCGCCGTTCATCGACGAGGCCTGGATCGCCGCCGCGTTCACCGCGCCGGCGCAGCGCACGCCGGACCAGCGAGCGGCGCTCGCCGCGTCGGACGAACTGATCGACGAACTCGCCGCCGCCGACGTGATCGTGCTCGGCGTGCCGATGCACAACTACGGAATGCCGGCCGCGCTCAAGGCGTGGCTCGACAATGTCATGCGGATCGACCGCACGTTCACGTTCGATCTCGCGCGCGGCGATTTTCCGATCGAGCCGATCCTCGCCGGCAAGACGCTCGTCGTGCTGAGTTCGCGCGGCGAATTCGGCTTCGCGCCGGGCGGCGTGCGCGCGCACAAGAATCAGCTCGATCCGCACCTCGCATCGGTCGCGCCGTATCTCGGCGTCGCCGCGTCGCATTCGATCGCGATCGAATACCAGGAATTTCGCGACGCGCGGCACGAGGCTTCGATCGCCCGGGCGCACGCCGCGGTGCCGGCGCTGGTCGAGCGGCTGCAGCGCGATTGCGCCGAGTCCGCACGCGCCGCCTGATCGAAGCACAACCGCGGTTTATCGACCCCGCCTGAAGCGTACCTTTTGGTAGGTACTCAATCCCCTGCATGCTGCGTCCGCACATGCAACCGTCAAAAACCGTAGATACGATGCCGTATAGCGCGACCTCGGCGGTCGCCCGGCATCAATGCGTACTCGGCTGTACGCATTCGAAAGAAAACACGCGCTGACGGCTGGAAAGGCGTCGCGCAAGGCCGCGTACGGGGCGGCGACGAATCAGGGGATAGTTCATGCGCAGGTCCATCGGAGCGGCTCGCCGCGCTCTTTTCGCGACGCTGTGCGTCGCGGCCGCGAACGCCGCCGCGACGACGGTGTTCATCAACGAGCTGCATTACGACAACGTCAGCACCGACGCGAACGAAGGCCTCGAAATCGCCGGCCCCGCGGGTTTCGACCTGACCGGCTGGAAGATCCATCCGTACAACGGCAACGGCGGCGTGACGTACGGCACGGCCACGACGCTGAGCGGCGCGATTCCCGCGAACTGCGGCGGCTACGGCGTCGTGTCCGTGCCGATTGCCGGCCTGCAGAACGGCTCGCCGGACGGTCTCGCGCTCGTGGACGCAGGCGGTCAGGTCGTCCAGTTTCTGAGCTACGAAGGCGTGTTCGTCGCGACGAACGGTCCGGCGAACGGCATGACGAGCGTCGATATCGGCGTCTCCGAGGCCGAGAACGCGACGCCCGCAACGTCGTCGCTGCGCCTGACCGGCAACGGCACGCAATATGCCGACTTCGCGTGGCAGGGCGTCGCGCCCGCGAGCATGGGCGCGTGCAACGCCGGCCAGACGTTCGGCGCGCCGCCCGACATCGCACCGACGGTCGCGTCGACCGTGCCAGCCGATGCCGCGACCGGCGTCGCGCTCGCGGCGACTCTGTCGATCGCGTTCTCCGAACCGGTCGACACCGCGCCTGACTGGTTCGACATCCAGTGCTCGGCGAGCGGCTCGCACACCGCAACGGCGTCGGGCACCGGCAATGCGCGCACGCTCGATCCCGACATCGATTTCGCGATCGGCGAAACCTGCACGGTCACCGTCGCGGCAGACCGCGTGACCGACCTCGACGGCACCCCCGACGCGATGGCGCAGGACTACGCGTTCTCGTTCGCGACGATACCCGGCGACGTTCCGCCGGCCGTCGCCAGCACGTCGCCGACGCCGAACGCGATCGGCTTTCCGCGTGCGGCGAACCTGCAGGTGACGTTCACCGAAAGCGTCACGCTCGATGCCGACTGGTTCACGCTGACCTGCGCAACGAGCGGCGCGCACACCGCCGCGGTGAGCGGCAGCGGCGCGAACTACACGCTCGATCCGGCCGCCGACTTCGCCGCGATCGAACACTGCGTCTTCACGATCCGCGCCGATCGCGTGCACGACGTCGACGGCACGATCCACGCGATGGCCGCCGACGTCGTCGTCGGTTTCGACACGGCGGCCGACACGAACGACTACTACGCCGGCGCCGACACCTCGAGCGGCCCGGCGCTGGCGGCGTGGCTGCACGGGCGTATCAGAAACCACACCGCGTATCCGTATTCCGGCGGCGCGGTGAACACGTGGACGATCCTGCGCGCGGCCGATGAAGATCCGGCGAATCCGGCCAACGTCGTCGACGTGTATAAAAATCAAACCTATGCGAAGACGAGCGCGAGTCTCAACCGCGAACACACGTGGCCGAACTCGTACGGCTTCAACGACGTGGAATCGCTGGGCGGCCAGCCGTATGCGCCGTTCACCGACTGCCACATGCTGTACATGGCCGACGCGTCGTACAACCAGAGCCGCGGCAACCGGCCGTTCGGCACCTGCGCCGGCACGGGCACGTGCGCCGAGCGGCCGACGCAGGCCTACGGCGGCTTCGGCGGCGCGGGCCATTCGAACTGGCGCTCGAGTCTGCGCTGGGAGGTGTGGGACCACCGCCGCGGCGACGTCGCGCGCGCCATTCTGTACATGGATACGCGCTACGACGGCGGCACCGCCGCCAGCGGCCAGCCCGAACCCCAGCTGATCGTCACCGACGACGAGGCGCTGATTCAGACGACCGCCTCGGGCGTCGCGGCGACGATCGCGTACATGGGCATGAAGTCCGATCTCGTCGCATGGCACGAGGCCGATCCGCCGGACGAACTCGAACGCCTGCGCAACGAAGTCGTGTATTCGTACCAGCACAACCGCAATCCGTACATCGACCACCCGGAGTGGGTGCGCTGCGTCTTCACGAACACGCAGTGCCCGGTCGTGAACGATGCGATTTTCGCGAACGGATTCGAGTCGCCGTAGCGGCGGACGTCAGGCGCGTCGCCCGGAAATCACGGGCACGTGCCAGACGGCGTAGCGCGCCGGATCTTCGATCGACGCGATCATCGCGTCGAAGTCGGCGCGCACATCGTCGATCTCGCGCCGGCTCGACTCGGCGAGCACCGGCGCATAGCCGTCGCGCCACGAGCGCAGGATGCCGGCGAACGACGCGCGCGGCACCCGCAGCGTATCGACGACGACGTAGTCGACGGCGACGTCGCGATAGCCCGCGCGTTCGAACAGCGGCCACGAATGACGTCCGACGCGGCTGTCGCAGCCGATGCCGTCGAGGTACGGAAATACGGTGTCGATCCAGAAGCGGTCGGCATCGCGCGTGCCGCGCGGCAGGTGCAGCATGCCGTAGTCTTCGGAGACGAGGTGCAGCCAGCCGCCGGGCCTGAGCACGCGCGTGATCTCGTCGAACACGCGGCGAAAGTCGGGCACGGCCTGCGACATGTGCCGGCACACGACGAGATCGAAGCTCGCGTCGCGGCAGGCCAGCGCGAACGCATCGCCGACTTCGTAGCGCACGCGCCCGCCGAAGCTCGCGCTTTCACGGCGTGCGATCGCGAGATTGCCGTCGAGAATGTCGACGCCGACGAGTTCGGCCTCGGGATAACGCTGCGCGAGACGCCGCGTGATCTCGCCGGTGCCGCAGCCGAGGTCGAGGATGCGCGGCGTGCCGGCGAACGCGTAGCGATCGAACAGCAGGCGTTCCTGCGGCCAGATCGCCTCGGCCTGATACGCGAGATTGCGCGCCATGGACGCGTCGCCCATCTGCTCGGCTTGCGGGTTGCGCTCGTTCATGCGGCGACGATGCCGCGCCGGCGACGCGGCGCCAAGTGCCGGGTTTACTGCGAGGCGTCTTCGTCCGCGTGGCGTACGGTATTGCCCTTGCCGACGTCGGAAACCGGCGGCTTGACGTTGCCGTTCGCGTTGCTCTGCCAGGTGATGCGGTTCTGATCGCCGTTGATCGCGATGCTCGTCGTTCGGCCGATCGACACGATGTTGTTCGAGCCTTCGACGCGGATCGACGTGCAGCCGCCGGATGCGGTGATCTGGTTGTTCGAGCCGATGAAGACGGCGCCCTCTTCTTCGGCGCAGAAATGCTCGAATGTCTGACCTTCCTGCTTGACCGTGACCGGCGGCGGTTCGGCCAGCGCGGAACCGGCGGCGAAGCCCAGGGTGAGGGCCGAAAGCGAACGAATGATGGTGTGCATGGCCGACCTCGCGATTGCGTCGCGGCATTATAGCGGCGCGTTTTTTCCCGACGGCGCGGCGGGCGCGGGCAAGGCTCCGAACGGTCGTAATCGACCGCCTAGCGGGAGCGCGTTCAAGCGGGGGAAGTATTCGCGCGACGGATTGCCGCAGCGTATCGGCGGGAACTTCCGTCGAAGACGGAAGTGGTGGGCGGTACAGGGTTTGAACCTGTGACCCCTGCCGTGTGAAAGCAGTGCTCTACCGCTGAGCTAACCGCCCGACCGAGGCCGCGCAGTCTAGCCGCCACTCGCGTGGGGCGCAAACGCGCGACGTGTTGCCAGATCCCGATGGTGCCGACGAGAGGAGTCGAACCTCCGACCTACTGATTACGAATCAGTTGCTCTACCAACTGAGCTACGTCGGCGCCGTGGGAGCCGCGCATTATAGGGACTGATTCGCGCCGACTCAACAACGTCGGCGCATCTTTACCAACAAACTTCGCCGGGGTGGCTCGCGGCGCCGGTGGCTTCCTTCTTGCCGCGGCTGTCGAGCTTCAACTGCCCGCACTTGTCCTGCGCCTGGGCCACGCGCGGCGTCGCCGTCAACGTGAAGTCCTGATTGTTCGCGCCGAGCGCGATCGCGACGTCGTAGTAGCCGCGGTCCGAGCGGTTCGCGGTTGCGCCGGTGAGACCCAGGCCGCCCGCCCCGAACTGGTCGGTATAGCGATTGAAATTCGTATAGAAACGCTCCTGCGCCCCGGCGATGCGCAACAGGAACTCGCGGCCGTCCGCGCGGCGGCTCTTGAAGCTGTACTGACCGTAGTTGTACACGGCAAATCCCGCGAGTATGGCGATGATCGCCACGACGACCACGAGTTCGATCAGCGTGAATCCCGCACTGCCGCCCCTGGATTTCATATTCACCTCGAGCTGATAACCAATAGTACAACTGTGGTTTAAGAAACAGTTCCGGTCCGGCGCCGCGCCGCCGATCCCGCTTCGCACCGCCGCCGCGTCTGAGCGCGGCGGCGGTCATGCGGGCGGCGCGAACGCCGCTACAGCTTGTCGAGCAGGTTGCGCCAGGCGCCGCGGTGCCAGTAGGGATCGTTGATCGTCAAGCCCGTCAGACCGGTGATGATGATGCCGCCGCCGCCCTTGAGGTCGAGCAGACTCGGCGAACCGGAGATCGGAATCGGGCTTTCTCCGTTGCCGCCCGGCACGAAGCGGCCGACGACGCCGATCGCCGTCTGCGTGCTGCCGTTGCTGAACACCGGACGATCCGGCGCGCCGCCGTTCGCCGCATTGACGATCATGATCGAGCCCGAACGACCCGGGTCGCAAGGATCGTCGCCCTTCGGCAGCAAGGTCGTCAGGAGCGCCGTCGTACCGTTGTCGATGTCGAGCGCCGATACGACGTCGCGCTCGCCCGCGCGCTCGTCGAGCTCGAAGCGCCAGCCGCGATTCGACGCCGGCACCGGCAGCTGCGTGAGACTGCGGTCGTTGCCCGACTGCGTCATGTCCTGCACGACGAGCTGGCTGATCGTGATCGGATAGTTCGTCGAGCCCGCGCCGTAGTCGCGGATGCCGAAGAACTGCTGCGTCGCGACGCCGGCGTTCGTGCGGTCTTCCGCGCCGAGGAACTTGCCGGTGCCGAACAGCCAGATGCCGTCGGCGACCGGATCGCGGAACAGGATCGGTTCGACCGAAATCGGCAGCTTGCCGATGTCTGTCAGGCCGGTGTACGTCTTGAACATCAGCTCGGCTTTCCACTGCGCCGTATCCGCGCTCGAGAGGTCGAAGCGCCACAGGTTGCCGGCCAGATCGCCGGCGACGACGGTGGTGACGATCGGGTCGGGGCCCGCAACCGCGGGCGTCGACAGGCCGTAGCTCGTGATACCGGCCGGCGTGCGGATTTCCTTGATCAGCGCGCCGGTTTCCATGTCGACGACGAACAGCGACGACTGGTCGGTCGACGCCGCCGGCAGGCTGTACAGCGGATCGGTCGTGTCCTTCGGGAAGTAGCCGCTGGAAATGACCGCGACCCACTTGTTGTTGTAGCGCACGCGCGCGGTGTTGGCCGACGCGTACGTGTAGCCGAGGTTGTCGAAGCCCGGCGTGATGCCGCCGGTGATTTCCCACTGGACCTTGCTCGCGAGCGTGCCTTCGCTGCCGATCGCCGGATTCGTCACGTCGATCGCGAACACGCCGCGTCCGCCCATGCGCGTGGATCCGACGAGCATCGTGCGCCAGCCGCCGCCGAAGAACATGTCCGCGGTCACCGCCGTATCATCGACGCCCGGCACGAGCGCCGTCGAACCGGTCGCGGTCATCTTCGTCATGCGCCCGTTCGCGATCACCGTATTGGGTACGAACGCCCAGGATTCGGCGCCCGTCGCGGCGTCGAACGCGTGCAGCATGCCGTCGTTGGAGCCGACGAAGACGGTCGGCGTGCGGGTGCGGTTGCTTTCGACGAAGTTCGAGTACTTCTGCGTCGAGGTCGCTTCCGCGGAGCCCGCCGGCCAGTAGTCGTCCTTGTAGTCCGATTCCGGTGCCGACAGGTACTTCGGACGCGAATTGACGATCGCGCCGAGCAGCGACGAGCGGCGGCGCAACGTCGGATTCGTCGAGGTTTCCTGCGTGCGCACGCCGCGCGCCCAGTCGAGGCGCTTTTCGCCGTAGGCGTCGGTCGCGCCGGTCGTGCCGTCCTTGTTCAGCGCGGTTTTCTGCGCCGTCGACAGGCTGGCCCAGCGGAATGCGAAGCCGCCGCTGCCGGTCGTACCCTTCGACGTCGCGATGACGCGCGAATTCGGATCGCGTCCGCCGCCGACGTTGCTGTTGGTCGCGTTGCACTGCCCGCCCGTCAGAATGCAGCCGGCATCCCACACGATCGTGTCGGACGGCTGGCCGTTGGCCTGGAAGCCGCGGCGGAACAGGAAGCCGGACCAGTCCGACGAATCGTAGCCGCCGGCGTAGCCCTGCGTCGTCGCGGTGAGTGTCGAGATCGAGCTCGTCAGCGCCGTCGAGGCCGAGCGGCGCACGAGGATGCTGTTGATGATCTCGGTGAGGTAGTTGACGAGCTCGGTCGGATTCGACGCCGAGAAGTACGCACCGCGGCTGTTGATCGCCGCGTGCCACATGTCGTCGACTGCCGAGCGCTGGTCGGCGGCCGGCGTCGGCCACGATTTGGCGCCCGTGCCGGACGGGCCGCGCAGCGCCGCGAAGTCGTTCGGGAAGCGCAGCGTGCCGTCGATGCCGAGGGCGACCATGAACTGCACGACGTGCTGCCAGGTGGCCGGATCGTTCGCCGGATTGAAGAACACGACCTTGTTGGAGGCCGGATCGGCGCCGGCCGCGAGCGTACCGGTCCCGTCAAGGTTCGTGCTCTTGTCCGGAAAATACGGCGCGACGGTGTTGTCGAGATCGGTACGCAGGTCGTTCGCCCAGTAGGAAAACGCCACGTTGGCGAGCGACTTGTCGTAGTCGTTCGGCTTGACGTCCCAGTAGATGCGGGATTCCGCGTCCGACGGCGAATAGTTGAACGGCTGCAGCGTTCCCGTCGTGCCGTTGCCGGTCCTCGGCAGATCGACGGCGCCCGTTACCTGCGGCGACGGCGTTGCGACGTTGCCGTTCGTGCCGTTCCAGTAACCGTCGGTCACGAGCACGTGGAAGTTCTGGCGGCACGACAGTTCGCGGCCAGCCGCACCGCCGATGCCGGGCTGAAAGTACGGATTCGTCAGATTGAGCGTCGACGCGCTGCCGGCCTTGAACAGGTTGCCGGCGCGCTGCGTCGCTTCACGGTCGGGCGTGCCGTCGCGCGCGCCGACCTGGTAGAGCCAGTTGAAGAAGTTCGTGCGGAAGTTGTTCGCGGCGGCGAAGCCGGTGTTGTTCGTGTCGGTCAGGTTGCTGATGATCGTGTTGGTGTCGAACGCGACGCTCCACGCGTGCGAGCCGTTGTAGTTCTTCGGCCAGATCGTCTGCCACGCGACGCGGATGTTCTCGCCGAGCGAACCGAACACGCGCGACAGCGCCGAACGCGCCGCGAGCGTGCGCGTGCGGTAGTACGCGTACCAGTTCGCGAAGTTCTGATATTGGCTGGCCGGCACGGCCACGGCGGTCCAGTTCGCGGTGTTGTACAGCGTCGCCGTGATGACGTTGCCCGACGCGTCGACGAAGCTCGGGCCGGTGTAGCGGTAGTAGTACGGGCCGCCGCCCGCGAACGGATTGCTGCCGGTGCCGTTGGTGGCGGTCGCGCCGTTCGCGTCGCAGTCCCAGCGACGATCGGTGCCAGTGGCCGGCTTGGTGCCCATGAGGTTCGTGCGGCCCGATGCGCTGGCATCGGCCGGCGTGTCGGGATTGTTCGCGTACGAGACCGTGCCGGTCGCGCCCACGCCGTTGACCGGGCGATTCGCGGCGATGCCGTCCTGCCAGACCGCGGTCAGGGTCGCGTCGGCCTGCGGGAACGACGAGCCGTCCTTGAACAGCGGCGGGCTGTAGGTGATGTTCGGGTTGTAGTACACGCCGTTCATCGCGCGCGACGCCGGATTGCTGCGGTCGGTCACTTCGGCGTCGATGACGCCGGCGCAGCGCCACGGGCCGCTCCATGCCTGGTCGTCGTACGGGCGCTTGTCGCCGAGATACGTCCACGCCATCGAACCGGAGTCGTCGAAGCTGACGGCGAGGTTCGGGTCGACCGACGCGGTGATGTCCGGCGGCGTGGCGAGCAGGTCGACGCGACCGGCCTGCGCCGCAGGCGACGCCAGAACCGCGGCGACGAGGAGCGCCGCGGACGATGCGCTGACGCGCAGATCGATAAACCGTTGAATGTTCATGGGAATCTCGCTCCGCAAGCCGCTCAGTTCGGATTGCAACCGGTGATTTTCTTCGCTTCGAATGTCGATTCGGCGACGCGCAGCACCGCGTCCGAACCGCCGAGACTGCGCGACGTGACGCGGTACAGCGTGCGCTCGCCGATGCCGCCGGTGTTCTTGCCGCGATCGTTGTCGGCGCCGAGCATGATGAAACCGCCGCCGCCGCCGGCGGGGACGACCCCGCTGCGATTGACCGTGGTGACTTCTTCGATGATGTAGCGCGGCTGCGCGGCGAGCGAACCCGACTCGTACTGGCCCGAGAGCCCGGTCACCGTCGGCGTGTACGAAAGGCCGGCCGACGCGTTCCACACCGCCGACGTTCGAAACGTCTGCACCGGCGCCGGCAGCGTGCCGTCGCTCGCCGAGATGTAGCAGCCGCCCTGGCCCCCGTTGGCGTCGCAGCGCAACGGCAGGCAGCCGTCGGAAATGTTCGCGCGGTCGACGGCGTTCCAGACGTACGATTCGCCGAAGCGCAGCGCGCTTTCGGCGCCGAGCATGCCGAGCTGCCGGTTGCGCATGCCGCCGGTCATCCGCTCCTGCAGCACCGAATTCCACGACGCGGTCACCGCCATCACGGTGATGAGGATCAGGAAGATCATCGCGACGAACAGCACCGCGCCGCGCTGCTGCCGAGCCTTTGCAAAGTCGAATCGCTTCATGCTCATGGCACGGCCTTTAGAGAGAGAAGTTGCGCACGGAGATCGTCGCGACGAATTCGCGGCGCATCATGCGTCCGGCCTTCAGGCCGGTAACCGGCATGTTCGCGGTCGCCGCCGGCGAAGCGGTCGGCGCACTGCCGAACCACGGATCGCCGATGCTGTAGCGGAACGCGGTGTCCACCGACGACAGGTCGTACTGGTCGCGCACCGAGTTGACGAGCATGTGCACTTCGATGCTCGTGACCGCGCGCCACAGGCAGCCCGGTTCTAGCGCCGTCAGGTCCGGCGCCTTCGGCGGGCAGTTCGTGGCGTTGCTCTGCGCTTCGACCTGGTCGGCCGTCAGCATGCGCACGGTGCCGTTGGCATGCTCGAAGCCGTACAGAAAATCGAGCCGTTCGACGCCTTCGACCAACTCCTCCGGTTCGCCGCCGTTGACGCGGCGGTACAGCGACGAAATCACGCGGCCGGTCGGCGCGTCCGGGTTCGTGTCGGCCTTGAGGCCGAGGTAGTACGTGACGGTGCGGAAATCGCGCGAGAAGTTGAACACGCGCGTATCGCCGCGCGCCGTGCCGCCCGCCGGACAGCGGTTCGCGCCGTTCGGCAGCAGCGACGTCGCGGTCAGGAGCGTGCCCGCGGCATTGACCTTCATGATCTGCGACGAATTGCAGTCGGAGTACAGGGCGAGATCGCCGTTCTGGAAATTCAGCGTGTCGTCGCCGGTCGCGGGCCTCGCGAGCACGGTCGGCGTCGTGCCCGCAAGCGCGCAGGTCGCGCTCCAGCCGGTGCCGCCCTGGAAGCGCATCGTGAGCACGTCGGTCCCCGGCACGCGCGAACCGGCGGTCGTGCCGGCCGCCGGCAGGCCCTTGCGGCCCGGTCCGGCCGGAACGGCCGGCGTGCACGTCGATGCGGTGCATTCGTAACCTTGCAGGAAGTAACGCGGACTCAGCGGATACGCGGTATCGGCCACCCAGCCGGCCGGCGGCGCCGGAATCGCGTTGTTGCTGTCGGCGAACGTGTCGGTCGTCGCGACGAGCGTCGAGAACACGAACGGCGTGCGCGCCGGGTACTGCGGGCCGTTGCCGACCGTCTTGGTCGAATAGCCCGACGTCGTATTGCAGTACTGCGTGCCGGCGCTGCGGGCGGTCTCGCTGATACGCGTGGTCGCGTAGCGGCCGTTCTCCTGCAGGCGCGCCAGCGCTTCCTGCACGCGGTTGATCTTCCCGGTCGTGTTGAACACGGCGATGAGGCCGATCGACACGAGCAGGCCCAGCGCCATCGCCACCATGACTTCGATCAGGCTGAAGCCGCGTGCGCGACGGCGGAATTCGATGCGGATTGCGTTCATGGACGAACTCACGGCTGGAACACCCAGGCAAACGTCTGGTCGCGGCGCGAACTCGTCGCGGTCGAATCCTGGTTCGTGTCGACGTTCGCCTCGGACCAGGTCATACGGATCGTGCACAGCCCGTTGAACGGCGGGTCGCCCTCCTGCTGCTGCGAGGTGACCACGGAGCCGCCGGCCACCGGCGTGCAATTGACGTTGGCGGCGACGTTCGGCAGGAACGCGGCGAGCTGGGCGCTCCACATCGCGCGTTCGCGCAGGATCATGTCGTTGACCGAGCAGCCGGCCGTGGTTTCGCAGGTGTTGCCCGGCGGTGTCGCGGTCGCCGCCGAGTAGTTGCCGTTGAACCGGTCCGTCCACAGGCCCTGGCGATTCGCACGGATGCGATCGGCCATGCTCTGCGCGAGGAAGGTCGCCTGCGTGCGGTTGTAGGCGCTGTGGTTGGTCTTGACCGAAACGACCAGCAGGCCGCCGAGCCCGAGCAGGCCGACGCTGAAAATCGCGAGCGCGACCATGACCTCGAGCAGCGAGAATCCGGCCGAACGACGTTGAGTGATCGACATAGTGGCCTCAGCAGGAAGGAGCCGGCGAGCCGGTCGTGTCGCGGCGGGAGGTGGTCATGCCCGACGGGTAAACGTGTACCCAGCGCGCCTTCGTCGGGCCGCCCGTCGGCCTGCAGACGTTGAGGTCGAATCCGCCCGGGATCTCGAGCGAGCCGGTCACGTCGAAGATCAGGCGCCCGTCGGTGCCGCCCGTGCCGGTCGACTTGCTGCCGACCGTGAAGCCCTCGCGTACCGCACCCGACGTACGCACGAGGTCGGAAAAAGTCCCGTCACGCTGCTTGTCGGCGGTGACGGTCCAGCCGGTCGTCCAGTTCGACCCGTTCGTGGCGCTGGTCACCGCGACGCGCACGCCGCGCTTGACCGCTTCCTGGCGCGCGAGATTCAAGTCGCCGACCAGCTGATTGGCCAGATCGCTCGCGGAGTTCTTGAGCAGCATCTCGCGCATGTTCGGCAGGGCGATGCCCGCCGCGATCGCGATGATGCCGATGACGACCATCAGTTCCAGCAGCGTGAAGCCACGCCCGCGTCTTGCGCGCCCGGCCGAGCCCACCTGTGAATGCCGCGACATATCGAACCCCATACACCCGTGTCCACGCTACGCTAGCGGGCGGCGTATGGACCGGCAAGGAGGCCGGGCTTGCGAGGTAGCAATTGCCGGACAAGTGGACAGCCCGGCAGGTACGGAATGCGAATCCTATCCAATCAATTGGATGCGCAACTCTTTTGGCAGCGCAAATGTCACGCCTTCGGGCTCGCCGGAAAGCTCCGTAACCGTGCCACTGGATTCTCGCGTTAGCCGGTCGACGACGCCGCGAACGAGCTGCTCCGGCGCCGACGCGCCGGCCGTGACGCCGATGCGCTGCTTGCCGACGAGCCATTCGTCGCGGATGTCGGCCGCGTCGTCGATCAGGAACGCGGGTACGCCCTGCTTTTCGGCCAGTTCGCGCAGGCGGTTCGAATTGGAACTGTTGACCGAACCGACGACGAGCACGAGATCGCAGCGCTGGCCGAGTTCGCGCACGGCGTCCTGGCGGTTCTGCGTCGCGTAGCAGATGTCGTCGTGGCGCGGACCGAGCACCTCCGGGAAGTGCCTGCGCAGCGCATCGATGACCGCCTTCGTGTCGTCGACCGACAGCGTGGTCTGCGTCACGTAGGCCATGTTGCGCGGATTCTTCGGCACCAGGCGCGCGACGTCTTCCGGCGTTTCGACGAGGTAGATCTCGCCGGTCGCGCCGGAGGTGAGCCACTGCCCGAGCGTGCCTTCGACTTCGGGGTGGCCGGCGTGGCCGATCAGCACGACGTCGCGACCGGCCTTGCAATGGCGCGCCACTTCCATGTGCACCTTCGTCACGAGCGGACACGTCGCGTCGAACACGCGCAGTTCGCGCCGCTGCGCTTCGACGCGCACCGTCTGCGACACGCCGTGCGCGCTGAAGATCACCGTCGCGCCGTTCGGCACCTCTTCGAGTTCGTCGACGAACACCGCGCCGCGCTGGCGCAGGCCGTCGACGACGAAACGGTTGTGCACCACTTCGTGACGCACGTAGATCGGTGCGCCGAAGAGGTCGAGCGCGCGTTCGACGATCTCGATCGCGCGGTCGACGCCGGCGCAGAAACCGCGCGGATTGGCGAGCAGCACTTCCATTACGACGGCAACTCCGAAAGCGTAAGCTGCGGCATTATCGCGCGCCCTGCCCGTCTTTCCCACCGAACAGGCTGACGAGGATCATCATCACGGCGCCGACGCTGATCGCCGAGTCGGCAATGTTGAACGCCGGAAACTCCTGGCCGGGCCAGTAGTACGTCTGGATGAAGTCGACGACATGACCGTAGCGCACGCGATCGACGAGATTGCCCAATGCACCGCCGATCACGAGCGCGAGCGGCGCGGCGGTCGGCCAGTCGCCGCGCGGCGTGCGCGAAAGCCACACCGCCAGCACGGCGCTGACGGTAATCGCGAGCACGCCGAAACCCCAGCGCTGCCAGCCGCCGGCGTCGGCGAGGAAGCTGAAGGCCGCGCCCGTGTTGAACGCGAGCGTCCAGTTCAGAAACCCCGGAATCACCGGCTGCGGCATTCCTTCGACGAGATGCGCGAGCGCGATGTGCTTGGTCCACTGGTCGAGCGCGATGATCGCGGCCGACAGCACGAGCCAGACCAGCGCGTTCGGGTGAGGCCGATGGGCGGCGACGGCGTTCATCAGAAGTGCCTGCGCGCTTCGCCGGCGCCCTCGACGTTCTCGACGCAGCGCGTGCAGATGTCCGGATGTGCCGGATTCGCGCCGACGTCGGCACGATAGTGCCAGCAGCGGATGCATTTGATCGCGTCGCTCTTCTTCGCGATCACCCACACGTCGTGTTCGGCGAGATCGGCCTTCAATGCGAGCGTCGTCGGCGCGGCCTCGTCGTCGACGTAGGCGTCGAAGCCGAGCTTCGGCGCGACGACCGAAAACGCCGGTCGATCGCGCAGCGCCGCCAGATCGAGCCGCGAGGTGATGAAGAAGAAGCGCAGTTCGTCGGCGACGTCGGCGTAGCGGTCGGCGAGATCGACATCGGCATGCAGCGTGACTTCGGCCTCGAGCGACGCGCCGATCGCGCCGAGCGCGCGCATGCCTTCGAGCACCTTCGACGTCTGCGCGCGGATCGCGATGAGGTCGCCCCACCACTGCCGCTGCTGCGGCGAGCCCTGCGTCGCGGCGAGGCCGTCGTACCACGTCTCGAACAGCACCGACTCGTGACGCTCGCCCGGCATCGCGGCCCAGATTTCCTCGGCCGTGAACGACAGGATCGGTGCGAGCCAGCGCACCAGCGCTTCGAGTATCCGATACATCGCGCTCTGCGCCGACCGCCGGCCGCGGCTCGCGGTCGGCATCGTGTAGAGACGATCCTTGGTGATGTCGAGATACAGCGAACCGAGTTCATTCGTACAGAAATTCTGGATGCGCTGCACGATCTCGGGGAAGTCGTAGCGCTCGTAAGCGGCGATCACGGCGGTCTGCACGTCGTGCGCCTGCTGCACGGCCCACTGGTCGAGCAGAAGACTTTCCTCGACCGCGACGAGATCCTTCGCCGGGTCGAAGCCCGCGAGATTGCCGAGCAGGAAGCGCGCGGTATTGCGGATGCGGCGATAGCCGTCCGACACGCGCTTCAGGATTTCGTCCGACACGCTCATTTCGTTGCGGTAGTCGGTCGAGGCCACCCACAGGCGCAGCACGTCGGCGCCGAGCGTCTTCATCACCGACTGCGGCGCGACGACGTTGCCGAGCGACTTGGACATCTTGCGGCCCTGCGCGTCGACCGCGAAACCGTGCGTGAGCACCTGATCGTACGGCGCGCGCGAGAACATGCCGACCGATGTCAGCAGCGCCGAATGGAACCAGCCGCGATGCTGGTCCGAGCCTTCGAGGTAGATCACCTTGTCGCCGGCGTCTTTCGGGCGCAGGTAGTCGCGCGCCTGAACGACGCAGTAGTGGCTCACGCCGGAGTCGAACCAGACGTCGAGAATGTCGGTGACCTTCTCGTAGTGCTCGGCGTCGGCACCGATGAGTTCGGCCGCGTCGAGTTCGTACCACACGTCGACGCCGCCCTGCTCGACGCGCCGGGCGACTTCCTCCATCAGCTCCTGCGAACGCGGATGCGGCTCGCTCGTGGACTTGTGCACGAACAGCGCGATCGGCACGCCCCAGGTGCGCTGGCGCGAGATGCACCAGTCGGGACGGCCGGCGACCATGCCGTGGATGCGCTCGCGGCCCCACGACGGAAACCACGACACTTCCTTTTCGATCGCCGTGAGCGCGCGCGCGCGCAGGCCGGCCTGGTCCATGCTGATGAACCATTGCGGCGTCGCGCGGAACACGACCGGCGTCTTGTGGCGCCAGCAGTGCGGATAACTGTGGACGATGGAAGTATGCGACAACAGTACGCCGCGCTCGCGCAGCGTCTCGATGATCGTGTCGTTCGCCTTCCACACGTGCTGGCCGGCGAACAGCGCCGTGTCGGGCAGGAACACGCCGTTGCCGCCGACCGGATTGACCACCGCGATGCCGTACTTCTGGCCGACCGTGAAGTCTTCCACGCCGTGCGCCGGCGCGGTGTGCACGGCGCCGGTGCCGTCCTCGGCCGACACGTGGTCGCCGAGGATCAGCGGGATTTCGCGATCGGCAAGGTACGGATGCTTGAGCTTCATCCCCTCCAGCGTGGCGCCCTTCGTGCGGCCAAGCACCTTGACCTTCTCGACGCCATAGCGATGCAACGCCTTCTCCGCCAATGCATCGGCGATGACGAGCAGCACACGGCAGTCGTTGCGCGCGGGACCTTCGACCAGCACATATTCCAGATCGGGGCCGAGCGAGACAGCCATGCTCGCCGGCAGCGTCCAAGGCGTAGTCGTCCAGATCGGCACGGCAACAATGACCTCGCCACCAATCGCCCAATCCTCGAACAGAGTAGGATCGACCTCACCGAAGCGCGCGGCGAGTTCGGCCGGATCCTGCGCGTCGTACGCGACGTCGATCGCCGGGGAGGTCTTGTCCGCGTATTCGATCTCGGCCTCGGCGAGCGCCGAGCCGCAGTCGAAGCACCAGTGCACCGGCTTGGCGCCGCGCGTGAGATGCCCGTTCTCGACGATCTTGCCGAGCGCGCGGATGATGTCCGCCTCGTACTTGAAGTCCATCGTGCGATACGGGTTTTCCCATTCGCCGAGCACGCCCAGGCGCTTGAAGTCGGCGCGCTGCAGGTCGATCTGCTTCGCGGCGTACTCGCGGCACTTCTGGCGGAACGTACGCGCGTCGACCTTCTGTCCGACCTTGCCGATTTCCTTCTCGACCTGCAGCTCGATCGGCAAGCCGTGGCAGTCCCAGCCCGGCACGTAGGGCGAGCGGAAACCGGCCATCAGCTTCGACTTGACGACGACGTCCTTCAGGATCTTGTTGACCGCATGGCCGATGTGGATCACGCCGTTCGCGTACGGCGGGCCGTCATGCAGCACGAATTCGTGCTTGCGGCCGGCGGTGTGGCGCTGAATGGCCGCGTAGCGATCGCTCTTTTCCCACTGCGCGAGCATGCCCGGCTCGCGATTGGCGAGGTCGGCCTTCATCGCGAACGCCGTTTCGGGCAGATTGATGGTGTTCTTGTAGTCGATCGTCACAATGCGGCTCCGGCTTGCGCCCTCGTTACGCCCAGGATGCGCCGCGCTTGCGCGGCGTCGTCGTCGATCTGCCGGACCATGGCGTCGAGGTCCGCAAATTTTTCTTCATCTCGCAACTTTTCCACGAATTCCACTTCAATACGGCGGCCGTACAGGTCGCCGTCGAAGTCGAACAGGTGCGCTTCGAGCAGCGGCTCCTTGCCGTTCACCGTCGGCCGCACGCCGAGGCTTGCGACGCCGGGCAGCGCCACCGCGCCGATGCCGTGCACGCGCACCGCGAAAATGCCGCCGACCGGCGCCGTGCGACGGCCCAGGCGCAGATTCGCGGTCGGATAGCCGAGCTTGCGACCGAGTTGCTGCCCGCGCACGACGTGCCCGCCGATCGCGAAACGCCGGCCCAGCAGGCGTGCCGCGTCGTCGAAACGTCCCGCCGCGAGCCGTTCGCGGATCGCCGAACTCGACACGCGTTCGCCGTCGAGATCGAACGGCGCGATCTCGCCCGCGCCGAAACCGTAGCGTTCGCCCAGGCGCGCGAGCAAGGCAATATCGCCGGCGCGCTTGTGGCCGAAACGGAAATCGCGCCCGACCAGCACCTCGCGGGCCGACAGGCGCCGCGCCAGCACGCGCTCGACGAAATCCTCGGCCGACATCGCCGCCAGACGCGCATCGAAGCGCAGCGACAGCACGCGGCGCATGCCCGCATCGCGCAGCCGGGCGATCTTCTCGCCGGCCGACGCAAGGCGGGGCACGGGCTGCCCACGCGCGAAGAACTCGCGCGGGATCGGCTCGAACGTGATGGCGATCGGCGTCAGGTCAAGGTGTTCGGCGCGAAGGCGGACGTGGTCGAGCACATGGCGATGGCCGAGATGCACGCCATCGAACGCACCGATACAGACCACGCTGCCGTGCGGCGCGAGCGTTGGCCCCGCGGCATCTCGAAACAGCGTACGCATCGTCGGGAGTATAGCGGGTGCGCTGCGGTGCACAACGCCGCCGCGCGATCACGGTCCTCCGGCGTCGTCGCGGCAGCGCGGCATCGGCGTCGGCGGCCCGTCGGCAAGCGCGAGCCGCGCCTTGATCGCGGTTGCTCCCGCCGCACCGAGGCCGCGTCCCGACTCGCCGGCGACATCGCGCGCCTGCGTCAGCACCGCCGGCGGCGGCGCCGCGGCGTCGCGCAATGCCTCGAAACGCTGCAACCGGCTCAGCACGAGCTGCGGATGTCCCGGGCCAAGCTGCGCCTCGAGCGACGCGACCAGTTGGTCGAGCAGCACGACCGCCTCGCCCGGGCGCTGCGCCGCGCGCAGCACGTCGGCCAGCTCGCGTCGCAAGGCGAGCGTCGTTTCGCCGTCGGCGGCGTTGTCGTCGAGCGCGCCGCGCAGCGTCGCGATCGCTTCGTCGCAGCGCTCGCGCCGGAACAGCAGCCGGCCCTTGGCGAGCTTCCATCCCGGCGCCTGCGCGCCGCCCTGGCGCTCGGCCCAGTCGAGCAGCACGTCGGCCGCGGCATAGTCGCCGAGCGCGATGCGCGCCCGCGCGTCGAGCGTCAGGAGCGGCGCGACGTCGCCGGCGCCGAGCCGCGCCTGCGAGGCGGCCGATACGGCGCGCTGGGCAAGTTCCGAGGCGCGCGCGTACGAACCGGCCGCGAGTTCCGCCTGCGCCAGCCGGCCGGCGATGTTCGCGTAGGTGTCCGGATGCGTGCGGTACATCGCTTCGAGCGGCTCGCGCGCCGCGTCGAGCACTTCGCGCGCGCTGACGCCGGGCTCGGTCAGCTCCAGCGGATTGGTCGCAGCGAACGCCTGCGTGAAGAGATTCGCCGTGTGCTCGGCGCGATCGCGCTCGGCGACGAGCCGCGCATGGGCGCGCACGCCGAGACCGGCCGCGGCGACCACGGCGACGATCACGGCCGCGAACAGCGCCGCGCTCACGCGATGGCGCGCGACGAAGCGGCGCCAGCGATACCAGCCGTCGCTCTGGCGCTCGCGGATCGGCAGGCCGAGCATCGCGTGGTCGATGTCGTGGTCGAGCTGTTCGACCGTCGCGTAGCGCTCGTCCGGGCTCTTGCGCAGGCAGCGCTGCACGATGTGCTCGATGTCGCCGCGCAAGCCGGCGCGCAGGTCGCGCGCGCGCGCAAGGCCGCGCGAACGCACGATCGTCGCATCGACTTCGCCGATGCGGCTCGCCATCGACGGCGGCGGCATCTGCCGGATCGCCCGGTCGATTTCGCCCGGCGTCATCGTGCCGAACTCGAACGGCGGGCGACCGCACAGCAGCTGGTACAGCAGCATGCCGAGCGCGTAGACGTCGCAGCCGACCGTGACCGGCCCGCCTTCGAGCTGCTCGGGCGCGGCGGTGAACAGCGAAACGAACTGGTCGGCCGTCGCGGTGCGGTCGGCGCCGTCGATGCGCCCGAGCGGCTTGGCGATGCCGAAATCGAGCAGACGCGGCTCGCCGCCGTCGGTGACCAGCACGTTGCCGGACTTGATGTCGCGATGCACGACGAGGTTGGCGTGCGCGTGCGCGACCGCGGCGAGCACCTTGCGGAAGAGTTCCAGCCGGCGCCACAGGCCGAGCCCGCGCCGGTCGCACCAGTCGAGGATCGCGCTGCCGCGCACGAGTTCCATCACGACGAACGGCGTGCCGTCGTCGGTCGTGCCGGCATCGATGAGGCGCGCGATGCCGGGATGGTCGAGCGCGCCCAGGATATGGCGTTCGGTCGAAAAGCGCCGCAGCAGCGCGGGGTTCACGCGGTCGCGGCGCATCAGCTTGATCGCCACCGGCGGCTGCGACGACGCGTCGCGGCGCGTGGCGCGAAACACCTGCCCCATGCCGCCGCGGCCGATTTCTTCTTCGAGCGTGTAGGCGCCGACGGTCATGCCGGCGCACAGGCGCTCGTCGTCGACGAGCATGGCGCCGAACGGGCGCCGCGTGCGGGCGCCGGCGAGTCTCACGTCCTGGTCGATGAGGCGCCGCAGCGCGGCGCCGACGGCCTCGTCGCGCTCCATCCACTGCGCGAGCCACGCGTCGCGCGCGAGCGGATCGAGCTCGATCGCCGTCTCGAACAGGTCTCGCAGTTGCCGCATGCGTTCCACGCCGCTCATCGCTCCCCCTGTCGCCTCCTGACGCCGCAGCGTGCGACCGCGCCGGCTCGAAAGCTTAGACGGCCCTCAGGTCTTTTACCCTGAATCCCAAAGTAAACAGAACCACAATGAAGGTGACGCCGCCCGCCGCCACGAGCGCGCCGAGGCGGTGGATACGTTCGAGCGCGCCGAGCGGGGTCCAGTCGGGCCACAGCCACAGCCCGGCCACGAGCACCGCCACCATCGCCGCGCAGGCGCCGCCGAGCCGCACGAGATGCCGTATCCAGCCCGGCTGGCGGCGGTACACGCCGGCACGACCCAAAGACCGCCACAGCAGCCACAGGTTCAGATAGCTCGCCAGCGCGCTCGCCAGTGCCAGGCCCGCATGCAGGCCCGGCACGCGCGATATCGCGGCGAGTACGCCGCCGTCGAGATCGCCCGGCCGATGCCACAGTGCGAACAGCGCGGCGACGAAGACGAGGTTCAGGCCCATGTTCGCGACCATCGCGGCGACGCCGGCGCGCACCGGCGTCGTCGTGTCCTGGCGCGCGTAGAACGCCGGCGCGACGACCTTGACCAGCGCGAACGCCGGCAGCCCGAGCGAGAGCGCCGACAGCGACAGACTCGCCATCGCGACGTCGTGCGCGGTGAAGCGGCCGTGCTGGAACAGCGTCGACACGAGCGGCTCGGCCAGCAGCACGAGGCCGAGCATCGCCGGCACGGAAATCAGGAGCGCCGTGCGCAGACCCCAGTCGAGCGCCTTGGCGAAACCGTCGGCGTCGGTCGTCACGTGATGGCGCGCCAGGCTCGGCAGGATCACCGTGCCGAGCGCCACGCCGAAGATGCCGAGCGGAAATTCGAGCAGGCGATCGCTCTGCGACAGCCACGTCTGCGAACCGGTGACGAGATACGACGCGATCAGCGTATCGAGCAGCAGGTTGATCTGCGCGATCGACGAGCCGAACAGCGTCGGCAGCATCACCTGGCGGATGCGCTTCACGTCCGGATGGTTCCAGCCCCAGCGCGGCACGCCCAGAAGCCCGATCTTGCGCAGCGCCGGCAGTTGGAACAGCAACTGCAGCAAGCCGGCCGCCAATATCGCCCAGCCCAGCGCCATGATCGGCACGTCGAGCCGCGGCGCGAGCCACAGCGCGCCGGCGATCATGCACAGGTTCAGGATCACCGGCGTCAGCGCCGGCAGCGCGAACTGGTGAAACGCGTTGAGCACGCCGCCGGCGAGTGCCGTCAGCGACACGAACAGCAGGAACGGAAACGTCACGCGCAAGAGGTCGGCCGTCAGCTGCATCTTGCCCGGCTCGTCGTAGGCGCCGGGCGAAAACAGCCACGTCAGCCCTTCGGCGCCGATCACGCCGAGCGCCGTCACGAGCAGCAGCACGCCGCCGAGCGTACCGGCCGTGCGCGCGACGAGTTCTTTCAGCTCCTCGTGCGACCGCGTTTCCTTGACCTCGGTCAGGATCGGCACGAACGCGAGCGAGAACGAGCCCTCCGCGAACAATCGGCGCAAAAAGTTCGGGATGCGGAACGCGACCCAGAACGCGTCGGTCGCGGCGCCCGCGCCGAACGCGGCCGAAATCGCGACGTCGCGCGCGAGGCCGAGCAGGCGGGAAATGAACGTCATGCCGCTGAACGAGGCCAGCGAACGTAGTAGACTGGGGGACTTCACGCAAAAAACTCCGTCCGTGGACGTTTCCGGTTGACGCCGGGGCGCGCCATCTTTACACTCATCCGTCTTTTTTCAAGCCTTCCGTCTGGAGTTTTCCCTTGGCCAACATCAAATCCGCGAAGAAGCGCGCTCGTCAGGCCGAAGTGCGCCGCCAGCGCAACGTCAGTGCCCGTTCGATGCTGCGCACCGCGATCAAGAAAGTCGTCAAGGCGATCGAGTCGAAGGACAAGACCGCCGCCGAAGCCGCGTACAAGGTCGCCGAGCCGATCATGGACCGCTACGGCAGCCGCGGCCTGATCCACAAGAACAAGACCGCGCGCCACAAGAGCCGCCTGACCGCGCATATCAAGGCCCTGGCCTGATCGACGCGTGAGCGGTTCAGCGAAAAAGCCGGCGAAAGCCGGCTTTTTTAATGAGCACATGTGGCCGGCGAAAGCCGGCTTTTTTAATGGGCGTACGTGGCCGGCGAAAGCCGGCTTTTTTAATGGGCGTATGTGGCCGGCGAAAGCCGGCTTTTTTGTCGAGTGAATGAAGTCGGCGAGAGCCGGCTTTTTTGTTGCCCGCACGCGGCCGACGACGGCCGGATGACCGACTGTCCGCGCGCCGGCGGCGATCATCTGTCGCCTCGCGCGGCTTCCAGCGCGTCGCGCTTCGCCTCGTCGAAGAACTTCTGCGCGTCGAGGCAGACCTGCCAGGTGCCCTCGCGGCCGATCGCGGAAATCACGTACCACGGCGCCTTCCACTTCAGTTTCTTGACGATCGCCTTCGCCGTTTTTTCGCGGTCTTCGGGCGTCAGCAGATCGCCCTTGTTCATGACGAGCCAGCGCGGGCGCGCGAGCAGCTCCGGATCGAACTTCTTCAGCTCGGCCTCGATCGCCCTGACCTGCTCGACCGGATCGGTCTCGCCGTCGAGCGGCGCCATGTCGACGAGATGCAGCAGAAGGCTCGTGCGCGCGACGTGCTTGAGAAACTGGATGCCGAGGCCGGCGCCGTCAGCGGCGCCTTCGATCAGGCCCGGAATGTCGGCGACGACGAAGCTCTGGTCGGTGTCAATACGCACGACGCCGAGATTCGGATGCAGCGTCGTGAACGGATAGTCGGCGACGCGCGGCGTCGCCGCCGACACCGCGCGGATGAACGTCGACTTGCCGGCGTTCGGAAAACCGAGCAGGCCCACGTCGGCCAGGAGCTTCAGTTCGAACTTGAGCTCGCGCGTATCGCCTTCGCGGCCCTGCGTCGCTTTGCGCGGCGCACGGTTCGTCGAGCTCTTGAAATGGATGTTGCCCAGGCCGCCGTCGCCGCCCTGCGCGACTTTCACGCGCTGGCCGTGCTCGGTCAGGTCGCCGATGACCTCGTCGGTGTCGACGTTGACGACCACGGTGCCGACCGGCACGCGGATCTCCAGGTCCTCGCCGTTCTTGCCGTGCATCTGGCGGCTCATGCCGTTCTCGCCGCGGCCGGCCTTGAAGTGGCGCTGATGGCGAAAATCGATGAGCGTGTTGAGGTTCTCGTCGGAGACGACGTAGATGCTGCCGCCCGCGCCGCCGTCGCCGCCGTCGGGGCCGCCGAACGGAATGAATTTCTCGCGCCGGAAGCTCGCGCAACCGTTGCCGCCGTTGCCGGCCTGCACCTGGATTTCAGCTTCGTCGACGAATTTCATGGCGTTGGGTTCTTTGGGCGGAAAGGAGAATGACGACGCGTTCGGACGGCAATCGGCCGTCGCGGAGGCAATTTGGGGCACTTCGCTCGTCATTCCAGCGAAAGCTGGAATCCAGCTTTTCGGCGCCGAAAGTAACTTCAAAGGCTGGATCCCAGCTTTCGCTGGGATGACGAGCAAGTAGCGAGCAGAAAAACGAGCGAAAAGACGAGCCTACAAACGAAAAGCCCCGCCGAAGCGGGGCTCTCGCGAAAGCTTGCGACGCTTGCGATCAGACCGGAACGACGCTGATCGTACGGCGGCTGTTCGGGCCCTTGACCGAGAACTCGACCTTGCCGTCGATGACGGCATAGATCGTGTGGTCGCGGCCGATGCCGACGCCGGTACCCGGATGGAACTGGGTGCCGCGCTGGCGGATGATGATGTTGCCGGCGTTGATGGCTTCGCCACCGTAGATCTTGACGCCGAGATACTTCGGGTTCGAATCGCGACCGTTGCGGCTCGAGCCTACGCCCTTCTTATGTGCCATGACTTGCTCCCAGGCTCAGCCGGCGTTGATGCCGGTGATCTCGACTTCGGTGAAATGCTGCCGGTGGCCGGTTTCCTTGCGGAAATGCTTGCGGCGACGGAACTTGACGATGCGGATCTTGTCGGCGCGGCCGTGCTTCTTGACGGTCGCGACGACGCCGGCGCCCGACACGAGCGGCGCACCGATGGTGATCTGATCGCCTTCGCCGACCAGGAGAACCTGATCGAACGTGATGCTGGAACCGACTTCCGCCGGCAGCAGTTCGACGCGGAGCGTTTCGCCCTGCATCACGCGGTACTGCTTGCCGCCGGTGACGATGACTGCGTACATGGATGATTCCTCTGTAGTTATTCTCAAAACCGCGGTGTTGCTGCGCCCCCCGGACACGGGAATACCCCGGCCGGAAAAAGGGCGCGGAAGAATAGCGGCTTCGCGGCCGATGGTCAAATACTGACCAGCGCATGCGGCCGCGTCGGCTTGGCATCGCCGCGATCGCCCCCAGTTTCCTGCGCGACCCCGGCAACGCCAATCAGGACAGAAAGTGTCCGCAACGCGGGGGCATAATACCCCGTTCAACTCCCCCAGCGACGGTCCATGGACACGATCCGCATCCGCGGTGCGCGCACGCACAATCTCAAGAACATCGATCTCGATCTGCCGCGCGACAGCCTGATCGTGATCACCGGGCTTTCGGGCTCGGGCAAGTCGTCGCTCGCGTTCGACACGATCTACGCCGAAGGCCAGCGCCGCTACGTCGAATCGCTGTCGGCGTACGCGCGGCAGTTCCTGTCCGTGATGGAAAAACCCGACGTCGACCACATCGAAGGCCTGTCGCCGGCGATTTCGATCGAACAGAAGTCGACGTCGCACAACCCGCGCTCGACGGTCGGCACGATCACCGAGATCTACGACTACCTGCGCCTGCTGTTCGCCCGCGTCGGCACGCCGCGCTGCCCGGACCACGGCATTCCGCTCGAAGCGCAGACCGTGAGCCAGATGGTCGACGCGACGCTCGCGCTCGATCCCGAACACCGCTACATGCTGCTCGCGCCGGTCATCCGCGAACGCAAGGGCGAGCACGTGCAGGTGTTCGAACAGCTGCGCGCGCAGGGCTTCGTGCGTGCGCGCGTCGACGGCACGGTGCACGAGCTCGACGCCGTGCCGCCGCTCGCGCTGCGACAGAAACACACGATCGAAGTCGTGATCGACCGCTTCCGCCCGAAGGCCGATCTCAAACAGCGGCTCGCCGAATCGTTCGAAACCGGCCTGCGCCTCGGCGACGGACTCGTGCTGGTCGCCGACATGGACGCGCCCGACACGCCCGAAACGCTGTACTCCTCGCGCTTCTCGTGCCCGATCTGCGACTACTCGCTGCCCGAACTCGAGCCGCGCCTGTTTTCGTTCAACTCGCCGATCGGCGCGTGCCCGAGCTGCGACGGCCTCGGCGTCAGCCAGTTCTTCGATCCGGCGCGCGTCGTCGTGCATCCCGAGCATTCGCTCGCAGCCGGCGCCGTGCGCGGCTGGGATCGCCGCAACGCCTACTACTTCCACATGATCCAGTCGCTGGCCAGGCACTACGGCTTCGACGTCGACGCGCGCTGGGACAAGCTGTCCAGCGCGATCCAGAAGGCCGTGCTGTTCGGATCGGGCGACGAGCAGATCCAGTTCAAGTACCTGTCGGACAGCGGCACGAACATGACGCGCAAGCACCGCTTCGAGGGGATCATTCCGAACCTCGAACGGCGCTACAAGGAAACCGAATCGCCGGCCGTGCGCGAAGAACTCGCGAAGTTCATCAGCTCGCGCCCGTGCCCGGACTGCGAAGGCCAGCGCCTGAACCGCTCGGCGCGCAACGTGTTCGTCGCCGACCGCAACCTCGCGTCGCTGTCGGCGCTGCCGATCGACCAGTCGCTCGCGTTCTTCAGCGCGCTCACGCTCGCCGGCTGGCGCGGCGAAATCGCGGCGAAGATCGTCAAGGAAATCCGCGAACGCCTGCGTTTTCTCGTCGACGTGGGCCTCGACTATCTCACGCTCGAACGCCAGGCCGATTCGCTGTCGGGCGGCGAGGCGCAGCGCATTCGTCTTGCGAGCCAGATCGGCGCGGGCCTCGTCGGCGTGATGTACGTGCTCGACGAACCGTCGATCGGCCTGCACCAGCGCGACAACGAACGCCTGCTGTCGACGCTCACGCGCCTGCGCGACCTCGGCAACACGGTGATCGTCGTCGAGCACGACGAGGACGCGATCCGCCTCGCCGACCACATCGTCGACATCGGCCCCGGTGCCGGCGTGCACGGCGGCGAAATCGTCGCGCAGGGCACGTTGAAGGACGTGCTCAAGAGTCCGCGCTCGCTGACCGCGCAATACCTCACCGGCAAGCGCCGCATCGCCGCGCCCAAGGAACGCCGCCGGCCCGATCCGGAACGCATGCTCAAGGTGCTCGGCGCGAAAGGCAACAACCTAAAAAATGTAGATCTGGAAATTCCGGCCGGCCTGTTCACCTGCATCACCGGCGTGTCGGGTTCGGGCAAGTCGACGCTGATCAACGACACGCTGTATCGCCACATCGCGGCGGAACTGAACGGCGCGAACGAAAAGCCGGCGCCGTTCCGCAAGGCCGAGGGACTCGACCTGTTCGACAAGGTGGTCGACATCGACCAGTCGCCGATCGGCCGCACGCCGCGCTCGAACCCGGCGACGTATACGGGCCTGTTCACGCCGCTGCGCGAGCTGTACGCGCAGGTGCCCGAATCTCGCGCGCGCGGCTACGGCGCCGGACGCTTCAGCTTCAACGTCAAGGGCGGGCGCTGCGAGGCGTGCGAGGGCGACGGCATGATCAAGGTCGAGATGCACTTCCTGCCCGACGTGTACGTGCCCTGCGACGTCTGCCACGGCAAGCGCTACAACCGCGAGACGCTCGAGATCACGTACAAGGGCCACACGATCTCCGACGTGCTGAACATGACGGTCGAAGACGCGAACAAGCTGTTCGAGAACGTGCCGACGCTCGCGCGCAAGCTCGAGACGCTGATGCACGTGGGCCTGTCGTACATCAAGCTCGGCCAGAGCGCGACGACGATCTCCGGCGGCGAGGCCCAGCGCGTGAAGCTGTCGCGCGAGTTGTCCAAGCGCGACACCGGCCGCACGCTCTACATCCTCGACGAACCGACCACCGGCCTGCACTTCCACGACATCGAGCAGCTGCTCGAAGTGCTGCACCGGTTGTCCGCGGACGGCAACACCGTCGTCGTGATCGAGCACAATCTCGACGTGATCAAGACCGCCGACTGGGTGATCGACCTCGGCCCCGAAGGCGGGCATCGCGGCGGCGAGATCATCGCGGTCGGCACGCCCGAAGAGGTCGCGAAGAATCCGCGCTCGCATACCGGCCAGTTCCTCGCGCGCCTGATGCCGCCCGAAAAGCCTGCCAAGGCCGCGAACGGGCGGAAGAAAGCCGCCGCCTAGTCTAGTGGCCTGTAACAGACAAATCGAAAGCAGCTCGCTCGTCCTGGCCGCACAGTACTTGCTGCTCACTCGGCCGATAGCGGGTGCTATCGGCCTCACTCCGCAGCGGCGTCCTGTACGACCAGTCCGTCGCGATCCCTCTTCCGATTCGTCTGCTACAGGCCACTAGTGATGATCGTGCGCGCCGGCTTCCGGCGCGCCGTCGCGCACGACGAATTCGGCGGCCACCTCGCCGCCGCCTTCGACGGTCAACGCGATCGTCGCCTTCGCGCCGGTCGCCATCGCCGCCGCCGGCTGCATCAGCATCAGATGCCGGCCGCCGGGCTCGAAGGTTTCCGTCGCGCCCGGCGCGATGTTGAGCGACGGCAGCGGCCTCATCTTCGCGACGCCGTCCTCGACCACGCTCGCATGCATGCTCACGTCGCCGAACGCGGCGCTGGTCGCCCCCGTCACGACGATCGGCGCGTCGCCGGCGTTGGTCAGCTTCGCGTAGCCTGCGAGCATGCGCGCGCCCGGCGGCGCGGCGCGTATCCACGCATCGTCGACGACGAGCCTGCCGGCGGCGAACGCCGGGAACGCGGCCAATGAAACGATCAGCAGAACGCAACGGCGCAGCATCTTGAGTCTCCGGTTTTGTCGCTATGATAGCCGTCGCTCGCCTCGACCCGGCCGCGACATCGCGTCGCAGCCGAACAATGTATACCCCTGGAGTCTTCCATGCTCGACCTGATTCGCCACGACGCCATTCTCGAGCTGCGCATGGCGCGGCCGCCGGTCAACGCGCTCGACGCCGGCCTGATCCGCGCGCTGCGCGCCGCGGTCGAGAACGCGCCGAAGGAAGGCGCGCGCGGCGTGATCCTGTCCGGCCGCAGCGGCCTGTTCTCGGGTGGCCTCGACGTGCCGTCGCTGCTCGCGCTCGACCGCGCGCAGATGCGCGAGGTCTGGATCGACTTCTTCGGCCTGCTGGGCGCGCTCGCGTGTTCGCCGATTCCGACCGTCGCGTCGATCGCCGGCCACAGTCCGGCCGGCGGCGCCGTGCTGTCGATCTTCTGCGACTACCGCGTGATGGCGCGCGGCGCGTATCGCATCGGCCTCAACGAAGTGCAGGTCGGCCTCGTCGTACCCGGCGTGATCCAGGCCGCGCTGCGCCGCCTCGTCGGCACGTATCGCGCCGAGCGGCTGATGGTGGCCGGCGCGATGATCGATTCCGAGCAGGCGCTGGCGATCGGCATGGTCGACGAACTGGTCGACGTCGACCACGTCACCACGCGCGCGCAGGCATGGCTCGGCGAAATCCTCGCGCTGCCGCCGCAGGCGATGGCCGGCACCCGCGCGCTCGCGCGGGCCGATCTCACCGCGCTGTTCGCCGACGCGAGCAAGCTCGGCGTCGACGAATTCGTCGACGGCTGGTTCGGCGACGAATCGCAGCGCGTGCTGCAGGCGCTCGTCGCGAAACTGAAAGCCAAGGGCGGCTGATCCGGATGTCGCTCGCCGCGCCGCCGCGGCGCGGCGCGACGAAATCCGCGCGGATTTTTCAGGGCGTCGCGCAGCGCGCGACGGGCCGGTCCGGATCGGCGATCCAGCCGCTCCACGACGGCGCGAAGATGCGCGAACCGCCGAGGCCGGCATGTTCCATCGCCAGCAGGTTGTGGCACGCCGTAACGCCCGAGCCGCACGAATGCACGACCTGCTCGCTCGCGTAGTCGCCGAGCACGGCGACGAATTCCTCGCGCAGGTCGTGTGCGCTCTTGAAGCGCCCTTCCGCGTCGATGTTGTCGAGAAACGGCCGGTTGCGCGCGCCCGGGATGTGGCCCGCGACCGGATCGATCGGCTCCACCTCGCCGCGATAGCGCGGCGCGCCGCGCGCGTCGATCAGCAGAAGGCTGCGATCGGCGAGGCCCTGCTTGAGTTCGTCGACGTAGACCACCTGCGACAGGTCGAACCCGAGATCGACGTCCCATGCCGCCTCCATCGGCGCCTCGACGCTGAGCGGCAGGCACGCCGCTTCCCACGCCGCGAATCCGCCGTCGAGCACCGCCGCTTCGCGATGGCCGACCAGGCGCAGCATCCACCACAGGCGCGCGGCGGTCGAACCGTTCGCGTCGTCGTACGCGATCACCTGCTTGTCCGGCGTCCAGCCCCAGCGCGTGAGCTGCCGCGCGAAGGCGTCGGCGTCGGGCAGCGGGTGGCGTCCGAGGCCGGTCTTGGTCAGGTCGGAAAGATCGCGCTCCAGATGCGCGTAGCGCGCGTTCGGCAGGTGCGCGGCGTGCCACGCGCGCTCGCCCTTGCCGGGGTCGGACAGCTCGAAGCGGCAGTCGACGATCAGAAGGTTCTCGTTGCCGCAGCAGCTCGCAAGATCCTGCGGCGAAATCAGCGTTGTGTAATTCATCGCAAAATTCCCATGCGTCGCAACAGATTCACCAGCATCGCCGCGGTCGCGCCCCAGATGCGGCGGCCGTCGTAGCCGTATTCGAAGATTTCGCGGCGCCGCCCGCGCCAGTCGATTTCGCTGCGCAGCAGATTGGCGCGGTCGAGCAGGAATTCCAGCGGCACCTCGAACACTTCGGCCACCTCGCGCGGGTCGGGCGACAAGCGATAGCCACCGTCGACCTCGGCCACGACCGGCGTCACGCCGAAGCCGCTGATCGTCTCGAAGCAGTCGAGAAAGCCAATCGGCCGCACGAGCGCGCGGTCGATGCCGGTTTCCTCTTCGGTTTCGCGCAGCGCCGCGGCGATCGGCCCGTCGTCGTCGGCCTCGATGCGACCGCCGGGAAAGCTCACCTGCCCCGCGTGCGTGCGCATCGCGTCGGTGCGGCGCGTAAACAGCACCGAGCGCGCGTCGCCGCGCGCGACGATCGGCACGAGCACCGCGGCCGGCGTGCGCAGCGGCGAGTCGAGGAGATCCGCAAGCTCGGCGTGATTCCATCCCGGCAGCGACGGCGGGTCGTCGAGCGGACGCAGTGCGGCGACGAGCGGCGGCGCCGTGGAATCGCCGCTCATGCGCGCTTGCGCTCCCGTTCGGGCAGCACCTCGTCCATGATGCGCAGGCGCTCGACGTCGCTCATCGTGCGCCACGCGGCGATTTCCGCGCCGGTGCGGTGACAGCCCTCGCAATAGCCGTCGGCGTCGAGCGCGCATACGCCGATACAGGGAGTCAGGACGACGGGAGACTGCCGGTTTGAGAACATGATCGTAGGAATGGACGACACAGGTTGCTAGATTACCGCAACCCAAGCTGATGAACGGATGAGCATGCTCGCACTTGCCACCCGCGTGGTCAGCGACTACGGCAAGGTTCTCGCGCAGGTTTCCCCGGGCGTGTACGGCCTGCCCGAATCGCTGCTGCCGTATCCGAAGGAACGCATCCGCGAAGCGCTGCGCTTTTTGCTCCAGAACGTCGTACAGGAACATCCCGAACTGCGCGAGGGCCTGGCTCGCGGCTATGTATACCTTGCGCAATTTGTCGCAGACGACGACGCGCAGACGATCGCACGCGGCGCGGCGAGCGCGACCGGCCAGTCGCCGGACGACGGCGACGCGGAACCCGCCATGCGCCTGATCAACCGCATCAAGGCCGAGATGGAACAGGCGTTGAACGAACTCGCCGGCGTCGCCGGCGAATAGAACGGCGCGAGACCAGGCTCGCGCCGTTCGGCAGAACGTCGGACCGCGATTACGGGAACGTCGACTTGAAATAGGCGATCCAGTCGAGCACTTCCGGCGTGATGCGGCGGATGCCGTTCGGGAAGTCGTCGGACGCCGAGCAGGTGGTGCACGTTTGCGTGCTCACGATGCCGACGACGACGTCGCTGCTGCCGCCCCACACGTCGGTGTAGACGGCCGAACCCGAATGGCCGCCGGAGAGGTCGCACGCGGTCGAGTAGCGCGCGTTCCAGCCGTCGGCGTCGGGCGAGTTGAAGCTGCCGATCTCGCAGTTGTTCGTATCCTGGTACGCCCAGCCCTGCACGCACGAGGCCGGCGCGCCGCCGAGACCGCACGCGGGATAGCCGCGGTTGAAGCAGCGGCCCGAACCGGCGTCGTCGCACAGATCGCGCAGGTTCGCGATGCTGGTGGCGACGTAGCCGAGCCAGCCCGTCGTGTCGCCCGGCGCGTCTTCGAGCACCATGATGCCGTAGTCGTCGCGCCAGCTCGTGCTGGTGCGATAAGCCGCGGGCGTGAAGAACCAGATGCCGGCGTGTTCGCCGTACGGCTCGCAGGTCGCGTTGTTGCACGTGCCTTCGCGGCCCGGGCGGAACAGTCCGCCGATCGTCCAGGTTTCGCTGTCGCGGTCGTACAGGCAGTGCGCCGCGGTCAGCACGTGGCGGCGGCCGATCAGCGTGCCCGAGCAGCCGCTCGTTTCGCCGCCGGCGATCTGTCCCATCGCGCGGAACGGGAACGTCGTGTTGTCGGTGCGGCGCGTGCGGGTGTCGACGCCGTCGCTCCAGCCCTTCGCGCCGGCGACGTCGTCTTCCTTCGCGGCGACCGCCGTGCCCTGGCTGCTGCCGGTGAGACCCGCGCGCAGCGCCTCCTGGTACAGCTTGTGCGACACCTCGCGCGGCACTTCCAGACGGTAGCTGTAGCCGGTCTTCGCGTTGACCGCGATCCAGCCTTCGGATTGCGCCGCGGCCTTGTCGTCGGCCCCGGCCGCCGGCGCGACGTCGCGCGCCGACGCCGTGCCGGCGGTGTCGCTGCGATCGACGTTGACGACGCCGGCCCAGCGCCAGATCTGCGTGCCGGCGCCGTCCTTGGCGACGGTCGCAACGTGCAGATCCTGCCCGAGCAGCGGCTGCGCGAGCGTGCCCGGTGCGGCCTGCACCGACGCGATCGAAGCGAGGGAGAAGAAGATCGGCGCGATCGCGCCGTACAAGCGAGCAAGTTTCATGATCGTTTCCTTTCGATGTTGGGCGTCGGTGCGCCGCGACGCCGGGCGGGAATGTTTCGCAACATGCGGCGCGAGGATTCGATCGCGGGCGGTGCCTGCGCCGGCGCGGCCCGCTTCTCGTCGCTGCAACCCGTTAGTCGCGGACTGCGGGAAAAACCCGCCAGTTGGGAAAAATATTTTTTGTGATCCCCGTACGCGGCGTTCTCCGTACGTCCGGTTGCGGGGTGCGACAACCTCGCGGCACGGGGAGCGACCCGCTGCCGCGGCGGGATTCGCGACCGCTTTGCGACCAGGACCGTAGACCGCCCCGGCACATTGCCGCGGCGGCATTACCCGAGGGACACCGCGATGAACCTTCATCAACTGCTGCACGGAACGCTGCTCGGCACGACGCTGATCTTCGGCGTCGCGGACGCCGCGACGATCGCCCAAAACCACGCCTACGCGCTGCGCATGGACCGTACGACCGCCGCGAACCCGCGGGCGACGCTCACGCGCGACGACGGCGCCTTCGTCTATCCCGGCATCGCGTTCGAACGGCGCAACTGCCGTACCGGCGTCGATGCCACGCCGCTGCCGGAACAGGCCCAGCTGTGGTTTCTGTCCGTGACGGCGCAGCCGCGCCCCGGCGAACTGCGCATTCCCACGCGCGGCGGCAACGGCTGCACGCTGGTCGGCGCGTTCGATTTCCACAGCAACGACGAACCGCCGATCATGCCGCCGCCGGGACCGCCGGGCCAAGGCACGCTCAATGCGTATCCGACCGCGAACCTCGTCGCGAGCGGCCCGCTCGCGATCGGCGGCGCTTCGTTCGCCTGGGCCGACGACATTGCCGTGGTCGGCCCGCAGGGCGGCGAGCCGAACGGTCACGGCGCGTGCCGGTTCGCGTTCTCGTACGGCGTCGCGAACCTCGGTTCGGCGGCATCAACGATGACGCTCAACCGTCTGTCGCTGGAAACCGCGAGCGGCACGTTCGTCCACGACCACAAGCAGCCCGCGCTGGAACCCGCGGCCGATACGCAGTTCCAGTTCGACATGACGCTGCCGCCGGGCTTGTCGGTGCTGACGCTCGAGGTGGACCAGCCGGACATCGTCCCCGAGGGCGCCGGTTCCAACACCTACGAGATCCCGATTCAGCTGACCGGGCCGTGCAACTGACCCGCGGCGTTCATTCGCGCGGCAGTTCGGCGGCGAGCGCGCGCGTGCGGGCGTCGTCGGCGCCGTAGGCTTTCAGGCGGATCGCGTGCGCGCGGCGCAGGAGGTCCTGCGCCTCGCGCGCGTGTTCGGGCGCGCGCAGGCTCGCGCGCAGCGCGACGAGCGTGTCGGCGATGCGCGGATCGTCGGCGTTGAAACGCAGTTCGAAAATTCGTACCGATTCGCGCAGCGCCGTCTGCGCGTCGACGTTGCGGCCCTGCTTGTCGAGCACGATGCCGAGCTGGCGCAGATCGATGCCGACGTATTCGTGCTCCGCGCCGTACTGCTCGCGCTGCGCCGCCAGCGCCTCGCGGTATTGCCGTTCGGCACCGGCGAGGTCGCCGCGCTTCTCGAGCACGCTGCCGAGATTGAACACGGCCGACGAGCGCCAGGTATGGTCCGGCGCATACAGCGCGAGCGCTTCGCGGTAATAGCGCTCGGCATCGTCGATGCGGCCGGCGCTCTCGACGACCCAGCCGAGGTCGCTCAGGTTCATCGCGACCGCCGGATGCTTCTCGCCGAGCGCCTTGCGGCGCACCGCGAGCGAGCGCAGCAGCAGCGCCTCGGCTTCGTCGGGCCGGCCGCGCGCTTTGAGCACGCGCGCGAGATTGTTCATCAAAGTTGCGGTGTACACATGTTCTTCGCCGCGCGTCTGCACGAGGTCGGCGAGCGCCTCGCGGTACAGCGCCTCGGCCTCGTCGTGGCGGCCGAGGCTGCGCTTGAGATCCGCGAGCGCCGACAGGCCGTTGGCGATCACCGTGTGACCGGCCGGCAGCAGTTGCCGGTTCAAGGCGACGGCCTGCGTCAACAGCGGCTCGGCGCCGCGATAGTCGCCGCGCACGCGCAGGTTGTCGCCGAGCCAGTACAGCGTTTCGGCGACGTCGCGATGGCGCTCGCCGTACAGCGCGATGCGCCGCGCGAGCGCATCGCGCAGCAGCGGCTCGGCGTTCGCGTAGTCGGCGCGCATCTGCGCGAGCATGCCGCGGTCGTTCAGCGCCGCGGCGATGTCGGCGTCGGCGCCGGCGTCGCGGTACAGCGCTTCGGCCTCGCGCAGCAGCGCATCCGATTCGTCGAAGCGGCCGAGCGTGATCGTCATGCGGCCGAGCCCGCGGATCGCCGCCGCGCGCGCGATCGCCGGCACCTGCGCGTTCGCCTCGGCGATCTGCCGCGCACGCGCGAACAGCGGTTCGGCGCGGTCGTAGCTGCCCAGCTGCCGATAGGTTTCGCCGACCGTCGTCAGCAGTTCGACCTGCACCTCGGGCTGCGCCCGGACTTCCGCCTCGATCGCCTGCCAGCCGAAATCGACGAGCTCGCGCGCGCTCAGCTCCTTGCCGGCGCCGCGTTCGGGGTCGGCGCCCTCGAACAGGCGCAGCACGAGCGTCTTGACCTCGCGCGCCTTGCGCGCCTCGGTCTGCGCAAGGTCGCGCTGCCGCGCGATCTCGCGCGCCTGCAGCGTGGCGGCGAGCGCGTAGGCCGCGGTCAGCGCGAACACGACGGCAGCGCCCGCGACCGCCCAGGCATGGCGGCGCACGAAGCGCGCCGCGCGATAGCCCAGCGTTTCGGGCCGAGCGCGTACCGGCAGGTGATGCTGCCAGCGGTGCAGGTCGTCGATGAGATCGCGCGTCGATGCGTAGCGCCGCTGCGGTTCCTTGCGCAGCGCCTTCATCACGATGAGATCGAGATCGCCGCGCAGGCGGCGCGCGAGTGCCGCGGGCGCAAGATCGCCGATCTTCGCGGCGATCTGCGGCGGGCTCGCCGCGGCGACCGCGCTCGGCAACGGCGGATCGTCGAGACAGATCGCGCGTTCGAGCGACGCGGCCGTGACGTCGGCCGGCTGCTGCGCGCGCTGGCCGCAGACGAGTTCGTACAACAGCAGGCCGAGCTGATAGACGTCCGAACGCGCATCGCTCGCCGCGCCGCGAATCTGCTCGGGCGTCGCGTAGTCCGGCGTGAACAGGCGCGCCGCGGTGTGCTGCGTGCGCTCGGCCGGCGCGTCGTGCCCGATCACCTTGGCGATGCCGAAGTCGAGCAGCTTGACCGCACCGTCGGCGGTCACGGCGACGTTCGACGGCTTCAGGTCGCGATGCACGACGCGGCGCGCGTGCGCATGGTCGAGCGCCTCGGCGACCTGAACGAAGAGCGCGAGGCGCGCATCGAGATCCAGGCGCCGCTCGTCGCACCAGTCGTCGATGCGCAGGCCGTCGACGTATTCCATGACGAGATACGGCCGGCCGTCGGGCAGCCGCCCGCCGTCGAGCAGATGCGCGATGCCGGGATGATTGAGCGACGCGAGAATCTGCCGCTCGCGCTCGAAGTGCGCGAAAAACCCCGGCGTCGCGACGTCGGCGCGAATCAGCTTGAGCGCGGCGCGCTGCGCGAAGCCGCCGTCCTCGCGCGCCGCTTCGAACACGGCGCCCATGCCGCCGCTGCCGACCTTGCGCACGAGCCGCCACGGGCCGACGCGCAAACCCGCCTCGCCGTCGGCGTCGGACGCGCCCAGCGCCGACCACGCGGCGCGACGATCGATCTGCGCCGGGTCGAGCCACGCGGCCGAGCGTTCGGCGAACGCGATCAGCTCGACGAGGTCGGCGTGCACGGCCGGTTCGTCGCGTTCGAGCTGCGCGAGGAAAGCCGCGCGCGATGCGGCATCGAGATCGAGCGCGGCGTCGAGCAGCGCATCGAGCCTCGCATCGCGCGAGCCGGGCGATTCCATCAGTTCAGCGCTTTGTGCAGCCAGGCGCGCGCGCGCATCCAGTCGCGCTGCACGCTGCGCAGCGACGTGTTCATCGCCTGCGCGGTTTCCTCTTCGGTCATGCCGGCGAAGAAGCGGCATTCGACGACGCGGCTCAGGCGTTCGTTGACGCGGTTGAGCTGCTCGAGCGCCGCGTCGACCGACAGGAGCAGCGCGCTCTGCTCGTCGCTCGCGGCCATGTCCGGATCGAGGCTTTCGGCGGCGACGCCGCCGCCGCGCTTGGCGGCCTGCCGCTTGCGCGCGAAGTCCACCATGATGCGACGCATCGTGCGTGCGCAGATCGCGAAGAAGTGGCCGCGGTCCTGCCACGGCACGCCGGTCTCGTCGATCAGCTGGAAGTACGCCTCCTGCACGAGCGCGCCGGTGTCGAGCGTCGCGTCGCGATAGCCGCGGGCGAGCTGGCGCCGCGCGATCGCGCACAAACGGTCGTAGACGAGCGGGATCAGGCGGTCGAACGCCGCGCGGTCGCCCTCGTGATGCGTGCGCAACAGCTGCGTGATGTCGTCGTTCATGCCGCGGCATTGTGTACCGATCGGCGAACGGCATCAATTTGCGCGTGCGCAAAAAGAAAAAGCCGCGCGATGCGCGGCTTTTTCCCTTCTGCATAACTGCAGTAAGCGATCGGTGCTTACTTCGCTTCGATCAGCTTGATCTCGAACACCAGCGCCTCGTTCGGACCGATGCGCGGCGGCTGGCCGCGGTCGGCGTACGCGAGTTCCGGCGGAACGAAGATCTGCCAGTGGTCGCCGACGCGCATCAGCGGCAGCGCTTCCTGCCAGCCCTTGATCACCGAGTTGACCTTGAATGTCACCGGTTCGCCGCGGGCGAACGAGCTGTCGAACTCGAGACCGCTCGTGAGCGAGCCGCGGTAGTGCACCTTGACCTCGCTGTTGATCGTCGCGCGCGGACCCGTGCCTTCTTCGATCACGCGGTACTGCAGGCCCGACTGCGTCGTGACGATGCCCTTCTTGGCCTTGTTCTCGGCCAGGAACTTCGTGCTCTTGGCCTTGTTCTCGCCGGCGAGCTTGTCGAACTCGGCCTTCGCCTCGGTCATCATCTTCTGCTGCATCTTGCCGAGGACTTCGCGCATCACCTCTTCGGAGATCGCCGAATTCTTCTTCGTGTAGCCGTCCTGCATCGCGCGGATGATCGTGTTGATGTCCACGTCCATCTTGCGCTCGACGAAATCGCTACCGATCTGGTAGCCGATCGCATAGCTCAGCTTGCCCTTCTCGGTCGTGGTGTCCTGTGCGGCCGCCGTACCGGCCACGAGCAGCGCCGCCGCGCCAATAGACCAACGCAAATTCATGCTAATCCTCCAAAGGAAACAGCGCGGGAGCGACCAGCGATCGTCGCGGCCGCAAAAGGTTGAACATGATAGCGGAGCCCGCCGGGACCGGCCACAACCGCCATACCTCAAGGCCCGCCGAAGGGTGCGGGGCCGAACCTGAACGACAACGGAGCGCCGTGCGTGGCGAAAGTTCCCGCGCGGCCCACGAACGCGCCGCTCAAGCCCGGTAAGATCGCATGCTTTGCAAAGGAGCCCTGCGATGGACTACTCGACTCTCCTCATCGCCGATCGCGGCGCGGTCCGCACGATCACGATCAACCGCCCCGACAAGCTGAACGCGCTGAACGGCGCGACCCTGAACGAGCTTGCCCACGCCTTCGAATCCGCACGCGCCGATACCTCGGTCCGCGTGATCGTGCTGGCCGGCGCCGGCGAGAAGGCGTTCGTCGCCGGCGCCGACATCGGCGAACTCGCGCGTCTGAGCCCGGTCGAGGCGCAGGCGTTCTCGCGCCTCGGTCAGCGCTTCATGCGCGGCGTCGAACGCCTCGGCAAGCCCGTGATCGCACGCATCCAGGGCTTCGCGCTCGGCGGCGGCATGGAGCTGGCGATGAGCTGCCACCTGCGCGTCGCGAGCGAGAAGGCGCGTTTCGGTCAGCCGGAAATCAACCTCGGCGTGATTCCGGGCTTCGGCGGCACGCAGCGCCTCGCACGCCTGGCCGGCCGCAGCGCGGCGCTGGAGCTGTGCCTGACCGGTGCGCAGATCGACGCGGCCCGCGCCTACGCGCTCGGCGCCGTCACGCGCGTGGTGCCGCCCGACGAGCTCGACGCCGAAGTCGACGCGCTCGCCGACCAGCTCGCCGCCGCCGCGCCGCACGCGCTCGCCGGCATTCTCGACGCCGTGCTGATCGGCGAGGACTGCGCGCTCGACCAGGCGCTCGACTACGAGACCCAGACGTTCGCGCTGTGCTGCTCGACCGACGACATGCGCGAGGGTACGAAGGCGTTTCTCGAGCGCCGCAAGCCGACGTTCGCGGGCCGCTGAACCCGGGCGCGCCGCGTCACATTATTTCACCGAAGTGACACAACGGTGGTCGCGCGGAGCCAGTGAAATCAATCACTTGCTCTGCGCGACCGCGTACGGATGACGGCCGAAAACCGGGTTTGTCATCTGACTGAAACAAAACTCCCACGCGACTGAAACATGGCGCGCGTACAAAGCGCTGCGAATCAGTTTCCATCGCCAAAGGAGTCACCGTGTCCACTTCCTTCACGACGCGTATCGCGTTCGCCGGCATCGCAGCGCTCGCCGCCGTGTCGGCGCAGGCCGCCGACATCACCGGCGCCGGCGCTACCTTCGTTTATCCGATCCTGTCCAAGTGGTCGGCCGACTACAGCACGAAGACCGGCAACAAGATCAACTACCAGTCGATCGGCTCGGGCGGCGGCATCGCGCAGATCAAGGCCGGCACGGTCGATTTCGGTTCTTCCGACAAGCCGCTCGACCCGAAGGAACTCAACGAAGCCGGCCTCGGCCAGTTCCCGTCGGTCATCGGCGGCGTGGTGCCGGTCGTCAATCTGCAGGGCGTCGCCGGCGGCAAGATCACGTTCACCGGCCCGCTGCTCGCCGACATCTTCCTCGGCAAGATCACGAAGTGGAACGACCCGGCGATCGCCGCGGTCAACGCCGGCCTCGCGCTGCCGGACGGCCTGATCACCGTCGTGCATCGCTCGGACGGTTCGGGCACGACGTTCAACTGGGTCAACTATCTGTCCAAGGTTTCGCCGGCGTGGAAGGAAAAAGTCGGCGAAGGCACCTCCGTGCAGTGGCCGGTCGGCGTCGGCGGCAAGGGCAACGAAGGCGTCGCCGCGTACGTCAAGCAGATCCCGGGCTCGATCGGCTACGTCGAACTCGCCTACGCGCTGCAGAACAAGATGACCTACGGCGCGATGCAGAACGCCGCCGGCAAGGTCGTGCAGCCGAGCCGCGAATCGTTCCAGGCCGCCGCCGCGAGCGCCGACTGGACGAAGGCGCAGGACTTCTACCTGATCATCACGAACGCGCCGGGCGACGCTTCCTGGCCGATCGCCGCGACCAACTTCATCCTGATGTACAAGCAGCCGAAGGACGCGGCGCGCAGCAAGGCCGCGCTCGACTTCTTCAAGTGGGCGTTCGAACAGGGCAAGACCCAGGCCGAACAGCTCGACTACGTGCCGCTGCCGGACGATCTCGTCAAGCAGATCGAGGCCTACTGGCAGGCGCAGATCAAAACCGGTTGATCGAAACCACGCGGTGCGGCCTTCGGGCCGCACCGTGCTTTCGGCTCGTCGTATCGCCCCGCCCCGTGCAACCACCGACGACGCTCGCCGCGCGACGTCCCAGGCCAATGAATCCGCATGAGCACTGAACACGCTTTGCCGGCCGGCGCGATCGCGCAGCGTCCGGACGCTCTCGCGTCGCGCTCGCAGCGCGACCTTTCCGCCGATCGCGCGTTCCGCTGGCTCGTGACCGGCGCCGGCATCTTCGTTCTCGTTTCGCTGTTCGCCGCCGCGCTGTCGATGCTGTGGGGCGGACGCGCCGCTTTCTCCACGTTTGGCATCGACTTCCTGACGACGACCGACTGGGACGCCGTCGGCAAGAAATTCGGCGCGCTCGTGCCGATCTACGGCACGCTCGTCACCGCCGCCATCGCGATGATCATCGCCGTGCCGGTCAGCTTCGGCATCGCACTGTTCCTGACCGAAGTCGCGCCGCCGTGGCTGCGCACGCCGGTCGCGTCGGCGATCGAACTCCTCGCCGGCATCCCGTCGATCATCTACGGCATGTGGGGCCTGTTCGTGTTCGTGCCGGTGATGTCGACGACCGTCATTCCGTTTCTCACGACGCACCTCGGCCCGCTGCCGATCTTCGGGCCGCTGTTCCAGGGGCCGCCGCTCGGCATCGGCATGCTCACCGCCGGTATCGTGCTCGCGATCATGGTCATTCCGTTCATCTCGTCGGTCATGCGCGAGGTGTTCCTCACCGTGCCGACGCGCCTGAAGGAATCGGCCTACGCGCTCGGTTCGACGACATGGGAAGTGGCCTGGAACGTCGTGCTGCCCTACACGCGCTCGGCGGTGATCGGCGGCATCTTCCTGGGCCTCGGCCGCGCGCTCGGCGAAACGATGGCGGTGACGTTCGTGCTCGGCAACGCGCATCACCTCACGGCCTCGCTGCTGATGCCGGGCAACTCGATCGCCGCGACGATCGCCAACGAATTCTCCGAAGCCGACTCCGACATCTACGTCTCGTCGCTGATCGCGCTCGGCTTCCTGCTGTTCATCGTCACGTTCGTCGTGCTCGCCATCGCCAAGCTCATGCTGATGCGCCTGTCGCGCCGGGAGGGCAACTGATGAGCGCCGTTCCCAACGCCGCGGCGAAGGCCGCCGTCGCCGAAAGCCTGTATCGCCGTCGCCGTCTCATGAACCATCTCGCGCTCGGCCTCGCCAGCGCGGCAACGCTGTTCGGTCTGTTCTGGCTCGTGTGGATCCTGTGGACGACGCTGCTCAACGGCATCTCCGCGCTGGCGCCGTCGCTGTTCTACGAAATGACGCCGCCGCCGGGCGAAACCGGCGGTCTGGCGAACGCGTTCTTCGGCAGCATCGTGATGAGCCTCCTCGCCATCGCGATGGGCACGCCGATCGGCATCCTCGCCGGCACGTTCCTCGCCGAATATTCGCGCCGATCGTGGCTCGGCGAAACGATCCGCTTCATCAACGACATCCTGCTGTCGGCGCCGTCGATCGTGCTGGGCCTGTTCGTCTACACGCTGCTGGTCAAGCCGATGGGCCATTTCTCCGGCTTCGCCGGCGCGGTGACGCTCGCGTTCATCGTGCTGCCGGTGGTCGTGCGCACGACCGACGAAATGCTGAAGCTCGTACCGAGCCAGATGCGCGAAGCGGCGCTGTCGCTCGGCATTCCGCAGTGGAAGGTCACGGTGCAGGTGCTGTACCGCTCGGCGCTGCCGGGCATCGTCACCGGCGTGCTGCTGGCGCTCGCGCGCATCAGCGGCGAAACCGCGCCGCTGCTCTTCACCGCGCTCAACAACCAGTTCTGGAGCCACGACCTCGCCGCGCCGATGGCCAGCGTGCCGGTGGTGGTGTTCCAGTACGCCATGAGCCCGTACGACTCGTGGCATTCGCTCGCCTGGGCCGGCGCCTTCATGGTCACCGTGTTCGTCCTCGCCATCAGCCTCATCGCACGCGCCATCGTGGCGCGCCGGAAGGTAGCCAATGACTAATCTCAATCTCGCCGTCGCCACGTCGCTCAACGTCACCACGGCGACGCAGAGCCAGACCTCGTCCGCCAAGATCGTCGCGCGCAATCTCAATTTCTACTACGACGGCTACCATGCGCTGAAGAACATCAACATGGAGATTCCCGAGAAGCGCGTCACCGCGATCATCGGGCCGTCCGGCTGCGGCAAGTCGACGCTGCTGCGCATCTTCAACCGCATCTATTCGATCTATCCGAAACTCGAAGCCAAGGGCGAAGTGCTGCTCGAAGGCGAGAACATCCTCGACGCGCGCTACCCGCTCAACCGCCTGCGCTCGAAGGTCGGCATGGTGTTCCAGAAGCCGGTGCCGTTTCCGATGTCGATCTACGACAACATCGCCTACGGCATCAAGCACTACGAAAAGCTCTCGCGCGCCGACATGGACGTGCGCGTCGAGCAGGCGCTCGTGCAGGCGGCGATCTGGGACGAAGTGAAGGACAAGCTCAAGGGCAGCGCGCTGGGTCTCTCCGGCGGCCAGCAGCAGCGCCTGTGCATCGCGCGCGCGATCGCGCTGCGTCCCGAGGTGATCCTGTTCGACGAACCGACGTCCGCGCTTGACCCGATCGCGACGGTGAAGATCGAACAGCTCGTCGAAGAGCTCAAGAAGGATTTCACGATCGCGATCGTCACCCACAACATGCAGCAGGCTGCGCGCTGCTCGGACTACACCGCGTTCATGTATCTGGGCGAACTGATCGAGTTCGGCGAGACCGAAACGATGTTCACGCGACCGAGCAATTCGCAGACCGAAGCCTACATCACCGGCCGGTTCGGCTGAGGAAGAGAATCGTCATGACCGACCCGCATATCGGCCAGGAACACATCAGCAAGAGCTACGACGCGGAACTCGCGCGCCTGATCGAAGAGATCCTGCGCATGGGCAAGATCGCCGCCGACCAGCTCGCCAGTGCGTCCGAGGCCGTCGAAGAACGCAACAGCGAACTCGCCGCGCGCGTCGTCGAACGCGACGGCACGCTCGACGCGATCGAACACGACGTCAGCCACGACGTGCTGCGCCTGCTCGCTTTGCGCCAGCCGATCGCGCGCGACCTGCGCGAAGTGCTCGCCGCGCTGCGCATCGCCGCCGACATCGAACGCATCGGCGACTACGCCGCGAACGTCGCCAAGCGCGGCATCGCGCTGAACCAGGCGGCGCCCGTGCCGTCGGCCGCGGCGCTGCCGCGTCTGGCGCAGGTCGCCGGCGAAATGCTCGAGGACGTGCTCACGGCCTATCGCAACCGCGACTCGGCCGCCGCGCACGAAGTGTGGGAGCGCGACGAGCAGCTCGACACGCTCTACACCGCGCTGTTCCGCGAACTGCTCACGTACATGATGGAAGATCCGCGCAACATCACGCCGTGCGCGCACCTGCTGTTCATGGCCAAGAACATCGAGCGCATCGGCGACCACGCGACCAACATCGCCGAGAACGTGTACTTCCTCGTGCACGGCGAAACGCTGGTCGAGGCGCGCCGCAAGGGCGATCTCACGAGCGCGATGACCAAGCCGTAGTCGTACGTGATCCGGCGCCTTGCCCGTGACGCAAGGCGCTGGACGACGTTCAGGCGCCGGCTTATCGTCGCGGCTTTGGTCCAGCCCCGAAGGTCAGCCCGCATGCGCATGCTCCGTTTCGCCGCGCTCCCCGTCGTATTCGCGCTCGCCGCGTGCCAGCCGGCCGTCAAGCCGGACAAGCCTGCCGCCGCCGCCCTCGCCTATCCCGCCTCGCGCACGGTCGACCAGGTCGACACGTACCACGGCGTGCAGGTAGCCGATCCGTATCGCTGGCTCGAAGACATCGATTCGGCCGACACGAAGGCCTGGATCGAGGCGCAGAACAAAGTCACTTTTGACTATCTGGGACAAATTCCGGGCCGCGAGCGCATCGCCGCGCGCCTGACCGAAATCTGGAACTTCGCACGCTGGGGCGCGCCGTTCCGCGAAGGCAAGCAGTGGTTCTGGTTCAAGAACAACGGCCTGCAGAACCAGTCGGTGCTCTACGTCGCCGACCGCCCCGACAGCGACGGCCGCGTGCTGCTCGATCCGAACACCCTGTCGGCCGACGGTACCGTGGCGCTCAAGAGCGTCGAGTTCAGCGCCGACGGCCGCTGGATGGCCTACGGCCTTTCTTCGGGCGGTTCGGACTGGGAAGAATGGCACGTGCTCGACGTCGCCAGCGGCAAGCCGACCGACGATGTGGTCAAGTGGGTGAAATTCGCCGGCGTCGCCTGGAGCCGCGACGGCAAGGGCTTCTGGTACGGGCGCTACGCCGAGCCGGCCGGCGAGAACGCCCTGAAGGCGAAGAACGAATTCCAGAAGCTGTACTGGCACAAGCTCGGCACACCGCAGTCGGCCGACGTGCTCGTGCACGAGCAGCGCGACCAGCCCGACTGGATGTTCTCGCCGCAGGTGACCGAAGACGGCCGCTATCTCGTCGTGAGCGTCGCGCGCAGCACCGAGGACAAGAATCTCGTGCTGTACCGCGACCTGCGCAATCCGAAGAGCAAACTGCGCGAGCTCGTCGGCGAGTGGCGCAACGACTACGGCTTTCTCGGCAACGTCGGCACGAAGTTCTATTTCCGCAGCGACGACGGCGCGTCGAACTACCGCGTCATCGCGATCGACGTCGCCAGACCCGACCGCAAGCACTGGAAGACGATCGTCCCGGAAAGCGAGCATCTCCTGCAGTCGGCCAAGCTCGTCGGCGGCCAGGTCGTCGTCTCGACGCTCGAGAACGCGCACACCGCGATGCGCCGCTACACGCTCGACGGCAAGCCCAAGGGCGAGGTCGCACTGCCCGGCCTCGGCAGCGCGAGCACGATCACCGGTCACGCGAGCGACAAGGTCGGTTTCTACCTGTATACGAGCTACACCGAACCGACCTCGATCTACCAATACGATTTCGACACCGACAAGAGCACGCTGCTGCACGCGCCGACGCTCGCGTTCGACGGCTCCCAGTACGAAACCGTGCAGGTGTTCTACCGCAGCAAGGACGGCACGCGCGTGCCGATGTTCATCACGCGCAAGAAGGGCCTCGCGCTCGACGGTGCGAACCCGACGATCCTCTACGGCTACGGCGGCTTCAACGTGCCGATGACGCCGCAGTTCTCGGCGTCGGTCGCAGGCTGGCTCGACCTCGGCGGCGTCTACGCGGTGGCCAACCTGCGCGGCGGCAGCGAGTACGGCAACGCCTGGCACGAAGGCGGCATGAAGCTCAACAAGCAGAACGTGTTCGACGACTTCATCGCCGCCGCCGAGTATCTCATTGCTGAAAAATATACGACGCCGCAACGCCTCGCGATTCGCGGCGGTTCGAACGGCGGCCTGCTGGTCGGCGCGGTCGAACTGCAGCGCCCGGATCTGTTCGCCGCGGCGGTACCCGCCGTCGGCGTGCTCGACATGCTGCGCTTCCGCGAGTTCACGATCGGCAAGGCGTGGGAATCCGACTTCGGTTCGGTGCTCGACGCGGCCGAGTTCAAGGCGATCCATGCGTATTCGCCGCTGCACAACGTCAAGCGCGGCGTGAACTATCCGGCCACGCTGATCACCACCGGCGATCACGACGATCGCGTGTTTCCGGCGCACAGCTTCAAGTTCGCCGCGGCGATGCAGGCGGCGAATCCGACCGGCAAGCCTCAGCTGATCCGCATCGACGTGCGCGCGGGCCACGGCCAGGGCAAGCCGACGACGAAGCAGATCGCCGAAACGGCCGACGTCTACGCGTTCATTCTCAAGGCGTTCGGGCTCGCGCAGTAACGCGCGACGCTCAATCGACGACGACGTCGCCGGTGAGCCGACCGGCGGCGTCGTAGCTGCGCTCGCGCAGGCCGATGCGGCCGTCGCCGCCGCGCCACGCCAGCGTGCTCGCACGCGTGCCGTACAGCACGCTCTGCACGAAGATCGGCGACAGGAAACGCTCCCTCTCGAGACCGAAGCCGGTGTCCGGCAGTTCGCCGTCGGGCGGCGTCGCGCGGTCGCGCAGAAGATCGAGCAGCGCCGCATCGTCGGCGCCACGCGCGATCGCGTCGGCGAACAGCGCGCGCAGTCGCTGCATTTTCGGCCACGGTGCGTCGAGCGGTCCGTTGCTGACGAGATGCACGCCCGGCGTCAGCGCATTCACGCGCGCGCCGGGACTTTCGAAGCACCACGCGCCGTCCGCGTCGGCGACGACGAGGTTGAACGGCGCATAGTCGTTCACATGAGCGGAAAGCTCACGCAGATACGCTGCCGCCGGCACGTCGCCGGCAACGAACTCGCGCACGAGGTCGCCGCGCGAGCGCGGGCCGCGGCGGATTGCGGCAAGCCGGATGTTCGTCACCGCGGCGAAGCGTCCGTTGCGGTTCGCCGCGAGCCAGCTGCCGCCGGCTTCCAGGTCGCGTCCGCCGACGACGCCCGGCACGTCGGCCCACGGCGCCGCGACGGCGCTGGCGCGCTCGTGGAACTCGTCGCGATTGCCGAGCAGCAGCAGCGGGCGGCCCGGCACGCGCTCGACCGCGACCAGCAGCAGGCACATCAGCGGAAGCCGGAACCGCCGGCGCCGAGTTCGCGCAGCTTCTGCTCGAGCACGGTCAGGCGCGGGTTGTACGGGGCCAGATCGCGCGCGGCGTCGAGCGCGCGCCGCGCGTCCTGCGCGCGGTTTTCGCCGACGCGGCGATCGGCCTCGTCAAGCCACGCTTCGGCGAGGCGCGCACGCAGCGTCGACAAGCTCGCGTCGCCGGGCGACAGCTGCGCGAGCGTTTCGACGAGGTCGCGCGCGCGGTCGAGCTTCTGCTCGCCAACCGCGACGTTGAACTGGTCGCGCGCGCGCTGCGGCAGGTCCTGCAGTCCGGCAAGCGCCTGCGCGTTGTTGCCGTCGATCGCGAGCGCCGCGCGATAGCGGTCGTACGCCGATTCGCCGGGCGGCAGCATCAGCTTGCCGGCCGCGGCGGCTTTCTCGGCGGCCGCGAGCAGGCCCGCCACCTTCTGCTGCTGTTCGGGCGTCGCCACTGGCCGCGATGCGGCAATTTCCACTTGTTCGCGAAGTTCGCGCAGGCGGCCCTTTGCGGCGGCGAGATCGGCCGAATTCGGCGCGAGCTGCTCGGCCTGGCGGATCAGACGGTCGGCCGTCGTCGCGTTGTCTTCATCGAGCGCGGCGTTCGCCTGCACGACGAGGGCCTGCACCACCTGACCGAGCCCGGCGCGCGCCTTCGCATTGTTCGTGTCTTTCGCGAGGACGGCCTGATACAGCGCGAGCGCGTTTTCGCCGGTGCCGGTGATGCGGCCGGCGCGCAGCAGCTCCTGCGCCTTGGCGAGCTGCGCGTCGACCGCCGCGCCGGCCGCCGTGCGCGCCGTGGCGAGGTCGGCGCGCAGATTCGGAATCGACGGATCGCTCGGAATCGCCCGGGCGATGTCTTCGATGCGCGCGGCGGCATCGTCGAGCTTGCCTTGCGCCACGAGCTCTCGCGCCTGCGCGGCAAGCGCGGCACCGGCCTTGCGCAGACCGGCCTGTGCCGGCGCGCTCGACGCATCGGCCGCGATCACCTTCTCGTACAGCGCGACCGCACCGTCGGCACCGAGCAGCTTGCCGTTCGCGAGCGCGGCTTCGGCGCGATCGAACAGTTCGACGATCTGCGTGCCCTGCGACTCCGCCCGTTTGAGTTCTGCTTCGGCCTTTTCGACCGCGGGGCCTCCCGCGAGCAGCGCGCGCGCATCGGCGAGACGAGCGCGTGCCGTCGCAAAATCGCGACTGGCGGTGGCTTCGGTCGCCTGCGCGATCAGCGCCTCGCCGACGCGGCGCAGGCCGCCGCGCGCGATTTCGTTGTCGGAGTCGGCGCTGCGCGCCGCCTCGAACAGTTCGCGCGCGCTGTCGCCGTTCGTGCCGACGAGGCGCCCGGCCTTGAGCGCCGCTTCGCCGCGCGCGAGCTGGTCGTTGAGCTCGGTGCGCGGCAGCAGCGCGCGGAGTTTGTCCTGGTTGCGCCACAGCGCGTAGCCGCCTGCCGCGATCAGAAACACGAACGCGCCGACGAAGATCCAGCGCGCGCCGGCACCCGAGCCTTTGCGCTCGCGCTGCTGCGCGCGGCGATAGTCGGACCCGCGCGGCGTATCGACCGCGATGTCGTCGATGCTGCCGAAGCTCGGCTCGGCGCGCTGGCCGAACGACGGCGGTACCGCGGCCACGGCCAGCGTCGCCGGCGGCGTGCGCGGGCGCGCGCGGACGAGATCCTGCAGCTCGCCGTTTTCGAAGCGCCGCTCGATCGCTTCGATCGCGGCGCAGACGGCCGCGCCGTCCTGGAAGCGCTGTTCGGGTTCCTTCGCGAGCAGGCGGTCGAGCGTCGGCTGCAGCGCCTTGTACTCGTTAGGCAGCTGCGGGATCGGCTGCGTGATGTGCATGATGCCGACCGCGAGCGAATCCTCGGCGTGGTACGGCACGCGGCCGACCAGAAGCTCGTACATGACGATGCCGAGGCTGTACAGGTCGGAGCGCCCGTCGAGCGTGCGGCCGCGCGCCTGTTCCGGGCTCATGTAGTGCGGCGTGCCGACGACGGCGCCGGTGCGCGTCATGCGCGTGGCCGAGTCGTTCGCACGCGCGATGCCGAAGTCGGTCAGCGCTGACGAGCCGTCCTCGCGCAGCAGGATGTTGTCGGGCTTGACGTCGCGATGCACGAAATTTTTCGCGTTCGCGTAGTGCAGCGCCTTGGAGATTTCACGCACGACGCGCAGCGCGAACGGCACGTCGCGCGCGCGGCCGTCCTCGTCGAGCACGGCGCCGCCCGAAAGATACTCCATCGCAATGTAGAAATAGTCGCCATGCCTGCCGACGTCGTGGATGCCGACGACGTGCGGGTGATGCAGTTTCGCGGCGATGCGCGCTTCGCGCAGAAAACGCTCGCCGTAGGTCGGATCGGCAAGCAGGGTCGGCGACATGACCTTGAGCGCCACTTCGCGGTCGACGGATTCCTGCATGGCCAGATAGACCGTCGCCATGCCGCCCCGCCCCAGCGGGCGCAAAACGCGGTAACCAGGAATCTCGATCATGCGATACGACAACCGGTGACGCCGCGAGGGACGCGGCTTCGCGACGCGAGCATAGCATGCGACGCCGCACCGCCCGGGACGCGACGCCGCGCGTTCAGGCGAGCCGGCGCGCTTCCATCACGTTCGGTACGGCCGCGAGTTTGCCCAGGAGGCTCGACAGCTGGCCGTAGTCGGTCACGCGCAGCGCGAAGTTCATCGTCGCCAGGCCCGACACCGGATCGACGCGCGTGTTCACAGCGAGGAGGTGGGCGTTGGCGGCGGCGATGACGTTCGTGATGTCCTTGTGCAGCCACTTGCGGTCGTAGCCCTTGACCAGCACGTCGACCTCGTACGCCTGTTCGCGCCGGTTGCCCCACTCCACTTCGATCACGCGGCTCGGGTCGCGCGTACGCAGGCGCGCGAGACTCGCGCAGTCGGCGCGATGCACCGAGACGCCGCGGCCGCGCGTGATGAAGCCGAGCACGGCGTCGCCCGGCAGCGGCTGGCAGCAGCGTGCGAGCTGCGTCAGGAGATTGCCGACGCCTTCGATCGTCAGGGCGTCCTTGTTGCCGGGCTTCGGCGGTCGCAGCGCCGGCGGCGCCGCCGGTTTCGGCGGCGCGGTCATTTCGTGCAGCGCGCGCGCGATCTGCGCCGCGCCGACGTCGCCGAGCGCCAGCGCGACGAGAAGCTCTTCCAGCGTCTTCAGATGGAAGCGCGGCGGCAGACTATCCAATTCCACATTGGAAAGCGCCAGGCGCTTCAATTCCTTGTCGAGAATCGCGCGGCCGGCGGCGAGATTGGCCGCAAGGTCGATGCGTTTGAACCAGGCGCGCACTTTTTCGCGCGCCCGATGCGTGTTGAGAAATCCGTGCTGCGCGCTGAGCCAGTCGCGGCGCGGCGCGGTTTCTTTCGCGGTGAGAATTTCGATGCGATCGCCGCTCGACGGCGCGAACGTCAGCGGCACGATGCGGCCGTTGACCTTCGCGCCACGGCAGCGATGACCGACGTCGGTGTGCACGTGGTAGGCGAAGTCGAGCACGGTCGCGCCGAGCGGCAGGTCCATGACCTCGCCGCGCGGCGTCAGGAGATAGACGCGGTCTTCGTGCAGGTCGGTGCGCAGGCCGGCGAGCAGCGCCGCGTCGTCGTCGTGATCGTCCTTGCTTTCGAGCAGCTGGCGCATCCATGCGACCTTGCGCTCGAAGCTCGCGTCGCCGCCGCCGCCTTCCTTGTAGCGCCAGTGCGCGGCGACGCCGAGTTCGGCGTGCGCGTGCATCTCGTGGGTACGAATCTGCACTTCGAGCGTCTTGCCTTCGAGGCCGACGACCGCCGTGTGCAGCGACTGGTAGTGGTTGCCCTTCGGCCGCGCGATGTAGTCGTCGAACTCGCCCTGGATGTACGGCCACAGCGTGTGCACGACCCCGAGCGCGGCGTAGCAGGCCGGCACGTCCTTGACGAGAAGGCGCAGCGCGCGGATGTCGTACAGCGCGCCGAAATCGCCGTCCTTGCGCTGCATCTTCTTCCAGATCGAATAGATGTGCTTGGGCCGGCCCGCGATGTCGGCGGCGATGCCGGCCTCGTCGAGCGCGGCGCGCAGCGTCTGGATCGACGCGGCGATGTACGCCTCGCGGTCGCCGCGCCGCTCGTCGAGGAGCTTGGCGATGCGCTTGTACGTTTCGGGCTGCGAATGACGGAACGCGAGGTCTTCGAGTTCCCACTTGAGCTGCCAGATGCCGAGGCGGTTGGCGAGCGGCGCGTGGATGTCGGCGGTGAGCTGCGCGAGCGCGCGGCGCTCGTCCTCGGGCAGCGCCTGAGCGCCGCGCAGGCGCGCGAGCTGCCGCGCGAGCAGGATGAACACGACGCGCAGATCGCGAACGATCGCCAGCAGCAGCCGCCGCAGGCCTTCGGCGCTCGTCGCCGTACCGCGCGCGGCGTACAGCGACCACACCTTCTGCGCGGCGATCTGGCCTTCGAGCAGCGGTCGGATGCTCGCCGAGGGTTCGGCGTCCTGCGCAAAGCCGGCGCGCGACAACTCGAACAGGATCGTCGCCGCGAGCGTTTCGTCGTCGAGCCCGAGGTCGTCCAGGAGTTCGAGCGCGCCGGCGACGATCGACTCCTGCGCGCGCAGCTTGGGACCGGCCTCGGGATGTTCGAGCGCCGCCGCAAGGCGCAGGCACGCGTTCGCAAGCTCCCCGCCCAACGGCAGCGTCTGCGCTCGCAGGGCCGGCCATTGCGCAAGGCTCGTGGTGGATATGCCGCGTTTCAGAAACGACCTCGACGATTGCCGCGAATCCGCGCGGCCGGGTTGCGGGACCGCGTGCGGCAATTGTAGCGAACGTGTGCCGCGACTCGTTCGCCGCCTGCAGAAACGACGAGGCCCCGGTCGTGACCGGGGCCTCGTAGACGGACGATCGCCGGCGACTAAGGCGCGACGACGATACGGAACGTCTTGGTTTCGTTCGACGCCGACTGGCCGGTATAGAAGGTGCCGCCGTCGGTGATCTTGACCGTGCAGGTCGCGGAGCCCTGGGACTTGCCGAGGCCATATGCGATGCTCCCGACCTTGCCGCCGCTGGTCAGCGTGACGCGCGGACCGCCGTTCAGCCCGAAGATCTGCGCAGAGCCGCTGTCGAGCACGCACGCGATGTTGCCGTTGCGGCCGGTACTCGTATCAGGCACCAGCGCCACGGTCTGCGCGGCCACTTCGTCCGTAGCGCCTTCCGGGCCCGGCGCGATGTCGACCAGGAAATCGCTGATCGAACCGACGCACTGCGGCGAATCCGAGACGGCCTGCGAGCAGGTCACCGTCGGCGTCTTGTCCGGACCGGCCGCCGGCGGCGCGAACCGCGTCGAGAAGCCGAAGACCGGCTTGTCGTTGTCGAGGCTCCTGACGTGGATCGGCAGGTCGAGCGTGGTCGTCTGGCCGCGCGGGTCGGTCGCGACGATCCGCAGATTCGCCGAGACGCCCGGCGCGTAGGTATTCAGCGCGATGTCGGTCGCGTAGTCGATCGCCGGCGTGACCACGTCGAAGCTGCAGGTGCGCGTCACGCGCGGGCTCGCCGTGATCGGCGTCGCCGAGCCGCAGTTGACCGTCGTCTGGAACGGAACGTTGTTGAACGTCAGCGTGGCTTCGGCACTGAGCAGGTTGCCGGTCGTTTCGGTGGTGTCGTCGTCGAGGCCGAACGTGACGCCGTTCAGGCTGCCGCCTTCGGTGAGCGTCGCGAGCGCCGAGGTCGTGGCCGAGGCGACGATTTCCGGGCGCGCGTCGGTCAGCGAGCCATAGGTCGCCGAAACGTTGTTGTCGACGCGCTTTTCATAGCCGTCGGGCAGATACAGCGCGGCGATGGTCACCGGCGAGCTCGTGACCGGCAGGCTCGTCACGCCCGCCTTGAGCGGACGGAAGACGATGTAGCGTCCGAGCACCATGTTTCCGGCCGGAATCGCGACTGTCACGCTGAGGTTGTCGTGAATCGACGTCGAATTGCACTCGGTGGACGTCGTGGTCGCCACCGTGCAGTAGTAAGACGTCGTCGAATCGAACAGCGACTTGTCGTAACCGTCGCGCAGCCCGATGACGACGTTGTTGGTCTGCGACAGCACCGGGATCGCGAAATCGACGTAATACTTGTACACGTAGCCGTTGTTGATCGACGGCAGCTGCACGACGCGCGAAACGATCGAGGCGTCGAAGCCGAGCGGTTCGAAGTCGTCGACGAACAGGCCCGAGCTGTAGCGCATGACGCCGTTGCCGCTCGTGCCGTAACAGATCAGGCTGGGATCGCCGAGCATCGAAAGACCCGAGCTCGTGTAGGTCCAGGTGGCGACACCGGGAATCGGCGTCTGCTGGTTCGCGGCGGTCGGCGACACCGGTCCGAAAACGATATTGCCGAACGTCGGGTTGATGTAGCTGTTCGCGCCTTCCAGCGGGGGCGGTACCGGCGTCTGATTCGGCGCGCGCAGCAAGGCGCACAGCAGCGGCATCTGCACGCCGAGCTGCGTCGACGTACCGCCGGCATACGGCACGACCTGCATGGTCGGGAAATCGACTTTTTCTTCGTTGATATTCAGTGTCGCCGCGTTGATCGCCGCGAGCGGAGCGAGAGACAGAGCCAGAACTGCTCCACACGAACGGAAAGAACGAAACTGCTTCATCGTTTTGTTCACCAACGCACCTGATGCTGAGAGTCGACGGGCACGACTGTGCCCGTTACAAGACCAACGACGAGTTGCCCCTGGTTTTCCCCCAGATCGCATCCCCTGACGCTCCGTTTCGGCCTGCACGCCTGCCACGGAACGCCCGCTGACGGCGCAAGTATAAGCAGCACCGGGGGTTACATTGTTAATTTGCGGTTACTCGTTACATCCCGCAACGGTTTGTCAAGCCCCCGCCACGCACCCGAAGAGCGCCGCAACACGGTTACAATTCCTGCGATTTGCCGCCGCTGCGGCGGCAACGATCCTCTTGAGGTGATCCGATGCACAAGCGCTGGACCGTCGTACTGGGCCTCGTGCTGGCCTGCCTGGGCACCGCCCGGGCGGCCGAATTCTCAACGCTCGAAGAGCGCATGAAGCAATCCGAGTTCAATGCGGCCGGCCTCGGCAAGCTGACGCCGGACGAGCTCAAGTCGCTCAACGACTGGCTGCGCATTCACGGCCTCGCCCCCGGCGCTCCGGTTGCGAAAGGCGAATCGCTCGAGTTCTACCCGAACGAAAAGGAACGCGAAGTCATCGAGGCGCATATCGACGGCAAGCTCACCGGCTGGCTCGGCAAGACGGTGTTCCGGCTCGACAACGGGCAGGTCTGGCAGCAGGCGGAAACGAGCCAGCGCTCCGACCTGGGCCTGACGAATCCGGCGGTCCGCATCAAGCCGATGCTGATGGGAAGCTGGCTGATGACGGTCGAGGGCTGCGGCTGCAGCCTGCGCGTCAAGCGCATCAAGTGACTTCCTGGCCGCGTTGACTTCCGGGACCTCGTTCGCCGTCCCGGACGGCGAACGAGGCTCGGCAAGCGGGCTCTACAGAATGACGTGCGGCAGGAAGCGCGACGTATCCCGGGTGATCAGCGAGGCGTCCTCGCGAATGCCGATACCGGCGGGCCGGTCGGCGACGACCCAGCTCCCCACGACCGCATAGTTCCCTTCGAATTGCGGCAGCGCGTGATACGCCTGACGGATCCAGGGCGCGTCGTCGTACGGCCCCGGCGATTCGTGCATGGAGCCGTCGGCGAGCTTCAACTGCACGTTCGCGCCCTCGCGCGAGAACAGCGGCTTGCGCACCCAGCCCGGCGCGAGCACGCCTTCGTCGCCGGTTTCGAAGTGCGCTTCGAGCAGGTTCGGATGCCCGCGATGACGCTCCCACAGCAGCGGCAGCGCGCCCTTGTTCGACAGGATCGACTTCCACGGCGGCTCGATGAGCCGGATGCCCGATGTCGGCAGCGCCGGCCCGAAGCGTTCTGCGAACAGGAACTCCAGCGGATACAGCTTGAACAGCGCCGGGATGACGTAGTCGTCGAGGTCGGTATAGCGGCCGTCGGCGGACAGGCCGATGTCCTCGATCGCGATCGTGTTCGTCGAGATGCCGGCCTGTTCGGCGCAGTCGCGCAGGTAGGCGATCGTCCCCTGGTCTTCGAGCGAGTCGCGCACGGCCGAGAAGTACAGCGGCTTGGGCAGGCCCGGCGCGATCGTGCCGAACGCTTCGACGAGAAGATCCTGGATCTGGTTGTACTGGTCGGCGCCGTCGGGTATCGCACCGCTCTGCTTGCGCTGGTCGAGCCACACCCATTGGAAAAACGCCGCTTCGTACAGCGACGTCGGCGTGTCGTAGTTGAGCTCGTACAGTTTCGCCGGACCGTTGCCGTCGTAGGCAAGATCCATGCGCCCGTACAGATGCGGCTCGCGCTCGCGCCACGACGCGGCGATCCAGTCGCGATACGCCTCGGGTATCGCGAGCTTTTCCATCAGCTCCTGGCTTTCGACGACTTCACCGACGAGCGACATCGCCATCTGGTGCAATTCGGCGGTCGGGTCTTCGAGATCGTTCTCGATCTGCGCGAGCGAGAACGCGTAGTAGGCCGTCTCGTCCCAGTACGGCTCGCCGTCGATCGTGTGAAAGCGGAAGCCGAGCTCGGCCGCCGAGTCGCGCCAGTCCGGACGTTCGTCGATCGCGATTCTTTTCATCAGCTGCCGCTGCTCTTGCCACCGCCGCCACCCCAGCTACCGCGCGCGCTGGCGGACGAACCGAAGCCCGAACGCGACATCGTCACGGCGCGCGTCGGCGCTTCCATCGCGCTGCGCGCGACGCGCGAATCGCCGGTGGTGCGTGCGACCTGCTGCCCGCCGGAGTTGAGATAACCGCCTCCGCCGCCGCTCCACCCCACGTTGGAATAGTACAAGGGTTGCGATTGGTAATAGTTCGGCCGCCCGGCGTAGTAGCCGAGCGCGTACGCGGCCATCAGCGGAATGTACTGGATGCCGGCGCCGTGATTGATGGTCTGGCAGCCGGACGCGCCGAAGTCGGTTTCGCAGTCCTTCTGCGAGGTGTAGCGCGGCGCGACGCGCTCATGCTCGGACTTGGCGTGGTTGAACGCGGCGTCGCACTGGTCCTGCGTCAGCTTGGCCGACGCGACGCATTCGGCGACGTCCTTGTACAGGCTGACCGGTTCTTCCGATTCGCATGCGGTCAGTACGATGGGGGCCGCGCCCATCAGCAGCAGGCGCACGGTGTGGGATCGTTTCATGGCGCTTCCCTCAGTAGGTCATGCTGGCCGCATTGAGGAGGCCCACGGCGATCGACACCGTCGCGACGAAGATGCCGGCCGCGAGTTCGTCGCGCGCGATGCGCTCGGGCAGATCGCGCAGGAACAGCCGGATGCCGTAGAACGTCGCGAGCTGCACGACGAGCGCGACGATGCCCCAGAGCGTCAGGTCGACGAGATTCACCGCGTGCGAGATCGTCGCGTGCAGCGGCAGCGCGAAACCGATCAGCGAGCCGCCGAACGCGGTCGCCGCGGCGGCCTTGTTTTCCTTGATCAGCGTGAACTCGTGGTGCGGCGTGATCAGCGTGTAGACGTAGCAGAACACGATGATGAGCGCGATCGCGATCGCGAAATAGGACAAGAACGCCGGCAGGCCGTCGAGGTAACGCAGAATCGTGTCGGTCATGGCTTACTCCGTGTCATTGATCTGAGGCGACTCAGGTGATGGTCAGATCGGCCTGCGTCACATCGACGCCGATCGAAAACGTGATGCAATATTCATCCGGACCGTAGTCCTCGGCGCTGACGAGCAGGTATTCGTAGCGGTCGAGCCCCGGCACTTCGCGCTGATACAGCATCGCGTAGTGCGTGAGATCGTAGTCGGGCTCGGTCGGATCCTTGCTGTACACCTTCTCGTCGAACACGACCGGCGGCGCCCACGCCGACTCGGGCGTGTCTCCCCAGACGCGAACGTAGCGCTGCCCGGCGATGTCGATGTGCTGCGCGCCGATCAGCGAGCCGCGTTTGACCCAGTCGTTGAACGCCGACTGGTTCGGCGGATTGCGCGTTTCGTGAAACATGAACATTTTCACGCCGTCGACCTGACCCGCCGTCGTGTTGACCTGCACGAACGCGTCGTCGGTGAGGTAGTAGCGGTGGATGCGCGCGCCGCCGCCGAGCTCGACCTCGCCCCAGGCCTCGATCGCCTGGTGCCCTTCGGGCGGTTCGAACACCAGCTTGTCGCCGGCCATCTGAAACGGCAGCGCATCGACGCTGACCGCACCGCGCAGGCGCAGTCCGTACGGGCCTGCCGGCGCGCTCGCCGGCTCCTCGGGCTTGTCGCCGCCGAAAATCTTTCCCAACCAGCTCATTGTATACAGGCTCCCCACGCGACCCGCGCCGGATCGACGCGCCGGTCGGCGATGTAGTAAAGCGTCGCTTTCGGCGCGACGCGGTCGGAATCGGGCGGATTCAGACGCGGCGCGGCGCCGCATTCCGCCGGGGTGTAGCCGAGCAGCGTCGCCGCGTGCTCGTGCTTGAACGCGTTGAACAGCTTGCCGAACGCAAGCTCGGCCGACTGCTCCGGCACGCGCAGGCTGAACTGCGTGGCGCCGCCGGCCGCGGCGAGGAGTTCGGTCGCGACCGCGGCACTGCCGGCGTCCTGCGCCGCGCGCACCATCACCTCGACGTGCAGCGGGAGCACGCACTCCACGTTGGGATAGTGCGCTTTCAATACCGCGCAGGTGTCGGGCCGGTCGAACGTCACGACGACGTGGCCGCGCGGCTTGTTCGCGAGCACGGCGAACGCCGCCGCGAGCGTCTGCTCGTCGGTTGCGGCGTTGACGATCACGCGTGCGGCCTCGCCGATCGACACGCGCGCGTAGCCGGACGGGTCGGCGAGCGATTCGAGCCGTACGAAACGGATTTCCTCGGGCCGCGGATTTTCGATCTCTTCCGACGCGACGAGCACGATACCCTCGTCGTCGGTCACGGTGTCTTCGAGCAGCAGCGCGATCGTGCGCAGCGTGTCGCGTCCCATCCAGCCGACGATGACGGTATGGCCGTGCATCGCGGTATAGCTGTGTTTGCCCATGGCGCGCGCCCTCCACGAATCGATCATGCCGGTAGTGGCCTTGCCGATGAACATGGCGAACAGCGTCACCGCCCCCGGCAGCAGCCAGAGCGTGGCGACCCAGCGCCCGGCGTCGGTCTGCGGCGAGAAATCGCCGTAGCCGATCGTCGCGGCGGTGACCATGTAGTAGTAGAACCAGACGCCGCCTTCGACCAGCTTGCTCTCGCCCGAAACGATCATGAGCTCGAGACTGACGAGGCAATGCAGCACGACGAGCGCGAGCAGAACGCCCCAGCTCATCAGCGCCAGATGGCGCCGCAACGCACGGACCACACGCAACATCACCGGCATGGTCGGCCCTCTCCCCGTGTCGCGCGGTCCGGCACCGCCGGACCGCGCGACGTTTGCCGTCAACCGTTCTTCGGCACCGAGTCGGGCGTCGCGCCGACCGACTGGCCGAGCTGCGGCGCCGATTCGTGCGACAGCGCCGGACGCTGCTCGCGTTCGAACCGCGCGAGGATCGAATCGCCCGACGAGGCGCCCGGCACGATGCCGGCCTGTTCGAGGCGGCGGTGCAGATCGGCGTCTTCGCCCTGGTTCTTGCCCATTTCTTCGGCGACTTCGAGCTGCGCGGCGCGCTCGGTCTGGCGCTGCTTGATGCGTTCGAGCGAATCGAGCGCGGTCGACAGCTTCGCGCCGGTGCCGGCCGTGTTCGCCGCGAGCGCCGCCTGCGCGCGCTGCACGCTTTCGGTCGCCTTGACGGTGTCGATCTGCTGCTTGAGCCGGTTGATGACCGTTTCGGCCTGGCGTGCCGACGCCTGCAGCTTGGAGATGCTGGCGTCGTAGTCGGCGATGACCTTCGAATCGGTCGCGATGTCGGCTTCGACGGCGGCGAGCTTGTTCGCCACTTCCTGCGCCAGGGCGCGGTTGTCGCGGCTCAGCGCTTCGCGGATGTAGTTGCCGTATTCGGCCTGCTTGGCTTGCTTGGCGCCGAGCTTGTCGGCCGAAATCTTGCGCTGCGCCATGATCTTGGCGAGATCGTCGCGGGAGCGGACGAGCGCGTTCTGCGCATCGCGCACTTCCTGATCGAGAATGCGCAGCGCGTTGGCGTCGACGACGGCGGTGCCGGCTTCATGGGCGGCGCCGCGGAACAGGGTGATGATCTTGGTCCAGATGCTGGCCATGGCGGGTCACTTCAGATGGTCGGCGAAGGCCTCGGCGGCCTGGAGGGTATTGTCGGCGAGAACGCGAATTTCTTCGACGACCGCATCGAGCGGCGAACGGCTGGAGAGTTCGCCGAAAACGATGTAGAGGTCTTCGCCGTTGACGTTCTGGAGGCCGAGGTTCGACAGCGGATTGAGCGGATTGAGGCGCAGGCACGCCTCGTTGAACTCGGCGACGTTCTTGACCTGGCTTGCCAGGCACAGCGGCGCGGAGACGAAGATTTCGCCGCCGGAAACGGCCAGCTGCAGGCCGAGATCGCCGTGCTCGCGCATGACGATGCTGACGGTCGGTTCGACGCCGCCGACGAGTTCGAGATCGATGCCGCCGAGATCGGCGCTCGCGTCGGATTTCAACGCGTCGAACAGGGAGTGGGTGGTCCAGGGGGTGTTCACGATGGTCTTGGCCTCCTGCGATGGATCGTGATGGTCGACGCCGGAAGGTCAACGCGCAAGCAGGCACGAATCGAACAGTTCACGCGGTCCGCTCGCGACGTCGACGCATCGGCGAGGCGGTAATCTGACGCCTAAGCGCAACCCGCACAAGCCCCCCGAACGGCACACGCGCCGAGGTTTTGCGGCTGCGCATCATCCGTCCGTCCGATCCTGCGAGGTCTCGTGACGGATCGTGCGGCGGAGCCCGCGATGCGTCGCCGGCTCCTGAAAGAGAAAGCCCGGCACGAGGCCGGGCTTTCGGTACGACGTATTGCGATAAAGCTACCCGGCTTACTTCTCGACGCCGAGTTCCGTGCGACGGTTGCGCGCGCGGCCTTCCTTCGTGCTGTTCGTGTCGAGCGGCTTGGACTCGCCGAAGCCGACCGGACCCGACAGACGGCTCGCGTCGATGCCGTGCGAGGTCAGGTAGTCGTACACGATGCGGGCGCGACGCTCGGACAGGCCCTGGTTGTACTGGTCGGTACCGACGGAGTCGGTGTGGCCGGCCACTTCAACGCGGACGTTCGGGTAGCGCTTCAGGGTGTCGACGGCCTGGTCGAGGATCGCCAGCGACTCGGAGGTCGGCTCCTGCAGCGTCGGGGTGATGTCCTTCTCGCTCGACTTCGGACGGTCGAACTTGAAGTTCACGCCGCGCAGGTCGATCGTGACGATCTGGTCGCAGCCATCCGGACCGACGATCGTACCGGCGGCCGTGTTCGGGCAGCGGTCGTCGCAGTTGTTCACGCCGTCCTTGTCGTCGTCGAGGTCGCGGCACGACGTCGGCGGCGTGACCGGCTGTTCGACCGGCTTGGATTCCGGAGCGGCCGGAGCGGCGCCGCCGAAGTTGATCACGAGGCCGACGCTGGCAATCGCGTCGACGAAGTGGTTCTCGGTCGCGACCGAGTTGTTGTCACGGTCGTAGCGGCCGGCGATTTCGCCGCGGAACGCGGTGCGGTCGCCGAAGTTGTACTGCACGCCGACGCCGAGGGTCGCGGCCGGATCCCAGCCGTTGACCTTGTTCGGCTTGAGCAGGAAGCCCGAGACCGGCGCATGGCGCAGCGCGCCGAGGCCGCCCATGACGTACGGACGCCACGCGGAACCCTGCTCGCCGAAGAAGTAGCGGCCCGACACGCCGAGGCCCACGCTTTCCCATTCGTGGTTGCGGCGCGGGGAATCGTTCTCGTAGTCCGCGTTGTTCAGCGTCCACTCGAAGTCGACCGCGAAGTTCGGGGTCGCCCAGTAGCCGATGCCCAGGCCGGTGAACAGCGAGGTTTCGGTGTTGCGGGCACTATCGGGAATCACCGCACCGACACGCGGGGCGATGTACCAGTTGCTGTAGTCCTGCGCCTGGGCCGCGCCCATGCCGCCGAGCGCAAGAGCGATCAGCGCAAACAAGCCAGTACGTTTCATTCGGAGTCTCCTCATTGGTGTTATTGCGAGCGTCCACTCCACCCCGTCAGGACGCAAAGCCGGTTCACTTTAACAAAAAGTGGCGATGGCGTGGCCTTAACAATTGATGCCCAATCCTCGGGCCGCGGCAGTCTAGCAAAATCAATCACCTGTCTCCAACTGCCGCCCCCCTCGTTCATGTTCTACTCATCACTTCTTAACAATTGCCGAGTGCGCTGATTACGAGGCAAGCAACGTCATTAACTCGTGAACGGGCATCGAATCGAATCGCGCCGGATCGCGGCACGCGTCGAGAATTTCGCGGGTACGGCGCGCCGGCAGGTGGCCGGCGAGCGCGCTTTCGAACTTTGCCAGCAGCACGGGCAGCCCCTCGGCGCGGCGGCGGCGGTGGCCGATCGGATAGTCGACGCTGACCCTGTCGGTACTCGTCCCGTCGTCGAAGAACACCTGCACCGAATTGCCGATGTAGCGCCTGTCCGGATCGAAATAGTCGCGCGTGAACTGGGGGTTCTCGCGCACGACCGTGCGATCGCGCAACGCGTCGATGCGCGGATCGGCGGCGACGTCGTCGCCGTAGTCGTCGGCGGTCAGGCGGCCGAAGATCAACGGCACGGCGACCATGTACTGGATGCAGTGGTCGCGATCGGCATAGTTGGCGAGCGGGCCGGTCTTGTCGATGATGCGCATGCCCGCTTCCTGCGTCCGGATGTCGATCCGCGCGATCCGGTCGAGCCGGCCGGCGACGTCGGCGTGCAGGCGCATCGCGCATTCCACCGCGGTCTGCGCGTGGAATTCGGCCGGGAAGCTCAGCTTGAACAGCACGTTCTCCATGACGTAGCTGCCGAAAGGCCGCTCGAACTCGAACGCCTTGCCGCCGAACGCGACGTCGTAGAAGCCCCAGGTTTTCGCGGTCAGCGCCGAGGGATAGCCCACGCAGCCCTTGAGCGCGTTCAGCGCGTGGATCACCGCGCGGCGACAAGCGTCGCCGGCGGCCCAGCTCTTGCGCGGTCCCGTGTTCGGCGCGTGGCGATACGTGCGCAGCGCGCCGTTGTCGATCCAGCTGTGGCTGACCGCGTTGACGATGTCGTCCTTCGTGCCGCCCATGAGCCGCGTCGCCACCGCGGTCGACGCCAGACGCACGAGGATCACGTGATCGAGGCCGACGCGGTTGAACGCGTTCCTGAGCGCGTAGCAGCCCTGGATTTCGTGCGCCTTGATCGCGGCGGCGAGAACGTCGCGAACCGTCAGCGGCAGCTTGCCGGCGGCGGCGTCGCGGCGGCTCAGCCAGTCGGCGACGCCGAGTATCGCGCCGAGGTTGTCCGACGGATGGCCCCATTCGGCGGCGAGCCAGGTGTCGTTGAAATCGAGCCAGCGCACCTGCACGCCGATGTTGTAGGCGGCCTGCGCCGGATCGAGCTCGTAGTTCGTTCCCGGCACGCGCGTGCCGCCGGCGAGCGTCGCGCCTGGCACGAGCGGACCCAGATGCTTGACGCATTCGGGAAACTTCATCGCCAGCATCGCGCAGGCGATCGAATCGAGCAGCACGAGGCGCGCGGTGTCGTAGGCCTCGTTCGACGCGATCGCGCCGTCGACGACATAGTCGGCGATGTCGACCATCGGCTGGTCGGGGTCGGGGCGGCTGGCCGAACGGCTATCGGAATGCGACATCGGCGCTCCTTCCCGCACGCAGGTCGAGCCAGTTGACGCGCGGCGCCGCGGCAGTTTGCCAGAATCGACGATCGGCGGTTCGCGGCCTGCCGATTCCCGCGCAAAACCGATGTAAATCTGTGTCTCAACTGCAACGTTGCGTCACACCGCGCTTGACCTCGCCGGCGCCAGCCGCTAAATAGGCCGGCATCGAAGGGGAGTAGCTCCTCGCGCGTCGATCGTCATCACGGGCGTCTCGCCCCGGTCACGCGGCTGTCGCATCCGCCCCGGATGCTGCGGTGAGCAAGACCTTCGCCGGACACGGCGAAGTCTTGCGTGCGCGTTTTGCCGTGTCCTCCAGCCTCCCCGCGCGTAAATCCCTGGAGCCCACATGGAGTTTCTTTCCCCCGATTTCTTCACGGCGTTGCTTGCGATCGTCGTCATCGACCTCGTTCTGGCCGGCGACAACGCGATCGTGATCGCGCTGGCGTCGCGCAACCTTCCGCGCGACCTGCAGAAGAAAGCCATTCTCTGGGGCACCTTCGGCGCGATCGCGGTGCGCACGGCGATGACGCTCGTCGTCGTGTGGCTGCTCAAGCTGCCCGGCCTGCTCCTGCTCGGCGGCCTGCTGCTGATTCCGATCGCGCTCAAGCTTCTGACCGAAGACAAGAGCGGCGACGAGCACGAAGTCAGCAAGGTCACGGGCTTCTGGGACGCGATGCGCACGATCATCATCGCCGACGCGCTGATGGGCCTGGACAACGTACTCGCGGTCGCGGGCGCCGCGCACGGCAACTTCGTGCTGGTCGTACTCGGCCTCCTGATCTCGGTGCCGATCGTCGTGTGGGGCTCGACGCTGATCTTAAAGCTCGTCGAACGCTTCCCGGTCGTCATCTACATCGGCGCCGGCGCGCTGCTGTGGACCGCGGCGAAGATGATCCTGCACGAAAAGTTCGTGTCGGAGTGGATCGGCGGACGCATGGCGCTGGAGCTGGCGCTGTATGCGCTCGTGATCGGCGGCGGCCTCGCGTTCGGCTGGTGGCGCGAACAGCGTCAGCGGGCGCGCAAGGCGAGCTGACCCTCGCGGAACAGGTCTTCTCGAACGGCGCGGTTTTCCGCGCCGTTTTTTTGGTGCCGGTTTTTTGGCGCCGCCCGCGCTTTTAGACTTGTCGACTCGACAAGTTGTATGCATGGTTCGCCGACCTCCACGCGACCGGCCGGCAGCATGAGCGACTATCCGCACCTCCTCTCGCCTCTCGACCTCGGCTTCGTCACGCTGCAGAACCGCGTGCTGATGGGATCGATGCACACCGGCCTTGAAGATCGCGCGAGCGACTTCGACAAGCTCGCCGCCTATTTCGCCGAACGCGCGAAGGGCGGCGTGGGCCTCATCGTCACCGGCGGCATTTCGCCGAGCGTTCGCGGCTGGCTGAAGCCGTTCTCGGGCCGGCTGTCGATGCCGTGGCACGTCGCGCGGCACCGTAAGATCACGCGGGCCGTGCACGCCGAAGGCGGCCGCGTCTGCGTGCAGATCCTGCACGCGGGCCGCTACGGCTATCACCCGCTGTCGGTCGCGCCGTCGAAGATCAAGTCGCCGATCACGCCGTTCACGCCGGGCGCTATGTCCGCGCGCGCGGTCGAAGCGACCATCGACGATTTCGTCAACAGCGCCAGGCTCGCACAGGACGCCGGTTACGACGGCATCGAAGTGATGGGCTCGGAGGGCTACCTCATCAATCAGTTTCTCGTCGAGCGCACGAATCGGCGCACCGACGACTACGGCGGCAGCGCCGAAAAACGCATGCGGTTTCCGATCGAGATCGTGCGGCGCACGCGCGCGGCGGTCGGTCCGAATTTCATCATCGTCTATCGCCTGTCGATGCTCGACCTCGTCGACGGCGGGCAGACGTGGGACGAAGTCGTGACGCTCGCGAAGGCTATCGAAGCGGCCGGCGCGACGCTCATCAACACCGGCATCGGCTGGCACGAGGCGCGCGTGCCGACGATCGTCACGAGCGTGCCGCGCGGCGCGTTCGCGTGGGTGACGAAGAAGCTCAAGGGCGAGGTGTCGCTGCCGCTCGTCACGACGAACCGGATCAACATGCCCGACGTCGCCGAGAAGATCCTGGCGGCCGGCGACGCCGACATGGTGTCGATGGCGCGCCCGCTGCTCGCCGATCCCGCGTGGGTGACCAAGGCTCGCATCGGCCGCAGCGACCTCATCAACACCTGCATCGCTTGCAACCAGGCGTGTCTCGACCATGTGTTCGAGAACCGCCGCGCGACGTGCATGGTCAACCCGCGCGCGTGCTTTGAAACCGAGCTTGCGATTTCGCCGGCCGCGCGGAAAAAGCGCGTGGCCGTCGTCGGCGCGGGTCCGGCCGGACTCGCCTGCGCGGCCACGCTCGCCGAGCGCGGCCACGCGGTCGTGCTGTACGACCAGGCCGAGCGCATCGGCGGCCAGTTCAACATGGCCAAGCGCATTCCGGGCAAGGAGGAGTTCCACGAAACGCTGCGTTACTTCGGTGCGCGCCTGAAGGAAGCCGGCGTCGACCTGCGCCTGGGCACGCGCGTCGATGCCGCATTGTTGCAAAAAGAAAACTTCGACGACGTCGTTTTCGCAACCGGCGTCAACCCGCGCCGTCCGGCGATCGACGGCGTCGGTCACGCGAAGGTCGTGAGCTATCTCGACGTGCTGCTGCGCGACGCGCCGGTCGGCCGGCGCGTCGCGCTGATCGGCGCGGGCGGCATCGGTTTCGACGTCGCCGAGTTCCTGACGCAGTCGCAGCCGTCGCCGACGACCGACATCGCGCGCTGGTCGCACGAATGGGGCGTCGATCTCGACTACCGCGCGCGCGGCGCGCTGGCGACGCCGGCGCCGGAACCGTCCGAGCGTACCGTGTGGTTGTTGCAGCGTACGGCGGGCAAGCCGGGCGAGCGCCTGAACAAGACGACCGGCTGGGTCCACCGCGCCGCGCTCAAGGCGAAGGGCGTAACGATGCTCGCGGGCGTCGAATACCGACGCATCGACGACGCCGGCCTGCACATCGCGCGCGGCGGCGCCGAGGAAATACTGCCGGTCGACACGATCGTGCTGTGCGCGGGCCAGGAGCCGAACCGCTCGTGTCGCGACGATGCCGCGGCGCTCGGCATGCGCACGCACCTGATCGGCGGCGCCGACGTGGCCGCGGAACTCGACGCCAAGCGCGCGATCGCGCAGGGCACGAAACTCGCCGCGTCGATCTGAGGATTCCATGACGGTTTCCACGTGTTTGCGTATGTTCACATTTTGAAACGCACAGCGCTGTGCGCAATTCCCGCCAAATCTTCTACGACGATAGTCGCAATCGCGCACAGTTCACGTTTCGACGGATGCCGATCCGTTCGCGGGCTGTGCCATACTTCGCAGCAGGGGATAGCTCGGCCGTCGGCGACTGAAAAACGCCAATGGTTTTTCACCACATGCGCCGTACCTGGCGGCGCGTGTCGCGTCTTGGGGGTCGCAAGACGCGAACCTACGCGCCGTCGCCGCAGACGCGCGTTGCGATCGATTCTCCTTCGCTGGAAACCCAAAGGGCGCTTCCTGGCCGACGTCAGGCAGTCCGGGAGTCTTCGCGCCTGTTGCAGCCCGACACAGCCAGGATCAATCATGAAAACGAATCAAGCGGGCTTTCTGCGAAAGTACCGGGCGATCGTGGTCGCCATCGCGTTGTTCGTCACCATCGACATCGCGCTGATCGCGTACAACGTGACCGCCTCGTACCAGATCGACCGCCTCGCCGCCGTACGCGACCTGTCCGGTAGCGAACGCTCGTCGTCGCAGATCGTCTTGCGCGCGCTGCTCGAACTCGAAGCCGACTATACGAGCAAGGGTGCGATCAACGCCGACGCCCAGAAAGCCCTGCGCGAACGCGCGACGCTGATCAACGACGCCACGCGCGTGTTCCGCGAAGGCGGTCGCATGCCGGGCAACGTCGACGGCATCGAATACCCGGCCGCGTCGACCCCGGCCGCCATACGGGCCGCCGAAAAGATCTCCTCGCTGTGGCAGCCGTACTACGCACTGGTGACGCCGCTCACGAGCAACGCGACGTTCGACGGCGAACCGCTCGCCAAGGCCGTCGCCTACGCGCGCGCGAACAACGGCGAACTGTTCGGCGCGATCAACGACCTCGTGAACGACGCTCAGGATCGCGTGAACGCCGAAACGAACGTGCTGCGTATCGCCCAGGTCGTCGGCATCCTGCTCGCGCTCGCGAACTTCATCTTCACCGCCCTGCTCGCGTTCCGCCGCCTGATCGCGTCCGACCGCGTCATCGCCAAGGCGCAGAAGGAAACCGGCGACATCCTCGCGACCGTGAAGGAAGGCCTGTTCCTGATCACGCCGGACTACAAGGTCGGCGAACAGATGTCGGCATCGCTCAAGGACGTGCTGCGCAAGGACGTTCCAATCGGCCAGAACCTGTTCGACATGCTCGGACCGATGGTCACGCCGCAAACGCTCGAAGCCGCGCGCGACTACGTCGAACTCCTGTTCGGCAAGCGCGTGAAGGAAAGCCTCGTGTACAGCCTCAATCCGCTGTCGGAAGTCGAAGTCGGCAGCGAAGGCGCCAAGCGCTACCTCGGCTTCCAGTTCAACCGCGTGCTCGAGGGCGAAGACGTGTCGTACCTCCTCGTCACCGTGCAGGACGCGACCGAGCGCGTGAATCTCGCGGCGCAGGTCGCCGCGGCGAAGTCGCGCACGCGCGAGGAGATGGAAGTGCTGCTGCGCGTGCTGTCGAACGATCCGACCGACGTGCGCGAGTTCCTGCGCCGCACCGAGTCGGCGCTCGAGCAGATCAACGACGGACTGCGCCAGGTGTCGCGCCGCACCGGTGAAAACTACCTCGCGCTCGTCAACGCGGTGTTCCGCAGCGTGCACAGCATCAAGAGCGAATCGGCCGCGCTCAATCTCGAGATGTTCGAAGGCATCGCGCACGATTTCGAAACCGACCTGATCGCGCTGCGCGACCGCGGCGACGTCGAAGGCGCGGACATGGTGAAGCTCACGCTGCACCTCGACGACCTGTTCGAAAGCGTCAACAGCGTGCGCGGCTTCCTCGACCGCATTTCGGGCGGCGGCGTGTCCGAAGCCGAACGCAGCGCGTCGGCGCGCTTCGTCGAATCGCTGCGCGGCCTGGGCCGTCGCATCGCCGCCGACCAGGGCAAGGAGGTCAAGGTCACCGCCGAGCTGCCCGTGTTCGACCGGCTGCCCGAGGCGATGGCCGACGAAATCCGCGGCATCGGCCTGCAGCTCTTGCGCAACGCGGTCGCGCACGGCATCGAGGAGCCGGACGAGCGCAAGCAGCTCGGCAAGTCGGCGATCGGCCTCGTGCACTTCTCCTGTCGCGACGTCGGCCAGCGTACGATCGAATTCACCGTGCGCGACGACGGCCGCGGCGTCAGCCCCAAGCGCATCCGCGAAGCGCTCGCGCGCAGCGGCCGCTACGCGCAGGCCGACATCGACGCGATGAGCGACCGCGACGTCGTGATGAAGATTTTCGAACCGGGCGTCTCGACGATCTCCGGCAGCACGCGCGACGCCGGCCACGGCGCCGGCATGGACGTCGTGATCAACCGCGTCAACGCGCTGTCGGGACGCATCTCGATGTCGACGCAGGGCCACTCGCACACCGAATTCCGCATGCGTTTCCCGATGCCGGGCAGCGCCGTTTCCGAAACCGCCGTGTTGAGACAGACCGCATGAAACTATTGATCGTCGACGACTCCAACGTGATCCGCCAGCGCATTGCGCGTCTCGCCGCCGACGCGCGCCTGCCGAACATGGACATCGTGGGCCAGGCGCGCAACGGCGCCGAGGCGCTGCTGATGTTCCAGCGCGAGAAGCCGGACGTCGTGACCATGGACCTGACGATGCCCGAACTCGGCGGCGTCGAGGCCACCGAGCAGATGGTCGCGCTCAAGAACGACGTGGTCATCCTCGTCGTCTCGGCGCTGTCGGACAAACCCACCGCCCTGCGCGCGCTCAAGAAGGGCGCGCAAGGCTTTTTATACAAACCCTTCACCGACGATCAGTTGGTGACCGCGCTGCAGGAGGTCGTGCGTCCATGAGCGATTTGAAGGAAGAAGAGATCAAGGTGTTCACCGACGCGGTGGCGCACTATTTCGGCCAGCTCACGCGCGAGCCGGCCGCCGTGCGCGGCGCCTATCTCGAACGCGAGGGCGAAGCGACTCCGGTGTACGATTTCTCGGGCAGGATCATGGTCACCGGCCAGTATCGCGGCAGCGTCACGCTGTCGGCGCCGCGCGCGATGATCCGGCATCTGCTTGTCGCGCTGCACGAAACCGACCAGTCCGAAGACAACCTGCGCGACACGGTCGGCGAGCTCGCCAACACGCTCGCCGGCAACGCGCGCAAGTATTTCGGCGAGAACATGGAGATCTCGGTGCCGGTGACGGCGGCCGGCGCGATTCCCGGCAGCGATACGGGCCGTGACCGCCCGTACGTGATCATGGTCAACTGGAAAACCTACAACGCCTCGCTCGTCGTCGACATCGAACGCGCGAGCTGAGCGTCGCCGCGTGCGACCGCGCAAGGCGGTCGCACGCCGGATGTCCATCCTCGCCGGTTGATCCGATTCGGCGCGATTTCCCGGTTGAGGAGTCGCACCGCACCCGCCGAGGTATTCATGCCGTTTCTCCAGCGCTCCCTGCTCGCCGTCGCACTGCTCGCGGCCTGCCCTTTCGCATCCGCCGGCACCTGGGTCACCCACGGTCCCCACGGCGGCAGCGTTTTCAAGATCGTCGCCGGCCGGTCCGCGCCGGATGCGCCGATCCTCGCGTACGGCAACGGCGGCGTGTTTCGCCGGTCTGCGGCCGACACGGCGTGGTCGCGCGTCGACGGCTTGCCGCCGTCGCTGTACGTGGTCGACGTCGAAGCCGCCGCCATGGCGCACGTGCTGTATCTCGCCAGCGACTATGCCGTGTACCGCTCGAGCGACGACGGCCGTACCTGGACGCGTGCCTCGCGTTTCGCGGGCGCCGGCGACGTCCAGGCGGTGTTCGACGTCGCCATGCGTCCGTATGCGAGCGACAGTCTCGCCGTGCTGACGAGCGCCGGCCTGTCGCTGTCGAACGACGGCGGCGTCACGTTCGCGCCGGCGGCCGGTCTCGATCCCGCGGCATCGTACGGCCGCGTCGCCTACGCGAACGACGGCACGCTGTACCTGCAGGTCGACTACGATCCGAACGCGACGCACGCCGGCGCGCGGCTGATCCGCTCGACGACGGGCGGCGCGTCGTGGACGCCGCTGACGCTGCCGGCATCGCTCTCGTGGGTCTCGCAGATCATGACGGCGCCCGAATCGTCGTCTCTCCTGTACGTCGGCGACGGCCAGACGGTTTTCGGCAGCGCCGACGCCGGCGACTCGTGGTTCCTCGTCGGACCGCCGGCTGACTGCGGCGTCAACGCGCTGGCCGTCGCCCCGGGCGATCCGTTCGGGCTCTACGCGGGATGCGACGACGGCGGTGTCGCGTACGCGCCCTACTCGGCCTCGGCGATCTGGACGCCGTTCGGCGCCGGCAACGGTCTCGTCGCCAACGGCACCGGCGACGCCCAGCAGATCGGCACGCTGGCCGCGCTGCCGCCGGGCCCGGGCCCCACGCTGCTGGCCGGTTCGCTCGACGGCGGCGTGTTCCGGACGACGGACGGCGGCGCGACGTGGGCGCCGGCGAACGACGGCTTCGAATCGACGAGCATCCGCGCATTGGCGACGCATCCGTACGACGCGCGCGTCGTGCTCGCCGGCCAGTCCGACGCGACGACGACGTCGCACGGCCTGTTCCGCAGCGCCGACGGCGGCGCGAGCTGGAACGTATCGAACGCGAAACTCAACGCGGAGCAGATACGCGCGATCGCGATCGACCCGACGACCGTCGACGCCGATCCAAACACCGACGAGCCGTTCACCGTCTACGCGGCCGGCGAGTCGTACCGGACCCCGCTCGACGAAACGCGCAAGGACGGCGGCATCTACAAGAGCACCGACCGCGGCGCGACGTGGACGACGATCGACGCGGGCATCGCGCTCGTCAACGGCCGGCCCGACATGGGCCTCGTGCGCGCGCTGTGGCTCGATCCGCGTTCGTGCGCGGCGCCGCCGCCTTCGGGCCCGTGTCCGGCCGGCGGCGGACCGCTGCGCACGATCCTCGCGGCCGGCAGCGGCGTGTCCGACCGCACCAGTCCCGGACTGCCGTATCGATCCGCGCGCATCTGGCGCAGTACCGACGCCGGCGCGAACTGGAGCCCGTCGGACAACGGCCTGCCGCTGCCGATCGCACGCCCGGGCACGAGCGGCACGTTCGCGATGGGCGGCGTCGTCGCGCTCGCGGCCGATCCGACCAACGCCTCCACGTTGTACGCCGCCACGTTTCTCGCGGGATTTCCCGCGTCCGGTCCCGTCTCGACGATCGCCAACGGCGTGTTCAAATCGACCGACGGCGGCCTGAACTGGACGCACAGCAGCAACGGTCTGCCGCGGATCGGCGGGCCGGACACGTCGCACGTCGACGTGCTCGCGCTCGCGGTCAGCCCCGCCGATCCGCAGATGCTGTACGCGGCCACGGCACCGCCGTACGCACCGGCGTCGGCCGCGGTCTACCGCTCGACCGACGGCGGCGCGACGTGGACGTCGCGGAGCGCGGGCATCGCCGGCCGCAGCCCGCGCGCGCTGCTCGTCGATCCGAACGACGCGACGGGCAACACCGTCTACGTCGCGGTCGACGGCAGCACCGTCAATCCCGGCGGCGTCTACCGCACGACCGACGGCGGCGCGACGTGGAACTCGCACAGCCTCGGCTTGCCGGTGACGGCCGCGATGGCGCTCGCGCTGCCGCCGCGCGCGTCCGGCGAGCCCGCACGCGTGCTCGCCGGCACGCCGGCCGGCGTATCGCTGCTGGTGTCGGCACCCGACGGCGACGACGACGGCGTCGACGACGTCATCGAAGCATCGATCGGCGACGGCAACTTCGACGGCGTGCCGGACGCGTCGCAGCGCAACGTCGCATCGCTCCTGGCGCCGATCGTCGGCAGCAAGCAGAACTTCATCCTGACGGCGTCGATCGTCAGCGGCTGCGCGCAGCTCGACAACGTCGAGCACGTCGCGGCGCAGCGCCTGCCGGTCGATCCCGTCGCCGCGACGGAACAGCAGCTATGGGGACTCGTGCGCATCGAACTGCCGGGATGTGCGAACGCGGTCGTCGACGTGACGTTCCACGGCGCGAACTTCGCCGGCGGCAACCATCGGTGGCGCAACTACGGCCCGATGAAACCCGGCGACGAGACGATGCTCGACTGGTACGCGTATTCCCAGGCGCGGCGACTGGGACAGCAGACCTGGCGCCTGACGCTCGACGCGACGCGCCAGGGCAACTGGCGCGGCGACGCGAACAACATCCTGTTCATCGGCGGCCCGTCCGACCTGCCCGACTTCCTCTTCGCGAACGGATTCGACTGACCCCACGCGTTCGGCGGCGAGTGCCAAACGCGGCTCCCTCCAGGCATCATCGGCCCCGACGTCGCCGTCGGGCGCCGTTTTGCGTATCCGTAGTGGCCTGCCGCGCTCGACCGGACGTCGATCGCGGCGAACCGCCATTCATCGATACCCCCGGGGGTTGCCATGTCGAAGTCCCGTTTCCTCGTCGCCCTGACCGCGCTCGCAGCGGCCGGTGGCGCCATCGCCGCCGTCGGCAGCTGGTCGACGGCCGGTCCGTACGGCGGATCGGTGCAGAAGATCCTCGTCTACGAAGCCGGCCCGTCCACGCTCTGGGCGATCGGCGGCGGCGGCGTGTTCCGTTCGTTGAGCGGCGGCGGTTCGTGGTCGCGCATCGAAGTCGGCTTGCCCGATTCGCTGTTTCCGGTCGACCTCGCAGCCGCAACCGCCGCGCCGGTGACCTACGTCGCGAGCCAGTCGCGCGTCTACCGCTCGGGCAACGGCGGCGACCTGTGGGTGACCACCGCGTTCACGCCGCCGGCCGGCAGTTTCGTGCGCGGCATCGCGCTGCGGCGCGGCACGACGAACACCGTCGCGACCGTGACCGACCACGCGGTGCTGCTGTCGACCGACGGCGGCGCAACGGCCGCGACCGCCGGCGGCCTCGATGCCGCGGCGACCTACGCGAGCATCGCCTACGCCTCGGACGGCACGCTGTACGTCGTCGTGCAGGAGGATCCGAACAACACCTACGGCGGCGCGAGCCTGATCAAATCGGCGACCGGCAGTGCGTGGTCGCCGGTGGCCGCGCCGGTTCCGTTGTTCGGCGGCAGTCCCCTCGCGATTTCGCCGAATACGCCGCAGCGCCTGTACGCCAGCGATACCGCCACGGTCGCGACGAGCGCGAACGCGGGCGGCACCTGGAACGCGGTCAACCTGCCGGCGAACTGCGGCCAGGTCATGAGCCTGACGGTGCATCCGACGAACCCGCTGTCGCTGTACGTCGGCTGCGTGCGCCTGGGTCTCGTCGCGACGGCCGACGCGACGCTCGCCGCTCCGGCGTGGACGACGTGGAACGCCGCGAACGGCCTCGGCGCCAACGGCACCGGCGATCCGGCCGCGGTCGTCTCGCTCGCGCTGCATCCGGCGTTTCTCGCGACGCCGAGCCTGTGGGCCGCGTCGCAGTACGGCGGCTTGTTCGCGAGCACGAACGGCGGCACGACCTGGTCGGGCGCGAACGCCGGTTTCCAGTCGGTCAACATCCGTGCGCTCGCGACGCATCCGCTCGACGCGAACATCGTGCTCGCGGGCCAGGGCGACAGCTTCACTACGGCGCCCGCGCTGTTTCGCAGCCTGGACTCGGCGGCGACGTGGTCGACGAGCCATGCGAACCTCAACGCCGAGCAGGTGCGCACGCTCGCGATCGACCCGACGACCGTCGACGCCGATCCGTTCACGAACGAGAACTTCGTCGTCTACGCCGGCGGCCGGTCCGAACGCCTGCCGGCCGTCGCGAACAAGGACGGCGGCCTGTACAAGAGCGTCGACCGCGGCGCGACGTGGACGACGATCGACAGCGGCATCGCCGTCGTCAACGGCCGGCCGGACATGGGCACGGTGCGCGGCATCTGGCTCGACCCGCGTTCGTGCGCCGCGCCGCCGCCGAGCGGGCCGTGCGCGGCGGGATCCGGGCCGCTGCAGAAGATTCTCGCGGTCGGCAGCGGCATCGCCGATCTTTCCGCGCCTGGCATGCCCTACCGCTCGGCACGCGTGTACCGCAGCACGAACGCCGGCGGCGCGTGGACCGCGTCGGAGACCGGCCTGCCGCTGCCGCAGGATCTCGGCGCCGGCGCCTACGCGTACATGGGCGGCGCCGCGGCGATCGTCGCCGATCCGGGCAATGCGAACATTCTGTATATCGGTACTTTTCTGAGCTACCCGACCGGCGTGCCGGGCGCCGCGACGCCGTCGCTCGCGAACGGCGTGTTCAAATCGCTCGACGGCGGCACGACGTGGACGCACGCGAGCAACGGCATGCCGCGCGTCGGCGGCACCGGCACGTCGCACTACGACGTGCTCGCGCTCGCGATCAGTCACGCCAATCCGCAAGTGCTGTACGCGGCCACGGTCAAGCTGACCGACCTGCCGCTCGCCGGCGCCGTGTACAAGACGACCGACGGCGGCGCGAACTGGACCGCGCAAACCACCGGCATCGCCGGCCAGGACGTGCGCGCGCTCTTCGTCGACCGCAACGATCCGACCGGCAACACCGTCTACGCCGCGACCGGCGGCGGCTCGACCGACCCCGGCGGCGTCTACCGCACGACCGACGGCGGCGCGACGTGGAATTCGTACAGCCTCGGCCTGCCCGCGAATTCGGCGACCGCGCTGGCGATGCCGCCGCGCGCGACCGGCGCGCCGGCGCGCATCCTCGCCGGCACCGGCTCGGGCGTGTGGGACTACACCGAAACGCCGGACGGCGACGCCGACGGCGCGCCGAACGCCCTCGAGGCGCAGGTCGGCGACGGCAACGGCGACGGTACGCCCGACGAATCGCAGCGCGGCGTCGCGTCGGTCGTCGCGCCGCCGAGCGGCCTCGTCGCGCGCGGCACCAACATCGCGGTGACGACGGCGATCGCGAGCGGCTGCACGCAGCTGAACAACAGCGCGAATATTCAAGCCGACCTGTTTCCGCCCGATCCCGCCGGCTCCGCGACGAGCCACGATCCGTGGGGCCTCATGCGCATCGAACTGCCGGCCTGCGCGAACGCCGTGGTCGACGTGACTTTCCACGGCGCGAACTTCGCGAGCGGCGGCTGGTTCTGGCGCAACTACGGTCCGCGCCGGCGCGGCGACGACGGCACGTTCGGCTGGTACACGTTCGCGGGCGCCGTGCGCCTCGACGCCGACACGTGGCGGTTGTCGATCGACGCGACGCGGCAAGGCAACTATCGCAACGATGCGAACAACGTGCTGTTCATCGGCGGGCCGGCGCAGTTGCCGGAAATGATCTTCGCGAACGGGTTCGAGTAGATCCGGCAATCTGCAAGACGACGTTACCGTCATCTTTGCTCGTCATCCCGGCGAAGGCCGGGATCCAGCTTTTCGGCGTCCGCGAAAACCGGACATAGAAGCTGGATTCCGGCCTCCGCCGGAATGACGAGCAGTGAGAGCGCCGCTCAGCGCTCGCCGATCTCGACGTACGCGCGGTCGTCAGGTCCGATGTAGTTCGCGCTCGGACGGATGATCTTGCCGTCGATGCGCTGCTCGATGATGTGCGCGCTCCAGCCGCTCGTGCGCGAAATCACGAACAGCGGCGTGAACATCGCCGTCGGCACGCCCATCATGTGGTAGCTCGACGCCGAGTACCAATCGAGATTCGGGAACATTTTCTTCAGATCCCACATCAGCGTCTCGATGCGCTCGGACACGTCGAACAGCGTCCGGTTGCCGCCCTCGGTGCACAGCTTGCGGCTGATGTCCTTGATGATCGGATTGCGCGGATCGCCGATGGTGTACACCGGATGCCCGAAGCCGATGATGATTTCCTTGCGCTCCATGCGAGCGCGGATATCGGCGTCGGCGTCGTCGGCGCTGCGGTAGCGCGAGATGATGTCCATCGCCACTTCGTTCGCGCCGCCGTGCTTGGGGCCGCGCAGCGCGCCGATCGCGCCGGTGATCGCCGAATAGAAATCGCTGTTGGTGCCGGCGATGACGCGCGCGGTGAACGTCGACGCGTTGAACTCGTGCTCGGCGTAGAGGATCAGCGACGCATCGAGCGCGCGCGTATGCGATTCGCTCGGCAGCTTGCCGTGCAACAGGTGCAGAAAGTGCCCGGCGATCGTCTCGTCGTCGGTCTCGACGTCGATGCGGCGGCCGTTGTGGCTGTAGTGGTACCAGTACAGCAGCATCGAACCGAAGCTCGCCATCAGCCGGTCGGCGATATCGCGCGCCTCGGAGATCGGGTGCGATTCCTTCTCCGGCAGCACGGTGCCGAGCACCGACGCGCCGGTGCGCATGACGTCCATCGGGTGCGTCGACGCCGGCAGCAGTTCGAGCGCCGACTTCACCGGCTGCGGCAGGCCGCGCAGGCGCTTCAACTTCGTGCGGTACGCGGCGAGCTCGTCGCGCGTCGGCAGGTGTTCGTGCACCAGGAGGTACGCCACCTCTTCGAAGGTCGCCTTCTGCGCGAGCTCGGCGATGTCGTAGCCGCGGTAGTGCAGGTCGTTGCCGCTGCGGCCGACCGTGCAAACGGCGGTGTTGCCGGCGGCGACGCCGGACAGCGCGACCGACTTCTTCGGCTTGGGGAGAACTTGCTGGCCCGATTCGCTCATCTTTGACTCCAGGTTGATCGCGGCGAAAGCAGCCTCGCCGCGCGGGGTGCTCACTCGTTGAATTCTTCGGCTTCGCTGCGCTCGCAGCGATCGACCGCGCGATACGAATCCTCGCGCGTCTGCGCGGTCTGATCGACGACCCAGCATTCCTTGAGCGTCGAGCAGAAGCAGATGCGACCGCGCAGTCTCGGCATCTCGCTGCGAAAGCGCTGCCACAGCGCGTCGTCGGACACCTGCAGCACGGTCAGCTGCTCGCCCGGCGCGACGATCCATTCGCTGATCGTCGACTGCGAATACTGGCCCGCGGCGAACGGCTCGCCGATCAATGCCTTCGATACCGCCTTCCAGTCGCGCTGCGCGACGCCGTCGACGGTGAAGCGCACGCTGCCGACCAGCGCGGGTCCGACTCCCTTGTTCATGACGATGAACTCGTGCCGCACGCCCGACCACGCGAGGACCAGCCGCGGCCACACCTGCGCGCGCACCTGCTTGCGCTGCAGGTCGGCCGTGTAGGCCGACACGGCGAGCGCGAGCAGGCCCACGAGCGTTGCGACAATAGCGGCGACCGCGCTCCAGTCGACGCGGCGCGCAGGCGCCTGCGGGTCGGCGTCGTTCATTGCGTGAAATCCTCAGGGCTGCGCACGCAGCGATCCACTTCGCGGCGCACCTTGTCGGGGTCGTCTTCGCGCTCGTCGAGCTGCCAGCATTCGCCGAGCGACGAGCAGTAGCACGCGGCGATGTCGATCCGTTTGTACAACGGGTCGAACTTGAGAAAGTCGGCGTCGCTCTTGAAGCTCAGCTGCTGGATGTGGCTGCCGGGCGACAGCACGATGCCGTGCGACGTCGACCACGGCGGCGCGACGTCGAACGTCACGTCGAGCGCCTTGAACACTTCGGTCCAGCTCGGATGCGGCTTGCCGTCGACGAACACCTGCAGCGTTTCGATGCGCGCGGGGCCGACGCCCTTGTTCGCGATCAGCACGTAGCGGCCCGACTGCGACCAGCCGCTTTCGATGTACGGCCACACCTGCGCGCGCACCTGCTGGCGCTGCAGATACGCGGTATACGCCGACACGACGAGCGCGAGCAGGCCGATCAGCGCCGCGATGATCGTGCCCGCGTTGTTGCCGTCGCGCCCGCGGCGCGGCGGCGAAGCCGGTTCGTGCGCCGCGTCCGACATGTCACTCGCCGGATTTCGCGAACAGCTCGTCGAGCTTGCGCTCGTACGCGTGGTAGCCGAGATAGTCGTAAAGCTCCATGCGCGGCTGCATCGTATCGATCACCGAACGCTGATGGCCGTCGCGGCGAATCGCGCCGTACACGCCGAGCGCCGCCCGCGCCATCGCGCGGAACGCCGACAGCGGATACAGCACCATGTCGACGCCCACTTCGGCGAGTTCCTGCGTGCTCCACAGCGGCGTCTGGCCGAACTCGGTGATGTTCGCGAGGATCGGTACGCCGACCGCGTCCTTGAACTTGCGGTACATCGGAAGATCGGTCACCGCCTCGGCGAAGATCATGTCGGCGCCGGCCGCGACGCACAGCCGCGCGCGTTCGATCGCCTTGTCGAGACCTTCCACCGCGATCGCGTCGGTGCGCGCCATGATCACGAAATCGGCGTCGGTGCGCGCGTCGACGGCCGACTTGACGCGGTCGGCCATTTCGTCGGCCGGCACGATCGCCTTGCCCGGACGGTGGCCGCAGCGCTTGGCCATGACCTGGTCTTCGATGTGCACGGCGCCGGCGCCGGCGCGTTCCATCGTGCGGATCGTGCGCGCGATGTTGAACGCGCTGCCCCAGCCCGTGTCGATGTCGACGAGGATCGGCACGTCGACGACGCTCGCCAGACGCTCGACGTCGATAGCGACGTCCTCGGCCGTGGTGATGCCGAGATCGGGAATGCCGCGGCTCGACGCCGCGACGCCGCCGCCGGACACGTACAACGCCTTGAAGCCGCTCGCGACGGCGAGGATGCCGGCGTAGGCGTTGATCGCACCGACGATCTGCAGCGGCTTCTCGGCGGCGACCGCGGCGCGGAAGCGCGCGCCGGCACTCGATTTCTGGGTCATCGGGGGCTCCTGCAAAAACGCGATTTTAGCACCCGGACGCCGCCGCGGTCGTTGCGCTTGTCAGGACAAGTCGGAGCCGCGATCGAGCGCCGCCCGGATCTCCGCCAGTGCGTTGGGATCGTCGAGCGTCGAAAGATCGCCCGGATCGCGCGCCTCGGCCAGCGCCTGGATCGAGCGCCGCAACAGCTTGCCCGAACGCGTTTTCGGCAGCGCGTTGACGACGTAGACGCGGGCGGGCTTCGCGACCGCGCCCAGGCGTTCGGCGACGCGCTCGCGCAGCGCGTTCGCCGCGTCGGCGCGCGCGGCGCCTTCGGGCGTGCCGGCCTTGAGCGTCGCAAACACGACCGGCACCTGTCCCTTGATCTCGTCGTGCACGCCGATCACGGCCGCCTCGGCGACCGACGGATGCGTCGCGACGGCCTCTTCGATCTCGCGCGTGCCGAGGCGGTGCCCCGCGACGTTGATCACGTCGTCGGTGCGGCCGAGGATGAAGTAGTAGCCGTCGGCATCGCTCACGGCCCAGTCGAGCGAGCTGTACCAGAGTTCCTTGAAGTGACTGAAGTAGCTTTGTAGAAAACGCGCATCGTCGCCCCACACGGTGGTGAGGCATCCGGGCGGCAGCGGCGGTCGCGCGACGAGCACGCCCTTCTCGCCGGGCGCGGCTTCCTCGCCGCTCACCTCGTCGATGACCCGCAGGTCGTAGCCGAAGTTCGGCAGGCCCGGCGAGCCGAATTTCACGGGTTTGAGATCCAGTCCCGGCTGCAGGCACAACACCGGCCAGCCGGTTTCGGTCTGCCAGTAGTTGTCGATCACGGGCTTGCCGAGGCCCTCGCTGATCCATCGCGCGGTCGGTTCGTCGAGCGGTTCGCCGGCGAGGAACAGCCAGCGGAACTCGGGCAGCGCGTGACGTGCGAGCCATGCCGGGTCCTGCTTCTTCAGCACGCGGATCGCGGTCGGCGACGAGAACATGGTGCGCACGCCGTATTCGGCGCACAGCTGCCACCAGATGCCGGGGTCGGGTTGAATCGGCAGGCCTTCGTACAACAGCGACGTCGCACCGACGATCAGCGGCCCGTACACGTTGTAGCTGTGGCCGACGGCCCAGCCGACGTCGGACGTCGAGAACATCACCTGCCCCGGCCCCACGTCGAACACCGTGCGCATCGACGTGGCCAGCGCAACCGCGTGGCCGCCGACGTCGCGCTGCACGCCCTTGGGCTTGCCGGTCGTGCCGGACGTGTACAACAGGTAGCTCGGCTCGTTCGACTCGAGCCAGACGACCGGCACGTCGGCGTTCGCGTGCCGTTTCTTGAGCGCCGCGTAGTCGAGGTCGCGGCCGGCGACACGCGTCATCGACGGATCGAGGCCGCGATCGACGATCAGCACGTGCGGCGGCGGCGATGCCGCGAGCGCGAGCGCCTCGTCGACGAGCGGCTTGTACGCAATGACCTTGCCGGCGCGCATGCCGGCGTCCGCGGCGATCAGGAGCTTCGGTTTCGCATCGTCTATGCGCAGCGCGAGGTTGTGCGCGGCGAAGCCGCCGAACACGACCGAGTGCACCGCGCCGATGCGCGCGCACGCGAGCATCGCGAACACCGCTTCGGCGATATTCGGCATGTACACGACGACGCGGTCGCCGCGGTCGACGCCGAGCGAGACGAGCGCCGCGGCGAACGCGTTCACCTCGCGATGCAGTTCGCGGTAGGTGTAGTGCGCGCGCACGCCGGTTTCGGTCGAGATGGCCGCGAGCGCGAGCTGGTCGCCGCGCGCGTCGAGGTGGCGATCGACGGCGTTGTGGCACAGGTTCGTTTCGCCGCCGGCGAACCAGCGTCGAAAAGGTGGATTCGTGTATTCGAGGATTTTTCGCGGCGGACGATGCCAGTGGATCGCGCGAGCCTCGTCGGCCCAGAACGCTTCCGGTTCGTCGATCGAACGGCGATAGGCGTCTTCGTAGCGCATGCGTGTCGCTCCGTGCTCAATGGAGCTAGGCTATCCGCGTGCGGTGCAGCAATGCGAAGCGACTTTGGTCTAGACAGTGCTCCCTCTCCCCCAACGCCGTTGGGGGAGAGGGTCGGGGTGAGGGGGCGGTGCCTCGTACTTCGTCGATGTCGAGGAAGAACACAACGTCGCCCCCTCACCCTGCCCTCTCCCCCAAGCAAGCTTGGGGGAGAGGGTTCAAGCGCGTCACCGCTTCGCGAACAGATGCTCCACGCCCGCACGCTCTTCGCGCAGCTCCTTGTCGGTCGCATCCATGCGCGCACGCGAGAACGCGTTGATCTCGAGGCCCTGCACGATTTCATACTTGCCGTTCTTGCACACGCACGGATAGCCGTAGATCACGCCCGGCGCGATGCCGTAGCTGCCGTCCGACGGAATGCCCATCGACACCCAGTCGCCCTCGGCCGTGCCGAGCGCCCAGTCGCGCATGTGGTCGATCGCGGCCGACGCGGCCGACGCGGCCGACGACGCGCCGCGCGCCTTGATGATCGCCGCGCCGCGCTGCTGCACGGTCGGGATGAACGTGCCTTCGTACCACGCCTGGTCGACTTCGCCGAGCGCCGGCTTGCCCTTGACGAGCGAGTGATGGATGTCCGGATACTGCGTCGAGCTGTGGTTGCCCCAGATCGTGATCTTGGCCAGATCGGTGTTGAGCGCGCCGGTCTTCTCGGCGAGCTGGCTGATCGCGCGGTTGTGGTCCAGGCGCACCATCGCGGTGAAGCAGCGCGGGTCGAGATCCGGCGCGTTCTGCTGCGCGATCAGCGCGTTCGTGTTCGCCGGATTGCCGACGACGAGCACCTTGACGTCGCGCTTGGCGTGGTCGTTGATGGCTTTGCCCTGCGGAGCGAAGATCGCGCCGTTCGCTTCGAGCAGGTCCTTGCGCTCCATGCCCGGGCCGCGCGGACGCGCGCCGACGAGCAGCGCGTAGTCGACGTCCTTGAACGCGACGTTGACGTCGTCGGTCGCGACGACGCCGTGCAGCGTCGGGAACGCGCAGTCGTTGAGTTCCATCACCACGCCCTGCAGCGCCGGCAGCGCCGGCGTGATTTCGAGCAGGTGCAGGATGACCGGCTGATCCTTGCCGAGCATGTCGCCGGCGGCGATGCGGAACAACAGGGCGTAGCCGATCTGGCCGGCGGCACCGGTGACGGCAACTCGAACGGGGGCTTTCATAGTGACTCCTGGTCTGACTCATCGTCGCGGACGAACGGGCGCCCGCCGGGTTGAATGCCTCGCACGGCAACGACGCCGCGCGAGCGTTGGAATTATTTCAGGTCGATGCTGTGCCCGAGCTTGCCGAGGAGTTCGGTCAGGCGCGCCGCGTCGTAGCCGTGCACGACCTCCTGCCCGATCACCGTGACCGGCACGCCGCGACCGCCGACCGCGAAGAACGCGTTCTCGCCGATGCCGCCGTCCTCGACGTCGAGTTCGACGTAGGGCACTTTCGCCGCGTCGAGCCCGGCCTTGAGGCGCTGGCAATAGCCGCACCATGACGCGCCGAGCATGACGACGCCGTGTTCGCCGGTCGTCAGGCGCGGATCGGCCTGCGCCATCTGCCGCTGCCAGTGCGCCGTGAACGCCGATACGGCCGCGAGCGCCACGATGCCGGCGGCGATCAGGAGCAGCTTCGGCGCGTTGGGGCTCATCGCAGCGTCAGGCGAGCTCGGCGAAGAACTCGCGGAAACGCTTCAGACCTTCCGGCAGCTGCGGCGTGGGGCACGTGTACGAAATGCGCAGCGCGCGCGGTTCGCCGAACGCCGAGCCCGGCACGCAGGCGACGCCCTTGGCATCGAGCAGCGCGTTGCAGAAATCGACGTCGTTCTCGATCTTCCTGCCGTTGTGGCTTTTTCCAAAAGCGCAGGAAATATCCGGAAACACGTAGAACGCGCCCTGCGGACGCGGGCAGACCACGCCCGGGATCGAATCGAGCATCGCCAGCACCTGGTCGCGCTTGGCCTGGAACTCGAGGTTCTTCTGCGCCGGCACATCCTGCGGGCCGGTCAGCGCCGCGACGGCCGCCGCGGTAACGGCTTCGGGGATGTTCGTGATGTGGTTGGAATTGAGGTTCGTCAGCGCCTGCGCGACGCTTTCCGGGCCGGCCATGAAGCCGACGCGCCAGCCGGGCATGCCGTAGGTCTTCGACAGCGAGTCGACGAAGATCGTGCGGTCGCGCAGCTCCGGCCTCACCTGCACGAAATTGCGGTAGCCGAGATCGTCGAACACCATGCGGTGATAGATGTCGTCGGTGATGATCCACAGGTCCGGATACTTCGCGAGCACCTGCGCGATCGCCGCGACTTCGTCCGGCGAATAGACCATGCCGGTCGGGTTCGACGGATTGTTGAACAGAAACACCTTCGCGCCCGGCAGCGCGGCGTCGAGCTGCGCCGGCGTGAGCTTGTAGTTCTGCTCGGGCGGACACGGCAGCGTGCGCACGGTCGCGCCGACGATGTCGGCGATGTCCATGTAGCTCGTCCAGTACGGCGTCGGGAAGACGATCACGTCGCCCGGATCGAGCAGCGCCTCGGCGAGGTTGAACAGCACGTGCTTGGCGCCGATGCCGGTCGAGACGTTCTTGCGCGTATAGCCGGTGAAACCGGCGCGTTCGATGTGTGCGAGAAACGCATCGAGCAGCGCGTCGGCGCCGCGGTTCGAGCCGTACTGGCCGGAGTCCTTCGCGAGCGCGTCGCGCACCGCCGCGTACACGTGCTCGCCGGGCAGGAAGTTCGGCACGCCGATCGAGAAGCTGATGATGTCGCGGCCTTCGGCCTTGAGCTTCTTCGCCTTCTCGGCAACCAGCATGATCGCGCTCGGTTTGGCGCGGCCCATGCGCTCGGCTAGCTTGAGCATGTGTCTTCTCGCGGTCTGGGATCGGGAAAAATCGGCAGGATCGTAGCACATTGCAGCGCAGCATCCGGCCCGACTTATGGCGAATGGCCATGGTCGTGACACGTTGCAAAACCCTGTGCCGCGCGCGCGCCGGACACGCCCCGCCGCCGCGCGAATGCGCTACATTGCCGGCGCGTTTCCACCCGTTCGCAGGAGGCACCTATGTTGTACTGGTTGTGGGCGTTCATCATCGGCCTGGTCGTAGGCGTCATCGCGAAGCTTCTGATGCCCGGCAAGGATCCCGGCGGCTTCTTCATCACGGGCCTGCTCGGCATCGCCGGCTCGCTCGTCGCCACCTGGCTCGGCCAGGCGATCGGCTGGTATCGGCCGGGCCAGGCGGCCGGCTTCATCACGTCGGTGATCGGCGCGGTGATCCTGCTCGCGCTGTACCGCGTGTTCACGAAGACGTCGGGCGGCTCGTCGACCTGACCGGCACCGGCTTCGCCCCTCGCCCGCCGTTGCGGCGGGCGAGGTCTTGCGCAATCGCTGCTGCTTCGGGCGATTACTTCGCCTTGAAACCCGCCGCGTCGAGCGCGCGGTTGAATTCGGCGACGCGCGCCGACTGCGCGTCGAGCAGCGCCGAGGCGTCGCCTTCGATGCGGATCGATTCGATCTTGTCGCCGACACGGATGCTGTCGACCACTTTCTGGTCGTCCTTGCTCAGCACCTCGCCGAACACGGTGTGCTTGCCGTCGAGCCACGCGGTCGGCACGTGCGTGATGAAGAACTGGCTGCCGTTCGTGCCCGGACCCGCGTTCGCCATCGACAGGATGCCCGGCTTGTCGTGCTTGAGGTCCGGGCGGCATTCGTTTTCGAACTTGTAGCCCGGGCCGCCCATGCCGCTGCCGTGCGGGCAACCGCCCTGGATCATGAAGTCGGGAATGACGCGGTGGAAGTTCAGGCCGTCGTAGTAGCCGCGCTGCACGAGGTTGACGAAGCTGGCGACGGTCACCGGCGCCTTGTCGGCAAAAAGGCGGATGTTGATCGGGCCGCGGCTCGTCGTGACCTTGGCGATGAGTTCGTTGGACATCGGGGGCTCCCGTTGAAACCGCGCATGATAGCCGACCGCGCCGCGGCGCGCCTTGACAGTTCCGCCAAGCCAAAATTCCGGGCCTCGGGTAGCATGACGTTTCCGCCAAGGAACCGATGCCGTGCGCGAGGGGCGCGCGCGGCCGGACGGCACAGGGAGACATCATGCGTATTACCCGGAACACCTTGATCCGCCGCACCTGCTTCGTCGCGGCGGTCGCGGCGGGCGTCGTACTCGCCGGCTGCAATCGCGACAAGGCGTCGACGAGCGCGCCGGCCGCCGTCGCCCAACTCGACGGCGCCGCGCAGAAACGCGCGGCCGACACCATCTCGCAGCCGGCCTGGCTGCGCGAACGCCTGCCCGAGCACACCGTCGCCTATCTGCGCCTGCCGACGCTGTGGGGCCTCATGTCCGCGCCGAACGGCCGCGCGCTCGACGGCGCGCTCGCGAGCGAGGCGCATACGAAGGCGATCGCCGCGCTGCGCGATGCCGCCGCCAAAGATCCGCTGCTCGTGCAGGCCGGCATCGCGCCGTTCACGGCGCTCGCGCTCGACGATCTTGCCGGTCCCGTCGAAGTCGCCGTGATCGACACGAGCGACATCGCGAACCCGGCGAGCAACATCCTCGTCAGCCTGCCGTTCGACATCGCCGACGTGGCGACGATGAACGCGCGCCTCGCCGCGACCGGCGCGCCGGTGCTCAAGGCGCCGCTCGACGCCAACGGCAAGGGCGAGCTGGCGACCAAGGGCTACGTGCAGTTCGACGCGGCGACGAAGCACCTGTACGTGCTTTCGGGCATGGCCGCGTCGGCGTTCGCGCTCGACGGCTTCGTCAAGCAGCTCGGCGAAAAGCGCGCACATGCGATGCACGAGGTCGAAAAGACGTTCGACACGTCCGGCCAGGGCCTGTTTTTCTGGATGAGCCTGAAGGGCGTCATGGGCATGGCCTCGGCGCAGTTGCCGGCGGCCAAGCCCGGCACGGCCGTACGCGACCTGCTCGACAAGAGCCAGGCCGTCGCTTTCGGCTGGGGCACGGTCGGCGGTCGCGGCAAGTTCCAGGTGCAGTTCATCGCGCCGCAGTCGAAATTGTTCGGCTATCTCGCGCAGGACGGCTACAAGACCGACATCAAGGCCGCCGGCAATCCGTCGTGGGCGGTGACGATGCGCCTGCCGTCGCGCGCGCAGTTCGACGCGTTCGTCGGGAACCTCGACGCCGATTTCGGCGCCGGCACGAAGGCCGCGTACGACAAGGCGAACGACGAACTCAAGACGGCTTTCGGCTTCGAGGTGAAGGATCTCGCCGGCCTGTTCGGCCCCGAGCTCGTGACGTTCGAAGACGCCGCCGGCACGTATTCGGCCGTGCGCACGGTCGATCGCGCCGCGCTGTATGCGCGCCTCGACGATCTCGTCGCGCGGTTCAAGTGGAAGCACGAGACGGTGAAGTCCGGCAAGGCGACGATGCATCACGTCTACGTGCCCGGCATCGACATCGCCAAGAGCCTGGCCGACGAGAAGGCGGCGCCCGAGACCACCGCGAAGGCCACCGCCTGGCTGCAGCTGTACACGCGCATGGGCACGCACCTGTACTGGACCGAGGAAGGCGACTGGCTCGTGTTCGGCCAGGTGCCGCAGGCGCTCGGCGACCGCGCCGCCGCGAAGCTCGACACCGACATCGGCGACTGGCTGCGCACGCAGCAGTCGTACGACCCGGCGAGCACGCTGATCGGCGGCGCCGTGACGACGCGCAACGCGAACCAGAAGATCTACTACGCCTACCTCGCGGTGCTGCAGTCGATCTCGGACGCGCTCGGCCAGCCGACGAGTCTCGCCGACCTCCCGAACGCCGCCAGCCTCGGCCTGCCGCTCGACGGCGCGCTCGGGCTGACCTTCGACCTGACGCCCAACCGCGCCGGCTTCAGCGTGACGTACGAGCAGAGCCCGGCCGAGGCGATTCTCTCCGCCGGCGGCGGCGTCATGGCGATCGCCGTCGTCGGCATCGTCGCGGCGATCGCGATACCGGCCTACCAGGACTACACGATCCGCGCGCAGGTCAGCGGCACGATCGCCGACGCAGGTCCGCTCAAGCTCGCGATCGCCGAGTACTACGCCAAGCGCAAGAAGCTGCCGGCGACCGACGACGACCTCGACGGACCGGCATTCGGCGAATCGCTCAAGTACCTCGACCACTACTACACCGACCAGGGCACGATCGTGCTCGCGTTCGGCGACGAGGCGAACAAGGCCGTCCACGGCCAGACGCTGACGCTCGCGCCGTACAAGCTCGGCGGCGAGCTCGTCTGGCGCTGCGGCGACGCGCAGATCGCGGACGACGCCGAGCCGATCAGCGACTCGGAAGAGACGACGACGGTGCCGGCCAAGTACCTGCCGGCAGGCTGCCGCTGACGATCGGCCGGACGCCGCCGCGCACGGCGGCGTCCGGCTGGTTCGCGCTTTTCGTCGAAGACGGCACGCCAACGTGCTGCAACGCGGCAAGTTGACGCATAACCGGTTATACTGCCGCCCATTCTTTCCCACCAGAGTCCTGCCGGCCGCCGGCGGGAGCATTCGCCATGTCCATCGAAAAGCTCCGCAACATCGCCATCGTCGCGCACGTCGACCACGGCAAGACCACCCTCGTCGACCAGTTGCTCAAGCAGTCGGGCACGCTCAACGAACGCGCGATCGTCCCGGACCGCGTGATGGACTCCAACGATCTGGAAAAAGAACGCGGCATCACGATTCTCGCGAAGAACACCGCGATCCGCTGGAAGGACTACCGCATCAACATCGTCGACACCCCGGGCCACGCCGACTTCGGCGGCGAGGTCGAGCGCGTGCTGTCGATGGTCGATTCCGTGCTCGTGCTCGTCGACGCCTTCGACGGCCCGATGCCGCAGACGCGCTTCGTCACGCAGAAGGCGTTCCAGATGGGCTTCAAGCCCATCGTCGTGATCAACAAGGTCGACCGCCCCGGCGCGCGTCCGGACTGGGTGCTCAACGCGACGTTCGATCTGTTCGACCGCCTCGGCGCCACCGACGAACAGCTCGACTTCCCGGTCGTCTACGCGTCGGGCCTGCAGGGCTACGCCGGCATGGACGCGAGCGTCCGCGAAGGCAACATGGACCCGCTGTTCCAGGCGATCGTCGACAAGGTGCATGCGCCGGAAGTCGACCCGGAAGGTCCGTTCCAGATGCGCATCAGCCAGCTCGACTACAACAACTACGTCGGCGTGATCGGCATCGGCCGCGTGCAGCGCGGCAAGATCAAGACGAACCAGAGCGTCGTCGTGGTCGATCGCGAAGGCAAGCGCAAGCAGGGCCGCGTGCTGCAGGTGCTCGGCTTCATGGGCCTGGAACGCCATGAGGTTCCCGAAGCCCAGGCCGGCGACGTCATCGCGATCAGCGGCATCGAAGCGCTCGGCATTTCCGACACCGTCTGCTCGCCCGACGCGGTCGAAGCGCTGCCGGCGCTGACCGTCGACGAACCCACGATCAGCATGACGTTCCAGGTCAACAACTCGCCGTTCGCCGGCAAGAAGGAACACTCCGGCGGCAAGTTCCTGACCAGCCGCCAGCTGCGCGACCGCCTCAACCGCGAACTGCTGCACAACGTCGCGCTGAAGGTCGAAGACACGAGCGAATCGGAAAAATTCCGCGTGTCCGGCCGCGGCGAACTGCATTTGTCCATTCTGATCGAAACGATGCGCCGCGAGGGCTACGAGCTCGCCGTGTCGCGCCCGGAAGTGATCATCAAGGAAATCGACGGCAAGCTGATGGAGCCTTACGAACAGCTCGTCGTCGACCTCGAAGAGCAGTTCCAGGGCGGCGTGATGCAGCGCCTGGGCGAACGCCGCGCGCAGCTCAAGAACATCGAACCGGACGGCCGCGGCCGCGTGCGCATGGAGTACCTGATTCCGGCGCGCGGCCTGATCGGCTTCCAGACCGAGTTCCGCACGATCACCGCGGGCACGGGCCTGCTGTTCCACGTGTTCGACCACTACGGTCCGAAGAGCGAGGGCGCGATCGCCGCGCGTCAGAACGGCGTGATGATCTCGAACGGCACGGGCCCGTCGCCGGCCTATGCGCAGTTCGCGATGCAGGAACGCGGCCGCCTGCTGATCGAAGCGGGCGAAGAAGTGTATGAAGGCCAGCTCGTCGGCATCCACGCCAAGGACAACGACCTCACCGTCAACGCCCTGCGCGCCAAGCAGCTGACGAACTTCCGCGCGTCCGGCAAGGACGATGCGCTCGCGCTGACGCCGCCGGTCAAGATGAGCCTCGAGCAGGCGCTCGAGTTCATCGAAGACGACGAACTCGTCGAAGTGACGCCGCTGGCGATCCGCCTGCGCAAGAAGCACCTGACCGAAAACGATCGCAAGAAGAATTCGCGCGCGGCCTGATCGACGCCGCAAGCGCTCCGACGAAACCCCGGCATGCGCGAGCATGCCGGGGTTTTTCGTTTACGCGTTCGTTACGCCGCGCGGCGATGCGTCGATGGATCGTTTACCGCCACGGCGCGCAAGCTGCGATCCGTTCTCCACGGATCCGCATCCATGACGAGCCTCGGTTACATCGTGCTGTTTCTTGCCGGCGTGCTCGGCTACGCCGCGCTGCTGTATCGCGTGCTTCATCGTCGCGCGCCGCTGCGCGACATCGCGACGCACGCCGCGATGGAGCACCTGTCGGCCGCGCAGGCAGGCCGCACGCGCGATGCGCGCTGACCACGGGGAGCCGCGACATCGGCGGCAATCGGCCGCATACCCGAGTCTTCGATTGAACGCGTTGACCTATCGCTGGGCGAGCGTCGCCGACGCGCCCGAACTTGCCCGTCTGAATCGACAGCTCGTGCGCGAAGGCGCCGACTTCGGCCCCGACGACCTGCGTTTTCTGCACGACCGCATGCGCACCTGGCTCGCATCGGGCGCGTACCGCGCGGTGCTGTTCGACGAGAACGGCGAGACGGTCGCCTACGCGGTGTTCCGCGAAAGCGCCGACGAAATCTATCTCGCGCAGTTTCTCGTGCTGCGCCACGCACGCCGTCACGGCGTGGGCCATGCGGCCATCGAGCGCCTGCGCCGCGACATCTGGCCGCGCGGCAAGCGCCTGACGCTCGACGTGCTCGTCGGCAATCGCAAGGCGCTCGACTTCTGGCACGACCTGGGCTGGCGCGACTGCGCGCTGACGCTGGAAATCGATCCGCGCTATTCGACGTCGAACGACTGCAGCGCAACCGGCGTGGACTCGACGACGATCGTGCCGACCATGCCGCTGCCCGGCGCGCCGTGGGCTTCGCAGTAGTAGCCGACCGTCCCGGGATCGCCGAACACGACCGTCGCGATCCACTGCGCGTTGCTCGGCGATCCGTTGCCGCCCAGCCCGTCGCAGCCGTTCGCACAACGGAACGACGCGTCGTCGGCAACGACATTGTGGAAACCGCTGACGTTGACGAAACGCACGCTGTCGCCGGCGCGGATCGTCAGTGTCGCCGGTTCGTACACGAGTTCGCCGCGTGCGCCGACGATCACCACGTGCAGCGCGGCGTCGACCGGCCCCGCCGCGAGCGCCAGCATTCCCCACAGACATCGCCGCATCGCCCCCCTTCTCGCGGTCCGCCCTTGGCGCATCGTCGCCGGTCGGTCATGCTCCGCCGACATGATCGATGCCGCGCGTTACGGCGACCACTGCGCCGAATTCTACGACGAGATGTATCCGCCGCCGTCGCGCCTGTCGCTCGACCGGCTCGTCGAACTCGCGCGCGGCGGCCCGGTGCTCGACGCGGGCTGCGGCACCGGCCGCTACGCCATCGCGCTCGCCTCGCGCGGGCTCGCGGTGCACGGCATCGACGCCTCGGCCGCGATGATCGCGCGGCTGCGCGCCAAATCCGGCGGCGACGCGATCGGCGTCACGCTCGGCGACTTCGCCTGCGTCAGCGCGCCGGACCGCTACCGGCTGGTCATCTGCATGGTCGACACGCTCGCGCTGCTGCCCGATCGCGACGCGCAGGCGCGCGCCGTCGCGAGGCTCGCCGCGAGCGTCGCCGGCGACGGCTCGCTGCTCGTCGAAACGACGGCGCCGGGCCGTCGCGATACGTTTGTACAAATGGATCATGTCGTGGAGACGCGCGGCGGGCCGCGACGCTATTCGCCGCGGCTGTGCGAAGTGTCGCTCGACGATCTCGACGCCTGGACGGCAAGCGCCGGCCTCGCGCCGCACGTTCGCTGGCGCGACTGGCGGGCGACGCCGTGGCGCGGCGAAACCGGCGGCGTCATTTCCATCTTCCGCCGTCCGCAAGCGTAGCGTTCGCGACGATCGCCGCGTCTGGCATCATCGGCGCTTCCCCGCCCGGAATACCGCCATGTCGCGCGCCTGCGCTCTGTTGCCGATCGTTCTCGCACTCGCGGCCTGCGCCACCGGCGCGCCGAAGCCGGCCGCCGTCGCCGCGCCCGCCGAACCGGCCAAGCCGGCGTTCGCGCTCGACGAGGCGAGCGTCGCCGACCTGCAGCGCCGCATGAGCGCCGGCGAACTGACCGCGCATGCGATCATGCAGCAGTACCTCGATCGCATCGCGGCGATCGACAAGGCCGGACCGGCGCTCAACGCCGTCATCGAATTGAACCCCGACGCGCTCGCCAGCGCCGACGCGCTCGACGCCGAGCGCGCCGCGGGCAAGGTGCGCGGGCCGCTGCACGGCGTGCCGGTGCTGCTCAAGGACAACATCGACACGGCCGACGGCATGCAGACGAGCGCGGGGTCGCTCGCGCTCGTCGGTGCCGCGCCGACGCAGGATGCGGCGATCGTCGCGCGCCTGCGCGCCGCCGGCGCGGTCATCCTCGGCAAGACGAATCTGTCGGAATGGGCGAATTTCCGCTCGACCGGTTCGACGAGCGGCTGGAGCGCGCGCGGCGGCCAGACGAAGAACCCGTATGTGCTCGATCGCAATCCGTGCGGTTCGTCGAGCGGCAGCGGCGCGGCGATCGCGGCGAATCTCGCGGCCGTCGCGGTCGGCACCGAAACCGACGGATCGATCGTCTGCCCGGCCGGCGTCAACGGCCTCGTCGGCATCAAGCCGACCGTGGGTCTCGTGGCGCGCAGCGGCATCGTGCCGATCTCGGCGAGCCAGGACACGGCCGGCCCGATGGCGCGCAGCGTCGCCGACGCCGCGGCTCTACTGACCGTGCTCGCCGGCGCCGACCCGCGCGACAAGGCAAGCTGGGACGCCGACAAACACGCGGCCGACTACGTGCGCGCGCTCGACGCGGGCGCGCTCAAGGGCGCACGCATCGGCGTGCTGCGCAAACAGGCCAACTTCCACAAAGAGGTGAACGCCGCATTCGAGCGCAGCATCGCGCTGATGCGCGGCGCGGGCGCGACGATCGTCGATCCGGTGGAAATACCGAACGCCGACAAGCTCGGCGATGCCGAGATGACCGTGCTGCAGTACGAATTCAAAGCCGGCCTCAACGCGTATCTGGCAACGCGGCGCGGCGTGCCGGTCGCCACGCTCGCCGAACTCATCGCCTGGAACGCGGCGAACGCGGACAGGGAACTGCCGATCTTCGGCCAGGAACTTCTGGAATTGTCGCAAAAGCGCGGCACGCTGTCGGACAAGGCTTACAAAGAGGCGCAGGCGACGATCCAGAAGTACGCACGCAAGGAAGGCCTCGACGCGGTATTGAAAAAGCACCGGCTCGACGCGCTGATCGCCCCGACGAACAATCCGGCGTGGACGACCGACCCGCTGAACGGCGATCACTACACCGGCGGATCGAGCGGCGTCGCGGCGGTGACGGGCTATCCGTCGATCACCGTGCCGATGGGACAGGTGCGCGAACTGCCGGTGGGTATCAGCTTCATCGGCGCGGCGTGGAGCGAGACGACTCTGGTGAGGCTCGCGTATGCGTACGAGCAGTTGAGCAAGGCGCGTAGGGCGCCGAGGTTTTTGCCGACGTTGCCGTAGCGACTATACGCCAGCGAGCCATCAAAATCCCGCCCATTGCGCCAGCTTGGCAGTAGTCCACAACCAGTTGTTTCGCGACGCTCGCCGTCAGCGATTGTCACGAGCACCGAGCCTTCGAGATCTCGTTCGTCGAAGAAGAATAGGTACGGTCAATACCTCCACATATGACGTTGCCAGCAGTGACATAGCAGGATTGACAATTGGCAGCTCTCGGAGTCTAGCTCGCCTCTCCATGTTTCGCCGAGATCACAAACTGCTCAACAGCTCCTACCACGCCAAAATTCGGGGTGGCACTGCCTCCTTTTCTCAAAAGGCAGTGCCACCTCCGCAACCGCGGGAACAACTATTATTTTTTCATCAACGCATTCTTCATATCCCAGGGGCGAACTCGCTCAACGGCCTCATCAATCTCGGCCAACTCCTCTCGAGATACGCCTTCATCAATGGCAACCGACAGGATCTTTCTTGCAAAAAGAATTCGCCGGGCCAAGTCTGACTCCTCCATAAATCTATCGTGGACGGCTATCCGCTCGTCCTTCGTCATCTGCTCAGACCCAATTCGATCCAAAGAAATAGCCAAATAGTCGAGATCGCACATGATTCTCTTCAAGGCCACTAGGTCGACTGCCAGCATGCTCATTATCTACCTCTTCTCAAAGGTGGGATTTTCAAGAATCACATCTCCCTTAACCGTAAGCTCCCAGACTTTTGTTTTCGGATTGTACACACGATCTATCTTATCCGCAGGAACGTCGGTTTCCACGTAATTCTGACCTTTGCCTCGCTTAATTCCAAATTTTTCTTCGGCGTCCCTCGGAGACAGCGGCTTTCCTTTGGCCAGATCCGCGAATACTTTATTCTGGTCGGAGGCCTTAATGACCCCACTCTCTGCAATCCCCTTTATTCCACTATTGCTCGTGTAGTGCCTTATCCTGATCATTTCCTTGACCGAGGAGATTCCGGACTTGACCCGAGTTACTATTTGCCGCGGGTTCAGGTAGGACAAATACGACAAGTATCCAACTTGCGAATTGTACGCATCAAGGTCGGCCTGATTTTGAGCAGGGTCAAACCCGAAGAATTTTTCCGTCATCCAAACAACGGTGCCCGCGGAAACGGCATCCGCCAATGTCAGGACAGCACCCCTCTCTGCATTACCTCGAGGCTTTTGAACGATTTCCGATGTCGCAATCTGAGCGAAGACCGTGCCGCCGCGGGACGCCATATCCGCAATTTGGTCAGGTGCTTGGCAGATCTGCGGTGTATATCCCTGCACACTCTTGAATCCATCGACTACCTGTCCGATCGACCCGGCGAATGCCGTTACCGCGCTCTGAACGTTTTTGTCCGCGATCTTGCCGAGCTCGATGGTATCCCCGGCACTATTCGTCGCCGTAACGGTCCCATCTTTGTAGACATTGATGGTCTCAATTTCCCCGACCGTCCCTGTGCATTTATCGTCTTTGTCGCAGGAAAAGAATCCAGTGGGATCCGTCCCCGAGAGGGGGTTGTTGGAGATATAGGCATAAGGATTGAGACTCTGGCTGTTCTCCGGAAACTGGATGAATGGATCGACGCTAAGGAATCGACCCAGCCTGAAGTCGTAAGCCCGACCATTCATATGAATGACCTCGGGACCCGGAGTGCCATTCGGTGCCGTGATGTGCTCGTGCCCGGTAAAACCCTGCCGCGTTGCGCCGAGATTCGTCGTTGCACTCGCGCGCGACTTGAAGTCGCGATCCTTCGGCATCCCGAACGCATCGAACGACAGCAACGCCTTCGACGGCAGACCCCATTGCGTCTGTTCGAACAGATTGGCGACGTCGTCGTTCATGATCGCGAGCGCCGAACCGAGGCGATCGCTCGCGCGGTAGTTCGTCCTGCGCGTCGTGCCTGGCCCATACGTCACCACGGCCTCCCCGAGTTCGTGACGTTGAGTTCTCTGCGTGCTATCGGCCAGCAGATACTCTTCTTCATAACCGCGCGGACCGCGCAGCACGCGCCAGCCGCTCATGCCGGCGCCTTTGCTGATCGTGTCGTACCGATCGCCGCTCGGCGTGTAGTAGAACTCCGTATAGCTCGTCGCAGCGACGATGCCGATCGGCCGGTTCGTCGCGTCGTAGACGATTTTACGCGGCTGCAGATAGTTGCCACCGTTCGTACTCGTGGCGATGTTGCCGTTCGCGTCGCAGGTATACGTCGCCGTCGAATTGTTCGATCGCGCAATGCTCGTCGCCACGTTCGTTCCGCAGCCGCCGGTTCTTGTGGCCGGATACTGGTATGCGGTAGGGGACGTCGTGCTGAAGTCGCTCTTGAACGTGAAGTTGCCGATGGCGTCGTAGCCATAAGTCACCGCAGACCCGGTCGACGGCGTCGCACGCGTCAGACGCTGCAAGCGGTCGTAGGCATAGGTTTCGGTGGCTATCGGGTTGAGCTCTCCCGGCGTCGTTCGCGTCTGGCTCTTCAGATTGCCGAAGCTGTCGTAACCGTAGGCGATCGCGTCCTTGGCCGCCTGCCCTGGAATCAGCCACTCGCGCTGCAGCGACTGACCCGTGCTGGCAGCCGCCGCGTATTGGCCGACGATGCCGTTGCCGTAGCGCTGGACCGCGACGTTGCCCCACGCATCTTTCGACTCGATCGCCCAAAGACGAATGCCGGTATCCGCATCGAGCACGTCCTGCACGTCGCCGTTCTTCGCGTAAATGGTCTGGACACGCAAGCCGCTGGGGTACTCGATGCCTTTCTCGCGACCATAGTTCGCGTCGTAGAAGAACTTCGTGACGAGATCGTGCAGGCCGGGCTGTTCGAGTTTGATCGAAGTTTTCGTTTGCGTCGGTCGCGCAACGGTGTCGTATTCGTACGCTTCCTGCCATTTCAACGTGCCGTCGACGGAACGACTGACGTCGTTGAGCAAGCCGTTGACCGGGTCGTAAGCCCAGGCATCGACGACGGTTTCGTAGCGGCCGGCATCGTAGCGATCCGGGTTGGTGCTGGTCTGGAAGACGACGCGGCCCAATGGATCGCGTAAGTTGACAATCGTGTCGAGCAGGCGTGCATCCGTCTGCTTGCGCAGCTCGCCGAACGGGTTGTAGCTGAACGTCCAACGACCCATGTTCGGATCGTCGAGCACTTTGCGATGGCCGAGTTCGTTGTATTGCGCGAGCGTCGCGCTCCCCGGCGGATTGCTTGCATTTGCTTTGGCGTCGCGAATCGCAATCGGCCGCTTGGCCGCGTCATACCAGTAGGTCGTGACGCCGTTGAGCGTATCCGTCGTTCGCACGAGACCCAGCACGCTGTTGTCGCGCGACATCACCATGCACAGCGGATTTGCGGACGCCAGCGAGCAACTCGGATCGTTCGCGGTGCGAACCCTGACCGTCGTGCGATTGCCGTCGTAGGTGTAGTCCGTGACGACGTTGCCGTTTGCCGCATCCAGTTCGCTGCCGGGACTCGTCTTGGTCTTGACGCGCCCAAGCCGGTCGTACGTCATCACGGTTTCGTAGGCAGCCGCCGCTTGCGCACTTGTCAGCTTGAACGGCGCACTCTGGTTCGTCGTCGCTCCCATCACGTCATAGTCGATCGTGGACGCAACGAATGTGAGATTCGCGTCTAGACTACGCGCGGCGCGCTTGATCTCGCGTCCGAGCAAGTCGTACATGACGACTTGCGTCGGGCTGCCATTCTCGACTGTGACAACGCGGTATGCCGCAAAGCGGTCGGCATTCAGGCCGCTGCGATTCAAGGCGCCGGCGCCGACGCCCGGACAGACGCCGTTCGCGCACTTCTGCCAGGCAGCACGCACGGGCTGCTTGATCCGCTGTCCCGCAAGATTCAGCGTGTCGACGGCAACGGCTCGGCCGAACGCGTCGTACGTTGTGACGATTTTTGTTCCAGCCGATAAATCTTCCACGATACTCGGCTGTCCGTCGCGCGCGCGCGTCGTCGTGCGCATGCCGAGTTTGAGGTAGCCCCCAGTATCGTTCGGATACTTGATTTCGGACGCGAAGTAGCCGTCCGTCCCGTCGAACAGCGTTTCGACCTGGCGAGTCTGGCCCGCCGGCAATGGACGCTCGTCGGCGCGACGAATTTCCGTCGTCACAAGCGTGGGCAATCCGTAGTTGACGGTAGCCGACGGATAGGCATACCGCGTGATCGTATGCTGCTCGTCCAGTTCCAAACCAGTTTTCTGAGCCTGCAACTCCACTTTTTTCGGGGTGCGATCGTCGTTCCACTCGTACGTCGTCGCCAAGGTTTGCTCGGGCGTTGCCGCACTCGCCGGCAACGTATGTTGCGCGGCGTACGTCACAGGAAGAACCGTTCTTTGCGTCGTGGACAGCTTGTCGACCCACCAACTGCTGCCGGGCGACGTATACGTGTTCACCGCGCGCGTCGTCGCAGTAACGTATTCGTCGGCAGACTGCGTTTCCTGGAACAACGAATTGCCGTATTGGTCCCAGCCGGGCTGCGTCTTGACGCCGTTGTAGTTGCGCACCTGCGTCGATGCAATCTGTCGCGGAGTTCCGCCGCCTTCGGCATTTACGAGGTCATACGTCGTCGTCAACTGCTCGACAAGGAACGGATAGTTGGTCGGCTGAGCTGCGGACGCCGTATCGCAAGCAGCCGAAGTCGCGACCGCGCAACCCCAACTGTACGATTCCACTTTGACGGGATTGATGGCGTTCGTACCGCTCGGAACGCCGGTTTCCACGCGCTCGACTTTGCCGGTCAACGGAAACTTCTGGTGGTACGTCGTGGCAATCCGCAGCCGGCGATTTTCGGCCCCGCTGAGCGTCAAGTGCTCCTGCAGAATCGTACGGAAGCCTTGGAAACCTCGACCGCGGCTGTTGTAGATCGCTTCGCGATAGCTGTAGGTCCAGCTGCGGAAGCCGAACATGCCGAAACCGCCCAAGGTACTTCTGCGACCCATCGAACCGACGACGGGCATCGAGGAGCGAAAGTAGAAATGTCGCGTATCGGTGTACGCGCTCTCGTTCGCCGGTAGTTCGTACAGCGGCATCGTATTGCTGCCCGTGCGGAACGCTTTGCTCGACATCGGGAAGTACGACCAGACCGCGTTGTCGCCCAAGCCGTTCTGAATCGAAGAGACGAGATCGGGCAGCAGCGGCGGACCGCCGGCGTTTTCGGCGATGCCGACATTCTCGTTGATCCAGGTGCGCATGCCGTTTTCGAGATCGGTCACCGACACGGTCGTAAGCCCGCCGTTCTGCCCCGGACTCAACGCGATATTCGAAGGGCCCGACGCGCCGCCGACATACTGGCAGGCGTCCGGACGGAATCCCCCCGTGTAGCAGCCGATCTGGAAAATCGAATCGACGAGACCGTCGCCATACATGTCGTCGGAAACGTCGACTTCGCTGTCGCCGGCCAGTTTCATCACCACGCGATGAGCTGCAGCGCTCGCACCGGGACCGGACGTGTTGTCGAGGGGAACGGACGTTGCGGTGAACGAAGCCGGGCCCGTCTGCTCGAAGCGAATCGCCGCCATGACATAGGCAGATTTGTCGAGTTCCGAGTACGACGCCTTGTGCACTATCGGGGTGTAGAGATTGTCGACGGCGACTTCCGTCGGCGGAGCGGGTTTGTAGACCGGGAACTCGCTGAGCGCGGGCAACGAAAACGCGCTCGAACCGTTGATGGCTTTGCGCGGATCGTCGCTGCACATCCAGACCTGATTCGTACAGACCCGAGGGCCGCTGTCGCCCTCGCCATTGCCGCCCTGCCAACCGATGTACGGGCACGCCGGCGTATCCTCACGCGACACGTGAGTCACGGTCGTGTATTGGCAGTGACGGGCCGCGAGCGCAACGGGATACAACAGGTTCGGTCTGCCGTCCGAGTCGATATCCATCGTCGGCAAACGACCGGCGTAACGCATCCTGGGCTGCGATCCGGCCGAAGGGCTGCCTCGATTGACCTGCATCAGCAGCGCATCCGCATTGCCGTCCACAATGATCGCGTTGCCGAATCCACGCCCTGTCGAGAGCTTGATGCACCAGGTGCCGCGATCGGCCTCGACCGGAAGCACCGGCTCGGGCAGTACGATGTCGAAATTGCTGCCGTCAGAGCATCCGCGTCCCGTCACTGTCGCGAACAGCAAGTCGGTAAGACCGTCGCCGTTGACATCGAGCCAGTAGCGCGCCGATTCCGGCAGCGCGTAAGCGCCGTTCGGGTAGAGGTTCAACGAGCCCGGCGAGCAGTTTTGAAAACGATCGACGGTAAGCGGCGTACAACCGGGCAGCACGGGTTCGCCGGCAGCCTTCGACAGCAGCATGCGCTCGACGCGATCGCCGGTACTCGTGCGATACGTGATCAGAATGTCGCGGATGCCATCGCCGTTGAAATCGCCCGGCGCGCTCGGTCCGCTTTGTGCCGTCGGGATGGTCCAGTTGGAAACCTCCGCGCCCTGCGCGAATCCGACCTGAACACTGGTGCCGGAACGACTCGTCGTGTTCCGGTAGAAACACAGCATCTGAGGGTCGAGCTGCGACGACGGTGCGACATAGGCGCCGTTACAGTCGCTGCCTTGCTTGCGGCGCAGCAGCAGATCGGCAAGACCGTCACCGTCACGATCCTCGAGAGAAACGACCTGATCGCCAGTGGGCACGTTGAGCGGAATACCCTCGAACGTCCCCAAAAGCGATCCGAACGCGGCGCCGCGCGCACCTTTCCAGCGATACAGATACAGCTGATTGTTCTGCGCGCCGAGGATGTCGGCTTTGCCGTCGCCGTCGATATCGGCGACGTAATCCGGGCTGACGTAGGCGATGTCGGCCGAAAGCGCGGTAATGTCGAGCTTTTGCGGCGTATCGCGGTCCGCCGACTGCTTCACCAGCCAGACGGCACGGCGCAAGTTCTGCGGGCTCTCCGGAGCGCTCGGGTTTATTTTCTCCCATTGGTGAACGACTATCTCCCGCACGCCGTCGCCGTCCAGGTCGCCGAGCGGCTGGACGCGCCGATCCACTTGCGCGCCATTGGGCATCGCTGTCGGTTCGGGCAAGTCCGCGACAGTCAGCGAGCGCAGAACATTGTCCGGCGGTGCGTCGTTCCAATCGACCATCGTCGGCGCCATGCACTTTTCCACGCCGCCGTCGTAACCGCACTGCGTAATCTTCTGCAATTGACTGCGAGCGCTGTATGTACCGACCTGTTGACCCGTCAGCGGCTCGGCATAGTCGAGCTTGTAGGTCATTACCCGTTCGCCGGTGCCGATCCATGTCTCGATGCGAATCAGGCGTTGCGTCTGCATCGTGAGCCCGCCGGCGATGTAGCTCGACGAGCGGTCGCTCGCGACGGGGCGCAGCTCCGTCGCGAATATCACACGCCGATTGCCTGCGTTGTCTCCTTTGCCGGTGTACTTGATTTCGCTGAGGAGAACTTCGCCGTTGCCGTGATTGGCGTAGAAAAAGAACTGATTGTTTCCAACGCGATCCTCGACCTTCTCGACCTGCCAGTTCAGCGTCGTATTGACGCCCGACGGCGAAACGCGCGAGTTGCGGTCGTTTGCTGAACATCCGTTGCCAGACGGGACGCCGCCGTAGTACGCGATGCGGCCGTCCTTGTGTTCGACGCGAAAACACGCGTCCTGCCCGGCAAGACTGCCGCCGAGCTGCGTGACACGCGCAAAGTTGTCGATTTCGGTGCGATAGATCGCGTTCGCCATGCCGTAGCCGGCGAACTGGTCGAGCTTCGGGTTGCCGTGCAGCGATTCGAGTACCACCAGGCGCTGACCGTCGAGGCACAGCGCGTCGCTGCCGTCGAGACGAACCGCGACTGCCCGCCCATCCTGATCGAGTGTGCGCGGACACCGATGGATTGCGCTGGATGCGGAAAGCGACCAGCCCATGCCGGCGATGCCGTTGCCGGCACGGCTGCTGTAGGAAAGCGCAACGGCAGGCTGCATGCCGTTGCGGCCCGGAGGCAAAGCTATGGGAATCGTATACGTTGCGGCACCACCTTCCGTCGACGCCTCTCCGGCTACTGCACCGACCGTCGGGTCGTGTTCGCCGAGGTCGCAGCTCGGACCGCTCACGCAATCGACCGGTTCGACGTTCGCATCGGCGATATCGGTGTCGAGCAACGTGCGCACTTCCGGGGTCGTCCGCTGCAAGTAGCCGTCCGCGGGGGTCCAATACAAGATGCGGTACTGCACGCGATCGCCGACGGCGACATCGTCTTTATAGATGCCGCTACCGCCGATGCCGATCGTTTGGATGTTGCCGGGATTCCTGAGGTCGATCCGTTTGACGATCGCGCCCTGGTCGTGGCTGGTCCAACTCACGGTGAACCGGCAGGTCGTCTGGCCCGTCGGAACACGGCAGACCGATTTGTCGACAACGACGTGATCGACGTCGAAATGAGAAACAGGCGTCGGATCCGGCCAGGGCTGGGTCGGCAGCGTCGGCAGCGGCCAACGCACCTCCGCCGTGGCCGAACCGGTGACGTTGGCTTCCGCGAGCGCCCGCACCGACATTTGGCCGCTGCGGACCCCCGTAATGTTGCGCAGGAAACGGTTTTCCTTGGTCGACGTGTTGCCCGGCAACGCAATGATATCGAGACAGCTGTCGCTCGCGCAGTCGCTCAACATCGGCCAGCCGTTGAGCCTCTTGTGGCGGAAGTAGCGCAGGATGCCGCGGCTGTTCGGCAGGTCGTTCAACGTATCGGACGTCGGCGAACTGGTGCCGTAGTTGTCGCTCGACTGCAACCAGACCGGATCCCGATTCTCGTCGTAGATCGCGACGGTCGCCGTTTCCTGATACTGCTGCTGGCTGTCGAGCGCAATCAGAAGATCGACGCCCCAGCCGACATAAGGGTGTGTGTTCGGCGCGTCGTAGAACCAGTTCGACGAATACGCCTGACTGAGCGAGCCCTCGACCTGCCCGTTGCCGTCGCGGTAGTAGTCAAACAGGCATTCGTCATGAGCCACCGTATCGGCCCAGGGATTTCCGGCATCCGTAAACTGCCAGCGCACGGCAGCTCGCGTCGTCGTCTGGCGCGGGAACGTGATCGACACCAGACCTACTTCGGTGCTGATGCGGTTCTCATAGGTCGGCCCGTTCCATTTAACGCGGAACAATCTCGACTGCCAAATCGACTCGCCGGTCACCGAATTGAATTGGGGTTCGGTCGACGCGCCGGTGAACCAGACGGGCCGCCCGTCTTTGTCGAACGTGAACAGCGTCAGATACATCGACTGCTGGCCGTCGCCGTAGAAAAAATCCCAACCGATGCCCTTGCGATTGGGATTCCACCAACGACCGGGAAAGGCATGAATGTCGCCGGGCTCCGTCGGTACGGTCGGCGAAGTGCAGACGCTGGCCGGCGGTGGCGTCAGCAGGCTGGTCGCCTCGGCGCGGCCGAAGCCGAGTGCCGCCAGTGGGGCGGCTGTCAAGAGAAATGATTTCCAGAATTTCATCGATGCTTTACTCAAGAAGCTTGCAGCTTGGATTCGGACGCAAGGGCTCTCCTTCGCCCGAAGGGCGAAACAAAGCGCTCGCGCGTAATCAAAGAGGGATGAAGCCCGATACTCAGGCGGTTAGGATCGGCAGCACATTCTTGCCCCTGTTGTTCGTCGTCAATTGCGCAGTCCGGCGGCTGATCGCCCGGCCCAACCTACTATTCGGGAAACGGCGAAAAACGTGATCACGAACGCTCAACGCTCGGACACGACCTGCCGACTGTGCCGATGGTGGGCGACATCGGTTTCAGGATCTGAGATTTGCGGGCAATACCACCGCAGACGAATGCGTCGACCTCAGGCGAGCGGCCGGCAACGCTTTGCTCGCTATTCGCTACGACGCCAGTTCGTCGTGAAATGCGCGAAATGTCGATTCGGCCGATGTCGTATCGAACACCGAAAATACGACGCTCTCGAAACGGCCGCACCACTCCGGACTGCGCAGCGGCTCGGCAAACATCGCCGCGACGCGGCGTGGATCGTTGCGAAACACGCCGCAACCCCACGCGCCGAGCACCAGCCGGTGCCACCCTTGCGACGCCGCCAGCGCCAGCACATAGCCCGCCCGACGGCGCAACGTCGCCTCGATCAGCGGCAGCTCGTCGCGCCGCTGCTGCGCGATCGCGCCGGCGTTCGGCGCGGCGCTGGTGATGAAGTTCACGAAGCGCGGCACGTCGAGCAGCGCACCGTCGTCGTCGCGAAAGACGGGGCATCGCGGCGATGCGATCATCGTGTCGGAATACAGCAGCGACGTCGACGCGCGATGTCGCTCGTAGAACGCCGGCGCCGCGAGTTGCGAGGCATACAGCGCCGAGCTGCGCGCGAGCGATTCTTCCTGCGCCTGCGCGCCGCTCAGGAAACCGCCGCCCGGATTTTTCGCCGATGCGAAGTTCAGCGCGGCCACGTCGCCGGCCTCGGCGACGAGCCTTCGCACGCCGGCCAGCGTCGTTTCGTTGACGACTTCGATACGCGTCGCGAAACCCGGCGACGGTCGCGCCAGCACGTCGCGTTCGAGCGCCGACAGATCGTCCGGCGTATACAACCGCGTGGCCTCGCGGCATTCGCGAATCGCGGCGGCGACTACGATCGTGGCGCCGCGCGGCGCCACATAGCTGCCGCGCTCGATGATGCGCAGCGTTTCTTCCGCCGCTGCCTTGCGTGCGTCCCGATTCATCGCCGTAGTGTACGTCGTCGCCGCGCCATGCGGCGGCCGGGCGATGCGCTGTGCGTATCGCCCGGCCGTGCGCTCAGTCGCGCGGCTTGCCTTCGTACTTGCGCTGGTACTTTTCGTACAACCGCGTCTGCTTGTTCGCCATGTTCACTTCGCGGCCTTGTATCCACGCGCGCTCGACTTGCGTCGCGTCTTCCAGCGCGTCGCCGTTCGCGACGAACAGCGTCGCGTCCTTGCCCGCGTCGAGCGAGCCCAGGCGATCGGCGACACCGAGGATTTCCGCCGGGCTCAGCGTGATCGCCCGCAGCGCGTTCTCTGCGCCGAGGCCGAACGCCGCGTAGCTCGCCGCCTGGTACGGCAGGTTGCGCTCGTTCGACGAGCCCTGCGCGTCGTTCGCGATCGCGAAGCGCACGCCTGCTTTCGCAAGCTTGCCCGCGTTCGCGTAGATCGTGTCGTACGCTTCCCAACGCCGCAGCGGCAGGTTGTGCGACGAACCCAGGATCACCGGCACGTCGCGCGCCTTGAGTGTATCGGCGAAACGCCACGCGTCGACGCCGCCGACCAGCACGATGCGCAATTGTTCACGCCTGGAAAATTCCAGTGCTTCGCGAATCTGCACGGCGTTGTCCGCGTGCACGAACAGCGGCGTCTTGCCGTCGAGCACCGGAATCATCGCCTCCCAGCGCAGATCCTTCTTGCCGGCGCCCTTCGCCGCGCGATAGGCGCGCGCGTCGCGGAACGCCTGATCGATCTCGCCGAGCTTCTTCTTCGCCGCTTCCGCCGCCTTCTCCTGCGCCTCGCGCGGCAGCCACGGCGGCACGCGCGTCGACGGCCACGCCAGATGTACGCCGACCGGCTCCTTGAGGCTCATTTCTTCCCAGGTCCAGCCGTCGAGCTTGATCAGCGCCGACTGTCCGGTGAGCAGACCGTCGTCGCCCGCCTGCGGCACGACCAGCACGCTGAGCACGCCGTTCGCTCTCGCGACCGGCAGCAGTTCGCTGTCGGCGTCGACCGCGACGAGCGCGCGCGCGTTCGGATTGACGGCACCGACTTCGGCCTGGTCGACCGTCGCGCGCACGGCGTCGACTTCGGTCAGGCCCATGTTGCTGTTGGCGGCGAGATAGCCCGGATAGATGCGCTTGCCGGAGAGGTCGATGCGCTCGGCGCCCGCCGGTGCGTCGACTTTGGCGCCGAGGGCGGCGATCTTGCCGCCTTCGATCAGAAGCTCGCCGCGCGGAATCACGCCGTGGCTGACGGTGTAGAGGTCGGCGCCCGCGAGCACCACGGGCTTGTCGGCGGCGTGCACGGAACCGGCGAGCGCTGCGAGTACGGCAATCAACAGGGTTTTCATCAGTGAGCCTCCTGCGCCGAGCAGGTATTGACCGGTTCGCCGTCGTGGTACGGGCCGCGCAACGTCGCGAAGTGCACGAGATCGGCGGTCGTGACGCCGCCGTCGTGAGACCCCGCGAACTGCGGCTTGGCGCCGTCGTCCTTCTTGTCTTTCTTGTCGTCCTTCTTCGCGAGCGCCTTGACGCGCTCGGGCAGGATCTTGCCGATCAGGCGTTCGCGCTCGGTCTCGATGCGCGCGCGCTCGGCGAGATCGTCGTTGCGGTCGAAGTATTTGCGGCCGTCGACGTAGGTCTGCTCCGGCATCGCGAGCGACGACAACGGACTTGCGTTCCAGATCGCGAAGTCGGCGTCCTTGCCCGCTTCGAGCGAGCCGACGCGCTGGTCGATGCGCAGGTTCTTCGCCGCGTTCATCGTTACGAAATTGAACGCCTCGACTTCGGAGAGATCGCCGTATTTGATCGCCTTGGCGGCCTCGGTGTTGAGGCGCCGCGACAGTTCGTCGGAGTCGGAATTGAACGACGCCACCACGCCCTGCTTCGCCATCAGCGCGCCGTTGTACGGAATGGCGTCTGCCACTTCCATCTTGTACGCCCACCAGTCGGTGAAACCCGACGCGCCGGCGCCGAGCTTCGCGAGCACGTCGGCCACCTTGTAGCCCTCGAGGATGTGCTGGAACACCGGCACGATGCCGAAGCGCTGCGCGAGGCGCGCGAACGCGAGGATTTCGTCCTGGCGATAACTGTGGATATGGACAAAACGCTTCTTCTGCAGAATTTCCCAGACGGTTTCCAGGCGCAGGTCGCGCCGCACCGGTTCGCCCGACTTGCCCTGCTTCGCCAGCGCCTCGCCGTATTCCTGCGCGGCGAGGAACGTGTCGAGATCGATCTGCTCGACGCCCATGCGCGTCTGCGGATAGCGCTTGGTGAACGTGTCGCCCCAGTTCGACTGCTTGACGTTTTCGCCGAGCGCGAACTTGATCGTCGGCGGCGCGTTTTCGAAACGCAGGCCGTCGGCATCGGCGCCCCAGCGCATCTTGATGATCTGCGACTGGCCGCCGATCGGGTTCGCCGAGCCGTGCAGGAGCTGCGCGGACGTCGTACCGCCGGCGAGCACGCGGTAGATCGAGATGTCGGTCGGATCGAGCGCGTCGCCGATGCGCACTTCGCTCGTCACCGCGTGCGAACCTTCGTTGACGCCCTTGGCGACGGCCATGTGCGAATGCGTGTCGATGATGCCGGGCGCGACGTGCTTGCCGCGGCCGTCGATCTCGACCGCGCCGGCCGGCGCCTTGACGCCTTTGCCGACCGCGACGATCTTGCCGTTCGCGACGGCGATGTCGGCGTCTTCGAGCTTGCCCTGCGGCCCCTGCGTCCAGATCGTCGCGTGACGCACGACGAGGTTCTGCGCGGGCGGCGGCGCGAGGCGGCCGAATTCGCCATACGGATAACGGCGCTCGCGCGACGGCAGCGCCGGTTTCGCCTTCGCGGCGTCCGCGACGCGCGGCTTCGCCGTCGCGAGCTTGCCGCTGACCTGGAACTCGCGCGCGCCGTCGATCTGGCCGCGGCCTTCGACGCCGTCGGCGGTCAGCGACAGCACGACGGCGAGCCGCTCGCGCTTGACGCCGACGAGCTCGCCCGGCGGATACAGGCTCAGGCGCCGGTCGCCGACGCTGACCGGAAAACTCTTGTCGCCGGCCTTCGCGGTGAGGTCGGGCAGGTCGCCACCGATCTCGATCGACGCCGGGCCGTTGACGCCGCGCCACGTGAGGTTCCACACGCCGCGCGGATCGGGCGTGTCGACGCTCGCGACGGCGTAGCGCTTGCCGTCGATCCAGGTTTCGTAGATGCGCGCCTTGTCGGAGCGGAAGAGGTCCGCGTCGGCGACGACGATCTGCGCGAGCTTGCCCGGTTCGAGCGTGCCGAGCTTGTCGGCCGCGCCGAGCATCGTCGCCGGCTGCACGGTCAGCGCGGCGAGCGCGAACTGCTCGTCCAGACCGCTCGCCACCGCCTTGCGCAGGTTCGCCCAGAACTGTTCCTCGGGCTTCTTAAGGCCCGCCGACGTGATCGCGAACGGCACGCCCGCCTCGGCGAGCACGCGCGCGTTGAACGGCGCCCATTCCCAGTGTTCGAGTTCGGCCAGGCCCACGTCGAGCGCGCGCTCGGGATCTTCGACGGCGGGCGCTTCGGGATACGCGAGCGGCACGACGACCGGCACGCCGGCGTTCTTGATGCGCGCGACCTCGCGATATTCGTAGCCGTTGCCGCCGAGGATCAGCTTGAGCTTGAACTCGGCGCCAAGCGCCAGCACGCGCGCGTAGTCGAGTTCGTCCTCGGTCGCGAACAGCACCGGCTGGCGGCCGGCGAGCGGCGCTTCGAGCGCGTCGAGCGCGAGGTTCGCTTCCAGGCGCTCGGCATCGCGGTGCTTGGCCTGCCAGGCGAGCCGATCGTGCTGCCAGCGCGTGTCGTAGAACGTCTGTCGCATGAGCGCGATCGCACCCATCAGCGAACCGGGGTACTCGTTCGCCGGAAAGCGGCTGAGTTCGAAGGCGAGATGCTGGGCGACCTGCGGCTTGATCAGCACGTCGTTCGCGCGCGTCGACTCGCCCAAGGCTACAAGCGCGCTTTGTCCGCGAAAGATACCTTTGTCCGGTGCGCTCAGCACCGTCGTGAAACCGAGCTTGCGCAGCGTTTCGGCCTTCTTCGCGTCGGGCTTCAGCTGCTGCGCGACGTCGCGCTCGGGCCGCACCTTGCTGTTCCAGTGCCGAGCGCCCTGCTGCGGCGTCGGCGAGAACGGCATGGCGATCGGCGGCTGCGACGCGGGCGGCGCGGGATCGGCAACCTGCGCGTAGTCGGTCTGCGCGTCGACGAAGCCGGCGAACACGGTCTTGCCGGCGAGATCGATCTCGAGCGCGTCGGCCGGCGCGGCGCCGCTGCCGGCCGAGACGATGACGCCGTCGCGCATGACGAGCGTGCCGTCTTCGACGACCTGCCCCGGTTTGACGACGAGCCGCGCATGGCGCAGCGCGATCAGGCCCGGTGTGTTTTCACGCAGCCCCTCGACCGGCGCGGTATCGACCTGCGCGAGCGCGCCGCCGATCGATCCGGCCAACCCGACGAGCACGCCGAGCGCGGCGGCCGGTCGGTGTATACGAAGCATCGTTCTGCGCATGCGCGATCCCCATCACGGCGACAAAGGCCCGAGCATAGCGGTCCGTTCAGGCCGCGCTACAGGACGAAAGTCATGCATCGGCACGCCGGAAACGACGATCCCGGCCGCGGCCGGGATCGTTCGGTACGGCGTGTGGCGAAACGCGTCAGACGGATCGCGCAACCGGCGCGGAACCGGCCTGCTTGCGCACGATCAGCATCGCAAGCTCGATCGACTGTTCGTAGTTCAGACGCGGATCGACGGTCGACCGGTACGCGCGTGCCAGGTCGGTTTCGGTGAGATCGCGCGCGCCGCCGAGGCATTCGGTCACGTTCTCGCCGGTGAGCTCCAGATGCACGCCGCCGAGGCGCGAACCGCACGCGGCATGGATGTCGAACGCGCGATCGAGTTCGCCGCGGATGTTTTCGAAGCGGCGCGTCTTGACGCCGACGTTGGTCGATTCGGTATTGCCGTGCATCGGATCGCACGTCCACAGCACGCGCGCGCCTTCGGACTTCACGGCCTCGACCAGCGCCGGCAGGTATTGCTCGATCTTGTCGGCGCCCATGCGGTGGATCAGCGTCAGGCGGCCCGGTTCGTTGTCGGGATTGAGCACGGCGAGCAGGCGCTTCAACTGCTCGGGCTTCACCGACGGCCCCACCTTCACGCCGATGGGGTTGCGGATGCCGCGGCAGTATTCGATGTGCGCGCCGTCGACGTCGGCGGTGCGCATGCCGATCCACGGGAAATGCGTCGACAGGTTGAACCAGCCCCACTGGCGCGGCACCTGACGCGTCTGCGCCTGTTCGTAGTGAAGCACCAGCGCCTCGTGCGACGTGTAGAAATCGACGCGGGAGAAACTGCCGATCGGCGCGCCGTGCAGCGTTTCCATGAAGCGCAGCGAATCGCCGATCGATTCGACCATGCGCTGGTATTCGTTCTGCAGCGGCGAGTATCTGACCCAGTCGAGATCCCAGTATTCCGGGTGGTGCAGGTCGGCGAAACCGCCGTCGATCAGCGCGCGCACGAAGTTCATCGTCAGCGCGGAGTGCGAATGGCCTTCGATCAGGCGCTGCGGATCGGGCCGGCGCGCCGCTTCGGTGAAGTCGACGCCGTTGACGATGTCGCCGCGGTAGCACGGCAGCGTCACGTCGCCGCGCGTTTCGACGTCGGCCGAACGCGGCTTGGCGTACTGGCCGGCGAAGCGACCGACGCGCACGACGGGCAGCTTGAGTCCGTGCACGAGCACGAGGCTCATCTGCAGCAGCACTTTGAGGCGATTGGAAATGAGGCCCGACGAGCAGTCGTCGAAGCTCTCGGCGCAGTCGCCGCCTTGCAGCAGAAAGCTGCGGCCTTCCTGCGCGTCGGCGATCTGCCGGCGCAGGTTCATCACTTCCCACGACGTGACGAGCGGCGGCAGCGCCGCGAGCTTGACCAGCGCGCGTTCGAGCTCGCCGGCGTCCGGATATCGCGGCTGCTGCACGGCCGGCCGGGTTTGCCACGAAGCCGGGCTCCAGTCCTTGGCTTCACGTACCGGGGTGATGCTGCGCTCGCTCGATCTCATGACACGTCTGGCTTTGTTGCGTTGCGGAAACCGATCTTGCCACAGCGGTTCCCGCACGCAAGCGCATTAGCGCCGACGCGGCGCCGTTATTGCCAATTATCGTATCGGCGGGCCGTACGGCGACTTGTCGCGCTTCCACGCGGCGATCAGCGCAAACAGCGCGAGGCCGACGAACCAGACGAGACACCATGCCGGCATCGACAGGCCCAGGAACGTCCAGTCGACCTTGGCGCATTCGCCCGAGCCGGTCAGCACGAGCTGCAGCGTCTTGCCGAGCGGAAAGGTGTCGAGCATGTAGCCCAGGCCCGGGCCGCACGAGGGCACCTGGTCGGCCGGCAGATGCGTCAGCCACACGTGACGGCCCGCGATCGCCGCGCCGATGCCGCCGGCGATCAGCACGAGGATCGCGTAGACCTTGCGCCCCCATCCGCGCGGACCGTGGATCGCGCCGAGCAGAAAGAACACGCCCATCGCCGCGAACGCGATGCGCTGCAGGATGCACAGCGGGCACGGATCCTTGCCGAGCTGGAATTGCGCGAACAGCGCATACGCGAGCAACGCGACGCAGGCGACGGCGCCTAAAAGATACTGGCCGCGAAACGGCCACCGGAACGGGTTCAGTTGCATGTTTCGGATCCGACGATGAGAAAGGTGCAGACAAGACCTACAGGTACCAGTTCCCGGAAATCATGCCGTGGAACAGGAAGACCGCGAGAATGCACCAAAGTGCCAGCGTCGCCAATTCGGCGCGGCGCGACAGCGGTACGCGAAACGCGAGGAACAACGCGAGCGGGATCAGGTAGTAGCGCTGTTCGACGAGCCACGACAGGCACACGAACAGCGCGCCGAGCGGATACAGCCAGCGCGCCGAAGCGTTGACGAGCGGCTGCCAGGCGATGCCGACGGCCGCGAGCGCGGCGACGACACCGAACAGCGCCTTGAACGCAGCCGATGCCTGCGTCAGCTGCAGCGTGCGATTGCGCCACGACACCGAATTTTCGATCAGATTGTACGGGTGATCGACCGCGAACGCGGCGTAATACAGTCCGACCAGCGCCAGCGGCAGCACGATCAGCCATGGCCGCGTGAGCAACTGCGCGGCGTAGCGGCGCAGGCCGTCGAGCACCTGCAGCGGCAACAGCAGCGCGGCGCAGAACAGCATGAAGTACAGATTGCCGACGTGAAGGCTCGCGTCCGGATGCATCGCCGACTGCAGCGGCGAGAACGAGATCGATCCGTTCCACGCCCAGTAGCCGGCGAACACGACGCACGGCACGAGATACGGCCACAGCGGCGGCAGCGTCGTGCGCAGGCTCGCGAACCCTTGCGCGCGCAGCGCGGGCCACGCGGCGAGCGCGACGAGGAACGCGATCCAGTACACGTTGTTCTGCCGCATCGCGAGCGCGAACACGAGGATCAGCGCCGCGCGCAGATGCCGTGCGCGGACGCTCGCTTCGGTCGCCCACAGCATTGCGGCGAGCGACGCGACGTCGGTGTAGATCAGGAACGCGAACGGCGCCATCAGCGGAAACGCGGCGAACTGCGCATCGCCGAGCCAGTCGTCGCGTCCGAGCGCCGCACGCCGCAGGCGCACGAAGCCGGCGATCGCGAACAGGCACGCGGCGCCCGCGATCACGCGCGCGGCGCCGAGCCCGTCGAGGCCGAGCGCGCGCATGATCGAGGCGATCAGCGCGTGATACGCCGGCACGGTGGTCATCGCATCGCGCATGAAGCGCCAGTCGCCGCGCAGGAAAAGTTCCAATTGCGGCACATGCGCGTACTCGTCGCCGCGCAGTTCGGCGCCGGTCGCGGCGTAGACGCAGGCCGCGAGCCATGCGAGTGCGACGACGGTGGCAAACGTCCAGGCGTTGCGCGTATCGGTTGCGGACAAGGTCATCCTTCGATCCCGCAGGCAAAAAAAGCCCAGGACGTCGCCGCCTGGGCTCTTTCGATCTTGCGCGAGGCTTACTCGGCCGCGTCGTCGCTCGCGGCGCGCGGGCGGTCGACGAGTTCGACGTACGCCATCGGCGCGTTGTCGCCGGCGCGGAAGCCGCACTTCAGGATGCGCAGATAGCCGCCCTTGCGCTCGCGGTAACGCGGGCCGAGGTCGACGAACAGCTTGCCGACGGCAACCTTGTCGCGCAGACGCGCGAACGCGAGGCGGCGATTGGCGACGCCGTCGGTCTTGGCGAGCGTGATCAGCGGCTCGGCGACGCGACGCAGTTCCTTCGCCTTCGGCAGGGTGGTCTTGATCAGCTCGTGCTTGAACAGCGACGACGCCATGTTCTTGAACATCGCTTCGCGGTGGCTGCTGTTGCGGTTGAGCTTACGGCCGGACTTCATGTGACGCATGGTCGTGTTTCCTTAGATTATCTCGGCCGCTCAGCCCATCATGCCGTGGGTCAGACCCATCGGCGGCCAGTTTTCGAGCTTCATCCCGAGCGACAAGCCACGCGCGCCAAGCACGTCCTTGATCTCGGTCAGCGACTTCTTGCCCAGGTTCGGCGTCTTGAGCAGCTCGACTTCCGTCTTCTGCACGAGGTCGCCAATGTAGTAGATGCTTTCGGCCTTCAAGCAGTTGGCCGAGCGCACGGTCAGTTCCAGATCGTCGATCGGACGCAGCAGCAGCGGGTCGACGCCGCCCTTCTCTGCCTTCGTGTCGGCGCTTTCGCGGCGCGTGAAGTCGCCGAATACCGAAAGCTGATCCTGCACGATTTCGGCCGCCTTGCGGACGGCGTCTTCGGCGTCGATCGTGCCGTTCGTTTCGACGTCGAGCACGAGCTTGTCGAGGTCGGTGCGCTGTTCCACACGGGCCGCGTCGACTTCGTAGGCCACGCGACGGACCGGGCAGAACGACGCATCGAGCTGCAGGCGACCGATCGGACGCGACTCTTCTTCCGGCAAACGGCGCGCGGTGGCCGGCTGGTAGCCGACGCCGCGGACGATCTTGAGCCGCATGTTGAGCGCGATGTCCTTGGTCAGATGGCAGATCACGTGGTCGGGATTGACGATCTCGACGTTGTGATCGACCTTGATGTCGCCGGCGGTGACCACGCCCTTGCCCTTGCGGCTCAGGCTGAGGGTCGCCTCGTCCTGTCCATGCATGCGGATCGCGACGTCTTTCAAGTTCAGCAGGACTTCGATCACGTCTTCCTGCAGACCTTCGAGGGTCGTGTACTCGTGCAGCACGCCGTCGATTTCGACTTCCGTGATGGCCGCGCCCGGGATGGACGACAGCAGCACGCGGCGCAGCGCGTTGCCGAGCGTGTGGCCGAAGCCGCGCTCAAGCGGCTCGACGATCACCTTGGCGCGGTTCTGGCCGATGCGCTCGACGCCGATACCGCGCGCGCGCAAAACGGTGGTAGACGAAAGGGCCATGTAGCCAACTCTCCAGAATTACTTCGAATAAAGTTCGACGATCAGCGCTTCGTTGATGTCGGACGGCAGATCGGAACGCTCCGGCACCGACTTGAACATGCCGCTGAACTTCTTCGCATCGACTTCGACCCAGGTCGGCGCCAGATCCATCTCCTGCGAGAGGGTCAGGGCTTCCTGGATGCGCAACTGGGCGCGCGACTTTTCGACGATCGCGATCTGGTCGCCGGCCTTGACCTGGAACGACGGCAGATTGACCTTCTTGCCGTTCACTTCGATCGCCTTGTGGGCGACGAGCTGGCGGGCCTGGGTGCGCGTGACCGCGAAACCCATGCGATAGACGACGTTGTCGAGGCGCTGTTCAAGCATCTGCAGCAGCGAATCGCCGGTATTGCCCTTCTTGCGCGACGCCTTCGCGTAGTAGCTGCGGAACTGGCGTTCGAGCAGGCCGTAGATGCGCTTGACTTTCTGCTTCTCGCGCAGCTGAACGGCGTAGTCGGACATCTTGCCCTTGCGCGCCGCACCGTGCTGGCCCGGCTTCTGCTCGAGCTTGCACTTGGAGTCGACGGCGCGAGCCGGGCTCTTGAGACTGAGGTCTGCGCCTTCGCGACGCGCGAGCTTGCAGGTAGGACCGATATAACGTGCCATGTCGGAGCTCCTTACACGCGGCGACGCTTGGGCGGACGGCAGCCGTTATGCGGAATCGGCGTGACGTCGATGATGTTGGTGACCTTGTAGCCGAGCGCGTTCAGCGAACGCACGGCCGACTCGCGGCCCGGGCCGGGGCCCTTGATGCGCACTTCGAGCGTCTTGAGGCCGTAATCGAGCGCAGCACGGCCGGCCTTCTCGGCAGCGACCTGCGCGGCGAACGGCGTCGACTTGCGCGAACCACGGAAACCCGCGCCGCCCGACGTCGCCCAGGACAACGCGTTGCCCTGACGGTCGGTGATGGTGATCACCGTGTTGTTGAAGGACGCCTGCACGTGGACGATACCGTCGGTAACGACGCGCTTGACTTTCTTTTTGGTCTTGGCAGCTGCCGGCTTGTTCATAGTCTCTGTCCGCAATTACTTCTTGATCGCACGGCGCGGACCCTTGCGGGTGCGGGCGTTGGTGCGCGTACGCTGACCGCGAACCGGCAGGCCGCGGCGATGACGCAGGCCACGGTAGCAGCCGAGGTCGATCAGGCGCTTGATGCTCATGCCGACTTCGCGGCGCAGGTCGCCTTCGACCGTGTACTTGGCCACTTCATGGCGCAATTTTTCCACTTCGGCCTCGGTCAGGTCTTTGATTTTGCTGGCCGGATTCACGCCGGCAAGCTCGCAAACCTTCTTGGACCGCGAGCGGCCGATGCCGAAAATACTCTGCAAACCGACCCACGCGTGCTTGTGGACCGGCAGGTTGACACCTGCAATGCGCGCCATGTAACTCTCTCCGAAAACGGGCTGAAAGCGCAGTGAACTGAAAATTGTACCTTGATTCGCGGGAAATACCAAATCCCGCCCCGGAGAGACTCCGGAGGTAACCCCAAACCGCGCCGATCACCGATCGGCGCGGGTGCGCGAGCGGCTTAGCGGCCGCCGCGCAGATTCGATTTCTTCAACAGGCTGCCGTACTGGTGCGACACCAGATGGGCCTGAACCTGGGCGGTGAAGTCCATCACCACGACGACGACGATCAGGAGCGACGTACCGCCGAAGTAGAACGGCACGTTCCACGCGCTGCGCAGGATGTCCGGAATCAGACATACCGCGACGAGATACAGCGCGCCGGCGCCGGTCAGACGGGTCAGCACATCGTCGATGTACTCGGCCGTGGCCTTGCCCGGACGGATACCCGGAATCAGCGCGCCCGACTTCTTGAGGTTGTCGGCGGTTTCCTGCGAGTTGAACACCAGCGCCGTGTAGAAGAACGCGAAGATGATGATCAGAGCCGCGAAGATGACCATGTAGATCGGCTCGCCCGGCGCCAGACCGGCCGTCAGGACCTGCAGCCAGCGCATTTCGTTCGAGCTGCTGAACCACGTCGCGGCCGTGGCCGGGAACATGATCAGCGACGACGCGAAGATCGCCGGGATGACGCCGGACATGTTGAGCTTCAGCGGCAGGTGCGAGCTCTGGTTCATGTACGCCTTCGCACCACCCGTACGCCGCGCGTAGTTCACCGTGATGCGGCGCTGGCCGCGTTCCACGTAGACCACGAACGCCGTCACCAGGAGCACGATCGCGACGATCACAATCACCTTGAGCGGATTGAGCTCACCCTGCTGCGCCATGCCGAGCGTGTGAACGACCGCGCCCGGCAGACCGGCGACGATGCCGGCGAAGATCAGCAGCGAAATACCGTTGCCGATGCCGCGCTCGGTGATCTGCTCGCCCAGCCACATCAGGAACATCGTGCCGGCGGTGAGGCCGACCACCGAGGCGAAGATGAAGCCTGCGCCCGGGCTGTAGACCACGCCCGGCTGGCCGTTGAGCGCCGCGGAGACGCCGAAGGCCTGGAACGCCGCCAGGAACACCGCGCCGTAGCGCGTGTACTTGGTCAACGTGCGACGGCCCGATTCGCCTTCCTTGCGCAACTGCTGCATGCTCGGGACGACCGAGGCGAACAGCTGCACGATGATCGACGCCGAGATGTACGGAACGACGTTCAGCGCAAAGATCGAAAAACGGCTCAGTGCACCGCCCGAGAACATGTTGAACATGTCGATGATGCCGCCCTGATTTTCCATCAGGCGGGCCATCGCCTCGGGGTTGACACCCGGCACCGGGATGAACGATCCCAGGCGATAGATGATCAACGCGCCGATCACGAACAGGATGCGCTGCTTGAGCTCGGTCAGTTTGCCGAGCGACGCGAGCATGTTGGCCTGGTTGGCGGCCATGTATTACTCCACGCTGCCGCCAGCGGCCTCGATCGCGGCTTTGGCGCCGGCGGTGACCGCCACGCCCTTGAGCTTTACCGCGCGCGTGATTTCGCCCTTCTTGACGATCTTCGCGCGCTCGGCGCGCGACTCGACGAGACCGGCGGCCTTGAGCGCATCGAAGTCGACGACGTCGACGTTCAGCGAGTCGAGCTTGTACAGCAGCACTTCGCTGACTTCGTGAGCCTTCTTCGAGCGGAAGCCGACCTTCGGCAGGCGGCGCTGCAGCGGCATCTGGCCGCCTTCGAAGCCGGCCTTGACCTTGCCCTTGCCGGTGCGCGCGAACTGACCCTTGTGGCCGCGGCCGGCGGTCTTGCCGAGGCCGGAACCGATACCACGACCGACGCGCGTGCGGGACTTGCGGGCACCGGCGGCGGGCTTGAGCGTATTAAGACGCATGATGTACTCCGAATTCCTTGTGGGCTCAGGCCTGGTCTTCGACGGCTACGAGGTAGTAGACCGTGTTGATCAGACCACGCACCTGCGGGCTGTCTTTCAGCTCGCGCACGTCGTTGAGCTTGCTCAGGCCGAGCGCCTTGACGCTCAGACGATGACGCGACTGCACGCCGCGCAGGCCCTTGACCAGGCGCACGCGCACCGTCTTGGACTCGACGGCAATTGCCGACTTCTTACTCGCCATGACCGGTCACCTCTTCCACGGACTTGCCACGCTTGGCGGCGATGCGATCCGGCGACGCCATCGCGATGAGGCCCTTGATCGTCGCGCGCACCAGATTGATCGGGTTGCGCGAACCGACGGCCTTCGCCAGCACGTTCTTGACGCCCACGACTTCGAGCACCGCGCGCATCGCGCCGCCGGCGATGACGCCGGTACCGGCCGAGGCCGGCTGCATGAAGACGCGAGCCGCGCCGTGGTTCGCCTTCACGGCATGCCACAGCGTGCCGTCGTTGAGCTTCACGCTCGTCATGTTGCGACGCGCACGTTCCATCGCCTTCTGGATCGCGACCGGCACTTCACGCGCCTTGCCGTAGCCGAAGCCGACCTTGCCGTCGCCGTCGCCGACGACGGTCAGCGCCGTAAAGCTCATCTGCCGACCGCCCTTGACCGTCTTGGCCACGCGGTTCACGGCGATCAGCTTTTCCAGCATGCCGTCGCTGTTTTCACGTTCGTTTGAGGACATTTCGCACCTTGTGGCTCCGAACGGGCGGAGCGCTTTGCTTACGGCACACAGGCCGCTTGGAGTTGTTGTTGTTGTTCTTAGAACTTGAGACCGGCTTCACGCGCCGCATCGGCCAGTGCCTGGATGCGACCGTGATACTTGAAGCCGGAACGGTCGAAAGCAACCGCTTCGACGCCGGCGGCCTTGGCGCGCTCGGCAATCGCCTTGCCCACCGCCGCGGCGGCGGCCTTGTTCTTCGTGCCCTTCAGGCCTTCGGCAACCGAATCCTGCAGGGTCGAAGCGGCCGCGATGACCTTGTCGCCCGACGGAGCGATCACCTGGGCGTAGATGTGCTGGCCGGTGCGGTGCACGGTCAGGCGAGCCACGCCGAGGTTGCGGATGTGTGCGCGCGTCGACTTGGCGCGGCGCAGACGGGATACGTTCTTGTCCATCGTCATTCTCCGAAGCTGAAGCGCCGTTATCAGGCCTTCTTGGCTTCCTTCAAGGTGATCTTCTCGCCGGAATAGCGCACGCCCTTGCCCTTGTACGGCTCCGGCGGACGGAATCCGCGGATCTTGGCGGCGGCCTGACCGACGGCCTGCTTGTCAGCGCCCTTGATCAGAATTTCGGTCTGGGTCGGGGTTTCCAGCGTGACGCCTTCCGGCGCCTTGAACGTCACCGGGTGCGAAAAACCCAGCGTCAGCGCGAGATCCTTGCCCTGCATCGCGGCGCGGTAACCGACGCCGACGAGCTCCAGCTTGCGCTGATAGCCTTCGCTGACGCCCTTGACCATGTTGTTGATCAGCGCACGCGCGGTACCGGCGAGCTTGACGTCGTCGGCCTTGGCGGCGCTGAGCTTGATTTCGCTGCCTTCGATGGCGACGGTGACGCCCGGGAAAGCCACGGACTTCAGCGTGCCCTTCGGGCCCTTGATCGTGACGCCGTCGGCGTCGACCTTGCACTCGACGCCCTTCGGCAGAGCGACCGGCAGTTTTGCTACGCGAGACATTGTTGGCTCCTTAGGCGACCAGGCCGATGACTTCGCCGCCGAGACCCTTGGCGCGCGCCTGGGCGTCGGTCATGACGCCGCTCGAGGTGGAGACGATCGAGATGCCGAGGCCGTTGAGCACTTTCGGCAGCGCGTCCTTGCCGCGGTAAACGCGCAGACCCGAACGCGACACGCGCTCGATGCGCTCGATGACCGGCTTGCCTTCGTAGTACTTGAGGGCGATTTCGAGTTCGGCTTTGCCTTCGACCGTATTGACCTGGGCGTCGCGAACGTAGCCTTCGTCCTTCAGAAGCTTGGCCAGCGAGACCTTCAGCTTCGAGGACGGCATGCGCACCGTCGCCTTGCCCGTGAGCTGGGCATTGCGAATGCGGGTGAACATATCGGCGATGGGATCAGTCATGCTCATGTTTCGTGCTTCCTTCTAGCATCGATATCCGCTGGAATTACCAGCTGGCTTTGCGCAGGCCCGGAACGTCGCCGCGCATGGTGGCTTCGCGCAGCTTGTTGCGGCCGAGGCCGAACTTGCGATAGACGCCGCGCGAACGGCCGGTGAGTTCGCAGCGGTTGCGCTGACGGGACGGCGACGAATCGCGCGGCAGCTTCTGCAGCTTCGCCGACGCATCCATCTTCTCTTCGTACGAAGCGGTCGTGCTCGCGATGATCTGCTTGAGCTCGGCGCGCTTGGTCGCATACTTCTTCGCCAGCTTCTCGCGCTTGACTTCGCGATTCACCATGCAGGTCTTGGCCATTGGTTCGGTTCCTCGCGGATCAGTTGCGGAACGGGAAACCGAAGGCTTCGAGCAACGCCTTGGCTTCTTCGTCGGTACGGGCGGTCGTGGCAACCGAAATGTCCATGCCGCGCATCGCGTCGACCTGGTCGAAATCGATTTCCGGGAAAATGATCTGTTCCTTGATACCCATGTTGTAGTTGCCGCGGCCGTCGAAGGCACGCGCCGACACGCCACGGAAGTCGCGCACGCGCGGCAGCGCGACGGACACCAGGCGGTCGAGGAACTCGAACATGTGGTGACGGCGCAGCGTCACTTTGCAGCCGATCGGCCAGCCTTCGCGGATCTTGAAGGCGGCAACCGAGACGCGTGCCTTCGTCGAGACCGGCTTCTGGCCCGCGATCTTCGCCATGTCGGCGAGCGCGTTCTCGAGAACCTTCTTGTTGCCGACCGCCTCGCCCACGCCCATGTTCAGCGTGATCTTGGTCAGGCGCGGCACCTGCATGATGTTGGCGTAGCTGAAGCGTTCCATCAGCTTGGGCACAACGACTTCTTTGTAATGCTTTTCAAAGCGCGTCATTACGGCGGTCCTCAGATGTCAACCACTTCGCCCGACTTGCGGAAAACGCGCACCTTCCGACCGTCCTCGAGGACTTTGAAGCCGACGCGCTCACCCTTGCCGGTGGCGGAGTTGACCAACTGCACGTTGGAGATGTGGATGGACGCCTCACGCTCGATGATGCCGCCCGGCTGGTTCGCCTGCGGATTCGGCTTGGTGTGGCGCTTGACCAGGTTCAGGTTGGCGACGAACACGCGTTCGCCCGCGACGCGGGAAACTTCGCCCTTCTGGCCCTTGTTCTTGCCGGTGATCACGGTGACCTGATCACCCTTGCGGATACGGTTCATGACGATACCCCGTTACAGCACTTCGGGCGCGAGCGACACGATCTTCATGAACTTCTCGCCGCGCAGTTCGCGCGTGACGGGTCCGAAGATGCGCGTGCCGATCGGCTCGAGCTTGTTGTTGAGCAGCACGGCGGCATTGCCGTCGAAGCGGATCAGCGAACCGTCGGCACGGCGCACGCCTTTCTTGGTGCGCACGACGACGGCGTCATAGACCTCGCCCTTCTTGACCTTGCCACGCGGAATCGCGTCCTTGACCGTGACCTTGATGATGTCGCCGATCGCGGCGTAACGGCGCTTGGAGCCGCCGAGCACCTTGATGCACATCAGTTCGCGCGCGCCCGAGTTGTCGGCGGCGTCGAGATAGGTCTGCATCTGAATCATGGTTTTATCTCCTCAGACCTGTCTTACTGCGCCGCGCGCACAACGACTTCGACGACCTTGAAGTTCTTGGTCTTCGACAGCGGCGCGCACTCCTGGATGCGCACGACGTCGCCTTCCTGGCATTCGTTCTTGTCGTCGTGGGCGTGGTACTTGGTGGAACGGCGGATGATCTTGCCGTACAGCGAATGCTGCACTTGGCGCTCAACCAGCACGGTCACCGTCTTGTCCATCTTGTTGCTGACTACGCGCCCCTGAATGGTGCGGGCAGTCTTTTCGGTATCGGTCATGGCCAGGTCCTTACTTCTTCTCGCCGAGCAGCATTTTGACCGTCGCGATCTCGCGGCGAACGCGCGTGATCTGATGCGTCTGGGTCAGCTGGCCGGAGCCCTTTTGCATACGCAGCTTGAACTGCTCGTTGCGCAGCTCGCCGAGATGGGCGTTAAGGTCCTGCGCGGACTTGGTACGAAGTTCTTTCAGTTCCATCACAGCACCGTACGGGTCACGAATTGAGTCTTGACCGACAGTTTCGCGGCCGCCAGACGGAAGGCTTCGCGCGCGCTGGCTTCATCGACGCCTTCAATCTCATAGAGCATGCGGCCGGGCTGCACCGGGGCGACCCAGTACTCGACGTTGCCCTTGCCGCTACCCATACGCACTTCGATCGGCTTCTTGGTGATCGGCTTGTCCGGGAACACGCGGATCCACAACTTGCCGCCACGCTTGACGAAGCGGGTGATGCAGCGGCGCGCCGCTTCGATCTGACGCGCGGTCAGCGCGCCGAATTCGGTCGACTTCAGGCCGTATTCGCCGAAGCTGACCTTGGTCGCGACGAAGGAAAGCCCGTCGTTGCGGCCCTTGAATACCTTGCGGTACTTGGTTCGCTTGGGTTGCAACATGATCAGGCTCCTTGCTTCGGCGCGCGGCGCTGCGGACGCTCTTCGCTCGCCTCGGCCTTGGCAGCTTCAGCCGCCTGCGCGAGGTCGAAGATTTCGCCCTTGTAGACCCACACCTTGATACCGATGATGCCGTAGGTGGTGGTGGCTTCCGCGAAGCCGTAGTCGATGTCGGCGCGCAGCGTATGCAGCGGCACGCGACCTTCGCGGTACCACTCCGAGCGCGCGATTTCCGCACCGTTCAGACGGCCCGCGACGTTGATCTTGATGCCCAGGGCGCCGATGCGCATCGCGTTCTGCACGGCGCGCTTCATCGCGCGGCGGAACATGATGCGGCGCTCGAGCTGCTGCGCGATCGATTCGGCGACGAGCTGCGCGTCGAGTTCCGGCTTGCGCACTTCGGTCACGTTGATGTGGGCGGGAACGCCCATCACCTGCGAGACTTCCTTGCGCAGCTTCTCGATGTCCTCGCCCTTCTTGCCGATCACCACGCCCGGACGGGCGGTGTGAATCGTCACGCGGGCGGTCTTCGCCGGACGCTCGATCAGGATCTTGCTGATACCGGCCTGAGCGAGCTTCTTCTTCAGAAGCGCACGCACCTTGAGATCGGCAGCCAGGTACTCCGCGAAGTCACGCTTGTTGGCGTACCACTTGGAGTTCCAATCCTTGGCGATGCCAAGGCGGATACCGGTCGGATGAACTTTGTGACCCATCGTTCTTGTCCTTCGCTTAGCTGCCGGTACCGACAACCACGGTGATGTGGCTCGTCCGCTTGATGATGCGCGTGCCGCGGCCCTTGGCGCGGGCGGCGAAACGCTTCAGGGACGGGCCTTCGTCAACGAAGATGCGAGCGACTTTCAACTCGTCGACGTCGGCGCCGTCATTGTTCTCGGCGTTGGCGATAGCCGACAGCAGCACTTTCTTGATGATGTGCGCGGCCTTCTTATCGCTGAACGTAAGCAGGTTCGTGGCGCGGTCGACGGCAAGGCCGCGAACCTGGTCGGCGACCAGGCGGACCTTCTGCGGCGAGATGCGCGCGCTGCGCAGGATTGCTTTGGTTTCCATCGCAGTGTCCCTTACTTCTTCGAGTCGGCTTTCTTGTCGCCGGAGTGACCCTTGAACGTACGGGTCACGGCGAACTCGCCGAGCTTGTGGCCGACCATGTTCTCGTTGACCAGCACCGGCACGTGAGCCTTGCCATTGTGGACGGCGATCGTGAGACCGACCATGTCCGGCAGGATCATCGAGCGGCGCGACCACGTCTTGATCGGGCGCTTGTTGTTGGCGGCGACAGCGGCCTCCACCTTCTTCTGAAGGTGCAGATCGATGAACGGACCTTTCTTGAGTGAACGAGCCATGATTGGTACCTATCAGCCGCGACGGTCGCGCACGATGAACTGCGTCGTACGCTTGTTCTTGCGAGTCTTGTAACCCTTGGTCGGCATGCCCCACGGGGACACCGGATGCGGGTTACCCTGGCCTGCACGCGCCTCACCACCGCCGTGCGGATGGTCGACCGGGTTCATGGCCGCGCCGCGAACCGTCGGACGTACACCGCGCCAACGCTTCGCACCGGCCTTGCCGAGGTTCTCGAGGTTGTGCTCGGAGTTGCCGACTTCGCCGAGCGTCGCGCTGCAGTCGGCCGGAACCTTGCGCATTTCGCCGGAGCGAAGACGCAGCGTGGCGTAGGCGCCTTCGCGAGCGACGAGCTGCGCCGAACCGCCGGCGGCACGCGCGATCTGCGCACCCTTGCCCGGCTTCATTTCGATGCAGTGCACGGTCGAACCGACCGGGATGTTGCGCAGCGGCAGGGTGTTGCCGACCTTGATCGGCGCGTCCTTGCCGGCCATCAGCTGGTCGCCGACCTTCACGCCCTTCGGCGCGATGATGTAGCGACGCTCGCCGTCGGCGTAGCACAGCAGCGCGATGTGCGCGGTGCGGTTCGGGTCGTACTCGAGCCGTTCCACGCGAGCCGGAATGCCTTCCTTGTCGCGCTTGAAGTCGATGATGCGGTAGTGCTGCTTGGAACCGCCGCCCTTGTGACGGGTGGTGATGCGGCCGTTGTTGTTGCGGCCGCCGGTCTTGTTCTGCGCCTCGGTCAACGCCGCGTACGGCGCGCCCTTGTGCAGTTCCGGGTTCACCACGCGAACCATCGCGCGGCGGCCTGCGGATGTCGGCTTGTAGTCAATCAGTGCCATGGGTATCCCACCTTAGGCCTGGGCCATCACGTCGATGCTCTGACCTTCGGCAAGGCGGACATATGCCTTGCGCAGGTCGGAACGACGGCCCGAACGGAAACGGAAGGTCTTGGTCTTGCCCTTGGCATTGACCACATTGACCGCTTCGACTTTGACGCTGAAGAGCTGCTCGATCGCCGCCTTCACGTCCGCCTTGGTCGCGGTAGACGCGACTTCGAACACATACTGGTTGGACTCGGCCAGACGCGCGCTCTTTTCCGAGATGCGCGGCGCGCGCAGCACGCCCAGGAGACGCTCGTTCATGCCAGCCACTCCTCGATCTTCTTCACCGCGTCGACCGTGATCACGACGTGATCGGCGCGCACGAGCGCGACGGGGTTCAGTGCATTGGTGTCGATGACTTCGAGCACCTTGTGGTTGTTGCGCGCGGCGAGGTACAGGTTTTCGCTGACCGTTTCGCTGACGATGATCGTCTTGCCGTCGGCCTTGAGCTCGCCGAGCTTGGCGATGAGGCTCTTGGTCTTGGGCGCGTCGACGTCGAAGTCGGCGACGACCTTCACGCGATCCTGGCGAATCAGCTCCGACAGGATCGAAGCCATCGCCCCGCGGAACATTTTCTTGTTGACCTTCTGCGAGAAGTCGCGCGGCTTGGCCGCGAACGCGACGCCGCCGCCGACGAAGATCGGAGCGCGGTAATCGCCGTGGCGAGCGCCGCCGCCCTTCTGCTTCTTGAACTTCTTCGTCGTGCCCGACACTTCGGCGCGCGACAGCTGCGCCTTCGTGCCCGCACGGCCCGCGTTGCGATACGCGGTCACGACCTGGTGGACCAGATCCTGGCGGTATTCCTTGCCGAACACGTCGTCGGAGACGCTGAGCGGCTTGGCGCCGATAACATTGAGTTCCATGGCGTCGCTCCTCAACCCTTGGCCGCGGCGCGGATGATGACGTCGCCGCCGGTAGCACCCGGCACCGCGCCCTTGATCGCGATCAGATGACGCTCGGTGTCGATCTGCACGACTTCGAGGTTCATCGCCGAGCGCGTGACCGCGCCCATGTGGCCGGACATCTTCTTGCCCGGGAACACGCGACCCGGGGTCTGGCGCTGGCCGATAGAACCCGGCGAGCGGTGCGACAGCGAGTTACCGTGCGTGGCGTCGCCCATGGTGAAGCCATGGCGCTTGATGGTGCCCTGGAAGCCCTTGCCCTTGCTGACGCCCTGAACGTCGACGATCTGGCCGACCTTGAAGACTTCGTCAGCCTTGACTTCGCCGCCGACGTTGAAGTTGCCGAGGTCGGCCGCTTCGACGCGGAATTCCCACAGGCCGCGGCCGGCTTCGACCTTGGCCTTGGCGTAGTGGCCCGCGGCCGGCTTGTTGACGAGCGAAGCGCGCTTGCTGCCCGCCGTCACCTGCACCGCGTTGTAGCCGTCATTCTCGACCGTCTTGACCTGGGTGACGCGGTTCGGCGTCGCTTCGATCAGGGTCACCGGAATCGAGCGTCCGTCTTCGGTGAAGACTCGGCTCATGCCGCATTTGCGGCCAACCAATCCGATACTCATGTTCGTGTCCTATTGCGTGCCTGTGGCGCCGCTCAGTAGAGCTTGATCTGCACGTCCACGCCGGCGGCGAGGTCGAGCTTCATCAGGGCGTCAACGGTCTTGTCGTTCGGATCGACGATATCCAGCACGCGCTTGTGGGTGCGGGTCTCGTACTGGTCACGCGCGTCCTTGTCGACGTGCGGCGACACCAGCACGGTGTAGCGCTCGATCTTGGTCGGCAGCGGAATCGGACCGCGCACCTGGGCGCCGGTACGCTTCGCGGTCTCCACGATTTCGCTCGCGGAGCGGTCGATCAGACGATGATCGAAAGCCTTCAGTCGAATACGGATCTTTTGGTCCGCCATGGCCGTACTTCCTCGGTAAAAGAGCGTCGGGATACGGCAACTTCATGTGCCGTTCCCCAGAAAAATCGGGCAGACCGGTAAACCGGTCCGCCCAGACAGGAAAGTGTAGTACGCACAAAGACGCCCGTCAAGCGGGCATTCCATGCGCGACACTCCATGTCCGGCGAACACGAGGCGCATCCTGCACCTCTTTTCGCTGTAGTTAGCCGCTCTCCTCGCGGGAGAGCGGCTGGATCTTGCTTTCGCTTACGCGAAGATCTTGGCGACGACGCCGGCGCCGACGGTACGGCCGCCTTCGCGGATCGCGAAGCGCAGACCTTCTTCCATCGCGATCGGCGCGATCAGCGTCACGACCATCTTCACGTTGTCGCCCGGCATCACCATCTCGACGCCTTCCGGCAGTTCCACGTTCCCCGTCACGTCCGTCGTGCGGAAGTAGAACTGCGGGCGGTAACCCTTGAAGAACGGCGTATGACGACCGCCCTCTTCCTTCGACAGCACGTACACCTCGGCTTCGAACTTCGTGTGCGGGTTGATCGAACCCGGCTTGCACAGCACCTGGCCGCGCTCCACGTCGTCGCGCTTCGTGCCGCGCAGCAGCAGGCCCACGTTGTCGCCCGCCTGGCCCTGATCGAGCAGCTTGCGGAACATTTCAACGCCCGTCACCGTCGTCTTCACCGTCGGACGGATGCCCACGATTTCGATTTCTTCGCCGACCTTGATCACGCCGCGCTCCACGCGACCGGTCACCACCGTACCGCGACCGGAAATCGAGAACACGTCTTCCACCGGCATCAGGAACGGCTTGTCCAGCACGCGCACCGGTTCCGGAATGTACGTATCCAGCGCTTCCACCAGCTTGATGATCGCCGGCACGCCGATTTCGCTCTGATCGCCTTCCAGCGCCTTGAGCGCCGAACCCTTGATCACCGGCGTGTCGTCGCCCGGGAATTCGTACTTGCTCAGCAGTTCGCGCACTTCCATTTCGACGAGCTCCAGCAGCTCGGCGTCGTCGACCATGTCAGCCTTGTTCAGGAACACCACCACGTACGGCACACCGACCTGGCGCGCCAGCAGGATGTGTTCGCGCGTCTGCGGCATCGGGCCGTCAGCGGCCGAGCACACCAGGATCGCGCCGTCCATCTGCGCCGCACCCGTGATCATGTTCTTCACGTAGTCGGCATGGCCCGGGCAGTCCACGTGCGCGTAGTGACGGTTCGGCGATTCGTATTCCACGTGCGCCGTCGAAATCGTGATGCCGCGCGCCTTCTCTTCCGGCGCCGCGTCGATCTGGTCGTACGCCTTGAATTCGCCGCCGAAACGCTCCGCGCCGATCTTCGTCAGCGCCGCCGTCAGCGTCGTCTTGCCGTGATCCACGTGACCAATCGTGCCGACGTTGACGTGCGGCTTAGTACGCTCGAATTTACCCTTAGCCATGACTCAAAACCTCAAACTGTGAATATCTGGAAGATGACTTAACCGGCCTTCTTCATCACTTGCTCGGCGATATTGTTCGGCGCCTCGGCATAGTGATCGAATTCCATCGTGAAGGTCGCACGACCCTGCGACATCGAGCGCAGCGACGTGGCGTAACCGAACATTTCACCCAGCGGGACGTTCGCGTTGATGACCTTGCCCGACGGGCTGTCGTCCGAACCCTGCAGGATGCCGCGACGACGGGAAAGATCGCCCATCACGTCGCCCATATAGTCTTCCGGCGTCACGACTTCGACCTTCATGATCGGCTCGAGCAGTACCGGATTGGCTTTGTGGAAGCCTTCCTTGAAGCCCATCGAGCCCGCGATCTTGAACGCCATTTCGTTCGAGTCGACTTCATGGTACGAACCGTCGATCACGCGGATCTTGATGTCGACGACCGGGAAGCCGGCGAGAACGCCGTTCTGCATCGCTTCCTGGATGCCCTTGTCGACCGCCGGGATGTATTCCTTCGGCACGACGCCGCCGACGATCGCGTTCTCGAACACGTAACCCGCACCGCGCTCCTGCGGATGCAGCTCGAGCACGACGTGACCGTACTGGCCGCGACCGCCCGACTGGCGCACGAACTTGCCGTCCTGCTTGACCATCTTGCGGATGGTTTCGCGATAGGCGACCTGCGGCTTGCCGACGTTCGCCTCGACGTTGAACTCGCGCTTCATGCGGTCGACGATGATTTCCAGATGCAGCTCGCCCATGCCGGCGATGATGGTCTGGCCGGATTCCTCGTCGGTGCGCACGCGCAGCGACGGATCTTCCTGCGCCAAGCGCGACAGCGCCATGCCCATCTTTTCCTGGTCCGACTTGGTCTTCGGCTCGACCGCCATCGCGATGACGGGCTCCGGGAAGATCATGCGCTCGAGCGTGATGACGTGATCCTGCGAGCACAGCGTGTCGCCGGTCGTGACGTCCTTGAGGCCGACCGCCGCGGCGATGTCGCCGGCACGGACTTCCTTGATTTCGTCACGCTGGTTCGCGTGCATCTGCAGAATGCGGCCGACGCGTTCTTTCTTGCTCTTGACCGGGTTGTACACAGTGTCGCCGGAGTTCAGCGTGCCCGAGTAGACACGGAAGAACGACAGCGAGCCGACGAACGGATCGGTCATGATCTTGAACGCGAGCGCCGAGAACGGCTCGGTGTCGCCGGCAGCGCGCTGCGCTTCCTTCTCGTTTTCGTCGATGCCCTTGACCGGCGGACGATCGGACGGCGCCGGCAGGTAGCGGATCACCGCGTCCAGCATCGCCTGCACGCCCTTGTTCTTGAAGGCCGTGCCGCAGAACACCGGGATCAGGCTCGTCGCCAGCGTGCCGGCGCGAATACCCGACATGATTTCGGCTTCGGTGAGTTCCTCACCGCCGAGATACTTGTCCATCAAGGCGTCCGACGTTTCTGCGGCCGACTCGACGAGGTAGTTGTGCGCCGCCTTGCACTCGTCGGCGAGGTGCGCCGGAATGTCGCGGTACTCGAACTTCGTACCCTGCGAATCCGGATCCCAGTAGATCGCCTTCATCTTGACGAGGTCGATCACGCCTTCGAAGTTTTCTTCGGCGCCGATCGGCACCTGCATCGGCACCGGGTTCGCGCCGAGGCGCGACTTCAGCTGGCCGACGACCTTCTTGAAGTCGGCGCCGGTGCGGTCCATCTTGTTGACGAACGCAAGACGCGGCACACCGTACTTGTTGGCCTGACGCCACACGGTTTCCGACTGCGGCTGAACGCCGCCGACCGCGCACAGCACGAACACGGCGCCGTCGAGCACGCGCAGCGAGCGCTCGACTTCGATCGTGAAGTCGACGTGGCCCGGCGTATCGATGATGTTGAAGCGGTGTTCCGGAAAGGACATGTCCATGCCCTTCCAGAAGCAGGTCGTCGCGGCCGACGTGATCGTGATGCCGCGCTCTTGTTCCTGCTCCATCCAGTCCATCGTCGCGGCACCTTCGTGCACTTCGCCGATTTTGTGGTTGACGCCGGTGTAATACAGGATGCGTTCGGTCGTCGTCGTCTTGCCGGCATCGATGTGAGCCATGATGCCGAAGTTGCGATAACGATCGATAGGGGTAGTACGGGCCACAGTCGTTCCCTCAACTCTTACCAGCGATAGTGCGAGAACGCCTTGTTGGCTTCCGCCATACGATGCGTTTCTTCGCGCTTCTTGACCGCGGAGCCGCGGTTCTCGGCAGCTTCAAGCAGCTCGGCGGCGAGCTTGCGCGGCATCGAGTTTTCGCTGCGCTTGCGCGCCGCATCGATGACCCAGCGCATCGCCAGCGCCGTGCGGCGAGCCGAACGGACTTCGACCGGCACCTGATACGTCGCACCGCCGACGCGGCGGGACTTCACTTCGACCGCCGGAGCGACGTTGTTCAACGCCTTCTCGACGAGGCCGAGCGAATCGGCGTTCTTCTGACCGATATGGTCGAGCGCGCCGTAGACGATGCCTTCGGCAACGGACTTCTTGCCGCTCTTCATCACCATGTTGATGAAGCGGGCGATCAACTGGCTGCCATGCTTCGGATCCGAGAGCAGGACACGGGTAGGGGCGGAACCTTTACGCGACATGATTCAAGCCTTCTCTATCAGGACTTCGGGCGCTTGGCGCCGTACTTCGAACGACCCTGGCGACGCTTCGTGACGCCGGCGGCGTCGAGCGAACCGCGCACGGTGTGGTAGCGCACGCCCGGCAGATCCTTCACGCGACCGCCGCGGATCAGGACCACCGAGTGCTCCTGCAGATTGTGGCCTTCGCCGCCGATGTAGCTGATGACCTCGTAGCCGTTGGTCAAACGAACCTTCGCCACCTTGCGCAGCGCCGAGTTCGGCTTCTTCGGGGTGGTCGTGTACACGCGGGTGCAGACGCCGCGACGCTGCGGGCAGCTCTGCAGCGCCGGAGACGCGCTCTTGTAGGTCTTCGGGCTACGCGGTTTACGCACCAGCTGGTTGATAGTCGCCATTCGTGGATGCCTTAAGAAACAAAAGACAGGCCGAGACAAATCGGCCTGCCAAGACGCAAGAGTTTAACAAGCGGTTGACAAGGGCGTCAACACGACGACGCCCCGTCTCCACATCCGTGTCCTCGAACACGAGGCGCGTCCTGCGCCTCTTTTCGATGTTGGTTTTGTGCGCCGCCAGGGGCGCACGGATTTCAGCCGCCGTCGTCGGCGGAATCGGAGACGAACTCCGTTACGCCGCCGCGCAGGGTCTCGATGTCCGAATCCGACAGACCGCCGGCCGCATTGCGGCGGCGCGTCGCGTGGAAGGCGAGACCCGTACCCGCGGGAATCAAGCGGCCGACAATAACATTCTCCTTCAGGCCACGCAAGGTATCGCGCGTACCGCGAACCGCCGCTTCGGTAAGGACGCGAGTGGTTTCCTGGAACGACGCGGCCGAGATGAACGACTCGGTCGCGAGCGACGCCTTGGTGATGCCGAGCAGCACCGGATCGTACTGGGCCGGCAGTTCGTTGCGGGCCTCGGCGCGACGGTTCTCCTCGATCGTACGCAGACGATCGACCTGCTCGCCGCGCAGGAAGCGCGTATCGCCGGCGACCGTGATCTCGACCTTGCGCAGCATCTGGCGAATGATCGTTTCGATGTGCTTGTCGTTGATGCGCACGCCCTGCAGGCGGTAGACGTCCTGGATTTCCTTGACGAGGTAGGCCGCGAGCGGCTCGACGCCCAGGAGACGCAGGATGTCGTGCGGATTGGGTTCGCCGTCGACGACGGTTTCGCCCTTCTCCACGTGTTCGCCTTCGAACACGATCACGTGACGCCATTTCGGAATGAGCTCTTCGTGCTCGTTGCCGTCGGAGTCCTTGATGATCAGGCGCTGCTTGCCCTTGGTGTCCTTGCCGAAGCTGATGATGCCGGAGCGCTCGGCGAGGATCGCCGGTTCCTTCGGCTTGCGCGCTTCGAACAGGTCCGCGACGCGCGGCAGACCGCCGGTGATGTCGCGGGTCTTCGACGTTTCCTGCGGAATACGCGCCACGACGTCGCCGACGCCGACTTCGGAACCGTCCTGCAGCGACACGATCGCGCCGGCCGGCAGGAAGTACTGCGCGGGAATGTCGGTGCCGGGCAGCTTGAGTTCCTTGCCCTTCTTGTCTTCGATGCGCACGGTCGGACGCAGATCCTTCGCCTGCGTGCCGCGACGCTTCGGATCGGTGACCACCGCGCTGTCGAGGCCGGTGAGTTCGTCGGTCTGCGACTGCACGGTCACGCCGTCGATGAAGTCGATGAAGCGCAGGACGCCCGCGACTTCCGACACGATCGGATGGGTGTGCGGATCCCAGTTCGAGACGATCTGGCCGGCCTTGACCGGCGCGCCGTCCTTGACCGAGATCGTGGCGCCGTACGGCACCTTGTAGCGCTCGCGCTCGCGGCCGTGCGTATCGAGCACGGACACTTCGCCCGAACGCGACACGGCGACCAGGTGACCCTGGCTGTGCTGCACGGTCTTCAAGTTGTTGAAGCGCAGCGCGCCGGTCGTCTTGACCTGCACGTTGTCGACCGCCGCCGCACGAGACGCCGCACCGCCGATGTGGAACGTACGCATCGTCAGCTGCGTGCCCGGCTCGCCGATCGACTGCGCCGCGATGACGCCGACCGCTTCGCCCTGGTTCACGAGGTGACCGCGCGCCAGATCGCGGCCGTAGCACTGCGCGCACACGCCGAAACGCGTTTCGCAGGTGATCGGCGAACGCACCTTGACCGACTGCACGCTGGCCTGGTCCATCTTGTCGACCAGCGCTTCGTCGAGCAGCGTGTTGCGCGTGACGATCGGCTGATCGTCGTTGCCCGGCGCGTACACGTCTTCGGCGATGACGCGACCCAGCACGCGATCGCGAAGCGGTTCGACGACGTCGCCGCCTTCCACGATCGCGGTCATCGTCAGGCCCGCGTACGTTTCGCAGTCGACCGAGGTAACGACCATGTCCTGTGCCACGTCGACGAGACGACGCGTGAGGTAACCCGAGTTCGCGGTCTTCAGCGCCGTATCGGCCAGACCCTTGCGGGCGCCGTGGGTCGAGATGAAGTACTGCAGAACGTCGAGGCCTTCGCGGAAGTTCGCCTTGATCGGCGTTTCGATGATCGAGCCGTCCGGCTTGGCCATCAGGCCGCGCATGCCGGCGAGCTGGCGGATCTGCGCCGCGCTGCCGCGCGCGCCGGAGTCGGCCATGATGTAGATCGAGTTCATCGACTTCTGTTCGACGACTTCGCCTTTCGAGTTGGTGATCTTCTCGAAGCCGATGCCGCGCATCATGGCCTGCGCGACCTGCTCGTTCGTACGCGACCAGATGTCGACGACCTTGTTGTAGCGCTCGCCCGACGTCACGAGACCCGACTGGAACTGCTCCTGGATCTCGACGACTTCCTTCTCGGCGACTTCGAGGATCGCGCGCTTTTCGCCCGGGATCTTCATATCGTCGATGCCGATCGAAATGCCGGCGCGCGTGGCGTAGTGGAAGCCCGTGTACATCAGCTGGTCGGCGAACACGACGGTGTCCTTCAGACCCAGCTTGCGATAGCACGCGTTGATCAGGCGCGAGATCGCCTTCTTCGTCAGCTCGGTGTTGACGAGCGCGAACGGCAGGCCCGGCGGAATGATTTCGTGCAGCAGCGCTCGGCCCACCGTCGTCGTTTCGATCGACGTGCGCTCGGTGCGCTGACCGGTCGTGTCGTCGAGCTCGACGAGGCGCAGGCGCACCTTCACCTTCGCGTGCAGGTCGACCGCACGGTTCTGATAGGCGCGATGCACTTCGGCGACGTTCGCGAACACCATGCCCTCGCCCTTCGCGTTCACGAGTTCGCGGGTCATGTAGTACAGGCCGAGCACGACGTCCTGCGTCGGCACGATGATCGGATCGCCGTTCGCCGGGGACAGGATGTTGTTCGTCGACATCATCAGCGCGCGCGCTTCGAGCTGCGCTTCGAGCGACAGCGGCACGTGCACGGCCATCTGGTCGCCGTCGAAGTCGGCGTTGAACGCGGTACAGACGAGCGGATGCAGCTGGATCGCCTTGCCTTCGATCAGGACCGGCTCGAACGCCTGGATGCCGAGGCGGTGCAGCGTCGGCGCGCGGTTGAGCATGACCGGGTGTTCGCGGATCACCTCTTCGAGGATGTCCCACACCTGCGCTTCTTCGCGCTCGACGAGCTTCTTCGCCGCCTTGATCGTCGTGGCGAGGCCGCGACGCTGCAGCTTCGAGAAGATGAACGGCTTGAACAGCTCGAGCGCCATCTTCTTCGGCAGGCCGCACTGGTGCAGCTTGAGCGTCGGACCGACCACGATGACCGAACGGCCGGAGTAGTCGACGCGCTTGCCGAGCAGGTTCTGGCGGAAGCGGCCCTGCTTGCCCTTGATCATATCGGCGAGCGACTTGAGCGGGCGCTTGTTCGTGCCCGTGATCGCACGGCCGCGACGGCCGTTGTCCATCAGCGCGTCGACCGACTCCTGCAGCATGCGCTTTTCGTTGCGCACGATGATGTCCGGTGCATTGAGTTCGAGCAGCCGCTTCAGGCGGTTGTTGCGATTGATGACGCGACGGTACAGGTCGTTCAGGTCCGACGTCGCGAAACGGCCGCCGTCGAGCGGCACGAGCGGACGCAGGTCCGGCGGCAGCACCGGCAGCACGGTCATGACCATCCACTCGGGACGGTTGCCCGACTCGATGAAGCTCTCGACGAGCTTGATGCGCTTGGACAGACGCTTCAGCTTCGTTTCCGAATTCGTCGAGGCGATTTCTTCGCGCAGCTTGACGAGCTCCTGGTTCAAGTCGATCGACTTCAAGAGTTCGTACACCGCTTCGGCGCCCATGCGCGCGTCGAATTCGTCGCCGTGCTCTTCGACCGCCTGCAGGTACTGCTCTTCGGTCAGGAGCTGGCCGCGTTCGAGCGCGGTCAGACCCGGCTCGACGACGACATAGGCTTCAAAGTACAGAATGCGCTCGATGTCGCGCAGCGTCATGTCGAGCATGAGGCCGATGCGCGACGGCAGCGACTTCAGGAACCAGATGTGCGCGGTCGGCGAGGCCAGTTCGATGTGGCCCATGCGCTCGCGGCGCACCTTGGCCAGCGTCACTTCCGTGCCGCACTTTTCGCACACGACGCCGCGGTGCTTCATGCGCTTGTACTTGCCGCACAGGCACTCGTAGTCCTTGATCGGTCCGAAGATCGCCGCGCAGAACAGGCCGTCGCGTTCGGGCTTGAACGTGCGGTAGTTGATCGTTTCCGGCTTCTTCACTTCGCCGAACGACCACGAACGAATCAGGTCCGGCGACGCAAGGCCGATACGGATCGAGTCGAAGTCCAGCGTCTGTCGCTGCTGGTTGAACAGGTTGAGCAAGTCTTTCATCTCGTAATCTCCTCAAGCCGGCCGCTTACTTCGTCTCTTCCAGTTCGATGTTGATCGCGAGCGAGCGGATTTCCTTCACCAGCACGTTGAAGGATTCCGGCATGCCCGCGGCCATCTCGTGGTTGCCGTCGACGATGTTCTTGTACATCTGGTTGCGGCCCGGCACGTCGTCGGACTTGACCGTCAGCATTTCCTGCAGCGTGTACGCCGCGCCGTACGCTTCGAGCGCCCACACTTCCATTTCGCCGAAGCGCTGGCCGCCGAACTGCGCCTTGCCGCCGAGCGGCTGCTGCGTGACGAGCGAGTACGGGCCGGTCGAACGCGCGTGCATCTTGTCGTCGACCAGGTGGTTGAGCTTGAGCATGTGCATGTAGCCGACCGTGACCTTGCGGTCGAACGATTCGCCGGTGCGTCCGTCGAACAGCGTCGTCTGACCCGACGACGGCAGATCGGCGAGCGCGAGCATCGCCTTGATCTCTTCTTCGGCCGCGCCGTCGAACACCGGCGTCGCCATCGGCACGCCGCGAACGAGGTTCTTGGCGAGGTTCAGCAGTTCGTCGTCGCTGAATTCCCTCAGGTCGACGCGATCGCCGAACGCCGACTTGTCGTGGTTGTAGATCTGGTCGAGGAACTTGCGCAGTTCGCCCACCTTCTCGTTGGCCGCGATCATCGCTTCGATCTTGTGGCCCAGGCCCTTCGCCGCCCAACCGAGGTGGACTTCGAGAATCTGGCCGATGTTCATACGCGACGGCACGCCGAGCGGGTTCAGCACGATATCGACCGGACGACCGTCCGCCGAGAACGGCATGTCCTCGACCGGTACGATCATCGACACGACACCCTTGTTGCCGTGGCGGCCGGCCATCTTGTCGCCCGGCTGGATGCGGCGCTTCACGGCGAGGTAGACCTTGACCATCTTGAGCACGCCCGGGGCGAGATCGTCGCCCTGCGTGATCTTGCCCTGCTTCTCCTTGAAGCGGCGGTCGAACTCCTCGCGGTGGCGGCGGATCTGCTCGGCCGCGCGCTCGAGGAAGTCGGCCGCGTCGTCGTCCTTGACGCCGAGCTTGAACCACTCGTCCTTCTTGAGTTCGTCGAGATACTCGTTGGTGATCTCGGCGCCCTTCTTCAGGCCGTTCGGGCCGTGGTTGGCGACCTTGCCGAGCAGCGCCGAACGCAGACGCGCGTAGATCGCGCTTTCGAGGATGCGGAACTGGTCGTCGAAGTCCTTCTTGACGCGCTTGATCTCCATCTCTTCGATCTGGCGCGCGCGCTTGTCCTTCTCGATGCCGTCGCGCGTGAACACCTGCACGTCGATGACCGTGCCGTCCATGCCCGGCGGCACGCGCAGCGAGCTGTCCTTCACGTCGGACGCCTTCTCGCCGAAGATCGCGCGCAGGAGCTTTTCTTCCGGTGTCAGCTGCGACTCGCCCTTCGGCGTGACCTTGCCGACCATGATGTCGCCGGCCTTCACTTCCGCGCCGATGTAGACGACGCCGGATTCGTCCAGGCGCGAAAGCGCCTGCTCGCCGACGTTCGGGATGTCGGCCGTGATTTCTTCAGGGCCGAGCTTCGTGTCGCGCGCGACGCAGGTCAGTTCTTCGATGTGGATCGTCGTGTAGCGGTCTTCTTCGACGACGCGTTCGGAGATCAGGATCGAGTCTTCGAAGTTGTAGCCGTTCCACGGCATGAACGCGACCAGCATGTTCTGGCCGAGCGCGAGCTCGCCGATGTCGGTCGACGGGCCGTCGGCGAGCGCGTCGCCGCGGGCCACGATGTCGCCGACCTTCACCAGCGGACGCTGGTTCATGCAGGTGTTCTGGTTCGAACGCGTGTACTTCGTCAGCGTGTAGATGTCGACGCCGGCGTCGTTGTCGTCGACTTCCGATTCATGCGCGCGCACCACGATGCGGCCCGCGTCGACCTGGTCGATCACGCCGCCGCGCTTGGCGAGCACGAGCACGCCCGAGTCGCGCGCCACCGCGCGCTCGATGCCGGTGCCGACGAGCGGCTTCTCGGCGCGCAGCGTCGGTACGGCCTGGCGCTGCATGTTCGCGCCCATCAGTGCGCGGTTCGCGTCGTCGTGTTCGAGGAACGGCACGAGCGCCGCGGCGACCGACACGGTCTGCATCGGCGAGACGTCCATGTAGTGCACGTCGCTCGACAGGCGCAGTTCGGATTCGCCGCGGAAGCGGCACGCGACGTATTCGTCGATGAAGCGGCCGTCTTCGGTCAGCGAGGAGTTCGCCTGCGCGATGACGAATTCGCCTTCGCCGATCGCCGACAGGTAGTCGACTTCGCTCGTCACCTTGCCGTCCGTCACGCGGCGGTACGGCGTCTCGAGGAAGCCGTAGTCGTTCGTGCGCGCGTACACCGCGAGCGAGTTGATCAGGCCGATGTTCGGGCCTTCCGGCGTTTCGATCGTGCACACGCGTCCGTAGTGCGTCGGATGAACGTCGCGCACTTCGAAGCCCGCGCGTTCGCGCGTCAGGCCGCCCGGACCGAGCGCCGACACGCGACGCTTGTGCGTCACTTCCGACAGCGGGTTGTTCTGGTCCATGAACTGCGACAGCTGCGACGAGCCGAAGAACTCCTTGATCGCCGCGGCCACTGGCTTGGCGTTGATCAGTTCCTGCGGCGTCAGGCCTTCCGACTCGGCGAGCGACAGGCGCTCCTTGACCGCACGCTCGACGCGCACGAGGCCGATGCGGAACACGTTCTCGGCCATTTCGCCGACCGAACGCACGCGGCGGTTGCCGAGATGGTCGATGTCGTCGACGGTGCCGCGACCGTTGCGGATTTCGCACAGCGTGCGGATCACGTCGAGGATGTCCGACGTCTGGCCGAGCTCGCGCACCAGGCGCTTGGACTCTTCGTCGTTGCGCTCGTTCAGGTACTTGTGGTCGTACAGGATGCCCGGGCCGTTGTCGTCCTTGCGGCCGACGCGGCGGTTGAACTTCATTCGACCGACGCGATCGAGGTCGTAGCGCTCGAACGTGAAGAACAGGTTGAAGAACAGGTTCTGCGCCGCTTCCTTCGTCGGCGGCTCGCCCGGACGCATCATGCGGTAGATTTCGACCAGCGCCTCGAGCGGCGTCTTGGTCGAATCGATGCGCAGCGTCGAGGAAATGTACGGACCGCGGTCGAGATCGTTCACCCACAGCGTGGCGATCTTCTCGACGCCGGCCTTGCGGAACTTCTCGAGCAGCGTTTCGTTGAGCTCTTCGTTCGCCGTGGCGATCAGCTCGCCCGTCTTCTTGTCGACGACGTCGTGCGCGAGGATGCGGCCGAGCAGGTAGTCGTCCGGCACTTCGAGCGACGTGATGTTTTCTTTCTGCAGGTCGCGCACGTGGCGCGCGGTGATGCGCTTGCCGGCCTCCACGACGACGCGCTCGCCGGCGCGCAGGTCGAAGTTCAGCGTTTCGCCGCGCAGACGCTCGGCGACGAGTTCGAGTTCGGCGCCGCCCTGCTTGCCGAGCGTGAACGTGTTCTTCTCGAAGAACAGGTCGAGCATTTCGGCGTTGGTGTAGCCGAGCGCGCGCAGCAGCACCGTCACCGGCAGTTTGCGGCGACGGTCGATACGCGTGAACAGGCAGTCCTTCGGGTCGAACTCGAAGTCGAGCCACGAACCGCGGTACGGAATCACGCGCGCGGAGAAAAGGAGCTTGCCCGAGCTGTGCGTCTTGCCGCGGTCGTGGTCGAAGAACACGCCCGGCGAACGATGCAGCTGCGAGACGATGACGCGCTCGGTGCCGTTGACGATGAAGGTGCCGGTGTCGGTCATGAGCGGCAGTTCGCCCATGTACACTTCTTGCTCCTTCACATATTTGATCGCCTTGTTGCTGGCCGGGCTGTCCTTGTCGTAGATGACCAGGCGCACGGTCACACGCAGCGGCGCGCCGTAGCTCATGCCGCGCTGGCGGCATTCGCGCTCGTCGAAAGGCGGCTCGCCCAGACGATAGCTGACGTACTCGAGTGCGGCATTGCCGGAATAGCTGGAGATCGGGAATACCGATTTCAGCGCCGCGTGCAGGCCCTTGTCTTCGCGCGCCGTGATGCCGCCGGCTTCGAGCTGCAGGAACTCGCGGTAGGAATCCACCTGGATCGCGAGCAGGAACGGCACGTCGAGCACGACGGGACGCTTGCCGAAATCCTTGCGGATACGCTTCTTTTGAGTGAACGAGTAGGTCATGGTCGGGTACCGCCTCGGGTTATAGCCGCCGTCACAGATGCGCCGGCGTGGAAGGGAAAACGGATATCGGAAAACGGCGTGCCAGTTACGTTGGTGTTCGCATCACCACGCACCGTTTTCCGATAGTCGCGATCCATCGCGAACAACGGTGAAACAGTGAAAGCCCGGGAGCTTACGCCCCCAGGCTTTCGACTTGCCTGGTCTAGCAGGCGACGCAATGCGTCGCTTACTTGATCTCGACGGTGGCGCCGGCAGCTTCCAGTTCCTTCTTGAACTTGGCCGAGTCGTCCTTGCTGGCGGCTTCCTTGACGGTGGCCGGAGCGGATTCGACGAGGTCCTTGGCTTCCTTGAGGCCCAGGCCGGTGATCGCACGGATCGCCTTGATGACTTCGACCTTCTTCTCGCCGGCGGCCTTGAGGACGACGGTGAATTCGGTCTTTTCTTCGACGGCGGCAGCCGGGGCGGCCGGGCCGGCGGCCACGGCAACCGGGGCGGCGGCGGACACGCCGAACTTTTCTTCCATCGCCTTGACCAGCTCCATCACTTCGATGAGGGTCTTGCCGGCGATCGCTTCGATGATCTGCTCGTTGGAGAGAGACATTGTGATAACTCCTGGATTAAACGGCTATACGTGAATTTCGTGACCGGCTTGGCGTGTGGCTTACGCCGCCTGCTTCTCGCCGACCGCCTTCGTAACGCGCGCCACCTGGGACGCGGGCTCCGACAGCAGACGAACGAGCATGGTGGCAGGCTGGACGAGTACGCTGAGGAACATGCTGAGCGCCTGATCGCGGGTCGGCAGCGAGGCCAGCACGTCGACGTGCGAGCCCGGGTATGCCTTGCCGCCGATGGCGACCAGAGTCGGCTTCAGCTTGTCCGTTCCCTTGGCGAATTCCTTGATCAGACGCCCAGCGGCGCCCGGATCTTCCTTCGAGAAGGCATACAGCAGGGGACCGGTCAGCGAGTCCTTGACGCACTCGTAATCGGTACCTTCCACTGCGCGGGAAACGAGGGTGTTCTTCGCAACCTTGAGATACACCCCGTTCTGACGCGCCTTCTTGCGCAGCTCGGTGAGCTGGCCGACGGTAAGACCGGCATACTGGGCGGCAACCAGGGAATAAGCCGAGGAAGCCACATTCGCCAGTTCGGCAACGACCTCTTTCTTTTGCGCAAGATTGAGCGCCATTGCGTTCTCCGAACCGGATCCGTCCGCGCTCCTGCGCGACGAGATCCAAAGCGACGACGGATCGATCGTCCTTCTTTGATCCGCTGGTATCTCTCGATACCGGTTTTGGTGGCCGTTCCAGGTAAACCTGTTCGGGCAGCACCATCTGCGCAGGCCGTGCGATTAAGACCTTCGCGATACGGCCGGGAGCATCCTTCGCAGTGCAGCGCTTCCTTGCACTCCCGGGCGAATCGTTCCGATCGCCTGCGGTCTTTGACGGCGCCCGGTCGTCACTGACCGGGAGCCCTCAAAATCGTCCGGCGCTCTCGCACCGGTTTGCGCTTCGCCGTCTCCGGGCGAATCGCGTTGAAAGAAAACTTACAGCTTCACGCCGAGCGTGGACTGGTCGACGATCACGCCGAGGCCCATCGTGGTCGACAGCGAAACCTTCTGCAGGTACTGGCCCTTCGCGGTGGACGGCTTCGCCTTGACGAGGTCGGCCAGCAGCGCGTTGAGGTTGTCCTTGAGCGCGTCGGCGCCGAAGTTCGCCTTGCCGATCGTCGCGTGGATGATGCCGGCCTTGTCGTTGCGGAACTTCACCTGACCCGCCTTGGCGTTCTTCACCGCGGTGGCGACGTCGGCCGTGACCGAGCCGTCCTTCGGGTTCGGCATCAGGCCGCGCGGGCCGAGCAGCTGACCGAGCTTTCCGACGACGCGCATCGCGTCCGGCGTGGCGATGATGCGGCCGTAGTTGAGTTCGCCGGCCTGCATCTTTTCGGCGAGGTCGTCCATGCCCACGGCGTCGGCACCGGCGGCCTTGGCCGCTTCCGCCTTCTCGCCCGGCGGGCAGAACACCGCGACGCGGATCGTCTTGCCGGTGCCGTGCGGCAGCAGGCTCGAGCCGCGCACGCCCTGGTCCGACTTCTTGGCGTCGATGCCGAGGCGGACCGAGACGTCGACGGATTCGACGAACTTCGTCTTCGAATTGTCCTTGAGGATCTTCAGAGCGGCATCGACGGCATACGCCTTGCCCGGCTCGACGAGGCCCTGGAGGGCTTTGAAACGCTTGCTGATCTTTGCCATGACGTCAGATCTCCGTGTTCAGGCCCATGCTGCGCGCGCTGCCGGCGATGGTGCGCACGGCGGCTTCGAGGTCAGCGGCGGTGAGATCCGGCATCTTGGTCGTCGCGATTTCTTCGAGCTGCTTGCGCGTGACCTTGCCGACCTTTTCCGTGTTCGGGCGCTTGGAGCCCGACGCGATGCCGGCGGCCTTCTTGAGAAGGATCGAAGCCGGCGGGGTCTTGGTGATGAACGTGAACGAACGGTCGGAATACGCCGTGATCACGACCGGAATCGGCAGGCCCGGTTCCAGCTTCTGCGTCGCGGCGTTGAACGCCTTGCAGAATTCCATGATGTTGAGGCCGCGCTGACCGAGCGCGGGACCGACCGGCGGCGAGGGGTTGGCCTGACCGGCCTTCACCTGCAGCTTGATATAGCCGACGACTTTCTTTGCCATGATTTACTCCTGCGAGTGCAGACGCCTTGCGGCTCCTCGCTCTGTTTTAGCCGTAAAGCCGTCCGTGGACGGCCTTACACCTTTAGGCCTTCTCGACCTGGCCGAACTCGAGTTCGACCGGCGTCGAGCGCCCGAAAATCAGAACCGCCACGCGCAGGCGGCTCTTTTCGTAGTTGATCTCTTCGACCACGCCGTTGAAGTCGACGAACGGACCGTCGATGACGCGCACCATCTCGCCCGGCTCGAACAGCACGCGCGGACGCGGCTTCTCGGCGCCTTCGCGAATGCGCTGGAGCATGCGTTCGGCATCGGCGTCCTTGATCGGGAGCGGGCGGTCGGCGGTGCCGCCGATGAAGCCCATCACCTTCGGCGTTTCCTTGACGAGATGCCAGGATTCGTCGTCGATCTTCGGCGCCTTGTTCTCGGAATCGGTTTCGATTTCGACGAACACGTAGCCCGGGTAGAACTTGCGCTCGCTGCGGCGCTTCTGGCCGCCGCGCATCTCGATCACTTCCTCGGTCGGAACGAGAATCTCGCCGAACTTGTCCTGCATCTCGAACCGCACGACGCGATCCTTCAGGGCGCGCGCGACCTGATGCTCGAATCCCGAATAGGCGTGAACCACATACCAACGCTTGGCCATGATCTTCCCTGTGCTCAGAGCTTGAGCAGCCAGTCCATGACCACGACCTTCAGCAGCAGGTCGATGAGGCCGAGGATGATGCTGATGATGATCACGACGACGATGATCACGCCGGTCGAACGAATCGTTTCGTCGCGCGTCGGCCACACGACCTTGCGCAGCTCGAGGTGCGACTTGCGCAGGAACTCGACGAGCGCGCGGCCCGGCGCCGTGATGACGACGAGCGCGCCGGCGGCGACGAGCGCGGCGAGCAGGCCGAGCACGCGCAGAATCTTCGCCGTATCGGCAAAGTAGTAGAAACCGACAATGCCGGCGACGCCGACAGCGGCGGCCAGCACGAGCTTGACGATGTCGGTGGCGTTGACGCCGGAAGCTTGTTCGACTTTCGCGTTCATTATCTCTAGCGGCCGTTACGGGCCCCGCGTCGGCGCTTGCGCGCTTGAGCCAAGCCGAAAACCCGACGAATGGCACGCCAGGAGGGACTCGAACCCCCAACCTGCGGTTTTGGAGACCGCTGCTCTGCCAATTGAGCTACTGGCGTACCGCGTAAAACCTGGTCTTTCCTAAACAGCTTCGGCGGCTTGCGCCGCCAAAGCCTCATCCTCGCGAAACGAACCGTCCAGCTGGGGGTTCGTCGTCGCTACATCAAGCGAAGATCTTGGCGACGACGCCGGCGCCGACGGTACGGCCGCCTTCGCGGATCGCGAAGCGCAGACCTTCTTCCATCGCGATCGGCGCGATCAGCGTCACGACCATCTTCACGTTGTCGCCCGGCATCACCATCTCGACGCCTTCCGGCAGTTCCACGTTGCCCGTCACGTCCGTCGTGCGGAAGTAGAACTGCGGGCGGTAACCCTTGAAGAACGGCGTATGACGACCGCCCTCTTCCTTCGACAGCACGTACACCTCGGCTTCGAACTTCGTGTGCGGGTTGATCGAACCCGGCTTGCACAGCACCTGGCCGCGCTCCACGTCGTCGCGCTTCGTGCCGCGCAGCAGCAGGCCCACGTTGTCGCCCGCCTGGCCCTGATCGAGCAGCTTGCGGAACATTTCAACGCCCGTCACCGTCGTCTTCACCGTCGGACGAATGCCCACGATTTCGATTTCTTCGCCGACCTTGATCACGCCGCGCTCCACGCGACCGGTCACCACCGTACCGCGACCGGAAATCGAGAACACGTCTTCCACCGGCATCAGGAACGGCTTGTCCAGCACGCGCACCGGTTCCGGAATGTACGTATCCAGCGCTTCCACCAGCTTGATGATCGCCGGCACGCCGATTTCGCTCTGATCGCCTTCCAGCGCCTTGAGCGCCGAACCCTTGATCACCGGCGTGTCGTCGCCCGGGAACTCGTACTTGCTCAGCAGTTCGCGCACTTCCATTTCGACGAGCTCCAGCAGCTCGGCGTCGTCGACCATGTCAGCCTTGTTCAGGAACACCACCACGTACGGCACACCGACCTGGCGCGCCAGCAGGATGTGTTCGCGCGTCTGCGGCATCGGGCCGTCAGCGGCCGAGCACACCAGGATCGCGCCGTCCATCTGCGCCGCACCCGTGATCATGTTCTTCACGTAGTCGGCATGGCCCGGGCAGTCCACGTGCGCGTAGTGACGGTTCGGCGATTCGTATTCCACGTGCGCCGTCGAAATCGTGATGCCGCGCGCCTTCTCTTCCGGCGCCGCGTCGATCTGGTCGTACGCCTTGAATTCGCCGCCGAAACGCTCCGCGCCGATCTTCGTCAGCGCCGCCGTCAGCGTCGTCTTGCCGTGATCCACGTGACCAATCGTGCCGACGTTGACATGCGGCTTGGTACGCTCGAATTTACCCTTGGCCATGCCTGCAAAACCCCGAGAGATCAATCAAAGGAGGTGGACGAGTACTGACGCGTTAACGACAACTCGCAGATGGTGCTCACGAAAGGAATCGAACCTTCGACCTCTTCCTTACCAAGGAAGTGCTCTACCGACTGAGCTACGTGAGCGAATGCAACGTGCGGCAATGATTCAATGGAGCGGGAGACGGGAATCGAACCCGCACAATCAGCTTGGAAGGCTGAGGTTCTACCATTGAACTACTCCCGCTCGTGCGGAACCAGTTACTGGTGGAGGGAGGTGGATTCGAACCACCGAAGGCGTAAGCCAGCAGATTTACAGTCTGCCCCCGTTGGCCGCTTGGGTATCCCTCCAGCACGGAGCCCGGCATTTTCGTGACCTGCAGGACGAAAGTCAATGCCGTCGTTGCAAGTATTCGCTCGAGCGGAGCCGGCCGTCGAGCGGGGCGCGAAGCGTACAGACTGCCGGCAGGAAACGCCAGACATTTCTGCACTGCTCCACCGTGATTCCCGAAGTCGCCGTAACTCGCAATCCGACAAGCCGCCGGCTCATCGAAATCGGCGCAAATCCCCCGCGATTGTTACGGAGTGTCACAAAGTGTGATGAAGCGCACATTTCGGCATGCCGCGTGCTTTGCCGTACGCGCTGCTCAAAAGACGTACTCAGCAGTGCGTTTTCAATCCACTACGGGGAATCCCATCGTGATCGTCAAACATACCAAGCGCCTCGCACTGGCTGCCGCCTGCGCCCTGGCCGCCTCCAGCCTGTTTCCGACTGCCGCGTTCGCGCAGGCGACCGGCAACGTCGACGTCGACATCAACCTGCAGAACGGCATCACCATTCTGTACTACTACTCGTCGGTCGACGTGAACATCAACCTGACCGACGTCGCCGGCACGCTGCCGGCGAGCTGCGCCGGCAGCACCGACACGTTCGCCTGCAACCAGGGTGCCGCGGCCGCCGCCGTCACCGCGGTGCCGACGCCGGCCGTCACGCCGACCGCGCTCGTCGCGAATTTCAATATCGCCCCGCCCGCGCTCGGCCTGTCGGCCTCGGCGCTGCCGCTGGTGCTGCAGAACATCTGGGCGGTCCGCGCCGCGGGCGGCGCCTCGACGACGACGGTTGCCGTCGCCGCCGGTGCCGGCACGACGCTGACCGGCCCGGTCGCGGGCAACACGATCGGCCTGTCGGGCTATCAGGTGCAGTCCGGCGCCGCCGGTCCGGCCGCCTCGATCCAGTTCCCGGACCCGGGCCTGGGAACGCCGCGCTCGGGCGACGTGCGCCTGAACCTCAACCTGACCAACGCGACGGCGCTGGGTCTGTACAGCACGACGGCCGGTTCGAACACCGACGTCAATTTCGTGCTGACCGTCACCAGCACCTGATCCGGTCCCCGCCGCAACCGACATGCTGACGACCCTCGTCACCGCCATGCTGGTCCAGGCGATCGCTGCGTCCCCCGGCGGGACGCAGCGATCGGCGGACCCGCTCGCCGCACTCAACGCGACCGGCGTCGGCGTGTTGTCGCTGCCCCGCGATACCATCCATCTCGAACCGATCACCGTGCACGAACTCGTCGGCGACACGCGCCAGCCGAGCCCCGAGGCGACGGTAACCGGGCACTACCAGAACGGTGCCTTCGTCGCCCAGGGCGCGCTCGCTCCGGCGCCGCTGCCGGCGGTCATCCGACGGCCGTTGCAAGGCCTGTGGCGGCTCGACAATCCGGCCGGCGCACCGGGCTCCCAACGCGTACGCGTCGCGCTCGAGGGCGTCGACGGCAGCCCCGGCGTCTTGTCATCAGTCGACGATCCTCGCCAGCAGTTGCCGGTGGCGGTCACGCAGGCCGCCGCACGGCAGATCTCGCTTGGTCCACAGATCCAGGCGACCGAGGGCGATATCGTCCTTGAAATTCCCACCTCGGCCCTGGGCAGCGCGTCGCGCTACCGGGGTCGGCTCGTCATCCGCATCGAGGGCTATTGAGTGCGCATCCTTGTTCTGATCGTTCTGTTGCTCGGTTTGACGACGAACGCGTTCGCCCAGGTCGGCATCAGCCCGGCCTATTACGACCTCAGCCTGGAGGATGCCGGCAAGACCCAGACGTTCCGCATGTTCAACTACACCGAGCAGCCCAAGCGCGTGCGCGTGTCGCTCGCGCCGTGGGACGCCGATGCCGACAACCAGCCGCGCCTGCTGCCGTCGGGACCGACCACGCTCGACCAGTGGGTCGTCGTCAATCCGGTCGAATTCGACGTCAAGCCGCGCTCTTCGCAGGCCGTGCGCTTCACCGTGCGGCCGGCCGTCGAACTGCCGCCCGGCGAACATCGCGTGATGCTGGTATTCGACGAAGTCGTGCCGCCGGTCGAAAACGCGAAGATGCGCACGCGATTCCAGTTCCGCTCGGCGCTGTACGTCCAGGTCGGCAAGACGACGCGCGCCGGCACGATCGAATCCATCGCGGCCGACGGCAACGGCGCGCGCTTCTCGATCAAAAACGACGGCAACGCGAACGTGCGCTTCACCGGCCAATACAGCGTGTGGGAAGCCGCCGCCTACCCGGGCACCGCGTCGACCGACATCGTCCCGGGCGTCGGCAACCAGACGCCGGAATTGAAGAAAGGCCAGATGCTGGTCGAAGTGCTGCCCGGCAACCCGGTGCTGCCGGGCGATACGCGCACGCTGACCGCGCCGTTCGGCGCGGCGAAGCTCAAGCCCGGCCGCTATGTCCTCGATCTCAACGGCAAGCTCGGCGACGCGGCGCTCGACCGCTCGGTCGAGTTCACCGTGACGGAAGCGCCACGGTAGCCCGATGCGCCAGCGCGTCCGCCCATTGGCCGCCGCCGTCGGCTCGGCCCTGCTCGTCCTCGCGCAGCCGGCCGCGCATGCGGAACCGGCGGCGCCGGCCGCGCCGGGATTCTCGTACTACGGCGGCGGTTCGGTGCCGGGCTCGCAGCAGAAACGCATCCTGCTCGTGGTGCCGATCCTGAACGGGCGCGAGCTCAACGACAACCTTGCACTCTGGCGCGAGCCGGACGGCGCCGATTTCGTCAACCTCGACGCGTTCCTGCACGCGAGCGCGATCGATTCGACCAAGGACGCCGACGGCAACTATCAACTGACGACGCCGATCGGCCAGACGCTGCTGCCGGCCGCGTCGCTGCGCACCGACGGCGGCGTCGTCTATGCGGGGCTGCAGACGCTGTCGAGCGTGCTCGCCGCACGCGTCGCGTTCGACGATGCCGAGTTCGCACTGCGCATCGACCTCCCCTGGCAGCCCGGCGCCGCGGACAAATCGCCGGCTGCCGGCGACGCCGACCAGAGCGTCGACGTGCGCGCGCCGCAGGCGAGCCTGTCGCGCTGGCGCAGCGAGCTGTCCGGCACCGTCGTCGACGGCGAGGCTGCCGCCTACATGAATCATCGCATCGCCGGCGCGCTCGGCCCGGGCTACTGGCACGCCGACTTCAGCCACGGCGTCAGCGGCGACAGCCACGACGTCGACGTGCAGGCGCTGTCGTGGCTGCTCGATCGCGGCAAGTCGCGCTGGCTCGTCGGCCAGGAACGCCTCGCGCTGCATCCGCTGCTCGCCTCGTTCGAGATGACCGGCGTGCAGTACGCGCAGACGAATCGTCCCGACCTCGTCTACGAAGCGGCCGGCGGCTACTACGGCCAGCTCGTGCCGTACCAGGCGCGGCCGACCAGCGTGATCCGCGGCAGCGGTCCGCCGGGCGGCACGGCGGAGCTGCGCTACGGCGGCCAGGTGCTGCAGCGCCAGACGATCCGGCTCGACGGCCGCTACGAATTCCGCGACGTGCCGGCCGCGCCGGGCGACGCGATCCCGATCGAAGTCGCGGTGTACGCGTTCGGCGAAACCGGCACGCCGCTGCGCGTCGACCAGACCTATTCGCAGGCCGGCAACCTGCAGCTGCCCGAAGGCGTCAACGTCCACTACGTCGGCCTCGGTTCGAACGGATTTCTGCTCGACGACAATCGTTCGGGCACCGGCGGCGCGGGCTTCTACCAGTTTCGCCGCGGCTTTACCGACCGCGTGACCGCCGAGGCGATCGTGCAGTCGATCGGCGGCCGGCGGCAGACGGTCGCCGGCACCGCGCTGAACCTCGGCATGGCGGGCTCATGGGCCGCGTACGCCGGCCGCGACGACAGCGGCGCCGGTGCGCGCCAGGTGCTCGGCGACGGCCAGTACGGGCCGTGGTTCTGGCGCGCGAACTGGCTCGACTACGACGACGACTACCAGGCCGACGGTTCTCTCGGCACGCGCAACCGCCGCGCCGAAGCCGGCCGCACGTTCGGCGACCAGCTGCGCGTATCGCTGATCCATTCGGACATCAGCGGCGACGCCTACAGCGACATCCGCTACACCAAGCCGGCCGTGACGTGGCGCCCGACGCCGCGTTTCTCGCTCGGCGCCCGCCCGGAATACGACGGCCGCTATTCGTACGACGCGCAATGGGCCGTGCGCCGCGGCACGCGTCTGTCGGCGTCGCGCTACGCCGATATCTCGCAAATCGCGCTCGACCAGGATCTCGGCTCGCGCTCGCGCCTGCAGTTCACCGCCCAGCGCGACACCGAACTCGGCAATCGCTACACCGCGACCTTCAATCGCTACGAGGGCGGCCGCGCGCATCTGGCGTGGGCGGCCGGCGTGCTGGGGGGCGAAGGCCGCACCGGCTTTCTCGCCGAGGCGAGCGCCGAACTGCGGCCCGGCCTGTCGGCGCGGCTGACCGCCCTGCGCGATCCGCTGCATGCGAGCGACGGCACGGTGATCGGCTTCTCGATCGTCGCCGATTTCGCCGTCACCGGCGCCGGCCTTGCGCGCGGCGGCGTCAACCAGGGTTACGAACGCGAAGGCGGCGTCTCGGGCATCGTCGAGCGCCCGGCCGGCGCCCGCGCCGACTTCGATCTTTCGGGCATCCCGGTGCTCGTCGACGGACATGTGCGTACGCGCACCGAAGAAGGCGGCCACTACCACGTGCAGAACCTCGACCCCGGCGTGCATCGCGTCGAACTCGACAACGAGGGTCTGCCGATCGAGCTGGCCGTGCACGAGGCGCCGCGCCGCGTCGAAGTGCGCGCCGGCAGCCTCACGCGCGTCGACTTCGGCCTCGAGCTGCGCCTGGGCCTGGCCGGTCAGGTGCGCGGTGCGGACGGCAAGCCCGCCGTTGACATCGACGTGCTCGTCGTCGACGCGACCGGCGCGATTCGCGCGCGCGCGCGCAGCAACACGAACGGCTACTACCGGCTCGACGGCCTGCCCCCCGGCACCTACGCGCTGCGCGCGGTCGACCGCCTCGAACGCACGCTCGTCGAAACCTCGCTGACGCTCGGCGAGCGCTTCCTCTTCGGCCGCGAACTCGTTCTGCCGGCCGATCCCAACCGGAGTTCTCCGCCATGACCCTGCACCCGGCCTTCCGTTCGTGGTGCGCCGCGCTGCTGCTGTGCGCGCTCGCCTCGCCCGCGCTCGCGCAGATCCCGGCCAACGGCAGCTTCGAAGCCGGCAACCCGATCACCGGCTGGACGATCGGCGGCGACAACCGCGCCGGCGCCGTGCGCGACGCCGACGTCACCGGCACGCTGGTGATTCCGGACGGCACCTGGGCCGCGGCGATCTCGACCGGTCCCGGCGCACGCTCGAGCGGCCCGCTCAACTTCGACGACTTCGGCGGCAACAACGACTATGACGTGTCGTGGCTCGAAACCACGATGACGTTCAACTTCACGCCAGCCTTCATCGCTTTCGACTGGGCGTTCGCATCGAGCGAGCAGAACGAACCCGACCAGTACGACGACGTCATGGACGTCAAGTCCAACGGCACGCGCATCTTCTCGCGCTCGAGCTGCAAACTGAACGGTTCCAGCTATTCACCTTTCCCGAATTCCAATTGCCAGAACGCGGCACAGGTGAACAACGAGATCACCAGCCCGAACGCGCTCGACGGCGTCAACCTGCGCTTCGGTCCGCCAAGCTTCCAGCGCACCTGCATTCAGCTTCCGAACACCGTCGCCGGCACGAACAACGTCACGCTGCGCTTCTCGGTCGCGGACGAGAACGACCGCAACGTCGACTCGACCCTGTTCATCGACAACGTGCAGCTCAAGACGTCGTGCAACGAGGTGGGCAGCATCGTCCAGCTCACGAACACGCCGTTCGACGCTTTCGTCGAGGCCAAGGGCGGCGGCTTCGCGGTGCGCCGGCCGAACGCGCGCCTGATTTCCAGCGACGCGACCGGCACGAACGTCGCGTTCGTCCACAGCGGCAATCTCGGCGCGAACCCGAACTATCTCGACCAGCTGTATTTCTGGAACGGCACCGCGTTCTCGCGCGCTGCCGCGCTGACCGTACAGAGCGGCGGCCAGATTCGCGGCATCGCGATGTCGGCGCAGTCGGCGACGGTCTCGTCGACCACCTGGCTCGGCCGCTATGTCGCGATTTCGGCGTCGCTGACCGAGGCCGACAACGCCGAGATCTACCGCTACGACCGCGCGACCAATACGCTGACGACGATCACCGGCACCAGCGGCTGCGAGAACACCGCGCCGACGATCAGCGGCGACGGCGGCGTGATCGCGTTCGAATCGACCTGCAACGCGCTGACGAACGCCGGCACGACGCGCAAGATCGTGATCTGGAACGGCTCGACGATCGACCGGCCGCTCGGCACGACGGCCGGGTGCGACATGAATAGTCCGAATTTGACCAAAAATGCCAATGGCCGCTATTTGGTTTTTGCGTCAAGTTGCGTGCACAGCGGCACGAACGCCGACAACAACGTCGAAATCTACCGCTACGACCGTACCGGCAATTCGTTCTCTCGCATCACCAACACGGCGGCCACGGTGGTCAACACCTTCCCGGTCCTCGACGGCAGCGCGACCGGCCAGTACGTCTACTTCATCTCGAACGGCAATCTCACGCCGTCGGCGCCGATCTTCAATTCGGACCTCTCGTACGAGATCTTCCGCCAGGACGTGACCGGCTCGACCCTGACGCAGCGCACCAACAGTTCCGACGACGACTATATCGGTCTGGACGTCAGCCTGAACGGCAATCTCGACTACGCCTACGAGCGCATCAGCCGCCTGAACTTCCTGACGTCGGTCGGCAAGCGCCGCGTCAACGGCACCGCCGGCGCGGCCGACCCGGAAGAAAACCTCGCAACCGGCATCTCGGTGAACGGCGCGCGCCTGGGTCTTTCCGGCGTCGTGCCGATCGTCAACTTCCTGTCGAGCGCCAATTTCCTCAACACGAACGCCGACGGCAACACCGAAGTCTGGCAAGGACGGGTGCAATGAACCGCGCAACGACGCTGTTTTCGTTCCTCGTCCTCGCCGGTGTCGGCACGAGCGCCCTCGCCGGCGATCCGCGCGCGATAGTGCAGGCCGACGACTACGGCCATCTCGTGGTCGGCGGCGCGAGCTGCCCGTACGCCGCGCTCGACGTTTCGGCCGGCACGCCGCTGACGCTGACCGCGGCCGGCCCGGGCGTCGCCGCGCTCGACGACGGCGCGGCCGTGCTCGCGCTCGCCGAACCGTTCGCGTTCTACGGCGCGAGCCATTCGAACCTCGTCGTCTCGAGCAACGGCTACGTCGCGTTCGCCGACGGTCTCGATGCGGAAAACGGCGGCGACTTCAGCAACGATCCGTACCTGCCGGCCGTGCCGGACAACACGCCGTCGATCTCGGGCCGCATCTACGCCTATCACGACGACCTGACCGGCGAGGCGTCCGGCAGCGACCTGCGCGCGAACCACTACGCGAACTGCCCGCGCGCCTCCGACGCGATCGCCGGCGAGGCGTGCACGGTCGTCGCGTGGAAGAACTGGGGCCGCGTCGCGGGCGGCGACGGCATCGACGTGGCGCTCGTGCTGTATCACGCCAGCGGCGAGATCGCGATCCAGCACGCCGCACTCGACGCCAGCGCCGGCAGTTCGGCCTGCGTCGGCATCCAGAACGCGGACGCCGGCGACGGCGGCGCGTGGAGCTGCAACGGCGGCCGTGCGCTGACGGCCGCGAGCGCCGTCTGCTGGTTCGACCCGGAACATCCGCCCGCCGGCGACGACACGCTGTTCGCCGACGGCTTCGAAACGCCGTAACTCAGACGGCCTTGCCGTCGAGATCGTCCGGTGCGATGGCCTCGCGTACGCGTTCGATCTCGGCCTCGAGCTGCCGCGTCAGCTCGGTCACGCGCACGGCGTAGGCTTCGAGCAGCCGGTCTTCCTCGGTTTTCGGCTCCCACGGCGGCACCGGCGCCGGCTTGCCGTTCGGCGCGTCGAGCGCCACGAACGTGATGACGCAGTGCGTCGCGAGCGTTTCGGCCTGGGTTTTCAGGTCGCGCTCGAACACGTCGACGCCGAAGTGCATGCTCGTGCGCCCGGTGCGTATCAGTTTGCAGCGCACCGTCACGAGATCGCCGATGACGATCGGCCGCACGAACTGGATGCCGCCGACGGCGACCGTCACGCAGTACTGGCCGCTCCAGCCGACCGCCGCCGCATAGCCGGCCTGGTCGATCCATTTCATGACCATGCCGCCGTGCACCTTGCCACCGAAGTTCACGTCGGTCGGCTGCGCCAGGAAGCGGAAGCTCGTTTCGCGTTGGTGCCCGGGCATATGCGGCTCGCACTGGAAAAAGACGATGGTAGCCGATGCGCGCAATGTGAACTCAGTCAATACACATACGCAACCGCACCTATACTTTTTCAGACGCCGCCTCCCCCTGGGCGGCGCTACAGGGGCAAGTCATGAAGCGTACGCTCGTATTGCTTTGCGCACTCCTTTTCTGCGGTTCGGCCGGCGCGGCCGAGCAGACGATGCAGAACGACTCGATCACGTCCAGTTCCAATGCGGCGATCGTCTACGGATTCGTCGCCAACGAAGCGGCGGCATCGTGGCTGACGTCGCCGTGCACCGGCGACGTCCGCGCGGTGCAGATCTTCTGGCGCTCGCCGAACGCCGACCAGCCGATCAGCATCCAGGACGCGATCGAGATCTATCGCGCCGGGACGTTCCCGAACCCCGGCACGCTCGTCACGACGATCGGCGGACCGGTGCTGACCGACGGCGTCTTCAACGAGTACCGATATCTCGACGAGAACAACACGATCCCGCTGATCGTGCCGGTGACGCAGGGCGAAACGATCGTCGTGTCGTTCGCGTTCGCCGAAGAACCTCTCGTCGGCGGCGCGAGCCTCCTGCGCGACACGAACGGCAACCAGAGCGGCAAGAACGCGCTGCTGGCCGATCTCGGCGGCACTTTCGTCTGGTTCAATTCGTCGACGCTCGGCGTGCAGGGCGACTGGGCGATCCGCGCGGTCGTCGACTGCCCGACCGCGCCGACGACGGCCGATCTCGCGGTGACCGTCGAATCCGACAGCACCGGCTATATCGCAGGCGGAGCGCTGAGCTATCTCGTCACGGTGACGAACAACGGGCCGTCGGCCGCGTCGGCCAGCGTCGTCGACATCTTTCCGGCGGCGTACACGACGCCGAGCTGGGCCTGCGTCGCGAGCGGCGGCGCGAGCTGCGCGTCGACCGGCAGCGGCAACATCACGCAGTCGGTCAATCTGCCGGTCGGCGGTTCGGTCGCCTACGCGGTGACCGGCACGGTTGCGGCGGGAACGACCGGTACGCTCGCGAACTCGGCGACCGCGGTGGTCGGCGCGCCGACGACCGATCCGCAGGCGGGAAACAACACGTCGACGCTGAATCTGCAGCCCGATACCGATCGGATCTTCGACGACGGCTTCGAGCAGTAGCGCACGGAAGGCGGCGGACGCGAGTCCGCCGCCTTCCGGTGCGTCAGACGTTGAAGCGGAAGTGCAGCACGTCGCCTTCCTTGACGATGTATTCCTTGCCTTCCAGGCGCAGGCGCCCCGCGTCGCGCGAGCCGGCTTCGCCCTTGTACTTGATGAAATCGTCGTAGGCGATCGTCTCGGCGCGGATGAAGCCGCGCTCGAAGTCGGTGTGGATCACGCCGGCCGCCTGCGGCGCCGTGGCGCCGATCTTGACCTGCCACGCGCGCACTTCCTTGACGCCCGCGGTGAAGTACGTCTGCAGGCCCAGGAGCTTGTAGCCGGCGCGGATCACGCGGTTCAGGCCCGGCTCGTCGAAGCCCATGTCGGCGAGAAACGCGTCGCGGTCGGCGTCTTCGAGCTGCGACAGTTCTTCTTCGATCGCCGCGCACACCGGAACCACCTCGGCGCCTTCGGCCTGCGCGCGTTCGCGCACCCGGTCGAGATGCGGATTGTTCGCGAAGCCGTCCTCGAGCACGTTCGCGATGTACATCAGGGGCTTCAACGTCAGCAGGAACAGGTCGCGCACGAGCGCCTTTTCGTCGTCGTCGAGACCCGCCGCGCGCGCCGGCTTGCCGTCGTTGAGCACCGCGGCGAGCTTCTGCAGCACCGGACGCTTGGCCAGCGCCTCCTTGTCGTTCGCCTTGGCCGCGCGCTCGACGCGGTTCAATGCCTTGTCGACCGATTCGAGGTCGGCCAGCGCAAGCTCGGTATCGATCGTCTCGATGTCGGAGATCGGGTCGATGCGGTTGGCGACGTGCACGATGTCCGGATGGTCGAAGCAGCGCACGACGTGCGCGATCGCGTCGACTTCGCGGATGTGCGCGAGAAACTTGTTGCCGAGGCCTTCGCCCTTCGACGCGCCGGCGACGAGGCCGGCGATATCGACGAATTCCATCGACGTCGGAATCACCTTCTGCGGCTTGACGATGTCGGCCAGCGCGCCGAGGCGCGGATCGGGCACCGGCACGACGCCGACGTTCGGATCGATCGTGCAGAACGGAAAGTTCGCCGCCGCGATGCCGGCCTTCGTCAGCGCGTTGAACAACGTGGATTTGCCGACGTTAGGCAGGCCGACGATGCCGCATTTGATGCCCATGGTAGTCGTATCTTTTGCTGGAGATGGATAATGACGACTACTTCGGCGCGGTGTGCAGCCGTTTCATCGCTTCGTTCATGTCGCCGGCCAGCGCGAGCGGCAGCACGCCGAGCGCATCGCCGACGGCGCGGATGATCGCGTCCTCGTCCTGCGCGCCGGCGCGGCCGAGCACCCACGGCGTCACGCGGTCCTTGTGTCCGGGATGGCCGATGCCCACGCGCAAGCGGTGGAACTTGCCGTGGCCGAGGTGCGCCACGATGTCGCGCAGACCGTTCTGGCCGCCGTGGCCGCCGTCGAACTTCAGCCGCGCGACGCCGGGCGGCAGGTCGAGCTCGTCGTGCGCGACGAGCATCTCGTCGGGCTCGATCTTGTAGTAGCGCAGCGCGGCGGCGACCGCGATGCCGCTCTTGTTCATGTATGTCGTCGGCTTGAGCAGCAGTATCTGGTGGCCGTCGAGCGTCACCTTCGCGCTTTCCGAATGCAGCTTCGTTTCGATGCCGAAACGCGCGCCGCGGTCCTGCGCGAGAGCGTCAATAAACCAGAACCCGGCGTTGTGCCGGGTTCTGAGATATTCGGCCCCGGGGTTGCCGAGGCCGACGATGAGGCGCAAGCCTGCCATCGGAAGTCGGACGGCGCCCGCGCGAAGCGGGCGCGCCGATTACTTCTTCTTGGCCGGAGCCGCCGGAGCCGCCGCGGCCGGCTTGGCGCCGCCCTTGGCCGGCGCCGCGCCCTTGGCCGGAGCCGCCGGAGCAGCCGCCGCCGCTTCGGCCGGAGCCGCCTCGACTTCTTCCTTGCCGACCTTCGCCAGCACGACCGCGACGTCATGTTCCTTGCCGAGCTTGAGCTCCGGCAGTTCCACGCCGGCCGGGAGCTTGATGTCCGACAGGTGGACGATGTCGCCGAGCTTGAGCTCGGACAGGTCGAGTTCGAGGTATTCGGGCAGGTCGCGCGGCAGGCACGACACCGTGACTTCGTTGAGCTCGTGCGTGATCAGGATGCCCGCGGTCTTGCCGGCCGGCGACTTTTCCTGATTCAGGAAGTGCAGCGGCACGCGGGCGCGCAGCGCTTCGTTCTCGTTGACGCGCTGGAAGTCCAGGTGCAGCAGGCGCTGCTTGTACGGGTGGCGCTGCATGTCGCGCAGCAGAACCTTCTGGTTCGCGCCGCCGATCTTCAGGTCGAGAATCGCCGAGTAGAACCACTCGTTCTGCGACGCCATGTAGACGTCCTTGTGGTCGAACTGGATGCTCTGCGGCGCTTCCTTGCCGCCGTAGACGATGGCCGGCACCTTGTCGCTGCGACGCAGGCGGCGGCTCGCACCCTTCCCCTCGTCCTTGCGGCCTTCTGCCGGAATTTCGTGAACTTTTGCCATGACACTGTTGCCTGTGGTTGAGTAAACCCGCCTCGCGGCGGAAAAACCTCGTTCGCGACCAAACGAGGGTGACGCGATCCACGGATGGATCGCCCGACCCCGGTCGCATGAGCGACCGGGGCCGGAGAACGTACGCGAGCTTTGCTTGCGTCGTTCGATCGAGAAACACGCAGGAAGCGTGTTTCTCGACATTGAAAACTTTAGTCGACGTACAACGAACTGACCGATTCGCCGAAGGCGACGCGGCGGATCGTTTCGGCCAGGAGCTCGGCCACCGTCAGCGCGCGGATGCGGTTGCACGCCTGCGCTTCGGGCGACAGCGGAATCGTGTCGGTGACCACGAGTTCGTCGAGCTGCGAATTGGTGATGTTCGTCAGCGCCGAACCCGACAGCACCGGGTGCGTGCAGTACGCGACGACCTTGCGCGCGCCCTGCTTCTTGAGCGCGTTCGCCGCGGCGCACAGCGTGCCGGCCGTGTCGACGATGTCGTCGATCAGCACGCACGTCTTGTCCTTCACGTCGCCGATGATGTTCATCACGGTCGATTCGTTCGGGCGCGGGCGGCGCTTGTCGATGATCGCGAGGTCGGCGTCGTCCAGGCGCTTGGCGATCGCGCGCGCGCGCACCACGCCGCCGACGTCGGGGCTGACCACGATCAGATTGTCGCTGCCCTGGTTGCGCCAGATGTCGGCGAGCAGGACGGGCGACGCATAGACGTTGTCGACCGGAATGCCGAAGAAGCCCTGGATCTGGTCGGCGTGGATGTCGACCGTCAGCACGCGGTCGGTGCCGACCGCGCCGAGCATGTCGGCGGCCACTTTCGCCGTGATCGGCACGCGCGCCGAACGCGGGCGGCGATCCTGCCGCGCGTAGCCGAAGTACGGCATCACGGCGGTGACCGAAGCGGCCGACGCGCGCTTCAACGCGTCGATCAGCACCAGGAGTTCCATGAAATTGTCGGCGGTCGGCGCGCACGTCGGCTGCAGGACGTAGACGTCCTGGCGGCGCACGTTTTCTTCGATCTCGACCTGAACTTCGCCGTCGGAGAACCGGCCGCAGAGCGCCTTGCCCAGCGGCACGCCGAGGCGGTGCGACACGTTTTCGGCGAGGCGCCGGTGCGCGTTGCCGGTGAACAGCATCAAGCCCGTCGTGTTCATCTCATCTGCGCCTTTCGTTTCGGACGACGTTCTTCAACGCTGTGGCTGGGGCGGTAGGACTCGAACCTACGAATGCGGGAATCAAAATCCCGTGCCTTACCAGCTTGGCGACGCCCCAGCATTTGACGACGGACGGGCATCCAGCCCGCTCGTCGTTCGAACGGCGCAAGCCGAGCTTGCGACCGTTCTCCGGCCGGCGCTCGCTGCGCGAACCCCGGCCGTGCGGTCCCTCCCTGGACCGCGGTGCGGCTACGGTTTCCCGTCGCCGTAATCCTCGAGCGCTGCCAGCAGCGGCGAACGGTTCACGCCGCGCGCAGCATACGCTGCACATCCTTCCGGGCAGTCGCGCACGATCTGCCGCGCCTGCGCCTCGCCGGCAACGTCGACGAAGACGCAGCCGCCCGAACCCGACAACCGCGCCCGGCCGTAACGACCGAGCCGGATCAGCGCCTGCGCCACCGCGGGATAGCGCGCAGCGACCACCGGCTCGAACGCGTTCGAGACCTCGGCCCCGGAAAGGAAGCGCGGAATTGTCGTGGGCGCGGCATCGCGTGTCAATTCCGGCGCCTGGAACAACGGACCGGTCGGCACCGGCGTCTGCGGATCGACGACGACGTACCAGCGTTCGGGCAGGTCCACCGGCGTCAGAATTTCGCCGATGCCGTCGGCCCAGGCCGAACGGCCGCGCACGAAGACCGGCACGTCGGCGCCGAGCGCAAGGCCGATGTGGGCGAGCGCGTCGACCGACAGGCCGCAGCGCCAGATCGCGTTCAGCGCGACGAGCACGGTCGCGGCGTCGGAACTGCCGCCGCCGAGCCCGCCGCCGGCCGGCACACGTTTGTCGACAGCGATGTCGACCCCGGACCCGGGGGCCGCGTGGGGCTGCAGCGCCTGCGCGGCGCGTACCACGAGATCGTCGTGCGGCGCGACGCCGGCCATGCCGCGCACGCGTTCGATGCGTCCGTCCGCGCGCGGCGCGAGGGCGATTTCATCGCCCCAGTCGAGCAGCTGGAACATCGTCTGCAGCGTGTGATAGCCGTCGGCGCGGCGCCCGGTGATGTTCAGAAACAGATTCAGCTTGGCCGGCGCCGGCCAGCGGGTCCACGCGGTCATTGCGCCTGCCAGCTCTCGACGAACAGGCGCACGCGGTACTTGCCGCGCGTCGCGAACACCTTGCGCGGCAGCGCGGGTGTCGCATCGTCGAACCAGTCGCGGTATTCGATCGTCCAGCCGGACTGCTTGAGCGTCGCGGGCCGGTTGCGCTCGTCGAACACGAGCTCGGCCTTCGCCTTCGGCGCGCGCAGGCCGCGCACCCAGTATTCGAGTTCGACCACCGGTACGTGCCAGCCGATTTCGCGTTCGAGCAGGCTCGCCGCGTCGCGCTCGACCAAAGCTTCGGGGCGCGCGCCCTCGAGCGTCGCACGGTCGGCGTCGCCGTGGAGGCGCCAGCGCTTGCCGGTAACCGGCGCATTGAGCGTCAGATCGTAGCGTTTGCCGTCCTGGCGCCAGTCGATCTGCGCGTTGCCGCCGTCCTCGCCGTTGGAAACGGCGATGCGTCCGGCCAGCTGCCAGCGCGTCGCGTCGGCGAGGCTCGCCTCGCGTTCGGCCTGCGCCGACAGCGTGGCGTCATCCTCGCGGATGCGCTGCGGCGCGCACGCGGCGAGCGCAAGCACGACGAGGCCCACGCCCAATGCGCGCAAGCGGCTCACAGGCCGAGCCTCTTCAAGGTATCGAGCAGCGATTTGTTCTTCGCGTCTTTCTTGCGGCCGGCTTCGAGAATCGTCTTCGCCTCGTCCTTGTTGCCGCGGTGCCACAGCACTTCGCCCAGGTGCGAGGCGATTTCCGCATCGGGCTGCTTCTCGTAGGCGCGGCGCAGCGCGGTTTCGGCCTCGGCGAGATGGCCGCGGCGAAACTGCACCCAGCCGAGCGAATCGATCACGGCCGGCTCTTCGGGTTTGGCCTTGAGCGCGGCCTGGATCAGCGTGTACGCCTCTTCGAGCTTCTGGTTCGCATCGGCGAGCGTGTAGCCGAGCGCGTTCATCGCGTCGACGTCGGCCGGCTTCAATTCGAGTACGCGGCGCAGGTCGCGCTCGGCTTCGGCGGTGCGGCCGTCGTTGGCGTAACGCAGCGCGCGCGCGTAGATCAGCCGCGTATCGTCGGGCAGCACGTTGAGACCGCGCGAGTACACCGCGAGCGCCGCCTCGCTCGACGCATCGTCGACGAGTTCGGCTTCGAGCAGGTACGCATCGCCGAGCTTCTTCGGTTCGTCGCCCGCGCGCGCCTGCAGCTCGTGCGTGATCGCGAGCGCGGCGTCGTGCTTGCCCTGGTCCTGCAGCAGCACCGCCACGCGCACCTGCGATTCGAACCAGTGCTCGTCGTCGTCGCGCACCTGCTGGTACCACGTCAGCGCGGTCGACTTCTGTTCGAGCATTTCGGCCAGCTGGCCGAGGAGTTCCGCGCGCGCGACGCGCTCGTCGGCCGGCTTGTTCTTGAGCTCGTCGTACAGCGCCTGGATCAGCGCCTTGTCGCGCGACCGCGCGACGTACGCGGCACGCGCCGCGTAGGTGTATTCGTCCTGCGGCCCTTCGGCGAGCACGCGCGCGGCGGCGGGGTTGTCGCCTTCCTCGCCGAGCAGGATCGCGTATGCGGCGCGCAGGCGGATGTCCTTGGGCGAGCGCTTGATCGCCTCGGCGTACTGCATGCGCGCCCGCATCTTGTCGCCTTCTTCGCCGGCGAGCTGCGCCGACCACGAATACGCCTTGCTGCCGCCGAACTTTTTCACGGCCGCGTCGGCGAGCTGCCGTGCGTAAGCCTTGCGTTCGAGCTTGTAGGCGAGCTGACTCAGCGCGACCCACGTCTCCTCGTTCGCCGCGGCGAGCGCCGACGGCATCGCCAGCCGTTCGAGCAGCTTGCCGGCGGCTTCCTTGTCGGTTGCGCCGAGCAGCACCTGGCCGATCAGCCGCCAGCCCTGCCCCTGCGGCTGCGCGTTCAGCGAATCGAGCGCGCGGAACGCGGCTTCCGTGTCGCCTTCGACGAGCGCGAGCGCCGCGTCGGTCTGCACGACGCCCGAATCGCCCGGGCGCAGCGCGCGCCATCGCGTCAGCGTCTCGCGCGCGAGCTTGTAGTCCTTCGCCGCGAGTGCCAGGCGCGTCGCCTGTGCGGCAACCGACGGGTCGTCCGACAGCGCCGCCGCCGCGGCATAACGTCGCGCCGCGTCCGGCAGATTGGCGTCGCCGAGCGCGAACTCGCCGGCCAGCATCTGCGCGAGGGCGTCCTCGTCGGCCGGCGGCTGCGTCACCTTGTGCGTCGCCAGCGGCTGGGCCGCCGTCGCGCCGCGCTTGGGCGCCGGCACGCTCGCGCAGGCCGTCAGCGCGAAAGCAGCCACGAAAATCAACGTCTTGCGTAGATCCACGATTGCAGTCATCGGATTCCAGAGTGCGTGATGCGTCGGCCTCAGAACGTTTCGGCGCGCCGATGTTCCCGGCGTGCGCGGCGCGCAACCGGCTCCCCGGCGGCGGCCCCTCGCATCATCGGGATCGGGGCCATTGCTTGATCTTGCAAGGTCGCGCCTCCAAACTTGCCGCGCGACGCTCAAGGACGCGGACGCTTCCCTTCCTCGAAAGCTTAGCCGATTGTCGCCCGTGCGGCCCCGTCATCCATGGCACTGCTAGCCCTCGGACTCAATCACCTCACCGCCCCCGTCGATCTGCGCGAACGCATTGCGTTCGGGCCCGACGAGGCGCGTGCGGCGTTGAGCGAACTCGTCGGCCAGAACGGCGTGCACGAGGCGATGATCCTGTCGACCTGCAACCGGACCGAGCTGTACTGCTCCGTGGCCGACGGCGCCGAGCCGGTGCCGGCCGACTGGCTGCACCGCCACCACCAGCTGACCGGCGGCAAGCTCGACGAATTCCTGTACCGCCACGACGACGCGGCGGCCGTGCGGCACATGTTTCGCGTCGCGACGGGTCTGGATTCCATGGTGCTCGGCGAGCCGCAGATCCTCGGCCAGGTCAAGGACGCCTACCAGCTCGCGCGCGAGGCGCACACGCTCAAGGCGCCGATGGAACGCCTGCTGCAGCACACGTTCGCGGTCGCCAAGCGCGTGCGCACCGACACGCGCATCGGCGCCAATCCGGTGTCGGTCGCCTATACCGCCGTGCGCCTGGCCGAACAGCGCTTCGCCGATCTCACCGGCGCTTGCGTGCTGCTGATCGGCGCCGGCGAAACGATCGAACTCGCAGCACGGCATCTCGCCGACGCGAAAGTGCGCCGGCTGATCGTCGCCAATCGCACGATCGAAACCGCGCAGAACCTCGCGCACCGCTGCGGCGGCTACGCCATCGGCCTGTCCGATCTCGGCCAGCACCTCGCCGAGGCCGACATCGTGATCGCCTCGACCGCGAGCCGCGAGCCGATCGTCACGAAGCCCATGGTCGAAGCGGCGATCCGCGCGCGCCGGCGCAAGCCGATGTTCATGGTCGACATCGCGGTGCCGCGCGACATCGCCGCCGACGTCGCGAAAGTGGAAGACGTATACCTGTACACGATCGACGATCTCAAGCAGGTGATCGACGAGAACCTGCGCTCGCGCGAAGCCGCGGCGCGCGAGGCCGAGGCGATCATCGAGCTGCAGGTCGAGCGCTACATGGCGTGGCGCCGCGCGCTCGACCTCGGCAATCCGGTGCAGGACCTGCGCCGCCACGCCGAAACCGACCGCGACGACGTGCTCGCCCGTGCGCAGGCGCTGCTCGCGCGCGGCAAGACGCCGGAAGAAGCGCTCGCGTTTCTCGCCAACACGCTGACCAACAAGCTGCTGCATGCGCCGAGCGCGAACCTGCGTGCCGCGACGCTGCGCGGCGACACCGAACTGATAAAGGCCGCGGCGCGACTGTTCGATCCCGCGGCCGCGACCGACGACAAGGACGTATGACTCCCTCGATCCGCCGCAAGCTCGAACAACTCGCCGAACGCCACGAGGAAGTCGGCGCGCTGCTCGCGCAGCCCGACGCGCTCTCGGACGCGAACCGCTTTCGCAACCTGAGCCGCGAATACGCGCAGCTCGAACCGGTGACGGCGGCGCTCAAGGCGTACGACGCGAACGAGGCCGAACTCGCCGGGGCCGAGGCGATGCTGCGCGATCCGGACATGCGCGAACTCGCCGAAGCGGAGATTCCCGCGCTGACGCTGCGTCGCGAGTCGCTCGACAAGGAACTGCAGGTTCTTTTGATTCCGAAAGATCCGCGCGACGATGCGAACCTGTTTCTCGAAGTGCGCGCGGGCACCGGCGGCGACGAGGCGGCGATCTTCGCCGGCGACCTGTTTCGCATGTACGCGCGCTACGCCGAGCGGCAGGGCTGGAACGTCGAGGTGCTGTCGGCGAGCGACGGCGAACACGGCGGCTACAAGGAAGTGATCGCGCGCGTCGAAGGCAAGGGCGCGTATGCGAAGCTCAAGTTCGAATCGGGCACGCACCGCGTGCAGCGCGTGCCGGCGACCGAATCGCAGGGCCGCATCCACACGTCGGCCGCCACGGTCGCGATCCTGCCGGAAATGGACGACATCGACGACGTGGAAATCCGCGACGCCGACGTCAAGGTCGACACGTTCCGCGCATCCGGCGCCGGCGGACAGCACGTCAACAAGACCGACTCGGCGATCCGCGTGACGCACCTGCCGACCGGCATCGTCGTTGAATGCCAGGACGAGCGCAGCCAGCACAAGAACCGCGCCCGCGCGTTCGCGCTGCTCAAGGCGCGCCTGCTCGACGCCGAGCGCAGCAAGCAGCAGGCCGAACAGGCCGAAAACCGGCGCCTGCAGGTGGGCTCGGGCGACCGCAGCCAGCGCATCCGCACCTACAATTTTCCGCAAGGCCGCATCACCGACCATCGCGTCGAGGGGCTCACCCTGTACCGCCTGCCGGAAATCGTCGAGGGCGATCTCGACGATCTGATCGGACGGCTGGTGCAGGAGTATCAGGCGGATCAGCTGCAGGCGTTGACGGGGTGACGCGCGCGGCCGGCGACGTCACCGCCCCGCCGCATGCCCCATCAGCAATCGCTTCACCGGCCCCAGCGCGTTGACCACGCGCACGCCGACGCCGCGCGCAGCGACGAGCGGTTCGAACCCGCTGCGGAACAGCCGGTCGATGCCGTCGAAGCTCCACGCGCTGATCGCGTTGTCGCTGCGCCGGCGACGTTCATAACGCCGCAAGGTGGGTTCCGCCGCCGGATCGGCGCCGCGCGCACGCGCCGCGCCGATCGCTTCGACGAGCGTCGCGACGTCGCGAAAGCCGAGATTGACGCCCTGCCCCGCGAGCGGATGCACCTGATGCGCCGCGTCGCCGATCAGCGCGAAGCGCGGTGCGATGTAGCGCTCGGCGAGCTTCAGCTTCAGCGGAAAACTCGCGCGCGGCGTCGTTGCGAGGATCGGTCCGAGCCGGAAGTCGAACGCGCAGCCGAGTTCGGCGCGAAACGCATGGTCGTCGAGCGCGAGCAGGCGCTCGGCTTCGGCGTCCGGCACCGACCAGACGATCGAACTGCGCCCGTCGGCGAGCGGCAGGAACGCGAGCGGCCCTTGCGGCGTGAAGCGCTGCCACGCCGTTTCTTCGTGCGCGCGTTCGGTCGCGACGTGCGCGACGATCGCGCGCTGGCCGTAGTCGCGACCGCGAGTCGCGATGCCGGCGAGTTCGCGCAGCGGCGAGGCCGCGCCGTCGGCGGCGATCGCGAGCTTCGTCGCGACGCGCGCCTCGTCGGCGAACGTCAGCTGCCGCACGTCGCCGTCGTCGCTCGTCGCGACGACGCGCGCCGGACAGGGCCGCTCGATGCGCCCGTCGCGTTCCACCGCCTGCCACAGCGCGTGCTGGATGAGGCGGTTTTCGACGATCCAGCCGAGTTCCGGCTGCGCGTACTGCGCGGCGTCGAAGTCGAGCGCGGCGCCGTTTTCGGCATCCCACACGTGCATGCGCCGGTAGGCCGATGCTCGCGCGGCGGCGATGTCGCGCCAGACGCCGAGCCCGTCGAGCAGGTCGACCGACGACGGCGCGAGCGCGACGACGCGCAGGTCGACCTCGTCGTCGGCGCGCCACGGCGGCGGCACGCGTTCCTCGACGAGCGCGACGCGCAGGTCGGCTTGCGCGAGCGCGAGCGCGGTCGCGCTGCCGACCATGCCGGCGCCGACGACGACGGCGTCGTACGCGCCGCGCCGGCTCACGGCCTGCGCCCCAGCGCGTACGCGGTCGGCGTGCCGCGGAATCCCATGCCGCGACGCGCGGCGGCGCTCTTGAGCGGTGTAAACGTATCCATCAATACCAATCCCAAAGTTCGCAAAGGGCGCAGCGGCGAGGCCGGATTGCACGCCAGCCGCACGAGGCCGTCGCTGAACGCGAGCGTGCCGTCGCGGTCTTCCTGCCGCGCGGCGGCGTAGCCGGCGAGCAGTTCCGGCGCGCCCGGGTCGCCACCGGCGCGCGCGGCGGCAATCACGCGCTCGGCCAGCGTCAGCGCATCGCGCAGGCCGAGATTGAATCCCTGCGCGCCGATCGGATGGATCGTCTGCGCGGCGTTGCCGACGAGCACCGCGCGCGGCGCGACGAGCGTATCGGCCAGCACGCGGCGGATCGCGTGCGCCTGCCGACGCCCCGGCCGCGCGAGCCGTCCCGCGCGCCAGCCGACGCGCGTCTGCGCATAGGCGACGAACGCCGCGTCGTCCATCGCGGCGATGGCCTGCGCCTCGTCGTTCGCGACGCTGAGCACGAGCCCGGCGCGACGCTCGGTCAGTGGCAGCAGCGCGACCGGCCCGGAGTCGCTGAAGCGCTCGATCGCGCAGCCGTCGAGCGCGCGTTCGGGCGTTACCGTCGTGACGATCAGCGTCTGGCCGTAGTCGAGCGTCCGCGTGCCGATGCCGCACGCGCCGCGCACGAACGAAGCGGTGCCGTCGGCGCCGACGACGAGTCGTGCGCGCAAGGTTTCCACACCGTGCGCGCCTGCGATACGCAGCGCGACGCGGTCGGCCGACGGCGTCAGCGCCTCGACCGTGGCCGGCGCGCGGCGGACCAGCGTTGTGCATTGTTCCAGTTGTTGCAGCAGGCCGTTGCCGAGTTCGCGCGCCGGCAGCACGGCGCCGAGCGCGTCGACGCACTGCGAGGCCGCGTCGAGCCGCAGCGCGCCGAACTCGCCGGCGCGGCTCACGTGCACGCGGCGGATCGGCGTGGCGCGCGCGGCCACGCGCGGCCACACGCCGAGCGCGGTCAGCGCGTTGACGCTGGCGCGGGCGAGCGCGAGATTGCGTTCGTCGTAGCTCGGCTGCGCGTCGGCACGCGGCGCGGCGGCTTCGATCAGGGCGACGGACAGGCCGCAGCCGTCCAGGGCGATGGCGAGGCTGGAACCGACCAGGCCGCCGCCGGCAATCAGTACATCGACGTCGGTATCCATCGCACGATGATAACGGGCGGATGCGGCGGTTCGCTATGATCGGCCGATCCTGCGCAACGAACCTTCCCATGGAACTGATCCTCGTGCGCCACGGCGACGTCGAAGCCGCGCCGGGCCTGTGCATCGGCTGCACCGACGTCGCGCTGTCGGCGACCGGATTCACCGCGATCCAGCGCCTCGCGGCGCAGTGGATCGGGCGAGTGCCTCGCTTTCTGTTTTCGAGCGACCTGCGCCGCGCGCAGCAGTCGGCGCAGGTGTTCGCCGCGCGCTTCGCGACCGAGCCGCTCGCCGATCCGCGTCTGCGCGAGGTCGATCTGGGCGAATGGGACGGCCGCCACTGGGACGAGATCGCACGCACCGACGCGGCGCGCTACCGCCATTGGGCCGACAACTGGGTGATCCAGGAAGCGCCCGGCGGCGAGAGTTTCGCCGACGTCGTACGGCGCACCGGCGCGTGGCTGTCGGCGCTGCTGTCGTCGACCAACGACGACGACGTGGTGCTGGCGATCGCGCACGCGGGGTCGATACGCGCGCTCCTGTGCCATGCGCTCGGCCTGCCGCCGGCGCGCGCGTTCGCGCTGCGCATCGGCCACGCGCAGGCGAGCGCCGTCGTCTGTCGCAACGGACAGTTTGAAGTAAGCTATTTGAACGCCTCGCGCTTCGAGGCGATGTAGCGCACGAACGCTTTCACGCGAAAGGACGCCATGGGCAACCGGCTTTCGAAAATCTACACGCGCACCGGCGACGACGGCACGACCGGCCTCGGCGACGGATCGCGCGTCGCCAAGGATTCGGCACGCGTCAACGCCTACGGCACGGTCGACGAACTCAACAGCGCGCTCGGCATGCTGCTCGCGCACGAAGTACCCGACGCCGTGCGCGAATGCCTGACGCAGGTGCAGCACGACCTGTTCGACCTCGGCGGCGAGTTGTGCATTCCGGGCATGGCGGTGGTGTTCGACGCCGACGTCGAGCGCCTGGAGAACACGCTCGACGGCTTCAACGCCGACCTGCCGCCGCTCAAGGATTTCATCCTGCCCGGCGGCGGCATCGCGGCCGGCACGTGCCATCTCGCCCGGACCATCTGCCGCCGCGCCGAGCGCGACGTCGTCACGCTCGCGCGCCACGACACGGTGCGCCCCGAGGCGACGCGCTATCTCAACCGTCTGTCCGATCTGTTGTTCGTGATCGCCCGCGTGCTCGCGCGCGCCAGCGGCCACGGCGAGGTGCTGTGGCAGCACGAGCGGCGCAAGAAGCCGCAGGCGTGATGCCGCTCGCGCTCGTCACGCACGCGAGCTGCCTCGCGCACGAGCCCGGTGCGGGGCACCCGGAGTCTCCGCTGCGCCTGAAAGCCGTGCTCGAAGCGCTCGACACCGACCGCTTCGCCGCGCTCGACCGCGTCGACGCGCCGCGCGTCGCGCGCGAGGCGCTGGCGCGCGTACACGACGCGGCGCTGATCGACACGGTGTTCCGCAACGCGCCGAGCGCCGGCGAAGTGCGACTCGACCCCGACACCGCGATGTCGCCCGGCTCGCTCGAAGCGGCGCTGCGCGCGGCCGGCGCGGTCGTCGCCGCGGTCGACGGCGTCGTCGACGGACGCTACGACCGCGCGTTCTGCGCGGTGCGCCCGCCGGGCCATCACGCGACGCGCGACGAGGCGATGGGCTTTTGCTTTTTCAACAATGTTGCCGTCGGCGCGGCACACGCGCTCGAGCGGGGCCTCGCGCGCGTGGCGATCGTCGACTTCGACGTGCACCACGGCAACGGCAGCCAGGATATTTTCTGGAACGACGCGCGCGTGATGTACGCGTCGACGCATCAGTGGCCGCTGTATCCCGGCACCGGCGCGCAGAGCGAAACCGGTGCGGGCAACATCGTCAACGCGCCGCTGCCGCCCGGCGCGGGCTCGGCGCAGTTCCGCGCGGCGATCGAAACGGTCGTGCTGCCGGCGCTCGACGCGTTCGCGCCGCAGCTCGTGATGATCTCGGCCGGTTTCGACGCGCACCGGCTCGATCCGCTCGCCAACCTCAACCTCGATGCCGACGACTACGCGTGGGTCACGCAGCGCCTCGTCGACGTCGCGCGCCGGCACGCGCAAGGCCGCGTCGTCTCGTCGCTCGAAGGCGGCTACAGCCTCACCGCGCTGCGCCAGTCGACCGCGGCGCACGTCGCGGCGCTGATGGACTGACAGGTTCGAGCGCCGTTCGACGTAACTGCTCAGGTGCCCGGCAATCCCCGAAGCCGGGCGCAGGCGGGGAACAGCGGCGCCGGATCTCGACCCCCGGGTCCGGCGCCGCAGCTTTTCGGACCCCGCGCCCTCGACGCTTCCGCGCCGATCGTCGCCGACGATCGCACGGCATCTTGACGCCTGCGTATGGTTAGGCGAAGTTCGAGCCTCGCCCCTGGGAGAGAGGGGCGAGCCCCCATCGCCCTTCGACGGGCAGCGCTCGCGGCATTCGTGCCGATGCGGGCCGCCGCCCCACGCCTCGCGGAGAATGCCATGACGTTGAAGAACCTGGTCCTTGCCACGACGATCGCGCTGCTGCCCGGCGCCGCCGCACTGGCCCAGAACACCGTGGACCTCGAAAACTACAAGACGATCTATCCGACCGCGACGCCCGAAATGCGCAGCGCGCTCGATCAGGCGCTCGCCGCGCAATATTCGGCCGTCAGCAAGTCGTGGCCGGTGCCGAACGGCCCGGTCGAAGGCGACCTGTGCACGCCGGCGGCTCCGGCCCCGGTCAACCCGTTCACGATTTCGTCGACCACGGTCGGAGCGACGAACAACTACGACATCGCGACCACCTGCGGCGTGACCCAGACCCTGTTCGGCGGCACCGGCGGCTCGCTCGACGTGGCCTACAGCGTCGTGACCGACCAGAACTGCAACGTGACCGTCCAGGCCGATCCGACCGGCACCAGCTGGGATCTGGCGCTGTACGTGCTGGCGGCGCCCGGCGCGGCCTGCACCCAGTTGCCGTCGCTGGCCGACGGGCAGTGCGTCACGATGGACGACGACGGCGGCGGCAACGTCACCGAAACCGTCACGTTCGCCGCGACCGCCGGCACGCAGTACTTCGTCATCGTGGACGGCTTCAACACCGCGACGGGTCCGTTCGACCTGACCATCACCGGCACCGGCTGCAATCTCGTGCCGGTCAAGCTGCAGAGCTACTCGGTCGACTGACGCACCGACGCATCTTCGCGAATCGGCCGCGACGACGCGTCGCGGCCGAGCCTCGTCGTTCGACGCGGAAGCGTCTTACGCTTCCTTGAAATCGAGCGCCGCCGAATTGATGCAGTAGCGCAGACCGGTCGGCTTCGGGCCGTCCGGAAACACGTGCCCCAGATGCGAGTCGCAGCGCGCGCAGCGCACCTCGACACGGCGCATGCCGAGCGTCGCGTCCTCGTGCTCGCTGACGGCCTCGGGCCTGAACGGCCGGTAGTAGCTCGGCCAGCCGCTGCCGGAATCGTATTTCGTGTCCGACCCGAACAGCTCGGCGCCGCACGCCGCGCACAGGTACGTGCCGGCGTCGTGGTGGTCCCAGTATTTGCCGGTGAACGCCCGTTCGGTCGCCGAACAGCGGCAGATCGCGTATTGCTCGGGCGTCAGTTCTTCGCGCCATTGCGCATCGGTCTTCTCGACTTTGTCGTTCATGGGCTCTCCGTGGAGTTTTTGCTGCCCGTTACATGGCGGCGATTAATGGGCGATCAACGACTTGGCGCGATGCCGATTGCCGCAGTGCAGCGCTTTCGGGCATCTTACGCGCCTCATCCCCGCTTGAAGACCTTCCCGTGCCGCGCAATCTTTCGCGTTCTCCGATGCTGCGCCACCTGGTCCGGGCCACCGCGCTGTCGCTGTACGGCGCGAGCGCGCTCGCCGCGGCGCCCGCGAGCACGGGTTGTCCGGCCCGCGCGATCCAGTGCAAGGCCGACGATTTCAGCCTGTGCAAGCCCAACGCCCTCCTCGACTTCTACACGCCCGGCCTGCCGACGACCGGCGACCGCAACGCCGCGCCGGCCGACTTCGAGGCCGACCGGTTCGAGTCGGCCGACCGCACGAAGTACGTGCTCGAAGGCAAGGCGAAGATCAACCGCGTCGACCAGCAGGTGCAGGGCGACCGCCTGACCTACTGGACCGAAACCACCGCCTGGCTCGCCGAAGGCAACGTGCGCTATCAGGACGCCGGTCTCCTGATGTCGGCGTCCAAGGGCCAGGGCACCACGACGCCGAACACGGCGACGATGACCGACGTGCGCTACCAGATGCTCAATTCGCGCGGCAACGGCACCGCCGCCGAAGCCAAGCTCATCGACGCCGACCACGCGACGATGCAGAAAGTGGAATTCACCACCTGCGATCCGGACGACGTCCGCTGGCGCTTCACCGCCAAGGACATGGCGATCGACCAGGCCGAAGGCATCGCGCGCGGCCACGACGTGACCCTGCGCATCGGCAATACGCCGATCCTGTGGCTGCCGTACGCGCGCTTTCCGATCAGCGACGAGCGCCAGAGCGGCTTTCTGTACCCGAGCTTCGGCTACAACAACCGCGCCGGCATCGATTTCACGCTGCCGTACTACCTCAATCTCGCGCCGAACTACGACGCGACGCTGTATCCGCGCATCCTCGGCCAGCGCGGCCTGCTCGCCGGCGCGGAGTTCCGCTACCTGACCGACCGCCATCGCGGGCAGCTCGAATTCACCTACATGCCGCACGACCGCGACGCCGACCGCGAGCGCGGCTATTTCCACTTCAACAACTTCAGCGCGTTGGCGTCGAACTGGAATTTTTCCGCCAACCTCAACCACGTTTCCGACAAGCGCTACTTCGAGGACTTCGGCGACAGCCTGTCGACCGTGTCGACCGCGCTCTTGCCGTCGAACGCGTACTTCAACGGCTCCGGCCGCGGCTGGACCGCGAGCATCGGCGGCGACCGCTACCAGATCACCGATCCGTCGCTCGGCGACCAGTTCGAACCGTACCGGCGCCTGCCGCGCGGCACGTTCGAGGGCGAGCTGGGCCTCCTGGGCGGCCTGCGCGGCGGCATCAAGAGCGAGTTCGTCTCGTTCTACAAGGAATGCGCCAAGGACAGCCGGACGCTGTCGGGCGACAACATCCTGTGCCCGCCGAACGGCGAGCGCCTGGACCTCTACCCGTACCTCAACCTGCCGCTCGAAGGCGCGTCCTGGTTCCTGCGACCCGAAGTCGGCGTGCGCTACACGCGCTACGACGTCACGCAGAACGCCTGGTCGACGGTCGAGAACACGGCCGACCGCTTCCGCTACCGCAACGATTCGCCCAAGCGCACGACGCCGATCACCAGCGTCGACGCCGGCCTCATCTTCGAACGCGACACCAACCTCTTCGGCACCGCGTACACGCAGACGCTCGAACCGCGCCTGTTCTACCTGTACGTGCCGTACCGCAACCAGGACGACCTGCCGATCTTCGACACGCAGCCGCTGTCGTTCGACTTTCCGCAGCTGTTCTCGACGAACCGCTTCACCGGCGCCGACCGCCAGATGGACGCGAACAACCTGACCGCCGCGGTGACGACGCGCCTGTCCGAAACCGCGACCGGCGCCGAGCGCCTGTCGGCGAGCTTCGGCCAGATCCGCTATTTCGACGACCAGCGCGTGCAGATGCCGGGCGTGCCGAAGACCGACTACGCAGGCTCGGCCTATGTCGCGGAACTCGACCTGCACCTGTCCGACCGCTGGCGCCTCAAGCTCGCCGACCAATGGAACCCCAACGGCGACCACACCGACCTGTCGACCAGCAGCCTGCAGTACCGTTTCGGCGAGCGCGGCGTGCTCAACCTCGGCTACCGCTACCGGCGCGACTTCCTCGAGCAGACCGACGTGTCGGCGCTGATCCCGCTGAACGAGCGCTGGCGCCTGATCGGCCGCTGGAACTACTCGCTGCGCGACAACGACACGTTCGAGGGGCTCATCGGCGTCGAGCACGAAGACTGCTGCATCGCCTGGCGCGTGCTCGCGCGCCAGTACGTGCGCGACGCGACCGGCAAGGCCAGCAACGGCCTCTATTTCGAGATCGAATTCAAGGGCATCGGCGCGATCGGCCAGAAAACCGACGACTTCCTGCGCCGTGGTATTCTTGGCTATCAATGAGCCCGGACGTCGCCGTTCAGGCCGCAGTACGGGTCGCCGTGCACACTCGGCGGCTCTTGGTTCGACCCACATTCCAACGCCCGCCGCGGCTACGCCGCCGGGCATGCGTCAATCCCACGGATCGCCGATGAAAAAGCTCGCGTTCGCTGTTGCCCTGACTCTGTCGTTCGCCGGCGCCGCGCAGGCCCAGTTCCTGCAGCCGACGCAGCCCGCCGCCCAGGCGCCGTCGGGCGATCCCAACTCGCTCAACAAGATCGTCGCCGTCGTCGACGAAGACGTGGTGCTGCAGAGCGAACTCGACCGCGCGGTCAACCAGGTGCTCGCGCAGTACCAGCGCAATCCGCAGCAGCTGCCGCCGCGGCCGGTGCTCGAACGCCAGGTGCTCGACCGCCTGATCATGACCAAGCTGCAGGTCGCCAAGGCCGAACAGACCGGCGTGCGCATCGGCGACGTCGAAGTCGACCAGGCGATCGCCGGCATCGCGCGCCAGAACAAGCTCGACGTCGACCAGCTGCGCGCCGCGATCGCGCGCGACGGCATTTCCTACGACGAATTCCGCCGCAACCTGCACGACGACCTCGTCGGGCAGCGCCTGCGCCAGCGAGTCGCGCAATCGACCCAGGCGACCGACGCCGAAATCGACATCCTGCTCGCCAGCAACAGCCTCAAGACCGGCGAAGTGCACCTGGCGCACATCCTCATCGACGTGCCCGAGGGCGCGAGCGCCGAACAGATCGCGGCCGCGCGCGAGAAGGCCGAGAAGGTCAAGGCCGACATCGACGGCGGCCTCGATTTCGCCGCCGCGGCGATCCGCTCGTCCAACGGTCAGGACGCGCTGCAGGGCGGCGACCTCGGCTGGCGCCGCTACGACGAAGTGCCGGCGATGTTCGCCGACCTCATCCAGGGCATGGCGCCGGGGCAGGTGTCGCCGGCGATGCGCGGTCCGGCCGGCTTCCACATCCTGAAGCTCGTCGACAAGCGCGAGTCGTCCAAGCAGGTCGTCACCGAATTCCATGCACTGCACATGATGATCCGCGTGACCGAAGTCGTCGGCGTCGAAGAAGCCGAAAAGAAGGCGAACGATCTGCGCCGTCGCATCGTCGAGGGCGGCGAGGATTTCGGCGCGCTCGCCAAGGCGAATTCGCAGGATTCCACCAGTGCGAACAACGGCGGCGATCTCGGCTGGTTTCCGATCGACACGTACGGCCAGCAGGTGGCCGAAGTCGTGTCGCGCCTGAAGGACGGCGAGGTCAGCGAACCGTTCCGCAGCAACGTGGGCTGGCACTTCGTCAAGCGCCTCGGCATGCGCGAGCAGGACCGCACCGACGAGGCGCGCCGCCAGCTGGCGCGCGACGCGATCCAGCAGCGCAAGGCCGAAGAGGAATACGGCAACATGCTGCGCCAGCTGCGTTCGGAAGCCTACGTCGAGTACCGCCTCGCCGGCTTCGACGCCGAGGGCAAGCCGAAGGACGCGCCGGCCGCCTCGGGCGGCTGACGGACCGCATGACCCGACGCCTGCCCCGCCTCGCGCTCACGCCCGGCGAGCCGGCCGGCGTCGGACCCGAACTCGTCGCCGAGCTCGCCGCGGGCGATATCGCGGCCGATCTCGTCGCGATCGCCGATCCGGCGCTGCTCTACGCCGCCGCGGCCGCGCGCGGCCTCGCGCTCACGATCCGCGAGTACGACGGCGCCCCGCTCGCCGAACGCGCCCCCGGCGAGCTGCGCTGCATTCCGGTCGCCACCGCGCATCCGGTCGTCCCGGGCACGCTCGATCGCGCGAACGCCGGCTACGTGCTCGACACGCTCGCGCGCGCGGCCGACGGGTGTCTCGCCGGCGAATTCGACGCGATCGTCACCGGCCCGGTGCACAAGGGCATCATCAACGACGCCGGCGTGCCGTTCAGCGGCCACACCGAATTCTTCGCCGCGCGCGCGGGCAGCGACGTCGTCATGATGCTCGCGACGCCGAGCCTGCGCGTCGCGCTCGCCACGACGCACCTGCCGCTGCGCGCCGTCGCCGACGCGATCACGCGCGAAGGCCTCGTGCGCACGCTCGCGATCGTGCACGCCGACCTCGTCGACAAGTTCGGCATCGACGAGCCGCGCATCGCGGTGTGCGGCCTGAACCCGCACGCGGGCGAAGGCGGCCATCTCGGCTCCGAGGAAATCGAGACGATCAAGCCCGCGCTCGACGCGTTACGCGCGGAGGGCATGCGCCTGATCGGCCCGCTGCCGGCCGATACCGCGTTCGTACCGGAGCAGCTCGAACGCTGCGACGCGGTGCTCGCGATGTACCACGACCAGGGACTGCCGGTGCTCAAGGCCCAGGGCTTCGGCTCGGCGGTGAACGTGACGCTGGGCCTGCCGTTCATCCGCACGTCGGTCGATCACGGCACCGCGCTGGATCTCGCAGGCAAGGGCACCGCCGACGCGGCGAGCCTCGTCGCCGCAGCGCGCATGGCGCTGCGGCTGGCCTCACTCAAACGCTGATCACTTCTCGGCGCAGGGCGCCATCGCGGCCTGCAGCACGACCGCGCTCTTGCGCCGCGGCAGCTTCACCTTCTCGAACACGAGCGCGACGGCGAACAGCACGAGGCCGAGGCCGATCACGATGGCCCAGGTCACCGCTTCGTGCAGGAACACCGCGCCCCAGACCTGCGCGAATACCGGCACCATGAACGTCACCGTCGTGCCGCGCTCCGGGCCCGCTTCGCGCAGGATGCGGAAATACATGACGAACGCGATCGCGGTGCAGACGAGGCCGAGCGCGGCGAGCGCCAGCGCCGGCGCGAGTGCCGGCACCGTCGTCGGCGCGTCGGCGATCAGGAACGGCAGCAGCAGAACGGCCGCGCCGACCTGGCTGCCGGTCGCCACGACGACGGGATCGGTCGTCGCGAACAGGCGCCGCACTTCGGCCGCGCCGACCGCGTACAGCATCGCGGCGCCGAGGCCCGCGGCGAACGACAGGAACGTCAGCGCGGTCAGCGTGACCGTGCCGAAGCGCGCGATCGTCACGACGCCCGCGAGGCCGACGACGACGCCGACGAATTTCGACAGCGACGGCCGCTGCTTGTGCAGATACCAGCCGAGCAGCACCGCGAAGAGCGGTACCGTCGCGTTCAGCACCGCCGAGTAGCCGGCCGGCAGATAGCGCGCCGTGAACGCGAACAGCAGGAACGGAATCGACGCGCTCAGCGCGCCGATCCACAGATACGCCTTCCAGTTGGCGCGAAAATTCAGCCGCGCGCCCTGCATCGCCGCGAACGCGAGCAGCGCGACGGCGGCGAGCGCCAGACGGCCCGCGGCGGTGAAACCGGTGCCGAACACGGGCACCGCGATGCGCATGAACAGGAACGATCCGCCCCAGATCATCGCAAGCACGACGAGACGCACGATCAACGACAGACTCATACCGGACTCCTCGCAGCGATGTCAGCCACGCCAACGGTTGCGCTGCAACATGTGCATGGTATGACTCGACAACAAGCCAAGAAATCGATACTTTCTGGGCGCTAACGTTAATGGAACTCACAGATGCGCGCCTGGCAGCATCTACCCTCGCTGCGCACGCTGCGCATCTTCGAATCGGCCGCGCGGCACCTCAACTGGACGCGCGCCGCCGCCGAACTGCATCTGACGCACGGCGCCGTGAGCCTGCAGATCAAGGCGCTCGAAGACGAACTGGGCCTGAAGCTGTTCGAACGCGAAGGCAAGCGCACGTGGCTCACCGACGCGGGCCACCAGCTCGCGATCGGCGTACGCGAGGCCATGGATCAGCTCGCCGCGACCGTCACGCGCGTGCGCGAGCGCAGCGCCGGCCACATGCTCACGGTCAGCGTGCTGCCGTCGTTCGCGTCGGCCTGGCTCGTCGGCCGGCTCGGCAGCTTCATCGCGCGGCATCCCGAAATCGAACTCAATCTGCAATCGACGAGCGCGCTCGCCGACTTCCGCAACGACGGCGTCGATCTGGCGATCCGCTGGGGCAACGGCCCGTGGCCCGGCCTGCGCTGCGACAAACTGCTCGACGACGAGCTGTTTCCGGTCGTGAGTCCGAAGCTGCTCGGCCGCAACCGGCGAAGCCTGCGCGAACCGGTGCAACTGCTCGACCTGCCGCTCGTGCGCATCAAGCAGCACGCGCGCCTGAACGACTGGGTGCGCTGGTTCAGCGCGGCCGGCGTGCGCACGACCGAACCGCGCCGCGGCCCGGTGTTCGACGATACCGAACTCGCGCTGCGCGCCGCGGCGCAAGGCCAGGGCGTCGTGCTCGCGCGCTCGTCGCTCGTTGCGCACCGCCTCGCCTCCGGCGAACTGATCGCGCCGTTCGCGCTGCGCGTGCCGTCGCTGTACGCCTACTACCTCGTCTGTCCCGAAACCCATGCCGAGAAGCCGTCGGTGCAGCGATTCCGCGCCTGGCTGACCGAGGAAATCGCCGCCGCCTCGCCGCTCGCGCCGCCACAGGAACCCTCATCGTGAGCCGCCGCCATCTCGCCCCCACCGACGACGCTTCGGGAGAACATGTACACAAGAAGCGTTTTGGACAACACTTCCTGCACGACCCGGGCCTGATCCGCCGCATCGTGCAGGCGGTCGCGCCGAAACCCGGCGACCGGCTGATCGAAATCGGTCCCGGCGAAGGCGCGATCACGCTGCCGCTCCTGCGCGAACACGGCGAACTTACGGTCATCGAACTCGATCGCGATCTGATTCCGCGCATCGAAGCGGCGGCCGCCGGCATCGGCACGCTCGGCGTCATCCACGCCGACGTGCTCACGGTGAATTTCACGGCGCTCGCGCAAGGCGGCACGCTGCGCGTGGTCGGCAACTTGCCGTACAACATTTCCAGTCCGATCCTGTTCCACTGTCTCGACCATGCCGGCGCGATCGCCGACATGCATTTCATGCTGCAGAAGGAAGTGGTCGACCGCATGGCCGCCCCGCCCGGCAACAAGGTGTATGGGCGCCTGTCGGTGATGCTGCAGCTCTACTGCCGCGTCGAGCCGCTGTTCAAGGTGCCGCCCGGCGCGTTCAACCCGCCGCCGAAGGTCGACTCGGCGGTCGTACGCCTGACGCCGCTGGCGCAGGACAAGCGTCACGACGCCGATCCCGCGCTCGTCGAGCGCATCGTGCGCCACGCGTTCGGACAACGCCGCAAGACGCTGTCGAACGCGCTCTCCGGCGTCGCGACGGCGGCGCAGATCGACGCCGCGGGCATCGATCCGCGCACGCGCGCCGAGCAGCTGGCGCCGCAGCGCTTCGTGGATCTGGCGAAAGTCGTGGCGGCTTCGGCGTGAACCCGAAAGCGTCGAGGTTGCGATAAATACGCACGTCGCCGAGAATTTCCGCATGAGCAGCAAGCAACCCTACGACATCGAAGTGCAGGTCGCGGCGCGTTTTCTCGACGAGCAGTCGCGACCGGCCGACAACCGCTACGTCTTCGCGTACACGATCAAGATCCGCAATCTCGGCGAAATCACCGCGCAGCTGCTGTCGCGGCACTGGATCATCACCGACGGCAACGGCAAGGTGCAGGAAGTGACCGGCGACGGCGTCGTCGGCGAGCAGCCGCGCATGCGGCCGGGCGAGGACTACGAATACACGTCGGGCGCGGTGCTCGAAACCAGCGTCGGCACGATGCGCGGCAGCTACCGCATGGTCGCCGAGGACGGCACCGAGTTCGACGCGGCGATACCGCAGTTCACGCTGTCGATTCCACGGACGCTGCATTGATGGCGACCTGGGCCATCGGCGATCTGCAGGGCTGCTACGACGAGACGGCCCGACTGCTCGAAAAAATCCAATACGATCCCGCAAAAGATGCATTGTGGTTTTGTGGCGACCTCGTCAACCGCGGCGGCCAGTCGCTCGAAGTGCTGCGCCTCGTGCGCACGCTCGGCGCCGGCACGGTCGTGACGCTCGGCAACCACGACCTGTCGCTGCTCGCTGTCGCCGAACGCACCGAGGCCGAGCAGGAAAAGGTCAATCCCGAACTGCGCAGCATCCTGTTCGCGCCGGACCGCAACGAGCTGCTCGCGTGGCTGCGCGGCCAGTCGCTGCTGCATCACGACGCGGGCCTCAACTTCACCATGGTGCACGCGGGTTTCGCGCCGCGCTGGACCTTGCCGCAGGCGCAGCGCGCCGCGCGCGAGGTCGAGCGGCAGCTGCGCGGCCCCGAATACGGACGCCTGCTCAAGTCGATGTTCGGCAACAAGCCGGCGATCTGGTCCGGCCGCCTGAAGGGCATCGAGCGCATGCGCGCGAGCATCAACGTGCTCACGCGACTGCGCTACTGCGATCAGCGCGGCCGCATCGCGTTCGCCGAAAAGGGCACGCCGGGCACGCAGCCGCCGGGGCTCTACCCGTGGTACGAAGTGCCGGGCGGCATCAAGCGCGATACGCGCATCGTCTGCGGGCACTGGTCGACGCTCGGCCGCTTCGCCGGCCTCGGCATCTACGCGATCGACACCGGCTGCGTCTGGGGCGGCGCGCTGACGGCGCTGCGGCTCGATGCGGAAGATCCGTACTTCGTCACGATCAAGTCGACGCGCAAGCCGCCGGCCGGGCGCGAGATGGATTGAGGCTCAGGACGAGGAGCGACGCTCCGCCCTTCCCCGCCCGCGACGAAGTACCACACGTTCTCCCCCTCACCCCGGCCCTCTCCCCCAAGCGACGCTTGGAGGAGAGGGGGACGAGCTACGGCGTACAGCCGCCGGCCTTCTCCAGGTCGATCGTTCCGGTCCTGCCCGCAAGATCGCCCGCCGCGGTGTCGAACGCGTACTCGAGCGTCGCGCGGTCGCAGCCCTGCATCGTCAGCGTCGCCGCGCCGACGACGACCGTGCGGCTCGCAGGCGTGCTGTCGAACGCGCCGCCGGTCGCCTCGGCGATCGGCACCACGACGCGTCCCTGCGTCGCGTTCGCGAGCGAACCCTGCAGCGTGTACCAGCGCTGCCGGCCCGGATCGTCGGAAGCGCCCGCCGGATCGAACGTGAACCACGGCGCGAAGAACACGCCGCCCGGCTGCACGGTGAACTGCAGCCCCTGCCCCGACGTCGCCTCCTCGTACCACGAGCCCGACATGCGCGCGTCGAAACCGCCGGCCGTCGCCGCCGCGTGCGGCTCTATCGTGCCGTCGGCGAGCGTGCAGTCGCGCGTCGCCGGCGACAGGCGCGACAACGTGATCGCGCCGGTCGCCCCGTCGTTGTGCGGCGCGTCGAAGACGTAGCTCAAAGTACCGTTGTCGCAATCGGTAAATCGCAGCGTCGCCGTGCCGACCCGGCGCACGGTCGCGCCGCCGGCGGCGTCGAACGTGCCGCCGGTCGTTTCGAGAATCGGCAGCTGCGCCTGCGTCGCGCCCTCGCCGACGGTGCCGGCGACGACGTACCAGCGCTGCTCCGCGAGACCGCCGCCGGCGCCGTAGCGCGAATACGTGAACCACGGCATGAACCACGTGCGCGCACCCGGCAGCCAGTCGGCGACGAAACCCTCGCCGCTCGCGTACGGCGCCCACCACGCGCCGCCGAGGCCGACCTGGTCGATCCGCACCGGCGGCTGCGCGAACGTGTCGCGCAGCGCGACGATCGCCGTCGTCGCGGCGGTCGCGTCGCCGGGCGTGATCGGCAGCGCCGCGCGCACCAGCCCCTGCGGATCGATGCCGACCGCGTCGATCAGGCCGCAATACACGGCGCACGCGTCGGCCTGCTCGCCGATCGGCGCGCCGTCGCGCGCGTCGAAACGCTGGGCCTGCACGCGGTTCGACGTCGCGTACGCGAGCACGACCTGCGCGCTCGACGCGTCGAGCGCGATGCGCTCGCGCGAAAATTCGGTCGGCGCGAGAAAAACCGGCGACCGGCTCCAGACCACCGAGCCGTCGGTCGCGCGCAGGCGCATGAGGCGCACGGCGAGCCGCTGCGGCGTTGACAGCGTCAATCGCTCGGCGAGATAGACCGACTCGCCGCCGCGATCCGGCACCGGCAGCGCGACCAGCCCGACCATCGGGCGCGACCACTGGAACGCGCCATCGGTACCGAACCACCGGTATTCACGTCCGGACGACGTGCCCACGAGCGCCTGCACGCGGCCGGCGACGACGCCGACGACTTCGAGTCCGGCCGTCGTCTCGATGTCGGCCGAATGCGCCGCGCCCTGCGCGTCGTAGCGCACGACGAAGCGGCGCGGCGTCACGGCGTCGTACACGCCCGCGGCGATGTCGCCCGCGGCATCGATCGCTCCCGAGTTCGCATAGCCGCTGCGCTCGACGCGCGCGACCTCGTTGCCGGCCGCGTCGTGGCGCACGATCGTATGCGTCGATCCCTGCGACGAAAGATGCGCGAACGTGCCGTCGTCCTGCGCGCCGAACCAGTGCTGGGCGCCGTCGGTCGGGTACGTGCGTACCCAGCGATCGGCACCGTCGCCGCTCGCGACGCAGGCGATCGAGACCGGCGCGGGCGGCGGCGGCGGCGGTCCGGTGAATCCGGACGGCCACGGCGACGTCCTCAGGCGCGACTGCGCGACGCAGGCCTGGCCACCGGCCACCGACAGCTGCGCGAGCGGCGCGATCGCCGCGAACGTGCGGCGCCAGACGAGCGCGCCGTTCGCGTCGATCTTCGCGAGCGTCAGCCGCCTGGGCTCGGCAAGCAGCGCGGCGCGCGACAGCAGATAGCTCGCGCCGTCGTCGGCGAATACGCGACCGGCGAGATCGAGCGGCTCGGGAGCCGACGGCATCGGCGCGTCGACGGTTTTGCCGTCGCGGTCGATCGCGTACAGGCGCATCGCGTAGGTGCCGGGTGCATAGCCGAGCGCCTGCAGCGTGCCGTCGGCACGCAGGCCGAGCTCCGCGCTCAGCGTCGGCAGCAGTGTGTCGGCCACCGCCGTGCCGTGCGCATCGAAGCGCAGGAAGCGCGCCTCGTCGGTGCCGCTGCACGCGACGGCCGCCTCCCCGCCGTCGAGCGGCAGCACGGCTTCCGTCGGCATGTACGTGTTCGACGGCTGCACGCAGGCTTCCTTGCGCCACGCGAGCTGTCCGTCGGTGCCGAAGCGATACACGGCATGCACGATCGCCGCCGTCGTGTAGTACGCCGTCGTCACGCTCGCCGAACCGTCGCGCGCGAGCCGCACGACGATATTGCCTTCGTTGCGCGCCGGGTCGCGCGGCGCGATGTACTCCGCGACCGGCGTTCCGTCCGCCCGGAACCGGTAGACGGCAATGCCGTCGGTGTCCGCACCGGCGCCGCCGACCGTCAGCGTGCCGTCGGGGCTCGCGGCGATATCCGCAAAATACACATTGCGCGACAGCGACCAGAGCGGCTCGCCGTCGCGGCTGTAGCGCGTCAGCGTCGAACGCAGCGGGGTGCCGAGGTTCATCGAGACGGCGACGCCGCCGTCCGGCATCGCCGCGAGCAACGGCAGACCCGGCGCGATAGAAACCTGCCGCGCGATGCCGCCGTCCGCGCCGAGCTTGATCAGCGTGCCGCCGTTGTCGGCCACCCAGACGGCGTCGTCGGCCGCCGGCACGAACACGCAGTACTCCGGCAACAGGCGCTTCCAGCGCACGCGCACCGCGGAATCGACGCGCGTCAGCGAGCAGTTGTTCGGCGACGCGACGACCGCGCCGCCGTCGCTCGTCAGCTGTCCCGCGGGGTAGCCGCCGGTCTGCGGCAGAGCCGCGAGAAACCCGGTCGTCGCGCCGCCGGCATCGACGCGGCGGACGCCGTCGTTGCCGAACAGCCACAGGCTGCCGTCGGTGCCGAGCCGGTAGTCGGCGGGCTCGACCGCGCGCGGCGCCTGCGGCTCGAGATAGCGCCACGAGGCGCCGGCCGTCGCCGTCGCCGCGGCGAACGCCGCCGCGACGCCGAGCAAATTTTGCAACAAATATCGAAAGTGCATTTCTGCGCTCCGTGCAGTGCGGAAGGCGGTCGGCCGCGACGCGGCGACGTTGTTCCACTGTGACGAAGCAGTCGGCGGCGTCCCCCAACGGGTCCGCACGGACGACGATCAGGCGCGGATGTAGTCCACAAATTCCATCGCGTACTCGTGCCGGTCGTCGGCCGCGTGCGCTTCGCGCGCGACGACGCGCCACTGGCCGCGGTCGAACGCCGGAAAGAACGTGTCGACGTCGCTCGCCGCGCAGTCGACGTGCGTCAGGTACAGGCGCGACGCCAGCGGCAGCGCGAGCGCGTAGATCTCGCCGCCCCCGATGACCATCAGTTCCTCGACGCCCGCCAGCGACACCGCCTGCTGCAGGTTGCGCACCGTCGTCTGCCCTTCGTACGGCGCGTGCCCCGCCCGGCTCAGCACCAGATTGCGCCGTCCCGGCAATGCGCGCCCGATCGACAGCGCCGTCTTGCGCCCCATCAGCACCGGCTTGTCGAGCGTCAGCCGCTTGAAGCGGCGCAGATCGTCCGGCAGGTGCCACGGCATGTCGCCGCGCCGTCCGATCGCGAGCTGACGGTCCACCGCCGCGACGAGGCTGATCGTGCTCACGCGCGCCGCCAGCGGTGATCGAGCGACCAGCGTCCCGCGCCGGCGAACATCAGGCACAGGCACGCGACGACGATCGCGAGCGCCGCGAACGCGGCCGGGTACGGGCGCTTCGCGTCGACCATGACGATCGCCACGACGAAGTTGAACGCGAGCACCGCTCCGGCGAAGCGCGTGAACGCGCCGGCGACGAGCGCAAGTCCGCCGACGAACTGCGCCGTCACCGACAGCACCGCGCAGAACAACGGATACGGAAACTCGAATTTTTCCAGAAAGTCGCGAAATTCCAGCATGCGCGCCCAGCTGAACACGTTGTCCTGCGTGCTCCAGATCAGATGACCGCCGATGCCCAGGCGCAGCAACAGCAGGCCCAGGTCGGGGCGGGCGCACCAGCGTTCGATGTCGTTGTGGATTCTTGCGATCGCGTTCGTCATGTCGGCCTCGTCGTCAGACGGCCACGGGCGCCTTGATCGCCGAATGCGAAACGTAGCCGTCGATCGCGACGTCCTCGTAGCGGAAGTCGAAGATAGAACGCACATCCGGATTCAGACGCAGCCGCGCCGGCGGCAACGGAGTACGCGCGAGTTGTTCGCGCGCCTGCTCCTGATGGTTAAGGTACAAGTGCACGTCGCCGAACGTGTGTACGAAATCGCCGACTCGCAGCCCGCACACCTGCGCGATCATGTGCGTGAGCAGCGCATAGCTCGCGATGTTGAACGGCACGCCGAGAAACACGTCGGCCGAACGCTGGTACAGCTGGCACGACAGTCGCCCGTTCGCGACGTGGAACTGGAACAGCGCGTGGCAGGGCATCAATGCCATGCGCGGCAGGTCGCCGACGTTCCACGCGCTGACGACGAGGCGGCGCGAATCGGGATTGCGGCGGATCTCGTCGACGACCCACGCGATCTGGTCGATCGTGCGGCCGTCGGCGGTCTCCCACGAGCGCCACTGCTTGCCGTACACCGGGCCGAGTTCGCCGTGTTCGTCGGCCCACTCGTCCCAGATCGTGACCTTGTTTTCGGCGAGGTACGCGATGTTCGTTTCGCCGCGCAGGAACCACAGAAGCTCGTGCACGATCGCGCGCAGATGCAGCTTTTTCGTCGTGACGAGCGGAAAGCCCTGCGCGAGATCGAAGCGCAGCTGCCGGCCGAACACGCTCAGCGTGCCGGTGCCGGTGCGGTCGTCCTTGCGCTCGCCGTGGTCGAGGATGTCTTGCAGGAGATCGAGATAGGCGCGCATAGCGGCGATATGGTAACCCGACGAGCCAGTGGGGGTGACGGCCCGCTTCACAAGAGCGACGTTGCACCTATGACGACGAAACGTCGTAACCGTAGACTCCGACTCACTTTCCACGGAGGAGCAAGCAATGTCGCAGTGGTATTTCAGCTACAACGGCCAGCAGATGGGCCCGCTCGACGACGCCGCGGCGCGCGCGCAGGCGCGCAGCAACCCCAACGGTCACTGCTGGCGCCAGGGCTTCTCCGACTGGCAGAAGATCGGCGACGTCGCCGAACTGCGCGACGACACCGCCGTCGGCCTCGCCACGAGCGCGCCGCCGGTGTTCGTCACCGGCGGCGGACGCGGCCGCGCCGACGAGATCGACTACAAGATCTACGGCTCGGACATGCAGTTCGTCGAAATCGAACTCGACCCGGGCGAAAGCGCGGTCGCCGAGGCCGGCGCGATGATGTACAAGGAGGCCGCCGTACAGCTCGACACCGTCTTCGGCGACGGCTCGCACACGGGCCAGGGCGGCAGCTTCTTCGACAAGCTGCTGTCGGCCGGCAAGCGCGTGATCACGGGCGAAAGTCTGTTCACCACGATGTTCACGCATACCGGCACCGGCAAGGCGAAGGTCGCGTTCGCGGCGCCCTACCCCGGCACGATCGTGCCGATGCGCCTGTCCGACTTCGGCGGCCGTCTGATCTGCCAGAAGGACAGCTTCCTCTGCGCCGCGCGCGGCGTGTCGCTGAGCATCTTCTTCCAGCGCAAGATTCTCACCGGCCTGTTCGGCGGCGAGGGCTTCATCATGCAGAAGCTCGAAGGCGACGGCCTCGCGTTCGTGCACGCCGGCGGCACGATCGTGGAGCGCACGCTCGCGCCGGGCGAACGCCTCGACGTCGACACCGGCTGCGTCGTCGCGCTGACCGACGGCGTCGACTTCGACGTGAAAGCCGTCGGCGGCGTCAAGAGCGTGCTGTTCGGCGGCGAGGGCCTGTTCCTCGCGACGCTCACGGGCCCCGGCAAGGTGTGGCTGCAGTCGCTGCCGTTCTCGCGCATGGCCGGCCGCATGCTCGCCTCGGCCTACCAGAAGGGCGGCAGCAAGGACGAAGGCTCGGTGCTCGGCGGCCTCGGCGGCATCATTTCGGGCGACCGCAGCTTCTAGCGTCAAGACGCCGCGGCGGCTCGCCGGCCGCCGCGGTCTAGAATCCGCGCATGACCCAGCAACGCACCTCCCGCGACGCCGACCGGCGCAGCTTCGGCCCGGCGGCGCTCGCGCGCACGCTCGCGTGGCTGCGCCTGTGCGCGGTGCTCGGCCAGACCGCCACCGTCGTCTTCGTCGGCCGCTATCTGCAACTGCCGCTCGCCGAAGCCGCGCTGTTCGGCGGTATCGGCGTACTCGCCGCGTTCGGCCTCGCGGTGTTGTGGCGTCTGCGCCAGCCGTGGCCGATCACGACGACCGAGGTCATGGCGCACATCGGCGTCGACACGGTCGTGCTGTCGTGGCTGTTGTACCTCACCGGCGGCGCGAGCAATCCGTTCGTGGGTCTGCTCCTGATGCCGATCACGCTCGCGGCCACGGCGCTGAAGCTGCGCGACGTCGCGGTGATCGCGGCGCTGTCGTGCGCGGCGTATCTCGTGCTGATGCAGTGGAACGTGCCGCTCGCCGGCACGCAGCTCGAAGGCACCGACGCGCGCACGTTCGGCCTGCACGTGCTCGGCATGGCCGCGTCGTTCGCGATCAGCGCGGTGCTGCTCGGCGGCTTCATCTCGCGCCTGGCCGAGGCGCTGCGCGAAAAGCAGGTCGAAACGCAGCGCATCCGCGAACGCGCGCTGCGCGACGAGGGCATCCTCGCCATCGCGACGCAGGCGGCCGGCGCCGCGCACGAACTCAACACGCCGCTGTCGACGATGCGCACGCTGGTGGCCGAACTGCGCCGCGAACATCCCGACGGCGTGCTGGGCGAAGATCTCGCGTTGTTGTCGAGCCAGCTCGAACGCTGCCGCGAAACGCTGCGCGAACTCGTCGCGGTCGGCAAGGCGCAGCTCGAACAGGCCGGCGAGCGCGTCAGCGTCGCCGACTTCGTCAACGGCTGCGGCGATCGTCTGCAGTTGCTGCGCCCGGAAATTCTTTACAAGGTCACACTGCCCGACGATGCCTCGGAATGGATCGTCGAAGTGCCGGCCGGCCTGCGGCACGCGGTGATCAACCTGCTCAACAACGCCGCCGAGGCGTCGCTCGCGAACGACTCCGCCGAAGTCGACGTCGCGGTCGCGCGCGAAGGCGCGCAGCTCGTGCTGCGCGTGCGCGACCACGGCCGCGGCATCGCGCACGCCGACCGGCTCGGCACGCGCTTCGAAAGCAGCAAGAGCACCGGCCTGGGCATCGGCTTCGCGCTGGCCGACGCGACCGCCGAACGCCTCGGCGGCGATCTCGTGATCAGCGCCGCCGACGGCGGCGGCACCGAAACGCGGCTGTCGGTGCCGCTGCAAAGCGTGCGACTGACGATTCACTGAGGTTCGGTCGCTTTCCGCACGCGACCTCGGCCGCCGATCGAAAAATATCCGGCGGTCATGAGCGCTTTGGACGCCGAACCGTGCGTCTTCGAAGGTCAGGGCTCGCCACGGTGCGCGAACCCGGCCTTCGCCACCGCTCAGGGGACCGCCATGAACCTCTCTACCCGCTTCCGCCGTTTCGCCGTGCTCGCCGCCGCCTCGTTCGCCGTCGCCGGGCCGGCCAGCGCCGGCGACTTCATCTTTCGCAACGGCATCGAGCCGCGCGCCGTCACCGGCACCATGACGATCAACGGCTTTCCGATGCCGGTGCCGTCGGGCGCCGGCGTCAGCGGTTCGCACATCGCGGGATCCGGCACCTACGGCGGCAAGTTCTATTTTCCGTCGGCGAGCTTCACGGCGCCGATCAACGGCCTCGGCGTCGTCACGCTGACGGTGCAATGGATCCATCTCGACACGTCGACGTCGCAGTTCTTCGACAACACGACGGCGACGGTCGGCGTCACCGAGATGTATTTCAATCTGCAGTCGGCGGTCGTGAGCGGCACGCCGGTGCCGCTGTCGAACTGCGCGTTCGGACCGGTGACCTGGAGCCTCGTCGGCACCTGGAACGCCACCACGGCGCAGGCCTCGCAGACGGGCTTCGTCATTCCGCCGCTGCAGGGCAGCAACTGCAGCGGCTTCGGAACGCAAATCAGCAATTCGATCGCCGGCAGCAACAACAGCGTGAACCTGTCGATCGACATCCGGCCGTAGCGCTCAACGCGGAACGAGCCTCGCCCGCACCGCGTCGCGCTTGCCGGCGCTGTGCGGCGAGAGCACGCCGGCGCGCTCGAAGACGTCCCACGCATCGAGCGCGCGGCGGTACGCGGCGTCCGCGCGCGCCGCATCCTTACGGCCGGCGGACCAGGCATCGCCCTGGCGCGCGAGCGCGTCGGCCTGGTATTCGCGGTACGACGCGGCATCCGGACTCGCGGTCACGAGCGCGTCGAGCGCGGCCACCGCGGCGTCGAGCTCGCGCCGCGCCGCGGCGACGTCGCCGGCCGCCAGCGCGACGCTGCCGATGTGAAAGGTGGACAATGCCGCGCCAAGCGCGAATTCCGCCGACTGCGCCACGAGCGGCTGCTGCAGCGCCAGCGCCCGGCGGTGCGCGGCCAGCGCACCGGCGTAGTCGCCGCCGGCGGCGCGCTGCTCGCCGAGGCGCCGATACGCGAGCGAGAGGCTGTACTCGATTTCCGGATTGCCCGGCGCGGCGCGCAGGCGCACCTCGTTCGCCTCGATCTGGCGCTGGATGACCGGCGCAGCCTCGGCGGCGCGGCCGGCCTTGATCAGCTGGCGCGCGGCCCATCCTTGCGTCGCGGTGACGCCCTGGCGTATCGAATCGTCGTCGGGCGCCTGCGCCAGCATCGCCTCCATGATGCCGAGCGCCTTGAGCGCCGAGGCGACCGACGCATCGAGATCGTCGAGCGCGTCCTGCACGCCGACGAGGCGCGCATACACCAGCGCCACTTCGCGCCGCATCGACGCGTCGTCGGGATTCTTCGCCGACAGGCCTTCGATCGTGTGCAACGCGACGAGCAGCGCCGCCTGCGCACGCCGCATGTCGTTGCGCCCGGCCTGGTACTCGCCCTCGCGCAGCTCGCTCTTGTACATCGCGTAGGCGAGACGCGGTTCGTCGGGGCTGCGTGCGAGCGCGGCGGCGCGCAGGGCGCGAGCGCGCTCGTAGCTCGCATGCGCGCCTTCCGCGTCGAGCAGCGAGGCCTGGCCTTCGCGGCCGAGCAGATCGCCGTAGAAGTCCAGCGTGTCGGCGTGTTCGAGCGTGACCTCGATGTCGTCGCGCACGTCGGAGGGCAGCGCCGCGTACTGCGCGAGCGACTTTTCGTACAGCGCCCTGGCCGGTTCGAGCTTCGTGTCCTGATAGGCGAGATGCGCCTGGCGCGCGTACAGCTCGGCGCGCACGAACTGCCGCGACGGGCCGGCGTCGCCGAGGGCGGCGGCGCGGTCGAGCGCCTCCAGCGCGCGCGCATAGCTGCCCGCGGCGCCCGCGAAGTCGCCGACGTTGGACAGGTACGGATTGCCCTGCAGGTCGCCGGTCTTGAGGTACGCCGCCGCGAGGTCGGCCCACAGGCCGCGGTCGTCGCCGGCCTCCGCGCGCAGGCCTTCGAGAAAGCCGAGCGAATCGCGCACCAGGCGCTGCTGCATCGGCAGCGAGCCGGCGAGCTTCTGGATGCCTTCCTGGTAGTCGAACAGCACGGTGCCGGCAAAGCCGCGCACCTGCGCGAAGCGGCGCTCGGCGAGCGCGCGCGCCTGCCCCGCGGCATGCGCCTGCCACAGCGCGATCGCACCCGCGGCGAGCACGCCGATCGCGGCGACGGCGGCGACCGCCACGGCCAGCCGGTTGCGCCCGGCGAACTTGCGCAGGAGATACCAGGGCGTGTGCGGCCGCGCCGACACGGGCCTGCCGGCGAGCCATGCCTCGAGATCGTCGATCAGCGCGCGCGCGCTGCCGTAGCGCCGCTGCGGATCCTTCTCGATCGCGGCCAGGACGATGTTGTCGAGGTCACCGCGCAAGGTCTGCGGCGGGATCGGCGGCGCGTCGGCGGCGGCCGCGCGCAGGCTCGGTCGCAGCGCGTCGCGCTCGGTGATCGCGCGCATCAGCGCGAGGTCGCTGTCGCCGGGCTCGCGCAGCGCATGGCGGCCGGTGAGCGTCTCGTACAGCACGAGGCCGAGCGCATACACGTCGGTCGCCGTCGTGACGGGCTCGCCGCGGATCTGCTCCGGCGCCGCGTAGGCCGGCGTCATCGCGCGGCCGCCTTCGCGGGTCAGCGTGGTCTCGCCCTCGCCGCCGAGCAAGGCGGCGATGCCGAAGTCGAGCAAGCGCGGCTGCCCCGTCGCGTCGACCAGGATGTTGGCCGGCTTGATGTCGCGGTGTACGAGCAGGCGCCGGTGCGCGTATTCGACGGCCTCGCACACGGCGATGAAGCGCTGCAGGCGCGTGCGCAGGTCCGGCGTCCGCTGCGTCAGCCACACGTCCCACGTCACGCCGTCGACCAGTTCCAGCACCAGATACGGCGTGCCGTCAGTCGCCGTACCCGCGTCGAACAGCCGCGCGATGTGCGGATGCGCAAGGCCCGCGAGGATGCTGCGCTCGCGCTCGAAGCGGCGCAGCAGCGCGGCGTCGGCACGATGATGCAGCAGCTTGACGGCGACGACCTGCTCGAAGCCGTCGGTACGCCGCGCGCGGTAGACGGTGCCCGACCCGCCCCGGCCCAGGCGCGCGTCCAGCGCGAACGCGCCGACGCGGCGGCCCAGCCAGGCGTCGTCGGTCTCGCCGATGTCGCGCTCGTCGAGCAGCGCGGCGATCCGCGCCGGCGACAAGCGCTCGGGCAGCGCGTCGCGATGAGCGAGCAGGCCGAGCGCCTGCGCATGCAGCGCCGCGTCGCCGCCGCACAGTTCCGTCAACCGTGCGGAGAGCGCCGGCTCAGACAAGTGCACGACTTCCGCGAGAATGCGCTGCAGCGCCGCCCACGCCTCGGGCGTCTGCGCCGGCCCGCTCATGCCGCCAGCTCGCGTCCGAGCCACATGCGCGCCATCGCCCAGTCGCGTCGCACGGTCGCCGACGAGACGCCGACCACTTCGGCGATGTCGTCGATCTCGAGGCCGCCGAAAAACTTCAGCTCGACCACGCGCGCCTGCCGCTCGTCGAGCTTCGCGAGCGTTTCGAGCGCCGCATGCAGCTCGAGCACGTCGAGTTCGCCGTTCGCCGCCACGGCGTCCGCCGCCGACAGCGTGGTGGCCATGACGCCGCCGCCGCGCTTGTCCGCCGCGCGGTCGCGCGCGTGGTTGACCAGGATGCGCCGCATCATCGCCGCGGCAATGCCGAAGAAATAGCGCCGGTCGGACCAGTCGGCATGCTGCGCGGCCAGACGCAGGTAGGCCTCGTGCACCAGCGCCGTCGCCTGCAAGGTGTGGCCCGCGCGCTCGCCCGCGAGCGCGCGCCGGGCCACGCGCTTGAGCTCGTCGTAGACGATCGGAAACAGCGCGTCGAGCGCCGCGGCGTCGCCGCGGCGCGCGGCATGCAGATGGGCCGTGATGTCGAGGGTATCGCTCATGCGGGTGCTGTACGGATTCCCCTGTCCGTCCTGTCGCCGATGATTGACGCGCGCCGGTCGCGGGTCAACGACCGTTGCGATTTGCTACTCGGGACACCGGGCCGGCGCGGTATCGCCCGGCGCGACCAGGTCGAGATTGATCGCCGCCTGCGCGTTCGCCGGATCGAGCATCAGCGCGCAGCGATACGCCGCGGCGGCGCGCCTGGTATCGCCGTCGGCGCGATACGCGTAGCCGAGATTGAGCCATGCGCGCGGCTTGCGCGGCGAGTCGCGGACGGTGGCCTGCCACAGCGCCGTCTCGCTGCGGTAGTCGGCGTTGCGCTGCACGGTCGCGAACGCGAGCACGACGCACAGCGCGACGGCGATCGCACCGGCGAGCACGCGCGCACGCAGCTGCACGACGAGGATCGCGAGCGCAAGCATGGGACCTGCCAGCGCGAGGTACAGGTGACGATCGTTCGCCAGATCCAGGCGCGGCAGCAGCGAATTGCCGGGCGCGAGCTGTACGAGGTACCAGGCGATCGCGAACGCGAGCCACGGATGGCGACGGCGCGCGGCGAACATCGACGCGACCAGCGCGACGAGCAGCGCCGCGCAGGCCGTCAAGACCGGCGACCACGCCGCCGGCACGCGCAGATCCGGATCGATGTTCGTGAACCCCGCGAGCGAATGCGTGAACAGATAACCGTGCGCGAGCAACTGGCCCATTGCCTGCGCGGCGAGATCGCGCGTAGCGACGCTGACGCCGAAAAACACGCGGTAGCCCGGCGTCGCGAGCGCGGCGACCGCCGCCGCCGCAAGCACGCAGGCCCAGCCGCGCAGCCGCCACAGCGCGACGCGCAACGACTGGCCCGCCGCCCACGCGCGCAGCAGCGGCACCGCCGCGACCGCGACCGCGGTTTCGCGCACGGCGAGCGCGAGCGCGAACAGCACGACGCCGGCCCATGCGTATCGGCGACGCGACGGGTCGACGCGAACGATGTCGTCGGCGACGAGCGCCGCGAGTCCGAACGCCGCCGCGAGCGACATCGAGCGCCCGCTCGCGTACGTGACGGCTTCGGTCGCCGCCGGGTGCAGTGCGAACAGCAGCGCAGCGAGCAGCGCCGCGACATCGGGGCGCGCGAGCGACGGCGCCAACTCGGGCAGCCAGCGCCGCCACAACGCCCACAGCAGGCATGCGTTGAGCGCGTGGATCGCGATATTCGTCGCATGCACCGCGATCACGCCGCCGCCGAGTTCGCGCGTCAGCGCGTAGCTGAGCTTCAGCAGCGGACGGATGCCGGGCAGCGCGTCCCACCAGCCGGCGAGGCTTTGCGTCGCGGGATGCGCGAGGAACGATGCGAAGTCGTCGAACTGCCAGGCCGCGCCGAACGCGTTCGCGTAGGCGAGCGCGACCGCGACGACGAGCGTCGGCACGGCCGTCGCCATTGAAATTTCCCGATGCATCTCAGCGGACGACGGCGTCGTCGCGCGCCTCGAACGCGAGCTCGACGAGGCCGACGCTGTCCCACCAGCGTTCCGGCGCGTGCAGCAGCACGACGAGCACGCGACGGCCGTCGCGCTCGACGAGTGCGACGAGACAGCGGCCGGCCGCGGGCGTCGTGCCGGTCTTCAAGCCTCGCGCGCCGGACAGGCCGTCGAGCAGCGGATTCGTCGTGCGCATCGACAGCACGCGCCCGGCCGCCGTGACCAGGCGCAGCTCGCGCTTCGACGCGGCGTCGGCGAGCACCGGTTCTGCCAGCACGGCGTGCGACAGCGTCGCGAGATCGCGCACGCTCGTGTACTGCATCGGATCGTCGTGGCCGCACGGATTCGCGTAATGCGTGTCGGCCATGCCGAGCGCCGCGGCGCGCGCGTTCATGCGCGCGACGAACGCGCCGGTCGCGTCGCGCGTGCCGGTACCCGCGTCGACCGCGTCGGCGAGCGCGCGGCAGGCGTCGTTCGCAGACCGCACGAACGCGGCGAGCAGGAGGTCGCGGCGCGTGACGCGTTCGCCGCGGCGCAGTCCGATGCGCGAACCGGTTTCCGCCGCGGCGCCGGCGGACACCTCAGCCCAGGCGTCAAGATCGCCGGCCTCGACAGCGATCAGCGCCGTCATCAGCTTGGCGAGGCTCGCCATCGGCAGGCGCCGGTCGGTATTGCCGGCCCACAGCGGCCGGCCGTCGACCTCGACCCAGTACGCCGCCGCGACATCGGGAAAGCGATCGACCGGCGCGGCGTGCGCGCTCGCGCACGCCAGCAGCGCGATCGCCGCGAGACATCGCATCAGTCGCCGCCGATGCGATCTTTGAGCGACTTGAAGCGGTCGCGCATCGACGGCTTCTTCGCCGGTTCGGCGGCCGGCGCCGCCTCGTCGTGCGCGGGCGCGGCCTGCGCATCGGCGCTGCGTGCGTTCAGGCGCTCGGCCGCGTAGCTGTTGCAGAAGCCGCGGTACGGCGACGACTGCATCGCGGTATAGCCGCGTCCCTCGCACTGCTGCGCGGCGAGCGCGCGCGCGCGATCGGCACAGTGCCGCACGAGGAAACGGCCGTTGCGGTTCGGATCGGCGTCGGCGCAATGGCGCGGCACGAGGTCGGGACAGAAGTCGCCGACGAAGTCGAGATTGCCGCCCGACTCGGCCTGCCCGCACGCCTTGACGAGAATCGCCGCGCGCGAACCGCCGCAGCCTTCGACGGCATCCCAGATCGCCTTGCCGAATTTGCGGTCGACGTCGGCGAAGCGCGCCGGGTCGGCGTTCTCGTCCATCGCGCGCTTCACGTTGGCGCAGAACTTCGCCTTGTACGTGGGACACGCCGCCTTCGGGCCGATGTACATCGAGTGCGAAACGATCGACGTCAGCTGCGCCTCGCACACCTGCGCCGTAATCGCCTTGCCCTGCGCTTCCGGCGATTCCGTGGCGAAGTCGCAGCCGCCGATGCGCTTGCCTTCGTAGCTCATCGTCATCTGCTGGCCTTCGACCTGCGCCCGGATGCTGCCGCGGAAGCCGCCCGGCAGCGTTTCCATCTCGCCGTCGCCGGTCATCGCGTTCTTGCCGGTGCAGACGATGTGGTACGACGCCTTCGCGCCGTCGATGCGGAAGTTCTGCACGTCGCAGTTCTTGTCCTTCGGAATCGACTGCGCGCTGACCGGCTGCTCCCGCGCGGTGCACACTTCGGTCGACGAGCCCGGCATCGACATGCCCGCCATCTTCATCGTCGTGGTGACGCGGTAGCGATCGCCGGTATCCGGCGCCGCGGCGGCGGCAAGCGAGGTACACAGCAGCGCGGCGGCGAGGACGCGGCGCAGACGAAACGGGGTCATGGAACGGTCTCCGGAAGGCGCGGCGTACGCCGGTCGCTCCCTACAACGGAAAACGACGGCGAAAACCCCAACGCGGCATTTCGTCCCGCCCCCCTTGACTCGGCGCCGCTTCGACAGCAAAACCCGTCCGACACGAAGTCTAACCGGAAACCGATATGCAGCCGACCGGCCACCTCCTCCTGATCGACGACGACGAAGTGTTCACGCGCGTGCTCGCACGGGCGCTGACCTCGCGCGGCTTCACCGTCGCCGTCGCCAACGACGGGGCCACGGCGCTCGCGCTCGCGCGGCGCGAACATCCGCGCTACGCGGTGCTCGATCTCAAGCTCGGCGCCGACAACGGACTCGTGCTGATTCCGCAGCTGCTCGCCGCGGCGCCGGGCGTGCGCATCCTGCTGCTGACCGGCTACGCGTCGATCGCGACCGCCGTGGAGGCGATCAAGCGCGGCGCGCACGACTATCTCGCCAAACCCGTGGACGCCGACCAGGTAGTGCGCGCACTGATCGACGAGGACGCGGCCGACCCCGAATCCGGCGCGCCCGACGTCGACACCGCGCCGCCGCTGCGGCGCCTGGAATGGGAGCACATCCAGCGCGTGCTCGCCGAAGCCGACGGCAACATCTCCGAGGCCGCGCGCCGGCTCGGCCTGCACCGGCGCACCTTGCAGCGCAAGCTCGCGAAGCATCCTGTGCGGGAGCGGAACGGGTAATTCGAAACCCTGCAACTTTTTTCGCCGTCCGGGAATCCCGAAAGCCGGTCCCCGCCCCGTTTTCGCGCCGTCACGCTCGCCGTAGGCCGCAAGTCCGAAGTCTCGTCAACCGCTTGACGTATTCCGCGTTACGCTGTCGGGGCGCTGCATGCCGCGCCGTCCCGAACGAACAAGGAAGCACCATGTCGCGTTGGAAAACCCTGCTCATCGTCGCCGCCGTCGTCGTCGCCGGACTGATCGGCTACCGCCTTCTGAGCCCCGCCGGTACAGCCGAACGCCGCGGTCCCGGCGCCGACGCGAACCGCACGATTCCGGTCACGGTCGTTCCGGTCGCCGTCGAGGACGTCGCCTTGCACCTGGACGCCCTCGGCACGGTGCAGGCGCTCAACACCGTCACGGTGCGGCCGCAGGTCAGCGGACAGATCGATTCGATCAACTTCAAGGAAGGCCAGGAGATCAAGAAAGACGAAGTGATCGCCGTGATCGACCCGCGCACGTACAAATCGCAGTACGACCAGGCGGTCGCGAAGAAAAAGCAGGACGAAGCGCAGCTCGGCGCCGCGCGCTCGACGCTCAAGCGCTACGACGAGCTGATTCAGCGCAACTTCGTCGCGGGGCAGGATCTCGAAAACCAGCGCCACACCGTCGCGCAGCTCGAAGCGACGGTCGTCGCCGACGCCGCGGCGATCGACAACGCGCGCGTGCAGCTCGGCTACACGACGATCCGCGCGCCGATCGACGGCCTCGCCGGCATCCGCCAGGTCGACGTCGGCAACCTCGTGCAAGGCGGCCAGGCGAACGGCATCGTCGTGCTCACGCAGGTGCATCCGATCAACGTCGTGTTCACGCTGCCCGAACAGAATCTCGAATTCGTGCGCACGCTCGACGCCGAACCGCTCGACGTCGTCGCGCTCGACCGCAGCGACAATCACCAAGTCGCGACCGGCAAGCTCTCGGTCATCGACAACCAGATCGACGCGACGACCGGCACGTTCAAGCTCAAGGCCGAATTCGCCAACGACGACAACGCGCTGTGGCCGGGCCAGTTCGTCAACATCCGCCTGAAAGTGCGCACGATCGCGAACGCGACGGTGGTTCCGGCGCAGGCGCTGCAGCGCGGCCCCGAAGGCACTTACGTCTACGTCGTCAAAGAAGATTCCACGGTCGCCATGCAGCCGGTGAAATCCGGCGCCGACGCCGGCAACGGCAAGATCCTGATCAGCGAAGGCCTGAAAGTCGGCGAGCGCGTGGTCACCGAAGGCCAGTTCAGCCTGAAGCCCGGCGCGAAAGTGCTCGCGCTCGCGCCCGGCGAAACGCCGCCGGCACCGGCCGCGACCGCGCCGGCGAGCGGCGACAAACCGGCCGAAGGCACGCGCCGCCGTCGCGGCGGCGGCTGAGCGGGCATTCCCATCATGGAATTTTCCACACTGTTCATCCGGCGTCCGGTCGCGACGTCGCTCCTGATGGCCGCGCTCGTGCTGCTGGGCCTGCTCGGCTATCGCCAGCTGCCGGTGTCGGCGCTGCCGGACATCGACGCGCCGAACCTGCAGGTCACGACGCAGTACCCGGGCGCGAGCCCGTCGACGATCGCCGCGCTCGTGACGACGCCGCTCGAGCGCCAGTTCGGCCAGATTTCGGGCCTCACGCTGATGACGAGCGACAGCTCGGCCGGCCTGTCGACGATCAACCTGCAGTTCGCGATCGACCGCGACATCGACGCCGCCGCGCAGGACGTCCAGGCGGCCATCAACGCCGCGCGCGGCACGCTGCCGAACAACCTGCCGTATCCGCCGGTGTACAACAAGGTCAACCCGGCCGACGCGCCGATCCTGACGCTCGCGCTGACCTCCGAAACGCTGCCGCTGCGCGATGTGAACAACTACGCCGATTCCATTCTGGCGCAAAAGCTGTCGCAGGTGTCCGGCGTCGGCCTCGTCAGCATCGCCGGCAACGTGCGGCCGGCCGTGCGCGTGCAGGTGAACCCGGGCCAGCTCGCCAACCTCGGCCTCACGATCGAAGACGTGCGCAGCGCGCTGACGTCCGCGAACGTCAACGCGCCGAAGGGTTCGCTCAACGGCACCGTGCAGTCGTTCTCGATCGGCACGAACGACCAGCTGCCCGACGCCGTCGCCTACCGCGACGCGATCATCAGCTATCGCGATGCGGCGCCGATACGCCTCAAGGACGTCGCGCAGGTGATCGACGGCGTCGAGAACGACCAGGTGTCGGCGTGGGCGAACGGCAAGCAGGCCGTGCTGCTCGACATCCGGCGCCAGCCGGGCGCGAACATCGTCAAGACCGTCGAGGAAGTGCAGGCCATCGTGCCGCAGCTGCGCGCGGTGCTGCCGGCCGGCGTTTCGCTGACGGTATTCGCCGACCGCACCGTCACCATCCGCGCGTCGGTGCACGACGTGCAGTTCACGCTCGTGCTCACGGTGATCCTCGTCGTCGGCGTGATCTTCGTGTTCCTGCGCCGCCTGTGGGCGACGATCATTCCGGGCGTCGCCGTGCCGCTGTCGCTGCTCGGCACGTTCGCCGTCATGAGCTTCGCCGGCTTCTCGCTCGACAATCTGTCGCTGATGGCGCTGACGGTGGCCACCGGCTTCGTCGTCGACGACGCGATCGTGATGATCGAAAACATCGTGCGCTATCTCGAAAAAGGCCGCGACGGCCGCGAGGCCGCCGAGATCGGCGCGCGCGAAATCGGTTTCACCGTGGTGTCGCTGACCGTGTCGCTGATCGCGGTGTTCCTGCCGCTGCTCCTGATGCCCGGCGTCACCGGCCGCCTGTTCCGCGAGTTCGCGTGGGTGTTGTCGATCGCGGTCGCGCTGTCGGCGCTCGTGTCGCTGACCCTGACGCCGATGATGTGCGCGTACCTGCTCAAGCCCGGCGAGATCGAACCCGAAGCCGACGACGAGCACCACGCACGCCGCGGCTTCTTCGGCCGCATGCTCGACGTGTACGAGCGCACGCTCGACTGGGTGCTCGCGCATCCGCGCTTCACCATGCTCGTGGCCGCGGCGTCGGTCGCGCTGACCGTGCTGCTGTACGTCGCGATTCCGAAGGGCCTCTTGCCCGAACAGGACACCGGCCTCGTCACGGCCGTCGTCGAGGCCGACGAGAACATCGCGTTTCCGCTGATGAAGGAACGCGTCGAAACGGTCGCCAAGGCGCTGCACGCGGTGCCCGGCGTCGCCGGCGTCGCCGCGTTCGTCGGCGCGGGCGAAATCAATCCGACGTTGAACCAGGGCCAGCTCAGCATCGTGCTCAAGCCGCGCGGCGAACGCGGCAGCCTCGAGGAAATCGTACCGGCATTGCAGCACGCGGCGGCCGGCATTCCGGCGATCGCGCTGTACCTCAAACCCGTGCAGGACGTCGCGCTCGACAGCCGCGTTGCGGCGACCGAGTACCAGTATTCGCTGAGCCAGGTCGACGCGACGGAACTGGCGACCACCGCCACGCGCATGACGTCGCTGCTGCGCCAGCGTCCGGAACTCGCCGACGTCGACAACAACCTCGCCGCGCGCGGGCTGCAGCTGACGCTCGACATCGACCGTGACCAGGCGAGCCGCCTGGGCGTTGCGATCCAGAACATCGACGACACGCTGTACAGCGCGTTCGGCCAGCGCCAGGTGTCGACGATTTTTACCGAATTGAACCAGTACCGGGTGGTACTCGAAGTCGCGCCGCAGTTCCGCACGAGCGCCGATCTGCTCGAAAAACTCAACGTGCGCACGAGCGGCGGCGGCACGGTGACCGGCAGCGTCGCCACCGCCGGCACCGTGCCGCTGTCGACGCTCGCGCGCGCGAGCGTCACGAACGCGCCGCTCGTCGTATCGCACCAGGACCAGCTGCCGGCCGTGACGATCTCGTTCAACGTCGCGCCGGGCTATTCGCTGTCCGACGCCGTCACCGCGTTTCGCGCGGTCGAAACCGACGTGAAGCTGCCGCCGCAGGTGCGCGCGCAGTTCATCGGCAAGGCCGCCGAGTTCTCGGTGTCGCAGTCGAACGAGATCCTCCTGATCCTCGCCGCGGTGCTCGTGATCTACATCGTGCTCGGCGTGCTGTACGAGAGCTACATCCACCCGCTGACCATCCTCTCGACGCTGCCCCCGGCCGGCGTCGGCGCGCTGCTCGCGCTGTTTCTGTGCGGCATGAGCCTGTCGATCGACGGCATCGTCGGCATCATTCTCCTGATCGGCATCGTCAAGAAGAACGCGATCATGATGATCGACTTCGCGATCGAGGCGCAGCGCACCGGCAAGAACGCGCACGACGCGATCCGCCGCGCGTGCCTGCTGCGCTTCCGCCCGATCATGATGACGACGATGGCGGCGCTGCTCGGCGCGCTGCCGCTCGCGCTCGGCAACGGCATCGGCGCGGAATTGCGCCGCCCGCTCGGCGTCGCGATCGTCGGCGGCCTGCTGCTGTCGCAGCTCGTCACGTTGTATACGACACCCGTTATCTACTTGTACCTCGAACGCTTCAGCGACTGGCTGCACGCGCGGCGCGCGCGCGGCCTCGCGGCGCACGCCGGAGCGAAGCCGGCATGAGCATTTCCAGGCCGTTCATCCATCGGCCGGTCGGCACGTCGCTGCTCGCGGCCGGCGTCTTCGTCGCCGGCATGATCTGCTACTCGCTGCTCGGCGTGGCGCCGCTGCCGAACCTCGAGTTTCCGGCGATCTTCGTGTCGGCGAGCCAGCCCGGCGCCGATGCCGCGACGATGGCCTCGACCGTCGCCTCGCCGCTCGAGCGCCATCTCGGCCAGATCGCCGGCATCGACGAGATCAACTCCAACAGCAGCGAAGGCAGCGCGTCGGTCAACATGATCTTCGACGTGGGCCGCAACCTCGACAGCGCCGCGCGCGACGTGCAGGCCGCGATCAACGCGGCGGCGCCCGACCTGCCGTCGGGCCTGCGCACCGCGCCGACGTATCGCAAGGCCAATCCCGGCAACGCGCCGGTGCTGATCCTCGCGCTGACGTCGCCGACGCGCACGCTCGGCGAGCTGTACAACTACGCCGATTCGCTGATCGCGCAGCGCATCCGCCAGCTCGAAGGCGTCGCCGACGTCGACATCGCCGGCGGCGCGACGCCGGCCGTGCGCGTGGATCTCAACCTGCGCGCGCTGTCGGCGCGCGGCATCTCGGCCGACCAGGTGCGCAGCGCGCTCGTCGCGGCGAACGTCACGACGGCGCAGGGCTTTCTCACCGACGGCCGCACGACGATGGCGATCGCGTCGAACAACGCGCTCAAGGAAGCGAGCCAGTTCGCGAACCTCGTCGTCGCGATGAACAACGGCTCGCCGGTGTACCTGCGCGACATCGCCAAGGTGACGCAGGGCCAGGAAGATCGCTATCAGGCCGCGTGGTTCAACGGCCAGCGCGCGATCCTGATGCTCGTGCGCAAGCAGGCCGACGCGAACGTCATCGCGACGGTCGACGCGATCAAGGCGATGATGCCGGAACTCTCGACGTGGCTGCCCGCGGGCGTGTCGCTGACCGCGTTCTCCGATCGCACGCCGACGATCCGCGCGTCGGTCGACGAGGTGCAGGTGTCGCTCCTGATCAGCCTCGGCATGGTCATCGTGACGATGCTGTTGTTCCTGCGCCGTCTCGCGCCGACGCTGATCGCGGGCCTTGCGGTGCCGCTGTCGCTCGCCGGCGCGTTCGCGGTGATGTACATGCTCGATTTCACGTTGAACAACCTGTCGCTGATGGCGCTCGTCGTCGCGATCGGCTTCGTCGTCGACGACGCGATCGTCGTGATCGAAAACATCGCGCGCCACCTCGATGCAGGCATGGGGCGCCTCGAAGCCGCGCTGCTCGGCGCGAAGGAGATCGGCTTCACGATCGTCTCGATCACGCTGTCGCTGCTCGCGGTATTCATCCCGCTACTGTTCATGCAGGGCTTTCTCGGCATGATGTTCCGCGAGTTCGCAGTGACGCTCGCCGCGGCGATCGCGATCTCCGCGGTCGTCTCGCTGACGGTCACGCCGTCCTTGTGCGCGCTCTTCATGCATCCGCACGCCGAGCAGAAACCGTCGCGCTTCGTCGAACGGCTCGACGCGTTCCACGCCGGCATGCTCGGCATCTACCGGCGCGCGCTCGACGTGTCGCTCAGGCATCCGCGCATCACGGCGCTGCAGCCGCTCGTGCTCGTGATCCTGACGATCTGGCTCGTCGGCATCGTCTCGAAAGGCTTTTTTCCGCAGCAGGATACCGGCCAGCTGCAGGGCTCGACCGACGCCGGTTCCGACGTCTCGTTCGAAGTGCTGGTCGAGCGGCAGCAGAAGATCGCCGATCTCGTGCGCGCCGATCCCGCGGTCGAGAGCGTCGGCGTGCGCGTCGGCGGCGGTCGGTTCGGCGGCGGCGGCGGTTCGGGCAACATGTTCATCAATCTGAAACCGCTGGGCGAAGGCCGCGACGCGTCGACGTTCGCGGTGATGACGCGGCTGTCGGCGCAGGCCGCGCAGGTGCCGGGCATCCGCCTGCGCCTGCGGCCGGTGCAGGACATCGGCGGCGGAGGCGGTGGCGGCGGTGGCGGCGGCGGTGCGCAGTACAACTACTCGCTCAAGGGCACCGAAATGGCGCAGCTGCAGGAATGGGCGCCGAAGCTCGTCGAGGCGTTGAAAAAGTCGCCGCAATTGCGGGACGTCGCATCCGACCTGCAGTCGGCCGGCCTGCGCCAGAACCTCACGATCAACCGCGACGCGGCGGCGCGGCTCGGCATCGGCATCGCGGCGATCGACAGCGCGCTGTACGACGCGTTCGGCCAGCGCCAGATTTCGACGATCTACTCCGACATCAACCAGTACAAGGTCGTCGTCACCGCGCAGCCCGATCAGGCGGCGAGTCCGGCGGCGCTGGAAAAACTGTACGTGCGCTCGAACAGCGGCGCGATGGTGCCGATCAGCGCCGTGGCGAGCATGGCGGACGGCATCGCGCCGACGTCGGTGCAGCACCGCGGGCAGTTTCCGGTGATGGACCTGTCGTTCAACCTCGCGCCGGGCGTCGCGATGGACGAAGCGGCGCGCGTGATCACGCGCACGATGCAGGACCTGCGCGTGCCGGGCGACATCCGCGGCGAATTCGGCGGCGATTTCCGCCGGTTCCAGCAGCAGCAGAGCGACACGCCGATCCTGCTGCTCGCGGCGATCCTCGCGGTGTACCTGATCCTCGGCATGCTGTACGAAAGCCTGATTCATCCGCTGACGATTCTTTCTACGTTGCCGTCGGCGGGCGTCGGCGCGCTGCTCGCGCTGATCGTGACGGGCACGGAGCTGTCGATCATCTCGGTGATCGCGATCGTGCTCCTGATCGGCATCGTCAAGAAGAACGCGATCATGATGATCGACTTCGCGCTGGTGGCCGAACGCGAGCACGGCCTGTCGCCGTTCGAGGCGATCCGCGAAGCGTGCCTCGTGCGGTTCCGGCCGATCATGATGACGTCGATGGTCGCGATCTTCGGCGCGCTGCCGCTCGCGATCGGCTTCGGTGCGGGCGCGGAGATGCGCCGGCCGCTGGGCATCGCGATGATCGGGGGCCTCCTGGTATCGCAGGCGCTGACGCTGCTGTCGACGCCGGCGATCTATCTGCTGCTGGCGCGGCGCGCGCAGAAGCGGCGCGAGAAGAAGGCGGCGAAGAAGCTCAAGGCGGCGACGGCCTGAGCGGGCGGTCAAGCGCGAAAGCCTCGAAGAGCGAGGCTTTCGCGGTGACGGCGTCAGGCGCGGGTGATCACGAGGCGGCCGGCGGTGACGCGGATGGTGACGGCGTCGCCGGGGAGGAAGCCGGCGTTGATGAGCCAGATGCCGCAGAGGCGTATCTGGGGGATCTCCCGTGGGAGATGCGCCTGATCTACGGCCGGGTAGTAAGCCGTACCGACGCGGATTTGCTTTGTGGAAGAGTTGGATGACGTATGCTTGCGCTTATCCATGAGCCACTCCTACGAGGTGGTTTGTGGTTAGCGAACGGCGTGGGGCCAACCGCGCCGTTCGCGCTTCGCCCTTGAGCGATTGGTCGCTGCGGGCGACCTTTCAGAGCGCCGCGCGCAGGCACGTCAAGGATTCGGTTTTATCGAACTTGCGCAGTCCTTGACGTGCCGAGCACGGTGCTAGGCTGCGACGACCGCAGCGAGCAGTTGTATTGCGCTCGAAGCTGCGAGCCGTCGCTTCTCTCTTTTGATCGTCATTCCAGCGAAAGCTGGAATCCAGCCGTTGCTGTGCTTCTGAGCGCCCCAAAAGCTGGATTCCAGCTTTCGCTGGAATGACGAGCGGGGGCAAGGATTCGGTTTTATCGAACGTGCGCAATCCTTGACGGCCTGAGCAGTTGCTGGGCTGAGACGATCGCAGCGAGCAGTTGTATTGCGCTCGAAGCTGCGAGCCGTCGCTTCTCTCTTTTGATCGTCATTCCAGCGAAAGCTGGAATCCAGCCGTTGCTGTGCTTCTGAGCGCCCCAAAAGCTGGATTCCAGCTTTCGCTGGAATGACGAGCGAGGGTCAGGGATTCGGTTTTATCGAACTTGCGCAGTCCTTGACCGCCTTGTGCGCGGTGCTAGGCTGAGACGACCGCAGCGAGCAGTTGTGTTGCGTTCGACGCTGCGAGCTTTGGCTTCTCGCCGGACGAAACGACAACGAAGCCCTAGGCGTCGCCCCCTCACCCAACCCTCTCCCCCAAAAGCGTTTGGGGGAGAGGGCTATGCGTGGCGTAACTTGGCGTCCACGTTTTTACTTTGCGCGAAAAGCTGGATACCGGCCTCCGCCGGCATGACGTCGCTAAAGAAACGCCGCGCTTCGGCCGTTGCCGTTGCTTCTGGCGGCAGGAAGCCGCCCGCTTCACCCGGGGCCCCGTCGGTCGCGGCGAGATTGCGGAGGAAAAAGCCCGCGTAGCGGGTGCGCACAGGATGTGCGCAGTTCGTTGACGGGCCATGGATGGCCCATCAACGAACCCCGGAGCGATCTCGCGAAGTTTGCGGGCATGGATGCCCGCAAACCGCGGCCGTCGGGGTGCCCTTGGAGGGTGCAGGGAGGGGTTGGGCAAGCAACCTCTCCTTGCCCGCTCGCGGCAGCGAGCGGAACGCTTTGTTTAAAGCCGTGCGGAAACTACAAAGCAACCATCAAGAGCTGGATCCCAGCGTTCGCTGGGATGACGAGCAAAAAAAAGCAAGAAAGCTAAATCAGTGCTTCCCCGGCTCGAGCTTCACCCCCCGCCGTTCCTTCGCCAAATAAGCCTGAATCGCAATCATCTTGGGATCGTCGGCAGCAAGCGCCTTGCCCTCGAGCGGATTGCGAATACACCAGTTGACCATCTCCCAGATCGCGACCACCCGCCCGGCCTGCTTCTGGAATTTGGGATAAGTCTCCGGATGCGTGTTCGCGCCGTTCGGATGGCATTGCCCGCACGCGACGCCGTTCGTGCCGAGTTCGGGACTCGTCCACAGGCGCCGCCCTTCAGTCGCCACCGCTTCGAATTCGGCCGCCCAGCGGTCAAGGTCGGCCTTCGTGAATTCGTCGGCCTTCGCCGCGCCGACCGGCGAATACTCCACCGGCAGCTGCAGCGCGCCGCCCACGGCGACGGCAACGGCCAGCACGATCGTTCTTGCGCGCATGCTCGTCTCCTCAGTAGTGCGTCTGCGGCTCGATGCGCGCCGACGCATCCTGGAACTTCATGTCTTCCGGTCGCCCCGTCTTCGGGTTGAACGCGATCACGCGAGACTGGTTGTTGTAGAGGTTGTAGTGCAGGTCGTTGCGACCGCTGTGCAGGTTGATGAACTGCCAGCCCGTCGCGTCGCGCTCGAAGAACGGGTCGGCGCGGTTCATCGGCACCGTCAGCACCGGCAGATGACTGTCGACCTGCGCATACGTCGCCGGGTACGGCCACGGCCACGCCGTCGCCATCGCCGAATTGAACGCGATGCTGCCGATCTGGTTGTACTGGATCTGGTGCACGTGGCCGTACAGCACGTTGACGCTGTCGAACGGTTTCAGCAACGCCTGCATCTCTTCGGCGTCCTCGGTCCAGAAGTTCCAGCCTTTGTAGATTTTTTGCAAAGGCGAATGCGACACGACAACGATCGGCGTCGACTTGGCCACCTTCGCGAGATCGTTCTTGAGCCATTCGCGCTGCTTGGCGCCGACCATGAACGGCGAGCCGTTCGGATTGTCGATGCCGGCCATCTCGGCCATGCGCTGCTTGGCGGTCGGCCAGCGCTTGAACGTCCAGTCGTCGAACGTGAGGATGCTGTTGAGCACGACGAAGTGCACGCCCTTGTGGTCGAAGCTGTACCAGTGCTTGCCGAACAGCTTGCTCCAGTATTCGCCGAGGTCGAGGTAGTAGTCGTGCTCGCCCATCGCCATGTACGTCTTGTACTTGAGCTTCGACAGGAGCTCGGCGCCGTGGTCGAGTTCCTCCTTCGTGCCGAGCTGCGCGAGGTCGCCGCCGTAGATCACGAAGTCGGGCTTCGGGTCGAGCAGGTTCGTCTCGGCCACCGCGCGGATCAGCCCGCGATCCCAGTTGCGCACGAACTGCGTGCCCTTGATGTGCTGGATGTGCGAATCGGAAATGTACGCGAAGTTGAAATCCTGCTCGGGCTTCGCGAACGCGAGCCGCACGTACGTGAGCGGCACCGCGCCCGCGAGCGCGGCGAGTCCGGCCGATTGCAGGAAGTCGCGACGGTTCGTCATGGTGGGCTCCCTCAGCGCGTCTGCACCGCTTTCGGCCCGGACGCGTTCAGCGCCTTGGCCTGCGCGGCGAATTCCGGGCTGGTCAGCGTTTCGAGAAACGCCACCAGGTCGTCGATTTCTTCATTGGTCAGGTTCAGCGGGCGTATGCCGCCCGACAGATAGTCGTTGACCGGCGCGTCCTTCGGCGTGACGCCGCCGTTGTTGTAGTGATCGACGACGTCGCGCAGCGTTTTCAGACTGCCGTCGTGCATGTACGGCGCGGTCGCCGCGATGTTGCGCAAGGTCGACGTCTTGAACGAACCCATCTCGTCGAGCGTGTCGGTGACCGCGAAGCGGCCGAGTTCCGACGATTTCTTGTCGGTCAGCACCGCCTTGTCGACGTCGATGCCGCGCCCCTTCGCCTGCAGGAACGCCTGCGCGAGCCGCGGAATGTCGGCCTGCACGCCGTTGATGCCCACGCCGATATTGTGGAATCGTCCATCGGTGAACAACGCGAAGTTCTGTTCGACCGTGTGGCACGACACGCAGCGGCCGTTCTCGAGAAACACGGTGAAGCCGCGCTTGGCCGCGTCGCTCACGGCGTTCGCTTCGCCGCCGAAGTGCCAGCGGTCGAACGGCGAATTGCCGGCGACTACGGTACGCTCGAACGCGGCGATCGCCTGCTGCACCTGCGTCATCGCGAGCTTGTCGCCTTCGACGCCGAACACCTCCTTGAACGCCTTCACGTAGGCCGGGTCGCTGCGCACGATCGCGAGCACCGGCTGATGATCCTTCAGGCCCATCTCGACCGGATTGATCATCGGGTGCTGCGCCTGATCCTCGAGCGTCGGCGAGCGGCCGTCCCAGAACATCATCGGGAAGTACGCCGAGTTGATCACCGTGGGCGCGTTGCGCGAGCCGGTGAGCTTGTCGATGCCCTCGGACGTGACGAGCGGACTGTCGGTGAACGCCTTCGCCTTGTCGTGGCACGTCGAACAGCTGACCTTGCCGGTCGAGCTGAAGCGCGTGTCGTGAAAGAGCTTGTCGCCGAGCGCGATCTTCGCCGGCGTCTGCGGATTGTCGGCCGGTATCGGCAGCGGCGGCAGGCCGAGCGGCGGCGCCTGCGCGGCGGCGAACGGGGCGACGATCAGCAATGCGAATATCGTCGGAAAACGACGCAAAGCACGTTTCGGATAGCGCATCTGGCTTCCTCCCGAAGGGCTGGATGCTGCCGCCTGAGTCTAGACCCTCGCCTGCTGTGACGACCGCGCCTGCGGCGGCGTCATCTAAACTTTCAATGGGCGCCGGCAACGCGCTGCTCGCCGGCGTAGCGGCGCATGCGATCGAACGCCGACACGGCCACGCGCGCCTGGCGTACGATCTCGGCGCCGTGCTCGGTCAGTTCCACCTTCGCGTGGTTGCGGTCGAACACCGCGATGCCGAGATACTCTTCCAGTTTTTTCACCTGGATGCTCAGCGTCGACTGGGTGACGTGGCAACGCTCGGCGGCCTTGCCGAAATGCAGCGTATCGGCCAGCGCGACGAGGTAGCGCAGATCGCGGATCGACATGAAACGGTCTCCTTGCCGCGTGCGAACGGCGACGCGACGGCCGGTTTCCCTGATGAGTCGGAAACTAGCACCGGCCTGTTGCCGGAAAAAATCAATTGTTGCTATCGGGCCGATAGGCGGGGTGAATCAGCCCGACCGCAGGATCGGACCAACGATGCGCCGATCGTGACAGACGCGCCCCAGCGCGCGGCGCACAGTGCGCGTGCGCACCGCCGCGTCCTCCACGGAGATCGTCATGTCGTTCGCTCTGCCCCTCGTTCGCTGGTTCGCCGCGGCGATCTTCGCCGTCGCCGCGTCCGGCGCCTGCGCCGCGCCGGTCGCCGATGCCGTCGCCAGCCATACCGCCGTCGTCAACGGCGTCAAGATTCATTACCTGCAGGCCGGCAGCGGCAAGGCCACGCCGGTCGTACTGCTGCACGGCTTCGGCCAGAACAGCCATATGTGGAAGCCCGTGATCGGCAAGCTCGCCGATCGACGCGTCGTGATCGCGCCCGACCTGCGCGGCGCCGGCGACAGCGACAAGCCGTCGGGCGGCTACGACAAGAAGACGATGGCGCAGGACGTCCACGCGCTCGTGACGTCGCTCAAGCTCGGCAAGGTGCGCATCGCCGGCCACGACATCGGCCTGATGGTCGCCTACGCGTACGCCGCGCAATACCCCGACGAGGTCGAAAGCATCGCGCTGATGGAGGCGTTCCTGCCCGGCGTCGGCGACTGGACGAAGGTGTGGCTGCTGCGCGACCTGTGGCATTTCCACTTTTACGGCGAGACGCCGCTAAAGCTCGTCACGGGCCGCGAGAAGACGTACCTCGAACATTTCTGGAACGATTTCGCGGCCGACCGCGCGAAGTCGATCCCCGAAGCCGACCGCGACCGCTACGCGGCAGCGTACGCGCAGCCGAAGGCGACGTGGGCCGGCATGGAATGGTTTCGCGCGTTCGAGCAGGACGCGAAGGATTTCGCCGGTTTCGCGCAGACGCCACTGACGATGCCGATGCTCGTGCTGTCGGGCGAAAAGGCCGGCGGCCAGTTCCTGATCGATCAGGGCCATCTCGTCGACAAGAATGTGCAGGGCATGATCGTCAAGGGTTCGGGCCATTGGCTGCTCGAAGAAGCGCCGGATCAGACGATCCCCGCGCTCGTCGCGTTCCTCGGCCGGTGAACGCCATGACTCGCCTCGTGCTGATCCTCGCCGCGTTCGCCGCCGGCACCGCGCTCGCGGACGGTCCGAAACCCGCGCGCCTGGTGCCCGACGACATCGCGCAACTCGCATCGACCGGTCCCGGCACCGGCACGTCGGGCGTCGCCGGCATCCGCAGCGTCGTGCTGTCGGGCGATCCCGCCGCGGCGGGTTTGTATACGATTCGCGTGATCGTGCCGCCGCACACGACGATCCGCGCGCATACGCATCGCGACGCGCGCAGCGCGACGGTCGTCGCCGGCCGCTGGTACTTCGGGTACGGCGACAAGGCCGGCGCCGACGCGCGCGCGCTGCCGCCCGGCAGTTTCTACACCGAGCCGGCGAATGCGCCGCACTATGCGCAGACGCGCGACGAAGGCGCGACCGTCGACATCACCGGCTACGGTCCGAGCGACACCGTCTACGTCGAAGCGGCGAACGATCCGCGCGACGCGAAGTAACGACGCCGGCGGCAACGCATCGCGCGCTGCCGCCGGGCGTGGAGACTATGCCGCCTGCAGCAGCACCACGCCGCCCTGTCCGCCGTCGGTGCAGATGCTGACGATCGCGTAGCTGCCCGTTGGCCGCGCCGCGAGCTCCTTCACCGCCTGGCTCAGGATTCGCGCGCCGGTCGCGCCGAACGGGTGGCCGAGCGCGACGCTGCCGCCGTTCGGGTTGATGCGCTCGCGCGGAAACGCGCCGAATTCCGGATTCGCGATGCCCGCGCGCTCGCGCAGGAACGCATCGTCTTCGAGCGCCTTGACGTGGAACAGCACCTGCGCCGAGAACGCTTCGTGGATTTCCCACAGCGCGACATCCGCGTACGCCAGATCGTGCCGTGCGAGCAGCCGCGGTATCGCGAACGCCGGCGCCATCAGGAGGCCTTCGACGCGGAAATCCACCGCGGCGATTTCCCAGTCGACGAGCTTCACGCGCGGCACCGTCGACGGCAGCCGGTCGACGCCGTTCTTCGAACCGACCCACACGGCCGCGGCGCCGTCGGTCAGCGGCGACGAATTGCCGGCGCTCAGCGTGCCCTGCCCGCTCGTGCGGTCGAACGCGGGCGGCAGCCGCGCGAGTTTTTCGAGCGACGTTTCCTTGCGCGGAATGCCGTCGCGCCGCACGTCGCCGAGCGCGATCACGAGATCGTCGAAGAAGCCGCCGTCCCACGCGGCGATCGCGCGCTGGTGGCTGTCGAGCGCGAGACGATCCTGCGCGTCGCGCGGAATCGCCCACTGCTTCGCGGTGATCTCGGTGTGCTCGCCCATGCTCATGCCGGTCGTGCGGTTGGTGACCGACGGCACGTACAACTGCACGTCTTTCAATTTCAGCTCGGTGACATGCGAGAGCTTTTCGCCGAGCGAGCGCGCCTTCTGGAAGCCGCGCACCCAGTCCGACAGCGACAGGCCGAGGCCGAGCTGGATGTGGCTCATGCTTTCGACGCCGCCGACGAGCGCGAGGCTGCGCGCGCCGCCGTCGATCATGCCGGCGGCCTGGATCGCGCCGATCATGCTCGTCGCGCACGCCATGATCGTCGTGTACGACGCGATCGTCGCCGGCAGTCCCGCTTCGATCAGCACCTCGCGCGCGAGATTGCTCCAGGTGAGGTTCGGCGCGACGCAGCCCCACACGGCGAAGTCGGGCGTCCCCTCGCGCAGCTGCTCGCACATCGTGCGCACGACCGGCGCCGACAGACCGATCGCGTCGTGCGCGGCGAGCGCGCCATCGACTTTCGCGAACGGCGTGCGCACGCCGGCGGCGAGCCAGATGTCGGAACGTATCGCATTGGTGCTCATGAGTCGCTCTCCGATTGACAAAGCTAGATGTCGATAATGCCGCGTTTCGCCGCGACCGTGACGGCCTGCGTGCGATCGCCGACGCCGAGTTTGGCGAAGATGTTTTTCAGATGGCCCTTCACCGTGTCGTCCGAGATCGCCAGCTGCCGCGCGATCTCCTTGTTCGCCTGGCCGACCGCGACGCAGCGCAGCACCGCGATTTCGCGCTCGGTCAGCGCGTCGCCGATCGCGTGCACGGCGATCTCGGTCGCGATCTCGGGCGGCAGGTAGCGCTTGCCCGCGTGCACGATGCGGATCGCGTCGAGCATTTCCTTGCGCAGCGTGCTTTTCAGGAGATAGCCGACCGCGCCGGCCTTGAGCGCGGTCAGCGCCTGCACGTCGCCGGCGTAGGTGGTCAGCACGATGATGCGCGCCTGCGGGAACTCGCGGCGGATCGCGCGAATCGCGTCGACGCCGTTGACGATCGGCATCTGCAGATCCATCAGCGTCACGTCCGGCCGCAGCTCGCGAAACCGCTCGATCGCCTCGGCGCCGTTCGTCGCTTCGCCGACGAGTTCCATGTCCGACAGGCGCTCGACGACCGCCGCGACGCCTTCGCGCAGCAGCGGATGGTCGTCGACGGTCAGGATGCGGATCTTCGCCGCGTTGTGCGTGAATGTGGACATGGCTACTCCGTCGCCCCCGTCCTGCGCCATCGTGCGAAACCCGCGCCGCGCCCGTTCGACGCGTAGGCGATGCGGCCGGGCACCACGAGTTCGATCTGCGTGCCGCCCGGGCCGCTCGTCAGCGAAAGATCGGCGTGAATCTTGCGCGCGCGTTCGCGCATGCCGGTGAGGCCGAAATGCCCCTGCCGGCCTTGCCTGAGCACCTCGGGGGCGATGCCGACGCCGTCGTCGCGCACGCGCAGCGCGAACTGCCGCCGGCGATACGCCAGTACGACGTCGATGCCGCTCGCGCGCGCGTGTCGAAACGCGTTGAACACGGCTTCGCAGCCGATCCGCACGGTTTCGTCGCGCACGAGCGGATGCAGCTCGCCCGGCTCGCCCTCGACGGTCACGCGAAACCGCACGGCCGGATCGGTCGCGAGCTGCTGCGCCGCCGCGGCGAAGACGCGCGGCAGATCGCCGTGGACGTCGACGGCGCGCAGGTCGCGCACACGGTCGCGGCCTTCCAGCAGCACGCCGTCGGCGCGCTCGAGCGCCTGCTCCATCAGCCGGTGCGCCGCAGCGTCGCGCGGAATCTCGTCGGCGACGCTCTGGAAGCGCAGCATCAGTCCCTGAAAACCTTGCAGCAGCGTGTCGTGCAGTTCGCGCGCGATGCGTTCGCGCTCGCCCAGCCGCTCTTCGAGGCGCACGCGGATGCGCGCGGCGACGCTGCGCACGCGCAGCGAATATGCGAGCCACAGCGCACCGGCGGCAAAGAGCGCGCACAGCACGGCGAACGCGTTCGACTGCACGAACGACGGCGGGATCGCGAACGCCAGCGTCGCGCCGGCGTCGTTCCACACGCCGCTGCCGTTCGCCGCGGCGACGTCGAAGCGGTACTGCCCCGGCGGCAGCTTCGTGTAGAACGCCTGCCGCCGGTCTCCCGCGTCGACCCAGCCGGCGTCGACGCCGGACAGGCGATAACGAAACCGCAATCGTTCGGGCATCGCGAGATCCAGCGCGGTGTAGTCGATCTGCAAGGTCGATACGTTCTGCGGCAGCAGGGCCTCGCGCGGCAGCGGCTGCGCCGCGCCGTCGGCGACGAACGCGCGGATCGACACCGGCGGCGGCCGCGCGCTGCGATAGACGTGCGACGGGTCGATCCAGGCGACGCCGTGGCTCGTCGCGAACCACAGCCGGCCGTCGCCGGCGCGCGCGGCGGTGTTCACGAACGCATCCTGCTCGGCGGCGCCGGGCAGTCCGTCGCGAAAGTCGAACAGCGTGTGCTCGAGGCCCGCGTCGTCGGCGTCGAGCGCCCGGGCGAAGTCGGCCGCCGCGGCGCGCACGACGCCGGTCTGCGCGTTGAACCACAAGTCGCCGTCCGGCGTTTCGACGATGCCCGACACGAGCGTCAGCGCGGGAACGCGCGATGCCGGCAGCGTGCGGAACCGCTCGCCGTCGAACCGCGCGACGCCGAACTCGCCGCCGAACAGCACGCCGCCGGAAGCCGGATACACGACCGCGATCGCGCCGATCGCGGGACCGTCGTCGCCGGCGAACGCGCGCACGTCCGTACTGCCGACGCGCAGCAGCGTGCCGTCGCGATACGCAAGCCACGAGGCGCCGCTCCCGTCGGGCTGCAGGATCAGCGGCACCGCGTCGTCGAGACCGCGCCCGACCGCGACGTGCCGCCAGCCGGCGGGCGTCTCGCGGTACACGCCGCGATCGGCGAACGAAATCCACAATGCGCCATTGTCATCCTCCGCGACCGCCCACACCTCGGGCGTGCCGGCGTACGCGGGCAGCGCAACGGGGGTCGACTCGCCGTCGCGCCAGCGCGCGAGGCCGCCATGACCGCCGAGAAGCAGCGCGCCGTCGCGCGCGGCGACCATCGTGTTCGGCGGCTCGGGCAGATGCCCGGCGAGCGACGTACCGTCGGCGCCGACACGGTACAGCGTGCCAGCCGCGGCGACGTGCAGCACGCCGCCGGCCGCGGTCGCGACGCGATAGCCGCTGGACGAGGTCTGCGGAATCGCGGTTTCGACGACCGCGTTCGCGGTGCGAAACCGGTCGAGGCCGAGATTCGTACCGACCCAGACGGTGCCGGCGTCGTCCTCGAACACCGCCGCCGCGATGCTCGACGACAGGCCGTCGTCGAGCGAGAAAGTCTCGACCTGCGCGCGGCCGGGTACCGCGCGGCGCACGCCGCGGTCGCGATCGACGCTCCAGAACGCGCCGTCGCGATCGATCAGCGCGTCGCGCGACGTCGACAGCGCGTCGCGCGTCGCTCGCGGCGGCCCGTCGTCGGGCAGCGGATGCGCCTGCGAGGCGGGATCGATCGACCACGGGCGGTCCTGCGCGTCGAATGCCACGCCGCGGGGCGTCGACGTGTACGTTTCCACACGTTCAAAACGCGTCGCGTCGCGGCGCAGCGCATGCATCGCGCCGGTCGTGCGGACCCAGCGCGTGCCGTCCGGCGCGACGTGCACGTCCCGGACGTGGCCGGCAGGCAGGCCGTCGTCCGCGCCGTAGCGGCGCCAGCGCCGGCCGTCGAAACGCGCGAGCCCGTCCGAAGCCGCGACCCAGATCGCGCCGTCGTCGTCCAGTGCGAACGCGCGCACCGCATCGCCCGGCGCGCCGTCGGCCTGCGCGTGATTCGTCAGCACGCCGTCGCGCAGGAACGACACGCCGCCTTTCTGGTAGCCGATCGCGACGGCGCCGTCGGGCAGTACGGCCAGCGCCGTGATGTTCGCGCCCGGGTAGTCGCCGTCGCGCGGGCGCACGCGCTCGAAGCGCAGGCCGTCGAAGCGGTACAGGCCCATGCCGGTGCCGAGCAGCAGATAGCCGTCGCGCGACTGCGCGATCGCCCACACCGCAGCCGGCAGGCCGTCGGCGTGCGTCCACGCGGTGTGGTGCAGCTGCCGCAGCGCGCGCGCGGGCTCGAGCGCGGCGGTGGCAGCGGCCCAACAGAGGCCGCAGCCGATCACGAGCATCGCAAGTCTTCGCTTCACGTCGCCGCCGTGTTGCCGTCGGAACCGCCGCCGAACGCCCGGATCGTCGCATGATTCCGCATCAGGGCCGGCGGCACACCCCCGAACGGGTACGCCGGCGGCGCCCGAAAGCGCGTACGCGTTCGGTTCGCCGCAACCGGAACGCGGCGGCGTACGGCGGCGGCGACCCGTTCGGGTGTGGCACGCAGCGGCGCGCGCGCCATGCTGGACTCACGCCTCCCGACTTTGCCCGACCGATGACATCCGCCGACCATGTCCGAACGCCCGACCGGCATCCGCGCCCCGATCGCGCACCGTCGCTCGTCGCGAACGCGCACGGCACGCCGATCGCCTTCGACCTCCTCGCGTCGGACGGGCCGCCGGCGGGCGACACGGCGCCCGCGCCGTACGACGATGCGTTTCTCGTCTGCCTGCAGCTGCGCGACGTGCCGGTACGCCGGCTGCGCGCCGGCGAAACGGTGTTGTGCGACCTGACACGCGCGCCGCCCGCGCACATCGACGCGCCGTTTCGCGCGATCCACGCGCATCTGCCGCACGCGGCGCTCGCCGACCGCGCCGGCATGCCGCGCGCCGACGCGTTGCGCTGCGAGCCCGGCATCGGCGTCGACGACGCCACGATCCGGCATCTGTGCCTGTCGCTGTTGCCGCAGATCGAAGCGCCCGAGCGCGCCGACCGCATGTTCGTCGACCACGTCGCGCTGGCGCTCGCCAGCCACGTCGTGCGCACCTACGGCGAGCGCCGCGACCCGGCGGCATCGGCGCGCGGCGGCCTCGCGCCGTGGCAGGAGCGTCGCGCAAAGGAACTGCTCGACGCGCATCTCGACGGCCGCATCGCGGTCGCCGAACTCGCGCGGCAATGCGGCCTTTCGGTCGGCCATTTCTCGCGCGCGTTCCGGCAGTCGACCGGCGATGCGCCGTACGCGTGGCTGATCCGGCGGCGCGTCGACGCGGCCAAGGCGCTGCTGCGCGACCGGCGCGTGCCGCTGACGCAGGTCGCGCTCGACTGCGGCTTCGCGAACCAGAGCCATTTCACCCGCGCGTTCAAGCGGCAGATCGGCACGAGCCCGGGGCACTGGCGCCGCGGCGCCTACGGCTGACCGACCGCTAAAATTTCCACTGCGCGACAAACATCGCAAAGTCCGCGTCGCGGCCGCCGGCACGTTCGATCGCGGCACCCGCGTCGTGTCGCGCGACCTGCGCGGTCAGCGTCCACGCGCGATCGACGCGCCACGACGCATCGAGCACCACCGCGCGACCCACGTCGCGCGAACGATCGGCCAGCGTCGGTGCGAGCGGTGCGTACGGCTGCACGTACACGGCGTCGTCGGCGCGCATGCGCCGCCGCGACAGCACGCTCGCGCGCAAGGCGACGCCGTCGCGCGGCGCGACGCCGACGCTCGCGCGCGCCACGAGCGCGTTCGACCAGCTCATCAGCGCGCTTTCGTCGAAATACGCGCCTTTCGGAAACAGCGGATTGAACGTTTCGAGCGCACGCGTCCCGGCGCGGTCGCCGGAACCGGCGTCGACCTCCAGCGCGACGCGCGGCGACCATGCCGCGCGTGCGGTGTAGCCGACGATCGCGCCGGCGGCCCAGGCGCGAATCGCGCGGCCGGCGAAGCGGCCGTGCTGCGCCAGCGCTTCGACGTCGACGTCGAAGCCGCGCGCCGCGCCCGCGTAGCGCGCGCCGACGCTGTCGCGGCGCTCGTCGCCGCGCACGCTGCCGAACGTCGCATCGTCGCGGTCGAGGCTCAGCGCGTACACGTCGAGCGTCGCGTGCGCACCGATCCTGCGCGATGCGTAGGCGCCGCGAAACGCCTGCGCGCCGTCGGCCGCGTCGTCGAACGGATCGGGATCGACCGCGACGGGCCGCAGCGCGAACGCGTCGATGCGCCATGCGCCGGCCTGCCATGTCGCGCGCGCGCCGTCGAAGCTCTGCCGCACGTTCGGCCCCTCGCGCACCGACACGAAGCGCTGCGTCGCGTTGAACATCAGCTCCTGGCGGCCCGCGCGCAGCGTGACGTCGCGCGCCTGCCCGAAGGCCACGTCGACGAACAGATTGCGCACGTCGCCGCGATCGACGTCGCTGACCGCAAGCGGCGGTTTCTTGCCGATCGCGTCTTCGCGACCGAGCTGCGCGAACACGCGCACGCGTTCGCCGAAGTGCCAGTCGGCATGCACGAGCGCGCGCGTCAGCGCGTACGTGTCGGCCACGCGGCCGATGCCGTAGCGCGGCGCGTCGAACGCGTCGACGCGCACGCGCGTTTCGCCGCCGAGCGAGACGTAGGCGTCGCCGTCGGGCGTCAACGCGATGTCCTTGTACGGCGGCGCGCCGTCGACGTCGTGCCAGCGTTCGTTCGCGCGCACGAGTTCGAACGGCGGCGGCGCGGCGGTCGCCGCGAGCGCGAGCGGGATCAGAACGCCCAGCACGAGCAGCCGAGCGCGCCCCAGAAGCCGTTCGCGTCGGCGAGGTTCGTCGCCGGCGCCTGCGTGCGCGCGTGCACGCCGCACGCGCGTGCGGCCGGCAGCGTGCGCATCGCCGCGCGCGCGGCGTCGTTCTTCCAGTAGCGGCTGCCGAAGTTCACCGGCGACCAGTCCGGCATCGCCGGCGGCACGCCCGGATCGAGCGGACGATACGCGTCGTCGGCGTAGACGATGCGCCCGCCGACGACCGTCAGCACCGACACGATGCCGCGGATCTCGTCTTCGGGCACCGAGAAGTAGTCGGCCGAGAGCACGGCGCAGTCGGCGAGCTGGCCGATCTTGATCTGCCCCTTCGCGCCGTCTTCGTTCGAGAACCACGCGTTGGCGCGCGTGTAGAGATCGAGCGCATCGTCGCGCGAGAGCAGGTTGGCGGCCGGATACAGCGCGAGCCCGCCGAGCGTGCGGCCGGTCGCGAGCCAGTACAGCGCGTTCCACGGATCGTAGCTCGCCACGCGCGTGGCGTCGGTGCCGGCGCCGACCTTCACGCCGAGTTCGAGCATGCGCTTGACGGGCGGCGTGCGCTCGGCCGCCTTCGCGCCGTAGCGTTCGACGAAATACTCGCCCTGGTACGCCATGCGATGCTGCACCGCGACGCCGCCGCCGAGCCGCGCGATGCGTTCGAGATTGCGGTCGGACACGGTTTCGGCGTGGTCGAAGAACCAGCGGATGCCGTCGAGCGGAATATCCTTGTTCACTTTTTCGAACACGTCGAGCGCACGCGTGATCGTCTCGTCGTACGTCGCGTGCATGCGCCACGGCCAGCGCTGCGACGCGAGCACGCGCACGACCGCGTCGAGTTCGGTCTCCATCGACGCCGGCATTTCCGGACGCGGCTGGCGGAAGTCCTCGAAGTCGGCGGCGGAGAACACGAGCATTTCGCCGGCGCCGTTGAGCCGGTAGTAGTCGTCGCCCTGGCCGTAGCGGTTGTTCGCGGTCCAGCGCGTGAAGTCGGCGACTTCTTCCTTCGGCTTCTGCGTGAACAGGTTGTAGGCGATGCGCACGGTCAGTTCGCCGGCCGCGTGCAGGTCGGCGATCACCTTGTAGTCGTCGGGATAGTTCTGGAAGCCGCCGCCGGCGTCGATGACGCCGGTGACGCCGAGGCGGTTCAGTTCGCGCATGAAATGGCGCGTCGAATTGACCTGGTAGTCGTACGGCAGCTTCGGGCCTTTCGCGAGCGCCGAATACAGCAGCAGCGCGTTGGGCCTTGCGAGCAGTAGGCCGGTCGGTTCGCCGTTGGCGTCCTTGACGATTTCGCCGCCGGGCGGATCGGGCGTGTCGCGCGTGTAGCCGGCCGCGCGCAATGCCGCGCCGTTCAATAGCGCACGATCGTACAAATGCAGAATGAAGACCGGCGTGTCGGGCGCGACGGCATTGAGTTCGGCGAGCGTCGGCAGCCGCTTTTCGGCGAACTGATGCTCGCTGAAGCCGCCGACGACCCGCACCCACTGCGGCGCCAGCGTGCGCGCGACCTGCTCGCGCAAGAGACGCATCGCGTCGGCGAGCGACGGCAGGCCGTCCCAGCGCAGTTCGAGGTTGTAGTTGAGGCCGCCGCGAATCACGTGCAGATGCGAGTCGATCAGGCCCGGAATCACGCGGCGGCGCGCGGCGTCGACGATGCGCGTGCCGGGTCCGGCAAACGCCATCGCGTCGGCGTCGTCGCCGACCGCGACGAAACGGCCGCCGGCGACCGCGAACGCCTGCGCCCGCGGCCTGCCGCGATCGCCGGTCGCTATTTCCGCATTGTGGACGATGAGTTCCGCGACGGTCGTCATGGTTCGCTCCTCTAGCCGTTGCGCGCATCGTCGCGCGGCGCGCGCTGCGGCAGCTGTCCGAACAGGTGCTCGCGGCAATCTTCGCGCACCTGCGACACGGTCGGCCGCTCGCCGGCGACGAGGCGCTTGGCGAGCGGCACGATCTGCTCGCCGATCAGGATGCCGGCGAGGCCGACGAGCGCGATGACCGGCGGCGCCGGCGAACGCACGTCGATCAGGCCGTACAGCACGCCGGCGAGAATGCCGGCCCCGAACGAGAGCAGATAGACGCCCATGGCCTCAATGGCCTTCGCTGGCGTTGAACATCGACTTGGCGTAGATGATGCCGAGGCCGTACGCGCCGCCGAGTTTCGCGGCGATGCCGGTCGTCGTGCCGTAGGTTTCCGCGCGCGCCCAGTCGCGCTGCAGTTCGAGCAGATATTGCAGCGCCGTCATCGGGCGCGCACCGGCCTGCACCATGCGCGTGACCGCGCGTTCGTGCGCTTCCGCCGACACGTCGCCGCACGCGTCGGTGACGACGTAGACCTCGTAGCCCTGTTCGAGCGCGGTCAGCACCGGCCCGACGATGCACACCGACGTCCACAGGCCCGCGAGCACGACGCGCGGCTTGCCGATTTCGTTGATGCGCGCGACGACGTTCGCGTCTTCCCAGCAGTTCATCGACGTGCGATCGATGAGCTTCTCGCCCGGCAGCGGGGCGGTCACTTCGTCGAACATCGGGCCTGAAAAGCTCTTCTCGGCGACGGTCGTCAGGATCGTCGATACCTTGAAGCTCGCCGCCGCGGCGGCGAGGATGCCCGCGTTGTTGCGCAGGCTGACCGCGTCGATCGAATGCGTCGCGAACGCCATCTGCGACTGGAAGTCGATCAGGATCAGCGTGTGGTCGGTCGGCGTGAGCAGCTGCTTGCCGGGCGTGGTCGTGGCGTGTAGCGACATGGACGGCTCCTGGTGGGTGGCGGACGCGCTACTGTCGCGCCGCGGCGGTGCGGATCCCAGACCGCGACGGGCAGCTTTTTCCTACCCGAACGGGTGAGACGCCGGCACCGCGCTACGGCGCGTCGAGAAACCCGCGCCGCACCGCGAGCGTCACCGCGTGCGTGCGGTCCGACGCGCCGAGCTTGCCCATCGCGTTCTGCAGGCGCGCCTTGATCGTGTCGTCCGAAACGTTCAACTGCTCGGCGATTTCCTTGTTCGAATGCCCGGTCGCGACGAGCCGCAGCACCGCCAGTTCGCGCGGCGTCAGCATTTCGGAGCACGCGTGCAGCGCGACGTCGCTCGCGACTTCGGCCGTCATCGCGCGGCGGCCGGCCGCGGCGCGGCGGATCGCGTCGAGTATCTCCTCGCGCGTCGCGCTCTTGAGCAGGTACGCCGTCGCGCCGAGGGCGAGCGCGCGCTTCGCGCGCGCGTCGCCGGGATACGTCGTCAGCACGACGATGCGCGCCGACGCGTTCTCGCCGCAGATCGCGGCGATCGCGTCGAGACCGTCGACGTTCGGCATCTGCAGGTCGAGCAAGGTGACGTCGGGATCGAGCTCGCGAAAGCGCGCCAGCGCCTCGGCGCCGTCGCCGGCTTCGCCGACCACGTCCATGTCGCCCGCGCTTTCGATCGCGGCGCGCAGACCGTCGCGCATGACCGGATGGTCGTCGGCGACCACGACGCGGATGCGTTTTTCCAGGTTGTTCATGATCCGCGACCTCCGGCGCGGCGCCATGATCGGGGCCGGTAGACGTTCGTTCAATGCCCAAACGGGTGGATCGCGGCCATGCGATCATGCGGCGAACTCTGTAGTACGGAACGTGTTTCGAGTGAAACGGTTGCTGGGCTTTTGCTGGCTGCTGGCGTGCGCGGCCACGGCCGACGCGGCGCAGTACCGCCATACCGCATGGCCGATCGAACGCGGCGCGCCGGCCGACGTGTGGGCGCTGGCGCAGGGCCGCGACGGCTGGCTGTGGCTCGGCACCGGCAACGGCCTGTACCGGTTCGACGGGGTGCGCTACACGCGCGTCGAACCGGGCGGCACGGCATTCGCGACCGGCAACATCACCGCGCTGCGTTTTTCGACCGACGACACGCTGTGGCTCGGCTTCTTCTACGGCGGTGCCGCCGCGCTCGCGCACGGCACGCTCACGCGTTACGGCGCGACGCAGGGATTTCCCGACGGCATGACGCTCGCATTCGCGCAGACGCGCGACGGCACGCTGTGGGCCGCGAGCCGCGGCGGCCTCGTGCGTTTCGACGGCGCGCGCTGGCGGACGGCCGGCATCGACGACGGCTATCCGGCGGGACGCGCCGACTGGGCGCTCGTCGACCGCGACGGCACGCTGTGGGTAACGACCGGCGACGAACTCGTGTATCGCCGCGACGGCATGGCACGTTTCGAACGCACCGGCATCGCGGTCGGGAAGGACGCGATCGTCGCGCAGGCGCCGGACGGCGAGTTGTGGCTGTCGGACGCGCTGCACGGCACGCGCGCGCTGCCGGGCCTCGCCGCCGATCCGGCGCGCGCGCGCGGCGCCGAACCGCCGCGCACGAACTTCGGCCACGTCAAGCGCCTCGTATTCGACCGCGACGGCACGTTGTGGGGCTCTGACGTCGCGCGCGGCGGCGTGTGGCGCGTGGCGCAGCCGCGCAAGCTCGGCGCGCGTGCGCTGGCGCCCGACGACGTCGACGCGTTCTTCGGCCGTAAAGACGGCTTGACGTCCGACATCGCCGTGCCGCTGCTCGAAGACGCCGAGGGCACGCTGTGGGCCGGCACGAACCTCGGCCTCGACAGTTTTCGTCGCAACAACGTCGTCGCGCTCGAAGCGCTGCGTGCCGGACCGACCTCGGATCTCGCGCTCGCCGTCGGCGACGGCGGCGCGATGTGGGCCGTCAATCGCGGCGCGCTGCTGCGCGCGACGCCCGACGCGACGACGATAGCCGCGGCGGAACTGCCGGAAATCTACGCCGCGGTGCGCGCCGGCGACGGCGCGCTGTGGCTCCAGGCGAGCGACGGTTTTTTGCGCCGACACGACGGCGTCTTCGAGACGATCGCGCTGCCGGAGAACCTCGGCATCGAGGACGTGCGCGCGATCGCGCCGGATCGCGAGGGCGGCCTGTGGATCGCGGCGTCGCGGCGCGGCGTGTGGCATTGGCGCGGCGCCATCTGGTCGCCGCTCGAACCCGGCGAACTCGCCGGCCGCGCGCCGACGGCGCTCGCAGTCGACGCGCAAGGCACGCTGTGGATCGGCCACGCCGACGGCACCCTGGCGCGTGTCGACGCGCACGCGCGCCGCCTCTACGGCGCCGCCGAAGGTCTCGCGGTCGGCGTCGTCACGGTCGTCGAGGCGAACGGCGACGCGATCTACGTCGGCGGAGAAACGGGTCTCGCGCGGCGCCGCGGCGAGCGCTTCGACGCGCTCGCAGTGCTGCAACCCGAAGCGCTCGCGGGCATCTCGGGCGTCGTGCGTTCGCGCGACGGCGATCTGTGGCTCAACACGATCGCCGGCATCGTGCGGGTGAACGCGGCGGAGGCCGAACGCGCATTCGCCGAGCCGGGTTATCGCGCCGCGGCACGGCGGTTCGATCACCGCGACGGCCTGCCCGGCGTCGCGCGCCAGGCGACCGTCACGGGGAGCGCGCTCGCCGACGACGCGGGCCGCCTTTGGTTTCTGACGAACCAGGGCATCGCGTCGATCGATCCGGCCGCGATCCGTACGAACGCGCGCGCGCCGACGGTGCTGATCGAGGCGCTCGACGCCGCCGGCACCCGCTACGCGGCCGGCGCATCGCCTCGCTTGCCGAGCGGCACCAGCACGGTACGCGTGGCGTACACGGCGACGAGCCTTGCGGCGCCCGACCGCGTCGCGTTCCGCTACCGGCTCGACGGCGTCGACGCCGACTGGCAGGACGCCGGCGACCGGCGTGAGGCGTTCTACGCGAACCTGCGCCCCGGCGACTATCGCTTTCGCGTCATCGCGGCCAACGAGGACGGCGTGTGGAACGCGGTGGGCGCGGCGTTCGCGTTCGCCATCGAACCGCGGCTCTACCAGCGCCCGTGGTTCTACGCGCTCGTCGCGCTCGGCGCGTTGGCGCTTTCGCTACAATTCTATTTCTGGCGGCTGCGGCTCGCGTCGGACAGCATCCGCCTGCGCTTCGAGGAGCGCGTCGGCGAGCGCGAGCGCATCGCGCGCGAGCTGCACGATACGCTGCTGCAAGGCGTACAGGGCCTGCTGCTGCGCCTGCAGGCGCTCGCCGCGGGCCTCGCGCCCGACGACCGCCGGCGCGGTACGCTCGACGCCGCGATCGAACAGGCGCGCGCGATGCTCGTGGAAGGCCGCGACCGCATCGTCGCGCTGCGCGTCGGCGACATCGAAAACGACAGTTTCGCCGACGCGGTGCGCGCGATCGGCGAGACGCTGGCCGGCGACGGCGTCGCGTTCGGCGTTACGGTAACGGGCACCGAGAAGCCGGTGTGTCCGCCGGCATGCGAAGAACTGCTCGAGATCGTGCGCGAGGCGCTGCGCAACGCGTTCGCGCATGCGAACGCCGCACGCGTCGCGGTGTCGATCGCGTTCGATGCGCAGGCGCTGCGCGTGCGCGTGATCGACGACGGCGACGGGATCGACGAGGCGACGCTCCGGCAGCGCCGGCGCGACGGGCATTGGGGCCTCGTCGGCATGCACGAGCGCGCCGCGAAACTCGGCGCGACGCTCGCGCTGCGACGCGTGCCGCCGCACGGCACCGAGGTGGCGCTGACGGTGCCGCGCCGCGTCGCGTTCCGTGCTTAACGCACGACCAGCACCGGCACCTTGCAGCCGCCGAGCACCTTCGTCACCACCGAGCCGAGCAGCAGGTTGCGGAACGCGCCCAGCCCGTGCGACCCCATGACGACGAGATCGTAGCCACCGCGCTCGGCGGTCCTGGCGATCACGTCGCCGGGATCGCCGACGACGGCGATCTCGTCGACGGCGAGCGTCGAATCGGCGAGTATCGCGCGCGCTTCGCCGAACGCGGCTTGCGCGTTTTCGGCGTGATAGCGCTCGACGTCGTCGCGGCCGAGCGCGCTGGCAACGCGCGCCATCAGCGGCGGATCGACGTTGACGAGCGTCGCGCTCGCGCCGTCGCGGAATACCGACAGATGCGACGCGACGTATTGCGCGGCAAGACGGCTGTGCGGGCTGCCGTCGACGGCGAGCAGGATTTTCATGCGAGTCTCCGCGAGTGGACCGCGACGACTGTAACGCGGCGCGGCCGTGCAATCCGCACGCGCCCGCAACGGTGCGTAACGATGCGTAACGGCCTGACCGAGGCGACGATCCGAGCGGCGGACGGTTTGCGGCAGCGCGAAATGCACGTCGCAATGTCGACTCGCGGCACGGCGCAAAAGAAAAGCGGCGAGAGTCGCCTCTCGCCGCCAGTCGTTGAATTTTTGTTTTTTTCTGTAACGAATCCGGCGAAGGGACGACGACGAAAGCGAACCTCGCCGTCGCCCCGCGCCGTTACTTCCGCAGCGTCACGCGCCGCCGTCCGACCTGCGCGACCCAGGCGAACCCGCCAAGCGTCACGATCAGGCCCAGCAGCGCTCCGAGGTTCAGCATCGGCACCGGCAATTCGGCACGCACGAGCGGCGTGTTGTCGGAGCCGGTGTTGTTCGACGGGTTCGGGTCCGGCGTGTCGCTGGCGACGGTCGCCGTGTTCACGATCGGATTCGCGCCGGCATACGCCTTCGGCACCGCGAGCTTCAGCGCGATCGTCGCCGTAGCGCCGCTTGCGAGCGTCGGCCGCGTGCATCTGACGCTGCCGCCGTTCGCCGCACAGGTCCAGCCGTCGCCGCTCGCACTGACGAACGTCAGCCCGGCCGGCAGCGGATCGGCGACCACGACGTTGGTCGCCGCGCCCGGGCCGTGGTTCGTCACGGTCAACGTCCATACGATCGGCTGGCCCTCGCGGATCACGACGCCCCCGTCGTCCTTGACCAGCGCCAGATCGGCCGCGTCGCCGACCGGCACGTCGACCGTGCTCGAACAGTGGCTCGCCTGCGGACACGTCGGGTCGCCACTCGCGATCGTCGCGGTGTTCGCGATCGATGCGGTGCCGGCCGCCGCGCTCGTCGGGGTCACCGGAATCACGAACGCGACGCTCGCGCCCGGCGCAAGGCCCGCGGCAACCGTACACGTGACGGTCTGGCCCGCGATCGCGCAGCCGGCCGGCATCGTGCCCGGCGCGAGGCCCGCCGGCAGCGGATCCTCGATCGTCGCCGGACCGGTCGTCGCCGCGCGGCCGGTGTTCGTCACCGTCAGCGTGTAGCTCGCGGGCACGCCGACCGTGAAGCTCGGCGCGCTCGCGGTCTTGACGATCGTCAGTTCGGCCGAGTCGACCGGCACGTCGACCGTGCTCGAGCAGTTCGGGTCGACGCCTCCGCCGGCCGGCTGCGGCACCGGCCGCGGCATCGGCAGCGGACACACCGCGTCTCCGCCGCCGCCGACGATCGCGGTGTTCGTCACGGTCGTGCCGCTCGCCGCCGCCGTCGGGGTCACCGGGATCACGAACTGCACCGAAGCGTTCGGTGCGAGGCCCGCCGGGATCGTGCACGAGAGGACCTGGCCGGTCGCGGTGCAGCCGGCCGGCAGCGGACTGCCGAGCGCCAGCACCGCCGGCACGTCGTCGAGCACGCCGGCCGCGGCCGTCGTCGCGATGCCGCCGACGTTCGTCACCGTCAGCGTGTAGCTCGCCGACTGGCCGACCGCGAACGCCGCATCGCTCGCGGTCTTGACGATCCTCAACCGCGGCGCATCGACCGGCGTGTTCGTCGTCGACGAGCAGTGCGTCGCATCGGCCGGGCACGTCGGATCGCCGCCGCCGGACACCGTCGCGGTGTTGGTGACGGTCGTGCCGCTGGCCGCCGCCGTCGGCGTCACCGGGATGACGAAGCTGGCGCTCGCACCGACGGCCAACCCTCTCGGGATCGTGCACGTCACCACCTGCCCGCTGCTGGCGCAGCCGGCGGGCACCGTACCGAGCGTCAGGCTCGCGGGCACCGTGTCGCTGACCGTCGCGTCGGCCGTCGTCGCCGAGCCGCCGGTGTTCGTCACCGTGAGCGTATAGCTCGCCGGCTGGCCGACGACAAAGCTCGCGGCGCTCGCGGTCTTGACGATCGTCAGCTGCGGCAGTTCCACCGGCGTGTTGGTCGTCGACGCGCAGTGCGTCGTATCGGCCGGACACGTCGGGTCGCCGCCGCCGGACACCGTCGCGGTATTGGTGAGCGTCTGGCCGCTCGCAGCCGCCGTCGGCGTCACCGGAATCGTGAAGCTGACGCTGGCGTTCACCGCGAGACCCGCGGCGATCGAGCATGTGACGGTCTGGCCCGCCGCGACGCAACCGGCCGGCAACGGCGCACCGATCGTCAGGTCGGCCGGTATCGGATCGTTCACCGTCGCGATCCGCGTCGTCGCCGCCGTGCCCGTGTTCGTGACCGTCAGCGTATAGCTGGCCGGCACGCCGACCGCGAAGCTCGACGCGCTCGCGGTCTTCACGATCGTCAGCCGCGGCGCATCGACCGGCGTCGTGACGCTGCCGTTGCAACGCGCCGGCGGGTTCGGCGCGCCGACCGGGCAGCTCGGATCGCCGCCGCCGCGCACGGTCGCCACGTTCGTCACCGACAGCCCGCTCAGCGCCGCCGTCGGCGTGACCGGAATCGCGAAGCTCACCGACGTGCCCGTCGCCAAACCGACCGCGATCGTGCAGTTGACGACCTGATCCACGGCCGTGCAGCCGGCCGGCAAGGTGCCGATCGTCAAACCGGTCGGGACCGTGTCGGTCACCGCCGTCGGCGCCGTCGTCGCCGCCGTGCCGGTGTTCGTCACCGTCAGCGTATACGTCGCCTGCACGCCCACCACGAACGACTCCGGCGTCGCCGTCTTGACGATCTGCAGCTGCGGCGCGCTCGCGTTGTCGGTCGTCGTACCCGTGCAGTGCGACTGGGCCGGACACGTCGGGTCGCCGCCGTCGTGCGCCGTCGCGTTGTTGGTCAGGCTCTGACCGTTCGCGGCCGGCTGCGGCGTCACCGGAATCGTGTAGCTCACGCTCGTTCCGGGCGACATGCCGGCAGGAATCGCGCAGGTCACGGTCTGGCCCGCGGCCGTGCAATCGATCGGCAGCGTGCCGATCGTCAGCAGGCTCGGGATCGCATCGACGATCGTACCGGCCAGCGTGTCGGCCTGGCCGTTGTTCGTCACCGTGATGACGTACGTGCTCTGCACGCCGACCACGAAGCTGCCTTGCAGCACCTTGGTCACGTCCAGTCGCGGCGCGTTCACCGGCGTCGTCGTCGTGGACGTGCAATGCGTCGCATCGGCCGGACACGTCGTATCGCCGCCGCCCTGCACCGTCGCCGTATTCACCGCCGGGTTCGCCGTCGTCGGCGCCACCGCGATCGTCACGCTGATCGCCGGCGCGTTGCTGCCGGGCAGGAGAACGGCAGAAGTGGAACAGTTCACTTGCGTCGTCGTGCTGGCCGAGCAATCCCATCCGGCCGCCGTGATCGGCAGCGTCGCGGTGATGCCCGTCGGCAGCGGATCGCTGACGGTGATCGCGCCGACCGTGCTCGAACTGCCTGTGTTGCTCACCTGCAGCCCGTAAGTCGCCGGCTGGCCGACCGCGAACGCGCCCGGCGTCGCCGTCTTGACGATCGTCAGTCGCGGCGCGCCGCCGTCGCCGTTCGTCACCGTGCTGGTCACACTGCACGGCGGCGCGGTGCAGATCGCCCCCGGCGGCGGCGTCGCCGTCGCCGTGTTGACGATCGTACCGGTCGCGCCGAGCCGCGCCGTGCCGTCGACCGTGATCGTCAGGCTCTCGCCGACACCCAGGCGAACGTTCGGCAGGTCGATCGCGTTCGTCGTGCCGGTCGCACCGGTGCCGGCCGCGCCGGTGTCGCAGTCGGCCGTCGGGCCGGTTGCCGCACCGTTGGCCGCGCAGCTCCAATCCGCCACGGCCACGCTCGCCGGCACGGTATCGGTCACGCGGATGCCGTTCGCCGGACTCGGGCCGTTGTTGGTCACCATGATGCGGTAGTCGAGCGACTGGCCCGGCAGATACGTGCCCGTCGGCGTTGCCGTCTTGGCAATCGCCAGATTCACCACCTCGCCGACCGGCACATCGACCGTGCTCGAGCAGTGCGTCGCCGCCGGACAAGTCGCGTCGCCGCCGCCGGACACCGTCGCCGTGTTCGTCACACTCGGCATCGCCGCAGCCGTCGGGGTCACCGGAATCGTGAATGCGACGTTCGCGCCGACCGCAAGGCCGGTCGGGATCGTACACGTCACCACTTGTCCGCTGTTGGCACAGCCGGCCGGCATCGTGCCCAGCGTCAGGCTCGCCGGCACCGTGTCGCTGACCGTCGCGTCGGCCGTCGTCGCCGCGCTGCCGGTATTCGTCACCGTCAGCGTGTAGCTCGCCGCGACGCCGACGGCAAAGTTCGACGCGCTCGCCGTCTTCACGATCGTCAGCTGCGGTGCGTTCACCGGCGTGTTCGTCGTCGACGTGCAATGCGTCGCATCGGCCGGACACGTCGGATCGCCGCCGCCGGACACCGTCGCGGTGTTGCTCACGGTCGTGCCGCTCGCGGCAGGCGTCGGCGTCACCGGAATCGTGAACGCGACGTTCGCGCCGACCGCAAGGCCGGTCGGGATCGCGCAGGTGACCAGTTGTCCGCTCGCGGCGCAGCCGGCCGGCATCGTGCCCAGCGTCAGGCTCGCCGGCACCGTGTCGCTGACCGTCGCGCCGGCCGTCGTCGCCGCGCTGCCCGTGTTCGTCACCGTCAGCGTGTAACTGGCCGGCACGCCGACCACGAAGTTCGAAGCGCTAGCGGTCTTCACGACGGTGAGGCGCGGGGCGTTCACCGGCACGTCGACCGTGCTCGTGCACTGCGTGGCGCCCGGGCACGACGGATCGCCGCCGCCCTGCACCGTCGCGGTATTGCTCACGGTCGTGCCGCTCGCGGCCGCCGTCGGCGTCACGGGTATGACGAAGTTCACCGGCGATCCCGTCGCCAGTCCCGCCGCAATCGTGCACGTGACTACCTGGCCCGTCGCCGCGCAACCCGCCGGCAACGGCGTGCCGATCGTCAGCGTGGCCGGCACCGTGTCACTGACCGTCGCGTCCCGCGTCGTCGCCGCCGTACCCGTGTTCGTCACCGTCAGCGTGTAGCTCGCCGGCACGTTCACCACGAAGTTCGACGCGCTGGCGGTCTTCACCACCGTCAGCTGCGGCGCGTTCACCGGCGTCGACGTCGTCGACGCGCAATGCGTCGCATCGGCCGGGCACGTCGGATCGCCGCCGCCCGATACCGTCGCGGTATTCGCGATCGTCGTGCCGTTCGCTGCAGCCGTCGCCATCACCGGGATCGTGAAGCTCGCGCTCGCCCCGATCGCGAGACCCGTCGGAATCGTGCACGTCACCACTTGTCCACTATTGGTACAACCGGCCGGCATCGTGCCGGGTGTCAGCGTGCTCGCCAGCGTGTCGCTCACGGTCGCAGCGGCGGTCGTCGCGGCCGTGCCCGTGTTCGTCACGGTCAGCGTGTACGTCGCCTCGACGCCGACCACGAAGCTCGGCGCGCTCGCCGTCTTGACGATCGTCAGCTGCGGCGCGTTCACCGGCGTGTTCGTCGTCGACGAACAGTGCGTCGTGTCGGTCGGACACGTCGGATCGCCGCCGCCCTGCACCGTCGCGGTGTTGGCCAGCGTCTGGCCGTTCGCCGCCGCCGTCGGCGTCACGTGGATCGTGAAGCTCGTCGTCGCACCGGCCGCCAGCGGCGCCGCGATCGTGCACGTCACCGTCTGGCCGGCGATCGTGCAGCCCGGCGCGCTGTCGATCACGAGGTCGGCCGGGATCACGTCCGTCACCGTCGCATCGCCGGTCGTGGCCACCACGCCGTTGTTGGTCACCTGCAGCGTGTAGCTCGCAGGAACCCCGACCACGAAGCTGGCTCCGCTCGCCGACTTCACGATGTCGAGCTTCGGCGCGTTGACGTTCGTCGTCGTCGTGCCCAGGCAGCGCGCCGGCAACGTCGCCGGATCGGCTCCGGTCGGGCAGCTCGGATCGCCGCCGCCCGTCGCCGTCGCGTTGTTCGTCACCGACAAGCCGTTCAGGCTCGCCTGCGGCGTCACCGGGATCGCGAACGACACCGGCGTGTTGGTCGCCAGCGGCGCGGCCACCGTACACGTCACCACCTGGCTAGCCGCCGTGCAGTCCGCCGGCAGCGTGCCGATCACGAGGCCGCCCGGAATCGTATCGCTGACCGTCGTCGTCGCGGTCGTCGCCGCCGTGCCCGTGTTGGTCAGCGTCAGCGTGTACGTCGCCTGCACGCCCACCACGAACGGATTCGGCGTCGCCGTCTTCACCAGCGACAGCTGCGGCGCGTCGACCGTGTCGGTCGTCGTGCCCGTGCAGTGCTCGGCCTGCGGACACGTCGGATCGCCGCCGCCGTTCGCCACCGCGCTGTTCGTCATCGCCTGGCCCGACACGCTCGCCTGCGGCGTGATCTGCGTGTCGAAGCTGATCGACTGACCCGGACTCAGGCCCGCCGGGATCTGGCACGTCACCACCTGCGCCGCCACCGTGCAGCCGCTCGACACCGTGCCGATCGTCAGACCCGCGGGAATCGTGTCGGTCACCGTGCCGGCCAGCGTGTCGGCCGTGCCGTTGTTGGTCACCTGGATCGTGTACGTCGAGGACACGCCCACCACGAGGTTGCCCGTCAGCGTCTTGGTCACGTCAAGGCGCGGCGCGTTCACCGGCGTCGTGGTCGTCGACGTGCAGTGCGTCGCATCGGCCGGACACGTCGTGTCGCCGCCGCCCTGTACCGTCGCCACGTTCACCGCCGGGTTCGCCGTCGCCGGTGCCACCGCCACCGTCACGTTGATCACCGGCGCGTTGCTGCCCGGCAGAAGAACCGCATTGGTGGAACAGTTCACTTGTGTCGCCGTGCTCGTCGCGCAGTCCCAGCCCGTCGCCGTGATCGGCAGCGCGGCCGTGAGGCCCGCCGGCAGCGGGTCGCTCACGCTGATCGTGCCGACCGTGCTCGACGTGCCCGTGTTGCTCACCGCCAGCGAGTACGTCGCCGGCTGGCCCACCGCGAACGACGCCGGCGTCGCCGTCTTGACGATCGTCAGCTGCGGCAGGCCGCCGTCGGTGTTCGTCGTCGTATCCGTCGCCGTGCAAGGCGGCGTCGTGCAGGTGGCGCCCGTCGGCGGCGTCGCCGTCGCCGTGTTCACGATCGCGCCCGTCGCGGACAGCTGCGCCGTGCCGTCGACCGTGATCGTCAGGCTCTCGCCGACGCCGAGGTTGACGTTCGCCAGATTGATCGCGTTCGTCGTGCCGCTCGCGCCGGTGCCGGCCGCGCCACTGTCGCAGTCCGCCGCCGCACCGGTCGCCGCGCACGTCCAGCCCGTCACCGTGACGTTCGCCGGCACCGTGTCGGTCACGCGCATGCCCACCGCCGGACTCGTGCCGGTGTTGGTGACGAGGATCGTGTAGTCGAGCGACTGGCCCGGCAGATACGTGCCCGACGGGGTCGCCGTCTTGGCGATCGTCAGGTCGACCACGAGGTCGACCGGCACGTCGACCGTGCTCGAGCACGGCGTCGCGCCCGGACAGGTCGGATCGCCGCCGCCCGATACCGTCGCCGTGTTCGCCACGTTCGGCATCGCCGCCGTCGTCGGCGTCACCGGAATCACGAACGCGGTGTTCGCGTCGACCGCAAGACCCGCCGCGATCGTGCACGTCACCACTTGTCCACTGTTGGAGCAGCCCGCCGGCATCGTGCCGAGCGTCAGGCTCGCCGGCACCGTGTCGCTCACCGTCGTCGTCGCCGTCGTCGCCGCCGTACCGGTGTTCGTCACCGTCAGCGTGAAGCTCGCCGCGACACCCACCGTGAAGCGCGGCGCGCTCGCGGTCTTGACCACCGTCAGCGCCGGCGCCAATACCGGCGTATCCGTCGTCGACGAGCAATGCGTCGCCGCCGGACAGCTCGGATCGCCGCCGCCGGACACCGTCGCGGTATTCGACACCGTGGTGCCGCTGGCGGCCGCCGTCGGCGTCACCGGGATCACGAACGCGGTGTTCGCGTTGACCGCAAGGCCCGCCTCGATCGTGCACGTCACCACTTGTCCACTATTGGTACAACCGGCCGGCATCGTGCCGAGGGTCAGGCTCGCCGGCACCGTGTCGCTCACCGTCGCCGCCGCCGTCGTCGCGGCCGTGCCGGTGTTGGTCACCGTCAGCGTATAGCTCGCCGGCACGCCGACCACGAAGTTCGCCGCGCTCGCCGTTTTCGCGATCGTCAATTGCGCCGCATTCGTCGGCGTGTTCGTCGTCGACTCGCAATGCGCAGCTCCCGGGCAGGTCGGGTCGCCGCCGCCCGAAACCTGCGCCGTGTTGACGACCGTCGTGCCGTTTGCGGCCGCCGTCGGCGTCACCGGGATCACGAACGACACGTCGTCGTTCACCGCAAGGCCCGTGGCGATCGTGCACGTCACCGTCTGGCCGTTCGCCGTGCAGCCGGCCGGCATCGTGCCGAGCGTCAGGCTCGCCGGCACCGTGTCGCTCACCGTCGCGCCGGCCGTCGTCGCCGCCGTGCCGGTGTTGGTCACCGTCAGCGTGTAGCTCGCCGGCACGCCCACGACGAAGCTCGTCGCGCTCGCCGCCTTGGCGATCGTCAGCTGCGGCGCGTTCGTCGGGGTGTCGGTCGTCGACGTGCAGCGCGTCGCGTCGGCAGGGCAAGTGGGATCGCCGCCGCCCGATACCGTCGCGGTGTTGGTCACGGTCGTGCCGTTCGCGGCCGCCGTCGGAGTGACCGGAATCACGAAAGCGACGTCGTCGTTCACGGCAAGACCCGCCGCGATCGTACACGTCACCACTTGTCCGCTCGCCGCGCAGCCGGCCGGCATCGTGCCGAGGGTCAGGCTCGCCGGGACCGTATCGGTCACCGTCGCCGCGGCCGTCGTCGCCGCCGTGCCGGTGTTGGTCACCGTCAAGGTATAGGCCGACGCCACGCCGACCACGAAACTCGTCGGCGCGCTCTTCACGAGCGTCAGCTGCGGGGCGTTCACGGGCGTGTTCGTCGTCGATTCGCACCGCGCCGTTTCGGCCGGACACGTCGCGTCGCCGCCGCCGGAGACCGTTGCCGTATTCGTCACGGTCGTGCCGCTCGCGGCGGCCGTCGGCGTAACGGGGATCACGAACGCCGAGCTCGCGCCAATCGCAAGGCCCGCCGCAATCGTACAGGTAACCACTTGTCCACTATTTGCACAGCCCGACGGCATCGTGCCGAGCGTGAGGGTCGCCGGCACCGTGTCGGTGACCACCGCGCCGGCGGTCGTCGCCGCCGTACCGGTGTTGGTCGCCGTCAGCGTATAGCTCGCCGGCACGCCGACCACGAAGTTCGCCGCGCTCGCCGTCTTCACGAGCGTCAGTTGCGGCGCGTTGACCGGCGTCGACGTCGTCGGCGTGCAGCGCGTCGCATCGGCCGGACAGGTCGGATCGCCACCGCCCGTTGCCGACGCGTTGTTCACCAGCGTCAAGCCGTTCGCGGCCGCTGTCGGCGTCACCGGAATCACGAAGCTCGTGGCGGCGCCGATCGCCAAGCCCGCAGGGACGGTACAAGTCACCACCTGGCCATTGTTCTGGCAATCCGTCGGCATCGCACCCAGCGTCAGCGTCGAGGGCACGTTGTCGCTCACCGTCGTCTCGGCCGTCGTCGCCGCCGTACCCGTATTGCGCACTTCCAGCACGTAGCTCGCCGGCACGCCGACGACGAAGTTCGACGCGCTCGGCGTCTTGGTCAGCGTCAGCTGCGGCGCGTTCACCGGCGTCGACGTCGTCGACGTGCAGTGCGTCGTATCGGCCGGGCACGTCGGATCGCCGCCGCCCGACACCGTCGCGGTATTCGCGATCGTCGTGCCGTTCGCCGCAGCCGTCGCCGTCACCGGGATCACGAACGTCGCCGTTGCGCCGACGGCAAGGCCGGTCGGAATCGTGCACGTCACCACTTGTCCACTATTGGTACAACCGGCCGGCATCGTGCCGGGCGTCAGCGTGCTCGCCAGCGTGTCGCTCACGGTCGCAGCGGCGGTCGTCGCGGCCGTGCCCGTGTTCGTCACGGTCAGCGTGTACGCCGCGGGCACGTTGATCACGAAGCTCGGCGCGCTCGCCGTCTTGACGATCGTCAGCTGCGGCGCGTTCACCGGCGTGTTCGTCGTCGACGAACAGTGCGTCGTGTCGGTCGGGCATGTCGGATCGCCGCCGCCCTGCACCGTCGCGGTGTTGGCCAGCGTCTGGCCGTTCGCCGCCGCCGTCGGCGTCACGTGGATCGTGAAGCTCGTCGTCGCACCGGCCGCCAGCGGCGCCGCGATCGTGCACGTCACCGTCTGGCCGGCGATCGTGCAGCCCGGCGCGCTGTCGATCACGAGGTCGGCCGGGATCACGTCCGTCACCGTCGCATCGCCGGTCGTGGCCACCACGCCGTTGTTCGTCACCTGCAGCGTGTAGCTCGCAGGAACCCCGACCACGAAGCTGGCTCCGCTCGCCGACTTCACGATGTCGAGCTTCGGCGCGTTGACGTTCGTCGTCGTCGTGCCCAGGCAGCGCGCCGGCAACGTCGCCGGATCGGCTCCGGTCGGGCAGCTCGGATCGCCGCCGCCCGTCGCCGTCGCGTTGTTCGTCACCGACAAGCCGTTCAGGCTCGCCTGCGGCGTCACCGGGATCGCGAACGACACCGGCGTGTTGGTCGCCAGCGGCGCGGCCACCGTACACGTCACCACCTGGCTAGCCGCCGTGCAGTCCGCCGGCAGCGTGCCGATCACGAGGCCGCCCGGAATCGTATCGCTGACCGTCGTCGTCGCGGTCGTCGCCGCCGTGCCCGTGTTGGTCAGCGTCAGCGTGTACGTCGCCTGCACGCCCACCACGAACGGATTCGGCGTCGCCGTCTTCACCAGCGACAGCTGCGGCGCGTCGACCGTGTCGGTCGTCGTGCCCGTGCAGTGCTCGGCCTGCGGACACGTCGGATCGCCGCCGCCGTTCGCCACCGCGCTGTTCGTCATCGCCTGGCCCGACACGCTCGCCTGCGGCGTGATCTGCGTCTCGAAGCTGATCGACTGGCCCGGACTCAGGCCCGCCGGGATCTGGCACGTCACCACCTGCGCCGCCACCGTGCAGCCGCTCGACACCGTGCCGATCGTCAGACCCGCGGGAATCGTGTCGGTCACCGTGCCGGCCAGCGTGTCGGCCGTGCCGTTGTTGGTCACCTGGATCGTGTACGTCGAGGACACGCCCACCACGAGGTTGCCCGTCAGCGTCTTGGTCACGTCAAGGCGCGGCGCGTTCACCGGCGTCGTGGTCGTCGACGTGCAGTGCGTCGCATCGGCCGGACACGTCGTGTCGCCGCCGCCCTGTACCGTCGCCACGTTCACCGCCGGGTTCGCCGTCGCCGGCGCCACCGCCACCGTCACATTGATCACCGGCGCATTGCTGCCCGGCAGAAGAACCGCATTGGTGGAACAGTTCACTTGTGTCGCCGTGCTCGTCGCGCAGTCCCAGCCCGTCGCCGTGATCGGCAGTGCGGCCGTGAGGCCCGCCGGCAGCGGATCGCTCACGCTGATCGTGCCGACCGTGCTCGACGTGCCCGTGTTGCTCACCGCCAGCGAGTACGTCGCCGGCTGGCCCACCGCGAACGACGCCGGCGTCGCCGTCTTGACGATCGTCAGCTGCGGCGCGCCGCTGTCGGTATTGGTCACCGTGCTCGAACGCGCGCAGGGCGGCGTCGTGCACGTCGCACCCGCCGGCGGCGTCGCCGTCGCCGTGTTGACGATGTCGCCCGTCGCCGAGAGCTGCGCCGTACCGGTTACGGCGATCGTCAGGCTGCCGCCCGAGACCAGCGAAACGCTGGCGAGGTTGATCGTGTTGCCCGTACCGGTCGCGCCGGTACCGGCCGCCGCGGTGTCGCAGTCGTTGCCGGCGCCGCTCGTACTGCAGCTCCAGTTCGCTACCGCCACCGTTGCCGGCACGGTATCCGTCACGCTGATGCCGTCGGCCGCCGATGCGCCGTTGTTCGTTACGGTAATCGTATAGTTCAGCGACTCGCCCGGCAGGTAGGTGGCGGCCGGCGTCGCGGTCTTCGTCACCGCGAGATTCACCATCTGGTCCACCGGCACGTTCACCGTGCTCGAACAACGCGCCGCCGCCGGACACGTCGCGTCGCCGCCGCCCGAAGCCTGCGCTGTGTTGTCCACGCTCGGCATCGCGGCCGCCGTGGGCGTCACCGGGATCACGAATGCCGCGCTCGCGTTGACGGCGAGGCCGGCGGCGATCGTGCAGGTGACGGTCTGGCCGTTCGCCGTGCAATCGGCCGGCATCGCGCCGAGCGTCAGGCTTGCGGGCACCGTGTCGGTCACGACCGTCTGCGCCGTCGTTGCCACGGTGCCGGAATTCGTCACCGTCAGCGTGAAGCTCGCCGCCACGCCCACCGTGAAACGCGGCGTGCTCGTCGTCTTCGCCACGGTCAACTGTGGCGCGACGACGCGCGTGTTCGTGTAGGTGCAGGTCGTTGCCGTCGCGCTGGCGCTGATCGTGAGCGGGCGGCCGGTCGCACCGGACGCCAGCGTGCTGCCGCCCGTGCATTGCACGATGGCGTCGTAGCTCGCCGCGGTCGCGCCGCCGCCAAAGGTTTCGGCAGGCAGCGTGATCACGTCGCCGGCACGCACGGTTACGGCCGTGCCGGTCGTGGCGGTCGGCGCGGTCGAGGCGAACGTCGCGTTGTTCGTGCCGCCGGTCGTCGTTGCCGTCGCCGTGTGACCGGCGGTCGATCCGGCGGCCCAGGTCTTGGCGAGCGTCAGCTGCTGCGATCGGCGCGTGTTCGTATACGTGCACACTGCGGCGTTCGGGCTCGTGATCGTCAGCGTATTCGTCTGCTGGCCGTTCGTGCCCGACAGCGTATGTCCGCCGGTGCAGGCCAACGTCGTCGTGTAGTTGGCGACGTTCGTTCCGCCTTCGGCGGGCAGCGTCACGACGTCGCCGACCGTCACGACGACCGCCGCACCGCTGTTGGCGGCCGTCGGCGCGGTCGCGGCAAACGTCGCGGTGTTGTTCGTTCCGCCCGTCGTTGCGCCGATGGTCACCTGATCGCCGGCGCGGCTGTCGGCGCTCCATGCTTTGGCAAGCTGCAGCGTCGCGGCCCGCCGGTTGACGAAACCGCAGATGATGGCGCTGTTCGGCAATACCCGCGCGGCGGGTATCGTGTAGGTACGTGTTGCCGTGTTGTAGGTGAGTCCCGGGATCGGGACGTTGCCGTTGTTCATGTCGCGGCAGTTGTCCACCGAATTGACCCAGCCGGCGCCCGGATCGGTTTCCGTCAGCGTCACCGCCACGTTCGAGCCGCTGAGCTGGCGCACGGCGCCGTTGGTCCAGGCGTTCGCGGCGGCCGCGATCGTGTCTCCCGCATAACCGTTGTTGCCGGTGAACGAGAACGTGCCCGCGGCGGTCGCGAATTTCGCCGCCTGCAGCGTCGGTACCCGGGTATTGACGAACCCGCAGATGATGGCGCTGTTCGGCAGTACCCGAGCGGCGGGTATCGTGTAGGTACGCGTTGCCGCGTTGTAGGTGAGTCCGGGAATCGGGGCGCTGCCGTTGTTCACGTCGCGGCAGGTGTCCACCGAGTTCACCCAGCCGGCCCCCGGATCGGCTTCCGTCAGCGTTACCGCCACGTTCGGGGCGCTGAGCTGGCGCACGGCGCCGTTGGTCCAGGCATTCGCGGCCGCCGCGATCGTATCTCCCGGATACCCGTTGTTGCCGGTGAACGAGAACGTGCCCGCGGCGGTTGCGAATTTCGCCGCCTGCAGCGTCGGTCGGCGCACCGTATTTGTATAAGTACACACCGCCGCATTCGTGCTGTTGATCGTAAGCGTATTGGCCTGCTGGCCATTCGTGCCGGACAGCGTATGTCCCCCGGTGCATGCCAGCGTCGTCGTGTAGTTGGCGACGTTCGGCCCGCCCTCGGCAGGCAACGTGACGACGCTCCCGACATTGATCGCGACCGCCGCGCCGCTGTTGGCCGCCGCCGGTGCGGTTGCCGTGAATGCGACCGTGTTGTTCGTACCGCCGGTGGTCGCGCCGATCGTTACCTGATTGCCCGCGATGTTGGCCCCCCAGGCTTTCGCGAGCTGCAGGGTCGCCTGATCGATCGTCGCGCTCGCGCAACGCGCGCCATCGTTGCCGGTCGAGGCCGGCCCCGTCGACATGAGCGTCGCCGCGGGGCTGGCCGCACCCGTATCGACGCGGAAAATTCGACCCGACTGGTTGTCGCTGCCGTACAAAAAGCCGCCCGGCCCGGAGTACGTGGCGCCGAAGTTCGTATTCGTGGTGGTCGGCGTCAGCCCGGCGATGACACCGAGATTGGTCACCGTTCCGTTGCCGGAACTGCCGGGCGAAAACCGGATCAGGCGCGGCCGCCAGGGGTTCGTCCGGTCCACCGCCACGCGATAGAAGGCGCCGTTGATCCATGACCAGTCGGCGCTGTTGTGTCCGGCCGGCACGAGCTGCGCCGAGCCCGAACGCACCACCGTCGCGTACGTCGCCGAATTCCGGTCGGCCAGATCGATCGCCACCCAGTCGTTCCTGTCGGACGACGACAGCCAGAGACGACCGCTGTCGTCGAAGTCGCCCACGTTGTAGTCGGCGGTCGCCGACACGCCCGCAGGCCTGCCGAGGTTCGTCAGGGTCAGGTCCGAACTCACCCGCATCAGCCGGTTGTTGTCGACGTCCCAACCGTAGAAATAGTTGTCGCGCGTGTTGAAGCCCACGCCATTGAGACGGGACGTCATGTTGCCCACGGACTGGCTGGCGCCGGAGGCCAGATTCACCCTCGTCACGTTGCCCCCCGAGCCGCTCGCGCCCTGGAACAGGTAGGCGAACTGGTTGCAGCTCCACGGGATGTCCGCCGCCGACACCGCCCCTGCCATCGAGAACGCCGCCGCGAAACCTGCCGCTATCGTCAAGCCCGCCGGACGCGGCCTGACGCGGTTGACTCGCCCCGACGGAAGGCCGGCGACGGTCGGATTTGCGGCCTCGGACGACCTTGCCGCGGGGCATTGCGCGAAGGTCGCGCCGCGATTTCGCATCATCTGCCGCATCGAAGCGCGAAGGCGTTCGTACGCGTGCTTCAGCGACGCAACGCCAGACCGGCTGCGCGGTTCGGGAGTCGGGCCGACACCCTGGGGATCGACGCCGTACGGTCGCGGATTCACGTCGGACCCCCGACGCGCTCTCGCCCTGAAAATTCTGAACATGAAAAGCCCCTAGATGATGGCAAGACCGCGCATGCCTGCTTGACGACAAAGTCCATCCGCCAGCGCATCTCGCTGAGCGAAGATCGTCAGCATCGATACGGTTCAGGCAGAGCGGCCCGGAGCTTGCCGAGGGAGCTCGTCTCTATTCCTCAAATTATTCTCTTCGCACTCTCAATTTTTGCCCTGATGAAACGGAAACCATTGATTCATCGAGGTTCGTTGAATAGCAATTTGCATTTCGTGACCGAGAGAACTCGCTCACTCCCGTCACGCACCGGCACATAAAAGAATTCGGTGGCGTATTTTCAACGCGATTCACCATGCGATGGCGTCGACAATCCGAACAGACATCACGGCGTCTTTACGGAAATTACGTACCCGCAAGTATCTTTTCGGGTCGCGACTATCCGTTGCGGGCAGCCTGCCGGCCGCGACGCAGCGAACATACCTGCTGGTATTCAAAGGCGCCGGTTGCTGGCGGCACGCAGGCAGGCCCGAAGGGCATGCCCCCGGACCGGTGGGAACGCCCCCCCGATACGAACCCCCGCGTTTCGCCTTCGCCCCCCGGCGCGTACGCAGAAACCGCAGCGCCACCTCGCCGCATACGACGACGAGCGGCAGCGGCACGCGCGACCGCCGCGCCCCGTCGCCTGCGCACGCCCGCCGCGAACGGCGCTCGCATGGAAAAGGTGTCCGTTGGTCGAATTGACGGACTTTGGCTTTGCGCCGGCCGCGTGCGCAGCTAACCTCTGCGTATGGTCAGGCAACGCTTCCGCTTCGGCGACTGCACGCTCGATGTCGCCGCGCGCGAACTGCGGCGTGGCGGCGCGCGCGTCGAACTCGCACCCACCGTGTTCGATTGCATCGCGTATCTCGTCGAACACCGCGACCGCGCCGTCGGTCGCGACGAACTCGTCTCGGCCGTATGGGGCAAGGCGAGCGTCAGCGACACGATGCTCGGCAAGGCCGTGCTCGCGGCGCGGCGCGCGGTCGGCGACGACGCGCAGGAGCAGGCGTTTCTGCGCACGGTGCCGCGATTCGGCTATCACTGGGTGGCACAAGTCACCGTCGACGCAATCGATACGGAGCCGTCTGGCACGCCGCCGCCGGTCACGGCACGGCCGACGGACGAAACGCCGCGATCCTCGACGCGAGCGAAGTCGCGCACACCCTGGATCGCGCTGACCGCAGTCGTGCTCGCCGCGATCGCCGCGGCGTTCTTCTGGCGCCCGCCGGCACCGACGAGCGCCGACCGCACGCTCGTCGTCGACACGCATGCGGCGCCGCCCGACGCGAGCGCCGTGCTGCCCGCCGAAATCGCGGCCGAGCCCGGCGACGCGTGGCTACGGCTCGGCTTCATGGATCTCGTCGCGACGCGGCTGCGCGCCGCCGGCCTGCCCGTGGTCGCGAGCGACAGCATCGTGCGGCTCGCGCCCGAAGGCACCACGCCCGAAGCGGCACTCGCGGCCGTGCGCCGGGCGGTCGACGTGCGGCATCTCGTGCAGCCCGCGCTCGCGCGGCGCGGCACGCAGTGGATCGCGCGTGCCGAACTCGTCGACGCCGACGGTACGCGCCGCGCGGTGCAGGCCGAGGCCGACAACGCGATCGCGGCAGCGAACGAGGTCGCCGAGCGCCTGCTCGAACTGTTCGGCCGGCGTTCCGCGGCGGCCGCGCCGCCGGTGGCGCCGACACTGGCCGAACTCGTGCAACGCGTCGACGCGGCGCGCCTGTCCGATCGCATGGACGAAGCGCGCGCGCTCGTCGCGAACGCGCCGGCCGCGTTGAAAAACGCACCGGAGCTGCGACTGCGCGAAGTGCAGGTCGACCTGCGCGCCGGCAGCTTCGACGCCGCGCGCGAACACATCGCGGCCATCCTCGCCGACGTGCCGGCCGAAACCGACCCGGTCGTGCGCGGCCGCGCGCTCGAGGCGCTGTGCGTCGTCGAGTCGCGCACGGCGCACATGGACGCGGCGATGCGCGCGTGCGACGAGGCCATCGACCTTCTGCAGTCGCGCAACGAACCGATCGCGCTCGGCCGCGCGTATCACCACCGCGGCGTGATCCATGCGCGCGAAGTGCGCCGCGAGCCCGCGCTCGCCGATTTCTCGCGTGCGCGCGTCGTGCTCGGCGCGGCCGGCGATCCGCTGCTGCTCGCGATCGTCGACGGCAACGAGAGCGTCGTCGAAATGAGTTCGGGCCGGCCGGCCGAGGCGCTGCCCGGCTTCGAACGCGCGGGCCGGCAGTTCCAGCGCTTCGGCATGTTCACCGAATTCGTCGTGTCGCTGATCAACGAGGTCGAGGCGCATCTGGCACTGCTCGATCCGCTCGAGGCGCTCAAGACGGCGGAACTCGGCTGGTCGGAACGCCACCGCATCAGCGACCCGGCGCTGCGCGCGCGCTACACGATCGCGCGCGCGTCGGCGCTCGCGGACAACGGCCGGCTCGGCGAGTCGCGCGGGCTGTACGACGAGGTCGTCGGCAGCGCGGGCGCCGCCGACGACTCGGTCGAAGCGGCCCTGGCCCGCGCGGCGCTCGCGCGGCTCGACTACGAGGCCGGCCACGACGCGAACGCCGTGCTGCTCGCGCAGCGCGCGAGCGCGGCGCTGACATCGCCGGAACTCGCGAGCGCGCGGGCGATCGCGTCGCTGACGGCCGTGCGCGCGCTGCGCCGGCTCGCGCACGACGACCAGGCGCGCGCGCAGACGCAGCTCCTGGCCGGATGGGCGCGCGGCAGCGTGCAGCCGGCGGTCGGCGTCGCCGCCGGCGTGGCGCAGGCCGAGCAGGCCGCCGCCGACCGCGATACCGACGCCGCGACGGCCGCCTACGAATCGGCGCTGACGCTCGCCGGCGCGCAGGGCCGTGCCGACACGCAGGCGCTCGTCGCGACGTCGTACGCCGGATTCCTGATCGACGCGGGCCGGCTCGACCGCGCCGCGGTCGTCGTCGGGCTGATCGCGCGCTACGCCGATCGGGACTACGACAGCGCGCTCGCGCAGTGGCGCCTGTATCGCGCGCTGGGCCGCGCCGACGCCGCCGCGTCGGCGCTCGCGCGCGTGCGGCAGCTCGCGGGCGAGCGGCCCGTGCCCGACGCGCAGCCGCCCGGCCTCGCCGGCGCGGCGGCGAACGCGCGTTGAGGCTGCTAACGCGCGTTGAGGCCGCAACCGCGCGGCGACGCCGCCGAGCGGCGGCCGAACGGCGGCCGAACGGCCGCGGAACGGAAACGGAACAGCGCCGGCATGGCTGCCCGGAACGAACGCCGCGATGCTCGGATCGCCGGGCGGCACCGCGTCGCCATGCGCATCACCTTGTCTCGGAGTCCATGATGTCGAACACCCGCCTCCCCCGCTCCCGCCGTCATGCACGGCGTCCGCTCGCCGCGTGCCTCGCCGTCGCGCTGCTCGCACCGACCGCGCTCGCGCTCGCGGCACCGGCCGTCGTCAACTGCGACGACTCGGGCGCCGGCAGCCTGCGCGCCTCGGTCGCGGCGGCCGGCAGCAGCGACGTCATCGATCTTTCCGGCCTTTCCTGCAACGCGATTTCGCTCGCGAGCGCGCTGCAGACGAACGGCATCGCCGACCTGACGGTCCGCGCGGGCGCGGCACAGAACTTCTCGATCGCCGGCAGCGGCGCCGACCGCGTGTTCTCGCATGCGGGCTCGGGCCGGCTGACGCTCGAAAACCTCGCGCTGTCGAACGGGCGCGCCGGCGACGTCGGCGGCTGCGTCGTGAGCCAGGCCGACCTGTCGCTGACCAACGTGGCGCTCGACGCCTGCGCTGCCGGCGGCAACGCCGTCGACGGCGCGCGCGGCGGCGCGGTCGCGGCGATGGGCAACGCGACGCTCGCGAACGTGCGCATCACCGGCAGCCGCGTCGACGGCACCGGCCGCGTCTTCGGCGGCGGCATCTTCGTCGGCGGCAATCTCGACGGCGCCGACGTCGTCGTCACCGGCAACACCGCGCACACGCATCTGGCCGAACCGGCCGCGCAGTTCGGCAACGTCGCGCAGGGCGGCGGCATCCACGCGCACGGCCCGACGACGCTGCGCAACGCCACGATCACCGGCAACACGGCGAAGTCGGACAGCTACGAGGTGTTCGGCGGCGGTCTGTCGGTCGGCTCGCGCGAACAGGGCTCGCCGGTGGCCTCGCTCGACCTCGTCGCGTCGACCGTCAGCGGCAACACCAACATTTCCGAGTGCGGCGTGTGCGCGCCGCAGGGCGGCGGCGGCATCGTCATCGGCGACGCGCGGCTCTCGCGCGTCACGGTCGCCGACAACACCGTCACGTCGACGAATCACTACGGCGGCGCGGGCGGCTTTCGCTTCTTCACCGGCGGCGAATCCGTCACGGCGGAAATCACGGACAGCACGATCAGCGGCAATCATGCCGACTCGGCCGGCGGCGGAATGATCGGCCCGGATCGCAGCGTGCTTTCGATCGCGCGCACGCGCATCGAGAACAACGTCGGCGCGAACGACGCGGGCATCGACGAAGCCGGCGGCGGCATCCTCGGCTTCGGCACGTCGGTGCAGCTCGTGGATTCGTCCATCACCGGCAACACGTCGGGCGCCGACGGCGGCGGCATCAACATCCTGTTCGGCGAATACGCGCCGCAGCCCACGCGCGTGATCAACTCGACGATCTCGGGCAATACCGCGCGCGAAGGCGGCGGCATCATGGCCGACGGCGGCAACTTCGAGTTCGCCAATTCCACGATCGCGTTCAACACCGCCACGCGCCGCGGCGCCGGCATCAGCGGCACCGAGTACACGTACGGCATCCGGCTCGACTCGACGATCGTCGCGAACAACTCGACGAACGGCACCGCGACGAACCTGTGGTCGTTCCCGAAGATCGTCACCGGCTCGAAGAACCTGATCCCGAACGCGAATTCGCCGGCCGACCTGCCGGGCGACACGCTGACGGCCGATCCGCAACTCGCGCCGCTCGCCGACAACGGCGGCCCGACGAAGACGCACGCGCTCGCCGCGACGAGCCCGGCGATCGACGCGGGCAGCGCGGGCGGGCTCGCGTACGATCAGCGCGGCGCGTTCTGGGTGCGCGTTTCGGGCGCGGCGGCCGACATCGGCGCGTACGAGGCGCAGCCGACGCCCGATACGATCTTCACGAGCGGGTTCGAGACGCAGAACTGACCGATGACGAACGACGACACGCTCGCGAGCGTCCACACCGCGAACTTTCCCGCGCTGCTGTCGGAGCTGCGCGCGAGCGTGCTCGTCACGACCTACCAGGCCGGCAAGCTCGTCGTGCTGCGCCCCGACGGCGGCGTGCTCAATACGCACTACCGCACGTTCGCGCGGCCGATGGGCCTTGCCGCCGACCGCAACCGGCTCGCGCTCGGCGCGGCGTCGGAAATAGTGGAGTTTTACAATATGCCGGCGGCAGCGCGGCGGCTCGCCGATCCACCGCGCCACGACGCGGTGTATCTGATGCGCCGGCGCCACGTCACCGGCGCGATCGACATCCACGAAATGGCGTTCGACGGCGCCGGCAAGCTGTGGTTCGTCAACACGCTGTTCTCGTGCCTGTGCACGCTCGACGAAGCGTCGAGCTTCGTGCCGCGCTGGCGCCCGCCGTTCGTACCGGGCTACGCGGCGGAGGATCGCTGTCACTTGAACGGCCTGGGCATGCGCGACGGCGAACCGCGCTACGTCACCGCGCTCGGCGCGACGGCGACGCCGCAGGGCTGGCGCGAGAACAAGCGCGACGGCGGCGTCGTGATGGACGTAAAAACGTCCGAAATACTCGCGCGCGGTCTGTCGATGCCGCATTCGCCGCGCTGGCACGACGGCCGCCTGTGGCTGCTCGAATCGGGCCGCGGCGCGCTCGTGACGATCGACCCGGCCACCGGCGCGAAGACCGACGTCGCGCGCGTGCCGGGCTTCGCGCGCGGGCTCGACTTCGCCGGTCCCGTCGCGCTGATCGGCCTGTCGCAGCTGCGCGAGACGAACGCGTTCACCGATATTCCGATCACGCAGGACAACGCCGAGCGGCTGTCCGGCGTATGGGCCGTGCACACCGGCACCGGCGCGACGCTCGCGTTCGTGAAGTTCACCGGCGGCGTGCAGGAAATCTTCGCCGTGCACGCGCTGCACGGCGTCGCGTATCCCGAAATCGTGTTCGACGGCGACCTGCTCGCGTCGTCGTACGCGCTACCCGACGACGCGCTGCGCGACGTGCGCTAGCCCGGCCGTCTTCGCGACGCCGCGCGCCGCGAGTACCTGCTGCGCCGCCGCCTCGCCCGACTCGACGCCGCCTTCCATGAAGCCCTGGTTGTCGAGCGAGCAGTGTTCGCCGGCGAAGAAAAGATTGCCGGCCGGCTCGCCGAACGCGCCGCGCAGCGTCGTCCACTGTCCCGGCGCGAAGCACAGATAGCTGCCCCGCGCCCACGGATGCGTCGGCCAGTGGAAGCGCGCCTCGCGCGCGCCCGCGCGCGCCGACGCGAGCCCCGGAAACACGCGATCGAGTTCGGCCACCGCGCGGTCGGCCTGCTGCTTCGGCGTGCCCTCGCCAATCGCCAGGCCGTGCCGGCCGCCCGTGAAGTTGGTCAGGATACCGGCGCTGCCGGCCTGCTGGCGGCTCGTTTCCCACGTCGTCTGCGGCGCGAGATCGCACATCAGACTGCCGTTGCCGCGCGCGCGCGTGCGCCACACGCGCTCGTTCACGCCGATCATGAGCTTCGCGTTAGTGCCGTAGCGCAGCTGCGCCAGCGCGCGCTGTTCCACCGGCGGCAGTTCGACCGACAGCTGCACCTGCCGCAAGGTGGTCAACGGAATCGCCAGCACCACCTGCTTCGCGCGCACGTCGACGCTCGACGAACCGCGGCGGAACGTCAGGCGATAGCCGCCGCTGCTGTCCTGTGCGATCGCCTCGAGCGCCGCGCCGGTTTCGATCGCGCCGGACAGGTGCTTGGCGATCGCCGTGGGAATGCGGTCGTTGCCGCCACGCACGTGATAGCGCTCGTCGCTCTCGCCGAAGATGCGGAACGCGTCGGTGCCGGCGTCGATGAACGTCAGAAGGTTGAGCGCCGACTGCTCGTCGCACTCGAGGCCCATCTCGGTCGTGTACGCGACGTCGAGCAGGGTGCGCATCCAGCCCGACACGCCGTTCGCGTCGAACCACTGCGCGATCGACAGGCGGTCGAACGCGGCGGCGTCGCCCGGGGTGCGGTACGTGATGTCGACGTCGCCGAGGATCGCCTGGTCGCGCGCGAGCGCCTGCGCGATCGGCGCGAATGCGGCGATGATCTCGTGCTCGCTGCGGTGCGCGCCGCCGAAGTACCACGTGTCGTCGTGACCCGGCGTCTCGGTGCCCGCCAGATCGTCGAGCGGCAGGCCGAACTCGTCGGCGAGCGCGCGCATGCGCGCGTGGCCGGTGTCGATCAGTTCGCCGCCGAGTTCGCACACCTGGCCGTCGGCGAAATGGCCCGCGAGGCTCAGGATGCGACCGCCGATGCGGTTCTGCGCCTCGTACACGGTCGCGCCGACGCCGGCCTGCCGCAGGCGCCACGCGGCCGTGAGGCCGGCGATGCCGCCGCCGACCACGACGACGTCTTCCTCCGTCGGCGGCGTATACAACGGGATATGGCGGCACGACGCGAGCGTCAGCGCCGCCGCGGCCGTCGCGCCCTGGCGCAGGAAGCGCCGGCGAGAGGCGTCGGCGCGCGCTTCGAACGCGCGCGCGATGGTTTCGTCGAGCGGCACGGCGCCGGTCTGCGACGCGCGCGCAACGGAAAACGCGCGCCGCAGCACGCGCATCAACGGGGTACGGCTCATCGGTTCCTCCCTGACGGTCCACCGCAACGTGGATTCGTTGCAAGGTACACGAACGGCACCGTACGGATGCCGAACGGGGAAGTAAACGCCGACGGGCGATCAACGCGAACCGAGCGTGATGCGGCGGGCCGGACGGCCGACGAGATCGAGAAACGGATTGAACACGGCTTCGGCCGTCGCCTGCATGGCGTCGATCTCGAGCGCGGTGCGTTCGCGGATCGTCTGCGCGTCCTGCGGCAGGTTCGCCGCGGCGAGTTCGTCGCGGTAGCGCTCGATGCCGAGCCAGCGTTCGATCAGCGCGCGGTCGGCCTCGAGATGAAACTGGAAGCCGTAGGCCGCGCGGCCGTAGCGGAACGCCTGGTTCTCGCAGGTGCCGCTGCGCGCGAGGTGCTGCGCGTCGCGCGGCAGCTCGAACGTGTAGCTGTGCCATTGAAAGATCGGCCGCGCCGCGCCGATCGCGCCGAGCACCGGGTCGCCCCTGCCAGCGTCGGTCGCGGCGACGTCGTACCAGCCGATCTCCGGCTGGCGGTGGCGCGTGACCGGCGCGCCGAGCACGTGCGCGAGCAACTGCGCGCCGAGGCAGATGCCGAGCACCGGCTTGTCCTGGCGTAGCGCGGTTTCGATCGCGCGCAGTTCGGTCGTCAGGTGCGGCCTGCGATCCTGCTCGTCGACGTTCATCGGACCGCCGAGCACGACGAGGCCGCGATAGCGGTCGAGGCAAGGCTCGGCGTCGGGATGGCGCTCGAAGTTGACGAACTTGATGCGATGGCCGCGCCGCCGGATCAGGCGGTCGAGCGTGCCGAGCGGTTCGGCGGCGACGTGCTGGAAGACGAGAAGGCGGGACATGCCCCGAATCTAGCGAACGGCCGCGCGCGGGCCAAATGACGCTTCGCGCCGTCGCCGGCGCGGGTGTTGAAACCCGCGCCGTTTCCTCGACGGATCGCGCGGCGGCGGGCAGGCCCGCCGCCGCGCGCGACGTCAGTCGGTCCGCCGCACACCGCGCCGCGCGAGCGCGACGAGGCCGAGCGCGGCGAGCAGCAGCGCCCAGATGCCGAGCGCCGGCACCGGCACGGCGATCTCGCGCGCCGCGACCGTGGTCGTGTCGGTCGCGCTGTCGTTGCCCGGCGTCGGGTCGGTGAGACCGGCCGGCGCCGCGATCGTCGCGGTGTTCGTGATCACCGTGCCGATCGCCGCGGCGACCGAGACGGGGCACGTCACGGTGAACGTCGCCGCGCCGCCGGCCGGCAGGTCGACGCTCGCCGCGATCGAGCCGCTGCCGGATGCCGGACAGACCGCGCCGCCGGTCGCCGCGCACGCCCATGTCGGGGCCGCGCATTCGGCGGGCAGCGTGTCGTTGACCGTCGCGCCGATCGCCGCGCTCGGACCCGTCGCGTTCGTCGCCGCGATCGTGTACGTCAGCACGCCGCCGGCCAGCACCGTCGTGACGCCGTCCGTCTTCGTGACCGCAAGGTCGGCGCTCGCGCCGAGCGCGTCGGTGTCGGTCGCGCTGTCGTTGCCCGGCGTCGGATCGGCCGTGCCGGCCGGCGCCGCGGCGCTCGCGGTGTTGACGAGGCTGCCCGTCGCCGAAGCGCTGATGCTGCACGCCAGCGCATACGTCACGCTCGCGCCGCCCGGCAGGTTCGCCGTGTCGGCGATGCTGCCCGAACCGGACGCCGTGCATGTACCGCCGGCGGTGCCGGCACACGTCCACGTGCAGGTGAGCGCGGCCGGCAGCGTGTCGTTCACGGTCACGCCGGCGGCGTCGCTGGGACCCGCGTTCGAGACGACGACCGTGTACGCCGTCGTGCCGCCCGCGGTCGACGTCGTACCGCCGTTCGTCTTGGTGACGGCGATGTCGGCGCTCGCGGCGAGCGTGTCGGTGTCGGTCGCGCTGTTGTTCGCGGGATCCGGATCGTTCGTGCCGACGGGCACCGCAACGCTCGCGGTATTCGCGAGGCTGCCGCTCGCCGACGCGCCGATCGCGCACGTCGCCGTGTAGGTGACGCTGCCGCCGTCCGGGATGTTCACCGTGTCGCCGATGTTGCCGCTGCCCGACGCCGCGCACGTGCCGCCGCCGGCGCCGGCGCACGTCCACGTGCACGTGAGCGCGGCCGGGAAGGTGTCGGTCACCGTCGCGCCGGTCGCGTTGCTCGGCCCCGCGTTCGACGCCACGATCGTGTAAGTCGTCGAGCCGCCCGGCGTCGCGCTCGCCACGCCGTCGGTCTTCGTGATCGACAGGTCGGACACCGCGCCGCCGACCGTGAACTGCGTCGGATCGGCCGCGCCGCCCACGGCGGGATCGTCGGTCGTGCGCGTCGCGTCGTTCGTGCCGTTGCCATCGCCGTCGTACGAGATCGAACCCTGGTTGGCAATCGTGCCGGTGGCCGACGGCGAGATCGTCGCGTTGATCGTGATCGTGACACTGCCGGCGATCGGGATCGGGCCGTTCCACGTCACCGTATTCGTACCGACGCTCGCCACCGCAGTGCCGCTCGACGCGGAGGCCGACACCAGCGTGAGGCTCGCCGGCAGCACGTCGGTGAACTCGTTGCCCGGGTTGTCGCCCTGCGGCCCGCCGCTGTTCGTCAGCGTCACCGTGTACGTGACCGACGCGCCCGGCGTGAACGTGCCGGCGACGGTCTTCGTGCCGGCGACGTTCGCGCCGGCCGCGTTGATCGTGTCGGTGTCGGTCGCCGCGTTGTTCGCCGGGTTCGGATCGGTCACGCCGGCCGGCGCCGCGACGGTCGCGGTATTGGAAAGCGTGCCGGTCGCCGCGAGCGCCACCGCGCAGGTCGCGGTATACGTCGTCGAGCCGCCGGCCGGCAGGTTCACGGTGTCGCCGATATTGCCGCTGCCGGATGCCGTGCAGGTGCCGCCGCCGGCGCCCACGCACGTCCACGCGCACGTGAGCGACGCCGGGAACGTATCGGCGACCGTTGCGCCGGTCGCGTTGCTCGGTCCCGCGTTCGCCGCGACGATCGTGTACGTCGTCGAACCGCCCGCCGTCACGCTCGCGACGCCGTCGGTCTTCGTGATGGAAAGATCGGCGCTCGGCGTCACCGTGTCGGTGTCGGTCGCCGAGTTGTTCGCCGGATTCGGATCGGTGACGCCGGCCGGCGCCGCGACGGTCGCGGTGTTGGAGAGCGTGCCGCTCGCGGCCGCGCTGACAGCGCACGACACGGTATACGTGACGCTGCCGCCCGCCGGCAGATTCGCCGTGTCGCCGATATTGCCGCTGCCCGCGGCCGTGCACGTGCCGCCGCCGGCGCCGACGCACGTCCAGGTGCACGTGAGCGACGCGGGGAACGTATCGGCGATCGTCGAACCCGGCGCGTTGCTCGGGCCGGCGTTCGACGCGGTGATCGTGTAGGTCACGCTGCCGCCGGGCGTCGCGGTCGTCACGCCGTCGGTCTTCGTGATCGCGAGGTCGGCGTTCGGCGTCAGCGTGTCGGTATCGGTCGCCGAGTTGTTCGCCGGATTCGGATCGCTGATCGCCGACGACACCGTCGCGGTGTTCGACAGCGTGCCGGTCGCGCTCGCGTTGACGGCGCAGGTGGCCGTATACGTGACGCTGCCGCCGACCGGCAGGTTCGTCGCGTCGTTGATGTTGCCCGAGCCCGCCGCCGTGCACGTGCCGCCGCCCGCGCCGACGCACGTCCAGGTGCACGTGAGCGAGGCCGGGAACGAATCGGCGACCGTTGCGCCGGTCACCGCGTCGGTGCCGGCGTTCGACGCCGTGATCGTGTAGGTCACGCTGCCGCCCGGCGTCGCGGTCGTCACGCCGTCGGTCTTCGTGATCGAGAGGTCTGCCGTCGCCGCGCGGCACGCGGTAACCGTCACATCGTCAATCGCCGCGCCGCCGAAGTTCGTCGCGCCGGTGCCGCTGTCGAGGTGGAACAACAATTCCACATTGTTTCCTGCCATCGTGTCGGCGCGCTTGTCCACTACCCCCCAGCCGGCGCTGGCCGGCACCTGCACGACCGGATTGCCGACGGCGTCGGTCATCACCGCGTCGAGGTGCTCGAACAGGCGGATCGCCGTGGCCGGCAGGCCGACCTGCTGGATCGACACGTTGTAATGGTCGTTGGTCGCCGTATCCATCTGGTACCGATGCGCCCAGCTCACGACGACCGGCGGCGACAGCCCCGCGAGGTTGATCGGTGCCGACAACAGATCCTGGCTGCTCGACGCGTTGTAGGTGTTGTCGAGATCGGTCTTCCAGCAGTTCGTGCCGCTCGCGCAGGTGTTGAACGCGGCGACGGGATTCGCCGTCGCGGTCGCGACGGTCGCCGGCAGGCCGAGCTCCCATTCGTCGGCCGTGCCGCTGTGCGTGAAACCCGCGGCGCCCGATTCGAAATCGGTCGAGTACACCGTCTGCGGCACGAAGCCCGGCGCGCACGCCGGCGGCGGCGGCGCCTCGCAGATCTCGATGCTCCAGCCGGTGATGCTGCCGGTGTCCACCGCGACGTCGTCGCGCACCTGCAGCGTCCACGTGCCGCCGGCGTTCTCACCGTCGAACCAGGCGAGACGGTAGTTGAATTCGGGCTGCACGCGCATGCCGGCCGACACCTGGAAGGCGGGCGGAATCGCCGCTTCGTCGTCGATCACGATATCGAGCAGCGACCGGCCCCCGGTCGTCTGGTTGAACACGTCGGTGAACAGGCCCACGTCGTTGCCCGCCGGCGAAATCAGGTGCACGTCGTAGTCGGCCATGAACGTGTGGTTGCCCTGGATCGCGACGTTGATGTCGGCGATGCGCGGGTTGCCGGGCACGGTCAGCGTCGACGTGACCGAACCGACATCGGGCACCGCGACCGGCACGTTCGTCGACGTGTAGGTGGTGCAGTTGACGCCGGTCGTCACGCGCGGGAACACGGTAGCGGAGAGGTGATACGTGCCGAACGTCGCCGCGGCGGACGTATCGACGTAGATCGAATACGTGCCGGCGTCCTTGACGGTCATGAAATACGCTTCGGAGTCCGGCGCGGTATACGGCGCGAAGCCGGCGCCGCTGTCGTTGACGAGCAGCACCAGCGTGTCGAACACGCCCAGGCCCAGGCGCAGGTTCGAATCGCCGTTGCGCTCGGGATCCTGGTCGAGACTCAGGAACACCGTGTCGCCGGCGTTGAGCGTGATCGAATAGAAGTCGACGTCGGTTGCGCTCGCAACGCTGCCGTCGACCCAGCCGCCGACCGGCAGCGCCTGGCCCGGCGCCGTGTCGTTCGGTTCGGTTTCGGGCGTCGGCGTGCCGCTGCGCAACTGGAAGTACAGGTGATACGGCCGCAGCTGCGCCGTCGCCGAATTGTGCTTGACGCGCAGGTAGTACGTGCCGGCCGTCGCAAGCGTCGTGCCGGCGATCGACGACGACAGCGTGCCGAACGAGCCGTCGTCCTCGTCGCCTTCGAGAATCGTCGTGCCGTCGCTCGCGTACAGTTCGAGCACGCTGTCGTTCGACGCGCTGCCCGACGCCGAAGTCTGCAGCGCCGCCTAGACGCGGTCGCCCGCGGCGGCGGTGAAGCTGTAGAAGTCGAGATCGCCGTTCGGATAGATGTTGCCGACGATATGTGTCGCGCCGTTCGTCAGCGGCAGCGGTGTCGCGGTGGCCGGCGTGCCGTTCGGCTCGACCTCGGCGTTGAGCGACGGATCGATATTGAACGACGGTCGTACAACGGGGCTTTGCGCCGTCGGGTTCGACGGCGAGCGCGGCAGCGATTCGACCGGCGGCGCCGGATCCTTGCCGTTGCGCGGCGCGTCGATCGACAGCAGCGTCGGCACCGGCTCGGCTTTCGCGGCCGGAACGGTACGCGCCTGCGAAACTCCCCCGATCAGCAGCACGCCGGCGAACGACAGCAGGCCCAGCCCGCGACGAACGGCACCCGAACGATTTTTCACGGTAACCCCCCTGCTCCGCGCAGCGGCGGAACCACGCCAGCCCCTCGCCGGCGATCGGGACGACCACCGGCGCCCGCCGGACCGCTCTGCGGTCCGGTTCGTCATGCAGCGACACCTTGTCGTTCAAGGACTCCCCGCGCTGCAGCCGACCCCCGCCGTACCGCAGCGCATGCTGGAAACCTTACTCCCGGCCGGCGATGCCGTCCATGCCGTGCCGCGGCACGATTCGACAGGCGCGCGCCCGCCTGCCGCATCGCTGCGGCCCCTGACGGGAGAAGCGCGATCGCGCGGCGGAAACGATCACGCCGCGCGCGACGGATCAGACCTCGACGATGCCGCCGGGACGACTGAGTTCGGCTCGGGCGCCGTACTTCTCGCGCAATTTGCCGGCGAGCGCGCGGCGCGCCTCGTCTTCGCCGTGCACGAGGTATACCGGCGGACGGCTCGTGAAATGTCCGTACCATTCCATCAGTCCGGCCTGGTCGGCATGCGCCGACAGGCCGCCGATCGTGTGCCGCTGCGCGCGCACCTCGATGCGTTCGCCGAACAGCCGCACGTCGTGCACGCCGTCGACGAGGAGCCGCCCGAGCGTGCCGTGCGCCTGGTAGCCGGCGAACACGATATGCGCGTTCTCGCGGCCGAGGTTGTGGCGCAGGTGATGGCGGATGCGTCCGCCGTTGCACATGCCGGAACCCGCGATGATCACCGCGCCGCCTTCTTCGCGGTTGAGCGCCTGCGATTCGTCGACCGACTCGGTCACGCGCAGATTCGGCAGCCGCAGCGGCTGGTGCCGGCTCGCCCACAATCGCCTGGCTTCGTCGTCGAAAATATCGTCGTGTTTTTCATAGACCGACAGCACCTTGCCGGCCATCGGGCTGTCGAGATAGATGCGGAAACGATCGACGCCCCAGTCCTCGTAGTTCTCGGCCATCCAGTACAGGAGTTCCTGCGTGCGACCCACCGCGAACGCCGGAATCACGATGTTGCCGCCCGACCGGTACGCCTCGCCGAACACGCGGCCCAGCTCGTCGACCGTGTCGCCGCGCGAGCGGTGCAGGCGGTTGCCGTAGGTCGATTCCATCAGCACGATGTCGGCGTCGGCGATCGGCTCGGGATCGCGCAGGATCGGCGTGCCCTTCGGGCCGATGTCGCCCGAGAACACGAGCCGGCGCGGCGCCTCGCCGTCGGTCCACAATTCCACCGCGGCCGAGCCGAGGATGTGGCCGGCGTCGCGCAGGCGCACGTGGATGCCGGGCAGAATTTCCTTCGCCTCGCCGTAGTCGAGTCGCCGCACGTTGCGCAGCGCGGCCTTCGCGTCTTCGCGCGTGTACAGCGGATCGAGCGGCTTCTGCCCCTGCTGCGCACGCCGGCGGTTCTCGCGCAGCGTGTCGCTCTCGGCGATCGAGGCGGAATCCTCGAGCATGATGCGCGTGAGATCGGCGGTCGCGGCCTGCGCCCAGATCGGGCCCGTGAAACCGCGCTTGACGAGCAACGGCACGCGGCCGACGTGGTCGATATGCGCGTGGCTGAGCACCAGCGCGTCGATGCGCGCGGGATCGAACGGAAACGGATCGGCGTTGCGCGCTTCGGTTTCCTCGTCGCCCTGGATCATGCCGCAGTCGAGCAGCACGAGTTTGTCGTCGATCGCGACGAGATGGCTCGAACCCGTGACCTCGCCGTTGGCGCCGCAAAACCGTACGCGCATGTTCGCTCCCGATGTGATTTTGCCGATTATGCGCCCTGGCAACCCGCCGGAACTGCGCCTGCGCGCGCCCCGGGGCTAGCCCCAACCTTCGACACTGTATGATCGGCGGTCCAGTCCTTACCCTGCGCCCCGCTCATGCGTCAACCGCTTCCAGCCCGTCGTTCCCTTCGCGCGCGCGCCGCCGCGCTCGCGTTCGGCTGCGCGTTCGCCGGCATGGCCTGCGCCAACGAACGCGGTCTCGACGCCGCGAATTTCGATCCGGCGACGCCCGCCTGTCGCGACTTTTTCCAGTATGCGAACGGCGGCTGGCTCAAGGGCAATCCCATTCCGCCCGAATACGGCGGCTGGAGCCTCGACGACGAGCTGCGCGAACGCAATGAAAAAATGCTGCGCGGCGTGCTCGACGCGGCGGCGACGAAGCCCGAACCCGCGGGCAGCAATACGCAGAAAATCGGCGATTTCTACGCGACCGCGCTCGACGAAGCCGGCGCGGAAAAAGCCGGCCGTACACCGATCGAACCCGAGCTGGCGCGCATCGCGGCGCTCAAGACGCCCGCCGACGTCGCCGCCTTCGTGCGCGAGAGCCACGCGCGCGGCGATCTCGCGCTGTTCGACCTGTTCGTCGATTCGGACATGAAGAACCCGGGGACCGCGATCGCCTACGCGGTCCAGGGCGGCCTCGGCCTGCCCGATCGCGACTACTACCTGCGCGACGACGCCAAATCGAAAGACCTGCTCGGCTTCTATCGCGCCTATGTCGCGCAGCTGCTCGTGCTCGCCGGCAGCGCCGACGCGAACCGGCAGGCCGACGCGGTCGTCGCGCTCGAAACGCGGCTCGCCAAGGCGTCGCTCGATCCCGTCGCGCTGCGCGATCCGGACAAGCTGTACGACAAGACGACGCTGAAGGCGGCCGATGCGAAAACGCCGCATTTTTCCTGGAGCGGCTTCTTCAACGCGCTGGGCCGCACCGACGTCGACACGTTCTCGCTCGCGCCGGTCGCGTTCTTCCGGGAGATGGACGCGGCGATCGCCGACGTGCCGGTCGAAACCTGGCGCGCGTACTTCGTCTTCCATCTCGTCGACCACGCGGCGCCGATGCTGTCCAAGGCATTCGTCGACGCGAACTTCGGATTCCGCGGCAAGCACCTGTACGGCTCGCAGGAAATCAAGCTGCGCTGGAAGCGCGCGCTCGACGCGACGAACGCGGCGCTCGGCGAAGCGGTCGGCGAAGTCTACGTCGCCCGCGCGTTCCCCCCGGCCGCGAAGGCCGGCGCCGTGCAACTCGTGGAAAACCTGAAAAAAGCGCTGCGCGTGCGCATCGACAAGCTCGACTGGATGAGCCCGGCGACGAAAAAGGCCGCCTACGCCAAGCTCGACGGCCTCGTCGCGAAGATCGGCTATCCCGATTCGTGGCGCGACTACTCGGGCCTCAAGGTCTCCCGCGGCAACTACTACGCGAACGTCGCCGCCGCCACCGCGTTCGAAGGCCGGCGCCAGATCGACAAGATCGGCAAGCCGGTCGACCGCGCCGAATGGGGCATGTCGCCGCAGACCGTCAACGCGTATTTCAATCCGCTGCAAAATGAAATCGTATTCCCCGCCGCGCAGCTGTTGCCGCCGTATTTCGACGAGAAGATGGACGACGCGGTCAACTACGGCGCGATCGGCGCGGTGATCGGCCACGAGCTGCTGCACGGTTTCGACGACCAGGGCAGCCGCTTCGACGCGAAGGGCGCGCTCGCCGACTGGTGGAGCGACGACGACCGCAAGCAGTTCGAGGAGCGTACCGCCAAGCTCGTCAAGCAGTTCGACGCGTTCGCGCCGATCGACGATCTGCACATCAACGGCGAGCTCACGCTCGGCGAGAACATCGCCGACTTCGGTGGCCTGCAGGTCGCGTGGGACGCGTGGCAGATCGCGCGCGCCGGCAAGCCCGCCGAAAAGATCGACGGGCTGACGCCCGAGCAGCGTTTCTTTCTAGCGTTCGCGCAGTCGTGGCGCGGCGCGCAGCGCGACGCGGCGCTGCGCGTGCAGGTGCAGTCGAACGAACACGCGCCCGCCAAGTGGCGTGTGCTCGGCCCGCTCGCGAACCTGCCGGCGTTCGCCGCCGCGTTCTCGTGCAAGGCCGGCGACGCGATGGTGCGGCCGGCCGCCGACCGCGTCGATATCTGGTGAACTTTTTCAACGTTCCGCGCACGAACGGCGTGCGCGTCCTCAACCTTTCCAACCCCAAGCCCCGCGCGAGCGGGCCCGCCATCGAAGGATCTCCATGAAACAGCGCCTCTTCAAACCGCTCGCCCTCGCCGTCGGCCTCGCCGTCGCGTCGTACGGCCACGCCGCCGTCGAACTCACGCGCGGCATCGACGTCAAGCAATTCGACAAGAAGCTCAACCCGTGCGGCGACTTCTTCGGCTACGTCAACGGCAACTGGATCCGCGCGAACGCGATCCCGGGCGACCGCTCGACGTGGGGCAGCTTCGAGCAGCTCGACGAGGCCTCGCTCGCCGCGACGCACGACATCGCCGAAGCCGCCGCGAAGGACCTCGCCTCGGCCAAGCCCGGCTCGATCGAATCGAAGATCGGCGCGTTCTACAAGAGCGGCATGGACGAAGCGGCGGCGAACAAGGCCGGCGTCGCGCCGATCGCCGATACGTTGAAGCGCATCGACGGCCTGAAGACGCCCGAAGAGATCGCCGCGTTCCTGCACGACGCGCACGCGCAGGGCCGCGCGCAGCTGTTCAACTTCGGCGGCGAAGCCGACTTCAAGAACTCGACGATGCAGATCGCCTACGCGTTCCAGGGAGGCCTCGCGCTGCCGGAGCGCGCGTACTACCTTGAAGACGGCAAGGACGGCAGCTACAAGAAGATTCGCGACGCGTACGTCGCGCACGTCGCCAAGGTGCTCGAACTCGCCGGCACCGACAAGGCCGCCGCGGCGGCGCAGGCCGGCAAGGTGCTCGCGTTCGAGAAGCGTCTGGCCGAAGCCTCGCTCGCGCCGGTCGAACTGCGCAGCCCGGAAAACCAGTACCACTACGTGACGGTCGAAGAGGCGCAGAAGCAGAATCCGCGCTTCGGCTGGAACAAGTTCCTCGCGAGCCAGAACCTCGACATCAAGGGCTTCTCGCTGTCGCAGCCGAAGTTCTTCGCCGCCGTCGACGCGATGCTGGCCGACGTGCCGGCCGCCGACTGGCAGGCCTATCTGCGCGCGCACGTGATCGACGGCGCGTCGCCGTATCTGTCCGACGCGCTGGTCGAAGAAAATTTCAATTTCTATTCGAAGACGCTGCGCGGCCAGCAGGAAAACCGCCCGCGCTGGAAGCGCGTGATCGACACGGTCGAAGAAAGCATGGGCATGGCGATGGGCCAGCTCTACGTCGACAAGAACTTCCCGCCGGAAGCGAAAAAGCGCGCGCAGGAACTCGTCGACAACCTGCGCGCCGCGACGAAGGAGCGCATCGAGAAGCTCGAATGGATGGGCGCCGACACGAAGAAGAAGGCGCTCGACAAGTGGGCGAGCTTCACGCCGAAGATCGGCTACCCGGACGAGTGGCGCGACTGGTCGGGCCTCGCGGTGAAGCCGGAAGGCTACTTCGCCAACGTGTCGGCCGCGGCGAAGTTCAACCACGACTGGGACATGGCCAAGATCGGCAAGCCGGTCGACAAGAAGGAATGGGGCATGACGCCGCAGACCGTCAACGCCTACTACAACCCGCTCAAGAACGAGATCGTCTTCCCCGCCGCGATCCTGCAGCCGCCGTTCTTCGACGCCAAGGCCGACGACGCGCTCAACTACGGCGGCATCGGCGCCGTGATCGGCCATGAAATGATGCACGGCTACGACGACGAAGGCAGCAAGTTCGACGCGACCGGCAACCTCGCCGACTGGTGGACGAAAGAAGACCGCACGAAGTTCGAGGAGCGCACCGCGCGACTGGTCAAGCAGTTCGACGACTACGTCGCGATCGACGGCCTGCACGTGAAGGGCCAGCTCACGCTCGGCGAAAACATCGCCGACCTCGGCGGCCTGTCGGTGTCGTACGACGCGTTCAAGCTCGCGCAGGCGCGCGACAACAAGAACTCGAAGGAACAGATCGACGGCCTGCTGCCGGACCAGCGCTTCTTCATCAACTTCGCGCAGGTGTGGCGCCGCAACTTCCGTCCGGAAGAACTGAAGCGCCGCCTCAACGTCGATCCGCACGCGCCGGCGCAGTTCCGCGCGATCGGCGCGCCGTCGAACATGCACCAGTTCGCCGAGGCGTTCTCGTGCAAGGCCGGCGATGCGATGGTGCGTTCGGGCGACAAGCTCGTGAAGATCTGGTAATTGCCGCAATGTGAACGAAGAAGAAGGCGCCGCGAGGCGCCTTTTTCTTTGGCGCGGTCAGCGCGGCAGCCGGTCGATGTACAGGCCGCCGTCACGGCACGCGTCGACGCCGCGATAGACGACCGTGCGGCCGCCGCGAAACGCGACGCGCACGTCGTAGCGGCAGCCGCCCGCGGCGAGTTCGACCCGCGTCGCCTCTCCGCCGTGCAACGGCTCGACGAGCGGCACGTCGAGGAACGCTTCCTCGCCGGCCGGCGCCGCGGCGAGCGACGTCACGGTGTCGGGCGCGCGGTTGACGAGTTCGAGGTAGCGCGTCGGCGTACGCGCAAGAGCGCCCCCGGCGACGGCGGCGAAGAAAACGATGCGGAACACGCGCATGACGGAACTCCGGAAAGGCGGCGGCGTTGCTAGCCGGTGCGCCGATCGAACCATCGCCGCGTGTTTTCGAAAACGATTCCGGGACGAGTCGTCGCAACGATGTGGACGAATCGTCGCGGGCGCGGGACGAATCGCGCCGCGAAGCGCCGGCTACGCGCACAATCGAACCTGCGATCCTCGCGGAGCGGACTCATGCACGAGCTGATGATCAACCTCGACGTCCCCGACCTCGACGCCGCCGTCGCGTTCTATGTGCGCGCGCTGGACCTGCGCGAAACACGCAGGCTGTTCGGCGGCGCGATCGCCGAACTCGCCGGACTGCCGGCGCTGCTGTACCTGATCGAGAAACCGGCCGGCACGATCGCGGCGGGCGAACAGCCGCGCGACTACGCACGCCACTGGACGCCGATGCACCTCGACGTGATCGTCGACGACGTGCATGCCGCCGTCGCGCGCGCCCTCGCCGCGGGCGCGACGCTCGAACGCCCGCCGGCCGAGGCCGGCTGGGGCGTCATCGCCGGGCTCGCCGATCCGTTCGGCCACGGCTTCTGCTTCGTCGAATGGCGCGCCGGTTACGACGTCGTCACGGTGCCGGCGAGGTGAGCCAGGCCGTCGCGGCGGCGAGCGTCTCGGCCTCGCCGTCGACGACCTCGTCGGGCTCGACCTTGCCGCCGAACGCCGTGCCGTGGCGATCGAGATCGATCGCGGTCGACAGCAGCAGGCGGCTGCCGTCCGGCAGCTTGTGCATCGAGTTCGCGTTCGCCTGTCCGTGGGTCGCGCGGCCGAATGCGCGCGCGTTCGGACGGCCGTGGAACGCGACCGCGACCGCCTCGCCGGAACTCGCGGTCTTCGGACCGAGCAGCACGGCGACGCGCGCGTTCGAAAGATCGGCGTGCGCTTTCACGCCGTCGACGAGGTCGCCGGCGCGCCAGCGCTCGACCTTGCCGTCGCGGTCGCGAAAGCCGCCGATCTCGCCGTCGCCGAGCAGCGCGCGCAGTCCGGCGAGCATCGGCCACATGTTGCCGCCGCCGTTGCCGCGCAGGTCGACGATCCAGCCGCGCGTGGCCTGTGCGGAAATCGCGTCGATTTCAGCGGCCATCGTCTGCGCGAACGCGGTCACGTCCGCCGGATTGCCGCCGGTATACGCCGGCACGCGCACGTAGCCGATGCCGCCGGCTTCGAGCCGCACGACCGGCGATTCGATCGCGCGTCCGGCACCGTCGTGGTCTTCCGCATCGGCACGTTCCATCAGAAAGCTGTGCCCGTCGCGCAGTTCGGCGAGCAGCGCGCGGATCGCCGCGTACGCGACCGGCGCGGGATCGCTGTCGCCGGCCATCGCGCGATAGCGCGCAGATGCGGCCGGCCAGTCGATCGCATCCGCCTTGAGCGCCTTGTCGCGCACGATCGCGATCGCCGCGTCGATCGTCGCGCGCGCGGTGACGCCGCCGGCGGGTTTCGCGTCGGCGTCGACGCGCAGCCGCAGACGGTCCGCGACGACCGAGCCCTTCCCCGGCAGCACGACGCCGAACACGACGTGCGTCGCCGCCTGCGGCACCCACAGGCCGATCTCGCGGCGCGCCGACGTGCCGGGCGGCACCGGCTGCGGCGCCGACGTCGCAAAGCCGATCGGCTTGGCGTTCGCATCGTCGGCGCGCAGCCAGATCGTCACGTTGTTCGCCTCCGCCGACGGCTCGAGCGTCGCTTCGACGACGACGCGCGAACCGCGCAGCGGCGCCGCGTCGACGGCCGTTCCCGTGCCGCCGAAGTCGCCCTCGGGCGACGCGCTCGCGCGCACGACGACGCGCGTGCCTTCGCCGCGCGGATCGCCGAGGGCTTCGGCCGTATAGCCGCCCTTGGCGTTGATCGTCTTCCACGCGAGCGGCGCGGGGGCGTCGGCCGCGGCGAACGGCATGGCCGTCGCGGCGGCCAGCGCGAATGCGGCACGCGCGAACAGGTCGATCCAACGGCCGCCGCGCGGCCTCCTTCGTGCGGTCATGCGTTCCCTCCGATCGTGCAGCCCCGTCACATTGTCCACAAGCGGACAATGCGCGGGCTCGCCGCTCGGCACGATGAGAACGCAGCCGCCGTTTCAAGTTCCCGGTCGCGCGCACGGCGACGCGAGCTCGAGCGCGTCGAGGTCGATGCGGTAGATGTCGCGCAGGCCGTTGCCGGGCGCGTTCAGCTTGCGATCCAGCCCGCCGGCATCGAGACGGCGGCCAGCAGGCTCGCCGAACGTGCTGCGGTTGCTCGTGAAGTACAGGTACTTGCCGTCGGGCGTCGCGCGCGCGCCGAATTCCCAGCCGGTCGTGTTGAGGTTCTCGAGGTTGCGCGGTTCGGTCCACGCGCCGTCGCAGCGATACGTCACGTACAGGTCGTAGGCGCCGCGCGTGTCGGGCCGGCCGTCGCTCGAAAAGATCAGCCAGCTCTCGTCGGGCGAGACGTACGCCTCGATATCGTTGCCGGGCGTGTTCAGCGCGGCGAGATTTTCCGGCTCGCCGAAACCGTCGCCCTGCGGCTGCGCGCGCCACAGGTCGCACTTGCCCTTGCCGCCGGGTCGTTCGGAGCCGAAATAGATCGTGCCGCGGTCGGTCAGCGTCGGAAAGTATTCGTCGCCGTCGCTCGCGAGCGCGTCGACGCGCGAGAACTCGCCCCACCCGGCGCCGTCGCGACGGCGCACCCAGATGTCGGTGTCGGTATGCGCGCGCCCGGCGACGGGCCGGTTCGAAATGATGTACGTCGCGTTGCCGTCGCGCGTAAAGAACACGTCGGCGTCATTGTACTGCCCCGAGAACGGCGCGACCTCGGGCGTCGACCAGCGGCCGTCGACGAACGTCGTTTCGAGCAGGGTCCAGTAGCGAAAGTCCGGACTCGACCGCACGAAGTACGCGGTGTTGCCGTCGAGCGAGAACGTCGGGTGCGCATCGTCGTGGCCGGTCGAGAAGATGCCGGTGCCGAAGATCTCGGGCCTGGCGATCGGGGTCGGCGAGGCGTAGGGCGGCGCGGCTTGCGCGCCGACGGCGACGAGAAGCATTGCGATTGAACTTGCAAGACGATGCATCGTTGTTCACTCCGCCACGTTTGGAAAATGACTCCCTCTCCCCCGCAAGCCTGCGGGGGAGAGGGTCGGGGTGAGGGGGCGACGCTTCGCGCTTCGTCGCGCTCAAGGAAGTATCCGGCGCAGCCCCCTCACCCCATCCCTCTCCCCCAACCAAGCTTGGGGGAGAGGGTGTTGCGTGGCTCAGTCTACGGACAGGATTCGCGCATGCGGTTGCAACGACCGCTTTCTCACATCAACGCCCGCACGGCGACACGAGTTTCAACGCCGCAACGTCGACCTGATACACGTCGTTCAACCCGTTGCCCGGCGCGTTCAACCGCCGGTCGAGCTCGGCCGTCGTCAGGCGCCTTCCCTTCGGTTCGCCGAACGTGCTGCGGTTGCTCGTGAAGAACAGATAGCGTCCGTCCGGCGACAGCTTCGGCGCGTAGTCCTTCGCGTCGCTGTTGATGCCGTCGCCGAGGTGGCGCGGCTCGGTCCACGCGCCGTCGCACCGCCACGACACGTACAGGTCGTACTTGCCGAGCGTGTCGGCGCGTCCGTCGCTCGCGAGAATCAGCCAGCTCTCGTCGGGCGCCGCGAACGCCTCGATCTCGTTGCCCGGCGTGTTCAGCGCCGCGAGATTCTCCGGCGGTCCGAAGCCGTCCCCGGCGCGCGGCGCGCGCCATACGTCGGTGCCGCCCTGGCCGCCGTCGCGTTCGGACGCGAAATACATCGCGCCGCTGTCGACGACGATCGGAAAATACTCGTCGGCGGGACTCGACACCGCGTCGACGCGCCGGAACTCGCCCCAGCCGTCGCCGTCGCGATGCGCGACGAAGATGTCGGTATCGGCGTGCGCGCGGCCGTCGACCGGTCGGTTCGACGCGAGCCACAACGTGCGGCCGTCGCGCGAGAACGTCGGATCGGCGTCGTTGTACCGTCCCGAGAACGGCGCGACCTCGGCCGCGTTCCAGCGCCCGTCGCGGTAGTGCGACGCGACGATCGTCCACCAGCGCCCGTCCGGCGAATTTCGCAAGAAGTACAAAGTGCGGCCGTCCGGCGAGAACGTCGGCGGACCGTCGGACAGACCGGTCGACACGACGCCCGGCGCGAACGGCACCGGCCGCGGCAACGGCACGGGCGACGCGTACGGCGACGCCGCCCCGCTGTCGCAGAACGTCAGCGCAAGAACCATCGTCAGGGCACTGCGGTACATGGGCGGCTCCGCAAGATCGGCGCGCCACCGTAAGTCGGCGCCGCGACGGCGCAAAGGACCACCTCCCGCGCGGCGCATGCGACCACGGCGGCCGGCGATGCGGGGCGAATCGTCGTGCCGGCATGGCGAATCGTCGCCGCGCGCCGGCGCGCTTTTCAGCGTCGCACGCGCCCTCTACGATGCCGCCGATGAACGTTCGTCTCGGCAGCATCGAAATCGGCCTGTCGCGCTACGTCGCGCTGTGGTCGTCGGTCGTCGTCGTCTTCGCGCTGCAGCGCTGGGTCTACGATCTGCTGCTCGCCGACACATGGCCGGCGATCGTCTACCTGCGCTGGTCGGCGATCCAGTGGGGCGCGTGGGCCTGCCTCGCGCCGCTGGTGTTTCGCCTCGCCGAGCGCTGGCCGATCGCCGCGCCGCCGCGCGGGCGCGCGTACGCGATGCACGCGATCGCGAGCGCCGGCGTGACCATGATCGCGATCGCCGCCGGCGCGCTCGTCTCGACGCTGTTCGAGCCCAGCGGTTTTGCGCTGCAGCTGCGCTACTTCGTCGCGCAGCACGTCGCGACGGGCCTTTTGACATACTGGGCGCTGCTGGCGATCCGGCAGGCGCTGCACTACCAGGCCGAGAAGGCGCGTCGCGACATCGAAGCGAGCCGGCTCGCGACGGAACTCGCGCAGTCGCGGCTGCAGGTGCTCAAGACGCAGCTGCAGCCGCACTTCCTGTTCAACACGCTGCACGCGATCGTCACGCTGCTCGACGAGGACGCGCTGTCGGCCGAGGACATGCTGCTGCGCCTGTCGAACCTGTTGCGCGCGTTTCTCGAAGACTACGACGGCCAGGAGATCTCGCTGCGCCGCGAACTCGCGCTGCTCGATCTGTATCTCGGCATCCAGCGCACGCGCTTCAAGGATCGCCTGACGACGCAGATCTACGCGCGCCCGACGCGCTCGACGCCGCGGTGCCGAGCCTTCTGCTGCAGCCGCTCGTCGAGAACGCGATCACACACGGCATCGGCAAGCGCGTGGGCGCCGACTGTATCGAAGTGGAAATCCGTCGCGAAAACGACACCCTGTGCATCGACGTGCGCAACCGCAACAGCACGCTCGAACCCGGCGACGGCGCGGCCGGCCACGGCATCGGCCTCGCGAACACGCGGCTGCGCCTCGCCGAACTCTACGGCGATGCCGCGCAGCTGCGGCTCGACATGCTCTGGCCGCAGGGCGTCGCATGCCGCCTGCGCCTGCCGTTCCGTGCCGTCGTCGACGACGACGCACCGCCCGAACACGAACACGAACCCGGGCACGCGCGCGCATGAGCATCGCCGCGCTCGTCGTCGACGACGAACCGCTCGCGCGCCGCGCGATCGTGCGCCTGCTGCGCAACGACGCCGACATCGCGCTCGCCGGCGAATGCGGCGACGGCGCGTCGGCCGTCACGGCGATCCGAGAGCGCAAGCCGGATCTCGTGTTTCTCGACATCCAGATGCCGGCGATGACCGGCCTCGACGTCGTCGCGGCGATCGGCGCCGCCGACATGCCGCCGACGGTGTTCGTCACCGCATACGAGCAGTACGCGGTACGCGCCTTCGACGCGAACGCGCTCGACTATCTCGTCAAGCCGTTCGGCCGCGAGCGCTTCGCCGAGACGCTGCGGCGCGCGAAGACGCGCCTCGCCGCCGCCGACGCGCAAACGCAAGCGTCGGCGCAGATCGCGAAGATGCTCGACGCGCTGCGCCGCCGCGACGAGCATCTCGAACGCCTGCGCGTGCGCATTGGCGAGCACGTCGCGCTGATCGACGTCGACGACGTCGTCTGGATCCGGGCGAACGGCAATACCGTACAAATCCACCTTGCCGATCGCGTGCACGAGCTGCGCGAAACGATGGCGACGCTGGCCGAGCGGCTCGACCCGCGCCGTTTCGTGCGCGTGCACCGTTCGGCGATCGTCAACGTGCGGCGCGTAAAGACGATCCACCCGTGGTTCAACGGCTATCACGTCGTGACGATGGACAACGGCCAGCAGCTGCGGATGAGCCGGTATCAGCACGAGGCGTTTTTGCGGCTCGCGACGATGCGGGGCGACGCGTAAGCCGCTCACAAGCGGACTCGGCGGGGTCCTGCATCGCGCAATCCCCGCGTCCGTCACGGCGCAATGTGCATGGCGCAACGTCCGCATTCGCCGCGTTTTCACAGGGATCGGCCGCTGGCACGGCTGTTGAAGCATTCGATTGCCGCGATCAACGGGTCGCGTCGCTCATCTTCAACCAAGGAGTCCGGTCATGAACGAAGACAAGATCAAGGGCAAATGGAAGCAGCTGTCGGGTTCGCTGCAGGCCAAGTGGGGCAAGCTCACCGACGACGACGTGCAGGCCGCCGAGGGCAACGCGGAATACCTCGAGGGCAAGCTGCAGGAGCGCTACGGCATCGCGCGCGACGTGGCGAAGAAGCAGATCAAGGATTTCGCGGATTCTCTCTGAGTCTTTCCCGGCGCGGCGCCTTCGCGGCGCCGCGCCTTCAAGGAGCTGCCATGCGCCTCGTCCTGATCGTACTGCTGCTGTTCCTGCTGCTCGGCGCGCTTCCGACCTGGCCGTACAGCGCCGGCTGGGGCTATTACCCGAGCGGCGGCCTGGGTCTGATCCTGCTCATCGTTCTGATCGTCGTGCTGATGCGGCGAGCGTAGCCGCGATCGACGAATCGACGGCGCGGCGCCGCTCCCACGGACGCCGCACCGCGATCGCCAGCGCGCCCGCGACCAGCACCGTCGCGATCGCGAACGTGACGCGCAATCCGCGCGCCACCGCTTCCGCGCTCGCCTGCGCGCCGTCGCGCGCATCCGCCGCGAACGCGAACACCGCGCCCATCGCGGCGGCGCCGGTGACGAGGCCCAGGTGGCGCGAGAGGTTGAGCAATCCCGAAACCACGCCGCGCTGCTCCGCGCCGATATCGCGCATCACCGCCGTGTTGTTCGCGGCCTGGAACAGCGCGTAGCCGGCGGTGACGACGACGAGCGGCACGACGTAGCCGGCGACGCCGAACGCGGGCGGCAACAGCGTCAGCGCGCCGCAGCCGATCGCGAGGGCGACAAGCCCGACGATCGTCGCACGGGCCGCGCCGTGGCGATCGACGAGCCGTCCCGCCGGCACGCCGCTCAGCGCCGAGACGACCGGCCCCGCGGACATGACCAGACCGACCCGCGCCGCGTCGAGCGCGAGCGCGCCGGAGAGATAGAACGGGCCGACGACGAGCGTCGCCATCATCACCGTCATGACGGTCGCACTCAGCGCGAACCCCGCGCGCAATCGCGGCTCGCGCAGCAGCGACAGGCGCACGAGCGGCGACGCGGTTCTCGCCTCGACGAACGCGAACAGCACCGCGCCCGCCGCGGCGGCCGACAGCAGCGCGACGTTGAACGCGCCGAAGCCGCCGCGATGCGCCGTCAGCGCGAGCGCGTACGCGGCGAGCGTCAGCGCGAGCAGCAGCAGGCCCTTGAGGTCGAAGTGCCCGCGCTCGGCAATCGGCGTCGCGCGGTCGCGCGGCAAGTGGCGATACGCGAGCGCGAACGCGAGCATGCCGAACGGAACGCCGGCGAGAAAGATCGCGCGCCAGCCGAAGCTCGCGATCAGCACGCCGCCGAGCGATGGTCCGAGTGCGGTACCGACCGCGGACATCGTGCCGAGCCAGCCCATCGCGCGGCCCGTCCGCTCTTTCGGCACCGCGTCGGCGACGAACGCAAGCGTAAGCGCCGTCATCACCGCCGCGCCCGCGCCCTGCGCCGCCCGCGCCGCGACCAGCCATTCCAGCGACGGCGCGACGCCGCACGCGAGCGACGCGGCCGCGAACACGCTCAGGCCGAACAGCATCAGGCGGCGCCGGCCGGCCAGGTCGCCGAGTCGCCCGGCGCCGACGATCAGCGCGGTGATCGCGATCAGGTACGCCAGCACGACCCACTGGACGCGCGCGAACGACGCGTCGAACGCGCGCGCGAGCGTCGGCAGCGCGACGTTCGCGATGCTCGTGCCGAGCGAGGCGAGCAGCGTGGCGAGCGAGAGGCTCGCCAGCGCGCGGCGCGACGACGGCGCGCGGTCGGTTTCTTCCGGTACGGACTTCGATACGGCGTTCAACGCGGCAACTCCCGATGCGATGCCGCAAGCGTAGGGGCCGTCGAAACCAGGCGGAAGACGCACGAGTTGCACTGAATACGTGCACGAAACGCCATGCCAGCACGAACCGTGCTACGTTCGCCGCGTGTCCGCGCCCGACTTCAACCTGCTCGCCGTGCTCGACGTGCTGCTCGCCGAAGGCAGCGTCGCGCGCGCCGCGCAGCGCCTGCGGCTGAGTCCGTCGGCGATGAGCCGCGCGCTCGCGCGGCTGCGGGAAACGACCGGCGATCCGCTGCTCGTCAGGGCCGGACGCGGCCTCGTTCCGACACCGCGCGCGCTCGAACTGCGCGAGCGCGTCGGGCGTCTCGTCGACGAAGCGCGGGCGGTGCTGCGGCCCGCCGAAGCGCTCGATCTCAAGCGGCTCGCGCGCACGTTCACGCTGCGCACGAGCGACGGCTTCGTCGAGAACTTCGGCCCGGCGCTGATCGCGCGCCTGCGCGACGACGCGCCCGGCGTGCGATTGCGCTTCGTACAGAAATTCAACAAGGAGAGCACGGCGCTGCGCGACGGCACGGTCGATCTCGAGACCGGCGTCGTCGGCGACGCGACGGGTCCGGAGGTGCGCACGCGCGCGCTGTTCCGCGACCGCTTCGTCGGCGTCGTGCGCAAGGGCCATCGCCTCGCCCGCGGCGCGGTCACGCCGGCGCGCTACGCGGCGGGCGCGCATGTGCTGGTGTCGCGGCGCAATGCCGGCACCGGGCCGGTCGACGACGCGCTGCAGGCGCTCGGCCTCGCGCGCGAGATCGTCACGATCGTCGGCGGCTTCGCGGCGGCGCTCGCGCTCGCGCGCGCGTCCGACCTCGTCGCCACGGTGCCCGAACGGCACACCGGCAACCTGCGCGCGGGCATGCACAGCTTCGCGCTGCCCGTGACGACGCGGCCTTTTACGGTGTCGATGCTGTGGCATCCGCGCATGGACGCCGACGCGGCGCACCGCTGGCTGCGCGAGTGCGTGCGCGAAGTGTGCGCGCAGTGACGCCGCCTTGACCCCTGCCCGCCGCGGTGCTCAAGTACCGGCATGAAGATCTCCCGCAACACCGAGCAACTGCTGTTCGGCCTCGGCGTCGCCGCCGCCGCGATCGCCGGCATCGCGATTCCGCTGATCGTGGGCACGTTCGTGCCGACGCTGCGCCAGTTCGCAGTCGAGCTGCCGAACCTCACGCGCTGGTTCGTTGAGACGCGCTGGCTGTTCCTGCTGCTGCCGTTCGTCGTGGTCGCCGTGTGGTTCGTCTGGCCGATCCGCGCGATGCGTTCGGTCGCGGCGCTCGCGACCGGCGTCGGATCGCTCGTCGTGCTGCTGCCGCTCGCGACGTTCGCGATGTACTACCCGGTCATGGTGCTCGGCAGTCTCGTCTGAGCGCGCCGGACAAGTGCAAAAAGCGAAACCTACGCGAACGCCCGCCGCCGCGCACGCGCGTAGCGCCCCGGCGGCTCTCCGACGTGCCGCGCGAACGCCGTGCTGAACGTGCTCGCCGAACCGTAGCCGACGCGCTCGGCCACCTGCGCGAGCGCGAGTTCGCCGTCGCCGAGCCAGCGCCTGGCGACCGCCATGCGCCACGCGAGCAGGTATTCCATCGGCGTCATGCCGAGCGTGCGCACGAAACGATCGAAGAACGCCGAGCGCGACAGCGCCGATGCCTTGGCGAGCTGCTCGACCGTCCACGCCTGCGCGATGCGCGCGTGCATCTGCTGCAGCGCGGGCGCGAGGCGCGCGTCGGTCAGTCCGCGCAATAGGCCCGGCGGCGCGTCGGTGCCGCCCGACGCGCGCAGCGCTTCGACGAGCAGCACTTCCACGAGTCGCGCGAGCACGAGTTCGCGCCCCGGCCGCCGGTCGGCCGACTCCTCGCCGACCAGCCGCACGAGCAACGACAGCCGCTCGACGCCGCGCACATGGATCAGCTGCGGCAGCAGCGACACGAGCAGCCTCGAGTCCGGCGAATCGAACGCGAACGCGCCGCCGACGAGGCGCACGTCGGGCGGCCCGCTCTGCGTGCCGTGACGCACTTCGCCGGACGGCGCAGGCGTGCGCTTCGGGTCGATCCGCTGCGGTGTCGCAGGCCGGAAGCCCGACATCGTGAAGCCCGGCGTGGCCGGCAGCAGCAGGAAGTCGCCGGCCGCGAGCGTCAGCGGCGCGTGGCCGTCGACGGCGAGACGGCACGCGCCTTCGAGCACCGCGCAGAAGCTCGGTTCGCCGTATTCGGCGTAGCGCACGGCCCAGCGGCCGGCGCCGCTGATGCCCTTCGAGAACACCGCGCGCGGTCGCAGCAGGCGGACGACTTCGGACAGCGGATCGGTCATGGCCGGACTCTTGCCAAAGAAATTCGGACTTTTCATCGTAGATAGTCCTGCAATCGTCGCCCAAGATGCGCACCGGATCAATCACTGGAGACAACGATGAAAACCGTACTGATTACCGGCTGCTCGTCCGGCTACGGCCTCGAAACCGCGCGGCGCTTTCACGCGGAGGGTTGGAACGTGATCGCGACGATGCGTACGCCGAGCGACGCCGCGTCGGCGCCGGCCGAACGCTTTCGCGTACTCGCGCTCGACGTGACGCGGCCCGACGGCATCGCGGACGCGCTCGATGCGTGCGGCCCGATCGACGTGCTCGTCAACAACGCGGGCATCGGCCTGTTCGGCGCGTTCGAAGCCACGCCGATGGCGACGGTGCGGGACGTGTTCGAGACGAACACGTTCGGCACGATGGCGGTGACGCAGGCGGTGCTGCCGCGGTTTCGCGCGCGCCGCTCGGGCACGATCGTCAACGTGACGTCGAGCGCGGTGCTCGCGCCGATGCCGCTCGTCGCGGCGTACACCGCGAGCAAGACGGCGATCGAAGGATTCACGGCGTCGCTCGCGCACGAACTCGCGCACTTCGGCGTGACCGTGAAGCTCGTGCAGCCCGGCTATGCGCCGACGACGCGCTTCACGAGCAACGGCCAGACGCGCATGCAGGGCCTGATTCCGGAAGCCTACGCGCCGTTCGCGCAGGCGGTGTTCGCATCGCTGGCGCAGATCGGCGCCGTGACCGTGGCGGCCGACGTCGCCGATGCGGTGTGGCGCGCCGCGAACGATGCGACCGGGCAGCTGCGGTTTCCGGCGGGGCCCGATGCGGTCGCGCTCGCGCAGGCGAGTCGCTAAAGATTTCGACAGCGGCGATCGGCGCGAACGCGTCTACTGTGCGTGCCCGAACGGCGGGCACGAACGGATAGCGCGTCATGTCGGAACGGAACGGAGCTTCGAATCGCAACGTCACGGTGTACGGCGCCTACGGGCACACCGGCCGCTTCGTCGTCGCGGAGCTGACGAGGCGCGGATGGACTCCGGTGCTGTCCGGCCGCGACGCCGCGAAACTGCACGCGTTCGGCGCGGCGTACCCGGCGCTGGAACGGCGCGTCGCATCGGTCGACGATGCGGCGTCGCTCGATCGCGCCGTCGACGGCGTCGTCGCGGTGATCAACTGCGCCGGCCCGTTTCTCGACACGGCGCCGCCGCTGATCGCCGCGGCACTGCGCGCGCGCGTGCACTACCTCGACGTGACCGCCGAACAGCAGGCGGTGCTCGACGCGTTCGAACACGACGAAGCCGCGAAGCGCGCCGGCGTCGCGGTGCTGCCCGGCATGGCGTTCTACGGCGGCCTCGCCGACCTGCTCGCGACGACGGCGATCGGCGACTGGCCGCGGGCCGACGCGATCGACATCGCCGTCGCGCTCGACAGCTGGCAGCCGACGCTCGGCACGCGCCTGACCGGACAGCGCAACCACTACCGGCGCCGCGTGATAACGAACGGCCGGCTCGATTTTCTCGCCGACCCGGCGCCGACGCGCGAGTGGACGTTCGACGCGTCGTTCGGAACGCAGACGATGCTCGCATTGCCGTTCTCGGAAACGATCACGATCTCGCGGCACCTGCAGACGCAAGAATTGCATTCGTATATCAATCGGTCGGCCATAGAAGACATCCGCGATCCGTCGACGCCGCCGCCGGTCGCGAGCGACGAGACCGGCCGATCGTCGCAGCGGTTCGCGATCGAGGCGGTCGTGCGCAACGGCGACGCGGTGCGACGCGTCGCCGCGAGCGGGCGCGACATCTACGCGGTCACGGCGCCGCTGGTGATCGAGGCGATGACGCGCGTGGTCGACGGGCGCAGCAGGAAGGTCGGCGTCGTCGCCGCGGGCGAAGCGTTCGACGCGCCGGATTTTCTCGCGGCGCTGTCGCCGGGTTGTCTGCGTCTGAGCTGAAGTGCGATCACCACTCGTCAACCGCCGGTTCGCGGCGTTCGACGCGAGGCGCAGTCGCCGTTGCAGGTGCCTCGGTGAACGTATTTCTGACGCGCTTCGAATACAGGAAATACGGAATCCAGATCGCGGACGCGATGACGGCGCGAACGAGATCGCGATAGAGGTCGGCGTCGGACATGCCGACCATCGGAAATCCGTTGTGCTTCACGACGGCGATATCCGCCCACTGCAGCGCGACCACGGCGAGCATCCACTGGATGTAGCGCATCGGCAGCTTCGGCGACCGGGTGAAGAAGCGCCACGCGAGATAGAGGGTTGCCGCAAACAGCGCGATGCTGCTCGCCAAGCTGGCGAACGCGTAGCCGGCCCAGTTCGGGTGATAGAAGGCGGACCCGGGTTCGGTGAAAGCCGGCTGCGTAGTCACCGTGACCAGCACGGTCGCCTGCGTGTAGATCGCAAATGCCAGCCGGATCGGCGACAGGATCAGCCCGATCGCCGGCAGCAGCAGCCAGCCGCCGATGCCTTGCGGCTCCGCGTTCGTTGCACTCATCGTTTTCCCCTGTGGTTGCCGCCGTCGCCTCGTTTCGTACGAGGCGCGGTCTCGCATCTGGCAGGAATGTGCGATGCAGCGGAAAGCGAACATTCGTTCGGCGCCAGGAGACGATCAGAGTCGCAAAGCTCCGGGCGCGTAGCTCCGAACGCTTCGGGCTTGCCACAATCGCCCCGCTGGTCACCGCTTCGGCGTTCGCCGCCTGCAACATCGACTATCCACGGAGGCACCGTGCCCCTCGATCCCCAAGCCCCGACCGACCCCTGCGCGCGCGCATCGACACCGTTCCCGCCGGCCTGCCCGGAAGTCCCGGTCGGCGACCTGCCGAAGGCGCTCGCCTACTATCGCGACCAGTTGGGTTACCACATCGACTGGTCGGACGAGCAGCTCGGTCTCGCCGGCCTCTCGCGCGGCGACACGCGGCTGTTCATGAGCGACGCGGATTTCAGAGACCAGCGCGGCAACCGGCCGCCGATCGTGCTGTGGTTCAACGCGTCGGACCGCGCCGAGGTCGACGCGATACACGCGGAATGGAACGCGGCCGGCGCACGCATCGCCGGTCCGCCGGAAGCCAGGCCGTACAAGCTCTACGAATTCTTCGCGCACGATCTCGACGCGAACGTGTTTCGTGTGTTCTACGACTTCGCCTGGGAAGAGAGATGAGGTACGCGTCGACGCGTACCCTGGGCCGTGTCTTCGTCTTCGCGCTTGCGTGCAGCGGCACGGATACCTGCCCGATCCGGAGAAGCTCGATTGGCCCGAAACCGTCCGCCGCGACAACATGCGGCTCTGACGCGCGGCGAGTCTTGCGTCATTCGCCAAATCTGCACGAATCCCATAGATAACTTTATCGAAGCGATGCCGTCGCCGGCACCGCTTCGCTGTGTCATCGACGCGAGCGCGTTACAGCAGCCCGTTCTCCGGTGCCGGCGTGACCAACTGAATCGCGTAACCCGCCGAGCCCGCCGTGGCCGCCGTGAACGCCTGACCGGCGACCGGATTGCCGAAGCCGCCGCTGCCGCCGTTGCCCGCGCACGCACCGCCGCCGCCGCCGGGCTGATTGGTGCTCGCGGCACTGGCGTCGGTACCCGCCGCGCCGCCATTCACCAGCAGCTGCGAGCCGGGCGCGTTGATCGACGTCGCGGCCACGAGCTTGATGATGCCGCCGCCGCCCCCGCCGCCGCCGCCCGCGCCGGCCGCCCCGCCGTTGCCGTTGACGCCGGGACCGCCCGAGCCGCCCACCGCGCGGATGAAGCCGGTGACGGTGATCGTGCCCTGCGACGCGATGACGACGATGCCGCCGGCGCCTCCGCCCGGCCCGGGAATGTCGGTCGCGCCGCCCGGGTTGATCCCCGAGCTGCCGTTCGCGTTGATCGCGCCGCCGGCAGCGACGCTGACGTTGCCGCGCGCCGCGATCGTGAGGCCGCCGCCGCCTTCGCCGCCCGTGACGTTGCCGAGCGAGACGTTGCGATCGCCGGCACCGCCGGCCGTCGCGGCCGGCGGGCGGATCTGCGCCGCCTGCAGCACGCCCAGGCCGAGGCCGCCGTGGATCTGCCCCGCCGGTGCGAGCGCGACGCCCTGGCCCGGTCCACCGTTGCCGTTGTCCGACGCGCCGGACGCGACGATGATCGTGCCGGTGCCGGTGATGCTGACGTTGCCGGTCGCGCGCAGCACGACGCCGCTCGGCACGATCAGCGTGCCGGAAATCGTGATGTCGGTGAATTGCAGCGTGGCCCTGCCGCTGCCGAGCAGCGTGTTGAAGCCGGAAGCCGTGGTCAGGTCGAGCGTGTTGCCGAACGCCACATTGAACGCGCCGGCGCTGCCGTCGCCGTAGAAGCCGAGCGCGCCGCTCGTGCCTTGCGGGCCCTGGGCGCCCTGCGGGCCTTGCGGACCCGGCGGACCTTGCGGCCCCGTCGGACCGAGATCGCCGGTGATGCCGGTCGCGCCCGACGGACCCGTAGGCCCGGTCGGACCCGTGGCGCCCGTCGGTCCCGTAGCACCGGTGGGACCCGTCGGTCCGGTCACGCCTTGCGGACCGGCATCGCCGGTCGCGCCGGTCGCACCCGTGACGCCGGTCGGACCGGTCGGACCGGTCGGACCGGTCGGACCGGTCGCCCCCGTCGCCCCGGTCGGACCTTGCAGGCCGGTGGCACCCGTCGCGCCCGTTGCACCGGTCGCGCCGGTCGCCCCGGGATTGCCGTTCAGCGCGTACTGCGCGACCGGCGCGGCAGTGACCGGCTGACGCGGTGTGAGCGGCTGGCCGTTGACGGTGATCTGCAGCCAGCGCTGCTGGCCGTTGAACGCGCCGGGAAACGACAGGTCGATCGTGAACAGGCCGTCGAGCACGGGATACGCGTTGGCCGTGACGGTGCTGCCGATCTGCAGTCCGCCGGTCGCCGCGTCGAACAGCGCGAAGGTGAGGTCGCGCGTGCCGGTGACGGGCTCGTTGTCGAGCTTGAGCTGGCCCTGGTAGGTGAAGGTCTGCGCCTGCGGCGCGGCGTGCGCGGCCGACAGTGCGAGCGCGCCGGCGATCACCGCGCCGAGCAGTTTGCGACGTACCGAAATCATGGTGTTGCCCCCTGAAAACCGTCAGAAAAAATGCGATCGGAAACGCGCGGCGCGGCGACCCAGAAGCCGCCGGTCAGCTGATAGCTGCCGCTGTCGGAATAGCCGGGCGCGGGCTGGCCGATCGTTCCGGCGAGCGTGGTGCCGGACGCGGCGGACACACCGCCGCCGCCGTTGATCGCCTGCCAGTCGATGCGGTAGTCCGCGACCGCGGTCGCGGCGGGCAGCAGCAGCAATGCCGCGGCCCAGCGAGCGCGCGGCGTCATCGGTCTGCCCCGGGTCGGGCAAGTGAGAGGTACATGGATTCCCCCTGAAGGAATGGCGTTGGTGCGGCGCCAAAGCCGGCACGACGCGCAGCGTACCGAGCCCGTCGCGGCGTCGATGATCGAAGCGCTGCGAATCGGGTTGTCCGTGGTTGCCGCTTGTCGGCGCGGGAGAGGCGCGGGTGCCGTGCGACCGTACGGCGCACGACGGATGAATCGTCGCAGTTGTGATGCGGGAGTAGCAAGGGCGACCAACGGGGGAGGACGCTGGTGGTTGTGCGGCGATAGTTCCGGGTGTCGAAACACGCTTTGAGTTCTTTCTGTATGGCGTTGCGATGACCGCTGCGAGCCTGCTGAAATTTTCCACAATCCGTCAAACGAGCCGCCACACCGGTGCGGGGCGGTACGACACGCGAAAAAAAGCCAAAGCTCGCCGACGCTTCTCACACGATCGACGCCCGGGCGACGTTCCTTGATCGTGCATTGCGCGCACAGCAGGACAAGCGGAAGCCTCGACGCGCGAAGCTTCCGCCGGTGAGACGTCAGGCGCGGGTCATGACGAGACGGCCGCGGGTGATGCGGATGACGACGACGTCGTTCGGTTCGAAGCCGGCGTTCGAGAGCCAATTGCCACGCAGGCGGATGTACGGGACGAGCCGTTCGGAGAAACCGCTGTTCGTGGAATAAAGTGACGTACCGATACGAATGCACTTTGTGGATTATGTGGAAGATTTATGCTTGGGCTTGGCCATGATCCACCTTGTAGGAAGTGGGTTGTGGTTGGCGAACGGCGTGGCCCAAACCGCGCCGTTCGCGCTCTGCCCTTCAGCAACAGGTCGCTGCGGGCGACCTTTCAGAGCGCCGCGCGCAGGCACGTCAAGGATTCGGTTCTATCGAACTTGCGCAGTCCTTGACGTGCCGAGCACAGCGCTAGCCTGAGACGACCGCAGCGAGCTTTGTATTGCGCTGCACGCGGCGAGCTCCGGCTTCTCGCGCGAACCTGGTGCGAACCTGGTGCCAACCTATAACAAGGATGCTATAGTCATGACATGGCAGCTGAGCTACTACAACGCCAAGGTCGCGGCGGCGATCGCGTCGTGGCCCGCCGGGATACGTGCGCGCTTCCTGCGCATCGTCGAGGTCATGAACGAATATGGCCCCGATCTTGGCATGCCGCATACGAGAGCCATGGGCGTCGGGTTGTTCGAGATCCGGGCGAAGAGCAGCGAAGGAACCGGACGAGCGTTCTACTGCACCTTGGTCGGTCGGCGCATCGTGATCTTGCACGCGATCATCAAGAAGACCGAAAAGACGCCCGCGCTCGATCTTGAAACAGCGCGAACACGATTGAGAGAGGTGAGAACATGAGCCGCGACCGCTTCAATCCGGTCCCCCTGGATATCGACAAGACGCGCAAGCGCTGGTCGCGAGACCCGGCCTTCGCGAAAGCCTACGACGCACTGTCCGATGAATTCGCCGCACTGGCCGAACTGGTCCGCGCACGCCAGCAGGCCGACATGACGCAGGCCGATGTTGCCGAGCGCATGGGCGTCGCACAGGCGACCGTGGCGCGTCTGGAATCGAGCGCGGGCAGTCGCAAGCATGCACCGTCGATGGCCACGCTGCGCCGCTATGCCGATGCCGTCGGATGCGTGTTGCTGATCACGCTCGCGCCGAAGCCTGCCGCGAAGAAACCGAATTTACGCAGTAGCGCGCGGTGATGCCGCAACAAACGAGCGGGACATTCAAAGGCACGGTTCGGCCACGGACTCGGTTATCGAGTATTACTTGACGACTGCCGCCAGCACCCTCGCCATCAACGACTTCAACGCCAACGGCTTCAACGGCTTGTAGAGGATCAAGCACCCTGCCGCCTCGCAATCCGCCCGCGTCGCATCGCTCTGGTCCGCCGTGATCACCACGCACGGAATCTCGCCGTGCGCCGCCACGATCTGCGCACGCACTTCCGGCCCCGTCACGTCGCCGTCGAGGTGGTAGTCGAGCAGCAGCACGTCCGGCTTCGCCTGCGCGCATGCCGCGAGCGCTTGCGACGCATCGGACGCCGCCGCCACTTCGCATTGCCAGCCGGCCAGCAATGCCTGCATCGCTTTCAGCACCGCCGCGTCGTTGTCGACCACCAGCACCCGGCTTTTCGGCGCGCGGACGCGTTCGGTGCGCGCCGGCGTCAGCGCCGTCGCGTCGGGCGCCGCTCTCGGTACCGCGAGCGCGAATACGCTGCCGCGTCCCGGCCATGAGCGCAGCCGCAGTTCGTGGCCGAGCAGTCGCGCGATGCGTTCTGCAATCGCGAGACCTAGTCCGAGCCCGCCGCCGCCGCGGTCGAGTCGGCGGAATTCTTCAAAGATCAACGACTGGTTTTCCGGGGATATGCCCGGCCCGCTGTCCCACACTTCGATCACGATCTCGCCGCCGCGTCTGCGGCAGCCGATCAGCACGCGGCCTCTCGCCGTGTAGCGCACGGCGTTCGCGAGGAAGTTCTGCAGTACGCGCCGCAGCAGCTGCGGATCGCTGTCGACCCACGCATGCGTCGCGACCGCGCGCAGCTCCAGGCCTTTCTCCCGCGCCAGCACGCGGAACTCCGCCGCGAGATGCTGCAACAGCTCGTCGAGACGGAACGCGCGGCGCTCCGGCTTGAAGCCACCCGCGTCGAGTCTTGCGACTTCGAGCAGTCCGCCGAGCAGCCCTTCGGCCGAACTCAGCGCGCCGTCGATGTTCGTCACGGCTTCGCGGTATTGCGCATGCTTCAACTGCTGCGCGAGCGCATGTGTGAAGAGATGCGCCGCGTTCAACGGCTGCGCGAGATCGTGACTCACCGCCGCGAGCGAGCGGCTTTTCGCGGCGTTCGCGCGCTGCGCTTCGCGGGTCGCCGCTTCGAGTTCGGCCGTGCGTTCGACGACGCGCAGTTCGAGCGTTTCGTTCGCGCGCCGCAGTTCGTCTTCGCTGTGGCGAAACGCGGTGACGTCGGTAAACGTCGCGACGAAGCCGCCGCCCGGCATCGGGTTGCCGCGGATTTCGACGATCGTGCCGTCGGGAAAGCGCCGCTCCGAGACGTGCGGCGTGCCGGCGCGCCAGTGCGCGAGGCGCTTTTCCACTTGTTCCTCGATCGCATCGCCCGTCGCGAATCCGCGCTCGAGATTGAAGCGCAACAGGTCGGCCACCGGCCGGCCGAGTTCCAGCAGTTCCGGCGGAAAGCCGAACAGTTCGGCGTAGCGCCGGTTCCACGCGACCACGCGCAGTTCGCCGTCGACGACGCAGATGCCCTGGCTCATGTTCTGCAGCGCGGCTTCGAGCACGCGCTGATTGAAGCGCAGATCGGCCGACGCTTCGCCGACGATCGTGGCCACCTGGTCGAGTTCCGGCCCCGCGTCGCGCCGCGCGGTGTCGACGAGCAATCGCGCCGACGCCGCGCCGATCACCGCCGCGAGCTCGTGTTCGACCGCCGCGACGCGCGGCTCGGGCACGGCGCGCGCGTCGGCGACATCCGCGAACAGCGCGGCGACGCGTTCGTGAGACAGAAACCGCCGTGCGACGCGGCGCAGATCGGCGCCGGCGACCGCGACGCGCGCGCCGCGCTCGGTCGCGCCGCCGCGCTGCGCGACGAGCGACATCACCGCGAGATTCGCCGCGAGCGACAGGATCACCGCCCGGTTCAGCCGCCCCCAGTTGTCGAGGCCGAACAGCGTGTCGGGCGCGAGCCACGCGATGCCGAACGGACCGCTCGACACCCACGCGGCATCGCTGCCGGTAGCCGCGAGCAGCGTCGGCAGCAAAAGGATATAAATCCACACGGCGATACCGGCGGCGATGCCGCAGCCGACCGCACGCGCGCCGATCGCGGGGCGGTAGATCGCCGCGATGACCGCCGGCGCGAGCGTGCCGAGCGCCGAGAACGAACTCGCGCCGATGTCGGCCAGCGCTTCGCTCGCGCTGACCGCGCGGCTGTACAGCCACGCGAGCAGCACGATCGCGACGATGCCGACGCGCCGCTGCATCAGCACCGCGCCGCGCAGGTCGCCGCCGTGGCGCCGCGCCCAACCGGCGCGCAGCATCACCGGCGCGAGCCAGTGGTTGCCGATCATGAGGCTGAGCGCGAGCGTCGCGAGGATCACCATGCCGGTCGCAGCCGAGAGACCGCCGAGAAACGCGAGCAGCGCGAGGTTCGGATGGCCGGTGGCCAGCGGCAGCGCGAGCACGTAGAGATCGGACGGCACGCCGCGCGCGGCGAGCATCGCGTCGCCGGCGCGCGCGAGCGGCAGCACCGGCAGCGCGATCAGCACCATGTACAGCGGAAACAGCCAGCGCGCGGTCTTCAGGTGATTCGCTTCGCGGCATTCGACGACGCCGACGTGGAACTGGTGCGGCAATGTGAACATCGCAAGCGCGCCGAGCACGACGAGGCCGAACAGGCCGTCGCTGTTCGACACCCGCGGCACGGCGTTGCCGACGTCGACTTCGGCGAGCACCGCCGCGAGCGCGAGCATCGCGCCGAGTTTCAGCACCGCTTCGAACGCCATCGCGAGCACGAGGCCGCGATTGTGTTCGGCGGCCGACGCGCGGCGCGTGCCGAACAGGATCGCGAACAGCGCCATGACGAGCGCGACCCACAGCGCGCTGTCCTGCCACGCCGGCGCGCTCATTTCGTCGCCGCCGTGCGTGAGCAGCGAATAGCTCATCGCGACGGCTTTGAGCTGCAGCGCGATGTACGGAACGATGCCGAGCACGGCGACGGCCGTGACGAGCGCGGCGAGGCCCGAGCTGCGGCCGAAGCGCGCGGCGACGAGGTCGGCGATGGAACTCGCGTTGTACTCGCGCGCGATGCGCACGAGGCGCTCGAGCACGCCGATGCCGAACGCGTACAGCAGGATCGTGCCGATGAACGTCGGCGGCAGCCACCAGCCCGAATGCGCGGCCTGCGTGACGGTGCCGTAGAACGTCCACGACGTGCAGTACACCGCGAGCGACAGCGCGTAGACGTAGGCCCAGTGCCGCGACAGCCACTCGCCGCGCCGTTCGCCCCACAGCGCGATCGCGAACAGGCCGCCGAGCCAGACGAGGCCTGCGGCGATGACGAGCGGGTTGGCGGGCAAGGTCGGTTCCGTGCGGCGGGTCTCGCGCGATGGTACCGAACGCGGGGCGCGATGCGCCCTCGGCCTTTGGGACAGTGCCCGGCGCCCCCATGCCGTGCCGATCCCGTACGAGAGCCGCCATGACCGCCGAATCGAAGCCCGCGCGCATCGTCCAGTCGATCGACATCGACGTGCCGCCCGACGCCGTCTGGCACGCGTTGACCGAACCGCGACAAGTGGCCACGTGGATGTCCGACGACGAATTCGCGCTGGACACGGCCTGGCAGGTCGGCGGCCCGATCGCGTTTCGCGGCAGGCTGCACGGCAAGATTCCGTTCGAGAATACCGGCACCGTGCTCGCGTTCGAACCATCGCGCCTGTTGCGCTACTCGCACTACAGCTCGCTGTCGCGCCGCGCGTTTCCCGATACGCCGGAACATCGCGTGACGATCGAATTCGCCCTCGCGCCCTCGCCTGCCGGAACGACGCTGACGCTCGCGCTCGGCAATCTCGTCGACGATGCCGTGCGCGGGCATCTCGCGTTCTATTGGGACGTGACGTTGGTCGTGCTCAAGCGGTGGTGCGAGACAGGGACGACTGCGGCGCCGCACGCGTGACAAGACACTCCCTCTCCCCCGACTGCCGTCGGGGGAGAGGGCTGGGAGAGGGGGCGACGCCACGCACTTCGTCGAGATCGACGTAGACACTGGCGCCGCCCCCTCACCCTGCCCTCTCCCCCAAGCGAGCTTGGGGGAGAGGGTTCAAGCGTCGCGCAACACGCGATTGGCACGACCGCCGCGGCGCAGCCGTGCTCGCGTGACCCCGCGCTATAGTCGACATTCTTCGCCACAGGAGAACGCCACCATGACGACCTCTGCCGAAGGCGGCTGCCGTTGCGGCGCCGTGCGTTATCGCGTCACGGGCCCGATGGTGATCGGTACGCTGTGCCACTGCCGCAGCTGCCGGCTCGCGAGCGGCGCGCCGAGCGTCGGCTGGGCCTGTTTCGCGACGAAGGACTTCGCGTTCGTGCAAGGCGAACCGGTCGTCTACGCATCGTCGCCCGGTATCGAGCGCTCGTTCTGCGGGCACTGCGGTACGCCGCTGACCTATCGCAAGTTCGCCGAAGGCCGCACCGTCGACGTCACGACCGCGACGCTCGACGATCCCGAGGCATTCGCGCCGACGAAGGAAATCTGGGTCGGCGAGAAGCTCGGCTGGGCGTGTACGAATCCTGCAATGCGGCAGTTTGCACAAAGCAGCGCGGGGAGCTGAGCGGCCGGAAACGGCCACATCACCGACGCTCCCTCTCCCCCGACTGCCGTCGGGGGAGAGGGTTCAAGCGCTCGCCGCCTTACTTCGTCCGCAGAATCGCCGTGCGGATCTGCGCCGTCGGCGTGCCGCCGCTCTGCGTCAGCGTCACGGTGGCCACCTGGCCGGCCGCGATGCCGAAGCGCTGATAGCTCGCGCCGCCACCCGGGCCGAGCGCGAACGGCTGCGCGACGGCGTTCGTCAGCGGCAGCACCGCCAGCGGGAAGCCGCCGAGGCCGCCGTAGACCGATCGGTAGTTCCACGACGGCGCCATGTACGCCGGCGCGATGCCGGCGACGGCATCGTCGGCGTACATCGCTACCAGGAAGTCGCGCGTCCAGTCCTCGATCGACACGTTCATCGCGGCCTGCAGATTGGCGATGCCGACGTTGCTCGTGTTGACCAGCGCATTGAGCAGCGCCGCGTCGCCGGTGTTCTTGCGGTCGAGCATGTAGCGCAGGAAGGTGAACGTGACGGTGTACTGCCGCGTGACGACGTCGTGGCGCGTCGGCGTCGTGCTCGCCGAATACGCGGGCTGCCGCAGCGGCCCGGCGCGCCGGTTTCCGTTCGTACTGTTCAGTTGATAGAAGTAGTCGCGCATCGCCCCGAACATCGGGTTCTGGTGCATGTTGAAGTCGCGCACGCGCAGCGACGCGAACGGGCCGGTCGTGAGCGACGACAGCTGGCTGTTGCCGCGCGGCGCGAGGCCGGCCGATGCGTTGAAGAACACGAGCTCCTGCATCGCGTAGGCGATGCCCTCGTCGAGCCAGGTTTCCTCGAACGGCGCCGCGCCGTTCATGTACAGGCGACGCGCGGCATTGGTGAGGTGCGCGTAGTGGTGCGCCAGCGCCGGCATCGCGAGCTGGTAGAGGCTCGACACCGTGCGCACGTTCGAGTTGATCACGCCCGTCGGATCGGGCACGGGCAGATAGAGGATCTCGCCCTCGTTGCTGCCGCCGCAGCTCGCCGACGAGAACAGGTCGCGCGGCTGGAACAGGCCCTGTGCGCCCGCGGTCGCCGCCGGACTCAGTGCGTTCATCGTCCTCGTGAAGAACACGATCACGCCTTCGTTGAGGTCGACGTCGGTCAACGCGCCGAAGTTCGCGGCCGCCAGATCCATCGCGCCGGTGAACAGCAGCGGCGGCGTCGCGGTGGCATCGATCGATCCTTGCGGCGTCGACTGCAGGCCGGCGGCGGAACTGGCCGGCTTGACGAACGAATCGACGAAATTCTGGAAATCGATGGTCTGGTAGCCGCCGGCGATCGCCGGTACCCAGACGCCGCTGCCGACCGCCGTCTCGACGACTTCCTGCACCGCATACAGATGCTGCAGGCCGGCCGACGGCGGCGACACCGCCTCGACGCGTCCCTTGCGGATGCTCGGCGCGGCGCCGCAGCTGCCGATCGTCGCGTTGAGGTCGATCAGCTGGCCGACCGTGAGCGGCCCGCCGCCGCCGCGCGCCGGCACGAGGTCGGAAAGGTCGTGCGGACGATCGAACGCCGGCGGCGATTCGACCGCATGCGGCTCGGCGTCGGCGGTCGGCGCGTCAACGTCGTCGAGCGGCGCGAGCGTGACGCCGCCGCCGTTGCCGGGCCGCGGCGCCGGAGGACCGCTGACGCCCTGGATGTTGTTCGCTACGACGCTCATCGCCGCGTCGGTCGACGCCGAGAAGTTGATCGGGATGTAGGTGTATTCGGTATCGATGCCCGCGCCGTTCGAGATGCAGATGTCGGCGCCGCCCGGCATCTCGCCGTTGGCGACTTCGCCGACGGCCAGCACGAGGCACGCGGTGACGGTCATGCTCTGCTGCACCTGCGGCGCCGCTGCCCAGTTCGTGTCGCCGGCCTGGTCGGCGTTGATCGTGCAGGTGCCGGCGGTGTGGAACGTGACGACGTCGCCGGCGATCGCGCAGACCGCGCTCGACGCCGCGTCGATCGTGAACGCAGGCAGGAGGCCGGACGTCGCGGTCGCGGCAACGGTGTACGTGCCGCCGGTGACCGCCGTCGCGGGCGGCGTCGACGTGAACGCCACGGTCTGCGAGCCGCGCGCGACCGCGAACGACTGCTGCGCCTGCGGCGCGGCTGCCCAGCTCACGTCGCCGGCCTGGTTCGCGTTGATCGTGCAGGTGCCCGCGCCGATGATCGTGACGGTGTCGCCGGCGATCGTGCAGACCGAGGCGGACGCCGCGTCGATCGAGAACGTCACGGTGAAGGTCGACGTCGCGCTCGCCGCAACGGTGTAGGTGCCCGCGCTGCCGAACGTGGCGCCGGCCGGCGCGGTCGAGGTGAACGTGATCGTCTGCGGCCGCTTGCTGACCGCAAAGCTCTGCTGCACCGGCGGCGCGGCGTTCCAGTTCGCGTTGCCGGCCTGGTTCGCGTTGATGGCGCAGGTGCCTTCGCCGATGAACGACACCGTGGAACCGGCGATCGTACACACCCCGCCCGACGCCCCGTTGATCGTCAGCGTCACCGGCAGGCCGGACGTCGCCGTCGCCGTGACGGTGTACGTCCCGGCGCCGATCGTGGCGCCGGTCGGCGCGGTCGAGGTGAAGGTGATCGTTTGCGACGCACGCGCGACCGCGAAGGTCTGCTGCACCTGCGGCGCCGCGTTCCAGTTCGTGTCGCCGGCCTGGTTCGCGTTGACGACGCAGGTGCCGGCACCGATGAACGACACGGTGGAGCCGGCGATCGCGCACACGGCGCTCGCCGACGCGTCGATCGCGAACGCCACCGGCAGGCCCGACGTCGCGGTCGCGCTGACCGTGTAGGTCGGCCCGCCGAACGTCGCGCCGATCGGCGCGGTCGAGGTGAACGTGATCGTCTGCGACGCACGCGCGACCGCGAAGCTCTGCTGCGCCTGCGGTGCCGCGTTCCAGTTTGCGTTGCCGGCCTGGTTCGCGTTGATCGTGCAGCTGCCCGCGCCGGTGAACGACACGGCGGCACCCGCGATCGTGCAGACGCCGCTCGACGCCGCATCGATGGTGAACGCTACCGGCAGGCCCGAACTCGCGGTCGCCGTGACCGTATACGTCGCGCCGCCGAACGTCGCGCCGGTCGGCGCGGTCGACGTGAACGTGATCGTCTGCGACGCACGCGCGACCGTGAAGCTCTGCTGCGCTTGGGGCGCCGCGTTCCAGTTCGCGTTGCCGGCCTGGTTCGCGTTGATCGTGCAGGTGCCGGCGCCGGTGAACGACACGGTGGCACCGGCGATCGAACACACCGCGTTCGACGCCGCGTCGATCGTGAACGTCACGGGCAGGCCCGAACTCGCGGTCGCGGTGACCGTGTAGGTCGCACCGCCGAACGTCGCACCGGTCGGCGCGGTCGAGGTAAACGTGATCGTCTGCGACGCCTTCGCGACCGTGAAGCTCTGCTGCGCTTGCGGCGCGGGGTTCCAGTTCGCGTCGCCGGCCTGGTTCGCGTTGATGGTGCAGGTACCGGTGCCGGTGAACGACACCGTCGAACCGGCGATCGCGCACACGGCGCTCGACGACGCGTCGATCGTCAACGTCACCGGCAGACCCGATGTCGCGGTCGCGGTGACGGTGTACGTCGCACCGCCGAACGTCGCGGCGGCCGGCGCCGTCGACGTGAACGTGATGGTCTGCGAGGCTTTGCCGACCGCGAAACTCTGCTGCGCCTGCGGCGCGGCATTCCAGTTGGCGTTGCCGGCCTGGTTCGCGTTGACGACGCAGGTGCCGGCGCCGGTGAAGCTGACCGTGCTGCCGGCGATCGTGCAGACCGACGCGGCCGATGCGTCGATTGCGAACGTCACCGTCAGGCCCGAGGTCGCGGTCGCCGCGACGGCGTACGTCGCGCCGCCGAACGTCGCGGCCGTCGGCGCGGTCGACGTGAACGTGATCGCCTGATTGCCGGTGCCGACCGCGACGTTCTGCTGCGCTTGCGGCGCGGCATTCCAGTTCGCGTTGCCGGCCTGGTTCGCGTTGATCATGCAGGTGCCGTTGCCGACGAACGACACGGTCGTGCCGGCGAGCGTGCAGACGGCGCCGGACGCCGCGTCGATCGCGAACGTCACGGGGAGGCCCGACGTTGCCGTTGCCGCGACGCTGTAGGTCGCGCCGCCGACGACGGCGCCGGCCGGCGCGGTCGAGGTGAACGTCACCGATTGATCGGCACGGCCGACGGCGAAGCTCTGCTGCGCCTGCGGCGCCGGGTTCCAGTTCGCGTTGCCGGCCTGGTTCGCGTTGATCGTGCAGGTGCCGACGCCGGTGAACGACACCGTAGTACCGGCGATCGTGCAGACGGCGCTCGACGACGCGTCGATCGCGTACGCGACCGGCAGCGCCGACGTCGCGGTTGCCGCGACGGTGTACGTCGCGCCGTTGAACGCCGCGTTCGACGGCGCGATCGACGTGAACGCGATCGTCTGGTCGGCGCGGCCGACGGCGACGCTTTGCTGCGTCTGCGGCGCGGCGGTCCAGTTGGCATCGCCGGACTGGTTCGCGTTGATCGTGCAGGTGCCGGGCGACTGGAACGTGACGCTGCTACCGGCGATCGCGCAGACGCCGCTCGACGCGGCATCGATCGCGAACGTCACCGGCAGGCCCGACGTGGCGGTTGCGGCGACCGCGTACGGCGCGCCGCCGACCGTTGCGGCCGGCGCGGTCGTCGTGAACGCGATCGTCTGCGCGCCTTGCGCGACGGCGAGCGCATACGTACGACCGCCGCCGCAGCCGAGGGCGTCGACCGCGGTCACGGTGACGAGATAGTTGCCGGCCTGCGTCGGCGTGCCGGACCAGTCGGCACTCGCCGCGCCGGTAGTCGCGAACGCAAGGCCGCTGTTGGACGGCAGCCCGCTCGTGACGACGAATGCGAACGCCTGCGCGTTGCTGTTCGCGGCCGTGAACGACTGCGCGTAGTTGGTGCCGACCGTCGCACCGGGCAGCGCCGTCGCGGGCGTGATGGTGGTGGTCGGACACGGCGCGGCGGCGGCGTCGAACGCGAGCGCGGCGATGAGCGCGAAGGTCGCGCGGTGCAGATAGCGATGCATGGCGCGCCCCTTACTCGACGTCGAATCGGATCAGCGAAACCGGCGTCGTGCTGTTCGGCACGACGACGAAGTGGTCGAGGTTCAGCGCGTACTCCGACTGGGTCGGCTGCCCCGGGCCCTGCAGCAGGTACCCGCGAATCTGCAGGCTCGCGGCCGTCACCGGCGCGTCGTTCGGCACGAAGTGGTTGTCGGCGAGCCGGTACCACGTCGCCGCCGACAGGTTCGACGCGGAGAGCGACTGGATCTGCGTGCCGCCCGAGAGGAAGCCCGCGCAGCCGGCGCCGGAGAACAGGCGTACCTCGACGGTCGCGACCGTCGCGCCGTCGAGCATCGCCGGCGAGGGTACGAAGTACGCCATGCCGTAGTTCAGGAACTGGATGCTCGTGGGCGTCGCGAAGTCGAAGCACTGCGCCATGCCGGACTTGGCGTTCGGCAGCGTCGGCGTCATCCGCACGCGTGCCGAGCCCGAGGTCGGCGCGCCGTTGACGTCGGGCGGCGACTCCCACGCCGGTGCCGCGCCGCCGCCGACCGGATCGGGCGCGCCCGACACGAACGCACTCCACGGCGGCAGTTGCGCATCCAGATGCGGATTCGGAACGAGCGTCTGCGCGTTGAGCGCGGGTACCGCGACGAGAAAAAACGACGCGATCGCACCGGCGGCGACGCGCGAACGCGCGGCGCGAGCGAGGCGATTCGCGCGCGCGCGAACGACATGCTGCATGGCTGACCCCTGGTGTACCGGCTTCGTGGTGCCGAGTCCGTTGTGCGTGAACGACGGCTCGATGCATCCCTTCGCCGTACGAAAGCGTACGGAGTCTACGTGATGGACTTCACGTTTTATCGGCCAATGCGCTTTTTTTGTTCGCGCGCGCCGTTTCTTTGCCGTTCGGCAATGTCCCGATAGGACAGCACATCGCTTTACGCTATACGTACCTTACGCCCGCAAGACACCGTTGAAATTTTCACCCGGATTTTTTCCGGCCGCACCCGCCTACGTCGGCATCGACACGACGAGCGTATACGTGCGCCCGCCGGTACAGCCGGCCGCGTCGGTCGCCGCGATCGTCACGACGTAGGTGCCGACCTGCGTCGGCGATCCCGACAGCATCGCCGACGTCGCACTCGTCGCCGAAATTTCGGGGACGGTCCTGTCAAAAGAACGCGGTCTACGCGAACAGATCGCCGTGGCCCGGCGCGCCTTCGATCGCGAGCAGCTTCGTCTTCGTCACGACGCCGCCGTGCGCCGAGAACCCGCCGAGCGCGCCGCCGACCGCGAGCACGCGGTGGCACGGCACGATCAGCGGACACGGATTGCGGCCCATCGCCCGCCCGACGTCGCGCGCCGCGTTGCGTTCGCCGAGCCGCTCGGCGATTTCGCCGTAGGTCAGCGTCGTGCCGGGCGCGATCGTGCGCGCCACATCGTAGACGCGCCGCTCGAACGGCGTCGCGCCCGACAGGTCGAGCGGGATCGCCGAAAGGTCGGCGCGCGCGCCGGACAACAGCGCGACGAGCGCATCGATCGCCGATTGCACGCCGCGCGGCGGCACGGTCTCGACGGCACCGCGATGGCGCCGTTCGATGCGCGCGCGCGTCGCCGCGGCATCCGCTTCGGGCAGGTGGGTACTGACGACGGCCGCCCCGACGACGCCGGTCGCGCGCCACGCGATGCCGCAGACGCCGATCGGCGTATCGAACAAGGCGTAGCGCGTGGGCCCCGTCATTCCATGAACACCGCTTCGACGTTGTTGCCGTCGGGGTCGATCAGGAACGCGGCGTAGTAGTTCGACGCATAGTCGGCGCGCACGCCGGCGCCGCCGTTGTCGCGACCGCCGGCCGCGATGCCGGCGGCGTAGAAGCGGTCGACCGCATCGCGCGAGGCGGCGCGAAACGCGACGTGCACGCCGGGCCCTCGTGCGTTCGCATCGTGGTACAGCCACAGGCCGGGATTGCCGGGCGGGCCGAATCCGGCGCCGTCGGCGGCCACATGGCCGAGCGGCGCGAGCGCCGCGGTGTAGAACCGCGTGCTGGCGTCGAGGTTTTTGACGTGCAGGCCGATATGGTCGTACATGGGAAGGCTCCGGTCGGGTGTGAACACGGAGGTCAGCTTAGACGCGCGGCGCGCAGGCGTTCTTGGAAAATCTTGCTGTCGCCGCGCGAGGCGCGCCGGAAACGCAGCGGCGGCACGCCGGCCGCGGCGCGGAAGCGGCGTACGAAGTTCGACACGTCGGCGAAGCCGACGTCGTAGGCCACGTCGGTGACCGAACCTGCGTCGTCGGCGAGCAGCCGCGCGGCGTGGCGCAGGCGCGCGCGCAAGAGGTACTGGTGCGGCGTCACGCCGATCACGCGGTTGAACACGCGCAGGAAGTGAAACGGACTCAGACCCGCCTCGTTCGCGGCACGCGCGAGATCGACCGGTTCGTGCGAATGCGCGGCGAGCCACAAAGCGGCTTCAACCGCACGGCGACGCTCGTGCGGCTGCGCGTGGACGGCGGCGCGGCGATGGTCGGTGGCGACGTCGACGAAGCGCGCGGCGAACAGCAGGCCGGCTTCGTCGAGACCGATGTCGCTGCGCCCGTCGGCGGCGGCCTGCGCGAGCTCGCCGAGCACCATGAGTTCGGACAGCGGCGGCACGCTCGCGCTGCGCCACGCGGCGAACGCGTCGCCGAGGCTCGCCGCGAGTTCTGCGGAAAAGTGGAAAGAGAGGCATTCGTCGCCGCAGACGTGATGGTCGTGCGTGCACATGAATTCGTCGCCGGGATAGCCGACGAGCAGAGAACCGGCGACGAGTTCGTGCGTCTCGCCGCGCAGACGGTAGCCGAAGCTGCCGCGGCGGACGAAGGCGACGGAGTGGGAGTTGTGGAGTTCGACGTAGGGGGTGTCGTGCGGCCCCGCCTGGCAGCGGTAGTCGATGATCTTGAGGGAGGCGTCGTGGTGGAGGAGCGTCACGGACATGGGGGAATTCTACGCCGGCAGGGCAACGCAAATGTTCAAATGCAAAGGTACGAACGATCTTCACGACGAGCGTGGGTTCGCCGAGCCTCGGCTGTTGCCGTTGCCGTTGCCGTTGCTTCTGGCGGCAGGAAGCCGCCCGCTCTACCTGGGCCCCGTCGGCCGCGGCGAGATCGCGGAGGATCAGCCCGAAGGGTCGCGTGCAGGGATGCACGCGAGTTCGCCGTAGGGCCAGGATGGCCCTTCGGCGAACCCCGTAGCGATCTCGCGAAGTTTGCGGGCATGGAAGCCCGCAAACCGCGGCCGTCGGGGTGTCCTTGGAGAGTGCAGAGAGAGATTGGACAACCAATCCCTCTCTGCCCGCTCGCGGCAGCGAGCGGAACGCTTTGTTCAACGCCGTGCAAAACGACGAAGCGGCAAAGCATCAACGAACAATATTCACAGCGACAGCCGGCGTGACATGTGCGGACGTATTGCGCCCACCGACAATCGCGCGCATCCCCAGCAACACCCCGACATTCGCATTGAAGTTGTACTCGACCGCCGGCGCGAGCGCGAACGACCGGCTCGACCCGAGATCGAACGTCGCCGCCGCGCCCGACGCGTCGAATCCGCGCACGCGCGTGTTGTGCGTCTGCCGATACACCGCATCGAGCGCGAGCACCCAGTGGCGCGTGATGCTGTACTCCCAGGCCGCGTTAGCGACGAAGCTCGCGCCGGGCCGCGCCGATCCGCGAAAGCCGTCCTCGGTGCCGTAGACGCTCGCATCGGTCAGGCCGACGCGATCGGAGATCGCCTTCGTCAGGTTCAGCCGCATGCGCAGGATGCGTCCGTTTGGCATCCAGAAATACGTTTGTGAATAAATCCCGATCATCGTGGTGTTCGCGCCGCTGCCGAAGCCGTCGGCGGCGCGGTCGCCGAGCTTGTCGTACTTGCCGGTCGGCAACGTCTGCTGCAGCGCGAGCGAAATCGTCGGCATCCAGTGCCCCGGCTGAAACTGCGTCAACCGATACTGCGCGGCGATCGACACGTCGCCCATGCCGATGCCGGAACTCGAGAGGCCTTCGGCGGGATCGTTGTAGCCGAACGTCGGGATCAGGCTCAGCGACAAGGTGTCGGTGACGCCGTAGGTCATATACGTCAGCGAGCCGTAACCGTGCGAGCGCTTCGTGCCGTGCCGGTTGCCGTCGCGGTCGAACGCGCCGTTCGTGCGCACGTCGTACAGATACGGTTCGATGAGGTAGTGCCCGCGCGGCAGCGTCGAGGCGGAATTCGCGAGCATCGGACCGGTCCACCAGGCGTCGCCGAGCGACTGGCGCTGGGGTTCGTCGGCGTGCGCCGGGAAAGTTGCAGAAAGCATCAAAAGCAGCGTTCGAATCTTCATGGTCGTCGGCGTCGTCGCGAAGCGGTCGAGGTTAAGGCGGCAGCCGGGCAGCCTGGGTGCACCGCTTGCCGTTTGCGAGGACCACTTGCGCGCGCGATGCGCGCGAAGTGGTATTCAGGACACGGTTTGCGGGTTGGCGGCGACGATGGTGACGGCGCGCGGGTACGGCGGCCATCCGGTTGTTGCGGTGGATGAGAGCACGCGTTGCGGGGGCGGGGCTGTCGGAATCTTTAGCGGCAAGCATGGCAACCGTTTTGGTAACCGCCGCGCTCCAAGCTCGTCATTCCGGCGGAGGCCCACTGCTGTCCGGAATAAATGTGCACAGTGCCGGCGAGTGTGTTTTTCTGTCGGCACAACGAAGACCTCGGCGTCGCCCCCTCACCCAACCCTCTCCCCCAAGCAAGCTTGGAGGAGAGGGCTAAAGCGGCGCGACGCTTGAATCCTCGGCTCCTTCTCCCCCAACCGCGTTGGGGGAGAAGGCTGGGAAGAGGGGGCGACGCGCATGATCTCATGGAGGTTTGGTTTTCGTCGCTACCGTGAGGCTCAACGAGGTTCGCAAGACAAGTCGCGACCTGTCGTGTAAGCCGATACATCAAGCAGGGCGCCGGTTTTCCGTTGTCCTTCATAAATAACCCGGACGGCAGTGGGCCTCCGCCGGGGGACGAACGAAGAGCAAGAGAGCGTCAAAGCCCGGATCGGACGGCGGTGCTCGCCCTCGCCTCGTCGCCATACCCCACGAACCGGCACCGCTTCGCCGCCACGCGCTGCCCCGGCCCCAGCGACAGCGCCGGATACGGCCCCGGGTTCGGCACGAGTTCCGCCTCGCGTTCGATCGTTTCGATGAAGAGCTCGCGCGACCACCGGTCGAGCAGTTGCGCAACCGCCGACTCCGTCGCGCTCATGACGTAGTACGTCGCCAGTCTCGTCGCTTCGGCGTCGCCCGCCGCGCCGTGCGAGCGCAGCCACGCGCGTGCGCGGTACGCGTGCGGCAGCGCGTCGCCGCTCGCCTCGCGGTCGATCAGCACGGTCTTGTCGCGCAGCTCGGCCGGCCACGCCGCGATCGCATCGCCCGCCAGCGCGCGAGAAACGTAGATATGGTCGAGCCGCTTGAAAGCGGCGAGCTTCGTTGCGGATCTGCGCAATGCTTCATCGCCCAGCCACAGCACGACCGTCGTCGATCCGCCTTCGTCGCGCCAGCGATCGACCGGCACCGGAACGCTCGTGCCGGCCAGCGCATCGCGCAGCGCCGCCGCCGGCACGCTGCCGCGGCGATCCGCCGACGCGATCTGCACGAGCCGGTCGCCTTCGCGCCACGCCGCCGCGAGATGCGCGGCCAACTCGCGCGCTTCGAGCGGCAGCCCGCCCGACAGGTACACGCTGTAGTCGCCGTGCTCGTCCGCGGGCACGTCGGTCAGCGCGAATACGCACGGCACGCGCTGCGTTTCGCAGAACGCGTGTACCGGCCGCCAGTCGCCGTCGCCGGTGCCGCCGAGCAGCGCGAATACCGGACGCTCGCGATAACGCGCCGCAAGCTGCGCGGACCATTGCGACGCATCGCCGGTCAACGTCCACACGTCGAGCGTCCATGTGCGGTTCGCGTCGGGCAGGTCGTCTTCGTAGCCCATCGGATTCGGCGGTCGCGCAGCGCGGCGCGCGACGTCGGCGTTGCGCTGCGCGAGCCACGCGCGCATCACCGCGAGCATCGCGTCGCGCCTGCCGGTATCGACGTCGCCGGCAACGATCGTCGCGAAATGGATTTCCTTGTCGTCGACGCCCGGCGCCGCCCGCGCCGACAGCGTCGCGAGATACGCCAGGAGATTCGCCTGGTCGGCCGCGGCGAGCGCATAGCGCGGCATCGGCGCGTCGAACGCGCGGCCGTCGCCGCCGACACCGTCCGCCAGTGCCCTCGCCAGCGTCGCCGTCGTGTACGGCGCACGCGCCGTCGCCGCGCGCAGACGCGTCATCGCGTCGAGCGACAGCTGCTCCTGATACATCGCGCGAAAGCGGTCGACGCGGCGCGGCTCGTGCGCGGCGAACAGCGATGCCGCGTCGATCGGCGGTACGAACGTGCGGCCTTCGACCCCGCCGTAGCCGCTCGCGCGATGGCACGCCCCGCACGCGGCCGACGCGCCGGTCAGCACGGCGCCGCCGGGCGCGCGCGCGGCGAGCCCATCGCCCGACGCGAGCACGCCGTCGCGGTACAGGCGCCGTCCGAGCGCGGCATCGCCCGCGACGCTTGCCGCATCGACGATATCGGCCGCCGCAAACGCGCCTTCGAGCCGCGTCCACGCGTCTTGCGGCCACGCGCGCACGAACGTCAGCGGCCGATGCCGCATCTTGCTGCCGTCGTATGCGTCGAACGCGCGCTGCACCGCCACGATGTCGTCGGCACTGCCCGTGAGAAACCGCCAGCCGTCGCCGGCGCCGTGTTGCTTCGCGTACGCGGCGAGCCGCGGCGGCGTGTCCTCGTCGGGATCGATCGACACCGATACGACACGCAGCGCCGGCATCGCGCGGCGCGCTGCCGCCGCGGTCTGCGTCAGCACCGGGCAGATCGTGCCGCAGGTGGTAAAAATGAACTGCACGGCAACGGGCTCGGGCCCCGCAAGCGCGTCGCGCAGCGCGACACGCTTGCCGCCGGCGTCGACGAGCGTCACGGCCGGCACGTCGACCGCGACCGTCATACGCGTCGCGTCCCCGGCGAACGCCGCGGCGGCGAACAGCATCGCCGCGATCGCGCTAGTGAATCGAAAAAATCGCGACATCGTGATGCGTCGGGTCGAACTGATAGAACCGCAGCCGCCGCGACGGATCGGCGTTGAGCGTCAGATTCACGCGGTGGCGGCCGAGCGTATCTTCGTGGCCCTTGCGCGGCGTCGCCGGCGGCACGCGCACCGGCTGCGCCACATTGATATTGATATACGCACGGCCGAACGTGAACCAGCAGCCCGAGCCGCCGACGCGCACCGACGACTTGAACTGGTTCTCCCATCCTCGCCCGCCGCCGAAGTCGACGTTCATGTAGCGATGGTCGTAGTAGTCGCCGTTGAGCAGCGTGATTTTTATCGGCGTGCCGCGCGACTGGTATTTGGCGAACGTCGTCGCCGCGCCGTCGGTGAACTGGCCGTGGATCGTGTTGTTCGCATAGAACAGGGTGAGGTCGGCGTCCGGATCGATCTTCACGTCGCGTGGCAGGCGCGTGCGGTCCTTGTAGTCGTCGAACGCGACGCGCATGTCGGCCACCTGCGCGACGACGCGCTTCCAGTCGCGCGCCGCCGCGCTCCTGCGCGCGTCGCGCAGGAGCCGCCAGAGGACTTTCGGCGGCGCGCGGTCGCCGATCTTCGCGATCGCCGCGAGCTTCGCCGCCTCGCTCGCGCGCGGGTTTTCGCCGAACACGTCGGCTTCCCACCGATACAGATCCTTGCCGTCGACCACCTTCAGGCGGTTCTCGGTCACCTGCGCGCGCGGCGCATGCCAGCGCCAGCCCCACGTGTACGTGAGGCTCCAGTATTTCGCCGGCGCCATCTTCACCTTGAGAACGGTGCGCGTGCCCTCGTCCATCGGAAAGAACGTCTGGTCCATGCCGACGTTCGGCCGTCCGAATTCGCCGGGCTTCGGTCCGCTCGGCGCGTCGTCGTAGAACGCGAACGGCGAGAAGTCGTCGCGACCGCGATCGAGCACGTCGAGCGTGTACGTGATCGTCCACGGCACGCCCTGCACGGCGCTCGGGTCGAGCATCGCGGTATCCGACTCGATGTGGTTGTCGTACCAGATCTGGTGCACGTTCACGTTGCCGCCGATCGTGTTGCCGTTCGCGTCGAGCACGGGTTCCACTTTTTTCAGTTTCAGCGGCCCGGTGTAGTGCAGCAGCGGAAAGCCGCTGTACGCGCGGTTCTCGATCGGATTGCCCTCGAGGATGTCGATCGCGCGGTCGATCGCGCGGCGCGCGGCGTCTTCGTCGTCGCGACCGCGCCGCGCGTCGCGCGCGACCGTGTCGATGCGGTCCAGCGCGTCGGCGAGGTCGGTGGTCGGCGAGACGCGGTCGATCGTCGTCACCACCGGCACGCCGTCGTGCAGGTTGTACGGCACGGTCGGCGTCGAAGGCAGCGTGTTGAGCATCTCCTCGCCGTTCGAATCGAACAGGTTCGTGTAGATCGTCGGCAACAGGTTCGTGCCGGGCGGATCGACGAACGGCTGCGAGGGTTCGAACAGGCTCGCGCCGGTGACGACGGTCGTCACGTCGCCGACCGTCGTCTGCGTCGACGCGGCGAGATACGGCTGCGGGTACCGATGGCCCGAATGCGGCTCTCCGCGCGACATCGCGGGCAACAATGCGACGCAGAGCGCCGCGAGCGCGGCCGGACCGCGGCGCCGCGGCGCGCCGTGGGGCGTCCCGCGCGCGGCGAGCCACGACAGGCGTTCGGCGATCCAATCGGGTTCCGCTTTCGCCGGCACCGAGCCCCAAAGGCCGGTCGCGGGATTGCCGTAGCGCATGACGCCGCGCGAGCAGTCTTCGGCGTCGCCGCCGTGCGCGTGGCCGTGCTGGAAGAAATGCGCCTTGAGCGTCGCGAGCGCGGCCGGCTCGCCGGTCAGGAACCACCAGCCCGGCTTCGCGCCGAGACGCCTCGCGGCGTCGGCGAGCGCGCGCGGCGTGTCGCTCTGCGCGTCGGTAGTAATCGTGCAGATGTGCACATCGCGACCGAGACGTTCGCCGAGCAGCGCCTGCACGCGGGCGACGTTCGCGAGCACCGGGTAGCCCGCGTCGTCGGCGAGCGACGCGAACTGCACGAGCACGATCCTGCCGCGTGCGAGATCGTCGTGGAACAGCGCGCGGCGACCTTCGTGCGTCGTGACGACGACGTTCGGCACCGGCGTGACGCGGCAGGCGGCACCGTCGGAAAGACCGAGCCATTCGCGGCGGTTCATCGGTCGTCCTCCACCTGGTCGGCCTGCTGCGTGCCGTTCGCCGGGCGCGGCTCCAGATGCGGCGGCGCCGGCGGCGTGCCATACACCTGCCGCACCGAACGCGAACCGACGAAGCCCTTGCCGGGTTCGACGATGTCCCAGCGGATCATCATCGCGTGGTCTTCGTGCACGACGTTGTGGCAGTGCATGACGTACTTGCCCAGGAAGTCGCTGAAGCGGATGTACACCTTGATCTCGTCGCCGGGCAGGATCGTCGCGACGTCGCGGCGCTGCCCGCCCATGAACGTGTGCACGCGCGGTCGCTTGCCGTTGTCGGGGTCGAGGTTTTCGGTGAACACGTGGCGGCCGTCGACGTGATCCTGCAGCGTCGTCGGATGGATCGGCCGTCCGTTCACTTCGAGAATGATGAACTCGGTGAAGTGGCAGTGCACCGGATGCGACCAGCTGTTGCCGCCGTTGCGGATCGTCCAGATCTCGGCCGAGCCCCGCTCGACGCCCGCGTCGATGCGGTTGGGTTCGAACACCTTGCCGTTGACGGTCCACAGGCCGCCGTCGTAGTCGAACTCCCATACGCGGTGCTGCTTGACGAGGCTCATGTCGACGACCGGCAGCGGTCGCAGGCGCTTCGGCACGCGGCTCGGATCGGGGCCGGTCGCGGCCTTCACGCGAAATTCGAGGATCGGCACCGGCGGATCGAGCGTGCGGCCCGACGGCCCCTTGCCGTTCGTCTGTTCGAGGTTGTTGACGAGGTGGATCCTGTCGCCCGGCCGGTGCTGCGAGAAGTCGAGCACGACGTCCACGCGCTGCGCGACCGAGAGATAGATCTGGTCGGCGTCGATCGGCTCGGGCAGCACGTTGCCGTCGCCGGTCAGCACGCAAAAGGGTTTTCCGGTCGACAGCGCGAAGCGATAGAAGCGCGACGGTCCGCCGTTGAGCAGACGGAAGCGGTACTTGCGCGCCTCGACCTCGAAGAACGGCTGTATCTTGCGGTTGACCGTGTAGCGGTCGCCGAGAATGCCGTCGGTGTTGAACGAGTTCCAGCGCACCTGCCCGTTCTCGTCGAACAGGATGTCGTGGAAGATCAGCGGCACGTCGTAGTCGCCGCTCGGCAGGCGCCACGCGCGCGGGTTCGCATCGTTCTCGTCGCCGGAATCCTCGTCGTCGAACAAGAGGTAGAAGCCGTCGAGGCCGGCGTAGACGTTCGCCGCGGTGAAGTCCATGCGATGGTCGTGGTACCACAGCGTCGTGAGCTTCTCGCGCGGGTCCTGCCGCGCCGGGAAGTTCGCGTAGTGGTGGTCCCAGAACTCGCCGGAGTCGATCCAGTCCTGCGGCTGGCCGTCGCTTTCCGACGCCGTGTGGCCGTTGTGCAGGTGCGTCGTCGTCGACGGCAGCGCGAAGTTCACCTTCGACACGCCCACGGTCGGCAGCTCGTTGTAGCGGCGCACGAGCACGGGTTCGCCGTAGCGCGCGTGGTACGTCGGCCCGGGCGTCGAACCGTCGAAGCCCCACGATCCGCTGCCCTTGTCGTACGGCGCGTCGGGGTGGTAGCACCAGACGAATTCCTGCTCGCGGATTTCGTAGAACTTGCGCGGCAGATAATCTTTATACAATTGATGCGCGCGCGGATCGGGCGGCGGCACGAGCCGCTCTACCGGCTGCTTGATCGGCGGCACGAACAGCGGCTGCACGAACGGCCGCGCCGGCGGGCTCGGCGTTGCGAGCTCCGGCGCTTCGCCGTCGGGCGGACACAGGTACACGAGCATCGCTTTCGGGTCGGCGGCCGCGCGCGCGGCTTTCGGCAGCAGGCCGGCGCCGCTGGCGGCGATGCTCCACTTCAGGACGTCCCTGCGCAAAGGCATAGGCGATCTCCGACGTGTCCGGGCGTCCCGCAACGCACCGGATGACGAGTCATGGGGGTTTGATCGAACGCAGTGTGTGAGCCGCGCCAACGCAAGTCAAGAAATGCACTCGTTCACTCGTTGACGGCGTGACGCAGGTCGCAGACGTCGCGCGCGCCGTCGCCTTGCCGTGTGCGACGGCCGCGGTGTAGCGTCCGCGGTTTGCCGCCATGCCGGAAAGCCCATGTCCGAAGTCTTCGTCACCGCCCGACTCAACGCGAAGCTGCAGCCGATGCATCGCGGCGACCTGTTCGAAGACCCGCTGAATGAGCGGCTCGCCGCGGCCGCCTACGGCGAAGTCACGGGCGGCGGCACGCAGATGTCGCCGTCGGGCGAGGTCGAGTATGCGGACCTGGAAATTCGCCTCGATGCGGCCACGCCCGACGTGCTCGACTGGCTCGTCGCGAACCTCGAAGACCTCGGCGCGCCGAACGGCTCGCAGTTGCTCGTCGGCAACGCCCCGCCGCGCGCGTTCGGCGCCGCCGAAGGTCTGGGCGTGTATTTGAACGGCACCGACCTGCCGGACTCGGTCTACGAAAGCTGCGATTCCAACGCCGTGTACGACGCGCTCGAAAGCGCCGTCGGCGATCGCGGCCACATCTACAGCTACTGGCAGGGGCCGTCGGAGACCGCGCTGTATCTCTACGGGCCATCGTTCGACGAGATGCGCGCACTGACGGCGGCGTTTCTCGCGTCGTACCCGTTGTGCGAGCGGTGTCGCGTCGTGAAAATCGCGTAGCGTCGACGGCCGACGAACCGGGGATCGGAATGCACTGGAAGCGGATTGCCGGCTGGTCGGCGTTGATCTTCCTGTCCGCGAACGTCATCGGCTTCTGCAGCGGATTGACGATGGCGCATTGGGAAATCTACGGCGCGACGATCCAGACCGCCGTCGACAACGCGCGTCTGGTCCGGCGCACGGCGATCTTCGTCGTCGCGGCGCTGTTATACTGGCGTTTCGCACTGGGCGTCGCGAAGTACCGGTTCGCACATGTTGTCGCGGCGTTCGTCGGCTTCCAGGTGCTCGACGTCGCGCTCTCGCTGGCGACGCCGCCGCACACCGTCGAGTTCTATCCGCCGGGCCTAGCTCGCGCTTTCGCGGCGGCGTTGCTCGGCTACGGCCTGGCGATGCTGAGTCTTCGACGCTCGCCGAAGCCGGCGCCGCTCGACGGCACTCAGTGAGGGCGCGACGATCGTGAACACGACGAGTTGCAATGCCGAAGCTGCCGCGGCCCTCACGGCGAAAGCGGCCCGCCTGGATACCGCTGCCACGGCCGGAAAGAAAGGCGCCGACGAGAAGCGACGACAGGCGACCGCGCTGCGACACATCGCGGCGCTTGCCGCCGAAGGGGCCGATGCCGTTCTCGACGGACTTCGCAACGCCGATATGGCCGACGTCACCGACGACGATCGCCGCGCCGCCGCGGCGGAAATCTACTCGCTCGCCACACGCCGCCAGTCGCGCGGCATCGCAAGATCGCTCGACGCACCGTTGAAGCGCGGCTGGGAGCCGGGCGCCGACGACTTCGCACTGCCGATCCATCGCGCGACGCTGCGCGAAGCGGCCGAACTGTACGATCTCGCGAATGCGGTGCACGCCGAAGAGTACTGGGTGTATCTGAAGGGATTGCTGCTCGAACAGCTCGGCGACTACGCCGCGGCGGTACGCACGTTCGACTCGCTGACCGGCTACTACGCCGTCCCCGGCGCGCAGCAGGCCGAGCGCTCGCGACGCAAGCTCGCCGGCGGTTACGATCCGAAGGCCGCCGTCGACGCGTCGTTCGACGAACTGATCGCGCAGTTCGATCGACGCGGCGTCGATGCCGGTCCGGTTCGCGACATCAAGGAGACGCTCCTCGGCGCGCTCGCGGCTGCTCCAGGCACCGCGACCGAGACGTCGGACGACGACGGCGATGGCGATGGCGAAGGCGCGCTCGATCTCGCCGCGTTTACCGCGCAGCAGTTCGCCGAACACCTCGTGGACGGCGACTTCCGCGCCGCGCAGGCGATGCTCTCGCGCGATCTCGCCGCGATCACGGCCGACCTCCTGCAGCGCGACTACGAAGGGATGATCGAATACGCGGACGTCACCGACGGCGCCTCGATCGAGGTCTGCGTGATGTCGGCGGAGGACGACATGCCCGACATGACGCCCGCGGACCTCGGCTGGGTCTACGTCGCGATCTCCGGCGAATCGTTCAGTGAAGCCGTCACCGTCGTCGTCACGCGCGAAGACGGCGGCGCGAAAATCCGCGAACTGGAATGGGGAAGGCCCTAGCGCCGTTCGGACAGGC
>NZ_JAOVZO020000002.1 GCF_025717065.2 Tahibacter soli | reverse complement strand
GATGCCGAGCATGATGCCGATCGTCAGCGACAGCATGCCGACGATCGGCAGCGCGCCGACGCCGATGCGGCGCATTTCCGCGGCGATCGACGCGGTGCGCACCGGCTGCCCGCGCCGCCAGCCGACGAGCGCGAACCAGAAGCTTTCGGCCAGCAGCATCCCCGCATAGCCGAAGCCGGCGATCGAACCGATCGTCGCCCGGCCGAAAGGCTCGCGAGCGGGCGCGTGACCGGCTCCCATCAGACCGCGCGACTGCCGCGTCGGCGTCGAGCTGTCGGCCGTGAGCTATATCGATTCGTCGGGCATCGCCGCGCTCGTCGAAGGGTTTCAGAACGCGCGCCAGAACGGCCGGCGCTTCGCGCTCGTCGCGGTCAGCCAGGCGGTGATGGCGGTGCTCGAACTCGCGCGGCTCGACCGCGTGTTTCCGATCGTCGCCGACGTCGAAGCGGCGCGCGCGGTCTGATGGAGCCGGTCACGCGCCCGCTCGCGAGCCTCGGCCGGGCGACGATCGGTTCGATCGCCGGCTTCGGCTATGCGGGGATGCTGCTGGCCGAAAGCTTCTGGTTCGCGCTCGTCGGCTGGCGGCGCGGGCAGCCGGTGCGCATCGCGTCGATCGCCGCGGAAATGCGCCGCATCGGCGTCGACGCGCTGCCGATCGTCGGCATGCTGTCGCTGACGATCGGCATCATGCTCGGCATCCAGTTCGTCGCGGCGCTCAAGGAATTCGGCGCGCAGTCGCAGGTGGTGCTCGCGGTCGCCAAGTCGGTCACGCGCGAATTCGGCGCGCTGATCACGGCGATCCTCGTCGCCGGCCGTTCCGGTTCGGCGCTCGCCGCGCGCATCGGGTCGATGACGGTGTCGCAGGAAGTCGACGCGCTGAACGTGATCGGCATCGAGCCGGTGCGCTATCTCGTCGCGCCGGCGCTGATCGCGATGCTGGTGATGCTGCCGGCGCTGACGATTTTCGCCGACACGCTGGCGATACTCGGCGCGGCGCTGTACAGCGCGCCGGCGCTCAACGTCACGCCGCTCGCGTACATCATGAACACGATGGCGCTGCTCGAACCGGGCGACATCTGGCAGGGCGTCGCCAAGAGCGTGGTGTTCGCGATCCTGATCACGCTGATCGGCTGCAGCACCGGCTTCGGCGTGACCGGCGGCGCCGAGGGCGTCGGCCGTGCGACGACGCGCGCGGTGGTGCTGTCGATCTGCTACATCATCGTGGCGGACATGATCTTCTCGTTCTTCCTCAATCGATAGGCGGGAACGTGGCCGACGCCGAAGCGCTGATCGACGTGCGCGGACTCGAAGCCTGGTACGGCAAGCGGCGCATTCTTGCCGACGTCGATTTTCGCGTCGAACCGGGCGAGATCCGCGTGATCATGGGCGGTTCGGGGTCGGGCAAGAGCACGCTGCTGCGTCACGTGCTGGGTCTGCACCGGCCGAGCGCCGGCACGATCCGCGTGCTCGGCGTCGACATCGCGCATGCCGACGCCGCGCAGATGCTGGATATCCGTCGCAAGATCGGCGTGTCGTTCCAGGGCGGCGCGCTGCTCACGTCGCTGTCGGTCGGCGACAACGTGGCGCTGCCGCTGCGCGAACTGACGACGCTCGACGAGAACACGATCCGCATCATGAGCCGCATCAAGCTCGAGGTCGTCAACCTCGGCGGCTTCCAGGATCTGATGCCGAGCCAGCTCTCGGGCGGCATGGTCAAGCGCGCCGCGCTCGCGCGCGCGATCGTGATGGACCCCAAGCTGCTGTTTTTCGACGAACCGTCGGCGGGGCTCGACCCGGTCGTATCGGCCGAACTCGACGAGCTGATCCTGCGCCTGCGCGACGCGCTGCGCATGACGATCGTGGTCGTCACGCACGAGCTTGAAAGCGCGTTCAAGATTGCCGATACCATTACCGTGCTGGACCAGGGCAGGGTGCTCATGACCGGCACGGTCGACGAGGTGCGCAACGCCGACAACGAGCGCATCCAGGATTTGCTGAACCGGCGGCCGCGCGAGGTGGTGGTCGACGTCGACGCGTACATGAAGCGGCTGACGGAAGAGGACGCTTAGCAATATCTGCCTCCTCTCCCCCAAGCTTGCTTGGGGAGAGGCCGGGTGAGGGGGCGGCGCTTGGTATTTCGTCGATCTCGACGAGGATCGCGACGGCGCCCCCTCACCCCAACCCTCCCCCAGGCAAGCCTGGGGGAGAGGGAGCGAATATCGGAAGGATTGGAAAAAGGAACAACGTGAAACGTGATCATGTGAACTACACTCTGGTCGGGGCGGTCGTGCTGGCGGCGCTGGCGCTGCTCCTGGTCGGGCTGTACCTGATCACCGGCTCGTCCGGCGGCCGCGCCGACTATCACACGTACTATCGCAACGTCACCGGCCTGCGCCACGGCGCGCCGGTGTTCTACCAGGGCTATCGCATCGGCCAGGTCAGCGCGCTGACGCCCGAGCGCGGCGCCGACGGCACGCGCTACAAGGTCACGCTGAGCGTGCGCGAGGACTGGCCGATTCCGACCGACTCGATCGCGCGGCTGCAGTCGAGCGGCCTGCTCGCCGACGTGTCGATCGGCATCTACGAAGGCAAGGAAAAGAACAACCTCGCGCTCGGTGCCGAGATCAAGGGCGAGGAGAGCTCCGACATCTTCGGCGCGATGAACGAACTCGCCGGCGAAATCACCTCGCTCACGCGCACCCAGATCACGCCGCTCGTGCGCACGCTGTCGCAGCGCGTCGACTCGATCACGGGCTCGCTCGACAAGGGAACGCCGGAAATCGTGTCGCAGGCGCAGGCGCTGCTGGTGCGGCTCAACCACGTGTCCGACGCCGCGAACGACCTGCTCAAGCCGTCGAACCGGCAGGCGGTCAGCGGCATCCTCGGCGACGTGCGCGCGGTCAGCGTCGATCTCGTCACCACCAAGGAAAGCCTCGACACCGCGCTGATCGAAATCGCGGCGATCGCGAAGGAAAACCGCCCGGCCGTGAACGAGGCGCTGACCGATCTGCGCGCCATCCTGTCGGCGTTGTCGGGCCGCATCGACGCGATCGTGCATCATCTGGACGCGGCGAGCCGCAACGTCGACGAATTCAGCCGCGAGATCCGCAAGAATCCGAATCGCCTGCTGCTCTCGCCGAAGGCCGACAAGCTGGAGGAATCGGAGAAATGAAGTCCGTCGTTCTGGCGTTCGCCATCGCGTTCCTGACCGCCGCATGCACCGCGCCGACCGTGCCGGACATGGTGTACTACCGGCTGCCCGAGCCGACGCTCGACTACGCCGCCGTGACGCGCCGGTTCGAACTGCCGATCGACGTGAACGTGTTCGCGGCCGACGGCCTGTATTCCGAGCAGGCGCTGATCTTCACGCAGCGCGAAGACGGCCGGGCGCTGCAGACGTATCACTACCAGCACTGGGTCGATCCGCCGGCGCGCCTGTTGCAGCGACGGCTGATCGGCGTGCTGCGCCGCGCGCAGATCGCGCCGCTCGTGACCGATCGCCTGCCCGCGAGCGCCGACGCGCTCGTCATCACCGGCGTGATCCTGCGCTTCGACCGCGTGCGCGCGGCCGATGGCCAGCATGCCGAGGTCTCGGTGCAACTGCGCATCGAGCGCGGCGGCGATCTGCTCGACGAACACGTGTACAAGGCATCCGAGACCGCGAAGAGCGACGAGTTGAAATCGACCGTCGATGCGTTCGGCGCCGCGCTCGACACGATCTACGCCGAGTTTCTCGTCGACCTCGGCAAGCTCGATCTGGAGCGCAAGCGATGAGCGCGCAGACCGTTTACGCACCCGACGCCGAGCGCCTGCGCCGCCTCGACGCGATGGGCGTGCGCGTGTATCGCCTGCGCTCGGCCACGCCGCGCGCCGGAGAACCGGCGTCGCCCGCGGCCGACGCCGCGGCGAACGCCGCGGGCGTGCGTCTGCTCGTGGTCAGCGACGAGGCGCGCACGCCGGCCGCCGACGCGATCGTGCGCACGCTCGGCGTCGCCGACGCAGCGATCGGCTGGTGCGTGGCGCGCGGCGGCAAGCTCGACGCGCTTGATCTGGACGCCGGCGCGTACCTCGTACTCGGCGAGCATCTCGCCCGCGTGCTCGGCGCCGAACTGCCGACCGCGACGCAGCAGCGCGCGTCGATCGTCGTGGCCGCGGCGCCGTCGGCGCTGCGCGGCGACGCGATGGCCAAGCGCCTGCTGTGGCAGGCGCTGAAGCCGCTCAAGCGGCGTCTGGCGGTGCGCTGAGATGGTCGCGATCCTGCAGCCGCTGTTTCCGGAAATCCGCCCGATGAAGCTCGAGGATCTCGAGCGCGTCGTCGAGGTCGAATCCGCGGCCTATCCGTTTCCGTGGGCGATCGGCATCTTTCGCGACTGCATGCGTGCGGGCTACAACTGCTGGGTGCTGTCGCGGCCGAACGAAATCGTCGGCTACGGCATCCTCTCGGTCGCCGCGGGCGAGGCGCACGTGCTCAACGTCTGCGTGCGTCCGGGCGAGCAGGGCAACGGGCACGGCCGCCGGCTGATGCGGCGCCTGATCGACCTTGCGCGCTGGCATCGCGCCGAGCGCGTGTTTCTCGAAGTGCGCCCGTCGAACGGGCCGGCGATCGCGCTGTACGACCAGCTCGGTTTCAACGAGATAGGCCGGCGGCCGAACTACTACCCGGCCGTGCGCGGTCGCGAGGACGCCATCGTCATGGCGCTCGAACTTTTGCCCGACGTCGGCGAGGACTGACTAGTGGCCTGTAACAGATGAATCGGAAGAGGGATCGCGAAGGACGCATCGTGCAGGACGCCGCTGCGGAGCGAGGCCAATAGCACAAGCTATTGGCCGAGTGAGCAGCAAGTCATGCGCGGCCAGGACGAGCGAGCTACTTTCGATTTGTCTGTTACAGGCCACTAAGTTCAGCGCGTCGTCGAACGATCGCGCACGACCGTGAACTCGCCCTCGATGACGCCCGGCGGCGGAGGCGGCGCCTGCGGACGCTCGGCCTGCGCGGGAGCCGCGGTCGGACGGACGAACTGACGCGCGGCCCAGATGACGGCGCCGATCGTGACGAGCGCGAGCGCTGCGAAGAATCCGAACACCACGAGCGCGGCGAGAATCAGAACGCCGATGACGGCGGACACGGCGCGCAGGAACGGATGGCGCGTGCGCGGAAGCCGGAACATGGTGGTGTACATGAGCGCTTTGCTCCGTATGGCATCATTGCCGATTGCTGAGGTCCCAGTCTGGGGATTGCCATCGCGGACTCAAGTGCCGCAAGTCAGGATGAACGAAAACAAGGTGTTATGCCGCGTCGACGACGTTCCGGACGGCGGCGCTGTCGCGGTCGACGTCGCCAGTTCGACCGGCGGTTTCAGCGTCATGGTGCTGCGCCAGGGCGAGCGCGTCTACGCGTATCACAACGAGTGCCCGCACGCCGGACGCCGGCTCGACTGGTCGCCCGGCAAGTTTCTGATCAAGGACGGCGTGATCATCTGCGCCGCTCACGGCGCGACGTTCGACGTGCCGACCGGCGCGTGCCTCGGCGGGCCGTGCCGCAGCGGACTGGCGGGCGTGCCGGTCAGCATCGTCGACGGCAACGTCGTCGAGCCCTAGTGGCCTGCAACAGACAAATCGAAAGTAGCTCGCTCGTCCTGGCCGCGCCGTACTTGCTGCTCACTCGGCCAATAGCTTGTGCTCGGCCTCGCTCCGCAGCGGCGTCCTGCACGATGCGTCCTTTGCGATCCCTCTTCCGATTTATCTGTTACAGGCCACAAACGCTACCGCGCGATCAGCCAGTTCACGCAGACCAGCAGCGTGACGAGCAGCAGCAGCGTCAGCGGCGCGCCGACGCGCAGGAAGTCGCGCCGGCGATAGCCGCCGGGGCCGCCGACGATCGTCAGCACCGGGTTCGCGTTCGCGATCAGGAACGTGTTCGACGTCGAGATCGCGACGATCAGCGCGTACACGGCCGGGTTGCCGTTCGAGGCGAGCGCGATGTTGATCGCCATCGGCACCATCATCACGGTGGCGCCGACGTTCGACACGACCTGCGCGAAGAACAGCGACAGCACCGCGATCACCGCCTGCAGCGCCCACTGCGGCCAGGCGCCGAGATACACGAGCACTTCCTGCGCGACCCACGCCGCGGCGCCGGTCGAGTCCATCGCCCAGCCGAGCGGAATCAGGCAGGCGAGCGTGAAGATCGTCTTCCAGTTGATCGCGCTGTACGCCTCGTCCATCGTCAGCACGCCGGCGAGCAGCATGCCGACCGCGCCGGTCAGCATCGCGACCGACAGCTTCATGCTGGTGAAGAGGCCCAGCAGCATCGCGAGCGCGAAGAACGTCAGCGCGTGCCACAGCTTCGCCGGGCGCGCTTCCTCTTTCGGAATGTCGGTGACGACGACGAAGTCGCGGTCTTCGGCCGCGTGCACGAGATCGCGCCACGCGCTGTGCATCACCAGCGTGTCGCCGGCGCGCAAGCTCACCTTGCGCACGTCCTCGCGAAACACCTGGTCGCCGCGATACACCGCCAG
>NZ_JAOVZO020000001.1 GCF_025717065.2 Tahibacter soli | reverse complement strand
GGCCGTTTAGCACTCCGTTAAACCTCGATCGTAGAAACTCCCTCTCCCCCAAGCTCGCTTGGGGGGAGAGGGTCGGGGTGAGGGGCGACGCTTCACACCACCTCAACCTTCGACGCAGCATCGCACGCATTCCCATCACCCTATCCCTCTCCCCCGCAAGCTTGCGGGGGAGAGGGAGTCGCAGGAACTCAACGCCAGAATGATGATTTTTCGCCTTCTTCTCAATATCACTTTTGCCGCATTCGCCGTTTCGGCGCACGCCCAATCCCTCGCCCCGCCCACCGACCCCGCGGTCCCAAAGTATTCGATCGACGACACCGAAGTCCGCGCGATCCGTTCGACCGTGCTCGATCGCGAATACCGCGTCTTCGTCGCGCTGCCCGAGTCGTACGCGCGGGAGCCGCAGCGCCGCTATCCGGTCGTGTTCGTCACCGACGCGAACTACGCGTTTCCGCTGTTGCGCGCGATCGGCCGGCGCGTCGGCGATCACGGCAAGGGTCTGGAAGATTTCATCCTCGTCGGCCTGTCGTACGCGACCGGCGACACGCCCGAATACAGCCGCCGGCGCGACTACACGCCGAGCGCCGGCGGCGAACCGAACGCGGTTTCCGACATGCCCGGCCGCAAGCCCGCCTTCGGCGAGGCCGAGCGCTATCGCGTGTTCCTGCGCGACGACGTGCTGCCCTTCGTCGCGCGGCACTACCGCATCGACGGCAAGCGCAAGACGTTCGCCGGACATTCGTACGGCGGTCTGCTCGGCGCGCACGTGCTGCTGACCGAGCCTTCGATGTTCGACCGCTACGTGCTCACGAGCCCGTCGCTGTGGTGGGACGGCAAAACGATGCTCAGGCGCGCGCAGGACTACGTCGCGTCGCACGACACGCTGCAGGCGCAGGTATTCATGGCGATCGGCGGTTTCGAGACGGTCAAGCCCGGCTCGAACGACGCGCGCTACAACCGCACGAAGGACATGGTCGCCGACATGCGCGCGTTCGAGAAGACGCTGAAATCGCGCCGCTATGCGAACTTCTCGATCGCATCGACCGTGCTCGCCGACGAGGATCACCTGACCGTGTTTCCGGCGGCACTGACGCGTGCGCTGGCGTGGGCGGTGCCGCCGAAGCGGTAGTTGCGTCAGGTCATGACAGTGACGCCCTCGACGACGATCCAGCGTCCGTCGCGCAGCACCAGGCGGAACGCGCCCCACGACCAGCCGGTGTTGTAGCTCGCTTGCGCGTAGCGGCCGTTGCCGAGCAGCGCCAGCGAAATGTGAACCGGGTTGAAGATCGCGTACGCATCGTGCTTCGCCAGTGCCGCGAAATCGAACGACGGCGGCAGCACGACGATGCGGTGTGCGGCGTCGAGCCCTGCGAAGTTTGCCGGATCGGTCACGACGAACAGCGTCGCCTCGTCGCCGGTACGGCGCCGCACGAACGCCTGCGAGCCCGGCACGCCGACGGAAATCGCGTTGCCGGTTCCGCGTAGCCGTGCGAACACCGCGGCGAACGCACGTTCGCGGTCGCCGCTCGCCGCGCCGCGCGCGACGTTCGGCAGCGCGTCGTCGCCGTCGCGGATGCCATCGCCGTCGCTGTCGGGGTCGTCGGGATCGAGCAGCAGCTGCCGCTCGGCAAGATCGGTCAAGCCGTCCGCGTCGCCGTCGCGCAGGATGTCGTCGAGATTCGCGCGCAGTTCGACCGTCGACTCGGCGCGATCGAACGTCAGGCCCACCGGCGGCAGTGTGATCTCGCCCTTGATCGGCGCGCGGCGTGCGAGGAGCCGCAGTTCGCCGTCGACGAGGAACGGCGCGTCGGTCGCCGCGAGTTCGTAAGGTCGTCGTCGAGGAGTCTTGCGAGCCGGGCAGCCGTGACATCGCCTCCGCAGGCGGCCTCGTCGCCGTTCTCGCCGGCGAACGGCGGCAAACGCACCGCTTCGCTCAGCGCGGCTCGATGCCGCTCGCGAAGATCAGGTCGACCTGTTTGGTGCGCCAGCGCGCGAGGAGTTCGCGCAGCGCGATCGACGTGTTGTTCGCCGCCGGCTGCGACGCCTGGTTCTGCTGGTTGACGCCGTGGCAGCCGTCGCACGCGCGGACCTCGCCGGGCTGGAACGAGATCCAGTAGCGCTCGCGCACGACCGGCGCGCCGTTCGACTGCGTCGACTGCCAGGCCAGCGCACGCAGCGCCGGCACGAACAGCGCGACCGATCCGTCGCTCGCGATCGGCACGCTGCCGGGCGGGCCGCCCGCGGCGCCGACGTTCGCCGCCGTCGCCGGCGCGTCGTGCATCGCCTGCGCCAGCACGCGACGGCCGTCGGCCGGATCGGCCATGCCGCCCTTGCCGCGAATCTGGTCGCCCTGGAAAAACTGCATATGGGTAATATCGTACAAAAGGCCGCCGGCGCCGATCGTCTGCGCGCCGTTGGGCACCGGTACGCGCAGGCTGAACGGCTGCTGCTTGTCGGCGGCGTCACGCGTCGTCACGTTGCGCATGACGAGTACGGCCAGGCCGTTCGCGCGCAGGTACGCGCGGAACGCTTCCGGATCGACGCTTTCGAGCGCGAACGCCTGCTGTTCCGGCGGCTTGAGCGCGAACGCCGTCGTCGGCGGCGCGGTTTTCGCGCGCACCTCGACCGGCGACAGCTCCCACATCGGCCCGTTGTAGCTCACGAGCACGTCGGGGTCCCAGTAGCTCACGTTCTTGCTGATGCCCGGCGTGAGGTTTTCGACCGGCGCGAGATAGCCGCCCGCGCCGGCGGCGAGACGCTTCAGGCGGAACTGATAGCGCGCGTTCGGATTCGCGCGCGTGCCGTCGTTGGCCGCGAGGCGCGATTCGGCCGTGTGCGCGGCGATCATGCGTCCGTCCGACAGCGGCAGCGGATTGCGATAGTGTCCGGTGAAGTCGGCCGGCACCGGATCGCCCGGCGTGCCGTCGTAGAAGCCCGTGCTGCTGCGGGGATTGAGGTACGTCACCGTCATCGTCGCGGGATTGCGCGTCGGCGGCGCGTCGATGCGCACGATCTGGCCCGATGCGTGCGTGTAGAACTCCGGCGCGTCGACACCGACGTAGCGGCCCGGCATCGTCGGGTCTTCCCGCATTTGCAAGAAGTTGAGAATGTTGTTGCGCGGCGGCGCGATGAACTCCACCTGCCCCGCCTCGTTGAAGCTGCGGTTGAAGTAGCTGTGCAGTTCGTGGCGGCCGACGTGGTTGAGCGTTTCTTCCTCGGTGCCGTCCTGGTTCACCACCCACGGAAAGAAGTGGTTGATCGTGAATCCGTTGACGCTGCTGCCGCCCACGGCGATGCGCGGCTCGGGAAACACTTCGCTGCGGTCCGGCGTCGGCGTCGACTGCGGTCCTTCGCTCGACCAGTTGAAAATGCCGTACGGGTTGTTCGCGCCTTCGTTCTGCTGGTCGCGCTGCAGGTGGTCCCAGCGCGTGAACAACAGGCGTCCGTAGCTGTCGACGATCGGGTTGAACGAGCCCGACACGGCGTACTGCAGAAGTTCGAGTCGGCCGTTCGCCGGCTGCAGGCGCCACAGGCCGGTCGGCGTCGGCGCTTCTTCGTATTCGTCGAGCTGCGGATACAGATGCCGCGCGCCGTTGCGAGGCCGGTCGCTGACGAAGACGAGGCTGCCGTCGCTCAGATAAGCGGGACTGACGTTGTTGTAGTCGGGCGGCTGGTTCGCCACCTTCGTGACGACGGCCGTCTGGCCGGCGCCCAGGCCCGTGATTTCGTACAGCTGGAAATACGACTGCACGTAGACGAACTGCTGCGTCGGCGCGCCGACGACCATGCTGAAGACGGCCTTGGTGCCGTCCCACGACATCGCCGGATCGCGCACCGCGATCGACGTCGCGCCCTGCATGCCGGCGTTGCCGTAGCCCGCCTCCTGCGTGAGGTTGCGCAGCGTGCCGTTCGGGTAGCGCACGTACAGGTCGCCGCCGCGGCCGACGAGATCGACCGAACCGCGATGGTTGCCGAACACCGATCCGATCGCCGTGAAATCGCCGGGAATCGGAAACTGCGTGACGAACAGAATCGGATACGGCAGCTCCTGCGCCATTGCCGCGCCGCCGCCGAGCGCCGCGAACGCGAGCGCCAACCGTTGTTTCCAAGATCGCATATGTCCCCCGCCCCGTGAATGGCGCCGCGCGCACGCCTCGCAGCATGCACGGACGCGGCTATGGCATCTGCGATGTAGAACGCTGGCGGAGCGGGAAAACCGACATGCCGCGCGGCGCGGATTGCCCGCAGCGTGCGCGGCGTCTCACTTTTGGCGCGGTCGCGCTGCGCGCCGATGTCGCCGAAGCGCGATCAGCGTTTCGGCGGGCCGGCGGTATCGCTCGGCGAGAGCTTCGGCTGAGCCTCGCGAAGGCGCTCGATCAGACGCTGCCACACGCTCGGACTCGACACCGAGTTCGGGTGATCCAGGCACGCCTGCGGATTGTCCTTGCAGTAGGACCCGGCGGCGGAGTTCATACAACTGCGCGGATCGTCGATGCACCCCGCCAGGGCGGAACCGGCCGACAGGCATGCAACCGCGGCGACCATCGTCAACTTGTACATCGGCATCACTCCCAGGTTCGGCCCGCGGCATCAAGCCGCCAGCGCCTGCTCCATCAACGCCTCGATCTGGTTCAGATCGGGAATCACGGCCTGGTCGTCGCGCACGAGTACCTGCGCGCGTACGCCCGTCGGGTGGTGGTGTTCGTCGCCGGTCGGAATCAGCAATTCCTGGCTGATCGTCGTCAGACGCGGGAAGCCCTGCGTCAGCATCGCGATGAACGGCATCTTGGCGTGGCCCGACAGCGCCTTGAGCACCGCCACGCGCGCGCCGGTCGAGCCTTCCTCGTGCGTGAGCCCGGAAAGGATCGAGAACGAGAACAGCGGCAGGCGCCAGCCGCGCCACGCCAGTCGTCCCAAAAGCCATTCCGGCGCATTCGGGATTTTTTCCAGATTCGCGAACGTGATGACTTCGGCCACCGTCGCGTTCGGCAGCAGCACGCGGCCGTTCGTGATCGGAATCAGTACGCCTCGGATTTCGCGCGGGGTATCCATGCTGTCGCGGCCTGCCTTTTTATGCCTTGCCCAGAGTGGCGATGGTGTGCTGCGCCAGCTCGCCCGGCGAACCGGTGAACGTGACGATGCCCGCGTCGCGCGCGCCGTCGACCATCGAGCTGATGACGCACGTGTCGGGGTCCTGCGTCCAGATTTTGCCGCCGAGCGACGCGAGGTGCTTGCTGCCGTCGATCGCGTCGTGGGCCATGCCCGAGAAGATGATCGCGGTGGCCGACGCCTTGAAGCGGTCGGCCACGTCGCGGATCACGAGATCGATCGACGGCGTGTATGGCGAGGCTTCCGGCAGGTGCGCCAGCTGTACGACGCCGGTCGGCTCGATCAGCAGGCGATGCGTCGTCGGCACGACGAGAATTTCGCCGTGGCCGACGCGGTCGCCGTGCTGCGGCGAGCGCACCGTGAGCGGCGTGGCCTTCGCCAGCTGCGCGGCCATGAGTTCGAGAAATTCCGCGCCCATGTGCTGCGCGAGCACGAACAGCGCCGGGAAGCGCGCCGGCAGCGCCGAAAGATATTCGCGCACCGCTTCGGGACCGCCGATCGACGCGCCGAGCACGACGACGTTGCGAACGAACACGCCGCTCGCCTCGTCGAGGCGATGTTCGGAGACGAGCTCCGGACGCGCGCGCTCCGGCGATACGGCCTCTTCCATCGGAATCAGATCGAGCTTGAGCGACGTGTCGAAGTCGAACTTCGCCTCGTCGCCGCCTTCGGGCGCGAGGAATTCCTCGGCGTCCATCTTTTCCATGCCGAACGTCGCCGGACCGGTGGGCACCGGGCCTGCCGGCGCGTCGTCGTCGAGCGAAGCCAGCGACCAGTTCGATCCCGCCAGCAGCGAATCGACCGCGGAGACTTTTTCGACGGCGGGTATTTTCACGTCTGCCGCAGGCGCGGCCGGTGCGTCGTCGCCGTCGTTCTCGACCACGGGCTCGAGGCCCCAGCTCGGCGTCGCTGTCGGCGCGCTGCGTGCGCCGCGCGCGGGTTCCGCCGGCTTGTTCTTGACCGGCAGATCGAATGTCGTCGAGGCGCCGAGTTCGTCGGGGCTCGGCAGGTCGCGCGAGCCCGGAATCGCGCCGGCGAGATCGGACATCGCCGCGTCGAAGTCGACGACTTCGACGCCGCCGGCGCCCGGCGGCTCGGGTTCGTCGCCGAACGCCGACGCGAGGTCGAAATCGAACGTCGGTTCGTCGCCGGTCGACGCGGACTTTGCCGGCGCGTCGCCGAACAGGTTGTCGAGGTCGCTCGCGAAATCGGAGGTTTCGGTCTTCGCATCGAGGGTGCCGAGATCGGCGAACGCGTCGTTGCCGAAGTCGCCGCCGAGCCCGAAGTCGGACGCCGCGGCCGGCGCCGGCGCCGCCGGCTTCGCCGGTGCGTCGAGGCTGCCGAGATCGAAGTCGAAGCTCAGATCGTTGGTGCTCGCGGCCGACCGCGCGGGCGCGGCGTCCGGCAAAGACAGGTCGAACGCGTCGTCGGCGGGCTGCGCCGGCACGGCGCGCGCGGCGGGCGAAGCGTTCGGGATGTCGCCGAGCAGCGCGTCGAAGTCGAAATTGAAATCGCCCGGGGGCGGCGTCTTGACGAGATCGGGCGACGTGACGGCGCCCGGGTCGGGGCGTGCGGGCTTGAGCTGCGGTGCCGGCGCCTTCGCCGTTTCGAGCAGTTCGCCGAGCGCGTTGTTCAAGTCGCCGTCGGCGGGGAACATGGCGGCGGTTTGTGCATCCGGCACAAAGGTATTTTGCGGCGGCGGCTGCAACGGCACGTCCGGAATGCTGCGCGCGATCTTCTGCGCCGGCGACGGCGGCGCTTCTGCGCCGGCCGGACGCGGCGGATCGGCGACCTCGGGCCGGCCCATGATCTTTGCGGCGAGGTGACGCGACCAGCGCGCCTGCTCCCAGCCCGACAGCGCCGACGACACCTGCGCGTCGTTGAACACGACGTTGTAGCGCTCGTCGTCGAGGAGGTCGTAGACCTCGTCCAGGTGCGATTCGATATCGGGATCGAGATTGACGATGACGACGTGCGCGCCCGAGCCTTCGAGCGCGTCGCGGTCCATTTCGGCGGTCAGCGCCTCATAGACGACGGCGGCGCCGAGTTCGTTCAGCGCGTCCTTGAGGTGGCCTTCGAGCTGGCTCGTCTGATAGAGCAGCGCGACGCTTACCGGTTCATCGTCGAGATCATGGTTGTGCACGGCTCAACCTCAGCGTTTCGAGAACGTTGCGCAGCAGATCGACTTCCTGGTACGGCTTGCCGAGATAGCGCTCGACGCCGATTTCCAGCGCGCGCTGGCGATGCTTTTCGCCGGTGCGCGACGTGATCATGATGATCGGCACCAGCCTCAGGCGCGGATCGTTCTTCATGTAGGTGGCGAGTTCGTAACCGTCCATGCGCGGCATTTCGATGTCGAGCAGCATCAGGTCGGGTACCTTGTCCTGCAGCTTTTCGACGGCGTCCAGGCCGTCCTTCGCGGTGATCACGTCCATGTCGTTGCGCTCGAGCACGCGCGTGGTCACCTTGCGCATCGTGATCGAATCGTCGACGACCATGACGAGCGGCTGACGGCGCGTGTCGACCGGCGGCGCGACCGGCACCGGCGCCAGCGTCTGCACGTCGACGCCCGCCTCGACGCTCGCGGCGCGCAGCGCGACGAAGCGGCGCACGAGCGGCGCGAGATCGAGAATCATGACGACCGAACCGTCGCCCATGATCGTCGCGCCGAAGATGCCCGGAACGGAACTGATCTGCGGCCCGACCGATTTGACGACGACTTCGCGCGAACCGACCACGCCGTCGATGCGCACGGCGGCGCGCTGGTCGCCGGTACGCGTCATCAGGAGCGGCACCTGCGCTTCGTCGGCGAGACGCGGCACCGGCACGTTCAGCAGTTGCGCCAGTTCGTAGATGTGGAATTCTTCGCCGGCGTACGTGTAGATCGGATTGATCGTGTTGAGGCGGCGGTCGAGATCGTCGCGGCCGATGCGCACGACGCCCTGCACCGACGACATCGGAATCGCGTAGGTCGCTTCGCCCAGGCGCACGAGAATCGCCTGCGTCACCGCGAGCGTGAACGGCAGGCGGATCGTGAAGACCGAGCCGCGACCGCGTTCGGAGTCGATCGTCAGCGCGCCGCCGAGCTGCTTGATCTCGTTGTGCACGACGTCCATGCCGACGCCGCGGCCGGCGAGCTGGGTCACCTGCTCGGCGGTCGAGAAGCCGGTTTCGAGAATGAACGCGTACAGGTCGCGGTCGGACAGCTGCGCGTCGGCGTTGAGCAGTCCGCGCTCGATCGCCTTCTTGCGGATCGCGTCGCGGTCCATGCCGCGACCGTCGTCGAGCACGCGCAGCACCACTTCGGTCGCCTCGCGGCTGACCTGGATCGTCACCGTGCCTTCGGGATTCTTGCCGACGCGCTGGCGGTCGTCCGGGCTTTCGATGCCGTGGGCGAGCGCGTTGCGCAGCATGTGCTCGAACGGCGCTTTCATGCGCTCGAGCAGGTTGCGGTCCATTTCGCCCTGCGCGCCTTCCACCTTGAGCTGCGCGCGCTTGCCGATTTCCTGCGCCGACTGGCGCACGGTGCGGCGCAGGCTCGGCACGAGCGAGTCGAACGGCACCATGCGCGTACGCATGAGGCCTTCCTGCAGGTCGGAGCTGACGCGCGACTGCTGCAGCAGCAGCGTTTCGGACTGGCGGGTCAGATCGTCGAGCAGGTTCTGAATCGAGACCAAGTCGGATACCGACTCGCCGAGCGCGCGCGACAGCTGCTGCAGCTGCGAGAAGCGGTCGAGTTCGAGCGGATCGAACACGGTGGAACCCGGCTCGTGATGCTCGCGCTGGTAGCGCGCGATGATCTGCGCTTCGGTTTCCATTTCCAGTTTGCGCAACTGTTCGCGCAGACGGCTGACCGTGGTTTCGAATTCGACGAGGTTGAAGCGGAACGTCGTGACCTGCTGCTCCAGGCGCGAGCGGTAGATCGACACTTCGCCGGCGTAGTTGACGAGCGAGTCGAGGAGGTCGGAGCGCACGCGGATCATTTCCTGCGGCGCGCGAGGCTCGTCTTCGTCGAACGTCGGAATCGGCGCGCGGCCGGCCGGACGCGCGCCGGGCTTGGCCGGCTGCGGCGTTTCGGCGGCGGGCGCCGGCGCCTGGGGTTCGGGCTTGGCGTTGGCGGCGTCGGCCGCGTGCGCCACCGCGGTCGCGGCGGCCGAGGCGAGGATCTGGCCCGACAGGTCGCCCGACACGAGCGCTTCGAAGCGCGCGATCGCGTTCTCCGGCATCGCGATCGCCTGTCGCTTGGCGATGCGCTGCACCAGCGCGTGCAGGCGGTCGTAGCCGCGTTCGAACGATTCGACGGTGCCGCGGTCCATGCCGCGGCGGCCTTCGCTGATCGCTTCGAGCAGCGATTCCATCGCGTGCGACAGATCGCCGATCGGCGCGAGGCCCGCCATGCGCGCGCCGCCCTTGAGCGTGTGCAGATCGCGCTGCATGCCGGTGACGATTTCGCGATCGTGCGGCGCGTCGCGCAAGCGCGCGATCAGCGCGTCGGAATGGTCGAGAATGTCGCTGCCTTCCTGCACGAAGATTTCGAGCAGGTCTTCGTCCATGTCCGGCAGCTCGAGCTTGCCTTCCGGCTGCGGATCGTCGGCGATCGGCGCGAGCACGACGGCGGGTGCGGCCGGCGCAGGCGCGGCGACCGGTTCGGCCTGCGCCTGCGCGCGTTCGGCCGCTTCGCGTTCGGCGCGTGCGGTGTATTCGGCCAGACGCTGCGCTTCGGCTTGCGCAGCCTCGGCGGCACGACGCTCGGCCGCTTCGGCTTCGAGGCGCTGCGCTTGCTCGCGTGCGGCGGCTTCGGCCGCCAGACGTTCGTTTTCGGCGCGTTCGAGCGCCGCCGCGGATTCGGCTTCCATGCGCGCCCGCTCGGCGCGCTCGGCGGCTTCGCGTTCGGCCGCCTGGCGGTTTTCTTCGTCGAGCAGCGCCTGCGCCTGCCGTTCGAGGTCGCTCGCTTGCGCATCCGTCGCGTCGGCGCCGATCGCGTCGTGCGCGCCGAAATCCTGGCGCGACTCGGCCGCGAACGACAGCAGCGCGTCGAGTTCGGCCGCTTCGCTGGCCGACAGCAGGCTGTCGCCGCCGCCCGGTTCGGCCAGTCCGCGCGGGGCTTCGAACGTGAGGCCGTCGTCGACGAGCGACGCGGTGTTTTCTTCGCGCAGTCCGGCGGCGAGCAGCGCGTCGAATTCGGCCTGTTCGTTCGCCGAAAAGACGAAGTCGCCGTCGGACGCGGCTTCCTGCGCTGCCGCCGGTGCCGCGGGTTCGTCGGACAGCGCGAACGCGCCGGACAGCGCCGGCTCGTCGGACAGGACGAGTTCTTCGGACGATGCGATGCCGTCGGACAAGACGAGTTCTTCGGAAGGCGCGGGGTCGTCGGACAGGCTGATCGATTCGACGCCGGCCGCGAGCTCGGCCAGTTCGTCCTGCGTCGGCGGCGCGATGTCGTCGAACGACACTTCTTCGGCGGCCGGTGCGGCTTCGACCGTCTCGCTCACGAGGGCGAGCTCCGGGTCGGCGGAAAGCGTCAGCTCCGGTTCGCGACCGAAGTCGTCGAGTTCGAGCGTGAGCTCTTCGTCGGCGCTCGTGTCGGCCGCGGGAATCGATTCGAGCGACAACTCTTCGTCGAGCGGCGCGGCCTCGATCGGGAGCGCACGGGTTTCGAGCGTCAGCTCGGCGGCGGCGCGTTCCAGTTCGCTCGGCGCGCCGAAGTCGATCGGTTCGGCAAACGCCTCCGCCACGGGCTCGGGTTCGACGATTTCGGGCTCGGCGATTTCGACCGCCATGGGCGCGTCGTCGTCGGCCGTGTACAGCGTGTGCGCGAGTTCGGGCTCCGGCAGGTCGTCGCGCAGCGCGACGATGCGCTCGACGAGCAGGTCCGAATCGGGCATCGCGGTATTGCCGTTTTCGAGCGCGGTCATCACGTCGCGCACGAGCGCGCTCGCGTCGGTCAGCGCGGCGAGACCCACGGCGCCCGGAATCTCGTCGCGCGCGCGCAGGCGCTTGACGTAGCCTTCGAGCGGCGCCAGCACGTGGCCGATCACCGGAATGTCGACCATCGCGATCGCGCCGTGCAGCGTGTGCACCGCGCGCAGCAGCACGTCGGTCGCCGGCTGCGGCTGGCGTCGCGAATCGTCGACGAACGCGTCGACGACCGACAGGTGCTGGCCGACTTCGCTCTTCAGGATGTCGAACAGCACCGGGTCGATGTTCGGCAGCGGACCGGCGCTCGGCAGTTGCGCGCCGACGTCGTCGAACGCGGACGCGGGCGTTGTAAATTCCTGGCCGATGTCGACAGCGCGCGTCAGTTCGGGCGCGGCGGGCATCTCGAGCGCGGCCGGTTCGATCTCTTCCTCGACCGGCACCGCGACCATGCGCTTGACGATGCGCTTGACCGTGCGCGTACGCGGACGCGCCGGCGCGAGCCAGGCTTCCTCGCCCGCGGCCAGCTTGTCGGCGACCGCCATGATGCCGGCGACGTCGGACTTCGGCGCGCCTTCGCCGCGCAGACCGGCCAGCAGTTCCGGCAGTGCCGCGACCGCCTGGTCGACGATCGTCGTCACCGGCGCGTTCGCGGCGATCGACTTGTCGAGAACGCGGTTGAGCATGTTCTCGATCTTCCACGCGAACTCGCCGAGCGCGAGCGCGCCGACGAGGCGGCCCGAACCCTTGAGCGTGTGGAACGAACGGCGCACGGGCTTCAGGCGTTCGAAGTCGTGCACGTCGGCCTTCCAGGCCGGCAGGTGGTGATTGAGGTTGTCGATTTCTTCCTGCACTTCCTCGACGAAGACTTCGCGGATTTCCTCGTCGATGTCGTCGGACGCGACCGCCTGGAAGCTCGCGTCGCCGAGCGTGCTGGCCGGCGCGGCGTCTTCGACTTCCTCTTCGATTTCCTCTTCGACCTCGACGTAGCGCACCTGCGGCTCGCGCTTGGCGACCGGCGCGCTGCCGGAAGAGATCGGCGTCGCTTCGGTTTCGGTCAGGCGCAGGCCGGTCAGGTCGTGCGGCGTCGGGGAGTGCTGGGTCTGGTCGCCGACGACGAGCGCGTCGAGGCCCTCGCCCGGCGCGATCTCGACCGCGAACTTCAGATCGCGCGGCGCTTCCGGTTCGGCCGGCGCATCGAACGTACTCGCGGCCGGGGCGACGTCGGGCAGGCCCAGGCGCGCGACGAATTCGTCGATGTTCTCGTCGGGCACGACGTCGACGCGCAGCGTCTCGCCGGCGAAGTCGGCCAGCGACATGTCGCCGAACACCTGGTCGGCCTCGTCCTTCATCGTTTCGCTGCGGCTGCCCGGCAGCGTTTCGGCGAACGAGACGAATTCGCCGATCGACAATTCGGCCGCGCGCGCCTCGGGCGCGCCGATGGGACCGGCCGGCGGCTGGCTAGCGAAACCCGCCGCCGGCGCCGTCGTTGCGGGCGCCGGCGACGATAGGTCCAGGCGTGCACCGCCCGGCGGCGGTTCGGGCGCGAGTCCGTCGTCTTCCGGCACCGGCCAGTAGCCGAGCGCCTCGAGACTTTCGCGCGTGACGTCGAGAATCTTTTCGCGGCCGGCGCGCTGATCGCGCGTGGCTTCGAGGTAGTACTCGATCGACGCGATCGTGTCGGCGAGCTTGTCCATCTGCTCGGCGGTCGGCACGCGGCGCCAGCGCAGGAGTTCGACCTCGATGAAGCGGATCAGGCCGTGCATCAGCTCGGCCGGACGATTCAGGTCGAGCATGCGCAGCGCGCCCGACACTTCTTCGAGCAGGCGCGGAATCTGTTCGACCTTGGCGTGATCCCACGGCGATTCGATGAACGCGACGATGTCGTTCTTCGCCTGCGCAAGATTGGCGGTCGCCTCTTTCATCAGGGCGTCGAGAATCTTGCGCACTTCGGCCTTCGGCAGCTCCATGCCCGACGCGGGCCCGCCGGTGTCTTCCGGCGTATCGGCGCCCAGGCGCTCGATATGGTCGTCGAGCGAGGCTTCGACGTAGAGCAGCGCGCCGGCGACGTCGAGCAGCGTGCTCTCGTCGGGCGGACGCGACTTGTTGGCGATTTCCTCGACGATGCCGCGCTGTTCGAGCACGACGCGCCGCGGCACGCCGAGGCCGAGCATGCCGAGCGTGTCGCCGACGCGGTCGAGCACGTCGACCTGCGACATCAGTTCGCCCGGATCGTTGCCCTGCGCGCGCAGGAAGATGTCGAGCGCTTCCTTGACGCGCAGGAGGTCGTCCTTGATCGCGAGCGACACGGTGTCGAGCAGCGCGCGGTTGTGGCCGGAGATCGAACCCTTCGCGTGTTCGAGTTCCTTCTCGCTCGGCATCAGCGACTGCAGCTTGAACGCCGCGCGCACCTGCGCGAGCTTCGGGCCGTCGCCGCTCGCATGCGCGACGTAGTACAGGAGATTCTTGAGCAGCTCGCGCGGCGGCGACTGTTCGTACGCGCGCTCGCCGGCGTCGACCAGGCGCTTGATTTCGCGGTCGGCCTTGCCGAACAGCATCTTGACGGCCGGGCTCGCCTCGATCGCGCCGTTCGCGATGCCTTCGAGCACGGCGTCGCCGATCCACCACACGCGGCGCGCGTCGATCGCATGCGTCATGCCCTGCACGCGGTTGAGCGCCTCGCCGAGCCTGGCGGTTTCGGTGCGCGGATCGGTCGCGCGCAGGAACTTGAGCAGGCACACCTGGTAGATCGTACGCAGCTTGCCGAGCGCGAGCTTGAGGTCGGCGTCGGCGAGCGGCCTGGCCGCGCCGTCGGCGGACGGCGGCAGCGGCAGCGACAGGTCCGGCGAGAACAGCGCGCTTTCGGAGAACAGCTCCTCGCCGCGACTCGCGCGCAGGTCGTTGAGCAGCGGCAGAAGGACGATCGGAATGTCCTTGTGGCCGCTTTGCAGGCGCTCGAGATAGTCCGGCAGCTGCACGATGCCGCGCATCAGCACGGAATACGCGTCGTCCTTCTGGCGGACTTCGCCGTCGAGCAGCGCCTGCGCCAGACGCTCCATCTCCTCGACCACCATCGATGCGCCGTACAGCTCGACCATGCGCAAGGTGCCCTGCACCTGGTGCAGGTACGTCGCGCAGAATCGCATCAGGCTGGAATCGGCCGGATCGTCGACGTAGGCCTCGAGCGCCTGGCGCGCCTGCTTCAAGGTCTCGTCGAGTTCCTGCTTGACCCAGTTGAGGGTGGTGAAGTCGATATCGTCTTGCAGTCTCATGCGCTTTTCTCTCAACGGTTGCGCAGGAAGGCGAGCGCCTGCCGGTGCGGCACGCGCGACAGCTGCGGATGCGCGAAGCTGATGACCTCTCCAGCCCCGAGCACCAGCATGCCGCCCGGCTTCAAGAGCCCCGCCAGCGAATCGAGCAGTTCGCGCCGGCGGTCCCTTGCAAAGTAAATCAGTACATTTTGGCAAAAAATCAAATCAAGCCGCTTGAGCGGCGCGCGCGCGACGTCGAGCAGGTTGAACTGCGCGAAACCCACGCGCTTGCGCAGGCTTTCACGGATCGAGAAGCTGTCGGCGTCGAGTTCGTCGACGTAGCGCTCGCGGTATTCGGCCGGAATCTCGTTGAGCTTGCTGCGCGGATACAGCGCGCCGCGCCCGACCGCGAGCGCCGGATGGCTCACGTCGGTCGCCGTGACGCCGAAATAGATGCGCGCGTCGCGGATCGCGCTGACGTGCTTGTCGAGCACCATCGCGAGCGTGAACGCCTCCTCGCCGGTCGAGCAGCCGACGCTCCACGCGTGCAGCGCGGTCTGGCTGCCGCTCTGCGCGACGCGCGGCAGCCATTCGTTGGCGATCAGGTCGAACGACGGCTGATGCCGGAAGAAGTGCGTTTCGTGCACGGTGAGACGATCGACGAGCGTCGTCCACTCGATCGCGCCCTCGGGCATCTTGTGCAGGTCGCGGTAGTAGTCGTCGAAACGGGTATGCCCGGTTTCGCGCATGCGTCCGCGCACCGCGGTGACCAGGAACGGCTTGCGCGCCGGCGGCACGACCACGCCCGTACGCCGTTCGAGCAGCTCGGCCCAACGTGCGAATTCGGCCTCGTCCATGCCGGGCATGGCGTTGAGCGCCGACCAGTTGCCAATCGCCAGGGCCATGCGCTCGGGATCACCTCGTCGTCAGTGAGCTTGCCGACCGTCAGGTCGGCAGCTTGAAGTCCGCGACCGAACGGCGCAGGTCCGCAGCGAGCTGCGCCAGGTTGCCGATCGACTCGGCCGTCTGGCTCGCACCGAGCGAGGTCTGCGTCGTAATTTCCTGAATCACGTTCATCGTCGCCGAGATGTTCGTCGCCGCAGCGGACTGCTGGCGCGCGGCCTCGGAGATGTTCTGAATCAGGTCCGCAAGGTCGTTCGACACCTTTTCGATCTCGCCCAGGGCCAGGCCCGCGTCTTCGGCGAGTCGGGCGCCGGCCACCACTTCCGCGGTCGTCTGCTCCATCGAGCTGACCGCTTCGTTCGTGTCCGACTGAATCGTCTGCACCAGCGTTTCGATTCGCTTCGTCGCGTTCGACGCGCGTTCCGCGAGGCGCTGCACTTCGTCCGCGACGACCGCGAAGCCGCGGCCCGCTTCGCCGGCCGAGGCCGCCTGGATGGCCGCGTTCAACGCGAGGATGTTCGTCTGTTCGGCGATGTCGTTGATGAGTTCGACGATCGATCCGATTTCCTGCGACGACTCGCCCAGGCGCTTGATTCGCTTGGACGTTTCCTGAATCTGGTCGCGAATCGAGTCCATGCCCTGAATCGTCTGGCGCACGATGGCCGCGCCCTTGGACGCGATCTGCACCGAGCGCTGCGCGACGTCCGCCGATTCGGCGGAGTTCTTCGACACCTCGTCGATCGACACGGCGATTTCGTTGATCGCCGCCGACGCCGACGTGATCTGCTGCGCCTGATGTTCCGCCGCTTCCGCGAGGTGCATCGCGGTCGCCTGCGTTTCCTGCGCGGCGGCCGACACCTGCACGGCCGTTTCGTTGATGGTCGTGACGAGAGAGCGCAGCGCTTCGACCGCGAAGTTGACCGAGTCGGCGATCGCGCCGGTGATGTCTTCGGTCACCGTCGCCTTCACCGTGAGGTCGCCTTCCGCGAGCGATCCCATTTCGTCGAGCAGGCGCAGAATGGCTTCCTGGTTGCGCTGGTTCAGCTCGGCGGTGATCTGGTAGCGGCGGCGCTGGTCGCGCACCTGGGCGACGACGAGCAACAGGGCCAGGATACCGGCGGCGAGCGCCGAGGCGATGCCCCACCACACGTTCGGGAAGATGCGCTTCTGCGGCAGTTCGCCGATCTTCGTCGCGACGTCGTTGGCGCGCAGCAGCACGGTCTGCGAATCGGGGAAGATGTTGTCGGCGGCCTCTTTGACTTCCTGCAGGCCGAGCGCCGAATCGGTGATCTTGGTGACGATCTCGCCCATGCCCGACCAGCGCGCGTACACGTCGGTGAGGATTTCCTTGCCGTTCGGGTTGTCGAGCGCCTTGATGTTGAAATCGGGGCTGCCGTTGATGAGACCCGAGAGCACCGCGCCGTACAGGCGCGCGTCGCGCGAGAAGCCGTCGGCCGCCGATTGCGCGCCCTGGCCGCCCTGCAGAATTTCCTGCACGCGGCGGATCATGCGGTCGGCGAGCAGCATCTGGCGCGAGGCGATCTGCACCTGCTGCGCCGAGCCGCCGCGGTTCGTCAGGAGATTGACGACCTCGTCCATGCGCGAGTTGAGGATCGGAATCTGGCCCGAGAAGTCGACCGCGGTCGCCGCCGAGCTCAGTACCAGTTCCTTGTTGCCGAGAATCTTGGTCGCGTTCGTGTTGAGCGTCGCCCAGGCGCGACCGAGTTCGGTCAGCTGCTTGGATACGACGGCTTCGTCCTGGTAGCCCGGCATGCCGCCGGCTTCGTCGCCGCGGTTGAGCTTCTGGATGTTCTGGTCGATGACGTTGCGCGTCGCCTCCAGTTCCTTGAACGCTTCGATGTTGCCGCCTGCCGATTCCGAGGCGTATTTCGCGATCGACTGCGACAGCACCTGGATCTGCGTGGTCAGTGCGACGGCATTGCGGTCGTCGTTGTTCTTCCTGTTCAGCCAGAAGAAATCCACCGCCGCGAGCGCGATGGCCAGCAGCAGAAGAATGATCAACAAGGTGTTCGTGCCTGACGCACGCTCCTTGGCCGCCCCTGATGTTGTGCTCATGCCTTCACCTCACCCGCCCAATTTGAAGTCGTCCCGCGATTGTTTGAGATCGGCCCGCCCGCGCGGGATCACGCTGCCGCCTGCAGAAATTCCGGCGTCCTCACCAACGCCGCCATGCTGAACAACCCCCACAACACTTCGCCGAGCTGGTAGCGCTCGGGCACGAACCGGCCGTAACGCTGGTCGGATTCGTCCTCGGCGTCGGCGCGCTGCTCGTCCGAGAAATTGCGCTGGCCCAACACCTCGTCGACCATCAGGCCGACGCTGCCGCCGTGCTGGCGGATGATCAGCACGCGCGTCGAATCGGTGATCTGGCTGCGATCGCCTTCGACGAAGTTGCGCAGGTCGACCACCGGCACGAGGTTGCCGCGCACGTTGGCGACGCCGAGCAGCCAGGGCCGCGTTCCCGGTACGACCGTCAGCTGCGGGAAGGTCAGGATTTCGTTGACTTCCGCGATGCTCGACACGAGATAGCGCGTACCGACGCGAAAGCCGATGCCGCGCCACAGGCCCGACGCCTCGACCTCCTCCGGCATGCCGGCGATATGCGCAAGACTACGGCGCTCGTAGTCGGCGAGCACTTCGAACGGCGTCAGCTGGAGCGTGTCGGTCGTTGCGGACATTAGATAACGCTCAACTCGGCAGCAGATTCTGTATACGGGCGAGCAGTTCTTTCTCGCCCACCGGCTTGGTCAGGAAGTCCTTCGCGCCCTGGCGCAACCCCCAGACCCGGTCCGTCTCCATCGACTTGGTCGTGATGATCAGTATCGGGATGTGGGCCGTGGCGTCGTCGCGGCTCAACGTGCGCGTCGCCTGAAAGCCGTTCATCCCGGGCATGATCACGTCCATGATGACGAGGTCCGGACGCTCGCGCTTCACCGCGGCGATGCCTTCCTCGGCATTTCCCGCACTGCTTACGCGGTGACCCGCCTTCTCGAGCAGCGTCGTGAAGACGCGGACATCGGTGGGCGAATCGTCAACTATCAAAATATGCGCCATCGCTTCCCCCTGTTGAGCGCCATGGCCTTTGCCGCAAACCTTGCAACTACGTCACGCCTTGAGGTCCACGTGACGCCGGATTGCGCCAAGCAGCTCTTCGCGGGTAAACGGTTTGGTCAAATACTGTTCGGAGCCGACGATGCGGCCCCGCGCCTTGTCGAACAGCCCGTCCTTCGACGACAGCATGATGACCGGCGTCGACTTGAACATCTGGTTGTTCTTGATCAGCGCGCAGGTCTGATAGCCGTCCAGACGCGGCATCATGATGTCGACGAAGATGATGTGCGGCTGGTGATCGGAGATCTTCGCCAACGCTTCAAAGCCGTCCGTTGCGGTGACGACATCGGCGCCTTCCTTTTTGAGCAGCGTTTCGGCAGTGCGGCGTATGGTCTTCGAATCGTCGATGACCATGACCTTCATGCCGGTGAGGCTGCCCTGTTTCGTCGCGTCTTCCACGTACCCTCCAGCCACCTGATCTACGGCACGGGTCGAACCCCATGCACGAGTCTTGCCATCTCGACTTGCTGCGACGCCGGTTCGCCTCGGCTCCGGCGCAGTGACGCGACCTTGAGCGTAAGCCTTGCGGCTGTTTAACCAATCGTTACCAAAGCTGTCAAGTTAGTCGCGTAAGTGGCTGCGGCCATTGCGTTAGCCTGCCGATGCCACCACCCCGTCGCGACCGCCCTGCCGGGCGACGATGCTAGTATCCGGGGCTAGTATAGAACGTTGGACACGCCTCGGAATTGACGATGAGGCGTCGCCGATGCCGCCGAACCTTCGCAAGGAACCCGCATGTCCCGCGCGCTAGCCGTGCTGATGGACCCCATCGCCGCGATCAAGACCAAGAAAGACTCCACGTTCGCGATGCTGCTCGAAGCGCAGCGGCGCGGCTGGGCGCTCAAGTACATGACCCAGGGCGACCTGGCGATCCGGGGCGGTCGCGCCTGGGCACGCCTCGCGCCGCTCGTCGTGCGCGACGATCCGTACGACTGGTTCACGCTCGGCGACGCGCAGTGGGTCGACCTCGCCGAATCGGCGCAGCTCGTGCTCGCGCGCAAGGACCCGCCGGTCGACGAGCAGTTCATCTACGACACGATGGTGCTGGAACTGGCGCAGCGCGCCGGCACGCTCGTGGCGAACGACCCGCAGGGCCTGCGCGACGCGAACGAAAAGCTCTACACGCTGCATTTTCCCCAATGCTGCGCGCCGACGCTCGTCGCGCGCGACGCCGGCGAACTGCGCCGGTTCGTCGCCGAACACGACCGCACGGTGTTGAAGCCGCTCGACGGCATGGGCGGCCGCGGCATCTTCGTCTCGCATCGCGGCGATCCGAACCTCAATTCGATCCTCGAAACGCTGACGGTCAACGGCCGCCGTTTCGCGCTCGCGCAGAAGTTCATTCCCGAGATCACCGCCGGCGACAAGCGCATCCTGCTCGTCGACGGCGAACCCGTGCCGTACGCGCTCGCGCGGATTCCGCAGGGCGACGATTTTCGCGGCAATCTCGCGGCCGGCGGCCGCGGCGTCGGCGTGCCGCTGTCCGACCGCGACCGCTGGATCGCAGCGCAGGTCGGACCCGAACTCGTGCGCCGCGGCATGCGCTTCGTCGGCCTCGACGTGATCGGCGACTGGCTGACCGAGATCAACGTCACATCTCCGACGTGCATCCGCGAACTCGACGGGCAGTTCGGGCTTAATATCGCCGGTCTCCTGTTCGACCGCCTCGAAGCGACGCTGAGCGCCACGTGAGCAATCAAGTTTCCACCGCCGACCGTTTCGGCGTCACCCTGCTGTTTTCGCTGATCGCGCACGCGATCGTCATCCTCGGGGTGAGCTTCACGTTCGCGACACCGGCGGCGCGCCTGCCGTCGCTCGACGTGATCCTCGTGCAGTCGGCGAACGCGCAGAAGCCCGAGAAGGCCGACTTCCTCGCGCAGGCGAACAACGCCGGCGGCGGCGAGAGCGACCAGGCCAGACGGCCGACGCAGCAGCTGTCGAGCCCCCTGCCGAAACCGACGCCGGGCCTCGCGCCCAAGCCGATCGAAGCCGGCGCGCCGACGCCGACGCCGCCCAGCCGCACCGAAGTGCTGACGCAGCGCAACGGCGACTTCACCGTCAGCACGGAGAAGGAAACGCCCGAGCAGCGCGAGACCGACCTGCCGCAGGCGCAGGAACTGGCCGAGCGCCGCATCGAAATGGCCAAGCTCGCGCAGGAAGTGCAGAACCGCAACGAGGCGTACGCCAAGCGCCCGAAGAAAAAGTTTATTTCTGCCAATACGCAAGAATATGAATATGCGTCGTACCTCGCGGCATGGGCGGCGCGCGTCACGCGCGTGGGCAACCTCAACTATCCCGACGAGGCGCGCCGGCAGCAGCTGCGCGGCAACGTCATCCTCACCGTCACGCTGAACAAGGACGGCAGCGTGCAACGGATGGACATCATCGAAGGATCGGGTCACAAGGTGCTCGACGACGCCGTGCAGCGCATCGTTCAGCTCGCCGTGCCGTTTCCGCCGATTCCCAAGACAGCCGAAGAGATCGACGAGCTGCACATCACGCGCACGTGGATCTTCGGGCCCGGCGACATTCTGGACAGCCGCTGACCGGACGCGGCGGGGAATTCTTCGCCGGGCCGGCTCAAGGCCGGCATTCCCCGCTACAATCGCCCCATGCGACAGCTAGCGACGCTCTCGAACCAGCTACTCATCGCCATGCCGGCGATGCGCGATCCGAATTTCGCGCGCGGCGTCACGTTCCTGTGCCAGCACAACGAAGAAGGCGCGATGGGCCTCATGGTCAACCGCCTGTCCGAATACCGCCTCGGCGACGTGCTCGCGCAGATGAACCTCTCGACGGAGCTGCCCGAGGTCAACGACGCGCCGGTGCTGATCGGCGGCCCGGTACAGCCCGAGCGCGGCTTCGTGCTGCACGTGCCGGCCGGCAACTGGGAATCGTCGTTCCGCATCTCCGACCGCATCTGCGTGACCACCTCGCGCGACATCCTCATCGCGATGGCCGAAGGCCGCGGCCCCGACCGCGCCGTCGTCGCGCTCGGGTACGCGGGCTGGAGCCCGGGACAGCTCGAGCAGGAACTGCGCGACAACGCGTGGCTCACCGTGCCGGCGCAGGAAGGCCTGCTGTTCGACACGCCGCTCGATACGCGCTGGGAAGCCGCCGCCGCGCTGCTCGGCGTCAGCAACATGGCGCAGCTGACCGACTATGCCGGACATGCTTAACGCCGTCCGCGTCCGCGTGGCATGAATGTTCTGGGATTCGACTACGGTTCGAAACTGATCGGCGTCGCGCTCGGCAATCGCATCACCGGCAACGTGCGCCCGCTCGGCGTCGCGACGAACGGCGAACGCGGACCCGACTGGACGCGCATCGAAACGTGGATCAGGGAATGGACGCCCGACGCGCTCGTGGTCGGTCTGCCGCTGACCAGGGACGGCGAGGAACAGAAAGCGAGCGTCGCCGCGCGCGCGTTCGCTCGCGAGCTCGAACGACGTTATGCATTGCCGCTGCACCTGGCCGACGAGCGCATGAGTTCGGTCGAAGCGAGCCGACGCTTCGCCGCGCGGCGCGCGCAGGGCGCGGCGAAGAAAAAGCACGCCGCGACGATCGACGCCATCGCGGCCGAAGTCATTCTAGAGAACTGGCTCAGCCACCAACCATGACCCACGTACAACTCGATTCGCAGCAGCGCCTGCGCCATCTGATCACGCTCGACCGGCTGCCCGCCGCGCTGCTCGTCAAACTGCTGGACCGCGCCGACGCGCTGCAGGCCGGCTTCGACGCCGGTACGCGCAAGCTCGACCTGCTGCACGGCCGCACCGTCGTGAACCTCTTCTTCGAACCGTCGACGCGCACGCGCACGTCGTTCGACCTCGCGGCGAAACGGCTCGGCGCCGACGTCATCAACTTCGACATCGCGAGCTCGTCAACCGTCAAGGGCGAATCGCTCGTCGACACGCTGCACACGCTCGAGGCGATGCGCTGCGACGCGTTCGTCGTGCGCCACAAGGAGAACGGCACCGCCGAATTCCTCGCGCGCAACACGCGCTCGAAGGCCACGGTCGTCAACGCCGGCGACGGCAACAACGCGCATCCGACGCAGGGCCTGCTCGACGTCTACACGATCCGCCGGCATCGCCCCGATCTTTCCGCGCTCACGGTGCTCGTCTGCGGCGACATCCTGCATTCGCGCGTCGCACGCTCGGACATCCACGCGCTGCGCACGCTCGGCGTCGGCGAACTGCGCGTGTGCGGCCCGGCGAACCTCCTGCCGCCGGAGAGCGAGCTGCCGGGCTGCCGCGTCATCGAGGATTTCGACGAGGCGATCGCCGGCGTCGACGCGGTGATCATGCTGCGCCTGCAGAAGGAACGCATGAGCCTCGCGCTGGTGCCGTCCGAGCAGGCGTACTACGCGCGCTACGGCCTCGACGCGCGCCGCCTGCGCCTGGCGCGGCCCGACTGCCTCGTGATGCACCCCGGCCCGATCAACCGCGACGTGGAAATCGCCTCGGCGGTTGCCGACGGCGCGCAATCGCGCATACTGGAACAGGTCGGCAACGGCGTCTTCGTGCGCATGGCCGTGCTGGCCGAGTTGCTCGGGGTTTGAGTCGGCGCCGAGGCGCCACGCAAAAACTCCCTCTCCCCCGACGACCGTCGGGGGAGAGGGCTGGGGTGAGGGGGCAGGCGCTTCGCACTGCGTCGAGATCGATTAAGGCCCTGGCGTCACCCCCTCACCCAACCCTCTCCCCCAAGCGAGCTTGGGGGAGAGGGCTAAACTCACGACTGAAGAGGGAACTGCGATGTCGATGCTACTGCGCCGCGCGCTGCCGTTCGCGCTGATTGCCGCACTTTCGGCTTGTGGAAAAAAACAGGACGCGTCCGTGCCGCTCGCGTTCGTACCGGCCGACACGGCCTACGTCTTCGCGAACATCGAGCCCGTGCCGCAGGCCGTGCGCGACGAATACGTCGGCATGATGAAGCAGATGTGGCCGCTGGTGTTCGGCACGTACGACCGCCTCGTCAACGAGGCGAAAGAGCTCACCGACGAGCAGCGCAAGATCGTGCGCGCGATTCTCGACGAAACCCGCGCGCTCGCCGAGAAGGGTTCGGCCGAAGACGCCGGCTTCACCGGCAGCGCGCGCTTCGCGATGTACGGCATCGGCCTCGTGCCCGTCGTGCGCTGGGAACTGGCCGACCCCGCCAAGCTGCGCGCGACCGTCGCGCGCGTCGAGGAAAAAGCCGGCGCGAAGCTCTCGACCGGCAAGCTCGGCGATCAGGACTACTGGTTCGTCGGCAACGACAAGATCGTCGCGATCTTCGCGGTCGTCGACAAGCATCTCGTCGCCACGATCGCGCCGCCGAAGGCGAGCGACGATGCGAAAAAGCGCCTGCTCGGCCTTACGCGTCCCGAAAAGAATCTCGGCGACGCGGGCCTGCTCGCGAAGATCAACGCCGACAACAAGTTTCTGCCGTACGGCACGATGCTCGTCGACAGCGTGCGCATCGTCGACGTCGGCACCGGCGAAACCGACCCCGTGCTCAACGAGTTCAAGGCGATCGACGGCAAGACCCACGAGCCGGTCGACGCCACCTGCCGCCAGGAATTTCTGGACATTGCCAAGAAGTTCCCGCGCCTCGTTTTCGGCTACACCGAGCTTGCGCCCAAGAAGATGGACATGGTCGGCCGCCTCGAGCTCGAGCCTGCCCTCGCCAGGGACTTCGCCGCCGCGGTAGGCGCCGCGCCCGGTTCGGCCGGCGCGCCCGAAGGGCAGATGGACATCGCGATGTCGCTGCCGGTGCTCAAGCTCAAGGACTTTTTCGTCAAGCAGTCGAAGGCCGTCGTCGACAAGCCGTACGCGTGCAAGCATCTGGCCGAACTCAATCAGAGTTTCGCCGAGATGAACGGCAAGCTCGCCACCACGATTCCGCCGCCGGCGAGCGACCTCACCGGCCTGCGCATGACGCTGACGAAGTTCGCGCTCGACGGCGGCGCCGGCAAGCCGGAATACGCCGGCAAGCTGCTCGTGGCGCTGACCAATCCGATGTCCGCGCTCGCGATGGGCCAGCTCGCGTCGCCGGCGTTGAAGGACCTCAAGATCGCGCCGGACGGCAAGCCAGTCGCGCTGCCGGCGGGCCTCGTGCCCGGACAGGTGCCGCCGCTCTTCGCCGCGATGAACGACAAGGCGATCGCGCTGTCGGCCGGTGCCGGCGAAGACGCGACGCTCGGCGCCTACCTGACCGCCGCCCCTGCCGCCGAGCCGGTGTTCTTCCGCATGTATTTCAGCGGCGCGCTGTACGGCCAGTTCGGCGAGTGGACGCAAACGCTCGCGGCGATGCTGCCGGACGCGCAGCGCAAGGACGTCGAAGACCAGCGCGCGATGTTCGCGCTGTACCAGAAGTGGATTCGCGGCGTCGACATCAAGCTGACGGCCAAGGCGAACGGCGTCGAGCTGTTCGAGCGGTTCGAGGCGAACTGAAGCCGCATCCGGACGCGCCTCTCCCGCGCCGCGCGCGGGAGAGGCGCAAGGTACTTTCGTCAGGTTTCCACGAGCTCGACGCCGTCGAGACCCTGGCTCAGCGTGTGCGCGTCGCCGCCCTGCGCGAGCTTGATGCGCAGGCGCACTTCGTTGGCCGAGTCGGCGTGGCGCAGCGCGTCTTCGTACGAGATTTCGCCGGACTGGTACAGCTCGAACAGGCTCTGGTCGAACGTGCGCATGCCGAGGTTGGTCGACTCCTTCATCACGTCCTTGAGCTTGTGGATCTCGCCCTTGCGGATGTAGTCCTGCACGAGCGGCGTACCGAGCATGACCTCCATCGCGACGCGGCGCGCCTTGCCGTCCGGCGTCGGAATCAGCTGCTGCGCGACGACGCCCTTCAGATTCAGCGACAGGTCCATGAACAGCTGTTCGCGGCGGTCTTCGGCGAAGAAGTGGATGATGCGGTCGAGCGCCTGGTTCGCGTTGTTCGCGTGCAGCGTGCACAGGCACAGATGGCCCGTTTCGGAGAAGTTGATCGCGTGCTCCATCGTCTCGCGCGTACGCACTTCGCCGATCATGATGACGTCGGGCGCCTGGCGCAGCGTGTTCTTGAGCGCGTTTTCCCAGCTTTCGGTGTCGATGCCGAGCTCGCGCTGCGTGATGATGCAGCCCTCGTGCTTGTGCACGTATTCGATCGGGTCTTCGATCGTGATGATGTGGCCCGTCGAATTCTGGTTGCGATAGCCGATCATCGCCGCGAGCGACGTCGACTTGCCGGTGCCGGTCGCGCCGACGAAGATGATGATGCCGCGCTTGGTCATCGCGAGCGTCTTGATGACCGCCGGCAGCGACAGCTCGTCAACCGTCGGAATCTTCGTTTCGATACGGCGCAGCACCATGCCGACGCAGTTGCGCTGGTAGAAGCACGACACGCGGAAGCGGCCGACGCCGGTCACGCTGATCGCGAACTGGCACTCGTGCGTCTTTTCGAATTCTTCGCGCTGCGACGGCGTCATGACGTTGAGCACCATGTCGCGCGACTGCTGCGGCGTCAGCGGATTCTGCGTGATCGGGCTGATGCGGCCGTGCACCTTCATCGACGGCGGCACGCCGGCCGTGATGAAAAGGTCGGACGCCTTCTTGTGCGTCATCAGCTTGAGGAAGGAGGTGAAATCTACGCTGCTCATCGTTGGCTCCCGCGTTTCTTTCCTCCCTCTCCCCCGGCTGCGCCGGGGGAGAGGGTCGGGGTGAGGGGGTGACGCGCCGCCCTTCGTCGAGATCGAGGTACTGCCCGGCGCCGCCCCCTCACCCCAGCCCTCTCCCCGGGCGAGCCCGGGGAGAGGGAGTCAGTGGTTACTTGAAGATTTCCTTGTTCTTCGCATAGCCGATGGCCTGCTGTCTCGTAACCAGTCCACGCTTCACGAGATCCTGCAGGCACTGGTCGAGCGTCTGCATGCCGTACTGCGCGCCGGTCTGGATCGACGAGTACATCTGCGCGACCTTGTCTTCGCGAATCAGGTTTCGGATCGCCGGAATGCCGATCATGATTTCGTGCGCCGCGATGCGCCCGCCGCCGACCTTCTTCATCAGCGACTGCGAGATCACCGCGCGCAGCGATTCGGACAGCATCGAGCGCACCATCGGCTTTTCGCCGGCCGGGAACACGTCGATGATGCGGTCGACGGTCTTGGCGGCCGACGAGGTGTGCAGCGTCGCGAACACGAGATGGCCCGTTTCCGCCGCCGTGAGCGCGAGGCGGATCGTTTCGATGTCGCGCATTTCGCCGACGAGGATGTAGTCGGGGTCTTCGCGCAGCGCCGCGCGCAGCGCTTCGTTGAAGCCGTGCGTGTCGCGGTGGATTTCGCGCTGGTTGATCAGGCACTTCTGCGACGTGTGCACGAACTCGATCGGGTCTTCGACCGTCAGGATGTGCGCGTATTCGTTCTTGTTGACGTGGTCGATCATCGCCGCGAGCGTGGTCGACTTGCCCGAACCGGTCGGACCGGTCACGAGAATCAGGCCCTGCGGCTGCTCGATCAGCTCCTTGAAGATCTTCGGGCAGGCGAGGTCTTCGAGCGTGAGCACTTCGGACGGAATGGTACGAAACACCGCGCCGGCGCCGCGGTTCTGGTTGAACGCGTTGACGCGGAAGCGCGCGAGGCCGGGAATCTCGAACGAGAAGTCGCACTCGAGGAATTCTTCGTAGTCGCGGCGCTGCTTGTCCGACATGATGTCGTAGATCAGCGAATGGATCTGCTTGTGGTCGAGCGCCGGAATATTGATGCGGCGCACGTCGCCGTCGACGCGGATCATCGGCGGCAGGCCTGCGGACAGATGCAGGTCGGACGCTTTATTCTTGACGGAAAAGGCAAGCAGCTCGGCGATATCCATACGCGTCTCCCGATGTGTCTGTACGGTCGCGGTCGATGGTCCCGCCGCTGTGCGCGTAAGACCCTTCCCATGTGCGAATGACCCGAGTATAGCTCGACGTTTTTCCGCCCGCGCGAGCGATTGCGATGAATTCCTCGGAAACAGCCTTCACAACGGTCATGCGGCGAATCGAGCTTGCTGCGGCGCAGCAGCGCAGCCCGGCGCGCCTCCTCGCCGTCAGCAAGACCAAGCCGGCCGGCGCGGTGCGTGCGCTCGCCGCGCTCGGCCAGCGCGCGTTCGGCGAAAACTACGTGCAGGAAGGCGCCGCCAAGCGCGCCGAACTCGCCGACCTGCCGCTCGAATGGCACATGATCGGGCCGCTGCAGTCGAACAAGTGCCGCGACGTCGCCGAGCGGTTCGACTGGCTGCAGAGCCTCGACCGCGCCAAGCTCGTCGAACCGCTCGCGCGCTGGCGGCCGGCCGGCGCGCCGCCGCTCAACGTGCTCGTGCAGGTGAACATCGACGACGAGGGCAGCAAGTCGGGCTGCGCGCCGGGCGACGTCGCGGCGCTCGCCGCCGCCGTCGCCGCGCAGCCGTCGCTCGCGCTGCGCGGACTGATGGCGATACCGGCGCCGCACGCCGACCTCGCGCTGCGCCGCGCCGCGTTCGAGCGCATGCGCGCGCTGTACGACGCGCTGGCGCGCGACCATACCGGCGTCGATACGCTGTCGATGGGCATGAGCGACGATTTCGAACTGGCCATCGAATGCGGCGCGACGATGGTGCGCGTCGGTTCGGCGCTGTTCGGCGCGCGCTGAGCTCGTCTTGTTGCTTAAGCCCTCTCCCCCAAGCAAGCTTGGGGGAGAGGGTTGGGTGAGGGGGCGACGCTGCGTTCCTCCGCGAACTCGACGAAGTGCGCAGCGTCGCCCCCTCACCCCATCCCTCTCCCCCAACGTTCGTTGGGGGAGAGGGAGTCGCACTTTTTGGACCGAGGATCGCATGACCACAAATCCACAACGCATCGCCTTCGTCGGCGGCGGCAACATGGCGCGCAGCCTGATCGGCGGACTCGTGCGCCACGGCGCCGATCCGGCCGCGCTCGCGGTCGCCGAACCCAACGCCGATCTGCGCGACGCGCTCGCGCGCGACTTCGGCCTGTCCGTCCACGCCGACAACGGTGAGGCCGCGTGCGGCGCCGGCGTCGTGCTGCTCGCGGTCAAGCCGCAGGTCATGCAGCCCGTCTGCACCGCGCTCGCGCCGACGCTCGCGCACAAGCCGCTCGTGATCTCGATCGCGGCGGGCGTGCGCATCGACCAGATCGACGCATGGTGCGGCGGCGGTTTGGCCGTCGTCCGCGCGATGCCGAACACGCCCGCGCTAATCGGCGCCGGCGCCACCGGCCTCTGCGCGAACGCGCGCGTCGGCGACGCCGAACGCGCAGCGGCCGAACGCATCCTCGGCGCGGCCGGGCTCACCGTGTGGGTCGAGCGCGAAGACCTGATGGATGTCGTCACCGCGATTTCCGGTTCCGCACCGGCATATTTCTTCCTGCTCGTCGAAGCGCTCGAAGCCGCGGCCGTCGCGCACGGCCTGCCTGCCGATGCCGCACGCGCGCTCGCGACGCAGACCGCGCTCGGCGCCGGCCGCATGCTGCGCGAAGACGGCGAGACGCCGGCACGCCTGCGCGAGCGCGTGACGTCGCCGAACGGCACGACGCAGGCCGCGCTCGACGCGTTCGCGGCCGGCGGTTTTCGCGACCTCGTCGCGAACGCGGTCGACGCGGCGACGCGGCGAGGGCGCGAGCTGTCGGCCGGTTCGGGAGGCTGAACCATGTCGGCGCTGACTGAAATTCTGATCCTGCTGGTGCAACTCGTGTTCGGCACGCTGATGCTGATCGTCGCGCTGCGCATCGCGCTGCCGCTGTCGACGACGCGCTTTTCCAACCCGATCTGCCAGTTCGTCTACAAGTTCACCAATCCGGTGATCGGGCCGCTGATGCGGGTGCTGCCGCCCTATCGCAAGCTGAGTCTGGCGGCGGTCTTCGTCGCCTGGCTGATCCTGATCGCCGAAATCGCGACGATCGCGCTGATCGTCGGCCTGCCGATCGATCCCGTGCGGCTTCTCACCGACGGCTTCATCGGGCTGTTGTTCTATTTGCTGACCGGGGCGTTCTGGCTGATCGTCATTTTCGCGCTGATGAGCTTCTTCTCGCCGGCGCACGGCAATCCGGCGGTGGAAGTCGTCTACGGCATCACCGACCCGATCCTGCGGCCGTTCTATCGGATTCCGCCGCATTCGTGGCCGGTCAGCCTGGCGCCGCTGTACGCAGGTCTCGCGATCCGCATTGCGATGATCTTCGTCGGCAAGCTTGCCAGCGCGCTCGGCGCGTTCGCGCTGCCGCTCGTCTGAGCGGTAAGATTCGGGCAATCGACAGCGCAGGAGATCGGCCATGAAAACGGCTTACAAGATCGGCCTCGTCGCCGGCGCGGCGATGCTGATGCTGCTGATGCCCGCGCGCGGTCGCGCCGAACAGCTCGAAAAATTCGACGGCTACATCGTGCACTACAACGCGCTGTCGGCCGACCAGCTCGCGCCGGAAGTCGCGCAGGCCTACAAGCTGCAGCGCTCAGGCCATCGCGGCCTCGTCAACATCGCGGTGCAGAAGGACAACGGCACGGCCGAACCGACGCCGGTCGCGGCGACGATCACCGGATCGGCGACCAACCTCTCGGGCCAGCGCACGACGCTCGCGCTGCGCGAGATCAAGGAAGACGGCGCGGTGTACTACCTCGGCGAATTCCCGGTCGGCAGCGGCACCGATACTTACCGCTTCCAGATCGACGTGAAACCCGACGGCGCGACGCGCGCCCACACGCTGAAGTTCAGCAAGAACTACGTGACCGACTGAATGAACCGCCCGCAGCGCCTCGTCCTGGTGCGCCACGCCCAGGCGAGCTACGGCACCGACGACTACGACCGCCTGTCCGAGCGCGGCCTGCGCCAGGCCGAACTGCTCGCGCACTGGTTCGCCGCCCAGCCCGATCTTCGCTTCGACGCGGTGCGCATCGGCGAGCATCGCCGCCACGCGCAGACGCTCGCGGCGATCCGCGCGGCGGCGGCCGATGCGGGCCGCACGCTGCCGGCCGAGTCGGTCGACGCCGACTGGAACGAGTTCGACCACGAAAGCCTCTTGCGCGGCTACATCGCGCATGCGCCGCACGATCCCGATCTCGACTACCTGCACGGCCGCGAGCCGGCGCGCGTGCGCGCCCTGCTCGGCCGCGCGTTTCTCGCCTGGCACGAAGGCGCGCTCGATGCCGCGATGCCCGAGACGCTCGCCGCGTTCCGCACGCGCGTCGAACGCGCGCGGCGGCGCGCCGAGGCCGTTTCGACGACGCTCGTGGTCAGCTCCGGCGGCGCGATCGCGCGCTGCGCGCAGGCGACGTTCGGCTACGACGAGGCGCGCACGATCGAACTCAACCTCGCCCTGCACAATTCCGGCATCGTGGAATTCCTGCGCGAAGGCGAAAAGTGGACGCTCGCGCGCTGGAGCCACGTGCCGCATCTGGACCCGCCGGAACACTCGCATCTGAAGAGCTACTACTGATGAATCTCTTTGCGCCGTCCGACCGCGCCGCCGCATTGCTCGCGCGCCTTGCCGCCTTCGTCGACGAACGCGTGCTGCCGGCGGAGGCGCAGTACCACGCGCACGTCGCGCAAGCCGGGCAGCGCTGGACGATTCCGCCGGTGATGGAGCGCCTGAAGCGCGAAGCGCGCGAGGCGGGATTGTGGAATCTGTTCCTGCCGCACGCCGAACTCGGCGCGGGCCTCTCGAACCTCGACTACGCGCCGCTCGCCGAAGCGACCGGCCGCTCGCTGATCGCACCGGAAGTGTTCAACTGCAACGCGCCCGACACCGGCAACATGGAAGTGCTGCTGCACTACGGTTCGGACGAACACAAGGCGCGCTGGCTCGCGCCGCTGCTCGACGGACGAATCCGCTCGGCATTCGCGATGACCGAGCCCGACGTCGCGTCGAGCGACGCGACGAACATCGCCACGCGCATCGTCCGCGACAACGGCGACTATGTCGTCACGGGCCGCAAATGGTGGACGACCGGCGCGACGGACCCGCGCTGCGCCGTGTTCATCGTGATGGGCGTGACGAATCCCGACGCCGAGCCGCACCGGCGCCACGGCATGATCCTGGTGCCGCGCGACACGCCGGGCGTCGAGATCGTGCGGCCGCTGCCGGTGTTCGGCTACGACGACGCGCCGCACGGTCACGCCGAGGTGCGCTTCGACGGCGTGCGCGTGCCGGCGGCGAACCTGATTCTCGGCGAAGGCCGCGGGTTCGAAATCGCGCAGGGCCGGCTCGGTCCCGGCCGCATCCACCATTGCATGCGCCTGATCGGCCTCGCCCAGCGCGCGCTCGAAGCGATGGTCGCGCGCGCGCAGTCGCGCGTGGCGTTCGGCAAGCCGCTCGCGGCGCAGGGCACGGTGCAGCAGGCGATCGCGCAGTCGCGCTGCGACATCGAACAGGCGCGCCTGCTCACGCTCGCGGCGGCCGACGCGCTCGACCGGCACGGCAACAAGGCCGCGAAGGACGCCATCGGCATGATCAAGATCGTCGCGCCGCGCATGGCGTGCGAGGTAATCGACCGCGCGATCCAGGTGCACGGCGGCGCCGGTCTCTCGGACGACTTCTTCCTCGCGCACGCGTATGCCGGCGCGCGCGCGCTGCGCCTCGCCGACGGACCCGACGAAGTACACATGGCCGCATTGGCGAAATCGATGCTGCGCGGAGCGCACGCATGAGCGCCGCGGACCTGCCGCTCGCGGCGCTCGGCACATGGCTGCGCGAACACGTCGCCGGTTTCGACGGCATCGAATCGGCGACGAAGTTCAAGGGCGGGCAGTCGAATCCGACCTATCTGATCGAGGCCGCGTCGGGCCGCTGCGTGCTGCGGCGCAAGCCGCCCGGCGCGCTGCTCGCATCGGCGCACGCGGTCGACCGCGAGTTTCGCGTGCTGCAGGCGCTGCACGGCGGCGCCATACCGGTCGCGCGTCCGCTCGCGCTGTGCCGCGACGACGCGGTGATCGGCAGCATGTTCTACGTGATGGCCTACGTGCCGGGCCGCGTGCAGTGGGATCCGGCGCTGCCCGACGTCGACGCCGCGACGCGCGGCGCGATGTACGGCAGGGTGCTCGACACGCTCGTCGCGCTCGCGACGCTCGACGTCGACGCGGCGGGCCTCGCCGACTACGGCAAGCCCGGCAGCTATTTCGCGCGGCAGGTGTCGCGCTGGACGGCGCAGTACCGCGCGAGCGAAACCGAAACCATCGCGGCGATGGATGCGCTGATCGACTGGCTGCCGGCGAACCTGCCCGACGACGACGGCAAGGTCGCGCTCGTGCACGGCGACTTCCGCATCGACAATCTGATGTGGATCGACGATCGCGTCGGCGCGGTCGTCGACTGGGAATTGTCCACGTTGGGACATCCGCTCGCCGACCTCGGCTACTTCTGCATGGCGCTGCGCCTGCCGCGCAACCCGGTGCTGCCGGGGCTCGCGGGACTCGACCGGGCGGCGCTCGGCATTCCGGACGAAGCGGCGCTGCTCGACGCGTTCGCTGCGCGCACGGGTCTCGATCCGCGTGCCGAATGGCCGTTCCATCTCGCGTTCCATTTCTTCCGGCTCGCGGCGATCGCGCAGGGCGTGATGAAGCGCGCGATCGACGGCAATGCGTCGAGCGAACAGGCGCTCGCGGCCGGAAAGATGGCGCGGACGATTGCGGAGCTGGGGGCCGGGGCGGCGCAGAGCCGCTGACGACCTGCTCCCTCTTCCCCGCGAGCTTGCGGGGGAGAGGGCCGGGGTGAGGGGGCGCCGCGTCAGGCCGCGATGCATTCGATCTTCGCGATACATACGTTTCGCGAAAATCCCGCGTTGTGGCGGACGATGCGTCGCCCCCTCTCCCAACCCTCTCCCCCAAGCTTGCTTGGGGGAGAGGGCTCAAAGAAGCCCCGCCTCCGCGAGCGCCAATACGCGTCGGCGCTCCGCCTCGTCGAACCGCGACGCCAGCAGGGCCTCGATCCTCGCGTCGCGCGCCGCCGCCGTCAGCGAGGCGTCGTTCGCGATCGCCGCGCGTTCGTGCGCATAGTCCTGCAGCCGCTGCCGCCATTGCGCGCGCTGCGTATCGAGCTGCGCGAGCCGCTGCGCGGCGTCTTCGCCCCACTCGGCCGCGCGTTCGGCATGGCGCTGCGCCGCATCGGCGTCGAGCGCGTCGAGCCGCGCGGTCTGCGCGGTCGCGTGTTGAAATTCGGTACTTTCGCGCAGCGACTCCGCATGCGCGGGATCGAGATCGCTTTCCAGCACCTCGCGTCGCGCCAGCCGTTCGGCCATGTCGAGCGACGTGTCGCGCTCCAGCGCCAGGCGCCGCAGCGTGAAGTCGGCATAGCGCTCGTCCGCGCCGAACCACGCATCGGCGACGGCCGCGCCTAGCCGTTCGCGCCGCAGCGCCGCGCGGCGGGCAAGATCGTTCTGCAGATCGCCGCTCGCCGCGAGCGCGACCGCCTCGCGCTCGGCGTCGACATAGGCGTCGAACAGTTCGAGCACGCGCGTCTGGGCGCGCGCCGGCAGGCCCGACGCCTGCGCGAGCCACGCGACGAGGCTCGCGCGTATCGCGTCGGGCGAACGCTCGCCGAGTCGCTCGAGAAAATAGTCGAACACGCGGCGCAGTTCGCGGTCCGCGATCGGGTCGCCGTTCGCGTCGAGACGTATCGCGCCGTCGACGTCGGTGCCGCGCAGCGAATCGCGCGGCGGCGCTTCGGGCACGCGCGTCGCCGCGGTGCCCGAAAGCCGTTCCGACGACGGCGCGGCGTTGCTGCCGGCGCCCGCCGCCGGTGGGGCGGCGGCGGGCGTCGCAGCGGCGGGACGTTGGACCCGCCAGACCCACGCGGCGCCGAGCGCGAGCGCGACGAGCGCCGCGAACGCGACGGTGCGGGAGTGCTTCATGACGGCACGCGCTTCACAGCCCGGCGTTCTTCAGACGGTTCGCCTGGCTGCGATAGACGCTCGCCGGGTTCGACGCGAACAGGCCGCGCACGCCGAACACCTGGTTCACCTCGTCGAGATGGTTCCAGTCGTAGTCGTCGCGGATCACGACGCCGAGGTGGCTCGAACAACGCCCGACGAGGCCGTCGTTCGCCTCGCCGAAGAACAGGCTGCCGGCGCCCATCAGCGCGTCGGACGGATCGAAGATATTGGTCACCGGACTCGTGCCGCTGAACGAGTAGTAGCGCACGCCGTTGACGACGCTCGCGCCCTGCCCGCACGACGTCGTCGGCAGACCCTGCGGATGCAGCGCGTTGAACTGCGCGGCGCCGGCGCTCGACAGCGACGTCAGCGCGCCGATGGCGTCCTGGGGGTTGGCGCTGCCCGAGAGCCAGCCGATGAACGTGCCGAGCGCGTCGACGAAACCGGCGACGAGCGGTCGCAGCGGCGAGCCGGGCGGCAGCGCGGCGCCGAGCGCGTCGGCCACCTTGCTGCCCTTGTGCGGGCCGGCGACCGACGTCGCCGACGCGACGAGATCGGGCCGCACGGACGCCGCGTAGCGAATCGTCGGGCCGCCGTGGCTGTGGCCGATCAGATTGAACTTCGTATACCCGTATACGGCGCGCAGATGTTCCAGCTCGTCGATCAGCTGCTCGCCGCGCACGGCGGTGTAGTTGTTCTGCGACACGCTCGCGACGAACACCTTCGCGCCGCCGGCGCGCAGTTCCGACGGAATGCCGTACCAGTAGTCGTAGACGCCGAGCAGGCTGTCGAAGCCGAGAAGGCCGTGCACCAGCACGATCGGATAGCGCGTTTTGGTGTAGTCGGACTGCGCCGCGACAGGGAACGCGAACGAAACGACGAGCAGCGCGCCCGCGAGGCGCGCGAGGAATGACCGCATCATACTTCCCTCTCCCGAAGGGAAGCCTCGACAGGCGCGCGTTGCGGCTTGTCCCTTGTGCGTGGTGCTCCTGCCGGCGGGTGATCCCATCTCGGCGACTTCGTTCTGCCGAACGCTTGCCTCTCGCGAGGTTTCCCAGCATGACGAACGGTGAATGGTGTGCCGCGCGCGCGAGGTGCGCGCGGCATCGGCAATCTACACCGGTCAAACGCAGATTTCAAACACTTGTTTGATGTCGTGCGGCGGTTGCCGCCGCACGTCGCCGGCTACTCGTCGTGCAGTTCGCGCATCGCCGGCGAGACGGCGAGAAACGCGTTCCACGCGGCGTCGCCGTTCGCCGCGGCGAAAAGCTCCTTGCCGGCCGTCGCGACGATGAGGTCGGTGCCGCGCGCGAAGAACGACAGCCCCGAGCCGTTCGCGCCGACGTCGATCGGCTCGAGATGACTTTGCAGCTTTTTGGACATTGCCGCCTTGCGCGTCGCCAGGCCGTGTCGCGGCCACGCGCCGTTCAGCGCCTGCCACAGGCAGAACACCGACAGGAAAGCGTCGAGGCTGTCGAATTCGCGCTGCCATGTCACCGGCGCGACGTTTTCCGAACGCAGCACGGGCGGGACCGCGGCCGCGAGATCCGCGACCGCGACGCCCCAGTAGCTGACGTTCTGGTTTTCCTCGGCGAACACGACGACGCCGCCTTCGGCTTCGAGCCGGTCCGGCCCGAGCAGTCGGTTGTGCCCGTCAACCAGCGGCGAATCGGGCCGGAACGACTTCAGCAGCTCGCCGAGCCGCGTGCCGGCGAGCTCGGGACACTTCGGATAGTCGGCAGGCAGGCACGGCGTCGGCGGTCGAAAATGCTCCTTGAAGAATCGCGCTGCGATCTGACCAAACGGCGTCTGCGCCATGCGTCACCTTCTGCGCCGTCTCGGCTTGTCCGTCGAAGTCCAGGTATTGTCTCCCCATTGGTAGACGCACGTCACGCCGCAGTCGCGGTGCAGATCGTTCATGCGTCCCTTGCAGCGCGAGCACGGCGCGTAGTCGCCGACGATCGTCAGTACGTCGCCCGCCTGGCACATCGGCCGGAAGAAATTGCACGCCTTCGCTTCGGTGTGCGAGTCGGCCTGATGATTCCACGACCGCCCGGCCGCCCCGCCGCTGGTGAACGAACGTCCGCACAGAACGACCCCGCCGCGCGACAGGTTCGCGTTCGCGTTGTGGGGCGGGCGGCGCGGCCCCAGGCCGAACGGATCGGTTGCCGCGAGCGGCGCGGCGTCGACGTAGAGATACGGATTGATGCCGCCGGCAATGCCGGCCGGATCGGCTTGCAGATAGCGGCCGAGTGCCGGATCGTAATCGCGGAAGTAGTTGTAGTGCGTCGCGGTTTCCGCGTCGAACTGCTGCCCCGGGAAGCGCAGGTCGTACGTGAACGACGCGGCGATCGCCGGCGCGGCGGCGGTTTCGTTCGCGACCGCGTTGCCGAACGGATCGGAGTCCCAGCGCCAGATCGCGACGTGCGATGCGTTGACGACGGCGCGCGGCGCTTCGAGGTGATCGGGTTCGACCCAGAATACCGTGGCCCCGCCGACGTTCAGTCCGCCGTGGCTCGCCGCGAACGCCGCCGGCCTGATCACCGCGACCGGCGTGTTCTCGAGCCACACGTGCTCGGCGATCGGCGCGCCGTCGGCGCCGTACTCGCCGCGCAGGCGTCCCTGCTCGTCGTACACGTACTGCGTGAAGCTGCCCCTGCCGGCGTCGGGCGGCCCGCCCGCACCGGCGCCGCGCGGACAATCGCTGTCGCCGCGCGCCTTGCAGACGCGCTCGCCCCAGGCGTTGTATGCATAGCGCGCCAGGACGACGCCCGTGTTCTGCGCACGCGTCACCGACAGGCGGTTGTGCGCGTTGTTGCTGAAGCGGCGCACGCCGTCGCTGGCCGTGTTGCCCGCGGCGTCGTACGTGCGCGCGACGCCGTCGATCGCGGCGATGCGATTGCTCGCGGCGTCGATCGCATACGCGGCGTTCGTCGTTTGCGAACCCTGTACGCGCGACGTCGCCGTGCGGTTGCCGGTCGCATCGAGCGTCCACGACAAGGCGACACCGGCGTCCGCGCCCTGCGCCGCGGCGTTCGCCGCACCGCTCAGGCGGTCGCGGCCGTCGTACGAGAACGTCCACGACGCATCGTCCGGCGCGTTCCCGGCGAGCGAGACGACGCGACCCGCGGGATCGTAGCCGAGCGTACGCTGCGAACCGGCAGCGGTGTAGGCGCCGACCCGGCCGTTCGCATCGTAGGTTCGTACGTAGCGGAACGCGCCGGCGTCGCCGCCTTCGCTCCACGACGCCGGATCGCCGAACGGAAAGTATTCGACGTCCTTGACGACGACCACGCCGTTCACGGTGATCGTCAGAACGCGGCCGTTCGCGTCGTACGCGTAGCCGATCACCGCGCCGCTCGGCAGCGTCGCCGATTCGACGCGGCCGCCAGCGTCGTAGCGATATTGCGTCGTCTTCGTCAGCGCCGCCGAAGCGTTGCCCTGAGACTGCGTGCGCTCGACGACGCGGCCTTCGCGATCGTAGACGTAGCGCGTCGCGCCGCTGCCGTCGACGAATCCGGTCAGCCGGCCCTGGGCGCCGTCGCCGCCGGCCGCGTCGTACGTGAAGTCGATCGTTTCCTCGACGCTCGCGAGCGCCGCCGGATTCGACGGCGCCGCCGCGTCGGCGGCGCCGAAGCGGTACTGCAGCGGACGATTGCCCGCGTCGTACGCGTAGACGATGCGCTGGTTGCGCGCGTCGGTGCGCGTCGCGACGTTGCCTGCCGCGTCGTACGTGTACCGCACGGTGCCCGCGTCGGGACTCGTCGACGTGGCGAGCTGGTTGAAGCCGGTGTAGGCGTAGCTCGTGACGAGGTTGCGCGGATCGGTGAACGACGTGACGTTGTCGGCGGCGTCGTAGCCGTAGACGACCGCGCCGCGCGCCGGATCGGCCGCGTCCAGCGCCTCGGCGCCGACGAGCCGGTCGCGCGCGTCGTAGGTGCGCCGCGTCACGTGCGAGAGCGCGCTGGTGGTCGACTTTTCGTTGCCGTTGCCGTCGTACGTGAAACGCGCGACCTCGCCCGGTGCGGCGCCGAGCACCGCTTCGACGCGACCGAGCGCGTCGATCACGCGCCCCATCGACATCGCAAGATTGCCCTGCGCGTCGCGCGACACCTCCTGCGTGCGGTTTCCGGCGCCGTCGAGCGTGTAGTGAACCGTGTTGCCGGTGCTGTCGACGACGTCGGTCAGGCGCATCGCGTCGTCGTACGCGTAGTCAAGGAAACTGCCGTCCGGCAACGTCACGCGACGAACGACGCCGGTCGGCCAGTAGTCGAAACGCGTCGTTTCGCCGGCGTCGGCGTCGGAGACCTTCACGATCTCGTGCGTCACGCGTCCGCGCAGGTCGTAGCGGTACTGCGTGACGAGCCCGTTCGCGTCGCGCTCTTCGGTGAGGCGACCGTGCGCGTCGTAGCCCGTGTAGCGCGTAACCTGGCCGGTCGCGCTCGTGCTCGTCAGGAGATTGCCGGTCGCCGCGTCGTAGCGCAGTTGCGCCACGTCGGCGACGTCCGTGCGCGGACCGTCGATCGTTTCGATCTGGCCGCGCGCGTTCGGCGTGAACGTCCACGTGCGCGTCTCGGCGCCCGCGGTCACCGCCTGCGTGCGCAGGTTGCCGGCGGCGTCGTACGTCCACGTCGTGACGCGGTTGCCGGTCGCGGTCGGTACGGTCTGGCGCGTCGGCTTGCGCCACGTCGCGTGCCACTGCGTCGCGATCGTGCGCGCCTGCGGCGTGCCCGACGCCTCGGTGCGCGATTCCTCGAGGCCGCGCGCGTTGCGCGTGAACGTCGTCGCGTTGTCGTTGAAGTCGGTCGCGCGGTCGACGAGGCCGCGGCCGTCGTAGTGCAGCTTCGCGACGCCGCCGGCCGAGCAGCCCGAGCACGCCTGCGTCACTTCGGTCAGGTACGGCCGCTCGTTGAAACGCTGGTACTTGTACGTGCGCACGGTGCCGAGCGGATCGGTCACCACGGTCGCATTGTCCAGATAGCTGAAGGTGTACTTGTCCGCACCGCCCGCGTGCATCGACAGCACCGCGCGGCCGCGGTAGTCGTACGCCCACGTCGCGTAGCGCACGCCGCGCTCGTCGGTCAGGCCGGTCAGGTGGCTCTGCAGGCTCAGGTCTTCGTAGTGGTACTGCCGCGTCGAATCGTCGGGATACGTCACTTTCACGGCGTTGCCGTTCGGCGCGTATTCGTAGCGCGTCACGCGGTTCGCCGGATCGGTCATCGAGGCGAGTTCGCCGGTCGCCGGGTCGTACGCGAAGCGCAGCGCGCGGCCGAAATCGTCGCTGACCGATTCGAGCCGGCCGTTCGCGTCGTAGGCGAGCGTGTGCTTGAGGCCCGCGGGATTGCGTATCCACGCGAGACGGCCGCTCGCGTCGTAGTGCTCGAGCTCGTCGGTCAGGCGCGTGACTTCCCAGCCGGTCGTCGCGTCGTTCGCGTCGGCGAAGCGCACGAGTTTCTCCGGCAGGTTGCCCTCGCCGATCCAGTCCGCGTTGCGCCGCGTGAACTGGAAGTACGTGCCGTCGCCGTGTACGACCAGCGCGGCGGGCGCGTTGCCGAGCGGCTCGCCGTCTTCGTCGAGCGGCGCCGGCGCGACGCGGATGGCACTTTGGTAATTGTGCGACCACTTGTTGCCGGTCGAACTGCCGTTCGGCACGTAGCTCGAATAGGTGCGCACGAACGACAGCGGGTAGGCGCCGTCGCCGGCGTAGTCCTGCTCCCACTGCCACTTGATGCCGTTGCCGACCGACACCGGATTGCCTTCCGCGGGGCCGCCGGCGCCGGCGAACGCGCCGCCCATGAAGTTGCCCCAGAAGTCGTTGGAGAAGCCTTCCGAGGTGAAGTTGTCGCCGATGTCGTCGAAGAAGTTCGAGTCGAAGCACGGACTGCCGAGCGAGCACAGCGCCTCGTTGAGGTCGGCGATGCCGAGGATGCCGAGCTGCTCGGGCGTCAATTCCTCGATCATCGCCTCGACGCTGCGCACCCAGCGTATGACCATCGCCGTCGCCTGCGCGACGGCGATCGCCACCTGCACGATCGCGATGATCGGACCGACCACCGGAATCGCGCTGATGATCAGGCGTTCGAGCAGCATCGCCGCCATCGCGCCCGGGCTCGTGAGGCCGAGGAAGAAGCGCACGAGCTTGTTGAACATCAGCTTGCACAGCACGTTGAGCAGCACGGCTTTCGCCACGCAGCCGACGTTGATCGCGCCGTTCAGACCGCCCGACACGCGCCAGATGCCGCCGCCGCTGACCGGGTCCTGGATCAGATAGCCCGTGCCGCTCCAGCCGCCGATCGTCGTCTCCGCGGCCGGCGCGAGCACCGACAGGCCCGCGTTGACCGCGGCGCGGATGTCGGCCTTGTCGTCGGCCGCGAGCGCGAGCTGCGGCAGGTACTGATCGACGTTCGACGCGTCGATGCGGTAGATCGGAATCTTCGCCTCGTTCGCGCGCAAGAGCAGCGTGCTCGCGGTGAGGCCGCTGCCGACGGCGCCGCCGGTGAGCAGATCCCACGTCGCGCCTTCGGCGAACGAGCCCATCGCGCCCATCTGCGTCGCGGCGCGGCGCGTGGCCTCGGCGTCGGCGCCGACGAGCGCGTAGCGCACGGTCTTGACGTCGCTGGTGAAGCCGCGCGTGCTCGCGTTGCGCGGCACGCCGAAGAAGAAGCCCACGCGCATCGACGTCGCGAACGCGCCGACGCTCGGCATGCGCACGCCGGTCGCGCCGCGCGCCTGCGCGACCCAGCCGTCGAACAGGTCGTGCATCAGCCAGAACTGCAGGCCGCCCATCGCCAGCGCGTCGCCGATCGGCAGGTTCTGGCGCGAACCGTAGCCGGCCGTCATCGCCTCGGCGAGTTCGGGCGTCACGCCGTTGGTGTCGGTGACGAACGCGATCGACGTGCCAGCCGGGAACTTGTACGGCTCGGACTGCTGCGTGAACGCGCCGAGCGGATCGCGCAGCTGCACCTGCCAGTACTGGTCGGTGCCGTAGGTGACCGCGCCGCCCTGCTGCACGACCTGGCCGCCGAGCTTGAGCGCCGCGGCCACGCGCAGGCTGCTCGCCGACAGCGTTTCGGTATTGCCCGCGGCGTACTGCCTGAGCGTCGCGACATCCGCGGCGCTCGCGCCGCGGTACTCGACCTGGAACGCGGAGAGGCCCATGCGCGCGAGCGGCATCTGCACGACGAACTGCGGCGATTCGAGGCCGATGTCGCCGGGGCTCGCGTACAGCTGCACGCTGATCGCATGCTGCGCGCTCGCCGGCAGCGCGGCGGCGCGGCGCGGCTGCGGCGTGTAGACGTTGTACGGCAGCGTGCCTTCGAGCACCGGCAGGTCGAGCGCGACGATCTTGCGCGCGCCGAACGTCGCGGCCGGGTCGGCTGCGGGATTCGCATTGACGTAGTCGAGCGCCTGCCGGCCGAGGCGGTCGTACACCGCGCCGATCTTGTTGACGTCGATGCCGGTGATCCAGCCCGGTCCCTGCTGCGAACCGGCGAGAATTTCCGTCTGCGCGGCCTGCGCGTCGAAGCCGACGTGCTGCAGGTATGCGACCGGCGGCGTCGTCGCGTACGCCTTGATCGCCGCGTCCATCGGCACCCAGCTGTCGGGCGTCGCGTTGCGCGCGCCGCGCGACGGCACGAAGTCGACCCACGCCTCGACCCAGACGTGCTCGAAACGCAGCGCGCGGATCGAGCCGCCCGCGGTGAGCAGCGTCGTCGGCACGCCGGCCGCGCTGAAAAGGTCGGCCGCGACGTTCGCGTTCGCGACCGGCAGCCATTCCTGGATGCGTTCGATCGGCAGCTCGACCGCGCCGGAGACGTAGCGCGCCGGAATGTTCGACGCGCGCAGCAGCGCGATCAGCAGCGAGTGGATATCCCACGCGTTGCCGCGTTTTGCAAAAAGGGTTTTCTGCGCATTCTGCGTCGAGCCGTAGCCCGGCGAGTAGTCGATGTTGTTGTACACCCAGTTGCGGATCGCGACCGGGTTGCGGCCCAGTTCTTCGGCCTTCGCGCGAATCTGCGCGGTCAGCACGATCTCGTCGGTTTCGGCGAGGTCGGCCGCGCCGGGCGGATCGAGCTTCGCCGCGGCGGCGTTCTTGGCCGGCACGCGCTCGTCGCCGGCGCCGGGCTTCGGCAGTTTCTTCTTGTCGGCCGAGAAGCCGCGTGCGCTCGCCGGATCGAAACGCGTCGCGGTCGACGCGGCAGGGCGCGTGTCGAGCAGGCGCGCCAGGTCGACGACCGCGCGGAACCGCGCCGCGTCGTCGCGCGCGATTTCGGCCGCGCGCAGGCGTTCGAGGATCGCCGCGAATTCGCCGTGGCGCGCGGCGAGCTCGCCGAGCACCGCGCGGCGGCCGTCGGGCGGACCGGCGTCTTTCGTCTGCGCGAGCCGGGTCAGCGCGTCGCGGTCGGCGAGTTCGGCGCCGGACGCGAGCAGGTCGACGGCGAGCTGCGACACGTCGACGCCGGTGCGCAGGCGCGGCAGGTCGCCCTTGCCCGTTTCGATCACGCGCAGCGACTGCGCGAGCCGTTCGAGCGCGCCGTAGGCCTCGTCGAGTTCGACCTCGCGCGGCGCCGCGGCCGGCGCCTCGACCTGCGCGGCGATGCCGTGCGCGACGACGTTCGCGACGATGGCCGGCGACGGCGCGGCGAAACCGGCCGCCGCGGTCCACAGCATCGCGGCGAGGGCGACGAGCGGCGCGTAGCCGCGCCCGAGGATGCGCTGTGCGCGGTTGCCGCTACGCTTCGTGCCGCTGTGCTTCATGCCGTCGCCCCGCGCGCCTGGCGCTTCGTTGTTCACTTTGCAAGAGTTTCCGTTCGTCCGCAGGCCGTCGCTTCTCATCGCGGCGCCCCCCAGATCAGCCAGTCGATGCGCGTACGCAGCGACGATGCGTTCGCGTGCGCCGAGCGTCCGGCCGCCTCGGCGGCGTCGAGCAGCGCGGCGCGTTTTTCGGCCGGGGCCTGCGCATCGCGTGCGCGCACGAGCGCGGCGAGCGACGCGTCGAGCGGCGCGTCGCGATTGCCGAGCGCGGTCACCGCGGCGATCACGTCGGCGATCGATTCGCCGGCCGCGTGGCCGACGTCGAGCGTCTGCGTCGCGAGCGGATCGACGGCGATCGGCGCGGTGGCGGCGACCGTCGCGGTCAGCGCCGTGTGCGTGCCGCTGCCGAGCAGGACCAGCGCCTGCGTCTCGAACGCGTTCGTCTGCGTCAGGTCGACGAGCCATTGCGGCGGCACCGGCAGCGCGATCGTCGCGTCGCCGGCGGCGGCGAGCCGCAGGCTGCCGCGGAAACCGTCGCGCAGGCTGCGCACGCGCAGGTCGACGGGCAGCGCCGCGCCGGTGCGCAGGAGCGGCTGCGCCGGCGCCGATTCGCCGATCGCCGCGTCGAACAGGTGCGACAGGAAGCCGGTCGCGTTCGCGTCGTACGTCGCGAGCGCGGCGGTCCAGTCGAAGCTCGCGTATGCCGCGCGGCCCTGGCCGAAGCCGTGCGCGACGATCGCGGGCATGCGCTCCTGCACCGTCGCCAGTGCGCAGGCACGCGGATCGAACGTCACGGCCGCGCCGCTGATGCGGATGCGGTCGCCGACGACGGCGCAGCGATATTCGCCGCGCGCACCCGACAGCTCGACGCCCGCATACGGCGAGTAGACGAGACCGGCGATCTTCGCGCTCGCCGCGGCCACCTTGAAGCCGTCGCCGCCCTGGCGCAGCGTGCCGAACTGCAGGCCTTCGAAATACGGACTGAAGTTCGCGCTCGCGCCCGAGAGCTGGATCGTGCCGGTCGCGACGATCGTCGCGTTGCCCGACAGCGACGCGCCGGACATCTCGACGTCGCACGGAATCCAGTACACGCCTGCCGGCAGCGGGAAGTTCGCGCCGCTGCGGCGCCACGCGCCCTTCTTCGCGCACTCGCTCGTGCCGTCGACGTATTTCGCGCCGGCCGCCGCGGCGACGCGACCGCCCGGGCGATAGTCGTTGAGGTCGAGCAGCAGCGGCAGATCGTGCGGCGCGACGCGGCGCGGCGGCACGTCGAACGTGTTGCTCGCGCCGGCGTTCTGCAGCGTCTGCACGTAGCGCACCGGCCCGTGCATGACGTTCTGCGCACCGTTGAGGCGGAACGACGCGTTCGAATGCACCGCGCCCCACGCGATGTTCTGGCTGCCGCTCCACTCGATGCCGTCGCCGCTCGTGGCGTTCGCCCACAGCGCGATCGCGCCGGGATACGTGCCCGCGTCGACGATGCGCGCATCGGTGAATGCGCCGCTCGTCGCCGCGACGGTGGCGAGCGTCTGCGCGCCGAGCGTCAGGCGATGCGACGCGTCGCCCGCAACGACGGGGCTCGCGAGCCACGTTTCGGTCTTGCCCGGCAGGTCGAGATCGCGGCTCCACGTACCGTCGACGCTCGCGAGCTTCGCGCTGCGCAGCGTCGTGCCGCCGTTGCGGACGCGCCAGATCGTGTAGCGGTCGGTGCCGTCGGCGTTGCGCAGGCGGCCGAGCGCTTCCAGGCGCAGGCCGGTGCCGTTGATGCCGCCGTCGCTGCCCGAATACGCCAGCTCCACGCGGCCGTTCAGCGCGACCGCCTCGGCCAGCGTGCGCAGTTCCGGCGTGGCCGGCATGCGCGCGTCGACTTCGGCGTAAGGCGTCGCCGCGGTCAGGCGCGTGGTCTGCACGGCGAGCGGCGGCGCGAGCGCCATGCTCGCCGGCGGCAGCGGCGCGCCGGGCACGACGCGCAGCGTTTCGGCCTTGGCCGGTTCCGCCCGCGTGCGCGGCGCGATGCCGAGCGTCTGCGCGAGCGCGTCGGACACGACGCCCGCCCCGCTCGCGACGATCAGCCCTTCGCCGCGATGCACCGCTTCGCGCAGCAGGCGCTGCGTCGTCGCGTCGAGCGCGGCGTCAGCGCCGAGCAGCAGGTACAGCTGGTACACGCCCGAGCGCAGGCCCGTGTCGAAGTCGCCTGGGTTCGTGACGAACTCGAGCTCGTAGCCCACGGCGCTGGCCGCCGTGAGCACGAACGCGCGCTGCGCCTGCGGCGCGGCCGCGTCGATCAGCGCCAGCGCGCGCTGGCGCGGCTGCGCGACGAGGTCGATCTGCGCGGCGAGCTGCACGCTCGGTACGACGACGCGCACGGTCTGGTGCGCGAGCGTCACGCTGCCGCCGGCGACGTCGGCGCCGAACACGACCACGTAGTCGCCGGCCGGAATGCCGGTCGTCGGCCAAGTCGCGGTCATCGGCGCGGACGCGTTGCGCGCGATCGCGACCGGCGGCGCCTGCCAGCTCGCGATCACGGCCTGGTTGTCCGGATCGATCACCGTCAGTTTCAGCACGACGCCGGCGAGATCGGCGTTGCCGCGGTTTTCCGCATTGGCGGCAATCGCGACATCGTTGCCTTGTTCCACCTGCGCCGGCGTCGCGACGACGGTGCCGCGCAGGCCGTGGCCGTTGCCGGCCGACGACGAGACGATGTAGGTCGTCTCGCGCGTGTCGAACACGTGGCCCGCGGCGTCGGTCAGCACCTGCTCGACGCGGTACGAACCGGCCGGCGCGTTGGCGAGGCGCTGGCTTGCGACGAATTCGCGCGTCGCGCCGGGCAGCAGGATCTCGATCGGATGGCCGTAACCGAAAACCTGCGTGCCGGACGCGTCGAACACGCGCACCGTCAGGCTCAGCGCTTCGAGAATCACGTTCTGCGACAGGCTGGTGACGCGCGAGCTGATCGCGACGACGTCGTCGGGCAGATACTCGAACTTGTCGGTCGCGAGCGTCGACGTCGCGGTGCCCTGCGCGTCGTCCGGCAGCACGACGAAGCTCGTCTGCGCGGTCGCCATCTGCGCGTCGTCCTGCACGAGCGTCGCCTTGACGACGTACTCGCCGGGCAGGATGCGGCCGATGCCGAAGTTGCCGGCGAGCGGCAGCGGCGCGAGCGGCGGCACCGTGACCATCTGCTCGACGACGCCGCCGACGCGCACGCCGGCCGCGTCGTACACGTCGACGACGAGGCGGCCGGCGACCGGCTCGTCGTCGCGCGTGGCGAGCGTCGTCGTGACGAGCGCGGTTTCATCGGCGCGGTACTCGGCCGCGTCGGTCGAGACCGCGATGTCCGTGAGGTTGCCGACGCGCACGTACGGCACGTCGACCGGCGCGCGGATGTCGTCGGCCGAGAAGCTGTTCTGGAACGTCACGAACGCATCGGCCAGCGTCTTGCGTCGCTCGCCGAGCACGAGGCCTTCCTGCTCGGCGTCGAAGCAGACGCTGTCGCCCTGCGCGGTGACGTCGCGCAGGTTCCACACGTACTCGGTGCTGCCGTCGGGCTTGGGCACGACCGCCGCCGGCGCGCGCGTCATGCCGGACAGGCGCTGGCCCGGCCGCGTGACGAGATGCGCGTTGACGCCGATCGCACCGCAGGTGACCGGCACCTGCCAGATCTGGTTCGAGTAGTCCTGCCAGAACAGCAGGCGGTCGCCGAAGCGGTCGTATGCGAGATAGTCGATGTCGGTCAGCGTCGGGTGGATGCGCAGCGTGTCGAACAGCAGGCCCACCTGGCCCGTGCGCGCGACGATCTGCGCGAGCGAGTGCTCTTCGGTGTTGTTCTGGCCGATGCGCGCCCAGTTGTACGGCGCGATGTACATGTTGTCGGCGCAGTCGGCAGCGATGTTCGGATAGCCGTCGCCCTCGAAGTACGGGTCGGTGTTGTCGACGTTGTACGAGTACAGCTGGAACGCGCTGCCGTCGGGCTTGATCATCGCCACGAGGTGCTGCTCGTTCTGCACGTAGACGTTGTCCTGGCCGTCGATCGTGATGCCGCGCGGATCGGGCATGCCCGACACCGTCTGCGGCGCGACCGTGCCGTCGCGCGTCACCTTGATCAGCTTGCCCGGCGAGCCGACGAGGATTTCGTCGCGGCTGTTGACGACGACGCCGTTCGCGCGCGCGACGCCGAGGTCGGCGACGACGCTCTTGACGCCGTTGGGGTCGACGCGCACGAGATCGACGCGGCGCGTGGTCGCGTTGTCGTTCGGCAGGTACAGGTTTTCGTCGTCGTCGATCGCGAGGCCGAACGCGGTCGACAGGCCGTCGACGACGGTCGTGGTCTGGCCGGTCAGGCTCGTGCGGTAGAGCTTCGTCTCGTCGGTGAAGTAGAGGTTGCCCGCGCGGTCGGCGGCCATGCCGTTGGGCCGCACGATGTTGGCGAGCAGGCGCGCCTGGCTCACCTCGACGCGCGACAGCGACGTGAAGTCGGCGCCGGTCAGGCGCAGGCACATCGGCAGTTCGCGGTCGCCCGGCGGCAGCTCCTCGCGCGCGGCGGTGAGTTCGCCGACCGCGTGCGGGCCGACGTGCACGAAGTTCACGGCTTCGTCCGTGCCGATGTCGGCGCGGCGCACGCTGACCTTGAAGTCGCCGCCGTAGGGCGGCATCCAGCTGCCGAAGTCGAAGTGCGTGAAGTCGTCGCTCGGGTCGAGCGCGTTCATCGGCAGGCTCGCCGTGTGCACGACCGAACCCGGCGCCGGCGGCTGCGCCGCCTGCACGATCGTGATCTCGTGCGCGACGGTTTCATAGCGCCCGGCGGCCGAGTTGTAGCCGTAGTTGAGCGTGAGGATCTTGCCCTGCGGCGCGGCGACGATGCCGGCGAACGGATGGTCGTTGAGCAGCGACGACGTGCGCAGGTCGGCGAGCAGCGTGCCGTCGAAGCGGCTCAGGAAGCCGTTGCCGCGGCCGATCAGCACGCGGTCTTCGGCGTCGAGGGCGAGCGCGCCCGGCGCGCTCATGCCGACGACGATCGTGGCCAGTTCGCCGTTCGCGTATTCGAGCACGCTGCCGTTGCGGTTGTCGGCGACGAGCACGCGGCCGTCGGCGCGCAGCGCCATGGCCTTGGGCTGCACGAGGCCCGCGGCGAACGGCTTCCACACGTTCGCGTCGAGGCGGCGCAGCACCGCGGCCGACTGGTCGACGACGACGCTGCGCGTGGCGTCGACGTAGAGGCCCTGGGCGGCCGTCGAGTCGCCCACGGTCGTGGCGACGCCGTCGGTGCCGATGCGCGTGATCGCGCTCGCGTTGCTGATCCACAGGCGGCCCTGCGCGTCGAACGCGAGATAGCGCGGCGCCGACACGCGCGTCACCGTCGTCGTGACCGCGCCGTCGGCCGACAGGCGCGCGACCGTGCCGGACGAATTGTTCGCGACGTGCAGGCGGCCCTGCGCGTCGAACGCGAGGCCCACCGGACGCACGATGCCGGCGTGGTCGGCGACGACGACGCGCGATGCGTTGTACTCGATGACGCGGCTGTAGCCGCGGTCGGCCACCGCGAAGCTGCCGTCGGGCCGGCCGGCGACGCCCTGCAGGTCGCTGCTGTTGCCCGTCGGCGTCACGTACACCGCGGCGCCCGTGCCGGTCCAGCGCTGCACGTTCGACGCGGTGGTCATGAGGTATTCGCTGCCGGCGCGCGTGAGGAAGCGGCCGTTGAACAGGCCGAGCTTGACCGGATAGCCGCCGCGCGCGAGCTGGTAGAAGCGCCCGCCGTTGTCGATGAAGCGATAGTCGGTGCCGTTCCAGAGGATGTCCCACGGCGCGACGAAGCCGTCGATGCGCGAGACGAGCGCGTAGGTCGCGGCGTCGTAGGTCGCGAGTTCGAGGTCGCCGGAGAACGACGCGACGACGCGGCCGTCGGGCAGGCGCGTCGCGCCGCTCGGCACGACGTCCTTGATGCGCACGGTCGTACCGGCCGCCGGATCGATCTCGTACAGGCGGTTGCCGGTCCACGCGAGCAGCTTGCCGTCGGCGCCGGGCGAGATGTCCGACAGCGACTCGGTGCCGACCGCGTACGCGATCTGCGTGGTCGTGCCGTCGGCCTCGACGCGCAGGATCTTGCGCGTGTTCGTCTTGACGTACAGCGTACCGGCCGGCGTCGACACGAGCGTGTCGGGCAGGTCGGTCAGCGTCGCGATGACGGTCTGCGTGCCGTCGGCGTTGAGGCGCTGCAGGCGCCGGTTGCTGTAGTCGTTGATGATGACGAAGCCGCCGGCGTCGACGGCGATGCCGCGGTACGAGGCCGGCAGCGTGCGGATCTTCACCGCGACGCCGTCGAGGCCGATGCGGTAGAGGTCCGCGCCGCGCAGCGCGACCACGCCCGGCTGCGCCGGGTCGATCGCGAGGCTCGTCGCCGGGAAGTCGCGCACGAAGATGCGCGCCGCGCCGTTTTCGAGCACCGAGACGTGCGTGGTGTTGCGCACGAACACGCGGCCCGCGCCGTCGACGCGCAGGTCGGTCGGCGTGACCAGCACGCTGTCGACCGGCCCGAGCGAGGTGCCTGCCGCGTCGAATCGCGCGATGCGGTTCGCACCGCCTTCGGTGACGTAGACCTCGCCGTCGGCGTTGACCGCGACGCCGCGCGGATTGCGCAGGCCCGTGGCGAACGCCGTGCGCGTGCCGCCCTCGACCTTCGCGACGGTGCCGTCGGAATAGTTCGCGACGAGCGCGACGCCGGGCGCCGCGAAATCGAAGCCCTGCGGACTGGCAAGACCGGTCGCGAGCACCTGTGCCGTGCCGTCGGGACGCTTGCGGCGCAGCGTGTTGTCTTCGCCGACGATGTACAGGTCGCCGGCCGCGTCGTAGCGCATGCCGGTCGGCCGGTTCGCGATGCCCTTGGCGAACGTGCGGCGCGTGCCGGCGGCGTCGATCGCCACGACGCTGTCGTCGGCGTTGTTGGCGACGTAGAGCGTGCCGTCGTCGCCGAACTTGAGGTCGTACGGCTGGTTGAGGCCGGTCGCGTAGGTCGTGACCGTGGCGCCGTCGACGCTCACGCGCGCGATCGTGCCGTTGCCCGAGTTGCTGACGTAGTACGCGCCGTCGGGTCCGCGCGTGAGGCCCTGCGGACGGTTCAGGCCCGACGCGAACGGCGCGACCGCGCCTTGCGCCGTGACGCGCGCGAGCGTGTCGTCGCCGTAGTTGGCGACGATGAGATCGCCGTTGTCGGCCGCGACGACGGCCGCGGGCTGCGCCAGACCGTTGCGCCACAGCACGGTTTCGTCGCCCGCGGGCGCGCGCCGCACGAGGCGCTGCTCGGTGATCGAGCGGCCGTTTTCGACGCCGCTGAACTGACCCGAGAAGTACGCGCTGCCGTCCGGCGCGACGGCGACCGTCGCGATCGCGGTGAGGCGCACGAGGTCGAAGAACGTCACGACGCCGGCCGGCGTCACGTTGTAGACGCGCTTGCCGGTGCTCGCGATCCACGCGACGCGGTCGGCCGTGAGCGCGAGCGCCGCGGGCGTCAGCGGCAGCGTCGCCAGTTCGCTGACGACGCCCTGCGGATCGATCTTGAGCAGCTTGCGTTCGGTTGCGCGCACGAGATAGAGGTTGGCGTCCGCATCGCGCGCGAAGCCGACCGGATTGTTCAGCGCGGCGATCACCGCGATGCGGCGTTCGCTCGCGCGCGGCTGCGTCGCGCTCTGCGTGTCGGGGTTCTCGACGGTGATCGTCAGGTCGAGCGTGCCGGCCGGCAGCGCGAGGTTGCCGATGTTCATGACGTCGGCCGCGAGGGCGACCGGCGTCGACGTGCCGGCCTGCGCGAGCGGCGGATCGACCAGCGCGGCGCCGCGCAGCACCGGCTCGGAGCGCACGGTGAAGCCGGTCGCGCCTTCGGCGACCACGCGGCCGCTCGTGTCCATGCCGCGCGCGCGCACCGTGTAGTTGCCGGCCGCGAGGCGATGCGCGATCCATTCCATTTCGACTTCGGTCGTGCTGTTCGGCGCGAACGACAACGGCAGGTTCGGCGGGAACTGGCCGGCGCCGCGCAGGTTCGCCTTGAACACGTGTACGACGCTGCCGGTCGGATCGACGACATCGGCGTCGACGATCATTTCGGCCGCGTTCGCGGTCGTGTTCTTCACTTCGACTTCGAGTTCGATCTCGTCGCTCGGCCCGTACACGGGCCGGCTCGTCTTGACCTCTTCGAACACGAGGCCGGACGCGGCGAGCGCGGTGAGGTCGATGTCGAACTGCGTCGCGCCGGGCTGCGTCAGCGACAGCTCGATGCGGCTCGAGAGATAGCCCTGCGCGCTCGCGATGACGTTGAAGCGCAAGCCCGTGATGCCCGAGAGCGTGTAGCGGCCGTCGGGGCCGCTGACCGCGCTCGCGCTCTGGCCTTCGACGACGACGCTCGCGCCGACGATCGGCGAGAGCGTCGCGACGTCGCGCACGACGCCCGACAGCGTGCTCGTGGACGGCAGCTTGCGCAGACGGATGTCGCCGAGTTCGTTGACGCCGTTGGACAGCGTGCCGCTCGCGGTAACGCCCTGGTAGCCGTTGGCCGACAGGGTCAGCGTGAAGGCGCCCGGCGCCTGGCCGGCGAATTCGAACTTGCCGGTCGCCGGCGTCGTGACGGTCGCGCTGCCGAGTTTCGCGCTCGCGCCGACGATCGGCTGCGACGTGTCCTGATCGATCAGGCGGCCGCGCAGCGTCGCCGTCGCCGGCGGCGTCACGTTCGTCGGGTACATCGTCGGCGAGAAGTTGTAGCGGTAGCCCGCCTGGAAATCGACCGTCGCGGACACGTCGCGGTAGTTCGCCTTGGTCGCCTTGAGCAGCGTCGGACCCGGCGACAGGCCGTTCAACTGGAACGCGCCCGCGGTGTCGGTCAGCGCCGACAGCGTGCCGGCTGCGACGAGCACGTCGCGCAGCGGATTGCCGGCCTGGTCGCGCACCGTGCCGAATACGCCGGCGGTCAATGGCGCGGCGACGAGCGGGATGTCGCCGAGCTGCAGCGTGTCGCCCGCGGCGACCGCGACCGCGATGTCGCGCGGCTGGTAGCCGAGCTTTGAGGCGCGCAGCGTGTAGCTGCCCGGATTGACGCCGGACAGCGTGAAGCGGCCTTCGGCGTCGCTCGACGTCGCAAAGCTCGAATCTTCCACGAGTTGCAAAGTGACTTCGGCGAGCGCCGCGCCGCCGGCCTGGTCGACGACGCGGCCGATCAGGCTGCCGCGCGTCGGCGTCGGCGGACCCTGTCCGACGTAGGCGAGCGCACGCAGCGCGAGCGCGGTCTGCCACGGATCGTCGGCCCAGCTGCCGTTGGCGAGCTGCGCGCCGCGCAGCGCGGCGGCGAGCGGATTGAGCACCTGCGCGTCGTTCGTCGCACGCGCCAGGGCGTACAGCGCGACGGCGTTGTCGGCGACGTTGCCGAACGTCGCGTCGGCGCCGCGGCGGGCGAGCAGGAAATCGCGCGACCACGCCGAAAGGTCGGCGACCGACAGCCGCTGCGACCAGGCCTGCGCCGCGGCGAGCACCTGCGCGGTGAAGTACACGCTCGACGCGTCGTCGACGCCCCAGCCGCCGTCGGCGCGGCGCAGGCCGCGCAGTCGTGCGACAGCCGCGTTGCCGATCGCACCGTCGAACGCCGCCGCCGCGGCATAAGCCTGCAGCGCGTGCGCCGTATCGAGCGCGAAGCTCGCGCGACCCGCGGCGCCGCCGAAACCGCCGTCGGCGTTGCGGAACGCGGCGAGATCGCCGCTTGCCGGCGCGCCGCCGGACGCGGCCTGCACCATCACGCGGCGCGCGACGAATTCGGCGACGCGCGGGTCGCTCGCGACCACGCGCGCGACGAGCGCCGGCGGCGCGGTGTCGAGCAGCGCAAGGGTCAGCGCGGCCTCGCCGCGAACCTGGTCGGCCTGCGCGAGCGACGCGGCGTCGCCCGTGATCGACCCGTCGGCCTGCACCTGTCCGCGCAGCCACGCCAGGCCGTGCGCCACCTCGGGCGGCGGCGACTGGGCGGGCGCGGCGAACGCCGCCCACAGCGATACGAACAGGACGACGCGTAGCAATGCGCGAACCATGACGATTCCTCGTGACCCCCAAGGGGGCGCGAGCGCACGGAGCCGCGCGCACGGCATCTCGGCCGCGCGGCGGTTCGCAGGTTCGCCATCCCCCAACGATGCTCGATCGGCGCCCCCGGAACCGATCTGCAGGAAAATACAGAATGAATCTTAGGGAAATGTTTCAGCGGTTGGCAACGGATGCGTACGGAAGTTCTTTCGTTCACTTATGTGAAAACGCGATGAAATGAGATCGCCGTCACATGACACCGGTTGGCGCACGGTCGAAGCCCCGGCACACCGCACTACAATCGGCCGCCCTGCCCTCATCGTTTCGGAGTTCGTCGTGGCGCAACCCGTCGATCGTGCGCGTCGCCGCCATCTTGCCGGCCTGATCGCCGCGGCATTCGCGCCGTTCGCCCCGCGCGCCGGCGCGCAGGCGTCGGCACAGCCGTTCGGCTCGCGCCCGCTCGCGGCCGACCCGCCGGTCGGCCAGAAATTCACCCGCCCGCTGCCGCGCCTGACCGACGCCGGCATCATGGCGCAGACGCGGCTGGCCGGCCCGCTGACCCTGACCGCGCGCGTAGAAAAGTATCCCTTGATCGAAGGCTACAACAGCGACATCTGGAACTATTCCGGCAGCGTCGACGGCCGCGCCGTGGCCAATCCGCTGCTGATCGCCCGGCGCGGCCAGGACATCGACGTCACGCTCGTCAATCGCCTGGGCGCCGACACGACGATCCACTGGCACGGCCTCGTCGTCGACGAGGCGAATGACGGCAGCGGCCTGCATCCGGTCGCGCACGACGCACGGCGGCGCTACCGGCTGCGCGTGCACAACCGCGCGGGCCTGTACTGGTATCACGCGCATCCGCACTTTCGCACGGGCGAGCAGATTCACCAGGGCCTGTACGGCCCGCTGCTGGTCGAGGACGACGAAGAACTCGCGCTGCGCAAGCGGCTCGGTCTGCCCTGGGGCGAACGCGATCTGCCGCTCGTCATCGCCGACAAGCAGGTCGGCCGGCTCAACACGATCAAGTACAAGATGGGCGCCGACGACTGGATCGGCAATCGCATGATCGTGAACTGGGCCGCCGAGCCGTATCTCGACGCCGTGCCGGGCCTGTACCGCTTCCGCCTGCTCAACGTATCGAATGCGCGCATGTTCCGGCTCGCGTTTCTGCACCAGGGAAAGCCGCTGCCGATGCGCCTGATCGGTACCGACGGCGGACTGCTCGAGCGGCCGTGGCGCCTCGCCGACGCCTACTTCGCGCCGGCGTCGCGGCTCGACGTGCTGGTCGATTTCGCGGGCCTGCCCGACGGCGAGCGCGTGATGCTCGCCAGCCTCGCCTACGAGCCGATGGAGAACGACGCTGGCGCGGCGCCCGAAGATCCGATGCTCGAACACCCGGGCGCGACGCCCATGGGACAGGCGCTGGAACTGATGCAGATCCGCATCGCCGGCAAGACCGTAAAGAGTCCGGCGCTGCCGGCACGACTGTCGACGCTCGCCGCGCCGAACGCCGACGGTGCGACGCTGCGCAAGTTTCGCCTGTACGTCGGCGAGCACGGCCGCTGGCTGATCAACGACTGGAACATGCACCTGACCGGCCACGCGCCGGCATTCGAAGTGCGCCGCGGCGCGCGCGAGATCTGGGAGATCGCCAACGACATGCGCAGCATGCCGCACCCGATCCACGTGCACGGCGTGCAGTTCCGCGTGATTTCGCGCGAAGGCAGTCCGCCGCAGATCGTCGAACGCGCGGTCGCCGACGGCGGCATCGGCGCGCAGGATCTGGGCCTCTCCGATACCGTCGTCGTCTGGCCCGGCGAGCGCGTGCGCATCCTCATCGACTTCGCGCAGCCCTTCACCGGCAAACAGGTGTACATGTTGCACTGTCACAACCTGGAACACGAAGACCAGGGCATGATGGCGTCGTTCGCCGTCGTGGACGGCGACGAGAAGAAAAGTGCCTAGCGCCTGACGTCTAGCGCCCCGCCCAGGCCGCGATGCGCGCATGCAGCGCGTCGAGCCCGTCGAACAGCGCGGCGGGTCCCGGCTGCAGGATGATCGGCGACTTGATCTCGTGCAGTTCGCCGTCGCGCACGGCCGGTATCGCGTCCCAGCCGGGGCGTCTTGCGACCGCTTCGGGCCGGAAGCGCTTGCCGCACCACGAGCCGAGGATCACGTCGGGCGCGCGGCGTATCACCTCTCCTGCGTCGGCGAGGATGCGATCGCGCGCGAGCGATTTTTCGGCGAGTTCGGGAAACGCGTCGTCGCCGCCGGCGATGCGGATCAGTTCGGTCACCCAGCGGATGCCGGTGATCGGCGGCTCGTCCCATTCCTCGAAATACACTTTGGGACGACGCGGCAGCGCCGCGGCGGCGGCGCGCACGCTCGCGATATGCGCCTCGGCGCGCTGCGCGAGCGCTTCGCCCGCGGCGGCGTTGCCGACCATGCCGGCCAGCCGGCGGATGTAGCCGAGGATGCCCTCGACCGAGCGGTGGTTGCTGATCCACACCTCGACGCCGGCCTTGATGAGATCGCGCGCGATGTCGGCCTGGATGTCGGAGAACCCGATCACGAGGTCGGGTTCGAGCTTCAGGATCTCGCCGATCTTCGCGCTCGTGAACGCCGACACCTTCGGCTTTTCCTTGCGCGCGCGCGGCGGCCGCACGGTGAAGCCCGAGATGCCGACGATGCGATGCTCCTCGCCGATCGCGTACAGCGTTTCGGTCGGCTCTTCGGTGAGGCAGACGATGCGCTGCGGGTAGCTCACGGGTAGAGCATTCGCTTCGTCCACGTCCCGCCCGCGCGCTCGTAGCGCTGCCGCTCGTGCAGGCGGAACTTCGCGCCGTACCAGAATTCGACGAGGTCGGGCACGACGAGGTAGCCGCCCCAGTGCGGCGGACGCGGCACGTCCTTGCCGTCGAACTGCGCCTCGTACCGTGCGATGCGCGCTTCGAAGTCGGCGCGGTCGGGCAAGGTCTGCGACTGCAGCGACGCCCACGCGCCGATCTGGCTGCCGCGCGGCCGCGTCGCGAAGTACGCGTCGGAATCGGCCGCCGACGTGCGCTCGACGGCGCCCTCGATGCGCACCTGGATGCCTTCGCGCACGTGTTTCCAGTGCAGGCTCAGCGCGACGCCGGCGTGCTGCGCCAGCTCGTCGCCTTTGGCGCTTTCGTAATTCGTATAAAAACGGAAACCGTGCTCGTCGACGGCCTTGAGCAGCACGATGCGCGCATGCACGCGCCCGGCGGCGTCGACGGTCGAGAGGTTCATCGCGGTCGGTTCGGGGTCGGTCGAGGCTTGCGCCTCGGCCAGCAGCAGACGGAATTCGGCGAGCGCTTCTTCAGGCAGGGACATGGTGGTCGATTCAGGCGATGGTCGCGCGCATCGTGCGCAGGAACTGCTCGATGTTGAGCGGTTTGGTCAGATAGTGATCGGCGCCGGCCGCGATGGCCGCCCGGCGCGCATCGTCGGTCGCGGTCGCCGACAAGGTGACGATGCGGCCCTTGTAGCCTTGCGAACGCAGCCGGTACACCGCCGCGTTGCCGGACAGGCCCGGCAGCTCGACGTCGATCAGCAGCACGTCCGGCGGTTCGGCGCGCACGTGTTCGATCGCGGCGTTCGCGTCGTCGAACGCGCGCACGCGGCAGCCGAGGTCGGCGAGCAGCACTTCGAGGAGGCCGGCGATGTCGGGATCGTCGTCGACGACGACAGCGCTCGGCGCCGCGCGGCGCACGTTTTCGTAGTCGCCCGCCGGCGCCGCGGGCAGGTTCGCGCCGGGCCGTTCGAGCGCCGGCACGCGCACGCGGAAGCACGAGCCGGCGCCGGGCGTCGATTCGAGATCAAGCGTGCCGTGCATCTGCTCGACGAGGCGCTTGACGATCGACAGACCGAGCCCGGCGCCGCGGCTGCCGCTCTGCGCGCCGCGGTTGAACGCCTTGAACACGCGCTCGCGATATTCGGGCGAGATGCCGATGCCGGTGTCGCGCACCTCGAGTTCGAGATGCTGCTCGCGCCACGCGATGCGCGCGCGCACCTCGCCGTGGTGGGTGTAGCGCACCGCGTTCGACAGCAGGTTGATCAGCACCTGACGCAGTTTCACTTCGTCGAACAGCGCCTCCGCCGGCGGCGCGACGATCGGCTCGAGATGGAATTCGATCCCTTTGTCCTGGGCCAGCGGCCGGAACATCGCGTCGAGATCGGCGCCGAGGCGCGGCGCATCGAGGCGCTCGGCGTTGATCAGCGACGCGGCGCGCTCGTTCGGCGCGCCGGCTTCGCTGCGGCCGTATTCGAGCAGGTTTTCGGCGAGTGCGAACAGGTACGTCGCATTGCGCCGGATCGCGTGCAGCGCGTCGATCTCGGCCGCGTCGCCGCCGGCACGGCGCTCGAGCAGATGCAGATAGCCGAAGATCGACGTCAGCGGCGTGCGGAAGTCGTGGCTCAGCGTCGCGATCAGCGCGTTCTTGAGCGCGTGCGCTTCTTCCAGCCCCGCGCGCTGGCGTTCGAGTTCGCTCCTGATCTCCTTGAGCCGCGCGAGCGCGCGCGATTTTTCGAGGCTCGCAAGCTCGGCCTCGTTGCCGAGCTGCTGCTGCGCGCGCGTGCGCTCGTGCTCTTCGCCGGCGTCGAGCAGCAGCACGTGAAACAGTTCGCCGTCGGGCACGAGGTGTACGTGCGCATTCCCGCCGCCGGCGAGTTCGACGAACGGAAAATCCTGCATCTGCCCGGTCGGCAGGCCGAGGAAAAGATCCTGCAGACGCTCGACGACGACGTCGGGCGCCGCCGCGTCGAAGCCGAAGCGCGCGGCGTCGCCGACCATTGCGCGCAGCTGCCACGGCCCGTCGAAGGTCAGCAGCAGCGGGCGCGCCCGCTCGATCAGCACGCGTTCGAGATAGCGCTCGACCGAGGCGGGAAAACCGTTCATGCCGCGAGTTTCCGTGCGAGTTCGGCGAACGCGGCTTCGACGCCGTCGCCGCTCTGCGCGCTCGTTTCGACGACCGGCAGCGTGCGGCGCAATTCGGCGATCGTGGCGGGCGCCACCTGCCAGCGCTCGACCAGGTCGAGCTTGTTGACCACGAGCACGACGGCAGGATCGTCGAGCACGTCGCGCGCCTGCATCAGGAGATTCAGCGTCGCGCGCAGGCTGGCCTCGCGCGTGCCGTCGGCGACGAGCATCAGGCCCGTCGCGCCGCGCAGGTAGTTGAGATTGAGCGCATCGAGCGCGCTCTTGCCGGCGATGTCCCACACGACGAGCTTGACGGTGCGCGCGTCGGGCAGCGCCACGTGCTTGCTGTCGACCTTGACGCCGACCGTGGTGAGGTACTTGTCCGAAAACGTGTTGCGCACGAAGCGCGACACGAGGCTGGTCTTGCCGACGCCGAAGTCGCCGAGCATGCACACCTTGCGAGCGAGTTCGGTCATTTTCCGTCGGCGCTCCTTGCGCGCTCCAGCCGCAGCGACGCGGCCCGAAGCGCGATTGTAGGGGCTTCGGCGGCATCCGCGACGGAATCGCCGCGCGAGAGCCGGTCGGCCGGCACGCCGCGGCGCGCGAGCTCCGCGCACAGCCATTCGGCGCGGCGTTCGCGCAGGGCGCGATTGAGCACGTCGCCGCCCGGGGCGTCGTTGTAGCCGTGGCACGTGAAGCGCACGTCGTACCCGAGCATTGCCGCGAGTTCGAGCGCGCGCAGCGCCTGCGCCCGCATCGCTTCGAGCGGTGCCGGATCGGCCGCTTCGGTTTCGCGCACGAATTCGACCTTCAGCTCGCGCAGCGCCTCGCCGACGGCGTCGAGTTCGGCCTCCTGCGCGGCCGACGGATCTTCGGCGGCATGCAGCGCGTCGAGGTCGAGCACGGCGACGCCCGGTATCCATGCCGCGCGTTCGCGCGCCGCGGCGACCCACGCGGCGGGCGCGACGCCGCGCAGCGCGAGGCGCCCGTCGGCGAACGCGACGCGCACGCCCTCGGGCGGCGCGAGCAGCTGCCGCGCGCGGCGCGCGACCAGCGCGGGATCGGTCGACACGTAGCCGCGCCACTCGAACGCGAGCGACGTATCGGGCGGCAGCAGCTGCGCGAGCGCCGCACGCGGCGATTCGGCGAGCGGATCGATCAGACCGCGCACGACGACGGCGCCGCGCCGCGAACCGTCGATGCCGTCGACGTGTACGCCGGGCCACGCGCGCAACGCTTTTTCCGCGTCGTGCAGATGCCTCGCCCAGAGCCAGTCGTTGACGAGCCACCACGCGAGCGCGCCGCCGATCGCGAGCGCGACGAGCACGAGCGGCCAGGGCCGCGTCTTCTTCGGCGGCGCGTGCGGATCGAGCGCCGCGGCGTGGCGCAGGCGATCCAGATCGAGCGCTTCGCGCAGCCCCGGCAGCGTCACGGCGCCGTCCGCCGGCGCCTCGGGCAACAAGGCGTGGATCTGTTCGAGCCGTTCCTGCAGCACGAGCCGCAGCTGCGCCGGCGGCACGCCGCGCAGAAACACGGCGAGATTCGCGCGCGGGCCTTCGACCACCCACAAGAGGTGTTCGCCGACCGTCGCCGACGCGAGCGAGCCCGGCGCGTCGCCGCCGACCGAATCGCGTACGAAGTCGCCGATCGCGGTGAGCATGCCGGAGATCGCGTCGGCGTCGAGGTCGGCGACTTCCGGCGCCGACTCGCGCGCGATCACGAGGCCGCTGTCGCGCTCGATCAGAAAGAGATGATCCAGTCGAAAACTCAGCGTGTTCTTCAATACGACCTGCGCGTACGGCACGCCGGTGCGCCACGCTTCGAAACGCCACTTGAGCCCGCGCGGCGTGAGGCTCGATTCGAGCGCGCGGTTGAAACCGTCGGAAAAGTCGCGCAGCGCCTCGACGATCGCCTTGCGAATCGCGGGACCGATGATCGGAAACAGCGCGTCGACGATCGTCTGGCGCTGCTCGCGCACGGCCGTGCCGAGCGCGCTGGCGACCGGCGCGCTCAGCGCGTCGACCAGTTTGTCGCGGCCGTCGCCGCGCTGGGCTTCGCGCAAGAGCCGCGGCAGTTCTCGCGGCAGTCCCGCGCGGTCGTGCTCGACGTCGCGCGCGAGTTCGGCGAGCCGTTCGCGCTGCCGGTCGAGTTCGGCGCGTTCGTCGCCGAGCAGGAGTTCCTTTAAGCGCTGGTAGTCGCCCACGAGGCTCGGGGCGACGCTCAGTTGCCGCCGGGCAGGTCGAAATCGCCTTTGAGCCGCAGCGCAACCTCGGTCAGGAGCGCGGCGAGATCTTCGCGGCCGACCTTCTCGGCGCGCACCGAATCCTGCGAGCGGTTCAGCGCCGCGCTCGCGCGCGAGGCTTCTTCCTGCAGCGCGGCTTCGAGTTCGGCGATCGCGCGGCGCAGGCGCTCGTCGGTCGTCGACAACTCGTGGCTCACGGCTTCGATCGCGTTGGTGAGCTCGCCGCGCTGCGTGCGCGCGCTCTGCAGCAGACGCGATTCGAGGTCTTCGACCGCCTTGTTGCGGTCGGCCACTTCCTGGCGCAGGCCCTTGGCGAGCTTGTCGAGCGCTTCGTCCAGGCGCTTGTCGAGCGCGGCGACGCGCTTGTCGAGGTCCAGCCGCAACGCCTTGAAGTCGGCTTCGAGGCGCTCGTTGAGTTCGAGGAAGCGGCGCTCGTAGTCGCGCATCTGGCCGCCGAACAGGATGTCGCGAATCTGGTCGACGTTGCGGTCGGCGCCGGCGTCCGGCGGCGCGGAGTTCTTTTTGTCGCTCATAGTCTTTTCCACATGGCTACGCTTCTTCGCGCCCGCCTTGCCGCGCGCGACGGCCGGCTTGCCGCGCTTGTCCCTGGTGTTCGATTTGCGCCCGACCGGCATGGCGGAACCTCGTCGAAGCCCTTGCAAGCGTTATACGCGAACGCCGCCGACGCGCAATGCGCGTCCGCGGCGAATCGTTCAGCGCGCGGGTACGTCTCAGGTCTGCTCGAGGCGATACCCGTGCTGATAGACGGCCGTCAGGCGCCAGCCGTGCTCGCCCGAGAGTTCGAGCTTCTTGCGCAGGCGGCTGACATGCGTGTCGACCGTGCGCGTCGACACCTGCGAGCTCATGTTCCAGACGTTTTCGAGCAGCGCGTCGCGGCTGACGATGCGGCCCTGGCGCCGGAACAGATACGTCGCAAGGTCGAACTCGCGCTGCGTCAGTTCGATTTCGCGGCTGTCGATCGAGATGCGGCGGCGCTGCAGGTCGACCATGTACGGCGGCAGCGAAATTTCGGTCGACCCTTCGGTGTCGACGCCGCGGCGGCGCAGTACCGCGGCGACGCGCGCGAGCAGTTCGGCCTGTTTCGGCGGCTTGATGACGTAGTCGTCGCCGCCGCTTTCCAGGCCGCGCACGATGTCTTCGTCGAGCGAACGCGCGGTCAGGAAGATCACCGGCAACTCGGAGTTGGCCGATGAGCGTATCCACGCGATCACGTCGAGCCCGGTCGAGTCGGGCAGCATCCAGTCGAGCAACAGAAGATCGACGGCCTCATTGCCAAGACGGCGGCGAAACTCGCTGGCGCTGCGAAATACGCGAGGCGAGTAGCCGGCCCGTTCGAGCCAAAGGGAAATCAGTTCGGCCTGGTCGGCATCGTCTTCCAGAAAACCGATGACCACTTCGTGTTTGCTCATGCGACTCCTTCCTGCACAAGCCTCGGACGCATCCGGCAGGTTCCTCATTCGACGATGAAATTAACGCGCAGATTGACGCGCCATTCCTCGATTGTACCGTCATCCGAAGTCACGACCTTGATGTCGTTGACCCAGGCTCCCTTGATGTTCTTCACCGTCGTCGCGACCTTCGACAGGCCGTGCTGCACGGCATCCTCGATACCCTTGGTCGAGGACGAACTGATTTCGATGACCTTGGCAATCGTCATGGCGTCTCCTTGAGGGATACCCCTGCGTTGCGGCCTCCGGCCTCCAAACCTCAACGCATGTCACCGCGGGTACGGCGACGCACGCTTTCCGGTGACCGCCCGACTTTCAACGGCGGTCGCGTTGCAATCTTCCCTGGAATGCCGCGCCGGACCTGCTTTTTCGGCACGCGCGCCAGATCCGCGCCCTCGCATTGCAACGTTTTTTCACAGGCAGTGTAGCAGCAAGGCATAGCCGGGCCGCTAGCCCGGGAAGCGCCTTTCTCTACCGCAGTGCACAATTCGTTACCGGATCTTTCTTTTTGTTGCGGTTCCACTATGGCCGCGCGGCATGTGTCGGCGGCGTCAAGACGCTCGCGTAGCCGGCACGGAAATCCGGGTAGCGAAAATCGAAACCGGTGGCGCGCAGGCGGCGATTCGACAACCGCTTGTTGCCGACGGCGCGCGCGGCCGGCGCCGGTTCCGGCGGCGGCCCGGGCAGGCCGAGCCGGTCGGCGATGAAGCCGTAGACTTCGGCCAGCGTCGCCGGATGATCGTCGGTCAGGAGGTAGCAGTCGTCGGCGTTTTCGCGCGCGAGCAGATGCGCGAGCGCGGCCGCCGCGTCGTCGACATGGATGCGGTTCGTGTAGTCCCCGGCGCCGGCAGGCAGGCGTGCCGTACCGTTCGCGATCTGATCGATCAGGCGCGTACGTCCCGGTCCGTACAGGCCCGAGCAGCGCGCGACGATCGCGGACAGGCCGCTCGAACGCAGGCGCGCTTCGGCGTCGAGCAGCAATTCGCCGTTGAACGCGAGCGGCGCGCAAGGCGTCGACTCGTCGACCCAGGCGCCGTCGTGTTCGCCGTAGACGGCGCTCGACGAGACGAACACGAACCGCGCGACGCGCATGCGTGCGACGAGCGCGTCGAGCAGATGCCCGATGCCGTCGACGAAAAGGCCGCGGTACGCCGCGGCGTCGCGCGCGCCGGGCGCGGGCAGGAAGACGACGCGCGTCACGTCGTCGGGCAGTTCGCGCAACGTCGCGGGGTCGGTCAGGTCGGCGACGAGCGGCGTCATGCCGGCCGGCAGCGGCGCGTCGCTGCGCCGCAGTCCGTACACTTTTTCGCCCCGCGCGGCGAGCAGAACGCCCAGGCGCGTGCCCACGTCGCCGCAGCCGGCGATCAGGCAGGCGCCGTCGCGCGTCATGCCGGCGCCTGCGCCTGCGGCGGCGCGTCGTCCGCGTCGGTGGCCGGCGCGACCGGACGCGGCAGCAGCCGCAGCCAGATCAGATACGCGGCGAGCGCGTCGAGCACGATCAGCGCCTGCCAGATGTATTCGTGAAACCAGTCGAACGCGGTGCGATCCCACTGGTGCAGGTAGTACAGGCTGATGATGCGCACGACGTTGAGCGCCTGGATCGCGAGCGTGCCGGCGAGCACGCCGAGGAGCTTGTATTTCCACGGTGCCGGGAACGCGAGCATCGCCGATACCAGCACGATCACCGCCTCGATGCCGTTGCAGACGCGCTCGATCGTCACGGCCATGCCCGTGGTCGGGCTGATCAGCGCCTTGCCCTGCGAGATCGCGTCGCCGCCGAAGAGATCGATCACGTGCGCCGAGATCCACGCGAGCACGCCGTTGAACGGATCGATCACGAGGTCGTTGACCGGTTGCAGCACGTCGAGCGTGAACAGGACGAGCAGGCAGACGATGAAGATGGCGAGAAATCGAAACATGACGGCGAACCTGCGATACAGGCCGCCATGGTAGCGCTTTCGGCGCGCCGGCGCCCTCGCCGGCAAATGACGAAAACGCCGGAAGCCGCGCCGCGCCTGCGTGCTAGCATCGGTCCATGAATCCCGCGCCGAACCTTTTTCTCATCGGACCGATGGGCGCCGGCAAGACCACGATCGGTCGCCGCGTCGCCGAACATCTGTCGCTGCCGTTCCACGATCTCGACCATGTGATCGAGGAACACACCGGCGCGACGATCCCGCTGATCTTCGAAGTCGAGGGCGAAGCGGGCTTTCGCCGGCGCGAACGCGCCTGCCTCGCCGACATGGTCGCGCTCGACGGCATCGTGCTGGCGACCGGCGGCGGCGCCGTGCTCGACGCCGGCAACCGCGCGCTGCTCGCCGCGCGCGGCTTCGTCGTCTACCTCGAAACCACGGTCGAACAGCAGCTGGCGCGCCTCGCGCGCGACCGCAAGCGACCGCTGCTCGCGGCGCCGGACCGGCGCGAGCGGCTCGAAGCGATGGCGCTCGTGCGCAATCCGCTGTACCGCGAAATCGCCGACCTGCGCCTCGTCGCGTCGAGCGAACACGTACCGCAGGTGACGGTCGAACTGCTGCACGAGCTCGAACGCATCTGGCGCCGCACCGACACGACGGCGGCGGCATGAGCGTGCGGCATACGTTGAACGTCGCGCTCGGCGAGCGCGCGTACCCGATCTGGATCGGCCCCGGCATTCTCGACGACCACGCGCGCTGGCGCGCAGCGATCCGGGGACGCCACGCGCTCGTGGTGACGAACGCGACCGTCGCACCGCTGTATCTCGATCGCACGCTGGCCGCGCTCGACGGCCTCGCGGTCGCGTCGCTCGTGCTGCCCGACGGCGAGGCGTACAAGACCCTCGACCATTGCGCGCAGGTGTTCGACGCGCTCGCCGCGCTCAAGGCGAACCGCGACGCCTGCCTCGTCGCACTCGGCGGCGGCGTGATCGGCGACCTCGCCGGCTTCGCCGCCGCGACGTGGATGCGCGGCGTCGACTTCATCCAGATTCCCACGACGCTGCTCGCCCAGGTCGACTCGTCGGTCGGCGGCAAGACCGGCGTGAATCTCGCGGCCGGCAAAAACCTCGTCGGCGCGTTCCACCAGCCGCGCGCGGTCGTGATCGACACGGGCACGCTGGCGACGCTGCCGCCGCGCGAGTACCGCTCGGGCCTCGCCGAAGTCGTCAAGTACGGCGCGATCGGCAACGCGGAATTCTTCGCCTGGCTCGAAGAGAACGCCGCCGCGCTCGCCGCGCGCGACGACGCGGCCGTCGGCGAGGCCATCGCGAGGAGCTGCGCGCACAAGGCCGGCGTCGTCGCGCGCGACGAGCGCGAAGACGGCGAACGCGCGCTGCTTAATTTCGGCCACACGTTCGGCCATGCGCTCGAAACGTCGGCCGGCTACGGCACGCTGCTGCACGGCGAGGCGGTGGCGATCGGCATGGTGCTGGCGGCACGGCTGTCGGCCGAACTCGGCCGCGCGCCGGCGGCCGATACGCAGCGCCTGGAGCGCCTGCTCGCCGCGCTCGGCCTGCCGACGGCGCTGCCGCCCGGGCACGATGCGCAGCACCTTCTCGCACTGATGCGGCTCGACAAGAAGAACGTCAGCGGACGCCTGCGCCTGATCCTGTGGCGCGGCATCGGCGACGCGCAGATCGTGCCGGACGTCGACGAAGGCGCGATCGGCAACGTGCTGCGCTGACCGAACCGCGGGCGTTCGCGGCTACAATCCCGTTTCATGCGCATCTACATGCAAACCAAGCCGGTGGCCGCCGAGTCGCCGCGCTACTACGAAATCGTGCTCCAGCAGGACCTGCTCGGCGGCTGGACGCTGTACCGCGAATGGGGCCAGCAGGGCGGTCGCACGAGCAGCAAGCGCGAGATCTACCTCGAGCGCGACGATGCGATCGCCGCGTTCACGCAGGCGCGCGACGCGCAGGTGAAACGCGGTTTTCTGGTCGTATTCAGCCAGGGCCTGGAGGCGCCGCATGTCCGTTGACGTCCGACATTCCCTGCGCGCCGCCGGCATCGGCTTCGCGCTAGCGCTGATGCCGTACGTGGCCTGCGCCCAGCAGGACGAACACATCTTCGAGCCCGGCAAGAAGCACGTCTGCGTGCCGGCGGCCGACCGCAAGAGCTGGAACTGCGGCAGCGCCGACAACCCGCCGGCCGCGACGCCGAAGGCGGACGGTCCGGCGCTGCGCAGCGCGCGCGCGACCGACCTGTCCGACAGCGAACGCGCCGCCGCCGCGGCGGCGATGGAACCGGCCGCCGCGCCGAGCGAACCGCCGGCGGCGATCGCATCGCCGTCGTCGTCCGGCAGCGCTTCGGGCCGCACCGTGCCGAGCTACCTGCTCGCGCCCGAGGCCGCGTCGGCGCCGGTGGCGTCGAGCGCGCCGCCGCCCGCGCCGAAATCCGAGCCGCCGCCGGCCGCACCGGTCGAGGCAAAACCCGTCGCCGCGGCGCCCGTCGAGGTCAAGGCCGCCGAACCGCCGCCGGTCGACACGAAGCCGGCCGCGCCGCCGCCGCTCGAAACGGCGGCCCCGGTCGTCACCGAGGCGAAGCCGCCGGCACCGGAACCCGAACCCGAGCGCGTCGTGACGCAGGCGAAACCCGCGGCGCCCGAACCGCCCACGACCGCACCGAAGCCGCGCACGCCGGAGCCGCCGGCCGCCGTCGCAGCGCCGACCGAACCGCCGGCAGCGATCGCCGCACCGGTCGCCACCGAGGTGTCGTCCGAGCCGGTCGTCGCACCGAAAGCCGCCGAGGCGACGCCGCAAGCCGCGCCGCCGAGCGAACCGGTGCGCACGGCAGCGCCGTCGCTGCGCCACGCCGACGCGTTCCGCACGCTCGCCGATTCGCGCTACGTGCTCGAACTCGCACGCGGCGCCGACCGCTCCGCGGTCGAAGCGGCCGCGGCGCAGGCGACGCTGCCGCGCGGCGAGGTCTATCTGCTGGCGCTTACGCGCGACGGCGCGAGCTGGTACGTCGCGCTGTGGGGCGACTTCGACTCGATCGACTCGGCGCGCGCCGCGCGCGGCGAAGCGCTCGCATCCGGCATCGCCGATGTCGGCTGGCCGCGCCGCGTCGGACCGCTCAAACAGGAATTGAAGCTGGTCCGCTGACCGGCCGTGTCACGCGCCGGCTCGCGCCGGCGCGCCCATCGGAAACCCTCATGCAGAACGATCGCTTTCTCCGCGCGCTCCGGCGCGAACCCGTCGACGCCACACCGGTATGGCTGATGCGCCAGGCCGGCCGCTACCTGCCCGAATACCGCGCGACGCGCGCCAAGGCCGGCAGCTTCATGGCGCTTTGTACCAATCCCGAATTGGCGTGCGAAGTCACTTTGCAGCCTTTGGAACGATTTGCGCTCGACGCGGCGATCCTGTTTTCCGACATTCTCACGATACCCGACGCGATGGGCCTCGGCCTGCATTTCGCCGACGGCGAAGGTCCGAAGTTTCGCAACCCGGTGCGCAGCGAGGCCGACGTCGCGAGGCTCGGCGTGCCCGATCCCGAAGGCGAGCTGCGCTACGTCATGGATGCTGTGCGCACGATCCGCGCCGCGCTCGGCGGTCGCGTGCCGCTGATCGGCTTTTCCGGCAGCCCGTGGACGCTCGCGTGCTACATGGTCGAAGGCGAAGGCTCGTCGAACTTCGCGCGGCCCAAGTCGATGCTGTGGAACGAGCCGGCCCTGATGCACCGCCTGCTCGACACCGTCGCGCGGTCGGTATCGACGTACCTCGCCGCGCAAGCCGCGGCGGGGGCGCAGGCGCTGATGGTGTTCGACACCTGGGGCGGCCTGCTCGCGCCGGCGCAGTTCCGCGAATTTTCGCTGCGCTATCTCGCGCAGATCGCCGCGACGCTCAAGGCCGACGCCGCGACGCGCGACGTGCCGCTGATCCTGTTCTCGAAGGGCGCGAACGGCCATCTCGAAGCGCTGGCCGCCACCGGCTGCGACGCGCTCGGCGTCGACTGGACGATCTCGCTCGGCGACGCGCGCGCGCGCGTCGGCGGCAAGGTGGCGCTGCAGGGCAATCTCGACCCGGCCGCGCTGCACGCGTCGCCCGAAGCGATCGAAGCCGAAGTCGGCGCGGCGCTCGCGAGCTACGGCGACGGACCGGGCCACGTTTTCAACCTCGGCCACGGCATCACGCCGGACGTCAGACCCGAACGCGTCGCGGCGCTCGTCGACGCCGTGCACCGGCTGTCGGCGCGCGGCTGAGAGCGTTCACGGCGCGCGGGTGAAACGTATATAACTTCTCTTTGCAGCAACGCAGAGTCTGGCGTCGCCCCCTCACCCAACCCTCTCCCCCAGGCAAGCCTGGGGGAGAGGGCTCCATCTCACAACGCGATATCGTTCGCCGCGCGCGGCGCCGGGGGCAGGCTCGACTCTCCGAGAATCTGGCGCAGGTCGGCTTCGATGTCGCGGCTCATCTGCGTGATCGGCACGTCGTTCGCGCTGCCCTCGAACGGGTTTTCGGTGCTCTCGCCGACACGGTCGAGCGACGTGTACATCCAGGTGATCAGAAGGCTCAGCGGCACGCTGAACCAGATCATGTAGCCGCGCGTCCAGCCGTCCGCCAGCGCGTTCAGGCGCTCGAACTCGCCGACGATGCCGAACGGCAGCAGCACGCACAGGATGCCGACGAACAGCGAGTTGATGAACGCGTGCTGGCGCGGATACGGAAAGTGCTTGATCCGCTCGCAGCGGCCCTGCAGTTCCTGAAACTCGCGCAGACGGCCGGTGAGGTCGGCGAACGCGCCGGCGGCGAGCGCGCCCTGCGCCAGCAGCGACTGCGCCTGCCGGCTCTGCAGCGCGAGCACCTGCAGCGCCGGATTGCCCGCCGTGAGCACCTGCGCCAGTTCGTCCGGCGACAGGTACCGGCCGAGTTCGGATTCGAGCGACGCTTCGCGTTCGGGCACCGCCCGGCCGCGCATGTACTCGGCGTTGGCGGCGCGATTCGCCGTTTCCCACGGCATGACGCGGCGCATCCGGTGCCGCAGCGCGGCGAGCCACGCGAGATGCCGCCACGCAAACTCGCGCGCGCCTTCGCGATCGGGCACGAGATCGCGGCACAGGATTCCCCAGGTCCGGCTGGCGCTGACGATCGACGACCACACCTGCTGCGCGTCCTGCATGCGGTTGTACGTCTGCAGGTTCTTGAACCCGGCCGACAGCGCGACGGTCGTGCCGAGCAGGAATACGACGCCCCACGGAACGATCAGCCACTTCAGCCCCAGGAATTCGTGCAGCGCGACCGGTACGAGGGCCAGCACGACGAGCACGTAGATCGACCGCCGCGTCCAGAAGATAAATTGTGGAAGCGTGTATGACTTTCCGGTATGCATGGGGCTCTCCGATCTTCGTTCGATGTTCGTGCGAATGCCACTAGCCGCCGTCGGCCGGATGCGCCGGCGCAGCCACCGCGACGACGTGGCCGATGCCCTGCCGGAACAGCTTCGCGTAGGGACAGACGCGCTCGGTGTGACGCACGAGTTCGGCCGCGATTCGCGCGTCGACGCCGGGCAGCGTCACGCGGATCTGCGCCGACAGCAGGAACATGCCGTCGACCGGATCGCGCGCGAACGTCACGTCGGCCTCGACGCTCGCGTCGACGAGCGCGATGCCGGCGCGCTGGGCCAGCAGCGTCAGCGCGCCGTGGAAACACGCCGCGCAGGCCGCGGCGAGGAGCTGTTCCGGATTGCTGCCGCCGCCCGGCCCGCCGAGTTCGACCGGCAGGCGCAGCGCGACGTCGAGCGCCCCGTCGTCGGACCGGGCGACGCCCGACGCGCGTCCGTGCGCGGCCTCGCCGCCCGTGACGCGCACGCGGCCGGTGTACAGCGGCTGCACGTCGTCGCCGCGATACTTGTCGAGCAGATCGGGCGACGGCCCTCGCAGTTCGGACATGGCGTTCCCCTGCGCTACGCGAATCAGCGGACCGCTTGAGCGTGCTCGTAGCCCGCGTATTCCGACTGTTCGAGCCAGCGGTCGAAGTTCAGCGCGCCCAGCCGCGCCGCGCCGGCCGGCACGAGCGTGTCGACGTCGAGCTGCACGCCGAAATACGGCGCCCGCGCATCGGCGATCACGTCGCGCGGATCTTCCACGGCGGCCATGAACCGCTGCGCGAGTCCCGCGAGCGGCTCGCGCTCGGGACCGGCGATGTCGACCGTGCCGTTGACCGCCGGCGCGAGCGCGAAGTGCGCCACGGCTTCGGCGACGTCTTCGGACGCGATCGGCTGCACCAGCGCCGTCGGCAGCCGCACCGTGTCGCCGTCGGCGGCCGACGCGACGATGCCCGGCAGGAATTCGAAGAACTGCGTCGAATGAACGATCGTGTAGGGAATGCCGGACTGGCGGATCAGCCGCTCCTGCGCGAGCTTGGCGCGAAAATAGCCGCTCGCGGAAAGCTTCTCGGTGCCGACGACCGACAGCGCGAGATGGTGGCCGACGCCGGCTTTCGCTTCGGCCGCCAGTACGTTGCGTCCCGCCTTCGTGAAGAAGTCGAGCGCGGCGTCGGCTTCGAACGACGGCGAGTTCGCCAGATCGATCACGACGGCCGCGCCGGCCATCGCCGCGTCGAGCCCGGCGCCGCTCACGACGTCGATGCCGTTCGACGGTGCCGCGGCCAGCACGTCGTGCCCCTGATCGCGCAGGCGTGCGACCACCTTGCTGCCGATGCGGCCTGTGCCGCCGATGACGACGATTTTCACGGGAACCTCCTGAGCGGTAGACCGGGGAACCCGGCGCGCCGTGGCGGCGCCGGGCGGGTGTGGACGAATGCTAGGAAGCGCCGTTGCGCGCGAGTAGCCCCGGCGGCGGACGCGCGGTGTTTCCCTGCGCGCACCAATCGCCGCTCAGGCGGCCGCGGCGGTCTCTTCCCGATTGGCCGGATGCGCGATGCCGCCGCAGTCGAGATCGAGCGCCCGCACGCGCGTCGTCATGAAATCGACGAAGACGCGGATGCGCTTGGGCAGCTGCCGGCGACTCAGGTAGCACAGGTAGTGCCCGCCGTCGCCGGGCGCGAACGCCTCGAGGCACGCGACCAGCGATCCCTCGCGCAGCGCCGCGCACGCCTGATAGGCGGGCAGTTGCGCGAGCCCTTCGCCGTCGAGCGCGGCCTTGAGGATCAGATCGGGATCGTTGAACGTCTGCCCGGCCGGCGGGACGAGGCTGCGCGCGCGGCCATCGATCCGGAAGTCCCAGGCGCGCAGCCGTCCTTGCGCAAGACGCCGGTTGATCAGCGCGTGCGCGCCGATCTCGTCGGGCGACCGCGGCAGGCCGTGCCTGCGCGCGTAGTCCGGCGACGCGCAGACGACGAGCCGCATCGGAATCAACTGCCTGGCGATCACCTGACTGTCGTCGAGCACGCCGTCGCGAAACGCGACGTCGATGCGGTCCGTCACGAGGTCGGCATCGCGCTCGTCGAGCACGAGTTCAACCGACACCTCCGGAAAGTTCGCGCGGAACGCCTTGAGCAGCGGCGCGACCACCTGGCGGCCGAAGCCGTACGTCGCGCCGACGCGCAGATGCCCGCGCGGCGGGCCTTCGCGCAGGTCGCGCATTTCCTCCAGCGCCTGCATGACCCGCTCGACGCCGGGCCGGCAGTTCTCGAAGAACAACTCGCCTTCGCCCGTGAGCGACGTCGCGCGCGTGGTGCGCAGGAACAGGCGCGTGCCGAGCTGGCTTTCGAGCTTCTGCACGCTGCGGCTGACCGCCGAACGGCCGATGCCCAGGCGGTCGCCGGCACGCGCGAAACTGCCTTCGGTCGCGACGGCGATGAAGGCCACCACGCCGGCGTAGCTCGCCGAAAAGCTCGACATCAGCGGGTCGTGGGCGTCGACGCCCGCGTTCGCCGGGGAGCGCGGCGACGACGATTTGAAGGGAAGGAAGGTGTCCATGCCTCGCCAGACGTTCGTGCGCGACGCCCTGTGACATCGACCGTACGGTCCGCTGCCGAGCCGCTACGCGCACAGCGCGTCGAGCACCGCGACGAGTCCGTCGAGCGTGATCGGCTTCCACAGCACGCCGTCGACGCCGGCCTCGCGGCAGCGGCGTTCGGCGTCGGCGTCGCCGTGCGTGAGCAGCGCGACGAGCGGCACGCGCGTGCCGGCTTCGCGCTGGCGGATCAGCCGCGCGAAGCCGAAGCCGTCGACGCCGGGCAGGACGAGATCGAACAGCACGATGTCGGTGCGCGCGGTTTCCAGCGCGGCGAGCGCGGTCAGCGCGTTCGCGGCGATGCGGCTGCGTGCGCCGAGGCCGACGAGCTGCGTCTGCAGCGCCTGCGCGAGCACCGGGTCGCCCTGCACGATCAGCACGTCGCAGTCGCGCGGCGCTTCGATGCCGCCGGAAGGCACTTCCGTGCCGATCGGCTGCAGCGGCAGGCGCACGCGAAAGCAGCTGCCGCTGCCGGCCGTGCTGTCGACGCCGATATCGCCGCCCATGAGTTCGGTCAGCTCGCGACAGATCGCAAGGCCCAGGCCGCTACCGCCAGCGCGCCGGCCGCGCTCGCCCTGCTCGTAGCGCTGAAACAGGCGCTGGCGCAGTTCCGCGGCAATGCCCGGGCCGCTGTCGCGCACCTCGAAGCACACCCTGCCGTCGGCCTCGACGCCCACGCGCAGCGCCACGCCGCCGACGCTGGTGAACTTCACCGCATTGTTGACAAGGTTCAAAAGGACCTGGCGCACGCGGCGCAGGTCGCCGAGCACCGCGCGCGGCACGTCGGCCTCGGCGCGCACCTCGCAGGCGATGCCCTTGCGCTCGGCGAGCGCCGAGCCGACGGCGCCGACCTGGCGCAGCAGCACGGCCGGATCGAACGCCTCGAGTTCGAGCTCCAGCCTGCCCGCCTCGATGCGCGCCAGGTCGAGCACGTCGTTGACGATCCGCAGCATGTGCTTGCCCGACATGCGGATCGCCTCGGCATAGTTGCGCTGCCGCGTATCGAGACCGGTGCGTTCGAGGAGTTCGGTCATGCCGAGCAGGCCGGTCATCGGCGTGCGGATTTCGTGGCCGAGATGCGCGAGGAAGTCCGTCTTCGACGCGCTGGCCTGCTCGGCCAGTGCGCGCCGCTGCGACGCGAGCGCATACGCGTGACGCCGTTCGACGCGGCGCCGCCATGCAAGGATGGCCGCCCAGGCAAATGCGGCGACGAGGAGCGCATACAACGCATACGCCCATGGCGTCGCCCACGGCGGCGGCGCGACGCGCAGCAGGAGCGGCGCGGACGCTTCGACCGGATCGGCGCCGTTTGCCGCGGCGCGCAGCCGCAGGCGGTAGTCGCCGGCCGGCAGCTGCGCCAGCTCGCGCTCGCCGCGCGAACCGCCGTCGGTCCACGCGTCGTCGAAACCGTCGAGCAGGAATTGGTAGCGGTTCGGCCCCGCGTAAGACAGTACGCGCGCCTCGACGCGCAGGTCGCGGTCGTTCCACGCCAGTTCGATCGGCGCGGCGAGATCGAACGCATGACGCGCGTCGCCGCGCCGCACGCTCGCGGCGGTGAAGCGCATCGGCGGATTCGGCGTGGGCGCGTTTTCGCGCGCGGTGTCGAGCGCGACGACGCCCGCCAGCGTCGCGGCGGCCAGCACGCCGTCGGCGCGCAGCGCGAGCGTGCGGTCCACGAATTCCGGGCTCAACAATCCGTCGTTCGCGTCGAAGTGGCGAATGCCGCGTCGTTCCGGATCGACGCGGTACAGCCCGCGCGGCGTCGCGATCCACAGGCGTTCGCGCGCGTCGAGCGCAAGGCCGCCCGCGGCGAGCGCGGGCCAGCCGTCGTCGGCGTCGATGTGGCGCGCGAGCTTCACGCCGCCCGCGTCGCGCGCGTAGCGTTCGAGTGCGCCGAAACGGTGCAGCCAGAGCGAGCCGTCGCGCGCGAACGCGAACGCGTGCACGCGCTGCTCGGGCGCGCCGGCCACCGGCGCGAACCGTTCGCGCGCGGCGTCGTAGCGGTCGAGTCCCTGGGCGTGCGCGACCCACAGCGTGCCGGCCGCGTCGAACCGCAGTTCTTCGACGTCCGCGTCGCGCAGGCCGCTCGCCTCGCCCGGATCGAAACGGCGCAGTGCGAGTGTCGCGGCGTCGATGCGCACGATGCCGCCGCCGCGCGCGCTGAACCAGATCGCGTCGTCGGCCTCGGCAATCTGGTCGACCGCCGCCTCGGGCAGCGCGTCCGGCCGCGTCGCGTCGGCCGGGAAATCGCGCGCCTGCCCGGTCGCGGGATCGTACATTCGTACGCCGCGCTGCTGGCCGATCCACAATCGCCCGCGGCGGTCTTCGTGGATCGAGCGCCGGCGCACCTCGCTGCCGCCGACCCGCGTTCCCCAGTGTTCGACCTTGCCGGCGACGAGGTCGATACGATCGACCGCGCCGGCAAGATTGACCGACCACAACGCGCCGCCCGCGCCGAAAGCCAGCGCCTGCACGCGACCGCGCGTCAGCCCGGTGTCGGTGTTCGGCAGTTCGCGTATCTGCGTCAGCGCGCGCCAGCCCGGATCGAGATACGCCACGCCGCCGTCGAGCGCGGCGATCCATACACCGCCTTCGACGTCGGCGAACACGTCGAACAGCGCGTCGCCCGGCAGACCGCCCGGCAAGAGCGGCTCGGCGCTCCAGGCCGTTTCGCGATCGCCGGCGCGGCGCACGATGCCGCGCCGCGTCGCCAGCCACAGGTCGCCGGCGCGATCGCGCGCGACGCCGTAGACCATGCGCGGCGCGCCCGGATCGACACGCCGCGCACGCGCGTCGGCGTCGACGCGGTACAGGCCCGCCGACGTCGCCGCGAGCACGCCGTCGCCGTCGTCGACGACGCTCGTCACCTGCGGCGCGCGCGGCAGTCCGAGATCGACGTGCGCGATGCGGCCGTCCGGCAGCCGCCGGTCCAGGCCCGCGTTCGTTCCGATCCAGAGGCTGCCGTCGTCGTCGCCGTACAGGCTCAGCACCGTGTCCGAGGCGATCGTCGCCGGATCGCCGTCGACGTGCCGATGATGGTCGAAGCCCGAGCCGTCGTCGCGCAGGCGGTCGAGCCCGCCCGAGTAAGTGCCGACCCAGATCGCGCCGCCGCGATCCTGCGCGATCGCCCAGACGTCGTCGGCCGCGAGCCCGTCGGGCCGCTGCCTGTCGTGGCGGTAGCGGCGAAACGCGCGGCGCTGCGGATCGAGCACGTTGAGCGCCGTACCCTCGCCGCCGACCCAGACGCGGTTGTCGCGATCGACCAGCAGCGCCGACACTTCGTTGCCGGCGATCGACGCCGGATCGTCGGGATCGTTGCGCCACACGCGAAACGCGACGCCGTCGTAGCGCGCAAGGCCGTCCTGCGTACCGACCCAGACGAAGCCGTCGCGATCCTGCGCAAGCTTGTAGACGGTCGACGACGGCAGACCCTGCGCCGCGCCGTAACGTCGAAACAGCGGCGTGGCCGCGAGTTCCGGCGCGGGCGCGGCGTTCCACGCCAGCGCGAGCAGCAAAGTCGGCAGCATCGGTTCCTCCCTCGCCCGATCATGCCAGATGCCCACGCCTTTCGACCGGCGACTCGGCGGCGATGCGGCCCTACAATCGGCGCCATGACGACTCCGCGCTCGCGCCAGGTCAAGCTGGCCCTCGCCGCCGCGTTCGGCCTCGGCGTAATCGCTCTGTTGTGGCTCCTGCTCGGCGCCACGCGCTCGGCGCTCGCGCTGTGGCACGAGATCGCGCAACTGCCGACCTGGCTCGCCGTCGCGATCGGCGCCGCATTGTGCGCATTTGCCGCCGCGGCCGGATGGCTCGGCTGGCGCCTGTTCGCGCCGCGCAGGCGCACGTTCAAACCGGTCGAAGCACCCGACCGTGCGAGTCTCGAGGCGCGCGTCGACGCACTCGCGTCGATCCGCGCCGAGACGGCGGCGCTCGAGGCCGAACTCGTCGAACTCGACCAGCGCCGCGCGAGCGGCGAGTGCTACGTCGCGGTGTTCGGCGAAATCAGCGCCGGCAAGTCGAGCGTGATCCGCGCGCTCGCGCCGCGCGCGGCACCCGACGTCGCCTCGCCCGACGTGGACGTGCTCGGCGGCACCACGACGCAGGTGGCGCACTATCGCGGCGAGATCGCCGGTCGCCCGCTCGTGCTCGCCGACGTGCCGGGCACGCATGAAGTCGGCGCACGCGAACGCGAACGCATCGCGCGCGACGAGGCGCTGCGGGCGCACGCCGTCGTCTACGTCGCCGCCGGCGACCTGACGCGCCAGCAGGACGACGAACTGCGCTGGCTGCACGGCTACGGCAAGCCGCTCGTGCTCGCGCTCAACAAGACCGACCAGTGGAACGCGACCGAACGCGAACAGCTCGTCGCGGCGCTGCGCCGCCGCTACGGCGAGGCGATCGCCGCGCTCGTACCGGTACGCGCCGGCGGCAGCGAGCGGTTCGAGCGCGTGCTCGCCGACGGCCGCCGCGAATCGGTCGTGCGCGAACAGGCGCCCGACGTCGCCGCGCTGCGCGGCACGCTCGCGGCGGTCGTGAACGGCGACGCGCAGGCGCTCGAGACCGCGCGCGAACACGCGGTGCTCGGCGGATTGAACGAACGCGTCGCGGCGGCCGAGCACGCGGCGCGCGAACGCGAGGCGACGCGCATCGTCGACCGCTACACGCGCCGCGCCGTGATCGGCGCGCTCGCCGCCGTCGCGCCGGGCACCGACCTTCTGATCCAGGGCGCGCTCGCGACCGGCCTCGTGCGCGAACTGGCGAACCTGTACGCGGTGCCGGTGAAGGAACTCGACCTCGACGCGTTTCTCGAAAAGGCGACGCTGACCGTGCGCACGACCAGTTCGGTCGTGCTGGCGATCGCCGGCAACGCGCTCAAGGCGTTTCCCGGCCTCGGCACGCTCGGCGGCGGCGTGCTGCACGCGATCGCCTACGGCCTCATTTTCGACAGCCTCGGCCGCGCCGTGGCGCGCACGCTCGCCGAGCGGCAAAGCCTCGACCAGCAGCACATCGCCGGCGCGCTGCGCGAACTGCTCGGCGAAAACGCGCGCGCGCGGCTCGCGCACATCGCCGCGATGGCGATGGACGCGCGCAAAGGCGGCGCCGACTGATTCGCGCGGTGCAACAGTCCTTTCACCGCGCCCGGCTTCATCCGCCCGAACAAATCTGCCACTCTGTCGCCGTTGCCCGCCGAGCCGCCGCCATGACGCTACGCCTCCTGCTGCTGTCGCTGATCCTCGCGCCCGGCCTCGCCGCGGCCAAGGAAGAAGCGTGGCGCTTCGACACGGTGCACACGCAGGTGCATTTTCGCGTCGACCATCTCGGGTTCTCGCGCGCGATGGGCCTTCTCAAGGTGACCGGCGGTCGCATCCGCTTCGATCCGGACGACTGGAGCCGCTCGTCGGTCGACGTGACCGCCGACCCGGCCTCGCTCGTCATGGGCGACGCCGACTGGGAAGAGAAAGTCCGCTCGTGGCAGTTTCTCAACGTCAAGCGCTGGCCGCAGGCGCGCTTCGTCAGCCGTTCCGTCGAAAAGACCGGCGAAAATTCAGGCGTCGCGCACGGCGATCTCGAACTCGCCGGGCACAAGCAGCCGCTCGACATCGCGTTCACGCTGAACAAGCTCGGCAACGATCCGTACACGTTCCGGAAAACGCTCGGCGTTTCGGCGACGACGCAGATCAGGCGCAGCGCGTTCGGCATGGACAAACTGCTCTCGGCCGTCGGCGACGTCGTCGATCTTGCGATCGAAGTCGAAGCCGTGCGCGACCGCGGCAAGGACGAACCCGCCGAGCCGGCCGCGCCGGCGCCGGCAGACACTCCCGAGGAGAGTAAAAATGGCACTGCGTAGTACGCAAACGCGCTGGGGCGGCGTCACGCGCACGCTGCACTGGATCATCGCGATCCTCATCATCGGCGCCGGCTGCGTCGGCCTGTACATGGCCGATCTGCCCAATTCGCCGCAGAAGATAAAAATCTACGCCATCCACAAATCCGTCGGCCTGACGATACTCGCGCTCGTGCTGCTGCGCGTGGTGTGGCGTCTGTCCGAGCGGCGGCCGACCGACCTGCCGATGCCGCGCTGGCAGCAGCTCGCCGCACACGCCACGCACTGGCTGCTGTATGCGCTGATGTTCGCGATACCGCTGTCGGGCTGGCTTTACAACTCCGCGTCGGGCTACCCGCTGCAGTGGTGGTGGACCGTGCAGATGCCGAGCCTGACCGGCGGCGCCGACCCGGACTTGAAATCGTTCGCCCACGGCGCCCATTTCTGGCTGTTCATGCTGCTCGTCGCCGCACTGCTCGCGCATGCGGGCGCGGCGCTCAAGCATCATTTCATCGACCGCGACGCGACGCTCGCGCGCATGCTGCCGATCGTCGGCGATCCGACGCCGGCACCCGTGCAGCCTCCGGCGCCGGTCGCAGTTGCCGAACCCGAACCCGAACCGACCGTCGCCGAGGTAGCGGCGGCGCCCGCACCCGAAACCAAGGAGAACTGACATGTATCGTCTCATCGCAACGTTGGCGCTCGCCCTCGCGGCGTTCGGCGCGCAGGCCAAGGACTGGACGGTCGATCCGGCCAAGAGCACGCTCGGTTTTTCCGGCATGTACCAGGGCGAGAAGTTCACCGGCGCGTTCGGCAAGTTCGAGGCGGCGATCAAGTTCGATCCGGCCGACCTCGCCGCGTCGAAGTTCGACGTGACGATCGACGTGACGAGCGCCAAGACCGGCAACGGCGACTACGACGCGCAGATCAAGGCGCCCGAATTTTTCGACTTCGCCAAATTTCCCAAAGCGCGCTTCGTCACGAGCGCGTTCCGCGAAGGCGACGACGGCCTCGTCGCCGACGGCACGCTGACGATCCGCGACAAGTCCAAGCCGGTGCAGCTCAAGGTCACGTTCAAGCCGGCCGCGGCCGGCGCGACGCTCGACATCGAAACGACGCTCAAGCGCCTCGACTTCGACGTCGGCACCGGCGACTGGGCCGACACCAGCGTGATCGGCAACGACGTGCCGGTGACGGCGCACCTCGAACTCAAGTGATCGGCCTCGCGTGAACCCGCGCGACACGGCCGCGCAATGGTTCGACCGCCTGCGCTCGTGGTGGAGCGCGGGCGCGTCCGCGCCCGCCGCCGCCGCGTCGGACGCGCACACCGCGCAGGCGAGTCACGCGCTGCGCGACCTGCTCGACGACCCGGCGATCCCGGCGTCGGTGCGGCGCGAGCTCGCGGCCGACTTCGCGCGCATCGAGGCGCTGCTCGACAAGCTCGAACGCGGCGACCTGCACGTCGCGGTGTTCGGCCGCGTGTCGGTCGGCAAGTCGGCGCTCGGCAATGCACTCCTCGGCGAAGCGGCGTTCGAGACCGGCGTGCTGCACGGCACGACCGTCGATGCGAACCAGCGCCGATGGGTGGAAGCAGGCGGCTCGGGCCTGCACCTGATCGACACGCCGGGCATCAACGAGTTGTCAGGCGAGGCGCGCGAGAAGCTCGCGTTCGACGTCGCCGAAGTCAGCGATCTCGTGATCTTCGTCGTCGACGGCGACATGACGCAGAGCGAACGCGACGCGCTCGCGACGCTCGCGCGCACCGACCGGCCGGTCATCCTTGCGCTGAACAAGGCCGACCGGTACAGCGACGACGAATCGCAACGCCTGCTCGAGCGCCTGCGCGAACACGCGAGCGGGCTCGTGCAGCCGCAGAACGTGGTCGCGTGCGCGGCGCAGCCGGCCGACCGGCGCGTGATCGAAGTGGACGCCGACGGCCGCGAACGCGAGCGCCGCGAGCCGCGAGCGCCGGATATCGCCGCGCTGCGCGAACGCCTCATCGCCGTGTGCGAGCGCGAAGGCAAGACGCTCTCGGCGCTGAACGCGAGCCTGTTCGCCGGACGCGTGTCGGACCAGGTCGCCGAAAAGATCGCGCAGACGCGGCGCGAGGTCGCCGACAAGCTGATCCGGCAGTACTGCATCGCCAAGGGCATCGCGGTCGCCCTGAATCCGATTCCGGTCGCCGACCTGCTCGCCGCCGCCGCGCTCGACGCGGCGCTGATCATGCATCTGGGAAAGGTATACGGTTTTCCGTTGACGCGCAGCGAGGCGGGCCAGCTGATCGCGACGATCTGCGCGCAGCTCGTCGCGCTGATGGGCGCGATCTGGGGCGTGCACCTCGTCGCCTCGGCGCTCAAGGGCGCGAGCGCGGGCCTGTCGACCGTCGTCACCGCCGGCGCGCAGGGCGCGCTCGCGTGGTACGCGACGACGCTGGTCGGCCGCGCGGCCGAGCAGTATCTCGTCGCCGGCAAGTCGTGGGGCGAAGCCGGTCCCAAACGCGTCGTACAGGACATCGTCTCGAACCTCGACCGCGATTCGATCCTGCGCGAGGCGCGCGAGGAAATTCTCGCGCGGCTGCGCAGGAAACCGGCCTAGCCCTCTTCCGCCACGAACGCGGCCAGCGCCGCGGCGTCGAACGGCCAGTCGAGCTCGCGACCGCTCGGCTCGTGCCGCAGCACCGGAATGCGCACGCCGTAGCGCGCGTCGAGCGCGTCGTCGTCGCCGATGTCGACGAACGCGGGCGCAAGGCCCGCGGCAAACGCGAGCGCCGCGGCTTCCTCGCACAGGTGACAGTCTTCGAGTTGAAACAGGACGAACGGCATATAACCGCCGTGTAGCGCAAAGTGGCGCGTAGAATATGCGGCTGCATCGTTTCGCGGAACCTTTCGGATGGCCGTCAGCGTTTTCGACATCTTCAAGATCGGCATCGGACCGTCGTCGTCGCACACGGTCGGACCGATGCGCGCCGCGGCGCGCTTCGTCAGCCGCTGGCTCGACGAGCGCGGCCTCCTCGAGCGCGTCGTGCGCATCCGCGGCGAGCTGTTCGGCTCGCTCGCGCACACCGGCCGCGGCCACGGCACCGACAAGGCCGTGCTGTGCGGGTTCGAGGGCGAGTGGCCCGACCGCATCGATCCCGACATCATCGAAGGCAAGCTTGCGCGCATTCGCGCCGACAAGCGCATCAAGCTGCTCGGCCGTCGCGAGATCGCGTTCGACGAGAAGGCCGACCTCGTGTTCAACAAGCGCCAGAAGCTGCCGTACCACTCCAACGGCATGCGCTTCACGGCGTACGGCGACAACGACGAAGTGCTCGCGACGCGCGACTACTACTCGGTCGGCGGCGGCTTCGTCGTCAATCACGACGAGGCGGCCGAAGACCGCATCGTGCCCGACACCACGCCGCTGCCGCATCCGTTCCACAGCGGCGACGAGCTGCTCAAGGTGTGCGAGGAATCGGGCAAGAGCATCGCAGCCGTGATGCTAGCGAACGAGCTGGCGTGGCGCAGCGAGGCCGAAATACGCGAGGGCCTGCTGACGATCTGGCGCGCGATGCAGTCGTGCGTCGCGCGCGGCACGCGCGAAGCCGGCGTGCTGCCGGGCGGTCTGAAGGTTCAGCGGCGCGCGCCGTCGATGCAGGCCGAACTGCTCGCGCGCCCCGAGGCGGCGTTGAAAGATCCGCTGACGATTCTCGACTGGGTCAACCTGTACGCGCTCGCCGTGAACGAGGAAAACGCCGCCGGCGGCCGGGTGGTCACGGCACCGACGAACGGCGCCGCCGGCATCATTCCGGCGGTGATGCACTATTTCGACCGGTTCTGCCCCGGTGCGTGCGACGACAAGGTCGTCGAATTCCTGCTGACGGCGGGCGCGATCGGCATTCTGTACAAGGAGAACGCGTCGATCTCGGGCGCCGAAGTGGGCTGCCAGGGCGAAGTCGGCGTCGCGTGCTCGATGGCGGCCGGCGGACTCACGGCGGTGCTCGGCGGCACGGTCATGCAGGTCGAGAATGCCGCCGAAATCGGCATGGAACACAATCTCGGCCTGACCTGCGATCCGATCGGCGGCCTCGTGCAGATTCCGTGCATCGAGCGCAACGCGATGGGTTCGGTCAAGGCGATCAACGCCTCGCGCATGGCGATGCGCGGCGACGGCAAGCATCGCGTATCGCTCGACAAGGTCATCAAGACGATGCGCGACACCGGCAAGGACATGCAGGACAAGTACAAGGAAACGAGCCGCGGCGGTCTCGCGGTCAACGTCATCGAGTGCTGAGGCCCGCGGTTCGATCGCCGTTCCCGCCGAAGAGCCCCGCGTCGCGGGGCTCCGTTGTGTGCGGCGCCGTTACGCGGCGGCGATCTCCAGCGTGTCGGCCAGCAGCGCGAGCGCGGTGACGTCGGCCCCGGCGCCGGGACCCGCGATGACCAGCGGTCGTTCGCGATAGCGTTCGGTCGTGAACACGAACAGGTTGTCGGCGCCGGACAGCTTCGCCGACGGATGATCGAGCGGCACGGCCTCGAGGCCGACCGTCGCGCGGCCGTCGGCGGACAGCGACGCGAGATAGCGCAACACCTTGCCTTCGGCCGCGGCGGCCGCGTGGCGCTGCGCGATGTGCGCGTCGACCTCGCCGATGCGTGCGAGAAACGCATCGACGGGCAATGCGACGAGCTCGTCCGGCACGAGGCCGCTCACACGCACGTCGGCCTCGTCGATCGCAAAACCCGCGGCGCGCGCGAGGATCAGCAGCTTGCGCGCGACGTCGCCGCCCGAAAGGTCGGCGCGCGGGTCCGGCTCGGTATAGCCGCGTTCGCGCGCCTCGGCGAGCAGCGCCGAGAACGGGCGCGTGCCGTCGTAGCGGTTGAACAGAAACGACAGCGACCCGGAGAACACGCCTTCGAGCGCCAGCAGCGCATCGCCGCTTTGTTGAAGCCGTCGTAGCGTTTTCAATGCCGGCAGACCGGCGCCGACGGTCGCGGCGTCGCCGTAGCGCGTCGCGCCCGAACGCTCGGCACGGCGCAGCGCGTCCCAGCGATCGCGCGAGGTGCCCTGCGCGATCTTGTTCGCGCTGACGACGTGGATGCCGGCGGCCAGCCACTCGACGTGCCGTTGCGCGACGGCCTCGGCCGGCGTCGCGTCGATCACGACCTTGCGCCGCGCGCCGCTCTGCGCGAGCGCGGCGATCGCCGCATCGAGATCGGCCGGCTGCGTCGATTCGGCGAGACGCGCGAGCGCCTGCGCCGGCGCGATGCCGGCAGTGTCGACGACCGTCGCGCGCGAATTCGCCACCGCGACAAGGCGCAGGTCCGGCGCGCCGGGCAGTTCGCGTTCGAGCTGGCGCAGCAGCGTGCCGCCGACGAGGCCGGTGCCGACGACGGCGATCGCGACGCCCGGCGCCTCGACGCACAGGCGCGCATGCACGGCCGACAGTGCGGCGCGCGCGCGGTCCTGCGGCAGCAGTACCGAGACGCCGTGGTCGTGGCCGTCCTGGAAACTGGCGTGGATCGGCACGTTGAGCTCCGCGAGCGCGCCGTACAACGCGGCGAGACGACGCGGATCGCCGCCGAAGCCGGCACGTACCGCGCGCAGCAGCGCCAGGCCCGCGCGCCATTCCACGAGTGCGGACGCGCCGAGCGCCGCTTCGATCGCCTGCTCGGCGCGCGCGCGGTCGCCGGCGGCGACGACGATGTCGAGACTGCGCCGCGCGTTGCACTGCACGATCGCACGCGGCTGCACGCCGGCGTGTTCGAGCGCCGCGAGCGTCTGCGACGGCGGCGCGCCGCGCACGCCGAGCAGCACGACGTTTTCTTCGAGCGTCACCGCTCGCGCGGCCCCGCAGCCGGCCGGCACGCCGACGATGCGGCTGCCCGGCGCGAGCGCATCGCGGCTGGACCGCACGAGCACCGGTACGTTGGCGCGGCGCAGCGGCCGCAGCGTATCGGGATGCAGCACGCGCGCGCCGGCGGCCGCGAGCTCTTCGGCTTCGGCGTAGCTCAGTTCCGGCGTCGTGCGCGCATGACGCACGAGCCGCGGATCGGCGCTCAGCACGCCGGCGACGTCCTTCCACACGGTCAGCGTCTGCGCGTCGAGCAGGCGCGCGAACGCCGCTGCCGACAGGTCGCTGCCGTTGCGGCCGAGCGTTGCGACGACGCCCTGGCGCGTGCGCGCGACGAAACCCGGCGCGACGACGAGGTCGGCGGTCCACGTGCCGCTCGCGCTCGCCACGAGGCGCGCGCTGTCGTCCCAGGCGATCGCGTCGGCACCGCGCTGCGTCGCCTCGACGACGATGAGATCGCGCGCATCGACGCCCGCGGCGGCCAGTCCGCGCCGTTCGAGCGCCGCGACGAGCAGGCGCGCGGACCAGAACTCGCCGAAGCCGGCGATGCGGTCGACGAGCGCGGTGGTGTCGCGCGTGCCGGCGCCGAGTTCGGCCAGGAGACGCGACAGTTCGCCGGCGTCGCGATCGAGTGCGTCGGCGAGCGGCTTCGCGCCCGGCGCCAGCGCGTCGATCAGGTCGCGCTGCGCGTCGACGAGATCCTCCAGATCCGTCGCGAAGAACCGGCCGCTGCGCACCGCTTCGACGAGCGCAAGCAGCGCGTCGGTCACGCCGCGCACGGCCGAGACGACGACGAACGCGCGTGCGCCCGCGGCATCTGCCAGGATTTCGACGACGCGGCGGAAGCCGTCGGCGTCCTCCAGGCAGCTTCCGCCGAATTTATGCACTTGCCAGCGTTGTGTACCCTGCAGCGCGGCGGCGTCGAGCCACGGCGCGGACGGCGGACGCGCTTCGATCGCGACGGCGCTCATGCGCTGACTCTCCGCGCGGGTTTGCCGACGGCCTGCGCGCGTTCGAGCGCCGCGGCGACGTCGGCGACGAGGTCGGCCGCGTCTTCGATGCCGACGGACAGGCGCAGCAGATTGTCGGCGATGCCGGCCGCACGACGCGCCTCGGGCGCCATCGCGGCATGCGTCATCGAGGCCGGATGCGCCACGAGGCTCTCCACGCCGCCGAGCGATTCGGCGAGCGAGAAGCAGGAGAGCGCGTCGAGGAACGCGGCGATGCCGTCGGTGTCGGCGTCGAGTTCGAAGCTCAGCATCGCGCCGAAGCCCGACTGCTGGCGCGCCGCGAGCGCGTGGCCCGGATGCGATTCGAGACCCGGGAAGTACACCTTCGAAACCGCGTCGTGCCCGTCGAGCAGCTGCGCGACGGCGGTCGCGTTTTCCTGGTGCGCGCGCAGGCGCGGACCGAGCGTGCGCAGGCCGCGCAGCGTGAGGAAGCTGTCGAATGGCGCGCCGGTCAGCCCGTTGCAGTTCGCCCACCACGTGAGCTGCTGCGCGACGGCGGGATCTTTCGCGATCACCGCGCCGCCGACGACGTCGCTGTGGCCGTTGATGTACTTCGTCGTCGAGTGCAGCACGACGTCGGCGCCGAGCGCGATCGGCTGCTGCAGCGCCGGCGACAGGAACGTGTTGTCGACGACGACGAGCGCGCCGACCGCGTGCGCGGCGTGCGCGACGTGGCGCACGTCGGTGATGCGCAGCAGCGGGTTCGACGGCGTCTCGACCCACACGACGTCGGGCTTCCACGTGAGCGCCTCGGCGAGCGCGAGCGGATCGGTCAGGTTGACGAACTTGACGCGGAAGCGGCCCTTCTTCTGCCATGCGTCGAACAGCCGCCATGTACCGCCGTAGCAGTCGTGCGCGGCGACGATCAGACCGCCGGCCGGCACGAGTTCGGCGACGAGCGACACGGCGGCCATGCCGCTCGCCGTGATCACCGCGCCGGCGCCGAGTTCGAGTTCGGCGAGCGCGTCGCCGAGCAGATCGCGCGTCGGATTGCCGCTGCGCGAATAGTCGTACTTGCGCTTCTTGCCGAACCCTTCGAACGTGTAGTTCGTCGAGAGGTGCAGCGCGGGCACGACCGCGCCGTGCTGGGTGTCGGATTCGATGCCGGCGCGCACGGCGCGGGTGTTCGCGGAGAGTTCGGTCATGGCCTTGGTCCTTGAGTTCAACAGCACAGTGCGCGGGCGACGAGCGCACCGACGCGCCCGGGTTCCTTGAGAAAAGCATCGTGGCCGTAGCGCGAATCGATTTCGTGCAGTTCGGCCGGCGCCGCGCTCGCGGCGGCGAGCGCGCGCAGGTCGTCGGTCGGCACGAGACGGTCGCTCGTCACCGCGAGGATCGTCGCCGGCACGACGAGTGCGGCCGGGTCGACGCGATGCAGGTCGATCGATTCGGAAAGGCTCAGGTAGCGCTGCGCGTCGAAGCGCGCGACGAACTTGCGGCCGGCCGCGACGAGGTAGTCCTCGACCGGAAAATGAAAACGGCCGTCGCGCAACTGCGCCTCGCCGTCGAAGCGCTCGGCGAATTCGTCGGCGCCGCGATACGTCGTCATCGCCAGCTGGCGCGCGAGCGCCAGCGCCGGTTCGATCGCGCCGGCCGCGACGCCGCCGCGGATGATTTCGCGCTGGATCGCGCGCAGCGCGGTGGCGAGCGGATGCGCGCGATGCGCGCCGCTGATCGCGACGAGACGGCCGATGCGCGGCGGATGCCGCGTAGCCAGCGCAAGGCCGACCATCGCGCCGTACGACGCGCCGACGAACGCGTGCGCGCAGTCGATGCCGAGCGCATCGAGCACGCCGGCAATCGCGTCGGCCTGGTCTTCGCTCGACACGGCGTCGGGCGCGCCCAGATCGCCGGCCGCGAGGTATTCGATGCTGAGCACGCGGAAGCGCGACAGGTCGAGCGCGCGGCCGACGCCGACGATGTCGTCCCACCAGCCGGCGACCTCGCCGTTCGCGCAGACGTTGCGCGACGCCGAGATGCCGCCCTGCACGATGACGGTCGGCGCGCCGTCGGCGCCATGCCACAGATACCTGACGTTCGCGACGACCGGCGCGCGGCCGTACTTCGGCACGATGCGCACGGCGACGTCGCCGCGGATCGACGTCTGCGGCGGCGCGCAAGCGGTTACGGCGTCGAAAGCGCAGACGGTGTCGTCGGCGGGGGCGAAAGCGGCAGCGGCGTTGAGGCTCATGCGTATCTCCGGCGGTGGTCGGGAAACCCTACGGAGTACGCGAGCAGGTCGCACAGCACGCACGGCATGCGCCGTGGTCTGTTGCCACCCATCTCTCGGCAAGGCGCTAGCGCGCTCTCCGTAGGAGTTGGCACCGTGCGGATTACTCCGCCGGTTGCCCCGGCTTCCAAGGGCCTTTCCCTCAGCCGGTCTCGATGGATCGTGGCGCGCACTGTATCGGCGCGACCGGCGATCGTCAATAGCCGTTTAGACGTCTATACGGATGGACGCTCATATAACCGCGCGGCATTGGCGGCGCGCCGCGACGCTCGTGCGCCGCGGCGTCGCCACGGCGCTGCCCATACCTGGCGGAACGGCGCGAACGCCGGCCGCACAGCGCCGGGCTCCGATTCCGGGTACGCTAGGCGCCCTTTGACGTCCCGCCCGGTATGGCCCCGAACTTTCGCCTCATCGCCGCCCTAGCCCTGACCGCCGCCGCGCTGCCCGTCGCGGCCAAGAAGATCTACAAATACACCGACGCGAACGGCATCACGCATTTCACCGACGTGAAGCCGGCAACCGACCGGCCGGTCGAGGAAACGGCCATAAAGGCGGCCGGCGACAAGCGCTGGGTCGCGCTGCGGATCGAGGGCAGCTCGGGCGAACGGCAGGCGCGCGTGTTCAACAACCTGTCCGGCCCGACCGAGGTCGAGATCAGCGCCGGGGCGATCGACAACATCACGAGCACGCCGGCGCTGCCGCTCAAGGTGGTGCTGCAGGCGAACGAGGAGCGCGTGCTGGCGAACCTCGTGCAGACCGATCCGTCGCGGCGCGCGTCGTTCGAACTCGCCATGCGCGCGATGCCGGGCGATCCGCGCGCGCAGGCCAGCGACGTCGAGTACCGCTGGCCGCTCGGCACGTCCCAGGTCGCGATCGGCCAGGGCTTCGGCGGCTCGTTCAGCCATACCGACGACGAGTCGCGCTACGCGATCGACATCGCCGCGGACGAAGGCACGCCGGTGCTCGCCGCGCGCGACGGCGTGGTGATGCAGGTGGAGGACGACTATTACGGCGCCGGCCTCGACCGCGAGAAGTTCGGCACGCGCGCCAACGTCGTGCGCGTGCTGCACGCGGACGGCAGCATGGCGATCTACGCGCATCTGAGGCCCGAAAGCGTCGTGATCCAGGCCGGCCGGCACGTCTACGTCGGCCAGAAGCTCGGCGAATCGGGCAATACCGGCTTTTCGACCGGGCCGCATCTGCACTTCTGCGTGCAGGTGAACCGCGGTCTCAAGCTCGTTTCGGTGCCGTTTCGCCTGGCGGGTTCGGACGGTCCGATCGCGATTCCCACGCAGTCCGCCGCGGTCGGCGCCCCGCGCCCGCTATAATCGCCGGTCTTTCCCTGCCGGCGCCGCGGCTCGTCCGACCGGCGCGATGCTCATGACCGACCAACTGACGCAAACCCGGCGACGCCGCACGTTCGCCATCATTTCCCATCCCGACGCCGGCAAGACGACGTTGACCGAAAAGCTGCTGCTGTTCGGCGGCGCGATCCAGATGGCCGGCAGCGTGAAGTCGCGCAAGGCCGCCAAGCACGCGACATCCGACTGGATGGCACTGGAAAAGGAACGCGGCATTTCGGTCACCTCGTCGGTGATGCAGTTCCCGTACGAGGACAGCATCGTCAACCTGCTCGACACGCCGGGCCATGCCGACTTCTCGGAAGACACCTATCGCGTGCTGACCGCGGTCGACTCGGCGCTGATGGTGATCGACTGCGCCAAGGGCGTCGAAGAGCGAACGATCAAGCTGATGGAGGTGTGCCGCCTGCGCGACACGCCGATCATGAGCTTCATCAACAAGCTCGACCGCGAGGGCCGCTCGCCGATCGAGCTGCTCGACGAAGTGGAATCGGTACTCAAGATCCAGTGCGCGCCGATCACCTGGCCGATCGGCATGGGCTCGCGCCTGAAGGGCGTGTATCACCTCGTGACCGGCGAGGTGCACCTGTACGAACCGGGCCGCAACTTCACGCGCCAGGATTCGACGATCTACGCATCGCTCGACGCGCCGGAACTCGCATCGCGCATCGGCGCGGACATGCTGCGCGAACTGCGCGACGAGCTCGAACTCGTCGAAGGCGCGTCGCACCCGTTCGACCCGGCCGAATATCTCGCCGGGCGCCAGGCGCCGGTGTTCTTCGGCTCGGCCGTGAACAACTTCGGCGTGCAGCCGCTGCTCGACTTCTTCGTCGAGCACGCGCCGTCGCCGAAGTCGCGCTCGACGACGACGCGCGAGGTCGCCGCATCCGAACCGCGCATGACCGGTTTCGTGTTCAAGATCCAGGCGAACATGGACCCGATGCACCGCGACCGCGTGGCGTTCATGCGCGTGTGCTCGGGCCGCTTCGAGGCCGGCATGAAGGCGTTTCACGTGCGCAGCGGCAAGGAAATGAAGCTCGCGAACGCGCTCACGTTCATGGCGTCCGACCGTGAAATCGTCGCCGAGGCGTATCCCGGCGACGTGATCGGCATCCACAACCACGGCACGATCTCGATCGGCGACACGTTCAGCGAAGGCGAAGCGCTGTCGTTCACCGGCATCCCGAACTTCGCGCCGGAACTCTTCCGCCGCGCGCGCCTGCGCGATCCGCTCAAGATCAAGCAGCTGCAGAAGGGCCTGGCGCAGCTGTCGGAAGAAGGCGCGACGCAGTTCTTCCGCCCGCTGATGTCGAACGACCTGATCCTGGGCGCGGTCGGCGTGCTGCAGTTCGACGTGGTCGCGTATCGCCTGAAGGACGAATACGGCGTCGAGTGCCTGTTCGAGCAGATCGCCGTGGCGACCGCGCGCTGGGTGCACGCGACGAACGCGAAGAAGCTCGAGGAATTCCGCGACAAGGCGGCGATGAACCTCGCGATCGACGCAGCCGGCGAACTCGTCTATCTCGCGCCGAGCCGCGTGAACCTGCAGCTGACGCAGGAACGCTGGCCCGATATCCGCTTTGCCGCGACGCGCGAGCACGCGACGGCGGTCGAGGTCTGACGACGACGGCTTCGCTAACGAAAAAGCCCGGCGCGAAGCCGGGCTTTTTCGCAAACCGTCGATCCGGCGCGTCAGCCGCCGCCGAGTCTGCCGCTGAAGATGTGGTCGGGTCGGTCGCCGTTGAAATCGGCGCGCGAGATCGTGTCGCTCTTGTCGTGGTGCGCGAAACGGGTTTCCAGGGCGTTGCCGAAGATGCCGTCGACGGGCGCGTCGTGGAGCTTGGCCAGCGCCGCTTCTTCGCCCATGCCATGGATGTTGCCGCGGGCCGCGAACAGCGCGACCGCCGCCACCAGACTCGCCGCCAGCGCGCCCCACTGCCAGCCGCGCTCGCCGTGACGGCGGCCGTGCGCCACGCGCTGGTGCCGTTCGCGATGCTCGTGCACCGGCGCGGACTGCGCGAGCGACTGCGCAAGCTCGGTCGAGGCCGGTTCGAGCGCGCGCAGCAGGCGCACGAGATCGGCGTGGGCGGTCGATGCCGCGAGGGCGCCGGCAACTTCCAGGCGCTCGTGCGGCACGACACGGCCGCGCGAAGCGCGAACGGCGGTTTCGCTGTCGATCAGCGCCCGCGACGACAGCGGCGCGTGGGCGTTGAGTTGGCGGTACAGCTCCGAAAGGCTGCGCTCAGTCATCGTAGTCTCCAGCTCCCATGTCGCGCAGACGGGTCTTGAGTTCGTCCAGCCCGCGCGAAACCAGTTTTCGTGCCGCTTCGGCCGACGTGCCGATCAGATCCGCGATTTCCTGCAGGGCGAAGCCTTGCAGATGCAGGGAGATCGGCAGGCGCCGGCGTTCCGGCAGCGCGTCGAGACAGGCCTTGAGCTGCTCGACGTGCTGCGTGCCGCTGGCGCTTTGTTCGGGGCCGACGGACTCGTCCGGGAGGGCCGGGCCCTCGTCGTGTTCGTCCGGCAGCGGCTCCGCTGCCCTCACCTGAGCCCGACGCAGGGCGTCGATCACGGTGCTGGCAACGACTCGCTGGATATAAGACGCATGAAAGGCCGCAGACCGGTCACGCTCGACCGCACGCCACAGCCGGATGCGAACTTCCTGCTCGACGTCCTCCGGATCGATCCCGTGCTGGGCCAGGCCGTGCGTGGCGACCAGGATGCGCACCTTCGCACCGAAATCGGCCAGAAGGCGTTGCAGGCGCTCGTGATTCGGGTCGGAACTGCGGCCCACGTGACACCGGTGGATTGGGGAGCCGCGCATCGTCCGCGAAAGCGGCGGACGTGGCAATCCCGCTTTCGGCCATTCCGTACAGCCGCGGACCTGTGCCGCGCCGACGCGCAACCGCTTCAGCCCGCGATATAGCGCTGGTACTGCGCGAGTTCCTCGGCCTGCGCCTCGATCACGGCCTTGACGAGATCGCCGATCGACACGACGCCGACGACGCGCCCCTGCTCGACGACCGGCAGATGCCGGATGCGCCGTTCGGTGCAAAGGCGCATGCAGTCTTCGACCGTCTGACCGGGATCGACCGTCTGCACCGGCGCCGACATGATCTGCCAGACCGGCGTTTCGGCCGACGAGCGGCCGAGCAGGATGACTTTGCGCGCGTAGTCGCGCTCCGAAACGATGCCGGCGAGCTCGTCGCCGCGCATGACCAGGAGCGCGCCGACGTGGTGGTCGGCCATCGCCTGGATTGCGCTGAGCACGGGTTCTTCCGGTTCGATCGCGTAGATCTGGCCGCCCTTCTCCGACAGCAGATGCTTGACCTGTCGCATGGTTGCTCCCTTCGCGAATCCGGGAGGTTCAAGTCTACTGCGCGGCGGCGCCGTCGGCACGGCGCCGCCGCAAACCCGTTTCGCACGTCCCGCTACGGCAGCTCGAACCCGTTCTTGAAGATGACGTCGGTGCCGCTCGGCAGCGGCCAAGCCCAGGCGCCGCGCGAACGCGTGAACACCGCGAGCGTCGTGTAGCCGCGATCGACGACGAGATCCCAGATCATCGCGCGCGGCAGGCTCGCGAAGCGCTGCCACACCGGATTGGCCGCAGTGATGTCGTCGGTGTAGTACAGGCCCCAGTCGGTACCCGCGAACACCTGGCCCGGCACTTTCGGATTGACCATGATCGCGTTGACCGGAATGTTCGGCAGGTTGCCGGTCTTGTTTTCCCACACGAACGTCGCGCAGTTCGCCGTACAGGCGATGCGGAAAACGTGGCCCGGCGTCGTCGGCGTGTTCTCGTCGAAGCCGGCGATCGCGGCGTAGCCGACCAGCGGGTTCGCAGCGTCGATCACGACGTCCTGGACCGGCCGGTTCGGCAGCACCGCGTTCGCACCGGTGACGTTCACCGCCGTCGCGTTGTTCGTGCCGGAAACGCCCAGGCCGAACACGTACTGCACGTTGCCGTCGTTCGTGCCGACGATCGCGACGGTCGGATCGGTGAACGCATACGCCATCTGATTGATGAAAGAGCGGTTGTCGGTGCCGAGCACGAGATTGTTCTTGGTCAGGTCGCCGGTCTTGGCCTGCCAGCTCGACGACGGCACCGCGCCGGTCAGCGTCTCCCACAGACGGTAGGTGCCCGCGAGCATGCGGCCGCAGCCGTTGACGCCGGCCGCGCAGCCGCTGTTGGCGACGGCCGGATCGCCGTGCTTGTAGATTTCCAGCGGCATCAGAAAGCTCACGCGGTCGGAGGTCCAGCCGCCGCGCGCGTTCACGGTCGCGCCGAACGGACCCGTCGTCGACACGCGCAAGTTGCCGTTCTGCGACTGGTAGTACCAGCGCTGCCCGTTGAGCGGCTCGATGCGCGAATACGTGCCGTCGCCGCTGTTCGTCGACTCCCACAGCATCGCGCCGGGATTCGCGCCGAACTGCACGGCCGAGCTGCCGTTGTCCTGCGCGCCGCCGGACGCGCCGGGGTTCGCCGACGTCGCGAAGTTCGCGGTGATGTCGCCGGAATAGAACTCGATCGTCGTCAGCGAATCGTTGATCGGCGTGAGCGTCGGCGTCGCGGCCTGCGCGTTGGCCGTGTAATACGCGCCGCCGTCCGAGCCGATGAGCATGCGGTTCTGGTCGGTGCCGACGAACGCGCGCGCGTGGTGGTCGACGTGCGTCGAGCCGCCGGCATAGCCGCAGGTCAGGTTCGTGAAACCCGTGCCGCCGTTGGTCGAACGAAACAGATCGACCGCGCTCGCGAACACGACGTCCGGATTCGTCGGCGAGACGGTCAGGCCGGCGTCGTACCACATCTGCGTGCCGGCGTCGCCGCAGCCGGTGAAGCCCGAGCCGGTCGTCGTCTGCGTCCAGGTCGTGCCGCCGTTGATCGACTTCCACACGCCGAGCACGCCGCGCGTCGTGACGTCGGCGGCCATCGCGTAGAGGATCTGGTTGTTCGACGGCGCGACCGCCAGTTCGATGCGACCCAGGCTGGTGCTCGGCGTGCCGTTGCCGGTCCCGGCCGGCCAGCCGCTGTTGAGCAGCGTCCAGTCGGCGAGCGCGGGGCAGCCGCTCGCCGGCATCGTCGCCTTGTAGACACCGTTCGCACCGTTCTTGCCGAGATCGGGCTGCACCGGCGTCGCGGTGCCGCGCGTGCCGACCGCGGCGACGAGGCGCGTCGTGCCGGCGTCGTTGATCGCGATGAGGCCGGTCATGTCCTGGCGCTGCGCGTTCGGCCCGCTCGAGAACGCGTTCGTGTAGCACGGGCCCGACCACGTCGCGCCGGTGTCGTACGAGAAGAACAGGCCCGTCTTCGTGCCGACGACGAGGTTGGTCGAGTCGTTCGGATCGACGACGACCTTGCCGATCGCCTGGTACTGCGGAAAGCCGCCCGACGAGGGCGTGTACAGCGGGCCGAACACGCTCGCGCCGATCACGTTCCACGTTTCGCCGGCGTCGGTGCTGCGCAGCACGCCGGCCGAACCGAACGAGAACGATCCGTAGCGCAGGTCGCCGGTGCCGGCATAGACGACGTTGTGATCGTTCGGATCGAGCGCGATGTCGCCGATCGCGATGTTCGAGATCTCGGCGAAGTTGTCGGTCTTGATCGACCAGGTGGTCGCGTTCGAGCAGCAGTTCGTCGTCTTCCAGACGCCGCCGCCGTCCGAGCCGAGGTACGCGATCGACGTGTCGACCGGGTCGACGACCAGCACGTTGACGCGCCCTGAAACGTGGCCGAAACCGAATTCGGTGTCGTTGAGCGGCTTGGGTCCGAGCAGCGTGAACGTCGACGGATCGAGCGCGAGCGGCGAGACGCCCGACTTGCGATACGACTTGTCGCCGGACGGCACGCCCTGCGCGATCGATTTTTCGTGCGCGGCGGCTTCGACGAGCCATTCCTGCTTGAACACGCCGGTCGGATACGCCGCGCGGATCGCCCAATAGTCGCCCGACGGCGCCTTGGCCCAGCCGTTCCAGCTCTCGCCTTCTTCTTCCTCATGTTCGGCGGCGACGCGCGTGCCCGTCGTCTGGCAGGCGCCGAGCGCGAACAACAACGAGGCGGCCAGCGCGAGCCGTACCGGCCCCCGCAGCAGTTGCATGGTCAACATCAGTCGATCTCCGCAGGTTGCGCTGGCGTGCGGGCGCACATCCGTGCACACCCCACCGGGCGCTTGGCGCCCCCGTCGAAACCGGATCGATACGATCAGGCCGGGCTGACGCAGCCTCCCTCGCACGCAGCCCTGATACGGCGCCGAATCGACCCTGAAGCCCGATCAGTCCCCGCCTTAAGAACTATGCACGACGCAAAAACCTGCGTCTAGGGTTGCAGATACTGCGACTGTACGTTTCGACGCCGGCGTTCCAATGATGGCGCGGTCAGCGGTCGCCCGAGCGCGGCGGATGATGCCGGTCGATCAGATACAGCGGCCGCTGCTTCGACTCGACGTACGTGCGGCCGAGGTATTCGCCGATGACGCCGAGCGCCATCAGCTGCACGCCGCCCAGGAACAGCACGACGACCATCAGCGACGGATAGCCGCGTACCGGATCGCCGAAGATCAGCGCCTTGGCGAACACGACGATGCCGAATACGAACGCGACGAGCGCGGCGACGACGCCGACGTAGGTGGCCAGACGCAGCGGGAACGACGAAAACGACGTGATGCCTTCCAGCGCGAAATTCCACAAGCGCCAATAGTTCCATTTGCTGTCGCCGGCGAAGCGCGGATCGCGGTCGTAGACGATCGAGGCCTGCGGAAAGCCCACCCAGGTGAACAACCCCTTCATGAAGCGCTGGCGTTCGCGCAGCTGCTTCAACGCGTCGATCGCGCGGCGCGACATCAGGCGGAAGTCGCCGGTGTCGCGCGGGATCGGCAGGTCGGTCATGCGTTCCATCACGCGGTAGAACGCGGCCGACGTGAATTTCTTGAACGCCGTTTCGCCGGCGCGGCTCGCACGCGTGCCGTACACCACGTCGTAGCCTTCGCGCCATTTGGCGACGAAGTCGGCGATGAGTTCGGGCGGGTCCTGCAGGTCGGCGTCGATGACGACGACCGCATCGGCGTCGACGTGGTCGAGCCCCGCCGTCAACGCGAGTTCCTTGCCGAAGTTGCGGCTGAGCTTGAGCGTCGCGACGCGGCCGTCGGCGGCGCGCAGCGATTCCATGACGCTCCAGGTGTCGTCGCGGCTGCCGTCGTCGACGTACAGCACCGAGCAGTCGAGGTCGAGCGTATCGAAGACCGCGGCGACGCGGCGCTGGAATTCGCGCAGGCCCTCGCCTTCGTTGTAGGCGGGCACGACCACGGACAGCGAGGTCATCGACGTTTCTCCGGACCCAAAACCGCACGATGCTACCGGGGCAATGTGACGTTTCAAAGCTGACCGCAGTATTAGCGCAGCAGATAGTCCCGCCCGCCGAGCTGGCGCACCTGCCGCTCGATCCACGCGGCGCGGCGCAGCACGTAGCCCGACGGCTTGTCGGCTCGGTAGCGCTTCGGATTCGGCAGCACGGCGGCGAGCAACGCCGATTCGCGCGCATTGAGCGCACCGGGCGACTTGCCGAAGAATGCGTGGCTCGCCGCGGCGGCGCCGTACACGCCGTCGCCGAATTCGGCGATGTTCAGATACACCTCGAGAATGCGCCGCTTCGGCCACAGCGCTTCGATCAGCACCGTGAAATAGGCTTCGGCGCCCTTGCGCAGAAAGCTGCGGCCGCTCCACAGGAAGAGGTTTTTCGCGGTCTGCTGGCTGATCGTGCTGGCGCCGCGCAGGCGCTCGCCGTCTTCGGCGTCTTCCAGCGCATCGCGAATCGCTTCGACGTCGAAGCCGTGATGCAGCGGAAACTTCTGGTCTTCGGCGGCGACCAGCGCGATCGGCAGCTCGGGCGATACGTTGTCGATCGGCGTCCACGTCTGGCGCAGGCGAAAGCCGCGTTCGCCGCCGCCCCACGCATCCATCTGGCGCTCGAGCATGAACGCCGAATACGGCACCGGCGCGAAGCGGAACACCAGCACGAACGCGATGCTCAGTGCGACGAAGGCGACGGCGAGCCGCCAGCTCCAGCGCCACAGAGCACGCGCGACGCGCTTGAACGCATTTTTCCTGGGAGCCACGAATTCGCCGGTCGGAGAGCGGAATGCGAGCCTCGCAAAACGGCACGGGCGCGGCAAGCCGCGCCCGTGCCGGTTGCGCCGGCCTTCGCCGGCGCGCCCTGCCTAACTGACGATTACTGGCACTCGAACGGTCCCGGCGTCTCGAATCCGTTGCGGAAGATTTTCTCGATGCCGCTGCCGCCGAGGTTGATGTCGTCGAGCCACACGCCGGAGAACTCGGCGCCGCCGTCGGTCGAGAAGCGGAAGCGGATCTTCACGTTTTGACCCGCGTAGCTGGCGAGCGTGCGCGTGAACGGCTTGAACACCGACGTCGCCGTACCGTTGTTCGGGTCGGCGTTGCTCGCCGCCGTGCTGACGCCGTTGAAGGCGCCGTGCGACGCGAGGTAACCGCACGCATTGCCCGGCGGGCTGCCGGTCTGCGAGAAGTTGCTCGGATAGCCGCCGTCGGGCGGCAGATCGTTCCACGTCGTGCCGCCGTCGGTCGAGATTTCCATGACGAGGCCGTCCCACTGGTACTCGATGTCGTAGCGCGCCTTGAAGCTCAGCACCGCGCCCGCCTGCACCGCGATCGTCGGCGACGTCATCGTCGTGCAGACGTTCGCCGGATACGTGGTGCCGTCCGGACCCGCGTGGAAGCTGTAGGTGCCGCTCGCGGCTGCCGTGTTGGTGACGCGCCACGGCGACTCGAGCGTCGAGTACACCGTCGGATCGGCATTCTCGACGTAGTCGTTGCCGTCGACGCCGTTGGGGCCGACCGGGGAACCCGCGACGATCGCACTCGCCGGCGCCGAATTGCCGAGCGAGTCGGTCGCGGTCACGCGGTAGTACTTCGGCTGGCCGAGCGCCACGTCGGTGTCGTCGTACGTCGTGACGGCGAGCGCCGTGGCGATCGTCGACGGACCCGTGAAGTACGGCGAGCTGTCGCGCGCGATCGAGTACGTCACGCCGGACGCGCCGGGGCACACCGCCGGCGCGGCCTGCCAGCCGAGCGCGATGTGGCAGTTCGAGCCCGTCGTGTTCGTCACCGCGACGCCGTCGTGGTTGAAGTTCGGCTGCAGCGTGCACGCGGCGCTCGACGACACGTCGACGCAGTTCGACACGTCGCCTTCGACATCGCCCGAAACGCCGCGGACCTTGTACGCGTAGGTCAGGCCGCCCTGGCTCGTGGTATCGACGAGCGGACTGCCCGCACCGGTGCCGACGAGGCGGAAGTCGCCCGCCGCCGCCGCCGCGCACGTGCCGTTGGCGCGATACAGCTGGAAGCCCTGCGCCCCGCCCGCCGCGGTAAACGCGACGTTGACGGCGCCGCCGGCATTGGTCGCCGACACCGCCGTGGGCGCCGGGAACGCGGCCGCCGCCGGCAGACCGAACGCACCCGACACCGCGAGCGCGTAGCCCTGGCGGTCCGTGTTCGCGCGCGAGCCGCCCGGGACGTTCGTGCCCTTGACGCGGAACGTATAGCTGCCCGCGGTCGGCGCCGTCAGGCGGAACTGTTCGACGGTGTTGCGCACGTCGGCGGTGCCGCCGGTCGTCGACACGCCGGTCGTGAACACATTGCCGAGATACGTGCCGCCCGGACCGATCACTTCGAGATCGAGATTGTTGACGAGCGACAGCGCGTTGCCCGGCTGGGCCTCGATGTCATACCACGTCAGCGTCGCGCGCAGTTCCTGGCTGGCCGCGACGTTCGCGATCGTGTACTCGTGCTGCTCGCCGGTCTTGATGCCCGCCGCGTTCGTGCGTTCGAACAGGCGCAGACGGCGCGTATCGTTGCCGCCGGTCAGCGTGGTCGAGAACCACAGGTTCGAATCGAGCCACATGCGGCCCCAGCCGTACGCGTTGCTGTTCCAGTTCGCCGTGCTGATGGCGTTCGTGCCGTTGAGCGCGACGGCCTTGAGCGCGGGGCCGGTCGGGTTGTACGTGTTCGCCGCGTTGCTCGCGCCGCCGGGATAGAAGCCGTCGACGAAGAACTGCCGCATCAGCGCCATGTTGCCCGAGATCGTCGGCGCGGACATCGACGTGCCGCTGAGGGCCTGCGTCAACGGCGCTTCGGGCGTGCCGTTGTTGGTCGTGTCGCCGAGCGCCGAGATCGTCGAGCTGCCCGGCCCCATGATGTCCGGCTTGCGGCGGCCGTCGGCGGTCGGGCCGCGGCTGGAGAAGCCCACGACGGTCGTGCTGCCCGCGTGACCGAGCGCGCCGACCGTGATCGTGTTCTTCGCGTTGCCCGGCGAGCCGATCGTCTGCGCGGCGGAGCCCTCGTTGCCGGCCGACACGACGAAGATCATGTCTTCGGCCTGCGAAAGCGAGAAGTCGGCGTCGAAGTCGTTGCCCGAATACACGCCGCCGCTCGGCGCGCCCCAGCTGGCGCTGTGAATGCGCGTGCCGGCGTCGTAGCCCTGCTTGATCGTGCCCGGAAGATCCTGGATCGACAGGCAGCCCGACGTATCGTTGCCGATGTCGAGGAACAAGAGCTGCGCGTTCGGCGCCATGCCGTCCGAGAGGTCGTGGTTCGCCGCGGTCGGGGTGGACGCCAGATACGTCGTCGCGCCGAACGTGCCGGCCGCGTCGCCGGCGATCGTGCCGCTGGTGTGCGTGCCGTGGAAGCTCGTCGGCGAGCCGCCCGGACAGGTGTTGTTGTTGTCGTACGCGGTCGCGCCCGGCTGCACCCAGTAGCCGTACAGCTTGTTGTTCGGGCTGGGCGTGCCGAGTGCCGGCGGCGTCGCGTTCTGCGACGCGGTGATCGCGGTCACCGGGCCCGCGCCCTTGTCGAGCGTCGTGAACCACGCTTCGTTGTTGTCGAGACCCGAGTCGGAAATCGCGACGACCTGACCGCTGCCGAAGATGTTGTGGTCCCACAGCGGCGTCGGCGAGCCGACGGTGCCGCTGCCGGCGGTGGCGGCGGTCGAGTTGCCCTGCATCGCGGCGACGGCGCCGGCGTTGTCGTTGTAGGGCTGCAGGTAGTGGCCGACCCACGACACGCCTTCCTGCGCGGTCGCTGCGCGCACGAGCGCGGCGAGCTGCGCGAGATCGCCCACGTGCAGGCGCACGTACGGCGCTTCGACGCGTTCGTTGACGACGACGACCGAAACCCCGGCGACCTTCTTGAAGCCCTTGGCGAGACCTTCGGCCGATTCGCCGGCGAAGCCGTATACGTCGACCTCGTAGCCGCCCTGCGGCGCCTGCTTGAGGTTCGCGCGCGCGTCGGCGTACAGCGACGGGTCGAGCTTCATGCCGGGCTGGTAAAGACCCGTCCAGCGCACGCCGGAATCCTCGGAGACCGAGGTCAGCGGATGCGCGTCGTCGAGCGCGACGATGTACGCGCTGTTCGGCACGTAGCCGACGATGCGCACGCCGCGCTTCTCAAGACGCGAGCGCGCCGCGATGTCGCCTTCGTTGAACTGCACGATGGCGTAGCGGCCGACCGTGACGTCGGCGGCGGCGCCCGTGAGCGAATAATCCACTCTTTCGGAAACGGGATCGACGAGACCCGAGCGCAACAGCAACAGGCGCTTGTCGGCGACGCGCGCGTCGGTCAACTGGTCGGGGCCGGAAATCTGCGGAGCGACGACGCGCACGGAAGCGGCGGAGGCCGCGCCGGCGACAATAAGCAACGATATCGCCGCTGCAAGGCGATGACGGTTCATGCAAGACCCTCCCGGGGGGTAATGACGATTTACGGCGCTGTCGCGAACGCGTAGCACCGCGGCACTGCGAATCGATCCGCGGCCGAACCACCCCCGGTCCGGTCAACGGTCAGCAAACGCACCATCGATCATCGGTGAGCCGGAACGGGTTAAGCAAGAACATTCCCGACTAAAAAGTACGTGAATTTTTCTTCAGACCACGGGGCTCAACCCCGCGCCCTTCCTCACTATTTCTCTAGACTGATTTGTGCGCATTGATACATACGCCCATGGACGGATGTTCGTCGCCGCAACGTGCCGACGACCGCCGCAAACGGCGGTCGTCGGCAAGTCAGGCTAGTGGCAAGCCGGCATCCCGCCGCTGTCGAATCCGTCGGAGAACAGCCGGTCGACGACGGTGCCGCCGAGCGAGATGTCGTCGAGGTACGCGCCCTCGTATTCGCTGGCACCGTCGGTCGACAGGCGCCAACGGATCTTCACGGTCTGCCCCGCATACGCCGACAGCGAACGCGCGAACGGCTTGAATACCGCGGCCGCCGTGCCGTTGCCGGGATCGGCGTTGTTCGCGGCCGTCGAAACGCCGCTGAACGCGCCCTGCGTCGTCGGGAAGCCGCAGGCGTTGTTGTCGACCGTCTGCCGGAACGAACTCGGATAGCCGCCGTCCGGCGGAAGGTCGGTCCAGGTCGTGCCGCCGTCGGTCGAAATCTCCATGACCATGCCGTCCCATTCGAACTCGAGGTCGTACCGCGCCTTGAAGCTCAGCGTCGCGCCGGAAGGCACCCGCAGGCTCGGCGTGGTGATCGCCGCGCAGACGTTGGCCGGGTACGTCGAACCTTCGGTGCCGGCGAAGTAGCTGCGTCCGCCCGCCGTGGACGCCTGTGCGGCGCTGACGTGCCAGGGATGCCGGCTCAGCGCATAGATCGCGGTTTCGGCGTCGTCGCGATAGGCGTCGCCGGCCAGCCCGTTCGGACCGATCGCGGACGTCGCCAGCACCGGGCCGGGCGCCGACGCGTTGCCGCCGGCATCGACGGCTTCCACGCGGTAGTAGTACGGCGTGCCGAACGCGACGCTCGTATCGTCATAGGACGGCACCGGGTGGTTCGCCGCGAGCGTGGTCGGCGCCGCGAACGCCAGGCTCGTATCGCGCGTGATGCGATAGGCGAGCGACTGGGCGGGACAGTTCGAAGCACCCGCGGACCAGGCGAGCGCCACGTGACAGTTCGCGCCCTGCGTATCGGTCACCGCAACGCCGTTGCGGTCGAACGTCGGCGCCAGCGCGCAGGCGGCGGTAGACACGTGATCGATGCACGCGGAGGCGTCTCCTTCGACATCGCCCGATACGCCGCGCAGCTTGTATGCGTACGCGTAGCCGCCGTAGACCGCCGTGTCGACGAGCGGGCTCGCAGCGCCGGTCGCGACGAGGCGGAAGTCGCCCGCGCCGGCGGTCGCGCAGGTGCCGTTCGCGCGGTACAGCTGAAAGCCCTGCGCGCCGGCCGCGGCGGTGAACGCGATCTGCGCCGTGTCGCCGACCGTCGTCGCCGCGGTCGGCACCGGTGCCGGAAACGCAGCGGGATTCGGCAGGCCGAACGCGCCGGAAACCGCCAGCGCGTAGCCTTGCCGCACGGCCGAGGCGCCGTTGCCCCCGGCGTCGCCCGGCACGCTCGCGCCTTTCACGCGAAAGGTATACGCGCCTGCCGCCGGCGCGGTGAAACGCACCTGCTCGACCGTGTTGCGTACGTCGGCCGTCCCGCCGGCGGTCGATACCCCGCTCGCGAAGACGTTGCCGAGGTAGCTCGTGCCGGTCGGACCGACAACTTCCAGGTCGAGATTGTTCGTCAGCGCGAGGGCGGCCGCGAGCGTCGACGGCGCGTCGTACCAGGCCAGCGTCGCGCGCAGTTCCTGGCCCGCCGCAACGGCCTCGATGCGGTATTCGTGCGTTTCGCCGCTGCGCAGTCCGGCCGCGTTCGTCCGCTCGAACAGACGCAGCCGGCGCGCGTCGTTCCCGCCGGCCAGCGTCGTTGCGAACCACAGGTTCGAATCGAGCCACGCACGGCCCCAGCCGTGGCTGTTGCTGTTCCAGTTCGTCGCGCTGATCGCGTTCGTGCCGTTCAGCAGCACCGCCTTCATCGCCATGCCGCTCGGCTTGTAGGCATCGGCGACGGTCCTGACGCCGCGCGGGTACCAGCCGTCGGCGAAAAACTGGCGCGCGAGCACGGCGTTGCCGGCGATCGTCGGCGATGCCATCGACGTGCCCTGCTTCGTCGATTCGACCGGCGCCTCGATCGTCGCCGTCGTGCTCGAGTCGCCCGCGGCGGACACGATGCTGACGCCCGGGGCGGCGATATCGGGCTTGCGCCGGCCGTCGTCGGTCGGCCCGCGGCTGCTGAAACCCGCGACCGACGTGCTGCCGGCATGGCCGAGCGCGGCGACGGTCAGGGTGTTCTTGGCGTTGCCGGGCGAACCGGTCGTGCCGGCGGCCGACCCGCTGTTGCCGGCCGCAACGACGAACAGGAGATCTTCGTTGTCGCGCAGCCCGCGGTCGGCTTCGACATCGTTCCCGCCGTACGCGCCGCCCGATGCGAAGCCCCAGCTCGCGTTGTGAACGTACGCGCCGCCACGCACCGTCTGGGTCAGCATCGCGTTGAGCGCGCCGCCCGCGAGGCAGCCGGTCGTGTCGTTGCCGATGTCCTGCACGAGGATCTGCGCGTTCGGCGCCATGCCGTCGGCCAGTTCGTGATTGGCGGCGGTCGGCGTCGAAGCGACGTACGTCGTCGCACCGAACGTGCCGGCGGCGTCGCCGGCCAGCGTCCCGGCGACGTGCGTGCCGTGATAGCCGGTCGGATTGCCGCCCGGGCACGTCGCGGTGTTGTCGTTCGCGGTAGCGCCGGGCTGCACCCAGTACCCGACGATCTTGTTGTCCGGAAACAGCGGCCCCACGGCCGGCGGCAGCGGCGACGACGACGGCGTGATCGCCGCGACCGTGCCGGCGCCCTTGTTCAGCGCGACGAACCATGCCTCGTTCGCATCGACGCCCGAATCGGAAACCGCGACGATCTGGCCCGAGCCGAAGATGCCGTGATCCCACAGCGGCGTCGGCGTCCCGACCGTGCCGGTGCCCGACGCGGACGTGCTCGTGCTGTTTCCTTGAATCGTCGGGATGGATGCCGCGTTGAACGGTTCGGGCTGCAGGTAATGGCCGACGTGCGCGACGCCCTCGACGCCCGTCATCGCACGGATCAGCGCGGGCAACTGCGCTTGTTGAATATTCACGCGAACGCTCGGCAACGTCTCGTGCGCGGAAACGAGCAGGATGTTCGCGCCGGCGATTTTCGCGGCGGCGCCGGCGAGCGCTTCGGCCGCGACGCCCGCGAACCCGTACACGACGATGTCGTAGCCGCCGTGCGGCGCACGCGCGAGCGACGCGAGCCGGTCGGCGTACAGCGCGGGATCGAGCTTCATGCCGGGCTGGTACCAGCCCGCCCAGCGCACGCGCGCGTCGGTGCGCAGCGCGTCGAGCGCCGCGCCCCCAAGTTCGACGACGTACGCGTGATTGGGTACGTATCCGACGATGCGATAGCCGCGCTTTTCGAGCCGCGCCCGCGCGTCGGTGTCGCCGGCGTCGAACTGCACGAGTGCGTAACGGCCGCTCGCGACGTCGGCCGCGGCGCCGGTGCGCGCGTAGTCGACGCGCTCGACCGTCGGATCGATCAGACCGGCGCGCAGCAGCAGCCGGTTCGGATCGGCGATGCGCGCATCCGACAGCGCGGCGGATTCGACCGGTTGCGCGTCGACCGCGCGCGGCGTGGCGGCGCCCGCGATATCGGCCGCGGTCAGCAGCGATATCGCCGCGGCAAGGCGATGACGTTTCATTCGCGTTCTCCCTGTTGAGCGGTGCGGCCGGCTGCAACGGCTGCACTGCGATGACGGGAGTCCACGCCGGTCGGGGCGTCAGGGCGCTTCGCGGTCCCGCGCGCCGATAGTCCCGGCGCGCGATATCCATGCGCAACTGGATGGCCGAACTGTTGACATTTCGCGATGCCGACGCGCCGGCCGCCCGTACGGTCTCTCGCCGCTCAGCGCTTCCGCGGCTCGTCCGGCGCCGTCGCCAGCGCCGCGACCAGCAACCAGCCGCGCGCCGCGTCGCGCCGCCACATGCGCACATAACCGCCCGGCGCATCGGCGCGCGCGTCCGCCCGGCCGCCGACGGTATAGGCGAGATCGCCGCTCGCGGCGAGATCGCTTCCCACCCGGCGCAGTCCCGACGGCGCGACGCTCGCGGCGGGCGGCGCGGAGGTCACCTGCGGCATTTTCCCCTCTTCGAACAAGCGCACTTCTGCACTACTGCACTGCGCGAGCGCGGCCTGCGCCGTGTCGCCGTTGAGTGCGTCGTCGGCCGCGTGCAACGACGTGCGCGCCGCATCGAGCGCGTCGATCGCGAGCCGTTCGGGCAACGCGGCGCCCGGGGCGCGCAGCGTCAACGACGCGTCCAGCACGACCGGGCCGTGCGAGACGCCGTGATCGAGCGCGTTCCTCCACACGCCGTCGGCACCGCGCTTCCACACGCTGAAGAAATGCCCGGCGGCCTTCTCGCCTTCCGGCGTCTCGCTGTTCCACGGACCGTACGTGTAGCCGAAGTCGCCGGACGCGGCGATTTCGGCGTATTCGGGGCCCCATCGAAGGGTGCCCGGGCCGCCCGGATGCGCGTCGAACCAGGCCTTGGCGCGTACCGGCTGCGGGCGCAGCAGCCACGCGTCGGCCGCGAGATGCTTCACGAACGCGCCGCGAACGCCGACGACCTGCGCCTCGGCCGCGAACGCGCGCTCGGCCGCCGCGAGATCGTCGACACGCGCCTGCGCGGTGTTGGCGGCGCCTGCGGCGCCCGCCATCGAAAAGCCGATGCACAACAGCGCCGCGCGCTGCCACAATACGCAGTTCATGATTCCGCCCTCCGGTCGATGTGCCGGACTGTAGAGAACCCGCCCGGGGCGCAGCCAGCGTCCCGGCGCCTATCGACAACGCCTGCAACGCAAGGCAACAACCCGCGACCCGGAGCCGACGTGATCGACGCGAACGACCAATTGCACCGTTTCCTGCTCGAACGCGCCGGTGCCGGCGGCGTGATCGTGCAGCTGGAGGAAAGCTGGCAGGAGGTCGTCGGCCGCGACGACTATCCGCCGCGCGTGGCGGCCTGGCTCGGCCAGGCGCTCGCCGCCTGCGCGGTGCTCACCGGCAACACGAAATTTCGCGGCAGCCTGTCGATACAGCTCAAGAGCGACGGTCCGGTGCGCCTGTTGTTCGCGCAATGCACCGACGAGGGGCAGTTGCGCGGCCTGGCGCAGTACGCCGATTCGCTCGACGGCGTGCGCGACCTTGCCGACCTCGTCAACCCGATACTCGCGATCACGATCGAGAACGCCGCGACCGGCCATCGCTATCAAGGGCTGGTGCCCGTCGAGCACGGCGAGCTGTCGCAGCTGATCGAAAACTACTTCGAACAATCCGAACAGCTGCCCACGCGCATCCGCCTCGCCAGCGACGGAAGGCGCTGCGCCGCGATCCTCCTGCAGCCGATCGCGAGCGGCGGCGGCATCGGCGATGCCGATCCCGACGGCTGGAATCGCGCGCAGCACCTGTTCGCGACGCTGACCGACGCCGAATTGCTCGACCTGCCGGCCGTCGAGGTGCTGCGCCGGCTGTTTCACGAAGAGGGCGCGCGCCTCATCGAATCGCGCCCTCTGCGCTTTGGCTGTCAATGCAGCCGCGAACGCGTGGCCGCGGTGCTGCGCAATCTCGGCCGCGACGAGGCGATGGCCGCGATCCAGGACGACGGACGCGTCGAAGTCACCTGCGAATTTTGCAATACGCGCTACCACTTCGACCGCATCGATCTGGAGCAGGTGTTCCGCGCACTGCCCGACGCGCCGTCGTCGCCGACGGCGCACTAGGCCGAGGCTAGCCTCCCGCGAGCCAATGCTCCGCCGGTTGCGGCCGGCCGAACAGAAAGCCCTGGCCGAATTCGCAGCCGAGCACCTCGAGCGCCTCGTGCTGCGTTTCGGTTTCGATGCCCTCGGCGATCACCTGCATGCCGAGCGAACCGGCCAGCGCGAGGATCGCGCGCACCACCGCGCTGGAACTGGCGTCTTCGCGCGGCTTGAGCTCGGCGACGAACGAGCGGTCGATCTTGAGCGCCTGCAGCGGATACTGGTGCAGATAGCTCAGCGACGAGTAGCCGGTGCCGAAATCGTCGAGCGCGACGCTGACGCCGCGGCGGCGCAGGTTGACCAGTATCTGCTTGACCTGTGCGGGATTTTCCAGAAGTGCGCGTTCGGTCACTTCAATACGAATGCGGCTCGGCAGCACGCCGTTGCGGTCGAGAATCGCGAACAGTTCGCGGTCGAGCTCCGACAGGCGGAAATGACGCGCCGTGAGATTGATGCTGACGAAACCGCCCTGCGCCGTCAGCGCCGGCGCGATCGCGCACACGCGCTCGAACATCTGCCAGTCGATCTGCTCGGCGAGGCCGCCCTCTTCGGCCACCCCGAGAAACTCCGCCGGCAGCAGCACGCCGCGCTCGGGATGGCGCCAGCGCACGAGCGCCTCGTAGCCGACGATGCCGCGGTCCGAGAGTCGCACGATCGGCTGGAAATACGGCTCGAGTTCGCCGCGCGCGACGGCGCGGCGCAGGTCGTTCTCGACCTCGAGCAGGCGCAGCGCCTCCTGGTGCAGGCGCTCGTCGAACAGCGCGTAGCGGTGGCGGCCTTCGGCCTTGGCGCGGTACATCGCGACGTCGGCGTCGCGCAGCAGCTCTTCGGCCTTCGCGTAACGCGACGATGCGAGCGCGATGCCGATCGAGGTCGAGGTGAACACTTCCTTCGGGCCCAGCCGGATCGGCGCGTTGAGCGCGTCGATGATGCGCGCGGCGAACGCCATCGCGGTGTCGGGCTGCGGCACGTCGTGCAGCAGGATCGCGAACTCGTCGCCGCCGAGGCGCGCGGCGACGTCGCCCGGGTTCAGGCAGCCCGCGATGCGCCCGCCGACTTCATACAGAAGATCGTCGCCGACGAGATGGCCGACCGAGTCGTTGATGATCTTGAAGCGATCGAGATCGAGAAACAGCACCGCGAACGGCCGCTGCGCGTCGCGCCGGTAACGATCCAGCGCAAGCTCCAGCCGTTCGAGGAACAGCGTGCGATTGGGCAGGCCGGTCAGCGAATCGTGCAGCGTTTCGTGCTTCAACTGGCGCTCGATGCTTTCGCGATAGGCGATCTGCTCGCGCAGGTCGCGGTTCGCGGCGGCGAGTTCGCCGGTGCGCTCGGCCACGCGCTGTTCGAGTTCGGCGTACGCGTGCTTGAGCGATTCGGCACTGCGCTTGCGTTCGAGCGCGTTGGCGATGTGGTACGACACGAACGTGAGCAGTTCCTGGTCGCGCGCGGTATAGCGGTAGTCTTCGGAATAGCTCTGCACCGCGAGCACGCCGACCGGCTTGTCGGCGCAGATCAGCGGCACGCCGAGCCAGCACACCGACTGCGAACCGAAGCTCACGACGTCGCCGCTCATGCGCAGCCGCTCGATGCCGTCGCGGTCGACGAGCAGCGCGGTGCCGTGATTGAGCACGTATTCGGTCAGGCCGCGGCCGGGCTTGCGCGCCTTGCGCTCGTGGTCGAATTCGTCGACCGAATACGGAAAACCGAGCTCGCCGCGATCGTCCGACGCGAGCGCGATGTAGAAATTGCGCGCGTTGAGCAGGCCGCCCACGACGCGGTGCACGGCGGCGTAGAACTCGTCGAGACTGTCGGTGGTGTTGGCGAGTTCGGCGATGCGAAACAGCGCCGCCTGCAGCCGCTCGCCGCGCTGGCGTTCGAGCACCTGCTGCTGCAGCACGCGATTGGCCTCGCGCAGCGCGTCGGTGCGCTCCTCGACGCGGCGTTCGAGCTCCTCGTGCACGCGGCGGCGTTCGAGCGCCGTCAGAATATGCTGCGCGACGTAGGTGAGCAGCGCCTGGTCCTGCTCCGAAAAGCGCTCGCTGTCCTTGTAGCTTTGTACAACAATCCCGCCGACGACGCTGCCGGCGCGCAACAGCGGCACGCCGAGCCAGTCGACGCATTCGGGGCCGACCTCGACGATCTTGCCGTCGACCTGCGCCGCGAGCGCGCCCGGCGGCCCGCGCAGCGCGCGACCGCCGACGACGAGATGCCAGGTCATGCTCCGATGCAGCTCGTCGAGGCTGAACTCGCGCTGCGGCGAGGGAACGTCCTGGTCGGCGATGTCGACGAAATACGGAAAACGCAGCGTGCGGGTCTTGGGCTCGTACAGCGCGATGTAGAAGTTCTCGGCGTACATCAGGCTGCCGACGATGCGATGCAGCGCCGCCATCACTTCGGGCATCTCGCGGTCGGTGTTCGCCTGGTCGGCGATCGCGAACAGCGCGCGCTGCAGGCGTTCGGCGCGCTCCAGGCGGTCGACCGCGCGCTGCAGGCTGTCGGCCGCGCGCACGCTGACGAGCTTCGCGTCGAGCAGCATCACGCAGCGCGCCCAGTTTTCCTGCCAGTCGGGGCTCGACCACGCCTCGGCGCCGACGCGCGCATCGAGGAGGCCCGTCGTCGCACCGGGGTTGCCGAGCGGCTGCAGCACGCGAACGCCGTAAGCGGCCGGTTCCACGAGCACGATCGGCGGCGCGAGCACCGACGGCGCGGTCAGCGCGTCCTGGCGCGCATTGACGTGACCGGCCATCAGCACCGCCGCAGCGGCGCTGTCGACCAGGCGAAACTGCCCGTCGCCGAGCAGCGCGCCGCAGAGTGCGACGCCGGCGTGCCCTACGTCGTCCCAACCGACGGCTTGCAGCAATCGTTTGAGCGCCGCGTCGACGAGATCGGCACGATTGGCCGGCAACTGGCGCAGGCTGGCTCCGGCACTGGGCGGCTTGGGGATCGACATGCGACGACGGATCTCGGCGGAGCAAAGCGCAGGGCGCAGTGTAGTGCAATGCGGCGAAGTGCTGAACAAATCGGCGATTCGGTTCAGCCGGCGAGCCCGAAATCGCGCGCGCCCGGCGCCGGATTGCCGCGTTAGGGGAACCTGGGTGATCGCGCGTCGTCGCAGATGTCGCGACCATGAACGGGATCGCGAACTGCGGCGGACGCCTGTTCCGATCTTTCGCGAACTGTGCTACGCAACACAAGACGCGCACGTTATTTTTTTGTAAACTGCGGGCCGTAAACCGTGTGTCGCCCGTACGGAACTCACGCCAGCCCCGACAGTCTCAACCGCGGCCCCGGGAACCTGTATTCGATGCGCAAGGCCCTGCTCTTCGCCAGTCTGACCGCTCTGCTGCCCTCCGTGGCCGCGGCGCAGTCGCTTGCGCTCGAGCCGGACCATCCGCAACAGCAGACCCGCCAGGCGCTGCTCGACAGCCTGCTGCGTCCCGGCGGCGGCGCGGCCGACCTGTCCCTGACGCCGATGTGGAGCACGCCCGACGGCCGCATCCTGATCGCCGCGGCGAAAGCCAATCCCGGCCAGACGCCGCTGGCGCAGCCGGTAGCGCCGCAGGTCGGCGGCGCGCTCGACTGGCAGCTCGTCGACGCGACGGCGCTGGTCGGCGCGGCGAGAATCGGTGCGAACTCCCACGTTTCGGTCGGATTCGGCGTTTCCCCGCTGATTCTGGCCGAACCCGACCAGGCCGGCTTTTCCGGCTGCGGCGCCCTGCGGTTCGAGCAGCTCGCGTATGCGGGCGACTGCCTCGCCGGCACCGCACCCGCAACGTATTCGGCCGGCGCCTGGTATGCCGGCACCCTCAATGCCGGCTGGGCCAACGACGATTTCGCGTTCGACCTCGGGCTCGGCCTGAGCTGGCTCGAACCGACGCTTCCGTCGACGTTCGCGCCGGTCCTGAGTTCCGCGCTGCCGACGCTGAGCGTGCCGGGCAGCACGCTGCCGAGTCTCGTGATTCCGGCCCGCGACGCGTGGCGCTTCAGCGATTCGAGCGCGATCGGTGCGCACGGGCGCTGGTCGTTCTCGCCGGAGCAGTCGCTAGATCTCGGCGCGAGCTTCGGCCGCATCCGCCTCAATCCCGACGCCGCCGGCACGCGCACCGAATGGCAGCAGACCGCGTTGAGCCTCGGCCTGTCCAGCAATTCGCTGAGCACGAGCATCACCGGCCGCCTGTACAACCCGAACACGCTGACGCCCGGCGGCACGCCGGGCCAGCGCTGGACCGGCTTCGATCTCGGCGTCACCTGGCGTACGCCGTGGCGCGCAGACCTGAGCATCGGTGCGCAGAACCTGTGGACCAGCCCGCCGCTGACCGGCGAGGAAGCCGAAGCGCAGGCACGTATCCCCTACGTGCAGTACCACCAGGATCTGTAACCCCCGGCGCCGACGCGCCGGTTTTTTTGCCCCACGCATATTCCGCGCGCTCGCGCAAGCCCCTCGAAAGATGTCCGGACGGCCTTCCGAAACGCCGCCGGCCGACGCATGCCCGATCACTCGACTGCGCAATTTCGGTATCGTACCGTCGCCGCAAACGGCGCATTTGCAACAACGCGAAAAAGCAGAATTTCCTTTTAACATCAACCATGTAAAGGTTGAATTTCGGTTAACGCGAGACACTCGTTGCAAGAATACAACAGGGATTCCAACACGTTGCGAATGTTGCTAGTATCGGCCGCTGCCGAGGCATAGGTAGGTAGTTCCTTGGCCATTTCCAGGAAGGAAAAGCAAAGTCCCGAACCGTGTCACAACTCTGACGTTGGAGAGTGCAATGAGACAAAACAGCAACGAGCTTCTGCGCGCCGTGCGCTATGCCCTGTACGTGGGCACGACGGCCGCTGTAGGCCTCAGCGCCGCACCGGTATTCGCGCAGGACGCCGGCGAGAACACCGACAAGCTGGAAACGATCGTCGTCACCGGTTCGCGCATTCGTCGCGTCGATCTCGAAACGTCGAGCCCGGTCTTCGTCATCGACAAGTCCGCGATCGAAAAGACCGGTAAGGTCACGATCGGCGACCTGCTCCAGGAAGCCCCGTCGATCGCCGGCGCGGCGACCAACCCGTCCGTGAACAACGGCGGCGGCTCCGGCGCGGCGACCGTTTCGCTGCGCGGCCTGGGCTCGCAGCGCACGCTGCTGCTGCTCAACGGCCACCGCGTGTTCTACAACGACGTGAACTCGATCCCCATCAACATGGTCGAGCGCATCGAAATCCTGAAGGACGGCGCGTCCGCCGTGTACGGCTCCGACGCGATCGGCGGCGTGGTCAACTTCATCACGCGTCGCGACTTCCAGGGCCTGGAAGCCTCGTTCGACTACGGCGTCTCGGATCGTGACGACGGCGAGCGCAAGGGCGTCAGCATGACCCTCGGCCATGCCAGCGACCGCGGCAGCGTCGTGGTCGGCATGACCTACAACCGCCAGCGCCAGGTCGGCGCGGGCGAGCGCGAGTTCTCGTCGCCGGCGCTGTACAACTACCGCAACACCAGCATCTTCGCGCTGGGTTCGGGCTCCGTGCCGAACGGCCGTCTGGTCATTCCGCGTTCGCGCGCCGTCGCTCTGGGCATCAACTGCCCGGGCACGTCGGCCACCGTCAACGTGACGCGCATCTCCGGCACGCGCGGCACCGCCGCCACCGACTACCGCTGCTACGTCGCCAGCGGCGCGAACAACGACTCGTACGACTACTCGCCGTACAACCTCGAACTGACGCCGACCGAACGCGCCGGCCTGTTCGCGGCGGGCAACTACCGCATCACCGACAACGTCGAAGCCTACGTCGAAGCGTTCACGAACAAGACGCGTTCGAAGTTCGTCATCGCCCCGCTGCCGCTGATCCTCGGCATCAACTCGGGCGCGATCGTCTCGGCCGACAGCATCTACAACCCGTTCGGCGTCAACGTCTCGTCGGGCGGCACGCGTACGGTCCTCGCGGGCAATCGCGAAGGCCGCTTCTCGACGCAGGCCGACCAGATCAGCACGGGCCTGCGCGGCAGCTTCGGCGACACGTGGCAGTGGGACGCGGGCATCACCTGGGCGCGCACCGACCAGACGCGTTCGTCCTCGGGCTACTACTACAAGCCGGGTCTGGCCGCCGCTGTCGGCCCGTCGTTCTACGACGCCGACGGCGTCGCGCGCTGCGGCCGTCCGGGCGCGGTCATCGCCGGTTGCGTGCCGATCAACATCTTCAACGTGACCGACGGCACCTCGCCGGAAGGCCGTGCGAACCTCGAAGCGCTGCAGGCGCTGGCGATCACCCCGTTCGCGCACTCGTACGCGACCGAGAAGACCGCTCAGTTCAACCTCACCGGCGAACTGTTCGAACTGCCGGCCGGCGCCGTGAGCCTCGCGCTCGGCGGCGAATACCGCAAGGACTATCAGTACTTCCAGCCGGACTTCGCCTCGCTCATCACGAACCCGAACACGGGCGAGTGCTTGACGTCGACCGACGCGTGCGCGTCGCCGAACAGCGGCGAACTGTCGGTCAAGGAAGTCTACGCCGAGTTCTTCATCCCGGTTCTGCGTGACGTGTTCCTCGCCAAGTCGCTGAACTTCACGCTCGGCAGCCGCTATTCCGACTACTCCGCGTTCGGCGATACGACGAACTCGAAGCTCGGCCTCGAATGGCGCCCGATCGACGACCTGCTGATTCGCGGCACGATCGCCGAAGTGTTCCGCTCGCCGACGATCTCCGACCTGTACGGCGGCATCACCCCGAGCGCCGACACCTACCGCGATCCCTGCGACAACCTCAGCGCCGCCGACGTCAACAACCCGGCCTGCCAGGGCCTGCAGCCGGGCTTCCAGCAGCTGACGCAGCAGACGCAGTCCCTGCAGGGCAGCAACGTCAACGTCCTGCCGGAACAGGGCAAGTCGTTCACGTGGGGCTTCGTCTACGATCCGAACTGGCTCGAAGGCTTCTCGACGTCGGTCGACGTGTGGCGCATCTACCTCACCGACACCATCGGTGCGCTCGGTACGCAGAACATCCTCGACCAGTGCTTCATCAACGGCAACTACTGCAACCTGTTCACGCGCGAAGCGCAGACAGGCGACGTCAACTTCGTCAACAACACGACGCAGAACGTCGGCCGCATCGACACTTCGGGTATCGACATCGGCTTCAAGTACCGTCTGCCGGAAACCGCGTGGGGCAACTTCCGCGCGAGCCTCGATGCGACCTATCTGCAGAAGTACAACGTGCAGAGCATCCAGGGCGTGATCGAGACGCAGATCAACTACGCGGGTTCGTACCAGTCGTCGTCGACCGGCGGCAACGGCAACTTTGCCCGCTGGCGCGCTCTCGCGGCGTTGAACTGGAACCTCGGCGCGTTCGATGCGTCCTGGCGCGTTCGCTACATCGGTCCGTCGCGCTTCGGCGATACGATCTCGACGCCGTCGGGCTACAACGTCATCGCTCCGGTGATCGACGCCGGCCACAACTCGTTCCGTACGGGCGCCTACACGTACCACAACCTGCAGCTCGGCTATAACATCGAGCCGATCAACACGCACGTCGAACTCGGTATCGACAACGTGTTCGACAAGCAGGCGCCGGTGCTGTGGCAGTACGGCTTCAACGGCAATACCGACGAGCGTACGTACGACACCGTGGGCCGCTACTTCTGGGCTCGCGTCGGCGTGAAGTTCTAAGCGCCGCAACGTAGTTCGTAGTGCTATACAAGCCGCGTGGCGCAAGCCACGCGGCTTTTTCATTGACGATCCGGCAACTCTTCATGCTCCAATCCGCTTTCAACGCGCTCCAGTCCGGCGATGCGCGCGCCGCCGAAGCGGCGGCGCGGCGCGCCCTCGCCACCCTGCCCGACGACGAGGAAGCCTTGCTGGTCCTCGCACTGAGTCTCGATGCGCAATCGCGCTACGACGACGCGCTCGCCGCTTTCGAGCGGCTGGCGGTCGTGAGCCCCGGCGTCGCGGAATATCGGATCAATCAAGGCGCGATGCTGCGCCTGCTCGGACGCGACGCCGACGCCGAGCGCGTCTATCGCGACGCGCTCTCGATCGATCCGGCGCAATCTGAAGCGCTGCGCAATCTCGGACTGATCGCGCTGTCGCAACAGCGCAACCCGGAAGCTTTCGAATTTCTGATGCGCGCCTACGAACTCGCGCCGGACGACGCATTGATTCGCGCGCAGGCCGCGAAGGCGAGCCACGCGGTCGGCGACGACGCTTCGGCCCGGCGCCTGCTCGACGGCTGGCGCACGTGGTGCGCGAACGAACCCGGCGAGCTGCTCGACGTCGCATGGACGCTGATGCGCGTCGAGCGCACGGCCGATGCCGAAGCCGCGCTCGATCTCGCGGCGCGGCGACTGCCCGACGATCCGCGCGTGCGGCTGCGCCAGGCCGAACTGTACGAACGCATCAACCGCATACCCGAAGCGCGAGCCGCGCTGGAGCGACTGGGTCCGCTCGATACCGCGGAACTGAGCGAACAGGCCGCCGTCGTGCGTGCGCTCGTCGCCACACGCGGCGACGACGTCGACGACGCGATACGCCGGCACGAGGCGATACTCGAAGCGCCCGGCGCGCTCGAACGCCACCTGACGATCGCGTTCGGCCTCGCACGCCTGTACGACCGCGCGCGCAGGCCCGACGCGGCGATGGCGATGCTGGACCGCGCGCACGCCGCGCAGATGAAGCAGCTCGCGATCGATCATCCGCAGGCCGTGTCGTTCGACACGATGACGATCACACGCCGCCGGCTGACGCCGGAACTCGTCGCGACCTGGCAGCACGACGGCGCGCCCGACGCGGCGGCATCGCCGATCTTCGTCGTCGGTTTTCCGCGCTCCGGAACGACGCTGCTCGAAACCATGCTCGACGCGCATCCCGCGCTGACGACGATGGACGAACAGCCTTTCGTGCAGAACCTGATCGCGGCGGTCGAGCAGCGCGGGCTGCGCTACCCGCAGGATCTCGGCGCGTTGACGCGCGCGGACCTCGATGCATTGCGCGCGCAGTACTTCGCGACCGTCGCGAGCCGCACGCAGGCCGACGCGTCGCGCCGTCTCGTCGACAAGAATCCGTTGAACCTCCTGCGCCTGCCGATGATCGCGCGCGTGTTTCCGCACGCGCGGATCGTGCTCGCGCTGCGCCACCCGTGCGACGTCGTGCTGAGCAACTACCTTCAGATGTTCAGCGAACCGCTGTACGTGCCGCTGTGCGCGACGCTCGAATCGACCGCGCGCGGCTACGCCGACGCGTTCGACGCGTGGCTCGACCACTGCCGGCTGCTCGAACCGGCCGTGTTCGAACTGCGCCACGAAGACCTCGTCGACGATATCGACGCCGCGGCTGTCGCGCTGGCCGATTTTCTCGGCGTTGCGCGCCACCCCGCGATGACGGCGTTCCACGAGCACGCCCGTACGCGCGGCTTCATCGGCACGCCGAGCTACAGCCAGGTGGTCGAGCCGGTCAACCGCAAGGGCGTCGGCCGCTGGACGCGCTACCGCAGCCATTTCGAGCGCGTGCTGCCGACGCTCGAACCGTATCTGCGACGCTGGAACTACCCGTCGAACCCGTAGCCGAAGGCCTCGAGGTCGCGTGCGTAGAATCGCGCGACCAGACCGCGCAGTTCGTCGTCGTAGTAGTCGGCGTAGTGCCGGTGCTGCGTGCTGTTGACCTGCTCCAGCGGCGACGAGGCGATGCCGACCTTCGCGCAGATCGCGTCGAAATCGGCCTGCGAGCGCTCGCTGCGGCCGATGAAATCCATGCGCACCTGCCCGCTCTCGTCGGCCAGCAACTCGTACTGCGGGCGAAACAGCAGATGATCGAGCTGCGGATTGTCGCGGATGAAGAAACGCATGACGTCTCCGGGCCGCTGCGCGAACGCGTCGCCGTTGCGCGCCATGAACGCGCAGTACGACACGAAGCGGTCGTACGGATTGCGCACGAACGCGAACTTGAAATAGTCGTCGAGCACCGAACCGAGCACCGGCGCGACCTGCAGATAGCTCACATGGCCGTGGCCCAGGCTCGCCAGCGCCGGATACGGAAAGCGCTTGTCGACGAACAGGCCGACCTGCTCCATGTCGCCATCGGCGAGCTGCGGTCGCAGCGCGCGGCGGATCGAATGCGTGCCGGTTTTCGGCACCGCGAAAAAAACGTAGCGGGAACTGTGCGAAATGATCACGGGCGGCGGCGAATCGGGGCAATCGGCGAATTCTCGCACAGGCTCCGCGATGGGGCGGAGCCCGTGCGCATCGATCCCGCTGCGCGGCGCCCGCGGGAACGTTCGACGACCTGCGGGTCGGCGCACTACTATCGGCGTTCGACCCGAACGTTACCGAACGCACGCGCCATGAAACTCCAGGTTCCGTTTCTGCAACTTCCGTTGAGCTTCGACGCGGCGGCGCTCGCGGCTGAGATCGAGCAGCTCGGCGAATCGGCATGGCGGCCTCACCCGCAGGGCTTCGCCGGCAATTCCGCGGTGCCGCTGATCGCGGTCGGCGGCGACCCCGGCGACGACGCCGTGCGCGGCCCGATGCGGCCGACGCCGCATCTGGCGCGGCTTCCGTACCTGCGCCAGGTGCTCGCATCGTTCGGCGCGACGCTCGGCCGCTCGCGCCTGATGCGCCTGTCGGGCCAGGCCGAGGTCACGCCGCACGTCGACATCGACTACTACTGGCGCGAACACATTCGGGTCCACGTGCCGATCGTGACGCAGCCGGAAGTGCGGTTTCATTGCGGCGACAGCGACCTGCACATGGCTGCGGGCGAATGCTGGATCTTCGACACGTGGCGCCGTCACAAGGTGGTCAATTCGGACACGCGCGCACGCATCCACCTCGTCGCCGACACGGTCGGCGGCCCGGGCTTCTGGCCGCTGGTGAGCGCCGGACGCGTGCCGGGCCTCGACCAGCCCGGCTGGCGCGCGCGCCATGTCGCGCCTGACGGGGGGCCGGCCGAACTGCGGTACGAATCGGTCAATCTGCCCGCCGTCATGACGCCGTGGGAAGTGCGCGAGCATCTGATCTTCGTGCTCGAGGATGCGCGCGATCACCCGCAGCTCGACGTGCTGCATTTCCACATTGCCGATTTTTGCCGCCGCTGGCGGGCGTTGTGGGCGTGCTACGGCGAAGATCGCGCGGGCTGGCCCGAATATCGGGCCGAAGTCGACCGCTTTCGCGTCGAACTGCGCAATCTCGCGCCGAACATCTTCCTCCACAACGGCATCGGCGCGCAGCTCGCGATCCAGCATCTCGTCTGCGACGTCGCGGTGATCGACGAGAGCCGCACGAACCTCGCGGACGAGCGCTCGGGCCGCGCCGGCGCCGCGATGTAGCGCCGTGCGTTGCCCGAACGCGCAATCCGGATCGGCCGCGACGCTTTGCGTTGGCGCATCGATCGTCCCGTCGCGATAATTGCCGACGCATCCATCGGAGTCCCACGGCATGTCGCAAGCGGCTTTCGCATTTTTCCAGAACGGCCAGTTTGCGCGCGCCGAACACGCGTGCCGGCAGCTGCTCGCGCAGGACGACGGCAACGTCGACGCGGCGCTCGTGCTCGCGCTGTCGCTGCAGGCGCAGGGCCGCTCGCGCGAAGCGATTCCGCTACTGTCGCAGCTCGCGCAGAACGAACCGGACGTCTACGAATACTGGAGCAACCTCGGCAACGCGCTACGAGACGTGCGCCGGTTCGAAGATGCCACCGCGGCCTTCGCCCGCGCGCTCCGGCTCACCGGCCCACAGGCAGGCCTGCTCTTCAACATCGGCTTGAACGACCTCGATGCCGGCAACGCGGCCGACGCGCTCCGTGCGCTCGAGCAGGCGATCGCGCTCGAACCTGACGATCCGGAAATCCGCACCTACTGCGCGATCGCCGCGCTCGAAAACAACGACAAGCGGTTGGCGCGAACGCTCACCGACAACTGGCGCGAATGGCGCGAGGCCGATCCGTCGACGTTCGCCGAAGCGGCGTGGCTGATGTTTCGTCTCGGCAAGATCGCCGACGCGGAGCTCGCACTCGCGCAGGCCGCCGCCGCCTCGCCCGATCATCCGCGCGTCCTCGTGCGCCAGGGCGCGATCCACGAGCGCTCCAATCGTCTCGACCAGGCGTGGGCGATCGTCCACGAACTGTCGCGGCATCCGGCGCTGCCGTCGGCGGTCGGCGAGGACCTCGCGATCCTGCGCGCGTCGCTCGCGTCGCGCGGCGACGACCTGCCGGCCGCGCGGCGCCTGCACGAAGAGCTGATCTCGACCGGCACGGTGGCGTTCGCGAACTTCCATCTGAACTTTTCGCTCGCGAAAGTCTGCGACAAGCTCGGCGACCATGCCGCGGCGATGCGCGCGCTCGAAACGGCGCACCGGCTGCAGGCGGCACCGCTGCGCGAGCGCATGCCCTACATGTTCGAAGGCCGCTCGCCGTTTCGCATCACGCGCCACAGCCTCACGCCCGAGCAGTACGCGCAATGGCCGGCCGACGACGCCGGCGCGCCCGCGCGCGGGGCGAGCCCGATCTTCATCGTCGGTTTCCCGCGCTCCGGCACCACGATGCTCGAAACGATGCTCGACGCGCATCCGATGCTCGCGAGCATGGACGAACGGCCGTTCCTGCAGCGCGTGATCGAGGACATGCAGGCGCAGAAGCTCGAGTATCCCGAAGATCTCGGCCGGCTCACCGCCGCGCAGTGCGACGCGCTGCGCGCGGTCTACGCCGAGCGCGTCGCGCGCCACGTCACGCTCGCCGACGGCCAGCGGCTCGTCGACAAGAACCCGCTCAATCTCCTGAAGCTGCCGCTGATCCGCCGACTCTGGCCCCACGCGAAGATCGTCCTGATGCTGCGCCATCCGGCCGACGCGGTCGTCAGCAACTACATGCAGTCGTTCAACTCGCCGGCGTTCGTCGCGATGTGCGAGACGGTCGAATCCACCGCGCGCGGCTATGCCGACGCGATGGATTTCTGGATCGGTCAGCGCGAGGTGCTGCAGCCCGACGTGTTCGAACTGCGCTACGAAGACCTCGTCGCCGACGTCGAAACGCACGCGCGACGCCTCATCGAGTTCCTCGACCTTCCGTGGGACGACGCCGTACTGCGCTTCCACGAGCACGCGCGCAAGCGCGGCTACATCTCGACGCCGAGCTATACCCAGGTGATCGAACCGATCAACGCGCGCGCGGTCGGCCGCGCGCAGGCCTATGCCGCATGGCTCGCGCCGGCGCTGCCCGTGCTGCGACCGTATTTCGAACGCTGGGGCTATCGCGACCTCGACCCGCCGTGAACGCACAGGCCGACCGGCGCGATCTGCGCCACTATCTGCGGGTTTACGACGACGCGTTCGACGCGAACCTGTGCGCGCAGCTGATCGCATCGTTCGAAGGACTCGCGCGCTTCCAGCGCGGCAACGGGCGCGGCATCCGTGCGGGCCTGGACGACAGCGCGTGGACCGAACTCGACATCTCGCCGCTGTCCGATGCCGGCTTCAAGGGTTTTCTGCTGGGCCGCATGCAGGAAGCGCTCGCGCGCTACAACGCCGATATCGGACTGTCCATTCCGGTGCCGCCGTCGCCGCGCATCGCCGAGCTCGTGATCAAACGCTACCGGCCCGACCGCGAGGAACGCTTTCAGCTGCACTTCGATTCGATCAACGAAGCGGCGAACCGCTATCTCGTGTTTCTGTGGTATCTCAACGACATCGCCGAAGGCGGCGAAACGCGCTTTCCCGATCTCGACGTCGTCGTGCGTCCGCGCGCCGGACGCCTGCTGATGTTTCCGCCGTACTGGATGTACCAGCACGAGGCACCGCCGCCGCGCTCCGGCGACAAGTACATTCTGTCTACTTATCTATTGTTCTAGAATCTTGCGTTTCCGCAGCTCGGCCCGCGCGATCGTCGCGGGCGCGGCAGTCAATCGCGGCGCAGCGTCACGTCGCCGCTGAAACTATCGACATCGACGTCGCCCTCGCCGTCGCCGACGCGCACGTCGAGGCTCGAACCGGGCCCGTGCTCGCGCTTCTCGACCGTACCGAAGTCGCTGCGCAGCGTGCCGCTGAAGCTTTCGGCCTGGATGCGCGCCGACAGGTTCGACCCAAAGCCGATGCGTACGTCGCCGCTCATCGTTTCAACGTGCATGCGACCGCCTTTGCCGAGTTCGCCGCTGATTTCGATGTCGCCCGACACCGTGCCGGCCGACGTGTCTGACAGCGGCGCGCTGGCCACGACGCGCACGGCGCCCGATACCGTTTCGAAGCGCGTGCGTCCGCCGACGCCGCGGGCGCGCACGTCGCCGCTGACCGTCTGCACTTCGGCCTCGCCGGCCTTGCCGTCGAACTCGACGTCGCCGCTGACGCTTTCGATGCGGACGCGGCGGCTGTCGGATCCGACGCGCACGCGCCCGGAGACGCTGTCGACCGTCACGTCGCCGCCGGCGAGGTCGCTCACGACCACTGCGGCGCTGACGACGTTGATTTCGAGCGACGCCTTGCGCGGCACCTTGAGATTCAGCACCGACTCTTCCATCGACGAGTCGGAACCCCAGTTGAGCCAGCCCTTCGACTTGTCGGGGCCTTCCACCTTGACCGACAGGTGGCCGCCCTCGCCGTCGACGGCCAGACGCTTGGCGCCGTTGCCGAGCGTGCCGGAGATCGAGACCTCGTCCTTCTCCCAGGCGGTGACGTTGACTGCGCCCTTGACGTTGGAAACGTCGATGCGCACGTCGTCGTCGACGCTGCGCGTTTCGTTGATCGGCGTTCCGGCGAACACGGCGCCCGGGGCAAGGAACGCGATCAGTGGCAACAATTTCACTTTCATGGTTTCTCCACGTGTCGGCATCAGCTCGAAGCAAGCCCCATGCGCGCGAGTTTCATGCGACGTTCGTTGGTACGGTTGAGCAGGCCGACGAGGAACACCGCGTCGGGTTGATGTTGCAGCATCTGTTGCAGCTCGGCCGCGGCGGCGTCGAGTTCGGCGACGGCCCCGGCAAGGCGCGGATCCTGCGGCCGCACCTGTTTGAAATCGCGGTTGGCGCGTTCGAGCGCCGGACCCGGATCCGATGTCGCTTGCGCGAGTGTCGTCGTGGCCGTTCCCGGCACGCCGGCGAGCCAGTGCGAGGCGATCAGCACGCCGGCCGCGATGCTCGCGGCGGCCGCAAGCGGCAGCGCCCAGCGGCGTCGCGCCGGCGGCGCGATCGCGGGTTGCGCGGCGGCCGCTTCGGCCTCGATGCGGGCCGCGATGTCGAGCCACAGGTCGCGGCCGGGTTGCACCGGTCCGCCGAGCTCGCGCATGCCGCGCCGCCATTGGAATTCGTGATCGCTCATGCCGCATCTCCGAGCACGCGCCGCATCAAGCCGCGCGCGCGATGCAATTGCGCCTTCGACGAGCCTACCGCCATGCCCAGCTCTTTGGCGATCTCCTCGTGCTTCCACCCTTCGACATCGTGCAGCACCAGCACGGCGCGCGCGCGCGGCGGCAGCTTCGCGACGGCCTGTTCGAGGTCCGAACGCTCGCCGGCGCAGAACGGCACGTCGCCGCCGGCCGCGTACTCGAGCGCGTCGTCTTCGACGTTCTGCTCGGGTGCCGCACCGCGCACGTCCATCAGCGCGACATTGACGCCCAGGCGATACAGCCACGTCGAGAACGCGCTTTCGAACCGGAAGCCGGCGAGTTTCTGCCAGGCGCGGATGAACGCGTCCTGCGTCAGTTCTTCGGCGCGCGCGTGGTTCATTCCGACGATGCGCAGGATCGCGCCGTACACGCGGCCGACGTGCTTGCGGTAGAGCAGCTCGAAGGCACGCATGTCGCCCGCCATCGAACGCTCGACCAGGGCGACATCGTCCGCTGGCACCGGCGCCGATTCAGGCATCGCAAAGCTCATGGGCAGGCAGGCAGTATTCATGGTGCACGCTTGGATGCACCGTACCCGCGGAGCGTTTAAACCTGAACGATTCCCGCACGAACCCTGGCGAACGCCGCCGCCTCGCTGACCGTCGCGTAGTGAATGTCCACGATATCGGCAACATCGCTCGCGTATCCGCCCGCCATCGTCACGGCAACGGGAAAATCATGCCCGAGGCAGGCCTGGAAGACCATGCGATCGCGTTCGCGCAGGCCCTGCTTGGTCAGCTTGAGCCGTCCGAGGCGGTCGTTTTCGTACGGATCGGCGCCGGCGAGGTAGATCACGGCATCGGGCGCCGCCCGGCCGATCGCGACCGGCAGATGCCGCGCAAGCTCGGCGAGATAGTGCGCGTCGTCGCAGCCGTCGGGCAGCTCGACGTCGAGATCGCCGGCTTCCTTGATCGCCGGATAGTTGCGCTCGCCGTGCATCGAAAACGCGAAAATGCTCGGATCGCCGCGCACGATCGCCGCGGTGCCGTTGCCCTGGTGCACGTCGAGGTCGACGATCAGCACGCGGCGCGCGAGTCCGCGCGCCTGGGCGTCGCGCGCCGCGACGACCGAGTCGTTGAACACGCAATAGCCGGCGCCGTGGTCGGCGAACGCATGGTGCGTGCCGCCCGCGAGATTGACCGCGACGCCGTCGCCCGACAACGCCGCCGCGAGCGCGCCGATCGTGCCGCCGGACGAGCGCCGCGAGCGCTCGATCATCGCCGGCGACCACGGAAAGCCGATCTTTCGCAGTTCCGCCGCGTCGAGTTCGCCGCGCGCGGCGCGTTCGACGTAGGCGCGGTCGTGCGCGCGGCACAACTGCTCGTCGCTCGCGGCGGCCGGCTCGACGAGTTCGATGCCCGACTCGCACGCCGACGCCGCCACGCGTTCGACGAGCCGCGCGTATTTCGCCATCGGAAAACGATGTTCCGGCGGCAGCGGCAGCACGAAATGGTGGCAGTAGAACGCCTTCATCGAAGCCGCGGCGCTCCCGCGCGGGAGCGCCGCGAAAGCATCAGCCGACCGCGACCTTCGGCGCGGCCGGTTCGGCCTGCGCGAGCGCGGCGCTCGTGCGCGCGTGCTCCTGGCGCAGCGCATCGGGCGTGCGCGCGCCGAACGAGTCGAGATATTCGCCGATGCTCGCGTATTCGCTCGCCCAGCCGTCACGGTCGACCGTGAGCAGCAGCTCGAGGTCGGCCGGCGAAAGGTCGAGGCCGGCGAGATTGAGATCCTGCGCGCGCGGCAGGTTGCCGATCGGCGTTTCGTTCGCGCCGGCCGTACCCTTGCAGCGCTCGATGACCCATTCGAGTACGCGCATGTTGTCGCCGAAACCCGGCCATACGAACTTGCCGTCGGCGCCCTTGCGAAACCAATTGACGTGGAAGATCTTCGGCAGCTTCGCGCCGGCCTTGTCGAAGCTCAGCCAGTGGGCGAAGTAGTCGGCGAAGTTGTAGCCGCAGAACGGTTTCATCGCCATCGAATCGCGGCGCAGCACGCCGACCGCGCCGGTCGCCGCGGCGGTCGTTTCCGAGCCCATCGCCGCACCGACGAGAACGCCGTGCGTCCAGTCGCGCGATTCGAACACGAGCGGCACCAGCGATTCGCGCCGGCCGCCGAACACGATCGCGGAAATCGGCACGCCCTGCGGATCTTCGGCGCGCGGCGACCAGCTCGCACACTGGCGCGCGCTGACCGTGAAGCGGGAATTCGGGTGCGCGGCCGGGCCGTTCGCGGGGTCGTAGTCGCGGCCCTGCCAGTCCTTGGCCGGCTTGCCGTCGGGCAGGCCTTCCCACCACGGCTGGTTGTCGGCGGTTTCGGCGACGTTGGTGAAGATCGCATCGCGGTCGAGCATCGCGAGCGCGTTCGGATTCGTCTTGGCGCTGGTGCCCGGCGCGACGCCGAAGAAGCCCGCCTCCGGATTGATCGCCCACAAGCGGCCGTCCGGGCCCGGCTGCATCCAGCAGATGTCGTCGCCGATCGTCCAGATCTTCCAGCCCGGGTATGCCTTCGGCGGAATCAGCATGGCCAGATTCGTCTTGCCGCACGCCGAGGGGAACGCCGCGGCGACGTAGTGCGTTTCGCCCTGCGGGTTTTCGATGCCGAGAATCAACATGTGCTCGGCGAGCCAGCCTTCCTGGCGCGCCTGATGCGAGGCGATACGCAGCGCATGGCACTTCTTGCCGAGCAGCGCATTGCCGCCGTAGCCCGAACCGATCGATTTGATGGCCCGTTCTTCGGGGAAATGCATGATGAAACGCTTGGCCGGGTCGAGATCGCCGGTCGAGTGCAGACCGCGGACGAACGTTCCGTCGCGCTCGATGCGTTCGAGCGCCTTGACGCCCATGCGCGTCATGATGCGCATATTGGCGACGACGTACGGGCTGTCGGTGATTTCGACGCCGCAGCGGGCGATCGGAGAGTCGATCGGGCCCATGCAATACGGGATCACGTACAGCGTGCGGCCCTTCATGCAGCCGGCGAACAGGGCGTCGATCTTCCGGTGCGCCTCGTCGGGCGCCATCCAGTGATTGTTCGGGCCGGCATCGTCGGCCTCCTGCGTGCACACGAAGGTGAGGTGCTCGACGCGTGCGACGTCCGACGGATTCGAGCGGTGCAGATAGCAGTTCGGGTGCGTCGACGGGTTCAGTTCGATCAGGTCGCCGGTGTCGAGCATCAGTTCGACGAGAGCCTGGTATTCCGCCTCGGAACCGTCGCACCAATGTATTCGGTCGGGCTGCGTCAGACGGGCGACTTCGTCGACCCATCGGTTCAACGCTTCTAGCTTGCTTGCCATGTCCTCGGTCCCGGGCCAGCCAAGGCCCTATGCTCATGAGTCAGGCGCCTCACGTTAGCCGCCGACGCGTGGTATTGCAACAAAACGCAAATAGCCCGGCGGAAAAAGAACAGGCGCCCGGACGGCCCGGGCGCCTGTTCAAAGCCAAGTGGTTTCAATAACTTGCGCGTGGCTGCATCACGTCGAACCGCGCCTCCTCCGCGTTCGTCGCGCGCATCGGTGCCGACGCTTCAATCGGGAATCAAAGCCTGGATCGTGTGCTCGGTGTACGCGTCGAATTCGGCGTTTTCCAGTTGCTGGCCGACCTGCCACGAGAGCTGCAGGAAACCGGCGTAGGCGGCATAGGCGAGGCGCGCACGGAACGCGGAGTCCGCCTCGTAGCCGGCCTGGCGATAAGCGTCGGTCAGGAAGGCGAGCCGGCGATTGGTAACCCGCGTCAGCACGGGCTGAACGATCGGGTGCTCCGGCGATCTGAGCAGCGACGCGTAGATCGCATGGGATTTCATGGCGGTTTCGCCGGTGCGGCGGAACAGGCTGCGCATGCGTTCCTTCGGATCGGTGATCGCCTCGACCAGGGCGAATTCTTCCTCGTCCTGCAGCTCCCAGCGCTCGAGAATGATCTTGAGCAGCGCTTCTCGGCTGGGGAAGTGCCAATAGAAGCTGCCCTTGGTCACGCCCAGCCTGCGGGCGAGCGGTTCCACGGCGACGGCGCTGACGCCGAGTTCGCCGAGCGTATCGAGTCCTGCCTGCTCCCAGTCGACCGGCGTCAAGCGGCCGCGAGGATTGAATTGAGTGACGACTGCTGCTTCGCTATTCATATCGATAGGGGGTTTGAAGTGGGGGGATTGGGCCGACCCGGGATCGATTGAAGCACCGCCGTTCCGCGGCGAACTTAGGAAATGGTCAATTGAGAAAGAATTGAACTTTCCGTGCGCTAACGGATTGATTGCTCTATTTCGGCACAGATACTCGAAGGCATGTCCGCCAGCCCCACACCCCGTCCGCAACGCCCCGATGCGACCGTCGAGATCCGACTCGTCGGTGACGACGGGGTGAAATTGGCTGTCCGGACGCACGGCGGCATCGGCGGACCGCCGCTCGTTTTCGCGCACGGCTTCGGCCAGACCCGACTCGCCTGGAGCGGCAGTGCCGAGCGCCTTGCCGGCGTCGGCTTTCGCTGCGTGCTCGCCGACGCGCGCGGTCATGGCGACAGCGGGTGGCGCGCCGACGGCAACTACGCGATCGAACAGTTCACGACCGATCTATTGCAGATTGCACGCTACGCAGGTCCGAACGCCGTTCTCGTCGGTGCGTCGTTCGGCGGGCTGGTGGGCCTCCTGGCGCAGGCCGACCTCGGTCCGCTGTTCCGCGCGCTCGTGCTCGTCGACGTGACGCCGCGTTGGGAAACCGCCGGCGTCGAACGCATCCTCGCGTTCATGCGCGCGCACCCGGACGGTTTCGAGTCGCTCGCCGACGCTTCGCAGGCGATTTCGGACTATCTGCCCCACCGTCGCGAACCGCGGTCGCCCGAACGCCTGCGCGCGCTCCTGGTCAGACAGGACAACGGGCGCTATCGCTGGCACTGGGATCCCCGGCTGCTCGATGCGATCGCCGAGGGCTTCGAGCGGCACCAGGAACGCCTGCTCGGCGCCGCGGCACGCATCGACGTGCCGACGCTGCTGCTCTCGGGCAGCGAAAGCGACGTCGTCTCGCAAACGACGATCGGCGAGTTCCTCTCGCTCGTGCCGCATGCGCAGCACGTCGTCGTGCCGCGTGCGACGCATATGGTCGTCGGCGACCGCAACGAAGCGTTCACCGACGCCGTTCTCACCTTCGTACGATCTCTCGGCGCACGCCGGGACTCGCTGAATATTTAAGGAGTCGGACATGCAACACTGGCTGCCATTGATCGCCGCGATCCTCGTCAGCGTGATCTGCGCCTATCGCCGCGCGGGGCTGATCGTCTGGACCGGCGCCGTCGCCGTCGCGATTCTCGCCGCCGGCGGGTTCGGCGGCGCGCACTGGCTCGCAACGCTGGCGACGCTGACGCTGTTCGCGCTCGTCGCCGCGCCCTTGAACCTCGTCGACTTCCGCCGGCGCCGCATCACCGCGCCGCTCCTGTCGATCTACCAGAAGATCACGCCGCAGCTCTCCGATACCGAGAAAGTCGCGCTCGAAGCGGGCACGGTCGGTTTCGAGGGGCAGCTCTTCAGCGGCAAGCCGGACTGGAACCAGCTGTTGCGCCAGCCGGTGCCGCAGTTGTCGATCGAAGAACGCGCGTTTCTCGACGGTCCGGTCGAAGAACTGTGCCGCATGACGAACGACTGGGAAATCACGCACGAGCTGGCCGACCTGCCGCCGCCCGTGTGGGAGTTCCTCAAGAAGAACAAGTTCTTCGGCATGATCATTCCGAAGGAATACGGCGGCCTGCAGTTCTCGGCGCTGGCGCATTCGGCGGTGCTGCAGAAGATCGCGAGCATCTCCACGACGGTCGGCTCGACCGTCGCGGTGCCGAACTCGCTCGGCCCGGCCGAGCTCCTGCTGCACTACGGCACGAAGGAGCAGAAAGACCACTACCTGCCGCGCCTCGCCGACGGACGCGAAATTCCGTGCTTCGCGCTGACCGGCCCCTACGCCGGTTCGGACGCGACGTCGATTCCCGACTACGGCATCGTCTGCAAGGGCGAATGGAACGGCGCCAACGTCGTCGGCGTGCGGCTGACGTTCGACAAGCGCTACATCACGCTCGCGCCGATCGCGACGGTGATCGGCCTCGCGTTCCGCATGTACGACCCGGAAAAACTGCTCGGCGACGTCGAAGACCTCGGCATCACGCTCGCGCTGCTGCCGCGCGACACCAAGGGCCTGGAAGCCGGCCGCCGTCATTTCCCGCTGAACGTGCCGTTCCAGAACGGCCCGGTGCGCGGCAAGGACGTGTTCGTGCCGCTGTCGCAGCTGATCGGCGGACCGGAAATGGCCGGCCAGGGCTGGCGCATGCTCGTCGAATGCCTGTCGGTCGGCCGCTCGATCTCGCTGCCGTCGAACGCGACCGGCGCCGCGCGCATCGGCTCACTCGCCACCGGCGCCTACGCGCGCATCCGCAAGCAGTTCGGCATGGCGATCGGCCGCTTCGAAGGCATCGAGGAAGCGCTCGCGCGCGTCGGCGGCTACACCTACGCGATCAGCGCGCTGTCGCGTGCGACCGCCGCGGCGGTCGACCGCGGCGAGAAGCCGTCGGTGCCGTCGGCGATCGCCAAATACCACGCGACCGAACTCGGCCGCGAAATCGCGAAAGACGTCATGGACATCCACGGCGGCAAGGCCGTGATCCTGGGACCGAAAAACTACGCCGGCCGCGCCTGGCAGGGCGCGCCGATCGCGATCACGGTCGAGGGCGCGAACATCCTCACGCGCAGCATGATGATCTTCGGCCAGGGCGCGATCCGCTGCCATCCGTACGTGCTCAAGGAACTCGAAGCGGCGCAGCTGCCCGACTACGCCGAACGCCTGCGCGCGTTCGACCGCGCGCTGTTCGGCCATATCGGCTTTGCCGTGTCCAACGCCGTGCGCAGCTTCGTGCTGGGCCTGACGCATGCGAAGATCGGCTCGGCGCCGGGCGACAAGTATACCAAGCGCTATTTCCGCAAATTGAACCGCTATGCCGCGGCGCTCGCGCTCGTCGCCGATACGTCGATGCTCGTGCTCGGCGGCAAACTCAAGTTCAAGGAAAAGATCTCCGCGCGCCTCGGCGACGTGCTGTCGAACCTGTACATCGCATCGAGCATGTTGAAGCGCTACGAAGACCAGGGCCACCCCGCCGCGGACCAGCCGATGCTCGCGTGGGCGTTCCACGACAGCGTCTGGCGCATGCAGATGGCGCTCGACGGCGTGCTGCGCAACTTCCCCGTGCGTCCGGTCGCGTGGCTGCTGCGCGCGCTGGTGTTTCCGCTCGGCCGCCGCGAAGTGCCGCCGTCGGACCGCCTCGGCCGCCGCGTCGCCGCGATCCTGTGCGCGCCGAACGAAACGCGCGACCGTCTCGGCGAATACGTCTATCTCACGCCGAACCCGAACAACGCGATCGGCCGCATGAACGCGATTCTGCCGGACGTGATCGCGGCCGAGCCGGTCGAGCGCAAGTTCCTGAAGGCCCTCAAGAGCGGCGAGATCAAGTCGCACGATTACGTGCAGCAGCTCGCCGAAGTCGAAGCGCTGGGCGGCATCACCGAAGAGGAGCGCAAGCTGCTCGAACGCGTGCGCGCCGCGACGTTCGAATTCATCAGCGTCGACGATTTCGACCCGCGCGAACTCGAAGCCGCGGTCAAGCACGGCAAGACCGTACTGCGCTCCGTCGCTTAAACGCCCGTACCGACCTTGAACGTCCCGGCCGCGGCCGGGACGTTCGCCCGGAGACACGCCTTGGCTTCGCAAGCGCTGCGCCTGTTCGAAAAGCACGGCAAGTCCGGCTTCGGCCGGTGGCTCTACTCGCGGCTGATCTGTCTGCGCGCGCCGTATTTCGGCAGCATCGGGCCGACCGTGCAGATGCTCGAGCCGGGGCGCTGCGTCGTGACGATCCGCCATCGCCGCCGCGTGCAGAACCATATCGGCACGGTGCACGCGATCGCGCTGTGCAACATGGCCGAGATGGCCGGCGGTCTCGCGACCGACGCGACGATCCCGGCCACGACGCGCTGGATTCCCAAGGGCATGAGCGTGCGCTACCTCAAGAAGGCGACCGGCACGATGACCGCGACCGCACGCGTGGCGGCCGTCGCCGACGCGAGCGTCGCGCAGGATCTGCATGCGATCGTCGAAGTGCGCGACGCGGCCGGCGACGTCGTGTTCGACGCCGACATCACGATGTGGGTGTCGCCGAAGAAAGGCTAGGCGAACAACATCCGCACGGCCTGTTCGCCGCAGGCGAGCACGAAACCCGTGAGAAAGAACAGATACGACAGCCGCAGATAGCGGTACTTGTGCCGCGCGAGATAGATGCCGAGCGAGTAGAGGTCGTTCGCCTGCGTCCGATAGATCGAACCGTCGGGCTGCAGCAGCCGCGCGATCTCGTCGAGAAAGCGTTCTCGCGAAATCTCCGAGAAGTGGCCGAAGAACAGCAGGTTGAAATGCGGCGGCAGCACCTCGCTGTCGAGCTTGAGCGGCCGGTACTTCGGCAACACCGCGAGTATCGCGAGCAGCAGCGCGCCGAGCGTGAACACCGTCAGGATCAGCACCGCGATGCGCAGCGCCGGGTCGTTGAGCTTGCCGAGCGACAGCGTCAGCACGATCGACGACACCGTGATGATGATGTTCGCCTTCGTGTCGGCCATCGCCGAGAGCTGCACGTGATGCTGCTGCGCCGTGCGCAGGATGTTGTCCGACGTGTTGCGTTCGGGCACCTGCGCGTATGCGGCGCGCGTCGTTTCGGTCTGCGTTTCGCTCATGGCCACCTCCCCGCGGCGCCTGGCGCCATCATAGCGCCGGCGGGTTCGCTTTCGCCCACGCCGCGAGGCCGGCCGTACCCTGCTTTTCGCGCCGGGCGACGCACAGCGCGATCTTCTCGCGCGCCCGCGCCAGCGCCGTGTCGCCGCCGGTGAGGCTCGCCGCGCGCGGCGCGAAAAATTCCACGAGTTCCTTTTCCTGCGCCGCGGCGCACCAGCCGTCCGACGCGCGCTCGACCAGACGTCCCTCGCCCTTCGCCGGCATGCGCTTGACCAGCGCGTCGAAATTCGCCTTGAGCCACGTCCAGTACGCGGCGTGATTCTCCGGGTGCGACTGGTTGACGCCGAGCAGGCGCGACACCTCGCCGAGCTTCACCGCGTCGGTCAGCACGTAGTTGCGCACGCGGTCGCCGAGCTTGCCGTCGCGCGTCGCGCCGAGCGCGCCGATCATCGACGCGCGCAGCGTCGGATCGCTCTGCCGGCCGATCTCGGCGACGAGCGCGTCGATCGCGGGCGCGCCGAGTTCCTGCACCGTGATCGACAGCGTGGTGCCGAGCAGGTCGTAGTTCGCCGCGCTGAACGTCAGGTGTCCGTTGTCGCCGATCTTGAGCACCGCGCGGCCCTGCTCCACCAGCGCGGCGCGCACCTGCGCGTTTTCGACGTCGCGCGCGAGAAATTCGGCGAGCGCCGAGCGCATCAGCGCATCGTCGCTGTTCTCGCCGGCGCGCTGCGCATAGCCGAGTTCGCGCAGGCGCGGCAGGTACAGCGACGTCGCGAACGCATCGAGCGCCGGGCGCGTCGTCGCGTCGGACAGATAGTCGCGTATCCAGTTGAACGTGCCGAACAGCGACGTCGAGATCTCGCGCGTCTTCGACGGCGCCAGTTGCCGCATCGCGGCGAGCGCCGCGGCGACGTCGACGTCGCCGCGCTCGAAGCCGGCGCGGATCGCATCGGCGAAGCCGAGCTGTTCGCGTTCGGCAAGCTTGTCGACGGCCGCCGTGAGCTTGCCGAGTTCCGCCGCCGGCATCGCGATGCGGTAGTAGCCGCGCGAATCGGCGTTCGGCAGATACCAGTCGGGACAGCCGTCGGCGAGCGTCATCGTGCCCGACGCCTGGTCGAGCAGTTCGCACTGCACCGACGTCTTGTCGCCGTAACCCAGGCGCACGCATACCGGCACGCCCCAGCGCTGCGCCGCGTCGCCTTTGGAGCCCGCCGGAAAATAGCGCTGCTGCGACAGCGCGAGCGTCGCCTTGCCGCCGTCGCACGAAAGCGACGTCGTCACCTGCGGTACGCCGGGCTGGTCGAGAAAGCTCTTCATCGCCTTGCCGAAACGCTCGTCGCGGTCGCCGGCCTTCGCCAGCGCGGCGATCAGATCGTCCGACGTCGCATTGCCGAACTCGTGCTCGCGCACATAGTTGCGAATTCCACTACGGAACGTTTCTTCGCCGAGCCATGCCTCGAACATGCCGAGCACCGCCGCGCCTTTCTGGTACGTGAGGCTGTCGAACGCGTCTTCGATGTCGCCGACGCCGCTGATCGGCTGGCGCACGCGCCGCGCGCTCGCGAGGCTGTCGGCGCGCATCGCGTACTGCGCGCCCTCGACCATGCCGAGATCGGCGCGATTCTCCGGCCGCAGCCGGCCCGTGATGCGGTTTTCCAGCCACGTCGCGAACGCTTCGTTGAGCCAGATGTCGTCCCACCACTGCATCGTCACCGTGTCGCCGAACCACTGGTGCGCCAGTTCGTGCGTATTGACCTCGAACGACGAGCGGCGCAGCTGCGTCGGCGAGTTCGCGTCGAGCAGCATCAGCGTGTCGCGATAGATGATGAGTCCCGCGTTTTCCATCGCGCCGGCGCTGAAGTCCGGCGCGGCGAGCAGGTCGAGCTTGCCGAACGCGTACGGGTAGCCGAAATAGTCTTCGAGCGCCGCGACGATCTGCGGCGTCGCGCCGAGAATTTCCTTGAGCCGCGGGCCTTCGCCGGCCGCCGCGATCGCGCGCAGCGGCACCGGCTTGTCGCGCCAGCGGCTCGCCGCGATCGGCGGCGCGTCGACGACGTCCCACGGCCCGACGCCGATCGCGATCAGGTACGTCGGCAGTTTCGCGGTGGTTTCGAACGTCAGCCGCGTCCAGCCGTCGGCGAGCTTGACCGCGCTCTTCTGCGCGGCGTTGGTCACGCCCTTCTGGCCGGGCGGCACTTCGAGCGTGACGTCGTACGGCGTCTTGAACACCGGCTCGTCGAAACCGGGAAACGCGCGGCGCGCGCTGATCGGTTCCATCTGCGTGACGACGTACGGCTTGTCCGCGTGCCTGGCTTTGTACAAACCTTCCAGATGCTCGTCGTACCTGGAACGGTAGACGATGCGCAGGTCGATCGTCTGCGCGGGCAGCGTCTTGCCGAAGTCGATGCGCGCGACGCCGTCGGCGTCTTTCGCCTGCGCATATTTGCCGGTGTGCGCGGTGCCGGCCGCGTCGGTCACGTCGACCTTTTCGACGGAGAGCGAATCGCCGTGCAGCCACAGGTGATCGGCGGCCTCGTTCAGGCGCACCCGGATCGTCGTGACGCCGGCGAAACCGTCCGCGGCCGGGTCGATGCGAAACTGCAGCGCGTAGTGCAGCGGTTCGGCGGTTTTCGGCAAACGTCCGCGGGGAGCGTCGTCGGCGAGCGCGGACGCGGCGAAAATCAGCAGGCAGGCGGCGAGCAACGGACGCATGGCGGGTTCCTGTCGGGGAATCCGCGAAAGGCTAGCACCCGCGGCCCGTGCGCCCAAGGACCGAAAGCCCTCTCCCCCAACTCGCCTGGGGGAGAGGGTTGGGTGAGGGGCGACGCCGTGCACTTCTTCAACCTCGACGAAGTACGCAGCGCATGCCCCCTCACCCCAGCCCTCTCCCCCGCAAGCCTGCGGGGGAGAGGGAGGCATTGTTTACTTCTGTTCCAGCGTCACCGCCGCCGCGTGCACCGCCGAGGCGATGCGCACCGCGCTCTGCACCGTCTGCGCGGTCAGCTCGTGCTTGCGCAGCGTCTTTTCGTGCGAGTCCATGCACATGCCGCAGCCGTTGATCGCCGACACCGCGAGCGAACACAGCTCGAAGTCGATCTTGTCGCAGCCCGGATTCGCCATCGCGTTCATGCGCAGGCCCGCGCGCAGCGTCGCGTATTCCGGCTCGCTCACGAGATGCGTGAAGCGGTAGTACACATTGTTCATGGCCATGATCGCGGCCGCGGTGCGCGCGCCGTTGAGTTCGGCTTCGCTGGCGTGCGCGGCGCCGTCGGCGGCCAGCGCGGCGACGAGCGGTTCGTAACGCGAAGCGATCGCCGAGGCGAGCGCGACCAGCGCGATCTGCTTGCGCGAAAGGCCCGGCGCGCCGCCCTCGGTCAGCACCGAGTCCAGATTCAGGCGCAGGTCCTTGGCGTAGTCGGGAATGGAAGCCTTGAGTTCGGCGAGGTTCATTGCGTTCTCCAGTGACGGACACGGCGGTTCGTTACGCCGGCGCAAACGCGGCGTGCAGGTTCGAAACGGCGTGACGGGTATACGAAGCGCGCGGCGCGACCGCGCCGCGCGCGAGGGCCTTGCGAGCCCGCCGATGCGGGCTCGCAAGGCCAGGTCTTACGCGACCTTCAGGGTGTCTTCGCCCTGGTGCCAGTTGCACGGGCACAGCTCGTCGGTCTGCAGCGCGTCGAGCACGCGCAGCACTTCTTCCGGGTTGCGGCCGACCGACAGGTCGGTCACGTACACGAAACGGATGATGCCCTGCGGGTCGACGATGAACGTCGCGCGCTGCGCCACGCCCGCTTCCTTGTCGAGGATGCCGAGCGACGAGGTCAGCTCGCGCTTGATGTCGGCCAGCATCGGGAACGGCAGGTTGTTGAGGTCCTTGTGGTGCGTGCGCCACGCGTGATGCACGAACTCGGAGTCGGTCGAACCGGTCAGGAGCTGCGCGTCGCGGTCGACGAACGCCTGGTTGTGCTTGGCGAAGCCGGTGATTTCGGTCGGGCAGACGAACGTGAAGTCCTTCGGGTAGAAGAACACGACCAGCCACTTGCCCTTGTAGGTGTCGTTCGTGATGTCGACGAACGCGTTCTTGAGATCGGTCGAAACGGTCGCCTTGAGGTTGAACTGCGGGAACTTTTCACCAACGGAAAGCATGCGATTTCTCCTTTTTTCCAAAGAATCCCTTCAGCGGAAGGGGTGATGCGGAAGGTTGCGGGCGGAAACGATGGGCGAATTCTACGAGCCGGGTTCCCATGCGTCCAATCAATTGATAGCATCAGCACGATAGATTCTGTCGATGACACCGCCATGAACCTGCGCGATCTCCGCTATCTCGTGGCACTGGCCGAGCACAAGCATTTCGGCAAGGCCGCCGACGCCAGCTTCGTCAGCCAGCCCACGCTGTCGACGCAGATCAAGAAGCTCGAAGACGAGCTCGAGGTCGCGCTGGTCGAACGCACCCCGCGCAAGATACTGCTGACCGACGTCGGACGCGAGATCGCGACGCGCGCGCGCGGCGTCCTGCACCAGATCGACGAAATAAGGGCCATCGCGCGCCGAACCAAGGACCCGGAAGCCGGCACCTTGCGCCTCGGTATTTTTCCGACGCTCGCACCGTACCTGCTGCCGCATGTGGTGCCGGGCCTGCGCGAGCGCTTTCCGCGCCTCGAACTGCTGCTGATCGAAGAGAAGACCGAAGTGCTGCTCGAACGGCTGCGCGAGGGCCGCCTCGACGCGGCCGTGCTCGCCCTGCCGCTGCACGACGACCAGTTGCATGCCGAGTTCCTGTTCGACGAACCGTTTCTGCTCGCCGTGCCGGCCGAGCACGCGCTGGCGAAGCGCAAGTCGCTCACGATCGACGATCTCGCCAACGAGAGTCTGCTGCTGCTCGAAGACGGCCATTGCCTGCGCGACCAGGCACTCGACGTGTGCCAGCTCGCCGGCGCGAACGAGCGCGACGGCTTTCGCGCGACGAGCCTGGAAACGCTGCGGCAGATGGTGGCCGCGAACGTCGGCATCACGCTCTTGCCGATGCTCTCGGTGCGGCCGCCGGTGGTGCAGTCGGACGCGATCCATCTGTTGTCCTTCCGCGGCGATCCGCCGAGCCGGCGCATCGCGCTCGTGTGGCGCAAGAGTTCGGCCGCGGTGCCGTTTCTCGAGCACTTTTCGCAGACGATGAAGAAACTCTCGTCGGGCCTGCTGCCCAAGCACAAATCCTAGTCGACCGCGACGATCCGCAACTCGCGCGCGTCGCCGCGGCCGCGATCGTCGACCGCGCGCGCGACGTGTCTGCCCGGCGTCTGCGCCTGCCAGAACAGCGTTTCGCCGGGCGCCGCGGCGCCGACGTACGCATCGTCGACGAACCAGTACACCTGGCGCACGCCGGCGTCGACGGTGACGTTGAACGCCACGCGCTCGTCCGCGTGCGCGCCGCGCAGCGTGTAGGCCGCGCCGCGCACCGGCGACGTGATGCGCGGCGCCTGGCCGTCGCCGGCCACGAGTTCGCCGCAGTCGCCCTGTGCCGGCGGCTTGCGTCGCGGAATGCCCGCCTGCGCGAATACGCGCGCGAGGTCCGACGGCCAGAATTCGTACACTTCTGTACGCGTCGTCGCCGGATCGTACGGCGCGCACGCGGCAAGGCCGGTGCGCGTGTCGATCGCGACCGGCCGATGCACGTCGCTGACGCGGATCGGCGACTTGCCCGGAATGAACCACGTCATGCCGCGCTGCGGACACCACGCGTTCGGCAGGTCGCCGCTCGCCAGGCACACCTCCACGCGCTTGACGTGCGCGGGCACGGTCCACGCGGGTTCGGCGAGCGTGCGATCCTGCGCGAGGATCGCGTCGGCGATGCGGAAGAACAGCGGCGCCGCGGCTTCGACGCCGATCAGCGCCGGGTTGCCGGCGCCGTCGAAATTGCCGAGCCACACCACGAGCACGTACGGCCCGAAGCTGCCGGCCGTCCATGCGTCGCGAAAGCCCCACGACGTGCCGGTCTTCCAGTAGATCGGCAGGCGCGCGGGCGTAGCGGTCGTCGCCTCGTCCGGGCGCGGATTCTGGCGCAGCATGTCGAGCGTCATGAAGCTCGCCTCCTCGCTCAGCAGGCGCACGCCGGCGGCTCGCGGCGCGTCGGCGCGCAAGCGCAGGGGTTTCAACACGCCGCGGTTGGCGAGCATCGCGTACAGCGTGGCGAGTTCCTGCATCGTCACTTCGCCGCCGCCGAGCACGAGCGCGAGGCCGTAGTGCGCCTGGCTCGCCATGCGCGCGACGCCGGCCGACTTCAGGAAATCGTACAGATCGGGACTCGCCAGCTGCGACGCCACCCACACGGCCGGAATATTGCGGCTGCGCACGAGCGCGTCGGTCGCGGTCACCGGTCCGAGAAACCGTCCGTCGTAGTTCTCCGGCGTGAACGGGCCGAACGAACTCGGCACGTCGCGCAGCACCGTGCGCGGATGCAGCACGCCCTGGTCGATGCCGAGCGCGTAGATGAACGGCTTCAGCGTGGAACCCGGCGAACGCTTCGCGGCCGTGCCGTTCACCTGCCCCGCGATGCCGGCGTTGAAGTAGTCGGCCGAACCGACCATCGCCTTGATGCCGAGGTCGCGCGTGTCGACGAGCATCGCCGCGGCATTGCCGACGCCGCGTTCGCCGAGGCGCTTGACGGCTTCGCGCAGCTGCCGTTCGAGCGTGCGCTGCAACGCCAGATCCAGCGTCGTGTCGATGCGCGGCGCCTCGCCGCCGGCCATGCGGTTTTCGCGCACGATCTGGTCGATCGCATGCGGCGCCGCGAACGGCAGTTCCGACGGATGCTTCAGCGCGAGCGGCAGGCGAAACAGCGCATCGTTCGCCGCGTCGGCGCCGTGCGCGTCGCGCCAGCGCGCGTACAGCCGGTCGCGCGCGGCGGCGAGGCCCGCGCCGAGGCCGTCGTCGTCGGCGAGCGTTTCGCGCAGGCGGCGCGTCGGGTCCTGCGGAATCACCGCGAGCGTCAGCGCCTCGGGCAGGCTCAGCCGGTCCGGCGCCTTGCCGAAGTACACGAGGCTCGCCGCGGCCACGCCTTCGACGTTGCGGCCGTACGGCGCGCTGTTGAGATACGCTTCCAATATTTCATTCTTGGAATACCGCAATTCGAGCCAGAACGCGCGCGCCACCTGCTCGGCCTTGCCGGCCGGCGTGCGCGTGTTCAGGCGGTACTTCAGGCGCGCGAGCTGCATCGTGATCGTCGAGCCGCCCTGCCGGTTGCCGCCTTGGACGTAGGTGACGAACGCGCCGCGCGCGAGACTCACCGGATTGAACCCGGGATGCCAGCGGAACCACGCGTCCTCGTGCAGCAGCACGCCGTCGACGAGCGCCGCCGGCATGTCGGCCAGCGGCACCCACAGCCGGTACTTGTCGTCGGCCGACAGCGTCAGGCGCAACAACTTGCCCTGATCGTCGTACAGCGCGGTCGACGAAGGCAGCGCGGCCGACAGCGGCTCGTGCGGCCACAGCCGGAACGCGGCGAGCACGACGAGAACGAACGACGCCGCCGCCAGCGCGTTGTGCCAGCGCGGCACGAACCGCGTGAGGCGCTGCGCGAGGCGGCGGCTTTTTTCATTGCGGACGCTCCACCGTGATACGCCCGCCCTTGCCCTGCGCCTGCACGGTTCGCTCGTACATCGACTCGCCGTACGGCGGCGGCACGACGAAGCTGCCGGCGTTCGTCGCCTTGATGCGATACACGAACTCGCGCACGTCGGTGGTCGCGGTGCCGTAGATGACGACGCGGTCGTCGCGCACGTCGGCGTACTCGGGCATCCACGTCGACGTCGGCAGGCCGACGGAACCGCGCCAGACCGTCTGCGCGTTCGTCGCCGCTTCCGTCGCTTCGGCACCGTCGGCGTTCTCGTCGGGATTCGGCGCCGCCGGTATCTCCTGCACCGGCTCGAAGCCGCCGGGCAGCAGGTCGACGATCGCGACGCTGCCGATGCCGTCGCCGCGCGTCGAGCGGATCTTGATGTGCACGTACACCTCGTCGCCGAGGCCCACCTTGGCGACCGCGCGGCCGTTCGCGTCGGTCAGCTCGCGCACGATCTCGATGCCTTCCTTGATTTCCTTGTCGGGCAGCGTGCGGTCGTAGCCGGTCTGCGCGACCGTGTACCACGCCGAGAGATCGGCCGCATTCGCGATCGACACCGCCGCCGCGCCCGCGCCGAACGCGCCGCGCACCACGAGACCTTCGGCCTTGCCGAGCGGCTTGCTCTTGCCGTCGGCCGCGACTTCCGCGAGCGCGAGATTGTCGCCGCCGAGACTGCCGACGCTCGTCGCGTACGTGTCGAGCGCGAGAATCGTCGTCGCCGACGACAGCGTGTTGAACCAGCCCTTCTGCAGCGCGCGCACGATGTTGGCGAGCGCCTGCGGCGGCAGCGCCTTGGCGCGTTCCGGGAAGTGCCTGGCCACGAGATACAGCGTGCCGGTGTCGCGAATCAGCGGATCGTAGTAGCGCGCGTAGTGCCAGCCCGATTCCTCGGCGGTGCGCTTGAGCACGCCTTCGGGACCGGCGATCAGCTTCGCCGCTTCTTTCTCTTCTTTCAGAAGTTGCAAAGTTGCGGCGACGTACGACGCGGCGATGTCGGTCTTCCACACCTGCGCGTAGCGATCTTCCAGGCGCTGGCGCAGCGTCGCGAGCGCGTTCGTCGTCACCTTGCCCTGGCGCGTCAGCACGTACACCGCGAACGCGCGCTCGCGCAGCCCTTCGAGGCTGCCGTCGCTTTCGTCGGCAGCGAGCTGCGCCACGTAGTTGTTCGCGCGGTCGACAAGATCCTGCGGCACGACGAAACCGCGCTCCTTCGCTTCGAGCAGGAACAGCGTCGCGTACACCGACACGTAGCGCACCGCATCCGGCGAGGCGCTCCACAGGCCGAAGCCGCCCTCGGCGTTCTGGCGCGAGCGCAGCACCGCGACGATCACCTTGAACGCCTCGGCCGGCGTGCGCACGTCGTCGCCGCGCGTCACGAGCTTGCCGAATTCCGGCCGCTTGTCGAACACCATCGCCGGAATCGCCGCGCTCAGCAGCTGCTCGGTGCATTTGTGCGGGAAGCTGTCGAGATAGCTCGCGAGGCCGCGCGCGAGCACCAGCGGCACGTACGACGCCGACGCGTCGCGCTTGGCGTACGCGTCGAACATCGTGCGCAGCGGCTTGACCTGCGCGTCGCCCTTGCCGATGTTGCCGACGGCGACTTCGGTGCGATACGGCACTGCCGGACGCACCGACAGGTCGACCGACATGCGCGCGGCCTTCTCGCCGCTCGATGCGGTGAACTTCAGCGCCGCCGCACCCGGCTCGCCCTTCGCACGCAGGCGGAACACGACGACGCCTTCGCGGCCTTCACCGAGATTGAGCGTCTGCGCCGGTTCGCCGACCGCTTCGACGTCCTTCGTCGGCTCGAGCTTCACGGCGACCGGCAGTTCCTTGCCGGCGAGGCCCGTGAGATTGTTCGCGACGCCGACGCTCACTTCGAACTCGTCGCCCGGCGCGACCATGCTCGGCACGTTCGGGCTCAGCACGAAGTCGCCGCGCACCGTGGTCGAGGTTTCGAACGTGCCGATGCGGTCGGGCGCGACGGCCACGGCCATCACGCGCAGCTTGCCGTTGAACTCGTCGGGAATCGCGTACTTGAACTCGTGCTCGCCGCTGACCTCGACGATGCCCGACCAGTACGCGACCGGCGGCTTGCGCTTCTTCTTGAACGGGTTGAGATGCTTGCCGAGCAGCCCGTCGGCGTCGCCGCCGGGCGCGGCCATGCCGGCGAGGCGCGCGAACTCGGGCAGGATCAGATCGAGAATCTGGCTCGTGGACACTTCCAGCATGCGCTTCTGGAAGAAGTGATCGAGCGGATCGCCGAGCTTGTAGCGCGCGACCTGCAGGATGCCCTCGTCGACCGCGAACACCGCCACGCGCGACGGCGTGCCGGCCGTCACCTTCATCGTCAGCGTGTCTCCGGGTTTGACCCACGCAGGCGACGCCACCGAGAACGCGTTGCGGCGCGCGTCGCGATTGACCGAGAACGGCGCGACGCCGTACGACATCGGGCTCATGAACACTTCGTTCGACGCCGCGTCGCGCACGTACTGCACGTTGACGTAGCCGTTGCCCTCGAAGTCGGCCGGCACGCGGATCTTCTGCACCGAACCCGTCGTCTTCGACGTGAACCACGCGTGCGCGTACACCTTGTCGCGTTCGATCGTGATCAGGCCCGAACCCGCGTACGGCGCGCGCACGGCGATTTCGACGTCTTCGCCCGGCGCGTAGTCCTTCTTCGACAGCGCCAGCTGCAGCTCGGCGTTGCGTTCGAGCGAACGCGCGAGGTTCGCTTCGCCGGCGACGGAGTAGCTCACCTGGTTCAGCGCTTCGCCACGGTTGTTCTTGACCACGAGCGAGTAGTCGCCGGGCTCGCCGGTCGCGAGCTTGAAGTCGATGCCGGCTGCCGGAATCGTCAGCGGTTCTTCCTTGACCGGAATCTCTTTCAGGCGCGATTCGTATTTGTAGACGCCCGAATCCTGCTTCGTCAGCACCGACACGTAGCGGCGCTCGACGAGCACGGCCTTGAGTCCTTCGACCGCCGTGCGCTTCGCGCTCGGATCGATCGCGATGAGGTTGACCGTGCGCACGTCGCCGCGATTGACGTAGTCGAGGTTGTCGATCACCTTCGCGCCGACGAGATAGTCGAGCGACGACACGAGGCTCGCCGCCTCGGCCGACACGCTGCGACCGCCCTCGGGCTCGTAGCCCTTGGCGAGGAAGTGCAGGCGATAGCTCGCCGTGCCGTATTTGGCGAGATCGAGCGGGAACTCGGCCTCGCCCTTGTCGTTCGTCGTCTGCTCGCCGAGCGGTTCGCTATAGCCTTCCTTCGCGCGCTGCGGATCGTGGAACACGTGCTGCGGGTAGCTGCGGAACACCGGCAGCACCGGCGACAAGGTCAGCGTCGCTTCGACGCGGCGGTTCTGCGCCGGCGTGCCGAAGAGGTTCATCAGGCTCACGCGCGCCGACAGGTTCTCGGGCTTGATCCAGCCTTCGATCACTTCCTGCGACAGCCGCGCCGTCGCCTTCATGCGGTCCGGCAGAAATTCTTTCACTTGTACCGTCGTGGAACCGATCGGCTGCGTCAGGCCGTCGTCCTTGACGAGCGACAGGTTGATCGTCCACGAACCGGTCGGCGAGGTTTCCTGCGTCGTGTACGCGAGTTCCTCGAAACCGACCTCGCCCAGACGCAGCTTGCGGCGTTCGACCGACAGGCCGCGCGCGTCGAGGATTTCCGCTTCGAGGGGCACGCCGACGATCGGCTTGGTCCAGTCGGCCGCGCGCACGATCATGCCGATGTGGAACGTGTCGCCGGGCCGGTACAGGCCGCGGTCGGAGAACAGGTACGCGCTGAGCTGTCCCGCGTTGCGCGCGTTCTTGATGCCGCCGACGTCGAAGCGCGAAAAGTCGAGACGGCGGTCGTGGCCGTTGACCGGCAGGAACGACAGGTCGTCGCCCTTCTTGACCACGAACAGCGCCGGCGACTTCTCGCGCGTGTAGCCGTCGAGCGCGCCGAAATGCGCACGGCCGTCGTGGTCGGTCGCTTCGCGCAGCAAGGTCTGGCCGTTCTTGCCGAGCACTTCGATCGACGCGCCGTCGACCGGCCGGCCGTTCGCGATCGACTGCACGAACGCGTCGAGCGTGCCGTCCATGTTCTTCTTGACGATGAGGCCGAGGTCGGTGACGACGATGAAGCGCTTGTCGCTGACCTCCGGATTTTCTTCGGCGTAGACCTCTTCGCCCGCGCCTTCGAATTCCTCGCCCTCGCCTTCGTCGCCGGCCGACTCGTCCGGCGCGCTGTATTCGTCCGGCTTCGCCTCGGCCGGCTGGTCGCTCGCCGGATCGTAGTCGGAGAGTTTGAGCAGGAACACGCCGCGCTTGCCGTCGGCGAGATAGCGGCCGAGATCGACGCCCTCGTAGTGCGCCTTCACCGGATCGTCGGTCGAAAACGCGATCTTCTGTTCGAAGCGGTCGGTGATCTGGTCGGGCGACAGCGCGCCGAGTTCGGGTTTCGCGAACGTGTTCTGGTTGAACGTGACGAGGTGCTGCAGCTGGTCCGGCAGCACGCGCGCGATCTCGAGCTTCATGCCCGGCACGTTGCGCGACACGACCGCCACGCGCTTCTCGCCCGACAGCGACAGCAGCGCGCCGTCGGCCATGAAGCGCAGCATGCGCGCGTAGTCCGGCACGCGCAGCACGTTGCGCTGCGCGTCGGCGAGCTGGTAGCCGCCGAACGCGCGCAGGCCCTTGCCGACCTGCACGTAGACGTAGCGGCCGGGATCGGCGCGATATTTGAAACTCTGCGTCGTCGAGTATTCGAGTTCGGCCGCGACCGGATCGAGCGCGAGCGGCTCCGATTCCTTGAGCACCTTCTCGTCGACCTCGTCGTACGACCAGCTCCACGGCCCGTTGCGTTCGGCCTCCGGCGTCTTCGGGTTGTACACGGGCAACAGCCACGCCTTCGTCGCGCCGACGATTTCCTTCTCGCCGACGGCGCGCGTGAGTTCGAGCAGCAGCACCTGCTCGGGCTCGAATCTCGCATTGTCCACGAGGGTAAGATCGGCGCTCGCCAGGCCCAGGCTGTACAGCCCCGGCACCGAGGCGTTCGCGGTGATCGCACCGACGCTGCCGGTGCCGCCGCGCGCGGCGCGCACGCCTTCGGCGACGGTCAGGCGCACGCTGGTCGGATCCTTCGGCACGGCCAGCGGTTCGGAATGCACGAACGCGTTGAGCTTGAGCTTGTCGTAATTGACGACGAACTTGCGCGGCTCGGGCTTGCCCTTGGCGTTCACCAGCTCGAGCGACAGGCGCTTCTCGAACTCGGCGGTGTCGACCGGGTGCGTGAAGTGCAGCTGCATGATCGTCTTCTTCGCCGCGGCGTCCTGCGGGTCCTGGTAGAACTCCGCGTTCGCGACCGACACGACGAACGGCGCGCTGGAGAAGTCGAAGTGGTCTTCGGGCACGCGCACCTGCGGCGCGAACAGCTTGGCCTTGTCGAAACGCACCTTGAACGCCTGACCGACCGGCCAGTCTTCCTTCGGCGCGAAAGTGAGCGCCTTGTCGCCGTTCCACGTCCACGTGCCGGCGACCGGCGGCGTCATCGCGATGCCGTCGGCGACTTCCTTGCCGACCTTGTCGATCGGCGCGACGGAACCGCTGAACTGCACCTGCAGCGGCGCGACGTCGGTCGGCTCGGACTCGTAGTTCGTCGTGCGCGGCGCCGTGACGGCGAACGTCACGGCGACGGGTTCGGGCGGTCGCGGGCGGTCGCGCCAGGCGCGATAGCCGAACCAGCCGCCGCCGACGACCAGCGCGAGCGTACCGACGACGGCCGCGGCGCGGCCCGGATTCGCGCGGACCGCGTTCGCGCCGGCGACGCCGCCGCGTTCGATCGCGAGCATCCATGCGGGCGCCTGCCAGTTGACGCGTCCGACGACGAACGACAACGCCACACCGAGCATGCGCAGCAGAAAAACGACGAAGCGCCACAGCCCGACGATCAATGCGACCGGCAGGCGAACCAACGCGCGCAGGAAATCCATGTCTTCCCCCGAGTGAACGAACCGCGCCGCAAGGCGGCGCCGAAAACAGCGACAAACGCGGCAATGGTCGGGAAACGAACGCAAACCCGCAAGCTGCGCGTGCCGCGCGACAATGACATCGTTCGGGCATGGCGGTTTGCGGGCGGCGCGATGACGGTTCGTGGAAGGAGTCGGTGCGGGTGCTGGCGCCGCCCGAGCGTTCGCCGAACGCGGCCCGTAAAATAGGGAACCGACAGGCGGAGAGGCCGATGGATGCCACACCTTCGAAGCCGTTGACGTTCGGCGAAGCGATCCGCCGGCGCCCCGGCATGTATCTCGGCGATCCGGGGCCGGAAGCGTTGCAGCATCTGATCGACGAACTCGTGTCGAACGCGATCGACCAGTTCCTGATGGGACGCGCGTCGTTCGTCGGCGTGCGCGTGCACGACGACGGCGGCATCGAAGTGACCGACGACGGCCCCGGCCTGCCGTTCGACGAACCGGCGCCCGGCGGCAGCGCGAGCCTCGCCACGCATTGGTTCACGACGCCGCATTACACCGCGCGCGCCGACGATCACGCGCCGCACGTGCATCTGCACAACCGCTCGGGCGTCGGCCTTGCGCTCGTCTCGCACTGCTGCACGTCGCTCGTCTGCCGCAGCTGGCGCGACGGCGCGCAGTGGGAACAGGCGTTCGCGATCGGCGAGCCGGTCGACGCGCCGCGCGTCGTCGTGCGCGGCGACGGCCGCGGCACGTCGATCGTCATGCGACCCGATGTCGATCTCGTCGAAGCCGCGTCGCCGGCACCGGCGCCGCTGCGCGCAAGCCTATGGCAAGCCGCCCATCTGTTCGCGGGACTCCGGGTGCACTGCAACGACGAGGTGTTCATCGCCCGCGAGGGCCTGCGCGACCTTGCGCAACTGCACGACGACACCGCGATGATCCGACGCGCAGAACAAGGTCCGCCGCAAACGTTCCACTGGCACGGCCGCTGCGGCGACTACGAGATCGATGCGGCGGCGAGCGGCTGGCGCGGCGTCGACACGTATTGGCACACGTGGATCAATGGCCGCGAGACGCCGTTGCACGGCGAACACCGCAATGGCTTTGGAGACGCGCTCGCCGCAGTGGGCTGGCAGCCGGCGTCGGCGATGCTGCACGTGATCGCGCACGATCCGCGCTATGCGCATCCGACGCGCGACGAGTACGTGTCGCCGGGTGCGCGCGAGGCGATACGCGCAGCGCTGACGGGACCGCTGGAGGCATTCTGTCGAGAACGAGGGATCGGGCGTCACGATCCGAAGCGCGGGCCGATCACGTAGGGAGCCGACGCGATCGATCCGGTTTCTGCCATCCCTTGGTCGACGTGACGCGCGGTCTCTAATCCCTCTCCGGCGCCCCCAACGGAAAGTACGGCCGAAACGGCCGCGCCTCGTCGATCGCGCGCTTGAACGACGGCCTCGCATTGAGCCGCTCGCGATACGCTACGACGTTCGCGTGCGCCGGATCGATCCGGTGCACCCAGTCGGCGTAGAACAGCGCCGGGCCCGCCGCGCAGTCGGCCAGCGTGAACGTCTCGCCGCTCGCCCATTCGCGGCCGGCCATGCGCTGATCGAGCCAGCGATACGCGGCCTCGAGTTTGTCGCGCGCGTCGGCGACGCCTTTCGGGTCGCGCTCGTGTTCCGCGCGCAGCGCGTCGTACACCACCGCCTGCATCGGCGTGTGCACGTAGTTGTCGAAGAAGCGGTCCATGAAGCGCACGTCGAGCGCGGCCTTCGCGTCATCCGGCACGAAGCGCGTCGCGCCGCGGCGGAACGTATCGAGGTATTCGATGACGATCGTCGCCTCGATCAGCGTCATGTCGCCGTCGACGAGCACCGGGAACTGCCGGAACGGCCAGAGCTTGCCGAGTTCGTCGAAGTCGTCGGGCGTGGCGACGAGCTTGAAATCGAACGGTGTGGCGTTCTCGTACAGCGCGATCAGCACCTTCTGGCAGTACGACGCGAACGGATGGGCGTACAGCAGCGGCGTCATCGCGGTTTCTCCGGGAACGATCGGAAGAGCATGCGCCGATCGCACGCAAACGAAAAGGCCGGCTTGCGCCGGCCTTTCTTTTTCCACAACCGCCACTCGTATCAGAAATCGTAACGCACCGAGAAGCGGGCCGAACGCGGCGCCTGGAACGACAGCGGGACGCCGTAGGTCGACGAGATCTGGCCCGGCGCGTCTTCGCCCGTGTCGTTGACCGACGTGACCGTGTGCCGGTTGAACAGGTTGAACACGTCGAGTTTGAGCGCCAGACGGCCGTCGGCGAAGCGCGGACGGTATTCGAGGTTGACGTCGAAGTTGGTGATCCACGGCGTCGTGCCGATCGAACCGCGCGGCGTGAGCTTGCCGTTGCAGTAGAAGAACGCCGCCTCGTAGCTCGCCGCCGCCGGTTCGAGATCCGGATCGTCGAGGTCCGGGTAGTAGCCGAGGCAGTTCTTCGGCCGGCCCGACTGCAACAGGAAGTTGCCGCCGATCGTCCACTCTTCGGCCGGCTTGTACGCGCCGAATACCTTGAACGTGTGGCGGCGGTCGTTCGGCAGATTGCCGTAGGCGCCGTTCATCAGCTGCGGGAAATCGAAGTCCTGCGTGACGCCGGCGTCGTCCTGACCGATGTCCGACTTCACGTAGCCTTCGGTGTTGCCGTAGCTGTGGCCCCAGGTGTACGAGCCCTGCAGGAACCACTTGTCGTCCCAGCCGCGCTCGAAGAACACTTCCAGCGCGTTGTACTTGCGCTTGGCCTTGTCGAAGCGCAGGTCGGCGGCCGACAGATCGACGCGGTCGAGATCGCCGTCGTTGTCGATGTCGACGTCGACGCTGACGTCTTCGCCCGGATTGAATACGACGCAGCCGGGAACGTTGACGGCGCTGTATTCGACATTGTTGCGGTCTGCCCAGCGCGCGAACGGCAGCTTCGAGCAGAAGTCGTCGATCGCGCTGCCGAGATTGCGGTGGATCGCGCGCACGCCGACCGACCAGTTGTTCGCGAGCTGCTGCTGGAAGCCCAGGATCAGCTCGTCCTGGTACATCGCCTTGAGGTTGCGGTCGGCCACCGAGCGCGGGTTCGGCACGACGCCGTTGGACGTGTAGACGCGGTCGCCGAGCTGCTGCCCGATGATCGGCACGCCGGTGACCGGGTCGATGCCGGTGAACGTGTAGTACTCGTTCCAGCCGGTTTCGCTGCCCGACGCGCGCACGTTGGTGTTCGCGGCGATCGGCAGGTGGTAGCGGCCCGCGCTGCCGAACACCTTGCGCGTGGAGTCGCCGTTCGTGTCCCACGAGAAGCCCAGGCGCGGCGCGATCTGCGTCGAGAGCTTCGCGAACGTCTGGCCGGCCGGGTTCTTGTTGTCGAACGCCTCGTTGCGCAGGCCCGCGTAGACGAGCAGGTTGTCGTTGACTTTCCAGTCGTCCTGCACGTACAGCGCGCCCTGTTTGATGTCGACCGAGCCGCCGTTCTGCGTGAAGCGGCGACGCACGATCTGCGTCACGCCGTCGGGAATCGGCGCGCCGTTCGGCGCCACGCCGCCCGGCGTCGCGTCGTTGTAGCGGTAGTAGATGCCGCCGACGTATTCCTGGCCGCCGACGGTGTTCCAGTCTTCGCTGTCGTAGCCGAAGCCGATGCTGTGATCGCCGAGCACCCATTCGCCGTCGACGCGGAACTGGCGGCGACGGTCGCCGGAGTCGAGGCGCTCGGCGAGGCCGTCGTCGTCGACCCAGCAGCCCGACACGTGATCGACGCCGGTGCGCTGATCGATCACGAGCGGGCAGTTGCCGCCGGTCGCGCCGGTGCCGGCGCCGTAGCGCTGGTACTTGCCGTAGCCGTACAGCGCCGACAGCGTGAAGTCGTCGCCGAAGTAGCCCGTGTACTTGGCGATGTAGTTGTCGCCGCCCTCTTTGAGGCGCAGATTTCCGCGCGGCGTTCCGGCGCCCTGGAAGTCGTCGTGATTGAGCACTTCGACGTCGGACGTGCGCTTGTCGGAGAAGCCGGTGAATTCGAGGATCTGGTTGTCGGTGAGGTTCCAGTCGAACTTGGTCAGCCAGAGCGGATCCTTGTCCTCGTACTTGTAGTATTGACCGAACGAGCGGCTCAGGCTCCGGTCGGTGTCGGCGCTGCGCTCCTGGTACAGCGCGTAGAAGAACAGTTTGTCCTTGACGATCGGGCCGCTGACGTAGCCGGCGTACGTGAGCGCGGTGTTGCTCTCGTTGTCGTTGCGGTTGTAAAGCTCGCCGTCGCGATCGTAGATGTTCGGGTTGTCCGACAGCAGCGAATCGGGCGCAAAGTAGAGACTGCCGCCGGCCTTCCACTCGTTGCTGCCGCGCTTCGTCACGATGTTGACGACGCCGCCGGTAGAGCGACCGAACTCGGCGCCGTAGCCGCCGGTCTTGACCTGCGTTTCGGCGATCGCCTCGAACGGCAGCTGCGCATAGGCGACGCCCTTGAAGATGTTCGTCACGTTGAAGCCGTTGACGAAATACGCGTTCTCGGCCACCGACGAGCCGCCGAACGATGCGAGGTTGCCGAACGCGGCGTCGCCCTTGGTCGTACCCGGCGCGAGCAGCGCGACCGACGTGACGTCGCGCGCAACCGGCAGCGTGTTGACCTGTTCGGCCGTGAGCACGGTGACCGATTCGACCGACGACACGTCGATCGGGTTCACCGCGCTGCCGGTGACGACGATGCTGTCGAGCGTCGCCGCGTCGTTCGCGAACTGCACTTCGCTACCGACGCCGGCGTTGACGGTGACGGTCTTTTCGTTGCCGCCGGAGCTCACCTTGTACTTGCCGGTCGGCAGCGCCGTGACGCGGAAGCGGCCCTGCGCGTCGGCTTCGACCTCGCGCGTGAAACCGGTGTCGAGGTTCTCGATCGTGACCTTGCCGCTGGCCTGGCCGAAGATCGAACCGGCGCTCGTCTGCGCGAACGTCGGCTGCGCGAGCGCGAAGCCGAGAGCCAGCGCGAGCAGCGTGCGGCGAACGCGGGGGCGCCGCGATGTGTTGTAATTTCTCATACTTCTACAATCCTCTTTGGGACGTTTCCGGTGGTCCGGCAGTCGGGGTGAAACGCAATGTCAATGTGAACGGAACGTTACGACGCGCAGCCGCCGCGCGCGGAGGCTGTGCGGCAGAACTCATGCGGCGTCGGATGCGCATTCGCGTGCGGACATCGCCGCGGCCGGCGCGTGCTCGCGGCGGTAGTCGCCGGCGGTGATGCCGTAGCGGCGGCGAAACAGGCGCGCGAACGTGCAGCGGTTGTCGAAGCCGGCGACGAGCGCGATCTCGGCAATCGCGAGACGGCTTTCGCGCAGCAGGCGGCGCGCTTCGTCGAGCCGGCGGCGCATCAGGAAATCGTGCGGCGTTTCGCCAAACACGGCGTCGAAGATGCGGATGAAGTGCCACGGCGAATAGCTCACGACCGCGGCCAGCGCACGCGTGTCGAGATCGACGCTGCTGTTGGCGACCATGTAGTGCCGCACGCGCTGCAGCCGCGCGTAGACGTTGCGCCGCTGCTGCAGCGTGCGGCCGGGACACGCCTCGACCTGCACGCGGCGCGGCTCCTGCCAGTCGATCAGCTCCTGCAGGAATTCGCGGCGCAGCGACGCGGCGAGCGCGTTGCCCTCGCCGCCGGCGCGCAGCGCGCGAAACAGGCTGCGGCGCACGCGCGGCGGGCATGCGCCGAAACCGGGCAGCAGCGCGGCCGGCGTCAGCTCGCTGGTCGCGCGCTGCAGCGCGCGCAGCCAGGCATCGTCGGTGCCGTTGACCATGCCCCAGATGCCGCTGCCGACGCGCACCGGAAATACTTCGACCGCGCCGTGAAACGCGCCGGCCTCGCCGCCGCGCAGGGCGAGCACCCCGTCGGCGGTGCGTACGCAGACGCGACCGCGGCCGACGACGACGAGCGTCGCGCCGCTGTCGAAGCCATGGCGCTGGCCGACACCGGCCGTGAATTCGAGATCGCGGCGCGCGGCGGCGATGCGATCGACCGACCGGGCCGGCGTGCGAACGGGAGCAGTGATGTCGTGGGCGAGTTGCATGGCGGACCTCCTTGAACGAGGCCCTTAAGTACGACGCGCTTCGTGATTTAGTCCTGAGACCCGCCTTAATTCGGCGGCAGATTTTCATGAAAGCCGCGGTTTCAGATGTCTTTCATCTTTTTTTGCGAAGTCCGCGCGCATCGCCGCAACGAAAGTCACGGTGACTTTCGGGCTACGTCGGGCGAGCGCGGCGCGCTTTTCGAACGGCCGCAACGAAAAAGCCGGCGCGAGGCCGGCTTGATCGAGTTTGCCGATGGAGAGGCTATCGACGTAGCGGTCGACGCGCAGCGACTGATGCAACGCACGTCTCGGCGTCGCCCGCTCACCATGACGTACATGGATGTACTAATGCCGCGGGCGCAGGATGCGCAGGAGCGGCCAATCCTTTCCCCCGACGCGGTTGGGGGAGAGGGCTCAAGCAGTGGCGTCGGCGCTTTGCTCCCTCTCCCCCAAGCTCGCTTGGGGGAGAGGGTCGGGGGTGAGGGGGCGACGCGTCGATCGCGTCGAGTGACGGTTTTCGCCGGATGCGTGCGGCGTCCCTCGCATCACCCGCCGCGATCGATCCGCAACAGCCCCACGTCGGATTCGTAGCTTTCGCTGCACGAGGCGATCGCCGCGCGCTCGTCGGCGAACACCGACAGGCTGTGGGCCGACACGCCGCACCGCGTCGCGGCGACTTCGTCGAGCGCGCCGCTCGCAAGGTCGTAGCGCATGACCGGCGCGTGCTCGCGCATCGGTTCGACGTAGTAGACGTGGTTGCCGACGATGTCCCAGCCGCGCCGCAGCCGGTTCGATACGTCGGGCGTCAGCAGCGCGATCGCGCCGTCGCGCGCGCTGCGACGAAACAGGCCGTCGCGGTCGGCGTAGTTGAACAGCACGTCGCCGCCGGCCGCTTCGCGCGCGAAACTCGCGCCGGCGACGAGTTCGGTTTCGCGATCGGCCTCGACGCGATAGAGCGCCGCGGCGCCGTTCTTCACGGCGACGAGCAGCACGGCGCCGTCGGCGGCATACGTCACGCGGCGCGCGTCGAGGCCGGCCGAACCCAGCCGGCGTTCGACGCGCGAGTCGATTTCGATTTCGCGCGCGTCGCCCGGACCGCTGCCGTGCGTGATGAAGCCGACCGCGCGTCCGTCCGGCCGCCATTCGGGAAATTCCGGCATGCGCCTGGCGAGATTCGAAATCGCGAAGGCGTCGCCGGTCGTCAGATCGTGTATCCACACCTGCCAGCTGCCCGAACGATCCGACAGCAGCGCGACGCGCTTGCCGTCCGGCGAAATCCGCGCGCCGACGTCGTTCGCGCTCGACGCCGCGAGCGGCGCGGGCTTGTCCGCGCGCGCCAGATCGAGACGGCGCATCTGGATGTGGTGCTCGGGAATTTCGTAGACGCCGACGTCGGCATGCAGCGCGAGATCGGGCCAGGTCGCCGGCGCGATGCCGAGCGCGGTCAGACGCGCGTCGGCGACGTCGACCGCGTAGAGCGCCGGCGGCCCTTCGTGATCGGACGAGAACACCAGCGCGGCGCCGTCGCGCGTCCAGTCGTAGCCGAACATCGTCGACGCGAGCCGCGTCAGCCGGCGCACGCTGTCCGGATCGCCGACCTCCATGACGTACAGGTCGCTGAACGGAATCGTGCCGCGCCGGAACGCGAGGCGGCGGCCGTCCGGCGAATATTTCGGGTCGAGGTCGTAGCTCGTCTGCGCGCGCGGATACACGATCTCCTGCGGCGCCCGGCCCGGATGCTGGACGACCGGCCGCGTGCCGAAGCCGTCGGGTCCGTCGAGGCCCGAACTCACGATCGCGCCGCCGTCGGGCGTCCACGAGTACAGCGTCGCAACTTCACGGCCGCACGCGCCGAGTTCGCGCACGGGGCCGCCGGCGAGCGGCGTCGCGACGATGCGGCAGCGATCCTTCTCTTTGCGGATGAACGCAAGCTCCGCGTCGTTCGGCGACCACACGGCGTAGTGGTCGTGCGCATCGCCGTCGCCCTCGATTTCCCTCGCGCGCGAGGCGTCGATTTCGCGCACGGACACGCGCTCGTCGACGCCGTCGAAGCGGCTGTACGCGAACCGCAAGCCGTCGTTGGAAATATGCGGGTACTGCTCCGGCCCCGGCAGGTTGGTCAGCACGCGCAGCGACTGCGCGCGCCATTCGTACGCCACGGCGCGCGGCAGCAACGCGTACACGACGAGGGCAGCCGCGAGCGTCGCGACCACGGCGAGCGTCGCGAGCATCGCGCGCCACGACGACTTGCGCCGCGGCGGCGATGCGACGTCGACCGGTTCGATCGGCGCGGGAGTCGCATCGTTCGCGGCACCGGCGGCGGCCGGCTCGACCGCGGCGACGAATTCAACCGGCACCACGAGGCGATAACCGAGCTTCGGCACGGTCTCGATCTGGCGCGGACCGTCGCCTTTATCGCCGAGCGCGCGCCGCAGCTCGCGGATCGCCTGCGTCACGACTTCCGGCGTCGGCGTCGTGCCGGCCCAGACGGTGCCGAGCAGATCGTCGCGGCTGAGCGTCTGCCCGCCGCGCCGTGCGAGCTCGACCAGCACCATCGCGGCCTTGAGCGTCAGCCGCGGCCGTTCGGGATCGGAGATCACGCGCAGCGCGCCGAGATCCACGCGATGCGAGCCGACACGCAGAATGCCGCTCATGCCGGCCGCGCCGCCGCGCTCGGACGCCGTGCGAGGGCGCGCGAACGGCAGAACGTTGCCGGGATGGGAGGCGATCGGGTCGGTCATGATCATCACTGACGAAAACCCGGGCAACATGCCATCACGTTGCGCATTTTCGCAATACGCGAAAGTCCTGGCGCGGACGCGTCGAGCGGCTACAGAACGCCGGTTTCGCGCAGCCCCTGCGCGGCCAGATCGATCGCGACGTTCGGCCCCATCGCCGGCGGTCCGACGACGCAGGCGACGAACACGTAGGCGCGCGGGCCGCGCTGCACGTGACCGACGATCCAGCGCACGCCGTGGCCGGTGAGGTCGGTCGTCGCCGCGGTCTTCGCGCTGACGACGGCGCCCGCCGGCCACGGCGCGGCGAAGTTGTGCGCGCCGCGCGAATTGACGACGACGCCGGGCGGCTGCACGAGCATCGCGCGCACCTGTGCTTGCGCGCGCGGCGACATCGGCAGCTTGTCGTTGTACAGACGCAGCAGAAACGTCTGCTGCTCGTCCGGCGAAATCGCCAGCGAGTCGCCGATCCAGAAACGCGTCGGACCGCCGCTGCCGTCCATGTTGCCGTAGCCCGCGTTGATGAGATACGACTTCTCGCGCGCGGCGCCGAGCCGCTCGGCGAGCCGCTGGTGATACCACACCACCGAATGCTGCAGCGACGAGGCGAGCGTGTGGTCGCGGCGCGACGACTCGGGCAGGTCCTTGCCCGTGCCGTCGTAGGCGATCTTTTCGTCCGGGCTCGCAACGACGCCGGCGTCGAGCGCGAACAGCGCGTGCGGCACCATGAAGGTCGAGCCCGGCGTCACGCGCAGATTGCAGGCGGAATCCGGTTCGCGCCGCCGTTCGCCGACGCCGATCTCGTACAGCAGAAAACACGAACGCCGCGCGAACGAGACCTCGCCCGGGCTGCGCGCGGATTCGACGGTGCCGCTCGCCAGGGCGGGCAGCAGCATCAGTACGACGACAAGCGACGGTATGCGCACGATCGGTTGCGATCCTCGGCCCGAGGGTAGGATGTTGAGAAACGGGCTCCTGCCCGTTTCTCAATCGAACGGCGCAAGCAGAGCTTGCGCACCTTCTCCAAGAGTCAATCGCTTGCGCGATCGACTCTCGGACGATCCATCGATGGATCGCGCCGGCAGGCAGTCTCTCGACAGCCTGCCGGTACGCGCCGACTGTAGACCGATCGGCACCGCCGCAACACCGCGGCGGCGCGATCGGCACACCGTTGCAACACCCGCGTCGAAGCGCGGCGGTCGGACCTACGCGTCGAGTCCGATCGGACAGCTCACGCCGGTGCCGCCGAGTCCGCAATAGCCGTTCGGATTTTTCGCGAGGTATTGCTGGTGATAGTCCTCGGCATAGTAGAACGGACCGGCGAGCGCGACCTCGGTCGTGATCGCACCGTGACGCGCGGCGTCGAGCGCCTTCTGGTAGGCCGCGCGCGACGCTTCGGCCAGTGCGAGGTCGGCGGCGTTCTCGACATAGACCGCCGAGCGGTACTGCGTGCCGCGATCGTTGCCCTGGCGCATACCCTGCGTCGGATCGTGGCTTTCCCAGAACACCTTCAGGATTTCTTCAAGGTCGATCGTCTCCGGGTCGTACACGACCAGCACGGCTTCCGTGTGGCCGGTCATGCCCGAGCACACCTCCTCGTAGGTCGGATTCGGCGTGTAGCCGCCGGCATAGCCGACCGCCGTGGTGTATACGCCGGGAAGATTCCAGAATTTGCGTTCCGCGCCCCAGAAACAGCCGAGGCCGAGCTGCACGCGCGCAAGCCCCGGAAACTCGCCCGCGATCGGGCGACCGGTGACGGCGTGACGGTTGACGACGGGCATGGACGCGTCGCGGCCGGGCAGCGCCGCGGCGGGGTCGACCATGCGTTGCTTGTAGGCGCCGATGCCGAGCATGGGATCGCTCCTGTGAGGTTCGAAGGGATGCGCCGAACGTAAGGCCGCGGGGGCGGCGCATCAAGGCCGCGACACGCGCAAGCCGTTGTTTTGACGCAATCGCAGGGCATGAGACCGGTCGGGCGCATGATCGCTTTCGGGTCGCGGCACGCGGCCCGCCGCGGCGCTCGCCTCACGCCGCCGCATCGCCGACCGACGCACTCGACGTTCCCGCCACCGCGGGCCGCAAGGACGCGCGCGCCGTTCGGAATCCCTGAACCTCACGCTCGCGAGTATCGATCGACATGCACAACGACGCATTTTCCCTTTTCAACACGAAGCTGCTTTTTCGAACGACGGCGGCGCCGCAGCGCGACCATTTCGCCGCCCGTTCCGCCCGGCGGCGCCTTGCGCGGCTGCTTGCGGCCGACTGCGCGAACGACGTCCCGGACGCCGTCGCGGACGAAACCGATGGCGCGCGCGACGACAACCGCCGCATCGCGCGGCGCGACTAGCCTTCGCCAGCCGCTCTCACCCGGCTCTTCTACATCGGCAAATATTTATCCATTTCTCAATAACGCCACAACGCATGCAGCGGCGCGCCGTCGCCCCAGCGGCGGCGCCCGTCGAGAAACGCCAGTTCGATGACCACCGTCGCGGCGACGAGTTCGCCGCCGACGGCCTTGATCAGATCCTTGGCAGCCAGCAGCGTGCCGCCGGTCGCGAGCACGTCGTCGATCAGCACCACGCGCGCGCCGGGCGCGAACGCGTCGGCGTGAATTTCCAGGCGGTCGGTGCCGTATTCGAGCGCGTAGTCGACGCCGACCGTGCGCGCCGGCAGCTTGCCGGGCTTGCGGATCGGCACGAAGCCGGCGCCGAGCGCCGTGGCGAGCGCCGCGCCGAAGATGAAGCCGCGCGACTCGATCGCGGCGATGACGTCGACGCGTTCTCCGCGCACCGTGCCGGCCAGCGCGCCGATCACGTCGCGCAGCGCCGCGGCGTCGCGCAGGAGCGGCGTGATGTCCTTGAACACCACGCCGGGCTTCGGAAAGTCCGGGATGTCGCGAATGAGTGCGGCGTGCGGATTCATGATTTCCCGTTGTCCGTTTTCTGAATGCCGGTGGCGAGGAAGATGCCGATCAGCGACACGGCGAGCCCGATCCAGTCGAGCGTCGTCGTCGGGCGTCCGAAGATCGCGACGTCGAGCGCGAACGACAGCCCCGGCTGCAGCAGCAGCATCATACCGACGACCGACGCCGCCAGCTGCGGCATCGCCCAGACGATCAGGAGGCCGCCGAGCACCTGTCCCGACAGCGCGAGCGCGAGGAGCGCCCACAGCGACTGCATGTCGGGTATCGCGAAGCTTTCGCCCTCGAGCGCGGCGACGGCCGCGAGCAGCACGGCGCAGAGCAGCGAATTGAGGCACATCAGCGGCATCGGGCCGAGCGTGAGCTTTTCCTTCTGCGCGTGGCGGAACGTCAGCATGTACGCCGCGTACGCGATGCCGGTGAGGATGCCGAACCACACGCCGAGGCGGTACTGCGGATCGAACGCGTTCCAGCCGCGGCCGACCAGCATCCACAGCCCCGCGAACGCGAGCATCAGCCCCGCGAGAAAGCGCAGGCCGATGCGCTCGCGATAGACGAGCCAGCCGGCGAGCGCCATGACGAACACCTGGAAATTGCCGATCAGCGTGGCGAGACCCGGGCCGATGTACGCGATCGAGCGATGCCACAGGAAAAGATCCAGCGCGAACGCGCTCGCGGGCAGCAGCATCCAGCCGATGTCGCGCAGCGTCGGCTTCGTCCAGCGCCGCTGCGCGATCAGCACGAGCGCGAGCATCGCGCCGCCGAACGCCATGCGATAGAACGCCGACACGGTCGGCGCGACATGCGCGAGCCGGACGAAGATGCTGGTCCAGCTGATCACCGCCGCGCCGGCGGCCAGTGCCACCAGCGCCTTGCGGGGCGATGGATTCATCGTGCCGGGTCGCGTTTGCCGGCCTGCTCGGCCTGCGCGTCGGCGATCCACTCACGCATGCCGGCGAGCGACAGCAGCGTCGCGACGTAGTCGCGTTCGACCGGCCCCACGTCGATGCCGTAGCTTTCGATGCGCAGCGCGACCGGCGCGTACATGGCATCGGCGATCGAGAACGCGCCGAACAGGAACGCGCCGCCGCCGGCGTAGCGCGCGCGGCAGTCACGCCACAGCACGCCGATGCGATCGATGTCGCGCTTCGCCTCGGCGCCGATCGGATCGCGCGTGCGCCGCACGACGTCGAGCGGGCATTCGCCGCGCAGCGCGGCGAAACCCGAATGCATCTCGGCGCTCACGGCGCGCGCGTGTCCGCGCTGCGCGAGATCGGCCGGCCAGCCGGCGCCCGCCAGCCAGCGTTCGTTGACATATTCACAAATGGCCAGCGAATCCCAGATCGCGAGTTCGCCGTCGCGCAGCACCGGCACGCGGCCGGTCGGCGACCAGCGGCCGATGGTCGCGTAGAACTCCGGCGTGTCGAGCGGCAGGCGCACTTCGTCGAACGCGACGCCCTGCTCGCGCATCAGGAGCCACGGGCGCAGCGACCACGACGAATAGTTCTTGGTGCCGATGACGAGGGTCGGCCGGGCGGCGGTCATGTCGAAACTCCGTTCGAGCGAACGCGCCGCCTCGCACGGCGAGACGGCGCGGAAAGACCGCTAGCGTATCAGACGGTGCCGCGTCGAAGCGGCGCCGTCAGTGCGGGTAGAAGTAACGGTGAGTCCGCTTAACGGAACTGCCCGTCGTGCTTCTGGTTGCGGATCGCGCGGCTGTTCGCGTCGAGCATGCGGTTGATGCGCGCGCGCTCGGACGGGCTCATGTAGCCGTCGGAACGCGCGACGCGTTCGGTGCGGCGCACGTCGGCTTCGCGGTGCTGCAGATACGCCGCCTCGCGGCGCGTGAGCTGGCCGCTGGCGACGCCCTGGCGAATGCGCTGCTGCTGTTCGGCCTGGCGCGCGTTGATGTTCGACTGCGGCGGCGCGGCCTGCGCGGTGGCGGCGAACAGGCAGGCGCAGGCGACGGCGATGGCGGCGATGCGATGTTTCATGACGTTTCTCCCTTCACACCGGAGGATGCCGGCATGACGGAAAAACGCCGGCCGCGCAGGCGTGTTGACGCGGCACGGCCTTCGCGTTTGCGAGGCGTTCAGCCGGCCTGCGCGGCCACCGCGTCGCGGCGATGATGCGCACCGATGCTGTCGGTGCGGCGGGCGGCTGCCTCGACGATGCGCTGCGCGACCGCGATGCGCGCGGCGGCGGCCGATCGGGGCGGCGCGGCGCGAGCCAGTTCACGCAGGCGCGCCGCGGCGAGCGCAAGGCCGTGCGCGTCGCGCACGAGACCGGCGTGGCGCCACAGCGTGTCGCGGATCGCCGCGTCGACGTCGGCGGGAACCTCGCCCGGATCGGCGGCATCGACGTCGAGATCGACGCGCCGCGCCGCGCTCGCCACGCCCGCCAGCCGCTGGCCGAGCGCCCGTCCGAATACGAGGCCTTCGAGCAGCGAATTGCTCGCGAGCCGGTTGGCGCCGTGTACGCCGCTGCACGCGACTTCGCCGACCGCATACAGGCCCGGCACCGATGTGCGCGCGAACGCGTCGGTGCGCACGCCACCCATGTGGTAGTGCTGCGCCGGCACGACCGGCATCGGTTCGCGCGCGGGATCGATGCCGCGCGCGCGGCAACTCGCGTAAACCGTCGGAAACGCCTGCGCGAACGCCGCCCCGACCGCGCGCGTCGCGTCGAGCCACACGGTTTCGCCGCGTTCGAGTTCGGCCCATACGGCGCGCGCGACGACGTCGCGCGGCGCGAGTTCGGCGTCGCGCGCCAGCGCCGGCATGAAGCGGCGGCCCGCGCCGTTGACGAGCACGGCGCCGGCGCCGCGCAGCGCTTCGGTCAAGAGCGGAAGCTGCCCGCTTTCGCCGCCGGCCGGCGCGAGCGCGGTCGGATGAAATTGCACAAATTCCAGATCGGACAATGCCGCACCGGCATCGAGCGCGAGCGCGAGGCCCGAAGCATCGGCGGACGCCGGATTCGTCGTGTAGCGATACAGCGCGCCGATGCCGCCCGTCGCGAGCACGACGGCGTTCGCCGCGAAGACGACCGCGCCGTCCGGGCCGATCGCGGCGACGCCGCGCACGCCGCCGTCGCGCGTCGCGAGCCGCACCGCGCGATGGTGCTCGAACACGTCGACGTGCGACGCCGCGCGCGCCGCCGTGCGCAGCGCGCGCATCGCCTCGGCGCCGCTCGCGTCGCCGTGCGCGTGCACGATGCGCGCGCGCGAATGCGCGGCTTCGCGGCCGAGCCGATAGCCCGCGCCGTCGCGGTCGAACGCCGCGCCGATGCGATCGAGCCAGTGCACCGCGGCGGGCGCGCCGTCGGTCAGGCGGCGCACGGCGTTCGCGTCGTTCAACTGCGCGCCGGCGGCGAGCGTGTCGCGGGCGTGCAGCGACGGGCTGTCGTCCGGCGCGAGCGCCGCGGCGATGCCGCCCTGCGCCCAGCGGCTGGCGCCGTCTTCGCCGAAAGCGCCGCGTGTGAGCACGGCGACGCGCGCGGGCGCCGCCGCGAGTGCGCAGGCAAGGCCGGCGATGCCGGAACCGATCACGATGACGTCGTAGTGCATGGCGGTCGTGTTACGGCAGAAACTCCTGGATCACGTCGATCGTGCCGACGATGTTGTCGTTCAGTTCCTCGAGATCTTCGGCGGGCACCCACCACTCGACGTGCCCGCTGCCGCCGACCGTCTGCAGCGGATAGCGGCGCATGAAATCGGCGCGCACCGCAAAGCGCGTGACGTAGCCCGCGCCGCTCGCCGGCACGTTCCAGTCGCGCGCGATCTGCACGGCGTACGCCTCGTTCGTCACCGGATAGAAGATCGGCTGTTCCGGCAGCCGCGGCGGCCAGCGCCGCCAGCCGCTCTCGCGCACGAGTTCGAGCTCCTTCGGGCCGGTCGGCCGGTACATCACGATCGTCTCGCTCATGCCGCTTCCTTGCGTCCGAACGCGAGCATGCGCTCGACCGCGCGGCGCGCGCCCTGCGCCACGGCCGGATCGACGTGAACCTCGTGACGCAGGTGCAACAGCGCGTCGTGGATGCGCGGCAGCGTGATGCGGCGCATATGCGGGCACAGGTTGCACGGCCGCGTGAATTCGATGTCCGGGAATTCGACCGCGACGTTGTCGCTCATCGAGCACTCGGTGATCATCACGACGCGGCGCGGCCGGCGCTCGTTCAGATGCGTGATCATCGCCGCGGTGGAACCCACGAAGTCGGCTTCGCGCAACACGTCGGGCGGGCACTCTGGATGCGCCAGGATGCGCACGCCGCCGTGCGCGCGACGGTACGCGCGCAGCTCCTCGCCGGTGAAGCGCTCGTGCACCTCGCAGGAGCCTTCCCAGAGAATGATCTTCACGTTCGTCTTCGACGCGACGTACTGGCCCAGATACTTGTCGGGCAGAAAGATCACGCGCTCGACGCCGAGCGATTCGACGATGTGCACGGCGTTCGCCGACGTGCAGCACACGTCCGACTCGGCCTTCACGTCGGCCGACGTGTTGACGTAGGTCACGACCGGCACGCCGGGATACTTCGCCTTGAGGAGGCGCACGTCGTCGGCGGTGATCGACTCGGCGAGCGAGCAGCCGGCGCCGGTGTCGGGAATCAGCACGGTCTTGCCGGGATTGAGCACCTTCGACGTCTCGGCCATGAAGTGCACGCCGCACTGCACGATCACGTCGGCCTCGGTGCGCGTGGCCTGCTGCGCGAGCGCGAGCGAGTCGCCGGTGAAATCTGAAATCGTGTGGTAGATCTCGGGCGGCTGGTAGTTGTGCGCGAGGATCACCGCGTTGCGCTGCTTCTTCAGGCGCGAGATCGCGTCGATCCACGGCAGGTGCGTCTGCCATTCGAGTTCGGGAATCACGTCGCGCACGCGGTCGTACATCGGGGCGTAGCGCGCAAGGAGTTGCGGGGTCAGTTCCGGCACGATGCCGGGCAACGTCGAAAGCGTGGCCATCACTACCTCTTGCCTGCCGCCTTATGCTCAGGATGAGCATATCGGGGCGGCTTATGCTACGGATGAGCATAAGACCCGTCAACGGTCTGGGGCCGCATCGCGTGCGCTCTGAAGGCATGAGCTTATGCGGCGTCGGTACGAGCGCGACGCGGCGAGAGCGGGGCGCGGCGGCAGCGTCGCGAGAGCGGCCTCAGGCCGGATCGGGCAGCGCGTCGAACGCGTTAGGGTTCGCGCGGTTCTCGCGCAGCGCGGCGTCGATGTCGGCGACGATCGGGCCGGCGGTTTCGATGTCCGCGTCGTCCACCATCACCGCGACGAGATCCATCGCGGGCAACAGGCCCGCGCCGCCGGTCAGGTATTCGCCGGCGACGAACGCGCGGATGCCCGCGCCTTCCAGCGCGTTCTTGACGAGGTGCGCGTCGACGATGTTCTCGGCCTGGTAGACGATACGCATGAGCGCTCCGGCGTAGGACGACAACCGCACGCTACGCCGCTCAACGGGCGCGGTCAAAGCCGTTAAGCTCCGGTCCCGAGCACCGGAGGGCCCATGGACCTGCACCAGCACCTGAAGCTGATGGCCGACTATCACCGCTGGGCGTTCGATCGCCTGTACGCGGAAGTCGACCGCCTGAGCGACGCCGACTATCGCCGCGACTGCGGCCAGTTCTTCCGCAGCGTGCACGGCACGCTCAATCACCTCCTGCTGGTCGAACACCTGTGGCAGGCGCGGCTCGCGCACACCGTGTTCGCCGCGAGCGGGCTCGACGCCGAACTTGAAACCGATCGCGCGGCGCTCAAGCGCCGCCTGCTCGACTTCGCCACGGGCTGGCGCGCGTTCGTCGATGCGCTGACGCCCGAACAGGTAGCCGGCGACCTCGCCTACGTGAGCCTTGCCGGCGATGCGTACGAACTGCCCTACGCGACGCTCGTGCTCCACGTGTTCAACCATGCGACGCATCACCGCGGACAGGTGTCGATCGCGCTCGTGCAGCTCGGGCAGGCGGCGCCGGTCATGGACCTGCCGTATTTTCTGAACGACCTGCCGCGCGAGCGTCTGCGCGGCTAAACCGCTAAACTCGCGGGTCCACCTTGATTCCGGCCTGGCCGGGCGCGTCGTCATGACTCTCGAAAACACGCCGAACAACCACTTCATTCGCCAGATCGTCAGCGACGACGTCGCCGCCGGCAAACACGGCGGCCGCGTCGCGACGCGCTTTCCGCCCGAACCGAACGGCTACCTGCACATCGGCCACGCCAAGTCGATCTGCCTCAATTTCGGCATCGCGCGCGAATTCGGCGGCCGCTGCAACCTGCGCTTCGACGACACCAACCCGTCGAAGGAAGACATCGAATTCGTCGAGGCCATCAAGGAAAACGTGCGCTGGCTCGGCTTCGAATGGAACGAGTTGCGCCACGCGTCGGACTACTTCGAACTGTTCTACCGCTGCGCCGAGCGCCTGATCGAAACCGGCAAGGCGTTCGTCTGCGATCTGTCGGCCGACGACGTGCGCGCCTATCGCGGCACGCTGACCGAACCCGGCCGCAACTCGCCGTTCCGCGACCGCAGCGTCGAAGAGAATCTCGACCTGTTCCGCCGCATGCGCGCCGGCGAGTTTCCGGACGGCGCGCGCACGCTGCGCGTGAAGATCGACATGACGTCGGGCAACATCAACCTGCGCGACCCGACGATCTACCGCATCCGCCACGTCTCGCACCAGAACACCGGCGACGCCTGGTGCATCTACCCGATGTACGACTATGCGCATTGCCTGTCGGACGCCGTCGAGGGCATCTCGCATTCGCTGTGCACGCTCGAATTCGAAGACCATCGCCCGCTGTACGAATGGTTTCTGCGCGAAATCGACCTGCCGCATCATCCGCAGCTCGCCGAGCCGGTCGCGCAGGCCGGCATGACCGTGACGATCGGCGATCCGCAGCAGATCGAATTCTCGCGCCTCAACCTCGACTACACGGTGATGTCCAAGCGCAAGCTGCTCGCGCTGATCGCCGAAAACCTCGTCGACGGCTGGGACGATCCGCGCATGCCGACGCTCGTCGGCGCGCGCCGCCGCGGCTTCACGCCGGCGGCGCTGCGCGCGCTGATCGAGCGCGTCGGCGTGACCAAGCAGAACAGCATCATCGAATTCTCGGTGCTCGAAGGCTGCGTGCGCGACGACCTCGACGCGAACGCGGCGCGCCGCCTCGCCGTGATCGACCCGCTCAAGCTCGTGATCGACAACCTGCCGGAAGGCCACGTCGAGGAACTGTCGTTTCCGAACCACCCGAAGAACGAGGCGTTCGGCACGCGCGCCGTGCCGTTTTCGCGCGAGCTGTGGATCGAGCGCGAAGATTTCATGGAAGTGCCGCCGAAGGGCTTCCATCGACTCGTGCCGGGCGGCGAAGTGCGCCTGCGCGGCGTCGGCATCGTGCGTTGTACCGAACTGGAAAAAGATGCGGACGGCAACGTGACCGTCGTGCACGCGACGCTCGACGCCGACACGCGTCCGGGCCTCGCCGGCGCCGACCGCAAGGTCAAGGGCACGATCCACTGGGTCAGCGCGGCGCACGCGACGGCCGCGGAAATCCGCCTGTACGACCGCCTGTTCGTCGTGCCGAACCCGGACGACGAAAGCGAAGGCAAGACGTACCGCGACTATCTGAACCCGGCCGCCAAGCGCGTCGTACAAGGCTGGCTCGAACCGTCGGCGGCGCAGGCCGCGGCGGAAACCTCGTTCCAGTTCGAGCGCCTCGGCTACTTCGTCGCCGACCGCGTCGACCACGCGCCGGGCAAGCCGGTGTTCAACCGCACCGTCACCTTGCGCGATTCGTGGGCGAAAACGGCGAAGTGACGCTCGCGGCGATCGTCGCGCTGATCGATACGTTCGTCAGCGGTGACGATCGCTCGTTGGCCCAGGCACAGGCGATCGAGGTCGCGCTCGACGACGCGCACCCCGGCGACGAATCCGTCGTCGGCGACGCGGTGATCGCGCTCGCGTCGTACGCACCCGGCGGCGGCGAGTTTCTCTACGACGAGACGCATATCGTCGGCGTCCTGTCGCGTTTGAAGCGATGGCTGCTCGACACGCGGAGCTGAAGCCGAGCCTGTTTTCCGACGAGTTCGTCGATCCGCGTGCGCCGCCCCCCGCGAACCCGCGCGCACGCATCGGCTATCCTTCGCGGCTGCGACGCTTCACGAGAGACGCCCATGCGCCAGTACCTGCCCCAGCTGACCCTGCCCGAATGGATCGACGCGGAAGTCGACGCCGCGCGCGTCTACGCGACGGACGAGGACAAGGTGGCGCTCGCGATACGCCTGTCGCGGCGCAATGTGGAATCCGATACCGGCGGTCCGTTCGGTGCCGCGGTGTTCGACGGCGACGGTGCGCTCGTCGCCGTCGGCGTCAATCGCGTCGTGCCGCACACCTGCTCGATCGCGCACGCCGAAATGATGGCGTTTCTGTCGGCGCAGGGCCGCACGCGGCGCTTTCGCCTCAACGACGACGGCCGCCGCTACGTGCTCGCGACGAGTTCGCAGCCGTGCTGCCAGTGCTACGGCGCGAGCGTCTGGGCCGGCATCGACGAGCTTCTGATCGGCGCGCGCAGCGAAGACGTCGAGGAGCTCACCGAGTTCGACGAAGGCCCGCTGCCGGCCGACTGGGTCGGCGAACTCGAGCGCCGCGGCATCGCCGTGCGTCGCGACATTCTGCGCGACGACGCGCGCGCCGCGCTCAAGTTCTACAGCGAGCACGGCGGGTTGATGTATTGAACGCCCGGATGCTCGCCCAGCTCGTCTACTGCCGCCCCGGCTTCGAAGGCGAATGCGCGCAGGAGCTCGACGCGCTCGCGGCCGATGCCGGCGTGCCCGGCTACGCCCGCGCCGAGCGCGGCGCCGGCTACGCGCAGTTCGTGCTGGCCGAGCCGGCGCCGTTCGCGTCGTCGGACGATACGTTCGCCTGGCGCCGGCAAGTGTTCGCGCGCCAGTCGCTCGCCGTGATCGCGCGACTCGACGCGCTGCCGCGCAGCGACCGCCTGACACCGCTGCTCGCGGCGCTGCCCGACGGCTTCGCCGTCGCCGACGCGTGGGTCGAGCCGCCCGAAACCGACGAGGGCAAGACGCTCGCGGCATTCTGCCGCAGCTTCGGCAACGCGCTCGTGCAGGGCCTGAAGAAAAGTGGACGTATGGACAAAACCAGCCCTCTGCGTCTGCACGCGTTCTTCCCGACCGGCGAGGACTGTCTCGTCGCCCTCGCCGACGTGCGCAAGAGCGCGCCGTGGCCGCAGGGCATTCCGCGCCTGAAATTTCCGAAGGACGCGCCGAGCCGCTCGACGCTCAAGCTCGACGAAGCGTTTGCGGTGCTGCTCGACGAGCGCGAACGCGAGCGTTGGCTCAAGCCCGGCATGAGCGCGGTCGACCTCGGCGCCGCGCCCGGCGGCTGGACCTGGCAGCTCGTGCATCGCGGCGTGCACGTCACCGCGATCGACAACGGCCCGATGGACGAGGCGCTGATGTCGTCGGGCCTCGTCGCGCATCTGCGCGAGGACGGCTTCCGATACGCGCCCAAGCGCACGGTCGACTGGATGGTCTGCGACATGGTCGAACAGCCGCGACGCGTGGCCGAACGCATGGCGCAGTGGCTCGCGGAAGGTTTCTGCCGGCGCACGATATTCAACCTCAAGCTGCCGATGAAAAAGCGCTACGCCGAAGTGCAGGCGGCGTTCGACGCGATGCGGCGCATCGCCGGTGATCTCGATATCCGCGCCAAGCAGCTCTATCACGACCGCGAAGAGATCACGGTGTTCGCGCAGCCGCGCTGATGCGCATTGCCGATCGTTCATCGCCAATTGCTCATCGCAGCCGGCTGCGCTAGCGTTGGGCCATGACCGCCTCCGCCGAGTTCCAGCCGCTGACGCTCTGCGTCCTCACCGTCTCCGATACGCGCACCGCCGACAACGACACGTCGGGCGACTATCTCGTCGATTCGCTGACCGCAGCGGGGCATCGCCTGCACGAGCGGCGCATCGCGAAGGACGACAAATACCGCATCCGCGCGCTCGTCGCCGACTGGATCGCCGACGAGCGCGTGCACGGCGTCATCGTCACGGGCGGTACCGGCTTCACCGGCCGCGACTCGACGCCCGAGGCGATCGAGCCGCTGCTCGACAAGCTCATGCCCGGATTCGGCGAACTGTTCCGCGCCGTGAGCTTCGACGAAATCGGCACGTCGACGCTGCAGTCGCGCGCGTTCGCCGGCCTTTCCAACAACAGTTTCGTGTTCTGCCTGCCGGGTTCGACCTCGGCATGCCGTACGGCCTGGGAAAAATCGTCCGCGCGCAGCTCGACGCGCGCACGAAGCCGTGCAACCTCGCAGGCCTGATGCCCCGTCTGCGCGAATGAAGGAGTCGCGATGAGCAAGTTCAAGCGCAAGGAATACGACGAAATCCTCGAAGGCCTGCAGCGCGAACTGATCGACGCGCAGCGCTGGCTGATGCAGACGGGCCGGCGCATCGTCGTCGTGCTCGAAGGCCGCGACGCGGCCGGCAAGGGCGGCGTCATCAACGCGATCACGCAGCGGCTCAATACACGCGGCTATCGCGTCGTCGCGCTGTCCAAGCCGAGCGAGCGCGAAACGTCGCAGTGGTATTTCCAGCGCTACGTCGAACACCTGCCGAGCGCCGGCGAGGCCGTGCTGTTCGACCGCAGCTGGTACAACCGCGCCGGCGTCGAACACGTCATGGGTTTTTGCAGCGACGAGGAATACCGCCGCTTTCTCGCCGACTGTCCGGTGTTCGAGCGCCTGCTCACCGACAGCGGCATCATCCTCGTCAAATACTGGCTCACGGTCGACCAGAAGCAGCAGGAAGAGCGCTTCGCCGAACGCGCGAGCGATCCGTTCAAACGCTGGAAGATCTCGCCGATCGACATCGCCGCGCGCGAGAAATACGCCGAATACGGCCGCGCGCGCGACGTGATGATCGAGCATACGAACGCGCCGAACGCGCCGTGGCACCTCGTCGACTTCAACGACCAGCGGCGCGGGCGCCTGAACCTCATTCGCCACCTGCTCGACCACCTGCCCGATCGCAAGCTGCCCGACCAGCCGGTGAAGCTGCCCAAGCTCAAGGGTGCGCCGACCAAAGAAAAAGTAAAGAACGAAAAATTGTGGATCAAAGAGACGTATTGACCGTCCCTTTCGAACCGGCGCAAAAAGAAGCCCCCGCAACCGCGAGGGGCTTTGCACTTCCTTGAGCAGCGCCGTTCGGCGCCCGCCCTTTGGGATCCCACCCGCGCCTGCCTCCCGGCTGTCGCTGTGCACTGGAGCCTTGTTGCCGCTCCGGGCGGGTAGCCACACCAGCCATGTGGCGTGAGGCGTATGTTCCGCATTCCGCACGCGGACGTCCGTTAACGGCCCGCCGGTCGACGGGCGATCTGCCGCACGCCGCAACTGCCAACTCCATCACACTATGTGCGTCTGCCGCCGGTGACACGGTCGCGATCTTCGAGGTCGCGCCACGTCTGAACGTCGACGAATGCCCGCTCGATCAATATCTTGCGTACCGCCTCGCCCTGCATCCAGCCGTGCTCGAGCAGGAGCCACCCGCCGGGCCGCAGATGTTCCGGCGATTGCGTCGCGATCGCGCGGATCGCATCGAGACCGTCGTCGCCCGACGCCAGCGCCGCGATCGGCTCGTAGCGCAGGTCGCCCTGCTCCAGGTGCGCATCGGTCCGCTCGATATACGGCGGGTTCGACGCGATCACGTCGCAACGCAGGTCGCCCAGTGCGCCGCACCAGTCGCCGAGCGCAAAATCCACATTGCTGATCTTCAATTCTTTTGCATTTTCCCGCGCGACCGACAGCGCGGCGGCGCTGATGTCGGTCGCGACGACGCGCGCGCGCGGCCGTTCGCGCGCGAGCGCGAGCGCGACCGCGCCGGTGCCGGTGCCGAGATCGGCGACGGCGCACGATGCGTCCGGCGCGATGCGCGCGAGCGCGAGTTCGACGAGCAGTTCGGTTTCCGGGCGCGGGATCAGCGTATCGGGCGTCACCTTGAGCGTCATCGACCAGAACTCGCGCGTGCCGGTCAGGTGCGCGACCGGCACGCCGAGCGCGCGGCGCGACACGAGCGCGTCGAGCGCCAGGGCGTGCGCCGGATCGAGCGCGTCGTCGCCGTGCGCGAACAGCCACGCGCGCGAACGCCCGAGCACGTGCAGCAGCAGCACTTCGGCATCGAGCCGCGCGCCCTCCCCGGGAAGGCGCGCGGCGGCATCGCGCAGCGCGGCGCGAATGCTCATGCGTCGGGCCGTCGCTCGGGCTTGTATTCCGGTGCGGCGGGCAGCGGATCGATCGACACCTTCGCGACCTTCGGCGGCGAACGCCAGTAGCCGCCGGCACTCCACGCCGCGAACGCCCAGCGCAGCCAGCCGACGAGCGCATTCGCGAGCCACAGCGCCCAGGCGAGCATCGCCACGCGATGCAGCCACAGCGGCAGCGTGACCGCGACGCCCTGCGGCAGGTTGCCGTCGGCCTGATCGGCGAACCACTGCAGATAGCGCGCGCTCGAACCGTTGCCGACGACGCTCATGTCCGGATCGCCGAGCAGGCCGTGCCAGACCGCGTGTACGACGGCGAGCAGCATCGGCAGCGTGACGAGGGCAAGGCAGATCTGCGCGAGATTGAACAACCCCGTGTCCCGCACCTGGCCGCGTTCGCGCCAGTCGAATGCGAACAACCATGCCGCGACGAGGCCGAGCGCGAACCACGAGCCGGTCGAAAAGCCGAAACCGAGCAGCAGCCAGTGCCAGAGTTTGAGCGGCGTGCGCCGCGTGCGCGCAAGGCCCCACGCGAGCGCGATCATCACGACGAGCTCGCCCCAATACAGCACGGCCGGCCCGACCGCGGGCCCCGACACGAAAAGCACCCAGCGGTCTTCCGGCAACGACAGCGACGTGCGCAGATTGGCCGCCGGCGCGCCGAGCGCGAACGCCGGCGTGCGCGCGACGATGCCGATCGGCTGCGGCTGCCGCAACGAAACGACGAACGTCTGCGCGCCCGGCGTCACCGGCAGGCTCAGGCGATCCTCGCGCGGCCGCACGTTCAGCGGCTGGCCGTTCTTCTGCACCGCGAGCACTTCGGCGCCGGCCGGCAGCGCGATCGCGTGCTCACCGCCCTGCGTGCTGCGCAGCGTGAACGTCAATTGCGTGTCGAGCGCGCGCAGGCCGGCGCTGCTCGCCGCCGTCACGCCGTCGATCGCGATGCTGCGGCCGGCAACCGCCTCGGGCCGCGCCAGCGCGATGGTCAGCGTTTCGCCGGGCAGCGGGCGAAACTCGTGCGTCCACTCGGCGCCGCTCTCGGCCGACTGCACTTCGGGCACGCCGGCGAACTGCGCGTGCCACGTCGGATTCTGTACCACTTTCCACACTTCCGCGCGATCGGCGAGCGCCGGCGCGGTCAACGCGACGCTCGCCGACGGGTCGAGCCGGCTCGACCAGCTCAGTTGCGCCTGATCGCCGCCGAACGACAGCAGCACCTTGCCGTCCTGCTGGCGCACGCCGGAGCTGAGCAGCTGCTCGCCGGGCAGGAGCGGCACCGCGACCGAGAAGCCGCCGGTGCGCGGCGCGATGCGCGTCGCCTGCGATTCGACGCGCCATTCGAGATCGAACACGAGCCGGCGTTCGACCTGCACGTAGGGCGGAAACTGCTGCGCCGCGCCGCGCGGCGACGCCTGCGCGTCGTCGCCGCGGCGCTCGCGCGCGAGCGACAGCGTGTCGCCGAGCAGCCGGTTTTCGTTGACGCCGGTCGCCTGCCAGCCGTCGAGCGACACGTCGACGAAGGCGGGCTTGAGCGGGAATTTCAGCGCGAGGTGGTCGGTGTCGCCGGTGCGGAATTCGAGTTCGACGCGATGCACGCCGCGCGCGAGCGCCAGCCACAGCACGTCGTCGTGACGCACGACGTGCTCCTGCACCGCACCGTCGACGCGCACGCTCGCCAGATCGAGCGCGGCGTCTTCGCCCGGCAGCGGCACGGCCACGCGCTCGCCCGCGTTGATGTCGAGCGCCACGCGCACCGCGCCGGCGTCGGCGCGCACGATCGCGCGCGCCGCGTTCGCGCAGCCCGGCGCGCAGGCCGGCGCTTCGACGATGCGTTCGCGCAGCTGTTCGAGCAATTCGTCGGACGGATAACCGGCCTGCGCGCGCACGCCGCCCGCGGCGAGCAATGTCGCGAAGCCGAACACCGCGAGCGCGGTCGCACCGCGCGGTGCCGTCGGTGGCGCCGCGACGCCGGCGAACGCGCGCCGTGCGACCGCGACGATCGTCAAGACGAGCAGCGCGAGCATGACCAGGCGCAACGCGCGCACGAGCCACGGCGGCGCCAGCAGCAGGCGCACGCTCTGTTCGGCGAGCACGGGGCCGCTCCAGCTCAACGACGCGGTCGTGCCGAAGCGCCAGCCCGGCTCGCCGCGGCCGGCCTGGATCACGGTGTTCTGCGCGTAGCGCTGGCGCGCGGCGCGATGGCGGTACAGGCCGCTGTAGCCCGCCTGTTCGGGCGGCGCACCGGCGATCTTCTTCGCCACGCGGCTGCCGGCAACGACGACCGATTCGAGCGACGAGCTGTCCTGTGCGTTCGTCTCTGCCACGGGCGCGGGCGGCGGCGGCGGCGCGGCCGGCGCCGGTGCGGCCTGCATCTCCATTTGCATGGCCCCGCCGGCGAAACCGTCGACGATGCCGAAGTCGTCGGCCGCATTTTCCAATTGCGGATAAAGCACATAACGTACTTGCGTCGCGATGAACGGCAGCGCGACGAGCACGAGCAGCACGCAGGCGCCGCGCGCGGCCCAGCGCGCGACGTCGGCGAGGCGTCCGGCCGGCAGCGCGCGCGCGAGCAGCAGCAGCGCGAGCGCCGCGAGCAGCGCCCACAACGGCGAGGCGGCCTCGTGGTACGCGAGCACGAGATAGCCCGCGGCGAACGCGCCGCCGAGCCAGCCGAAGGCGCGCGCGGCGGCGAGGCCGATCACCGCGACGAGAAACACGTCGAGCAGCGTCCAGCGCCAGATCCAGCTGCCGTCGGCGCGATCGGCGCCGGGCGCGGCGATCAGGCGCCAGCTGTACGGCAGGTGCAGCGACAGCTGTACCTGGTCGAAGCTGTGCTTCCAGCCGGCGATCGGCAGTTCGCCGCCGGCCTGGGCGATGCGCACGCCGGCGGAAAGATTCACATTGGGATTGCGCAGCTCGACACCGGTGCGGCCTTCGCCGGCGCCCTTCGTGACGAGCAGGCCTTCGCCGTCGGCCTCGGCGCGTTCGAGCGTGAACGGCGGCGCGAGATCGAGCCGCCAGTCGCGCTGCATGCGGCCGCTGATCTGGTCCTTCGCGTTCAAGCCCGCGCCGGAAAAATCGAGCCACGCCTCGCGCACGAGCGTCAATCGATTCGCATCGTCGGCCGACAGGCCGCGCGCGCGTTCTTCGATCGTCAGCGCGGCGCCGTCGCCGAGCGCGAACGCCGGCAGCGCGCGCCAGTCGCCCGGCACGCCGGCCTGCGCCGGATCGATCGGCGTATCACCGGCAACGCTCGTGACGCGCAGGCCCGGATTCGCCTGGAAACTCCAGATTTCCTGCTCGGGCCACGGCTCGGATGCGAGCTTCGCGGCGAGCCTGGTCAACGGTTCGGTGAGCCGCGCATCGAGCGTGAGCACCCACGTGCCGGGCTGCACCTGCACGTGCAGGCGGCCTTCGGCGTCGATGCGCGCCGGCAGGTCGCCGGCGAGCTGCGTCGGAACGACTCCGGCCGGCAGTACCGGCGCGAACGTCTCCTCGCGTGCCTGGCCGGACACGGAGATTTCCAGGTGCGTGGAGAGCTGCGCCGGAATCGCATCGGTCAGCTTGCGGAACACTTTGATGCCGATCTCGTCGGCCTCGGGTTCCTCGGTTTCGCCGCGGCCGAGCGTCAGCTCGTCGCCGTCGCGCTGCAGCGGCGTCACCGCCTTGCCGTCGACGCGCAGGTCGACGAGGCCCACGACCGCCGCCAGCCGCAGCTGCTGCGGGCGCTGCGCCCACGGAATGCGCGCCTTGATCTGGTACGTGCCGGGCGCGAGTCGCAGCGCGGGCTGATCGTCGTGCATGAGCACCGGCGCGCCCTGCCCGTTGACCGTCACCTCCTGCGGCCAATATTCGGCGTCCCCGGGCAGCGGCACCCACGACGTCGCCTCGACGCGCCATGTCTGCGCGATCGCGGCGCCCGTCGCGCCGGCGTCGATCGTCACGCGGCCGGGCCACGCGCACAGATAGTCGTCGGCGGATTCGGCACCCTGCGTGGCGATCAGCGGGCAGGCACGGTAGTCGAGGTCCTTGAGCACCCAGCCGCGCCAGTCGCGCAGCGGCGGCGGAATCGGATCGGGCGGCGCGGGCGACTGCGCGCAGAGGACGGACGCGAACAGCAACGCAACGAGGCCGAGCACAGTGCGCATGGAACACTCCCTATTCGACAAGCCGCTGCAACGACGCCGGCAAGTGTACGGGGTTCCGCGCCGGCCTACGCGGCGGCTTTTTCGTCGGGCTTGCCGGTCAGTTCGTCGGACTGCGCGACGCGCCAGCCCTGCCAGGCGGACGTCAGCGCGGCGGCGACGGTGAGCAGCGCGAACCCCGGCAACGTGACGCCGACCGCGCGCAACAGGTTGAAGCCCGACGTCACCACGAGATCGCCGAAGCGCCACACGGCCGTGTCGATGAAATTTTTCGCCTTGTAGCGCGTTTCGGCGTCGACCATCGTGTACAGACTGTCGGCGCCGGGCTTGAACACGCCGTACGCGCTCGCGCGCGTGATCACGGCCACGACGACGATCCAGCCGGCGCCGAACACGATCAGGCCCACGAGCATGACGGCCTTGATCAGGCCGTCGACGATGATCGCCGCGGACGGCCCGAAGCGCATCAGCAGCTCGCGCGTCAGCGTCACCTGCAGCGCGATCTGCAGCACGTTCGCGTAGAGATCGACGTTCGACGCGAACGCGATGCGTTCCTCGCGCGTCGTGAACGTCGCGTTGCTGTAGTCGCTGAGCATCGCGTAGATGACCGTGCCGACCGCGTCGCCGAGCAGCAGCAGGAGCGCCACGCGGCGCAGGAACGGCGAGCGCAGCGTCTGCACGACGCCGCCGATCATGCTGCCGCCGATGATGCGCGCGTCGCGATCGGGCTCGGACGCGACCGGGTTGCGCCGCGCCCACGCCGACAGCGAAAAGATGCAGGCGATGCACAGGCCCAGCAGCGACGCCGACAGCACCAGCAGGCCGCTGACCCCGACCTCGTACACGAGCCCCTTCGTCACGAGCGGCCCGGCGATCGCGCCGAGCGCGCCGCCGACGGCGATGACGGGAAACAGCCGGCGGGCCTGCTGCGGATCGAAGATGTCGGCGATGAAACTCCAGAACACCGCGACGACGAACAGGTTGAACACGCTGACCCAGACGAAGAAGATCGTGCCGAGCAGCTTCGCGCCGATCTGGTCCTGCATCTCGAACAGCGGAATGAAGCCGAGCAGGCACGCGAGAAAGAACAGATACACGGCCGGCACGAACTGCCGGCGCGGAAAACGCGATGCGAGCGCGCCGAACAGCGGCGTCAGCGACAACGTGACGACGAACGTCACGAGATAGAACATCGGCAGCGCCGTCGAGCCGACGGCGGCCGACAGCTGGTCGCGCACCGGCCTCACCATGTAGTACGCCGCGAGCACGAGAAAAAAATAGCTGAACGACACCACGAGCGCGGGCCATTCGTGTCGTTCGACCGCGATCCGTTTCGGCATGCGCTGGTTTTATCGGGAGACGGGCCGGCGCAAGACTAACGCAATCCCGCGACCGGCGTGTGGCCCGCAAAATGGATTGCGCAATGGCTCCGGCTTTCGTCGCGCGCAGCCGGCATAATCGCGCGATGAACGCGACTCTCTCCGCACTGCACGTGTACCCCGTCAAGTCGTGCGCCGCCCTCGCGCCGCGCGAAGCGCAGGTCGAAACGCGCGGCCTCGCGCACGACCGGCGCTGGATGATCGTCGACGCGAACGGCAAGTTCGTCACCGGCCGCGAGTTCTCGCGCATGCCGCTGATCCGCGTCGCGCCCGACGCGCACGGCCTCGTCTTCGACGCGCCCGGCATGCAGCCGCTCGCCGTCGCGACGCCTTCGCCCGATCGCGCGCGCCGCACCGTCGAGGTGTGGGGCGCGACGGTCGGCGCGCTGGCCGCGGATGCGGCGGCCCGTGCGTGGCTGAGTCGGTTCCTCGGCCAGCCGGCCGATCTCGTGTACATGGACGCCGCCGCGCGGCGCGCGGTCGACGAGAGCTACGCCGAACCCGGCGACGAGGTGAGCTTCGCCGATGGCTTTCCCGTGCTGCTGATTTCGCAAGCGGCGCTCGATCAGTTGAACGGCAAGCTCGCGCAGCCGATCCCGATGCTGCGGTTTCGCCCGAACCTCGTCGTCGACGGCGTCGCGCCGCACGCCGAGGACGGCTGGACGCGCATCCGCGTCGGCGAGGTCGAGTTCGACGTCGTCAAGCCGTGCACGCGCTGCGTGTTCACGACGGTCGACCCCGAACGCGGCGAACGCGATCCGGCCGGCGAGCCGCTGCGCACGCTGATCACGTACCGCCGCACGCCCAAGGGCGTGACGTTCGGGCAAAACCTGATTCCGCGCGGGGCGGGCACGATCCGACTCGGCGACACGGTCGCGGTACTCGCCTGAGCCGCAATGGTGCACTGCGATGGAGCATCTGCTCTAGCCGCGCCTCCTAGCCTCGACGGGTCTTGTTGACGGCAAACGGAATGACTTACGACTACATCATCGTCGGCGCCGGCTCCGCCGGCTGCGTGCTGGCGAACCGGTTGAGCGCGAATCCGCGCACGCGCGTGCTGCTGCTCGAAGCCGGCGGTCGCGACTGGCACCCGTTCATCCACATGCCGGCCGGCCTCGCCAAGCTCGTCAACAACCGCCGCGTGAACTGGGACTACAACACCGAACCCGAACCGCAGCTCGACGGGCGGCGCCTGTGGTGGCCGCGCGGCAAGGTGCTCGGCGGTTCGAGTTCGATCAACGCGATGTGCTACATCCGCGGCGACGCGCGCGACTACGACGAATGGGCCGCGCTCGCCGGCGACGACGGCTGGGCCTGGCGCAACGTGCTGCCGGTGTTCCGCGCGAGCGAAGCCAATACGCGCGGCGCCGACGCGTGGCACGGCGCCGACGGACCGCTCGGCGTATCCGATCTGCGCCATCACAACCCGCTTTCGGACGTCGCGCTCGCGGCCGCCGCGGCGACGGGATATCCGCGCAACGACGACTTCAACGCGCAGGCGCAGGAAGGCTTCGGCTACTACCAGGTCACGCAGCGCAACGGCGCGCGCTGCTCGGCCGCCGCGGCGTATCTGGCGCCCGCGCGCGGTCGCGCCAACCTCACGATCCGCACGCATGCGCGCACCGAGCGCGTGCTCGTGTCCGGCGGTCGCGCGAGCGGCGTCGACTACCGCCACTACGGCCGTCTGACGCGCGCCGAAGGCCGCGAAGTGATCCTGTGCGGCGGCTCGATCAATTCGCCGCAGCTGCTGATGCTCTCGGGCGTCGGCCCGGCCGATCACCTGCGCGCGCACGGCATTCGCGTCGAGGCCGACGTCGCCGGCGTCGGCGCGAACCTGCAGGATCACCTCGACATCTGCACGCTCGTGCGCTGCACGCAGCCGGTCACGTACGACCGCACGAACGACGTCGCGATCGCGTTGAAATTCCTGCTCAAGCGTCAAGGCATCGGCACGTCGAACATCGCCGAAGTCGGCGGCTTCGTGCGCAGCCGCCACGCGCCGGACGAGCGCTGCGACGTGCAGTTCCATTTCGTGCCGGCCCTCCTCGACGATCATGGCCGTCACCGCCTGCCCGGCAACGGCTACACGCTGCACGCGTGCGCGCTGCGTCCGAAAAGCCGCGGACGCATCGGCCTGCGTTCGGCCGACCCGGCCGCACCGGCCGCGATCCACGCGAACTATCTCTCCGACGCCGACGGCTGGGACCTGAAAATGATGATCGAAGCGGCGAAGCTGTCGCGCGAGATCTTCGCGCAGGCCGCGTTCGCGCCGTATCGCGGACCGGAAATCTACCCGGGCGACGCCGTGCGCAGCGACGCCGACATCGAAGCGTTCGTGCGGCGCAAGGCCGAATCGATCTACCACCCGATCGGCACGTGCCGCATGGGCGCCGACGCCGATGCGGTCGTCGACAACCAGCTGCGCGTGCGCGGCGTCGACGGGCTGCGCGTGGTCGACGCGTCGGTGATGCCGTGCCTGCCGGGAGGCAATACGAACGCGCCGACGATCATGATCGCGGAGCGTGCGGCGGCTTTGATCGCCGGTTGAGAATACCTCCATCGCGCAACGAAGACCTGAGCGTCGCCCCCTCACCCAAACCCTCTCCCCCAAGCAAGCTTGAGGGAGAGGGCTTATGCGACGCGGAGCCTGCATCCTCGGCTCCTTCTCCCCCAACCGCGTTGGGGGAGAAGGCTGGGATGAGGGGGGCGACGCGCAGGACTGCTTCGAGTCGAGGTTGTCGATGCGACTTGGCAAAACGCCGCGCGGATCGCTCCGCGCGGCGTCGTTCACATCGCCACTTCGCTCAGAACTTCACACTGAACCGCGCCCAGTAGTAGCGCCCGACCGTGTCGAACGTCACCGGATCGGTATTGCCGTTCGTCACGTTGTTCTGGAACAGGATCGGCGGCTGTTTGTCGAACGCGTTGTCGACGCCCAGCTCCACGCGCGCGTTGATCGGTTCGATCGCGTAGCCGAACTGGAAGTTGTGGTACGTCGACGCGCCGTATTTCACGACGACGTTCGGGAACGTGCCGTCCGCGCTGTCGCCGTCCGGACGCAGGCTGCCGAGCTGGAAGCCGTGCACGTAGCGCGTCGTCCAGCTCGCGTCGAAGTTGCCCAGATCCCAGCCGATCGTGCCGAGGCCGCGCCAGCGCGCGTAGTTGCCGAGCTGGCGGTTGAAGTGGCCCGCGGCGTGGATCACGCCGGTCGGATTGCCGGCCTGGTCGCGGATCAGCTGGTCGAACTTCGCCACGTACGTCGTGTCGATCGAGAAGCGGAAATTGCCGATCGGCGTTTCCGGCAGGCGGTACTTGATGCCGAAGTCGAGACCCTTGGCATCGAGCCGGCCGAGGTTGAGCGTCGGCTGGTCGATGTAGAACACCTGGCCGTCGGCCGAGAAACGGTGGATGAATTCGCACAGGTTGCCGGCGTTGTAGCACTGCGTCGCGACCGTGTTGACGTCGAGCGCGCTGATGTTGTCGTTGAGCGCGAAGCGCCACACGTCCATGCTCAGCGACGCGCCTTCGAGCCAGCTCGGGTCGTACACGAGACCCCACGTGAACGCCTTGCCCGCTTCCGGCTTCAGGTTCGGATTGCCGGAAACGAGGCCGGTCGTCTGGCCGTTCGGCGGCCCTTCGAACGAACCGTCGCGCGGCACGTTCGCGCACGCGCGGTCGATGTTCGCGTTGACGCCGACCGGCGTGGTGAGGCCGATGCACGGATCGCGGAACGTCGGCGAGTTCGACGCCGGCGCCGAGAACAGGTTGCTGACCGTCGGCGCGCGGAACACCTCGGCGATCGTCGCGCGGAACAACAGGTCGTCGATCGGGCGCCACTCCAGGCCGATCTTCGAGTTCGTCGTGTTGCCGAACGTCGAATACTTCGAATAGCGCGAACCGAGCGTGACGTTCAGCGTCTTGGCGAACGCGACGTCGCGAAGTACCGGAATGAACATTTCGCCGTACGCTTCCTTGACGTTGAACCCGCCGTTGATCGGCGACGTGCAGGCGTCCTGCGCGAGGAAGCAGTTGGTGAAGTCCGGCCCCTGCGCGATGACGAGGAAGTCCGGCACGAAGTTCTGGTATTCCTTGCGATACGTGCCGCCGACGGCGAGGCTGACCACGCCGGCCGGCAGTTCGAACAGCTCGCCGTTCGCGTTGACGTCGATTTCGCGCTGGATCACGGTCGTGCGGTTCGTATACGGCGCCGACAGCGCGGCGAAGCCGGCCGGCGTCGTTTCCGGGTTGAACGGATTGATCGGAATGCAGGCGGCGATCGGCGCGTCGGGCGTGCCGCACGTCGGGTTTCCGTTCGCGTCGCGGAACGACGGACCGAGCGCGGCCGACAGGCCCGGCTGGTACAGATAGCCGGTGAAGCGCTGCACGAGCGAGGTGCGGCCGAACGTGAAGTTCGCGTCCCACTGCCAGCTGGTGTCCCCGATGCCGCCGCGCAGGCCCATGTTCGTCTGCACCGTGTCGGTGCCGGCGGACGCGGCGCGGTTGCCGAGCGCTTCCAGGCGCAGGAAGAACGAATTGCCGGAATCGTTCGGACCGCTGCGGCCGAAATCGACGCCGAACGGGTTGTACATGTTCTGCGCCGAGATGATGACGTTGTCGCTGCGCGCGTCGAACGGCAGCGGCGCGATCGCGAACGACGAACTCGTGCGGTTGTAGAACGCCTCGACGTACGCCTCGACGCTGTCGGACAGCCGATAGTTGCCGACGACGAACAGGCTGCCGCGCTCCTGCGGCGTCAGTTCGCGGTTGCCGACGGCCTGGAAGTTGTACGAATCGACCGCGCCGTCGTAGCAGCGGTAGTCGTCGAGCGACGTACCCGCGGCGCCCGGAACGCGCGTGACGGAACCCGCGCCGTCGTCGCAGCCGCCGTAGCGCGCGAGGATGTCGTCGGGCAGGAACACGCGGCCGCGCGGCGTACGGCTCGAGCCCGCCGCCGACGCGACGCCGGACGAGAGATAAATGGCATCTTTGGAGAAGTCGCGGTCCCTCGCGAGCACTTCGTCCTGCTTGTGGTAGTTGAGGCCGATCATCACGCTGCCCTTGTCGCTGGCGTGACCGAACGTCGCCGAGAAACCTTGCCGCTGGCCGTCGTCCTTGTCGGCGATGCCGTAGTCGACCGCGACTTCGGCGCCCTGATAGTCCTTGCGCAGGATGAAGTTGACGACGCCGCCGATCGCGTCGGAACCGTACACGGCGGATGCGCCGTCCTTGAGCACTTCCACGCGCTCGATGAGATTCACCGGGATCGCGTTGACGTCCGGCGCCGGGCCGGTCAGGCGACGGCCGTTGACGAGCACCAGCGTGCGCTGCGGGCCCAGGCCGCGCAGGTCGATCGTCGATGCGCCGGTACCGCCGCCGTTGTTCACCGCCGGGTTCGTCGCGGTCGCACCGCCGGCCACGGCCGGCGTCGACTGCAACAGGTCGCCGATCGTGAGCTTGCCGGTCTTTTCGATCTGCGACTTGTCGAGCACGAACACCGGGCTCGCGGTTTCCAGATCGACGCGGCGAATGCGCGAACCGGTCACGACGATCGTTTCGAGCTTGTCGGTGTTCGCAGAGCCCGCGTCCTGCGCGAACGCCGGCAGAGCCGCGCCGCCGGCCAGCGCCGCCAGGGCCGCGCCGGCGCCGGCGAACGATCCGCCGAGAGCGGTGCGCACCGCGCGCGGTAGCGATGAATTGAGCATGATGTTCTCCTGATGATTCGAATTCGGCAGCAGCGTGTGGCGCTGCCGCCGCAACGGCACCGGGCCCGTGTTCCGCGCGACCGGCGAAAGGCGTTGCAGACGGAGCGCATCCGTGTGCAACGCGTGCCGTCAACGTTAAAAATCCGTGGCGAGCGCGAGTTGGCCGGAATTGGCGGGGCGCGTTGCCATACTTGCGCGCACCGGCAATTCGCGCGGATCGCAACGCCGTGCGCGCACCGCGCCCGCCCGTCCGTATTCGCGCCGCAGCTGCGCGGCGCTGACGCCGAAGCGCTGCTTGAACAGCCGTGAAAACGCGCAGCGATTTTCAAACCCGATCGCGAGCGCGATCTCGCTGATCGCGAGCGGGCTCGAGCGCAGCAGCCGGCGCGCGCGATCCAGGCGCTGCTCGACGAGGTACGCGTGCGGGGTTTCGCCGTACACGGCATGGAACGCGCGAATGAAATGCCACGGCGAATAGCTCGCCATGCGCGCAAGCTCGGGCACGTCGAGCTCTTGCTGGCACGACAGCGCCATGTGGTTGCGCACGCGCTGCAGGCGCAGGAACACGCCCTGCCGCTGCGCGAGCGTGCGGCCCGGACAGCGTTCGACCATCGCGTCGAAACCGGCCTGCAGGTCGAGCACGCCGCCGACGAGATCGTCGCAGGCGTGTTGCGTTTCCTGCTCGGACGCGCGCGCCAGGCACGCGCGGGCGAGGCGCACGCCGAGCCGGCGCAGGTGCGGCGGCGCCTTGTGCCATGCCGGCACGAGCGAGGTCTCCGGCGCGATCGCGCCGCTCGCGCGTGCCAGCACGCGGCGCCAGCCGGCGCGCTGCGCGACGAGTCCGAGCCACAGCGACGCGCCGCGACCGCCGATCTGCGTGCGCAGTTCCGGTTCGGACAGAAATACCTGTCCCGGTTCGAGCGTGAAGTTCGCCTCACCGCTGGCGACCTTCAGGCGTCCGCGCAGCGGCAGCCACAGGCCGCCGCCGTCGCCGGCGCTCGCGACGGTCGCGCCGCGACCGCCGCCGACCACGACGAGCAGCCCGTCGCCGTAGCGCTGCCGGAACGCGTCGCCGCTTCCGATGTCGATGCGTGCGCCGTAGCGCAGATTCTCGCTGATGATCTTCATGTCGCCCTCCCTTCGTGCGTTGCGCCGAGCATCGAAGCTCGGGCGAGAGCGAGTCCCGAAGCGGTGCGAAAGCGAAGCGAACGGACGCTTAAGGGGAGGCGAAATTTCGACGGGAATTTGCGAAAACACGCCCGCGGCGATACCGCGACTGCTGTTTCGCACGATCGGCAACATGCGCGGCACTGAAGAAATCGACGCCGAAATCGCAACGGCGCCGCTGAAGCTGCGCGAGCGATGTGCCGGGTGCGGCGCGCGATGTTGCCCGGGTTGCGCGCAGCGGCGACGCTGCGTGCGCGCACGCGTGCAGCGAACGCGGTGCGACGGCGGTGCGACGGCGATGCGAAAACGCGCGCGGCGGGCGCAAACGCAAGCGGCCCGCGCGCGTTGAAAGTCCGCGTCGGGCGATGTCGCGGGTGACGTGCGGCGCGCGGGCGTTATTTGCCGATGATGCGCAGGAGACCGATGTCGGTGTCGTCGCGCACGATGCCGGTCACGAGCACGCGATGCGCGTCGGCGCCGATCGAGAAGTGGCTCGCGTCGATCGGCTCGTCGCTGCGCCACGCCTGCTGCGTCTCGCCGGTGCCGTCGCCCGCGAGCGCACGACGCTTGAGCGCGACGTGGCGGTCGGCGTCGGCGTCGAGATACCACAGCGCGCCCGCGGCGATGCGCCACGCGTTGCCGCCGGCGATCGTCGCGACGACGGAGTCGTCGACGGTCTGCGCGCCGCCCGGCGCGAGGCGCAGTACGGTTTGGCCGTCCGGACGGCTGTAGTACACGTCGCCGGCGACCGCGTCGGCGCCGACCCACGACGCGTTGCGCGCGAGCACCGCCGGCAGCGAGGCGTCGCTCGCGAAACGCAGCAGCCGCGGCCCGTCCTCGTGCTGCACGATCGCGAGAAAGCCGCCGCTCGGCGCGTAGATGCCGTAGTGCACGTCGTACTGCGGCGGCGACACGGCGCGCTGCGTCTGGCTCGCAAGGTCGATCTCGACGAGCTGGCCGACGCCGTTGCGGCGCCGCGTCACCAGCACGTGCGTGCCGGCGCCGTTCCATTCCGGATAGTTGAGCTGCGCGTCGGCGTCGTGCGTGAGCGCCACCGCCTGTCGCTCGGCGCCGTCGTACAGCCACAGCTGCGGACGGCCGTTGCGATCGGAAATGAAGGCGACGCGCGTATCGTCGGGCGACAGCGCCGGCTGGCTGTCGCTGCCGGTCGACGCGGCGACGTCGCTCGGCGCGCCGGCGTCGCCGAGCACGATGCCGCGCAGCGTCGTGCGCAGGCGCGGCACTTCGTACACGGCCGTACGCCCCTGCCGCGCGAACGCCGGCGACTGCGCGAGGCCGACGCCGAGCGGTTCGACGTTGCCGCCGTCGGCGTCGACGCGATACAGCGCCGGCGCGCCGCCGTGGCTCGACGCGAACACGAGCGAGCGGCCGTCGGGCAGCCAGTCGAAACCGTGGATGTCGGCGCCCAGCCGCGTCACGCGGCGCACCGCGCCGCCGCGCGCGCCGACGACGTACAGGTCGAAGTACGGCGGCAGGCCGCGGCGAAACGCGATGCGGCGTCCGTCCGGCGCGTAGCGCGGATACGCATCGTGCTGGTTCGGATCGTGCGCATAATCGAACGGCACCGCTTCGCCCGCCGTGACCGAGCGATGCGCGAGCCGCGCGGTGTCGCCGCGGCGCGCGGTAGCGAGCACGAATTGCGTGCCGTCGGGCGACCAGTCGAAGTCGCCGGTCATGCCCGCGTCGCACGTGCCGCGGCGCCGTTCGGCGCCGCCCAGCGCGGGTACGGTGACGAACTCGCAGGCACTCGCCGACGCGCGCACGAAAGCCAGTTCCGAACCGTCGGCCGACCACACCGGCGACGATTCGTCGCCGCCGCCGTGCGTCGGCCGCAGCGTGCCGGCACCGGCAACGCTGCGCAGATGCACGCGCGGCCGGCCGCTGTCGATGTCGGCGGCAACGTACGCGACGCGCGTGCCGTCGGGCGACACGCGCGGCGCCGTTTCGGCGCCCGGATCGGTCGTCAGCGTCGGCGCCGCTTCGACGCGCGCGGCGTACACGGCGGCCACGCGCGCGTCGCCGCGCCGGTCGAGCATCACAAAGGTCGCCGCGACCATGGCGAGCGTGCAGACCACGGTGAAGACCGTGCGCCGCCGGTACGCCGCGTGCAGCTGCACCGCCGTGTCGGCGACGGGCTGATTCGCCGCTTCCGGCAGCGCGCGCCCGCAGTTCCAGTCGACGTCGGCCAGCAGCCGATAGCCCAGGCGCGGCACCGTTTCGATGAAGCGCGGATCGGTCGGATCGTCGCAGAACACGCGGCGCAATTCCTTCACCGCCTGCGTCAGCACGTCGTTGCCGCCGGCACCGCCCCACACGCGTTCGAGCAGTTCCTCGCGCGTGCGCGTGACGCCCGGTTCGCGCGCGAGTTCGAGCAGCACGCCCAGCGCCTTGGGCGTCAGTCGGGCATTGTCGTTCGTGCCGTCGCCGATCACGCGCAACGCACCGACGTCGACGCGTCGTCCGGCGACGGACAGCGATCGGTTGCGGGCGATATCGGCGAGGGCCTCTGGTCGCATCGGCTTTGAACGAAGTCCTTCGTAGTTGCGCCAGCATGCCACAGTTTTCGCAACGTGCGAAGCCTCTGCCGCTGTACGCGCAGCCGCGTTCGTACAGCCAAAAAAAAGCCACCGCGGTCTCGACACGGTGGCTTTGCAAGTCACTCGAACGGTGTCGCCCCGACTCACGCAGCCGGGGCGAGGCGATCTTCGCGCCGCGCCGCCGTCGCCACGTTGCCGTAACTGCGCGCACGACAAGAGCGCTGCCACGTCAACGCGGGCGCGCAACTTGTGCAAAATTCGGGATTCGTTCGACCGCGCATGCCTTAGCCGGCGCGCAGTTTTGCAACGAAAGTCAGGCGTGCGCGAGCAGCGGCGGCAGCGGACAGTGCAGGCTTGCGCAGATCGTGCGCAGCAGTTCGGCTTCGGCGACGCTGACCGCGCCGTCGTCGCTGATCGCGCGCGTCAGCCCGCGCACCAGCAATTCCTTGCCGGCCGGCTGCAGGCGATCGAGCGTCGCGAGCGCGCGGTCGAGCGCCTCGACGGCGTCGTTCGGCGGCGCATACGCCGCGCGTGCGTCCGGCAGCGCTTCGGCGAGTCCGAGCTGAAACGCTCGCTGCGCGGCTGCGGCGTCGGCGTGGCCGCGTTCGGCGACGACGGCGCAGACGTCGACCACGGCGTCGCGGCACTGCGGCAGGCGCAGGCTGCCGGTCGGACGCGCGCGCGACGGATCGAGCGCTTCGAGCACCTGCACCGATACGAGTTTGGAGAGGCAATACTCGTCGACGTCGATGCGGCCGTCGACGTTGTTGAGGCCGTTGAGCAGCACGACGAACTGCTGCAGCTGCGGTCGCGGTTTGCGGCGCAGGAGCGGAAACGCGAGCGACGCGAGCGGCAGGCGCTGCATCGGATGCGCTTGCGCGACGAGCGCTGCCAGCGCCGCGACGCGATCGCGCACGACGCCGTCGCGACCGCGCTCGACCAGCGCCAGCTGGCGTTCGCGCACGGCCCCGTCGCGCGACAGCGCGAGCGCGAACACCAGCGCTTCGACGTCGGCCGGATCGGCCGCGGCGTCGCGCAGCGCGGCGGGCAACGCGGCGCGAATCGCGCCGGCGGCGCGATAGTCGTCGGATTGCGGATGGCCGACCTGCTCGGCGACCTGCGCCGCCGATACCGCGAGCGACGCCTGCGCGTGCGGCAGGTCCGGCGCGGGCGGCGGCGTCTCGCGGCGCTTGCGATACGGTACTTTTGCGACAAATCCGGAAATGGACGCATCGGGATCGTCGCTGTCCAGGCCGTGCACCGGCTCGGTCCAGGCTGCCGCGATCGCCGCGAGTTCGCGTTCGTCGAACGTCGGATCGAGGCGCGCGAGACGCTTGCGCAGCGGCGGATGCGTCGCCATCAGCGCCGAATAGCCGATGCCGTCGCCGAACAGCATGTGCGCGACTTCCTCCGTGTCGGCGCGCGCCAGGCGCGAGCCGACGCCGAGCGCGCCGATTTTTTTCAACGCGCCGGCGATGCCGTCGGTCTGCCGCGTGAACTGCACGGCCGACGCGTCGGCGAGGTATTCGCGGTTGCGCGACACCGAAGCCTTGATCAGCCGCGCGCAGAAGAGGCCGATCGATCCGATCGCGAGCAGCGCGACGCCGAACATGGCGGCGCCGGCCGCGTTGCTGCCCGAACCGCGCGTGTTCTCCAGGATCTTGCGGCCGGCGACCGAGAGCACGAGGATGCCGAACGCGACGCCCATCAGGCGGATGTTGAGCCGCATGTCGCCGTTGAGAACGTGGCTGAACTCGTGCGCGACGACGCCTTGCAGTTCGTCGCGCGTGAGCTTGTCGAGCGCGCCCTGCGTCACGGCGACGGCGGCGTCGGACGGCGTGTAGCCCGCGGCGAACGCGTTGATGCCCGCCTCGCCTTCGAGCACGTAGATTTCCGGCACCGGCACGCCGGACGCGATCGAGATCTCCTCGACGACGTTGCGCAGGCGCTTCCACGCGAGGTTCGTCGTCTGCGCGGAAACCTGCGTCGCGCCGAGCCCGCGCGCAACCGCCGAGCCGCCGCCGCGCAAGCTCGCCACCTTGTACAGCGACGCCGCGCCGATCACGAGGAGCGTCACGATGCTCGCGGCGACGATCGTCGGCGCGTCGGCGAGCGGTGCGCCCGCATCGCCGTCCGCCCGCAGCGCGAGCAGCACGAGCGCGTCGACCGCCGCGACGATCACGAGCACCGCGAGCGCGAACAGCACGAGCATGCGGCGCGACGCGCGTCGAGCCCGGTCCTGATGCTCGAAGAAATTCATGCGCGGGTGGGCGTTTTCAGAACGAGATCTTCGGGGCGTCGCGTTTTTCCGGCGCCTCGATCTCGAGCACGTACGCCTGCCCGAAATTGCACATGTTCGCGACGATGTAGTTCGGAAACACCTCGCGCAGCACGTTGTAGCCCATGACCGCGTCGTTGTAGGCCTGGCGCGCGAACGCGACCTTGTTTTCGGTCGAGGTCAGCTCTTCGGTGAGCTGCATCATGTTCTGGTTCGCCTTGAGGTCGGGATACGCCTCGCTGACGGCGAGCAGGCGCCCGAGCGACTGGTTCAACTGCCCTTCGGCGGAAGCGAGTTCGCGCATCGCGGCCGGATCGCCCGGATGCGCCTTCGCGCCGGCGATGCCGCCGAGCGAGCGCTCGCGCGCCGCGATCACCGCTTCGAGCGTTTCGCGCTCGTGCTTCATATAGCCCTTGGCGACTTCGACGAGGTTCGGTATCAGGTCGCAGCGGCGCGTCAGCTGAACGTCGATCTGCGCCAGCGCGTTCTCGAAGTTCAGGCGCCCGCGGATCAATCCGTTGTAGATGCCGATGAAGTAAAAGACAATGCCCGCCAGTACGACCAGCAATACGATCAAGAACATGCTCTACCCCTTTGTTCCAGCCGCGCTTTGTGCGCACCAATTCGAGCATAACATGCGGTTTTCCGCACTCCCGGGCGTGGCCGCGCCATGAGGCTCGCCCGCCTGGCCGGCCTCGTCTTCGGATGCGTTTTCGCCGTCGCGTTCTGCGACGCGAGCCACGCGCGCACACCGCGCGCGGCGCAGGCCGCGCAGAAGGCCACGAAGGCGCAGCAGGCCGCGAAACGCAAAGCCGTCGCCGGCAAGCGCAACGCCGCGCTGCCGCTCGAAGTGAGCGCCGCGTCGGTCAGCGCCGCGATGCCGCCCGCGAACGCGGGCCTCACGGCGGCGAACGACATGAACGGCTGGCTCGACGCGATCGAAGCGTCGGGCCAGGTCGCCGGCCTCGCCGTCGCGGTGGTCCAGGGCGATCAGGTGCTGCTGCAGCGCGGCATCGGCTACGCGGACGCCGCGACGCGCGCGCCGGTCACGCCCTCGACCGTGTTTCGCCTCGCGTCGCTGTCCAAATCGTTCGCCGCGACGCTCGCGGGCCAGCTCGTCGACGCGGGCTACCTGTCGTGGGACACGCGCATCGCCGGCGTGCTGCCGACGTTCGCGCTCAAGGACGTCGCCAGCAGCGAGCGCCTGACCGTGCGCGACATCATGAGCCATCGCGTCGGCCTGCCGCACAACACGTACGACCGCCTGCTCGAAGACGACGAGCCGTATCCGCTCCTCATCGACCGCCTGCGCGAAGTCGATCCGATCTGCGGCGCGGGCGACTGCTACAGCTACCAGAACATCGCGTTCAGCCTGCTCGGCGACGTGATCTACGCGGTGACCGGCGACTTCTTCTATCACCAGGTCGAAAAACGCATCTTCCACCCGCTCGGCATGTCGACGGCCACCTACGGCCGCGACGCGCTCGAGTCGAGCCTCGACTGGGCTCGCCCGCATACGCGCCGCGGACGCAACTGGATGCCGTTCCAGCCGCGCGAGAACTACTACCACGTGGCGCCGGCCGCCGGCGTCAACGCGAGCGTCAAGGACATGGCGCAGTACCTGATCGCGCACATGGGCGGCCGTCCGGACGTGCTGTCGCCGACGCTGCTCGAAACGCTGCACGGCGCGCAGGTATCGACGCCGACCGAACTGCGCTCGTCGCCGTGGCGCCGCAGCCGGCTGCGCGACGCGCACTACGCGCTCGGCTGGCGCGTGTTCGACTACGCCGGCGAAACGCTCGTGTTCCACGCCGGCGCGGTGCAGGGCTATCGCGGCGTGATCGCGTTCCTGCCGCGCCACCGCTTCGGCGTCGTGATGCTGTGGAACTGCGAAACCGCACTGCCGACCGGCATGCTGCCGATGCTGCTCGACCGCTATCTGTCGCTGCCGCAGATCGACTGGGCCGGCGTCGAGGGCCTGGAGCGCTCGACGATCGCCGTCGGCGGCGGCGACGAGTAGCCGGCAGCGAGACAGTCGTGGGCGTACCGCGGGTCTATACTGCGCGCGTTTCAGGGGAATGCCGCTCGTGCTGATCACCGAACGCTTCGTGCTGCTGGCGCTCGACCCGGCCGGCGGCACCGTCACCTTGCCGCGCGCGGGCACCGGCCTCGCCACGCTCTGCGCCGCCGGTCTCGCGCTCGAACTCGTCGTGCAACGGCGGCTGCACCTGCAGCAGCGCCGGCTCGTGCTCGAGGACCGCCTGCCGCCGGCCCATCATCTGCTCGACCGCGCCGCCAAGGCCCTGCACGACCGCAACGACGACGGCATCGCGAACGCGGTCGCCCGTATCGAGAAGCGTCTGGCGCCGCTGCCGCACGCGGTACTGGAGGGCCTCGTGCGGCGCGACTTCCTGCATCGCGAGCGCGACTGGCGCTTCTGGCGCCGCGACGCGCTGCGCTATCCGCTGCGTTCATGGCAGGCGCGCAACGAAGCGCAGCAGACGCTCGAACGCGCGGCGCTCGCGCCGGACGTCGCCGGGCTGTCGCTGCTGATGCTGTGCGATCTTGCGGGCGTGCTGACGCAACGCCTGGATGCCGCGCATCACGAGCGCGCGGCGGCGGCGCTGCTGACGCTCAATCATGTGCCCGACGGCGACGCCGAACGCACGGCGCTGGCGGCGGTGAGGCAGGCGTTGCTGGCGTAGGCGGCTCGAAGGAGGTGCGCTGCGCGCCTCTGCATCAAAAAGGCCGGCTTGCGCCGGCCTTGTGGATCCCGACCTTCGTCGGGATGACCCATCGGTGCGCGCTGCGCGCGAACCGATTGGTCACATCTTGAATTCGATTCTGCGGCGCACCGTCGCGTCGACCGGATCGCCGTTGCGCACGGCCGGACGGAACGTCCATTTCTGCACCGCGTCGAGCGCGGCGCGATCGAACGTGCGCGGCGGGTCGGAATCGACGACGCGCGCGTTCGCGACGCCGCCCGTCGTCGTCACGGTGAACTCGACCATCACCCAGCCTTCCTGCCGGCGGCGCACCGCCGTCGTCGGATAGACCGGCTGCGCCTGTCCCACGAGCACCGCGTCGCGGGTTTCTCCGCCGGCAGCCGGCGCCGGTGCCGCCGGCGCGGGCGTTGCCGCGGCCGTCGCGGCGCTGTCGGCCGGCGTCGTGCTCGCGGCCGCGGGCGGCGTCGCGCCCGGCGTGCTCGGCGCGCTCGGCGTCGACGCGCCGGAAGAAGTGCCCGCGGCCGGCGCCGTGCCGGCCGCAGGCGTCGCCGCGGCGGTCGCCGCGGGCTCGGCGGCCCGGCGTGCCGCTGCATCGGCCTGCGCCTGCGCCTGAGCCGCTTCACGGTCGACGATCTTGCGCTGCGCGTCGAGCTTGGAGCGCAGGATCGTCAACGTGTAGTTGTTCGCGTCGACCTTCGTCAGAAGTTCGATGACGCGCTGAGCACCGTCGATGTTGCGTGCGTTGATGTCCTGTTCGGCCGCGCTCGCGGCGAACGTGAACAGCTCGCGCAACGCTTCCTGCGCGCCGCTGTTGCCGGGCTCCTTCTCGAGAATCTTGAGGTAGAACTCCAGCGCGTTGTTGCTCGCCGGCGCGACGAGCCGCTGTTCGTTGAGCGCCGTGCGCGCCTCCTTGAACAGCTGGTCGACCGACAGGGAATTGAGTTTGTCGACCGCGCCGGGCGCGGGCGTCGCGTCCGCCGGAGCGGTGGCCGCGCCGGGTTCGGCGTTGGCCGACATGGTCGGCGCCTGTTCCAGCGTCGGCTCGACGGCCGGCTTGCGTACGAGGAAGTACCAGGCTGCCGCGCCGCCGATCGACAGCAGCACGAGCACGACGAGCGCAATGAGGACGGCGTTGCCGCGCGCGCGGCGAAGAGGCGAAAAATCGATAGTGGCAGCCATGGTTTCTCGTCGCAGGAAGTTTTCCGGGAATCCGCGCATCCCTATCGGTGTCCTCCGAGTCGGTCTCCTCCGACGGCCGCATCGCTTGGCTACCAGTGCTCCCCTGTGCCTACGCGGCCGCTTTGCGCGGACGATTCGAAGATAGCGCATTTTGCGACGGGTGTCGCAATCTGCATGCCATCGATCGGTTCGGTTCTTCGCCGCGTTACGCGGCCGTGCGCGACGGCGCGCGTACGGCCGTTGTCAGATTGCGCCGCTCGCCGGTCACTATTCGACGGGAATGCTGACGACGACCTTGAGATCGGGCGCGTCGAGATCGCCGCTGTATTCCTGCAAGGTCATGTCGCGCGTCTTCCAGCCCTGCACCGCGATCCACCCATGCGCCTGCTGCACGACTTTCGACAGCCCCTTGAGCGGGCCGACGTACGACACGCGCACCGCGCGCCCCGCCGGCACCTGCCGGCCGAGCACCAGCGCGTCCTGCGGCATCACGTCCCACGCGGCGCCGACGCCGGCGTCGTAGGTCCAGCTCGCGCCGTCGGACGCGCGCGTCAGGGTCAGGCGTTCGCCTTCGATCGCGAGCTTGTTGTCGCTGGCGAATCGCCACACCTGTGCGAAGGCGTCGCGCAGCGATTTGGCGACGAGCGCGGGATCGTCGAGCGAGACCGTGCCGGTCACCGTCACGATCTTGCGCGGCGGAAGCTCGACGACTTCCGGCGCGACGCCGGCGACGTCGACGTTCGGAAACGATTCGACCAGACGCTTGAGCTTCGCGAGACCCGCCTCGTAGTCGGGTCCGACCATGCGATCCATGGCGAGGCCCATGTAGCGGCCGATCACGTTGCGTACGAACGCGCCGTCGAACGCGAGCGGATGCCGGCCGTCGAACGACCACGTCACGCGCGTGCCGACGCCGTTCGGCGCGAGCGCGAATCGCGCGGCCGATTTGCCGTAGCCCTCGAACTCGAGTTCGATGTCGACCGACTCGTTCGGCGCGAGCGCGACGACGGTCTGGCTGCCGGTGCCGACATCCGCCTGCGCGCTCGCCCACGCGAGCTTCGCGCCGATGCCGCGCGCCGGGCCGCTGAGCGTGTACGTCGCGTTCGGATCGCGTCCGAACCACGGCGACCATTCGTTGAATCGCCTGAAGCCCGACAGCAGGAGGTGGATCTGCGACGCGGGCCGGTCGATCGTGATCGAACGTTCGACGTGCGACGTCGACGGCAGCACGAAGGCGACGCCGATCGCCGCGACGATCGCGACCAGCAGGTAGACGACGAGACGCAGCACCCAGCGCATGAGACTTCTCCGACGACGAATAGTCGGATGCTAGTGCTTGGGAGGCGTGCTCGAAAAGCGTCCGGCTCGGCACCAACAAAAAACGCCGCTAGAGGCGGCGTTTCTATCCGGCAAGTCCTCTCCCTGCGCTGGGCACCGCAGGGAGGGAAAGTACCGTTCTTGCGTTTGTTTCTTGTAGCGGTGTAGCGGTGTTACTTCGCGGCCGGCTTCGCAGCAGGCTTGGCGGCCGGCTTCGCAGCCTTCGTCGCGCGAGCGGCCTTCGCCGGAGTCGCCTTCTTGGCGGTGGCCTTCTTGGCAGTGGTCTTCTTCGCCGCAGCCTTCTTGGCCGCCGGCTTCTTGGCGGCAACCTTCTTGGCTGCCGGCGCCTTGGCCTTGGCGACCTTCTTGGCCGGCGCAGCCTTCTTCACGGTGGCTTTCTTCGCCGCGGCTTTCTTGGCGGCGGGTTTCTTCGCGGTTGCTTTCTTCATGGCCATACGTTTTAGCTCCTCGTCAGTTGGCAGTGGTTGCCCAGTAAAAGCGTGCAGAAACGCTTCGCACAGCAAATCGCTGTTGGTAGCGTGGCGGAGGTTGGCGACCTGCCGCCGCGTTCGTTCGTCGGAGAGGAGTCGAAGTACGTGTGTGGGGATCGAGACCGTGATCTTTCTGACCGCCTCGGCCTTCTGCCCGTGTTCGACATACGGGGCGATGTACTTAGCTGCCGTCATATCTCCGTTACGCGCGCGTTTCAACGGCGCGGAAATTATTCCTGTCGTTGTGCAGTGTCAACAAGTTTTCGATGCGCGACAAGCACATGCACGAAGATGCAACGAATCTCGCACCGCCCGATTCACGGCGCGATCGTCCGGCGGCGCGCGCGGTCGCGCGCGGCCCGAGCCGTCCAGACGTCTAAACGGATATCGCAAATTCGCATACGCCGCGCGCACGGCCGCAAACGCGACGCCGCGCAACGCCAGCAACGGCGCGGGGTCGAGCGAATCCACAAGTTTCTTTCCGCCATTCGGCCACAATGCCGCAGCGCGGAAGCGGCATGGCCCGCGCACGAACCGCGCAAGCGCCCGCACGCGTCGCGAGACGATGAACCGCGCCTAAAGCGCGAACGCCGCGACAGGGTCGCGGCGTTCGTCGTTCGCCTCGCGCACGGACGTCGCGAAGCGCGAAATGCGCAAAACTGCGCAGGCGATCGGCGGACGCGATCGCGCGTCGATCAGCGCAGCGCGGCGGCGAGCGCGGCGGCGAAGCGATCGAGATCGCCTTCCGTTTTCGTCTCCGTCGCGCATACGAGCAGCGCGTCGCCGAGCTCGGGATACTCCTCGCCGAGCGCGAAACCCGCGACGATGTTTTCGTGCGCGAGACGCTCGACGATGTCGTGCGCGGGCTTGGGCAGACGCAGCGCCACTTCATGGAAGAACGGCCGCGCGAACAGTACTTCGACGCCGTCAATCGCGCACAGCTTGTCGCGCAGGCGACGCGTGTTGTCCATCGATACCGCGGCGACGCGCTCGACGCCCTGCGGTCCGAGCATCGACATGTGGATCGTCGCGGCGGTGACGAGCAGACCCTGATTCGTGCAGATGTTCGACGTCGCCTTCGCGCGGCGGATGTGCTGCTCGCGCGCCTGCAGCGTCAGCGCGAAACCTTCCTTGCCGTCGAGATCGGTGGTGCGGCCGACGATGCGTCCGGCCATCTGGCGCACGAATTCTTTCTTGCACGCGAGAATGCCGAAGTACGGACCGCCCGACGACAGCGGCACGCCGAGCGGCTGGCCGTCGCCGCAGACGATGTCGGCGCCGGTCCTGCCCCACTGCCCCGGCGCCTTGAGCACCGCGAGCGACAGCGGATTGACGACGCCGATGACGAGCGCGCCCTTGGCGTGCGCCCAATCGGTCAGCGCGTCGACGTCTTCGAGCACGCCGAAGAAGTTCGGCTGCGGCACGACGAGCGCGGTGAAGTCGCCGAAGTCCTGCGTCGCGAGCCACGCCGGATCGAGATGACCGCCGGTCGCATCGACGTCGATCTCGACGACTTCGATGTCCTGCTGGTCGACGATCGTGTGCAACGTCTTGCGGTACGACGGATGCACGCTCCTGGGCACCAGCACCTTGCGCGGGCCCTTCTTCGCGCAGCGCTCGGCCATCAGCACGGCTTCGGCGAGCGACGTCGCGCCGTCGTACAGCGACGCGTTGCTGACGTCCATGCCGGTCAGGCGCGTCATCATCGTCTGGTATTCGTAGATCAGCTGCAGCGTGCCCTGGCTCGCCTCGGCCTGATACGGCGTGTACGCCGAGTAGAACTCGCCGCGCGTGACGATGGTCCACACCGCGGCCGGAATGTGATGCTCGTACGCCCCCGCGCCGGCGAAGTTGAGCGGCGTGCCGTCCTGCGCCGCGCGCTCCTTCATCAGCCGCGAGATCTCCATTTCGTTGAGGCCCGGCGGCACCTGCTCGAGCGCGCCGATTTTCAGCTCGGCCGGAATCTCGTCGAACAGGTCTTCGATGCTCGACGCGCCGATGGTCTTGAGCATCGCCTTGACGTCGGCGTCGGAGTGCGGAATGAACGGCATGATGATTTACTCGAATGCGGTGTAGAAAGCTGCGAGAGCGTGCCTGCGGCGCGCGTCATTCAAACTACGAGGGCGTGCCGACGGCACGCGACTTTCAAACTATGAGGGCGCGCCTGCGGCACGCCCTCGATGTGCAATGCGGATCGACCGGCGCTCGGGCGCTCAGTGATCCTCGGACTCGATCTGTTCGACGTACGCGTCGGGGTCGAGCAGATTGTCCATGTCGTCCTGCAGGCTCGTCGGCTTGATCACGACGATCCAGCCGTCGCCGAACGCGTCTTCGTTGATCGTTTCGGGCTTGTCGGCGAGCGACGCGTTGACCTTGATCACTTCGCCGGCAACCGGCGCGTAGACGTCGGACGCGGCCTTGACCGATTCGACCACGGCGCACGCGCCGCCGACTTCCACGGTGTCGCCGACGTTCGGCAGCTCGACGTAGACGAGGTCGCCGAGCAGGCTCTGTGCGTGATCGGAAATCCCGACCGTGACCGTGCCGTCGTCTTCGACACGCGCCCACTCGTGGGACTTCATGAATTTCAGGTCGCCGGGAATCTCGTTCATGGTCTCATCCTGATTGGTGGTAGCGCCGCGGCGCGAATTCTACACGGACGCGGCGTGATGCAAGAGTTGGCGGTTGGTCGTGCCGGTCGCCGCAGGGTCAGACGCCTTCCTGGGGCTTGCCGTCGCGCACGAACGGATACTTGACCGCGCGAACGGGCACAAGTTTGCCGCGAATGTCGACGGACAGCGCGCCCGGATCGCCGGCCGGCACGCGCGCGAACGCGATCGCCTTGCCGAGCGTCGGCGAGAAGGTGCCCGACAGGATTTCGCCGTCGCCGTTCGCCGTGACGACGCGCTGGCCGTGGCGCAGCACGCCCTTGTCGTCCATCACGATGCCGATCATCTGGCGCGGCGCGCCGTTCGCCTTCTGCGCTTCGAGCACGGCGCGGCCGGTGAAGGCGCGGCCGGCGTCGAGCGCGACGGTCCAGGCGAGGCCCGCCTCGTACGGCGAGACGGTGTCGTCCATGTCCTGGCCGTAGAGATTCATGCCGGCTTCCAGGCGCAGCGTGTCGCGCGCGCCGAGTCCGGCCGGGGCTACGCCCGCGGCCTGCAGCTTGTTCCACAAATCGATCGCCTGCTCCTGCGGCACGACGATCTCGAAGCCGTCCTCGCCGGTGTAGCCGGTGCGCGCGATGAAGAGACCGTCGCCTTCGCACGCGGCGAACTTGCCGATCTTCTCGGCCTTCGCGCGCGTATCTGGCGAAAACAGGCCGAGCGCCTTGGCACGCGCGTTCGGGCCCTGCACCGCGATCATCGCCAGTTCGGGACGCTCGGTGACCGTCACGCCAAACGGCTGCGCCTGCGCCGTGATCCACGCGAGGTCCTTGTCGCGCGTCGCGGCGTTGACCACGAGGCGGAAGAATTCTTCGGACAGGTAGTACACGATGAGGTCGTCGATCACGCCGCCGTCGGCGTTGAGCATGCACGTGTACAGCGCCTTGCCCGACACCTTGAGCTTGTCGACGCTGTTGGCGACGAGTTGCCGCAGGAACTCGCGTACGCGCGCGCCGCGAAGATCGACGACGGTCATGTGCGACACGTCGAACATGCCGGCGTCGCGGCGGACGGCGTGGTGTTCCTCGATCTGCGAACCGTAGTTGATCGGCATGTCCCAGCCGCCGAAATCGACCATCTTCGCGCCGAGCGCGCGATGGGTTTCGTTGAGTACGGTTTTCTGCGTCATGAGCGCGAACCTGGCGAAGGAAGTCGCGCATTATCGCGGGCGGCGAGCGCTATTCCAAGCGCATAAAGCCGCGAGGCGGCATGCGGAATCGCCAAACGCGCAAACGAACGTTTGGACGGCTGGATGGCGACGTGCTCTCAACGTTCGTCATCCCAGCGAAAGCTGGGATCCAGCCTCTAGTCTTTGCTCCGCACTCGTTCGCCGGGACGATTGGCGAAAGTCACAAGCTGGATCCCAGCTTTCGCTGGGATGACGAGCTAAAGCGGAAGCGCGGTGTACCGCTCGCGCCGCGCATCACGCCGTGCGCACGGCCGTCACGCCGCGCGCACGACGAGCGTCGCGCCGTGCACGCTCAGCACCTCGACGTTCGCGCCGGCCGGCAGGTCCGGCCCTTCGACGAGCCACAGCGAATCGCCGACGCGCGCCTTGCCGCGGCCGTTCTCGATCGCGGTTTCGAGCACGTAGCGGCGTCCGATCAGCTGATCGCCGCGGCGATTGAGCGCGCTCGCGGCATCGGGCTCGTTGCCCTTCTTGCGCAGTATCCGCCACCACACGACGCAGCTGGCGAGCGCGAGCGCGGTGAAGAGGAGGATCTGCGGCACGCCGCCGAGCGTCGGCACGAACCACATGACGAAGCCCATCGCGAGCGCGGCGAAGCCGATCCACATCAGGAAGAAGCCCGGCACGAGCATTTCCACGGCGACGAGCCCGACGCCGAGAATCCACCAGAAATAGTACGCGGTCATAGACGCCCTTCGTTCGGTTACGCGGTCGGCTTCGGCGGACGCGGCGCCTGCGCCGCACCTGCCGCGCCTTCGGTCATGGCCTTGGCCATTTCCGCGATGCCGCCGAGCGAGCCGAGTATCGCGGTCGCCTCGACCGGCATCATGAAGATCTTCTGGTTCGGCGCGGTCGCGACGGCCTTGAACGCTTCGACGTATTTCGTCGCGATGAAGTAGTTGAGCGCATTGATGTCGCCCTTGGCGATCGCCTGCGACACCATCATCGTCGCCTTCGCCTCGGCTTCGGCCAGGCGTTCGCGCGCCTCGGCTTCGCGATACGCCGCTTCGCGCTTGCCTTCGGCTTCGAGGATCGCGGCCTGCTTCTCGCCGTCGGCGCGCAGCACTTCGGACTGACGGGCGCCTTCGGCTTCGAGCACGGCGGCGCGCTTGTCGCGTTCGGCCTTCATCTGGCGCCCCATCGATTCGACGAGGTCGCGCGGCGGCTGGATGTCTTTCAGCTCGATGCGGTTCGCCTTGATGCCCCAGGGATGCGTCGCCTCGTCGATCACGTGCAGCAGCCGCGCGTTGATCTCGTCGCGCTTGGACAGCGACTCGTCGAGGTCGAGCGAACCGATCGCCGTGCGGATGTTCGTCATCACGAGCGCGGTGATCGCCTGTTCGAGATTCGACACTTCGTACGCGGCCTTCGCCGCGTCGAGGATCTGGTAGAACACGACGCCGTCGACGCGCACGACCGCGTTGTCCTTCGTGATGACGTCCTGCGAGGGAATCTCCAGCACCTGCTCCATCATGTTCATCTTCTGGCCGACCGTCTGCACGATCGGAAACAGGATGTGGATGCCGGGACTCATCGTATGCGTGTAGCGGCCGAAGCGCTGCACCGTCCATTCGTAGCCCTGCGGCACGATGCGTACGGTCTTGGAAACCGCGATATACGCGAAGACTGCGACGACCAGGATGAAAATAGCAGTGCCTGACATGTCGGTTTTCCCCTCCGTTTTACGTTATCGACAGCGCACCGCTGCGCCTTGCACCCCGGAACCTTGAAACGAAGCGCGCGTGCCGCCCGAGTATAGAGGAACGTCCTGCGACACCTCATGCCGACGGCGCGCCATACGGCGGTGTTACTATCGATCCCGCTCGCGCGGCTGCGCCAGTACCAATGCGGCCGTGCGTCCGGGGTGTGACCACACATTGGGAGGGATGAAACCTATGTACCGTCGATTGTCGCTGGCCGTCGGCGCGGCCCTGCTCGGATGCTCGGGCGTCGCGTTCGCCATTACCGATTCGGAAACCAACGCAAGCATCCCGTTCAGCTTCGCAAGCCCGGGTGCCCGCAGCCTCGGCATGGGCGGCGCATTCATAGGCCTTGCCGACGACGCGACCGCGGCCTACGCCAATCCCGCGGGCCTCACGCAGCTGCGCCAGACCGAAATCTCGCTCGAAGGCCGCCATACGAGCTACAGCACGCCGTACATCGACGGCGGCGGCTCGACGCTCAATCCGTTCACGACCACCGGCCTGCGCACGAACAACGCCGACACGTCGGAAAACAACCTGTCGTACCTGTCGGTCGTGATACCGCACGATCGCTGGGCGTTCGCGTTCTATCGCCAGGAGCTGGCGCGCTTCCACACCTCGTTCCTGACGCTCGAAGGCGCCGACGTCGGTCCCGAAGTGGTGCTGTTTCCCTTCAGCTCGGACGCCGACCTGCGCATTCTCAGCTACAGCGCGACCGCGGCGTACAAGGTCAGCGACCGCGTGTCGCTGGGCCTCGGGCTGTCGTACTACGACTTCCGCTTCGAAACCGTCACGGGCCGCGTCGACGACCTGCCGCAGGTGCCGATCGCGGCGTCCGGCCAGGTGCAGGACGGCGACGACGACGGCTACGGCTGGAACCTCGGCGCGCGCTTCGCGCTGTCGGATTCGCTGAGTCTCGGCCTCACCTACCGCCGCGCGCCGGACTTCAAGTACCGCGCGCTCAACGTGATCTTCTCCGACGGCGGCGTGCCGCTGCCCGATCCGGCCGTGTTCGCGTTCGACGGCGTGCGCTTCGACATTCCGGACGTCTGGGGCGCGGGCCTGTCGTGGCGTCCGACCGACGCGCTGATCGTCAACTTCGACGTCAACCGCGTCGAGTACTCGCAGCTCACCGACAACATCACGTCGATCTTCGGCATCCAGAGCTCGGCCAATCGCCTGCGCCTGGAGGACGGTACCGAAGTGCACCTCGGTGCGGAATACACTTTTGCCGGAATGACGCATCCGTTCAGCCTGCGCGGCGGCGTGTGGCACGACCCGCGCCATTCGGTGAAGTTCGACGGTACGCCGAACACGCTCGAAGACGCCGTGCTCGCGACCCTGTTCGCCGGCGGTCGCGGCGCCGATACGCACTACGCGATCGGCGGCGGCTGGGCGTTCTCGAAGTTCCAGGTCGACTTCGCCGCCGACTGGTCCGAGGGCGTCGATACGTATTCGCTGTCGGGCGTGTATCGCTTCTGATTCGCCGGTGTCGCAACGCAAACGGCGCCTCGCGGCGCCGTTTGCGTTTCTCGGCCACACGCGATCGCGCTACTCGCAGGCGCGACCGCGCAGGCTCGTCAGCCGCTGCAGGTTGACCGAGCCGGCCGCATAGCCCGGCAGCACCGGCGCGTAGGTCACGGTCATCGCGTCGTTCGACGTGAAGCGGAAATTCGCCGAGCCCCACAAGGTCTGCGTCACGGCCGACGCTGCGAAGTTCGGCGGAAACTGTGCCCCCTCGCCGCCGCCGACGTAGAGGTTCATGAACACGCCGGCACCGAAGCGGCGGCCGACGCCGACGAGCCACAGCGGCGAGCCGTCCGGGCGGTACGTGTACCAGTACGCGGTGAGGTAGCGATCGTCGGCGAAGTCGTTGACCTCGAGATCGAAGCCGTAGCCCGAGCGCGCCGCCTCGTTCCACACGCCGCTGTAGCACGCCTTGATCACGCCGTCCGGCGCGTCGTTCTGGACGAGCGCCGGCCGCGTCAGCCGGCGCAGGTTCATCTGCCCCGCCGACAGGCCGAACACGGTCGGAAACCATTCCAGCGTCGCGCTGCTCGAATCGGTGAACGTCAGCCGCAACGAACCCCACGCGGTGTTGATCGGCCCGCCCGGCCCGATCGGAAAGCCGGTCGAGCGCGTACTGTACATCTGCACATTGATCACATTGCCCTGCGCCGGCGCGACGCCCTGCAGAAACACCGGCTCGCCGTTCACGTACAGGTACCAGGTGACGTAGAACGGCGCACCCGACAGCGGCAGCGCCTCGACCAGCACGCCGTGGCCGCTCTGGCCCGGGTTGTACCAGTTGCCGCTGTACGACGCGTCGACGTCGACGGCGGCCGGGTCGGTGCGCAGCGGATCGTCCTGCCCGTAGATGTCGGTGTTGCCGTTCGGGTCGGCCGGATCGAGGTTCGACGCGCCGGATGCGAACGCCGTCGTCGTGCCTTCGCAGTCGAGCGCGGGATCGGTCGATGCGCCGTTCGGCGCGCCGCCGCCGGCGCCCGCGACCGCGCGCCGCGCGACGCCGGTATTCGGATCGACCGCGAACACGTCCATCAGATTGCCGATCTCGCCTTCGACGAGATCGGTCGCCGTCGAACCGAACGCGATCGCGTTGCCGCTGCACGAGATCGTCGGATCGGACGCGTCGCCGTCCGGCGGGCCGCCGTTGCGGTCGCGCACGCCGAACAGACCGCCGCCGATGCCCTTCGCAGCGGCCGGCGCGCCGTCGCCGCGCTCGGCCATGTACACATTGCGAAAATTCGCGGTGAAGTCGGCGACGAGGTTGGTCGCACGCGACGCGAACACGATGCGCGATCCGTCGTACGACACCGACGGCGGGCCGGCCTCCGCGTTCGCCGGCGCGCCGCCCGGCGACACGCTCAGCGTTTCGATCGCGCCGGTGTCGAGGTTCTTGCGCACGACCTGCCAGTCGGCCGTGCCGCCGAGATTCGGCGCGCGCGTGCGGAACGCGACCCAGACGCCGTCGCCGGAGATCATCGGATCGCAGCTGTCGCCCTGCCCCTGCGTGCCCGCCGCGTCAGTGCTCGCGCGGCGGACGACGCCGGTGTCCTGGTCTTTCACGAACACGTCCTTGGCGTTGTTCGTGTCGTTCGGCACCCAGTTGCTCGCCGACGAGCAGAACGCGAGCAGCTTGCCGTTCGCCGACAGGCTCGGCGATTCGCTCGGCCCGTTGAGCAGGCCGCCGGAGGCATTTCGCTCGCCGCACACCGGCCGGAACAGGCCGTTCGGCGGCGACGCGCACAGCTGGCCCGCCTCGCCGTCGTTGACGACGGCGCCGGCCTTCGCCGCGGCCGCCGCCGGCACGTTGACGAACGCGGCCGCCTTGCCGTTCAACGACAGCGCGGGGCTGGCGGCGCTGCCGGGCAGCCGGCGGCCTTCGGCGTCGACGTTGACGAGCTTGCGGGCGCCGCTCGCACGATCGGCCAGCACGATGTTCGCGCCGTTCGAACCGGCGTCGCCGTCGACGAGGCCGGTCTGCTGCGAGGCGAACACGAGCGTGCGGCCGTCGCCGCTCAATGCCGGCGCGCCGGAATCGCGCGTCGTCGGTGCGCCGTTCGTCGTCTTCGACAACGGCCGCGCGCGATGCGCGGTGCCGGTTTCTTCACGAGTGGACAATGTGAACGGCACGTTGGCGATCGAGAACGCGACGTTCGCGCCGGTCGCGACGATCTCCGCGTCGGGAATCGCGTTCAGGCGCACGTTGACGTTGCACGTAGCGACGCCGCCGGTCGACAGGCCGTTCGGCAGCGACCAGGTGAGGCGCCCGTTCGCCGGGCGCGCGTCGCAGTCGTTGTCGAGCGCCGTCAGCGCGGCCGGCAGTTCGAGCGCCAGCGCCGGCGAGGTCAGACGCGACGCGCCGTTGTTGCGCAGGGTCACGGCGTAGCGGAACGACGCGCCGGGCCTGACCGGCCCCGGCGTGTTCGCGGCGAGGCCGATCGACACGCCGTCGCTCGTCGCCGTATCGATCGCCGTGACCGACGCGCTCGACGAGGCGGACGGTCCGCCGCCGGCCGAGCTGTAGCAGTTCACCTTGAAGCGGTAGGTGCCGCGCTCGGTCAGGCGCAGCCGGGTCGTGCGCAGCGTCGAGCAGCCCTGGCTGCCGCTGCCGCCGACCGTGTAGACGCAGACCGGATTCGACGTGGGCCAGTCGGGAAAGCTCACGCCGTTCGGAAACGTGCTGCCGGCGTAGTCGCAGTAGAACGCGCTCGCATTCGCCGACCAGGTCAGCGTGATCTGCGTATCGACGAGCACTTGCGAGGGCGCGTCGCCTTCGATGCCGTTGGTGAAGGCCGGCGGCGAGCCGGCGAGCGCGGCAGGCGCCGCGACGAATCCTGCCGAGAAACCGAGTACGGCCAGCCACATCGTGCGCATACGTCCCTCCCCACCGCCGCCAGTCTTTCCGAACGCACGGCCCGCGCCGTGCCGAAGATGCAACCGGTGCGCCGCGCCGAGTCCGGCGCCGACGACGGCGACATCATGTCACCGTGCGGTCACTGTGGCACGCGCGACGTTACCGGTACGTCGGAGCGAACGTTCGGCGACGCCGGAAGCCGACATCGTGCGGGAACCTCGCCGGCCTACCAGGCCGAGTCGCAGTCGCCTTCGATGCACGCGACGACCCGCCCGCCCGGTTCGCCCGCCATGCCGACGAAGATCGAACGCAACGCGCGATCGGCGATGTTGACGACCAGAAGATAGTCGTTCTCGCCGCGCTCGCCGAAGTTCCGGAACGGAATCGTCAGCCGGTAGTAGTTGACGCCGTCGGCCTGGTCGAACCAGAGCGCCGCGGCGCGAAGATCCGGCGTTCGGGCGAACGCGAGCTTGCGTGCGTCGATCGCGAGCGAACGGCCGCGATCGAGCGTCAGCTTCAGAAACGCGAACGCTTCCTCGCGCACCCGTGCCTGCACCCGATAGCCCATCGCATCGACGACGTCGATGCGTTCGGCATACGCGCGCAGCATGCCGCGCGCTTCGGCACCGGCGCAGACGGCTGCCGCGATGATCGCCGCGGCGAGCGATACGGATCGTCTTTTCATGGGTTCTCGTCGTGCGGATGAGTCGGAAACGAGCGTCCGCGGGCTCCGTTCGTTTTCAGCCGGTCACGCAAGCGACGGCACGACGGCGGCATAACCGAACTCGGCCAGGCGCGCCGTCAACAGCCGATTGATGCGATCGGCATCCGATTTCGCAAAACGGCCCCAGCCGAACAGTTTCCCGCTACGGCCGACGGCCTCGAACGTGTGCAACGTGAAACTGCCGCCGCGACGCTTCATCGTTCTCTGCGCGATGCCGAGCGACCGTAGTTCGGTCGCCGCAAGGCAGCGCTCGCGAACCTTCACCCCGAACAGGCTGCGCGCAAATTCGACCCGTTCCGGCGTGACGGTCCAACGCTCGACGCCGCCGCCGCTCCAGGCGGCCTCGATGCCGAGCGCCACGGCGAGCAAACCGCTCGCCGCCGCGACGGCAATGGCGATCGTTCGTCCCGCCCCGTCGATGTCGGCCCGCACGATGCCCGACACCGCGATCGCGGCAAGCACGACGACGAAGGCGAGGGCGACGTAAAGAAACAAAATATACAACGCGCCGCGTTCGGCCTGCACGACGACCGTCATGCCCGATGCCTCCGACGCCTCTCTGATGCGATCTATGCGTTCCACGGTGTTCTCCTGCTGCGGTACCGCACCGCCACCGGAAGCGGCGCGCAGCGGCGGGAGTCGATCCCGCCGTTGCGCGCCGTCGATGCTAGCGGAATCCGCTCTGCCCGTTGTAGGCCCTGCGTACCATCCAGTCTCGCATCACCCCGATTTCAGTGTCGAAGTTCACCGATCCGCCGACGCCGAGCGCGGCGCGTTCTCCCAGCACGCCGCCGTTGACGGACAGAAAACCGCCCGAGTTGTGATGCGTTGCGTAACGGCCGAGCGAAAAACCGGCGCCTGCTACGAAAGGAACCTCGACGCCGACCCCGACTTCCGTCAGCGAGATGCGTTCGGGTGCACCGCCGCCCGACAGCACTTCGTAGCCTTCAAGGTGTGCGACGTAGTTCGAATGCCCGCCCACGTGCAGACCGCCCGCGGCGATCGCGCCCACATAGCCGCCATCCTCGCTCGACACGCCGGCGACGCCGATCACTTCTCCGACCGGCTTTACCGGAGATGGGATGGGAGGCTCGCCCACGAGGCCGCCAAAGACGAAAACGTCCCATTCGAACGCGACCCAGTCCTGGCGATCGCCATAGACGAGTGCGGCCATTCGAGTATTTTCCGCACCCTGCTTCGCGCTTCGCACGATGCCCTTGAACGCCGCCGTCATGGCCCCGTTGGCGAAGTCGCCGCCGCTGACGGCCGAGAGGGTGCCGCCGGCCATGGCCGAGCCGAGCATCTGCGCCGGGCTCATGTCGGTCTGCTGCGGATTGACCGGACCCAGGTAGTCGCCCAGGCCCGCGCTGATGAAGCCGTGTCCGAAGCGCCCGCCCTGCACGCTCGAGAGCACGCCGCCGACCGCGCCGTTGGCCAGCGCGCGCGCGGCGAAGCGCATCTGCGTCGCCGGCGTCTTGAACGCCGCCTTCGACACGTCCACGTTGATCGCCCGGTCCACGCCCACGAACGCCGCCGCGGTCAGCGCGCCCAGCGCCGCGCCGCGCGCATTGCCGCTCTGCACCGCTCCGGCCACCGCGCCGGTCACGATCGCCGCCTGCGTGGTGGTCATGCCGATCGCCGAGCTGGTCAGCGCGCCGGGCAGGAAGATCGATATCACGATCGCCGCCGCCGCGCGCACGCCCTGACGTTCCTTCGACCCGAAGTAGCCGGTCGGATCGGTGTACGCCATCGGGTTGTTGAACACGTAGCTGTAGCGGTTGTGGCTCTGGCTGTTGCCCGGCGACTGCACGAACGGATCGGCCTGCAGGAAGCGGCCCAGCGCCGGGTCGTAGATGCGCCCGTTCATGTGCACGATGCCCGCCTCGTCCACCTGCTCGTGCCCGGTGTAGCCGTGCCGCGTCGTGGCCAGAAGCTCCGTGCGCAGGCTCGGCGTCCACGGCATCGGTGCCGTCCACGTGCCCGCGCTGCGGCGCTGGCCGAACGCATCGAAGCTCATGCTCGCCGTCGGATTGACAGGCTGACCCCAGATGTCGAGCACGACGTCGGTGGAGCCTTGCGCGTCGACGATGAGGTACTGCTGCGTCACCACGTAGTTCGCGCCGTTGCGGCGCTGCTTGACGATCACCGCGCCGGCGTAGCGCGCCACTTCTTCGATCGCGTTGTTGACCCAGCGCACTTCCGCGCCCGACACGTACTCGGTGATCGCGCTCGGACTGAACGCGGTGGCGCTCGCGTAGTCCAGGCGCCGCACCTTCTCGCGGTTCGGGCCGTAGTTGTAGTTCGTGCGCACGTTGGTGGCGTCCGAACGGATCGCCTTGACGAGGTCGTAGGCGGTGTAGCTCAGGGTGCGGTCGTCGCCGCCGCCCAGGATGCGCACGACGTTGCCGTTGGGGTCGTAGCAGTAGTCGGTCGTGCCCGCGCGCGTGACCGCGTGCGGACCCGGCGCCGTCACGCCCGGCTGCGTGGCGCAGGTACCGGCGGTCGAACCGCTGTACGCGTAGTTGCGGCCGCTCTTGGTCAGGATGTTGCCTTCGCCGTCATAGGTCTGCGCGCTCGTGCCCGTCGTGGCGCCGTTGCGCGTGAAGGTCGAGGACGTCAGGCGCTGCAGCTCGTCGTACGCGAACGTCTCGCGCTGCGTCACGCCGCCGGAGGTCGCCTCGCGGTAGCGCACGTTGCCGATCGGGTCGTAGTCGAGCGCCAGGTTCTGCAGCATGCCGCCCTGCACCTGCTGGCCGCGCAGACGGCCGGTCTGCGTATCGAACTGCCGCGTGGTGACGATTTCGGTACCGATCGCCTTGCGCTCGCGCGTGACGGAGCCGCGCGCGTTCATCTCGAGCACCTCGTGGTACACCGGGCCGGTGCCGGCCGGATACGCCGAACGCACCGCGGTGGCGTAGCCCTGCGCGTTGTACGTGTTCTTCTCGCCCGTGGTGGGCAGGCCCGGCGCGGTGAAGAAGCCCTGGAACGCACGGCCGTACTGATCGTAGGTCGACTGCGCCAGATAGGTGCGGCCGTCCTGCGCGGTGCTCACGCTCACCGCCTGGCCCACGCCGTTGTAGGCGATCGTGCGCGTCACGCTCACCGCGCCGCCTTCGGCGAACTGCTCGCTCGCGAGCTTGCCCACGCCGAACGCGGCGGTGTCGAACTGCCAGGTCGCCGAGGCGTATTCCGCACCGCCGCAGCCAGTGCCGTAGTCGATGCGCTTCCACACCCGGCCGCGGCCGTCGTAGCGCTGCTGCGTGCAGGTGTTGCGCGGACTGAGCTGCTGGATCGTCTCGCCCGCGTCGTTGACCGCGTAGTTCCACGTGCCGGCATCCGGATCGGCCACGCGCAGCTTGCGGCCCAGGCCGTCGTACGTCGTCGCCGTCACCTTGCCGTTGCGCGTGGTCGTCAGCACCTGGCCCGTCGCGTCGTACGCGAACGCCACCGTCATGCCCTTGTGGTCGGTCGTGGCGATCACCTCGCCCTGCGGACTGCGCACCTCGGTCAGCGTCTGCTGCACGCCGGCCGCGTTCGGCGGCAGCGTCGTCACCGTGGTGCGGCCCAGGAACGCGGTCGTCGTCGCCGCGCTGTTCGGCCCGATCGTCTGATACACGCGGCCGTAGTGGTCGCGGTTCGTCGTCGTCCACGCCAGCGTCTCGCCCGCGCGCGGGGTCGCCGCCCCGGTCGCGTTGTCGTTCGCGTAGAACGGTTCGGACACGCGCCGCGCATTGCCGCGCGCGTCGTACTGCGTGAGCACCGCCACGTAGTCGCCGCCGTTCAGGCCCTGCGTCAGCGCGAGCGTCGGCCGGCCCAGCACGTCGTGGAACGTCCAGCGCGTCGGCGCGCCGCTCGTCGTGGTCCGCGCGATGTACGCCAGCGCCAGGTTCGCCGGGCAGTTGCCCGCCGTGCACGCGATCCAGTCGGTGCGCACCGAAGTGCCGTCGGGCGTGTAGGCGAAGCGCTGGCGGCCGAGCTTGCCGTAGCGCAGTTGGGTGACGAGGCCGTTGGCGTCCTGCGTCTGCAGCGGATCGCCGCCGGCATTGCGCAGGATCACCGTCCCCGTGGTCACTTCCGTCGCCGCGTCCGCGCCGGCCGAGATCGCTTCGCTCGTCGACTGCACGTAGCGGCCCAGGCTGTCGTAGGCGTTGCGCACATAGCGCATCACCTGCGGGCCGGCCGGATGGAACACGTAGCTGCCCAGGCCCGCGCGCAGGATGCGGCAGGTCGACTCCGGCACGTCCGTGCTGCACGTGGCCGTGTTGGTACGGTTGCCGAACGCATCGAGCGTGTAGTACGTCGCCACGCCACGCACCGTCGTATCGGGCGACAGCGCGTCGACCGACGTGCCGACCATCGCCTCGACGCGTTCGGAACGCAGCAGGCCGCGCACGTCGGACGGGTTCGACGGATCGGTGTACGTGAACGAGGCGCGGCGGCCCTGCGTCGTCGTCGTGACCACGCCGCTGCGCGTCTCCACGCGCGTGTTGAACGTGCGCGTGGACATCAGGCGGCCGAGCTTCCAGGCCACCGGGTCGTTGACGTACTGGCTGCGCGCATCGAGCGTCGTGGACGTGTCGTCCTGGCCGGCCTGCGGGAACATGCGGCCACGCACGGTCACCTTGCTCGTCGTCGGATTGCCGAAGTCGTCGTACACCGCGCCCTGGAACTGCGAGGCCGTGAACGACGTCTGCTGGCCGTCGTCGCTGAAGTTCGTCGTGTTGGTCAGCCTCAGCGCCACGAAGATCGAGGGCACCGGCACGTTCGCCGGCGGCGGCAGCGTCTGCAGGCCCTGGGTGTAGTCGTTGAGATCACTGGCGCCGTTGGCGTCGCTCAGCGTCGCCCGCTGGTAGCGCCAGCCGTAGTTCGACGACAGCACCTTGGCCGAGATCGAATTGGCCGGCTCCAGGAAGCCCGGATCGCAGATGTGCAGCTTGCCCGACGGACACACCGGCGTGCGCGCATAGCAGCCCGCGCCCAGTTCGTTGATCTGGCTGCCCGTACGGCACACGTCCACCGGCAGGGCCGCAAGCTTGCGCGTGCGCGTCTGCTGCGGCAGGCCGGCGAACGGGAACTCCTGGTAGAACGTGGTATCGATCGACACCGCCGTCTGCAGGTCGACCGTGGTCACGCGGCGGAAGCCCAGCGAACCGCGGCCGCCGGCCTGCATCTTCAGGCCCGCGTACTGGTATTGCACGTACGCCTCGTCGGCCGGATCGCCCGGCGTCGGCGCGCTGCTGCCCACGTACTGCACCACATAGTTCGGCAAGGCCATGTCGAACACGGCCGAGCCGCGCGCCCAGTTGCGCACCGAGGCGTCGTAGTCGCGCCGGTACACCGACGCGAACGTCAGCGGCGAGTACTCGATCGTCGTCCTCGCGCCCAGGCCGTCGGTGATCGCGCCGACCACGCCGCGTGCGCGATGGTGCGAGTTGGAACGGTAGACCTGCCAGCCACCGTCGCCGCTGGACCCGGCGAACGGCTTGATCAACAGGTTGTCGATCAGGCCGTCGCCGTCGAAGTCGGCCGGCAGGCGGCGCCAGTCGTTGCCCGAGGTCGCCACGAAGCCGGTATCGACCGGCACGCTCGTGAACGCGTCGCCCTTCCACAGATAAACCTGGTAGTTGCGGTTCGGCGTCGCCGAATTGGGCCACCAGAAGTCGAGCCGGCCGTCGCCGTCGTAGTCAAGCAGCTGCACCTTGTCGATGTGGTTGGCGTTGAGGCAGTTGGCCACGCACTGCTCGTAGCCGAACACCGTGTCGCCGACCGTCAGGTTCGAGCGCCACTGGCCGTTGTCGGCCAGGTACACCACGTCCATGTAGCCGTCGGCGTTGACGTCGGCCGAGATCACGCGCTGGCTGGCCCGGGTGGACGAGTTCTCGTCGTGGTTCTCGATCACCCGCACCGTGCGCGTCGTGCGCATGAAGCGGAACTCGCCGTTCACCACGCCCTCGGCGCGGTAGGTCACGAAGTAGTACGCCACCGGCGTGCCCAGCGGCGTATCCGGACCCGGCTCCTCGATCGTCGGCGCTTCGGTCTGCGGCACTTCCGTGCCCGGCGCCACGCCGCCGATGACGATGCCGCCGCTGCCGCACGCGGCGGCCGACGACATGAAGCGCAGGTCGCCGCGGCCGTCGCCGTCCACGTCCACCACCTGCGCGCGTTCTTCGTCGCGCCGCGCCGTGTACGTCGACGCCGCGCAGCCGAACGCGCCGTTCGCATCGTCCATCAGCCGCACCAGGAGCGGCTGCGCGAAGCGGTACGGCCGCTCGTTGTCGCCCGGCACGCGTTCCATGATCGCGATGCGATTGGAGTCCACGCCGATGCGATACACGAGGTCGGGCAGCCCGTCGCCGGTGTGGTCGACCAGGTTCGACTCGAACTTGAGCGTGCTGCTCGTATCGGCGTAGCCGACGTTGTCGAGCAGCAATTCGGCCGCGCCGAAGCCGCTGCCGGTGGACAGGCGCAGATACCAGCTCACCCGCCCCGTATTGGTCTGCGAACGCGACAGGTAGATCAGATCGTCCAGACCGTCCGCGTTCAGGTCGATCGTCTGGAACGCGCCGACCGGGTCGACCCCGTCCAGCCGCACCACTTCGGTATTCGTGGAAAAGTTGATGCCGACCGCGTCGGGCCGCGAGTACAGCACGTTCAGGCGCCGGCCGTTGTCGATCCACGCGATGTCCGTGCGGCCGTCGCCGTCGAAGTCGGCCAGGCGATGCGACACCAGGCCCGGGAAGCGCCGGTTCGCGCCGCTGCCGTCGGTGTTCGGCGTGCCCACGCTCGAGACCACGTCCTGCCACGCGAACGTCGTGGGCGCGTAGCACACCGCCTGCGCCGTGTCGGCGCACTCGCGGATCTGCGTCACGCGCGGACGCACCAGGTCCACCGCCGACACCACCGCGTTGGCGTAGGTCACCGGGTAGTAGCGGATCACCTTGTCGTTCTCGTCGCGCACCGTGACCGCGTTGAGCAGCTGCGAGGCGATCGCGTCGCCCAGGCTCGAGTGGCTCAGGTCGCGCCGGCCCGAGGCGCGGTAGTCGAACACCACGCGTCCGCCGGTGTAGCCGATCTGCGTCAGCACGCGTTCGCCCGGCATCGTCAGCGTGCCGCTGCCCTGCGACGAATACGTGTAGGTCAGCGTATTGCCCGACGCGTCGGCCTGCTCGGTCTGCAGCCAGCTGATCGCCGTACCGCGGTTGCCGAAGCTGCGCGCCACCACCGTGCCGGCCGATCCGCCGAAGCGCCGCACCGTGCCGTCCTTGCCGTACACCGTGAACGCGTACGTCGGCACCGTCCCGTTCGTGCCGTGCATCGTCGCCGGCAGCGGCGTCGCGTCGCTCAGCACGATGCGCTGGAACGACTCCACCTCGGTGCGGTACTCCGCACCGGCCTGCATATGGGTTCCTTTCCACAACAGCAGGCGCTGACCGTCCAGGCAAAACTGGTTCAGGTCGCTGCTGACCGTGTCGCCGTCGCCGAATTCCTTGCCCGAACGGCACTTCTGGATCGACGAGGCGGCTTCGAGGTTGAAGCCCGTGCCCAAGAGCCCTTCACCGCCCGCGCTGCTGTAGCTCAGCGCCACCGACGGCGTCAGTCCGCCGCGGCCGCGCGGCGCGTACACGTCGACGCGGTACGTCGCGTGCCCGCCTTCGCTGACCTTGAACTCGCCGCCGAGCGCGCCGACGCGGTCGGACGCGTCGTCCAGCGTCGGTTCCTGGAACGGCGTCGGCGCCGGCGCCGCATCCGGCGGACCCGACGTCGAGTCGTTGCCGCCGCCGCTCGTGGCCACCGTCACCAGCACCTCGGCCGACTCGCCGACGAGCACGCCGGTCGCCGAACCCGAGCGCAGTTCGTACTGCACGCGCGATCCGGGCGCGAGCCAGTCGTGCAGGCTGCCGTTGGGCTGCGCCGACACCTGCGAGATCGCGTTGGTCGCCAGATTGCGACGGTACAGGTGGTTCGGCGAACCGCCCGGCTGCGGCGTCGACGCCCAGCCGACGTACACGTCGCACGTGCTCGCGGCGTTCGGCGCCACGCAGTACGAATTGCCGACGTAGACGTGGTCGATCACCGTTCCCTTGACCATGGCGGTCGGATTCGTCAGCACGCCGGCCGGCCAGACCACGTCCGGGTTCGGCCAGACCACCTGCGCGTTCGGCAGGCTCACCGATCCGTTGTTGAGGTTCGCCGGCACGTTCACGGCTATGCTGCCGGTCGCTGAATTGGGGCCGGTGAAATTGCGCGCGACCGTGCCCAGCGGCGACGCCTGCGTGCCCCACACGCGCAGACAGTTCGCGGCCACCGTGCAGTCTTCGTCCAGATGCTTCACGCCGCTGATGTAGTCGAGCTTGCGCGGCGTACCGGTCGTGTTGTTCGGCGGCTCGGTCGGCGACGACGTCACACCCATCAGCCAGACGGGATTGCCGGTCTTGTCGTAGATCAGCGCCTTTTCCGTCTCGACATATTCGCCCGTCGAAAACCGGCCCATCGAATAGTTGTAGCCCCAGTTGCCGTGGGCCGGGTCGTACCAGTTGCCGTTGTAGCTCGGATTGCTCTCCGCGCTCGACGGCTGGTTCACGGGCGACGCTCGGAAGATGTCGTACAGACACTCCGAATAGGTTCCCGGATAGTCCTCATGCGTCCAGTTGATGCCGATGTGCGTCGCCGAACCCGGAAAGAACCGGCCGCCGAGCGTGCCTACCCGGCGATAGCTCGTGCTGCCGCTGCTATTGAGCGTCACTCGGAACAACTCGGCGCTCCACGTCGGCGACGTCGAGGTGATGTCGATCAGGTCGGTGCGATACCACACCGGCACGTGGTTGCGGTCGAACGCGTACCAGAAGCCGATCATGTACCGCACGCCGTTGACGTCGGCGTAGTAGAAGTCCCAGCCGGTGCCCTGGCGCTTGGGGTTGTACCAGTGCCCCGGAAACGCCGGCGTCGATCCCGGGTCGATCGGCGGTTCGACGATCGAACAGGCGTCCGCCGCCGGCGCCGCCGGGCGTGCCATCTGCGCCGATGCCTGGCCCGCCGCGCACAGCGCCGCGAACAGCACCGCCCGGCGCATCCATGCGCCCGTTCCCGCCGCCGAATCCGGCGCACGCTTGTCGCCGCCGGTCCGCCGGCGCGCGCTGTTGCTGTCGTTTGTCACCCTGATACCCCTTGTTCTGAACGAATCGGCGCGGAAAGCCCTTCCGCCCGCCAAAGCGACTAATCGGAAAACCGGAAAAAAACAGACCATCGCGCGCGAACGGCGCGACATGCCGAAGACGGCAGTGTCCGGGAGGGGTGTCTCAAGGTTTGCTACGCGGGATCGCTGACGCGCGAGGAGCTACTTCGTCGCGGCGAAGAACGCGCGGAAGCGCGGCGAGAACATCGCGGCGTCGGGCGCGAGCCGCGCGTCGAGCGCGCGCACCGCGCGCACGTCGGCGCGCGCGGCGTCGAGCGCTTGCGCATCGCCGTCGATTTCGGCCTGCACATGGCGGGCGGCCGCGCGCACGAGGAACGCCTGCGCTTTCGCGCGCGGGTCGCCGTAGCTGTCGGGATTGATCCGCGCGACGTCGGCGTAGCGGCCCGCGAGCCATGCGCGGTACGCATCGAGCAGCGGGGTCGGCACGCGCGCCGCGATCGGCGTCGGCGCCGGTTTCGGCGGTTCCGTCCTGGCCGGCTCGGGCTTCGCCGGCTCGGCTTTCGGCGGCTCGGTCTTCGGCTTGTCCGGCGGCTTCGGCGTATCGACCGGCTTCGGCGTTTCGGCAACCGGCGGCTTCGGCGTCTCCGCCGGTTTGGGCTCGTCGACCGGCGGCTTCGGCGGCGTCTGCTGCGCGACGCGCGACTCGCACGACGCGGCGTTGCGATCCTGCTCGGCCTTGAGATTCGGCACGCCGCCGACGACGCCGGCGTTCGCGGCCGAACGCCATTCGCGCAGCGCGCCGGCGCAGTCGCCCTGCTTGAACGCGGCGAGGCCGAGGTAGTACTGCGGCACGTACGGCTCCCAGCGCTGGCCGTACAGGCGCACGCGCGTCGCCGGCGCCGGCTGTTCGGCCGCGGCTTCGGTCATGCGGCGGCGCACCTCGTTCCAGTCGCCGTCGCGCACGGCTTCGAGGCCGCGGCTGTAGGCGTCCTTGTAGTCGGCCTGCGCGGCCGTCGCCGCGGCGAGCGCGACGGCGGCGGCGAGCGCGCGCATGCCGTTACCAGCCCGCACGCGTGAAATAGTCCTCTGCCGAGATCGTCGGGAACGCCGCGTTCGCGCTCGCGCGGCGCTGCGCCTCCACTTTGGCGATGACCGTCACCGGCTTGGCCGCCTGCGGATGCCGGAACGTGATCACGTAGCTGCCGGCCGGCAGCTTCAGCGCGAACGGCGTCGACGCGTCGGCCGGCAGCGCGACCGCCTTGCGATTGCCGTCGAGTACGGATTCGACCTTCGCCCACGGCTGCGCGTTGAGCACGAGTTCGCCCTGCTCGGCGGCGATGCGCGCCGCTTGCGCGTCGACCAGCTTGCCGCGCAGCGCCGCCGCGTCGCGGCGCGCGGCGGCGAATTCCGGTTCGGCGCCGAGCAGCGCTTCCTGCTTCTGCGCGAAGGCGGCGAGCGCGTCGAATGCCGGCAGCGTCGAGGCGCCGCGCAACGCGGCGGCGAACGTTTCGGCGAGGCGCTTGCGCAGCGCGAGCGCGTCGGCGTTGCGCGCGTCGGTCGCGAGCACGCCGCCGAGGAGGCCCGCCGCGTTGGCGAGCGATTCCGGCGTCGGCGGCGTCATCGCGATCGCGACCGCCGTGCGTTCGCGCGCCGCCGCGGCGTCGGCGTCCGCTTTCTCGCGCAGCATCTGCGTGTTGATGTTCGCGACGAGCCGCTTGACCGCGGCGTCGTCCGGGTACGCCTGCTGCGCCGCCTGTGCGAGCGCGAGCGCGCCGGCCGTGTCGCGCGCCTCGACGCGCGCGGCGATCGCCGCGGCGACGCGCTGCGGCAGCTCGGCCGCGAGCTTGCGCGCCTCGGCATTGTCGGGATCGAGCTTGAGCACCTGGTCGAGCGCCGCGCGCGCGTTGTCGTCGGCCGGCGCGAGGAAACGTTCTTCGGCGAGCGCCTGTTTCGCCGCCGACAGTGCGCGGCCGATGTCGGCCAGGCGCTGGCCGAGGCGCTGCTCGATATCGGTCTTGAGCGCGGCGGCGTCGGTCCGGCCCGGTTCGACGCGCAGCGCGAGTTCGGCGCGTTCGAGCGCGCGCTGCGGCGTCGCGGCAGCCGCCTTGCGGCCGTCGGCGACGAGCGCGGCGGCGAGGTTGCCGGCGAGCGCGCGCACGCGCGGATCGTCCGGCGCGAGGTCGCGCAATTGTCCCAATGTGGCGAATGCGTTCGCGTTCGCCGGTTCGTCGAGCCGTCCGGCGGCGAGTTCCTGCGCGCCGCGCGCGGCGAGGTCGGCGATCTGCTTTTCGGCGTCGGCCTGCCGCTGCGCGAGCGTCGCGGCGTCGGCGAGGGTCGCGTAGGTCGATTCGTTGCCGAGATCGGCCTTGAGCAACGCGAGCATCCGGCTCGCGCGCGCCGCGTCTTTCGCCGCAAGCGCCTCGCGCGCCGGCGCGAGCTGCGCCTCGACGAAGCGCTCGTAGCGCGTCTTCACCGCGGCGTCGGCCGGCGCCAGTTCCTTCGCGCGCACGAGCTGCGCGTACGCGCCGTCCGGACCGAACGGGCGGCCGGCCTTTTCCGCCGCATCGGCGCCGGTCAACAGCTGCTCGAGCTGCTGCCGCTGCTGCGCGGCGGCGCGCTCGGTTTCGATGCGCGTTTTGAGCTGCGCGAGCGCGGCGTCGTCCTTGCGCACGAACAGGCCCTGTTCGGCGCGGTCGAGCGCGGCGGCGTAGTCGCCCTTGGCGAGCGCGGCCTGCGCCTCGTCGCGCATCGCCGCGGCAATGCGGTCGAGCAGCGCCTGCGCCTGCGCGTTCTCCGGATCTTTCTGCAGCAGCTTCTGCAGGAGTTCGTACGCGTTGTCGCCCGGCGGCGACACCAGCCGGCGCTCGTCGACGTGGCGCGCGGCATCCTTGAGCCAGAAGCCGACGAGCTCGCGCTCCTCGGCCGACAGCCCGCCGCGGCCGGCGAACTGCCACACGCCGATGCCGAGCGCCGCGGCGAGCAATGCGCCGCCGAGCGCGAACCACGGCCAGCGCGGTCTTGCGGGCGGCACGCGGCTCGGCGGCGGCGCGGTCGGGCGCGACGGCGCTCGCGACGGCGCTTGCGGCCGAGGCAGCGGCTGCGCGCCCGAAATCGCACCGGAGCGCAGATTGCGCGCGGCCGGATCGCTCGCGGTAAAACCGAGCGCGCGCAACTGGTCGGACGAGGACAGCGCCGGATCGAGCTTGAGCCGCATCAGCAACGTGTCGCTGCCGACCACGCGCTGCTTGAGCGCCGCGATGAATTCGCGCAGGTCGGCGTAGCGATCGTCGCGGTTCTTCGCGAGCATGCGGTCGACGACCGGCTGGAAGAACGCGAACTCGGGCGGCAGCGGCGGCGCCGGCGTCGTCAGGTGCGCCATCATCACGGCGATCGGCGTGTCGCCGTTGAACGGCGTCTTGCCCGACAGCAGCTCGAAGAACATCACGCCGAGGCTGTACAGATCCGAGCGGCCGTCGATGTCGCCGCCGGAAATCTGCTCGGGGCTCATGTAGTTCGGCGTGCCCACGAGCATGCCGGTCTGCGTCAGGCGCGTGGCGGCCTGGTCCTGCGTGCGCGCGATGCCGAAGTCGGTCAGGACCGGCGTCAGCGCGTCGCGGAACATGATGTTGGCGGGCTTGAGATCGCGGTGCACGATGTTGTGCTGGTGCGCGAAGTCGAGCGCGCCGCCGATCTGCACCACGACGCTGACCGCCTCGGCGAGCGACAGCCCGGTCTGCATGCGCTCGGACAGCGTGCCGCCTTCGAGGTATTCCATCGCGATGTACGAGACGTCGTCGTTCGAGACGATGTCGTACACCGCGACGATATTGCGATGCGGCAGCTTGGCCATCGTGCGGCCTTCGAGCAGGAACCGCTTCTCGAACTGGCGCACGTCGTCGCCGGACGACTCGTGCGCGCGCCGCATCACCTTGATCGCGATCTTGCGCTGCAGCGACTCCTGCACCGCGAGCCAGACCGTGGACATGCCGCCCGCGCCGAGCTGGCGCAGGAGTTCATATCCCGGAATTCTGATCGGCCCGGCAGGCATCGTAAGGGCTCCCCGTACCCGGCCCGATCATAGCAAGCGCGCATCGCGACGTGGCGCGCAAGCAACAAACGCGCAATCGTCGATGCTAGTCGGCCGCAACGAGCGGTCGCGGCAATATCAGCGCGACGCGAAGGCCGCCGTCCTCCCGGTTCGCCAGCACGATGCGACCGCCGTGCGCCTCGACGATCTCGCGCGCGAGCGCGAGGCCGAGGCCCGTGCCGCTGCGCTTGGTCGAATAGAACGGCAGCAGCGCGTTCGCGAGCACGGTATCGCTCATGCCGGTGCCGCGATCGGAAACCTCGATCCGCGATTCCTCGGCGCGCTGCGTCACGTCGATGCGGATCGCGTCCAGCGGGCTGCCCGCCTCGTGCGCGTTCTTGACGAGGTTGATCAGCACCTGCTCGACCTGCGCGCGGTCGAACCAGCCCGGCTCCGGCGGCGCCGCGCCGACGGCGATTTCCGGGTGCTGCCGCGCGATCGCGCCGAGCAGCGCCGGCCAGGCGACGCGCTCCGATCGCGGCTGCGGCAGCTTGGCGAACTCGGCGTAGCCGCGGATGAACGCGTGCAGGTGGCGCGTGCGGTCCTCGATCGTGTCGAACACCGGCGCCAGGCGGCCGAACTCGCCCTTCTGCGCTAGCACGCGGCCGGAATGCGCGAGCGACTGCATCGGCGCGAGGGAATTGTTCAATTCGTGACTGATGACGCGAATGACCTTTTTCCACGTCGCCACTTCCTGGCGGCTGATTTCGCGCGTCATGCGCTTGATCAGGTACATGCAGTGCAGGCGTCCCTGCAGCTTGAAGCTGCGTTGCGAGAAGTGAAAGGTTTCGTCTTCCCGATCGAGCGGCACGGTGAACAGCGTGTCGCCGCCGTGCGCGACCGCGGCGGCGAAAGCCGGCGGGCATTCGGCGACGACGTCGGCGAACGTGAGTCCCTGCAGCCGCTGGCCGCCGTTGAGCAGCTGGCGCGCGGCGATGTTCGCGTAGACCACGTGACCGAGCGGATCGGTCAGCACCAGCGCGTTCGGCGTGTGCTGCACGACGGTGTCGAGCAGAAGCTCGCGCTGGAACAGGTTCTGGCGTTCTTCGCGCAGCACGCGGCCGAGCTCGTTGTGCGCGCGCGCGAGGTCGCCGAGCTCATCGCGGCGGTCGGCGGCGATCGAGAAGCTGAAATCGCCGTCCTTGAAGCTCGCGACGCTGCCGGCGAGCGCACGGAACAGGCTGGCCGGCGTGCGCGTGAGCATGCGCGCGACGACCGGCGCGCAGACGGCGAGCACGGCGAGCAGCACCGCGGCGACGACGAGGTCGCTTTCGAGCCAGGCGTACAGCGACAGCGCGAGCGCGCCCGCGCCGAGCGCGAACACGCCGAGCGCTACGGCGACTTTTCCTTCGAGGGAGAACAGGCGCATCGGGGCTCGGGACGGCTCAAAGATTTCACGATAGCGCGCGAGTGAGGCATGCGCCAAACGCAGGGCTCCCTCTCCCCCAAGGCTCGCCTTGGGGGAGAGGGAAAGCGTCTAGTTCCCCACCGAAATCCCGAGCTTCTCCAACCGGCGATACAGCGCCTGCCGCGACAGCCCCAGCTCCGACGCCGCCTGGCTGATCACGCCGCGCGCACGCGCCAGCGCCGCTTCGATCGCGGCGCGGTCGGGCTCGTCGGCGCCGCGCGGCGCCGGGCGCAGCGACGCAAGACCCAGGTCGGCCGGCTGCACCACGCCGTCGCGGCACAGAAGCCGCGCGCGCTGGATCGCGTTCTTGAGTTCGCGCACGTTGCCGGGCCACGTGTGCACCATCAGCGCCTGCCGCGCGTCTTCCGACAGCTGCGCGCCGCCGTCGAGAAAATGCATCGCCAGCGGCAGAATGTCGTCGGGCCGGTCGCGCAGCGCGGGCAGCGCGAGTTCGATCACGTTCAAGCGGTAGTACAGGTCTTCGCGGAAGCGGCCGTCGCGGATCATCGCCGGCAGGTCGGCGTTCGTCGCCGACAGCACGCGTACCTTGACCGTGCGCGTGCGGCCCGAACCGAGCCGTTCGAACTGACCGGTTTCGAGCACGCGCAACAGCTTCACCTGACCCGACAGCGGCAGGTTGCCGATCTCGTCGAGAAACAGCGTGCCGCCGTCGGCGAGTTCGAAGCGCCCTTCGCGCGCCTTGCCCGCGCCGGTGTACGCGCCGGCGTCGGCGCCGAACAGTTCCGCCTCGATCAGCTCGTTGGGCAGCGCGCCGCAGTTCACCGCCACGAACGGGCCGCGCTTGACGGCCGAGTTCGCGTGCACGATCTCCGCGATGCGCTCCTTGCCCGCGCCGTTCGGTCCGGTGATCAGCACCGGCAGATCGGCGCGCGCGACCTGGCACGCAAGCTCGATGACGCGCTCGGTCGCGCCGTCGCCGAAGATGAGGCCCTTCAGTTCGAACTTCGCGCGCAGCGCTTCCTGGCTCTTGTGCCGGGCGCGCTTGAGGCGCGTCACTTCGCGCGTGGATTCGGAGAGCTCGATCAGGTTTTCGACCGTCGCCAGCAGCTTCTGGTCGTCCCAGGGCTTGGCGAGGTAGTCCGCCGCGCCGGCCTTGACGAGCTCGACCGCGGTTTCCAGGTGCGTCCAGGCGGTCAGGAGGATCACCGGAAGATCCGGATGCCGCGCGCGGATCGCGCGAAACAGCGCGATGCCTTCCTCGCCCGAGGTCGTGTCCTGGTGGAAATTCATGTCCGCGATGACGAGTTCGACCTGCTCGCGTTCGAGCACGGCGAGGCCTTCGTCGGGGCTCAGCGCCGCGAGCGTGCGGATCTCGTTGAGCGACAGCAGCACTTCCAGCGCCGTGGCGACGGCGGGATTGTCGTCGATCACCAGGACGGTGCGCATGACGACTCGATCGTTGGGCGGAAGATTGCGGCGCATACGCCGCACAGATGCGAGGAGAAACTAAAAGGTTGCATCGCTGACCGTCGTTGCGATTGAGCGCGCGATTGTCGGCGCGTTGCGGCGGGACCACAACTCCGCCCCCGCGCCGTCCGTTGGTTACGGCGCGCGGGCGGAGCGTGGCACGTTACACCGAACGCGTCGCGACGGCCGGCGGCACGCGCGAGGCGCGCGTGGCGGGGCCGAACACCGCGAGCTGGCCGAGCAGCCACAGCGCGATCATGCCGCCGACGAGGTACAGCACGGGCAGGCGCTGCGCCGAATAGGCCTGCATCAGCCACAGGTTCACGCCGTAGGTGAGCACGGCGCCCAGCGCGAGGCCGATCGTGGTGATCACGAAGTTCTCGGTCAGGAAGTAGCGCAGGATGTTGCCGCGCGTCGCGCCGAGCGCCCGGCGCGTGCCGATCTGCTTGGTGCGCTGCGTGACCCAGAAGCTCGCCATGCCGACGATGCCGAGCGCGGTGATCGACAGCAGCGCCACGATCACGGCGATGAGGATGATCAGCATCGCGCGGTCGCTGCGGTAGCACTCGGCGCGAATCTCGGTCAGCGTGCGCGCCTCGCGCACGATGCGGCTCGTGTTGGTCTGCGCCAGCTTCGCCTCGACCGCCTTCACCAGTTCGGTGACGCGGCCCGGCTCGGCGCGCACGAGATAGCGCGTCTGCAGGCCGAACGGCACCATCTGCGGCACCATCATCGAGAACTCGTAGGCGTTCTTGTCGCCGCTGCGGTTGGAAATGTTCGGCCACGGCATGATCAGGCGGTCGACGACGCCGATCACGGTCAGCGGCGGCTTTTCCTGGTCGAGATAGAACTGCTTGCCGACCGCGTTCTGGCCCGGCCACAGACGCTCGCCGAGCGCCTTGGTGATCATCACGATGTTCGGCCACGACGTGCTGCGCACGTCGCGGTGCGTGATTTCGTCGGCGGTGAAGTTGCGACCGCCGACGAGCTTCAGGCCGTACGTGTCGAGACCCTGCTCGTCGATGAAGTACATCGCGACGCCGACGTCGGAGTTCTGCTGCGTCGTCGTCAGGCTGATGCCTTCGGACCAGCCGCTCTGCGACATCGGCACGGTCAGGATCGGCGCGGCGTTGGCGACGCCGGGCATGCCGCGCAGCGTCGCGAGGTCTTCGGCGTACGCGTTCTTCACGTCGTAGCCGGCGCCGAAGCCGAGGCTCGAGATCATGAACGTGTCGGCCTCGTTCATGCCCGACGCGCGGCCCATGTTTTCGATGCGCTGATTGATGATGAACAGCGCGTTGCTGACGATCGCGAGCGTCAGCGCGATCTGCAGGCCGATCAGGACCAGCGCGACCTTGCTGCGCATCAGGGCGGAAAGAATCGGACGGAATTCCATGGCGTGCCTCACTGAGTCTTCAATTGCGCGGCGGGCGCGATCTGGCACGCGCGCCACGTCGGGTACAGGCCGGCGAGGATCGACGCGACGATCGACAGGCCGATCGTGGCCAGCACCATCGGCCAGTCGAGCCGCGCGACGCTGTCGAAGTAGTCGTACAGCCCGCGCACCGCCATGAGGCCGAGCCAGGTCAGGAGCAGACCGATCAGGCCGCCGCTGATGCCGATCACGCCCGACTCGACGATGTGCTGCATGAACAGTTGCGGCTTCGACGCGCCCAGCGCGCGGCGCAGGCCGATCTCGCCGGTCTTGCGCATGAACTTCGCCAGCAGCAGGCCGATCGTGTTGACGAGGCACACGACGAGGAACGCGAACGAAAGACCGAGCTGGATTTCAACGTCGCGCGAGACGACGCGGTTGTCCTTCATCCACTGGTTCACGTCGGGCAGGCGGTTGTTGACCGGACGCGGGAAGCGGCCGAGCTTCTTCTGTTCCGCCACGTAGTTGTCGAGGAACGAGTGGTATTCGGCCGTGCGCGTCGCGTTCTCGAGCTCCACCCACATCTGCAGCCAGATGCATTCGGATTCGAGATAGCCTTCCCAGCCCTCGGCCGAATTCTTCCAGCAGTTGTTGTTGCCCGCGGCCGGCGTCTTCAGTTCGATCGCGGTGTTGAACGGCACGAAGAATTCTTCCGGATCGCTGAACGAGCCGTTGGTCAGATCGTAGTACTTGATCTTCGGCTTCCATTCCTTGAGCACGCCGACCACGGAATACTCGACGTCGTTGAGGCGCACGCGCTTGCCGACGCTGTTCTGTCCGCCGAACAGCTTTTCGTTCGTCTCGCGCGCCAGCACCACGACGCGCGCGTGTTCCTTGTCCTGCGCGCGGTCCCAGCCGTTGCCGTACTCGAACGGCGTGTCGAACAGCGCGAAGAAGTCGCCCGACGTCGCGCGGCCGAGCGACTGGAACGGCTTGATGTCGCGGTTCTCCGGCTGCACCGGCCACGCCACCTTGTACATCACGGCCTGGCGGTCGGCCTTGCCGGCCTCGATCAGCGCGACGGCGTCGCGGTACGTCACCTGATCCGGCGGCATCGACTGGTCGTCGTCGTCGTACGCGCGGTTCGGATCCCAGCTGTCCATTTGCACGTAGTGCAGTTTGTCGCTCTTCCACGGAATCGGATCGCTGCCCATGACGTGGAATACGGTGAGGCTCGTCATGCTCGCGCCGATGCCGATCGCGATGCCGAGCACCATCAGGAGCGTCAGCACCGGATTGCGCTTCAGGCTGTGAAAGCCCAGTTGCAGGTAATAGGAGAACATCGCTCGTTCCTCAGGCCGTCGTCGCGACCGTGTCGCGGCCGTTCTCGGGCACGCGCAGGCGCGGCTCCTCGTCGAAGTCGGTGACCTGGCCGTCGATCACGTGCACGTTGCGCTGCGCGCGCGCGGCGAGTTCCGGATCGTGCGTGACCATGATGATCGTCGTGCCCTGGCGGTTGATCTCTTCGAGCAGTTCCATCACGCCGCGCGCCATCAGCGAATCGAGGTTGCCGGTCGGTTCGTCGGCGAGCAGCAGGCGCGGCGAGCCGGCCAGCGCGCGCGCGATCGCGACGCGCTGCTGCTGCCCGCCCGACAGTTCCGACGGGAAGTGCTTCATGCGCGAGGCGAGGCCCACGCGCGCGAGGTTTTCTTCGATGCGGCGCTTGCGGTCGGCCGCGCTGAAGCCGCGGTAGCGCAGCGGCACGTCGACGTTGTCGAACAGGTTGAGGTCGGGAATCAGGTTGAAGCCCTGGAAAATGAAGCCGATCTTCTCGTTGCGCAGCCGCGAGCGCGCATCGTCGCCCAGACCCGACACGCTCACGCCGTCGATGAAGAATTCGCCGCCGGAAAATTCTTCGAGCAGGCCCGCGATGTTGAGGAACGTGGTCTTGCCCGAGCCCGAGGGGCCGGTGACGGCGACGAACTCGCCTTCGCGCACGTGGATCGAGAAGTCGCGCAGCGCGTGCGTCTCGATCATGTGGGTGCGGTATACCTTGGAAAGATGATTCATTTTCAACATGGCGGTTTTCCTCGCGGGGAATCGGTTTGCGGCGCGACTTGGATGCGCGTCGGGGTAATTTCGTTGCGTCTTCAGCGCGCGAGCGCCACGCGTTCGGCACCCTTGAACTCGTCGACGCCGGAGATGACGATGCGCTCGCCTTCCTTGACGCCGGTGACGAGTTCGACCGACGACAGGCTCGTCGCGCCGACTTCGATCGCGCGCCGCTCGGCGACGCCGTCGCGCACGACGTAGGCCACGCGCCCGGCGCCCGCGTCGACGAACGGGCCGCGTTCGACCATCAGCACGTTCGGGTGCTCGTCGATCAGGATGCGCGTCGACAGGCGCTGGTTCTGGCGCAGACCAGCAGGCTCCTTGTCGGTGAAGCGCACGCGCGCGGTGACCTGTCCGTTGACGACTTCCGGGCTCACCGCCGACAGCTCGCCGGCGAACGTCTCGCTGCCGTTGACGATCTGCGCGGGCATGCCGATCGCAAGATCGCGCGCGAACGTTTCGGACACCGGCACTTCCACTTCCATCTTCGACAGGTCGATGACGGTCAGCACGCCGGCGTTCGCCGACACGCTCGCCTTTTGCTGCACCAGCAGCTGGCCGACCTGGCCGGCAACCGGCGAGCGCAGGTTCAGCTCGTCGACCTGACGCTTGAGATCGGCAACCATCAGGCGCTGGCGGTCGCGCGCGAGCATCTTGGTCTTCAGTTCGAAATCGAGGCTTTCGCGTTCCAGGCCCGAATCCTTGCGCGCGTGTTCGAGCGTGATGTCGGCCTTCTGCAGCGCGTCCTTCGCGCGCGCCACGTCGAGCTGCGGCAGCGCGCCGAGCTTGTACGCCTTCTCGGTGCGCTCGACTTCGCGCGCGGCGGTCTGGCGGTCGATTTCCGCCTGGTCGATCGCCTTGGTCGTGGCGAGCTTCTGCTTGCGGTGGTCGATGCCGGCGCGCTCGGCGTCGAGCTCGACGCTCTGCAGCGTGGCCATTTCCTGGGCGAGCTTGTTCGTCAGTTCCGGGCTCACGACTTCGGCGACGACCTGGTCCTTCTCAACCTTGTCGCCGGCCTGCACGGTCAAGGTGACGATGCCGCCGGTCGGCGTGTACAGCGTCGGCGCGACTGCGGCGACGACCTTGCCCTGGGCGGAAACGTCGCGCGTCAGGTTGCCGCGCGTCACCGGCGCGATGCGCAGGCGCTCGGCGCTGACCGTCGCGCCGAGCGTGAGCGTGCGTACCATGCCCGGCACGAACCACGCGCCGAGCAGGATCACGCCGCCGGCGATCGCCGCGAGCCGGATCTTGCGCGAAGCGGGCATCGCCGGTGCGGCGACGGCTTTGTCCTGGGCTGAGGTATCGCGAATCATGGTCTGCTCCGTTGTCCGTGCGCCGTCGTTCATGGCGCTGATGCAGACGAGAGAGCAACAGGCGTGCCAACGCATTTAATCTTTTGAAATCAAATAATTGAATGACGTGCGCGATACCGAACGGTGTCCGCGGACAGTGCCCGGACAGGGGTTCGTCGCGAGTGTCCGGGCGTCCGGACAGTCGAATGCCGCGGCACTTGCGACCGTTTCGCGATGAGGCGCATCTATCCGACCGTGGAACGACAATCGACCTTCGCCATCGACGTACCGACGAGCCTGATCGACCGCGCGCAGCGCGGCGACCTGCGCGCGTTCGAACAGATCTACCGCTTGTTCGAGCGGCCGGTCTACACGCTTGCGCTGCGCCTGCTCGGCGACGCCGACGTGGCGCGCGAAATCCTGCACGACGCGATGCTCAAGCTGTTCCAGCGCATCGCGCAGTTCCGCGGCGACTCGCCGTTCTGGGGCTGGCTGCGGCAGATCGCGCTGAACGAGGCGCTGATGCGCCTGCGCAAGGATCGCAAGCTCGAGTTCGACGCGGTGTACGACGACATCGAAGCCGAAGTCGCGGCGCCGTGGGTGCATGCCGACGGCCTGGCGCTCGAACAGGCGCTCGGCAAGCTCTCGCCGGTCACGCGCAGCGTGCTGTGGCTGTATCACGTCGAAGGCTACTCGCACGCGGAAATCGCCGATTCGCTCGGCAAGACGATCAGTTTTTCGAAGTCACAGGTAGCCCGAGGCACGGCCCGCATGCGCGGTTTTCTGCTCGGCGTTACGGAGTCAGCATCATGTCTATTCGCACCGCAAACGACTTGAACGACGACACGCTCGGGGCAGCGCTGCGCGACCTGCCGCTCGCGTCGCCGTCGGCGAGCGCGTGGCCCGATCTCGAACGCGCGCTGCGCGCGGCCGGCGCCGCGCGACAGCCGCTCGTGCGCAAGCGCTACGCGATACCGGCCGCGCTCGCCGCAGCACTCGCGCTGTTCGCCGTGTGGCCCAACCGCGTGCAGACGCCGGGCGGCGCCGAACCCGGCGGCACGACGACGACGACGCTCGCGGCGGCACCCGCGCCGTCGGTCGAGCGTCTGCGCGACGAATCGCAGCGGATCGAAGGCTGGCTGCGCAAGGTCTCCGCGAGCGGCGGGCCGCTCGACGGCCGCGACCTCATGGCGGCGACCGAAGTCGAAGACCTGATCGGCCTCGTCGACCTGCAGCTCGCCGGCGCGAACGACGCGTCGCCGGATGCGGCGGCGCTGTGGCGCCAGCGCGTGGATCTCCTGCGCGATCTCGCCGCCATTCGAACGAACAACGCTTACAGCCTGGCTGGCAACGGCGTCGCCGCGAACGGAACCGCGGCCGCGCCCGGCACCTGGATCAATTGACGAGGCAACGATGAAACGTACCGTACTTTTTCTGGCATTGACGCTCGCCGCGGCGGGCGCGAGCGCCGCCGACGCACCGAAGGCCGAGGCGGCGCCGAAGGCCACCGCCGCAACGTCGGCATCGGCGTCCGCATCGGCATCCGCGGCGGCTTCGGCCGCGCCGGCAGCGAGCGCGCAGGCGGCGGCCGAAGCGAACGCCGCCGCGCGCGCGCAACTCGAGGAGATGCGCGGACAGGTTCGCGAACTCACGCGCAAGATGGGCGAGCTGTCGACCAGGCTCGGCGACGAGAACCCGCGCGCCTACGCGTGGCGCTACATCGGCGACAAGGACCGCGCGATCGTCGGCGTGATCACGCAGAACGACCCGAGAGGCGTCAAGATCGTCGGCGTCACGCCGGGCGGTCCCGCCGAGAAGGCCGGCATGCGCCACGGCGACATCGTCGTCAGCGTCGACGGCCGCAAGGTCGACGGCAAGTCGCCGGACGTCACCCAGAACGCGTTCGGCGACCTCAAGGTCGACCAGAACCTGAAGCTCGTGGTGCTGCGCGACGGCAAGAACGTCGACGTGAACCTCAAAGCCGTGCGGCGCGAGGCATGGAACTGGCCGCGCGCGATCCGCGTCGCGGTCGATCACGACGGCGGCGTGGACGTCGGCGACGACATCGATATCGACATCGGCATCGACGCCGAGAAGATCCGCGCCGACGTCGATCGCGCGGTGCGCGAAGCCGGCACGCTCGACCGGACGCAGATCGAGCGCATCCGCCAGCAGGCGCAGCGTGCGGCGCAGATCAGCCAGCGCGACGTGCGGCGCATCGAACGCGACGCGCGGCGCAGCGCGGAACGCGCCGTGCGCGACCTGCGGTTTCGCATGCCGTGGTGGGGTCTGAACCTCGTCGCGCTGAACGACGATCTGTCGGGCTACTTCGGCACGAAGGAAGGCGTACTCGTGCTGTCGGCCGACGACGACGCCGCGCCGTCGTTGAAAAGCGGCGACGTATTGCAATCGATCGGCGGCGACAAGGTCGACAGCCCCGAAGACGCGATGCGCCTGTTGCGCGACGCGCCGGCCGGCACCGACCTGAAACTGTCGGTACTGCGCCGCGGCAAGACGCTGTCGCTCTCCATGAAGGCGCCCGAGTTCAAATCGCTGTTCCCGCTGCCGCCCGAGCCGCCCGAACCGCCGGCGCCGCCCGCCGCACCGGCACCGCCGGCACCGCCCGCTCCGCCGACGCCGATGGCTGCGATGCCGGTACCGCCCGTCGCCGCGCCGCCGGCCCCGCCCGCGCCGCCGAGACCGCCCGCACCGCCGCGCGGCCACGACGACTGAATCGATCCGGCGCCGCGAGAGCGGCGCCGCTATCGCTCCTGCCGCGCCTCGCGCCAGAGCAGCGCGACGAATCCGACCATGCCGGCCACGGCGCAGCCGGCGTGCAGCGCGTCGAGCGGCACGGCGCCGAACAACGGATTGCTTTGGCTGAACGGCGAGAACGGCGCGATGTCTCCGTGCATGAGGCTGTCGAGCACGACGTGCGAGTACGCGCCGGCGAACGCGCCGATCGCGATCGGCACGGCGTCGAGATCGCGCCACCCGAACGGGTTCGGCAACCGCCATCGCCGCCCGAGCCGGCAGGCGCCCCACAACAGCAGCGTCGCGGCACCGGCCGCGAGCGTCGCGCCGATATACGTGTGGAAGAACGCGTGCACCGGATGGCGCGACCGGACGAGATTGATCAGCGACTCGACGTCGATCAGCACGTTCGTGCCGCAGAACGCGATGAAGCTCACGTGCCGCGGCGCCAGCGCCTGCAGCGCCGCGCCGGGTCCGAAGTGGAACGGCGTGAACGGCATGGCGGCGATCACTCCGCGCGCCGCAGCTCCACGGTCATCCACGCGCGCCACGGCGCGTTCAGTCGCTCGCGCATCTCCCACACGCCCGCGAACACCCGCCCCTCCTCGCCGAACCCGCCGCGAAAGCGCACGTTGTTGCCGGTGAACGTCCACTGGTCGCCGTCGACCGCCGCGGTCATCGTATTGGCGTTGCCCTGGCTGTCGTACGACTGCATCGTGTAGAGCTTGCGGCTCGCGTCCCAGCCGACGATCTCGATGCCGTCGACCGCGCCGTCCGGCATCTGCGCCGAGTAGCGATGCACGAGGTAGTGGCCGCCCGGCAGCCATTCGTAGTTGTCGGTCGCATGAAACGGCGCGCCGCGTCCCGACGGCCCCAGCAGTTTCACTTCGCCGCGCGTGTTCCAGGCCCCCACGAAGGCGGCGAGCGGCTGGTGCGCGGCCGTGGCGGCGGCGATGTCGGTCATGAGTGTCCTCTCCTGCGTCGAGCGGTAAGACCTTGCGGGCGCCAAGCCTAGTGCGATCGGAACGTCATCGCCAAACGTCCGTTGCGATTTGCGATCAAGGCGTTACGCTCGGGTTATGAGCGCCTTAAATTCGACCGATAACGCCGTCCGCCTGCAGGGCGACGGCTTCGTGCTGCGCCGCTGGCGCGCCGACGACCTCGACGATCTCGTGGCCAACGCGAACGATCCGGCCGTTGCGCGCGCGACGAGCGACCGCTTCCCGCATCCGTATACGCGCGACGACGGCATCGCGTTTCTCGAAGGCCGCGTCGTCGACTTTTCGCATCCGGTGTTCGCGATCGAAATCGACGGCGCCGCGTGCGGCGGCATCGGCGCTCGCCCGGGCGCGCTCGAACGCGCGCAGTCGGCCGAGATCGGCTACTGGCTCGCGCAAAAGCACTGGGGCCGCGGCGTGATGACGCGCGCGGTCGGGCTGTTCGCGCCGTGGGTGATGGACTCGCTCGCGCTGTACCGATTGTTCGCCACGGTGCTCGAAACGAATCCCGCGTCGGCGCGCGTGCTCGCCAAATGCGGCTTCGACGAGGAGGGCGTGGCGCGCTGCGCCGTGGTCAAGCACGGGCGCGTGCTCGACGTGCGCGTGCTGGCGAAGGTGCGTCGGTCGCTTTAGCTAGCTAATCGACGACGCGCGCGTCGAGCGCCGTACAGATTTCCGACGCGAGCCGCGCGCCCGGCGACGAAACGTCGCGCACCGGCATCGCCAGCAGCCACTCGTCGCCGTTGTCGCACGCGTGCGCGTGGCGGAAGCGCACGAGCGAGGCGTGCCAGCGCGGGCCGAGCCGCGACCACGCCGCTTCGCGCAGACCCTGGTGGCCGCCGCGATGATCGTCGCATGCGGTGCACGGCACGCCGGCCAGCACGTGTTCCCAGACGAGATAGTCGCTGTCGGGCAAGAGGCACAGCCGCGCGCGCTCGCAGCCGTCGGCGCTGTACAGGCGCAGCGCTTCGCACACGCCGTCGGGGCCGATGCGGTTCAGGCCGCGCCAGCCCGCGATGGTGTCGAAGCTCGGCGCGTTGCCGGACGGCGCGCGCCACAGCCACAGCACCGGGCCGAGTCCGACCCAGCGCCGCGCGAGGTCGCGCAGCGCGACTTGCGCCGGCAGGCGCAACGCCTGGAACGCGGGCGGCGCCGCCGGCTCGTCGGCGACCGCCGAGATGCCGCCGCGGCCGGGCGAACGCAATCCGCGCTCGGCGCGTGCAAAAAGGGGCAATTTGGGCATGCGCTACTCCTCGGCCGAAAGGCCGGCGGCTTTCGCGGGGCGTGACTGCGGTGCGTTTGAACCCCGATCGGAACGCGCTGCGTTGCGCTTCGAGGGCGGTGCGATGAAACCGTCGTCAGCGTGCGGACGAAGGTTCCGAGACTGGCTGGCAAGTGGCCGGGATGGCGGTCGGCCGGGCTGGCTGCTCTGACGTGAACGTTCGCACGAACGCGCGCACCGCCCGCCGTGCCGCGGGAGGGACGCGCGTTCGCGCTTACTTGGTGAGGATCAGCTTGTCGTTGCGCGTGCGGCGCAGACGGTATTCCTGACCCATGTGCTCGATGACCAGCTCTTTGGACTCGCGCAGCAGCAGACGGCTGTCGACGCGGCGCGGCGCGACGGCCGGCGCGGCCGGGCGCGAAACGGCAGTCTGCGCGGTGCGATTGAGGGTGAGGGTGGACGTGATCGCTTGCATGGCTAGCTCCGGATCCGCGGGGTGCGAGCAAATGATAACGATTCGCATTTAGCTGTCAACGACATTTTTCTGAATGTGCAGACCTGAGAGGTCCGCCGCCGATTCGGCACAGTTCGGTGGAGAAGTGACGTCGAGCAAGACCGGCCGGCGGCTCGCGACGAACCGCCGCTCCCCACCCCGTCCAGGAGCCGCGCATGACGATCAACTACATTCCGAACGACCCGAGCGCCGGCGCCGACGCGCCGCCGTTGCGCAAGCAGGCCAAGCGGGCGAACCGGCCCGCCGCCCGCTCGGGTTTCGACTTTCCCGCCCCGAGCGCCGAAGGCGCGGCCGATCCGGGTACGCCGCAGTTCCTGTTCTGGCAGTCGCGCGAAGCTGCGATCGCGGCGGTCGACGCGTGGGAGGCGGCGTCCGGCGCGCCGCACAAGCTGTGGCAGGCCGATCGCAAGAAGCTGCCGCTGCTGCCCGACGACGGCATCGATCTCAACGCCGCCTACGACCGCGCCAGTTTTGCCTTTTTCCACGAAAGCGTCGGCGGCGCGCTGTTCTTCTCGGGCGCGAGCACCGACGTCGTCGCGCACGAAGTCGGCCACGGCCTGCTCGATTCGCTGCGCCCGGACCTGTGGGACGTCGCGTTTCTCGAAGTCGGCGCGGTGCACGAAGCGGTCGGCGACATCGTCGCGATCCTGACCGCGCTCGAAGACGCGCAAACGCGCAAGAAGCTGCTCGCGGCCTCGCCCGACCTGCGCAAGCGCAACTTCGTCGAAAGCACGGCCGAAGATCTGTCGCGCGCGATCGGCATCGCGGTGCCCGGCCACAACGCCTCCGAACCGCGGCACGCGTTCAACACGTTCAAGTACCAGATTCCGAGCACGCTGCCGATGCACGGCGGCCCGGGCGAACTGCTCAACGAAGTGCACAGCTTCGGCATGGTGTTCACCGGCTGCTTCTGGGATCTCGTGGCCAATCTCTTCAACGCGACGAAGACGAAGAACGACGCGGCGCTGCTGGCCGCCGCGCGCCTCGCCGGCAAGATCACGATCGAGGGCCTCAAGGCCGCCGTGGTCAAGACGCGCTTCATGCAGTCGATCGGCCGCGCGATGGTGCTCGCCGACCAGACGCTGCACGGCGGCGCGAACCACGCGCACATCCGCGACGCGTTCGCCGCGCACGAGATTCTGCTCGGCGCGAACGCGATGCTGGCGCCGTCCGCCGTGCTCGCCGGCGCGGCGCCGACCGGCGCGACATTGAGCGCCGCGACGCGCAAGGACGTGCGCCGGCGGCTCGGCAACGTCGCCGGCGCGACGCTGTCGACGTCGAAGGTCGACCTGTTCGGCACGCCCGCGATCGCGGCCGTGCAGACGCGCGGCGTGTCGCTGGCCTCGCTGCATCCGCAGCTCAAAGGCGTCGTCGCGCTCGCGCAGGAACCGGTGATGGTCGGCGCCTCGGGCCGTCGCGCCGCGGTGATGGGCGCCGTGCCGCATACGAGCGACACCGACGCCGAGGTGCTGGCCTACGTCGAGTCGCTGCTCGCGTACGGGCGCATCGCGATCGACACGCCGAAGAAGCGCGCGGCGGCCCCGTCGCGCAGGCGCGGCGCCGTCGCGGTCGCCAAGCCGTGGGACCACACGACGCACGAAGTGCGCACGGTCGGCGGCAAGAAGGTGCTCAAGCGCAAGCGGTTCCAGTGCGGGTGTTGACCCGCCGGCTCGAATCGCCTTGATCAGATGGCCTTGAAGCGGCGGCGCACGAGCTTGTGCCCGCCGTGTTCGTCGGGTTCGAGCGTATGCGTCGCCTCGCCCGTCGCCGGCGCGCCGGGCGCCGCGACCTGCCCGTGCGCGGCGAGGCTGCGCGCGTAGTTCGCCGCCTCGTCGATCTCCTCCTTCGTCGGCATGTCGATGTGCGCGCGCAGCGCGCCGTTCGGCGCACGGTCGACCGTGGCCGACACCGGCACCGCGACGCGCAGCGGTTGCGAATCCGACGCGCTCGACAGCACCCGCCAGATGCGCGCCGACACCATGCGCCTGCCGTTCGCGTCGGCCGGCGAGATCGACGCCACGTCGATGCCGCGCGCCGTGAGGTGTGCGCGAATCGCGACGAGCGCGTTCGCCTCGGATTCCGGGGCCACGCGCTGCGCGATCAGCGCCGGCGCCTGCGACCAGTCGTCGAACGCATCGGCCCCGGTGCCGCCGAACCGCAGCACCGGCATGCCGAGCGAGCGCGCGGCGGAGACATGTTCGGCGTCCGCGGCCACGCAGAGGCATTCGTCGAACGTCGCGCGAACGCGCAGACGCTTGAGCTCGGCTTCGAACGCCGCACGCGCCGGCATCGCGGCGTCCGACACGATGCACGTGCGCAACGGCTTGCCGCCGGCCGTCTCGAAACTGCCGACCGTGTCGACCAGCCCGTGCAGGTGATGGTGAACCCGCCGGTCTTCGTCGACGGCCGTTCCGGCGAAATCGAACATCACGACGCGGATCATGGCCGGCTCCTGCAGATAGCGCGGCCCCCATCGTAACCCCGCCGCATGAATCATTCCGGAGTCGCTTCGGAATGCGGCCGGAATGGCGCCACCGGGCCGTGCCGGCACAGTGCCGCCGGGCGCCGCCCGTCGCGCCCTCCGCCAATCACGAATCCTGCATTCACGAACTCTGGGGACCGGTCATGAAAGCTCGCTTTCGTCGCGCCCTGCGACTTGCCTTGTGCACACTTGCGTTTGTCACATCCGCCGCTACCGCCGCGCCGGCCTTCCAGATGCCGTTCGCGTGCGGCCAGACCTGGGAAGGCCAGACGCGGACGAACCACAGCCCGCAGAACTCCGTCGACCTCAATCGCGCCGACGACCTCGGCGACACCGTGGTCGCCTCGGCGGCCGGCCGCGTCACCACCGTGACGAATCTCGGCTCGACGAGCTACGGCCGCTACGTCGTCATCGATCACGGCAGCGGGTGGACGACGCTGTACGCGCATCTGAACTCCTGGTCGGTGTCGGTCGGCCAGCAGGTGGCGCAGGGCCAGGCGATCGGTACCGTCGGCAGCACCGGCGGTTCGACCGGCCCGCACCTGCATTTCGAAGAACGCCTGAACGGCTCGGCGCAGCGCATCGTGTGGAACGGCGCGCAGATCCTGTATTTCGGCACGCGCAGCTACACGAGCGCGAACCGCTGCGGCAGCGGCACCGTCACCGGCGTCGTCGACACGAACGGCGCGAACCTCAACGTGCGCGCCGGCCCCGGCACGAGCTACGCGATCGTCGGCTCGCGCGCCGACGGCGCGACCGTGACGATCCAGTGCCAGACCTACGGCGAGACGATCACCGGCACGCGCGGCACGAGCCGCATCTGGAACCGCATCGGCTCGGGCCAGTTCATTCCGGACGCCTACACCTACACCGGTTCGGACGGTCTCGTCGCACCGCTGTGTCCGTAAGCATTGCCGCGCGGCCGCCGCTGCGGCGGCCGCGCCACCGGTGACACAATCGCGACCGAGGTGACGTCATGAACAAGCGCCATTCCACATCCGCCCTCGTCGCCGCCGCGCTCGTCGGCGCCGCGGCCGGCGCCTGGCTTTCGCCGTTGCGCGCACCGCCGTCGCGGCTCTTCGAAACGACCGCGCCGTCGTCGCGCGACGACGCCGGATCGGCAGCCGCCTCGAGCGCCGCCGCGCGCGTGCCGAAACCCGCTTCGCCGATGCGTGTCGCCGAAGCGCAGGCGCTCGCGCAGGGCGCCGAATCGCTGGAAAACCTGCAGAACCGCGCGCGCACCGACCCTGAGTACCTCGCCTCGCTGCTCGCACGGCTGTCGACCGAAACCGAACTCGACGCGCGCGGCGCGCTGCTGGCGATTCTCGCCGGCGCCCCGAACGCGCAACTGCTCGCCTACGCGCGCGCGCAGCTCGACGGCGCCGACGCGCAGGCGCGCCGCAACGGCCTCGATCTCTTGAAGATGTTTCCGATGAACGATGCCGACGCGCGCGACCTCGTCACGCAGCGGCTCGAACGCGAAAGCGATCCGGCGGCGCTCAAGTCGCTGATCGAAGCGCTGACGCCGAGCCTCGTCGCCGAAGAAGACGCCGCACCCGTGATCGCGCGGCTCGCCGATCTCTCGCGCCACGCCGATGCCGACGTGCGCGCGCAGGCGGTGCTGCAATATGCACAATGGGACAATGCCACCAATACCGAAGTCGCGCTGCACCGCGCGCTGAACGATCCCGCGCTCGCCGTACGCCGCGCCGCGATCGCCGGGGCGATCGGCTCGTCGGCGCAGTCGGCGCGCATGAAGCTCGCGCTGATCGACATCGCGACCGACCCTGCCTACGACGACGCCGATCGCGCCTCGGCGCTGTTCGCGCTGCAGCGCTATCCGCTCAACCGCGCCGAACACGCGCTGTACGCGCAGAGCCAGGCCGCGCTGGACGCACGGCACTGACTTACTCCGCAGCTTCGGCGCGCTCTCGCAGCAACACCTGGCGTGCGACGAACCAGCCCATCAGCGCGGCGGCGAGCAGCACGAGCGCCGCGATCAGAAACGCCGCACCGGACGTCGGCATCAGCGGCCTGTCGCCGACCGACAGCGAATAGATCCAGCCGAAGAACAGCGGCGAGACGACGCCCGCGATGCTCGCGACCGCCGAGTTCGCGCCCTGCAGCTGGCCCTGCTCCGAGTCGGACACGCGCCGCGTCATGAGGGACTGCAGCGTCGGCATGGCGAGGCCCCACAACGCGTTCGGCAGCATCGCGAGCACGAACGCGAGGCTCGTCGGCGCGAAGCCCATGCAGGCGAGGCCGACCGCGCCGCCGAACAGGCCGAACACCATCGTCGCACGGTCGCCGTAGCGCTTGGCGACCGGGCCGACGAGCGCGCCCTGCACGAGCATGTCGAGCACGCCGACCAGCGCGAGCAGCGCACCGACTTCCCATGCGGTCCAGCCGTAGCGATACGCCGCGTACAGCACGAACACCGCCGAGAACACGTGGTGCGCGAAGTACAGCAGGAAATTCACGACGGCGAGGCCGACGAGTTCGTGATGCGAGCGCAACAGGCGCATCGCGCCGAACGGATTGGCGCGGCTCCACGCGAACGGCATGCGGCGGTCGGCCGGCAGCGATTCGGGCAGGATCAGCCAGCCGTACAGGAACGCGATGCCGCTCATCGCGCCGGCGACCCAGAACGGCGCGCGCGGCGAAATCTCGCCGAGAAAACCGCCGAGCAGCGGACCGAGCACGAAGCCGCCGCTGAACGCCGCGCCGATCAGGCCGTAGGCGCGTGCGCGGTGCTCGGGCTCGGTGATGTCGGCCATGTACGCGTAAACGGTGGTGAAGCTCGCCGACGTGACGCCGGCGATCAGCCGGCCGAGCGCGAGCCACCACAGGTTCGGCGCGAGCGCCATCAGCACGTAGTCGGCGGCGAGGCCGAGCGCGGAGAGCAGCAGCACGGGACGGCGGCCGTACTGATCCGACAGCGAACCGATGATCGGCGACGCGACGAACTGCATGAGGCCCCACAGCGCGATGAACATGCCGTTGATCACGCCGGCCTGCGCGCTGGAGCCCGCGAACGCCTCGATCAGCGGCGGCAGCACCGGAATGACGATGCCCATCGCGATGATGTCGAGCACCGCGGTGACGAGAATGAACGCGATCGCGGCCTGACGGCCGGCGCCCGAGATCGTGGACATGAGGATGATCCGAAAGAGCGGCGGCGACGCGGAACGCGTCGCGGGAACGCCGCTCGTCGGCGGTGCGACGGGATCGGCGAAGGATGCCGGATTCTTTCGTTCGCGCGGGTTGTGGACAAGTGATGGGTGTCATCACTTGTCCGTGAGTGCGCCTCGATTCAGTCGCCGAAAAACAGTACGTCGACCATCTCGTCAAACGAGCGGTATCGGTTGGCGCCCGGATTCTTCGCGCCGAGAAACCAGGCTTCCCATTCGTCGCCGAAACGCACGGCCGGCACGAGCAGCAGCACGTCGCCGTCGATCGACGTGCTGATCTGCAACGCCGTACGCAAGTGCCGCGGTCGCATGTAGATGCAATCCTGGGCAGGGCCGTAGACCTCATACTGCGCGTCGCTCGCCTCGTTCCATCGCTGCCACGACTCGACTGCATCATGATCGAGATCGCGATACCACCCGACGTCGCACGCGGGCAACAACGAAACATTCGACGCGACGACGAGTCCGTCGGTCGCGGCCAGGAAGCGGCGGTAGCTCGGCGGCAGCGGCGATCCGAGCCTGCGTTCAAGGTCGGCGAGCGCGGCTTCGTCCAGACCCGGGGCCATGCATTCCCCAAGGTCGGCGCGTTCGACCAGCGAATCGGAAACCGGCTGATGGTGGGTCAGCATCTCGGCGACATCGTGCAGGTCCGATGTTGCTTCGACACGCCGGATCTGCTCGTCGCAGAACCGCGCAAGCAGCGCGGTCCATTCGCCGGTCGAGCGCTCTAGGGTCATTGGTCGTGTCCGTGTCGCCTTGGATCAGCTCAACCCCGTCACCGGCAACGCCGCGCCGTGCACCGCGCGCGCTTCGTCCGACGCGAGAAACGCGATCGCGTTGGCGAGGTCCGCCGGCGCCACCCAGCGCGACGGATCGGCGCCCGGCATCGCCGCGCGGTTTTCCGGCGTGTCGATGATCGTCGGCAGCACGCAGTTGACGTTGACGCCCTGCTCGCGCAGTTCCGCCGACATCGCCTCGGTCAGGCGGATCACCGCCGCCTTCGACGCCGTGTACGCGGCCATCTGCGCGACGCCCTTCTGCGCCGAGAACGCGCCGACGTTGACGATCTTGCCGCCGCCGGCCGCGAGCATGCGCGGCACCACCGCATGCACCATGTTGAGCAGCGTGCGCGCGTTGATGTCGAACAGGAAATCCCAGTTCTTCGCCGAGGTTTCGTGCACCGCCTCGCCCATGCGGAATCCGCCGGCGAGATTGCACAGCACGTCGATGCGTCCGAACTGCGCGATCGCGCCGTCGACCGTCACGGCGACCTGCGCGGCGTCGAGCAGGTCGGTCGGCGCGAAGCGGCGCGCGTCGTTCTCGGCGCCGAACGCTTTTTCCAGATACTCGCGCTTGACGTCCACGAGCACGAGGCGCGCGCCGCGGTCGGCGAACGCCTGCGCGACGGCGCGGCCGAGATTGCCGGCCGCGCCGGTCACCATGACGATGCGATCAGTGAAGTTCATAGTCGGTCCCTCGGGATAAGAGCGCTATGGTAGCGCGCCCGATCGTTCCCCCGCGCGGCGCAAGGCGCTACGCTCGCGCGATGAACGCCATCGCCGCCGCGCCGCACGCCCGCGAACTGCTCGCGCGCCACCTCGTCTGGGACAACCACGCGTGCATGCCGCTGCGCCCGCACGACACGCGCTTCCTGCCGCAGCTCGAACGCCACCGCGCGGCCGGCGCCGACGTCGTGATCGTCAACGTCGGCTTCGGCGACCAGAGCATCGAGGATCACCTGCGCATGCTCGCCGCGCTGCGCGACTGGTTCGCCGGCAACGCCGACCGCTATCGCCTGATCGGCACCGTCGACGACATCGAACGCGCCCGCGCCGAAGGCCTTCTCGCGGTCGGCTTCGACATCGAAGGCGCACGCGCGATCGGCGACCAGCTGAGCCTCGTGCGGCTGTACTACGACCTCGGCGTGCGCTGGATGCTCGTCGCGTACAACCGCAACAATCTCGCCGGCGGCGGCTGCCAGGACGACGACGGCGGCCTCACCGACTACGGCCGTCGCATGCTCGAGGAAATGGCGCGCGTCGGCATGATCGCGTGCTGCTCGCACACGGGCTACCGCACGGCGCGCGAAGCGATCGACGCGTCGCCGACGCCGGTGATCTTCTCGCACTCCAATCCGCGCGCGCTGCGCGACCATCCGCGCAACATCCCGGACGATCTGATCCGCGCCTGCGCCGCGCGCGGCGGCGTCGTCGGCATCAACGGCATCGGCATCTTTCTCGGCGACAACGACGCGTCGTCGGCGACGCTCGCGCGGCACGTCGAGTACGTCGCCGGTCTCGTCGGCGTCGAGCACGTCGGCCTCGGCCTCGACTACACGTTCGACAGCGCGGAAGTCGACGAATACATCGCCGCGCATCCCGTGACGTTTCCGCCGCATCTGGGCTACGGCGCCGGCATCCGCATGGTCGAACCCGAGCAGCTGCCGGAGCTGACCGAAACGCTGCTCGCGCGCGGATGGCCGGAAAACGACGTCGCCGCCGTGCTCGGCGGCAACTGGATGCGCATCGCGCGGCAGGTGTGGCGCTGACGGCCGGCTTGCGGCGTTGTTCCGAGTATTGAAATACACAAACGTACGATGAGCGTCGCCGCAATCGACATACGGCCCCGTACGAACGCGCGCCGGCAGCCGTGATATTTCAATGATAATTTGTCGCTTCAAATAGTTTTCTAATTTTTATCTTTCGCAACATCGCGGCTTGAAACCGGCACGGCGCACGCGTTGAACTGGCGCTCCCCAACCCAAGGAGCGCTCACATGAAACGCCTGTCGCTGCTGTTGTCGCTGATGCTCGCCGCGGGCTCGGCCGGCGCGCAGACGCCGCCGCGCGAATACGTCGAAGCCGGCAGCTGGGTGCGCACCGACGCCGACGTCGAAGCGTGGTACACGCTGCTCGCCAACCTGCGCCGCAACTTCGACGACATCTGCGCCGACACGTTCTGCGAAGGCGAATGGAGCAATATCGAAGCGCTGCGCATGCGCTGTTCGGTCGAGCGCGCGACCGGCGCGATCGGCCGCTGCGTATGGGTGTTCGCCGCAAGCAACGAGGAAGTCGACGCGCCGACCGGCCGCATCCTCGTCGACACGCGCACGTGGCGCTGCCGCGTCCCGATCGTGCGCGGCACGACGCTGCACGAACTCCTCGCCGCGCTGGCCGGCGACCGGCCGTTGTACGCGCCGCTGCCGCGAAGCGACATGCCGATCTACGAAGGGCTGATCGGTTGCCTGTAAGCCGCCGCACCGGCCGCCGCGCCGCTTGCGCGCGCGGCGCGCGACGGCTACGTTGCCGCTCTTTGCGGCGAGGCGCGCGGTGCTCGACTGGCTCAGAATCGGCGATTTTCTCGACGCGGCGACACTGGAACATTGGCGCCGCGTCGTGCGCGATGCCGAAGGCGGCGCCGCGACGATAATGTCGGCGCAGCCCGGCGGTCGCGTCGCGCCGCAGATGCGCCGCTCGACGCGCCTGACGCCCGGCGCTGGCATCGAACAAGCCGTATTGGCGCGAATCGAAGCCCGGCGCGGCGACATCGAAACGTGGCACGGCGCGGCGCTGGGCGCGTGCGAGCCGCCGCAGTTCCTGCGCTACGACCCCGGCGACTATTTCGTGGCGCACCAGGACGGCAACACGCCGCTCGTCCATGACGCCTCGCGGCATCGGCGCGTCTCGTTCGTGATCGCGCTGAGCGATCCCGCCGACTATGCCGGCGGCGCGCTCGTGCTGCACGGCGGGCGCGACGAGCCGAACCGTCGCGAGATGCTGACACCCTCCGCCGGCACGCTCGTGGCGTTTCGGGCCGAGACGACGCACGAGGTCGCGATCGTCACGCACGGCAAACGCTATACCATCGCGTCCTGGCTGCTCGCGCCCGGCGTGTAGCCGCGAAGCCGAGGAACACCATGCAAACCCGCGCCGTCGTACTGCTCGCCGTCGTTGCCGCCGCCGCCGCGGGCGCCTGGTATGTCACGCAGCAGCGCGCGCCGGCGCCCGAACGCGCCGCGCCGCCGCCTGCGGTTGCGGCGACGCCGCCACACGCAACGCAAACGCCGACCGTCGCACGCGCGCCGCTGCCGCCCGCCGATGCGCCGCACGCGTCGACCGACACGGCGCTGCGCGAACGCGCGAGCGGCGGCGACGGCGCCGCGGCATGGCGCTGGTATCGCGAACAGGCCGACTGCCGGCGCTGGCGCGAGTGGTCGGCGGCGCCGGAAGGATTCGCACGCAAGCTGATCGACGCCGCCGCCGCGGGCGGCAGCCAGCCGCCGTTCTTCGCGATGCCGCCGGACGAACTCGAAGCGTTTCGCAATCCGGCCAACAGTGCCGAAATCGCCGCGGCGAACGCGCAGAACCTCATGGAGCGGCTCGAAACTCTGTGCGCCGGCAGCCAGGATCCGACCGACGACGAGGTCTACCGCATCGCGCTCGCCGCCGCGCTGTCGGGGCCGACGCAGGCGAAGTGGCAGTTCATCGACACGCCGCCGGCCGACCTCGCCGCCAACGACGCGCGCCGGCGCGACTGGTCGGCACGCGCGCTCGGCATCGCGCAGGCGCAACTCGCCGAAGGCGACGCCGAAGCCGCGTTCGCGCTCGGCGTGGCCTACGCGAAGGACGACTACGACGAGCGCCGCCGCGGCGCGGTGACGCGCAACGCCTTCAACGCCTCGCTCGCGAACGATCCGAAACGGGCGTACGAACTGCTCTGGCTGTATCTGTCGACGCAGCCCGATCCGGCGCGCCTGGAACGCACGCAGCAACTGCTCGCCGAACTGCGCGACGCGCTGACCGACGACGAGCGCGCCGCGGCGCAGGCCGCCGCCGACAAGCTGCGGCTCGAGTATTTCAGCGGACGCGACAACTGACGCCGCGACGAACGTCGCAACCGGCAAACCTTGTTTCGAGGCCGGCACGCCCCTACACTGCGCCCCGCTCCATTGGGGAGTAGCCGACCGCGCCGCGCGCGCGGGCCCTGCGTCAACACACTTGGTCCGTTGCGACCATGGCGCAGCTGCGACGATCCGTCGCCCGGCAAGACCTTTGGCACGCATGCGACGACCCGGGCAGGGGCGGACGCGTGTGAGCCATTGCGTCCGTTCCGCCCCAGCCCGCCGGAGTTCCCATGCAAGCGTTCCTCGTGTCGACCGGTGCCGTCGCCATCGCCGAAATCGGCGACAAGACACAGCTGCTGTCGCTGATCCTCGCCGCCAAATACCGCCGTCCCTGGCCGATCTGCATCGGCATACTCGTGGCCACGCTCGCCAACCACGCGCTGGCCGGCGCCGCCGGCGCGCTGGTATCGGAATGGCTTTCTCCCGAAGTACTGAAGTGGATCGTCGTCGCGAGTTTTCTCGCGGTCGCGGCATGGACGCTGGTGCCGGACAAGGCCGACGACGACGACGCGGCCAGGGGCGCCGGTCACGGCGTGCTCGTCGCGACGATCGTCGCGTTCTTCATCGCCGAAATGGGCGACAAGACGCAGGTCGCGACCGTGGTGCTCGCCGCGCAGTATTCGCCGCTCTGGCAGATCGTCGCCGGCACGACGCTCGGCATGTTGCTGGCGAACGTGCCGGTGGTCTTTCTCGGCGCGAAGTTCGCCGAACGCCTGCCGCTCAGGGCCGCGCGCATCGGCGCGGCGATCCTGTTTCTGGTGCTGGCCGTGTGGATCGCGCTGCGCTGACGCGCGGCGCGCGTTTTCAGGCGACGACATCGGCGTTGACCGTCGCTCGTCGACGACCGATGCTGGGCTCGTGCGAACCCGGACGAGAAACACATGCCGATCCACGAGAAGTCGAAGGGATATCACACGGGCGCCGCGCACTATGTGCGTGGTCGCCCCGGCTATCCGCCCGAGGCGGTCGACTGGCTGTGCGACGTCGTCGGGGTCGGTCCCGGTCGCAAGGTGCTTGAGGTCGGCGCAGGCACCGGCAAGTTCGTGCCGGTGCTCAAGCAATGCGGCGGCACGATCGTCGCCCTAGAACCGATCGACGAGATGCGCGAGCGGCTGATCCGCGACCATCCCGACGTCGAGGCGATGGCCGGAACCGCCGAGGCAATCCCGCTTCCCGACGCGTCGGTGGATGCCGTGGTCTGCGCGCAGGCGTTTCACTGGTTCGCCACACCGGCGGCGCTGTCCGAAATGCATCGGGTGCTGGCGACCGGCGGCGCGCTGGGACTGATCTGGAACGTTCGCGACGAGAGCGTGCCGTGGGTCGCCGAACTGTCGGCGATCACGAATCGGTACGAAGGCGACACGCCACGCTATCGGACCGGCGACTGGCGACGCGTCTTCCCTGCGCCGGGCTTCGCGTTCGTCGGTGAACGCCTCGTGCGCAACAGCCATGTCGGCGCCGCCGAGGACGTCGTGCTCGGACGTACGCTGTCGGTCAGCTTCATCGCGGGACTTCCGGCCGAGCAGCGCGACGTCGTCGCACAAGAAGTGAACGCGCTGATCGCGCGAACGCCGGAGCTCTCGCACGGCGGCGACGTGGCATTCCCGTACGAGACGTGCATGGTTGCGTATCGGAGAGTTTGACGCTGAAGCGTCGGATCGTCGGCATCCCGGCGCAAGGAACACACCAGGCCTACTGGCGGGGGCGACGCGGCACTCGCTTCTTTCCGACACGCATGCCCGACAATCGACCGCTCTGGATCTTCACGTCGCCACAAAGCCATGACCCTTCAAAAGTCGGACGTCGTCATCTTCGACGGTCGGAATCACCTGATCGCAAGTTTCGTCGACGGCGAGCCGTTCGTGCCGACCGACTACGATTTTCGCCCGGTATCGTCGAGTACGGCATGCCGGCGCGGCTATCTGTGCGTGTACGAAGTCCGGGATGATCTCCTCGTGCTCGATGCGTTCCACGTCAACCATCAGGAAGGTCGCGTGCCGGCGTCGCAGCTGAAACGCCCACCGTCGCTGAACGGTGTCGAAGCTCGAGAGTCGACAATGCCCGACGTTGGCAGATGGATGTTCGAGCGCATCGGGCTGCGCCTGCGATACACCGGCCGGGTGCGGATCGGTCGTGAGCCGTATCGAGAATCGCACCCGGAGTTGCGTTTCCCGTCGCCGACGAAATTCGTAAAAGTGCTGGAGCTGACTTTCGAAGATGGCATGCTGACAGCAGTGCAGGATCTGAGCAAAGCGCTCGCGGACAGCGATTCGCACGGCATCTGATCCGTCGACGATCGCGGATCGTACTTCCTTCGTACTGGTCCTTCGAATGAGATTTCCAGCGTCCAGGATTTCGGGATTTCGCGGTCATGCCTGACAACGAACCCGACCTTCCCAGAATCGCCCTTTGCAGCCATCTTCGGCGTTGGCCGCCCGCGCGACCGATTCGTTCAGCGCGCGCATGAACCAGCTGAGACTGCCGAGCCGCGATCGATACTCGGCGATTCGCGCCTCGTTGCCGGTGTTTGCCTCGGTTCGCTGTTGCTGCGTTTCGTCGGTGTCGTGCTTGCGCGGCGATACGGCAAACCAACGGCGCAGGACGGTTTCCACATCCCATTGCTGCGACGCTTCGGGATCGATTCGTACGACCAGATGGACGTGGTTGCTCATCGCGGCATACGCGTAGACCGCGATAGCGAACTGCGCGGCCAGGGCGACGATGCGCTCTTCGATCCAGCGCTTGCGATGCGAGAAGTCGCTGCCTGTCAACGGATCGCGTCCGCTCAGCCAAGCGCGACGAACGCAGCGCGAGACGAAGTGATAGGTGCCGGCGACCTGGGCGTCAACGATGTGCATGCGGGCGATGGTCATGTCGGCAGCGTGACGTCATCCGGGCGATAACGCATCGGGCGATTGCCGCCGAGTTGCCTGGGAAATTTCGGATGTCTGGATGTCCAGGATTTCTAGGATTTCTAGGGCCACTGGCAGATTTCGGGTGTCCAGCTTTCCGGTGGGTGTCCAGCTTTCCAGAATCCTGGACATCCAGAATCCTGGACATCCAGCCTTCTTTTTCCCCGAGCGATCAGCATTTCGCGTGCTAGTCGCAATTCGAACGCCCAACTATTTCGTTGATTTTTTCGTCAATAACATCCGGGACAGGAGTTAGATGATAGTGATCAAAATCAGTGAACGTGTGCATCCAATCCTCCGGCACAAGGGCCTCGGAGTGCAGATACGACCTGCAAAGTGTGCACCACGCCCAAAACCCTCCCTTGCCTTGGTACAAATTCCCGCACAGCTCAATCCGCAGTCGTTTCCCAACAAAATAGTAGTAGCGACGAAGCCCCATCCCCCCACAGATCGGGCAGGGTGCGTGAACGAAATACTCGGAGGAAAAATTCGAGTATGCGCGCCGCCAGTCCTGCAATTTCTCAACGGGCACTCCGGACCAAGTCTTCGCGGCCATCACCCCTCCATTTTTCTGAAATCGAGGAAAATCTGCGGGCAAATCTGGACATCGTCAGGACATCGGCAAATCTGGACATCCAAGATTGGCAAAATCTAGCAGAAAATTGAACTTGCCGAAGCCGTATGGCGGCACGAGCCATCGCGAAGCCTACTTGCACTCGACAGGCCACAAAACCAAACTCTCGCGACAACAAATGCTGGGTCCTGGCTGAATGGGACGAATGGCGTCACAGAAGTGGTCAACAAGTCATGTCGCGAACAGCGGGGAAGCGCTCCTGGCCGTCACACCGAGTTCGACGCAACCCTCAAGCGCCTCGCGAACGCGAGCCCCTGAAGCCAGCGCTGCTTGAGCTCCGCGGCTTTGTCGAGAAACGATTCGACGCGCCCGATGACTCGCCAGTATCGCGACTGCGTTCCCTGCACTTGGCCGAGCCACGCACTCTCTGATAGGCCGAGTCGCCGAACGATCGCCGGCAGCGACCGATCGATGGATCCGGGTTTGTCGTTCCGGATCATGCGTCCGGTTTCGTCGACGAGCTTCAGGTATTCCACGTCGCTCACATTGCATGCAGGCCCGTTGCCGGCGATCGGCAGCAGCGGGCGGTCGGGCGCTTGGGAGCGCTTGACCGCAGCGAAGCGATGGCGGAACGAAACGTTCTTCGCCGCCTCCGGTTTCTCGACGATTCGCGCGCGCAGCGGATTCAGGTCGACATACGTCATCGCGCTCAGCACGGCAGCATCGTCGAGCAACGCCTGACAACGAAACCGGCCTTCCCAGAATCGTCCTTTGCAGCCATCTTCGGCGTTGGCCGCCCGCGCGACCGATTCGTTCAGCGCGCGCATGAACCAGCTGAGACTGCCGAGCCGCGATCGATACTCGGCGATTCGCGCTTCGTTGCCGGTGTTTGCCTCGGTTCGCTGTTGCTGCGTTTCGTCGGTGTCGTGCTTGCGCGGCGATACGGCAAACCAACGGCGCAGGACGGTTTCCACATCCCACTGCTGCGACGCTTCGGGATCGATTCGCACGACCAGATGGACGTGGTTGCTCATCACGGCATACGCGTAAACCGCGATGGCGAATAGCTCGGCCAGAGCGACGATGCGCTCTTCGATCCAGCGCTTGCGGTGCGAGAAGTCGCTGCCCGTCAACGGATCGCGCCCGCACAGCCAAGCGCGACGAACGCAGCGCGAGACCACGTGATAGGTGCCGGCAATCTGGGCGTCAACGATGTGCATGCGGGCGATGGTCATGCCCGTAGCGTGACGGCATCCCGGCGTCAGCGCATCGGGCGATTGTCGCCGAGTTGCCTGGGAAATTTCGGATGTCTGGATGTCCAGGATTTCGCCCGCACAGCCAAGCGCGACGAATGCAGCGCGAGACCACGTGATAGGTGCCGGCAACCTGGGCGTCAACAATGTGCATGCGGGCGATGGTCATGTCCGCAGCGTGACGGCATCTCGGCGTCAGCGCATCGAGCGATTGCCACCGAGTTGCTTGGGAAATTTCGGATGTCTGGATGTCCGGGATGCGCAAAGAAGCCGGGCGACTTCTCGCTAACGTCGCCCGGCTCTTAAGGTTTCAGCTACCGGCAGAATTTTGGGTGTCCAGTTTCCCGCCCGCATTGGCCCTGCGTTCAATTTCATCATTGATCAGTCCCGGTAAGGACGTCAAAATTCTGTGGTCGAAATTTAAAAAAGTACCATTCCACTCCTCAGGGACGAGCGCCTGCGCGTGCCAGCATGACTTACATGAAACACACCACTGCCAAAGCGCCCCCTTTCCCTTATAACGAAAACCACGCACCTCCATGGGCACAACTCGACCAAGGTAATAGTATCGACGGAGTCCAACTTCGCCACAGACCGGGCATGGCTCACCCACGAAATAGCTAGAAGCCGGCCCCGAGAATGCGCGATGCCAATCCGCAAGACTTTCATCAGGAACACCATGCCAAACATCGGAAATCATTATCTCCCTCCATCTATCCAATCTTCAAGAGCATTTCCTGAGGCGTAGACAGATCCGTCGTCTATTGAGAAATTGTCCCCGTGATCTTTTTCCAACCCTCGCAGAAGATCTCTAGCATGACTCAGTTCGTGAGCAACAGTATTGGCCACTGTAGCCTGACTTGCAAACGCGTCTGGACCAATTCGTATAATCCTCCCTCCTTCGGATATCTTGGTTACGCCAAGCTGTCCACGAGGCAAGGTTTCGTCATAAATAGCAGTTATTGTCTGGCCGGATCCGCGCAGATTTATTCTGTAATGCTTAACAATATCATCAATATACAGCTGAGGATTTAGAGCATGATCGAAAGTTCTCTCTATCTGTTCAGCTGGCTCGCCCAGCCTATACAGATCCTGAGAAGGCTTGGCGGCCACCATCGCGCCGAGTTCGTCAGAAAGTCGATCAAGGTCTCGCCCAAGCGCTCTCATCGTTCCCTTGCCGGCCTTCTCAAGCAACTTTAGCGATGGACCTACCGCCATGCCTACAGCGACTTCCGTGCCATTTTGAGGCAGAAGAAACTCCGCACCTGTAAGCACAGCACCGGCACCCGCTTTTGCAGCACCCAATACATTCTGGCTCGCCTGCTGACCTGGTGTAGACGTCGCAGTCTCGATATCGCTTGGTCCGCCGCTCGACCCATCATTTTGCGAACTGGGATTGGCTCCTTGAGTTGTCTTGCCGCCATTTCCGGAGCAGCTTGTTGGACAACTGTAGGAAGGTTCTCCATGAGCTCCGGTTGTTAGCGCCACACTGACGTTCCCGGTGAAGGAATCACCGACGACCACTGTGGCGAACTCACCAAGCTTGTTCGCCGAGCGCGGGTCACGCAGCATGAAAGTGCAGGTATCGCCAACGTCTGCGTCTTCAGTTTTTGTCTCGCTGCAACTCCCGTAGCCGGACGGATCCCTCCCCGCCATCGGATTGTTGAGAATGTAGCTATACGGATTCAACGACTGACTATTCGTCGGAAACTGAATAATCGGATCCACCGACAAAAACCGCCCCAGCCGCGGATCGTACGCCCGACCGTTCATATGGATCAGCTGCACCGAGTCGAGGTGCTGGTGGCCGGTGAAACCGCGTTCCGTCTTGTTGCCGAGCAGAAGCAGCCCGATGGTGCCGCTCTCCGGAGTCATGCCGGTGTAGCGCGTCGTGAAATCGCCGTCGCGCGGCATGCCGAACGCGTCGAACACGAGATAGTCGGTCGTTGCGATCTGGCCGTTGCCGTCGGCGATCGCCGATGTCGAACCCAGGCGGTCGTGATAGTTGTACAAGACCGTCGTTTGCGCGTCGTACTGCGTCTCTCCATATCGGAAACGCCGCACCACGACTTCGCCGAGCTCGTGCCGCGCGATGCGGTCGGTCAGGCGCTCCAGGCCGAATGGCAGCGTCAGCTTCGCCGGGCTCGCACCGCCGACCTGCCGCTCGCGGTAGCGCTGCCCGTTCGGCGCGTAGTCGAACAGCGTCGTCGCGGTGCCGCGCACCAGCTTGCGCGGCAGGTTCTGCGGATCGTATGCGCCCTGCACCGTGCCGCCGACGAGGTTGCCGTTCTTGTCGTAGCTGTAGTCGCGGACGACCGTGCCCTGCGTCGCCGTACTCTGCGTCACCTTCGTGACGGCGTTCGGATGGAGCGGATCCGTGTACTGATACGGTTCCGTCGCGCCCTGGCCGAGCCTGTTGCTGTAGTCGCTCTTCGCGCGCAGGTTGCCGACCGCGTCGTATTCGTACGTGACCGAGCCGAACACCGGATCGGAAGTGCCCGAGTTCGCCGTCTTGAGCCGGTGCAGCTTGTCGTAGGCGTAACTTTCCACGCGCGACGACTCGACGTAGGTGCGCGCCTGGCTCGACAGGTTGCCGAACGCGTCGTACGTGTAGTCGTAGCGGTCGACCTCGATGCCGCTGACGCCGCCCAGGTTCCACCGGCGCTGCTGCGACTGGCCGGAGCCCGGGTTCGAGGTGAACACGCCCGCCGTGTTGTTGCCGTACATCTGTCGGACGACGTTGCCCCAGTTGTCGCGCTGGTCGACCGTCAGATAGTCCATCTGCATGTCGGCGTCGCGCATACGATGCGGCTGGCCGTAGGCCGTGTACGTCGACTGCACGCGCAGCTTCGTCGGGTACTCTCTTACTTTTTCACGGTTGTACGTTTCGTCGTATTCGAGCCTGGTCTCGAACGACGTCGTCGCCGGCGAGCGAGTCTCTGCGATGTACGTGGCGATTTTCGACGTGCGGCCCGTCGTGTCGTAGATGTACGCCTCCATCCACGGCACCCACGACACGCTTTCCTGGGCGGCGTTCCACAGGCCGATCCTGCGACTCACGCTGGCGAGCGCGCCTTTCGGGAACGTCGAATCGTGATAGGTCCACGTATCGATCGTCTCTTCCGCGACGATGCCCGCGCCGATGTCCGTCTGCTCCAGATAGGCGCCTTGAGTCGCGGTCTGCTTCGCCTTGCGCAAGACCATGCGACCCAGCGCGTCGTAGCCGAACGACGTGACGATGTCGCGCCCGTCGGTCTGCGTCAGCACTTCGCCGAAGCCGTTGTACGTGAACGACCACGTTCCCTGGTTCGGGTCGACCGACTTCGTACGACGGCCGAAGCTGTCGTATTCGGCACGCGTCACCGAGCCCTTGGCGTCGACGATGGCCACCGGCCGGTTCGCCGCGTCATGCCAGTAGCGCGTGACGCCGTCGAGCGCGTCGTTGGTCTGCGCGAGCTGGCCGGCGAAGTCGCTGTAGCGCTTCACGGTGATGGCATCGCCGGTACACGTGCCGCCGCCGGGCAGCACGCAGCTCACCGTCACCGCCGTCGTGCCGCCGCTGTAGGTGTAGACGCTCCGGGTGTCGCGCGCGACCGGCGGGCCGGTCACGCCCTGCGGACCGTCCGCGGCCGGCGTCTGCTTGACGATCAGGCGCTTCTCGGCGTCGTACGCGAACGTCGACCACCGCGCCGCGGTCTGCGGGCACAGCGTGCTGCCGGCGCGGCAATGCGGCGTCGACTGACGCGCAACTTGGCCCATCGCGTCGTACTGCGTCAGCGCCTGCACCCACGGGCTCGTCGCAAGATTCGGCGTCGATTCGGTCGGATCGTAGCCGCGCGAAGCCTTCTTCACTTCGCGGCCGAGCGCGTCGAACCACGTCGCCTGCGTCGGCGCCCCCGCCTTGACGACCGTCACGCGATACGCCGCGAACGCCTGGCCGTCGGCGCCGTCGCCGTACGGACCGCCGCAGTTGCTCGCGCTCGTGCACGCCTTCACCGCGGTTCGCACTGACGGTTCGAGCGGCGTCGTTCCGTCCGTTTTGTACTTGTCCACACGCACGGGCTGACCGAACACATCGTAGGTCGTCCTGAGGCTGAACCCGTTGGCGTCGACCGCCATGTCGACCTGCCCGTCCCGCGCGCGCGTCTGCGCATAGGCCGTGTAGTTCAGCGGATTCGTCGTCGCCGAGACGAAGTAGCGGCCGTCGCCGTAGTCGAGCTGCGTCGTGCGTGCGCCCGGCGCATCGTTCGCGTCGACCGTCGTCGAATCCGGCAGCCCGTAGCCGTTGCCGGCCGGATACCCATAGCTCGTCGTTTGCGACAGCGCACCGGACGACACAGTCTTGGACAATGCGGCACGCGTGACTTCGTCCCAGGCGTAGCTCGTCGTCGTCGACGCCGGATTGAGCGACGACGGCGTGACACCGGCAGGCAGCGCATCGGCGTAGGACATCGTGCTCGCGACGACCGTTTCGTCGAGCCGGCCGGGCCACCACACGCCCTCGGTCGTATTCGTGTACGTGTTCTGGACGGTGCTCTGCTGCGCGGACAGGAACCACGGGCACGTCGCCGGCGTCGTTCCCGCGACGGGCGCAACGGCGATCGTCTGGTTCGCATAGTTGCCGTAGTCGTCCCAGTTCGCGTTCGTCGTTGTCGTACGGACGACCGAGCCCGCGCAGACGCCCTGCGTCTCGCGACGCTCGCCAACGCTCGCGGTCAGGTGCGGCTGGTGGATCTGCGCCGATTCGCGCGCGAGTTTGTCGGCCCAGGTGTTCGTCTCCGTGCCGATCGTCTCGAACGTGTTCGGCGCGGACGAGGTCGTACGCGCAACCGTCGAACTCTCGACGAGCCCGGTGTACGGAAACTTCTGCCTGAACACGGTCGTCGTGCGCAGGCGCCGGGCCGCGTCGCTCGCGGCGACCTCGGGCTCCTGCACGATCGTACGGAAGCCCTGGAAGCCGCGGCCGCGCGCGTTGTACATCGCCTCTTCGTAGCCGTAGCGCGCGCTGCGGAAACCGACGATGTCGCCGATGCCGTTGCTGCGATACAGCGCCGCGACCACCGGCATCGACGACGTAAAATAGAAATGGTCGTCGTCGGCGTACGATGCCGCGGGATTCTGCGCCGTTGTATACAACGGCAGATCGCCCGCCGCGCGTCCGGCGTCGCTCGACAGCGGGTAGTAGTCCCACACCGCTTCATCGCCCAGTCCGTTGGTCGCCGTGTCGAGCAGTTCCGGCAGGCGCGGCGGGAGGCCCGTGCGGTTCTCGCCGGGCCGCGTCGCGCCGGTGTTTTCGTTGACGAAAACCTTGTAGTTCGGCGTCACGAGGCTGTTGACGGAATCGCCGCTCGGCAAATGCGTCGGCAGACTGACGGTCGGGCTGCTGGTCGCCGCCGCGCAGTTCGAGCAGCCGATCGCATTGATCTGGTCGGCCAGACCGTCGCCGAAGACATCGCTGTTTTCGGAAAAATCGCTCAGCGTACCGATGATGTCGGTCGGCACGTCGACCACCGTGATCGTCGGCAGATTCGTCGCGGCGTCGACAGGCCCGATGACGAACTTCGCCGCGTTCATGTGGTACGCGCTCGGATCGTGCGCCGCGCCGATGTACGGCGCGTCGTACAGGCGAGCGGCGTAGTGGCCGAGCGAAAGATCGCCGCGCGGCAGGATGCGCTTGTTCGTCAGCGGATCGTCGGGACATGCGTAGACGTCGCAATACGGCTCGTCGCCGCCGCCCGGACCGCTCACGCACGGCGTTTCGCGGTACAGCGGACACAGCGCGGCGGCAATCCGCGCCGGACGCAGGAACTCGGCGCGGCCGTCGCCGTCGATGTCGTGCAGCTTCAGATGGCTTGCATACTTGAACCCGCCGCCCGACGGCGTCAGGCCGACATTGCCGCTCGTCGCCGTCTCGATGCGCGCGGTGAAGCTCAAGTTGCCGCGATTGAGGCGAACCTTCCAGTTGCCGCTGTTGTTGATCGCGAACACGAGATCGGCGAGACCGTCGCCGTTGATGTCGGTCCAACGCAGCACGCGATCCTTCAGGTCGAGATCGACGCCGAGGCCAAGGTTCGCCGCAGGCCGGACATCCAGCGCGATGCCGGCGCCGGCGGGCACCGGCGTCAATACCGACGTGATCGCATACGTATTCGGCGCGGCCGTCGCAATCACCAGATCGGCACGGCCGTCGCCGTCGAGATCGCTGACGTGCGCGATTTCTTCGCCGTAGACAGTGCCCGTCTGCTCGTAGCGATTGAGACATTTCGTCGCGGCGAGTTGAAATGCCGCGGGCGCCGCGGACGTAATCGTGTTGCGATAGATCGCGAGCTGGTTGTAGCCGACGGCGCCGCAGGCGAGGTCTTTTCGCCGCAACAGGATGTCGGGCCTGCCGTCGCCGTCGAAATCGGCGGTGTTGTCGAGCAGCGTCGTGCCGAACGTCGCGGGAATATTCGTCTCGACCGTCGCGAACAACGCGTCGAAACCTTCGGCCGGTGCGTCGGGCCAGTAGCCGCGGTCGCGATTCCAGCGGATCAGGCGCAGGAAGTTCGATTCGCCGCCTTGCGGCATGCGCATGCCGTCGCTGTAGCCGTCGCCGTTGTAGTCGTCGGCGCCCGGAACGCCGAACGTCTGCTCGGTACCGATCGTGATCCAGCGCGCGAACGTGCGAGCGGCCGTCGTCTGTCCGAGCTGGAACGTGTACGCGTTCTTGCCGGTGCGCAACCTGGCGAGTATTTCGCGGCGGCCGTCGCCGTTCACGTCGCCGATCACCGAGAGGTATTTCACCTCCGACGTGTCTTCGGTCAACGGCGTCAGGACGAAGTCGACCGGCGTCGTCACCGGACCGTCCGGATCCACTTCGCCGCCGCCGCCGAGCGGCGCCTCGACGTCGATGTAAGGCGGATGGGCCTCCTCGATTTCCACGGCGGTCGGCAACACGGCATCGGCCATGCCCGTCGCAGTCACCACCCGCAGCTTGCTGCCGATCGGGCCGTCGTTCCAGTCGAACGTCGTCGGCGGACGGCACTCGCCGTTCGGCGTCGACGCATCGAACGCGCACTCGGTCACGCGGCGCAGCAAGCTGCGTCCGCTGTAGACGCTCAAGTCGGCGTCGCCGTCGAACTTGGCATACTTCAATGTATAATCACGTACTTTTTCGCCGCCGACCCACGTCGTGATTTTCGTCAGCCGCTTCGTCTGCGACGACAGGCCGCCGGCCAGCGCGCTGATCGCGTTGTCGTTGGCGTTCGCGCCTTGCGGCCGATTCTCGTAGTCGAACGTCACTCGCCGGACGGTCGTCGACGGCAGCGTGTAGCTGATGCTGCGCACGAGCGTTTCGCGCTGCGGCCCGCTGCCGTCGCGGTTGTCGTACGCATACGTCATCGCGTTGCCGGCGTAGTCCTCGACCATTTCCACGAGCCAGCTCAACGCGACCGCCGCACCGACCGGCTGCACCCGCGCATTCGCGATCGAGGGCTGGCACTGGGGACTCTCCTTCTCACCGGTCCAACTGCCGAAATGCAGTTTGCGGCCCGATTTCGTCTCGGCGAGAAAACAGACGCCGGGTTCGGCCAGGCTGCCGCCGGCCTGCGTCACGCGCGTGTAGTTGTCGATCTCGGTGCGATAGACCGCGCCGGCGCTACCGTAGGTGCCTTCGGTCAGCATCAGACGCTGGCCGTCGAGGCACAGCGCATCGTCGCCGTCGAACCGCACGGCACGCGCTGTGCCGTCCTGCGCCTTCGTGCGCGGACAGCGATGGATCGAACTCAGACCCGAGAGCGAAAAACCCATGCCGGCGACGCCGTTGCCGCCGCGGCTCGAATAGCTCAGCGCCACGTCGGGCTGCATGCCGTTGCGGCCCGGCGGCACCGTGATGGGAATCGTATACGACGCCGCACCGCCGCTGACGCCGGCGTCGCCGGCCAGCGTGCCGACCTTCGGGTCGTGCGCGGGCAGATCGCCGTCGAGCGAAACCAGCGGCTGGTCGGACACGTTCACATGCCCGATCACGCGAACCTCGGCCGATTCCGACAGCGGCGTCTGGCCGCCGGCCGGCGAATCGTTGTCGCCGTACAACTTGTACTTGACGCGCGAGCCGATCGGCAGCGGATCGGTGACCGACCCTTCGCGTCCGCCCGTCAACACGACGACCGGCGCGGCGGCTGTGTTGTTGAGGTCGTAGCGATAGACCGTCGCCAGATTTCGCGTGGCCGTGTAACTGACGATCAGCGGACAGTTCGTCCCCGCCTGCTGCACGAAACACGCGGTGCGATCGGTGACGAGGCGATTGACGTCGGTCGTACGCTGAACAGGAACGTTCGGCGTGTCGAGTCGATAGTTGTCCGGCAGCAACGCCGTCGGCCACTCGACCGCGGCGGCACCCGTCGTCGCGGCCGGCACGGTCGCCTTCATCGCGATCTTCGCCGCGTTGACGCCGGTGAAGACGTGGTGGAAGCGATTTTTCGGATCGCCGGCCGGTTGGCCGGCCGCCAGAACGTATTCGTCGACGCAGCGTTCGTTGACGTTCGCCGATGCCTGATCGCTCGCGGTGCAGTCGGTGGTCGGCACGCCGTGCCGCGATTTCGAATACACCAGGTCGCCTGGATTGCCGGTGTTGTCTTTCGGCGGCATTCCGGGATGCAGCTGCTGGTACTGCAGCCATACCGGCCGACCGGCCGTATCGAAGATCTGGGGCGTGACGATCTGCAGGTAGTTCTGCGCGGCGTCGACGCCGATGACGAGATCGAAGCCCCATGAACCGACGCCGCCGGCGTCGGCATCAAGGTCGCTGTCGTACCAGTTGGCGGTGTAGGCCTGGTTGAGCCCCGTCGACTCGCCGGTCGGCGGAATCTGGTCGCGGAAATAGTCGTACACGCATTCGGTGTATTCGCCCGAACCGTGCTCGGTCCATTGCCACGTTATCGCCGCGCGCGTCGTCGACCCGTTCGGTATCGTGATCGCGACCGAACCGACCGGGTCGTAGCGATCGACGCGAAAGCCGTCCCAGTGCGGCCGCTTGAGCTCCGCCTGATAGCGTTTGTGACCGTCGCCCGTCGATACGTCGTACGGAAATGCGATCGTCCAGGTCGGCCTGCCGTCCGGGCCGTAAGTGAACCAGTACAGCAAGAACAACCGGCTCTGGGCGAGCCGCTCGTCGTACAGAAAATCCCAGCCGCTGCCGTAGCGATTGGGATTCCAGAATCGCCCGGGATAGGTCGGCGTGCTGCCGGCTTCCAGCGGCGGCGGCGTGATCGGACACGCCGACGGGCTCGGCGGCAATACAGCCGCGGACACCCCTGAAAATGTCAACAAATTGATTGCCGCGCCGAACAACGCGGCAAGCGTTCCTCGCATCGTGCGCATTGCGGATCCTGCTTTTCGTAGGCAATAGGACACCTGGACGCCTGCGTCGCAGGCGCCAGCACCGGTCGAGAGGTTTTCCCCCTTCAGCGGCGGCGATTCGCGCCGTCGCGTTCGTCTATTCGCAAAGCGGCGACGAACGTGATCAGTCTGCGCGACGGATGTCGCACAGCTTGAGCGTATGGAGGATTTGTCGCGCCGCGAGATTCGCGGCGGACTTGCGACGCCGCGGGACTACGACATCGTCGCGAACAGATTCCCGCGTGCGATCACGACCGTGTTGCGGCCGGCGTCCTTGGCGCGGTACAGCGCCTGGTCGCAGCGGCGCAGGCAGTCTTCCAGCGGTTCGCCGGGCTGCAGTTCGGCGACGCCGAGGCTCATCGTCACGCGCAGGCCGCGCGGCTGCAGCGGCATGCGTTCGACGCGCGCACGCAGTTCTTCGGCGCGGCGGCAGGCTTCCATCAGGCCCGTGCCGGGCAGGAGCACGAAGAATTCTTCGCCGCCCCAGCGCGCCGCGTGACGGCTGTCGCCGTGCAGGCTTTCCAGTTCACGCGCCGCCGCCATCAGCACCTGGTCGCCGATGCCGTGGCCGTACGTGTCGTTGACGTGCTTGAAGTGGTCGACGTCGGCCAGGATCATCGAAAAACCGCCCTGCCCGCGCGACGCCTGCACGGCCTGTTCGAGCATCTCGAGCATCGCGCGCCGGTTCAGGAGTCCGGTCAGCGCATCGGTCAGCGCGGCTTCGGCGAGCAGCGCCTCCACCTGCAGCCGGTTTTCGATTTCGATCTTGAGCTGGCCGGTGGCGTCCTCGATTTCGCGCGCGCGTTCCTCGACGCGCGTTTCGAGTTTGGCGTTCGCCGCGGTCAGCGCCGTCAGCGCGTCTTCGCGCCCGCCGGCCGCTTCGCGCAAGCGCTGCGCGGTCGCGTCGAAATCGGCGATGACGCGATCGAATTCGTCGCCGATCGCGACCTGGTTTGGCGGCAGCGCATCGCCGGCGGCGAGCGCGCGGCAGCGTTCGCCGAGCAGCGCGATGCGCCGCTGCAGGCTTTCGGCCAGAAGCCGCGACAGCACGAGCGCCGCCAGCACGCCGAACAGCAGGCCGCCGAGCGTCGACAGGCGCAGCGTGCGCAGGCTTTCCTGCAGGCTCGACGCGCGAAAGCGCACGCCGGCGACGTAGCGCGAGGGCGCCGCGGCAATCGGCGCGAGCGCGAAAAGATCGTTGCCTTCGGCGCCGGCCGCGGCGATGTCGCCGAGCGTCGCCGCCTTCAGGCCGCCGCGCAGCAGGGCGAGTTCGTCGACGGTCAGGCTGCCGCTGCCCTCGGAGACGGCCCCCGGCGCGGTGGCGGCGACGACGCGCACGTCCGTTCCGGTCACCTCGGCGACGTAGGCGCCGACGAGGTCGGGATTGCCGCGCAGCGCGCGCTGCAGCCGGTCTTCCATGCGCGCTGCCGCGCCCGGCGTCGAATGGCGCGACACTGCGTCGAGTTCGTCGCCGTCGAGGCCGGCGGCGAGCACGCGCGCATTGTCGAGGACGCGCTCGCCGACGGCGTCGACGATCTGTCCCGCCGCGGCGAAATACAGGTACAGGCCAAGCGTGCCCGCACCCAGCAGGATGACCAGCAAATGGCTGAGCAGCAGCCTGCGCTTGATCGTCAACAACGCGTTCTCCGATGCAACGTGGACCGGTTGGCCGCACTCGGGTTCGCTGGAAACCCCGCACGGCGGGCCGGCGGCTGCCGGCGGCATTCCGATCGCTCAGACAGATCGCGGCGCCCCCCGCGATCTGCACTCCCCTTCGGAGTATAGGCGCACTGCGGGCGCCGCGGGCAAGGCGCCGCCGCGCCGCGCCTTGCTTCGCGTCTCTCGCTTGAAATACGCTCCGGCGACTTTGCGGCTTGGGTTTCCCGGTCGCCGTACCGCTCTGGGGGAGTCATGGTCGCTGCATTGGGGCAAATTCTGTTCGGCCTGTTCGGCCTTTCCGTACTGATCCTGTTCGCGTACGCGTTTTCCAACAACCGCCGCGCGGTCGACTGGAAGCTCGTGGTCACCGGCATCGGCCTGCAGATCGCGTTCGCCGCGTTCGTTCTGAAAGTGCCGCTCGGCGCGCAGATTTTCGATTCGCTCGGCCACGGCTTCGTGCGGCTGCTCGAATTCAACAAGGTCGGCTCCGAGTTCATCTTCGGCAAGCTGCTCGACGCGAGCCAGTTCGGCTTCATCTTCGCGTTCCAGGTGCTGCCGACGATCATCTTCTTCGCCGCGCTCATGGGCGTGCTGTACCACATCGGCGTCATGCAGCAGATCGTCAAGGGCATGTCCTGGGCGATCACCAAGGTGATGAACGTCTCGGGTGCGGAAACGACGTCGGTCTGCGCGAGCGTGTTCATCGGCCAGACCGAGGCGCCGCTGACGATCAAACCGTACCTGGAAAAGATGACCGAATCGGAACTGATGACCGTCATGATCGGCGGCATGGCGCACATCGCCGGCGGCGTGCTCGCCGCGTACGTGGGCCTGCTCGGCGGCGGCAACGAGGCCGAGATGGCGAAGTACGCCAAGCACCTCCTCGCCGCGAGCATCATGGCCGCGCCGGCGACGCTCGTGCTGGCCAAGATCCTGATTCCCGAAACGCACGAACCGCTCACGCGCGGCAGCGTGCGCATCGAAGTGGAGCGCCACAGCACCAACGTGATCGACGCGGCGGCCACCGGCGCCGGCGACGGTCTGCGCCTCGCGCTGAACGTCGGCGCGATGCTGCTCGCGTTCATCGCGCTGATCGCGACGCTGAACTGGCCGCTGCAGTGGCTCGGCACGATCCAGTGGGGCGAAGCCGCCGACTCGACGATCAACGCCTGGCTGTCGGCCGGCAAGCCGATCGCGGTCACGCTGAGCCTGCAGACGATCCTCGGCTATCTGCTGTCGCCGATCGCGTGGCTGATCGGCGTGCCGTGGCAGGACGCCGTGCTCGTCGGCGGCTTCATCGGCCAGAAGGTCGTTCTGAACGAGTTCGTCGCGTACGTCGATCTCGCCAAGAACATGGACAAGCTGCAGGAACACAGCCGCGTCGTCGCCGCCTACGCGCTGTGCGGTTTCGCGAATTTCTCGTCGATCGCGATCCAGATCGGCGGCATCGGCGGCCTCGCGCCGAGCCGGCGCGGCGATCTGGCGCGCCTGGGCCTGCGCGCGGTGCTCGGCGGTTCGCTCGCGACGTTCATGACCGCGACGATTGCCGGCGTGTTGAACCAGCTGTAACCGACTCGCGGCGCCGGCGGCTTCGATCGCCGGCGCCGTCGACCGCGGCACGTGCGTTCTACAGTTCGAAACCGTCCGCGAAAATCGTATCGGCGACATGCACGGTCAGCGGCAGCGCCGTCGATGCGGCGTCCGGATCGTTCGTGGTCAGGCACAGCACCGCCGTGTAGTCGCCGTCGGCGAGACCCGCGGTGTCGACGATGACGTCGACCGGCACCGATTCGCCCGCCGGCACCGATCCCGTGTTCGGCGCGACGCTCAGCCAGGCGACGTCGCCGGCCGCCGCGCACGCCGCCGGCGCCTCGGCGATCGACCAGCTCAACGGAAAGTCGCCGTCGTTGCCGATGGCCAGCGTCACGGTGCGCGTCGTGTCGGGCGCCTGGCCGAATTCGAACGACGTCGCACCGAGCCTCAGCCCCGGACGCAGCGCGAGAACCGTCGCCGCCGCCGAATCGCTCGCGGTTTCGGCGCTCGGCGTGAAGCGGATCGCGAACGACGACGCCAGCGACGGCTGACTGAACGAAAACATCGACGCGAGGCCGCCCGAGAGATTGAGGCCGACCGTGGCGGACGCACCGGCGTTCCATGCCGCGTTTCCAAAATCCACGTCTTTATATTGAAACAAGACGATATTGCCGCTTTCGAACAGAACGACCTCGAACGTCGCGGTGTCGGGCGTCGGCGACTGCGGGTTGACGAAGTGCGCGCGCGCCTGCCACTGCACGATCGCGCGCCGGTTCGGCGCGGCGCCCTGCACCACGTAGTAGACGTCGCCGGTTTCGTCGTCGAGATCGTCCCAGAACGGGGCCATCGCGCGGCCGAGGCTCGCCGCCGGCAGCACGGCGTTGTCGACGCCGACGTCGCCCGTCGTCGTGCCGAACAGGATGGCGCCGTTGTTGCCGACGCGCAGCGCGTTCGACGTCGCGCCGTCGAACGTGAACGCGAACGGCAGCGTCAGATTCACTTCGCCGTCGTCGGAGAGATTGAGCGCGGTGCCCGCGCCCGGCGTGCTGATGTCGATGAAGTCGTACGTCGGCCCGCCCTGCTGCCCGCTCGTGCGCAGCTGGTATGGCCGCGTGCGCGCGGTCCATAGCGCATTGCTCGTCGTGGTCGCGGCGACCGCGCGCACCCGCGTGACGGTCGTCGAGGCGCCCGGCGCGAGCGCGATCGGTTCGTCGTCGAGCACGACGCCGAACGCCGAGTCGATGAGATCGTGGTACTGCAGCGTGCTCGTGCCGGTGTTCGTCGCGCGGTAGCAGTAGTTGACGTCGCTGCCGGCGAGGACGCCGAGCGTCGTCGTCGTCGCGCAGAAACCCGGTGTGAGATCCGTGCCGACGGTGACGGCGAGGTCGAGCTGCGCCGCCGCTTGCGCGGCCCCGGAGAGCGCGGCCAGGGCAACGGCGATGCCGGGCAACCTGAATACGGCCATGTTCGCGTCCTATCAGGTTGTCGAGAAACGGGCTCCTGCCCGTTTCTCAATCGAGCGGCGCAAGCTGAGCTTGCGCACCCTCTCCTGGAATCAATCGCTTGAGCGATTGATTCTCGAGCGGTCCATCCGTCGACCGCACCGCAGGCTGTTTCTCAACAGCCTGCGGTGCGATGGAGTACCGGTATGCGGACCAGCCTAGCGGCGCGCCGGCGCTCGCGCAAATGCCGCTTAACGGATTATTTCCATCGTGTACCGAGCGGTCTTCAGTCGTTCGCGCCGATTTCACCGTCGCGCAACCGCCGCAGGGTTTCCGCGAGCCGCTGCGCTTTTTCTTCGCCTTCGGCGATCTGCTCCGCCGGCACGCCGGCCGTGCGCGCGCGGTCGATGTCGCGGCGCATCTGCGCGAGCGCCCCCGACGCCTCGCGTTCGAACGCGCGATACACGCGTGCCTGCCGGCGCGACTCGTAGCGCCGGTACGCGGCCGGATCGGCCAGTTCGTTCGTCGTCGGCGCCTCATCGTCGTCGACATCGCGCGGCGCGATCGGCGGGCTGCGCGGGTCTCCGCCCTGCAGCGTCAGTGCGAGGCCGGCGGCCGCGTCCGGGGCGATCGGCGGCGGCGGCGCAACGGGTTGCGCGGCGATGCGCACCGGCACCGGCGCGGTCGTCGACACGACTTCCGATCGCACGGCCGGCGCGGTTCCGCGCGACGGCGAAGACGGCGTCGCTCCGGCGACGCGCACCGCCGGTTCGCCGGCGCGATCGGCGCCGGGCTCGCGTCGCATGCCGACGATCGCGCAGACGAAGGCCATGATCGTGACGATCCACACGACGGCACGCGCGCTCATTCGCCGCCGCCTGCCGTATCGCCCGCGACGGCGATCTTCGCGGCGACGCGCAACCGATCGCGCAGCGCCGCGAATGCCGCCCGCGCCCGCTGCTCGGCGATGTCGCGCGACGCGAGATAGCGCACCGTTTCCGAATCCTTCGCATGCCACCCGACGCGCTGCTCGTCGACACGCACGATCTCCCACGCCGCCGGCGCGTCGGCCTTGACCGGCTCGCGCACCGGCGCGCCGTTGCGCCATGGTGGCTGCGCGAACGCGAGCGCGCCGAACCAGTCGCGCTGCGCCGACGCGTCGATCCAGCCGAGGTCGCCGCCGCCGGCGCCGTCCGGCGCGATCGAGTGGCGGCGCGCGAGTTCGCCGAAGTTCGAACCGTCGGCGGCGAGCGCGTGCGCGACGCGCAGCGCGGTCGCTTCGTCGGCGAGCCGGATATGCCGTACGCGCACTGCGTCGACGCGGCGAAAGCGCTCGCGATGCGCGTCGTACCAGCGGGCGATGTCGTCCGCGGTCACGCGGGCGCGCAGGCCGGCGAGATACGCGCTGTCGTCGTGGAGATCGGCACCGAGTCCGTAGCGCTCGCCGAGCGCGCGTTCGAGCTCCTGGTCGGCGAGCGCGCGGCGCAGTTCCGCGACCGCGGTCCGACCGAGACGGCGCCGCGCGTCGTCGACGACGAGCAGCGCCGCCAGGCGCGCGTCGACCTGGCGATCGAGAAATTCCACATCGAGATTATGCAACGCCATGCGACCCTGCACGTTCTGCCGCGCGTACAGGTCGGCGAGCGTCAGCGCGCCCGCGTCGCCGCCGGGCATCCGGTAGCGCAGCAGCACGAGCGCCGCGGCGCGGTCGCGCGACGCGTCGTCGAGCGCGTATTCCACGCGCAGCCGCGCCGGGTCGCCGAGCGCGGCGCGCAGCGCGTCGGCATCGACATCCGCACGCGCGACGGTCGCGCGCCGCGCCGCCTCGACCGTCAGTGCGGCATCGGTCTCGTCGCGGTAGACGGCGCGCAGCACGGCGACGAGCCGCTCGTCGGCTGCGACGTCCGGCGCGAACGCGACGCGGCGTTCGGGAAACAGCGCGTCGACCGGATACGTCGCCAACGCATGACGTGCGAGCAGGCGGCGTTCGATCACCGCGTCGAGCACGTCGCGCCCGCTCGCCGCACGGTCGGTCAGGCGCGCGTAGCGAACGAGCACGGCGAGGCTCGCGCTGCCGATCGCATCGCCGTCTACGCGCGCGACGACCGCCGCGCCGGCATCCGGCGCGGCGGCAGCGAGCAGCATCAGGCCGCAGCGCGCGACGAGGCGCGCTGCGGCAAAACGGACAAGGTTCACAACGCCGCGACGCGGTTCGCGGCGCAGTCGAGCACCACGACGGCCATCGCGATCGCATGCGGTACGGTCAGCCGCGCCACGCGCACGCGCTCGGCGTGGTCGGTCGACGACAGCACGCTGCCGCCGACGCGGTACGAGTAGTCGCCGCCCTGCGTCAGCACGCCGCGAATGTCGCTCGCCGCGCTCGCGCCGCAGCGCGTGAACGTGCCGTCGCCGAGCGCCGCCGTGACGCGCGCGGCGTCGTTTAAGCCCTCGGCGTAGTAGTAGTCGTTGACCCATTGCTCCCAGCCGGAGTGATTGTTGCCGCTCGTCGTCCATGTGTGATGCGGCTGCAGCAGGTCGGTCGCGTGCAGCACGTAGCCGACGGTCTGCGCCGTCGGCTGCGCGAGGAACTGGCTCCACCAGTACTGGCCGAGATTGTCGATCGGCTGGAACGGGAAGTTCTGGTAGTCCTGGTACATGCCCGGATTCGACGTGGAACCGATGCGGTAGCGCGCCTCGGTGACGCCGTAGGTGTTGTACTTCGTGCCGTCGGAGAACCAGCCCTTCATGCCGCCGGCGCCGTCGTCGAGATGGTCGTTCCAGAGCCAGCCGGCGGCGAGTTCGTCGACGTCGCCGCGCTGCGTGAGCTGGCTGTAGTTGTAGCCGCCGAAGTCGTTGCCGTGCGCGTCGCGACCGCGCGTGTGGTTCTGGAAATGCCAGAACGACGTGTAGTGCGCGACCGACGAGAGCGTCGACCACAGCGGCGCGCGCACGCAGTCGCCGGTGATCGCACCGCAGATGTACGTGTCGGCGAAATCGTCGACGTCGTAGGCCGACTGCGCGATGGCCTGCGCGAGCTGGTCGACGCTGACGCCGGCGCTGCCGGCCCACGCGGCGATCTTCGCGTACTGCGTCGTGCCCGGGTTGTTCTTCATATACTGCACCGCGTCGAGCACGATGCGGCGATGCGTTTCCTGCGACCAGGCGCCGGCGTCGCCGGCCGCGGCGAGTGCGAGCGCGCCGAAGCCGATGAGTGTGGTGATGCGCATATCGTCTGTCCTCTCCCCAGGTTTGTGACTCCGGCACGTCGGGGCGCGCCGAAGACGCGCGACGCTAAACGGCGCACGTTGCAGTCCGATGGCATTCTGCGGATTTCTCAACTAGTACACTCACGCGACGACATTCCGGCGACGCGGTTCACGGTTTCTGATCCGGTCCGCGTACGGTTCGGGCGCTTGACGTCGTTCACTGCGCCGGATATTCAACGGACGGACCGGGGAGCACGATATGGAACCAGGGGGCACGGGCAACCGCCGGCCGATCGCGACGCGCGATACGGCAATCGCACGGCGCGTCGCCGCCTGGCTGGTCGCCCGCGGCGTATCGCCGAACGCGATTTCGGTCGCGAGCGTCGTCGTCGCGGCCGCCGGCGCCGCCGCGCTGCTGACGCTGCCCTGGCCGTGGAGCCCGTGGCTGTGCGCGGTCGCGATCCAGCTGCGTCTCGCGTGCAACCTGTTCGACGGCATGGTCGCGGTCGAAGGCGGCCGGCAGACGCCGACCGGCGCGCTTTACAACGAAGTGCCCGACCGTCTCGCCGACAGCGTGCTGCTGGTCGCGCTCGGCTACGCCGCGGGGCTGCCGTGGCTCGGCTGGCTCGCCGCCTTGCTCGCGGCGCTGACGGCCTACATCCGCACGCTCGGCGGCGCGCTCGGCCAGCCGCAGGATTTTCGCGGACCGATGGCCAAGCCGCATCGCATGGCCGCGATGACGATCGCCTGCGTGCTCGCGCCGATCGAGCATTGGACGTTCGCGACCGGCCTGACCCTCCCCGTCGCCACCGCCGTCATCGCCGCGGGCTCGGCGCTCGGCTGCGTCGCGCGACTGCGCGCGATCGCCGCAAGGCTTGCACCGTGATCGAACGTCTCGCCGCAGCCGGACTCGTCGGCTTCACGCGCATGCTGGTCGGCGCGCGCGCGCACTGGCGCGCGCCGATGCCGCACGGCCAGTGCCTGTACTACGCGAACCATTCGAGCCATCTCGACACGCTGGCGATCTGGAGCGCGCTGGAACCCGCGCGGCGCGCGGCGACGCGACCGGTCGCCGCGCGCGACTACTGGGACAAGCCGGGCCTGCGCCGCTATTTTTCCGGCCGCGTGCTGCGCGCGATCCTGATCGAACGCCGCCGCGACGCGCGCGACGGCGACCCGCTCGCGCCCGCGATCGCCGCGCTTGCCGCCGGCGATTCGCTGATCCTGTTTCCCGAAGGCACGCGCACGGCGCAGCGCCTGCCGCAGCCGTTTCGCGGCGGGCTGCATCGCCTCGCGCAGCAATTTCCACAGCTGCACGTGGTGCCGGTCTGGCTCGACACGCTGCACCGGAGCATGCCGAAGGGCGCGCGCATACCGCTGCCGCTGTACTGCACGGCGCACTTCGGCGCGCCGCTCGAACGCCTGCCCGACGAATCGCGCGACGCGTTTCTCGTGCGCGCACGCGACGCGCTCGTCGCGCTCGCCGATGCCGGGAGCCCCGCATGACCGCGCAGGAAAAACTCATCGCCGTGTTCGGCGGCGTGGTCGGGCTGCTCGCCCTCGCGACGATCGTCGGCCGGCTGCTGCGGCGGCGCGGCGAAAGCGCCGTCGTCGACAACCTCGTCGCGCGCGTCAACGCGTGGTGGGCGATGGTCGCGGTGCTCGCGGTCTGCTTCGGGCTCGGGCCGCTCGCAAACCTCGTCGTGTTCGCGCTGATCTCGTTCTTCGCGCTGCGCGAATTCATCACGCTGACGCCGACGCGGCCGGGCGACCACCTGCCGCTCGCGGTCGCGTTCTACGTGCTCGTGCCGCTGCAGTACTGGCTGATCTGGGACCAGTGGTACGGCCTGTTCGCGATCTTCATCCCGGTCTACGCGTTTCTCGCGCTGCCGGCGCTCGCGGTGTTCGCCGGCGACACGACCGATTTTCTCGAGCGCACGACGAAGATCCAGTGGGGCGTGATGATCACGGTCTACTGCATCAGCCACGCGCCGGCGCTCCTGATGCTCAAGCTGCGCGGCTACGACGGCCAGGGGCCGCTGCTGTTGTTGTACCTGCTGCTCGTCGTGCAACTGAGCGACGTGATGCAGTACGTGTTCGGCAAGCTGTTCGGCCGGCACAAGCTCGCGCCGGTCGTGAGCCCGTCGAAAACGGTCGAAGGCCTCGTCGGCGGCGGGCTCGCGGCGATCGCGGTCGGCGCGTCGCTGTGGTGGATCACGCCGTTCTCGCCGCTCGAATCGGCGGCGATGTCGGCGCTGATCGTCGTCTGCGGCGCGCTCGGCGGCCTTGCGCTGTCGGCGGTCAAGCGGAGCCTCGGCGCGAAGGACTGGGGCCGCATGATCGAAGGCCACGGCGGCATGATGGATCGCATGGATTCGGTCTGCTACGCCGCGCCGGTGTTTTTCCACATGACGCGCTGGTTCTACTCGGGCTAAGCCTTATCATTGCGCAATGCAGATAGGCCCCTACACCCTCGATCCGCCGCTCGTGCTCGCGCCGATGGCCGGCGTCACCGACAAGCCGTTCCGCCAGCTGTGCAAGCGGCTCGGCGCGGGCCTCGCCGTGTCCGAGATGACGACGAGCGACCCGCGGCTGTGGCAGACGAAGAAGTCGCTGCACCGCATGGATCACGACGGCGAACCCGCGCCGATCAGCGTGCAGATCGCCGGCTACGATCCGGCGATGCTCGCCGACGCCGCACGCTACAACGTCGATCACGGCGCGCAGATCGTCGACATCAACATGGGCTGTCCGGCCAAGAAGGTCTGCAACGTCTACGCCGGCAGCGCGCTGCTGCAGGACGAACCGCTCGTCGCGCGCATCGTCGCGGCGGTGGTCAAGGCCGTGCCGGTGCCGGTCACGCTGAAGATCCGCACGGGCTGGAACCGCGACAACAGGAACGGCGTGACGATCGCGAAGATCGCGCAGGACTCGGGCATCGCCGCGCTCGCGGTGCACGGCCGCACGCGCGCCGACCTGTACAACGGCGATGCCGAGTACGACACGATCGCGGCGATCAAACAGGCCGTCTCGATTCCGGTCATGGCGAACGGCGACATCGACTCGCCGCGCAAGGCGCGCGACGTGCTGCGCGCCACCGGCGCCGACGCGCTCTTGATCGGCCGCGCGGCGCAGGGCCGGCCGTGGATCTTCCGCGAGGTGGCGCACTATCTCGCGACCGGCGAGCTGTTGCCGCCGCCCGGCCCGCACGCGGTCTGCGCGATCCTCGTCGAACACCTCGAACACCTGCACGCGTTCTACGGCGAACACCAGGGTGTGCGCTTCGCGCGCAAGCACCTGGGCTGGTACGCCAAGGACCGCCCCGAGAACGCCGCGTTCCGCGCGGTGGTCAACCGCGCCGAGACCGCGGCCGAACAGATACGCCTGACACGCGACTACTTCAACGCTCTGGCCGATGCCGCGCCGCTCGCGGCCTGAGGAGAAAATCCGCATGATCGTTCAACTGGCCCTTGCCGCCGCGCTCGCGCTCGCCGCGGCCGTTCCCGCCACCGACGCGCCGCTGTGGCCCGAACATCGCGCGAAGATCGACGGCTGGCGCGCGCGCGTCGACGCGGTCAACGCCGATCCCGGCATTCCGCCCGGCGACGGCGAAGGCAAGGCCGTCGCCGAAGAACTCGCGTCGACGCCGGCCGAAACGCTCACGGCCAAGGAATGGCTCGGCGAATGGCGCGTGCGCTCGATCCAGGGCACGCGCTACGGCGTGTTCACGTATCCGTGGTTCAAGGCGCGCGTCACCGAGCGAAACGGCAAGCTGTTCTTCGAAAAGACCACGGGCTCGCAGCGCCGCAGCGGTTGGCTGTATGCGCCGATCGACGGCGGCAAGGAGTGGGTGTTCGCCGGCGGCGCGTCGGTCAACGAAGATCCGCAGGTGCCGTACAGCCGCGACGCGGGCGCCGCCGCACCGGCCGAAACCGACAGCGTCGGCGTCGCCTGGAAGATCGGCGACGGCCGTCTCGTGATGGCGCTCGACGTGCGCGGCGACGACTACGAGATCTACCAGTTGAAGCGGCCCTGAGCGCCGCCTCGATTGACTTCGGACGTCTAAACGTCTCTACTCCCGCCCGCTGAAGGTTCCGGGAGTCACGCCCTGGATTAAAAGGGAATCCGGTTCGACTCCGGAGCTGCCCCGCAGCGGTAAGTGGAAACGAAATCGCCATCGGCACTGGTCGTAAAGACCGGGAAGCGGCGACGTAGGCCAGCGTCACGTCCATGAGCCCGAAGACCTGCCCCGGCCGAAAGCGCACGCGCTTTCGTACGACCTGAACCTCCGCGGGGAGGCGTCGGGCTGCCGGCGCACGCCCGCATTCCGATCCATTCCGCGATTTTCGGTTCGCCCGCGGGGGCGAAGGGTCACGGCGTGGACGCACCGCGGTCGCGGGGCTTTGCGCCGCCTTCGTTCCTCTGCGTCACTCAACGCTGGAGGAATCGCAATGTCTACCGTTACACTTTTGGGCTTTCCGCGCATCGGACTCAAGCGCGAACTGAAACGGGCGCTGGAGCTGTACTGGCGCGGCGAAATCGACGCCGCCGCGCTCGCCGACGCGGCCGCGAGCCTGCGCCGACGCCATTGGCAGCTCGCACGCGACGCCGGCGCCGACGTCGTGCCGGTCAACGATTTTTCGCTGTACGACCACGTGCTCGACCACGCCGTGCTGTTCGACGCGGTGCCCGACTCGCACCGGCCGCTGCTCGACGCCGATCCGCTGGCCGGCTACTTCGCGCTCGCGCGCGGCAGGCAGTCGGGCGGCCACGACCTGCGCGCGCTCGAGATGACGAAGTGGTTCGACACGAACTACCACTATCTCGTGCCCGAACTGACCGGCGACCAGGCGTTCCGCCTGCGCGGCGACAAGCCGGTCGCGCAGTTCAAGGAGGCGCGCGACGCGGGCTTTGCCGCGCGGCCGGTGCTGCTCGGGCCCGTGTCGTTCCTGCGCCTGTCCAAGCGCGTCGACGGCGGCGATCCGCTCGCGCTGCTCGATCGCCTGCTGCCGTGCTACGTCGAACTCCTCGGGCAATTGAAGGATGCCGGCGCGCAGTGGGTGCAGATCGACGAGCCGTGCCTCGTGCTCGATCTCGACGCCGCGGCGCACGATGCGTACCGCCGCGCGTACGACGCGCTCGCGTCGAGCGGTCCGCGCGTGATGCTCGCGACGTACTTCGGCGCGCTCGACGACAACGTCGCGCTCGCGGCGTCGCTGCCGGTCGACGGTCTGCACGTCGACCTCGCGCGTGCGCCCGAACAGCTCGCCGCGGTGCTCGCCGCGCTGCGCCCCGGGACGACGCTGAGCCTCGGCGTCGTCGACGGCCGCAACGTCTGGCGCGCCGACCTCGATCGCGCGCTCGCGCTCGCACGGCGCGCACGCGAAGCGCTCGGCGACGCGCGCGTGCAACTGAGCGCTTCGTGCTCGCTGCTGCACGTGCCGATCGATCTCGACGCGGAAACCGCGCTCGCGCCGCTCGTGCGCTCGTGGCTTGCCTTCGCGCGCCAGAAGATCGAAGAACTTCGCACGGTCGCCGACGCGCTCGCGGGCCACGAAGCGGCGATCGCTGCGTTGGCCGCCGCACGCGGCGTACGCGCGGCGCGGCTGCTCTCGCCGCTCGTGGTGAAGCCGGCGCTGCGCAAGCGGCTCGCGACGCTGCCGCCGGACCTCGGCGACCGCCGCAGCGGCTACGCCGAACGCGTCGCGCGGCAGAACGCGGCGTTCGCGCTGCCGGTACTGCCGACGACGACGATCGGCTCGTTCCCGCAGACGCAGGCGATTCGCGAGGCGCGCGCCAACCACCGCGCCGGGCGGCTTTCCGACCGCGAATACGACGCGTATCTCGAACGCGAGACCGCGCATGCCGTGCGCGTGCAGGAAGAACTCGGCATCGACGTGCTCGTGCACGGCGAGTTCGAGCGCAACGACATGGTCGAATACTTCGGCGAACAACTCGACGGCTACGCGTTCACGAAGCTCGGCTGGGTGCAGAGCTACGGCTCGCGCTGCGTCAAGCCGCCGATCATCTACGGCGACGTCGCGCGCCCCAAGCCGATGACGCTGCGCTGGTCGCGCTATGCGCAGTCGCTCACGCCGCGTCCGATGAAGGGCATGCTGACCGGCCCGGTGACGATGCTGAACTGGTCGTTCGTGCGCGACGACCAGCCGTGCGCCGATACCTGCCGTCAGATCGCGCTGGCGCTGCGCGACGAGGTGCTCGATCTTGAAGCCGCCGGCATCCGCGTGATCCAGATCGACGAGCCGGCGCTGCGCGAAGGCCTGCCGCTCAAGCGCGCCGACTGGGCCGCGTATCTCGCGTGGGCGGTCGAATGCTTCCGCCTCACGGCGAACGGCGTCGCGGACGGCACACAGATCCACACGCACATGTGCTATTCGGAGTTCAACGACATCATCGACGCGGTGGCCGCGATGGACGCGGACGTCGTATCGATCGAAACGTCGCGCTCGCGCATGGAGCTGCTCGACGCGTTCGTGCGCTTTCGCTATCCGAACGGCATCGGCCCGGGCGTGTACGACATCCACTCGCCGCGCGTGCCGAGCCGCGACGAGATGGTCGATCTCCTGCGCAAGGCGCTCGCGGTACTGCCGACGGGCAACGTGTGGATCAATCCCGACTGCGGGCTGAAGACGCGCGACTGGCCCGAAGTGCGGGCGGCGCTCGAAGCGATGGTGTCGGCGACGCAGGCGCTGCGCGAAGAACTCGCGGCGTGACGCGGCGTGCGCCGCGGGCATTCGCCCGTGGCGCACTTCTTCGCAAATTTCCGGGCAATCCGATTGATCAGGATCATTCCGCTGTCAGACGCAAAAGTTGCACCGAGTGGACACTTCGAAGTTTCCCGCCGGTGGTGCGAAGGCGAATGGCGGAGCGCTTGTCGGTGGTAGTCTCATGCCTCGGGGGGCACGCAGAAGATTGTCGAAGCTACCGTCGACTCGAGAGCCTCCAAAGCGCCGAGGCAGTCGTGAATGATGATATTTGTGAATTCATTGAAGCCACTGCGAGAACGCTCGCCATTTTCAGAAAAAATGCCGACGCTCTTCGCGAGGACAGCCGCTTCAAGAACGTGACGACGGCATTGATTCCTTGGACCAACACGAGCTCGTTCACCGAACAGAAGACGACATCGCTGAACTTTACGATCGATGCCGATCTCTTGAGATGGACGAACATCAACAAGAAGGCCGTGAGCGCATGCGTCGTCATCTGCTGCACCGAAGGTCGATGGCGGCTGGAGTGCGAATACGGTTGGAGCGGACAGGAAATCGGCTTCGATCAGGTCGAAGATGAGACCATCGAGTACGACACTGCGGATTCGCTGGTTGAGGATCTTGAAGGGCGCTCTATCGCGCTGCTGCGTTCTTTCGAAGCATTCCTTGCCGACTGTTGAGAACAGCCCGCCGGCGAGGAGCCCGCTGCGAACGCAGCTTGGCGCCGCGGGATTGCCCGCGGCGCCGATCCGTCGCTACAGCTCAAAGCCGTTCTTGAAGATCAGATCCGACACCGGCACGGTGACGGCGTAGGTGCAGCTCGTGTTGTACGCCGCGGCGATGCCGGCGACGTTCGCGCCCTGCGTCGCGGCGGCGTTGATCACGGCTTGCGCGGCGGTCTTCTGGTTCGCCGAGCCGGTCGTCATCGACAGGCCCACGAGAAACGCCTTGTCCATCATCGCGCCGCCGATTGCGTCGCGCGCGACGATGTTGCACGACGCCCAGTACTGGCCCGGGATATGCGGCGACGGCGATCCGAGATTGCTCGGATAGCTGTGGTTCGTGTGCCAGTTCGTCACGCGGCCGCCCCAGAACGGATTGTGGCCGTCGTAGCTGAAGACCCAGTTGTAGGCCGCGTCCGACGGCGTCCACTGGTTCGGGAAGTCGCGGCTGTACGCCTGCGCGAGGTAGTCGCCGACGCCTTCGGACAGGCCCTGCGTCTGCGACAGGCCGCCGTTCGTGAGCCAGTCGTGGATGCCGTGGCCGAGCTCGTGGATGATCACGTCGGCGTCCTGCGCATCGTCGACGCCGCCCTCGCCGAACACGAGTTCGCCGGTGCCGCTGTCGAAGTGCGAATTGTCGTCGCCGTTCTCGCCGTGCGCGTCGAAGCGCACGCCGCCGGTGTACTGGCGCGGCGTCACCGCGACGCCGAGCGTCGTGTTGATGTAACGCATGAACGTGTCGACGTGGTAGTACACGTTGACCGCATCGAACGTCAGCGCCGAACGCGTCACCGAGAAATCCGAAGATGCCTGCACCGGGCACGCGGCGTCGGTCGGCGGCTCCCACTGCCAGCACACGGCCTTCGGACCGTTCAGCGAATGCTGCCCGGCGCTCAGCGTGATCTCGCGCAGGGTGACCGAGGACAGTTGCGCGGTCAGTTGCGCCGAGTCGGCATTGTTGTTGTCCGGATAGCCGGTGGTGGCGTAGGCCACGCGCGCCGACGACAGCGGATCGGGCTTGAACACGGTGCCGGTGCCGTCGACGTTGTACGTCGTCGACTGCGCACGCAGCACGGTGCCGTCGTGCGCGTCGACGAGCACGTCCCAGCCGCCCACGCCGACCGCGCTGCTCATCGCTTCGGCGCGCCAGACGAGGTGCGTCTTGCCGTTCGCCACGTGCAGCATCAGCGCCGTCTTGCCGTGGCGCAGCGGCGCGCCGCCGAGGTAGCCGGCGACGACGACGAGCGCCCGATCGGCGTCGAGTTTCGGCGTCGTGTCGACGTCGGCGAGTCCGGTGACGACGTCGTTGGCGACGAAGATCACGCGGCCGTCGGACGCGGTCGATACGACGATGTCGCTGCCGTACACCGGCAGGCCCTGCGCCTGCTGCCGCACGCGCACGACACCGATGTTGCCGGTCAGGCGCTCGGAGGTCACCGCGAGATTCGCGACCGCCTGCGCATCGAGGCCGAGCGATTCGCCGCGCGCGGCGAGGTACTCGAGCGCCATGGCCTTCGGCGATGCCGGACGCGCGTTGAAATCCGGCGCGAACAGCGCGGCCGGCAGGCCGTCGGGCCGGTACTGGCCGTCGACGGCGTCGAACAGCGACGGCGTGTCGACGCCGCGCGTCAGCGCGTCGCGCACCGACTGCCGCTCGGCCTGCGACTGCGGCGACAGCGCCGCCGCGTTCGTTGCAATGCCGAGCATCAACACCGACGCAATGCCGCCGGCCAAGGTTTTGTTGCGAAGCTTCATTCCCATCCTCCGAGCGGAACCTCCGCGACCCCCGTCGCATCGATTCCAGATTGTTCCCCCACGATCGCCGGCTCCTGCAAGCGCCGGCCCCGATCCGCGCGCCCCGTGCGGATACGAACCATCGACCGTACCTTATCGACGGTATCGAGAGACAGTAGCGCGAGCAAGAAACCCGTCACATCCGCCGCGCGCCGCATGGAGGCATCCGTCCGGAGTCGCCCGGGCGGACACGGCATGGAGCCGCGCACCCGGTTCGGTGCGCGTCCGGTATCGAGGGAATGGCGCCGCGGCCGCCGCCGCGGCGCCGGGCGGAGTTACGGCTCGAAGCCGTTCTTGAAGATCACGTCGGACACCGGCACGGTGACCGCGTAGTTGCAGCTCGTGTTGTACGCCGCGGCGATCGGCGCGACGTTGGTGCCTTGCTCGGCGGCGGCGTTGATGATCGCCTGCGCGGCGGCTTTCTGGTTCGACGAGCCGTTGGTCATCGAAAGACCCACTAGGACGGCCTTGTCCATTGCCATGCCCCCGAGCGCGTCGCGTGCCACGATACTGCACGACGCGAAATACTGGCCCTGCTGGTGAATGCCCGAGCCGATATTGCCCGGATAGCTGTGGTTCGTGTGCCAGTTGGTCGCGCGGCCCGCCCACAGCCCGGGGGCATGTCCGTCGAAGTTGAACACCCAATGGTAGGCGGCGTCGGTGGCTACCCACTGGTTCGGGAAGTCGCGGCTGTAGCCTTGCGCGAGGTAGTCGCCGACGCCTTCGGACAGACCCTGCGACTGCGAGAGGTTGCCGTTCGTCACCCAGTCGTGAATGCCGTGCCCGAGCTCGTGGATGATGACGTCGGCGTCCTGCCCGTCGTTGACGCCGCCTTCGCCGAAGTAGAGATTGCCGCCGCTGTAGCGCGAATTGTCGGCGCCGCTTTCCGCATGCGGGTCGTATCGGACGCCGCCGCTGTAGTACCGCGTCGGCATCGCCGTTATGCCGAGCGTGACGTTGACGTAGCGCATGTACGTGTCGAGGTGGTAGTAGATGTTGACGGCGTCGAAAGTCAGCGCCGAGCGCGTGACCGAAAAGTCGGACGACGCACCGGTCGGGCACGCCGCGTCGGACGGGGCTTCGAGGGCGCGGCACGATGCGTACGGACCTTCGAGTCGATACTGGCCGCTTGCGAGCGTGATGTCGCGCAGCGTCACCGGGAACAGCTGTGCGGTGAACTGCGGCGAGTCGGCGTTGCCGTTGTCGCCGTAGCCGGGATCGCTCGCCGAAGCGCGCGCCGACGACAACGGATCGGGCTTGAACACCGTACCGGTTCCGTTCGCGTTGTACGTCGTCGACTGCGCGCGCAGGATGCTGCCGTCATGCGCGTCGACGAGCACGGCCCACGAGCCGATCGCCGGATCCGCGCTTTCGACCGACGTGCGCCAGGCAAGACGCGTCGCGCCGTCCGCGACGTGCAGCATCAGTTGCGGCGCATGCATCGAGCGGGCGTTGCCGCCGATATGCGTCGTCGCGGCCCGCGTCGCGTCCGCCGGGGCGTTCGACGGCACGGGATCGACCGTGTCGATGTCGGTTACCACCCCGTTCGCGACAAAGATCACACGGCCGTCCGAGGCGGTCGACACGACGATGTCGCTGCCGTACACCGGCAGGCCCTGCGATTGCTGCCGCATGCGCACGACCCCGATGCCGTCGGTCAGGCGCTCGGACGTCACGGAAAGATTCGCCACCGCCTGAGGGTCGAGCCCGAGCGTTGCGCCGCGCGCGGCGAGAAATTCGAGCGCCATCGCCTTCGGCGTCGACGGTCGCGCGCTGAAGTCCGGCGAAAACAGCGTGGCGGGTACTCCGTCCGCACGATACTGGCCGTCCGCGCGGTCGAAAACGACAGGGTCGCCGACGCCGACCGTGAGCGCGTCCCTGACGAGCATCGCCTGGTCGATCACGTGCGCCGCGCGTGCGACGGCGTCGCCGGGCGCGACGAGCGTCAACGCGGCGGCCAGCGCCCCCGCGAGTATGCGTATCTTTAGCATCATTGCCTCCGTTGCGTATCTGTGAACCGGCCGGCGTCAAGCCGACCGGCATTGCACTCCCGATACGCCCCCCGGCAACGGGACGGCCACGCTAACGCATTGGAAATCCAGCGGATTGGAACAAAAATGGCGCGGTGTCCAGATTCGCCGACGCATGTTTGAACGGCGACGGACGCGGCGGCGGGGGCCGGCGGCGCAGGTGCAATGGCAACGTTGTGCCGCTATCATTGCGCGTTCCCATCCATCTCTCTATCTCGAATAACGGATACTTGCCGCGATGAGCAGCTACCTCTTCACTTCCGAGTCCGTGTCCGAAGGTCATCCGGACAAGGTTGCCGACCAGATTTCCGACGCCGTGCTCGACGCCATCCTCGCCCAGGACAAGCGCGCCCGCGTGGCTTGCGAAACCCTGGTGAAGACCGGCGTGGCGATCGTCGCCGGCGAGGTCACCACCTCCGCCTGGATCGACCTCGAAGCGCTCACGCGCAAGGTCATCCTGGACATCGGCTACGACTCGTCCGACGTCGGCTTCGACGGCGCCACCTGCGGCGTGCTGAACCTGATCGGCAAGCAGTCGCCCGACATCAACCAGGGCGTCGACCGCAAGAGCCCGGAAGAACAGGGCGCCGGCGACCAGGGCCTGATGTTCGGCTACGCGACGAACGAAACGAAGGACATGATGCCGGCCGCGATCTACTACTCGCACCGTCTCGTCGAACAGCAGGCCAAGGTGCGCAAGGCGAAGAAGTCGCCGCTGCCGTGGCTGCGTCCGGACGCCAAGAGCCAGGTCACGCTGCGCTATGAAAACGGCAAGGCCGTCGCGATCGACGCCGTGGTGCTCTCCACGCAGCACGACCCGTCGGTCAAGCACAAGGACCTGAAAGAAGGCGTGATGGAAACCATCATCAAGCCGGTCCTGCCGACCAAGTGGATCCACAAGGGCACGAAGTTCCACATCAACCCGACCGGCAAGTTCGTGATCGGCGGCCCGGTGGGCGACTGCGGCCTGACCGGCCGCAAGATCATCGTCGACACGTACGGCGGCTGGGCCCGCCACGGCGGCGGCGCGTTCTCGGGCAAGGATCCGTCGAAGGTCGACCGTTCGGCCGCTTACGCGGCGCGCTACGTCGCCAAGAACGTCGTGGCGGCCGGCCTCGCCGACCGTTGCGAAATCCAGGTCTCGTACGCGATCGGCGTGGCCGAGCCGACCTCGATCTCGGTGACCACGTTCGGCACGGGCAAGATCAGCGACGACAAGATCGAAAAGCTGATCCGCAAGCATTTCGACCTGCGTCCGTACGGCATCATCCAGATGCTCGACCTGATCCACCCGATGTACCAGCAGACCGCGAGCTACGGCCACTTCGGCCGCACGCCGTACGACGTGAAGACCGAGAGCGGCGAGAAGTACACCGCGTTCTCGTGGGAAAAGACCGACAAGGCCGACGCGCTGCGCGCGGACGCCAAGATCAAGTAAGCGATCGGTTTCCAAGGCACCGAAAGACAGGGCCGCCTCGTGCGGCCCTTCTTTTTGGCCGCGATGCGCCTTCGTGACCATACTCGCAGCCGTTTTACGGTTGGCTCGGGCTGCACGCCACCACTTCAGGGGAATCGATGTCGCTCCGATGCGCACTGACGGCGTCCACGCTCGCCGCGCTCGTGCTGTCCGCCGATGCTGCGACCGCACCGGCCGCCGACTGGCGTCACGTCGAGCCCGCGCCGCCGCGTGCCGTCGCGTTCGACCGTTTCGTGCCCGACGGCCGCGACGGCATCTGGGCGTTCGACGACGGCGCGGTACGGCACATCGATGCCTCGGGCCGCGCGACGGTCGCCGATCGCGTACTGCTCGGCGTCGACGGCGCCAGGCGCGAATTCGGCGACGGCCTTGCGCTCGCCGACGGCGGCGCGATCGTTTTCAGCCGCGGCGACGGCGCCTGCCGGATCGGGCGCGTCGACGCACAGGCACACCTCGCGTGGTCGCGCGACGAGCCTGACGGATGCGCCCGGATCGCCGCCGATGCCGGCGGGACGACCTGGTTTTCCGGCCTCCGCCGCCTCGCGCGGATCGGCCGCGACGGCGCCATGGCGGCGCAAGTTGATCTTTCTCTTTTTGGGCTCGCGGACACTACGGCGCTCGCGGTGGACGCCGACGGCGGCGCGATCGTCGCGGTGCGCGATGCGCGGCAAAACGCGTCCACGCACGTCGCGAGCTACGCGCCGGACGGCCGGCAGCGCTGGGTCCGCGACGGTGGCAGCGCGTCCGTCACGGCCATCGCGATACTCGAGAACGGCGACGTCGTCACCGCCGGCATCGGCGCCGCCGGGCAGCGCGGGCCGCTGCAGATCGCCGCGATGTCGCCCGACGGCACGCCACGGTGGACGCGCACCGTCGCCGGCGACGAGGACGACTCGCAGGCGCAGCTGTTCGCCGACGCCGACGGGCTCGTCGTCGTCGGCCACCATGCCGTCGGCAGCACCGGCACCAGCACGACCGTCGCGCGCCTGACGCACGCGGGCGCGGTGCGCTGGCAGGCGTCGTCCTGCAACGGCCGGTTCGACAGGGCGACCGCATCGCCGGCCGGCGATGTCGCGGTCGGCTGCATCGACAGGACGCCGGGCCTCCATCGCTGGAACGAGGACGGCCAACGAGCGGCGTTCATCGCCGTGCCGTGGTCGTACGTCACCGACCTCGACTTCGGGCCGCGCGGCACGCTGCTGGCCACGGGCTACACCGATCCCCCGCCGGCCGGCGGCGAGATCAACGCGCTCGCGTTCGACGTCGCCGGCAACGCCGTGGCTTCGCCGCTCGCGGGCGTCGTGCAGTCCGATATCGGCGAAGCGCTCGCGCAGCACGTCGCGCCGGACGGAACGACCTACCTCGCCTCGCGCTCGGGTTACCTCTCCGGACCGCGCGGCGAACGCCTGAGCAAGATCGACGCGCGCGGCAACGTGCTGTGGTCGCGCGACATCGGCCACCGCCTGCGTGCGACCTACAGCATCGTCGCGCGCGCCGACCGCGTCTGCGCGACCGGTCGTTTCCTGCCGTCGTCGGGGTTCGACGCCTACGCCTGGACCAACCTGTGCCTCGACGCCGCGACCGGCGACATCCTGTGGCAGGAAGGCGTCTCGGCGACGCAGGCGCAGTCGTTTGCCGGACTGCTCGACGACGGACGCCTGTTCGCGGTGTTCGCAGGAAACGGCGCATTCCAGGTCATGCGCATCGATCGCGACGGCCGTCCGCGGCTGGCACCGCCGATCGCCGGCCTTCCCGTCGCTGCGACGATCGAAGGATCGGGCCGCACGACGGTGGCGATCGCAAACAGCCCGTACCAGCCGACGGCATTGAACCTCGTGCGGCTGGACGCGAACGGCGCCGTCGTGTTCTCCACGAACGAGCCCGCATCGGCCAGCCCCTGTTTCCGATCGCCCTCGCCGTGGCGCCGGACGGCACGTCCTACCTGCTCGCGGCAACCGGCAGCGGCGGCGACCTGCGCGCGATCGATGCGGCCGGCACGCTGCGCTGGCGCAAGGCGATTGCCTTTTCCACGGGATACGCGCCGCCTTTCGGCAATCTTCTCGCCACACGCGACGCGGTCTACGTGTACCAGAACGCCTCGACGCCGCCGAGCGACGCGCCGCCCGATACGAACTGGGCCGATACGAACTGGGTGATGCGCATCGCGGCAGCCGACGGCGCCATCGAATGGCGACGCTCCACGAGCAGCCCGGCCGTGCAGCAGAAGGCCGGCGTCATGGCGATCGACGATGCCGGCGACACGCTCATCGTCGCGACCACGAACGAAAACCGTCTCCGCCTGCAGACGATCGCGACCGCGACGGGCCAACCCCGGCAGGACCGCACGATCCGCTGCGCGGACGCCTGTTCGCCGCCGGTCGGCGTCGGCCTTGGTCGCGACGGCACGGCGCGCGTGGGCATCACCGGGATCGACACGCAGGCCGGTCAGGCCGCCTTCCTGCTGGGCGTCGACATGACCGCGCCCCCTCCGACCCGCCTCGACCAGCCCGGCATCGCCGGCGCCTGGTGGTCGCCGTACGCCAACGGCGAGGGCTTCGTGCTCGACTACCTGCCCGATTCGCGCACGCTGTTCATGCCGTGGTTCACGTTCTCGCGCGACGGCGGCAACGACCCGGCCGGCCAGCGCTGGTACGTCGTGCAGGGCCAGGTGCCGGCGAACGCGGTCGAGGTCGAGCTGCCGATCACCGAATCGACCGGCGGCGCGTTCGACGCCGGCCCCGCGACGACGCCGGCGATCGTCGGCAAGGCGACGCTGACATTTACCGATTGCGACAACGGTACTTTGCGCTATCGCTTCGACGAAGGCCGCAACGGCGGCGCGACCGGCACGATCACGCTCTCGCGCCTGTCGCCCGCGACGCACGAGTGCCTCCTCGCCGACGGCACGACGCAGACGCGCACGAGCGCGCCGGCCAACGGCTTCGACGCGCGCATGTCCGGCTCGTGGTTCGAACCGGCGACGTCGGGCCAGGGCCTGCAGCTGACCGTGCAGCCCGGGGGCATCTTCTTCGCGCCGTGGTTCACCTACGACCCGGCAGGCATTTCGGACGATCCCGGCAAGCAGCGCTGGTACACCGTGCAGGGTTCGCTCGCGAACGCGCGCAACGGCGTCGTCGAACTGCCGATCGTGCAGACCATCGGCGGCGCGTTCGACAGCGTGCCGACGAACAACATGTACGCGGTCGGCAAGGCGACGATCACGATGCTCGCCTGCGACCGCGCGACACTCGACTACCGCTTCGACGACAACGAACTCGCCGCGCCGATGCGGGCGCGCAGCGGGTCGATCGACCTCGTCAAGGCCGGCGGCTGCGCGCCGTAACGGCGCGACTCGGAATCGGCGACCGCGCCGCTAATACGCGCAGAGCCCGCTACGACGGCCTGCGCGTGTCGTAATGTATCGGTTCCGGCATCGACCGCCGGAGTAAACAAGTGTACGAAGCCGGCGCTTGGGGGGACGCCGGCACGCACGCGTCTTCGTGGCATTCGTTGATGGAGTCGTCATGTCCGTATTGTTCCGTTTCGCGCGTTTCGGCATCGCCGCCGCATTGTCGGTGCCGCTCGCCGCCTGGGCGTGGAACCGCCCGATCGAAGATCCCGCGCGCAGCGCCGTCGCGTTCACGCAAGGCAGCGGCAACGCCGCGGGCCGCTACTGGGGCATCAGCACCTCGCTGCAGGAAATCGCGGTGCTGCACTATGCCGACGGCACCACCTCGCCCGCGGCCTTCGCATCGCATCACGGCGACGTCGTGGCGGCGACTCTGACGAACGAACAAGGCGAACTCCTGACGATCCAGCACGACGGCACGTTTGTCGGCCGCTGCCGCATCGTCAAGTACGACACCGGCGCGACGCTGCGCTGGGAGACGCAGACCGACGAGGTGCCGTGCGGTCTCGGTCCGCCGGTCGGCTCGCGCCTGTTTCCCGCGCAGAACGCCAGCGTCGTCGCGAGCGTGCCGAACCGCATCGTGCGGCTCGGCACCGACGGCCGGATTCTCGCGCGGCTCGACACGACGACGATGATCGGCACGCTCGACACCGTCGACCCGCGCAACGGCTCGCTGTACACGATCGACGCGGCCGAAGCCGCGCCGCAGATCGCCGCGTACGACACGCAAGGCACGCGCCGCTGGGTCAAGCCGCTCGACGGCCGCGGGCTGTCGGCCGTCGCGCCCGACGGTTCGCTGCGCGTCGCGGGCGTCAGGCGCAGCGGCGGCCTGTTTCTCGCCGCCTACGCCGCGAACGACGGTGCGCTCCTGTGGTCGACCGCGGTCGAGCCGACGACGTCGACGAACGAGTACGTCAACCTGCGCGCGCCGATCGTCGACGCGAACGGCGCGACGTTCCTCGCCAGCGGCATCGGCGCCGCGGCCGCGGTCAAGCTCGATGCGAACGGTCAGGTCGCGTGGCGCGCGAACCGCGCCGATCTCGGCATTCCCGCCGATGCGAACCTGATCAACGCGGCGCTGGCGCCCGACGGCGACCTCGTCGTCACGCACAACGACCGCGCGACTCGCCTGGACGCGGCCGGCGCCAAGCGCTACAGCAAGGTCGTCGTACATCCGACCGCGCCGGCGCGCGTGCTGTCGGTCGTCGCGTTCGAGGCCGACGGCACCGCGGTGCTGCAGGTGTACGCCACGGGTTCTCAGCAGGCGCCGTTCGTGCGCATCGCACCCGACGGCACCGATCGCAGCGCGCCGCAGACGCTCGTGTCGAACGGTTCGGCGTCGGCCGAGCGTGCGCTGCTCGCGGACGGCTCGATCGTTTCGTGGTCGATCGGCCACAGCGGCGCACGCGAACTCGTGCGCATCGGTGCCGACGGCGGCACGCTCTGGCGCAAGGCGACGCCGGGTTCGTGGATTCCGAGCGTCAACGCAGAGGCGTTCGGTACGATCGCCGCGGGCGACGGCCGCGTCTGCGTGCTCGGCGCACAGCCGCGCAGCGACAACCTCGTCGACCAGGTTCTCGCCTGCCATCGCATCGACGACGGCGGCGAGCTGTGGACGCGCAAGCTGTTCGAGCGCGCGCAGTTCTGGACGAACGACGCGAACGGCCGTCTGCGCATCGACGCCGACGGCACGCTCGTCGCGTGGTACGAGATCGGCACGACCGACATCGGCGGCAACGTGACGAGTTCGGTCGGCTATACGCGGTTCGGCCGCGACGGCAACGTGCTGGCGACGCGCGCACTCGCGCCGGACACGCACATCCTCGACACGTCGCCGCCGGACGCGCCGTTCGCGCTGATCCGCGCCGGCGCCGAAGCGGTGGTCTTCGGTGCCGACGGCGGCGAGCGCTATCGCTTCGCGACCAGCCGCACCGAGCCGCTGGTGGGTGCGTTCGGCGCGGACGGCAGCCTCGTCGCGATCTACCTGTTCGGCGGATCGCCGCCGACGGGCAGCGCGTCGCGCTACGACGCGACCGGACACAAGCTGTGGACGCAGCCGTTCGAGGCGAGCGCGTCCGGCCTCAAGCCGCCCGTCATCGTCGGCGACAGCGTGTATGTCGCGAGCTGTTGCATCGGCGCGGGTGCCGCGCGGCGCGTCGCCAAGCTCAGTCTCGAAGACGGTTCGGTGCGCTGGCAGCGCGACCTGCCGCCGCTGACGAACGCGACGGCGTCGCCGTCCGCGCTCGTCGCGACCCCGGACGGCGACGCCGTCGCGAGCGTCTCGGCGTCGGCGCGCACGATCGACGTCGACGTGCTCGACACGCTCGACGGCACCGTGCGCGCGCGCCATCGCGAAGCGTGCCGCACGCTCGGCTGCACGACCGCACGGCCGCTCGTCTCCGGTACGACCCTGCACGGCCTGGACGCCGCACTGGGCGGCACGTCGGCGCTGTTCACGTGGCCGATCCCGGCCGCGCAGAACGCGTTCGTGCGCATCGACCAGATCGGCATCGCGGGACCGTGGTGGTCGCCGTACGCGAACGGCGAAGGCATCGTGATCGACTTCCTGCCGGACAGCCGCACGTTCTTCGCACCGTGGTTCACGTTCTCGCGCGGCGGCGGCAACGATCCGGCGGGCCAGCGCTGGTACGTCGTGCAGGGCCAGGTGCCGGCGAACGCCAGGAGCGTCGAGCTGCCGATCACCGAAACCACCGGCGGCAACTTCGACGCCGGCCCCACGGTGCAGGCGCGCATCGTCGGCAAGGCGACGTTCACTTTTACCGATTGCAACAACGGCACCATGCAGTACGCCTTCGACGCGGCGACGAACGGCGCCGCCAGCGGCACGATCACGCTCACGCGTCTGACGCCCGCGACGGAAAGCTGCGTGCTCGCCGACGGCACGACGCGGCCGGGCAACGCCGCGCCGCCGGCGAACGACTTCGACACGCATCAGTCGGGCTCGTGGTTCGAAACCGCGACGTCGGGCCAGGGACTGCAGTTCACGGTGCAGCCCGGCGGCGTGTTCTTCGCGCCGTGGTTCACGTTCGATCCGGCCGGCCCTGCCGACGATCCGGGTCGCCAGCGCTGGTTCACGCTGCAGGGCGGCCTCGCCGGTGCGCGCAACGGCGTCGTCGAGGTGCCGATCGTGCAGACGATCGGCGGCGCGTTCGACAGCGTGCCGACGAGCAACATGACCATCGTCGGCAAGGCCACCGTCACGTTCGCCGCGTGCGACAGGGCGAAAGTCGACTATCGCTTCGACGACAACGATCTGGCCGGCGCGATGCGCACGCTCGCCGGCAGCATCGACCTCGTCAAGATCGGCGGTTGCGCGAGCCGCTGAAGGTTCGCGTTGCCGCGACAGCACCCGACGACCGCCCTCCGGCGGTCGTCGGCGTTTGTGCGCGACGCGTCCTCGTACCGGGAGATTTCATGCAGCGCAGCTCGGCCGCCACCTGAGACTGACCGTTATCAGTCGCATGGATGACTGATATCCTGCCGGACCTCAGTCTTGCGTCGAGTCGAGTCATGTCCCGAATCCTGCGTTCCCTCGCCTGCCTGGGCCTTCTCGTCGGCGCGAGCGGCGCCGCCTTCGCGGCGAAGGTCAAGCCGCCGAGCGCTATCTTCGGCGAGGCCACGACGAGCATCGTCGCGGTGCGGTTCGTCGAGGTCGGCCCGACCGGCCGGCTCGTGTTCCGCCGTGTCGAAAAGCTCGGCGGCAACGACGAGATTCCCGAACTCATCGACGTGTCCGGGCCGGCCGAACTGCCCGGTCTCATCGATCACAAAGATACGTACCTGATCGCCTACACGCGCTATCGACGCGAGGCCGAACGCCTGATCGTCAATCGCCTCGGCGCGCAGCTGCTCGTGTCGGCCGGCATGGAACCGGCGCTGTGGCGCGATACGAAAAAAGCGCGCGAGATACTGGCGTGGAATCCCGGCAAGGGCGAGGAGGCGCAGAAGCAGCGTCTGCCCGAGCTGATCGCGCTGCTCGACGCGAGCGACCCGCAGTTCCAGAACTTCGCCGCGGCCGAAATCGTGCTGCGCCCGTCGCTGACGAAGCATCTGGACGCCGCCGCGCGCGAGCGCCTGCGTGCCTTCGCGCGCGGCCAGGGCGGCCATGTCGCCGCGCGTACGCGCCTGCTCGAAGCGGCCAGCCAGAAGCTCGCCGGTTTCGACGAGCCGCAATGGCGCGAAATCGCGCAGCACGTGCTGGCGGTAACGCCGACGCGCGTGCAGCAGACCGACGGCTACGCCAGCCTCGTGCGCTTCGCGTTCGCGATTCTGGAGAACGGCCGCGAAGTGACCGCGCCGGGCGTGCTCGAACGCTGGGTGGCGTCGGACAACGCGGCGCTGGCGGAAGCATCGCTGCTGGCGCTGCGGCGCGAGGCGCCCGAGCGCGAGCTCGCCGCGCTCGAAGCGACCCTGTCGCTGTCGCTGCTGCCGGCCGGTACGCGCGAATTCCTGCTCGACCACCGGCGGCGCCTGGTCGCCGCGACCGCTTCGACGGCGCGATGACCCCCGGGCGTTCGTGCCCGAACAATCGTTCGAGACAAGATACCCGGAAGTGCGGCATCATCGCGAAGGCTGAATTGCATCAGTCTGAAGTCCTATTAGATGGGGGTACCTGAGATGTACAGACATCACCGCATGGCCAAGGCGGCGTTCGCGGGCGTGGTTGCGCTCGCCGCGACCGACGCGTGGTCCGCCGAAGGCGTCGTGGTCGGCCATGCCGCACACTCCGACGTTTCGCCGCCGATGCGCGACATCCTCCAGACGTTCCCGCCGCCGGCACCGGTCGGCGACGGCGAAGACGTCTATGTCGTGCCGAACCAGTTCATCAAGCCGCGCTCGTCCGCGATCAGCGAGTTCCTGCGCGGCCTGTCGACGCGTCAGGCGCAGACCGGCCCGACCGGCACGCCGGCGCCGAGCACGATCCTCGCCGCGAACGGCCTGTCGCTCTCGGTCGGCGGCGGCGGCGTACCGCCCGATACGAACGGCGACGTCAGCCCGACGCATTTCATCCAGTGGATCAATACGAGCTGGGCGATCTTCGACAAGACGACCGGTGCGCGCCTGAACGGCCCGACGGCCGGCAACTCGTTCTTCGCCGGCTTCGGCGGCAAGTGCCAGACCACGAACTCCGGCGACCCGCTGGCCGTCTGGGACGACCGCGCGCAGCGCTGGGTCATGAGCCAGTTCACGACCGGCGCCAACTCGAGCCAGTGCGTCGCGGTGTCGACCACGAGCGATCCGCTCGGCACGTACTACCGCTACGAATTCAAGTGGCCGACCGCGCCGGTGATGGTGTTCGGCGACTACCCGCACATGGGCGTGTGGACCGACGAATCGGCCCGGCAGAACGCCTATCTCCTCGTCACGCACGAATTCAACAACTCGACGCAAGCGTTCCTCGGCGCGGCGTACATCGCGCTCGACCGCGACAAGATGCTCGCGGGCGCGCCCGCGGCGCAGGTCGCGATGGTGCGCTTCGCCGGCTTTGACGCCTACGGCGCGGAACCGGCGCATCTGGACGGTACGCTGCACGCCAAGGCCGGCAGCTGCCCGACCTTCGTCCACTTCGACTCGAGCGCGGCCGAATACCTGTTCTGGGACATGTGCCTCGACTGGACGACACCGGCCAACGCCACGATCAGCGCGCAGCCGCAGCGCGTCGCGGCGAAGACGCCGTTCGTGCCGAACTTCACCGCCGTGCCGCAGCTCGGCTCGTCGGTGCCGCTCGACGCGTTCGGCACGCACATCATGTATCGCGCCTCGAGCCGCGCGTTCCCGCCCGGTTCGCCCACGCGCCTGTCGATGGTCGTCAACCACGGCGTGACCGGCCCCGCAGGCCAGGGCGCGATCCGCTGGACGCATTTCGACCTGTCGCAGCCGGGCCAGCGCTTCGACGGGATCTTCGCCAACGGCTTCGAGACGACCCCGACCACGTTCGCGCTGAACAAGCAGATCGTCGACGAAGGCACGTACGCGCCCGACACCAATACGCGCTGGATGGGCGGCATCGCCATCGACCAGGGCGGCAACATCGGCGTCGGCTACAACGTGTCGAGCGCGACCATCAATCCGCGCCTGATGATCAACGGCCGCGCGCTGTCCGATCCGGACGGCACGCTGCGCGACGAACAGGCGTGCACGCCGGCGACGACCGGCTCGCAGACCGGTTCGTTCAGCGGTCGCGGCCGCTGGGGCGACTACACGTCGATGAGCGTCGACCCGGCCGACGAATGCACGTTCTGGTTCACCGGCGAGTTCTATCCGACGACCAGCACGAACCAGTGGTCCACGCGCATCTGCAGCTTCAAGTTCGCCGAGTGCGGCCTGCCGGCGCTCAAGCTGGTGTCGGAATCGGCGCCGCGTCTTGAAGTGTGCGGCGCGACGCCGGGCGCCGATCCGTCGTGGAACCTGCTCGCCGGCACGGTGGGCGGCTTCAACGCGGCGGTCACGCTGTCGGCTGCCGGCCAGCCGGCCGGTACGACGCCGACGTTCTCGGTCAATCCGCTGCCCTCGACGCCAGGCGGCAGCACGCTGACCCTGACCGGCGGCCACGGCGCCGCGACCGGCGAATACACGATCAACGTCACCGGCACCGGCGGTTCGCAGACGAGCGCCGTCGCGCTCGAACTCGGCATCTCGGCGACCGCGGCCACGGCCCCGACGCTGACCGCGCCGGCCAACGCCGCGACCGGCGTGAAGGTGCGCCCGACGCTGACGTGGGGGGCCGTCGCCGGCGCGCTGACGTATCGCGTCGAGGTCGCGACCGACAACGCGTTCGCGAACATCGTGGCGACCACCGTCGTGACGGGCACGAGCTGGGGCGTCGACACGACGCTCGCGTCGAGCACGCAGTACTTCTGGCGCGTCACGCCGCAGAACTATTGCGGCGACGGCGCGGCCTCGTCGGTGTTCTCGTTCACGACCGGCGTTCCGGGCACCTGCCCGGCCGGCACGACGCTGACCAATGTCGCGACGTACGCGTTCGACGGCGGCGCCGAACCGGCGTGGACCGCCGGCGCTCCGGGCGATGCGGGCGGCACGGCTTGGACGAACACGACGCCGCTGGCCGGCACGACCGGCTTCACCGGCAACGTCTGGCGCGTGCCGAACAACACCGTCACGAGCGATCGCTCGGTCCTGTCGCCGAGCATCGCGATTCCGGCCGCGCAGGCCGTGATCCTGTCGTTCGACACGTACCACAGCTTCGAAATCGAAGGCACGACCGGCTGCTGGGATGCCGCATCGCTCGAAGCCAAGCTCAATGCCGGCGCGTTCGACCACCTGGCCGCGAGCCGCTTCTTCACCGACGCGTACAACGGCACGATCGAAGCCGGCGCGCCGCTGGCCGGCCGTCAGGCATGGTGCCGCCAGGCCAGCACGGGCACGGCGGCCAAGCGCTCGATCGTCGACCTCGACGATTTCGCCGGCCAGACGCTGCAGCTGCGCTTCCGCGCGACGACCGACAGCAACACCGCGGCAGCCGCGCCGAACGGCATGGTGATCGACAACGTCAAGATCGACGTCTGCCAGTAAAACCGGACGGTCGAGACTGACCGCGCAAAACGAAGCCCGGCGATCCTCGCGGATCGCCGGGCTTTTTTTCGCGACACTAAAGAGCCAAGGAATGAACCGGCGGCGCGCGACTCCCCGTCGAGCGGTCCGCCGTGTCGGCGGACGGGCGCGCGCACGGCTCGCGGATGGTCCGATCCGCGAGCCGTCGGTCTTCAAGTCGTCCATGACTTCGCGGCGCATCGTCGTTCCGCGCGCCGCCGGTTCGGGGGCAAAGATCGCTCGCGCGCGGCGAGCGGGTGGAGCCTGCGCGCCGAAGCGCATCGCGCTCCGGCACGAAGAGACAGGAACGATCAGCTCAGGCGCGGACGCGCGCCTTCGACGTCGGCGCGGATCCAGGCGTTCGCGGCCGCGATCGCCTCGTCGCGCGTCGGGGCGATACCGGAAACCGAGATCGTCCGCAGCCACGGGCGGTAGATTTTCCAGTGCAGCGGCGTATCCATGCCTTGCTCGACGACGACGCGATAGCCCAGGCGACGATAGGCGACAACGCGGCGCAGAATCGTGCGCCGGACGGGGCGTACGGGATGTTGCATCGTGGACATCGAATACATTGCGCATCCTCTCCCTGTGGAAATCTGGGGCAAAGAGCCACCGACCGGCCTCTTTGAAGGCCGGGGAAGCAAACAGCTCGGTAGCGAAAGAAAATCCTTCCGTGGATCAGGCGAATCCGTTCAAGAGTCGGTTCGGTGTGCCGCTGCTGCGCAAGCGGGATCCCCCCTTCTCGCGCCGGCGCGTTTTCACGCGCCGATCCGGGCCTTCCTTTGCATGTCCGCGGCTCCTCCCTGAACTGCGTTCCGGCCGCGTCCGGCGGCCTGTCTTGAGGATCGAGCGCGTGGCGTCCTGCCTCGTCCCGATCGGATGGTTCCGGGCGATGGGTCCGTCCACCGCCCGTCGTACGTGTTACGGTCCTCCGTTATTCCCGGACGGCACGTCGCAGTTCAAAAGATTTCGACGGCAGTCCTGCGCGCGCCGCTGCGGCTTGGCGACGCTGTAGTTCGCCGCCGACGACACGCCGGTATTGCGGTTGATGTAGTTGACCGCGGCGAAACCGATCGCCGGCAGGCCGTACATCACAGTGCCTTCGGTCGACGGACGCAGCGCGCGATTGAGCTCGCCGGCGTTGACGAGATTGACGTCGATCGTGCCGCCGTCGTGCCGGCGCGTCGACGGAATCGGCTGCAGGCGCGGCTGCAGCACCGATGCCAGCGGATGCGGCAGCGCGGGCAGCGAGCCTTCGTCGCGCGGCGCGACCGCGACGACCTGCGCGACGTAGCCCAGCGCCAGTCGCGGCGACGTGCCGTTCGACGTCGGCACGCTGCGGCCGGTGCGGTCGTACAAGGTGTATCCCGCCGACACGACGGACGCGGCTTCGTCGCCGGCGCGCGGATACACGCCGCCGAACGGCGCGAGCGCGGTCGTGCCGACGATCGCCTCGTCGGTGTAGAACGGTTTCGTCGGAAACGCGATGACCCACTCGGTCGTCGCGCCGGCGACGCGGTCGGCCGAATAATTCGTCGAAATCGTGCTCGACATCAGCACGGCGCTGACCGCGTCGATCGCGCGCGTCGCCGGATATTCGAGCTCCATGCGGCGGTACTGCAGATCGACCGTCGCTTTCGCGACCGCGGCGACCGGATCGCTCAGCGCGTCGGCCAGCGTCGGCCGGAAGCGGTTCGGATGCGCGTGCGAGACGACCGACGCGCGGCTGCCGGCCGGCAGGTCGGCCGGGTCGACGCGAAAATCGTCGAGCGCGGTCGCGTTGAAACCCATCACCGTGCCGACGCCGACGTTGAGCACCATCGCCTCGCCGCTGATGCCGCCGGTCGGGTTGGTAAGGTCGGCGCCGGGATTGGTCGTCCACGCGCCGCCGGTCCAGGCCGCGCGGATCACGTCGCAGTTGGCCGGCGCGCCGTTCGTGCCGGTCGGCGCCACGGCCTTGGCGAGATCCGAGCCCGGCACGAAATTGCCCGTTTCGATGACCGTGATCGTGCCTTCGCTGATGCGGTCGTAGTCGTCCGGGCCGGCATCGTCGTTCGCGCCGGTGTATTCGTACTCGAGCAGCGGCGAATAACCGCGGCCGTCGATCAGCATTTCGTCGACGAGCGCCGGATACGTGCACGACGGATCGGTCGCGATGAGGTTCGCCGGACGCGTTTCGTCGATCGAGAACAGCACGCCGGTCCAGGTGTCGCGCGGGCCGAGGTAGACGTTGAAGTTGAGCGTCGCGCGGCCGTTGCGCGCCTCGCTCAGGCGCACGTTGAGCGCCTTGGTGCGCGTGGTGTGGTTGACCAGCGTGAAGATCGTCTGGTTGCCGGCGCGCGTGGTGTAGTACGGAAACAGCAGAACCTGGCCGGTGCCGTCGGGATTCAGCCGCACGGCGTCCGCGGTCGTTGCGACCAGCGCGAGCGCGAGGGCGCCCAGGCAGGTGCGCAGCGCACGTCGGTACGGGTGGATCGGGCTCATCGTCATTCCTTCAAGTCGTACAGCGTGTTTCTGTAGTCGTGGGCCGACGGTTGGAAGCGGTCGGAGCAAGGCAATGGTTCTTGTGGGATTTCGCGCGCCTAACGCGAAATTCGACCTTGCTGCTTGCTCTGACCTTCCCAGGGCGCGTTTACGTCGACATCGTTGGGACGCGCGGGGCTCGCGATCCCCCCAACGCGCATCGTCGGCGCGCGGATTCATCGCGCGCCCGAGCCGTCCGGCAGCCTCCGCGGTCCCGCGCAAATTTTGAACGATTTCTGCACTACATGCTTTTTCCCATCGCTTATGGCTAATATCCGCCGGCCGTAGCCGAAACTGAATCAACCGTCCGCGATGCTGAGCACGTCCGACGCCATCCTGTCCGCCGCCCGATCCGACTGGTCGGAACCGAGCGTTTGCGTGCGACCGGCCGAGCCCGGCGCGCCCGTGCGCTTCGATGCGGCGCGGCGCGAACTGCGCCCGGCGCTCGCGTTCGGACTGTCGTTCGCACTGCACGTCGCCGCCGCCGTCGCGCTGTGGCAATGGGCGCCGACGTTCGTGCCGGGCCTCGAAAAACCGCCGCTGCAGGTGGAACTGCGCGCCGGCGACAACGACGGCAGCGCCGACACCGCACAGGCCGCGCCGGTCGAACCGCCGCCGCTGCCGCAACCGAAGCCGCGCATCGCGGCATCGCGCAGGCCGGCGCCGCAACCCGCACCGGTCGCCGCCACCGCGACGCTGCCCGAACCGTTGCCGCTGATGCCGTCGGCCCAGCCACTGTCCGCGCCCGCGGTCCCCGAATCGATCGTCGAAGGTCCCGATGCGGTGGTCTCGACCACGAGCGCCGCCGACCGCGCGAGCGTGCGCATTCTCGCGTGGCTCTCGCAGTATCGCCGCTACCCGCCCTCCGCGCGCCGCGCGCGGCTGGAAGGCACCGTCGAAATCGTCGTCGTGCTGCTGCCCGACGGGCGTCTCGTCCAGCAGCGCGTCGCGCAAAGCTCGGGCCACGCCGTGCTCGACCAGGCCGCGCTCGAACTCCTGCGCCGCGCCTCTCCGGTACCGGCGGCGACGTTCGACACCGGCGAGGCGGCCGAACTCGAGCTGCACCTGCCGATCGTCTACCGACTGAGCATTTGATGCCCGCGCCCGTCGATACGCAGGCGCGGCCCGGGCGGCATCGCCGCGGCAACGGCGCCGCGCACGCATGAGCTCGTTCGCCCCGCAACACACCGACGCCGCCGGCGACGCGATCGCCGAGCTGTACGCCTCGTGCTTCGGCGAGCTCGTGGCCTACCTGCGCCGCCTGTGCGGCGACGCGGCGCAAGCCGAGGATCTCGCGCAGGAAGCCGGCATCCGCCTGTTGTCGCAGGCGCGGCGCGAGCCGATCGCGCAGCCGCGCGCGTTTCTGTTCCACGTCGCGACGAACCTCGCGCGCGACCAGCTGCGCCGCCGCATCGTCAGCGACGCCTACGCGGCCGACGTGATGGCCGACGAACCGGGTCCGGCGCCGGGCGCCGACCACATCGCCGCCGTGCACGAGGAGGTCGCGCGCGTCAACGCCGCGCTCGCCACGCTCACGCCGCGCGCGCGCGACGTGCTCGTGCTGTCGCGCGTGCACGGCCACACGCAAAAGGAAATCGCCGACCGGCTCAAGCTGCAGCCCAAGACGGTCGAAAACCACCTGACCCGCGCACTCGCCCAGCTCGGCGCGGCGCTGGGCGGGAAGCGACGCCAATGAACGGGCACACCGGCCTCATCGATACGAGCGCGGGAACACGACGTCCCGCCGATGCAAACTCCGAGCGACGGCGTTGGGGGAAACTCGCCGTTGCCGCGTCCCGCCTAGAGACATGGCTATGAACACGCCCGAATCGCTGCAGCTCGAAGCCGCCCGCTGGCATGCACTTGCCGGTGAGGGTTCGCTGTCGACCGCCGAGTCCGCCCGGCTCGACGCCTGGCTCGCGCGCGACGTGCGCCATCGCCTTGCCTACGCCGACGTCGCCGCCGCCGGTTTCGCGCTGCAGCAGGCGCTCGGCGCCGATGCGCCGCTCCCGGCGCAAGCGCCGCGCGCGTCGCGCCGCCCGCTGCTGCGCTGGAGCCTCGCCGCCGCGCCGCTGTTGCTGCTGGTCGCGCTCGTCGCCGGCCCGCGCGTTCAACCGACCGTGCAGAACCTGCGCAGCGACCTGCACAGCGCGATCGGCCAGCCGGTCACGCAGACGCTCGCCGACGGGTCGGTGCTGCAGCTCGACACCGACAGTGCCGTGCGCATCCGCATGACGCCGTCGCGCCGCGACATCGAACTCGTACGCGGGCGCCTCGCGATCAGCGTCGCGAAAGACCCGGCCCGTCCGCTGCACGTGCTGGCCGGCGGCACCGACGCGATGGCCGTCGGCACGCGCTTCGTCGTCGACCGCGGCGACCGCGCGACGCACGTCGGCGTGCAGGAAGGCATCGTGCGGGTCACGCGCGGCGACGGAAAGTCGGCGCAGTTGACCGCCGGGCAGCAGGTGCTCGTCGGCGACGACGTGAATTTCGACGTCGTCGAACTCGACGTCAACGCCGACAGCTGGACGCGCGGCGTACTCTCGGCCGAGCGCAAGCCGCTCGTCGACGTGCTGGCCGAACTCGACCGCTACCTGCCCGAACGCATCGTGCTGCTCGACACCGCTCACGCGCAGATGCCGATCACCGCGACGCTGCCCCTTGCCGATCCCGATGCCGCGCTGCGCGTGCTCGCGCAGACGTCGCAGCTGAGCCTGCGGCACCTGCCGCGCGTCGCCTACGTGGTGCAATGACGCCGAAACTGCGCAGGATCGCGCTGCTCGCCGTACTGCTGCCCGCCAGCGTTTTCGCGACCGACCCGTCCGATACCGTCGAACTCGATCTGCCGCCGGGTCCGCTCCTCGGCTGCCTGGAGCAGCTGACCGCGCGCACCGGCGTGCCGATCGTCGACAACACCGGGCGCGTCGCCGACCTCGAATGCGACGGCCGGCGCGAAACGACGAGCCTGGGCGAAGCGCTCGACGCGCTCTTGAAACCGCTCGGCCTGTCGTGGCGCCGCCGCGACGACGGCGCGATCGAAGTCGTCGCCGGCCAGACCGAAACGATCGAACTCGACACGCTCGCCGTCGAAGACACGCCGCTGCCGGCGCTCGAACCCGTGATAGCGGCGCAAGCGCCGGTCACGCGGCTCGCGCAGGACGCGATGAGCATCACGCGCATCACGCAGGACCGGCTCGATACCGCGCCGCTCCTGAGCCTGTCGCAGATCAACCGCTACGCGCCGAACGTCTACGCGAGCGGCGCGGGCCTCGCCATCCGCGCGATCGAGCGCGACCTCGATACGTTCAGCGGCCTCGCCGTCCGCCTCGACGACATCGACCTCGGCACGAGCCTGATCGAAGGCGACATGGTGTCGGTGGAGAATCTCGCGGGCCTGGACCTCGAACGCGGTCCGCGCAGCTTCGAGCGCGGCGGCCCCGGCGCGGCCGGCGCCTTGAACCTGTACACCGCGGCGCCGTCCGAAACGCCGACGCTGCGCGCCGGTTTCGGCCTCGGCAACGACGGCGCGCACCGCGCCTCGGCGTCGTGGTCGAGCCGTTTCGGCGACGGCGAAAGCGGCATCCGCGTCGCGCTCGAAAACCGCCGCCTGCCGAACTACGTCGACGAACGCTTCGTGCCGCAGGCCAACCGCGCGCACCGCGACGTCGACAACGCGTTCGTCAAACTCAATCTCGTGCCGGAATCGATACCGGGCCTGTCCGCGGAAGTCTCCGCGCTCCTCGTCTCGGGCGACGACGCGCCGTTGTGGACCGCCGCCGGCGAATCGCCGTTTCCGCTGCCCGACGACGGCGCGAGCTACGCGCGCGTCGTGCGCGCGATGCGCACGCGCGCCGTCGGCGCCGCGACGAACGTGCAGTACGGCAACGATGCGTGGTACCTGCGCCTGACCGCGAACGGCACCGTCGCGCAGCATCGCGGCGCATGGCTCGGCTCCACGTTCGGCCCGGCCGGCATCTTCAACACCGAGCGGCGCAACGCGACGAGCCTGTCCGGCCATCACCACACCGACGACTGGGACTTCGCGCTCGGCGCCGAGGTCAGCGGCATGTCGTTCTCCGACCACGACGCAACGTGGGCGACCGGGTACCAGCGCGTCGCCGACTATCGCAAGGACCTCGACTTCCGCACGCGCAGCGTGTGGGCGTGGGCCGAGCACCGTTTCAACGACCAATGGTCGCTCGGCGCCGGCGTGCGCCACGTGCGCGAACTGACGCGGCGCTACATCGTCAGCGTCGAATGCGACGTCGGCGAACTGCGCGATCCACAGCCCGGCGTCTGCGCCGACCTCGCCGAAAACCCGCCGCTGCGCCAGTTCGGACAGGTTCGCACGAGCACTCCGGTGCCGCTCGTCACCGCCGCGTGGTCGCCGCTCGCCGACCAGCGCTTCACGCTGAGCTACGGCCGCGGCATCCGCTCGAGCCTCGGGCTGTTTCCCGACTGGATACAGCCGGCCGAACGCGACGACTCCGCCCAGCTGGGCTGGCAGGCAAGCTGGCTCGGCGGCGACCTGTCGACGCGCACCGCCGTGTTCCACACGAAGGTCAGCGAACGCTTCCACTTCGTCAACAACCACATCGGCGCGCGGGGCCTCGCGCGCGGCGCCGAACTCGAAGCCGAGTACCGGCTGTCGCCGCTGTGGCGCCTGAACGCCGGCGCCGGCTGGATCGACGCCGATTTCCAGTACTACCGCTACGGCAACACCGATCCGACACCGCCGATGCCCGGCGCGCCGGAGCGCACGGTGATCCTCGGCGCGCGCTACGGCGCGGACCTGCGCTGGTACGGCACGATCGACGCCTACCGCGTCTCGGAGGCCGAATCGGCACAGGAAATCAGCCCGAAGAAGCGGCGGCCGGCCTACAACCTCGTCGACTTTCGCGTCGGCTATCGCAAGGACGAATGGGAGCTCGCGCTCATCGTCACCAACGCGTTCGACCAGACCTATCTCGATCGCGTCGACTTCAGCCTCAACGACCGCTTCTACGACACGCGCTATCGCCTGGGCGACCCGCGCCGGACCGAGCTGCGCTGGCAGTACGAGTGGCGGTGATCGCCTGACGACGGGGCGCGGTGTCGCGCTTCGCCCGCGTCAAGTACGCTTCGCGCAACGCCACACGGACCGTCGCCGATGCGCCTTTCGCTACGCCTGCTCGCCTTTTTGACTCTCGTGTCGTGCATCGCCGCGCCGGCCGCGGCGCGCACCTGCCTCGTGCTCGGCGGCGGCGGCGCGCGCGGCGCCGCGCACATCGGCGTGCTCAAGGTGCTCGAACGCGAGCGCGTGCCGATCGACTGCATCACCGGCACCTCGATGGGCGCGATCGTCGGCGGCCTGTACGCGGCCGGCTACGACGCCGACGCGATCGAAGTGGTGCTGAAGGGCATCGACTGGAAAGACATGTTCCGCGACGATCCGCCGCGCCAGGAACTGCCGATGCGGCGCAAGGAAGACGAACTGCGCTTTCTCGGCGGCATCGAACTCGGTTTGAAGGACGGCAGCATCGCGCTGCCGCGCGGCATGATCCAGGGCCAGAAACTGCAGCTCCTGCTGCGGCGCCTATTGCTGTCGACCGGCGGCGTGCAGACCTTCGACGACCTGCCGATCCCGTTCCGCTCGATCGCGACCGATATCGGCAACGGCGAGAAAGTGGTGTTTTCCGACGGCGATCTCGCGATGGCGATCCGCGCCAGCATGTCGGTGCCGGGCGCGTTCGCGCCGGTGCGCTACCGCGGCCGGCTGATGGTCGACGGCGGCATTGTGGACAATGTACCGATCGACGTCGCGCGCGCCCTCGGCGGCACGCGCCTGATCGTCGTCAACGTCGGCGAACCGCTGGTCGACGAGGAAAAGCTCAACTCGCCGTTCTCGATCGCCAACCAGATGCTCACGACACTGATGAAACGCGAGACGGATATTCAGTTGGCGACGCTCGGCGACGCCGACGTGCTGATCGTGCCCGATCTCGGCGACGTCGGCAGCGCCGACTTCCAGCGCGCCGGCGAAACGGTCGCGGCGGGCGCCGCGAGCGCGGAAAAAGCCGTCGTCGCCCTGCGCCGCTACGCGGTCGACGAGGCGCGCTACGCGCAGTTCACCGCGCGTCATCGCCAGCGCGGCTTCGATCCGCCGCTGATCGCGTTCATCGACGTGCTGCGCGGGCGCAGCCGCACCGCCGCCTACGTCGAGCAGCGCCTGTCCGACAACGTCGACAAGCCGTTCGACCCGAAGACGCTCGAATCCGACATCGGCCTCGCCTACGGCGAAGGCAGCTACGAGCGCATCACGTACGAGCTCGCCGAACGCGACGGCAAGACCGGCCTGGAGGTACACCCGGTCGACAAGGGCTGGGGCCCGAATTTCCTGCGCTTCGGGCTGCGCCTGTCCGACGACTTCGCCGGCCGCAACAGCTACCAGCTGATCGGCGAAATGAACTTCACCGGCTTGAACGAACGCGGCGGCGAATCGCGCAACCGTCTCGAACTCGGCCGCGTCACCGGCCTGCACAGCGAGTTCTATCAGCCGTTCGGCGACCACGGCCAGTACTACGTCGCGCCGTATCTCGACTATCGCGCCAACAACATCCCGATCGGCTCGGGCATCGACCTCAACGAAACGCTCGCCGAGTACCGCCGCAGCCGCAGCATCGCCGCATTGGAACTGGGCTACACACCGGATGCGACCTGGCGCTTCTCCGGCACGATCGAATACGGCTACGACTCGGTCAAGCGCCGCGTCGGCACGCCCGACCTGCCCGCCTCGCTCGACCAGACGTTCGGCGGCGTCAAGCTGCAGGTGACACGCGACAGCCTCGACGATTCGGGCTTTCCGACACGCGGTTCGCGGCTGGACCTGTCCGACGAGTTGCTGCTGACCGAACTCGGGTCCGAATCGGCGGCGAACGTCGTGCGCCTGAACTGGGACACCGCGTTCTCGTACGGCGCGAACCGCTGGCTCGTCGGCACGCGACTGCACAGCGCCGGCGGCGACGGCGACCTGCTCTCGACGTTCGGCACGCTCGGCGGCCTTGCGAACCTCTCGGGTTTCACCGAAAACCAGTTGCTCGCGGGACAGACGGCGCTCGGACGCGTCGTCTACTACCGCCGCCTCACCGACGCGACGAAGCTGATTTCGGTGCCGGTCTACGCCGGCGCGAGCCTCGAAGCCGGCGGCATCTGGGATACGCGCGACGAAGTGCGCGGCAAGGACCTCGTCGGCGCCGGCAGCCTGTTTCTCGGCATCGACACGTTTCTCGGCCCGGTTTTCGTCGGCTACGGCCACGCGCAGGGCGGCCACAATTCGTTCTACCTGACGTTCGGTTCGCTGCTGCGCCCGAACGATTGAATTTTTCTACTTCTATGCAAAGACGCGCGCAATTCGGCGTGCTGCGCCGCGGCAACGCCCGCGTCAAACCGTTGCGCGGCGCAAGCGCGTTGACACCGCGGTTTTCGGCGTGATAACTGATAGGCGGCCCCGACATCCGTCCGGGGTCGCATCGTCGTCGTTTCCAGCCGTCGCCAGGGGACTTGGCCGCGCGTGGAAACCAGCGTTCACCACCGGACCCGTCACGCCGTCGCCATGCCTTCGCTCGACTTCCTGCTGCGCTGCCTGCTGCTCGTGACCTTGTGTCTCGACGGGCGGGTGTTGTCGTGGCCGTCGAACGCGAATGCCGGCGAACCCGCGAACGCCACCGTGACGGCGCTCGCGCAGGCACCGGCGGCCAGCCGCGGCGACGACTGCGCCGAGTCCGGCAAGGGCGGGCGCGGCGGAGCGCACGACGATTGCGACTGCGCGAAGGGCACCTGCGGCTGCATCTGCTTTCTGTCGGTCGCCGCGCTGCCGGCGGTCGCGCCGTCGCTGCTGCCGCACGCGTTGCTCGCCGAACCGCTCGTCTGGTCGGCGCCGCATGTGCCGTCGAGCACACGCACGCCGCTGTTTCGACCTCCGATCGTCTGATCTCGCCGGCCACGCTCGCCGTGGCCCGTTCGTCGTTGCGCGCATTTCGCGGCCAACCGTGCCGCGCGCGGCGCACACCCAAGCCTTCGAGCCCTCCGCCCCGCCCGGCGCGTCACTGCGTCGCGTCGACGCGGCGCGCCGCCGCACACACACTGCGCGGCTTCGCGGGCTCGATCGACCCACGAGATCAGAAAGTTCGGGAGTTGTTCCATGTCTTGCAAACGCAATCGCCTTACCGTCGCCGTCGGCGCGTTGTTGTCGCTCGGCGCCGTGCCCGCGTCGTTCGCCCAGTCCGCCGACGCCGCATCCCCCGCCGAGGCGGCCGAGACGGCGAGCCTCGAAGCCGTCGTCGTCACCGGCAGCCACATCAAACGCGCGCAGATTTCCGGCGTCGGTCCCGTCACCGTGATCGATGCCGAGGCGATCGAACGCTCCGGCGCGATCTCCGTCGAGAACATCTTGCAGCGCATGCCGGCGTCGGCCGGTTTCGCCGGCAACCAGACGAACGCCTACTGGGCCGACAACGGCTACGGCACGACGCAGGTCAACCTGCGCGGCCTCGGCATCAACCGCACGCTGGTGCTGCTCAACGGCCGCCGCGTCGTCAACGGCGGCACCGGCGCGAACAGTTCGGTCGACCTCAACACCATTCCGGTCGCGCTGATCGAACGCATCGAAGTGCTCAAGGACGGCGCATCGGCGATCTACGGCGCCGACGCCGTCGCCGGCGTCGTCAACATCATCACGAAGAAAAAATTCGACGGTCTTCAAACGTCGATCCGCTACGGCGAAACCTTCAAGGGCGACGGTGCCGAAAAGGCGGCCGACGTCGCCTGGGGCAAGACCGGCGATGCGTACACCGCGATGGCGTCGATCAACTACGCCGAGAGCGGCACCGTGAACATGGCCAGCCGCGCGCCGTGCGCGCTCGGCGAAGACGGCGGCAAGCTCGTCTGCGTGGGCAGCTCGTCGACGATCGGCGGTCGCGCGATTCTCGCCGACGGCCGTCGCGTCAACTTCAACCAGGACCCGAACGGCGACGGCGATTTCTACGAAACGTATTCGCCGGGCAAGCACAACTTCAACTCGAATCCGTACCTCAACGCGGTCAATCCGTTGAAGCGCGTCAGCGTCGGCGCGTTCGGCACGCTGGACGTCGACGAGAACACGTCGCTGTTCGCCGAGCTGATGTACACGCACCGCGACTCGAACCAGCTCGCGACGCCCGGCGCGCTCGGCGTGTACCGCCCGATCAACATCGCCGCCGATCATCCGACGAACCCGACCGGACAGAACCTGCTGCTGCAGCGCCGGCGCCTGCTCGAAGCGGGCGTGCGCGAGTTCTACCAGGAAGTCGACACGACGCGCGTCGTGTTCGGCGCGCAGGGCCGCATCGGCACGGGCTGGGACTGGACGACCGCGATCAATTTCGGCCGCAACACCGGCACCGACGGCTCGACCGCCGTCGCCGATCTCGACCGCGTCGCGCGCACGCTCGACACGTCGGTGTGCAGCAACGCGGCCGGCGCGGCGATCCCGTGCGCCGACTATCTCGGCTACGGCGACGTGACGCAGGCCGTGCTCGACTACATCCTGTTCACCACGCGCGACAAGGGCGGCAACGAGCAGAAGAGCTGGACCGCGAATCTTTCCGGCGAACTGTTCGAACTGCCGGCCGGATGGGTCGGCATGGCCACGGGCCTTGAAGTGCGGCAGGAGAAAGGCTGGCGCAATCCCGACCCGCGCACGGTCGCCGGCATCGCCAACACGAACCAGCAGGATCCGATCGCCGGCGACTACGTGGCGAAGGAGGCCTACGTCGAATTCGCGGTGCCGCTCCTGATGGACAGTCCGTTCGCGCGCTCGCTGACGCTCAACGCCGCCGGCCGCTATTCGAACTACGACCTGTTCGGCAACGACACGAACTACAAGCTCGGCCTCGACTGGGAGATCACGCCGTCGCTCAAGGCGCGCGCGAACGTCGCGTCGGCGTTCCGCATCCCGAACGTGCCGGAGCTCTTCGGCGGCGTGTCGGAGGGCAATCTCACGACGACCGATCCGTGCAGCGGCTGGAGCGCGATGCCGGCGTCGTCGACCGTCGCGCAGAACTGCCGCGCGTCGGGCGTGCCGGTCGGCTATACGCAGCTCGGCAACACCGTGCTGACGACGGTCGGCGGCAACGCCGACCTTCAACCCGAAGACGCCAAGACGCTGACCGCGGGCATCGTGTGGACGCCGCAGTTCGCGCCCGATCTCACGGTGACGCTCGACTATTTCAACGTGAAGATCGACAACGCGATCCAGCGTATCGACGGTTCGACCAAGCTCTCGGTCTGCTACAACACGCCGGGCCTGTCGAGCGTGTTCTGCGGCCCCGCGCACTTCACGCGCAACGCGCAGACCGGCGAGATCGAGTTCCTCTCGTCGCAGCCGCTCAACACCGCGAGCGAGCGCATGTCCGGCATCGACCTCGGCGTGCTGTACGAGTTCGCGTCGGTCGACGACTGGAAGGCGACGCTGTCGTGGGACGTGTCGTACCTCAAGAACTACGACGTGCGTCCGTTCGACGGCGCGGACGAGATCCGCTACGCCGGCAAGATCACCGGCGGTCGCGGCAGTTTCGCCAAGTGGCGTTCGCTCGCGGCGCTGACCGCGCAGCGCGGCGCGTGGTCGGGTTCGTGGAGCGTGCAGTACATCGGTTCCGCGGACGACATCAACGCGCTGCCGGGCGACATCGGCGAACGCGCGCCGAGCCTCGCGTATCACAATGTACAAGTGAAATACGAGGTCAACGAGGCGCTCGACGTCGCGATCGGCGTCGACAACCTGTTCGACAAGAAGGCGCCGTTCATCCAGAGCTACACCGACGCGAACACCGACACGATGACGTACGACCTCCTCGGCCGCCGCTGGAACGTCAAAGCGAACTTCCGCTGGTAACCGCCCGCCCATCGCATCGGAAATCCTATGAAACCGGCATTCTGGGCGCGACGCGCCCACAAGTGGATCGGCCTCGCGATCGGCATACAGGCGCTGCTGTGGATGGCGAGCGGCCTGTACATGGTCTCGATCTCGATCCACGTCATCCATGGCGATCATCTCGCCAAGAGCGCGGCCAGGCCGCTGTCCGGGGCGCCGATGCGGGAGGCGTCGGCGCTCGCCGCGCAGTTCCCCGGTATGACCGGGTTCCGCGTCAAGCGGCTCGTCGATCGTGTAGTGATCGAAGTGCGGCACGACGGCAGGACGTCGCTCGTCGACGCGGTCACCGGCGAGGCGCTGAGCCCGCTCGGCGAGGCGGCGGCGCGCGACGTCGCCGTCGCGCTGTACCAGGGCAAGGCGCCGATACGCAGCGCGGCGCTGATCGACAAGGCGCCGCAGGAAGTCGCCACGCGTCCGGTACCGCTGTGGCGCATCGCGTTCGACGACGCCAACGAGACGACGCTGTACCTGTCGCCCGACACCGGGGAGATGCTCGCCAAGCGCCACGACCTGTGGCGCTGGTTCGACTTCCTGTGGATGTTCCACATCATGGACTACGACGCGCGCACCGACGTCAACAACACCCTGCTGCGCGTCGCCTCGTCGATCGGCTTCGTGTTCGCGCTGTCGGGCGCGTGGCTCCTGTTCTACAGCTTTCGCCGGAGGCCCGCCGCATGACGCCGTGGATCCGTCGATTGCACAAGTGGTTCGGGCTCCTCGTCGCGCTGCAGTTCGTCGTCTGGACCTTTAGCGGCCTCGTGATGAGCCTCCTCGACCATCATCGCGTGGAAGGCGAGCACCACCGCGCGCCCGTCGCGCCGGATACGCGGGCGTGGCCCGTCGACGCGGCATCGCCCGCGCAGGCGCTCGCCGCGGCGAAACAACCGGTGCAGGCGCTCGACACGCGGCGCCTGCTCGATCGTCCGGTCTATCGCCTGGCGTTTCAGGACAAGGAATGGCTCGTCGACGCGCACACGCTGGCGGCCGTCGAGGTCGACGCCGCGACGGCGCTGGCGATCGCGCAAGCCGACTACGTCGGCGACGGCGTTCCCGGGACGCCGCAGCGGCTCGACGCGGCGACGCTCGAAGTGCGCGGGCACGCCGGGCCGATCTGGCGTGTCGATTTTTCCGACGAAGATTCAACGACGCTGTACGTTTCGGCGCAGGACGGCGAAATCCTAGAACGCCGCAACGACACGTGGCGCTGGTTCGACATCGTCTGGATGCTGCATATCATGGACTACAGCGGCCGGCAGAACTTCAACCATCCGCTGGTGATCCTGCTCGCGGCCGGCGGCCTGTGGATCGCGCTGTCGGGCGTGTGGCTGCTCGTGGCGAGCTTTCGCGCGAGCGAATTCGTGCCCGCGCGCTGGCGGCGCCGGCGCGCGCTGACCGTGCTCGACACGAACGGCACGGAGCTGCGCTCGATCGAATCGCACGACGGCGACACGGTGTACGTCGCGATGGGCCGCCACGGGCTGCAGCTGCCGTCGAACTGCGGCGGCGGCCAGAGCTGCGGCCTTTGCGAAGTGCGCGTCTGCGGCACGCCGCCTGAGCCGACCGCGGCCGACCGCGAGCACCTCGGCGACAGCCGCGTGCGCATGGGCTATCGCCTCGCGTGCAATCTCGCGATCGGCGACGCGGCACGCATCGAAGTCGCGGCCGGCGCGAGCCTGTGGACCGAATGCACCGGCACCGTCGAGCGCGTCACCGCGGTCACGCCGTTCCTGCGCGAGATCGTGCTGGCGCCGGCGACGCCGCCGGGGTCCGAGTTCCAGCCGGGCGCCTATCTGCAGGTGCACGTGCCCGGCTATGCGTTCGCGCGCGGCGACATCGCGCATCCGGAACACCACCGCGACGACTGGGCGGCGCTCGACCTGCCGCCGACCCTCGCGAACAAGGAAGGCGTGCGGCGTTCGTACTCGCTCGCGCTGCCGGTGGAGAAATGCGACGGACGCCTGACGCTGCTCGCGCGCTTCAGCCCGGGCCGGCAGCACGGCAAGAAGCATCCGCCCGGCAAGGGATCGACGTATCTGTATTCGCTCAAGCCCGGCGACACGGTGCGCTACAGCGGCCCGTTCGGCGATTTCGCGCTCAAGCCCGGCGAACGCGAAAAGGTGTTCATCGGCGGCGGCGCGGGCATGGCGCCGCTGCGCGCGATGATCCACGCGCGGCTCGATGCCGGCGCGACCGAGCGCATCCACTACTGGTACGGCGCGCGCAAAGCCCGCGAAGCGCCCTATGTCGACGAAATGACGGCGCTCGCGGCCAGGCACCCGAACTTCAGCTGGCATCTGGTGCTGTCGGAGGAAGCCGAAGCGTCGAATGGCCTCGTCCACGAGGTCGCGCACGCACGCCTGCTGCGCGACCACGCGAACCTCGCCGCCTGCGAGTTCTACCTGTGCGGACCGCCGGCGATGCTCGCGGCGACGCGCAAGCTGCTGGCGCAGCTTGAAATTCCACCGGAGCGCATCGCTTTCGACGACTTCAAGATCTGACCGGGAAACGGCGGCGCACGTCTTGCCGGACTTGTAACGAAACCTTTATCGCTTCATCGGGATTCGGCGATATAATCGCGCCCCTCTCGCCGCCGAGGGGCGCTGCAAGTTCGGCCAGGCCGTGCGCCGGTACGAAATCAGGCTCGGCGGTTTTCGGGTAACCGAAACCGCGCCCGCCCAATCCTGGAGCTGAACCATGAACGCTGTCGTGAACTTGAAGAACGACTACAAAGTCGCGGACCTGTCGCTCGCCGACTGGGGCCGCAAGGAAATCGAGATCGCCGAGCACGAGATGCCGGGCCTGATGTCGATCCGCAAGAAGTACGCCGCCGCCAAGCCGCTCAAGGGCGTGCGCGTAACCGGCTCGCTGCACATGACGATCCAGACCGCCGTGCTGATCGAGACGCTGGTCGACCTCGGCGCCTCGGTGCGCTGGGCGTCGTGCAACATCTTCTCGACGCAGGACCATGCCGCCGCCGCGATCGCCGCCGCCGGCGTGCCGGTGTTCGCGTGGAAGGGCGAGTCGCTCGAAGAATACTGGGACTGCACGCTCGACTGCGTCACCCACCCGGGCAGCAAGGGTCCTGAGCTCGTCGTCGACGACGGCGGCGACGTGACGCTCCTGATCCACAAGGGCTACGAACTCGAACAGGGTTCGGACTGGGTCAACACCCCGTCGGGCTCGCACGAGGAGCAGGTGATCAAGAACCTGCTCAAGCGCGTCGCCAAGGAGCGTCCGGGCTTCTGGACCAACGTGGTCAAGGACTGGAAGGGCGTTTCGGAAGAAACGACGACCGGCGTGCACCGCCTGTACCAGATGATGGAAGCCGGCAAGCTGCTCGTGCCGGCGATCAACGTCAACGACTCGGTGACGAAGTCGAAGTTCGACAACCTGTACGGCTGCCGCGAATCGCTGGCCGACGGTCTCAAGCGCGCGATGGACGTGATGCTCGCCGGCAAGGTGGCCGTCGTGTGCGGCTACGGCGACGTCGGCAAGGGCTCGGCGCACAGCCTGCGCGCCTACGGCGCGCGCGTGATCGTGACCGAAATCGATCCGATCAACGCGCTGCAGGCCGCGATGGAAGGCTTCCAGGTCGACACCGTCGAAGCGTCGCTCGGCCTCGCCGACATCTACGTCACGACGACCGGCAACAAGGACGTCATCACGGTCGAGCACATGACCAAGATGAAGGACCAGGCCATCGTCTGCAACATCGGTCACTTCGACAACGAGATCCAGGTCGACGCGCTCAACGCGCTGGCCGGCATCAAGAAGATCAACATCAAGCCGCAGGTCGACAAGTACGTTCTGCCCGGCGGCCGCGAGATGTTCCTGCTCGCCGAAGGCCGCCTGGTGAACCTCGGCTGCGCCACCGGCCACCCGAGCTTCGTCATGTCGAATTCGTTCTCGAACCAGACGCTCGCGCAGCTCGACCTGTGGGCGAACAAGGACGTCTACGAGAAGACCGTCTACCGCCTGCCCAAGAAGCTCGACGAGGAAGTCGCGCGCCTGCATCTGGAAAAGATCGGCGTGAAGCTGACGAAGCTCACCGCCGACCAGGCCGCCTACCTCGGCGTCGATCCGGAAGGCCCGTACAAGCCGGAGCACTACCGCTACTGATCGCCGGCGATCGGTGAAGTATCCGACGCCGCAATCGCGAGATTGCGGCGTTTTTTCTTTCAGACGCTGCAGACGCGATCGCGGCCGTTGTGCTTGGCGCGGTACAGCGCGCGGTCGACGTCGACGAACCATTCCTCGGGCCGGCGGTATTCGGCGCGTCGGTCGCCCACGCCGATGCTCGCCGTGACGTTGCAGAGCGTCGGATCGTTCGCGGACGCATGCAGGCGCCCCCGGATCGCCAGCGCGAGCCCGTTCGCGGTCGGCAGCGGGATGCCCTGAAGCACGATGCCGAATTCCTCGCCGCCGAGCCTTGCGACGACAGCGTCGCAGCCCGCGACGCTGTCGCGCAGAATTTCGGCGAACGCGACGAGGCATGCGTCGCCGGCTGCGTGGCCGTATGTGTCGTTGATCCGCTTGAAGTGGTCGATGTCGACGATCAGAAGGCTCGCGGCCGATTCGCTCGCGAACATCTGTTCGAGCGTCCAGGTGAATACGCGCCGGTTCGGCAGGCTGGTCAGCACATCGGTGTGCGCAAGGCCGACGTAGCGGTCTCGCTGGGCGGCGAGTTCGCGCCGCTGCGCGCGTTGCTCGCAGTGGTCCGCGTAGTTGGCGAACAGCGCGCCGACAAGATAGATCGAGAATAGCGACAGCATGATCGCGACGCCGGTTTCCGCCTCCGCGAACGTCCAGGCGAGACTCGGCACCAGCTGCGCCGCGGCGCCGGCGAACGCCCGCCGCCCGCGCACCGCATACACGAAGATCGCCGCGGTCGCGAACGCCATCGAGCACAACAGCACTACGACGCGCGCGGATTCGAAATCGTCGTCGACGTAGCACCACGTACTGACGCCCGACCACAACGTCAAGGTCGCAAAGATGACGCACCACCATCGGCGCAGGTGACGTTCCTGCTGCATCTGCCCCAGCGGCCGGCCGTACGCGAGCGCGAGGCGCGCGATGGCCAGCGCGGCGAACGCCGCGCCGATCGCGGCGATGACCAGCGGGTGCCTCCCGTAGACGTCGGCTTCGACGCAGACGACGAGCCAGCCCGCGACGTAGTACAAACCGCCCGCAGTACCCCGGCGCGCCATCGTCGTACATTCGGTGGCGCACTCGGCTTCGGCGTAGGAGCGTTCGCTGGGTGACGAAGTCATGGCGGCATTCTCGAAAAACGGCCCGCCGTCGTCCTGTACGAATACAACAGTTCACCATCCATGCTTGCGCGTCTGGTACGAAACCAGACGGCACCTCGGCCTCGCGTCCGTCGCGCATCTTTCCATCGCGACAAAGAGATATAATCGAGACCTTCGTCCGTCAATCCAAGGTTTCCCGGCATGTTGCCCATCAGTCTCGAGTTCTTCCCGCCCAAGACCGACGAACAGCGCGACGTGCTCGAAAAAGCGCTGCCAAAGCTCAAGGAGCTGAAGCCCGAATACGTTTCGGTGACGTTCGGCGCCGGCGGCTCGACGCTCAGCTACACGCCCGACACGATCTGCCATCTGCGCGACGACCATGGCCTCGACGCCGCGCCGCACCTGTCTTGCATGGGCGGCACGCGCGCGGAAATCCGCACGCTGATCCAGCAATACCGCGACAAGGGCTGCCGCCGGCTCGTCGCGCTGCGTGGCGACCTGCCGTCCGGCATGGCGACCTACGGCGACTTCCGCTACGCCAGCGACCTCGTCGAATTCATCCGCGCCGAGAGCGGCGACTATTTCCACATCGAAGTCGCGTGCTATCCCGAGGTGCATCCGCAGTCGGACGACGCGCACGCCGACCTTGCGCACTTCAAGCGCAAGGTGGACGCCGGCGCCGACGGCGCCATCACGCAGTACTTCTACAATCCGGACGCCTACTTCCGCTTCGTCGACGACGCGCGCCGTCTCGGCGTGACGGTGCCGATCGTGCCGGGCATCATGCCGATCACGAATTATTCGCAATTGCGGCGTTTTTCTGAAATGTGCGGCGCCGAGATCCCGCGCTGGGTCGCGCGTCGCCTGCAGGCGTTCGGCGACGATCACGAGGCGATTCGCGAATTCGGCATCGACGTCGTCAGCGACCTGTGCCGCCGCCTCGTCGACGGCGGCGCGCCGGCGCTGCACTTCTATACGCTGAACCGTGCACGCTCCACAGTTTCCATCGTGGAACGCCTGCGCGGCTGAGCCGCGGGCGCGTTGGTTGCCGAGTAGACCCTGATCCAAACAATCGGCGACGTGCGGGGGCACGCCGCCGCGGTTTCGTTCGAGCGCCGCGCGCGCGGACGTCCGAGGGTGGGGAGGGTCCGGCTGCTCTAAGCCCGGTTGGCGCACGACTCCTCTTGCGCCGGATCTCGACGTGCGCCGTACCGTGGGGAGATACGTATGAAACGGTCTTTTGCGTGGTTGAGCATCGCGGGAGCGGGACTGCTGGCGTCGGGAACGGCGGCAGCTCAGGGAAAAGTGGATTTGTTCGGCTCGGCGCCGCTGGCGTATAGCGCGGTCGAGAACGACAGCGCGTACGCCGCCCAGGCGCGCGAGCCTTCGTCGGCGAAAATCAATGTCGTGACGGTGAATGCCGCGGGTCTCGGCGACGATACGCAGTCGCTCAACGTCGGTCTCGATCTCGGCGGCTACGTCGGCCTCAACGTCGCGCGCACGTCGTCGTACCGCACCGAGGACGGCAGCCTCGTCTGGCAGGGCATCGTCACCGACACCGCGTTGCAGCGGCAGATGACGAAGAACGAAATCGCCGACGATCCGATGAACTCGCTGATCCTCGTCAAGAACGGCGACAAGGTGACCGGCAATCTGCGCGTGAACGGACAGCTGTTCAAGATCCGTCCGCTCAAGGACGCGCGCCACGTCGTCGTCGAAGTCGACGAAAACCTGATGCCGCTGGATCATCCGCCCGAGGCGTATCGGCGCATCTTCGAAAAGCCCGTGGCGATGCCGGAAACGCCGTCCGCCGGCGAGGCGATCACGACGATCCGCGTGCTCGTGAACTACACGCCGGCCGCCGCGAGCAACTCCGGCGACATCAACGGCCTGATCACGCTCGCGGTCGCCGAGTCGAACACCGGCTATAGCAACAGCGCCGTGGAGATCAATCTGCAGCTCGCCGCGAAGTCGCAGGTCAGCTACACCGAGACCGGCAACTTCGACACCGACCTTGCGCGCTATCGCGGCACGTCCGACGGCTACATGGATTCGATCCACAGCCAGCGCAATACGAACACGGCCGACGTCGCGGTGCTGATCGTCAACAACACGGCGTACTGCGGCCTCGCCTCGGGCATCGGCTCGAGCGCGTCGACGGCGTTCGCCGAGGTGTACTGGGACTGCGCGACCGGCTACTACTCGTTCGCGCACGAGATCGGCCATCTGCAGTCGGCGCGCCACGATCCGGCGAACGATCCGACGAATACGCCGTATGCCTACGGCCACGGCTTCCAGTCGACGGCGGGCGGCTGGCGCACGATCATGGCGTATGCCTGTTCGTCGACGACGTGCACGCGCCTCAACTACTGGTCGAACCCGGGCAAGACCTACGGCGGTCGCGCGATGGGCACGACCAATCGCAACGACAACCATCGCGTGTTGAACAACACGAAGGCGACGGTCGGCGCGTTCCGGTAAACGTATGCACGGGCCGGCCCGCGACGGGCCGGCCCGTGCTTGCCGCGACGATGTTCGCGGGCTACGCTGCGCGCTCGCCAAACCGGGGGGACGCGCGATGCTCGACGAAGTACCTTTTGCCGCATTCGAAGCGATCGTCGGGCAGACCGTGCGCATGGCGCGCGGCGACGAATACATCGATGTGGAGCTGGCGCTGGCGCAGCGGCTGAACAATCCGAGCCCGCGCAACGAGCCGTTCATGGTGATCCTGCGCGAAAACGGCGCCAGCCGCTCGGCCTTGCAGGGCATGTACGACGTCCATCATCCCACTTTGGGAATTCTGAACTTGTTCGTCGTGCCGGTCGGGCCGGACGGCAAAGGCATGTGCTACGAAATCACATTCAATTAGGCATGCTCGGGTCTGCGACGCTTTTCGCTCTTGGTTCTCCCGGCAGCAGGTCGCATCCCACAACCCCGCCGAATGCGCACTGCGCATTCGGCCGGCCCCTTAACTTAAGGGGCCTCCGGAAAAGCGAGAGCGTCGCTTCGTTTGCGCTTTCAGGCGGCTTCGGGTTTCAGGCCGAGGAAAAGATACACGCCGCGGTTTTCGATCAGCCGAAAACCCATGCGATCGTAGAGTTTCATCGCCGGATTGTTCGGCTCGACGTGCAGCGTGATTTCGGCGCCATCGTCGCGCGCGATCCGCGCGAGCGCTTCGACCAGCGCGCGGCCGATGCCCTGCCCGCGCTTTTCCGGCACGAGTGCGATGTCCATCAGCCGGATCTCGCTGCCCTTGCGGTAAAGATAGATCCGCCCGATCGGCAAGCCGTGCTGCTCGATCACGACGAATTCGGCGCCGACGTAGTTCTTGACGTAGTGCGCATGCTGCAGCGTGAACTGCTCGCCGAGGAAGCCGCGCTTCGTCGCGGCGTCCCACGGCACGTGCGCCAGTTCGTCGTCTCGCGTCGACGCGTACAGGTCGGACAGAAACGCGCGATCGGCGTCGGTCTCGACGCGCAGCGACACATCCGGACACAGCGCCGCGAGGCGCGATGCCAGCGTGCCGCCGCCGGTCAAGCTTCCTCCACGCTGAAAGCGAGGTAGTCCCTGTCGGGCGCGGCGCCGTTGCTCAGCACCAGCGGTCGCTCGTTGTAGCCCGTGAAGACGAACTGCGACGCGTCGACGGGCTTGCCGCCTTCGAGCACCATCACGTACAAGCCGGGCGCGAGATGCCCGCCCGCATCACCGAGCGCAACGGTCATCGACTCGCGTCCCTTCGACGTGCGGCCCGCGCCGCTCGCCTTGGGCGTGATCGAAAACCCGGCGAAGTGCGGCGCCTTGACGTAAAAGCCGACCTGCCCGCTGCCGCTGCCGGCAGCCTGCGCCGACACGGCATAGACGAGCGCCGTGTTGATCTTGCCTTCGTTGAAAAACACCGATTCGATATCGACGGCACCGAGCGTGTTCGTGGAGCCGCGCACGTAGCCGTGCACGACGACGCGCGCGCGCGTGAGCGCGGCAACCTGCGGCCACGCCGCCTGCCAGCCGCCGAACGCTTCGGTCTCGAGCGCGCTGCCGACGAGGCGCAGCACGGAAAATGACGCACTACCGGGTGTGATGGTACCGCTGGTAACACCGGCCGCTTGCGCAACCCGTGAACCACCGGCCGCGAGACCCAGTCCGACGAGTGCGACGGGCGCACCCAGGAAATCGCGACGCTTCATGTTGTTCCCCCTGGTACGAGCCCGGTCCTCGGGCTCGCGGTAAGCGGCATTTTACGCCGCGACCCGCGCTGCCGAGCACGATCCGTACCAGTCACAAAGTTTGACGTTCGAACGCGACCGGCCCGCGCCCCGCGACGCGGGCCGACGCGAAAGTGCCTTTACGGCCGGGCCGGGAACACGCCCTGCAGCGCGATGCAGAACATCAGCGTGAGATACGGCTGCAGGTTGTTGTGCGGAAACCCGCTGCCGGTCAGCGTCAGTTCCTGGAAGTTCATCTGCACGACCGGCGTCGTTCCGGCCGGCGCGTACGCGCTGCCGTTGTTCGACGACGTCAGCACCCGCGTCGGATCCGGCGAGTTCTCCGTGCCGATGTCCGAGCCCACGCGGAACGTGTGGTTGTGCGCCGGCATCTCGGATTCGAGCAAGGTCACGGTCGCCGAGCCGCTGGTCTGGCCGAGATCGTAGATCGTGCCGGTGGTCGACTGGCCCCAGTGCATCGGCACGTTGCCGGCCATGTCCGGTAGCGCGAAATTGCTCTTGCCGTTGCCGCCGTACGTGGTGCCGAGCAGCGAAAACAGCGCGGTGTTCTGGCTCAGCGGCAACAGCTGGCCGTCGCAGGTCGCCCAACCGCGCGGCGCGAAGTTGAACCCGAAGATGCGGATTTCAGCAACGAATGGATCTGCCATGACTCGCCCCCTCAGGTCGGACTCGGAAAGATGCCGAACAGCGAAATGATGAAACTCACGCACAGGTACGGCTGCATGTTCTCGTGCGGCTGGCTGCCGCCGGTCATCGTGATCGTCGTCGCCGGGCCGAAGTTGTTGCTCGACGCCTCGGTGAGGTACGCCTGCAGCGTTGGCGCCTGCGCGAAGATGGCGCTGGTCGGCTGCTGGTTCTGCGCCTGCGTCGTCGACGCGATGACCGCGTGGTTGTGGGACGGAATCTGCTGTGTCGTCAGCGTGATGCTCTCAGCGCCGCCGGTCTCGGCGAGGATGAAGCCGTTGCCCTGGTGCAGCGGCACGCGGCCTTGCAGGTTCGGCAGCGCGAACGTCGATTCGCCGTCGCCGCCGTAGGTCGTTCCGATCAGCTGGAACAGGGTTTCGTTTTCGGAGATCGGCAGGAGCTGGCCGTTGCAGAACATCCAGCCCGCGGGCGGAAAATTGCCGCCGAACATGCGGATCTCGCCGACATAGGGTTGTGCCATGGTCGCGCTCCTTAGGTCTGGCTCGGGAAGATGCCCTGCAGGGCGATGCAGAAGCTCAGCGTCAGGAACGGCATCATGTTCAGATGCGCCTGGCTGCCGCCGACGTTGGTGATCGACGACGGATGCAGCGTGGTCAGCGCCGTCACCGGGTTGTACAGACTCGACGAGACCGAACCGAACATCGACGAGGCGTTCGCGATGGAAATGGTCGCAGCGGCCGACGTCGCGTTGACGAAGTGATTGTGTTGCGGCAGTTCGGCGATCGACAGCGTGTGCGCCTGCTCGCCGCCGCGCTCGCCGAGCGTGAAGCTCGAGCTTCCGCCGATATAGACCGGCACGCGGCTGCGCAGGTCCGGCAGCGCGAAGTTCACGCGGCCGTCGCCGCCGTACGTCGTGCCGAGCAGCGAGAACAGCCCCTGGTTCTGGTTGATGGGCAGCAGCTGCCCGTTGCACAGCGCCCAGCCCTTGGGTGCGAAAACGAAACTGAAGATACGGACTTCGGCTAAGAATGGCTCTGCCATGACGCCTCCCCTGATGGTGCGTTGCGTGGTCGGATTGAAACGACTGCGTAGCAGCTGCGCTCGCTTCCGTGCGACGCGGCTTCCCGGAGCCGGCCTTGCGTTAGCAAAGCCGGCGCCAAGATTCTCATTGTGCGTTTTGTATCAGAAGCAGGCTGCCGTGCCGGTGGTGAAGTTCGGCACGATTCCGTTCGACGTCGCCGAGGCGAGTCCGTTGGTATTGGCCCCGTTGAGGTAGTTGATGGCGTCGGTCGTCGAACCGGTGCCTCCCACGTTGCGCAACCGGAAGTTCGAGAGCGGTGCACCAGCCTCGGCCGGGTTGATGCGCAGACGGATATTGCCGCTCGTGATCGCGTCCCAGAAGCCCGGGTTCGGCAGAATCGTATTGCCCTGGATGTCGGCGCACAGCTGGCTGCCGTCGGCATCGGACGTACCCGACTGCATGAAGATCGCATGGCCGATGCGCACGCCCGGCGTGCCGTCCGGCGACGCGAACTGGTTGTTCGTCACGACGACGCCCGCGGTGTCGTTGGCCTGGCCGAGGAATTCCACGCCGCGCTGCGGGACGTGCTGGATGGTGTTGTTGCTGACCGTCATCTGCATCCCGCCGCTGGCACCTTCGTTCGTGATCGACACGCCGTTGCAGCCGCCGCAGTTGGCGCCGGAACCGACCGTCGCTGCGTTGCCGATCGTGTTGCCCGTGAACGTGCCGATGTAAAGGCCCGTCGCGTTCGTGCCCTTGCGGAACGTGATCGGCGTGGCGCCCGACGTGACGGTGCCGGTGACCGTGACGGTGTTGTTCGTCACCGTCGCGTTCATCGTCGCCGCGTTGTCGGTCAGGAACTGCATCGCGAGCGAATTGTCGGTGAACGTGTTCGGGTTGCCGGCCGTGCCGATGTTGAACGTCATCGCCGCGTTGTCGACGCCCTGCGCCGTGATCGCCGAACCGAAGCTGCGACGGAAGATCGAGTTCGTGATCGTCGTCGTCATCGGCTGCGAGGTGCCGTGGCCGGCGATCAGCACGTTCTGGCCCGACGTCGAGACGTAGGTGTTGCGATCGAACGTCACGTTGTTCACCGTCAGCGTCAGCGCCGTCGCCGCGTTGCGGTTCTGCACCTCGAACTGGCGGTGGAAGTTGCCGGTGAACGACGAGTTGGTGATGTTCGCCGTGCCGCGCAGGTTGACGAGCTGCACGCCGTCCTCGAGCACTTCGTCGCCGACGTTCTGCACCGTGACGTCGTCCATCGTCAGGTTGTTCACGTCGTTGCCGTTGATACCCATCTGCGTGCCGCCGGAGACATCGACGTTCGACAGCGAGACCGCGCTCGTGGCGAGCATGTTGATGGCGGCGCCGCAGTTCGTGTTCGTGGCGTTCAACGCATCGCCGCAGGTCGCCGCGGCATCCTGGTTCGTGCCGTTGGACGTGAAGCCCATGTTCGACAGCGAGAGGCTCTTCAAGCCGTTGGTGTGAATGCCGCGCACGCTATGGTTGTTGATCGTGCCGCCGGAGTTGTTGGTCGTGCCGACGCCGGTGATGACCAAACCGCCGTTCCCCGCCGCGGTGCCGGTGTTGACGAGCGAGATGCCGTTCGCGCCGGTGCCGTTGTTGGTGATGCTGCGGAACGTCAGGCCGCCCGCGCCGATCTGCGTGGTGGCCATGTTCAGCGAAGTGCCGGTGCCGGTGGTCGAGATCGTGTTCACGACCGCGCCCGGCGCCGTGACCGTCAGCGTGCCGCCGCCGGTCGCGTCGATGCCGTCGCCGCTCGCCGACGTGATCGTCAGGCCGCCCGAGAAATTCACCGTGCCGCTGGTCTGATGACGCACGCCGTCGCCGAGCGTCGAGGTGATGCCCACCGCGCCCGAGAAGTTCATCGTCGTCGCGCCGTTCGCGCTGAGGTCGATCGCATTGGCCGCGGCCGAACTCAACGTGATCGCACCCGGGTAGCTCTGCGTGCCGCCCGTGTTGTTCGACAGGCGGATGCCCGTGCCGGTGTTGGTCTTGCTGATGGTGCCGGCATACGTGAACGTCGGCGACGACGAATCGATGACGATCGCTTCGTTCGTCGGGTTGGTGATCGACGAGCCCGTGTTCGAGAAGTTGACCGTACCCGCCGAGTTCGTCGTGACGTCGATGCCGGCGTCGCCGCCGTTCAACGTCACCACGCCCGTCGCGTTCAACGTGCCGTCGAGGTTGCTCAGGCTGATGCCGGTGCCGGCCGTCGCACCGAGCGCGCCGGACAGCGCGATCGTGCCCGTCGCCTTGTTCTGCACGTCGATCAGGAGGCCCGCGCTCGTCTTGTTGATCGTACCGGCGTACGTGATGCCGGCGTTGCCGCCGATCACGGCGAACGCGGAGCCGGTGGCGCCCGAGAGCGCGCCGGTGCCGAGATTGACCGTGCCGTTCACCGTCGTCAGCGACACGTTGTTCACGCCGCCCGACGAGGTGAGCGTCGCGATCGTCGACGTCGGGTCGAACGTGCCGTTGTTGAGCACGATGCCCTGGCCGTTCGTGCTGATGCGCACGTCGTCGTACACGCGCAGCGTGCCGAAGCCGGTGCCGCTGATCGCGGCACCGGTGACATTGCCGATCTGCACGCCGCGCACGGTGTTGTTGCTGCCGAGCGTGATGCCGTTGCCGGCCGCGTTGGTGATCACCGGCGGCGTCTGGTCGACGAGCGGACGCGCGATCGAGTTCGACGGCGGCGTGATGCCGAGTTCCGCGTCGAAGTCGTTCACCGTGGTCGCGTCGAGGCCGTGGCCCGCGAGTTCGACGCCGTTGGCGAGCGTGATGCCGGTCGTGTAGTTGCCCGAGAACACGAAGATCTTGTCGCCGGTCGTCGTCGCGACGCCGGCCGCCGCCGTCAGCGTCTGCAGCGGCTGCTGCAGCGTGCCGTCGCGCGTGCCGACCACGACCGCGTCGTCGTCGACGAAGAAGATGCGCGGACCGGAAACGACCAGCGTCACCGTGACCGGCGCGCACTGCTGCGGCGTGCCGTCGTCGCAGACCGAGTACGTGAACGTGTCGTTGCCGGTGAAGCCGGCCGGCGGGTTGTACGTGAACGCGCCGGTCGCCGTATTGATGCCGAGCTCGCCGCCGTTCGTCGACGTCGCCGGCGCCGTGCCGATCGCGAAGTTCGTGCTGTCCGGATCGGTGATCGCGCCCGGGATCAACAGATCGCCGGTCGTACCGTCGTTCACGCCGATCGCGATGTTCGTGTGCACCGGGATGTTCGGCACCGCCGGCGGCACCGGCGGATCGTTGACGCACGTGACCGTCACGCTGACCGTCGTCGAGCTGCCGCCCGGCGTGAGCGTGTAGCTGAACGTGTCGAGCGTCGTGCCCGGCGGCGTGTTGCAGTAGTTCGGGTTCGGCTGGTAGGTCAGGCCCGTGCCGCCGCCGGTGATGACGACCGTGCCGTTCGCCGGCTGCGTGACCGACGCGACCGACTTCGGACCGCCGTCGACGTCGGTGTCGTTCGCGAGCACGTTGACCGCGGTCGCCGCGGCGTCTTCGAGCACCGTCGCGCTGTCGGCAACCGCCGTCGGCGGGTCGTCGACGCACGTGACCGTCACGGTGACCGTGCCCGTGCTGCCGCCCGGATTGATCGTGTACGTGAACGTGTCGAGCGTCGTGCCCGGCGGCGTGTTGCAGTAGTTCGGGTTCGGCTGGTACGTCAGGCCCGTGCCGCCGCCGGTGATGACGACGACGCCGTTGGCCGGCTGCGTGACCGAGCCGATCGAGATCGGCGAGCCGTCCGGGTTCGAATCGTTGCCGAGCACGTTGATCGCCGTCGCGGCCGCGTCCTCGAGGACCGAACCGGTGTCGTTGACCGCGACCGGCGGATCGACGACGCACGTGACCGAGACCGAGACGGTCGCGGTGCTGCCGCCCGGCGTCAGCGTGTACGTGAACGTGTCGGGCGTGCCCGGCGTCGGCGCGTTGCAGTAATTCGGGTTCGGCAGGTACGTCAGGCCCGAGCCGCCGCCGGTGATGACGACGACGCCGTTGGCCGGCTGCGTGACCGACACGATCGACATCGGACCGCCATCGACATCGGTGTCGTTCGCGAGCACGGGGATCGCCGTGGCCGGATCGTCCTCGGTGATCGTCGCCGCGTCGTTGACCGCGACCGGGTTGTCGTCGACGCAGGTCACGGTGACCTGCACCGTGCCGATCGAGCCGCCCGGCGTCAGCGTGTAGGTGAACTGGTCCGGCGTGGTTCCCGGAGGCGCGTTGCAGTAGTTCGGGTTCGGCTGGTACGTCAGGCCCGTGCCGCCGCCGGTGATCACGACGATGCCGTTGAGCGGCTGCGTGACCGACGTAACGGAGATCGGGCCGCCGTCGATGTCGGTGTCGTTGGCGAGCACGTTGACCGCCGTCGCAACGGCGTCTTCGAGCACGGTCGCCGTGTCGTTGACCGCAACCGGCGCGTCGTCGATCGGGTTGATCGTGATCGTCAGCGTCGACGGCGCGGACGTGTCGACGCCGCCGTTCGCGGTGCCGCCGTTGTCCTGCAGCGTGACCGTGAACGTCGCGGTGCCGCTGGCGTTCGGGGCCGGCGTGAAGTTCAGCTGGCCGGCGACCGAGACGGTTGGCAGCGACGAGAACAGCGCGCCGCCGCTGACGACCGCGACGTTGAAGCCGAACGACTGGCCCGACTCGTCGGCCGGACCGGACGAGATCGCCGTGGCCCACGCGATGCTCGCCGGGCCGGAATCTTCGTTGACCGACGGATTCGCGCCCGGCGTGTAGCTCGGCGCGTCGTTCACCGCGGTGACGTTGATGACGAACGTCTGCGGCGCGCTCGTGTCGATGCCGCCGTTCGCGGTGCCGCCGTTGTCCTGGCCCACGACCGTGATCGTCGCCGTGCCGTTGGCGTTCGCGGCCGGCGTGTACGTCAGCGTGCCGTTCGCGGCGATCGCCGGGCCCGCGCTGAACAGCGCGGCGTTGGTGTTGTTCGTGATGTTGAACGCGATCGTCTGCGTACCGTCGTCGCCGTCGGCGATGCCGGTCAGGAAGCCGGCCGCCGTCTGCGGGCCGCCGTCTTCGAGCGCGGTCTGCGGGCCGCCGACCGTGAACACCGGCGGATCGTTGACGTTGTTGACCGTGATCGTGAACGTCTGCGCGGCCGACGTGTCGACGCCGCCGTTCGCGGTGCCGCCGTTGTCCTGCAGCGTCTGGCTGAACGTCGCCGTGCCGAACGTGCCGTTCGTCGGCGTGAACGTCAGCGTGCCGGTCGGCGAGATCGCCGGGGCCGTCGAGAACGTCAGGCTGCCGGTCGTGCCGGTCGGCGTGACGGTGAAAGCAAGCGTCTGGCCGGATTCGTCGGCGGGACCCGCCGAAATCGCGGTGTCGAAACCGGTGAACGTGGCCGGACCCGAGCTTTCGAGCACCGAGGCAGTCGTGCCGCCGGTGAAGCTCGGCACGTCGTTCACGGCGGTGACGTTGATGACGAACGTCTGCGGCGCGCTCGTATCGATGCCGCCGTTCGCGGTGCCGCCGTTGTCCTGGCCGACGACCGTGATCGTTGCCGTGCCGTTGGCGTTCGCGGCCGGCGTGTACGTCAGCGTGCCGTTCGCGGCGATCGCCGGGCCCGCGCTGAACAGCGCGGCGTTGGTGTTGTTCGTGATGTTGAACGCGATCGTCTGCGTACCGTCGTCGCCGTCGGCGATGCCGGTCAGGAAGCCGGCCGCCGTCTGCGGGCCGGCATCTTCGAGCGCCGTCTGCGGGCCGCCGACCGTGAACACCGGCGGATCGTTGACGTTGTTGACCGTGATCGTGAACGTCTGCGCGGCCGACGTGTCGACGCCGCCGTTCGCGGTGCCGCCGTTGTCCTGCAGCGTCTGGCTGAACGTCGCCGTGCCGAACGTGCCGTTCGTCGGCGTGAACGTCAGCGTGCCGGTCGGCGAGATCGCCGGAGCCGTCGAGAACGTCAGGCTGCCGGTCGTGCCGGTCGGCGTGACGGCGAACGCGAGCGTCTGGCCCGACTCGTCAGTGGGACCTGCGGAAATCGCCGTATTGAAACCGGTGAACGTCGCGGCACCCGAGCTTTCGAGCACCGAGGCCGAGGTGCCGCCGGCGAAGCTCGGCACGTCGTTGACGGCCGTGACGTTGATCGTCACCGTCTGCGGACCCGACGTGTCGACGCCGCCGTTCGCGGTGCCGCCGTTGTCCTGCAAGGTCAGCGTGATCGTCGCGGTACCGTTCGCGTTCGGCGCGGCCGTGTAGGTCAGCGTGCCGGTCGGCGAAACCGCCGGTGCGGTCGCGAACAGCGCCGGGTTCGTGTTGTTCGTGACGTTGAACGTCAGCGCCTGGGTGTTGCCGTCGCCGTCGCTGATCGCGGTGGCCCAGCCGGCCACGGTCTGCGCGCCCGCGTCTTCGAGCGACGTCTGCGGGCCGCCGGCCGTGAAGCTCGGCGCGTGGTTGATGCCCTGCACCGTGATCGTGAACGTCTGCGGCGCGCTCGTGTCGGCGCCGCCGTTCGCGGTGCCGCCCGAGTCGGTCGCGGTCAGCGTGATCGTCGCGGTGCCGTTGATGCCGGTCGCCGGCGTGTAGGTCAGCACGCCGGTCGGCGAAATCGCCGGCGCGACGCTGAAGAGGCTGGGGTTCGTATTGTTCGTGACGCTGAACGCGACGGTCTGCGCCGCTTCGTCCGTCGGGCCCGGCGAGATCGCCGTCGCCCACGGATTGACGGTCTGCGCGCCGGCGTTCTCGAACACGCTCTGGTTCGGGCCGGCGGTGAAGCTCGGCGCGTCGTTGACCGCGGTGACGTTGATCGTCAGCGTCTGAGGCGCGCTCGTGTCGATGCCGCCGAACGCGGTGCCGCCATTGTCCTGCAGCGTCAGCGTGATCGTCGCGGTGCCGTTCGCGTTCGGCGCGGCCGTGTAGGTCAGCGTGCCGGTCGGCGACACCGCCGGCGCGGTCGCGAACAGCGCCGGGTTCGTATTGTTCGTGACGTTGAACGTCAGCGTCTGCGTGTTGCCGTCGCCGTCGCTGATCGCCGTGGCCCAGCCGGCCACGGTCTGCGCGCCGGCATCTTCGAGCGAGGTCTGCGGACCGCCCGCGGTGAAGCTCGGCGCATGGTTGATCGCGTTGACGTTGATCGAAAAGGTCTGCGCGGCCGACGTGTCGATGCCGCCGTTCGCGGTGCCGCCGTTGTCGACGGCGACGACGCTGACCGTGGCGATGCCGGACTGGCCGTTCGCGGGCGTGAACGTCAGCGTGCCGTTCGACGCGACGGCGGGCGGCGTCGTGAACGTGAGGCCGCCGGTCGTGCCGGTGACCGTCACGGTGAAGCTGACGGTCTGCGTCGATTCGTCGGCGGGGCCGGCGGAGATCGCCGTCGCCCAGCCCGTCACCGTCTGCGCGCCGGCGTTTTCGGGCACGGCGACGTTGGCGCCGGCCGTGAAGGCCGGCGCGTCGTTGACCGGCGTGATGATCACGCTGACGGTCGCCGGCACCGACGAGCCCTGTCCGTCGTTGCCGGTGTAGGTGAAGCTGTCGTTGCCGTTCGCGTTGGCGTTCGGCGTGTAGACGACGGTCGCGCTGGTCGGGCCGCCCGGGGTGACCGCGCCGGTCGTGCCGAGCGTCGGCGGCGTCGCGATGGCGAAGGTGATGGTCGCGCCTTCCGGATCGGTACCGGTCAGCGTCGCGGTGCCCGGCGTGTCTTCGAGCACGGTCAGCGTCGACGGCGTCACCGTCGGCGGATTGTTTTCGAGGTCGCGCACGTCGACGCGCAGGAACGCGTTGCCGTTTTCGGTCGCGCCGAACACGGCGAGAAGGTCGATCGCGCTTTCCGACGAGGTCTGGTCGCCCGCGGGATCGGTTGCCAGCGGCGGCAGGCCGGCCCAGTCGCCGACCTGTCCGTCGGTCGCGAAATTCGCCGCGATCGCGGCGCTGGATACGAAGAGGAACGCCGACAGCACGCGCCAGGCGGCCGTCTTGCGGGCGCGGCGCGCACCGTAGAACGCGACGATCGCGCCGAGCAGCAACAGGATCGGCCAGGTGAGCGCCGGAATCGGCAGCTGCGGCAGGCCGAGCAGGATCGGACCGCCGGTGTTGTTGACGACGAGCTCGTCGCGGCCGGTCGCGCTTTCGGCGACGACGCCGATGCGCAGGGCGTTCGGCTGACCCGTCGGCCGCAGCGCATTGAGAGAATCGGAGAGTTCGACGACGTCGGCGCCGCCGGTGCCGTTGTTCAGGCCGACCGGATAGCCGCCGCCGACCTGGGTCGCGGGACCGAATGCGGCGCCGCTGCAGCTCGCGCGCCGTACCGCGACGACTTGAGGCGTCGCGCCGCCGGTGACTTCGGCCTGCAACCGTACGTCTGCGCCTGCGAACCCGGTGACGGCACAGCCGGTGCCGGTGTTCGTGTCGCTGTCGACGTAGATCGAATAGGTATAGGTCTGGGCGCTCGCGCCTGTACTGGTCAACAGACCGAAGACAAACAGCAAGGCCGCCAATCCGGCGTTCCGTGTACGCATGAGCCCATCCCCTAATGTTGCGCACGCGACGAACGCGCACGCGCCGCCGCTTTACGAATAATGCGGAGCAACAATGGGCGGTCGTCCCGCACGACCTGCCTGGCATGCTCCCCATGCCAGACTCCCTCCATCCGACAAGACCACTGTCAGATCCGACGCCGTATCCTAACCAAAAAGAATGGAAATTTGTGTCAATGCCTGTTGTTAGGCACAGAATTGGCAGTTCGTGCTCACTCACGCGCGTCGCCTTGCCGCCTCCCCGCCGTACGCCTTAGTAGCTAGGCAAACGACCGGTGCACGGCTAGGCTTTGCGTTTCCCCGCCTGCCGGAATCCCGACATGAGCATGCAGTACCCCCCGTTCATCTGGCACAACGGTTCCGTCAAGCCCTGGGCCGACGCGACCGTTCATGTCATGGCGCATGCGCTGCATTACGGTTCGTCGGTGTTCGAGGGCATCCGCTGCTACGAAACGCCGAACGGGCCGGCGATCTTCCGCCTGACCGACCATATGAAGCGCCTGTTCCAGTCGGCCAAGATCTACGACATGGCCATGCCGTACACCGTGAAACAACTGAACGCGGCCTGCCGCGAGGTCATACGCGCCAATCAACTCGGTAAAGCGTATTTGCGTCCGGTCGCCTATCGCGGGCTCGGCGGTTTCGGTCTTTCCGCCGAAACGCCGACCGACGTCGCGGTCGCGGCCTGGGAAATGGGCCCGTATCTCGGCGCCGGCGTGCTCGAAGCGGGCATCGACGCCTGCGTGTCGAGCTGGCAGCGTTTCGCGCCGAACACGCTGCCGGCCGGCGCGAAAGCCGGCGGCAACTACCTGTCGGGCCAGCTGATCGCGCGCGAAGCGCGGCGCCTGGGCTTCGGCGAAGGCATCGCCCTTGCGTCGAGCGGCCTGTTGTCCGAAGGCGCCGGCGAAAACCTGTTTCTCGTGTTCGACGGCGCGCTGCACACGCCGCCGGTCGCCAGCGCGATCCTCAACGGCATCACGCGTCACTCGGTCATGACGCTCGCGCGCGAAGCGGGCCTCACGGTCGTCGAGCGCGACCTGCCGCGCGAGTACCTGTATCTTTGCGACGAGCTGTTCATGGTCGGCACGGCGGCGGAAATCACGCCCATCCGTTCGGTCGACGGCAAGCCAGTGGGCACGGGCAAGCCGGGGCCGGTGACGGCGCGCATCCAGGAACTGTTCTTCGGATTGTTCAGCGGCAAGACGCCGGACAAGCACGGCTGGCTGGAGCCGCTGGCGGGTTGATCCGCGATCGCTGCGGCTGCGTCGACGACTATCGGCGCAGCCTGAAATCCAGCGTCGCCGCCGCTCCGCCCTGCGGGCGCGGTCGCAACGACACTTTCCAGTCGTACAGTTCGCACAGGCGCCGAACGATCGCGAGGCCGAGCCCCGCGCCCTTCCCGGTCGCGCCCTCGCCGCGCTGGCCGCGCTGAAACAGGCGCTCGGCGTCCTCGGCCTTGATGCCGGGGCCGGAATCTTCGACCACCACCTTGCCGTCGCCGACGCGCACGCGCACTTCGCCGGACGGCGTGTACTTGTAGGCGTTGCCGACGAGATTGGTCAGCGCGACCGCGACGACCGACGACGGCGCGACCACTTCAAGCGGTTCCTCGACTTCGAGTATGACCTCGACCGGCTTGTTCGCGAGATGAGTGCGGTTGACCTCGATCACCTGCTCGACGACCTTGACCACATCGGTCGTTTCGCCGTCGCTCGGCGCCTCGCGCTGGCGCCGCGACAAGAGCAGCAGCGCCTCGGTCAGCTCGGCCGACTGCTGCGACGCGCGCTCGATGCGCTTGAGCCGGTCGTTCATCTTGTCGCTGATGTTCGGCGCGGCGAGCAGCAACTCGACCGTCGTCGCGATGACCGCGAGCGGCGTACGCAGCTCGTGGCTGACATCGGCGTTGAACTCGCGGTCGCGCTCGACCATCTCCGTCAAACGCCGGCGATAATCGTCGAGAGCCGCCGCAAGTTCGCCGACTTCGTCGTTCGCATAGTGCGAAGCGAGTTCATCGTCCGGGCCGCCGTTCTTGAACGCGCGCAGACGCTCCGCGAGGTCGGCGACCGGCCGCATCACGCGGCGCGCCGACCAGTAGCCGAGCACGAACGCGAGCAGCGAAAACGCGGTGACCGCAACGACGAGCGCGCCGATCAGCTGGCGTTCGCCGAGCTCCTCCTTCGCGACGTCGTACCGATAGAACGCCCAGAGGTCGGACTCCTTGCGCACCGCGAGCTTGTACGGACGTTCGCGGCCGCCCTCGTCGGTCTCGACGATGTCGTAGACGCCGGTGCCGTATTTCTGCCAGGCGAACGGCACGTTGGCGAACTTGCGCTCGCTGACGATCAGCGCGGTGATCGGCGAAAACGGAAACTGCGCGCCCTCTTCGGGATGCTGGCGCTTGAAGTCGAGAAACTGGTTGACGCCGTTCTGCAGCGAATCGTTGATCAACTGGTCTTCGAGCGTACCGCGCAGCGCGATGACGGCGAGCGCGAACAACGCCGTCAGCGCCATGCCGAACAGGCCGAACGAGATGACGATACGGCTTCGTAACCGGCGTCGGTAGCGCATACCGCTGATCGGCCGGCCGATCAGTTGACGGCCGCGTCCGGATCGACCATGCGATAGCCGATGCCGTGGCGGGTCTGGATCAGCGGCTTGTCGAACGGCTTGTCGAGCGCCGCGCGCAGACCGTGGATGTGCACGCGCAGCGAATCGCTGTCGGGCAGTTCTTCGCCCCACACGCGATGTTCGAGATCCTGGCGCGTGACCACCGACGGGCTGGCCTCCATCAGAAACTGCAGCAGCTTCAGGCCGATCGGGTTCAGCTGGATCTGCTTGCCGGCGCGCGCGACGGTCAGCGTATCGAGATTGAACGTGAGATCGGCGACCTGCAGCACGCGGCTTTGCGGCCCCTTGCCGCGCCGCGCGAGCACCGACAGCCGCGCTTCGAGTTCCTGCAGCGCGAACGGCTTGGTCATGTAGTCGTCGGCGCCGGAGTCGAAGCCCGACAGCTTGTGATCGAGCGCGTCGCGCGCGGTCAGCATCAGCACCGGCGTCTGTTTGCGTGCTTCCTGCCGCAGTTTGCGGCAGACCTCAAGACCATCCATGCCGGGCAGGGTCAGGTCGAGCACGATGGCGTCGAATTCGTTGACCACGGCCAGATGCAGGCCGGTTACGCCGTCGCCGGCGAAATCGACGACGTGGCCTTTGTCTTCCAGGAAATCGCCGATGTTCGCGGCGATGTCGCGGTTGTCTTCGATAACGAGTACGCGCATAGGGCTACTTTAACGAATTCCCTTTCCAAAAGGAGGCAAGACGGCACGCGGCGAGGAAGGCGTGCGTCGAATCGGGCGAAAGGGCGCGCGGGCTGGGCGCCAAAAAGAAAATGGCCCAAGGAGGTGCCATTGGGGGAACACACCTCGCTTGGGCCAAAAAGCTACTGCCCCGATTACCGTAGTCTGCGCGTCAAACCTGACCTAAGGAGTGTTGGCAGGAGTACAGTGGCATCGATAGTAGGCAGCGCGGTCTTAAATGGCCGTTAAGTCGCCTTGACGGAAACGTTAACGATGTCAACGCACGCCACCGCATTGATAAGGCGGCGTCGAAAGCCGCGGCGGCGGGTCCGCGAGGGGCGCGGCGGGCCGGTTTGGGCATCAGCCCGTCGAGAACCGGCCGCGTCGGCGACCGGTTCTCGGTATGGATCGATCAGTTCAAGGCGGTCGTCTGCTGCGGCAGGCTCTCGCTGGCCGGCGCATCGCCCGGGCGGCGGCAGATGCGCGTACCGGTGACGAGACGGCAGTCGTTCGCGGCCGGCACTTCCTCGACGCCGAGTTCGGCGCCCGCCGGCATCTTGTTGCCGCCGAGCGAGAACACGAAGTTGCGCGTGTAGCGCGTGCCGCTGACCGGATACGACGCCGGGTCGAAGCGCCACTTGCGCAGCGCGAACGCCGCTGCGCTGTCGAACACGTTGGCCGGCGTCGAGCGCTCGACCTTGACGTCGCGCACCTGGCCGCCCGCGTCGAGCAGGAACGACAGCTTGACGTAGCCTTCCACGCCGCGCAGCAACGCGGACGTCGGATACGACGGCTGGCTCACGTGCACCGGTACCGGCTCGGCCGGCGGCGCGACGGGTTCGGCGACGGACGGCGCCGGGGTCGTCGAGGCCGGCGTGGCGGCGAGCACCGCCTCGCGACTGGCGACGCCGAGTTCGTTCACGAGGGGCGCGGCAGCGGCCGGCGCCAGCGACAGATTCAGCGGCGCGTTGCCAGCCACGTCGGCGGTTGCGGCAGCGGCAGTACCGGCAGCAATGTCGGGAATGCGGACTGCGGCGGCGGCCGTCGACTCCGGCTCGACCGGCGTCGCGGCAGGCACCTCGATCGCCGGCGCGGCGATCTGCGGCAGGCGCAGCGCGCTGCGATCGGCGATCAGGTCGCCGATCGCGATATCCGGACGCTGCACGGCAATCGCATTGGAATGGAACAGGCCGCGCAATTGCTGCGGCGAGAAGATCGACGCGAACACGGCGCGATCCCATTCGGCGCGCTGCGCGACGCCCATCCAGAGCACCGCGACGCCGACCACGAACAGCGGCAACAGGCGGCCGGGCACGCGCAGACCGAGTGTCGTCGGCGGAATCTTCGCAATGTGCTGCACGCGCTCAAGCAGCACGCCGCCGGTCGCGGTCACGGCCAGTTCGCCGTGGCCGTACAGGCGCAACTGCTCAAGGTCGGCGAGCGTTTCGACGTAGTCGCGCGGGTTGGCCTTGCTCAACTCGAGCACGAGCTCGTCGCAGCAGATCTCGCGCTGGTTGCGCAGGTCGCGCGAAATCCAGTGCACGACCGGGTGATAGAAGAGCACGGTTTCGACGACGACCTGAACCAGGTTGACGACGTGGTCCCAACGGCGCAGATGGCCGAGTTCGTGCGCGAGGATCAGCTCGATCTGAGCGGCGGGAAAGCCCAGCGCGACCGCCGCCGGCAGCAGAATGACCGGCTTGATCCAGCCGACCAGCGTCGGCGTCTGCACATCGGCCGAATACAAAAGGCGTACCGCGCGCGACACGCCGAAGCGCGCGCACAGGTTTTCGAGCTGCGCCTGCCAGGCAGGCATCGACGAGCCGCGCTTGATCAGGCGCGACAGATCGCGCCAGTGCAGAAGCGCACGGATCGTCAGCACGGCCACGCCGACGCCCCACAGCGCGACGATCCAGGGCAGAAGATCCTGCCATGCCGCGATCGAAACGAGATCGGCACTGACGGCCGTCGACGGGCCGGCCGCAGTCGCGGTGACGACGGCGGTCGCGGAAGCCGCGGCGGCGGGCGCGTCATACGACAGCCAGACTGCCGTGGCAAGCGGCGCCAGCATCAGCGCGCCGAACGCAACGAGACCGAGCGCGTAGCGTTCGCGCCCGGCGTTCAGGCGGTTGCGCAGCAGGCCGAAAACGGCGCCGATCAGAGCGCCTTGCCAAATGAAATGCAGTAGGACCAGTCCGAGCAGACGAGCGGTCGCCTCGAACGCACCAAACCAGAATTCCATTACTTCGTCTCCCGATCCAGGCGGTTCAGGAGCGCGCGGATTTCGCGCAGTTCCTCACGGGACGCGTTCTGGCTGCCGAGTGCGTGCAGGACCAGTTGCGACGCCGAGCCGTCGAATACGCGGTCGACCATGTCGGAGAGGAAGCGCTTCTGCGTCCGCTCCTTGCTGACCGCGGCCCGGAAGACGTGAGCGCGCTGCGAATCGTCGCGCTCGACCAGACCCTTGCCGTGCATGACCTGCAGCAGTTTGAGGGCGGTCGTGTAGCCGCCGCCGTCATGCAGGTACAGGGCTTCGTGGACATCGCGAACGGTACCGCTTCCGCGATCCCAGAGGACGCCCAGGATGGCAAGTTCGGCTTCGGTCGGCTTGGGTAATTCGGAAGCGCGGCGAGTAATCACGTGGCTGTCTTCCAACGAACAATTTCGTACAGCATGCCGCAAGCCGGGCCGCTGAACAAGCGCTGAAATTCGGACCCCGGCTTGACCCCTCCACGGCCGCCTCGAGCGGCCGTGGAGGCTTTCGGATCAATTGCCGGTCACCATTCCCTGCGCATCGCGCGAACGATCGCGCATGCTGTTCTGGGCGTCGCGACGCTCGCGTTCGCGCTCGGCGAACGTCTGGCACTCGGTCTGCTTGCGGTGCGAGCCGGTCGGCGAAACGCTCTTGCAGATCAGACGGCGGCCGTCCTTCTTGCTCAGGATGGCGTTGATCTCTTCCTGCGCGGTGAGCACCTGTGCCTTTTCCTTCGCCTGCAGCTCGCCGGCGGTATGCGCCGTTGCGAGCATCTGCGAGATTTCGTCGAGACGACGCTCGACCGTCGTGCGTTCTGTACCCGAAACGAACTCCCAGTAGCCGCCCGGCTTCATCTGCTGGCGAATCGCGGCAGCTTGGTCGTCGAACTTGTCTTTCGTATCGGCAGCCAGCGCCGGCGGCGGATCCGCCTGCTTGGCGGCGATGGCGTTCATGGAAGCGGCAGCGGTAAAGCCGATGAGCAGAGCCTTGCAAAAAACGTTCATTTCAATCCCCTGAAAGCAGGTTGGGCGTGACGGCAGTCAAACGATCGCGTTGCAGATGGTGCGGGCGACGATCCTAGACATGGCTCCGGCCAGCTGTCAACGATGACTTTCGTACGATTTGCAGTCTGCAACAATCGGCGGCCGCCGCAGCCGCTCGAACACGACACCGGCGCGTTGCCTCGCGCGGTCACTTCACCTTTTCTGGTTTGTACGACGACCGCGAACTGTTGCGCAGCGCGTCCTGCGAAATGCGGCGGCCGCGCTCCTGTTCGGCGTAGGTGATGCACTGCTGGGTTTTCATGTGCGAGCCGACGGTCTTGACGCGCTCGCAGATCACGCGGCGGCCGTCGCGCTTGGTCAGTATCGCGTTGATGTCTTCCTGCGCCGTGTACAGGTCGGCGACCTTCGCCTTCGACAGCGACGCGACGTCGCCCTGCTCGAAAATGGCGGCCATTTCGTCGAGGCGCGCGCCGACCCTGGACCGTTCCGGCCCGCTCACGAATTCGTAGCGGCCGCCCTGCTCCATTTGCTTGCGCACGCTCGCCGCCTGATCGACGAACGCGGCCTTCGTTTCGGCCGCGATGGCCTTTTCCTCTTCTTTCCCGGCGGCGCCGGCCGGCGCCGCGCACACGAGGGAACCCAACAGCAACGCATTCACGATCCAGCGATTCATAAACACCCCTTGGCTTGCCAGCCCGGCGCAATGCCGGTCGACGATCGACATCGATGCTATGCACGACATACGGAGGTGTCAACGATAACTGTCGTACTACGACTTTCGTTTATCGACGCGCCGGCATCGCGCACGGCGCCCGCCCCACCGCGACGAAAACCGGGCGCATGGAACTATTCGTCGATGGATTATTTTTTGCGCGAAGTCTTCTTGCGCCGCGCACTCGCGCCGGCCACGTAGTCGATGATGAGGCCGGCGACGTCGACGCCGGTCGCGCCTTCGATGCCTTCCAGACCCGGCGACGAATTGACCTCGAGCACGAGCGGACCGCGGCGCGAGCGCAAGAGATCGACGCCGGCGATATTGAGGCCCATCGTGCGCGCCGACAGCATCGCGATCTCGCGCTCGGTGTCGCTCAGCTCGACCGCCGTGGCGGTGCCGCCGCGGTGCAGGTTCGAACGAAACTCGCCGTCGCGCGCCTGGCGCCGCATCGCGGCAACCACCTTGCCGCCGACGACGAAGCAGCGGATGTCGGCACCCTTCGCCTCGCGAATGTATTCCTGCACGAGAAAATTCGCGTACAGGCCGCGAAACGCCTCGATCACGCTTTGCGACGCCGAGCGCTTTTCGGCGAGCAGCACGCCCTGTCCCTGCGCGCCTTCGTTGAGCTTGATCACGTGCGGCGGCTCGCCGATCAGCGTCATGAGATCGGCGGTGTCGTCCGGGTTGTCGCCGAACACGGTGTTGGGCATGCCCACGCCTTCGCGCGCGAGCAACTGCAGGCAGCGCAGCTTGTCGCGCGCGCGCAGGATCGCGTCGGAATCGTTCGGCGTGTACACGCCCATCATTTCGAACTGGCGCAGCACCGCGGTGCCGTAGAACGTGATCGACGCGCCGACGCGCGGAATCACGGCGTGGCAGTCGGCCAGCGGTTTGCCCTTGTAGTGCACGCTGAACTCGCCCGAGGCGATGTGCATGTAGCAGCGCAGCGGATCGAGCACGCGCACGCGATGGCCGCGCGCACGACCGGCCTCGACCAGCCGGCGCGTCGAGTATAATTTTGTATTACGGGAAAGAATTGCAATCTTCATTCGTGCATTCCAAAGCGTCGCGGCTCGGTGCCGGCGACGAGCGCCTGGCGGCGACCGGCGGTGTACGAACGCGCCGGGTCGATCCTGAAGCGGCCGGCGAGCGCGGTACGGCCCAGCAACATCGGAAAAAGCATAGTGCGGCGACTGGTCAGATTGATGTCAGCGGCGAACGCCTGCCCGGCGACGCTGACGGTGCTGCGAATGAACCAGCGCTCGGACGCGTGCCCGCCGGAGTCGGTCACGACGCGCCGGTCGAGCGCGGGCGCGACGGCTTCGACGACGCTCGCGCGGCGCCCGGTCGACAGCCGCACCGCAAAATGCAACCAGGTGGCGCCGTCCTGCGTGAATTCTGCAAGCGAATCGATGTGCAGTGCACACGATCTCGCGCCGCTGTCGACCTTGGCCTTGATGGCGACGAGGCCGAGGTCGGGCAATGCGAGCCATTCGCGCCAGCCGATCACGGGTAGGGAAAGCATGAGGCCTCGGCTGCGGGGTCGAACCGCTCGGGCGTCGAACGGGGCGCCACGATAGCAAGAACGCGGCGAAGCGGTCGACTCGCGTACGAGGCGCGGCGCGAGTCGCACGATTTGAGCGCACGTCGCGCGATCGTTGCCGGGCCGCTGCGAGATCGCAAGCACAACGCTCACTTAACAGGACAGTAAGCGCGCCCGGCGTTGGTGCGGTCCGTGCAATAGCGTCGCCGCGCCGCCGCCGCGAACGACGAAAGCCTTTCGAATCCCGGCGCCAAGAACGCGTCCGATCAACCGCTCAAAGGAAGGAGCCGCACGTGCAACTCGATCCCTCGCTCCCGCTGTTCGCCTGCCGCCACGGCGAAAGCATCGGCAACACCGCACGCGCCGCCGCCGAAGCGCGCGGCCTGCTCGAAGTCGATACGCCGGTGCGCGACGCGGCGCTGCGCCTGACCGATCTGGGCCATCGTCAGGCGGCGGCGCTCGGTCGCCGCATCGCCGCGATGCCGGCCGACGAGCGCCCGACGCGCATCGTGGCGTCGCCCCACCGGCGCGCGCTGGAGACGGCCGAGGGCATCATCCGCGAAGGCTATCCGCGCGAACGCGTCGCGTTCGGCGTCGACAAACGGCTCGAACCCAAGGCGTTCGGCGCGCTCGAACGCCTGACGCGCCGCGGCGTCGCGGTACGCATGCCGCACCTGGCGATGCTGCGCGAACGCGTCGGCCGCTTCCACTTCTGTCCGCCCGGCGGCGAGAGCCGCTGCGACGTCGTGCTGCGCGTGCGCGACTTCGTCGACGAACTGCGCGCGCGCAACGACGGCCACCGCGTGCTGCTGGTCACGCACCAGATCGTCGTCAACGCGCTCGCGTACCTGCTGGGAGACGACCCCGACGACGCGCTCGCGACCGACGCCGACGGCGACGTTCCGAATGCACAGTTGTACACGTTTTCTCTGGCGCAGCGTTCGCGCGGCGTGGAGCCTGCCGTAGTCTAAAGCGTCCGTGCGAGCCGAAAGCCGAGATCGTCGATGCGAAACGTCGGATGGCTCTTGCGCCGGCACGACGCGCGGCACGCGCGCTCGTCGTCGCTCCAGCCGCCGCCGCGAAACACCCGGTATTCGCCGTAGACCCGGGCATCGTAGATGTCCCAGCACCACTCCCACACGTTGCCGAGCATGTCGTACAAACCCCAGGCGTTCGGCCGCCTGCCGCCGACCGCGTGCGCGCGCTGCGAAGCATTGCCGCCATGCCAGGCGATCTCGTCGAGCTCGCCGTAGCGCGCATCGGTCGACCCGGCACGGCAGGCGTATTCCCATTCGGCTTCGGTCGGCAGGCGATAGCCGTCGGCCCCGGCGTCGAAATCCACATTGCCGCTTTCGTCGAAGACGTACGCGGCGTGCAGTCCGGCGTCGCGCGACAGCGCGTTGCAGAACGCGATCGCGTCGTACCAACTCACGTCGACGACCGGCAGCGCGGCATCGCAAGGCGCCGGCGGCGCAAGACCGAGCACGGCGGCGTACGACTGCCGCGTCACGGCATATCGGGCGATCGCGTAGCGGCGCAGCGCGACGCTCCAGTGGTGGCGCGATCCTTCGTCCTTGAGCCAGATCTGGCCCGGCGCGACGGCGACCATCTGCGCGGCGACGGATTCGACAGTGATGCCCGAACGGGCGGCGACTGGCGGGGTTTGCATGATCGTCGACAGTCCTGGCGCGTTGCGGTAAGCGACGCCTACGTTCTCACGGCAGGTGGATTTCGCCTACGCCATATCGGCTTGGTGCTTCGTCGCCGATTGACGTGCTCGCCGCTTTCGTGGAATTTCGTTCCGCATGAACGAACCGTCAACGCAGACGTCCCTGCGTATCGAGCCGGCCGACCTCGGCGACGCCCGGGTCGTCGCGCTGCTGGAAACCCACGCCGCCACGGCACGCGCCGCAACCGCGCCGGGGAGCGCGCACGCGTTGGACCTGTCGGGCTTCCTGGCGGCCGACATCCGGCTGTGGGCGGCCTGGTCGGGCGAAGAACTGCTGGGCCTGGGCGCGTTGAAGACGCTTTCGCCCGAGCATGGCGAGATCAAATCGATGCACGTCAGCCGGCAAGCCCGCGGTCGCGGCGTCGGCGGTTCGATGCTGCGCCATCTGCTCGATGAAGCGCGCTCGCGCGGCATGCGGCGCGTGAGCCTGGAAACCGGCTCGTGGGACTACTTCGAACCGGCTCGGGCGCTCTACCGGCGCCACGGCTTCGTCGAAACCGGCCCGTTCGCCGGCTATGTCGACGATCCGAACAGCACTTTCATGACGCGGACGCTGGACGCGGGCCCGAGCGACGCGGCCGGCTGACCCGAAAGTCGCCGGCCGCCGTGTGGCGATCAGCCGCCGGACACGCCCTTCTTGAGTCCGGCGCCGGGCTTGAACGCCGGCACCTTGGCGGCGGCGATCTCGATCGTCGCGCCGGTCTGCGGGTTGCGGCCCGTGCGCGCGGCGCGGGCGCGGACTTCGAACGTGCCGAAGCCCGGCAGAACGACCGATTCGCCGGCGGCAAGCGCCTGCGTCACCTGGCCGATCAGACTGTTCAGGAAGCTTTCGCTGTCGGTCTTGGTACGACCGGTTTCCTCGGCGATGCGGGCGATCAGGTCCGTCTTGTTCATGGGATTCTCCTCGTGGCAAACCCCGATTATCGCACGCGCCCGCCTGCCCAGGAACCCGAGAGCCCGCCGGAGACGGCCGAAGGACGCGCTCGGTAGCGGCAGCGGCGACTTCGAGCCTGCAGTACTTTTTTGCAATAGCGAACTTTTGGACGCATCCGCTCGTCGGACTGCAGCGGTCGGCGCTTCGGCGAGGCCCGCGGAGGGCGAGGCGAACGACGCCGCGTGTCCGGCGCCGATGGAGCGGGTGATGGGAATCGAACCCACGTCAGTAGCTTGGGAAGCTACAGCTCTACCATTGAGCTACACCCGCATTCGGGGTTATTTAGCCATAGCGGCGGGGTAAGCGGCAATCCGGGGGTTGCCGGCCGGCGCGGTTGAACGGCTGTGGAACGAACGATTTGTTCGCATCGGCATCCGGGCGTCATTCAGCGTATTTGCGGTCTGATACGTCCAACGTCGCGTGCGTGCAGCCGAACCGGTGCACGCGCGGCACGTTCCTTCGGAGGGTACACACATGTTCATGCTTACGCGGTACGCGGCTTGGTTGAGCGGCGCGCTGCTGGCCGTCGCGGCGATCGGCGTCGCTCACGCCGAATACGTCGATCCGCCGAGCCGCGTCGCGCGGCTCAGCTACACGCGCGGCGACGTCAGCTTTTCGCCGGGCGGCGAAAGCGAATGGGTCAACGCCACGCGCAACCGGCCGCTGATCCGCGGCGATCGCCTGTGGGCAGGCCGCGGCGCGCTGGCCGAATTGCAGGCCGGCAACGCGACGTTCCGCGTCGACGAGGGTACGAGCCTGTCGATCATCAACCTCGACGACGAGACGGCCCAGGTCGAAATCACGCAGGGCACGCTGAATCTGCGCGTCGGGCGAATCTACGAAGGTCAGATCTTCGAAGTCGATACGCCGACCCTGGCGTTCGTCGTGTCGCGTCCGGGCGAATACCGCATCGATGTCGATGCGCGCGAAAACCACACGACCGTCGCGGTCTGGGACGGCGGCGGCGAAGCGTACGGCGACAAGGCGAACTTTCGCATCCGCGAAGGCGAAGCGATCCGCTTCTACGACACGCGCCTGACCGACTACGAGGCGTTCGACATTCCGCGCCCGGACGAATTCGACCGTTTCTGCTCCGAGCGCAACGCCGCGATGGAACGTTCCGCGTCGCGCCGCTACGTGTCGGAAGACCTGATCGGCTATTCCGACCTCGACGAATACGGTTCGTGGACGACCGAAAGCGACTACGGCGCGGTGTGGTATCCGACGCGCGTCGCCGCCGACTGGGCGCCGTATCGCGACGGCCACTGGATCTGGCAGGAGCCGTGGGGCTGGACCTGGGTCGACGATTCCGCGTGGGGCTTCGCGCCGTTCCACTACGGCCGCTGGGCGTACGTGCGCAATCGCTGGGGCTGGATCCCGGGCCCGATCGCTTCGCGTCCGGTGTACGCGCCGGCGCTCGTCGCGTTCGTCGGCGGCCACAACTGGAGCGTCGGCATCACCGCGGGCCGTCCGATCGGCTGGTTCCCGCTCGGTCCGCGCGAAATCTACGTGCCGCCGTACCGCTCGAGCCGCGGCTATTTCACCAGCGTCAACGTGACCAACACGGTCATCAACAACACGTACATCACGAACATCTACAACGACTATTCGCGCGGCCGCAACGTCACCGGGCAGATCAACTACTTCAACCGCGGCGTGAACGGCGCGGTGACGGCGGTGTCGACCGATGCGTTCGTCAATTCGCGCGGCGTGCGCGGCGCGCAAGTGCGCTTCGACCGCGACATGGCGATGCGCGGCGAAACGAGTCAGGTCGCGACGATCGCGCCGGTCAGCCGCAGCGTGCTCGGCGCCGGTCGCGCCGCCAGCAACGCGCCGCAGCGCGAAGTGTTCGATCGCGCCGTCGTGGCGCGCACGGCGCCGCCGCGCGAAATCGCGTCGTTCGCCGATCGCCAGCAGGCGCTGCAGCGCACGCCGGGCCGTGCGCTGACGCCGGAAGTGGCGGAAACGCTCCCGTCGCGCGGTCGCTCCGCCGGTGCGGCGAACGCGCCGCAGCGCGTACGCGTGATCGACGACAACGCGGCGCGCAACGCGCGCACGCTCGATGCCGAACCGGGCAGCCGCGGCGGTCCGCCGCCGCGTTCGCGCGCGCCGGACGGCGCGTCGAATCCGCCGGGCCGTGTCGCCACCGACCGCGAAGCGCCGCCGTCGCGCGACCGCGGCAATGCGCCGAGCCGCGACATGCCGACGCGCGACGCGCCCAATCGCGACGCGCCGAGCCGTGAAGCGCCCAATCGCGAAGCGCCGGTGCGCGGTCGCGACGCGCAGCCCACGGAACGCGACTTCACGCGCCCGAACGTGCGCGAGCGCGGCGAGCCGACGATCCGTCGCGAACCGATCCGCGAAGCGCCGAACCAGCGCGAAGCGGTGCAGCGCGAGGCGCCGGTCGACCGCGCGCCGCGCGACGCGGCTCAGCGCGAAGATGCGCAGCGTGGCCGCGAGCAGATGCAGCGCCAGCAACAGGCCGAGCGCGAGCAGGCGCAGCGTCAGCGCGACGACGAACAGCGCGGTCGCGAGCAGATGCAGCGCCAGCAGCAGGCCGAGCGCGAGCAGACCCAGCGCCAGCGCGACGACGAGCAGCGCGGTCGCGAACAGATGCAGCGCCAGCAGCAGGAGCAGCGCGAGCAGGTGCAGCGTCAGCGCGACGACGAGCAGCGCGGTCGCGAGCAGATGCAGCGCCAGCAACAGGAGCAGCGCGAACAGCAGGCTCAGCGCGAGCAGGTTCAGCGCCAGCGCGAGGACGAGCAGCGCGGTCGCGAACAGATGCAGCGCCAGCAGCAGGAGCAGCGCGAACAGGTGCAGCGTCAGCGCGAGGACGAGCAGCGCGGCCGTGAGCAGATGCAGCGCCAGCAGCAGGAGCAGCGCGAACAGCAGCAGGCGCAGCGCGAGCAGATGCAGCGCCAGCAGGAAGCGCAGCAGGCGCAGCGCCAGCAGCAGGCGCAGCAGGTGCAGCAGCAGCGCGAAGCCCGGCAGCGCGAAGCGCCGCAACAGCAGCAGCGCGATCAGGCGCCGCAGCGCGGTCGCGGCAATCGGGACGACGGCGACGATCGCAAGAAGGAAGACGATCGCCGCTGACCGCAGGCAACCCGCGAAGGCGCGCTCCAGCGCGCCTTCGCTTTCGTGGCGCTACAATCGGCGGATGGAAATTCTGCTCAACGGCGAACCGCGCCAGATCGCGGACGACAAGACCCTGACCGAGCTCCTTGCCGACCACGGCTACGGCGAACGCCGCGTCGCGGTCGAGATCAATCACGAAATCGTGCCGCGCAGCCGGCATGCGCAGACGACGCTCAAACCGAACGATCGCGTCGAAATCGTGCACGCCATCGGCGGCGGATAGAACCATCGCGCATCACGCCTCCGCGGCGACCCTGCTAACATGCCGCGTTTTCAAGCGGCGAGCCATGCCTGTGACCACTTCCGATACCTTCGTCATCGCCGGCAAGCAGTACCGCTCGCGCCTCCTGACCGGCACCGGCAAGTTCAAGGATCTCGACGAAACGCGCCTGGCGACCGAAGCCGCCGGGGCCGAAATCGTCACCGTCGCGATCCGGCGCACGAATATCGGCCAGGATCCGAACCAGCCGAACCTGCTCGACGTGCTGCCGCCGTCGCGCTACACGATCCTGCCGAACACGGCCGGCTGCTATACCGCCGAAGACGCCGTGCGCACCTGCCGCCTCGCGCGCGAACTGCTCGACGGCCACAACCTGACCAAGCTCGAAGTGCTCGGCGACGCGCGCACGCTGTTTCCCGACGTCGTGCAGACGCTCAAGGCCGCCGAAACGCTGGTCGCCGACGGCTTCCACGTCATGGTGTACACCTCCGACGATCCGATCCTCGCCAAGCGCCTGGAAGAGATCGGCTGCGTCGCGGTGATGCCGCTCGCCGCGCCGATCGGTTCGGGCCTCGGCATCCAGAACCGCTACAACCTTCTTGAAATTGTGGAAAACGCCAAAGTGCCGATCCTCGTCGACGCCGGCGTCGGCACCGCGTCGGACGCCGCGGTCGCGATGGAGCTCGGTTGCGACGGCGTGCTGATGAACACCGCGATCGCGGGCGCGAAGAATCCGGTACTGATGGCCAGCGCGATGCGCAAGGCCGTCGAAGCCGGCCGCGAGGCGTTTCTCGCGGGCCGCATTCCGCGCAAGCGCTACGCGTCGGCGTCGAGCCCGATCGACGGCACGATCGCATGACGGACGCGGCGACGCCCCCGGAGCACCCGCGCCGCATCCGCAGTTTCGTGCTGCGCCAGGGCCGCATCACGCCGGCGCAGGAGCGCGCGTTCGCCGAGCACTGGCCCCACTACGGCCTCGACTATCAGGGAACGGCGCGCGACTACGCCGCGATCTTCGGCAACGCGCAGCCGCTCGTGCTGGAGATCGGCTTCGGCAACGGCGAGCAGCTCGCCTGGGGCGCCGCGTTCGAGCCGCACAAGAATTTCATCGGCATCGAGGTGCACCGCCCCGGCGTCGGCCGCGTGCTCAACGCGCTCGGCGCGCAGCACGCGACGAACGTGCGCGTGTATCACCACGACGCGGTCGAAGTCCTCGAAAACGAGATCGCGCCGGGCGCCTTGTCCGAAGTGCGCGTGTACTTTCCCGATCCGTGGCACAAGAAGCGCCACAACAAGCGCCGGCTGATCGCGCCGGAGTTCGTCGCGTTCCTCGCGACCCGCGTCATGCCGGGCGGCTGCTTGCATCTGGCGACGGACTGGGCCGACTATGCGGAACAGATGCTCGCGACGGTCGACGCCGATCCGTCGTGGCGCAACCGCGCGGGCGCGGGCAACGCCTCGCCGCGGCCGGACTGGCGCACGCAGACGCATTTCGAAAAACGCGGCGTAAGGCTCGGCCACGGCGTCTGGGATTTCGTATACGACAGGGTCTGAAGGAAGGATTCGAGCCGGCAATGAACGGACTTCCACTGACGACCGACATGATGCTCGTGTTCGGGCTGGTCGTCTTCACCGTGCTGATGCTGGTGCTCGAGTGGATCCGTGCCGACGTCGTCGCGCTGCTCGTGATCGTGGTGATCGGCATCACCGGCCTCATGCCGGTCGAGCAGCTGTTCGACGGCTTCGCCGGCAACGCGGTGATCTCGCTGATCGCGGTGATGATCATGGGCGCCGGCCTCGACCGCACCGGCGTGCTGAACAAGGCCGCGAGCCTGATCCTGCGTTTGTCGCAGGGCGTCGAATCGCGCTTGTCGGTGCTGATCAACGCGATGGCCGGCGGCCTGTCGGCGATCATGCAGAGCCAGGCGCTCGCGGCGCTGTTCCTGCCGGTGGTCTCGCGCGTGTCGGCGCGTACCGGCGTGCCGCTGCGGCGCCTGCTGCTGCCGATGGGCTGCATGATCCTCGCCGGCACCAACGTGACGATGATCTCGAACTCGCCGCTGATCCTCCTCAACGACCTCATCGTCAGCGCGAACCGCAACCTGCCGCCCGGCGCGAGCACGATCGAACCGTTCACGCTGTTCGCGATCGCGCCGATCGGCGTGCCGCTCTTCGTCGTGGGCCTCGCGTACTTCTTCTTCCTGACGCGCAAGGTGCTGCCCGACGTCGAGACGAAGCAGAAGGTGACGCCGGGCCGCACCGAAACGTACTTCGCCGAAACCTACGGCATCGACGGCGAGGTGATGGAGCTGACCGTCACCGCGGAAAGCCCGCTCGTCGGCATGAGCGTCGGCGAGGTCGAGCAGATGCGCGGCGCGCCGCTGATCCTTGCGATGAAGAACGGCAACGAATCGCGCCTGGCGCCGCCGGCGGACCAGATGATCTGGGTCGGCACGGTGCTCGGCGTGCTCGGCCAGCGCGACCACGTCAACGATTTCGCGCAGAACCAGCTGCTCAAGCTCTCTTCGCGCCTGCGCCAGTTCGGCGACATGTTCAATCCCGGCCGCGCCGGCATTTCCGAAGCGGTGATCCCGCCGAACTCGCGTTACATCAAGCAGATGCTCGGCGACCTGCGCATGCGCAAGAGCCACGGCATCAGCGTGCTGGCGGTGTATCGCGGCGACCAGGTGTTTCGCGAGGACGTGCGCAAGGTGAGCTTGCGCGCCGGCGACACGCTGGTGATGCACAGCGCGTGGCGCGATCTCGTGCACGCGGCCGAAGACCGCGACTTCGTCGTCGTCACCGACATTCCGAAAGAGGAAGCGCGCCCGGCGAAGCTGTGGCACGCGCTGACGTTCTTCGCGCTCGCGATGCTGCTGGGCCTCTTCACCAGCATGAAGCTGTCGGTCGCGATGCTGACCGGCGCGGTCGGCATGCTGCTCGCCGGCGTGCTGACGATGGACGAGGCGTACAGCGCGATCAACTGGAAGACGATCTTCACGCTCGCCTGCCTGATTCCGCTCGGCTGGGCGATGGACTCGACCGGCGCCGCGGCGTGGGTCGCGCAGGAAGTGCTCGTGTATCTCGGCGCCTGGCCGCAGTGGGCGCTGCAGGCGGTGATCGCGGTGCTGTCGCTGTTCTTCGCGCAGGTCGTGTCGAACGTCGGCGCCACCGTGATGATGGTGCCGATGGCGATCAACATCGCGCTCGCCTCGAACGGCAACCCGGCCGTGTACGCGCTGATCGTCGCGATCTCGACGTCGAACACGTTCCTGATCGCGAACGCGAACCCGGTGCTGACGATCGTCGGCGGCCCCGGCGGCTATCGCCGGCGCGACTTCCTGCGCGTCGGCGCGCCGCTGACGCTGCTGCTGCTCGTCACGCTGCTGGTCTGCGTGAACTGGCTGATCGCGCGGTAGCGTTTGTGGCCTGTAACAGATAAATCGGAAGAGGGATCGCAAAGGACGCATCGTGCAGGACGCCGCTGCGGAGCGAGGCCGAGCACAAGCTATTGGCCGAGTGAGCAGCAAGTACGGCGCGGCCAGGACGAGCGAGCTACTTTCGATTTGTCTGTTGCAGGCCACTAGGGCTCGACGACGTTGCCGTCGACGATGCTGACCGGCACGCCCGCCAGTCCGCTGCGGCACGGCCCGCCGAGGCACGCGCCGGTCGGCACGTCGAACGTCGCGCCGTGAGCGGCGCAGATGATCACGCCGTCCTTGATCAGAAACTTGCCGGGCGACCAGTCGAGCCGGCGTCCGGCGTGCGGGCACTCGTTGTGATACGCGTAGACGCGCTCGCCCTGGCGCAGCACCATGACGCTGAAACCGCCGGTCGAACTGGCGACGTCGACCGCGACAGCGCCGCCGTCCGGAACGTCGTCGACGCGGCATAACACCTTGTTTTCGTTCATCCTGACTTGCGGCACTTGAGTCCGCGATGGCAATCCCCAGACTGGGACCTCAGCAATCGGCAATGATGCCATACGGAGCAAAGCGCTCATGTACACCACCATGTTCCGGCTTCCGCGCACGCGCCATCCGTTCCTGCGCGCCGTGTCCGCCGTCATCGGCGTTCTGATTCTCGCCGCGCTCGTGGTGTTCGGATTCTTCGCAGCGCTCGCGCTCGTCACGATCGGCGCCGTCATCTGGGCCGCGCGTCAGTTCGTCCGTCCGACCGCGGCTCCCGCGCAGGCCGAGCGTCCGCAGGCGCCGCCTCCGCCGCCGGGCGTCATCGAGGGCGAGTTCACGGTCGTGCGCGATCGTTCGACGACGCGCTGAACTTAGTGGCCTGTAACAGACAAATCGAAAGTAGCTCGCTCGTCCTGGCCGCGCATGACTTGCTGCTCACTCGGCCAATAGCTTGTGCTATTGGCCTCGCTCCGCAGCGGCGTCCTGCACGATGCGTCCTTCGCGATCCCTCTTCCGATTCATCTGTTACAGGCCACTAGTCAGTCCTCGCCGACGTCGGGCAAAAGTTCGAGCGCCATGACGATGGCGTCCTCGCGACCGCGCACGGCCGGGTAGTAGTTCGGCCGCCGGCCTATCTCGTTGAAACCGAGCTGGTCGTACAGCGCGATCGCCGGCCCGTTCGACGGGCGCACTTCGAGAAACACGCGCTCGGCGCGATGCCAGCGCGCAAGGTCGATCAGGCGCCGCATCAGCCGGCGGCCGTGCCCGTTGCCCTGCTCGCCCGGACGCACGCAGACGTTGAGCACGTGCGCCTCGCCCGCGGCGACCGAGAGGATGCCGTAGCCGACGATTTCGTTCGGCCGCGACAGCACCCAGCAGTTGTAGCCCGCACGCATGCAGTCGCGAAAGATGCCGATCGCCCACGGAAACGGATAGGCCGCGGATTCGACCTCGACGACGCGCTCGAGATCCTCGAGCTTCATCGGGCGGATTTCCGGAAACAGCGGCTGCAGGATCGCGACCATCTCAGCGCACCGCCAGACGCCGCTTGAGCGGCTTCAGCGCCTGCCACAGCAGGCGCTTGGCCATCGCGTCGCCGCGCAGCGCCGACGGCGCCGCGGCCACGACGATCGACGCGCGCTGCTGCGTCGCGGTCGGCAGTTCGGCGCCGAGCACGCGGGCGAGATGCTCGCCGAGTACGAGGTACGCGCCGGCGTCCAGATCAAGCGCGTCGAGCTTGCCGCCGCGCGCCACGCACCAGCCGATCGCTGCGTCGGCGACGCCGAGCGTGCGCACGATCGCGTCGGCGGCCGGCGTGCGCGCCTCGTCGCTGACCACGAGCAGACGCACGCCCGCGGCGTTCGCCGCGGCGTCGGCCGCGGGCGACGCCGGTTCTCCGGCGCGCGGCGTGGCCGAGCGCAGGCGATACACGCGCACGCCCATCGCGTCGAGGCGGCGCAGGCGCTCGGCGTCGGGTGCGTAAACGGTCTGCGCGCTCATCGCTTGCGCTCCAGATCGAGCTTGCCGAGGTCGACGAGAAACTCGGCGTAGATCGTGTCGAGCGCGGCGCCGAACGCATCGACGGTCGATTTCAACTCGTCGCTCTTCGCGGTCTCGGATGCCTTGTACACGTGTTCGTCGAGCAGATCGCCGCCGCGCTCGATGCGCAGTTGCACCGAGACCTCGGCATGCTGGCCATCGGCCGCGCGCACGCGGTCGAAGCGCAGGATCACGCCGGTGATGACGAGCGCGTCGGCGCTCGCGGGCAGGCGATCGGTCACGAGCGGCGCGATCTGCGCGCGGCGCAGCACGCCGATCAGCCGTCGCTGCAACAGGCGCGCCGGCGGATCGACCCAGTGCTGGTAGTGATACGTCTGCAGCGCCCGGCCGTCTTCGCGCTGCGTGAAGATCAGCGCCTGCTCGGAATACAGGCCGTCGGCCGCGAACACGTTCACGTCGATCGGCAGTTCGAACCGGCGCGTCACGGCGGCGTAGTCGAGCGTCGGCTCGGGCAGCCGGTAGTACACCATGTCCGGCACGGTCGGCGCGGTGCATGCGGCGGTCAGGAACGCGATGGCGAACGCCAGAACGACGGACTTCATTTCTCCGATTCCTCCAGCTTGTCGGCCTTCGGCGAGAGCAGCAGGCGATTCGGATTCTTGCGGATCTCGCGGCTGAATTCGTCGACGTTGCGGCTCGCCGCGTCCAGATGATGCACGATCGCGTCGATGCGGCCCGACAACGCCGACAGGATGGCGCGCAGATCGGTCAGCGCCTCGTTCACGGCCGGGCGGTTTTCCTTCGCGATCGCCGCGATTTCGATCAGCGCGGTGTCGAGGCTTTCCTTGGTGGTGACGAGATCGACGCTGACCGCGCGCACGTCGCCGAGGATGCCGCTGACCGCCTGCCGGTTCGACGGCTTGAGCAGGTCGTTCGCGGCGTCGGACACGTGGTTGAGCCGCACCAGCAGCGCCTGCGCCTGCGACACGATTTCCGGCGTTCCCTTGTCGAGCGAGCCCGTGATCGAGTCGACGCGCTGCGACAGCGTGCGCACGAGCGGCGTGATCTGGGTGCGCGTGAGCGAGGTGATTTCGCCGGCGAGTTCGTTCATCGCGCCGAAGATGTCGGAGCTCTCCTCGCCCTTGATCTCGGCACCGAGCGCGAGGTTGTTCTTTTCCTTGCCTTCGTAGATGCCGATCGACACGTCGGCGAGCAGGCCGCTCGACTGCAGCCGCGCGATCGAGTCGGTCGGAATCGGCCAGTCCTCGCGCACGCTCAGCGTGACCTTGTAGCGCGTGCCGTCGGCGCCGCGCTCGGGCGTCAGCGCGCTGACCTGGCCGATGCGATAGCCCTGGTAGAACACCGGCGCGCCGTGGCGCAGGCCGGTGACGTTGCGATAGTACGTGTGATAGTCGGCGCGGCCGCCGGACGAGCCGGTGATCAGGTACAGCCCGACCAGGAGCAGCGCCAGCGCCGCCAGCACGACCGCCCCGACCAGAGTGTAGTTCACATGATCACGTTTCACGTTGTTCCTTTTTCCAATCCTTCCGATATTCGCTCCCTCTCCCCCAGGCTTGCCTGGGGAGGGGTGGGGTGAGGGGGCGCCGTCGCGATCCTCGTCGAGATCGACGAAATACCAAGCGCCGCCCCCTCACCCGGCCTCTCCCCAAGCAAGCTTGGGGGAGAGGAGGCAGATATTGCTAAGCGTCCTCTTCCGTCAGCCGCTTCATGTACGCGTCGACGTCGACCACCACCTCGCGCGGCCGCCGGTTCAGCAAATCCTGGATGCGCTCGTTGTCGGCGTTGCGCACCTCGTCGACCGTGCCGGTCATGAGCACCCTGCCCTGGTCCAGCACGGTAATGGTATCGGCAATCTTGAACGCGCTTTCAAGCTCGTGCGTGACGACCACGATCGTCATGCGCAGCGCGTCGCGCAGGCGCAGGATCAGCTCGTCGAGTTCGGCCGATACGACCGGGTCGAGCCCCGCCGACGGTTCGTCGAAAAACAGCAGCTTGGGGTCCATCACGATCGCGCGCGCGAGCGCGGCGCGCTTGACCATGCCGCCCGAGAGCTGGCTCGGCATCAGATCCTGGAAGCCGCCGAGGTTGACGACCTCGAGCTTGATGCGGCTCATGATGCGGATCGTGTTCTCGTCGAGCGTCGTCAGTTCGCGCAGCGGCAGCGCCACGTTGTCGCCGACCGACAGCGACGTGAGCAGCGCGCCGCCCTGGAACGACACGCCGATCTTGCGACGGATATCCAGCATCTGCGCGGCGTCGGCATGCGCGATGTCGACGCCGAGCACGCGGATCGTGCCGGCGCTCGGCCGGTGCAGACCCAGCACGTGACGCAGCAGCGTGCTCTTGCCCGACCCCGAACCGCCCATGATCACGCGGATCTCGCCCGGTTCGACGCGAAAATCGACGTCGGCAAGAATGCGCCGCTTGCCGTACCAGGCTTCGAGTCCGCGCACGTCGATCAGCGCTTCGGCGTCGGCCACGTTCCCGCCTATCGATTGAGGAAGAACGAGAAGATCATGTCCGCCACGATGATGTAGCAGATCGACAGCACCACCGCGCGCGTCGTCGCACGGCCGACGCCCTCGGCGCCGCCGGTCACGCCGAAGCCGGTGCTGCAGCCGATCAGCGTGATCAGGATCGCGAACACCACGCTCTTGGCGACGCCCTGCCAGATGTCGCCCGGTTCGAGCAGCGCCATCGTGTTCATGATGTACGCGAGCGGCGTGACGTTGAGCGCCGGCGCGCTGTACAGCGCCGCGCCGAGTATCGCCAGCGTGTCGGCGAAAATCGTCAGCGCCGGCAGCATCACCAGCATCGCGATCAGCGCCGGCGCGACGAGATAGCGCACCGGCTCGATGCCGATCACGTTCAGCGCGTCGACTTCCTGCGACACCGTCATCGACCCGATGCGCGCGGCGAGCGCCGAACCGGAACGGCCGGCGACGAGGATCGCCGTGATCAGCGCGCCGAATTCGCGCGTGACCGACTTGGCGACCGCGAGCACCACCTGCGACTGCGCGCCGAATTCCTTGAGCGCCGCGACGAACTGGATGCCGAGCATGATGCCGATCGTCAGCGACAGCATGCCGACGATCGGCAGCGCGTCGACGCCGATGCGGCGCATTTCCGCGGCGATCGACGCGATGCGCACCGGCTGCCCGCGCCGCCAGCCGACGAGCGCGAACCAGAAGCTTTCGGCCAGCAGCATCCCCGCATAGCCGAAGCCGGCGATCGAACCGATCGTCGCCCGGCCGAGGCTCGCGAGCGGGCGCGTGACCGGCTCCATCAGACCGCGCGCGCCGCTTCGACGTCGGCGACGATCGGAAACACGCGGTCGAGCCGCGCGAGTTCGAGCACCGCCATCACCGCCTGGCTGACCGCGACGAGCGCGAAGCGCCGGCCGTTCTGGCGCGCGTTCTGAAACCCTTCGACGAGCGCGGCGATGCCCGACGAATCGATATAGCTCACGGCCGACAGCTCGACGCCGACGCCGGCCTCGCGCTCGAGCGCGTCGAGAATCGCCTGGCGCACCTGCTGCGACCAGGAAAGGTCGACCTCGCCCGACAATCGCACGACCGTGAAATCGCCCTGTTCTTCGCTGGTTACTTCATTCATGCCTCGTCCTCCTGCGGCTGCGGGCAGCGCTTGATCATGCGCAGCACATTGCCGCTCCCGCCCCTGCGCGGCTGCAGCAGCCACTCGTCCATAACCTGATCGATGATCGCGACGCCGAGCCCGCCCGACCGGCACTCTCCCAGTTCGCGCGGCCTGACGGTACACGGATCGACGCTCGGCGCGCTGTCGCGCAGTTCGAATTCCAGCACGTCGCCGTCGCGCCGCAATGACAACGTGATGTCGCCGGCACGGTCGCGGTACGCGTGACGGATGATATTGCAACACGCCTCGTCGACGGCGAGCACCAGGCGGTCGCGCAGTTCGGGGGCGACCTGCGCCGCGTCGAGCGCGTGCCGCAGGTCGGCGCGGACATTGCGCATGCGCTCCGGTTCGGCCGCGAAGCTGCGCCGCAGCAGCACCTGCGGCGGATGCGCGCGCGGCTCCTCGAGCAGCAGGATGGTCGTGTCGTCGACGAGCTTCAAGCTGCGCAGCTCCGACACCATCGAACGCAGCCGCACTTCCGGCGGCAGCGTCGCGTAGCGGTCGATCAGCGAACGTACGCCGGCGTTGCCGAGCCGGCTCGCACCGGTGCGCACGTCGGTCACGCCGTCGGAGAAGAAATACAAGGTTCCACTACCCAGCGTCACCATCGTCTCGGCGAAGGTCATGTCGGCGACGATGCCAAGCGGCGGGCCGTCGGAACGGAACTCCGCGTAGTCGCCGTCGGCGTGCAGCAGCGCCGGCGGAAAACCCGCGCCGGCCAGACGCACCTGGCCCGAGGCGCGCGCGTAGTAGCCCACCAGCGCGCAGACGAAGCGGCCGTCCTGCGTCGTCTGGCACAGCTCGTCGTTCGCGCGGCGCAGCCATTCCGACGGTGCCAGACCGTCCTTGCCGGCCCAGCGCAGGAGGCTCGCCGCGCGCGTCATCAGCAGCGCGGCATCCAGGCCCTTGCCCGAAACGTCGCCGATGACGAAACCGATGCGGCCGTCCGGCAGGTCGAAATAGTCGTAGAAATCGCCCGAGATCTCGTGTGCCGGCACGTTCACCGCGAGCAGCGGAAAACCGGCGCGGCGACGCTTGGGCAGCAGCGATTTCTGCAGCCGCCGCGCGAGGTCGAACTCGCGCTTGAGACGCTGTTGTTCGATCAGCTCGCGCGCCATGCGCGCGTTGTTGATCGCGAGCGCGGCGGGCGCGGCAAGGAGGCGCAGGATGCCGGCGTCGGTCGCATCGAACGGCGCGCCGCTCTTGCGGTTGATGAGCTCGAGCACGCCGATCGGGCCGTTCGCGGTCGTCAGCGGCGCGCACAGCAGCGAGCGGGTGACGAAGCCGGTCTCGGCGTCCATGCGCTTGTGCACGCGCGGATCGGTCTGCGCGTCGGCGACGATCTGCACGGCGTTTTCGGTCGCGGCGAGGCCGACGACGCCCTGCTCCATCGACAGCGTCAGGCCGGTCAGATCGACCGGGCCGACGCAGACCTTGCACTCGAGCAGGCCGGTCGCGGCGTCGAGCAGGAACAGCGACGCGGCTTCGGCCTCCATGTAGTCGGCGATGCGGTTGAGCGCCTGCGTCAGCGTCTGGCGCAGGTCGAGCGATTCGGCCAGCGCCTCGGACAGGTCCGCCAGCAGCGCGAACGCGCGGGCGTCGTCGCCTTGCGCGGCGCGGGCGAGCATCGTGGCCGTGCTCGGCGTCATGAGACCGGCGGCTCCTCGCCGCGCGCGCCCTCGGCGCGCCGGCTGCGGCGCTGGCGCAGGCCCCACAGCGTCAGCACCGGCCCAGAGGCCGCGTACAGCGACGCGATCGCGAACGACACGAGCGGCGTGTCGATGTACAGCGCGACGAACACGAGCACGACCGCGGTGACCGCGACGAACGGTACGCGCTCGGACGAGTGCGGCGCGGCCTTGAAGCTGAAATAGCGCAGGTTGCTGACCATCAGCAGGCCCGCCAGCACGGCGATGCACGGCGCGACGATCTGCACGAGGCGGTCGCCGCCGGCATGGCCGTTGTCGGCCGCGGCCCAGACGAACGACATCGTCAGCGCCGCCGCCGCCGGGCTCGCCAGCCCCTGGAAATAGCGCTTGTCGGTGACGCCGACCTGCGTGTTGAACCGCGCCAGCCTTAGCGCCGCGCAAGCGGCGTACACGAACGCCGCCGCGAAACCGAGCTTGCCGGCCATCGGTCCGTACTGTTTCAACGTCGACAGCGACCACGTGTACAGCACGAGCGCCGGCGCGAGACCGAAGCTGACCATGTCGGCGAGCGAGTCGTACTGCACGCCGAACTCGCTCTGCGTATTCGTCAGGCGCGCGACGCGGCCGTCCAGGCCGTCGAGCAGGCCCGCGACGAACACGGCGATCGCCGCGTCCGACGGATGCCCGGCCATGGCCGCGACGATCGCGTAGAAACCGGCGAACATGCCGCCCGTGGTCAGGAGATTGGGCAGCAGGTAGATGCCGCGGTGCGGTTTGCGCCGCGCGGTGTCGCTCGATTCCATGCGTCTTCCGTAGCCGGATTTTGCGCGAGTTTAGCGCATGGCCCGCACGCGGCGCGCCGGCGCGGCTTGTAACCGGCCCCCGACAGTGATATCCAGGCGACCGGGTGCATCGACCGGGCGCAGACCCGCAAACCCCGCGCCGCAGCAAGTGCTTAGGCCGCCTTCTTTGACGAATTGTGACGAAGGCGGACGCCGCAGCACCGGCCGCCGCGCGATACTCAAGACAGACTGGTGCCGGAGAGAACCATGAAAATTCGCTATCTGATGATCGGCCTGCTCGTCGCCGCGGCCGGCGTCGCCGACGCCGCCGACAACAAGGTCTACAAGTGGAAAGATGCTAACGGCATCATGCATTTTTCCGACTCGCCGCCGCCCAAGGGCCAGCAGTTCGACAACATCCGGATCGTCGGCCAGGCCGCCCCGATCACGTCGACCGCGACCGAACAGAAGCCGGCCGACCCGGCCGCCGCCGCGCCCGCCGCGGGCGAGCCGCAGACCGAAGAGCAGCGCCGGGCGCAGCGTTGCACCGAAGCCAAGCAGCGCGAAGGCCTGCTCGCCGGGCAGCAGCAGCTCGTGACCACGCGCGACGGCAAGGAAGTGCCGCTCGCGGGCGCCGACCGCGACGCCGAACTCGCCGTCGCGCGCACGATCGTGCAGCAGTACTGCGCGCCGCCGGCAGGCTGAACGTGACGCCGCAGCGCGGCCGGGCCTGGCTGTGGCTGCTCGCCGCGCTCGCGGCCGGCGCGGTCGGCTGGTGGTATTTCGCGCCGCAGACGCTGCCGGTCGCCGTGCGGCACGCTGCGCCCGTATCGCCGACCGCCGACCGTGCGTCGCCCGTGCTGTACAAGTGGCGCGACGACAAGGGCGTGCTCAACGTCACCGACGTGCCGCCGCCCGACGGCCGCCGCTACGAAACGGTGCGCTACGATCCGAACACCAATGTCGTGCCCGGCTATCGCGCGCCGGGCGCCGATCCGAACGCGCGCCCGATTCCGCCCGATCCGGCGAAGTAGCCCGCGCAAACGAACCGCAGCACGGCAGGACCGGCTAGAATCACGGACTTTCCGTGTTCGATCGACGCCCATGCGCCTTTCCCAGTATCACCTCGCCACCGTCAAGGAAGTTCCCGCCGACGCCGAAATCGCCAGCCATCAGCTGATGCTGCGCGCCGGCATGATCCGCAAGCTCGCCGCGGGCCTGTACACCTGGTCGCCGCTGGGCCTGCGCGTGCTGCGCAAGGTCGAAACCGCCGTGCGCGAAGAAATGAACCGCGCGGGCGCGATCGAAGTGCTGATGCCGTCGATCCAGCCGCGCGAGCTGTGGGAGGAAACCGGCCGCTGGGAGAAGTTCGGCGGCCAGCTCCTGAAGATCCGCGACCGCAAGGACGCCGAGTTCTGCTACGGCCCGACGCATGAAGAGGTGATCACCGACTTCGCGCGCGCCGAGCTCAAGAGCTACAAGCAGCTGCCGGTCAACTTCTATCAGATCCAGACGAAGTTCCGCGACGAGATCCGCCCGCGCTTCGGCGTGATGCGCGCGCGCGAATTCATCATGAAGGACGCGTACTCGTTCCATCTCGACCCGGCCGGGCTCGAGCAGGAATATTGGAACATGTACAACGCCTACGGCCGGATCTTCACGCGCCTGGGCCTGAAATTCCGTGCGGTGCAGGCCGACTCCGGCGCGATCGGCGGCAGCGTGTCGCACGAATTCCAGGTGCTCGCCGATTCGGGCGAAGACGCGATCGCGTTCTCGACCGGCTCCGACTACGCCGCGAACATCGAATTCGCCGAGGCGGTCGCGCCCGTCGCCGTGCGCCCGGCGCCCGCGGCCGAACTCGCGCGCGTCGACACGCCGACGCAGAAGACGATCGACGAGGTGTCGGCGTTCCTCGGCGTCGATCCGGCCCGGTGCGTCAAGACGATCCTCGTCAAGGGCGTCGACGGCCTCGTCGCGCTGTGCGTGCGCGGCGATCACGAGATCAACGAGGTCAAGGCCGGCAAGCTCGCCGAACTGCCGGGCGCGTCGGCGCTCGCCGACGAAGCCGACATCGTCAAGGCGCTCGGCTGCCGCCCGGGCTTCATCGGACCGGTCGGCCTGCCCGACACGATTCCGGTCATCGTCGACCGCAGCGCCGCGGTGCTCGCCGATTTCGTCTGCGGCGGCAACGCCGACGGCACGCACTACCGCGGCGCGAACTGGGAACGCGACGCGCGCGTCACGCGCGTGGAGGACCTGCGCAAGGTCGTCGAGGGCGACCCCTCGCCCGACGGCCAGGGCGAGTTGCGCCTGGCGCGCGGCATCGAGGTCGGCCACGTGTTCCAGCTCGGCCGCAAGTACAGCGAAGCGCTCGGCGCGACCGTGCTCGACCAGGACGGTAAAAGTCGCGAAATGTACATGGGCTGCTACGGCATCGGCGTCAGCCGCATCGTGGCCGCCGCGATCGAGCAGAACTACGACGCGGCCGGCATCGTCTGGCCCGAGCCGATGGCGCCGTGGCGCATCGCGGTGTGCACGATCAACCCGAAGAACGACGCGGCAGTGGCCGCGGCGGCGGACGCGCTGTATGCGGAGCTTGCGGCGAAGGGCGTGGAAGTGCTGCTCGACGATCGCGGGCTGCGTCCCGGCCCGATGTTCGCCGACATGGAACTGATCGGCATTCCGCATCGCGTGGTCGTCAGCGAACGCGGCCTTGCGGCCGGCACGTTCGAATACCGCGGACGTCGCGATACCGAGGCGAAGCAGCTGACGCGCGACGAAGTGCTGGGGCTGTTCTAACGTCCGTCATCCCAGCGAAAGCTGGGATCCAGCTTCTCAGGCGTGAAAGTCAAAGGCTGGATCCCGGCTTTCGCCGGGATGACGAGCAAAAAAGGGATGACGAGCGAACGGCGCTACTTGTCGCCGTCCTTGTCCTTCTTCGAAACCAGGCCGCGCAGCTTGCCGAACAACCCGCCGGCCGACACTTCGACCGCCTTCGTCAGCTTGCCGGCCAGGCCCTGCTGGCGTTCGAGGTCGGCCAGCTCCTGGCGCTGCCGGTCGGCCATCTGGGCCTCCCACTTCCGCTTCATTTCTTCCTGCTGCACCTTCGTGCGCAGCTGCTTGCGGTAGTCGTCGGGCAGCGCTTCGCGGAACAGCGAATTGGGCTCGCGCGCGACGTAGCGGCCGATCTCGTCGTACATCTGCTCGTTGAACTGCTCGCCGGTCGCCGTCTTGGTGAGCTGGCCGCCGAGCTGGTCGAAATTCGCGAACGTCATGCGCAGAAGACCGGTCTCGGCGTCGGCGTTGAACTGCGCCGCCAATACCGCTCTGCCGCGCGCGCGGAACGTCGCGGCGATGACGTCGCCGGACGCGTCTTTCTTCGTCGGCGTAATGCCGCCGATATGAAAACGCTGGAATGCGCCGGCGACCGTCTTGATGCGCGACGACGTCAGCACCTCGACCGACGGGCATTCGTCGGTCACGACGCTGCACGGAAACGACAGCTTGATCTCTTTGGAGGCCGGCTGGCTCGATATCTTGAGGTCGTACTCGTGCTCGACCGCGAACACGACGTTGCCGTAGCCGGCGATCGCATGCGTGAACGTCTTGCGCGGCTTGATGAAGGCGAGGTTCTGCGTGAGCTTCAGGAGGTATTCGTACAGCGCTGCCATGCCCGGCTCGAGCTGCGTGCGATAGGACGCCTCGCGTTCCTGTTTCAAACGCTCGACGTCGTCCGCTCCGGCCTTGCGCCGTTGCGCTTCCTGTTCGAGTTCGTCCAGCAGTCCCACTGCTCACCCCTGAGACATCGATCGAAGGTCGGCCGCGTAGGGCGGCGCCCGGCGAATAGTAGCGCGTCGAGGCGGTCGGTATCACGTCGGCGCGCACGGACCCGACCGGCCACGCTAGCCCGCGGCGAGCGCCGGTGCAAGTCCGGCTCGGCAGTTGTCGCGGGACAGATTAATTTGCATTGGAATGGCGATTAAGTACAAAATCGCGCCCCGTGCATGCCCGCGGGTTTAAAAGTGCATGCGCAGATACACGAGCGACGAATGCGAAAAACGGAATTGTCGCCGCGTTCGCCGCCCTTCCCACTTCGAGGATAACCATGGCCATCGATCTCGACAGTCTCAATCCGAAACAGCTCAACGATCTTATTCTTCGCGCCGAACAGCGCAAGAACGATCTGCAGCGCGAAAAAATCGGCAAGGTTCGCGAAAAAATCGTGAATCTCGCCAAGACCGAAGGCTTCAGCATCGAAGAACTGTTCGGCGCCGCGCGCAAGCAGTCGGCCGGCAAGAAGGTCAAGCCGAAATACCGCAATCCGCAGGCGCCGAATGAAACCTGGTCGGGCCGCGGCAAGCGTCCGCGCTGGTTCGTCGCCGCGATCGGCGCCGGCAAGAAAGAGAAAGATCTCCTGATCTGACGCGCTTGCGAGCCGGGTCGCAACGACCCGGCTCGAATTTCAAAGACTGCGCCGCGGCGGCGCCAGCAGGTCGCCGAACAACAACCCCGCGACCAGCGACACCAGTATCGTTACGAGCGAAAACGCGGTATCGATTCCGAGAAGCACGTCACGTTCGAAAACGAACGACAGGCTTTTGAAGCCGATACTGCCGGGCACCAGCAGGATAATCCCGGGTTCGCGGATCAACGCGCCCGGCCGCTGCTTCAAGGTCGCGTATACATTGCTCACCGCGCCGATCGTGAGGCCGGCGATAAATACGCCGAATTCCGGTCCGAAGCGCGCGCCGCCGAAACGCGTCAATGCGTAGCCGAGCATGATCGAGGCGATCACGATCCATACGTCGCGCCGGCCGCTCCTGAAAATCACCGCGAACGAACAGGCGCCGGCGACGAGGCCGAGCCATTCCGCCCAGACCGGCACGGCCGGCAGCACCTCCGACGACGGCACGACGCCGACGACGCGGCACAATTGCGCGGCGGCGACGGTGCCGAACGTCAATTTGAGCAATGTAGCCATTGCGCCGGCCATGCGCGCCACGCCCGACACGAGATGCTGGCTCGACAGCTCGCGCACGGCCGTCGTCAGCGTCATGCCGGGCAGGAGCACGATGAGGCTGGCGAGCACGACGGGCTTCAGGCTCAGCGGCACGACGTACGCGCTGACCGCGATCGCGATCACCGTGACGATGAGCGCCGACACCGCCTCGAAGCTCGCCGACAGCCGCGGCCGTCCGACCGCGCCGTAGGCGACGAGACCGATCAGCCAGCCGCACAGCGCCGCGACCGCGATGTCGGCCCACGAGGTTTTCAGGAGCGAGGCGATGCTCGCCGACGACACGCCGTACGCGAGCACGGTCAGCCACCGCCCGCGCGGGCTCATCGGTCGATCGAGCTCGCGCAGCATGCGATAGCCCGTGCGCAGGTCGAGGCTGCCGTCGATCACGCGGTCGGCGATGTTGTCGACCTCGCACAGGCGCCGCAGATTGACCTCGCCGGGCGCGAGGCGAATCACCTGCGTCAGCTGCGCGACCGCGTGCTTGCCCTGGCTCGTCTCGGCGAACGACAGCACGATCGACGTCGGCGTCGACAGCACGTCGCAGTAGAGGTCCAGGCGTTCGCTGACTTTGCTGATCGCGTCTTCCAGGCGCGGGGCCGCCGTGCCGTACTCGTGCAGGCGCCGTGCGAGCGCGACGACGAAGCCGACCCGTGTATTGAGCGTGTACGCGCTTTGCGCGCGCGGTTCTTCCTCTTGCATTCGTGCGCCCCGATCAAACGGTCGCGATTATGGGCGAACGGACGGCCAAACGGCGTACCGCCCGATGAATCGCCGGCAGGGGCGTTGCTAGACTCGCCCGGGACGGGGGGAAGATCGATGCCGGACAACGAACTGACTGAGCTCCTCAACCGGGCGCAACGGGGCGACGACGACGCGCGCGAAGCCGCGTTCGCGCGGATCTACGCGGAATTGAAGCGCATCGCCGCTGCCGAGCTGCGGCGCAATCCCGGCGCGACGCTCGACACGACGGCGCTCGTGCACGAGGCCTGGGCGAAGCTCGCGGCGAATTACGCCGGTACGCTCGAAAGCCGCGGCCACTACTACAGCCTCGCGGCGCGCGCGATGCGGCAGATCCTCGTCGACCAGGCGCGCCGGCGCATCGCCGACAAGCGCGGCGGCGGCGAGCGCCCGGCCGAACTCGACGAGGCGACGGCGCTCGCCGACGCCCGCGCGAGCGAAGTGCTCGCGATCGACCAGGCGCTGTCGCGGCTCGCCCGACGCGACGCGCGTGCCGCCCGCGTCGTCGAGTGGCATTTCTTCGGCGGCTTCACGTTCGACGAGATCGCGGTCGAGCTGAAGCTCAGCGAGCGCACCGTGCGCGGCGACTGGGCGCTCGCGCGCGCGGTGCTGGCGCGCGAACTCGGCGCATGAGCTGCCGCCTGCGGCGCCCGATCGCGTAACCGAAGGCTGAGGTACCCGATGACCGCGCACGAACCCGACTGGGAACGGATCAAGCAACTGTTCGCCGCCTGCGCCGATGCGACCGACGCCGAACGCGCCGTCTTGCTTGGCGACACCGCGACGTGCCCGCCCGACGTGCGCGCCGAAGTCGAGGCGCTGCTCGCGGCCCACGCGGGCGCGGCGCCGCTCGACGCCGGCGCCGCGCAGTTCGGTGCGCCGCTGTTCGCCGGCGCCGACGCGCTGCCCGAACGCATCGGCCCGTACCGGCTGCGCTCGCGCCTGGGCAGCGGCGGCATGGGCACGGTGTACCTCGCCGAACGCGACGAGCCGGGCATCGCGCAGCGCGTGGCGCTCAAGCAGATTCGCGCGGGGCTCGACAGCCCGTCGCAGCGCCAGCGCCTCGCGCGCGAACGCGCAATCCTCGCGCGGCTGTCGCACGACGGCATCGCGCGCCTGTTCGACGGCGGCATCGATGCCGACGGGCGCCCGTGGTTCGCGCTCGAAGTCGTCGACGGCGAGCCGATCACGCGCTACGCCGACCGGCTGCGGCTGGCGCCCGCCGCGCGCGTGCGCCTGTTCCGCCGCGTGCTCGACGCGCTCGCGTACGCGCACCGCAACCTCGTCGTGCATCGCGACATCAAGCCCGGCAACGTGCTCGTCACCGCCGACGGCCGTCCGAAACTGCTCGACTTCGGCATCGCCAAACTGCTGGACGAGGACGACGCGACGCAGACGACGCAGGCACTGACGCCGGTCTACGCCGCGCCCGAACAGCTCGACGGCGGCGTCATCGGCACCGCGACCGACGTCTACGCGCTCGGCATGCTGCTGTACGAACTCCTGTGCGGGCGCCTGCCGTACGCGATCGACCCGGCACGCCGCGTCGCGTACGCCGACGCGGTCGCGCACGCCGAACCCGAACGCCTGCGCAAGGCGCTCGCGCGCGACGCCGAACCCGACGCCCCAACGCTCGCCGCACGCCGAGGTTCGAACGTCGCGGTGCTCGCACGCGCGCTCGATCGCGACCTCGATGCCGTCGTCGAACGCGCGCTCGCCAAGTCGCCCGAGGCGCGCTACGCGAGCGTCGACGCGTTCGCGGCCGATCTCGACGCATGGCTCGCGCACCGGCCGTTGCCCGGCGCGCAGGCGTCGCGCGGACGGCGCATCGGCAAATACCTGCGCCGGCACCGCGCAGGCGTTGCGGCGGTCGCCGCGATCGCGGCGACGATCGCGATCGGCGTCGGCGTCGCGTGGACGCAGGCGCGGCAGATCGAGCGTCACGCGCGCACGGCGCTCGCCGTGCGCGAATACCTCACCGGCATCTTCGCCGCGATCGACCCGGAGCAGGCGCGCGGCCGCGAGATTCCGCTGCGCGAAGTGCTCGACCAGGGCGCGCGCCGCGCCGAACGGGGTCTCGCCGACCAGCCCGCCCTGCGCGGCGCGCTGCTGTCGGATTTCGGCGCGATCTACGCGTCGCTCGGCGACGAGGCGCGGGCGATCGGCCTGCTCGAATCCGCACGCGCCGCGCTCGCGGCCGACGCCGGCAGCGACCGCGCCGAACGGGCGCGCGCCGCGATCCGGCTCGCGGCGGCGCTCGAGGAAGCCGGGCGCTACGACGACGCGCTCGCGGCGATCGACGCCGCGCTGAACATGCTCGGCGACCGGCCCTACAGCGACGCGCTGCGCGCCGAAGCCGAAATCCAGCGCGGGCGCATCGAGATCGACCTCGACCGGCTCGACGACGCCTCCACACGCCTGACCAACGTCGCCGATTTCGTGCGCGCGAGCCCCGCGGCATCGGCGCAGACCCGCATCGACGCGTTCGCCGCGCTCGGCTACCTGCGCACGACGCAGGCGCGCCACGAAGAAGCGCAGCCGCTCTTGCGCGAAGCACTCGCGCTGCAGCGCGAACTCGATCCCGAAAGTCCGTCGGTGGCCTCGCGGCTGCACGAACTCGCCGGCGCGATCGGCGCCGGGGCGAACGCGCCGGCCGCCGTGCCGCTGATGCGCGAGGCGCTCGCGCTGCACGTCAGGCACTACGGCGAACGGCACCCGCTGACGTTGTCGAGCGAGGGCGAACTCGCGCTGTGGCTGCAGAGCGCGAACGAGATCGACGAGGCCGAGGCGCTGTTCAAGCGCAACATCGCCGCGCGGCGCGAGGTTTTCGGCGAACGCAGCGACGATGCGGCGGTCGCGATGAACAACTACGCGTTGCTGCTGTACGGCCGGCGCCGCTACGACGAAGCCGCGCCGCTGTTCGGGCAGGCGTACGCGATCTGGCGCGAGCGCCTCGGCGCCGAGCATGCGCGCACGCGCACCGCGCAGGGCAACTACGCCGCGGCGCTCGGCGAAATCGGCCGCGACGCAGACGCCGAACCGCTGCTGCGCGAGGCCTACGCGCTGTCCGAACGTCTCAATCCGCCGCGCAAGCGCGGCTCTGCGCGCAACAGCCTCGCGCTGCTCCTCGAACGCACCGGTCGGCTCGACGAAGCCGCAGCGTTGATGCGGGACGGCGTCGCGGCCGACGTCGCCGCGTTCGACGGCAACGAAGCGCACTACCCGTGGTCGCGCGTGATCTACGGCCGCGTGCTGCGCAAGCACGGCGACCTCGACGGCGCGAGCGAACAACTGGAAAAAGCGCTCGCGGCGTACGACGGCGACGCGTACCCCGACGGCCTGCGCACCGCGACATGCCTGATCGAAACCGCGCGCGTGCGACTCGCGCTGCGACGGCGGGACGGCGTCGCGGCGCTCGTCGATCGCGCGCTCGCGGTGTACGCGCGCGAGCTGCCGGCCGATCACGCCGACGCGCGCGACGCGCGAGAACTGCGCGCGACGCTATGACGCGGCGATCGCGCGAAACGTCAGATTGACGCGCGGCGCGGCGACGCGCGCGGTCTTGGGCAGATCGTGCCGGTAGTGCGTCTGCGTCGTGCCGGCCATCACGAACAGGCTGCCCGGCGCGAGCGGCAGGTCGAGCGACAACGAGGCATCGCGCTTGTGCCGCAGCCGGAAGCGGCGCACGGCGCCGAAACTCAGCGACGCGATGACCGGCTCGGGGCCGAGTTCGGGCTCGGCGTCGCTGTGCCAGCCCATCGAATCGGCGCCGCTGCGGTACAGATTGCACAGCACGCTGTTGAACGGCGCGCCGCACCAGCGCGACACGGCGTCGCGCAGTGCGCCGAGCGCGGGCGTCCACGGATGCGGCACGAAGCGCGTGCGCGAATAGGTGTACACCGCGTCGGCGTCGCCGACCCACGACGACAGGCGCGGCGAATCGACTTCGCGGCCGTAGAGCCGGATGCGATGGCGTTCCCACGCGATCTCGTCGCGCAGGCGCGCGAACCACGCGTCGGGATCGGCGATCGCGCGCGGCGCGTAGCGCAGCGTGGCGCCCGGCAGATCGGGCAGCGGCTGCCATGCGGGCGCGGCGAGCGGAAGTTCGAAGGTCATGGCGGCGATTGTCGCGCGAGCGCGGCGGCGCGTCCGTCCGGATCGTGCGCTACGATTCGACGAGCCTTCGCGCGTGCAGCGCCATCATGCGTTCCTCGTTGGCGGGAATCACGAGCGCCTCGACGTCGCCGAGAAAGCGCAGCCGCGCGAGAATCGCCTCGCGCACCGACGCCGCGTTCTCGCCGATGCCGCCGGTGAACACGATCGCGTCGATACCGCCCATCGACACGGCCATCGTCGCCGCGTACTGCGCGACCTTCAGCGCGAAGTAGTCGAGCGCGAAGCGCGCGCCGGGCGCGTCGCTCGCGACGAGCGTGCGCACGTCGTTGCTCAGGCCCGACAGGCCCTTCAGGCCCGATTCCTCGTACAGCGTGCGTTCGACGCGCGCTGCGTCCCACCCGAGTTCGCGCAGGAGGTACGTCACCGCGCCGGGATCGATCGCGCCGCTGCGCGTGCCCATCGGCAGGCCGTCGAGCGCGGTCATGCCCATCGTCGTGTCGACGCTTTCGCCGCCCTTGAGCGCGCACAGGCTCGCGCCGTTGCCGAGGTGCGCGACGACGACGCGCGCGCCCGCGAGATCGGGCCGCGTGTCGCGCAGCACGCGCGCGATCCATTCGTACGACAGGCCGTGAAACCCGTAGCGCCGCACGCCGCGCTCGTAGAGTTCGGCCGGCACGGCGAACCGCTGGAACAGCGGATCGTGGCGCGCATGGAACGCGGTATCGAAGCAGGCGATGTCGGGCGCGTGACCGGCGAGCCGCGCCGACGCGGCGATGCCCGCGAGATTGTGCGGCTGGTGCAGCGGCGCGAGCGGTACGAGCTTGCCGAGCTCTTCGAGCACCGCGGGCGTCACGACGACCGGCTCGACGAACTTGAGGCCGCCGTGCACGACGCGGTGCGCGATCGCGCGCAGGCGCCAGTCGTCGTCGTGACGGTCGATGAAGTCGAGCACGGCGACGAGCGCCGCGTCGTGATCGGACGACGCGAGCGGCGTCGCGATCGCCGCATCGACACCGGCAAGACGCGCCGAAAACCGCGCGTCGGTGCCGATGCCGGACACCTGCCCCCACGCCAGCCGCTCGAACGTGTCGTAGCGCTGCGCCTCGAACTTCAGGCTCGAAGAGCCGGTGTTGAGTACGAGCAGCGCGTCGGTCATTTGAAGCGGCCCGCCGCGCGCGCGTCGACGAGCAGCACGGCGAGCGCGCACGAAAGCAATCGCGCGTGCTCGTCGTCGGCGCGGCTCGTCAGCACGATCGGCACGCGCGCGCCGAGCACGACGCCGGCGATCTCGGCGCGGCTCAGGAACGTCAGCTGCTTGGCGAGCATGTTGCCCGATTCGATGTCGGGCACGACGAGGATGTCGGCGTCGCCGGCGACGGCGGAGACGATGCCTTTTTCCTTCGCCGCCTCGGCGCTGACCGCGTTGTCGAACGCGAGCGGGCCGTCGATGACGCAGTCGGCGATCTGGCCGCGGTCGGCCATCTTGCACAGCGCCGCGGCGTCGAGCGTCGCGGCCATGCGGGGATTGACCGTCTCGACCGCCGCGAGCACGGCCACCTTCGGCCGGCCCTGGTCGGGGAACATCGCGCGCCAGAGGTCCGCGGCGTTGCGCACGATGTCGGCCTTGTCCTCGAGCGCCGGCGCGATGTTGACCGCCGCGTCGGTGATGATGAACGGCTTCGGATACGTCGCGATGTTCATGACGAACGCATGCGAGACGCGGCGCTCGGTGCGCAGACCCGCGTCGCTGCGCACGACGGCGGCCAGGAGTTCGTCGGTGTGCAGCGCGCCTTTCATGATCGCGTCGACGCCCTTGCCGGCCGCGAGCGCGACGGCTTTCGCGGCGGCGGCGTGACTGTGCTCGACGTCGACGACTTCCCAGCCGGCGATGTCGACGCCGGCCTCGGCGGCGGCCTCGGCGATGCGCGCGGCCGGCCCGATCAGCACCGGTTCGATCAGGTGGCGCCGCCGCGCGTCGTCGGCCGCTTCGATCGCGATGGCCTTGACCGGATGGACGACGGCCGTGCGCATCGCGGGCAGCGAGCGGCAGCGTTCGAGAATCGCGTCGGACCAGGTGCTCATGGGTGACTCCGTTCGATGAGGGCGCTCGATGTCGCAGTGGATGCGCGTGGCCATGCCGGGCTCCTCTCCCCCGCAAGCTTGCGGGGGAGAGGGTTGGGGTGAGGGGGCGACGCGAGGCACTGCGTCGACGTCGACGAAGACTGCGGCGCCGCCCCCTCACCCCGGCCTTCCCCAAGCAAGCTTGGGGGAGAGGGATTCTTTATTTTGAATTTTCTTTTTATATTTCACCCAACGACGCCGCTGCCGCGCAGCCGCTCGCGCTCGCCGGCATCGACGCCGAGCGACGCGAGCACCTCATCGGTGTGTTCGCCCAGGCGCGGCGGCGCGAGATCCGCGCGCCACGCCGCGCCGTCGGCGCGCACCGGATTGGCGATCTGCGGCAGCGGTCCGAGCGTCGGATGCGTCATCTCGAACGCGAGACCGCGCTCGCGCGTTTGCTCGTGCGCGAACACCTGCGCGAGATCGTTGACCGGCCCGGCCGGCACGCCGGTCGCCGCGAGCGCGGCGAGCCACTGGGCGGTCGTGCGCGCGGCGAATACCGCCTGCAGGCGCTCGACGAGTTCGCCGCGATGCGCCACGCGTGCGGCATTCGTCGCAAAACGCACATCGTCCGCGAGCGCCGCCACGCCGCCCTCGTCGCACAGGCGCCGGAACTGCGCGTCGTTGCCGCAGGCGAGCATCAGATGGCCGTCGGCCGTCGCGAATGTCTGGTACGGCGCGATGTTCGGGTGTGCGGTGCCGTGCCGGTGCGGCACTTCGCCGCCGACGAGGAAGTTCATGCCCTGGTTCGCGAGCCAGGCGACCTGGCAGTCGAACAGCGCGAGATCCAGATGCGCGCCGCGCCCGGTCGCCGACCGCGCGTGCAGCGCCGCGAGAATCGCCGTCGCCGCGTACATGCCGCACATGAGGTCGCTGACCGCGACGCCGACCTTCTGCGGCCCCGCGCCGGGCTCGCCGTCGGCAATCCCGGTCAGCGACATCAGACCCGCCTCGGCCTGGATCATCGCGTCGTAGCCGGGCCGCGCGGCGTTCGCGCCCTCCTGGCCGAAACCGCTGATCGAGCAGTACACGAGCCGCGGATTGCGCGCGCAGAGCGTCGCGTAGTCGAGCCCGTATCGCGCGAGCGTGCCGGGCAGATAGTTTTCGACGACGACGTCGGCATCGTCGGCGAGACGCTGCAGCAGCGCCTGGCCGTCGGGCTGCGCGAAGTCGAGCGCGACCGACCGCTTGCCGCGGTTGCACGCGAGGAAATACGCGGCGACGGCCTCGTCGTTGGCGCCTTGCAGAAACGGCGGTCCCCAGCGGCGCGTATCGTCGCCGCTGCCGGGACGTTCGATCTTGGTCACCTGCGCACCGTAGTCGGCCAGGAGCTGCGTACACCACGGCCCCGCAAGGATGCGCGACAGATCCAGCACCCGGACGCCGTCGAGCGGCTTCATGCGGCGACGCTTACCCGCGCGGCGGATAGACCGGCGCCGCGTCGAGCGCGGCCGCACAGACTTCCGCGAGTTCGAGCAGGCGCAGATCCGAACCCGGCGGCCCGACGAACTGCATGCCGAGCGGCAGGCCGTCGGCCGAGCGGCCCATCGGAATCGTCACCGCGGGGCAGCCGGCGAGACTCGGGAAGCTCGTGAACAGCGCCTGGTTCGCCGGTTCCGGCGCGTCGAGCGGCACCGCGGCGCCCGGGGTCGTCGGCGTGACGAGCACGTCGACCTCGGCGAACACGCGGCGCATCTTGAGCACCGACGCGTCGAGCATGCGGTCGGCCGCGACGTAGTCCGGCGCCGACTTGCCGCGCGCGAACTCGAGCATCGCGCGAAAGCCCGGCGACACCGGATGCGCGGCGTCGGCAAGATCGCTCGCGAACGTCGACAGCATTTCGGCTTCCATCAGCAACAGGCCGGCGCGGCGCGCGCGGTCGAACGGATAATCGGCGAAGCTCACGCCGCGGCGCTCGCCGAGCTCCTGGCGCAGCGTCACGAGCGCGTTCTCGAACACTTCGACGACTTCCGGCGACGTGCCGAGCGCCGCGAGATTCGGAATGACGCCGCTCTTCAAGCGCCCCGGCTCCCAGTCCGGCGGCGCGAACGCGACGCGGCGCTTGCGCGACCGCGGATCTTCCGCGTCGTAGCCGGCCAGCACCTGCAGAAGCACCGTCAGGTCGTTGACGCCGCGCGCGATCAGGCCGACGGTGTCGAGCCTGCGCGCCGCCGGCACCATGCCGCGCACCGAGATTTCGCCGTGCGTGGGCTTGAGCGCCGCGACGCCGCAGTGGCTCGCGGGAATGCGGATCGAGCCCATGCTGTCGGAGCCGAGCGCCGCCGCGCACAGGCCCGCCGCGACCGCGGCGGCCGAGCCGCCCGACGATCCGCCCACGCCGTAGCCTTCGCGCCACGGATTGACCGTCGCGCCGTAGTGCGCGTTGTGCGTGCGTGCGCCGAGCACGCCTTCGTCGAGATTGGTCTTGCCGAGGATCACCGCGCCGGACGCGGCGAGGCGCGCGATGCAGGCCGCGTCGGTCGTCGCGCGATGCTCGCGCCGGCCCGGCAGGCCGGCCGTCGTGGCCCAGCCGGCGACGTCGAAATTGTCTTTGATCGCCACCGGCACGCCGTCGAGGCGGCCGATCGCGCCGCCCGACTTGCGCCGCGCCGATGCCGCCGCGGCAGCCGCGCGCGCGCCGGCCGCGTCGAGGGCGATATACGCGTTGAGGCGCGGGTTTTCACGCTCGATCGCCGACAGGTACAGGGTGGTCAGCCACTCCGCGTCGACGCGCCCCGAGGCCAGCCAGTGCAGCTGGTGACACAGGGCCGCGCCGCGCAATTCGTGTCCGGCGAGTTCGTCCGTTACCGCATTCATCCAGTCCCCTCCCTATCCTGCTTCGCCCGATTATGACCGATGCCTATTTCTACGCCAGCGCGAGACGGCGAATCCGCGACCGCGTACACGTACACTTGCCCCGTCAAGTGGCCGGCACGACGCGATGAGCGAGGAAGAAACACCCCGAGAACCGCCGACCGGCGCCGCGCGCCGCGGCCTGCGCTCGTCGCGCAAGCCGCGCTACCTGCAGGTGGCCGACGAACTGCGCGACGAGCTCAAGCGCGGCGACCATCCCGTCGGCGGCATGCTGCCGACCGAGGCGCAGCTGTGCGAGCGCTTCGCGATCAGCCGCTACACCGCGCGCGAAGCGCTGCGTACGCTCGAGGAGATGGGCCTCGTCGCGCGCCGGCGCGGCTCGGGCACGCAGGTGCGCAGCGCCGAGCCGCAGGTGCGCTACAACCAGTACGTGCGTTCGATCGACGATCTGCTGCAGTACACCCAGGCGACGCGCTTCCAGCTGCGCCACAGCGACCGGCTCGAGGCCGATGCGACGATCGCCGGCTGGCTCGACGTGCGCGCCGGCACCGAATGCGTGCTGCTGCACGGCATCCGCTACCAGCGGCGCATGCTCAAACCGTTCTGTATTACCGATGTATACCGCCGCGCGACGATGCAGGGGCTGCCGCCCGGCTTCGCGCGCGTCGAGGACGCGATGCGCGCGCTGATCGAGGGCGAGCTGTTCGCGCGCGTGGGCCTCGTCGAGCAGATCCTGTCGGCCGTCGCGCTCGACGCCGAACAGGCGCGCGAACTCGAAGTCGAGCCCGGCACGCCGGCGCTGCGCACGCTGCGGCGCTATTTCGACCCGAAGAACCGCATCCTGCTCGTGGCCGTGACGCTGCATCCGGGCGACGTTTTCAGCTATGTCACGCGTTACGAGCGCAGCGATGTGATGCGCGGCGTGTAGCGACGTACGCCGGCCTGATTGCCGGCTCTAGCTGGGAACCGCGACAATGCGCCTTTCCTCGCCCTAGCCGGAGTCCGCCATGAGCGAACGCGATGTCATGGAATACGACGTGGTCACCGTGGGCGCAGGCCCGGCCGGCCTCGCCTTCGCGATACGCCTGAAGCAGCTCAAGCCCGACATCCGCGTCTGCGTGATCGAAAAGGCATCGACGGTCGGCGCGCACATCCTTTCCGGTGCGGTGATCGAGCCCGAACCGCTGAACGAACTGCTGCCCGACTGGGGCAAGAATCCGCCGCCGATCTGCGTGCCGGTGACCAAGGACGAGTTCTGGTGGCTGCGCGACAAAGCGCGCGCGCTCAAGCTGCCGGTCGTGCCGCCGCAAATGCACAACCACGGCAACTTCATCGTCTCGCTCGGCGCACTGTGCGCGTGGCTGGCGCCGCAGGCCGAAGCGCTCGGCGTCGAGATCTATCCCGGCTTTGCCGCGGCCGAACCGCTGTTCAACGATCAAGGCGCGGTCTGCGGCGTGCGCATCGGCGACATGGGCGTCGCGCGCGACGGCGAACACAAGAGCGGCTATACGCAAGGCATCGACATCACCGCGCCGATCACCGTGCTCGGCGAAGGCGCGCGCGGGCATCTGTCCAAGCAGCTGATCGCCAAATACGCGCTCGACAAGGACTGCGACCCGCAGAGCTATTCGATCGGCATCAAGGAGCTGTGGCAGCTGCCGGCCGGGCGCGTGGAGCCGGGCAAGGTGATGCACACGCTCGGCTGGCCGGCCGACAACGCGACGTACGGCGGCTCGTTCCTGTACCACCTCGACAAGGACCGCGTCGCGATCGGCTACATCACGGGCCTCGACTACGCCGATCCGATGCTGTCGCCGTTCGAGCTGTTCCAGCAGTTGAAGAACCACCCCGCGATCAAGCCGCTGCTCGAAGGCGGCAGCATCGTTTCGTACGGCGCGCGCGCGATCGTCACCGGCGGCTGGCAGGCGCTGCCGCGCTGCGAAATGCCCGGCGCGCTGCTGATCGGCGACGCGGCCGGCACGCTCAACGTGCCGAAGATCAAGGGTACGCACCAGGCGCTGCGCTCGGGCATGCTCGCGGCCGAACACATCGCCGCGACGAACTCGGTCGAGGGCTGGGACGCGAAGCTGCGCGCGTCGGCGGTCGGCAAAGAACTGCACAAAGTCAGAAATATCAAACCGGGCTTCCATGGCGGACTGTGGATGGGCCTGGCCAACGCCGGCTGGGAAACGGTCACGGCGGGGCTGTCGCCGTGGACGCTCAAGAGCACGCCGGACTGGAACTCGCTGCACAAGATCGGCCAGTACGAAGCGCCGAGGCGCGACTTCGTCGAACGCACGCTGCCGCCGCGCGACCGCCTGGCCTCGGTGTACTTCGCCGCGACCGAGCACGACGAAGACCAGCCGGTGCACCTGAAGGTCGCCGACACCGACATCTGCGTGACGCGCTGCGCCGAGGAATACGCGAACCCGTGCCAGCGGTTCTGCCCGGCCGGCGTCTACGAAATCGTCGAGGACGAAGCCGGCAAGCGCCTGCAGATCAACGCGGCGAACTGCGTGCACTGCAAGACTTGCGACATCAAGGATCCGTACCAGATCATCACCTGGGTGACGCCGGAAGGCGGGGCGGGGCCGAACTACCAGAACCTGTAATGACGCGTCGTCGCACGAACTCCGTCATTCCAGCGAAAGCTGGAATCCAGCTTTTGCTTTTTGCTCGTCATTCCGGCGCAGGCCGGAATCCAGCTCCTGGACTCGGTTTTCGCCGATATCGAAAAGCTGGATCCCGGCCTGCGCCGGGATGACGAGCGAGAGCGAAAACCCCAAAGAGCAAGAGCTGGATCCCAGCTTTCGCTGGGATGACGAGCCCGAAGCCCCTTGCTCGTCGTAACCTCGCTCGCCGCTCCCATGCCCCTACGTCCCGCCCTCGCTTGGCTGATCCCCGCCCTCGTCGCCGCGATCGCCTTCCTGCCCGCCCTCCACGCCGGCATCACGCCCGAAGACTGGGGCTGGCTCGCGCTGACGCGCCATCTCGACGATCCCGCGGTCGTGCTGCGTGAAAATGCGTTTTTTACCTATTTCTATCGCCCGGTCGGCCTCGCGTTCTGGTGGTTGACGGCGCAGGCGTTCGGCGCCGACGGCGTCTGGCACTACGCCGCGAACCTCGTCGTGCACGCCGCGAACGCCGCGCTCGTCGCCGTGCTCGGCAACGCGCTCGCGCGCGACGGCGACGCCGATCGTCCGTGGCTGCCCGGCCTCGTCGCCGGCCTCGCGTTCGCCTGCGCGCCGGCCGGCATCGGCACCGCGATCTGGCTGTCCGATCGCTTCGATCCGCTCGCGCTGCTGTTCGGCCTCGCCGCGCTCGTCGCCGGCGAACGCGCGCTGCGCCGCGACAGCACAGGCGCGGCGATCGCGAGCGCCGCGCTGCTGCTGTTCTCGCTCACGTCGAAGGAAGTGGCCTACGCCGTCGCCGCGGCGCTCTTCGTGCGCGCGCTCGCGCACCGGTACGCGACGGGCGAGCGGCGCTACGGGGTCGCGATCGCCGCGGTCGCGGCCGTGATCGCCGCACTCGCGCTGCGCGTGGCGAGCGGCACCGCGACGACGACGACCGGCGCGCAGGCCGGCGCCGGCGCGATCGTCGAAGGCGCGCTCGCCTGGTGGCGCTATCTGCCGCATGCGCTGTTCGGCTTCACGTCGGCGTCGCTGCATCCGCTCGCGATCGCGCTGGTCGCTCTCCTCGCGGCACTGGTCATCGCCGCCGGCATCGTCGCGGTGCGCCGGCGCAGCGCGTACGCGATGCGCACGGCGTCGATCGCGCTCGTGCTCGTCGCCGCACCGTCGGTACTGCAGGCGCCGATCGTGCGGCTCGCGCTCGCGAACGACGCGGGCGTGCTGTCGCTGAACCTGCGCTTCTACTATCTCGCGGCCGCGGGCATCGCGCTCGCGGTGCCGGCGATCTGGACGCTGCTGCGCGGCCGCGCCGCGCGCGCGGTTTGCGTCGGCGCGTTCGGCGCGCTGTGCGTCGTCGGCCTCGTGCTGTCGCACCGCATCGCCTCGCGCTGGACCGACCTCTACGCCGCCGACAGCGCGCGCGTCACGCGCATCGGCGAAGCGCTCGCGGCGCGCGATTTTCCGCCGGGCTGCCGCATCGAACTGGCCATGCCCGACTACAGCGACGACGTGCGCACGCATATCGACACGATGGTCAAGGGCGCCGCGTCGCGCGGCGCGAGCCTGATGCGCTGCGCGATATTCGCCGGCCGGCCGGTCTACAACACCGTCGTCGACGCGCGCGACTGCGCCGCCGGCGCCTGGCCGGGGTTGCGCATCGCGGTCGCGAACGGTCACGATCTCGTCGATCGCTTCGGCAATCTGTGCACGCTGCAGTTCGTCGAGCCCGACCACGCCGAAACCGGCGCGAACGTCTTCCCCTTTTCCGTCGACGCGCAAGGCCGCGTCGCTTCGCCGGAGGCCGCACCGTAATGTCCGCCTATCGCATCGCCCTCGTCACCGCCCGCGCCGCGCGCGACCTCGACGAAGACCTGCCGCCGCTCGTCAACGCGCTGCGCGCCGCCGGCGCCGACGTCGCCACGCTCGACTGGGACGACCCCTCGGTCGACTGGACGGCATGGCACGTCGCCGCGCTGCGCTCGCCGTGGGACTACACGCAGCGCCTGCCGGAATTCCTCGCCTGGGCGCAGCGCGCGGCGGCGGCGACCGCGCTCGTCAATCCGGTCGACATCGTGCGCTGGAACACCGACAAGCACTACCTCGCCGACCTCGAACGCGCCGGCGTCGCGATCGTGCCGAGCCGGTTCGTCGAACCGGGCGACGATGCAGCGGCCAAACTCGACGCGTTCCTCGCCGACTTTCCGACCGCGACCGAGTTCGTCGTCAAGCCGTGCGTCGGCGCCGGCTCGCGCGACGCGCGGCGGCACGCGCGATCGGCGCTTGACGACGCGCTCGCACACACGCGCAGCCTGATCGATGCCGGCCGCAGCGTCGTACTGCAGCCGTATCTCGATCGTGTCGACGACCACGGCGAAACCGCGCTCGTCTACCTCGACGGCGCGTTCAGCCACGCGATCCGCAAGGGTCCGCTGCTGCGGCGCGGCGAGGACGCCACGCGCGCGCTGTTCGCGGCCGAACACATCACGCCGCGCACGCCGAGCGACGCGGAACTCGCGCTCGGCGCGCGCACCCTCGCGGCGATCCCCGCGGACGCGCCGCTGCTCTACGCGCGCGTCGACCTGATCCACGACGGCGCCGGGCAGCCGCGCGTTCTGGAGCTGGAACTCAGCGAACCGTCCCTATTCTTCGCGCACGGCGCGGGTTCGGCCGACCGCTACGCGGCCGCCGTACTGCGCCGGGCGAGTGCTGTCCGGACAGCCTGACCTGTCGAAACGGACGAACCACGCTAGAATTCGCGTTCTCCCCGAGGCTGCCGTCGCCGCCTCCTCGTTGTCCAGCAAGGAATCCGCTCCATGAAGATCCTCGTCGGCTACAAGCGCGTCGTTGACTACAACGTGCGCATCCAGGTCAAACCCGACGGCTCCGGCGTCGTCACCGAAGGCGTCAAGCTGTCGGCCAATCCGTTCGACGACATCGCGCTCGAAGAAGCGCTGCGCCTGCGCGAAAAAGGCGTCGCGACCGACGTCGTCGTCGCCACGATCGGCCCGGCCGACTGCCAGGCGCACCTGCGCAACGGCCTCGCCATGGGCGCGAACCGCGCGATCCACGTCGTCACGTCCGAGGCGATCCAGCCGCTGACGGCCGCGCGCGCGCTGCTCAAGCTCGTCGAGAAGGAACAGCCGGACATCGTCATCCTCGGCAAGCAGGCGATCGACGACGACTGCAACCAGACCGGCCAGATGCTCGCCGCGCTGTGGAATCGTCCACAAGCGACATTCGCGTCGAAGGTCGAAGTGAACGGCGGCGCCGTGCGCGTCACGCGCGAAGTCGACGCGGGCCTGGAGACGATCGACGTCGACCTGCCGGCCGTCATCACGACCGACCTGCGCCTGAACGAGCCGCGCTTCATCAAGCTGCCGGACATCATGAAGGCCAAGTCCAAGCCGCTCGAAACGATCGACTTCGCGTCGCTCGGCGTTGCGTCCGGCGACAGCCTCAAGACCACCGCCTACGCCGCGCCGCCCAAGCGCAGCAAGGGCGTGATGGTCAAGGACGTGGCCGAACTCGTGGCCGCGCTCAAGAACAAGGGTCTGGTGTAAGGGGAATCGACATGAGCAAAGTTCTGATCGTCGCCGAACACCTGAACGGCAAACTCAACCCGAGCACGGCGCGCTGCGTGACGTGCGCCAAGGCGTTCAACGCCGAATCGATCGACGTGCTGGTGCTGGCCGCCGATCCGGCCGCGATCGCCGCCGAAGCCGCGCGCATCGACGGCGTGGGCAAGGTGCTCACAGTCGCCAATGCCGCGAACGAACACGCGCTCGCGGCCGTCTACGCGCCGCAGATCGCCGCCGCCGCCGCCGGTTACAGCCACGTGCTCGCGCCGTCGACGACGTTCGGCAAGGACGTGCTGCCGCGTGCCGCCGCGCTGCTCGGCGTCGCGCAGGTTTCCGACGTCGCCGAAGTGCTCGGCGCGCACACGTTCAAGCGTCCGATCTACGCCGGCAACGCGATCATCACGGTCGAAGCGCCGGCCGACGCGATCGTCGCCGCCACCGTGCGCACCGCGTCGTTCGCCGCCGCGGCGACCGGTTCGGCGAGCGCGCCGGTCGAGGCGCTGGCGCTGTCCGTCGAACTGCCGACGCATACGCGCTTCGTCGAACTCGCGCAGGGCAAGAGCGACCGTCCGGATCTGCAGAGCGCCGGCCGCGTCGTGTCGGGCGGTCGCGGCGTCGGTTCGGCCGAGAATTTCGCGATCATCTACAAGCTCGCCGACAAGATCGGCGCGGCGGTCGGCGCGTCGCGCGCGGCAGTCGACGCGGGCTACGTGCCGAGCGACCTGCAGGTCGGCCAGACCGGCAAGATCATCGCGCCCGAGCTGTACATGGCGATCGGCATTTCCGGCGCGATCCAGCATCTGACCGGCATCAAGGACGCGGGCACGATCGTCGCGATCAACAAGGACGGCGAAGCGCCGATCTTCGAGATCGCCGACTTCGGCCTCGTCGGCGACCTGTTCAAGCTGGTGCCGGAACTCGAAGCCGCGCTCGGTTGAGCGATTCGTCATCTCGTCCCGGCGCAACGCCGGGACGAGATGGCGGCGCCCCCGACTTCCGGCGCTTGCATCGCGGCAGCCGGACCGGTTGAATCCGCGCCCTCGCCTTTGAAGACGCGCCCGGCCCTGCAATGACGCTTCGCCGATTCTTTCTGCTCGCCTGCGCGTTCGCCGCGCCCGCCCATGCCGCCATCGTCGTCGACGGCAAGCCCGACGAAGCCGACTGGGCCGACGCGCGCGTGTTCGCCGATTTCCGCCGCACGCAGCCCTACGCGCTCGACGCCGCCACGCTCGCGACGCAAGCGCGCATGCTGTCGACGCCGCAGGGCCTCGCGTTCGCGTTCCGCTGCGCGCAGCCGCCGGGCGTGCCGCGTCTGAAACCGATCACCGCGCGCGACAACATCGGCGCGGCCGACCGCGTCAACGTCATGATCGACTTCGACGCCGACGGCAAGACCGGTTACAACTTCACCGTGTCGCTGTCCGACTCGATCGAGGACGCGGTCATCACCGACGAAAACCAGTTCTCGAGCGACTGGGACGCCGACTGGCAGCACGCCGTGCACGAAACCGACGAGGGCTGGACCGTCGAAATCCTCGTGCCGTGGACGATCGCGAGCATGCGCGGTGCCGACACGCCGACGCGCACGGTGGCCGTGTATTTCGACCGCGTGGTGGCGAGCCGCAGCGAGCGCTCGGCGACGCCGCCGGTGTTCTACGGCAACCAGGTGTTTCTGTCCGGTTACGAAAAAGTGGAGATCGCGCAGTATCGCGCGCAGCTGCTCGACTTCTTCCCGTACGTGTCGGTGCTGCAGGATCTGAAAAATCCCGGCACCGAATTTCGCGGCGGCATGGACGTGTTCTGGAAACCCGGCGGCAATTTTCAACTGACCGCGACGTTGAACCCCGACTTCGGCCAGGTCGAATCGGACGAACTCGTCGTCAACTTCGACGCGATCGAGACGTACTACTCCGACAAGCGCCCGTTCTTCACCGAAAACCAGGGGCTGTTCGACCTGCGCACACCGCAGGACGGTCTGATCCTGTACACGCGGCGCATCGGCGCGGCATCGGACGACGGCAGCGGCGAGGCCGCCGGCATCGACGCGGCGCTGAAGGTCAACGGCAGCGCGGGCGCGTTCAAATACGGCTTCTTCGACGCCGAGGAATCCGGCGACGCCGGCCGCAGCTTCCGCGCCGCGCGCCTGCTCGCGCCCGGCGAAACCTTCAGCATCGGTACCCTGGTGACGTCGGTCGACCGGCCGGCGCTCGACCGCAGCGCGCTCGTCGACGCGACCGACTGGCGCTGGCAGGCGAGCGAGCGCATGCGTTTCGACGGTCAGGTCATCGCCTCGCAAGTGGACGACGCGGGCATCACCACGCGCGGCACCGGCGGCTGGGCGCGCTGGGTCGGCACCGTGAACGACCGCTGGGAACACGATGCGTGGATCAGCCACTACGGCGCCGATCTCGACTTCAACGACGCCGGCTACATGCCGCGCAACGATCTGAACCAGGCGCAATGGCGCACGCGCTACAAACGCAACGATTTCGGCGCCGACAGTGCGACCGCCGCGGTGACGTACACCGGCATCGCGGTCGGCCGCACGAACGACGACGGCGACCGGCTGTCGCCGGTCCTGCGCCTGGAACGGTCGGCCGAGTTCAAGGGCGGCGGCAAGTATTTCCTGCAGCTGCGCGGCGATCTCGCGGGGTACGACGACCAGATCGCGCGCGGCGCCGGCAACGTCTGGCGACCGTCGCGCACGAGCATGTGGACGTACTACGAAAGCCCGCGCGTCGGCGACTGGCAGTACATCGTCGGCGTGTGGCTGATGCAGGAAGGCGTGCACGGCCGCGCGGTGCAGTGGGAACCGGAGTTCACGTACTACGTCAGCGACCGGCTGACCGTCGACGTGACGGCGTACGTGCGATTTTCCAACGACTGGCTGATCTGGCTGGACGGCGACCGCCTCGCGAGCTATCGGCGCAAGCAGTGGGACACCGCCGTCAATCTCAACTGGTTTCCGGCGCCGCGGCACGAGCTGCGCGCGAAGATGCAGTGGCTGTCGATCGGCGCGCGCGACGCGCGTGCGTGGCGCATCGGCGAGCGCGGACGCCTCCGGCGCGACGGCACGGCGGACGATTTCAGCATCAACAGCTTCGGCGTGCAGCTGCGCTACCGCTACGAGATCGCCCCGCAGTCGGAGTTCTATCTCGTTTACAGCCGAGGCGGTTTCGAACGCCGCGACGGCCATGCCGACGATCCGGGCGAGCTGTTCGCCGACGCGCTGGAACTGCGCGATGCGGATCAGTTGTTGGCCAAGGTTCGGTATCGCTTCTAGACGGGTTTGACCCCGGGCCGCCCGTGCTCGGCGCGAAACTGCGCGAGCGTGCGGATCGGCGAGCCGCGCCGCTTGATCGATTCGACGACGCGAAACTGTGCGCGAACCTGATCCGCGTCCACGTCGAACAGCAGGTACCCGTGCTCGTCGCTGTTGCCGAAGTGCGCGTGCGGATTGGCCTTGAGATAGCGCGCGACGCGCTCCTGCGAGATGCCCGCCGACGTCAGCGACGTGCCGGTGAATTCGGTCGCGACGATCGCCGATTCGGGGCGGTCGAAATCGGCTTTCACGTCCATCGCGAAACTCGTGTGCACGTCGCCGCCGACGATCAGCGCATTGTTCAATTTGTGCTTCTGCAATGTTTTCACCAGTCGCGTGCGCGCCGAGTGATAGCCGTTCCAGTCCTCGGTGAAGTAGCGGTCTTCACCGTCCTCGGGTTGCTTGAACGCGCTGAACAGCGTTTCCTGCGCGATCACGTTCCAGCGCGCGCGGCTCGCGCCGAGGCCGGCGTCGAGCCAGCGCTCCTGGTCAGCGCCGAGCATCGTGCGCGCGGGATCGGCGAGCGCCGGGCATTCGCGCAGACTGGCCGTGTTCGAACCGCCGATGCCGGGACGCGGACACGCGTGCGGATCGCGGTACTGCCGGTCGTCGAGCAGATGGATGCGCGCGAGGCGGCCGACGTCGACGCGCCGGTACAGCGCGAGCGACGCGCCGGTCTTGAGCGCCGACGGCGACAGCGGCATGTGCTCGAAGTACGCCTGCAGCGCGTTCGCGCGGCGCGCCGCGAACTGCGGGTCTAGCCCTTCGGAGACGTTGCCGGCCCAGTCGTTGTCCACTTCGTGATCGTCGACCGTCACCATCCACGGCAACGCGCCGTGCGCGGCCTGCAGGTGCTCGTCGAGCCGGTACTGCGCATGGCGATTGCGGTAGTCGGCGAGCGCATGCGGCTCGCGCGACGCGTGCCGGCGTACCGGGTCTTCGTCCGAATCGGTTTCGTAGATGTAGTCGCCGACGAACAGCATCAGGTCGGGCGCGTCGGCGACGAGATGCCGATACGCGTCGTAGTAGCCCTGCTCGAAGTGCTGGCACGACGCGAGCGCGAAACGCAGCCGCGCGTTCGCGGCGTCGGGCGCCGGCAGCGTGCGCGTACGCCCGACCGCGCTCGCCTCGTCGCCGGCGAAGAAGCGGTACCAGTACGGTCGATCCGGCGCGAGGCCGTCGACGTCGACGTGCACGCTGTGCGCCAGTTCCGCCGCGGCGTAGTGCATGCCGTCGCGCACGATCTGCCGGAATCCCTCGTCGGCCGCGACTTCCCAGCGGACGCGCACGCGTTCTTCGGGCATGCCGCCGCCGTTGAGCGGATCGGGGCACAGGCGCGTCCACAGCACCACACGGTCGTGCGCGCCGACGCCCGACGCGACGCCGAGTTGAAACGGATGGCCGGCGAAGCGCACGCGCTTGTCGGCCGCGCGTACGCGCGGGCTGGCGAACGCACCGAGCGCGAACGCGGTCAGGCCGCGCAGAAACGCGCGGCGGTCGATACCCGCCGTGCGTGCGAGACGTTCGAGCGCGAGGCGGCGCGGGTCCGGGGTCGGCATCGCAATCTCCAGAGTCGATCGCGCCGATGCTACGTCGACTCGATGTCAGCCGCGCGCAGGTTCGCGCGGTGGGCGAGACACAGCGCGAATCCGCCTGCGACGGCGAACGCCGCGTGCGACCACGGCGACGGCGCAGCCAGCGCGGCGGCAAGCAGCAGCGCGCCGGCCGACGCGAACGCGAGACCGCGCCGCGCACCGCGCCGGCGCCATGCGACGAAGCTCGTGCCGAACGCGAGCGCGATCGCCGCGGCGATCGTCCAGGCCTCGTAGCGCGCGAGCCGCAACAGCGCGAACGCCAACCCGTGCGCCGGATCGCGCAGCGACAACAGTGCGAGCGTCAACGACGGCAGCAGCGCGAACGCGAGCGGCACGAGCGCGCAGTGCACGGCGCACGCGCCGGAGACGGCAAGGCCGGCGCGGTCGAACCAGACGGAATGGCGAGTGGAGATCACGTACTTACATCGCGATAACATTTGTTACGTTATAACATCTCAATGAAACGCGTCACAGCGATACTTTGGCTCACGCTCGCACCGGCCTTCGCGACCGCACACGGCGTGCACGAACACGGCGCGGCAACGCTGGCCGTCACGCTCGAAGGCGACCGCCTCGAACTGGCGCTCGGCGCACCCGGCGCCAGCATCGTCGGCTTCGAGCGCGCGCCACGCGACGATGCCGAACGCGCGGCGCTCGCGCGCGCGCAAGCGCTGCTCGCCGCGCCGGCGCAGTGGATCGCGCTGCCGGCCGCCGCGGGCTGCGCGCTCGAATCGAGCGCGGCCGACTTCGATACGGCCGGCGAACATGCCGACTTCGACGTGCGCGCGGCCTGGCGCTGCACGGCACCCGCGCGACTGACGACGCTCGATCTGACGTTGTTCGAACGATTCGCGCGTCTCGAACGCGTGACGGCGAACCTCGTGCTGCCCGACCGACAGGACAGCCGCACGCTCGCGCGCGGCGCCGCGCGACTCGTGCTCGCGCCGTGAGCGCCGTGGTCGAACTGCGCGATCTGCGCCACGCGTGGCGCGCGGACGAGCCGCTGTTCTCGTTCGCACGGCTCGACGTCGCACCGGGCGAGCGCGTGTTTCTGCACGGCCGCAGCGGCAGCGGCAAGAGCACGCTGCTCAATCTCGTCGCCGGCGTGCTCACGGCTCAGAGCGGCGCCGTGCGCGTGCTCGGCCGCGATCTGGCGCGCCTGCGCGCCAGCGCGCGCGATCGCGTGCGTGCCGACCACATCGGCGTCATTTTCCAACAGTTCAATCTGATACCGTATCTCGACGTCGCGTCGAACGTGCATCTGGCGTGCCGCTGGTCGCGGCGCCGGCGCGAGCGTGCGGCGCTCGCCGGCGGCGTCGACGCCGAGGCGCGGCGCCTTCTCGCGGCGCTCGATCTCGACCCCGACGCGCTCGCGCGGCAACCGGCATACGCGCTCAGCGTCGGCCAGCAGCAGCGCGTCGCGGCGGCGCGCGCGCTGATCGGCGCGCCGGAACTGATCGTCGCCGACGAACCGACGTCGGCGCTCGACGCCGACGCACGCGACGCGTTCGTGCGCCTCCTGCTCGACGAATGCCGCCGCGCCGGCAGCGCGGTGCTGTTCGTCAGCCACGATCGCGCGCTGGCCGGCTGCTTCGACCGCGTGCTGCAGATCGGGCCCGTCGCATGACGCCGTTCGCGCTCGCGTGGCGCAGCCTGCGCAATCGCCGCGCGACGGCGCTCGTCTGCATCGCGACGATCGCGCTCGGCGTCGCGGTGACGGTGGCGGTCGAGCGCATCCGCGCCGACGTGCGCGCGAGCTTCGCCGGCACCGTGTCGGGCATCGATCTCGTCGTCGGCGCTCGCTCGGGGCCGCTGAATCTGCTGCTGTACTCGGTGTTCCATATCGGCGACGCGACGAACGAGATCGCCTGGTCGAGCTACGAGGCGATCGCGCGCTGGAACGAGGTCGACTGGGCCGTGCCGGTGGCGCTCGGCGATTCGCACCGCGGCTTTCGCGTCGTCGGCACGACCGCCGAATTCTTCCGGCGCTATCGCTTCGGTGCGCGCCGCGACCTGGCGTTCGCGCAGGGCCGCGCGTTCGGCGCGACGTTCGAAGCGGTCGTCGGCGCCGACGTCGCGCAGCGCCTGGGCTATGCGCCGGGCCGCGAACTCGTGCTGACGCACGGCCTCGCCGGCTTCGTCGCGCACGAGAACGATCCGTTCCGCATCGTCGGCGTGCTCGCGCGCACCGGCACGCCGGTCGATGCCGCGGTGCTCGTCGATCTGTCGGCGATCGACGCGATCCATCGCGACTTCATGCCCGACGGCCGCGAGGCGCCCGCGACGATCACCGCGTTCTTCGTCGGACTCAAAAGCCGCGCCGCGACGTTCGCCGTGCAGCGGCGCATCAACGACTACGCCGCCGAGCCGCTGCTCGCGATCCTGCCCGGCGTCGCGCTGCAGAGCCTGTGGCGTCTCGTCGGCGTCGCCGAAAACGCGCTGCGCGTCGTCGGCGCGCTGGTCGTCGCGACCGGCCTCGCCGGCATGCTCGGCGTGCTGCTCGCCGGTTTGAACGAGCGCCGCCGCGAGATGGCGATCCTGCGCGCGCTCGGTGCCGGCGCGGGCACGGTGTTCGCGCTGCTCGTCGTCGAGGCGCTCGTCCTCGCGGCGGTCGGCGGCGCGCTGGGCCTTGCGCTCGCGTGCGCCGCGCTCGCCGGCGCGAGCGACTTCGCCGCCGCGCAGTACGGCCTGCAGTTCGGCGCGGCGTGGCCGTCGTCGCGCGACGTCCTGCTCGTCGCGGCCGTCGTCGCGGTCGCGGCTGTCGCCGGCGGCGTGCCCGCCGCCCTCGCGTGCCGGCGCAGCCTCGCCGACGGTTTGAGTCTGCGCTTATGAGGCGCTTGCTGTGCGTCGTCGCCATCGTGCTCGCGGGCTGTTCGCCCGAGCCCGCGCCGCCGGTACCGGTCGAACGCGACGACGGCGCCGCGCTCGCACGCGCGGCGACCGACGGCGCGATGGCGGCACGCCGTCATGCCGCGCGCAGCGGCCTCGCGCCGGCCGTCACCGGCGGCGCCGTTGCGCCCGAACCGGCGGCGCCGCCGAAAGCCCACGACGGCTACGCCGACGTCGACTGGACCGACCTCATGCCCCGTGCCGAACTCGACGCGCTGCGCCGCGGCGACGCACCCGCAATCGACCACCACGGCGCGCGGCGCATGACGCAATCGGGATCTTTCCACACGGTATCCACGTATACCGGCCGGCGGATCCGCCTCGCCGGCTACGTCGTGCCGGTCGCGTTCGACGACGCCGAGCACGTGCGCGAATTCCTGTTCGTGCCGTATTTCGGCGCGTGCATCCACGTTCCGCCGCCGCCGCCGAACCAGCTCGTGCACGTCACGCTCGCGCAGTCCGTGCGCGCGCCCGATCCGTGGGAGCCGCAATGGCTGCGCGGCACGCTGCGCGAGGAACGCGTCGACGGCGACCTCGGCAACGCCGCTTACGTCATGGACGACGCGTCGCTCGCGCCTTACGACGGCTAATTTCGTTCGAACGCCTCGGCGCGCTCGATCGCCCGCGCGATCCGCGCCGCGCTGGACGGATGCGACTGGAGGTACCCGAGCGCCTGGCCGTCGCGGCGCTTCGCGCCCGCCGCGTCGATCTTGCGCATCGCGTCGGCGAGGCGGCGCGGCGACACCCCGGCACGCTCGAGCGAATCGAACGCGAATTCGTCGGCCTGCGCCTCGAACGCACGCGAGTAGTGCTGGTCGAGCAGAAACGTCGGCACGGCAATCGCGACCGCACCGGCCGAGCCGACGTCGCCGGTGACGAGCGCCGCGGCCAGCGCGACGGCCGATCCCTGCAGCACCGAGCGCATGACGTGGCGATGGTGCTGATGCCCGGTTTCGTGCGCGAGCACGGCCAGCACTTCGTCGTCGTCGAGTTCGCGCACCAGCGCGTCGGTCGCGACGATATCGCCGCCCGGCAGCGCGAACGCGTTCGCGCCGAGGCCGACCGCGCGAACGTCACGCGATACTCGCCGCCGCCGGGGACGAGGGCCGCGTACGCGGCGTAGCGCGCGAGGATCGCCTCCGTGCGCCCGCGTTCGAGCCCCGTTTCGTCGAAGCCCATGCGCCGCAACATCGCATCGACCTGCGCGCCGAGCGTGCGCTCGACCGACAGCGGTATCGCGCGCGCCGCGACGTCGGCGAGGCGCGGCAAGCCGTACGCGAAGAAGAAGCCCGCCGCGACCGCGCAGATCGCCAGCGCCGCGAGCGCCATGCGCCAGCGGCGTTCCAGGCGGTCGACGCGCGCCTCGACGCGATGACGCTCGCCGAACCACGCGTCGAGCGCGTCGTCGTCGTCGACGTGCGCGATCGAGCCGTCGGCGAAACGCAGCGTGCGCTGCACACGGGCCAGCCGCGGCGTTATCTCGATCGACGCGATCGGCTCGGTGCGCCACCAGTCGCCAGCATCGATCTCGAGCGTCGCGGCGTCGACGCGGCGCAGCGTCACCGCGTGCGCGCGGCTCGTGCGGCCGTCGTACCACGTCGCCGCGCGTTCGTTCACAGGCCGATGTCCACGTCGAACAGGCCGTCGACTTCCGACGCGGCGGCGCCGACGTCCGTCTTCGCCTCGGCGGTGAACGTCTCGAGATCGCCGCTCGCGACGAGCATGAGATGGTCGGCGCGATAGCGCGCGAGCCGGATCATCGCCCACGGAATCAGCATGCCGGCGCTCGCGAGGATCGCGATCGTGTTGCTCGCGTACAGCCACAACAGGTCGCGCGCGCGCAGCGACGAGATGAAATGGTGGCCGTCGATCGAGGTGTGGTTGTAGACGATGTTGCCGATGCGCGCGGACAGGAACGTCCACGCCACGAAATACGCCAGATACATCGTGACGGTGTAGGCGGTGGCCAGAAGCTCCGCGCGCGCCTCGGCCTGTGCGTCGTTCGATGCGTACGCTCCCATCGCCGCCGGCATCACCAGCACCACGAACACGACGATCAGTCCGACGAGGCTCAGCCCTGCGCCGACGTACGGCCCGAAGAAGGGCGACGCGTCGGTGCCGAACACGAAGCGCCTTCCGCCGAAACGGTGGTTGTCGACGACGAACGCCTTCTGCTTGTACTTGATGTACGGATAGATCAGTCCGAGCGTCAGCGGCACGAGCATGTACATCAGAAAAAAGTAGCGGATCGCCTCGCCGTAGTCGCCGACGAAACGGAACGTCAGCCCGCGCCACGACGCGTAGCGCGCGCGAAACATCAGGCCGCGCACGACGAGCCACGGCGTCGCGAGGCTGATCACGACGAGCAGTACGAGCGCGACCAGCGGCATGAACTGGCTCGCCAGCAGATAGCTGCCGAACAGGACGACCGCGATGATGCGCCCCTTCAGGATCGGCAGCGGCTGCGCGAGGTATTCGAACGGCGCGCCGGCAAGGCGCGTGTGGCCGTAGAAGTAGCGCTGCGTGCGCACTTTCGCCCAGGCCGAATACACGCCGAGCGTGACGATGCCGAGCGCGAGGTTGACGATCCAGATGCGAAAGTACTCGCGCACGTCGCCGCTGAAGACGAACCGGTGCGTCCGCGGTTCGGTCGTCGTCGCGGTCGCGTCGTTTCCCGCTTCCGGCACGACACCGGTTTCCGTCGCTTCGTTCACGAATCCCCCTGCGCGAATCCAACGGGGTGCCGAGGGACGGATCCGTCCGCCCCTCGGCGGTGCAGGCAAAGCCTGCAAACCTTCGACGGGGGCTTCCCACCCCCGGCGATCCTTCCGTGGACCGCCTGCGGACCGCCCGTGTACGGCCCGCGTCGTTAATCGAAATTCAGCGCGAAACATGATCAATGCCAGGCATCGCGATATCGCAATCGTACCTATGGCCGATACAATGGCGCGTCCGGCAGCCTTCCCTGCCGACCGCGCGCCCTGCAACAATCGAACCGGCCGGCTCGACGGTCACGGGCCGCTCGACCCTATCGTCATCCGCCACGGAAGTCAGGCAATCCCGACATGAGCAAGCCGATCTGGGAACCCAGCCCCGAACGCGTCGAACGCGCGAACCTCAGCCGCTTCATGCGCTTCGTGCGCGAACAGACCGGCAACGAGGATCTGCGCAGCTACGCGCCGCTGTACGATTTTTCGGTGCGGTATCCCGAGCGCTTCTGGCAGCTCGTATGGGAGTTCTGCGGCATCCGCGCATCGGGCACGTTCCATGAAGTGCTCGTCGACGGCGACAAGATGCCCGGCGCGAAATGGTTTCCCGGCATCCGGTTGAACTTCGCGCAAAATCTGCTGCGCTTCAAGGACGACCGCGCGGCGATCCTGTTCCGCAACGAGTGGGGTCACGCGCGGGAAATTTCCTACGCCGAGCTGCACCAGCACGTCGGCCGACTCGCGCATGCGCTGCGCGAGCTGGGCCTGCGGCCTGGGGACCGCGTCGCGGGTTTTCTGCCGAACATGCCGGAAACCGTCATCGCGATGCTCGCGGCGACGTCGCTCGGCGCGGTGTGGTCGTCGTGCTCGCCCGATTTCGGCATCAACGGCGTCGTCGACCGCTTCGGCCAGATCGAGCCGAAGGTGCTGTTCACGACCGACGCGTATCCGTACGGCGGCAAGACGCACGACTGCCTCGCCAAGATCCGCGGCGTGATCGCGCAGCTGCCGAGCGTCGAGAAGCTGGTCGTGATTCCCTACAGCGGCGCGGCGCTCGCGCTCGATGACATCCCGAACGCGGTCGCGTGGCCCGACTTCGTCGGCACCGAAGATCGCGCGCTGCAGTTCGAGCTGACACCGTTCGACCACCCGTTGTACATCATGTATTCGTCGGGCACGACCGGCGTGCCGAAATGCATCGTGCACGGCGCCGGCGGCACGCTGATCCAGCACCTGAAGGAACACGTGCTGCACGCGGACGTCAAGCGCGAAGACAAGATCTTCTACTACACGACGTGCGGCTGGATGATGTGGAACTGGCTCGTGTCGAGCCTCGCGGTCGGCGCCGGCGTCGTGCTGTACGACGGCTCGCCGTCGCATCCCGACGGCAACGCGCTGTGGGATCTCGCCGACGAACTCGGCATCACCGTGTTCGGCACGAGCGCGAAATGGATCTCGGCGATCGAGAAGGCCGGCGTGCGCCCGCGCGAGACGCACAAGCTGCTGGCGCTGAAGACGATCCTGTCGACCGGTTCTCCGCTCGCGCCCGAAAGCTACGACTACGTCTACCGCGACGTGAAAGAACGCGTGATGCTGTCGTCGATCTCCGGCGGCACCGACATCATTTCGTGCTTCGCGCTCGGCAGCCCGCTGCTGCCGGTCTACCACGGCGAGCTGCAGTGCCGCGGACTCGGCATGAAGGTGGAAATTCTCGACGACGACGGCAAGCCCGTGCGCGAGGAGACCGGCGAACTCGCCTGTCTCGCGCCGTTTCCGTCGATGCCGATCTATTTCTGGAACGATCCGGACGGCAGCAAATACCACAATGCGTATTTCGCGCGGCACCCGAACGTGTGGTGCCACGGCGACTACGCGATGCTGACCGAGCACGAGGGCGTCATCATCTACGGCCGCTCGGACGCCACGCTCAATCCCGGCGGCGTGCGCATCGGCACGGCGGAAATCTACCGGCAGGTCGAGCAGCTGCCCGAAGTGGTCGAAAGCCTGTGCATCGGCCAGGACTGGGAGCACGACGTGCGCGTGGTGCTGTTCGTGCGGCTGCGCGAGGGCGCGACGCTCGACGACGCGCTGCGCGACCGCATCAAGAAGCAGATCCGCGACAACACCACGCCGCGCCACGTGCCGGCGAAGATCCTCGCGGTCGCCGACATCCCGCGCACGATCTCCGGCAAGATCGTGGAACTCGCGGTACGCAACATCGTGCACGGCAAGCCGGTGAAGAACACCGACGCGCTCGCCAATCCGCAGGCGCTGGCGCTGTACGAGGCGCTGCTGCCGGAACTGTCGGTGTGACGGCGGATTTTTTCGTCCATCCGCTCGGCTGCTGCGAAAGCGTCGCGATCGGTCCGCGCACGCGCGTGTGGGCGTTCGCGCACGTGCTGCCCGGCGCGCGCATCGGTGCCGACTGCAACATCTGCGACCACGTGTTCGTCGAGAACGACGTCGTCGTCGGCGACCGGGTGACGGTCAAATGCGGCGTGCAGCTGTGGGACGGCCTGCGCGTCGAGGACGACGTGTTCATCGGCCCGAACGCGACGTTCACGAACGATCGTTTTCCGCGCAGCAAGGAATATCCCGAGACGTTCGCGCAGACGCATGTCGGCCGCGGCGCATCGATCGGCGCGAACGCGACGATCCTGCCCGGCGTGTCGATCGGACAGTACGCGATGGTCGGCGCCGGCGCGGTCGTCACGCGCTCGGTGCCGCCGCACGCGATCGTCGTCGGCAATCCGGCGCGCATCACCGGCTATGTCGAATCGCATGCGCAGACGCGCGGTTCGGCCACCGAAGCGACGGCATTTCCCGCGGAACCCGGCACGGTCGCGACCGCGGTCGCCGGCGTGACGTTGCATCGATTGAAACAAGTCAAGGATTTGCGCGGCAGCCTGAGCGTCGGCGAATTTCCGACCGATATTCCATTCAACGCGGAACGGTATTTTCTCGTTTACGACGTACCGAGCGCCGAAACCCGCGGCGAGCACGCGCATCTGGCGTGCCACCAGTTTCTCGTCTGCGTCAAAGGCAGTTGCGCGGTCGTCGCCGACGACGGCAGCCGGCGCCAGGAATTTCTGCTCGACCGTCCCGAACTCGGCATCCACCTGCCGCCGATGGTCTGGGGCATCCAGTACAAATATTCGCCGGACGCGGTTTTGCTGGTATTTGCGTCGCACCGCTACGATGCGGCCGATTATGTCCGGGACTATGACCGGTTTCTCGCTTTGAGCCGGCCCACGCCTTCCTGAGCGCCTCGCGCGGCAAGGCATAGTAGACTTCCGGCTTTGCCCGCCACGGCGGGCACGCAACCTTGTGGCCGGACCCGGACGGATGTCGACTACGCCCATTCCCCTTTGCGTCGATCTCGACGGCACGCTGATACGCTCGGACCTCCTGTTCGAGTCGGCGCTGGCGTTGCTGCGCCGCAATCCGCTGTACTTTTTTCATTCGTCGCCTGGCTGATGAAAGGCCGCGCGCATCTGAAGCGGCAGATCGCTTTGCGCGCGCAGATCGACCCGTCCGCGCTGCCCTACGACGAGCGCGTGGTCGAATGGCTGCGTACGGAAGACCGGCCGCGCGTGCTGTGCACCGCTTCCGACGCGCAGCTCGCGCAGGCGGTCGCGGCGCACGTCGGCGTCTTCGACGCGGTGATGGCGAGCGACGGCGAGCGCAATCTCGCCGGCCGCGCCAAGGGCGACGCGCTGCGCGAACGCTACGGCGAGCGCGGCTTCGACTACGCCGGCAACGAACGCCGCGATCTCGCCGTGTGGAAATATGCACGACGCGCCGTCGTGGTCAATGCGGCAGCGTCGCTGCCGGCCGCGGCCGCGCAGGAATGCGAGGTCGAGCGCGTGTTCGAGCGCCCGGCCGGCGGGCCCAAGGTGTGGCTCAAGGCGCTGCGCCTGCACCAGTGGGCGAAGAACCTGCTGGTCTTCCTGCCGATACTCGCCGGCCACCGCGTGTTCGAAACGCAGGCGCTCGTGCATTCGGTCGTCGCGTTCGTCGCGTTCGGGCTGTGCGCGTCGGGCGTCTACGTGCTCAACGACCTGTTCGACCTCGACGCCGACCGCCGCCACCCGCGCAAGCGCCTGCGGCCGTTCGCCGCCGGCACGCTGCCGCTCGTCCACGGCCTGGTCGCCGCGCCGCTGCTGGTCGTCGTCGCGTTCGCGCTCGCCTTCGTCGCCGGCCCCGCGTTCGCCGGCGTGCTCGCGATCTACTACGCGCTGACGCTCGCCTATTCGCTGCATTTGAAGCGCGTGGTGATGCTCGACGTCGTCGTGCTCGCGGCGCTCTACACCGTGCGCATCATCGGCGGCGCCGCGGCGATCGGCGGCGGCCTGTCGTTCTGGCTGCTCGCATTCTCGATGTTCCTGTTCCTGAGCCTCGCCATGCTCAAGCGCTACACCGAGCTGGCCGCGCTGCAGAACGGCCCGACGAACAAGGCCAGCGGACGCGGCTATACCGTCGACGACGTTCCGCTGATCCAGTCGCTCGGCGGCTCGAGCGGCTATCTCTCGGTGCTCGTGCTCGCGCTGTACATCAACAGCACGGCGAGCGAGGCGCTGTACCACCGGCCTCAGATCCTGTGGCTGCTGTGCCCGCTGCTCTTGTACTGGATCAGCCGCGTCTGGCTCGTCGCGCATCGCGGCGGCATGCACGACGATCCGGTCGTGTTCGCGCTCGTCGATACGGTCAGCCGCATCGTGCTCGTGCTCTGCGCGATCGTCGTGGCCGGAGCGATCTGATGTCGCCGGGTACCTCGTGGGGCCGCTACCCGCAGGCGCAGAACCAGCGCGTGATCGCGCTGCGCGACCGCCACGCGCCGCTGCCGGCGTTCGAGGGCACCGCACTGCCGTACGGCAACGGGCGCAGCTACGGCGATTCGTGCCTCAACGACGGCGGCACGCTGCTGGCCACGCGCGGGCTCGACCGCTACATCGGCTTCGATCCGGCGACCGGCGTGCTGCGCTGCGAAGCCGGCGTGCTGCTGTCGGACATCCTCGATTTCGCCGTCGCGCAAGGCTGGTTCCTGCCGGTCACGCCCGGCACGAAGTTCGTGACCGTCGGCGGCGCGATCGCCAACGACGTGCACGGCAAGAACCATCACGTCGCCGGTTGCTTCAGCGAGTACGTCGACGGCTTCGAACTGTTGCGCTCGGACGGCACGCGGCGCTGGTGCAGCCCGTCCGAGAACGCCGACTGGTTCGCCGCGACGGCCGGCGGCCTCGGCCTCACCGGCGTCGTCACCTGGGCGCAGATCCGTTTGAAGCGCATCCGCGGCGCCTGGATGAACATCGAAACGCACCGCTTCGCGAACCTGCGCGAGTTTCTCGCGCTGTCGGCGGCGTCGGAGCGCGACTACGAATACACGGTGGCGTGGATCGACTGCGTCGCGCGCGGCGACGCGCTCGGGCGCGGCCACTTCATCCGCGCGAACCACGCGCCGGCCGGCGACGGCCCGGCGCGGCCCAAGCGGCGATTGTCGGTGCCGTTCACGCCGCCGTTCTCGCTGATCAACGGCGCGTCGCTGCGCGCGTTCAACGCGGCGTACTACCACCGGCAGCGCACGCCGGTCGCGCACGCGCTGACGCACTACGAGCCGTATTTCTACCCGCTCGACGCGATCGGTCACTGGAACCGCATCTACGGGCCGAAAGGCTTTCTGCAGTACCAGTGCGTCGTGCCGCCGGAAGGCGCGGAGCACGCGCTGACCGACCTCATCGAGCAGATCGCCGACAGCGGCACCGGTTCGTTCCTGGCGGTCCTGAAGATGTTCGGCCCGGGCCGCTCGGCTGGTATCCTCTCGTTCCCGCGGCCGGGCGCGACCCTCGCGCTCGACTTCCCGAACCGGGGCGCGGCCACATTCGAACTGCTCGAGCGGCTCGACGACGTCGTCGCCGCGGCGGGCGGCGCGGTCTATCCGGCCAAGGATGCGCGGATGCGCGGAGAGCGCTTCCGGCAGTACTACCCGGCCTGGGAAAGCTTGCGACCCTACCTCGACCCGGCGTTTTCGTCGGGTTTCTGGCGGCGCGTGACGGAGTAACGCAATGCGCAGGATCCTCATCATCGGTGCGACCTCGGCGATCGCCGAAGCCACCGCGCGACGCTTCGCCGCCCGCGGCGACGCGCTGTGCCTCGTCGGCCGCGACGCGGCGCGTCTGAAAACGATCGCCGACGACCTCGGCGTCCGCGGCGCCGTGCGCACCGCGACGGCGACGCTCGACGTCAACGACTACGCCGCGCACGCCGGCGCGATCGACACCGCCGAGCGCGAACTCGGCGGCCTCGATACGGTACTGATCGCACACGGCACCTTGTCCGACCAGGCCGAATGCGAGACCTCGGTCGACGCGCTGCGGCGCGAATTCGACACGAACGCGCTGTCGGTCATGGCACTCCTGACGCCGCTGGCGAACCGCTTCGCCGCGCAAGGCCACGGCACGATCGCGGTGATCTCGTCGGTCGCCGGCGATCGCGGACGCATGTCGAACTACGCGTACGGCGCGGCCAAGGCGGCGGTCAGCGCGTTCCTGTCGGGGCTGCGCCAGCGGCTGCAGAAGTCCGGCGTCGCGGTCGTGACGATCAAGCCCGGCTTCGTCGATACGCCGATGACGAAGAATTTTCCCAAAGGCGCCTTGTGGGCGCAGCCGGACGACGTCGCCAAGGGCATCGTCGAGGCGATCGACAAGGGCAAGAGCGTCGTCTACCTGCCGTGGTTCTGGTCGCTGATCATGTTCGTGATCCGCTGCGTGCCGGAATTCGTGTTCAAGCGGGTGAAGCTGTGAGCGTCGGCAAGGCCGACAAGCTCGTCCTGACCGGCGCGGCCGGCCTGGTCGGGCAGAATCTCATCGTCGAGCTCAAGGCGCAGGGCTATACGAACCTCGTCGCGATCGACAAGCACGCGCACAACCTCGGCATCCTGCGCGAACTGCACCCCGACGTGACGACGATCCACGCCGACCTCGCCGAAGCGGGCGCCTGGGAAAACGCGTTCGCCGGCGCCGCGTGCGTCGTACAGCTGCACGCGCAGATCACCGGCAAGTTTCCGCAGGAGTTCGTGCGCAACAACCAGGACGCGACGAAGCGCGTGCTCGACGCATGCAAGCGCCACGGCGTGCCTTACCTCGTGCACATCTCGTCGTCGGTCGTGAACTCGGTGGCCGACGACGATTATACGAACACCAAAAAGGTACAAGAGCGCATGGTGCAGGACAGCGGCGTCGCGCATTGCGTGCTGCGACCGACGCTGATGTTCGGCTGGTTTGATCCCAAGCACCTGGGCTGGCTGTCGCGGTTCATGGAGAAAGTGCCGGTGTTCCCGATCCCGGGCCACGGCCGCTACATGCGTCAGCCGCTGTACGAGCGCGACTTCTGCCGCTGCATCGTCAAGTGCATCGAAACGCAGCCGCCCGGCACGGTGTACGACGTCTGCGGCGACACGCGCATCGACTACGTCGACATCATCCACACGATCAAGCGCGCGAAGGGCCTGCGCACGCCGATCGTGCACATCCCGTACGGATTGTTTCGCCTGCTGTTGAAAATCTACGCGTTGTTCAGCGACAAGCCGCCGTTCACGGCGGACCAGCTGAAGGCGCTGACGGCCGGCGACGAATTCACCGGCGTCGACACGGAGCGCGTGTTCGGCGTGAAGCAGACGCCGTTCGCCGACGCCGTACGCGAAAGCTATTGCGATCCGCGCTACGGCAAGATCGTGCTCGAACGATGAGCGGGCGCGACGCGAGGCGGCGACGGTGACGCGCGCACAGGACATCGCGCACACGCCGGTCGCGACCGCGCTGCGCAATGACCGCCACGACGCGCCGCCCGACGCTGTGCTGGCGCTCGTGCTTGTCGTGGCCGTACTCGCGCTCAAAGCGCCCGACGCGCTGACGCTGCCTCAGTTCTGGGCCGAAGACGGCACCTTGCTGTTCCCCGAGCAATACGGACACGCGATGCCGCGCCTGCTGACGTCCGCGGCCGGCTATCTCGTCGTGCTGCAGCGTCTCGTCGCGTGGATCGCGACGGGTTTGTCGAACGTCCATGCGCCGCTCGTCTATTGCAGCGCGGCCTTGCTGACCGGCGCGCTGTCGCTGTGGTCGCTGCGGCGCCTGCCGCTGCCGGGCGCCGCGTTCTGGACGCTCGTGGCCGCGGTCGCGCTGGTGCCGAGCACCGGCGAAGTGTTCGGCACGCTGGTCAACGTGCAGTGGCTGGTCCAGTTCTATCTGCTGGTGCCTGTCGCGTGCTTCCTGTCCGGCGAGAAGCCCCGCCGACCATGGCTGACGGTGCCGGCCACGGCGGTCGCCGCGCTGACGGGTCCGTTTTCGATTTTCGCCGTGGCGGGCGCCGTCGCGGGTTATGCCTGCCTGTGGATCGAGGCGCGGCTCGCCGGCAACCTGCGGCCGCATCGCACGCTGCCGCGCCCCGACGCCGCCATCGTCACGCTCGCGGCCGGCGCGCTCGTGCAGGTGTGCTACGTCAAGTTCGGTGCGTATGCGTCGTCGCCGCTGATCCCGTCGTGGACCGCACTCGCCGACATCGCCGCGTCGCTGCAGGCGCATACGCTCGGCAAGATGCTGATGCCCAACGCGGTGTTCTGCCTCGTCGCCGCCGCGCTCGTCGTGCTCGCGTGGTCGGGTGCCGGCACGCCCGTGCGCCGCGCGGTGGTGGCCGCGATCGCCGCGGCGAACGCAGCGCAGTTGTGGACGTTCGCCTGCAAGTACACGACGCAGCCGTTTCCGATCCACACACTCGGCTCCGGCGACCGCTACTACGTCATGTTCAAGTTCGGCTTCTGGGTCTGCGCCGTGCTGGCGCTCGCAACGCTGCTGGGCCGTCGCCGGCATCTGGCGCTGCCGGCGACGCTTGCGCTGCTCGCGGCCGTCGCGATCGCCAATCCGCCCGAAGTGCTGCGCCGCCCGACGCTCGCCGACTTCGAATGGCACAAGCATGCCGAGCGCATGGACCGCGGCGAAGCCGTGACGGCGCCGGTCAATCCCGCTCCCTGGATCCTGAGCGTACCCGCCCGATGACGAGGGCCGGTACGACCACACACCGCGCAATGAGAAACGACCGATGAAGTTTGCCGTACTGGGCTCCGGCCCGATGGGCCTGATGGCCGCCATGGAACTATTGAAGGCCGGTCACGAGGTCGACGTCTACGAGCGCGACGACCGCATCGGCGGCATGTCGGCCAGCTTCGATTTCGACGGCCTGTCGATCGAGCGCTACTACCACTTCGTGTGCAAGACCGACGATCCGCTGTTCGAGCTGCTCGCCGAACTCGGCATGTCCGACCGCCTCAAGTGGACCGACACCAAGATGGGCTTCTACTGCGATGGTCGCCTGTACAAATGGGGTACGCCGTTCGCGCTGCTCGGCTTCGACAAGCTCGGCTGGATCGACAAGTTCCGCTACGCGCTGCACGTGATGCGCACGAAGTCCGTGCGCGACTGGCGCGCGCTCGACAAGGTCGGCGTCATCGACTGGCTCAAGGCGAACCTCGGCGAGCGCAGCTACAAGGTGCTGTGGGAGCGCCTGTTCCATCTCAAATTCTACGAATACAAAGATAAACTCTCGGCCGCGTGGCTCGGCACGCGCATCAAGCGCGTCGCGCTGTCGCGCAAGAACCTGTTCACCGAATCGCTCGGCTACCTCGAAGGCGGCTCGGATGCGCTGCTCGCGCGCATGCGCGACTTCGTCGTCGAGCGCGGCGGCCGCATTCACCTGTCCTCGCCGGTCGAGAAGGTGACGTCCGAGGCCGGCCGCGTGCGCGGCATCGTCGTGCGCGGCGAAGAGCACCGGTTCGACGGTGTCGTCAGCACGACGCCGATCCAGTACGTGCCGAAGCTCGTGCCCGACCTGCCGGCCGATTTCGCCGCGAAGATCCGCGCGATCGAGAACATTCCCGTCGTCTGCGTCATCCTGAAGCTGAAAAAGCCGCTGTCGGAAAATTTCTGGATGAACATCTGCGACGAAAGCATCGAGATTCCCGGCGTCATCGAATACTCGAATTTGAACCCGACGACCGGCGACGCGATCGTCTACGCGCCGTTCTACATGCCCAAGACGCATCCGAAGTACGCGCGCGACAACGCCGAATTCATCGAAGAGACGCTCGGCTACCTGCCGAAGATCAACCCCGAATTTCAACGCGACTGGGTGCTCGCGGCGCACTGCCATCGCTACGAATTCGCGCAGGCCGTCTGTCCGCCGGGCTTCTACGACATGCTGCCGCCGATGAAGACGCCGATCGCCGGTTTCAGCATGGCCGACACCGCGTACTACTACCCGGAGGACCGGTCGATCTGCGAGAGCGTCAAGGTCGCCAAGAGCCTCGTTCGCACGGCGCTGAGCTGAGACCCTAAGTTGGGCGCGACCGCAAAACACGACGCGCCGCCCCGCTGGCGCCTGCATAACGCCACGGCGCTGGCGTGCGCGCTCGTCGCCGTCGTGCTCGCGCGCAGCGTCTTCGTGTCGCTGTACGCGACCGATCTGCCGTTCTGGGATCAATGGGACGCCGAAATCAGAAGGCTGTACAAGCCGTTCGTCGACGGCACGCTCAGCCTGTCCGACCTGTTTGCGACGCACAACGAGCATCGCGTGTTTTTTTCCCGCGTTCTCGGACTGCTGCTTTTTTGCGCGAACGAGCGGCAGTTCGACAATGTCGTCGCCGCCTTCGCGAACACCATCGTATACGCGGCGATGCTCGGCGCGTTCGCCGCGCCGTATTTCCACGAACTGGACCGTCGCAGCCTGTTGTCGGCCGGCCTTGCCGTCGTCGCGCTCGGCAGCCTGCCCTACGGGTGGGAAAACATCACGATCGGCTTTCAGAACCAGTTCTATTTCGAAGGCCTGTGGGCGTTCGCGGCAATCGGCGCGCTCGCGTTCGGCCGCGGCGATCGCTGGACGCCCGTCGTTGCGGCCGTCGGCGCCGGGCTGTGCGGACTGTTCACGCTCGCGAGCGGGATGCTCGCCGCGCCGGCGATCATCGTCGCCGCGCTGTGCCTGTACCGCGGCGGCGCGCTGCGAGGACGTCCGTTCGTCGCGGTCGTCCTCGCGGCGAGCGCCCTCTTCGTGTTCGGGCTGCAGTTGATTCCGACGCTGCCGCAGCATTCGGGCCTGCGTGCGGGCAGCGCGACGGAGCTCGTCTCCGCCGCAATGACGGCGCTTTGCTGGCCACTGCCGGCAAGTCCGATCTCGCTGCCGCTGGTCTGGTGGCCGTGCGCGCTGTGGGTGTGGCGACTGGTGCGCGGGCCCGCGACGATGCCGCGCCTGGACGTCTTCCTGTTCGGCGTCGCGGCGTGGGCCGCACTGCACGCCGTCGCCATCGCCGCGGCGCGCGGACACGGCGGCCTGGCGTTCGTCGCGAGCCGCTACACCGAGACGCTCGCGCTCGGCGGCGCGGCCAATCTGCTGCTGGCGCTGCGCATCGTGCAGTCGCTGCGCGAGCGCGACGACGCCCGCGCGGCCGGGCTCGGTGCCGTCGTCGTCGTCGCAACGGCCGGTTTTCTCTTCTGTCTGGGCGGCTGGTCGATCCGCGGCGCCGCGGCGCTGGCGCCGAGGGCCGAGCAGCAAAAGATCGCCGCGGGCAACATCGCCGCGTTCCTCGCCGGCGCGGGCCCTTCGGCGCTCGCCGGCAAGTCGCCCGACGAGATTTCGCATCCGTCGGCGACGCGCGTGATCGGGCTACTGTCCGACCCGACGGTACGCGCGATGATGCCGTCCTCGGTCGCCGCAGCGGTGCCGATCGCGTGGCCCGACTGCGCGCTGCTTTCGTCGCCGGGGGCCTACCCGACGACGCCGGCGCTCGCGACGCGAGCCGTCGGCACGTTTTCGCCGGTTGTCGGCAACGCGAACGTCGGCCGCTGCGTCAGCAGCCCGGTGCCGACCAGGCGCTCCTACGTGCGGATATCGACGGCGGGCTATCTGAGCGAGCCGAAGATGCATCTGGCGCTGGAAAGCACCGACGGGCGCCCGCCGGTCGCGCTCGCGCGCTCGACGCCGGACCACGAAGCCTGGCAGGCGCACCGCCTCGCCGCGCCGTCGGCGACCTACGTCGTCGTCGCCGCCGACGAAAATCCGGACTATTGGTTCGCGTTCGGCGAACCGGTCGAACAGGGTCGCCTTTCGGCGCTCGCGGCCGACACGGCCGCGCGGCTGCGGCGTCTGGTCGAGGCCCGGTGAGACGCGCGATATGACGACCTTCAAGCCGATGTGTAAAGATGGCGGACGGGTTTCGCGGATCGGACGCGTCGCGCGCCGTACCGCCCCCGATTCGCACCGTCGCAACGCCCGGCTCGCCGCTTCGGCGCGCGGAACCTGCACGACCGCGACAATCATTACGGCCCGCGCCTCCCCTGACCGGGCCGTCTAAAGCTGAGACCTGCAATGTCCGATACGAATCTCGAACTCGACAAGCTGTATCACCAGCGCTTTCCGGAAGCCGAACTCGCACGCAAGCACGCGATCTGGAAAGTCCTGTGCACCGAATTCTTCAGCCGCTACGTGAAGCCGACCGATACGGTCGTGGACATCGGTGCGGGCTATTGCGAATTCATCAACAACATTCCGGCCGCGCGCAAGATTGCGGTCGACCTCAACCCCGACGTGCGGCGCTTCGCCAAGCCGGAGGTCGAGGTCATCAACGAATCGTGCACCGCGATCAGCAAGATCGAAGCGGCGAGCGTCGACGCGGTGTTCATGAGCAATTTCCTCGAGCACCTGCCGAACAAGGACCTCGTGCTCGATACGTTCCGCGAAGCGCGCCGCATCCTGAAGCCCGGCGGCCGTGTGATCGTGCTGCAGCCGAACATCCGCTACCTGCCCGGCGAATACTGGGATTTCTTCGACCACCACACGCCGCTGACCGAGCGCAGTCTGGTCGAAGGCCTGCAACTGGCCGGACTCGATCCGCAAGTGGTCGTCGCGCGGTTTCTGCCGTACACGACGAAGAGCCGCCTGCCGCAGGCGCCGTGGCTGGTGTCGCTGTACCTGAAGGTTCCGCTCGCGTGGCGCTTTCTCGGCAAGCAGGCGCTGGTCGTCGCGAGCAAGGGCGCTCCGTGATCGAATCGAACGCCCCCCGCGCGACGACGCGGCGTCGCGGGAATCGCCGCGCGGGCTCGCCGGCGCATCGCCGCAGTTTTTCAAGTTCGTCGCCGTCAGCGGCGTCGCCGCGGCGACGAATTTCTTCTCGCGCATGCTGTTCAGCCTCGTCGCGCCGTACCCCGTGGCGATCGTGCTGGCTTACTGCCTCGGCATGACGGTCGCATTCTCGCTGAACCGCTGGCTCGTGTTCTCCGAGTCGACGAACTCTCTGCGCAAGCAGATGGTGTTCTTCGTGCTCGTCAACCTGTTCGGACTGGCGCAGACGCTCGTCGTGAGCCTCGTGCTCGCGCACTGGCTGCTGCCGTGGCTCGGCGTGACCACGTACGTCGAGGAGATCGCGCACGCGGTCGGCATCGCGGTGCCGACGGTGAGCAGCTACCTCGGTCACAAATACCTTTCGTTTCGCCGGCATTGATGCGCGCGGTTTGAAGCCGCGGCGCGACTCCAACAGCGAGAGTTCAGCATGGCAGCAAGGACCGCCCCTCACAGGCCCTCGCGCAGCGCGCGATTCGTCGCGTGGTTCATCGCGTTTCCGCTCCTGTTTCTGCTGTGGTGCCGCTTCGGCGCGCCGCCGCTCACGACGGACGATCTCGATCCTTCGTGGACGTCGGTGCTGGGCTATGCGTTCCGGCACGGCATGCGCTGGGGCCACGACATCGTGTTCACCTACGGCCCGCTCGGCTTCCTGCATCCGGGCGCCAGCCGGTGGGGGCCGCTCGCCGACGTCTACTGGTGGTCGCAGATCGCGCTCGCCCTCACCCAGGCGGCGCTCGCCGCGGCGCTGTTCGAGGCCGCCGACACGTCGCGGCGCATCGCGCTCGTCGCCGCGGCGCTGATCTGCGCGGTCGGCGTCGCCGGCGACGTGCTCTGGTTCGTCGTGCCGGCGTACGCGCTCGCGGCGATCCTGTACCGATCAAACGATACGTCGTCTCGCGCCGGACTGACTTTGCTCATCGTCGTCTCCGCGACGTACGTGAGCGCCCTCGCGTGCATCAAGTTCAGCCTCGCGCCGCTCGCGGTGCTGTGGTGGTTCGGTGCCAGCGCGGTGCTCGCGCTCAATCGCCGTTTCGGCGCGGCCGCCCTATGCTTCGTTCTGGTGCCCGCGACGTTCCTGGCACTGTGGCTGCTCGCCGGCCAGCACGTCGGCGACATTGGAAGGCAGCTCGCCTACGGCATCGAGATCTCGGCGGGCTACGCGCGCGTGATGAGCGTATTTCCGCGCCTGACGATCGAAATCGCCGGCGCGCTGACGCTCTTCGCCTGCGGCGCGGTCATGCTGCTCGCGCTGTGGCAGCACCGGCGCGCGCTGGCGGTCGTCGTCGTGATCCTGTATTTCGGCGCGGCGCTCTTGCTCGCGTGGCGCTCGGGATTCACCCGCGCCGACCTGCACACGGCGGTCTTCTTCGCCTGTGTCGCGTTTCTGATCCCCCAGCTGCCGCGCATTACCGAGTCGGTGCTGCGTCCGTTCGGCCTTCCCGCGCTCGCGGTCGCCTTGTTTTCGGCCGGCGTGTTCCTGCGCCTGTGGCAGGTCGACGGCCAGCAGCCGCTGCCGCAGCTCGTGACGATCGGCGCGACCCAGATCCGCAACAACTTCTCGTTGCTGACGAACCGCGAAGCGCACAACGCGCCGTTCCCGGCACTCGCGGCACGCGCCGCCGAAACGTTCGCGCTGCCGCGCATCCGCGCCGAAATCGGCGACCGGACGGTCGATCTTGTCGGCTACCAGCAGGCGGTGCTCGAGATCAATCGGTTCAACTACGCGCCTCGTCCGGTCTTTCAGAACTACACGGCGTACACCCGTCCGCTGTCGCGCCTCAACGAGAATTTCCTGCTCGGCGAGCGCGCGCCGGACTACGTGATGCTCTCGTTCTCGCCGATCGACGATCATCTGGCGACGATCGACGATCCGCTGTCGATCCTTTCGCTGCTGCGCCGCTATTCGCCGGTGCTGCTCGAATCGAAGTATCTGCTGCTCAAGAAGGACCGGCCGGCGATGGCGCCGTTCGAGGTTCGGACGCCGGCGACGCCGGCCGCGCTGGGCGACTGGATCGACATCCCGGCCGACGCGCCGGGCGTCGTCCTGTCGTTCTCGGCGCAGTTGAGCCTGCCCGGCAAGCTCGTCTCGGCGCTGCTGCGCGAACCGATCTGGTTCATCGAGGTCGCGCTCGAGGACGGGACGATCCGCCGCCTGCGCATGACGCGCGACGCCGGCGAAACCGGCTTTCTCGTCGCGCCGCTCGTCACCTCGCTCGACGACTTCTCGCGCCTGTTCATGCGCGAGCCGATGCCGCGCGTCGCGCGCGTTCGGCTGCTGCCGCAGCGCGAAGCGCTCGCGTTCCTGCAGCGGCGCGAATTCACGTACGCGCTGACGCCGCTCGCCGAGCGCGATCTGCCGGCGCCGCCCGACGCGGCGCACGCGATCGGCCAGATGTATCCCGGATTCAAGCAGCGCCCGATCCGCGCCGAAGGCATCGTCAATCGCATCGAGGAAGACCAGCGGCCCGCACTGTTCGCGCACGCGCCGAGCACGCTCACGTTTGCCGTCGCGGCCGGCACCTACGTCGTCGAAGGCGAGGCCGGCATCCGCGCCGAGGCGCTGACCGCGCCGCCGTGCGCGCACGGCGACGGCGTCGCGATCGTGGTGCAGGCCGACGGCGGGCCGGCGCAGGAAGTGCTGCGGTTGAATCCGTTCGCGAAAACCGGCGCGCCGAATCCGGCGCGATTCCGCAGCGCCAGGCTGACGCTCGCCGCCGACGCGACCGTGCAGCTTCGCGTCGGTCCCGGCGAGGCGGGCGACCAGGCCTGCGACTGGGCGTATCTGCGCGACGTCGCCATCGTGCCGGACGCGCCATGACGACGGCCGCCGAACCGACGCCGGCACGGTATATCGTCGACGACGCGAACCGCAGCGCGATCCAGTGGGTGCTCGGCGCGCTGCTGGTGCTGGCCGTCGTCCTCGCGCGCTGGATCGTGCTCGCGCGCTGCGGCTCCGACACGCCGTTCTGGGATCAGTGGGACAGCGAGATCGCCGGGCTGTACAAGCCGTTCGTCGAGGGATCTCTCAACCTCGCTCAACTGTTCGCGCCGCACAACGAACACCGCATCGCGTTCTCGCGGCTGTTCAATCTCGCCCTGTTCGCCGGCAACGGCGGCCAGTTCGACAATCTCGTCGAAACGTTCGCGAACGCGGTCCTGTATGCGTTCGTTCTGCTGGTCTGCGTGGGGCCGGTGCTCCGGCGCCTGAGCGGTCCGGCGCTGCTCCTGGGCTGGCTCGTCGCGCTGGCCGTCGGGATCGTGCCGTACGGCTGGGAAAACCTGATCACCGGCTTTCAGAACGCGTTCTACTTCATGAACGGCTTCGCGGCGCTCGCGCTCGCGCTGGCCGCTTTCGGCCGCGGGTACGGCGCCGCGATCGCGTCGGTGCTGCTCGCGGCTGCGTCGCTGTTCACGCTGGCGTCGGGCCTGCTGCTCGCGCCGGTGCTCGCGCTCGTCTGGCTCGCGCGCTGGCGCCACGGCGATGCCGCGCGCGGCACGGCACTGCCCGCCGCCGCCTGCGCCGCGGCGATCGCCGCCGTCGGACTTGCGCTGCTGACGCCGGTTGCGGGCCACGCGGCGCTCAAGGCCCAGGGGCTCGCCGATCTGTACGGCGCCTTCCTGAGCACCACGGCGTGGCCGCTGCCGCCGAGCATCGTCAGCGTCGCGCTACTGTGGTGGCCTTGCGCGATAGTGCTGTGGCGCGTGGCGCATCGTCGCGAATGCCGCGCGATCGACCTGTACCTGCTCGGCATCGCGGCCTGGGCGCTCCTGCAGGGCTCGGCGGTCGCGTGGTCGCGCGGCCACGAGATGGTGATAGCGAGCAGCCGGTACACCGATACGCTCGTGCTCGCGCCGCTCGCCAATTTCGCCCTTGCGATGCGTCTTCTCGCCGTGCCGGCGTCGCTTCGCCGCCACCGTGCGATCGTCGCGGCGGCGGCGGTCTCGGCGCTCGTGGCGACGACGGCATTTGCCGCCTGGGGCATCAAGGGCGCCGCAGCGCTCTCGCGTCATGCCGGCGTCGCGCAGGAGAACCGCACCGTACTCGCCGCGTACATCGCGGGCCAGGGCGCGGCGGCGTTCGACGGCAAGTCCGCGCGCGCGATCTCGTACCCGTCGCGCGAACGTCTCGCGCTGCTGCTCGACGACGAAACGACGCGCCAGCTGTTGCCGTCGTCGATTCGAGCGCCGCTGTCGAACCGCACGGGCGGCTGCAGCGGCTTCGAGTATCCGGGCGTCGACGCGGCGACGCCGGCGCTGGCGCATGCGGTCGGGTCGTATTCGGCATCGGTCGGCGACGGCGCCGTCGGGGCGTGCGCCGGCAATGCGGTGGCGCCGCGTCTGCCCTACGTCGTGATCCGCTTCGCCGGCTATCTCGGCGATCCGGGGGTGACGTTCACGCTGTACCGCAACGACGCGCGCGGCACCGCGATGGCGCTGCCGCCGCACGGCGCCGGCTGGACGCCCGTGGCGATGGCTGCCGAAGGCCCGCTGCGCTGGGAGGCGCGCGACGCCAATACCGCGTCGTGGTTCGCATTCACGCTTCCGGCCGAGGCGGGAAGTTTGACCGCGCGCGTGCAGTCGATGCTGCCGTGGCTGCGCCTGCCGTGGATTCTCGACTGATCCGCGAATTGAACGAGTGATTCACAAACGGGTAAGTGGCTGGGGGTATGCTGTCCGGCAACAAGCATTGGCCCGAGTCTTGCTCGCTCCGCGCCATGCGACGTGGAGGCGGCAGATGAGAGATTGGAAGTACCTTGCGATATCGATTCCGGCACTGCTCGGATCGCCTGTCGCATTTGCGCTCAACGTGACGCAACCCGACGGCGGGGCGCACATCGTCGTTGCCGGCGACGACTACGCCACGCGCCAGTTCTCCGATCCGTGGGACATGAACAACGCGCTCGACGTGGCCACGGCCGAGTCCGGCGGCGTCACGGCGCAGACGTTTTCCGGCGGCATCTTCAGTTTCAACACGACGAGCGCCGACGCCGGTTTCTACGCGCTCAATCCCGGACTCGGCGGTACGATCAATCTGAGCCGAGGCGCGGCCCGTCCGATCGTGACGAGCCGCTATCGCTACGTGACGATGAAGATCCGCATGACCGCGGCGAGCGGTCCGGCGCTGACCGCGCAGCAGCCGTCGCAGGTGTTCTTCCTGCGCGACGGCGAAAGCTCCGGCAACGGCACCTTTGGTTTCACCAATTTTCTCAACGTCACGCCGAACCAGTGGCAGATCGTCACGTTCGACATGATCGGCAACATTCACCCGAACACGCCGCATACCTGGACGGAATACGCGCAGGTCGGCGGTTTACGCATCGACCCCAACGCCGCGGCGAATGTGCGCGTCGAGATCGACTGGATCCGGCTGACCGCGCCGGCCGTGACCTCGCAGAAATTCACCGTCTCGTGGAGCGATACGCAGTCGGGCACCTATACGATCGGCGCGGTCGACGCGGGCGGCACGGTCGCGACGCTGGCAACCGGCGTCACCGGCACGAGTTTCCAGGCCGACCTGTCGAAGCTGCCGCCCGGCGACTGGCGCATCCGCGTCTCGCGCAGCGGCGCCACCGCCGACAGCGTCGGACTGATACACATCAACGCCCCGCCGCTCGTGGAGGTCACCGCGCCCAACGTGCGCGGCAACCAGGCCGACAGCTACGCGGCCAACGACATCGGCAACGCGTGGGGGCCGATGGATGCCGGCGACATCCTCCTGACCGGCGGGCTGACGAACATTCGCTACGACAATCCGGTCGGCACGTTCTACGCGCGCCCGACGAGCGGCGATCCCGGTTTGATGCTGTCGACCACGCGCAAGGCCATCGACGCCGACTACTATCGTTCGCTCTGCGTGACGATGCAGACGTTTGGCCCGCGAGACGTCGGACTGGGTTCGGTCGCACGTGTCTTCTGGGGAACCTCGACGACGACCATGTCGACGAGCAAGGACATCATCGTCGAGGAAGGCGTCAACGAGTTCTGCATCGAAGACCTTGCCGCCGTCGCGCTGGAAGCGGGCAGTCCTTCGCCGTGGGTCGGCCAGCTGGCGTATTTCAGGCTCGATCCGCACGAGTTCGCGCCGACCGCGTCCTGCACCAACACGCCGAGCCCCGAGACCTGCCGCGACGTGCGCATCTATTCCGTCGTGCTGTCGCCGTTCGCGCGTACGAACCCGGGATACGTCGTGCGCTGGAACCTGACCGACGTCGACACGCCGATCGTTCCGGTCGGTATCGCGCTCGACCCTGACCGCAATCCGGACAACGGGAACGAAATCGCACTGGGAACCGTCAACGCCACGAACGGCGCCGGCGAGTTCGGGTTCATGTCGACCGGCATTCCCGCGGGCAAGTACTACGTGCGACTGCTCGCGTACGACGGCGTCGACGGCGTCACGCGTCATTCCGACGGACCGATCATCGTCGGCCCGCCGCCCGACCGGATTTTCCGCAGCAGTTTCGAATAGGCGGCGCAGCACGCGGCGTCGATGTCGACACCGGCATCGACGCCGCGCAAGCGTCCGAACCGCTACTTCGCGGACTTCGTCGACGCGAGCTTCCTGAGTCGCGCGACCGACCAGGGCTCGCTTGGCGCCGACTCGTCGCGCGCCAGAACCGCGCCGATGTCGGCCGCCCGCGCGGTCAGCGCCGCGGCGACCCGCCGCGATTGCACGACTTGCCACAAGCGGCTGTGCAATCCCGCCAACGCATCGAGCGAGGCGCGCGACAGCGGCGGCACGGCGCCGCCGCGCTGCAGCAGCGCATCGATCGGCGCGACGCGTTCGGGCAGCGCCGGCGCGGCGCGCCCCGACGCGATGCCGCTGCGTTGAAGCCCGGCATCGACGAACGCCGCGACCTCCGCCGCGGACGGCCTGCGCAGTCCGGTCACGCCGGCCGCTTCAAGCGCGTCGAACAACGCCGCGCACGCCGTCTCCGGCGTGGCCAGCACATCGTCATAGCGCACGAAAACGCATGGCAGCGACCGGGTCGCGCGCAGCAGCGCGACGCCGTACGCCTCCCATAGCGCCACCGCCTCGTCGACGGAAAAAACGACGCCGGTGATCTCGGCGCGCTTGGCGAGCGAGGCGACGACGGCCTGCGGCGACCGCGAGCAGACGACCGCGACCGGCCGCTCGCAGTGCTCCAGCCAGTACGGCAAGGTCAGGCACAGGCGCGGATCCTTGATGAACCACGGCCTGTACGCGTCGATGTCGAGCAGCTTGGCGCGCAGATCGGCAACGAGCCCCTGGGGCGGCCGCCAACCGGTGTCGCGAGCCAGAAAACCGTAAACGTCGTACCAGACCGAATCGGTCGCGGCGAGCAATCGGTCGTTCAATTCGACGACATCGCGGCGCTCCCAGAAGCCCTTCGGGTTCTCGCGATTGACCGGCAACCCGCTGCCTTCCGGACCGAAATACATGCCCATGAGGTTGAGCAGGCGCGCAACCATCGACGTGCCCGAGCGGTGCATGCCGCAAACGAAAACCTGCATTGCCGACGCGTACTCCCGGACCGACGAGGATGGACAACGGGACAATTGTAGGCCGGATCGGCCTGCGAGGTCGCGGACTCGCGACACCGACGCAAGTTCCATTGACTGCCGCCGTATGTCCGGTCACGCTCGCAAGTACCGCTTCGTTCGTAGCGGTGAACGCTTTCAGGGGAAGCACATGCTTCGGATACGACAAATCCTGTTTCTGCTGTTGCTCGGTACCGGCGCCGCGTACGCGCAAAACCCGGTGCTGAGTTTCGATCCGCCGGCGCCGGCGGCCCTGCAGCCTTTCTCGCTGCTGGTGGAGACGCTGCAGCTCGATGGACAGTACCTGCGCATTTCCGAAATCACGGTCGGCGCACGCCGCATCACGGTCGTCGTCGATCAGCAGCTCATACCGCAGGCGCCGCCGGCGGTGTATCGCTTTGCGGTCGACGGTCTTCCCGACGGTTCGTATACCGTCGACGTCTACGTGCATCCGATCAGCGTGATGTCGCCCCCGTGGCTGCGCTATTACATGGGCTCGCTGCAACTCGTCGTCGGCCGCGGCTTTGTCGAAGCGCCGGTACCCGCGGGCAATCGCTGGACCTGGTTCGCGCTCGGCGCCGGTCTCGTCGCTCTTGCCGTCGGACAGCGACGACGCATCGCGGCGTTCGCGGCGATGCGTCGCCCTCTCTGACGTCCGGCTCGCGCGCCGGCGACCGTCACGGCTCGCCGGCGCCGCTCCGGAACGCGTAGCTCGCGCGCGGCGGCCACGCGAGCTCGAACGGTTCGGTGTCGAGCGACAGGTTCGGGTTGTACGCCGGGTCGGCGAGAAGACGCTCGCCCCAGCGCTCCTGCATGAAACGGATCTCGCGATGGAAGCGCGCCAGTTTCTCGGGCGAGTCTTCGTAGCCGCGCGACGCCGATTCGTGGTGATACAGCTCGGCGTGCGGCGTCCACACGATGCGCAGGCCGAGTTGGAGGATGCGCAGGCAGAAATCGATGTCGTTGAACGCGACACTGAGGCCCTCGTCGAGGCCGCCGACCTTCTCGTACACGTCGCGACGCAGCAACAGGCATGCCGCCGTGACGCTCGACAGGTTCTGCACGAGATTGGCGCGGTTCATCTGTCCTGCGCAGGCACGCGGCATGCGCTGGTACGAATGGCCTGCGACGCCCCCGAAGCCCACGACGACGCCCGCGTGCTGGATGCGATCGTCCGGGTAGTACAGTTTCGCGCCGACCGCGCCGACGTCGTCGCGCACCGCGTACGCGACGAGTTCGCGCAGCCAGCCCGGATCGATCACTTCGATGTCGTTGTTGATGAGACCGATCACGTCGCCGCGCGCCTGCGCCGCCGCGAAATTGTTGAGCGCCGAGAAATTGAACGGCCGGTCGTACGGCAATATCCGCACGCGCGGTTCGTTCTTGAGCCGATCGAAATACGCGAGCGTCGCCGGTTCGCTCGACTGGTTGTCGACGACCAGGATTTCGAGCGCGGGATAGTCGGTCCGGTCGAGCAGGCCGTCGACGCACATTCGCAACAACTCCACTTTGTCGCGCGTCGGCACGATCAGGCTGACGAGCGGCAGCGGATCGGGCAGCGCGTAGCGGCTGCGGAAATAGCCCTTGTCGGTCAGTTCCACGGCGGCCGCTTCGCCCACGCGCGCGAAGTGATCCTGCAGCGCGCGCTGCGATGCGTCGTGGGTGTAGTTCTTTTCGCTGCCCGCGCGCGCGGTGGAGCCGGCCACCGAACGCCAGTGGTACAGCACATGCGGGATGTGCGCGATCTGCCCGGGCCTGAGGCGCTCGATGCAGCGCAGCGCGAGATCGTAGTCCTGGCTGCCTTCGTAGCCGAGCCGGAAACCGCCCGCCTCGCGCACGAGCGAGGCGCGGTAAACGCTCAGATGGCTCAGGTAGTTCTGGCTGTGGAACAGCGCCGGATTCCAATCGGGCTTGAAGTACGGATCGTAGCGGCGCCCCTGCTCGTCGAGCTTGTCCTCGTCGGTATAGACGAGGCCGAGTTCGGGATCTTCGACGAGACGCTGCGCGACGAGATACAGCGAGTGCGGACGCAGCTCGTCGTCGTGGTCGAGCAGCGCGACGTAGTCGCCGTCCGCGATCTCGAGCGCGCTGTTGCTCGCGGCCGAAATATGGCCGTTCGTTTCGCGCAGCGCCAGGCGAATGCGCGCGTCGCGCGCGGCATACTCCCGCAGGATCGGCCGCACATGCGGCTGCGTCGAAGCGTCGTCCGCCAGACACAGCTGCCACTCGCCGTAGGCCTGTTCCAGCACGCTTTCGATGCAGCGGCGCAGCCACCGTTCCGGCGTGTTGTATACCGGTACGAGAATGGAAATTTTCGGCCGCCGCGGCATGCGGGCGACGGCGGCGGCGAGCCGTTCGAGATCCTCGACGCTCAGCGTGTCGAAGCGCGCCACCCAGTTCGCGTAGCCGAGATCGCGCTGGCGGTCTTCGTGCAGCGCGCGCAACCGGCTTTCCACTTCGGCGATGCCGCCTCTGCGCCACGCCTTGTACGCATCGCCGAACGCCATCGACAGGTGGCGCGGGGAGCGTCTCAACTGCGCGAGCGTCGGTCCGGCAAGTCGCAGCGCCGCCTCGATCGCACTGAGTTTGCGCAGACGAAAATCGCCGAGCGAAAACGCGCACGGCTGCGTCGAGGGATCAAAACGCAGCGAACGAACGTCGCCTTCGAACTTCACCAGCACGCATTGCGACGACTGCAGCGGATCGAAGCGCAGGACGATCTTGCCGGCCTCGCCCATCCCGCTGCCGTAGTCGACGTAGAGGGACGGCTCGACCAGCGCGGTAGTGTCGGCAAGGTCGATCCGCGCCCTCAGGCTGTACCAGCCCGAACTCGGCATGCCGGCACTTTTGGCTACCAGCAGGAAGCGCGGATCTTCGCCGCTGGATCGCCACACCGTCGCACCGTCCTGCGTCGCGACCGCCGCGACGTCGCCCAGCGGCTGCGCTGCGAACCGATGTACGCGCCACAGGTCTAGCAGTGCGCCGACGTTGCGCCGCAGATGCCGGACGAACGCAATCGCGCCGTTGCGCGCGCGACGCCACCCGCTCGGCGCATTCAGTCGCGCGAGCAGGGACGCGAATTCGTTCTGCTGGTGAACTTGTTTCGCCGTGGTCTGAGCCAGTGCGTGTTCGACCGCCGCGAAGGCGCGGCGCAAGGCGTCCAGCTCGCCGCGCATCGACGCGCGTTCTTCCTGCAGGGCCTGCAGCGTCGTTTCGCGCTCCGCCTGCGTCCGCGCCTCGAACGCGGACAGCAGCTCGTGCGTCAGCCCTTCCATCTGCCGCAACAGACCGTCGGTGCGCGCGTCGAATTCGATCGTCGACTGATCCTGTGCGGCCGAAAGTTGCGCCAGGTGATACTCGGCCTCGCCGAGCCGTCGTTCCGTATCGATCTGCGCCCTGCGCAGCCGGTCCGCCTCCGGCGACTCCGTTTCGCGCCGATGTTCCGTCTCGCTCGATCCGGCCAGCAGCTGGTCGCGATCCACGCCCAGCAGATGCAAGCCGATCTGCGCCGACTCGGTTTCGCTCATCGTCTCGTGCATCCATTCCACGTCGAGCGCGACCGGCGCGCGCCGCGCGCGAATCTCGGCCGGCCAGACGAGTTCGAGATACGGGTCCTGGTCGATCGCCCAGAACGCGAGCGGTTGATCCGCGGTACGCGGCAGGCGCACGCCGCCGACCGCGCCCACGCCGGGACCGGAAGTCTCGTAGCGGACCAGTTCCTCGCCCGAATCGGGATCGCGCCAGCACACGCCGAGTATCGAATAGACGCCGGCTTCGGCCGTTGGATCGAATCGCACCGAAACGAGCTCGTTCGCCGAATCCACCGCGAAGCGCGTACGGGTGCCGTTCGCGCATGCGACCGCGTCGCCGACGACGACGTGCCGCTCGCTGTAGTGGTCGCCGTGGCGACGCAGATAGAGTTTGCTCACCGCGCTTCCCCTTCGATCCGGCCATCCCGTCCGGCATGCACTGTCCATTTCGAACCGTCGCGCATTGCTGCGCGCCGGATCGACACCATCGGTTCCCCCGAACCGGATTCATTACCGCAATCGCCGTCAGCCCGGCGGCGGTCCGCTCCGACGCGCAGCATCGGTGCCGTCCACCGACGCCCGCACATCCAGGTCGACCCAGGCCGTCGCAAGCCGCCCCGCTTCCGGCATGACGCGGAACATCGCGACGTCCACCTGCCGATCCAGATAGGCCTCGGCGCCGTCGATCTGTCCTTGTACGCCGGCATTGAGAAAGTACGTGCCGGGCGCCAGCAGACAACGAAATTCGAAGCGCGCTTCGAACTCGTCGCCCGCCTCGACGCGCTCGACCGCGTTTTCCCAGGTCGCGCTGACGGCGCCGGCAAGCTCCAGGCCGCTGACGGTTTTGATCAGCATGCCGCAACGTGCTCGATACGCGTTAGTCTCGAACGCGACCCGATAGGTGTAGACGTAGGTCGCCCCGGCGCGCAGGACGTTGACGCGGCGGCCCGACAGCGTCTGCACGTGCGCATCGACGATGCGCGCGCCGCGTGACGGATACGAGACCGTGCTCATCGGCTTCATGTCGGGGTCGAATTCGCTGTCGTCGACCGCGGCGCCGTGCGCGGGATCGGACGCGGATTCCGGCGCGATGCCGTCGGCGTCGCTGCGAATCTGTTCGCGCACGGCGTCCACGAGATCGGCCGGCGCGAACGCCAGCTTGTGATAACGCGCAATCACGTGACGCGGCGCGCCGGCGAGCAGCATCTCGCCGCGGTCGAGCAGGAGCGCGCGGTCGCACAGCTCGATCACGTGGCCGGCCGAATGCGACACGAACAATACGGTGACGCCGTCGTCGCGCATGCGCTGGATGCGCGAAAAGCACTTGCGCTGAAACGCCTCGTCGCCGACCGACAGCGCCTCGTCGACGACGAGGATCTCCGGCGATACGTTGATCGCGACGGCGAACGCCAGGCGCACGTACATGCCGCTCGAATAGCTCTTGACCGGCTGTTCGATGAAGTCGCCGATATCGGCGAATGCCGCGATGTCGTCGAAGCGTCGTTCGATCTGCGCGCGCGACAGGCCGAGCACCGTGCCGTTGAGGTAGACGTTTTCGCGGCCGGTGAAATCGGGATTGAATCCGGCGCCGAGTTCGAGCAGCGCGGCGATGCGGCCGCGCACGTCGGCCGACCCGGCCGACGGCGACAGCGTGCCGCAGATGATCTGCAGCAGCGTCGACTTGCCCGAACCGTTGCGGCCGACGATGCCCACGGTTTCGCCGCGGCCGACCTCGAAGCTGATATCGCGCAGCGCGTGGAATTCGCGATACCAGGCGCGCTGCGCGTTCGGCAGCAGCTGCTGCATCAGCCGGTGGTGCGGTCGCTCGTAGATCGCGAACGCCTTGCTGACGCCTTCGATGCGGATCGCGACGTCAGAGGACATCGGCGAACCCCGGACGCGTCGCGCGAAACCACGCGTAAGCGACGTAGCAGAACGCGAGGCAGACCAGCGAATACAGCGCAAGGCCGTTCCAATCGGGCATCTGGCCCCACAGCGCGACCGCGCGCGACTGCTCGATGATGAACGTCAGCGGATTCGCGTCGAACACGGCCCTTGTGGCCGGCGACAGACCGTCGAGCGGAACGATCGCCGAAGACAGAAACAGCATCGCCGTGGCGAGCACGCCGGTGATCTGGCTGATATCGCGCAGGTACGCGCCAAGCGACGCGAACAGCCAGCCGACGCCGGCGCACAGCAGCGCCAGCGGCAGCAGTACGAGCGGAAACAGCACGACGGTCCACGGCGGCGGGCCGAAGCGGACCAGATGCAGCAGCACGAACACCAGCGCGTTGACGAGCGCGTGGAAATACGCCGACAGCAGCATCGGCCACGGCAGAATTTCGAGCGGAAACACCACACGCTTCACGTAGCTCGGATTGCCGACGACGAGATTCGGCGCGCGCGACAGGCATTCGGCGAAGAAGCCGTGCACGATCAGTCCGACGAAGAGAATCAGCGCGAAATCGACGCCGCCTTCCACCTGCTGCGGCCAGCGGCTCTTGAGGATCGTACCGAACGCGACCGTGTAGACGATCAGCATCAGGAACGGACTCAACACCGACCACAGGAGACCGAAGCTCGCGCCGCGGTAGCGGCCGAGCACGTCGCGCTTGGCCAGTTCCCACGTCAGCGAACGGTGCCGGCCGAAAGCCGAGAACGGCTCGGCGAGGAATGCGGCCGGGTTCTGCGTCGGATTCGTCATTCGCGATGTCGCCAGGGGAACGACATCGCAGTTCAGGCCGCCGCGAGCGCGTCGTCGAGTTCGGCGCGAAGATCCTCGACGTCCTCGACGCCGACCGACAGCCGCACGAGGTTGTCGTGGATGCCGAGGCGCGCGCGATTTTCCGCCGGCACCGACGCATGCGTCATCACGGCCGGATGGTTGACGAGGCTTTCGACGCCGCCGAGCGACTCGGCGACCGCGAACAGCCTGCAACGCTCCATCATGCGCCGCGCGCCGTCGAAGCCGCCCTTGACGTAGATGCTGACCATGCCGCCGAAGCCCGCCATCTGGCGTTTGGCGAGCGCGTGCTGCGGATGCGAAGCAAGGCCCGGATAAATCACCTTTTCCACTTTGGGATGCGAATCCAGCCACTGCGCGAGATCGAGTGCCGAATCGCAGTGCGCGCGCATGCGCAGGTGCAGCGTCTTCAGGCCGCGCAGCGCGAGAAAACTGTCGAACGGCCCCTGCACGCCGCCGACGGCGTTCTGCAGGAACGTCATCTTCTCGGCGAGTTCGGCGTCGTCGCCGACGACGATCATGCCGCCGACGATGTCGGAATGGCCGTTGAGGTACTTCGTCGCCGAGTGCATGACGAGGTTCGCGCCGAGTTCGAGCGGCCGCTGCAGCATCGGGGTCGCGAACGTATTGTCGACGCCGACGCGGATGCCGCGCTTGCGCGCGAACTCGACGATTTGCGCGATGTCGACGATTTTCAACAGCGGATTGGTCGGCGTCTCGATCCAGATCAGCTTCGTGTTCGGACGCACGGCGGCTTCCAGCGCGGCGGTGTCGTTGAGGTCGACCCAGCTGAAATCGAGACCGGCCGAGCGGCGGCGCACGCGCTCGAACAGGCGATAGGTGCCGCCGTAGACGTCGTCCATCGCGATGACGTGGTCGCCCGAGTCGAGCACGTCGAGCACGGTCGACGTCGCCGCGAGTCCGGACGCGAACGCGTAGCCGTGCGTGCCGCTTTCAAGGTCGGCGACGCAGCGCTCGTAGGCGAAGCGCGTCGGATTGTGCGAGCGCGAATACTCGAAACCCTGGTGCACGCCGGGACTCGCCTGCGCGTAGGTGGACGTCGCGTAGATCGGCGTCATCACCGCGCCCGTGGTCGGGTCGGGCGACTGGCCCGCATGGATCGCACGGGTGCCCAGGCCTGATTGCTTGTCGGCGCTCATCGAACTCGTCTTCCTTCGCGGTAACCGTGATTGACGTAGTGCTGGTAAGGATCGGCGCCGGCCGCGGCGACGTCGGGATGAAAGCGCAGATAGGCGTCCGCGTCGAAGTCCTCGCGATCGAGAAATGGCAGCTTCAACAGATGGCTCGGCGTGCCCGTGTAGTCGTGATAGCACAGGCAGCCGGCCGCGAAGTAGTGGCATACGAGCGCGCGCCGCGACAGCTCTGCGCTGCGGATGCGCGAACCACCGTGCAGCAGGTTGGCGTGCCAGAACAGCACGTCGCCCTTGGACGCGTGGAAGAAGTGCTGCTCCAGGCCGTTGTCGCGGATTACCGACTGCACGTGCGGCTCGTATTTGGCGTGATAAGCGCCGTAGCCGACACGCCCCTCGTCCAGCGAGATGCCGCATTCGCGCGCGTAGGAGTAAGGCAGGCGGTGACTGCCCGGATAGAACTGCAGCGGTCCGGAATCGGGGTCGATGTCTTCGAACGCGATCCAGTTGGCGACGAGATAGCCCTGCGGATACGTCGTCATGTGGATCGAATCGGAGTGCGCGCCCTGCTCGGAGCCCTTGTGCCCCGAGATGGTCTGGAACGGCATCGACTCGGCACCGAGCAGCAGCGAGACGATGTCGCAGGCGCCCGCGTGACGCAGGATTTCGTCGAACCCCTGAACCTTGAAGTGGGGATTGAGCACCCGGCCCGGCAGCGGACTTTCCACGCTGAGCGCATAGTCCTCGAGCGGCATCAACTGGCCGGCAGCGATGTGCGCCTCGTAGTCGCTCCAGGCGCGGTCGAGCAGTTCTTCGTCGAAAAAGCGCGGCAGTATGAGGTAACCCTGCTCGGCCCACTGGCGGCACCAGCCGGCCTGCTCTTCGGTCAGCGTTCCGGCAGCCACGCGCGCGTCGACCTGCTCGGCCCAGTCGGGCCGGTCCAGCCACGGAATATTCGGCGACTGCGGAAAATTCTCCGTGCGAAAAACGTGGATTTTTCGCAAATCCACGGGCGGATCGAGCGAAACTGCAGGGAATTTCATAGAGCGATTCTCGTTATTGCACGCGGCGGCGCAGGTAGTTGAGGAGATCGATGCGGGTAATGAGGCCGAGGAACCGGTCGCCGTCCATGACGATCGCGATGTGGCCGCGATCGAACACCGGCAGCAGCGCTTCGATGGTCGAGCGCACGTCGAGCACGTCGAGCTTGGAGACCATCGCGGTCGACACCGGATCGCGGAAGCGCGACTCGTCGGCGTGCACGTGCAGCAGTACGTCCGATTCGTCGACGATGCCGACGATCTTCTCGCCGTCCATCACGGGCAGCTGCGAGATCTCGTACAGCTTCATGCGCTGGTACGCCATCGTCAGCGGGTCGTTGGGGCCGATCACGACGGTGTCGTGCGCCGCGTACGGACGCATGATGAGGTCGCGCAGGTCGCCGAAGTGCTCGCGCTCGAGAAAGCCGTTGTCGAGCATCCAGTAGTCGTTGTACATCTTCGACAGGTACTTGTTGCCCGTGTCGCAGACGAACACGACGACGCGCTTGGGCGTGGTCTGCTCGCGGCAGTAGCGCAGCGCCGCGGCCAGCAGCGTACCGCTCGACGAGCCGCCCAGGATGCCTTCCTTCTCGAGCAGCTCGCGGCCGGTCAGGAAGCTTTCCTTGTCGCTGATCGCGTAGGCCTTCTTCACGCGCGAAAAATCGCTGATCGTCGGCAGGAAATCTTCGCCGATGCCCTCGACCATCCACGACGCGCTCTTCGTCGACAGCGTGCCTTCGTTGATGTACTGCGTGAGGATCGAGCCGACCGGGTCGGCCAGGATCAGCTCCACGTTCGGCGCCTTTTCGGCGAAGAACTTCGACAGGCCCGTCATCGTGCCGGACGACCCGCAGCCGAACACGATCGCGTCGAACGAACCGCCCATCTGTTCGAGGATTTCCGGCCCCGTGCCCGCGTAGTGCGCGAGCGGGTTCGACGGATTGCCGAACTGGTTGATGAAGAACGCGCCCGGCGTTTCCTGCGCGAGGCGTTCGGCCATGTCCTGGTAGTACTGCGGATGGCCCTTGGCCACGTCCGACCGCGTCAGCACGACTTCCGCGCCCATCGCCTTGAGATTGAAGATTTTCTCGCGGCTCATCTTGTCGGGCACGACGAGTATCAGCTTGTAACCTTTTTGCTGCGCGACCAGCGCAAGGCCGATGCCGGTGTTGCCGGCGGTGCCTTCAACGAGCGTATCGCCGGGCCTGATGCGCCCTTCGCGTTCGGCCGCTTCGATCATCGACAGGCCGATGCGGTCCTTGATCGAACCGCCGGGGTTCATGCTTTCGAGCTTCAGGAACAACTCGCAGCAACCCGTGTCGAGCCGCTGCGCCTTGATCATCGGAGTGCGACCGATGAGTTCGAGCACGCTGTTGTGGATGGTCATGTGGCTCCCGCCGTACGCACCCGAAGCAAGGCGCGGTCAATAGTCAGGGGCGGGATGATAACCGAGGCTCCTCCGGCCGCGCGACGCGGACCGGAGGATCAGGGGACGTTCTGCGGCGCATGGCGCCGGCCGGAGTGCTTCGGGTTGCGCGAAAGCGGGGCGACGCGACTCGCGTGCCGGGTCAGCGGTGTTCCCACATGTGCAGCAGGCGGTCTTTCGCCCAGAGCTTTTCTTTCTTCAACGTGTGCAACTGCGTGTCGTCCATCGGCAGCACGCCGAGATCGGCGTCGCGCAGCTTGCTGTCCAGCTCCTGGTGCCGCTGGTACAGGCTGCGGAATTCGGTATTGGCCTTCATCAAGGCGTCAATCTCGGATTTCTGGTGGTTCTCGAACATCGGCCATTCTCCTCTTTCAGCGTGAGACGCACGCGCAAGCCGTCCGCGCCGAAGGGGCGCAGGCGGAGCAAACGTGCCGGGATTCGAAGGGATGCGGGTTTGGCGACATCAAGCGGCCCCGCCCGCCGTGCTGCGGCGGCGGAAAGTGGGGCCTCGTATCTCGTCGATGCGCTTTCTGCATGGGTCGCGCGTCCGCCGGGACGATGCGCCCGACGACCGCGATCCGACCCTACTCCTTTGCCGGGAGCGACGCAAACGCGAATGAAATCTCTTTCGTTATCAAAACATTAAACGCCACCGGGCGTCTTGTCGGCCGCTTCGAGAATGACGACGACGCGACGGTTGAGCGCACGCCCTTCGGCGTCCTCGTTCGGCGCCAGCGGCTCGCCTTCGCCCAGGCCGTAGACGCGGATGCGCTCGGTCGGAATGCCGCGCGCGACGAGCGCGTCGCGCACCGCTTCGGCGCGGCGCAGCGACAGGTCGCGGTTCGCCTCGACGCTGCCGGTCGCGTCGGTGTGGCCTTCGATGCGTATGGTCTTGTGCGCGTCGCGCTCGACGAAAACCAGCATGCGATCGATGCCGACGCCGGCGTCGGCGCGCAGCGTCGCGCGGCCCGGCTCGAACGCGAGATCTTCGAGCGTCATCTGCGCGCCGCGCGGTCCGAGCTCCGGCGCGATCGCGGCGAGCCGCTCGGCCAGCGTCGCCGCGGCGGGCGCCGACGCCTGCGCCGGCGGGACGGATTCGACAGGCGGCGCGGCGGTTTCCGGCGGAAGCCCGGCCCCGACCGCAGGCGGCACCGGGACCTGTACCTGCGCCGCGCGCTGCGCTTCTTCCAGCCGCGCGAGCTCCTGGCGCCTCTGACGATCGAGCTCTTCGCGCGCAGCTTCGGTTTCGCGGCGGCTCGCGTCGAGCAGCAACGCGGCCTGTTCGCGTTCCAGTCGCGCCAGTTCGTCGGCTTCCAGCGCGGTCTGTGCGGCGATGTAGGCGATATCGACGCGGCGCTCGGCGAGGTACACGAGCTGTTCGTGCTCCTTGCCGCCGGCGACGTCGAGACGGCGCAGCATCGTTTCGGCGAACGCGCGCTCGGCGGTCGCGTACTTCGACAGCTGCGGATCGGCGGCCAGTTCGTCGAGCCGCGCCTGCATGCGGTCGTAGTCGAGATCGCGCCTGGGCGCCGATCCGCACGCGGCGAGCAGCGACGCCGCCGCGACCAGGGTGTACCGCCACGGCATCACGGGCGCTCGCCCGCGGCCGGCGCGACGCCGAGCCGGGCCTTGAGTTCGGCGATCTGCGCAGCCTTGGCGCGGCTGTCCTCGCGCACGCGCCCCAGGCGCGCCTTGGCGAGGGCCAGGTCGCCGTTCGCGGCGGCGCGGTCGATCAGGAGGCGGGCCTGCTTCGCATCCCCGCCGGCGATCGCGGCGCGCGCCTGGTCGAGCTGTTCGGTCGCAAAGCGCAGTTCGAGCGGCGCATACGTCGCGGCGCCCGACTCGGTGGCGAGCGCGAGCGCGCGAACCGCGCCGTCGACGTCGGGCATCGCGTTGCGGGAAGCCGCTCCGGCATTGGCGCAAAACAACGCCAAAAACAGACAGACCGCGTGGATTTTTGCCGGCGTTGGTGTCATAACTCCGCGTCATCGGCGCTGCAGGAATGCCGCGCTATTGTCGGAAGCCGGCATGATCGTTGCAACGTTGCAGCGCACATTCCGGACACGGCAGCCGTACGGCGCCGTCAACAGCAGCGAGTCGAGCGATGGATATTGGCTATTTCCTCAAACTCATGACCGAGAAAGGCGCGTCGGACATGTTCCTGACGACCGGCGCTCCGGTGAACATCAAGGTCGAGGGGCGCCTCTACCCGCTCGGCAACACGGGCCTGCCCGGCGGCATGGTCAAGAAGATCGCCTATTCGCTGATGGACGAGGGCCAGGTGCCGCAGTTCGAACGCGATCTGGAGCTCAACATGGCGATCGCGGTCAAGGACGCCGGCCGCTTCCGCATCAACGTGTTCAAGCAGCGCGGCGAAGTCGGCATGGTCATCCGCGCGATCAAGAGCGAGATCCCGACGGTCGACGCCTTGAAACTGCCGCAGATTTTCAAAGACATCATCATGGAGCCGCGCGGCCTGATCCTGGTCGTCGGCGCCACCGGCTCGGGCAAGTCGACCACGCTCGCCGCGATGATCGACCACCGCAATTCGAGCCAGTCGGGCCATATCCTCACCATCGAAGACCCGATCGAGTACCTGCACCGGCACAAGAAGTCGATCGTCAACCAGCGCGAAGTGGGCCTCGATACGCACAGCTATCACGAGGCGCTCAAGAACGCGATGCGCGAAGCGCCCGACGTCATCATGATCGGCGAAATCCGCGACATCGACACGATGGAAGCGGCGATCGCTTTCTCCGAAACCGGCCACATCTGTCTTGCGACGCTGCACTCGAACAACGCCGACCAGACGATCGAGCGCATCCTCAACTTCTTCCCCGAGTCGGCGCACAAGAACATCCTGATGAACCTCGCGCTGAACCTGAAGGCCGTGATCTCGCAGCGCCTCGTGGTCGGCAAGGACGGCCGCCGCCTGCCGGCGGTCGAAATCCTGATCAATACGCCGCATATCCGCGACCTCATGCGCCGCGGCCAGGTGCACGAAATCAAGGAAGCGATGGACCGCAGCCTGCAGGAAGGCATGCAGACGTTCGACCAGGCGCTGTACCGGCTGTACAAGGAAGGCAAGATCGAACTCGAAGAAGCGCTGACCAAGGCCGATTCTCGCGACGGCCTCGCGCTCAAGATCCGCCTCGCCGAAGGCGGCGGCGACAATTCGAACGCCGAGCACGATCCGTTCAACATGTCGGCATTCTGACGCGCGCTTAACCGCACGCTTACATCGAAAGCCGGTACGTTCCCGCCGGGCCGGGCACTCGCTTGCCGACACGAGCACGGATCGGTGCCCGTGTCGCTCGCGGGAATATCGCCCCCGAAGAAACGGTATCGAGCCGTCGGGCCTGCTTCGCGTCATGGCACATCGACGGCGCCGTGAACAGCACACGGCCGGTCCGGCTGCCATCCGGCACCGGACGACGCGCTCGTAGCGGCCGCAACGAGCCGCGACATCACCGGCGACGGCATGCCGCGGTTTTCCGGCCGCGCCGCCCGCCGGCCCGCGATCGGTGAATGCGCACGCCACCGCCCCCGCGCAACGATGCGCCATTCTGTACTGAACAGAATTTTCAAATCGTTCCGTACGGTGAATTTTTACGTTGATCTTCATCGTCTCGCGTCGTTAGAGTGACGTTCGCTCAGCCCCTCGTATCCGTCAACGCATGAATCGGTCCCGATTCGTCGCCGGATAGACTCGCCCGGAGAATCGTCGTGAGAAAACCGCCCGTTCGCACCCGACTGTTTCTTGCTTCGATGCTCGCGCTCGCCGCACCTGCCACCATGGCGCAGATCGGCGTCTCGCCGCAGTTCGACGCCGACTACGCGCTGCTGCCCAAAGGCACCCGCGGCGACACGCTCGTGCACGACTACGGTCCGTTCGCGCTGTGGCGTATCGATGCCGACCAGCGCGCGCGCATCGCGGCCGGAACGCTACGCGCAACGGCATCGCTGTCCGACCGCAGCATCGCGCTGCCGGGCGGCGCGTTCGTTCCCGGCGCGGCCGACACGCATGCACCGGCGCCGGCGGGAACCTCCGTATTCGTCGTCCAGTTCGTCGGCCCGGTCACCGACGCGTGGCTCGACAAGGTTCGCTCGACCGGTGCCGTACCGCTGCAATACGTCAACCACAACGCGTATCTCGTCGTCGGCGACGCGGCTGCCGGCCGCGCGCTCGCCGATCTCGCCGGGCGCGGCGTACCGCTGCGCTACTCGGCGCCCCTGCGCGCGCAGCAGAAAATCGCCCCGACGCTGGCACGCCTCGCCGCCGAACGTCCGGACGACCGCGCGCGAATCACCGTCGTCGTGGCCGATCACGCCGGCGTGACGCCGACGCAGAACTTCATCGCGGGTCTCGACGGCGACCGGACGAAGCGCGGCTGGTCGAACCTGCGCGGCATGCTGGCGCGTGAAGTCGACGTGCCGCTCGCGCGCGTCGGCGAGATCGCGGCACTCGGCGACGTCCTCGCCGTCGAACCGGCCGGCGTCAAGCGCCGCCTCGACGAGAAGCAGACGCAGATCGTCGCCGGCAACCTCAACCCGGCGCAGAGCGGGCCTTCGGCGCCGGGGTATCTGGCGTGGTTGACCGGCTTCGGATTCTCGACGAATCCGGCCGACTACCCGGTCGTATCGATCGTCGACGACGGCATCGGCAACGGCACGGCGGCGGCCGGCGCCGGCGATGCGAACTTCACGACGAACGGCGCCGGCATCGACTCGCGCGTGACCTACGCGGTCAGCTGCACGACGGCGGTCGCCGCGGGCGTCGACGGCCACGGCAACATCAACGCATCGATCGCCGGCGGCTACGACGACCGGACCGGCTTTCCGTACCGCGATCCGGACGGTTTCCGACGTCGCGAAGGCATCAATCCTTTCGCGCGCCTGGCCAATTTCCAGATCTTCGGCTCCGGAAGTTCGGGCCTTTGCGGTACCGGCGACGAAGGACTGATCACGACACAGTTCGCGCAGAACGTCGGCATCTCGAGCAATTCGTGGGGCTATACGTTCTTCGGCATACCCGTCACCGCGTACGATGCGGCGTCGCGCGCCTACGACGTCGGCGTGCGCGACGCCGATCCGGCCGCGGCGGGCAACCAGTCGCTGGCGATCATCTTCGCCGCAGGCAATTCCGGCCCCCGAGCCAATACGGTTTCTTCGCCGGGCAATGCCAAGAACGTACTGACGGTCGGCGCGTCCGAAAACCCGCGCCCGTCCGACGAGGACGGCGCCTGGACGGACGGTTGCGGGAGCGGACCGGCCGACGCCGACAACGCGATGGACATGGCCGGCTTCTCGTCGCGCGGCCCGGCCGTCGGCGGCCGCGCCAAGCCCGAGATCGTCGCGCCGGGCACGCACATCCAGGGCAGCGCCAGCGTCGCAGCGGGCTATTCCGGCGCGGGCGTGTGCGACAAGTACCGCCCGAGCGGGCAGACCGCGGTCGCCGGGTCGAGCGGCACCAGCCATTCGACGCCCGCGGTTGCCGGCGCGGCGAGCCTCGTCTATCGCCATCTGCAGACGAACCATGCCCGGCCGGCGCCGAGCCCGGCACTGCTCAAGAGCTATCTGATCGCGCACCCGACCTACCTGACCGGCGTCGACGCGAACGACACGCTGCCGTCGTTCGCGCAGGGCTTCGGCATGCCGAACCTCGGCGCCGCGTTTGCCGCGACGCCCGCACGCGTGCTGGTCGACCAGACGCAGACGCTCGCCGATACCGGCGCGGCGTACGAGCTGCGCGGCGGGGTCGCCGACGGCAGCAAGCCGGTGCGCATCGTGCTGACGTGGACCGATGCGCCGGGCGCCGTGGATTCCGCAGCGCCGCAGGTCAACGACCTCGACCTGGCCGTGACGGTCGGCGGCGTCACGTACATCGGCAACCGGTTCAACGGCCAGTGGAGCGATCCGGCCGGCGGCGCGGCCGATGCGGCCAACAACACCGAGGCGGTGTTCCTGCCGCCCGGCACGAGCGGTTCGATCAAGGTCAGCGTCGTCGGCACCCAGATCGGCGGCGATGGCGTGCCGGGCAACGCGGACGCGACCGACCAGGATTTCGCGCTCGTCTGCTACAACTGCACGCAGGATCCGGATTTCTACGTCGCCGCGTCGAATCCGACGCAGGCGCTCTGCGGTCCCGGCACCGCGACCTGGCCGATCGAGATCGGCGCGATCAGCGGCTACACCGGCAACGTCGCGTTGAGCGCGACGACCATACCGGCCGGCAGCACCTCGTCGTTCAGCATCGGCGCCGGCGCCGTGCCGTTCACGAGCGCGTTCTCGCTGACGGCAGGCACGTCGCTCGTCGCCGGCGACCATCCGATCGTGATCCGGGGCCAGGATGCGACGCACGCGAACGACGGCCATCTCAGGCTGCGCTACAGCCCGCAGGTGTCGCCCGCTCCGACGCCCACGGCCCCGGCCGACGACGCGACGAACGTCGTCGTATCGCCGACACTGAACTGGAGCGCGTCGGCGGGTGCCGTGAGCTACACGGTCGAGATCGACGACGATCCGGCGTTCGGCAGCATCGACCGCACCGCCACGGTGACGGGCACGAGCTACACCGTTGCCCCCGTGCTGGCCGGCCAGACGACGTATCACTGGCGCGTGCGCGCGAACAATCACTGCGGCGCGGGCGCGAACGCGACCGCATTCACGTTCACCACCGAACCACGCTTCTGCGCAACGCCCGGCACGCCGATTCCCGACAACGATGCCGCCGGCACGACCGTGCAGATCACGGTACCGGCGCTCGGCGCCATCGGCGATCTCGACGTGGCGTTCTCGACGGACCATACGTGGACCGGCGACCTGACCGTGCGCCTGAGCAAGGGCGCAACGAGCGCGACGCTGCTCGACCGGCCCGGAGTGCCCGACGACAACTACGGCTGCATGGGCAACAACGCCGACCTCGTGTTCGACGACGAAGGCACCGCCGGCGCCGCCGAGGCCGACTGCCAGAACGGCGATGCCGCGTATGCGCCGCCCGGCGGCCGATACACGCCGAGCCAGCCGCTGTCGGCGTTCGACGGCGTCGAAGCCGGCGGCACCTACGACGTGCTCGTCAGCGACGCACAACCGGCAGACAGCGGCGCGATCAAATCGCTGTGCCTGCTGCCGACGATCCGAGCGGACGTGATCTTCAAGAACGGCTTCGAGCAACCGTGAAGAAACCCGGGGAAGCCGCGCGAGGCGGCTTCCCCGGCACGATCAAACCGGCGGGGCGTCCGGCTGCGCCTCGGGCCGCGCGTCGGCGAACGCCGGCAGCTTGCGGCAGTGTTCGTCGATGCGCTGTATCGTCGGAAACGGCGACAGATCGACGTCCCAACGGCGCGCGTTGTACACCTGCGGGATCAGGCACACGTCGGCGAGCGAGGGATCGTCGCCCTCGCAGAACTGGCCGGTCGACGGGTTTTCGGCCAGGAGTTCCTCGAACGCCCTGAACCCCTCGACGATCCAGTGCCGCGACCAGCGCTCGCGCTCGACCGGCGGCACGTTGAACTCGCGTTCGAGATACTGCAGCACGCGCAGGTTGTTGAGCGGATGCACGTCGCAAGCGACGATCTGTGCCAGCGCGCGCACGCGGGCACGGTCGCGCGCCGGCGTCGGCAGCAGCTTGCAATGGCCCTCGTAGGCCTCGTCGAGATATTCCACGATCGCCATCGACTGGCGCACGATGCGCCCGCCGTCCTGCAGCACCGGTATCAGCTCCTGCGGATTGAGCCGCCGGTAGGCTTCGGCGTGCTGCTCGCCGCCGTTGTTGACGAGGTGCACGGGCACCGTTTCGTACGGCAGCCCCTTGAGATTGAGCGCGATACGCACGCGATACGCCGCGCTCGAGCGCCAGTAGCCGTAGAGTCGCAATCCGCCTTCCGCCGACATCGCCGATCCTCCCTGTCAGGCGCCGGTGCGGCGCCCTGCGCGCAATGTGTACCCCGGCGCGACGCGGCGCAAGAGCGTTACAGCGCTTTCATCGTCTGCTCGATCGCGCCGAAGACCGAGCGGCCGTCGACGTCGAGCATCTCGATGCGAATCGTATCGCCGAAGCGCATGAACGGCGTCGACGGCTTGCCGTCGCGCAGCGTTTCGACGACGCGCCGTTCGGCCAGGCACGACGCGCCGGTCGACGTATCCTGATTGGCGATCGTGCCCGAGCCGACGATCGTTCCGGCCGACAGCGGACGCGTCTTCGCCGCGTGCGCGACGAGCTGCGCGAAGTTGAACTGCATGTCGACGCCCGCCTCCGGCGCACCGAACCACTCGCCGTTCAGATGCGTCAGCAGCGGCAGGTGCACCTTGGAATCTTTCCACACTTCGCCGAGTTCGTCCGGCGTGACGAACACCGGCGAGAGCGCCGAACGCGGCTTCGACTGCAGGAAGCCGAAACCTTTCGCGAGCTCGTCGGGAATGAGGTTGCGCAGGCTCACGTCGTTGACGAGGCCGATCAGCTGGATGTGCGACGCCGCCGCTTCGGGCGTCACCGCCATCGGCACGTCGTCGGTGATCACCACGAGTTCGGCTTCGAGATCGATGCCGTAAGCCTCGCTCGGCACGACGACCGGATCGCGCGGTCCGTAGAAGCCGGCGCTCGTGGCCTGGTACATCAAGGGATCGGTGTAGAACGTCGCCGGCACTTCCGCGCCGCGTGCGCGGCGCACGCGTTCGACGTGCGGCAGGTACGCGCTGCCATCGACGAATTCGTAGGCGCGCGGCAACGGCGCGGCGAGCGCGTGCGGATCGAGCGGAAAGATGCCGGTCGCGTAGTCGGTGGCGCCGCCGACGCGCTGCGCCGATCCGGTCGTCTCGTTCGCGGCGACCGCGTCGTTGAGCTGTTCGTACAGCGCGTTCAGGCGCGGCGCCATCGTCGACCAGTCTTCCAGCGCCTGCTGCAGCGTCGAGGCGATGCCCTGCGCCTTGATCGCATGCGACAGGTCGCGGCTCACCACGATCAGCGTGCCGTCGCGGCCGCCTTCCTTCAAGGTACCCAGTTTCATCGTCGTCTTCCGTTGCGGCGGTGGCGTGTCGTTCTGATTTTACTGGCGGCGATACGCCGGCCGATCAAGGCTTCGCGGGATCGAACGTCTTCTTCAGGCCCTGCCAGCACTCGTAGTAATGCGCCTGCAGCTCGGACGCGGCCAGCGCCTGCGCCGTCGGGCGGATCACCGCGCGCGTCTCGAACATGAAAGCCATCGTGTCGACGATATGGTCGGGCTTGCTCACGTCCGCGCGCGTGGCCTTGTCGAAGCTCGCCGCGTCCGGGCCGTGGCCGCTCATCGCATTGTGCAGGCTCGCGCCGCCCGGCGAGAAGCCGCCGGCCTTCGCGTCGTACACGCCGTGCACGAGGCCCATGAACTCGCTCGCGATGTTGCGATGGAACCACGGCGGGCGGAAGGTGTCTTCGGCCACGAGCCAGCGCGGCGGAAAGATCACGAAATCGAGGTTCGCCGTGCCCGGCGTATCCGACGGCGACGTCAGCACCGTGAAGATCGACGGATCGGGGTGGTCGTAGCTGATCGACCCGATCGTGTTGAAGCGGCGCAGGTCGTACTTGCACGGCACATAGTTGCCGTGCCAGCCGACGACATCGAGCGGCGAATGGCCGATGTCGGCGCGCCACAGGCCGCCCTGGAATTTCGCGACGAGTTCGAAGTCGCCTTCGCGGTCTTCGTACGCGGCGACGGGCGTCAGGAAATCGCGCGCGTTCGCGAGGCCGTTCGATCCGATCGGACCGAGATCCGGCAGGCGCAGCATCGCGCCGAAATTCTCGCAGACGTAGCCGCGCGCGACGCCGTCGACGAGCTCGACGCGAAAACGCACGCCGCGCGGAATCAGCGCGATCTCCTGCGGTTCGAGTTCGAGCACGCCGAATTCGGTGGCGATGGAGAGGCGCCCCTGCTGCGGCACGATCAGGAGCTCGCCGTCGGCGTCGTAGAAGAACCGGTTTTCCATCGACCGGTTCGCGCCGTAGACGTGGATGCCGACGCCATGCTGCGCCGCGGCGCCGCCGTTGCCGGCCATCGTGTACAGGCCGTCGACGAAGTCGGTCGGGGCGGCCGGCAGCGCGCGCGGATCCCAGCGCAGCTGGTTCGGCGTCGCGGGCGCCTCGTCGAAGCGGTTGTGAAACGTCGCGTGCGCGAGCGGTTCGAACGGCTTGTGCACCGCCGATGGACGCAGCCGGTACAGCCAGCTGCGGCGATTCACGTGGCGCGGCGCGGTGAACGCCGTGCCCGACAGCTGCTCGGCGTACAGGCCGTACGGCACTTTCTGCGGCGAGTTGCGGCCGACCGGCAACACGCCGGCCAGCGCCTCGCTCGCGAACTCGTTGGCGAAACCGGATTGGTAGGACAGGGTCATGGCGGCATCGTCGTAGGAACGCTGAGCGTACGCAGTTCGCGTACGCGGCCGATATAACGAGGCGATCCATGGATGGATCGCCCGCGGGTCGATCGCGCAAGCGATTGACCCGCGGAGAAGGTGCGCAAGCTTTGCTTGCGCCGTTCGACTGAGAAACGGGCAGGAAGCCCGTTTCTCAGCATCATGCTACAAAACGCCGCGGCGCATCTGGTCGCGTTCGATGCTCTCGAACAGCGCCTGGAAATTGCCCTCGCCGAAGCCTTCGTTGCCCTTGCGCTGGATGATCTCGAAGAAGATCGGACCGATCGCGTTCTGCGTGAAGATCTGCAGCAGCTTGCGCTGGTGCGTTTCCTTGTCGGCGTCGATCAGGATCTTGTTCTTCGCCATGCGCGGCACGTCTTCGCCGTGGTCCGGCACGCGCATGTCGATCACGTCGTAGTACGTATCGGGCGTGTCGAGGAATTCGACGCCCGCGGCGCGCATCGCTTCGACCGTTTCGTAGATCGTGTCGGTGAAGCACGCGATGTGCTGGATGCCCTCGCCGTGGTACGCGTCGAGGTATTCGTTGATCTGGCTCTTCGGATCGGACGATTCGTTCAGCGGAATGCGCACGACGCCGTCCGGCGCGGTCATCGCCTTCGAGACGAGGCCGGTCTTGACGCCCTTGATGTCGAAGTAGCGGATCTCGCGGAAGTTGAACAGGCGCTCGTAGTAGTCCGACCACTTCTGCATGTTGCCGAAGTACAGATTGTGCGTGAGGTGGTCGATGAACGTGAGGCCGAAGCCCTTCGGGTTCTGGTCCGCGCCCGCGATCGGCGCGTAGTCGGCGTCGTAGACCGTGCCCGCGTCGCCGTAGCGGTCGACGATGTAGAGCATGCAGTCGCCGATGCCCTTGACGACCGGCGCGTCGACCGCGCGCGTGTCGATCTTCGCATCGTGGCGCTCGCCGCCGTTGGCGACCACGCGCTCGACGACCTCGGCGGCCGGTTTCGTCACGCGGATCGCGAAGCCGCACGCGCACGGGCCATGCGCCTTGGCGAAGTCGGCCGCGAACGAATCGGGTTCTTCGTTGACGAGAAAATTCACGCCGCCCTGGCGGTACAGCGTTATTGCCTTGCGCTTGTGACGCGCGATCGCGCTGAATCCGAGGCGCCGGAACAATGTGTGCAGCGCGGCCGGATCGGGCGAGGCGAATTCGACGAACTCGAAGCCGTCGATCCCCATCGGGTTTTCGAACTGCGTCGGCTGCATTCCAAGGTTCGGCTGCGAGGACATGGTCGGCTCCGGTCTGGCTGTGCGGCGCACGCCGCTGGTGGCTGAACGTGGCGCACGCCTCGCGGCTTGCGTCACGTCGCTGAACCTGGCGCGCGCCTGCGGCTTGCGCCATCGAGGCCGACGTTATAGTTTCATCTGAAACCATTTGCAAGGTTTGCCGCGTCATGACCGTTCACCACGTGCTCGAGCTCGAACAATTCCTGCCGTACCGGCTGTCGGTGCTGTCCAACACGGTCAGTCAGGCGATCGCGCGCGAGTACGAAAGCCGATTCGCCCTGTCGATCACGCAGTGGCGCGTGCTGGCCGTGCTCGGCCGTTACGACGGCATCGCCGCGCGCGAGGTCGCGCAGCGTACGGCGATGGACAAGGTAGCCGTCAGCCGCGCGGTCGCGCAGCTGATGAAGGACGGTCGCGTCCGCCGCGGCACGGCCGAACACGACAAGCGCCAGTCCGTGCTGACCCTGACCGAGAAGGGCTGGAAGATCTACGACGAAGTCGCGCCGCTCGCGCTCGAACACGAACGCCGCCTGCTGGCGTATCTGGACGCCGACGAACAGCGCTGGCTGTCGCGCATTCTCGAAAAACTCTGGCAGGCCGAATTGCAGGAACTCGGCCGCTGAAACGCGAAAGGCGGCCGAAGCCGCCTTTCGGATCTTGCTCAGATGCGGCGCGTCAGCGCACGCCGTGCATCAACCGGTAGATCAGCGGCGCGACGATGAACAGCAGCACGCCGGCGCCGACGAGCGCCCAGAAGCCGAACGTGTAGCCCGACAGCGCCGAGGCGACGCTCATGCCGGTCTCGCCGCTCACGTGGCCGGCGAAGATGCCCGACAGGTTGTTGCCGATGCCGGTCGACAGGAACCAGCCGCCCATGCCGAAGCCGACGAGGCGCACCGGCGCGAGCTTGGTCACCATCGACAGGCCGATCGGCGACAGGCACAGCTCGCCGACCGACTGGATCACGTAGACCATGAACAGGGTCCAGAACGGGATCTTGTTGTTGAGGTCGACGAGGTGCGTCAGCGCGTACATCAGCAGGAGGAACGCGAGGCCGTTGAAGATGAGGCCCAGCGCGAACTTGCGCGGAATGATCGGGTTGTTGTCCTTCATCGCGACCCAGATCCACGCGACGAGCGGCGCGAGCACGATGATCGCGAGCGAATTGACGCTCTGGAACCACGCGGTCGGGAATTCCCAGGTACCGAACATGCGGTCGACGATGTTGTCGGCGAGGAACGTGAACGAGCTGCCGGCCTGTTCGAAGAACATCCAGAACAAAATATTGAACACGAAGATGATCAGCATCGCGATCGTCTTGTCGCGCGCGACCGTGCCGTTCTTGATGCCCTCGATCATCAGCGTTACCGCGAGCGCGATGAACATCGCGGTGAGCACCCACTGCAGCGCCTCCGCACCGAGCGCGAGCAAGCCGTAAGCGACCGGAATCACGACGATCGCGCCGATGATGACGTGCACGATGCGCTCGCGGCCCGGCGCTTCCGGCGGCGGCGCGCCGATGCCCTTCAACTGCGCGCGGCCGAAGTAGAACCACACGAGCGACAGCAGCATGCCGATGCCCGACGCGATGAACACGATCTTGTACGACGGCATCGAACCCGTGCCGAAGATGTACTGCGCGAGCACCTGGGTGACGATCGGCGAGATGAAGCCGCCGAGGTTGATGCCCATGTAGAAGATCGTGAAACCCGAATCGCGGCGCAGGTCGCCGATCGAGTACAGCTTGCCGACCATCGTGGAAATGTTCGGCTTGAACATGCCGTTGCCGACGATGATCGTGGCGAGGCCGAGCTTGAAGACGTCCTGGTTCGGGATCGAGATCAGGAACAGGCCGGCCGCCATGAATACGGCGCCGACGAGAATCGTGCGCTGGTAGCCGAGATAGCGGTCGGCGACGTAGCCGCCGCCGATCGCGCCGGCGTACACGAGCGCGAGGTACGAGCCGTAGATGAGGCCCGCCGGCGCCTGGCCGGACGGATCGCCGTTGTAGAACTGCGCGACGACGTACAGCACGAGCGCCCAGCGGATGCCGTAGAACGCGAAGCGCTCCCAGAACTCGGCCATGAACAGCATCCACAACGGCCGCGGATGACCCATGAGTTGCGGAAATTCGGGCGGCGCGGGCTGCGCGCTCGGTGTGGCGGTTCCGCTCATGCGGCGATCCCCTGATGGTTGGTTGAGTGGTGCCGCGGGACCGCTTGGCGGCGCGACGAAGGAGCCAAAGCTTTAACCGGTGCGCGCGCTCCAAGTCAAACCCGCGCGTTGCTGCGATGCGCCATTGCGCACCGCATTGAAACGATTCAACCGATACGGCAACACCCGCGCAAACGCGCTTCCGGCAAGGCTTGCGACGGAGCCGGACTCGGCCTCAGGTGCCGATCACGCTGCGCACTTCGAACAGCTCCGGAAAGAACGTCAATTCGAGCGCCTTGCGCAGGAACGCGACGCCGGACGAGCCGCCCGTACCGCGCCGGAAGCCGATGATGCGCTCGACCGTCTTCATGTGGCGGAAGCGCCAGAGCTGGAAACTTTCCTCGACGTCGACCAGTTGCTCGCACAGGTGGTACGCCGACCAGTACGTGTCGGTGTTTTCGTAGATGCGGCGGAACACGCCGATCAAGTGCGCGTTGCGCTCGTACGGCTGCGAGAAGTCGCGCTCGACGCATTCGGCCGGCACGGCATGGCCCTGGCGCGCCAGATAGCGCAGGAATTCGTCGTACAGGCTCGGCGCCTTGAGCACGGCGGTCAGCGCGGCCTGGCGCGCCGGATCGTGCGCGAACACGGCGATCATGTCGGCGTTCTTGTTGCCGAGCAGGAATTCGATCGTGCGGTACTGATGCGACTGGAAACCCGACGCCGGACCCAGCACGTCGCGGAACTCGAGATATTCCGACGGCGTCAACGTTTCGAGCACGGCCCACTGCTCGAACAGCTGGCGCTGGATCTGCTTGACCCGCGCGAGAATCTTCAGGCACGGATCGAGATCGTCCTGCGCCAGATGCGCGATCGCCGCGCGCAATTCGTGGATGATTAGCTTCATCCACAATTCCGACGTCTGGTGCTGGATGATGAACAGCATCTCGTCGTGATGCTCGGGCCGGGACAGCGGCGACTGCGCCGACAGCAGCGTGTCGAGCGCGAGATATCCGCCATAGCTCATGCGGTCGCGCAGGTCGGTGGTGATGCCCGCTTCGAGGTCGCGCTTGTTCGGTTCGCTCACGGCACTTCTTCCGTCATCCAAGTGCTCTAGCATAGCCGACCGGGCGGTTGCGCATGCGGTCGCGAAGTGTGCGAATGCTGCGGCGGGCCTTGATTCCGGGCGGTCGAATTGCTATCAAGGCGTCCCTTTCGGTCGGTCGCGTTCCGCCGCAGCACTGGATCTGCGCGCGCGCCAGCCTACGGACGCCACGGCGTCCCGTCGTCGTCGCGCCCCGCTGCCTGCCAGGCGCATCGTCACCCGCAACAAGCGGAGGAAGCATGTCCATCGCCGCTACTTTCGAAATCGAATACCTGCAATACCTCGACGCGGACGGCAAGCTCGTGCGCAGCGACCTGCCCGAGTTCGCGCGCGACGCGAAGCAGCTCGTCGAATTGTACAAAACGATGCTTTTTGTACGCGTCTTCGACACCAAGGCCGTGGCCTTGCAGCGCACCGGCAAGCTCGGCACCTACGCCTCGTGCCTGGGCCACGAGGCCGCGCACGTCGCGATCGGCTCGGCGATGCGCGAAGACGACGTGTTCGCGCCGATGTACCGCGAATACGGCGCGCAGTTCGTGCGCGGCGTGAAGCCGCGCGAAGTGCTGATGTACTGGGGCGGCGACGAGCGCGGCAACGATTTTTCCGGCCCTGCCCACGATTTTCCGTGGTGCGTGCCGATCGCGACGCAGTGCCTGCACGCGGCCGGCGCCGCGCTCGCCTTCAAGATCCGCAAGGAGCCGCGCGTCGCCGTCAGCGTCGTCGGCGACGGCGGCTCGTCGAAGGCCGACTTCTACGGCGCGATCAACATGGCCGGCGCGCAGACGCTGCCCTATGTCAGTGTGATCGTGAACAACCAGTGGGCCATTTCGGTGCCGCGTACGATCCAGACCGGCGCCAAGACGCTCGCGCAGAAAGGCATCGCGGCCGGCGTCGAGTGCCTGCAGGTCGACGGCAACGACCTCATCGCGATGCGCGCGGCGATGGACCACGCGATCAAGCGCGCGCGCCACGGCCACGGCGGCATGCTGATCGAGGCGGTCACCTATCGCCTGTCCGACCACACCACCGCCGACGACGCGCGCCGCTACCGGCCCGACGCCGAAGTGAAGGCGGCGTGGGAGCGCGAACCGATGAAGCGCCTGCGCACGTATCTCACCGCACAGAACGTCTGGAGCGACAAGCACGAGGAAGCGTGGAAGGCCGAGTGCGAGAAGATCGTCGACGTCGAAGTGAACGCGTATCTCGAAACCAAGACGCAGCCGGTCGAAGCGATATTCGACTACGTCTACGCCGAACTGCCGCCGGATCTCACCGCGCAGCGCGCGCAGGCGCTCGCGCTGGAACAGCGGCGCGGCTGATGCGCGTGCGCGCCGCCCGACGCGATGAGGCCGCCGGCGTCGCCGCGCTCGGCGCGCGCACGTATCGCGACCACTACGCGACGCTGTGGCGCGAGGACGAACTCGACGTGTGGCTCGCGCAGCAGTTCGACGTCGGCGAAATCCAGGCCGATGTCGACGCCGACCGCGCGCTGTATCTCGTCGGCGATGTCGATGGCTTCGACGTCGGCTTCGCCAAACTGCGCTGGAACCAGCCCGTGCCGGCGCGCGACGAGCGCGGCGCCGAGCTGCAGAAAATCTATTTCCTCGCCGATCAGGCCGGGCGCGGCTACGGCCGCGTGCTGATCGACGCGTGCGCCGACCGCGCGCGCGAACGCGGCGAGGGTTGTATGTGGCTCGACGTGCTCAAGGTGAACGAGCGCGCGCGCCGGATGTACGAACGCTGCGGATTCGCGATCGTCGGCGAACGCGACTATCCGCGCGCAAGCGACCCCATGCCGATGTGGGTGATGCGTCACCCGCTCGGCGCTGCGTCTGACAGGTAGCGGACCAATGGCACAAATTACCCTGATCGAAGCGATCACCCAGGCTCTCGCGCACGAGATGGCGAATGATGCGTCCGTCGTCGTGCTCGGCGAAGACGTCGGCGTCAACGGCGGCGTGTTTCGCGCCACGGCGGGACTCTCCGAAAAATTCGGCACGCAGCGCGTGCTCGATACGCCGCTCGACGAAACGACGATCGCCGGCGTCGCCGTCGGCATGGCCGTGCAAGGCATGCGGCCGGTCGCCGAAGCGCAGTTCGACGGCTTCGTCTATCCGATGGTCGACCACATCGTCTGCCACGCGGCGCGCTTTCGCACGCGCACGCGCGGCCGCCTCTCCTGCCCGCTCGTGCTGCGCGTGCCCTGGGGCGGCGGCATCCGCGCGCCGGAACACCACTCCGAAGCGAACGAAGCGATCTTCACGAACGTGCCTGGCCTGCGCGTGGTGATGCCGTCGTCGCCGTCGCGCGCCTACGGCATGCTGCTCGCGGCGATCCGCGATCCCGACCCGGTGATCTTCTTCGAACCCAAGCGCATCTACCGCCAGTACAAGGAAGAAGTGCCCGACGACGGCGAAGCGCTGCCGCTCGACGTGTGCTTCGTGCTGCGCGACGGCACCGACGTCACGCTGGTGACGTGGGGCGCGCAGGTCAAGGAGACGCTCGAGGCGGCCGACGCGCTCGCCAAGGAAGGCGTCAGCGCCGAAGTGATCGACGTGGCGACGCTGAAGCCGCTCGACTTCGACACGATCCACGAATCGGTGAAAAAGACCGGCCGCTGCGTGATCGTGCACGAAGCGCCGCGCACCGCGGGCTTCGGCGCCGAAGTGGCCGCGCGCCTCGCCGAACATGCGATGTACGACCTCGTCGCGCCGGTCGAACGCGTGACCGGCTACGACACGCACATCCCGCTGTTCCGGCTCGAGATGAAATACCTGCCGAGCGTGGAGCGCATCGTCGCCGCGGCGAAGCGCACGCTCGCCGCCAGTTGATCTTCGTTCTCGCCGCGGCATGGCGCCGCGGCAAAATCCTTTCAGGAATCGCTGCCATGGCCGACACCAAAACATTCCTGCTGCCCGATCTCGGCGAAGGGCTGCCCGACGCCACGATCGTCGAATGGTCCGTCAAGGAAGGCGACGTCGTGCGCCTCGACGCGCCGCTCGTTTCGATGGAAACGGCCAAGGCCGTCGTCGAAGTGCCGTCGCCGTATTCGGGCAAGGTCGTCAAGCTCTACGGCAAGAACGGCGACGTCATCAACACCGGCGCGCCGCTGGTCGCGATCGAGATCGATCCGAGCCTGCCGCAGCGCGCCGAAGCGCAGGACACGGGCCATCACCACGGCCATGCCGCGAAGACGCCGGAGCCGGCGCTGCCCAAGGGCGCCGGCGAACCCGCGCCGACGGACGGCGGCAAGGTGGTCGCGTCCGACGACGGCGGCACGCTGAAAACCGGCGAGGCGGCGCCCGCCGCGCGCGCGGATTCCGGCACGGTCGTCGGCGCGATGGAAGCGAGCGACCGCGTCGTCAGCGAACAGGTCGTCTCGGTCGGCGGCGTCAAGGCGATGCCCGCCGTGCGTGCGCTCGCGAAAAAGCTCGGTGTCGATCTGGCGCGCGTCGCGGCGACCGGCGCCGGCGGCGTCGTGACGATGAACGACGTGAAGAACGCCGCCGCGAACGGTCCGAGCGCGCCGGCGCCGGCCGCCGTGCCGGCTGCTGCACCAGCCCCCGCACCGGCTCCCGCACCGGTCGCCGCGCCCGCGCGCACCGCGCTGTCGGCGTCGGGTCAGCCGATGCGCACGGCGCCGCCCGCCGCGCAAGCCGTGCTCGGCCAGCCGGAACAGCTCAAGGGCGTGCGCCGCAACATGGCGCGCGTGATGGCCGACGCGCACGCGAAGGTCGTGCCGACGACGCTGTGCGACGACGCCGATCTGCACGCCTGGCAGCCCGGCAACGACATCACCGTGCGCCTGATCCGCTCGCTCGTGCGCGCGTGCAAGGCCGTGCCGGCGCTCAACGCCTGGTTCGACGGCGACAATCTCACGCGCACGCTGCATCCTCACGTCGACGTCGGCATCGCGGTCGACACCGAGGACGGACTGTTCGTGCCGGCGCTGCGCAACGCCGACGTGCTCGACGCGGCCGGTCTGCGCATGGCGATCAACCGTCTGCGCGATTCGGTGAAGAATCGCTCGATCCCGCCGGAAGAATTGAAAGGGTATACGATTTCCCTTTCCAACTTCGGCGTGTTCGCCGGCCGCTACGCGACGCCGGTCGTCGTGCCGCCGTGCGTGGCGATCGTCGCGGCCGGCAAGCTGCGCTACGAAGTCGTGCCGGTCATGGGCGGCGTCGAGACGCACCGGCTGATGCCGCTGTCGCTGACGTTCGACCACCGCGCGGCGACCGGCGGCGAAGCGGCGCGCTTCCTCAAGGCGATGCTCGACGATCTCGCGCTGCCGGCCTGAACCGGGCGCCGTTCAGGCATACCCCGCTCCGCCGTGATACGCTTGCTCCCGTCATCTCCCGACGGGAGCAAGCGTGATGAGCAAGCCGAAACCCGTGAAACCCTATGGCACCGGCACCGGCTTTCCGACCGGCAGCTGGGTCCGCGATTCCGCCGCGGCCCCGGCGCCCGCGGCCGCCGACTGGATCCGCGCCGCCTACGACACCTTCGTGCACGGCCGCCCGGCCGGCAGTGTCGTCCAGCCGAAGAGCCTCGACGCCGCATCGAGCCTCTCCGCCGGCGAAACCGACGCCCTGCGCGCGGTCGGCTTCCTGCCGAACCGCCGCACCGCCGCCAAGGCCGCCGCCGCGCGCGAACGCATGGCGCATACCTTTTTCGAAATTCTCGACGCCTCGACGACCACCGCAGAAGCCGCACGCCTGCTCGGCGTCGATCCGAGCCGCATCCGCCAACGCATCCGCGCGCGAACGCTGTACGCGTTCGACGCGAACGGCGAACACCGCATTCCGCTCGTGCAGTTCGAAGACGGCGCCGAAGTGCCGGGTCTCGCGCAGATCGTGCCGGCGCTGTCGCCCGACGTGACGCCGGTCGAATTCGTCCGCTGGTTCATGCTGCCGTCGACCGAACTCGGCGACGCCGACGCGAAGCATCATCCGTCGCCGCGCGAATGGCTGCTCGCGACCGGCGAGGTCAAGCCGGTGCTGCGTCTCGTTGCACTGATCTGAGCGATGGCGAAATTCCCTGAGCCGCCCGATGTCGACGCGCTACGGGCGATCGAACCGGCCATCCGCTGCGTGCGCAAGGGCACGCCGCTCGCCCGCATCTATTTCGCCGGCGGGCCGCATCCGGTCGCGTGGAACGCGTTCCGCCGCTTCGGGCCGACCGACGCGCGCTTCGATCATCACCTGCCCGACAAGGCCGGCAACGGCTTTATGCAGCGGCATCGCGCGATCTTCTACGCCGCGTCCGCGGCGGCGACGTGCCTTGCCGAAGTCTTCCAGACCGATCGCGTGATCAACAAGCAGCGGCGCGAGCCGTGGCTCGCGGTGTTCGCGCTCGCGCGCGACGTCGACCTCGTCGATCTCACCGGCAATTTCGTCACGCGCATGGGCGCGTCGACCGCGATCCATTCCGGCCCGCGCCATCGGGCGCGGCAGTGGGCGCAAGCGTTGTACGACGCGTATCCGCACTGCGCCGGCATCGCCTACTGCTCGTCGATGAACGGCAACGCGCCGGCGTTCGCGCTGACCGACCGCGCCGAAGCGCTCGACGTCCTGCCGCTCAAACCCGAATTCAATCGCGCGCTCGCCGATGCCGCGCTGACCGACCTCGTCGCGGCCGCCGCCGAAGACCTCGGCTACGGCCTGACCTGATCGGCGCGCTGCAGCCACGCGTCGGCCTGCGACGCGTCGGCGTCGCCGCCGCGTCCGTCGCGCAGCATCGCCGCCAGTCGTCGCATCGCGTCGCGATCGCCCGCCTCGGCCGCCCACGCGTACATGCCGCGCGCGAGCGTCTCGTCCTTGTCCACGCCGCGGCCTTCTTCCAGCGCGCGCCCCCAGCCGGCGAAGCCGCGCCGCTCGCCCTGTTGCGCAGCCGCCTTGAACCAGCGCAGCGATTCGGCCGCGTCGCCGGCCGCGCCGTCGCGCAGCGCGAGCGCGAGGCTCACCTGCGCGCGCGGGTCGCCGTAGCGCGCGCCACGGCGGAACAACTCGATCGCGCGTGCGCGGTCGCGCGGCACGCCGTCGCCGTTCGCGTGGATTTCGCCGAGCGTGCCGGCCGCGTTCTCGTCGCCGGCCGCGAGCGCCGCTTCGTAGTAGCCGCGCGCGCGCGCCGCATCGCGCGGCACGCCGGTGCCGGTGAGATACGCGCGGCCCAGCAGGCGCGTCGCGGTCGTCGCCCCCTGTTTCGCCGACCGCTCGAACCACGCGACGTCGCACTGCGCGGGTTTCGCCGCGGCGCCTAAGCACAGCGACGAACCGTACTGCCACTGCGCGACGGCGTCGCCGGCGCGTGCCGCCTTGCGCTGCCAGTCGGCGCCGAGACCGGCGTCGTACAGCGGCGAGCCGGCGCGCGCCAGCAGCTGCGAGAGCCTCAGCTGCGCGGCGGGCATGCCGATGCGCCGCGCCGCGCGATCGAGCGCGGCGTCGCGCGTGCGGCGCGACCGTTCGACGCCGACTCCCCGCTCGGCCAGCGCCGCCAGCAGCACGTCGCCGTCGGCGAGCTGCGCCGCCGCGACGCGCGCGAGTTCGGCGACGCGCGCGCCCGGCGGCACGTCGGCGAGCTGCGCGTACGCGAGCCACAATGATGCATAGTGCACATCGGGATTCACCTGCGCGTCGGCCGCCTGCGCGAGCGCGTCGCGCAGCGGCTCGTGCGCGAGGCTCATGCCGGGAAAGCCCGCGGCAAACAGTGCGATGCCGGTTCGCGCCCGTCCGCGCAGTTCCGGCTGCGTCGCGAGCAGCCGCGCGAATTCGAGCGCCGGCATGTCGGGATATTCGATCGCGTCGCCGCCGAGCTGCCCGAGCGTCGCGCGCATCAGATCGGCGAGATCGAACCGCACGATCGATTCGCGCCCGCCGTCCGGTGTCCGCACCGCCGCGACGTAGTACAGCCGGCGTCCGCCGCCGGCGATCTCGAACGTCGACGCCGTGATCGTTTCGCGTTTCGCGAGCAGATAGACGTACGCGTCGACGAGCGAAGCCACCGCGACGACGCGGTCGGGATGGTACTCGGCCGACGGCCGCTCGGCCGACGCCACCGCGGCGAGAAACGCCGTACGCAACGCGTTCGCGATGTCGACGCCGTCGCCCCGCTTGAGCGCGCACCGCATGCGCACGAAATGCGGGCCCAGGCGCCGCGGCTCCTGCGTCGCCAGCGCGTCGGCCGACGGCAGAAGCGTATCGCAGGCGGCGCCGGTCATTGCCGCGTCGAGGTCGGCGGCGAGCGCCGCGTCGAATTCGTGGCCCGACCGCGAACCGTACGCGCGGCGGTATGCGTCGCCGTCGACGCTGGCCGATTCGGCCAGCGGCGGCGCGCCGAACGCCGGCAGCGGCGACTTGCCGGTCGCCGCGTGCGCCGCGGCGCCGAACATCACGGCGCACGCGGCGAGATAGCGCAACATGCCTAGCCTTCCTCGGACGCGCGAATCTGGCGCAGCGCTTCGGCCACCTTGTCGAGCGCCGCGTCGCGCGCATCGAGCGTGTCGAACGCGTCGGACACGGCCGCCGTTTCGCCGTCGAGCGCAAGCCTGAAGCGCTTCGCGTCGTCGTCGCGCTCGACCGACACGTCGGCGTCGGGCGCGGCAAGCCGCGAGATCGTCGCGCCGGCATCCTTCGGATTCGCGAACGCCGGCGACAGCAGCAGCTGCTCGCCGTCAGCGGCAACGAGACGAAAATGGAAGCTGCCGGTCTTCTCGCGGAAGCTGACGAAACGCGCGGCCTTCGCCGACTTCGCGGCGCCGGCCTTCGCCTTCGCCGCGCCGCCCAGGCGTCGCAGTCCGACCGCTTCGCGCAATCCGGCCAGCAGCGGCGTCGCGATCGCGCGCGCCTTCTTCGCGCCCTGCTGCAGCACGTCTTCGATATCGTCCGGACGCGCGATCAGCTCCTCGTAGCGCGCGCGCATCGGCGCGACGTCGCGTTCGATGCGCTCGAACAGGCGCTGCTTGGCGTCGCCCCAGCCGAGGCCCGCGACGAGATCGGCGCGGAACGTTTCGGCGTCGGCCGCATCGGCGAACGCCCGGTAGAGCGTCAGAAGATGCGAGGCGTCGGCGTCCTTCGGCTCGCCCGGCAGGCGCGAGTCGGTGACGATGCGCGCGATCGTCTCCTTCAGTCGCTTCGCGCCGCCGTCGAACAGCGGAATCGTATTGTCGTAGCTTTTTGACATTTTCCGACCGTCGAGACCCGGCAGCGTCGCGACGCTTTCCTCGATCACGACTTCGGGCAGCACGAAATATTCGCGCCCGGCGCCGAACAGATGGTTGAAGCGCGCGCCGATGTCGCGCGCCATTTCGATGTGCTGAATCTGGTCGCGCCCGACCGGCACCTGGTGCGCGTTGAAGATGAGAATGTCGGCGGCCATCAGGATCGGATAGCTGTACAGGCCCATCGTGACGCCGGCATCGGGGTCTTCGCCGGCCGCGACGTTCTGGTCGACCGACGCCTTGTAGGCGTGAGCGCGGTTCATGAGGCCCTTGCCGGTCACGCAGGTGAGCAGCCACGTCAGCTCCGGAATTTCCGGAATGTCGGACTGGCGGTAGAAATACACGCGCTCCGGGTCGAGTCCGCAGGCGAGCCACGTCGCCGCGATTTCCAGGCGCGAACGCGCGATGCGCGCCGGGTCGTCGCACTTGATCAGCGCGTGGTAGTCGGCGAGGAAGTAGTACGACTCGACGTCGTCGCGCCGGCTGGCCGCGACCGCCGGGCGAATCGCGCCGACGTAGTTGCCGAGGTGCGGGGTGCCGGTCGTGGTGATGCCGGTGAGTACGCGGGTCTTCATTGCGTGAACGCTCTCGAAACGAAGGCCGCGCGCTGCGCGGCCGGGCGCGGCGCAAAACCGCGGGCAAGACCGCCAGTGTACGGGCAAACGCTTTGCAGACAAGGGCATACGTTCGCTTCGGGCGCCGATCGGCGTTGTAACCCCGTACCCGGCGGCTTCGCGTTCGATTGCCGCACATCCGGTCTGGAGCCCCACCATGAAAGCGCGCACCCTGTTGTCCGCCCTCGCTAGCTTGGCCATCGCCGCCTCGACGGCCGCGCAGGCCGGCAGCCTCGTCGACATCTCCGTCGTCGACCGCGACACCGGCACGACGCTGCCGCAATACCCGCAGCGCGGCCAGTATTACGTCGCCGGCACGCCGGGCCACCGCTACGCCGTGCGCATCGTCAACCGCAGCGCGCAGCGCGTGCTCGCCGTGCTGTCGGTCGACGGCGTCAACGCGATCAGCGGTCAGACCGCGAACCCGAACCAGTCGGGCTACGTGCTCGGCCCGTACGAGTCGACCGAAGTCGCCGGCTGGCGCAAGGACATGAGCGAGATCGCGGCGTTCGAGTTCACCGAGCTTTCCGATTCGTACGCGGCGCGCACCGGGCGGCCGGACAACGTGGGCGTGATCGGCGTCGCCGTGTTCCGCGAACGCTACGTGCCGCCGCCGCGCCCGATCTACCGCGACCGCATCGCCGACGACAAGCTCGGCGCCGCGCGCGAAAGCGAAGGCCGTCGCGCCGAAGCGCCGGCCGCGTCGACCGCACAGGCCGCGCCGCGCGGCGGCGCCGCCGACGCCGCCAAGCGCGCGCCGGCGCCGGCCGTCGAGGAATCGCTCGGCACCGGACACGGCCAGCGCGAGTCGAGCTACGCGAGCTACACGACGTTCGAGCGCGAGAGCAGCCGGCCGAACGAAGTCGTGTCGGTCTGGTACGACAGCTGGCGCAACCTTGCCGCGCGCGGCATCGTGCCGCGCCATCCGCGCCCGGTGCCGGACGAGCCGCAGGCGTTTCCGGCGGGCTTCGTCGCCGATCCGCCGCGTCGTTGATATTTTGTAGTCGTTTTCAATAGAACTTCCGGCCGCGCCGGGCCGGAAGTCGCTTTATCTTCTTGTTAACAATCTGAAGACGGGCGGCACGCCGCCCGTCGCGATCGTGCGCATCCGCCTTTGGGGGGACCTGCGTCGGCCCGCGTCTCAAGGGTCGATCGCAGGACGTCGAACAGGGGTGTTCATGGAAAGCACGATCGCAACGCTTGCGCCGATTTGGCCGCGAGCGTCGAATCGCCGGTATTTCTTGTCCGTTTTTTCGCGAGTGCTCGCCGTGCTCGCCGCCGGGCCGGGGCTCGTGTCGGCCGAGCCCGTGCCCGACGCCGGCTTTGGCAGCAACGGCATCGTCGACATCGCGCTGCCGGGTGCCTCGTATCTCAATCCGGCGCATGTCGCGGTGCTGCCCGACCGGCGCATCGCGGTCGCGAGGACCGATACGGGGCGTGACAGCGCGAGCGGCGCATTGACGGCGTCGTTCGCACGCCTGCTGCCCGACGGCCGGCCCGACGCGACGTTCGGCAACGGCGGCACGGTCACCTTCGTGCTGCGGCCCGCACCGGCCGACTACGCCGTGGCCGGCGACATCCATATGCGTGCGGACGGCAGCCAGTTCGTGCTGATGTCGACGACGACCGGCGCTGGCGATCCGTCGCCGCAGTCCGAAGCGCTGCTCCTCGCCGTCACGGCCGACGGCCGTCTCGATCCCGCATTCAACGCCGGCCAGCCGTTGCCGCTGGCGCCGTTCACCAGCGAAAAACTGTTCGTCGACGACAACGCGGTGGTCGTCGTCGGCATCGATCGCGAAACGTGTTGCGGCCACGTCACGCGACTGATCGCGCGGCGTCTGCATCTGGACGGCACGCCCGACATCGCGTTCGGCGCCGACGGCGTGCTCGACGTCGAATCGACGCCGGCGCAGATCCGCGATGCCATGCCCGTGCCGGGCGGCGGGCTGCAGATACTGTTCCTTGAATATACGAGTGCCGGCGAACGCTCGTTCTGGCGCCGCTACCGCGCGAACGGCAGTCTCGACACCGCCTTCGGCATCAACGGCGAAGCCGCCATTCCGACCCACGACGGGTTCGGTCTCAGACGCGTCTACGCGCTCGGCGACGGCACCTGGCTCGGCACCGAGGGTTCGAACTGCGGGCGCCGCATCCTCGATGCGCAGGGCAACATTCTCGTCACCTTCGCCAGCACGTGCACGCCGGGACTGGCGAGTACGAGCCAGAAGTTCCGCCCGCACGCTTGGGGCGAGCGCATCCTCATGCAAGGCGAGCAGCGCACGTACTTCATCTCGCTGCCGAGCGACGGATCCTACGCATGGGCGGTCGATCTCGACGGCCGCGTCGATGCTGCCTTCGCGCAGCCGCAGGACGACACCCGCTGGCGCATACCGGGCCCGCATTCGGCCAGCCACGACGTCGCCGCCGACGGCCCTCAACGTTTCGTCGTCGCGAGCGCCGAGTTCGCCGAAAACACGGTGCGCGTCCAGCGCTTCGTCGCGCCGCGCGGCACGACGCAGGCGCAACCGGTTCCGGCGCTCGGCCTTCCCGGCCTGCTGCTCGTCGTCGCCGGCACCGCCGCGTTCGCGGGGCGGCGGCTGCGCCGCCGCGACTGACCGGCCACGCGAATCGAACAACCACCCGGCACGCCTTCGGAGTTCACCATGTGGAAAGCGATACTCGTTCTCGCGCTCGCCCTGCCTTGCGTCGCGCGCGCGGCGCTGGCGCCCGACGCCGGCTTCGGCAATGCCGGCATCGTCGACCTCGCACTGCCGGGACAACGAAATGCCGGCACGACCCATACGGCGGTGCTGCCGGATCGTCGTGTCGTCGTGGCCGCCGTTCGCGGCAATCCGAGACCGTTCTGGACCATTCAACCGCTGCTGTGGGTCGCGCGGCTGCTGCCTGACGGCAGCCTCGATCCGACATTCGGCAACGGCGCGTCGGCGACGCTCGAGCTGGCGCAGGCCGAGCTGCAGTTCGTGCGGTTCAACGATGTTCACGTGCGCAACGACGGCAGTCTGTACGCACTCGTCACGCTCTCGTCGTCTGTCGGACACCAGACGATCCTCGCGAGCGTCACGGCCGACGGCCGCTTCGATCCGGCGTTCAACGCCGGCGCGCCGCTCGTCGTCGCGCCGCACGCCTACGAGAACCCCAAGGTGTTCGACACCGGCAGCGGCTATCTCGTCGTCGGCGTCGGACGGCTCGGAACCTTCGGCGTGCGGCTGGGCTTCGATGCCTGGCGCGTGCGCGCCGACGGGTCGCCCGATATCGCGTTCGGCGGCGGCGGCAGCATCGTCGTTCCCGGCAGCGGCGAAGGCATCGGCAGCACCGACGTGATGCCCGTTCCCGGCGGCGGTTTCCAGATCTTGAATTATCAACAAAGCGAAGCCGTTCCCAACTACTGGCGGCGCTACCGCGCCGACGGCAGCGTCGACACGGCGTTCGGCGACGGCGGCGTCGAGGCCATTCCGAACGTCGATTCGCCCGACGACGTCGTCCGGGACGTGTATCCGCTCGGCGACGGAACGTATGCCGCCGTCGCCGGCGCGTCGTGCGTGCAGCGCACGTTCGACGCGCACGGCCGAACGCTGTCGAAGTTCAGCGGCCTGTGCATCGGCGGCGCGACGAGCAATCCGAACGTGCAGCCTTACGGCGAGAAGCTGCTCGCGAACGCGGGGCAGTACTTCCCGGGTACGCCGTCGCCGGCCGACGGCACCTGGCTGTGGGTGCTCGACCGCAATGGCGCGATCGACCGCGCGTTCGCCGAACCGCAGGGCGACCGCTGGCGATCGCCGACGGATCCGAACGCCGACTACAGCGTCGGCGCCGACGGCGAGCGCGGCGTCGTGCTGGCGTCCGCCGGCGAGAATTCGATGCGCGTGCTGCGGTATCTCGACGTGCGCCGCGGCGCGTCGGACCAGCCGATTCCGGCGCTCGGCCTGCCGGCGTTGCTACTGCTGGCCGCCTGCGCCGCGGGATTGGCGCGGCGCCGGTTCGCGGTGCGCTGACCGTGGTCGCGGCGAAACGGTCCGTTCGCGGTTTCTTCGTCGTCGCGCTGTTTCTGGCCGTCGCGTCGACCGCGCGCGCCGTCGTCGTGCCGGATCCCGGATTCGGCGCCGGCGGCGTCGTCCAGGTCGCCGGGTTCGACGACAACGGCAGCGACGACGTGCACCTCGCGGTCGCCGCCGACGGCGCGCTCGTGTTCGCGCTGGCCGGCCGCAGCAGCGCGAGCGGGGGCAACGTGCTCGTCCTCGGCAAGCTGCAGGCAGACGGCGCGATCGACGCGGCGTTCGGCGGCGGCGTCGCGCAGACGCCGGTCGGCAGTCCGGCGCAGACGGTCAATCTGGCGCGACTGCTGCCGCTGTCCGACGGCGGCGTGCTCGCGTTCGTCTGGCTGCGCCGCGCCGCGGGCATCGGCGACGCGCTGCTGCTGCGCTTCGGCGCCGACGGAAAACCGTCGCGCGATTTCAACCACGGACTTGCGCTCTCGCTGCCGCTGCCGCAGACGGCCGACGCGTGGACGGCGCACAAGCACGGCGACGGTTTTCTGATCGCGTCGATTCCCTGGCGACCGTTCCTTTCGCTGCCGCCGATGACGCACGGCAGTGCGCGGCTCCTGCGCGTGACCGGCGACGGCCGGCTCGACACGGCGTTCGGCCGGGCCGGACTCGTCGAACTGCCCGACCTGCCGGGCCGCTACGGCGACACGATGCCGCTGCCGGACGGCGGATTTCAGGTATTGCACACCGCGGCGCGCGACGGCCGCGCGGTCAACCGCTGGCGCCGCTACCGCGCCGACGGCACGGTCGACGGCGGCGACGGCTGGCGCGACGTCGGCGACGACGGCGATCGGCACCTCGTCGACGTATTCGCGCTGGCGTCGGGCCGCTACGCGGTCGCGAGCGACGCGTCGATGCTGGCCGGCTATCTCGACCGCGAAGGCCGCATGACGACAGCGGTCGACGGCCCCGACAGCATCAGAACCGTGCAGCCGTTCGACCGCGGCCGTGCTTTGGTCGGCATCTATCGCGAAAGCGGCTTCATCCCCACGCCGGGCCATGGAACGTTCCTGTTCGCGCTCGACGCCGCAGGCACGCCCGACGGTACGTTCCGGGAACCCCGGCCGACCGGGACATTCGGGCTGCCGGCGCGGCTGACCCGGCACAACTTCGTCGCCGACTCGCCGTGGACGTTCGCGGTCGCCGACTACCACGCGGCGACCGGCATTCGCTTCCTGCGCTACGTCGAACTGCGTGGCGACGGCGGCGCGCGGCCGGTTCCGGCGGCGGGCACGCTGGCTTTGCTGTCGATCGCGCTGATCGTGCTGCTCGCGGGCTTGCGGCAGCTGCGGCATGGCGCGAGACGCTCAGTCGCGCATGAGCGTTGATTTTCCGAACAGGCTTTCAACGAGGTCGACGGCGAGCTTCGCGGTCTGGTTGCGCTTGTCGAACGCCGGGTTGAGTTCGACGATGTCGAGCGAACCCACCCGCCCCGTGTCGGCGATCATCTCCATCACGAGCTGCGCTTCGCGGTAGTTCGGGCCGCCCTTGACGCGCGTGCCGACGCCCGGCGCGATCGCCGGGTCGAGAAAATCGACGTCGAAGCTCACGTGCAGGTGCGTGTCGGCGTCGACGCCCTCGAGCGCTTCCTTCATCGCGCGGCTGACGCCGATTTCGTCGATGTAGCGCATGTCGTAGATGTCGAGCCCGACGTCGTGCACCAGCTTCTTTTCGCCCGGATCGACCGAGCGGATGCCGATCTGCCGGATTTCGCCCGGCTGCAGCGCCGGCGACGCGCCGCCGAGGTGCGTCAGTTCGGCCGGGCCGTAGCCGCACAGGCACGCGACCGGCATGCCGTGGACGTTGCCCGACGGCGTAATGACGTTCGTGTTGAAGTCGGCGTGCGCATCGAGCCACAGCACCCGCAGCTTCTTGCCGCGCTCGCGGCAGTGCCGCGCGACCGCGGTGATCGAGCCCATCGCCAGGCAATGGTCGCCGCCGAGCAGGATCGGCAGCGTCCCCGCCTCGAGTTCGGCGTAGACGGCGTCGAGCACGGCGCGGTTCCACGCGACCACTTCCTCCAGGTGCCGGTAGCCGTCGCGCGGCGGCAGCCACGGATTGACCGGACCGGCAAGATTGCCGCGGTCGATCACGTCGAGTCCGCGCCCTTTGAGCGCATGCGCGATGCCGGCGACGCGCAGCGCTTCGGGCCCCATCGAGGCGCCGCGATGGCCGGCGCCGATGTCGGTCGGCGCGCCGATCAGCACTACCGGTGGAAATGTATTCATGTGAACCTCGTTGGCGCAGGCCACGTGCGGCGCGCCCCTGCGGAAAACGCCAAGCATAGCCGCGCGCCGGGTCGCGCAGCCAGTTTCCGTACGCCGACGACTTCGCGCGGTTCAGAATGCGAGCGCGGTCACCAGGGCGCGGACGCGGGGTTCGATCAGGCGCAGGAGTTCGGCCTGCTCGCGGCCGTCGGCGTTGCGGGCGAGCCATTCGGCGATCGCGGCGTCGATCGGCTGCGCCAGTGCGCCGAGCTCGTCGAAGCCGTAGGCCGGCGCCGAACCGCTCAGGCGGTGCACCTGCTGGTGCAGTTCGACGAGCGCGCGCCGGTCTTGCGGCGCCGCGTCGCACGCCTGCCACTGCCGCGCGATGTCGCGCCCCTTTTGCGGCAGCGATTGCGCGTAGCGCTGGCGCAGTTCTTCCATTCGATCCACGGGTGTCGTCATCGGTAGCAATCGATACCTGCCAGACTACCGCGTCGGTTGCATAACGCGCGCCAAAACACTGTGAACAACATGTGCAGGATTGCAAACTGTCGCGCACAGCCGTTGCGCTGGTGGTAGTGTGACGTTTCTGGAAGTTTTTTAGGAGATCAGCCATGAGCGGCGTAGTCGACGCGGTAATGAATGAAATCGGCGACCAGGAAATCGGCGCGGTCGCACAGCGCTTCGGACTGTCGCCCGACGAGGCTCAGAACGCCATCGCACAGGCCCTGCCGCTGATGGTCGGGGCGCTGGCACGCAACAGCGCTACGCCCGAAGGCGCGCAGGCGCTGCACGGCGCCCTCGAACGCGACCACTCCGGCGTCGACATCGGCGGCCTGCTGGGCGGCCTGTTCGGCGGCGGCGCGCAGGGCGGCGGCGGTATCGGCGACGTGCTCGGCAGCGTCCTGGGCGGCGGCCGGGCCGGCGGCGCGCAGGGCGGCGGCATCGGCGACGTGCTCGGCGGCGTCCTGGGCGGCGGCCAGACCGGCGGCGCGCAGGGCGGCGGCATCGGCGACGTGCTCGGCAGCGTCCTGGGCGGCGGCCAGGCCGGCGGCACGCAGGGCGGCGGCATCGGCGGCGCGATACTCGGCCACATCTTCGGCTCACGGCAAAAGCAAGCGGCCGACGGCCTCGGTCAGACGACCGGCATGAGCGCCGGCAACGCGATGCAGCTCCTGGCGATGCTCGCGCCGATCGTCATGGCGGTGCTCGGCCGCATGAATCGCAACCAGCAGCTCGGGCCCGGCGGCCTCGGAGAAGCGCTCGGACGCGACAACGAGCGCGCGCGCGCCGGCGGCGGCGTCACCGGCGGCCTGCTGGGCGCCGTGCTCGACCGCGACGGCGACGGCGATGTGGATCTTTCCGACCTGATGCAGGTCGGCGGCGGTTTGATCGGTTCGATGGCCAGACGTTAATTCACGATAAGGAGAGAGCAATGGGACTGTTCGATTTCGTCAAAGAAGCAGGCGCAAAGGTGCTCGACGCGGTGGCGAATCCCGCCACGGCCGGCACGCAGATCAAACAGCACATCGAGAAGGAAATCGGCGTCAGCGACGTCGACGTCCAGTTCATCGACGGCACGGTCAAGGTCACCGGCAACGCGCAGACGCAGGCGGACAAGGAGAAACTGATCCTCGCGGCCGGCAACATCAAGGGCGTGCAGAACGTCGAAGACGCGGTGACGGTGGCCAAGCCCGACAGCGAATCGAAGATGTATACGGTTAAAAAAGGCGACACGCTGTCGAAGATCGCCAAGGAGGTCTACGGCAAGGCCGGCGACTACAACAAGATCTTCGAAGCGAACAAGCCGATGCTCAAGGATCCGGACCATATCTATCCGGGCCAGGTGCTGCGCATCCCGTAGGCCACGACGCATCCGATTTCTCGAAACCCCGGCCTTGCGCCGGGGTTTCCGGTGAGAACTCGCGCCCGGCGTTGCGCCAGGGTCGCCCGATCGCTCAGAAGCGCGCCTTGAGGAACGCCGAAGGGCCGCTCAGGTTGATGTTCAACTCGCCGTCGAAGTTCGTCTTGTCCGCGTCGATCTTGATGCGCTGCGCGCCGTATTCGATGCCGAAGCCGATCGCCTGCCACGGGAAGTACTCGAATCCGAGCGCGCCGTTGTAGATATGCCCGGAAATTGAACCGCTAGACTTGTATACGCCGGAAATGTCGGCGTACAGGCGCGCGCGGTCGGAGAACGCGTGGCGCCAGCCCAGTTCGACCAGCGGCGCCCACGCCGAAGCGCTCTCGTCCGTGCGTACGAACTGCGGCTCGCCGTTCAGCGTGGCCTCGCCCGCAACCTGGCCCGCGACGCGATAGTAGCCGGCGCCGAGGCCCACGCCCCAAACGTCGGCGTCGCCGGCCGGAATCCACCAGCGCCAGGCGACGGACGCGAAATCCATGTCGAGCCTGCCGTGCACCTGCGCGTCGACGTCGAACGTGCTGCCGTCGTACACGATCGTGCGGTCGAGCGTCTTCGTCGCGCTGCGGTTGAAGCTGTAGCCGTCGATTTCCAGGCCCTGGCTGTCGCCGATCAGAAAGCTCAGGCGCGCGCGCGCGACTTCGCGATCCTTGGTCAGGCCGAAGTCGTCTTCGAAATTCACGTTGCTGCCGAGCGAACCGCCGGAACCGTCGATGCGCGCGTCGGCGTCGCTGTCGGCCTGATAGACGCCGAGCGAGATGCTGATCCGGTCGAGCGCCGGATGCGTATCGGCCGCGGCGGCGCCGGCGGCGCCGGCCAGCACGGCCGCACAAATCGAGCGCGACAGCAGGTTTCTGTTTTTGTTCATGGGGATCCTTCCTTGCGTTTTCAGGGGAGAGACGTTGCCTTGGCCACGACGTCGATATTGTGTCACGACTGCAACGAGCGCGCTGTAACTCGCACAGCGGGCGCATCCGTTTCATTTCACATGTATCCACGTCAACACGTATACACGAACCGCGCCATGATGAAACATGTTTCATCGAATCGGCGGCCCGACCCGTACTATCGTCACATGCGCGCCCGGCATGCGCCACCGGACAGTCGCCGGCCATGGGGGACGAACGGAGAAACGTCGTGCATCGGTGGCACGGATTGATCGATGGCGCGAGCGACGACGGCATTCCTGCCGCGTACACGGTGACGCTTGAAGGCACTCCGCTGGATGCCGACGACGTCGTGCGCGTCCACGCCCGGCTGTCCGATCCGCACTGGCGGGCACAACAGGTACGCGACGCGCTCGTCGACGGCGTGCGCCTCGGCGCCGGCCAGCTGTGGCGGCCCGACCGGCGCGCGCGCGTGGACGTTCTGCGCGCCGAGCGCGGCGCCGACTCCGCGCGCGTCGTACTCGCGGTGAATACCGTGCTCGATCGCACGGCGTTGCATCTGCGCCTGCTGCAGCTGTTCGCCGACGACCGGCTGATCGAGCCGGCGGTGCGTCCGCGGGACGAATGAAGGTTTCCCGCGTATTGCGCGGGAGCCCTGCTTTTCAACGACGAAACGCTATCGGTCGATGTCGTCCGCGAAGGTGCTGTCGGCCGCGTCGCCGAACCGGCGGGGCCGAAGCTGCCGGCATCGGGCGTCGCCGCAGCCCCGGCACGCTGCGGTCGACGCACGTCGTGACGCTCTGCGCCGACGACGCGATCGCGACAGGGGGGATGACGCCGCCCCCCGCCGCCGCCCGAACGCTCGGCCCGGCGACGAATCCAACCGACTGCGCCTCGCCGTCGGGCGGATGTATCGAATGCGACCCGAGACGCAGTCGACCGGACGGTCTTGCCGGCTCTCCGGGGACGGCCGGCGCACGACGCCGTGCGGTTCTCGACCGTGCATATGCCTGCATTCGCGCCACCCGACGTTGACGGCGACGAACCCGGCGGCAATGCTTGGTGCCGACAGCGGCCGGGCGCAGGGGAATGAACGAGGCGATCACGGAACTCCTCGCGGCGGCCGGCCGCGGCGACGAAGACGCGCGGCAGCACCTGTTCCGGCGGCTCTACGACGAACTGCACCGCTGCGCGCACCGCCAGCTGCGCGGCGCGCGCGACCAGACGCTGTCGACGACCGCGCTGGTGCACGAAACGTATCTGAAGCTCGCCGGCGGCGCGCTCGACGCGACCAGCCGCGCGCACTTCATGGCGCTCGCCGCGCGCGCGATGCGGCAGGTGCTGATCGACCAGGCGCGCCGCGCGCAGGCCGGCAAGCGCGGCGGCGGCATCGCGCTCGTCACGCTCGACGAACACGTGCCGGACGGCGGCGACATCGCCGTCGACGTGCTCGCGCTCGACCAGGCGCTGTCGCAGCTCGAAACCGTCGACGACCGCGCGGCGCGCGTCGTGCAATGGCATTTTTTCGGCGGGCTGTCGTTCGCCGAAATCGCGCAGATCGAAGGCCTCACCGTACGCACGGTGCTGCGCGACTGGCAGGCCGCACGCGCGCTGCTCGCCGTGGAAATGCGACAGGGAGGCGGCGATGGATCTGCCGCATAGGCGCCGCGCGTTCGCCCTGCTGCGCGACGCGCTCGCGCTGGAGGATACCGAGCGCGACGCGTTCGTCACCGCCCAATGCGGCGGCGACCACGCGCTCGCCGCGACCGTGCGCGAACTCCTCGCGGCGGCGGCGGCCGGCAATCGCCTGCTCGATCGCGACGCCGGAGACGTCGCCGCCGAACTCGCGGGCGACGACGACGACCTGCCCGCCGGCACGATGCTCGGCGACTGGCGCGTCGTCCGCGAAATCGGCCGCGGCGGCATGGGCGCGGTGTATCTGGCCGAGCGCCGCGGCGACGACTTCGTGCAGCGCTGCGCGCTCAAGCTCGTCAAGCGCGGCATGGACAGCCGCGAAGTGCTCGCGCGCTTCAAGCGCGAGCGCGGCATCCTCGCGCGCCTTTCGCATCCGAACATCGCGCGCCTCGTCGACGGCGGCGTCGCGGCCGACGGCCGGCCGTGGCTCGCGATGGAATACGTCGACGGCGTGCCGCTCGACGCCTGGGCGGCCGGCGCCGATGCCGACGCGCGCCTGGCGCTCGCGCTGCGCCTTGCCGACGCGCTGTCGTACGCGCACCGCCAGCTCGTGGTGCACCGCGACCTGAAACCGTCCAACGTGCTCGTCGACGCGCGCGGCGAACCGCATCTGCTCGACTTCGGCATCGCAAAACTGCTTGAAGACGCCGACACGCCCGAGCGCACCGCCACCGCCGCGCGGTTTCTCACACGCGCCTACGCCGCGCCCGAACAGGTGCGCGGCGAGGACGCCGGTACCGCGACCGACGTGTACCAGTTCGGCGCGCTGCTGTACGAACTCGTCGCGGCGCGGCGGTTCGACGCCGCCGCGAACGCGCTGCGCGGCGACGTCGGCGTGATCGTGACGCGCGCGACCGACCCCGAACCCGCGCGGCGCTACGGCAGCGTCGACGCACTCGCGCAGGACCTGCGCCGCGCGCGCGCGGGCCTGCCGATCCTCGCGCGCGCCGACAGCGCCGGCTACCGCGCGCGGCGCTTTCTCGCACGGCACAGGCTCGGCGTCGCCGCCGCCGCGATCGCGTTCGCCGCACTCGTCGGCGGCACGGCCGTCGCGCTGTGGCAGGCGCGCATCGCGCGCGCCGAGGCGCGCCGCGCCGAAGCGGTGAACGGATTTCTCGAGGATATTTTCCGCAGCATCGATCCGGCCAATTCGCGAGGCCGCGAAGCGACCGCGAAAGACCTCGTCGACGAAGCCGCCGCGCGCATCGGACGCGAACTCGCCGACCAGCCCGCCGCCGCCGCGCAGCTGCGCGCCGTGCTCGGCGCCAGCTACGTCGGACTCGGCGACTACGCCGCGGCCGAAGCGCAGTTCCGCGCCGCGCTGCCGTTGTTCTCGCGCGAGCAGGCCGCGCTAGCGATCGACACGCGGCACTCGCTCGCGCAGGTACGCGGCGTCGCGGGCGACTACGACGACGCGACCGCACTGATCGACGAGGCCGAGGCGCTGCGCGTCGCGCGGCGTCCCGACGACGCCGACCTCGCCGACCTGCTCACGTTCGAACGCGCGAGCATTCTCGGCGCGCGCGGCCACTACGCGCAGGCCGTCGCGCTCGCGCGCCGGGCGCTCGCGTCGCGTCGCGAACGGCTCGGCCCCGACGCGCCGGCAACGCTCAGCGCCGAGCAGTCGACGGCGATCCACCTGAACGACCTCGGAGAAACCGGCGAGGCCATCGCCCTGGTCCGGCACATCGTCGACGTCGAGCGGCGCACGCTCGCGCCGGACGATCCCACGCGAGGTCCGGCGCTGTTCAACCTCGCGACGTACCAGGCCGACGCCGGCGACTACGCGGCGTCGCTCGTCACCATCGACGAGGCGCTGGCGCTGCGCCGCAAGACGCTGCCGCCGAACCACGCCGACATCGCGCGCACGCTCGGACGCAAGGCGGTGAGCCTCGAGCGTACCGGCGATGCGGCGCAGGCGCTCGCGCTGCGGCCGGAAATCATCGCGATCCTGCGCGCGCAGCCGCAGCCCGACAAGGGCCTGCTGGCGCAGGAACTCAACAACTGGGGCGTCAACTGCTACCGGCTCGGCGATCTCGACGGCGCCACGCAGCACGTCGGCGAAGCGCTCGCGCTGTGGCAGACGATGCTGCCGGCCGACCACACCTACGTGCTGACCGCGCGCAGCAGCCTTGCCGCGCTCGCGACGAACCGCGGCCGACTGGCCGACGGCGAGGCGCAGCTGCGTCTCGTGCTCGCCGCGCGCGACGCGGCCACCGCGCGCGACGGCGACAGCCTCGCGAGCGCGAGCGGCTGGCTCTCGTCGCAGTCGGCGCTGATCGCAAACCTGCGCTACCAGGGCCGCGCGGCCGAGGCGCTGGCGCCGGCGCGCGAGGCGATCGCGCGCGTCGACAAGTTCTACACGGCGCCCTCGCTCGAACGCAGCACCGCGCGCGGCGATCTCGCCGCCGTGCTCGCCGACACCGGCGACTGCGCGCAGGCCGAACCGGTTGCGCAGTCGGCACTCGACGATGCCCGGGCACTCGCGCCGGCCGGCATCATCGAAGGCGCGCACGCGTCGTTGGTTCTCGGCGGCTGCGCACTCGCACGGCGCGATTTCGCGGGCGCAAGGACGCAGTTCCGCGACGCCGTCGCCGGCTACGCGCAGGCCGGCGGCGCGGACCACTGGCGCACCGCGTTCGCGCGCGGGCAGTTGGGCCGCGCGCTGCTCGGCGCCGGCGAGCGCGACGCGGCCCGCACCGAACTCGACGCGGCCGTCGGCGTGCTCGCCGTGCAGCGGCCGTGGCTGCGCGATCTCGTGTCGCTGCGCGCGGCGCAGGCCTCGCTCGCGCGCTGAATGTCACTTTCCGCCGCGCCGCTGCGTACTCCCGGACACCGAATCCGTGGAGTACCGCCATGCCGTCGCCCTGTCGCCTGTTCGTCGCCGTCGCCGCCCTCCTCCCGCTCGCGCAGATCCGGGCAGCCGACAACGCGGTCGATACCACGTTCGCGGCGGGACTGACCGATACGCCGGCCGGGTGGCGGCGCAGCTTTCAGGCCGGCGGCGGGACGCAGGACGAGCGCATCGTCGGCGTGCGGCGCACGCCTGACGGCGGCTACGTCATCGCCGGCGCGATCGCCGGCGGCGCCGCCGGCAGGTTGATTTTTCTGCATAAATTTCGACGCAACGGCACGAACGACAGCACGTTCGGCACGGACGGGCGCGTCGTCAAGGACGCGTTCCTGAGCACCGTCACCGACATGACCGTCGACGCGCAGGGCCGCATCGTCGTCGTCGGCGCGACGCCCGGCGCGCTCGGCCAGGCCGACTTCGGCGTCGTCCGTTTCCTTGCGAACGGCGCCGACGACACGAGCTTCGCCGGCGACGGCGGCACGTCGGTCGCGTTCGACTACGACGCCCCGCACAGCCGCGTCAACGACACGCCGGGCAGCGTCGCGACCTTGCCGGACGGCTCGGTCGTCGTCGCCGGCATGATCAGCGACGACGACAACGGCACGCCGATGACGACCGTCGGCGTGGTCAAGCTCAAGCCCGACGGCGCGCGCGACACGGCGTTCGGCTCGTCCGGCAACGGCACCGCGCTGTACTGCCGGGCGCAATGCCGCAACGTCGTCAGCGTCGCGCGCGTCGTGCACGACGCGACGCGCAACCGGCTCGTCATCGGCGGCGACTATGCGGAGGGCGCGAGCAATACCGACTGGTTCATCGTCACGCGCGATCTCGTCACGTCGTCGTCGACGACCTTCACCTATGCGATCGACCGCGGTACCGCCGGCGGCTTTCCGCTCGACTACATGCGCGGCATCGCGGTGCAGGCCGACGGCAAGATCCTCGCGGCCGGCTATACGACGATGTCCGACCTGAAAGTGCGCGGCGTCGTGCTGCGCCGGCAGGCCGCGAGCGTCGCGGAAGACACGACGTTCGGCAACGTCGCCGGCCGCGGCCTGTTCGTGACCGGCACGAACGACACGATCTACGGCGACGTGGCCGTCGACGGTCTCGGCCGCGTCGTCGTCGCCGGCGAATACGCCGCGGCGCGCAAGGGCGCCGTGCTGCGCCTGACCGCGGCGGGCGTGCCGGACACGGCGTTCAACGGCACGAGCGCCGAAACGCTGTACACGGCGCGCCGTTCGACGCCGACGATCGAGTCGTACAGCACGACGTTCAGGCGCATCGCGCTCGACGGCGGCCAGCCGCTCGTCGCCGGAGAATCGCCCGATTCGGCCACCGCCAACACCGACTACGATCTCGTGCTGACGCGGCTGTCGTCGGATCTCGTTTTCGCCGACGGTTTTTGAACGATCCACAACGGAGGATGTGGAAAAACCCTTTCTTCTCGCGTACCGCAACGAGAACCCCGAAACGGTTCCCTCCGCGTGTTGTCAGGTAACGTGGATCGCCGGGGAGGGGCGAATGCACGCGACGACATCGGAACATCGCACGGACGAGCGCTGGACAACGGTGCGCCGGTTGTTCGACGAGGCGCTCTCGCTCGATCCGGCGGCGCGCGACGCGTATTTGCGCCGTGCTGCCGCCGATGAAGCCGTGCTCGCCGCGGTGTATCGCCTCATCGCGGCGCACGAAGCGTTCACGGGAACAGGCGAAGCGCCGGGCGCCGATCCCGTCGCACGCGCGATCGACGCGATGCTGCGCGACGGCGACCTCGACGCCGGCGCGCAGATCGCCGAATTCCGTCTCGAACGCCTGCTCGGCGAAGGCGGCATGGGCCGCGTGTATCTGGCCCAGCGGCAGGTGGCCGGCGTCGTCCAGCGCGTCGCGCTGAAGATCGTGCCGTTCGCCGTGCACGAACGCCGCACGATCGAACGTCTGCGGCACGAGCGCGCGATACTCGCGACGCTCGACCATCCGGGCATCGCGCGCCTGATCGACGCCGGCGAGCTGCCCGACGAACGTCCCTACTTCGCGATGGAATACGTCGACGGCGTCGCGATCACGCGCTACTGCGACGAACGCACGCTCGATCTCTGCGCGCGGCTGACCCTGTTCGCCGACGTCTGCGAGGCCGTCGCTTACGCGCATCGGCGACTCGTGCTGCATCGCGACCTCAAGCCCGGCAACATCCTCGTCGATCGCGACGGCCGCGTGCGCCTCGTCGACTTCGGCATCGCCAAGTCGCTCGACGGCGTCGCGGCGAACGGCGAGGCCACCGTCGACGGCGGCTTCTTCTCGATCGGATCGGCCGCGCCCGAACAGGTGCTCGGCCTGCCCACGTCCGTGGCGACCGACGTCTACGGCCTCGGCTGCGTACTGCACGAACTCCTCGCCGGCGTGCTGCCGTTCCGCTTCGCCAACTTCGCGCGCGAGGCGATCGTCGACACGATCGTGCATCGCCCGGCGGGGCCGGCGAGCGAGTCGGCCCGCGCGAACGACACCGCCGCGCGGCAGCGGCAGCTGCCCGACGGCAACGCGCTCGCCGCCGCGCTGCGCGGCGATCTCGACGCGATCGTCGCGAAAACCCTGCGTAAGGAACCCAACGACCGTTACCGCTCGGTCGACGATCTCGCCGCCGACGTGCGCAACGTGCTTGCCTTCCGGCCGATCGCCTTGCGCGCGTCCGAATTCCGGTATCGCAGCAGGCTGCTGCTGCGCCGCAACCGGCTGACCGCGGCGACGGCACTGGCGCTCGGCATCGCCGTGCTGGCAGCCGGCACATCGTCGATCGTGCTGTCGCGCCGCGCCGCCGCCGAACGCGACCGCGCCGTCGCCGCGCTGGCGACCGCGCAGCTGCAACGCGACCACGCGCGCCGCGTGACGAGCTTTCTCGTCGACGCGTTCGAAGCCGCCGACCCGGTCAAGGCGCGCGGTCGCGAACTGCGCGCCGACGAACTCCTCGCCAGCGCCGTGGCATCGCTCCAACAGAACCCGGCCAAACAAGACCCCGCGCTGCGCGCAACGATCGCACAGACGCTGGCCCACCTGTTTTTCGCGCTCGACCGGCTGCCCGAATCGTTGCAGCAGGCGCAGATCGCACGCACGGCGTTCGATGCCGCGGGCGGCACGGCGGCCGATCTCGCCGCCAACCAGGCACTGACCGATGCGGAGGCCGCCTTCGTCCAGACCCGCTACAACGAGGCAATCGCCATTTCGCGCGACGCGCTCGCGCGTCCGGGCAGCGCCATCGAAGACGGCGATCTGGCGTACAACCTGCACCTCGTGCGCAATCGCGCGACGGCGGCGAGCGGCCGCTATCGCGAGGCCGAAAAACGCTACGAAGAAACGATTGCGCAGTTGTCCGGGCGCCGCGACATCGGCGTCGACCGCATCGAGCGCTTGCGCCAGCAGCACGCGCAGGTGCTGTCCGACAACGACCGCAACGCCGACGCGCGCGCGCGGCTCGAAGCGCTGCTCGCCGAACAGCGCGCGCGCGGCAGCGCCGACGATCCGGCGCTGACCGAAACGCTGCGGCTCCTGGCGCAGACGCTGCTGCGCCTGGGCGCCGCGCCGGAGGACAAGGACGAGCTCTATCGTCTTGCGGGTCTGTACAACGACGAAGCGCTCGCGCGGCATACGGCAATGTACGGCGACGACAACGCGATGGGCGCGTATCTCCTGCGCAACAAGGCGACGTTGCTGGCGGTCGACGGCACCGTCGGCGAGGCGATGCAGATCTACCGGCGAGCCGCCGACATCGGGGCACGTCGCATCGGCGAGCGCAGCGCGTTCATGGTGCTGCTGTACATGCGCATGAGCCACCACTATCGCGACCTGTTCGGCGACGCGGGCCAGGCCGAATACGCGGCGCGCAAGGCGCTCGCCGCCAGCCCGTCCGAAGGCAGCGTCAGCCGCGCGGCGTCATTGATGATCCTGGCCAATCTGCTCGCGGCGCAGGATCGCCGCTTCGAGGCCGAATACTACGTCGACACGGCATTGTCGCTACTGTCCCCCGAACACCTCGAACGCGCGTACCTTGACCTGCAGCTCGCGTGGCTGTACTTCCGCCAATACCGGTTCGACGACGCCGCAGCGTTGTTGACGCCATACGTCGTTCGCGGTGTGACCGGGGGCGGCACGAAGGGCGCCAACCGCGAACGGTACGAACAATTGTTGGAAATGGCAGCGTTCTATCGCTTCCGGGTTCCGTAAGCTATCGCCATCGCAACCGTCGGGTCCGGCGCACCCGAACGAGACCATCCCATGACCGCGACACAAGTTCCGCCCGATGCCGGACGCTGGCGCAAAGTGCGCCAGCTATTCGACGACGCGCTCGCGGTCGAACCGGAGTCGCGCGACGCCTGGCTGCGCCGCGCCGCCGGCGACGACGCGACGTTCGAGGCAGTGCGGCGTCTGATCCGCGTACACGACGAATTCGCGCAGACGACGTCGGCGCCGCACGCAGGGGCCGCCGCACGCGCGATCGACGCGATGCTGCGCGACGGCGACCTCGACGCCGGCGCGCAGATCGCTGAATTCCGCCTCGAACGCCTGCTCGGCGAAGGCGGCATGGGTCGCGTGTATCTGGCGCAGCGGCAGGTGGCCGGCGTCGTTCAGCGCGTCGCGTTGAAGATCGTGCCGTTCGCCGTGCACGAACGCCGCACGATCGAACGCCTGCGGCACGAGCGCGCGATACTCGCGACGCTCGACCATCCGGGCATCGCGCGCCTGATCGATGCCGGCGAGCTGCCCGACGAACGCCCCTACTTCGCGATGGAATACGTCGACGGCGTCGCGATCACGCGCTACTGCGACGAACGCACGCTCGATCTCTGCGCTCGGCTGACCCTGTTCGCCGACGTCTGCGAAGCCGTCGCCTACGCGCATCGGCGACTCGTGCTGCATCGCGACCTCAAGCCCGGCAACATCCTCGTCGATCGCGACGGCCGCGTGCGCCTCGTCGACTTCGGCATCGCCAAGTCGCTCGACGGCGTCGCGGCGAACGGCGAGGCCACCGTCGACGGCGGCTTCTTCTCGATCGGATCGGCCGCGCCCGAACAGGTGCTCGGCCTGCCCACGTCCGTGGCGACCGACGTCTACGGCCTCGGCTGCGTGCTGCACGAACTCCTCGCCGGCGCACTGCCGTTCCGCTTCGCCAACTTCGCGCGCGAGGCGATCGTCGACACGATCGTGCATCGCCCGGCGGGGCCGGCGAGCGAGTCGGCCCGCGCGAACGACACCGCCGCGCGGCAGCGGCAGCTGCCCGACGGCAACGCGCTCGCCGCCGCGCTGAGCGGCGACCTTGACGCGATCGTCGCGAAAACCCTGCGCAAGGAACCCAACGACCGCTACCGCTCGGTCGACGACCTCGCCGCCGACGTGCGCAACGTGCTCGCCTTCCGGCCGATCGCGCTGCGCGCATCGGAGTGGCGCTACCGGTTCGTGTGCTTCGTGCGGCGCCACCGCATCACCGCACTCGTCGCCGCGCTACTCGGCGCGGCGGTGCTGGCGACGACGGCGTTGTCGATCGCCCAGCACCGCACCGCGCGCGTCGAACGCGACCGCGCGATCGAGGCGCTCGCGACCGCGCAACTCCAGCGCGACCACGCGCGGCGCGTGACGAGCTTTCTCGTCGACGCATTCGAAGCGGCCGACCCGGTCAAGGCGCGCGGTCGCGAACTGCGCGCGGACGAACTCCTCGCCAGCGCGGTCACATCGCTCGAACAGAACTCGGCAAGGCAGGACCCCGCACTGCGCGCGACCATCTCGCAGACGCTGGCCCACCTGTTCTTCGCGCTCGACCGGCTGCCCGAGTCGGTGCAACAGGCGCAGATCGCCCGCGCGGCGTTCGCACAGACAGCCGAACCGTCGGCCGAACTGCGCGCACGCCAGAGCCTCGCCGATGCCGAAGCGGCGTTCGCGCAGAATCGCTACCGCGACGCGGTCGCGGCATCGGCCGAAGGCATAGCGCGCCTCGGCGGCGGTACGCAGGCCGGCGACGGCGATCTTCTCTACGACCTGTTCTCGATACGCGGTCGCGCAAACGTCGGCGCCGGCGAAACGAAGGACGCGGAGCAGGCGTTCGAAACCGCCGTCGCGATCTTCTCCGGACGCGCCGACACGCCCGTCGCACGCATCGACCTGCTGCGGCAGCGGCACGCCGCGGTCGTGTCGGATTCGGGCGCGTTCGCGCAAGCGCGCGACCTCATGCGAACGCTGCTGGACGAGCAGCGCGCGCGCCCGAACCCCGATCCCGTCACGCGCATCGAAACGCTGCGGCAACTGGCGAAGGCGTACGAAAGGCTCGGCGATCTCGATCCGGCGCAGCGCCATCTCGCCGAAGCGCTGAGCCTGCACGTTGCGACCTACGGCGAAGACAACGCGACGACCGCGAGCCTGATGGGCGATACCGCGTCGCTCTACACGCGCCTGGGCCGTCACGCCGAAGCGATGCACCTGCGTGCGAAGGCACTCGATGTCGGCCGGCGCCGCATCGGCGAGGACAGTCCGTTCGTCGGCACGCAATACGAGCGCATGGGCGCCGAATACCGCCACTACTGGCACGCGTTCGACCAGGCCGAACGCGCGTATCGCACGGCGCTCACGCTGACGCCGGTCGACGCGCGCGCCAACCGTGCGACGTATCAGCAGGCGCTCGGGGAAGTGCTGATGGCGAGCGGGCGTCCACTGGAGGCCGAATCGATGCTGCTCGACGCCGAATCGACGCTCGCCGGACTGTTCGGCGATTCCCTGCGCGTCCGCGCGGTCGCGGCGAGCCTTGCGTATCTGAGCTATCGCAAGTACGCGTTCGACGAGGCGCGCGAGCGGCTCACGCCCGAGGTGATCGCCACGGTTCGCGCGTTCGAGAAAGACGACCCGTATCAGCGCGACCAGATTGCACAAATGGACGAAATGGCCGCATTCTTCGGGTTTTGACGCGACGGCACGAACGAGCGAAATCCATGAGCGACCTTCAACCGTCGTCCGACGCGCGGCGCTGGACGAAACTGCGCAGGCTGTTCGACGACGTGCTCGCCGTCGAACCCGGCCTGCGCGACGACTATCTGCGCCGCGCCGCGGACGACGATGCGATGTACGCGGCCGTGCGCGATCTCGTCTCGGTGCACGACGCGTTCACCGGATCGGACGGCACGCTCGGCGACGCGAACATCGCGAACGCGTTCGGGGGCGTTCTGCGCGAGGCGGAACTCGCGCGCGACCAGGTGATCGACGGCTTCCGCATCGAGCGCCTGCTCGGCGAAGGCGGCATGGGTCGCGTGTACCTGGCGCAGCGGCACGTCGCCGGCGTCGTGCAGCGGGTCGCGCTCAAGATCGTGCCGTTCGCCGTGCGCGAGCGCCGCACGATCGAACGCCTGCGGCACGAACGCGCGATACTCGCGACGCTCGACCATCCGAACATCGCGCGCCTGATCGACGCCGGCGAACTGCCGGACGAACGCCCGTATTACGCGATGGAATACGTCGACGGCATCGCGATCACGCGCTACTGCGACGAACGCGCGCTCGACCTGCGTGCGCGACTCGCCCTGTTCGCCGACGTCTGCGACGCCGTCGCCTACGCGCACCGGCGCCTGGTGCTGCATCGCGACCTGAAACCGTCGAACATCCTCGTCGATCGCGACGGCCGCGTGCGCCTCGTCGACTTCGGCATCGCCAAGTCGCTCGAAGGCATCGCGGCGAACGGCGAGGCGACCGTCGACGGCTTCTTCTCGGTCAGTTCGGCCGCGCCCGAACAGGTGCTCGGTCGCGCCTCGTCGGTCGCGACCGACGTCTACGGCCTCGGCTGCACGTTGTACGAACTCGTCGCCGGGTCGCCGCCGTTTCGCTTCACCGATGCCGCACGCGAGACGATCGTCGAGACGATCGCGCACCGCCCGGCCTCGCCTGCGAGCGATTCGGCGAGCACGAATGACGGCGCGGCGCGTGCGCGGCAGCTGCCGAACGGCGCCGCGCTCGCCATCGCACTGCGCGGCGATCTCGACGCGATCGTCGCGAGAACCTTGCGCAAGGAACCGAACGACCGCTACCGCTCGGTCGACGATCTCGCCACCGACGTACGCAACGTGCTCGCGTTCCGGCCGATCGCATCGCGCACGTCGGAATGGCGCTACCGGTTCGCGTGCTTCGTGCGGCGCCACCGCGTCACCGCGCTCGTCGCCGCGCTGCTCGGCATCGCGGTGCTCGCGACGACGGCGGTGTCGATCGCGCAATACCGCCGCGCAAGCGTCGAACGCGACCGCGCCGTGCAGGCGCTCGCGGCGTCCCGGCGCGTCACGAGCTTTCTCGTCGACGCGTTCGAAGCGGCCGACCCGGTCAAGGCACGCGGTCGCGAACTGCGCGCCGACGAACTGCTCGCGAGCGCCGTCGCATCGCTCGAAAACCAGGCGCCGTCGCAAGACCCGGCACTGCGCGCGACGATCGCGCAGACGCTCGCGCACCTGTTCTTCGCGCTCGACCGGCTGCCCGAATCGGTGCGGCACGCGGAAATTGCCCGCGCGGCGCTCGCGCAGGTCGCGGATCCGTCCGCCGAACTGCGCGCGCGGCAGGGACTCGCCGATGCGGAAGCGGCGTTCGTGCAGAACCGGTTCGGCGATGCGGTCGCCGCGTCGACTGCCGCGATCGAGCGTCTCGGTGACGGGATGCGCGTTGACGACGGCGAGCTGCTCTACGACCTGTGGACGATACGTGGTCGTGCGAACGCCGGCGCCGACGCGAGAACCGAAGCAGAGCGTGTCTACGACGCGGCTATTGACCTGCTTTCGCGGCGAGGCGACCTGCCGGTGGAGTACGTTGATCGGCTGCGCCAGCGTCACGCAACGCTGATTTCAGACAACGGCAAGTTTGCCGAAGCCAAGGCGCTACTGGCCGACCTGCTGCACGAGCAGCAGTCGCGGGCCGGACTCGATCCGGCTATTCAGATCGAAACGATGCGGCAGCTCGGCGTCGCGTATGGACGGCTGTTCGACTATGAGCAGGCTGCCCCCTACGTCATCGAAGCGTACAACCGGCATGCCACGATCTACGGGACCGACAACGCTGCGGCCGCACGCCTGATGTCGACCATGGCATCCCTCTACATGAGCCTTGGACGTGCTGCGGAGGCACTGCAGCTACGCGCGCGCGCGATCGACGTCGGCTTGCGGCGTATCGGACCGACGAGCCCGTTTATCGCGAATCTCTACGATCGCATGAGCACCGACTACTACTACACGCTGCACGATGCCGAACGTGCCGAGCAGATGTCCTACAAGGCGCTCGCCGCGACGCCGCCGGAGTCGCTCGGCAATCGCGGTCTGCTTCTGCAATCGTTCGGTGAGCAACTCATCGCCCAAGGGCGGCGCTTCGAAGCCGAACCGATCACGACCGAAGCCAACCGCTTGGTGACGTCGATCTACGGGGAAGGCGCGGACGTCGGCTTCGTCCGCGCCGATCTTGCATACATTCACTTTCGCAAGTACGACTTCGACGCCGCCCGGCAGCTGCTGGCGCCGTTCGTGATCGAGCGCGCCAGCAAACTCAAGAAAGACAACCCCTGGCATGTCGGGCGCATCGCCCAGATGGAAGAAATGAAGACGTTCTTCGGGCTTTGAAACGACGCATCGCACCGCCGCTCACCGCACCGCGTCTTCAAACCCATCCGCAAAGATCGCCTCGCCGCTCGTACACGCACCGTTCGCGTCATAGCGCCGCACCAGCGCGTCGTTGCCGACGCCCTGCACGAACACGCTGCCGCCGAGCACGCTCCAGCCTGCGACGCTCGCACCCGCCGCGACGCCGCCCGACATCGCAAGATCCGTCGCCGCGCGACACGGCGCGCCGTTCGCGTCGAACTCCGCGACGCGCGCGGCGGTGGCGCCGCTCGACCCGACGAAGACGAAGCCGCCGACGAGCGCCCGGCCGTTCGGCGCGACCGCAAGCGCCATCGGGTTGCCGACGGTCGCCGCGCTCGCATCGCGCAGCACCGCGCCATCGCTGCCGCGCACCCGCACGAGCCGGAAGCGATGATCGAAAACCGACTCGGGCACGATCAGCACGTCGCCGTCCGCCAGCGGCGCGAATGCGCCGATCGACAGGCTCGACGGCGCGTTCGGATTCGGCAGCACCGTCGTCCACAGACGTTCGCCGGTCGCCGACAGCTTCCACGCCTGCGCCTTCGGTACGCCGAACGACGATTCCGGTGCGGCGACCACGACGAAACCGCCGTCCGGCGCCGCGGCGACATACGACGGGCCGAGCGGATTGCCGATATCGCCGGGCTCGGTGTCGTCGAACAGCGCCGCGCCCTGCGCATCGAGGCGCACCGTCCGGTAGCCGCCGTCGAGCGAATCGCCCTGCCCGGTCACGATCGCGCCGCCGTCGGCCAGCGCGACGATGTAGCTGCCGGCGACCTTCGCGTCGCCGGTCGCGTAGCGCCACGCCGGCAGCGCGTTGCCGGCCGCATCGTAGCGGATCACGACGAAGTCGCCGTCGTCGCTCCCCAATACGTAGAGATTGCCGTTCGCGTCGACGCTGAGATGGCGCGATCCGTAGCGCTCGTCGTAGCGCAGGTTCGCCGGCGAGAACTCGCGCTGCCAGACGACGTCGCCGGTAGCACCGTCGTAGACGCGCACGTAGACGGTCATGCTCGCGCTCGCACTCTGGCCGACGAGTGCGACACGGCCGCCGTCGAGGCGTTCGATCGCCGCGATATTGAGCGCCTCGTGCTCGCGCAGCCACGCGAACGCGCCGTCCGCGCCGAAGCGCGCGAGCGCCGCGTGTGCGCGGCCGTGATGCGTGACGTCGATCGCGGCGAACACGACGCCGTCGTCCGTCGCGCGTACGCCGCTCGCGGCGACGCCGCGCACCGGTTCCGGGTGCTGCCAGGTGCCGATCCACTGCGGCATCCACTGCGCCTGCGCGCCGTGCGCGGCGCACGCGAGCGCCGCCGCCATGATCGTTCGGATGACGCGGGACATCGTTCGCTCCTTGTCGGATATCGGACCGTGAACGCCGCGGCACGCGGCGACCGTACATCGTGAGTCGCGCGGGAGCGTGCCCTGGTTGTGCGCTCGCGTGCCGACCGGAGTGACGTTGCGTGCGGTTGGTCCGGTCGCGCCCGGCGTTGCGCGCTGCAAGACGCTCGTGCCGCGTCTGGGCGCAATGCAACGGCGACCGCGTGCGCGATCGCGCCGCGACAACGTTTGCGGCCATGGCACAGCGCTTGCTCGGTTATCGGAAGTTTTCCACACAGCGAGAAACGCCATGGCCGCCAACGGTTCCAATGCGATCGACATTCTCAAGGCCGATCACCGCGAAGTGGAGCATCTGTTCGCGCAGTTCGACGCCGCCGACGGCGACGCGCACGCGCAGGCCGAGCTCGCCAGCCGCATCGGGCAGGCGCTGGCGATCCACGCCGAACTCGAAGAGTCGTTGCTGTATCCGCGCCTGCTGAAGACCGAAAAGGGCGAAGAGGAAGTCGACCTCGTCTGCGAGGCGACCGTCGAGCACGGCACGCTGCACGGCCTCATCGCCGACATGAACGGCCGCGATCCGAGCGACCCGATGGTCAAGGCGCGCGTGGTCGTACTCAAGGAATACGTCAAGCACCACGTGCGCGAAGAGGAAAAAGAACTCTTTCCGAAGGTGGAAAAATCCGACCTCGACCTCGATGCGATCGGTGCGGAAATGCAGGAACTGCGACGTTCGCTCGAATCGCAGGTGGACGGCGGTGCCGGCGGCACGCTTATCCACGTGACCGAGGTCTCGCACTGACGCGATCGTTTTTCGGGACGGCAGGGACGCCCAAGGCCTTTCGCCACGGGGCGACAGGCGACCAAGCGCGCGCCGCGACCGTGACGCGGCGCGCGCGCAACCGGAAGCATCGTCATGACAGGCAAATCAGGCCCATCCCCCGGTCGCGCCGCGGTCGCGCGCCAGCGCCGGATCCAGAAAGGTATCGACGAAGGCGAACGCGCTCGCGGTGGCGGCGACGAAGAGAAGCCGCCGGTCATACAGGCCGGACACGGCAAACAACCCGAGAACCCGCTGCCCGAGCAGCATCTGGCGAAGCCCGGCCGCGAGGCCGATCTCGATCCGCCGCCGCGGTTTCTCGCGCCGCAATACGCCGGCAGCGGCAAGCTCGACGGATTCGCCGCGATCGTCACCGGCGGCGATTCGGGCATCGGTCGCGCGGTAGCGGTGCTGTTTGCGCGCGAAGGCGCCGACGTCGCCGTCGCGTACCTCAACGAGCACGAGGACGCGCAGGAGACGAAACGCTGCATCGAGGCCGAAGGACGCCGCTGCATCACGATCGCCGGCGACGTGCGCGACTCGTCGTTCTGCGAGCGCGCGGTACGCCAGACCGTCGAGGCGTTCGGTCGGCTCGACGTGCTCGTCAACAATGCCGCGTTCCAGGAGCACTGCGAGTCGCTCGAAAAACTCACCGACGCGCACCTGCAGGAAACGCTGCAGACGAATATCGCCGGCTATTTCCACATGGCGCGCGCGGCGCTGCCGCATATGCGCGAGGGCGGTTCGATCATCAACACCGGATCGGAAACCGGCATTTTCGGCAGCAAGGAACTGCTCGACTACTCGGCGACGAAGGGCGCGATCCACGCGTTCACGATGGCGCTCGCGAGCAACCTCGCCGAACGCGGCATCCGCGTCAACGCGGTCGCGCCGGGTCCGGTGTGGACGCCGCTCAATCCGGCCGACCGCAGCGCGAAGGACGTCGCGAAGTTCGGACAGGACAGCGCGATGGGCCGGCCGGCGCAGCCCGAAGAACTTTCGCCCGCCTACGTGTTTCTCGCGGCGCCGTGCTGTTCGAGCTACATCAGCGGCGCGGTGCTGCCGGTGATGGGCGGACCGCGCGGGTAACCGTTCGAAGCGCCCGCTTGGGGGAACGACGCCTTCCCGCCGTCACAGCGGGAAAGAGGCGTCGCCGATGAATTGCCGAGTTTTTTACATTGTTCTTTTGTATTGCATCGGTACCGGTCCGGCGTCGGCCGTCGGCTGGCGCTACGTCGAAGCGCCGCCGACCGCGCCGATCAACGCGGCCGATTTCATGATCGCGAGCGACGGCGCGTTGTGGAGCCTCGGCTACGACGGTGCGCGCCGCACCGACACGACCGGCTCGACGTTGCCGCTCGCCGCGCAACCGGACAGCTTCGTGCCCGAGTTCGATCGCGCCCTGCCGCTCGCCGACGGCGGCGCGATACTCGTCGACGACGGCCTCGCCTGCGGCGTGACGCGCACCGACCGCTCGCTGCGCCGCATCTGGCGCGAAACGACCGCCTATCCCTGCGTCGACGTCGCCGCCTCGCAAACCGGGCGCACCTGGGTCGCCGACCACGCAAACCTGTACCTGTTCTCCGATGCGGGACGCCGGCTCCTGATGTTTCCGTTCGACGACGTGGCGTACACGCGCGTCGTGCGCATCGGCGCCGCACCGGACGGCGGCGCGTCGATCGCGGCAACGGCGGGCACGAGCGGCGACAGCGTGGTGCGCCGGTTCGACCGGACCGGCTACATCGAATGGACGTGGGCGAATGCGCCGCTGGAGGTCGAACGCGTTGTCGTCGACCCTGCGGGGTTCACGTACGTCGTCGGCTTCGTGCGCGCGTCGAACTTCACGATCGGCAATCTCCACGTGTACAAACTGCAGGCCGAGGGAGGGGGCTGATGTGGCACTACGCGGCGACGAACCGGCTCGAGCAGGTACGCGCCGCCGCGCTCGACACCGACGGTTCGCTGCAGGTGCTGATGGAAGCGGGCACGGGCACCGCCGCCGCGCTGTATCGCATCGGCACCGACGGCGCGCTCGCGTGGCGCAAGGAAGTCTGCGTCGGCACCGAGCGCGCCGACATGCCGACAATGACGCTGCTGCGCAACGGCGACACCGCGCTCGTATGCGCGGACAACGCCGGCGCGCGCTTCCTGCGCGTCGACCGCAGCGGCGCGACGCGGGCCGAAGCCACGCTGCCGACGGTCAACGCGCGACCGATCGCCACGCGCGCCGACGGCACCGTTCAGGTGCGCGGCAGCCGGATCGCCGGTTCGCTTCAGAGCGAGCTATACGCCGTCGACGCCGACGGCAAGGTCGTCGACTCGCCCGGCGCGACGCCGAGCGCCGGACGCGGCCAAACCCTCGCGGCGCAGCGCCTCGACGCGAACGGCGCGAGCTATCTGTTCGCGCATCCGATCTACACCGACGACACCGACGCGATGACGCTGACGAAGGTCGGCGCGAACGGCGCGCCCGCGTGGCGCCGGACGGTCGCGGGCAACTGGTACAACGTGCGCATGACGGCCGGCGGCGGGCGGCTGTGCATCGGCGGCAAGGTGGTCGGCAACCCCACCGGCCCGACCAACGAAATCCGCTGCTACGACGACGCCGACGGCGCCGAGCGCTGGGCGAAGAGCCTGCCCGCGACCAACGGCGGCGAAGCGTCGAAGGCGTGGCCGCCGCCGGGCCCGCCCGATGTCGACGACTACCAGGTGCTCGACGACGGTTCGCTGATCACGGTGCAGGGCGACGCGACGACGCATGCGTTCATCCGGTTCGACACGAACGGCACGCAGGTCGCGCGCGTCGTCGGCGCCGGCGGCATCGCGTCGGCGTCGCTGCACGGCGCGGGCTGGGCGACGCTGAGCCTGCGCAAGACCGACGGCGTTCCCGCGCTCTTGCGCTACGACCGCCAAGGCAACGCCAAGGCCATCGGCGCTTCCGCGAACGCACTCGGCGCGTTCGAACTCGCCGACGGATCGACCGCGGCCGACGGCGGCGTGCACGCGATCGCGCGCGAGGCGGCGTCGCCGTCGACGGGCGGGCGCGAGCTGTGGTCGATCCGCGCCGACGGCACCATCGCCTGGAAGCGCGCCTATCGCAGCACATACGCCAAGGCCGCGATCGTCAGGTCCGCGAACGCGGCGTATCTGGTCGAACGCGAGAACGACCGCGGCGCGAGCGAGCCGGAAAGCGTGCGCGTGCAGGCGTTCGCGCCCGGCGACGGTGCGCCGCTCGCAACGATCGACGAAGCGCTCGTATTGCCCGGCGGCGGCGGCGCGTTCGCGCTCTCGGCGTCGGGCGGCGTCGCGGCACTCGCGACCGGGCAGCGCGAGCGCCTGCGCATCGCGCGCTACGACGCCGTCACCGGTGCACCGCTCGACGAGCGGTACGCCGCGTGCGGCGACTTCTGCGGGCGCGTCGAGGCGCTCTCGCTCGACGCGAACGGCAACGCGCGCGTCGCACTGAACGTCGCCGATCGCGCGGTTGGCGCAACGGTCGGCGTATTCGCGCAGGCCGATGTCGGCACGGACGCGCCGCGCATCCGCATCGACCAGCCCGGCATCGCGGGCGCCTGGTGGGCGCCGTACGCGAACGGCGAAGGCTTCGCGCTCGACTACCTGCCCGATTCGCGCACGTTCTTCATGCCGTGGTTCACGTTCGCGCGCGAAGGCGGCAACGCCGCGAGACAGCAGCGCTGGTACGTCGTGCAGGGCGCCATAGCGCCGAACGCGACGAGCGCCGAACTCGCGATCACGCTGACGGATCCCGGCGAGTTCGACCGGGAACCGCCGCGGCAGGCGCGGCGCGTCGGCACGGCCTTCGTCCGTTTTACCGATTGCGACAACGGTACGTTGCGCTACGCCTTCGACGCCGACGTCAACGGCGGCGCGCACGGCACGATCACGCTGTCGCGGCTCGGCGCCGCGGTCGCCGACTGCGCGCTCGCCGATGGCACGACGCGACCCGGCGCCGGCCTGGCGCCACCGGCGAACGGGTTCGACGCGCGACTGTCGGGTTCGTGGTTCGAACCGGCGACGGCCGGCCAGGGCCTGCAGTTCGTGGTGCAGCCCGGCGGCGTGTTCTTCGCGCCGTGGTTCACGTTCCGCGTGGCGTACACCGGCTTCATTCCGCTGCCGTTCGAACCGCGCTGGTTCACGCTGCAGGGATCGCTCGCGAGCGCGCGCGACGGCGTCGTCGAACTGCCGATCGTGCGCACGATCGGCGGCGCGTTCGACAGCGTGCCGACGAACAACATGTTCGCGGTCGGCACGGCGAAGCTCACGATACTCGCGTGCGACAGGGCGACGCTCGACTACCGCTTCGACAATACCGAGGAAGCGGCCGACATGTTCGCGCGCGCCGGCACGATCGATCTCGTCAAGGCGGGCGGCTGCGCGCGGTAGCGATCACGATATGCCGCGCAGGATCGCGGCAGGCCGTTTTGGCGGCTCCGGCGGATGTTCGCAAACCTCGGGCGCCTGATCCCAGCGCACGAAGCGCGTGATCGCGACGCGTTCGGCCAGCACCGACGCAACCTCGGCGACGCGGTCGCCGACGGTGCGCGCCGGGTCCTTCACGAACGCCTGCGCCAGCAGCGTGTCGAGGTCGGCGGGGTTCGACGCGGCGATGTGCATCGCGACGTCGCCGCAGAGCGCGGCGAATTCGTCGGTCCGCAACGCATAGTCTGTGTCCGTACCGATTTCGACCAGCACGCCGATACGTCCCCCGTGAACGTAGGCATGTATCGTTCGACAGACAGGCTTCATCGTCTGGCATCCGGCCGATGCGGCGTAACTGCCGCGCGCGCATCATACTGCGCACCGCCGCCACGATCTTCGCATCGCCATGCGCCAACGTCGTTCCCGCCTTCCTGCCGTCGCGCTGCTGGCCTGCGGCGCGCTGCCCGTCACCGCGTTCGCGCAAACCGCGTGTTCGACCGAGGCCTCGAAGAAGGCGGCGGACGCGATCGCCGCGCCGCGCGGCGTCGTGCGGGCGGCCGTCGCGGGCAACGACCTCGACACCGACCTCGCGCCCGCGACGAGCGACGCGATCGTCGCGCTGAAAGCGGCGCTGGTGACGCTCGTCGACGCGCAGGTCGCGTGCGCCGCGTCGAAAAGCACGGATACGAAAACGCTCGCTGCAGCGCTCGAACGCGCCGCCGGCGACGGCAAGACCGGCGATGCCGCGATCGGCGTCGAAGCCAGGACATTCGACGACCCGCCGCTGCTCGGCGTGACCGCGCAGATTCCGATTCCTTGCGGCGTCGATGCGCTATGGCTCGCGTACGTGCCGGACGGCGCGCACTGGCGCCGCGTGCTGACGACGACGAGCCCGCGCTATGCGCGCGTCGACGGCGCGTGGAGTGCGTTCCAGGTTGCCGTATCGCCACGCGACGGCGACGGCCGCTGGTTCGCGGCGATGTCGCATATCCGGCCCTGGTGCACGTCGACGTGGTCGACGATCGACTACACGGTGCTGCGGCCGGGCGCGAATCCCGACGCGCCGGCACCGGTGTTCGCCGGCAGCGACGGCCTGTGGTGGGGCAACGACGACACCGGCCGGCTGAAAGTCGACGCCGGACACGTCGAGCTGCGCTTCACCGGCGCGAGCATCGACACCGGCTTGCACAATCGCGAATACGTACGCCGCTACGCGATCGACGGTGCGACCGCGACGCGCGTGGCGCCCGTCGCAAGCAGCGCACGCGACTTCGTCGACGAATGGATCGTCTCGCCGTGGCCGCTCGCGCGCCGCTGGTCGGCGCAGGCGTCGTCGCTCGAGCAGGCGCACGAGGCGCTGCATGCCGCGCGCAAGCGCTACGAACCGGTGGAATTCGGCGCCATCGCCGCCTGCGTCGACGCGCCCGGCACGACGCAGGTCGAACTGCGGCGCGACGACGGCGCGGCGTCGACGTTTTTTCGCGTGAGCGGCAACGGCGACTACGTGATGGCCGCCGTCGCCGAGCGCGGCGCCCCGCATTGCGACACGCCGCTGCCTGAAACGCCCGCGGCGGACTGATCGCCAATCGCCGCCGTGGCGGCGATCGTCGCGCCGGCCGCAACGGCCGGCGTCACCCGGCACCGCCACCCCGCCCGTCCCGGCATCGCGAACCGCCTTCCGTCGCAACGGAAGGCGTCGCCGCGCGATTCATAATTTCTCCACATTACTACATGTAGTCAATATTCCTTGATTGCATAAGCGCGCGACGCCGCGTGTTGCCGAAATCGCCGTTCCATATCCGTCGCGCGGACGTCTCACGCCGTGAGCCGCGTCGCCACGATCGTTTCCTCCAGCAATTTACACAAGGAGCGAATATGAACTAACTGAACGAACGCGAAAACCGCAACAAACCGCTCAATCGATACCCGCCGCACCGATCGCCCTGAACGAACGACGCGGCCATCCCCTGGAGAAACCCGATGAAACGCAACATGCTCCATTTGTCCGTGTTGATCGCCGGCCTGCTCGCGGCCGGCTCCGTCCACGCTTCCGACGAGCCGGTCGATCCGACCGCGAAATCCGGTTCGTTCCTCGCCACGCTCGATGCCGACACGCTCGCGATCATGCGCAAGCAGGAAAAGCTGCAGCCCGCGGTAACGGCGCTGTACGAGGCGCATCTGCAATCGCCCGGCTCCGGCTTCGCCGGCGTCGCGTTCGAAGGCGACGGCGTCTGGCTGTACTACAAGGGTCCGCTGAGCCTCGACATGCGCAACGCGCTCGACCGCGCACGCGGCGTCGGCGCCGTGACGGTCAAGCCGGCGGATTATTCGCTCGCCGAACTCGAGGCCGCTGCGGCGAAGATCGACAAGGCCGCGCGCAAGCTCGGCGGTAGCGAAATCCAGGCCGTGACGATCCGCAACGACGGTGGCGGCCTCGACGTGCAGCGCATGCCGCGCGCCGCCTTCGAGAAACACGCGGCGTCGCGCGCGAAGGCGTTCGGCCCCACGCTCGCCACGGCCGAGCGCGTGCTCGCCGACGCGCGCGTCGACGTCCGCGTCGATGTGAGCACCGCGACCGAAACGATCGAGCTGATGAGCCGCACGGACGACTCGCCGCCGTGGAACGCCGGCGGCTACTGGGTCTCGCGTCGCGGTACGCAGTTCCGCGCGCAGTGCACCACCGGGTTCGGCATTCGCGCCTACAATCGCACGTGGGTGCTGTCCGCGGCGCACTGCGCTACCACCCCGGATGTCGGCTACCAGGGCTACGACGGGCAGTACATGGGCCCGGTCACACGAGACCAGTATTCGTACGACCTGATCCTGATCGACGCGGGCGGTTTCTACCGCATGTTCGACAACGTGCAGCCGAACGGCAACGACTACAAGAACGTGCTCGGCTGGGGCTACCACTCGGGCGGCGAGCTGTTGTGCCAGTCGAGCATGTCGAGCGGCGTGGTCTGCGGACTGCGCACGGGATCGAGCACGAACGTGTCGTGGCCGCGCGAACACCCCGATTCCGACGGCGACTGGGGCTATACGGTCTACGGCCTGATCCAGACGACGCAGATCAACGGCGGCACGGCCGTGCGCGGCGGCGACAGCGGCGGTCCGGTGTTTTCGCTGCTCGGCGACGGCGTGCGCGCGAAAGGCGTCGTTTCCGCGGGCAGCGGAACGCAGATGTATTTCCAGGACTGGGCGGACGTGATCCGGCTGTACAACGGCTATCCGGTGCAGCCGTAAGCCGATCGGGCGCCGGTCGTGCCGTTTGCACGGCCGGCGTTCTTTGCGGCTAGTGGCCTGTAACAGATAAATCGGAAGAGGGATCGCAAAGGACTGGTCGTGCAGGACGCCGCTGCGGAGCGAGGCCGATAGCACCCGCTATCGGCCGAGTGAGCAGCAAGTACTGCGCGGCCAGGACGAGCGAGCTGCTTTCGATTTGTCTGTTACAGGCCACTAGAATATCCGGCGGCGCAAGGTGTTGGGATAGTCGGACGCCTGCGGGCGCTGCGCGTTGGCCGGCGGCGCGTTCGAACTCGGATCGTTCAGCAGCGCGCGCAGATCGACGCTCACGTAGCGATCGTCGCCGTTGTAGTCGAGAAACGCTTCCGGATGCGCCGATATCGCATCGCGATCGACGAAAAACTCCTTGTCGGCGAGCGGCGGTCGCGTCTTGCTCCAGACCGACCGCGCGACCTTGAGCAGCGCCTTCGTCGGTCCCTTGAACACGAAGCTCGGCTCGAGCTTCACCAGCATGGCGCCTTCGAGCTTGACGACGGCGTTCTCGGCGTCGAAACCGATGCAGCGGCCAATCGCAATATCGTAATTCATACGCAGCCCCTCGCTGTTGCGACGATTCAGTGCATCCGTGCGAGCGTTATCGCGGCGCCTTCGACGTATTTGTCCAGAAGTATGCGCAGCCGCGATTCGACCGCGGCGATGTTCGGCATGTCCGAAGGACCGGACAGCGAATAGGTGAATCCGGCGCCGACGAGCCGCGGCGTCCTTGAGACCGACACTTTGGCGGAATTGGAGGCAAGCGACCAGATCTCTCTGAGCTGGCGCGGGCTGACGCTGCGGTCGCTCGCCAGCCGGAACTGAAACAGGACGATCTTGCCTGCCATAAGCGCCTTGGCGGTCTTGCGTCGTACGCGCCGATGTCCGGCGCGAAGGTCTTCGCGGCGAACGCCGCGAAGACCGGTTTACAGCGTTGGATCAGGCAACCTGAACCTGGTCGGCCTGCATGCCCTTCTCACCGCGCACGGCGACGAAGGTCACGGCCTGGCCTTCCAGCAGCGTGCGGAAGCCGCTGCCCTGGATCGCGCGGAAATGCACGAACAGGTCCGGGCCGCTCTGCGGGGTGATGAAACCGAAGCCCTTGGCGTCGTTGAACCACTTGACGGTGCCGCTCTGACGATCCGACATAAATCTACTCCTTGCAATGTATAATGACAACGGACTACGCGTCCGGATGAAGCGACTGGTTTGCAAGGGGTAACGCGAGGGATGAGAGGGAGGATCGGTAGATCAACCGGGTCACAGGATTCACGGTGACCGAGCAAGCACAGTGCACCCACTGTACTCCCTAAACCTTACGAAAGCGAGCGCAGGTGCCGAAAGCGGCCGGAGGTCCGCCGGCGGTCGAGAAAATACTTTGCCACTTTGCGCCAGTGCGGCCCCGTCAACGCGGCGGAACGGGTTGCCCGTGCCGGTGCTCGCGCTCGTGCCGCTCGCCGTGATCGGCGGCCTCGCCGCACGTCTCGCCGAGGCGTTCGCCGGCTGCCCGCGTCGCTGGCGATACCGGCGCGTTGGACGTTCGTCGCCGGCGGCGTCGGCATGCTCGCCGCAACGATGCGCTCGGTTCGCTCCGATTGTTCAGCGCCGATGATTGCGGCGAAACTGCGCGAGCTCGACGCGGGGCTTAATCGAACGCCCCGCGAAAAATGTAATCGTTGTCGAGACGCCAGACCATGAATCCCGGATCGGAACCGACGATGTCGACGCGACGGTCGCCGTCGGCATCGGTCGCGGCGAGCAACATGCCGCCGACCCCGGAATGCGGCCGGGACGTCGCGACGACGTCGCCGTCGGCATATCGACGAACCGCGAGGCCGCCGTATCCCGATGTCGCGAACAGGAGCGCGTCGTCCGGCGCCTGCGCGAACAGGACGATATCCTGCGCGTAGTCGGGCAGCACGAACGTTTTCTGCGGCACTACGGAAAAGCCGTCGTAGACCGCGACGTCGGTGTTCCGCAGCGTGGCCAGTTTCGCGCTGCGCCCGGGGCCGCGCGCGAGCACCGAAAACGTCTGTGCCGGGTAGTTCGCGACGACGCCCGTGCCGCTCGCGGGGGTGAGCACCGCGACCTTGTCGCCGTATGCGACGACGACCTCGAGCCGGCCGTCGCCGTCGAGATCGGCGACGGCGAGCTTCGTCAGCGGCGCGCCGTCGTACGACGGCAGCAGCACCGATTGCCACAGCACGGCGCCCGTCGCGTAGTCGACGACCTCGACGCGCGCCGTCCATGTCGATGCGCCGGACGTCGGAAACGGAATCCAGCCGGCCGTGACGACCTGCCGCTCGGGCCGGTCGAGCACCTGCGCCACGGCGATGCGCTGCGGGTCGGTGGTCGATGCGAGTGCGCGCGACGAGACGAGCGCGCCGGTGCTGTCGAACGTCCACAGCCAGCGCGCGAGCGGCGTTCCGCCGAACATCGGCAGTTCCGCACCCGAGACGACGATGGCGTCGCCGTCGCCCGCGACCGGCAGCGCAGCGACGGCGTGCTGGACGATGCTCCGGGAGTAGCCGTTGTAGTCGGGCAGCCACGCCAGCGCCGAACCGCCTTCGTCGGCCAACGTCACGCCGTCGAGAAAACCGAGCGTGTGCAGGCGCGGGTAGGATTCGGTCGCGTCAGTCAGATAGGCGATCGACGACGAACCGTCGGCGCGCCTGACCCGCGTCCAGTCCGCGACGCGCGACTGGTTGCGGTCCGCCCGCCAGCGCGGTGCGCCGACGATCGGTGCGGAGGCCGCGACCACGCCCGAGTCGTACGACGCGTCGGCCCAGGCGATTTCGACCGTGCCGTCGCCGTCGAGATCGGCGGTTGCCGGAAAGGCGACCGATCCGATGTAGGGCGGCTGATAGATCGTGTCGCGCTCCCACAGCGTCGCGCCCGAGGGGATATCGAGCGCGCGCACCTTGGAGCCGGTGGCCGCGACGAGATCGACGCGCCCGTCGCCGTTCACATCGGCAAAGCGCGGCACGAAGCTCGGGCCGTCGGCCGGTACGAGCGTGCGCAGGGAAGGCGTCGGCCGGAACGTCGCGAGCTGCGCGCTGAAACCGAAACTGTCGTGCAGGACGATCGCCGTGTGTCCGTCGACGTCGACGGGATACGGAATCCACGTGCCGGCAATACCGGCGTTCCAGACTTCGGTCGCCGACAGCTCGCTGCCGCTGCGCGTCACCGTGTAGGCGCGGCCGTCGCCCGAAACGATCTCGGCGCGCGCGTCGCCGACGATGTCGGCCGCCGCCATGGCGCCGATCCATCCTCCGACGTTGCCGCGCGCGGCGAGTGTCGCGGGGTCGAGCAGCGCGACGCCGTTGCCGGATTCGACGACGATCTCGGGCAGGCCGTCGCCGTCGACATCGCCGAGCAGCGGCCAGCCGAACTGACCGTCGAGCGATGCCTTGATGCGCAGCGTCGCGGCATCGCGCAGCTCCAGCCGGCCGCTCCATTGCAGCAGCAGCGCCGGCGCGGCGCCGGGAACGTCGACGAGCAGCGCGCCGCCGAACTCCTGGTACGACGGCGCGTCGATGCGCGCCACCTCGCGATAGCCGCGCGGACCCGCATCTTCCTCGGCGAGCGTGACGTGCCAGCGCGCCGCGACCAGCAGCTCGCGACGGCCGTTGCCGTTGACGTCGAGATGGCCCGCGAGCTGGCGCGGACCGCCGGTGACGCCGACGCCGCTGCGCACGAGCGCAAGATCGATCGCGGCGGACGACTGCGCGGCGAGAACGAGACCGCCGATCAGCAACGCGAGGCGCAGAGGCTTGTGCACGACGAGGATCCTTCCATTGGCGGCTCGCGCGAGGCGCGCGGACGCAAAACACGACGATATCAGCAAGACGGCCCGCGGCGACACCGCGGCGGCGCGCGGAGCGCGGAGATATCGACGCGCTCGGGCAAAAGGAAGCGGCCGCGCCGGAACATCGATCTGCACATCCACTCGCTCTTGTACTGGGCTCAGCCCGAGAGCGAGTGCGAGGACGCGGCGGCGTGGATCGTCACGCCGGAACTTCGGCGCGTGCTGGCCGAGGTGTTGCCGGAACGGCCCGATCTCGCGCGGCGATGAGGCTCAGCGGGCCGACAGCGACCGCTTGCCGGTGGAAATATCGAGTCCGCTCCTGAGCGTGCCAGCCCACGCGGCCAGCGCCGAACGCACCCAGTCCATGCACTCGGCCGCCGCTTCGCGGTACGGCCGGTCGGGCTTGTGGCCGACCTCGTCGTCGAACGCATGCAGCACGAGATCGCCGCTCGCGGCATCGCGCACGGTCGCGACGAGCGACATCCGGCCGACCGACTTCGCGTCGACCGACTTGTCGCGCTCCATCATTTCGTCGGTCGCGATCAGGAACAGATTCACGACCGCGACGTCGATCTCGGCGACGTCCGGCCCGGGCGCGTCGACGAGTGCGTAGCCGCCGGCTTCGAGCGCCTTGCGCACTTCCTCGCTCACCATCGCGGTGACCGCTTCGATCACCGGCTTCACCTTGACCGGCGTCGTGCTGATGCTCATGCCGGACTTGCGGCGCCAGTCGGGATTGACGTCGACCGACACGGATTTGAGCAGCACCTTGGAATAGCCGTTCAGGCGAGATTCCTTGCGTACGTAGACGAGATCGAGCCCTTCCGCGCGCACCGGCTGCAGTCCGTCCTTCTTCCATGTATCCGATGCTTTCTTGAACGTGGTCGGTGGTTCGGCGCCGGCCGCAACGGCCGAATTACACGACAGCGCGGCGAACAATGCGGCAACGACCCACCCAGTGTGCTTGAGCATGAAACTTCCCCCTGAGGAAATCGAAAAAACGAAAGTCCGGACGAACGGCGGCGTTGCGCCCGTCGTCAATCCGAAGAAGCGTACAGGAGGAGGTACGGCGACGACACCGGGACCGTCCCATCGTCAATCAAGCAACGCGAAAGCGCGTCGGAGATTCGCTTGTCGAAAAGCCCGCAGCAAGCCGATACTTGGTCGCTACCGTTTCAAAAGCGATGCGATGCCGATTCCGGCGTTCGACCAGGAGCCGCGCCGCCAGATGCGCCGGAAAGTCATCCAGCACTTCGCGAACATGCTGCCACAGAGATTTCTGGATCTACCCGACGGGTTCGATCTTGCGATTCTGGCCGGGAAGCGGAACGGTCGCGTCATATTCGACTTTCTGCAAGGAAGCGCGTCGATCGACGGCATTGCTCACCCGCAGATGCGTACCGGCACTCTCTATCGAGAATGGCTTCTGAAAGAGGCCGCCGCTCACCGCATCCCTGCTGATGCGCTGCTGTACGCATCGATGGAGGTCGAATTCGACGTTGCGGGAATCAGAATCACGGAGTCGTATGGCCACGTGTTTCGCAGCGCAACCTTTCATTTCGGATGCGCCAGCGAGCTGCGTACCGACGAGAAGTCGTATACGGGTCGCTCGTCTGGCGTCAAGGCATGGGGTTACGGCTACTACTGGGACAAACTTTTCGGCGCTGCCGACCGAGGCGCATGACGAGGCGTCTCGCAGTCACCGTTTCGGCGCCCGGCAACTAACAGGCACGTTCGATCGCCGATCCCGGGCACGCGCGTCGCTGCGTCGGCACCCGCGGGAAAAGTCAGTCGGCGTCAGGCGCCAATCGCGTCCCCGTCGACGTCAACGCGCTCGCCAGAACGAGCAGAAACACATCGTTCTCGAACGGAAAATCGATGCGCGCACTCGCGTGCAGCGTTCGCAGGCCCAGATCGAAACTGAGGTTGAAGCGCAACGGCGGAAAGTTGCTTTCGACCAGGCGGACCGCGGTTTCCCCGCGCGTCGCGGCATAGCTGCCGGCGCCCTTGTACACGATGTCGTTCGACGGATCGTCGACGATCGTGAACGCCACTTCGAGCGTCGACGGCGCGTTCGCGCCGACCGTTCGCGCACGGCCGCCCGACCGGAGATCTAGCGTATCCATCGCGCGGTCGCCGTCGGCCACGCCGGTACGCGCAGCAGTCCGTCGAGGCGCTGGCGCCTGCGATGCGGGCCGGCCGCGACCCGGCGCGCGAGCACCGGAATGAAATTGTTCGCAAAGCGACTTTTTTCAGGCACGGACTGCACCTCGCCGTAGAAGGAAGCATTCGCGGCGTCGCCGCCGCGGACCATCGGAACTTCGTTCATTGACTGCACCGCGGATTCGCGTGACGCGCCGGCGCGCGATAGCGCCGGCGTTCCCTGATCGGTTCAAGCCCGGGTGGGCTCGCTCGAATCGTTCGCGGGCTCGACGGGCGCATCCGCCGGCGCGGCGGCCTGCTCGACCGTCTCGTTCGCCGGCTTGTTCTCGGTATTCGCGGCGACCGGCGGATTCGTGCTGTTGTCGTGACTGTTGTTCATGGCGTACTCCCGTGCACCGTCCATGGCGTGAATCTCCAGACAGAGGTCCGCGGACAGCCGCGGCCGGACAGTACCGGAGCCCGGTACCATTGGACGTGATGAAGAGACAGCGCGCAGAGCGACAGCCGGAGCGGCTGACGTCGCTGTTGGGATCTGCAATGGCCGCAGATCCGGCAGGGATACCGCGACTATGCGCCCGGACTTGTTACCAAACCGTTACGTCATTTATTGGTTTTATATACAAAGAAATATATTTGCATAACGAAACCACCAGCACTTGCGCCCCCTGCACCCGGGGCGTACGTTGATCGAAGGTTCCCTCTCGGTTCCTGCGTCGAATCGCCCTGTTGCACGCCGGCTTTTCGATTCGCAACGCGGCAATCGCGCGCAAAACACGACGTACTGGAATTCCCATGATCACCTTCGCCGGGCTCGCGATCGCGCAGCTGTCGCTCGCTGCCGCGCCCATGGCTGCACGCGCGGACGCGTCCGCTGCAGCTGCACCGGTCGACACCGCGCGCGCGCGCTGCGACGCCGTGGTCGACGACGGCGCGATGACGACGGCGATCCTGTCGCGCCTGTCGTTCAACAAGGCCGTCGACTCGGCGGACGTTCGCATCTCGACGCAACGGGGCGTCGTGGAAATCCGGGGGTTGACGCGCACCGAAGCCGACAAGGCCGAGATCGCCGCCGCGGCGCTCGACACCTACGGCGTCATTCGCGTGAACAACCGGCTCGACGTCGCCTACTGGCCACCGCGCACCGAAGGCGCGAGGCAAGGCGCGGTTTCGCGCGACGCCGCGCGGCTGAGTGCGCAGGCGAAGTCCGATGCGTGGATCGCGTCGGCGCTTCGCTACACGTTGTCGTTTTCCCGGGCGGTCGACAGCTGCGGCATCGACGTGTCGTCCGTCGACGGCATCGTGCATCTGCGCGGGAAGATGGCCGACGCGTCCGGCATCGAACGCGCGACGGCATTGGCGGTGCAGACACTCGGCGTTCGCTCGGTCGATGCGAGCGGGCTCGTTCGCTAGCGAAGGCGAGCGTCCGCTATCGCAGCAGGCCCAGCTCCGCCGCTTCGAGCGATGCGACGTCGCGATTGATCGTCGCGACCGCAACGACGCGACCGCCCTTGCGATAGCGCACCTCGGCGTCGCGCTGCGCGACCGAGCCGATCTCTTCGATCGCGTCCCAGCCGTCGGCGCTGCCGACGTAGCGGATCGTCACGTCGTAGTGCACGCTCCAGAAGAACGGCGCCTCGTCGTAGCGCTCGTCGATGCCGAGCATCGCCGCGGCGGCGATCTGCCCGAGGCGCTCGGCGAGCACCCAATGCTCGACACGGATAGGCTCGACGCGAATCGCCGCGCCGCCGAACGGATTCGGAAAGCGTGCGATGTCGCCCGCGGCGTAGATGTTCGGATCGCTCGTGCGCATCGACGCATCGACGCGCACGCCCTTGTCGAGCGCGAGCCCGGCCGATTCGGCGAGCGCGAGCCTCGGCGTCACGCCGACGCCGAGCACGACGACGTCGGCCTCGACCGTCGAACCGTCGTCGAGCGTCAGGCGCTCGCCGTCGTAGCCCTGCACCGAACGGCGCAGATGGAATTGCACGCCGTTGCGCTCGTGCACGTCCTGGATCAGCGCACCGATCGCGCCGCCGAGCTTGCCGGCCATCGGCACGTCGTCGCGGCCGATCACGTGCACCGGCAGGCCGCGCGCGCGCAGCGACGCCGCCACCTCGAGCCCGATGAAACTCGAACCGACGACCGCGATCGACGACGCATTCCGCGCCGCGGCGATCAGGCGATCGCTGTCGTCCTGGCTGCGCACGACGAAGACGTTGTCGCGATCGAAGCCCGGCGTCGCGGGCCGGTTCGGCTCGGCGCCGGTCGCGAGCAGCAGGCGGTCGTACGACAGCGCTTCGCCGCCGGCGAGCACGACGCGGCGCGCCGCCGCGTCGATCGCCTCGACGCGCGTGCCGGTGCGCAGCGCGATGCCGCGGTCGCGATAGAACGCGTCGTCGCGCAGCGGCATCCACGCCGGATCGGCGGTGCCTGCGAGATAGTCCTTCGATACGTTCGGCCGGTCGTACGGCGCGAGCGTGTCGTCGCTCAGCATCGTCAGCGCGCCGGCGTAGCCGAGGTCGCGCAGCCGCTGCGCCGCCGCGAGGCCCGCCGCGCCGCCGCCGACGATGACGATCGATGCGGGATCGCCCGATGCGTCGCGCGCATCGGCGTCGGCAGCCGCGAGCGTTTCGCGCACGAATACCTTGCCGCCCTGCTCTTCGACTTTCCAGCGCTCCAGCGGATTGAGTGCCGGCGCGCGCACGGCCGCGCCGGTGCGCAGGTCAAAACACGCGTGATGCAGCGGACAGTGAATGAAACATCCGGTGCGCAGGCCTTCGTGCAGCGCGCCCCCGTAGTGCGTGCACGCGCCGCCGACGGCGACGATGGCGCCGTCGACGCGCGCGAGCAGCACGGGGCTGTCGCCGACGCGACCCGGCAGCACGCCGTCGTCGGGAATCGAGGAAGCGTCGACGCCGAGCGTCAGGTCCGGGTGTTGCGCGGTATCGGAATGCGAGCTGGACATGGGCGGCTCCTGATCATCGGGGAACGGTGATCGCGTACTTCGCGGGAGGCGCAAGCAAAGCGCAGTCCGGGGCCGGGCGCAAGCGGCGCGCGACGGCAAACGTTCACAACGCGCAAAGCGCGGCAAAATACCGCGCCGGCACGATCGCCTCCCGACGGCGCCGGGGCCGCTTTCGTCGTTCTACTTCACGTCGAACGATTGCAACGTCACCGGCAACGTATCGTAGTTGTAGTCGTCGGCGGCGGAATTGACGCTGATGCCGTCGGGCGTCGTCACTCTCACGTCGACGATGCCGAGGCTGCCCGTCGCCGGAGCGGTGGCGGTGATCTGCGTGTCGCTGTTGACGGTGAAGCTCGCGGCCGGTATCGCGCCAAAGTTCACCGCGGTGGCGCCGGTGAAATTGATGCCCGTGAGCGTCACCACGGTGCCGCCCACCGCCGGACCGTTGCCCGGCGACAACGCCGCGACCTGCGGCCCGATCGCGATCACCGAAACGGTATACGCAACGTAGCTGACGACGTAGGCGCGAGCGCCGTCAGGCCTGAACGCGACGCCATGCAGGAACGTGCCGACGGGGATCGTCGCCGTCACGGTGTTCGTGGCCGTGTCGATCGCCGATACCGCGCTGCCGCCGTAGTTGGTGACGTAGGCGCGGGTGCCGACCGGTCGAAAAGCGACGCCTCGAGGACCATTGCCGACGGCAATCGTCGTCGTCACCGTGTTCGTGGCCGTATCGATCACCGACACGTTGTCGGAGCCGAAGTTGGCGACATAGGCGCGGGCGCCGTCCGGCCTCACGGCCACGGCGGAAGGCAGGTTGCCGACGGGAATCGTCGCCACTACCGAGTTCGTGGCCGTGTCGATCACCGACACCGAGTTGTTGTCGGCGTTGGCGACGTAGGCGCGCGTGCCGTCCGGCCGCAATGCCACCGAAAGGGGCTGCCGCCGACGGTAATCGTCGCCGTCACCGTATTCGTGGCCGTGTCGATCACCGACACGCTGGAAGAACCGACGTTCGTGGCATAGGCGCGCGTGCCGTCCGACCGGACAGCGACCGACTGCGGCTGGATGCCGACGGGAATCGTTGCCGTCACCGTGTTCGTGGCCGTGTCGATCACCGATACCGTGTCGGAACCGGCATTGGTGGCGTAGACGCGAGTGCCGTTCGGATGGGCGCCGACCCCGTACGCGTGGCTGCCGACGGCGATCGTCGCCGTCACCGTGTTCGTGGCCGTGTCGATCACCGACACATTGTCGGTACTGTAGTTGGTGACGTAGGCCCGGGTGCCGTCCGGCAGGACGGCGACGCCATAGGGATTGTTGCCGACCGGCACGGTGGCCACGACGGTAGCGGCCATCGCCGGCGCCGCGCCCAGCAACAGGCACATCGCCACGAATCCGCAGCTTGCGGAGAACACCCGGTGTGCGGCGCAAGCAACGTTCGGCATGATCGGTTCCCCGTCGAATGCGCGAGCTTACGCGAAATGCCGCTGCGCGGGCGTGCGCTGACCGGCCGCGCTGCACCGGTCGTCCGAAAAAAGCGCAGACGCAGCTCGGCGTGCGAAGTATTTATTTCAATACGTATACACGACGTTCGCCGAGGGCCAACGCGCTACACGACGGCGGCCAAGCCGAACGATCCACAGTGCCGGATCGCGAACGTCACACCACCTGTACACGACCGCCGAAACCCGAACGAAACAGCGCTTCGTGGGCGTCGCGGTCCGGGTCGTAGCAGCAGTCGCGGACCAGGCGCACGTCGTAATCCGCATCGCTGGCCTGGGCGACGCTCGACAGAACGACGCCGGTGGTGCTGATGCCGGCCATCACGAGCGTATCGACGCCGCGCGCCCGAAGGTCGGCGTCGAGCGTCGTGCCGTGGAAGACGCTGGCCCGCGGACAAGCGTAGAAGCGGTCGCCGGGTTCGATCGTGAGCCCGTGCATCGGCACTGCGCTGCGGAAGTAGCCGCTCGGCACGATCGACGACATCAGGCGATTGTTCTTCGAGGCGAGTTCGTACGCTTCGCCGAGAAAGAAGTTGGGAAAGAACAACGGGCGGCCGGTTGCGCGCCAGCGCCGGATCAGCGCATTGCAGCTGTCCAGCAGCGGCGACGGCCGATCGCCGAAGAGGATGGCGAAGACGTCGACCTGATAGTGCATGATCACGAGCGCCGCGCTGTCGATGCGGCTCTCTTCGATATCGAACGTCATGGCTTTCTCCTGATTCGGCAAGGCGGCTCCCGGTCGTCGAGCATATCGCCGGCGAAAAGCCGTCGCTCAAGCGCCGATGCGTGTGCGCGATATCGGTATGCCCCGCTCGCCATGACGGACCGACGCGCTCGTCGTTCGGAGCGGCGATGACCGGCCGGACCGCCCGCGTCTCCCTCCGTGCGACGCCGATGACGATGATCGACGCCATGCCGCGCCGTCGCGCGGCGATCCCGTCAAGGAGAGACAGATGCGCGATCCCAGAACGAACCCCGTGGCCGGCGACGTGTTTCGCGACCCCGCCGGCGGCGGCCATTGCATGATGGTCGTGGCGCACGTCGACGCGCGGCGCATCGATTTCGACACGTATACGCGGCAGTCGCCCAAGCGCGGCCGATGCAGCTACGACGCGGCGCATTTCCTCGCGAGCATCGCGCCGGATCTTGCCGTCGCGCACGCCGTCGACGACGCGTACGCGGCGTAGCCGCGCGAGCGCGTCACGGCACCTCGGCGCCGTCGCGGAAGATCGCGTCGAATGTCTCGGCAACATCGCAGCCCTGCGCGAGCAGCGGACGTACGATCGCCGAGATATCGGCCACCGCTTCGTGGCTGCGCTGGCCGATCGTCGGAGAGCCGCCGCTCGGCTGCTGCACCATCAGCACGCCCCAGTAGCGCGCGCCGAAATCGACCCACGGCGTAAAGCCGAACGCGCCGGTGCTCGATATCGTCGGCGCGTCGGCGCTGATCGAAAACGGTTCGATCCAGTTGCCGATGCCGTACGCCGTGCTGCCGTTCGCCGCGGGCGGCGCGTAGGCGAGCGGCGCGCCGCCGGTCTGGTCGCGATTGAGCGTCGCGATGGCCGTGGTACTCAAGATACGCCGCCCGTTGCCGACGCCGTCGTTCGACAGCATCGCGACGACGCGCGAATAGTCCGCCAGGCTCGCGCGCGCGCTGCCGGAGATGCGGTAGTTCGCCGTCGCGCCGAGGCCCTGCCAGTCGATCGTCGTGACGCCGAGCGGCGCGCCGACATGGTTCTTCCAGCCCTGCTCCCAATCCTCGCCGCCGCGCACCTGCGCGACGTAACCGGCGACCTGCATCGAAATGCCGCCGTACGCGAACGCGGAACCGGGCGGCCCGTAAGGCATCGCCATGCAGCACGCGACGTAGTTCACCGACTGCTCGAGCGTAAGGTTCTGCGCCGCGAGAATGAGCGCGTCCTCGTCGTTGCCGTAGCCGGCCGTGTGCGAAAACATGCGGCGCACGGTCATCGCGCCCTTGTCGCCGGTGAACGCGGGCAGGTACGTCGACACCGGCGTGTCGAGATCGATCGCGCCGCGGTCGACGAGCTGCATCACGCGCACGGCCGACAGCAGCTTCGACGCCGAGGCGATCGGTACGACGCTCGCGTCGCCGTAAGTACCAAAGTAACGCTTGTACAGAATGCCGCGCGGCGTGCCGAGCGCGATGCCGGCGTCGGTGAAAGCCGCCGCATCGAGCAGTTGTTGCACGCGCGCGTCGACGGCGGAGAAGTCGCACGTCGCGGCATCGGCGGCGGGCAGGCACAGCAACGCGGCTGCGAAGATGAGGCATCGGCGCATGGGGTTTTCCTCCGTGGTGTGCACGGGGAGAACGCGACAGGTGCGGCGGCGTTGACGCGGGTGTGTTGTGACTATGCGAGAACGTGCGGGGATTGGCATTCCTGGTAGTGCGACGCGCTATGACGGCCTCGCCCTCGGCCGGCGTTCGGCGCGCTTGCGCCTCAACCCGCGGCGATCTTGTCGAGCGCCGCCTTTGCGAGAAAGGCGCTACGCGTTTCACCGTGCGCAGTGGCGTACTCGTCGATTTTGACGAGGACACGTTTCGGCAGCGAGATATTGACGCGCTCGGACGGCCCCTGGAGACGTTCGGTGGGCGCTTCGATGATCGCCCAGATCCATCCGTCGTACTCCGGATCGTTGCGCAGCGCGTCGATGGAGCGTTGTGCGGGAATCTCGCCGCCGTCGTCCAGAACGGCTTCGGCCCACGCCTCGATGGCTTCACGAGCGTTGTCGATCGCCGCTTCGACCGTGTCGCCTGCGGAAAAACATCCCGGGAGGTCGGGAACTGCGACGCCGAAAGCCTGATCGTCGGTACCCGGCTCGATCGCAATGACGTATTTCATTATGCAATATTTCCAAATTTGTAAAGAATATCAATCATCCTTGACGTCGGGCCGACCCCTCAAAGACCGGCGATCTTCATCAGCTTCTTCACAAGCCCCGTGCCGAGGTCTTTCTCGGGGTGCGGGACGGAGATATGGCCGGGTTTCGTCGGGTGCCTGAACACATGGTGGCTTCCCTTCACGTTCTTCAGCTCCCAGCCATCGTCTTTCAGTCGCTTTATCAGCTCTCTACTGTTCATTTCGCTAGCCATCGCCGACGATGTGTATCATACACAACACGCAAAAACAGGCAAACGTTCTGTCGCAAAATTGCCACCCTCGACGGCCATTTCGAAGCGCTGAAGACGGTGTCTTGGCGACCGACCGAAACGCGATCGGTCAACACTCGCGTCTATGACGACCGCCTGCAAACTCGTCGTTGATCCGCAAGGTTCCGCTGCGTTGAGCACCAAGCACCGAGCCGGCGAGGAGACTGCCGACAAGCGACGGCACACATATACTGGCGCCGGAAAATCTTCGGACGGAAACCGTGCGAAAACTCGCATTCGCTCTGTTGCTTGTCACGGTGACATACCTCTTCGCCCGTCGCGAGCTGCCGGGCGATACCGCTCCTTTGACGTCGCCCGACATCGAACTGCGCGCACCGTCGACCGCGCGCGGCATCGCCGCGCGGCCTGAAGCAGCGTCGCCGCGTGCGTCGTTCGAATGCGACGGCCGTACGCACTGTTCCCAGATGCGTTCATGCGCCGAGGCGAAATACTTTCTCGCGCATTGCCCGAATACGGAAATGGACGGCGACGCGGACGGCGTGCCTTGCGAGCATCAATGGTGCGGCTGAGACGCGGGCACAAGCCGCAGTCGACGACGACGCGCGCATCGCCGAGTATTTCGAACGTCCGGGGAGGTTGGTTCCCGGAAAACGGCCGATCTGCACGGGTTGGCGTCGCCCGGCCGGGATTCCCGCTGTTCACAAATTCTCGGCGTCCATTTTTACGCACCAACGTGAACCGTCCAGGCTCACTGAATCGGTGCAAGCGCAGGCCCTTCGAACCCGTCCCCGAAAAGCGAAATCTCCGGCGCACCGTCGCCGCTGAGATGCAGAACGAACGTCCCCGATGAAGCCATGATATCCACGGTCATCCACACATTGCCGACCTCGGTCGGCGCGAAGGTGTACGCCAGCGTGCACGAAGCGTACGCGCCTTGCTGAAACGGCGGCTGGGGACAGGTGCCGCCGCTGCGCACGAAGGCGGCGGCTCCCGGCACGCTCGTCGATCCGATTTGGACGATCTGCATCGGCACCGGCCGATTGTTGAACAGGTTGGCCGACTGCTCGATGCCGATCGTGCCGACCGGCGTCGAGGAGAACCACAGCGATGGCGGCGTGATTTCCAGATATCCCTCGCTGCCCTCGCCGGCCAGCCCGAAATCGACGCGCTCTCCCCCGGCCAGCGTGACCGTGAGCGTCTGGTAGAACAGATCGACTCTGCTCGGCGTGAACGTGTGCGCGATCGTGCAGCTCGCCTGTGCGGGGATGGTGAACGGCGCTGCGCCGCAGGTGCCGCCGGCGCGCGCATAGACGCCGCTGGCCTGCGTCACCGAAACCACGCTCAATGCCTGGTTGCCGGTGTTCGTGAGTGTCGTCGCTTTCGGATCGCTGGTGGTAAAGACGGCCTGATACCTGAAATCCAGCTGCCCCGGCGACGGAACGAGCGCGGCGCTGGCGCTCGCGGCGCCGGTCAATAGCAGCATTCCGAGCAACAGACGCAGGGTGTGACGCATACCGATTCCTCGCGGCGACGTAGAAGGCCGGCGCTCGAATGGACCGGCCTTATGGTTTGAACGACGAAGACGCGCGAACACTGCCATCGGATTTCCCGCACGGAGCGTGGGCGAATGGATCAATCCGGGGCATCCGCCCGCCCAGGACGTCCACGCATTCGCGTCGGTCGCGGTTTCCGGGCAGGTTGCTTTCGGGGTGTCCAGGTGCGTTCCGCACCCGCCCGCCGCCTTACTCCAGGCCGTCCACGAACAGCGAGTCGTTGTCGGCGAAGCAAAACACCGGAGCGTCGGTGCTGGCGCAGTAGGCGCTCAACGTGGTGCCGGACCACGACGCGTCGGCGGTCCAGTTGTTGCCGATCCGACCGGTGACCGTGCCGTTCGGCGTCTGCGTCCATTCGTTGCAATGCAGAGGACTCCCGGTGCCGTTGCTCGTGCTGCCGGTCCACGGGCGATGCACGAAGCCGGTCGTGGGATTGCGGTGCTCGTCGATCTGCAGCGGCGAGGCCAGCGGACCGGCGACGAGCGCGGCTTTCGACGTCGCGAGCAGCACGCCGTCGGTGCGATACCACGGGCCGTCGTGGACGAAGCGGTGCAGCGGGTCGTGTCCGTCGAGGCCGGCCAGGAACGCCTTGTACGTGTCGGGCAGCGGCAGCGACGCGTCGGCGGCGAGCCGGCGGCAGATCTGATCGCCGCCGGCGATACCCGGCGTACCGTTCGACGCCGGCCACGACGCGAAATAGCCCGAGCCCTTGATCGACGAGATGAACGCCATGCGCGCGGTCGAGGCGTGCCGGCGCGGCAGCGGATCGCCGTGTGCGCCGCGCTTGAGGCAGGTCAGCCGTGACGGCCAGGCGCACATGCCCGACGACGGCGCGATGTCGGCAGCGACATCGTAAGCGCTGATCCAATCGACCCAGAGATTGGTCGATTCGCTGGTCCAGTTGGTGCAGCTCTGCTGGAAGTGGCTCAGCGAGCCGTCGCTGCGCGTCGAGGTGAACGCGAAGCGCTCCTCGCCGTCGACCGCGGCGCCGGTTTCGTCGTACAGCACGTGCCGCGGCATGTAGGCCGGTGCCGGCGCCGCCGGAAACCCGAACTCGGCGCGATCGAGCGCCGGCAGTCCGTCCATGCGATACCACGGACCCGCGCCGGTCGGCAGTGCGGCGAGTTCGCACAGGTGCTCGCGCTTGCCGGTCGCGCCGTGGATGCGGCAGTAGGCGTCGCGCGTGTCGTCCGACAGCCACGCGACGTATTCGGCGGGATCGGCGAGGTTGCCCCGCGCGGCGGCGGTGCGGCAGATTTCGTCGGCGGCCTCGAGGCCGGTCAGCCCGTGGGCATCGGGCCAGGTCGACAGGTTTGCCGAACCCTGCGTCGAGGTGATGAACACGCGCGGCAGGTCGGCGCGCGCGGCGGTGCCGAGCGCCAGCAGTCCGGCGCAAATAGCAAGAATCGGAAAACGCACGGATCGGTACTCCCCCGAAAACGCGCGAATCTACCACCGATGGCTGACACGCAGACACTGCGTGGCGCTTTTTCGTCGGTAGACCAACGCAGAAGTGCGCCGGTCGGCCCCGGGCAGTTCTGCAAAGGCGGCGGCGGCCGAAAGGAACGCATTTCAGATGCGCGCCTTCCGACGGATTCGACGTGTGGCGGCGGCGGTGGGGAGAGGCGTGCGGGTCAACGCCGCGGGATGCCTCCGATGAAGATCTATGCAAAAATTCACCGCATCGAACCGTTCGAGAATGCTGTTCGATGCGGAATGATTCTTTGTTTACAACGATTCGCTACCGCGCGGGTTCGCCGATCGCCGCGCCGGCGATTGGCGCGGGCCCCGTTGCGCGCGGCAAGGCCGGCACCGGCCGTAGCGCCGGCGCGGGACCGTTCGCGCGCGTTGACGGCGTGCAGTTGGTGCAGACGAGCGCGAAGTCCTGGTCGGTCGCGTCGGCGTTGCCCGGAACGCCGTCGCCGGCAACGCTGCGGCTCGCCACGGTGACGCGGATCGGCCCGCGGGTCCCGGGCAGCAGAAAGACCGCCTCGGTGTTGTTCACCGCGTCGGCGGCGCCGCCGGATACGCTCCAGCGCCCGGCGAACCGGTTGCCGCGGTACTCGGCGCCGCCTGCCTGCACCACGAGATCGAGGTCGTTGACCGACGGCGACTGCGCATTGACGGCGCCCGGCGCGTCGGTCCACGTCAGCACCACGCGCACGGGCTGCGTGTCGTCCGCGATCGCGCCCTGCAGTACGTATGTTTCGCCGGGCGCGCCGAAAACCTGCGTCTGGTCGATCAGCAGGCGCGCTGTCGTGACTGCGAACGCGGCACCGAGATTGGGCATGCCGTAGCCCTGGGTCGGCGACGGCAGCGTGTCGTTCGCGGCCTCGCCGGTGAGGTAGGTCGTGTGGGCGACGAGGTACGCCTTGATCAGCGCCGGGCTCGGTTCGGCGCGCAGGAGCCTCGTCTCGAGAAACCGGTACAGCAGCGTCGCGGCGCCCGCGACCGCCGGCGCCGCGAGGCTCGTGCCGTTCGCGACGGTCAGTTCGGTCTGGTGGTCCGGATGGTATTTCTGGCAGACGCTCTGTCCGTCGTACTCCGGCGACGTGCTCGCACTGCCCTGGATGCGCACGCCCGGTACGACGAGCTCGGGCTTCACGCGGCCGCCGATCGCCGGGCCGCGCGACGACAGCGCCCAGATGTCCATCGCGTTGTCGGCGACGAACGGGCCGTCGGTGCAGCGCGGATCGATCCACGGACCGTCCTCGTCGGCCGGGCGGACGTTCTCCGACGCGCCCACCGCGACGACGTTCTTCGCGTTCGCGGGCGATGCGACCGAGTGCGGTCCGGGGCCATGGTTGCCGGCGGCGAACACGAACGTGATCGGCTGATGGCCCGCGGTCGAAGGCGTGGCGTCGCGCGTGGCGATGTCGTAGGCGCGCGAACGGTCGTCGTACGCTTGCCACAGGTCCGGCGCCATCTCGGCCGAGCCCCACGAATTCGTCGAGATGCGCACGCCCTGGGCCGCCTGCACGCCGATCTCGCCGTCCTCCTCGGTACACGTGTTGTAGCCGGGCTCGAGTATCTGGATGTTCGCCAGACGCGCCCACGGATTGACGCCTTCGGCGCGGCGAAAGCCGTCGGGGTCGCGATACGGAAAGCCGCTGCGGTCGTCGTAACCCGCCGCGATCGATGCATTGAGATGGCCGTGGCCGCGCCGGCTGGCGGGCACGTGGCCATAACAGCTGCGCGCGTAGACGATGCGCGACTCGATGCCGGCGCCGTTCGTGGTGAAGTTCGGATCACCCGCACCGGCGACGGTCGTGCCGTCGCCGATGCCGTCGTCGACGACGGCCAGAATCGGATAGTCGGCCGGATTCGTCGAAAAGCCGAGCGACTCGAGCCACTCGCGATAACCGGGCGCCGCCGGTGCGGTGCGCGCCGCGTTGAACGCGCCGGCCATGATCTGTGTCTGCTTCTCGTCGAACGCGCGCCGCTGCGTGTGCAGGCCGATCGTGACGACGTCGGCGAGGGCGGCGATGTCGGCGACGCGCGATGCCGGAACGTCGATGTCGAGCGCGTGCATGCCGCGCAGGTCGCTCCATCGGCGCTCGCCCGCCGTCGCGTCCATCGCGCGGATGCGGTCGCGCGTTGCGGCGGCGTTGGCGTGGTCGGCGACGACGACGGTCACGCGCAGGCGCGCCTGCGGATGCGCTCCGGCATATTGCGCTGCATTCGGCGCGATCTTGCGATCGGCCGCGAGCGGCGCGCTGTAGCGCATCGGCTCGCCGCGTTCGGCCGCCTGCGCGAGTGCGACCCCGGCCTTCGCGTCGGCGACGACGAGATAGGCGTCTTCGCCGACGTACTGCAACGGTTGGGCACCGGCGCGACGCAGGTCGGCGAGCCACTCGTCGACGATCGGACCGACGAATTGCACGACGTAGACGCCAGTTCCGACCGGCGTCGCCGAGCGCTTCGCATCGTCCGCGCGCGGCACGAACCAGCCGGACGGCAGGTCGATGCGACGCTCGGCGCCAGGCGAGCGCTTGCGGCCGGCCGCGTCGAGACGCCACAGGGCGAATGCGCCGTAGTCGTATACGCGCACGCCGCCGTCGGGCTGCGCGCCGCGCGGCGACAGCACGTAGTCGGCGTCAAAGCGCGGCGAGACGCCGACTTGCGCCCGCGCGCAGGCGCAGGCGAACGCCAGCGCGAGGAACAGCCGGCAACGGCACGGGGTTACCTTCACGCAATTCTCCGAGGGCTGCCGGCTTCGAGGCGCCCGGGAGAAGAAAAGTACGGATTTCCGGTGTAAACAGGAAGTTAATCGCGTCGAATCCGTACGCTCGGCACCCGGTGTCTTGCGCATGATTCGGCCGCGCCCCGGTACTTTTTTGCAAAGCTGGCGTATGCGGCCATGCAGGCCGAGATCCGGGATCTCGAAGGCACGCGGGAGGCACGTGACTCGAAGGCACTCAAAGCCGCGACGCAAGATCTCGCCCGTCTCGACGACGAGGTAAAGAAGTGGGCCCGTACATCGGTTTCGTCTGTTCGCGGCGGAAAATGAGGCGCACCTTGTCGAGCCGTCGCAAAGAGGGCGAAGCGCGATTCACCGCGCGGCACCCTCTCGCAAACCTGACGTCTTCAGCGGTAGAGCTCGACGATAGTCATCGTGCCCTTCACGAGCATGGGACCGGTCCATTGCAGCGCCTTGCCGGCGGGCGCCGCATCGCCGTTGACGATGACCACCGGCGGCGGCGGAATGCTGTCATCGAGCTCGATGAACTTGGCCATGTTTTTGACGGCGCCGCTCTTGCTGGCCGATGTCTTGAGGAACGTCACTTTGTTTTCAACGAACTTCGATCCGCCCGCCTCTTCGCCGGTTATCAACAGCGTGATGTCGGCGACGTTGAGATTTGTCGGAATGGTTCGATAGTACATCGTCGTCTCCTATGAGAAAGATCGTCTTTCACCGTGCCGTGCAATCGATGAGGACACTGGCATCGGCGAGTGCCTTGTTGAGCCTCGCGACGCCTGCAGCATCGGTATCGCGATTCCACGAACGCAGTTGAGCGGCGATCTTGGTGGCGTCCGACTTGTCCGCGTCTGGAACGTCCACGCCAAGCGCCTCGGCAACTTGCAGAAGCGCCGGCGCCGTCCGTTTCGGGTTCGTTGCGAACAGGCTTCGCGTCGAACACGCCTTGAGGTCGATTTGCTGCGGGGTCAGCTTCACGATGTCGCGAACGTTCTTCAGCTCCGCCTCGGCATCCGACTGAATGCCGCTCGCCGTCGCACCCACATAGGCGATGGCCGCGAGCAGCGTGCCCGCACGCTCGTATGCCTGGAGGTCGCGAAAAGCGTTGCGGCCGGGATACTCGACGATACTTTTGGCCATGCTCTTTTCGATGGACAGCCGCACCTGTGCGCGATTCGCATCCATCGCAGAAACCAGCGCAAGCACCGTCTGCTCGTAGAAGAGCGTCTGGTCGACTATCGCAACCCCTCCAGACAACAACGTGCCGGCCGCCGCATAGTTGGTCTTCGCCGTAACGCCGTCGGTCAGGGTACCGGCGACTCCGATGGCGAGTCCCGCCAGACCCGTTGCCAAGTCCATTACGGCCTTGTCTCTGCGGAGGTCCGAGATATAGACCTCGTACACCTGATCGATCAGGACGAGACGCCTCGCGAGCACGTCGTTGCGCTCGGCATCTGTGTCCGCGGCCAGGAGTTCGCTGCCTGCCGCCGACAGCTGCATTTCGGATGGGGTGCCGCCGCCATCGTCGATCGGTGCATCGAGCGTCGAGGGAGGGCCGCCACGAATCGCGGGTCCACAGCCGGTCGACGCAACCAGCGCCATAGAAATGAAGAGAATCAGAGCCCAGCGCATAGGAATCTCCGGAGTTGTCGCAGTCGCCGATCCAACTGTCGTCATCGGGACATTCCTCGCACCCGCTTTTCGGATCTTGCTGCGCTCGCCGGCCGACGAACCAGGGTCGTCCACTGCGTGCCGCGCAGGCGTCGTAGCGTTGAAAAAGTCGCCCGCGTTCAGCGCATGTGCGTCCCCGGACCACGAACGCCGATCTCGGCGCCGGCGGTGGGAACAGGGGAAGGCGTCAAGATATGTATACTTTCGGCAAAAGTTACCGGGCGAGAAGCTTGCGAAAAACTCGCATTCGTTCCGTTGCTCGCCGCGGCAACGGAATTCTTCGCCCGTCGCGAGCTGCCGGGCGATACCGCGGGATGCGACAGAGAAGATACCTCCAAAGTCATCCGCCGTTTGCCCCGCGCTTCATGGAGCGGCAGATGCACACACAGTCAACAGCTACTCGAAGCCGTCGACGAACAGGGGTACTTCCGGCAAACCGTCACCGCTCAGCCCAAAGCCAAAGCTGCCGGAGCCGTAGATGCTCACGCTCATCGAGTGCGGTCCGACGTGATCGGGCACGAACCGGTAGGTCATCGTGCACGACGCGATGGCAGCCCAGGGGAACGGCGTCTGGTCAGGGCAGCTGCCGCCCGTGCGCACGAAGGCGTCGACATCCGGGCCGAGCACGAGGATTCGCGTGACCACCATTCCCACGGGCCGGGTGTTTCTCAGATAGACCGTCAGCTCGTCCGAGATCGCGCCCGCCGGCACGGGAAAGAAACTCAGGCTCGACGGCACGATTTCCAGGTATGCCACGTTGCCTTGACCGGCCAGCCCGTAGTCGACGCGCCCCCCGGCCAGCGTGAGGTGGGCATAACCGTAGTAGGCCTGGACCGAGTAGGGCGTGAAGGTGTGCTCGATCGTGCAGCTGGCTTGCGGCGCGAGGGCAAAAGGGCGGCTCGCCGCAGGTGCCGCCGACGCGCGCAAAGGCGTCCAGGGTGACCGCCGACACGGCCGTTACGGTCTCAGCCTGGCTGCCCGTGTTCGTGAACGTCGTCGCCATCGGCTCACTGGTGGTGTTGACGGCTTGGTCCCGGAAATCCACCTGGGCCGGCGACGGCACAATCGCGGCCAGCGCACTGCCGACTCCGACAGCAACGGCATTCCCAGCAAAAGACGAACAGCGCAACGCATGCAGATTTCTCCCGACGATGGATTGAAGCCCGGCGCTCTCGAGAGGCGAATGGGCCTGACAGGTCGAACGACAAACGGGCGGGAATGCTGCCATGGGTCGCGTTCGAAACGCGGCCCTTTCGGCCGGTGAGCTGCCACTGCCCAAGGTTGGGTATCGACCGGCCTCGTGGCCGGCAGCCGGTGAAGTCGCACGAGTGTCGGCTCAGGCCGATGCCGGCGAAGTACACCGATCTGGCGCAGCTGCCGACCGGTGGGTTCGTGGCAGTCGCGGACGGGCAGAATCCGCCAGTTTCGCCAGTCGTTTTACCTCCGCGAGTCTTGGTCCCCGCGGCTCAGGCAAATTCCGGGTGTCCAATTTCCGCCGCTCAGGGCGGGGTTCGTGGATCGGTCGTTCGGATTGTTCTACACCGCTCGTCGCGACCCTTGTCGCGCAGTCGCGATAGCCCCTCGCAAAAAAGCCCGCTGCGTAGATGGCTCCAGCTTCTTCTGCAACTTCGATTCGTCTCGTTCCGTGAGCCACATCTCACGGAAGATTTCGCATGCTCGTCTATCTCGCGCGGGATTGTCTGAGCGAGCAACAAGCGAACTTACCGCCAGTTCTTGCAATCTGTGCATATGCACGCCATGATTCGTATACCGTAACTATACGCTATACAGATGATCAAGAGCTGGGAACACAAAGGACTGCGCCAGTTCTTCCAGACTGGAAGCACCGCCAAGATTCAACCGGCGCACGCGACGAAGCTTCGGAGGCAATTGGCCGCTCTCGACAACGCTTCCGGTCCAAACGACATGGATGTCCCGAATTGGAAGCTCCACAAGCTCAAGGGAAAGCTCGCCGACCACTGGTCCGTAACAGTCAATGGAAACTGGCGACTTACGTTCAGGTTTGAAGGAACAGACGCCATCCTCGTCGACTATCAGGACTATCACTAACCCAGCGAACCTTCCGATCGATCCCACTACTAGAAGATGAAGCAGAGAGAAGAGAGGACTATGAGCCGCATGCACAATCCGCCCCACCCGGGCGAGATTCTCGCCGAGTGGCTGAGCGAAACCACTCTCGTTGACGCGGCCGAAAGGCTTGGCGTCACCAGGCCGGCGCTGTCACGCGTCGTCAACGGACGAGCTAGCGTCAGCGCAGAAATGGATATTCGGCTTAGCAAGGCATTGGGAACGACTCCTGGATTCTGGCTTTCGATGCAGGCTCAGTACGACATCTGGCATGCCGAAAGAGAGTTCAAGGAACACGTCGAACCCATCTACAAGATCGCGTAACACCATCGAATTCTGAAGCCCGTCAATCGGCGGGCTTCGTTTATTCCGAGATCGACGCCAGCCTCAAGCGCCGGGGTATCACTGACACGCCCGGCAACCGTGCCGACAAGCAGGAGGCCAGCGGCCACCGCTCGGCGGCAATGCTAGATGTGTACGACCTGAGCGTGCCGCTGTCGACCCGTCGAAGCTGCAGGAAACCGGCGGGAATTTTTCGAGGAATTTTACGGGGTGGTGCTTCGCGCAGCGCCAGGGACGGCGTAACCCGTTGAAAGGAATGGTGCCGGCAACAGGAATCGAACCCGTGACCTACTGATTACAAATCAGTTGCTCTACCAGCTGAGCTATGCCGGCCCGGCCGCGATTGTAGGCGGCCCCGCCCCGCCGCGGCAAACCGCCGCGCCGCGTTCAGCCCCGCGGATGGTGCTGCGCATGCAGCCGCTTCAGGCCTTCCTTCGCGACGTACGTGTAGATCTGCGTCGTCGACAGCGAACTGTGGCCCAGCAAGAGCTGCAGCGCGCGCAGGTCGGCGCCGTGGTTCAAGAGGTGCGTCGCGAACGAATGGCGCAGCACGTGCGGCGAAATCTTGCGGCTGTCGATGCCGGCGACCATCCCGTGCTTCTTCACCATCGTCCAGAACATCTGGCGCGTCATCGCATCGCTGCGATTCGACAGGAAGATCGCTTCGGCCACCTTGCCGCGCGCCAGTTGCGGCCTCGCCTGCGCGACGTAGCGTTCGAGCCAGTCCTGCGCTTCCTCGCCGATCGGCACCAGCCGGTCCTTGCCGCCCTTGCCCGTCACGCGCAGCACGCCTTGCCGCAGGTTCACCTGGTCGGCACGCAACGTGACGAGTTCGGTCACGCGCAGGCCCGTGGCGTACAAGAGTTCCAGCATCGCGCGGTCGCGCAGGCCCAGCGGGGTTTCGATGTTCGGCGCGCGGATCAGCGCTTCCACCTGCCCCTCGCTCAGCGCCTTCGGCAGCGCGCGCGGCAGTTTCGGCGCGTCGAGCAGCAGCGTGGGATCGTCCTTCACGCTGCCGATGCGCTGCATCAGCTTGTAGTAGCGCCGTAGGCTCGAGAGCAGCCGCGCGTTCGACCGCGCCGTGTATTTCGCTTCGCTGCGCACCGCGAGATAGCGGAACAGCGTCTCGCGCGTGCACGTCGCGAGCGTGCCGCCCTGCGACGCGAGCCAGCGCGCGAAGCCTTCGAGATCGCTGCGATAACTCGACAGCGTGTTGTCCGACAGGCCGAACTCCGACCAGGCGCGTTCGAGAAAACTGTCGATCGCGGTTCGGTCGGCGGGCGTGATCGGAGCGGAGGGAATCGTCGACATCAGGGATTTTCGCCAGCGGTACTTGCAGTGTGCAGCGTAAACCGCGAGGCTGCGCGCCGTCATCGTCGCCTTTATGCCCATGGATACGCCGCAGCCCTACCCCGCGCCGCTCGGCTGGCGCATCGCCGCCGCCTTGTACGATCTCTTTCCCGTGCTCGCCCTGCTGCTCGCCACCGGCGCGCTCGCGATGCTCGCCACGCAAGGCACGCTCGACTATCACGCGTGGTGGTACCGGCTCTCGCTGCTCGTGGTCATCGGCGGCTACTTCGTGCTGTCGTGGCGCAACGGCGGGCAGACGATCGGCATGCGCGCGTGGCGCCTGCGCGTCGTCGACGCGAACGGCGCCTCGCCGACGTATGCGGCGAGTACGCTGCGCTTCGGCGTCGCGATCGTGTCGTTCGCCGCCGCGTGCATCGGCTTTCTGTGGTGCCTCTACGATCCCGACCGCCGCGCGTGGCACGACATCGCGGCGAAGACGCGCCTCGTGCGCTATCCGAAGCCGCCCAAGGCCAAGTAGCGCGCCGCTAGGTAGCGCGCCGGAAGTACAGCGTCGCGCCGGCCACCAGCACCAGCGCCGGTATCAGGTTCGCCACCGCGAGATTGATGCCGTACACCGCGCCGAGATTCACCAGCGCGCGCTGCATGAAGTACCAGATCATCGCCACGACGATGCCGATGAAGATGCGCTTGCCGAGCCCGCCCGTGCGCAGTGTGCCGAACGCGAACGGCAGCGCGCACAGCACCAGCAGCAGCACGTTGAGCGGCCAGAACACGCGCGCCCAGTACGCGATCTCGAACGTCTGCGCTTCCTGGTTGTTGCGTTTGAGATAGTTGATACTTCTGGACAAATCGCGCGTCGACAGATACTCCGGATGCACGATCGACAGCGCGAGCATCCGCGGATCGAGCCCCGACGACCACTGCGCCGTCTTTTCTTCCGTGCTCTTCGCCGACGTGCCTTCGAACACCGTGCGGCGCACGTCGTGCATCGTCCACGCGCCCTGGCGATGCTCGGCGCGCTTGGCGATCGCGATCGAACGCAACAGGCCGCCCGGCGCGAAGTCGAATACGCGCACGTCGGAGAGCTGCACGAGGCGGCCTTCGGGCGTCTGGCGCGTGGTGCCCTGCTTGGCGTTGATGAACGTCTCGCCGTCACGCGCCCACAGGCCCGAGCCCTTCGCGATCGAGATGTCGTTCGACTTCGCCTGCATTTCGAGCTGCTGCGCGCGCTGGTCGCCGGCCGGCGCCGCGGTTTCGCCCATCAGCGCGACGAAGAGGATCATCGCGCCGAGCGCCGTCGCGACCGACGCGCAGATGCGCAGCTTCGACATGCCGGCCGCGCGCAGGGCCGTGAGTTCGCCGGTGGCCGCGAGCGTGCCGAGGCCCAGCAGCGAACCGATCAATGCCGCGTGGATGAACGATTCGTACGCGCGCCGCGGCACCGTCAGCAACACCTGGATCACCGCCGACGTCAGCCCGTAGTTGCCCTTGCCGATGTCGCCGAGATTGCCGACGAACGTGAAGAACGCATCGAGGCCGACGAGCAGCACCCACGTCATCAGCACGGCCGACAGCACCGAGATCGCGATCAGGCGATCGACTTTCTTGAGGCGGATCATCGGGCCACCTTCGCCGGCTTCGCGGCGGCGACGGGTCGGCCGGACGGCCGGCGCACGCGCTCGCCGCGCCAGATCAGCCACGCGGCGATCAGCGCCGTCGGCACGTACACCCACCACATGCCGACGAACGGCGCGAGCTTGCCGGTGGCGATCCACGTGCGGCTGAGCGCCAGGCAGTTGGCGAAGATGAGATAGCACAGCACCGCGACGAGCAGGCTACCGTACCGCGATTCGCGCGGACTCGAGCGCGACAGCGGCAGCGCGAGCAGGGCCAGCACGAGCGCCGACACCGGCGCGGACAGGCGCCAGTGCAGCTCGGCCTTCTGCACGAGATCGGTGCTGCCGACGAGATCGCCGGTGGGCGCCGCGCGCTTGACGTTGTCGGGCGTCGTATCCGATTCGTTCGCCGCGAGCGCGACGTCGTTGCCCTTGAAGCGCAGCAGGCGGAAATCGTCGTGGCCGATGCGGCCTTCGACGCGAAAGCCGTCGGTGAGCGCGAGGTAGCGGCCTTCGTTGTCGCTCTCGTGCTTGAGCTCGCCGTGTTCGGCGGTGATCACGTCCATGCGCACGTCCTCGCCGTCCTGGCGCTCGGTTTCGACGAACATGCGCTCGAATTTCGTGCCGTTCGTGCTCATCTGCCCGACGAAGATGACGCCCGCACCGCGGCCGGGCAGTTCGACGAAGCGGCCCGGTTCGAGCCCCGCGACGACCATCGAGCGGTTCGCTTCCTCGACCAGCGTGTACGACAGCCGCACCGCCGCCGGACCGAGCCAGAACGACACCAGCGCGAGCAGCACGGTCACCGGCACGGCGAGCAGCGCGAGCGGGCGCAGCAGGCCCGACAGCGGCAGGCCGGCGCCCTGCAGCACGGCCATTTCGCTGTCGCGCCAGAGCCGGCCGTAGGCGAGCAGCGTGCCGAGGAAGATCGCGACGGGCAGCAGCACGGTCATCGCGTCGAGCGTGCGCAGGCCCAAAAGCTCGAACATCACGTTCGGCGGCAGTCGGCCGCGCGCCACCTTGTTGAGGATGTCGGCGATCGTGCCGCCGAGCGTCACGACCAGCAGCACCGCGGCGGTCGCCAGGAAGCCGAAGGCCAGCTCGCGCAGGAGATATCGATCAATGATGCGGAGCATGCGGCCTCGGGTCGTGCATCGTTCGGTTCCTTCGACTCATCGGATGGCGGCAAACGTCGCGGGCATGCGACCTTGGTCGCGGTCGCGTGCCGATCCCGCGCCTGCGCTGTGCAATAATCGGGCGACTTGTGCCGCTCGCCGCACAAGCCCAAAGCCCCTCAAGTTTAACCGGCCTTCCGCAGCGGCGCGGCAACTGCGCGCTCCGGCCGGCCACCGCCGACGGTCCAAAGTTCATGACGATTCAGTTTTCCGCCACCGATACGCCCTCCGAAACCACCGGCGCGCCTTGCGTCGTCGTCGGCGTGTACGAAGAAAAGATGCTCACCGGCGCCGCCGCGCGCATCGACGAGGCGAGCGGCGGCGCGATCCGGCGCCTGATCGACTCGGGCGACGTCAGCGGCAAGCTCGGCACCTCGCACGTGCTGTTCGCGCTGGCCGGCATCGCCGCGCCGCGCGTCGTCGTGGTCGGCCTCGGCGAACAGAAGAAATTCGACGGCGCGCGTTACGCGCGGGTCGCGAGCGAAGCGGCGCGCACGCTCAAGACGCTGCCGATCGTCTCGGCCGTCTCGTATCTCGCCGAAGTGGACGTGCCGGGCCGCGACATGGCGTGGAAGCTGCGCGTCGCCGCGCTCGCGACCGACTACGTCGCGTACCGCTACACCGCCACGTTCAAGCCGAAGGAAAAGCCCAAGGGCGACAGCTTCGGCGCGCTCGCGTTCGCCGCGAACGGCGACGCGCAGGCCGCGCTCGACGCCGCCGCCGCGATCGCCGCCGGCGTGCGCTGCGCGCGCGAACTCGGCAACCTGCCGCCGAACATCTGCAATCCGGCGTACATCGCGAGCGAAGCGGTCAAGATCGCTGAGCAGCATCCCGGCGTCGTCGTCGAAGTGCTCGAACGCGAACAGATGCGCGAACTCGGCATGGGCTCGCTGCTCGGCGTCGCGCAGGGTTCGGCCAATCCGCCCAAGCTCGTGGTGCTGCGCTGGAACGGCGGCGGCGACGCGCGTCCGTTCGCGCTCGTCGGCAAGGGCATCACGTTCGACACCGGCGGCATCTCGCTCAAGCCCGGCCCGGGCATGGAGGAAATGAAGTTCGACATGTGCGGCGCGGCCGGCATGCTCGGTACGTTCCTCGCGGCGGTGAAGCTCAAGCTGCCGCTGAACATCGTATGCATCCTCGCCGCGGTCGAGAACATGCCGGACGGCAACGCGTATCGTCCGAGCGACGTGCTCACGAGCATGTCGGGCCTGACGATCGAAGTGCTCAACACCGACGCCGAAGGCCGCCTCATTCTTTGCGACGCGTTGACCTACGCGCAGAAATTTCAACCGCAGGTGATCATCGACGCCGCGACGCTGACCGGCGCTTGCGTGATCGCGCTCGGCAAGCACGCCTCGGGCCTCATGACGAAGGACGACGAACTCGCCGCGCAGCTGCTCGACGCCGGCAACGCGACGCTCGACCGCGCGTGGCGCCTGCCGCTGTGGGACGACTACCAGAGCCAGCTCGACTCCGGCTTCGCCGACGTCGCCAACATCGGCGGCAAGAACGCCGGCGCGATCACGGCGGGCTGCTTCCTCGCGCGCTTCACCGAAGGCCAGCGCTGGGCGCATCTGGACATCGCCGGCACGGCATGGGACGAGGGCCGCAAGGGCCTCGCGACCGGCCGCCCGGTGCCGCTGCTCGTGCAGTATCTCGTCGATCGCTGCGCGTAAGTCGTCGATGCCCCGCGCCGATTTCTACCTGATCGACAAGCCGCGCTTTCGCGAAGATCCGCTGCTGCTCGTGTGCGAGCTCGCCAAGCGCGCGCACGCAAGCGGGCAGCCGACGCTGATCCTCGCGCGGTCGCTCGAACAGGCCGAGGAGATCGACGGCAAGCTGTGGGAGTTCGACGACGACGCGTTCATTCCGCACCAGATCGCCGGCGACGACGACGACGACATCACGCCGGTGCTGATCGCCTCGCCCGAAACGCCGGCCGCCGACCGCCCCCTCGTGATCAACCTGCGCGACGACTGCGCGCCGGGCCTGTTCGAACGCGTGCTCGAAGTGGTGCCGGCCGACGAATCGCAGCGGCTCGGGTCGCGTGAGCGGTGGAAGACGTACAAGCACGCAGGCTTCGAGTTGAAGAAGTTTGATATGTGACATGTAGCGCGCCGTGCCGGTTTTCGGGAGACTGCCGTTCCCGAGCAGCGAGGCCGGCATGAGCCGATACAACCCGCACTACCCGAACGCGCCGGCGGTTTTCGACGCGGCCGAGCGCTTCAAGCAGCGTTGCCTCGTCGACCAGGCGTCGCTGTTTCTCGACGGCACGAACCTGTGGACGCCGCCGCACTTCAAGGCGCTGATCGAGAACTACGTCAACCGGCTCGACGTCGGCACCGGCAATTTTTTTGAGAAACTCAAGTCGCAGCTCGCGGACTGCGCGCCGCTCGACATCGCGCTGATGTGCGAGGTGTTCTGGATCGTGCAGCTCGGCACCGGCGGCGGCCCCGGCAATCCGCGGCCGGAAACGAAGATCGACCGCATACGGCGAATCTGGAACTTCAATCCGCCGCGGCCGTTCCCCGATGCGTCGCCTTTCCTCGCCGACGATGTGCTGTCCGGGCTCGGCGGCGCCGGACAAGGCTACAACAACCACTTGTGGAGAGAGATCGTTTTCGCGGTCGAGGCGTTCGCGGAGTTCGTCGCCAAACCGCGCGACGAACGCGAGGCGCTGCTCCGTGACAGCTGGGCCTTCGCGGCGTGGCTCGTCAAGGTACCGTCGAACACCGGCAGGCAGTTCTATCACGTGCTCAACCACGTACTGTTTCCGGATCAGTTCGAGCGCATTTTCAGCCAGACCGACAAGCATGCCGTCATGCGCGAGAGTAAGCGCTGGAACGACGCCTACTACGACGACCGCGTCGCGCTCGATCGCGCGCTCGCCGATCTGCGCGCCGAACTGGAAGCACGGCATCCCGGCAAGGTCGACCACTACGATGCCCCGGTCGCGACGCTGCGGCCGGAACTGCTCGAAGTGCCGCCGACGACCGGCCTCGTCGACGATCCTCGCGCGGTCGCCTACGACGCGACCGACCAGATTCCGTCGATCCGGCCGACGACGAACGTGATCCTGTACGGCCCGCCCGGCACCGGCAAGACCTGGCAATTGCAGGAATACCGCGACGACGCGGCCGAAAGAAACGAGGAATGGGCGTTCGTCGCATTCCACCCGAGCTACGCGTACGAGGACTTCGTCGGCGGCCTGCGGCCGGTCGGCGGCAGCGACGGCCACGTGCGCGTGCGTTACGAGAAGGGGCCGTTCCTGAAGCTGTGCGAGAAGGCGCACGCGCAACCGGGCCGGCAATTCTGGCTGTTCATCGACGAGATCAACCGCGCGAACGTCGCCAAGGTGTTCGGCGAACTCATCACCGCGATCGAACCGTCCAAACGCGTTCCGGCCGGCAGCGAACCGGAGAAGAACGGCGTCTGGCTGACGCTGCCGAACACCGACGAACCGCTCGGCGTGCCGGACAATCTCAACATCGTCGCGACGATGAACACCGCCGACCGCTCGATCGCGATGATGGACGTCGCGCTGCGCCGCCGTTTCGCGTTCGTCGAATGCGCGCCCGACCCGGCGCTGATAAAGCCGCGCTTCGTCGGCCGCATCGACCTCGCGGCGCTGCTCGCGCGGATCAACGAACGCCTGGAATTCCTGCGCGACCGCGACCACGCGATCGGCCACGCGTATTTCATCGGCGTCGAGACGATCGACGATCTGCGCAAAGTGCTCGCCGAGCGCGTGATTCCGCTGCTGCACGAGTACTTTTTTGAAGATCTCGACAAAGTCAGCCTCGCGCTGACCGGCGACGCGAAGGATTCGCCGTTCTTCCGCGTGCGCACGCTGCACCCGGCGCGGCTGTTCGCGAACGCGCGGCTCGACGTCGGCGACGAGCCGCGGCGCGGCTTCGTCGCCGGCGACCCCGCGGCGTGGACCGAGCGCGACATCATGGCGCTGTACGGCGCGACACCGGACGACGCGCCACCGTGACCGCGCCGCGGACCGTCGTCGCGCTCGAGCACGAAACGGTCGCGGTCGGCGACCCGGCCAGCGGCGCGCCACTCACCGACGCCGACGCGAACGCGCTGCTCGCCGTCAACGCACGGCGCCCGGGCATCTGCGTGCGTACCGTCGGCGGCGTCAGGTTCGCGCAGTACTGCGGCATCGTGCGGCTGAAATCCTGCGTGGTCGAAGTGCTGCCGAAGATCGGCATGGCCGAACGCGTCGGCGACGACGACGTCGCGCGAGCCCGCGCCGTGCTTCTGCGCATGCTGCACGGCGCGCGCGCCGTGACGATCGCGCGCGTCGGCGACGCTGCCCAGCGCACCGCTCGCGCACCGCTGCTGGACGTGTTCATCGACGCGTTTCTCGACGCCGCGCTCGAACGCGCGCGGCGCGGACTGCTCGCGCGCTACGTCGGCCGCGTCGACGACCTGCGCGTGATTCGCGGCCGCTACCTCGCGCGCCGCGACGCGCTGCGCCGCATCGCACGGCCGCACCTCGCGCATTGCGAATACGACGACTTCGACGCCGACAACCCGTACAACCGCGCGATCCGCGCGGCGCTCGACGCATGCCGCGACTGGATCCGGCAGCCGTCGCTGCAGACGCGCTGGCTCGAAACGTTCGCGCGCTACGCGGGCGCCGCCCCTGTGCCGATGCGCGCGGGCGACGTCGCGCGCCTGCCGCGCGACCGCACGACGCGTCACTACGCGCCCGCGCTGCGCTGGTGCGAGCTGCTGTTGTCGCTCCACAGTCCCGCGCTCGCCACCGGCGATACGCCGACGCCGGCACTGCTGTTCGACATGAACCGGTTGTTCGAGTCGTACGTCGGCCGGCTAGAACGCAAGAACGCCGGCGAAAACGAGGTCGTGCGAACGCACGGCCACCGTCGCGCGCTGGCCGTACGCGGCGGCGAGGAGGCGTTCGCGCTGCAACCCGATGTCGCGGTGTCGCACGCGGACCCACCCGACGACGTCGCCCGCATCGTCGACGCGAAGTGGAAGCGGCTCGACCCGGACGCGCGGAACTGGGGCGTGTCGCGCGACGACGTGCACCAGATGCTCGCGTACGCGGTGCGCTATCGCTGTCGCCGCATCGAACTCGTCTATCCCGAGCCCGACCGCGCGCTGCGCGCCGCGCCGCCGACGTTCGACATCGCACTCGGCGACGAGGCGGCGCCGGTGCGCGTCGCCGTGCGCACCGTGCCGCTGTGGGATTGACGTTCGTCGCCGCTGCTCGACGACAGGTTTTCTCTATTCGAAATCGCTGACGAACAGATGATCGTCGTCGGTCAGCCGCACGACGAGCATGCTGCTCGTCGCCGGCGTCGGCGACGTCGCCGCCTCGCTGTATCCCCCGAGGATCAGCCGGCCTTCCTGCACGCCGGCGGCGAGTCCGCGCTCGTCAACCATCGTCGGCGCGATGCCGATCGTGTTCACCAGTACGTTGCCACCGGCGCCGTAGCCGGGATCGTTCTGCCCGATCGGCGACAGCCGCGCCACGGCCATCGCGTCGTAGCTCGATAGGCTCGCCGTGCCGACGACGAACACGTTGTTGCCGGCGTCGGCCGCGATCGCGTCGCAGCGCACGCTGACGCCCGCGCCGAAGTCGACGTCACGCCGGCCGTTGCCGTTCGGGCCGAACCCGAGGTCCGGCGCGAGATTGCCGCCGTCCATCGCGTACGCCACGCATGTCGTCGACGCGTTCGGCGCATCGGCGGTCACCGCGGCGACGAGCCGTCCGTCGGGCCGCCGCGCGAACGCGCGCACGTCGTCGATGCCGTCCGCGACGACGTTCGGGTTGAACGTCGCGGTCAGGTACGACGCTGACGTCACGCGCAGCACGACGCCCGCCGTGTCGGCCGAGCCGGTGCGGATCGTGCCGCCGAAATACACGACGTCGGTGAACGGCTCCGACGCGAACGCGTTGATCACGTAGTCGTGCGGAATCGGAATCGTCGAAAGACTCAGCGTCGATCCCGCATACAGCGAACCTTCGAACGGCTTGCCGATCGCCGCCACCGAGTAGTTGTAGGCGGTGCCGCCGACGGCGATCTTCCCGTTCGGCCATAATTCGACGCCGGCGACGATGACGCCGTTCGGCGCGCCGGCCGGCGGATTCGTACGCACGCAGCCGGCCTGACCGGAATAGCCGCTGATCGTGAACGCCGGGTCGAACGTGCCGTTGCCAAGAACGCGGCACAGCACGAGGCGATAGACGCCGGCCTGGAAGTCGGTGTACGCGAGGATCGTCGCGTCGCCGGTGACATCGTTGGCCAGGCGCGGGCCGTAGGCCGTGCCGAGCGGCGCAGTGGCGAGCACGTTGCCGCCGTTGAACGCGCCGTCGACGGCGCCGTTGCGCTTGCGTGCGGCGATGACGATGCCGCTGCCGTCCTGCCGCCGCCCGGCGAACACGAGACGGCCGTCGGGTTTCACGACGAGCGACTGCGGCCCCTGTGCGTTGGTGCCGGTGATGCGCGCGACGCCGTTGCCGGCGAACAGTGGGTCGACGAGACCGGCGGCGTGCGTCGCGGCGGTGCCGGCCAGCGTGGAAAGCAACAGCGCGAGACGCGCGAATACGAACCGATGAGACATGGGGAAGCTCCTGCGTGGGGACGCAGACGGCGCCGGCGATGCCGGGGCGACTCGGCATTCGGCTGAACGCCGTCTGGTGCCGCGACGATCGCAGCGGCGTTCCTCTCATGCTTCGCGGTTGTCTCTACGCGATCTCTCGGCAATCTCTCGACGCCGCAGACGCCTGAGCGCTCACGGTTTTTCGCCGCGCAACGCGATGCACGCGGTGAGGCGCAGGCTGTTGGGATACGGCGGATCGAGACGGCACGGCACCGCCTTCCGTCCGAGGCGCGCCGCGAGCAGCGCGGCATCCTCGGCGTGGTACGTGCGCGCGATGCCGCGTTCGCGCGCGAGGTCGAGCTGACGGCCCGCCTCCGCCTTGTCGCCGCGCGCGAACGCGTGCCAGCCGAGCACGATTTCGGCGACGCCGCCATAGACCGGAATCGCCGGCACGCCCGGCGCGAGCGCGGCCGGGTCGTACGGCGGCGCCAGGCCGTTTTCCAACGCGAGCAGCGTCAGCGGTACGCGAAACCACTCGGACGAATTGCCCTGTCGCGCATCGGCCAGCGCCGTTTCGGCACGCTCGGGCTGTCCGGCGCGCGCGGCCAGAAACGCCTCGAACCCGCGCAGCTCGGCCGCGATGTCGGCGCGATCCTGCTCGCGCGCGAGGCGCACGGCGGCGTCGATGCGCGCCGCCGCGTCGGCCGCGCCGGCGTCGAGCGCGGCGAGCACCGCGAAGTTCGACGCGCGCAGCCGGTATTCGTAGACGCGGTGCTCCTCGGCCACGCCGGCGCTGCGGTCGAACGCGGCGATCGCGGCCGGAAGATCGCCGCGGCTGTACGCGATGCGGCCCTGCAGATACGCCGACAAGACCGGATCGGCCGCGATCGCCTTCGCGCGCAACGCCTCGTCGGCCGCGGCCGCATCGCCGAGCGCGACGCGGTCGCCGAGCACTTCGGCGAGCTGGCGCGCATCGGGAATGTCGAGCGGAATCTGCTGCAGCGAACGCAGCGCGCCGGCGAGTTCGCGGTTCGCGAGCTGGCTGTGCGCGCGCGAATACTGCAGGAACCACGCCTGCGGTCGCAGATCGAGCAGCGCGTTGAGCGGCCCGCTCGTCGGCCGATCGAGCGCGCGCGCCGTGAAGTAGTCGGCGAACAGGCGCAGATAAGGCGTGGCGTCGGCGCCCAATCGCTGCCGCGCGGCCTGCGTCCAGCGCTCGGCCTCGATCGGCGACGAGAACGACGACCACCACGAGAGAATCAGCGCCGGCACCGGCGTCGTCGCGTCGGCATCGTGCACGCTGCGCAGCAGCGCCTCGGCGCGCACGCGCTCGCCGGCGTTGTCGGCCGAGATCGCGGTGGCGATCAGCGCGGGCGTGTCGGCGCGGCTCGCCTGCAGGTCGTCGGCGTACAGCGCGTAGCCGGCGCTGACGACGGTGTTGCGCGGCAACAGCATCACGACGATCGCGAGCACGACGACGATCACGGCGCCCGGCAGGCCGTAGCGCAGTCGCCACGACCGGCGCTTCGGCGGCGGTGCCGGCGGCAGCGGCGGCGGCTGCGCCTGCATGAGGTCGACATCGCGCAACGGCGGCTGCACGGCCGGCGGCTCGACGACGTTCGGCCGGCGCGGCGTGCGCTGGAAATCGAACTCGGTGGTCACCGGCGCATCGAGCCGCAGGCCGCTGCGCCGCACCGTCGCGACCGATTCGGCATACGGCCCGAGCGCGCCGCGCAGGCGCCACACGAGCTGCGACAGCGAAGCGTCGGACACCTCCTGTCCGCCGGGCCAGAGACGGTCGAACACTTCCTGGCGCTTGAGCAGGCGGCCGTCGGCTTCGCACAGCAGTTGCAACAGCTGCAGCATCTGCGGCGTCGCCGGGACTTCCGCGTCGTCGACCGTCAGCGCATGCCGGTTCAGATCGAGCACGACGCCGGCGAAGCGATAGCCGAGCACGCGGCTCGCGGCCGGGCGCGTCGAATCGACGGGACTCATGCGGGCGGACGTGCGATGGAATGACGGCAAGCGTGCGGCATCGATGAACCCGTCTCGTCGGTCCGGCGGATTTTCGAGCGTTGCCCGCGGACGAACAAGCCCTGTCGCGGGACAACGCCCGCCGCCGCTGTACTTTGGTACACGTTTACCGCGAACAACGCGGCGCTACGCTGCGCGGCAACCTCGGGAGGGTTCGCCATGCATCCGTTCGCGCGCTTTGCAGGAATCGTCGCACTCGCACTCGCCTCGCTCGGCGCCGCCCACGCGGCATGCGTCGACAACGTCGTTCTCGTCCACGGCAACTCGGGCTACCCCGACGACTTCGACAACACCTACGTCGAACTGCGCGCGCGCGGCTACACCGACGCGCAGATCTTCCAGCCGAGCTGGGGCAGCAAGACGTGCCCCGCCTGCAACGACCACAGCGGCAGCGAGGAAACGCCGGTCGCCAACGCGCTGAACGCCGCGATCGCGGCGTCGTGCACCGGCAAGATCGACGTGATCGGCCATTCGATGGGCGTGACCCTGCTCGCGCGCGAAATCGTCAAACTCAATCTCGCGGCGAAGGTGGACACGTTCGTCGGCATCGCCGGCGCGTACCGCGGCCTGCTCAGCTGCGGCGTGTATCCGTTCAATGTCGTCACGTCGACGTGCGGCGCGCAGGGCCTGTCGGTCGGCAGCCCGCTGCTCAACGGCATCTACAACAAGAAGCTCGCGACGAAGACGTATTCGATCAAATCGTGGATCGACGAAATCGTCTGCTCGACCGGCGCGTGCATCGTCTACGGCGTGCACAGCTCGTCGATCGCCGGCGAGACGTCGAGTTATACGTTTGCCTATTACCACTATCAACTGTTGTGGTTCACGTCGGTGCTGCAGGCGAATCTGATTCAGTGACGGGCGTCTTGCAGAAACACGCGCGAGTGGCCGACGGGGAAATCGTCGAGACGGCCGAACTCGCGATAGCCGCGCTTGAGATAGAAACCCTCGACCTGCCAGTCGAACGTATCGAGCATAACCGAGCGCGCGCCGAAACCGATCGCGACGGGCGAACACTTTCGTTGCCGCAATGAAGACCTCGGCGTCGCCCCCCTCACCCAACCCTCTCCCCCAAGCAAGCTTGGGGGAGAGGGCTTTGAGCAACGCGGCGTTGAAATCGTCGATACATTCTCTACAGCGGCGAAGCGCTGGAACCTTCAACTCCTTCTCCCCCAACTGCGTTGGGGGAGAAGGTCGGGATGGGGCGCCGCCGACGATCGCGTCGAGTACCGGTTTTCGCCGTTTGCGGCGTCAGAACAAGTCCGGGCACGCCACGCATCAAATCCATTCGCGCACCGCCCTTGACCCAAACACCGGCGCCGTGGTCGAATCCGCGCCGCCCTCGTGGCTGCTGAAAACCTCGTTGTCGCGCCTCTCCATCCGGAGCGCGCGTCCGTGCGTCCCTCTTTCAGCAGATCACTCTCATGAATTCCTCCGTTTCTTCCTGGCCTCGCCTGCTCAAGGCGTTCGCCCGGCGCGGCATTGCCGTGTCGTGCGAAAACGGCGTGTACCGCGTGCGGCGCGGCGACGCGTCGGCACACATCCTGTTGCCCGCCGAATTTCCGCTCGAGGCGAAAGGCGTCGCGCAACTGCTCGACTTCGCGAGCGTCGGCTGGCCCGACCGCCCGCACCCGGTGCGGTGCGCGTGCGCGACCCCGGATTTTCATCCCGGCAGCCTCGCACCCGTCGGCAGCATCGTCGCGACCGATCCCGACGTCGTCGTGCCCGCGGCGATCGGCACCGACATCAACTGCGGCATGCGCCTCGTCACCACCGGCGTGCGGCAGGAACTGCTCGCCGCGCACGAAGCGCGCTGGACCGCGCACCTCACGCGCCGGCTCTTGCACGGCGAAACCGACGCGCCGGTGCCGAGCGCCGCGTTCCGCGCGCTGTTCGCCGACGGCGCGCACGCGTTCGTCGACGCACTCGCGCCGGAAGGCGTGTGGGCCGGCGCCGATCGCACTCGCCTGCGCGCGGAGATCGACGACTGCGTCGCGCTCGACAGCTTCGGCGGTGCGCCCGACCACGCGCCCGACGCGTGGGTCACCGGGCGCGAACGCGTGCGCGCGCCGGACCTCGGCACCGTCGGCTCGGGCAATCACTTCGTCGAACTGCAGGTGGTCGACGCCGTGATCGATCGTCATGCCGCGCACGCGGCGGGGCTGCGCGTCGGCGAAGTCGTGGCGATGATCCACAGCGGATCGCGCGGCATGGGCTTTCATGTCGGCCAGCGCTGGATCGATCGCGCGCGCGACGCGTGGCCGCGCGATCGGCGGCATCCGGCGAGCGGCCTGTACGCGCTGCGAGGCGCCGAAGCCGACGCGTTTCTCGAAGCCATGGGCACCGCCGCGCGTTACGCGTGGCTCAACCGCGTGGTGCTCGCCGAGTGGGTGCGCGAAGCGCTGGAGGCGACGGTCGGCGCGTCGCAGTCGCGCCTCGTCGTAGACGTGCCGCACAACGTGGTGACGCGCGAACACGGCATGAACCTGCACCGCAAGGGCGCGACGCCGGCGCACGCGGGCCAGTGGGCGCTGCTGCCCGGATCGATGGGCGACGCGTCGTATCTCGTCACAGGCCTGGGACATCCCGACTGGCTGTGGTCGTGCAGCCACGGCGCCGGCCGCGCGGTGCGGCGGCAAGCGGTGCGACGCAGCCAGGTCGATGCGAGCGGCGAAGCGCCGACGTGGCGCTGCATCGCGTTGCGCGAGGAACGCCGGCTCGAAGAAGCGCCCGAGGCGTACAAGCCCATCGGCCCGGTGGTCGCGGCGCAGGAAGAAGCGGGCCTGCTGCGCGCGGCGGTGAAGCTGCGGCCGTGGCGCACGTTCAAGGCGTAAAGACGGGCGAGAGCGGCGCGAGGATGCGCCGCTCTCGCCGGTCGCGCGTTACTTGTCCGTCTTCTTGTCGACCGCCAACGGCCGCACGTACTGCAGCAGGCTCACGAGCAGCTTGCCGGGCTCTTCCCACGGAATCATGTGCGACGAGTGCTCGAACCACACGCCCTGCTTGCGCGGCGCCTTGACGGTTTTCAGCCACGCTTCGGTCGGCACCGACGGCGTCGTGTAGTCGTGGCGCCCCATGAACATGAACACGGGAATCGGAAACGCCGTCACTTTGGAATAATCCACTTCGAGAAATTCCGGCAGCACGCGGCCGAGCGTGAACACGTTGCTCTTGTCGATCGCGCAGGCGTCTTGCGCGTCGTAGTCGGACGACAAGAGCGGCGCGTCGTAGAAATACTGCGACGACTCGCGATACGCCGTGAGGCCGCCGTAGAACTGCGCCCACTTGCGCGCCGCGATGATGCGCTCGCGCGTGATCGGCGTGTCGCCGGGATACGGCGCGATCTTTTTGAGCTCCTCGACCGCCTCGGTATTGCCGCGGCGCGTGGCCTCGGCGACGGCGAAGTCGTAGCTGACCTTCTCGTTCGTGCGCACGTTGATCACCTGCCCTATGCCGACGTACGCGTAGAACAGGTCCGGACGCTTCAACGCCGCGCGAATCGCGACGATCGTGCCCCAGCTGTGGCCCATCAGCACGACCTTCTTCTTGCCGTAGCGCTTGAGCACGTACTGCGCGAGCTCGATCGCGTCGTCGGCGTAGCGCTCGACCTTCAGCGTTTCGCCGAGGGCGTCGCTCGAATCCTCGCGAAAGGTTTTGCCGGAGGCGCGCTGGTCGTAGTTGACGACGGTGAAGTATTCCTCGATCGGCCGCTGGAACTGCCACAGGCGCGGAATCAGCGGCGACGCGGGGCCGCCGTGTACGAAGAGAATGATCGGATTGGCGCGATCCTGCCCGCGCACGTTGACCCACTGCTCGACGCCGCCGATGCGCGTCTTGTACTGCTCCTGCACGCCTTCGGGCGCGACGATACGGCCGAGGTCGGCGATGGTTTCGCGGGCTTTGGCGTAGGGGGTGAGGTCGGGGCAGGATTGGGCGTGCGCGGCGGAGGCGGCGGTGAGCGCGGATAGAACAAAAGCCAGAAGTTTCATAGTTGGCGTGCGAGCCTGGCGTGGGGCGGACGTAGCATGCTGGAGGGCTCGCGAGGGACGTTCAAGTGAGCGTTGTCATTCGACGCGCGGGCAGCAGGAGATACCGGCTGCTTCGGACAGCCCGAGCGGCACCCGCGCGCAGTTCCGCAGGTGCACCTCCTGCGCAGCGTAGATACGCGAAGCGCGACATGGCGGCTTGATACATCGAGGCGGACAGATTGTCCTCGGCCATCGTCAATCGAACTCGGCCGCTCTGACCTCATCCCCTGTCGCCGTCGCAGTGATGTCCGGCAGATCGGCGTCCGGCAGCCAAAGTAGCTCGGCCATCGTCTTCCGACCCGCCAGTCGTCGGTACTCCGCCATGGTCAGCAAGACATGAGTGGGCCGCCCCCGGTCCGTGATGAGTATCGGCCCCGCTTCGGCAGACCGCTTCGCTCGCTCGACATCTCGATCGAAGTCGCTGCTGGAAATCGAGTTGATATGCATCGTCGCTCCTCCTGAGCAGTATTGCTGCAATAGTTCTTCCGGTTTCGGCGACCGGGGGTTTCCACTCGCTTCGGGATCGGGCAGCGCGCACCCGATAGACGGCAGACCAAGCTGTTAATATTCTGTCAGCTTTTCAACCAATTCGGACAGAATAATTGCTGACATGGGCAGAAAAACCGCACCCTTGCTTCCGATCGCCGAGGAACGGCTTCGCCGATTCGGCGACCGTCTGCGCCTCGCGCGTTTGCGCAGGCGGCTTCCAGCAAGCCAGGTGGCCGAGCGGGCAGGCATGACGCCGATGACGTTGCGCAATCTTGAACGCGGCGGTTCGGGGGTCACGATCGGCGCGTATCTCGCGGTCATGCAGGTGTTGGGTATCGAAAAAGACATCGATCTGCTCGCGCAAGCCGATCCCGTCGGACGCGAGTTGCAGGACGCGCGACTGACTGGCCCCGCGCGCACCGCCGCGCAGGAGCAGCAACGCAATGCCGTCGCAGCCCAGACCGGCAAGAAGATCGAAAAGTCACCGGCGCCTTTGACGGACAGCGAAGACTGGACCGTGCAAGGCGACTTCATCAGTGCCGACGCGCTGGCCGCGCTGATCAAACCGACGGTGCCGTCGAATAAGAAGGTGCGACGAGGGTAGCAATCGCCGACTGCGCGCACGGGATCGTGCGTGCGCAACCGCCGCGTCTGAATGGCTGCACGCGAGGCGCGACGCGCGAACTGTTCGAGTTCGATACTTCGACGCTTGCGCTGGATCTCGACGTCGCACGATCAGTCGTGTCGCATTTTCGGGTGTCCAAGAAGGATGCTGAAGGGATCATCGAGAACAGTCGGGGCGTTGTGCGGCAATGGCGCACGATCGCCGATCGGCTGGGTCTACACGCCGGCGAGAAGGCGCGGATGGCTGCGGCGTTTCGGTTGGCGGAGTGAGCGCGTCACGATTTGTACGCGGATTTCGGCGCTGTGCCGACCACATGGCTATCGAACGCCCTATTCGGTTGCGCGAACGGGGATGTGCCTCGCAAGTCAACGGCCGAAATCGATCGCCGCTATTCGAACCGGTCGCGGAAGATCGCGTCCAGGTCGATCGTGAGAAAATGGATGGCCCCCGACGACGCGATGACACTGCCGCCCGTCGCGGCATCGCGCATCAACCACGTGATCAACTGGATCGGATAGGACAACGGGGTCGTATAGGCTTCGAGGCTCGTCAGCCGCACGCGGCAGGTCGTCGCTTCGTGCGGCGCGAACGTCGGCAGCGCAAAACCGTAGCCGCCGTCGAAGCAGAAACCGCCGCCGGGCGCGGGCCCGGGACAACCGCCCCGGAAGTTGCCGTCCATCAGAAACCCCGGGACATTCCCGATCCAGCAGAACCCGGCAGTGACGCCGGTCAACGCGACGTCGGACGATTGCCACACGACCAGCGACACCACGCTTTGCGCACGCCCGTCCGGCAGCAACGCGACGGACTCCTGCCGCACATCGAACCGCAAATCGGGAACGACGCCGAAGCGCAGCGCGACACCGCCGGAAATCGGAAAGCCGCTGCCGTTCGACGGCATGAGGTCCATCGACAGATCGTTGATCGAATCGATTGCGCGATGCACCGCATAAACGCATTCGATATCGCCGCCGGCGACGGTCGGATCGAACGTGACGAAGCGGCCGAAATCCTGCGGCTCGAGATCGGCGCAGCCTTCCGCGGCGCCGATCGGCACGAATTCGTACTCGTCGTCCGTCGCTTCGGACGCGAGCATCTTCGTCCACACGGGCGTTGCGGATTGCACACGCAGGCGCAACGTGCCGGATTCGCCTGGGGCAAGGCGCAGTATCGGACCGTCCGGAGCGCTGAGCACTGAATCCTGGGCGTTCGTAACGGGCGCGATGGCGAGAAGTGCGGTAACGCAGACGAGATGAGGCAGCGACAACATGGGAGCGCTCGGCAGGATGCGCTCTCGTGACGCGGCAGCACGAGCAAGCCCCTACTTCTTTGCCGCCAGTCGGTGCTGGAGCCGAAGCCGGAGCGAGAGGCCGTATCGACGAGATCGGCCGGCGCGGAGCACAAGGTTCCAGTCGTCGAATCGTTACACGAATCGTAACGCGCTACGGCGATGCGGCCTTATGGAACAACGCGTTGCAGATTCCAGGGCCGAAAGAATCGTTTCAGGAATCGTTACACGCACAAGAGCTCCGGGCCGCCTGTCGACGCAGGTTTTGGGTCGGGTCAAGCGATGTGCATGGAAGTTGCGCGTGTCGGCGCGGTCGGCGTCGCCATAACATCGGTGCCGCCATCTCACGGAACCTGATTGATCAAACGACCGGCAGCGATTCCCGACAGGCGATCCACGACGAGGGTATGCCGGCGACGCCCACTCGCAGCGCAACGATACCGCCGACGATGGCGCAGAGCGTATCGCGGTCGCCGCCCGCGCTGACCGCAAGCCACATCGCGCCCGGATAACTGTCGCCTGCATGAGCGCAACACCACAAGGCGAACGGCACGGTATCGGGTGCCGACATGTCGGTGCCGTTGCCGAGTGCGGATACGGCGAAACCTGGCGTTGCGCTCGAGCCTATCGATATCGCCCGCTGCAACCGCGACCTCACCTCGCTCTCGGGGACTCGCGACGCAACCTCGCCCAGGAACTCGTCACCCTTCGGGCAGCGACCGTCGACGCCGCATCGCGCCCAGAGCGCCGCACCGAGAGCGACCGCGATAGCGCCGGCAACGGCTTCGTCATGCGCGTGCGTGACCACTGCCGACCTGCGCGCTTCCTCTCGAACGACGTCGAGATCGTGCGCAAAGAATGCGCCGATCGGCGCAGCGCGCATCGCTGCACCGTTGCCCCACGAACCCTGCCCGCCGAACGCAGCATTGGCAACATTGCGCCAATCTTCTCCCTCGCGGATACGGGCCAGCGTGCGATGCATGGACGGACCGTAGGCGCGTTCGTACGAGTAGCGCGACGCGAAGTCGGCGGCAAGTGTGTCTTGCTCGATTCGACCGTAGCGCGCGAGCGAGGCGATGACGGACAACGTCATCTCGGTATCGTCGGTGTAGTACCACGGCGCGTCCGGCAGGCGGCGCGACGCGATCGCGGCCTCCGCATCGTCGAGCGCAAAGAAGCACTGGCCGAACGCATCGCCGACCGACAGGCCTTCGAGAGAAAGTCGAGCGAGTTCCAGTGGTTTCATCGGCGTTCGTAACCTCGTTGCGGCGTGGACTGGTCCGGTGAGGAGCAGGCGAGCAACCGCGCGCGGGCTTTGGCATAGCGCGCGACCGGTAGAGAAACGACGACAGTTCGGGCCTGCGAATTCCGATAGACACAGCAGAATTCCTCGCCTCCCGTGAGTCTGTCGCATGTCGGCCATCGTCCCGGTTTTTCGCGTTGTTCGCCTCACCTCGCCGCGCGCCGCATGGCCGGCGCGCCTGGGCGCTCTGATCCTGATCGCGCCCGCACTGCTGCCGAACGCGCACGCCACGACGATCGGCTGCACCGACGGCGTCGGCGACAGCGCGGCCCTGATCGCCGCCATCGACGCGGCCAACGCCAACGGCGGCGACACGCTGGATCTGGGCGCGGGCTGCGTCTACGGTTTCGGCGCGGCGAACAACTTCTGGTACGGGCCGAATGCCTTGCCGCCGATCGCCTCGACCATCACGATCCGCGGCCACGGCGCGCGCCTGCAGGCCACGCACGCCGATACCACGGCGGCGAACGGCTTTCGCTTTTTCTATGTTTCCGGCGGCATGCAATTGCCGGCCGGAGAACTGCGCCTGGATCACCTGACCATCGCCGACGGCTATGCCCGCGGCGGCGACAGCAGCTTCGGCGGCAGCGGCGCCGGCATGGGCGGCGCGGTCTTCAATCAGGGCACGCTGGCGCTCGACAGCGTGACGTTGACCGGCAACGTCGCCCAAGGCGGCGGCGGCAACACGTCAGGCAACATCTACGGCGGCGCCGGCATGGGCCAGGACGGCCAGTTCTATACCGGCGGCGGTTTCGGCGGCCCCCTCGGCGCGAGCTACGGCGGGAACGGCGGCGTGGCCGGTTCCGGCGGCGGCGGTGGCGGCGGCGGATTCCTGGCCGGCGCCGACGGCGCCAACGGCAACGCTGCCGCCGGCGGCGTCGGCGGCGGACTGGGACGCCTGGGCTCGATCCCGCCCGGCGACGGCGGCAGCGGCGGCGACGTGGGACAAGGCGCCGGCGCGGGCGGCGGCGGCGTGGGCGGCGGCGGCGGTTCCGGTGCCGGTTCCGGCAACGGCGCGGGCGGCGCGTTCGGCAACGGTGGCCTGTCCAGCGTGGGCGCGGGCGGCGGCGGCGGTTTCGGCGGCGGCGGCGGCTGGTGCGGCGCGCCTTCCGGCGTGACGGGCGGTTTCGGCGGTTTCGGCGGCGGCGGCGGCGGCGGGTTCAGCAGCTCGCCGCAAGGCCGCGGCGGTTTCGGCGGCGGCGCGGGCAGAAGCCCCAGCGGCAACGGCGGCGGCGGCGCGGGCATGGGCGGGGCGATCTTCAATCACGCCGGCACGCTGAGCTTGGTCAACACCACCTTGAGCGGCAACAGCGCCAACGGCGGCGCGGGCGCCGGCTCATCCAACCCGGGCCGCGACGGCTCGGGCCTGGGCGGCGCGATCTTCAACCTCAACGGCACGGTAAGCGTCAACTTTTCCACGATTGCCAATAACAGCATCGTCCGGACCAATGCCGACCAGGGGCCGGGTGACGGCGCAGGCATCTATTCGGTGGCGATCGGCAATCGCATCGCCGACGGCGCAGCCAGCGTCGCCCTGCTGACCCTGAGCAATTCCCTGGTGACCGGCAATACCGCCGCCAACGGCGCGAGCGCGAATCAGGTCGTCAACTTTCGCGGCAGCGGCAGCAATACCAACGCCGCGCAGCTGCGCTACGTCGGCGCGAACCTGATCGGTTCGGTCAACAACAACGACGACGCCCAGGGCCCCGTGCCGCTGGCGGACGCGATCACGCTGGGCGCGCTGGCCGACAACGGCGGCGACACGCCGACCCTGGCGCTGCCCGCGGGCAGCGCGGCGATCGATGCGGGCGTGGGCTGCGCCAGCGCCCAGCCCGCGACCGACCAGCGCGGCCTGGCGCGCGTCTGGCCCGATACGCCGGACCTGGGCGCGTACGAATACGGCGCGCCGTCGGGGCCTGGTGAAGTCGTTTTTCACGACAACTTCGAGGGCGTCGTGGCTTGTCGCTATGCGGCGTTGTTGCGCTGACGGTCGCTACCGGGATGGTGTGATGCACCGCGGCGGGACAGCGGGGTTTCGATCGATCGCCGCTATTCGAACGGGTCGCGGAAGATCGCGTCCATGTCGATCGTGAGAAAACGGAGGGTCCCCGACGACGCGATGACACTGCCGCCCGTCGCGGCATCGCGCATCAACCACGTGATCAACTGGATCGGATAGGACAACGGCGTCGTATAGGCTTCGAGGCTCGTCAGCCGCACGCGGCAGGTCGTCGCTTCGTGCGGCGCGAACGTCGGCAGCGCAAACCCGTAGCCGCCGTTGAAGCAGAAACCGCCGCCGGGCGCGGGCCCGGGACAACCACCGCGGAAGTTGCCGTCCATCAGAAACCCCGGGACATTCCCGAGCCAGCAGAACCCGGCAGTGACGCCGGTCAACGCGACGTCGGACGATTGCCGCACGACCAGCGACACCACGCTTTGCGCACGCCCGTCCGGCAGCAACGCGACGGACTCCTGCCGCACGTCGAACCGCAGGTCGGGAACGACGCCGAAGCGCAGCGCGACACCACCGGAAATAGGAAAGCCGCTGCCGTTCGACGGCATGAGGTCCATTGACAGATCGTTGATCGAATCGACTGCGCGATGCACCGCATAGACACATTCGATATCGCCGCCGGCGACGGTCGGATCGAACGTGACGAAGCGGCCGAAATCCTGCGGCTCGAGGTCGGCGCAGCCTTCCGCGGCGCCGATCGGCACGAATTCGTACTCGTCGTCCGTCGTTTCGGACGCGAGCATTTTCGTCCACACGGGCGTTGCGGATTGCACACGCAGGCGCAACGTGCCGGATTCGCCTGGGGCAAGGCGCAGTATCGGACCGTCAAGAGCGTTGAGTATCGAATCCTGAGCGGTCGCAAGCGGTGCGATGGCGAGAAGCGCGGTAACGCAGACGAGTTGGGACAGCGACGGCATGGGAGCACTCGGCAGGATGCGCTCTCGTGACGCGGCAGTACGAGCAATCCCCTACTTCTTGGCCGACGGTCGGCGCCGGAGCTAAAGCCGGAGCGAGCGGCCGTATCGACGAGATCGGCCGGCGCGGAGCATAGGGTTCCGGTCGTCGAATCGTGACGCGAATCGGAATGTGCTACCGCGATGCGGCTTATGGAGCGACGCGTTGCAACTATCGGCTCGAAGAATCGTCGCCGGAATCTTTACATGCTCGTGGGCCGAAGAGCGAAGGACCGCTTGAGAACGCCGCGGCGAAGAAGGTTCAAGCCGCCACACGACCGAGCGCGCGAGCCAGCGAGAAGTCGAGCAGCGCGAGCACCGCATCCCGCGACGCATCCGACGGATTGATGATCGACGCCCAGCCGTGCGCGCCGTACAGCGGATGCGGGAACAGCCGGTCGAGCGCCGTGAAATCGAACGCGTCGCGATGCGCGTCGAGCGCCTTCGGCGCGAAGCCGAACAATTCCTCAAATTTGTGTTTTCCGACTTCGATGTTGAGGCGAAACAAGCCACCGCGATCGAGTTGCGAGGCGGTGTCGAAGCCGGCGTAGTCTTTGATCACGATGGTCGCAAACGGCATCTTGGCGGGCCGGCCGCTCGCGTCGCAGGCGTAGAAGAACGTGTCGCCCCAGGCGATTTCGGGGCTGCCGTCGTCGGGGGCGGCGATCTGGGTGCGGACGGTGGGGTTGGTGGCGAGGTGGTGGCGGAGGTTGTTTTGGGTCATGGGTGGTCCTGCTGCGATGAGATGAGGCGTCGAAGCGGTGGCAGGCCAGTAGACGAGCGGAGTCGTGCCGGCGTCGCGGGTTCGAAGCGCTATTTCTTCGCGCGCTGCAATCTATCGATGAGATCTTCGATCGACAGTGGTGGCCGATGCCGATGCAGCATCGAATGGCAGTTCGAGCAAACGGGGCGCAGGTCTTCGATCGGATCGAGTACGTACTCGCCACCGGCCAGCGACAGCGGCTTCAGGTGATGCACTTCGATGAAACCGGCGCCGATATCGCCGTAGACCGTATCGAAGCGAAAGCCGCACACCGTACAGGTAGCGCCGTAGCACGCGATGCACGCGCGGCGCGCTTGCGGGTTGCGCTCGTACGCGTTGACGGTGATTTGCTTTACGGCGCCTTCGACGTACGACGTGGCGTCGTCGACGACTTCCTGTGCGAGCGTTTCTAGCGACGGCACAGCGCTGTCGTCGAACGCCCAGACGACGCGAACCGGATCGCTGCCGTCGCTACTGACGGCGCGAGCGCGACCGCGGTAGGTGAAGGGGTCGCGGTTGTTGGCACGGTAGAAGATGAGGACTGGGGTTGCGGGGTCGAGTAGCGCGCGGATCGACGGATGGTTCGGGCGAGAACCTGTCTTGCCATACCACTGAAGCACGTCGCCCTCGAACCGATCACCGTAGTCGTGGCCCGTGCGCGCGACGTCGCCGACGTTGCAGAACAAGAACCACACGCCTTGGAATTCAGCGTAACCCGTATGCCAAGGGCCGCCCTGCCTCTCGCGCGGGACGTTGCAAAGCGCGTAGATATCTTTCTTCGAGTAGCTGCCGCCGACTGCAAACCGCGACGCGAACGGCTCGGCTGCGCCCGAAGGCTCCGGCGAGTGTTCGACTGGCGTTGCGGGAGCGTCCATGGCGACCGAGAAGACGGTTACGTATGGACACAGTACCACGGAGGATGGAGAGATCGGGCGTCGATCGATAACCGCTGGGCCGGTGAAGGCAAGCTATGCCCGCTGCATGTCGGGCACGAGATGAACCACCGTGGTTCAATTGTGGAAAATATGCGATTGCATCACCATCGCCGGCATGAGCAGGAAGCGCACAGGCATGATGCAACCCGCCCTTCGCCACGCTGGCGAAGCACGTGGCATAGCCAGATCAGAACGCTACATCTCGACCGAGCAGCAACGGCAAGAGCAAGCGCGCGACGATCGGTTGATACAGCGCGCACTGGCCGTCATCGAGAGCCGCGCGCGGGATCCCGGCGCGCTGTTGGCGAAGCCGTCGCTTGTCGCGGACTGGTTCCGGCTGCGGCTCGGCGCGTATGAACGCGAAGTGTTCGCCGTAGCGTGGCTCGACGTACGCCACCGCCTGATCGAGTTTCGCGAACTGTTCGCCGGGACCATTGACCGTACGGAGGTGCATCTTCGCGAGGTCGTGAAGTCGGCGCTCGCGTGCAACGCGGCCGCGGCGGTTTTCGCGCACAACCATCCGTCCGGGTACGCTGAGCCGTCGCAGCTCGACATCGAGCTTACCGAGTACCTGCAAGTGAACCTGGGCGCACTGGGCGTGGCGGTACTGGATCATCTGGTCGTGACGACGCGTTCTGCGGTTTCGGTGTACGGAAGCCCCCTAAGAATCAAGGCCTTACATCGTCTCTCGCCCCCGATCCCGGGCGCCGAAACGAGCGGCCGGAAACCGGGCCGAACCGCCAGAAAGCGCGATGAGTAGCCAGCAGTCACGCTTGAGTGAAAATCACTCGGCCGCGAGTAAAAATCACTCGCGCGTGAGTACCTCACTACTCACGCGCGAGTGATTTTTACTCGCCCGTGAGTGCCAAGCACTCGACGTCGAGTAATTTTCACTCACGCGTGACTGCTGGCCACTCGGCGCCGAGCATGCGGATACTCACGCGTGAGTGATTTTTACTCACCGCCGGGTGATGGCCACTCAACGCTGACTGATGATCACTCACGGCTGACTGCTGGATACTCACGCGGCAAAATTGGCGTTCGAAACGTGTTGCGGCGGGCTGTGGGCGCGGGAAGAGCCCGCGAAAACGAGGCCCGATCCCGGCAGTGGCCCTCAACGAACGAGGCCGCCCTTGCGGCGGCCTCGTCGACCCAAGCCAGTAGCGGATGCCGGCGCGGTGCGGCGGCATCGGCCCTGCCATCTGCTCAGACTATGCGGACGGCGTTTCCTCCTCGGCCGGCGTGCTCGCCGCTCCCGTCTTTCGGAACCGCGCCGCCAGATCCTGGCGCAGCGAATCCAGCCCCTGGTTGCGGCCGGATACCTTCAACAGCGCATAGCCTTCGAGCGAAGCGGCCATCAGATCGCTGCCGAGCGCGATCGTCGTATCGTCGGCGCGATCGGTCAGCCGCCGGAGCCGGGCCAGGCGCGGCCGCAACTGATCCAGCGCACGAAGATCCCCCTGGGTTTCGGCGAGGCTGAACGACGGCGGCAGCACCTGCGGGTTCATCGCCAGCACGTTGACGGTCTGCCGCACGAAAGCTTCGGACTTGTCGCCCATCTTGTTCAACGCGCGAACCTGCGCGTTCGACAGGGAAGCGAGACCTTCAAGACGGGTTTCCAAGGTGGTGAGCGCCTGATCGACTTCGGCCAGTTCGGCATCGGTCCAGGCGAGAGAAATCAAGTTCTGCGGCATTGCACGTACCTCGAGTAGTAGACATAGGTGTCGCCGATGCCCCTGTCGATCGGCGTGGCGACGCTACGGGCCGACGCGTACGTATGGAAAGTCAACAACCGCAACCAACTTTTAAAATCGTATACGTCACGTTCTAAATGCATGCAGTCGCGGTATAGGCGGCGGAAGCAACCGCCCCGTCGTCAAATTGAATCCGGCGTACGACGGACGCGAATGGGGCAACGTGCGACCGAACGTTGAAGTACGCGGCGGCGCCTCTGGCGCCGGCCGCGACGGAGGAGTAATTTCGCCGCGTCAGCCACCGAATGGAGAACCGGACATGAGCGCAAAGTTCATTCTGAAGAAAGCCGCGGACGGGCAGTACCGCTTCGTGCTGAAGGCGAGCAACGGCGAGACGATTCTGACGAGCGAGTTGTACACGTCAAAGGCAAGCGCCGAGAAAGGCATCGCGTCGGTCCGCGAGAACGCGGGCGACGACGCGCGGTACGTGAAGAAGGACGCGAAGAACGGCAGCCCGATGTTCAATCTGCGGGCGGGGAACAATCAGGTGATTGGGACGAGCGAGATGTACTCCGGCGCGGCGGCGCGGGATGGGGGGATTGCGGCGGTGAAGGGGGCGGCTAAGAACGCAGTGGTTGAAGATCAGGCTTAATCATCTTCGCAGCGATTTAACCTATAGCGAGCTGATTTGGATGAAGCTAGCTCCCCCTTTCACCGCCATGGCCGATCGCTTGTGCTTCGCCATAGCACGCACGCCCCTTAAAAGCGGTTGTCGGCATCCTATAACCAAGGCAGCCAACTTCAGTGCGCGGGCTCTACAGCCGTCGGGCAGCAATCGACGGCTAAAATGGAGCTTAGGTCGATGTCTCGCGGATGAATCTCCTACATCTACACGCTAGATTGCTACAGGGTTGGACACCTCTATAACTGCATCCACAATTCGCGAGACTTGCGTTGCCGCACGGCCGGTCACGTGGAAGCCAAGCTCGAGAGAATAGTCGAAGCTCCACCGCGTCATGTTCGACGATCCGACGTAACACTCCGAGTCGTCGACGCGAACCACTTTGGCGTGAAACGTCTCGGTTTCTCCACGGTCGCTCCTTGGCAATCGGAAGACAAACACCCTCACTCCCAGACGTCCTAGGTGTCCGGCCAGTTCAGCAAGTGCCGCAGGCATCCGGTCCCGAACAATCAGCTCGCGCGCGACGCTAGCCTTTGAAGCGCCGAACAACTGGACGATCCGAGCAGCTCCATTGGCGTCAACGAACGGCGTCATGATGGTAAACCGATTCTCAGCGCGATCAGCCATTTCTCCCAGAATCTCGCTCGTCGCCAAGAGTCCCCAACTACCCTCCAAGGTGCTCTCTAGCGCGCTCACAAACCTACTCGGGTGGGGTGGCTTGGACATCACAACCCGCACTCGGTCCACGTCCGCGTGCACTCGATCGCGGTACATCGCTGCGCCCTTCAACAAGAGTCCAAGTTGATGGCTTTCTACGACCTCAAGAGCGACGCGCCAATCGCCAGCGATCTGCCGCACGGCGTCGCAGCCCTCTGCAGCTCTCAGGGCTAAGACCACCTCTGGCAAACGTACGGTTCCGAGACCAACCAGCCTTGCGACGTCCTTGCTGCTGTGAGTGCCTTCTAGGCGCCCTTGGCCCGCAAGTTCAAATATGCCGCCCAACACTGAAGCGTGAGGGACGAGACGCACAAAGAGGCGTTCAATTGCTGGCGACATGTGCTGAGACGTCCAGGTAGCCACGAATTACTTGCCCATGGTGATCCAGATCCTCGCGTGGGGCCGGCCCACAACGCATCACGGACCTCGAAAGCAACTGGTTGGCTGCTATGCATGACGTCTCCGGAATGACGATACAGCTCGGGCATGCGCCTCCAGACAACGAGTCACACAGACTTCCGGCGCCACACATGAGCGTCCTGGGAGCCAAGAGGTGTTCAAGGAAGATAATGTTGTAGTTTCTCCAGAGAGCGGAGAGGTTGCCCAAATCCATTGTCGTGCCATTTCGGTAAACGACGAATGCGAGATCCGCAGGAAAGAGGTACTCCCCAAGCTGCCAAGATCTAGCCCTGAAAACTCGGCAACAGCCTTCATTACTGCGTGCGCGTAGGTGTGCAGCAGCGTGTAGACGTAGCGATACGTGTTGGCAGGCCCAGGGGTCAGATTCGCGAAGAACTTTCCGAATGGCGCGGCAGATTCCAGTACGTGAGCTCCAAGCTCTAGCGAGTTTGCTCCATCCCACTCCGGGAGGTCACCGACTCCGGCACTGTGAAGCCACTGGTAGACTGTTTCCGGACGAAGACGTATGTAAATCGCCTCGTTCGATTGATTGACGACGTAGATCGGAATCTTCTGATTACCGAGCTCTTGGAACAGGTTCAGGCGAACTGGCAGCCGAAGGGTTTGCTGATCCGATTTTTCAATCAACGGGTCGGTCGACATTCGAGTGAAGCCATGGGTGAAGCGACAAAGGTCGAACTCGCGCACGAGTCCCATTTCTGTAACCCCCAAGGCGCGAAAGAGATCTGTGGTCCTCGAAACTTGAGTATCGAGCTCCGGTCTCGTTCTTGGTGCGAGGTCCTTATCGGGGTGGGTAAATCTAACGAATTGGGAGCGGCCGTCGACAGGTGTGGTCGCGCGAAGTTTGCTTCTTGAAAGCGCTTCGTGCTCAACCGCCAGAACCAAAGGATCGTACCGACTCCCGAACTCGATTCTTCTGGCGACTAGCTGCATGAGCCAAGCCGGAGACTCATGCTGGAGAGGAACTAGGCCCGGAGTCGCCTTCCAATCCACAACCAGGTCCCTGAGTTGCGCGTCAACTTCTTCTGCCATCGCAGTCCCGTTCAACCGTGCCTTCATTCCGATGAGGCGTTCGTATTGCGAAACCTTGGTGGAATAACCCGCCTTCCTCAGTACCTCGACAATCTCTTCGTCGCTGGGCGGCCGCTCGCCCACACCAAAGCGCTCAGCGGCAAACCCTGCAAGCTGCTCCTCGTTGCCTTCTTGCAGCATCGTCAACAAGTCGCGTTGGTCAGAGGCGAAAACAACGAACTGCTCGGAGTGCGGGTAGAACGCTGGCGTAGCTCGGTAAGAGATGGGCTCCATGCGCCGCCAACGGGGAGGCCGCGTAGTTGTGTCATCGCCAAGAAGCTTCGTGGTAGTCGGATCATTTTGCAGCCAACTGTCGCCGTGCTTGTGCCCCCTCTCGCACTCGAAAACCCATTCACCAATCCGCGGCGATTTGTCAATTAAGTAGAACTTGCGACTATGGCAAATTAGACACGATCCGATTGGCGGGAGCAGCTTTTGCTCTGCAACGCTCCATTCCCAGCGTCCCGGGGTCGGCGCCTCCCAATTCCCTGACCAATGCACGAAGATCACATCAAGCTGGCGCCAACGACACTTCCCTTTCAGCTCCTCGGATCTCGAGTCGCAATTCTCGCGTTTCAAATCATCAAGATGGGTTGAGGCTTGTCGCACTGTATCGAACTTCCGAAACCGTCCACACGTATTGCACACGAAATCCATCGGGGCAGGCACGTAACACATCGCCTTCGGATCGACGAGTTCGAAGCGCGAGGCGGCAGGCGCGTGAAACGCCCCGTCGCGCAGAAGAGCCTGATCCAGGCACAAGGTTGCGACGGCGGGATGATTCTGCGTTCCCCCTTGCATTGCTCGCGTGTACCAGCTCTGCCAAATTTCCCTCAATCGCAGGTGGATCTGGATGGCAGTCTCCTGCGACACGTCGGCCTTCGCGGGGTGCTGGCTTTGATCCGAGATCGATAGGCAAGCACCAAGCCCGCCCTCAAAGGTGAAGAGCGCCCCTGGGGCATAGACGGTCGCTAGCTGCCCGCGTGAGCGTGACATCTTGGCAGCAGATTGCTCAGGCGGATCATCGGGGCTACGGAACTTCTTTTTGAACGCCATATCACTCTCCGTCGTTCCCACCATCAGCAACTCCGCCACGGATAAGTTTCATGACCTTTCTCACCGCGTGGTCGTCAATTTTTCCCCTGGAACCATCAAGGTCGCGGTACCCGAAGGAGATGAAACCAGCCTCATCGACGTCACGCAGCGAGGTCATTGGTCGCTTCATGACACTGCTCTGAGCGCGGAAGAAGTCTCCGAGTCCACGCTGCTCACCGAGCATGTCGCGCGCCCACCCGGACAACATCGCCTCGACGCGATCCTTGATCAACTCCTGGTAGTGCTGCTTTCCACCCGGAGCAAACGTTTCGCTATCCAGTCCTATTGCCCTCTCGGCAAAGCTGCAGAGATTTGCCACGAGCGGCCCTCGGGTCGCCTGTCCGTTGTACAGATTGACAATATTCGGAATCCACGAGAGGTCTCGGACGCTTTGCTTCTTGTCAGCGGGTGCCGCGTGCACCTCGTTGATGTAGGCGACACCGGCGAGATAGGCCTGAATGAGGCTTGGGAGCACGCGCTCCACAGCGCGACCCGCCCACCTATCAATCGCGGCGGGAGAGACCATGCGTTCCAAGAATCTGTGGTAGCTGTCGAATACCTCCACCACGTATCGGTCGCGCCTTCGTTGCGGCGTTGGTACTAGGACCACAAAGCCAACATGGGTACGACCCACGCGAGAAGAGGCTTGGATGTACTCCGCGATATCCGATGGCAGACCGGCGAAGAACATGGAGTTGAACTCTTCAACGTCCACGCCATGAGATACGGCCGAAGTGGCGACCACGGATCGGAGCACCGTCTCCAAGTCGGGAAATACTTGGCCCGGTTTCGGTCTCTGCTGGGCGTCCTGGACAGTCTTCTGGATATCACCCTGGGAAACAGAACCGGTAATTAGGTCTGTACGCAGATCCTTCAAAGGCAAGTTGCGCTCAGCGTGACGCTTTCGCGTTTCCTCAAACTCGGCAGCCATGATCTGGTCACCGCCCTTCTTATTCGTGACGTACGTAAGTGCGATCCGGTGCAGATCCACGAGCGTAGCTAGCTCAGCCGGCGTCGCCTTTCTTAGCGCCTCCGAATAGGCGCCCCGCATATGGCCTTCGCTAGCTACGCTAGCGAGCATTTCTCTTGCCGACAGATGACGACGCTCGTCATTAGAGGTGAAGGATAGAATTAGCTCGGAAATTGCAGCATGAAAATTTGAAAGGACCGCCACTGTGGTCGCCGTGTGGGCGCGACCGTTGGTCATGAATCCGACGTAGACGCGCGCCCAGTTCGCCCTTTGCTCAATGTCGGGGAGGCTGGAACGCTGTACGTCCGCGGGCTCTGCAGGCGCAGCGTAGAACGAGGCGTACAGACTTTCACCTGGGTAGGGAAACTGCATCGCCGGTACGGGACGCTGATAGAGGTGCTCTAGTTGGCGATCGGGATCCGAAACAGTGGCCGATGCCGCAACAACCTTAGACCTCCGGCGGGTTTGACTGTCCGGCTCATGCGCAACCAGCGCCTTGAGCGGCTTCGACAGTTCTCCGTATACGGCGTCCAACGCAGACTCAAACAAGCCCGCAAAGGTGCCAAGCGACTCATCCAGAAGGTGTGCTTCGTCCTGAATGAGTAAGCTCGGAAATGGGTCATGAAACAATCGCTTTCCGTCTGGATAGGCAGGGAAGAGACCAACGCATCCAGCAGCCTCAGGCCCTCCTTCAAAGGCTCGAGGTTCGTTGGGGATCTTCAGGCGTCCTGTTGTCTCTTCTTGCCACGGGGCGGCGCCAAACATTGCGTAGATTCTTCGGATCGTTCGCGAGGACTGGCCGATGAGCGCGAGCTTGTCGACGGTCCCTAAGAGGACCGACGGAGCGATATCGTAGATGTCTACGTCACAGATGAAAAATGGAAGGGGTTTGAACACACCTTCATTTGCGGCGCAACCCAGGCTCGAGCAAACGTGTGCAACCGTTCCTCCCAACGCCGAGAAGCGCCGCAGGACCGTATCCTCGTCACAAAACGGACAGGACGGAATCTTGTTCCATGCAGCTTTCTGGAGTTCATAGTTGATTTCGCGGCTCAATAGCAACGATTCGGTCTTTAGATCGGCGCCCTGATCCTTGATGTCGGGTATGTCGGCGACGCCAGGCGCAGAGTGATTGTTGGGCGAGCCTCCGCTGCCGACCCAAAACCCGATCGAGAATGGTTCGCCTCCAATCTCGTGTCGTCTGCGAACTAGCTCAGCCCTCGCCAGCACCTTTGAGCAGCGCTGGGCCTGTTGAATGGTGAGAAGGCGCAACGGGTAACGAATCATCGCTGTCACGCCGATGGCCTTCCCCCTCAATCGATCCAGAAACAAGGCAAGAACCAGCAAGCCAAAGAAAGCCTCAGACTTTCCACCTCCAGTGGCGAAGTAGAGCAAGGTGACGGTGTCGTCACGCTCGCGTTCAAAGCGACTGGCAAAAGAATCCATGCGAGTTGCAATTGCAGGAATGTGCGCGATCACGAAAGCAAGCTGAAACAAGCGCCACTCGCCATCATCATTCTTGAACCGGCTTCGCAGCATGTCGGCCATCGTCTCGTTCATCGATAGCCAAGCTTCGAACACAGTAGCTCGCTCGTCTGACTGCGGACCTCGCTTACGCGTCAGTTTCCAGATCCGCTCCGATTCCGAGAGAATCTCGAGACCGGCCCGAACAGCATCGATTTCTTTTCGCCATCCTCGCTTGTCTTTAGCAAAGCCGCTCGTTTCTCTCGCTCTTCCGACCACATCGTCGGCGCCGAGTCCGGCAAAAGGATCTACCCTCTCATCTAGTGATGCGAACCAATCCTCAAGGACTTTCGCGAGAGGTAGAACCAGCTCAAGGCTGTTCTCTCCGCTCAACATCCGCATGTTTGGCTGGAGGCCCGCATACTGGCGCGGAATGACTCTCGGCTGAGTGTAACGAGGGGCCCAGGTGGTTCGAATCCTGAGCTCGTCGGATGTGCCGCTTTGGACACGTTGTACGCCGCCATTGAAGCCCATGGCGGGATAGTCGAGATACTCGTTGTAGCGATACGACGGCTCAACCCTACCTAATCTAAGATAGCGATGCATTGCAAGGGGCATCGACACATCTAGATGAACCTGAAAAACACTTTGGTCTACCGTATCGCCGTTGCGCTTTGGCTCGACGGACGCATTCTCCAGGCTGATGTGCAGATTGGCCCGTGACGGATCTGACCAATCCGGAACAACTCTTATATGCCAACGGAGTGCAATATCCGGAAGAGTCAGCGTCTTAGTCTGATCTGCTCGAACCGCTTCGAGAAATGACTCCCACCCCTTGTACTGCGACGGCAGAACTCGAACGCCCTTCCGGTAGCACCACATTTTGCCGACCTCTGACTCCGCCCAGCGCTTGACGGCGCTGCCTAATGCTCGTGTTAGCCCTGCAGAGGCTTGGTCGACGACGTCACTTAGGTTGGCTTGAGACAACGAAGGGTCGAAGTCGAGAAAAGGAATCTCTTCGTGGCTTAGATCAATGCGTAGCCACTTGTGCGGCACGTCCATTGGCCGGAAGTGCGCATCGTTCAGGGGTGGAAAGGCGTCGCCTCGAGCGACAACACCTTCCGCCGCTCCATCACCCTCACCCGCGACATCGACATCGTCGTCGGTGGCAAAAATGGTTGTGATCTTCAGCGGCAGGCCTAGCTTCGCTAGAACCGCTGTCCGCACTGAATCTTCGATCTCAGGCCAATTCGCCTCCTTGAAGCGCTCCTTGTACGCCCTGCCGGAGAACTCCATTTCCCATCTCGACTTGAGCGCTGCGTCAGTTTCGGCCTTCAGGTGATTCCGAACCGTATCATCGAGGCGAAATCTCGGGGCGCAATCGGGTCGCTGCAGGTCCGTCAGGGAAGGAAAAACTCGAACGTAGACACTCAAGCTTGGGCAAACCTTGACTGTGCCCCGCGCAGCTCGCTGGAACTGCAAGTCGAGTCCGTGAGCATTGATGCGAATCGGCTGGGTAACCTCGTCACCAGGCCCCTGGTCCAGCAGTGGGGGAGTAGAAATCCCGATACAAAGACGGAGCGAGGCCTTGCCCCAAAAACCTGATCCCCTTCCGAGCCACGACCGCTGATTCGCGAATAGGTGACGTTGATCAATGAATCAACGACCGCTTCTTTCAGGGTCATCGCGATTGAGTTCGGGTCTACCCTAGTTGTTGGACCGGTCACTCGGCACGCCCCCTTGAGGCTTGTTAATCGCCTCGATCAAATGAACGTTGTCTTTGGCTCGTGCGTAGAGATCCTGAACGACAGAATGACTTAGCCGGCCGTGTACCTCGATCGACTCAGGTTCAAGCAACAAATCTGAGTATGCGTCAGAGACTCGTCGGCCATCGGCTCTTCGGACGCCGCGCAGCGGTTGGATCACTACTCTCCAGAAATACGTCGCCTCGAAGGCATCCAGGCCAATGGCTTGGGCGAGGGCTCGGAAGTGCGGTTCAACACGAGGGGCACTTGGTCTAGCGTCCTCAAAACTACGGCCGCGAAATCTCTCGACATCCAACCAACTTCTAAGCGTGCCTTCGGCCGGCATATTCACCGCGTCACCCAGGGCTTCTTCCAATGCTCGCTGGATGCTTCTCGCCTTGTCAGTCAGCGTGACACCGGGGATTTGTGCAACGAGCTCACCGACGCGATCGTGATACTTGCGCAGGTCGTTCTCGAAATGCTTGTCGTTGGAAATCGGAGCACCGGCCGCCTTTAGGGCTGACTCTGTCAGCTCGCGGAGCTCGAATGACATCACGAATACGTGGTCGCCCGCCTCTAACGTGCTGACGTCGACAGCCCTGAATCCTCGAGTTACGGCATGTGATTGGGAGGGGTCGTAGAGGTAAAGCTTTGAGTGGGGATTGCGGCGAACGGTAATGCCGCTATCAAGAATTAGTTCCCATGCGGAATTGTCTTGCTCGTCACAATCAGAAAATGTCGCGGCAAGTCCCTGCTCGAACGAGAACGTTGGGAGCACGAAGTCTGCCCGGGTGAATATTGTCTTCTCTTCGCCCGCTGGAAACTCGGGCAGTTGACGCAGAACTGCTCCGACTCGCGGCCGAAGGAGATCGAATCCGGCCGTCTTGTCGATTGCTCGAAGAGTTGCCTTCAGGTAAGCCGCATTGCGGCGGGTTAGAAGTACGTAGGTTGGCGACGAAATGCGGTCACTAAGTATTAGCGTTCGAAGCGACTCCTCGTCTAGTCCGGCAAAGATAAGCGTGTCGCCGGATGCGTATTTGAGCTCGGTTTCCAGCTCCCGGGAAACCATGAACTTAACGCAGTCACGGAGCACTTCGAAGCCGGCGCCCTCTGGATAGCCGTCGTACTCCTCAAAGTACCGCTCCGCCAGACGCCTCGCAGTTGGCCTAGTAAATACCACTCTGCACTTCTCATGGCCTCGCGTATGCTCTTCGATCAGGTCAGCCAACTTGCGAGCTAGTGGTGTCCCGTTGGAGTAGTTTTCCCAAAGCGCATTTCCACGGTCAATGATCCGCTTCAGTGCCGCTCGCTTCCGAAACGTCGGATCATTGAGGATCTGTTCCAGGCGAGATCGATAGACTGGCCAGGCGTAGTTCTGCCTGATTGCCATTGGAACATCTGCCTCGCCAAGCCATGCCACCAGCATTTTCGTGCTCGACGGCAGAGCAGTGAGCGTTTCCACGTAGGAAGAAGCCGCCTCTATAGCCCTGATCCACTGCTCCTCTGCAAGTTCGGAGCTCAGCTTCTCGATTTGCGCGACAAGTTCCGCTGCCTCCGTATCTGTAATAGCTACCTGTATTTCCTTAGCCGAGGGCTTGTCTGCTTCGGGGAGGCGAGATTCAAGCAGCCCGTCCATGCCGAGCGTACATATCTCGCCATACAGAGGCACGTCCGCATCACTTAGCCAGGTGTGGATATCGCTCTTCTTGACAGAGGCCTTTAGCAGTTGACGCTGCAGTTGGCCGCGCACCCACGGCTCATCGGAAACAAAAACCACGGGCGGGGTGTCGACTGGCCAAGCCTTGCGCGCGCACTCAAGGAACATGACGGCGTTGGCCTTCCATCCCGGATTCTTCTTGCGCAGTGCCCTCGTCAGATCAACCAGAAGTACGTCTGGCCTCCGCGCCCTCTCCAAGGCGCGCAACGCATTTCTGATGTCTTGGCGCGTCGCCCTCCAACTCAGGGCAAATATGGCGTCTGGTGCCGTATCTGGCTCGCTCAGACTTTGAGTCGCCAAACTCCCCAACAGACGCTTGTCCTTCACAGATTTTAGGCTGCTCTTGACGTGCCGCAGCATGTCGCCGTCGCAGGTCTGCCACTTTTCGAAACCAGAATCAGCGAAGAAGTGTGGGATCAGCTCTGCAAGGCTTGGGTGAACTCGCTCCGCATCGCTCGCTTTGATGTTATTGAGGGAAAGCCAGAGTGCATCCTTCTCCCGGAAGGAAACAGTGACTCTTGGGTTAGCCTTTTGGGCGTTTTCGTACAGATCGAGCGCCAACTTCACAAGATCAGACTTGTCCAAGTGCGCGTGGTTCAACGCATGCAGGAAATTGGCCTTCGCCGGATAGATCATCGTCCTCAGCCCTTGCTTATTCCCTGATTGCCACAGCGACGCAGTGCCTACGGCGTGCGCCAACGTTAGGGAACGCAGCGAGCCAGGCCAAAGCAATAGGAAGGAAGAATGACGTGTCCGGGAGGAATTGATTAGATGGCCGGCCACGCCTTCGATCGCGATTATTGGGCGGACCTCAACATCAACGTCGTCCGTTCTCAGCCTCAAGCCGAGGCTGGCGCGATCAACGACGGGAAGCCGGTAGGCAACTTTTGGAGCCTTCTCTTGCTTCGGCTCCAACTTCCTACTCTCTTCTGTCGGCGACTCCTGGCTCTTGGCCTTTCCCAGCAGGCTCGCAGCCATCCTTGCCTTTCGCTCTTGGGCCGAGCGAATGCTTTGCAGCTGCGACCCTCCCGGGGAGCTCCGCCCCCCTTCACGGCTTCACCCCGCTCTTCGTCGAGGAAACACTGCCCTCATACGCGGCTCTCGCGGCCGCTTCAAAATCTGTCGTCTCTCTAGTTGCCGCAATCCAAGCCTTAGGGGCGGGTAGGAGCAGAACATTTAGCTCCGACAAAGCAACATTTGTAGCGCTTGAAATCGTTCTAAAAACGCGGTCAATGGCGTTCGTATTGAGTAATGCGGCCATGAGTTCAACTGAAACGGCCGCCTGATCCGACGGCTCAAGTACGATGACATGGTTCTCGCAAACGTACGCTTTGTTCTCTGTGTGCCACGTCGGTGAAATCGGAGCTGCAATCAGTCGACTGCGCTGATCACTCGATGTAAGCCGCTGCAAGAGAACCGATCTGACCTTGACTACTCCTGCCTCATTGAGTCCATTGATCTGCACAAAGGGGCTGCTCTTTCTTGACCGATGTTGCCGCCCATGCTCAAACGCCCCATTCGGAGCAATGTCGGTGGCCCAGACAAGCGGAACAACGAGGCGCCCTTTCGGATCAATAGGGCGCTTGGCAAAGCGCGGGCGCTTGTCTCTGTAGGCCACAAGGCTGCCGACGCGAGCCACGTACCCATAGTCCGCGAGCGTGTATTGACCACGCTCGGCGGCAGCTACTAGTGCCGCGTCGTCTGCGCTCCGAGGAATCGGCCAAGGGCCTCCCGAGTTTGGCAGGGGAAATCTTCCAATATCTCGGTACTCTCCGTCGTCCGTGAGGATCACAATCTGAGTCGTAGCGTCGGCGCGAGCAGCCTCCGTGGGCCTGAGTAGGGTGATTGCCGTCTCTTGGAGAACGTCGATGAACATCGACTTTCTGTTTCCAAGCATATCGACGCTCAGTACATTGGCTTTCCTTAGAAGCTTCGCTCTCAGTTTCGAAAACGAGTCACCAGATAGGAAACTTGTCGGTGTTAGAAGGCCAATCAAGCCATTCGGATTTGCAAGAGTCAACGAGCGATTTATGAAAAGCCCGTAGATATTTGGCTGACCTCCGATGACATCGCGATGTGCTTCGCGATAGCCATGAACCTCATTGGCTTTCAACTTTCGATAGGGGGGATTGCAAATGACCGTGTCATACGGTCCTGATCCGGCAGCAAGCAGGCCGTCCCCAATCGTCAGATTGAACGTCGGCGTGTAGCCCGACTCCCTGATGAGTGGAAATGTCGCCATCTCAAGAAGTGCTGCCGATAGATGGAGCAGCTCTGCGTCAATGTCATTTCCACTAAGAGCATTCTCGATCGAGATCAGTTTTTGCTTGGCCGTGAGCTTGGTCTCCTCGAGTCCCTTCATCATCCGAAGAGCGAGTGGAACAAGAAACGCGGAACCTCCGCAAGCGGGATCGTGCCAAGTTTTTTTACTAAATCGGCGCCCGCGCTTACCAATTTGCTTATCAACCTGTCCGCCAGAATTGGAGGCGTGAAGAACAAGGCGCGTTCTGACCGAGTATGCTTGTCGACTAAGAGTGCGTACGCCGTCGCAATCCAGTACGCGGCATCTCCAAACGATTGGCGACTAACCCAATCCGCAAGCTCCTCGACCGCGGGGTCAGCGACGTAAGCTGCTGTACCCCAAGGCACACGCGCAGATTTCAATTCAGGGAACTTGCGTGCCTGCCAAAGATGAAGGATCGCTCGAATGATCCTACCGGCATCAGGATCGTCGCCCGTGGAGGTCCTGATCGACTTCACGCGTCGAAAGAATTTGAGGCGAGCGTCAGGGATGATCATGGCGCTAGGCAGCTGCCTTCGAAACTATTCGGCCAGTCCACAAAAGTCACTATATTTGCCACGGACATCGCTAGTGCCAGCGTCGAACCTGTCGAAAGAGGAGGGCCGAAGAGGGAATGCTCGAGGTTGCCGCAAGCCTCTCCGGACGAGCGCATTTCAGCAATCAGGCGATCGATCGATCTTACAAAGTGAGACCGCCTCCCGACAAGCGTAACGTAGGTCGGTATCGTTCAATAGCGACTTCTAAAATCATGCATTTATTCTAGGATGACATGGAAGAGAACGCCTATAGATGGTCAATACCCCTCAAGCGCTACCAATCGAAAGTAGAGACTGACGTTCCTGCCATCGCTGCTTGAAGACCATTGGCGGCAGGTTGCCGATGGCTTTGTGTGATCGCTGCTCGTTGTAGATCGGTATCCAATGCGCTATTTGTTCTCGCGCATCGCGCAGTGTCTGGAAGCGGTTCGCGTCGAGGACTTCGACTCGAAACGTGCCGTTGAATCGCTCCACGTACGCGTTCTGCGCCGGACAACCCGGCTCGATGAATTGCCACGCAACACCGTTCGTACTCGCCCATTTCTGCACCGCTTCGCTACGACGGCGTTGGCAGGAACGTCAGTCTCTACTTTCGAATGGCAGCGCTTGAGGGGTATTGACCGTTCGACCGGGAGTGCCCGGCCATCCGAGCGCGACAGGGGACGAAGGCTGGCGCGGTAGACGGGCATGCCGAGTCAAGCTATTGGAAACTAAACGAGAATCAAGCAGCCCTTTGCTGATTTTCCGTCAAGTCGAATCAGATTGACCAGAAATTGCCGCCTGGACCTCTTCAGGATTGGTCACCACAACCTGTTTGCGCGCTGGAGGGGCATCAATGTCCAGGCAGAGTTGACGCTCAAAGTAGTAATACAAGGCGATCCGCATCGGCACGGCGATGAATCCGTTTCTTTCCATTCCATAGTCAAGTTCAATAGCGCGCTTGTGAGCATCTGGAAGATCCGGATGCGGGGCTAACTTGACTACAACAATCTCGTTCCATTGACGATCAACAGAACCATCTATTTCGGCTGCCCGGGAAGATCCAATACTGATAAATCGCGCAAGAACCAAATCTATAAAACTTGAATTTTTGTAGCACCATGCACGCGCATGCCAACGAAACCCATCAAATGCCAGTCCGTGCGGTGCAATCCAACGCGCCGTAGGTTCAGGCGAGCTGAAGGATTGGTACACGACCTCTAGCGCCTTCTTCGTTCGGATCGCTCTTACGATGGAGCGCAACACCTCAGGATTCAGGCGACGCCGGACCTTCGGGATGGCTGCATGGGGGGCACAGACCCCAGCCACGAACTCTTGGCATCCATGGCGTCGTCCGCGAGCAGCAGCAACTGGCTCAGGTAAGAACGAGCATCAGGCGTGGTCAGAGCCGGCTGGAACGCGGAGCTGGGCGTAAACGCTTTTTCCCCTAAGTCATAGCCCATGTTTCCCGGAAACATCTTCTGATACTGGGCGATGTCGGCACTCGCCTGGGGTAGCGAGATCGAAAAGTGCTCCATCAAGTCCACCTTCTGAAGGCGGCCTTCCCAATACAAGCGCTGCTCGATGAAGGCCAGGCGTTGGATCACGCTCCAGCGCAATTGCTCAGTTTGCATAGAAATCAGCTACTTCCGAGGAAAAATTCAAGGCCATTGTATGGTCAGTTGCAACGCGGAATCCATATGAATATAGTTTCTATCACTTTGTGCCATGAAACGGCACAAACGCTATGCTGCATATCGCTCATAGCAACTATTTTCTGAGACCCCTCATGGCAAAGAAATACTGGTCTGGCGACACCTGCCCCAAGTCCGCTACCTATGGTCAGTATCACGACCCCGACGACAAGTACGCCGGCACGGAATTTGACCGTTACGTCGAAAAGGACAAAACCTTCCCGCCGAGCAAGAACAACCACCACTTCCAGGAAAAGTAAGCAACCAGAGCCCGGCTGATCGCCGGGCTTTTTTGGAGACAGATATGGCGCTCTACAAGCACGGGAACCATCTGATTCATTCCAAAGATGTTGCTTTTGATGCGACGTATACACCGGGAACCGCCACGCCGCATTCCGGTATTTACCGCTGCACCGGCTGCGGAGATGAGATCGCCTCGAACGCCGGAAATCCGTTGCCGTCCCAAAACCACAAGCAGCATGGAGTGTCCCAGGGGGCAATTCGCTGGCAGTTGCTGGTATACGCACAACAACAGGCCTGACCTTGTGCAGGTTTGCGCCGAGAGGCGGGGTCTGGGGCAACGCCCTAGCGCCGTCCGAAAGTGGTGTGACCCCCACTTCCGCGGACAGTTGAGGATTTGATTCTCAAGCCGCTGGCTCTGACTAGCCCTGAACTGCTTCACTTCTCAGAAGACGAGCAACTGCTTGATGGACTTTACGAAGACTGACGAAAAGCAGCGGCACTGCATTTCCCGGCGAAATCGTCGAACCTGCCATTCTTCGTTCGTCGACTCAACCTGATGCAGGAGCCGGAACGCCCCGGTAGAGGCATTCCGCCTCCTGGGTGACCAAGATATACGGCGCACATCCCTGTGCTCCGCCCCTTCGGGGCCGGCTACGCTTCGCTCGGCCATTCGATTTCGGCTTTCCTGCCGAAATCGTCGAACCTGCCCCCGTCTTCGTTTGGCATCGACACAACCTGACGCCAGAAGCAAGAACGCCCCGGAAGGGGCGCTCTTGCTTCGGGAGACTAGGATATACGGCGCACATCCCTGTGCGCCGCCCCCTTCGGGGGCCGGCTCCGCTTCGCTCCGCCGTTCGATTTCGGCTTTCCTGCCGAACTCGTCGAACCAGCCTCGTCTTCGTTCTGCGTCGACGCAACCTGACGCTAGAAGCGAGAACGCCCCGGAAGGGGCGCTCTTGCTTCGGGAGACCAGGATATACGGCGCACATCCATGTGCGCCGCCCCTTCGGGGCCAGCTACGCTTCGCTCCGCTGTTCGAAATCGGCTGTCCTGCCGATTTCGTCGAACCTGACGGTTCGATCCTGGTCTCCCCACGCCAAAACAAAAAGGGGCGCCCTTTTGGGGCGCCCCTTTTTGTTTTGGCTGGGAGACTAGGATCAGTTGTACTTGGTCCGAATCCCTGCACCCGTAAGCCTTTGAGCGGTCGCAGTTTCCGGCCTCATTTGTGCGAGGCGTTTGTGCGAGCTTTTGTGCGAGCGGGCGGGATGCTACCAGCGGCGAGGTGGCCGCCGGTACCCCTCCTCGCCCGCGTCAGTCAGTCTTCGTCGGGGGTCAAGATGGTGGCGACGCATTCGCCCTGATCGCCCTGACCGATGAGGAGAGCCAGTTGGGTTAAAAGAGGGCGGCGACCGCCTCGTGGCACGACCAATACTTGAAACTCGACTCGCCCGGAATCGCCCCGGCGGGCTGCCGCTCGGGCGGCCAGCGAAGCCATCCAGACGACATCCCAAAGTCGGCCCGATTCGTCCTGCGGCGTTCTCTCGTCCGTGCTCCAGCTGACACAGGTCGCCCAGACTTTCGCGGTCAAGGCGACCGGCACTTTGAACCCGGCCTCGCTCGCCGCGGAACCCGCATCCATGAGCACTCCGTCGTCCAGGGCCTCGCGGCGGGTGTAGGTGTGAATCACATCGGCGTCGGTAAACATGCTTCGCTCCTTATCGGTTGGCTCGGTCCCCGGGCATCGGGGTCCCGATGCCCGGAATGGGCGAACCCCCGCCCGGAGCGAGGCGAGGTCAAGGGAGCGGCGGCGGCAGGCCGGCGCAGGCCCACGGCTGGCGCGGGCTGGAGCGAACGAAGGGAGCGACGACTCGGGCCGGGAGCCGGCCCTTGACCGGGGAAGCCGAGCGTGAGGGGTGCTCTACCTTCGTAGCTGGCTTTAGCCCCCGTACTCGCGGCGCAGACGTGAATGACCGCGCGTGTAAAGCCTCATTCTCACCTTAACGCCGGATGTGATAACAACGCTTCTGCGCGGAACCCAGGCGCCCGTGGCCCGGCATCGGTTGCCTACCCGGACACCATGGCCCTTCGCGTCGAACATATTTGCAATGCTGATGCTGTAGAGCGCGCTCCGCGGCTTCCGATGAAGGCTTTCGCCGTTTTCACTCAGCCGAAAAGCGGGATTTACCGCATTGCATGCGCGGTTTGTAATGCGCTACTGAAATCGACAGGAGGAAACTATGCGAGGACAGCAGGTTTATCCAGGCCATCCCGATGCATATGCCCATTTTGCACAATTCGAAGATGCATTCAGGACTGAATCGGATCGTGGGGTAGCAGTTCTCTCGATGTGTGTAATAGAGGAACTGCTAAACGAACGCATAAGCAATATTGTTGGAACTCATTCGCCGGAGATGGTCAAAGTACTTGCGCCTCCGGGCCGATGGAGTGTCTTGGCAGATGCGGCTACCATGCTAGGGTTGCTTTCTCCGGCGGAGAGAGATGATTTAAAAGTACTCATCAAGATCAGGAATTGGTTCGCTCATAAGGCAATGGAGTCATTGGCGTTTGACCACGCTGATGTGATTGACCATCTCTCGCGACTGAAAATCTATGAGCGATTTCAGGTCAATGGTCCTGCACCAATCAATCCGCGCGAGCGATTCCTCAATGGCGTGGCGGCAATCTATCTGATTATCTGCATGCGGGATGGAGTTCCACCTTTTGAGCAGCAGAGCGATTTGCATATGAGCGCAACATGACAATTCGTCGGTATCCGTCGCGTAAATGCGGAAGCCGACCTCGCCGCCCAGGCAACCGATATCGGCAAGTACGCCACAGGTGCGGTGAACATCGCGCGGTCATCGGCATGCGCTGACCGCACACTCGCAGTTGGCGCAGCACACAAGAATACAGCGCCGAGTACGCGGGCCTGCGCGTGGTGCGGACCGTAAAAGCCGAGCGTGAGGGCTGGTTTTGGCGATTGGTCGATTCGCGGCAAGTTTGTTTAGAGTGGCGACTGATTATGTGAGGGCCGGCACTTCGATCCGCAGGTAGTCGATGTCCAGATGGAAGTCCGTGCGGAGGCGCGCCAAGAAGCGGCCAGTGATGCCGTCCAACACGGGCTCGCCAACGACCACCAGCTTCAACGGCTCCAGGCCACCCGTCCGGAAACTGTATTCGAGCAGTTGGCCCATAGCCTGTCGGACCACCTCGCCGGCGGTGTCGGCAATCTTGATTTCGTAGACCTGCCAGCGGCCATCGGGACGCCGCGCGACCGCATCGGCATAACCGCCCGTCCCCGTCGGGTATTCGGTCCACACGTTTTGATTCCCGAATTCGGCCGCCAACCAAGCAAACAAAGCCGTCTGCACGGCGTTGTGCCGCAACACGATCACGCGGCGCGCCGGCGGCAGGTCGACAAGCGCCAACTCCGGCCGCGGCGTATGCCCTGGCGGGATGCCAGGGGGCATGGTGCGGGCGCGCAACTGATCCACCACGAACCACGGGAAGATGTTGCGGGCCAAGACGTCCTCAAAGACGCCGGCTCGGTCCAAATGTGCGGTCAGTGCCTGGGCCCGCACCGCCCAACTGGTCGAGCGAGGAACGACGAAGCCGGTGTGCGTCGCGAACCAGTCCAGCGCCTGGTTCTGCCGGGTCGCATCGACCGTCGTGTGGTAGCGCTCGGGGTGTATCCCAGCGAAGGCACGGGCGATGAGCAGGCGCGGCACCATGCCGATGCGACCTTCGGCCCTCCAGCCCTCGAACCGTTCCACGATGCGCTCGAAGTTCGCCGGGCTGCCGTCCTCGTGGATGTCGCGAATGACCTGGACGAACTCGTCGCGCATCGCATCCACGGTCTCGTACTTCAACAGCCCCTGCCCTGCGTGGCTGATGGCGTTGTCCTGGTTGCGCCACAGGGTTTCGAACGTGTCTTGAGGACGGCCTTCGGACAGTGCTCGGTCAATGGCCTGGACGGTCGCCCGATAGAGCGGCAGCCAACCCGCCAGGGACCATGCACCGGGGTCCATGAACCCCTCCAGGAACATCCGTGCTTCGTCGTCGAACACAGGGTCAGGGTTGGGAAGTTCTTCTTCAGCCGCTGCGGCCGACGGCTCGGACAGCAAGGCAGCCGCTCGCGCCCCTGGCGGCGGAGGACGGCCTTCCAGCCGAGCCCGCGCGGCCTCCACCGCAATGGGCGAGAACTCGGTCGGGAACCGGTCGATGATGGACTCGAAACTCAGTTCCTGCAGCCCCGCTTCTTCGAGCACTTCGTAGCCCGTGGACGGCTTCCGGGTGAGCACCATGCGTTCGGCAGCAGCAAGCACGCCGTATTCCTTCAGCATTCGGCGGGTTCGGTGCGCACGAGAGGTGCGACCCTTCCTGCGGCTTTGCTCGTCCTCGTAGGCATACAAGGCGAGCGCGATCGCCTGCTGCGCCGGGCTTGTGTAGCCCTCCTCTGCGGCCTTCAGTTCGCTGGCGCGCTGCAGGGCTTCTGCTTCCAGGTCCGGACGTCCCTTCTGTCGGGCGTTCACCGCAAATTTGCAGGCGTCCTGGGATGTCTTTAGACGTGCGACGCGTTCGTCCATGCCTTGCCCATAGTCCTGAACGGAATTCCAACTGATAGTGCAGGCAGTGCGGGAACACCACTCGCCCCTGTGGAAAGCAATATCGAATTTGGCATGGCCGAAGTCGGAAGGAGCGGCTTGCGCGCCCTCGAAAACCTGCTACGTTCATGGTCCCGCGAGAGCGTAACTATGCCTACCCCATCTACCCTGCCAGTTGCGACGCCGAACCTGAATGGTGACACGAGCCGAAAAGGTTTGTGGCTCGCCTGCTACGTTTCTTTGCTCGCGCGCGCCTCGCCAGACGAAGCTCGTGATCTGGCCGACGCGGCGCTCTCTGTTTGCGATTTGCGATGGAGAGGGGCAGAAAAAGGAACAGCAAGCGTCTACCTGCACGACTGCCCTGTTGGTTACGAATTTCGCGACTGATTCGCTGAACTACATCGATTATCAGGGCGAGCCCATCCCAAAGAGCCTTTGCAGATCAACTGCAGATTGAAGAATGGGTATGCAGTACTCGCAAACACAGAAAGCACTATCGCTCGATCTCTGCGAATCTCGCATTTGCAGCAATTACGCTATCAAAGGTTTCGACAGAGATAGTTTCAACTTTGCCGCGAATATTTATTCTCTTATGATGAACCTCCCATATTGTCGGCTCGATTTTTTCATTAATGCGTGAAACTTTCGACAATTGCCCGGTTACCGTCTGAACCTCAACCACTTCGTTTTCCGTTCCTTTCGCACTCTTTCGCGTAATCCTGGTAGTGCAAACGAAATTTGGATCAAAATTACTGTAAAGGCTGCTCATCTCCAGCTCCTTAAGAATCATTTTTTATTGACTACGAGATAATTCAATCCCGCCAAGATCTTTGGTGGGGTTTTTTATTGTGCCCAGCACTTTTCGTTCGCAGCGCGACTTTAGCGCGGCTTTCTGTCGTAGCCTAAGTACCCCCCAAGGTTGTCCATAGCCTCATAAACCTCCCGCCCCTGCGCTTCGTCAAGGATCACCCATTCGCCGTTGATAGCAATGTAAATCAGGCTCTCGCCGTCATAGTAGGATGACCGCCCAAACTCCAGGTGGATGCGATTTTTCTGCTTACCGCCCTTGTCGACTAGCTCACCTTCAAAAAACATGGTTGTGGCCATATTTTACGCTCCCGTGGACGAATTTTTATAGTCCACAACGAATTATAGTACACCAATCAAAACCTATCGGAATTCAGACGAACAAGCCCAAACCAGGGCCGAGCGCACTCAAGATCCACACACTTGAACCAGAAGGAGAGGCACGCTTCGCCCAAACGACCAATCGGAGTCAGCCTACGTCGGTCATCTCATGCACGCTGCCCGCACCAAACCACGATTTCAGTGTTTCCATCGCGGGCGGAGAAACCTCCTGAGTGAACAGCACCGCGAGTCTTTTCCGCGGCCGAGAGCAAGCCACGTAAAACAGATTGCGGCTTCGCTCAAAGGTCTCGGCCTTACCCTTGGGAACCCCCTTACTCACCCAGGCCAGCATCTGGTCAAAGTTGTACTGATTCCAGCCTCGGCCGACGACCACCAAAACGTTGTTGAATTGCGCTCCCTTAACGCCGTGCTTGGTTGCAAAGGGCGTCATACCGTTGATGAACCGTTCGAGCACCACGACCTCGGCATAAGGAACCTGCCGCAGCTGCCGAAGCCGTTCCATCCAGGCCGCGGCCTGTTGCTCGCCGCCCTCGTTCTCTTCGGCGGTCCCGGTTTCGGGTAGAGCCGTGCCATCCGCATTCTTTGCTGCATCAAGCAGCAAGCCCGTTTCCTTCCCTTCGACTTTCTCCGGCAGATGAAAGCCATCCTCGGCACGGAGGTAGTCGATGACCTCACCGATGGTGCCGGCTGTCCGCAACGCCACAAGGCGCTCCATGGAAGCGCGGATAGCCGCCTTCCGCTGGGGACTGGTGATCCGGGGCATCGCCCCGCCCAATATTGCGACCATTTCACCGTAGCGTTTGGCGGCGAAGGCAGCGCACGCGGGTTCCACGACGTCCACCAGGAACGCGATGTGGGCGTCTTCTTTTTTCACGAAGGCGTCCGTGCGTCCCGCAAAGACCGCTGCGATCCCGGCGTATCCCTGCTCCTGGGCCAGCAAGTTGTGCGTGAGCATCAGTACCTTGGTCTCACCGGATTCGAAGCGCCACCCGTCTTCGGTTAGAAGCGCTTTGACGCGGTCCATGTAGGCCTTGGCCGCGTCCGGGCTGACATCGCCCTTCCAATGGGCCTCCGTTCGCCGCGCCCCGGTCCACCCGTTCGTGTGGTAGACGACGGCGCTGCCGGGGGCGTCTTCGTCTTCCACTGCCTGGGGAAGTTCGGGCCGCATCTTGTTGAGGACGCTCACCACGGCGGGGACCGAGCGGAAATTGGCGCCCTTGCCAATGGATGCCAGGCCCTCGTAAGAAACCGTGCCGCATCCGTCGCCGTAAATTTTCTGCCAGCCATCACCGAATAGCCCGATGAGCGGCGCCCCCGGCTGGCCCAGGAAGTGGGTCATCAACGCATTCACAAAGTCCGCGTCGGTGTCCTGGTACTCGTCGATGAACAGGATGGGGTAGCGGGCCGTCATCATGCGTCGGAACTTGGGCTTGCTCAAGCATGCAGTCATCAGGTCGAGCACGTCGTCGTGGCTCAAGGAGAGGACGTCGTCTTCGACACGCGGAAAGCCAAGTTCGTAATTGATTTGCCGGGTTCCGATTTCGCCGGCTTCCGCCAGGCGCTCCGGCCACTTCTTCAACTCGGGAATCAGCCGGCGTAATTCGCCCTGTTGGTCTTTCAGAAGCGACCAGCAGAAGCCGTGGATGGTGTCCGAGTACACCGCGGGGTGGCGGTCCGTGCGCGTGTCGATTTCGTTCTTCGCCACGTTGGTGAACGTGATGCAGGCAATCTGCTGGTGTTGGCGGACCAGAGAGCGCCCGCGCTCGGCCAGCAACCGTTCCAATGCTTCGATGAGCGAATAGGTTTTACCGGCGCCCGCGCCGGCCTCGAACACAAAGCTCTGCCCGGTGCGGATGCACTCGAACAGTTGTGCCATGGCTTTTTCGGCCTCTGCTTTCGCGGGATTAAGAGGGGCCGGCTGGTTCACGCCCCTGCTCCCGCTGCTGCCGGCATCGCGGCGGCTGCAGCTGCCGGCGGTGCAGGCGATTCGGGTGCATTCGTTCGGGCCAGCCAGCGCAGGCCTTCAGCGATGTACCGCGGCACGTTCCACTTTGGGCCACCCAGCGCCAACTTCAGGGCGAACTCCGTTTTCTTTTGCTTTTTGGCGAGATCCGCGGCCCGCTGGCCGAGGTCTGCCACTGGCACGTTCTGAAGGCCGTACGCGGTTTTGTTGGCGAGCATCACGGCGTCTTCCAAACTCCGGGCGCACGGCTCGCCGTCGCCTTCCGGAATCTGGTAAGCGAGGCGCTTGATGCCTTTCACGCGATCAGCTTCCGCGTACGCAACCAAGTCGCTTGGTTTCGAAGACTTTCCGTCAAACCATGCCTTGATGCAGGCGTTGCTCGATTTCTCACCGCCAGCGACAGGGCAAGCCTCCCCGTTGCCATCAACGGCATCGATGTCGGTGATGACGAGCGCCGGCAGTTCGAGAAACGCAAGCAAGTCGTCGAAAAGGTGCGCGTAGGCCCCGCCCACTTCCAGGACCGTGAAGTATTGGCTGGCCAATTGCGGGGCGGTCGCGTCTTCGGCATCGACCAACCGCATCATGACGGGCAGCAACAGCCGCTCGCAGGTGCCCTCGATGAGGATGGCCTTGTCGGCAAAAAACAGATCGCAGCGGGTGAGCGTCAGATACTGCTGAAGGAATTTCAGGTCGTCGGCGGCCTTGCCCGAGAGGCCTGCACGCAGGTCTTTGATCCGCGCCGCCCGCCAGGGAGATGCGGGAGCCTCCGCACCAGCTAAGAAATACCGTAGCGCGTTGATGGGGGCAGAGTTTGCGATGTGGGACGAATGCGTGGAGATGAGAAACTGCACCGGCCAGGGCCCGCCGCCGTTGAGTTCCGCGAACTTCTTCGCGATGACCCCGAGTTGCCGAACGAACACTTCCTGCATTTGTGGGTGCAGGTGCGCTTCCGGTTCCTCAATGAAGACGAGGTGGACGGCCGGAGCGGCCGGCGCCACCTGGAATTGCTTGAAGAAGCTGTAGAGGTGCAGCAGGATGTAGATGAGGTTCCGCGCACCGAGACCGTTGTAGGTTTCTGGCAACGTCAGGCCATGCGCACCCGGGTAGCGGACCTTCGTGTGGTTCTGAAGCAACCGCGCCACGTCGAAGCCCGTCTCCGTCGTGAGGTTGGGGTTGTGAAACCCCGGGTAGTTGAACACCTCAAAGTGCGGCAGCAGTCCCTGCAGGTGGGTCTTCACCTGGGATCGAAGGGTTTCCTGGATGCCATCGACCGCTTTCGTCAGCCCGTCGATGAGGTCCTTACCGGCCTTGTCTGCTCCGTCCGCAGAGGCTGAGTCGAAGAGGTCTTGCAGAATCTTTCCCAGCACGTCCCGGTCCCGGGCAGTGATGTCGTCCAACCCGCGCTGCGCGGTGATGATGTCTCCCCGAACGATGGCCCGCAGATGACCCAGGTCGAGTTCCTTTCGGTTCGTGGGGTCGTTCGGGTCTTCGGCGTGTACGGAGCAACCATACGATTTGCCGATGCGGTCTTGGAGCGCTCGGTAGAATCGGTCCTGCTGGACCTCAATCGGAGCGTCCGTCGCCCCCTCCTTCGCGAGGAGGTCGGTCAGGGTGCCGTCGCGCGGCTCAAACCGGACGACCACCAGCGCCTCGGAACAGGCTTCGTCCAAATCGACCACGAACGGGGTCAGCGGCCCGAGTTCTTCGGCGGCTGAATACCGGAACGTCATCCGCACCTCGATGCACGGCAGCGTTTTCCGGACGTCGTCCAATTTTTCCCCATCGGACAGCTTTTGGGCGGCGGTCCAGAAATCCGCATGCACGGGGAGCGCGAAGTCTTCCAGGCGGAACTGCGGTGTGGTGTCTTTCAGCAGACGCCGGAATAGCTCCGTCAGCGAGGTCTTGCCGCTGTTGTTTCGGCCCACCACGACGGTGGTTTGCTCTTCGAGCAGAACAGCTGCCTGCTTGAGCAGGCGGAAATTCTTGACTTCCACTCTTTCGATGCGCATTCCACTCCCCATGGTGGTCGGGCGCGGTCCGCTTTCACGTAGGCGCTTTCGCACCCTTTGACTGTCGCGACGTACGCCGAACTCTCACAGGCGGGCCCCAGTCGAGAGGTAGTAGAGGCGAGCCTGAGGGCATTTAAGGTGCCACTCCCGAACCCCCTGCTTCGTAGGGCCTCAAATGCGTCATCGAATCCCAGCGCCCCCGCTCGAAAACCTGCACCGCCCGGTCGCTTTCCTGGTCGCTGTCGAAGTCCACGACGACCAGCCCCAGGGCGGGAAACACGATGCTGCCGAAGCCTTCCAGCGGCGCACCGTCGGCCGCGACCAGCCTCGCCAGAGCGTCCGGAGTCGTGAACAGGTTTGCGCCCTGAAACCGCACATCCGCCGGCGCCGAGAACGAGGCCTCGATGAGCCGGTTGTCCGCCGAATACGCCAAGGTGAAATCGCGGTAGGTCTCGACCCGCTCGCCCTCTTTGATGGCCGACCGCAAGGGTTCGCCAACAGTGGCGCGCGCGTCCTCCGGCGACATGCCCAGCACCAACGGTCCCGCGCCCTCATAAGGCCGCACGTCGAAAATCATTCCTTTTTCCCCTTGTCCAGCCAGCCCTTGCCTTTGGCGTAGTCCAGCATTTCCTGCATGGCCTGGTTATACTTTTTCATGTTGTTGGAAACAACCTGGGCGGCGCGGCGCACGTCGCGCACCTCCATCGCCATGGCGTCGCGCATCCGGCCCTGGTCGATCATCGCCTTGAGCCCCATCCGGTAGCGTTCGCCCCGCAACCCTTGGCGGCCGTTGCTCGTGGTTTCGTGGTGGTCGGCCGGGTCCATCTTGATGGCCGGACCGGGGTCCACGCCCAGACCGCTGATGGCCTTCGCCGGCATGTGGTGGGAGTCGAGGCCGTCGCCCGGCGGCAGCTTCGTGCTGCTGTGCGGGCCGCCCGTGTATGGGGTCGAGTTTTGCCGGCTGCCGCCGAACTGGCTTCCCGGGGGCGCCAGGGCCTCCTCCAGGCTGACGGACGGGCCGCCGGGCGAGGCGGTGAGTTCCGGGCGTCCGCCGGCGCCCTCGGTGATGTAGTGCGCCTGCGAACCGCCGACGTGAGGCGGTCCGCGCGCGGGCGCCATCCCGCGCAATACCCGTTTGCTGAGGCTGCGGGGGTCGAGGCTGGCCGCCAGGTCGAGTTGGGCGCCCGTGTCGCCGTCGTAGGCCTTCTCGTACGGCTCGGCGGCCGCGGCCATCGCGCCATACGCGGCGGCCCGCGGGTCGTGGTAGGCAGCTTCGGCCGCCGCAAAGCCGTCCTCGGCGAACGCGGCGACTTCGGCGTTCGCCGGGTCAGCGCCCTCGCCCAAGTCCACGATGTAGGTGTCCGCCGCGTTCAGCACCACGTTGGCGCCGGCGTTCGCCATGGTAACCACGCCTTCCCCCAGGCGGTTGCCGGCCGTCAGCAGGACGGTGCCCAGCATCCCGACCTCCACCACCGGCCGCTCGTACCAAGTGGCGCTGGCGCGCATCCCTTTTATTTGTTCGGCAAGGGCGACGATGTCGGCCTGGTTGCGCTCGTGGCCGTCGAGGACTTCGACCAACTCGGCCGTGCGCCCGCTGCGGTCGAGGTAGATCAGCGGGTTGCCGTTGCCGTAGAGGTAGGGGTGCAGCGTTACGGGGCGCGTGGGGTCGCCCTGCGCCGGGTCCTCGCTGAGGAAGGCGCCGAGTTCGCTGTCGTAGTACCGCGCATTGGCGTAGTGCAGCCCGGTTTCGTCATCGACGGGGTAGCCCGTGAAGCCGAAGATGTTGGCGGAATCGCCCACCGTGGCGACGGGGTTGCCCCAGGCATCGACCCGGTAGCGGACGACGATGAGGCCTTCGGCGCTCGTCATGGCGATGGGGGTGCCCAAGCCATCCAGCAGGTAGAAGTAGTGCTGGCCGGCGCGCTCCATCGACAGCAGCCGGCCGCTTGCCGAGTAGTGATACTTGGCCAGGGTGTTCCCGATCACGTTGGTTTCCGCGATCAGGAGCGGGCCGTCGTACACGTAGCGGACGGCCATCGGGCTCGGACCGTTGACCTCTTTGAAGGTGCGCTGCCCGCCGGCGTTGTAGTCGTATCGGGCGACCCACACGCCGTCGCGCAGAACCTCAACCAAGCGGTCCCGTGCGTCCCACCGGTAGGTCGTGGTGGTACCCCCCTGCGTTTTGGTTTCGCGGTTGCCGTTGGCGTCGTAGGTGAAGCTGATGGACCGCGACGGGTCGCTGGCGTCCACGACGTCGGTCAGCTGGTTGCGGGCGTTGTAGACGAACGAACGGCTTCGTTCGGCGGCCGACGCAGGGATTGCCAGCAGCCAGGCTAAAAACAGAAGAAAGGCGAGCCGCATCCGGTGCGCTCCAAAAGAACGGCGTAAGGGGCAGCCGGCAATCGCCGGGGGCCGGCCACGAACGCCTCGCCGTGCAAGAACGGCTGTAGCCAGCTCACCCTACTGCCGCAGCAGCGGCCGTTCTCTCACACCGAGTCGTCATCGCGTTGTAACACGATAATCGGGTAATTGCAGTCGCCAAGAGCGTTAGGACCTGGTTGTGTCAGGACTTGCTGGTCCCCGCATCGACCCGCCGACGCCGCGGCGGCCGGTACGGTTGCTCCTTCAAGCGCTCCTCAAGCCGGCGCGCGAAGTTCGGAAAATCGACGCCGTAGACGGCCACCAGCTCACGAATCTGCAGCAGGTCCAGCCCCCGACCGCCCACCTCCACTGCGGACAGCCACGTTTGCGGCCGGTCCACGCGCTCGGCCACCTCGGCCTGCGACAGCCCTGCTTCCAGCCTGAGGTCGCGGAGCAGCGCGACGACGGCTCCGTACTCGGGGGTGTGCAACGAGGTCCGCTTCATGCCGCCTGCCCATTTGCGAGGCGAGCAGGTTAGAAGTCGTTCCCGATGTACGCGAAAAGCCCCTTTGTACCTGATAAACGAGTACGTCATGCTTGACTCCAACGTCCCACGGAGGCAGGCGCCATGGCAACCAGCACAGAAAAAGGAACGGCCGCGACGGACGTCAGCGGCCGAGGCACGCAATGGGAAGCGCGCGAATCAAACGCCCGTGCGGGCGCACTCGTCGGCAAGCCAGGTCTGCACGATCGGCAGCCATCGGCCGGCTTCGGGTCCCACGGCTTCACCAGTCAGAAGGACGGTCCGCAGCGCTTCCGGGATGGCCTCGGGGGAGGGAGGCCGCGATGCGCCGAAGTTCCTGGGCAAGCCGGGTTCGGGGGTCGAAGCCGGCCCGTCGCGGAGTGGCCGCCTCTTGTACCAACGCCGCGATGCGCTGGATTTCGAAGTACACCCGCCGCCTCCGCTACGGGGTCGGCTCGACCTTGACGTGTTCCTCGACCGACCGAACGCCCGGCACTTTGCCGACCTCCCGAACGATGGCGTCGAGCCCCTGTCGCGTGCGCGCGGTGCCGGTCAGGACGGCACGGCCATCGACGACCTTCACGTCGATGCGGTGGTAGGCCTCCAGGTCGTCGCGAGCCAGCCGGCGGACGACCAGCGCCGCGGTCTGGGCGTCGGCGTCGAGGCTTTCGGTTTCGTCGAGGGGTTTGGCGGCAAAGGCCGGGAACAGGCTGAGGGTCAACAGCAACGCAACCAGCCAGCGCAGCGGCGAGGAGTGGGTGGTCTGCATGACGGGAAATCTCCAAGAAACGCCGGCGTTGGCGCACGAGAGATCGTCTGCATCCGGGGTCGTCCGCGGCATTCCCATATGGGAATGGACATCGGCAACGATGCGAGGCAGCAGCCATGGAAAGGATGATCGGCACCTTGTTCGAAACCCTTGCGGAACCGGATTGGGCTTCCGGCTTTCTGGCTGAGGTATGTGCCGAGACCCGCAGCCACGCCGCCGCGATTCTGCAGGTGGACGTGGGGACCAGGCGGCAGACGCTGCCGGCCTACTACGGCCAGGGCTCGGACATGGCCGCCGCCTTTGAACTGACCCATGCTGCCGGCAACCCCTGGCGTCCGCCCGACGAAAGCAAGGGTCCACCTGCCGGCGCGGTGGTCGTCCCCGATGACGATTTGCCCCTCGCGCGTTTGCGCAAGACAGCCTTCTGGGCCGACTTTTTGCGGCCCATGAATGTGGACCACGGCGGCGGCGTGATTGGCCTGCGGGACGCGCATCAAGTCATCAGCCTGACCCTACTCCGCTCAAGCCGCCGCGGCCCGTACGACGCGCGGGAGCGCGACTGGTTGGCCCGTCTGGCCCCGCATTGGGTCAACGCATGCGCACTGAGGGCCAGATTGGCTCCGGACGACGGCTTGGGCCGGGCTTCGAGACAGGCCCTCGACTGTTTGGGCACCGCGACGTTTTTCCTGGACGAGCACGACCGGTGCATCGGCTGGAATTCAGCGGCGGACGACCTGCTGCGGGACGGCGGCCTGGTTCGTCTGCGCGGCGGCCGCCTCATTGCGCGCTCTCCCGGGAGCGGGGATGTGTTTGCAGCCGGTACGCGCCCGACGGCCCTGCGCCGCCCGGACGGCGCCGTGGCGGGACACGCGACCGCGCACGCTCTGCCAGGGCATGGAGCGCTGGGCCCCGCCCGTACCGCCGTCTTCATCGAAACCACACACTCCAAGGCACCCGAGAGGCTGCGACGCGCTCTGCTGGCCGCCTATGGACTGACCCCACGGGAGGCAGAACTGGCGGTGCGGCTGGCCGATGGCCTGGACCTGTCGCAAGTGGCGGCGACCATGGGGGTGTCGACCGAAGGGGTTCGCACCCGTCTAAAAGTGGTCTATGGGAAAACCGGGGTGCGAAACCAGAGCGCGCTGGTCTCGTTGGTGAAGAGCCTGGGGGCGGTGATCGGCACGACCGACTGAGGCGGTCCGGGCGCGGAAATGGCGGCCCAGGCCGGCGCAGGGTTCACCTAGGCCAAGTGCCGGGGATATGCTTGGTTCGTCCGAAACACCGGCAGCCAGCGCGGTTTTGCAGAGCGTCAGTCCCCGAGAAACGCCGCGAAGCGCAGCAGCGGGCCACAACAAGGAAGCCACCCATGCGCCTCATCGCCGTGTTCGCGCTGTTCGTTCTTTCTCAGGTGGCTTTGGCGCGGGGCACTCCGGTACCGCCCGAGCGCGACGAGCTCAAACCCGCCACGCGCATCCTCAGTGAGCGCGGCATCGTGGTTGCTGGTCTGTTTGGCGGCACGAATCCCGAAATCTCCAGGCGCCTCGCATCCGGGTCGGTCGGATGCCCGGCCAACGAAATCGGCATCTCCAACGAAGAGGCACACCGAGGGATTCATACTTTCACCGCCCACTGCAAAGGGCGAGAGTATTTCTGTACGTACAAATACCCGGACCCCATTTCGTGCTCGCAGACGGCGGGCATAACCGATGCTGAGGTAGAAGATCATCGCGAAGAAGCGGCCAAAGAAATGGAGGCATGGAAAGAGCAAGTGATGGGGCGCTTGCAACAGGCGTGGGTGAAGCCTCCCGAGTACAGCAACGGGCAACGAACCGTCATGAGGGTCAAACTCGACGAGCGCGGCCGCCTGCTCAACCTTCAGTGGATTTCGCGGTCCGGAGACGCCCGTGTGGACAAATCCATCCTGAAAGCGTTCAAGCAAATTGAGCCCTATCCCATTCCGCCAGACGTCGGAGCGGCGTTCAGCGGAATGGAATTTTCATTCCCATGAGGCAGGCGGGCGTGTTGCCGTCGTGAGAAATCTTCGTCTAGTGCTCGATCGTATCTGTGTAGCCGCTTAGTTCGCCCCTAGGAACTTCGACTTAGGCCCCTCCGTACCGCAACCGGAGCAAGCAGCACCGAAGCATGCCAGGAAAGTTCCCGTTCTACCTGAATCGTCTTCGACCCCAATCGCCGTATCACAATTCACCGCAGCAGAGTGGATGGCCATGACAAAACCGTATGAAAAACTACTTTCGCGGAAGCGGTTGAGGCCCAGCACGCGGCCGGAAGAAGAGCTGTTGAAAGAAACCGAAAGCGACCGGTCGAGGGTCATTTACTCAGCCGCTTTCCGTCGCTTACAGCGAAAAACCCAAGTATTCCCCCTCGAAGAAAATGCAGCAGTCAGGTCGCGCCTCACTCATTCCCTCGAAGTTGCTCACGTTGGCAGATACCTCACCACTTCCGTTTTTTCTCAGTTTGGACGCGACAAGGCGGAAAGCCTCGGTTTAACCGACGACTCCAAGCTCGCGATGACGAACATCGTTGAGACGGCATGCCTCCTACATGACATAGGCAATCCGCCTTTTGGTCATTTCGGCGAAGCGGCCATCTCAAATTGGTACACCGACTATGTTCGTCGCGCCTCGGAATACAGGGCGACTTCAGAGGCACACAGCCAGAACATCAAGAGTTTCGACGGAAACCCGCAGGGCTTTCGAGTGATAACAAAACTCGCCGGAGCCGACGGATCAACCGGAATGAATCTGACCGTTTCTCAAATCGCGAGCACCGTCAAATACCCCTGCACGCCATCTGGCATTAGCGACGCATCGCCACTGACAAAAAAAGCTGGAATATTTACAACAGAGGCAGCGGTTTGGGAGTGTGTAAAACAAGAGCTGCAAATGTCGGACGGCTCCCGCTTTCCGTTGGCGTACTTGATGGAAGCAGCTGATGATATTTCTTATTGCCTAAGCGACATTGAAGATGGCATCGAAAAAGGCCTACTGACCCACGAGCTCTTCACATCAGACCTTGTCTCTCGATTGGATAAGCATCCTTCCGCACAATCAATCGTAAAGACAGCCACAGACAATTCCGCGAAATATGGCAAGACCGTTGAGGCGGCCGTCGTATTCAGGTCGGAACTCGTCCGCTTTCTGGTTCAAAACGCCGCAAGCGTATATGTGCAGCAACATGACCAGGTTTTGGCCGGTACCCACAAGGGCTTGGTGGAACGGGGCTCTGATTCTGGCAACATCCTCAGCGCCATCAAGAAATCAGTCGGCCATTTGCTGTACGGAAAGCGAAGTTCCCACGAAAGGGAGCTCGTTGGTCATGCGGCGATCAAAGGAATCTTGAGCAAGTTCGAATGCGTCTTGAAATTAGACCGAGACAATATGGGCTCAATTTCCGGTGGAGGACGATGCAGCAAGAATCTTGAAGAGGAAATGCGGCTGTTCTCACTGCTGGCTGGCAAGCACGTTGCGGCCTACAGGAAAGCAACCGAAGACGTTGACGACGAACAAGAGCATGCATTGCGCGTTCACCTAATCGTGGACTTTGTTGCAGGCATGACGGACATCTTTGCCCTTCGCACGTATCAAACCCTGGCCGGCATAAGCCTGTGATCGACTTGTCGGCGCACCCCGTACAGGTGGCCTATGACTTGGCCGACAGATATGGTCTGGAACTCAAGTTGAGTTTCTCCGAATATTTCTATCGACCTCAGGCCGCACTTGATGAAAGAACAACATATTTCGTTCCCATCGTCGAGATAACTCCAGATTGGGTGGCCGAAAAAATCCGTAGTCTCAAGCCGGGCTGGGAGCTCGCGCTGAACTCAAAAATCATCGACCCTCGCAACCGGATATCACACATACCGATGATTGACTTTTTTTCAGCCGATCATCCCGATACCGACTCTATTGCTTTCAATGAAATTGTCGGCAGAGAAATTGCTAACGAGCTTACTTTGTTCAACAGCGGTCGAAGTTTTCATGCATACAGCACTACGCTACTCGGCAAAGGTGATTGGATTGCTTTTATGGGGAGACTGCTGCTTTTGAACATGCCGAACCTTCCCCAGGTTGTGGATACAAGATGGGTGGGGCATCGTCTCGTGGGTGGCTACAGCGCTCTAAGATGGAGCGCAAATAGCTCGCATCATCAGCGCATGCCGTATTTAGTGCGGACTCGACATCACCGACGCTCTTAAGTGTGCAGACTCCGCTATTGGCCACCTAGTCAGGAGCGGCTATCACTATGAGGGGGCGCCGCAATTGGAATGCCCGGGCAGTTCCTGTGTATTCCCCACGTGCCTATTCTGCCTGACTTGCCCACCAGTTCTGAATTTCATTGCCCTGCAGGCAGCAACCTCCTACACGGCAGGGAAATTTCTCAGGATAATGTGAAGCAGAATCGCCACGAAGAGCATGCGCCATTCTCGGTGCATCAGTAGATTTCAAGGAGTAACAGGTGGACATTCGATTTAGTGGAAAATATGCCGCAAATTCCCAGACCTTCGGCATTAACTTTGAAGCAATAGTGGACGGAAAGTCGTTATCTTGCTCAGTATCCACGGAGGCGCTGGAGGACGCAGATCCTTCGCTTAGGAACAGCGGAACCGAAGAACAGTTCGTTGCCAACCGGAGCGTTTTTGAGTCAATTGCGCGTCGGAAAATTGTTGATGGGTTGCTGCCAGTACAAATTGTCTCGGCAGATCTAAGGTAGTTTGGTTTCGGCTGCTCGGTGTACGAGAAATAGTCGGCTCGCGGGTTAGCGGTTCGCCGACTCCCATGGGGGTAAGGGCTGACTAGCAGCCCGCTTCTTTCTCGCTTCACGCTTTGCGTGAGCTGGCCCACCGCTGCCTTTCCCGGTACCGCTTTCGCGCGGTCTCCAGGTTGGGCCGGTCCGCCCCTTGGGCGGTCTTGGTGAACGCATGCAGCACGCACACGGTTTCGGGGTCTTTTGAAGAGAAAATGACCCGGTATGCAGGCGAACCGTTCTGCACGAGTTCGGCGGCGCCGCGCCCGACCAGCGGCGCGACGCATTTCACGGCAGGGGCGGGCTTGCCCTCCTGCACGGCGCGCAGGCAACGGCCGAACCGCCGCTGCACCGGCCGCGGCAGCGCGAGGTAGTCCGCCCGGGCTGCCTCGCTGACGAACGCGAATGCCTTCATGCGCGCGCCCTCCCGGCCTTGCCGGCCGCCTGAGCCTTCCGCTTGGACGGGGGCAAGCGCTTCGCCTTCGGTGGCGAGAGCGACGACCGGGGCACCGGTGGCGGCGCCTCGTTCCCCGGTTTGAATTCGGTCGCCTTGCCGCGCAGTTCGATGCAGTGGGCCGGGTTCACCAGCCGCCGCAATATCGCCTCCGTGGTGTAGGCGTCCGCCGAAGACGTGGTTTTGCCGCACCAATGTCCTGGCCAGAGCGCGGGCGAGAAAGGCGACGTCAGGATGAAGCCGCCGGGCCGCGACTCCACCAGTCGCCGCAACACCGCCAGGTCGCCGTCTTCCAGCGGTTCCACACCCAACTCTTCGAGCACCACGACGGTGGCCGAGGCCAACCGCCGCCGCAACGCCGCGAGCGAGCCGGCCGCGTCTGCCGATGCCCACGCCGCCAAGAAGTCGGCCTGGTGGAACCAGACCACCGTGCCGCCCGCGCGGAGCACCGCGGCGGCCAGCGCGCACGCCAGCCACGTTTTTCCTCCGCCGCACTCGGAGGTGATCAATACGTTCTCGTGCCGCGTGGCCCACGCCCCGTCGGCCAACTGTGCGACGACGGCCGGCGGCAGACCGCGGACCAAGCCGGTCCAGGCGTCCTCCAGAGCCGCGTTGGGCAACGGCAGACGCGCGTCGCGGAACCGCCGCTCCAGCGCGCGGGTGACGCTGCCGTGCTGGAGCGCCGCGACCAACTCGCCCAGTCCGTCCGCGAGCGGCCCACCGCCGTCGGCACGCAGCGCTTCGACGGCGTCCGCGGTGGCCTTCAGCCGCAGGCCCCGCAGCGCCCGGACCAGTTCGTCCCGCCACGCACCCACGCCGTCCTGACTCGCGGGAGGGGCGGCCGAAGCCGGCCGCCCCCTGTATACGCCCCGCCGGCTCAAGCCGCACCCCCGTCGCCGCGGACCGAACGCCGCCCCTTGGCCGGCAACGCCATCGGCTCCGCGTGCTTCCGCCGCTTGCCGCCCCGCTTCGGGTGCGTGCCTGCCGGCGCCGCGGGCGATTCGTTGAGGGCTTTCAACTGGTGGCGGAGGTCCGTGGCGGAGCGCAGGTGCAGCGCCAGGGCGTGCTTGGCGCCCGCCTCCAGTTGTTCCGCCGTGTAGTGCTTTGCGAGGTCGCGGATGACCGTGCCTGCTGGCAGCCCTTCGAACTTGTTTGGACGGCTGAACTGGTACTCCATGTACCGTTTCAGGTTCGGTCCGACTTCGGCCGCCCACGCCAGCAAACCCTCGGGCGTACGCTCCGCTTCGGCCCGGTGGGCCTCAGGTTGGTGCGCCGGCAGCGTGGTGGCCCCGCCGCGCACCTGGGAGCGCGCGTGCTCGGCGACGCACTCGCCCTCGCAGTGGATTTCCACGGTAGCCGGCGACACGCGGGCCTCAACTCGCCTCCCCACCAGTTCGTGCGGGACGGAGTAGTGGTGGCCGAGCACGGCGACGTGGTAGTCCTTCGGTACCACCTGGCGGGCCATCCATTGCCCGTAGGTGAACCGCGTTGGCGGCAGCGGTTGCAGCGCAGTCTTCTCGATGCGCTCGAAGAGTTCGCGGCGGCAACCCGGGCGCTTTTGGAAGGGCCGCTCGTTCAGTTCGTGCAGCAACCTCGCCACTTCGGCGTTGAGGTCGTCCAGGGAGAAGAAGGTCTGCCTGTCCAGCGTCGGCAGCATGGCTCGCTGCACGAGCAGCACCGCGCCCTCCACCGCCCCTTTGTCGCGCGGCCGTCCTGCCCGGGCGGGCAAAGGCGCGGTGTGGTAGAACCGGCACCAATCCTCGTACGTCCGCTGCAGCACGGGCTCTCGGCCGCTTTTCGACACGGCCGACCGGAGGTTGTCGGGCACGACGCACGCGGGCATCCCCCCGAAGAACTCGGCCATGCGCGTGTGCGCGTCGATCCAGTCCGGCACCGACTGCGAGGGCACGCAGGTAGCGAAGACGTAGTTGCTCGCGCCGAGCACCGCCACGAACAGCTCGACGGGCACCTCCCGACCGGTCCCGCGGTCGGTGTAGAACGGCCGCTTGCCGGAGAAGTCCACCAAGACTTCCTGTCCCGGCACGTGGACTCGCCGCATCGCGAGGCCCTGCGTTTTTCGGTGCCCGCGGTACAGCGCGGCGTACTGGGCGTAGCCGAGGGCTTTGGATTTATGGCGGGAGCGGTAGTCGGACCACACCGCGTACAACGTCATGCCGCGCTTCTGCAGCACCGCGTCGATGGCCGGGAAATCGGGGCGGACTTTGGAGATCGCCCACTGCCGGTTGAACTTGCTGTGGAGCTGCTTCGCGGTGAGGCCTTTCAATTGCTCCCAGCGGTAGCCCCGCAGGCGGATCTCGCGGTGGTAGCGGTCCACGGTGCGGCGGGACTTCTGCAAGGACGCAGCGATGGCGCGGTGGGTGAGGCGCGGCCTGGTGAAGAGCAAGCGGATGAGGTCGGGCAGTTTGTTCATGGCGTTTTCTCTCGAATGAACCCAGGGGCAAGCCCCTGGGCGGGGAGGAAAACGGCGGGCCGCACGAATCCGTCTGCCCGGTGCGGGCAGCTTGACTCGGCTTTGAAAGGAAGTAATGTGCGGGGCACAGCAGACGGGTCTCACCTCTGCCAGACGCCCCGGCGACCTGCGAAGTCGTTTCGGGGCGTTGTCCTTTCTGGCCGCCGTAAAAACAGCGAAACCAGTTGTCGGGGCTAAGTCATGGGTGGTCCTCCTGCGCCTTCGCGCGGCTGGGGTTCGGGATTTGGGAAACGGAGACAGCGGCGCGCGTCGCCGGCGGCGACGCCCCCACTCCCGTTCCGAAATTGCGTTCCCCACCCTAGTGGACCGCCGCGACCCGTCAAGACCCCCACCGAATCAAGGGGTTGGAATGATCAGCGGTCCCTCACGCCGACGGTAAGGCCTTGCTTGGAATCCGTTTTCTTCCGATGAAGTAGGGATAACGGGCTTGTTACGGCATCGATGCGGCCTTCACGCACTTCTCAAAACGTGATGGACATCACACATTCTTGTGAGAACGGAGGTGGGAGGACCAAAAGTCGCCGACCGCTTTCAGATTCGGGGCCGTCGCGCCGGCCGAGGCCGGGGCGCAGGCGGACGCTGTTGCGGCGGGCGCGGCTCGACGGGGGCGCCGCCAGGCGGCCCCGCTTCGGGAACCGCGGGCGACGTGGCCGCTGCCGGAATTCCATCCGCCGCCGCCCGCCGCCCGTCTCCAGGCAATTGCAGGACCGAACGGCGCCGGGCTTCCGCAGCGCGCCACCGGGCTTCGGCCGCCTCGACGTCGTCCGACGAGGCACCGCGAGCCGCAGCCAACTCGCGACCTTCCGCCTCAACCAAGGCGCGGCGCTCGGCGCGCCGTTTCTCCGCCCAAGCCCGCCGGCTCAGCGGTTTGAAAACCGGCGGCCTGGCCTGTTCGGTGTGCTCGACCGCATGCCGTGCCCGGTCGGCTGCCACCTGGGCGCGGGCCACCCCGGCTCGCCGTTGGGCGTGCGTCTGCACGGCCAGTTCGTAGAGGCTGTAGCACTCGGCCGCTTCGCGGAAGGCCCGAGCCCGTTCGCCGTTCACTTGGATGAGGGCCGCCAACCTCTCGAACTCAGCTGAGGACAGACGCAACGCCCGGACGTATGCGTTGAAGGAAGCCTCCGCTAATTCAACGGTTCGCCGCAGCCCCTCGATGTAGGCCCGCAGGTTGTTGCGCTCGATGCGCAGCGCGCGCTGACGTTGGGTTGCTTCCTGGTTCTGGAGTCGCGCTCCCGGCCCCGTTGCACGGGCGTGGAACTCGATGCTTCCCAAGAATGGCTCGCGGACTGCCGAACGGGAGCGAGCGGGCGTGATGGGGAGGGAAGCATGGGCCGCACGGAACGCCCGTACGCGGCTGCGGCCGGCCGCAACGGTGATGTCGTTGGCCCGGCGAGTCGTGATGTTGGCGGCCGCCCTTGGTGAAGGTTCCCCCCGGCGCTGGGCGGCGGTCGCTGCTTTGCCTTCGTGCTGGGTCGGCTCGCGGGCCAGACGTACCACAGCGTCCAAGTCGCCGCGCCGTGCGGCGTCGGCCGCCTGGGCGCGCAGCGTGCGGTGGTCTACCCGCTCGGCACGACCGGCGATGGCTAAGGCGGAATTGGTGTGCTCCGCGACCAGCGCGCGAAGATTTTTTAGTTCCGTCGGCCCCGTGCGCGGGTCATTCAGAACGCGGATTTTTTCACCAAAGCCGCTGGCCCCAACGACTCGGGTCGTCATGAGGATGTGGGTGTGAAAGTTGCGGTCGTCCCCGCTGCGGCTGGGATCATGGACCGCGGCGGTGGCGGCAACGCCGTACCGCTCCACCACCATGTCCGTCAGCCGTCGGGCCAGCCCCTGCCGCTGGTCGGGTGAGAGTTCCGCCGGCAACGCAACGACGAGTTCGCGGGCCAGGACCGAATTCACCCGGCGCTCGTACTTCTCGACCGCGTTCCACAGGGTTTCCGGAGTAGTCGCCCACGCCGGCGCCGATTTCGGTGCGCAGGTGAAAACGGCTTCCACACCCAGCCGGGCGCGGTAGTCGTGGACCAACCCCGTGCGGTCGTCGGCCACGCGCAGGCCGCCGCGGTAGGCCACGGCCGCCGTGGCGGATTCGCCGCGGGAGCGGGAAAAACTCCTGAGAGAGGCGTGGAAAATGGCCACGGCGCTTCGGTGCCCCGGGGGAAATTTTCAGCCTACGGTGGCCTGGATTCAGCGCAAGACGGCAAGAGCATCATCGCCGCAGGCGTGGGCCTTGACTCGGAGTTCCCAAATATGGAACCTATCGCGGTTCCCACGTCGGGAACTCACGCGGCAAACAATGAAGATTGTGGGCTTGGGAAGACTGGCAAACCTCTGCGCCAACCCTCGGTTTCAGCCCCGGTTGGTGTCGTGGCTTGCCGAACTGGGGGACGCGCACATGTCCGACATGGACGAAATCACGGAACGATTCGCTTCGGCTCGGCCGACGGGGCCCAACTGCGCGGATTTCGCGCTGGTTGACGGCGTGGTGGTGGAGGCGCTGTTTTCGTTCAAGGCCGACACCGTTCTGATTCGCCATGCCCGCGTGCAATTCCCCCACGCTCCTTCTGCGGCGTCCTGACTGTGCTCGGTCGCCACACCTCCACGCTCCCGCTGAAAGTGCTCAAGACCAATGAGCAATATGAGGGGGCGTTGAACGAACTGGAAAGCCTGATTGTTCTTGACCCCTCTCCGGAGAGCCCGGAAGTGGACCGGTTGGAGTTGCTGACGGTTCTGGTCCGGGAGTACGAATCGCGGACGTTCAAGTTCGAACCCACCGACCCGGTGGACGCCATCGAATACCGAATGTCGGAGCAACGCCTTCGGCAAAAAGACTTGGCTCCGTACCTGGGCGGGAAAAATCGGGCTTCTGAGATTCTCGCCCGAAAGCGTTCCCTGACCCTGGACATGATTCGGGCGCTGCACGAAGCCCTCCACATCCCTCTGCAATCCCTCGTTGCGCCGATGCGGGAACGTACGTCCGCGGATGAGAAGACGGAAGCGGACGACCAGTTCGAATGGAATGAATTTCCGGTTTCCGAAATGCGGCGCCGCGGCTGGTTTGAGGGCATCGCCTCTGCAGACCAAGACAACCCGCAAACCCTGGTTCGGAAATTCTTAGAACAGGTGGGCGAAAAATCGAACCTGCATCCCGCCCTGTTCCGCCGCACATTCCGCGGCCCCGGTTCGACGGGTGCGTCCCGGTATTCGCTGATTGCGTGGACGAGCCGCTTGCTCATCCGGGCCAAAACGCTGGAACGGACCTATCCGGCCTTCGACCGGACTGCGCTGAGCGCGTCCGCGCTCCGAAACTTGGCGGAACTGAGTACGAAGGACAACGGCCCGTGGTTGGCGCAAGGATTTTTGAAGGACCTCGGCATTGTTCTGCTGGTCGAGCCGGGCCTGCCTGGCACACTGGTGGACGGTGCGGCCTTACTGTCCAAGGCCGGGCACCCCGTAATTGGATTGACGCTGCGTTTTGATCGCGTCGACAGTTTCTGGTTCACGCTTTTCCACGAATTGGCCCACGTCGAGCACCATTTGAGTGAATCGGAAGAAGCCTTCATCGACCGAACCGACGACGAAGACGGCCACGACCCCGTTGAAAGCGAAGCGGACCTGATTGCCCGGGACACCTTGATTCCCCGGGCCTACTGGCGGGCGAGCAGTGTTTCCAGCAATCCCACGAAAACCGGAATCTTGGCGTTCGCCAAAAACCTTAACATCCACCCCGCTATAGTTGCGGGAAGAGTTCGCTTCGAAAGCAAGCGGTACGACCGCTTCGGAGAATTGTTGGGACAAGGACGTGTGAGGACGTTGTTTCCAGAGGCTGCCAAAGGCAAGTTTTCATGAGCGCGTACCGACCCATAGCAAAACTCAAACAGAACGACGTGCAGGCGTTCAACTTGTTGAAGGCCCCGCTGCGCCGGACGGTGTCCCCCATCTTCGAAATGCTGCGGATGCCGGACGACGGAGACGCCGAAAAACATCTGGCCAAGACGCTCGGCGCCTTCGACCTGTATGGAGATGGGGCGACGCCCATCGTAGATTTGGACCGTTTTCTGCCAAAAACAACTGTCTTCGAAAGGCACCCCGCCGATTGGGGTTATGACTCGATTTTCAGCAAGCAAAAACGCGTCATTCCCGTTCTTTCGATGCATGCGGACGCCTCATCGCTGGACGTTCTGGTGGGCGCCGCCGAGAAACACCGCCAAGGCATTTGCCTTCGATTGGACGGAGAGGACGTTGCCCTCGCCCCCGAAAAAGCGATCAAAGACCTTTCCGCTCGTGTGGGCCAAATCGGAATCCTTGCTCGCGACGCGGACCTGCTCATCGACTTTGCGAAACTCCGGTACCTGCGAGACCCGGCGGTCATCGCCGTCTTGCGCTTTCTGGGTCTCGTCGATGGCTACGGTCTTTCCTTCCGCAACGTCATCTTCGCGGGTTCCACCGTGGTGGATTTCGTCAGCGAGGCCGCAGCGGAAGAGCACACGACAGGGTCTGTGCGTCGGGATGAGTTTTCCATCTGGACCCGCCTCATCCGCGCTTACGGTTGGGGCCGTCGGTTGCAGTTCTCGGACTACGGCATCGTCCGCCCGGAACACATGGACAACGTCCGCAGCAAATACACCAACGGAAAAGTTCGGTACACGGCCGGCGGAAGCATTCACTACTTCCGCGGCTGCCGAAAAGACCACATTTCCCTGAAAGACCAGTACCCCGATATCGTCCGGCGCTTGGTGGCATCGGACGTCTACAAGAAGCCCGGGTACAGCAACGCCGACGATTTCTTCTGGTCCGTGGCTCAAGGGCGCGACAACACGGGCAGTACCGGCCGGTGGGTTCGGCTCGACATGAACCACCACCTGACCTACGTGGCGCAGCAAGTCGAGGCCGTCCTTGCACTCGGCGAGCGCGAACGCGCGTCGGACGAGTTGGTGGACGCCTTCGCCGAACGCTTCTAAGCGGCTCCACGCTGGCTCTTTTGCGCCGCGTCAGCGGCGGGGCCTGGGGCAACGCCCCAGCGCTCGCCGGCCAAACGGCCGGCCCCAAACCGGACACGGTTTGGGTAAGTGCGCTCTTGCTCCACTCCGACGCCCCTCGCCCCAACGTGTTTTGCCTCGACGGCGCCGCTTCGGCGATGCCTGCGAACCCGCATCAAATCTGATGTTCTTGCCAACTTGTGCGCGCCCTCGGCTCTGCTACCTCTGGAGTGAACCTCCCACGGAGCACCGCCGCATGAAGCCGCAACACGTCGCGTTCTACCCTCAACCCGTCCTCCTCGAAGCGCTCGGACTCGTCGAACACCTCGTGCACGTTTACCGTTGCTCGCTCCCGCATATGCAGCCGAGTCCGCACCAAGCCACCCTCGTCGAATTCGCCACCTTCTGCGAATGGGCCGCCGAAGAAGGCAAGGCCATCCTGCTGCCCGATTTCCGCGGCACCGGCAAGCCGCATGCACCTCGTCCGCGGCCTCAACCCGCGTCGAACCGCGCGGCGGCTTCCGCCCCACCACCGGCGGATGCTTCCGACCCGTTCGACGGACCCAGCCCGTTCGAAGACTCGCCGGATTCGACCGAAAAGGAAGAGGCCGGACCACAGCAAGAATTGCTGACCGACGACGGTGGCCGCTTCGATGAAGTAGCCCCTAAGGCATCGGATGGATTGGGCGAACGCATCCGTGCGCGCCGCGCGATGGCCTGGCCGCACGCCGAAAACCCCATCGTTGTGGAACGGCACTCGGTCAGGAAACGGCGGCCATGACCAGACGCACGCTGGAGGAACGCATTGCAAGCGCCGCGCGGGACCTCGGCCAACTCGAAGCACGGCGGTTGTTCAAGGACCTGACGCGCGGCGCACGCGCAAAAACAAAAGCCCGCCGGCTCGAACTGCGTCGGCGGTTCGAACTCGGGGGCGCGGTCGTCGCCGCCGGATGCGGCGATTGGCTCGTGCCGGAAATCGTTGGATTGCTGCTCGATGGGGTCGAGCGCATCGGTGATTCGCCAACCCAAAGACTGGGCATGAAACAACGCGGGGAACTGCACCTCTCACGTCGAACCAGCCAGCGGCAGAAGCGTATACAACCGACCGGTGAATCGTAGCGCCGCGGTACGAACCGCTGGGTCATCTATCCGTCCATCAGCGGTATTTCGTTCGTTGCGGGAAAAGCGCACGCCGTGTTTCGATCACCGAAAGCCTCACGGCCGATGCTGAAGCCCGTCGCTTCCAGAGCGACGGATTGCTCCGTCCGCCATACTATTGCGGCTAACGACGGATGAGCCCCGAAAGCGTTGGTGCCTGCGTCGCCGAAGAACGAGGTCTCCGCAAAGAGACTTACGTCTCTAATTCCCTCAATGTCTACAAAGATTACTCCGGGGACATCAGCCGCCAGTTGGTCGGCGGCTTCAATAACACGCCTGTAGATGAGGGAAGCATGCTGCTCGGGGGAATAGCGCGGACCACGCACCCATAGAACAATGGCACCCGCGGGGGCATTGCTTCTCAGCGGCACGCCGGCTCCAAACCCACGGTGGTCGTGCGGCTTCGCCTTGATTCTTCGCAGAATGTGTTCACGAATGCCCGCTGACGGCTGCGCAGGGATGCGCTGCACCGCTCCCGTCAGGTGCCCGACTCCAGCGACCTGAACATCCAGTACTCCCCCACTTGCAAGAACCTCCGGCAGCGCCGCAGAGACCAGGCGGACCACCTCGTCTTCTTCGGGTGCATTCTCGTGTGGGGTGTCCAGAACTACATCACCGCAAAGCCCCGCTGCGGCCAGCGCCCGAATGACACCGTGCCCCAACATGGCCGCATGACGCCTGCTGAGTTTTTCTTTCGCAGCCTCGGTAATCCGTTTGCACTCAACCCGGAAAACTAGCCCGTCCCGCTCGCATTGAAATTCAGAACCGCGTTGCTGGGCGTCCAACCAATTCAGCCGAAACCCTCGGCGGAGGTAGAATAGGGCGACGTCCCATTCCATGAGCACGGGCCACACGCGGCCGGTGGTGTCGAGTAAGTTGTTGCGCATTCGTTCCTGAAGTGCAACCGGCAGTGTGGGCAACACCTCCTGAAGAGCACGCCCAGCCAACGCCGCATTCCAGCCCTCTGCCGACAAGCGCCGCCAAGATAGACGGCGTGTGCCACGCAGCGTAAGGCGGTCCACCTCATCGAAGGCGTTGACCCATGGCATCTGCTCGCCGCGAAGCAATTGGCGAAACAGGTTGCCGTCTGCGTCCTGAGTGGTCAGTTTCTGCCGCGCATCATCGAGATTTGCTTGCCCGAGGAACGTGCGGAAACCGCTCATGCATCGTTCAATGTCGTGCTCTCGCAGCGTCAACGCAGGGGGTTGCTCCCGCTGTATTTCCTTACCGGGCATCATCGTCGCATGTCCCTAAAACAGCGAGAAAAAGCAGCCGTGGGGGGCATCCCCCACCCGGCTACTGCTCTGACAACACAAATACCTGACTTAGATCTAATTCCCCTTCGTAGCGTACTGGTGCCCGGCGCACCCGCCTCCACAAGCCGGCTCTCCCAGTTTTGCCCAGAGTACTCTCGCCTCTTCGAGAGTCAGGCACCCCGGTTGCATGCTGCAGTCCGTCTTGTCGACTTTCCCGCATACGGAGGTGTCGCTCGTGCTGCAGCCGCCGTCGCTGAACCGGCCTTCAAAGAGATGCAATTCATTCGACTTTAGAGAACGGCCAACGCTGTATGCCATATAACCCTGCAGAACACTCCCCTTAACCAAGCCCCCTACCTCAACTATGTCTTTTAATTTCATATAAATTTTCCTTGACTATTACTATTTAGTAATAATGTAATTATACTACATTTTTTTTGATGAATGACTACTCAAAGGACTCGATGCCGGCCGTTTCATCACCGCAATAGTGGCAACCGAACAGCTACAGATGTTTTTTCCTACGTACCAGCTTTTGGATGGTGCCCGCCGTAAGCCACGGCCTTCGCCGGTGCAGCATGCGGTGGCAGTTCGAACACACCAGCACTAAGTCCTCGGGTCTGGTCGTAGCACCTTCTGGCCCGAGTGTGCTCAGAGGAACAGCATGGTGGGCTTCAATGAAGCCCACCCCGACCTCGCCATAGGTTTCTTGGAAATCGAACGCACAACACGCACACGCGAGGCGCCCGTGCTCGGCCAGCGCCCGCCGCTTGGCTTGAGCAACAGCTTTCGACGCGCGTTCCCGGGCATGGTGCCAGCGCTCAATCACGCGCCCTTCCGGAAAGCCCTCGCTTTTTCCAGGCTGGCCGCGGCGCTTCGGACGGCCGGCCTGCAGGTCGTCCGCAAGCAACCGGGACCGAATTGCAAAGAACACGTCGTCCAGAAACGCCGTGAGATCCTTCCTTTTGAGGGTCGCATCGAAATAGGCAACTGCAGAGCCCATTGTCTTTTCGAACAGGGCGACGCGCTCAGGATTTCGGCCGTCTCCCTTGCGTGGCGCATACCGCCAGCCGAGCAACAGCCCTGACGTCGAAGGGTGCACTTCGTGGATTTCGGCCTTGGGTCCGCTCCGATTCTCTGGAAACGCAACCAGGTAGTACCGCTGTCGATCTTCGTTCCCCCACAGAATCACCAACAACCAGAGCGACACGTTTGGTCCGGAAACCAACCACGCTCCTTCACAGGGTCCCTGAGCCCAATGGTGGAAGCCCTGGAGTCTTCCCGCCGGTAGGTGCTCGGCAACCGAGTAAGGTTTGCCGCTTCGAGGGAGCCGGTTCAGCCACACTGCTAACCTCTTGGCTTGTTGTTGGTCCATGCGCTCAACCTCGCAACAACGTCTTCAGACGGTCGAATTCCAACCAGTTCCCCCAGCCCAACCCAGGGAACAACTCTGCGAGTTCGGCCGCGGTCCACGGCCGCATGTAGACCGACTCGTGCACATCGTCCCCCGGCTCGTGCCCCACGAACGCCCGCCGCCGTTCGGCAGGCAGCCGGCTGCCTTGCAACTCCTGGATCACCGTCTTCCTTAAGCTATGGAAACCGACGATGCCGTTGGCCCGGCGCGGTTTGATGCCGAGCTTGTCGAGGTAGTAGCCAAAGCCTTTCGAAATGGCGTTTCCGGCTCCCGCGCGCCCATCGATGCGCATGTCGTGGAACAGGCGCTCCTCACCCCGCTGGCGCAGTTCCTTCACGCGCTCCAGCAGGCCTAGTTCGACCAGTGCCGGATGGATGGGAACGAGGCGCCGCGACGCTTCGGTCTTGAGCGACTGGCCATCGGAATCCGTGGCAATTCGGATGCAGGGGATACCGTCTTCCTCGACGAAGTCTGAGAGGTAGAGCTGTGCAACTTCACCGACCCGCGCGCCGGTGAACAGGCCAATGCACGCCGCCCACTTCGTGTGCAGGGTGCGGATGCCGGCGAGGTTGGAAGGGTCGAAGGCGCGCTTGAGCGCCGGGACGTCCAGGGCTTCCCACTGGAAGCCATCGGCCTTCCGCCGAGCTTTCTCCTTCTTGGTCATGACGACCACGCCCTTGACCGGGTTCGGCCCCGCCCACTTGCCACGTTGGGCCAGGAAGACGAAGAGCTGGGCGGCGTGGGACACCGCGTTGCCGGCCGATCGCTTGGTCATCGGCGCGTCTTTGAGCTTGCTGGACGGCTGGGTCATCAACCCGTGCGCCCAATCGCCAGCTTTTTCGCGCGTGATGTGGGCGACGGGCGTTGTGCCACCGATGACCGCCTTCAGCGATTCGAAAGCGCGCTTCCTCTGCGACCAGGTGTTGGGCTTCAGGGTGGCGGCTTCGGCTTCTTCGTAGAGCTTGATCGCGCCGGCGAGCGTCAGGCCGGACGCCGGCTTGCTCGCCGCCGCTGGCAATACTGAGGGCAAGTCGGGCAACGGCTGCGCCAGCACGACCCGAAGGTTTCCAAGCGCCTGCAATGCGTCGAGCACGGCCTGGTTGTCCTGCGGCGTGCCGTCGGTGCGGATTCGGGTGGGGATAAGCGTGGTGGGGTCCACGTCCATCTCGTACGGGCGCAACGCACCTTGCTGGGCTCCAGCCACGATGTCGTCCACTCGGGGCGGCTTTGGCATCGCAGTCCCCCTCAGCTCCGCGAAGACTTGAGCGTAGCGCAGCGACAGCGTCTGGGCGTAGACCTTGGCCGCGCGCGTGTCTCGGGTCCGCAGGCTGGTTTGGACGAACCGCCGGCCCATGACGGGCTGCAAATCCAGTGGGATCCACTGGCGGAAGTAGTAGACGCCGCTGGGGACGCGGATGAGATGGTGAGCGAGGCGCATGGGGCTCCATTTGTGCGAGCCGGTTGTGCGACCACCTCAAAGGCTAGAAACGAAAAAGCCCTTGATTTCTCAAGGGCTTTTTTATGGCTGGGAGACTAGGATTCGAACCTAGATAAACGGAGTCAGAGTCCGTTGTCCTACCGTTAGACGATCTCCCAAAACCGGGAGCTTCAGTGCGCTCTGACCTTCGTGCACTGAAACCCGAAGCGCGATTAGCGCTTCGAGAACTGCGTCGCGCGGCGGGCTTTGTGCAGGCCGACCTTCTTGCGTTCCACTTCGCGCGCATCACGCGTCATGAAACCGGCTTTGCGCAGCGGCGACTTCAGCGACTCGTCGTATTCGACCAGCGCGCGCGAAATGCCGAGGCGGATCGCACCGGCCTGGCCGGTCGTGCCGCCGCCTTCCACCGTCACCAGCACGTCGAACTTCTCGGTGAAGTTCGTGAGCTCGAGCGGCTGACGCACGATCATGCGCGCCGTTTCGCGGCCGAAGAAGGTGTCCAGCGTCTTGCCGTTCACCACGATGTTGCCGGTGCCCGGGCGCAGGAAAACGCGAGCCGCGGAAGTCTTGCGGCGGCCGGTGCCGTAGTTCTGTTGCAGTGCCATGTGATCTATTCCTGCGGGAATCAGATGTCCAGCGCCTTCGGCTGCTGGGCGGTGTGCGGGTGCTCGGTGCCGGCGTAAACCTTGAGCTTCTTGAACATCGCGCGGCCCAGCGGATTCTTCGGCAGCATGCCCTTCACGCCGATTTCGATCACGCGCTCCGGATGCGTCGCCAGCATGTCACGTAGCGACGTCGTCTTGAGGTTGCCGATGTAGCCGGTGAAGCGGTGGTAGTTCTTGTCGTCCAGCTTCGCGCCGGTGACATGGATCTTTTCCGCGTTGACCACGACGATGTAGTCGCCGGTGTCCACGTGCGGGGTGAAGATCGTCTTGTGCTTGCCACGAAGACGCAGCGCAATTTCAGTACACAGACGGCCGAGAGTCTTGTTGCTGGCGTCGACGACGTACCAGTCGCGCTTAACGCTCTCAGGCTTCGCGCTGATCGTTTTCATGACAAAACCTTGTGCCAAAAGGGGCAGGGAAAGGCGCGGGATGATAGCGGCTGATACCGGTGCGTGCAAGCCCCGGGGCGCTGATCCCACACATTCGCCCAGGCCGAGCGGCCGGGGGCGCGAATGCTAGCATGATCCGGATGCCTGTCCACTCCCCCGCCCCGCCCGACCTCGCCGCGCTGGCCGATCAATGCGTGATGTGCGGCCTTTGCCTGCCTCATTGCCCTACCTACCGCGTCGAAGCGGTCGAGGCCGAGTCGCCGCGCGGCCGCATCGCGCTGGCCAAGGCGCTCGCCACCGGCACCCTGGCGCCCTCGCCGGCCGCCCAGGCGCATCTGGACCAGTGCCTATCGTGCCTGAGCTGCGAGGCGGTGTGTCCTTCCAAAGTGCAATACGGCGAGATCATCGTGGCCGCCCGCGCCGCCCATCCGCCGGCGCGCCGCCTGCCGGCCGTCGCCTGGCTGTCGCGCCGGCCGCGGCTGTTGCGCTCGCTGGCGCGCCTCGGCGCCGCGATCGGAGCGCCGCGCTGGCTGCCGCGCGTGGTCGGGCGCGATTCGTCGCTCGGCCGGCTCGCGGCGGAGTTGCCTCGCGTGCCGGCGGTGCCACGCTTCAATGCCGCGACGAAGCCCGCCGCGTCGCGCGGCCGCATCGGCCTGTTTCTCGGCTGCATCGCCTCGGCGTTCGATCGCGATACGCACGCGGCGGCGCGGCGCCTGCTCGTCGCGCTCGGCTACGACGTCGTCGTGCCCGATGCGCCGCATTGCTGCGGGGCGCTTTCGCGTCACGCGGGTGACCTTGCGCAGGCGCTGTGCGATTCGGCGCCCACGCGCGCGGCGTTCGCGGGTGTCGATACCGTCGTCGTCACCGCTTCGGGCTGTTTCGGCAGCCTGCGCGATCACGCGCTCGCGGGGTCGCGCGTGCGCGAGATCGGCGAATTCCTCGCGGCCGACGCGGCGCTCGATACCTTGCGCTTTCGGCCGCTGACGCGCCGCGCGGCGGTACACGTGCCGTGCAGCGTCGCGAACGTGTCGAAGTCGGCAAAGGCCATGACCGCGCTGCTGCGCCGCATTCCTTCTCTGGCGCTCGCGCCGCTCGCCGATCAGCCGCGCTGCTGCGGCGCTGCCGGCAGTTACTTTCTGGAACACCCGCGCGTCGCCGACGTGTTGCGCGCCGAGCGTGTGACCGAGGTCGAAGCGCTTGCGCCCGATCTCTTGATCACGGCCAATATCGGCTGCCGCGCGTTTCTCGACAATGCGCTGCGCCGCGGCCCGCGCACGATTCGCGTCGTGCACGCGGCGACGGTGCTCGCCGAACAGCTCGACGATTGAATCGCGCGACCCAGCCCCGAATTCGAACCCATACGCCTCGCCGGAACCCCCATGTTCAGCCGCCACTACTCGACGCTCGATCGCGTTTTCGCCGAAATCGACCACGCGCTCGCCACCGCGCTCGGCGCGCGTCCGCATGCCGAGCGCGCGAACCCGGCCGCCGACTTGCCGCAGGCCGCGCTCGACGACACGCAGCGCCGCCACGCCGCCGGCCTCATGCGCATCAACCACACCGGCGAGGTGTGCGCACAGGCGCTGTACCAGGGCCAGGCGGCCGTCGCGCGCGACGCGGATACGCGCGAGCAGCTGCTGCACGCGGCGCAGGAAGAAACCGATCACCTCGCGTGGTGCCACGAGCGCCTGGACGAGCTCGACAGCCGTCCGAGCCTGCTGAACCCGCTGTGGTACGCCGGTTCGTACGCGATCGGCCTCGTCGCCGGTCTGCGCGGCGACGGCTGGAATCTCGGGTTCGTCGTCGAGACCGAGCGTCAGGTCGAAGCGCATCTCGACGAGCATCTCGCCGACGACGGCCTGCCTACCGACGATCGCCGCAGCCGCGCGATCGTCGCGGTGATGAAGGACGACGAAGCGCGCCACGCCGACAACGCGCTCGCGGCCGGCGCCAAGTTGCTGCCGTCGCCGATCCCCGCGCTGATGCGGTTCGCGGCGACGGCGATGAAGAAGGTCGCTTACCGCATCTAGTGCTTCAGGGCAGGCATTCGAACACGTCGGCGAAGATCAGCTCGGGATTCGTCGTCACCGCGAACGTCTGCGTGGTGGCGGGATTGAGCGCGCCGGACGTCGCCTGCAGTTGCGCGACGCCGGTGCGGTACAGCCGCACGTTCGGAAACGTCGCGATACCGCCGACGGCCGTCGCCGTGCCGCCCTTCACCGGCGTGCCGTTGCACAGCGCGCTGTAGAGGTTGATCGTCGTGGTGTTGTCGCCGGTCACGAGGTTGCCGCCGTTGTCTTCCACGCGCACCTGCAGCGCCGGCGCGATCGCGGCGCCGGCGAGCGCCGATCCGGGGCTGGCGACGAAACGCAGGCGCGCGGCGCTGCCGCCGAGCACGTTGAACGCCGAACTCGTCGTCTGCGGCAATCCGGTCGCGTTCGCGCGCAGCGTGAAGCCGCTCCCGGCGACGTTGATCGACAGCGCGTTCCACGTCGCCACGCCCTGCACGAGCGGCTTGCTGCCGCCGCCGGTCAGCACGGCGACGCCGGTCGGATCGTTGCCAAGCACGAGGGTCGCATTGCCGAGTATGCCCACGGGCACGAGCTGGCTTTCGTCGTCGAGCACGCGCAGTTGCACGGCCGGCGAAATCGCCGCGTTGACGCTGACGTTGCCCGGCTGCTGCTGCCAGGCGAGCGACGTTTCGCGCTGGAAGCGCAGGCGCCCGTAGCCGTACTGGTAGTCCTTGCCGAACGTGCCGAGGTCGTTCGTGCCGAGCGCGGCGAGCGTGCGCAGCGGCGTGACGATCGTCGTGTCGAGCGCCGATTCCGTCGCCGGTATGCCCACGCGCTGCATGTACGCCGCGGCCATGCCGGCGACGTGCGGCGTCGCGGCCGACGTGCCGAGAAACGCCGTCGGCTGCGGCGGACTCGTGCCGCCGTTGCCGTAGCTGACGGTGGTGACGTTGTCGTAGCTCGCGACGTCGGGCTTGAGGTTCGTGTCGCTCTGCGGATTCGGGTTCGACGGCAGCACGCCGCCGGCGCCGAGCACGGGGCCTTGCGAGCTGAACCACTCCTGCGGCGTCGTGGTGCCGTTGGTCACGTCGATCGCGGCCACGGTGAACACTTCCGGCGAGTCGGCCGGAAACCCGAGGCTGCGTTCGGCGACGCGATAGCGCAAAGGGAAATTGGAGAAAACCTGCAAATTGTCCTGATTGAACGTCGAGTTCACGCGCGTCACGGCGATGCCGTAGCGCGCCTGGCCGGCCGGGCAGCCGGCCGTGGTACCGCTGCTCGTCGTGACGTACTGCACCTGTTCCTGCGGCGTCTGGCCCGAACCGCCGTTCTGCGTGAACGTCGACTGCGCGACCGGCGTGCCTTCCCAGGTCGAACTGTTGACCCGGCGATACAGGAACAGGTCGTAGTCGTGCGTGCTGCCGGGCGTCTGCCAGCTCGACCAGTACAGATCGACGCTGATCGTTTCGCCGGCCGGCAGGCACGGCAGGTTGTCGTTGCCGTTGCCGAACACGAAGTCGTTGACCTGTGTGGTCGACCCGTTCCACGTATGGAAGTTGCCGCCGCCCGACGCGAGGCGGAACTCGCCGCCCCAGTGGTTTTCGCGTTCGTTGCCGGCCGCGTTGATCACGAACACGCCGCGATTGCGCGCCCAGCCGGCGGCTTCGGCGATCGAGCCCGGCAGCGCGCTGCCGTCGCCCTTGCCGTCGAGCGGCGCGCCGAGCGACGCGGTGATGATGTTCGCGCGCACCGCGCCGAGCGAGCCGCCGGTGTTGGACAGATTGGCCGCGTCGAGGATCGCGCGGCGCCAGTCGCCGACGGTGACCGTGTCGTACGCGCGGTACGTCGCGGCGGGCGCGAGGTCGTAGACGATTTCGAGCACGGCGTTGCCGTGCGGCACGCCGAGGCAGCCGAACGACGTCGGGTTGCAGCCCGCTGGCGGCGTGCCGCCGAAGGTCTTGTAGTCGAGTTTGGTGATGCGATTGCTCGGCGGCCAGTCGTTCGCGTTCTGCAGCGAAATCGCGCCGTTGCCGTTGAAGCCGTCGATCACGGCGATACCCACGCCCGCGCCGTCGTAGCCGCCGGTAATCCAGCGGTCGCCGCGCGACGCCGCAACGCCTTCGCTGTTGCGCGAACCGGTGAGGTGCCGCACGAGGCGCGCCGGCGCGATCGTCACGACGTCGGCGTCGCCGGCGAGGTCGCGCAGGCGGTCGGGCGCGATCGACGCTTCGAACGTCGCCGCGCCGAGTGCGTTGCGCACGTCGGCGCCGCTCGCGGCGAGCACGTCGCGCGCGCGTTTGGCGTCGGCGAACCGCACTTCGACGAGCAGCGCGCCGTCGCCGGCGATCGCGCGCGGCAGCGACACGCCGCGCGGCGACGCCGCGTCGCGCAGCTGCGCGTGGATCTTGGCGGCGACGGCGTCGACGCCGGATTTGTCCGGCGTCGGCATGAGCGGCGCGTCGACGGCGGATGCGGCGTGCGCGGCGACGAAGAGCACGGCCGCGAGCGCGGCGCGAACGAGCGGGTTTTGCATGGCGCGGTCCGGTGCGGGGCTGACGCGAAATCTTAGTCCGTTCGCGTTGCGCGAATGTCGAATCGTCGATGAAACTCGACACGAATGCGTATCGCCGGTTGCCGAAACGACGAACCCCGCGGCGATGCGCGGGGTTCGTTTCGGTTCTTGCGAGGATCGTTCAGATCACGTCAGGTTGCGGCCGTGAAACAGTTCTTCGATCTCGAGTTTCAGGCGCTGCTCGATGCGCAGGCGCTCCTTGAACGACAGGTCCGACGCGTTGGCTTCGAACAGGTACGTGTCGAGGTCGAACTCCTTGACGTGCATCTTCGTGTGGAAAATGTTTTCCTGATACACGTTCACATCGAACATTTCGTACTTCTGGCGAATGCCCTTGGCCAGATAGTCCTGGATCGAATTGATCTTGTGGTCGATGTAGTGCTTGCGGCCCTTCACGTCGCGCGTGAAGCCGCGCACGCGGTAGTCCATCGTGACGATGTCGGACTCGAAGCTTTCGATCAGGTAGTTGAGCGCCTTGAGCGGCGAGATGACGCCGCAGGTGGCCACGTCGATGTCCGCGCGGAAGGTCGCGATGCCGTTGTGCGGATGCGTTTCCGGATACGTGTGGACGGTGATGTGGCTCTTGTCCAGGTGCGCGACCACGGCGTCGGAAATGACGTCCTTGCCGGCGGCCTTCTTGTCGATGACCGGCTGCTCGGAAATCAGGATCGTGACCGACGCGCCCTGCGGGTCGTAGTCCTGGCGCGCGATGTTCAGGATGTTCGCGCCGATGATCTCGGCGACGTCCGTCAGGATCTGCGTCAGGCGGTCCGCGTCGTACTGCTCGTCGATGTACTCGATGTAGCGGTCGCGCTGCTCCGGCGTCACCGCATAGCAGATATCGTAGATGTTGAAACTGAGCGCTTTCGTCAGGTTGTTGAAACCCTGAAGCTTCAGTCGCGGAAGCGGTTTGACCACGGCGGATTTCCTCGCTCAGGCCGGGGGTGGCAGGAAAGGGCGCGGATTATGGACCAATTGGGTTACGGTTTACATGCTTTGTCGTCAAGCCCGTTCATACAGCGACCAAGGTAGCCCATACGGCACGCAATCTGCGCCTCGTGCGCCGGCTCGCTATCGAATAAGATGCCAGCTTGCGTCGGACCCTGCCGGGGGGCGGTCCGTCGCGCGGGCGGCCGCCGGCCCCCGCCACTCGCGGCCGCAGGCCGCGTTCGCACGATGCCGACCCGGGGAACTTTGGGGATGTTGAAAGTGGCCGATTTCCGCTACAACCTGCAGCAAGCCGTCAACAAGGTTCAGGCGCCGCCGATGCTGGTGCCCGATCGCCCGGCGATGGAGCGCTTTCTCGGCCAATGCCACCGCCGGCGCTATCCGAGCAAGACGGCCATCATCCGGCCGGGCGACTCGGCCAACATCCTCTATTACATCATCGACGGTTCGCTCACCGTCCTCACCGAAGACGAGGAAGGCCGCGAGCTGATCCTCGCCTACATCAACCGCGGCGAGTTCATCGGCGAGATGGGCCTGTTCGTCGAAACCCCGCGCCGCGAGGTGATGGTGCGCTCGCGCACGCCGGTGGAGCTCGCCGAAATCAGCTACGAACGCCTGTTCCAGCTGTTCGAGACCACGCTCGCCGCCGAGTGCCCGAAGATCCTGTTCGCGATCGGTTCGCAGCTGTCCAACCGTCTCCTGCACACCTCGCGCAAGGTCAGCCGCCTCGCGTTCATGGACGTCACGAGCCGCGTCGCCAAGACGCTGATCGACCTGACGGAAGAACCCGACGCGATGACGCACCCGAAAGGCAGCCAGATCCGCATCTCGCGCCAGGAAATCAGCCGCATCGTCGGCTGCTCGCGCGAAATGGTCGGCCGCGTGCTCAAGCAGCTCGAGGAGAGCGGCATGATCACGGTCTCCGGCAAGACGATCGTGGTGCTCGGTACGCGCTGAGGCATCGCTTTACGCCGGAAAGCGGCGCACGCCGCTTTCCGTCCCCCGCAAGGCCTACAGACGCTCGACGGCGACGCCGCCGAGCACGGCGCGCACCGCGCGCTCGTCGCGCGCCGACGGGTTCACCAGCACCGCCTGTTGCGCGTGCCGCAGCATCGGCAGATCGGCGCGCGAATCGCTGTAGGCGACGTCCCACGGGGCGGCGACGCCGCGTTTCGCGAGCGCCACGAGCTTGTTCGCGCCGTAGTTGTGAAACGCGGCGCGCACGCCGAAGCGCCCGATCGCGACGTCCGAGCCGATCGCCTCGACGTCGGCCAGACCCAGTTCGGCGAGGATCGTATCGAGCAGCGGCTGCGCGCAGGCGCTGACGACGAGCACGCGGTCGCCGGCCGCGACGTGCTCGCGCACGCGCGCGACGGCACCGTCGACGCGCATGCCGGGCCGCGCGACGAAGCGGCGGCCGAAGGTACGGATGTCGGCGAGGAATTCGGCCTCGGTCAGTCCGGCGGTGGCGAGCCGCACGGCGACGCGCGCCATCCACCCGGTGCCGCGCACGGTGGCGAAGAACAGCGGCATGAAAGGCACGATCGGCAGCAGCGGCAGGATGCGCCAGCGCTCGCGGCGCAGACGGTCGCGCAGCCAGCTGCCGAAGCTGTCCTTGCGGACGAGGACGCCGTCGAAGTCGAAGAGGATGGTGCGGGGAGTCACGACCCCTCTCCCCCAAGCTCGCTTGGGGGAGAGGCTGGGAGAGGGGGCGACGCTTCGCACTTCGTCGAGATCGACGCAGACTCCGGCGCCGCCCCCTCACCCCGCCCCTCTCCCCCGACGGCGTCGGGGGAGAGGGAGTATTCGCGCCGCACCGTCGGCGCACGAGTCATGCAAACAACCGCCGCAATTCCTCACCCGGCTCCGCCGCCCGCATGAAGGCCTCGCCCACCAGAAACGCCTGCACGTCGTTCGCCCGCATCAACGCCACGTCGTCCGGCGTAACGATGCCGCTCTCCGTCACCAGCAGCCGATCCGCCGGTACGCGGTCGCGCAGCGCCAGCGTCGTCTCCAACGTCACGTCGAACGTGCGCAGGTTGCGGTTGTTGATGCCCACGAGCGGCGCCGGCACCGCGAGCGCGCGGTCGAGTTCTTCGGCGTCGTGCACTTCCACCAGCACGTCCATGCCGAGTTCCAGCGCGAGCGTCGACAGCTCCGCCAGCGCCGCGTCGCCGAGCGCGGCCACGATCAAGAGGATGCAGTCGGCGCCGAGCACGCGCGCCTCGTACACCTGGTACGCGTCGATCGTGAAATCCTTGCGCAGTGCCGGCAGCGCGCACGCCGCGCGCGCCGATTGCAGGTACGCGTCGCTGCCCTGAAAAAAGTCGACGTCGGTCAGCACCGACAGGCACGCCGCGCCGCCCGCTTCGTAGCTCTTCGCGATCGCGGCCGGATCGAAGTCGGGCCGGATCACGCCCTTGCTCGGGCTCGCCTTCTTGACCTCGGCGATCACCGCGGCCTGCCCGGCCGCCACTTTCGCCTGCAGCGCGTCGACGAAACCGCGTACCGGCGGCGCGTCGGCCGCGCGTGCCGACAGCTCGCGCAGCGAGACTTTTCGCTGCGCGCCCGGATTTCCTCGGCCTTGCGCGCGAGGATCTTCTTCAGAATGTCGCTCATCGATCGTCCTTGATTGCCGGTGCCAGCCGTCGCGTGGCGACGACGAACTGGTCGAGTTTCGCGCGCGCCTCGCCGGTCGCGATGGCCTCGTCGGCAAGCGCGACGCCTTCGGCGATGGACGCCGCGAGATCGGCCGCGTACAGCGCGGCGCCGGCGTTCAGCGCGACGATGTCGCGTGCGACGCCGGGCTGGTTGTCGAGCACTTCGATCACGCGCCGGCGCGATTCGTCGGCGTCGGCCACCGCGAGCTGGCGCGACGACGCCATCGCGAAGCCGAGTTCTTCGGGATGGATTTCGTATTCGCTCACCTGCCCGTCGCGCAGCTCGCCGACGAGCGTCGACGCGCCGAGCGAGATTTCGTCGAGGCCGTCCTTGCCGTGCACCACCAGCGCATGACGCACGCCGAGCTTCTGCAGCACCCGCACCTGGATGCCGACGAGATCGGGATGGAACACGCCCATCAGCATGTTCGGCGCGCCCGCCGGATTCGTCAGCGGGCCCAGGATGTTGAACAGCGTGCGCACGCCCATTTCCTTGCGCACCGGCGCGACCACCTTCATCGCGGGATGATGGTTCGGCGCGAACATGAAGCCGATGCGCGTGTCGGCGAGGCACGCGGCGACGGCCGCGGGGTCGAGGTCGATGCGCGCGCCGAGCGCTTCGAGCACGTCGGCGCTGCCGGATTTCGACGACACGCTGCGATTGCCGTGCTTGGCGACGTTCACGCCGGCCGCGGCCACGACGAACATCGAGCACGTCGAGATATTGAACGTATTGGCGCTGTCGCCGCCGGTGCCGACGATGTCGACGAAATACGGATACGCGGGCGCGTCGACCTTGAGCGACATTTCGCGCATCACCTGCGCCGCCGCGGCGATTTCGCCGACGGTTTCCTTCTTGACGCGCAGCCCGGTCGTGATCGCCGCGACCATCGTCGGCGACACCTCGCCGCGCATGATCTGGCGCATCAGATCGACCATCTCGTCATGGAAGATCTCGCGGTGTTCGATAGTGCGCTGCAGCGCCTGTTGCGGGGTGATCGGCACCGGCCGGCTCCGTCGGAACGAAGCGGCATGATAAGGAGTCCCGCCGCAAAGGTCAGCGGCGGCGACGGCATAAGCGCCCGGCGGGCATCCGCCGGGCGCGCCGCGGATCAGCGCTGCGGCTGCAGGCCCAGCAGCTTGTTGATCTCGGTTTCGAACTGGTCGATGCGATAGCGCTCGCGCAGCACCGTCGTGCCCTCGACGATGTCCGCGAGGTCGTCGCGCGTGAGCACGCGGTCGGCCGGCACGCCGACCCCGAAGCCCGGACGCACGATGTGGCACGGATGGAGCTGGTGCAGCGTCCAGCCGTTGTCGAGGCGGTAGTCGAGATCGTAGTTGAGCTGCGCGACGCAACCGGCGTACGTGTTGCTCTGAACGGTGATGCCGGCGTTGGTCCAAACCGTATGGCCCGGCTCGATCAGGTCGGCGCCGCCGGCGTAGTACCACGGCGAATTCGGCGCCTGGTCGGCGTGGGCGGTACCGATCGACAGCACGAGCGCCGCGGCGGCGGCGAGGCGAAGCATGGAACGCATGAACGATCTCCTGTGGGTAGCCGGCGACGCGACCGCGCCGCGGTGATCCATGCTCGACCGGCTGCGCGGCACGCCGCGAGCGAAAAACCGGGTCGAAGCGGGACGCGCCGGGACGCCGGCGGCGGTTTCGCCGCGCAAGCGGCTGTTTCGCGCTGGGATTCCATGCGCTAACGTCTCTCGCGACTCGCGCCCGCCGACTTCCCACAAAAACAACGGCTTGCGCGAGTTCGTTCCCGCGTTGACCCGCTCCGGCGCTTGCGTGTCCGGCGCGACACGCCGGACGCTTGCGCCACCTCGCGCCGCGGCGGGCGGCGCGGGGCACCATTCCAAGGGGAGAAACGATGAAGTACCTGGCAAGCGGCCTGGTCGCGCTGTTCGCGACGTCGGCCTGGGCGCACGATCCGTTGCCGAGCGCGAACTGGTGCCAGAACGGCCTGGCGACGAACGTCGCGTCTTTCGCGTTCGCCGAGGCCGATATCAACGCCTGGGTCGCGTGCGTCGAGGCCGGCAACTGTCCCGACCCGCGCCCGCACGCGCAGACGACGCCGACACCGACCTGCAACAGCCTCAAATCGTGCGGCAATTTCGACGACGACTACGGCAAGGCGGCGCTGATGGTCGTCGCGCATTGCGACCAGTACGCCGAACCGGTTCCGGGTACGACGTCCGTCGCCGGACGCCCTGCGACGTCCAGCCCCGGCCAAGAATTCGGCAGCGTCGCACCGATCGTCTACGGTCCGCAGTTTTTCCTGTCGACCCTTCACCACGCGCGCTACAAAAAGTCGGCCGGCGTGCAGGGCGTCTGCGCGAAATGCTCGCCGGCGATACCGGTGGGGAACTCGCCGGAAAGCTGACGGCTCAGCGCAACGCGCGCCGGCGCACGACGGCCTGCACGGCGTCGGCGCGCCGGCGCAGATCGGCGCGCGCATCGGCCTCGAGCGCGCATTCGGACAAGACGAAATACGCCGACCGCAGCACCTCGCGCCAGCGCGGCTGGCGCGGCAGCTTGGCCAGCGACAGATAGCGCTCCATCGCGCGCACGCGCAGCCGGCCCTCGTCGATCGTCACGCGCCAGACGCGGCTCTTTTCGGCGAGTTCGATGCGCGTCGTGCCGGTCGCGCGCTCCCACGCCTCGACCGTCGCGAGCATGAGCTCGACGAGATCGCGGCGGAACGTGTCGTCGTCGCCGGACGGTACGGGCGCGGCGTCCGCGACGGCTTCGGGTTCGCTGTCCGCGTCGCCGGCCGCCGCCGGTTCGTCGCCGCCGAGCGCTTCGAGCGCGCGGCGATAGCCGTCGCGTTCGGCTTCGAGCGCCGCGGCCTGCGCCCGCGCGCGCTGCCGCACGCGGTAGAACAGCGCGGCGAACACCGCGAAACCCGCGAGCGCGAGCGCGCCGACCAGCGCGAGCTGGCTCGTGCGATAGCGCAGCGACAGCGCCGCGAGCGCGTTCTCGTCGGCGAGGCGCTGCAGCGCGCGCTCCTTTTCGGCGACGTCGAAGCGCACGCGCAGTTCGGTCAGTTCGCGATCGTGTTCGGCATCGCGGTGCGCGGCGTCGGCCGCATGAAACTCGACGTAGGTGCGATAGGCACCGGCCGTATCGCCGGCCGCCGCGGCGGTTTCCGCGCGCGCCTGGAGCAGCGCGACGCGCTCGGGCGCGTCGGCCGCGAGCCGGCCGAGGGCCGCCGCGAGCAGCGTTTCGGCACCCCGCATGTCGCCGGCGGCGCGTTTCGCGCGCGCGGCCTGCAGCGACAGGTCGGGCGACGGCGGCAGGTTCAGTTCCGTCGCGAGCGCCGTGCCGCGCGCGAGCGCCGCGTCGGCCGCACGCGCATCGCCGCGATCGAGCGCGAGGCGCGCGAGCCGCGCGCAGATGCGCATCTCGTCCGAACGCGCGCCGAGCTGCGCGAACGCGGCCTGCGCGTCGCCGAGATACCGCGCGGCGGCGTCGTGGTCCTTCGCGTCGAGCATCAGCGTGCCGAGCGCGTCGAGCGTATGCGCGCGATCGAGCGTGCGGCCGTCGCGTTCGTAGTCGACGAGCGCTTCTTCGTAGCGCGTGCGCGACGCCGGAATGTCGCCGAGGTCGCGGTAGAGATCGCCGAGGTTCGTCAGCAGCGCGCCGAGGTGCTTGTCGCCGGCGCGGCGTTTGTTCTCGAGGCTCGACAGATACGCCGCGAGCGCTTCGCGATAGCTGCCGATGCGGCGCAGCGCGTTGCCGATATCGTTGTCGCTCTGGCCGAGCGCGGTGGCGTCGTCGTGCGCCGCGGCGCGCTCGCGCGCGGCGCGAAACAGCGGCAGCGCGGCGGCGTAGCGGCCCTGCCGGTATTCGAGAATGCCGCGGCGGCGCTCGAGCCGGAAATCGTGCATCCAGCGCGCGGGGTCCGGCGGCATCGCGGCGGCGCGATCGAGCGTCGCCGATGCCGCGGCAAAGTCGCCGGTCGCGGCCTGCGCGTCGCTGCGGCGAAACAGCATTTCCTCGGCGAGCTCGGCGTTGGTTTTCACGTCGAGCGACGCGAACGCCGCGTCGCATGCGGCAATCGCCTCGCGCGGTTCGCGCTGCTGCAGCGCGCGGCAGCGCTCGACGGGCGCGGGGTCGGACGCGGCGAGCGCGAGGCCCAGCCACCACGCGGCGGCGGCAATCATGCGGCGAGAAAGTTGCCGAGCAGTTCGCGGCCGTGCTGCGTCAGGATCGATTCGGGGTGGAACTGCACGCCTTCGACGGCGAGCGTCTTGTGCTTGAGGCCCATGATCTCGTCGATAGCGCCGTCGTCGCGCTGCGTCCACGCGGTGACTTCCAGGCAGTCGGGCAAGGATTCTTTTTCCACGACGAGAGAATGGTACCGCGTGGCCTCGAACGGGTTCGGCAGGTCGCGGAACACGCCGCGGCCGGCGTGATGAATCATCGAGGTCTTGCCGTGCATGATCTGCCGCGCGCGCACGACCTTGCCGCCGAACGCCTGACCGATGGCCTGATGGCCCAGGCACACGCCGAAGATCGGCAGCGTGCCGGACAGCCGCGCGAGGAGTTCGAGCGACACGCCGGCCTCGTTCGGCGTGCACGGCCCGGGCGAAATGACGACGCGGCTCGCGCCGGACGCGGCGATCGCGTCGACGGTCCACTCGTCGTTGCGCACGACGGTGACGTCCTGCCCCAGCTCGCCGAAGTACTGCACGAGGTTCCAGGTGAAGCTGTCGTAGTTGTCGATCATCAAAAGCAAGGGATTCACCGCGTCGCAGAGGGCGCCGCGCCGCGGACGTCGCGGCACGGCGAAGGGTTCAGCGTCGCATGAGCGCGGGGCGGGTCGCAATGGATATGCGAAAGCGCCCGCGCCGGTACGGATGCGAAGCGATCATGCGCGGCGAACCGCCCTGCACGCGGTCGGCTGCCCGGTTGCGGCATGGCTGCGGTACGTCGCGAGCGTCAGCGCCTGCCCGTCTTGCGACAACAACGTCGCCGCCGCGTCGGCAGCGCCTTCTGCCGATTCCGCGACGCGCACGAACATCAGGCGTTCGTATTCGGCGACGGCTTCGAGCCAATCCGCCCTTTCGCTCAACAGGCGCGCAAGCTCTGCGGCATCGAGCATCGCATTGTTGACGCCGTCGCCGCCGAATGGCGACATGACGTGCGCCGCATTGCCGATCAAGGTGAGGCCGCGCCGGTTCGTCCAGCAGTGACCCTCGGCAGCGCGTAGATCGGCCGCTCCGCGAACGAGTCGTTCGCCGCGCGGAACAGATCGCGTATCTCGTCGGCGTAGCCGTGGAACTCTTGCAGGAGCGCCTGCCGCATTGCCGTCGGCGACGCGAAGTCGAACCGTTTGCCGATCCAGTCGGCCGGCACGCGGAAGATGGCGTAGCCGTGAATGTGGGCGTTGCCGTTGCGCTGCGCAATGAGCGCCTTGCCGTCGCCCTCCGCGCTCATCTTGCCGCGCCCGACCAGTCGCGACAGCGTCGGATGCGAACGGTCGACCAGCCTCAAGGCGCTGGCGGGTTTCAGCGAGAAGGAACGTGATCAGCTGTTCGCGCTGCTGTCGCGCGTGAACGCGAATCTGGATCGCATCGCCGGCCAAGTGAAAGAGTAGCGCACCAAAAACTTCAGCAGCATCGCAACGCGCAGACTCCGGGCGCCGACGGCGTCGCGCCGATCGCGGTATACCTTGGCACTACGCGCATTTTCGTATTCCGGCACGAACGCCCGAGCCGATCCTCGATGCCTCTCGTGAACGAACACGCGCGCTCAGCTGTCCGACTTGCGCATTTCGCGCACTCGCGCTACGACGACGTGCATCGACAACGCGGCAGACGACCGGGGCCACGCATCCATGCTATCGATTCTTGAAATCACCACCACGATGCTTTGGGCCGTCGCGATCACTGCAGCGCCCGAGACTCCGCCGATCCCGGAATGCCGGCCCGACCAGTTGCTCGGATACGTGCCGTCCGACGACGAGGTCGCGTCACATCGCGAGGGATCGATCCCGCCGGTCGAATATGACCGTGGCGACGGTCCGGGGCATCTCTGGGGATTCGAGATGGCCTTGCGGATCAACGCGAACGGCAACGTGGATTGCTATCGACTGGTCAACGACTTCGGCAAGAAGGCGCCACTGAACAGGCAGCGGCGCAATTGGCTGGAAAAGCTCGCCGACGTGCGCTATCGACCGTTCGCCGACGGTCGATCGGCGGCGGCGATCGTTACCGAGAACGTCCGCGAGGTCGAACGCGTCGAATCGACCGCGTCGCCGGTGGACGTGCCGCTCGACCAGTTCGTGATCGGGCTCGAACGCACCGCCTGTTTCGGCTCGTGCCCGAGCTATACGGTCGAAATTCGCGGCGACGGCAGTGTGACGTACAAAGGCAGGGCGTTCGTGGACGTCGAAGGCGAACACCGCTATCGAATCCCGACCGCCGAGGTCGCGCGACTGGTCGAAAGCATGCACACGAAGAACATCTGGTCGTCGAAAACCGAATACATCGCGCCGATCACCGACAATCCGAGCCAAACCGTCACGATCAAGGCGGGCGAACGTTCGCATCGCATCCATGATTATGTCGGCGAAATGGTCGGCATGCCGGTGGCGATCAGCGAATTCGAGCGCGAGATCGATGCGGCGGCAAAGACCGATCGCTGGATACGCCTCTCCGTGGAAACCGTCGACCTGCTCGATCAGGAAGGATTCGACTTCGCATCGCCCGAAGGCACCGCCCTGCTCTGGCGATCGGTGGCGGAACGCGAGGGCGACAGCGACAAGGCCGTGCTGCGCCTGCTGCAACGCGGCGCGCGTGACGATGGCAAGCCGTCGCAAGGTGCATGGCGCCAGCGTACCGGCACTCTGCTGGATATCGCGCTGGAAAACGGCAAAGCCGAGACTGCCGATGCTCTGATCGCGAACGGCGCGCTTGAAACCCGCGGCCAGATAGATCGCGCGAAAGTCGACGCCGCATTTCGCGCCGCCATAAAAGGCGCAAGGCTGGCATCGGTTCAGCGCGTCTGGTCTGCCGCAAACGCCGCAACGCCGTCGCTCGAATTCGACGACGAAGACGAGAGCGGGAAACAAACCGCGAAACGCGTCCCGGTAACGCTGCTGTTGGAAAAGCCCTACGGCGCGGCGAAATGGGAGGGTCTGAAGATCGCGCAGTGGTTGGCGGCGCAGGGATGCGACCTGCACGCGGCCGCGGCGAACGGCGACACGCTGTTGCATCGAGCAGCCGGCGCCGGCGACGTCGCGTTCGTGCGTTACCTGCTTGAAGAAGGCGCGGACGCATCGACGCCCGGCAAATACGGTTTGCCCGCGCTCGGCGGCGCAGCAAACGAAGACGTCGCGATGCTGCTGCTGGACGCGGGATCGGATTTGTCCAAGCTCTCCGACCACGAATCGAGTTTTCGCGAGTACGCCACTTCCAGGCATTGGTCGCGTGTCGTGGCATGGCTCGACGAACACAAGCAGTGACTCGCTCAATCGTCGTTGCTCGCGAACCGGATTGCGCCGCTCGACGCGCGCCGACTGGCGTTCTCGCAGCCCTGCTGCCGCGGGCTCGAGGTACGCCGGTGGCGAGTCGAGCGGATGAATCGAGCGAAGTTCCGCGTCGGGTCTTGTCTCCGCGTTGGCCGATCCCGACAGTACAGGCACTGATATCGACCGGATTCGAGACATGAGCGCCATCATCCGCAACCCCGTCTGGCAGGCGCTGACCACGCGCCATGCGCCGCTCGCGATCGGCGACGCGCGTGCGCGGCGCTATCCCGGCGATGTCGCGCCGTTTTTCGCGGTGGCCGACGCCTCGGTCGCGGCGGCCGACGTCGTCGCACTGATGGCGCCCGGCGAAGCCGGCTTCGTCGTCGACGTGCTGCCCGACGGCCTCGTCGCCGAACCCGTCGGCGACATCCTGCAGATGCGGCTGCCGACGCCCGTCGCGGCGCCGGACGAACCCGTGCTCGAACTGCGCGACGTCGACGTGCCCGACATGCTCGAACTCACCGGCATCGCGTATCCGTTTTTCTTCCGTCCGCGCACGCGGCTGCTCGGCCGCTACGTCGGCATCCGCGTCGACGGACGCCTCGTCGCGATGGCCGGCGAACGCATGGCGACGCACGACGCGCAGGAGATCAGCGCGATCTGCACGCATCCGGATCATCTCGGCCGCGGCTACGCGGCGCGATTGACACTGCACGTCGCGGCCGGCGCGCAGGCGCGCGGCGACCGCGCGTTTCTGCACGTCAGTGCGTCGAATACGCGCGCGGTGGCGTTGTATCGCCGACTCGGCTTCGTCGTCGACGCGACGCTGCCGTTCTGGCGCACGCAGCGGCCGGCGTAACCGGCCGCCGCGACCGGTTACTGCACCACCATTTCGACGCGGCGATTGCGCGCGCGGCCCGCATCGTTCGCGTTGCTCGCGACCGGCGCGTAGCTCGCGAGGCCCGCGGCCGAAAGACGCCGCGCGTCGACCTTGTACGTCGTCGCCAATGCGTCGACCACGGCCTGCGCGCGCGCCTTCGACAGCGCGAGGTTCGTGTCGAGCGCGCCCTGGTTGTCGGTGTGTCCGACGATGTGCACCTTGAGCGACGCGTTGCCCTGCAGCACGCGCGCCATCTGTTCGAGCTGCGCGGCCGACTCGGGCTTGATCGTCGCCTTGCCGGTGTCGAACGTCAGGCCGTACAGCGCGACCTTGCCCTCGGCTTCGAGCCCCTTCGTCAGCGCACCGGCATCGACCGTCACTTTCCCCGCGTCCATCGCCTTCGGCTCGACGATTTCGATGACGGTCGCGGCGTACTTGCTCGACAGCGCGATCGTGCCGGGCTTTGCCGTCAGCACCGCGACGTGCAGCGCGCCGTTCGGCGTGTTCACCGTGCCGTACCAGTAGCGCTCGGTGCCGGCCTCCTGCCACTGCTGCAGCAGCGTGATCGGACTCCAGCCTTCGAGCTGCGCCTTCGGCAGCTTGGGATCGGCGAACAGATCGCGCAGCGGCTTGAACGGCCGGCGTCCGCACGCGTCGTCGGCGCAGCCGTCGCGGCGCGTGCCGCCGGCGGCTTCGAGCGCCTGCTCGTAGTTGCGCTGCACTTCGAGCACCGACTTGCCGGCAGGACCGACGTAGAACAGTCGCGTCACGCGGCCTTCGACCGTCGCGACGTCGTTGCCCGACGGCAGCTTCACCTGGTCGAACGGACGCGTTTCCTGCGCGACGAGCCACGAGCCGGCGTAGCGGCTGATCGCGGCGTGGTCCTGCGCGCCGGGCGCGTCGGGCGGCATGGTCTGCGCGTGCGTGGTGCCCGCGACAAGAACGGCCAGCGCCGACAAACGGTAAAAATTCTTGCTCATGGCAGAGTTCCCTTCCGGATTTGTACGAACCGCAGCATCGGCGACGCCGCGAACATCCGCCGATTCTCGACCGTTCGCGGCGCGCGTTTCCATGACGCGCGTTGCAAGACGGTGGCTGAACGAACCGTTGGTGGCCGCTTGCGCAATACATATTTTATATGCATAGTTTGCTCATGCAGATCGCATTCGTCCCTTTCAAAGCCGCCGCGAACGAACACAAGCACGGCGTCAGTTTCGAGGAGGCAGCATCCTCGTTGCTCGACGAAAACGCGCTGGCGATGGAGGACGACTGTGAGGGCGAGCACCGCTGGATCGTGCTCGGCATGAGCGCCCGAGGGCGATTGTTGGTCGTGGTTTACACGCTACGCGAGGAAACCGTACGACTGATCTCCGCCCGCAAGGCAACGAAGAATGAGACCGGGGCCTATGAAAACTGACAACGACTTTTCCAAAGCCAAACGCGCCAAGAACGTTCCGCATCTGACCAAGCTGCGCGAACAGGCCGGGCCGAAAACCCGCATCACGATCATGCTCGACAGCGACGTGATCGAGGAATACCGCCGACGCGCGGCCGCCGCGGGTACCGGCTACCAGACCGAGATCAACCGTGCGCTGCGCGAGTACCTCAAGCCGCACGAGGTGCCGCTGACCGAAGAGCGGCTGCGCCAGGTGTTGCGCGAGGAACTGCAGGCGGTTTAGCGCAATGCGGCGGCCTCGCGCGCCAGCGCCGCGATCGCCGGCCAGTTGCCGGCGGCGACGAGATCGTGCGGCGTCAGCCACGAGCCGCCGACCGCGACGACGTTCGGCAGCGCGAGCCACGCCGGCGTCGCGCTCGCGCTGACGCCGCCCGTCGCGCAGAAGCCGATGCCCGGCAGCGGGCTCGCGAGCGATTTGAGGTATTCGACGCCGCCGGCCGGCACCGCCGGAAAGAATTTCTGCCAGCGGTAGCCGCGCTCGGCGAGCGTCATCGCCTCGGTCGCGGTCGCCGCGCCCGGCAGATACGGCAGCGCGCTGTCGTCGGCCGCGTCGAGCAGCAGCGGCGACGATCCCGGCGACACCGCGAACGTCGCGCCGGCCGCGAGCGCCGCGTCGAAATCGCGCGGCGCGAGCAAGGTGCCGGCGCCGAGCGCGACGCCTTCGACTTCGGCCGCGATCGCGCGGATCGCGTCGAGCGCGACCGGCGTGCGCAGCGTCACTTCGACCGCCTTCACGCCGCCGGCGACGAGCGCGCGCGCGAGCGGCACGGCGTGCGCCAGCTCGCGCACGACGACGACCGCTACGACCGGACCGAGCCGCAGCACGCGCTCGACGGATGCCTGCTTGCCCGCGATCGCGTCGCTCATTCCATTTCTCCAAAAATGCTGGCGCCGCGGTCGGCCGGACCGACCGCCTGGCGGAAGATCGCGAACATCTCGCGGCCGAGCCCGTGGTGATGCGACGACAGGTCGCGGCCGTGCGGCACGCGCGCGGCCCATTCGGCCGGATCGACCTTCACCTCGAGCGTGCCGGCGCGCGCGTCGAGACGGATCACGTCGCCGTCGCGCAGCTTGCCGATCGGGCCGCCGGTCGACGCTTCGGGCGTGAGATGAATCGCCGCGGGAATCTTGCCGGACGCGCCGGACATACGCCCGTCGGTCACGAGCGCGACGCGATGCCCGCGCGCCTGCAGCACGCCGAGCGCCGGCGTCAGCTTGTGCAGCTCCGGCATGCCGTTCGCGCGCGGCCCCTGATGGCGCACGACCGCGACGACGTCGCGATCGAGCTCGCCGGCCTTGAACGCGCGCTCGACGTCTTCCTGTTCTTCGAACACGCGCGCCGGCGCTTCGATCACGTAGCGGTCTTCCGGTACCGACGACACCTTGATCACCGCGCGGCCGAGGTTGCCTTCGAGCAGGCGCAGCCCGCCGTCGGCGCGGAACGGTTCGGCGACCGGCCGCAGCACGGACGCATCGAGCGTCGCCGGCGTCGTGATGCCCCAGCCGAGCTTTTTATCCTTGTCCAGAAACGGCGTCTGCCGGTACGCATCGAGGCTGCCGCCGGCGACGGTCGGGATGTCGTGCAGCAGGCCCACGTCGAGCAGCTGCGCGATCAGGAAACCCATGCCGCCCGCGACGTGGAAATGGTTCACGTCGGCGCTGCCGTTCGGGTAGATGCGCGCGAGCAGCGGCACGACCGACGCGAGCGCGTCGAAGTCTTCGAGGCGCAGGTCGAACGCCGCGGCCCGCGCGATCGCGACGAGATGCAGCAGGTGATTCGTCGATCCGCCGGTGGCGTGCAGGCCGACCACGCCGTTGACGAGCGCGCGCGCGTCGATCTGGCGGCCGACCGGCCGATAGTCGTCGCCGAGCGACGTCAGCGCCGCCGCGCGTTCGACCGCCGCGCGCGTCAGCGCGTCGCGCAGTTCGTTGTTCGGCGGCACGAAGCTCGATCCGGGCAGCTGCAGGCCCATGATCTCCATCAGCATCTGGTTGGAATTGGCCGTGCCGTAGAACGTGCACGTGCCCGGCGCGTGGTACGAGCGCGCCTCGACGTCGAGCAGTTCGGCGCGGTCGGCCTTGCCCTCGGCGTAGCGCTGGCGCACCTTCGCCTTCTCGTCGTTCGACGCGCCGCTCGGCATCGGACCCGAGGGCACGAACACCGCCGGCAGATGGCCGAAGCGCAGCGCGCCGACGAGCAGGCCCGGCACGATCTTGTCGCAGATGCCGAGGTACAGCGCCGCGTCGAACATGTCGTGCGACAGCGCGATGCCGGTCGCCAGCGCGATCACGTCGCGCGAGAACAGCGACAGTTCCATGCCGATGCGGCCCTGCGTCACGCCGTCGCACATCGCCGGCACGCCGCCGGCGACTTCGGCCGTCGCGCCGATCGCGTACGCGTGTTCGCGCATCAGCGCCGGAAAGCGCTCGTACGGCTGGTGCGCCGAGAGCATGTCGTTGTATGCGGTGACGATGCCGAGATTCGGCGCGACCCCGTCGCGCAGCCGCGCCTTGTCGGCGGGCGCGCAGCCGGCGAATCCGTGCGCGAGGTTGCCGCACGACAGGCGATTGCGGCGCGAGCCGTCGATGCGCGCCGCGTCGATGCGCGACAGATACCGCTCGCGCGTGTCGCGGCTGCGCGCGTCGATGTCGTTGGTGACTTTTTCTACAATGGCATTCAGCGGCATGGCGCTCTCCGGCGGGTGGCGCGCAAGGGGGTTACGGACACCAGTAGAGCCGCACGGGCTCTCCGGCGTAGCGCACGACGGCGCGGATCGGAAACTCTTCGGCCGTCGCATCGGCGGCCAGCGCCTGCGCCAGCACTTGCGCCTTCGTGTCGCCTTCGATGTGGAGATACAGCGCCTGCGTCGCAAGCAGGGTCGGCAGCGTCAGCGTGATGCGCGGCTCGCCCGCGGCTTCGGCGCGCATCGAGATCACGCGCGCTTCGCCGCGCGGATCGAGCGCCGCGGCCAGACGGTCGCCGTGCGGAAAGAACGAGGCGGTGTGGCCGTCGAGCCCCATGCCGAGCACGACCGCGTCGAACGGCAGCGGCACGTCGTCGAGGCGCGCGTCGACGACGTCGAGCGCACTTTCGGGATCGGGCGCGTCGTCGTACAGCGGTACGAAGCGCGCGCGGCCCGACCCGTTCGACAACAGCGCCTTGCGCGCCATCGCGGCGTTCGAGCGCGCGTCGGTTTCGGGCACCCAGCGCTCGTCGACGAGCGTCACGACGACGCGCGACCAGTCGAGATCTTCCTGTGCCAGATGATCGAAGAACAGCCGCGGCGTGCTGCCGCCCGATACCGCGAGCGACGCGACGCCACGCTGCGCGATGCCGGCGCGCAGATCGTCCGCGACGGCCGCGGCGAGCGCCTGCGCGAGCGGTTCGCGGCCGCCGTGCCGCACTTCGCGAATGTTCGCGGCGAGATCGCGCGCGCAGTCGCCGTCAGTAGCCGTCTTCATGCCAGTTGCGTCCGTCGCGTTCGATCAGGGCGACCGCCGCGCTCGGTCCCCAGGTGCCCGCGGTGTACGGCTTCGGTCCGTCCTGCATGCCTTCCCACGCCTTGAGAATCGGATCGGCCCACGCCCATGCCGCCTCCACTTCGTCGCGGCGCATGAACAGCGTGGGGTTGCCGCGCACGACGTCCATCAGCAGGCGCTCGTACGCTTCCGGATAGCGCACGCCGAACGTCTCGGCGAAGCTCATGTCGAGCGCCACCTCGCGCAGACGCAGGCCGCCGGGGCCCGGATACTTGTTCATCACCATGAGCTTGACGCCCTCGTCGGGCTGCAGGCGGATGACGAGCTTGTTCGCGAAGATCGGCCCGGCCTGCTCGGTGAAGATCGAATGCGGGATCGCGCGGAACGTGATGACGATTTCCGACACGCGCTCGGGCATGCGCTTGCCGGTGCGCAGGTAGAACGGCACGCCGGCCCAGCGCCAGTTGCGCACTTCGGCCTTGAGCGCGACGAACGTTTCGGTGCGCGATTCGCGCTTGCCGATTTCCTCGAGATAGCCCGGTACCGCACCGCCGTTCGACGCGCCGGCGCGATACTGCCCGCGCACCGAGAGCTGCGCCGCGTTCGATTCGTCGATCGGCTTCAACGCGCGCAGCACCTTGAGCTTTTCGTCGCGGATCGCATCGGGCGCGAGCGATGCGGGCGGCTCCATCGCGACCATGCACAACAGCTGCAGGAGATGGTTCTGCACCATGTCGCGCAGCGCGCCGGCGCCGTCGTAGAACGCGCCGCGTATCTCCACGCCGATCGATTCGGCGACGGTGATCTGCACGTTGTCGATATGTTCGGCGTTCCACAACGGCTCGAACAGCGCGTTGCCGAAGCGCAGCGCGATGAGGTTCTGCACCGTTTCCTTGCCGAGGTAGTGGTCAATGCGAAACGTCTGGTGCTCGCCGAAGCTGCGGCCGACCGCGTCGTTGATCGCCGCGGCGGAGGCGAGATCGCGCCCGATCGGCTTTTCCACGACCACGCGCACCTGCCCCGTGTTGAGGCCGTGCTCGCGCAGGCGCTCGCAGATCTCGACGAAGATTTCGGGGCTGGTCGCGAGATAAAACACGCAGACCCGCTCGGGCGTCAGCGCGAGCTTCTGCGCGAACTGCGCCCAGCCGGCGTCCTTACGCGCGTCGAGCGCCACATAGTCGACGAGTTCGAGAAAGGTCGCGACGGCGTCGCCATTCTTCGCCTCGTCGCCGGCGCCCTTCTCGACGGCGGCGCGCACGCGTTCGCGGTACTCCGATTCGCCGAGCGCGTCGCGCGCCACGCCGATGATGCGGCTGCCGGGCCGGATCTGCCCGTCGGTATAGCGATGAAACAGCCCCGGCAGCAGCTTGCGCACGGCGAGATCGCCGGTGCCGCCGAAGATCACGAGGTCGAACGCCTCGACCGGTGGTGCCTGGGTAGTCACGGATACGCCTCGCCGCCGCATTGCCGACGAACATACCACTGAAATACCACGCCTCGCTACCCCGTCGTTGACACCGATACCTATCGACAGACGGTAGCGTTGCTATCGGTCGGCTTTACGGCACTGGTTATGTACTGGTATTGTTCTGGACATGTCGACCGCCCTCCTCGAAACCTGGCACCGCATCGGCCGCGAAACGGCCGGCGAGCGCGATCTGGCGTGGCTGCGCGTGCGCCGCCTGATCGAGCGCGCGATCGGCGACGGCGATCTCGTGCCGGGTTCGGCGCTGCCGAGCGAGCGCGACCTGGCGACCCTGCTCGACCTGTCGCGCGTCACGGTGCGCAAGGCCATCGCCGGGCTCGTCGACGACGGCGTGCTGATTCAGCGTCACGGCGCCGGCACGTTCGTGGCCGGGCGCATCGTCAAGTCGTTTTCGCGTCTGACGAGTTTTTCCGACGACCTGCGCGCGCGCGGCATGAAGCCGCGCTCGGTGTTTCTCGAGCGCAGCCTCGGCGAGGTGACGCCGGACGAGGCGATGGCGCTGTCGCTGTCGCCGGGTACGCGCGTCGCGCGCATCTTTCGCCTGCGCTATGCCGGCGAGCAGCCGCTGGCGATCGAACGCACCGCGGTGCCGCAGTCGTTTCTGCCCGATCCGCAGCTCGTGACGAGTTCGCTGTACGAAACCCTCGACAAATACGGCTGCCGTCCGCAACGCGCGCTGCAGCGCCTGCGCGCGGTGAATTTCGACGCGGACCAGGCCGCACAGCTCAACGTGCCCGCGGGCGCCGCGGGCCTCCTGATCGAACGCCGCAGTTTTCTCGACGACGGCCGCGCCGTCGAGTTCACATGCTCGTGGTATCGCGGCGACGCCTACGACTTCGTCGCCGAACTGACGGGCGACGCGACCTGACCGGATGTCTCTCATGACCCTCGATCCGCAATCCACGCACATGTACCGCGAAGCCGAAGAGGCCGCCGACCGCATCGCCGCGCAGCTCGCGGCGAACGCGCAAGCCGTCGGCGCGCTCGCGCGCCGCCTGCGCGAGACGCCGCCGCGCTTCGTCGTGACCTGCGCGCGCGGCAGTTCCGATCACGCCGCGACGTTCGCCAAATACGTGTTCGAGACCGAACTGGGCTTCCCCACCGCGTCGGCGTCGCCGTCGGTCAGTTCGGTCTACGCCTCGCCGCTGCGCCTGGAAGGCGCGCTGTTCGTCGCGATCTCGCAATCGGGCAAGAGCCCCGATCTCGTGCGCAACGCCGAACGCGCGCGCGACGCCGGCGCGCACGTCGTCGCGCTCGTCAACGTCGCCGACTCGCCGCTCGCGGCGGCCGCGCACGACGTGATCGCGCTGCATGCCGGCCCCGAGCTGTCGGTGGCCGCGACGAAGAGCTATCTGTGTTCGCTGTCGGCCATCGTGCACATTGCGGCAGAGTGGAAAGGCGACGCGACGCTGCGCGCGGCGCTCGCGGGCGTACCCGACGCGATGCGCGCCGCGTGGCGCCACGACTGGGCGTCGCTCGTCGACGGTCTCGCGAACGCGCGCAACTTGTTCGTACTCGGCCGCGGCCTGGGCCTGGGCGCCGCGCAGGAGGCCGCGCTCAAGTTCAAGGAAACGAGCGGCCTGCACGCCGAAGGCTTCAGCTCGGCCGAGGTGAAGCACGGTCCGATGGCACTCGTCGGCCCGGATTTTCCGGTGCTCGCGTTCGGCCAGGACGACGGCACGCTCGCCGGCACGCTCGCGGTGGCCGACGAATTCCGCAAGCGCGGCGCGCACGTGTGGGTCGCGGCGCCCGGCGATCCGGTCGGCGCGAACCTGCCGCTCGGCGCGCCCATGCACCCGGTCTGCGCGCCGCTCGTCGCGGTGCGCCAGTTCTATCGCGCCGTGAATGCGCTCGCAGTGCGGCGCGGGCACAATCCCGACGTGCCGCCGCATCTGAACAAAGTGACGGAAACCGTCTGATGACACAGGCGCTGCTCAACGCCCGCGTGCTGACCGACGACGGCTTCGCGACCGGGCTCGCCGTACTCGTCGACGGCGCGCGCATCGCCGCCGTCGTATCGCGCGACGATCCGCGCGCGGCCGCGGCGAGCGTCGTCGATCTTGAAGGCGCGTATCTCGTGCCGGGTTTCATCGACTGCCAGGTCAACGGCGGCGGCGGCGTGCTGTTCAACGACGAGCCGACCGTCGAAGGCATCCGCGCGATCGGCGCGGCGCATCGGCGCTACGGCACCACGGGTTTTCTGCCGACGCTGATCTCGGACGACCGCGACGTGATGCGCGCGGCCATCGACGCGACCGACGCCGCGATCGACGCCGGCGTGCCGGGCGTGCTCGGCGTGCATCTGGAAGGCCCCTATCTCGCGCCGGAGCGCAAGGGCACGCACGACGCGACGAAGTTTCTGCGTCCCGATGACGAGGACGTGGCGCTGGTCGCCTCGGGCCGGCGCGGCGTGACGCTCGTGACGCTCGCGCCCGAACGCGTGGGCGATGCAGAGCTCGCGTCGTTGATCGCGCGCGGCGTGATCGTCGCGGCCGGCCACACCGCCGCCGACTACGCAACCGCGCGGCGCGCGCTCGACGCCGGCGTGCGCGGCGTGACGCATCTTTTCAACGCGATGACGCCGCTGACGAGCCGCGAGCCCGGCGTCGTCGGCGCGGCGCTCGATCACGCCGACAGCTGGTGCGGCCTGATCGTCGACGGTCACCATGTGCACTGGGCGACGCTGCGCATCGCGATCGCGGCGAAACCGCGCGGCCGGATGTTTCTCGTCACCGATGCGATGCCGCCGGTCGGCTCGGACCGGCCCTGGTTCGAACTCGACGGCCGCCGCGTCGAGCTCGTCGACGGCGCGCTGCTCAATCCCGACGGCGTACTTGCCGGTTCGGCGCTCGACATGCTCGCGGCGGTCCGCAACACGGTGCGGCACGTCGGGCTGCCGCTCGCGGAAGCCGCGCGCATGGCGTCGACGTATCCCGCGCAATTCCTGGGTCTTGGCGCCAGCCACGGGCGCATCGCGGCCGGCTACGCGGCCGATTTCGTCGCGCTCGATGACGAATTGACGATTCGTGCAACGTGGATTGGCGGGCAGGGCAACTAGCGGTCCGCTGCGGTTCCTCGTTCTTTGCTCGTCTCCGTTGCTCGTCATCCCAGCGCAAGCT